>NZ_CP120862.1:0-660000 GCF_029581475.1 Micromonospora sp. WMMD1076
CCGACGGCGATCTCCCGGCGCAACTTCATCGAGCTGTGCGAGCTGCTCACCGTGGAGGACGAGAAGGCGTTCGAGGCGCTGTGGCGGCGGCTCGGGCTGTCGGTGGACTGGTCGCTGACGTACACCACGATCGGGTCGGCGGCCCGCGCGGCGAGCCAGCGCGCGTTCCTGCGCAACCTGGCCCGGGGCGAGGCGTACCAGGCCGAGGCGCCGACGCTGTGGGACGTCGGGTACGGCACCGCAGTCGCGCAGGCGGAACTGGAGGACCGGGAGCGGCCCGGCGCGTACCACCGGCTGCGGTTCACCGGGCCGGACGGCCGCGAGGTGCTGATCGACACCACCCGGCCCGAGCTGCTGCCGGCCTGCGTGGCGCTCGTCTGCCACCCCGACGACGAGCGGTACGCGGACCTGGTCGGCGCGACTGCGCGTACCCCGGTCTTCGGGGTCGAGGTGCCGGTGCGCGCGCACCCGCTGGCGGACCCGGCCAAGGGGACGGGCATCGCGATGGTCTGCACGTTCGGTGACCTGACCGACGTGACCTGGTGGCGGGAACTGCGGCTGGACACCCGCGTGGTGATCGGCCGGGACGGGCGCCTGCTGCCGGAGCCGCCGGCCGGCGTGCCGGCGGAGCCCTACGCGGCGCTGGCCGGGCAGACCGTCAACGGCGCCCGGCGGACGCTCGTGGAGCTGCTGGCGGACGCGGGCGACCTGGTCGGCGAGCCGCGGTCGATCACCCACCCGGCGAAGTTCTACGAACGCGGCGACCGGCCGCTGGAGATCGTTTCGACCCGGCAGTGGTATCTGCGCAACGGCGGCCGCGACGCCGGTCTGCGCGAGGAGCTGCTGGCCCGGGGGCGGGAGCTGCGCTGGGTGCCGGAACACATGCGGCACCGCTACGAGCACTGGGTGGGCGGTCTCACCGGTGACTGGCTGGTCAGCCGGCAGCGGTTCTTCGGCGTGCCGGTGCCGGTGTGGTACCGGCTCGACGACGCTGGCGAGCCGGACTGGTCCCACCCTCTCACAGCGGACGAGGCGATGCTCCCGATCGATCCGACGAGCGAGCCGCCGCCCGGATACGAGGAGTCGCAGCGCGGCGAGCCGGGCGGTTTCAGCGGCGACCCGGACGTGCTGGACACCTGGGCCACCTCGTCGCTGACCCCGCAGATCGTCGGCGGCTGGGAGACCGACCCGGACCTGTTCGCCCGGGTCTTCCCGATGGACCTGCGCCCGCAGGGGCACGACATCATCCGTACCTGGCTGTTCGCCACAGTGGCCCGGTCCCACCTGGAGCACGGCGCGCTGCCGTGGCACACGGCGGTGCTCTCCGGCTGGATCCTCGACCCGGACCGCAAGAAGATGTCGAAGTCCAAGGGCAACGTGGTCACGCCGATGGCGTTGCTGGAGCGGAACGGGTCCGACGCGGTCCGCTACTGGGCCGCCAACGGCAAGCCGGGCATGGACCTCGCCTTCGACCCGGCCCAGGTCAAGGTGGGGCGCCGGCTGGCCACCAAGCTGCTCAACGCGTCGCGGTTCGCGCTCGGGCTGGGCGCCGCCGACGCGCTGCGAGCCGCGGCGACCCAACCGCTGGACACCGCGATGCTCGCCGACCTGTCCGGCGTGGTCGCGACCGCGACCACCGCCTTCGACGGGTACGACCACACGGCCGCCCTGATGGCCACCGAGGCGTTCTTCTGGCGGTTCTGTGACGACTACATCGAGCTGGTGAAGGAGCGCGCCTACGGTACCGGGCCGGCGGCCGACTCGGCCCGGGCGGCGCTGGCGACCGCGTTGTCGGTGCAGTTGCGCCTGTTCGCGCCGGTGCTGCCGTTCGTCACCGAGGAGGTCTGGTCGTGGTGGCGGTACGGCTCGGTGCACCGCTCGCCGTGGCCGACCACGTACGAGGTGGGCCGCGCCATGGGGGCGCCGGGTGACCCGGAGCTGCTGCGGCTGGCCGCGGACGCGCTGGGCCAGGTGCGCCGCGCCAAGTCGGAACGGAAGCTGTCGATGAAGGCGGACGTGCCGCTGGCCGAGGCGCTCGGACCGGCGGCAGTGCTCGACCAGCTCGGCGCCGTCGCCGACGACCTGCGCGCGGCGGGCCGGATCGCGAAGCTGGACCTGCTGCCGGACCGCACCACGGAACTGGTCATCGCCTGCGCGTTCTGACGAACCGGTCATCGCCTCGCGACGTGCTGACCGGATGGGCGGCCGGCGTCGCGCCGGCCGCCCGTGCCGAGTGTCAGCTCGTCTCGCCGGCCACGCTGAACGAGCGCAGGCGGTCGATCGCCAGCACCGTGAACCCGATCGCCACCAGCGCGGTGAGCACCGCCGCGACCGGCACCGAGACGGTGGTGCCGAGCAGCGGCGTCGGCGCCATCCGGTCGGCCAGGGCGATCACCCACTGCTGGATCGACAGGACCCGGGTGCCGCCGACGAACCGGCCGAGCAGCCCCTCCCAGATCAGCACGTAGACCAGACCGAGCAGCACGGGCCGCCGGGTCACCAGGCTCAGCGCGAGGAACAGCGCCGAGTACGCCAGCGCGCCCGCCGCCGAGGCGGCGACCAGTGCGAGTCCGAGGCGTACCGAATCGGCGAGCACGCCCGCGACGTAGATCGGGACGCCGACGGTGACCGCTGTGACGCCGGCCGCGACCGCCAGCTTCGGCAGCACGATCTGCCAGCGCGGCAGCGGCTTGGTGAGGATGTGCACGACGGTGCCGTCGTCGATCTCCGCGCCGAGCACGCCGGTGCCCACGATCAGGGCCACCACCGGCAGCACCACCGCGAGGCCGAGGCCGACGAGCACCGGCGGTCCCCACTGGCCCGGGTCGACGCCGAGCGACCGGCAGAGCACCGCCAGGCCGATCAGGACCAGCGGCAACGGCAGCAGCATGAGGAACCGGCTCCGGCCGAACAGGCCGCGTGCGGTGATCCAGGTGACTGTCGACATCATGCCTCCGCCAGATACGAGAAGACGCTCTCCAGCGACTCGTCCTCCGGCAGGAGCTGCCGGACCCGGATGCCGTGCCGGAGCGCGATCCGGGGCAGTGCCCGGGTGAACGCACCGTAGTCGCCGGCCTTGACCGTCAGGCCGGTTCGGTCCAGCTCGACGCCGGAGACCGACGCCTCGGCCATCAGCGCCACCGCCAGCGCCCGGTCGTCCGTGGAACGCACCCCGAACACGTGCGGCCGGTTGGTCATCAGGCGGCGGATGGTCCGGTAGTCGCCGGAGGCGGCGAGCCGGCCGGCCACCATCACCTGGACCGTGCCGGAGACCTGCTCGACCTCCTCCAGGATGTGCGAGCTGAACAGGATGGTCCGCCCCGCGTCGCCGAGCCGGTGCAGCAGCGCCATCATGTGCAGCCGCTGGCGCGGGTCCATCCCGTTGAACGGTTCGTCGAGCAGCAGCACCTGCGGGTCGTGCACGAGCGCGGCGGCGACCCGGGTGCGCTGCCGCATGCCCTTGGAGTAGGTGCCGATCCGCCGGGCCTGCGCGTCTTCCATCTCGACCAGCTCGATCGCCCGCCGGGTGGCGGCCTCCGGGTCGGGCAGCCGGTGCAGCTTGGCGCTGGCGAGCACGAACTCGTACGCGCTGAGGAACGTGTGCACCGCCTCGCGCTCGCTGACCAGGCCGAGCCGCCGGTAGACGGCGGGGTTGCGCCAGGTCGGCTCCCCGTCCAGCGTCACGGTGCCGCGCGACGGGGACAGGAAGCCCGCCATCATGTGCAGCAGCGTGGTCTTCCCGGCGCCGTTGGGGCCGAGCAGGCCGGTCACGCCGGGACCGAGCCGCATGGTGACGTCGTTGACCGCCACCACGTTGCCGTACCAGCGGGAGACGCCCGCCAGGTCGAGCGTGCTCGTCGCGGCGGCGGGCACGCCGGCCGTCGACTGGGTGCTGATCGCCGTCATCGGGCGGCCACCTTCCGGTATCGCAGGAGCAGCAGGCTGACGCAGGCGGCGACCAGCAGCACGGCGACCACGGCGTAGACCGGCCCGAAGTCGCCGATCGGCATGCCGCCCCGTCCCTGGGTCAGCCGGTCGCCGAGCGCCCAGTTGCCCACGCCGCCGACGAGCGTCGGCGGAGAGGCCACGAAGGCCAGCTCGTTGATCGTCCGCGAGGGGAGGATGGACAGCACGCCCACGACCGGCGTGGTCATCAGGAAGACCGCCACGATGCCGCCGGCGGCGAACGCGCGCTTGCCGGTGAGCGAGGCGACCAGCAGGGCGATCGAGGCGAACACCACCGCCCACAGCCCGGCGTAGAGCAGCCCGGGCACCAGGTCGAGCAGTTCGTCCCACACTCCGCGCACGCCCCGGTTCGTGGTGAACGCGGCACCGAGGAACATCACCAGCTGCGGGCCGCCGAGCAGCAGCCACAGCGCGGTGACGAGCGCCAGCAGCTTGGACAGCGCGTAGTCGCCGCGCGGCAGCGGCCGGGAGAAGTACAGCGGCAACACGCCGCTGCGCAGGTCGCGGGAGACCAGCTCGGGCGCGGCCACCGCGGCGAAGAAGATGACCAGCCAGCTCATCGCGTCGGCGAACTGGGCGTACGTCATCACCACCTCGCCGATCTGGCTGCGTACCGCCGTGACCCCGGCGGCCACCACTGTGACCACGGAGACGACCAGCCACGGGAAGATCTTGGCCTTGGCGCTGCGGCCCAGCCCGAAGACGGTACGCACACCGTGCAGGTAGAGCGCGCCGAAGACCTGCCGGCGGCCGAGCCGCGGACCGGTGTAGCGCTGGTAGCCGATGTCGTGGATGACCCCGGTCGCGTCAGACATGGCTGGGCTCCCTCGCGGCGAAGAGTTCGGCCACCCGGTGCCGCCGCTGGTCCAGCCGGTGCAGCGGCAGGTCCAGCTCGGCGACCGCGCCGAGGATCTGGTCGTAGGTGGCGTCGTCGGCGAGCGGGACGAGCAGCAGCCGCCCGTCGCGGGTCACCGGCAGGTCGAGCGCGGTGAGTCGGGCGGCCAGTTCCTCGGTGCCCTCGCTCACCTCGACGGCCAGCACGTCGGTGGCGGTGGTCATGGCGGACACCCGGTCCGCGCGCAGCAGCCGGCCGCCGTCGATGGCGACGAGCGTGTCGCAGATCCGCTCCACCTCGCCGAGCAGGTGCGAGCAGACCACCACCGAGATGCCGAACTCGGTGCCGATCCGGTGGATCAGCGCGAGCATGGCGTCCCGGCCGGCCGGGTCGAGGCCGTTCGTCGGCTCGTCGAGCAGCAGCAGGTCGGGATCGTGCACGAGCGCCTGGGCGAGCTTGACCCGCTGCTTCATACCGGTGGAGTAGCCACCGACGGCCCGGTGCCGCTCCTCGTGCAGACCGACGTGGCGCAGCGCCTCGGAGGCCCGTTCCCGGGCGACGGTCCGCGGCAGCCCGCTGATCCGGCCCAGGTGGGTGACCAGCTCGGCGGCGGACAGGTCGGGCGGGAGGGCGTCGTGCTCGGGCATGTAGCCGACCCGGGCGCGGACCGCGGCGGGGTCGGTGGTGGGGTCGAGGCCGAGCACCTGCACCCGGCCGCTGGTCGGCGGGAGCAGACCCATCAGGATCTTGATCAGAGTGGATTTGCCGGCGCCATTCGCGCCCACCAGCCCGATGATCCCCGGCTCGACCGACACGGTGAGGTCGGCCAACGCGGTGACCCGGCCTCCGTACGTCTTGGTCAGCGACTCGGTCGCGAGCAGTGTCACGCCGTTCAGCGTAGAACTCCGGTGCCGGGCCGGAGCCTCTCCTGACCCCTGCGATCCCCTGATCCTCGGCCTCCGCGGCCCCTAGGTGGCGGGAGCGGGGTGACGGGGTGACGACCGCTCGGGGAAGCCGCCACCGGGTGAGGGCCGACTCGACTGCGGCGGGAACCTCGATCCGCGCGTCGCGTCGCTGCCGCGGCAGGGGGCTGCCGGCGGTCCGGCGGATACGGGACCGCGCGCTCGGCCGGTCGGCGCGCGCGGGCAGCCGTTCGCACGATCGACCGGCCGCGGCCCGCCGGTAAGGATTCGGTGACCCCGACTCGTCCTCGGCCCGGTCGCCGGAACAGGCGATCACCGGGAGGCCGGGTGGCGCTCTCGACCGATCGCCGGTGGGCTGCGAAACTGTGTGCCGGCCGGTGAGTTGGGGGTTCGATGAGCAACGGGTGGCTGCTGCCCGAGGACGTTCTGCGGGATGCGCCGTCGTACGCGCCCAGGCCCGCCGAGCTGGCCGATCTCCAGTTGTTGCTGAGCGGGGCGTACACACCGCTCACCGGTTTCATGAGCCGGGCCGACCTGGCCTCGCTGAACCGGCGCGGCCGGCTGGCCGACGGCACGCCGTGGCCGGTGCCGGTGACGCTCCAGGTGCCGGCGGCGCTCGCCGACGGGCTGGACCCGGCCGACCCGGCCCGCCGGGCGGTGGTGCTCACCGACGGCGAGGGCGCGCCGGTGGCGGCGATGGACGTGACCGACGTCTGGCCGGGCCGCGAGGGCATGGTGGGTGCCGGCGGCACGGTGCGCCGCCTGGGCGACGGCGGCCACGGGCCGTTCCAGCGGCTGCGGCGCGGCCCCGACGAGGTACGCGGGCTGCTGCCGCCGGGCCGGGTGCTCGGCGTGTTCGCCGACCGTCCCCTGCACCGGCCGCAGCTGGCGCAGATCGCGCACGCGGCCCGTACGCTCGGCGCGCACCTGCTGGTGATGATCCCGGTGGGCGAGGAGTCGATCGGCGGCCTGCCGGCCGAGGCGCTGGTGCGCAGCGTGTTCGCCGCCCGCGACCGGATGCCTCCGGCGACGCTCGTGGCGGTGCCGCTGGCCCGGCGGCGTGACGAGATCAGCGACGCGCTGCTGCGGGCCCGGGTCGCCGCCGCGTACGGCGTCACCCACCTGCTCTCCACCGAGGGCATGCTCTCCGGCGCCGGTCTGCGCGTGCTGGTCCCCCGCGAGCTGGCCTACGACAACCGGGACGGGCAGTGGCGCTGGCGCGAGGACATCCCGCCGCGCAACCGGCGGCTGGCGCTGAGCGCGCGCGAGATCGACGACCTGCTGGACCGGGGCTTCCCGCTGCCCGAGTGGCACACCCCGCCGGCGGTGGCGAAGGAACTGACCCGGGCGCGCCCGCCGCGGCGGCACCGAGGGCTGGTGATCTTCCTGACCGGCCTGTCCGGCTCGGGCAAGTCGACGATCGCCCGAGGGCTGGCCGACGTGCTCCGCGAGCAGGGGGACCGCACGATCACGCTGCTCGACGGTGACGTGGTGCGGCGGGAACTCTCCGCCGGGCTGGGGTTCAGCAAGGCCGACCGGGATCTCAACGTGCGCCGGATCGGCTGGGTGGCCGCCGAGATCGCCCGGCACCGGGGCGTCGGCATCTGCTGCCCGATCGCGCCGTACGCGGCGGCCCGCGCCACCGCCCGGGAGATGGCGGAGACGGCCGGGGCGGGCTTCCTGCTGGTCCACGTGGCGACGCCGCTGGCCGTGTGTGAGCAGCGCGACCGCAAGGGCCTGTACGCCCGCGCCCGGGCCGGCCTGATCACCGGGATGACCGGCATCGACGACCCGTACGAGGAGCCCACCGACGCCGACCTGGTGGTCGACACCTCGGATCTGAGCGTCGAGGAGGCCATCGGGAAGGTGATGGAGCACCTGACCGAGACCGGCTGGGTGGAGCCCCGCCTCCAGCCCGCGTGACCGCCTGACCGCCGGCCGCGTCCCGGCACCCCAGCACCTCGACCGCCGTCGTCCGGCCTGCCGGACGGCGGCGGTCTCGCATCACCCCTCGCTGCGCGGTAGTGTTCGCCTTTGTTGGAACACGTTCGACCGCGTGGAGTGCCCGCGTGGGTCGGTGAGGCGTGGAGGTGAGCCGGGGATGCTGGCGCGGCAGCGGCAGACGGCCATCCTGGAACGACTGCGCCGTGCCGGCGGCGTCCGGGTCACCGAGCTGGCGGCCGAGTTTGGCGTCTCCGACATGACCATCCGGCGCGACCTGGACACGCTGCACGAGCAGGGCCTGCTCGCGAAGGTGCACGGGGGCGCGACACCGGCCGGTCCCGGCTCGACCGACGAGCCCGGCTTCCACGCCAAGTCCGTCCGCCAGTCGGCGGAGAAGGCCGCCATCGCCGAGCATGCCGCAGGGCTGGTCCGGCCCGGCGCCGCGATCGCGCTCTCCGCCGGCACCACCACCGCCGAGCTGGCCCGGCGGCTGGTCGACGTGCCCGGCCTCACTGTGGTCACCAACTCGCTGCCGGTGGCGGAGGCCCTGCACGTCGGTGGCCGGCCCGACCAGACAGTGGTGCTCACCGGCGGCGTCCGCACGCCGTCGGACGCGCTCGTCGGCCCGCTCGCCGTGGCCGCGATCGCCGCGCTCCACCTGGACCTGCTCTTCCTCGGCGTGCACGGGATCAGCGAACGGGCCGGTTTCACCACCCCCAATCTGATGGAGGCGGACACGAACCGGGCGCTGGTGGCGGCGGCGGACCGGCTGGTGGTGCTCGCCGACCACACCAAGTGGGGCACCGTCGGCATCTCGTCGATCGTGCCGCTGGAGGCGGCGGACGTGCTGGTCACCGACGACCGGTTGGCACCCGAGGCCCGACGGGTACTCGACGACAGGGTGGGTGAGCTGGTGACGGTGCCCACGACGAGGGGAGCGGAGTGAAGCGTACGCAGATCGCGCTGGCCGACGGCCGCGAGCTGATCTACTTCGACGAGCGGGACGACGCGGTCCGCGACCAGCCGGACCGGCGGGACCTGCCCCCTCCCCCGCCCGCCTCGCAGCTGCGGTACGACCCGCTGACCGACGAGTGGGTGGCGGTGGCGGTACACCGGCAGACCCGCACGTTCCTGCCCCCGGCCGACCAGTGCCCGCTGTGCCCGTCCCGGGCCGAGCGGCACAGCGAGATCCCGGCGCCCGACTACGACGTGGCGGTCTTCGAGAACCGGTTCCCGTCGCTGAGCCAGCGGGTGGCCGACGAACCGGCCGAGATCACGCCGTTCACCCCGGTACGCCCCGGACACGGCAGGTGCGAGGTGGTCTGCTTCACCGACGACCACAACGCCTCGTTCGCCCGGCTCTCCCCGCGCCGGGTGCGGACGGTGCTGGACGCGCTCGCCGACCGCACCACCGCGCTGAGCGCGCTGCCCGGTGTGGAACAGGTCTTCCCGTTCGAGAACCGGGGCGTGGAGATCGGGGTGACGCTGCACCACCCGCACGGGCAGATCTACGCGTACCCGTTCGTCACGCCGCGCACCCGGACCATGCTGGCCGCCGCCCGGCGGTACGCCGACCGCACCGGGGGCAACCTCTACGCCGACGTGCTGGCCACCGAACGCGCCGCCGGGGAGCGGGTGGTGACGAGCAACGAGCACTGGACCGCGTACGTCCCGGCGGCGGCCCGTTGGCCGTTCGAGGTGCACGTGGCGCCGCACCGGCCGGTGCCGGACATCCCGGCGCTCGACGACGCCGAGCGGGACGCCTTCGGGCCGCTCTACCTGGACCTGCTGCGCCGCTTCGACGGACTGTTCGACCTGCCGATGCCGTACATCGCGGCCTGGCACCAGGCACCGGTGCGGATCGACCGGGAGCTGGGCCACCTGCACCTTCAGCTGTTCAGCATCCGGCGGGCCAAGGACAAGCTGAAGTACCTGGCCGGGTCGGAGTCCGGCATGGGCGTGTTCATCAACGACATCGCCCCCGAGCGAGCCGCCGAACTGCTCCGCACCGCATGAAAGGAAGGGCCCCCTGTTAACGCCTGCGGTAGAGGAAGGGCCCCTTCTTAACAACCGCGGCCCGCGCATGGGGCGCGGGGGGCCCGGGACAGGACCCCCCGCAGGGAAGGGACGGCTGGCTGCGCTCGGCAGCCTCGAAGGGTCGGCGTCGCCGGCGCGCGGCCACGGCCCACCTTCATGGACGCGACTGGCATCTCGTCCACCCTGTCAACGAGGGCGCACCGAACGAGGTCACGCCGTCCCGGCGGGCTCCAGGTGTTAAAAAGGGCCCCTTCTACAACGCGAGGCGTTAAGAAGGGGCCCTTCCTTGCACGTCAGGCGGCGAGCTTGCGCGCCAGGTTCTCGTCGAGCGCGTTCATGAACTCGTCGGTGGTCAGCCACGGGGCGTCCCGCGAGATGAGCAGCGCGAGGTCCTTGGTCATCTGGCCACCCTCGACGGTGTCCACGATGACCTTCTCCAGCGTGTCGGCGAACTCGGTGACCGCCGGGGTGCCGTCCAGCTTGCCCCGGTGGGCCAGGCCCCGGGTCCAGGCGTAGATCGAGGCGATCGGGTTGGTCGAGGTCTTCTCGCCCTTCTGGTACTGCCGGTAGTGCCGGGTGACGGTGCCGTGGGCGGCCTCGGCCTCGACGGTGCGGCCGTCCGGGGAGAGCAGCACCGAGGTCATCAGGCCGAGCGAGCCGAAGCCCTGCGCGACGGTGTCGGACTGCACGTCACCGTCGTAGTTCTTGCAGGCCCAGACGTACCCGCCCTCCCACTTGAGCGCGGCGGCGACCATGTCGTCGATCAGCCGGTGCTCGTACGTGAGGCCGGCGGCCTCGAACTCGGCCTTGAACTCGTTCTCGAACACCTCGGCGAAGATGTCCTTGAACCGGCCGTCGTACGCCTTGAGGATGGTGTTCTTGGTCGACATGTAGACCGGGTACCCGCGGTCCAGGCCGTACCGGAACGAGGCGCGGGCGAAGTCCCGGATCGACTCGTCGTAGTTGTACATGCCCATGGCGATGCCGCCGCCGGGGAAGTTGGCGACCTCCATCTCCATCGGCGTGCCGCCGTCGGCCGGGGTGTAGGTGATGGTCACGGTGCCCGGGCCGGGGACGACGAAGTCGGTGGCCTTGTACTGGTCGCCGTGCGCGTGCCGGCCGATGATGATCGGCTTGGTCCAGCCCGGGACGAGCCGCGGCACGTTCGACATGATGATCGGCTCGCGGAAGACCACGCCGCCGAGGATGTTGCGGATGGTGCCGTTCGGCGACCGCCACATCTTCTTCAGGCCGAACTCCTCCACCCGGGCCTCGTCCGGGGTGATGGTGGCGCACTTGACGCCGACGCCGTGCTCCTTGATGGCGTTGGCGGCGTCGACGGTGACCTGGTCGTCGGTGGCGTCACGGTGCTGGATCGACAGGTCGTAGTAGTGCAGGTCGACGTCGAGGTAGGGCAGGATCAGCTGCTCCCGGATCTGCTTCCAGATGATCCGGGTCATCTCGTCGCCGTCGATCTCCACGACCGGGTTGTTTACCTTGATCTTCGCCATCGGCCGGCGCTCCTCTCGGGGGACACGTGCTCAAGCAGTACGAGCGTACTGGAAACTGGCCGGCAGTCCCCAGGCGGCCCGGGTGGACCGACGGAAAGCGGGCTGCGCCGCGCCTCGGCCCGCTGGCATCATCGTCCGATGCCGCGCAGCCGCACCCTCGGGTCTATCACGGTCACCGCGCTCTGCGACGGCGAGGGGCCCTTCTTCCAGCCCCGCGGCGAGGCGTTTCCCGACGCCACGGAAGCGCACTGGGCGGCAGCCGACCGGCTCGACCCGGGCGCCGTCACCGACGACGGCCGGTGGTGGCTGCGGTTCCGCGCGTTCGCCGTGCGGGTCGGCGACGGGCCGGTCACGCTGGTCGACGCCGGGATCGGCCCGGCCGACTCGCTCGCCGCGAGCTGGGCGCCGGTGCCGGTGCCGGGCCGGCTGCCGGCCGAGCTGGCCGCCGCCGGGATCGATCCGGCCGACGTGCGCACCGTGGTCCTCACCCACCTGCACACCGACCACGTGGGCTGGGCCGGCGCGATGTTCCCGAACGCGGACCACCTGGTCCAGCGCGCCGAGGTGGACGCGCTGGAGCTGTTCCACCCGGAACTGCCGGCCCGGCTGCTGACGCCGTTGCGCGCCGCCGGCCGGCTGCGGGTGGTCGACGGCGAGACGCCTCTCACCCCTGGGGTACGGCTGCTGCACACGCCCGGCCACACGCCGGGTCACCAGTCGGTGCTGGTCGAGGCGGGCGACGAGCGCCTCCTGATCACCGGCGACCTGCTGGTGCACGCGATCCAGCTGGTCGATCCGGAGCTGGCGTACGCCCACGAGGAGGACCAGGCCACGGCCCGCCACTCCCGCCAGCACCTGCTCAGGTCCCTCTCCCCCGCCGTCCTGGCCACCCCCCACCTGACCGCCCCTTTCACCCCCCACCCCCACCCCTCGCCCTCGCCCTCGCCCCGTCGATCATGAGGTTGACCGCCTGGTCGGTCTCCATTTCCGCCGTCAACTTCATGATCGACGGGGAGAACCGGGCGGGACGGCAGAAGGCCCGCCGGCGGAGCCGGCGGGCCTTCTGCGCGGTGGTACGGGTGTCACATGCTGGCGACGTCGCCCTGCTTGGCGCGGACGGCCTCGGCGGCCTCCTTCAGCGCGGCCAGCTCGTCGGCGTCCAGGTCGGTCTCGACGACCCGCTTCACGCCCTCGGCGCCGATCTCGGCCTCGACGCCCAGGTAGACGCCGGAGATGCCGTACTCGCCGTCGACCCAGGCGCAGACCGGCATGACCGCGCCGGAGTCCTCGGCCACGGCCTTAGCCATCCGGGCCGCGGCGGCGGACGGGGCGTAGTACGCGGAACCGGTCTTGAGCAGCGCGACGACCTCCGCGCCACCGTTGCGGGTCTTGACGACCAGCTCCTCGATCTGCTCGGCCGGCATGACGTCACGCAGCGGCTTGCCGTTCACGGTGCTCTTGGACGGCACCGGGACCATGGTGTCGCCGTGCGAGCCGAGCGTCAGGGTCCGTACCGACTTCACCGGCACGCTCAGCGCCTCGGCGACGAAGTTGGTGAAGCGGGCGGTGTCCAGCATGCCCGCCTGGCCGAGCACCCGGTTCTTGGGGAACTGGGTGGCGAGCTGGGCCAGCGCGGTCATCTCGTCGAGCGGGTTCGACACCACGATGACGACGGCGTTCGGGGCGAACTTGGCGACGTTCTCGGCGACCTGCCGGACGATCTTGGCGTTGGTCTCCAGCAGGTCCATCCGGCTCATGCCCGGCTTGCGCGGCAGGCCGGCGGTGATGACGACGACGTCCGAGCCCTCGATGGCCTCGTAGCCCTCGCCGTTCGGGCCGGTGGTGACGCCGACGACAGTGGTCTCGAAGCCCTCGACCGCGCGGGACTGGTTGAGGTCGAGCGCGAGACCCGCCGGCTTGCCCTCCACGATGTCGGTGATGACGACGGTGTCGAAGACGTCGTACTCGGCCAGGCGCTGTGCGGTGGTCGAGCCGTAGAAGCCGGCGCCGACGACAGTGACCTTCTTACCCATGGTCGTCCCACTCCCTGATACCAGTCGGTTTTCCGGACCGTATCAGCCATCCTGGCACCGATCGGGCCAGGGGCGGACGGTTATGACCTGGGTGGGTGTCAGCCCGCCCGCTCGGCCCGTTCGACCACGTTCGTCAGCAGCATCGCCCGGGTCATCGGGCCGACGCCGCCTGGCATCGGCACCAGCTTGCCCGCGACCTCGGCCACCTCCGGATCCACGTCGCCGGTGTAGCGGCCCTTGCCGTCCTCGCCGATCACCCGCGTGATGCCGACGTCCACCACCGTCGCGCCCGGGTTGATCATGTCGGCGGTCAGCAGGCCGGGCACGCCCGCGGCGACGATGACGACGTCGGCGGCGCGGGTGTGCGCGGCCAGGTCGAGCGTGCCGGTGTGGCAGAGCGTCACGGTGGCGTTCTCGCTGCGCCGGGTCAGCAGCAGGCCCAGCGGGCGGCCGACCGTGTTGCCCCGGCCGACGACAGCCACGTTCGCGCCGCGCAGCGGCACGTCGTGCCGGCGCAGCAGCTCCACGATGCCGCGCGGCGTGCAGGGCAGCGGCGCGTCGTACCCGAGGACGAGCCGGCCCAGGTTGACCGGGTGCAGCCCGTCGGCGTCCTTGTCCGGGTCGATGGACTCCAGCGCGCGCTGGGTGTCGAGGTGCCCGGGGAGCGGGAGCTGGACGATGTAGCCGTGACAGGCCGGGTCGGCGTTCAGCTCGGCCAGCGCCGCGTCGAGCTGCTCCTGGGTGGCGTTGGCCGGCAACGCGACCCGCAGCGAGGCGATGCCGACCTCGGCGCAGTCGCGGTGCTTGCCGTTGACGTACGCCTGGGAGCCGGGGTCCTCCCCGACCAGCACCGTGCCGAGCCCGGGGGTGACGCCGCGTTCCGCGAGCGCCTTCACCCGGGCCCGTAGCTCGTCCTTGATCTCCGCCGCGGTGGCCTTGCCGTCCAGGATCGTCGCCGTCACGTCGTGATCGTCTCACGGCTGCGGGCGGGCCCGGACGACGACGGCCGACGATCACGCTGCGCAACGTGCCCTAAGTCACTGAGAGTGACCACTCACCGTGACGCAGCGGCCTGGCGTACCCGGAGAGGCAGGGACCGGACAGACGAGCCAGAGGCCTCAGACACTCCCGGCCACGCCGCGACCCGGCCATCGGTGACGAAGATAAGCGCAGGAAGGGGCGGGGTGTAGCACGCACGGGCGGCAGCGGCAAGTCGCGCCGAACACGATCCGTCATCAGTTGACCACGCACTAGTTGTCGACGGACCGGATCGCGACCTACCGTTACCGCTCGTTGCGCAGAGTCACCCAGCGCCGGGACGACCTCGCAGCGTGAGGAGATGAGGAGACTCCATGCGTGTTCGTAGGCTCGCGGCCTGGGCCGCGCTCCCGCTCGCGGTGACGCTGGGCCTGACGGCCTGCGGCTCGGGCGGTGGCGGCGGCAGTGCCGGCGACTCCGACGCGGCCGTGCGGATCGAGATCGCCGAGCCGCAGCACCTCGTGCCGACCAACACCAACGAGACGAGCGGCTCCCAGGTCCTGTCGGCCCTGTTCAGCCCGCTCGTCGACTACGACGAGGCGAACAAGCCGCACGAGGTGGCGGCCGACTCGGTGACGACGTCGGACAACAAGGTCTGGACGATCAAGCTGAAGCCCGGCTACACGTTCCACAACGGCGAGAAGGTCACCGCCGACAACTACATCGACGCCTGGAACTACGGCGCGTACGCGCCGAACGGTCAGAACTCCAGCTACTTCTTCGAGAAGGTGGCCGGCTACGACGACCTCCAGGGCGAGAACCCGAAGGCGACGACGATGAGCGGCCTGAAGAAGGTCGACGACCTGACCTTCACCGTCACGCTCAGCCAGCCGTACGTGGACTTCAAGTCCATGCTCGGCTACACCGCCTTCTACCCGCTGCCCAAGGCGGCCTTCTCCGCGCCGGGCGTGCTCGCCGAGGGCTACGAGCAGGCGCCGATCGGCCAGGGCCCGTTCAAGATGAAGGGCAGCTGGCAGCACGACGCCAAGGTCGAGGTGGAGCGCTACGACGCGTTCCCGGGCCAGCAGCCCAAGGTCGGCGGCGTCGAGTTCCGCATCTACCAGCAGCCGACCGCCGCGTACGCGGACGTGCTGTCGGACAACCTCGACGTGATCAAGACGATCCCGACCGAGAACCTGTCGACCGCCGCGACCGACCTGGGCGACCGCTTCCAGCAGAGCCCGGCCTCGTCGCTGCAGGTGCTGGCCTTCCCGACGTTCCAGGAGGAGTTCAGCAAGCCCGAGGTGCGCAAGGCGATCTCGATGGCGATCGACCGGGACGAGATCACCAAGTCGATCTTCAAGGACTCGCAGCAGCCGGCCCGCTCGTTCGTCTCGCCGGTGGTCGCCGGTTACCGGGAGAACACCATCGGCACGGCGGGCGCGTTCGACCCGGTCAAGGCCAAGGCCATGTACGAGGCCGCGGGCGGCCCGAAGAAGATCGAGCTGTCCTACAACGGCGACGGCGGTCACAAGGACTGGATCGACGCCACCTGCAACCAGCTCAAGGCCAACCTGGGCGTGGAGTGCGTGGGCACCGCCGAGCCGAAGTTCGCGGACCTGCTGACCAAGGTCAAGCAGAAGCAGCCGGTCGGCCTGTTCCGGATGGGCTGGGTCATGGACTACCCGTCCATGGAGAACTACCTCGGCCCGCTGTACAGCACCACCGGCTCGTCGAACTACTACGGCTACAGCAACCCGGAGTTCGACAAGCTGCTCGCCGAGGGCGCCCGCGCGGCGACCGAGGACGAGGCGATCAAGAAGTACCAGGCGGCGGAGGACCTGCTCGCGCAGGACATGCCGGTGATCCCGCTGCGGTACGGGCAGAACAACTTCGGCCACTCGACCAAGGTCAAGAACGTCCACGTGGACCTCTTCGACCGGGTGGACCTGCTGAAGATCGAACGCGCCTGACACCCCGCCGACGGGCCGGGCCACCCCCACCGGGTGGCCCGGCCCTCGCATTGGCACGTATTTAGCCCTGTTTCGGCAGACTTGCCAGCATGCTCCGGTTCATCCTGCGGCGACTGCTCCAGATGGTCCTCGCCTTCTTCGGGACCACGCTGATCGTCTACGCGCTGATGTTCGCCGGGCAGGGCGACCCGATCCAGGCCCTCGCCGGGGAACGGCCGGTGACCGCCGCGCAGCGGGCCTACCTGACCGAGAAGTACCACCTGGACGCGACGGGTGTCGGCGGCTTCTTCTACCGCTACTTCGACTACCTGGGCGGCCTGGTCCAGGGTGACCTCGGGCAGTCGCTGACCGGGCGGCAGATCAGCGACATCCTCGCCGCCGCCTGGCCGGTCACCGTGAAGCTCGCAGTGATCGCGATGGCCGTGACGGTGATCTTCGGGGTCACCGCCGGCGTGATCGCGGCCATCCGCCGCTCCGGCGTGTTCGACCACGCCACGCTCGTGCTCACGCTGCTGGTGCTCGGCATCCCCACCATCGTGCTGGCCCCGCTGGCCCAGTACTTCCTCGGCGTACGCTGGCCGATCTTCCCGCCCACCGCCGGAGCCCAGCCCTCCTTCTACGCGCTGCTGCTCCCCGGCATCGTGCTCGGCTCGTTGTCGCTGGCCACCGCGCTGCGGCTGACTCGTACCTCGGTGACCGAGAACCTGCGCGCCGACTACGTCCGCACCGCCCGCTCCAAGGGCCTGCGGCGGCGCCGCATCGTCGGCGTGCACGTGCTGCGCAACTCGCTCATCCCGGTGGTCACCTTCCTCGGCGTCGAGCTGGGCAACCTGATGGGCGGCGCGATCATCACCGAGGGCGTGTTCAACGTCCCGGGCGTCGGCTTCAACCTGTTCCGCGGCATCCGCACCGAGGACGGCCCGCTGGTGGTCGGCATCGTGAGCGTGCTCGTCGTGGTCTACCTGCTGTCCAACCTGGTGGTGGACGTGCTCTACGCCGTCCTCGACCCGAGGATCCGCTATGAGTGAGCGCAGCGAGGTGCGGCCGTGAGCGACTTCGAGACGGTGGCGGCGACCGAGAACCAGGCCGCGCGGCGCGGCGTGTCAGGTGAACCGGGTACGCCCGGGCGGGCCGGGCGGCCGGACCGCTCCCGCAGCCTGGCCGGTGACGCCTGGCGGGACCTGCGCCGCAACCCGGTCTTCTGGATCAGCCTGCTCCTGGTGGTGCTGGTCGCCGCGATGGCAGTGGCGCCCGGGCTGTTCGCCGCCAACGACCCGCGCGACTGCGTACTGTCGCGGCAGCACGCCGGGCCGTCCGGCGGGGCCGTCTTCGGGTACGACTTCCAGGGCTGCGACACGTTCGCCCGGGCGGTCTACGGCGCCCGTGCCTCGCTGCTCGTGGGCGCGTTCTCCGCGCTGATCACCGGCGTGATCGCGCTCGTCGTCGGCATGCTCGCCGGCTACTTCGGCGGGTGGGTCGACGCGGTGCTGTCCCGGGTGATCGACATCGTGCTCGGCATCCCGCTGCTGCTGGCCGCGATCGTGCTGCTCAAGCGGGTGAGCACGAGCGGCGAGACGGTACGCCTGTTCGCGGTGATCCTCGTCCTGGCGCTGCTCGGGTGGACCACGGCGGCTCGGGTGGTCCGTTCCTCGGTGATCACCGCCCGGGAGCAGGACTACGTGGCCGCCGCCCGGATGCTCGGGGCCGGCAACGGCCGGATCATGTGGCGGCACATCCTGCCGAACGCGCTCGCCCCGGCCATCGTGGTGCTCACCATCGCGCTCGGGTCGTTCATCGCGGCCGAGGCGACGCTGAGCTTCCTCGGCATCGGCCTGAAGGCGCCGACCATCTCGTGGGGCATCGACATCGACGCCGGCCGGGTGCACATGCGCGAGTCGGCCACCCCGCTGATCGTGCCGTCGACGTTCCTCGCCCTGACCGTGCTCGCCTTCATCATGCTCGGCGACGCGATCCGCGACGCCTTCGACCCGAAGCTGCGGTGACTCTCCCATGACGCAGAACGCGGTCCGGCCCACACCGGCCTCACCCACCCCGCCCGGCGGGCACCTGCTGGAGGTACGGGACCTGCACGTCGAGTTCCGTACCCGGGAGGGCGTGGCCCGGGTGATCAACGGGGTGACGTACCACCTGGACGCCGGTGAGACGCTCGCGGTGCTGGGCGAGTCCGGCTCCGGCAAGTCCGTCACCGCGCAGGCGATCATGGGCATCCTGGACACCCCGCCCGCGTACGTGCGCGCCGGGCAGATCCTCTACCAGGGGCGGGACCTGCTCACCCGGCCGGCGGAGGAACGCCGGCAGATCCGCGGCGCCGAGATCGCGATGATCTTCCAGGACGCGCTGTCGGCGTTGAACCCGGTCTTCCCGGTCGGCTGGCAGATCGGCGAGTCGCTGCGCGAGCGGGCCGGGATGTCGCGGGCCGACGCGCGCAAGCGCACCGTCGAGCTGATGGACCTGGTCCGGATCCCGGCCGCGGCGAAGCGGCTCGGCGACTACCCGCACCAGTTCTCCGGCGGGATGCGGCAACGCGTCATGATCGCGATGGCGCTGGCGCTGGACCCGAAGGTGCTGATCGCCGACGAGCCCACCACCGCGCTGGACGTCACGGTGCAGGCGCAGATCATGGACCTCCTGGCCGACCTGCGCCGGGATCTCGGCATGGCGCTCGTCCTGATCACCCACGACCTGGGCGTGGTCGCCGGTGTGGCGAACCGGATCGCGGTCATGTACGCGGGCCGCATCGTCGAGCACGCCGACGTGCACGCGCTGTACCGGGCGCCGGCCCACCCGTACACGAAGGGGTTGCTGGAGTCGATCCCGCGACTGGACGTGCGCGGCCAGGCGCTGTCCAGCATCCGCGGGCTGCCGCCGAACCTGATGGCGATCCCGTCCGGCTGCCCGTTCCACCCCCGGTGCCCGTACGTCCAGCAGGTCTGTGTGGACGAGGTGCCGCACGACCTGGTGCTCGGCGACGGGCGGACCAGCGCGTGCCACTTCGCCCAGGAGGTGCACGATGACCGCGACGGCTGAACCCGCCAAGGTGCGCGGCGAGACGATCCTCGCCGTCGACCAGCTCGTCAAGCACTTCCCGATCAGCCAGGGCGTGCTGTTCAAGAAGACCATCGGCCAGGTCAAGGCGGTCGACGGCGTCTCGTTCGAGCTACGGCGCGGCGAGACGCTCGGGGTGGTCGGCGAGTCCGGCTGCGGCAAGTCCACGCTGGCCCGGCTGCTGATGCGCCTGGAGACGCCGACCGCCGGAAGGGTCACGCTGGAGGGGCGCGACCTGCTCCGGGCCACCGGTGCCGGCCTGCGCCGGCTGCGCCGGAACATGCAGATGGTGATGCAGGACCCGTACACCTCGCTGAACCCGCGCATGACAGTCGGCGACATCATCGGCGAGCCGTTCGAGATCCACCCGGAGGCGGCACCGAAGCGCAGCCGGCGGCAGCGGGTGCAGGAGCTGCTGGACGTGGTCGGACTCAACCCGGAGCACGTCAACCGCTACCCGCACCAGTTCTCCGGCGGTCAGCGCCAGCGCATCGGCATCGCCCGGGCGCTCGCGCTGCGGCCCGAGATCATCGTCTGCGACGAGCCGGTGTCGGCCCTGGACGTCTCCATCCAGGCCCAGGTGATCAACCTGCTCGAACAGCTCCAGGACGAGCTGGGGCTGTCGTACGTCTTCATCGCCCACGACCTGTCGGTGGTCCGGCACATCTCCGACCGGGTGGCGGTGATGTACCTGGGCCGGATCGTGGAGATCGGCACCGAGGAGCAGATCTACCAGCGCGCGACCCACCCGTACACCCAGGCGCTGCTGTCGGCGGTGCCGGTGCCCGACCCGGAGGCCCGCGACCGGCGGACCATCATCCGGCTCACCGGCGACGTGCCCAGCCCGGCCGAGCCGCCGTCCGGCTGCCATTTCCGGACCCGCTGCTGGAAGGCCGAGGAGGTCTGCGCGACCCAGGACCCGCAGGCGGTACCCCGCGCGGCGGACCCGCACCCCAGCGCCTGCCACTTCGCGGAGGTACGCAGCGAGGCGTGACGACGAAGGCCCCGTCCCCCGGAGGAAGAGGGGGCGGGGCCTCCGGTGCGGGCACGCGTGCGGAGGGCGGACCCGGGACGAACCCGAGACGGCCCGGCGGCGTGCGGCGCGCCGCCGTACCGGTGGACGCAGCTCGCTGCGGAGACCGCCGGGTCGACGCGGCGGTCCCTGGTGCGGCGCGAGCGCGGTGTCCCGGTGCGGGCTGCGGGTCCGGTGCGGCTCAGACCGGCGGCGGGGCGCGCGCGGCGAGCGGGCCGCGCGGCGGCAGCGGCACGACCGGCGGCCGGGGCGCGGGCACGACGGGCTCCGGCACGGCCGGACCGGCCACGCGCGGGAGCGCGGCCGGGGCCAGGTCATCCGGTCCGTCGGCGTAGCCGAGACCGCCGCCGTGGTCGTGCCACGGCCCGGCGGCAAGCTCCGACAAGGAGATTCGGGGGTACGCGGCACGCAGCGCGGCCGGGCTCGTTCCGCTCGCCGAGGCGGCGGGCGGCGCGCCGGCGAGCGCTTCGGCGGGTGGTGCGGCGTCGGCGAGTGCTTCGGCGATCGGGGCGACTGCCGGTGCGGTGAGGGCGGGCACGGCGGCCGCTCCCAGCCCGGCCAGGACGAACGCCAGCGTGACGACGACGGCGGTCAACCGGTCGCGAACGCGCATGGCACACCTGCCGGGCTCACAGACAGCGGAGACGCTCGAACGTCGCCGCGCACACGCTAGCAACCGCCTCCCGCGGCGGCAACGGCACGACGTCCGGGTGCGTTCGTCGCCGGCTGGACGGCCGACGCACCCGGAGGCCGGACTCGTCAGTGGAAGAAGTGCCGGGTGCCGGTGAGGTACATGGTTACGCCCGCCGCCTTGCAGGCCGCGATGGTCTCCTCGTCCCGGATCGACCCGCCCGGCTGGACGATCGCCCGCACCCCGGCGTCGACGAGGATCTGCGGGCCGTCGGCGAACGGGAAGAACGCGTCCGAGGCGCAGACCGAGCCGCGGGCCCGCTCGTCACCGGCGCGGCTGACCGCCAGCCGCGCCGAGTCCACCCGGTTGACCTGGCCCATGCCGACGCCGACTGTGGCGCCGTCGCGGGCCAGCAGGATGGCGTTGCTCTTGACCGCGCGGACCGCCCGCCAGGCGAACGCCAGGTCGCGCAGCGTCGCCTCGTCGGCCGGGTCGCCGGTGGCGAGCGTCCAGCCGGACGGGTCGTCGCCGGGCGCGTCGACGGCGTCCCGCGTCTGCACCAGCACGCCGCCGCTCACCTGCCGCCACTCCGCCGGTCGCACGGCGAACTCGGGCGCCCGCAGCAGCCGGAGGTTCTTCTTGGCCCGGAGCAGCTCCAGCGCGTCCTCGTCGAATCCGGGCGCCACGAGCACCTCGGTGAAGATCTCCGCGACCTGCCCGGCCATCGCCGCGTCGACCGGCCGGTTCACCGCGATCACGCCGCCGAACGCGGACACCGGGTCGCAGGCGTGCGCCTTGCGGTGCGCCTCGGCCACGTCCGCGCCGACAGCGATGCCGCACGGGTTGGCGTGCTTGATGATCGCCACCGCCGGCTGGTCCGGGAAGTCGTTGGCGGCCCGCCAGGCGGCGTCCGCGTCGACATAGTTGTTGTAGGACATCTCCTTGCCGTGCAGCTGCTCGGCCTGGGCCAGTCCGGCCGGCGCGCCCGGGTCGGTGTAGAGCGCCGCCGCCTGGTGCGGGTTCTCGCCGTACCGCAGCACCGCCTGGCGGCGCAGCGCCAGCCCGGCGAACTCCGGCCAGCCGTCCTCGGCCGGCGACACGGTGGCGGCGAACCAGTCGGCCACCGCGACGTCGTAGTCGGCGATGTCGGCGAACGCGCGGGCCGCGAGCGCCCGGCGCCGGGCCGGCGTGAAGCCGCCCTCGGCGAGCGCGGCCACCACCGCCGGGTACGCGGCCGGGTCGGTCACCACCGCCACCGATGCGTGGTTCTTCGCCGCGGCCCGCACCATCGCCGGACCGCCGATGTCGATCTGCTCGACGCACTCGTCGGCGCCGGCGCCGGAGGCGACGGTGGCCTGGAACGGGTACAGGTTGGAGACCAGCAGGTCGATGCCCGCGATGCCGTGCTCGTCTAGCTGCGCGGCGTGCGCGTCCTTGCGCAGGTCGGCGAGGAGACCACCGTGGATCTTCGGGTGCAGCGTCTTGACCCGCCCGTCGAGGATCTCCGGGAAGCCGGTGACCTGCTCGACCGGCGTCACCGGCACCCCGGCGCCGGAGATCGTCGACGCGGTGCTCCCGGTCGACACGATCTCCACACCGGCCTCGTGCAGGGCGCGGGCCAGCTCGGTCAGGCCGGTCTTGTCGTAGACGCTGACCAGCGCGCGCCGGATCGGGCGGCGGCCGGCGTCCTCAGTGGCGTTCACGGGATGGTGACCTTTCTGCCGGTGATCGTCCAACCTTCACGGACCAGGCGGCCGACCTGCTCGACGAGCTGGCGCCGCTCGGCGGACTTGATGCGCTCGGTGAGCGTGTCCTCGTCGTCGTCGTCGTGCACCGGCACGGCGACCTGGGCCACGATCGGGCCGGTGTCCATGCCGGCGTCGACGAAGAACAGGGTGGCCCCGGTGACCTTGACGCCGTACGCCAGCGCGTCGCGGGGGCCGTGGATGCCGGGGAACGCCGGCAGCAGCGTGTTGTGCGTGTTGAGGTAGCGGTCGCCGAACGCGGCCAGGAACTCCGGACCGACCAGCTTGAGGAACCCGGCGCTGATGACCAGGTCGGGCCGGTGCTCGGCGACCCGCGCGGCGAGCGCCTTGTCCCAGTCGGCGCGGGTGGGGTGGTCCTTGACCCGCTCGACGAAGGACGGCACACCGGCTGCGGCGGCCCGGTCCAGGCCGGCGATCCCGTCCCGGTCGGCGCCGACGGCGACCACCCGGGCGCCGTACCCGGGTTCGGCGGTGGCGTCCAGCAGCGCCTGGAGGTTGCTGCCGGAACCGGAGACGAGGACGACGAGGCGGGCGACGGACGCGGGCTCGGTCACCGGGCAACCCTATCGGGCAGGTCAGGCGGCCCGGCCGCGGGGCGGCGGCTCATCGGGTGACCTCCCGGGTGGCGTGATCGCGGTACGCTGCCGGTCGCCCGGTGTCCGGCCTCGCGCCCGGCCCGCACCCCCAGTGAACCCGGCACGCCGCGTGCCACCGCACCGAGGAGTACGTCGCATGCAGCCCGGATACCCCCCGCAGCAGCCGCAGCAGATCGACAACAACATGACGATGTCCATCGTCGCGATCTTCCTGTTCTGGCCGCTCGCGATCCCGGCCATCATCAACGCGTCGAAGGTCAACCCGCTGATCCAGCAGGGTGACTACGCCGGCGCGCAGGCTGCCGCCGCCGAGTCCAAGAAGTGGTCCAAGTGGGCCGTCATCGTCGGCCTGGTCTGGATCGGCATCATCGTGGTGTGTTGCCTCTTCGGCGGCCTGGCCAGCCTCGTCGGCGGCAGCAGCGGCACCAACTGACCGACAACCCGAACCGACCTGAGGAGCACCCAGACATGCAGCCCGGTTACCCCGGACAGGACCCGTACGGCCAGCAGCCGAACCAGGACCCGAACGCCCAGCCGCACGACCCGTACGCCGAGCCGCCGCAGGCCCCGCAGTACGGCCAGCAGCCCCCGTACGGGCAGCAGCCGACCTCGGGCCAGCCGTACGGCCAGCCCACGTCGGGTCAGCCCGCCTACGGCCAGGACCCGTACGCGCAGCAGCAGCCGTACGGCGCCGCGCCGCAGTACCCGGGCGCCGGCTACCCCAGCGGCCCGGGGCAGGGGCAGAACAACACTATGGGCCTGGCCGGCATGATCGTCGGCATCGCGTCCATCGTGCTCGGCCTGTGCTGCCCGCTGCTGGGCGTCCCGGCCGGCATCGTCGCCGTCGTCCTCGGCGTGCTGGGCCAGAAGAAGGTCCAGGCGGGTGAGGCCAGCAACGCCGGCCAGGCCCGGGCCGCCCTGATCTGCGGTGCCGTCGGCGTGGTCGTCGGCATCATCAGCGCCATCGCGGGCGCGGCGATCAACATGAACAACTTCGGCGCCTGACCGGCGTCCGACGAGGGGCGTCCATCATCCGGTGGGCGCCCCTCGCGCGTTCCCCGAGCCACGCCGCGAGGTCAGCGGGGAGCCGGGGTGGCGCGGGGCGGAGGGGTCGGGCGGGTCAGGGTGCGGGTGGCGGCGGCGCCCAGCACCGCGCCCACCCCGATCACGAGCGTGGCCACCGCGGCCACCGCCCACGGTGACGGCCCCACCTCGGCCAGCCGGCCACCACCGAGCGATCCGCCGGAGGCCGCCGCGAACAGCCCCAGCAACGCGCCGGCGACCGGTCCGGCGAGCACGGCCGGCACCAGCAGCGCCGGCCAGCCCACCTCGGCGCGTTCCTCAGCCGCCGCGCGCAGCAGCCGCCGGGCCAGCAGCCAGCCGGCCGCCATCGCGGCCAGCACCGGCACTGCCAGCAGCGCGCCACCCAACCCGTCCATCGGGCCGCGCGGCAGGCCGGCCAGCAGCGGTACGGCCGGCAGCGCGCCCACGGAGACCTCACTCGTGCGGACGGCGGTGTCGGTGCCGACCGCGAACCCGGGACCGAGCAGATAGCTCGCCGACCAGGCGGTCGCATTCGGCGCGTAGGCGAGGCTGACCAGTGTGATGCCCGCCTGACCGGCCACCCCGGTCCGGTACGCCCCGATCATGTCGGCCGCGTCGCCGCCGCCGGTGGCCACCGCCAGCCCGGCCGCACCGGCACCCGCGCCGCACAGCAGCAGCGCCGCCACCAGTCCGGTACGCAGGCCGTCGCGCACCGGCGGTGGGCAGCGCTCGGCCAGCAGCGCCCAGACACCCGTGGTGCGCAGCGCGCCGACCAGGGCGGCGGGTACGCCGAACGCGGCGAACGTGAGCGCGGCGGTGACCGGGGAGACGCGCAGGCCGCCCGCGTCGACGGCGAACGCGGCGAGTGCGCCGAGCAGCGCGTACCCGATGCCGACCGCGACCGCGACGGTGAGCGCCTGGCGGGGCGAGCCGGCCCCGCGCGCGCCGACGGCCCGGCTGACGTGCACCCCGGCGCGGGTGAGCCGCCAGACGGCGAGCGCGCTGAGCGCGAGCGGCGCCAGGCCGAGCGGCCCGGCGGTGGTGCCCAGCGGCACCCCGTGCCCGAGCAGCCAGCCGGCCAGGCCGGCGCGCATCGCGCCGCCGAACGATCCGGCGTCCTCGCTGAGCTGGGCGAGGCCCAGCACGGCGGACACCGGCAGCCAGGAGGTCAGCGCCGCCCAGAGCGCGGCCACCCCGGCGGCGACCGGCAGCGGGGCCCGGCTGCGGGCCTCATCGCCCGATCGGGGTGCGGGCACCCGCGCGGCCGGGCGGGCACGGCCGGGCGGCCGGGCACCGGCGGGGGGACCGGTGGCCGGACGGCGGGGCTGGTCAGGGGTGACGCGTGACATCGTGTCTACTCTGGCACGCCGCGGGAAGGACGGCAGTCCGATACCGGGTCGGTAGCGTGGCGAGTTCGCCGAACCCCGGCCCGGCGGCGGTGATCCGGTCTAGCCTCGGCCTCAGACGCGACAGTTCCCGTCGCGGCGCCGACCGCTCGGAGGAAGCCGTGCACGCTCCGTATCCGCCGCCACCGCCGCCACCGGCCGTCGGCCGGGACCGGACCACGCTCTGGGGCGTCCTCGGCATCGTCTTCGGCCTGCTCTGCTGCGGGATCCTGGGCATCGTCTTCGGCGCGCTGTCGATCCGCGACGCCCGGCGCAACAGCAGGTCGCAGTTGCTCGGCTGGCTGGCCATCGCGTTCGGCGTGATCAACATCGTCGCCAGCGCCATCGTGCGCGCCCGGGGCAACTCGTACTACCCGTACTGGTATCGCTGAACGCGAGGGGGCCGACCGGTTCCCCGGTCGGCCCCCTCGCCACGTCGCTCGGCCGCTCAGCGGCCGGACATGATCTCCCGCATCAGGTTGGCGGTCTCGGTCGGGGTCTTGCCGACCTTGACGCCCACCGCCTCCAGCGCCGCCTTCTTGGCGTCGGCGGTGCCCGCCGAGCCCGAGATGATCGCGCCGGCGTGACCCATGGTCTTGCCGGGCGGGGCGGTGAAGCCGGCGATGTAGCCGACCACCGGCTTGGTGACGTTGGCCTTGATGAACTCGGCCGCCCGCTCCTCGGCGTCGCCGCCGATCTCACCGATCATGACGATCGCGTCGGTCTCCGGGTCCGCCTCGAAGGCGGCCAGGGCGTCGATGTGGGTGGTGCCGATGATCGGGTCACCGCCGATGCCGACGCAGGTGGAGAAGCCGATGTCGCGCAGCTCGTACATCATCTGGTAGGTCAGCGTGCCGCTCTTGCTGACCAGGCCGATCCGGCCGGAGCCGGTGATGTCGGCCGGGATGATGCCGGCGTTCGACGCGCCCGGCGAGGCGATGCCCGGGCAGTTCGGGCCGATGATCCGGGTCCGCTCGCCCTTGGCCCGGTTGTACGCCCAGAACGCGGCGGTGTCGTGCACCGGCACGCCCTCGGTGATCACCACGGCCAGGTCGATGCCGGCGTCGATCGCCTCCACCACGGCGGCCCTGGTGAACTGCGGCGGTACGAAGATGACGGTGACGTCCGCGCCGGTCTCCTTCATCGCGTCCGCGACGGAGGCGAAGACGGGCAGCTCGGTGCCGTCGAAGTCGACTGTGGTGCCGGCCTTGCGCGGGTTCACGCCGCCGACCACGTTGGTGCCGGCGGCGAGCATCCGCCGGGTGTGCTTGGAACCCTCGGAACCGGTCATCCCCTGCACGATGACCTTGGAGTCCTTGGTCAGCCAGATAGCCATTGTCAGACCCCCGCAGCTGCCAGCTCGGCGGCCCGCTCGGCCGCGCCGTCCATGGTGTCGACCCGCTGGATCAGCGGGTTGGCCGCACCGTCGAGGATCGCCCGACCGGCCTCGGCGTTGTTGCCGTCGAGGCGCACGACGAGCGGCTTGGTGGCCTTCTCGCCGCGCTGCTCCAGCAGCGCCAGCGCCTGCACGATGCCGTTGGCGACCGCGTCACAGGCGGTGATGCCGCCGAAGACGTTGACGAAGACGCTCTTGACCGACGGGTCGGACAGGACGATCTCCAGGCCGTTCGCCATCACCTCGGCGCTCGCGCCGCCGCCGATGTCGAGGAAGTTGGCCGGCTTGACGCCGCCGTGCCGCTCCCCCGCGTACGCGACCACGTCGAGCGTGGACATGACCAGGCCCGCGCCGTTGCCGATGATGCCGACCTCGCCGTCGAGCTTCACGTAGTTGAGGTCCTTGGCCTTCGCGGCCTGCTCCAGCGGGTCCACCGACGCCTGGTCGACCAGGGCCTCGTGGTCCGGGTGCCGGAACGCGGCGTTCTCGTCCAGGGTGACCTTGGCGTCCAGGAGCAGCAGCTTGCCGTCCTTGGTGGTGGCCAGCGGGTTCACCTCGACGAGCGTGGCGTCCTCGGCCACGAACGCCTGCCACAGCTTGACCGCGACCTCGACCACCTGGTCGGCGATCCCGGCCGGGAAGCCCGCCGCGGTGACGATCTCGCGCGCCTTCGCCTCGTCCACGCCGGTGTTGGCGTCGATCGGCGCCTTCACGACCCGCTCCGGGGTCTCGGCCGCGACCTGCTCGATGTCCATACCGCCGGCCACGCTGGCGATGCAGAGGAAGGTGCGGTTCGCCCGGTCGAGCAGGTACGAGAAGTAGTACTCCTCGGCCACGTCCGCGGTCACGGTGATCATGACCTTGTGGACGGTGTGACCCTTGATGTCCATGCCGAGGATGTCGGTGGCCCGGGCCACCGTCTCCTCCGCGCCCTCGGCCAGCTTCACGCCGCCGGCCTTGCCGCGGCCACCGACCTTCACCTGCGCCTTGACGACCACTCGGCCGCCGAGGCGTTCGGCGATCGCGCGGGCCTCCTCCGGGGTAGTGGCGACGCCGCCGGCGAGCACGGGCAAGCCGTGCCGCTCGAACAGGTCCCGCCCCTGGTACTCGTACAGGTCCACGATTGCGCGTCCCGTCCCGTCTCCGCGGCGCGCCGTCGCGCCGCCACCAGCTTCGGAAAATCAGTTTGACGCCTGTCATCAGATGAGACAGGCCATTTGCCGCAGCCTAACGAGATGGGAACGGGCGGCAACCGAGCGGGTGCGGGGTGTGCGGTAATGCACAGGCCGGGGTCGGCCGGGCCGATCACCGCGGCGCCGGCGCACGCGGGCGTCAGCCGTCCGGGGGATGTCCGGGCCCGGGCGTAACCGCCCGTCGGGGGCGTCGTTGAGTGTGATGTCGGCGCGCTGGTCAAGCGCGGCGACGGGAGCGGCCGATGCCCTGTCGGTCGAGGGGTGGCGGCGGGGCATCGTGCATAGAGGGGCCGGGCGTGTGAGGGGTGCGTCCGGCCCCTCCCCCGTGCCCGGAGCCGGAAACGCGGGCCGGGCACGCAGGGGCCGGGAACCGGGCGGGTCAGCCGACCGGCTGGGCGACGTTCTCCCGCACCCACTCGACGATCGAGCCGGTGGTGGCGCCCGGGGTGAAGATCTTCGCGACGCCGAGCCGCTCCAGCTCCGGGATGTCGGCCTCGGGAATGATGCCGCCGCCGAACACCACGATGTCGGTGGCCTCCCGCTCGGTGAGCAGTTCGACGACGCGCTTGAACAGCGTCATGTGCGCGCCGGAGAGCACCGATAGGCCGACCGCGTCCGCGTCCTCCTGGATCGCGGTCTCGACGATCTGCTCCGGCGTCTGGTGCAGGCCGGTGTAGATGACCTCCATGCCCGCGTCACGCAGGGCGCGGGCGACCACCTTCGCCCCCCGGTCGTGACCGTCCAGGCCGGGCTTCGCGACGACGACCCGGATACGAGAGCTCATCTGCGCACACCTTTCACCGGCACTCTGACCTGAACGAACGGTAACCCGGCCGGACGGGAGGCGGGAAGCCGGGCCGGACCTTGCCACAGACGAGCCGCACCACTACCGCCCACCCGGATACGCGGGAAGCCGGACACCTCCGCCGTTCGGTCACTGTCCGCGACGAATGGGCAGTCGACATACCGTCCGACCGGCGGCACGAGCTATGACAAGGTCGGATGGAATTGGACATAACGAATCGGCATTTCGGCGCTTCGGCTTGTGACAGGAGTGGCGGTTGGCTAACGTGTCCACGGTTGTCATCAGGTCCACGGACGGGTGACGACGCGGCACCGGAGGTTCGACCCAGCTTCACCGAACGGTCCGGAGTCGCATCGGATCCCCGACAACGGAGGGTGTGCGTGCGTCAGCGCCTGTCGTCTGAGCCCGATCGCTATCGCGGCCGCCGCCGCGTACCCACCCCCCCGCGGAGCCGCTACGCCGCGGTGGTCACCACCGCCTTCGTCGGCGCCGGCATCGTCGCCATCGGCGCGAACGCCCTCCCCGACGCCAAGAGCGTCAGCCCGTCGGTCCTCGACGAGCTCCGGCAGGCCTCGGTCGCCAGCCAGGACGCCGCCGCCCGCGCCGACAGCGCGGAGCGCCCGTCCCGCGCCGACCGCTCCGACAGCAAGGCCGCCGAGCAGGACCCCTGGCTCCTGCCGCTGCACGGCTACGACTTCAAGTCCCCCTACGGCATGCGCTGGGGCAAGCTGCACACCGGCATCGACCTGGTCGCCCCGGAGGGCACGCCCTACAAGGCGGTCCACGCCGGCACCGTCACCAAGGCCGGCTGGTTCGGCGGCTACGGCTACGCCGTCATCGTCCAGCACCCCGACGGCAGCGAGGCCATCTACGGCCACTCCTCCGCGGTGACGGTCAAGGAGGGCCAGGAGGTGAAGGCCGGCGACCAGCTCGGCCTGGTCGGCAACACCGGCCACTCCTACGGCTCCCACCTGCACCTGGAGATCCATGTCAAGGGCCAGCCGCAGGACCCGGTGGCGTTCCTCAAGGATCGCGGAGTGGACATTCAGCTCGAAGTCGAGGCAGTTTACAGCGACGTAGCCGCGTCCTGACGCTCTGTACCGCCCCGTCACCGCCCGGACCACACGGTCCGGGCGGTTTCGTCTGCGCCGATGTCTGCCACGTCACACCGGTCGGTGTGAGCGAGAGCACATCGACGAATGATCGTCTCTTCGACCGAACCGGCCGGCCGGTCCGAAACCGGACGCGCGGTGGCGGCGCGGGCCACCGCGTCCGCACCCCGATACCCGCTGCGACCTGCACCGACACCAGTATTTCGAGGTCACGTGCCCCTCGAAACCGATGAAGGATCCCGTGCAGCACATCAGCCCCACCCCGGACAACGCTCCCGCCCGGCACCGGCGCCCGCGCCGCGCCCGGCGCACCGTTTACGTGGTCACCGGCGCGGTGGCCCTGCTCGGTCTCGGCATCGGCGGCGTGGTCGTCACCACCGCCCCGTCCGACCCGATGCCGGCCGCCGTCGACCTCGGCGTAGCGGCCCGCGCCGACGAAGCCGCCCGCGCCGACCGCTCGGCCCGCGAGCCGGTCACCCCGTCCGCCCTACCGGCCAGCCCGTCGCCGAGCCCGAGCGCGAGCGCGACCAGCCCGGCACCGAGGAAGACGGCGACGGCGAAACCCAAGCCGAAGCCGAAGAAGACGACAGTGGCGAAGAAGCCGACCTGGGTCATCCCGATGAAGGGCGCCGACATCACGTCCTGCTACGGGCCCCGCTGGGGCACCCAGCACGCCGGCATCGACTTCGCTATGCCGGCCGGCACGCCGATCCACGCCGCCGCGGCGGGCACCGTGGTCAAGGCCGGTGACGTGGGCGACGGCTACGGCATCTCGGTCTTCATCGACCACCACAACGGCTACCTGACCCACTACGCCCACCAGAGCCGGCTCGCCGTCGGCGTCGGCGACACGGTCAAGGCCGGTCAGGTCATCGGGTACGAGGGCTCCACCGGCGACTCCACCGGCCCGCACCTGCACTTCGAGGTGCACCAGGGCGCGATGTGGAACCAGATCGACCCGGCGCCGTTCCTGCGTGCCCGGGGCATCGACGTGGCCTGCTGACAGCACTACGAAACGAGGAGGGCCCGGCCCGGCCACGAGCCGGACCGGGCCCGCCCGCGTTCAGAGCTTGTCGATCGGGGCGTGCCGCAGCACCAGCCACATGGTCTGGTCGCCGAAGTCGATCTGGGCCCGGGCACCCGGCCCGGCCCCCTCCACCGCCAGCACCCGGCCCAGGCCGTACCGCTGGTGGTTGACCCGGTCGCCCACCGCGACCTTCGGAGTCTGCTTCAGCTCGCTCGCGGTGGCCAGCCGGCTGGCGTCCACGCCCAGCCGCTTCGCCAGCTCGGTCGCCTTGGGCGTGCCGCCGGCGAAGCCGCCGCGGCCCAGCCGGTCCGCCCGGCCACCGACGCCGCCGCCTCCGCCGCCCCACGAGGTGTACGCCCCCTCGGTGCGCTCCCAGCGGACCAGCTCGGGCGGCAACTCCTCCAGGAACCGCGACGGCGGGTTGTAGGCGGGCGCGCCCCAGGCCGACCGGGTCACCGCGCGGGACAGGTAGAGACGCTGGCGGGCCCGGGTGATGCCCACGTACGCCAGCCGCCGCTCCTCCTCCAGCTCGCGGGTGTCGCCGAGCGAACGCAGGTGCGGGAAGACGCCGTCCTCCAGGCCGGTCAGGAAGACCACCGGGAACTCCAGGCCCTTGGCGGTGTGCAGCGTCATCAGCGTGACGACACCCTGGTGGTCCGGGTCGTCGGAGGGGATCTGGTCGGCGTCGGCGACGAGCGCCACCTGCTCCAGGAAACCGGCGAGCGTGGCCCGCTCGTCGTCGGCACCGAGCGCCTCGATCCGCTCGGTGTACTCCCGGGCGACGCTCACCAGTTCCTGGAGGTTGTCCACCCGGCCGGCATCCTGCGGGTCGCGGCTCTCCTCCAGCTCGGCCAGGTAGCCGGAGCGGGTCAGCACCGCCTCCAGCACCTCCTCCGGGGTGCCGGTGTCGGCCAGCTCCCGCGCCGCGTCGAGCAACGCCACGAACTCGGCGATGCCGTTCGCCGCCCGCGTGGAGATGCCCGGCGCGTCCTTGGCCCGGCGCAGCGCGGCGCCGAAGGAGATGCGGTCCCGGGCACTCAGCGCCTCCACGCACGCCTCGGCCCGCTCGCCGATGCCCCGGCGCGGGGTGTTGAGGACCCGGCGCAGGCTGACCGTGTCGTCGTCGTTGACAACGGCGCGCAGGTACGCGAGCGCGTCGCGGACCTCCTTGCGCTCGTAGAAGCGCACCCCGCCGACCACCTTGTAGGGCAGGCCGACCCGGATGAACACCTCCTCGAACACACGGGACATGGCGTTGGTGCGGTAGAACACCGCCACGTCGCCCGGGCGGGTCTCGCCGTCGTCGACCAGCCGGTCGATCTCCCGGGCCACCCAGTCGGCCTCGGCGTGCTCGGTGTCGGCGACGTACCCGACGATCTGCTCGCCGGACCCGGCGTCGCTCCACAGCCGCTTCGGCTTACGGGAGGTGTTGCGGTCGATCACCGCGTTGGCGGCGTTGAGGATGGTCTGCGTCGAGCGGTAGTTCTGCTCCAGCAGGATCGTGCGGGCGTCGGTGAAGTCCCGCTCGAACTCCAGGATGTTGCGGATGGTCGCGCCGCGGAACGCGTAGATCGACTGGTCGGCGTCACCGACCACGCACAGCTCCGCCGACGGGATCCCCTCGGTCCCGGAGACCAGCTCCTTGATCAGCACGTACTGGGCGTGGTTGGTGTCCTGGTACTCGTCCACCAGCACGTGCCGGAACCGGCGCCGGTAGCTCTCCGCCACGTGCGGGTGCGACTGGAGTAGGTGCACAGTCGTCATGATCAAGTCGTCGAAGTCCAGCGCGTGCGCCTCGCGCAGCCGCCGCTGGTAGAGCGTGTACGCCTCGGCCAGCGCCCGCTCGTTCGGCCCCTTGGCCCGGCCGGCGAACTCCTCCGGGTCGACCAGCTCGTTCTTCAGGTTCGACACCTGGGCGGCCAGGCCCCGGGCCGGGTAGCGCTTCGGGTCCAGATCCAGCTCGCGGGCGACCATCTGCATCAACCGGCGCGAGTCGTCCGCGTCGTAGATCGAGAACGTCGACTTCAGGCCGGCGTGCTCGTGCTCGGCCCGCAGGATGCGTACGCAGGCGGAGTGGAACGTCGAGACCCACATGAGCCGGGCGCGCGGGCCGACCAGCGCGGCCACCCGCTCCTTCATCTCGCCGGCGGCCTTGTTGGTGAACGTGATCGCGATGATCTCGCCGGGGTGCACGTCGCGGGCGGCGAGCAGGTAGGCGATCCGGTTGGTCAGCACCCGGGTCTTGCCGGACCCGGCGCCGGCCACGATCAGCAGCGGGGAGCCGGCGTGGGTCACCGCGTCCCGTTGGGGGCCGTTCAGGCCGTCGAGGAGGGCGCCCGGATCCGGCCCGGCGCCCCCGGGACGGCGCGGCGGGGTCGGCCGGGACTCCGGCGCGGGCGGGGACGCGGGAATGTCGAAGAGAGGATGCATCGCAGCCCGAGTCTATGCCGCCGGGCGGACACTTCCCCGCCCGCGCCACCGCTCGGCGCGCGCCGTCACGTCTCACCTGTTGGTGCGTCTTCTTGCGCGCCCGCCCAGGTGGTCGGCATACTCGACGACGTGTTCGATCAGCGCTTCTCCTTTTACTACGGCACCGGGAGTCCGGCAGCCGTGGGTCGCGCCTGATCACAGACCTGCGAAACGCCCCGGGCTCCCCGAGCCCGGGGCTTTTCCGTCCCGGGATCCGGGTACCGGGCCCGAGCCCCGAGAGGGACGACGATGATGACTGACGTGGTGGAGTCCAGCGGCAGCCTGGCGCGGCACGACCGGCCGGCCGGCGGCGACCCGACCGGTGCCGCGGCGGCCCGGACCGGTACCGACGACGCGGCGGCGGCGGAACGGATCGGCGAGATCCGGCGGCGGATCGACGAGATCGACAACACCCTCGTCGCGCTCTGGCAGGAGCGGGCAGCGCTCTCCCAGGAGGTCGGGGCGACCCGGTTGGCGTCCGGCGGCACCCGGCTGGTGCTCTCCCGCGAGCGGGAGATCCTGGAGCGGTTCCGGTCCGAACTCGGCGCCGACGGCACCCAGCTCGCGCTCCTGCTGCTGCGCGCCGGCCGCGGCCCGCTGTGACGGCCACGGAGACGACGAACCGCCTGCCGGCGTCGGGCTGACGCCGGCAGGCGGTCCGGTTCGGATCAGGCCGCCTCGTGGGTGACGACGATCTCCCGCTTCTCCGCGAAGTGGCAGGCGCTCGGGTGGTCCGAGCCCGGCCGGATCTGGAGCAGCGGCACCTCCTGGGCGCAGACGTCCTGCGCCTTCCAGCAGCGGGTGCGGAACCGGCAGCCCGAGGGCGGGCTTACCGGCGAGGGCACGTCGCCCTGGAGCCGGATGATGGCCTTGCTCTCCCGCACGGTCGGGTCCGGCACCGGCACCGCCGACAGCAGCGCCTGGGTGTACGGGTGGGTCGGCCGCTCGTAGATCTCGTCCTCGGTGCCGACCTCCACCATCTTGCCCAGGTACATCACGGCGACCCGGTCGGAGAGGTGCCGCACCACCGACAGGTCGTGGGCGATGAAGACGTACGACAGCCCGAACTCGGTCTGGAGCTTCTCCAGCAGGTTCATCACCTGGGCCTGGATCGAGACGTCCAGGGCCGACACCGGCTCGTCGCAGACGATCACCTCGGGCCGCAGCGCCAGCGCCCGGGCGATGCCGATGCGCTGCCGCTGACCGCCGGAGAACTGGTGCGGGTAGCGGTTGATGTGCTCCGGGTTGAGACCGACCAGGTCGAGCAGTTCCTTCACCTTGCTGCGCCGGCTGCCGCGCGGGGCCACCTCGGGGTGGATCTCGAACGGCTCGCCGATCAGGTCACCCACAGTCATCCGGGGGTTCAGCGAGGTGTAGGGGTCCTGCATCACCAGCTGGATCTGCCGGCGCAGCCGCCGCAGCGCGCCACCGGAGAGCTTGGAGATGTCCTGGCCCTTGTAGAGCACCTGGCCGCCGGTCGGCTTCTCCAGGTTCATCAGCACCCGGGCCAGCGTCGACTTGCCGCAGCCGGACTCGCCGACCACGCCGAGCGTCTCGCCGGCCTTGAGGTCGAAGGAGACGCCGTCGACCGCCTTGACGTGACCGATGGTCTTCTTGAACACCACGCCCCGGGTCACGGGGTAGTGCTTGACCAGGTCACGAACCTCGATGATGTTCTCAGTCACGGTTCACCAGTTCCTCGGCGAAGTGGCAGGCGCTGGCCCGGCCGCTGCCCAGTTGCAGCAGCGGCGGGACCTTCTCCCGGCACACCGGCTGCGCCATCGGGCAGCGCGGGTTGAACGCGCAACCCGTCGGGATGTTCATCAGGTTCGGCGGGAGGCCCTTGATGGTGCGGAGCTCCTGCCCCTTCTCGTCCATCCGCGGGATCGAGTTGAGCAGGCCGAGCGTGTACGGGTGCGCCGGCTTGCGGTACAGGTCGTAGACGTCGGCTTCCTCGACGATCCGGCCGGCGTACATGACCGCGATCCGGTCCGCGACGTCGGCGACCACGCCGAGGTCGTGGGTGATCAGAATCATGCCCATCCGCCGTTCCCGCTGGAGCTCGCCGAGCAGGTCCATGATCTGGGCCTGCACCGTCACGTCGAGCGCGGTGGTGGGCTCGTCGGCGATCAGCACCTCGGGGTCCAGCGCCAGCGACATGGCGATCATGGCGCGCTGCCGCATACCGCCGGAGAACTGGTGCGGGTAGTTGCTGAACCGGCCCTTGGCGTTGGGGATCTTCACCTGGTCGAGCATCTCGATCGCGCGCTTCTTGGCGTCCGAGCGGCTCATGCCGCGGCGGATGCGGAACTGCTCGGCGATCTGGAAGCCGACTGTGAAAACCGGGTTGAGGGCCGAGAGCGAGTCCTGGAAGATCATGGCGATGCCCTCGCCCCGGATCCGCCGCCGCTGCTCGGGGGACATGGTGAGCATGTCCTTGCCGTGGAAGCGGACCCTTCCGCCGGTGACGAAGCCGGGCGGGGTGTCCAGGATGCCCATGATGGTCTGCGCGGTGACGCTCTTGCCGGAGCCGGACTCGCCGAGCACGGCGAGGGTCTCCCCCGCGTCGACGTGGTATGTGACTCCGTTGATGACCTTGGCGACGCCGTCCCGGGTGCGGAACTCCACCCGAAGGTCGTCGACCTCCAGCAGGCGGCCCGAGGGGCGGCCGGATCCGTCGGCGCCCGGGGCGGACTGCTCGGACACGAGAATGTCGGACAACTCAGTTCCCCTATCGGAGCTTCGGGTCGAGGGCCTCGCGGACCGCCTCGCCGAGCATGACGAAGCTCAGCACGGCGGCGACGAGGAACGCGGCGGGGAAGAACAGCAGGAACGGCGAGACCCGGATGTAGTTCTGCGCCTCGCTGATCATGATGCCCCAGGAGACGACCGGGCTCTTCAGGCCGATGCCCAGGAACGAGAGCGTGGCCTCCGCGCCGATGAACGAGCCGACCATGATCGTGCCGTAGACCAGCAGCGGGGCCAGGCAGTTCGGCAGCAGGTGCTTGAGGATGATCCGGCCGGTGCCGGCGCCGAGCGCGCGGGCCGCCACGATGTAGTCGGCCTCCTTGGTGGCGAGCACCGAGGAGCGCATCAGCCGCATCACGACCGGCCAGCTCAGCACGCTCAGGGACAGGATGACCAGCCCCATGATCGTCCACTCGCCGTTGTCGGTGCCGGACCCGTTGAACGTGGTCAGGATGACGATCGAGCCGAGCACGAACGGCAGGCCGAAGAAGATGTCCGCGATGCGGGAGAGCAGTGCGTCCACCCAGCCGCCGCGGTAGCCGGCGATGATGCCCATCGTGCCGCCGACGAGCAGCGTCAGGACGGTGGAGACCACCGCGACCACGATCGAGGCGCGGGCGCCGTAGATGACCCGGGCGTAGACGTCGCGGCCCTGCACGTCGTAGCCGAACCAGGCGGCGGAGGACGGCTCGACCCGGCTGCGGTCCAGCGTGCCGTTGACCGCGTCGCCGGAGGTGAACAGCCACGGGAAGGCCGCCATCACGAGGAACACCACGATGATCGTCGCCGAGATCCAGAACAAGGGCTTGCGGCGCAGGTCGATCCAGGCGTCGCCGAGCAGGCCACGCGGCTTCTGCTGCTTCGCGTTCTCCGGCAGGCCGGCGTTGGTGGGCGCGCCCGACCCGGCCGCGGTGGGCATGGTCGCGGGCGGCGTCGACACGATCGACGCGGTACTCGGGTCACTCATGCCCGCACCTCGTTGCGCTCGGCGCGGGCGTGGTTGCCCGCGCAGACTGCTGGGACGATTCGTTCGCTGCGGCGGTCACTCATAACGGATCCTCGGGTCGAGGGCGGCGTAGAGCAGGTCGACCACCAGGTTCATCACGAGATAGACGAGCACCAGCACCACGACGATGCCGACAACGGTAGCGCTCTCCTTCGTGACGATCGAGCGGAGCACCTGCCGGCCGATGCCGTTGATGCCGAAGATGCCCTCGGTCACGATCGCGCCACCCATCAGGGCGCCGAGGTCGGTGCCGAGCAGGGTGACCACCGGGATGAGCGAGTTGCGCAGCAGGTGCACGCCGACCACGCGGCGCATCGGGAGGCCCTTGGCGATGGCGGTACGGACGTAGTCGGCACGCCGGTTCTCGGCGATACTCGTACGCGCCACCCGGGCGATGTACGCCATCGATGCGCTGCCGAGCACGAAGCCCGGCACGATCAGCTCACTGAACCGCATCTCGTTCGACACGGTCGGGTTGATGATGCCCCACTTGACGCCCAGCAGCCACTGCAGCACGAAGCCGATGACGAAGACCGGCAGGGCGATCAGGAAGAGGGTGGAGACCAGGACCAGGTTGTCCAGGAAGCCGTTGCGCCGCAGACCGGTCAGGATGCCCGCGCCGAGACCGATCACGGCCTCGATGGCGAGGGCGACCACCGCCAGCTTCAGGGTGTTCGGGTACGACGTGGCGATGATGTCGCTGATCTCGCGACCGCCGAACGTGATACCGAAGTCACCCTGCAGAAGGTTCTTCATGTAGCTGGCGTACTGCACCCAGATCGACTCGTCGAGGTTGTACTTCTCGGTCATCATGGCCCGGTAGTTCGGGGGGCAACCGCGGTCACCGCACTTGCCGGCGAAGGGGTCACCGGGCACGGACCAGACGAGCCAGTAGATCAGGAACGTCGTGCCGATGAACACCGGCACGAGTTGCAGCAGCCGTCTCAAGAGATAACGGCCCATGGGGTGGTCCTCCAGACAGGGAGCGCCGGGTGAGTCGGCGCGGCGGCGACAACGTGCGAGGGGTTCGTTGTACACCCCCTCGCGGAACGGCCCCGGGTCGGGCTCACCGGTAGGCGAGCCCGACCCGGGGTCAGACCGTTCGGATCAGAGCTCGACCGAGGTGATGTCGAGCTCACCGACGTTGGTCAGCTCCAGCTTCTTGATCTTCTCCGAGTGGCCGGACTGCTGGCCACCGAAGTAGATCGGCATGGACGGGACGTCCTGGTCGATCAGCTTGACGGCCTCGGCGAACTTCTTGTGGGCCTCCTCGATGCTGGGGGCCGCGGAGGCCTCCTTCGAGAGGGCGTCGACCTGCGGGTTGCTGTACTTGCCGTCGTTCGAGGAACCACCGGTGACGTAGAGCGGGTTGATCCAGTTCTCCACGTCCGGGTAGTCCTGCTGCCAGCCGGCCCGGTAGGCACCGGTCATCTTGTAGGCGTTGATGTTGGCGCGGAAGACCGCGAAGGTCGGCACGCCGACGGCAACAGCGTCGATGCCCAGGTTGGTCTTGATCTGCTGGGCGACGGCCTCCATCCACTCCTTGTGGCTGGCGTCCGCGTTGTACGACAGGGTCAGCTTGCCCTGGAAGCCACCGGCCTCCTGGAGGAGCTGCTTGGCCTGGGCCACGTCGAACTTGCAGGCGGTGCAGTTGCCCGGCTCGGCACCCGGGGTCAGCGGGTTGGCCCAGCTGTCGGCCGGCTTACGGGTACCGAAGAAGATCTTGTCGGTGATCGACTGCCGGTCGATGGACAGCGAGATCGCCTTACGCAGCTTCGGGTTCTGGAAGCGCTTGTCGTAGATCGGGAAGGCGATGATGCCGGTCGACGGGGTCGTCGAGGCCATGGCCCGCTCGGCCAGGTCGGTCTTCCACTTCTCACCGGCCAGCGCGGAGACCGGAACCTGCTGCTGGAAGTCCAGGTTGCCGGCGAGCAGGTCGTTGTACGCCGCCGTGTCGTCCTGGTAGATCTTGACGGTGACGTCCTTGATCTTCATCTTGTCGCGCAGGCTGTAGTCGTCGAAGCGGGTCAGCTTGATCTCGACGTCGTCCTGCCAGGAGACGAGCTCGACCGGGCCGTTACCGATCGGCTTCTTGCCGAAGTCCGCCGGGGTGGACGAGAAGAACGCGTCCGGCAGCGGCACGAAGGCGCTGTAGCCGAGCTTGGTCGGGAACACGGCGGTCGGCGCGGAGAGCGTGACCTCGAAGTTCCAGTCGTCGACGACCTTCAGGCCGGACATCTCCTTGGCCTTCGGCTCCGGGGCCTTCTGCGGGCCGTCCGGGCCGTCCGGGTCCTCGGTGTAGACCTCGTCGAAGCCCTGGATGTCGGAGAAGAAGGAGGCGTTCTGCGCGCCGTTCGGGCCGTACGCCGCCCAGTTCCAGGCCTTGACGAAGCTCTCGGCCTTGACGGTGGTGCCGTCGTGGAACTTGGTGTTCTGCTTGATCTTGATCTTGAAGACCTTCGAGTCGCTCGTGTCGATCGACTCGGCGAGCAGGTTCTGCGGCGCCCCACCGTTGTTGGGGTACTCGACCAGGCCGCTCCACAGCCAGTCGATGACCGCGCCGCCACCGGTCTCGGTGGTGTTCGCCGGAACCAGGGGGTTCTCCGGCTGGGTGCCGTCGATGACGATCGCGCCGTCCTTGCTGGCGCCGGCGTCGCCACCGTCGTTGTTCCCGCTGGAGCAGCCGGACGCGACGAGCGCGAATGCCGCGCCCACCGCGAGCGCGCCGCTCGCCCGCTTCGAGACTCTCATTCCGAGGGGCCTCCTCTTTCTAACCTGGTTCCGTCGTGAGTTTCACGCACGCCATTGGGGGTGACACCACCGGCGACCCGGACCACAGGACGCCGGTTTACCGCAGAGGAATTCGGGACACCCCAGGGGTACCGATCCGCCGGGCGCCACACCCTGGACGAGACACCGCGCAGGGTCGGCGACCACGCAGCGGCGCGAAAGACGGCGTCACGTGGTCGGCAGGCCCGACGAGATGCCTCACACCGGGGGGTGAGGTGCTGCCACTGTGACACCCACCGGCCCTTTCCGTGAAGGTGCCGTTATCAAGACGTTAGTTGCTCGCCACGTTGCCGATACTTGAGAAAAGATCATAAAGCGCACGGACGATAGGGCCCTGAACAGGCAAGACGGGCACAGACAGGTCGACAGACGTCCCTGCGGCGCGGGAGGCTGTGACGTTCACCGCGCCGGCGTCGGCCCCCTTCGCGGGCACCCGACTGCCGGGTTTTTTGTCCGTCCGGATGATGCCATGCCGACTGAGCGGGCAGCACCGGCACCCCCTGGGTACGAGGTCGCCGAGGCCCCGCCCCCGGGCGGGCGCCGGTCTCTAGACCAGCCGGCGGTCGGCGGCCCAGCGGGACAGCTCGTACCGGTTGGACATCTGGAGCTTGCGCAAGACGTTGGAGACGTGCGTCTCGACCGTCTTGATCGAGATGTACAGCTCCTTGGCGATCTCCTTGTACGCGTACCCCCGGGCGAGCAGCCGCAGCACCTCGCGCTCGCGGTTGGTGAGCTGGTCCAGCTCCGGGTCGGCCACCGGCGCGTCCGGCCGGGAGGCGAACGCGTCGAGCACGAACCCGGCCAGCCGCGGGCTGAACACCGCGTCGCCGTCGGCCACCCGCCGGATCGCGTCGGTCAGCTCCTCCGGCGAGATCGTTTTCGTGACGTAACCCCGCGCGCCGGCACGGATCAGGCCGATCACGTCCTCGGCGGCGTCAGAGACGCTCAGTGCCAGGAACCGCACCTGCGGGTGGGTACGCCGCATCGCCTCCAGCACCGCGCGGCCGCCGCCGTCGGGCATGTGCACGTCGAGCAGCACCACGTCCGGCGCGGTGGCCGCGATCCGGGTCACCGCCTCGGCCACCGAGCTGGCCTCGCCGACCACCTCCACCCGCGCCCCCAGCTCGGCGCGGACCCCGGCCCGGAACATCGCGTGGTCGTCGACGAGGAACACCCGCAGCGGCCCGCGCGGCGCCGTACCCTCGACCGGTTCCTGCTCGGACATGTCACCTGTCCCTTTCCGCCGTGGAGCCGGAGCCGCTGATCGGCAGGATCAGCCGGACCTCGGTCCCTTCCCCCGGCTCGGACCGGATCTCCGCCCGGCCGCCGTGCCGCTTCATCCGTCCGATGATCGAGCCCCGGACGCCGTGCCGGTGATTCTCCACCGTATCCGGGTCGAAGCCCTTGCCCCGGTCCCGGACGAACACGCTCACCTGCTCCGGCTCCACCTCGGCGTACAGCGACACGGTCTGCACACCGGCGTGGCGGGCCGCGTTGACCAGCGCCTCCCGGGCGGCGGCCACTATCGCGCCCACCCGCTCGTCGGTCCCCCGGTCGCCGACCAGCACCACCTCGACGGTGATGGCGAACGTGTCCTCCACCTCGGCGGCGGCCTGCTCCAGGGCGGCCGCGAAGCGCTCGGTGGGCGAGGCGGTCGGCTTGTAGAGCCAGCTGCGCAGCGAGCGCTCCTGGCCGCGGGCCAGCCGCTGCACCGTCTTGACGTCGCTGGCGTTGCGCTGGATCAGGGCCAGCGTGTGCAGCACCTGGTCGTGCACCATCGCGGCCAGTTCGGCGCGCTCCTGCTCCCGGATGCGGCCCTCCCGCTCGGAGCGGAGCTGGTTCCAGGTCCGCCAGAGCACCGGACCGGTGACCACACCCACGCCGGCCAGCCCGACCAGCGCGAAGATCACGCCGTTGAGCACCGCGTCGAAGTTCTGCGCCGGCGAGTAGACCGCCGCCACGCCGATGATGCCGACCGCGACGAGCACGCCGCCGCCGATGAAGCGCAGCACGAACGCGCGTCTGTCGCTCTCCTCCACCACCGCGCCCAGCCAGGGCACCGCCGAGTCGCCCCACTGCCGGCGGCGCTCCGGGGCTGCCTGGTGCCAGATGACGCCCGCGCCGACCGCGATGATCGCCACCAGCCAGCCGGCGGTGCCGGCCGCGCCCACCGAGTTGAACGCGACCACCTGGAGCAGCAGCACGCCGAGCCCGATCACCACGAACGGCAACAGCTGGGCGAGGTCGCGGCGGGGCGGGACGGCGGTGTCGCCGGGGCGGGGCGGGACCACCGCCCAGAAGGCTGCGTAGAGCAACAGGCCGAGACCGCTCAGCCCGAGCAGCACCATGAACGCCACGCGTACCCGCAGCACCGGGATGCCCAGGTGCTCGGCGATGCCCGCGGCCACCCCGGCGGCCAGCCGGTGGTCGGTGGCCCGGTAGAGGCGCGGGGCGTGCGGGGCGGGGGTGCTGCTGATCGGAGGCTCCCAGGTCGAGGCGGACGTGCCGGCGGCGCCGACGCCCCGATCGTCACACGGCCGCGAGGCCCGGGACCACGGGGACGCCCCGGAGTTTCACCGGCGGAGGATCTCAGGGTGCGGTCAGGGTCGGGTCCGGAGGCTGCGCGGGCGGCCGGGCAGCAGTATCGAAGGCATGAACGAGGACGCTGCCCGTCCGCCCCGCCCCTGGGCGGCAGCACAGGACGCCCCGCCGCCCCCGCCGGGAGCGGCACCCACCGACCAGGCGACCCCGCCGCCCGGCGGCGGCACGCCGTTCGGCGGTCCGCCACCCGGTGGGTCCGCCCCACCGCCCGGCGCCGCCGGCTTCACCACCCGGTACGGCCTGGTACGCCCCCGCGAGGGCCGCTACCTGGCCGGGGTGTGCGCCGCCATCGGCCGGGCCACGAACACCGACCCGGTGCTGTGGCGCGTGCTGCTGGCCGTGCTCGGCTTCTTCGGCGGCATCGGGATCATCGTGTACGTCGCCGGCTGGCTGGTCATCCCCGGCGAGGGCGACACCGCCTCGCCGGTGGAGGCCATGCTCGGCCGGGGCCGGTCCAGCATGTCCCCGATCACGGTGATCGTGCTCGGCATCGTGGTGGCGCTCGGCTTCGCCTACGTCGTCACCGACGGGTTCCGGGCGATCCTGCTCGGCGCGGTGATCCTGATCGGCGGCGCGCTCCTGCTCAACCGCGAGCAGCGCGGCCCGGCGCAGCGGCCGGCCCAGCCGGCGCAGCGGCCGGCCCAGCCGGCGCCGCCGCACGGCCCGCCGCCGGGTCCGGTACCACCGGTGGCCTGGCCCGCGCCGCCGGCCCCGGCGCCGGGCACCTGGACCCCGGCTCCCCCCGCGGCCCCGTGGACCGGCACGCCCGCCGGACCGGCACACCCCGGCGCCGCGCCGTCCGGCGGCCTGCCCGCCGAGCCCGGCTACCCGCCGGCACCCGCCCCCGAGCCCGGCTACCCGCCGGCGTCCCCGGCCGAGCCCGGTCACGAGCCGGGGCACCCGGTCACGTCCGGCGCGGAGCGCGAGCCGGGCCCCTCCGGGCCCGCCACCGGCTACCCGACGCTGCCGGCGCCGGGCTGGCCCGCCGCGGCCGGCACCCGGCCGGGCCCGTCCGAGCCGACGACCGTCGCGATGCAGCACGTGACCGGGCCGGTCGCCGACACCGCCGCCTGGCCCGCGTACGGCGGGAACCCGGCCTGGCCGGGCGCGCGCGACGCCGGTGCCCGGCTGGACGAGCCGGCCGCCGTGCCGCCGCCCGCGCCGGTGGGCGCACCGCTGCCGCCCGGCGGGTACCGGCCGCCGTTCGCCCCGCACGGCCCCTACGCCGGATCGCCACCCGTCCCGCCACCGGTCCGGCCGCCGCGACCGCCGAAGCGGCCCAAGGAGCGCTCGCCGCTCGGCGCGATCACGTTCTCGCTGATCTTCCTGGCGCTCGGCGTGGTGGCCATGCTCGACCTGCTCGACGTCTTCCCGGTCGGCGCCGCCGGCTACTTCGCCGCGGTACTCGCGACCATCGGCCTCGGCCTGCTCGTCGGCACCTGGTTCGGCCGGGCGCGCTGGCTGATCGCCCTGGGCCTGGTGACAGCGGCGGCGCTCGGCATCGCCACGGTCGCCGAGTCCTACGACCGGGTACGCGGCATCGACGGCAACGTCACCTGGGCCCCGACCGACCTGCGCGACCTGGCGAACCGGTACGAGAACAACCTCGGTGACGCCACGCTCGACCTGCGCGGGATCGACTTCGACAAGCAGGACGTGCAGGTGACGGTCGACGTGAACCTCGGCAACGCGACAGTCGTCGTACCGCCGGACGTCGACGTGACCACTGTGGCCGACGTGAACGCCGGCGAGGCCACTGTCTTCGGCCGGCGCAGCGGCGGGCTCGGCGGTCGCCAGTGGGAGACCACCGACGTCGGCGCCGACGGTCCCGGTGGGGGCAAGCTGCGCCTCTTCGTCCACGTGAACGCCGGCAAGCTGGAGGTGACCCGGTGAAGGCACACCGTACCGACGTCGTGTCGTTCGCTTTCGGACTCGTCTTCCTCGGCCTGTCCGTCTGGTGGCTGCTGGCCCGGATCCTCGGCCTCTCCGTACCCCCGGTCGGCTGGTTCCTGGCCGGCGGGCTGGTGCTGATCGGACTGCTCGGACTGATCGGCGCGCTGCGCTCGGGCCGTCCCCCGGAGCAGCCCGCGCCGCAGCCCGCGCCGGACGCCACGGTCTCGGCGCCGTACGGCTCCCCGGCCGCCGGCCCGGAGACGCCCGACAGCGCCGACGAGTGGGCCACCGGAGCCACGACCGACCCCGCGGAACCGGCCACCCGCGAACTGCCGCCGCTCGATCCACCGGCCGACGAGGCGGCTCCGCAACGCCGTACGCCGGGGGATCCGGCCTGACCGCGCCACTGCGGCGCCCTCCGGACGCGGCCTATGCTGGTTGGCGGAGATCTCGCCTCCGCCGGCCGGCCCGCGCACCCCGACCATGCCGGAGCCGCCGGTCGGGTCGCCGGAGCCGCCCCGTCCGTTCGCTATCTCGTCAGGAGCCCGCCCGACATGACCCAGTCCCCCGCCGTGCGCGTCACCGGTCCCTCCGGTGCGGTCCGCATCGGCGAGCGCGCCGCCCGCACGCTCGTCAGCGAGTTCGCCCGGCGTAACGACCCGAAGGCCGGCCTGCTGGTCGGCGCGACCCCGGAGTCCGCGGTGCTGGCCGCCGCGATCGAGGCGCTGCTCCCCGGCGACCGGCTCACAGTGGTGCCGGCGGAGGGCGCCGCGGCGGCCGCGCTGCGCGAACACGTCACCGCGCAGGGCCGCTGGGTCGCCGACCGGGTACGCGTGGCCGACACCCTCGCCGAGGCGGACGCCGCCGCGGTGGTGGTCGTCGCCGAGCCGTTCACCGGCACCGCGGACGAGGCGCGCGTCGCGATCGACGGGCTGGCGAAATACCTCGCCGAGGGCGCGGTGCTGAGCGTCGCCGCGCCGCTGTTCCGGACCGAGGGCGCCGACGGCGAGCTGGACCGGCAGGGCGTGCTGCACGGCGTACGCACCGACCTGGTGCTGCGCAACACCCCGCCGGTACGCGTGCACCACCTGCGGTTCACCCCGGCGCCGGTCGCGCTCGCGGCCTCGCTGTCCCCCGCGTACCGGCCGTCGAGCGTGCCGTTGACCCGGGGCATGCACATCGACTCGAACGGGGTGGCCGCTGCGGGCATCACGCTCGGCCTGGCCGCGCTGGCCCGGGCCGCGCGGCCGAAGTCGAAGCTCTGGCTGCTGCCGGCGCTGGCCGCCGCGCCGGTGGCCGCGTTCTTCCGCGACCCGGAGCGGGACGTGCCGGAGGACCCGTCGGCAGTGGTCGCCTCGGCGGACGGTCAGGTGCTGTCCGTGCAGCGCCTGCAGGACGAGCGCTTCGGTGACGGCGAGTGGCTGCGGATCGCTGTCTTCCTGTCGGTGCTGGACGTGCACGTCAACCGCGCCCCGGTGGCCGGCAAGGTGGTCGACTACTTCGTCGCCGACGGCGGGTTCGTCAACGCCATGAAGCCGGACGCCGAGCACAACGTGGCGGCGTACACGGTGCTGGACACCGACCACGGCACAGTGGTGGTGGCGCAGCGCACCGGGCTGATCGCCCGCCGGATCGTGCAGCGGGCGCCAGTGGGTTCGCTGCTGGCCCGGGGCGAACGCTTCGGCCTGATCCGGTTCGGCTCGCGTACCGACGTCTATTTGCCGGCCGACGCCGCGGACCCGCTCGTCGGTCCGGGCGACAAGGTGGTCGGCGGCGCCACGGTGATCGCCCGCTGGCGCTGAGCGTCGGACATGACAGAAGGGGCGCCGCTCTCGCGGCGCCCCTTCTTCGTGTCGTTCCCGGGTCAGGCGGTACGGCGCTGGTGCAGCCAGAGCAGCGGCCCGCTGACCAGGTAGCCCACCACCACGAGGGCGAACGTGAGCCGGATGTCGACGAGCGCGCCGACCACCGGGGCCAGCCAGAGCCACGGCGGCAGCTTCAGCAGCCGGGCGAGCTTCGCGTACGGGAAGCTGGACACCATGGCGAAGGCGAGCAGCGCCACGCCGGCCACCATGACCAGGCCGGGGACCGGCACGCCGATCGCCACGGTCAGGGCGAGCACGGCCGCCGCCATTGTGGTCGGCACGCCGCAGAAGAAGCGGCCGTCCTTCGGCGAGACGTTGAACCGGGCGAGCCGGATCGCCGCGCAGGCGGCGACGAGCGCGCAGGACACCGCGGCGGCCGCCGGCGGCGCCGAACCGGCGAGCGAGGCGTAGACCACGACCGGCGCGGCGAGGCCGAACGAGCACATGTCGGCGAGCGAGTCCATCTGCGCGCCGAACGGGCTGGCCACACCGAGCTTGCGGGCCAGCGCGCCGTCGAGGCCGTCGAACGCGACGCACGCGATCAGGCAGATCGCGGCGATCTGCACCTCACCGCGCATGGCCAGGAAGATGGCCAGCATGCCGAGCATGAGGCTGCTCAGCGTGCACGCGTTGACGAGCGCGAACTTGGCCCGGCGGGCGGCGGTGCGCTCACCCGGCAGGAGCGGGATCGACATCGCCGGGGACTCGTCGTCGACGGGTGTCGCCGGGGCGAGGGCCGGGCTGATGGGCCGTACCGCTTCGATGTCGGTGTCGAGCCGGCCGTAGCGGAGGCGCTGGCGGTCGGCGTAACGGTGGTCGGGGGTGACCAGGTCGGTCCCGGAGACGGTCGCGCCGTCCCGGCGGCCCACCCGGACCAGCAGCACCTGGCGGGCGAACGTACTGCTGCGGCGCAACCTGCCCGCCCAGCGACGCCCTGCGGGGCGCGGACTGTCAGTCGTACGACGCCGGCGCCATGGGGCTCTCGGCACGTTTCCTCCATCACCGGATCGGCTGGCCGCCCACTGCGGGGCGGGTGTCCGGCTGTCTCGTGCCGGACCTTTCGGGTCCGGCAGCCCTTTTGCGGAGTACACCATTGCACAGGGGACAGGGGCTTGGCGATAGCTGCCGGCGGTACTTATATCTCCCTTAACCGCGCGAACCGCCCACTCATTCCCATGTCGGGCCTCAACGCCCGTTTTCGTCGGTCAGCCGTACTGCCGACTGTACCGGAGGTCACCCAGGGCGGCTCGGCGAGCGATTCAGGTCACGCGCTGCCCGGTGGCCCGGGCCGCCACGTCGGTCATCGACAGGCCGGTGACCTGCTCCGGGGCGAACCAGGCGGCCCGTGCGGTGGAGCCGCCGGCCAACTCGGTCACCACCGCGTCGGTCGGCGCGTCCACGCGTACCCGGTAGATCACCCGGACGCCGTGCCAGTCCAGCGGACGGCCCTCCGGGCCGAGCGCGGCCGGGTTGTGCAGGTTATCCACGGCGACCAGGTCGACCACCCGGCCCAGTTGCCCGGCCTCCTCGACCAGCTCGCGCAGCAGCCCGGCGGCCGGCTGCTCGCCGTGGTCGGTGCCGCCACCGGGCAGGTGCCACCGGCCCGCGCCCGGATAACCGTCGGCGATCATGGTGAGCAGCACCCGCTCGGCGGGGTCGGTGACCAGCCCGTACGCGGCGAAGCGCTGCCGGCGGTCGACGGACGGCCCGGCCGGCTCGGCGGGCAGCGCCCGGGGCAGGTCGGCCGGCAGCGGAGTCACCGGCAGGCCGAGCAGCTCGGCGGTGAGCGGCATCAGCGGCCGGGCGGCCGCCTCCTCGGGCGTGAACCAGCCGACCTCGTCGCTGCCGCCGGCCGGCTCCGGCCGCAGCCGCCCGCCGCGCGCCTCCACCTCGAAGATCAGCCGATCGGTGTGCAGCGCGATCCCCAGGTCGGCGAACGCGGCCACGTCGGCCACCGCGGCCCGGATCGCGCCGGGCGCCACGGTCAGGCCGGTCTCCTCGGCGAACTCGCGTACCACCGTGTCGGCCGGGTGCTCGGCGTGCTCGACGCCGCCGCCGGGCAACTGCCACACCCCCGGGTACGGGCACCTCGCCGAACCGCGCGCCAGCAACACCCGCCCGTCGGAGTCCCGTAGCACCCCGTAGGCCCCGACCCGCCGCAGCTGCTCCACAGCACCCTCCCCCGCCCGCACGCGGCGCACTCCCGCGCACCCCGCGCCCCACTCCGTCGATCATGAGGTTAGCGGCACCGAGGCGGACAATTCGCGCCGTCAACTTCATGATCGCCGGGGTGAGGGCCCGGGGTGGGGGGTCAGAGGAGGTGGGCGGCCTGGACTGCTTCGGCCGTCACCTCGGTGAGGCGGTCGGTGGGGAGGGCGCCGAGTTCCTCGCGGCGGAACCAGCGGGCCTCGCAGGTCGAACCGCCGATGTCGGCCACGGTGGGCGGCGCGGGCTGGTCGACGACCACCCGGTAGAAGGCGCGTACGCCGTGCCAGTCGATCGGGTAGCCCTCTGGGCCGAGCGAGGCGGCGTCCCGGTGGCTGGCCACCCCGAGCAGCTCGACCAGGCGGCCGGTCTGTCCGGTCTCCTCGACCAGTTCCCGGATCAGCGCCGCGCCCGGCTGCTCGCCGTAGTCGGTGCCGCCGCCGGGCAGGTGCCAGCAGCCGGCGCCCGGGTAGCCGTCGGACACCCGGGTCAGCAGCACCCGCTCCTCCGGGTCGGTCACCACCGCGTACGCGGCGAAACGCTGCGCCCGGTGCAGCCCGTCCGGGCCGGGGACGGCGTAGAACGAGGGGAACTCGGGCACCTCCTCCGGCACGATGTCGTCGGTGGAGGTGGGCAGGCCCAGGGCACGTGCGGTGAACGACCGCAGCGGCAGCTCCCGGGCCTCGTCGAGGGTGAACCAGCGGGCCAGGTCGGTCGGGCGGTCGACCCGCTCGGTGAGCGTCCCGCCGCGGACCGACACGGTGTAGAGGAGCCGGTCGGTGTGGATCGTGATGTGCCGCTCGGGCAGCGCTCGCATGTCGGCGAGCACGTCCTGGAGACCGGCGACCGCCACCGAGAGCCCGGTCTCGGCCGCGGTCTCCCGGACGACCGTGTGTTTGGGGTCCTCACCGTGATCGACCGCTCCTCCGGGGAGCGACCAGGTGCCGGGGGTGCCGGAGCGCTCCGATGCGCGGACCAGCAACACTCGGCCGTTCGAGTCAGCACAAACTGCGTATGCCGCGATCCTGCGGAGCGGCTCCAGCGAGGTGGTCACGGGAGCAAATTCTCCCCGTAGCGGGTTACCGACATCGAAAAGAGTCAGATTCCTGACTCTCCGCTGGCGTCTCAGGGGCAGCTCAGGGTAAGCGTCCGGGCGGTCACCGAGGTCGCCCACCACGGCGCGCGGGACCGTTGACACATGACCTTCCCGAACCCCTCCCAGGCCCCGTACAAGCAGCTCCGCCGACCGGTCAGCGACCGCATGATCGCCGGTGTGGCGAGCGGCCTCGGCCGCTACTTCGCCGCCGACCCCACGCTGATCCGGGTGATCTTCGCGACCGCCACCGTGCTCACCGGCGGGCTCGCCGCGCTCGCGTACCCGATCATGTGGTTCCTGATGCCCGAGGAGCCGGCCGGCGCGCCCGCCTGGCCGCACCCGCCGGGCACCGCGCCGGGCTGGCCGCCGGTCCCGCCGGCCGCGCCGGTCCCGCCGGCTACGCCGCAGCCCGGGGCCGGACCGCAGACGCCGCCCGCGGCCTGAGCCGCGTCACTCCCACTCGATGGTGCCCGGCGGCTTGCTCGTCACGTCCAGGACCACGCGGTTGACCTCGGCGACCTCGTTGGTGATCCGGGTGGAGATCCGCGCCACCACGTCGTAGGGCAGCCGGGACCAGTCGGCGGTCATCGCGTCATCGCTGGAGACCGGGCGCAGCACCACCGGGTGGCCGTAGGTGCGCCCGTCGCCCTGCACCCCGACGCTGCGGACGTCGGCCAGAAGCACCACCGGGAACTGCCAGACGCCCCGGTCCAGACCGGCCGCGGTCAGCTCCTGCCGGGCGATCAGGTCGGCCTTGCGGAGCACGGCGAGGCGCTCCTCGTCGACCGCGCCGATGATCCGGATGGCCAGGCCCGGACCGGGGAACGGGTGCCGCCACACCATCGCCTCGGGCAGTCCCAGCTCCAGGCCGATCGTGCGGACCTCGTCCTTGAACAGCGTGCGCAGTGGCTCGACCAGGGCGAACTTCAGGTCCTCGGGCAGGCCGCCGACGTTGTGGTGGCTCTTGATGTTGGCGGTGCCGGTGCCGCCGCCGGACTCCACCACGTCCGGGTAGAGCGTGCCCTGCACCAGGTATTCCACGTCGCCGTGCGCGGCGATCTCCCGGGCGGCGGCCTCGAAGACACGGATGAACTCCCGGCCGATGATCTTGCGCTTCTGCTCCGGGTCGGTCACCCCGGCGAGCGCGCCGAGGAACCGCTCCCGCGCGTCGACCACCTTGAGCTTGATGCCGGTCGCCGCCACGTAGTCCTTCTCGACCTGCTCGGCCTCACCGGCCCGCAGCAGACCGTGGTCCACGAACACGCAGGTGAGCTGGTCGCCCACGGCACGGTGCACGAGCGCCGCGGCGACCGCCGAGTCGACGCCGCCGGAGAGGCCGCAGATGACCTCCTTGTCGCCCACCTGCTCGCGGATCCGGGCGACCTGCTCGTCGATGATGTTCGACGGCGTCCAGGTCGGTGCGATGCCGGCGATGTCGTACAGGAAGCGGCTGAGCATCTCCTGGCCGTGCGCGGTGTGCCCGACCTCCGGGTGGAACTGCACGCCGGCCCGCCGCCCGGCCAGGTCCTCGAACGCGGCGACCGGGGCGCCCGCCGACTCGGCGGTCACGGTGAAGCCGTCCGGCGCCTCGGTGACGCAGTCGCCGTGGCTCATCCAGACCGGCAGGTCGGCCGGCAGGTCGCGCAGCAGCACACCGGGCTCGGTCAGGCGCGGGCGCAGCGGGGTGCCGCCGTACTCGCGGTTGCCGGTGCGCGCCACGGTGCCGCCGAGCGCCTGGGCCATGGCCTGGAAGCCGTAGCAGATGCCGAAGACCGGCACGCCGGCGTCGAACATCCCGGCGTCGATCTGCGGCGCGCCCGGCGCGTAGACGCTGGACGGGCCGCCGGACAGGATGATCGCGGCCGGGTTCTTGGCCAGCATCTCGGACACCGGCATGGAATGCGGGACGATCTCCGAGTAGACCTTCGCCTCGCGGACACGGCGCGCGATGAGCTGGGCGTACTGGGCTCCGAAGTCCACCACGAGGACGGGGCGAGGCGTGCTCATGTGCGCAAAGCCTACCGACAGTCACCGGCCGCGCGGACGCGCCCCGGCGGTGTTGCGGGGTGAATGTGTTAACAAGGGGCCCTTCCTCTACCGGAGGCGTTAAGAAGGGGCCCTTCCTTTCACCGCAGGGCGGCGGGGGCATGCGCGGGGACGGCCGGCCGCCGCGGTGGCACCGGATCGACCCGGGTGTACGCAGTGCCGAGCGCCGGACGCGGGTCCGCCTCGCCCTTGTTCGGCCAGTACGACATGGCCCGCTCGGCCTGCGCCGTGATGGTCAGCGACGGGTTGACGCCCAGGTTCGCCGAGACCGCCGCGCCGTCCACCACGTGCAGCCCCGGGTGGCCGTACACCCGGTGCCAGGGGTCGATCACCCCCGCGTCCGGGGTGGCGCCGATCACCGCGCCGCCGAGGATGTGCGCGGTCATCGGGATGTTGAACGGCTCGGTCACCGCGCCGCCGGGGGTGCCGTCGATCTCCTCGGCGAGCAGCCGGACCGCCGTGTTGCCGGCCGGGATCCAGGTCGGGTTGGGCGCGCCGTGGCCGGGGCCGGAGACCAGCCGCCCCTTGCGGAGGCGGGTGGTCAGCGAGTTGTCGACCGACTGCATGACGAGCGCGATCACTGTGCGCTCGGACCAGCGGCGTACGGACAGCATCCGCGCCGCCAGCACCGGCTGCCGGACGATGCCGCCCAGCCAGCGCCGGGCCCGGCGGGGACCGCCGTCGACGAGCAGCGACTGGAGCAGGCCCATCGCGTTGGAGCCCTTGCCGTAGCGGACCGGCTCGATGTGGGTCTGCGGGTCGGGGTGGAACGAGCTGGTGATCGCCACCCCCTCGGTGAAGTCGAGGCCGCGCCGGCGGGCCGCGCCGGGCGCCACCGAGGCGCCGAGGATGGCCTCGGAGTTGGTCCGGGTCAGCTCGCCCAGCCGGGGCGAGAGCGCCGGCAGCGCACCGGTCGCCTTCATCTCGTGCAGCAGCCGCTGGGTGCCGAGCGCGCCGGCCGCGAAGACCACCTGGTCGGCGTGGATCACCTCGCGCCGCTTGCGCAGCCAGGCGCCGGTGCGTTCGGTGTGCACCGCGTACCCACCGGCCGGGTCCGGGCGGACGGCGGTCACAGTGGTCAGCGGGTGCACCTGCACGCCGAGGCGCTCGGCCAGCCAGAGGTAGTTCTTCACGAGCGTGTTCTTGGCGCCGTGCCGGCAGCCGGTCATGCACGACCCGCAGTGGCTGCACCCGGTGCGGTCCGGCCCGGCCCCGCCGAAGTACGGGTCGGCCACCCGCTCGCCGGGCCGCCCGATGTGCACGCCGACCGGCGTCGGGTGGTAGGTGTGCGCCACCCCCATCCGCTCGGCCACCGCGCGGACGGCCTGGTCCGCGCGGGTGTCGATCGGGTACGTGGTGACGCCGAGCATCCGCTTCGCCTGGTCGTAGTGGCGGGCCAGCTCGTCGCGCCAGTCGGTGATGTCCCGCCACTGCGGGTCGGCGTAGAACGCGGCGAGCGGCTCGTAGAGCGTGTTCGCGTAGACGAGCGAGCCGCCGCCCACACCGGCGCCGGAGAGCACCAGCACGCCGCCGCCGGCCCTGCGGTCGGCCGAGCGCAGCAGCGTGATCCGCTGGAGCCCGAAGCAGCCGAGCCGGGGCGCCCAGAGGAACCGTCGCGCCCGCCAGGACGTACGCGGGAACTCGTCGTCGGCGAAGCGCCGCCCCGCCTCCAGGACGCCCACCGTGTAGCCCTTCTCGGCCAGCCGGAGCGCGGTGACGCTACCGCCGAAGCCCGAACCGATGACGAGCACGTCGTAACGCATGAACGCATCATTACCGACCGGTAGCTATGGCGCCAGCGAGTGTTTTTCGCAGATCATGCAGAGCGCTCGATTCGCCGGGATTCCCGCCGCTGCAACCTCCGGCGGCCCCGGCGCGTCGCACTCCACGGGGAGGAACGAACGTGACGAGACGACGTCTGCTGGGCCTGGCCGCGCTGGTGGCGGCGCTGCTGGTGGCCACCGGGGCGGTGGTGACCACACGGCTGGTGGCGAACCGCCCCGCCGCGCCGGTCGCCGGCCCCAGCACCGCGCCACCGGCCTCGCCCACGCCCGCGCCGACCACCGCCAGCCCGACACCGCCGCCCGGCGCCGACCTGAAGGGCCCGCTCAACCTGCTGCTCGTCGGCGTCGACACCCGGGTCAGCATCCCCGGCTGGGAGCCGCACGCCGACGCCGTGCTGCTGCTGCACGTACCCGCCGGGCTGGACCGGGCGTACCTGTTCTCGCTGCCCCGCGACCTGGTGGTCGACATCCCCGCCTACCCGAAGGCCCGCTACCCGGGCGGCCGGACCAAGCTCACCCACGCGATGAGCTACGGCAGCCGGGTGCCGGGCGACAAGCGCAACCCCAGCACCGCCCAGGGGTACGAGCTGCTGCGCACCACCGTCTCCCGCTACACCGGGCTGCGCATCGACGCCGGTGCGGTGATCACGTTCGGCGGTTTCGACAGGCTGGTGGACACGCTCGGCGGGGTCGACCTCTACGTCGACCAGCGGGTCGAGTCCCGGCACCGCCGCCCGGACGGCGCCATGCGGACGCTGACCGGCGGCGGGTACACCGGGCCGCAGATGGTCTACGAGAAGGGCACCCGGCACCTGACCGGCTGGCAGGCGCTCGACTACGCGCGGCAGCGCTACACAGCGGGCGGCGACTACACCCGGCAGCGGCACCAGCAGCAACTGCTCCGGGCGCTGGCCCGCAAGATCCTCGACCAGGGCACCGCCCGCGACCCGCAGCGGGTCGAGCAGGTGGTGGCCGCGCTGGGCAAGACCCTGGTGTACGCCGGGGGCGGCCGGAAACTGGTCGACTTCGCGTACGCCCTGGGTGGCCTGCCGGCGGACCGGCTCACGCTCGTCGTGCTGCCCGGCGCCGGGGTGGGCAGCGGCGGCGCGTACCGCGGTGAGCAGCTCAAGCCGCTCGGCCGCGACTTCCTCACCGCGCTGCGCGGCGGGCGGGCCGACGCGTTCCTGGCCGCCCACCCGTCGCTGCGCGTCAAGAACTGACGCCCTACAGCGGCTTCGGGGTGGGCGGGCGCTCGGTGCCGTAGAGCCACGGGTCGAAGACCTTCGCCAGCTTCCTGCCGGAGATCCGCTCGGCCAGCGCCACGAAGTCGGCGGTGGTGGCGTTGCCGTTCTTCCGCTCCGCCGCCCAGGTGCGCAGGATCGCGAAGAACGCGGTGTCGCCCACCGCCACCCGCAGCGCGTGCACAGTCATCCCGCCCCGGTCGTAGACCGAGCGGCTGAACAGGTTCGCCACGCCCGGCTTGCCCGGCGGCGTACGCCACACCTGACCGCCGGCGTTCGCGTACTTCTGCTCGAACATGCGCTGAACCGTGGTCGAGCCGCTGTGCTCGGCCCACAGCCACTCGGCGTACGTGGCCAGCCCCTCGTTGAGCCAGATGTCCTGCCAGCGCTGGATCGACACGCTGTTGCCGTACCACTGGTGGGCCAGCTCGTGCGCGACCACGCCGGTGTTGTCGCCCTGCCGGAAGAAGCTCGCCGAGTAGACCGGCCGGCTCTGCGTCTCCAGGGCGTACCGGATGCGTTCGTCGGCGACCACCACGCCGCCGTACGAGTCGAACGGGTACGGCCCGAAGACGCTCTCCAGGTAGTCGGCGACCTCGATGGTGCGCGCGACGGACCGGTCCGGCGCGCCCTCCGCCACCTGCGTGGTGACCGCGTTGTAGACCGGCCGTCCCTTGTGCTGCCCGGTGGTGACCCGGAACTTCCCGATCGCCACGGTGGTGAGGTAACTGGCGGCCGGCGCGGTCTCCGACCACTTCCAGGTGGTCCAGGCGCCGCTGGTCGCCTTTCCCTTCGGCACGCCGTTGGAGACCGCCGTCAGTCCCTTCGGGACGGTGATCTCCATGTCGTACGTGGCCTTGTCCGAGGGGTGGTCGTTGACCGGGAACCAGGTGCTCGCCGACTCCGGCTGCCCGAGCGCGATCGCCCCGTCGACGGTGTGCAGCCAGCCGCCCTCGCCCAGCGCCTCGGTACGCAGCGGCTCCGGCCGGCCGTCGTACCGGATCTCGGCGGTGAACCCGTTGCCGGAGGTCAGCCCGATCGCCGGGGTGATCACCAGCTCGTCCTCGGTGCGGCTGTGCCGGGCGGCGGCGCCGTCCACAGTCACCGAGCGGACGGTCAGCCCGGCCAGGTCCAGGTTGAACGCGGACAGGTCGGCGGTCGCGGTGGCCCGCAGCGTGGTGGTGCCGCTGAGCTTGTCCGTCTCCGGGTCGTAGCGAACCTTCACCGTGTAGTGCGCGACGTCGTACCCGCCGTTGCCGTAGCTCGGGAAGTACGCGTCGCCGGCGCCGGCCGCGCCCGGCACGAAGCTGCGCGGGGTCGCCGGCGCGGGACCGGCCGGGGACGACGGGCCCGGGTCCGGCTCGGCCGAACCGCAGCCGGCCAGCAGCAGCGTGCCGCAGGTCAGCAACCCGAGCCGTCGTCGTGCGCCGCGCCGCGTCATCGCCTCGATCCCTCCGGGGGCCCGTTCGGCGGCCCCGCCCACTGGGCCGCTCCGACCGCGGCAGCCTACCCAGCGGCGGTCACGCGTGCGTCACGGCAGTCCCGGTGGCGTGCCCCCGACCAGCCAGGCGTCCAGCAGCGCCCGCAGCGGCCGCCCGGACGTGCGTTCGGCGTACCCGACGAAGTCGGCGGTGGTGACGTTGCCGTCGCGGTGCTGCGCCAGCCAGCCGCGCAGCACCCGGTAGAACGTCTCGTCGCCCACCGCGCGGCGCAGCGCGTGCACCGCGAGCGCGCCCCGCTGGTAGACCGCGTCGCCGAACATCCCGGCCCGGCCCGGGTCGACCGTGGGCTTCGACCAGTCGGTGGCCGCGTAGCGCTCGATGACTGTCTGCGCCACTGTGCGCCCGCCGTCGTGCTCGGCCCAGAGCCATTCGGCGTACGTGGCGAAGCCCTCGTTGAGCCAGATGTCGCTCCACCGGGCCACCGAGACGCTGTCGCCGAACCACTGGTGCGCCAGCTCGTGCGCGACCACCTCGGTGTTGGGCCGGTCCCCGCGGAAGAACGCCGGCCCGTAGACCGGACGGCTCTGCGTCTCCAGCGCGTACCGGATGCGTTCGTCGGCGACCACCACGCCGCCGTACGAGTCGAACGGGTACGGGCCGAAGCGCGCGGCCAGGAAGTCGGCGACCTCGCCGGTGCGGGCCACCGACGCGGCGGCCGGACCGTCCGCGGGCAGCGCCGCGGCGACGGCGGTGACCAGCGGCTTGCCGGCGTGCGTGCCGCTGCTGACCCGGTAGTCGCCGATCACCAGCGTGCTCAGGTAGCTGGCCATCGGCGCGCGTTCCGCCCAGCGCCAGGTGGTCCAGCCGCCCTGTGAGGTCCTCCCCTCCGGCACGCCGTTGGACAGCGCGGCGAGGCCGTCCGGCACGGTGACGGCGAGGTCGTAGGTGGCCTTGTCCGACGGGTGGTCGTTGACCGGGTACCAGGTGCTGGCCGACTCCGGCTGACCGAGCGCTATCGCACCGTCCGGTGTGGCGTGGAAGCCGCCGTCGCCCAGTTCGGCGTTCGGCAGCGGCTTCGGCACCCCGCCGTACGCGACCTCGACCGTGAACCGCCGCCCGGACGGCAGCCCGCCCGACGGGGTGACGATCAGCTCGGCGCCGTCGTGGCGGTGCTTCGCCGCCTCGCCGTCGACCCGCACCCGCTCGACGTCCAGCCCGGCCAGGTCGAGCTGGAACCGGGACAGCGCCCGGGTGGCGGTGACGGTCAGCGTCGCGGTGCCGGTGAGCCGGTCACCGGCCGGGTCGTACCGCACGTCCAGCGCGTAGTGGCCCACGTCGTAGCCGCCGTTGCCGGCCCCCGGCACGTACGGGTCACCGGCGTCCGCCGCGCCCGGCCGGAACCCGTTGCCGTCGTCGCCGCCGGTGCACCCGCTCAGCGCGAGCGCCGCCGTCACCAGCCCTGCCGCCCAGACCCGCCCCCGTCTCACCCGGCGAGCCTAGACGCGCGGCGGCGCGGGCGGGGCCGGAACACGTCCGCGCCGCCGCCCGCGCCGTCACGCTGTGCTCAGCGGTCGAGGACCAGCCCGACCTTCTGGAACTCCTTCAGGTCGCGGTAGCCGCACTTGGCCATCGCGCGGCGCAGGCCGCCGAAGAGGTTGAGCTGGCCGTCCGGCTCGTCGGCCGGGCCGAACAGCAGCTTCTCCATCGAACCGAGCGGCTCACCGGCCACCTCGAACGCACCACGGGGCAGCGACGGGTGGCTGGCCGCGGAGTGCCACCACGCGCCACCGGCCGGTGCCTCCTCGCACAGCGACAGCGGCTCGCCGAGCATCACCGCGTCCGCGCCGCAGCCGAGCGCCTTGGCGATGTCACCGGAGGTCTGCATGTCGCCGTCGGCGATCAGGTGCACGTACCGGCCGCCGGTCTCGTCCAGGTAGTCGCGGCGGGCGGCGGCGGCGTCGGCGATGGCGGTGGCCATCGGCACCCGGATGCCGAGCACCGACTCGGTGGTCGACCAGTCGTCGCCGCCGATGCCCACGATCACGCCGGCCGCGCCGGTACGCATCAGGTGCAGCGCGGTCTTGTAGTCGGTGCAGCCGCCGACGACGACCGGCAGGTCCAGGTCGGCGATGAACTCCTTGAGGTTGAGCGGCTCGTCGGTGGTGGAGACGTGCTCGGCCGAGACGAGCGTGCCCTGGATGACCAGGATGTCCACGCCGGCGTCGAGGATCACCGGGGCCAGCGCCAGGGTGTGCTGCGGGGAGACGCGCACCGCCACCGTGCCGCCGCCCTCACGCAGCTCGCGTACCCGCTCGGCGATCAGGTCGGGCCGGATCGGCTCGGCGTAGACCTCCTGGAGGCGCTTGGTCGCCCGCGCGTCCTCGCCGAGACCGGCCAGTTCCTCCAGGATCTTGGCCGGGTTCTCGTACCGGGTCCAGAGGCCCTCGACGTTGAGCACGCCGAGGCCGCCGAGCTGGCCGAGCCGGACCGCCGAGGCGGGGCTCATGGTCGCGTCCGAGGGGTGCGCGACGCAGGGGATGCCGAACTGGTACGCGTCGAGCTGCCACGCGGTGGAGACGTCGTCGACGTCCCGGGTGCGGCGGCTCGGCACGATGGCGATGTCGTCCAGGTGGTAGCCGCGCTGCGCGGTCTTGCCCAGCCCGATCTCGACCACGTCACGCATGGGGGACTCCAGGTGGTTGGGGGTGGTGGGTCAGCGGGTGTGGTAGTTGGGCGCCTCGACGGTCATCTGGATGTCGTGCGGGTGGCTCTCCTTGAGCCCGGCCGCGGTGATCCGGATGAGCTGGCCACGCTGGTGCAGATCGGCGATGGTCTCCGCGCCCGCGTACCCCATGGCGAGACGCAGGCCACCGGTGAGCTGGTGGGCGACCTGGGAGAGCGGGCCGCGGTAGGGCACCTGACCCTCGACGCCCTCCGGGACCAGCTTCTCGTCGCTGGTCACGTCCTGCTGGAAGTAGCGGTCCTTGGAGTAGGACTTGACCTGGCCGCGTGACTGCATCGCACCGAGCGAGCCCATCCCCCGGTACGCCTTGTACTGCTTGCCGTTGACGAAGATCAGCTCGCCGGGGCTCTCCTCGCAGCCGGCGAGCAGGCTGCCGAGCATCACCGTGTCGGCGCCGGCGACGAGCGCCTTGGCGATGTCGCCGGAATACTGGATGCCGCCGTCGCCGATGACCGGCACGCCGGCCGGGCGGGCGGCGCGGGTCGCCTCCATGATCGCGGTGATCTGCGGTACGCCCACCCCGGCCACGATCCGCGTGGTGCAGATGGCGCCCGGGCCGACGCCCACCTTCACGCCGTCCGCGCCGGCCTCGACGAGCGCCTTCGCGCCCGCGTACGTGGCGATGTTGCCGCCCACGATGTCGATGGTGACGTCCCGCTTGAGCCGGGCGACCATCTCCAGCACGGCGCGCTGGTGGCCGTGCGCGGTGTCGACGATGACGACGTCCACCCCGGCGTCGACCAGGGCACGGGCCCGCTTGTAGCCGTCCTCGCCCACGCCGACCGCGGCGGCGACCCGGAGCCGGCCCGCGTCGTCCTTGGTGGCGTTCGGGTACTGCTCGCTCTTGGTGAAGTCCTTGACCGTGATCAGGCCGCGCAGCTTGCCGCCCGCGTCCACGATCGGCAACTTCTCGATCTTGTGCTGGCGCAGCAAGCCGAGCGCGTCGTCCTTGCTCACGCCGACCGGGGCGGTGATCAGCGGGGTGCGGGTCATGATCTCGCGCACCGGCGTGGCCGGGTCGGAGACGAACCGCATGTCGCGGTTGGTGACGATGCCGACCAACTGGCCCTGCCCGTCCACCACCGGCACGCCGGAGATGCGGTAGCGCCCGCAGAGCGCGTCGACCTCGCGCAGCGTGTCGTCCGGGCTGGCGGTCACCGGGTTGGTGATCATGCCGGACTCGGAGCGCTTCACCAGGTCGACCTGGAGCGCCTGGTCATCCACGGAGAGGTTGCGGTGCAGCACGCCGATGCCGCCCTGGCGGGCCATCGCGATCGCCATCCGCGCCTCGGTGACCGTGTCCATCGCGCTGGACAGCAGCGGCACGGTCAGCTCGATGTTGCGGGTGAGGCGGGTGCGGGTGTTGACGCGGCTGGGCACGACGTCCGACTCGCCCGGCTGGAGCAGGACGTCGTCGAAGGTCAGCCCGAGCGGCACCACCCGGGCCGAACCGGCCGGCAGCTCGGGCAGATGGCCACCCAGCTCCCCGCCGTCGGTGCCGGCCGGGATCTCGGTGCTGGGCGAATTCTCCACGATTGCTCCCCTGAGCTGGTCGAACGGGCTGCAGCGAGGCGGCGCGCGGGGGCACCGGCGGGCGCCCGGTGACGGCGCGCCGCCTCATCGTACCCACTCGCCCGTCCGCGTCCGGGCAGCGGCGGGCCCGAGGGTAGGCCAGGCCACAGCACGGGCTGGGGCGGGCTTTCCGGCGGCGCGGGGTCTACGGTGAGGGGGTGCACGACGAGCCCATCGACCCGTTCAACGGCGACCCGGCCGATCCGGCTGCCGGCCTGCACGATCCCGGCGACGACGACGCGCTCGACCCGCTGACCGAGGTCGAGCGCCAGGACGTCCTGGAGGATCTCGCCGATCTGGAGATCTACCAGGCGTTGCTCCAGCCGATCGGCGTGCGCGGCCTGGTGATCGAGTGCGAGGACTGCCGCGAGCCGCACTACTTCGACTGGGACCTGCTGCGCGGCAACCTGCGCCACCTGCTCAACTCGGGGCGTCCCCGGGTGCACGAGCCGGCCTACGACCCCGACCCCGACCACTACGTGAGCTGGGACTACGCCCGCGGCTACGCCGACGGCGTGCACGACACGCTCACCGAGGGCACCGACGACTCCGCGCAGGAGTGATCCCCACGCGGGTCAGGCGACCAGGCCGGCCCGGAACCCGGCCGCCACGGCGTGCGCCCGGTCGCGCGCGCCGAGCTTGCGGAACAGCCGCCGGGCGTGCGTCTTGACCGTGTCCTCGGAGACGAACAGCTCCCGCCCGATCTCCGCGTTGCTCTTGCCCTCGGCCATGCCGAGCAGCACCTGAAGCTCCCGCTCGGTCAGCCCGATCGCGCTGCGCGGCGTCCGCGCCGGCCGCTGGGCCGCGCCCGGCCGGGGCGCCTCCGCGCCGTCGGCCGCCGCCGGGTCGTCCGGGTCCTCGCCCCGCTGCACAGGCACCACTGTGGGCAGGCCCGCGGCGTCCACCGGCGCCGTCGCCGGCCAGCCGGGTCCACCCTGGGTACGCCCCGGCGCCGTCGGCCGGGTCGGCCCGCCCACCGCCGCCGCGTCCCGGGCGGTGTCCGCCACCCGGTGCCTGTTGCTCCGCCCGGGGGCGGAGAGCAGCAGCAGCGCCTTGGCGACCGCGCTGGTCAGGTCGTGGTCGGCGTTCTGGATCAGTCCGCGCGCCCCGGCGCTGATGGTGGCCGCCGCCGACTCCGGCTCCTCGGCGCCGAGCAGCAGCACCGCCGCCTGCGGGGCGCGGGCCAGCACCCGCCGGACGAAGCCGGCGCTGTCCGGGCGGGTCAGGGCGGTGTCGGCGAGCACCACGTCCACCTGTCGCTCGGCGAGCCGCAACATCACCTCCGGGTCGGAGACGGCCGTCCGGACGACGCCGGACAGCCCGAGCCGCGCCGCCGCGGAGGTCAGATGCTGGGCCGCCAATGGTGTCCGAACGCACACAAGAACACTACGCACAGTGGTCTCCTCTCCGACTCAGAGCAGACCATGCGGAGGTGGGCTCGGGAGAGGGTTCCGGGCAATCATCCGAACTTTTCCGACAGATGGGGCATATGCCGCCGAGTGTCCGAGGTTTTCGATCACAGATGTGTGAGGCGCGGACCGCTCGGGTACCGAGGGTTCATCCGGAACCGGCATCCCGCGCGGACCGCCGCCCGGTAGCTGGCAACGAACATTCTCCGCGGTGCCGCGCGGGAGGAGGGGTGCTGATGTCGAACGTACGTAGGCTGCCTGGACCGATCGACGAACTCTGGGACTGGCAGCGGCTCGGAGCCTGCCGTGGCCGCGACAGCGCGCAGTTCTTCCACCCGGACGGCGAGCGCGGCTCCTCCCGGCTGCGCCGCGAGATGGGCGCCAAGTCGGTCTGCCGCGCCTGCCCGGTACGCGCCGAGTGCGCCGCCCACGCGCTCTCCGTACGCGAGCCGTACGGCGTCTGGGGCGGGTTCAGCGAGTCCGAGCGGCTGCGGCTGCTCGCCCTCGGCTGGGAGGACCTGGCCGACCGCCGGCAGACCAAGGTGGACATCGCCCGGCTGGAGGCGCGCCTCGGCCGGCCGCACAACACCGCAGTGCCGGACCAGCGCAAGGTCGCCTGACCGGCTTCACGACCCCCGACGCCGCGCCCCGGACCCCCGGGGTGCGGCGTCGTCGTGTCGGCACCCGCCGGACGGCGGGTCAGGAGACGGTGACCGTGACGGTGTGCCAGCCGGTCGCGCCGTCCGGGGCGACCGGGGCCCGCTGTTCCGTCTGGGTCTCACCGGTCGTGTCGGTCGCCCGCACCTGGAGCGTGTGTTCGCCCGGCGTCGCGTCCCACCGCCAGGACCACTGCACCCAGGTGTCCGCCGACACCGCCGGGGCCGGCGTCGCCTCCCGCCAGGGGCCGCCGTCGACGCGTACCTCCACGCCACGGATGCCGCGGTGCTGCGCCCACGCCACACCGGCCACCGTCACCGGGCCGGCGGCCGGGCGGCTGCGGGGCCGGGGCGTGTCGATCCGCGACTGCGTCTTGATCGGGCCCTGCGCGGACCAGCCGCGCGGCACCCAGTACGCGTCGAAGTCGGCGAAGCTGGTCAGCTCCAGTTCGGTGAGCCACTTGCAGGCCGACACGTACCCGTAGAGGCCGGGCACCACCATCCGCACCGGGAAGCCGTGCTGGATCGGCAGCGGCTCGCCGTTCATGCCGACCGCGAGCAGCGCGTCCCGCCCGTCGCGCAGCACCGAGGTGGGCGCGCCGCAGGTCCAGCCGTCGACCGCGCGCCCGACCACCTGGTCCGCGCCCTCCTCCGGGCCGGCCTCGTCGAGCAGTTCCCCGATCGATACGCCGAGCCAGCGCGCGTTGCCGATCAGGTCGCCGCCCACCTCGTTGGAGACGCAGGCGAGCGTCACGTACCGCTCGACCATCGGGCGGGCCAGCAGGTCGTCGAAGCTCAGCTCGATCGGGTTGCGCACCCGCCCGTGGATCCGCAGCCGCCAGGTGGCCGGGTCCACCTGCGGCACCACCAGGGCCGTGTCGATCCGGTAGAACTCCCGGTTCGGCGTCACGTACGGCGCGAGCCGGGGCAGCGACAGGTCGGCTCCGGCCGGCACCTGCGGGGCGGGCGCGGCCGGCGCGGGCAGCGTCACCGCCTCCCGGGCCGCCGACACGCCGCGCCGCCCGGCCAGCCAGTGCCCGCCCAGTCCGGCCACCGCCGCCGCGCCGGTGAGCAGCCCGGCACTACGCAGGAACCGTCGCCGCGACTCCGCGTCGTCGTGCCGTACCGGCTCCCACCCGGCCGGGGTCTCCCCCTCGCGGGCCAGCGCGGCGACCACCGGAGGCGGCGTCGACGGCGGCCGGTCCGCCGCGTCGGCCCGGTCGCGCCCGGCCTGCTCCCGGCGTGCCGGGCCGGCGCCCAGCGGTCCGGCCACGAACGCCCGGAGCGTCAGCGCGCCGAGCCCGCCGCCGACCACGGAGGGCAGCGCGTCGAACGCGTTCGCGCCGGCCCGGGTCAGCGCGGCGGCGACGCCGAGCACGGCGAACGCGGCGACGCCGGCCAGGCCGATCACCAGCCGCCGGGCCGCCGCCAGGCCGAGCAGCGCCCCGAAGGCGGCCAGCAGCAGCGCCGTCCCGACCAGCAGGGCGATCTTGTCGTACGTGCCGAAGACGTCGACGGCGAGCTGCTTGAGCGGCTCGGGCACCAGGTCGACGACGAGTCCGCCGACGGCGACCAGCGACGCGGACCGGGGACCGGTCAGGACCGCCACGGGTTCGGCGGTGCCGAGTGCCACCACGGCGGCGACGACACCGGCCAGTGCCGCGCGGCGGCGGAAGAGGGTGCTCACGGCGTCCAGTCTGGTCGACCCGCCGGCCCGGCTGCCAATGTCGTCGGCGTTCCGTAAGGGCATACGCGTCAGGGCACACCACCGGGTCGGCGGTGTGCCCTGACGTCGGGCCGTGCGGTCGGGTCAGAAGCCCGGGCCGTGCTGGTGGCCGTGACCGTGCGAGTGGCCGTGCCCACCGGCGGCCGGCTCCGGCTCGGCCGGCTTCTCCACCACGAGGCTCTCGGTGGTGAGCAGCAGGCCGGCGATCGAGGCGGCGTTGCTGACCGCGTTGCGGGTCACCTTCACCGGGTCGATGATGCCGGACTTGGCCAGGTCGACGTACTCGCCGGTGGCGGCGTCGAGGCCGTGACCCCAGTCCTGGGCGACGACCTTCTGCACCACCACGTAGCCGTCGTGGCCGGCGTTCTGGGCGATCCAGCGCAGCGGCTCGACGAGCGCCTTGCGCACGATCGAGACGCCGACCTTCTCGTCACCGGTGAAGCCCAGGTCGTCGTCGAGCGCCGGCAGGATCTGGGCCAGGGCGGCACCGCCACCCGGGACCGTGCCCTCCTCGACCGCGGCCTTGGTCGCGGCGATGGCGTCCTCGATGCGGTGCTTGCGCTCCTTCATCTCGACCTCGGTGGCCGCACCGACCTTGATCACGGCGATGCCGCCGGAGAGCTTCGCCAGCCGCTCGGCCAGCTTCTCCCGGTCCCACTCGGAGTCGGAGGCCTCGATCTCCTTGCGGATCTGCGCGACCCGGTCGGCGACCTCGGAGGCCTGCCCGCCACCGTCGACGACCGTGGTGTTCTCCTTGTCGACCACGACGCGACGGGCGGTGCCGAGCACCTCCAGGCCGACCTGGTCGAGCTTGTAGCCCAGCTCCGGGGCGACCAGCTCGGCGCCGGTCAGGATCGCCATGTCCTGGAGCATCGCCTTGCGGCGGTCACCGAAGCCGGGGGCCTTGACCGCGCAGACCTTGACGGTCTTGCGCAGCGCGTTGACCACGAGCGTGGACAGGGCCTGACCCTCGACGTCCTCGGCGACGATGAGCAGCGGCTTGTTGTTCTGGAGAACCTTCTCCAGCAGCGGCAGCAGCTCCTCGATCGCCGAGATCTTCTGGGTGGTGATCAGGATGTACGGGTCCTCCAGGACCGCCTCCTGCGCCTCCAGGTCGGTGACGAAGTTCGGCGAGATGAAGCCCTTGTCGAACTGGAGACCCTCGGTCACCTCCAGCTCGGTGGTGAGCGCGGAGCCCTCCTCGACGGTGATGACGCCGTCGCGGCCGACCTTCTCCATCGCCTCGGCGATCAGCTCGCCGATGGCGGCGTCCTGCGCGGAGACGGTCGCGACGTGCGCGATCGACTCCTTGCCGGCGACCTCGACGGCCTTGCCGAGCAGCGCCTCGGAGACCTTGGCGGCCGCCGCGTCGATGCCCCGCTTCAGGCCGGTCGGGTTGGTGCCGGCGGCCACGTTCCGCAGGCCCTCGCGGACCATGGCCTGGGCCAGCACGGTGGCGGTGGTGGTCCCGTCGCCGGCGACGTCGTTGGTCTTGGTCGCCACCTCCTTGACCAGCTGCGCGCCGAGGTTCTCGTACGGGTTGGTGAGCTCGATCTCCTTGGCGATGGTCACGCCGTCGTTGGTGATCGTGGGCGCACCGAACTTCTTGTCCAGGACGACGTTGCGCCCGCGCGGGCCGAGGGTGACCTTCACCGCGTCCGCGAGGGCGTTGACACCGTGCTCGAGCAGGTGCCGGGCGTCGTCCGAGAAGCTGAGGATCTTCGCCATCAGTATCCCTTCGAAGCGACGTTGCCCCGGCCCGGCGAGCCGGACCGGGGCAACGACACTGATCGGTTGCTTACTTCTCGATGACCGCGAGGACGTCGCGGGCGGAGAGCACCAGGTACTCCTCGCCGGCGTACTTGACCTCGGTGCCGCCGTACTTCGAGTAGAGGACGGTGTCGCCGACCTTCACGTCGATCGGCACGCGGTTGCCCTTGTCGTCGATCCGGCCCGGGCCGACAGCGAGGACGGTGCCCTCCTGCGGCTTCTCCTTGGCGGTGTCGGGGATCACGATGCCCGAGGCGGTGGTGGTCTCGGCCTCGTTCGCCTGGACCACGATGCGGTCCTCGAGCGGCTTGATCGCAACCTTGGTCGCGGTAGTCACGGGCATACCCTCCCGGGTACTTGGTGTCGTTGCCGGCCGGCATGCCGACCAGCGTCAATCTGCCACATGCCACCGGGCGGGGCCGTCGTCGCGGGTGCCGGTCCGCCTGGCGCTCAACCCCCGGGCACGAGGCTCGGGGATTGGCACCCTCAGGGTGAGAGTGCTAATCGCAGGTTATTCCTCGGCTAGCACTCCGTCAAGGAGAGTGCCAACGCGTCGCCCTCCGTGTCGCGCCGGAACCGGGCCGGGAGAATGAGCGCGTGGATCTCGACCAGCTCGCCGCGCTGCGTACCCCCGAGGGGTCGGCGGCGCTCGCCGCGGCCGAGCGGGTGGCCGGCGGCGACCCGCTGGCGGCGGCGGCCGCGCTGCGTTCGGCCGGGATCCCCGGCGGGCTCGCGGCGGCGGCACTCACCCAGGCGGAGCTGCGCCGCCGGGCGGCCGGCAAGTTCGGGGCGGCGGCGGCCGGGATGTTCCTCACCCGGGCCGGGCTGGAGCAGGCCACCCGCCGCGCGGTCGCGGACCGGCGCGCGGCACGGCTGCGCGCCGGGGGCGTGACCACGCTGGCCGACCTGGGGTGCGGCCTGGGGGCCGACGCGCTCGCCGCGGCCCGCACCGGCATCCGGGTGTACGCGGTGGAGGCCGACCCGGTGACCGCCGCGATGGCCACAGCGAACGCCGAGGCGGCCGGGCTCGCCGATCTGGTGACGGTCTCCTGCGGCGACGCCACGGCGTTCGACGTGACGGGGGTGGACGCGGTGTTCTGCGATCCGGCCCGGCGGCGGGCCGGCACCGGGCGGCGTGTGTTCGACCCGAACGCCTACTCGCCGCCGTGGGACTTCGTCACCGGCCTGGCCGCGCGCGTGCCGCGCGCGGTCGTGAAGGTGGCGCCCGGACTGGACCACGCGCTGATCCCGGCCGGTGCCGAGGCGGAGTGGGTGAGCGTGGACGGCGACCTGGTCGAGGCCGCGCTCTGGTGCGGTGGGCTGGCCGAGGTCCCCCGCCGCGCCACCCTGCTGCGGGAGAAGGAAGGGCCCCTTCTTAACGCCTCCGGTAGTAAAAGGGCCCCCTCCTATCACCTCACCGGGACCGGTACGCAGGAGGCGCCGGTGGGACCGGTCCGGCGGTTCCTCTACGACCCGGATCCGGCTGTGGTGCGCGCGCACCTGGTCGCCGAGCTGGCCACCGACCTCGACGCCACGCTCGCCGACCCGTCGATCGCCTACCTGTACGCCGACGAGGCCCGGCCCACCCCGTTCGCCCGCTGCCTGGAGATCACCGATGTGCTGCCGTTCTCGCTGAAGCGGCTGCGCGCCCTGCTGCGGGAGCGGCGCGTCGGCCGGGTCGAGATCCGCAAGCGCGGCTCGGCGCTGGAGCCGGAGAAGCTGCGCCGCGACCTGCGACTCTCGGGTGACGAGGCGGCCGGCCTGGCGCTGACCCGGGTGGCCGGCGACCCCACTGTGCTCGTCTGCCGGCCGGTTCCGGCCGGCGGTTGACCCCGGCGCACGTCTCCGGCTCGCGGTGTCGCGGCGCACGGGTTAGCTTGAGCCCGTGGCGGGCCCTGGCACTCCGGCGATCGCGTTGCTGAGCAAGCGGAAGATCGCCCACAGCACCCACACCTACGACGTCTCGCCGGACGCGCCGAACTACGGCGCGCTCGTGGCGACCGCGCTCGGGGTGGCGCCGGAGCGCGTGTTCAAGTCGCTCGTCACCGAGATCGACGGCGGGCTGACGGTGGCGGTGGTGCCGGTGACCGGCGAGCTGGACCTGAAGGCGCTCGCCGCCGCGGCCGGCGGCAAGCGGGCGACGATGGCGGACCGGACGGCGGCCGAGCGGGCGACCGGATATGTCCGCGGCGGCATCAGCCCGCTGGGGCAGCGCAAGCGACTACCGACCGTCATCGATTCCTCCGCGCTGACGCACCCGACCGTGTACGTCTCGGCGGGTCGCCGGGGGCTGCAGGTGCAGCTCGCGCCGACGGATCTGGTGGCGCTCACCGGGGCGACGACGGCATCGATCGCCGCCGCCTGAGCGGCTCGTGACGGTACGTGTGGGAGCGTTTCCGGAACGCGCTCTCCTGGCGATGTCCCGCAGGTGACAACCGCGTTGCTGAATTGTTACCGCCGCCAACAAACTTCTGACCTCGGCAGCCTTGCGGCGCATGGGAAGCGGGGAATACGTTGCCGGGCACAACAAAACATCACCACTCCCCCACCTCCGAAAGGACCCTGCACATGCGCAAGGGCTTCCTCACCTTCGCGGCCGTCGGTCTTCTCGCGACCGGCAGCATGGCCGCCTGCGGCGACAACGGCGGTTCTTCCGACGAGGCCGGCGGCTCCGACGCCAAGAAGCCGAAGATCGGCGTGATCCTGCCGGACAGCAAGTCCTCCGCCCGCTGGGAGGGCGCGGACCGCAAGTACCTCAAGGCGGCGTTCGACGCGGCCGGCGTCGAGTCCGACATCCAGAACGCGCAGAACGACAAGACCGCGTTCCAGACCATCGCCGACCAGATGATCACCAGCGGCGTCAACGTCCTGATGATCGTCAACCTGGACTCCGGCACCGGCAAGGCCGTGCTCGACAAGGCCAAGTCGCAGGGCGTCGCGACCATCGACTACGACCGGCTGACCCTGGGCGGCTCCGCCCAGTACTACGTCAGCTTCGACAACGAGGCCGTCGGCAAGCTCCAGGGCGAGGGCCTGAGCAAGTGCCTGACCGACAAGGGCGTCAAGAACCCGTCGATCTCGTACCTCAACGGCTCGCCGACCGACAACAACGCCACCCTGTTCAAGAACGGGTACGACTCGGTGCTCAAGCCGAAGTTCGACTCGAAGGAGTACACCAAGGTCGCCGACGACCCGGTACCCGCCTGGGACAACGCGCAGGCCGCCACGATCTTCGAGCAGCAGCTGACCAAGGCCGGCGGCAAGATCGACGGCGTGCTCGCCGCCAACGACGGTCTCGGCAACGCGGCCATCTCGGTGCTGAAGAAGAACAAGCTCAACGGCAAGGTCCCGGTGACCGGTCAGGACGCCACCAAGGAGGGCCTGCAGAACATCCTCGCCGGTGACCAGTGCATGACCGTCTACAAGGCGGTCAAGAAGGAGGCGGACGCCGCCGCCGAGCTGGCCATCGCGCTCGCCAAGGGCGAGAGGAAGGACACCGGCCAGACGGTCAAGGACCCGGAGGGCAGCCGGGACGTGCCGGCCGTGCTGCTGGAGCCCAAGGCCATCTTCAAGGAAAACGTCAAGGACGTGGTGGCCGACGGCTACGTCACCAAGGACGAGCTCTGCACCGGTGCCTTCGCGAAGCTCTGCACCGACGCCGGCGTGAGCTGACCCACCCGCCTCAGGCGGCGCCGCCCGGCACGGGGAGACCCGTGCCGGGCGGCGCCCGCGCCGGACGGGATCCGAGACCTCCCTCCGCCCAAAGGAGAACCCCGTGTCCGCAACTCCCCTGCTGGAGCTACGCGGGATCGACAAGAGCTTCGGTCCCGTCCAGGTGCTCCGCGACGTCGCCTTCGCCGCGCACCCCGGCGAGGTGACGGCGCTCGTCGGCGACAACGGCGCCGGCAAGTCGACATTGGTCAAATGCATCAGCGGCATCCACCCCACCGACTCCGGCGAGTTCCTCTTCGACGGCAGGCCGGTGACCATCAACAGTCCCCGCGACGCCGCCGCGCTCGGGATCGAGGTCGTCTACCAGGACCTCGCGCTCTGCGACAACCTCGACATCGTGCAGAACATGTTCCTCGGCCGGGAGAAGCGCAGCGGCATCGTGCTCGACGAGCCGACCATGGAGCAGATGGCCGCCGAGACGCTCGCCGGCCTGAGCGTGCGCACCGTGAAGTCGCTGCGCCAGCACGTGGCCAGCCTCTCCGGCGGCCAGCGGCAGACGGTCGCCATCGCCAAGGCCGTGCTCTGGAACAGCAGGCTCGTCATCCTGGACGAGCCGACCGCCGCGCTCGGCGTCGCGCAGACCGCCCAGGTGCTGGAGCTGGTGCGCCGGCTGGCCGACAACGGCCTGGCCGTGGTGCTCATCTCGCACAACATGAACGACGTCTTCGCCGTCTCCGACCGGATCGCCGCGCTCTACCTCGGCCAGATGGTCGCCCAGGTGAAGACCACCGACATCACCCACTCGCAGGTGGTCGAGCTGATCACCGCCGGCCGCTCCGGCAGCCTCGGCCTCACCGGCGAGCCGGGCGGCAACGGCGCCACGCCCGCCGACACCACCCCAGGAGCCGTCCGATGACCGCCATCGTCGTGAAGAAGGAAGGCCCGGCCGGCGTCACACCGACACCGACCATGGGCAGCCACGTGAACAACTACTGGCGCCGGGTACGCGGCGGCGACATCGGCGCGCTCCCCGCCGTGGTCATGCTCGTCGCGCTGGCGGTGGGCTTCTCGATCGCCCGCCCGTCGTTCTTCACCGCCGGCAACCTAGCGAACCTGTTCACCCAGGGCGCGGCGGTCACGCTCATCGCCATGGGCCTGGTCTTCGTCCTGCTGCTCGGTGAGATCGACCTCTCCGCCGGCTTCGCCAGCGGCGTCTGCGCCGCGATCCTGGCCAACGTGGTCACGGTGCTCGGCTACCCCTGGTACGTGGCGGTGCTCGCCGCCGTCGTCACCGGCGTGGTGATCGGCACCGTGCTGGGCCTGCTGGTCGCCAAGGTCGGCATCCCGTCCTTCGTGGTCACGCTCGCCGGGTTCCTCGCCTTCCAGGGCGTCGTGCTGACGCTCATGGACGAGGGCGCCAACATCGCGATCCGCGACGACGTGCTCGTCGCGATCGCCAACCGCAACCTCACCCCCGCGCTGGGCTGGGCGCTGGCCGCGGTGGCCGTCGCCGGGTACGCGGCCGTGCAGTTGCTGCGCTACCGCAACCGGGCCGCCCGCGGCCTGCTCACCGACCCGATCGCGGTGGTCGCCGCCCGGATCGCCGGCCTCGCGGTGATCCTCGGCGTCGCGGTCTACGTGCTCAACCTGGAGCGCAGCCGCAACGTGCTGATCACCTCGCTCAAGGGCGTGCCGATCGTGGTGCCGATCATCGCGGTGCTGCTGATCGTCTGGACGTTCGTGCTCCAGCGCACCAGCTACGGGCGGCACATCTACGCGGTCGGCGGCAACGCCGAGGCGGCCCGCCGGGCCGGCATCAACGTCGACCGCATCCGCATCTCCGTCTTCGTCATCTGCTCCTCGATGGCCGCCATCGGCGGCATCGTGGCCGCCAGCAGGGGCAACTCCGTCGACCCCAACACCGGGGGCAGTAACGTACTGCTCTACGCCGTCGGCGCGGCGGTGATCGGCGGCACCAGCCTCTTCGGCGGCAAGGGCCGGGTCCTCGACGCCGTGCTCGGTGGCGCGGTGGTCGCGGTCATCGACAACGGTATGGGACTGATGGGATACAGCTCGGGCGTCAAGTACGTGGTCACCGGCGTGGTGCTGCTCGCCGCCGCGACCATCGACGCGCTGTCGCGTCGGCGGGCCGCCGCCACCGGCAACCGCTGAGCAGGGGTACGGGCACACCATGGCAGTGGCAATGCGCGCGGGGCCCAGTCAGGACGAGATCCGTCGGCAGAACCTGGGCGCATTGCTCCGCTACGTGCACGTGCACGGGGCCACCACCCGGGCCGAGCTGACCACGGCGCTCGGCCTCAACCGCAGCACCATCGGCGCGCTGACCGCGGACCTGGCCGGCGCCGGTCTGGTCAGCGAGGGGACGCCGAAGGAGACCGGCCGGGCCGGACGACCGTCGCTCGTCGTCCGGCCCGAGTCGGGGCGGGTCTACGCGTACGCGTACAGCGTCGAGGTGGACCGGCTGCGGGCCGCGCGGGTCGGACTCGGCGGTGAGGTGCTCGACCGCCGGGAGATGGACCGGCCGCGCAACCTGGTCGCCGGGGAGGCCGCCCCGCTGCTCGCCGGCGCGGTCAAGGAGATGCACCAGTCGGTGCCGGCGGACACGGTCTGCGTGGGCGCCGGGCTGGCGGTCTGCGGCATGGTCCGCCGGGAGGACGGCCTGGTCCGGCTCAGCCCGACCACCGGCTGGGTGGACGAGCCGATCGGCGCGGCGCTCGCCGTCGAGCTGGGGATAGACGTACCGATCACGGTGGGCAACGTGGCCGACGTGGCCGCCTACGCCGAGCACGCCCGGGGTGCGGCGGTCGGCTGCGACAACGTCATCTACCTCTACGGCGACGTCGGTGTGGGCGCGGGCATCATCGCCGGAGGGCGGCGGCTGACCGGGCACGGCGGCTACGGCGGCGAGGTCGGCCACATGGTGGTGGTCCGCGACGGGGTGCGCTGCGACTGCGGCCGGCGCGGCTGCTGGGAGACCGAGATCGGCGAGCACGGGCTGCTGCGCGCCGCCGGCCGGTCCGAGGCGCGCGGCCGGGAGGCACTGCTCGCCGTCTTCGACGCCGCCGACCGCGGTGACGCCCGCGCCCAGACCGCGGTACGGCAGGCCGGCGACTGGCTCGGCTTCGGCATCGCGAACCTGGTGAACATCTTCAACCCGGAGATGGTCATCTTCGGCGGCACCATGCGCGACCTCTACCTGGCCTCCGCCGCGCAGGTGCGCAGCCGGCTCAACTCGAACGGGCTGCCCGCGTGCCTGGAGCACGTGCGGCTGCGTACCCCGAAGCTCGGCGACGACGCGGCGCTGATCGGCGCCGCGGAGCTGGCGTTCGAACGACTCCTCGCCGACCCGCTGAACTGATCGGCCCGCCGATCCGTACCAGTGTGCGGACGGGCGGCCGGCTTGCGCGGTCGTCCACGACCCCGCGTACCGGTCCGGACCGAGGAGGCACCGCAACCATGGCATCGCTGGAATCCGCACGCCGCAAGCTGGCGCACCGGGTGGTACTGCTGCTCGCCGCGCTGGGCGCGGGGATCGGCGTCGTTCCCGGGACGGCGCAGGCCGCACCCAACCCCGGCGTGCAGATGAACGCCGCCGACATGACGCTGCTCAACGGCGTACGGCTGGCCGGGCTGTGGGAGATGCCGGCCGGGCAGATGGCGGCCGAGAAGGGCCAGTCCGCCCGGGTACGCGAGGTCGGCGCGGAGATCGCCAAGCAGCACGCGCAGCTGGACCAGCTGGTGGTCGAGGCCGCGAACAAGCTCGGCGCCACCCTGCCGACGGATCCGACGGCCGAGCAGAAGGGGTGGCTGACCGAGATGCAGAACGCCACCGGCGCCCGGTTCGACCAGATCTTCGTCACCCGGCTGCGGGTCGCCCACGGCAAGATCTTCCCGGTGATCGGCGCGGTCCGGGCCAGCACCCGCGACCCGATCGTGCGCAAGCTGGCCGAGGACTCGAACAAGTTCGTCAACGACCACATGACCATGCTGGAGAGCACCGGGCTGGTGCGCTGGCAGCAGTTGCCGCCGGCCGCGCTGCCGCCCGCGCAGAGCGACTCGCTCGTCGCCGCCGCCCAGGCCAACGTGGGCAGCGGCGGTGGGCTCCAGGTCGGCACCGGTGTGGTGTGGGCGGTGTTCCTGATCGCGCTCGGCACCGGCGGGTACGCGACCTGGCGGCTGACCCGCCGTTCGTGACCCGGCCGTCGAGCGGGCCCCGGCACGTCGCCGGGGCCCGTCGCGCGTCCTCAGCCGTGCCAGGAGCGCCACAGCGCGGCGTACGAGCCACCGGCCGCGACCAGCTCGTCGTGTGAGCCCAGCTCGGTGATCCGGCCGTCGGCGACCACCGCCACCCGGTCCGCGTCGTGCGCCGAGAAGAGCCGGTGCGCGATGGCGACGACGGTACGGCCGTGCAGCACCGCCGCCAGCGACCGTTCCAGGGCCCGGGCCGCCCGCGGGTCGATCAGCGAGGTGGCCTCGTCCAGCACCAGCGTGTGCGGGTCGGCGAGCACCAGCCGGGCCAGCGCGAGCTGCTGCGCCTGCGCGGGGGTGAGCGGGTGGCCGCCCGCGCCGACCGCCGTGTCGAGCCCGTCCGGCAGGGCCAGCGCCCAGTCCAGCGCGTCGACGGCGGCCAGCGCCGCGCGTACCCGCGCCGGGTCGGCGTCCGGCCGGACCATCGCCACGTTGTCGGCGAGCGTGCCGATGAACACGTGGTGCTCCTGACTGACGAGCGCGACGTGGGTACGCAGCTCGGCCAGGGGCATTCCGGCGAGCGGACGGCCGTCCACTGTCACGGTGCCGGCGCTCGGCGCGTGCACGCCCGCCAGCAGCCGGCCCAGCGTCGACTTGCCCGCCCCGGACGGGCCGACCATCGCGAGCCGCTCCCCCGGCCGGGGCTCCAGCGTCACGCCGTGCAGCACGTCGTGACCCGGGCGGTACGCGTACCGGACGTCGTGCGCGGCGAGCCGGCCCGCGCCGCCCGCACGCCCCGGCGCGGCGGGTGCCGGGGCGCGCTCGTCCGGCTCGGCGGCCACCCCGAGCAGCCGGGCCAGCGAGGCGCCGCCGACCTGGAACTCGTCCAGCCAGCCGAGCAGCCGCTCGATCGGGTCGGTGAGCTGTTGGGCGTAGAGCGTGGCGGCGGTGACCTGGCCGAGGCTGGCCCAGCCCTTCAGGTGGAACCAGCCGCCGATGAGCAGGGTCGCCACCATCGGCACCAGGTAGCCGAACTCGGCCACCGGCCAGAACACGGTCCGCAGATGGAGCGTGTAGCGCTCGGCCGCGTACGACCGGCGGATGTCCGCGTCGCCGCGAGCCCGGCGACGGGCCGCCTGCCGCAGCGCCTCGGTGGTCCGCGCCCCCTCGACCGTCTCGCTGATCCCGTCGGTGATGTCCGAGTAGGCGGCGTTCTCCCGCAGGTAGCCCTGCGGCGCGCGGCGCAGGTACCAGCGGGTGCCGGCCCACAGCACCGGCACCGCCAGCAGGCTGGGCAGCGCCAGCAGCGGGCCGGTCAGCACCAGCGCGCCCAGGATCAGCAGCACGGTCAGCGCGGCGATGAGCGTCTCCGGCCCGGCGAACCGGACCGTGCGGGACAGCGCGGCGACGTCCCGCGAGGTGCGGGTGAGCAGGTCGCCGGTCCCGGCCCGCTCCACAGTGGCGAGCGGCAGCGCGAGCACCCGGTCGACGAACTCCTCCCGCAGCTCGGCGAGCACCCGCTCACCGAGCCGGGCCGAGGCCAGGTGCGCGAAGCGGACCAGCACCGCCTGCACCACCACGAACGCGGCGATGGCCGCCACGACCCGGTCCACGGTCGTCGCGGCGATGCCCTGGGAGATCCCCTCCACCAGGTCACCGAGCAGGCGCGGGGCGACGAGCCCGGCGCCGGCGGCGAGCGCGTGCAGGCCGAGCGCGGCGGCCAGGCCACGCGGGTGACGGCGGATCAGCTCGCGCACGTACCGGCGGACCTGGGCGACGTCGGCGACGGGCAGCGCGTTGCTCATCGGTCCTCCTCCCGGCTCACCGTGGCGGCGTAGCGCGGCTCGCCGGCGAGCAGTTCCTCGTGCCGGCCCTCGGCGACGACCTTGCCGTCCTCGACGAAGACCACGTGGTCGGCGTGACCGAGCATCAGCGGGCTCGTGGTGCAGACGAGCGTGGTGCGGCCGCGGCGGGCCGGGCCGAGCCGCTCGGCGATGCGTGCCTCGGTGTGCGCGTCCACCGCGCTGGTCGGCTCGACCAGGATCAACGTCTCCGGGTCGGCGACGAGCGCGCGGGCCAGCCGCAGCCGTTGCCGCTGCCCGCCGGAGAACTCCCGGCCGCGTTCGGCGACCTCGCCGTCCAGGCCGCCGGGCAGCGCCTCGACGATGTCGGTGGCACTCGCCGCGGCCAGCGCCGCCGCCACAGCGCCGGGCTCGGCCCGGTCGTGCGGGTCCAGCTCCGTGCGCAGCACGCCGCTGAACAGCTGCGCGTCGTTGTCGGCCACCAGGATCCGCTCCCGCACCGTCGCCAGCGCCACGTCCCGCAGCGGTACGCCGTGCAGCGTGACGTCCCCGTCGGCGTACCGGCCGAGCCGGTCGGCGATCTCGGTGGCGTCCTGCGGGGTGGCGGCCGCCAGCGCGGTGAGCCGGCCCGGTCGCAGCACCAGTCCGGACCGTACGTCCGCCAGCTCGCCCGGCCCGGCCGGCACCGGCACCGGGCTCACCGGGTCGGTGAACTCCGGCGCGAGCCGCAGCAACCGGACCACCCGGCGGGCCGCGACGTGTCCCCGGGTCAGCTTGTCGGCCGCCTCGGTGAGGTTGCGCAGCGGGCTGACCAGGAAGGCGGTGTAGCCGTAGAACGAGACCAGCTCGCCGGCGCTGATCTCGCCGCGCAGCGCGAACCGGGCACCCAGCCAGGTCACCAGCACCACGAAGACGCCGGGCAGCAGGACCTGCGCGGCCTGCAACAGCGACTCGACCCGGGCCACCCGCAGCCCGTCCGCGCGCAACGCCTGCGAGCGTTGCCGGTAGCGCTCGGACAGCACCGGCTCGCCGCCGACTCCGCGCAGCACGCGCAGGCCGGAGACGATGTCCGCGGCCCGGGCGGTGAGCCGGCCGGTCGAGTCCCGGTACGCGGCCTGCTGCCGGTGCAGCGGGCGGATCAGCAACGCCACGAGCGCCATCAGCAGCGGCACCCCGAGCACCACGACGAGGCCGAGCGGCTGGGAGGCGCTGAGCAGGATCACCGCGACGGTGACGATGCCGACCACCGAACCGGCGCCCCGGGCGGTGATGTCGATGGCGCTGCCGATGTGCTCGATGTCGGCGGTGCCGATGCTCACCACCTCGCCCGCCGCGACCCGCCGGGGCAGCGCGGCGCCGAGCCGGTTGGTGGCGTCCACAGTGACCTGCACGGTGCGGTAGGCGGCACCGAGCCAGTTGTGCACCGCGCAGCGGTGGCGCAGGATCCCGGCGACCGCCTGCACCAGACCCAGCCCGAGCAGGGCCAGACTCCAGCGCACCAGCGCGTCCGGGTCGCGCTGGGCCAGGCCGGCTTCCACGGCGCGGCCGAGCACGGCCGGCACCAGCGCCTGGGCCAGCATCCAGATCACGCCGAGCGCGAGACCGGCGCCGAAGATGACGGGGTGCCGCCCGGCGAGCCACACGAGGTATCGGGTGGCGGACCGCGCGTCGGGAGTGCCGGGATCGCCGGCCGGTGAGAAGCGCATGACCCACCGACGCTAGGTGCCGGGGCGATCCGGGCGCCAACCAATTCCGGCCGTCGTGACGACCGTCGCGTCAGCGGTCGACCTGGGTGAAGTCCCAGCCGTGCGGCGGGCGGGCGATCAGCCGTGCCGGCGGCTCGGGCAGTTCCCGGGGGTTGTTGCGCCACTTCGAGATGACCACGAGGCGGTGGTCGGTGGAGGAGAAGACCTCGCTGGAGACGTGCATCGGGTCGTGCTCGAACTCGGGCAGCGCGGTCTCGCAGACCCAGGTGATCAGGTCGGCGAAGCCGTACGGCTCGGCCTTGGCCTCCCACATCCGGACGATCATGTCGGTCCCCTCCCCGCTCACACGCTGACCACTGTCAGCGGCATCGCCGAGTCGGCCGGCAGGTCCAGCCGGCTCGGCGCGACACCCGCGGCGACCAGGTGGGAGCCGAGCGCGGCCACCATCGCGCCGTTGTCCGTGCAGAGCTTCGGCCGGGGCGTACGCACCCGGATGCCGTGCCTGCCGGCCCGCTGCTCGGCCATCGCCCGCAGCCGGGAGTTGGCCGCCACGCCTCCGCCGATGACCAGCGTGTCGATCCCGCTGGTGCGGCAGGCGTCGATCGCCTTGCCGACCAGCACGTCGCAGACCGCCTCCTGGAAGGACGCGGCCACATCGGCGACCGGCACCGGTTCGCCGGCCCGCTGCCGCGCCTCCACCCAGCGGGCCACAGCCGTCTTCAGGCCGGAGAAGGAGAAGTCGTACCGGTGGCCGGCCAGGTCCTTCGCGGCGGTCAGCCCGCGCGGGAAGGCGATCGACGCCGGGTCACCGGCGCGCGCCTCGCGGTCGACGTACGGCCCGCCGGGGAACGGCAGCCCGAGCAGCCGGGCCACCTTGTCGAACGCCTCGCCGGCCGCGTCGTCGATGGTGGCGCCGAGCGGGACCACGTCGCGGGCCAGGTCGTCGACGCGCAGCAGCGAGGAGTGCCCGCCGGAGACCAGCAGCGCGATCGCGGGCTCGGGCAGCGGGCCGTGTTCGAGCGTGTCCACCGCCACATGTGCGGCGAGGTGGTTCACGCCGTACACCGGCTTCTCCGCCGCGACCGCGTACCCCTTGGCGGCGGCGACCCCGACGAGCAGCGCGCCGGCCAGGCCCGGCCCGGAGGTCACGGCGATGGCGTCGATGTCGGCGATGGTGACGCCGGCCTCGCGCAGCGCCCGGTCCATGGTCGGCACGATGGCCTCCAGGTGGGCGCGGCTGGCCACCTCGGGCACCACGCCGCCGAACCGGGCGTGCTCCTCGACGCTGGAGGCGAGCGCGTCGGCGAGCAGCGTGTGCCCGCGCACGATGCCCACGCCGGTCTCGTCGCAGGAGGTCTCGATGCCGAGGACCAGGGGTTCGTCAGCCATGCGCGTCAGTCCTCGTTGCGCTGCATGACCAGCGCGTCGGTGTTGCTCGGTTGGTAGTAGCCGCGCCGTACGCCGATCGGCTCGAAGCCGTAGGTGGCGTAGAGCCGTTGCGCGGGCGCGTTGTCCGCGGCGACCTCCAGCAGCGTGCTGCGGGCGCCGCGCCGGGCCGCCTCGGCGAGCAGCGCCTCCAGCAGCAGCCGGCCGATCCCCCGGCGGTGGGCGTCCCGGCGGACCGCGACGTTCTGCACCCACGCCTCGTCGGGCGGGGACACGGCCAGCCCGGCGTAGCCGAGCACGGCGCCGTCGTCGGTGGCGACCAGGTAGAAGTGCCCGTTGGCGAGTTCGTTCCAGAACATGGCCGCCGACCACTGCTCGGCGCCGAAGAGGTCCGCCTCGATCGGCAGCACCTCGTCGATGTGCCACCAGCGGAACCGGCCCAGCCTCATGGCAGGACCGGCTTGTGGCCGGTGGCCGCGACCGCGTCCGGGCGACGCAGGTAGAGCGGGGTGAGCGTCTCGCCGGGCGCGCCCGCGCGGATCCGCGACGCGGCGAGACGGGCCAGCGCCAGCGGGTCCGGGTAGCGCGGCTCGTCGCGTACCGGCAGCCCCAGCACGTCCGCGTACCGGTGCGCGCCGTCGCCGACCGCGACGGTGACCGCCAGGTCGCGTGCCCGCTCCGCGACAACCGCCGGGGCCGCCACCTCCGGCCCGGCCAGGCGCCGGCCGGCGCCGTCGTAGACGGCCCAGTAGATCTCCCGGCGCCGCGCGTCGCTCGCCGCCAGCACCGGCTCGCCGGCGGCTGCCGGGTGGCCGAGCCCGTCCAGCGAGCAGACGCCGTACGTGGGTACGCCGAGCACCTGACCCATGGTGGCCGCGGTGACCAGCCCGACGCGCAGCCCGGTGAACGGGCCGGGGCCGAGGCCGGCGACGATCGCGGCCAGGTCGGCGGGCCGTGCACCGACGTCCGCCAGCACGGCGTCGACCTGCGGCGCGAGCAGCTCGCCGTGGGCGCGGGCGTCGACAGTGCACCGGGACGCGCGGACCGCGACGCCGTCCGCCGAGACCTCGGCCAGCGCCGCGGTCACCGCGGGCGTCGAGGAGTTCACCACGAGTACGAGCACGGTAAGCCAGCCTAGCCGTCCGCTCCGCCCGCCCCGGCACGCCCTCGCCGCTCGCCCGGTCACGGTGCGTAGCGCCCGGATCAAAGAGAAGAGGTACGAGGACTGCCATCCTCCGGAGATGACGGAGAGTCGCCTCGTTCGAGAAATCGCCCGCACCCTGCGGAGTGAACGCGAACAAGCAGGGCTCACCCAGCAGGCGCTGGCCGCCCGGTCCGGGCTCGGTCAGGCCGCCATCGCCCGGATCGAACGCGGCGACCGGCTGCCGAACCTGACCACCGCGGAACGCCTGCTCGCCGCGCTCGACCGGCACCTGCGGTTCGAGGTCGAGCCGCTGGACAGCCACCTGGACGCCGCGCTGGACGAGATGGCCGGGACGGTGCTTGCCGAGCGGATCGACGTTCTCCGGCTGGACCGGATCATGGACGCCCTGGGCGACCTGCCGTACGTGCTGTCGGGCGGCATGGCGGCACTGCTGCAGAGCGCGCCGCTGCCGGTGGACGCGGTCGAGACTGCGGTGCACTGGCGGGACTCGCCGCAGTTCAGCGCGCTCCTCGCTCGGATCTACGCGCAGCGCTGGGACGCCCGACGGCAGGTGTGGGGCGGCATCCACACCGAGCCCGGAGAGCCGGGCGGGCACCGCTGGCTGACCCGCTACGGCGAGCTGCGGGCCCGGATGTGCGAGGAACTGCCCGAGCCCATCGAGGTCCGCCTCGGTGAACGTACGTACCCGGTCGAGGCGCTGGTCGAGGTGGAGGTGACCGACCGGCGCACGGCCGAGCTGCCGTCCCGGTACCGCCGGCGCCTCGCCGCAGCGGCGAGGCGCCGGACGGATCAGCCGGCTGACCGCTCCCAGTCGACGGTGGGCAGCCCCGCGTCGGCCAGCGCCTTGTTCGCGGCGCTGAACGGGCGGCTGCCGAGGAAGCCGCGCGGGTTCATCGGGCTCGGGTGCCCGGCCTCCAGCACCATGTGCTGCGGGTTGGTCACCAGCGCCGCCTTCTTGCGCGCGTAGCCGCCCCAGAGCAGGAAGACCACGCGCTGGTCGAGCGCGTCGAGTGCCCGGATGGTGGCGTCGGTGAACTCCTCCCAGCCCTTGTTGGCGTGCGAGCCGGGCGTGGCCTGCCGGACCGTCAGCACCGAGTTGAGCAACAGGACGCCCTGTGCGGCCCAGCCGTCGAGGTTGCCGCTGCGCGGCTTCGGCACGCCCAGGTCCTCACCCAGCTCCTTGAAGACGTTGCGCAGCGACGGCGGCACCGCCACCCCCTCGCGCACGCTGAAGCTCAGCCCGTGCGCCTGACCCGCCTTGTGGTACGGATCCTGCCCGAGGATCAGCACCCGGGTGTCGGCGGGCCCGCACAGCCGGTAGGCGGAAAAGAGGTCCTCCAGCGGCGGGAAGACGGTGGCTGTCGCGTACTCCCGGGTGACGAACTCGGCCAGCGCCGCGGTGCGGGCCGGGTCCAGGTGGGGGGTGAGCACGGCACGCCAGGCCTCCGGCAGCAGCGCCGGCAGGTCCAGGGTGGGGGCGTCGGGCATCGGCAACCTCTCCTCGTCGGTCGCCATCTTCATACCAGCCGCGACCGACACTCCCGGGCGGCGGCAGGGCCGGGAACTGGCCCCTTCAGCCCTGGGACAGCTCGGCGACCCGGGCGGCCCAGTCGCCACCGACCGGCTCCAGCGTGACCGCCCGGGTGTCGTCGTCGCGGCGGTCGATGCGTACCCGCAGGTGCGCGTCGACCAACTGCTCGACCATGCCCTCGCCCCACTCCACCACGGTGACCGCCTCGTCCACCGAGGCGTCCAGGTCGAGGTCGTCGATCTCCGCGCGCGGGTCGGCGGCCTCACCCAGGCGGTACGCGTCGGCGTGCACGAGCGTCACCCGGCCGCCCCGCGCCGGGTCGGGCCGGTGCACCCGGGCGATGACGAAGGTGGGCGAGGTGATGTCCCCGCGTACGCCGAGACCGGCGCCGATGCCCTGGGTCAGCGCGGTCTTGCCGGCGCCGAGCGGGCCGCTGAGCAACAACAGGTCACCCGCGCGCAGCACACCGGCCAGCCGCCGCCCGAACTCGTGGGTGTCGTCGACCGTCTTCAGCTCCACGACCACTGTCATAGCGAGTCCAGGAACCTCTCCAGCGCCACGTTCACCTCGTCGGCGTGCTCCAGCATCACCACGTGCCCACTGTCGTCGATCTTCACGAACTCGGCGTGCGGCAGCCGCCGGACGATCTCCTCGGAGTGCGTCACCGGCGTGATCATGTCCTTGTCGCCCACGATCACCAGTACCGGCGTGCCGGCCAGCGCCGCAAGCGCCGGGAACCGGGAGTGGGTCGCGATCGTGCGCAGGTAGCGGGTGACCGTGTCGGCCGAGGTAAGCGAGTTCATCATCTCGACGTACGACACCAGGGCCGGGCTCGGCTTCGAGGTGCCGAAGCCGTACTTGCGGGTGAGCAGCCAGGCCACGTTCGAGGTCGACCGGCGGGCCCGGTCGATAACGGTGCCGCCGTACCGGGTGGCGTTGCTCATCATGTAGAGCACCGGCGAGCCGACGCGGCCGAGCAGCGCGGGCGCCACCAGCTTGGTCTCCGCCGCCAGGCCGCCCGAGGTCGCCATCAGCACGGTGCCGACCACGCGGTCACCGAACATCTCCGGGTACAGCTCGGCCAGCGACATGATCGTCATGCCGCCCATCGAGTGCCCGACCAGCACCAGCGGACCCTCCGGGGCCACCTCGTCGAGCACCCGGCGCAGCGTGTTGCCCAGCGCGGTCAGGTCGTACTCGCCGCTCTCCAGCCGGCCGGAACGGCCGTGCCCCGGCTGGTCGTACGCGACCACCCGGTAGTCGCCGCGCTCGGCGAGCCGCTTGCGCTGGAAGTGGAACGTGCCCATGTCCAGGCAGAACCCGTGCACGAGCACCACCGTCGGGTGCCCGGGGACCGGGCGGGTCGGCTCGACCACCTCGACGTGGATGTCGGTGCCGTCCGGCATCTCCAGCCGGTACGCCTCGTCGTAGCGCTGCTCGCCGAAGACCTCGTCGGCGTACCGGTCGGTGGGGTCGTTCTTGAGTCTGCGGACCAGCACCCGCTCACTGACCACGCCCGCCGCGAGCCCGGCGGCGGCAACGCCGACGGCGGCGCCGACCAGCCCGGCCACCTTGCCGGCGGCGGTACGCGGTCGCGGCAACCGGACACTCATGCGCGCTCGCCGTCGTAGACGCGGGGCACGCGCACACCGCCGAAGCGGGTCACGATCTCGTAGTTGATGGTGCCGACCGCCTCGGCCCAGTCGTCGGCGGTGGGCTCGCCGTCCGCGCCGCTGCCGAACAGCGTCGCCACGTCGCCGTCGGTCACCTCGTCGTCGCCGCAGTCGACCACGAACTGGTCCATGCAGACCCGCCCGGAGATGGTGCGGCGCTTGCCGGCGAGTTGCACCGGGCCGGTGTTGGAGGCGTGCCGCGGCACCCCGTCGGCGTAGCCGAGCGGCACCACCGCGAGGTTGGCCTCCTGCTCGGTGAGGTAGGTGTGGCCGTAGGAGACGCCGGTGCCGGCCGCCACCCGTTTGGTGAGCATCACCCGGGCGCGGGCGGTCATGGCGGGACGCAGGCCGAACTGCTCGCCCGCGACCGGCGACAGGCCGTAGACGGCGATGCCGGGTCGGACCAGGTCGAAGTGGGTGTCCGGCCGGGTCAGCGTGGCGGCCGAGTTGGCCAGGTGCCGGTAGCGCGGACGCAGACCGGCACGCGCCACCATCTCCAGCCCCTCCTGGAACACGACGAGTTGGCGGTCGGTGGTGGGGTGGCCGGGCGAGTCCGCGTACACGAAGTGGCTCCACACGCCGACCACCTCGACCAGACCGTCGGCCTGGGCCTTCGCGGCGGCCTCCAGCAGCGCCGGCCAGTCGGCGACGGTGGCGCCACCCCGGGCCAGGCCAGTGTCGATCTTGAGGTGCAGCCGGGCCGGGCGGTCCGCCCGGCGGCTCGCCTGGATCATCTCGTCGAGCTGGGTGAGGCCGGCGCAGCCGAGGTCGACGCCGACGGTGATCCCGTCGTGCAGCGGTAGCCCGGGGCTGAGCAGCCAGGCCAGCACCGGCGCGGTGATGCCCTCCTCGCGCAGCCGCAACGCCTCGTCCAGCGTGCAGACGCCGAGCTGGTCCGCCCCGGCGTCGAGCGCCGCGCGGGCGGCCGGCACCATGCCGTGGCCGTACCCGTCGCCCTTGACCACAGCCATCAGCTCGGCGCTGGTGCCGGCCTTGAGCCGGGTCACGTTCTCCCGGATCGCGTCCAGGTCGACGCGCACCTCCGACTGCCACATGTCCTCAGCCTACTTCCGTCAGTGATCATCAGCGCCGTGAGCCGTGCGGGCGGTGCCTGTCGCCACCGGGCGCCGCCGCCCCGATCAGCCCAGCCGGGCCAGTACCGGACGCAACGCCGCGGCCACGTCGGGCGCGGTCACCGGACCGCCGCGCGCCGCCTCCCGACCGGCCAGCCCGTGCAGGTACGCCGCCGCGGCGGCCGCCCGCTCCGGGGCCAGCCCGGCGGCGAGCAGCGAGCCGAGCAGCCCGGCCAGCACGTCGCCGGTGCCACCGGTGGCGAGCACCGGGGTGCCGGTCGGGTTCACGTACGCGCGGCCGTCGGGCGTGCCGATGATCGTGTGGTCGCCCTTGAGCAGCACCACCGCGTTCATCCAGGCGGCCAGCCGCAGCGCGGCGGCGACCCGGTCGTCCCCCGGCATCTCGCCGCAGAGACGGGCGTACTCCCGGTCGTGCGGCGTCACCACGATCGGCGCGTCCCGGCCGCGCAGCCGGTCGGCCAGCTTGCCGTCGACGAGCAGCGTCAGCGCGTCCGCGTCGAGCACCACCGGCACCGGCGCGGCGAGCACCGCGCGCAGCTCGGCGGCGGAGTCCTCGCCGGTGCCGAGCCCGGAGCCGCAGACCCACGCCTGCACCCGGCCGGCGTCGGCGACCCGGCCGGTGGCGATCACCGACGGGTGCTGGTGCAGTACCTCGCCCTTGGCGCTCCCGGCGTAGCGGACCAGGCCGGTGGGACCGGCGAGCGCCCCGGCGACCGAGAGCACGGCGGCGCCGGGGTAGGTGGCCGACCCGGTGGCGACGCCCACCACCCCCCTGGTGTACTTCTCCGACGACGCGCCCAGCGCCGGCCACCAGCCGGCCACGTCCGTCTGCTCGATCACCTGAAGCGCAGGCGTGCCGCGCAGCCACGGAGTCAGCCCGATGTCGACCAGCTCGACCTCGCCGGCCAGCTCGGCGGCCGGGCCGACGACCAGTGCGGGCTTGAGCGCGCCGAAGGCGACCGTCACGTCGGCACAGACCGACCGGGGCCGCCCGGCGTCGGTGAGCGGGACGTGGCCGGTGTCGACAGCGACGCCGCTCGGCACGTCGACAGCGACCACCGTGGCGGGCGTGCCGTCGCGCCCGCGCTGCCCGGTCAGGCTCGCGGCCAGCTGCTCGGCCGTCTCGCGGAGCCCTCCGGTGCCGCCGATGCCCACGATGCCGTCGAGCACCAGGTCGACCACAGCGGGCGGCCGGTCGGCCACGCGCCCGCCGGCCGCGCGCAGGGCGGCCAGGCCCTCGGCGTGTGCCCGGCCCGGCGTGAGGAGCAGCGCGGTCACCGCCACGCCCCGGCGGGCCAGATGCGCGCCCGCGAACAGGGCGTCGCCGCCGTTGTCGCCGGACCCGGCGAGCACCAGCACCCGGGCGCCGTAGACGCCGCCCCGGTCGGCGAGCAGCAACGCGCAGCGGCGGGCCAGCCCGGCCGCGGCCCTCTGCATGAGCGCACCGGGCGGGAGGGTGGCCATCAGGCCCGCCTCCGCCGCGCGAACGTCCGCGACCCGCCACACCTGTCTCATGCCACCCCGCCCCGCTCGTCGCGCCGGCTCAGCATCCGCTCGCGGCTCCCCCGATCACGGCCTCACCCTACCGGCGGTACGCGCCCGGGACCGGCTGGCGGACAAGCCCTGTGGATAACCCGGACCGTTGTCCACAGGGGTCGGCGGCCACTGCCGCGTGCCGCCTAGCGTCCCGGTGTCCGGAGCCGGCCGGTGGCGCCGGGCGAGGGAGGGCACGTGGTGGAGAAACCGTTCGACGTCGATCCGGAGCTGCTGCGATCGGTGGCGCGCGAGCTGGCCGACGACGCGTACCGGCTGGCCCGGGGGCCGGGCGCGGCACCGGAGTCGTTGCTGGTGACGGTGCCGGACGGCTGGCGATCCGCGGTGGCGCTGACCGAACTGGAGTCGGCCGTGCGGCGCTGGTCCGGCACGCTCGGCGCCCGGGTGGCCGACACCGCTCAGGCGTTGCGCCGCGGCGCGGACGGCTACGAGGCGGTCGACGAACGCGCCGCCCGCCGCCTCACCGGGGTGCTCCGGTGAGCGGCGGTCCGGCCGACGCCGTGGACGTGCCGGTCGGTTACGCGCAGCTCTGGCGCGCCGACCCGGGCGCCTGGCCCACCGCCGGGGCGGCGTGGCGGGGCCTCACCACGCCGGTACGGCAGCGCGCCGACGCGTTGACCGCCCGGATCGGCACGCTCCGCCCCGGCTGGTCGGGTGCGGCCTCGACTGCCGCGCAGCGGCGCATCGGGGGTCTGCGCACCGACCTCACCGACGTGCTGCCCGCACTGGTCGAGGTCGACCAGGTCCTCGCCGAGTTCGGCGCCCGGCTGCGCGCGGCGAAGGCCCGGCTCGGCGCCGAGGTGGCCCGCGCCGAGTCCGGTGGCCTGCTCGTCGACCGCACCGGTGCGGTCCGGCCCGACCCGGCACGGCCGGTGGCGCAGACCGGGGCGGCGGTGGTCGACGCGCGGGCCGGGATCCGGGGCGCGCTGACGCTCGCCGGTGCCGCCGACCGGGAGGCGGCCGGCCGGCTGGCGGAGCTGACCACCGCTTCGGTACGCGGCTGGGTGAGCGTCCCGCCCGCGTGGCGACCCGGGCCCGGCGCCGGGCCGGCCGAGGTGAGCCGGTGGTGGGCCGGTCTGAGCGCGGCCGAGCAGCGCTGGCTGGTGGGGCGGGAACCGGGCCGGATCGGCCGCCTCGACGGGCTTCCGGCCGCCGCCCGGGACCAGGCGAACCGGCTGCTGCTCGGCGACCGGCGGGAGCAGTTGCTCGCGCGGCGGCTCGCCCTGCTGCACCCACTCCCAGCGGGGCCGCTGGAGGCCTCCCGGCGGGTCCGGCTCGCCGCCGTCGAGGCGGCGCTGCGCGGGCTGGACGGGCTCGGCGAGCGGCTGGCCGCGGGCGGGACGCCCCGGGCGTATCTGCTGGGGCTCGACCCGGCCGGCGACGGCCGCGCGGTGGTGGCGCTCGGCAACCCGGACCGCGTCGCCTCGGTGCTCACCTACGTCCCGGGCATGACCTCGGATCTCGCCGACGCGCCGGCCGAGCTGGGCCGGGCAGCACGGGTGTTGCAGCGGTGCGCGGCGCTCGGGCCGGGTGAGGAGGCGGCGGCGGTGCTCTGGCTGGACTACGACGCGCCGGATTTCCTCACCGAGGCGGCCGGCACCCGGCAGGCCGAGGACGCCGGCCCGGCGCTGCACCGGTTCCAGGACGGGCTGCGGGCCGCGCACGAGGGCCCACCGGCCCGGCAGACGGTGCTCGGGCACAGCTACGGCTCGCTCGTGGTCGGCACCGCCGCCCGCGACCACGGGTTGGGCGCCGACGCGCTGGTCTTCGTCGGTTCGCCGGGGGTCGGCGTCGACCACGCCGCCGACCTGCGGATGCCGGCCGGTCAGGTCTGGTCGTCGACAGCGCCGGACGACGTGATCCGGCTCGCCCGCCCGCCGGACGAGCTGGCCCGCCGCGCGCTGCTCGCGGGTACGCCGCTCGGTCCGGCACTCGCCGTGCTCGACCCGCACGGCGAGCGGCTCTGGTTCGGCGCCGACCCGAGCGCGCCGGGCTTCGGCGGGAGGCGCTTTCCGAGCGCTCCGCACGGCCACACCGGCTACTGGGATCCGGACAACCCGGCGCTGGACGGCATGGCCCGGATCGTGCTGGGCCGCTGACCCGCCCGGCGACCGTCCGGCGACCGCCCGAGGCGATCCGGCGGCCGCCCGCGGTCCTCCGGCGACCGTCGGCGAGGCAGGCCGGAGACGGTGCGGTCCCTCCGCCCGGTGGACGGGCGGAGGGACCGTGGGCGAGATCGGCTACTCGACAGTGACCGACTTGGCCAGGTTCCGGGGCTGGTCGACGTCGTGCCCGCGGGCGGCGGCGATCTCGGCGGCCAGCACCTGCAACGGTACCGTGGTCACCAGCGGCGCCAGCAGTGTCGGCGTACGCGGCACGTAGATCAGGTGGTCGGCGTAGCGGACCACCGCCTGGTCGCCCTCCTCGGCGATCACGATGGTGCGGGCGCCGCGGGCGCGGACCTCCTGGATGTTGGAGACGACCTTGTCGTGCAGCATGCCCCGGCCGACCGGGGAGGGCACGATGCAGATCACCGGGGTGCCCTGGTCGATCAGCGAGATCGGGCCGTGCTTCAGCTCGCCGGCGGCGAAGCCCTCGGCGTGCATGTACGCCAGCTCCTTGAGCTTCAGCGCACCCTCCAGCGCCACCGGGTAGCCCACGTGCCGGCCGATGAACAGCACCGTCGGCTCGGACTTCAGCTCGCGGCCCAGCTCGCGGACCGGCTCGATGCGGTCCAGCAGCTCCCGCAGCTTGCCCGGCATCTCCTGGAGCTGGGCCACCACAGCGCCCACCTCGTCGGCGAACTTGATGCCGCGCACCTGGGCCAGGTGCAGGCCGATCAGGTAGCAGGCGACGACCTGGGTGAGGAACGCCTTGGTGGAGGCGACGGCGATCTCCGGGCCGCCGTGGGTGTAGAGCACCGCGTCGGACTCGCGCGGGATGGTCGAGCCGTTGGTGTTGCAGATCGCCAGCACGCGGGCCTTCTGCTCCTTGGCGTGGCGCAGCGCCATCAGCGTGTCCATCGTCTCGCCGGACTGCGAGATCACCACGATCAGCGTGGAGCGGTCCAGCACCGGGTCGCGGTAGCGGAACTCGCTGGCCAGCTCCACCTCGCAGGGGATGCGGGTCCAGTGCTCGATGGCGTACTTGGCGACCAGGCCGGCGTGGTAGGAGGTGCCGCAGGCGACGATGAAGATCTTGTCGACGTCGCGCAGGTCCTGCTCGCTGAGGCGGACCTCGTCGAGGGCGATCTCGCCGGTCTCGGTGAGCCGGCCCAGCAGCGTGTCGGCGATGGCCTGCGGCTGCTCCTCGATCTCCTTGAGCATGAACCAGTCGTAGCCGCCCTTCTCGGCGGCCGACGAGTCCCAGTCGATGTGGAAGTCCGTACCGCTGGCCGGCTGACCGTGGAAGTCGGTGATGTCGATGCTGTCCGGGGTGATCAGGACGATCTGGTCCTGCCCCAGCTCGACCGCGTCCCGGGTGTGCTCGATGAACGCGGCGACGTCGCTGGCCAGGTAGTTCTCGCCGTCGCCCCGGCCGACGACCAGCGGCGAGTTGCGCCGGGCGCCGACCACCGCGCCGGGGATGCCGGCGTCGACGGCGAGCAGCGTGAACGCGCCCTCCAGGCGCGCGCAGACCACGCGCATGGCGGCGGCGAGGAGCTGCGGGCTGTCGGTCTCACCGGCCGAGCGCAGGTCTGCCAGCGCGCGGGCGATCAGGTGCGCGGCGCACTCGGTGTCGGTGTCGCTGGCGAACTCGACGCCCTCGTCCTCCAGCTCGGCGCGCAGCTTCGCGAAGTTCTCGATGATGCCGTTGTGGATCACCGCGACGCGGTCGTCCGGGGAGAGGTGCGGGTGGGCGTTGCGGTCGGTCGGGCCACCGTGCGTGGCCCAGCGGGTGTGGCCGATGCCGGTCGTGCCGTCGCCGATGCCGATCGGACTGGCCGCGCAGTCCTCGGGGTTGTCGGCCGCCCGCTCGGAGAGGACCTTCTCCAGGTTCGCGAGCTTGCCGGCCTTCTTCTCGGTCAGCAGCTCGTCCTCGCAGACCACGGCGACGCCGGCCGAGTCGTAGCCGCGGTATTCGAGACGCCGCAGTCCGTCAAGCACGATGCCGAGCGCCGGGCGCGCACCGGCGTAACCCACGATTCCACACATGGTCCGCAGCCTAACCGAGTTTCGCTCATCGTGCGTGCTCGGAAAGCCGGTTAACGATCACTGAATTTGAGCGAACCGAACGCCGGGGTAGCCATTACCGGACAAAGCACCATCCAGCTCGTTCCGCCCGTCCGGACCGGTTCGGGACGCGGCGCGCGGACCGCCGGCCGGGTCCGCGCGGCTGGCCGCCACCGCCTACATTGAGGCCGGGCGCCGTCCCCCGGGCCCACCGTTCCGCGGTCGTCCGCGCCGTACCCCTGTGAGCTGAGCCCATGTCCGAGACGACCCCCGCCCCCGAACCGGCCCCCGGACCGAGCGACCCGACCGCCGCGCCGGCCACGCCGCAGCCCTCGTCCTGGACGCCGCCGGACCCGTTGGCCGCCCCGCAGCCGTGGACGCCGCCCGCGCCCTGGTCGCCGCCCCCGGCACCGAGCCCGTCGGCGGCAGCCGGCCCGGAGACCGCGTCTGGAACCGACCCGGCCACGTCCCCGAGCGGCACGGGCCGGCCGGTGGGCGAACCGGGGTGGGCGGCTCCGGCCGACCCGGCCGCCACGCCACGCCCGGCCGTCCCACCGGCCTCCGGCGCTCCGCATGCCCCAGGCTTCCCGGCCTATCCGCCCGGCCCCTACCAATCCGGGTCCTACCCGCCCGGGCCCTACCCGCCGCCGTACGCGTATCCGGGCATGCCGCCGCGCCGCGGTGGCGGCGGTGGCTGGGTGGTCGGCCTGGTGATCGGCATCGTCACCGTCCTGGCGCTCATCGTCTGCGGTTGCGTCGGGCTGTCCTTCCTCGGCCGATCCCTGAACGAGGGGACGGCCTCCGGCGACCGGTACGGCGAGCCGCTGTACGGCGAGCCCGGCGGGTGGGCCGACGATCCCACCCGTCCCCCGGCCAGACCGGTCACCACCCCGTCCGGCGGACCCGGCAGGTTCACCGTTCTCTATGAGGTGACAGCCACCGACGGCGAGGCCGAGGTGCAGTTCTACGACGCGGACGCGAACTTCCACCAGCCCGGCGCCGTTGACACGCCCTGGCGGCTGAGCTTCACGGCGAACGACCGCGAGCGGGTGCAGATCATCGCCAGCCCGGTCGAGTCCGGCGACGTGACCTGCCGGATCACCGTCAACGGCAAGGTCGTCTCCAAGGACTCGGGCGCGTACGGCGCGACCTGCTTCGGCTGGTGAGCACTCGGTGGCGGGCCGTAGGCTGGCCGCCGTGACGACGACCGATCCCTTGGTGGCCCGGATGCGGCCGTTCGGCACCACCGTCTTCGCCGAGATGTCCGCGCTCGCCGTGCGCACCGGCGCGGTCAACCTCGGGCAGGGCTTCCCGGACACCGACGGCCCGCCGGAGATGCTCGCCGCCGCCGCCGAGGCGCTGCGCACCGGCCACAACCAGTACCCGCCCGGCCCCGGCATCCCCGCGCTGCGCGCCGCCGTCGCCGGGCACCAGCGCCGGTTCTGGGGTCTGGAGTACGACCCGGACGGCGAGATCGTCGTGACGGCCGGTGCCACCGAGGCGGTCGCGGCGAGCATCCTCGCGCTCTGCGAGCCGGGTGACGAGGTGATCTGTTTCGAGCCGTACTACGACTCGTATGCCGCCTCGATCGCGCTCGCCGGTGCGGTACGCCGCCCGGTGACACTGCGGCCCGGCGCCGACGGCCGGTACGCGTACGACCCGGACGAGCTGCGCGCCGCGTTCGGGCCGCGTACCCGGCTGGTGCTGCTGAACTCACCGCACAACCCGACCGGCAAGGTCTTCACCGCCGACGAGCTGACGACGGTGGCCGAGCTGTGCCGGGAACACGACGTGTACGCGGTCACCGACGAGGTCTACGAGCACCTGGTGTTCACCGACGCCGCCGCGCCGCACGTACCGCTGGCCACGCTGCCGGGCATGCGGGAGCGGACGCTGCGCATCTCGTCGGCCGGCAAGACGTTCTCCTGCACCGGCTGGAAGGTCGGCTGGGTGAGCGGCCCCGCGCCGCTGGTGGCCGCCGTGCTGCGGGTGAAGCAGTTCCTGACGTTCGTCAACGCCGGGCCGCTGCAACCGGCTGTGGCTGTGGCGCTCGGGCTGCCGGACGCGTACTTCACCGGGTTCCGGGACGACATGCAACGCCGCCGGGACCAGCTCGCCGCCGGGCTGGCCGACGCCGGGTTCGGCGTGCTCGCGCCGGAGGGCACCTACTTCGTCACCGCCGACGTCACGCCGCTCGGCGGCCGGGACGGGGTGGAGTTCTGCCGGGCGCTGCCGCAGCGCTGCGGCGTGGTGGCGGTGCCGACGCAGGTGTTCTACGACGACGTGGAGGCCGGCCGCCGGCTGATCCGGTTCGCATTCTGCAAGCGGCCGGAGGTGCTGGCCGAGGCGGTGACCCGGCTGCGCCGCCTGCGCGCGAACTGAGCCGCCCGCTGGAGGGAGATCCCCCAGCGGGCGGGCGGCGTGGCTCAGGCGATCGGGCTGGCGGTGCGGACCTGCTCGGCGATGCGCTCGGCGACCTCGCGCGCGGTGTCCTCGGTGGCCGCCTCGACCATGACCCGCACCAGCGGCTCGGTGCCGGAGGGGCGCAGCAGCACCCGGCCGGTCTCGCCCAGCTCGGCCTCGGCGCGCTCGACCTCGGCCCGGACGGCCGGCGCGGCGGCGCCGACGGTACGGTCGCCGACCGGCACGTTGATCAGCACCTGGGGCAGCTTGGTGACCACTGCGGCCAGCTCGGCCAGCGAGACACCGGTGGCGGCCATCCGCGCCATCAGGTGCAGGCCGGTCAGCACGCCGTCGCCGGTGGTCGCGTACGCGGGCAGCACGATGTGCCCGCTCTGCTCGCCGCCGAGCGCCAGGCCGGAGGCGCGCAGCTCCTCCAGCACGTACCGGTCGCCGACCTTGGTCTCGACCAGCCGGATGCCGTGCTCGGACATGGCCAGGCGGAGACCGAGGTTGCTCATCACTGTGGCGACCAGGGTGTCCTGGGTCAGCTCGCCGGCGTCCCGCATGGCCAGCGCGAGGATCGCCATGACCTGGTCGCCGTCGACCTCGTTCCCGTCGGCGGTGACCGCGACGCAGCGGTCGGCGTCACCGTCGTGGGCGATGCCGAGGTGCGCGCCGTGCTCGACCACAGCGGCGCACAGCGCCTCGATGTGGTTCGAGCCGCACTCGTCGTTGATGTTGAGCCCGTCCGGCTCGGCGTGGATGGCGATCACCTCGGCGCCGGCCTCCCGGTAGGCGACCGGTGCGACGTCGGCCGCCGCGCCGTTGGCGCAGTCGACCACGACCTTGATCCCGTCGAGGCGGTGCGGCACGGTGCCGACCAGGTGCTGCACGTAGTGGTCGGCGCCGTCGAGCAGGTCGTGCACGCGGCCGACACCGGCGCCGACGGGACGCTTCCAGGCGGTGGTGGCGTTGGCCTCCACCGCCTCCTCGATCCGCATCTCGATCTCGTCGGGCAGCTTGTGCCCACCGGCGGCGAACAGCTTGATGCCGTTGTCAGGCATCGGGTTGTGCGAGGCGGAGAGCATCACGCCCAGGTCGGCCTTGGCCTCGGCGGTGAGGAACGCCACCGCCGGGGTGGGCAGCACGCCGACCCGTACCACGTTGGCGCCGGCGCTGGTGAGCCCGGCGACCACCGCCGCCTCCAGCATCTCGCCGCTGGCCCGGGTGTCCCGGCCGACCACCGCGAGCGGCGGATGGCTCTTGTCGGTCTCGGCCAGCGTGTGGGCCGCGGCCACCGCGACCGCAAGCGCCAACTCCGGGGTGAGATCCGCGTTCGCCCGCCCGCGTACGCCGTCCGTGCCGAACAACCGGCCCATACCCGCCAACCTCCGTGGAACTGCCGATGAGAGGAGAAACGCGGAACGGCCGGTCCGCCTCCCGGATGGGGGAGGCGAACCGGCCGTCCGTCAGAAGTACAAGACGCTTGTGGTGATCAGCGCTTCGAGTACTGGGGAGCCTTGCGGGCCTTCTTGAGGCCGTACTTCTTGCTCTCCTTGACCCGGGCGTCACGGGTCAGGAAGCCGGCCTTCTTCAGGGCCGGGCGGTCGTCGGGCTCGCTGACGATCAGCGCCCGGGCGATGGCGAGCCGCAGCGCGCCGGCCTGGCCGGTGGTGCCGCCGCCACGCAGGTTGGCGATCACGTCGAACGCCTCGGCCTTCTCGGCGGTGACCAGCGGGTCCTTGATGAGCTGCTGGTGCACCTTGCTCGGGAAGTAGGCCTCGAGGTCGCGGCCGTTGCAGGTGATCTTGCCGCTACCCGGGACGATCCGGACCCGGACGATGGCTTCCTTGCGCCGGCCCACGGTCTGGATCGGGCGGTCACCACGGGGCGCGCGCGCGACGGGCGCCGGCGCCTCGGTGGCCTCGGGGGCGACCTCGGTGGCGGTGATGTCGGTCATGCTGCTTCCTTCGCCCGCGCTCACTGCGCGATCTGCTTGATCTCGAACGGCACCGGCTGCTGCGCGGTGTGCGGGTGCTCGGCACCGGCGTAGACCTTCAGCTTCTTGAGAAGCTGACGGCCCAGCTTGTTGTGCGGGAGCATGCCCTTCACGGCCAGCTCGATGGCCCGCTCGGGCCGCTTGGTCAGCAGCTCGTCGTAGCCGACCCGCTTCAGGCCGCCCGGGTATCCGGAGTGGCGGTAAGCGATCTTGGTCTGACGCTTGTTGCCGGTCAGCGCGACCTTGCCCGCGTTCACGATGACGACGAAGTCGCCCGTGTCGACGTGCGGCGCGAAAGTCGGCTTGTGCTTGCCACGCAGGAGCGTGGCGGCGTGGGTCGCCAGGCGGCCCAGCACGACGTCAGAGGCGTCGATGACGTGCCACTGACGCTCGATCTCACCCGGCTTCGGGCTGTACGTACGCACAGGTCTACCTTGTCTCGTCGTCGGTCTGGGGTCGCGCGCCGAGGTGACCAGGAGTACCCAGCCGGACCAGCGCGCACGAACGACCAAGCGTACCTGATGCGGCACGCCTAAGAATGTCGTACAACAGCAGGCAACGATACCCGGCCGCCCGGCGGCAGGTCAAAACGGGGTCGCGCCGCGCGTGGCCTGCGGGTTCGTCATGGCACAGGTCACACGCCGACCGGCGTACGCGGCCCGGGGCGCAGGTAGACCACCCAGGTCACCAGGAAACAGAGCGCGTACCAGGCGATGAAGGCCAGGTAGTCAGCGTGGCGTACGACACCCCGGGCTCGATCAGCACCGCCATCGGCACCGCCGGCACGAGCAGCAGCAGGGCGCTCACGATGGTCCAGTTCCGGCCGCCGAAGCGGGCCCAGGAACAGCACCGTCACCGACCAGAGGCTCCACACCGAGAAGCCGACGTGCTCGGCGAAGATCGAGACGTACAGGTTGCGCCGGGCCACCCGGGCGCCACCGGCCGCCCAGAACGCCGGGTCCTCCGGCCGCCATTCGGTGAGCCGGCCGGCGGTGGTGGCCGGCGGTGGTGTGGGTGCGGAAACGAGCGTGCTGACGGGCGGCTCCTCCTCGTCGATGACGAGGCGACGCTCTCAGCCTGTGGTCTCCCCCGCGTGCCCCGCACGCGTCGGCGCGGCAACGGAGATCGCACGTCCGCCGGACGGCGCCGGTGAGGCGGTCACAGCTCCTGAAGGATCCGCAGCGCCCGGCCGACCCGCTGCATGGTCTCGGTGTCGGCCACGTCCACGCACTCGGTGAACCACTTCTTCATCGGCGAGGAGATCCGGTCGGGCATCACCACGTACGCGCCCATCCGCACGGCGAGCGGCGAGTCGCGCAGCAGCGACTCCTCTACCACCTCGGCCACGATCACGATCGGTACCGCGGTGGCGTTGTAGACGTCGGAGCTGATCACCAGGCCGAACCGCTCCCGGGCGCCGGAGATGCGCCAGATCTCGCCCCTACGCAGCACGCGGACGCCCGCCGAACAGGGCGTCGTCGACGAGCGCGGCCTCCTGGGCGTCGGCCAGGGCGGCGGCTTCCAGGTCCAGACCGGCACGGCCGACCGCGTCGGCGTGCGCGGTGAAGACCTCGCGGAGCGCCTTCTCCCGGGCGGCCTGGTCCATCCAGGCGGAGAGGGAGAGCCCTTCCCGCTTGGCGAACCGGCGTGCTTCCTCGATCGTCTCGTCGGAGAACGACAGCGTCACCTTGGCGGTCATGCCGGAAAGACTACCCATCGGTATGACCACCAGTCATCCGCGTCCCCACCGATCAGGGATTAGGACATCATCACGTGGAACAACCGAAGCTGGTTGCGGATATTGCACTTGGAAGCGACGATGGTGTGAGTCCGAGCGGTTAGGACGCGAGCCACGTCTGCCACAGGGAGCCGTCATGAGCCTCAGAACCGGCATGGCCGCCTCTTTCATGCCCACCGAGGGGGCGGAGCGCCAGAAGGCAGCCGCCATGGAGGAGTTCCTCGTGCGGCACCCCCTTGCCGCAGGCGGGAGCGTGGCCCGCCTCGTCTCGGCGGACGGCGAAGAGGTCGAGGTTCCCGCCCAGATGTTCGACGTCCTCCATCAGATCTCGGCGATGCTCGCCCGCGGCGACGGCGTCGCGATCAGCGCCATCTCCCGCGAACTGACGACGACCGAGGCGGCGAAGCTGCTCGGTATGTCCCGCCCCACACTCGTCCGCCTTCTGGAGAACGGGTCGATAGCGTCCCACCGGGTCGGGAGCCACCGGCGCCTCTTTCTCCGCGACGTCCTCGCTTTCCGGCAACGACAGATGGAAGAGCGACGGAAGTCGTACGAGGCCCTGATGTGGGAGTCCGACGCGCTGGGCTTCACCGACGACGTGTAGTTCCCGGACCGGCAAAGGGGCGCTGGGTAGGGTGTCCACTGTGATCCCCAGCGCCCCACTGGTGTTCCTGGACGCGAACGTTCTCTTTTCCAGGACCCTTCGCGACTGGATCAGCCTTCTCGCGCTCGAAGGCGACTGCGCCGTCTTCGATCTGCGGTACAGCGAGGATGTCCTGGCGGAATGGATGTACCGCCTGCGCCGCAAGCGGCCCGAGCATTCCGAACAGGCGATCGGTGGGCAGCGGCGTCGTTTCGTCCAGGCATTTCCGTACGGCCTCGTCACCGGCTATTCGCCGAACGACGTGCCGTGCCCGCCGGACCCGGACGACCGGCATGTCCTGGCCGCCGCCGTCCATGGCCGCGCCGACATCCTGGTGACCGACGACCGGCGCGCCTTTCCTCCGGAATGCGTGCGGGAATCACTGTCGGTCCTCACCGGCGACGAGTTCCTCAACTGGGCGGCCGACCGTTCGATGCCCCTGGTTCTGCGGGCATTGGCGCGGCAGATCGACTACTACCGGCGCAGCCTCGTCTCAGAGGACAAGGACACGGTCGAGTTGATCGCCCACCTACGGAAGGCCGGCGCACCCCGTTTCGCCGAACGGCTCGAGAATCACCTCGCCGATCCGCCCGGCCGCTGACCGCCGAAGACCGCGAAACGCCACTCCTTGAAGAAGCAGTCCACGTCCACCAGGCCCGCCTCGGTCAGCCAGCGACACTGCTCGGCCACCGGGGCCGGCCGGTCGTGCCGCATCCGCTCCCGGGCGCCGGCGATCTCCTCGGCGTCGGAGCCCAGCTCGGCGATCCGTGCCGTCCACACCTCGTCGTAGCGGCGGTCCAGCGCCGGGGTCGGGCCGGCCACCTGCTCGGCGTTGACGAACACCCCGCCGGGGACGAGCGCGTCGGCGGCCCGCTTGTACAGCGTCCGCTTGCCCTCGTCGTCGAGGTGGTGGATGGCCAGCGCGGACACCACCGCGTCCCACCGGCCGGCGGGCAGCGCGTCGGCCAGGTCGGCGTGGACGGTGCGGTGTGCCACGCCACGGGCGTCCAGGTGCCCGGCGGCCACCGCGAGCATGCCGGGGGCGCCGTCCACGAGCGTCAGGCGGACCCCGGGGACGGCCGCGGTCAGCAGCAGGGACAGCAGGCCGGTGCCCGCGCCCAGGTCCAGCACCTCGGGGGTACGCCCGGCGGCGAGCGCGGCGCGCAGCGGGGGTGCGGCCACCTCGACAGCGGTGCCGTAGAAGGCGTCGAAGCAGGGCACCAGGCGGCGTCGGGCCTGGTCGTAGCTGCCGGCCACCGCGTCGAACGCGTCCGCCACGCTCATCACGCCTCCCGATATATGAGATTCTCGTCCCGTATTCTAAGCCCTGCGAAACGTCTCGTCACGCGCGTGCGGTGTGAAGCGCTCGTGACAGGACCGAAACAGAGCAGACCCGGACCGGAAACCGCCCGACGGCACGCTTTTCCGACATGACAGACGGTGCACGCCCGGCGACACGAACGGGGTCACGCCCCGTCGAGGCCGCCACGCACTGCCCGTACTGCGCGTTGCAGTGCGGCATGGTGCTGCGCGCCACCGGCGACGGTGTCGAGGTCGGCGCCCGCGACTTCCCCACCAACCGGGGCGGGCTGTGCCAGAAGGGCTGGACCGCCGCCGACCTGCTCGACCACCCGGACCGGCTCACCACCCCGCTGCTGCGCGACCGGCCCCGCGGCGTGTGGCGCGACATCCTGGAGGACCCGGACCGGCTCCGCCGCTTCACCTCCTTCGTCAACGCGCCCGAGGTGCCCGACCCGTCCATCACGTTCATCCAGGAGCGGGGCCAGCCGGTGCCGGCCCGGGGCGCACCCCCGGGCGGCGGACACCGCCGCCAGCCCGTCGCGCTGGGCCTGCCGGAGGTACGCCGATGAGCCCCGTCGTCACGCTGGACTGGACCCCGGTCTGCCCGCTGGACCGGCTCGACCCCGGCCGGGGCGTGGCCGCCCTCGTCGACGGCGTACAGGTGGCGGTCTTCCGTACCGCAGACGGGCTGTACGCGGTGGACAACCTCGACCCGGTCGGCGGCGCGTACGTCATGTCCCGGGGCCTGGTCGGCAGCCGGGGCGGCGTACCCACGCTCGCCTCGCCGCTGCACAAGCAGGTCTACGAGCTCACCACCGGACGGTGCCTGGACCTACCGGGCGTGACGCTGCGCCGGCACCCGGTGCGCTGCCGGGACGGCCTGGTCGAGGTGCGGTTGCGGCAGGAGGAATGATGCGGGACGAGCTGGCCGGCTTCACCATCGGCGTCACCGCCGACCGGCGGCGCGACGAACTGGCCGCGCTGCTCCAGCGGCGCGGTGCGCGGGTGGTGCTCGCCCCGGCGCTGCGGATCGTCCCGCTGGCCGACGACACCGACCTGCGTGAGGCCACCCGGGCCTGCCTGGAACACCCGCCGGACGTGCTGATGGCCAACACCGGCATCGGCATGCGGGGCTGGCTGGAGGCGGCCGAGGGCTGGGGGCTGGCCGAGCCGCTGCGCACCACGCTCGCCCGCGCGTACGTGGTGTCCCGCGGTCCGAAGGCGACCGGCGCGATCCGTGCCGCCGGGCTGCGCGAGCACTGGTCACCGGATTCGGAGAGTTGCGACGAGGTGGTCGAGCACCTGGTCCGGCGTGGGGTGGCCGGCCAGGTGGTGGCGATACAACTGCACGGCGAGCGGCAGCCCGAGTGCGCCGACGCGCTGGTGGCGGCCGGCGCCACGGTGATCGAGGTGCCGGTGTACCGGTGGGCGCCGCCGGCCGACCCGGCGCCGCTGCACCGGCTCATCGACCTGGTGGCCGGGCGTCTCGTCGACGCGGTCACGTTCACCTCGGCCCCGGCGGCCGAGGCGCTGCTGCGGGCGGCCGGGGACCGTACCGAGACGGTGCTGAAGGCGCTGCGCGGTGACGTGCTGGCCGGGTGCGTCGGCACCGTCACCGCCGAGCCGCTGGTGCGGCGCGGGGTGCCGGTGAGCGCGCCGAGCCGGGCCCGGCTGGGCGCGCTGGTCCGCACCATCGTCGAGGAGCTGCCCCGGCGCACGGTCTCGGTGAAGGCGGCCGGGCACGTGCTGACGCTGCGCGGGCACGCCGCGGTGGTCGACGGGGAGCTGCGCCAGCTGGCGCCGGCGCCGATGGCGGTGCTGCGGGCGCTGGCCGCGTCACCGGGGAAGGTGCTCTCCCGCACCGCACTGCTGCGGACGCTGCCGCGCGGCGCCGACGAGCACGCGGTGGAGATGGCGGTCGCCCGCCTGCGGGCCGGGCTGAAGGCGCCCCGCGTGGTGCAGACGGTGGTCAAGCGGGGGTACCGCCTGCGGGTCGACTGACCCGCAGGCGGTCAGCCCACCGAGGCCGGGTAGCCGTGCTCGGCCTGGAGGCGGAGCATGGCGTGCTCCACCACCGTGACCAGCACCTGCTTGACCGAGTCCCGCTGGCGGGCGTCGCACAGGACCATCGGCACGTCCGGGGAGATGGCGAGCGCCTCCCGGACCTCCTCCAGCTCGTAGTGCGGCGCGTCGCCGAAGCGGTTCAACGCCACGACGTACGGCAGCTTGCGGTTCTCGAAGTAGTCCAGCGGCGCGAACGCGTCGGTGATCCGGCGGGTGTCCACCAGCACCGCCGCGCCGACCGCGCCCCTGATGATCTCGTCCCACATGAACCAGAAGCGGGTCTGGCCCGGCGTGCCGAACAGGTAGAGGATCAGGTCCTCGGCCATGGTGATACGGCCGAAGTCCATGGCGACCGTGGTGGTCTCCTTGCCCGGCACCTTCGACGCGTCGTCGATGCCCACGCCGGCCGCTGTCATCAGCGCCTCGGTGGTCAGCGGCTGGATCTCGGAGATCGCCCCGACGAGCGTGGTCTTGCCCACGCCGAAGCCACCCGCGATCACGATCTTCGCGGAGATGATCTCCCGGCCGCGGTTCACCCCGTCGGGGTCATAGTTCGCGAAGTCCACTTAGCACCCTTCCAAGCAGGTTCATCCGCGCCGCGAAACCCGTCGCGGGAGCGGCAGTGTGTAGCGTCAGCAGGCCCTCGGCCACCATGTCGGCGACCAGCACCCGGGTGACGCCCAGCGGCATCCGGGTGTAAGCGGCGATTTCCGCGAGCGACTGCGCCCGGCCCTCACAGACCGAGGAGATCCGGTACTTGTCGTGCCCGGCGAAGCGCGCCTCGGCCGACTGCGTCGGCGTGCTCGACAGCACCGCTTCGAGCGCGATGTTCTGCAACGGCTCGGTGCGGCCCCGGGTGACCGCGTACGGCCGCACCAGCGCGCCACGTGGATCACGTCGCGGGTCCATCTCGCGATCACCTCCCCTCGTTCGGAGCCGCACCGGCTCCGGTCGTCAGCTCCCCGGTCCGATCAGGACCGGACCGCGTCTCTCGGCAGCGGGACCAGTGCCTGACCGACCCGCTCGACCAGCAGCGCCATCTCGTAGCCCACCTGGCCGACGTCGCAGCTGCGCGCCGCGAGCACGGCCATCGAGGAACCGTCGCTGATGGACATCAGGAACAGGTAGCCGCTGTCCATCTCGATGACGGTCTGCAACACCCCGCCGGCGCTGAACATCCGCGCCGCGCCCTCGGTCAGGCTCACCACGCCGGAGGTGATCGCGGCGAGCTGGTCGGCCCGGTCACCGGGCAGGTCCCGGGAGGAGGCGAGCAGCAGCCCGTCCGCGGACACCGCCACCACGTGCGCGATACCCGCAACGCTGTCGGCGAAGTTGGTGAGAAGCCACCCCATGTCCTGCATGGCCGCCGGCCTGTTCATCGGTTCGTCTCCTTGGTCGAGGTGCTGTTCAGGTCGGCGCCGGCCGTACGGCCCCGCTGGACGCCACGGTGGTAGGCGGAGAGCAGGCCGCGTACCTCGTCCGGCGTGCGCCGGCTGCGGTCCCGGCCGCTCTTCGGCTCTATCCCGCCGGGCACGAGCTGAGCCTGCGGCACCCGCTTGGGCAGGCCGGAGCGGGTGGTCCCGCCGGTGGTGGGCTCGGCGGCACGGTTGGCCCGGGACCAGCCCTCGTCGGCCGCCGTACGCCAGGCCTCCGGGTCGATCGACGGCGCGGGCGCGGGTTGGGCGGCGGGTGGCGCCGGGGGCGGCGTCGCGGCCGCCGGCGGCGTGGACGGGACCTCCGGCGGACTGTACGCGGGTGGCGTGGTCGACGTGGTCAGCCCTGACGCCTGGGCCCCAGGGGTACGGGTGGGCAGCTTCGGACGCGCCGGCGCCACGGGGGGCGCCACCGGCGGCTGTGCCGGCGCGGGCGGCTCGCCGAACGTGGGACGGGTGAAGATGGTGGTCTCGTCCTCTCCGTGCGAACGGAACCAGACCGCTTCCATCTCACGGAATATCGGCGCCTCGGCCCGCTGCTCGGGCCGGGCCACCACCGGCGTCGCCGGGGTGCTCTCCACCGCCGGCGCCGCGGCGAGCGGCTGGTAGGCCGGAGGTGCGGCCTGGGTCGCGGGTTGCGCGGTCTCGACACCGGGCGTCCGCTTGGGCAGCGGGTCCAGCGCGGGGTACGCCACCGTCGGTCCCCCGGCCGACCAGCCCGCTCCGGAGACCGGAGCCGGCGCGGCGGGTGCCGCGGCCACCGGGGCGGGCGCCGCCACGGTGGGCAGCGCGCCGGTCGCCCCGCCCAGCTGTACGCCGGGCGTGGTGTCGCGCGTCTCGCCGGGCGTCTGCCACCGCGACGGCGGAGCGGTGGTCGCCCCGCGCCACTGGTCGGCGAGCGTCGCCGTGGCCGCGCCCCGCCCGGCGCCGGCCAGCGCGTCGGCGGCGCCGACCTGGCTGAGCGGCGACTGTTCGACGGCGAGCGGCTGACGCGGCCGGGTCAGCGGGGCCTGGCCCCGGTTGGCCGGCAGCACCACTGTCGAGTTCGGCAGCGTGACCTGGGCGACGGTGCCGCCCTCGACGTTGCGGCGCAGCTCGACGCGGATCCCGTAGCGGGAGGCGAGCCGGCTCACCACGGCCAGACCCATCAGCCGGAACGCGGCCACGTCGACGGTCGGCGGCGCGGCCAGTCGCCGGTTGAGCGAGTCGAGCTGGTCGTCGCTGAGGCCCAGACCGCGGTCCTCGATCTGGATCAGCACGTAGTCGCGGATCCGGCGGCCGTCGGCCACCACGATGGTGTTCGGCGGCGAGAACCGGGTGGCGTTATCGAGCAGCTCGGCGACCAGCCGGACGACGTCGTTGACGGCGTGCGCGGCCACCGAGATGTCGGTGTCGACGGTGCCGAACTCGATCCGGTTGTAGAGTTCGACCTCGGACTGCGCGGCGCGCAGCACGTCGACCAGGAGCGCGTCGTCGCGGCGCGGTACGGCCGAGTCGGCGCCGGCGAGCACCAGCAGGTTCTCGTCGTTGCGGCGCATCCGGGTGGCGAGGTGGTCCAGCTCGAACAGCTGCGCCAGCCGCTTCGGGTCCTCCTCGGAACGCTCGATCGCGTCCAGCTCGCCGATCATGCGGTCGACCAGGCTCTGCGAGCGGCGGGCCAGGTTGAGGAACATCGCCGAGACGCTCGTCCGCAGCGCGGCCTGCTCGGCCGCGACCCGGACCGCCTCCCGGTGGACCACGTTGAAGGCCACCGCCACCTGGCCGACCTCGTCGCGGTTGCTCAGCTTGATCGGATCCCGTACCTGCTGGACGATCTCGTCCACGCCGCCGTCACCGATGGCGTTGACGTTCTGCAGCCGGCTCACCGCGTCCGGCAGGTCGTGGTTGGCCACGGCGAGCGCGCCCTCGCGCAGCCGGCGCAGCGAGTCGTTGAGCGAGCGGGCCAGCACCACGGCGAGCGTCACCGCGACGGCGAGCGTGAGCAGCACGAGCAGGCTCTCCACGATCGCCTGCCGGATCACGTCGGCGCGTGCCTCGTCGGCGTCGGCCAGCATGTCGTCCAGGAGCTGGATCTCGGCCCACCGCATCAGGTCGTCGACCGCGCCGATGGCGGCTGACGCCTCGTCGCGGGTGACCAGCGCCTGACGCCCGATGGACCGGGAGACGTCGCCGGCGACCCGGTCGGCGAGCTGGACGGCGTCACCGGAGACGGTGCGGTCCACCAGGGCCCGCTGGCCCGGCGTCGCGGACCGGGAGAAGGTGAGCAGCGCCTCCTGCTGACCGGTGAGCGTGGCCACGAAGGACGAGAACTGCTCCTCGCCGACCTGGCCGCCGTCGAGGGCGGTGAAGGCCACCGCCTGCTCCTCGGCCACCTGGGCCTTGGCGTGGGCGAACGCGGCCACCGCGCGGCGGGCGTCGGCCAGGCTGTCCGCGCCCGGCTGCTGGGCCAGCGCGTCGCTGTACGCGACCAGGTCGTCCAGCACGATGCCGTAGCGCAGGCTCGCCTCGGCCACCGGCATCTGCAGCCGGTCCAGCACCTCCTGGCGGGTGCCGTTCAACGTGGACAGGTGGGCGTCGATCACCTTGAGCTGGTCGCTGATCGCGCCCGTCACGTCGCCGAGCTTGCCCCGCTCGTCCTGGTACGCCGCGATGCGCTCGTCGGTCTGTCGCACCCGCAGGTTGTACGCGTCCGGCTTCTGGTTCGGGTCGGCCAGGAAGACCGCCGCCGCCATCCGCTCCTTGTGCAGGTCCTGGGTGAGGGCCGCGATATCGACCGACACCGCGCTCAGCGACCGGACCTGATCCGCCTCGTACGCGCCCTGGCCGACCGAAACGAGTCGGATAGTTGCCAGTGCGATGACAGCCGCGACCGGAACGACCAGGATGAGGGCGAGTTTGGAGCGGATCCGCGCGTCGCGCAGCCTGGGCAGGCGCCGGCGCCGGTTCCGCTGTTCGGCGTTGGGGCTCCCGGGCAGGGTCGTAGGTCCGGTGCTCACGACATCGCCTCCGTCGTTTCTTCCACGCGCGACCCGCTGACCCGTGCCTGGTGCAGCGGCCAGCGCCACGCGCGGCACGGCCGCGATTTCATCAGACGAGATCCTGTTTGGGAAGCCGCAGTGGGGCAGGAAACGGTCGCGGCCGACGCAACCCGGGATCCGATCACCTAATACCTTCTTTTCTCCAACCCCCTGAACAGGGGATGTCACTCCAGAGTGGTCGCCTGCATCTGTGCAGTAATTGTCGGTTAATGTTCCGTGTCCCCAGCATGTGGGATGACTGTCCCGAAACAGCGCTCGACATCCCCGCTTGACCACAGGCCCCGGCATTGGCAAGGTTTTGCAGGCTTCGCGCACACCGTACGGCAAACCAATCCCGTTCCTCCACTGAGGACGGACGAGCGGCGGTGATCGGGCGTCGGCCCGCGCCGCACCTGGAGGACTGAGTTGAGCCCCATCCGCTCCGCGAGCATCGCGGCGCTCGCATCGGCCGTGCTGGCCACCACGCTCACCGGCTGCGGGATCGGCGGGGAACCGCAGGACACCAGCCCGATCGTGATCGCCGCCGACCTGGAACTCTCCGGCGCGTCGGCGCCCGTCGGCAAGGTCTACCAACGGGCTCTGGAACTGAAGGTCGAGCAGTTGAACGCCTCCGGCGCACTGGGCGGCCGGAAGATCGATCTGCGGGTCAAGGACAACCGCTCGGACGCCGCGGAATCCTTGCGGAACATCAATGATTTCAGCGGTGACTCGCGGGTGAGCGCCGTCATCATGGGCGGTTGCAACGAATGCGCCGTCGGCGCGGCCCGCACGATCGGTGAGAAGCGCATTCCGACGATCGCACTCGCGTCGTCGAGCGCGGTCACCGAGCCGGTGGCCGAGCGCCGATATGTCTTCAAGCTCGCCCCGAACGCCACCGACAGCGCCGCCGCGCTCGCCGCGGAACTGGACCGGCGCGGGGTCCGCAAGGTGGCCTTGCTGCACAGCGCCGAGGGTTACGGCCAGGAAGGGCTCACCGCCCTGCGCCGCGAACTGAGCAAGACCACGGTCAAGCTGGTCGGCAACGAGTCGGTGCGCGCCACCGACACCGAGGTCGGCACGCAGATCAACGAGCTGATCGCCCGCAAGCCGCAGGCCCTGGTCCTGTGGACCACGCCGGAGCAGGCGACGCTCGCCGCCACCACCGCCCGGCAGAGCAAGTTCCGCGGCTCGCTGTTCTTCGACGCCACGGCCGCCGGCGACCTCTTCCTGGGCCCGTCGGCCCGCTCCACCGAGGAGGCCACGCTGATCTTCACCCAGACCATGGTGATCGACGACGTGATCGCCACCACCCCGGCGAAGGCCGCGCGCCGGCAGTGGTTCCAGGACTACACCGCCCGGTTCGGCGGCTACAACGGCTTCTCCTCGTTCGCGGCGGACGCGGTCCAGCTGATCGCCGACGCCGAGCAGCGGGCCGGCGGCGAGCCGGGCAAGGTCGACCGGGACGCGCTGCGTGACGTGCTGGAGACCTCGCAGCTCGACGGGCTGTCCGGGCCGATCCGGATGACGCCGGACAACCACTCCGGGTTGATGCCGCAGGCGTTGACGACGCTCGTGGCTCGTGGTGGTCGTTGGCGGCTGGCTGGCTGATTGCTTGGTTGCGGTGGGGTGTGGCCCCACCGCAACCGGCTCCGGGCGGTCGAGCTCGATCCCTGCGCCGGTTGCGGTGGGGCCACACCTGTCTCGGGCGGCCGCCGCCCGTGGGTTGAGGTTCTCTTGTCGGTGCGCTCAGCGGGCCGAGGTGGTGGCCCGCACCCAGGGCAGGGCCAGGCGCTCGACCAGGCTCAGGCCGGCGTACAGCACGATGCTCATCAGCGCCACCAGCACGATCGCAGCCCAGGCGGTCGCGGTGTCACCGACGCCGTTGTACTGGAGGATCTGGTAACCCAGACCCGGGCGGTCGGAATAGAACTCCCCGATCACCGCGCCGATCGCGGCCAGCGGCATGGCCACCTTGAGCCCGACGAAGATCTGCGGCAGCGCCGCCGGGAAGCGCACCTTGCGGAACGACTGCCACCACGAGGCGTTGAGCGACCGGCCCAGCTCCGCCAGGTCCGCCGCAGTGGTGGTCAGACCGGTGGCGGTGGAGAGCACGATCGGGAAGAAGCAGAGCAGGAACACCATGGTCAGGATGGGTTTCTGCCCCCAGCCCACGGCCACCACGAGCAGCGGCCCGAACGCGATCTTCGGAACCGCGTTCACCGCCACCAGCAGCGGCGCGAACATCCGCTCCACCCGGCGGGAGGCGGCCAGCGCCATCCCGATCAGCACCCCGGCCGCCGACGAGAGCAGGAAGCCGAACACCGTCATCCAGGTGGTGATGCCCAGCGCGGGCAACAGCACCTCGGTGGTGCCGGCGAGGGACTTCCCCACCGCCTGCGGCGGGGGCAGCGCGGCCGGGTGCACCAGGTTCAGGCCCGAGGTGACCAGCCACCAGGCCGCCACCGCGATCACCAGTCCCAGCGCCGGCAATCCGGCCGCCGCCGGGCTCACGGCGATCCCGCGCCGGACCGCCGGGCGCGGCGGCGCCTCCGGCCGGGCCTCGGTCGACTGTGTCAACGTGTCCTCCTCTCTGCGCCGATCGGTGTGACCGGCACGGGAAGGGGGTGCGCCCCACCGGGTGTCCGGCGGGTCGCACCCCCGTTGGCCCGAGCGGACCGGTCAGGCCTTCGGCGCGAGGTTGAAGTCGATGATCTGGTCCGGGGTCAGGTTCTGCTTCAGCGCACCGGCGCCCTGGAGCAGCGCGATGCTCTTGGCCACCCGGCCGCTGTCCAGCGTGCCGATCGCGGTGCCGGAGTTGCTCGACCGGACGTACGCGGCCATCAGCTGGAGCTCCGCGGAGGCCGCGGCCGGCACGGCGGCCGGCACGTTCTTCTTCAGGATCTCGGCCGCCTCGTCCGGGTTGGCCAGCGAGTACTCCAGGCCCTTGAGCAGCGCGGCGGTGAACTTCTTCACCATCTCCGGCTTCTCCTTGGCGATCTTCGAGGACGTGATCAGCGCGTTGCCGTAGAGGTCCTGCATCACGTTGCTGTACGGCAGGACGACCGGCTTCTTCTTGGTCACCGTCTCCACCGTCGGCTGGCCGACGACGAACTGGCCGATGCCGTCCACCGAGCCCGAGCCGAGCATGCCGATCAGGCCCTGTGCCTCACCGTTGACCCACGTCACCTTGCTGCCGTCGATACCGGCGAGCCGCGCGTACGTCGGGAAGAGGTTGCGCACGACCGACGTCGGGGTGTCCGCGAGCTTCTTGCCTTCGAGGTCCTTCGGCGTGGCGATGTTCTTGCCCTCGACCGTGACGATGGCGGCCATCGTGCGCTGCTGGATCGCGGCCACCGCCACGAAGTCCTTCGCCTGGCCGTTGCCGAGCTGAAGGATGCCACCGGTCAGGTCGATCGGGCCGAAGTCGGCCTGGCCGCCGGTGATGGTCTGGATCACGGAGCCGGTGCCCTGACCGGGCTTGATGTCGACGTCGAAACCGGCCTCCTTGAAGAAGCCCTTGTCCTTCGCCACCCAGGCGTAGGAGTCACGCCCGAAGTTGCCGAACGAGGTGAGATACGTCACCTTCTCCAGCGCCGCGCCGTTGCCGCCACCGCTCTCGGACTTCTCCGAGTCGCTGCTGCAGCCGCCCACCAGGGCGAGGGCGGTGGCCATAGCCGCGGCGGCGACCGTACGGGTCAGCCTTCTCATCAGTGCACCATGTCCTTTCCGACCAGGACTTCTTCGCCGGTCGGGTCGTGGGTCCGACGGGGTCGGCAGGTGAGTTCGGCCGACTGGACCGTCGTGAGGGGACTCTTCGCGCGCAATAGCGTACGAGAAGGCAGATGACCTTCCGCCGCCGTCCCGGTTGCGGAACGGAAACGAAGTTGCGTGACGGAAAGCGGACTGACGTCCACCCCGGACGGTGCTATGAGCAAGGTCCGCTACGCTAGCCCGGCTCACGTTCGGAACGACGTGGAAGGGAGCCGGCGGGAGATGATCCGACTGTCCGGGGTGTCCCGCACCTTCGACGGCCGTTCGGGGCGGGTGGAGGCGTTGCGTGGCATCGACCTCGACGTCGCCGAAGGCGAGTTCGTCGCCGTCCTCGGCCGCTCCGGCTGCGGCAAGTCCACGCTGCTGCGCATGATCGCCGGCCTGCTGCCGGTCACCGGCGGTCAGATCACAGTGGACGGCACGCCGATCACGAAGCCCCGCCGCGACGTGGCGATGCTGTTCCAGCGGCCGGCGCTGCTGCCCTGGCGCTCGGTGCTGGACAACGTGCTGCTGCCGGTGGAGATCTTCGGCTGGCGCCGCGCCGAGCACCGGGACCGGGCCCGCAGGCTGCTGGAGATGGCCGGGCTGGGCGGCTTCGAGAAGCGCCTCCCGCACGAGCTGTCCGGCGGCATGCAGCAGCGCGTATCGCTGTGCCGGTCGCTGATCGGCTCGCCCCGGGTGATGCTCATGGACGAGCCGTTCTCCGCGCTCGACGCGCTCACCCGTGAGGAACTCTCCGGCGAACTCCAGCGGGTGCACATGGAGACGAAGGCGACGATCGTCTTCGTCACCCACTCGATCGACGAGGCGGTGCTGCTCGCCGACCGGGTCGTCGTGCTCAGTCCGCGCCCCGGCCGCATCCGCGAGGTGGTCGGGGTGAACGTTCCCCGGCCCCGCACGCTGGGCCGCCACGAGCACCTGGCCGACGTCGCGCGGATCAGCGCCGAGCTGCACGAACTGCTGATGGAGCGGGACGCCCCGGGCGTACCCGTGGGAGGACGATGACGATGCGGGTCTCGGTGTTCACCGAACCCCACCGCGGCGCGGACTACGACGACCAGCTCCGGTTCGCCCGGCTGGTCGAGGAGACCGGCTTCGAGGGCTTCTTCCGGGCCGACCACTACCGGGCCATGGGGGACGAGCCCGCGCCGCCCGGCCCCACCGACGCCTGGCTGACGCTCGCCGCGCTGGCCCGGGAGACCTCCCGGATCCGGCTCGGCACGCTCGTCACGTCGGCCACGTTCCGGCTCCCCGGGCCACTCGCGGTCATGGTCGCCCAGGTCGACCGGATGAGCGGCGGCCGGGTCGAGCTGGGCATCGGCGCCGGATGGTACGAGCGCGAGCACACCGCGTACGGCATCCCGTTCCCGCCGGTCAGCGAGCGCTTCGACCGGCTCGCCGAGCAACTGGAGATCGTCACCGGACTGTGGCGCACCCCGTCCGACGAGACGTACAGCTTCACCGGTAAGCACTACCGGCTGGTCGACGCGCCCGCGCTGCCCAAGCCGGTGCAGCAGCCCGGCCCGCCGGTGATCGTCGGCGGCCGGGGACCGAAGCGCACCCCCGAGCTGGCCGCCCGCTACGCCGACGAGTTCAACATGCCGTTCAAGAGCGTGGCCGAGACCGCCGCCGCGTACGAGCGGGTGCGCGAGGCGTGCGACCGCGCCGGGCGGGACGCCTCCGGCCGCGCGCCACTGACGCTCTCCGCCGGCATCGTGGTGGCGATCGGACGCACCGACGCCGAGGCGCGGCGCCGGGCCGCGCCGCTGCGCGTCACGAGCGCGCTGCCGCCGGAGGACCCGGTGGTCGGCTCCCCCGCCCAGCTGGTCGACCGGATCGACGAGTTCGCCGCGATCGGGGCCACCCGGGTACACCTGCGCCTGATCGACTTCGACGACCTCGACCACGTGGAGCTCATCGCCGCCGAGGTGCTCCCCCGACTGGACGGACCACGATGACCGAACTCTCCGCCGACCTCGAACTCGGCCCGGTGGGCCAGGAGATCGTGTACGAGAACGACCGCGTACGCGTCTGGCACATCCGGCTGGAGCCGGGTGAGCGGCAGCCACTGCACCGCCACGACCACCCGTACCTGGTGGTGGCGATCCAGGGCGCCAAGAACGTGGTGCAGACGATCGACGGCACCACCATCGACGCCGACGAGCCGACCGGCGGCGTGGTCTACCGCGACCCGGGCGCGGTGCACATGCTGACGAACGTCGGCGACACCACCTACCTCGCGCGCCTGGTCGAGCTGAAGTAGCCACACCGGCAGGTTCGCCGCGCCGCGCGGCGGCAAGGTGGCGATCGGGGGCACCGGGCCGTAACGTGCCCGACATGGCCTTTCGGACGTGGGGCAGGCTGCTGCTCACGGCGCTCGGGGTGAGCGTGCTGGCCGGGGCCGGCCAGTTGGGCATCGCGTACGGCTTCGGAGTCGTACGCCTCGACGGCGCGTTCGTGGACGTCTCGGTCAACCGGTGGCCCGCCCAGCTCGTCTGGGTGGGCTGGTTCGCCGCTGTCGCCACGGTCGCCGGAGCCGTCCTCACCGAGCGTTTCGCCCGCCGCGACGACAGTCCCGGCGGCACCACCGAACTGCTCTCCACCGCCGGCGTCAGCGCGCTGGGCGCGATGGTGGTCGCCCCGCTGTGCATGCAGCCGGCCCGCGCGGCCGAGCTGGGCGGGTCCGTCGACCCGGTCTGGGCCGCCGGCATCTGCGCCGCCCTCGGCGCGGTGGTCGGAGCGGGCGCCGCGATCGCCGTCCTGCTCAAGCCGCCGTTCGGCTGGGGCGTGGCGATCATCGCCGGGATCGTCTGGCTGATGGCGCTGATCTCAGTCGCGCCCACGATCGTCTCCAGCCGGCCGCTGGCCACGGTACGGCTCGGCGTCCTCGAACCCTCCTGGCTGGATCCGGAGGCGGCGCAACGCCTGTCCATGCTGCTGCTGCCGGTGCTCACGCTGCTGGCCGGCGGGGCGGTCGGCGTGCTCGCCCGCCGGGCCGGATGGCCGCCGCTGATCGGCGGCGCGGCCGGGGCCGCCGGCCCGGTGCTCGTCGCGTTCGCCTACCTGACCGCCGGTCCCGGCTCGGCGACCGACCGCTACCAGGTCGCGCCCTACTACGGCGCGCTGATCGCCGTGATCGCCGGTGCACTCGGCTCGACCGCCACCACCGTGCTGCCCCGGCCGGTCACCGCCACCGGTGACCCCGACGCCGTCGAGGCCACCGACATCCTCGCGCCGCTGCCGCACTCGTCCACTCCGGGCGTCCCGGCCGCCCCGCCCGTGCCTCCGGTGACGAGCGGCGCCGCCGCGCCGGCGCACTGGAACTGGCCGGAGCCCGGCGGCTCGGCCACGGCGACGGCGCCGGCCGCTGGTACCGATCCTCCCGCCGCCGGTCGACTGGCCCTCACGGATCTGCCCGCCGTCGATCAGCCGACCGTTGCCGCGGAACGGCCGGCGGGTGAGCGCTCGGCTGTCGCCGATGCGAGCCACGGCCAGCCCATGCCGGGTCTGCTGCCTCCGGGGCGCCGGACCTCGGCCATCGACGTCCTTGCCGCGGGCCGCCCCGACCCGCTCCCGGCTCCGGGCACGGGTCCGGGCACGGTCGAAGGTCCGGGCACGGGCACGGCCCACGCGGGCGGCACCGGCGAGGCGGCCACCACGGACCGTGCGACCGCTCTCGACCCGGCCGCCGGTTCCGAACCCGCCGATGGAGCGTCCGGGCAGGCGACCGGTGTCCGGTCGGACAGCGGCGCCGGGTCCGCCACCGCCTCAGGCACCGGCTCGGCAGCCGGCACGGACGATGCCGCGTCGAAGCCGGAAGCGGCGGCAACCTCGCCACGGGTGACCCGGCCGCGCCGTACCCGCGCCGGCCGGCCCGGCGGGACGACCGACGGGCCGGTGTCACCCGCCGACGGCACAGCACCCCGCGCGGGGGACGACACCTCCCCGAGCGCCGGCGCGGACACGTCACCGGCCACCGGCGGCACCGCCGACGGTCACGTTCCCGGCCCGCGTACGGACAGCGGCGCCCTCGCCGGACCGGTCACGGCCGACGCGGACAGCGACACCCCCGCCGCGCCCCCGGCCGAAGCCACCGGCGCGACGGGCCGTACCACCCGCCCCCGGCGTACCCGCACTCCGAAGGCCCCGCGCGCCACCGCCCCGGCCTCCCCCGACTCCGGGCCGGCCGGCACCGCCCCGATCCCCCAGGCCACGAACCCGGACCGGGACGACACGAGCACCGACTCGAACGAGGTCGCACCGGCCGGGCGTACCGGACGCGACTTCTTCTTCGACGACCCGGCGCCCGACCCGTCGTCCCGGCCCCGGTTCCCGATGTTCGAGGACGTCACCGGAGCGCCCGGCGAGGTGCGCCCGGCCTGGCCGATCACCCCGGCGGCCCGCCCGCACCGCGCCACCACCGAACCGGACGTACCGGCCCGGGACGGCGCGGAGGCGTCCGCTCCGGCCGAGCCGGCGCCGCGCCCCCGCCACCGGGGCCTGCCCGAGCCGGGCGCGAGCACCGGCTGGGACGCGCTCGCCACGAACGCCCGCCCGGCGGGACCGGCCGCCCTGCCGGAGGCGGCAAGGCCGGCCGCCCGGCCCGAGGCGGCGACCGCCGTACCGGGCGAGGCGGGTGCCACGCTGCCCGAGGTCGCCGCCGCAGAGACGGAGGCGGACTCCCGGCGCGGGCGGCACGCCGGACCGGACGACGCCGACGCGTCCGGCGGGAAGTCGAAGACCCGGCGCGGCCTGTTCCGGCGCAACCGGGCCAAGGGCGACCCGGAGCCGGCCGACCGTACGGCCGAGCCGGGTGCCGAGGCCGACGACGAGTACGTGGACTGGGTCGCCGGTCTCGCCTCGGACGACAACGCCGACGACGCCCGCTCGCTGCGTACCGGGCGGCACCACCGCGAGTGAACGGCGGCCGGGGCGGGCCGGAAGCGACCCGCCCCGGGCCTCGCTCACGCCAGCGGCAGGTAGACCCGCGACCCGGAGGCGACGAACTCCTCCGACTTGCCGCGCATGCCCCGCGCCGCGTAGTCCTTCAACTCCTGCGTGATCTTCATGGAGCAGAACTTCGGCCCGCACATCGAACAGAAGTGCGCGGTCTTCGCGGGCTCGGCGGGCAGCGTCGCGTCGTGGTACGCCCGAGCGGTCTCCGGGTCGAGCGCCAGGTTGAACTGGTCCTCCCAGCGGAACTCGAACCGGGCCTTCGACAGCGCGTCGTCCCACGCCTGCGCGCCCGGGTGCCCCTTGGCCAGGTCGGCCGCATGGGCCGCGATCTTGTACGCGATCACGCCCGCCTTCACGTCGTCGCGGTCGGGCAGCCCGAGGTGCTCCTTCGGGGTGACGTAACAGAGCATCGCGGTGCCGAACATGCCGATCATCGCCGCGCCGATCGCGGAGGTGATGTGGTCGTACGCGGGCGCGACGTCGGTGGTCAGCGGGCCGAGCGTGTAGAACGGCGCCTCGTGGCACCACTCCTGCTGGAGGTCCACGTTCTCCTTGATCTTGTGCATCGGCACGTGCCCGGGGCCCTCGATCATCACCTGGACGTCGTACTCCCAGGCGATCTTCGTCAGCTCACCGAGCGTGCGCAGCTCGGCGAACTGCGCCTCGTCGTTGGCGTCCGCGACGGAACCAGGGCGCAGGCCGTCGCCGAGGGAGAACGTGACGTCGTACTTCGCGAGCAGCGAACACAGCTCCCGGAAGTTCGTGTAGAGGAAGTTCTCCTCGTGGTGCGCCAGGCACCAGGCCGCCATGATCGAGCCGCCCCGGGACACGATGCCGGTGACCCGGTCCACGGCGAGCGGCACGTACGGCAGCAGCACCCCGGCGTGCACGGTCATGTAGTCGACGCCCTGCTCCGCCTGCTCGATGACCGTCTCGCGGAACACCTCCCAGCTCAGCTTCACCGGGTCGCCGCCGACCTTCTCCAGCGCCTGGTAGATCGGCACCGTGCCGATCGGCACCGGCGCGTTCCGCACGATCGCCTCGCGGGTCTCGTGGATGCGCTTGCCGGTGGACAGGTCCATCACGGTGTCCGCGCCCCACCGGGTGGCCCAGGTCAGCTTCTCCACCTCCTCGGCCACCGACGAGGTGACGGCCGAGGTGCCGATGTTGGCGTTGACCTTCACCAGGAACGCCTTGCCGATGACGGCCGGCTCGCACTCGGGGTGGTTGACGTTGAGCGGCAGGACGGCCCGCCCGGCCGCGATCTCGTCCCGGACGAACTCCGGCGCCACCGACTCCCGGACCGCCACGAACTCCATCTCCGGCGTGACGATCCCGGCCCGGGCGTACGCGAGCTGCGTCGGCCGCCTCCCGTCCACGCCCGCCAGCGGCGTGCCGGCGCCGCGTACCGGCGCGACGTCCCCGCGCTCGGCGATCCACCGACCGCGCAGCGCGGGCAACCCCACCTCCGGGTCGGAGCCGGGACCGGAGGTGTCGTAGAGCCGCACCGGCGGGTTGTCCCCGGTCAGCGTCACCTCGGCGAACGGCACCCGGACGTCCGGGCGTGACCCCTCCACGTACACCTTGCGACGTGCCTGCATGACAGCCTCCCTGTCGCTCATGCGGACCAGCCGAAGTGGTCCAGCGGGCCGCGTCCCGCGCCCAGCTCCCAGGTCCGCGCGCCGGTCAGCGCGCGGGTGACGTACTCCTTGGCGGCCGCCACCGCCACCGGCACCGCGTCGCCCGCGGCGAGCCGGACCGCGACGGCGGCCGAGAACGAACAGCCGGTGCCGTGGTTGTGCCGGGTGTCCACCCGGGGCGCGCGCAGCAACCGTGTGGTTCCGCCGCCGGCGAGCACGTCCACCGACTCGCCGTCGGCGTCCACGTCGCCGCCGGTCACCACCACGAACGCCGGGCCGCGCGCAGCCAGCGCCTCCGCCGCCGCGACCATCTCCTCGACGGTGCCCACCGGGCCTCCGGTGAGGGCCGCGGCCTCCGCGCAGTTGGGTGTCGCCACCTCCGCGTACGGCAGCAGCCGCTCGACCGCCTCCACCACGCCGAGCCGGTGCCCGCTCGTGGCGACCAGTACCGGGTCGACGACCAGGTGCGGCAGCCGCCCGGCCCGGGCCGCCTCGGCCACCGCGTCCGCGACCGCCGGGGTGCCGAGCATCCCGGCCTTCACGGCGTGCACGTCGAAGTCGCCGAGCACGCTGTCCATCTGGTCGCGCACTGTCTGCGGCGGCAGGGGCAGGACGGCGTCCACGCCCCGGGTGCTCTGCGCGGTGACGGCGGTGAGCACTGTGGTGCCGTACGCCCCGAGCGCGGCGAACGTCTTGAGGTCGGCCTGGATGCCCGCTCCTGCTCCGGAGTCGGAGCCGGCGATGCTGAGAACTGTTTTCGGCGTCACTTGTCTTCTCCGGTGTCGCGGTTGAGGGCTGCCGCCTCCTGGAAGGCTCTGCCCAGCGTGGTGGCGGTCTCGGCGGGGTCCTGGGCACGCATGATGGCGCCCAGGACTGCTACTCCTGTTGCGCCTGCCTCTACGCAGGCCGCTACCTGGGCTGCCGTTTCGATGCCGCCGAGTGCTAGCACCGGGACCGGGCCGGCCGCGATCAGCTCGCGTAGCCGGTCGGGCCGCAGCGGTGGGCCGTAGCCGGGTTTCGTTCTTGTCCCGTAGACCGGTGACAGGGTGACGTAGTGCTCGGTGGTGAGCCGGGCCAGCTCGGCGTTGTCGTGGCAGGACCGGCCGACCAGTCCGACTGCGGGCGGCGGGTACGGCCCGGCGGCGGGCAGGTGCACCGCGTCCCCGTCGAGCGGATCGGGTCCGGCGACGATCAGCGTGCCACCTGCCTCGGCGAGGATCGCGCGCAGCTCGACGGCGAGCGCGAGGCGTTCGGCGCGGGGCATGTCCTTCTCCCGCAGCACCACCCAGCGCACTCCCCCGCCGACGGCACCCGCCACCACGTCGACGAGCGGCCCCCGGGCGACGCGCCGATCGCTCAACAGCACGACCCCGCTCGGGCCGCCCTGGATCTTGGTACGCGGCCGCCCCTCCACGGGCGCCTCCGTACCAAGATCCGCAGCGCGTACGGCGGTCACAGGGCGGGTCGTCCGTCGTCGGGAGTGGACGGCAGGGCGTGGAAACGGCGGGTGATACGGCCCGCTCCGTACGCCAGCCGCCCGGCCTCGACCGCGTACCGCATCGCCGTGGCCATCGCCACCGGGTCGGCGGCCCGGGTCACGGCGCTCGCCAGCAGCACCGCGTCGCAGCCCAGCTCCATCGCGAGCGCCGCGTCGGAGGCGGTGCCGATGCCCGCGTCGAGCACCACCGGCACGTCGACCGCCGCCCGGACCAGCCGGATGTGGTGCGGGTTGCCGATGCCCAGCCCGGAGCCGATCGGTGACCCGGCCGGCATCACCGCCGCGCACCCCACGTCGGCCAGCCGCCGGGCCAGCACCGGATCGTCCGAGGTGTACGGCAGCACTGTGAACCCGTCGGCCACCAGTTCCTCGGCGGCGCGCAGCAGCTCCACCCCGTCGGGCAGGAGCGTGCGCTCGTCGCCGATCACCTCCAGCTTCACCCAGTCGGTGTCGAACGCCTCCCGGGCCAGGTGCGCCGTCTTCACCGCCTCCACCGCGGTGCGGCAGCCGGCCGTGTTCGGCAGCAGCCGTACGCCGCACCGCTCCACCAGGTCGAGCAGGCCGCCCGACCCGCCGGGCGTGGTGTCCACCCGGCGCAGCGCCAACGTCAACAGCTCGGTGCCGGAGGCGCGGATCGCCTGCTCCAGCACGTGCAGGTTGGCCGCGCCACCGGTGCCGAGGATGAGCCGGGCGCCGAACGTCACGCCACCGATCTCCAGCGTGGACATACCGTTCACCCGCCCTGGGTGGCGCTGAGTACCTCGACCCGGTCGCCGTCGCGCAGCACGCTCGCCGACCAGCCGGCGCGCGGCACCACCTCGCCGTTCACCGCCACCGCGAGCCCGCGCTCCCGGTCGGTGACGGTGCGGACCACCTCGGCGACTGTGACGCCCTCGGGCAGCGTCCGGCCGGTGCCGTTGACGATCAGTTCCACGTGCGCTCCTTCCCGAAGCGGTCCGGGGTGAAGGGGGCGAACGCGGGATCCGGCTCGCCGGTGACGATCAGCTCAGTGACCAGGTCGGCGGTGACCGGGGTGAGCACGATGCCGTGCCTGTGGTGCCCGGTCGCGACGAGCACGCCCGGCCACCCGGGCAGCGGCCCGATGACCGGCGCGTTGTCGGGCGTACCGGGGCGCAGCCCCGCGACGGCCTCCACCAGCTCGTACTCGACGAGTTCCGGCACCAGCTCCGCGGCGGCGCGCAGCAGTGTCAGCACGCCACCGGCGGTGACCTCGGTGTCCGCGCGCTCCTCGACCGTCGCCCCGACGACGACCTCACCGCTGTCCCGGGGCACCAGGTAGACCGGCTCGCTGTCCGCGTACCCCCGGATCACGTGCCGGAAGCCCGGCGGGCCGCCGCCCGGCGCGCGCAGCCGCAGCACCTGGCCCTTGACCGGCCGGACCGGCAGGCCGCTCAGCGCCGCCGCGCCGCAGCCGGCCGCGACCACTGTGACCCGCGCGTCCACCTCGGACAGCGCGCCGACGCGGGCCGGGCGCAGCTCCACGCCGGCGCGTTCCGCGGCAGTGCGCAACGCGGCGACCAGCCGCCGCGGGTCGACCTGGTGGTCGCCGGGCGCGACAGCGCCGCCGCGCACGCGCGGCGCCAGCGCCGGTTCGCGGTCGCGCAGCTCCGAGGGGCGCAGCGGCGTGATCGGCAGTCCCAGACCCCGTTGGTACGACCACAGCCGCCCCGCCTCGGCCAGGTCGTCGGCGGTGAGCCCGACGACGAGCGTGCCCTCGCTGCGATAGCCGAGGTCAACGCCGCTCGCCCCGGTCAGCTCGGCCGCGAAACCGGGCCAGCGGGCGGCGGACTCGACGAGAAGCGCGGTCAGCTCGTGCTCACCGAAGTACGCCTCGGCGACCGGCGAGAGCATCCCGGCGGCCACCGACGACGCGCCCGACCCGGGCCGGTCGTCGTGCACCACCACGCGCAGCCCGCGCTGCGCGCACCGCCACGCGATCGCCCACCCGATCGGCCCGCCCCCCACCACCGCCACGTCGGTAAGGAAGGGCCCCTTGTTAACGCCTCCGGTAGAGGAAGGGCCCCCTTTTAACACGTCAGGGCCCGCATCAGCTCGGCCGTGGCGTGCGCCGGATCGGCGGCCAGGCTGAGCGCGCCGACCACCGCCACCCCGTACGCCCCGGCCGCCCGCAACTCCGGCACGCTCGCGGCGGTCACCCCGCCGATCGCGATCACCGGCACGGTCACCGCCTCGGCGACCGCGCGTACCCCTCCGGGGCCGATCGGGTCCGGCAGGCCGGACTTGGTGGTGGTGACGTGGCACGGGCCCACGCCCAGGTAGCTCGCGCCAGCATCCACGGCCGCGCGGGCACCCACCGGCTCGCGGGCGGTCGCGCCGAGCACCGCGTCCGGGCCGAGCACGCGGCGCGCGGCTGCGACCGGCAGGTCGTCCGCGCCGACGTGGCCACCGGCGGCGTCCACCGCGAGCGCCACGTGCAGCCGGTCGTTGACCAGGCACAGCGCCCCGTACGGCCGGCACGCCTCGGTCACCCGGCACGCCAGCTCGTATGCCTCCCGGTCGGTGGCGTCGTCCTCCACACGCACCTGCACGACGAGTTCGGCGCCTGCCACTGGCAGGGCGGCACGCAGCACGGCGAGCGGGTCACGCCCCGGCCGGGTGTCGGTGATGAGATGCAGTCGTCCCAGGGACAGCACGGCAACGCTCCTCCCTGCGCCGGCATTACCCGGATCAGGTTCGACGGTCGGGGGCTCCCAGCCCCCCTCTCAGCCCGGTCCGCACCGGGCTCCCGTGGGTCACTTGCGGCCTACCGTACGACGCCTACCGCCCGTACGGAACCCCCTCGTAACCTTCGTCCCACCCAAACGCACAAAGGGTGAGGGTTAGAGGACGGCGTCCAGGGCGTCGAGGTCCTCTTCTGTGGGGTGCCAGGTGCCGGCTTCGGCGTTTGAGCTCACCTGGGCGGGAGTCGTGGCACCGGCGATCACGGACGTCACGGCGGGACGGGCCGCCAGGCCGCCGATGGCCACCTGGAGCATGCTGATGCCGCGCTCGGCCGCGTACGCCTCGATCGCCTCGATGACGTCCCAGCGCGCGGCGGCCAGCCGCTCGGCGTACCGGCCGCCACCGGCCAGGCGGCTGTCCGCCGGGGGCGCCTCGCCGCGCCTGTACTTGCCGGTGAGCAGCCCGTTGGCGAGCGGGAAGAACGGCAGCATGCCGAGGCCGAACCGCTCACAGGCGGGGATCACCTCGTCCTCCACCCCGCGCTCCACCAGCGAGTAGTGGTTCTGCGCGGAGATGAACCGGGTACGCCCCTGCGACGACGCGGTCCAGTCGGCGTCGGCGATCTGCCAGCCGGCGAAGTTGGAGTTGCCCAGGTAGCGCACCTTCCCGGCGGTCACCAGGTCGTCCAGCGCGGCGAGCGTCTCGTCGATCGGGGTGCCCGGGTCCGGCTCGTGCATCTGGTACAGGTCGATGTGGTCGGTGCCGAGCCGGCGCAGCGACGCCTCGACCGCGCGGGCGATGTAGCGGCGGGCACCCCGGGCGCCGTGGTCCGGCCCGTTCGCGCCGTTCATGTCCATGCCGAACTTGGTGGCCACCACCACGTCGTCGCGGCGGCCCTTGAGCGCCTGGCCGAGCAGTTCCTCGGAGGCGCCCTGCGGCTCGCCGTAGATGTCGGCGGTGTCGAAGAAGTTGATCCCGGCGTCGAGCGCGGCGTCCACCACCGCCCGCGTGCCGTCGCTGTCGAGTTTGCGGCCGAAGTTGTTGCAGCCGACGCCGACAACTGACACCACGAGCCCGGAGTCGCCCAGCCGGCGATAGGTCATCTCACTCACGAGATCCACCCTATGCCCGCTGCCCGGGTGTCATCCGGGGAGCGGCAGCACCTCGGCGGCCAGCATCCGGGCGTCACCGATCGTCGCCGCCAGTTCCTCAGGGGTACGCCCCACCGCGCCCAGCCCGGCCAGGTCCGGCGCGCCCCGGTAGTAGAGGCCCAGGTCCCGGTCGATCACCCCACGTCCCAGACCGGCTCCGGCGTCTCCACCACGTCGCCGTCGCCGCGGAACAGCACGAACCGGTCGAAGGTACGGGTGAACCACCTGTCGTGCGTCACCGCGACCACAGTCCCCTCGAACGCGGTCAGCCCGGCCTCCAGCGCCTCGGCCGAGGCCAGGTCGAGGTTGTCGGTGGGCTCGTCGAGCAGCAGCAGCGTCGCGCCGGACAGCTCCAGCAGCAGCACCAGGAACCGCGCCTGCTGCCCGCCGGAGAGCGTGCCGAACCGCTGGTCGCCCTGACCTGCCAGCTCGTACCGGGACAGCGCCGCCATCGCGGCGTGCCGGTCCATGCCGGCCCGGTGGTCGTCGCCGCGCCACAGCACCTCGACGAGCGTCTTGGTCATCAGCTCCGGCCGGTCGTGGGTCTGCGAGAAGTGCCCGGGCCGGACCCGCGCGCCGAGCCGGGCCACACCGCCGTGCGCGACAGGCGCGAGCGCGGCCGCGCCGTCGACAGGCGTGTTGGCCGGCTCCGGGTCGGTGCCGCCCCGCGCCAGCAGGCGCAGGAAGTGCGACTTGCCGGTGCCGTTCGCGCCCAGCACCGCGACCCGGTCGCCGTACCAGAGTTCCAGGTCGAACGGGTACGTCAGGCCGTCCAGCTCCAGCTGCTCGGCGATCACCGCGCGCTTGCCGGTCCGCCCGCCGGTCAGGCGCATCCGGATGTCCTGGTCCTTCGGGGGTACGGGCGGCGGCCCGGCCTCCTCGAACTTGCGCAACCGGGTCTGCGCGGCCTGGTAGCGGGAGGCCATCCCGTCGTTGTACGCGGCCTTCTGCTTGTACATCAGCATCAACTCGCGCAGCTTCTGGTGTTCCTCGTCCCAGCGTTTGCGCAGCTCGTCGAGGCGGGCGTGCCGGGCCACCCGCGCGGAGTGCCAGCTCGCGAAGCCGCCCGGGTGCACCCAGGCGCTGCCGCCCTCCACCGCGACGACCCGGTCGGCGGTCTGCGCCAGCAGTTCCCGGTCGTGCGAGACGTAGAGCACGGACTTGCCCGACTCGCGCAGGCGCGCCTCCAGCCAGCGTTTGCCGGGTACGTCGAGGAAGTTGTCCGGCTCGTCGAGCAGCAGCACCTCGTCGGGGCCGCGCAGCAGCAGCTCCAGCGCGAAGCGCTTCTGCTGGCCGCCGGACAGCGTGCGGACCGGCCGTTCCCGGGCGCTGTCCCACTGCAGGTCCAGCACGATGGTGGCGACGGTGTCGAAGAGGACCTCGGCGTCGTACCCGCCGGTCTCGCCCCAGGCGGCGAGCGCCTCGGCGTACGCGAGCTGGGTCTTGGCGGCGGCGGAGCTGTACTTGCCGCGGATCTCGGCCGCCCGCATGGCCGCCTCGGTCTCGGCGAGCCGCCGCCCGGCGTCGCGCAGCGCCGGTGGCGCCAGCGACAGCGCCAGGTCGGCGAGCGTGGACTCGTCGCCGATCATGCCGATGAACTGCCGCATCACGCCCAGCCCGCCGGAGCGGGCGATAGCGCCGGTCTTCACCGGCAGGTCACCGGCGACCATCCGCAGCAGCGTGGTCTTGCCGGCGCCGTTCGGGCCGACCAGCGCCACCTTGGCACCCTCACCGACCCGGAACGACACGTCGCCGAACAGCTCACGCCCGTCCGGGAGGATGTGCCCGACTCCTGCCACGTCCACGTATCCCACGCGGGCATCCTGCCCGAGCCGGGTCGGTGGACGACACCGGATTACCGGGTGACCCGCAGCACCCGGTAGCCCTTCTGGCTGGCGTGCCGCTCGACCGACCAGCCCTGCTCGACCAGCCAGCGGTGCAGCGAGTCGCCGCCGAGGTGCCGGGCGACGACCAGCCAGGCCACGCCGTCCGGGGCGAGCCGGGGCAGCCAGCGCAGCAGCAGGCCGTGCAGTTCCGCCTTGCCGATGTGGATCGGCGGGTTGGACCAGATCTGGGCGAAGGTGACGTCGTCCGGCAGGTCGTCGGGCGCGACGGCGCTTACCCGGTCGGCGGCGCCGACCCTTGCCGCGTTGGCCGTGGTGAGGGCGCGGGCGCGCTCGTTGACGTCCACGGCCCAGACGGTGGCCTCCGGTGCGACTGTGGCCAGGACGCAGGTGATCGGGCCGAAGCCGCAGCCGATGTCGAGCAGCGCGCCGGTGACGTCGGCGGCCGGCAGGCCGGCCTTGCGCAGCAGCACGGCGGTGCCCGGGTCGAGCCGGTCGGCGGAGAAGACGCCACCGGCCGAGGCGAGCGTGTAGTCGCGCCCGGCGACTGTGAACTCGACCTCGCGGGGGCGGGCCGGGGTCGAGGGCTCAGCTGTGAAGTAGTGGTCGCCGGTCACGTCCGCATTCTCGCACCGGGCCGGAGCGGTTCCGGCGACGGTGTCACGGGCGGGGTCGCACGCCACTCCGCCAGAATTTCCCGATATTACCCCTGAAAGGGACAATCAGTCCTACTCTATGTCACATGGTGTACCGGTACGAGTCCGATGAGGACGCCTTCCTGGAGTACCCGAAGCCCGGGTCGGCCCCGAACGGGCCCGCAGCCACGACGCCCCCGCCCGCGGGTCCGTCACGCTCCCGCTTCCCCACGCCGTCGCTGCCCCCGCCGCCGCGCCCGCAACCGGCGCTGCCGCCGGCCGGCGCGGCGGAGCAGGCCGACCCCGACGGGCAGGCGGTGGCAGACGACGCCCGCGCCCCCGTTCCGGCGCCACCGGCCCCGGCGCCGACACCCGGACGGCCCGCGCCGCCACGGGAGCCCTCCCCGGTGCCGCAGCCCGCGCCGCCCATGCCGGCACCCGTACCGGCGGCGGCGAACCGGCCGACGGTGCCGATCCCGGCCAGCCCCACCGCCCGCGCCGCCGACGTCTCCGAACTGCCCCGGACCCGGCGCGCCGAACGCCGCGGCGGCGGCCGGTTCTGGCAGACGCTCGTCGGCGGCGCCGCCGTCCTGCTGCTGCTCTCGCTCACCGGGCTGGCAGTCGCGGCCCTGCTCGACGAGCGCACCGCCACGCCCCCGGCGAGCCGGCCGACTCCGCAGCCGACCGAGTCAAGCGCGCCGTCCGGCGGCACCGACCTGGACTCCCGGGACACCGACCAGGCGTCGCTCACCGCCAAGGAGGTCTTCCCGGCCAAGGATCTGGTGGTCACCGACGGGAAACCGGCCTACCGGGTGCTGAAGACCCAGGCCGGCACGAAGTGCCAGGTCGCGGCCACCGGCGAGATCGCCGACCTGCTGGTCCGGCTCGGCTGCAACCAGGTGGTGCGGGGCACGCTCCGCTCCCCCGACGGCGACCACCTGATCACCGCCGGTCTGTTCAACCTCACCGACGTGGCCACCGCCGAGCGGGTGCGCGACCGCATCCGGCCGCTGCTCGACGCGCGCCAGGGACGGTTCCGTGGCATGGCGGCGGGCGACGACACCGACGCGGTGGAGAAGGCCGCGGCCCGGGTCGCCTGGCAGGTACGCGGACACTACGTCGCCTTCTGCCTGGTCACCCGCGCCGACGGGGAACGCATCCCGAGCGACGACGCGACCGCCCGCGAGATCATGTACGACCTGGTCGAGCTGCACCTCAACCGGGGTGTGCTGGACCGTCGCGCGGCGGCCGGCACGGCCGGGCAGCCCGACGCCGACTCGGCCGAGGACAGCGCCGGTCAGCGGGGCACCGACTGAGCCGGGCTCAGCCCTCGGCCACCGGCACCCGCAACCGGCGGGTCTCCTCGGCGCGGCGGGCGTACTCGGCCGGCTCGGCCGGGTAGCCCACAGCGACCAGGGCGAGGCCGTGCGCGGGCGCCACTGTCACCTCGCTGGAGCGCTCACGCCGGGTCAGCAGACCGGCCGGCCACTGCACCGGCCGCCGCCCGTCACCGGCCACCAGCATCGCACCGACCAGGCTGCGCACCATGTTCTGGCAGAACGCGTCGGCCTGCACGGTGGCGACCAGGATCCCGTCCGGGTCGCGCCGCCAGTCCAGCCGGGTCACCTCGCGCAGCGTGGTGGCGTTCTCCTTGCGCCGGCAGTACGCGGCGAAGTCGTGCTCGCCCACCAGCCCTGCGGCGGAGGCGTTGAGCGCGGCCAGGTCCAGCGGCTTCGGCCAGGCCAGGGTGTCCCCGCGGCGCAGTGGCTCGGCACCCCACGGGGCGTCGGTGACCCGGTACTCGTAGCGCCGGAACGTGGCCGAGAACCGGGCGTCGAAGTCGGCGGGCACCTCGGTCATCGCGCGTACCCGGACGTCAGGCGGCAGGAGCCGGGCGAGCCGGCGCAGCAACCGGCCCTCGTGCTCCCGCCACACCGCGGCCGGCAGGTCGAGGTGGCAGACCTGCCCGGTGGCGTGCACACCGGCGTCGGTACGCCCGGCCACCGTCAGGCCGGCCACCGTGCCCGCGCCGAGCACCAGGTCCAGCGTCTGCACGAGTACGCCGGCCACCGTGCGCCGGGTCGGCTGGGGCGCCCAGCCGGAGAAGTCGGTGCCGTCGTACGAGACGTCCAGCCGCAGCCGGGTCCGCTCGTCCACCTCGTACCTCCTGTCGACGGCGACGGGCCCGGCACCCCCGAGGGGATGCCGGGCCCGGTCGAGCCTGATCTCAGGCCTTGTCGTTCTCGGTGGCCTCGTCGCTGTCCTCACGGGCGGCGGCGGTGTCACCCGACGCGGAGACCGGCGCCTCGGCGTCCTGGTCACCGGCGCTGGAGCGCGGGGTCTCCTCGGCCGGGGCCAGGGCCTCGACCTTGTCCTGCTGGGCGGCCTTGCGGGCGGCGGTCTTCTTGTTCGCCTTGGGCTCGGCGACCTGAAGCTCCTCCACCAGCTCGATGATCGCCATCGGAGCGGCGTCACCCTTGCGCGGGCCCGTCTTCACGATCCGGGTGTAGCCACCGTTGCGGTTGGCGTACCGGGGCGCGATCTGGTCGAACAGGGCGTAGACCACGTCCTTGTCCTTGACGACGCCCAACACGCGGCGGCGCGAGGCGAGGTCGCCGCGCTTGGCCTTGGTGATGAGCTGCTCGGCCAGCGGACGCAGCCGCCGGGCCTTCGTCTCGGTGGTCTGGATCTTGCCGTGCTGGAACAGCGCGGTGGCCAGGTTGGCCAGCATCAGCCGCTCGTGCGCGGGGCTGCCGCCGAGGCGGGGGCCCTTGGTGGGCGTGGGCATGCTTGGTGCTCCTCAGGTGTGGCGGCAGCGCGGACTAGAGCTGCTCGGTCTCGCGGTAGTCGTCGGTGTCGTAGTCCGCCTCGCCGAAGGCGTCCACGACGTGCGCCGGGTCGAAGTTCGGAGCCGAGTCCTTCAGCCCCAGGCCCATCCCGGCGAGCTTCATCTTGACCTCGTCGATCGACTTCTGACCGAAGTTGCGGATGTCGAGGAGGTCGGCCTCGGTACGCCCGATGAGCTCACCAACGGAGTTGATGCCCTCGCGCTTGAGGCAGTTGTAGGAGCGGACGGTGAGGTCCAGCTCCTCGATCGGCAGGGCCAGGTCCGCCGCCAGCTGGGCGTCCTGCGGGGACGGCCCGATGTCGATGCCCTCGGCGGTCTCGTCCAGCTCCCGGGCGAGCCCGAACAGCTCCACCAGCGTCGAGCCGGCCGAGGCCAGCGCGGTACGCGGGCCCATCGACGGCTTGGTCTCGACGTCGATGATGAGCCGGTCGAAGTCGGTCCGCTGCTCGACACGGGTCGCCTCGACCCGGTACGTCACCTTGAGCACCGGCGAGTAGATCGAGTCGACCGGGATCCGGCCGATCTCCGCGCCCGCCTGCTTGTTCTGCGCCGCGGTGACGTAGCCGCGACCCCGCTCGACGGTCAGCTCCATGTCGAGCCGGCCCTTGCCGTTGAGGGTGGCGAGCTTCAGGTCCGGGTTGTGCACCGAGACACCGGCCGGGGGCTGGATGTCACCGGCGGTCACGTCACCCGGGCCCTGCTTGCGCAGGTACATGCTGACCGGCTCGTCGTGCTCGGAGCTGACGCACAGCTCCTTGATGTTCATGACGAGCTCGACCACGTCCTCCTTGACACCGGGGATCGTGGTGAACTCGTGCAGCACACCATCGATCTTGATCGAGGTGACAGCCGCACCCGGGATCGAGGACAGCAGCGTACGCCGCAGCGAGTTGCCCAGCGTGTAGCCGAAGCCGGGCTCCAGCGGCTCGATGGTGAACCGGGAGCGGGTCTCGTTGATCGACTCTTCGGAGAGAGACGGTCGCTGGCTGATGAGCATCTTTTCTCTTCTCTTCCGGGGCGCCCGCTATTTGACGCCCACGACACAACTGTTCCGGTGGCCCGCCCCCAAGGACGGGCCACCGCAATGAGCCCTTACTTGGAGTAGAGCTCGACGATCAGCTGCTCCTGGACCTGGGTGTCGATCACCTGGCGGGCCGGGAGCGAGTGCACGAGGATCTTCAGCTGGCTCGGGATCGCCTCCAGCCACGCCGGAACGCTCCGCGAGCCGGCCTCACCCTGTGCCACGAGGAACGGGGTGAGGTCCTTGCTCTTGGCACGCACCTCGACGATGTCGTGCTCCTTGACGCGGTACGACGGGATGTCGACCTTCTTGCCGTTCACCGTGAAGTGGCCGTGCTTGACCAGCTGACGGGCCATGTCCCGGGACTTGGCGTAGCCGGCCCGGTAGACCACGTTGTCCAGCCGCGACTCGAGGATCTGCAGCAGGACCTCGCCGGTCTTGGCCTCCTTGCTCACGGCCTCTTCGTAGTAGCCGCGGAACTGCTTCTCCAGCACGCCGTAGACACGACGGGCCTTCTGCTTCTCACGGAGCTGGAGCAGGTACTCCGTCTCCTTCGTGCGGCCGCGGCCGTGCTGCCCGGGCGGGAACGGCCGGGACTCGAACGGGCACTTCGGACCATCGCACTTGCTGCCCTTGAGGAACAGCTTCATCTTCTCCCGCCGGCAACGGCGGCAGTCAGCACCGGTGTAACGAGCCATCTCTCTCTAACCTCTCAGACCCGGCGACGCTTCGGCGGACGGCACCCGTTGTGCGGCTGCGGCGTGACGTCGGAGATCTGCCCGACCTCGAGGCCCACTGCCTGCAGCGAACGGATGGCGGTCTCCCGGCCGGAGCCGGGGCCCTTGACGAACACGTCGACCTTGCGCATGCCGTGCTCCATCGCGCGGCGCGCGGCGGCCTCGGCGGCGAGCTGCGCGGCGAACGGAGTCGACTTGCGGGAGCCCTTGAAGCCCACCTGGCCGGAGGAGGCCCAGGAGATGACCGCACCGGTCGGGTCCGTGATGGACACGATGGTGTTGTTGAAGGTGCTCTTGATGTGCGCCTGCCCGTGGGCGACGTTCTTGCGTTCCTTGCGCCGGACCTTCTTGACGGCGGCTCCGGCACGAGCCTTCGGTGGCATAAGTCTGTGCGCTCCTAGTTACTTCTTGCCGGGCTTCTTCTTGCCGGCCACGGTCCGCTTCGGGCCCTTCCGGGTCCGCGCGTTGGTCTTGGTGCGCTGGCCACGCACGGGCAGACCGCGGCGGTGCCGGATACCGGCGTAGCAGCCGATCTCGACCTTGCGGCGGATGTCAGCGGCGACCTCGCGGCGCAGGTCGCCTTCAACCTTGTAGTTGCCCTCGATGTGGTTCCGGAGCTCGACGAGCTCCTCGTCCGTGAGGTCCCGAACGCGCTTGTCCGGCGAGATGCCGGTCGCGGCGAGCGTCTCCAGGGCGCGGGTGCGACCGACCCCGAAGATGTAGGTGAGCGCGATCTCCATCCGCTTCTCGCGGGGGAGATCCACGCCGACTAGACGTGCCATGTGCGGGCGTACTCCTCGTGATGTTGTGGCGGAGGTGTGGACCCGTCCCACCCCGCTACCGGCCGTCCCTGTCCCTCCGGCGTCAGGAACGCCGGCGACCGGGATCGGTCGCTGCCCGAGCGGGCCCCGGCCTCCGACCGGGGGTCAACCACGAGGGGGTACGCGCTGCGCACCCGACCGCGGCTGGGACGAGCTGGTGATGTGTGGGGCGTCAGCCCTGGCGCTGCTTGTGGCGCGGGTCGGTGCAGATGACCATGACCCGGCCGTGCCGGCGGATCACCCGGCACTTGTTGCAGATCCTCTTGACGCTCGGCTTGACCTTCACGGTTGCCTTACTTCCCATCTGGCCCGGACCCGCGACACAGCGCGACCCGGACGTCGAAGACGGACACGGAAACGTCCCGGCCGCCGTCAGGCTTACTTGTAGCGGTAGACGATGCGCCCGCGGGTCAGGTCGTACGGCGAGAGTTCGACGACGACCCGGTCCTCCGGCAGGATGCGGATGTAGTGCTGCCGCATCTTGCCGCTGATGTGAGCCAGCACCTTGTGACCGTTCGCGAGCTCCACCCGGAACATGGCGTTCGGCAGGGGCTCGATGACCCGACCCTCGATCTCGATGGCTCCGTCTTTTTTCGGCATGTCCTCCGCTGTCCTGACGTCGGTTACTCCGGACGGCCCACAACGTCTTACACGGGTGAACTGACCAAGATCAGGAAACCCGCGCCAGCCGCGGCTCCGACTCCCACCGAAGCGCAGGGTGGGCATGGCGGAGTGGACGCTGTGCGCCGATCAGAAAGTGTACGCCGACCCGCACCTGCTCGCCAAACCGACCGGCGCGGCAGTCACCCGGACGACTCGGATATGACGCAGGTCACGTCTCCGGAAGCTCGCGCTTCGCCCGCCGGCGGGCCTCCCGCTCGGCCCGCTTGCGCCGCCGGCGCTCGGCGTCCTTCTCCGGCGCGCCGGTGGCCAGCCCCTGCGCGGTCCGGTAGAGCACCACGGCGCCCCACGGGCCGAGCACCCAGATCGGCCAGTAGTCGTCGAACTCGCCCTCACCCAGCCGGGAGACGAACCAGATCGCGGTGAGGATCAGGGCCACCTTGAGCCACGGCCCCCAGACCCCCAGCAGCCAGGCGCTGCGCACCCCGCTCACGGCCTCCGGGCCCGGGACCGCCACCCCGCCCTCCCCCGCCGCACGAGGCGCCGGCAGGGGACGCCCGGCCGGTCCGGCGCCGGGCAGGTCGGTCAGCAGCTCGTCCAGCTCGCCGTAGGTCTTCGACCCGTACGCCCGGCGCAGCCGGTCGTCGTACTCGTGCAGGTCGAGCCGGCCCTCGTTCAACGCCGCCCGGAGTCGCTCCGCGGTGGCCTCCCGGTCCGCGTCGGCCGCCCGCATGCGGTTGCGCTCCTCCATGGGGGCAAGCATGTCACCCGATCACCAGCCCCGGCACGGCGTGGCCGGTCATCCGGCGCGGCCGGCGCTCCGGTCAGGCCGGGGAGTCCACCGACGTCTGCCGCGCGGTCACCAGGTCGCCCAGACGGGCCCGTCCGCCATCCTCGGCGGTCAGCACCCACACGCCGTCGTCCAGCAGCGCCATCGAGTGCTCGACGTGCACCGCCATCGACCCGTCCCGGGTCACCACGGTCCAGCCGTCGGACAGCTCGACCGTACGCGGTGAGCCCATCGTGATCATCGGCTCGATGGCGAGCGCCAGGCCCGGCACCAGGCGCGGCCCCTTGCCGGGACGCCCGTGGTTGAGCACGTGCGGGTCCTGGTGCATCTCGGTGCCGATGCCGTGGCCGCCGTAGCCGTCGACGATGCCGTACCGGCCGCCCTTGCGGACCGCTGTCTCGACCGCGTGCGAGATGTCGGTGAGCCGGCCCCTGCCGGAGGCAGCCCCGCGCGCCGCGGCCGCGATCCCGGCCCACATGGCGTCCTCGGCCACCGCCGTCATCTTCAGCAGGGCCGGGTCGACCTCGCCGACCGGCACCGTGACCGCCGCGTCGCCGTGCCAGCCGTCCAGCACCGCGCCGCAGTCGATCGAGATCAGGTCGCCCTCGCGCAGCACCTGCTCGGGCGACGGGATGGCATGCACCACCTGCTGGTTGACCGAGGAGCAGATCGACGCCGGGAAGCCGTGGTAGCCCTTGAACGACGGCACGGCGCCCGCCTCGCGGATGGTCGACTCGGCGATCGCGTCCAGGTCGGCCGTCGACACGCCCGGCGCCACCGCCTCCCGCATCCGGCGCAGGGCACGGGCGACGACCAGACCGGCGGCCCGCATCAGCTCGATCTGCTCGGGGGTCTTCAGCTGGATGTCCAGCTGGGGACGGCGCATGGTGGTGGTTACCTTTCGTCGCGCGTACGCGGAGCAGCGGGGCACGTCGCACGTACCCCGCTGTTCGCACTCTATCCGCCGGGTGGCGGGTGGGACCTCAGCCGCCGTACGAGCGCAGCGCGTCGATGGCGCGGACGGTGACGTCCTCCACCGGGCCGGTCGCGTCGATGCCCACCAGCTTGCCCTGGGCACCGTAGTAGTCCACGAGCGGCGCGGTCTTCTCGGCGTACTCCCGCAGCCGGGCGGCGATGGTCTCCGGCTTGTCGTCGTCGCGCTGGAACAACTCGGCGCCGCAGCGGTCGCAGACGCCCTCCCGGCTCGGCGCGTCGAACTCGACGTGCCAGATCTTGCCGCAGCCGCGGCAGGTGCGCCGGCCGGACAGCCGCCGGATCACCTCGTCGTCGTCGACTACCAGCTCCAGCACCAGGTCCAGCGCGGTGCCGAGGTCGGCGAGGAGCTTGTCCAGCGCGGCGGCCTGCGGAGTGGTCCGCGGGAAGCCGTCGAGCAGGAAGCCCTCGCTCGCGTCCGGCTCGGCGAGCCGGTCCCGCACCATGTTGATGGTGACCTCGTCCGGGACCAGCTTGCCGGCGTCCATGTACCGCTTGGCCTCGACGCCCAGCGGCGTGCCCTGGGAGACGTTCGCCCGGAAGATGTCACCGGTCGAGATCTTCGGCACCGAGAGGTGCGCGGCGACGAACTCCGCCTGTGTGCCCTTGCCCGCGCCCGGCGGGCCAACCAGAACGAGTCGCATCTACCGCAGGAACCCTTCGTAGTTCCGCTGCATGAGTTGGCTCTCGATCTGCTTCACGGTCTCCAGACCGACGCCGACCATGATGAGCACAGCGGTGCCGCCGAACGGAAAGTTCTGGAACTGCTGGTTGTCGAGCCAGATGAAGAAGAAGTTCGGCAGGATCGCGACGATGCCCAGGTAGAGCGCACCCGGCAGGGTGATCCGGCTGAGGATGAAGTCGAGGTACTCGGCGGTCGGCTTGCCGGGGCGGATGCCCGGCACGAAGCCGCCGTACTTCTTCATGTTGTCCGCGACCTCGGTCGGGTTGAACGTGATCGACACGTAGAAGTACGTGAAGAAGATGATCAGTAGGAAGTAGATCGCGATGTGCTCCGGCGCGCTCGCCTTCACGATGTGGTTCTGGATCCACGCCTGGGCCTTGCCCGGGTCGGTCTGATCGAAGAACTGGAGCGCGAGCTGCGGCAGGTAGAGCAGCGACGAGGCGAAGATGACCGGGATGACGCCCGCCTGGTTCACCTTCAACGGGATGTAGGTCGACGTGCCGCCGTACATCCGCCGGCCGATCATGCGCTTGGCGTACTGCACCGGGATGCGGCGCTGCGCCTGCTCGATGAACGTGACAGCGGTGATGACCACCAGCACCAGGGCGATGACGAGGAGGAACATCCCCCAGCCCTTTGTGGTCTTGATCTTCCAGCCCTCGCTGGGGAGGCGGGCCGCGATCGAGGTGAAGATCAGCACGGACATGCCGTTGCCGACGCCCCGGTCGGTGATCAGCTCACCGAGCCACATCACCACGCCGGTGCCGGCGGTCATGGTCATGACCAGGATGGTCAGGGTCAGCCAGTTCGGGATGCCGGTGCCCTCGGGCACGATCGGGAACTGGTCGCACTGGTTGTTGAACAACTGCCCGGAGCGGGCCAGCGCCACGAACGCCGAGGCCTGGAGGACGCCCAGGCCCAGCGTCAGGTAGCGGGTGTACTGCGTGATCTTGGCCTGCCCGGCCTGGCCCTCCTTGCGGAGCTGCTCCAGGCGCGGGATCACCACCGTCAGCAGCTGAAGGATGATCGACGCGGTGATGTAGGGCATGATGCCCAGCGCGAAGACCGAGAGCTGGAGCAGCGCGCCACCGGAGAAGAGATCCAGCAGGTTGAGCACACCCGTGCTACCACCCTGGATCGTGTCGAGGCACTTCTGCACGTTGCCGTACGAGACGCCCGGGCTGGGCAGCGTGGCGCCCAGCCGGTAGACCGCGATGATGCCTACTGTGAACAGCAGCTTCTTGCGCAGGTCAGGCGTACGGAACGCACTGAGAAAGGCGGACAGCAACTTCTTCCTCCTGCGCGACGCGGGCCGCCGGTGACGAGTCCCTGGCGGGGCGGGGTGTGGTGCCGGACGGAGTGTCCGGAATCCATGGCTGGGAACGGACTCTAACAGCCCGGTCCCGGTCCGGGCAGATGCGCCCGGCTACATAAACCGAATCCGATGTTACCCGGCGCACACGTGGCCGGTAGACCATGGCGCCCGCCCAGTCGCGAACAACTGAGCGGGCGCCATGAACATCCTCTTACAGCTCGGTGACCGAGCCACCGGCGGCGGTGATCTTCTCCTTGGCCGACGCGCTGAACGCGTGCGCCGACACCTGGAGGGACACGCCGCCGAGGTCGCCGGTGCCGAGCACCTTGACCGGGTGACCCTTGCGGACCGCGCCGGCCTCGACCAGCTCGACCGGGCCGACCTGGCCGCCGTTCGGGAACAGCTCGGCCAGCCGGTCCAGGTTGACCACCTGGAACACGACCTTGAACTTGTTCTTGAAGCCCTTCATCTTCGGCAGGCGCATGTGGATGGGCATCTGCCCACCCTCGAACGCCGCCGAGATGTTCTTGCGGGCCTTGGAACCCTTGGTACCGCGACCGGCCGTCTTGCCCTTCGAGCCCTCACCGCGACCCACACGGGTCTTGTCGGTCTTGGCGCCGGGAGCCGGACGCAGGTGGTGCACCTTGATCGTCATTACTCGACCTCCTCGACCTTCACGAGGTGGTTGACCGTGAAGATCATGCCGCGGATCTCCGGCCGGTCCTCCTTGACCACCACGTCGTTGATCCGCTTGAGACCGAGAGAGCGCAGCGAGTCACGCTGGTTCTTCTTGGTCCCGATCTCGGACCGGACCTGGGTGACCTTCAGGCGCGCCATCAGGACGCCACCCCCGCCCGCGACGCCAGCATGGCGGCCGGCGCGACGTCCTCGACCGGCAGACCACGACGGGCCGCGACCTGCTCCGGGGACTCGAGCCCCTTCAGGGCCGCCACCGTGGCGTGCACGATGTTGATCGGGTTGGACGAGCCGAGGCTCTTGGAGAGCACGTCGTGGATGCCCGCGCACTCCAGCACGGCACGCACCGGGCCACCGGCGATGACACCCGTACCGGCGGAGGCCGGCTTGAGCAGCACCACACCGGCCGCGTCCTCGCCCTGCACCGGGTGCGGGATCGAGGCACCGATGCGCGGCACCTTGAAGAAGTGCTTCTTGGCCTCCTCGACACCCTTGGCGATCGCCGCGGGCACCTCCTTGGCCTTTCCGTAGCCCACGCCGACGGTGCCGTCGCCGTCGCCCACGATCACCAGGGCGGTGAAGCTGAAGCGACGACCACCCTTCACGACCTTGGCGACGCGGTTGATCGCGACGACCCGCTCGAGGTGCGGGGTCTTCTCGACGGGCGCGTTTCCGCGGCCGCCCTCACGGCGGTTGTCGCGGCGACCACCCTCGTTGCCACCGGACCCGCCGCCACGGCGCTGTTGACCTGGCATCAGCAGCCTTCCTTCTCTCTCGTGACGGGGTTTCTAGAACTCGAGCCCGGCTTCGCGGGCGGCGTCGGCAAGCGCGGCGACACGCCCCGCGTACCGGTTGCCGCCGCGGTCGAAGACGACCTTCGAGACGCCGGCGGCCTTGGCACGCTCGGCGAGCAGGGCGCCGACCTTGCCGGCCAGGGCGCTCTTGTCGCCCTCGGCGCCGCGCAGCGAGGCGTCCATGGTCGAGGCCGACGCCAGGGTGTGACCCTTGGTGTCGTCCACGACCTGGGCCACCACGTGGCGCAGGGAGCGGGTGACGACCAGGCGGGGACGCTCGGCGGTGCCGCTGACGTTCTTGCGGACCCGGAAGTGCCGACGCGCACGCCCGACGGCACGCTTGGCGGCGACGCCGCGGCGGCGCTTGAGCAGCGTGGCGCTCACTTCTTACCTGCCTTTCTCACGGCCTCGCGGCCGGCGGACGACCTCGCCCGGGTGTTGACGGCCGCGGTCACTTCTTGCCCGCCTTACCGGCCTTGCGGCGGATGACCTCGCCCTGGTACTTCACGCCCTTGCCCTTGTAGGGCTCCGGCGGACGGATCTTCCGGATGTTGGCGGCGACCTCGCCGACCTGCTGCTTGTCGATGCCGGCCACGTGGAACAGCGTCGGCTTCTCGACCGTGAAGGTGATGCCGTCCGGAGCCGGCACCAGGACCGGGTGCGAGAACCCGAGCGCGAACTCCAGGTCCTTGCCCTTGGCGGTCACGCGGTAACCGGTGCCGGCGATCTCCAGGCTCTTGCGGTAGCCCTCGGTGACACCGACGATCATGTTGGCCACCAGCGTCCGGCTCAGGCCGTGCAGCTCCTTGGCCTTGCGCTCGTCGTTGGGCCGGTTGACGTGCAGCTCGCCGTCCTCGCCCCGCTCCGCCGTGATCGGCTCGGCCAGCACGTGGCTCAGCTCGCCCTTGGGGCCCTTGACCTTGACGGTCCGGCCGTCGATCGTGATGTCGACGCCGGCAGGCACCGGGATCGACTTACGTCCAATACGCGACATTTCTACCAGTCTCCCGTTACCAGACGAAGGCGAGGACTTCCCCGCCAACGCTCCGCTTGCGGGCCTGCCGGTCGGTGAGCAGCCCCTGGGACGTCGAAATGATCGCCACGCCCAGCCCGCCGAGCACCCGCGGGAGCCCGTCCGACTTGGCGTACACCCGGAGACCGGGCTTGGACACGCGCTTGATGCCGGCCAGGCTCCGCTCGCGGTTCTGGCCGTACTTCAGCTCGACGACCAGTCGCTTGCCGACGGCGCCCTCCTCGGGCTCCTCGACCGACCAGGTGGCGATGTAACCTTCGGCCTTGAGGACCTCGGCGATGTTCGCCTTGATCTTCGAGTACGGCATCGTCACCCGGTCGTGGTACGCCTGGTTGGCGTTACGCAGACGCGTGAGCATGTCTGCGATCGGGTCGGTCATCGTCATGAAAACTCGTCAACCTTTCTCGCCGGGGTTCCCCGGGCCGGGCCCGGGGCCTACGGCGAAGAGACAGTTCAGCTGACGCGCCGGAGCGCGCCGGGCTATTACCAGGAAGCCTTGGACACGCCGGGCAGCTCACCGCGGTGGGCCATCTCCCGGATGCACACCCGGCAGAGACCGAACTTGCGGTAGACCGCCTTCGGACGCCCGCACCGCTGGCAGCGGGTGTACGCGCGAACCGAGAACTTCGGCTTCGCGGCCGCCTTGAGGATCAGCGCCTTCTTGGCCATCTCAGTTCTCCTTGAACGGGAAGCCCAGGAGCTTGAGCAGCGCCCGGCCCTCGTCGTCGGTCGTGGCGGTCGTGACCACCGTGATGTCCATGCCCCGCTGGCGATCGATCTTGTCCTGGTCGATCTCGTGGAACACCGACTGCTCGGTCAGACCGAACGTGTAGTTGCCGTGCCCGTCGAGCTTGCGCCCGTCCAGGCCGCGGAAGTCACGGATACGCGGCAGCGCGATCGAGAGCAGCCGGTCCAGGAACTCCCACATCCGGTCGCCGCGCAGGGTGACCTTCGCGCCGATCGGCATGCCCTCGCGGAGCTTGAACTGCGCGATGGACTTGGTGGCCCGCCGGACCTGCGGCTTCTGGCCGGTGATGGTGGCCAGGTCGCGGACGGCCCCGTCGATCAGCTTGGCGTCGCGAGCGGCCTCGCCGACACCCATGTTGACGACGATCTTGACCAGCCGCGGAACCTGCATCGGGTTGGCGAACTCGAACTGCTTCTGCAGCTCGCCCACGATCTCGTTGCGGTACCGCTCCTTGAGGCGCGGCAGGGTCTTGGTTTCGGTAGCCGTGGTCATCAGAGGTCCTTACCGGTGCTACGCGCGATGCGGACCTTCTGGCCGTTGTCGTCGATCCGGTAGCCGACGCGGGTCGGCTTGCCGTCGGAGTCCAGGACCATCACGTTCGAGACGTGGATCGGGGCCTCCTGGGTGACGATGCCACCGGTCTTGGCGCCACGCTGGGTGGTGCTGATGCGGGTGTGCTTCTTGACCCGGTTCACGCCCTCGACCAGGACCTTGTCCTGCCGCGGGTAGGCCGCGATGACCTTGCCCTTGGCACCCTTGTCCTTGCCGGCGATGACGACGACCGTGTCGCCCTTCTTGACCTTCACGGTCACAACACCTCCGGCGCGAGAGAGATGATCTTCATGAACCGCTTGTCCCGCAGCTCCCGGCCCACCGGGCCGAAGATGCGGGTACCGCGCGGGTCCCCACCGTCCTTGATGATGACGGCGGCGTTCTCGTCGAAGCGGATGTACGACCCGTCCGGCCGCCGCTTCTCCTTGGCGGTCCGAACGACGACGGCCTTGACGACGTCGCCCTTCTTCACACCGGCACCGGGGATCGCGTCCTTGACGGTCGCCACGATGACGTCGCCGATGCTCGCGTAGCGCCGACCGGAGCCGCCGAGCACCCGGATGCACAGGATCTCCCGGGCACCCGTGTTGTCGGCGACGCGCAGTCGCGACTCCTGCTGAATCACGTCTATCTCCTATGTCTGCCGGTTCTCCGGCCGCTCGGGGCGGCCGGAGCCTGGCGGAACCTGCGCCCGACCGAGACCGGCCGAGCTCGAGCCTTCGCTACTTGGCCTTCTCGAGGATCTCCACGAGCCGCCAGCGCTTGGTGGCGGACAGCGGCCGGGTCTCCATGATCAGGACCCGGTCGCCGATGCCGGCCGAGTTCTGCTCGTCGTGCACCTTCAGCTTGCTCGTACGGCGCATGATCTTGCCGTACAGCGCGTGCTTGACGCGATCCTCGACCTCGACCACGACGGTCTTGTCCATCTTGTCGCTGACCACGAGGCCCTCACGAACCTTGCGGCGCGAGCGCTGCACGCTCGCAGTGGTGTTCTCACTCATGCTCGAGCTCCCATACGCTCGCTTCGCTCGCTCACGAAGTCACCTCAGTCGGCGCGGCCGAGAGACCCAGCTCACGCTCACGCATGATCGTGTAGATCCGCGCGATCTCCCGACGGATGACCTGCAGCCGCCGGTTGTTGTCCAGCTGCCCGGTTGCGGCCTGCACGCGGAGGTTGAACAGCTCCGCCTTCGCCTCGCGCAGCTTCGTGACCAGCTCCTCCTCGGAGAGCTCACGCAGCTCGGAGGCCTTGACGCCCGCTGCCATCAGGATTCACCCACTTCGCGCGTAACAATGCGGCACTTCATCGGGAGCTTGTGGATCGCGCGACGCATCGCCTCTCGCGCGATCTGCTCGTTGGGGAAGGACATCTCGAAGAGGACCCGCCCCGGCTTGACGTTGGCGACCCACCACTCGGGCGAACCCTTACCGGAACCCATCCGGGTCTCGGCCGGCTTCTTGGTGAGAGCCTGGTCCGGGAAGATCGTGATCCAGACCTTGCCGCCACGCTTGATGTGACGGGTCATCGCGATACGCGCCGACTCGATCTGGCGGTTGGTCACGTACGCCGGCTCGAGAGCCTGGATCCCGAACTCGCCGAACACCACCCGGTTACCACCCTTGGACGCGCCACTGCGGTCCGGGTGGTGCGGCTTGCGGAAGCCCTTCGGGGGCTTGCGCGGCATCAGCATCTGTCAGCCCTCCTGCTGCGTTTCTGCCGGCTGGTTACCGACCGGAGCCGAGGCGGCTGCGGCGACAGCGCTGCTGTCGACCGGCTCACCGGCCGGCGTCTCCGCCTGCTGCGCGATGGTGGTCGCGGCAGCCCGGCCGGCCTCGGTGCCACCGGCGGTCGTACCGGACGAGCCCGAGCGGCCACGGCGCGGCCGGTCCGGCCGGTCGCCACGGTCACGGCGCGGGCCGCGCGACGGGGCGGCCTCGGCCGGGGCCTCGCGGCCCGGGACGGCGTCGCCCTTGTAGATCCAGACCTTCACGCCGATCCGGCCGAAGGTGGTACGGGCCTCGAAGAAGCCGTACTCGATGTTGGCCCGCAGCGTGTGCAGCGGAACCCGGCCCTCGCGGTAGAACTCGGTCCGGCTCATCTCGGCGCCGCCGAGACGGCCCGAGACCTGAACCCGGATGCCCTTGCAGGCGGGGTTCTTCATCGCGGACTGCATCGCCTTGCGCATGGCCCGACGGAAGCTGACCCGGCTGGAGAGCTGCTCGGCGACGCCCTGGGCGACCAGCTGCGCGTCCGACTCGGGGTTCTTGACCTCGATGATGTTCAGCTGGACCTGCTTGCCGGTGAGCTTCTCCAGCTCGCCGCGGATCCGGTCGGCCTCCGCACCCTTACGGCCGATGACGATGCCCGGCCGGGCGGTGTGGATGTCGACACGGACCCGGTCGCGGGTGCGCTCGATGTCGACCTTGGAGATGCCGGCGCGCTCGAGGCCCTTGGACATCATCCGGCGGATCTTGACGTCCTCGCCGATGTAGTCCTTGTAGAGCTTGTCCGCGAACCAGCGGGACTTCCAGTCGGTCGAGATGCCGAGCCGGAACCCGGTCGGGTGAACCTTCTGACCCATTACTCGGCACCCTCCGTCGTGCTCTGCTCCTCAGCGGCCGGCTTGGCCGGAGCGGCCTTCTTCGCCGACTTCTTCGGCGTGGCCGGCGCAACCGCCTCGACCGCCACGGTGATGTGGCACGTGCGCTTGCGGATCCGGTAGGCCCGGCCCTGCGCGCGCGGCCGGAACCGCTTCATGGTCGGGCCCTCGTCGACGAACGCCTCGCTGACGAGCAGCGCGTCGGGGTCCAGCCGCTCGTTGTTCTCCGCGTTGGCGATCGCGCTCGCGAGCACCTTGTACACCTGCTCGCTCGCAGCCTGCGGCGCGAACTGCAGCACCGTGAGCGCCTCCTTCGCGGGCAGGCCGCGGACGAGGTTGACCACCCGGCGCGCCTTCATCGGCGAGATGCGCACGTGCCGCGCAACCGCCCGCGCGCCCGGAAGCACCGGAGCGTCGCCCTTTCCTGGCATCGCTGTAACCCCTTGTTCCTCTATCCGTATGCCCGCGGCGTCAGCGCCGGCGGCTCTTCCGGTCGTCCTTCTCGTGACCCTTGAACGTGCGGGTCAGCGCGAACTCGCCGAGCTTGTGCCCGACCATGGCCTCGGTCACGAAGACCGGGACGTGCTTGCGTCCGTCGTGCACGGCGATCGTGTGACCCAGCATCTCCGGGATGATCGTCGAGCGCCGCGACCAGGTCTTGATCACGTTCTTCGAGCCCTTGTCGTTCTGCGTCTCCACCTTCTTGAGCAGGTGGTCGTCGACGAACGGGCCCTTCTTCAGGCTGCGAGGCATGTCTTATCTCCCTCAGCCGCGCTTACGCGTGGCGTAGCGGCGGCGGACGATCAGCCGGTCGCTCGGCTGGCCCTTACGACGGGTGCGGCCCTCGGGCTTACCCTGCGGGTTGACCGGGTGGCGACCACCGGAGGTCTTACCCTCACCACCACCGTGCGGGTGGTCGACCGGGTTCATCGCGACACCACGGACGGTCGGGCGCTTGCCCTTCCACCGCATACGGCCGGCCTTACCCCAGTTGATGTTCGACTGGTCGGCGTTGCCGATCTCGCCGATGCTGGCGCGGCAGCGCACGTCCACGCGCCGGATCTCACCGGACGGCATACGCAGGGTCGCGTACGCGCCCTCACGGCCGAGCAGTTGGATGCCGACGCCGGCCGAGCGGGCCAGCTTGGCGCCGCCGCCCGGACGCAGCTCCACGTTGTGGATGGTGGTACCGACCGGGATGTTGCGCAGCGGCAGGTTGTTGCCCGGCTTGATGTCGGCGCCCGGACCGGACTCGACGCGGTCGCCCTGCTTCAGGTCCTTCGGCGCGATGATGTAGCGCTTCTCGCCGTCGGCGTAGTGCAGCAGCGCGATGCGCGCGGTGCGGTTCGGGTCGTACTCGATGTGGGCGACCTTCGCCGGCACGCCGTCCTTGTCGACCCGCTTGAAGTCGATCAGACGGTACTGGCGCTTGTGGCCGCCACCGTGGTGCCGCGTGGTGATCCGGCCGTGGGCGTTGCGTCCGCCCTTCTTCGGCAGCGGAGCCAGCAGCGACTTCTCGGGCGTCGACCGGGTGATCTCGGCGAAGTCGGCAACGCTCGAGCCACGCCGGCCCGGCGTCGTCGGCTTGTACTTACGGATAGCCATTGTCTACACCCCTCAGCTGACCGGGCCGCCGAAGGCCTCGATACGGTCACCGTCAGCCAGCTTCACCATCGCGCGCTTGGTGTCCTTGCGCTTGCCGAACCCGGTACGGGTCCGCTTGCGCTTGCCCTCGCGGTTGAGCGTGTTGACCGTCAGGACGCGGACGTTGAAGATCTGCTGGATAGCGATCTTGATCTCGGTCTTGTTGGCGTCCGGGTGCACCAGGAAGGTGTACCAGTTGCGGTTCAGCTCGCTGTAGCTCTTCTCCGAGACGACCGGCGCGACGATGACGTCACGCGGATCGGCGATCGTGCTCACTTGCCATCCTCCTCGGTGGTCTCGGCGGGCTCGGCCGCAGGGCCGACCTCCGTCGGCAGACCCAGGAACTCGTCCAGGGCCTCCTTGGTGAAGACCACGTCGTCGGCCACCAGCACGTCGTAGGTGTTGAGCTGGCCGGCCTCGATCAGGTGCACCCGGCTGTCCCGCGCGTTGCGCAGGTTCCGCAGCGACACCCAGTTCAGCTCGTCGGTGCTGCTCAGCACGACCAGGACCCGACGGGCCTGGGTCAGCTTGGTCAGCGTGGCCAGGGCCGCCTTGGTGGACGGCTTCTCGCCGGAGACGAACGCCTCGACGACGTGCACCTGGCCGGCGCGGGCCCGGTCGGAGAGGGCGCCACGCAGGGCGGCGGCCTTCATCTTCTTCGGGGTGCGCTGGCTGTAGTCGCGCGGCACCGGGCCGTGGACCACGCCACCACCGGCGAACTGCGGCGCGCGGGTCGAGCCCTGGCGGGCACGACCGGTGCCCTTCTGCTTGTACGGCTTCCTGCCTCCACCGGAGACCTCGCCACGGGTCTTCGTCTTGTGCGTACCCTGGCGGGCCGCCGCAAGCTGGGCCACCACGACCTGGTGCATCAGGGCGATGTTGGCCTGCGCGTCGAAGATGTCGGCCGGCAGCTCGACGGAGCCGCTCTTGGCGCCTTCGACGTTGATGACGTCAACGGTGGTCACTTGGCCGCACCGCCCTTCTTCACCTTCGCCTTGGCCGCGGTGCGGACCAGGACCAGCGCGCCCTTCGGGCCGGGAATGGCACCGCGGACGAGCAGGAGGTTGTTCTCGGTGTCGACCGCCTGGACGGTCAGGTTCTGGACGGTGTAGCGCACGCCACCCATCCGGCCCGCCATCCGGGTGCCCTTGAAGACGCGACCCGGGGTCGCGCAGGCGCCGATCGAGCCGGGCGAGCGGTGCTTGCGCTCGACACCGTGGCTGGCACGCAGACCGTGGAAGCCGTGCCGCTTCATCGGGCCGGCGTAGCCCTTGCCCTTGGTCTTGCCGGTCACGTCGATCACGACGCCGGCCGGGAACTCCTCGACCGTGACCTCCTGGCCCGGCGCGTAGTCCGCGGCGTCGGAGGTGCGCAGCTCGACGATGTGCCGGCGCGGCGCGACGTCCGCCTTGGCGTAGTGCCCGGCGATCGGCTTCTTGACCTTGCGCGGGTCGATGACCCCGTACGCCAGCTGGACCGCGGAGTAGCCGTCCTTGTCGGCGCTACGAACCTGGCTCACGACGCACGGGCCGGCCTGAACCACGGTCACGGGCACAACCTTGTTGTTGTCCCAGACCTGGGTCATGCCGAGCTTGGCGCCCAGGATCCCCTTGACTTGCCTGTCCATTTGTCCGGTCCCTACAGCTTGATCTCGATGTCGACGCCAGCCGGCAGGTCGAGGCGCATGAGCGAGTCGACCGTCTTCGGGGTCGGGTCGATGATGTCGATCAGACGCTTGTGCGTACGCATCTCGAAGTGCTCGCGCGAGTCCTTGTACTTGTGCGGCGAGCGGATGACGCAGAAACGGTTGATCTCCGTGGGCAGCGGCACCGGGCCAGCGACCTGCGCCCCGGTACGCGTCACCGTCTCGACGATCTTCCGAGCCGAGGAGTCGACGACCTCGTGGTCATAGGCCTTGAGCCGGATGCGGATCTTCTGTCCCGCCATGGTGGCTTCTGTTCCTTCTCTCGATGCCGCTGTGTTGCGGGCGCCTGTACCGGCTGGCACAGGCCCACTTCCGCCGACCCCCGCGGTCGGGCGTGTCGCGCCCGTGGGCCAGGCTCCGCCCCGGGACTCCGGAGCGATTCTCTGACCACGCGGTGGGTCATGGCGCCGATCGCGGTGACCGCGACCTGGACGCCGCGCGAGGGTGGTTGACCGCCGATGGCGACCAACCACCCTACGCGAGACAGTCTGACTCCCGGAGGTCCAGCGTCAACCGGACGCGGGTGACCGACTGTCGTTACGCAACCTGACTAGTATGCCGCACGACCGGCGGCAACGCTAATCGGGGTTACCCAGCTCACTTGATGATCTTGGTGACGCGACCCGCGCCGACCGTACGACCACCCTCGCGGATCGCGAACTTCAGGTTCTCCTCCATGGCGATGGGCTGGATCAGCTTCACCGTCATCGAGGTGTTGTCGCCCGGCATGACCATCTCGGTGCCCTCGGGCAGCGTGACGACGCCGGTGACGTCCGTGGTCCGGAAGTAGAACTGCGGGCGGTAGTTCTGGAAGAACGGGGTGTGCCGGCCGCCCTCCTCCTTGGAGAGGATGTAGACAGTCGCCTCGAACTCCGTGTGCGGGGTCGTGGTGCCCGGCTTGACGACGACCATGCCGCGCTCGACGTCCTCGCGCTTGATGCCGCGCAGCAGCAGACCGACGTTCTCGCCCGCGCGGGCCTCGTCGAGCAGCTTGCGGAACATCTCGATGCCGGTGCAGGTGGTCTTCATCGACTTCTCACGGATGCCGACGATCTCCACCTCCTCGTTCGGCTTGAGGATGCCGCGCTCGGCGCGACCGGTGACCACGGTGCCACGACCGGTGATCGTGAAGACGTCCTCGATGGGCATGAGGAACGGCTTCTCGGTCTCGCGCTCCGGCTGCGGGATCGCGGTGTCCACGGCGTTCATCAGGTCCAGGAGCTTCCCGGTCCACTCCGGGTCGCCCTCCAGGGCCTTCAGCGCCGAGACCCGGACGACCGGCAGGTCGTCACCCGGGTACTCCTGCGAGGAGAGCAGCTCACGGACCTCGAGCTCGACGAGCTCCAGGAGCTCCTCGTCGTCGACCATGTCGCTCTTGTTGAGCGCCACGACGATGTACGGCACACCGACCTGACGGGCCAGCAGCACGTGCTCGCGGGTCTGCGGCATCGGGCCGTCGGTCGCCGCCACCACCAGGATCGCGCCGTCCATCTGCGCGGCACCGGTGATCATGTTCTTGATGTAGTCGGCGTGACCGGGGCAGTCGACGTGCGCGTAGTGACGCGCCTCGGTCTGGTACTCGACGTGCGCGATGGAGATCGTGATGCCGCGGGCCTTCTCCTCCGGCGCCTTGTCGATCTCGTCGAACGGCGTGTACGGGTTCAGGTCCGGGTACTGGTCGTGCAGGACCTTGGTGATGGCCGCCGTCAGCGTCGTCTTACCGTGGTCGATGTGACCAATGGTGCCGATGTTGACGTGCGGCTTAGTCCGCTCGAACTTCGCCTTCGCCACTGGTGTCCTCCTGTGGACTTTCTTGGTTCGTTCGCCCGGCGCGCCGTTCGGCGCTTAGGACTCTGTCGACAGCCTTTCCGGCCGGAAGGCCGGAGAGCTTTTGTGGGTTCTGCGGCGATGAAGCCTACAGGCCCGGTCTCACGCAACCCGATCGAGGTGGCCGCGGGCGGGAGAACCCTCCCGCGACCGCCCTCGCGTCATCGGATCAGCCGAGGATGAGTGTCACTCACCCGTCGACTTGGCGATGATCTCCTTGGCCACCGAGGCCGGAACCTCGGCGTAGGAGTCGAACTGCATGCTGTAGCTAGCCCGGCCCTGGGTCTTCGACCGCAGGTCGCCGACGTAGCCGAACATCTCCGACAGCGGCACCAGAGCCCGGACGACGCGAGCGCCGCTGCGCTCCTCCATCGCCTGGATGATGCCACGCCGGGAGTTGAGGTCGCCGATGACGTCACCCATGTTCTCCTCAGGAGTGGTGACCTCAACGGCCATCATCGGCTCGAGGAGAGCGGGGTCGGCCTTGCGGGCCGCCTCCTTCATCGCCATCGAGCCGGCGATCTTGAACGCCATCTCCGACGAGTCGACCTCGTGGTACTGGCCGTCCACCAGGGTGAGCTTGACGCCCACCAGGGGGAAGCCGGCGAGGATGCCGTACTGCATGGCGTCCTGCGCGCCCGCGTCCACCGAGGGGATGAACTCCCGGGGGATGCGGCCACCGGTCACCGCGTTGGCGAACTCGTACGTCGGGGCGTCGTTGCCCAGCGGCAGCGGCTCCACGCTGATGATCACGCGGGCGTACTGGCCGGAACCACCGGTCTGCTTCTTGTGGGTGTACTCGACCTTCTCCACCTTGCGGCGGATCGTCTCGCGGTACGCCACCTGCGGCTTACCGATGTTCGCCTCGACGTTGAACTCGCGGCGCATCCGGTCGACCAGGATGTCCAGGTGCAGCTCGCCCATGCCGGAGATGACCGTCTGACCGGTCTGGTCGTCCAGCTTGACGCGGAAGGTCGGGTCCTCCTCGGCCAGCCGCTGGATGGCGGTGCTGAGCTTCTCCTGGTCGGCCTTGGTCTTCGGCTCGATGGCCACCTCGATGACCGGCTCCGGGAAGGTCATCGACTCCAGGATGACCGGGTTCGCCGGGTCGCACAGGGTGTCACCGGTGGTGGTCTGCTTCAGACCCTGCACCGCGATGATGTCGCCCGCCTGGGCGGAGCCGCGCTCCTCCCGCTTGTTGGCGTGCATCTGGTAGATCTTGCCGATCCGCTCCTTGCGGTCCTTGGTGGAGTTGATCACCTGAGAACCGGACTCGAGCGTGCCGGAGTAGATCCGGACGTACGTCAGCTTGCCGAGGTGCTTGTCGGTCTGGATCTTGAAGGCCAGGCCGGAGAACGGCTCGGAGACCGAGGGCTTCCGCTGCAGCGGGGTCTCGCCGTCGGTGGCCGTACCCTCGATCGCCGGGATGTCCAGCGGCGAGGGCAGGTACGCGACGACCGCGTCCAGCATCGGCTGGATGCCCTTGTTCTTGAAGGCGGTACCGGTGAGGACCGGGTTGGCCTTGCCGGCGATGGTGGCCCGGCGGATGGCGGCCTTGATCTCGTCGGTCGAGATCTCCTCGCCCTCGAGGTACTTCTCCATCACCGAGTCGTCGACGTCGGCGAGGGTCTCCATCAGCTTCTCGCGCCACTCCGCGGCGGAGTCGGCGAGGTCGGCCGGGATGTCCTCGACCGCGTAGTCCTCACCCTTCTGGGTCTCGCCGCGCCAGGTGAGCGCGCGCATCTCGACCAGGTCGACCACGCCGATGAAGTCGGACTCGGCACCGATCGGGATCTGGAGGACCAGCGGGGTGGCGTTGAGCCGGTCGATCATCATCTGCACGCAGCGGAAGAAGTCGGCACCGGTCCGGTCGAGCTTGTTGACGAAGCACATCCGGGGGACGTTGTACTTGTCCGCCTGCCGCCAGACGTTCTCCGTCTGGGGCTCCACGCCGGCCACGCCGTCGTAGACCGCGACCGCACCGTCCAGAACACGCAGCGACCGCTCGACCTCGACCGTGAAGTCGACGTGGCCGGGCGTGTCGATGATCTGGATCGTGTGGCCCTTCCACTCGCACTTGGTGGCGGCGGAAGTGATGGTGATACCGCGCTCCTGCTCCTGCTCCATCCAGTCCATGACGGCGGCGCCCTCGTGGACCTCACCGATCTTGTACGTGATGCCGGTGTAGAACAGGATTCGCTCGGTGGTGGTGGTCTTACCGGCATCGATGTGGGCCATGATGCCGATGTTGCGTACGTTGGCGAGCGCGTCTGCGGCGGCCACTTCAATCCCTACTTATCGTCGTCTCGACACAACTGGTGGCGGTTCCGGCGCCGGTGGGCGCCGGAACCTCAGGTGTTACCAGCGGTAGTGCGCGAAGGCCTTGTTCGACTCGGCCATCTTGTGCGTGTCCTCACGCCGCTTGACGGCGGCGCCGAGGCCGTTGCTCGCGTCCAGCAGCTCGTTCATCAGCCGCTCGACCATGGTCTTCTCGCGCCGGGCCCGGGAGTAGGTCACCAGCCAGCGCAGACCGAGCGTGGTCGCGCGGGACGGCCGGACCTCGACCGGAACCTGGTAGGTGGCGCCACCGACACGGCGGCTGCGCACCTCGAGGGTCGGCTTGACGTTGTCCATCGCGCGCTTGAGCGTGACGACGGGGTCGGTGCCGGACTTCTCGCGGCAGCCCTCCAGGGCGGCGTACACGATGCGCTCGGCGAGCTGACGCTTGCCGCGCAGCAGGATCTTGTTCACCAGCTGGGTGACCAGGGGCGAGTTGTACACCGGGTCAGCGACCAGCGGCTTCCGCGGAGCGGGTCCCTTACGCGGCATGTCAGCTCTTCTCCTTCTTCGCGCCGTAGCGGCTGCGAGCCTGCTTGCGGTTGCGGACACCCTGGGTGTCCAGCGAACCGCGCACGATCTTGTACCGCACGCCGGGGAGGTCCTTCACACGGCCGCCGCGCACGAGCACGATCGAGTGCTCCTGGAGGTTGTGGCCGACGCCCGGGATGTAGGCGGTCACCTCGATCTGGCTGCTGAGCTTGACACGAGCGACCTTGCGCAGCGCCGAGTTCGGCTTCTTCGGGGTGGTGGTGTACACGCGGGTGCACACGCCGCGCCGCTGGGGAGACCCCTTGAGCGCCGGGGTCTTGGTCTTGGTCGTCTTGGCCTGACGGCCCTTTCGGACCAACTGCTGAATGGTGGGCACCGGGTTTCTCCGCTCCCTTCGGCCGCTGCGAGGCGACCGCGCCGTCTGCTCCAGCCGTCCGGATGGGCGGCTCTCCTACATTCCAACCAGGGCCGCCTGACGGCCCCAGCACCCGCGGTCGGGCGTGTCGCCCAAGTCACGGTCCCGGTGCCGGCCGCTGACGCGTCGTACCGGATCTTCTGGTCTTGGTGGTGCGACCGCGCGATCACCGGCTGACCGGTTCCAGCGCACGCACGCATTGCCCGGGCGAGCCCGGGCACAAGGGGAAAGAGTACCTACCACAGCCGCGCCGGTCAAAACGGATGGGCCGGGAAGGACCGCTCCGCGGTCCGCCTCCCGGTCTCCGGGTCGCCGATGCACCGGTGATGGGCACCTACAGTGACAAGTGTACCGGCTCGTCCGCCGCGCGACCCGGCGGCCCCGACACCGCCCGGCCTCCGGACACCCGGACATACCACTCAACCCGGGTCACCGGCCGCAGGCGTCGCAACGAGGGCCTCACGTGATCTGCACCACCAGGGCCAAGGCGAGCCCGATCAGGCCGAACAGCACCCCCACCGCCCCGCAGGAGATCCCCGCGACGGCCAGGCGGGCGCCGGTGAAACGGACCGAGGGCGGCGGCGCCGGCCGCCGGATCTGCCGCCGGGCGAGCAGCCCGGCCACCACCGCGCCGACGCCGATCAGCCCGCCGAGCACTGTGAACGCGCCGGCCGCCCAGGCGCCGCCGAAGTTCCGGCCGGCGAGACCGACACACAGCACCAGCAGCGACACCCCGATCGCGGCGATACCGGCGACGAGCGACCCGATGGCCAGGCCCGAGGTGACCGGCGGCACGTCCAGGTGGACCACCCCGAACGGCGTACCGGGCACCGCGTCGACCCGCTTCGGCGGCCGCGGCGCCTCGGCCGGCGGCGGCGGGAACGCCGGAGTGCCGTGCGGACCCCAGACGCCGTGGCCGGGCGCGCTCGCCGGCGCCGGCCACCCGCCGCCATGCGCCGGCGGATTCCCCGGGTACGCCCCGTACGGCCCCGGCTGGTGCGCCGGCGCGGACGCGGAACCCGGCGGGTACGGCCCGGGGCGGGGCTGGTCGCCTCCCGGCGGAGCCGGTTCCGTCACGGGGTCCTCCTGTCCACACGCGCCCGCCGCGTGACGGACACCGGCCAGGCTACCGCCGCCGATCACCGTCGGGTGGGCGGGCGCCGGCCCGCTCCCCCACCGGGTCAGTCGAAGTTCGGCGCGAAGTCGTGGCCGAACGAGGCGTCCGCGGCCCGGACCACACCGATCACCACCGCCGCGACCACCGCGGCGGCGGTCAGCACCAGCCCGGTCCGCGCCATCTGCTCGCCGCGCCGCAGCCAGTCGGAGCCGGTGAGATAGCCACCCGAGGCGTACGCCTCCCGGCGCGCCTGCCGGGCGAGCACGAGCGCGATCGTGGCCGGTACCGCGCCGCCGAGGAACAGACCGGTGAGCGCGCCGATCAGCCCGAGCGCGAAGACGGCACGGGCCTTGGTGGAGCGGACCGGCTCCGGGTCGTACGGATGGCGGTACGCCTGCGGCACGACGGGCGCCTGCCCGGGCACTGTCGTCATGCCCCCATCATGCCCCGGCCCGGCCGCCCGTCCCAGCGGAAGGCAGCCGGTCCCGGCACTCCGGACGCGACGAGGCCCCCGGCGGATGCCGGGGGCCTCGTCGTTCCCTACTGCTTAGCGGTACGACCCGAAGTCGAAGTCGTCCAGCGGAACCGCCTGGCCGCTGGCCGGCCCGAAGCCGTAGTCGGTCTCCGGGTAGCCGGTCATCGAGTAGACCTTGGCCTTCGCCTCCTCGGTCGGCTCGACCCGGACGTTGCGGTACTTGCTGATGCCCGTACCGGCCGGGATGAGCTTACCGATGATCACGTTCTCCTTGAGGCCGATCAGCGAGTCGCTGCGGGCGTGGATCGCCGCGTCCGTCAGCACCCGGGTGGTCTCCTGGAAGGAGGCCGCCGACAGCCAGGAGTCAGTGGCCAGCGAGGCCTTGGTGATACCCATCAGCACCGGGCGACCGGCGGCGGGCTCGCCACCCTCGCCGACGAGCCGGCGGTTCTCCGACTCGAACAGCGCCCGGTCGACCAGCACGCCCGGCAGGAACTCGGTCGAGCCGGAGTCGATCACAGTCACCCGCTTGAGCATCTGGCGGATGATGATCTCGATGTGCTTGTCGTGGATGAGCACACCCTGCGAGCGGTAGACCTCCTGGACCTCCTGGGTCAGGTGGACCTGGACCGCGCGCGGGCCGAGGATGCGCAGCAGCTCGTGCGGGTCGATGGTGCCCTCGGTGAGCTTCTCGCCGACCTCGACGTGGTCGCCGTCGTGCGCCCGGAGCCGGACCCGCTTCGAGATCTTGTCGTAGACGATCTCGTCGCTGCCGTCGTCCGGGATGACCACGATCTTGCGGGACCGCTCGCCGTCCTCGATCCGGATGCGACCCGGGGTGTCGGCGATGGGCGCCTTACCCTTCGGCACCCGGGCCTCGAAGATCTCCTGGACACGGGGCAGACCCTGGGTGATGTCCTCACCCGCGACACCACCGGTGTGGAAGGTACGCATCGTCAGCTGCGTACCCGGCTCACCGATCGACTGGGCGGCGATGATGCCGACCGCCTCGCCGACGTCCACGGTCTTGCCGGTCGGCAGCGAGCGGCCGTAGCACGCACCGCAGACGCCCAGCTTCGACTCGCAGGTGAGCACGCTGCGCACCCGTACCGTCTCGGTCCCGGCGGCGACGATCGCGTCCACCAGGATCGAGTTGATGTCCTGGCCGCGGTGGGCCACCACGGTGCCGTCCGGTCCCTTGATGTCGTCGGCGAGCGTCCGGGCGTGCACGCTGGTCTCGGCGTGCTCGTGCACGACCAGAGTGCCGTCGATGCGCTCACCGACCTGCATCGGGATGGCGCGGTCGGTGCCGCAGTCCTCCTCGCGGATGATGACGTCCTGCGAGACGTCCACCAGACGCCGGGTCAGGTAACCCGAGTCGGCGGTACGCAGGGCGGTGTCCGCGAGACCCTTGCGGGCACCGTGCGTGGAGATGAAGTACTCCAGCACGGACAGACCCTCCCGGTAGCTGGCCTTGATCGGCCGCGGGATGATCTCACCCTTCGGGTTGGCCACCAGACCACGGATCGCCGCGATCTGCCGGAGCTGGAGCAGGTTACCGCGGGCACCCGAGTTGATCATCTTCCACAGCGGGTTCTCCTGCGGCAGCGCGGTGTCCATCTCCTTGGCGACCTCGTTGGTCGCCTTGGTCCAGATCTCGATGAGCTCGCCGCGGCGCTCCTCGGCGGTCATCAGACCACGCTGGTACTGCTTGTCGATCCGGTCGGCTTCCTTCTCGTACCGCTCCAGGATCTCCCGCTTGCGCGGCGGAGCGATGACGTCCTCCATGCCGATGGTGACGCCGGACCAGGTGGCCCAGTGGAAACCGGCCTCCTTGAGCCCGTCCAGGGTGGCCGCCAGGGCCACCTTCGGGAAGCGCTCGGCGAGGTCGTTGACGATCGCGGAGAGCTGGCCCTTGCGGATCTCGTAGTTCACGAAGCGGTAGCCCGGGGGCAGCGTCTCGTTGAACAGGACCCGGCCCAGCGTGGTCTCCACGGTCACCGGCTCGCCCTCGGTCCACCCCTCGGGGGCGGTCCACGGCTCGGCGCCGGCGCCGTTGTCCACACCGACCACGTCGCGCAGCCGGATCCGGACCGGAGCCTGCAGGTGCAGCTCGCCGTTGTCGTACGCCATCCGCGCCTCGGCGTCCGAGCTGAACGCCCGGCCCTCGCCCTTGCCACCCGGAGTGAGGTGGGTGAGGTGGTAGAGACCGATGACCATGTCCTGGGTCGGCATGGTGACCGGCTTGCCGTCGGCCGGCTTGAGGATGTTGTTCGACGACAGCATCAGGATCCGCGCCTCGGCCTGGGCCTCGGCGGACAGCGGCACGTGGACCGCCATCTGGTCACCGTCGAAGTCGGCGTTGAACGCGGTGCAGACCAGCGGGTGGATCTGGATGGCCTTGCCCTCGACCAGCTGCGGCTCGAAGGCCTGGATGCCCAGACGGTGCAGGGTCGGCGCGCGGTTCAGCAGAACCGGGTGCTCGCCGATGACTTCCTCCAGCACGTCCCACACGACCGGCCGCTGCCGCTCGACCATCCGCTTGGCGGACTTGATGTTCTGCGCGTGGTTGAGGTCGACCAGCCGCTTCATCACGAACGGCTTGAACAGCTCCAGCGCCATCTGCTTGGGCAGGCCGCACTGGTGCAGCTTGAGCTTCGGGCCGACCACGATGACCGAACGGCCGGAGTAGTCGACGCGCTTGCCCAGCAGGTTCTGGCGGAACCGGCCCTGCTTGCCCTTGAGCATGTCGGACAGCGACTTCAGCGGCCGGTTACCCGGGCCGGTGACCGGACGACCACGACGGCCGTTGTCGAACAGCGCGTCGACGGCCTCCTGGAGCATCCGCTTCTCGTTGTTGACGATGATCTCGGGCGCGCCGAGGTCGATCAGCCGCTTGAGGCGGTTGTTCCGGTTGATCACACGCCGGTACAGGTCGTTCAGGTCGGAGGTCGCGAAGCGGCCACCGTCGAGCTGCACCATCGGGCGCAGGTCCGGCGGGATGACCGGGACGCAGTCCAGCACCATGCCGAGCGGCGAGTTGCGGGTGTTCTGGAACGCCGCGACGACCTTGAGCCGCTTGAGCGCCCGGATCTTCCGCTGGCCCTTGCCGGAGCGGATGGTCTCGCGCAGGTTCTCCGCCTCGGCCTCCAGGTCCATGTTCTGGACCAGGGCCTTGATCGCCTCGGCGCCCATGCTGCCGGTGAAGTACTCACCGAAGCGGTCGCGCAGCTCGCGGTAGAGCAGCTCGTCGGTGACCAGCTGCTTCGGCTCCAGCTTGCGGAAGGTGTCGAGGACCTCGTCGAGGCGGTCGATCTCGCGCTGGGCCCGGTCGCGGATCTGGCGCATCTCGCGCTCTCCGCCCTCCTTGACCTTGCGCCGGACGTCCGCCTTCGCGCCCTCGGCCTCCAGCTCGGCCAGGTCGGCCTCCAGCTTGGCGGCCCGCTTCTCGATCTCCGAGTCGCGGCTGTTCTCGGCCTGCCGCTTCTCGGCCAGGATCTCGTTCTCGATGGTCGAGAGGTCGCGGTGACGCGCTTCGGCGTCCACGCTCGTCACGACGTACGAGGCGAAGTAGATGATTTTTTCGAGGTCCTTCGGGGCGAGGTCCAGCAGGTAGCCCAGCCGGCTCGGCACGCCCTTGAAGTACCAGATGTGGGTCACCGGAGCGGCCAGCTCGATGTGACCCATCCGCTCCCGGCGAACCTTGGAGCGGGTCACCTCGACGCCGCAGCGCTCGCAGATGATGCCCTTGAAGCGGACCCGCTTGTACTTACCGCAGTAGCACTCCCAGTCCCGCTGCGGACCGAAGATCTTCTCGCAGAAGAGCCCGTCCTTCTCCGGCTTGAGGGTGCGGTAGTTGATGGTCTCGGGCTTCTTGACCTCGCCGTGGGACCACTGACGGATGTCGTCAGCGGTGGCGAGGCCGATGCGCAGCTCGTCGAAGAAGTTGACGTCGAGCACTATGTCCCCTATGTCGTCGTCTGTACTGCTAGCTAACGAGTGGGATCCGGGGCAGGGTGACCCTGCCCCGGATCACCACCTCAGACCTCTTCGACCGAGCTCGGCTCGCGCCGGGACAGGTCGATGCCCAGCTCCTCCGCCGCCCGGAACACCTCGTCGTCGGTCTCGCGCATCTCTAGGGCCACACCGTCGCTGGAGAGCACCTCGACGTTGAGGCACAGCGACTGCAGCTCCTTGAGCAGCACCTTGAACGACTCCGGGATGCCCGGCTCGGGGATGTTCTCGCCCTTGACGATCGCCTCGTAGACCTTGACCCGGCCCAGGACGTCGTCGGACTTGATGGTCAGCAGCTCCTGCAGGGCGTAGGCGGCGCCGTACGCCTGCATGGCCCAGCACTCCATCTCACCGAAGCGCTGGCCACCGAACTGCGCCTTACCACCCAGCGGCTGCTGCGTGATCATCGAGTACGGGCCGGTCGACCGGGCGTGGATCTTGTCGTCGACCAGGTGGTTGAGCTTCAGGATGTAGACGTAGCCGACCGCGATCGGGTCGGGCAGCGGCTCGCCGGAACGACCGTCGAACAGCTGCGCCTTGCCGCTGCCCCCGATGAGCTGGTTGCCGTCCCGGTTGGGCAGGGTCGACGCCAGCAGACCGGAGATCTCCTCCTCGCGGGCACCGTCGAAGACCGGCGTGGCCACGTTGGTGTCCGGCTCGGACTCGTGCGCGTTGATCGAGCGGAGCTGGCGCTTCCACTCGGCGTCGTCGCCGTCCACGCTCCAGCCGGTCTTGGCCACCCACCCGAGGTGGGTCTCCAGGACCTGGCCGATGTTCATCCGGGACGGCACACCGAGCGGGTTCAGCACGATGTCGACCGGGGTGCCGTCCTCCAGGAACGGCATGTCCTCGATCGGCAGGATCTTGGAGATGACGCCCTTGTTGCCGTGGCGGCCCGCGAGCTTGTCACCGTCCTGGATCTTGCGCTTCTGGGCCACGTAGACCCGGACCAGCTCGTTCACGCCCGGGGGCAGCTCGTCGCCGTCCTCGCGGGAGAAGGTACGCACACCGATGACCGTGCCGGTCTCGCCGTGCGGCACCTTCAGCGAGGTGTCCCGGACCTCGCGCGCCTTCTCGCCGAAGATCGCGCGGAGCAGCCGCTCCTCGGGAGTCAGCTCGGTCTCACCCTTCGGGGTGACCTTGCCGACCAGGATGTCGCCGGGGACGACCTCGGCGCCGATCCGGATGATGCCGCGCTCGTCGAGGTCGGCGAGCATCTCCTCGCTGACGTTCGGGATGTCGCGGGTGATCTCCTCCGGGCCGAGCTTGGTGTCCCGGGCGTCGACCTCGTGCTCCTCGATGTGGATCGAGGTGAGCACGTCCTGCTGCACGAGGCGCTGCGACAGGATGATCGCGTCCTCGTAGTTGTGGCCCTCCCAGCACATGAACGCCACCAGCAGGTTGCGTCCGAGCGCCATCTCGCCCTCGTCGGTGCACGGACCGTCGGCGATGACCTGACCGGCCTCGACGCGGTCGCCCTCGAAGACGACCGGCTTCTGGTTGACGCAGGAGCCGGCGTTGGAGCGGCGGAACTTGTGCAGCAGGTACGTCCGGCGGTGGCCGTCGTCCTGGTGGACGGTGATGTAGTCCGCGCACAGGTCCTCGACCACACCGCCGACCTCGGCGACGACGACGTCACCGGCGTCGACCGCGGCGCGGTACTCCATGCCCGTACCGACCAGCGGGGCCTCGGCCTTGACCAGCGGCACCGCCTGACGCTGCATGTTCGCGCCCATGAGCGCGCGGTTGGCGTCGTCGTGCTCCAGGAACGGGATCATCGCGGTGGCGACCGAGGTCATCTGCCGCGGCGACACGTCCATGTAGTCGACGGCGCCCGGCGCGACGTCCTCGGTCTCGCCGCCCTTACGGCGGACCAGGACGCGGTCCTCGGCGAAGGTGCCGTCCGACTTCAGCGGGGCGTTTGCCTGCGCCTTGACGAACCGGTCCTCCTCGTCCGCGGTCAGGTAGTCGATCTGGTCGGTGACCCGGCCGTCGATGACCTTCCGGTACGGCGTCTCGATGAAGCCGAACGGGTTGACCCGGGCGAACGTGGACAGCGCGCCGATCAGGCCGATGTTCGGGCCTTCCGGCGTCTCGATCGGGCACATCCGGCCGTAGTGGGACGGGTGCACGTCCCGGACCTCGAAGCCGGCCCGCTCGCGGGACAGACCACCCGGGCCGAGCGCGCTCAGCCGGCGCCGGTGGGTCAGACCCGCCAGCGGGTTGGTCTGGTCCATGAACTGGGACAGCTGCGACGTACCGAAGAACTCCTTGATCGCCGCCACCACCGGGCGGATGTTGATCAGGGTCTGCGGCGTGATCGCCTCGACGTCCTGGGTGGTCATCCGCTCGCGGACGACCCGCTCCATCCGGGAGAGACCCACCCGGACCTGGTTCTGGATCAGCTCGCCCACGGTACGCAGGCGACGGTTGCCGAAGTGGTCGATGTCGTCGGCCTCGTAGCCCTCCTCACCGGCGTGCAGCCGGCAGAGGTATTCCACTGTGGCGACGATGTCGTCCTCGGTGAGCGTGCCGGTGGTGATCGGCACGTCCAGCTCGAGCTTCTTGTTGAACTTGTAGCGCCCGACCTTGGCGACGTCGTACCGCTTCGGGTTGAAGAAGAGGTTGTCGAGCAGGGTCTGGGCGTTCTCACGGGTCGGCGGCTCGCCAGGGCGGAGCTTCCGGTAGATGTCGAGCAGGGCCTCGTCCTGGCCGGCGATGTGGTCCTTCTCGAGCGTGGTCATCATGAGCTCGGACCAGCCGAACTTCTCACGGATGCGCTCGGCGGACCACCCGATGGCCTTGAGCAGGACGGTGACGGCCTGGCGGCGCTTGCGGTCGATGCGAACGCCGACCGTGTCGCGCTTGTCGATGTCGAACTCCAGCCAGGCACCCCGGCTCGGGATGACCTTGACACTGGAGAGGTCGCGGTCGGAGGTCTTGTCCGGCTGCTTGTCGAAGTACACGCCCGGCGAGCGGACGAGCTGGCTGACCACGACGCGCTCGGTGCCGTTGATGATGAAGGTGCCCTTCGGCGTCATCATCGGGAAGTCACCCATGAACACCGTCTGGCTCTTGATCTCGCCAGTGGTGTTGTTGGTGAACTCCGCGGTCACGAACAGCGGCGCGCAGTAGGTCAGGTCCTTCTCCTTGCACTCCTCGATCGAGGCCTTGACCTCGTCGAAGCGCGGAGCCGAGAAGGAGAGCGACATGGTGCCGGAGAAGTCCTCAATGGGACTGATCTCGTCGAGGATCTCCGCGAGACCCGAGCGTGCGTGCGGGTCGTCCGCCGACCGGCCCTGCCAAGCCTCGTTGCCGACGAGCCAGTCGAAGGACTCGTTCTGGATGGCGAGGAGGTTGGGGACCTCGAGGTGTTCGGTGATCCGACCGAAAGAAACTCGGCGGGGCGCGAATGCGCTCGACGTACGACTGGTCTTCGCAGGGCGGGAAGCTGCCAAGATGCGTCCTTCCGAGGACCGGTGCTGCAGAACGGCTGGTACGCGTGCACTCCAATGACCCCACCAGAAATATCCACAATCGGACATTTCCGAGCAGGGGTCAAGTCGGAAGGCAGCGCAAACTAGCAGTGTAGCCGAGAGGCTAACCGCTGTCCAGCCCGCCCCGCAGGTCGTCGCGGAACAAGCCCTGGGACCTCGGAGAACCGGGTCGACCGGGCCGCTCGGAACGCGACGCTCCTGCCGGTCCGCTCGGGAGCCGCGGCGGAGGTGCTGCCGTTGCCCTTACCCGAGAGGCGGCCGTTGCAAGCGCGGAAGGTCTTGCTGATGTTCAGCGTGCCTGGCAGGCCCGTGCCGCGTCAAGGGCCGGTTACCGCTCGGGGTGTCTTTCCCACCGACGGGCTACCGGCAGACCTCGCTGACCGGCCGATGAGAGGACGCTGTACGCCCTGCTCACACCGTTCGCCCGCGGGTGGCACCAACACGGCGGGCGGCGACCCGGTCTCCCGGATCACCGCCCGCCGCGACGCGATGTGCCCCGGCTCACGTGAGCCGGACGCGCGTCAGGTCAAGCGCGAGGTCACTTGAGGGTGACCTTGGCGCCCTCGCCCTCGAGCTTGGCCTTGGCCTTCTCGGCGGTCTCCTTGTTGGCCTTCTCCAGGACGGCCTTCGGAGCGGCCTCGACCAGGTCCTTGGCCTCCTTGAGGCCCAGGCCGGTCAGCTCGCGCACGACCTTGATGACCTGGATCTTCTTGCCACCGTCGGCGTCGAGGATGACGTCGAACTCGTCCTTCTCCGGCTCGGCCTCGGCGGCCGGGGCACCCGGACCGGCAACGCCGGCGACGGCGACCGGAGCGGCGGCGGTGACCTCGAAGGTCTCCTCGAACTGCTTCACGAACTCGGAGAGCTCGATCAGCGTCATCTCCTTGAACGCGTCGAGCAGCTCGTCGGTGCTGAGCTTCGCCATGTCTGGCGTCCTTTCTCGCAATGAAAACTAAGAACGTGGGTGCGCCGGGTGGCCTCAGGCCGCCTCGGCGCCCTCCTTCTCGCGCTTGTCCTGCAGGGCGGCCGCCAGACGCGCGGTCTTGGCGAGCGGAGCCTGGAACAGGGCCGCGGCCTTGCTCAGGTTGCCCTTCATGGCGCCGGCCAGCTTGGCCAGCAGCACCTCGCGGGACTCCAGGTCGGCGAGCTTCGTGACCTCGGCCGCGGAAATGGCCTTGCCCTCGAAGACACCGCCCTTGATGACGAGCTTCGGGTTGGCCTTCGCGAAGTCGCGAAGCCCCTTCGCCGCCTCGACGACGTCGCCCGAAACGAAAGTCAGCGCGGTAGGACCGGAGAACAGCTCGTCGAGGCCGGAGATGCCCGCATCGACCGCGGCACGCTTGGCCAGCGTGTTCTTCGCAACCGTGTAGCTGGTCTCCTTGCCGAGCGAGCGCCGCAGCTGGGTGAGCTGCGAAACCGTGAGCCCGCGGTACTCGGTCAGCACGGTCGCTCCCGCGTTGCGGAAGCTCTCGGTCAGCTCGGCGACGGCCGTGGCCTTGTCGGCCCGGATCGGCTTGTCCGCCATGTCCCTCCTCTCTCGTTGCTCGGAGCTGGTACGCCGGCGGCGAGCCGAGGCTCGACGACGGCGGCGGAGGCATCACGACAACGAAAAAGCCCCGGCGCAGGGCGCACGGGGCGAGGGCCGGGACACGAGCACAGTCGGCGGACCGTGCGTGACACCGAGTTTCGCTTACCGCCCTGCGCGGGTCGCCCGTCGTCGCGGGACCTTCGACCGTGCCGGAGCACGGTGACCAGCGGTCTTTGGGTGGAACTACCGCACCAGGTTACGCGACGTACGCCGCAGCACCAAATCGCGCCGAGTGCGCCAGGTCACCCACCGCTCAGGCCCGGGTGCGCCGCACCCAGGCGTAGCCGGTCAGCGCCACCGCCGCCCAGAGCGCCGCCCAGCCGGTCAGCAGCAGGCCCGCACCGGCCGCGACCGGCCCGGTGAGCGCCCGCGCGGTCGCCATCACCGGCGGGACCACCCAGGGCGCGACCGAACCGGAGAGCCCGAGCACCGCGACCCCGACCGCGCCGGTGACCAGCACCGCCACCCCGTAGCCGGCGCTGCGCGTCACCGCCCGGCTCGCCAGCGCGCCGAGCGCCACCGCCGCCGGCAGCGCGAGCAGGTGCGCCCAGAGCCCCAGGGCCACCCCGGCGAGCACCGGCCGCTCCCCCGGCCCGACGGCAGCTGTGACCCCACCCAGCGGCCACGGCAGCGCCAGCGCGACGAGCACCACGGCGAGCCCCGCCACCAGCGCCGCGAGCAGCCCGGCCGCCCGTTCCCGGACCGGTCCGGCCACCACCCGGGCCATCCGGCGCTGCACGTCGGGTTCCACGTCCAGCAGGATCTTGGTCTGCCAGGCCAGCACCGGGAACAGCACCACGGCGGAGACGCCGTAGGCCTCCGCCGGCCGGGCCCGGCCACCGCCGTAGAGGACGCCGAGGACGAGCAGGCCGGCCAGCACCGGCGCCAGCGCCCGTCCGGTACGCAGGAAGCCGGCCAGCCGCAGCCGGACCAGCGCGATCACCGGGCCGCCTCCGGCGCCGGCCCGGGCCGGGCGGAGTCCCCGGACTGGTCCGGGGAACCAGCGGCGGGCGCGCCGACCGGCCCGCCGGTGCCCGACGGGCCGGCGGAGGCCGGCACCGGGTGCGTGGCGGTGGGCGGGACGGCGTGTTCGCGTACCCGAAGGATCTGGTGGCCGTCGGCGCGCAGGCGGGCGACGGCGGCGGCCAGCCCGGCGGCCGGGACCGCCAGCTCGACCACGGCGACGGCCGCGCCGCCCGGCGACGCCTCCTCGGTCACCGTGCCGTCGGTGACCGACAGGTGCCGGGCTCCGGGGAGCCGGACCGTCTCGCCGCGGTGGTCGCTGACCAGCACCGTGCCGCCGTCGGCCAGCACCTCGCCGATGATCTCGGGGACCGACTCGCGGGCGATGGCGTCCAGCCCCTCCCAGGGCTCGTCGAGCACCAGCAGGCCGGGCGGGCGCAGCAGTGCCTGAGCCAGGCCGACCTTCTGCGCGGTGCCCTTGGACAGCCGCGGCAGGCGCACGTCGTGGAAGCGGGTCAGGCCCAGCCGCTCCACCCAGTGGCGCACCGCCCGGTCGGCGGCGGGACCGCGCAGGCCGGCGACGCGGCCCATGGCGGACAGGTAGGCCCCGACTGTGAACGGCTGGTCGGCGGGGAAGCGCTCCGGCACCCAGCCGACGACCGGCGGCCGGTCGGCCACCCGGCCCCGGCTCGGGCGCAGCACCCCGGCGGCGAGCTGGAGCAACGTGGACTTGCCGGCGCCGTTGCGGCCGAGCACCACCGCCGCCTCACCCGGACCGATCGCGACGTCGACCTGCCGCAGCACCCACGGGCCGTGCCTGTGGTAGCGGAGCCAGACGCCGTCGAGCCGCATGCGCCCGAGCGTGCCACACCGGACAGACGAACGGGGCCCCGCCACAGCATGGTGGCGGGGCCCCGTCCGGGAGTAAGCGTGCTCAGCCCTCGGCCGAGCCCTCCTGGAAGTTCTTCACGACCTTCGGGTCGACCGGGACGCCCGGGCCCATCGTGGTGGTGAGGGTGACCTTCTTGAGGTACGTGCCCTTGGCCGCGGACGGCTTGGCCCGCAGCACTTCGTCCAGCACCGCGGCGTAGTTGTCCACCAGCTGGTTCTCCGAGAAGGAGGCCTTGCCGATGATCAGGTGCAGGTTGGAGTGCTTGTCCACCCGGAAGGTGATCTTGCCGCCCTTGATGTCCGAGACGGCCTTGGTGACGTCCATGGTCACGGTGCCGGTCTTCGGGTTCGGCATCAGACCGCGCGGGCCCAGGATCCGCGCGATCCGGCCGATCTTGGCCATCTGGTCGGGCGTGGCGATCGCCGCGTCGAAGTCCAGCCAACCGCCCTGGATACGGGCGACCAGCTCGTCGGTGCCCACCTCGTCCGCACCCGCGGCGACGGCCTCCTCGGCCTTCGCGCCGGCGGCGAAGACGATCACGCGGGCGGTCTTACCGGTGCCGTGCGGCAGGTTGACCGTGCCGCGGACCATCTGGTCCGCCTTGCGGGGGTCGACGCCGAGGCGCATCGCGACCTCGACCGTGGCGTCGAACTTGGTGTTGGTGGTGTCCTTGGCCAGCTTGACGGCCTCGACGGGGGTGTAGAGCTTCGACCGGTCGATGACATCGGCGGCCTTGCGGTAGCTCTTGCTGCGCTGCATTTCTGGTGACTCCTGTGGTCTCTGGCGGGCGCGCGGCGTACGCGGCCCTCCCACGAACAGAAAGATCGGGTGGAGCGGTGGAGCGAGATCAGTCGGCGACGGTCAGGCCCATCGACCGGGCGGTGCCGGCGATGATCTTCTCGGCCTGGTCGATGTCGTTGGCGTTGAGGTCGGCCATCTTCTTCTCGGCGATCTCGCGCAGCTGGGCGCGGGTGACCGAGCCGACCTTCTCCTTGTGCGGGACGCCCGAGCCCTTCTGCACACCGGCGGCCTTGATCAGCAGCCGGGCGGCGGGCGGGGTCTTAAGCACGAAGGTGAACGTGCGGTCCTCGTAGACGCTGATCTCGGCGGGGACGATGTCGCCCCGCTGGGACTCGGTCTGCGCGTTGTAGGACTTGCAGAACTCCATGATGTTCACGCCGTGCTGGCCGAGCGCGGGGCCGACCGGCGGCGCCGGGGTGGCCTGGCCCGCCGGGAGCTGAAGCGTGAACGTCTTGACGAGCTTCTTCTTCGGAGGCATGTCTCTTCCTGGGGCTTGGAACTGGGATTCTCGCCGGTCCGCGGGCGCGCACGGTCAGCGCGGTGCGGACAGCCGACGTTCTAGGGTAGCGCAGCCGTCGGCCACCCTCCGCGCCGAGGTCGGCGGATGGCGAAACGGCGCACCGGCGGCCACCCCGGGAAGGGGCGGGCCGCCGGTGCCGACGTACGTCAGATCTTGGCGACCTGGTTGAAGTTCAGCTCGACCGGCGTCTCCCGGCCGAAGATCGACACCAGCACCTTGAGCTTCTGCTGGTCGGCGTTGATCTCGCTGATCGTCGCCGGCAGCGACGCGAACGCGCCGTCGGTGACGGTGACCGAGTCGCCGACCTCGAAGTCGAGGACCTTGACCTCGGGCTTGGCCTTCTTCTGCTCGGTCTCGACCGCCGGGGCCAGCCACTTGAGCACCTCGTCGAGGCTCAGCGGCGCCGGCCGGTCGGCCCGGTCGGTCGCGCCGACGAAGCCGGTGACCCCCGGGGTGTTCCGGACGCAGGAGTAGGACTCGGCGGTCAGCTCCATCCGGACCAGGATGTAGCCCGGGAAGACCTTCGCCTGGACCTGCGACCGCTTGCCGTTCTTGACCTCGACCTCTTCCCGGGTCGGCACCTCGACCTGGTAGATGAAGTCCTCCATGTCGAGGGACGTGATCCGGGTCTCGAGGTTGGTCTTGACCTTGTTCTCGTAGCCGGCGTACGAGTGCACCACGTACCAGTCGCCGGGCGCGTAGCGCAGCTTCTGGCGCAGCTCGGCGACCGGGTCGAAGTCCTCGTCCGGGGCCGGCTCGGTGGTCGGGAACTCCGGCTCGCTGGCGGCCTCGACCGACTCGTTGTTGGCCGCCGTCGCCACCGTGGACTGCTCGTCCGGGGTTCCGGCGGTCTCGTCGTACTCAGGCACGCTCGCTCACTTCCGTCAGTATCGCTGTCCGCAGGTCAGCTGGACTCGCCGAAGACCCACAGCACCACCTTGGCGAAGCCGTAGTCCAGGCCGGCCACGATCGCCAGCATCACCGCGACGAAGGTGACCACCACGGCCGTGTAGGTCAGCAGCTCCTTGCGGGTCGGCCAGATGACCTTACGCAGCTCTGCCACGACCTCGCGGAAGAACCGCGCGATGCGGGCGAACAGCCCGATCCGCTCGGTGTCCTTGCGGGTCTTCCGGCCCTCGGCCGGCTCGGCCTGCGCCCGCTTACGGGTCGCGGTGCCACCCCGGGAGACCGGGTCGTCCGCGTCGGTGGCGTCGTCGTCGGCCACGTCGTCGACGGTCGCGTCGTCGTTCAGACGCTCGTCGCCGTCGTCCTCGCCGCGGCGCTTGCTCTCGGCCACTTCGCCCTCCGTGCGGGTATGGGGTCGCACGCCGGGCGGCGTGCGCGGCGTGTTGGTCACGCCGGCCGGACCAACCGTCCCGCGACGGGCCGCGGCCGGCGGACCGGCCGGGAGGGCCCGAACGCCTCGGAACCACCCCACCGATGCCACCACCACGGGCCGGACGCCACCGGTGAGGGCGGCGCGACCCACGGAACGGTCAGGCCTGAGGCGCAGGGGTGACAGGACTTGAACCTGCAGCCTGCGGTTTTGGAGACCGCTGCTCTGCCAATTGAGCTACACCCCTGTGCGGCAACTCACCTCCGCCCGGACACGCTGTGCCGAGCGGGGGTCACTTGCCCCACGGCGGACCAGTGTACGGGTAGTCGTGCGACTTTCCCAACCGGTCTGCCCCTCGCGCGTCGGGCGGACCCTCAGCGCGTCGTGCGGATCAGTGCCCGAGCCTGCGACAGCACCTTCTCACCCTGGCAGGTTGCGGTGACGTCGAGCCTGGTCAGGCCCTCTTCGGTGACCTCCTTGACCACAGCTGACACCTCGACCTCGGTGCCCTCGTCGGTGTCCGGGACGACCACCGGGCGGGTGAACCGGACGCCGAAGTCGACCACCGCGTCCGGCGCGCCGGCCCAGCCGGCCACCGCCCGGCCGACCAGCGCCATGGTGAACATGCCGTGGGCGATGACGCCCGGCAGCCCGACGCCGGTGGCGGTGCGGTCGCTCCAGTGGATCGGGTTGAAGTCGCCCGAGGCGCCTGCGTAGCGGACCAGGTCCGCGCGGGTAACCCGGTACGTCTGGGTGGGCAGCTCCATGTCCTCAGGCCTCCCCGCGTACGACGATCTTGGACCACACGGCGACCACCGGCTCACCGTCCACGGTGCTCACGTCCGTGCGGGTGGTCAGGAAGCCGTGCCCGCCCCGGGTGGTGACCTCCTCGATGGTGTTCACGCACACCAGCTCGTCCCCGGCCACCACCGGACGGGTGTACGCGAACCGCTGGTCGCCGTGCACCACACGGCTGTAGTCGACGCCGAGCGCCGGGTCCTCGACGATCTGCCGGCTGGCCGACATGGTGACGACCACGGGGAACGTCGGCGGCGCCACCACGTCCGGGTGGCCGAGCGCCCGGGCCGCCTCCGGGTCGTGGTGGGCCGGGTCGGTGGCGCCGACGGCGGTGGCGAACTCGCGGATCTTTTCTCGGCCCACCTGGTAGGGGGCGGTCGGCGGGTACGTCCGGCCGACGAAGGACGGGTCCAGGGACATGCCGCCGAACCTACACGGAAAACACGAACGCCGATCCGCCCGGTCGGGCGGCCCGGAGGCCACCCGACAGGTGGATCGGCGTTCGTGAAGCTGCTGCGAGCCGGCTGCGCCGACCGCGATCAGCGGGTCTCGCGGTGGACGGTGTGCTTGCCGTCCCGGGGGCAGAACTTCTTCAGCTCGATGCGGTCCGGGTCGTTACGGCGGTTCTTGCGCGTGATGTAGTTGCGCTCCTTGCACTCCACACACGCCAAAGTGATCTTCGGCCGGACATCGGTCGCCTTCGCCACGGCGGAGTGCCTTCCTCGCTCACGGATAACAACTGCGGCGTGTCAGCGTACGCGCTGACGACGCGGACATACAAAGTGGGCGCCTGCGGCGCCCATCCCACCGGCCACCGGGCTGGGCCCGGAGGACGAGAGTAGCGGTGGCCGGACTTGAACCGGCGACACAGCGATTATGAGCCGCTTGCTCTGCCATCTGAGCTACACCGCCGTGACGGGTCCAGCCGGACCCTCTGAGCCCCCTTACGGAATCGAACCGTAGACCTTCTCCTTACCATGGAGACGCTCTGCCGACTGAGCTAAGGGGGCCTGCTCGATCACCCCGGGGGGTGTCGCGCAGGGGAAACAGTACACGACCGCGTCGCGCAGGTGAAATCGGATCCCCCAGGTGCGTGTCCGCACTGGTCAGGGCACCACTCGCAGGCGCGGCAGCTCCCCCGCGACAACCGTCTCCGGGTCGACCTGGGCACCGAACCATGCCTCCAGCCGCTCGTACGGCAGAGGGCGGCTGAACAGGAAGCCCTGGCCGATCTCACAGCCGATGTCCTGGAGCAGCTCCAGCGTCAGCTCGCTCTCCACGCCCTCGGCCACCACCGCCAGGCCGAACTGCTGGGACAGCGTCACCACCGCGTTGACGATCGCCAGGTCGCCCGGATCGGTCGCCATGCCCTGCACGAACGACCGGTCCACCTTCACCTCGTGCACCGGTAGCCGGCGCAGTTGCGCCAGCGACGAGTTCCCGGTGCCGAAGTCGTCCACCGAGAGGCGGACACCGAGGTCACGCAGGCTGCGCAGGGTGGGTATGGGACGTTCGGTGCCGTCCAGGACACCCGCCTCGGTGACCTCCAGGGTCAGCCGCTGCGGCGGCACTCCGTACTCGGCCAGCAGGTCGCGTACCAGCGCCGGGAAGTGCTGGTCGGTGAGCGTACGCGCGGCGAGGTTGACCGCGACGGACAGCGGCTGTTCGCCGTGGCTCCAGTCGCGGCTGCGCCGCAGGCTCTCCCGGAGCACGAACTCGGTGAGCCGGCCGAGCTGGCCGGTGTGCTCGGCGACCGCCACGAAGTCGTCCGGGGCGACACTGCCGTGCGCCGGGTGCTCCCACCGGGCCAGGCACTCCACGCCCACCAGGCGGCGGTCCCGCAGCGTGACCTTGGGCTGGAAGTAGACCTCCAGCTCGCCCTCGTCCAGCGCCCGTTGCAGGTCGCCGGCGAGGCCGAGCCGGCGCAGCGACCGCGACTCCAGCGCCGGGCTGTAGAGCTGCACGCTGCCCGGTACCGACTTGGCCGCGGTGGCGGCCAAGTCGACGCGTTGCAGCAGCGCCACCGCGTCGCTGCCGTGGTCCGGGTGGACGGCCACCCCGACGACCGTGTCCACGTCCAGGGTGAGCGCGTCGAAGACCATCTCGTCGCGGATCTGCTCCCGCAGCTGGGCCGCCAGCTCCAGGGCCGCCTCGGTGCTCTCCAGCCGGAGCGTCACCAGGAACTCGTCACCACCGGCCCGGCCGACGAGCGCCGAGGAGGGCGCGCAGGAGCGCAGCCGCTGGGCCACCTCCATGAGCACCTTGTCGCCGGCGGCGTGACCCAGCGACTCGTTCACCTGGCGGAGCCGGTCCACGTCGAAGAGCAGCAGCGCCACCACCTCACCCGGGGCGCGGATCTTGACCGCCTCCGCCACCGACGAGGTAAGGCGCCGCCGGTTGGGCAGGCCGGTGAGCGCGTCGTGGTCGGCGTCGTGCCGCAGCCGGTCGACCAGGCGGGAGTTCTCCAGCGCCACAGCGGCGTGCGCGGCGACCGTCTCGAAGACGGGGATGTCGCCGGGAGCGAAGTGGCCGATGTCGCTGAGCCGGTTGGTCACCTCCAGCGTGCCGATCACGGCCTGGCCGGAGCGCAGCGGCACCACGATGGCGTCCTTGACCCGTTCCTCCCCAGCCGCCTGCCGCAACGCCGGATCGCCGCCGAGCCAGCGGCCGATCGAGAGGGTACGACCCTTCTTGTGCACCTGCTGACGCAGGCTCGCCGGGGTGGGCGCCAGGTCCAGCAGGCCGGGCGTGTCCACCCGGGCGGTGAGCAGCACCTCGGGATGCCGCCCCTGGGCGGGGAGCCAGAGCGTCGCGTACTCGGCCTGCATCAGCGCCCGCACCCGGTCGAGCAGGATGTCGGCGAGCGACCGCTCGGTACCGGAGGCGAGAAGGCGGGTGAGCTCGTACATCCCGGCCAGCGTCCGGTGCTGGCGGAAGAACTGGGAATAGGAGCGGTAGACCAGGACCAGCCCGCTGAAGAGAGCGGCGATCAGCAGGGCCGACCACCACGTCGTCTTCAGGGCGATCAGGACGAGCAGGCCGATCGCCACGTTGATGGCGGCGGTGAGCAGCGCGTTCGGCATGCTGCGCAGCGCGTCCCGCCCGGCCTGCCAGCCCTGGAGCAGCACGTGCACGCCGACCACGCTCACGAGACTGACCAGCGTGACAACGCAGACGGCGAGGAGCAGGGAGCCCCAGGTCCCCGGCCCGACACCGCGCAGCGGCGGCAGCGCCAGGAGCACGAGGCTGGCCAGTGAGGTGGCGGCGGCGGCCTTGGCGACGTTGAACCAGAGCTTCGCCGCACCGAAACGGTGCGAGGCGCTCCAGATCAGCACCGAGAGCGTGTAGATCAGGACGAGACTCAACGGGGGCAGGAAGAAGAGCCCCACGATCAGTGGCACCTCGGTGAGCGTCACGCCCACCGACTGGCGCCGGACGTACACGTTCAGCACCGCGAAGCTGATCCCCGCCATGACGACGAAGAACACGAAGGCGAGCGGCCACTTGCCGAACGGGTGGTCCGCCACCAGGGCGATGCACGTGCTGAAGACCACCGCCAGCAGCGCCAGAGGGGCGGTGACGAGCCAGGCACGTTCCGTCGACCTACGAGGTCGGCCCTGGCCTACCATGCCCCTCCTACCCGAAACGTCGTCCGCCGGCTGGCGGACGACTCGATGATTCAGCGCGGGGCGTCCATCGTCCAGACGATGTCGGCGAGTTGCGCGCTACCGGTGCCGGGGATGATGCCGAAGGCACCTGCGACGGCGGCGAGCACGAGGAGCGGGCCAAGCAGCCGGCCCAGCGTTCGACCAGACATGATTGCTCCTGTCGGGAGATTGCCACGGGGGTGGTGAAGGTTTCCCGATCGTGCCACAAGCCTGAGAGGCAGAAAAGCGGAGAGGGCCCGCCCAGCCCGAGTAGCTGTCAGGTTCCGCCGTTCGGCTTGGCCACCCGCGACACGCAGCCAGGTCACGGGCGTGAAGGGACGTCAGCCGGTTCGTCCACTGCGGATTCCCACCTTCACCCACGAAGGGGATCAAGTCACGCGAAACCACACACCACCAACCCCGGGTCGCCCGGCCGGCTCGACCTGGCCGATCGGCCCGGTGGACCGCCACCGGACCCGCGGGCATTGACCACCATACCTGCCCCTGTCATGAACGCCAGAGGATGATTCCCTCATTCATGCCGGAACCGCTCAGGGTGCACGAGGCCGCCTTTCGGATGCGCCCGCCGACCGCTCCCGCCCCACGGATCCGCCCCCGCCGCCCGTCCGACGCCCGAAATCTCCGCGACATCTGCGACTCGCACACCGACCATGTGTCGATGACCGGCGAAGCACCAGGCGGCCCAGCGGTATTCGATCTTCTCGTGATCGCACGACGCGGACGGCTCGGCTCTGCCCACAACCAGTCGTCAACGCCGGACTCAGCTGGAGCTGGCCGGACGAACGACAACGGCCCCCGATCAGCATTCCTGCTGGCAGGGGCCGTTGGTGCACCTGGTGGCGGGTAGAGGATTCGAACCTCTGTAGCTTTCGCGACGGATTTACAGTCCGCTCCCATTGGCCGCTCGGGCAACCCGCCAGGGCACACCACCGCGTCGCAACGCGGCGGCGGAAGCAAGGATAGCGGTTGCCCCCGGCACTGCCGCAACCGGGTACCGTCAGGAGGTCCCACGCTGGTCAGCGCGGGACGGACCAGGACAGACCGCCGGACAGCAGGAGCATGACCATGGCATCGAACCCGTCGTTCGACATCGTGAGCAAGGTCGACCGGCAGGAGGTCGACAACGCCCTCCGCCAGTCGGAGAAGGAGCTCTCGACGCGGTTCGACTTCCGCGGCACCGGTGCGGAGATCACCTGGTCGGGCGAGGAGGCGATCAGCCTCCAGGCGGAGACCGAGGAGCGGGTCCGGGCCGCGCTGGACGTCTTCAAGGAGAAGCTGGTCAAGCGGAACATCTCGCTGAAGTCGCTCGACGCCGGCGAGCCCCGTCAGTCGGGCAAGATCTTCAAGATCGACGCCAAGGTGGTGCAGGGCATCGACTCGGACAAGGCCAAGGCGATCAGCAAGAAGATCCGCGACGAGGGCCCGAAGGGCGTGCAGGCGCAGATCCAGGGCGACCAGCTCCGCGTCACCGGCAAGAAGAAGGACGACCTCCAGGCCGTCATCGCCCTGCTCAAGGGCGAGGACTTCGGGCTGGCGCTCCAGTTCACCAACTACCGGTAGGCACACCATCGAGTCGTGGCAGGTGACCGGCACGGTCACCTGCCACGGCGCGGGACCAGGCATCCGACAGGGGCCGTAACGAGCCCTCATCTCGGCCGCGAGCAGCTCCGGCTTCTCCCGCGTGGCGAAGTGCCCGCCCCTGCCGGCCTCGTCGACGTACGCGACGTCGGCATAGACCACCCCGACCCGGCTGCGCCGCGCCGCCAGATGTCGCTGGGGAACGCCGTGGACGCGACCGGAGCCTTTACTGGCGGAGTGCCTGGCCGGTCCAGCCGGTACAGCGCGACGACCGGCAGGACGAAACGCCGCCGTCACTTCGGGCCGTCTTCTGCCGTCAGGCGACTTCCGGCCGGGCAGGAGGTCGGCTGGGGAGCCATGATCCCCGCGATGCTCCTCCCCTATCGCCCGGTGCTCGGTCAACCGGTACTGCGCCGGCTCCTGCCCGGGCTCGCGACCTCCGCTCTCGGTGACGGGCTGGCCCTGGTCGCGGTGACGTGGCTGGCTCTGCAACTCGCCCCCGCCGGGCAGCGCGGCACGTGGACCGCGTTCGCGGTGGCCGCGTACACGTTGCCGAGGGCGGCCGGCACGCTGCTGCGCGGGCGGTGGCTGGGTGGACGGAGCGGGGCTCAACTCGCCGGCTGGGACGCGACAGTGCGGGCCGCCGCGTTGGGGGCGATCCCGGTCGCCCACCTCGCTGGGTGCGGGACGTCGGTCTCTACGTCGCCTTGCTCGCGGTGTCCCCGCTGCTGCACCCGTGGGGGTCGGCCGGTCGCTTCACACTTGCGGCCGAGCTGCTGCCGCAGCGGGACCACTTGGCGGCCGACGGGGCGGTCACCGTGGTGGCGGTGCCGCTGGGCACGATGCTCGGCGGTCCGGCGACCGCCGTGTTGGGGCACGCCCCACGCTCCTGGCGTGCGCGGTGGCGATCCTCGCGCTGGGTCTGGTCGCCGCCGCGTCCGCCGCGCGCCCCGGCCCCGGAGCGCAGAACACACAGCGGACCGGACCGGCGGGCCCGCACGACCGGCCCGGCCCGCACGACCGGCCCGGCCGGTGAAGGCGCCGGATCGGTTACGACCCGGAGCGTCCCGATCCGGGTGCAACCGCCGGAGCCGCATCGGGGTGTCGAGTGGTGAGAGCGGACACGGGAGGTGGGCATGGACGGCCCCGAGGACTTCGACGCCTTTTACACGGCGACCGCGCGGCGGGTCGTGCACCACGTCTACGCCCTCTGCGGTGACCTGGCGGAGGCCCAGGACGTGACGCAGGAGGCGTACGCGCGGGCCTGGCAGCGCTGGTCGACAGTCGGGGCGTACGAGGATCCGGAGGGCTGGGTCCGGACGGTGGCCTGGCGCCTGACGGCCAACCGGTGGCGCGGCCTGCGGCGCTGGTTCGCCGCGCGGGCCCGGCTGGGCCGGGAGACTCCGGCGCCCGGGCCCAACCCGGACCGGGTGGCGCTGCTGGCGGCGTTACGGCGACTGCCCGACGCGCAACGGCTGGTCGTCGTCCTGCACCACCTCCACGACCTGCCGGTGGCGGAGATCGCCCGGACCTCCGGCATGCCGGAGGGGACTGTCAAGTCCTACCTGTCCCGGGGCCGTGCCGCGCTCGCCGTTCTACTGACCGACGACAAGGAGGAAGTCGATGTCGGCACGCATTGGTGAGGCTCTGCGGGAGTTGGAGCAGGACATGACCGGGCTGCGGCTCAGCCCGGCGGCCGAGGTGCGCGCACGGGGGCGCGCCAGGAGCCGGCGACGGGCCGCCGTCCTGGCAGGGGTGGCCGCTGTGACGGTCTCCGGCGGTGCCGCGACGATGGCGGCGCTGTCCGGACCGGCGACGCCGATGCCGGCCGCGGGCGGCGCGGCCACCCCGTCCGCCGCGGCGTCGGCCGTGTGTCAGGCCGACCCTCCGGTACGGCTGGACGTCGTCTTCCGGCCGGGCGCCGGCGCGCCGCAGATCGAGGAGGTCGACTACCGGATCGGGCAGGCGCGCGGGGACACCGGGCTGCGCTGCGGTGGCAGGACGGTCGCGGCCCGGCCGGACGGCGACGGCCGGGCCGTCCTGTCGGTGCTGCTGGCGCAGGGTGAGGACCCGGCGCCGATCCGGGCCGCGGTGGAGAAGCTGCCCGGGGTGGAGCAAGTGGTGACAGCCGGCGGGTGAGCGGTCAGGCGGCGAGCGTCTGCTCGGCGCGTACCGCTGTGGCCTCGGCCCGGGCGATCGGGCCGCCGGGCAGCGCGGCGACCGCGGCTCCGACGGCGACCGCCACCCCGGCGAAGACGAACGCCCAGGAGACGCCGCCGGCGTGGTCGATGATCAGGCCCGCGATCGAGCCGCCGGCGGCGCTCGCCGCGACCGACATGGTCACCACCCAGGTGTACGCCTCGTTCAGCATGCCGGCCGGGGTGATCCGTCCGACGAGCGTGTTCTCCAGGGTGAGCGCGGGGGCGATGGCCGCGCCGCCGAGCACCAGCGCGACGCCGAGCGCGGCCGGGCCGGGCATCACCGCGAAGACGGCGAAGCTGGCCGCGACGGTGCCGAGCAGCCAGGCGAACTGGCGGGTCATGTTGGCGGCGGGCTTGCGTACGCCGAACCAGAGACCGCCGACGGCGCTGCCGATGCCCCAGACGGCGAGCAGCACGCCGGCCAGGCTCTCCGGGTCGTCGGCGCCGGAGTTCCCGGCGAAGGCCGGGACGATGACGCCGGAGGCGCCGAACGCGATGCCGAGGCTCGCCACGCAGAGCAGCAGCGCGGGGAAGCCGCCGAGCCGCAGCGGGCCGAGGCCCCGGGCGTGGTGCTCGCGCGGGTGCGGGCGCCAGCCGCGCATGACCCGGCCGAGCGCGACGGTGGCGGTGCCGACCAGTGTGACCACCGCGGCGCCGACGAGCGCGGCGGAGGCGTCGGCGAGCAGCACGAAGCCGGCCACCAGCAGCGGCCCGATCACGAACACGACCTCGAAGAGGGTGGTCTCGGCGGCGAGCGCGGTGTTGCGCAGGTGCGCCCGGCCGGTGGCGGGGGCGGTGAGGTCGTTCCAGGCGCCCCGGATCGCGGCGGTGAGCGGCGGGTACGTGGCTCCGGCGACGCCCGCGGCCAGGTAGATCAGCCCGAGGCTGCCGCTGTCGGAGCGGGTGGCGACGAGCAGCCCGATCAGGGCGAGCGGGTGGGTGATCGCGGTGACCAGCAGGACGGGGGCGGGTCCGACCCGGTCGGCGATCCGGCCGGCGACCGGGCTGAGCGCGGCGCCGGAGAGCGCGTAGATGCCGCCGGCGACGGCGGCCAGGGAGTACCGGCCGGTGACCTGCTCGACGACGAGCAGCAGCGCCAGCGGGGTCATGCCGATCCCGAGCCGGCCGATGATGCCGAGGATCAGCAGCATCGGCGCGCCGGGGATCCGCCAGACGCCCTGGTACTGGCGCAGTGCGGCCACTGTGTGCACCTCCGGGAAGTAACGAGTGAGTCAGCTTTCGACCCTAACGCTCCTGCTGGGCGGGGCGGTGGTCGAGTCGGTCACATCGCGCTGCCGGCGCGGGGCTGCCTTACCCGCCGTTAACGAGTAGGTTCGGTGATCGAACGGAGTCCATGCCTACGGCGGGTCGGCCGCCGCCGTGATCGGAGGTCGGATGAGCGGCATGGCTGTCGCGCCGCTACGGGTCGAGATCTACTCGCTGTACGGCGACGCCCGGCCCGCCGAGCCCGCGTCCGCCACCCTCCGGGGTTCACTGCCGGTCCGCGCGGTCCAGCAGTGCCCACCGGTGGCCGCCGGTTCCGGTCTCGGGTGGTACGTCTACCCGCCCGCCGACGTGGCGCTGCGCTGGGACGGCCACGACACCGAGTGGAGTCTGCTCCAGGAGAACGAGCCGGCCGGCTGGCGGTCGCTGGCCGGCGGGTACGACGGCACGTTGCCGCAGGCGCCGGCGCAGCTCACGGACCTGCCGGAGCGGTTCCGGGACGGCCTGGACATCTTCGACCGCTACGGCGGCACCATGCCCTTCATCGACGCCGACCCGCGCGCCCCGCACACGATCGAGATGGTGACAGGGGTGGTGGCCCGCACCTCCCCCGGCTGGTGCCTGCTGGCGCGCGGGGTGCCGAACTGGCCGGCACAGCGCGGCCTTCAGCTCTACGAGGGCGTGGTGGAGACCGACTGGTACACATCGTTCCTGCCGACCATCCTGCGCCTGACCGAGCCGGGTCACGTGGTGCGGCTCTACCGGAACATCCCCCTGATGTGCCTCCAGCCGGTGCACCGGTCGACGCTCGCGGCGTCGCGGCAGGCCGAGCTGGTCACCGGGCAGGGTGTCGCGGAATGGCCGGACGACCTGTGGGAGGAACTGGTGGCGCTGCGCCGCCGCCGGCAGGATCCGCAGATCCGCAGCAGCTACCGGCGGGAGCAGGCCCGCCGTCTCCGTGAGCGGGCCGACTACGAGCCGGTCGGCGTCGAGGAAACGGACCCGTCGGATCGATGACCGAGACCGCGACGCCCGCGCCCGGCTACCGGGCCCTGTTCCGGCATCCGGTCGCGGCCCGGTTGCTAGTCGCCCGGGGCGTCTCCGAGCTGGGCGACTTCGTCGGGCTGGCGGCCCTGCTGCTGCTCGCGTACGACCAGACCGAGTCGGTCCTCGGCCCGGCCGCCGTGTACGCCGCCCGTACGGTGCCCGCCCTCCTCGTCGCGACCGTGTTCAGCGGCTGGCTGGACGTGCCGGCCCGGCGCACCATGCTGGTCGGGCTCTCGCTCGCGGGTGCGGTGCTCATCGCCGTACCGGCTGCGGTGCCCGAGCCGGTGCCGGCGATCGTGGCGGCCGGGCTGCTCGGCGCGGTCCGGGCCGCGTACGCGAGCGTGCACGTGGCGATCACGGCCGAGGCGGTGGAGACGCCGCTGCGGCTGCCGCTGTTCGGGCTCTCCGCGTTCGCCAACCAGAGCGGCCAGGTCGTCGGCCTGCTCGCCGGGGCCGGTGTGACGGTGGCGCTCGGCCCCCGAGTGGCGCTCGTGATCGACCTGGTCTCGTTCCTGCTCGCGGCGGTGGTGCTCGCCGGCCTGCCGGTGCGCCGGCAGGAGCGCCGAGGTCCACGGCCGCCCGCGACCGCCGGTGTCCGGATCATCGCCGCCCATCCGGTGCTGCGCGGTGTGGCGCTGCTGACCCTGGCCACCGTCCTGTCCGGCGGGCTACCGGAGACGCTCGCCCCGGATCTGGCCGCCGGGGCGTGGCGGCCGGTCGTGCTGGCGGCGTCGTCGTTCGGCGGCGCGGTGTTCGTGCTCGTGGTCGGGCGGCGCGGCTGGCTGGCCCGGGTCACCGGTCAGGTGGTGGCGGCGAGCGCGCTGGGCGCCGCGCTGCTGCTGGCCGGCCTGCTGGTGGCGCTCGACGCCCCGGCGTGGGCGCTCGCCACGGCGAACGCGCTCGTCGGCGCGGGCGGCGGGTGGCTGATCGGGGCCCAGGCCACGTTCGCGCGGCTCGCGCCACGGGAGCGGATGGGGCAGGTGGAGGCGACGATCGTGGCCGGCAACATCGTGCTCTCCGGGGTCGGGATCTTCCTGCTCGGCGGTGTGGCCGTGCTGCTCGGCCCGGCCGCCGCGTACCTGGCGGCGGGGGTGGTGCTGCTCGCCGTGGTGCTGGCCGTCCGGCCGGACCGGCTGCCCGAGCCGGCCGCCTCCTGACGCCCGGCCGGACCGGGCCGGCCGAACCCTGAAGGAAGGGCGCAGACACGACGCCGCCCGCGTCCGGGTGGACGCGGGCGGCGTTCGTGACACGCGGGTCAGCGCTGGAACTGCACCGGCCCGGAGTTACGGGCCATCTGCTCCAGGCGGGCCACCCGCTGCTCCATCGGCGGGTGGGTGGCGAACATCGCGGCGATGCCGCCGCCCCGCTTGAACGGGTTGTCGATCATCAGGTGCGCGGTGCTGGCGAGCTGGCCCTGCGGCGCCAGCGGACGCGCCTGCGTACCCATGTGGATCTTGCGGAGGGCGCTGGCCAGGGCCAGCGGGTCGCGGCTCAGCTCGGCGCCGGACTGGTCGGCCTGGAACTCCCGGCTCCGGCTGATCGCGAGCTGGATCACCGTGGCGGCGATCGGGCCGAGGATCAGCGTGAGCAGCAGCACGGCCGGGTTCGGGCCGTCCTCGTCGTCCGAGGAGCCCAGCGGGATGAACCAGGCCAGGTTCGCCAGCATGGTGATGATGCCGGCCAGGCCGGCCGCCACGCTGGAGATCAGGATGTCCCGGTTGTAGACGTGGGACAGCTCGTGGCCGATCACACCACGCAGCTCCCGGTAGTCGAGGATCTCCACGATGCCCTGCGTGACGCACACCGCCGCGTTCTCCGGGTTACGACCGGTGGCGAACGCGTTGGGCTGCGACGTCGGGCTCACGTACAGCCGGGGCATCGGCTTGCCGGCCTGCGTGGAGAGCTCCCGCACCATCCGGTACAGCTCGGGGAACTGTGCCTCGCTGACCGGTTGCGCCTTCATCGAGCGCAGTGCGAGCTTGTCGGAGTAGAAGTAGGTGACGCCGTTCATCAGCAACGAGACGACGACGGCGATGACGAGACCGCCGCTACCGCCGAACCAGTAGCCGACCGCGAGGATCAGCGAGGTCAACAGGCCGAGCAGCGCTGCGGTCTTGAGACGGTTGTGATGCACGATCTCTCCTTCGGTGCACGGGCCCTTGCGGGAGACCCGCTGACCGGTTCAACACACCGGTACCCGTCAACCATCCGGCTCATGGCTGAAAGTTGGCTGGATGTTGCTGTGCGCAGGCTGAAGCGGTCGCCCATCCGGGTAGGAACCGGTCAGCGCGCCGCCACGTCCAGCACGAGCTGCGGTGCGAAACCGATCACCACCGCCGCGGCGGTGGCCACGCCGAGCGCCAGCACCACTGTCCGCGCGGGCCGGACCGTCGGCGCGCCGGTCGGCGTCGCGTAGAGGGAGGCGGTGACCCGCAGGTAGTAGGCCAGGCCGATCACCGCGTTCAGCGCCACCACGAGCGCCAGCCAGCCCGCGTGCCCGGCCAGCAGCGCGCGTACCACTGTCACCTTGGCGAACAGCCCGGCCAGGCCCGGCGGCAGCCCGGCCAGCCCGATCAGCGCCAGCGCCAACGCGCCGCCCACCCACGGGTGCCGCCGCGCCGCGCCACGCAGGTCGGCGAGCGTGCCGCCGTCACCGTCCGCCGGACGCAACGCCACCACAGCGGCGAACGCGGCCAGCTCCAGCAGCACGAAGAAGATCGCGTACGCGACGGCTGCTGCGTACGCGGCAGCCCGCGCGTCGCCGGTGCGGCCCGCGGTCAGCGCCAGCGCGCCCAGCGGCGCCAGGATGTACCCAGCCTGGGCCACCGACGACCAGGCGAGCAGCCGCACGGTACGCCGCTGACGCAGCGCCACCAGGTTCCCGACGGTCATGGTCAGCACCGCCAGCGCCGCCAGCACCGGGCCGGTCACGTCACCCGGCAGCGCCCGCTGCACCACAGCCAGCAGCGCCACCACGCCACCGAGCTTCGAGGCGGTCGACAGGTACGCGGCCACCGGCAGCGGCGCGCCGTCGTACGTGGCAGGGGCCCAGGCGTGGAACGGCACGGCGGCGACCTTGAACGCCAGCCCGGCCACCACGAGCGCCACAGCGACCGTGGTCAGCGGCAGATCGGTCAGGTCGTCACGGGCGGCCAGTGTGGCGCCGAGCCGGTCCAGGTGCAGCGTGCCGGTGACCGCGTAGAGCAGCGCCGCGCCGAGCAGCGTCACAGTGGTGGCGACCACGCTCACCACGAAGAACGTCACCGCCGCCTCGGCTCCCGCGAGGCTGCCCCGGCGCAGGCCGACCAGCACGTACAGCGGCAGCGTCAGCGTCTCCAGCGCCACGATCAGCGTGATCAGGTCGCCGGCGGCGCCGAGCACCACGCCGCCTGTCATCGCGCAGGCGAGCAGGAAGCAGTACTCGCCGACCGGTGTGCGCCCGGCACGCAGCAGCGGGCCGGACAGCGCCAGCACGCCGAGCGTGAGCAGGGCGATCACGGCCCCGACCAGAGCGGCCCGGCCACCCCACACCCAGGAGCAGTCCGCGCCCACGCAGAACGTGCGCCGCTCACCGGCCGCCCCGACCAGTGCCGCGCCGGCCGCGGTGCCGGCCGCGCCGAGCGCCGCCACCGCCACCGTGACGGCGGGCCGGGCCACCAGCAGGTCGAACAGGAGCACCAGTACGGCCGTACCGGCGGCCAGGTACGCGGGCAGCATCGCCAGGTTGTCGACAGGCTGCACCAGGCTCATGGGACGACCCCCAGCAGCGCCTCCACCGGACCGGAGGCGTACGACAACACGAGCGCCGGGGCCAGGCCGACCGCGAGCGCGAGCAGCACCAGCGGCGCCCAGGCGGTCAGTTCCGCCCCGGCCAGCCCGGGTGCGAGCCCGGCCACCGCCGGGCTGGGCCGCCCGTGGGTGACCCGGCGCAGCAGCCGCAGGAAGTACGCGGCGGTGAGCGCCCCGCCCAGCGCGGCCAGCACGGCGAGGGTCAGCCAGAGCGGGCCGCCCCGCTGCACGGCGGCGACCACGGCGAACGCCTCACCCCAGAACCCGGCCAGGCCGGGCAGCCCCAGCGAGGCGACAGCCGCGAACCCGAGCAGCCCGGCCAGCCGGGGCGCGGTCTCCCGCAGCCCGGACAGCTCGGCCAGCGAGCCGGTGTGCGCGCGGTCCTTGACCGCCCCGGCCAGGAAGAACAGCAGGCCGGTGATGACGCCGTGGGCGATGTTGCCGATCAGCGCGGCCTGGAGCCCGGTGGCGGTGAGCGTGGCGACCCCGAGCAGCACGAAGCCCATGTGCCCCACGCTGGAGTACGCGATCAGCCGCTTCAGGTCGTCCTGCGCCAGGCAGACCAGGCCACCGATCATGATCGCGGCGACGGCGAGCACGCCGAGCACCGGCGCGGCCCAGCGGGCGCCCTCCGGGGCCACCCCGACGGCGACCCGGATCAGCCCGTACGTGCCCATCTTGAGCAGCACCCCGGCGAGGATCACGCTGCCGACGGTGGGCGCCTGGGTGTGCGCGTCGGGCAGCCACGAGTGCAGCGGCCAGAGCGGGCTCTTCACCGCGAACGCCAGCGCCAGCAGCGTGAACGCGGCGAGCTGGGTGCCCCGGGACAGCCCGGCGCCGCCGGTGAGCGTGACCAGGTCGGCGGTGCCCGCGGCGGCCACCACGACGTAGACGCCGACGAGCAGCAGCACCGAGCCGAACAGCGTGTAGAGCGCGAACTTGCGGGCCGCCCGACGACGGTCCGCGCCGCCCCAGCCGGCGATCACCGCGTACATCGGCAGCAGGACGACCTCGAAGAACAGGAAGAACAACACCAGGTCGAGCGCGAGGAACGTGCCGACGATGCCGACCTCGACCACGAGCAGCAACGCCACGAGCGTGCGCCCGCTGCCGCCGCCGGGCGGCACCCGCCACAGCGTGTACGCGCAGCACAGCAGCGTGAGCAGCGCGGTCAGCACCACGAGCGGCCAGGAGATGCCGTCCACGCCCAGGTGGAAGCGCAGGTCGAGCCCGGGCACCCACTGCAGGTCGAGCTGGTGCCACGGCTGCACCGCCGGGCGTGGCCCGTACCCGAACCAGCCGTGGTCGCCGCCGACCAGCGGCAGCGTCGCCAGCAGGGTCAGCGCGGCCGCAGCGGTGCCGGCCACCCGGCCGGCCCGGTCACCGGGCACGACGGCTGTGGCCAGCGCGCCGAGCGCCGGGACCGCGACCACGGCGACCAGCAGGACCTGCCCGAACGTCATGAGGTCACTCCGATCAGCGCGACCGCGAGGCCGATCAGCAGCGCGCCCGCGAGCACCCCGGCCGCCGCGCGCGGCAGCGCCGCCCGGTGCAGTGCGGCCAGGCCGCCGCCCACCTCGACCGCCGCCCGGCCGCTGCCCTCGACCAGGCCGTCCACGCCCAGTTCGTCACCGGTACGCACGACCCGCGCGAGCGCGCCCGCCGGGCGTACGACGAGGGTGTGCTGGACGTCGTCGAGCCGGAACGCCCGGGCGAAGACCGGCCGCAGCGGACCCAGGAGGCGGGCCGGGTCGGCGGCCGGATCGCGGCGCCAGCCCGCCCAGGCGACGCCTGCACCGGCGAGCAGCAGCAGGAACGGCAGGATCAGGTTCGGCGCGAGGTGCACCAGCTCGACCGCCTCGCCGGTGTCGTCGCCGGGCACGCGCAGCCGGTCGGCGAACCAGGGCGCGAACGCGGCCAGGCCGAGCAGCGCGGCCGGGACCGCGAGCAGCAGCACCGGCAGGCGCAGCAGCGCGGGCGGGTCGTGCGGCCGCAGCAGCGGCGTGCGGGTCGAGCCGAGGAACGTGCGCAGCAGCAGCCGGGTCGCGTACCAGGCGGTCACCGCCACGCCGACCAGCCCGGCCAGCCAGACCAGCCAGCCGACCCAGGCCGCTGTCGGCCCGGCGCCGTCGAACGCGGCCGCCTCGGCGGCGGCGAGCACGCCGTCCTTGCTCCAGAAACCCGAGAGCGGGGGTACGCCGGCCAGCGCGCCGAGGCCGACCACCATGCACCAGAACGTCACGGGCATGGCGGTACGCAGGCCGCCCATCCGGGACATCAGCGTGGTGCCGACGGCGTGGATCACCGCACCGGCGGCGAGGAACAGCAGCGCCTTGAACGCGGCGTGGGTGAGCAGGTGGAACAGCGCGGCAGCGGGCGCGCCGACGGCGAGCGCGCCGGTCATGTAACCGATCTGGGACACCGTCGACCAGGCGAGCACGCGCTTGATGTCGTCCTGCGCGGTGGCGGCGAACGCACCGAGCAGCATGGTGATCGCGGCCAGCACGCCCAGCACGGCGAGCGCGGCCGGTGCGCGCTGGAACAGCGGGAACAGCCGGGCCACCGCGTACACCCCGGCGGCGACCATCGTCGCGGCGTGGATCAGCGCGGACACCGGCGTGGGACCGGCCATCGCGTCCGGCAGCCAGGTGTGCAGCGGGAACTGGGCGCTCTTGCCCGCCACCCCGGCGAGCAGCAGCAGGCAGGCGGCGGTGAGCGTGCCGGTGCCGTAGTCGTGGGCCAGCACGTCGGCGATCCGGAAGCTGCCCGCACCCACGCCGAGCAGCGCGATACCGAGCAGGAAGCCGACGTCACCCACGCGGGTGACCAGGAACGCCTTCACCGCCGCGCCCGGCGCCTCGGGCAGCCGCCGGTCGTGGGCGATGAGCAGGTACGAGCAGACGCCCATCACCTCCCAGCCGACCAGCAACATGATCAGGTCGCCGGACACCACCACCGTGAGCATGGCTGCGGTGAAGAGGCTCAACTGCGCCGCGTACGGCGGGTAACGGTGGTCGACGTCCACGTCGTCGTGCGGACCCCGGCGCAGGTAGCCGATCGAGTAGACCTGCACGGCCAGCGCCACAGCCGCGACGGCGGTGGCGACGAGCACCGCGACGCCGTCCACGCGCAGGCCCAGCGTGACCCGCAGCCCGCCCAGGTCGACCCAGGTGGTGGACGCCTCGACCGGGGCGTCCACGCGGAGCAGCAGCGCCAGCGCGGCCAGCAGCGACACGGCCGCCCCGGCCACGCCCAGCGCGACAGCCGACCGGCGGGCCGCCGCCCGGTCCTGTCGCGGGGCGGGCGGCAGCAGCAGGCCGAGCAGCCCGGCGACGAGCGGCGCCGCCGGCAGCACCGCCGCGAGCCACAGCGTCGGCGTGCTCACCGGACCGCTCCTTCCGTGCCGGGCACGGCCGTCGTCGGCAGCCCGCCCGGCGCCACCGCGACCGCCGGCGCCGGTTCGTCGAGCGGCACGTCGTCGACTGCGACGCCGGCGCGCAGCCGGTAGAGCTGGAGCACGATGGCCAGCCCGACACCGATCTCGGCGGCGGCGAGCACGATCACGAACAGCGCGAACACCTGACCGGAGTGCGGCAGCACGGCCTTGACGGTGGTGTCGGCGGTGACCAGCACCAGGTTCACCGCGTTCAGCATCAGCTCCACCGCCATCAGCACCAGGACGGCGTTGCGGCGGCGCAGCACGCCGTACACGCCGAGGCCGAACAGCAGCGCGGCGGTGACGTACGGGATGACCGGCCTCACGGGCGCCCGCCCTCGTCGGCGGCCCGCGCGGCGCGGGCCGGGCCGTCCCCGCCGGTCCGGTCGCCGTCGGCGGGACCGGCGGCCGGGCTGGGCGCGGCCGGGCGGCCGATGTCCGGGCGGGACAGCACTATCGCGCCGACCAGCGCGGCCAGCAGCAGCACCGACAGCACCTCGAACGGCAGCACCCAGGAACGGAACAGTTGCTCGCCGAGGCCCTCGGCGGTACCAGCGGCGGGCAGGTCCACCCGGGACCAGCGGAACGCGTCGATCAGCAGCACCGCCAGGCCCAGGCCGCTGCCGGCGCCGACGAGCGCGGCGGCCCATCCCGGCCGGTCCAGGTCGTCCGACGGGCCGATCGGCGCGCGGGTCAGCATCACCGCGAACAGCAGCAGCACCACCACCGCGCCCACGTAGATGAGCACCTGCACCCAGGCCACCAGCTCGGCGGTCAGCACCAGGTAGTCACCGGCCAGCGCGCCCAGGCACACCACCAGCCACAACCCGGCCCGGACCAGGTGGCGGGTGGCGACCACCAGCGCACCCGCGCCCACCGCCACCGCGCCCAGCGCGAGCAGCAGGACGTCCGCACCGGTCATGAGGCGGTGCCTCCGCCCGGATCGGTGGCGGCGTCGGGGCGTACCCGGGAAGGAGCCGGACGGGCCGACGGACCCGCCGCCTTCCGGGCGGCGGTGGTCTCCTCCTTGGCCGGGTCGCCGAGCGGGTCGTGAGCCGGCGGCGGCGGCACTGTGGCCATCCACTCGCCCAGGTGGTCCTTGTCGTGCAGCAGGTCCTTGATGTCGTACTCGGCGTACTCGAACTCGGGCGACCAGTAGAGCGCGTCGAACGGGCAGACCTCGACACAGATGCCGCAGTACATGCAGAGCGAGAAGTCGATGTCGAACTTGTCGAGCACGTTGCGCTGGCGGGGGCGGGCGGCGCCGGGCACCGCCACCTCCTCCTTGTGCGAGTCGATGTAGATGCACCAGTCCGGGCACTCGCGGGCGCAGAGCATGCAGACCGTGCAGTTCTCCTCCAGCAGCGCGATCACGCCACGGGAGCGGGGCGGCAGCTCAGGCTCGACGTCCGGGTACTGCTGGGTGGTCGAGCGGCGGGTCATCGTCTTCAACGTGACCGCCAGGCCCTTCACCAGGCCCCCGCCGGGCACTCCACCGTGCTCGCTCATGCCGCCCATCCTGCCCTGTGGCCCCGGCGCGCGCGACCACCACCCGGCCTTTGGCGGCGGGATCGTGAGCGCGGGGAGAACGACGCGCCGGGAAGGACCTCACGCCTTCCCGGTGAACCTTCCGGTCAGCCGGATCACGCCTCGCCGGGTGTGAGCGGCGGCAGCATCTCCACGCCGAGCTGCAGGAGCACCTGGAACAGCTCGTTGACGCTCCACACGTCCACGATCCGCCCGTCGCCGTCGAAGCGCAGGAACGTGGCCCCGGAGTAGCTGACCACGCGGCCGGTCGGCGGCACCGGCCCGAACTGCCCGGCCTGGGTGCCGGCGGCCCGCCAGCGCACCGCCACCCGCGTACCGGTCGCCACCACCTCGACGATCTTGTAGCGCAGGTCGGGGAACGACGCCCGCCGGTCCCGGTGCCACGCCAGCACCGCCGCCGGGCCGGTGCCGCCCAGGCCCGGGCAGTCCGCCGCCACCAGCTCGTACGCGCTCTCCTCGCGCCCCGCGTTCCACACGTCGGCGACGAAACGCCGGGCTACCGCCTCCACATCGGTCACGGCGGGCAGCCTATGCCCCTCTCCGGGGCACTCGCCCTGCCGGGAGCCGCCGGAGCGACCATGATGGGAGCGAAAGCGAACTCGGAGGTGGGTGTGGGCAGCGACGACGAGGTTCTGGACCGGACCGGCGGCAAGTACGTGGAGCCGGGCGGCGAGTTCACCCGCGACCAGCGTTACATCGCCACCCGGATCACCGCGGACGAGCGGGACGGGTGGCCGGTGGAGCCGGGGCGCTACCGGCTGGCGGTCAGCCGGGCCTGCCCCTGGGCCAACCGGCTGATCATCGTCAGGCGCCTGCTCGGGCTGGAGGACGCCATCTCGATGGCCGTGGCCGGGCCCACCCACGACAAGCGGAGCTGGACGTTCGACCTCGACCCGGACGGCAAGGACCCGGTGCTCGGCATCGAGCGGCTGGCCGACGCGTACTTCGCCCGTTTCCCCGGCTACGAGCGCGGCATCACCGTGCCGGCGCTCGTCGACGTGCCCACCGGGCAGGTCGTGACGAACGACTACGCGCAGATGAGCCTGGACCTCACAACCGAGTGGACGGCGCACCACCGGCCGGGCGCGCCGGACCTCTACCCGGAACCGCTGCGCGGCGAGATCGACGAGGTGAACGAGGTCGTCTTCGCCGACGTCAACAACGGCGTCTACCGGTGCGGCTTCGCCGGTGGCCAGGAGGCGTACGACAAGGCGTACCACCCGCTGTTCGACCGGCTGGACTGGCTGAGCGAGCGGCTGACCGGTCAGCGGTATCTGGTCGGCGACACGATCACCGAGGCGGACGTGCGGCTGTTCACCACGCTCGTCCGCTTCGACCCGGTCTACCACGGGCACTTCAAGTGCAACAGGCAGAAGCTCAGCGAGATGCCGGTGCTGTGGGCGTACGCCCGTGACCTGTTCACCACGCCCGGCTTCGGCGACACGATCGACTTCGTCCACATCAAGCGGCACTACTACGAGGTCCACCGGGACATCAACCCGACCGGGATCGTGCCGCTCGGCCCCGACCTGAGCAACTGGCTGATCCCGCACGGGCGGGAGGAGCTGGGCGGTCGTCCCTTCGGCGACGGCACCCCACCCCCGCCCCCACCCCCGTCCGAGCGGGTGGACCCGTCCCACACCCCGTTGCGCTGACCCCGCCCCCTCCCCCTTCCCTCGCCCCGCCCTCCCTCCTCGCCCCGCCCTGCCTCGCCCGCCCCACCGATCTTGCACTTTGGGCCCTGCGCCTGGGCGCTCTGCCCGTTTCGCCGGGGCAGAAAGTGCAAGATCGCCGGGAAGGTGGGGCGAGGGGAGGGCGGGCTACAGGGCCAGGCGGACTGCTGCGGTCAGGACGAGCTGGGCCAGGGCCAGGGGGACCAGGACCAGCCAGCAGAGGCGCTGGAGCTGGTCCTCGCGCAGCCTCGGGTAGCTCACCCGCAGCCAGATGATCACGAAGGCGACGGCGAAGACCTTGAGCAGCGTCCACAGCCAGCCGAGCTGCGCGTCGGCGAACGGGCCCTGCCAGCCACCGAGGAACAGCACCGTGGTCAGCGCCGCGATCACCACGATGCCCACGTACTCGGCGAGCAGGAAGAACGCGAACCGCAGGCCGGTGTACTCGGTCATGTAGCCGAAGACCAGCTCGGAGTCGGCCACCGGCATGTCGAACGGCGGACGGCGGATCTCCGCCAGCCCCGCCACGAAGAAGATCACCATGGCCGGCGCCTGCCACAGCAGCCACCACGGCTGCCACGCCTCCACGATGCCCGGCAGACTGAGCGTGCCCGCCGCCATCGCCACCGAGGCGGCGGCCAGCACCAGCGGCAGCTCGTACCCGAGCAGCTGGGCGGCGCCGCGCAGCCCGCCGAGCAGGCTGTACTTGTTCGCCGACGCCCACGCGGACATGAGCACCGCCAGCACGCCGACGCCCACCACGGCGAGCACGAAGAACAGGCCGATGTCCAGCGGCTGGGCGACCAGGTCACCCGGCCCGAGCGGGATGACGAGCAGCACCAGCAGGTACGGCACCAGCGCCACAGCGGGCGCCAGCCGGAACACCGGCCGGTCCGCGTCGCGCGGCGTGACGTCCTCCTTCTGCACGAACTTGATGCCGTCGGCGACCAGTTGGGCCCAGCCGTGGAAGCCGCCCGCGTACATCGGGCCCAGCCGGCCCTGCATGTGCGCCATCACCTTGTGCTCGGCCTGGCCCACGATCAGCGGCAGCGTGAGGAACGCGACGAGCACGCCTGCCACGCGCAGGACCAGCTCCAACCAGTCCGGCATCAGCTCTCCCCCGCCGCGTCGGGCTCCGGCTCCTGGCGGGGCGGCCCGGTCGGCCGTTCCCCTGGCAGCGGCCGCCCGAGCGGACCCGCCTCGTCGGCCGCCGGAGCAGCAGCACCGGATCCCACCCCGGGCTCCCCGGAAACAGGCCGCTCCGGAGGATCCCCGGCAGCGGGCCGCGCCTCACCCTCCCCGGCGGTCGGCCGCGCTGACCACTCACCGGGAGCAGCAGGCCGAGCCGGACGCTCACCAGGAGCAGACCGCGCCGGGCCATCCCCGGCAGCGGGCCGCGCCGAAGCCTCCCCGGAAGGACGCCGCGCCGGACGCCCGCCCGGAGCGGGCCGCGCCGGGCGTTCGCGGGCCGGGCGCGCCGGCGTACCCCCGCGGGGGCCCTCACCCGCGCCCGCCGCACCCGCCGGCGTGGGCGTCGTGCCCCACTGCCCCGGCGCGGGCACGCCCGGCGGCCGGACCGGCCGACGGCCGCCGCCCGCCTCCGACTCGCCCGGCTCCTTCGCGCCGGGCCACGGCTTGGCGACCCGGGAGGCGAGGACGAACTCCTTGCGCAGCGGATGCCCCTCGAACTCCGGTGGCAGCAGCAGCGGACGCAGCTCACCGTGGCCGGCGAAGCCGATGCCGAACATCTCGTGCGTCTCGCGCTCGTGCCACGCGGCGCCGGGGAACAGGTCGACCACCGACGCGACGACAGGCGTGTCCCGCAGCACCCGCGTGCGTAGCAGCAGCCCGTGCCGGTGGCGGACCGACCAGAGGTGCAGCACCACGTCGAAGCCGTCGGCCAGCTCGTCCACCGCCGACAGCCAGTCCAGGAAGTCGAGATCCAGGTCGGCGTCGTCGCGCGCCGCACGCACCGCGTCCGCCCAGCTCGCCGGGGGTACGTCGACGGTGGCGCGGGCGTACCCCTGACCGCCGGAGACCGATGCGGTGGCCTCGACGGGCGCGAGCAGCGCGACCACCCGCCGGCCGACCTCTTCCGGAGTCATGCGCTGATCCTATGGCCGACGGCTGCGGACCGGGTCGGGCCGCCCGTGCCGGGATCGCCGCTTTGCCGGACGGGCGGCGGTAGCGCGCGGAAAGATGAGGTCCGTGCGCGCTGTGACTGTGACCCCCGGTGTCCCGGATTCGCTGCGGCTCGCCGAGGACTGGCCCGAGCCACCGCCCGAGGAGGGCGCGATCCTGGTCGAGGCGCTGGCGGTGGGTGTCTGCGGCACCGACCACGAGATCGTGGCCGGCGAGTACGGCGAGGCGCCGCCGGGACAGGAGCGGCTGGTGCTCGGGCACGAGTCGCTGGGCCGCGTGCTGGAGGATCCCACAGGCACGTTGCAGACCGGCGACCTGGTCGCCGGCGTGGTCCGCCACCCCGATCCGGTGCCCTGCGCGAACTGCGCGGTGGACGAGTGGGACATGTGCCGCAACGGTCGGTACACCGAGCACGGCATCAAGGCACTGCCCGGTTTCGCCCGGGAGCGCTGGCGGTTGCAGCCCAAGTTCGCCGTCGGCCTGGACCCGGCGCTCGCATCGGTGGGCGTGCTGCTGGAGCCGACGAGCGTGGTGGCGAAGGCGTGGGACCACATCGAGCGGATCGGCCGCCGGGCCGAGTGGAAACCGATGACCGTGCTGGTCACCGGTGCCGGGCCGATCGGGCTGCTGGCCGCGCTGCTGGGCAGCCAGCGTGGGCTGTCGGTGCACGTGCTGGACCGCAACACCACCGGGCCGAAGCCGGAGCTGGTCCGCGCGCTCGGGGCGACGTACCACACGACGACCGTGCCCGAGCTGGACGTGAAGCCGGACGTGGTGATCGAGTGCACAGGCGCGCCCACAGTGGTGCTGGACGCCATGTGCAAGGCCGCGCCGACCGGCATCGTCTGCCTGACCGGTGTGTCAAGCGGCGGGCGGACCATCGACTTCGACGCCGGGGCGCTCAACCGGGAGCTGGTGCTGGAGAACAACGTGGTATTCGGCTCGGTGAACGCCGGCCGGCGGCACTGGGAGATGGCCGCCGAGGCGCTCGCCCAGGCCGAACAGTCGTGGCTGACGTCGCTGATCACCCGCCGGGTGCCGCTGTCGAACTACCGCGAGGCGTACGCCTCGGTCGGTGAGGACATCAAGGCGGTGCTGGACTTCACGCAGTGAGGCGGGGCGCCGGATCCGGCGCCCCGGCCCTCTCAGATGCCTGGTAGCCGGCCGTTGCGGAACAGGTCCACGAAGAGCTGGTGGTCCTCGCGCGCCCGGATCCCGTACCGGTGGCCGAAGTCGACCAGGTAGCCGACGAACGCCTCCGGGTCGGCGTCGACGACCGCGACGATCGCCTCCTCGGTGGAGTAGTCGACCAGGTCGTGGCTGGACTCGTCGTCCGCGACCGAGTGCATCCGGGCCACCGCCCGGCCCAGGTCGGCGAGCACGCCGGCGAGTTCCTCCGGCTCGTTCACGTCGGCCCAGTCCAGGTCCGCCGCGTACGGGGACACCTCGGCGACGAGTTGCCCGACGCCGTCCAGCTCGGTGAAGCCCAGCCACGGATCGGCGTGCGCCTGCAACGCGCGCTGCGACTCGGCCGTGCGGTGCCCCTGGTGCCGGAAGTACGACCGGACCCGCTCGTCGTCGACGTACCGCGCCACGGCCGGCACCTGCGCCTGCTTCATGTAGATGACGACGTCGTTCTCCAGCGCCTGGGTGTGCCCCTCCAGCAGCAGGTTGTACGACGGCAGCCCGGCCGACCCGATGCCGACGCCCTTGCGCAGCACCACGTCCTTGATGCCCGCGGCGACCGGGCGCATCCGGGTGGTCGAGTCCGGCAGCGTGTGCAGGTAGTCGGCGAACGCCGCGCACACCTTCTCCCGGGTGGCGTCGTCGATCTCGTGCACGCCGTCGCCGACCGAGAACCGGCGCTCGTAGTTGTCGATAGTGGTCTGCGCGGCCAGCAGGTCCACCCGGGTGTTCAGCCGCGCCTGCTGGAGCACCCGGCGCAGCACACCGTCGGCGTTGTCGAGCGTGATCGAGCCGATCGCGTCGTCCCCGCCCGCGGCGATGGCCCGCAGTTCGGCCAGGTACGACCGGGCGAAGCCGGTCACCAGCTCGCCGATCACCCGGTCGGAGAGCGCCTTGGCGTAGCCGAGCAGCGCCACGCTCGCGGCGAAGCGCTTCAGGTCCCAGGTGAACGGCCCGACGTACGCCTCGTCGAAGTCGTTGACGTTGAACACGAGCTGCCCGGAGGCGTTCATGTAGGTGCCGAAGTTCTCGGCGTGCAGGTCACCGTGGATCCACACCCGGCTGGTCCGCCCGTCGAGGAACCGGTCGCTGCCGAAGTCGCCGCGCTGGTCGGCGTAGAACAGCGCGGCGCTGCCCCGATAGAAGGCGAACGGTGACGCCGCCATCTTGCGGAACTTGCGACGGAACGCCGCCGGGTCGATCGCCATGGACGCGCCGAACTCCTCGGTCAGCACGTCGATGATGAATGCGGAGCGCTTCTCCGCGAGGTCGGTCATGAGCCGCAGGCTAGCCCCGCGCCGCCACCTGGCGGTTCAGCCGACCGGCGGACGTACCGGTGGTGCGGTGAGCGCCTCGACCGGCCGCGCCACGGCGTCCGCCGGGGAGGTGAGCGCGTCGGGCCGGGGCACGCCGCCCACGCCGGACTGCTCGGCGGCGATCTTCTCCTGGAGGCGGAGGATGCCGTGGAGCAACGCCTCCGGGCGGGGCGGGCAGCCGGGCACGTACACGTCGACCGGGATGAGCTGGTCGACGCCCTTGGTCACCGAGTAGGAGTCCCAGTACGGGCCGCCGCAGTTGGAGCAGGCGCCGAACGAGATCACGTACTTCGGTTCGGGCATCTGGTCGTAGAGCCGCTTGACCGCCGGGGCCATCTTGTCGGTGACGGTGCCGCTGACCACCATGAGGTCGGCCTGCCGGGGCCCGTGGGCGAACGGGATCACGCCGAGCCGCATGAAGTCGTGCCGGCCCATGCTGGTGGCGATGAACTCGATGGCGCAGCAGGCCAGGCCGAAGTTGAAGACCCAGAGCGAGTAGCGGCGGCCCCAGTTCAGCACGAACCGGATCGGCTCGCCGAGCACGGCCGGCACCTGCATATCTGGCCTCCCTCGCAGAACCCCGAGACGCCAGTCAACCACAGCGCCCGCGGTCGCGTTCCGGTGTCGTACCCCCACGGGGCACCCGCGCAGTGCACGTTCGACGTCGTCCTCCGGGCACCGGCCGGCGAGGTGGGCAGCGGCACGTCACCGTGGAGGCCGCCTACGAGAGCGAGCCGGTCGCGGACGTCGACCCGGCGGACAACACCACGACGTTCAGCGTCCGCGTGACCGGCTGAGCCACCGCACAGCGCGGCCCGCCCGGCATCCGGGCGGGCCGCGCGTGCGATCTCAGGTGAACGCCAGCCCGGTGGTGTGGGGCAGCCAGTAACCGGCGTACGCCCCGGCGGTGACCTGGTAGCTGAGCCGCCCGTTCACCCAGGCGGTGGCGCCCAGCGGCGCGACCGAGGCGGCCGGGAACGTGAGCCGCTTGGAGCCGGTCACGTTGCCCGCCGCGTCATACGCGTACCCGGTGTAGGTGCCCGGCTGGAAGGAGAGCGTCCGGGCCGGGTCGTAGCGGTGCTCGACCGCCTTGCCGAGCAGGACGCGCTGCCCGTACGCCTCGGGGACGAGATGACCGGCGAGCGCGCCGTTGGTGATCTGGTAGTAGATGCCCCGCCCGTACACGCGGACCCGCTGGCTCGTCTGGGCGCCGGAGGCCCGGGTGAGCTTGATGGTCTTCTGGCTCCGGACGGCCCCGGTGCTGGAGAAGGTGTAGCCGACGTGGGTGCCGGCGGAGAACGACACGGCACCGTTGACGGCGGGCGCCGGGTAGTCCGAGCGCAGCAGGTACGCGTACGTGGCGAAGGTGGCCGACGTGGTCATCTCGTAGAGCTTGAGGTTCTGCGCGGTGTGGACCTGGTGGTACTTCACGTGCGGCTGCGCGCAGCCCATCGAGTAGTTGCTGGCCCACCGGTTGACCCGGAAGTGGGTCGGCACGTACCGCCGGACGGTGCTCGCAGCGCCGTCGAAGACGGCGACCGCCCGCTCGTCGCCGGTGAGCCGCCAGTAGTCGTACACGCCGTACAGGGCGAAGGTGTGCCCGTTGAGAACCCGTTCCCCCGTGGTGCCGAAGGTCACCGGGTACTCCTCCAGCCAGAGGAACCCGTTGGGGTCGACCCAGCTCGCCCAGGGCGCGTTGGCGGCGACCGGCAGCGTCAGGCTCAGGAACGTGTTGTCCGCCGCCGTCCGCCACTTCGCCGCGCCGGTGATCTCGGCCAGGCCGACGAAGAGGCTGAGCATCTCGCCCTGCGCCATCCCGCTGTACCAGGGCGCGCGCAGCAGCGGACGGCCCGCGCAGCGGCTCAGGTCGAAGTCGTACGGGTACCACCAGGCGCCCCGGGACTCGACCCGGCGGTCGATGTTGCGCTGGGCGTTGGCGACGGCCCGGTCGAGGAACCGCTTGTCGCCGCTGATCCGGTAGGCGGCCAGGTTGCCCAGGCCCCACTGCGCCTGGCCGACCGGATGGTTCCAGGTCTTCCCGGCGAAGCTGAACATGCGAACGCCCTGCGCGTCGTGCAGTCCCCGGTCGACGAGCGGCGCCGGGTTGCTGTTCGTGGGCTGGGCGGCGAGCGGCAGCGGCTTCGGCAGGTGCCCGTCGCGGGCGTACGTGGCAGCGGCGGTCGCCCCGCTCGCCCGCTCCCGCCGCTGCTGCTCCTTGGTCTTCGCCACGTCCCGCGAGGGCAGCTGCGGCACGCCGTCGGCCAGCGGGTCGGGCGCCCACCCGGGGTCCGCGCCGGACACGTCGGCGCTGCGGTCCGGGCCGGGTGGCGCGGCTGGGGCGGTACCGGCCGGCGCCAGGCCGACCATCGCGCCGGCCGCGATCACTGCTACGAACCGGCGAACAGGTGGTGACTTAGCGGTGATCATGGCAACACTCCCCGTGTCATCGATGTGCCCTGATGCTAGGCAGGGACGGACACGGGCTTCGGGCGCCGAAACGCCCGACTTTGCCGCCGAACGGACGAGCGCCCCCGTCACCAGGCCGGGCGCTGGAGCAACCCGACGAACTCCGCGAGCAGCCGTTCCCGCAGCCGCGGCGGGGCGGTGTCGAGCAGCGTGTTCACCACAGCCATCCGGTCCGGCACACCGGCGCCGCCGGCCAGGCCGAGTCCGCCGGCCAGCCCGGCCACCAGCTCGGGGGTGAGCGCCTCCGGCGTGAGGCTGCCGGCCAGCGCCAGCAGCTCCGGCGGCAGCACGACCGGCCCGGCGACGCGGGCCGCCGCGACCGCCTCGGCCAGCGCCGGGCCGAACTCCGCCATCCGGGGCGCCACCGCCGCTGTCACAGTGAGGTGGACGCTGGCCGGCAGATCGGCGTACGTGAGCTGGGGCTGGGTGTGCCAGCCACGCGCGGTCAACTCGTCGACGAGCACGAACAGGTCGAGCCCCGGATCGTCGCTGGTGAAGCAGACCACTGTGGTCTCCGGTTCGGCCGTCAGCCGCAGGCCGCCGGTGGCCCGTACCGCGTCGGCCAGCCCGGCGACCGCGGCCCTGGTGGCGGCGGCCAGCCGCAGGTAGCCGTCCTCGCCGAGGTGGCGAAGTGTGGCGTACGCGGCGGCGATCGGCCCGCCGGACCGGGTGGAGGCGATCACCGGGTTGACCATCGTGTACCCGGGCCAGTCGGCGTACGCGAAGAACTGCGGGGCGCGCAGCGCCGGATCGCGGTGCAGCAGCACCGAGACGCCCTTCGGCGCGTAGGCGTACTTGTGCAGGTCCACCGAGATCGAGGTGACCCCGGGTACGGCGAAGTCGAACGGCGGCACCGGCGCCCCGAGCCGGCGCAGCCAGGGCAGCGTCCAGCCGCCGAAGCAGGCGTCCACGTGGCAGCGCACACCAGCGGCCTGCGCGACGGCGGCGATCTCGGTCACCGGGTCGACCACCCCGTGGGCGTACGACGGCGCGGACGCCACCACCAGCACGGTCTCCGGGCGGATCGCGGCGGCCACCACGGCCGGGTCCGGCCGCAGCGTCACCGGGTCGACGGGCACGGTGTCCAGCGTGACCCGCAGGTAGTGCGCCGCCTTGGCGAACGCGGCGTGCGCGCTGGCCGGCGCCACGATCCGCGGCTCGGTCAGGTCGGGGCGGGCGTCCCGGGCCGCCTTGACGGCGAGCAGCAGCGACTCGGTGCCGCCGCTGGTGACGCTGCCGACCACGTCCGGCGCGCCGGTGCCGGGGCCGCCGCCGAGCAGCCGGGCGGCGGCGCCGACGAGCGCGTTCTCCATCGCCAGCAGCGACGGGAACGCGGTCGGGTCGAGGCCGTTGACGTGTGCGCTCTCCGCATACGCGGCCTGCGCCAGCTCGTCCAGTCCGGCCACGCCGGGGTCGTAGACGTACGCGAACAGCCGCCCGCCGTGAGTCGGACGGTCGGCGGCCCGCAGCGCGCGGATCTCGCCGAGCACGTCCGCCGCGGGCATCCCCCGCGCGGGCAGCGCGCCTCCGCCTGCCGTGTCGGTCATCGGGTGGTTCCTCTCGTGGACGGGCCGGCCGATGCGGTGCTCACGCCCGCGTGACCGGGGCGCCCGCCCCGGACTCGGTGGCTCCGGACGCGGTGGGCCCCGGTGTGGCGGCCCCGGGCGCGGTGGTCAGTTGGGCCGGGGTCAGGGTGTAGCCGCGCAGCAGCACCAGCGGGATCGCCACCAGCAGGGCGGGCAGCACTGTGAAGCCGAGCAGCACGCCGAGCCGAGCCGTGTCCGACTGGACGGCGGCGGTGCCGGTGGACGAGGAGACGTAGCCGGAGAGCTGGAGCACCAGGCCGTAGATGCCCGGCCCCAGCGCCAGCCCGAACGTCTCCCCAGCCGTCCACAGCCCGGTGAACACCCCGGCCTGCCGCCGCCCGGTGCGCGCGGTGTCGTACGCGATGCAGTCCGGCAGCATGGCCAGCGCGAAGACCTGCTGGCCGGCGTACCCGACGCCGATCACCGCGACCACGGCGTAGGCCGCGGTGGCGGGCAGAGCGGGCGCGGCGACCAGGGCCAGCGCGCCCGCGGCGAAGATCAGCGACGCGGCGGCGAGCGAGGCCCGCTTGCCCAGCCGGGCGCCGGCCCGGGACCACAGCGGCATGACCAGCAGCGCGGGTGCCACGAAGCAGGCGAACAGCAGCGTCGGGCCGCTGTCCGGCTCGCGCAGCACCTGGCCGGCGAAGTACTTCACCCCGGCCAGCACGGTGGCCACCCCGGCGGACTGGATCACGAAGCAGATCAGCAGCACCCGGAACGGCCGGTTGCCGGTGGCGACAGCGAGCTGCGCGCGCAGACTCGGTTCGCTCTCGCCCACCGTCCCGGTCGGCGCGGATCGGGTGCCGAGGAACACGCCGACGGTACCGGCGACGATCAGCACGGCCACGAACAGGCCCATCCACCGGTGGCCGGGAACGCCGTCGCCGCCCGCGCTCACCACCGCCGGGGCCACCGCGCCGGAGACCAGGATGGCCAGCGCCAGCACCGCGATCCGCCAGGTCATCAACCGGGTACGCTCCGCCGGGTCGGCGGTCAGCTCGGCCGGCATGGCCACGTAGGGCACCTGGAAGAACGCGAACGCGGTGGCTGTCGCCAGGAACGCCAGCGCCACGTACGCGGCGGCGGCCGGACCGTCGGCGAACGGCGCGGCGAAGATCGAGGCGAACAGCACGGCGAGCGCCAGCCCGCCACCGAGCAGGTACGGCCGGCGCGCGCCCCATCGGGAGCGGGTCCGGTCGGAGATCCGCCCGGCGACCGGGTTGACCAGCACGTCCCACGCCTTCGGCAGCAGCACCAGCAGCGCGGCCAGCCCGGCGGCGACGCCGAGCGTGTCGGTGAGGTACGGCAGCAGGAGCAGCCCGGGCACGGTGCCGAACGCGCCGGTGACCAGGGAACCCAACGCGTACCCGAGGTGCACCCGGCGGGGCAGGCCCGAAGCTGTCATGGAGCCGAATGCTACTCACGTTATGTCCCGGGTCACATCCCCTCCTCCGGTGACCAGGACGCCGCCGCCAGGTCCACCCGGTCGCCACGCAACGGGCACCCCTCGGCGAGCAGCCGTTCCCGGGCCTTGCGCTCGTGCCCCGGCGGCATCCGGCCGGCCGCGTTCACCACCCGGTGCCACGGCACCCCGCCCCCGTGCCGCGCCATGATCGAGCCGACCAGCCGCGGCGAGGCCCGTCCCGAGCGGTCGGCGAGCGCGTCGGCCACCGCCCCGTACGACATCACCCGCCCCGGCGGGATCCGCTCGACCAGTGCCAGCACCGCCTCGACGTATTCGTCAGGTGTCACGAGCTGCCACGATATGGGAACGCGCCGCGGCGCGGCAGACCGCAGCGCGCAGAATGGTCGGGTGCGCGAAGCAGTCACCTCGGCCCGGCGGATCGTGGTCAAGATCGGTTCGTCCTCGCTGACCACCGCGACGGGCGGCCTCGACGACGCCCGGGTCGACGCGCTCGTCGACACGCTCGGCGGGCTCGCCGCCTCCGGCCGCGAGGTGGTGCTGGTCTCCTCCGGCGCGATCGCCGCCGGGCTCGCCCCGCTGCGGCTGCCCCGGCGCCCGCGCGACCTGGCCACCCAGCAGGCCGCCGCCAGCGTCGGCCAAGGGCTGCTGATCGGCCGGTACGCGGCCGCGTTCGCCCGGCACGGCCACACCGTCGGGCAGGTCCTGCTCACGGTGGACGACGTGACCCGGCGCGCGCACTACCGCAACGCGTACCGGACGCTGCGCAAGCTGCTCGACCTGCGCGCCGTGCCGATCGTCAACGAGAACGACACGGTGGCCACCGAGGAGATCCGGTTCGGTGACAACGACCGCCTGGGCGCGCTCGTCGCCGCGCTCGTCGATGCCGACCTGCTGGTGCTGCTCTCCGACGTCGACGCGCTCTGGACCGGCGACCCCGCCCGTCCGGGCAGCACCCGGATCACCGAGGTGCACGGCGAGGGCGACCTCGCGGGCGTGGACGTCGGCGGGGCCGGACGCGCCGGGGTGGGCACCGGTGGCATGGTGACGAAGGTCGAGGCGGCCCGGATCGCCACCGGCTTCGGCATCCCGGTGGTGCTGACCGCCGCGCCGCTGGCCGCGCCGGCACTGGCCGGGGAGCCGGTCGGCACGTACTTCCACCCGAGCAGCCGCCGTCCCGCCGCCCGCCTGTTCTGGCTGGCGCACGCCACCGCCCCCCGCGGCCGGCTGCACCTCGACCCGGGCGCGGTGCAGGCGGTGGTGGGCCGCCGCAAGTCGCTGCTGCCCGCCGGCATCACCGCCGTCGACGGCGCGTTCACCGCCGGCGACCCGGTGGACCTGGTCGACACCGCAGGGGCGCCGGTGGCCCGAGGGCTGGTCAACTACGACGCGGTGGAACTGCCCGGCCTGCTCGGCCGGTCCACCTCCGAACTCGCCGCGGCGCTCGGCCCGGCGTACGAACGCGAGGTCGTCCACCGCGACGACCTGGTCCTGCTGTAAGCAGGGGCCCCTTCTTAACAGACGTCTGTTAAGAAGGGGCCCCTCCTTGAACCCCGTCCGAAGGAGTACGCACGATGAGCGTCGTCGAGCAGGCCCGGCGAGCCCGGGACGCGGCGGAAGCCCTGGCCACGGCCACCCGTACCGTCAAGGACGCCGCGCTGCACGCGATGGCCGACGCACTCGTGGCACGTACCCCGGAGGTCCTGACGGCGAACGCGGCGGACCTGGCGGCAGGGCGCGCGGCCGGGCTGTCGGCGGCCGTGCTGGACCGGCTCGCGCTCGACGAGGGCCGGGTGGCCGCGATCGCCGACGCACTGCGCCAGATGGCCGCGTTGCCCGACCCGGTGGGTGAGGTGGTACGCGGCTCGACCCTGCCGAACGGCCTGGAGCTGCGGCAGGTGCGGGTGCCGTTCGGGGTGGTCGGCATCGTCTACGAGGGCCGGCCCAACGTGACAGTCGACGCCGCCGGGATCTGCCTGAAGTCCGGCAACGCGGCGCTGCTGCGCGGCTCCTCGTCGGCCGCGCACTCCAACGCGGCGCTGGTCGCGGTGCTGCGCGACGCGGTCTCCGGCGCCGGGCTGCCGGCGGACGCGGTGCAACTGCTCGACTCCAGCACGCGCGACTCGGTGAAGGAGCTGATGCGCGCCCGCGGCCTGGTCGACGTGCTGATCCCGCGCGGCGGCGCGTCGCTGATCCGCGCCGTGGTCGAGGAGTCGACGGTTCCGGTGATCGAGACCGGGGTGGGCAACTGCCACGTGTACGTGGACGCCGCCGCCGACCTCGGCAAGGCCCTGGCGATCACGCTGAACGCCAAGACGCAGCGCCTGTCCACCTGCAACACCGCCGAGTCGCTGCTGGTGCACCGCGACGTCGCGGACGAGTTCCTGCCGGCGGTGCTCGCCGCGTTCGCCGACGCCGGGGTGACTGTGCACGGCACGCCCGCTGTCGCCGCCCACTCCGACGCCGTGGTCGCGGCCACCGAGGAGGACTTCGGCACCGAGTACCTCTCCGCCGACATCTCCGTCGCAGTGGTCGACTCGCTCGACGCGGCGGTCGCGCACATCCGCCGCTACGGCACCGGCCACACCGAGGCGATCGTCACCGACTCGCAACGGGCGGCCCGGGAGTTCGTGGCCCGGGTGGACTCGGCAGCGGTCATGGTGAACGCGTCCACCCGCTTCACCGACGGCGGCGAGTTCGGCTTCGGCGCGGAGATCGGCATCTCGACGCAGAAGCTGCACGCGCGCGGCCCGATGGGCCTGCCGGAGCTGACCAGCACCAAGTACGTGGTCACCGGCGACGGCCACCTGCGCTGATCGGTCCGGTGCCCGGGCCGCCACCAGTACGGGGTGGTGGGGGCATCATGGTGCCTCCGATGCCACCATCTCGCCGAACTGGTGTTGATCAACTGGCCGGGCTAGGCGATCTGGAGTGGATCACCATACGCCGATGGCGGTGTGCCGAGCGGAGGCAACCCCGGGGACACCGGAGCAGCGGGCGGCACCGGGCCGGACTGCGGGTCCGGCACTGACGGCGCAGCCGGCACGGTGCTCCCGTCGGGGAGCAGGCCGGGCGCGAGGACCCAGGCGGACCACGGCCCCTGCCCGCCATCCGGCCCGGCCGACGAAGCGGGCGCACTCCCCGGCCCGGTCGACGACACGCCGCCCGGCCCCGGCGAAGGGTCGGAGCCGAGGCGGTGCGGCGGCGGCCCGGGATCGGGAGCCGGGGCGGGCGGCGCGGACGCGGTTGCCGGCGGGGCGGGCGGCGCAGGCGCAGGCGTGGACGCGGTTGCCGGCGGGGCGGGCGGCGCAGGCGCGGACGCGGTTGCCGGCGGGGCCGGCGGCGCAGGCGCAGGCGGCGATGTGGGGAGGCGGCGCGGGCGCGGGGCCGGCACGGCGGGTGGTGCGGGCAGCTCGGCGGTCTGCGGCACCACGAACGGCGCCCCGGAGACCGGTGCCTCGGGCGTGTGCGGGCGGCACGCGCGGATCGCCCGCAGCGTGGTGTGCACGTCGAACTGGTGGCCGTCGTCGCTGTCCCAGCCGCCGTCGCTGCGCTGGGTCTCGGCGAGCCGCCTGCGCGCGGAGACCAGCAGCCACTGCTCCTCGCCCACGTCGACCCGGCGCAGTGTCGCGGCGAGCCAGGCCACGTCGGCCGGGGACATCCGGGGGATCCGGTCGGCCAGCACCGCCTGGATGCGGGCGGACTCGTAGTACATCTGCTGGCGGTGCAGCACCGCGGCGGCGAGCCAGCCGGCGGGCAGGAAGGACGGCCAGCTGCCGTCCGTGGCGAGCTGGGCGGTGAGCGCCTGGGCCGCAGCCTGCACCACACCGGCGTACGCGCCGCCGACCCGGTGGTCGAGCGGACCGGCGGCCCGGGCGTCAAGACCGGCCACTGTCAGCCAGAACCCGGCGTTGGCGGTCTGGTAGAACCGGGCCTCCGGATCGCCGGGCGTGGCCCATTCCGGGGCGAGCCCGGCCAGCGACGGGTCCTCGTCCCAGCCGCCGTCGGGCAGTTGCCGGGCGGCCAGCCAGTCCAGCGCGTGCCGGGCGGCCGGGCGGCCCAGCGCGCCGAGGTCGTCCAGCTCGGCCAGGCGGAAGCAGGTCGCGTCGATCGAGGCGACCTCGCCGTCGAGGACGGCGGGCCAGCCACCGCCCGGCACCTGCCCGGTCTCGGCGGCATCGAGCAGCTCCGGCGGCACCGGGGCGCCGGTACGCAGCCGGGAGAGGCGGGCGCGGTCCACCGCGTCACCGTGAGCGACGACGAATCCGATCGCCGCATCCAAGTCCACCACGGCACTGACGGTACTGGCGCGGCCGGGGTCGCGCCTCGGTAGCTCGGTCAGGGCCGGTACCGCCCACCGGACCTTGAGAGCATCCGCCGGTGGGTTGCGCGACGACGCGTTTGCCCACGCCAGGGGGCGCGGAGACAGCGATGGGCCCGCCCGGAGCGCCGGGCGGGCCCATCGACACGACTCAGTACGCGGGCAGCGACGGGTCGACCTGCTTGACCCAGGAGAGCACACCGCCCTGGAGGTGCACCGCGTCGGCGAACCCGGCCGCCTTCAGCGCGGCCAGCGCCTCGGCGGAGCGGACGCCGGACTTGCAGTGCAGCACGATCTGCCGGTCCTGCGGGAACTTCGCCAGTGCCTCGCCGGACAGGATCTCGCCCTTGGGGATGAGCGTCGCGCCGGGGATGCGGACGATCTCGTACTCGGCGGGCTCACGCACGTCGACCAGGAAGATGTCCTTGCCGGAGTCCTGCCCGTCCTTCAGCTCCAGCGCGGTGATGGTCGAGTCGACCACCGCCTCCTGCGCCTCGTCGGAGACGGCGCCGCAGAAGTCCTCGTAGTCCTCCATCAGGTCGGTGAGGGTCGGGTTCTCACCGCAGAGCACGCAGTTCGGATCCTTACGGACCTTGATCTTGCGGTAGCTCATCTCCAGGGCGTCGTAGACCATCAGCCGGCCGACGAGCGGCTCACCGATGCCGGCGAGCAGCTTGATCGCCTCGTTGACCTGGATCGACCCGATCGACGCGCAGAGCACACCGAGCACGCCGCCTTCGGCGCAGGAGGGGACCATGCCGGGCGGCGGGGGCTCCGGGTAGAGGCAGCGGTAGCAGGGGCCGTGCTCGGCCCAGAACACCGACGCCTGGCCGTCGAAGCGGTAGATCGAACCCCAGACGTACGGCTTGCCGAGCAGCACGGCCGCGTCGTTGACCATGTAACGGGTGGCGAAGTTGTCGGTGCCGTCGACGATCAGGTCGTACCGGGAGAAGATGTCCCGGACGTTCTCCCGGTCCAGCGCGGTGTTGTGGATCTCCACGTTGACCAGCGGGTTGATCTCGCGGATCGACGCCGCGGCGGACTCGGCCTTGGACCGGCCCACGTCGGAGACGCTGTGGATGACCTGGCGCTGGAGGTTCGACTCGTCGACGGTGTCGAAGTCGATGATGCCGAGCGTGCCGACACCGGCCGCGGCCAGGTAGAGCAGGGCCGGCGAGCCGAGGCCACCGGCGCCGACACAGAGCACCCGGGCGTTCTTCAGCCGCTTCTGCCCCTCCACCCCGACGTCCGGGATGATCAGATGGCGCGAGTAGCGGCGGATCTCGTCTACGGTCAGCTCGGCGGCGGGTTCGACGAGTGGGGGCAACGACACGGTGGACTCCCCGGGATCGGCGGTGTGACCGCGCCATTGTCGCTCGCCCGGACGGGGATCGGCCATGATGAGGGACACCCGGCCCGAACTGCGGGACCGGGAATAACTCAGACGCCGTCGGTGGGCTCGCCCTCGTACCGCACCCCGCCGGGGTACGGCCAGGCGTTGGGCAGGCAGCCGTCCAGCCCGTACGTCTGCTGCTGCATCACCGGGGCGGGCGCGCCGGGCTCGGGGCACGCCTGGTGCAGCTCGCCGAACTCGTGCCCGACCTCGTGGTTGATCACGTACGTGCGGTAGACCTCCAGCGGGGCGCCGTAGTCGGGCACCGCCGTCATCCACCGGGCCAGGTTGAGCACGACCCGGCCGGGAAGCCGGCAGGAGGTGTACCGGTCGGTGCGCAGGCCGCCCTCGGCGCACATCCGCTCGGAGGTGACAGGGGTGGCGAGGTAGACGGTGAAGTCGGCGGCGGCCGCCTCGGGCACCCGCTGCACCCGCAGGTCCCCGGAGGCGATCCAGCTACGCGGGTCGCCCAGTACCGCGTCCACGGTGGCGGCGAACTCGTCGGCATCCTGCCCCGTACCCTGCTCGACCTCGACCCGGTAGCGGCGCAGCGGGCCCTCCTGTCCGCGTACCGGAGACCGGCCCTGGGCCACCGCGAACGTGCCGGGGCCGGCGGTGGGGTAGCCGGTCGGCGCCGGGGCCGGGACGTCGGCCTCGGCGCCGCGCGCCAGCGACGGCTCGGCGGCGAGCGACGTCCCACCGTGCCCGGGCGACGGCGCGTTCAGCCGGGTGATGCCGACCGCACCGCTGACGGCCGCGAGCAGCATCGCCAGCAGCAGCACCGAGCGGCGGCGGCGACGTCGCATCCGGCGCAGGGTGGGACGCTCGGGTGACGGCGCGGCAGGGTTGTCGTAAGGGGACGACGACGTCATGACCTCAGCGTGCCATGCAATTCGGGCATTTAGCTGCTTTTGCCGCCCATGCCGCGAATGTTCTTCACGAACCGGACCAGGTCAGAGGGCCGGCCCGGTGTACCGCTTCCCGCCCACGTAGGGCCACGGGTTCGGCCGGCAGCCCTTGAGGAAGAGCGTCTGCTGCTGCATCACCGGTGCCGCCCGGCCCGCACCCGGGCACCCCTCGTGCCGGTGCCCGAGCTGGTGGCCCACCTCGTGGTTGACCACGTAGAGCCGGTACGTGTCCAGCGGCATCCCGGCGTCGACCAGGTGCGGCGCCGAGGTCCGCCACCGGTCCAGGTTGATCACCACCTTGCCCGGCACCCGGCACGACGTGTACGGCACCCCGCCCACCCGGATGTCGATCCCGCCCGCACCGCACAGCCACCCGGCCGTGTCCCGGGTGGCCAGGTAGATCGTGAAGTCGTACCGGTCGTCCGCGCCGACCCGCTGCAACCGCAGCCTGCCGCCGTCGACCCAGCTACCCGGCCCGGCCAGGGCCCGCTGCACCGCCTCGCCGAAGGCGCGGACCTCCTCGCCGGAGCCGTTCTCCACCGCCACCCGGTAGCGGCGCAGCGTCCCCGAGCGGCCGAGCACGCCACTGGTCCGGTCGTCGTACGCGAAGCTGCCCCGGCCCTTCGCCGGTCCCGGGTCCGCCAGCGTCAGCACCGGCGCGACCGGCGGGCTGGGCGTCACCGCCGACGGCGGCGCGGCGCTCGGCGTGGACGGCGCCCGCGTGGGGGCCGGCGGCTGAGCGACGAACCCGTCGGTGATCCGCGTCCCCGCGCCCGCCGACGGTAGCTGCACCACCACGCCGACACCGACCGCGGCGGCGGCGACGAAGGCGCAGACCACGAGCGCGGTACGCCAGTGACGAAGCGAGGAACGGGACCGGGCGGCGCGAGGACGGCGGGAGCTGGGCATCCGGCTCAGCCTGCCATGTCACGCTCCGTTCCGCTCTCCTCCATGCCGGTGGTGAGTGACTGTGTCGCCTCGGCGAGCAGGCCGAGCACCGCCCGCGCCACGGTCCGGGGCACCTCCAACTGGGCCACGTGCCCGACGCCGTCGAGCATCAGCAGCCGGCTGTCCGGGATGACCCGGGCCGCCTGCGGCGCCACCCGCACGTCGACCAGCCGGTCCTGCCGCCCGCCCACCACGAGCGTGGGCGCCCGGACCGCCGAAGCCTGCCGCCAGAGCGCGCCCTCCCCCGGCAGGTACGACCGCAGGAAGCTGCCGACCAGCCCCCGGAACGTCCGCACGTACGCGGCGGCGTGGTGGGCCGCCTCGTACCGGACCCGGATCTCGTCGATCGCCTCCTGCCGGCGCTGATCGCTGATCCGGGTCAGGTCCGCCACGCACGCCTCCATCACCTGCTGCGCCGTCACCTCCGGACTGAACTGGGCCAGCCGCCAGGCGGCCAGCCGTTCGCCCCGGGGGATCGCCAGCAGCGGGAGCATCCGCCCCTGCAACGAGCGGCGGAAGTCCAGGAACGGCAGCGCGGGCGAGACCAGTGTGAGTGTGCGGACCAGGTCCGGGCGCAGTGCCGCCACCCGCACCGAGATCGCGCCACCGAGCGAGTTGCCGAACAGGTGCACCGGACCCCTGTCGCTGTGCTCGATCCAGCGGATCACCCGCTCGGCGAAGGACGGGATGGTGTAGCGCGGCCCCGGCTCGCTGCGCCCGAATCCGGGCAGGTCGATCGCCTGGCCGTCGAGCCGGTCCGCGAGCAGCCCGGCCAGGTCGGTCCAGTTCTGCGCCGACCCGCCGAGACCGTGCACGTACAGCGCGGGCTCCGCGCCGGGACCGGTGGCCGGGGTGTCGCGGACGTGCACGAGCGTGCCGTCGAGGCGTACGTGCCGGCCGGGCCAGGGCGGCGGGACGTGGTGTGCGGGAAGGCTGTGCTCCGGCCACAGTGCGGCGCGCTTCATGCCTCCAGTCTCCCCCGCACTGGCCGTACCGCACCGGCTCAGGAGAGCAGCGCCTCCAGCCGCCGGTTCACCGCCGCGAGCGTGGCCCGCACGACCGCCTGCCGGGGATCCCCGGCCACCAGCGCCGAACCGGCCAACTGCTCCACCCAGCCGTCGCAGACCAGCAGCACCACCACTGTGGCGACCTCGCAGTTGCCGAACGGCACCACTGCGGCGTGCTCCACGAAGCACCGGCCCCGCTCGCCGGCCGGGACGACCCGGCCGAGCAGCTCGTCCACCGCGGCGGCCGCGGCCACCGCGCAGAGCCGCAGCACGTACCCGTCGACGGCCGGGCCGGTCGCGTGCCCCTCGGCCGTCCGGTCGCCGGCGACCAGGCGCACCTCGGTGGTGGCGTCCAGGCCGAACGTGCTCACCAGGACGTGCTCGATCACCACCCGCGGTCCCGGCACGCCGCCGGTGTCCAGCGGTCGCGACGGCGCGGTCTCCGTCGTGGTCATCTGCCCACCGGAGTACGACGTACCGAGCGTGACCGGGCTGCCGGTGGACATGCCGGTCGGCGCGGCGGCCAGCGACGTCTCGTCCACAGCGGCCCGGCCCCGGTGGGTGGCCTGCCGGCGGCGGCGCGGCGGCTCGTCGCCGTCGCCGGGTGCCTCGGCCGGGCGCGTGGCGCGGTCCGCACCGAACCGCGCGTCGCCGGAGCGGTTCGCGGCCGGACGTGCCACGCCGGTACGCGCCGGCATCTCGTCGCCGCCCGTCTCCTCACCGTTACGGGCCTCGCCCGGCTCGGACTGCGGGGCACGGGCGTCGACCGGTGCCGGCTGCGTCCCGGGTGCTCGTGTCTCGCCCGCGCGCGTCTCACCGGAGCGGTCCAGCCGGGCCGACCGGCGGCGCAGCGGGGCCGGGGGCGGTACGGCGGGCGCGCCGGGCAGGTTCTGCGGGGCGGCGGCCAGACCCATCCGCTCCTGGAGCAGCCGGGCCACCATGCGGCTGACCTCGGCCGGATCCGCGCCGTCGGCCAGGTCGAGGCGGAGGCTGTGCGCGCCGGCCGGGGTACGGCGCAGCGCGGCGTCGCGTACGCCCGCCACCTCCCGGACCGCGTCGAGGATCGCGTTGACGTCGAAGCCCTCCGGCCGCTCCCGCAGTGGCGCGGGTTCGTCGTCGCGGCGCAGGTGGGTGGCGATGCGGGCGAGTTCGGGGGTCTCGGCGGACGGTTCCACTGCCGGTGGCTCCGGCACGACGGGCACGTCCGGTTCCGAGGGGACGCGCTGCGGCAGCACGGGGGGCGGTTCCTCCGGTCGGGGCTCGGCGACCGCGTCGGCGGCCGGCACCGGTTCCGGTGCGGACCGGCGGGCCGCGTAGGGAGGGGCGCTCGTCGGGTGGGGCGCGGGTGTGGGGTCGAATCGTGGCGTGCCGCTCGTGGCGGGAACGCCTGAGGTCGGCGGGGCGGCGGCAGTCGCCAGGGCGGGCGGCGCCGGGGCGAATCCACCGGCCGGGGCGCCGGCCACCGGCGGCGCACCGGGCGCGGGCGGGGCACTCGTCGGCGGCGGGCCCGGGGGCGTGATCAGCGGCGCGACCGGCATCGGCGGCCCGGCCCAGGAGGGCCGGTCGTAGCCGTGCGGTGGTTCGGCCTCGCCCCGGGCCAGCCGGAACGGCCGGTTCGCCTCGGGCGTCGGCTCCGGCGCGGCCGGCGGCTCGTACCGGCGCGCCGGCTCGGGCCCGGCACCCGGCTCGTACGGCCGGGACACCTCGGACTCGGCGGGCGGCGGGTACTGCCGCGCCGCCTCCGGTCCCGGGGCCGGTTCGGCGCGCAGCGGCTCGTACGGCCGTACCGGCTCGGGCCGGGGTGGCTCGTAGGCGGCGGGCGGCTCGACGCGGGTGGGCTCGTACGGCCGCACCGGCTCGGGCGCCCACTCGGCCGCGCGGTCCTCGCGGACGGTGCGGTGGGCGGCGTTGTCGTCCTCCCACTCCCGGCGCTCGGCGGCGGGCTCCTCGGCCAGGCGGGCCGGCGGCTCGTCAGTGCCTCGGACCGGCGGCTCCTCGGCCCGGCGGGGCGGTGTCTCGTCGGGCCGGGCCCACGGCGGGGCCCAGCCGTCACCCCAGCTCGGGCGGTTCCAGGACGGCCCGGACCAGTCCGGTTCGGCGGCCCTCGGGTCGTCGGCCGCCGGAGTCTCGGCCACGGCCCGCGGCTCGGCGCCGGCCGCCCGGCCCTCGGGCGGGTGGACCTCGCCCGGTGCGTGCTCCGGCCGGCTCGCGGCCGGGGGCGGAGTGACCGGGCGGTCGGCCCAGCCGCGGGACAGCGACGGGGTGGATTCGGTGTTCGGCGCGTGGAAGCCCGGCGGCACCTCGAACCCGGAGGCGGCGGCGCCGACCGGCGGGACCTGGAGCGCCGGCGGCGCGGAGGTCGGCCCGCTCTCGGCCCAGCGCGGGGGCCGGGCGGCCGGGTCGTCGGCGGCGTGCCGGGAACCGGCGGGCTCCCCCGGGTCGGTCGGCTGCTCGATCGTCGGCGCCGGGCGCGGGGCCGGTACGGCCAGCCGTTCGCCGTCGGTGGGCCGGGGCGGCTCGTCCGTGGGCGGGGCACTGACCGGCGCCTGGCGGGTCACTGGCGACTCCTCCCCGGCGTGGTGCACGCCGTTGACATGGCGGCCGTTGACGCGGCCCGGTTCCGGCGCGGAGTGGCCGGGCAGCGGGGCCGGCAGGTCGCCGTGCCGGGGCGAGGAGGCGGCCCAGCCGCCGAGGTCGCCGTAGGGCCAGCCGCCGGGCGCCGGAGCGCCGCGGGACCAGCCGTTCGGCGGGGGCGCCCAACCGCCGCCGGTACGGGCCGGGTCGTCCTGCTGGCCCGTCCCGTCGCCGTGCTCTCCCGGGGTGGCGGCTCCGGGTTGCCCTGTTTCACTCACCGCGCGCTCCTTGGTCGCCCCCGCTGAGGCTACCGTGTGGTGGCCTCGGTCACCGAGCCCCCGTTTGGCCGGTTCCTCAACCGACCGCCAGCAAGCAGCCACCCGTAGTCGCAACCGGTCCGCTCGGCGATCAGCGCCGCCGTCTCGACGATCCGCTGCGGCGTCCGGCCGTCCCGCTCCCAGGACCGCCACGACTCGACCGGCAGACCGCAGGCGATAGCTGCTTCCTTCACGTTGCCCCACCCCATGCGCTGCCGCACCAGGGCGAGGCGGGCTCCGAAGGTGCCGTCGTCAGGCACCCACCCGCGCTCATCGTGCTTCTCCGGCGTTCCCGTCATAGGCACAGGCTACGGGGATTAACACACGTAGGCCAGTGTCAATCTCATTAACTCGTGCTTGACACAACCTCTGCCGGTCCCTACGGTCTTGTGTATGACACAAGCCCCGGCGGCAAGCACGAGCCTCAACGGGGTCGAGCTGCCCGACAACTGGAAGCCCGACACATCCGCCTTCGGCGCGCGGCTGGCCCTGCTGCGCTGGCAACTTAACTTCAACATGAAGGAGGCCGCGCTGGTCTGCGGCTTCCCCGCCCAGTCCTGGCGGACCTGGGAGCTGGACGGCACCAGCCCGCGCGACATCGTTGCGGTCGCCCGCCAGATCGCCGACCGCACCCGCTGCGACTACCTCTGGCTCCTGCTCGGCGAGCAGGGCAAGGAAGCGCTCCTGCTCGGTGACTCGGGAAACGCCGCGTGACCGCTCTGCTGGCCGCCGTTCCGGGCCCGTCCGGTCCCGCCGACAACCGTCCGCCGGCGCGACCCACCAACCCGCCAGCCCCGAAGCTGCCCGCTGCCGGCCACGTCTGCTGGCCCTGCGTGTGCGGCAAGCACTTCTGGTGCGAGGGCGGCCGCTGCACGTGCTGCGGCTCCGCCAGCGCGCACAAGGAAAGGGCCACGCCGCGCCAACGGTCGTGACCCCGGAATCCCGTACCCGCACCAACCCGCAGAGGAAGGAACTGGTCGAGATGACCAACGTACAGCCCGCGCCCGAGGTGGCGCAGCTCCCGGCGCGTCTGCCGGACCTGCCGGGCTGCGGCGCCGCCGCGGCGAAGCGTTTCGAGATCTACCGGTCCGGTCACGGCCGCACCTTCGCCAAGCTGGCCGGCGCGATCAACGTGTGCCCCGTCGACGCCGACGCCGTCGCCCCGGCTCTCGGTGACGGCTTCCTGATCTTCCCGCTGAACGACGACGTCAGCGGGCGGCCGTGCGGCAGTGGCGTGGACTTCACCGGCGACCGGCCGGAGCCGCTCGCCGCGCGGTGCCGCGCCGCGTACCCGGACTACGGCCGGGTGCACGACATCGGCCAGGCGCACACCGAGGCCCTGGCCATCGAGACGCCGACGGTGGCGCAGCTGCCGCACGTCGAGCGTGCTCTGGCCGATGCCGCCGGGCAGGACGCCGTGGTCCGGATCGCCCGCGCCGGGATCCTGCGGGCCGTGTCCCGCGAGCGCTACGCCGTGGACCAGGCCGCGTTGCCCGCGCCGGAGACGGTGACGGTCCACGGCGGGAATCGGGTGTCGCTGCTGTTCGACGCGGCCGCCGAGGTGATCGCGTGGGCGGAGCGGCACGGCAACGCCGGCGACGTCCGGGAGACGCACCAGGTCGACCCGGAGGGCCGCCGGTGGCACTTCACCGAGGCCCGGATCGTGTGGCGCGGTTTCAACGTGACGCTGGCCGCCGTCGAGCGCACCTCGGCGGTGGCGGCATGACGGCGCAGGAGCGTCCGACGTTCCGCGTCGGCGACGTGGTCGAGGTGACGATCCGCCGGGCGGTGGTCACCGCTGCGCCGGCGGCCGGGTGGATGCAGGTCCGGGTCGGCGACATCGTGCACGCCCTGCCCTACCCGGCTGGTGACCAGCCGGTGGCGGTCAACCGGCTGGCGCCGGCGGAGTGGCCGCCGGAGGCCGGCGACCTGTGGCGTGACCGCGACGGTGGTCTGTGGTTCGGCGTGGTGAAGGCCGCCCGGTACGGCGACAACGGCGGCATCGTCCAGAGCGCCCGCCTGGTGATGTCGCCCGCGCGGGAGACGCGGCAGATCTACCGCGAGCAGTCCAGCAGCCCGGAGGACCTGCTGGCCTTCTACGGCCCGCTGGGCCTGGTCCACCGGGAGCCGCGGCCCGACGACTCGGACGGCGACGAGTGATGGCCGCCGAGATCCTGGCGGGCATCGCCACGGGCATCCGCGAGGCGGCCGGCGAGGTCGCCGGCCTGGCCCTGGTCGTCGCCGTGGTCGCCGCGCTCGCGTGGTACGGCCGGCGGCAGGAGGTCCGGCGTCTCGACGAGCGCCGCGCCCGGGCGGAGGCCCGCCGTCGGCCGCCGGCGCTGGACCCGGCCGAGCTGCCCGACGCGGTGGACCCGTGGCCGGACGCCGACGACGACAACGAGGTGGCCCGGCTCGACCGGTGGGACGTGCTGCTGCCGGCGGGTGTGTGGTGACCGCCGCGGTGACCGCGCCGCCGCGGGTGCCCGGGCAGCCGGGCCCGCCGGCGGCGGAGCAGACCCCCGACGGCACGTGGCACCTGGTCACGGCGGCGCAGGCCGGCGACCGGGACGCGTACGGGCAGCTCTACGCCCGATACCGCGACGTGGTCTACCGGTTCGTGTACTTCCGCACCAGCGGCAACCGGCAGCTCGCCGAGGACCTCACGTCCGAGACGTTCATCCGTGCGCTGCGCCGGATCGAGACCGTGACCTGGCAGGGCCGTGACATCGGCGCCTGGTTCATCACGATCGCCCGGAACCTGGTCGCGGACCACTTCAAGTCCGGCCGCTACCGGCTGGAGTACACCACCGCCGACGTGCACGACCCGCAGTCCGGCATGGACCGCACCGACCGCACCCCGGCCGGTGATCCGGCCGGCGCCACCGTCGACTACCTGGTCAGCGTCGAGCTGCTCACCGCCGTCAAGCAGCTGACCCCCGAGCAGCAGGACGTGATCATCGCGCGGTTCATCCACGGCCTCTCCGTCATCGAGACCGCCGCCGCGGTCAACAAGAACGAGGGCGCCGTCAAGGCCATCCAGTACCGGGCCTGCCGCACCCTCGCGCGGCTGCTGCCCCCCAGCATCCGGGAGACCTCGTGACCACCGACCCGACCACCGCCGCCGTGACCATCGTCGCCGTCCTGGCCGCCGGCCTGACCTTCGGCGCGGTCCTGGCCGGCCTCGCCGCCCGTAGCCGCCAGCTCGACGACAGCGACCGGCACGCCCGCGCGTTCCGGGCGCTGCTCGCCCTGGCCGAGGCGACCGTCGACCCGGTCCACCGGGCCCGGCTGATGCGCGGTGCCGCCGACATCTGGGACAACCTGCTCCCCGACGGCATCGCCCTGGAGGTGACGGCCCCACCGCCGCTCACCCCGGCGTACGCGCACCGGCTGCTCGACGCGTACGCCACCGGCGACCCGATCGACTTCTCGGGCTGCTGGGTGCCCCCGGACATCCAGGGCCGCGTCCGGGCGATCGTCGCCGGCGCCAGCGAGGCCACCGCCCGGATCCCTCAGCCCGCCGGCACCACCCGGGCGGCCAGGCCGAGGACCAGCGATGGGTGAGTCCAAGAACTGCTCCGAGTGCGGGCGCCGGCTCCGCACGGCGGCCAGCCGCGTCCGCGGTATCGGCCCGGTGTGCGAGGTGAAGGTCCGCCCGGCGCAGCCCGCGCCGGCCACGCTGCCCGGCTTGTCCGGGCAGCGCGGCCCGGCCGGCCAGGACGGCCCGGACCTGCTCGACACCGGCGACGACCAGGACGGCGCACGGTGACCGGGAAGCGCACGCCCGCACCTCGGCCCTGCCCGACGTGGGATCCGGACCCGGAGCTGGGAACCGACTGGTACGGCAAGGAGACCTGCCGTACCTGCCACCGCCCGGGCACGGCGGACGACGCGGCACACCGCCCGCCGCCGCCCCCGCCCGTCCCGCAGACCCGGATCTCGCCCGCGCTCGCCGCGGCCGCGCAGGCCCGCGACGCCGCGATCCTCGGCGAGCACGACCCGGAGGAGTACCGGTGACCGACGAAACCAAGACCCCGGTCGACCCGGCCCGCGTCCACGCGGTCCTCGCCGTGATGGCCTGGCCCGACGACAGCAAGCAGCGGCGCGAAGCCTTCCCGGGGCCGCGCTTCTACTGGGAGCTGGCCGAGGAGATCATCCGGGCGGCCGACGCGGCCAGCTCGGAGAAGCACATCATCGAGATCCGGCCCGACGGCTGGACCATCCAGCACCCGCTGTCGTGCCGGCCGAACCTGTTCGACTGCCCGGTGAACCGCGCGGGCGAGGCCGAGATGGCCTCGCTCAAGTGCCCGCCGGCGCCGCCCGGCCGATACGAGTGCTTCGTCAACGACCTCGGCGACCGGTTCCTGCTCGGCGACCGCGTCGACCAGGAGGATGCCCGGTGAGCCGATACGCCGAGCGGACCGAGGTCCCCAGCGACCGGTCCCGCGCCGAGATCGAACGCACGCTGCGCCGGTACGGCGCGACGCAGTTCGCGTACGGCTGGGACCGCAACAACGCGACGATCATGTTCGAGATCGCCGAGCGGTGCGTGCTGTTCCGCCTGCCGCTGCCCGACCGCAACGCGGCCGAGTTCACCATGACCAAGCGGCCCGGCGTCGCCCGCACGGAGTCGGCCGCCGAGAACCTCTACGAGCAGGCCGTCCGGCAGCGCTGGCGCGCGCTGGCGCTGGTCATCAAGGCCAAGCTCGAAGCCACCGCGGTCGGCATCACGACGATCGAGCAGGAGTTCCTGGCGCACATCGTGCTGCCCGGCGGCCGGACCGTCGGCGAGCACACCGCCCCGGCCATCGCCGCGGCGTACGCGGGCGGCCGGGTGCCTGCGCTGCTGCCGGGCGGTGACGTCCGATGACCCACCGCCTGAGCGACGACGAGTGGCGCGCGGCGGCGGCGAGCCGGCCCGGCTACGCCACCTATCCCGACTACCGGCCGGGCAAGCCGGAGCGCCTCGGCGAGCTGCCGTCGCTGCTGCCGCCCCCGCCGGCGTGCTCGCACGGCTACGTGACGCACGTCAGCCGCGGCGGCGCGACGGTGCACCCGGACGGCGTGCAGTGCCGCAACCCGAGGCCCTGGCGCAGCACCATCACCGAGCCCACCGCGGAGCACCCCGCGCCGGTCGCCCTGCCCCAGGTCCAGCCCTCCGGCGGGGCGCTCGACGCCAGGCCGCCGACGGTGGACACCGAGCCGCCGCCGGCGACCCTGGCCGCGCTGCCGCCCACCCGGGTGTTCGACTTCCAGCCGCACCGGCTCGCCCACCGCCGGTGGTGGCAGCCCCGCTGGCACTGGTGCGTCATCGCCGCGGACAACGGCGTGCACCACGGCTACGCGTGGACCGAGGCCGGCGCCCGCCGCCGTACCGCCCGGAGGGCAGCGCGGTGACCGTCGACGAGCTGACCGAGCGGTCCACCGAGCCTGCCGCCCGCGAGCGCGCGGAGCGGATCCGCGGCGGGATCCACAACTACCTGGAGACCCTCGCGGAGATCGCCCTCGCGTGGGAGCGCCGGGACTGGCAGGTCCTCGGGTACGCCGACTGGCAGGCGTACGTCGACGGCGAGTTCGGCGCCGAGCGGCTGCGGCTACCGGTCGAGCACCGGCAGCGCGCCGTCGCCGAGCTGCGCCTGGCGGGCATGGCCCAGCGGGCGATCGGCGCGGTGCTCGGCGTCGACCAGTCGACCGTGCAGCGGGACCTGGCCCGAGGTGATGCATCTGCATCACCTGCCGTGGTGCGCGGCGCGGACGGCAAGGCGTACGCGCCGACCCGGCCGGCACCTGCCGCGCCGTGGCCGGCGGGCGGGCCGGAGCCGGGAGACCGGGTGTGGGTCGCGACCGCCCGCAAGGGCATCGCGGCGCACGCGCTCCAGTCGTCGATGCTCACCCGGTGCAGCCGGGCGACCCGGACCGGGCTGACCATGACCGCGCGTCAGGCCGTCGAGCGGTGGGAAGCGACCTGGTGCCGCGCCTGCTGGCCGGCCGAGGAGACCACCCGTTTCGCGGCGGGTGAACCGGTCCACGCGGGGCCGGCCGACGAGGCCCACGACCCCCGGGCCTCGCGGGAAGCCGGGGCGGAGCGTCGCGACTCCGCCCCGGCAAGCGCCACCAAGACGGCCGCCGGCGACGGACATCCGCCGGCGGATGGAGCGGCTGAGACCGACGGCGATAACAGGAGCGTCGCCGTCACCGAGTCCGCTCCAGCTCCCGCCCCGTCGTCGACTTCCCTCGACGGCGGGGCGGGGGTAACCCCCGACGAGCACGGCCTGACTCTGGCCGACGTCGCGAGGCTGCGGGCCGTCTTCGAATGGGCGCGGGCTGGGCTGGCACGGCATCCGCGCAACGCTGCCGGTCGGGGCAAGCCAGCAACGCTCGGCATGGAGTACGCGCCGGGCGAACTGACCCCGCCCGTGCACCCGTACGCGGCACGGCGCGGCCAGGTGGCGCACGTGGAGGTCTGCTGGAAGGCCGGCCTGATCGACGTCGTCTACCGCTCGGACCGCTACGAGCTGGACAGCCTGGAGTTCTGCCCGGCCACCGTCGCTCAGGGCGTCGACCTGTTGTGCGCCTGGGGGGTGCTGCCGGCCCGCTTCTCCCAGCAGTACGCCGCCGGCGTCCAGGCCGGCCTGCGCCGCGGCGCGGCGATCGACGGCGAACTGGTCGATGAGCGATGACGGCGCCGCTGCTCGCCCGGCCCGGTGTGTGGCTGGTGGCCAGCGCCGCGCTGGGCCGGCCGGTCGCCGCCGGCGAGAATCCGCACATCTGCGGGACCACGGTGTGGGAGACCGCGTCGGGCCAGCCGTACCGCTACGCCAAGCGCGACTGCCCGGCGTGCCCGCAGACCGCCTCGACGGGCGGCCGGACGTGACCCGCGATGAGCTGCTCGCCGAGCTGGTGGTGGAGCGGTACGGGCCGCGTCCGCTGCCGCCGGTCGTCCCGGAGCCGCTCGTCCGGCCCGGCGTCGACCTGGCCACCCCGCCGTCCCCGCCGCGCCGTCGCGGGCACCTGGTGGTGCTCGATGGCGGCATCACCATCGCCGCCGCCTGACTCACCATGAACGGAGACATCCTGATGGAGATCGCCCTGGACACCGACCAGGTGCAGCTGCTCGTGGCCGTCGAGCAGCGCCGCGTCCACATGGACCCCCGCTACACCCGGCCGGACTTCGAGCGTGACCCCGGCCCGCCCGTCGCCCTGAAGCGGGCCACGCAGCGCCTCCAGCCGCTCAAGCGCATGCACCTGGTCGAGCTGGTCGACGAAACCGAGGCAGACCGGTACGGCGTGCGCCTCTACAAGCTGACCGAGCGTGGCCAGCAGGTCCTGACCCAGGTCCGCGACATGGAGGCCACCGCCCGCGCCGAGGCCGGCGCCTAATGGCCCCCACCGCGCCGACCATCACCAGCCGTACCCAGTACGAGGTCCTGCGGCTGTTCGCCCAGGGCAAGACCGAGCAGGCGATCGCCGACTACACCACGCTGAACCTCAGCGCGGTCCGCCGGACGATCAACGAGATGGCCGCCGGGGACCGGGAGCTGGCCACCACCGCGGTGGCCGCGTACGAGCACCGCGCGTCGGCCGTGGCCGCCGCCCGAGGCACGCCGCCACCAGCTCCGCCGCCCGGCCCGGCCGCCCGGCCCTCGCCGGGCCCGGCCGCGCCGGCGTCGCCGCCGGTGGACACACTCGCGCAGCTGCTGCACGCCGCCGCCGCGTCCCCGTCCCGCCGCGTCCAGGCCCTCGGCGAGAAGCTCCGCGCGCTCGCCGGGGAAGTGCGCGACGCCCTGGAGCGGGAGCGGCAGGCCGCCGAGGCGCAGCGCCGCGTCGATGAGCTGGCCGCGCAGCTGGAGGAGGCCCGCGAGGCGCTGCGCACGGCGACCGGCCGACCGGCCCGCCCGGCCACACCGACGGCCGTCGCCCAGGGCCCGGCCACCGAGGTGACGCCGAAGACGGTCCGCGAGTGGGCGCGCAAGAACGGCGTGGAGGTGCCGGCCCTCGGCCGGATCCCCCGCACCGTGATGGACGCCTACCTGGCCGCCCACCCGACCACCGAACCCGCCAAGGAGCAGTAGATGGGCATCAAGCTGAAGGCGTCCCTGCCGAAGTGGGAGCAGTCGGGCCTGGCCCTGATCCGCGACCAGCTGCTGGAGTTCCCGGAGGGCCAGCACGTCGCCATCGTGGTGCTCGACTGCGTGAGCATCAAGCACGACGTGGTCGACGGCGACCTGGAGGCCACCCCCACGGTGCGGCTGCTGCGCATCGAGCCGGAGACCGACCCCGACGAGGCCGCCCGGCTGCTCGCGCACGCAAAGCGGCTGACCGACAAGCGGATCCCGCCGCCGACGAAGCCGGACCCGATCCCGGGCCTGGACCTGCGCGACGGCGCCGGCGTCCACCTGAGCGCGGTCGGTGGTGGCCAGCGTGGTTGACGTCAACTCGCACCTGAACCTGTCGGCCACGGGCACCGGCGAAGACGCCGTGGTGGTCGGCGACCTGAACCTGTCGATGCTGGTCCACCGACTGCTGCTGACGGCGGAGGTGGGCGAGCCGCCTCGGCTGGTGCTGGAGCTGTCGCCGCGGGCGTACGTGGTCGACGCGGAGGGCAGCGTGGTGGGCGTATCCCCGGCCGGGCACGCCGCGCTGGTCGCCCTCGGCTGGCAGCCGCCCTTCACACCCGGCCAGGTCGGCCGGTGCGGCCACGTGTCGCCGGCGCTGATCCGTCCCGCCCCGCCCACGCACTGCGCGCTGCCGGCCGGGCACGCCGGCTGGCACCGCGACGACGACGGAGCCGTGTGGGGCACGAGTGTCAACGGTGCCAGCCTCGACGGCCTGCTCGCCAACGTCAGCCGCAGTCTCGCCACCGCCGTCGACGACGCCGAACGAGCCGAGGCGATCGAGATGCTCCTGGACGGCTGGTACGCGGCCTGGCCGGACAGCGCGGTGACGAGCCCGAGCTTCCCGCTGGCAGCCCAGCTGGTGCGCCTGCTTCGCCCGGTCTCCAGCACAATCGCCGTGTCCGGCCGGTTCGCCCGCGCTGCCGGTGCCGCGCATGGCCAAAACGACGGCCGGGACTGGGTGCGGCTGCGCACCGGCTCCGGCCGCCAGCACGAAGGCCATCGCAGCCAGTCGTGCCCGGGCGACGGGGTCATCGGCCACCAGCACGACGTCCGCTGTGTCGACCCGGAGGCCAGGCGTGGCTGAGATTGTCGTATTCGAGCAGCGCAGGGTTACCCGGACCTGCTCGCAGGCGCGGGGAGACAGCGAGCCGGACGTCGTGGATGAGACGACGGTCGTGGTGCGCAGCATCCACGGCTGCGACGCCAGCGTCATCCGCGACTTCGCGAGGGCCCTCGACGTCGCTGGCGCTCCCGGTACCGCGCGGATCGAGCACCAGACCAGCGGCGGCCATCTGGTGCGCCTGACGGCGCAATGGACCGAGCGCCCCGAACCTCCGGAGCCGCTGGACATGGCTGCGGAGCCTCCGGACCCACCGGATCCGCCTGTGTAGCGGCGCGACTCTGCCGCTGCTGCCCCTGCTCAACCCTCGGCGCGGTCCACCGGCTCGGTGGCCCGCGCCGAGGCACATCGGGAGATCAATTGACCAAGATCACTGGCCGGGTGGGCTGATGCCCTGGGCGAAGTTCTCCGACACCAGCGCGAGTCACCCCGTGGTGCTCGCGCCGGCGGCGCTCACCGACTGGCAGCCGGCCCGGCTGACCCAGACGGACCTGGTCAACCTGCTCTTCGGGTTCTTCGGCCGCCTGGCCGTCCAGTCGGCCGGCTACACCACGGACTACATCGTCAAGGCCGGCACCGTCGCCAGCGCCGGCGGCGACAACTGGCAGCACTGGGTGACCCTCGCCGTGCAGGTCGGCTACCTCACCCCCATCCCCCCGATCGACGGCCAGGCCGCCTGGCGCCTGATCGACGACTCCACCCACCTCGCTCACATCCGACTCAAGGACGAACTGGACTGGGAGCGGCAGCGTCGCGCCGACAACGGCAACCCCGTGCTCACCGTCCCCGTACGGCTGCGCGACGGCGACGCGTGCCGGTACTGCGGCGTGGTCATCAACTGGGGCGACCAGAAAGGCGGCCGCGGCGCCACCTACGACCACCGCAACCCCGGCAAGCAGGCAACCAGCCCGGACGACCTCCGAGTGGCTTGCCGCGCCTGCAACGCCCGGCGCAAGGACCACCCGGACGCCGACGACTGGTGTCCACCCCGCCCGGCCCCGGCCGAGCCCTACTACTCCGCCCGCACCGTCACCTGGCTGGCCGAACACGGCCACCAGGTCCGCCGCGGCCGGACCCCGCGACCCGCCACCCAGACGGACCCCGCGCCCACTACCCCGCGACCCGCCCGCCAGGCGGACCCCGCGCCCCGCGACCCGGCACCCAGCCGAACCCCGCGCCCCGCACCACCGAGCACCGACCGCGACCCGGCACCCCGCCGGACCCCGCGCCCCGCGACCCCGCCGCCAGCGGGATCCCGCACCCCGCGACCCGGCCGCCGGCCGGATACCGCACCCCGCGACCCCGCCGCCGGCGGGACCACGCGCAGCAAGATCAAAAATGATGATCAACACGGATTGGCCAATCCGTCCAATCGCCTGACTGCGGGATCTGGATCCCCGGGACGGGAAGGGCACGGGACGGGAGCCCACGCTCCTAGCCCTGCCACTCCCCACCGCAACAGGCGACGCAGAGGACGCAGAGGCCGGCCACCAGCACCCAAGGACCAGCATGGCTAAACCCACCCACCAGGACCAGACCACACCACGCCCGAGGGGACAGGCGATGGTGGGCGCTCGCCGCCGCGTGGTGTGCCCGGAGACGGGCGTCGTGCACATGCTGCACGCCGCGTGGGCCGATCGCGTCGTCTCGATGCACGGCGGGATGCTGTGACCCGCCACCTGGTCGTCGCCGAGATCGCCGGCTACGCCCACGAGCTGGCCGACACCTACCGCACCCAGACGCCCGCCTACACCCGCACCCGGGGCGGCCGGATCAAGCTCACCGGCGTGCACTCCACCGAGCAGGACGGCCTGCTCGTCCAGCTCGCCGAGGCGGCCGCGTACGGCGTCACCTCACCCGACGACGTCCACGGCGCCCGCCCGGTCCCGCAGTCCCGGCCGCCCGGCACCTGGGAGGCCCTGGCCCTGCACGCCACGATCAGCACCGACGCGGGCCGGTGGACGGCCAACCTGGAGCTGGGCCACCGCGACACCGTCCAGGCGACCGTCCGGCAGCTCGCCGCGGCGGCCGCCGAGCCTCGCGTCCTGGACGACACCGTGGCGGCCGCGCTCGCCGGGGCGATGCGACGGTGGCACGTCCGGGCGCAGGCCCTCATCGGGTGGATCACCGAGCCGTACCGGCCGCGGGCGACGTGCCCGGTGCTGACGTGCGGCCGGCGGGACACCCTGCGCGTCAACGTCGCCCGCCGGGCGGCGTACTGCGCCGGCTGCCTGTCGATCTGGGACGACAGCGACGGCAGCATCCGCGTCCTCGCGCAGCACATCGAGGCGCAGACCAACAGCCGGGCCGTCCAGGCCGAACGGGTCCGGTCCGGGCGCGCCGGCCGAGGCGGCGCGTGGTCGGTGCGGGAGGGCGAATGACCACCCAGCAGCTCGCGCTCGACGTCTTCGCCGCCGCGCGCATCCTCGGCGTACGCCACACCCTCAGTCCGGGGCAGCACCAGCGCGGCTGGATCACTCTGCCGCGCTACCTCGCTGACTTCACGCCGCCCGGCACGGTCATCCCCGCCTGGCTGTGCTGCATCTGCGGCGGCGTCGAGATCAACAGCTACGGCGTCGAGCGCAGCCACGGCTGCTGCGACCCGAGCACCGTCAACATGCCCTGCGAGCGCCGCGACCGCTGGCCCGGCTGGGCGCTCGACTTCGACCCGCACTGGACGCTCCACCATCCCGAGCGGCGATGACCCGCCCGGCCTGGCTCCGCGAGCCGCTTGCGCAAATGTCCGATTCCGGTGCATGATCGCGGTGCAGGATTCTGCCTGCGTCACGGACTTGCCCGAGCGCCTCGCCCATGCGGGGCGCTCGGTTGCGTCCGGGAAGGCCCGGGGTGAGCCAGCACAGCGAGGACAGCCGGGCGTACCGCAGGCTGCGGGAGCAGTTCCTGGAGAACCACCCGGTGTGCTGGATCTGCCGGCACGGTGGGGCCAACCAGATCGACCACAAGATCCCACGCTCGAAGCGGCGTGGTCGGTTGGAGACGTGGAACTGGCGGCCGTCGCACGGCCCGCCTGGTTGCCCGGTCTGTGGCCAGTGCTGCAACCAGGTGCGTGGCACCAAGGACATCGAGCCGAGCGCATGGGTCACCTCGCCTGACTGGTGAGCAGTGATCGGCCACGCATGGCGTTTGCGCAGGTCAGAGCGTTGCGGTCCGGGTTTTTTAGGTGGCGGGTGCCTGTCGACCCCGCGCCCAGGCGACCTTTTTATCTCTCCCGGGATTGGGGGGACGCCCGAATGGAGCACCAGGAACCACCGGTGAGCGAGCCGATCAGCGCCGGGATCACCGCCGAAATCGTTGCTGCTCGGCGGGTCCAGGGCACCACCCGCGAGGAGGTCGCGGCCGCGGCCCGGGCCGCCGGAGCACCGGCGTCGTTCACCGCGCCGGCGTACCGCAACGTCGAGACCGGGAAGCGGGCGCCGAGCGTCGACGAGTTGGTCTGGCTGGCGGCGGCTCTCGAGGTGCCGGTCCGGCAGCTGCTCGGCGAGCACCGCGGCCTGTTCGGAGCGGACGTGGCCACGCCGCCGTCGTGCGGCCCGGTCGAGTCGGCCACCCGGGAGGCGGTGCGCCAGCTCGGCGACCTGGACGGCCGGGAACACCCTCTCGCCGAGGCGTCCTATGCCCTGGCGCGCAAGCTGGACGAGGACGCAGGCATGGCCACCGCCGCGGTCTCCAAGGAGCTGCGGGCGGCGCTCGCGGACATCTGGGAGGGCCGGGTTGCGGACGACGACGAAGACGAAGACCTCGGCCCGTCCTGACCGCTTCGAGCCCTACCCGGTGCTGCTGCGACCGGGGATGTCGCGGGAGGAGATCTGGGCGGCGTACGGGCTGACCTGCCCGCCCCGGGTCGGTACCGTCCGCGATCCGTCTCGGAAGACGTACGGCACGGCGGTGGCGCGGATCTCGGCGCAGCTGGGCATGCCGATGATGCCGTGGCAGCGCTACAGCGTCGACGTCGCCCTGGAGGTCGACCCGGACACGCAGGCGCTGGCCTACCGGGACGTGACGTTGCTGGTGCCGCGCCAGTCCGGCAAGACCTCGATCACGCTCGGCGTGAAGACGCACCGGGCGCTGGCGTTCCCGCGCGAGGCCCGCCGGCACGCGCCGCAGCAGGTCGGCCGGCAGCGGATCCTGTACGCGGCGCAGAAACGCCAGGATGCGCGGGACAAGCTGATCGACGATCACCTGCCGGTGCTGCTGAAGTCGCCGCTGGCGGCGCGGTTCCGGGCCCGGTTGCGGGGCGGGTCGGAAGCGCTGATCTGGGACACCGGCGCGATTGACGGGATCACGGCGAACACCGAGGACGCCGCGCACGGCAAGACCTTGGATCTGGGGTTCGAGGACGAGTTCTTCCACGCTGAGGACGCCCGGCTGGAGCAGGCGTTCTCGCCGGCGATGCTGACCCGGTGGTCGCCGCAGCACTGGCGGACGTCGACCGAGGGCACCGAGAAGAGCACGTACCTGGCGGCCAAGGTCGACCTGGGGCGGGAGATCGCCGAGTCCGGGCAGCGATCCACGATCTGCTACCTGGAATGGTCGGAGCTGACCGGCCCCTACGACGACCCGGCGACGTGGCTGCGGTGCATGCCGGCGCTGTGCCCGCTGGAGAGCGGCCCGTGCACGTGCGGCGTCGACGAGCAGGGCCGGCAGCGGTGGCGGCACACCGTGCGGCTGGACACCATCCAGGCGGAGAAGGAGAAGGCCACCACCGTGGCCGACTTCGAGCGGGCGTACCTCAACCGGCGGCGCGGCTCGAAACCGCCGCCCGACCCGAACGTGCCGCCCGTGCAGCGGTGGAACGAGCTGGTCGACGTCCACCAGGCCCCGGGCAGCGTGGTGGCGTTCGGGATCGCCTGCGACTGGCAGGGTACGCAGGCGGCGATCGTCGCGGCCTGGCCGGGCGACGGCAAGCCTGTGAACGGTGGCCCGCCGGTGAAGCACCACCTGCGGGTAATCGAGTACAAGCCGGGCATCGACTGGTTGGCCGGGCGGTGTGCCCAGCTGGACGAGCGGTGGGATCCGGTCGCGTGGGGCGTGGACCTCGGCGGCGGCCCGACGAAGCAGCTGAAGCAGCCGCTGAAGGACGAGGGGATCGAGTTGCCCACCGGTGACCCGGTGCGCGGCGACATCGCTTCTCCGCTGGTCAGCGACACCGCCGCGTACACCGCGACGCTGCTCACCGAGGTCCGCGAGGGCACGGTGCGCCATGAGGGCCAGGACGCGCTCACCGATTCGTACAAGGTGGCTCGGACCAAGCCGTCCGGCGACGTGTGGCTGCTGGACCGCAAGACCAGCGGCAACGTGATCTGCCTCCAGGCGGCGATCGCCGCGCTGTTCGCGCTGGAGACCCGCAAGCACCTCGCCGTGGACGACGACTACGACGTGGCGGATTCGTTCCTGTGGCCGGAGGGGAGACCTGATGCATGAGGTAGCGACTCTCCTGATGGGCGTGCTCGGGCTGCTCGCCGTAGCGGCCGGCGCCGGCGTGGCCGCCGCCGAGCTGGTCGGCGCAGGCCTCGGCGGTGTGGTCGGCGGGGTGGTGCTGATCGGCGGGGCCGAGCTGGCGCAGTGGTGGCGCGACCGCGGGGCGGTCCGGCCGTGAGCCTGTTCCGCCGGGCGCAGCCGCTCTCCGGATCGAACCCGATCCCGCCGCCTGGCGCGCGGCCGCTGACCGGGTCGGTGCGGGTGACGAACGAGACCGCTATGCGGCACTCGGCAGTTTGGGCGGCCCTGCGACTGCGCGCCAACCTGATCAGCACCATGCCGGTCGACGTCTACCGGCCCATCAACGGCGTGCGGGTGTCGGTGGCGACGCCGCCGGTGCTGCGCTCGCCGGGCGGCGACCGGGTGGACATTCAGGAGTGGCTGTACTCGACGCAGGTCGACCTGGACCGCAGCGGGAACTGCTTCGGGGTGATCACCGAGAAGAACGCGCTCGGGCTGCCGGCGCGCATCGACCTGGTGCAGCTCGGCGAGGTATCGGTGAGCAGCGTCAACGGTGAGTTGTCCTACCGATTCGGTGGCACCACGTACAAGCCCGAGGACGTGTGGCACGAGAAGCAGTACACGATCGCCGGCCTGGACGTCGGCCTGTCGCCGGTGGCATTCGCCGCCTGGTCGATCGGCTCGTACCTGTCCGCGCAGGACTTCGCGCTCGGGTGGTTCGGCAACGCGGCGATCCCGGCCGCCGAGCTGGTCAACACCGAGAAGACGCTCAACCAGCGTGAGGCGCAGGTCGCGAAGACCGGCTACGAGGCGGCCGTCCGCTCGGGCGGGCTGTTCGTCCACGGCAAGGACTGGGAACTGAAGCCGATGCAGGCCGTCGACTCCCAGACCCAGTTCCTGGAGACCATGCAGTACGGCATCCCCGACATCGCCCGGTTCTTCGACTGCCCGGCCGACCTGATCGACGGCGCGGTATCCGGCCAGGCGGTCACCTACGCCAACATCAGCCAGCGCAACCTCCAGCTGCTCATCATGCACCTGGGGCCGCCGATCATGCGGCGGGAGAAAGCCCTGACCCGGCTCGTGCCCGGCAACCGGTACGTGAAGCTGAACCGGGCGGCGCTGCTGGCGATGGACCCGGCCACCCAGGCGACCACCATCCATCAGCGCCTGGCGGACAAGACGCTGACCAACCCGGAGGCCCGGGCGCTGTACGACGCTCCGCCGCTGACGGATGAGGACATGGCGCTGTTCGATCGGCTGTACGGGGCCGCACGCACCACACCCACGGAGGCGAAAGCATGATCGGCACCGACCCGCGCGCCCGCCGCGCCGACGCTGCCCGCGCCCGATCCCAGGGTGTCCGCCAGCGTGCCGACCGCCCGTCGCAGCGGCGCAGTGCCGAGCACGCCGGCGCCCGTGCGGTGGCCCGGGCCGCGCTGATCGACCCGCAGGTCCGCGCCGCCGGCGACGGCGGCGTGCTCGAGTTCACCGGCCACGCCTCGGTGACCGAGCAGGCGTACGAGATGTGGGACTGGTACGGGCCGTACATGGAGGTGGTCAGCGCCGGCGCGTTCGACACCACCCTGGCCCGCGCCGACCTGGACGTGCCGCTGGTGCTCGGTCACGACCAGCTGCGCCGCATCGCCCGCACCACTAACGGCACCCTGGACCTGTCGGTCGACGACCAAGGGCTGGTCGTGGCCGCGCGGCTGGACCCGGACGACGCCGACGTGGCCTACATCGCGCCGAAGCTGCGCGCGAAGCTGATCGACGAGATGTCGTTCGCGTTCCGGATCGAGGCCGGTACCTGGTCGCCGGACTACACGGAGTACCGCATCGACCGGGTCGACATCCACCGCGGCGACGTCGCGATCGTCGGCTACGGCGCGAACCCGTACACCGACAGTGGCCTGCGCGCTGGGGAGCCCGGCAACGCCCGGGCCCGCGCGCTGCTGGCGCTGTCTCTGGCCCGCTGAGGCCGCTCCCTGTCCGTCCCGCCCGGCCTGACCGGCGCGGGCGTCCTGCCGTGCTCTGCGCGCACGAGCCCACACCGGCGCTCCACGCCTCGGGTGGCCGTCTGACCTGGACCACGGGCGTCAACCCTGTTCCCCACCACGAAAGGACGACCGAGCCATGACGCTCGAAGAGATGATCGCCGCCGCGCGGGAGGCGCTGCGGGCCGCGATCGCCACCCGGGCCACCGCGCAGGAGCAGCTGATGGCGCTGCGCAACGACCCGAACCTGACCGAGGAGATGGTCACCGAGCGGACCCGCGTCCGCGACGAGGCCGACGCCGCGATCGACACCGCCCGCGCCGACCTGGAGCGCCTGGAGGCGGAGCAGGCCCGCGAGGCCGAGGTCGCCGACCTGACCTCCCGCACCTCGCCGGCGGCGCCCCGTCCGACCGGCGGCGCCCGCGTCACCTCCGAGCCGGAGGTGTACCGCAAGGGCGGCCAGACCTCCTACTTCCGTGACCTGGCCCGCGCGCAGCTGTCCGGGAAGCCGGACGCGATCGAGCGGCTGGCCCGCAACGACCGGGCGATGGCCGACAGCACGGAGTACCGGGCCCTGACGACCACCGACGGCGCGGGCGGCGACTTCGTGCCGCCGCTGTGGATGGTGCAGGACTTCATCGAGCTGGCCCGCGCCGGCCGGGTCGTCGCCGACCAGGTCCGCTCGCAGCCGCTGCCGGGCGGCACGGACACGATCAGCCTGCCGCGGCTGGCCACCGGCACCGCCGTGGCGGAACAGGCCACGCAGAACACCAACGTGCAGTCGACCGACGCCACCACCAACTCGGTGTCGGCGGCGGTGACCACGATCGCCGGCGAGCAGGTGGTGGCGCAGCAGCTGCTGGACCAGTCGCCGGTGAACATGGACGAGGTCCTGCTCGGCGACCTCGCCGCGGACTACGCCATCAAGGCCGACGTCTTCGTGATCAACAACAACGCCACCAACAAGGTGGGTCTGCTCAACGTCTCCGGCGTCAACGGGGTGACCTACACCGACGCCAGCCCGACGCCGGGAGAGCTGTACGCGAAGGTGGCCGACGCCATCCAGCAGATCCACACGGGCCGGCTGATGCCGGGCGACAAGATCTTCATGCACCCGCGCCGGTGGGCGTGGTTCCTCGGCGCGCTCGACGGGCAGGGCCGTCCGCTGATCACCCCGGACGCCACGAACTCGATCGCTCAGGCGGGCGGCGTGGTCTCGCAGGGCCGCGTCGGCGTGCTCCAGGGCCTGCCGGTGTTCGTCGACCCGAACATCCCGACGAACCTCGGCGCGGGCACCAACGAGGACCGGATCATCATCGCCCGGTCCTCCGACGTGATCTTCTACGAGGGCGCGGCGAACGCGGAGACGTTCCGGGAGACGCTGGCCCGGCAGCTGTCCGTGGTGCTGCGCTTCTACCGCTACGCCGCGCTGCACGCCTCCCGGTATCCGAAGGCGATCAGCGTCATCTCCGGCACCGGCCTGGCCGCGCCGACCTTCTGAGCCGGTGCCTGACCGCGTCGAGGTCCGCGCCGTGCGCAACGGCGGCGTCGACCACATCGAGGTTCCCACCGCCGAGGAAACGCTGATCGCCGCGCTGCGGCGCGAACGCGCCGGCTACGTCCAGCGCAACCTGCCCGACCGGGTCGCCGCGGTCGACGCCGAGCTGTCCCGGCTCGGCGTCGACCCGGCGCCGCCGGCGGGCCCGACCACACCACCGAAGGGAGCAGGAGATGGCGGAGAACCCCGCGGTGCCGGGCGAGCAGCCCGCAAGTCCGCAGGTCGCCGAGCAGCAGCAGAGCGCCAGTGACTGGCCGAAGCCGGGCGAGGAGGGCTACGTCCACCCCGACGGCACCGAGCAGTCGCAGCGGCAGCTGGCGGCCAACCGCCGGGCGGCTGCCGACCGCGCCGCGGCCGGCAGCATCATCCACGGCGCGCCGATGGCCACCCCGGGCCCGGACCCGCAGGGCGAGGCGGCGGCCGCGGCGCGGCGGGCCGAGGCGTACTCCGGCAAGACCGTCCAGGAGGCGCGGGCTGACCTGACCGCGCACATCCGCGAGGCGGCCGAGGCCAAGGCCGAAGAGGTGGCCGACGCCCGGCCGGCCGCGGCGGCGGCGCAGCGTACGGCCGAGCAGCCCAAGAAGAACGCGCGCTGACGGTCGGCGTCGCCCCACCGGGATGACCGGTGGGGCGGCGCCACAGTCGCCGGCCGAGCACCCGAGGGGAGGCGTACGTGGCCACCGGATACACCGGCGGTGACCCGACCAAGGCCAACGTGGCAGGCGCGTGGCAGGACCTGACGCTCGGGACGAACATCGCCGCGCCAGGTGCCGGCTTCCCGTCGCCCCAGGCCCGGCTCGACCCGGGCCGGATCGTGCGGCTCAAGGGACGGCTGACGTGGGGCGCCGTCACCATCTCCGCCGGCGCGACCATCGCGCAGGTTCCCGTGGGGCTGCGGCCGGCGGAGACGGTGACGTTCTGCGTACGGACCACCGGCGGCAACATCTCGACGAACCTGACCGTCGCCCCGGACGGTGCGATCACCGGCCTGAACGCGCTCAACGCCGGCCAGGCCGGATTCGTGGCACTCGACGGCATTACCTACCCGCAGGCGTGAGGGCGAGAAGATGACCGCGTACACGGTGGCGCAGGGCCGCTCGATCGCCCTGCCGGTGGAGTGGCTCCAGTACCCAGGCGGCCCGGCGAGCCCGGTCACGGCGGTGACGCTGGAGATCTCCCCGTCCGCCGGTGGCACGGCGGTCGTCGGCCCGACCGGCAGCGGCGTGACCAACCCGGCGACGGGCGTCAACGTCTACACCTGGCAGGTGCCGGCGGCGCAGGCAGCCGGCGACTACCTGGTCATCTGGCGGGGCACCGACGGCGACGGCGATCAGGTCCAGGCCACCGACATCCTCACTGTCATCGAGCAGCCTGCCGCGAGCGCCCTCTACGCCACGCTGCCGCAGCTCAAGGCCGCCCGCCGGATCACAGCCGCCGACGACGACGCCGCGCTGACCCGCGCGCTCGCCGCGGCGTGCCGGATGATCGACCGCCGGTGCGGTCGCACCTTCACCCTCGCCGCCGCACCCGCGCCTCGGGTGTTCGGTGTGGCTGGCCGGGTCACACCGGCGGGTGTGCTGCTCGTCGACGACATCGCGTCGACCACCGGCCTGCTCGTCGAGACGGGGTCGGGCGAGACCTGGACGTCGACGACGGCATGGGAGCCAAGCCCGTTCAACAGCATCGAGATCGGCTGGCCCATCACCGAGCTGGCGAGCCCTCTCGGCTACTGGTCCAGCCGCAGTGTCCGGGTCACCGCCCGCTGGGGGTGGCCGACCGTGCCGGACGAGATCTCGATGGCGGCGGTGCTGCTGGCGAACCGCCTCTACATGCGCAAGGACTCTCCGGAGGGCGTGGCCGGCAGCTCGGAGTGGGGTGCGGTCCGGCTGTCTCGGTGGGATCCGGACGCCGAAGCGCTGATCGCCCCGTACGTCCTACCCGGAATCGCCTGAAGGAGGCACCCGTGACGACCACCGACCCGATCCTGGCCCACCTGGAGCAGCTGCGCGCCGAGCACGAGGACGCCGGTCGCCTGGTAGAGGCCCGCCGTGTCGATCAGCAGCTGATCGCGGTACGGACCCTGGCCCGGCTGGCCGAGGAGCGCGCCGCGGCCGAGCAGGCCGACGACCGGGACGCGGTCGCCGCCGTGGACGCCCAGGCGCAGTTCTGGGTCCGGCAGGTCGACCTGGCCGAGCTGGAGGCCGCAGCCGCCGGCGAGCAGGGCGGGACTGACGCCCGCCGCCGTGCTCCGTTGGCCGCCCCGCCCGACGAGGAAGAGGACACCCCGCCGCTCCCGGGCGGCGCGGCGAAGAGCAGCAAGGCGCACTGAGCCGGTGGACTTCGTCCTGGTCAGCCAGCGCCTGGCGCTCGCCGGCGCCGAGGTGGCGGGCATCGTGCGCGCGGACCCGATGGTGCCGGACTCGATCTCCGAGCCTCACCTGTACGTCGGCGAGTGGACGATCAACTACGACCAGACGTACGGCGGTCTGGTGGACGCCGAGGTGATCGTGCGGGTGCTCACCTCAAGGGCCGACGACATGGCGGGTCAGGAGCGGCTGAAGGATTTCATGCGCCGCACGGGTCCGACGTCGGTCAAGGCGCGGTTCGAGGCGGATCCGACGCTCGGTGGCGCGTGCCAGGACCTGCATGTGCGGCAGTTCCGTGGGCACCGCCAGTACCAGGTCGGCGAGAAGCGCTACTACGGCGGCGAGTGGCCGGTGCGCGTGATCGGCATCGACAGCGAGGAGGGGTAGCCGTGGCGGAAATCCTGAAGAACGTCAGGATCTTCAACGGCGGGGCCGACCTGACCAGCGCGTCCAACAAGGTCGAGGTCGGCGGCGAGGCCGAGGAACGCGACGTCACCACGTTCGGGTCCTACGACGCGGCCACGGACCGGATCTGGAAAGAGGTCATCGCCGGTACGAAGACCGGCAAGGCGTCGGCGTCTGGGTTCTGGCAGGCCGGCGACCCGGGCATGGTCGATGACGCGTCCTGGTCGTCGCTGGGCGGCGTGGGCGCGTGGACGGTCTGCCCGCGCGGCGCGGCCGTCGGCGACGTCGCCTACGTGACTCAGGCGATGCGCGGCAGCTACCAGCTCGGCGGTACGCAGGGTGAGATTGCGCCGTGGTCGGCGGGCTGGTCCGGGTCGTACCCGATCGTGCGCGGGCTGATCGCGCACCCGCCGGGCACCGCCCGGACCGCTACCGGGGTCGGCACCGCCGTGCAGCACCTGGCGGTGCCCGCCGGCGGTGAGCTGATCGCCGCGCTGCACGTCCTGTCGGTCGCCGGCACGGCCACTCCGACCATCACCGTGAAGATCCAGTCGGACGACGCGGCCGGGTTCTCCTCGCCCACCGACCTGATCACCTTCACCGCGGCGACCGCGCGGGGCGGCGAGGCCAAGCGGCTGGCCGGACCGGTCACCGACACCTACTACCGGGCGAGCTGGACCATCACCGGCACCACGCCCAGCTTCCTGTTCGTCGTCTCGCTCGGCGTCTCCCCGGCCTGAGCAACCACACCACCTGAAGGGACCACCGCCATGCCGATCATGGTGCTCAAGGCCTCGTACGTGGCCATCAACGGCGTCGACCGCTCCGCCAACACCTCCAAGGCCGAGCTGGCCGTGGAGGTCGAGGAGAAGGACGTGACGACCTTCGCCAGCCAGGGCTGGAAGGAGGTCCTCGGTGGCCTGTCCTCCGGTGGCCTGGCCGTGACCTTCAAGAACGACGTGGCCGCGTCGGCGCTCGACAGCGCGATGTGGGCGCTGTTCGGCCAGGTGACCACGTTCGAGGTCCGCGCCACCAACGCGGTGGTGGGCACCTCGAACCCGAAGTACACCGGCAACATCCTGATCAAGAACTGGACGCCGATCTCCGGCTCGCCGGGTGACGTCAACGAGGCGTCGTACACCTTCCCCACCAGCGGCGTGGTCGCCCGGGCGACGGCCTGACCGATGGACCACGTCGTCGTCGAGCCGGACAGCAGCTCGTTCTCCCGGGTGGCTCGGGCACTCGACGACGAGGCCAGCGGCGAGCAGTGGCGCGCCGAGCTGGCCACCGATCTACATGCGGCGCTGGAGCTGGGTGTCGCGACGGTACGCGGGTCGCTGATGGGCATGGCGACCGGAGGCCTGGACGACGGGCACGAGCCGCTGCGCCAGGCGGTGTCCGCCAGCGTCGAGTCGCAGGTGCGCATGAGCGGCCGCGGCGCCGGCGCGCGGATCCGCGCCCGGAAGATCACCCTGCGGAACTTCGTCAACGCCCCGAAGCGGCTGAACAGCCGGCGGGGCTGGCGGCACCCGGTGCACGGCGACACCGAGACGTGGGTGACGCAGATCGGCGCGCCGGGCTGGTTCGACGACCCACTTCGCCGACTGCACGCCCGGCTGCACTCTGCGGCCGCCCGGGCCCTGGACAACCGTGCACGACGAATCGCGAGGAGAGGCTGAATGTTCCTGGTGTACCGGCCGGAGGGCGGCGAGGAGCAGCGGTGGGAGTACCGGCCCGGCCGGCTGCGCGTGATGGAGATGGAGGCCATCGAGCAGCACACCGGCCTGGCGTACGCGACGGACTTCAAAGCGCAGCTGCTCAAGGGGCAGACCAGCGCCAGGCGGGCGCTGTTGTGGACGATGCTGCGCCGCCAGCACCCGACGCTGAAGTACGCCGACGTCGACTTCTACGACGACGAGTTGCTGCTGGAGCGCACCAAGAGCGAGATCGAGGCCGAGATCGCGGAGGTGGAGCGGCTGCCCGACGGTGACCTGTCGCCCGAGGATCGGATGCTTACCCTGGCGGTGCTGCGCCAGCAGCTGGCCGACGCCCCGGACGACCCGGGAAAAGCCCTCTCGCCGAGCGACGCCACGCCTACGCCCTGAGCATCGCGTCGCTGCTGCACATCCCCCTGTCCGAGCAGGACCGGCTGACCGTCGACCAGTTCCTCGCCGCGTGCGAGCAGGTCGACCAGGCGCAAGCCGAGCTGGCCAAGCAGAAGTAGGGAGGTGACCTGCCCGTGTCGGATACCAGCCTGGTGTTCAACACCGTCGGCCGCGACCGCGGCGTGTCCCAGCTGCTGACCCGCACGGCGGGGCAGGTGCGGGCGGCGAACCTCGCCTCGGCGGCGTCCACGGTCGCGCTCGGCGGGGCGATGGCGTCGGCCGGCGCGCACGCCATCGCGCTTGCCTCGTCGGCGGCCGGCGCGGCCGGCGCGATCTGGCTGATGCCGGCGGCGATCGCCGGCACCGTCGCCGCTGTCGCAGCGGCCCGCACCGTCACCTTCGGCCTGGCGGACGCGTGGAAGGCGACCGGACAGGCCGCGACGGGTGGCGGCGGGTCGGCCGCCGGGGCGGGCCGCCGCGTGGCGCAGGCCCAACGGGAGGTGAAGACCGCCACCGACGCCCTGGCAGACGCCGAGCGGGCCGAACTGGCCGTTCAGGCAGCCGTGACCCGGGCTCGCAAGGAGGAAGCGGAGCGCCTGGACGACCTGTCGCGCAGCGTCCGGGAGGCCCGCCTGGACGAGGGCGACGCGATCGATGCGGTCGCCGAAGCGGAGCGGGATCTGATCCGGGCCCGGCAGGGCGGGGTGCCGGAGGACATCGCGAAGGCCGAACGCGCCTACGAGCGGGCGAAGCTGACCGTGGAGCAGGTCACAGACCGGGTCGAGGACCTGGCCGCCGAGCAAGAAGACGGCGCTCGCAAGGGCATCGAGGGCAGCGACGCGGTGCAGGCCGCGCTGGAGCGCCAGCGTGACGCCCAGCGGCAGGTGGAGCAGGCCGCGCAGCGCCTCGCCGATGCGCAGGAGGCGGTGCGGGAGTCCAGCGCCGGCGCCGCCTCGGGTGGCATCGACCCGGCGGCGGAGGCGCTCGCGCGGCTGTCGCCGGCGGGCCGGGAAGTGATCCTCACGCTGCGGGCGCTCGCGCCGGCGTGGGCTGGCGCGGCGCGGGCCGGCCAGCAGGCGACCTTCCGCAACGTGGCCGGTGACCTGCGGGACCTCTCCGGCATCTACCTGCCGCGGGTGACGACGTGGCTGGGGCGGATGGGCGGCAGCTTCAACGTGGCCATCCGCCAGTCGGCGGGGCTGCTGCGCACCAGCGCCGGCGTGCGCGACGTCGAGCGGCTGCTCGACAACACCGCGAAGACCACCGACCGGCTGGCCCGGGCGGTGCGGCCGGTGGTCAACGGGCTGCTCCAGTGGGTGGCCGTCGGCTCCAATTTCCTGCCCGGGCTCGCCGGGAACGTCGGCACGATCGCGACTCGCTTCGAGCAGTGGTCGATCAACGCGCGCCGCTCCGGCGATGCCCAGCGGTGGATTTCCACCGGGCTGACGGCGCTGCGGCAGTTCGGTGCGCTGGCGTGGAACGTGGTGATGTCGGTCAAGGCGGTGCTCGGCGCCGGCGACAACGGCGGCGGCACCCTGGACGCGCTGGTGGCCGGGTCGGCGGCGATGCGGCAGTGGCTGGAGTCCGCCGAGGGGCAGGAACGCGTCGGGCAGGTCCTGTCCACGCTGCGGTCGATCCTGACCGGCCTCGGGCAGGTCATCCCGGTGGTCGCCGCGCACGGCGACGAGTTCAACGACGGCCTGAACCTCACCGGCCAGGTCGTGTCCTTCGCTGCCGGGCACCTGGACACCCTGGCCAAGTTGTTGCCGGTCATCGCCGCCGGCTACGTGATCTCGAAGACGGCGCAGACCGCGGCGAACATCGCCACGGTGGTGGCCCTGCCCATCCGGGTGGCTGAGGTGGCCGCGAACTGGGGCATGCGCGCTGCTCTCCAGGCGCAGACGCAGGCGCTGATCGCGAACACCGCGGTGCACCGCGGTGCCACGGCGGCGGCCGCGGCGGAGACGGCGGCGACCAACGGCGGGATCCTCGCCCGGGCCCGCGCCGTGGTGGGCATGGCCGCGCAGCGGGTGGCGATGGTGGCGACCCGGGCGGCGACGCTGACGTGGGCGGCCGCGCAGTGGGTGCTCAACGCGGCGATGACCGCCAACCCGGTGGGTCTGATCATCCTCGCGGTGATCGCGCTGATCGGGATCATCGTGCTGATCGCCACCAAGACGACGTGGTTCCAGACCGCGTGGAAGGTCGCCTGGGGCGCGATCAAGACGGCCGCCGCGGCGGTCGGCGACTGGTTCGTCAACACCCTGTGGAAGAAGTGGATCCTCGGCGCGTACAACGGGATCGTCTCCGGCGGCGCCCGGTTCCTGAACTGGTACCTGTCCCTGCCGGGGCGGCTTGGGCGCGGCCTGGCCAACGTCGGCCGGATCATCCTGAGCCCGTTCCGGTGGGGCTTCAACCAGATCGCCTCGTTCTGGAACCGTACCGTCGGCCGGCTGTCGTTCCGGGCTCCGTCGTGGATCCCGGGGGGCATCGGTGGGATGGGCTGGAGCATGCCGACCCTGCCGCTGCTGGCCCGCGGCGGCAACATCACCCGCGGCGGCGCGGCGATCGTCGGTGACGGCGGAGAGCCGGAGATCGTGGATCTGCCCACCGGCGCCCGGGTCACCCCGCTGTCGCAGGCCGGCGGCGGGGGTGTGACCACGCTGCGGTTGGAGTCTGACGGCACCCCGATGGCCGACTTCCTCGTGGAGATGCTGCGCGCCGCGGTGAAGGTGCGCGGCGGCAACGTGCAGGTCGTGCTCGGAAGGAGCGGCTGATGGCGTTCCCGGCGACTCCTCTCGGTCTCACCACCGAGCTGCACCTTGGCCCGGCTCTCGGCTGGGTCGACGTCACTCCCGACGTGCGTGTGGGCTCCGCCAGCTCCGGCGGCGGGGTGTCGATCAGCCGGGGCCGCCCGAACGAGGGCAGCGAGGTCGAGGTGGCCCGCTGCGGCCTGGTCCTGAATCACCGCGGCGGCAAGTATTCGGGCCGGAACCCGGCCAGCCCGTACTACGGGCTGCTGGGCCGCAACACCCCGATCCGGGTGCGGGTCGCCGAAGCCGGCCCGGGCGGGGCGCTGGCTGTCGACGGGCGGCGCGGCGCCGGCGCTGCCGCTCAGGGCGCCGCCGTCACCGGCCCGCACGCCTCGCTCAACGGCACCGGTGACCTGGACGTGCGGGTGTGGCTGCGGCTGCCGCAGTGGACCGACCACACCCGGGCGTTCATCGCCGGGAAGGACGACGCCTGGGCATTCGCGATCGGTGACGCCGGGAACCTGGAGTTCTACTGGGTCAACGGGTCCAGCGTGCTGACCGGCAGCAACTCCGGGCAGTTCCGGCCGGCGCCGCTGCCGGACGGGTCGCTGGCGTTGCGGGTGACCCTGACCGTGGCGACCGGCGTTCGGACGTTCTACACCGCACCCACGATCGCCGGGCCCTGGACGCAGCTGAGCCAGGGCACGTTCGGCGCCACCAGCGTCAAGGCCGGGCCGTACGGCGTTGAGGTCGGCCGGGTGTCGTCGTTCGGCGCGTGGGGCATGAACGGCGAGCTGTACGGCTTCGAGCTGCGCCACAGCGGCATCCTGGTGGCCTCCCCGGACTTCACCGCCTTGCGGGCCGGGGACACCCAGCTCGTTGACGCTCAGGGCCGCACGTGGACCTGGTCCGGCGGGGCCATCCCCATCGACCGCGGCGCCCGCTTCCACGGGGAGGTGAGCGCGTGGCCGCCCCGCTGGGACATCTCCGGCAAGGACCGCTGGGTGCCCGTCGAGGCGGCCGGAGTGACCCGCCGCATGTCGCAGGGCAACTCCCCGGTCATCTCGCCGCTGCGGCGGACGCTGACCGCAGCCAATCCGGCCGCGTACCTGCCGCTGGAGGACGGCGAGAACGCGACCCGGCCGACCAGCGCCGCCGCCGGCATCGGCGCGGGCAGCTCCAACAAGGTGACCTTCGGAGTCACGAGCGGTCGGCTGGGCGGCACCGTCGCTGCGGCCCAGATGACCGACTTCACGTCGTTCATCAGTACGCCCGTCGTCGCCCGGCCCGGGTCGTCGGCCTGGTCGCTGATGCTGTTCCTGAAGCTGCCGGCGCAGCCCAGCGGCGGCGACGTCACCTACCTGCGGCTATACACCAGCGGCGGCACCGTCGCCCGGTGGGAGCTGCAGGCGTCCTCGGGCGGCTTCCGGTTCGTCGGGTACAGCCGCACCGGCGCGGTCGTCGACGACGAGGGCATCCTCAACGGCGGGGTGCTGCTGACGAGCTGGATGCTGATGTACGTCGAGTTCTCCCAGGTCGGCGGCAACGTCTCCTGGCGGCCGTACTGGACGAACGCCGGCAACAGCTTCTACGCGACACCCGGCTCGGCGTTCACCTACGCCGGCGCCTTCGGCTACCCGACCAAGGTCGAGGTCGTCGGCTCGGCCTACCTCCAGGACGGCCTCGTCTCCCACCTGGCCGTCGCCGACCAGCGGCTGTTCCTCGCCGACAACCTCGCCCAGGTGTCCACCGGCTACGCGGGCGAGACCGCCGGCAACCGGATCATCCGCCTCGCCGCGGAGGAAGGCGTCCCCGTGACCGTGTGGGGCTACCCGCACGACACGGAGGTCATGGGGCCGCAGCCCATCGCGCCGCTGCTCGACGTGCTCAGGGACGCGGCCAAGGCCGACGGCGGCATCCTCACCGACGCCCGCAGCCACCTGGGCCTCACCTACCGGACCCGGGCGAGCCTCTACAACCGGCCGGCGGTGCCGCTCGACTACGCTGCCGGGCACATCAGCCCGCCGTTCGACCCGGTCGACGACGACGACGCGACCCGCAACGACATCACGGTCAGCCGGCCCGATGGCGGGTCCGCGCGGGCCGTGCAGACCACCGGGCCGCTGTCGACCGCGAACCCGCCCGCCGGGGTCGGCACCTACGACACGTCGGACACCGTCAACGTCGCCACCGACGACCAGCTCCCCGATCAGGCGGGCTGGCGGCTGTGGCTCGGCACCGTGGACGAGGCACGCTATCCGCGCATCCGGGTCGACCTCGCCGCGCGGGCGCTGGCCTCCGATCCGGCGCTGACGCAGGCGGTGGCGCGGGTCGACGCCGGGGATGCCCTGTCGCCGGCGAACCTTCCGCCGTGGCTGCCGCCGGGACCGGTCAAGGTGATGGTGCAGGGGTACGCCGAGCACCTCGACGTCTACGACTGGACGATCACCTACAACGCGTCTCCCGGCTCGCCGTGGGACGTGGCGGTGGTCGACGGCGCGGCCCGCGTCCCGGCCGACGGCAGCACCACTCTCGGCCTGGCGGCCGGGAACCTGTCGATGCTGCTCGCGTCCACCGACGAGAACGGGCCGTGGACGGAAGACGCCGCCGACTTCCCGCTGAGCCTGCGGGTCGGCGCCGAACAGGTGGCCGCCTCGGCGATCGGCCCGGCTCTGGCGGACACGTTCACCCGCACCGTGTCGAACGGGTGGGGCACGGCCGGCACCGGGCAACCGTGGACCGTGTCCGGCGGCGCGACGTCGGACTACAGCACCAGCGGCACCGCCGGCCGGATCTCCAACGGCACCGTCAACGTGCTCCGGTACGCCCTGGCCGACCTCGCCACCACCGACCCGACGCTGCTGCTGGAGATCACGAACCCGCTCGCCGCGCCGACCGGCGCGCCGGTGACGCACTGGGTGCTGTTCCGGGCGGCAGACACCAACAACTACTACTGCGCCCGGCTGGACATCAAGGTCGGCGGCGGCGTCGACCTGGTCCTGCTGAAGCGGGTCGGCGGCGCCCTGTCCGGCAGCCTCGCGTCGGCGGCCGGCATCGGCACCCACGCCGCCGGCGCGACCTGGCGGGTGGCCGTGTTCGCCCGCGGCTCGCTGCTGCGCGCGAAGGCGTGGCGAACGGCTGTCCCGGAACCCGGCTGGCAGGTCGAGGCCACCGACGGCGATCTGACGTCGGGCACCCTCGGCGGCGTGGCGACCCGCCTGGAGTCCGGCAACACGAGCACGTTGCCGGTCGTGGTGTCGGTGGACAACGTCCGGCTGATCAGCCCGCAGCTGGTGACCCTCTCCGCCCGCGGGGTGAACGGTGTGACCCGGACCTGGCCCGCCGGCACGGACGTCGACGTGTGGCAGCCCGCGGTGCTGTCGCTGTGAGAGAGGTGACCTGACATGCCTATCACCGTGCGGTCGGGCATGCGGCTGACCCCGGCCCGGCTCAACGACCCTGCCCGAGGCCAGGCGTTCTCGTCGGCGCCGCAGACGGGTGTCGCGGCGGAGGCGGTGTCCCTGACCGTCACGAACATGGTCTTCAAGGCCGGGTGGGCGTACCGGGCGTACCTGCGGGGCCTGCTCTACGCGTCCGCCGCCGGCGTGCTGGCCCACTTCCGGCTGCGGCAGACCGGGTTGGGCGGCGCCGACTACGGCGAGTACGGCCGGGTCGAGGCGAAGGGGTCAACGGTCGGTACCTCGGTGATGGTGTCCGGCACGGTCGTGCTGACCCGCTCCGCGGCCTCCGACCTGACGACCGATGTGGCGCTGACGGTGGCGGCGTCCACCGGCACGGTCAACGTGCACGCGTCGGCGGCCTCGCCCCGATACCTGTCCATCGAACCGATCGGCCCGGCGTCGGAGTACCTCGGGCTGGGAGTGGATGTCTGATGATGCCGATCGGCTGGAGCCTCGGCGGCCGGACCCTCGCCGCCATGCTCGGCCTGTACCCGCAGTCGCAGGCGGTCCGAGTGTTCTTCGAGCCCGGGAAGGGCCTTCCCTCGTCGGCGTGGTCGGATCCGCGCTCGCCGCTGGCGCAGCTGCCTCAGGGCGCCACCGTGGTGGTCAGCCACAAGGACCTCGGGGTGGACGCGCTGGCGTTCGTGACGGCGTGGCTGACGCACCGGCCCGACGTCGACCTGATCCTCATCGCCCACCACGAGCCGGAGCAGGGCAAGGGCGGCGACCCGACGCCGGCGCAGTTCCGTGCCAGCTGGACTCGGCAGCGTGAGCAGGTCGGGGCGCACCCGGCGCGCGCCGAGGGCCGCCTACGGCTGGCGGTCTGCTACACGCTGCAGTGGATCCGCGCCGGCGGGAACTGGCGCACCTGGTGGCCGGAGCACGAAGCCGACGCCGTCGACCTGGTGATGCTCGACTGGTACCAGTACCTGCCGTCCGCGCGGAACCCGTACCGACCGCACGCCTACGAGGACCCGGCGGCCGCGATCGCGCCGATGACGGCGATCGCCGCCGAGGTCGGCAAACCGTGGGGCATCGCCGAGGTCGACCACCTGCGCGTCACCGAGGCGAACGGCTGCCCGGTCGACCTGGACCCGTCGGGTGAGCTGTGCGCCGACTGGTACCGGCGGATGTACGCCGCGGCCCGGGCGGCCGGCTGCCAGCTGTGGTGCCACTACCACGCCCGCCACGGCGACCTGACCGAGCGGCTGCCCGAGCAGCGGGCGCTACGCGACCTGATCATCCAGGAGGACACTGTGTCCCGACTGCTGTGGCTGCCTCAGGTGCTGCGCGCCGCCGGCCTCACCGTTCACGAGGTGTCCGGGTGGCGTACCCGCGGCTCGTCGACGTACGACCCGCGCGGTGTGATCTGCCACGCGACCGCCGGCAGCTCGACGTCCACGGACGCCGGGGAGATCCGGGTGTTGCTGGAGGGCTCGACGTCGGCGCCGCCGCCGATCGCGCAGCTGTACTTGTCCCGCAGCGGCGCGTTCCACGTGGTCGCGTCGGGCCGCTGCAACCACGCCTTGCAGGGCTGGGGCGGCCCGCTCAAGGGGTACGGCAACACCAACCTGATCGGCATCGAGGCGCAGAACGACAACCGCGGCCAGCCCTGGCCGGCCGTGCAGCTCGACGCCTACCAGCGAGGCGTCGCGGCGATCTGCAAGCACATGGGGTGGTCGGCCGGGCGGGTGGCCGCGCACCGCGAGCACCAGCCGGGCGCGAAGAGTGACCCGTCCGGCATCGACATGACCACGTTTCGCGCCAGGGTCGCTGCGATCCTGGCCGGGAAGGACGACGACATGGCCAACTTCACCGACAAGCACGCGGCGGTGCTCGACCAGTTGGCGGCGCTGCTGCCCGACCTGGCCGCGCAGACTGCGTACACCGACGGCCGGATGGAGGCGATGGCCAACGGCCGAACCACCGTCCGCAAGGATTTGCGCGGCGGCGGCCAGGCGGTGTGGCTGGTCCAGGCTGTGATGGCCATCCGTGACGGGCTCGCGCAGGTCGACGGCAAGGTGGGCGCGCAGCTCGCCGACGACTTCGCCCGGATCGAGGCGGCGGTGGCGGCCGCCGGCGAGGCCGACGCCCAGCGCGACGCCGACCACACCGCCAAGCTCGGCGAGCTGGCCGAGCTGGTGCGCGCCGGCCAGTCCGGGCAGCTCGCCGCCGACGAGGTCCTGCGCCGCATGGGCGAGGTCCTCACGGCCGGCACCGCCACCCAGGGGTGACGCCGTGCCCTCGCAGCCGCGGCGCTGGTCCCGCTTCGCCGGGTACGCCATGATGGCCGCCGCCGGTGTCGGCGCCGCGCTGGTGCCCACGCCGAGCGTCGTCGACGCCACCGGCCCGCTGGTATACCTCTGGGCCGGGTTCCTGGCCGTCGGCGGTCTGCTGTCGGCGTACGGCGCCGCTACGGACCGGTGGATCGGCGAGCACCTCGGCCTTCCGCTGCTCTGGGCTGCGTTCGGCGTGTACTCCCTGATCCTCGCGTCGCTGCTCGCGCCCGCCTCGGTGGTGGCGTCGATGGTGATCGGCGCGTTCGGGCTGCTGCTGTACGGCCGGTGGCGGGACGTCGGCGCGGTACGCCGTGAGGCGACTCGCGCCGCCCACCACCACTAAGGAGCACCGTGAAGACCTCCGAGGTGGTCACCGCCGTGATCGCCGCGCTGCTCGGCGGCGGTGGCCTCGCGTTCATCCAGGCCGTGTTCTCCGGCGTCAGCTCACTCAAGCAGGGCGCTCGGGCGCACGAGCGGGAGTCCGTGCAGGATCTCGCCCGGGCCCGCGACGATGCCGACAAGCGGGCCGCGTCGGCCGAGGCCGACCGGGACTACTGGCGGCGGATCGCCGGCGGGTACGCCTACCAACTCACCCGGGCCGGTGTGGACCCGACGCCGGCGGATCCGGTGCCCCCGTCCCAGCGCTGAGCTACCGGCCTCGGTGTTTGTGCTGGTGCTGCGTCACCCGACCGCAGCCCAGGCGCCGGCAGCGCCACTGTCGGCCCATCTCCCAGCAGCTCTCCGCCGGGCAGGCGCCCCACGCCGGGACGGTGTCGGTGTGCCCGTCCGGGCAGGGCTCGGGGATCTCCGCCAGCTCACCGGCTGGCGTCCGTTTGTACCGCTGCACCACCCGACCGTACCCAGGAGGACATCATGCGGATTGGCCGCTTCGCCAAGACCATCGTCGCCGGCGTCGTCGCCGGCGGCGTCGCCCTGACCGTCGCGATGGGCGACGACGTGCTGACCGCCACCGAGGGGATCACCGTCGCCCTGGCGGTGCTCGGCGCGCTCGGGGTCTACGTCGTGCCCAACGCCAAGGATCCGCTCGACCGGTAAGCTGCGGTCTGCCGCTGCGAATGGTGCGCCCCCGCTCGGCTCCGGCCGGGTGGGGGCGCTTCGTCGTGTCTGGGGTCAGGCTGTTCGGGATCCTCCCGGAGAAGTTGACCTTGCGGATGGGCTGGGGCCCGGTCTCCCGGGCCCCTGTCGGGTCAGCTGATCGGGTCGTAGCCGAGGCGGTCCACGATTTCTTCGTACCGGCGGACCGTGATCCGGTAGCCCATCCCGTCCGGGTTCATCGTCTTGAGCTGGGCTGCCAGCTGGCGGGCGGTGCGGATGTCGCGGGCGTCGGCGTCGGTGGCGGTGGCGGTGGCCTGGATCGTGGTCTGCATCTCGGTCTCCCTCTCGCTTGCCTGTACCTAAATTCTACACTGCCCTAGCATTACGCGCAATAGGGTGACCTAGAATTTCCTTGAGGGGGAGGGGCGGCCTGCGCCTCCGCTCGCCGCCGGTCCGCCGATTGCTCAGTACAGGTGGCCCCAGTTGCGCACCGCCGCCGCCTTGCAGCCGGGGTGGGCGACCTCGCCGGTCTCGGCGCAGATCGCGTGGACCTCGCCGGGGGCGATCCGGCCCAGGCAGCCGGTGCACTGGCTGGCGGTCTCGCAGTCGGGGCAGCTGGCCTGCGTCTTGTGGGTCTCGGCGTCGCAGAACTTCTTGCTGCTGTGCCAGGTGATGCTCGCCATCTCGGTGCCCCTCCCGCTCTCCATACCTAAATTCTACAGTGCCCTAGCATTCCATGCAATAGGGTGGTGTAGAATTTCTCGCATGGACACGCTTCGCGCCCTGGCCGACCAACTCGCCGCCGCGTCGGCGACCACCGACCCTCTGGACCGCTACCAGGCTCTTCACGCTCTCGCCCCGGCGCTGAAGGCTGCGCTCGCCGCCGAGATGGACGCGGCTATCGCCGACGCCCGCGACGCGCAGCCCGAAGACCAGGTCGCCGACCGCGCCGGCGTGACGATCCACGAGGTACGCCGGCGGGTCACCGCGCACCGCAAGCGCACGGGCCCGCCTCGCCGCCCGGGGCGCCCGGGGAAGGCGGCCGAGTAGCGCGCGCACGCGAAGCGCCCCGCCCTGGCTGCCGGCCGGGCGGGGCGCTCTACTGCTGCCGTCGGGTCTCGTCACCGTACGTTGGGTGGCGCATACTGTGGGGCGTGACTGCTGCTGGTTGGCGACTGAACCCGCCCGAGCCCTACCGCCGCGCCACTGTGCGGCAGCGGATCCGGCTCGCCCTGGCCCGGATCGCCCGCGCCCTCACCGCGAGGTCGTGAGCTTGCACTGCACCGTCCCGGCCGCCCGGTCCCGGACCCGGGTGGTGCCGTCGGTGATCTCGCAGGACAGCGGGTCGGTCCGGTGCCCGGTGGCCGTGATCGTGATGGTGATCCGCAGCCCGGAGGTGTAGTCGAGGGTCTGCCGGTACGCGCCGCCCGCCACGGACTTGCGGGTGTAGTCGCCTCGCTCGTCGCCGACCTTCGCCGCCCGCACCACGACGGAGTACGGGCCGTCGCCGCTGGCGTTGATGACCGCCGTCTGCTTCTGAATCGGGTCGACCTGCCGATCGGCCGGGTCGCGGTCGCTCTTCGTGCCCTCGCCCTCGCAGGCGAGTCCGCCGACGATGGCCAGGGCCAGCGCGGCGCCGCCGAGGATTCGGCGGGATCGGTGAGACTGCAACATGGTCAGACCTCCTTGGTGGTCTGGTCAGGCCCCGGCCGGCGCTGCGATCGCCGCGTCCGGGGCCGCCCAACAGGTGTGGGGTTCGGTCCGCAGCCGGGCAGCCGACACGCGCAGGTGCCGCCGTACGGCACCAGCTCGGCCGCGCCCGCGCAGCGGTGGGTCTTGACGGTGATCCCCTCGGTGCAGCCCATGCAGACCGCGCCGGGCGTCCTCACCGCCGGGCGAGGGGACGGGTCCACGCCACGAACTGCGTGTACAGCAGCCTCGGCGGGAAGGTGGGCAGATCCTCGACGGCGGCGGCGTACAGCTCGCCCATGTAGATCCGCAGTCCGGATCGGTCACCGCGGTACGCCTCGGCGAGCTGCACCTGCCCGGCGGCGCACGGCCACGGCTCGTAGCAGTGGCGGCATTCCCAGGTGGGCCGGTGCGGCTGGTGGTCGATGCCGCTCATCCGCTCGTCGAGGGCGTCGAGTGCCCGGGCGGCTCGGGCCGGGCGGGCGGTCACCGTCCGCTCCACCGGGACTCGCGGGCCTGGTTGGACTGGAGCAGCCGGAGCCGGGCGGCGGCCTGCTCACGGGCTTGGATCCGCTGCCCGGTTCCCGGGGTCGCCGGTTCGGGCCGGCCGGTCAGCCGGCGGAGCAGGGATCGGATGGACGCCACGCTGATCGCCTCCGTCAGTCCGGGGGCGCGGGCGCGTGCTCCACGGGGGCAGAGCACGTACCCGCGTCCGGCTCAGGGCGGCGGGCGAACAGCTAACGTCGTACGCCGTGCGACTCCCACCGCCACCAGCAGTGATGACGGTAGGTAGATACGGGCGTCGCTATGGGTACGTGGCGTACCCGGTGACCGGGTGTACCTCTACAGGGGAGGCGTCGAGATCCGGTGGGCCAGCTCGGCCGCCTCGGCGCGGATCGCCGCCGGCGCCTCCCGGGCCAGCCGGCCGGCCATGTCCTGCGCTGGCGGTGAGAACCGCACCGTCTCCGGCGACGTCGCCTCGGCCCGGGTGAGCAGGTGCAGCGTCGCCTCCGGCGCGCCCTCCATGTCGGCGGAGCGCGCCAGCTCGACGTAGTGCCGGCCGCGCCGCTCGGTCGACGGGATCGACTGCGGATCGAGAGAGTGCGCCCGGCGTTGCGCTTCGTCGGGGTCGCCCAGGTCGACGGCGCACATCACCGCGTACACCTCTACGAGCGGCTTCGACACCCGGGTACGCAGCCCCACGTACCCGTCCGGCAACGCCCGGTCGACGACCTGCCGGGCGATGCCCCAGTCCGACCACGCCCCCTGGTCGCCGGTACGCGCCCGGGTCAGCGCGGTGCACAGGTGCAGGTCGGCGAGCATCTCCGCGTACTCCACGCCCCCGTCGGCCACCCGCGGCTCGATGAGGGCGCGGGCCTCGCGCAGGCGGTCGAGGGCTTCGTCGCCGCGGCCGACAGCACGCAGGATGTGCGCGGCGTACCAGATGCTGCTCGCGATCGCGAGGGGGTCGTCTGCGTCAAGGGCGGCGGCCATGCCCCGGTCGACGGTGAGCCAGCACAGCTCGCGGTCGCCGTGCCAGGCGAGGTACGCCTGGGCGAGGTGGTACGCCTGGGCGAGCAGCGCGAGGGCGGTGCGCCGGTCGGCGCCGGTGTGCAGCCGCGCGGCGCGCTGGGTGGCGTCGAGGAGGCCGGGCAGGACGAGGCCGGCTTCGGTGCGCTGGTTGCGGCTGGTGTGCCAGGTTTGCCAGGCGGAGTCGACGGCGCCGCGGAGGTAGTCGGTGCTCTCGGGCTGGCCGTCGATGGTGATGTGCCAGGCGGTCAGCGCGCGGCGGACGTCGTCGACGGCGGGGTGGCTGGCTCGGCCGTCGAGGGAGAGGGTGACCGAGGGGCCGTAGAGGTCGCCGAGGTCGTGGACGCCGAGGTGCGGGGCGATGCGCTGGGCGACGTTGAGGGTCAAGGAACGGCGGCCGTTCTCGACGAACTTGATCGTGGAGGCGCCGAGGCCGGTGAGTCCGGCGAGTCGTTCCCGGGACAGGCCCGCGCCGCGGCGGAGGCGTTCGACGCGTTGGCCGGGGGTGAGGGCTGGCTGGTCGACCATCGGGGCACCTCCGCGCATGGGTTACATCGTGTACCCCACCGTACGCTCCTTCGGCGATCAGACTCATGCCCACGTGCCCACGTGTCGACGTGAAGCAGCCGCGCCATAGCGTCTCCGTCCATGATCGACCCTGCCTCGGGTGTGCCCGCCTGGCGGCAGCTTGCCGACGACCTGCGCCGCCGGGTCGCCGCGGGTGAGTGGCTACCCGGCGCGCGGTTGCCGTCGGAGTCGCGGCTGATGCAGGAGACGGGCCTGGGCCGGACGACGGTTCGCCGCGCGATCGCCGCGCTGCGCGCTCAGGGCGTGGTGGAGGTCCAGCACGGCTGGGGCACCCGCGTGCCGCAGGCTCGCGAGGTGGAGCGGATCGTCGCCGAGCCTGGATCGGTGGTGACCACGCGGATGCCGACTCCGACCGAGCGAGCCACCTTCGACGTTCCCGACGGCGTGCCGATGCTGATCGTCACGGGGCCCGACGGGATCGCCGACGCCTACCCGGGTGACCGGGCGCAGGTCGACGTCCCCTGAGCTGCAAGTTGCAGCGGAAGATGGTAACCGTGGGTTAACACCGCCTGTCACGCCTGTAACGAACTACCTTCACATGGCGCAAGATCAGGCGGATGCAGGTTGCCCGAGTCCCGTCAGCGGGATAGATCACTGTGATGCGTCGTGGCATGGGGGGGATCCTGCTGGCGCTGGGTGCGACGGCTGCGCTGTGCGGGGCGTCGCAGGACCCGGCGTCCGCCGACCCTGAGCTGCCCTTACCGCCCGTCCCGCTGCCCTCCCTGCCGCTGCCGCCGCTGCCATTGCCGAGCCTGCCGGTGCCGCCGCTGCCCTTGCCGGAGCCGGTGCCGTCGCTGCTGCCCGACGTGCCGGGCCTGCCCGACATCGACGGGGACGGCGACGGGTCGACCACCGCACCACCGATGCCGCCTCCGGCGCCTCGACCCTCGCCGGCCGCGCCTCGGGCGCCGCGCCCTGCCGCCTCGACGAGCCCGACCATCCGCCCACCGGTCCAGGCGGATCGCGCTGCCCCTCGCCGGCTGTCGCGGCCGAGCGAAACGGCGCCACGATGGCGGCAGGATGATCCTCCAGCGCCGGCCGCGGCGCCGGCGCGCCCTGAGACCGCGGGTCGCCCCCTAGCGCCGGCCGCGCCCGCCGACCGGTGGGACCTGGCGCTGGCCACGATGCGGGCGACTCCGGGCGCCGCGGGCGGGGGCTCCGACGTCGGGCCGGGCGCGGTGCTCAGCGCGCCGCAGGTGCCGCCGCCTCGCCTGGGTGTCGTGATCCGGGCCTTGGATAACCGGCCCGCCGGCCGACCGGTGGAACGCGGCCCGCCCCCACCAAGAGTCCTCCCTGATCAATGCGGCCTGCACAGCCATTGACCAGGGAGGACCTTGAGATGACCAATGCGTTGATCTACGTGAAAGCAGCGAACGTAAACCGTTACACCGATCGATGTGCAGAGTACTGCAACAGGCTGGGTCTGCGTCTAGCGGCCGTCGTCGTGGATGAGCTGGACGGCGGCCGGTGGCCGGAGGTGGTGCAGCTACTCATGGACGGTGCCGTGCAGGTCGTCGTGGTCGCCGACCGCGACGAGCTGCCGGAGGATCGGACGCCTCGGATCGATGTGGTGGCGGAGCAACGGCGCCGGCAGATCCCGGGGCAGCGGTCGGCGTGCCGGCCGCGGATGGTGCGCTGAAGGGCAGCACGGTGACCGCCTCCTTCAACCGGGAGGCGGTCACTGCCGTGTACCGCTGGGTGGTCATCACGGAGGCGTGGCCGAGTAGCTCCTGGACCACGCGGATGTCCCCGTACCGCTGGTTGATCTCGCTCGCGAACCAGTGCCGCAGCGGGTACAGCTTGGTGGGCACGCCGGCGGCGGCGAGGTAGTGCGCGGTCTGGGTCGACACCCAGTCGCCGGTCGGCGCCCGGCCCGAGGGGCGGCGCACGATGTGACCGGGCGAAAGCGGGGCGATCAGCTCCCAGATCAGCGGGTGGGTCGGCACGACCCGGGCCTTGTCGCCCTTGCCCCACAGGTGCATCACTTCGGCGGTGACGTCCTCTCGGCGCAGGGCGGCGATCTCGCAGGCGCGCAGCCCGCCGAGGGCGGCGAGGCGGCAGTAGATGCGCCACGGGTCGGCGGTGTCGTAGATCGCGGCGCGGACCAGTTCGGCGCCGGCCGGGCGCGGCACGCCCGGGTTGACCTTCGGCGCGCGCAGATCGGCGGACGGGTCGAAGGACAGCCACGGGTCCTTGGGGTTGCACGCCCAGCGGTAGAACCGGACGAGGTGCTTGTGGTAGGCGCACTTCGTCGCGCGGACCCAGTCGGGGTTGTCGAGCCAGCCGGCCAGCTCGGTGCCGATCGCGGCGTGTAGGCCCTCGGGGAGCTCGGCGTGGGCCTTGCGGAGGACCCGTCGGGACGCTCGGACGCTCTTCTCGGCGTAGCCGCCGGCGCGCATCCAGGTGAGATGCGACTCGATCATCTGCTCTGGGGTAGCCACGTACTCGACGGTGCCCGAAGTCGTGGTCATCGCCTATGCCCTGACCAGGCGGGGAAGGACGGCGGGACGGCGGGTGTCGGGTTTCGGTGTCCCCCCAGCGGGGGAGGTTACGGCCTTGGGCCGCCTTTTCGGCTGAGGTGCGCGGGTCGGGGCGGTCCGTACGGTCGGCTCCGGGGTGGGCCGTTCAGCGTCTCCCCGATAACGTGTGGTGACAGTGGCGATAAGTTACAGCGGCGGGCCAATTCCGCGACGGGTTCACGAACCCGGACCGGTTCGGGTGATACGTGCCGGCTCGTACGCAGATACTCGGAGGATCCGATGACCGCAGTGGGGAACGGTGCACAGACCGCCGGTCGGCCCACCCGCCTGCCCCGCTCGGCGCGCCGGAAGCAGCTGCTCGCCGCCGCTCAGGAGGTGTTCGTCGCGCATGGCTACCACGCCGCCGCGATGGACGACATCGCCGAGCGGGCCGGTGTCTCCAAGCCGGTGCTCTACCAGCACTTCCCCGGGAAGATGGAGCTCTACCTCGCGCTGCTGGACACGCACTGTGACGCGATACTGGCCAACGTGCATGACGCGATGAGCGGCACCAACGACAACAAGGAGCGCGTCGGCGCCGCGGTGCGCGCGTACTTCGACTTCGTCGACCACGAGAGCGAGGCGTTCCGGCTGGTCTTCGAGTCGGACCTGCGCAACGACCCGGCGGTGCGGCAGCGGGTGGAGCGGGTCGAGCAGGGCTGCATCGCGGCCATCACCGACACGATCATCTCGGACACCGGGGTCAGCCGCTCGCACGCCGAACTGCTCGCCTCGGGCCTGGTCGGCGCCGCCGAGACGGCCGCCCAGTTCTGGCTCGCCGGCGGCCGTCAGGTGCCCAAGGCGGAGGCCGAGGCGCTGGTCGCGGCCCTGTCCTGGCGCGGCATCGCCAGCTTCCCCCTGCAAGGTGAGTCAGCCTGAACATCGGGCCGCCGGATCGGATAGCCTTCCCACGGTGGCTTTTTCGCCCCAGTTGAGGAGGCACAGTGGAGGTCAAGATCGGCGTGCAGTACGCGCCGCGGGAGCTGGTCCTGGAGAGCGCGCAGTCGCCGGCCGAGATCGAGCAGATCGTGACCGACGCCTTCGCCAAGAGCGAGGGCACCCTCTCCCTGACCGACGAGAAGGGCCGGCGCGTGATCGTGCCGGTCGGCAAGGTCGCCTACGTCGAGATCGCCGAGGCGTCGCCCCGCGCGGTCGGGTTCACCGTTCGCTGATTCCCGCGGCATCGGCCGCCGTGGCGGGCCTCCCGCCACGGCGGCTCAGTTGTTCAACCCGACCGACGTCATCCGCGCGGTGTGCGCCTCGGTCAGCCGGCGCAGCAGCCCCGCCGCGTCCCCGCCGGTCCGTCCGATCAACGCGACGAGCGCGCCCCGGTCGGCGGCGGCCACCCGGCCCGCCTGGGAGAGCGCCTCACCGAGCAGCCGCCGCGCCCACATCGACAGCCGCCCGGCCGCCCGGGGATCGGCCTCGATCGCGGCCCGAATCTCGGCCGCGGCGAACTCGGCGTACCGGGAGTCGTGCAGCACGTCCAGCAGCAGCGTCCGGTCCGGCCCGTCCAGGCCGTCGGCGATCCCCCGCAGGAAGTCGTCGGTGATCGTGTCGCCCACGTACGCCTTCGTCACCGCCTCCGCCCAGTCCCGCGGCTCGGTCGAGTCGTGGTACGCCCGCAGCGCCTCGACGTAGGGGGCCATCGCCTCCTCCGGCGTGACACCACACGCGGCGAGCCGGTCGGTGAGCCACCTGTAGTGCGCGATCTCGGCGGCGGCCATCTCGCTGAGCGCGGCACGGCGGGGCAGGTCGGGTGCGAGGCGCGCGTCGGCGGCGAGGCGGTCGAACGCGAGCAGTTCGCCGTAGGCGACGAGCCCGAACAGGTCGGTCGCGGCGGGGTCGGGCGCGGCAGGGCCGGTCGCGGCGGGGTCGGGGGCGGTGCGGTCGGGGGCGGACACGAGCGCAGGCTACCGACGTTGCGGCTGTGACTCAAGTCACAGCGAGCCGCCCCGCGTGCACGGCCACCACCTGGGAATCGGGACGACTCAGGGACCGTTCAGGTACGATGAGTCAGTTGCCGTGGGCACCGAATCGGTCACTTGCTGATCAACGCCGGTCCCCGACGCGCGTGCGGCCCGGTCCGGCTCGGCGAAATCGCCCCTGACCGCGTGGCCCGCGCCACACCGATCGCGCCCTGAGGACCTGAGGGGCGCACCACGAGAGGGCACCCCCAAATCCATATGAGCGAGCAGATTTCCGGCCAGCCACTGGCCCCCACCGCTCCGGTCCCCCCGGAGGCACCCACGTTCGCCGCGCTCGGCGCGCGGCAGGAAACCGTCGAGGCGCTGGCCGCCGCCGGCATCACCCGCGCCTTCGCCATCCAGGAGTACGCGCTGCCGATCGCGCTGCGCGGCGTCGACCTGATCGGGCAGGCGCCGACCGGCACCGGCAAGACGCTCGGCTTCGGCATCCCGCTGCTGGAGCGCGTGTTCGCCCCATCCGAGGGCAGCGACGGCGTCCCGCAGGCGCTCGTCGTCGTACCCACCCGTGAGCTGGGCATCCAGGTCGCCAAGGACCTCGACGCCGCCGGCCGTACCCGGGGCGTCCGGGTGCTGCCGATCTACGGCGGCGTGGCGTACGAGCCGCAGATCGAGGCGCTCCGCAAGGGTGTCGAGATCCTGGTCGGCACCCCCGGCCGCCTGCTGGACCTGCAGAAGCAGAAGCACCTGCGGCTCGACCGGGTCCGCGCGCTCGTCCTCGACGAGGCGGACCGCATGCTCGACCTGGGCTTCCTGGACGACGTCGAGAAGATCCTGGCGATGCTGCCGGAGGACCGGCAGACCATGCTGTTCTCGGCCACCATGCCGGACCCGATCGTCGCGCTGTCCCGGCGCTTCCTGCGCCGCCCGGTGACCATCCACGCCGGGCACACCGCCGAGACCGGTCCGTCGCCGCAGACCACGCAGCTCGCGTACCGCACGCACTCGCTGAACAAGGTCGAGATCGTGGCGCGCATCCTCCAGGCCGAGGGCCGCGGGCTGACCATGATCTTCACCCGCACCAAGCGGGCCGCCGACCGGGTCGCCGAGGATCTCGACTTCCGCGGCTTCGCCGTCGCCGCCGTGCACGGTGACCTCGGCCAGGGCGCGCGTGAGCGGGCGCTACGGGCGTTCCGGGCCGGCAAGATCGACACCTTGGTCGCCACCGACGTGGCGGCCCGGGGCATCGACGTCACGGGCGTCACGCACGTGATCAACTACGACTGCCCGGAGGACCAGGACACCTACACCCACCGCATCGGCCGTACCGGCCGGGCCGGGGCCACGGGTGTCGCTGTGACGTTCGTCGACTGGGACGACATGCCCCGCTGGCGGATCATCGACAAGACGCTCGGGCTGGACATGCCCGAGCCGCCGGAGACGTACCACACCTCCGCGCACCTGTACACGGACCTGGCCATCCCGACGGACGTCAGCGGTACGCTGCCGACCGCCGAGCGCACCCGCGCCGGCCTGTCCGCCGAGGTCGAGGAAGACCTGGGCGGTGGCGACCGGTCGCGTCGGGGTGCACGGCGCGGCGACAGCCGGGGCCGCGAGCGCGGCGACCGCGACCGTGACCGTGACCGCGGTCGTGGCCGGGGCGGCGAGGGCGGTTCGTCCGCCGGTTCCCCCGCCGCGCAGGCCGACGCCGGGGACGACGAGACCCCGCGTACGCCGCGTCGTCGGCGTCGCCGCCGGGCCGGCGAGACGGTGGCCGGTGAGCCGACCGCGGTGATCGGCAGCGAGGGCGCGGCCGAGACAGCCGCCGCACCGCAGCCCACGGAGGGCGAGACCGCGAGCACCAAGCCCCGTCGCCGCCGCCGTCGCCGCAGCGGCAGCACCGGCGCGCCCGCCGAGGCCACCAACGCCGACTGACGAACACCAGCGGATACGGCCTCCCGGACCCCGGTCCCGGAGGCCGTCCCCATCCCCGGCCCTCTCGCTCACTCGCCGACTGCGACGATCATGAAGTTGACGGCGCGACGCGCCGTGCTCACCGCCGCCAACTTCATGATCGCCGGGGCGAGGGCGGGAAGCAGGAAGGTAGGTACTGATGCCGGAAGCGCTGGACTCGGCGCTGGCCGAGGTGCGGGCGCTGCTGCTCGCGCCGGGGCTGACCCGCGCGGTCGCCGCCGGGCGCCGTCGTGGGCAGCGTCCCTCGGTGGTACGCGCGGAGCTGCGCCCGGTCACGCTGAAGGCCGGTCCCCGGTTGCAGATCGCCCTCTCCGACGGATCACGTCCGCACACGCGCAACGTGGCACCGGGTACGGAGGCCGGCGCGGCTGTCGACGAACTGCTCGCCGAGCCGTTCGGCAACTGGCACGTCGAGACCGCCGACGCCACGCTCCAACTCCGGGTCACCAAGTCCGGCGAGGCGCAGGTGCACCGCGCGGCGGCCAGCCGTCCGGCCGCCGAGCCGGGCGGGCACGACCGGGCGAAGGAGTGGCTGCTCGACCCCGGTGATCCCCTGTTCCGGGAGATCGGCGGCTCGGCGGCCAAGCGTCGCCAGGTCGACGCGTTCCTGCGCGCGCTCGCGGCCACGCTGCCCGACGACCTCACCGGCCCGCTGCGGGTGGTGGACCTGGGCTGCGGCAACGCGTACCTGACCTTCGCCGCCTACAGTTACCTGGTCCGGCGCGGCCTGGACGTGACGCTCGTCGGGGTGGACGTGCGCGAGGACCAGCGCCGCCGCAACACCGAGCTGGCCGAGCGGCTGGGCTGGGCCGACCGGGTCGGGTTCGTGGCGGGCACCATCGCCGACGCGCCCGTCGAACCGGCCCCCGACCTGGTGCTGGCGCTGCACGCCTGCGACACCGCGACCGACGAGGCGCTGGCCCGGGCGGTGCGCTGGGGCGCCCGCTGGGTGCTGGCCGCGCCCTGCTGCCACCACGACCTGGCCGCCCAGCTCCGGACCGGTCAGGCGCCCGCGCCGTACGAGCTGCTGACCCGGCAGGGCATCCTGCGGGAACGGTTCGCCGACGTGCTCACCGACTCGCTGCGGGCCGCGCTGCTGCGGCTGCACGGCTACCGCGCCGAAGTGGTGGAGTTCGTCGACTCCCAGCACACGCCGCGCAACCTGCTGATCCGGGCGCGGCGGACGGCCGGTGCGCCGACCGACGCGCAGCGCGCGGAGTATCGCGAGCTGGTCGGCCAGTGGGGTGTCACGCCCCGGCTGGAAACGCTGCTGGCCGAGGCGCGCTGAGCCGCGGCGGCGGGCCGGTCCTACCGCCCCCGGTCGCCCCGGTCCAGCACCGACACCCGCTCGCCGGCACCCCGGTTCGGACCTCGCTCGCCGTCGTGTGACGCGCTCGGGAACGGCACCACCTTCCCGGGCTGCTCGGCGTTGCCGGCGGCGGCGAAGGCGTTCCACGAGATGTCGACGAGCAGCCGCTTCAGCTCGGCGTGCCGCACGGCGGCGTTGCGCTGCAACGCCATCCGCGCTCCCAGCACCACCGAGGCCAGCGTGGTGCAGATCGCTCCGGTCGCGGCGATCAGGTGTACGCCGGTCGCGTCGTCACCGCGTACCGCCAGCACCAGCAGCCAGATCCAGAAGCCGAGTGCGAACACCGCGGCCTTGGCCACGAAGAAGAGGCTCACCGCGCCGGGGTGATGCGGTACGGGACGGTCCGGCTCGGCCATGCTGCTCCTCCATCGACTTTCAGGGCTTCCCCAGCCTATTACCCGAAGCGCATTGCCCGAAGCAGACTTCCGTAGTTGCCGGGTCTCGCCGACGGGACCTACGGACCGGTCAGTCAGTTACTTCTCCGGTCCGGCGTACTAGGCTCGGTGCGCGAGCCGGGCCACCGGAGGAAGGGGACAGATCCACCAGGGATGGGTTCCGCAGACGTTTCACCACAGATGGCCTTCGCGCGTTTCGTACGACGGGCCATCGACGCCGCGCGCGAGGAGCGCGGCTGGACGGTGACCGACCTCGCCACCCACACCGGTGTCGGCCGTTCCACAGTGTTCCGCTGGCTGGCCGGAGACTGGCAGGACTACCCCGAACTCGCGAAGGTCCGCGGCTTCTGCGCCGCCCTCGACCTGCCCGTGGCTGCCGCGTTCCGCGCGTTGGGCCTGCCCGACGCCGGGCCGGTGCCCCGCCGCCGGGGCGCGGAGGACGGCCCGGTGGAGGCCGACGTGCGGGTCATCCTGGATCGGCTCGCCGACCCGAACGTGCCCGCCGAGGAGAAGCACCACATCCGCGATCTGCTCCGCTACCTGGCCCGCCGACCGGTCCGCCGGGCCGGCTGACCGCCCGGCGGCGGGCTCAGGCCACTGTCAGCGTGAACTCGGCGGTCCGCACCACACCGCCGACCTGGAAGTCCAGGAACATCCGGTAGTTGCCCGGCCCCGGCGCGGTCAGCCAGAACGTCACGTCGTCGCCGTCGCGCACCGGCTCCGGGTGCACGTGCAGGTAGCCGAGGTCGCCCTCGCGCAACGCCACCAGGTGTCCGTACGCACCGAGGTACGGTTCCAGCGCCGCCGCCGCGCCGTCCGTGCCGGTGACCCGGAACCGCAGCGGCACCGACTTCCCCACCTCCGGAGTGCCGGCGTACGCGACGGTGAACCCGTCGACGGTGGCCGACGTCGCGGCGGCGGGCAGCGGCCGGGGCCGGTACGCGCCGGACGCGGTCAGGTCGGCGCCGAGCACCACGGCGACCTGGCGGCCGTCGTCGGCCACCGCGGTGAAGTCCGCGTACATCCGCCAGGGGCCCGCCTCCGGCGCCCTGATCGGCACCGACCAGGTGCCGTCGGCGGCCATCGTCGGGTGCAGATGCCGGTAACCGCCGAGGTCACGCCGGACCATGATCACGTGCATCGGCTTGTCGTGCACGACGGCGAACCGGGTGACCGCCCGGCGCTGGTCGTCGCGGATCTGGAAGCGCAGCTCACCGGCGCGGCCCGCGACCAGCTCGGTCGACGGCACCAGCGTGTAGCCGGCCGAGGTGATCGACAGTCCGGTCGCGCCGTCGCCGCCGCCCTGGGTGACTGTGGCGCCGTCGTGCGTGTGCGCGCCGGTTCCGGGTGAGTGGGCGTGCGCGCCGCCGTCGGCACCGCCCGGGGCTACCCCGCCGGCCGTCGCGCCGGCGGGCCGGGCCGGGTCGGCCGGCGCGTTCATCCGCCCGAGGCCGAAGCCGAGCAGGACGGCGAGCACCAGGCCGCCCACCACCAGGGCCAGCCGCAACGTCTCCCGGTCCACAGCGACGGGCCCGGCCACCGACGACGACTCAGGCACCGCCGCCGACCAGCTCGTAACCCGCCTCGTCCACGGCGGCACGCACTGACTCGACGGGCAGCGGCGCCACGCTGGTGACAGTGGCGGTGCCGCTCGTCAGATCGATCCGGACCTCGTCGACACCGGGCAGCGCGGACAGCTCCTCGGTCACCGCCTTGACGCAGTGTTCGCAGGTCATCCCGGTCACGGTGTACGTCTGGACGACGGGTCGCTGCTCGGTCATGACCCCACGGTACCGCCGCCCGGGTCCAGGCCCGACGACGGTCCGCCGACGGTGGTGACGCTCGCATTCCGCCCGGCCCGGGAACTTTCCGCCCGGCCCGGGAACTCCCGCGCCGACCGGCGGCACGCCACGCCGGGATCCCGCCACGCCGGCCGGGGGACGGGTCAGCCGGCCACCGCGAGCGCCAGCGGCAGCACGTCCGGCGCGCCGGCCCGGCGCAGCAGCCGCGCCACGGTGCCCATCGTCCAGCCCGAGTCGACCAGGTCGTCCACCAGCAGCACCGGGCCGTCCAGCCCGGGCAGCGCGCCGGCCAGCTCGTCCGGCAGGCGGAAGGCGTCGTGCAGCGCGCGTACCCGCTGGGCACTGTTGCCGCGCGGCCCGCCACCGCCGGTCGGACCGGCGGGGGCGACGTGGCCGAGCAGCGGCAGCCGGCCCACGGCGGCGATCCGCTCGGCCAGCGAGCCGACCAGCAGCGGTCGCGTCCGGGAGCCGACCGCGACCACGCCCGCCGGCCGCCGGGGCCACGGGTCGTCGCCGTGCGCCCACGCCTTCAGCACCTCGACCACGGCGGCCACCACGTCGTCGGGCACCGGGCCGTCCGGCGCCTCCGGCCCGACGAGCCCGCGCAGCCGCCCGCCCCACCCCAGGTCGGACAGGCGCCCCACGGCCCGGCCGGGCAGCGCCTGCTCCGCCGGGGGAATGCGGCCCTTCAGGGGTACGCCGACCGCCTCCAACCCGGTCGGCCAGAGCTTCTTCGGCGGGATCGGCACGCCGGGGCGCCCGAGGAACGTCTGCGCGGCGGTCAGCGCCTGGTCGGAGACGGCGGCGGCGAACAGCGGGCCGGCGCAGTTGTCACACCGCCCGCAGTCCTGCGCCCCGGTGTCGTCCAGCCCTTCCCGCAGGTAGCGCATCCGGCAGCCGGACGTCGAGGCGTACTCCCGCATGGCCCGCTGCTCGGCGGCGCGCGCGTCGGCGACGCGCCGCAACCGGGCCTCGTCGTAGACCCAGGGCTCGCCGGTGGCGAGCCAGCCGCCACGCACCCGGCGGACCGCGCCGTCCACGTCGAGCACCTTGAGCATCAGCTCCAGCCGGGCCCGGCGCAGGTCGACCACCGGTTCGAGGGCCTGGGTGGAGATCGGCCGGTCGGTGTCCAGCGCGGCGAGCACGGCGCGGACCTGCTCCTCGGGCGGGAAGGCGAGCGAGGCGAAGTACCGCCAGATCGCCGCGTCCTCCACGCCGGGCAGCAGCAGCACCTCGGCGTGCTCGACGGCCCGGCCCGCGCGGCCGACCTGCTGGTAGTAGGCGATCGGCGAGGGCGGCGCGCCCAGGTGCACGACGAAGCCCAGGTCGGGCTTGTCGAAGCCCATGCCGAGCGCGCTGGTGGCGACCAGCGCCTTGATCTTGTTGTCGAGCAGGTCCTGTTCGGCGGCCCGCCGGTCGGCGTCCTCGGCCTGGCCGGTGTAGGAGGCGACCGACCAGCCCCGGCCGCGCAGGAAGTCGGCCGTCTCGGTGGCCGCCGCGACGGTGAGCGTGTAGACGATCCCCGAGCCGGGGAGCCGGTCCAGGTGGTCGGCCAGCCAGGCCAGGCGGTGGGCCGGACTCGGCAGGTCGAGTACGCCGAGGCGCAACGACTCGCGGTCCAGGGTGCCCCGCAGCACCAGGGCGTCACCGAGTTGCTCGGCCACGTCCTGGGTGACGCGGGCGTTGGCGGTGGCGGTGGTGGCGAGCACCGGCGTGCGCTCGGGCAGGTTGGCCAGGAACGTGCGCAGCCGCCGGTAGTCGGGGCGGAAGTCGTGCCCCCAGTCGGAGACGCAGTGCGCCTCGTCCACCACGAGCAGCCCGGTGGTGGCGGCGAGCTTCGGCAGCACGCCGTCGCGGAAGTCCGGGTTGTTCAGCCGCTCCGGGCTGATCAGCAGCACGTCGACGGCACCGGCGTGGATCTCGGCGGTGATCTCGTCCCACTCGTCCAGGTTCGCCGAGTTGATGGTGCGCGCCCGGATGCCGGCGCGGGCGGCGGACTCGACCTGGTTGCGCATCAGCGCCAGCAGCGGCGAGACGATCACCGTCGGCCCGTGCCGGTTCCCCTCACGCAGCAGCGCGGTCGCCACGAAGTAGACGGCCGACTTGCCCCAGCCGGTGCGCTGCACGCAGAGCACCCGCCGCCGGTCGACCACGAGCGCCTCGATGGCCCGCCACTGGTCCTCGCGCAGCCGGGCGTGGTCACCCGCCAGCCGCCGCAGCACCGCCTCGGCTCGCTCCCGGACGGCCATCCGATCCTGGCTCATCCGGCATTTCTACCAGGGGCCACCGACGTCACCGGCGGACCGGGCGGCGACGTGGGCGGCGGAGGGCCGCCAGGAGAGGGGTCACGCGGGAGCGCAGACTGGCCAGGCCGCCGGGGAAGAAGTAGACGGCCAGGATGAACACGGTGCCCAGGACGAACAACGGCTGGCTCAGCGGGTGGCTGAGGAACGCGGGCAGGCTGTTCACCGCGTCGCTGCTGCCGAACGCGGTGAGCCGGTGGTCCAGGTACATGTAGAGGACGCCGCCCAGCACCGGCCCCCACCGCGTACCGGGGCCGCCGAGCACCACCATGACCAGCAGCGACAGCGTCAGCTCCGACGAGGTGATGTGCGGGCTGGCGCCGCCGACGATCAGGACGTAGACCACCCCGCCGGCCGATGCGAGGCCGCCGGCCAGCGTGAACGCCACCAGCTTGAACCGGTACGGGTCGAGCCCGAGCACCCCGATCCGCCGCTCGTCGTCGCGCAGCCCGGCGAGCACCCGCCCGGTCGGCGAGGCGCTGACCCGGTGCACCACGAGGACCACTATGGCCAGGTACGCCAGCGCCAGCCAGTACAGGTTCACCGTGTTGGTGACGCCCACGAGCGCCGACGGCAGCCCCGACACGTCCAGCGGCAGGCCCTCCTCGCCGCCGGTGAGGCCGCCGAAGTCGCGGGCTACCAGGATCGCCCCGACCTGCGCGAACGCCAGCGTCACCATGGCGAACGCGATGCCCACAGTACGCAGGGCGACCGCGCCGAGCAGCGCGGCGAGCGTGGTCCCGCCGAGTACCGTGAGCACTGCGGCCTGCCACAGCGGCAGCCCGGCCTTGGTGACCAGGATGTCGGTGCCGTACACCCCGGCGGCGAAGTAGAGGGCGTGGCCGAAGGAGAGCATCCCGGTACGCCCGAACAGCAGGTCGTAGCCGGCCGCGAGCCCGCCGAAGACCAGGCAGATGGCGAGCAGTTGCAGCGTGCCCGGCGAGTTCAGCGGCCCCTCGAAGATCCCCGGCAGGTGCAGCGTGGAGTACGGCAGGATCGCCGCCACCACCAGCGCGACCAGCGGCAGGTACGGGCGCAGCCCGTGCCAGCGGGCGCGGCCCGGGCTCAGTTCGTCCGGTACCGCAGCCGGGGGTGCCGGCGCCTCGGCGCTCTTGACCTCGGTCATGCGTGAGCCACCTTTCCGGCCAGGCCCTGCGGACGCAGCAGCAGCACCACGGCGAGCAGACCGACCACGCACAGGTCGCCCAGCCCGGACGTGCCGTAGTAGTTGACGAACTGTTGCAGCAGTCCCACCGCGACCGCCGCGTACGCGGACCCGACCACCGAGCCCATCCCGCCGATCACCACCACGATGAACGCGAAGATCAGCAGCGAGCCGCCCTGCCCCGGCGAGACGGTGCCGAAGTAGACGCCGCCGAGCGCTCCCGCCAGCGCGGCGGCGGCCCCGCCGATCGCGAAGACGAGCGTGAACGCCTTGCGCACGTCGATGCCGAGCGCGGTGACCATCTCCCGGTTCTCCACGCCGGCCCGGATGATCAGGCCGTACCGGGTCCAGCGCAGGAACGCCAGCAGCGCCCCGAGCACCACCGCGGCGGCGACGATCAGCAGCAGCCCGGCGTTCGGCACCTGGGCGCCGAGCACCGATGTGACGCCCCGGCTCCAGTCCGGGCGCGGGAACGGCCGCGGGTCGGCGCCCCAGGTGGCCTGGAGCAGCGCCACCCCGGCCAGCGACAGGCCGACGGTGACGAGCACCTGCTCGATCGTGCGGGAGTAGAGCGGCCGGATCAGGACCAGCTCGACGAGTACCGCGACGAGCGAACCGGCCAGCACGCCGAAGACGACAGCCAGCACGAAGCCGAACCCGTCCGGCCCGGCGCCGGGCAGGTTTCCCGAAGCCCACCACGTCGCGTACGCGCCCACGCCGAGGAACAGCCCGTGCGCGAAGTTGAGCACGTCGGCGAGGCCGAACACCAGGGACAGACCGGAGGCCACGAGGAAGTAGAGCGCCGCCAGGCCCAGCCCGGTCAGCGTCAGCAGGACCACTGTGTTCATGCCGCGCCACCTTCCGTTCGCGACTGCGGGGCTCGCAAACCCGGCTCACTCCTCGCGCTCACCGATGCACCTCCGCCGAACCCACACCGAGCAACGACTTCGTCAGCGCCGTCTCCAGCAGCAACTCCTGGGCGTCGCCGGTCCAGGCGACCTTCCCGGCGGAGAGCACCACCGCGTCGGTCGCCAGCCGCCGTACCACCGCCAGGTTCTGCTCGACCAGCAGTACCGGCACGGATTCCGCCACCCGTTCCAGCACCTCGGCCACCTCGGTCACCACCTTCGGCGCCAGCCCCTTCGTCGGCTCGTCGACCAGCAGCAGCCGGTTGTCGTTCAGCAGCACCCGGCCGATCGCGAGCATCTGCTGCTGCCCGCCGGACAGCGAGCCGGCCCGTTGCCGTCCGCGCCGCTCCAGCTCCGGGAAGAGCGAGAAGACCTTGTCGTACGCGGGCGTGACGCCCCGCCGTTCGGCCAGCCGCAGGTTCTCCGCGACGGTGAGCGCGGCGAAGACGCAGCGGTCCTCCGGCACGTAGCCGAGGCCGTCGCGGACCAGCCGGTGGGTGGGGCGTGCGAGCAGGCTGCGCGCCCCCATGCGTACGCTGCCGCGCACCTCACCGCCGCGCGGCGTCAGCCCGACTATCGCGCGCAACGTGGTGGTCTTGCCGACGCCGTTGCGCCCGAGCAGCACCGTGACCCCGGTCGGCGCGACCTCGAACGACACCCCCTGGAGGATGTGCAGCCCGGCGATCCGCACGGACAGGTCAATCACGGACAGGACAGGTTCGGTCATTAGAGCGCCTCCCCCAGGTACGCCTCCTGCACCGTGGCGTTCGCCATCACCGTGTCCGGGGTGTCGCACGCCAGCAGCGCGCCGTGGTGCATCACGGCGATCCGGTCGGCCAGCTCCAGGATCACGTCCATGTGGTGTTCCACCATGAGCACCGCCCGGCCGCTGTCGCCGGTCAACGACTTGATCACGCTGACCAGCTCGGGCACGTCCTCGGCGCTCACCCCGGCCATCGGCTCGTCCAGCAGCATCACGCGGGGCTCACCGGCGAGTAGCAGCGCGATCTCCAGCTTGCGCTTCTCGCCGTGGGCCAGGGTGCCGGCGAGCGCCGTACCCCTGTGGTGCAGACCGACCCGGTCGAGCGCCGCGTCGGCGGCGGCGGCCACCTCCCGGTCGGCCGCCGCCCGCCGCCACAGCTTCATCGAGCCACCCCGGTGTGCCTGTACGGCGAGCCGGACGTTCTCCCGCACGCTCAGCGAGCCGAAGACCGAGGACGCCTGGAAGGTACGCCCCAGTCCGAGCCGGGCACGCCGGTGCGGCGGAAGCGCGGTGATGTCCGCGCCGTCCAGCAGGACCGTGCCCTCGGTGGGCCGGCGCAGGCCGGTGATCAGGTTGAACAGGGAGGTCTTGCCGGCGCCGTTGGGCCCGATCACGCCGAGGAACTCCCCCGGCGCCAGATCGAGGTAGACGGAGTCGACGATGGCGACCTCACCGATCCGCCAGGTCAGACCGCGGGTGGCGAGCACGGTTCAGCCCTTCATCTGCGCGACTGGCGGCGCGCTCTCGTCACCGGTGAGCGACTTCTGCGCGGTCGCCGTGAAGGCGGTGCCGCTGCCGGAGAGCTTGGCCTGGTACATCGGCTGGAGCAGGGCGTGGTCCTCGGCGCGGATCTTCATGGTGCCCTTGACGCCCTCGAACTCCCAGCCCTCAAGCGCCTTGATCATCTTCTCCACGTCGTCGCCGCCCTCCTGCACGGCCCGGACGACCATCTGCGCGGCGGCGAAGCCGTCCGGGTGGAACAGGTCGAGCGTGCCGCCCGGCACCTTCGCCTTCGCGGCCTTGGCGGCCTCGGTGTCGCTCGCCCCGTCGAAGTAGTGCGACAGGAACGAGATCTTGCTACCGGCGGCGCCGAACGTCGGCCACGAGGCACGGATGTCCAGGCCGGTGACGACTGTGGTCGAGGCGAGGACGCCCTGCTGGTCGAGCGTCTGCCACATGGCGCCGGCGGTGGTGCCCGCCCAGGCGACGAAGAGCAGGTCCGGCTTGGCGGCCTTGATCTGGCTGGCGAACGGCGTGAACTCGGTGGCGCTGGCCGGGGCCCGGACGCTGCTCACGTTCGCGCCCGCGCCGCCGATGACGGCCTTCACGGCGGCCTCGTTGGCGTCGCCGAACGCGCCGTCCTGCGCGAACACGACGACCTTCTTGCCGCCCGCGTCGCCGATGAACGACCGGGCTGTGACCACGTCCTGCCACGACTGGCGGCCGGAACGGAACGTGTACTTGTTCGCGCCGGTCACCGCGTCCGTGGCGGCCGGGCCGGAGATGAACAGCACCTTGTTCTGCGCGGCGATCGGCGCGACCTGGAGCGCCACACCGGAGGAGGTGGACCCGGCGATGATCTTCGTACCCTTGCCGATCAGGTCCTTCGCGGCGGACACGGCCTTGGCCGGGTCGCCCGCGTCGTCGGCCTCGGTGACCTCGATCGTGCGGTCACCGACCTTGCCGGTGCCCTTGGTGGCGAAGTCGAGGCCGGCCTTGAAACCCTCGATGTACTGCTTGCCGTAGCTGGCGAGCGGCCCGGACTGGGAGTAGACCAGACCGACCTTGACCGGGGCGGCGTCGCCGCCGCCGGATGCGGTGTCCTGCGGGCTGCCACAGGCCGTGGCGGCCAGAGCGACCGCCACCGAGGTGGCGGCGGTAAGGAACACCCGTCGCGTGTGCCGGATCGTCATTGCGACTCCAGGTGAGGACAGGGGGAATGTCAGTTGTCGGCTCACGCTAGAAGTGACGTCACCCACGGGCTATGTGGCCGACGCACACAAGTACCCGTGACGGGATGGCCGCACGTTACAACGCCGGACATCGCCACGTAACCGCACCGACCCCGGATGGCCGTCGCCACCACGCGCACCTCGCCGGCAATGTCGTCCCACGCCATCGCGCGCCGGTCACCGCCCGCCGCAGTCCCCGTCGTGGTCGGCCGACCGTGCGCACCGCCGGCCACCGTCGCGCGGGCGGTCACACCAGACCCAGTGGCGTACTGACTGCTCGTCCTCCCGCGACACGGTCGTACCGGCGCGCTCCACGTCGGCCAGGAACCCGAGCGCCCGGCAGATGGCCCGCGCGAACCCTCGCGCGCCGTCGAGGTCGGCCGCGAGAACCGGCAGGTGTACGACGAACCGCTCCCGGTTCACCGCTGCGCGCCCGGCGTGAACCGGGACTGCCAACTCTTGAGCGCCTGCCTACCCAAAATACCTGTGTAGGTCGAGCCCACATCGGGCTTTCTGCTTGTTGCAGTTACTGGTGTAGGCCCGGCATGATCGGAGGCGCCGAACCGACCGGAGTTCTCACCATGCCCACAGCTGAAGCGCCATACCGTCAGATCGCCAACGAACTCGCCGCAAAGATCAAGAGTGGTGAGTTGAAGCCCGGCGACAAGCTGCCCTCGACCCGTGAACTCGCCGAGGCTTACGGGGTCCACATGAACACGGCGTCCCGTGCTCTGTCGTTGCTGCACGATCGCGAGTTGATCACCGGCCAGCCCGGCCGAGGCACCTACGTAGCCGAACCCCCGAGCTGATCAACTCCACTACGCCGAAGTGGCGGCCTCATCACGCCCGGAAGCAGCCACTTCCCCGACGCGGCGCCCACCCCGCCCGCCACCGCCGATCTTGGTACGGAATGGCCCTCGGAGGGGCCGTTTCGTACCAAGATCGCAAGGGCGGCCGAGTTCGACGGACCCGGGCACGCGAACGGGGTGCCCGCCGGAACGGCGAGCACCCCGGAAGACGACCAGCGTCAGCGGCCGGCTCGGGCGGCCACCGCCGTGTCGGGGTGGTCGCTGAACACGCCGTCCAGGCCCAGGTCGAGGAACAGCTCGTACTCGGACGTGATGTCACCACGCGCGTTCGGGTCGGTGCCGATGCGGAAGTCCACAGGCAGGAACTGGTTCTCGGCCCGGAACGTCCACGCGTGCACCACCAGCTTCCGCCGGTGCGCGTCGCGGATCACCGAGGTCGGCGCGAGCAGCCGTCCGGCGGAGTCCCGGGGCACGATCAGGTTCTTGTTCAGGCCGACGCCGTCGGCGTACCGGGAGATCCAGGCCAGGCCCGCGGGCGTGACCAGGTCGGCGTAGGTCCGCTTGTCGCCGCCCGCGACGAGGTCGTAGGGCGCGCCGGAGGCGTCCATGAGCTGCACCAGCCGTACGTCGATCATCTTGTCGAGCTTGCGCAGGTTGGCGGTCTCGAAGCTCTGGACGAACACCGGGTCGTTCCGGTGGGTGAGCCGGTTGCGGCGCAGCACCGCCACCAGCGGCTCCTCCAGCGCGCGCCCGATGGAGGCGAAGTAGCTCGGGTGCTTGGTCTCCGGATAGACGCCGACGGTCCGGCCCCGGGCCTTCGACTCGACCCGCGCCAGGTCAATGACCTCCTGGAACGTCGGGATCTCGAACTTGCCGTCGAACGCGGTGTTGGCGACCCGCACCTGCGGCAGCCGCTCCTTCGCCCGCAGCGTCTTCAGCTCGGCCAGCGTGAAGTCCTCGGTGAACCAGCCGGTGACTGTGACCCCGTCGATGGTCTTCGTCGCCTTGCGGGCGGCGAACTCGGGGCGGGCGGCCACGTCCGTCGTACCGGAGATCTCGTTCTCGTGCCGCGCGACCAGGATGCCGTCCCTGGTCGAGACCAGGTCCGGCTCGATGAAGTCGGCGCCCTGGCGGATGGCGAGCCGGTAGGCCTCCAGCGTGTGCTCCGGGCGGTAGCCGCTCGCGCCCCGGTGGCCGATCACGATCGGCCGCTGGTTCGCGTGGGCACGCTCGGTGCGGGCGTCCGGGCCGGCCTGGGCGGCCACGGCCGGCACCACCACTGCCGCCGCCGCGAGCAGCGCGCCGGCCACGCCGAGGGTGGAAAGGGTACGTCGCAACGCCGTCTCCTGTCGTCGATGGGTACGCACAGCAGACCGGTCGTGGTTGACCGCCAGTTGGTCGGTTCCTGACCTGCGGGTGAATCTCCGGACGGAAGATGACGGGGTGCGCCGCCTGCTCCGGAAGCCCGTACGGCTGGTGCCGTTCGGGTTCCTGGCGGTGATCCTGGTCGGCACCGGCCTGCTCATGCTGCCCTGGGCCACCAGCGAGCAGCGGTACACCCCGTTCGTCACAGCGCTGTTCACGTCCACCTCGGCGGTGTCGGTGACCGGGATGGCGGTCACCGACACCCCGAACTACTGGAACAGCTTCGGGCTCGTGATGATCACCGTGCTCACGCAGCTCGGCGGTCTCGGCATCCTGACCGGCGCGTCGCTGGTGATCCTGGCGGTCTCGCGTCAGCTCGGCCTGCGCAACCGGCTGCTCGTGCAGGCGGAGACCGCCGAGTTCGGCCTCGGCGACGTACGGCGGCTGCTGCTGCGCATCGCGGCCACCGTCTTCGTCACCGAGGCGCTGATGACCGCTGTGGTCGCCGCGCGCCTGTTCCTGGCCTACGACTACACGCCGGGCCGGGCGCTCTGGTCCGCGGTGTTCCACTCGGTCCAGGCGTTCAACAACGGCGGCTTCGCGCTCTACACCGACGGCCTGATCGCGTTCTCCCGCGACGTCTGGGTGGCGCTGCCGCTCAGCGTCGGCGCGATCATCGGCGGCCTGGGCTTCCCGGCGCTGTTCGAGGCGGTACGCGAGTGGCGCCGGCCGGCGCGCTGGGCGGTGGCCACCAAGCTGACCGTCTGGGGCAGCGTGGTGCTGACCGTCTTCGGCGTCGCCTACCTGCTCATGGCCGAGTGGACCAACCCGTACACGATCGGCACCTACGACGTGCGGGGCAAGCTGCTGGCGTCGTTCACCCAGATCGCGTTGAGCCGCACCGGCGGTTTCGACGTGATCCACGTCGGGCGGCTCACCGACGAGAGCTATCCGATGCTGATCGGCCTGATGTTCGTCGGCGGCGGCAGCGCCAGCACCGCGGGCGGCATCAAGGTCTCCACGTTCTTCCTGCTCGGCTTCGCCATCTGGGCCGAGTTGCGCGGCGAGCCGGACACCACTGTCGGGCGCCGCCGGGTGTCCCCGGCCAGCCAGCGGCAGGCGCTGACGGTGGCGCTGCTCAGCGTGGCGCTGGTGGCCGCCGGCACCGTCGTCCTGATCGCGCTGACCGCGCAGGTGCCCTTCTACGCGGCGCTGTTCGAGGTGACCTCCGCGTTCAGCACCACCGGCCTGACCGTCGGGGTGTCCGGGCAGCTCTCCCCGCCGGGTCAGTACGTGCTCACCGCGCTCATGTACATCGGCCGGGTCGGGCCGCTCACCCTCGGCTCGGCCATCGCGTTGAACACCCGTCGACGGCTGTACCGCTACCCGGAGGAGCAACCCATTGTCGGCTAGACATCCGGAGGAGACAGGCATCGCGGTGATCGGCCTGGGCCGGTTCGGCGCGCGCCTGGCCGAGTCGCTGTCCCGGCTCGGTTACGAGGTGCTGGCGATCGACCGCGATCCCGGCCGGGTCCAGCACTGGTCGGCGGACCTGGACCGGGCGGTGCAGGCGGACAGCACCGAGGAGGCGGTGTTGCGCCAGCTCGGGCTGGCGGACTTCCAGCGGGTCGTGGTCGCCATCGGCGCGTCGCTGGAGGCGAGCGTGCTCACCGTGCTGGCGCTGGCCGAGCTGGGCATCGCGCAGATCTGGGCGCGGGCCACCTCGGAGAAGCACGCGAAGATCCTGCACTCGGTGGGCGCGCACCACGTCGTCTTCCCGGAGGCGGAGACCGGCGAGCGGGTGGCGCATCTGATCGTCAGCCGGATGCTCGACTTCATCGAGTTCGACGACGACTTCGCCATCGCCAAGATCCGGGTGCCCGCGCCACTGGTCGGGCGGTCGCTACGCGACGTGGCCCCGCAGGACCGGTACGGCGTGATGGTGGTGGGCGCGAAGCAGCCGGGCGAGCCGTTCCGCTACGCCGGGCCGGACACGGTGCTGACGCAGGACAGCGTGCTCATCGTGGAGGGCGGCATCTCCCAGGTGCAGCGCTTCTCCGCGCTGGGTTGAGCAGGCACCACCGCCGCTCAGTCGTCGTCCTCGCGCTCGTCGTCATCGTCATCGTCACTCTTCCCGGCCTTGCCCTTGGCGGGCTTCGGCGGCTTGGCCTTGGGCGCCGGCTTCGCCTTTGTCGGACCACCCTTGGTGGCCTTGGTGGCCGGCTTCGTGGCCGGCTTCGTGGTGGTCTTGGCGGGCGGCTTGGCGGGTGCCTTGGTGGCCGGCGCGACGGTGACCGGCACCGAGCCGGCGATCCCCGACACCTGCACCCCGCACGTGCGACCCCCGACCGTGAACTCCACCGGCAGCGTGTTGCTCCCGGTGTAGCGTCCGGCCAGCGTGAGCTTCGTCGACGCGCCCGGCGCCAGCGCCGGGGTCGCCGCCGGGGCGGTGACCGACACGGTCCGCCCCACCTGGCTTGCCGGAGGCTGGGCCGTGGTGATCGCCTGCTTGCCGGGGAACGTGAAGCTCATGGTCCAGCCGCGTAGCTCGTGGGTGCCGGTGTTGGTCAGTGTCAGCTCGGCGGAGAAGTCCTTGCCGGTGTCCCGGCGCAACGAGTAGTCGACAGCGCAGGGCGTCGGCTTAGCCAGCCCCATCTTCGCCTCGGTCGGCTCGACCCCGCCGCTGGCCGGGCTCCGCGACGTCAGCCCCCACATCGTGGCGGTCACCGCGATCAGGCCGACGGCGGCCACACCGGCCTCCACCTTGCGCCGCCGCGCCACCGCACGCCTGGTGCGGGTACGCACCGCCGAGAACGGCAGCGCGTCGGTCTCCGCCGACCACGGCAGGATCGTGGTGCCGGCGTTCTCGGCGAGCGCCGGGTCCATCCGGCCGAACGCCGGTGACACCGGCACGATCGCCGCGATACCCGCTGCCTCGGCGAGCGTACGGGCCACCTCGGCTGTGGCCGGGCGGTCCTCGGGGCGCTTGGCCAGGCACCGCTGCACGAGCGAGGCGACCGGCTCGGGCAGCCCCGGGACCGCGGGCATCGGGTCCGGGTCGCGGTACATGTGGGCGCGCAGCATCTCGGTGGTGGTGCTGGCCTGCCACGGCAGGCGGCCGGTCAGCATCCGGTAGAGCAGCAGCCCGACCGCGTACACGTCGGTGGCGGGCGAGACGTGGCCGTTGTCCAGCCGCTCCGGGGCCAGGTACGCGGGCGTGCCGAGCAGCGCGCCGTCCGGCCCCTTGTCGCTCTCCCCCACCAGCGCCGAGATGCCGAAGTCGACGACCTTCACCCCGGTCGGGGTCAGCATCACGTTGCCCGGTGTGACGTCCCGGTGCACCACGCCGCGGGCGTGCGCGGCGGCCAGCGCCGAGGCGACCTCCGCGCCGATCGTCATGGCCTCCCGCCAGGGAAGCTGCCCGTCGCGGCCGAGCCGCCCGCTGAGCGGACCGCCGTCGACCAGCTCCATGACCACGTACGGCACGGTCAGGCCGACCTGCACGGACTCGCCGTAGTCGTACACGTTGGTGATGTTGGGGTGGCAGAGCCGCGCGGCGGCCTGCGCCTCCACCCGGATCCGGTGCCGGAACGCCTTGTCGCTGGCCAGCCGCGAGGCCAGCACCTTGACCGCCACCTGCCGGCCCAGCACCTCGTCGTAGCCGCGCCAGACGACCGACATGCCGCCCGCACCCAACTGCTCGACCAGCCGGTATCGCTCGCCGAGCAGTTGCACGCCGTTCCTGACCGGTCCACCCATGGTCGGTCCTGTTGCCCGAAGTCGACCCCGGTACACCTCAGCGGTCGGAATCGGTCCGGAAAGTCACCCGTTCAGGCGGTCGCGAGCAGTTGGTCCACCGGCGCGTAGTCGTCGGTGAGCACCATCGCGTCGCCCACCCATGCGGTCACCGCCGCCTCGTCCATCAGCTCGGCCGGTTCCGGCAGCAGCTTGAGGCCGGGCGGGATCGGGGCGAGCGGCAGCGGCGCGGCCGAGGCGACGATCACGAAGTTGGCGCCCTGCCTCCCGTCGATCGCGCCGGGCGGGGCGATCAGCGCGACGTGCGCGAACTCGGCCTTCACGGTGGCCAGCTCGGCCCGGATGAACCGGCCCGGCGGGTAGTCGATGACGTTCTGCACGTAGACCCCGTCCGGGCGCAGCACCCGGCGGATGTCGGCGGCCATCTCCCGGGTCGCCAGGTGCCACGGCACCACCAGGTGGCCGAACGCGTCGCCGACGATGAAGTCGCGGCTGTCGGCCGGCTCGCCGCGCAGCAGCACCCGCGCGTCACCCACCTCGGCGCGCATCTGCGGGCCGGTACGCAGGCCCAGCTCCCGCCGGTCCAGCTCGACCAGGCCGCCGTCGAGTTCGAACACCAGGTTGTCGGTGCCGGGCCTGGTCGCGGCCAGGTAGTGCGGCACCGTGAAGCCGCCGCCGCCCAGGTGCAGCGCGTCCATCGGCTGCTTCGCCGGCCGCGCCACGTCCGCGACCAGGCCGATCCACTGCGTGTACGCGTACTTGAGGTGGTTCGGTTCGTCCAGGTCGACGTACGAGTGCTCGGCCGAGTTGAGGAAGAGCGTGCGCCCCTGCGGCCAGGACGGGTCCACCTCGACGCGGGCGCAGTGGTACGCGGTCTCCACGTCGCACGGGTTCGGCGCCGCGGCGGTGAGCCCGGCGGCGGCGAGCCCGAGCAGCGCCAGCGCGGCCTTGACCCGGCCCGGCGCGGACAGCCCGCTCGGTCCGGCCTGCCGTCGCAGCCAGAAGCCGAGCGCCAGCCCGGTCACGCCGAGCACGGCGGCCAGTCCCAGCACGATGACGGTGCTGGACAGCGCCGCCACCAGCACGAAGCCGGTGCCGAGCGTGGCGGTGATGCCGCCGAGCGTGCCGATGCCGGACAGCTTGCCCACCACCTGCCCGGTCCGGCGCAGGTCGGCGAGCTGGAGCTTCACCACGAGCGGGGTGATCCCGGCCAGCAGCGCGGCGGGCAGCAGCACGGTCAGCGCGGTCAGCAGGAGCACCGCGCTCGCCGCGCCGCCGCGCAGCGCCTCACCGGCGTACCTGACGATCGGCAGCGTGACGGCGGTGGCGATGCCGGCCAGCACCAGCGCCGGGGCGAGCAGGGTGCGCGGGTCACGCCGGTCGGCGAGCCACCCACCGAACCACGCCCCGTACGCGATGGCGGCCAGCGCCATGCCGATCACCGAGCTGGTCACCTGGAGGGTCACCCCGACGTACGGGCCGACCAGGCGCAACGACACGGTCTCCAGCACCAGCACGGCCCCGCTGGAGAGGAAGACGAGGAACGCGGCGAGCCCGTTGGGCAGGGCCCGGGGCGGGACCGGGGCGTCGGCCGCCGGTCCCGCGATGACGTCGGACGATGTGCTGCTCACCGTGGCGATGCTACGCAGCGCCCGCGGCGGGCCGGGTCAATACATCGAGATGTGAACATGGTTTGTGTGGTCCGCCGCCGGGCTGCCGCCGCCGCTGTACGCGCGCCAGCCGGTGTTCGGCATCCAGATCTGCCGATACCAGATGACGTACATGATGCCGAGCCGGTTGGCGTTGTTCTTCGCCCAGGCGGCGAGGCTGTCGCCGTACGCCTTGTCGCCGCCGGTGGCGGTCTTGTCCTCGAACCCGCCGCTGGCGGCGGAGAAGTCGCAGGCCCGGCCCTTGGGGTGCTCGCCGCCGCCACCGCTGCGGTGACACGAGGCGTAGCGCTTGTAACCGGCCGACTTGGCCTGCTGGAGCATGTGCAGCGTACGCGGGGTGATGCAGCCGGACGCGGGCGTCGGGTCGTCCACCGAGCAGGACTCCGACGGCCACGAGCCGTCCGAGCTGCGCGGCGCGGGCTTCGCCGACGAGGAGGTGCCGTTGAAGCCGGAGCCGGCGCCGGAGCTGACCTTCGCCAGCGCCACCTCGGCGTCCTTCTTCTTGCGGGCCTGCACCGCGACCTGCTTGGCCTGTTCGCGCACCTCGGCGTCGATGGCGAGCTTCGCCTCGGCCGCCTGCGCCTTCGCGTCGGCCAGCTCCCGCAGCCGCTTGCTGTCCCGCTGGGCCATCACGTCCAGCTCGGCCGCGCGCTTGAGGAAGTCGTTCGGGTCGGCGCTGGCCAGCAGCATCGAGGTCGCGGTCAGCCGGCCCATCCGGTACGACTGCGCGGCGACCTCACCGGCCTGCGCGCTGAGCCCGACGAGGCGTCCCTCGATGCCGGTGAGCTGGGCGGCGAGCGCCTTCTGCCGGCGCTTGGAGTTCTCCAGCTTGTTCTGGGCCTCGATGTGGCCCTTCGCCGCCGCCTCCAACGCCGCCCGCAACTGCTTGCTGCCGCCCTCGTTCGGGGCGTTCGGGCTGGGTACGGCGGCGGCCGGGCCGGCGGCCACGCCGGAGCCGAGCAGCACGGCCACCGCGGCGAGCGCGGCGAGCAGCGACCGCCGGACGCGCCGGCCGGTAGGGCTGGTCCTGGGCACGTGTTGGTCCTTCCGTCGACCGCCGGCCCCCGTACACCGAGCGGCGTCTCCGCCGGCGCCGGACGGCGGCCTGCTGGCGGAGACCGCCGGTCACGATACCGGACCACGCGCGACGCGCCAGGCCGGCGACGGCGTACGGCGTCCGACGTCGACGCAGCGTGCCGTGCCCGTCGCGCAGCGCCGCTCAACCGCCCAGCAGGGCGGCGCTCACCTCGTCCCAGATCTCCGGGCTCGACGCCACCAGCAGTCCCCGGCCGTCGTCGGCCGGATGGTAGTCGGCGCCGTCGAACCGGCGGGCCACGCCACCGGCCTCGCGCACCAGCAACGCGCCGGGTGTGTGGTCCCACGGCAGGGTGCGCCAGAACAGCACGAACTGCTGCGCGCCGGTGAGCACGTCCAGGTATTCCCGGCCGGCGCAGTGCTGGCCGGGCAGCAGCTCACCGATGCGGCGGCCACCCTCCTCCACCCGGCGGCGGAAGTCCGGCGGCAGGAACTTCGTCGCCGCGGTGCCGCGCAGCGCGCCCACCCGCGGCTCGGCCTGCGGCGCGCCCAGCGACGCCCCGTCCAGCTCGGTGCCGGCGCCGAGCCGGCACGCCGCCATCGTGCCGTCGAGCGGGTCGTACACCCAGGAGGCCACCGGTACGCCGTCGGTGAGCAGCGCCGCCATCAGCGCGAACGGCCGGCGGCCGGCGGCGAAGTTGGAGGTGCCGTCGACCGGGTCGACGAGCCACACGTCGCCGCTGCCGCGCAGGTGCCGCAGCAGGTCCGGGTCCTCGGCGACGGCCTCCTCGCCGACCACCACCGAGCCGGGACGCAGCCGCCGCAGCCCTTCGGAGATCAGCGCCTCGGCCTCGCGGTCGGCGACCGTGACCACCTCGCCCGGTGCCTTCTCGGAGATGTCGGCCTCGTCGAGCCGGCGGAACAACGGTACGACGACCTTGGCCGCCGCCTCCTTCAGCAGCGCGCCGACGTCGTCCAGCAGCGGGTCAGCCACGCGGCGGCAGCTTCACCACGCTGACGAAGAACTCGTCGATCTGGCGGACCACCGAGATGAAGCGCTCGAAGTCCACCGGCTTGGTCACGTAGGCGTTGGCGTGCAGCTGGTAGCTGCGCAGGATGTCCTCGTCGGCCTGCGAGGTGGTGAGCACCACGACCGGGATCCGGCAGAGCTGCGGGTCCTTCTTGATCTCCTTGAGCACCTCCCGGCCGTCGCGCCGGGGCAGGTTCAGGTCGAGCAGGACCAGGTCGGGCGTCACCGCGTCCGCGTACTGGCCCTCGCGGCGCAGGTAGGCGAGCGCCTCGGCGCCGTCGGAGACGACGGTGAGGCGGTTGCGGAGCTTGTGCTCCTCGAACGCCTCCTGGGTCATCAGCACGTCGCCGGGGTCGTCCTCGACGAGCAGGACCTCGATCGGGCTCTTGCCGTCCGCGGGCGCGGTCATCCCACCGTCTCCTTCATGCCACCGTTTGTACCGTGTCGGTCCGCCTCCGCGGGCGGCTCTTCGCGTGCCGCGCCGTCCGGCTGCCGCCCGACGTCCGCCGGGTCACCCTCGGCGCGCTCGGCGGCCGGCTCCGCACCGTCCGCGGCGTCCCCGTCCGCCGCCTTGGCAGCCTCGATGTCGGCCTCCAGCGCGGGCAGCGTGAACCGGATGGTGGTGCCCTCGTCGGCGTCGGTGTCCACCCAGACCCGGCCGCCGTGATACTCCACGATCTTCTTGACGATGGCCAGCCCGATGCCGGTGCCCGGGTACGCGTCCTTCGAGTGCAGCCGCTGGAAGATCACGAAGATCTTGTCGGCGAACTCCGGTTCGATACCGATGCCGTTGTCCCGGCAGCTGATCTCCCATTCGCCGTCGACCAGCCGCGACGACACGTGCACCTTCGGCGGCACGTCCGGGCGGCGGAACTTCACCGAGTTGCTGACCAGGTTGACCAGCAGGTTGGTCAGCAGCGGCTCCTCGCCGCGGATGGTCGGCATCTCGCCCCAGGTCAGCTCCGCGTCGGCGTACTGCAGCGCCGCCTCGGTCTGCCCCGCCACGTCGCCCATCACCTTGTTCAGGTCGACCTCGGTGAAGCCGGTGGTCAACCGGCCGATCCGGGAGAACGCCAGCAGGTCGTTGATCAGCCGCTGCATACGTTGCGCGCCGTCCACCGCGAACGCGATGTACTGGTCGGCCCGCTCGTCGAGCTGCCCGGCGTAGCGCCGCTGGAGGAGCTGGCAGAAGCTGGCCACCTTGCGCAGCGGCTCCTGGAGGTCGTGCGACGCGACGTACGCGAACTGCTCCAGGTCACGGTTGGACCGGGTCAGCTCCTCGGCCTGCTTCTGCAGCTGGCTGTTGACCCACTCGATCCGTTCCCGGGCCTGGCGTACCTCGTCCAGCTCCTGGGCGATCTTCATCCGCATCTGGTCGATGTCCTCGGCGAGCCGCCGGAACTCCGGCGGGCCGGAGCCCTCGATGTGGTGCCGGTAGTCGCCGTCGGCCACCTCGCGCACCTGGCTGACCAGCGCCGCCAGCGGGCGGATCAGGATCCGGTCCAGCGAGATCAGCATGACCACGCCGGCCACCGTCACCACCAGCCCGGCGATGATCAGCAGGACGACCAGCACGTTGCTCGTCGAGTTGACCCGCTCGGCGGTCTCCTCCCGGACGATGAGGATCTCGCCCTGGAGCGTGTTCACCGACGCCCGGATGCCGTCGAACTGCTGCCGCGTCGCGTCCGTGATCAGCGCCTGGCCGGCCGCCGGGCCGTCGCGTTCGACGGTGGTGATCACCGGCTCGGCCACCTGGGCCCGCCACTGCGCGGCCTGCTGCTCCACCACCTCCAGCGACCGGCGCACGTCCGGGTAGTCGGCCGAGAGGTCGCGGATCGAGGCGGCCAGGCTCCGCTCCCGCTTCACGCCCTCCTGATAGGGCTCCAGGTCGCTGCGGTCGCCGTTCACCGCGTACCCGCGCACCGCGGTCTCCTGGTCGAGCAGCGCGCCCATCAGCTCCTGCGCCTGGACCCGCAGCGGACCGGACTTGAGCAGCACCGCGTCGATGTTCTGCCGGTTCTTCGCCGCGACCGCCGCCTCCGCGGCGGCCAGCCCGAGCAGCAGCACCAGCACCACGCCGAGGAGCGCAGCCACCCGCCGCCGCAGGGTCCACCCCTGCTGGTACGCCTTCACCGGTTCCTCCCCGTTGCCCACTACCACAGAATCACCGACCGCTACCGCGCGTCACCAGCAACATCGCCACGTCGTCGGCCAGCGGGCCGCCGTTGATCTGCTCGGCCCGCCCGACCAGCCAGGCGGGCAGCTCGGCCAGCGGCACCGCCCGGTTCGCCGGCTCGGCGAGCAGACCGGTCAGGCCCGGCACGTCGAGCCGTTCGTCACCGCCGTCCACCCGGCCCTCGATCAGGCCGTCGGTGTACATCAGCAGGGACCAGTCGTCGGTGTCGAACTCCAGGTCGAAGGCGACCGGGCGGCGCGGGCGTACGCCCAGCAGCAGCCCGCCCCTGGCCGGCACCGGCCCGACCTTGCCGCCACTGAGCAGCAGCGGCGGCGGATGACCGGCGAGGCGTACGGTGGCCCGCGCCGACGCCAGGTCGAGCCGGGTGGTGGCCACAGTCGCGAAGATCTCCTGGAGGCGGCGCTCGCTCATCAGCACCTGCTCCAGCGCAGGCAGCACCTCGTCGTCCGGCACCCCGGCCAGCACCAGGGCCCGCCAGGCGACGCGCAGTTCGACGCCGAGCGCGGCCTCGTCCACGCCGTGCCCGCAGACGTCGCCGACGATCAGGTCGATCCGGTCCGGCTGGGTCTGCACCACGTCGTAGAAGTCGCCACCGATCAGCGCGGCGTGCCGGCCGGGCCGGTAGAACGTGTGCACCGACACCTCGTCGGTGGTCATCAGCGGCTGCGGCAGCAGGCCGCGCTCCAGGCGGGCGGACTCGGCCTGGCGCAGCTCGACCTCGCGCAGCCGGCGGGCGTTCTCGTCGGCCCGCTTGCGCTCGACGGCGTACCGCAGCGCCCGGGTCAGCAGGACACCGTCGACCTGGCCCTTGACCAGGTAGTCCTGCGCCCCCTCGGCGACCGCGACGATGCCCAGGTGCTCGTCCGAGCGGCCGGTCAGCACGCAGACCGCGGCGCCGCTGGCCATGTCCAGCACGCGGCGCAGCCCGTCCAGGCCCTGCGCGTCGGGCAGGCCCAGGTCGAGCAGGACGCAGTCGACGCCCATCACCCGCTGCCGGGCCTCGCTGAGGCTGGTGGCGACCAGCAGGTCGATCATCGAGTTGGTCTCGGCGAGCAGCTCACCGACCAGGAAGGCGTCGCCCTCGTCGTCCTCCACCAGCAGCACCCGCAGCCGCTCGCCCGGCGGTACGCCGCCGTGCAGCCCCGCCCCGGCCGACGGCACGAAGACGGCGCCCGACGCGCCGGAACCCCGGAGCGGTCGGGTCACCGCCGCGAGTCGCGGGAGTTCGCTGGTGATGTCGGGCTCCTTCCGAATGCCCTGCTGATCCTGACTCAGACAACAGTCGCACACAACGCGACCGTCACCGGTGCGGCGGAGCGTGTGAACCGACCACCTTCACAGCGGCACGGTCGACAGACGATGTTACGCGGCAACTGTTGTCGTACCGGCAGCGCACCGACGGGGGAGTGCCGCCGGGGCCGCCCGGGGGTGCAGGATGATGCCCACCCCGTAGATCCGGCCCGAGGAGTCCCAGTGGGCGCACCCCCCACCCGCCCCGCCGACCGCGTGTTCGCCAAGCCCCGCCGCCGGCTGGTCAGCGCCGTCGCCGCGCTCGTCGCGCTGCTCGCCGTCGGGGCGGGCGTCCTGGCCGGCCTCGCCACCCCGGCGCCGCGCCCGGCCGACGCGCCGGCCGGGGAGTTCAGCGCCGGCCGGGCGTACCGGAACGTCGAGGTGATCGCGGCCGAGCCGCACGTGGCCGGCAGTGCCGCGAACGACCGGGTACGCGAGCACCTGGTGCGGGTGCTGCGCGGGCTGGGCCTGGAGACCGAGGTGCAGGACGCGGTGGCGCCCGAGGCCGGGCAGCTCAGTGGCGCGGCGGGCGGGGCGACGCTGGCCCGGGTCCGCAACGTGGTGGCCCGGCTGCCCGGCACCGACCCGACCGGGAAGGTGTTCCTGGTCTCGCACTACGACTCGGTGCAGACCGGGCCGGGCGGCAACGACGACGCGGCCGGCACCGCCGCGATCCTGGAGGTGGCCCGGGCGCTGACCACCGGGCCGCGCCCCCGCAACGACATCGTCTTCGTGCTCACCGACGCGGAGGAGGCGTGCCTGTGCGGGGCCGCCGGGTTCGCCGCGGACCACCCGCTCGCCCGTGACGGCGGGGTGGTGCTCAACCTGGAGGCGCGCGGCTCCACCGGCCCGGTGATCATGTTCGAGACGTCCCGGAACAACGCGAAGCTGGTCGAGGTGTTCGGCAAGGCCGCGCCGCACCCGGTGGGCACGTCGTTCGCTGTGGAGATCTACCGGGCGCTGCCGAACGACACCGACTTCACCGCGTTCCTCGACCGCGGGTTCGTCGGGCTCAACTCCGCCTACATCGACGGCGGCGCGATCTACCACACCCCGTTGGACGTGCCGGCCCGGATGGACCGGGGCAGCCTCCAGATGCACGGCGACAACGCGCTCGGCATGGCCCGCGAGTTCGGCCGTACCGACCTGGGCGACCTGCGCGCCGGCCACGACGACACCTACTTCCCGGTGCTCGGCGGCCTGGCCCGCTACCCCGGCTGGCTGACGCTGCCGCTCGCCGCCGCCGCGCTGCTCGCCATCGGCGCGCTCGGCTGGCTCCTGCGCCGCCGGGGCCGGGCCACCGCCGGCACGCTCGCCGCCGGCTTCGGCCTGACCCTGGTGCCCGTCGTCGTGGCCCCGCTGGGCGCGTGGCTGCTCTGGGCCGCGATCACCACGATCCGTCCCGGGTACGCCGAGCTGCTCGACCCGTACCGTCCGGTCTGGTACCGGCTCGCCGTCGTGGCGCTCTCCGCCGCGGTGCTGTTCTGCTGGTACGCGCTGCTGCGCCGCCGGGTCGGTCCGGCCGCGCTGGCGTTCGGCGGGCTGGCCTGGCTGGCAGTCTTCGGTGTGCTGCTCGCCGTGGCGGTGCCCGGCGGGGCGTACCTGACGGCAGTGCCGGCGCTGGCCGGCGCGCTCGCCGGTTTCGCGGCACTCGCCACCCGGCGCGACGGACCGTGGCCGGTCGTAGCGGTGACGCTCTCCGCCGCGGTGGCAGTCGTGATCCTGCTGCCTCCGGTGGTGCTGCTGTTCCCGGCGCTCGGCATGGACATGGGCGCGGTAGCCGCGCTCGTCGCGGTGCTGCTCGGCCTCGCCGTACTCCCGGTGGTGGACCTGCTGCACCCCCGGGCCGGCGGCCAGCGCGGCCTGCTCGCGCTGCGCGCACGCCGGCTCGGCGCGCTGCCCGCGGCGGCCGCCGCGCTGGCGGCGCTGGTGCTCGCCGGGGTCGGCCTCGCAGTGGACCGTTTCGACGCCGCGCATCCCGTGCCGACCCATCTGATGTACGCGCTGGACGCGGGCACCGGGAAGGCGGCCTGGCTCAGTCGCGAGGAGAAGCCGCAGCCCTGGACGGACGGCTACGTCGACGGCACGGTCTCGGTCGCCGACGACTTCCCCGGGCTGGGCGCCACCGAGTTGCGCGGCGGACCGGCCACCGCCGCGCCGCTGCCCGCCCCGAAGGTGGAGACGCTCTCCGACACCCGCAACGGCGACCAGCGCGTGCTGCGGGTGCGGGTGGTGCCGCAGCGGCAGGTACGCCTGCTCACGCTGCACGTCGACACCACCACCGCCACCGTGCGGTCGGCCTCGGTTGCCGGGCGGGACGTGCCCGTCGTGCGGCGCGCCGGCAGGTGGGGATTCGGGGTCGTGTTCCACGCCCCGCCGCCGGAGGGCGTCGAGGTGACGCTGACGCTCGTGCCCCGGGGCGGTGCCGTTTCGGTGCGGGCGATGGACGCCAGCGACGGGCTGTCCGGGGTGCCCGGGTTCCGGGCGCGGCCGGCAGGTGTGGGAGTGGTCGGCTCGCACAGCTCGGAGATGCTGGCGGTGGCGCGCACGTACCCGCTCTGACCGCCGCTCGATCGACACCACCTCACCCAAGTGGCGGTATCCCGGCGTGCGGATACCGCCACTTCGGCGAACTGGAGTGGATCAAGCTAGAGAGAGGCGGGCTAGGCTGACGGTGTGCCGACCGATGTGGAGCATGTGCGGCAGGCGCTGGCGATGTGGGACGGTTTCCCCGTTCGCCGCGAGCCGCGCCCGATCGTGCTGACAGCGATGGGCGCCAGGGCGCTCAACCGACTGATGGCGGACACGCAGTGGCGGACGTTGTTCGACGCCCACGGCGTTCCGGAGTCCGAGTTGCCGCCGGAGATCGCGCCGGCCGCCATCGACTACTGCCGCGACGTGCAGACCGGGGCGCAGAGACCGTTGGCGAACATCATCCGGGCGAACGGACCGTTCGCCACCGACCGAGGCACTCGCGAACTCCCGGCGTGGATGATGTACCCCGACGACCGCCGATGGCCGTTCATCGGCATCGACCCGGACTTCGAACGTCGCATGACGTGGCGGCCACCCGGGGTAGGAGCCGCTCATCACGAGGAGGCCGTGCTCGCGCACGATGGGCGCACTCTGACGTTCCGGTTCATCGGAACGTCCGCGCCGTATGCCGACTACCCCGACGCCGAGGTGTACGAGACGGACGCGGCGGTGCTCGTCGACCCGGTGGAGGTCGCCCGCGACGGGAACGGCCTTCGGCTGGCCTACGCCGAGGAGCGCGAGGTGGTGGTGCGCCTGGCCGCTCCGCTCGGCAACCGGGTCCTGGTCGGAATCGGGCACGGTCCCGGAACAACCACCTTCGGCTCCCCCATAACGGTGCTCACCCCGACACATAGCGATGGTTGCAGCGGCACCGCAGGGGCGTCGTCGGCTGCCGTACCTCGCTGATGCACTTCTCCGCACGCCGAAGGTGGCCTACTTGAAGACGCCGATAACGCCGGTCACCGTGCCGATGATGAAACTCAGAGTCGCCAGCTTCGCTTGGGCTCCCGTCCATATGCCCCTGCTCTTCTCCCGCCACCCCAGCGACCACCACTCGCGCCCGAACTTCTGCCACTTGTGCTGTCGAAGGTGGCAGCCCAGGATGAGCCCTGCCCAGTTGTTGCGGCAGAATTCAACGACGCCGCCTCGCTTCCGGTTGATCGCCCCGCAGTAGACCGGGGCTTGGAAGAGGACGAAGAAGAGCAACAGGCCGACGAGAGCCGCGTAGATGCCTGGGCCGAACGCGTTGCTGCCGAGGGACAGGAGAAGCACGGCCAACACGCCGTAGCCTCAGAACCGCCACAGCTTCGACTTGTCGCGAGACGCCATGGACGCGAAGAGTACTGACCCGAACGCCGAACGTGAAGGTCGCTCCTGACCGTAACGGGGCCAGTGTCGAATTCTGGACAGCACGTCAGGCGATTGATCAACGCCTTGCCAGCTCTCGGCGCGGATCGCTACCGGCCCCGAAGTAGTTCTTACGTCTTTCAGATACGAGAGGATTGCTGGCATGAGTATTAGCTGCGAGCGGTGGTGGGTTGATATTCGTCCGGCAGTCGACGCAACTCGCGCGAGTCGAAAGGCTATCTCAAACAAACCACTTCCTTAGTTGCCTATAGGGCGAATCGACGCGAATCATGGCGTCAGCTTTCTGCCGATGTCGACAGCCGCTGAACTCACGTCACGGGTTTGTTGCCTAGTTGACAGCAGTTGCGTGCTTTCGCCCCTCCTTGAGCCTACGATGGATCGGTGGATCAGCTAAGCAAGAGGGCTGCCGTCGCTGCTCAAGAAGAACTGGCAGTTGCCCTGCCTAGACGCTGGCGTCACGTCCAAGGCGTTGCAGCGAAGGCTGACAGCCTTACCCGATTAGTTCCCGGTGATGCCGAGATTCTTGTGGCTGCTTCCTGGCTTCATGACATCGGCTACGCCCCGAACATCGTTGACACCGGCTTCCACGCTCTGGATGGTGCTAGGTGGTTGCTCCGGCAGGGTTTCCAACCACGTCTGGCAAGCCTGGTCGCCCATCACTCATGCGCCTCTTACGAAGCTGAGGAACGAGGGCTGAAGCCTGCTCTCATGGCGGAGTTTCCCCTTGAACAGTCACCGACGTCCGACGCTCTCTGGTTCGCCGACATGACTACCGGGCCTGACGGTCAAGACCTGACCGTAGATGAACGGTTGGCGGAGATCCGCGAGCGATACGGCCCGGATGACGTGGTGACGCGCTTCTGGATGAAAGCGGAAGCGCCGCTGCTTGAAGCTGTCCGTCGAACGGAAGAACGGCTGACAGCCTAGCCGATGTACGGCTGCTGCCGGTTTTCGAAGCCGTGGTCGATCCGAAGCCGCATCGACGGGTGGATGGCGAGATCGTCCAGGTCGTCGCGTGCGACCCAACGGACCTCCGAGGACTCGTCGCTCGGCGTCGGCTGACCGCTGACGTAGCGACCACGGAAGCAGATCGAGAACTGCTGTCGCACCTCGCCGTCGCTGTACTCGACCACATGGTTCGGATTGGTGTAGATCCCGACCACGCTGGTCACCTCGACCTCTACACCGGCCTCCTCCCGCGTCTCACGGACAGCCGTCTCGGCGATGTACTCCCCGAACTCCTGGGCGCCGCCGGGCAGCGCCCAGAGACCGTTGTCGGTCCGCTGGATGAGGAGTACCCGGCCCAGCTCGTCCTGCACGAAGACGGTGACCGCGACAACGATGCTGTTCGGCTTCGGGGCGTTCGGGTCGTTGAAGTGCTCGGTCCGGGCCATGGTCCTAGCCTCTCATCGGCGGCAACTCAGTGCTCAGGCCAGACGGCCCGCTTCTTCCCGAGTGCCTGCTTGAAGCTGGCGACGTAGTTGTCGAACAGTTCCGCTCCGCCGATGCGCCGGAGATGCAACACCGGGGCGTAGGCGGCCGGTGTGCCGTAGAGGTGGGTGTTGACCAGCATCTCGTCATCGAAGCGGTAGATGGAGTTGTAGAGGATCGTGTCGTGGTAGTAGATCCCGACGGCATCCAGATCTCGTAGCTCCCTGTAGAAGGCAAGCGCGTTCAGGATCTTGCTCGACATGGCAGCGCCGATGCCCTCGTCGTCTCCCCGTTCGGCGATGTGCTTGCCCTCCGGGTCACCGAACAGCAACTCCACCTGGGCGCCCGCGAGCGCCTTCTCGCGGAGCGTCGGCACCCATCGGTGGTTGAACTCGGGCAGGAACAGCCCGCCGTAGACCAGGACGCCGATCTGCCGTGTGGCCTTCTCCAGGAGCTGTTGCCATAGGTCGGTCGGGACGGCTCCACGGCGCGGATAGATGTGAACCACCTCGGACTGGCTGACCTGCACCGCGCGCTGCGTCGGCAGGGCATCTGGCCACAGGTAGGACTCGCTCTCGTCCAGCAACGAGGCGATGGTGTGTCGATGGCGCGGGTACGGATTCCTGCCCTGCGTGATCCACCGCTCCACGGTCTTCGGGTCGACGCCCAGTTGCCCGGCAAGCAAGGCCGGCGTCAAGCCCTTCTTGAGAAGCCCACTACGAAGGCGGTCGTTCGGCATCGGAATCCCTGGTTGGAGAGCTGAGCGGGACGACTACGGGACGACAGAACTTAGCAAGGACGTCCCTACTCGTCCATCACCTGTGGTGAAGTCGTCGTGACGTAGAGATGCATCCTGCTTCCCGAACCACTAACGGGCCATCTCGCTCAACGCCTGAGGAGCAAGTCATGGAACGTCCATTGGGAAGCAGCCTTGGAGGCGACGATGCCTCGGCGTAAGGACCTACCGGAGGCGAGCCGGGGCGAGCAGATCCAGGCAACCGAGAGGGAGGCGGCCAAGCGACGACTGCTCTCGCAGGCCGAGGCAGACCGTGTGCCGGCTGAGGAAACGACCCGTGCACTGCCGGATCGGAGGTGGCGCCGTGACGACTGAGATGCAGCCGATCGGTAGACGAGTGGCACATTGGCGCAGCCGACGGAAGATGTCACAACAGGTGTTCGCCGATCGACTGGGCAAGTCGAAGAGCTGGGTGGACAAGGTCGAACGCGGCGTCCGGTCCCTCGATCGAATGTCCACTCTCCGCGATATCGCCACTGTGCTACGAATCGATGCGGCCGTCTTGATCGGCCCCGGTGCCACGCCCGTCGGCAGGACCGAGCGAGCCGAAGGCGTGAATCGAGTCGCGGCTGCCCTGTCGACCTACGACATCGCCGTCAGGCGGACCACCGGTCGACCGCTGGTGCCCGCAGATCGAATGACCCGCACTGTCGAGCACGCCTGGACGACATTTCAGCACGCTCGCTATTCACAGGTCACCGCACTCGCCCCGCAATTGCTTGTCGACGCGCAGCGCACCTACGCAGATGATCCCGACGCGGGCCGCTCGCAACTCGTGGAAGCGTACCGGGTGACGGCGTCGCTGCTGACGAAGCTGGATGCGAGTGAACTGGCGTGGCTCACCGCCGACCGGGCCATGCACTGCGCGACCGACGAGCCGAGGTTGACGGCAATGGCAGCGATACAGGTCAGTCAGGCGCTGCGGGCATGCGGTCGCAGCAGGGCCGCCATGTCCACGGCGCTGCACGCGGCATACCGGATCGCAGCGCCTGACAATGACGACGGCGCTGCCGAGGAACTGTCGTTGTGCGGAGCGCTGCTGATGCAGAGCGCACTCGCAGCGGCGCGGCACGGCGATCACCGGGGCGCCGCAAGGCTGCTCGACGACGCCGAGGCTCTGGCCGCCCGGGTGGGCGACGGGCACGACCACCACCGGACCGACTTCGGGCCGACGGCCGTGATGCTGGCACGGGCGCGGGCGGCTCTCGATCTCGGTGACGGCCGTGATGCGGTCGGGTGGCACGAGAAGGCAGTGCGCCGTGACGGCTGGCGCTGGTTGGCCGCCGAGCATCGCGCCGGTCATCTCGTGCGGGCCGCGCGCGCCAATCTTCGCTTCGACCGACCGGCTCATGCGGCCCGCGCCCTGATCGATGCATTCCACATCGCGCCGGAGGAGTTGCGTCACCGTGCGGCCGCTCGCGCGGTGCTCACCCAGGTTGCCCGAGACCCGTACGCCCCGGCCACGATCATCCAACTCGCCGCAACGCTCAGCGTGGCTTGATCGACACCTTTTCGGGGAAATGGCTTCATCCGAGCGATCGGGATACCGCCACCTCGGCGTATCGGAGTGGATCAAACGCCGTGGCTGGTCACTTCCAGCGGAAGTGGACGAACAGGCGGCCGAAGTTCTTCGAGTCCTTCTCGACCCGGTGGTAGAGCTGCTTGACGTCCTTCTGGTCGAGGAAGCGCAGCACCTTCTTCTTGAGCGCGCCCGACCCCTTGCCCGGGATGATCTCCACGAGCGTGGCCTTCTTCGCCACCGCCTCGTCCATGATCCCGCGCAGCGCACGGTCGATGTCGTGGCCCTTGTTGTAGATGTCGTGGAGATCGAGCTTGAGCTTCACGGTCCCATCCTAGGTACGCGGAAGGGCAGCCCGCCCGGGCTGCCCTTCCGCGTCATCAGCGAACGGCCGGCGTGATCGGTCAACGACCGACCTTGCCCTCCACCCGGCGCAGCGCGGTGGCGTAGTCGGTGTTGGTCGAGTACATCGCCGCCGCGATGCGCAGGTGCCGCAGCGCGTCCAGGGGCCGGTTCATCCGCTCCAGCGTGCGGCCGAGCACGTGGTGCGCGTAGTGGTCGCTCGGGTCGCGGTCGACCAGCTCGCGCAACTGCTCCTCAGCCCGGTTGAGCTGGGCCGACTGGAAGTACGCGCGGGCCAGCAGCTGCCGGACCGAGGAGTTGTCCGGCTCCGCCTCGATGATCGGTTCGAGCAGCCGGGCCGCTCCGGTCGGGTCACCCGCTTCGAAGAACATGGTCGCCCGCCGGTACTCCGCCAGAAGATCCACTCGACCCACCTCCTCGTGTCGCGCCAGGCCCTTGATCCGACGCTGGCACAACACCGGCGCAAGCGCGAGTGTTCCTGCGGTCGAAGATCAGGAGGTGGGGTCGTACCGGCCACCGACCAGATCCCAGGCCCGGACACCGCCGACTATTCCGGCCGTGTTCGGGACGATCACGACGTCGTCCCCCATCCGGGCCACCTGCTCGGGCCGGATCAGCCGGGAGTTGCCGCCGCCGAGATACAGCCGGTCCCAGCGGAACACCGGCCGCAGGCCGTCCACCACCTGCCGGATCCGCCGCGACCAGAAGGCGTCGCCCAGGCGCCGCCGTTCCGGCTCCCCCACGTACGTGTCGTAGGTGGTGTTCCACCGCACCGGCGCGTGCGACAGCTCCAGGTGCGGCGCGAGCACCCCGCCGTCGAACAGCGCGCTGCCCAGCCCGGTGCCGAGCGTCAGCACCAGCTCGCAGCCGGTCCCGGCGACCACCCCCGCACCGTGCACCTCGGCGTCGTTGAGCACGAGCGCCGGCACGCCGAACGCCTCGGCCAGCGCGGTGCGCGCGTCGTACCCGGACCACTCGGCCAGCAACTCGGGGTCGACGCGGCTGCGCGGCCCGGAGCGGGTCACGTAGTGCGGCGTGGCCACCACCACGCCGTGCCGGATCATGCCGGGCATGCCGACGGTGAGCCGCTCCGCCGTGGGCAGCCGGGCGCCGAGATCCAGCAGCGTCTTGACGAACAGGCCGGGCGGCAACGGGTACGGCGTGGGCACGCGCAACGGCCGCGCGCGCATGGTTCCGGCGGCATCCAGTACGGAGGCCTTGATCCCGCCGCCACCACAGTCGATCGCCAGTGTGGTCACCACGGCTGTGAGTCTCCCTCACACCGGTGCCGCACCGAGCCCGGGTCACGGTTATCCGGATGCGCGCGCCGGTAGGCTTGATCACCTGATGAACGCCACGTTGATCGCCAAGGATCTCACCGCCGGCCACGGTGACCGCCGCCTCTTCGAGGACCTGGACCTGGTCGTCGCGCCCGGCGACGTGGTCGGCCTGGTCGGGGTCAACGGCGCCGGAAAGTCCACGCTGCTGCGTACCCTCGCCGGCCTGGCCCCCCGCGAGCAGGGCTCGGTCTCGCTGAGCCCGCCCACGGCGACTGTCGGCTACCTGCCGCAGGAGCCGGAGCGCCGTCCGGGCGAGACGGTCCGCGAGTTCCTGGCCCGCCGGACCGGGGTGAGCGCCGCGCAGGCCGCGCTGGACACCGCCACCGAGGCGCTCACCGCCGGGGCGGCGGGCGCCGACGACGCGTACGCGAACGCTCTGGAACGCTGGCTCGACCTCGGCGGCGCGGACCTGGACGAACGGGCCGCGCAGGTCGCCGCGGAGCTGGGTCTCGACGTCGGCCTGGACCATCCGATGACCGGCCTGTCCGGCGGGCAGGCCGCCCGCGCCGGGCTCGCGTCGCTGCTGCTCAGCCGGTACGACGTCTTCCTGCTCGACGAGCCCACCAACGACCTCGACCTGGCCGGGCTGGACCGGCTGGAACGTTTCGTCACCGGCCTGCGCGCCGGCACCGTGGTGGTCAGTCACGACCGCGAGTTCCTCACCCGCACCGTCACCCGGATCGTGGAGCTGGACCTGCACCAGCAGCAGGTCAACCACTACGGCGGTGGCTACGCGGCCTACCTGGAGGAGCGGGAGGTGACGCGCCGGCACGCCCGCGAGGAGTACGAGGAGTACGCCGACACGAAGGCCGGCCTGGAGGCGCGTGCCCGCACCCAGCGGGCGTGGATGGACAAGGGCGTCAAGAACGCCCGCCGCAAGGCCACCGACAACGACAAGATCGGCCGCAAGTACCGCGCCGAGTCGAGCGAGAAGCAGGCCGCCAAGGCCAAGCAGACCGCCCGGCTGATCGAGCGGCTGGAGGTGGTCGAGGAGCCCCGCAAGGAGTGGGAGCTGCGGATGGAGATCGCCGCCGCGCCCCGCGCCGGCGCCGTCGTGGCCTCGCTGCGAGGAGCGGTGGTACGCCGAGGCGGCTTCACACTCGGCCCGGTGGACCTCCAGATCGACTGGGCCGACCGGGTGGCGATCACCGGGGCGAACGGCTCCGGCAAGAGCACCCTGCTCGCCGCGCTGCTCGGCCGGCTCCCCCTGGACGAGGGGCACGCCGCGCTCGGTCCGGGCGTGGTGGTCGGCGAGGTCGACCAGGCCCGGGGACTGTTCCTCGGCGACCAGCCGCTGCTCGGCGCGTTCGCCGCCGCCGTACCCGATCTCGCCCCGGCGGACGTGCGGACGCTGCTGGCGAAGTTCGGGCTGCGCGCCGACCACGTGCTGCGGCCGGCGGCGACGCTGTCCCCCGGCGAGCGGACCCGGGCCGCGCTGGCCCTGCTCCAGGGGCGCGGCGTCAACCTGCTGGTGCTCGACGAGCCGACCAACCACCTCGACCTGGCCGCGATCGAGCAGTTGGAGTCGGCGCTGGCGAGCTACCCGGGAACGCTGCTGCTGGTGACCCACGACCGGCGGATGCTCGACGCGGTGAGCGTGAACCGGCGGCTGCGCGTGGCGGACGGACGGATCGCCGAACACTGATCCGTGCCGAGTCGCCGGCGCGGGTCCACAATGAGCGCATGCTCAAGTGGGAGTACGCGCTGCTGGTCCGCCGCCGCCAACCCGCCGCGACCGACATCGGGTTCGAGGTCGTCTTCATCTGGTACGGCCCGGACGGCTCCATGATCGACGTGACGCCGTACGGCGACACCGCGCTGGCCCACCTGAACCGGGCCGGTGACCAGGGGTGGGAACTGGTCGCGATGAGCGAGGACCCGTCGCTGCCGGGCAACAACGAGCTGCACCGCTACCACCTCAAGCGCCCGAAGACGGCCGCCGCCCAGCCCCGCCAGCGCATGCGAGGCTCCCGCACAGTCCGCCGAACCCTCTCCCCCTGACAGTGCCCCCTACCCCTCCCCCCTTCCCTCCCCGCCCTCCCCGTTGATCTTGCAGATCCAGCCTCTCGCATGTCCTCTTTGCGAGCTTGGTACGGGCCACAACTCCAAGTTCGGCGAAGGCCGACCGCGAGCCTGCCCCGCCCCTCCGCACAACCCGCCCTGCGGGGTTGATCAAGGAGTTCTCGTCGGCTTCGCCCTCGATCCAGGACACAAACTCCTTGATCAACGCCGCGGCTCGGGTCGCGGGAGATCTTGGAAGGAATGTGCCCCTATATGAGGGCCGGAATCTTCCAAGATCTCGGGCGCGCTCCGGTGATCAAGGAGTTTGGGTCTCCGAGGGCGTCTTCTGCTGACACGAACTCCTTGATCACGGGCGACAGGCGGGGGGCCGGGCCGACGAAGGGCGAGGGCGGGTCGGACGAGGGCGGGAGGGCGGTTGGGCAACAGCCCGGGGTGGGAGGACGACGGGTGGGTGGGGCATATGGGGGTGAAAAGGGGGTAACGGGCCGCCGGAGGTGGCGCATGGTGGCGATGGGGCAGACCGCGCTCTCGGGTGAGCGACTCCGGCAGACCGACGGCTTCCTCGCCGAGGCGTGGGCCGACATGGTCCGGCACGACGAGCGGCTGCGTGCAACTGCGGTCGAGGTGCGCTTCGACCGGGGAGTCGCGCACCTGACCGGTGAGGCCGCCGACCCGGAACAGCTACGGCTGGTACGGGAGTTGATCGGCCGGCTGTCCGGCGTATTCGGGGTCTGGTGCCGGGTCACCGTGGCCGGGCGGGCGCCGGTGGTGGTCGACCTGGGCTGCGGCGCGACCAAGCAGTGGCCGGGCAACCTGGGGCTGGACATCTATCCGGCGCCGGGGGTGAACGCGGTCGCCAACCTGGCCGGCTCGCTGCCGCTGCGCGACGACTCGGTGGACGTGTTCTTCGCGGTGCACATCGTCGAGCATCTGATCGACTTCCTGCCGCTGTTCGACGAGTGCCACCGGGTGCTGCGCCCGGGCGGGGTGCTGCACGTGATGAGTCCCTGGTGGCGGCACGTCAACGCGGTGGCCGACCCGACGCACGTACGCCTGCTGGACGTGCAGACGTTCAAGGGCATCTGCTGTCAGCGCCCGCCGGGCACGCCACGCTGGTATCCGCTGCACGTCGGCTGCGACGGTGCCTCGATCTTCGCCGACCTGACTCCGCTGCCGCCGGACGCCCCCACCCCGCCCTCCTCCCACCTGGCCCGCTTCTTCGACTGACGCCGCGCCGGCCGACCCCAGGGACCACCCCGTCGATCATGAAGTTGACGGCAGCCAAGGAGATCGACTTCGCCGTCAACTTCATGATCGACGCGGTTGAAGAGGGGGTGGGGTGGGGTGGGGGTGGGCTAGGCGGACTCGCGCAGGGCCAGGTGGTGAGGGGCCACCAGCTCTCGGGGTGGGGACTCACGGTCGGGGCCCAAGCGGCCGGCGAGCAGCTCGACCGCGAGACGGGCGATGCGCTCCTTGTCGGGGGCGACCGTGGTCAGCGTCGGGATCGAGAAGCGGCCGTCCTCGATGTCGTCGAAGCCGGCCACCGCGACGTCCTCGGGCACGCGCAGGCCCATCTCGTGCAGGGCACGCAGCGCACCGAGCGCAAGGGTGTCGTTGAAGCAGAAGACGGCGTCGGGGCGTACCCCCGTGGTGAGCAGGTGCCGCGTGGCGGCGGCGCCGTCCGCGCGGTGCCAGGCCGGCGCGGGCGCCACCAGGCGGTCGTCGTAGGCGATGCCGGCCTCGGCCAGCGCGGCGGTGTAGCCGGCCAGGCGGAGCCGGGCGCTGGCGCCCTCGGGGGTCCGCTGGGAGCCGATGGCGGCGATCCGGCGGCGGCCGAGCCGGATCAGGTGGGCGGTGATCTCGCGGGCGGCGGCCACGTTGTCGATCATGACGTGGTCGGCGGGGCCGTGGTCGACCCGCTCGCCGAGCAGCACCATGGGCAGACCGGCCAGCGCGGCGAGGTCGTCGGCGGTGAGCGCGAGCGGGCTCAGGATCAGGCCGTCGATCATGTGGTCGCCGATACCGCTGGCGGCCTTGCGTTCCTGCTCGGAGCCGCCGCCGGTCTGGTCGATGAGCACGGTCCAGCCGTGGTCGGCGGCGGCGGTGACGACGTGCCGGGCCAGCTCGGCGAAGTAGGGGATGTCCAGTTCGGGCACGGCCAGCGCTATCACACCGGTACGCCCCTTGCGCAGGTTGCGGGCCGACAGGTTGGGCCGGTAGTTGAGCGCGGCGATGGCCTCCTCGACGCGGGCCCGGGTGTCGGCGCGCACGTGCTGGTAGCCGTTGACGACGTTGGAGACGGTCTTCACCGACACTCCGGCGCGCTCCGCGACGTCCTTGAGCCTGTGCCGCACTGCACTTCCTTCCGGTGAACGCTGGCCGCACTGTACCGCGTCACGACGACGTAACAACCCCTTTACACGAGCGCTTACAACGTTGTAGAAACCACTGACAGCGGGGTGACCGCGATCACCGGCAACAGCAGCGAGGGAGAGGTTGGCATCGTGCCGAACGCGCAGCTCACGATCGATCCGGCGTTCCGGATCGCGCCGGCGGACCGCCGGATCTTCGGTTCCTTCGTCGAGCACATGGGGCGCTGCGTCTACGGCGGGGTGTACGAACCGGGGCACCCGGCCGCCGACCCGCGGGGTCTGCGGCGCGACGTGCTGGACCTGACCCGCGAGCTGGGCGTGTCGGTGGTCCGCTACCCGGGCGGCAACTTCGTCTCCAGCTACCGCTGGGAGGACGGCGTCGGCCCGGTCGGCGACCGCCCGCGCCGGCTCGACCTGGCCTGGAAGACCATCGAGACCAACGAGTTCGGCCTGGACGAGTTCATGACCTGGGCGGCCGAGGCCGGTGTCGAACCGATGATGGCTGTCAACCTCGGCACCCGCGGCGTCACCGAGGCGCTCGACCTGCTGGAGTACACCAACCACCCGGGCGGCACCCAGCTTTCCGACATGCGCCGCAAGCACGGCGCCGAGCAGCCGTACGGGGTGCGGCTGTGGTGCCTCGGCAACGAGATGGACGGGCCGTGGCAGGTCGGGCACAAGACCGCCGACGAGTACGGCCGCCTCGCCGCCGAGACCGCCCGCGCGATGAAGATGATCGACCCCTCGATCAGCCTGGTCGCCTGCGGAAGCTCCAACCGGGGCATGCCCACGTTCGCCGCGTGGGAGGCGACGGTGCTGGAGCACACCTACGAGCACGTGGACTACATCTCCGCCCACACCTACTACGACCCGTCCGACGGCGACCGAGCCAGCCTGCTCGCCTCCGCCGTCGACATGGACGCCTTCATCACCGAGGTCGTCGCCACCGCCGACCACGTCGGCGCGAAGCTGCGCCAGAAGCGCAAGCTGAAGATCTCGTTCGACGAGTGGAACGTCTGGTACCAGTCCCGCCTCCAGTCCGACCTGGACCGACGCGGCTGGGTCGAGGCGCCGGCGCTGATCGAGGACGACTACACAGCCGTCGACGCGGTGGTGGTGGGCGACCTGCTGATCACCCTGCTCCGGCACGCCGACCGCATCGGCGTGGCCTGCCAGGCGCAGCTCGCGAACGTGATCGCCCCGATCCGTACCCGCAACGGCGGCCCGGCCTGGCGGCAGAGCATCTTCCACCCGTTCGCCCTGACCGCCCGGTACGCCCGCGGCACCGTACTGCGGACCGAGCCCACCGGCCCCACCTACGAGACCCGGCGGTACGGCGACGTGCCCGCGCTGGACACCGTCGCCGTGCACGACGAGGAGACCGGCGCTCTGGCCGTCTTCGCGGTCAACCGCAGCTCGCAGGACCTCCCGCTCGACCTGGACCTGCGCGGCCTGCCCGGCCTGCGGGCCGAGGCGCACACCACGGTGGCGGCCGGAACCGACCCGGACGCCACGAACACCGAAGCGGACCCGGAGCGGGTCACGCCCCGGGACCCCACCACACCCACTGTCGACGGCGGCCGGGCCTCCGTGCTGCTGCCGGCCACCTCCTGGAACCTGCTGCGCTTCGTGCCGGCGCTGTGACCAGCGAATACTCCATCCCGTCCCCCAAGGAGTTCCCATGATCCAGAACGAGATGAGCCGGCGACGCCTGCTCGGGCTCGGCGTCGGGCTCGGCGCGGCGGCCACGCTGACGCTCAGCGGCTGCGGCGGCGGCAGCAGCTCCGACAGCTCCGGCGCCTCCGGCAACGGCGGCAAGGACTACACCGGCCCGAAGGTGGACCTGAAGCTGTGGAACGGCTTCACCGGCGGCGACGGCGACATCTTCAAGGCGCTCGTCCAGCGGTTCAACGGCGAGCACCAGAACATCGCGGTCAGCGTGATCACGTACCAGTGGGAGGACTACTACAGCAAGCTCCCCGGCGCGGTCTCCAGCGGCAACGGCCCGGACATCGCGGTCATGCACATGGACCAGCTCGCCACGTTCGCCGCCCGCGGCGTGATCACCGAACTGGACGACGTGGCGAAGGCGCTGGAGCTGAGCGAGGGCGACTTCGCCCCGACCGTGTGGAAGGGCGGCCTCTACAACGACAAGCGGTACGGCATCCCGCTGGACATGCACCCGCTGGGCTTCTACTACAACAAGGCGGTCATGCAGAAGGCCGGCCTGGACCCGGAGAAGCCGCCGGCCACCCGGGACGAGTACACAGCCGCGCTCACCGAGCTGAAGAAGTCGGGCGTGCAGGGCTTCTGGGTCAGCCCGTTCCAGTTCACCGGCGGCATGACCTTCTACAGCCTGCTGCACCAGTGGGGCGGCACCGTCTTCGACGCCGAGGTGGCGAAGGCGACGTTCAACTCCGGCCCGGCGGTCGAGGCGTGCACCTGGCTGGTCGACCTGATCAAGCAGGGCCACTCCCCTGCCAACGTCGGCCAGGACGCCGACTACCTGGCGTTCAAGAGCGGCAAGAACGCGTTCACCTGGAACGGCATCTGGCAGATCAACGACCTGAAGAAGAGCCCGAACGTGCAGTGGGGCGTCGCGCCGCTGCCGCAGATCGGCAGCCAGAAGGCCGCCTGGGCGAACTCGCACAACTTCACCATCGTCAAGCAGCGCTCCGCGAACGCCGACCGGACCGCCGGGGCCAAGGTGTTCATCAACTGGCTGAGCCAGCACTCGCTGGACTGGGCCAAGGGCGGCCAGGTGCCGGCCCGCAAGGCGGTCCGCGAGAGCAGCGAGTTCACCGCGCTCACCGAGGTCAACGCGCTCGCCCCGGAGCTGGAGTACGCCGCCTTCCCGCCCGCCGCGCCGGGCCTGGGCGAGGTCATCCTGACCTTCTACAGCGCCTTCAACGAGGCGGCGCTGGGCAAGAAGTCGCCGAAGCAGGCGCTCGACGACGGCGTGGCCAAGGCGAACAAGCAGCTGGAGGACAACCGCAAGAAGTACGGGAACTGATCCGCCGTGGCGGACGTGATCGAGGTCGAGGCGGCGCGTGACGGCGCGCCGCCCCCGGCGGCGCGCGCCCGCCGCCGGGGCGCGACGGAACGCGGCAACCGGACGACGCCGTACCTCTTCCTCGCGCCGTACCTGATCCTGTTCGGCGTGTTCGGCCTGGCGCCGATCCTGTTCGGGGTCTGGATCAGCCTGCACCAGTGGGACCTGCAACTGCCCAACCGGCCGTTCGTCGGGCTCGGCAACTACCGGGACCTGTTCTCCAGCGACTCGGCGATCTACGGGGACTGGTGGTCCAGCGTCCGGGCGACCGGGATCTTCACGCTGTTCTCCGTACCACTGCTGGTGGTCGTCCCGCTCGGGCTGGCGCTGCTGCTCAACCGCTCGTTCCCCGGCCGGACGTTCTTCCGGGCCGCGTTCTTCGCGCCGTACGTGCTGGGCGTGGCGGTGATCGGCCTGCTCTGGCGGTTCCTGCTCGACGCCAACCTGGGCCTGGTCAACCGGCTGCTCGGCGTGGTCGGCCTCCCCTCGGACACGCCCTGGGTGACCGACGTGCCGTGGGCCTGGGTGTCGCTTGTCGGCGTGACCGTGTGGTGGACGTGCGGCTTCAACGCGGTGATCTACCTGGCCGGGCTCCAGGACATCCCGGCCGAGCTGTACGAGGCGGCCAAGGTGGACGGTGCGGGCGGCTGGGACCGGTTCCGCCACGTCACGATCCCCGGCCTGCGCCCGGTGATGCTGTTCGTCTTCACCACCACGATCCTCGCCTCGGCGAACGTGTTCGGCCAGGCGTTCCTGATCACCCAGGGCGCGCCCGGCGAGCAGACCCGCACGGTGGTCTGGCGGATCGTCGACGAGGGGCTGCGGGACTACGACGCCGGGCGGGCCGCCGCGATGAGCGTGTTCTTCGCGCTGATGCTGGCCGTGGTGAGCGTCGTCAACTTCCGGCTGTTCCGCTACCGGGAAGACTGAGGGGACGACATGAGGAACATGCGCGCGGTGGCGCGGTACGGCGTACTGCTGCTGATCACCGCGATCTTCGTGACCCCGCTGGTCTGGATGCTGCTGACCTCGGTGAAGACGTACGACGACGCGCAGCGGGTGCCGCCCGGCTGGCTGCCGAACCCGTTCTCCACCTACGGCTACCAGCAGATCGTCGACAACGCGGCGAACCCGGTGCTGCGGTGGTTCGTCAACAGCATGCTGGCGGCCACCCTGCACACGCTGCTGGTGCTGGTGACCGCGTCGATGGCAGCGTACGCGCTGGCCCGGATGCGTTTCCGCGGCCGGAGGCTGCTGTTCGCGCTGATCGTGGGCACGCTGTTCCTGCCGCCCACCTCGCTGATCATCCCGAACTTCATCATCGCCGAGCGGCTGAACTGGATCGACACGCTGACAGTGGTGATCGTGCCGGGCGCGGCGAGCGCGTTCGGGGTGTTCTTCCTGCGCCAGTTCTTCCTCTCCATCCCGACCGAGCTGGAGGAGGCGGCGGTGCTGGACGGCGCGAACCACTGGCAGGTCTTCCGCCAGGTGCTGCTGCCGCTGTCGAAGCCGGCCTTCGCCACGCTCGCGGTGCTGTCGTTCCTGACCAACTGGAACGACTTCCTCTGGCCGGTGTACGTGCTGTTCAGCCCGGAACGGCTGACCCTGCCGGCGGGCCTGGGCCTGCTCCAGGGCGCGTACGTGACCGACTATCCAGTGATCATGGCGGGTGCGGTGCTGGCGAGTGTGCCGGTGCTGATCCTGTTCGTGTTCGCCCAGCGGCACGTCATCCAGGGCGTCTCCCGTAGCGGCCTGAAGGGGTGACCGGGTAAGGGAGGGCCCGCCTCAGGGGGTGGGGGCGGGCTCGGGGGTGTCCGAGTGCTCGCGACGGGCCGGCCGGTTCTTGCGGTGGCCGTACCCGACGTGGATGACCGCGCCGATCAGCGTCCAGGCGAGGAACCGCAGCCAGGTCTCCACCGACAGGTTCAGGCTCAGGTGGAGGCGGGCCACGGCGGTGACGGTCGGCAGCACCGGCGGGAACGGCACCTCGAACGGCCGCTCCAGATCGGGGCGGCGCTCGCGCGGGATCGGCACCGCGATGGCGACCGGCGCGAACGCGCAGAGCGCGCCGATGCTGACCAGGTCGACCAGGATCACGCTGGTGAGCCCGGCGACGGCGGCGATGGAGACGAGCACCGCGGCCCAGCCGGCGCCGGCCGCCCGGAACGCGGACGTGATGGGCGACGAGCGAGACGCCGATGTGGAGCACCGTGGAGATGAGCAGCGTGCCGAGCAGGCCAGTGGCAGGTCACGCTTGGGCTTGCGGGTCTCCTCACCCAGGTTCGCCACGGCCTCGAACCCGGTGTACGCGAAGAACACCACTGCGGCTGCGGTGAGCACGCCGACGAAGAAACACGATGCCGACGGCGCCGAGGTTGACGACGAGCGTGAAGATGCCGGTGCCGATCACGATGCCGATCAGGTCGACCGCGCCGGGCCGGCGCCGCAGGTATCGGAATCGTCACGATCCGGCCGATCGGACGATGCCGGACATCGATCGGCCGTCAGGGTCTTGCGCCGGGCACGGATAGATGAAAGTTTTCTACCGGTGGCATGGGCAGCGCGGCGAAACTTGCCGCGACGCCCCGCCGCCGACCGTCCCCCCGGACCCGACGAAGGGACCGCACCGCATGAAGGCAACTCGGCTCGGAGCCGCCGCGCTGGCCGCGGCGCTGCTCGGCACGCTGGTCGCCGGCACACCGGCGCAGGCCGCCCCCGGCGACAACACAGGCACCGCCACTTCCCCCTCCACCGACTGCGTCACCGACCCGGCCACCCCCAAGCGCCAGTTCCGGGCCATGTGGATCGCCTCGGTGACGAACATCGACTGGCCCAGCAAGGACTCCTGGACCGCGCCGGACCAGGTGGCCAAGCAGAAGGCCGAATACCTGGCCTGGCTCGACCTGGCCCAGAAGCTCAACCACAACGCCGTCGTGGTCCAGGTCCGCCCGACCGCGGACGCGTTCTGGCCCTCGCCGTACGAGCCGTGGTCGGAGTACCTGACCGGCGTACGCGGCAAGAACCCCGGCTGGGATCCGCTGGACTTCCTGGTCGCCGAGTCGCACAAGCGCAACCTGGAGTTCCACGCCTGGTTCAACCCGTACCGCGTCTCCATGCCCGCGCCCGGCGGCGCCGGCGCCGACCTGTCGCAACTGGCCCCGGACAGCCCGGCCCGCCAGCACCCCGACTGGGTCTTCGCCTACCCGCCCGCCGGCGTCGCCGGCAGCCGGCTCTACTACAACCCCGGCATCCCCGAGGTCCGCGAGTTCGTCCAGACCGCGATGATGGACGCGGTCAAGCGGTACGACATCGACGGCGTGCACTTCGACGACTACTTCTACCCGTACCCGAGCGGCACCCACCAGGTGCCCGACGACGCCACGTTCGCGGCGTACAACAGGGGCTTCACCGACAAGGCCGACTGGCGGCGGGACAACATCAACCTGCTGATCCAGGAGATGAACGCCAAGATCAAGGCGGTCAAGCCGTGGGTGAAGTTCGGCGTCAGCCCGTTCGGCATCTGGCGCAACGCGTCGGCCGACCCGAACGGCTCGGACACCACCGGCTCGCAGTCGTACGACATCATCTCCGCCGACTCGCGCAAGTGGGTCAAGGAGGAGTGGATCGACTACATCGTGCCGCAGCTCTACTGGTACATCGGCCAGTACCCGGCCGCCGACTACGCCCGGCTGGTGCCGTGGTGGGCCGAGCAGGTGCGCGGCACACGGGTGCAGCTCTACATCGGCCAGGCCGACTACAAGAGCGGTGACCCGGCGTACGGATCGTTCTGGATGAACCCGCAGGAGTTGTCGAACCACCTGACGCTCAACCGGTCGTACCCGGAGGTGCTCGGCAACGTGCACTTCTCCGCGGTGCAGGTCCGGGCGAACCGGCTCGGCGCCACCGACATCTACGCCGCCGAGCACTACTCCCGCCCGGCGCTGGTGCCCACCATGACGCACCTGCCGCGCAAGCCGCTGCTGTTCCCGGTGGTCACCAAGGCCCAGCGGGAGGCGGACGGGGTACGCCTGAGCTGGCGTCAGCCGGCCGACGGCAAGGGCCCGCTCGGCACCGCCGCGTCGTACGCGATCTACCGGTTCGACGGGCACGGCCTGGCCCGGCGCTGCGACTTCGCCGACGCCTCGCACCTGGTCGGCACCGTCCGGGCCACCGACGGCGCCGTGCAGTCCTGGGTGGACACCACGGCGACCGACGGCGCCCGGTACACCTACTACGTGACCGCGCTGGACCGGCTGGCGAACGAGAGCCTGGCGAGCCCGCCGCGCTTCGTGCGCTGATCCCCGCCGGATGCCCCCGGGCCGCCTCGACGGCCCGGGGGCATTCGTCTGTTTGGGCAAATGGCAGTAAGCCGTTTCCCGGAGCATCGCCCCGCGTCACCTCATTGATCAACACTGATCGGCATCCGGAGATCCCGGAGCCCGCCCCACGCGTACCCCGCGGAGGTTTCCCTTGTCCCGTCGCCTCGCCACCACCCTCGCCGCCGCCACACTCGCCCTGTTCACGATGCTCGGCCTGGCCACACCGGCCACGGCCGCGGTGAGCACCCAGCAGAAGCTCTCCGTCCTGACCAGTTGGACGCAGACCAGCGCCTCCAGCTACAACGCCTGGAACAGCGCCCGGCTGAACCGGGCCCCCTGGTCCGGGTACGGCTTCGACTGGTCCACCGACTACTGCTCGTCCAGCCCGGACAACCCGATCGGCTTCAACTTCAAGCTCTCCTGCTACCGGCACGACTTCGGCTACCGCAACCACAAGGCGATGGGCGTCTTCTCGGCCAACAAGTCCCGGCTGGACAGCGCCTTCTACGAGGACCTCAAGCGGGTCTGCGCCACGTACAACGCGGCGGTCCGGCCCGCCTGCTACAGCCTGGCCTGGACGTACTACCAGGCGGTGAGCGTGTTCGGTTCGGTCGCCGCCGTGTCGCAGGCCGACCTCGACCGCGCCGCCCGGATGAAGGCCGACGCCGAACACCGCGCCGTCGCACGCGCCTGACGCGCCACCGGGGAGTCCGCCGCTCGGCGGGCTCCCCGCCCGGTCGGCGCGGCGGGCTCGCCGTCCGCCCGGCGGTCGTGCGGCGCGGTCCTCCGGCTCAGCCCGCCGTGCTGCGGGGCTGGAACGCGGGCCAGGAGCCGGCGGCTGACGCGCCGAACCGGGGCGAGTCGGCGGCCAGGTCCGGATGCTCGACGTGCAGCGCCAGCGCGGCCACCTCGTCCAGCCGCAGCCCCGTCCCGGCGCCGTAGGCGGCGTCGAACGCCTCGTCGCCCAGCACCCGCCGCAACTCCGCCTGCCGGGCCGCCCAGTACGGGCCGTATATCCCCGGCGTGGCCCGCAGGTTCGCCCGGGTGGCCTGCGCCGCCCCGAACAGCCGGGCCGCGCAGAGCGCGTCCCCGGCGAGCGCGCAGCGAACCGCTATCGCGTTGATCGTGTCGCAGGCCCGGCCCAGGTAGCCGTGACTCATCCGGGACCGCAACGCCACCAGCAGGTGCTCGTGCGCGGCGACCAGGTCGCCCCGGGCCAGGGCCACCACCCCGAGCAGCATGTCCACCGACCGGCCACCCCGCTCGGCCGGCCGGGCCGCCTCGACCGGACGGGCCGCGGCGAGCAGATCGGCCGCCTCGTCCAGCGCGCCCCGGCGCCAGAGCAGCTCGGCGAGGTTGTACACGGCCAGGAGCGCGTCGCCCACCACGTCCTGCGCGTACGCCCAGTCGATCACCTCACGGCAGACCCGCTCCGCCTCGGCGAACTGCCCCATGTCGACCAGCGGCGCCGCGCGCCCGGCCAGCACCCGCGCCAGCAGCCCCCGGTCGCCGGACTGCCGGGCGGCCGCCTCGGCCCGCTGCGAGTACCGCAGCTCCTCGCCGAACTCGCCGTCCGCGCCCGCGTGCAGCGAGTGCATGTGGTACGCGGCGGCCAGCTCGGCGTCCGGCATCACCTCGCCGGTCTCGGCGAGCCGGCCGTAGAGCCGGAACAGCCAGAGCCGTCCCTCCCGGGCCAGCCCGCGCTCCCGCCACCACTGGTCCAGGTCACCCGCCAGCGACAGGCCCGAGCGGGCGCTGCCGCCGGTGGCGCACCAGCGCAACGCGGCCCGCAACTCGTTCGCCAGCGGGTCGAGCGCGTACAGGGAGAGCGTCACCGGGCGGCCGTCCGGGCCCAGGTGCGCCCGGTCCAGCGCATGCCGGCACCAGGCGACGTGCCGGTCCCGGGCGCCCTGCTCCTCGCCCGCCTCGACCAGCCGCCGAGCCGCGTACGCCCGGATCGGGTCGAGCATCCGGTAGGTGCTGCCGGAGGCGTGCGGCTCGGCCAGCACCATCGACTTGTCCACCAGCACCGAGAGCGGGTCGAGCGGGTCCTCGTCGAGCAGCCACTGCACTGTGGGCAGGTCCACCGGGCCGGCGAACACCGCCATCCAGCGCAGCAGCCGGGCCGAACGCGCGCCGAGCGTCCGGTACGACCAGGTCACTGTGGCCTGGATGGTCAGGTGCCGCTCGCTCGCCGAACGCTGCACCGCCCGGGTCGCCGGGGTGGGCGGGGCGGCGCCGGTCGCGGCGGCCACCAGGTCCACCGTGTCCTGCTGGTTGCCGCTCCAGCCGGCCTCCACCGGCGGTGGTTCCGCCGTCTCCCGCCCGGCGTCGAGCGTGCCCAGCATGTCGTCGAGCCGCTCGGCCAGTTGCCCGGCCGAGAGCACCCGCAGCCGGGCCGCGGCCAGCTCGATGGCCAGCGGCAGCCCGTCCAGGCGGCGTACCACCCGGTGCAGGTCGGCCTGCTCGGCCGGTTCCGGCGCCCGGCCGCCCCGCGCAACGGCGGTACGGTCCAGCAGCAGCGCCACCGCGTCGCTCCCCCCGCCGTCGGGTCCCTCGTCCACCGACAGCGGCGGGATCCGCCACACCACCTCGCCGGGTACGCCGAACGACTCCCGGCTGGTCGCCAGCACCCGCACACCCCGGCCACCGGCGAGCAGCCGGCCGATCACCTCGGCCGACGCGGCGGTCTGGGCGTCGCAGGTGTCCAGCAGCACGAGCATCCGGCGCGGCGCCGCGTACTCGACGAGGGTGTCGACCATCGGCCGGCCCGGCTCCGGGCGCAGGCCGAGCACGGCGGCGATCTCGAACGCCACCAGCCCCGGGTCGGTCACCGCGGCGATGTCGACGAACCAGACGCCGTCCGGGTAGTCCTCGACGATCCCGGAGGCCAGCTCCACCGCCAGCCGGGTCTTGCCGGCACCGCCCGCGCCGAGCACGGTCACCAGGCGGTACGCCTCGACCAGCCGCCCCAGCTCGGCGCGCTCGGCCTGCCGGCCGACGAACGAGGTGACCTGGGTGGGCAGGTTGTGTGCTGTCGCTTCGGCGGTACGCGGACGCGGGAACCGCCGCTCCAACCCGGACGCGACGAGCTGGAACAGCCGCTCCCGGTCGTCGAAGCCGCGCAGCCGGTGCAGCCCGAGGTCCAGCAGCGACACTCCGTCCGGCAGCGGGTCGGCGTGCCGCGCGGTGGCCGCCGAGCAGAGCACCTGCCCGCCGTGCGCGGCCGCGGCCACCCGGGCGGCCCGGTGCACCTCGGGGCTGGCGTACTCGCCGTCGCGGGGCTCGGCGTAGCCGGTGTGCAGCCCCATCCGTACCCGGGGGGTGGCGTCCGGGTTGGGCCACTCGTGGCCGGCGAGCGCGCGCTGCGCGGTCAGGCAGGCGCGGACCGCGGCGGCGGCGTCGGGGAACGCGAGGAAGAACGAGTCCCCCTCGGTCAGCAGCTCCGCGCCGTCGGTGCCGGCCAGGGTGTCGCGCAGCAGCCGCCGGTGCTCGTGCAGGACCGGGCGGTAGACCGGGCCGAGCATCCGGGCCAGCCGCGTCGAGCCCTCGATGTCGGTGAACACGAAGGTCACCCACCCGGTGGGGAGGTGGTGTCCTTGCGGCATACGTCGAACCTCCGCCCGGTGACGTCGGGTTCATGCTGCCCTATGGTCGTGCCGTCACGCATCGTGAGAACGGCTGGGCAGATTCCGCCCCAAGGTGCCAAAGGATCACACCGGCGGCAAGACCCCGATCGACCCGCGGGACGGACGGCGGAAAGTCAGCAGCCGCAGGAGCCGCCGCAGCAACCACCGCCGCTGGGAATCCCACCGCTCGGGGCGGAGCCGCCCCGTCCGGTGACGGCCACCGTGGACAGCAGTTTCACCGTGTCGGCGTGGCCCTGCGGGCAGGTGGCCGGCCGGTCGGCCTCGGCCATCGGACGGTTGACCTCGAAGGTGCCGCCGCACGCGCGGCAACGGAACTCGTACCGGGGCATGTCCCAAGCGTACGGCCGGGCCTGACGTCGTCACCCGGATGGGTGATACTCGACGGGTGGTGGACGGCGAACGGCGAGCGACGGCCTGGCCCCTGCGACCCGCCGCGCCACCCGACGACGGCACCCGGTCCATCCCGCAGCCCCGCCGCGAGCGCGATTCCCTCCCCCCGAAGTCGCCCGCCGACCCGGCCCGCGACACGGACGCCGCAGCCGGCGCGGGGGCGGCGGCCGCCCCGGACGGCGAGCCCGGGCCGGGCGGCGACGAGCAGCCGGGCTCCGGGCCGACGGCCGAGCCCGAGTCGGCGGCCGAGAGCGGCGGGCGGCGTCGGCGGATGCCGTTCGCGCACGCCGTCCGGACCCGCCCGGGGCAACTCACCGTCGACGCGGCCCGGGCCACCCGCGCCTGGTCCCGGCGACCCGGCGGCCGCACCGCCCTGCCCGCGCTGTTCCTGCTCGCGCTGGTCACCGCCGCCACCACCGCCGGTGCGGTGATCGTGCCCGCCGCGGCCGGCCGGTCGGAGCCGGTCACCGAGGCCACCCCCTCGCAGACCGTGCCGCAGACCGCGGCGGCGCCCGCCACGCCCCCGCTGCCGGAGCCGACCGGCCTGCCCGGCACCACCGCACCGACCGGCACCCCGCTGCCCGGGGCGACCACAGCTCCGGTGCTGCCCGCCGGGCGTCCCGCCGACGCGCTCGCCGGCTGGGCGCAGCGGGTCAGCGCGGTGACCGGCATCCCCGCGGTGGCGCTCCAGGCGTACGCCTACGCCGAACTGGTGCTCGCCCAGACCAACCGCGGTTGCCAGCTGAGCTGGACCACGCTGGCCGCCATCGGGTACGTCGAGTCGCGCCACGGCGCGGCCAACGGCGCCACCCTGCAAGCCGACGGGCGGGCCCTGCCGGAGATCAGGGGAGAGCCGCTCGACGGGCAGGGCGGCCGGTCCCGGATCCTCGACACCGACCAGGGGCTGCTCGACGGCGACCGCGTCCACGACCGGGCGCTCGGCCCGATGCAGTTCATCCCCACCACCTGGCAGGAGATCGGCGCGGACGCCGACGGTGACGGCGTGAAGAACCCGCACGACATCGACGACGCGGCGCTGGCCGCCGGGCTCTACCTGTGCAAGGGCGGCCGGAACATGACCATCCCGGGCGACTGGTGGGGCGCCATCCTCTCCTACAACGATGTGCGTCGGTACGCCCAGGCCGTCTTCGACAAGGCCGACGAGTACGGCAGGCTCAGCCGCGACGTGAGGTGACGGCTCGCGTACATTCGCGGACTGAACCCTTCCCCCCGGCTGCCGTTGACGGCAAGCTAGACGGGTGATGGTGCGCGAGTGGGATCCCAGGACCGCGTCGTCCGCCGAGATCGCGTCCCTGCTGGACACGCTGAACGCGGTCCTGGCGGCCGATCTGCCGCAGGATCCGCCATGGCGGGAGGACTCCATGCGGGAGTATCTCTCCGAGGTGATGCCCGGCGAGCGGCGGATCTCGTGGGTCGCGCAGGAGGACGCCGCCCCGGACGGCACGCCCGGGGCGGTCGTCGGGCATGTGCACGTGCTGCTGCTCGGCGGGATCGGCGTGCTCGAAGTGCTGGTGCATCCGACGATCCGGCGCAGCGGCATCGGCCGGGAGCTGGTGCGGGTGGCCGCCCGCCGGGTCTGGGACGAGGGCTTCCAGTCGATCGGCGTGGAGGTGGTCGGCGACACCCCGGCCGTGGCGTTCTACGAGTCACTGGGCTTCACCCGCGACTACGTGGAGACCCGCAGCGTGCTCGACCTGCGCACGGTGGACTGGCCGGCGCTCACCGAGATGGCCGCCGAGGTCGGCGCGGGCTACCACGTGGAGTTCTGGCCGGGTGGCCCGCCGGACGAGCTGATCGAGGCGTACGCGCGGGCGAAGGCCGAGGTGCGCGACGTGGACGACGTGGAGCTGCGGCCCAGTTCCTACGACCCGGACCGGCTGCGCGACAGCCTCGCCACGCTGCACAGGCGCGGCATGAAGCCGTACATCGTGCTGGCGCTGCACGAGCAGACCGGCGAGGTGGCCGGGTTGACCGAGGTGGTGGTGCCGGCGCAGCACCCGACCCGGGCCGACCAGTACGACACGATCGTCGTCCACGACCACCGCGGCTACGGCATCGACCGGGCCATCAAGGCGCGGATGCTGCTGGAGCTGCGCTCGGCCGAGCCCGAGGTGGCCGAGGTGCAGACCTGGAACGCGCAGGACAACGAGTCGATGCTGAAGGTCAACGCGGAGCTGGGCTACCGCCCCGACCGCGACTGGTGCGAATACGGTGTGGACGTCGCCGAACTGGTGCACCGGCTGGACAGTCACCGCTGACAGTTCACCGTCCGGCCGTCGAAGGGCTGGACGGTGTACCCACGAGAGCCTTAACGTTCGCTAGTTCCTGTCCACCCATCGTGGAGGCCCCATGCGCCCGCGCCGCACCCTCGCCGCGCTCGCGACCACCGCCGCCGTCACCCTCACGGCGATCGCTGTCGCACCCACCGCGGCCAGCGCCGCGCCCACCGACCTGTTCATCTCGGAGTACGTCGAGGGATCGTCCAACAACAAGGCCGTGGAGCTGTACAACGGCACCGGCGCCCCGATCGACCTGGCCGCCCGCGGCTACCAGCTCCAGCTCTACTTCAACGGCGCCACCACCTCGACGAACGTGGCCCTCACCGGCACCGTCGCCGCCGGTGACGTGTTCGTCTTCGCCGCCGCGGCGGCCGCCCCGGCGATCCTCGCCCAGGCCGACCAGACGTACTCCGGCTCGCTGTTCAACGGCGACGACGCGATCGTGCTGCGCAAGGGCGACGCGGTGGTCGACTCCCTGGGCCAGGTCGGCGTCGACCCGGGCACCGAGTGGGGCAGCGGGCTCACCAGCACCGCGGACAACACGCTGCGCCGGCTGCCCTCGGTGGCCGCCGGCGACACCGACCCGGCGGACCCGTTCGACCCGGCAGCGCAGTGGGCCGGCTTCGCCACCGACACGTTCGACGGGCTGGGCAGCCACACCGTCGGCGGCGGGCCGGTCGACCAGCCGGCCACCCTGGCCTGCGGCGGTGCGCTGACGCTGTCGGCGGGCGCCACCGCGACCCGCGAGGTGACCGCGACCGACGTCGACGACACGATCACCGACCTGGCGGTCACCTCGGTCGTGCCGGTGCCGGCGAGCGGCTCGATCAGCCGTACCGCGTTCACCCCGGCGACCGCGGACGGTGGCACGGCCACCGCGACGCTCACCGCCACCGGCCTGCCGGCCGGCAGCTACGCGGTCACGGTGACCTCCACCGACGCCGAGGGCGACAGCGCCACCTGCACGCTCACCGTGCAGGCCACGAGCGTGCTGTCGATCGGCGAGGTGCAGGGCCGCACCGCCGACGACGAGGACGGCCGCACCGACCGGTCGCCGCTCGCGCCGGCCAGCGGCAACGGCACCAGCTCCACGCTGTACGACGTACGCGGCGTGATCACCGGCATGTCGCTGACCCGCAGTTCGGCCGGGGCCGACCAGTGGGGCTTCTACCTCCAGAGCCGGCTCGGCACCGAGGACGGCGACCCGCTGACCTCCGACGGCCTGTTCGTCTTCATGGGCTCGTTCACCACGCTGATCGGCGGGTACGCCCCGACCGTCGGTGACGAGGTCGTGCTGCGCGGCCGGGTCTCCGAGTACTTCAACCAGACCCAGCTGTCCAGCGCCTCGCTGGTCCGCAAGCTCGACTCCGGCCTCGACGTGGACACCGTGGTCCGGGTCGACGACGCGGTCCCGCCGGCCGAGGCGGCCGCCGCCGACCTGTTCTGGGAGCGGCACGAGGGCGAGCGGATGCGGGTACGCGCCGGCAGCGGCGTCTCCGCGCCCCGGCACATCTACTCCTCCACCGCCGACTCCGAGATCTACGTGCTGGACCGCGAGGATCCGGTGATGAAGCGGTCCGACCCGTACGCCCGGCGGGTGTTCCGGGACGCACACCCGCTCGACGACATCCCCGGCACGCTGTTCGACAACGGCAACAACCAGCGCATCCTGCTGGGTGCCGGCGGCGTGAAGGCGACCGCCGGCGACTCCCGGGCGCTGCTGCCCGAGGCGCGCACGTTCGACACGCTCACCGAGGACGCCTACGGTTCCGTCTCGTACGCGTTCAGCAAGTACAGCGTGCAGCCGGAGCAGCTCACGCTGACCGGTGGCGCGGACCCGGCCGCGAACCACCCGCCGCAGCCGGCCGACCGCGGCAGCGAGGTCGCGATCGCCACCTACAACGTGGAGAACCTGTACGACTACCGCGACGACCCGTTCGACGGCTGCGACTTCGCCGGCAACAACGGGTGCCCCGGCGTCAGTCCGCCGTTCGACTACGTGCCGGCGAGCCCGGAGGCGTACGCCGCCAAGCTGGCCGTACAGGCCCGGCAGATCGTCCAGTCGCTGCACAGCCCGGATCTGATCCTGGTGCAGGAGGCCGAGGACCAGGACATCTGCTCGGTGGTCGACGGCGCTCTGGCCTGCGGTGACACCAACAACGCCGACGGCGCGCCGGACACCGTGCAGGAGCTGGCGCTCGCCATCGCGGCGAACGGCGGCCCGGTGTACGCCGCCGCGTACGACCGGACCGGCGCGGACGCCCGGGGCATCGCCTCGGCGTTCCTCTACCGGACCGACCGGCTGACGCTCGCCGAGGCGACCGCCGCCGACCCGCTGCTGGGCTCCGCCCCGACCGTCCAGTACCGCTCGGCGGCGCTGCCGTCCAACAGCGACGTGCAGAACCCCAAGGCGCTCAACGCGGTGCTGCCGGCCGACGTCGACCGGTCGACCGGGGTGGACGGCAGCAACGTCTACACCCGCGCGGCGCAGGTGGCCCGGTTCACCGTGAAGGCGGGCCCCGGATCGGCCGAGCGGTTCACGCTCTGGGCGGTCGCCAACCACTTCTCGTCCGGACCGGACAGCCGGGTCGGGCAGCGCCGCGAGCAGGCCGCGTACGGAGCGGCGATCGTGCAGGCGGTCGAGGCGAGCGACCCGGACGCCCGCGTGGTCTACGGCGGGGACCTGAACGTCTTCCCCCGGCCGGACGACCCGATCGCCACCGCCCAGAACCCGACCCCGTCGGACCAGCTCGCCCCGCTGTACGAGGCCGGGCTGCACAACCTCTGGGACGACCTGGTGAAGGACTCGCCGGCGTCGGCGTACTCGTACACCTTCAGCGGTCAGGCGCAGACGCTGGACAACCTGTTCGTGAACGACCCGATGCACGACGACCTGGTGCAGGTACGGACGGCGCACATCAACGCCGACTACCCCACCGACGCGCCGGAGCTGGGCGACCGGGGTGCCAGCGACCACGACCCGCAGGTGGCCCGGTTCCGGTCGCGCGCCTCGCTGCGGGTCGCGGACACCTCGGTCACCGAGGGCGACAAGGGCACCAGCACGATGACGTTCGCTGTCACCGTGTCCCGCCCGCTCTCCGAGCCGGCCCTGATCTGCGCGGCCACCTACGGCACCACCGCCCAGGCCGGGTCGGACTACGACCCGTACGTGGGCTGCCGGGTGCTGGCCGCGGGCAAGACCTCGCTGACGTTCCCGGTCACCGTGCGCGGCGACCGCAAACGCGAGGCGGACGAGAAGCTCACGCTGTACGTGGCCGGGGTGCCGGGCCTGCGGCTCGCCGACCCGTCCGGCGTCGGGACGATCCTGAACGACGACTGAGCGGTGTGCCGCGCGGCGGCCCGTCGACTCGCTCATAGGCGGATCGGCGGGCCGCCGCGGTATCCGCACCGCTGCGGATCGGGCGGAGGCGGCACGCTCCGGTACTTGGTTACCCGCACCTCCCACTGGCTGCGGCGGCGCAGCCAGTTTGTGGACAACGTGCGGCGACCACACCGGGAAGCGCGCGGCCAGCGAGGCGAGCCCGCCGCCGCACGTGCCGGCAGCAGAGGGTCGACGGTCGGCCGGGCGGCGGTCAGTAGCGCTCGCGCAGCAACTGGGCGGCCTCGACGGCCCAGTAGGTGAGGATGATCTGGGCGCCGGCCCGGCGGATCGAGGTGAGCGTCTCCAGCATCACCCGCTCCCGGTCGATCCAGCCGTTCGCGGCGGCGGCCTCGACCATCGCGTACTCGCCGGAGACCTGGTAGGCGGCGACCGGGACGTTCACCGCGTCCCGGACCGCCGACACCACGTCGAGGTAGGGCAGCGCCGGCTTGACCATCACCATGTCGGCGCCCTCGGCCACGTCCAGCTCGACCTCGCGCAGCGACTCGCGCAGGTTCGCCGGGTCCTGCTGGTAGGTGCGCCGGTCCCCCTCCAGCGCCGACTCCACCGCGTCGCGGAACGGGCCGTAGAAGGCGGAGGCGTACTTCACCGCGTACGCGAGCACCGAGACGTCCTGGTGCCCGGCGGCGTCGAGCGCCCTGCGGACCACGCCGACCTGGCCGTCCATCATCCCGGACGGCCCGACCACGTGGACCCCGGCGGCGGCCTGGGCCACCGCCATGTCGGCGTACGCGGCGAGCGTGGCGTCGTTGTCGACCCCGCCGTCCGGGGTGAGCAGGCCGCAGTGCCCGTGCGAGGTGAACTCGTCCAGGCACAGGTCGCTCATCACCACGGTCGAGTCGCCGGCCTCGGCGACCACGTCCCGGATCGCCCTGTTGAGCACGCCGGCCGGGTCGATGCCACCGGAGCCGGTCTCGTCCCGCGTCGCCGGCACCCCGAACAGCATGATCCCGCCGACCCCGGCCTGGACCGCCTCTGCGGCGGCCTTGCGCAGCGACTCCCGGGAGTGCTGGAGCACCCCCGGGAGCGACGCGATGGCCCGCGGCTCGGTCAGCCCCTCCTTGACGAACATCGGCACGACCAGCTCGGCCGGGTCGACGCGGGTCTCGGAGACCAGCCGCCGCACGGCCGCGTTGCGGCGCAGCCGGCGGGGCCGGATCTCGGGGTACGGCATGACGGGCCTCCTGTCAGCGGAACCGCAGGGCGGTCGGGCCCTGCACCTTCGAGCCCCGGCGCTGCTTCGCCGGCATGGCGGCGAGCTTCTCCCGCAGCTCGACGGCGTAGGCGGCGAGCGCCTCCACCAGGTCGGGCACCGAGGCGTGCGGCGGCTGCACGTCGACGCGCAGGCCGAACTCGGAGGCGGTCTCCGCCGTCTTGGGCCCGATCACTGCAACAACGGTCCGCGCGTGCGGCTTCCCGGCGATACCGACGAGGTTCCGCACCGTGGACGACGAGGTGAACAGCACCGCGTCGAACCCGCCGGACTTGATCGCGTCGCGGATCTCGGCGGGCGGCGGCGCCGCGCGCACGGTCCGGTACGCGGTCACGTCGTCGACCTCCCAGCCCCGCTCGGTCAGGCCGGCGGCCAGGGTCTCGGTGGCGATGTCGGCGCGCGGCAGCAGCACCCGGCCGACCGGGTCGAGGATCTCGTCGTGCGGCGAGAACTCGGCCAGCAGGCCCTCGGAGGACTGCTCCCCGGCGGGGATCAGCTCGGGCTGGATACCGAAGGCACGGACCGCCTCGGCGGTGGCGTCACCGATGCAGGCGATCTTCACGCCGCCGAAGTGGCGGGCGTCGAGGCCGTGCTCGGCGAACTTCTCCCACACCGCCCGGACCGCGTTCACCGACGTGAAGATCACCCAGGCGTACCGGCCGTCGACCAGGCCCTTGACCGCCCGCTCCATCTGCGCCGGGGTACGCGGCGGCTCGACCGCGATGGTCGGCACCTCGCACGGGATCGCCCCGTACGCGCGCAGCCGCGCGCTCATCACGCCGGCCTGCTCCTTGGTGCGGGGCACCAGCACCTTCCAGCCGTACAGCGGGCGGTTCTCCCACCAGCTCAGCTTGTCGCGGTCGGTGACGGCCGCGCCGACGGTGAGCACCACCCGGCCGGTGAAGCCGAGCGCCGCCGCGACGAAGGAGTCGACACTCGACGTGGTGGTGTACTGCGTCTCGCCGGTGCCGTCGCCGGTCACCCCGACCGCTGTGGTCCCGTCGACCCCGGCGGCCAGCAGGCCGTCCCGGACGGCGGCCAGGTCACCGGCGTCCACGGCGAGCGCCAGCGAACCCCGCCCGACGGCGGTGGCGAGCGCCTCGAAGTCCAGCGCTGTGACGTCCTCGACGTCGGCGGCGGTGCGGACCCCCGGCAGCGGGACACCCGCGTACGTGGCCACGCCCTCGGCCTGGCCGACGCCCGGCACCACCTCGAAGTGCGCGGCGGTACGCGCGACCGCCTGCACCTCCTTGACCACCGAGTCGTGGCCGAACGGGTCACCGGCGACCAGGTGCACGGCGTTCTGCCCGGACCGGGCCGCGGAGATCAGCACCTTCGCCACGTCCCCCGGCACGCCCTCGGCGGGGCTGAACTCGGCGTCCGGCCGGGCCTGGGCGCGGACGTGCGCCAGGAGCGACTCGGGTACGCCCCGGTCGTAGACCACCTGGTCGGCCTCCACCAGGGCGTCCAGCGCCCGGCGGGTCAGCAGGCCCGGGTCGCCGGGACCGGCCCCGACGAATGCGATCTGGCCTACGGGCTTACGGGTGCGGGTCATTCTGTGCTCCCAAGTTGCTGGGTCCCCGGGCCGGCCTGTGCGTCCTGGCCGAGGATCGAGTCGGCGCCGAGTTCGAGGAGTTCGGCGGCGAGTGCCTTGCCGATCTCCGCCGCGTCGGCGGGCGTTCCGGTGCGGGACAGCCGGAGGTCACGGGTACCGTCCGGGCTGATCACCGCACCGCGCAGGTAGATCTCCTGATTGACGTCGCCCTCGTCGGTGGGCTCGCCTTCGGCGAGGACGGCGTACGCGGCCACGGGTGCGCTGCACCCTGCCTCCAGGGTGGCCAGCAGCGCCCGTTCCGCGGTGATCGCGGCACGTGACGGTGCGTGGTCGAGCAGCGCGAGCAGCTCGACCACGTCCTGGTCGTCGGCCCGGCACTCGACGGCCAGCGCACCCTGGGCGGGCGCGGGCAGCATGAGCATCGGGTCGAGCGTCTCGGTGATGACGTCGGCACGGCCGATCCGGTTGAGCCCGGCGCGGGCCAGCACGACGGCGTCGAGGTCGGCGTCCGGGCCGAGCACGCGGCCGAGCCGGGTGTCGACGTTGCCCCGGATCGGGGTGACCTCCAACTGCATGCCCAGCGCGTGCAACTGGGCGATCCGGCGCAGCGCACCGGTGCCGACGCGGGCGCCGGGCGGCAGCTCGGCGAGCGTACGCCCGTTCGTGGCCACCAGCGCGTCACGCGGATCCTGCCGGGGCGGTACGGCCGCGACGTGCAGGCCGGGCGCCGCCGCGGTGGGCAGGTCCTTGTACGAGTGGACCGCGAAGTCGATCTCGCCAGCGGTCAGCGCGTCGCGCAGCGCGGAGACGAACACGCCGACGCCGAGCCGCTGCACCGGGGCGGTGGACCTGTCGCCGGCGGTCACCACCTCGACCAGCTCGACCGGGCGGCCGGTGGCCGCGGTGAGGGCCTCGGCGACGTGGCCGGACTGGGCCATCGCCAGGGCGCTGCCCCGGGTACCGAGGCGAAGGAGGGCGGTCATCGCGCACCTCCGGTGGGCGGGACGTCGGCGGCGTCGAACGACGGCCGGCCGTCGAGGTCGGTGACGACCACGTCGGGGACGGTGTCGACCGGGGAGGTCTGCGGGACGTCCAGGTCGAACAGTTGGCGCAGCAGCGCCGCGTACTGGTCGCCGCCGGGCTCGGCGGCGAGCTGGCGCACCCGTACGGTCGGCTGGTGCAGCAGCCGCTGCACGACCCGGTGCACGGTGCGGGCGACCTCGGCGCGCTGGTCGTCGCTGAGGTCGGGGCGGCGCTGGCCGAGCCGGCGCAGCTCGGCGGTGACGACGTCCTCGGCACGGCCGCGCAGGGCGGCCACCGTCGGTGCGACGTCGGCGCCGCGCAGCCAGTTCAGGAACGACTCGACCTCGCCGGTCACGATCCGGGCCACCTCGGCGGCGTCGGCCGTGGCCGGTCCGTCGGCGAGGACGGCGGCCATCCGGTCGATGTCGATCACCTCGACGCCGGGCAGCTCGGCGACGCCGGGCTCGACGTCGCGCGGGACGGCCAGGTCGAGCAGGACCAGCGGGCCGCGGTCGGCGTCCCGGCGGGCCAGCGCCCGGGTCACCACGTCGCGGGTGAGCACCGGCTCGGTGGCGGCGGTGGCGGCGACCACGACGTCGACGTCGGCGAGCGCGGTGATCAGCTCGGTCATCGGCACGGCGGACGCGCCGTACGACTCGGCGAGCCGGACGGCACGGGCGGCGCCCCGGTTGGTCACGGTGAGCGGGCCGGCGCCCAGCCGGGACAGCGTGGCCACGCCCAGCGAGCCCATCGCGCCGGCGCCGACCACCATGGCGGGCCGGCCGGCCAGGTCGCCGTCGAGCAGGTCGGCGGCGAGGTCGAGGGCGGCGGTGACGACGCTCTGCCCGGCCCGGTCGATGTTGGTCTCGGCGTGCGCGCGCTTGCCGACCCGCAGCGCCTGCTGCATCAGTTCGTGCAGCAGCCGCCCGGCGGAGTCGGCGCCACCGGCGGAGTGGTACGCGTCGCGGAGCTGGCCGAGGATCTGCGCCTCGCCCACCACCATCGAGTCGAGCCCGGCGGCCACCCGGAAGACGTGGTCCACGGCGGCGGCGTCGTAGTGCACGTAGAGGTGCGGGGCGAGCGCCGCGGGCTGGCAGCCGGCCTGGTCGGCCAGGACCGCGCAGATGTCACCGAGTCCGCCGTGGAACCCGGAGACGGCGGCGTAGACCTCCACCCGGTTGCAGGTGGAGAGCAGGACGGTCTCGGCGACGTACGGCTGGGCGATCAGGCGGTCCAGCGTGCGGGTGAGGTCGGCGGGCGGGACGGCCAGCTGTTCCAGGGTGGCGACCGGGGCGGTGCGGTAGGACGCGCCGACGACGAGCAGTTTCACGTGCCGATCGCCTCCTGGGTTTCGGTTGCCGCGAGTCCGCCGGGCAGGGCGGTGAGGGCGGACCCGCCGGTGGCGGGGAGCGCGGTCAGCGATGCCTTGCGGTGCTCGTGGAAGGACAGGATCTGCAGCTCGATGGCGAGGTCGACCTTGCGCACGTCGACCCCGTCCGGAACCGAGAGTACGCAGGGCGCGAAGTTGAGGATGCTCGTCACGCCGACGGCGACCAACTGGTCGGCGACCGCCTGGGCGGCCGGGGCGGGGGTGGCGATGACGCCGATCGAGATCGACTCCTCGGCGACGATCTGGGGCAGCTCGTCGACGTGCCGTACGACCAGGCCGTTGATCACTTCGCCGACGCGGGACCGGTCGGCGTCGACCAGCGCGGCGATGCGGAATCCGCGGTTGGCGAAGCCGTCGTAGCCGGCCAGGGCGTGACCGAGATTACCCACGCCGACGAGCGCGACGGTCCGGCACTGGGTGAGCCCGAGCACCGAGGAGATCTGGTCGACCAGCAGCGCCACGTCGTAGCCGACGCCACGGGTGCCGTACGAGCCGAGGTGGGACAGGTCCTTGCGGAGCTTCGCGGAGTTCACGCCGGCGGCGTTGGCGAGGCCCTCGCTGGACACCGTCTCGTGCCCGGCGTCGGCGAGTGCGTGCAGCGCACGCAGGTATTCCGGGAGCCGGGACACGGTCGCCTCGGGCAGGTCCGGAAGCGCCGGTACGGCACCGGTGCGACCGGGCGCGCCTGGTTGACGGTGCTGGCTCATGAGACTCCGTGCGGTGCGATCCTCGACCAGCGACGGGGGCCGGTCGTTTCGGGACTCCCGCTGGCGACCGAGATTGCCGGCTGTGCTAGCAGGGCGCGTCGGAACTACAGAGTAGGTGTTTGTGAAGGGGTGCACAAATCGCGATCTTGAAAGCTCGCGACGCGCCTTCACCTGCCCCTCCATTCCCGCAAGATCGATCAACCGCGTCTCTCGGCGGCGCATGGCGATTATTGCTCAATCCAGACTTCCCCGACCAATCGCGCGGGTCTCGTAGCGCTCCGTGACCGGCGTGGCGAGGCCAGTCTCACGTTTTCGAGTAGGGAGAACCCCACCCCGAACAGGCCAGCGTGCGGGATGGGTCGGCGGGGCGCGCACCCATAGCCTCGAATCATGACCGCCGCACCACTCGCCACCGCGCCCACTCCCCTGTCCCCCGTCCGCGGGCTCCTGCGCCGCCTCGCCCGCGACACCACCTACGTACTCGTGGGCTTCCCGCTGGCGATCGTCAGCTTCGTGCTGGCAGTGGTGGGGATCTCACTCAGCGCCGGGCTGCTGGTGACCACGCTCGGCCTGCCGATCCTCGCCGGCTTCCTCTACGCGGCCCGTGGGCTGGCCGACATCGAGCGGCTCCGGCTCGCCGGGGTGCAGGACCGGCCCCGGGTACGCCCGGTCTACCGCCGGCCGGAGCCGGGTGCCGGCTTCTGGCGCCGGGTGTTCACCCCGATCCGGGACGCGCAGTCGTGGCTCGACCTGCTGCACGCCTTCGTCCGGCTGCTCGTGGCGGTGCCCACGTTCGTGCTGCTCGTGGTCTGGTGGGTGCTGGCCCTCGGCGGCACCCTCTACATCGCGTACGACTGGGCCATCCCGCGCGGCGCGGACGACCAGGACCTGAGCCAGCTCCTCGGGATGGGCGACGGCCCCGGCGCGCGGATCGCCCTGAACACCGCGATCGGGCTGTTCGCCCTGTTCACCCTCCCGCTGGTGGCGCGCGGGTGCGCCCGGCTCCAGGCCGGGCTGGCGTACTCGCTGCTCACCGGCGTGGCCGAGATGCGGCAGCGGATCGTCACGCTGGAGGAGCAGAAGCGGGCCGCCGCCTCGGCCGAGGCGGTCGCGCTGCGCCGGCTGGAGCGCGACATCCACGACGGCCCGCAGCAGCGGCTGGTCCGGCTCGCCATGGACCTCGGCCGGGCCCGCCACCAGCTCGCCGCCGACCCGGAGGCGGCCCGGCAGACGCTCGACGAGGCGGTCGCGCAGACCCGGGAGACGCTGGACGAGCTGCGTGCTCTGTCCCGGGGCATCGCGCCGCCGATCCTGGTCGACCGGGGCCTGCCCAGCGCGCTCGCCGCACTCGCGGCCCGCGCCCTGGTGCCCACCGAGCTGACCGTGGACGACGACCTGGGCACCGCCGCCGGGCGGCTCGACCCGGGACTGGAGAGCACCGCGTACTTCGTGGTGGCCGAGGCCCTGACGAACGTCTCGAAGCACAGCCGGGCGAACACCTGCCGGGTGGAGGTAACCCGGAAGGTGGGCCGGCTGGAGATCACCGTCACCGACGACGGGACCGGCGGCGCGCACCTGGCCAAGGGGCACGGGCTCAGCGGCATCGCCGACCGGGTCCGGGCGGCGGGCGGCACCCTGGAGGTGGCCAGCCCGGCCGGCGGCCCGACCCGGATCCACGCCGAACTGCCGAGGTGACCCGGTTCGCCCGCACTCCGGGCCGTCGCGCGGTGGCGCGGCGCGCCCGGCGTCCGGGCCGCCGGGCGGCCACCGGGTCCGGGCGTGATAGACACCGGACCCATGCGGGTGGTGATCGCGGACGACGCCGTACTGCTCCGGGAGGGGCTGGTCCGGCTGCTGACCGAGTACGGGCACGAGGTGGTGGCGGCCGTCGGTGACGGTGAGGCGCTGGTCGAGGCGGTGGTGGCGCACCGGCCCGACGTGTCGGTGGTGGACGTGCGGATGCCGCCGTCACACACCGACGAGGGACTGCGCGCCGCGGTGGAGGCCCGCCGCCGGGCGCCGGGCACACCGATCCTGGTGCTGTCCCAGTACGTCGAGGTGTCGTACGCCGACGACCTGCTGGACACCGCGGGCGGGGGCGGCGGCGGGATCGGCTACCTGCTCAAGGACCGGGTCGCCGCGATCGACGAGTTCCTCGACGGCCTGGCCCGGGTGGCGGCCGGCGGAACCGTGCTCGACCCGGAGGTGATCAGCCAGTTGCTGGTCCGGCGGCGGCGCGACGACCCGCTGGCGTCGCTGACCCCGCGCGAGCGCGAGGTGCTGGCGCTGATGGCCGAGGGCCGCTCGAACACCGCCGTCGCCCGCGCGCTCGTGGTGAGCGACGGTGCGGTCGAGAAGCACGTCCGCAACATCTTCACCAAGCTCGGCCTGCCCCCGGACGCGACCACCCACCACCGCCGCGTGCTGGCCGTCCTGACCCACCTGCGCGCCTGACCGGGCCGGTCAGGCGAGCGTGCGGGCCAGCGTCACCGCCTCGGTGAGCGTGTCGGCGGCCGGGTGGCCGCTGCCGCGCAGCCGGTCCGGGTCGGACAGGCCGCCGGTGTAGAGGACGCAGCGGGCGCCGACCGAGGCGGCCGCGTCGGCGTCGTCGAGCGAGTCACCGATCAGCACCACCTCGTGCCCGCCCAGCCCCAGCTCCGCCAGGTGCTTCTCCAGCCACTCGGCCTTGTGCCCGCCGCCGACCGTGGCGCGCAGCCCGTCCACCCGGCGGAAGTGCGGGGTCAGCCCGTACGTGTGCACGGTCGGCACCAGCTCGTCGTGGAACCACATGGACAGCAGCGACTGGCTGCCCTTCCAGGACTCGATCGCGGTGGTGGCGTCGGCGGCCAGGGCGCAGGTGGTCAGCCCGGCCCGGTACGCGTCGTGGAAGACCCGGTCGAGCGTTCCGAACGCCTCGGCGTCCACGGCCCGGCCGAGCATCTCGGCGTAGTAGTCGGCGATCGGCCGCCGGAACCGGACCCGGTGCTCGGCGGCGGTGACCGCCGGCCCGCCGGCGCTGGCGAAGGCGACGTTCGTGGCCTGGACCACCAGGTCGAGGTCGTCGAGGAGCGTTCCGTTCCAGTCCCACACGAGGTGGCGTCGCATACCCGTCACCCGAGCACCATAGTGCTAGAGCTGCGGCGTGGTCAGATCGCGCAGCAGCCGGTCCTCCTCGACCCGCCAGTAGCCGTGCTCCTTGCCGTCGAGCAGCACCACAGGCAGCCGGTCGCCGTAGTCGCGCTCCATCTCCAGGTCGCCTGTGACGTCGCGCTCCACCCAGCGGTCGCCGGTGACCGCCACCACCCGGTCGAGCGCGGCCTTCGCGTCGTCGCACAGGTGGCAGCCGGGCCGGGTGATCAGGATGAGCCTCGGGTCACTGGACATCGGATACCTCCGTGCGGATCTCGGTCGGCGAGGCCGGCGACGGCACCGCGGGCGCCGGGCGCAGCTCGGTCTTGCGTACCTTCCCGATCGCCGAGTACGGCAGGCTGTCGACGAACTCGACGGCGGTCGGGCACTTGAACCGGGCCAGGTTACGCGCGCAGTGGGCGAGCAGGTCCTCCGCCGTCACCGGCGGACCGGCCGCCCGGACCACGTACGCCCGCACAGTCTCGCCGGTCCGCGGGTGCGGCACACCGAGGACCGCCGACTCGGCCACGCCGGGGTGCGCCCGGAGCACCAGCTCCACCTCGTGCGGGTAGACGTTGAAGCCGTTGACCAGGATCAGCTCGCCGAGCCGGTCGACCAGGAACAGGTCACCGTCGCCGTCGGCGTACGCCACGTCGCCGGTGGGCCACCAGCCGTCCGGGTCCGGCCCGCCCCGCCCGTCCGGCCAGTAACCGGCGAACAGGTTCGGGCCGCGTACCACGATCTGGCCGGGGTCGGTGCCGGTCGGCTCGTCGGAGAGATCCATCTCGTCCTCGTCGGGGGCGTCGGCCGGCACCCCGTCGCGCCACAGCTCGGTGCCGTCGGACCCGACCAGGCGCAGCCCGACGCCGGGCAGCGGGCGGCCGATCGAACCCGGTTTCGGCTCGCCGCCGACGAGCGTCGAGGTGAGCACGGGCGCGGTCTCGGTGAGCCCGTAGCCGACGTGCACCGGATGCCCGGTCAGCTCGGTGAAGCGCGCGCCGGCCGCGAGCGGCAGCGGCGCCGCGCCGCACACCGCGACGCGTACCGAGGCGAGCGCCGCGGCTGGGTCACGCTCCGCCTCGGCCCAGGTCAGGAACATCGACGGTACGCCGACGAGCACTGTGACGCGGTGCCGGGCGATGTCGTCCAGCGCACCGGCCGGGCCAGGCTCGTCGACGAGCACACCTGTCGCGCCGTGCCGCACGACGGCACCGAGTGCGGAGTTCAGCCCGTACGCGTGGAACAGCGGAAGGGCGAGCAGCACGACGTCGCCGGGGCCGACCACAGGCGGTTCGATGCGGTCGACCTGGTCGTGGTTGGCGGCGAGCGCCCGGTGCGGCAGCATCGCGCCCTTGGGCCGGCCCTCGGTGCCGGAGGTGTAGAGCAGGACGGCGAGGTCGTCGCCGGAACGGGCCGGGAACCGGGGCGGGGTGTCGTCGCCGGCCGCCGGCGGAGCGGTGTGCACGGCACGCAGCTCGGGCAGTTCGGCCGGGTCCACGCGGCCGGTCACCTCGGGCGCGCCGACGAGCACGGCGGCGCCGGAGTCGGCGAGGACGTGCCGCAGCTCGCGGGCGGTCAGCGTGGGGTTGACAGGTACGGCCACCAGGCCGGCCCGGAGCGCGGCGAGGCAGGTGACCACGAAGTCGGGGGTGTTGCCGAACGCGATCGCCACCCGGGGCGGGTGGCCGGTTCGGTCGGCCGGCGGCGCGTCGGCGAGCAGCGCGCGGGCGGTGGCGGTGACCGCGTCGTCCAGCTCGGACCAGGTCAGCGTCCGGTCGCGCCAGTGCAGCGCGGCCCGGTCGCCCCGCTGCGTGGCGGCGTGGCGGAGCCGGTCGGCGAGGTTCGGCGCGGAGCTTTCGGCGGCGTCCTGCACGGTGGCTGAGTCTGGCACAGCGGTGCCCGACAGGCCATGCCCGGACACGGCGCCGGGTCCGCCGCACGGGACTGCAATTGCCGTAGGGTGGGATTCCTAGCCACGGGATGAGGATCTCCGCCGGTACCCGGGCGGACAGCCGGAAGCGACCGGGCCGCACCGCTGCCGCGACACGCCGAGCGAAAAGAAAATCGGCTCCGACCAGGACTTTCCATTGCGGACCAGGTTCCGGCGCGAAAGTCAACCACACGCGACGGACAACCGGTCCGCCATGTGTGCGACCTGGCGGGAAATACTTCCGCTCTGTGTAACGGACTTGCCACGCGTGGGTGACGTTGGCCCTATCATCACTCGGGTCGGCTCACCCCATTTGCCGTGAGTCGACACCCCTCAGCCCGAGGAGGCCCCCGTGCCCGTGAGCGCATTGGACCAGCACCTCAAGGGGATCTGCCGCCCGCCGGCACGTCCCGACCCGGCCGTGCCCGACCGGGTGTTACCCGGTCCTCCGGCGCGGTCACTGTCCGCTCGGCCTGGGGAGGCGCGGTGACCACCTTCGGTTACGCCGAACGACCGGCCGGCGTCACCGGCCCGGCCCAGCGCAACCCGCTCAACGAGCGCGCGGACCCCGGCCCCCGGGGCGCCGACGGCCAGCTCGCGGTACGCGGTGACGGGCGGCGCGTCCGCAGCCGCGCGCACCACACGAACGAGGCACCGCCCCGCCCCGCGTCCCCGGTCGGCAACGCGAAGCCCGCGACCGGCCGCCTGGGCAGCCCGGCCCGCCCGGCCATGCCGGCCCAGGCGCGACGCGGCGACGCGGCGACCGGGGCCGAGCCGTCCGCCGCCGAGACAGCGGTCCTGCCGGCGGTGACCACCGGTGACACCGCCGTCCTGCCCGCCGTGCCGGCCGCCGCGCCCGCCACCGGCTTCCCCAGCCGCCCCGACCCGTCCGACCCGGCCACCGAGGTGTGGACGCTGGTCGAGCGCGCGCAGGCGGGCGAGTCCGAGGCGTTCGGGCTGATCTACGACAGGTACGTCGACACCGTCTTCCGGTTCGTCTACTTCCGCGTCGGCAACCGCCAGCTCGCCGAGGACCTCACCTCCGACACGTTCCTGCGGGCGCTCAAGCGGATCGGCAGCTTCACCTGGCAGGGGCGCGACCTCGGCGCCTGGCTGGTCACCATCGCCCGCAACCTGGTCGCCGACCACTTCAAGTCCGGGCGCTACCGGCTGGAGGTCACCACCGGTGACGTCCTGGACGCCGACCGGGAGGACCGCGGCCCCGAGGGCAGCCCCGAGGCGGCGGTGGTGGAGCACATCACGAACGTCGCCCTGCTCACCGCCGTCAAGCAGCTCAACCCGGAGCAGCAGGAGTGCATCGTCCTGCGGTTCCTCCAGGGCTTCTCGGTGGCCGAGACGGCCCGCGCCATGGGCAAGAACGAGGGCGCCATCAAGGCCCTGCAGTACCGGGCGGTCCGGGCGCTGGCCCGGCTGCTGCCCGACGGCTTCCACTCCTGACGGTCCCGACCCGGCCGGCGCACGCTCGCCGGGCGGTGTCGCATGCCCGACGTACCCCCACCCGCCCCTCACTCCCGGTGATTTCGCCGCCGCCCCAGCCGTAACCGGCGACCGGCGCGGTCCGTTTCTCCGGGTGCGACCAGTGGTTGTCCCGGCGTCCCCCGGGCCACCCGGTCCGGCGGGTCAGGTCGGCCGTTCCGGTCGGCCCGGGCCACACGCTGCCACCGGTCGCTGGTGACGACGACGGCCGCCCGGCCGTGACCAGCGAGAGGGGGTGCCGCGGTGGACAGCGACCTCTTCTCCCGTCGGCGAGCCGAGCGCTTCGCGCAACTCCTCGACGAGGCCAACGGCGGACGCCGGCACCACGTCCGGTCCAAGGCGGACGGTGAACTCACCGCACTCGTCGAGGTGAGCCGCCGGATCACCGCCGAGCGGCCCGACGTCGAGGTGGACGCCGAGTTCCGTACCGGCCTGCGGGCGATGCTCGTGGCCACCGCCGACCGCGAGGGCGTCGGCGCTCCGGACAAGACCGGCATCTCCGGCGTACGCGGTGCGCTGCTACCGGCCATCACCGGCCGCCGGGCGCGGGCCCGGGGCGCGATCCTGGTCGGCGTGGCCGCCGGGGCGGTCGCCCTCTCCGGCATCTCCGCCGCCAGCGAGAACGCGCTGCCCGGTGACGCCCTGTACGGCATGAAGCGCTCCACGGAGCGCGCCCAGCTCGCGCTCGCCAGCTCGGACATCAGCCGTGGGCAGCTCTTCCTCGACTTCGCCCGCACCCGGCTCGACGAGGCCGCCTCGGTGCGCGACGACCGGCTCGGTTTCAGTGCCGTCCTGGACGACATGGACGCGGACACCCGCCAGGGCGTACGCCTGCTGACCACTGTCGCCGCACAGCGCTCCGACCCGACGGCGCTGGACGCGGTGGACACCTTCCTCGCCGGCCAGCGCCGGGTGGTCAGCGGCCTGCTCGACCGGCCCGACCACGCCGACCGGGACCGCACCCGCCGCTCGCTGTCCCTGCTCGACGCGGCCGGCAAGCGCGCCGACGCGCTCCGCGAGGCGATCGCCTGCGGGCTGCCCGCGCCGCAGGCCAGCGACATGCTCGGGCCCGCTCCGTCCACCTGCCCGGCCGGCCGCTGAGCGGTCGACGCCTACCGCGCCACACTTCGCCCGGCGGACACCCGGCCGTCACACCGTGCCGGATACGCTCGACTCGGAGCACGTACGCGTCGTCGAGGCAGGGAGGTCGCCGTGGCCGGGAGCCGGAAGGTGACCGTCAGCACCGACGCGCACGGGCACACCGCGGGCTGGTCGGAGACCCCCTCGGCGCCGGCGACCACAGTCACGCCCGACCCCGCCGCCGCCGCGTTCTTCGACGTGGACAACACGATGATGCAGGGCGCGTCGATCTACTGGTTCGCCCGCGGGCTGGCCGCCCGGAAGTACTTCACCACCGGGGACCTGGCCCGGTTCGCCTGGCAGCAGGCCCGGTTCCGGCTGCTCGCCACCGAACACGCGGGCGACATGTCGCAGGCCAAGGAGGCCGCGCTCGCCTTCGTCCAGGGCTGGCGGGTCGACGACATGGAACGCCTCACCGACGAGATCTTCGACGAGCTGATGGCACCGCGCATCTGGGCCGGCACCCGTCGCCTGGCCCAGCGTCACCTCGACGCGGGCGAGCGGGTCTGGCTGGTCAGCGCCGCACCGGTGGAGATCGGCCGGGTGATCGCGGCCCGGCTCGGCCTGACCGGCGCGATCGGCACTGTGGCCGAGGTGGTCGACGGCGCGTACACCGGGCGGCTGGTCGGTGACCTGATGCACGGGCCGGCGAAGGCCGAGGCGGTCACCCAGCTCGCCGCCGTGGAAGGGCTGGACCTGGCCCGGTGCGCCGCCTACAGCGACTCGGCGAACGACCTGCCGATGCTCTGCGCGGTCGGCCGCGCGGTCGCCGTCAACCCCGATCCGGCGCTGCTGCGGCAGGCCCGCGAGCGGGGCTGGGACGTGCGCGACTTCCGCTCCGGGCGGCGGGCCGTACGCATCGCCGTGCCCTCCACCGCGGCCGCCGGGCTGCTCGCCGGCGCGGTCACTGCCGGCCTGGCGCTGCACCGGCGCCGCCACCGCGACGCCTGACCGGCGCGGCCCGGCTCAAGGGCCGAACGGGTCCGGCCGGCGTTCGAGCAGCTTGTGCAGCGTCTGCTGGATCGTCTCCCGCACCTGGTCGGCGAGGTTGAACACCACGAGCGGGTCGTCCGCCGCGTCGCGCAGGTGCGCGGTCGGGATCGGCGGGCAGAACTCGATCAGCCACTTGCTCGGCAGCGGCACCATGCCCAGCGGCCCCAACCAGGGGAACGTCGGCGTGACCGGGAAGTACGGCAGTTTGAGCAGCCGGGCCAGCGGCTTGATGTCGGCGAGCATCGGATAGATCTCCTCGCCGCCGACGATCGCCACCGGCACGATCGGCGTGCCGGTGCGCAGCGCGGCGGAGACGAACCCGCCCCGGCCGAAGCGCTGGAGCTTGTAGCGGTCGGCGTAGAGCTTGCCGACGCCCTTGAAGCCCTCCGGGAACACGCCCACCAGTTCCCCGTTGCCGAGCAGCCGCTCCGCGTCCGGGTTGCACGCGACGGTGCCGCCGGTCTTGCGGGCTATCTCGGAGACGACGGGCATCCGGAAGACCAGGTCGGCGCCGAGCAGCCGCAGGTAGCGGTGCGCCGGGTGCCGGTCGTGCAGCGCGGCGGAGAGAATCAGCGCGTCGATCGCCACGGTGCCGGAGTGGTTGCCGACGACGAGACCGGCACCCTCGTCGGGCACGTGCTCGATGCCGGTGACCTCGGTGCGGAACCAGTCCCGGTAGAGCAGCCGGACCAGCGGGTGGACCACCGCGTCGGTCAGGTCGGGGTCGAAGCCGAACTCGTCGACCTCGTAGTCGCCGGCGAGCCGCCGCCGCAGGAACGCCAGCCCCTGGGCCACCTTGCGGTCCCAGCGGTCCCCCGGCCGGTCGGCCACCGCCGGCCCGTTCGGCGTCTCACCGGCCGGCTTGCTCCCGGCCGTCGGCTCAGCCACTGCCTTCTTCGCCACCGCTTTCTTGGCGACAGCCTTCTTGGCGACGGTCTTCTTGGCGACCGTCTTCCTCGCCGGCTGGTGGGGCGTGGCCGGGCCCGGAACGCCCGCGCCGCCCGGCTCGTCGGCGGAGGTGTCCGGCTCGTCCGGCGCCGCGGCCGGGCGGGCGGACGGCGCGGTCACCCGGCGGTGCCCGTTGCGCCGCGCCGGCTCCGCGCCCGGATCCGGCACACCCAGCGGTACGTCGAAGCGCCCGTCACGCCGCTCGTCGGGGCTGCTCACGAACGCTCCCGTACGGTCGAGCGGACCTGCCGGATGCTCTCCAGCACCAACTGCTCGGCGGCGGCGAGCTGATCGCGGGTGACCACGACGCCGCCGTGGTGGGCGCGGATGAAGTCCTCGAACGCGGCGGCGGTCGAGCGGGGCGTGAAGCCGTACTCCCGCTCCAGCCGGCTGGTGTCCACCACCCGACCGTGTACGAAGAGGTCCACCTGGTCCAGGCCGTACCGGCCGAAGCCCAGGCTGCGGGCGATCGCGGCGACCCCGGCCAGGCCCGGTTCCAGCACCGGCACCGCCACCCGGCCGGCCCGGCGGATCGCCTGCGACAACGACAGCACCCCCGGCCCGGCGACGTTGTACGTGCCCGGATGGTCCTCGGCGACCGACCGGTGCAGCACCTCCAGCGCGTCGTCGAAGTGCACGAACTGCAGGCGCGGGTCGCGGCCGAAGACGGTGGGCACCACCGGCTGGGAGAAGTAGCGGGTGAGCGTGGTGTCGGCGGCGTACCCGATGAACGGCGCGAAGCGCAGCACCGTCGCGGTGACGTCGGCCCGGCGGCGGCGGAACCCGCGGACGTACCCCTCGATGTCGAGGATGTCGCGGCCGAAACCGCCGCGCGGCACCTCGCGCGGCTCGGTCTCCTCGGTGAAGACGGCCGGATCGCGGAACGACACCCCGTACGCGGCGGTGGACGAGCGGACCACGAGCTTGCGCAGCCGGGGCGCGCGCTGCGCGGCGGCGAGCAGCTGCATGGTGCCGATGACGTTCTGTTCCTTCATCCCCGCCCGGCCACCCTGCTGCGGGTCGGGGGCGGTGACGAGCGCCAGGTGCACCACCGTGTCGACGTCGAGGTCGTGCAGGAGGCCGCCGAGCGAGTCGAGGTCCAGGCGGATCCGTTCGACGTCGGAGAGCAGGTCGGTCAGCTCGGGGTTGGGTGGTGCCGGATCGACCCCGATGACGCGCTCGATCCGCTCGTCGGCGGCGAGCCGGGCGGCCACGTGGGCGCCGAGCCAGCGGCCGACCCCGGTGACGACGACGACCCCCGGGGCACCGGAGGTGTCACCGGGGGTCATGTCGTGCGCCTAGCGCGGCAGGCGGGATCGAGCCGGGACGTCCACGGCCTGATCACCTGAGCCTCCGAGGGTCGACAGTTGGCAAGTGGTGCCGGGTGCCGGGCCAGTGCCCGGCCCCGGTCACTTGCCGAGACGGCGACGCTGGACGCGGGTCTTGCGCAGCAGCTTGCGGTGCTTCTTCTTAGCCATGCGCTTGCGGCGCTTCTTGACCACCGAGCCCATACGACAGCCTTTCGATGCAACGTGCGGGGCGGACCGGACGGCACCACCGCGGGTGGCGCCGTGACCGCTTGCGGACAACGGACCGGACCAGCGTGGTGGGCAGGGCACACCAGAGGGCGGTCACGGTCGTGGCCCAGCCTAACCGGAGTGCGTCATCAGGACCAACGCGCCCCCGTCGATGCCCCTTTTCGTCGCACTCGGCGTACCGGCGCGCCGAGGGCTCAGGCGGACTCCTGGAAGGCGCCCCGGAGGTATTCGTGCACGGCGTGCTCGGGCACCCGGAACGACCTGCCCACCCGTACCGCGGTCAGCTCACCGCTGTGCACGAGGCGGTAGACGGTCATCTTGGAGACCCGCATGACCGTCGCCACCTCGGCGACGGTCAGGAACCTGACATCCGACAGCCGTGCGTCGGACTGCGACCCGGCCATGGCTCACCGACCCATTCCCGTGCCCGGCGCGTGTCACCGGGCAGGTGTTCCCGCCTCGACGAGCGACGCGCGTGTAACCAGTACGGTAGCGGGACGGCTGTGACCTGCGCGATCCCTTCCACCCTTTGATCATGGCGAGGCAGCCGTTCACCCGATGTCCACCAGGGCTTTTTCGCCCGGACGGGTGTCTCGTCCGATCCGGCTACTCGGCGCGCAGCGCCACCACCGGGTCGAGCCGTCCGGCCCGCTGCGCCGGCACCACGCCGAAGACGATGCCGACCGCCGCGGAGACGCCGAACGCCAGCGCCAGCGACCACCAGGTGATCGCCGCCGGGATCGGCGAGAACGCGTCCACGAGCAGCGCGGTGCCCACGCCCAGCGCCATCCCGGTCAGGCCGCCGACCGATGTGAGCAGCACCGCCTCCAGCAGGAACTGCACGCCGATGTCGCGGGGGCGGGCGCCGACCGCCTTGCGCAGGCCGATCTCGCGGGTCCGCTCGCGTACCGAGACCAGCATGATGTTGGAGACACCGACGCCGCCGACGAGCAGCGAGATGCCCGCGATGGCGGCCAGCACGCCGGTCAGGACACCCAGGATGTCGCCGAGCACGCCGAGGATCTGCCGCTGGGTGACGGCGCTGAACTCGGTGTCCGGGTGCCGGCGGGACAGCTCCGCGACGATCCGGTCACCGAGTTCGTCGATCCGCTCCCGGTCGGGGGCCTTCACCGCGATGCCGTCGATGCGCTGGGTGCCCCACAGCCGTTGCGCCGCCGTCACCGGTACGTGCACCTCGTCGTCCCGGTCCACGCCGAGGCTCTGCCCGAGCGGGGCGAAGACGCCGATCACCCGGAACCGCACCCCGGCCAGCGTGACCTGCTGGCCGAGCGGATCCCGGTCGGGGAAGAGCGCCCGGGCCACCGAGTCGCCGAGCACCGCCACCCGGCGGCTGGTGTCCACGTCCGCCCCGGTGAGGTAGCGGCCCCGCGACAGCGACCTGGTGAACACCGACGGGGTGGTCTCCAGGACGCCCTGCACGGTGGTGAAGTCGGACCGGTTGCCGGCCCGCGCGGTAGCGCCGGAGGCCACCGTGACGGCGACCCTGCCAGGGTCGCCGACCACCCGGGAGACCGCGTCGGCGTCGCTGAGGTCCAGCGGCGAGACCACGGGCGCGTTGCCCACCTCGATCCGGCCCGGCACCACCAGCAGCAGGTTCGAGCCGAGCCCTTCGACCTGCTGCTCGACCTGCTGTTTCGTACCGGTACCGATGGCCACCAGGATCACCACCGAGGCCACCCCGATGATCACCCCGAGCATGGTCAGCAGGCTGCGCATCCGGTTGGCCCGCAGCGCGTCCGACGCCACCCGCCACGCCTCGGCCAGCCTCATCCGGCGTCGCCCTGCTGACGGCCGCCTGCGGCCCGGGGCCGCTCCCCGGCCCGCGGAAGGCGCCCGGTGGCCCCGGTGGCGCCACCGGGGCCACCGGGCGGGTGCCCCGGGCCGCTTCCGGACGCGGACCGGGGCTCCGCGCTGGGAGCGGGGTCCAGTGTCGCAGGTACGCCGGAGCCGTCCGACGGCGGTCGATCATGAAGGCTGTCGGACCGGATCAGCCCGTCCCGCACCGCGATGCGCCGGTGTGCCCGGGCGGCCACCTCCTGGTCGTGGGTCACCATCACCAGCGCCACCCCGGACTCGGCGTTCAGCCGTTCCAGCAGTTCCAGCACCGCCTCGCCGGTGGCGCTGTCCAGGTTGCCGGTCGGCTCGTCGGCGAGCAGCACCGCCGGTTCGGTGACCAGCGCGCGGGCGATCGCCACCCGCTGCTGCTCGCCGCCGGAGAGCTGGTTGGGCCGGTGGTGCAGCCGGTGGCCGAGCCCGACCCGGCCCAGCATCGCCGCCGCCCGCTCCCGCCGCTGCCGCGCCCCGACGCCCCGGTAGACGAGCGGCAACGCCACGTTGTCCACTGCCGACGTACGGGCCAGCAGGTGGAACGCCTGGAACACGAAGCCGATCGTCTCGTTGCGCAGCGTCGCCAGCTCCGGCGCGGTGAGCGTGGTCACGTCCCGCCCGCCGATCACCAGCCGGCCGCCGCTGGGCCGGTCCAGCCCGCCGAGCAGGTGCATGAGCGTCGACTTGCCCGAGCCGGACGGGCCGATCACCGCCACGTACTCGCCCTGGTCGATGGTGAGCGACACCCCGCGCAGCGCGGACACCGAGACACCGTCCAGCTCGTACGTGCGCCAGACGTCGACCGCCTCGACCGCCGGTACGGTCACGGGAGTTCCTGGCCGTCGCGCACCTGGTCGGCGCCGCGCACCACCACCCGGTCACCGGCCCGTACGCCGTCGACGATCTGCACCAGGTCCTGCCCCTGCACGCCCACCGTCACCGGCACCCGGTCGGCCCGGCCGTCCCGCAGCACCCAGACCGCGTCCCGCCCGTCGGCGGAGAACACCGCCGACGCCGGCACCGCCACCGCGTCGGCGGCCTCCCGCACCCGCAGCCGCACCACGGCGTTCATACCCGGCCGTGGGGCCGGAGCGGCCTCGGCCTCACCGAGCCGGCCGGCGCCCAGGTCGAGACGGACGCGGTAGGTGACGCCGCCCCGGGCCGAGCTGGTCGGCAGCACGTCGACCGAACGCACAGTCGCGTCGTACGTCGCGCCGGTCACCGCGTCCAGTTCGACCGACGCGGGCACCCCGGCCCGGACCAGCAGCACGTCGGTCTCGTCCACCTCGGCGAGCAGGCCGAGCCGGCCGATGTCCACAACTGTGAGCACCGGCGTGCCGGCGGTGACCCGGCCACCGGCCGGGATCGCGTCGTCCACCCCCGGCGGCGGGCCACCCTGCCCACCACTGCCCGGCGCCGACGGGTCGAGACCGGGCACCGCCGCGCCACCCGCCGCACCGAGCAGCCCGGCCAGGTCGGCCGGAGCCACCGCCCGGGTGCCGCCCGGCTGCACCACACCGGCGATCGGCGCACGCAACGTCAACGCGTCCACAGTCGCCTTCGCCAGGTCGTACGCCTGCTGGGCCTGGAGTCGTTGCGCGGCCGACAGCGCGCCGACGGCGCTGTTCAGGCCGGCGACCCCGCGCTGCACCTGGGCCACGGCCCGGTCGGCGGCGCGGGCGGCCGACTCGTACTGCCGCTGCGCCGACTGGACCTGGAGCAGCAGCGCGGCGCGTACCCGCGGATCGCCGACCTTGCCGGCGGCGGCGCGGGCGGCGGCGAACGCCTCGTCCGCGGCCCGGTCGGTGCCGCGCCGGCTGCCACCCAGGTCGCCGGTGCCGGCACCCCGCCCGGCCCGCTTCGCCGCGCGCAGCGCGTCCCGCGCCTTCGCCAGGCGGTCCCGGGCCGGCTGTGAGTCGATCACCGCGAGTACCTGTCCCCGGCTCACCCGCTGCCCCGGCTGCACCCGCAGACCTGCGAGCGTGCCGTCGGCGGGGGCGGTGAGGGTGGCCGCGGCCCGCGCGGTGACTGTGGCCGGGGCGTCGATCACCTCGCTGACCGGCGCGCGGCCCACCTCGGCGACTGCGACAGCCGGGGCGTCGTCCCCGCAGGACGCGGCGGTCGTGCCGGTCAGCGCGACGACGGCGAGCACCGCGGTGACGAGACGGGGGCGGCGGGCCGCGGGCAGCCGCGGCGAGGGAGTGCGGGCCACCCGGCCCATGCTACGACCCGTCGACAGGCGTCGACGGGTCAGCCGACGACGGCCCGCACGTAGGCCACGCAGTCGTCGTGCAGCATCGACCACGGGTCGCCGAACACCTCGTCGGCGGCCTGCTCCGGGGTCCGGCCCTGATGCACCACGGCCCGGTAGAAGTCCAGCATCCGCTGCTCGCCGTACCTGTCGACCAGATGGCGTACGGCCAGGTAGCCGACGCCGTACGCGCCGCCGACCCGGTCGTCGCTCGCGTCGTCGGCGGGCGCCACCGCCTCCAGCCGCCCGGACCAGCCGCCGCGCAGCAGGTCCCGCACCTCGGCCAGGCCGTCGTAGCGGTGCACGGGCTGGCCGTCGGCACCGGCGTACTCGGCCAGCCCCTCCACCAGCCACCAGTCCGCGCGGTCGGCATAGCCCCGGTCGGGCAGCGAGGCGGCGTGGGTCAGCTCGTGCCGGAGCAGGTCGTCCATGCCGGCCGAGGTGACGATCTGGGCGTTGAGCACCACGTCGTGGCGCCCGCCCCCGACACCCACGGCGTAACCGGCTGTCCATTTCGGCCGCCCGCCGCCGTACCAGCGCTGCCACTCGCCCTTCCCGGCGTAGTAGACGAGGTACCGGTCCGGCGGGCTGCCGCCGACCGCGTACCGGTCCGCGGCCCGGGCCGCGGCCTCGGCCTGGGCGAGCAGGCCGGGCAACTTGCGCCGCTGGGCCGGCGTGGTGGCCACCACGACCCGCTTGCCGACCGTCACGGCCAGGTCGTCCGCCTGCCACGGCCGTACACCGGCCGGGTCCGCCTCGGACGGTTCCAGCGCGGTCAGCCGGGGTTCCTCCCCCGTCAGCCGCCAGCGCGCGCCCAGCTCCACAGTGCTCGGCCCGCAGTCCGGTACCACGAAGCAGTAGCCCACAGTCACCGTCTGCCGCCACTCCCCCGGCCGCCCCTCGACGGCCTCCGGCACCCCGTCGGCCGCCGGCCGCCACACGGTGACCCGCAGCGCCCGCAGCGAGGCGTACCGGCGGCTCAGCGCCGGACGGGCCGCCGGCTCGGCGATCGTGAGGAAGCCGGCCCGGTCCGCGCCGACCAGCGCGGCGGCCTGCCGGTCCAGCAGCGCGAGCATCCGCTCGCCGAGCCGCCGCTGCGCCGCCGTGCCCGGGTCGGCGTTCGCGGCCGACCGCCCGGCCGCGTCAGGCGCCGACTCCCGCAGGAGTACGCCGGGCACCACCCCCGCCACCAGGCCGAGCGCGAGTCCGAGCGCGGTCCAGAGCAGCCACCGCCGTCGTCCCCGCACCGCCCGCGTCTCCGCCTGGCTCGGCTGCGCCGGCGGTACGGGGTACGGGGCCGGACCGGCGGCGGGGTGCGACGACGCCTCATCCGGTGCCGGTGCCGGTGCCGGTGCGATGGTGTCGACGGCGGGGTCCAGGCTGGCGGGGGTGGCGGCGCTGTCGGCGCCGGCATCGGCGGTGTGGGCGGCGTCGGCGCGGGTGTCGTCAGGTTCGCCGTCGGCGTCGGCGCTGAGGTTGTCGGCGACCGCGTCGGCGGCGGGGTCGGCGCCGGCGTAGACGGCGCTCGTGTCGGCGGCATCGACGGTGGGACGAGGCTCGTCGCCGTCAGTCGTCCGGCCGGGAGGCTGCTCGTCGCCGTCGGTCACCGGCGAAGGGTACGACCAATCGGGCGTTCCGGGAAAGAGTCCCGCCGCTGTTCCGCCCCGCTCCGAGATCTTGGTAGGAAAGTGCCCCGGCGGGGCCGGATCCGTCCAGGATCTCTCAGATCGGGGTGCCGGTCAGCGTCAACGCGGTCTTGTCTGCCGCCCACAGGGCCACCAGGGCCACTCCCGGGGCCGCGTGGCCGGCCAGGGTCAGCAGCACGCCGCCGGTCAGGAAGCAGGCGGCCTGGACGGCGAGCTTGGCCGGGTCGGGCAGCGTCACGGCGGCACGCGGCGAGCAGAACAGGCCCCACATCACGGCGATCACCAGCGGCGTGCCGAGCCCGGCCAGCAGGCGTACCGGCCAGCCGGCGCCGAGCGTGAAGCCCCAGTGTCCGGCCGAGCCCAGCAGGGCCAGTTCCAGCAGGAAGATCACACCGAGCAGCAGCGCCTTCATCGGCTCTCCCAGGAGAGGTAGGCGCGGTCCAGGCCGGCGATCATCTCGCCGAAGGAACGGTCGGTGTCGCGGGGCAGCCCGAATCCGCCCGCCGCCTCCAGCGCGACGAAGCCGTGCACGGCGGCCCGGAACATCCGGATGGCGTCGGTGGCGGCGTCGCCGTCGAGGCCGTACCCGAGCAGGATGGCGCGGACCGCGCCGACCGCGCGCTGCCCGGCGGCCAGGTGGTCGGGGTCGGCCGGGTCGGGTGCCCGCTGGGCGGCCGGGTAGCGGCCGGGGTGCTGCCGCGCATACTCCCGGTAGGCGGCGGCGACGGCACGCAACGCGTCGCCACCGGAGCGGCCCCCGGCGGCGGCCGTGAGCACGTCGGCGATCTCGGCGGTGGCGAGCACGGCGAGCTTCTGGTGCAGCGCGTCCGCGCCCCGGACGTGCTTGTAGAGGCTCGGCAGCGCGACACCGAGCCGGGCGGCGAGCGCGGCCAGGGTCAGCTTCTCGTAGCCGACCTCGTCGGCGAGCGCGGCGGCCTCCCGCACGACAGTCGCCGGGGTCAGGCCCGCCCTAGGCACCGGTGGTCACCGCCAGGAACTCGACCAGGCCGACGGCGGTGGCGTCGGGCTGGTCGGCGTGCGGGTAGTGCCCGGAGTCGGCGACCATGCGCGCCTCGGCGACGGCGAACAGCCGGCGCGCGGCCCGCGCCTCGGCGCCCGGGTCGGGGAAGTCCGGATCCTTCGTGCCCATCAGCACCAGCACCGGCCGGCGCACCTCCGGTGCCCGCGCCGTCCAGTGCGGGTCGGCCGGCGCGATCACGCCGCGCACCGCGGCCATCCGCCCGCGCAGCTTGGCGACCAGCTCCTTGCGGTACGCGGCGTCGTCCGCCGGCCGTCCGCAGGGGAACAGCGTGCTGTGGAACAGCCCGAACAGCCGGGGGCTACGCAGGACTGCCGCCTGCGCCACACGCATCAGCGGGTTCGGCTTGGGCGTGCCGACGAACGGGCTGACCTGCACGATGCCGCTGACCAGGTCGGGCGCCTCGGCGGCGGCGAAGACCACGGCGGCGGCGCTGGACGAGCTGCCGACCAGGGTGGCGGGCTCGCCGCCGAGCGCCCGCACCACGGCGAGCAGGTCGCCGCCGACCTGCTCCGGGGCGTACGTGGGCCAGTGCGGGCTCGAGTCGCCGTGCCCGCGTACGTCGACCGCTGCGACCCGGTAGCCGGCCGTGACGAGCCGGGGCGTCAGGTGGCGGAAGGCCGCCCGGTTCTCCCCCATGCCGTGCGAGAGGACCACGAGCGGTCCTGTCCCGTGCGCCTCGTACGCGATCGTGCCGCCGTCCCGCACCACCTGGCTAACCGTCATAGCTTTAAAGCTAATGTCATTAGCCAACCGCCGTCAAGCTTGACCTCGACCCGGGATGAGGTCGCACGATCCCGGGCATGCCGATCACCGCCGACACCCACGTACGCCTCGCCCGCCCGAGCCGCGACCTCGCCGCCGCCGAACGGTTCTGGACGCAAGGACTGGGCCTGGACGTCCTCTACCGGAACGAGGGCGGTCACGCGGACGAGCACGACCTGGTGATGCTCGGGTTGCCCGGGGCGGGCTGGCACCTGGAGCTGGTCGGCGGCACGACGCTCGCGGTCGAGCCGCGTCCCACCGGGGAGGACCTGTTAGTGCTCTACCTCGACGGTCCGGCCGACGACGAGCTGGTCCCGAGACTGGAAGGGGCCGGCGGGACCAGGGTCTCCGCCGGCCCGTACTGGGACAGGTGGGGTGTCGCGTTCGCCGACCCGGACGGCTACCGCCTCGTGCTGTGCACCCGGGCCTGGTCGAACGACTGACTCACTTCTTCGACAGCACCGCGCGGCCGAAGAACGCCAGGTTGGCCGGACGCTCCGCGAGCCGGCGCATCAGGTAGCCGTACCACTGGTCGCCGTAGGGGACGTACGTCCGCACCGTGTAGCCCTCGCCGACCAGGCGCTGCTGCTCCTCCGGGCGGATGCCGTAGAGCATCTGGAACTCGAACCGGCCCGGATCGCGGTCGAACCAGCGCGCCCGGTCCTCGCCGATCGCGATCAGCCGGGGGTCGTGCGTGGCGAGCATCGGGTAGCCGTCGCCGGACATCAGCACGTTCATGCAGCGCACGTACGACTTGTCCACCTCGCGGGCGGACTGGTACGCCACCGACTCCGGCTCCTTGTACGCACCCTTGCACAGCCGCACCCGCGACCCGGCTGAGGCCAGCTCCCGGCAGTCCGACTCGGTCCGCCGCAGGTACGCCTGGAGCACCGCGCCCGTGCCCGGGTGGTCCTTGCGCAGCTTCGCCAGGATGTCCAGCGTCGAGTCGGTGGTGGTGTGGTCCTCCATGTCCAGCGTGACAGTGGTGCCCGCCGCGTCGGCCGCCGCGCAGATCGCCCGCGCGTTGTCGTACGCGAGCTGCTCGTCGAACATCTGGCCCAGCGCGGACAGCTTCACGCTGACCTCGGCGGCCGGGGTGAGCCCGGCGGCGGCGAGGCGGCTCAGCAGCGCGAGGTACTCGTCCCGGGTGGCGTTCGCCTGCTCCGGGCTGGTGGTGTCCTCGCCCAGGTAGTCGAGGGTGACCGCTTGGCCGTCGGCGACGAGCTCGCGGGTGGCGCGCAGCGCGTCGTCGGTGGCGGCGCCGGCGACGAACCGGCGGACGACGTCCCGGGTGAACGGGGCCGTCGCGACGAGCCGCTCCACCTGGGAAGACCGGGAGGCGGCGAGGATGACGGAACGGAGCATGAGCCGAGCGTAACGCTCACCACCGGGCCCCCGCCGGGTGCGTCCGGGGCCCGCTCCGTCCCGCCCTCCGGCCTGGGCCGGGCACCCCCGGCTGGCGGGGATCGGCTACAACGTTCACGTGGATCGACGACACCCCCGGCGCCGGCTCCGCTCGGCCTCCGTGCAGCTCGGCGCGCTGACCGCGCTGGCCCTCGCGCTCTCCGGCTGCAACAACGGTTACGACGACGACGATGACGACTGCGCGCTCGGACCGGCCGGCGGGGGCGGCGACACAGTCGCGGTCGCCCTGCGCGTGCCCGCACCGGCCACCGCCGCGCGCGGCGAGCCCGCTCCGACCGCCGCGCTGCCCGAGCGCGGCGGCTTCGGCACCCACCTCGCCTCCTGCGGCGGCTGACGTGCGCCGCGAGGCGAGCACGCCGCGCCCCGGCTGGGACGAGACCATCCGGGCCCAGGGCCTGGTGTACGTGGACACCGAGCTGCCCGACGGCGAGATCATGTCGTACTGGGACGAGACGGCGGCGTACGCCTTCACGCTGGACGAGGTGCTCCGGCTGGAGGAGGCCACGGAGGAGCTGCACCGGATGTCGGTGGCCGCCGCCGAGCACGTGGTGGCCCGCCGCCGGTACGCCGAGTTCGGCATCCCCGAGTGGGCCGCCGAGGCGGTCGCCCGCTCGCTGCGGGAGTCCCCGCCGACGCTCTACGGCCGGTTCGACCTCTGGTACGACGGCAGCGGGCCGCCGAAGATGCTGGAGTACAACGCCGACACCCCGACCGCGCTGGTCGAGGCGAGCATCGTGCAGTGGTACTGGCTGGAGCACACCCGCCCGGACGCGGACCAGTGGAACAGCCTGCACGAGCGGCTGGTCGGCGCCTGGGCCAAGATCGGCGCCGGGCTGCACGAGCCGCGGGCGCACGTGCTCTGGTCCTCCGAGGAGGAGTCGGGCGAGGACCAGATCACCGCCGGCTACCTGGCCGAGACGGCCCGCCAGGCCGGACTGGACGTGACGCTCATGCCGATCCAGCGGGTCGGCTGGGACGGGCGGCGCTTCGTCGACGCCGGCGACCGGCCGATCACCACCTGTTTCAAGCTCTACCCCTGGGAGTGGATGCTGGCCGAGCCGTACGGGCGCCCGGCGCTCGACCCGGGCACGCCCACGACCTGGATCGAGCCGGCCTGGAAGCTGCTGCTGTCGAACAAGGCGCTGCTCGCCGTGCTCTGGGAGATGTACCCGGGGCACGACTACCTGCTCCCCGCGTACCTGGACTCACCGCGCGGCATGACCGAGTACGTGGCCAAGCCGCTGCTCGGCCGGGAGGGCGGCTCGGTACGCATCGTGACCGGCGACACGGAGATCACCAACCCGGGGATCTACGGCGACGAGGGCTTCTGCTTCCAGGAGTTCCGCGCGTTGCCCGAGTTCGAGGGCAACCGGACGGTCCTCGGGAGCTGGATCGTGGATGGCGGGTCGGCCGGCGCCGGGGTCCGCGAGAGCGAGAGCCTCATCACTGACGGTTACGCGCGGTTCCTGCCCCACTACATCGACGCACCGCGTGTGCTCTGAGTCGTCTACCGTTGGTGTCGTGAACTTCGACGCGTACGCCCGGACCGGGGTCGAGCTCGTCAACGCCCGGCTGGACGACCTGGACGGCCTGCGGGCCGTCTTCTCGGACGAGCAGGGCTGGATGCGCGACGAGGTCGCGGAACGGGACCTGGCGATCTTCCGGCGGGCGCAGAAGCGCCTCCGGGACGTCTTCGAGTACGGCACCTCGGGCCGGGACGCCGACGCGGTCGCCGAGCTGAACGCGATGCTGGAGGCGTTCCCGGTGCAGCCGCGCATCTCCGGGCACGACTCCTCCGACTGGCACATGCACGTGACCAGCCGGGGCGCGTCGGTCTCCTCCGAATACCTGGCCGGCGCGGTCTGGGGCCTGTCGGTGTGGCTCTGCGAGTACGGCAGCGCCCGCTTCGGGGTCTGCGCCGACGACCGCTGCGGCAACGTCTACCTGGACACCTCGTCCAACTGCTGCCGGCGGTTCTGCTCCGAGCGCTGCGCCACCCGCTCCCACGTGGCAGCGCACCGGGCCCGCAAGCGGGCCGCGGTCGGCGAGCAGGCCGTCCCGGCGCAGCCGCTGTCCCCGGTGAGCTGACCTCCGCAGCGCTCCGGCCGCCGCCCGTGTGCGAGCGGCCGGAGTGACGCGCCCCGGTCAGACGTCGACCGGCGACGGCGCGGTCAGGTTGGCCCGGGCGAACTCCAGCGACTCCCGCAGGTCCGCCTCCCGGACCGCGCGGCTCTTCGCGCCCCGGGTGGTCACCTCCACCGCCACCGAGCCGGTGAACCCCCGCCCGGCGAGCGAGCGCAGCATCTCCGCGCAGGGCTGACCGCCGCGACCGGGCACCAGGTGCTCGTCGCGCCCCTCGCCGGTGCCGTCGCCCAGGTGCACGTGCGCCAGCCCGGAACCCATCCGGTCGGCCATCGCCATCGCGTCGGTGTGCGAGGCCGCGCAGTGCGACAGGTCCAGCGTGTACGAGGCGTACCCGATCTCGGTCGGATCCCAGCCCGGCGCGTACGGGACGAACTGCCGCCCGGCCATCCGCACCGGGTACATGTTCTCCACCCCGAAGTGCACGCCGCCGAACTGCCCGGCGATCGTGTCGAGCCCGTCGGCGAAGGTGCGCGCGTAGTCACGCTGCCAGGTGAACGGCGGGTGCACCACGACGGTGGGCGCCTCCAGCGTCTCGGCCAGTTCGGCGGCCTTGCGCAGCCGCTCCCACGGGTCGGGGCTCCACACCCGCTGGGTGACGAGCAGGCACGGGGCGTGGACCGACAGCACCGGGACGCCGTAGTGCTCGGCGAGGCCGCGCAGCGCGCCCGCGTCCTGGCTGACCGGATCGGTCCAGACCATCACCTCGATGCCGTCGTAGCCGAGCTCGGCGGCGAGCTGGAACGCCGCCGCGGTCCGTTCGGGAAAGACCGAGGACGTGGACAGGAGCACCGGAACGCGGTAAGTCACACCTCCGAGGGTAGCTCCAACCGCCAGCGAGCATCGGGACGAGCAACCGCAAAGCAACCCAGAGCGCTCGTACTGTCACATCGGCGCGAGCTGATCCAGCCGGCGCAGGATGACGCCCTCCCGCAGCGCCCACGGGCAGATGTCCACGCAGTCCACGTCGAGGCGGCGCATCACCGCCTCCGCCACCACAGCACCGGCGAGGAGCTGGTGGGCCCGCTGCGCGCTCACCCCCTCCAGCTCGGGCAACTGGCCCGGCGGGATGTGCCTGATGAACCCCAGCACCTGCCGCAGCCCGGTACGGGTCAGGCTGCGGCGCGCCCACAGACCCGCACCGGAGGGCGCGGCACCGGCCAGCCGGGCCAGCGTGCGGAACGTCTTCGAGGTGGCGACCGGACGCTCCCAGCCCACCGCTGTCAACTGCTCGACCACCGGGTCGAGCTGCGCGTCCACGTACGCCCGCAGTTCCTCCACGGCCTCGGCCGACGGCGGCGCCGCGCCGGCCGGATCGACAGCGAGCCGCTCCCGGCTGAGCCGCCCCGCGCCGAGCGGCAGCGAGATCGCCACGTCCGGGTGCTCGTCGATGCCGGCGGCCAGCTCCAGCGAGCCGCCGCCGATGTCCATCGCCAGCAGCCGCCCGGCGGACCAGCCGAACCACCGCCGCACCGCCAGGAACGTCATCCGCGCCTCGTCCGCGCCGGAGAGCACCTCCAGGCGTACGCCCGTCTCGTCGCGGACGCGCGCCAGCACGTCGGCGGCGTTCGTGGCGTCGCGGACCGCGCTCGTGGCGAACGCCAGCAGATCCTCGGCGCCCAGCCCGTCAGCCGCCGCCCGTGCCATGCCGACCGCCTTGACCAGGCCGTCCGCGCCGCCGGCGGTGAGCGCGCCGTCCGGCCCGATCTGCTCGGCCAGCCGCAGCACCACCTTCTCCGAGTGCGCCGGCCAGGGATGCGCCCCGTGGTGGGCGTCGACCACCAGCAGGTGCACCGTGTTGGAACCGACGTCGAGGACACCCAGTCGCATGGGGAAGACCATAGGGCCAACACGTTTCGTCGGCTCGGCGGCCGGGCGGGGTCACCGCGCGTACGCTGGTCCGAGTGACAGGGCAGATCGAGCTTCACGTGCTGGTGGACGACCCGGAGGACCCGCGCAGCCGCGAGGTCGGGCTGGACTTCCCACGGGAGTGGATCGAGTTCGTCGACCCGGCCGACGCGAAGCACGTCGTCCGCGCCGACCTGACCTGGCTGCTGTCCAGCTGGACGTGCATCTTCGGCAAGGGCTGCCACGGCATCATCGCCGGGCGGGCCGCCGACGGGTGCTGCTCGCACGGCGCCTTCTTCACCGACTCCGACGACGAGAAGCGCGTCCGGGCCGCGGTGAAGCGGCTGACGCCGCAGACGTGGCAGCACTTCCGGCGCGGGTTCAAGAACTGGACCGAGAACGACACGGTCGACGGCAAGACGCCGGCCCGGCGTACCGCCACCCGCGACGTGGACGCCCCGTGCGTGTTCCTCAACGACGCCGACTTCGCCGGTGGGGGCGGCTGCGCGCTGCACGCCCAGGCGCTGCGCGACGGGGTGCACCCGCTGGAGTACAAGCCGGACGTCTGCTGGCAACTGCCGGTACGCCGCGACCAGGAGTGGCACAAGCGCCCGGACAACACGAAGGTGCTGATCTCCACGCTGGCCGAGTTCGACAGGCGCGGCTGGGGCGCCGGCGGGCACGACCTCGACTGGTGGTGCACGTCCTCCACCGACGCGCACGTCGGCGCCGAGCCGATGTACGTCTCGTACGGGCCGGAGCTGACCGCGCTGATCGGTGCGCCCGCGTACGCGAAGCTGGCCGAACTCTGCGCCGCCCGACTGCGCCAGGGTCAGATCGCCCCGCACCCCGCAAGCGAGTGAAGGCCGGCACCCCGTTGGTTCGGGTGCCGGCCTTCTCACTGTGTCTTACTTACTTGTTCCAGTGTTCGGCGACGAGGTCGGCGGCCTGCTTGAGGCCCTTCAGGAACGCCGTGGTCGAGTACTCGGTGTCGGTGATCTGCTCCACCGTGCCCCAACCGGAGGAGGGACGCTGCTGGAACAGGCCCTGGATGGGGCCGGGGATCAGGGCTCGAACTTGTAGCCCAGGCCGCGGACCGTGACGATGTAGCGGGGCGCGGACGGCTCCGGCTCGATCTTGGAGCGCAGCCGCTTCACGTGCACGTCCAGCGTCTTGGTGTCGCCCACGTAGTCGGCGCCCCAGACCCGGTCGATCAACTGGCCCCGGGTGAGCACCCGCCCGGCGTTGCGCAGCAACAGCTCCAGCAGCTCGAACTCCTTGAGCGGGAGCTGCACCCCGGCGCCGCCGACCGTCACCACGTGCCGTTCGATGTCCATCCGGACCGGGCCGGCGGCGAGCGTCGGCGCGCCCGTCTCGTTCGACTCGGCGCTCTGCCGGCGCAGCACCGCCCGGATGCGGGCGACCAGTTCGCGCGGCGAGTACGGCTTGGTCACGTAGTCGTCGGCGCCGATCTCCAGGCCGACCACCTTGTCGATCTCGCTGTCCCGCGCGGTGACCATGATGATCGGCACGTGCGAGCGCTGGCGGAGCTGCCGGCAGACCTCGGTACCGGACATCTCCGGCAGCATCAGGTCGAGCAGCACGATGTCGGCGCCGGTCCGGTCGAACTCGGTGAGGGCGGCGGGGCCCGTCGCGGCGACGGAGACCTCGAACCCCTCCTTGCGGAGCATGTAGGACAGGGCGTCGGAGAACGACTCCTCGTCCTCGACCACCAGTACGCGGCTCAACGGGTGTTTCCTTTCCTGTGGTCAGACCTGCCGGAGCTCGGCCGGGCCGGCCTCGATCCCAGCGGAGGCGAGTGTCGCCTCCAGGTCGTCCGGGGGGCGTGCGGGCAACCGCAGGGTGAACGTCGACCCCCCACCAAGAGTGCTCGACACGTCCACCCGGCCGCCATGGTTGCTGGCGATGTGTTTGACGATGGCCAGGCCCAGGCCGGTGCCGCCGGTGGACCGGGAGCGGGCCTGGTCGGCCCGGTAGAAGCGCTCGAAGATCCGGTCGACCTCGTTCGGGGCGATGCCGATGCCCTGGTCGGCCACGGCGATCTCGACGTGCTCCTCGGTGCCGGTGACAGTCACCCGGACCGTGGTGTCCTCGCCGGAGTAGTTGATCGCGTTCTCCACCAGGTTCGCCACAGCGGTGGCGAGCTGGCTGTCGCTGCCGTACACGGTCAGGCCCCGCTGCCCACCCACGGCGATCTCCACCCGGCGCGCGGTGGCCGCGGTGCGGGTGCGGTCGACGACCTCGGCGAGCACCCAGTCCACCGAGACCGGCTCGGGCGCGGGCTGCGGTTCGGCGCCCTGGAGGCGGGTCAGTTCCAGCAGTTCCTGCACGAGGCGGCCGAGCCGGGTCGACTCGTGCTGGATCCGTTCGGCGAACCGCCGCGCGGCGACCAGGTCCTCGGACAGGTCGGGCGCGCCGTCGGCGGCCGGCTCGGTGGCGTCGACGAGCGCCTCGGCGAGCAGTTGCAGCGCGCCGATCGGCGTCTTCAGCTCGTGGCTGACGTTCGCGACGAAGTCCCGGCGTACCCGCGCGAGACGGTGCGACTCGGTGACGTCGACCGCCTCGATCGAGACGTAGCCGGAGCCCAGTCCCATCGCCCGCAGGTGCACGCCGAGCGGGTTGTCACCGCCGCTGTCGCGGCCCCGGGGCAGGTCCAGCTCTATCTCGCGCCGCACGCCCGTGCGGCGGACCTGCCCGGCGAGGGTACGGATCAACGGGTGCGCCGCGATCGACCCCGGCGTCGCCCCGGTACGGAGCAGACCCATCGCCCGGGCGGCGGGGTTCACCAGCACCGGCACGTCGTCCGGGCCGAGCACCACCACGCCTGCGCGCAGCGAGTCGATCGTCTTGCGGCCGAGCCCGGATAGGCCCCCCTGCTGGTCGTCCGGAATGGTCGTCCTCCCTGCGTCACGACGGACGAGCCCGCCGCCCCGCGACGCCCGGCGGCGCCGCCATTCGTCAACGGGTCCGGACAGCAGCGCCCCGGCGACCAGCCCGGTCACCAGCGCTCCGGCCACCACGGCGGCCACCGCCCATTCCACCCGGCGATCGTAGGGTCATTGTTAACCCTGAGATCGGGCACAAGGGGACGAACCACTCTCGCTTTCGGCAAAGTTCACCTGCGGGCCCCGCGTCGTTCATCCGCGTTCACCCTGGTGCCGACCGTTCGGCCTAGCGTGGGGCGCGCACCTGCTCCTGCCGTACCCCATGGGGTGGCGGCCACCGACCCCAGGAAGTGACGATGCGCGACGAGTTCCGGGCCGACCTGCAGATTGTCAGCCAGTTGCTGGTGGACATGGCCGAGGCGGTACGCGCGGCCATGCGCCAGGCCACCAAGGGGCTGCTCACCGCCGACCGGCCGGCCGCCGAGACGGTGATCGCGCGGGACGCCGAGATCGACGAGCTGTACCGGCACGTGGAGGAGCGGGTCTGCGACCTGCTGGCCCGGCAGGCGCCCGTCGCCTCCGACCTGCGCGCCATGATCACCGCGCTGCACGTGGCCGCCGACCTGGAGCGGATGGGCGACCTGGCCGACCACGTGGCCAAGACGGCGCTGCGCCGGCACCCCTCCCCGGCGGTGCCGGCGGAGTTGCGGCCGGTCTTCACCGACATGGCCGGGATCGCCGACCGGATGGCCGAGAAGATCGGCTCGGTGCTGGCCAAGCCGGACGCCGACGTGGCCGCCGAACTGGACCGCGACGACGACGCGATGGACGACCTGCACAAGAGCCTGTTCGGTGTGCTGCTCGGCGACGACTGGCCGTACGGGGTGGAGACGGCGATCGACGCGACGCTGCTGGGTCGCTTCTACGAGCGTTTCGCCGACCACGCGGTGAACGCGGGCGAGCACGTGGTCTACCTGATCACCGGTTCCACGTCCGCCTGACCCCCGCCCCGCATGCAAGGAAGGGCCCCTTGTTAACACCGCGGTGTTAACAAGGGGCCCTTCCTCTACCGCAGACGTTAATAAGGGGCCCTTCCTTACACCCAGGTCAGCGGCCCTGGTTGGCGACCGCGGCGGCGGCGTCCTTGGCGGCCTCCGGGTCCAGGTACGTCCCGCCGAGCACCTGCGGACGCAGGTCGGCGTCCAGGTCGTAGCGCAGCGGGATGCCGGTGGGGATGTTCAGCTTGGCGATCGCGTCGTCGGAGATCTGGTCGAGGTGCTTGACCAGGGCGCGCAGCGAGTTGCCGTGCGCGGCCACCAGCACCGTCCGGCCGGCCAGGATGTCCGGCACGATCGAGTCGTACCAGTAGGGCAGCATCCGGTCGACGACGTCCTTCAGGCACTCGGTGCGCGGCATCAGCTCGGTCGGCAGCAGCGCGTACCGGGGGTCGCCGACCTGCGACCACTCGTCCGCGTCGTCGATCGGCGGCGGCGGCGTGTCGTACGAGCGGCGCCAGAGCATGAACTGCTCCTCGCCGTACTCGTCGAGGGTCTGCTTCTTGTTCTTGCCCTGCAGGGCGCCGTAGTGGCGTTCGTTGAGCCGCCACGACCGGCGCACCGCGATCCAGTGCCGGTCGGCGGCGTTCAGCGCCAGTTCGGCGGTGCGGATGGCCCGGCGCAGCAGGCTCGTGTGCACCACGTCGGGCAGTAGGTCGTGCTCGCGCAGCAGTTCGCCGCCGCGCCGCGCCTCGGTCTCCCCCTTGGCGGTCAGGTCGACGTCGACCCAGCCGGTGAAGAGGTTCTTGGCGTTCCAGTCGCTCTCGCCGTGCCGCAGCAGGACCAGCGTCCCGACGGTGGGCCCCTCGCTCGCAGTCATGCCGATCATCCTGCCGTACGGCGTGGGCGGACACGCGGCGACCTGTGGTGACGACCACCACGTGGAAAACCTGATGACCACGGCTCCGGCCCGGCACTAGGTTGTAAGGCGTCTCAAAGATATTGGTCATTACCGAACGGGGGACGTCGGGATGCGGACGGTACGGGGCTGGTTCCAGGACACGGCGGGTGGCCTGCCACGGACGTTCTGGTACCTCTGGGCCGGCACGCTGATCAATCGGCTCGGCTCGTTCGTCCTGATCTTCCTGGCCATCTACCTGACCCAGGAACGCGGCTTCTCCGCCTCCCAGGCCGGCCTGGTGATCGGCCTCTGGGGTGCCGGCGGCGCGGTCGGCACCACCATCGGCGGCACCCTGACCGACCGCTGGGGACGACGGCCCACGCTGCTCACCGCGCACGTCGGCGCGGCGGGCATGATGATCGCGCTGGGCCTCGCCCGTCCGCTCTGGGCGGTGGCAGTGGGCGCGCTGCTGCTCGGCGCGTTCGCCGAGGCGGCCCGCCCGGCCTTCGGCGCGATGATGGTCGACGTCGTGCCGGACAAGGACCGGCTGCGCGCCTTCTCGCTGAACTACTGGGCCATCAACCTCGGCTTCGCCTGCGCCGCGGTGCTCGCCGGCTTCGCCGCCCAGGGCAGCTACCTGCTGTTGTTCCTGGTGAACGCGACCACCACACTCGTGACCGCGCTCATCATCTTCGCCAGGGTCGGCGAGACCCGGGGCCCGGTCACCGCGCTCCCGGTCAAGGGGATGCCGGCACCGGCCGGCGCGCTGCGCACCATCCTCGCCGACCGGGTGTTCCTCGGCTTCGTCGCACTCAACCTGCTCGCCGCGCTGGTGTTCCTCCAGCACATCTCGATGCTGCCGATCGCGATGGGCGACTCCGGGCTCAGCCCGGCCACGTACGGCTCGGTGATCGCACTCAACGGCGTGCTCATCGTGGTCGGCCAACTCTTCGTGCCCCGGCTCATCAAGGGTCGCAGCCGCTCGCACGTACTGGCCCTCGCGGCACTGGTGATGGGTGCCGGGTTCGGGCTCACCGCGCTCGCCGACACGGTCTGGCTCTACGGCCTGACCGTGCTGATCTGGACCGTCGGCGAGATGCTCAACTCACCGTCCAACGCCACCCTGATCGCGGAGCTGTCCCCGGCTGCGCTGCGCGGGCGTTACCAGGGCGTCTTCTCGCTGTCCTGGCAGCTCGCCGGGGCCGCCGCGCCGATCCTCGGCGGCGTGGTCCGCGAGCACGCCGGCAACAGCGCGCTCTGGCTCGGCTGCGCGGGCATCGGCGTCGTGGCGGCGGTCGCCCACCTGATCTCCGGCCCGGCCCGGGAACGCCGCGCGGCCACGCTGCGCACAGTGGGCACGCCGGTCGCGCCGGTCACCGTCACCGCCTCCCCGGCGCCCGAGTCGGCCGAGGCCGCGGCGACCGCACCCGCCGAACCGATCCGGGCCGGTTCCTGAGTACGCCCCGGCGCGACCGCCCCGAGGCGGGTGGATACGGTACGGGAAGGTATCGGTAAGGAAACCTTCCTGGAGGACTGGTGCACGGCCTGCGGCGCTGGTGGGACGACACGGCCGGCGGACTACCAGCCACGTTCTGGTACCTCTGGTCCGGCCTGCTGATCAACCGGGCCGGTGCGTTCGCGCTGCTGTTCCTGTCGCTCTACCTGACCGCCGCGCGGGGCGCACCGCCGTCGCTGGCCGGGCTGGTGGTCGGCGCGTACGGGATCGGCGGCGCGGCCGGCACGCTGCTCGGCGGCGTCCTGGCCGACCGGTGGGGACGGCGGGCCACGCTGCTCGCCGCCCACCTGACCGCCGCCGGGCTGATGGCGGCGCTGGCGTTCAGCACGCACCTGGCGGTGATCGCCGTACTCGCCACGCTGGTCGGGGTGGCGCACTCGATGCCCGGCCCGGCGTTCGTGGCCGCCATCGTGGACGTGGTGCCCGAGGCGCGCCGCTCCCGCGCGTTCAACCTCCAGTTCTGGGCGTTCAACCTGGGGATGGCGGTGGCCTCGCTGCTGGCCGGCATCCTCGCCGAGGCGAGCTTCACGGCACTGTTCCTGGTCGACGCCGGAGCCACCCTGGCGGCTGCGGTGGTGATCGCGCTGAAGGTGCCGGAGACGCTCACCCGGCGGCCGGCGCTCACGCCGCAGGCGGTGGTGGGACGCCGTCCCGGGCTGCACACCGCGCTCACCGACCGCACGTTCCTGGTGTTCGCCGGGCTGACGTTCCTGCTGGCCGTGCTGACCATGCAGACCTCCACGATCATGCCGCTGGCGATGCGCGCGGACGGCCTGCGCCCATCGGCGTACGGGCTGGTGGTGGCGCTCGGCGGGGCGCTCATCGTGGCCGGGCAACTGTTCGTGCCCCGGCTCATCGAGCCGTACCGGAAGTCGAGCGTGCTGGCCGTCTCCACCGGCCTGATGGCGCTCGGGTTCGGCGCGCTCACGGTGGCCGACCGGCTGCCGCTCTATCTCGGCGCGGCGGTGGTCTGGACGGTCGGGCAGATGCTCGCCGCGCCGCCGAACGCGCAGATCAACGCGGACCTCGCGCCACCCGACCTGCGTGCGCGCTACCAGTCGGTGTTCTACCTGACGTTCCCGGCCGCGTCGTTCGTCGCGCCGGCGCTCGGCGGGCTCAGCCTGGAACACCTGGGCGAGCGGCACTGGCTGGTGGTGGGCGCGCTCGGCCTGCTGGCCGCCGCCGGGCACCTGCTCGCCGGGCCGCGCCGGGAGCGGCGGGTCGCCGCGCTGCGGGCCGCGGCGGCGGAACCGGTCAGGGCCGCTCACTGAGGGCCCGGAACAACGGCAGAGCGCCCACCCCGACCCCCGTCGAGATGGGCGCTCGTACCGTACGCCCGGCGGCGGCGGGCGACACTCACCCCCGTAAGCGTCGCCCGCTCGCGCCGCCGGTTCCACGGGTGGCACCGTCCCCCAACGGCGTGCTCCACCCGATCTTCGCGTCTCGCCTGCGCGGATCTGATCGATCCACCGCTCCCCCGAACGTAAACAAGCGTGACGCGGTGCAATAAAGTTAGTTCGCCCGGATTCCGGATTCAACCCGGATCGCTGTCTTGCCCGTCACAGCGCCCGTGTCGGAAACCCGGCTGCCCGTGCTGTGGTCCCTGGGATGGCAAACACCGGGTTCCCGGGGTCCATTCCCGTAAACCTCAGCCGTCCTCACGATTCGGGTTCTCGGTCCGGAAGAAGTTGCTCTGCCGGCCGTCCCGCAGCTGCTCCTGGTAGATCAGGTTCAGCCGTCGCAGGTCGAACGTGCGGAACCAGTCGTCCCAGGTGATCTCGCGGATCCGGCTGCTCTCCCGGTACCCGGGGATGTTGAACGTCAGCACCCCGGCCCGGCCCTCGCGCTCGGTACCCGCGATGGTGGCGGGCTTGGCACCCCGTGCCCGCGCCCAGCGCTGGATCACCTCGTGGTTACGGGTGACCAGGCTCCGGCCCGGACGCTCCGGCCGGTCCGCGAGCGACGTGATGAGCTGCGACGATCCGATCGACCGGCTGGACGCCGGCCCACGGGTCGGCGCCGCCTGCGCCCGGGCGGACGACGTCTTCCGAGCCGGTGCCGCCTTGGCGCGCGAAGGAGCAGCCTTCGCCCGCGACGGAGCCGCCTTGGCGCGCGACGGGGCAGCCTTGGCGCGCGACGGAGCCGCCTTCGCCCGAGCCGCCGTCGCCTTCGCGCGGGACGAGGTCGCCTTCGCGCGGGCGGGCGCCGCCTTGCGCGTACCCGTCGCCTTGGCCCTGGCACCGGTGGCACGTGCGGCCGGCGCGGCCTTGGCCGGCGACGTGGCGCTGCGGCGGGCCGACGTGGTCCGCTTCGCCGCAGTGGTCTTCTTGGCGGCGGTGCTCTTGCGGGTCGCCGACGGACGGCCGGCCGGGCCGGTGCTCCGCCGGGCGGAGCCGCCCTCCCCGCGCATGGTCCGCGCCAGGGTCTTCACCAGTTCCGGCTTCCGCAGCGCGGAGATCCCCGAGATTCCGCGCCGCTTGAGCTGGCTGCGGAGGTCGTCGACCTTCATCCGGGAGATCGCCGACTCCGACACCCTCGGGGTGTTCGGCGTCTGATTGCCGGTTTGCCGCTTGGTCCGGGTCGCAGTCGTGCCGCGACCTGAGCTGTTGCGCTGAGCCATGGGACACGCTCCTCGACAGTCCGTCCTCGGCCCGCGGTGGGTCCCAGTGCTCCGCACCGCGCGGGGCGGCATACCCGTCAGGAGGGCTCCGAACCTCCGGCGGACGATCGGGCCGTGGCCGAGGGCTCGAAGAGGTGCGCGAACGCGGCCAGGTTGGCTGTCGACTCACCGCGCTTGACCCGCCACTCCCACTCCCGGCGGATGGCGGTGCCGAAGCCGATCTCCAGCATGCTGTCGAACGACTCGTCGGCGTACGTCAGCACGGAACCGAGCAGCCGGTCCAGCTCGTCGGCGTCGATCCCGGCCAGGTTGACCCGCCCGGTCAGGTAGACGTCGCCGACCGAGTCGATGGAGAACGAGACGCCGTACATGCGGGCGTTGCGCTGGAGCAGCCAGGCCCACAGCTCCTCGCGGCGCTCGTCGGGCTGCCGCATCACGAACGCCTCGACCCGCAGCGCGTGCTCACCCACGATCAGGTTGCAGATCGTCTTGAGCTTGTGCGTGCCGGGCAGCGTCACCGCGTACGACGCCTCGCCGGTGGACTCCCACTCCAGCTCACGCTCCGCGCAGACGGACTCGATCAGCGCGGCGACCTCACTCCTGCGGCTCATCGCACCCACTCTACGACCGGCGTACCGGGGCCGCCCGGTGGCCGATCACCAGGAGCACAGCAGGGCCGGGTCGCCGCACCGCCGCGCCAGCCGGGCCCGGTGCTCGGTGACCGCCTCCCCGTAGACCGCGAGCAGGCCGGAGGCGGTGCGGTGCCAGGAGAAGTCCCGGGCGTGCCGCTCGGCGCCCGAGCCCAGCGCGGCACGGCGTACCCGGTCGGGCAGCAGCCGGGCCAGCGCGCGGGCCCAGTCGACCGGGTCGTGCCCGTCGATGAGCATGCCGCTGACGCCGTCGCGTACCGCTGTCACCAGGCCGCCCACGGCGGCGGCCAGCACCGGTGTGCCGCACGCCTGGGCCTCCAGCGCGACCAGCCCGAACGACTCGTTGTGCGACGGCACCGCGACCAGGTCCGCGGCCCGGTAGAGGGCGGGCAGGTCCGCGCCGGTCTGCGGCGGGAGGAAACGCACCCGGTCGGCGATGCCGAGCGCGTGCGCGAGTTCGATCAGTGCGGTGGGCCGGTCCAGGCCGGTGCCGCTCGGACCGCCGCAGATCACCACTGTCAGCTCACCGGCCAGCGCCGGATCCCGTTCGCGCAGCGCGGCGGCGGCGCGGACCAGCACGTCCGGCGCCTTCAGCGGCTGGATCCGGCCGACGAACGCGACCACGTACCCGTCGGCCGGCAGGCCGAGCCGGCGGCGCGCGGCCCGGCTCGCGGCGTCCCGGTCGCCCGCGGCGGGACGGAACCGGTCCAGGTCGACGCCGGGCTCCACGACCGCCACCCGGTCCGGCTCGGCCGCGTACCGGTCGAGCAGGTCGCGGGCCTCCACCCGGGTGTTGGCGACCAGCCGGTCCGCCTCGGTGACCACCTGCTCCTCGCCGATCACCCGGGCCTTCGGCTCGGGACGGTCCCCGGCGGCGAGGCGGGCGTTCTTGACCTTGGCGAGCGTGTGCGCGGTGTGCACCAGCGGTACGCCCCAGCGCTCCTTGGCCAGCCAGCCGACCTGACCGGAGAGCCAGTAGTGCGAGTGGATCAGGTCGTAGTGGCCCGGCGGGCGGGCCGCCTCGGCACGCAGCACCCCGGCGGTGAAGGCGCAAAGCTGACCCGGCAGCTCCTCCTTGGTCAGCCCTTCCAGCGGCCCGGCGGTGACGTGCCGGACGGACACGCCGGGTGCCACCTCGACCACCGGGGGCAGGTCACCGGCGGTGGCACGGGTGAAGATCTCCACCTCGACGTCGGCTTCGGCCAGCCGCCGGGCGACCTCCAGGATGTAGACGTTCATGCCGCCCGCGTCGCCGGTGCCGGGCTGGTGCAGCGGCGACGTGTGCACCGAGAGGGTGGCGATACGGCGGGGCCGCGGCCACGGAAGGGCACCTCGCTGACGACCGACACCGGTGTGCAAATCCGCCACGTCCGCTCCCTCTGTCACGGTTGATGCCGTCCCGCACGACCGGCGCTTCTCGGTCAACCCGTGTGCCGGATGTCATCTTCCCCATCGGGGTACGGAAATGCTTTCCGCCGGGTCTCGGGCGTGACGGACCTCATCCCGCCGCCCGGCCCGGCGACGGGAGACAATGACCGGATGACTTCAGTCGCCATCGTCACCGGGGCGTCCAGCGGGATCGGCGCGGTCACCGCCCGCCGGCTCGCCGCCGAGGGATTCCACGTGCTGGCCGCCGCCCGGCGTACCGACCGGCTGGCCGCGCTCGTGGCGGAGATCGAGGCGGCCGGCGGCGCGGCGACGGCGGTGGCCTGCGACGTGACCTCGGACGAGTCGGTCGCCGGCCTGGCCGCCGCCGCCGAGGCCGCCCCCGGGCCGGTCACGCTGCTGGTGAACAACGCCGGCGGCGCCCGCGGCCTGGACCCGGTCGAGACGGCCGACGTGGGCGACTGGCAATGGATGTACGACGTCAACGTGCTCGGCACGCTGCGCGTCACCAAGGCGCTGCTCCCGGCGCTGGAGCACTCCGGCGCCGGCACGATCGTGATCGTCAGCTCCACCGCCGGGCACGTGGTCTACGAGGGCGGCGGCGGCTACACGGCCGCCAAGCACGCGCAGACCGCGATCGCCGGCACGCTCCGGCTCGAACTGTGCGGGCGCCCGGTCCGGGTGATCGAGATCGACCCCGGCATGGTGAAGACCGAGGAGTTCGGCCTGGTGCGCTTCGGCGGTGACACCGACCGGGCCGAGGCGGTCTACGCCGGAGTCGCCGAACCGCTCGTCGCGGACGACGTCGCCGACTGCGTCGCCTGGTGCGCGACCCGCCCGCACCACGTGAACATCGACCGGCTCGTGGTCCGCCCGCTGGCCCAGGCCGCGCAGCACAAGGTGCACCGGACGTCCTAATGGAGCGTCCGCTCGGCGTGGCCACCCGGGGCACGACGAACCCCAACCGGCTCCGGCGGGTGGACAACTGGATCGTCGGGACCTGCGGCGACGCGCTGCGCGCCGCCGCCGACCCGCTCGTGGTGGACCTGGGCTACGGCGCCACCCCTGTCACACCCGTCGAACTGCGGGCCCGTCTCGCGGCCGGGGTCCGCCCCGACGTGCGGGTGGTCGGCCTGGAGATCGATCCGGTACGCGTGGCCGCCGCCCGCCCCGCCGCCGACCCGCCCGGGCTGACGTTCGCCCGGGGCGGCTTCGAGCTGGCCGGACTGCGTCCCGCGCTCGTGCGGGCGTTCAACGTGCTCCGCCAGTACGACGAGAGCGAGGTGGCCGACGCCTGGCACACGATCACCGGGCGGCTCGCGCCGGGCGGGTTGCTGGTCGAGGGCACCTGCGACGAACTGGGGCGGCTCGGCTCCTGGGTGCTGCTCGACGCCACCGGCCCGCGCACGCTCACACTGTCGGCGAAGCTGACCACGCTGGAGAGCCCTGCCACGCTCGCCGAGCGGCTGCCGAAGGCGCTCATCCACCGCAACGCGCCGGGTGAACGCGTCCACGACCTGATCGAGGCGCTGGAGCACGCGTGGCGCTCGGCCGCCGGCTACGCCCCGTTCGGCCCTCGGCAGCGATGGCTGCGGACGGTCGAGGCGGCGAAGGGGTCAGGCTGGCCGATCCAGGACACCCCCCGCACGTGGCGCCACGGCTACCTGACGCTCCCCTGGCCCGCCGTAGCCCCCCGCTGACCCACCGCCCCGCCCTCCCCGCCCCCCGTCAAGCCCTCACGGCGCGTGATCTTGCACTTGCCGCCCCGGCAAAACGCCCTGAACCGCACGCCCCGAGGGCAGGAAGTGCAAGATCGCGGGGGTGGGGCGGGGCCGGGAGGGGCGCGGGGGCTGCGGGGGCGCGGGACGGGGGAGGTGGCAGGGGGTCAGATGGTGCAGTTGATGAGGACCGGCTCGGGGTGGAGGGTCACGCCGAAGCGGGACTCCACGCCGTCGCGGATCTCGCGCGCCAGCGCCACCAGTGCGGCCGTACTGGCGGTGCCGGAACGGTTCGTGAGCGCCAGCGTGTGCTTGCTGGAGATGGCGACGCCCTCCGGGCCCTCGTACCCCCTGCCGAACCCGGCCTTGTCGATCAGCCACGCCGCGCTGACCTTCACCGCCCCGTCGGCGCCCGGCCAGTTCGGCGGCTCCCCCAGGTCGGCGGCGTGTTCCCGTACCTGCTCGAACACCTCGCCCGGCAGCACCGGATTGGTGAAGAACGAGCCCACCGACCAGGTGTCCGGGTCGGCCGTGTCCAGCACCATGCCCTTGCCGGCGCGCAGTCTCCGCACGGTGGCGCGGGCGTCGGCGAGCGGCACCCGGTTCCCCACCTCGACGCCGAGCGCCCGGGCCAGCTCGGCGTAGCGGACCGGGCCGGACAGCGGGGACCGGGTGAGCCGGAAGTCGACGGTGAGCACCACCCAGCGGTCGCTGTACTTGAAGATGCTGCCCCGGTAGACGAACCCGCACTCGGCCGCCGGGATCCGGACCACCCGGCGCTCCGTCCGGTCGTACGCCTCGACTGCGACGATCGTCTCGGCGACCTCCTGGCCGTACGCGCCGACGTTCTGGATCGGGGTCGCGCCGGCCGATCCGGGGATGCCGGAGAGGCACTCCAGCCCGGACCAGCCGCGCTCGACGGTGGCTGCGACGAGGTCGTCCCACGGCTCGCCGGCTTCGACACGTACCGTGACGGTGTCGCCGTCCTCGGCGACGGTCCGGAACCCCCGGGAGCGGACGAGCACGACGGTGCCGGGGAAGCCCTGGTCGCCGATCACGACGTTGCTGCCGCCCGCCAGCACCAGCACGGCCTGCTCTCGGGCTTCCGCTTCCTGCACCTTCAGTACGATCTGGGTGGCGTCCTCGGCGGTCTCCAGCCGCCCGGCGGGTCCGCCGAGCCGGAGCGTGGTGTAGCGCGCCAGGGTGGCCGGATCGGTCGGTTCACCGGCAGTAGCCGGTTCGGCGTAGACGTCTGACACGCCTTTCACCCTAGGCTGAGGGGTAGCCGGAGCACCCACTGGTGGCCCGGTCACCCCCGGGAGGATGGCGATGAGCAGACTGCACCACACGAAGGACTTCTGGATCGGCGCGCTGCGCACGGGGGGCCCCGCCTTCGCCACGGCGGTGGCGGAGGCGCCGCCCGAGACACCCGTGCTGTCCTGTCCCGGCTGGACTGTCACCGATCTCGCTCATCACCTGACGCGCGCGTACGCCTGGGCGGGCACAGTGCTGACCGCGGGCATCGCGACCCGCCCGGAGCGGCACGACCCGGAGCCCCCGGCGGGCCTGACCGCGGCGCAGTGGTACACGCAGGAGTACGAGCGGATCAGCGCGCTGCTGGAGTCGACGGACCCGGAGGCGCCGGCCTGGAACTTCGCGCCGCAGCCGAAGAAGGCGGTCTTCTGGCCTCGCCGGCTGGCGCACGAGACGGCTGTGCACCGCTGGGACGCCCAGCTCGCGATCGGTGCGGGTGATCCGATCGAGGCGAAGCTCGCGGCCGACGGGGTGAGTGAGGTGCTGGACACCTGGCTGCCGGCGGGACGGCGGGTGCATGCCGGGCAGTGGCGCGGCGTGGTGCAGCTGAACGCGACCGATGCCGCGCAGGAGTGGTACCTGCGGCTGCGGGGTGAGGGGGTCGCGCTGCTGGACACCGCGACGATCCTCGACCACGACGACCACCGCGCGCGGGCGCAGGTGGCCGGCACGGCGAGCGATCTGCTGCTGGCGCTGATGGGCCGGATCAGCTTCGACGCGCTGGACGTGGCGGGCGACCGTGCCCTGCTGGGCGGCCTGCGGGTCGGCTGACGAAGGGCACGGACGGAGAGGGGCGACAGTCGCCCCTCTCCTTCTTTTCGGACACCTCTGAGAGCGCTCTCTTGACAACGTCCACGACCCTCCACCACGCTGTCGTGAGAGCGCTCTCTAAGTTCCGGAACCGCCTTCCACCACCCGTTTCGACGACCCGAGAGGTCAGGACAGCATGCTCACCTTCACGCGCCGCCGCCTGGCGGCGGTGGCCCTGGTGGCCGCCACCGCACTGCTCGGCACCACCGCCTGCGGCGGCGGCGACGATACCGCCGCCGACGGGCCGATAACGCTCACCGTCGACGTCTTCGGCCAGTTCGGTTACGCCGATCTCTACCAGGAGTACATGGCCAGCCACCCCGGCGTGAAGATCGTCGAGCGGGGCACCGGCGGCAACCTCGACGAGTACTCCCCGAAGCTCACCCAGTGGCTCGCCGCGGGCAAGGGCGCCGGTGACGTGGTGGCCATCGAGGAGGGCCTGCTCGTCGAGTACAAGGCCAACCCGCAGAACTTCGTCAACCTGCTCGACCACGGCGCGGCCGACCTGAAGGGCAACTTCCTCGACTGGAAGTGGAACCAGGGGCTCACCGCCGACGGCAAGCAGCTCATCGGCCTCGGCACCGACGTCGGCGGCATGGCGATGTGCTACCGCAAGGACCTGTTCGCCAAGGCCGGCCTGCCCACCGACCGCGACGCGGTGTCCAAGCTCTGGCCCACCTGGCAGGACTACATCAAGGTCGGCGAGCAGTTCACCGCGAAGAAGACGGGCGCCTCGTTCCTGGACGCCGCGACGAACACGTTCAACACGATCGTGCTCCAGACCGCCGGCAACAGCAGCGGCTACAGCTACTACGACACCGGCAACAACCTCGTCGTGGGCAGCAACCCGGCGGTGAAGCAGGCGTACGACACCACGATGGACATCATCGACTCGGGGCTGTCCGGCAAGTACGGCTCCTGGTCCGAGGAGTGGGTGTCGGCGTTCAAGCAGTCGAAGTTCGCCACCATCGCCTGCCCGGCCTGGATGACCGGCGTGATCGAGGGCAACGCCGGCGCGGGCGCCAAGGGCAAGTGGGACATCGCCCAGGTTCCCGGCAACGGCGGCAACTGGGGCGGCTCGTTCCTCGCCGTGCCGAAGCAGAGCAAGCACCAGGCCGAGGCGATCGAGCTGGCCAAGTTCCTGACCAGCGCCAAGGGTCAGATCGGCGCGTTCAAGGCGAAGGGGCCGCTGCCCTCGTCCCCGCAGGCGCTGGAGGACCCGGCGATCATCGACTCGAAGAACGCCTACTTCTCCGATGCGCCGGTCGGGAAGATCTTCGCCGAGGGCGCCAAGAGCCTGAAGCCGGTCTACATGGGACCGAAGAACCAGGCCGTACGCACCGAGGTCGAGAACGCCGTCCGCAGCGTGGAGCTGGGCAAGCGCTCCCCGGAGCAGGGCTGGACCGACGCGGTCGCCAACGCCGAGAAGGCCGCCGCCAAGTAACCCGAGCAGCGCGTGCGGGCGGCCACCCGGCCACGGGGGCCGCCCGCACGGCGGAAAGGAGTCCCGGGTCATGGCCGTCCAGCTCGACGCCCGCCCGCCGGTCGCACCGGCACCCCGCCCCACCCGTCCCGGCCTGGGCAACCGGCTCAGCCGGATCGACACCAAATACTCGCCGTACCTGTTCATCGCCCCGTTCTTCCTGCTGTTCGGCGTCTTCGGGGCGTACCCGCTGGCGTACACGTTCTGGGTCTCGCTGCACGACTGGGACCTGCTCGGCGCCGAGCACCCGTTCATCGGCTTCGACAACTACACCCAGTTGCTCGCCGACTCGGACTTCTGGCACTCGGTGGTCAACACGCTGGGCATCTTCGTGATCTCCACGGTCCCCCAGCTGCTGGCCGCGCTCTGGCTGGCCAACCTGCTCAACCGGCAGCTGCGCGCCCGTACCACCTGGCGGATGGCCGTGCTGATCCCGAACGTCACCTCGACCGCCGCCGTGGCGATCGTGTTCGCGGTGCTGTTCGGCCGCGACTTCGGCATGATCAACTGGCTGCTCGACCACGTCGGGATCAACGCGATCGACTGGAAGGCGAACCGGTTCGCCGCATGGGTCGCCATCTCCACGATGGTCGACTGGCGCTGGACCGGCTACAACGCGCTGATCTTCCTGGCCGCCATGCAGGCCATCCCCCGCGACCTGTACGAGTCGGCGGCGATCGACGGCGCCGGCCGGGCCCGCCAGTTCTGGTCCATCACGGTGCCGCTGCTCAAGCCGACGATCATCTTCGCGGTCATCATCTCCACCATCGGCGGCCTCCAGCTCTTCACCGAGCCGCGAATGTTCAACTCCGGCACCAACGCGATCCGCGGCGGGCCGCTGCGGGAGTCGCAGACGGTGACCATGTACATGTTCGAGAACGCCTTCGCGCCGCACTACAACTTCGGCTACGGCTCGGCGGTCGCCTGGCTGCTGTTCGCACTCATCGCTGTGGTCGCGGCGATCAACGTCCTGCTCCTGCGCCGGCTCGGCGGCGGCTCCCGCAAGGAGGTCTCCCGATGACCCGACTCTGGTCGGCAAGCCGGCTCACCTACCTGGCGCTGACGCTCTCGGCCGTCCTGTCGATCTTCCCGATCTACTGGATGTTCGTGGTGGCCAGCCGGACCAGCGACACGATGGGGCAGGTGCCGCCGCCGCTCACCCCCGGCGGCAACCTCGGCGCCAACATCGCCCGGCTGTTCGACAACACCGACGCGTACTTCCTGACCGGCCTGATCAACTCGGCCGTCGTGGCCACCACCGTGACGATCTCGGTGGTGTTCTTCTCCACGCTGGCCGGGTTCGCGTTCGCGAAGCTGCGCTTCCGCGGGCGCAACGCGCTGCTGCTGGTCATCGTCGCCACCATGATGGTCCCCACCCAGCTCGGCGTGATCCCGCTCTACCTGCTGATGACGAAGCTGAACTGGAACGACCGGCTGCCCGCCGTGATCGTGCCGGCGCTGGTCACCGGCTTCGGGGTGTTCATGATGCGCCAGTACGCCGGCCAGGCGGTCAGCACCGAGCTGATCGAGGCGGCCCGGATGGACGGCTGCAACACCGCGCGGATCTACTGGAACGTGGTGCTGCCCGCGCTGCGCCCGGCCGCCGCCGTTCTCGGCCTGCTCACGTTCATGACCACCTGGAACGACTTCCTGTGGCCGTACGCGGTGCTGAACGACCCGGAGAACCCGACGGTGCAGCTGTCGCTGCGGGCCCTCTCCGACGGGTACTACCAGGACATGTCGCAGGTGTTCACCGGCACGGCCATCGCCACGCTGCCGCTGCTGCTGGTGTTCGTCGTCTTCGGCCGCCAGATCATCGGCGGCATCATGGAAGGTGCGGTCAAGGCATGAGCAACGTCCGATTCCCGGAGGGCTTCGTCTGGGGCGGGGCCACCGCCGCGTACCAGATCGAGGGCGCCGCCCGCGACGACGGTCGCGGCCCGTCGATCTGGGACACCTTCAGCCGTACGCCGGGCGCCGTGTTCCAGGGCCACACCGGCGACGTGGCCTGCGACCACTACCACCGGTACGCCGAGGACGTCGCGCTGATGGCCGACCTGGGACTGCGGGCGTACCGGTTCTCGGTGTCCTGGCCCCGCGTGCGGCCGGACGGCACCGGGCCGGTCGAGCCGCGCGGGCTCGACTTCTACGACCGGCTGACCGACGCGCTGCTGGACGCCGGCCTCGACCCGATCGTCACGCTCTACCACTGGGACCTGCCGCAGGCGCTGGAGGACCGGGGCGGCTGGACGGTCCGGGAGACCGCCGAGCACTTCGCCGAGTACGCGCTCGCCGTGCACGGCCGTCTCGGCGACCGGGTGCGCACCTGGACGACGCTCAACGAGCCGTGGTGCTCGGCCTACCTGGGGTACGGCTCGGGCGTGCACGCGCCGGGGCGCCGCGACGCCGGTGCCGCGTTCCGGGCCGTACACCATCTGCTGCTCGGCCACGGCCTGGCGGCGCGGGCGCTGCGCGCGGCCGGCGCGGAGACGCTCGGGATCACGCTCAACCTGGCCGACGTGCAGCCGGCCGACGCGGGCAGCGCCGCTGACGCCGAGGCGGTCCGGCTGGTCGACGGCCTGCACAACCGGATCTTCCTGGACCCGCTCACCGGCGGCGGCTACCCGGCGGACGTGCTGGCCCACGTCAGCCGGATCGTCGCGCCGGACTTCGTCCGGGACGGGGACGAGAAGCTGATCGCCGCGCCGCTGGACCTGCTCGGCCTGAACTACTACGCACCCACCTACGTGGCCGGGCGGGCAGACGGTACGGGAGGTGCCGCGTACCCGGGTACCGCCGGGGCGGTCGAGTTCCTGCCGCCGGCCGGGCCGCTGACCGAGATGGGCTGGTCGATCGAGCCGGCCGGGCTGACCCGGCTGCTGGAACGCGTGGCGGCCGACTATCCCGGGCTGCCGTTGATGATCACCGAGAACGGCGGGGCGTTCCCGGACACCGACCTCGACGAGCCGGGCGGAGTGGCCGACGCCGACCGGGTCGCCTACCTCGACGGACACCTGCGGGCGGCGCACGAAGCCATCGCCCGCGGCGTGGACCTGCGCGGCTATCTCGTATGGTCGGTGCTGGACAACTTCGAATGGGCCGAGGGTTACCGGAAGCGGTTCGGGATCGTCCACGTCGACTACCTGACCCAGCGGCGCACACCAAAGCACAGTGCCCGCTGGTACCAGGAGGTGATCGCCCGGAACGGGCTGTGACGAGGTGGTGGTAACGGGGATGACGACGGCACAGCGACCGACCCTGGAGGCGGTGGCCCGGCTGGCCGGCGTGTCCCGGGCCACCGTCTCCCGGGTGGTGAACGGCTCGACCACAGTCGCCGAGCCGATCCGGCAGGCGGTACGCCGTGCGGTCGAGGAACTCGGGTACGTCCCGAACCTCGCCGCCCGCAGCCTGGTCACCCAGCGGACCGACTCGATCGCGCTGGTGCTGCCCGAGGCGGCCACCCGGGTCTTCTCCGACGACCAGGTGTTCCCGGGCATCATCCGGGGCGCGGCACAGGAGCTGGAGGCGGCGGACAAGCAGCTCGTCCTGATGCTCGCCGGGTCGCCGGCCGGGCACGAACGGGTCGAGCGGTACACCACCGGCCGGCACGTCGACGGGGTGCTGTTCGCCTCGCTGCACGGCGAGGACCCGCTGCCCGGCCGACTGGCCCGCCTCGGCATCCCGGTGGTGTGCAGCGGTCGGCCGCTCGACGGCGCCGACGTGCCGTACGTGGACGTCGACCACACCGGCGGCGTGAGCATCGCGGTCCAGCACCTGATCGCGGGCGGACGGCGGCGCATCGCCACCATCGCCGGGCCGCAGGACATGGTCGCCGGGATCGAGCGGCTGATCGGCTACCGCAACGCGATCACCGGCGCCGGGCTGCCGGAGCTGGTCGCGTACGGCGACTTCACCCGGGAGTCCGGCACCGCCGCGATGCGCGAGCTGCTCGCCGCCGACCCGGAACTGGACGCCGTGTTCGCCGCCTCCGACCTGATGGCGCACGCCGCCCTGCGGACGCTGCGGGAGTCCGGGCGGCGGGTGCCCGAGGACGTGGCGGTGATCGGGTTCGACGACATCGAGACGGCCGCCTACACCGAGCCGCCGCTGACCACCGTGCGGCAGCCGATAGTGGAGCTGGGCCGGTCGATGACCCGGCAACTGCTGCGGATCGCCGCGGGCGAGGACGTCGAGCAGGCGCTGATGCTGCCGACCGAGCTGGTGCGGCGCGAGTCCGCGTAAGGAAGGGCCCCCTCTTAACGCCTCAGGTAGAGGAGGGGGCCCCTCTTAACAGCCCGCCGGGTGACAGCCCGCCGCGCGTTAACCGGTCGCGGTGCGGACGGCGGCGGGGCTAGGGTCCGCCGGATGAGTGGAGCCGAGATCCGTCCCGCCCGTGCCGAGGACGCGCCCGCAGTGGTGGCGTTGCGCGCGCTCGTCTACCCGTACCTGGTGCGTGGGGTCGAGTCGACCCGCCGGATGATCGCCGAACCACCGGCCGGCGAGGACTGGGCGGCCTGGGTCGCCGAGGCGGACGGACAGGTCGCGGGCTGGGTGTCGGCGTACCGCAACACGCAGACGTCGACGCCCGGCGTGGGCGAGATCTCCCTGCTGCACGTGCACCCGGAACATCGCCGCCGGGGCACCGGCACCTCGCTGTTCGAGACCGCGCTCGACCACCTGCGGACGCTCGGGACCACCCGGGTGCTGACCCATGCGCGTACCGAGTCGCTGCCGTTCGCGCAGCGGCACGGCTTCACGCCCAGCCGAGAGCTGCGCTACTCGGCGCTGGACCTGAGCACCGCCCCGCCGATGCCGCAGCCGCCTCCGGGCGTACGGCTGGTGTCCGCCGCCGGGCTCGACCCGCGCCAGGTGCACCGGGTCGACGCCGAGGCGTCCCGGGACGAGCCGGGCGACGTGCCGACGGACTCGCTCGACTTCGAACTGTGGCGGCACGAGTGCTGGGACAACCCGGGGCTGGACCGGGAGGCCAGCACGCTCGCCGAGGTGGACGGCGAGCTGGTCGCACTCAGCCTGGTGAAGCGGGACGGCGACCGGATGTGGTCGGACTTCACCGGCACGCTGCCCGCGTACCGGGGGCGAGGGCTGGCCCGGCTGGCCAAGCAGGCCGCGCTGCACGCCGCCGCGGCGCGCGGGGTACGCACCGCGTACACCTCGAACGACGAGGCGAACGCGCCGATGCTGGCGGTGAACGAGCGGCTCGGCTACCGGCCGGTGGACAGCCAGTGGTCGTGCCGGCGCACGCTCAGCTGAGCCCGGCGGCCACCCGCACCGCCGTGGCGTACGTGTCCGCGCCGAACAGCACCAGCCGGGCCTCGGTGACGTGCTCCGGGGTAGCCGCGCGCAGCACTGTGAGCGCCTGCGCCACCGCGTCCTCGGCCGGCCAGCCGTAGATCCCGGCGGAGATCAGCGGGAACGCGATCCGGGTCGCGCCCAGCCCGTCGGCGACGCGCAGGCTGTTGGCGTAGCAGTCGCGCAGCAGCGCGGACCGGTCCTCGCCCGGCGCGAAGACCGGGCCGACGGTGTGCACCACCCAGCGCGCGGGCAGATTGCCGGCGGTGGTGGCGACCGCCTGGCCGGTGGGCAGCCCGCGCCCGTAGCGGGAGGCGCGCAGGGCCCGGCACTCCGCCAGGATCGCCGGCCCGCCGCGCCGGTGGATCGCGCCGTCCACTCCCCCGCCGCCGAGCAGTGACGAGTTGGCGGCGTTGACCACCGCGTCGACCTGCTGCGCGGTGATGTCCCCCTCGATCAGCACGGTATCCATCTCAGCTCTCCTCGACGGGCTGGCCCAGCGAGCGGCGGGCCAGCAGCGCGGCGCCGGCGACGGCGGCCGGCATGACCAGCACCGCGCCGAGCGGGATCAGGAAGCACAGGAAGACCGCCACCCCGAAGCCGAGCGCCGCCGGCCGGTCGGCCCGCAGCCGCGCCCGCCGGTCCGGCAGCCGCATCCCGCGCCGGTAGAACGGCGCGCCGACCAGCTCCAGCGCCAGGAACCAGCCACCCACCAGGGCACCGACCACCGGGACCACCGTCTGTCCCACCACCGGGATGAAACCGGCGGCGAACAGGGGTACGCCGATCAGCACGGACAGCGCCACCAGGCGCAGCGAGTCGGCGAGGCTGCGCCGCAGCGAGGACCAGAACGGCACGTCCACGGCGCCGGGGGTGCCGCCGAGGCGGTCCTCGACCCGCTCGGAGATCGCCTCGTAGAACGGGTCGCCGATGACCAGCGTGACGGCGGTGAACGTGAGCACCCCGACCAGCCCGGCGACCCCGACCACCGCCAGCCCGGCGGCGACCCGTAGCAGCCCGCGCCAGGGCGACGACCAGTCGTCGGCGAACGGGGTGAGCCAGCCCGCCAGGTCGTCGACGAAGTAGAGCAGCGTGGCGAACAGGGCCACGTAGAGCGCGCCGGTGATCAGCGCCGGGATCACGCCGAGCAGCATCAGCTTCGGGCTGCGGACGTACATGCCGAAGCCGCGCAGCAGCAGCCCGGCGCCGCCGAGGAAGCGGGTGGCCGCGCCGGTGACGGGCGCGACGGTACGGGAGGCGTTCACGACGGCACAGCCTAATCCGCCGGTGCACCACAATGGGCCTGTGCGTGCGTCCCGGCTGATCTCGCTTGTGCTGCTGCTCCAGTCGCGGGAGGCGATGACCGCCGCCGAGCTGGCCCGCGAGCTGGAGGTGTCCGAGCGGACCGTCTACCGGGACGTGCTGGCGCTCTCCGCCGCCGGTGTCCCGGTGTACGCGGACCGCGGCCGGGCCGGCGGCTACCGGCTGCTCGGCGGCTACCGGACCCGGCTGACCGGGTTGAGCCGGGACGAGGCCGGGGCGCTGTTCCTGGCCGGGCTGCCCGGGCCCGCAGGGGACATGGGACTGGCCGACTCGGTGGCCGCCGCCGAGCTGAAGGTGCTCGCCGCGCTGCCGCCGAGCCTGCGGGACGCGCCCGCGCGTACCGGGCAGCGGTTCCATCTGGACGTGCCCGGCTGGTTCCGGGAGACCGCGCCGCCGCCGGCCCTCGCCGAGCTGGCCCGGGCGGTCTGGCGGGACCTGATGGTGGAGCTGCGCTACCGGCGCGGGGACCGGGAGGTGACCCGCAGGCTGGCGCCGTACGGGCTGGTGCTGAAGAACGGGGTCTGGTATCTGGTCGCCCGGGTCGGTGACGCCTGGCGGACGTACCGGGTGGACCGGGTGGTGGCGGTCGAGGTGGGCACCGACGGGTTCGACCGGGACGAGGACTTCGACCTCGGGGCGTACTGGCGGGGGCAGGCGGGCGCGTTCCTGCGCGAGCTGCTGCGGGAGCGGGTGACGGTGCGGCTGGGCCCGGCCGGGTTGCGGATGCTGCGGCATCTGGTGGACGCGCCGTTCGTCTACACCGAGGCGGTGGACGCGGCCGGGCCGCCGGACGAGCAGGGCCGGCTGGTGCTGCGGCTGCCTGTCGAGTCGGTCGACGTCGCGTACGGCCAGTTGCTGGCGCTCGGCCCGGAGGCGGAGGTGCTGGCGCCGCCGCAGCTGCGGGCGCGCTTCGCCGAGGCGGCCCGCCGCGCGGCGGCGCTCTACACCGATCCGCCGTCAGACGGTCAGCGGTAGCCGTCGGGGTCGGCCGGCTTGCCCGGCTTGACCACCTCCTCGTAGTAGCGGGCCCAGTGCGGGCGGCTGCCGTCGACGTCGGTGAAGCCGTACACCTGGGACAGGCCGCCGCTGTCCAGCGACTGGCCGTTCCAGCGGGCCCGGTCCGGGTCGGCGGCCAGGGCGGCGACCGCGCGCCCGACGAACGCCGGCGTCTCCGACATGACGAAGTGCGGTTCGGTCTTCGCGGCGTCGCGCCAGGTGGCCTCGGTGACGCCGTAGTGTTCGAGCATCGCCTCCGAGCGCAGCCAGCCCGGCGTGAGCGCGACGGCGGTGCAGCCGTGCGGGGCCAGCTCGTGCGCCTGGCTGAAGCCGAGCCGGTTCACCGACACCTTGGCCAGGTCGTAGAAGACCGACAGGCGGTACTCCCTGTCGTTGTGCTCCTTGGTGCCGTCGCCGACCTCGACGACCAGGCCACCCGGGTTGCGGATCAGCAGCGGCAGCGCGAAGTGGCTGGTGATGATGTGCGTGTCGACAGCCAGCCGCAGCGTGCGGAAACCGGCGTCGAGCGGCTGCTCCCAGACCGGCTTCTCCCAGGTGATCAGCGGGTCCGCGCCCCAGACGTCGTTCACCAGCACGTCCAGGCGGCCCTGCTCGGCGTCGATCCGCTCGACCAGGCCGCGTACCTGCTCGGGGTCCAGGTGGTCGACCGCGACGGCGATCCCGGTGCCCCCGGCGGCGGTGACCAGCTCGGCGGTCTCCTCGATGGTCTCCGGCCGGTCCATCTCGGAGCGGCGCCCGCGGGTGGTGCGGCCGGTGGCGTAGACGGTGGCCCCGGCGGCGCCGAGCTGCACGGCGATCTGCCGGCCGGCGCCCCGGGTCGCGCCCGCGACGAGCGCGACGGTCCCGGTCAGTGGTGAGTTCATGGGATCACCGTGTCACCGATACCTGACAGCGGAAGTCCGGTTTCCCGAGAGAGCCGGATGGGCGATCATCACCGGTATGCACCTCCTGCTGTCCGGGATCGTCGGCTCGGTCGCGTACGGGCTGGCCGGTCCCGGCTCGGACACCGACCGGATCGGCGTGTTCGCCGCGCCCACAGTCGCGTTCCACGGCCTGCGCCCGCCCCGCGAGTCGGTGGTGACGACCGAACCGGACGTCACGTTGCACGAGGCGCGCAAGTACGCGCTGCTGGCGCTGAGCGGCAACCCGACCGCCACCGAGCTGATGTGGCTGCCCGACGACTGCTACGAGACCCGCACCGGGCTCGGCGAGGAGCTGATCGCGATCCGGTCGGCGTTCCTGAGCGCGCCGCGGGTCCGTGACGCCTACCTCGGGTACGCCTCGCAGCAGTTCCGCAAGCTCGCCGCCGCCCCGGCGGACAGCGGCGGGCGGCGGCGCTCGGCGAAGCACGCCCGGCACCTGGCCCGGCTGCTGCACCAGGGCCGGGCGCTGTACGCGACGGGCGTGCTGGAGATCCGCCTCGCCGACCCGGAGTGGTTCCGCGCGTTCGGCGAGCGGGTCGCCGGTGGTGCGCTGGACGAGGCGCAGGCCCTGGTGGCGGACACCGAGGCGGAGTTCGACCGGCTCCGCTCGCCGCTGCCGGACCGCCCGGACGAGGAGACCGTGGAACGCTGGCTGCTCGCCGTCCGGGCGGCGTACCTGCCGCGGTGAGCGGTCACTGCACGTCGAACTCGTTGCCCTCCGGGTCGGCCATCGTGGTGTGCTCGCTGCCCCGCTCGGCGACCTCGGCCAGCACCGTCGCGCCGAGCGCGGTCAGCCGCCTCACCTCGGCCGCCCGCCCCTCCGGCCCGACGTGCAGGTCGACGTGGAGGCGGTTCTTCACCCGCTTGGGCTCGGGGACGGCCTGGAACAGGAACCGCCGGCCCAGCCCGCTGCCGCTGACCGGGTCGACCGGGTCGTCCGGGTGTCGTACCGCCGCCAGCTCGCGCCACGCCTTGCGGCCGTCCACCTCGACGTACGCCTCCGGTGGCACCGCACCGGCGGCGGCCAGCCGTTCGATGAGCACGCTGTTGTCCTCGACCTGGTAGCCGAGCGCCTCGGCCCAGAAGCGGGCCAGCCCGATCGGGTCGGCACAGTCGATGACGAGTTTCCAGTCCCGCGCCATGTGTCCTCCGTGGTCAGCTGATGTAACCAGTTATAGTGGTTACATGACGGAAGGCGCAAGCGGACTCACCCTGATCAGTCCCGAAGGCACCCGATACCGCTTCGACCCGGGGACGCTCTGCCTGGAACTGCTGACCACCGGCGGTCCCGGCGCGTTCGCCCGCTACGAGATGCTGCACCGGCCGGACGACCTCGCGGGCTGGCTGGCCGCGTCCCGGCTGCGCCTCGACCCCGCCGCCGTCACAGTCGACGCGGACGACCTGGCCGCCGCCCGTCGGCTGCGCGACGCGCTCTGGCGGGTGACGCAGGCGCGAACCCGCGACGAGACCCCGCCCGACGCGGACCTGGCCGTGGTGAACGACGCGGCGGCCGGGCTGCCGCTGAGCCCGCAGGCCGGTCCCGACGGCAGCCGGTCCTGGCGTACGCCGCTGACCGGCGCGCAGGTGGTCGCGACGTTCGCCCGGGACGCGGTCGACCTGCTCACCGGCCCGCACGCGGCCCGGATCCGGGAGTGCGGCGCGCACGACTGCCAACTGGTCTTCGTGGACACCTCTCGGCCGGGGCAGCGCCGCTGGTGCGCGATGGAACGCTGCGGCAACCGGCAGAAGGCGCGCGCCCTGCGGTCCCGGCGCGCGCCCGGGTGACTCAGTCCGCCAGGCGCACGCGTACCCGGCGGTTGGCCCGTCCCTTGCTCTCCACCTTGACCACCTGGACCTTGCCGATCTGGGCGGTGGAGGCCACGTGCGTGCCGCCGTCGGCCTGCACGTCCAGCCCGACGATGTCGACGATCCGCACCTCCTGCTCCTCCGGCGGGATCAGGTTCGACTGGGTGCGGATGATGTCCGGCAGGGCCAGCGCCTCGGCGCGCGGCAGCACCCGCACCGCCACCGACCGGTCGGCGGCCACCTCGGCGTTCACCAGTTCCTCGATGCGGACCTTGAAGTCCGGCGGCACCTCGGGGAGGTTGAAGTCCATCCGCGCCTCGCCCGGCTCCATGTTGCCGCCCGTGACGAGCGCGCCGAAGTCGCGGAACACCACGCCGCAGAGCACGTGCAGCCCGGAGTGGGTACGCATCAGCATGGTCCGGCGCCCGTCCTCGACCGCGCCGACGACCTCGGTGCCGACCGGCGGCAGCGGGTCACCCTCGTCCGGGACCAGCCAGAGGTCGTCGCCCTTGCGGGTGCCGACGATCCGGGTCTGTACGCCCTGCCAGAGCAGCACCCCGTGATCCGGCGGCTGCCCGCCGCCGCCCGGGTAGAACGCGGACCGGTCCAGCACGATGCCCTGCTCGGGATCGGCCGCCAGCACCCGGCAGGTCCACTCGCGCAGGGTCGGGTCGGCGAGGTCGAGCCGGTGCGTACGGCCGTGGTGTGTGACGCCCATGGGCGCCGACGTTACCCGTTCAGGAACTCCGAGACGCGCTCCCGCAGATCGGCGCGCTCGGTCCAGAGCACACCGGGCCGGTCGTACACGTGCAGTGTGGCGTTCGGGAGCGCGGCGGCGAGCCGTTCGGCGACGGCGACCGGGTGCAGGTCGTCCTCGGCGGCGGCGATGACCAGGGCCGGCGCGGTGACCGCGGCGAGCGACCCGGCGTCGTCGAGCGGGGCCTGGGCGGGCAGGTCGGCCAGCCCCGGCGCGAGCCCGTCGCGCAGCAACTGGTCGAGCCGCTGACGCAGGTACGCCCACCCGGCCGGGGTGTTGCGCACCGGCGGCGGCAGCTCCAGCGACACCGCGTCGGCCAGTGCCGAGGCGTCGCCCTCGGCCACGGCGTCGAGCAGGCCGGTGAGCCGGGCGCGTGCCACCTCGCCGCGCGGCGTGTCCAGCACGGCGGGCAGGAAGAAGACGAGTCTCTCGAAGCGTTCCGGGCTCTCCGCGAGCAGCCGGCAGAGCGCGCCCGCGCCGAGGCTGGCGCCGAACGCCCGGGTCGCGCCGCCCAGGTCGGCGACGGCTCGCAGGTCGCGGGCGAGATCCAGGTAGCTCCACGGCCCGGACGGGGAGTCGGAGCGGCCGTGCCCGCGGAACTGGAAGAAGATGCGCCGCCCGGCGACGCCGCTGCCGAACGGGCGGGTGGTGGCGATGCCGCTGCCCAGCCCGTGCGCGAATACGGTGACCGGGTCGCCGGTGCCGGTGACCAGCCGTTCCAGGCTCACCCCGTGCGGGGTGGCGACCATCTCCGTCTCCGGCTCTGGCAGCGCGGGACGCCCGGTCCGGGGCGCGCCGGGGCCGGGCCCCCAGGTGCGGGGACCGCCGTCCGGCGGCGGAGGCCAGCGGAAACCTCTCACCAGGACCCTCGGCCGTCGTGCAGGTCCCGCAGGCCGGGCCGCACGTCGAGCAGGTAGATGAGACCCGCAGCGATGCCGATCAGTCCGAACAGGCTGATCGGGCCGAAGCCGAGCAGGGTCAGCAGCAGGCAGACCGCCAGGATGGCGACCCAGCCGCCCTTGGGCAGCGTGCCGAGCGCGGCGAATCCGTCGCCGCGCTGGGTGACCGCGTGCACCAGCGCCACTCCCTGTACGACCAGGGCGAAGACGAGCAGGATCAGCTGGATCACGTCTTGGACTGCGAACGCGAAGATCGGCGCGGCGATGGCCATGGGGGCAAGCTTATGCCGAGACCCCGGAAACGTCCGACAGGACGTTGTCCGGGGTCTCGGTGGAGCTTCGGGTCACTCGGCGGCCGGGCGGGTCCGCTTCGTGGCCTTCGGCAGCTTCGCCGACGGGGTGGCCGGCTTGGCGGCGGGCGTCTTCGTGGCGGCCTTGGTCGCGGTCGCCTTGGTGGCGCGGGTGCGCTTCACCGCGGCCGGCTTGGCGGCCACCGCCTCGGCCACCTCAGCCGGCGTGGGCACCTCGGTCGTCGCGGCGGCCTTCGGCGCGGTCTCCGGCTTCGGGGCCACCTCGGTCTTCTTCGGGGCGGCCTCGGTCTTCGTCGCGACCTCGGTCTTCGTGGCGACCTCGGTGCCGGTGGCCTCGGTGGCCTCGATGTCGGCGTTCACCGTGTCCGCGGCCTCCAGCACCCCGGCGCCGACGACGCGCTCACCGCGGGCGACCAGCTCGGCGTACGCGGCCAGCGCGCGCTCCTGCGCGGCGTGCGCCCCGGCCACCACGACGGCGGCGTTGCGGGTGGCGGCCTCGCGGAGCTTCTCCAGGTTGGCGGCCTCGCGCAGCTTCTCGAGGTTCGCCGCCTCGCGCAGCTTCTCCAGGTTGGCGGCCTCGCGGAGCTGGTCGAGGTCGGTGGCGACGGCCCGCTCGCGCAGCCCGGTCGCGGTCTGGTTGGCGGTCTTCAGCGTCTCGGTGGCCTTCTGGCGCAGCTCGAAGCCGGTGACGACGGCCTTGCCGCCGAGGTCGGTCACGACCCGGGCGCCGAGGCCGCTGACCACTGTCGGCAGCTTGCGCAGCTGCTCCAGGGCCAGCTCACCGGCGCCGGCGGCGGCGTAGAGGGGTGCGGGGATGCGGTTGGTCTTCGGCTGGGTGGTCATGACTGCTCCTCCTCGGCCGCACCGGCGGCCTTCCGGGCCGCCCGGCGGGCGGTCGTGTCCTGCGGGGCGGCGGTGGTCGGGGCGGGCGCGGCGCCCGCTTCGGTGACGGCTACCGATTCGAGGACCGCCTCGGTCGGCGTGCCCTCCGGCGTGACCGGACCGGTCGCGGCCGCCGCCACCGTCGCCGGGGCCTCCGGCGCGGAGGCCGGCTCGGTCGCGGCGGTCTTCTCGGCCGTGGCGGCCGTGGCGGCCGTCTCCGCCGTCGTGGCCGCCTCGGTCGCCTCGGCCAGGCGGGCGTTCTCGCGCCGGAACGTCTCGTAGATCTGGGTGAGCGACTGCTTTTGGGCCATGGTCAGCTCGGGGTCGACGGCGATCGCCGCGAGCACGCCCTGGCCCTCCTTGTCGTCCAGCAGCCCGGCACGCAGGTACATCGCCGGGGTGGAGACCCGAAGTGCGCTGGCGAGCTGCTGGAGCACCTCGGCACTCGGCTTGCGCAGCCCGCGCTCGATCTGGCTCAGGTAGGGATTGCTGACGCCCGCCTGCTCGGCGAGCTGGCGCAGTGAGATCTTCGCGTTACGCCGCAGGTCGCGAATGAACCCGCCGACATCGGGAAGGTCCTTGCTGGTGGCCATGACTCAACGCTAGCCCGGGCCGCTAACTCCTGCAAGCAAAACGCTAGCCAGAGTTAGCAGGGTCACCCAAGGTGGGTTGCGGAGGCCATGTCCGGTCCGTACCGTCCTCCCCCGTGACCAAGATCGATATCAACGGTGCCCGGCTCGCGTACGACGAGAGCGGCACCGGAACCGCCGTGGTGCTGCTGCACGCCGGCATCGCCGACCGGCGGATGTGGCGCGGGCAGGTCCCGGCGCTCGCGCAGCAGCATCGGGTGATCGCACTGGACCTGCGCGGCTACGGCGAGTCGGAGCTGCCGCCCACCCCGTTCGCCCACCACGACGACGTGGTCGGGCTGCTCGACGCGCTGGGCGTCGAGCGGGCCGCGCTCGTCGGCTGCTCGTTCGGCGGCCGGGTCGCGGTGGACACCGCGCTCGCCCATCCGGAGCGGGTCTCGGCGCTCGCGCTCTTCGGCGCCCCGGTCTCCGGCAACGAGTGGTCCGAGGAGACCGAGCAGCTCTGGGAGGAACTGGTCGGCGACGTGGACCCGGAGGACATCGCCGCCACCGCCGCCGGCGAGGTGCGGTTCTGGGTGGTCGGCCCGACCCGCCGCCCGGAGGACGTCGACCCGGAGCTGATCCGGTTCGCCGAGGAGATGGACCGCCGGGCGCTCGCCGCCGAGCAGGCGCTGAGCGCGATCGAGGTGGGCGAGCTGGACCCGCCGGCCGTCGACCGGCTCGGCGAGCTGCGCGTACCGGTGCTGGTCGGCACCGGCGCGGACGACCTGGCCGACCTCCGCCGCCTGGCCGACCGCATGGCCGACGAGGCCCCCCAGGGCGTACGCATGCGAGACGTCCCCGACGCGGCCCACCTGCTCCCCCTGGAGCGCCCCACCGAGACCAACGCCGCCCTCCTGCCCTTCCTCCCCTGACCGCTCCGCCCCTCTCCCTCTGCCGCGTTGATCTTGCACTTGCGGCCCTCGGCACGCCTGGAACGCGCGTTTCGCCGGGGGTAGAGGGCGGGGGCGGGGTTACCAGGTGGGGCGGATGGCTCCTACCGGGAGGCCGCCGCCCAGCAGGGGTGGTTCGGCGTACTCGGTGAGGATGGGGGCGCGCACGCCCAGGCGAGCCAGGGCGGACACCAGGACGGGCGTGCGGGCCCTCGCGGCGCCGTCGTCGATCTTCACGGCCACGGCGCCGACCTCCGGGATCGCCGCCGCGATCACACCCTCCGCGCCGATCTTGGCGAGCAGACCCGGTACGCCGCGCATCAGCCGCGTGTCCTCCGCCTGGGTGCCGCCGACAAGCTCCGGGTACGCCCGCATCGCGTCCGCCACCGTCCGCTCGACGGTGCCCGGCTCGGCCGCGACCAGTCGCAGGAACGCCCGGGCCAGCCCGGTCAGCGAGACGGCGAGCACCGGCGCGCCGCAGCCGTCCACCCCGACCGCCGCCGCCCGCTCCCCGGCGAACTCCTCGATCGTGGCGGTCAGGCACTGCTGGAGCGGGTGCTCGGGCCGCCAGTAGCCGTCCAGCGGCCAGCCTGCGGCCAGGCAGGTGCGCACCATGCCGGCGTGCTTGCCGGAGCAGTTCATCAGCACCCGGGCCGGGCCGCCGCCGGTCCGCAGCACCGTTTCCCGGGCCGCCTCGCCGAACGGGAGGTCCGGCGGGCAGTGCAACGCCTCCTCGGACAGGCCGGCGTCGCGCAGCAGCGCTGTCACCCGCTCGACGTGGAACTCCTCGCCCGCGTGGCTGGCCGCGACGAGCGCCATGTCGGCCGGGTCGGTGAGCGGCAGGCCGGCCCGGAGCATCCCGATCGCCTGCATCGGCTTGCTCGACGAGCGGGGGAAGATCGGCGAGGTGACGTCACCGGCCCCGGCGACCGGCTCACCGGTGGCGTCGAGCACCACCACGGAACCCCGGTGGACGCCCTCCACGAAGCCGGACCGGACCACCTCGGCGAGCGGCACACCGCCCTCGTACGCTTTTCCCACGGTATGGACGGTACCGAGGGGACGGACCCGGTCGGCGGTGGGGTGACCTGCGACGTCGGCCGAGGCGGTACGGGGCCGGAGCGGGGTGCGCCGCTTACCGGACGGTAGCCGGGAGGCCGAGCAGCGTACGGGCCTCGGCGGTGGTCAGCGGAGGCCGCTGGGCGAGCTGGGCGAAGCCGACCGCCCGCGCGACGAGCTGCATGTTGGACTCCACCGGACGCCCCTTGGCGTACGTGACCGTGTCCTCCATGCCGACCCGCAGGTGACCACCGGCCGACAGCGAGGCCAGCATCACCGGGATGGTGCTGCGCCCGATGCCGGTGGCCGAGAACGTGGTGCCCTCGGGCAGGTCGCGCAGCATCTGCTGGGCCGCGACAAGGGTCGCAGTGGTGCCAGGCATGCCGCCCGGCACACCCATCACGAAGTCGACGTGCACGTGCCCGCCGTGCGGCAGGCCGTACTTGCCGAGCAGCCGCTGCAATGCGGTGAGGTGGCCCAGGTCGAAGATCTCGTACTCGGGGACGACGCCCCGCTCCTGCATGCGGGTGTGCAGGTCGACGATGAACTCCCACCGGTTGAGGAACACGTCGTCGCCGAAGTTGACGGTGCCCATGGTGCAGGAGGCCATGTCCGGCGCGGCGTCGAGCACCGCCAGCCGGGCCGACTCGGGGTCGGTCACCGCGCCGCCCGAGGAGAGCTGCACGATCAGGTCGGTGCTCTCCCGCAGCGCGGCCACCGTGTCGCGCAGCCGCCCCTGGTCGAGCGTGGGCCGCGCGTCGTCGTCGCGGATGTGGACGTGGATCACGGCGGCGCCGAGCGCCTCGCACTCCTTGGCGGTCAGCAGCAGCTCGTCGAGCGTCACCGGCAGCGCCGGCACCTCCGCCTTCGCCGACTCCGCGCCGGTGGGGGCAACCGTGATCAACGTCCCTGTCGTCATGCCCCGGATCCTAGACCGGTGCCCGACGCCGGGTCGACCGGAGGATTTCCGGTGCAGGCGGCGTTAAGAAGGGGTCCTTCCTCTACCGGAGGCGTTAACAGGGTGCCCTTCCTTACACATCGATGGCGGCGGCGCTCTCGCCCACCAGCAGTCGGGCGTCGTCGGGCGTGTTGCGCTTCAGCACTGCCAGCGCCACCTGACCCAGCTCGTAGTGCTGCACGGCGGTGCCCACGAAGCCGACGGTCCGGCCGTCGAGCGTCACCGGCGTACCGGCGACGGGCGGCTGGTCGCTCGCCACGCCGTCGAGGTGCAGCAGGACGAGCCGGCGGGGCGGCTTGCCCAGGTTGTGCACCCGGGCCACCGTCTCCTGCCCCCGGTAGCAGCCCTTGTCCAGGTGCACGGCCGGGGCGATCAGGTCCACCTCGGCCGGGATCGTCCGGTGGTCGGTGTCCACGCCGGCCCGGGCCCGCTTGGCGGCCACCCGGATCGCCTCGTACGCCCACAGCCCGGCCACCGGCACCCCGGCGCCGCGCAGTTCCGCCACCACCTCGTCCATGGCCGCCCGGGGCACGAGCAGGTCGACGCCGAGCGCCACCCGCCGGGCCCAGCCGCCGACCGGGAGCGGCTTGACGTCGTACACCGCTGACGGCCGCGCGGGCAGCTCGCCGGAACGGAACTTCGGACCCGGCACCGCTGCCACGTCGGGAGCGGCCAGCCCGGTGACGCCGAGCGTGTCGAGCGCGCCGGGCGCCTCCGGCCCGACGAGCGACAGCAGCGCGTGGCCGGCGGTCGTGTCGCGCGGGTCGACCTTGCTGAAGAACCGCATCTTCTCCAGGTATGACAACAGGCCCTCGGTCATCCCCGGCTCGGTGTCGAGCCAGGTGGTCTCGCCGTCGTCGGCGACCATCGCGTGCTGCTCGACGTGCCCGTGCGGGGAGAGCACCAGCAGCTCGGTGCCCTGCCACGGCGCCAGCGCGGCCAGGTGCTGGCTGGTGAGCGTGTGCAGCCAGCCGATCCGCTCCTCACCGGGCACCGCGACCACGCCCCGGTGCGAGCGGTCGACCAGGCCCACGCCGGTGGCCAGGAGCCGCTGCTCGCGCATCGGGTCGCCGTAGTGGGCGGCCACCGGGCCGACGCCCGCCGCCCGGTGGGCCGGTTCCGGCTGGTCCCGGGTCTGGTCGTCGATGGCGTCGGTGGTCACCGCGCCCGCGATGTCGATCATGTGCGTTCCCCGTTCTGTGCGCAGCGGCCGCAGACCCCGAAGAGCGCGACATGCCCGATGTCGACAGTGAACCCGCGCTGCTCGTCCAGTTGGTCGGCGAGCGGGCGGAGCATCTCCGGGGGGATCTCGTCGATCGCCCCGCACTCCCGGCACACCAGGTGCACGTGCTGGTGCTCACCCGCCGCGTGATAGGTCGGCGAGCCGTGCGACAGGTGCGTGTGCGTCACCAGGCCGAGCCGTTCCAGCAGCTCCAGCGTGCGGTAGATGGTGGTGATGTTGACTCCGGCCGCGACCTCGCGGACCGCTGTGTGCACCTGCTCCGGGGTGGCGTGCCCCAGATCCAGGACGGCCTGGAGCACCAGCTGACGCTGCGCCGTCAGCCGCAGCCCGCGCGAGCGGAGCATTTCCGCGAGGGAGGATTCGGACACCCTTCGATCATAGTTCGGCCGCCGCGCCGGCCGGTCCACCGCCGGGGGTACGCCACTACGCTGCGCCAGTGGGTACGACACGGGTGGCGGTGCTCGGCCGGGGGCTCGTACCGGCGGGTGAGCCGGTGCTGCGCGGCGACGACCGGGGCGTCCTGCACGGCGACGGCCTGTTCGAGACGCTGCACCTGCGCGACGGCCACCCCTGGCTGCGCGACGCCCACCTGGCCCGGCTGCGGGCCGGCGCGGCGGCGATCGACCTGCCGCTGCCCCCTGATGCCGCGCTCGTCGAGCTGCTGGACGCGGTGTGCGCCGGCTGGCCCGCCCGGACCGAGGGCGCGTTGCGGCTGGTCTGCACGCGGGGACCGGAGGGCGGTGGGACACCCACGGTGTACGCGACGCTCGGCGAGGTGCCCGCGCCCGCCCGCCTGGCCCGGCGGGACGGGGTGACGGCGGCCACGCTGCCGCTCGGGGTGGCCGCCCGGTCCCGCCCGGAACTGGGGTGGCTGCCGAGCGGCGTGAAGTCCACCTCGTACGCGCTCAGCACCGCCGCCCGGCGGTGGGCGCAGCGGACGGGCGTGGACGACGTGCTCTGGGTCTCGACCGACGGCTACGTGCTGGAGGGACCGACCGCGAACGTGGTGTGGCTGAGTGGCGGCCGTCTCCTCACGGTGCCGGCGGCACCGACCGGGATCCTGCCCGGCGTGACCGCCCACCACCTGCTGAGCCGCGCCGGAGAGCTGGGCCTGACCGCAGGCGAGCACCTGCCCACCGTGCCCGACCTGCACGGGGCCGAGGCCATCTGGCTGACCAGTTCCCTCCGCGGCCCGGCCGAGGTCACCACCTTGAACGGAACCCCCCGCCCGAGTTCCCCCCTGACCCCCCGCCTGCAGGCCCTCCTGAATTTCCCCCGCCCACCCGACCCCTCACCCTCACCCAGTTGATCATGAAGTTGGCGGCGTCGGGTGCCCGATTTGCCGCCGCCAACTTCATGATCGCCGGGGACAGCGGCGAGACAAGAGCGTCAGCCGGCCACCCGGATCAGGCGGGCGGAGAGGTGCGGGCTCAGCGGGTGACCCACGGCGGCCATCTCCTGCGCGTAGAGCAGGGCGCCCTCGACGATGCCGAACAGCCGGGCACCGGCGGTGACCTCCTTCGCCGTGGCGGTACGCACGACCGCGTCGGTGGCGAACTCGATCTGGGTGCCCTTGCGCTTGCCGACATGCAGCTCCATCACGCCGGTCGGCGTGGTCATCAGCGCCTCCAGCTCGTCGGTCACCCGCTCACCGTCGAGCACCGGACGCCACCAGCCCACCTCACGGCCGGCGGGGCGGACCGGGCGGCTCTGCTCGTCCAGGATCCACGCCCGCGACTCGTAGAACAGGAACGGCCGGCCGTCGTGGCTGATCCGGATCTCCTGCGCGTAGTCGAAGTCCTCGATCGTCGGGAACCCACCCCGGCCCCGGCCACGCCACACCCCGATGTACGGCAGCAGGCCGTCCAGGCTCGGGTGCAGCTTCGGGCCGACGCGCAGGTCGTGGCTCTCCTCGTACGGGTACGGGTCGACCGGCGGCGCGTTCAACCACGGCGGCTGGAGCGGATTCTCACTGTTCACAGCGCCACCTTCGTTCGCGACTGCGGGGCTCGCAAGACCGGCACACTCCTCGCGCTCACCATTTACCTCTAGCGATTCGCACTGCGACATAGACCAGGCCACCGGCGAGCGCGCCCAGGCCGGCGACCAGCAGGCTGACGAACCCGATCTCGGTAACCATCCGGACCATCCTATGCTGGCGTCATGGCGCGCACTCTCGTCGTCAAGGCCACCGCCGGCGCGGACTCACCGGAACGCTGCGCCCAGGCGTTCACAGTCGCCTCCACCGCAGCCGCGGCCGGGGTGGACGTGTCGCTCTGGCTCACCGGCGAATCCACCTGGTTCGCACTGCCCGGGCGGGCGGAGACGTTCGAGCTGCCGCACTCCGCGCCGCTCGGCGAACTGCTGCACGTGGTCCTGGCCACGGGCCGGGTGACCGCCTGCACCCAGTGCGCGGCCCGGCGGGACATCGGACCGGGCGACGTCATCCCCGGCGTACGCATCGCGGGCGCCGCGGTGTTCGTCGAGGAGGCGATGGCGGAGGGCGCACAGGCGCTCGTCTACTGAGCGACCCGCCCAGGTCGTCCACTCTGACCGGTGAGCCGATCCTGACCCGACATGTCCGGATTACGCCTACCATGTGGACGTGAGTGAGGCGATCCAACAGTTCTTCGCGTCGCTACCGGCGCGCGCCGTATCGGTGCTGAACAGCCCGATCGGCGGCACGCTCCAGATCGACCTGGCCGACGGCAACCGGACCGAGCACTGGTACGTGCGACTGGCACCCGGATCGGCCCAGGTGAGCCGGGAGGAGCAGGGGCAGGCCGACGGCGTGCTCACCCTCTCCACCGAGCTGTTCGAGAAGCTGGTCACCGGCCGGGAGGCCGGCATGGCCGCGGTGCTGCGCAACGAGGCCACGTTCAGCGGGCACGTCGTGCTGTTCCTGGCGTTCCGCCGGTTCCTGCCGACCCGGCCCGACGTACGGGATCCGCGGGACGCCGCCCGCGACCACGTCCGGCGGCTGGCGTGAAGGACCGGGTCAGCATCCTCGACGGCAACACGTTCCTGGTCAGCGACGATCGCGGCAACATCCAGCCGTCGTACGACTTCCCCACCGGGCTGTTCTGCTTCGACACCCGGTTCCTGTCCACCTGGATGCTCACTCTCGACGGGGAACCCCTGCACGCGCTCTCCATCGACGACTCGCTGTCGTACAAGACGCGGTTCTTCCTGGTCCCCGGCGAGCCGACGCACTACCTGGACGCGAAGGTCTCGGTGATCCGCAGCCGCGCGATCGGCGGCAGCCTGGACGAGGAACTGACCCTGCTCAACCACTCCGAGCAGGAGAAGGAGTTCCGGCTCCGGCTGGAGATCGGCTCCGACTTCGCCGACCTATTCGAGATCAAGCACAAGCGGGACAAGCAGGGCACCACCACGCCCACCGTGGAGATGAACGCGCTGCGGCTGACCTACCGCAGGCAGGCGTTCCACCGCGAGACGATGGTGACCAGCAGCGCGCCGGCCGAGGTCGACGAGAGCGGGATGACGTTCCGGATCCGGGTCGGCCCGCACGGCGAGTGGACCACCCGGCTGCACGTCGACACCGTCATCTACGGCGCCCGGGGCGAGGACATCCGGGCCATCCTGCCGTTGGGCGGCCAGCGGACGGCGGCCGACATCGAGGCGGAACAGAGCGCCCTGATCAGCCGGGCGCCGAAGCTCGGCTGTGACTGCGAGCCGCTGGCCGGGGCGTACCGGCGCAGCCTCAACGACCTGGCCGCGCTCCGGTACGAGTCGATCACGCTCGGCGTCCGGCTGCTCGCCGCCGGCCTGCCCTGGTTCATGACGCTGTTCGGCCGGGACAGCATCTTCACCTCGCTCCAGGTGCTGCCGTTTCTGCCCGAGCTGGTAAAACCCACGATCGTCATGCTCGCCGGCCTCCAGGGCAGCCGGGTCGACGACTTCCGGGACGAGGAGCCCGGCAAGATCCTGCACGAGCTGCGTTACGGCGAGACCGCCGGCTTCGAGGAGCAGCCGCACTCGCCGTACTACGGCGCCGCCGACACCACGGCGCTGTTCGTGATCCTGCTCGACGAGTACGAGCGGTGGACCGGCGACGCCGACCTGGTGCGCAAGCTGGAGAACGAGACGCGGGCGGCGCTGACCTGGCTGGACACGTACGGCGACCTGCTCGGCACCGGTTACGTCTGGTACATGTCGCGGAACCCGGAGACCGGGCTGCCGAACCAGTGCTGGAAGGACTCGCCGGACGCCATCTCCTACGCCGACGGGCGGATGCCCGAGTTCCCCCGGGCCACGTGCGAACTCCAGGGGTACGCGTACGACGCGAAGCTGCGCGGCGCCCGCCTGGCTCGCACCTACTGGAACGACCCGACGTACGCCGGCCGGCTGGAACACGAGGCGGCGGCGCTGAAGGAACGGTTCAACCGCGACTTCTGGATCGCGGACCGCGAGTACTACGCGCTGGCGCTCGACCCGCGCGGCCGCCAGGTGGACGCGCTCACCTCCAACATCGGTCACCTGCTGTGGAGCGGCATCGTCGACGAGTCCCGCGCCCCCGCCGTCGCCGCCCATCTGCTCGGCCCGCGCCTGTTCTCCGGGTGGGGTGTGCGGACGCTCGCCGACGACCAGGGCCGGTACAACCCGGTCGGCTACCACGTGGGCACGGTGTGGCCGTTCGACAACTCGATCATCGCCTGGGGCCTGTGGCGGTACGGCTTCCGCCAGGAGGCCGGCCGGATCTGCGACGCCCTGCTCAGCGCGTCGCACTACTTCGACGGGCGGCTGCCCGAGGTGTTCGCCGGCTACGAGCGCTGCCTCACCGACTACCCGGTGGAGTACCCCACCGCGTGCAGCCCGCAGGCGTGGTCCGCCGGCGCGCCGCTGCTGCTGCTACGGGTGATCCTGGGACTGGAACCGCAGGGTGATCACCTGATCATCGACCCGGCCGTACCGCCCGGGATGGGCCGGGTGGAACTGCTCGACATCCCGGGCCGCTGGGGCCGGGTGGACGCGCTGGGCCGCAGCCGGGAAGCGCACGAGGAACAGCCCTCGCCGCCGGCGCTCCCCCTGCCCGGCGGCTGACCTCAGGCGGGACAGGGCGTGGTCACCGCGACCCGGACCCGCTCCCCGGCCCGCTGCGCCAGCACCGCCGGGTCACCCGGGCGCGCGTACGCATCGGCCGAGTCCACCACCGGCGCGGCGCCGCCGCCGAACGCGGTGGCCAGCGACTGATCAGCCGGCACGGCCGCCTCGGACCGGGCCGTGCGGGCGGTCCCGCCGCCCGGGCAGGGCGCGGCGAGCGCCTGGACCGGCCCGGTCGCGCCGCCCCACCGGCCCAGCGCCGACGCCAGCACGGCCGACTCGGCGGCGGCGTCGGCGGACGGGGCGCGGTAGCCGGAACCCGTCGGACGGCAGCCGGTGCCGGCGGTGAGCAGCACCCGGCCCGGGCCACCGGCCCGGCCCTCGACCGTGACGAACTCGCCCGCGTCGGCGCGCAGCAGCGGTTCGCCGTCGAGCGTCGACACGCCCGCCCGCCAGCCCGACGGCAGCCGGTCGGCGATGCCGCGCAGCACCTCGCGTACGTCGCCGCCGCCGATCGCCACCTCGACGCCGCGCTCCAGCGTCGCGCCGTCGTCCATCGGCGTGATCCGGCAGCCGCGCTCCAGCCGGTCCGGCAGGAGCGCCGGTACGCCCCCGGCGCCGACCGCGGCGGTCAGCTCACCGATCGCCCGGTCCACCACCGGGCCGGCCCGGTCCAGCGACCGCTGCTCCTTCACCGTCGGCGCGTCCGTGCGCACCGACCACCAGGTCAGACCCGCGAGCAGCACGGCCCACGCCACGGTGGCGACCGTCAGCCGGCGCAGCCGGCGTCGGCCACCGGGGCCGGGCCGGCCGGGCGGGGTGGGCGGGGCGTAGCCCGTCTCGACGGCAGTCACCCGGCCATGGTGTCACGGACCGGCGAGCCGCCCGGCCGCGCCTCGGACACGTGCCCGGAACGGCTCGTGGCCCGCCACCCGGGCGGGTGGCGGGCCACGATCAGAGCGTGGGTCAGGCGGCGACCGAGACGGTCACCTCGTTGATCCCGCGGGCCGCGGCCACGGCGGTGTCGCCGTTGCCGTGGCGGGACAGCGCGCGCAGCGTCCAGGAGCCCGGCGCGGCGAAGAACCGGAACTGCCCGGCCGCCGACGTCACCACCTCGGCGGTGAACTCGCCTGTCGAGTCGAGCAGGCGCACGTACGCACCCGGCACGACCTCACCGGACTCGGCCAGCACGCGGCCGGTGATGACTGTCTCCTTCTCCAGGTCCAGGCTCGCCGGGAGGGGGGCGGACTGGTCCGGCGCGGCGCAGCCGGCGGCTGCCGTCGAGGCGGCGGAGGCGGCGGTCATCGGGCCTCCCCGGGCTCGTCGCCGAGTGCCACCGGCACGCCGACGAGCGAGCCGTACTCGGTCCAGGAACCGTCGTAGTTCTTCACGTCGCGGTGCCCGAGCAGCTCCTGGAGCACGAACCAGCTGTGCGAGGAGCGCTCGCCGATCCGGCAGTACGCGATCGTCTCCCTGCCGTCGTCCAGCCCGGCGTCGGCGTAGATCTTGCGCAGCTCGTCGTCGGACTTGAACGTGCCGTCCTCGTTGGCCGCCTTGGACCACGGGACGCTGATCGCGGTCGGGATGTGGCCGGCCCGCTGCGCCTGCTCCTGCGGCAGGTGGGCGGGGGCGAGCAGGCGGCCCGCGTACTCGTCGGGGCTGCGCACGTCGACCAGGTTCCTGGTGCCGATCGCGTCGACCACCTCGTCGCGGAACGCGCGGATCGAGGTGTCCGGCTCCTGCGCGACGTACTGCGTCTTCGGCCGCTCCACCGCGTCGGTGACGAGCGGGCGGGCGTCCAGCTCCCACTTCTTGCGGCCGCCGTCGAGCAGCTTCACGTCGCGGTGGCCGTAGAGCTTGAAGTACCAGTACGCGTACGCGGCGAACCAGTTGTTGTTGCCGCCGTACAGGATCACGGTGTCGTCGTTGGCGATGCCCCGGTCGGACAGCAGCGCCTCGAACTGGCTCTTGTCGACGAAGTCCCGGCGGACCTGGTCCTGCAGGTCGGTGCGCCAGTCGAGCTTGACGGCGCCGGCGATGTGCCCGGTGTCGTAGGCCGAGGTGTCCTCGTCGACCTCGACGAAGACGACGCCCGGGGCGCCGAGGTTCTTCTCGGCCCACTCGGCCGAGACGAGTGCGGTGTCGCGACTCATCAGATCACTCCCTGGTGAGGATGGTTTGGTGAGCCTGCGCGTGGAGATCGATGTCGATGGTTGTCGCACCACACGCGGACCCTGAGCTAGGAACGGATCACGGGTACGTGCGACGGCGCCGCTGCCGGGCGTTGAGGAGGGGGAACCGGGAGAGGTTCGTGGACCCTGGTGGCCGCCGTTCAGGCGGCCGGAGACAGCCCCGCCGTCAGATGACGGGGCGACACAGGCAGGTGGCCACGCGGCACAGGTCGACCGCGCGCCGTTTGGTGAGGAGGGTCCCCATGGGCAGGGAGATTACCAGCCGAGCGACAGCCGCCACCAGGCCGACCAGCATCCGGGACGGCCGGCCGGCTTTCAGCCGGCTGAATTGATGGGCACGTTCGCCGCGTCCGCCGTGACCACCAGGCCCTCCGGCTTCGGCTCCACCTTGCGCAGGTTGAGCTGGAACGGCAGCTCCGGTAGCGGCACGTCGATCGAGATGCCCTGCGCGTACCGGGTCAGCGCGGCCCGCGCCAGCGGCACGTTCGGCAGGCCGTCGGCGGTGAGGTCGTTGAAGCGCAGCGCCACCTTGTTACCGGCCACCGTGACGTCGGCGGTGCCGTTGACTGTGAGCTTGATGCCGAGGACGTCCACCGGGGCGGTGACGGCGAGCTTGCCGTTGCGCTCGCCCAGCGTCAGCCCGGGCCGGTCCAGCAGCTTGGCCAGGCTCTCGTAGGTGACTGTGCCCCGCCCGTCGACGCTCTCGGCCACCACGTCGCCCCGGCCGGAGCGCAGCGTGTCCAGCGAGGCGGTCACGTTGCGCGCGTCCACGTCGAGCTTCGGCACCTCGACCGCGTCGCCCTGCACGTCGCCGCGCACGTCGGTGAGCTGGATCGAGATGCGCTCGTACCGGCCGTCGAGCACCTGGGTGAGGAACGGGAAGCCACCGACCTCGACCTGCGGCGCGGCGGACTGCGCGTTCTGCTTGGCGATCTCCTGCCGGACCTGGTCGGCGATGGCGCGCTCGGCCACCCCGGCGGCCACCCGGTCGGCGACGACGAGCAGCCCGGCCAGCACCAGCAGCAGGACGAGGAAGCCGATCAGCACCTTCCGGCCCCGTCGCCGGGGTCGGCCCTCCGCCGGATAAGCCTCTGCCACGCCGCCTCCAGTCCTCGCCGCCGTCACCGCGCCTCGCGGCGCAACCGTACTTACCCGAGGCGAATCCTCCCCAACCGCGTCAGAGGAACAGCACGCACATGGCGTACGCGGCGGGCGCGGCCAGCGCGAACCCGCCCAGCGGTCCCTGCATGTGCCGGGCCACCCACATCGTCGGCGGTTCACCGGCCATCAGGCGGCCCGCCTCGGCGTACCCCACCGCGAGGTCGGCCAGGACGGCGGTGGCCGCGCTGACCACCCCGACCAGGGCGGCGCTGGTCGGGGTGAAACCGACCAGGTAGCTGCCGAGCACGGCACTGGTGAGGGTGCCGATCATGGCGCCGGCGACCACACCCGTCGCGCCACGCGGCACCTGGGGGGCGAGCCGTGGCCACGGCGCGACCGCGTCGGTGAGCCGGGCGACGAGCAGCGCCACCCCGGCGGCGGTGAGGCAGACCGTGATCGCCTGGGTGCCCTTGGGGATCCGGCTGAGCACGACGAGCGTGGCGAAGGCGACCACGCCCACGACGATCAGCAGGGTGCCGCCGAGCGAGTCGGTCACCCGGACCCGGTCCACCCGCCGCACGAGCTGCCCCAGCACGGCCAGCAGGAACCCGGCTGCGGCGGCGTAGCCGAGCGGGGCCAGGCCGGCGATGTCCGACTGCACGGCGGCGACGTCGGCGATCACCGCCGTCGCGGCACTGACGAGCGCGACGACGAGCAGCGCGGGCGGCCGCATGGCCATCGTCCAGGCCAGCACGAACAGCAGCTGGACGCCGAAGATGATCGCCGCGAACGGCAGCCGGTGCCCGGGGCCGGAGGTCTGCGCGCCGAGCACCAGGCCGACGCCGAGCAGCGCGGCGAAGCCGGCGACGGTGAGCGCGAGCGACCGCCGGACCGGAACCGGTGGCAGTTCCTCCTCGGGCACCTCGTCCGACTCGTCGTCGGAGCGCCGGCCGGGACCGCCCTTGCGCAGCCGGCGCGGGCCCTTGCGCTCCGGCCGCTCGCCCTCGTCGTCGGCGGGGCCGGTACGCGGGGCGGGCGGGTAGCCACGGGCGGGGCCGGACGGCCCGGCGGACGGGTCGTCGGCCCACGGTTCACGACCGGTGTCGCGTGAGGTGGAGGGAAACACGCCCCGATCGTGCCAGACCCGGGCGGCTCGGCGGAGGTCCCGGTTTCGGCGACGTTAAAACCTACGCCGCGATCGAGGGCAGAAAGGGCAAAGGGTAAATCGCGCGAAGGTGACGGCCGGTCCATCGGTTAGGCTCAGGCCGTTACCCGCCCGTCGACGACGCCGGGACCCACGCAAGTTCACAGTGCCGCCCGCACCCGGGCGTGTCGCTGGTCGCGCGCGGCCGGAAGGCCGCCGGGACGGAGGTGATCGTGGAGCTCCTGCTGCTCGTGACCGCGCGGGCCGGTGAGCCGTCGGCGGTGTTGCCGGCACTCGACCTGCTGCCGCACTCGGTTCGCACCGCACCCCGCGACGTCCGCACGCTGGTCTCCGGCCCGACCCCGGACGCCGTCCTGGTGGACGCCCGCTCCGAGCTGAGCGAGGCGCGGGCCACCTGCCGGATGCTCCACGCCACCGGGCTCGGCGTACCGCTCGTCGCGGTCGTCACCGAGGCCAGGCTGATCGCGCTCAACGCGGACTGGGGCGTCGACGACGTGATCCTGGCCGGCGCCGGACCGGCCGAGGTGGAGGCCCGGTTGCGGCTCGCGGTCGGCCGGCTCAGCAACGCCACCGCCGGCGCCGGCGGCTCGATCCGGGCCGGCGAGCTGAACATCGACCCGGACACGTACGCCGCCAAGCTGAAGGGCCGGCCGCTCGACCTCACGTACAAGGAGTTCGAGCTGTTGAAGTTCCTGGCCCAGCACCCGGGGCGGGTGTTCACCCGGGACCAGTTGCTGCGCGAGGTCTGGGGCTACGACTACTTCGGCGGCACCCGGACGGTGGACGTGCACGTGCGGCGGCTGCGCGCCAAGCTCGGCTCGGAGTACGAGTCGATGATCGGCACCGTCCGCCAGGTGGGCTACAAGTTCGTCGTCCCGCCGTCGCGCGCGCTGCCGGAGCCGGAGCCCGCCCCGCTGCCGGTCTGACCGCCCACGCTCCACCCCGCTAGGGGGCACTTTTCTCATATGCCCTTTTTGCCCGATCGGTCAGCCATATCCTGGCTGCCGGAATTGTCGGGCTAAAGGGGGCGACGGTGCGTGCGGTGACCACGGGGGCGACGAACGGCCGGTGCCGCTGATGCGGGGCTCTACGCTGCGCGCCGCCGGGCTCGTGACCGTCGTACTGGCCGGCCTGCTCGGATCGGCGTTCGCGCTGGGCCGCAGCCTGATGCCCGACCCGCATCCGTCGGCCGCCGGAGTCGCCACCACCCTCGGGCCGCGCTACGGCGAGCAGCCACCCAGCACCGACTTCCCGGGCGGCACGGCCAGCGCCCGGCCGAGCCCCGACGCCGCGCCGGACGCCGCACCGGTCAAGCCCGACGGTGACGGCCCGTACGGCGCCCTGGTCGCCACCGGCTCGTCCCGGGTCGCGCTCACCTTCGACGACGGCCCCGATCCCCGCTGGACCCCGCAGGTGCTCGCACTGCTGGCCCAGTACGGCGTACGGGCGACATTCTGCGTCGTCGGCGAGAACGTCGAGGCCCACCCGGACCTGGTCCGGTCGATCGTGGCCGAGGGCCACACGCTGTGCAACCACTCCTGGAACCACGACATCAACCTGGGCAAGCGATCCCCGGCGACGATCCGGGCCGACCTGCTGCGCACCAACGACGCGATCCTGGCCGCCGCGCCCGACGCGCGGATCGCGTACTACCGCCAGCCCGGCGGGGCCTGGACGCCGTCCGTCATGTCGGCCTGCGCCGACCTGAACCTCACCCCGGTGCACTGGAGCGTGGACCCGTCGGACTGGAAGGCGCCGGGCGCCACCACCATCGAGGCGATGGTCCGCTCGCAGATGGGGCCCGGCGCGATAGTGCTCATGCACGACGCGGGCGGGGACCGGTCCGGCACGGTCACCGCGTTGCAGCAACTGCTGCCCGAACTGCTGGCCCGGTTCGAGCTGGAGCCGCTGCCCGTCGGCAGCCCGTGACGAGCGCCACCGTTCACCGTCGTCGGCAGACGCGAACCGCGGCCCGCCTGCCGCTACCGTGACTCGGATGAGCAGCACCGAGCCGACGAGTGGTCCCGCCGCCGACCGGATCGCCCGGACGGGCCGGCTGACGCCGGACGAGGTCGCCGAGGTGCTGGCGCTGGCCCGCGCCGCCGGTGACGCCGACGGCGCCGACCCGCTCGACGAGCACGTGCTGCTGCGGCTGCGCGACCCCGAGGCGCCCGCCGTGCACCTCACCGCCCGCACCACCGACGGCACCCTCACCGGGTACGCGCACCTCGACACCACCGCCCCGGCCGAGGGAGTCGGCGTGGAGATGGTCGTGCACCCGGCGTACCGGCGGCGGGGCTCCGGCCGGGCGCTGGCCCGTGGCGTGGTGGCCGCCGCGTCCGGACCGCTGCGCGCCTGGGCGCACGGCGACCACCCGTCGGCCGCCGCGCTGGCCGTCGACCTCGGCTTCTCCCGGGCGCGGGTGCTGTGGCAGATGCGCCGTCCGCTCACCGCCGAGTTGCCGGCACCGGTCGTGCCGGACGGCGTGACGCTGCGCGCGTTCCGTCCCGGCGAGGACGACGAGGCCTGGCTGGCGGTGAACAACGCCGCCTTCGCCCAGCATCCCGAGCAGGGCGGGTGGACGCTCGACGACCTGCGCGTACGCATCGCCGAGCCGTGGTTCGACAGGGCCGGATTCCTGCTCGCCGTCGACTCCGCCACCAGGCGGCTGCTCGGCTTCCACTGGACCAAGGTGCACGAGCAGCGGGGCTCGGCCCGCATCGGCGAGGTCTACGTGCTCGGCGTCGACCCGTCCGCGCACCGAGGCGGGCTGGGCCGGGTGCTCACCGCCGCCGGCCTGACCCACCTGCGCGACGAGCGTGGGCTGGACCGGGTGATGCTCTACGTGGACGAGAGCAACACCGCCGCCGTGGCGCTCTACGAGCGGCTGGGCTTCGCGCGCTGGTCCGCGCACGTCAACTACCAGCTCGGCTGAGCGCTCGCCGGCCCGGGAAAATCGCCACAAAGGCGATGGCAGGCTGCTAGTTCACGAATTGGACAACCCCTCCTCAGCGTACGGCCACCTCGCCGGCTGAACGTGTTCACCGCGCGTTCACTTGCGTCCGGCGAACCGTCCACCTGGCCCTCCTACCTTTCGTGTCAGCCGGTCAGCGCCGGCCCCCGGCACTCCGGGCGACCTGACCAAAGACGTGAAGGGAAACCCCTGAAGTGAAGCTCCAGCGGCACGGCGCCATCGCCTGTCTCGCTCTTACCGCGGTTCTCGGTCTCAGCGCCTGCGGCTCGGACAACAACGAGCCGGCCGGCGCCTCCGGTTCCACCGCCGCGGTGGACTGCGCGACGGGCACGCTGAACGCGCAGGGCTCCTCCGCCCAGAAGAACGCCATGGCCGAGTGGATCAAGGCTTACCAGCAGAAGTGCGCCGGCACCACGATCAACTACGAGCCCAGCGGCTCGGGCGCCGGTATCCAGGCCTTCATCGCCGGCACCGCCGACTTCGCCGGCTCGGACTCCGCCCTCAAGCCGGAGGAGCAGCCGCAGGCCGACGCCAAGTGCACCGGCGGCCAGGCGCTCAACCTGCCGATGGTCATCGGCCCGGTCGCCGTCGTCTACAACGTCAACGGCGCGGACAACCTCCAGTTCAGCCCGGCCACCCTGGCGAAGATCTTCGCCGGCAAGGTGACCAAGTGGGACGACCCGGCGATCAAGGCCGACAACCCGGACGCCAAGCTGCCGTCGACCGCGATCCAGGCGGTGCACCGCTCCGACGAGTCGGGCACCACCGACAACTTCACCAAGTACCTCTCGAAGACCGCCGAGGCGGACTGGACGCTCGGCAACTCCAAGGCGTGGAAGGCCCCGGGCGGCGTCGGCGCGGCCAAGTCCGACGGTGTGGCCAGCAAGGTCAAGAGCACCGACGGCACCATCAGCTACGTCGAGTGGTCGTACGCCGAGAACTCCGACCTGAAGATGGCGAAGATCAAGAACGGCAACGGCGAGTTCGTCGAGCTGACCGGCGACTCGGCCGGCAAGACCATCGCGGGCGCCAAGTTCGAGGGTCAGGGCAACGACCTGAAGATGTCGATCGACTACAACACCAAGGAGGCCGGGGCGTACCCGATCGTCCTGGCGACCTACGAGATCGTCTGCAGCAAGGGCCTCGCCGCCGACAAGCTGCCGCTGGTCAAGGGCCTGCTCGGCCACGCCGCCAGCGCCGAGGGGCAGAAGGAGCTCGTCGAGCTGGGCTACGCGCCGCTGCCCGAGACCGTCCGCACCAAGGTCGAGGCCGCGGTCAAGAGCCTCTCCTGACGCTCTGACCGACACCTCCTCAACACGAAGCGAGCGAGCAGATGGGTGACACCCCTCACCGCTCGGCCCACGCCGGCACCGGCGGGAACCCCGTGACCACGAGTCACGAGCGACCCGCCGGTGCCTCGGCGCGTGTGGCCGAGCGCCCCGGCAACCCGGGCCGCCCCGACGGTGGCCTCGGCGGCGGCGGTGCCCTCCCCCGGGCCCGCGCCTTCGGCGCGGAACGGGCGTTCCGCGGCCTGACCCTGGCCGCCGGCACCACGGTCCTGGTGGTCATCGCGGCCATCGCGATCTTCCTGATCGCCAAGGCCGTCCCGGCGCTGCGGGCCAACACCGAGTCGTTCTGGACGTTCGAGGGCTGGTTCCCGAACGACGACCCGCCGCAGTTCGGCATCGGCGCGCTCGCCTTCGGCACCGTCCTGAGTTCGCTGCTGGCGCTGCTCATGGCGGTGCCGGTCGCGCTGGGCATCGCCCTGTACCTGTCGCACTACGCGCCCCGGCGGCTCGGCAACACCCTGGGCTTCCTGATCGACCTGCTGGCCGCCGTGCCGAGCGTGGTCTTCGGCCTCTGGGGCCGGGACTACTTCGCCCAGCCGGTCGCCGACCTGTCCGCGTGGCTGAACAGGTACTTCGGCTGGATCCCGATCTTCGGCGACGGCCCGTACGGCAACTCGATCCTGCTCGGTTCCGTGGTGCTCGCCATCATGGTGCTGCCGATCGTCACCTCGCTGTCCCGCGAGGTGTTCCGGCAGACCCCGACCGCGAACGAGGAGGCCGCTCTCGCGCTCGGCGCCACCCGCTGGGAGATGATCCGCACCGCGGTCCTCCCGTACGGGCGGCCGGGGGTGATCGCCGCGGTGATGCTCGGCCTGGGCCGGGCACTCGGCGAGACCATCGCGCTGGCGCTCACGCTCGGCTCGACGTACGCCATCTCGTTCAACATCCTGCAGAGCGGCGGCAACTCGATCGCCGCGAACATCGCCAACCGGTTCGCCGAGGCGAACGACACCGGCCGGGGCGCGCTCATCGCCTCCGGCCTGGTGCTGTTCGCGATCACGCTGATCGTCAACATCACCGCGCGGGCGATCATCTACCGGCGGCGCGAGTTCACGGAGTCGGCCGCATGACCACTACCCTCACCCCCCGCCGCCCGCGCCCGCCGGCCCAGCCGGCCACGCTGCGGGCGAGGCGGCTTCCCGCGTACGCCGCTCCGGCCATCGCCGTCGCGGCGCTGCTGCTCGCGGCGGCCCTGGTGTACGGCGCCGGCATCGGCGGCCCGGTCCTGGTCGTGGTGGTCGGCGCACTGCTCTACCTGGCCGGCCTCTTCGCCGCGGCCAACGCGGTGGAGGGCCGCCGGTCGGCCCGCAACCGCACCTGGAGCGCGCTGGTCCACTCCGCGTTCGTGCTCGCCGTGCTGCCGCTGGCCTCGGTGGTCTGGACACTCGTCAGCAAGGGCTCCGAGCGGCTGGACGCGAACTTCTTCGGCACCTCGATGAACAACATCGGGTCGCGGGACGCCGACGGCGGCGCGTACCACGCGATCGTCGGCACGTTGCAGCAGGTGGGCATCGCCACCCTGATCACGGTGCCGCTCGGCGTGCTCTGCGCGATCTACATCGTCGAGTACGGCCGGGGCCGGTTCGCGTTCACCATCCGCTTCTTCGTGGACGTGATGACCGGCATCCCGTCGATCGTCACCGGCCTGTTCGTGCTGGCCTTCTGGGTGCTGGTCGTCTCGCCGTGGTTCAACGACGGCCGGCCGGGCTTCTCCGGCTTCGCCGCCGCGCTGGCGCTGAGCGTGCTGATGCTGCCCACAGTGGTCCGCTCCACCGAGGAGATGCTCCGCCTGGTGCCGGCGCCGCTGCGCGAGGGCGCGTACGCCCTGGGCGTACCGAAGTGGAAGACCATCCTGCGGGTCGTGCTGCCGACCGCGCTGCCCGGCATCGTCACCGGCATCATGCTCGCCATCGCGCGGGCCGCCGGTGAGACCGCGCCGGTGCTGCTCGTCGCCGGCGGCGGCGCGGCGATCAACTTCAACCCGTTCGAGAACAACCAGTCGTCGCTGGCCCTCTTCGTCTACCAGCAGGCCGGTGAGGCGTCGAAGTACTCGCCGGCACGGGCGTGGACCGCGGCGCTGACCCTGGTCGCCCTCGTCCTCGTCCTCACCGTCGCGGCGAAGTTGCTGGCCCGTCGTAACCGGCTCGGCCGATGAACCCCGGAGGTACCGCCACCATGGCCAAGCGCATCGAAGCCACGAACGTGACCGCCTACTACGGCGGGTTCAAGGCGATCGAGAACATCAACCTGACCGTCGAGCCGAAGACCGTCACCGCCCTGATCGGGCCGTCCGGCTGCGGCAAGTCCACGTTCCTGCGGTCGATCAACCGGATGCACGAGGTGCTGCCCGGCGCCCGGGTCGAGGGCAGCCTCACCATCGACGACCAGGACATCTACGACCGCGACGTGGACGTCACTGCGGTCCGCCGGATGATCGGCATGGTCTTCCAGCGGCCGAACCCGTTCCCCACCATGAGCATCTTCGAGAACGTGGTGGCGGGCCTGCGGCTCAACGGCGTACGGCGCAAGTCGATCCTGGAGGAGGCGGCCGAGCGGGCGCTCCGCTCGGCGAACCTGTGGGACGAGGTGAAGGACCGCCTCGCCAAGCCCGGCGCGGGCCTGTCCGGCGGTCAGCAGCAGCGGCTCTGCATCGCCCGCACCATCGCTGTCGAGCCGCAGGTCGTGCTGATGGACGAGCCGTGCTCGGCGCTGGACCCGATCTCCACGCTGGCCATCGAGGACCTGATGTTCCAGCTCAAGGACAAGTTCACCATCATCATCGTCACGCACAACATGCAGCAGGCCGCCCGGGTGTCCGACCGGACCGCCTTCTTCTCGATCGAGAAGACCGGCGACCCGGGCCGCCTGATCGAGTACGACAACACCCAGAAGATCTTCAGCAACCCGAGCCAGAAGAAGACCGAGGACTACATCACCGGCCGCTTCGGCTGAGGTGTAAGGAGGGGCACCCTGTTAACGCCTCCGGTAGAGGAAGGGGCCCCTCTTAACACCGCCGGCCGAGGTCAGCTGAGGCGGAAGCGGGGCTCGGCACCGTCCAGGCCGTCGATGTGGGGCAGGATCGGCGTACCCGGCTCTCGCTCTGCCGCGGCGCGGGCCACGCCGGCGAGGTCGCCCGCGGCGGCGACCTCGGCGAGCGTGACCATTGTGGGCGGCAGCATGGTCAACTCCCCGGCCTCGGCCCGGGCCAGGGCGTCGGCCGGGCGCAGCCACAGCGTGTGGTCGGCCTCGCCGGAGACGTCCCGGGTCCGCTGCCCCTCGGGCAGCAGGGCGACGAAGAAGTACGTGTCGAAGCGGCGCGGCTCGAACTCCGGGGTGATCCACCGGCTCCACGGCAGCAGCAGGTCGGACCGGAGCGTCAGGCCCCGACCGGCCAGCAGGTCCGCGAAGCCGACCCGCCGCCCCTCCAGATCCTGCCGGGCCGTCTCCCAGTCGTCGCCGCTCACGTCGCCGACGACCGTGTCGGGGTCCGGCCCGGCGAGCAGCACGCCCGCCTCCTCGAAGACCTCGCGGGCGGCGGCGCACACCACCGCCTGCGCGGCGGCCGGGTCGAGCCGGAGCCGCTCCCCCCACGCCGCCGGGTCCGGGCCGGCCCAGCCGAGGTGCGCCTCCGAGTCGGAGCGGTCCACCCCGCCGCCGGGGAAGGCGTACATGCCGCCGAACGTCATCGCCGCCACCCGGCGGATCATGTAGACCTCGAACCCGTCGCCGGCCGGGCGGAGCAGCAGCACGGTGGCGGCGACCCGGGGCACGGCCGGTACGGCGCCCTCGGCCCGGAATCGGCGGGCGTGCTCCACCAGGGCGGGGGGTGCGGCGAAGCCGTCGATCGTCATGCCCCGAGCCTAGTTCCCGCCGAAGTCACGCCACACGCCGAGATCTTGGTATCAAACGGCCCTTGCAGGGGTGCATTCGTACCAAGATCTGCGCGCGCTGCTCAACCCTCAGCGCGGGGCTCAACCCACGCGATGAAACGGTCTTCGAGGTCGGCCGGGCGGTGCCCGCTGTCCAGCGCGGCGAGCTGGTCGGCCGCCTCCTCCCGCAGGGTCGCGAGGTGTGCCTTCAGCTCTGTCCTCCGGTCGCGGTACCGGCGAGGAGCGTCAACTTCGCCGTCGAGCAGGGCCAGGCCACCCCGCACACGCGGCAGCGCCAGGTAGGCCGCGACGGAACATGATCGGCAGGGCGGGGACGGGGCATCAAGCACCTACCCGGGCCGGCGTGCGGCGGCGGGCCAGCGGTGGGCCCAGCGGATCGGTCAGCCGGGTCACTCCCTCCAGCAGCACGAACAACTCCCGGCGGGCGACCGCGTCGCCGGACCGGTTGAGCTGGTAGGCGTCGATCCACTCCCACCCGTACGGGGGCGGGGAACGGAAGTCACACAGGCGGATCACGCGGACCACGACCGGCACGACGAACTGCGGTGACGCCGCGCGGGTCAGGCGTAGGACTTCGCCCCCGTGGATCGCCCACACGCCGGGCGGCACGTTCTCGGCGCGGGTCGCGGTCACCGGACGTTGCCCCGGCGCGGGACCCAGCGCGACGGCGGGACACGGTTCATCCGGACACGCGGCGGCGCCGGGTCGGGCTTCGGCTTCTCCTCGGGCACGGCTTCGCCCTCCTCTCAGGATTGGAGGGGGTCGCCCCGCTTGGTGCCTGCCCGGCGAGGCGACCCCGGCACGAACGCGACCGCCGGGTCTCGGGTGGTCCCTGCCGGCCGCGCCGCCTGGTTCCACTCTTGTGCGTGACCGCTTAGTGTCGGAAGGTGTTCGGCCACGTTGGAGAGACCGCGACGGTCGGCGTTTGCCCTGGTGGGGAGCCGTGGGGGAACGCGGGCTGACGATGGGGAAGGGCTGGGGACATGAGCATGACGGCCGCGGAGATCCTGCTCGATGAGCTGCGGCACGCACGTGCATCGCGTGGGCTCAATCAGGACGACTTCGGGAAGCTCATCAGCTACTCGGGCACGCACGTCAGCGCCGTTGAGACCGGAACGCGCCCGCCGACAGGCGACTACGCCGCCGCCGTCGATCGGGCGCTGAAGACCGGGGGCATATTCGCTCGGCTACTCGATCGGCTTTCCGCCCTTGACGCCGCACCGCTCTGGCTACGCGAGTGGATTACCTTCGAGCAGCAGGCCCGCTCGCTGCGATGGTATGAGGTCGCGTGGGTGCCGGGTCTCTTGCAGACCGAGGCATACGCCCGCGCCGTGTTCGGTAGCGACGGCAGGGTCAGTGCCGAGGAGGTCGAGATCCGAGTAACCCGGCGGCTTACACGGCAACAAATTCTCACCAGCGACGACCCGCCGCACCTCGTCGCCATTCTGGACGACGCGGTCCTTCGGCGTCCGGTCGGCGGCTCGGCGGTGATGCGCGAGCAACTCTTTCACCTGGCGCAGCTCAGTCAGGACCGGCGGCGCGTGAGAATCCACGTCGTGCCATGCGGAGCCGGCGCGTACGCTGGTCTCGACGGGCCGTTCGTCGTCGCGACCCTGGCGGACTTGGTTGACGTGGGCTACCTCGACAACCGGCTACGGGGTCAGGTGGTCGAGCGGACCGCCGAGGTAGCAGCCCTGCGCGAGCAATGGGAAGCTACCCTCGCCGAGGCGCTGACCCTGCAACAGTCCATCGAGCTGATAACGGAAGTGGCAAAGTCATGGACCTGACCGGCGCTCACTGGCGCAAGAGCACCCGTAGCGGCAGCAACCAAGGGGCCTGCGTCGAGGTCGCTGACAACCTGGACCACCTGGTCGGCGTACGCGATTCGAAGGACCCGACCGGGCCGGCGCTGGCCTTTTCCCCGGCCTCCTGGCGCGCGTTCGTCGCGCAGGTCTCGGCGCGGCCCTGACGTCCCGACGGGTGGATCAGCCCGTCGATGGCGGAGTTGGCCGGGATAGCGTTCCGGCATGACGCGTTGGGGAATCCTGGCCACCGGCAACATCGCCGCCCGCTTCGCCGAGGATCTGCGGCTGGTGCCGGACGCCGAGCTGGTCGCGGTCGGCTCGCGTACCCGGGAGAGCGCCGAACTGTTCGCGCGCCGGCACGACGTGCCGCGGGCGTACGCCTCATGGGCGGAACTGGCCGCGGACCCGGACCTGGACGCGATCTACGTGGCCACGCCGCACGCCGCGCACCACGAGGCGGCGCTCGCCTGCCTGGCCGGCGGCAAGGCCGTGCTGGTGGAGAAGCCGTGCACGCTGGACCTGCCGACCACCACCGAGCTGGTGGAGACGGCCCGCGCCCGGGGCCTGTTCCTCATGGAGGCCATGTGGATGCGGACGAACCCGCTGATCCTGCGGGTGCTGGAGCTGATCCGGGACGGCGCGATCGGTGAGGTGACGCACGTACGGGCGGACTTCGGTGTGGCCGGCCCGTTCCCGCCGGAGCACCGGATGCGGGCCCGCACGCTCGGCGGTGGCGCGCTGCTGGACCTCGGCGTCTACCCGCTGAGCCTGGCCCACCTGGTGCTCGGCGTGCCGCAGCATCTGCAGGTGTGGGCCAAGCTGACCCCGGAGGCGGTGGACGAGAACACCGGCATGGTGCTCGGCTGGGACTCCGGGGCGGTGGCGACGCTCAGCTGCGGCATGGTCGGCGCGACAGCGATCACCGCGTCGATCACCGGCACGACCGGCCGGATCGACCTGCCCGAGCCGTTCTTCCGGCCCGCGCACGCGGTGCTGCACCGGGCCGGCGCCGGACCGGAGACGATCCCGGCGGACCTGACCGGCGGCGGTTACCAGTACGAGGCGATCGAGGTGCAGCGCTGCCTGGCGGCCGGGCTGACCGAGAGCCCGCTGGTGCCGCACGCCGCCACGCTCGAGGTGATGGGCCTGATCGACGACATCAAGGCCCGGATCGGCGTCTCCTACGCGTGAGGGGTTCCCCGCCACTGCGGGGAACCCCTCGACGTCACCGCGCGGAACTCAGAACAGGGGCCGGACCAGCAGGTACGCGAGGCAGGCGATCGCGGCGGCGGCCGGGAACGTGATGATCCAGGCGATCACGATGTTGCCGGCCACGTTCCAGCGCACCGCGGAGAGCCGTTTCGTCGCGCCCACACCCATGATCGCCGAGGTGATCGTGTGCGTGGTGGAGATCGGCGCCTTCAGCACCAGCGCGTTGAAGTAGAGCACCGCGCTGGCGACGGTCTCGGCTGCGAAGCCCTCGGCCGGGCCGAGGTCGATAATCTTCCGGCCGAGCGTCCGGATGATCCGCCAGCCGCCCGCGTACGTGCCGGCCGCCAGCATCGCGGCGGAGGTCCAGAAGACCCAGCCCGGGATGTGCGTCTTGCTCTCCTGGAAACCGCCGGTGTAGAGCGCGAGCACGATGATGCCCATGGTCTTGGCGGCGTCCTGCATGCCGTGGCCGACCGACATGGCGGCGGCGGACGCGGTCTGTGCCCACCGGAAGCCACGGCTGAGCTTGCCGGGCTGGCCCTTCCGGAACAGCCACATGATCGCCAGCATCATCAGGAAGCCGAGGATCAGGCCGACCACCGGCGAGAGCACCATCGGGACGAGGACCTTCTCGATGATGGTGCCCCACTGGACGATGCCGTCGGCGGCGAACAGGGTGGCGCCGACCAGGCCGCCGAAGAGGGCGTGCGAGGACGAGGACGGCAGGCCGAAGTACCAGGTGATCAGGTTCCAGATGATCGCGCCGAGCACGCCGGCGAAGACCACGCCGAGGCTCTCCACCCCGGTCGGCAACGTCACCAGCCCGTCGCCGACAGTCTTGGCCACCCCGGCGCCGAAGTGCGCGCCGACGAAGTTGCCGACGGCGGCCAGCGCGAGCGCGATCCGGGGGGTCAGCGCCCGGGTCGAGATGCTGGTGGCGATGGCGTTGGCCGCGTCATGGAAGCCGTTCGTGTAGTCGAACGCCATGGCGACCGCGATCACCGCCAGCACGGCGATGAGTTCGGGTGTCACTGGATCAGGACTCCTTGACCGCGATGGTCTCGACGGTGTTGGCGACGTGCTCGAAGGCGTCGCAGGCGGCCTCCAGCTCGTCGGCCACCTCCTTCATCTTCAGCACCGTGAGCGCGTCGTACTCACCGGAGAAGAGGCGGACCAGCAGCATCCGGTACGCCTGGTCGCCGTCGTTCTCGAGCCGGTTGCACTCGATCCAGTAGTCCTCGAGGTCCTTCATCGACTTCAGCCGGGGCATCGCCTCGGCCGTGAGCTTGGCCTGCAGGTCGAGCACGTTGACCAGCTCGTGCAGCTCGCGCGGAAGCGACGGGAGCTTGGTCAGGCCGTACAGGTAGAGCAGGTTGCCGACCGCCTCCAGGTGGTCCATCACGTCGTCGAGCAGCGAGCCCAGCCGGTAGATGTCCTCCCGGTCGAACGGCGTGATGAACGTGGAGTTGATCTTCTTGTACAGCTCGTGCGTGATCTGGTCGCTGTCGTGCTCGATGTCGGTCAGCCGCTCGCTGATCGACTGCACGTCGGCACCGGGCAGACCCAGCTCGTTGAGCAGTTCGGTCCCCTTCACCAGGTTCTGCGCGGCCCTGGTGAAGAGCTCGTAGAAGGCGCCCTCGGTGGGACGGAAGGAAAACTTCACAGCACGGACCTCGTCGTGTCGGTGGAAGGGTGGCCGTCGCCCCCCGGGCGTCTGCTCTGCGCATGCTAGGGACCGCGCCGAACCCACTGTCGATCGGCCCACCCCTGGTCAGGCCCGATTCACCGCTCGTTAACCTTCCGTTCACCTGATCACGGACGGCGCTGACTCCGTAACCGGTCACGCTCCCGTTCGACGTCGAAATCGGCAGGCGGATACCCCAGATCCAACCCGCCGAACGTCTCCCGCAGCAGGTGGGCGACCGCCCAGTCCCGGTACCACTTGCGGTCCGCCGGCACCACGAACCAGGGCGCGGCGTCCGTGCCACAACGCTCCAGGGCCTCGGCGTACGCGGCCTGGTAGTCGCCCCAACGGGCCCGGGTGTCCAGATCGCTCGGGTTGTACTTCCAGAACTTCGTCGGGTCGGTGAGCCGCTCCATCAGTCGCTCGCCCTGCTCGGCGTACGAGATGTGCAGCATGACCTTCACCACTGTGACCGCCTGCTCGGTCAGTTCCCGCTCGAAGTCGTTGATGATCGCGTACCGGGACCGCCAGGTCGCCTCGTCGACCAGCCCTTCGACCCGGGCGATGAGCACGTCCTCGTAGTGGGAGCGGTTGAACACGCCGACGTACCCGGGCGGCGGCAGCGCCCGGCGTACCCGCCACAGGAAGTCGTGCCGCAACTCCTCCTCGCTCGGCGGCCCGAACGAGCGGATGTGCAGCCCGAGCGGGTTCATCGCGCCCGCCACCCGCTTGACCGTGCCGTCCTTGCCGCCGCAGTCCATCGCCTGGAGAACCAGCAGCACCCGGCGCGGCCGGTCGCCGTCCAGCCCCGTGTCCGCCTGCGCCGGCGCGCTGGTGGCGCCCCCCGGCCCGGCGGCGCCCTGCGCCGAGGCGTACAGCATCTCCTGCTGCCGTCCCAGTTCCGCGCCGATCAGCTCGACCTGGGCCCGCGCCCACTCCTTGCGCGCGGCCCCGTGCCCGGCCGCAACAGGCAGTCCCGGCGTCGACCGGGGATCGACAGCCGCCAGATCCACAGCTCCCGGCGCCACCCGAAGCAGTTCCCGCATAGGCCCGCCGACGGGCCACACCACCTCACTCATCCCCCGATCCTCACCCCCGGAGCCCTTCCCCGCCCGCCCCGCTCCGCCGACCTTGCAGTTGCGGGCCCCGATACGCCCGGAAAGCACTGTTTGCCGGGGCAGCAAGCGCAAGATCGACGGGGGTGGGCGGGGTGCCGTGGCGAGGGGTGGGGCGAGAGAATGAGTGGGTGGACGAGCTTGCGGGGGAGTTCGAGGCGGAACGAGGGCGTCTCCTGGCGGTCGCGCAGCGGATGCTGGGCAGCCGCAGCGAGGCCGAGGACGCGGTGCAGGAGACCTGGTTGCGCTTCTCCGGCGCGCTGAGCGTCCCGGAACAGCGTGCCCGCGTACGCGATCTGCGCGGCTGGCTCATCACCACCTGCTCCCGGATCTGCCTGGACGTGCTCCGCTCCGCCCGGGTGCGCCGGGAGGCGTACCCGGGTCAGTGGCTCCCCGAGCCGGTGGTGACAGCGGCGCCGGCGGCGGACGGGTTCGCGCCCGACCCGGCCGAGCGGGCGGTACGGGCCGACCAGCTCGGCACCGCGCTGCTGGTGGTGCTGGAACGGCTGACGCCGGAGCAGCGGGTGGCGTTCGTGCTGCACGACGTGTTCGCGGTGCCGTTCTCCGACGTGGCGGACGTGCTCGCGGTGACGCCGGAGGCAGCCCGTCAGCTGGCGTCCCGGGCCCGCCGGGCGGTGCACGGGCCGGACGTGCCCCGGCACAGCGCCGGCATCGCCGAGCAGCGGCGGGTGCTCGCCGCGTTCGCCGCCGCTGTGGAGTCCGGTGAGCTGGACCAACTGGTCCGCGTGCTCGCCCCGGACGTGGTGACGTTCGGCGACTCCGGGGGCCACTTCCCGGCGGCCCGCCGGCCGGTGGTCGGCGCGGAGGCGGCCGGGCGCCTGCTTCTCGGCCTGTTCGGCCAGGCCCGCAAGTGGGGCGCGCTGCGGGTCCGGCCGGTGGTGGTGGACGGCGCGCTGGGCTGGCAGGCGGAGGTGCCCTACCGGGACGGGCGGACCATCCGCATGGTCACCTCGTTCGCCGTTCACGAGGGGCGGGTCACCGGCGTGTTCAACCAGCTCAACCCGGACAAGGTCGGCGAGCTGCCGCCGCTGGGGCCGGACGCCGCCTGGCCGCCGCGCTGGTGAGCCGGCTCAAACCACCAGTGCGAGCCACTTCCGGTACGAGGTGGCGAACGGCTCGGTGCCGTCGCCGAGCGCGCCGAGCAGCCAGCGGGACGCGGCCTCGGCCTCGGTGACCACGTCGTCCGGGTAGCCCCAGCGGGCCCGGTGCACGGCGAACTCGTCCTCGTCGCGCAGCTCGACCAGGCCGGTCTCACGACGGCGCACCACGTCCAGGTCGAGGTCGATCAGGTGGACTGTCTCCTCGCCCTCCCAGCGGGCCGGGGTGGCGATGTCGCAGTAGACCTCGCTGGTGCGCGGCGGCGGGTTGAACATGCCGGTCCACCACCCGTGGTGCGGCACCAGCAGGACGAACGGGATCTGCTCGACCGACGGGCGGCCGTGGTAGACGGACTCGGTGCCGGCGGGCACGCCGAGCCAGACGCCGAGGTCGTCCTCGGCGAGCCGGCGGGCGGGGTAGTCGCGGTGGGCGCTGCCGTCGTACTTGCGGTAGATCACGCGGACCACATCGCTCGGCATGCCTGGCACCCTAACCGATTCCGGCCACGCCACGCGATCGGGAGGTAACCGGACGCGACCCGCCGTCCCGCCACGCCGCCGGAGCCGCCGGACCCCCGTCGGTGCCGGCGGGTACGGTCGCACGGTGACCCCGTCGCGCACCGCCACCGGCCCGGCCGTCCCGAAGAAGCGCCGCAGTGGCCGCGCCGGTGCCGGGGAGCTGCTGACCGCGGCGGTGGGCGCGGTTCCGGGCGGCGCGGCCCGGCCGGGCCAGCAGCAGATGGCCGAGGCGATCGAGCGCAGCATCGCCTCCGGCGAGCATCTCCTGGTGCAGGCCGGCACGGGCACCGGCAAGTCCCTGGCGTACCTCGCCCCGGCGCTGACCGTGGACGGGCCGGTGGTGGTCTCCACCGCCACGCTGGCGTTGCAGTCCCAGCTCGTCGAGCACGACCTGCCGAGGCTGGCCGACGCGGTCGAACCGGTGCTGGGCCGCCGCCCGACGTTCGCCGTGCTCAAGGGACGTCACCACTATCTCTGCCTGGCCCGGCTGGACAGCTCGGTCGAGGACGAGCCGGACGACGCGCTGTTCGACGCGCCACGCTCCGGCGGGGGCACCAAGTGGCTCGGTGAGGCGGGCCGCCTGGGCAAGCAGGTGCAGCGGCTGCGCGACTGGGCCGAGGAGACCGCCACCGGCGACCGGGACGAGCTGGATCCGGGCGTGGACGACCAGGTGTGGCGCAGCGTCTCCATGCCGGCCCGGGAGTGCGTCGGCGCGAGCCGCTGCCCGTTCGGGCAGGAGTGCTTCGCGGAGGCGTCCCGGGCGCGCGCCCGCGAGGCCGACATCGTGGTCACCAACCACAGCCTGCTCGCCGTCGACATGCTCGCCGGGCGGCACATCGTGCCGCCGCACAAGCTGCTCGTGGTGGACGAGGCGCACGAGCTGGCCGACCGGGTCTCGTCGGCCGCCCAGGCCGAGCTGGTGCCGGAGCTGATCGACAGGTCCACCCGGCGGGCCCGGCCGCTGCTGCGCCCCGACGTGGCCGAGCGGCTCACCGAGGCCGGTGACGCGCTCGCGGTGGGGCTCGCCGAGGCGCCGGCCGGGCGGCTCACCGCCGGTCTGCCGCCCGCGCTGCGCGAGGCGTGCACGCTGCTGGACTCGGCGACCCGGGCCGCGCTGGAGGCGATCGGCGACGTGAAGGCCGACGACCCCGATCCGGTACGCAAGCAGCAGGCCAAGGCGGTGCTGGACGAGCTGTCCGCCACCGCCCAGCGGCTGCTGGAGGAGGCCGACCACGACGTCGCCTGGGTCGAGAAGCCGGACAACGGCAGTCGCCGCGCGCTCGTCGTCGCGCCGCTGTCGGTGGCGGGCACGCTCGCCACCCACCTGTACGACGAGCGCACTGTGGTCGCCACCTCGGCCACGCTGGCGCTGGGCGGCCGCTTCGACACGGTGGCCCGGGCGCTGGGGCTGGACGCACCGCCGCCCACCCCACCGTCACCGGCCGCCGCCGCGCTGGCGACCGCTGCCGCCGCCGCCCGTTCCCCGGTCACGCCGCCGGTGGCGGCCACCGAGGGCAGCCGGGCGTCGATCGGCACCGTACCGGCGACCGAGGGGCCGGGCTGGAGCTCGCTCGACGTCGGCTCGCCGTTCGACTACGCCCGGCAGGGCATCCTGTACGTCGCAGCGCACCTGCCCCGCCCCAGCGTCTCCGGGCTGCCCGAGCCGGCAGGTGAGGAGCTGCTGGCGCTGGTCGAGGCGCTCGGTGGTCGTACCCTCGGGCTCTTCTCGTCGCGACGGGCCGCGCAGCAGGCCGCGGAGCTGGTCCGCGCGCGGACCGACCTGCCCGTGCTGCTCCAGGGCGAGGAGGCGCTGCCGCTGCTGGTGCGCCGGTTCCGCGAGGTGCGGGAGAGCTGCCTGTTCGGGGTGATGTCGCTCTGGCAGGGGGTGGACGTGCCGGGCGACGCCTGCCAGCTCGTGGTGATCGACAGGTTGCCGTTCCCCCGTCCGGACGAGCCGCTCGCGGCGGCGCGGGCGGCGGCGGTGGACGCCGGTGGCGGGTCCGGTTTCGCGGCGGTGAGCGTACCGATCGCAGCGGTCCGGCTGGCCCAGGGTGTCGGCCGGCTGATCCGGGCCACCGGCGACCGGGGCGTGGTGGCGGTGCTCGACTCGCGGCTGGAGACGGCACGCGGGTACGGCCCGTTCCTGCGCCGCTCGCTGCCGCCGTTCTGGTACACCACCCGGCCGGAGGTGGCCCGGGGCGCGCTGGAACGGCTCGCCAAGAGCTGACGCCCGCGCCTCCCCGCTGGGGCGACGCGGGCGTCGGCGGTCTTGCCGGGTCAGGGTGCCTGGGAGGCGACCACGACCGCGTCCGGCGGGGTGTCCGGCACGGTACGCGCGGCGAGCCGGCGCACCGCGGTGTTGAGTACGGCGATCAGCGGCACCGCGACCAGCGCGCCGGCGATACCGGCGAGCACCACTCCGGCAGCGATGCCGATGATCACGGCGAGCGGGTGGATGGCCACCGCCCGGCCCATGATCAGCGGCTGGAGCACGTGGCCCTCGACCTGCTGTACGCCGATCACCGCGGCGAGGATGATCAGGGCGGTCACCGGGCCGCTGTCGACGAGCGCCACCAGCACGGCCACCACGCCGGACAGGAACGCACCGACGATCGGGATGAACGCGCCCAGGAAGACCAGCGCGGCCAGCGGGAACGCGAACGGGATGTCGAAGGCGACCAGGAAGATGCCGATGCCGACCGCGTCGATGAAGGCCACCAGCACCGTGGCCCGCACGTACGCGCCGAGCGTCGCCCAGGACGCGCGACCGGCGTCGTCGACCTTCCAGCGGGCGGCGACCGGCAGCAGCCGGACCAGGAACCGCCAGATGTTGTTGCCGTCGCGCAGGAAGAAGAACGTGGCGAACAGGACCAGGACGGTGCCGGTGAGCACCTCGGCGAGCGTGGCGGCGGTGCTCAACGCACCGCTGGTGAACCGCTCGGTGTTGCCGTTGATCCAGTTCTGCGCCTCGTCGATGTAGCGGTTGAGCTGGCTGTCGGACAGGTGCAGCGGGCCGGTCTTGAACCAGTCCTGGATCTGCCGGACGCCCTCGGAGGACTTCTGGCTCAGCTCCGGCACGCCCTTGATGAACTCGTTGACCACGAGCGTGAGCGTGCCGACGACAGCGGCCAGGCCGCCGACCAGCACCACGGCGGTCGCCAGCGAACGGGGCAGCCGGGCCCGGAGCAGCCAGCCGACTGCCGGGGCGAGCAGCGCGGAGAGCAGCAGCGCGACGGTCAACGGGATGATCACGATGCTGATCGTGCCGACGATCCTGAGCAGGGCCCAGGTCACGATGCCGATCACGATCAGGCGCCAGCACCACGCGGCGGCGATGCGCAGCGCGTGCGGCACCTCCGTGTCGTCCCGGCTCACGGTCGAGGAGTGCAACGCCGCAGGCGACCCGGCGCCCACCACCGTCGCCTCCGGCGAGGCGGCCGGCCCCGGTGAGGCGGGAGAGGCCACGCCCCCGTCCGCCACCTCCGCGGCTGCTGCTCGCCGGGTCCGGGCCGCCTCCCGGCCCGACTCGTACGCGCGGCGGAGCCGTCCGCGCATCCGCTCGAAGCGGCTCAAGCGCACCTCCGGCAAAATCAGCCCCACCAGGTCACAGGGGGCACAGGATACGTCCGTACGCCCCACCCTAGGGCGACTCGGCCACACATTGCCCGCCCGGCGCTCTCGCCAACCACGCCGGGATCGACCGACGGGCACGCGGTAGCGTCTTCGCGTGACCGCCGACCAGAGTCTCGACGCCGGGCTGCCGATCCGTCTGCTGCACGACCGCGTGCTGGTGCGTACCGAGGGTGCGGAGGGGGAACGCCGCTCCACCGCCGGCATCGTGATCCCCGCGACGGCAGCGGTGGGCAAGCGGCTGGCCTGGGCCACGGCGGTCGGCGTCGGGCCGAACGTCCGCGCGATCGTGGCCGGTGACCGGGTGCTGTTCGACCCGGACGACCGCTCCGAGGTCGAGTTGCACGGACGGGCGTACGTGCTGCTGCGCGAGCGGGACGTGCACGCCGTGGCGGCCGAGCGGGTGGAGAGCACCGCCGCCGGCTCCACCGGTCTCTACCTGTAGGTCCCTACCTGTTGCGGCGCTCCGGTGCCGGTCGCCCTGCGGCGGTGCTGTTTGCGGCGCTGCCCGGCGGGAAGCCCAGGCACCTCAGCGCGCCCTGGGGAGGGACACCATGCCGGTAGTGATCAAAAAGATCCTCGCCTGGGGATTCCTCGCGTTCCTGATCTACTTCATGGCGTTCCGGCCGGACGGCGCGGCGCAGGTGTTCAAGGGCATCGGCGGCGCGCTGATGGCCATCGCCCAGGGGCTCGGCGACTTCCTGACCGGCCTGATGAGCTGACCGGCGCCGACGAGCCGGCCGGCCTCAGCGCCCGGGGTGCCAGGGCGCGCCCGGGTCGTGCCAGCCGCCCGGGCCGTAGCCGCCCTGCGGGAAGGCGGGCGGCTGGGCCAGCACCACCGGGATCGGCACCACCGGGTCGTCCGGCGCCTCGACCGGGCGCTGCGAACCGTCCGGGAACCGCAGGTGGTAGCGCTGACCGTCCCAGACCCCGACCGGCGCCTGCGGGTCGCGACCGACGAAGAACGACCGGTACGCGGTGATCGCGTCCAGCAGCTCCTGTTCCTCCCGTGCCGTCCGCTCCCGCTCCTCCGGCTTGCGGTCCAGTCCCCGGCGCATCCCGTCGCGCAGCAGCGCCAGGCGGGTCGCGGCGAACTGGTAGCCGCGCATCGCGCGTACCCCGCCGTCACCGGCGACCCGCCGCGCCCAGGTGCGCGCCGCGTGCCGCCGGCCCAGGCTGCCCAGCGCCGCCACCTCGGGCGGAGTGAGCCAGCCCGCGCGGACGTAGTCGGGCAGCGTGCGCTCGGTCAGCCGGCCCTCCCAGGCGCGCAGCCAGACCGCCAGCCCGACCATCGCGAAGAAGATCGGCACCATCACGCCGATGTAGCCGTAGAGCACGATCACCACCTCCCCGGTGGCCTGGGCCAGCGAGGGCAGCAGGTTCCAGGTGCCGTGCAGGATCATCGCCAGCAGCAGCCCGGCGAGCGGCGCGAGCACCCGTACCCGACGGTCGGCGGTACGCGCGGCGACGCCCAGCCCGACGCCGGTCATCGACGTGAACAGTGGGTGGGCGAAGCCGAACAGCAGGATCCGGACGATGAAGATCGCGATCACCTGCTGCGCGCCGGTGGCCGGGCCGTACTCGTCGGCGCCGGCGCGGTAGCCGTGCCCGCCCAGGTAGAGGATGTTCTCCACCATGGCGAAGCCGACCGCGGAGAGCCCGCAGTAGACCAGGCCGTCGGTGATCCCGGAGAACTCCCGCCGCCGGAAGATCAGCACCAGGAGCGGACCGGCCGCCTTGGTCAGCTCCTCGATGAACGGCGCGACCAGCACCGCGGTCAGCGCGACCGGCAGCCCCCGGTCCTCGAACAGCCCCGCGCTGGCCGTGTTCACCAGCAGCGAGATCGCGGTGGAGACGAAGGCGCCCCAGGCGAAGCAGAAGATCAGATACTTCAGCGGCTCCGGCTCGTAGCGGTCGAGCCAGAGGAAGCAGGAGACCAGCACCGGCACCGGCAGGATCGCCGCGATCACGCCCACCAGCAGCGCCTCGGCGCCCAGGCTCTCGCCGAGCGTGAACACCATGAACAGCGCACCGGCCGCGATCAGCAGCACCACACCGGCCAGCACCAGGAAGCGCCGCCAGCCGAGCCGGCGCAGCGGCATCCGGGGCGTCGGCGCCCCCGGCGGGGCGGCGGGCGCATGCGGTGGCGGCGGGGCTGCGCCGGGTGGGGTGTCGGCCATGCGGTCAGCGTAGTCACCTGCGACCCACTGGTCCGGTCGCATCGTGAGGGCTATGCTCCCGGACAGGTCACGAGCGCCAGCGTCAAGCCCCGGCTTGCTGGCCGGCAACCCTCGTCGAGGTTCGCGGTGGGGTGCCCCGGGTGATGACCGGGCCCGGTGCCGCTCCGCGCGCCGGGCAAGCGCGGACCCCGTCCCGGCACCACCTGGGGTCCTGTGACCCGGGAGGCTCCGGCATGACCGTCACCCTCGTACCCCCGCTACCCGTGCTGCCCGTGCCGGTCCGGCCCGACCCGCTCGGCGTGCTCGGCGTACCGGGGGAGATCAACCTGGACCACGCCGCCAGCGCGCCGTGCGCGCGGGCCGCGGCCGACGCGGTGGCCGGGCTTCTTCCCTGGTACGCGAGTGTGCACCGGGGCGCCGGCGCGCTGTCGCGGCGCTGCACGCTGGCATACGAGCGGGCCCGGCAGACGGTCGGCGACTTCCTCGGCGCCCGCCCCGACGATCACGTGATCTTCACCCGGAACACCACCGACGCGCTGAACCTGCTGGCCCGGGCGCTGCCCGCCGGCACCACCGTGATCACGTTCGGCGCCGAGCACCACGCCAACCTGCTGCCCTGGCCGCGCGGCTCGGTACGGCTGCCGGTCCCGGACAGCCCGGCCGGCGCGGTCCGGTCCCTCGCAGCGGCGCTCGGCGAACTCGCCCGCGACGCCCGGCCCGGCCTGCCCGTGCTGGTCGCGGTCACCGGAGCCGGCAACGTCACCGGCGAGTGCTGGCCGGTCGCCGAGCTGGCCCGGGTGGCCCACCGGCACGGCGCCCGCATCCTGGTCGACGCCGCGCAGCTCGCCCCGCACGCCCCGGTCGACCTGACCGCGCTGGACGTGGACTACGTGGCAGTGTCCGGGCACAAGCTGTACGCCCCGTTCGGCGCGGGCGTGCTGGCCGGGCGCGCGGACTGGCTGGACGCGGCCCCGCCGTACCTGGCCGGAGGCGGCGCCACCAGCCACGTCGGCGCCGCGACGCACGAGGTGCGCTGGACGACCGGCCCGGCCCGGCACGAGGCCGGCACCCCGAACCTGCTCGGCGCGGTGGCGCTCGCCGCTGTCTGCGAGGCGCTCGGCGCGGCCGACCGGGACGCGCTGCACGCCCGGGAACAGGCGCTGCTGACCCGGCTGCGCGCCGGCCTCGCCACGCTGCCGGACGTGGCCGAGCTGCGCATGTTCGGCCCGGACGCGCCACGGGTGGGCATCGTCAGCTTCGTGGTCGCCGGGCGGGACTCGGCCGAGGTGGCCGCCCACCTGGCGAGCCGGCACCGGATCGGGGTACGCGACGGCCTGTTCTGCGCGCACCCGCTGGCCCGGCGTCTGCTGGCCGAGGCCGCCGCCCGTACGGGCCGCACCGACCTGCCCCCGACCGCCCTGCGAGCCAGCCTGGGCCTGGGCACCACCACCGCCGAGGTAGACGCCCTCCTGACCGCCCTGACCCACCTGCCCTAGCCTGCTCCACCTCGTCGATCATGAGGTTGACCGGGCGGGGGTCAGCCGACCGGTGGGGCTGTGGGTGGGTGGGCGGCGGGGTTCCGGGCTGCGGGTTCGCCCTGGCGGTTCTCGCCGAACGCCTGCCGGACCAGCCGGTTCGCCTCCTCCTGTTCGATCCCGGAGGCCACCATCAGGTCGCTCGCCGTGGTACGCACCTGGGCGATCACCACGCTGCCGGAGAAGCCGACCCCCTCGGCGTACGCCCGCCCGGCCTCGCTCACCGCGCGCAGCGACCGTTCGCGGGCCTCCTGCGGCTCCTCACCGGCGGCGAACTCCTGGCGGAGCAGGCGCACCGACTCGGCCAGATGGCCGATCGCATCCGGCATCGGCTCGGGGACCGGTTCGGAGTCCTCGATCATGGTGACCGCGCGGCGGATCAGCGTGCCGGTGTTGCGCATGGCCCGGTCGATCGGTTCGGCCGCCTCGGCGTAGTGGGTCAGCTCGCTGCGCCGGTGCCAGCGGGCCGGGGAGAGCGTGCTGGTCTCCTTCGCGCCCTCGATCGCATCGGAGAGCGCGGCCAGTTCCTCCTTGTTCTCGCGCAGGCGGAACAGCGCCTGCTGGGCCGCGTCCCGGTCCCGGCTGCGCACCGCGTCGGCGCAGGCGTCGAGCTGGCCGGCCAGGAGGTCCAGCGCGGGCCGGGCGGCCCGGTTGATCACCCGTAGCGGGTTGAGCGGCAACAGCACGGCGGTGACCAGCAACGCGATGCCGCCGCCGAGGAACGCGTCGATGAAGCGGGGGAACTCCAGGTTCTCCGTGGACGGGCTGAGCGTCACGATCAGCACCGCGGTGGCCGCGGCCTGGATCACGATGGCCACGCTCGCACCGGCGAAGATGCTCAGCAGGATCGCCGAGGTCACCACGAGCGCGAGCTGCCAGGCGCCGGTGCCGACGAAGTAGATGAGCGCGTCGCCGACGAGCACGCCGACCGCCACCCCGACGATCAGCTCGACGGTGCGCCGGAACCGCTGCCCCACCGAGGCGGCGAGCGTGCCGACGGCGGAGATCGGGGCGAAGACCGGCTGCGGGTTCTTCAGCAGGCGGTGCGAGACCAGATACGCCAGGCCGGCGGCGAGCCCGGCCTGCACGGCGAGGCCGAACGCGGTACGGACCCGGTGCAGCCGGTCGTGCAGCGTCGCCTTGCCCCGGTGCCGCAGTTCATCCATCGCGGAGGCGATCCGCTGCCCGTCCCGGTCCGCCAGCCCTTCACGCAGCTTGCCACGACGCAGGAACCGCAGTCGTCCGTCCCGGGCCATGGCCGGTACTACCCGTACCGCCCCGGCTGAATCCCTCCGACCGGGCCGGACTGGGGCAGACTGCACCCGATGGACGAACTGACGGCACGGTGGCGGGCGACGGTACTGGCGGCGGGCGCGACCGATCCGGCGGGAGCCGACCGGGCCGGTGAGCGGCTGCTGGCGGGCTGGCGGGAGCCGCACCGGCGCCACCACGACGAGGAGCACCTGCGGGCGGTGCTCGACGTGGTCGACGCGTACGCCGGTCTGGCCCGCGACCCCGACCTGGTCCGGCTGGCGGCGTGGTGCCACGACGCGGTCTACGACCCGCGCGCGGCGGGCGACGCCAACGAGCGGGCCAGCGCCGATTTGGCCGGCGAGCTGCTGGCCGCCGCCGGGCTCCCGGCCGCGACGGTGACCGGGGTACGCCGCCTGGTGCTGCTCACCGCGGGCCACGTGGTCGGGCCGGACGACCCGGACGGCGCGCTGCTGTGCGACGCGGACCTGGCGGTGCTCGCCGCCCCGGCGGAGCGGTACGACAGGTACGCCGCCGCGATCCGTGCCGAGTACGCGCACGTGCCCGAACCGGACTTCCGCACCGGCCGGGCCGCGGTGCTGCGGCACCTGCTCGCCCTGCCGGCGCTCTACCGCCTACCCGAGCCGCACGCCCGCTGGGAGGCCCCGGCCCGGGCCAACCTGTCCCGGGAGCTGGCCGGTCTCGCCTGAGACGCGGTGCTTCGGGCGGCGCAGACCGGCGTCCCGCAGCAGGCGGACGATCTCCCGCGACGGCACGACCCTGGCGCCCAGCCAGACCGCGGTCCGGAACCGCTCGGCCGGCACGTCGTAGTGGTCTCGGTCGAAGCCGCGCCGGGGCGCGCCGAGCATCTCCGCGAACGCGTGCAGTTCGGCGTACGAGACGTCGCTGATCAGGTGCGACCAGAGCCGGCCGCGCCAGGGCACGGCGGGCGGGTCCAGGTAGAGCACGGCCACAGACGGTACGCCGGTAGCCTTCCCGGCATGGCCGCCCATCCCCTCCTCGACGACCTGCGGGCCGCGCTCGGCGACGCCGCCGTGCTGACCGATCCGGATCTGCTGGCCGGGCACGAGCGCGACGAGGCCGACCTGTGCGACTCGGGCACCCCGCTGGTGGTGGTGCGTCCCCGCGACACCGAGGAGGTGGCGGCGGTGGTCCGGGTGGCGGCCCGGCACGGCGTACCAGTGGTGCCGCAGGGGGCGCGGACCGGGCTGGCCGGCGCGGCGAACGCGGTGGACGGCGCGGTGGTGGTGAGCACGGTGGCGATGGACGCGGTGCGGGAGATCGACCCGGTCGGCCGGATCGCCGTGGTGCAGCCGGGCGTGGTGAACGCGGCGCTGGCCCGCGCGGTACGGGAGCACGGCCTCTGGTATCCGCCGGACCCGGGCTCGTGGGAGTCGTCCACGATCGGCGGCAACGTGGCCACCAACGCCGGCGGCATGTGCTGCGTGAAGTACGGCGTGACCAGCGAGTACGTGCTGGGCCTGGAGGTGGTGCTCGCCTCCGGCGAGGTGCTGCGCACCGGGCGGCGTACCGCCAAGGGGGTCGCCGGGTACGACCTGACCCGCCTCTTCGTCGGCTCGGAGGGCACACTCGGCGTGATCACCGAGGTGACTGTGGCGTTGCGCCCGGCCCCGGAGGAGTCACTGACCCTGGTCGCGGTCTTTCCCACTGTGGCGACTGCCGGTGGCGCGGTCGCCGGGATCGCCGAGCGGGGACTCACCCCGAGCCTGCTGGAACTGCTGGACCGGACCCATCTGCGGGCGATCGAGACGTACCGGCCGATGGGTCTGCGCACTGATGCCGAGGCGCTCCTGCTCGCGGCAGTGGACACCGGCGCCCGGGCCGCCGACGACCTGGCCCGGCTCGCCGAGGTGTGCACGGCGGCGGGTGCCGACGAGGTCTACGCGGCCACCGACGCGACCGAGGCGGCGGCCCTGCTCCAGGCGCGGCGGCTGGCCCATCCGGCGATGGAGCGGTTCGCGGCGGAGACGTTCCCGGGTGGCAACGGCGGCCTGGTCATCGACGACGTGGCGGTGCCGCGCGGCCGGCTCGCCGAGCTGCTCGACGGGGTGGCCCGGATCGCCGAGGCGTGCCGGGTGCCGATCGGGGTGGTCGGCCACGCGGGCGACGGCAACATGCACCCGAACATCGTGGTCGACCGGGCCGATCCGGCGAGCCTGGCCCGGGGGCGGCGGGCCTTCGACGAGATCATGCGGCTGGGGCTGGACCTTGGCGGGACCTGCACCGGGGAACACGGCGTCGGGCTGCTCAAGCGGGACTGGCTGGCCCGCGAGATCGGGCCGGTGGGCGTACGCGTGCACCAGGCGATCAAGGCGGCGCTGGACCCGGCCGGGCTGCTCAACCCCGGCAAGGTGTTCTAGCCCCTGTCCTCCGCGGGCGTGGCCTGGGTGACGAGCAGCAGCACGTCGTAGGCCACCTTCGGCTTCGGCTCGCCCGGGCAGTCCTGGATGGTGACTGTCAGGTCCGGCGGCACGAGCAGCGTCGACGTCAGCACGCCGATGCAGCCCTGCTTGTAGCTGCGGGCCTGGTCGGTCTCCTTCGCGATCGCCGGGTCGGCGAGCATCCGCTGGAGGCGCGTGGTCTGCTCCGGGCTCAGCGTGCCGGTGGCGTCCACGCCGTCGCCGGCGCAGTCGCGGCACTGCCAGCGGCCGGACGGGTCCACGTCGAGGTTGCGGACCGGGCCGTCGCCGAGCCGCTGCACCAGCGAGACACGTCTGCCCTCCGGTGTCGGGCTGGCCGTGCCCGCCGCCCCGGATGTGGTGGCGCCCTCGGCCCGGCCGAAGGAGCAACCGGTCAGAGCCAGCAGGACGACGGCGGACAGGGCGGGGACGCGCAACCAGGATGGGCGAACCACGCGGGGAAACCTACACTTCCGTAGGTAGCGCGCACCAGCGGCCGAGCGGTCCGGGTCGGGGATCCCCTACCTGGGGGAGGCCGGAAGTTCAACGCCCGGGCCGTCGGTCCCTCGGTCTGCCGCGAATCCGCGTACGTCGGGCGCGCCGAGGCGGGCCGCGTCGGCAGCGATGTCGTCGGGCATGAGCTGCGACTCCCGCTCGGCCAGCACCCGCGCCCGGTAGTGGGCGACCTCCCGGTCCCGGGTCGCCGCGTCCCAGCCGAGCACCGCACCCATCAGCTCCGCGGTGTGCTCCGCCGACTCCAGGCCGCGGTGGCTGGTCTCGATCGAGATCCGGGTACGCCGGGTGAGCACGTCCTCCAGGTGCAGCGCGCCCTCGGCGCGGGCGGCGTACGTCACCTCCGCGGCGAGGTATTCCGGCGCGCCCGCCAGCGGCGAGCCGAGCAGCGGATCGGCGTCGACCAGGGCGAGCAGGTCCAGGGTGAGGGTGCCGTAGCGCTCCAGCAGGTGCTCGACCACACCGACCGCCACCCCGTGACGGCGGGCCAGGTCGGCCCGGTCCCGCCACATGGCGGTGTACCCGTCGGCGCCGAGCAGCGGCAGGTCGGCGGTACGCGAGGGGCGGACCCGGCCGAGCCGGTGCATCGCGCGGTCGACCACGTCGGAGGCCATCACCCGGTAGGTGGTGTATTTGCCGCCCGCGACCAGCAGCAGGCCGAGCATCGGCTCCACCACGGCGTGCTCGCGGGAGAGCTTGGAGGTGGAGTCCGCCTCGCCGGCCAGCAGCGGGCGCAGCCCGGCGTAGACGCCCTCGATGTCGGCGGTGGTCAGCGGCCGGTCCAGCACCGTGTTCACCTGCGACAACAGGTAATCGATGTCGCTCGCGGTCGCGGCCGGGTGGGACCTGTCGAGTTGCCAGTCCGTGTCGGTGGTGCCGATGATCCAGTGCCCGCCCCAGGGGATCACGAACAGCACGCTCGTCGCGGTACGCAGGATCAGGCCGGTCTCGCCGACGATCGCCGAGCGGGGCACCACCAGGTGCACCCCCTTCGAGGCCCGGACCCGCAGCTTCGGGCGCAGCCCGACGTCGTTGAGCATCCGCGACATGTCGTCGCTCCACACGCCGGTGGCGGCGATCACGGTGCGGGCGCGTACCTCGAACTCGGCGTCCGGCGAACCGGCGGGCGCCTCCAGGTCGCGGACCCGCACGCCGGTGACCTCCCGGGCCTGGCGGATCAGGCCGACCGCGCGGGCGCTCGTCACCACGGTCGCGCCGAGGCTCGCCGCGGTACGCGCCAGCGTCACCACCAGGCGGGCGTCGTCGACCTGGCCGTCGTAGTAGCGGATCGCTCCGGCCAGCTTGTCCGGGCGGAGGCTGGGGAAGATCCGGCGGGTGCCCTCGCGGGTGAGGTGCCGGTGCAGCGGCATGCCGCGACCGCCGCCGAACACCCCGGCGAACGCGTCGTACGCGGCCACGCCGAGGCCGTAGTAGGAGCGGCGGAAGAACCGCCGGGGCAGGTCGCCCGCGCCGCCCTCGGCGGGCAGCGGCACCAGGATCGGCACCGGCCGGACCAGGTGCGGCGCGAGCCGCGTGGCGAGCAGGCCGCGCTCGGTCAGCGCCTCGTGGACCAGGTGGAACTCCAGCTGCTCCAGGTAGCGCAGGCCGCCGTGGATCAGCTTGCTGGACCGGCTGGACGTGCCGGCGGCGTAGTCGCGCGCCTCCACCAGGGCGACCTTGAGCCCTCGGGACGCGGCGTCGAGCGCGGCGCCCGCTCCGGTCACGCCACCGCCGATGACCAGCACGTCGAACCGCTCGGCCCGGAGGCGGCGCAGGTCGTCGGCGCGGCGCTCGGCGGACAGCCGGCCGGCCGTGGATCGGGACACACTCGGGTCACGCACCAGTCAACGGTAACCGTCCCGGGCGCGCGGCGACACGGCCCGGCCGTACCGTGATGACCATGCTGACCGGTCCGCCGCTCGCTCCCGTACCGCCGCCACCGCGCGAGACCGGTCCGTGGCCGGTCGTCGCGGCGGTGGCGACCGGGGTGTGGATCGTGCTGGTCACCGTGCCGGGCCAGATCACCGGCTGGCTGGTCGACCAGGTGGCGCTGGTCATCGGCGCGGACCGGCCGGTGGCGGCCTGGCCGGTGGTCGCGGTGACCGCCGTGCTGCTGGCCGGCGCTCCGGCGCTGGCGCTGGCGCTCGCGCCCCGCTCCCCCGCGCTGCGGGCGACCGGCCGGGCCTGGACCGCCGCCGTGGTGGCGCTCGGCGCGACCACGCTGCTGCGGACGGTGCCGCCGGTGCACCACGAGGCGTACCTGGCCGCGCTCGCGGTGACCGCCGCGGTGCTCGCGCTCGTCGCCGTCCGTCTCGGCCGGGTCCGGCCACCGGTGGTGGTGGACGCGGCCCCGGAGGGCCGGTTCGGGCCGGTGTCGCTGCTGGCGATCGCGGCCGGGCTGGCCGTGCTGCTGCCGTGGGCCTGGGTGGGCGCGCTGGGCGGAGCGCTGGAGACGTTGCTGGCCGGCCTGGCCGCCGCCGCACTGGGCGCGCTCGCCGGGGCGCTGCTCGGCGCTGGTTTCTGGGCCGCGTTCGGGCCGGGTCCGGTCCGGCTGGTGCTCGTCGGCGGCCTGGTCGCGGGTGTCACGCTGACGCCGCTCGCGGCCGGCGCCGGGCAGTCGGGCGTGCAGCTGCCGGCGCTGCTTCTGCTGCCGCCGCTCGGTTTCGTGCTGGCCGCGCTGGAGGCGGCGGCCCGCCACGCGGGCCGTCCGGCCGGGCCCGCGCCGGTGCGCCGGCTGGTCGGGCTCGCCCTGCTGGGGCCGCTGGCGTTCACCGACCCGGAGGAGATCAGTCTCCTGCTCTCCGCCACTCGCGACGCGCCGTTCTGGGTCGCGGTGGGCACCGGCGTGGCGTTCGCCGTCGCGGTCCTGCTGGCCGTCGGGTACGGCGTGCTGCTCGCCCGGTCCCGCGCCCGCGCGCCCCGGCGCGGTCCGGCCGCGCTGGCCGCCGCCGCGCTGCTCGCCGCCGTCGCCGTGGTGTACGTGGTCCCCGGCCGGCCGGGACTGTACGGCGAGCGGCTACTCGTGGTGCTGCGCGAGCAGGCCGACCTGACCGGCCTGCCGGCCGGTACGCCGGGCCGGGCCGGACGGGACGCCCGGGCCGGCGAGGTCTACCGGCGGCTGGTGGCGGCAGCCGACCGCACGCAGGGCGACCTGCGCCGCACGCTCACCCGGATGCGGCTGAACCCGACGCCGTACTACCTGGTGAACGCGATCGAGACGGACGGCGGGCCGGCGGTGCGGACCTGGTTGTCCAGCCGTCCCGAGGTGGCCCGGGTGCTGGTGAGCCAGCGGCTGCGTCCGCTGCCCGCGCTCGCCCCGCAGGCGCGCGGCGACTCCCCGGCGCCGGGCGGCCCGGCCTGGAACATCTCGCTGATCGGCGCGGACCGGGTCTGGTCGGACCTGGGCGTCACCGGGTCCGGTGTGGTGGTCGGCAGCTCCGACTCCGGGGTGGACGGCCGGCACCCGGCGCTCGCGGGCGGCTTCCGGGGCGGCGACGACTCGTGGTACGACCCGTGGGAGGGCCGCCCGGCACCGGCCGACCGGGGCGGCCACGGCACGCACACGCTGGGCAGCGCGGTGGGCCGGGACGGGATCGGCGTCGCGCCCGGCGCGAGCTGGGTCGGCTGCGTCAACCTGGACCGCAACATGGGCAGCCCGGCCCGCTACCTCGACTGTCTCCAGTTCATGCTGGCCCCGTTCCCGCCGGGCGGGAACCCGCTGACCGACGGCCGTCCCTCCCGCGCCCCGGACGTGCTCACCAACTCGTGGGGCTGCCCGCCGGTGGAGGGGTGCGACCCGGGGGCACTGCGACCGGCGACCGCCGCGCTGACCGCGGCCGGCATCCTGGTGGTGGCCGCGGCCGGGAACACCGGCCCGTCGTGCGGCTCGATCACCGATGCGCCCGCGCCGTACCCGGACGTGCTGACCGTCGGGGCGGTGGACCGGCAGCGGCGCGTCACCGAGTTCTCCAGCCGGGGCCCGGCACCGGACGGCCGGGCCAAGCCGGACCTGGTCGCCCCGGGCGCCGCGGTGCTGTCCGCGATGCCGGGCGGCGGGTACGCCACCCTGGACGGCACCTCGATGGCCACGCCGCAGGTCGCGGGCGTGGTGGCGCTGATGTGGTCGGCGAACCCGGCGCTGGTCGGAGACCTGGAGCGGACCCGGGCGGTTCTGCGCGACACCGCGCAACCGGTCGCGTCGCCCGCCGACGCCTGCGGTGGACCGCAGGACGTCTCCGGCGCCGGGCTGGTGGACGCGTACGCGGCGGTGCGCGCGGCCCGGTCGGTGACCACCGGTTAACAACCCTGTCCATTGGTCTGCCGATGCCCTACTGTCGGCATCCATGGACGTGGAGATCATCGAGCTGGGCCGGGACCGGCTGCCCGAGGTGGTCGAGCTGTGCCGGCTGTCGTTCGATCTGGCGGACGACGCGGCCGAGGCGTCAGCTGTGGTGGTCACCGTGGCGGAGCGGGCCGCGGCCGACCGTCCGGTGCTGCGCCTCGGTGCGGTACGCGACGGCGCGCTGGTGGGCGTACTCGTCGGGTCGTTGTCGGCGGCCGATCCGCGCCTCGGCCACGTCGACCTGGTCGCTGTCGCGCCGAAGGAGCGCCGCCAGGGCGTGGGCGGGACGCTGCTGGCCGGGGCGGAGAGCCGGCTCGCCGCGCTCGGCGCGGCCGAGGTGCTGCTCGCCGGCAACCCGCCGTACTACGCCTGGCCGGGCGTCGACGTGCGCTACACACCGGCGGTCTGCGCGGCGCAGCGGCTCGGCTACCGGCAGGACCGTACCGCCTGGAACATGACCGCCGCGCTGACCGAGGGGTCGGCGGCGTTGCGCTCCACCGAGGCCGCCGAGCAGCGGCTGGCCGGGCGGGGCGTGACGGTACGCCGTGCCACCTCCGACGACCTGCCGGCGCTCGCCGCGTTCGCCCGGTCCACGTTCGGCGGTGCCTGGGACGGTGAGCTGGCCGGTTCGGTCGGGCGGCCGGACGCGGGTGTGCACCTCGCCGAGCGCAGCGGCGAGATCCTCGGGTTCGCCGCGTACGGGTCGGCTCGGCCGAGCTGGTTCGGGCCGATGGGCACCGCTCCGGCGGCGGAGGGCTCCGGGATCGGCGGTGTGCTGCTGCGTCGCTGTCTGCGCGACCAGGCGGCCGCCGGGATCGCCGCGGCACAGATCGGCTGGGTGGGGCCGGTGCCGTTCTACTCGAACGCGGCCGGTGCCCGGATCGAGCGGGTGTTCTTCCTCTACCGGAAAGCCGTCAAAGGGGCATAGACGTCAATAGCGCCATTCAGCCTCCTTCGCCATCGACCGGGCTCTACGGTCGGAGCAGAGGAGGCGGTGCATGACCACGAATGACGAACGGGCCGAGGATCCGGCGGCGGGCCGGCGCCCGTCCGACGAGCTTCCCGGCCAGCTTCCGTTCGACCGGCTCGACGTCGGCGACGCCGAACAGCTCGCCGAGCTGACCGGCGGCGACGGGCCACCGGTGGAGGAGTCACGGCAGCCGGTGGACGAGCCGAGGCGGCTGCCGCCGCCGTACGACAGGGCGCACAAGCGGCGCAACCAGCGCCCACTGCCCACCTGAGCCGGATACGGAAAGGGGGCGGACCGCTGACGCGGCCCGCCCCCTTCGGCGTACTGGATGGAGCTGGACTCAGAAGTCCATCTCCCCGCCACCCGGGCCCGCCGGGGCGGCCGGGGTCTTCTCCGGCTTGTCCGCCACGACGGCCTCGGTGGTGAGGAACAGCGCGGCGATCGAGGCGGCGTTCTGCAGCGCGGAACGCGTCACCTTGGCCGGGTCGATGATGCCCGCGGCCAGCAGGTCCACGTACTCGCCGGTCGCGGCGTTGAGGCCGTGACCCGGGTCGAGGTTGCGAACCCGCTCGACGACGACGCCACCCTCCATGCCGGCGTTGACGGCGATCTGCCGCAGCGGGGCGTCCAGCGCGATCTTGACGATCTGCGCGCCGGTCGCCTCGTCGCCGGCCAGGTCCAGCTTGTCGAAGGCGGTCTTGCCGGCCTGCACCAGCGCGACGCCACCACCCGGGACGATGCCCTCCTCGACGGCGGCCTTCGCGTTGCGGACGGCGTCCTCGATACGGTGCTTGCGCTCCTTCAGCTCGACCTCGGTGGCCGCGCCGACCTTGATCACCGCAACACCGCCGGCCAGCTTGGCCAGACGCTCCTGCAGCTTCTCCCGGTCGTAGTCGGAGTCGCTCTTGTCGATCTCGGCCCGGATCTGGTTCACCCGGCCCTGGATCTGCTCGGCGTCACCGGCACCGTCGACGATGGTGGTCTCGTCCTTGGTCACCACGACCTTGCGGGCGCGGCCCAGCATCTCGAGGCCGGTCGCGTCCAGCTTGAGGCCGACCTCCTCGCTGATGACCTGGCCACCGGTGAGGATGGCGATGTCGGTCAGCATGGCCTTGCGGCGGTCACCGAAGCCCGGCGCCTTGACGGCGACCGACTTGAAGGTGCCACGGACCTTGTTGACCACCAGGGTGGCGAGGGCCTCGCCCTCCAGGTCCTCGGCGATGATCAGCAGCGGCTTGCCCGACTGCATGACCTTCTCCAGGATCGGGAGCAGGTCCTTCACCGACGAGATCTTGCTGTTGACGATCAGGATGTACGGGTCGTCGAAGACGGCCTCCATACGCTCCGGGTCGGTCATGAAGTAGGCGGAGATGTAGCCCTTGTCGAAGCGCATGCCCTCGGTGAGCTCGAGCTCCAGGCCGAAGGTGTTGCTCTCCTCGACGGTGATGACGCCTTCCTTGCCCACCTTGTCCATCGCCTCGGCGATGATCTCGCCGACGCTGGGGTCGGCGGCGGAGATGGAGGCGGTGGAGGCGATCTGCTCCTTGGTCTCCACGTCCTTGGCGAGCTTGAGCAGCTCCTCCGAGACGCTGGCCACGGCGGCCTCGATGCCCCGCTTCAGGGCCATCGGGTTGGCGCCGGCGGCCACGTTGCGCAGACCCTCACGGACCAGGGCCTGGGCCAGGACGGTCGCCGTCGTCGTGCCGTCACCGGCGACGTCGTCGGTCTTCTTCGCGACCTCCTTGACCAGCTCGGCGCCGATCTTCTCGTACGGGTCCTCGAGCTCGATCTCCTTGGCGATGCTCACACCATCGTTGGTGATGGTGGGGGCACCCCACTTCTTCTCGAGCACGACGTTGCGGCCCTTGGGGCCGAGGGTCACCTTCACGGCGTCGGCGAGCTGGTTCATGCCCCGCTCGAGGCCGCGGCGCGCCTCTTCGTCGAACGCGATCATCTTGGCCATACGGCGTTGTCCTCCTGGACACTCACGGGCCACCCGGATGCCCGGATGGGCCGTCTGGTGTACGCACCTTGGGGACGTCGCCACCTGGCGACGACGACGTCTCCTCGGTCGGGCCGGACAGCCCGCGACGACCGGCCTCGTACCGCTCCGGCGCCCCTGCGGACACCGGCGCGACCGTGGCCCTACCGCCCCGACCTTCTGGCACTCACCGTACGCGAGTGCCAATGACTTGTTTAGCACTCTCCCTAGCCGAGTGCAAGCACGACAGCCCCGCTCAGCCGAGTTCCGCCGCCAGCCGGGCCGCGTTCACCGGGCCTTCGTGAGCCCGCTGTTCGGCGTACGTGACGACCAGCCCGACCTGCTGCGCCAGGTAGGCCGGGGCAGCCAGCAGGGCGCCGAACACGGCGAGCGCCGCGGCGCCGATCGCGGTGCCGACGGCCTTCATCGGCTCGACGCCGAACACCGCCCCGCTGATCCCGCCCACCACGGCGTCGAGCACAGTCGCCGCGACGAGGACCGCGATCACCAGCGCGACCCGGCCCAGCACCATCCCGAACCGGCTGTGGAACATCCGCCACGCCCGCCCGATCGGCTCCCGCCGCTCGAACAGGTAGACCGGGCCGAACAGGGCCAGCGCGAACGCGGCGTAGAGGCCGGGCAGCAGGCAGAAGCAACTGCCGATCATGACCAGCAGCGAGACCAGGAGCGTCCAGCCCCACAGGCCGAGGGCACGGCTCAGCCCGTACCGGAAGGCTGCGCCGAGTCCGGCCGGTTCGCCGGCCGCCTGGCGGGCGACCACCCAGGTGCCGGCGGCCCAGCCCGCCGCCTGGAGCAGGCCGAAGATCAGCCCGGCGGACAGGAGCACGCCGTAGAAGGCGAGCATCTGCCCCCAGAAGCCGGCCGGCAGCACCGGCGCGCCGTCCGGGGCGGTCGCCATCTCACCCTCGGGGCTGAAGACGAGCGTGAGGACGCCGATCACCGCCGCCGGGGCGACCTGGGTGAGCAGCACGATGGGCAGCAGTTGCCGCCAGCCGCGCCGCAGCGCGGCGGTGCAGCGGGCGAACCAGGGACCGATCCCCGCGTGCGGCGGGTTGACGAGCGGATCCTGCGGGTCGATGCCGGGGAACCAGCCGGCGTACGCCCCGGGACCGGCCGGCACCGGATACGCCGCACCGGGGACCGGGTAGGCCGCACCGGGCATCGGATAGCCCGGGTACGCGGGACCACCCCAGCCCGGCGGCGGGGTGCCCGGCGGCGCGTTCCAACCGTGCGGAGGAGTGCTTGGTGCGCTCCAACCGTGCGGCGGAGTGCCCGGTGCGTTCCAGCCCGGCGGCGGAGTGCCCGGCGCGTTCCAGCCCGGCGGAGGAGTGCCCGGCGCGTTCCCGCCCGGCGGCGGGGTGCCCGGCGGCACGGTCCAGCCCGGCGAGGTGTGGCCGGGTGAGGCGTCACCCGGCGCCGTCCATCCGGGCGGGGTGGCCGGGAACGGAGGGTCGGGCTGCGGGCTGTCGTACCCCGGCTGGGCCGGGACGATCGGCACGGGGCCGGTATGACCGGCCCACGGGTCGGCGCCGGACGCGCCGGAGGCGGGCGTGGCCCCTCCGGTGGACCCCGCCGGTCCCGGTGCCGGCTTGGCAGCGGGCGGCGGGGGCGCGGTCGGGTCGGCCGGAGGGCCGGACGCCGCCGGCTCGGTGGAACCCGACGGGGGCAGATCGGACATGGGCCCTCCTCAGCGACTACGGCTGGAACGGCTCATGATCTTCCACGGTGGCAGGCCGCGGCGCAGCCCCCGGTCCGGGGTCCGGTCGCGGGAGCACCGCCCGCCGCAGGTCAGGCGATGACGCGGACCCGCTCGGCCTGCGGACCCTTCTGCCCCTGCGCGATCTCGAACTCGACGCGCTGGCCGTCGTCGAGCGCCTTGTAGCCGTCCATCTCGATCGCGGAGAAGTGGACGAAGACGTCCTGCCCGCCGTCGACGGCGATGAAGCCGTAGCCCTTTTCGGCGTTGAACCACTTCACGGTGCCCTGTGCCACGGTGCACTTCCTCACTCTGCGCGGCGTTCCAACACCCGGAAACCGGCGGACCGGCACCGGTGGCGCACCGGTCCAGCGATCGGCGACGCTGAATTCGGTGACCGAAATCGCACGCTACACGAGGCGTGACGACGGCGCACGACCACAAATCGGGCATATTCCGGGGCGTACCCGGGCCTGTCGCACACTCGCTGCGGGCCGTCCGGTATGCATGCGGGATGACCAGCGCGAGCACCACGACGACCGTCCGCCGGGTCCGGCCGGAGGACGCCGCCCGGATGCGGGCGCTCCGGCTGGAGATGCTGGCCGACTCCCCGCTGGCCTTCCTGGAGACGGTGGCCGAGGCCGCCGCCCGGCCGCACGCGGAGTTCGCGGCCCGGGTCGCGGCCGTCTCCCGGGGCGACCACACCGCGCAGTTCGTGGCCGACCCGGGCGGCCGTCTGGTCGGCCACGCCGGCGGCATCGCCGCGCCGGACGAGCCGGGCCTGACGCTCGTCTACGCGGTCTACGTGACGCCGGCCCGGCGGGGCAGCGGCCTGCTGGCGGCGCTCGTCGACGAGGTGGCGGCCTGGTCGCGCGCCTGCGGACGGCCCGAGCTGATGATGGAGGTGGTGGTCGGCAACGACCGCGCCTACCGGGCCTACCAGAAGCTGGGCTTCGTGGACACCGGGGTACGGGTGCCGCACCCCCGGATCACTGGCCTGTACGAGCTGCAGATGCGCCGCCCGGCCTGACCCGGCGCGGCGTTAACAAGGGGCCCCTCCTCTACCGGAGGCGTTAAGAAGGGGCCCCTCCTTTCAGGCGTGCCGGCGGCTCTGCACGATGCGGAACCGGTTGGCCACGTACGCGCCGTCGGTCAGCGCCGAGTTGGCCGCCGCGTTCGCGCCCGAACCGTGGAAGTCGGAGAACGCCGCCGACTGGTTGACGAACACCCCGCCGGTCAGGTTGCAGGACAGGTGCACCCCGGCGTCGATCGCCGCCGCCTCGGCCGCGTCCAGCACCGCCTCGTTCGTGGAGTAGACGCCCGCGGTCAGCGCGCCCTTCTCCCCCACCGTCTCGCGCAGGATGCGCAGGCTGTGCTCGGTGGAGTCGGTGGCGACGGCGAACGAGATCGGCCCGAACCACTCCCGCGAGTAGGTGGCGGTGTCGGACGCGTCCAGCTTCACCACAGCCGGCGTACGCACCACCGCGCCGGGGAAGGACGGGTGCTCGACGGTGCGCGACTCCAGCACCGGCTCGCCGACCTTGGTGACCTCCTCCAGCCGCTCCAGCACGCCGTCGTTGACGATCGCGCCGGTCAGCTCGACGCCCCGGGCCGGGTCGGCGGTCAGCTTGGCGACCGCGCCGGCGATTCCCGCCGCCACCTCGTCGAAGCTCTTGTGCCCCTGGTCGGTCTCGATGCCGTCGCGCGGGATCAGCAGGTTCTGCGAGGTGGTGCACATCTGGCCGCTGTACAGCGTCAGCGTGAAGCCGAGGTTGCGGCAGAGCCCGGCGAAGTCGTCGGTGGAGTCGATCACCACCGTGTTCAGGCCGGCCTTCTCGGTGTAGACGGCGGCCTGCCGGGCGTTCGCCTCCAGCCAGTCGCCGTACTCAGTGGAGCCGGTGAAGTCGACGATCTTCACGGCCGGGTGCAGGGCCAGCGTGGTGGCGAGCTTCTCGCCGTCCGTCTCGGGGGCGAGCTGCACCAGGTTCGGGTCGAAGCCGGCCTCGGCGAGCACCTGCCGGGCGTACCTGACGGTGATCGCCAGCGGCAGCACCGCGCGCGGGTGCGGCTTCACCACCACCGGGTTGCCGGTGGCGAGCGAGGCGAACAGACCGGGGTACGAGTTCCAGGTCGGGAACGTGTTGCAGCCGATGACCAGCGCGACCCCGCGCGGCACCACGTGGAACGTCTTGGTCATCCGCAGCGGGTCGCCCTTGCCTGCGGCCTTCTCCCACCCGGCGGTCCCCGGGTGGCGGGTCATCTCGGCGTACGCGTAGGCGACCGCCTCCAGCGCGCGGTCCAGCGCGTGCGCGCCACCGGCCTGGAACGCCATCACGAACGCCTGGCCGCTGGTGAACTGCACCGCGTTCGCCAGCTCGAACACGTTGCGGTGCAGCCGGTCCAGGATCTCCAGGCAGACACCGGCCCGGGCCTGCGGGCCCGCGTCGCGCCAGGCGGGCAGCGCGGCGCTCGCCGCAGACACCAGCTGGTCGGCGCCCGCGTGCGGGTAGCGCACGTCCAGCGCCACCCCGAACGGGCTGGCCTCGGTGGCCACCGTGGTGCCGTCACCGGCCTGGTCGAGCGGGAAGTCCCCGCCCAGGTACGCCTCGAAGGCGGCCTTGCCGTCGGCAGCGGCGGTCTCGCCGTACACCCGGGGGCTGGGCGACTCGGGATAGGCCGACCAGTACCCGCGCTCCGCGATGGCGGTCAGCGCCCGGTCGAGGGTCTCGCGGTGCCTGTCGTACAGGGGGTGCGGGGTCTCCGTCATGCCCGCCATCATGCAACAGAAAGGCACCAGATCAGTAGGGGCGTGTCACAACTCAGATCGTCAGCTGCCAGTCGACCGAACCGGCGGCGGGGCGGAACCCGAGTTGCTCGTTGATCTCGATCATGTGGCGGTTCACGGCCGCGTTCCAGGTGTCGACGGCCCGCAACGCCGGTTCGTTCGCCAGCGCGTACACCAGGTTCCCGGTCTTGCCGAGCAGCCCGAGCCGGTGGCCGCGGTGGCCGGGGTCGACGATGGTGATCTGCTGCCAGGCGTGGCCGGTGCTGCTCGCGTCCAGGCTGAGCTGGGTCCACCCGACCAGGCGGCCGGTCGCCTCGTGCACCGCGCCGGTGTTGTACCGGCGTACGCCCCGGGCGTCCAGCGCCCGCTCCGCGTCCCGCACCCGCGCCGCGTCCACCTGCTCCGGCTCCAGTCCAGCTCGCCCATCGGCGCGTCGAGCAGTAGCCGGCCCTCCAGGTAGGCGACGTCCGCGACGTACTCCTCGGGCGTGTGGTCGCGCCACCGCACCAGCCGGTAGCCGGTCGCCGCGGCGTGCGTGTCGGCCAGCAGCGCGGCGAGCCGGTCACGGTCGAGCCCGGCCACGTCGAGGCGGCGGCGGACGTCGGCCAGCGTGCGCGCCGCGCCTCGAACCGCCGCCGGCAGAGGTCGGGCAGGTCCGGCTCGTCGACGGACTGCGCGCCACAGGCGATCCGGTAGACCGCGTCGAGCGTCTGCCGGTCGGTCGGATCCAGCGGCGTCACAGTGAGCGTCATGCCACCGAGGGTGTGCCGGGCACAGCGAAGAGGCCAGCGGTTTTCCGCTGGCCTCTTCGAACGTTGGTCGGGAGGGACGTCCGCACAACGCCTCCGGCGTTGGGTCGCAAGAACTTGAAAAGTCTCCGGCGGATGCCCTCCCGCACGAAGCATCTTGCGCCGTCCGGTTCCTGCCGTCAAGTCCTTGAGGGCGGTTTTCTGGCACTCACCGCACATCACCGGTTACCCACCGGTCTCACCCGATCCCCCACCCGGGCGAGCCCACCTCCCCCACCCGGCCGACCCCGCCGGCGGCGGTGATCAAGGAGTTCGTGTCCCGAAACGGCCCGGCCGGCGACACATACTCCTTGATCACCGCGGGTGGCGGAGGACCGGAGAGGTCAGGCGAGGAGGCCGGCGTCGCGGGCGGCGCGGAGACTGGGCTTGATGCGGTGGGTGGGGCCGACCTGGGGGGCCACCGCGTCGAGCGTCTTCAGACCCTCGCCGGTGTTGAACACCACCGTCTCGGCGGCCGGGTCGAGCCGGCCCGACTCGACCAGCTTGCGCAGCACCGCGACCGTCACGCCGCCGGCCGTCTCGGCGAACACCCCCGTGGTACGGGCGAGCAGCCGGATGCCCGCGCGGATCTCGTCGTCGTCGGCGTAGTCCATCCAGCCGCCGGTACGCCGCACCGCCTCCAGCGCGTACAGCCCGGCCGCCGGGTCGCCGATGTTCAGCGACTTGGCGATGCCGGCCGGCTTGACCGGCACGATCGTGTCGGTGTCACCGTGCAGCGCGGTGGCGATCGGGTTGCAGCCGGCCGACTGCGCGCCGAACACCTTCCAGCCGCCGGCGGGCGCCTCGACCAGCCCGATCTCGACCAGCTCTGCGAACGCTTTGTCGATCTTGGTGAGCAGCTCGCCGCTGGCCATCGGGATGACCACCTGGGCCGGGATCCGCCAGCCGAGCTGCTCGGCCACCTCGTAGCCGAGCGTCTTGGAGCCCTCCGCGTAGTAGGGCCGGACGTTCACGTTGACGAACGCGGTGTCCTCGAACTCGTCGGTCTCCACCAGCTCGCCGCAGAGCCGGTTCACGTCGTCGTACGAGCCGTCGATGGCGACCAGGTCGCCGCCGTAGACCGCTGTGGTGACGACCTTGCCCTGCTCCAGGTCGCCGGGGATGAAGACGATCGACGGCACGCCGGCCCGGGCCGCGTGCGCGGCGACGGAGTTGGCGAGGTTGCCGGTGGAGGCGCAGGCGTAGCGGGTGAAGCCGAGCGCGCGGGCCGCGGTGAGCGCCACCGAGACGACCCGGTCCTTGAACGAGTGGGTGGGGTTCGCGCTGTCGTCCTTGACCCAGAGCGGCGCGGTGAGCCCCAGCTCGGCCGCGAGGTGCGGGGCGGCGACCAGCGGGGTCAGCCCCGGGTCGAGCGTGACCCGGGTGGCCGGGGCCTGACCGGCGGGCAGCAGTGCCGCGTACCGCCAGATGTTGTCCGGACCGGCCTCGATCTGCTCACGGGTGACGGCGGCGAGCGCGGCGGTGTCGTAGTCGACCTCCAGCGGCCCGAAACACTCGTGACAGGCGTGCTGCGCGGCGAGCGGATACCGCGCCGAACAGGCACGGCAGACCAGGGCGCGGGCCGGGCTGAGGGTGGTGTCGATACCGGTGGCGACGGGAAGCGTCGACGTCATGTCGAGGAGTTCCTCTCATCTTTCCCCGCATCGCCGGGTGCGGCGGGGACGGAATTGGCACCTGCCCGCTGTCGCTCGTCGTCGAGCGTGCGGGTGGTTGCCGGGGCGTCGTCGGGCCGTATCCCTCAGCCCCTCTGGATGAGGTATTCAGTTGTGCCGCCGAGTCTAGGCGCTGCTCACTGCCGCGCCACCTCGGGATCCCACGCTGTGGGCCGGCTCGGCGTCCGGCCACCGCGACCGGCTCCACCGGTCGATCCGCTGTGGAAGCTGTGGAACCAGAGCCCGGCACGGGGTCGCCCCGACCGGGATCTGGTTCGGCGCGAACGCTCAGACCGGGATCGAGGCCGGGGCCGCGGTCGGCTCGGTCGCGGTGGACCGGCGGCGGGCCAGCAGCGCGTCGAGCGCCCAGTTTCCCGGGCCGAGCACCGCGACCAGCAGGAACGACCAGCAGAAGAGCGCGGCCAGCTCGCCGCCGTTCTGCATCGGCATCAGGTGGTGCGGCTGGTGCACCACGAAGTACGCGTACGCCATCGAGCCGGAGGCCAGCAGCGCGGCCGGCCGGGTGAACAGGCCGACGAGGACCAGCGCGCCGCACACGAGCTGGATCAGCGCCGCCCACCAGCCGGGCCAGGTGGCGAACGGGACGGCACCGCCGGTGGCCGGGTTGCCGCCGAACAGGCCGAAGATCGAGGCGGCGCCGTGGCAGAGGAAGAGCACGCCGGTGACGATGCGGAACAGGGACAGCACGGGGTCTTTCAGCTGCGCCGGGATCATAGGGAACCTCCTGGTACGGGTGCCGGACGCCGTCCAGGATGGCGGGAGTATTGATCGATGTTAATCGATATCTTTGCAGGCGGGACAATCTCATGGGAACGCTCCCATGATATGGGCCGCGGCGCTCCTGTGGTGACCCCGTCCGGTCACCTCAGCTCGTGACGTCCTTGCGGGTGAAGCGCCAGAAGGCCAGGCCCCAGAAGAGCGTGGCGTAGACGACCGCCGAGAACGCGCCCTTGACCACGTCGTCGGTCTGCATCGGCGTCGACAGCAACCCCAGCCAGGCGCTGCTGTAGTGGGTCGGCAGCAGGTTCCGCAGCCCGCCCAGCGCGGTGATCTGGTCCAGGATGCTGGACAGGATCCACAGCAGCACCGCCCCGCCGACCGCACCGAGCGCGGCATCGGTGGTCACCGACAGCAGGAACGCCAGCCCGGCCACCACCAGCAGCACGACCGCGAGATAGCCGAGCACACCGAGCAGCCGCAGCAACCCGTCCCCCGGCGCCAACTCGGCCGAGACCTGGCTGCCCAGCGGCTTCCAGCCGTACCGGAGCGTGCCGGCGAGCAGCGCGGTGCCGGCCAGCAACAGCAGAGCCAGCCCGGAGTACGCGAGCGCGACGACCAGCTTCACCGCGAGCAGCCGGGCCCGGGGCACCGGCACCGCCAGCAGATAGCGCAGGCTGCCCCAGCTCGCCTCGCTCGCCACCGTGTCGCCGCAGAACAGCGCCACCACCACGACCAGCAGGAACGACGCGGACACCAGGATCGAGAACAGGGTGAAGTTGAGCCCGCCCGACGTGGCCAGGTCGGCCAGGCTGGAGAACTCGCCCCGCCCGCCGTCGTCGTCCCCGGCGTCGAACTGGAACGCCACCAGGATGATCAGCGGCAGCAGCACCATGAACCCCAGCGCGAGCTGGGTACGCCGCCGCGATGCCTGCCGCCGGAACTCTGCGGCGAACGGGAGCGTGGCCGAGGGCCGGTAACCGGCCGCCGCGCCGCCCGCGCCCGGCGCCGCCGTACCGGACGTGCCGCCACCAGGCGACGATGCCACAGACGAACCCGCCATCACCGGTCCCCGCTTCCCCGAGAGTTCTCGCCCACCAGGGCGAGGAACGCGTCCTCCAGGCGGCGCCGGGGCACCACCCGGTCCACCCCGATGCCGGCGCGGACCAGTTCGGCCACCACCTCGCTGCGGGCGGTGCCGTTGGTGTCGACGACCAGCCCGCCGTCGGCGTCGGGCAGCACCCGCACGCCGTCGAGCCGGTCGAGCACCGTCCGCGCCGCATCAGGGTCGCTCACCTCGAACAGCACGCTCGGCGACTCGCCGACGATCTCCTCCACCGGGCCGGACGCCACGATCCGCCCCTTGTTCACCACCACCGCGTGCGTGCAGGTCTGCTCCACCTCCGCCAGCAGGTGGCTGGAGACCAGCACCGCCCGGCCGTCGGTGGCGTAGCGCCGGAGCACCCGGCGCATCTCGGCGATCTGCGGCGGGTCCAGCCCGTCCGTCGGCTCGTCCAGCACCAGCAGCTCGGGCAGGCCGAGCATGGCCTGGGCGATGGCCAGCCGCTGCCGCATGCCGTGGCTGTACTTCTTCGTCCGCCGGTGCACCGAGTCGCCCAGTCCGGCGATCTCCAGCGCCTCGTCGAAGTGCGCGTCCTCCCACGGCCGCCCGGTGGCCCGCCAGTACGCCTCAAGGTTGTCCAGCCCGGACAGGTGCGGTAGGAAGCCCGGCCCCTCGACCAGCGCGCCGATCCGGGACAGCACCGGCGAGCCCGGCACCAGCCGGTGACCGAAGACGTAGATCTCCCCGGCTGTGGGCTGGGTCAGTCCCATCAGCACCCGCAGCGTGGTGGTCTTGCCCGCGCCGTTGGGCCCGAGCAGGCCGACCACCTGACCGGGGTGCACCTCGAAGTCCACGTCGGAGACCGCGACGAAGCCGTCCGCGTACTCCTTGCGCAGGTTGCGCACGGCGAGCGGGACGCCCGCGTACTCCGGGTGCACCGAGTCGTCCTGGCGACGGTGCCGGCGGCGGGTGAGCAGCACGACCACGACGAGCCCGGCCACGATCGCGGCGAGCAGGCCGGCCAGTGCCCAGCGCCAGATCGTGGCGGTGGTGGGGATCGGCGTGGCGTCGACTGTGGGCAGCGTCAGCGGCCCGTCGGCGAGCGCCACCGTGTGCACGGCCGGTTCGGCGGGCGAGGCGTACGCCTGGTCCGACGTCGCCACCACGAGCCGCAGCCGGTGCCCGGCCTCGACCCGCCGGACGATCCCCGGCAGCGTCACGGTGACCGGCGTGGCCGCGTCGACGGTGGCCGGCAGGCCGGTCAGGCGCACCGGCGCGACCAGGCCGGACGGCAGCGTGGCCGCGCCCTGCGGGTCGACGTCGTAGAGCTTCACGAACAGCACCGCCTCGCCGGTCGGGGAGGCGGCCCTGATCCGCACCGTGGGCGCGCCCACCACGTCGACCGGCTCGTCCAGCGGCGCCGACTCGAAGCGGGCGTGCTGACCGGGGATGTCACCGGCGACGCCGTCCAGCAGCGAGCCGAGCGCGCCCGCGAACGGCACCGAGGAGATCGCCGCCGGGTTGCCGTTCGGCGGTACGGCGACCGGCTGCGGCGGACCGGCGAGCGTCACCTCGCGGCGGTCCTGCCCGGCCAGGCCCGGATAGTCGACGGTGCGGAAACTGGTCGCCACCAGGCCCCGGTCGAGCGCGTCGAAACCGGCGATCCGGGAGAACGTGAACGTGTCGCCGGGCGCCGCACCGTCGCCCTTGACGTAGTGGTCGAGCCACTGCGCGGTCAGGAACTTCACCCGGTCGGAGTCGGAGGTGGGCCCGGAGCCGCCGTCGTGGCCGCCGGTGAACCAGGCGACCCGGACCGGCGTGCCGGCGGCCGCGATGCCGCGGGCGTTGGCGTCCGCCTCGGCCAGCGGGAAGAGCGTGTCCGCCTCGCCCTGCACCAGCAGCGTCGGCGACTCGATCCGGTCCAGCACGCCGCCTGGCGACGACCGTCGCAGCAGCTCGACCGCCGCCGCGTCGGCCCGGCCCGTGGTCGCGATGCGCAGGTACGCGGCGCAGACGTCGGCCGCGAAGCGCCCGCAGGACGGGTCGGCGGCACCGGCCGGCGCGCGACCGGAACCGGTGCCCGGCCCGGCGCCCGGCTGCGGGCTCGGCGGGCCGGCCGACTCGGGTGCGCCCTCCGGTGCCGCGGCGGTGGCCCCGGAGAGCCCGGCCGGGCCGGATCCGGCGTTCCCGCCGCCGCCGAAGAAGATGCCGGCCCAGCCCTTCTTGAACACGCCGTCGGTGGGCTGGCGGCCGCTGCTCTCCGGCAGGAAGGCGCGGGACAGGTCGTTCCAGGTGATCATCGGGACGATCGCGTCGATCCGCCGGTCCTGCGCGGCGAGCAGCAGGGCCAGGCCGCCGCCGTACGAGCCCCCGACCACACCGACCCGGGGGTCGCCGGCCGCGTCGAGGCGGATGTCCGGCCGCTGCGCGAGCCGGTCGAGCAGCCGCTGCGCGTCCCGCACCTCGTAGTCGGGGTTGTCCAGGTGGATCTGACCGCCGCTGCGCCCGAACCCGCGGGCGGTCCAGGTGAGCACCGCGTACCCGCGGGCGACCAGGTCCTCGGCGTCGGAGCGGACCGAGTCCTTGGTCCCGCCGAAGCCGTGCGCCAGCAGCACCGCCGGCACCCGGTTCGACGACGAGGCGTCCGCCGGCAGGTAGAGCGTGGTGTCCAGGTCGACCGGCTCGTCGCCGGAGGGCCCGGAACGCACTGTCACCAGCGCCGGCTCGGTCCGGAAGTCCGCGCCCTGCGGCCGGGCCACCCAGACCAGCGCGGCGGCGACGAGGACGACCACCACCACTGCGGCGGCGGTGCGGCGCGGATGGCCGGCCAGGGCGCGCCGGAGCCGCGCGGCGGTTGATCTCATGCGGCACACGGTACGGGCCTGCGGCTGAGCATTCCCTGAGATCCGCCGTACGTCTGTCCGGTTGCGCCGATCGTCGCGAAGCGTCAGTCATCCGCCAAAGGTCCAGAGCATCCCAGCGGGACGTATTCGGATCATGTGAATTCACATTTACGGGCGCAAACCATCGTCGATGTCATTTCTCGGCGACACGATCACACGCTACGTACCTTTCGCTCTGACGCAGGGTCACCCACAGTGGACTGACGTGAAGTCGACTCATCGACCGAGGTCGCACGTGCGTCCGGTTCGGCTACTTTTCCGGTCCGGTGCACGGGACTGCGTACGACGACCTCCCGGGGCACCGATCGCCCCGCCGTCGCCGGAGGAGACACACCATGACAGTCCCCGCGTCGCGGGTTCGCCGGCGGCCCGCCGTACCGGGCCGCACGCTCGCCCTGGTGCTGGCGCTGGCGCTGCTGGCCCCGCTCGGGCTGATCTTCGTCCAGGCCGAACGCGACTTCGCCGACGACCACGACCTGGCGAGCCGGGAACGGCTCGGCGTCCGCTACCTGCGCGCCCTCGGGCCGGTCACCGACACGCTGGTGGAGGCCCAGGCCATCGCCGTCGCCGAGGGGGCCGTCTCCCGGGCCCCGCTCGCCGCCGCCATCGAGGGCGTCGCGGAGGTGGACAACGCCGTCGGCGACGAGCTGCGCACCCACGAACGCTGGGCCGGGCTGCGGGCCAAGCTGGAGGCGCTGCCGGACCGCGGGATCGGTGACCCCGAGGCCGCGTACCGGGCCTACGGCGAGGCGTCCGACCTGCTCCTGGCCCTCTACCGGAAGGTACGGGAGAGCTCCGGCCTGATCCGCGACCCCCGCTCCGACTCGTTCTTCCTCCAGGACGGCATCGGCGGGGACCTGCCCACCGCGACGGTGCTGGCCGGGCGGCTCGTCGACCTGGCCCGGCTGTCCGCCAAGCGCCCCGCCGCCGACGGCGCGCGGGTCGGCGCGGAGCTGGCCGAGCTGCGCGTCTCCGCGCTCGGTCCCGCCACCGACCTGGTCGCCGACCTGCGCTCGGCGGTCGACAGCTCGGAGAGCACCGACCTGGGCGCCAACGTGCTCACGCCGCTGGACACCTACCAGCGCTCACTGGAGACGTTCGCCGTCTACTCGGCGCCCGGCGCCGGCCGCTCCGCACCGAGCACCGACCAGCTCACCCGCGCGGGGATCACCGCGCAGAACGCCGCCAAGCAGCTCCGCACGGTCATCCTCGACCAGCTCGACACGCTGCTGCGGGAACGACTCGACGCCCTGGAGCGGGACCGGCTGCTGGGCCGGATCGCCGCCGGGGCGGCGGTGGTGCTGATCGCCGGGATCGTCGCGCTGCAGGTGGCCGCGCTGCGCCGGGACCGGTCCCGGACCACCCCGGCACGCCGGGAACCGGCCGAGGCCGGGCCGGTGCCGACTGTCCACCCGGACCCACAGCTCACCGTGCCCGGGGCCGACCGCCAGCCGGTCGCGGTGGGCCACGGTGACGACGCCGACCGGTGGAGGCCGTTCGATGCTGCTCGGTAGGTTACGCATCCGGGGCAAGCTCGCCCTGCTGGTCATCATTCCGCTGCTCAGCATGGTCGGACTCGCCGTACCGGTCGTCATCGACCGGGTGACCGCGGCCCGGGAGGCAGCCGACACCGCCGAGACCGTCCGCGTCGCCAGCCGGGTCGGCAGCCTGGTCCAGGACCTCCAGCAGGAACGCCTGCTGTCGGTCGGGCTGCTGCTCGGGCGGGTGAGCCGTACCGAGCTGATCCAGAAGTCGGCCACCGTCGACGACCGGGTCGCCGACCTGCGCGCCGAGACGCTGCCGACGGCGGTCCGCGAGAGCCTCGACGGGGTACGCCGGCTGGAGGACGTCCGCAACGCCACGCTCGGCGGCCGGGCCACGCCGCAGCAGATCCTGACCGTGTTCGGCGAGGTCGACACCGCCCTGATCGACGCGCTGCGGCTGCCCTTCCGGGTGGACACCGACACCGCGGCCGGGCGGCAGGTGCTCGCCCTGGACGCGCTGCTGCGCGTCGACGAGGCCCTCAGCTCGTGCACCACCCAGATCGTGCTGGTCAAGGCCACAGGCGATCCGCAGGTCTCCCGGGCGTTCGTGGCCTGCATGGCGGCGCTCAACGTCGACAACCGGCGGTTCCGCAAGCTGATCACGCCCGAGCAGCTCAAGGTGGCCCGGCTGGACGACGCCGCGGTGGCGGCCCGGACCAGCCCGACGTTCCTGGTGGACAGTCTCCGCGACCCGGACGGCGCGATCGCGCCGGTGCCGCTGGACGTGCTGTTCCCCTCGGCCCGGTCGATGATCACGCTCGGCCAGTTCGTGGAGAAGAAGGTCGTCGCGGACGTCATCGCGGAGACCCGCGCCCGGGAACGGGAGGCGCTGACCGCGGCCTGGCTGGTCAGCCTCGCGGCGGCGGCGATCCTGCTCGTCGTGGTGCTGCTGAGCATGACCGTGGCGCGTACGGTGGCCCGGCCGCTGAGCCGGCTCACCCGCTCCGCCGAACGGGTCGCCCGGGTCACCGAGGCCGAACTGACCCGGGTCGCCGACGACGAGTCCGAGTCGGTCCCCCCGGTACGCCTCGACCCGGTGGAGGTCAGCGCCCGGGACGAGATCGGCGACCTGGCCCGCGCGTTCGACCGGGTGCAGCACACCGCCGCCCGGCTGGTCGAGCGGCAGGTCGCCGGCCGGCGCAACGTGGCGCAGATGTTCGGCCACGTCGGCCGCCGTACGCAGAACCTCGTCGGCCGCCAGATCGCGCTCATCGACTGGCTGGAACGGCAGGAGACCGACCCGGGCCGTCTGGAGCACCTGTACCGGCTCGACCACATCTCCAGCCGGTTGCGCCGCAACGCGGGCAGCCTGGTGGTGCTCTCCGGCGCCACCGGCTCGGACGGCCACGTGGCGCCGGTCCCGCTGGCCGACGTGGTCCGGCTCGCGCTCGGTGAGATCGAGGACTACACCCGCGTCGACGTGGAGGTACCGCCCGGCGTGGCGGCGGCCCCCGCCATCGCCGGCGACCTGGTGCTGACGCTCGCCGAGCTGATGGAGAACGCCACCTCGTTCTCGCCGCCGCACACCCGCGTGGTGGTGACCGGCGAGCTGACCGACGGCGGAGCCCGGCTGGCGGTGGTCGACCACGGCATCGGCCTGACCGGCGACCGGATGGCCGAGGAGAACGCCCGGTTCACCCGGCGGGAACGCCTCGACCTCGCCCCGACCGAGGTGCTCGGCCTGTTCGTGGTCGGCCGGCTGGCCCGCCGGCACGGCTGGAGCGTCCGGCTGGGCCACACCCCCGGCAGCGGCGTCACCGCCGCCCTGGAGATCCCGGGCGCCTCGCTCGTGATCCGCCGCCCCGAGCCGGTCGGCGCCGGCCGGGCCGCCGTACCAGGCACCCGCGAGCCGGAGCCACCGGCCGTCGAGGCGCCGTCCGGCTTCGACGCCGAGCTGCTGACCCGGGCCACGCGCAGCATGTCCAGCGGCGACCCGTGGAACGCGTTCGGCCACCAGGCCGACACCACGGAGCCGATCGAGGACCAGGGTCAGGCCACCGGCGGTCCGCCGTCGGCGTGGCCGCCGTCGGCCGTACCGCCGGGCACCCGGCCGGCCGGACCGGTGGCGCGTCCCGGGCACGTCTCCCCGCCGACACCGGTCGTCGGCCCGGCCCCGGCCGCTCCCCCGGCCGCCGGGCCGGCGACCGGCCCGACCCTGACGCCGCCGGCCACCCGCCCGGCGCCGTCCATCGGCCCGACGGTGGCACCACCACCCGCCGGTCCGGCCGTCGCGCCGCCGCACCGCCCGGCCGTCGCGCCGCAGCACTGGCCGCACGGTCCGGGGCTCGCGCCGCCGCCCGGCGGCGCCCGGCCGGTGGCGCCCGCCGGGTCACCCCCGGTCATGCCGGCGCCGACCGGGCCGAACCCGGTCGGGCCGCCCGCCGGGCGGCCCGGTACCCGCTCGCCGATCCGGCAGCGGGTGCCCGGCGCGAACCTGCCGGCCGCCCCGCCCGCCGACCCGGCCGGCCCCGCCGGACCGGCCACCGACGGACCGCTGATCGGCGTACCGGCGGACCCGTCGAGCGTCCGGGCCCTGGTCGAGGCGTTCCAGGACGGGGTACGGCGGGCCGAGGGCGACGCCGACCACGCGCCCCGGGCTGCGGAACGGCCCCGGCTCAGCCGCCGGGTGCCCGGCGCGAACCTGTCCGTCTCCCCGGCGCAGTCCGTGCCCCCCACCAGCTCCGACCCCGGCGACCCCGTCGAGGTACGCAACCGGATCAGCGAGTTCGAGGCGGGCGTCGCCCGTGCTCTGCGCGAAGTCAGTACCGACCGCCGCTACGAAGAGGACCCATCACGGTGACCAGCCCCTTCCTCCACGAGAACGTCGAACAGAGCACCACCGGCGACCTCAGTCCCGAGGCGCGCACCTTCAACTGGCTGCTCGACTCGTTCACCTCCAGCACCGCCGGGGTGATGGAGGCGATCGCGGTCTCCTCGGACGGGCTGCTGATGGCCATGTCCGCGATCAAGGACCGGTCCAACGCGGAACGGCTCGCCGCCGTGGTCTCCGGCATGACCAGTCTCGCCGGGGGCGCGGCGAGCTGGTACGCGCTCGGCGCGCTCAACCGGGTGATCGTCGACATGGCCGAGGGGTACCTGCTGATCAGCGCGATCAGCAGCGGCTCGGTGCTCGGCGTCGTCGCCGACCGCACGGCGAACCTGGGCACCGTGGCGTACGAGATGACGCTGTTCGCCGGCCGCGCCGGCGGCGCCCTGAGTCCGCGTCTGATCGCCGAGCTGAAGAACGCCGTACAGCAATGATCCCAGGGGCCGCCGGCGCGGACCCGGAGCCGGAACCCGGCGTCCGGATCCGCCCCTTCCTGCACGCGTCCGCTCCGGTGCCGGGGCCGGACGCGGGCGACGGGGAGCCGACCGGCCCACGCCCCTTCGTGCTGACCTCCGGACGGGTGGACGGCGACCCGGCGATCGGCCTGGAGACCCAGGTCACCGCTCGTCCGGGCAGCACCTCGTGGGCGGTGACCGCCCGGTTGGCCCCGGAGCTGGCGGCGATCGTCGCGATCTGCGCCGAGCCCGTCTCGGTGGCCGAGATCTCCGCCCGGACCCGGATGCACTTCGGGGTGACCCGGGTGCTGGTCGGCGACCTCTGCGCCGCCGGCCATCTCGACGTGCACGTCGCGGACGTCGACGACGCCCTCGATCCCGACATCATCCTGCGAGTGATTGATGGACTTCGTGCGATCTCCTGAATGGCCGGCGGCCGCCACGGGTGGACCGGCCGCCAACAGCGCCCCGAGCCGCTACGGCGGCCCGGCGCCGCTGATCGGCCGGGCCACGCCACCCCCGCCCACGCCGCCGCTGCCGTACCTGCCGCCGGGTGTGCCGCCGGCCGAACCGGCCCCGATCGTCAGCCGGGTACCGGCGCCCCGGCCGCCGATCCCGGTCAAGATCCTCATAGCCGGCGGGTTCGGGGTCGGCAAGACCACCACCGTCGGCGCGATCTCCGAGATCGCGCCGCTGACCACCGAGGCGGAGATGACCACCGCCGGCATCGGCATCGACGACCCGGGCGGGGTCGCCGGCAAGACCACCACCACCGTCGCCATGGACTTCGGCTGCGTGACAATCGACCGCAGCCTGAAGCTCTACCTCTTCGGTACGCCCGGTCAGGCGCGCTTCGGGTTCATGTGGGACGACCTGGCCCGGGGCGCGCTCGGCGCGCTCGTCGTGGTGGACAGCGCCCGGCTCGACGACTGCTACCCGGCGATCGACTTCTTCGAGCGGTCCGGTCTGCCGTTCGCGGTGGGCGTCAACGCCTTCGACGGCCGGCTGGCCCTGGATCTGCCGTCGATCCGCTGGGCGCTGGCGATCGGGGAGCACGTGCCGCTGGTGCAGTTCGACGCTCGGGACCGCCTCTCGGTGCGGGACGCCCTGCTCGTCGTCCTGGACCGGGCGCTGGACCGGGCCACCCGATCCCGGGCAGGCTGAACTCGCAGTCGTTTCGATCCGTTGTCTGGCGAAGGGGTGGACGCCATGAGAGGTGATCTGGACGAGACACTGGCCCGGATGGCACGGCGCGAGGAGGCGCTGCGTCGCCGGGCGCCGATGCCCGGCGAGCCGGCCGGAACGCCCGAGCGGGACGTACCCCTGGAGGCGGCGGACGAGCCGGGCGACGACCGGGCGGGGCGGGGCGCGTACCGGCTGCGCGGTGGCGAGGCGCCGGTTCGGCGTGACCCGGTCGAGGAGGTCGCCGAGGCGGTCCGGCGGGTGGTGGCGGAGCACCCCGGGCTGGCCGTGACGCTGCGCGTGGAACTGGGCGGGCAGGCGTACCCGCTGCGGATCTCCTGGTCCGGCGCGGCGGTGACGGTGGGCCCGGCGGCGCCGCCCGCGCCGCCGCCGGCGTGGCCCATGTCGGTGAAGACCGTGCCCGCGCCCGGCCACGACCCGCTGGAGTCCGACCCGGCGGCCCGGCTGGCCGAGATGATCCGGCGCGACCCGTCGCTCCTGGACGACCCGGGCCCGCGCTGACCCGGCACCCGATGATCGGGGCGGCTACTGTCGGCGGGTGGCCGAACCCGACCTGACCCTGACCGCGACGCTGCGGCCGGCCGCGCTCGACGCCCGCCGCGGCGTGGTGCGCCTGCATCCCGAGGTGCTCACCGCGCTGGCGCTGCGCCCCGGCGACCCGGTCCGCCTGACCGGCCGCCGGGTCACCGCCGGCATCGCGGCCGCCGCCGAGCCGAGCACCAGCGGCGCCCTGCTGCACGCCGACGACCTGCTGCTGGGCAACCTCGGCCTGCGGGCCGGCGGCCAGGTCACGGTGAGCCCGCTGCCGGCGACCCCGGCACGCCGGCTCACGCTCTCCGGCCCGGCCGCTGTGGTCGCCGCGGTCCCGCCGGAGATGCTGCGGCTCGCGCTGCTGGGCAAGGTGGTCACCGCCGGGGACGACGTCTCGCTGCTGCCGCAGGACGTGCTGCCGGACGCCGCCGTGCGCGGCCTGATCGAGGCCGCGCGGCGCAGTCTCGCGAGTTCCGTCGGGTACGCCTGGACGAGCACGCTGCTCACGGTCGTCTCGGCCGAACCTGCGGTCGGCGCGCTCGTCACCATGGACACGGTGGTGGGCTGGGAGCACGGCGCCGCCACCCGCGGCTCCGGCCCGGCGTCCTCGGCCTCCCCCGCACGGTTCCCCACCCCCGCCACGCCGCCCGGGACGGAACCCGACGGGGACCTGCTCGGTCCGGAGGACGCGCCCGACGTGGACGAGCTGCCCGGCCTGCGCGCCCAGGCCGAGGAGCTGACCGAGCTGCTGGATCTGGGCTTCCACCACCGTGAGGTGCTGGGCCGGCTCGGCACCACCGTCTCGCTCGGTGTGCTGGTGGAGGGCCCGGCGGGCTCGGGCAAGTCCGCGCTGGTGCGTGCCGTCGCCGCCCGGGTCGGCGCGGGTGTCCGGCCGCTCTGGGCGCCGGAGCTGGCCGCGCTCGGCAACGACGCGGCGGCCCGCCGGCTGCGCGAGGCGGCCTCGGCGGTACGCGCCGGTGGCCCCGCCGTGCTGCTGGTCACCGACGTGGAGTCGATCGCCCCGGCCGACGAGCCGGGCCCGCTGGCCACCGTGTTCCGCCAGGTGGTGGCCGAGACGCTGCGGGCCGGTGCCGCAGTGGTGTGCACCAGCGGACGCCCCGAGGCGGTCGATCCGGCGCTGCGCGGCCCGGACCTGCTCGCGCTGCGGATCACCGTGCCGCTGCCCGACGCGGCGCTGCGCCGGGAGCAGTTAACGGTGCTGACCCGTGAGGTGCCGCTCGCAGGTGACGTGCGGCTGGACGAGGTGGCCGCCCGTACCCCCGGGTTCGTCGCGGCGGACCTGGCGGCGCTGGTACGCGAGGCAGGGGTACGCGCGGCGCTGCGGCAGAAGACGGCGGAGACGCCGACTGTGGCGATGGCCGACTTCACAGCCGCGCTGGAGGTGGTCCGGCCGACCACGATGTCCGCGTCCACGCTGGAGCTGGCGTCGGTGACGCTGGACGACGTGGGCGGGCTGCACGAGGTCAAGCAGACGCTCACCGAGTCGGTGCTCTGGCCGCTCACCTATCCGGACACGTTCGCCCGGCTGGGCGTGACGCCGCCGCGCGGGGTGCTGCTCTACGGCCCGCCCGGCTGCGGCAAGACGTACCTGGTGACCGCGCTGGCCGGGTCCGGGCGGGCGAACGTGCTGTCGGTGAAGGGCGCGGAACTGCTCTCGAAGTGGGTGGGTGAGAGCGAGCGGGCGGTCCGGGAGCTGTTCCGCCGCGCCCGCCAGGCCGCGCCCACGCTGGTGTTCCTGGACGAGGTGGACGCGCTGGCCCCGGTACGCGGGCAGGCCACCGACGGCGGTACGACCGACCGGGTGGTGGCGGCGCTGCTGACCGAACTGGACGGGGTGGAGGCGCTGCGCAACGTGGTGGTGATCGGCGCGACCAACCGCCCCGAGCTGGTCGACCCGGCGCTGCTGCGTCCCGGCCGGCTGGAACGGCTGGTCTACGTGCCGCCGCCGGACGGCCCGGCGCGTACGGAGATCCTCCGCGCCTCGGCCCGGGACGTCCCGCTCGCCCCGGATGTGGACCTCGACGCGCTCGGCGCCGAGCTGGGCGGCTTCTCCGCCGCCGACTGCGCCGCGCTGATCCGGGAGGCGGCGCTCGCCGCCATGCGGGAGTCGCTGGAGGCGAGCACCGTGACCGCCGCGCACGTCGAGGCGGCCCGGACCCGCGTCCGCCCCTCCCTGGACCCGGTGCAGCTCGCGCACCTGGAGTCGTACGCCACCGACCGGTCCTGACGAACCGGCCCGCCTCCGGTCAGCTCTCCTCGCGGCGGCGGGCGGCCGGGCGGCGGGAACGCTCCGGGACGGTGAGGACCGGCTCGTCGGCGTACTCGGTGTCGTCGAAGTCGTTGCCCTCGTCGTAGGCGGCGTACTCGTCGTCGGCAGGCCCGCTGTCTCCCCGCTCCTCCCGGAGCGCGGTCTCGTGGTCCTTGACGACCTGGGAGTCCTCGATCTCGCCGCGCCAGCCCTCGACCGCGTCCGGGTCGAGCACGGTCCGGGTCATCACGTGCCGGACGAAGTGCTTCAGCTCCAGCCGGACCCGGCGGCCCTGCGCTCGCCACAGGTTGCCGGTGTGCTCGAAGAAGCCCTGCGGGTGGTACTCCAGCACGACCAGGATCCGGGTCAGCTCCGGGGCGACCCCGTGGAAGCTGACGGTGCCGTCGACCGAGCCCTTCTCACCCTTCGACCGCCAGTGGACGAGCCGGTCCGGGATCTGCCGGACGATCGTCGAATCCCAGCTCCGGTGCGACCAGAGCACCTGCGCCTTCCAGGTCATCTTCTCGTCGGCGTCGCAGTCGGCCTGCTCGACCTTCTTCGTGAAGCTCGGGAAGTCGCCGAACGTCGTCCACTGGTTGTAGGCGACCCGGACCGGCACGCCGACCTCGATGGTCTCGACGATGTTGGTGACCTTGAGCTTCCGGCCGCCGTCCCGGCCACCCCTGCGGCCGAACGCCGCCATCAGCTTCTCCTTACCGCCGGCCAGGCCGGCATGGAACATCGCCTTCACCGGGGAGGTACCGGTGGCGAGCCGTTGCGCGCCGGTGGCGGCGGCGACCAGGCCAGGGTCGCCGCCCCGCTTCGCGTACTCGCTCAGCCGCCCGGTGGCGCCGGTGACCCGTTCGGTGACCACCTGCACGGCCCGCTCACCGAGCGCGGAGGCGAGGTCGTGCAGCTCGCCGCCGATCTGGTCGCGGGCCCGGTCGGCCAGGCTGCCCGCCGCCACGGCTCACCGTCCCCGATCGGCTCGGGCCGGCACCGGCGCGCCGGGCTGGTCGTCCAGTTCCTGCTCCTCGTCCGGCGCGGAACGCCCGGCGCCCGGTCCGGAACGGTCCTCGTCCGGCGCGGAACGCCCGGCGTCCGGCCGGCCCGTACCCGCCTTGCGGCGCAACGCGCCGGTGCCCTCACGCAGCCGTCCGCCGATGGCGTCGATGCCGTTGCCGGCGGCGGCGGTCGCGGCCGCCCGGCCCGCGGCCACCAGCGGCGGTGCCAGCCCGCCGAGGTTGCGCAGCTGCGGGTTCGCGGCCATCAGGTCCGCGCCGAGCTGCTTCAGGCCGCCCGGGCGCCGGCTGGCCCGCCCGGCGGCGACCGCCGCGGCGAGCGTCAGCGCGGTACGCATCTTCTTCCGGCGACCCAGCAGGTAGCCGAAGCCGACGGCGAACGCCACCCGTGTTCCGCTCCTCATCCGCTCTCCTCCGCGCTTTCCGGGAACGTCGGGTCCCGGAGACGCGGGCAGTTACCCGTCACCCCCTCGGGAAAACACTTCCGTGCAAGCACGAAACCACCCACCGAGGCAGCCCTGAGCAGGAGAAACGTGATCGGGGAACGAAACGGGTCAGCGGATCGGCAGGGCCGAATCCAGGGACATCCGGGCGTGCAGCACTCCGTCTTGCGCACGCAGTTCCGCGCCGCACTTACGCAGCACCGAGATCGCGCCCGCGTTGTCCGGCGTGGTGTTCGCGACCACCGTGTGCATTCCGGCCCCGGCGGCGACGTGCAGCAACTGCCGCAGCGCCGCGGCACCCAGGCCCCGGCCCCGCGCCGACCGGCCGAGCCACATGCCGGTCTCCACTGTTCCCGGCTCGTCCCGGCGGGTCATCCGCACCATGCCGACGACCTCACCGCCGGAGACGATCGCGTACATGGCGGTGCCGGTCGGGCCGTTCAGCCCGCCGAGGCTGGCGCGGTGGAACTCGCGGAACGCGTCGCGGCGGGCCAGCGACCAGCCCGCGGGGGCGTCCACCGGAGGCATGACGTCCTCCGGTTCCGCCTCGGCCGCCGCTACGGAGAGCAACGGTTCCAGGTTCCGTTCGTCCACCGGCTCCAGCCGTACAGCACCCGTCACGTCGCGCAGTCTGCCGCGCGTGGCCCGGGTCGTCCACCCCTTTGGGGAGGGATTGCCGCTATGGTCGACCGCCTCGTCCGGTCGTACCCCCGGGGTGTTCCCGCCTCACGCTGCGTTGTCATCCGACCGGTCGTTCCGACGTGAGCGTGCTCACGCCGAAGGACCGAACTCGCAGAGGACAGCCGAGGCGTCGTCGGTGCGCTTGTGCCGCCGCAGCCGGTCCGGGTGGTCCCGCTCGGCAGCGCGCACCCGGTCGATCAGCCCTTCCGGGCCCTCCACGGTCAGCACCTCCAGCAGCCCGGCCCAGTCGAACAGGCCGAACTGGTCGACAGCGCAGGAAGCGCCGTCACTGAGCAGCGCGGCCCGGCGCAGCGCCCCCGGACCGCGCAGCGGAAGCGTCCCGGCGAGCGCGTGGTACGCGGCGTCCGGGTCGCTCGCCGCCGCCCAGTAGCCGTGGGTGCGGTTCATCCGGGTCCGCTGCACGGTCGTCGCGCGCCGGAACCGGGTCACCGGGTCGGTCTCGCCGTCCGGCAGTGCGGCGACGCTGCGGCGCAGGTCCGCCACCGCGTCGGCGAGCCGGTCGTCGGTGATTACCTCGATCCCCTGGTCGGTGTCGAGCACCAGCGGGCTGTCGCAGAGCACCAGGTAGTCGACCCGGTCGCCGCTGTGCCGGAGCAGGCAGACGGTTGAGGACGGGGTGCCGGGATGGTCGAGGTCACACGTTCCGCCGTGATCGGCCCGCACCGCGAGGATCGCCGCCGCGAGGCTGCTCATCAGCGTGGCGGCGGGGCGGGCCGCGATGGCCAGGCCGATCCGGGCGGCCAGGTGCCGGACGTACCAGGCGGGACCGTGCGCGCAGCCGGTGTCGAAGCCCTCGGGCACCGTCGCGCCGTCGAGGACGCCGACGAGCGGGCCGAACCGGAAGACCACGTCCTCGTTCTCCGGTCGGCCGGGCGCCGGGTCGGAGGCGGAACGGACCCGCATCACCGGCGCCTCCGCGACCGGGCGGGCCGGCCTGCTGCCGATCGCGTACCGGCGGTCTGGTGCCCCCATCGTCGGCCTCCGTCCGTTGTCGCGGGCCGCCTACCCGGACCGCGGCCGGTCATCCGCCAGCCACCCCGATCGAAGTAACCGTGCGTCATCTTCTCCGGACTTTCGGTAGCGTCGGACGCGACCGGGTCGGTCCCGGCGACAGGGGGTTCGAGATGTTGGAGCGGTTGCACGAGGGCGGCATCCGGGCGGAGCACGCCTACCTCGCCGGGTTCGTCAGCATCGGCCTCTCGGTGACCAGCTGGTTCCTCTCCAAGCACATGGAGCGCGCCGGGGTGGCGCGGGCGGACCGCTGGGGCATCTTCATCGGCGAGTGGGCCCCGACGTTCTTCGCCATCGGCAACGGGTTGCGCACGTACGAGAAGTGACGCCGGTCAGCGGCGCCGGTTACGGGCACGCGACGAGCGCAGCCGACGCAGCCGGCCGATCAGCACCGGCTCGGCGGCGAGCGCGGCCGGCTGGTCGAGCAGAGCGTTGAGCAGCTGGTAGTAGCGGGTCGCGGAGAGCCCGAACGTGTCCCGGATGGCTTGCTCCTTGGCGCCGGCGTGCTTCCACCACTGCGCCTCGAACGCGAGGATCCGCCGTTCCCGCTCGGTGAGGCCGGCGGGCGTCGTGCCTGCACCGGCCGCATCTCCCGCATCCGGACCGGCCTGCTCGACCGGCTCGACGGACTCGGCGGGCGGCGACCCTGGCCCGGCCGTGGCGTGCTCGGCGGGTCGAGCGGACTCCGACGGCTCCGACGGAGTGGACTCGACGGGCGGAGCGGTGCGCGGTGGCGGAACGGTCCCACCCGCGTGGCGCGTATCCGCTGTCGGGCCGGACCGGTCGACGGCGGCCCGCTGCGAGGCGTCGGCGGACATGGCGCTCCTCTCCGACGGCAGGTGACCGGCACGCGGAACGCGCCGGCCGGGGGAGCCCCAGCGTAACCAGGGCCGCCCCCGGCCGCATCGGACGCGGGGTCCGCGCCGCCGGCCGGTGCCGGCGGCGCGGACGAGGTCAGGAGATGTCCCGCCGCCGCATCGTCCAGAACGCGGCCACGACCGCGCCCACCAGGGCCACGCCGAACACCACGGCCGACTGCTGCCAGGTGACCATGTACGTGGCGGGCTCGCAGGCGCCCTGGGAGAACTGGCAGGTGTCGTAGTCGAACAGTTCCGCCTGCTTCAGGAACCACGACTGGGCGTACGTGGACAGCACGTACCGGTCACCGAACTGGACCCCGAGCACGGCGACCGCGATCCGGATGCCGATCTCGCTCACCGCGAAGATGCCCACCGCCGCGCCGAGCGCCATCGCCGTGTGCCGGCCCAGCGAGGCCAGCGCGAACCCGATCGCCGCCACGAGCAGCGTCATCGCCAGCGCGCGCAGCCCGTCCAGCCCGATCGACTGCCACACTCCCGAGGTCATCTTCGCGGTGCTGCCGCGCTGACTGGCGATCAGCCAGAACGCCGCCGTCCAGAGGGCGCCGAGCACCACGGTCAGGCCGAACACGGTGGTGAGCAGGGCGGCCAGCTTCGTGCCCAGCACGGTGAGCCGTTTCGGTCGCCAGAGCAGCAGGTTCATCATCCCGCCGGTGTTCCACTCGGCACCCACGAAGGAGGCGCCGACGATGAAGCCGAACAGCGCCACGGAGGCGGCGAACACGGCGATGAACAGGGGGAACTCGGCCCGGAAGTCGAACTGGTACGGCAGGTACCACTTCGCCTCGAACATGTCGGGCTGCGGCTGGTAGTCCTTGCCGCAGTTGGGGCCGTACCGTTCCTCGGTGTTCTCGCCCCGGGCCGCGGCGGCCTCGCACTCCCCGATGGAGCGCTTCCACTCCGTCATCGCGATCTGGTATTCGCCGTTCGCCTTGGCCTCGGCCGCGGCCACGGCGGCGGGCGACAGCTTCTCGCTGGAGAAGCTGAACGCGGTGGCGACGGTGGCCAGGCCGAGCACCAGCAGCACGAGCATCAGCCGGGTCACCCGGCGCTTGCCGAGCCGGCGCAGCTCGGTGACGAACAGGCTCATGCGCCCCAACCTCCTGCGGTGCCGGTCTGGTCGACCTTGGCGGACTGATCGACCTGACGGTGCTGGCCGGGGACCGGCGCGGTGGCGGTCAGTTCGAGGAAGACGCTCTCCAGGTCGACAGCGACCGGTGTGAGCTCGCTGACGTACAGGCCCTGCTCGGCGAGGAGCCGGCTGACAGTGGCCGGCTTGTCCACGCCGGACAGCATCAGGTGGTCCGGCTCGGCGGCGACGCGGACCCCGGCGCGGGTGAGCGCGTCGGCGGCCTGGGGCAGGTCGCTGACCGCCTCCAGGCGTACCCGCACGGAGCCCTGGGAGTGGGCCGCGAGCACCTGCTCGACCGGTCCGAAAGCGACCCGGCGGCCGAGCGAGATGATGGTGACCGAGTCGCAGATGAGTTGGATCTCGCCCAGGATGTGGCTGGAGAGCACCACTGTCATGCCGCTCTCGGACAGCTCGCGCATCAGCCCGCGAATCTCCCGGATGCCGCCCGGGTCGAGGCCGTTCGCGGGCTCGTCGAGGATCAGCAGCTCGGGATTCTTGAGCAGCGCGGAGGCGACCGCGAGGCGCTGCTTCATGCCGAGCGAGTAGGTCTTCACCCGCTCGCCGGCCCGGTCGCGCAGCCCGACCAGCTCCAGCACCTCGTCCACGCGCTGCTTGGGCAGCTCACCGGCCTGGGCGAGCAGGCCCAGCGTGTCGCGGGCGGAGAAGTGCGGGAAGAACTGCGGACTCTCCACGATGGCGCCGACCTGCCCGGCGACGGCCGGCAGCGCGTGCGGCAGTTCCTGGCCGAGAATGGCCATCCGGCCGCCGTTGGGCCGGATCAGGCCCAGCAGCGTGCGCAGCGTGGTGGTCTTGCCCGAGCCGTTCGGGCCGAGGAAGCCGTGCACCTGGCCGGCCTCGACTCGCATGTCGAAGCCGTCGAGCGCGTGGCGGACCCCGCGTTTCCGGCTCCGGTACGTCTTGCGGAGACCTTCGATCTCCAGGACAGCCGACACAGCTGACCTCCCCCGATAAGTAGGCGTCAGCGACACCATACGCGGTATGCACGCGAAGGCGATACCCGGTATGCAGTGTCGGCGTGTCGCGCGCGGAGGTCAGGCGCAGACGACGTGCACGCCCGCGTCGCGGAACGCCGCCACCACGTCGGGGGACGCGCCGGAGTCGGTCACCAGCGTCTCGACCCGGTCCACCGGGCAGATCCGGGCGAACGCGTGCCCGCCGAGCTTCGACGAGTCGGCTATCACGACGACCCGCTTGGCCCGGGCCACCATGAGGCTGTTCATGGCCGCCTCGCCCTCGTGGTGCGCGGCGGCGCCGAGCTGCGGGTCGATCGCGTCCACGCCGAGCAGCGCCACGTCGAGCGTGACCTCGCGCAGCAGCGCCCCGCCGAGCGGGCCGACCAGCTCGAACGACTTCGGCCGGACCACGCCGCCGGCCACCACCACCTTCATCCGCGAGCGCACCAGCAGCTCGTTGGCGATGTTCAGCGCGTTCGTGACCACTGTGAGCTGGGCACCCTCGGCACTGGTGTTGAGATCCGGGCGGACGGCGAGCGCCCGCGCCACCTCGGTGCTCGTGGTGCCGCCGTTGAGACCGACGACCGTGCCCGGCGACACGAGCGCGGCGGCCGCCGCGCCGATCCGCTGCTTCTCGGCCGAGTGCTTCGCGGTCTTGTAGCGCAGCGGCAGGTCGTAGGAGACACCGTTGGCGACCGCGCCACCCCGGGTACGGGTGATCATCTGCTGCTGGGCGAGCTGGTCGAAGTCGCGCCGGATGGTGGCCTGGGAGACGTCGAGCCGCCCGGCCGCCTCCTCGACGCTGACCCGGCCGCTGTCGGTCAGCATCTCCAGCAGCGCGTTCCAGCGCGCGTAGCGGTCCACCGCGGGGCCCTCCCCAGACTGTGCGTGAACGGTGATCGGTTGCGTGCACACTAGTGCGCGAAACGCGGTCCGCGCAAAACCCTGCGCTGCGCGAACAGGGAGACGGTTGCCACGGCCGCCCCGTTTCACGCAGAATGACGCGCGAAAGGCGGCCGTATCGCGCCGTATTGCGCAAGGTCTCCCTCGGCGAGGAGTTGTCATGGCGTACGTGCACGCGGAGATCGCGAGCCAGCCCGACTGCTGGCGGGAGGCGGCGCGACTCGCCCCGACCGTCGCCACACACCTGCCGCGCCCCGGCGAGCGGGTCGCCGTGGTCGGTTGCGGCACGTCGTGGTTCATGGCGATGGCGTACGCCGGGCTGCGCGAGGCCGCCGGCCAGGGCGAGACCGACGCCTTCCAGGCCAGCGAGTTCCCGGCCGGCCGCCACTACGACCGGCTCATCGCGATCACCCGCTCCGGCACCACCACCGAGGTGCTCGACCTGCTCACCGCGCTGCGCGGGCGGATCCCCGCCACGGTCCTGGTCGGCGATCCGGGCTCGGCCGCCGTCACGCTCGCCGGCGCCACAGTCGCGCTGCCCTTCGCCGACGAGCGGTCGGTGGTGCAGACCCGCTTCGCCACCACCGCGCTCGCGTTGCTGCGTGCCCACCTCGGCGAGGACCTCGGCCGCCTGGCCGCCGACGCCGAGGTGGCCGTACGCGCCCCGCTGCCGATCGACCCGGCCGGCATCGAGCAGGTCACCTTCCTCGGTCGCGGCTGGACCGTCGGGCTGGCGCAGGAGGCCGCGCTGAAGTGCCGCGAGGCGGCCACGTTCTGGGCCGAGGCGTACCCGGCCATGGACTACCGGCACGGCCCGATCTCGGTCGCCGCGCCCGGCCGGCTGGTCTGGGCGCTCGGCGAGATCCCGGACGGCCTGCCCGAGGACGTGGCCGCGACCGGCGCCGCGTTCGTGCACAGCCGCACGCACGGCTGGCGCACGGTGCTGACGAGCTGGTCGGCCGGCCGCAACCCGGTCGACCCGATGGCCGACCTGATCCTGGCCCAGCGGTTCGCTGTCGCGCTCGCCACCAGCCGCGGCCTCGACCCGGACGCGCCCCGGCACCTCACCCGCTCCGTGGTCCTGGCATGAGCGAACGCACCGAGCGCAGCGAGGGCCGTGAGCGCATGCCCAGCCGACACAGCATGAGCGAACGCACCGAGCGCAGCGAGGGCCGTGAGCGCATGCCCAGCCGGCACAGCATGAGCGAACGCACCGAGCGGATCGGCCGGCTCAGCTACCGAACCGGCCGGATCGGCGGCGGCGAGCGAAGCGGGCCGACGGCGTGAGCGCAGGCGACGAGGTCGTCGTCGCGCTGGACGTGGGCGGCACCGGGATGAAGTGCGCCCTGGTCCGGCCGGACGGCACGACTGTGCACACCGAACGGCACGCCACCGGCGCGCAGCGCGGCCCGGAGGCCGTGGTCGGCACGATCCTCGACGTGGCCGAAGGGCTCGCCGGCAAGGCCCGCGCCGACGGCCGTACGCCGGTGGCCTGCGGCATCGCCGTACCCGGTGTGGTCGACGAGGCGCGCGGCACGGCCGTCTGGTCGGCGAACGTGGGCTTCCGGGACGTACCCCTGCGGGAGCTGGCGCGCACGCGGCTGGGACTGCCGGCGGCGCTCGGCCACGACGTACGTGTCGGCGGCCTGGCCGAGGCCCGGCTCGGCGCCGGACGGGACGCCGGCCACGTGCTGTTCGTCGCGATCGGCACCGGCATCGCCGCCGCCCACGTGGTCGACGGGTCGGCCGCCACCGGCGCGCACGGTGCCGCCGGGGAGATCGGCCACATCCTGGTACGCCCCGGCGGACCGCGCTGCGGATGCGGGCGGATCGGCTGTCTGGAGGCGGTGTCGTCGGCCTCGGCGATCGGACGCCGGTACGCCGAGCTGTCCGGCGCGCCCGCCACCGCCGCCCAGGTGGCCGACCGGGCGGCGGCCGGTGAACCGCTCGCCGTCGAGGTGTGGCAGGAGGCGGTCGAGGCGCTCGCCGACGGACTCGCCACCGGGCAGGCGCTCTACGATGTCTCGACAGTGGTGCTCGGCGGCGGGCTGGCCCAGGCCGGTCCCCGGCTGTTCGACCCGCTGCGGACGGCGTTGCGCGCGCGGCTGACGTTCCACCGCGAGCCGCGCCTGGTGGCGGCCGGCCTCGGTGACGAGGCCGGCTGCCTGGGCGCCGCCCTGCTGGCCCTGGACACCATGGCGAAGGAGAGTCGATGACCCGGCGCGTGACCGGCAAGGTGGTGACCCCGACCGGCGTCATCCGGCAGGGTTGCGTGGAGATCGCCGGCGGGCGGATCACCGCTGTCGCCGAGTATCCGTCGGTGCGCGACGGCCACTGGATCGTGCCGGGCTTCGTGGACATGCACACCCACGGCGGCGGCGGGCACACGTTCACCACCGGCGACCCGGAGTCGGCCCGGCACGCAGCCGCGTTCCACCTCGGGCACGGCACCACCACGCTGCTGGCGAGCCTGGTCAGTTCCCCGTTCGAGCTGATGCGCGACGCCACCGCCGCCTACCGGCCGCTGGTCGAGGAGGGCGTGCTCGCGGGCGTCCACTTCGAGGGCCCGTACCTGTCCGCGGACCGCTGCGGCGCGCAGAACCCGGAGTTCCTGCGCGACCCGTCCACCGCGGAGCTGACCGAGCTGATCGAGCTGGGCGGCGGCGCCGTACGCATGGTCACTATCGCTCCCGAGCGGGACGGCGCCACCAAGGCGGTCGAGCTGCTGGTGTCGCACGGCGTGGTCGCGGCGGTCGGGCACACCGACGCCACCTGGGAGCAGACGCGGGCGGCGGTGGCTGCGGGCGCGAGCGTCGGCACCCACCTGTTCAACGGGATGCGCCCGGTGCACCACCGCGAGCCGGGCCCGGTGGTGGCGCTGCTGGAGGCCCCGAACGTGGTGTGCGAGCTGGTCGCCGACGGGGTGCACCTGCACGACGGCATGCTCGGCTTCGCCACCTCGGTGGCCGGCCCGGAGCGGGCCGCGCTGATCACCGACGCGATGGCCGCCGCCGGGATGCCGGACGGCGAGTACGAGCTGGGCGGCCAGGCGGTCACCGTGTCCGGCGGGGTGGCCCGGCTCAGCCGCGACGGCGCGATCGCCGGCAGCACGCTCACCATGGACGCGGCGCTGCGGCACGCGGTCGGCGCGGGTGTGGCCCTGCCGGACGCCTGCCGGATGGTCGCCACCACCCCGGCCCGTGCGATCGGCCTGGGCGACCGGGTGGGCGCGCTGGTCGCTGGGCTGCGCGCCGACCTGGTGATGCTGGACGACGACCTGAACGTCGTGCGGGTGATGCGCGGCGGCGACTGGGTGGAGTGATCCGCCCCCGGCGTCAGGTGGTCGGCACCTCGACGCCGAGCACCGCCTGCTCGTCCGGCCGGTGCACCAGCACGTCGGCCAGGTACGACTGCACCGCCCGACGCATCCCGACGTCCCGGCCGGCCTGCTCGGAGAGCAGCCACTTGTGCTCGATGATCTGGGCGAACAGTTCCTGCGGCTCCAGCTTGTTCCGCAGGTGCCCGGGGACGGCCCGGACCACCGGCTCGAAGACCTCGGTCAGCCAGCGGTGCGCCGCCTGCTGCTCGTCGGTCAGGTCGCTCTCCAGCCGGTAGGCGTCCAGGTCGTTGAGGAGCCTGCGGGCCTGGTTCTCCTCCGCGTCCAGGCCGGTCAGGCGCAGCAGCCGCCGAGTGTGGTAGCCGGCGTCGACCACCTTCGGCCGGACCAGGTAGCGCCCGTTGTCGACAGTCGACATGGCCACCTCGGCCACGTCGAAGCCCAGCTCGTTGAGGCGGCGGATGCGCCCCTCGATGTCGTGCCGGGCGGCGCGCTCGACCTGCTGCTCGTAGGTGATCTCGTACCAGAGCCGCTCGTAGCGCTGCACGACCTCCTCGCAGACCACCTCCGGGTCGATCGACTCGTGGAGCAGCCCGGCGGCCTGCAGGTCGAGCGCCTCGCCGAAGATGTTCACCCGGGCGATCTCCAGGTCCTCGCCGCGCTGGCCGTTCGACAGCGACGGGTGCAGGGCACCGGTCTCGGCGTCGACCAGGTACGCGGCGAACGCGCCCGCGTCCCGCCGGAACAGCGTGTTCGACAGCGAGCAGTCGCCCCAGAAGAAGCCGGTCAGGTGCATCCGGACCAGCAGCACCGCCAGCGCGTCGAGCAGCCGGTTCATGGTCTCCGGCCGCAGCGTGCGGGAGAACAGCGCCCGGTAGGGCAGCGAGAACTGGAGGTGGCGGGTGATCAGCACCGGATCCAGCGGCTCGCCGTCGTCGGTCTGCCGGTCGGCCACGATCGCGATGGCCTCGACCGACGGGAAGTCGATCCGCTCCAGCGCCCGCAGCAGGTCGTACTCGCGCTCGGCGACCCGCTCGCCGGTCTCCTTCACCGCGTAGACGTACCCGCCGAGCCGGACGAACCGCACGATGTGCCGGGAGATGCCCTGCGGCAGTGCGACCAGATGCTCGGCAGGCCACTGCTCCAGCGGTGTCGACCAGGGGAGGTCGAGCAGCGCCGGGTCGACGAGAGCCGAGGTGATCCGCACGGCAACCAGTGTGACCGCTGACCCCCGCGCCGCGCTTCCCTTCGTGGTTGGGCACACAGCCGCCGATGCCCGCGCCGCCCGGCCGCCGCCGGCGGCCGGTAGCGTGGTCGCGTGCGTCAGACCTCGGGGGTACGCGGTGACCTGCGGCTGCGGCCGGTCCGGCCGGCCGGGTGGTGGTTCGACGGGCTGCTGCTCGCGGCAGTGGTGGCACTGACCGTCGCGCTCGCCTCGGGTCACCTGTTCGGCCTCGACCGGGCGGTCGCCGACTGGTCCGACGAGAACCGCCCGGCCGCCGCCCGCTGGGTGGCGACGACGCTGAACCTGCTCGGTCAGGGCACGCCGCTGACACTGCTCGCGGCCGGGCTGGGCGTGCTGCTGGCGTGGCGGCTGCGCTCGGTGCGGCCGCTGCTGCCGCCGGTGGCCGGGTTCGTGCTCACGTTCTTCACGATCGGCCCGCTGAAGGTGTGGACGGCCCGCCCGGCTCCGAGCGCCTCGGTCAAGGAGCCGTTCCTGTCGCCCGAGCAGACGCTGCCGCTGTTCCAGCACGACCTGCCGGTGCGTTTCGCGCAGTCGTATCCGTCCGGGCACGTCGCCAACTCGATCGTCTGGTACGGCGTCCTGGCCCTGCTGCTGGCCCCGCTCGTGCGCACGCTCGGCCGTACCGTGCCGCCCCGGCTGGTCACGGTGGTCCGGGCGGTGCCCCCGGCGGTGGTCTTCTGCACCACCGTCTACCTGGGCTGGCACTGGCTGACCGACTCGGTCGCCGGGCTGCTGCTCGGCCTGCTGCTGGACCGCCTGCTGCACCGGGTGCCCTGGGACGACCTGCCGCTGCCGCGCCGCCTCGGCGACCGGGGGCGCCCGGTCGCCTGGTCCGCCACCTCCGCGACGCGGTGACGGGCGGGCCCGACTCTCAGCCCACCGTCCGGATCTCCACGATGCCGATCCGGGTACGGGTGCCGCAGGTCAGCCTCCGGCGGTGGTCGTCGTCCGCCGGCCGCCACGAACACGCCGCCGGTGCTCTCCGGGCCGATCGGCACCCGCCCCTGCCGCAGCGACGGGGCGTCACTCCTGCGGGCGGCGCGCGGCGGGCGGGCCGGTCGGTGCCGGCGGCGGCGCGGGCGTAGTCTCCCGGAGCAGCGCGGTGAGCCCGGCCCGCCGGGCCACCACGGTGAGCCGGTCACCGGCCTGGATCACCATGCGGGGGTCGGCCGACCAGTCGGCCTTCTGGTTCGGCCGGGTGTGCGCGAGCAGGCGTACCTCGCCGGGCCGGGCCACCGCGCTCAGCGGACTCCCGTCCAGCGGCGAACCGGCCACCACCGGCACCTCGGTGACCAGCAGCGCGTGCCGGTCGACCGGGATGGTGGCGACCACAGCGCGATCCAGCAGGGCCGCCGCGAACGCCGGCGCGGCCAGATAGGACACGCTGCGCGAGATGCCGATGCCGAACGCCTGCTGGATCCGCTCGGCGAAGTCGCCGTCGAACAGCCGCAGCACCACGCGCAGGTCCGGGTCGAGGGACCGGGCGATCAGCGCGGCCCGCAGGTTCGTCCCGTCGTCGGTGGACACCACCACGAGCGCCTGGCAGGTGTCCACCGAGGCGGACCGGAGCGTCTCCTCCCGGCCGGCGTCGCCCACGATCAGCGGCACCCCCAGGCGTCGCGCCAGCGCGGCGCCGCGCGCGTCCGGGTTCTTGTCGATCGCCACCACCTCGACGCCGAAGTCGTGCAACTGCGCCATCACCCGGGTGCCGATGTTGCCCAGCCCGACCATCACCACGTGCCCCGAACGGTCCGGCTGGACCCGGCCCGCGTGCAACGCCAGCCGGGCGTTGACGATGCCGTCGACCACCGCGGCCGTGATCAGCGGGATCAGCGCCAGCCCGGCCAGGTTGAGGACCACCTGCATCACCTGGGCCGCGACCGGCTTGTTGACGTCCGGATCCTGGCCGGTGAGCGTGGTGACCAGCGTCAGGTAGACCGCCTCGCTCCAGCTCACGTCGGCGGCCCGCGCGTTGAGCCAGCCCAGCGCCGCGATCACCCCGAGCAGCACCAGCACCGCGATGCCGATCTTGCGGGTGGCGAAGTGGCGGACCGCGCGCAACAGGACGGCGACCGGCTGCCGGCGCCGCCGCGCCCGCACCAGCCGCCGCGCGGCGACCTCGGTGCCCGCCGGCCGCCCGGTCGCCTCGGCCAGCACCACGTCGGCCGCCGCCTCGTCCGCGGGCAGCACCCGGACCAGGTCCGGATCGGTGGTGACGGCAAGGCCGCAGACCACGTCCTGCTGGCGTACGTCGTCGCGGCGGGCCACGTAGAGCGTGCGCCCGGCGTGCCGGAAGTGGGTCGGCGCCACCTCACCCAGCGCGGCGGCGACGAAGGCGGGGGCGGCGATCGAGGCGTCGGACAGCACAGCCGAGTCGGGGAAGAGCTGCCGCAGCCCGTCCGCCAGGTTGGTGTTGAACATCCGCACCACCAGGCGCAGCCGCGACTCGACCTCCTGCGCGCAGAGCGCGGCGTGCATGTTGCCCACGTCGTCCTGGTGCAGCAGGGCCAGCCCGGCCGCGCCGGCCAGCCCGGCCCGGCGGAACGCGGCCTCGTCGAGGCGCTCCGCCGTGACCACACGTACCCCCGGCACGTCCCGGCCGTCGGGGCCCTCGGACCGGCGGCGGCCCGGCACCACGAGCGTGACCCGCACCTGGCCGTCGGCGCTGTCGGTGGCGAGCAGCGACCGGACCACCCAGTAGGCGAGCGGGTCGGAGCCGCAGACCACGTAGTGGGGGCGTTCGTCACCGTTCATCCGGAGCCGCCAGCCGGTCGCGCGGCGCGCGCGGTCGCGCAGTGGCTCGGCCATGTCCGGATCGTAGTCAGCCGCTCGCGATCCGCGCAGCCCCGGCGATCATGGACGCATGGCGGGGGCGGGTACGGGTAGAGCAACCGGCATGCAGACGTTCCTGCCGTATCCGGACTTCCTGGCCAGCGCGCGCACGCTGGACCAGAAGCGGCTGGGCAAGCAGCGTGTGGAGGCGATCCAGGTGCTGCGCGGGCTGACCCGGCCGGACTACGGCTGGCGCAACCATCCCGCGGTGAAGATGTGGGCCGGGTACGAGGAGGCGCTGACCCGGTACGGGCTGGACATGTGCGCGGTGTGGTGCGAGCCGGGCCGGGCCGACACCTGCGCCGGCACGCTCGCCACCGACCTCGCCACCGCCTGCGGCATCTCGGTGATCCGCACCCAGGACGAGCTGGCCGCCGCCGGTGAGCTGCCGCCCTGGCTGGGCCGCGACGACCTGCACCGCAGCCACCGGTCGTCGCTGCTGCGCAAGGATCCGGGCCACTATGCACAGCTGTTCGCCGACGTCTCCCCCGACCTGGAGTACGTCTGGCCCCCGTCGGACCGCCCCCGCCGCTGCCTGCCGTGAAAGGAAGGGCCCCTTGTTAACGCCTCCGGTAGAGGAAGGGCCCCTTGTTAACACCTCGCCCACGCACCCCCGCGGCGCACGCGGCGCAGGGGGTGACGCGGCGTTAAGAAGGTGCCCCGCACATCCGTATGCGTTAAAAGGGGCCCCTTCCTTTCACCTCGGGCAGACTGGGAGGACCACCGACTGGAGGATGGCCCCGTGGGTCTGTCGCAAGTGGTAGGTCGCCTGATCGGCGTACGCGAGCACGTGGTGGACCCGGGCGGCGGTGGCGCCGACCGCGTGCCGCGACCGGTCCCGGCGCTGGTGGTCGGCGGCGGCATCGCCGGCATGTCGGCTGCTGTGGTGCTGGCCGAGCGCGGCGTGGCGGTGACGGTGCTGGAGGCGGCGCCGCACCTCGGCGGGCGGCTCGGCGCCTGGCCGGAGGAACTGTCCGACGGCGTCCAGCGCAACGAGCACGGCTTCCACGCGTTCTTCCGGCAGTACTGGAACTGGCGGTCGATCCTGCGCCGGGTCGATCCGGCGCTGGGCTTCCTCAAGCCGATCCCGGGTTACCCGATCCTGTCCGAGCAGTGGCCCACCGAGGAGTTCGGCAAGCTGCCGCCCGCGCCGCCGGCGAACCTGCTGGCGCTGCTGCTGCGCAGCCCGAGCCTGCGCCTGGCCGACCTGCGCGCGATGGACCGGGACGCGGCGCTGCCGCTGCTCACCTACGACCCGGTACGCACCTACGAGGAGTTCGACGAGCGGACCGCCGACCATCTGCTCACCTCGCTGCGGCTGCCGGACCGGGCGCGGGCCATGCTGTTCGAGGTCTTCTCGCACTCGTTCTTCAACCACGAGGCGGAGATGTCGGCCGCCGAGATGATCGCGCAGTTCCACTTCTACCTGCTCGGCAACCCGGAGGGGCTGGCCTTCGACTGCCCGGACCGGGACTACGGCACGGCGATCTGGGAGCCGCTGACCCGGCACGTGGAGGAGCACGGCGGCCGGGTGCTGACCGACGTGGCTGTGGCCCGGCTGGACCGTACCCCGGCGGGGTGGCGGGTGACCGACGCGGACGGTGACGCCTGGGAGGCGCCGCACGTGGTGCTCGCGGTGGACCCGCCGGCGCTCGCCGCGCTGGTCGGCGCCTCGCCCGGCCTGGTCGCGGCGGCGCCCGAGCTGGTGGCGCGGATGCCCGCGTTCGGCAGACCCGGACCGCCGTACGCGGTGGCGCGCTACTGGATGGACGGGGACGTCCGGGCCGACCGCGCGGTGTTCAGCGGCGTCTCCCGGCAGCCCACGCTGGACTCGGTGACGCTCTACCACCGGCTGGAGGACGAGCCTCGCCGCTGGGCCGAGCGCACCGGTGGCTCGGTGGTGGAGCTGCACGCGTACGCCTGCGAGCCGGACGTGCCGGCCGACGAGCTGGCCGCCCGGATGCTGCGGGAGCTGACCGCGCTCTGGCCGGAGGTGGCCGACCTTTGGGTACGCGAGCTGCGCGCCCGCGTCGAGGCGCAGGCGCCGGCGTTCACGCCTGGTAGCCACGCCTGGCGTCCGGGGGTGGAGACCGACGCGCCCGGCCTCTACCTGGCCGGGGACGGCATCCGCACCGGGTTCCCGAGCGCGCTGATGGAACGGTCGGCGGCCACCGGGATCATCGCCGCGAACCACATCCTCCGTGCCGAGGGCGCGGCGGCCGAGCCGGTCCGGTCGATCCGGCCGCGTGGCCTGCTGGCCGGCAAGGCTGAGACGAAACGGTCATAGACGCGTGAAATTGGCTCTACGCTCGACTGATCCGGTGACACGGGAGGTCGGGCGGTGAGCACCGCGACGCGGGATCGGCGCGACGAGGAGCACGGGACACCGCGGGACGAACGGACCGCGGTGGTCACCGCGCTGCGACTCGGCTGGTCCATGGCGGACGCCTACCACCACGCGCAGACCGCCGACCTGACCGGGGACGGGCACCGGCCGGCGCCCGCGCCGCCGAAGCTGTCGAACCTCACCGAGCTGGCCGGGCGGCACCGGCTCGGCATGTACCTCGACGGCGTGGACGTCGCGCTGGCCCAGATCGCGCCGCTGACCACTGCGGGCCGTACGGTGCCGTCCACCGCCGCCGCCCGGGACGCCACCGGGGCGGGCCGGGAAACGCTGCTGCGTGCGCTCGACGACCTCAACATCGACGTGCTGCGCTGGACGATGGCGACGAACCACCGGGTGGGCGTGGCGTACCGGCTCGGGCGCTCGCTCGCCGACACCGTGCGGCGCGGCGACGCCGACCAACCAGGGCGACCTGTGGCAGGACGTGCTGACCGGCGGCCTGCACCCGCGCGACCTGCTGGACGAGAAGAACTGGGCGGTGGTCGCCCGCAACGTCGTCATCCGGGACCGGAAGCTGGTGGCGCAGGCTGCCCGTGGGATCTTCTGGCCGGTGCTGGCACCTCTGCTGGTGGTGCTGCTGGCGGTCGTCGGGGTCAGCGCGGCCGCGGCGGCCGGCTCCCCCACCACCCGGGCGGCGGTGGCGCTCGTCGGCCTCGGCGCCGGGCTCACCGCGATCTGGCGCTCGATCTCCACGCCCACGCTGTCGGTGGCGGCCGAGGTGAACCGCCCGCTGCTGGACAGCGAGCTGGTGGTGCAGATGAGCGCCCGGATCGACCGGCCGCTCACCACCGCGAGGTGCGCCGGGCGGGCCGGACGGCAGCGGCGGCCCGCCGACGACGGATCGAAATGCGTTGCCCACGGTTCCCGGATCGATCTACCGTGAGCGCGCAAGGTCAACCACCGCTCCGGGAGCCGTCGATGTCGCTGCGATACGCCACCACGATGACGTCGTGGCTGCTCGGCGACGGCTGCCGGGAACACGGTCCCTGGCCCGGAGGGCACGACTGACGCGTCTCGCGTCCCCGTCGTCGCCGCCCGGTCCCCGTGGACCGGGCGGCTTTTCGTCGCCGTACCACCGATCGTGAAGGGAGAACCCGGTGGACGCCGTCCTCGTCGTCAACGCCGACCTCGGCCCGCTGCACCGGGTCACCGTCAAGCACGCGATCCGGATGCTCTGCCGCCGGGTCGCCGAGATCCACGAGGCCGAGCCCGACCGGGCGATCGGCGTCTTCCCGCTGCCGCGTGTGGTCCGCCTCGTCCGGTACGTGGTGACCCGCTGGCGGTTCAGCGCCGGCCCGGCCTGGTCCCGGGCCGGGGTGCTGGCGCGCGACCGGCGGAAGTGCGCCTACTGCGACGGCGCGGCGAGCACGATCGACCACATCCTGCCCCGCTCGCGCGGTGGCCGGAACACCTGGGGGAACACCACCGCCGCCTGCTACGCGTGCAACCAGCGCAAAGGCGACCGGACCCCGGCCGAGGCGGGCATGCCGCTGCGGCGGGAGCCGACGACGCCGAGCTGGGCCGCACTGGCGCGGTGACGGACGGCCGGCGGGCACAGGGGGCGGTGTCGGGGTAAGCCCCGGCGCCGCGCCCGCCGGTCCCACCACAGGTGCCTAGCTGTCGAGACGCCGGGTCAGCCCGTCGAGCAGGAGGCCCAGCCCGCCACCGAACTCGTCCTCCGGTCCGACCGCGCCGGCCTCGCACGCGGTCGCGGCGAGCAGGGGGAACTCGTCGCGGGGCAGCGCCGCGATGACAGCCGTTCCGGGGCCTGACAGCGCGCCGAGGTGTTCCATCTGGATCGCGCCGACCACGTAGCCCAGCAGGGCGCGGAACGCGATCACCCGTCCGGTGCCGGTGAAGCCGGCACCTGTCAGTACCGCGAGCACCGCCTCGCCCCAGCGCAGGATCGCCGGCGAGTGGTGCCGGTACGCGGGAAGCAACGGCACCACTGCCGGATGGGCGCCGACCGCGCGGCGTACGCGATCGACCAGATCCCGGATGCCGTCCGGCCACGGGACGTCGAGCGGTGGCCGCGTGTCCACCCGTTCGAGGACCCGCTCGACGACGAGCGCCTCCAGTTCGTCCCGGTCGGCGACGTAGCGGTAGAGGCCCATCGTGCTGGTGCCGAGCTGCGCGCCGACCGCGCGCATGGTGAGACCGGCGAGGCCGTCCCGGTCGAGCACCGCGAGCGCCGCGTCGGCGAGCCGGGCCGGGGTCAGTGAACGGGGGCGGGGCATGGCCTTGACAGCGTACAGGATACGCCTACGGTTGTAGGAGTACGTCGTACGCCTACAACGGGAGCGCGCATGGACGTCGTCACCCCCCGCCACCTGACCAGCGTGACCGGCACCGGAATCGACCTGCCGGATCCGGACCGCCTGGTCCACCTCCAGTTCCGACGCTTCGCCGGCTGCCCGGTCTGCAACCTCCACCTGCGCTCGATCGTGCGCCGCCACGCCGAGATCGAGGCCGCAGGCGTACGCGAGGTGGTGCTCTTCCACTCCCCCGCCGACGAACTGCGCGAGCACGTCACCGACCTGCCGTTCGCCGTTGTGGCCGATCCGGACCGGCGGCTCTACCGGGAGTTCGGCGTGGAGTCGGCGCGGCGGTCGCTGCTCGACCCACGCGCCTGGCTGCCGATCCTGCGTGCCGTGGTGACCGGCACCTGGCACGTCCTGCGTGGCCGGGAGCGACTGCCGTCCACCTCCCCGCACGGCGGCCGGCTCGGGCTGCCGGCCGACTTCCTGATCGCGCCCGACGGGCGGGTGCTCGCCGAGAAGCACGGCGAACACGCCTCCGACCAGTGGTCGGTGGACGAGTTGCTGGCCCAGGTCAGCGGGAGCCGGTCGGCGCGGTGACCGCCGGATCGCCGGGGTGTTCCCGCAGGAACGCCTCGGCCCGCGGCGCGTCCCGGAGGATCTGCCAGCAGGCGGGCGCGAACATCACCCCGCTGACGCCGAACAGGACGAACCACATCGGGGTGAGGCTGAGCAGCAACTGGCCGAGGTTCATCGTCACCAGACCCCCGATCATCGGGACGAACCTCCGCTGCCGGATCATCTGCGCGGCGGTGACGCGCAGCCACGGCAGGTCATCCGCGGAGTCCACCACGCCCCGCCGGACGGCCCGGGCCAACTCCCGGCGACGGCGGAGGCTGACGGCCCACAGCCGCGACTCGCGGTCGGCCCGGTGGCTGCCGCTGCGGACCATGCGGACCAGCGCGACGATTTCAAGCCCCAGGCCCAGCGCCGCAAGGACCAGGCCGGTCACCTCCAGCCAGCCGGGCGGGTCACCGCGTTCCAGCCAGGTGCTCGGGAAGACGCCGCCCGCCATCAACCCCACCAGCAGCGACACCAGCGCGAACACCACCACCGCGCCGACCAGCAGCAGCCGGAACCGGCGGCGTCCACGCCGGATCGCTTCACGTTCTCGCCCACCGTCCACGATGGCCCCCCGTTCCGACAGCCGGACGTACCCGCCGGGGGTGCCGGTCAAACGGCGGTCAGCGCGTGGCGGGCGGGGTCCAGCCGAAGCGCGGCGGCCGGCGCTCGTTGATGGCCGCCACACCCTCGCGGGCCTCGCCGCTGTCCCGCACCTGCACGTGCCACCACGCGAGCCGGTCGGCGTCGGCACGCCCGTCCACGATCTCCTTGGCGGCGGTCACGGTGAGCCGGGACCGCTCGGCGATGGTGGCGGTCAGCGCCGCCACCCGCCCGGCCAGCTCACCGGCCGGCAGCACCTCGTCCACCAGGCCGATCCGCAGCGCCCGCTCGGCGTCGACCAGCTCGCTGGTGAACAGCAGGTGTTTCGCGGCCGACGGTCCGACCAGCGCGGCCAGCCGGCGGGTGGTCGGCGCCGGGTAGACCAGGCCGAGCCGGGCCGGGGGTACGCCGAACCGCGCGTCCGCCGAGGCCAGGCGCAGGTCGCAGGCGACGGCGAGCTGACAGCCGCCGCCCACGCAGGCACCCTCGATCGCGGCGACTGTGGGGCGGCCGAACGCGGCGAGCCGTTCCTCGGCGGCCACCGCGATGCTGCCGTCACCGGCTGCCAGCAGCTCGTCCAAATCGCCCAGGTCGGCGCCGGCGCAGAACGTGCCGCCCGCGCCGGTGAGCACCAGCACCCGTACCGCCGGGTCGGCCTCCAGGCCGTCGAGCAGCACCGGGAGCTGCCGCCACATGGCCGGGGTCATGGCGTTGCGCCGGGCCGGGTTGTGGATGACGACAGTTGCCACCGGGCCGTCCAGGGTGACTGTCAGTTCCGCGTCGGACATGGGTCCGACGGTAACGGGCGGGGCCCGGCGACCACCCGCGTGGGGTGGCCGCCGGGCCCCGGGGTCGGGCGGTCAGGTCAGGAGACGTTGACAGCGGTGTCGTCGAGCACGAACGAGGTCTGCAGCGAGGCGTCCTCGGTGCCGGTGAACTTCAGGGTGACGGTCTGCCCGGCGTACGCCGCCAGGGAGAACGACTTCTGGCTGTAGCCGCTGGCCTTGTTCAGGTTCGAGTAGGTCGCCAGCGTGGCCAGCACCGAGCCGGACGAGTTGAGCACCTGCACGTTCAGCTTGTCGTACTGGACGCTGCTGGTGGTCTCGGCCGAGTCGATGTGCAGCCAGAACGAGAAGGTGTACGCGGAGCAACCGGACGGCAGGCTCACCGACTGCGACAGCGTGTCGGTGCGGGTCCTGCCGTAGCCGTTCAGCCAGGCGTTCCAGGTACCGGTGCGGGTCGGCTGGCCCTGCGAGCCGTACTGGCCGATCACGCCGGAGGTGGAGGCCCAGACGGTGTTGCCGGACTCGAAGCCCGGGTTGCCGAGCTTCTGGCCCGCGCCGGTGCAGCCGCCGGTGCCGGTCACCGTCAGCGAGTACGTGGCGGTCTTCGCGCCGGACGCCGCGCTGCCGGTGACGGTCACCGAGTAGGTGCCGGCCGGCGTGCCGGAGCTGGTGGAGATGGTGAGCGTGGACGAGCCGCCCGACGTCACCGAGGCGGGGCTGAACGACGCGGTGGCGCCGGTCGGCAGGCCGGACGCGGAGAACGTCACGGTCTGCGCGGTGCCGCTGGTGGTGGACGTGGCGACGGTGGCGGAGACCGAGCCGCCCGCGGTGACCGACCCGGCGGTCGGCGAGAGCGAGACGGAGAAGTCGTTGCCGGTCGAGCTGCATGGAGCGTCGTTGCCGGCCACGTTCACAGCGGTCCACGCCGCCTGGACGGTCTTGTACTCGGTGGAGCAGTTGCCGTACAGGTCGGTCGCGGCCCGCAGGGTGTACGCGCGGGCGGTGTTGGCCGGGTTGCTGGTGTTGACGTACGAGGTGTTCGAGGTGAAGTACACGTCGAGCGCCCGGTACCAGATCTTCTCCGCCTTGGCGCGGCCGATGCCGGTCACCGCCGGGGCCGAGCCGCAGACCGGCGAGGTGCCGTACGCGGTGGCGCCGGTGCCCTCGGCGAGGTTGAAGAAGAAGTGGTTGCCGACACCGGAGGAGTAGTGCACGTCCTTGTTCTTCGTGCTGGTGGACCAGCAGGAGTCGGACGAGCCGTCCAGCGACGGGTTGTACATGTAGCGCAGCGGCGTACCGTTGCCGTTGATGTTGATCTTCTCACCGACCTGGTAGTCACCCGGGTCGCTCGGCGCGGCGGCGTAGAACTCCACCATGTTGCCGAAGATGTCGCTGGTGGACTCGTTGAGGCCACCGGACTCACCGGAGTAGACCAGCCCGGCCAGCGCCTCGGTGACGCCGTGGCTCATCTCGTGTCCGGCCACGTCGAGCGAGACCAGCGGACGGGAGTTGCCCGAGCCGTCGCCGTAGGTCATCTGGGAGCCGTCCCAGAACGCGTTGACGTAGTTGTTGCCGTAGTGCACCCGGCTCGGCACGCCCTGGCCGTTGCCGAAGATGCCGTTGCGGCCGTGCACGTTCTTGAAGTAGTCGAACGTCTTGGCGGCGCCGAAGTGCGCGTCCACGGCTGCCGACTGCCGGTTCGAGGTGGCGCCGTTGCCCCACGCGTTGTCCGCGTCGGTGAACGTGGTGCAGGTGGAGGTCCCGTTGTTCATGTCGCAGGTACGGCCGTTGCCGCGCACCGGGTCGATCATCTGGTACGTGCTGCCGGAGAGCGTGGTGTCGATGGTGACCGAGCCGGTGTAGATGCCCTCACCGGTGCCGGCCACCGTCTCGATCTCGTCGTACGAGCCGATCAACTTGCCGGTGGTGGCGTCGGTGATGACGTGCAGCTTCGACGGCGTCTGCTTGTCCGCCTTCCAGCCGGTCGCGACGGTCTCCCAGGCGAGGCGGCCCTTGCCGCTGCTGGCGTCGACGAACAGTTCCGGCGCGCCGACCGAGGTGAGCGACCCGGAGAACGTCTTGCGGGCGCTGGCCTTGGCCGCGTCCGCGCCGACCTTCGCGGTGGTGCTCAGGGTCAGCGGGGCGGAGAGGCTGACCGACGCGCCGGTCATGGTGCCGTTCGGGGCGGTGTGGATGACGAAGTCACCGCCGTACACCCGCAGGCCCTGGTAGGTCCGGCTGTAGCGGGTGTGCGCGGCCCCGGAGGGGTCGACCTTGGTGCGGACGGCCTGATAGGCCTCACCGCCGGCGCCTTGTACGACGCCGGGGTTGGCGCGCAGCAGGCTCGCGGCGTTGGCTGCGGCAGAGGTCTCGGGGCTGGGGGCGGTTGGCGTTGCCGCTTGCGCCGAGGTGGTGACGCAGGCCAGCACGCTGCTGGTGAGCAGCGCTGCGCTGACGGCGGCGACGGATCTTTTCACGGGCCCTCCTGGAAGGCGAAGTTGTGACGGGGGTAGTCACTGATGTAGATATAGCGATACATCGAAGAACGTGAAAGAGGCTGGCGAGATCCCGCCGGAGACATTGACCGAACGGATGAGGAGGAACGGTGGGCCGGAACCGGGTGGTCCCGTCGCGCGTCCGATCGGGTATGAGAGCTGCCTCAGCCGTGGCGGCCGTCGCCGCCCTTCTCGTCCCGCTCGTCGGCTGCGCCCGCACCGACGCCCCACCCGCGACGCTTCCGCAGGTCACCGCGCTGCCCGCCACCGAGGTCGTGCTCGTGAAGTCGGGCGGCATCGCCGGGCTGACCGACACACTCCGGGTCACCCCGGACGGCCACTGGACCCGAACCGACCGCGCCGGCGCCGCGACGGAGGGGCAACTCGCCGAGGCGGACCTCACCCGGCTGCGGCAGCTCGCCGCCGACCCCCGGCTGGCCGCCGAGGCCGCCGTCACCGTTCCGGCCACCATGTGCGCCGACGCGTTCACCTACCGGCTCACCGTCGGGACGGCAACAGTCGGGTACGTGGACTGCCCGCCGCAGGCCACCCCACCCGCGGCCACCGCCGAGGTGGTCGACCTGCTCACCCGCGCCACCGGCTGACGGGGGTTTCGAACCGTCGCCGCTGTGACACCGCCTGTGGCCGGTGACCTGCGGGCTGCTCGGCTGAGCCCGGTCAGAACCGGTAGTCGTCGGGCAGGCCGGTGGCGCGCAGCTCGGGCGGCAGGTGGGCGACGTCGTTGAGCGCGACGAGCGTCGGCGGCCCGGCCGCGCTGTAGCGGATCACCGTCAACCCGCAGTTCTGGTGGTTGAGCCCGATCCACCGGCGCTCCGGCGCCTCCAGCGCGTGCCGCACCAGCCAGGCGACCAGGAAGTTGTGGGTGACGACCAGCTCGCGTACGTCGCCCTCAGCGGGGGCGGTGGCGAACCGGGTTACCGCCTCCGCTGTCACGCGCGGCCCGTCGCGCCGCTCCCGCTCGGTGAAGCCGGCCAGGAACGCCGCGTACCGCTCGGGCAGGCCGGCCGGGTCGGTGTCGTGCGGCATGTGGTCGCCGGCGCGGTCGTCCTCGCGTACCGGAACACCCGGCAGCGACGCCGCGACCAGCGCGGCGGTCTCCGCGGCCCGGCGGGCCGGCCCATGGTGTACGGCGGTGAGCCCGGCCCCGCGCAGCCGCTCGCCCAGCAGTGTCGCCTGTCGGCGGCCGCGCGCGGACAGTCCGGTGTCCGCCTCCTCCTCCGGCCGGTCCTGCTCGCCGTGACGGACCAGGTAGAGCAGGCGGGTGGGCATCGGCACCTCCACGGTCGGGGACCGCGAGACTAGCCCGCCGAGCGCCGCCCGGGTGGCCCGCCGGTCACGGGCGCTGGTGCATCTGCCCGATCCGGAGGCGGTTGCCGAACGGGTCACGGATGCCGAAGTCGATGCCGTACGGCCGGTCGGTCGGCTCGTCGGTCACCTCGACGCCCTTCGCGACCAGGTCCGCGTACGTCTGGTGCGCGTCGTCGGTGGTGAAGAACAGGAAACCGCCGGCTGCGCCCTTGGTGAGCAGTTCCCGGACCTGCTCGGCCGTCTTCGGGTCCAGAGCCGGCGGGCCTGGCTTCTCCAGCAGGATCTCCCGGCCCGGGTCACCCGGCACGTTCACGGTGAGCCAGCGCATGAACCGAGATCCTGGTCGGTGCTGACCTCCAGGCCGAGCCTGCCGACGTAGAAGTCGAGCGCCTCGTCCTGGTCGAGCACGTAGATCTGGGAGCGGGAAGTCGAAGTCATCGTCATGCCGACGACGCCAGAGCAGCGCCCCGACCTGCCGCTTATCCGAAACTGCGCAGTCCCGCCGCGGAGCTCGGGCGCATCCACGCCTTCGCGAAGCAGCTCGGCACCGGGCCGCCTCGCGACGGCTGCCGCCGCGAAATACCTGATGGAATTGGAGCCCCCGGCCGGGATCGAACCGGCGACATCTCGCTTACAAGGCGAGTGCTCTGGCCAGCTGAGCTACAGGGGCGCGTGCGTCGGGCTCAGCATAGCGACTGAGCCCCGGAATTCCCGCCTCGCAGGGCTCCCGAGCACGGAAAACGTCGGCATCCCGACCGGTACGACCGATGGATCATCGCCGGGCCGCGCTCACGGGCGGGGAGATTGATGCCTCCCAGTGCCTTCCTGACCGTTATGCGCATGCCATCCGTCCCACCCGACGTGCCACGTCTTGGCACGATCGCGAAAGCCGTTTACCGTGCAGTGACACGGACGACACTCCGGTCGGCCTCGGCTGCCTGAGCGACGACCCCGTCGGCCGGTGCCTTGGGCGCCGGTCGCTCCTTCACTCGGATCGTCCGGCACGTTCCTGCCGGTGAAAGGAAGCGCTCCATCATGGCTACGGTCACCTACGCGAAGGCGTCCCGGATCTATCCGGGCACCGAGCGCCCCGCCGTCAACCAGCTCGACCTCGAGATCGGTGACGGGGAGTTCCTCGTCCTGGTCGGCCCGTCCGGCTGCGGCAAGTCCACCAGCCTCCGGATGCTCGCCGGCCTGGAGGACGTCGACGACGGCGCGATCTACATCGACGACCGGGACGTCACCCACCTCCCGCCGAAGGCCCGCGACATCGCGATGGTCTTCCAGAACTACGCCCTCTACCCGCACATGACTGTGTACGAGAACATGGCGTTCGCCCTCAAGCTGCGCAAGACCTCGAAGTCGGAGATCGACCGGCGGGTCAAGGAGGCGGCCGGGCTGCTCCAGCTGGAGGAGTTCCTCAGCCGCAAGCCGAAGGCGCTCTCCGGCGGTCAGCGCCAGCGTGTCGCAATGGGCCGCGCGATCGTCCGCGAGCCGCAGGTCTTCCTCATGGATGAGCCGCTGTCGAACCTCGACGCCAAGCTGCGCGTGCAGACCCGTACCCAGATCGCCTCGCTGCAGGCGAAGCTGGGCGTCACCACCGTCTACGTCACCCACGACCAGGTCGAGGCCATGACCATGGGTCACCGGGTGGCGGTCATGCTGGACGGCGTGCTCCAGCAGGTGGACACCCCGCGGGCGCTCTACGACACTCCGTCCAACGTCTTCGTCGCCGGCTTCATGGGCTCTCCGGCCATGAACATCAAGACGGTGAAGCTGACCGACCAGGGCGGCGCGTTCGCCGAGATGATCGTGCCGCTGACCCGCGAGCAGGTCGAGGCCGCCCGCGCCGAGGGCGGCGACGGCAACGTCACCGTCGGCTTCCGCCCGGAGGACTGCGACCTGGTCAGCCCGTCCGAGGGCGGCATGCCGGTCGTGGTCGAGCTGGTCGAGGACCTGGGCTCGGACGCCAACGTCTACGGTCACGCCGCGCTGGAGGGCCACAACGAGCGGTTCGTGGTCCGCACCGACCGGCGCAGCATGCCGAACATGGGTGACACCGTGTTCGTCAGGCCGCGTACCGGCCGCAGCCACGTCTTCCACGCCGCCACCGGCCAGCGGATCTGACGTACGCGAGAAAGGGGCGGCCCGCCACGGCGGACCGCCCCTTCTCGTTGCTCTCGGTCAGGCCTCGACGGACCGGCGGCGGGCGACCTCGGCGAGCGTGACCGCGGCGGCCACGCTGGCGTTCAGCGACTCCACGTCGGAGACCATCGGGATGCTGACGGTCAGGTCGCAGGTCTCGCCGACCAGGCGGGACAGCCCGCGCCCCTCCGAGCCGACCACCACGACGAGCGGGCCGACTGCGGCCTCCAGGTCGTACAGGTCGGTCTGTCCGTCGGCGTCCAGGCCGACCACGACGAAGCCGGCCTCCTTGCACGCCTTGAGCGACCGGGTCAGGTTGGTGACCTGGGCGACGGGCACGCGCGCGGCCGCGCCGGCGCTGGTCCGCCAGGCGGTCGCGGTGATCCCGGCGGCACGCCGTTCCGGTACGAAGACACCCTGCGCGCCGAACGCGGCGGCCGACCGGATGACCGCCCCGAGGTTACGCGGGTCGGTGACGCCGTCCAGCGCGACGAGCAGCGGGGCGGCCTGCTCCAGCGCGGCGGCGACCAGGTCGTCGAACGGCTCGTAGGCGAACGGCGGCACCTGGAGGCCGACGCCCTGGTGCAGCACCCCGCCGGTCATCCGGTCCAGCTCGCCGCGGCTGACCTCCAGGATCGCGATGCCCCGGTCGGCGGCGGTCCGGACGATCTCCTTGACCCGGTCGTCGACGTCGATGCCCTGCGCGGTGTAGAGCGCGGTCGCGGGCACCTGGGTGCGCAGCGACTCCAGTACCGGGTTGCGCCCGACCAGCAGCTCGGGGCTGTCCTTCGCCGGGTTGGCCTTGCGGCCCGGCGCGACCCGGGGACCGCCCCGGCCGCCGGGCTTGCCCTTGCCGCCCTTGAGCGGCACACCGGCACGGCTGCCCTTGCCCCAGGTGGTGTCCTTGGTGCCGGGCTGGCCGATCTTGGGCGTGCGGCCCTCCTCGGCGGCGGCGCGGCGCTCCTTGTCCTGCTTCCAGGCCGTGCGCTGGGGCAGCTTCTCGGTGCCCGAGTACGCCTTGTGCCAGGGCCGCTCGTCGGCGGGCAGCGTGCGACCCCGCCCGGCGAGCGAGTCCTTGTTCTTGCCACCGGTGCCCTTGGGGGCGCCCGCCTTCGGCGTCAGTCGCCGGCCACGGCGCTGCGAGTTGCCGGCCATCAGTCCTGCTCTCCAATAGTCCAACGCGGGCCCTGGGGGGTGTCCTCGACGACCACGCCGGCCTGCTTGAGCTGGTCGCGTACGGCGTCGGCGGCAGCCCAGTCCTTGCGGCTGCGGGCCTGCGCGCGCTGCTCCAGGGCCAGCGCGATCAGGGAGTCCACCACGCCGCGCAGGTCGTCCGTGCGGCCGCCGCCGGTCCAGGCCGGGTCCAGGGGGTCGACGCCGAGGATATCCAGCATCGCCCGGGTGGCGGCCAGCGTCGTGCGGACGGTCACATCGTCCCCGGCGGTCAGCGCGGTGTTGCCGTCGCGGACCACCTCGTGCAGCGCCGCCAGCGCCGCCGACGTGTTGAGGTCGTCGTCCATCGCGGCCACGAACCCGGCCGGCAGGTCGCCGGGCCGGCCCGGGCCGACCCGCTCGGCCGCCCGCTGCACGAAGCCCTCGATCCGCCGGTACGCGACGGCTGCCTCGCGCAGCGCGTCCTCCGAGTAGTCGATGCGGGACCGGTAGTGCGCGGCGACGTAGTAGTAGCGCAGCTCGACCGGGCGGACCCCGAGCGAGGCCACGTAGTCGAGGTCGAGCGTGTTGCCGAGCGACTTGCCCATCTTGGTGCCGCCGATGCCGAGCAGGCCGTGGTGCACCCAGTAGCGGGCGAACGGCAGGTCGGCGGCCTGCGACTGGGCGATCTCGTTCTCGTGGTGCGGGAACGTCAGGTCGAGCCCGCCGCCGTGGATGTCGAACTCGGGGCCGAGGTAGCGCCAGCACATGGCCGAGCACTCGATGTGCCAGCCGGGCCGGCCGCGGCCCCACGGCGACGGCCAGTAGGCGTCGGCCGGTTCGCCCGGCTTGGCGCCCTTCCAGAGCGCGAAGTCACGCGGATCCCGCTTGCCCCGGTCGGGGGCGTCGCCGGCGGACTGCATGTCCGCCGGGGACTGGCCGGACAGCGAGCCGTACGCGGGCCAGGAGGCCACGTCGAAGTAGACGTCGCCGGAGCCGTCGGTGGCCGGGTAGGCGTGGCCGGTCTCGATCAGCCGGGCGATCAGCTCGTGCATCTCCGGGACGTGCCCGGTCGCCCGCGGCTCGTACGTGGGCGGGAGCACGTTCAGCGCCCGGTAGGAGGTGGTGAGGATCTGCTCGTTCGCGTACGCGATCGACCAGAACGGCCGGTCCTGCTCCATCGCCTTGGCCAGGACCTTGTCGTCGATGTCGGTCAGGTTGCGGATGAACGTGACCTCGAAGCCCTTGCTCAGCAGCCATCGGCGCAGCACGTCGTAGTTGACGCCGGAGCGAAGGTGACCGATGTGCGGCGGGGCCTGGAGCGTGAGACCACACAGGTAGACCCCCACCTTGCCGGCTTCCCGCGGGACGAAGTCCCGCACCGATCGGGTGGCGGTGTCATACAGGCGTAGCGTCACCTCACAAGGGTAGCCGTCCGCACATTTCCGGGTTGGCCGGAGCCGGGTCGTACGCTGCGTGCTGTGGACACGGCGGCGCGCACGGGAGAGACGGCACAGACCCTGGACCGGGGCCTGCGGCTGCTGCACCTGGTCGCGGACGCGCCGGGCGGGCTCACAGTCACCGAGGCGGCGCACCGGCTGGGCATCGGCCGGGCGGCCGTCTACCGGCTGGTCGGCGCACTGACCGGCCACGGCATGCTCCGGCGTGACGGCGAGGGCCGCCTGCGCATCGGCGTGGGCGTGCTGCACCTGGCCCGCCGCGCCCAGCCGCTGCTGGCCGAGGGGGCGCTGCCCGCGCTGCGCCGGCTCGCCGAGGGTACCGGGGCGACCGCCCACCTCACGGTGGTCGAGGGCGGCGAGGGGGTAGCGCTCGCGGTGGTCGAGCCGAGCTGGACGTCGTTCCACGTCGCGTACCGGACCGGCACCCGGCATCCGCTTGCGCGGGGCGCCGCCGGCCGGGCGGTACTGGCCGGGCGGGCCGGCGATCCCGGGCCGGTGAGTACCAGCGGCGAGCTTCAGTCAGGCGCGTACGGGGTGGCGGCACCGGTGCTCGGTGTGCCGGGTCTGGAGGGCAGCGTAGGGGTGGTGTCGCTGACCCCGCTCGACGTGGCGGACGTCGGCGCCCAGGTCACCGCCGCGGCCGAGGCGGTCGCCGCCGCGCTCTCCTGACCCGCCTTCTCGCAGGTCCTCACGCCAGCTCGGCGAGGTGGCTGCATCAACACGGCCCGGCCACCGCCACCTACCCGAGGTGGAGTCGATCAAGCGCAGATCGAGACACCGGCCCAGCCCACCCCAGAGCCCGCACGCCAGCTCGGCGAACCAGCTGGAACCCGCCCTTCTCCACACACCCGCACGCCAGATCGGCGAAGTAGCTGCATCAACACGGCCCGGACACCGCCACCTACCCGAGGTGGAGTCGATCAAGCGCAGATCGAGGGCCATAGCACACGGACAGGGCCGGTCGGGGGTTGTCCACAGGGCGCGGCGGGCGGCACGGCTACGGCTGTCCACAGGGGTACCGATTTCGACCCGTGCACCGCCACGCTCGTCACATGCCACCTCATCCTCATCGACCACCGGAGCTGGCCTGGCAGGTCTTCCGAGGCTCGGAAGCGATCCGGCGCGGGCTGCTGTCCCGGCACCATCTGCGGGGCGCGTCCTGGATCCGGCTCCGGCAGGACGTCTACGCCGACGCGCGGCTCGACCGCGACCACGCGCTGGCCTGCCGCGCGGCGTTGCTGCGCATGCCACCCGGCGCGGCGATCGCCGGCCCGTCGGCGGCCTACCTGCACGGGGTCGAGCACGCCGCCGACTACACCGACGACGTGCACGTCCTGCTGCCGGCCACGGTCCGGGCCGACTCCCAGCCAGGTGTCCGGGTGCACCACGCCCCGATGTCGAGCACACGCAGCGGCCTCCTGGTTCCCGTGGGCAGCGCCGCACCCGAGCGAACGAGCCCACCCGCAGGCACCGGGTCGCCCGTCGCAGCACCGCCGTCGGGGGACCGCCTTCCGGGCACACCGGGCCGGACCAGATCGCCGAGTCCGGCCGACTCCCGCAGGGGGCCCAGACCGCGCGGCCCGGCCGCCCCGCCGGCTTCAACCGCCGCATCGAACCCGTTCACGGAGTCGTCCCCCGGCGCGGTAATGATCCTGGCCGGGCCGCCGCCCCGTACCGAGCCGGCCGCCTGTGCCTGGGAGACAGCGGTCTGGGTCGATCCCGTCAAGGCGGTCGGCATCGTCGACGGACTGCTGCGTACCGGTTCGGTGAACCGCTCGGCGCTGGCGAGCGAGGCGGCCCGGAACGCCTGCCGCCCCGGTGGGCGGCGGGCGGCGTGGGTGTTCGGCCTGACCGACGGGCTGGCCCAGTCCCCGCCCGAGTCCCACCTGCGGGTACGCCTCGTCCTCGCCGGCCTGCCCCGCCCGGTGGCCCAGTATCCGGTGCGTGCGTCGACCGGCCTGATCCTGCACCCCGACCTGGCCTGGCCGGAGTTCCGGGTCGCCGTCGAGTACGACGGTCAGTGGCACTCCGACGCGGACCGGATGCACCTCGACCGGCGGCGGCTCAACCAGTTCGTCGCGGCCGGCTGGCTGGTGTTGCACGTGACCGGCCGCCGTCTGCTTAAGGAGTTCCCCGCCCTGGTGCGGGAAATCCGCGCCGCACTGGTGGCCCGGGGGTGGCGCCCGTGACACCGCCCGCCGCCCCACCAGCCGCAGACCCGCCAGCCCTCGTGACACCCGCCGCCGTGCGGCACACCGGAACGCCGAGGTGGCGGCGTCCGGGAACTCCGGACACCGCCACCTCGGGGAAACGGTCGTTACGGTCGTACGTTCGGCTTGACCGGGGTCTTCACCGCGGCGTAGGCGTCGACGATGCCGTAGCCGTAGAAGCCGTTGAAGTTCAGCGAGCCCGCGCAGTACGCGTCGAACTCGGCGTCCCGGCCCTCGTTGGTGTAGCTCTGCAGCCGCGGCTCCGGGCAGGCGTGCTCGGCCGCCGTCCGGTAGAGGTGCTGCTCGACCAGGTTCGGCGCCATGCCGTAGCCGTTGCGGCCCTGCTTCTTGCCGTGCTTGCTCACGATCAGCGCCGCCACGCCCGAGACGTGCGGGGACGCCATCGAGGTGCCCTGGAGGTAGGTGTAGTAGCCACACTCACCCTTGGCGGTGCACTGCTTGAACACCGAGTTCTCGAAGCCGGCGACGATGTTGCCGTTCTCGTCGACCGACCCCTCCTCCTGGAGCACCTTCTTCGGGTACGTGGAGAGGATCATGTTGGCGTCGGTGCGGTACGTGTCGGTGCCGAAGCCGTCCCGGAACCAGCCACCCGGCGCCGCCACCGAGATCTGCTCGGTGCCGTAGTTCGAGTAGTCGGCCTTCTTGCCGGACGGGCCGACCGACGACACGCCGATCACGTGCGGGCCCTCGACCGGCAGGTCCCAGCAGGTCGCGTTGTCGATCGGACGCGGGTACGGGTCGGCGCCGTAGTCCGGGCTGCTCACGTCGGTGCGGGGCGCGCCCAGGTCCTCGTGGTTGTTGCCGAGCGAGCCGACGAGCGTGACGCCCTTGTGGTGGGCGAAGTTCAGCGCCCGCTTCATGGCCTCGATGACGGTGCGCTGCTCGGCCTGCGCCTCCGGCGAGTCGGCCGGGTTGGCGGTGCAGTTGTAGAGCCACGGGTCGACGTAGAAGGACATGTTCACCACGTCGAGCCCGGAGCGGCCCGCGTGCACCAGGGCGTTCACCACGGGGTTGAGGAAGAAGTAGCCGCTGTCCTGGCCACCCTTCAGCTCGACCAGGGAGACGTTCGGGGCCACGCCGGAGAGGCCGAAGCCGTTCGCGGCGGCGCCGATGGTGCCGGCCACGTGCGTGCCGTGCCCGCCGTCGTCGGTGCCGACCGGGTCGAGGCAGCTCGCCACCTCGCACGGGCCGTCGACCTCGGGGATGTCCGGGGCGAAGTTGCGCGACAGCGCCCAGTTGAAGTTCGGCGCGAGGTCGGGCTGGCTGGCGTCGACGCCGGTGTCCAGGATGCCGACTGTGACCCGGCGGTCACCCGGCTCGATCTTGCGGGCCTTGTCGGCCCGGATCATGTCCAGACCCCAGAGCTTGTCGTCGAGCGGGTCCATCTTCTTGCCGTTGTTCCTGGCGGCCTTGCCCTTGGTCGCCGCGGCGGCCAGCAGGTGCTCCTGCTCGACCCGGTCCAGCTTCGGCTTGCGGCCGATCGCCTTCTCCTCGGCGGCGCCGACCAGCGCGCCGGCCGCGGTGGCCCGACTGGCGAAGTCCGCCCGGTCGCTGGTGACCTGGAACAGGCCGACGTCGTCGGTGCGGGCGACGACCTTGCCGCCGGCGGCGGTGATCGCGGCGACCGCGGCGTCGGTGGAGACGCCGCTCTCGGCCAGCACGGTGAAGGTCCGGAACTCCGACGGCGCGGCGTTCGCCGGGATGCTCAGACCGGTCACCGTGAGTGCCAGCGAGGCCGCAGCCGCGACCGCGCCGACGGTGAAGCGCTTGCTCACCACATCAGATCCTCTCGTTGAGGGACGTGGTGTCATCCCACATCACGGGAGCGGGTTCCGCCAGATCGACGTCCGTTATCGGCCGCAACTAGGCATTCGCGTTCGTCAAGGTGGTGAGCACCGTGGACAGTCCGGCAAGTGTGGAGACTTCGGCGTCCGGTTCGAGCCCGCGTGGGCGGGGGAGTCCGGCCCGGTTGAGCCAGACGGCACGCAGTCCGGCCCGCTGGGCGGCGGCCACGTCGTGCTCCGGCGAGTCACCGACGTGGACGATGCGCGCGGCGGGCAGCCCGGAGGCCGCCACCACCGCCGCGAAGAACTCCGGCGCCGGCTTCTTGGGCAGGCCGCCCTCGTGCGCGTACACCTCGAAGGCGAACTGCCCGGCGAGGCCGCAGCGTTCGGCGCGGCTGTTGCCGTTCGTGGCGAAGCCCAGCACCTGGTGCGGGCGCAGCGCCGCCAGCGCGGGCAGCACGTCGGGGAAGGGGCGGCTCAGCGCGTACCGGCGGGCGAAGAACAACTTCGCGAACTCGTCCAGGTCCGCCTCCAGCCCGGCCCGGGCCAGCGAACGGGCCAGCGCGGCCCGCCGGATCTCCTGCACCGGAGCGGCGCTGAGCGCGCCGAAGACCGCACCCCAGTCCCCCTCCAGGTCCGCGAGCGCCACTGCGGCCGCCGTCGGGGTCCGCCGCCGCATCTCGTCGAGTACGGCGACGAGCGCGCCGGTGACAGCCGGGCGCAGGTCGACGAGTGTCTCGTCGGCGTCGAAGACGACGGCGCCGCGCGGCCCGCTCATCGGTCGCCGGTCAGCACCCGCTCGGCCGGCGTCGTCTCCGGCACCGATGGTGTGCCGCGCAGTTCGTCGGCCCGGACCAGGGCGACGCCGCCGAGGATGAGCACGCCGCCGGCCAACTGGATCAGGCTGGGCAGTTCGTCGAGCACCAGCCAGGCGATCAGCACCGCGAACATCACCTCGGTCAGACCCACGAAGGAGGACAGTCGCGCCCCGAGCAGCCGGGTGCCGGCGACACCGGCGAGGTACGCGACCACGGCGGCGATCAGCGACAGCCCGGCGATCGGCACCAGCCAGCTCACCCGGTGCCCGCCGAAGGTGACGTCGGCGGTGCCGGCCGCGAGTGGCAGCGCTCCGAGGCCGCCGAGCAGCAGCAGCGCCAGCGCGCCGACGGCCATGCCGCCGCTGGCCATCACCACCGAGGGCAGGCCCGCGTCGATCCGGCCGGCGATGACGAAGTATCCGGCCAGCCCGACGCCCGCGCCGAGACCCCAGAGCACGCCCACCGGGTCGAGTCGTCCGGCGCCGGTAAGGTCGAGGACGAGCACCAGCCCGCACAGGGCGATGACCGAGCCGGCCACAGTGAGCAGCCGGGGGCGCTGCCCGTGGACCAGCCACATCCATCCGACCACGAGCACGATGCCGAGGTATTCCAGCAGCAGCGCCACGCCGACCGGGAGGTAACGGACCGCGTTGAAGAAGCAGGCCTGCGCCGTGGCCACGCCGAGCAGCCCGAACAGCACCACGCTTCCCGCGTTGCGGCGCAGCACGGTCCACCTGCCGCGCAGCGCCAGCACGGCGGGGACGGCGAGCACCAGCGCGGCGATGCCGACCCGGGCGATCACCACGGCGACCGCCGACCACTCGCCGGTGATCAGCGGGCGGGCGAAGGTGCCCGAGGTGGCGAACGTGATCGCGGAGAGCAGTGCCAGGCCGAGCCCGACGCCGGACCGTTCACGCATCGACATCTCCTGGTCATGAGTCAAGGGAGGTTATGCTAATGACGCTAGGCGTAGCCTCCGACAGGAGTCAAGTTGCTTTTCGCTCATGACACCGAATGCGCGCTGGTCAGCGTCGCCGCGCTGGTGAACACCGCCGGCGACGACCGGGAAGGGCTGCCCGACGTGGCCGCCCTGGACGCCTTCTTCACCGCTCACGGGTGGAGCGGCCGGCACGAGCACACCGACGCCGAACTGCGCCAGGTCCGCGCGCTGCGGCCCCGGCTGCGCCGCATCTGGTACGCCGACACCGACGAGGTGGTGGCGATCGTCAACGCGCTGCTGCGCGAGTCGCACGCGTTGCCGCAACTCGTCCGGCACGACGACGAGCCGTACCACCTGCACGCCGTGCCGCGGGACGCGCCGCTGGCGACCCGGATGGCGGTCGAGGCCGCGATGGCGATGGCCGACCTGGTCCGGATGGGCGAGCTGAGCCGGCTGCGGCACTGCGACCATCCCGACTGCGACAACGTGCTGGTCGACCTGTCCCGGAACCGGTCGCGCCGGTTCTGCGACGCCGGGTGCGGCAACCGGGCCGCGGTGAGCGCCTACCGGGCCCGCAAGGCCGCCGCGTCCCACTCCTGACGGGTCGCGGACCAGGCGTCGCGGCGCAGCTCGTACTCCACCTCGCCGTGCTCCGTACCCGGGATCGGGTCGTCGAAGGCCAGGTGGAAGGTGCGGACGTAGCGCAACCCGGCGCGGGCCATGACCGCGCGGGAGCGGTCGTTGACCGCCATCGTCTGGGCCCACACCCGGCGGACGCCGACCGTGCCGAACGCGTGCCGCACCAGCGCCCGCGCTCCCTCGGTGGCCAGCCCGTGTCCCCACGTCGCGCGGCGCAGCCGGTAGCCCAGCTCCGCCTCGGCGCCGTCGTCGGACGGGTCGAGCGAGTGCCAGCCGAGGAACTCGCCGGTGAACCGGTCGAGCGTCGCCCAGCGGCCGAGCCCGGGATGCCGGGCGTACTGCGCGAGCAGCCGGGGCAGCACCTCGTCCCGGTACGTCGCGGCCGGGGTCGGCGCGCCGCCGGTCAGGAAGCGCATGACCTCCGGGTCGGCGTCCAGCGCCACCAGCCGGTCCACGTCGTCCATCGTGAACCGGCGCAGCGTCAGCCGCGCGGTCTCCAGCAACACGCCGCCGTCGTCACGCACTGTCGGATCATGCCGCGCCCCCTGTGACGGGTCGAGGCAATTACCGGCGCCGGTTCAGGGGTGGGTCATCCGGAGCAGGTCCAGGGCCTCGTCCAGCTGGGTCTCGGTGAGCTTGCCCGAGTCGACGTGCCCCCGGGCGATCACCACCTCGCGGATGGACACCTGCTTGGCCAGCGCCTCCTTGGCGACCGAGGCGGCCTCGTCGTACCCGAGGTGGCGGTTGAGCGGGGTGACGATCGACGGCGAGCCCTCCGCGTACGCCAGGCAGACCTCGGCATCAGCGACCAGGCCGGCCACCAGCCGCTCGGCGAACAGCCGGCTGGACGCGGCGATCAGCTTGATCGACTCCAGCAGGTTGCGGCCCATCACCGGGAGCATCACGTTCAGCTCGAAGTCGCCCTGCGACCCGGCGAAGGCCACCGCCGCGTCGTTGCCGACCACCTGGGCGCAGACCTGCCGCATCGCCTCGGCCACCACCGGGTTCACCTTGCCCGGCATGATCGACGACCCCGGCTGGAGGTCGGGGATGCGCAGCTCACGCAGCCCGGCGCGAGGGCCGGAGCCCATCCAGCGTACATCGTTGGCGATCTTGTAGAGACCGATCGCGATGGTACGAAGCTGGCCGGACGTCTCCACCAGCGCGTCCCGGGCGCCCTGCGCCTCGAAGTGGTTGCGCGCCTCGGTCAGCGGCAGCCCTGTCGACTCCCTCAGCTTGCCGATCACCCGGTCGGCGAAGCCCAGCGGCGTGTTGATGCCGGTGCCGACGGCGGTGCCGCCCAGCGGCAGCTCGGCCAGCCGGGGCAGCGCCGACTCCAGCCGCTCGACGCCGTAGCGGACCTGCGCCGCGTACCCGCCGAACTCCTGCCCGAGCGTGACCGGCGTGGCGTCCATGAGGTGGGTACGCCCGGCCTTGACCACCGTCTCGAACTCGGCCGCCTTCTCCTCCAGCGCGCCCGCGAGCTGCTTCAGCGACGGGATCAGATCCTCCACCACGAACTGGGTGGCGGCCAGGTGGATCGAGGTGGGGAAGACGTCGTTGCTGGACTGTGACGCGTTGACGTGGTCGTTCGGGTGCACGTCGCGGCCCAGCTCGCGGCTCGCGAGGGTGGCGATCACCTCGTTGGTGTTCATGTTGGACGAGGTGCCGGAGCCGGTCTGGAACACGTCCACCGGGAACTGGTCGTCGTAGCCGCCCTCGGCCACGTGCGCGGCAGCGGTGGCGATCGCCTGCGCCACGTCCGCGTCGATCACCCCCAGCTCACCGTTCACCTGGGCCGCCGCCCCCTTGATCTGGGCCAGGGCCTTGATCTGGGCCGGTTCCAGCCCGCGCCCCGAGATCGGGAAGTTCTGCACCGCGCGCTGGGTCTGCGCCCGCCACAGCGCCTCGGCGGGCACCTCCACCTCGCCCATCGAGTCGCGTTCGATCCGGTAGCCGGTCGCCTCTGGAGTCGTCACGCGTTCCATCCTGCCGCGCCGCCGGTCGGTGTGCAGGGAAAGCGGCGCGGCCCTCGGCCCAGCTCGGCCAGCAGTCTCTCGGTCTCCCGCCGGTCCGGCGACTCGACCTGGCGGAACAGCGCCAGCGCCCGACCGGCGTACCGGTGCTCCACTTCAGGCGCAGCGCCGCCCGGAGCGGCCGGCGGGCCGGCACCGTGTGACCCAGCCGGTGCCGGATCATGCCGAGGTGCCCGAGCGCGCTCGAGGTGTGCCGCGGATCCGCCGCCACCCTCGCCAGCCGCCATGCGACTTCCAGCAGCGTAGCCCGGCGGTCACCGAGCGGCGCGGCGAGGCGATAGCGATCCGGTAGCGACGGCGCACAGACTCCTCACCGGTTGTCGGTGACGACATCCGAGGAGGCCGATGCATGACGAACACGCCGAGGGCGCCCGGACCGTCCCGGGCGCCCTCGTGTACGTCCGACGTCAGCGCCGGCCGACGGTGAGGACCGGCTTGGTGACCTCGGCGAAGAAGTCGTTGCCCTTGTCGTCGACGACGATGAAGGCGGGGAAGTCCTCCACCTCGATCTTCCAGACCGCCTCCATGCCCAGCTCGGCGTATTCGAGCACCTCGACGTGCTTGATGCAGTCCTGCGCCAGCCGGGCGGCCGGGCCGCCGATCGAGCCGAGGTAGAACCCGCCGTGGGCCTGGCAGGAGCGGGTGACCTGGGCGGACCGGTTGCCCTTCGCGAGCATCACCATCGAGCCGCCGGCCGCCTGGAACTTCTCCACGTACGCGTCCATCCGGCCGGCCGTGGTGGGGCCGAACGAGCCGGAGGCGTAGCCCTCGGGGGTCTTCGCGGGCCCGGCGTAGTAGACCGCGTGGTCGCGGAGGTATTGCGGCATCGGCTCGCCCGCGTCCAGCCGCTCGGCGATCTTCGCGTGCGCGATGTCCCGCGCGACGACCAGCGGACCGGTCAGGGACAGCCGGGTCTTCACCGGGTACTTCGACAGTTCGGCCCGGATCTCGTCCATCGGCCGGTTCAGGTCGACGCGGACGACCTCCTCGGTCTCCAGCGTCTCGTCGGTCACGTCGGGCAGGTAGCGCGCCGGGTCGGTTTCGAGTCGCTCCAGCCAGACGCCCGACGGGGTGATCTTCGCCACCGCCTGCCGGTCGGCCGAGCAGGAGACCGCGATCGCCACCGGGCAGGAGGCGCCGTGCCGGGGCAGCCGGACCACCCGTACGTCGTGGCAGAAGTAGCGCCCGCCGAACTGCGCGCCGATGCCGAAGTTGCGGGTCAGCTCCAGCACCTCGGCCTCCAGCTCCAGGTCACGGAAGCCGTGCGCGCTCATCGAGCCCTCGGTGGGCAGCGCGTCGAGGTACTTCGCGGAGGCGTACTTCGCGGTCTTCAGCGCGTACTCGGCGGAGGTGCCGCCGATGACGATCGCCAGGTGGTAGGGCGGGCAGGCCGCGGTGCCGATGAGCCGCAGCTTCTCCTCCAGGAACTGCATCATCCGCGTCGGGTTCAGCAGCGCCTTGGTCTCCTGGTAGAGGTAGGACTTGTTGGCCGAGCCGCCACCCTTGGCCATGAACAGGAACTTGTACGCGTCGGCGTGGCCGTCCGGGTCCTCGGCGTACAGCTCCACCTGGGCGGGCAGGTTGCTGCCGGTGTTCCGCTCGTCCCACATGGTCAGCGGGGCGAGCTGCGAGTAGCGCAGGTTGAGCCGGGTGTACGCCTGGTAGACGCCGCGCGAGATCGCCTCCGTGTCGGTGCCGTCGGTGAGCACGTGCCGGCCGCGCTTGCCCATCACGATCGCGGTGCCGGTGTCCTGGCACATCGGCAGCACACCGCCGGCCGCGATGTTGGCGTTGCGCAGCAGGTCGAGCGCGACGAAGCGGTCGTTCGGCGAGGCCGCCGGGTCGTCGATGATCGCGCGGAGCTGAGCCAGGTGGGCCGGGCGCAGGAAGTGGGCGATGTCGTGCATCGCCTCGGCCGTCAGCGCGGTCAGCGCGCCCGGATCCACCGTGAGGAACCGGCGGCCTCCGGGGCCGTTGACGACGTCCACGCCCTCGTCGGTGACCAGGCGGTATTCGGTCTGGTCGGGACCGGTCGGCAGCAGGGGTGCGTACGAGAAGGCGGCGGCACTGCTCATGACCGAAAAGCCTAGGGCAGAGCCGTCGATCGGTGGCACCCGCAGGTGGGTCCTGGGACGACGCTCTCACCCGCTGTCACTTGCCGTCGGCGCAGAGTTCCCGTTTCGGTCCGCAACTTCCCTGGTCACTGGGCGGTCGCCAGCTGCCTCCGGGGTCCGGCGCCACCGGCGCGCCGTCCTGGCCCGGCCCCGGCGCCTCGCCCGTGCCGGCGCCCCAGCGGACGTACCCGATCTCCCGCCCCTCGCCGATGATCATGCCATTCGGGCCGACCGCCAGCGCGTTCGCCGAGGTACGCAGCTCGACCAGCACCCGGCCCTCCCGCGGCTCGACCGCGATCAGCCGCGACGGTTTCTCCTCGCTGATCACCGCCGCGTACGGGGTGAGCGCCGCACCGCTCTTGCCGCCCGCCGGCCGGGTCCAGCGCGTCCGATCGGCCGACAGTTCCCGGCCCAGCAGCGAGCCCTTGTCGGCGCTGCGCACCACGGCGTACCGGTCGTCCACGGCGAGCAGCTTCTCGCCGTCCGCGCCGACCTGGAGCAGCCGGCCGTCGTACCCGTCGAGCACCGTCTCACGCCCGTCCGGGGCGACCCCGATGATCACGTTGCGCCCGCCCTGCGGATCCTCCCGCTGCACGCAGCCGGCGTAGTCGGCGGTGCGCAGGTTGATCCCGGCACGCCGCCACACCTGCTGACCGGTGGCCGGGTCCACTGCGGTCACGGCGTAGTAGCAGCTCCCGTCGCGGGAGGTGGCCGCGATCCGCAGCAGCCGGCCACCGACCACCGCGAGCCGCTCCTCGCGGCCGGGCTGGACGTTCTGGAGCACCCGGCCGGTGGCGGTGTCCACCACGTGCACCCGCCCGTCGACCGGGAAACCGAGCAGCGGCGGGACGGACTCCGGCCCGGCCACCCCGCCGTCGATCCGGGTGGCGCCGAGCCGCCGGGTACCCAGTAGTTCCGGGTTGTCGGCGAGCACGCCGCTGTGCACACCGGGCAGGAACGCGCTCCACAGCGGAGCGGTGCCGCGCGGTTCCCAGGCGCGCAGCGTGCAGTCGGTGGCCTGCACGCAGTACGCGTCCAGCAGCAGGTTCCGGTAGGTCCAGACGGCAATCGCGCGGTCGTCGCGGCGGCGGGTCACGCCGCTGGCCGGGTCGAGCACCTCGTACCCCTTGTCGAGCAGCCGGCCCACGGCGACGACCGACTCCCGGCCGCTGCCCGCGACCGCCGACCAGTCGGCCTTGCGCTCCCACAACTGGCCGCCGTCGGCGAGGTTGCGCGCCTCGATGCGGGTGCGCTGCTCGACGATCACCGTGTCGCCGGCGATGGTGACGCTGCGCGGCGTGCCGCCGACGCGCTGCTGCCAGACCACGTCCGGCTCGCTGATCGGCTTGCTGCGGTCGACCCAGTCCCAGAGCGCCGGGAACGGGTTCCAGACGCCTGTCGCGGCGAGTACGACCACGGTGACGAGCCCGAGCAGCAACCAGCCGCGTACCCCTAGGCCCTTCACACCGCACACGGTAGCGACGATCACCGGTCCCCCGGGCCGCGTGCGGTGCGTGTCGCGGCGCTTCTTGGGTGGTCCGGGGTGTTAATAAGGGGCCCTTCCACCTCCGAAGGCGTTAACAGGGGGCCCTTCCTTACCCGCGGGCGGCGGAGCGGACCAGCGGCAGCGTCCGGTACGGGATCTGCTCGGCCAGCGCGATGATGGTGGACGCGCGCCGGATGCCCTCCGAGGCGACGATCTGGTCGATGACCCGCTGGAGGTCGGTGTTCGACCGGGCGACGATCCGGCAGAGCAGGTCGCTGGAGCCGGTGATGGTGTGCGCCTCCAGCACCTCGGGGATCGCGGCCAGGTGCGCGGTGACCTGGTCGTGGCCGTGCCGCTGGCTGATCTCCAACGTGACGAAGCTGGTCACCCCGAAGCCGATCGCGGCGGGAGTGATGTCCGGCCCGAACCCGGTCACCACGCCCCGGCCGACGAGCTTGTCGAGCCGGGCCTGGACCGTGCCGCGGGCCACGCCGAGGCGGCGGGAGCACTCCAGCACGCCGATCCGGGGCTCCTCCGCGAGCAGTTCGATCAAGCGAGCGTCCAGCTCGTCGAGCTGTACATCCTGACCAGTGTTCATGGTGCCCGACGGTACCGAATGCACAACCTGACCAGGAATTACGTCAACTGTTGCCCAACTCGATGCGGTCCGTAGATCCTCGCCGGAAGAGCACATCCACGGCGGCCCACGAGGCCGGCCGGTACGCGAGGGAGGCACCCATGACCCAGGCGATCGACCGACCCCAGTCGACCGAGGAGGTCGACGTCGACGCTCTCGTCGGCGCAGTCGACCACGACATCACCCGCGACCCGTTCCCGGTCAAGGGCATGGACCACGTCCACTTCCTGGTGGGCAACGCCAAGCAGGCCGCGCACTACTACTCCACCGCGTTCGGCATGACGTGCGTGGCGTACCGGGGGCCGGAGCAGGGCTACCGGGACCACGCGCAGTACGTGCTGACCAGCGGTTCGGCCCGCTTCGTGCTGACCGGCGCGGTCCGCCCGGACGCCGACGGCGCCGAGCACGTGGCGAAGCACAGCGACGGCGTCTCCGACATCGCGCTGGAGGTGCCGGACGTGGACGCCGCGTACGCGCACGCCGTGGCGCAGGGCGCGACCGGCCTGGTCGAGCCGCACGACGTCAGCGACGTGCACGGCACCGTGCGGATGGCGTCCATCGCCGCGTACGGCGACACCCGGCACAGCCTGGTCGACAGGTCCCGCTACACCGGCCCGTTCCTGCCCGGGTTCGTGGCCCGCGGCCCGATCGTGGACCGGCAGCCGATGATCGACGCCGGCATCCAGCCGAAGCGGTTCTTCCAGGCGGTCGACCACGTGGTCGGCAACGTGGAGCTGGGCCGGATGGACGAGTGGGTCGAGTTCTACAAGCGCGTCATGGGCTTCTCGAACATGGCGGAGTTCATCGGCGACGACATCGCCACCGACTACTCGGCGCTGATGAGCAAGGTCGTCGCCAACGGCACCCGCAAGGTGAAGTTCCCGCTCAACGAGCCGGCCGTGGCCCGCAAGAAGTCGCAGATCGACGAGTACCTGGAGTTCTACCAGGGCCCCGGCGCCCAGCACATCGCCGTGGCCACCAACGACATCCTCGCCAGCGTGGACGCCATGCGCGCCGCGGGCGTCGAGTTCCTGGACACCCCAGACTCGTACTACGAGGACCCGGAGCTGCGCGCCCGCATCGGCAACGTCCGGGTGCCGATCGAGGAGCTTCAGTCCCGCAAGATCCTGGTCGACCGGGACGAGGACGGCTACCTGCTCCAGATCTTCACCAAGCCGGTGCAGGACCGTCCCACAGTCTTCTTCGAGCTGATCGAGCGGCACGGCTCGCTCGGCTTCGGCAAGGGCAACTTCAAGGCCCTGTTCGAGGCGATCGAGCGCGAGCAGGAGAAGCGCGGGAACCTGTAACACTGTCCGCGTGACCCAGCCTCCTCCGAACCCGACGCCGCCGCCCGCCGGTCCTCCACCCGCGGGCGGCGGCTTCGCGCCGCCCGGCGGACCGGCGGTGCCCGCACAGCACGTTCCCCAGGGGTACGCAGGCCCGCCCGGTTACCCGCCGCCCGGTTACCCCCCACCCGGGTACGCCCCGAGGCCCGTCCCGCCCCCGGTGGCGCCGAACGGGCAGCCGCTGGCGGGCTTCGGCGACCGGCTGCTCGCCTACCTGATCGACACCGCGGTCGCCACGGCGGTGATGATGGTGCTGTTCCTGCCGGTGTTCTTCCTCGTCTTCTTCCGGATGATCGACGAGCTGGAGCAGACCGGACCGAACGGCCCCGACCCGGTCGAGGTCTGGACGAGCGTGTTCCTGCCGCTGCTCGCCGCCGAGCTGGGGGTCCTGCTGCTGATGCTCGTCTTCTACTGGGTCTACCACGTCGAGTACGCCCGCCGGACCGGGCAGACGCTCGGCAAGAAGGTGATGAAGCTGCGGATCGTGCCGGTGCAGCCGGACGCCGTGCTGAGCCGGGGCATGCTCGGCAAGCGCTGGGTCGTCGAGTTCGCCGGCGGGATGTTCGTTCCGTTCCTCAGCTACCTCGACGGTTTCTGGCAACTGTGGGACAAGCCCTGGCAGCAGTGCCTCCACGACAAGTTCGCCGGGACTGTCGTCGTTAAGGTTGGCCCGTGAGCGCGAGGAGTGAGCCGGGTCTGCGAGCCCCGCAGTCGCGAATGAGGACGGCATCGTGAGCGCGAGGAGTGAGCCGGGTCTGCGAGCCCCGCAGTCGCGAATGAGGACGGCATCGTGAGCGCGAGGAGTGAGCCGGGTCTGCGAGCCCCGCAGTCGCGAATGAGGACGGCATCGTGAGTTTGGAACCCGGCTGGTACGTCGACCCCGCCGACACGGAGACCCGCAGGTGGTGGGACGGCGAGGGCTGGATCGGCGCGCCGATCCCGGTCGACGTCACCCCGCCCGACGGCCCGCCGGCCGCCGAACCCGAGCCCGCGCCGGCCGCCGCGACGCCCGCCGCCGACCAGCAGGCCTCCGGTCCCGGCGGCCGGCCCGAGGCGACCCCGACGTCCGGCCCGCCGGCCGCACCGACCCCGTGGCCGGGACAGCCGGGGCAGCCCGGCCCGTGGCCGGGGCAGCCGGGTCAGGTGAACCCGTGGCCGGGTCAGCCCGGGCAGCCCGGGCAACCGGGACCGGCCGGGCCGGGTATGCAGGGACCGCCGCCGGGCTGGCCGTACCCGCACTGGCCGGGAGCACAGCCGATCCCGCGCCCGCACGGACTGCCGCTCGCGTCGTACGGTGCCCGGCTGGTCGCGCGCCTGATCGACTTCGGCGTGGTGTTCCTGCTCAACGCCGTTGTCAACGGCTGGTTCGTCTGGCGCTACGTCGAGGCGGTCTCCCCGTACCTGCGCGAGTCGGTGCGCCGGGCGCTCAACGGCGACACGTCCACCGAGGGGCTGCCCCAGATCGACGACCAGGCCGGCGGCCTCCAGATCGCCATTCTGGTGATCGCCACAGCGCTCTGGTACGCGTACGAGGTGCCGTCGATGGCGGCGCGCGGTCAGACCTTCGGCAAGCGGCTGATGGGCGTCCGCGCGCTGCCGGTCGAGGCGGACCAGCCGCTCGGCTTCGGCCGGGCCACCCGGCGCTGGAGCACGCTCGGCCTGCCGACGCTGCTCTGGTACTGCTGCGGACTGGGTCTGCTGCTCCAGCTCATCGATGCGATCTCGCCCCTGTTCGACCACCCGCTGCGCCAGGCCCTGCACGACAAGCGGGCGCAGACGGTGGTGGTCCAGCTCCCCCGCAAGCGTGACACCAGTACCGCCCCGCCCGAGAGCGCCGACACCCCGGGAGACACCCCATGACCGAGACCGGACGCCACCAGCCTGCGCTGCGGCTCACCCGCGCCGACCTGGACGCGCTGCCCAACTACGTGCCCGGCCGCAGCCCCGCCGACCTGGCCCGGGAGCTGGGCCTGGCCGAGGCGATCAAGCTGGCCAGCAACGAGGTGCCGTACGGTCCGCTGCCGGGCGTGGTGGAGGCGGTCGCCGAGGCGGTGGCCGGTTCGCACCGCTACCCGGACATGGGCGTGGTGGCGCTGCGTCAGGCGCTCGCCGAGCGGTACGGCGTGGACGCCGACCGGATCGCCACCGGCTGCGGTTCGGTGGCGCTGGCCGAGCACCTGGTCCGTGCCACCTGCCTGCCCGGTGACGAGCTGCTCTACTCGTGGCGCTCCTTCGAGGCGTACCCGATCATCGCGGCGACCAGCGGCGCGACAAGCGTGCGGGTGCCGAACGACGCCGGCCACGGCCACGACCTGGACGCGATGGCGGCGGCGGTGACCGACCGGACCCGGATGGTCCTGGTCTGCAACCCGAACAACCCCACCGGTACGGCGGTGCGCCGGGCCGAGCTGGACCGCTTCCTCGACGCGATGCCGGACGACGTGCTCGTGGTGATCGACGAGGCGTACCGGGAGTTCGTCACCGACCCGGAGGTGCCGGACGGCCTGACCTACCTGGACCGGCCGAACGTGGCGGTGCTGCGCACGCTGTCCAAGGCGTGGGGTCTGGCCGGTTTGCGGATCGGCTGGCTGGTCGCGGCGCCGGAGGTGGCCGCCGCCGTGCGCAAGGTGGTCACCCCGTTCTCCACCAGCATGGCCGCCCAGGCCGGCGCGCTGGCCGCGCTGGCGCAGGCCGGCGAGGTGGAGCGGCGCTGCGCGCTGGTCGTGGCCGAGCGGGACCGGGTCACCGAGGCGCTGCGCAAGTTCGTCCCGGACGTGCCGGACAGCCAGGCCAACTTCGTGTGGCTGCCGCTGGGCGAGCGGGCGGTGGAGTTCGGCCGGGCGTGCGAGGCGCGCGGTGTGATCGTCCGCCCGTTCCCGGGCGACGGTGTCCGGGTCACCATCGGCACCCCGGCCGAGAACGACGCGTTCCTGGCCGCCGCCGAGGCCGCGCCGGCCTGACCGGGCGCGCCCGGCGCCGGTCCGTCAACCCCCTACGGACCGGCGCCGGGCGTCTTCGTCCGACCGATCAGACAAGAGGACTATAGGTGCTTTTGTCCGTTTTTGGGCTTGACTCGCCAGATCAGCTCACCGCCAACAGCACCGGTTCGGCCATCAGGAAGTAGCCCTGGTCGTCGTCCTCCGGAGCGGCCTTCTCCCGCAGCCGTTCCACAGCGACGTAGCCGTCCACCGCGTACGCCCGGCCCGGCCGCCAGCCGATCCCGTCCCGGCCCAGGTCGAGCACGAAACTCGACCGGGTCGTACCGGTGAGCGGGTCGACGGTGACCAGTTCCCGCCGGTCGGTCAGCAGGTGCACCCGCCCCGGCTCGGCCGCGAGCACCCGGGCCGGATGGATGTCCGCCCGGCGCCACAGCTCCTCGCCGGTACGCGCCGAGCGCCCGACCACCACCGGGCCGGACGTGTCCACCGTCCGCTCACCGTCGAGCACCGTGTCCGGGTGGTCCAGGCCCGGCGCGGCGGCCGGTTCACCCGGGTCGGTCACCAGCCAGCCCCGGCTGTCCGCGCCGTCCGGCCCGGCGGTACGCAGCCCGCGGCAACCGGAGTACCCGTCGCGGCAGCCCACCGGCGTGACGACGAGCTGCTCCGGCGCGTCCGGCGGCCGCCAGCGGGTCCGCACCGTACCGGTCGCCGCGTCCCGCAGCTCGACCGCGGCCGGACCGTCGCAGCGCTCCACGCCGACCAGCTCACCGCTGGCGGTGGTGCCCACGTCGGACCGGCAACCCCGGCTCACGTCCGCGCGCCAGAGCCGGCGGCCGTCAGCCAGGTCGTAGCCGCCGAGCCCGCCCGGACCGGCCGCGAGCAGCACGCTCCGCCCGTCCGCAGTGCGCGCCACGTGCAGCCCGGCCGGATCCCAGACCGTGGCGGCGAAGGTGCGTCGCGGCTCCGGCACGGACTCCGGCTGCGGGCCGTCGGCCCGCCAGGCCACCCGTCCGGTACGCGCGTCGAGCGCCACCAGCTTCCCGTCGGACCAGCGGCTGACCACTGTGGTGCCCTCGGCGAGCACTCCGACCAGCGTCGCCGGCCAGCGGCGGAAGGACCAGAACGGGGTGACCCGGTGCCGTCCGGTGACCGGCTGGTCCGCGTACACCTGACGGGTGCCCGCGTAGACGCGGAGCCGGCCGTCCACGACGAGCGGTGCCACCGGCAGCCGCGCGAGCACCCCGGCGGTCGGCGCGGGCGCCGCCGGGTAGGGCTTCCGGGCCGGTGTGTCGACCTCGGCGGGCGCCAGCACCCGGACGACCACGGCGACCGACGCCGCGACGGCGAGCACCGCCACCAGCGCCACCACGGCCCGCCGCCTCGCGGCCTTCGCCATCCGTCACCTCCGCCCCGGCACCCTACCGGCCGCGTGCGGGCCGGGTACGGGGAGCGGCCGGGTCGGCTCAGGCGGCCTCGGTGGACCGGGCGGGACCGGCTGCGAGTGCCAGGTCGGCCAGGTCACGCCGGAGTGCGCCCTCGACCGCGCGGGCGGCCAGGCCACCGAGGATCAGGGCCAGCACCCGCCCGTACGCCCGGGTCGGCACCGCCTCCTGCTCGACCGTGACCTCGGTGCAGCCGCGCCGCCGCCGCTCGACCGTGCGCAGCGTCCAGGTGATCCGGTAGTCGGCGCCGGCGCCCCGCGACCCGAGCACCAGGCGGCCGGGCGCGACCGCCTCGATCACCTCGAACTCCTCCGGCTCGGTGCCGCCGTCCGGCCGGACGCGGGTCTCCCGCCACCCGGTGCCCGGCCCGAACCCGCCGGCGCCGAGGACCTCGACCGCGTCCACCGCCGAGAGCCAGTCGGCGCGGGCCGGGAGGTCGGTGAGCAGCCGCCACAGATCGGCGTTCTGCGCTTCGATGAATGCGGAAACCGTCACCGTCGACATGGCACCTCCCGTGTCGTACACGGTACGGGCCGTGACCGGAAACGGGGAGCCTCCCGGTGACATTTCCACCACCGGTGCCCCGGCCGGGGCACCGGTGTGGCGCAAGGGCGGTCAGCCGCGGAGCCCGCCGCCCCGCAGCGCGGTGACGAACGCGGCCCAGCCCGGCGGGCTCACCGCGAGCGCCGGACCGTCCGGGTCCTTCGAGTCGCGTACGCCCACCACGCCGTGCGCGGCGACCACGTTCGTCGCCACCTCGACGCAGAGACCCTGATCGTTCGAGCGGCTGCTGGTGCGCCAGACGGCACCGGTCAACTCGGTCATGCTCGGTCCTTCCTGTTTCGGCTTCCGCGGGTACGCCCCGGCCCGGCACCGCGGGCGGCGCCCGGCTCGACCGGGAGCCACCGGCCGGGGCGTAGGTGATCCGGAGCGATCAACGCCGAAGGAAACGGCCCCGGTCGCACATCGGGTGCGACCGGGGCCGGTTCGGAAGGTCGGATCTCAGCGAGCCGGGAGGATCGTCCCGGTGACCTCGCCCAACGCGACTGTGGTGCCGTCCGGGCCGGGCGCGGTGGCGGTGATCGTCACCGTGTCGCCGTCCTCCAGGAACGTCCGCTCGCTGCCGTCGGCGAACTTGACCGGCTCGACTCCGCCCCAGGTCAGCTCCAGGAACGAACCGACCTGGCCGCGCTCCGGACCGGAGACGGTGCCGGAGGCGTAGAGGTCGCCGGTACGCAGCGACGCGCCGTTGACGGTGAGGTGCGCGAGTTGCTGGGCCGGGGTCCAGTACATGCCGGCGAACGGCGGCTCGGCGACCCGCTCGCCGTTCCACTCGACCGACAGCGTCAGGTCCAGCCCGAGGTGCGGGGTGTCGCGCAGGTAGTCCTGCACCGGCGGGTCCTGATCCGGCGCGGGCACGAACGCGTCGGACAGCGCCTCCAGCGGCGTCACCCAGGCCGACACGGACGTGGCGAACGACTTGCCGAGGAACGGTCCGAGCGGCTGGTACTCCCACGCCTGGATGTCCCGGGCCGACCAGTCGTTGACGAGCACCACGCCGAAGACGTGGCCGGCGAAGTCGGCCACCGGCACCCGCTCGCCGAGCCGGCTCGGCACGCCCACCACGAAGCCCACCTCGGCCTCGATGTCCAGCCGGACCGAGGCGCCGGTGGTCGGGCCCTGCGCGCTCGCCCGCTGGCCGGTCGGGCGGGTCACCGGGGTGCCGGAGACGACCACGGTGCCGGCCCGGCCGTGGTAGCCGATCGGCACGTGCTTCCAGTTCGGCAGCAGCGGCGGCTGCCCGGGCCGGAAGATCTGCCCGACGTTCGAGGCGTGGTGCTCGGAGGAGTAGAAGTCGACGTAGTCGGCCACCTCGAACGGCAGCGCCATCTCGACCTCGCGCAGCGGCACCAGCAGCGGCTCGACCGCCGGACGGTGCTCCGGCTCGGTGAGCAGCTCGACCACCCGCTGCCGAACCGCCGTCCACTGCGGGCGGCCGAGCGCCATGAAGGCGTTGAGCGTCGGCCGGCCCAGCGCGCCGCCGGCCAGCACCAGACCGGCGGCCTCCGCGCCGGCCAGGTCCAGCGCGAAGTCACCGATGCGGACGCCGACGCGCGGCTCGCCTCCGCCGTGCCGGAACACGCCGTAAGGCAGGTTCGTCACCCCGTACGGCGACCCTGCCACACCCGGAACCCAGCTCATGCCTCGAAGCCTCCGTTCACCAGCCCCAGCCGGATCAGATCGGTAAGTGGTTCGGAGATGCTGCACGAGCCGTACCCGACCCAGAGCGGGCGCTCGGCGTCGCGGTGCGCCCGGGCCGGCTCGACCACCCGTACCGGGTCGGTGGCCGCGAGCAGCTCGGCCACGCCGTCCACCTCGGCGCCCCCGACGGCGGCGAGCGTGGCACCCAGCACGTTGACGAAACCGTGGTGGTTGAAGCCGGTCTCCGGGTCGCGGTGCCGGATCGCGTGGTGCAGCCCGGCGGTGAGCTTGAACGGCAGCTTACGGTCCCGGCACGCGCAGATCACCGCGGCCAGCTCGACCGGGGTGGGGAACAACTCGGCGGCGAGCCCGCCGGTGCGGAACTTGGCGGCCACCGGCAGCCCGGAGGCGCGTGCCTCGGCGAGCGTGTCGAGCGCGCCCATCAGCCCGAAGGTCAGCGGGATCTCCGCGTACACGGCAGCGCCGTCGAGCCGGCCGGCGAGCGTCATCAGCTCGGACAGCCCGGGCTGCGGGTCCTCGCCGCGCTTGGCGACCGGCGCCTCGATCTGCCGGGCGCTCACCCCGTCGGGCGCGAGCGCGTCCAGCGCCTGCGGGATCTGATCCAGGCCGGTGTCGCCGATCAGGCCGATCACCAGGCCCCCGGCCGGGTCCACCAGGCCGCTCAGCGACCCGCGCTGGATCTCCGAGGCGGGCAGCAGCAGCGGACCGACCATGTCCGCGTACCAGGCGGTGCGGTGGGTGCGGTGCGCGGTCACCGCGTCGGGCAGCGCGGCGTTGCCGGGCGGGAAGACCGCGGCGTCGTCCACCAGGCCGGAGAGGAGGCAGGGCACCTGCGTTGACACGAGACAAGAATGTACGGGACGCTACGAGGAACGGACAACAGCGTCCGATTATCGGACGCCACCGGCCGGAGAACGGGACATATCGGGAGGCGAGATGCCGTACTACCGCAGCGTCGGCGATGTGCCGCGCAAGCGCCACACCCAGTTCCGCCAGCCCGACGGCACGCTCTACGCGGAGGAACTGGTCGGCCAGGAGGGCTTCTCCTCCGACTCGTCGCTGCTCTACCACCGGCACGCGCCGACCGCGATCCTCGCCGCCGAGGAGTACGCCCCGCCCACAGTCACCCGCGTGCCGAACCTGCCGCTCAAGCCGCGCCACCTGCGCACGCACAAGCTCGACGGCACCGGCGCGGACCCGGTGCTCGGCCGGCAGTACCTGCTCGCCAACGACGACGTACGCATCGCCTACGTGCTCGCCGACCGGCCGTCGCCGCTGTTCCGCGACGCCACCGGCGACCACTGCCTCTACCTGGAGGCCGGGTCGATGCGGGTCGAGTCGCCGTTCGGCGTGCTCGACGCGGTGGCGGGCGACTACGTCGTCATCCCCACCTCGACCATCCACCGCCTGGTGCCCACCGGCGACGAACCGACCCGGCTGCTCGCCGTCGAGGCGTCCGGCCACATCGGGCCGCCCAAGCGCTACCTCTCCGTACGCGGGCAGTTCCTGGAGCACGCGCCCTACTGCGAGCGCGACGTGCGCGGCCCGGACACCCCGCTGCTCGTCGACGGCGAGGAGGTGGAGGTGCTGGTCAAGCACCGGCGCGGTTGGACGAGGTACGTCTACGCCAACCACCCGTTCGACGTGGTCGGCTGGGACGGGCACATGTACCCGTGGGCGTTCTCCATCCACGACTTCGAGCCGATCACCGGGCGGATCCACCAGCCGCCGCCCGTGCACCAGACGTTCCAGGGCCCGAACTTCGTGATCTGCTCGTTCGTGCCGCGCAAGGTGGACTACCACCCCGCCGCCATCCCGGTGCCGTACAACCACCACAACGTCGACTCCGACGAGATGCTGTTCTACACCGGCGGCAACTACGAGGCCCGGCGCGGCTCCGGCATCGAGCAGGGCTCGATCTCGCTGCACCCGTCCGGCTTCACCCACGGCCCCCAGCCGGGCGCGGCTGAGCGCTCGATCGGTGCGGAGTTCTTCGACGAGCTGGCGGTCATGGTGGACACGTTCCGCCCGCTCGACCTCTGCGACGCGGCCGCCGACTGCGAGGACGACGGCTACGCCTGGACCTGGGCGCGCAAGTCCTGACGTACGCGAGAAGGGGCCGCGCCCGGCACGGACGCGGCCCCTTCGCACGCGGTCGTCAGAACGTGGACGCGTCGATGACGAAGCGGTAGCGCACGTCGGAGGCGAGCACCCGCTCGTACGCCTCGTTGATCTTCTCGGCCGGAATCACCTCGATCTCGGCGCCCAGCCCGTGCTCGGCGCAGAATTCGAGCATCTCCTGGGTCTCCGCGATGCCGCCGATGTTCGACCCGGCGAACGACCGCCGGGCCGGGATCAGCGAGAACGCGTGCACCGACAGCGGCTTCTCCGGGGCGCCCACGTTGACCAGCGTCCCGTCCACGGCGAGCAGCCGCAGGTACGCGTCCATGTCGAGGGTCGCGCTCACGGTGTTGATGACCAGGTCGAACGAGCCGGCCAGCTCGGTGAACGTGTCCTCGTCGGAGGTGGCGTAGTAGTGGTCGGCGCCGAGCCGCAGCCCGTCCTCCCTCTTCTTCAGCGACTGGGACAGCACCGTCACCTCGGCGCCCATCGCGTGGGCCAGCTTCACGGCCATGTGGCCGAGACCGCCCATGCCGATCACCGCCACCCGGCGGCCCGGCCCGGCGTTCCAGTGCCGCAGCGGCGAGTACGTGGTGATGCCGGCGCAGAGCAGCGGCGCGGCGGCGTCCAGCCCGATGCCGTCCGGGATGCGCAGCACGAAGTCCTCGCTGACCACGATGGCCTGCGAGTAGCCGCCCTGGGTCGGCTCGCCGTCCCGCCCCACCCCGCCGTACGTGCCGGTGCTGCCCTTCAGGCAGTACTGCTCCAGGCCCTTGCCGCAGTTGTCACACTCCCGGCAGGAGTCGACCAGGCAGCCGACGCCGACCCGGTCGCCGACGGCGAACTTCGTCACAGCGGAGCCGACCTCCCGCACCACGCCCGCGATCTCGTGGCCCACCACGATCGGGTAGCGGGTCGGGCCCCACTCGCTACGCGCGGTGTGGATGTCGGAGTGGCAGATGCCGGAGAACCTGATGTCGACGAGAACGTCGTCCGGTCCGAGATCCCGCCGCTCGATCGTGGTCGGAGTGAGCGGTTCGGTCGCGGACGTCGCCGCGTAGGCGTTGACGGTGAGCACTGATTCCCGCTTCCTTCAGCCGGTGTTTCCGGTCCTCCTACCCTCTCACCGGCGAGCGAACGCGGTGAATCCGGCCACCACCGACGCGGTGATCGCTCCGACCAGCGGCAACGGGCCGCCGACCAGCGCGTACACGAGCAGCAGCACCACCGCGGCGGCGGCCGCGTAGACCGGCACGACCAGGCCGCGTGCCGTCGCCTCCCGCAGTCCGGGCCGCCACGTCGCCGGGCGCCGCAGGAGCACCGCCGTCCCGGCCACAGCCAGCACCGCGAACAGCCGGGACGCGCCGGACGAGGCCGGGGCCAGCGCGGCGACCAGCACGCTCGCGAGCAGCGACCAGCCGGCCACCGACAGCAGGAGCCGCCGGATGCCGTCGTCCACGGTCCGCGCCGGGTCGGGACGCGCCACCGGCAGGTCGGCCAGCGCGGTCAGGTGTTCCAGCGTCTCGGCGTACCGGTGGCGTTCCAGCCGGGCCACGCCCACGTCCTGCCCCGCCTCGCCCAGCTCCGGGTCCAGCCGCAGCGCCTCCCGGTAGGCCCGCTCGGCCAGGTCGAACAGTTGCAGCCGCACCGCGACCAGGCCCAGCACCAGGTGCGCCTCCGGCTCGTCCTGGGCCAGCTCCACCCCGCGCCACGCCGCGTCCAGCGCCGCCTGCCCGTTGCGGGACGCGGAGAGGACGGCGGCGGCACTGCGCTGCGCGTACGCGTCACCCGGCGCACGCGCCAGGATCTCGTCGGCGGTGGCGGCGGCGGGCTTCCAGCGTTCGAGGTCGAGGAGGGCGAACCCGCGCGCCACGAGCGCCGGCACGACCTCCCCGGCAGCGGGTGGCACCGCGCCGGGCGTGTCGCTGGTGGACGCCTCCGCAGCCGGCGTCCCCAAGGCAGGCGGTTCAGGGGCGGGCGGGCCGCCTGCGGCGGCCACTGCGGCCTCGGCAGCGGCGAGCGCCTCGGACGGCCGGTCGGCGGCCAGGTGCATCCGGGCCAGCATGGTCAACGCGGGCACGTGTGCCGGCTCGGTCGCGATCAGCGCGGTGAGTTCGCCGATCCCCTCGTCGTAGCGCCCCAGCTCGGCGAGCAGGTGGGCGCGTTGCAGGTAACCGTCAGCGGCGGACTGGTCGGGGGCGGCGTCACTCGGCATCCCGGCGAGCGTATCCGCCCGGACCCACAGTGCGCCGAGGGTGCCCGGCGTCAGGCGCTCCGGCAGGACGCGCCCGCCCGGCCGCCGCACGTCCCCAGACTGCACCACCGGCGCAGCCCGCTCTCGTCCAGGAACAGCCACCCGCACCGCCGGTCCGGGCAGACCCGTACCGTGAAGCGGGCCGGATCGGCGAGCAGCTGCGCGCCGCTGAACGCGGCGGCGTGCACCGGCAGCCGCAGCCCGGCCGCCAGGTCCGGCCACCATCTGCCGCGTCCGTCTGCCTCGCGCCGGAAGACGAGCGTACGGGCGGCGGCCTCGGCGGCCCGCGCGACAGTCTCGAAGGCCGGTCCGTCGTCCGGGCCGACCAGGCTGGCGTAGAGCGCGGCGCGGAGCGTACGGGCATCGTCGAGCACCGCCTCCGCCGCTACCGGGTCACGGCGTGCGAGGTGCAGCAGGCGGTTCGTCGAGACCTCGTCCACCAGCCCGACGTGGCCGGCCCAGACGGCAAGGGTCCGGTAGCCGCGCAGCCACTCGGCGCCGGGCAACGGCGGCTCGTGGCCCCACCCGGCGAGGGTGTTGCAGAAGTCCAGGGCCGGGTGGCCGCCCACGCTCCACGGCAGGCTCTCGTCGCCGACCCGGATCTCGTGCATCGGCCGGGCGGCCCGGTCCAGCCGGTCGTCGCCCGCGAGCACCCGGCGCTGCACCTCCCGGAGGCGGGGCCCCGGCTCGACGCCGAAGTCGGCCGCGAGCAGGTCCCGGGTGGCGCGGTAGAGGCGCAGCGCGTCGGCCCGCCGATCGCCCCGGTAGAGGGCGGTCATCAGGACCGCCACGAGGTGTTCCCGCGTCGGGTGCTGGGCGGCCAGCGGCATCAGGTCGGCGACCGCCCGCGTGTGCCGGCCCAGCGCGAGCTGCGCCTCGGCCCGTAGTTCCACGGCGACCAGGCGAAGTTCCTCGACCGTGCCGTGCAGCCGGTCCCGCAGCTCGTCGTCCGCCGCGTCGGCGAGCAGCGGCCCGCGCCAGAGGGCGAGCGCCCGGTCGAGCGACCGCACCCGCTCGGCCGGATCGACGGTCCGCCCGGCCGCCCGGACCAGCTCGGCGAACTCGTCGGCGTCGACCCGGTGCCCGTCCTCCTCCACCACGTAGCCCTCGCCCCGGGTGCTGATCCGCACCCCGTACGGGTTGAGCGAGCCCCGCAGCCGCCCGATGTACGTCTGCACCGCGCCCCGGGCCGTAGCCGGCGGCCGGCCGTTCCAGAGCAGGTCGATGAGGCGGTCGGTCGGCACCACCCGGCCGACGTCGAGCAGCAGCACCCCGAGCAGGCAACGCTCCTGGCGCCGGCTGCCGACCTCGACCGGCCGGCCGTCGTGGCGGGCCTCGAACGGCCCGAGCAGGCGGAACTCCATACCGAACAGGACGGGTCGGCCCGAGCCCGGGGTTGTCGCCCGGCGGTGATCGCGTGGTGAGGAACCCGGCCGGCCGGGTCCGCCCGCTCGGCTGTTGCCGCCCGACGCGGTGAGCCGGTGGTGAGCGGCCCCGGCGATGCTCGCCGCCCGGACCAGCGAGGGATCCGGACCAGCGACGAATGGAGTGGAGCATGCGGTTCAGGATGAGCATCGCGGTGGCGAGCGTCGTGGCAGCGGTGGTCGCGGCCCTACCAGGCTCGGCGTCCGCCGCGCCGGAGCGGCATCCCGCCCCGGGTGCCTGGGAACCGGCGCCCCAGGCGCCGTTCGAGATGCCCGCCGGCGCACGATGCGAGTTCGCGGTACGGGTCGAGCCGATCGTGGACGAGGTGCGGAAGCTGACGATCGAGACCTACCCGGACGGCGCGCCGAAGCGGGAGTTGTTCACCGGCGCTCTGATCAACCGGGTGACGAACCTGGCGACCGGCGCCACCTCGACGGCGGACGCGAGCGGCACCGCCCTCGTCGTCTACCGCACCGACGGCTCGATGACCTGGTACGTGACCGGGCCGGTGCTGCTCGGCTTCCGGGAGAACGCCGGCACGCTGCCGAAGGGGCTGTGGATCGTCGACGGCCGGTTCCGGGTGGAGTTCTCCCCCACCTTCGACAAGACCATCACGATGCTCCACGGCACGACCCACAACGTCTGCACCGACGTCGACTGATCGACTGACGCGGTGACCGGCGTCCCCGGTCACCGCGTCAGTCGGCCGGAGCCTCGTAGACCAGGGCCACTGCGACCCCGGCCAGCCCTTCCCCGCGCCCGGTGAAGCCGAGGCCGTCGGTGGTGGCGGCGGAGACGGTCACCGGCGCGCCCACCGCCTCGGAGAGCACCCGCTGCGCCTCCTCCCGGCGCGAACCGATCTTGGGGCGGTTGCCGACGACCTGCACCGACACGTTGCCGATCCGCAAGCCCGCCGCCCGTACCCGGCGTGCGCTCTCGGTCAGCAGCGCCACCCCGGAGGCACCGGCCCACTCCGGCTGGTCCACGCCGAAGTTCGCGCCCAGGTCACCGAGACCGGCGGCGGAGAGCAGTGCGTTGCAGGCGGCGTGCGCCGCCACGTCGGCGTCGGAGTGGCCGGCCAGGCCGTCCTGGTCCGGCCAGTGCAGGCCCGCGACCCAGCAGGGCCGCCCGGCCGCGAACGCGTGCACGTCGGTGCCGACAGCCACCCGAGGAACGATCATGACCAGAGGGTACGCGTCGCGCCTTGACGGCGGCCCGGGTCGTGGTTAGGTTTGGTCCTCGTACGCCCCAGTGTCGCCTCTGCCTCGTGCAAGCGCCTGGGGCTCTTTCTTGCCGTCGGCGCGGCGGGCAATCCCCCCGCGACCGTCACGCTTAGCATCCAGTCCGTGACACCACACCCCCACGCGCGAACGGTGCACCACTGGATCTCCCCGGGCAGGTTCCACCCCTATCTGGCTGCCGCCGGTGGCGACGAAAACAAGGCCTGTGAGCTGTACGAGTGGAGCGTCGCCCTGACGGGTGCGTCATTCGAGGCGTTCCACTATGTCGAGATCGTCACCCGAAACGCGATCGATCGGGAGATGAGGGCGCACCTCAACGAGCCGGACCGCGGCATCCCCTGGTTCCTCCTGGCGGTCAGCGGCAAGCGCCAGGTGCAGGACGGAATCGACCGGAACGTCTCCGAGGTCCGCGCGCGCCTGCGTCGGGAACATTCCCGGAAGGAGACTCGCGACCAGATCATCGCGGGCTTGAGTTTCGGCTTCTGGGTCTCGATGTTGGGCTCGGAGCACGAGCAACTGTGGCGGGAGGCCCTGCACCGCGCCTTCCCGTACTCGTCTGGCAAGCGCCACGACGTCGCCAGCGCGATGAACGCTCTCCGGGTGTTCCGCAACCGACTTGCCCATCATGATTCACTTCTCGCCACCGACGTGCCGTTCCGCCTCAGTCAGATGATCGATGTCGTCGCGTGGGCCGACCCGGATGCCGCCCGCTGGCTCAGGAAGATCGAGCGGGTGACCGAGGTACATCGGCTGCGTCCGACCGCCCGCAACGACACGGTGGTGGTCCCCGCCAAGAACGCATGGGGGCTCTACCAGTCGGCGCGAGCGTACGTCTGCCAGGCGGGCAGGTCGTTTCAACCAGTGGATCATCTGGCCTTCTACTCTCAGCGCCAGATCCTTCCAGAGGTGCCCAAGATCCTCTTCCGGCTCGACAACGTCGATTGGACGGTCGGTGAGGTGAACCGGCTCCGAGCGACGGGCGAACGGCGCGACGCTCTCCTCGCCGACATCATCGAGGTCAGCCGCAAGAACGGGTGGACCGAAGGGCGTTATCAGGTATTCGGACTCACGGCGCCGGGATCGGCCGGCCACCTGACGCTACCGACGCCGATCCCGCACCACGGCCGAGGCAGAGGTAGCGCCTTCACGCAGGGCCAGCGGTACGTCGTCCGAGACCGCCTCCGCCGGGCGCGATCCACCGCCGACTTATGAGGGGCGGTCAGGCGCCGGAGGTCAGCAGGTGTTCGGCCAAGGCCATGTCGAACGGGCGGGTGATCTTCAGGGCCAGCTCCGAGCCGGGTACGCAGGTCACCGTGATCCCCTGCTTCTCGACCAGCCCGGCGTCGTCGGTCAGCGCGTCACCCGCCGACCGGTGGGCCGCGATCAGCACCGACCGGCGGAAACCCTGTGGCGTCTGCACCGCCCGCAACGCGGACCTGTCGACCGTGCCGAGCACCCGCTCGGTCGCGTCGACCTCTTTGATCGTGTCGACCACGGGCAGCACCGGGATCACCGCGTCGTGCCCGTCGCGGACCGCCGCGGCCACCGACTCGACCAGGTGGGGCGGGGTGAGCGCGCGGGCCGCGTCGTGCACCAAGACGATCTCCGGACCGGCGGGTACTGCCGCGAGGGCCGCCGCCACCGACTCCTGGCGTTCGGCGCCACCGGGCACCACCGTCACCGGGGCCACGGGGGCGAGCATCGCGCGTACCGCCTCGACCTCGGTCGCCGGCGCGGCCACCACCATCGTGTGCACGGACGGCGCGGCGGCGATCCGGCGGACCGCGTGCACCAGCAGCGGCTCGCCGGCGAGCAACCGGAGCGCCTTCGGGGCGCCGGGCCCGAGGCGTACCCCGGCACCGGCCGCAGGAACGAGGACCGCGACGTCACCGCGCGGATTGAGCTGCGCGGTCACGTCGCGGTCCTCGGATTCGTTCGCTGCGGGGTGGGTAGAGGCAGAGGCGTGGATCAGGCCTCGGTCAGCACCTTGTCGAGCAGCGTCTCGGCCTCGTCCTTGGTGCTCTTCTCCGCCAGCGCGACCTCGCCGACGAGGATGTCACGAGCCTTGGCGAGCATCCGCTTCTCGCCCGCCGACAGGCCCCGCTCCCGCTCCCGGCGCCACAGGTCGCGGACGACCTCGGCCACCTTCAGCGGGTTACCGGAGGCCAGCTTCTCCAGATTCGCCTTGTAACGCCGCGACCAGTTGGTCGGCTCCTCGGTGTGTGGTGCACGGAGCACGTCGAAGACCTTGCCCAGGCCCTCTTCGCCAACCACCTCGCGCACACCCACGATCTCGGCGTTCTCGGCGGGCACCCGGACCGTCAGGTCACCCTGTGCGACCCTCAGGACGAGGTACTCCCTGGGCTCGCCCTTGATGACCCGAGTCTCGATTGCCTCGATGAGTGCGGCCCCGTGGTGGGGGTAAACAACGGTCTCGCCGACACTGAAAACCATAGGTTCGAAACCCCTTTCGCTGTGTCTAGGGTAACACGCTCAGGCACCGATGTCTCACCGCTGTCCTGATCGTTGGCGCAGCTCAGGGGCCCTGTGAGAGGTATTTCTTCAGCTTGACAGGCGGTCAAACCGATGCTTTCGACACGCTCCGTGAGGAACACGTGACAACCCGGTAAGGGGTGACGGAAGCATCCAGATCTAGGGCTATGCGCTCCTCCCATGGTAGCTCCGCAATCCCGTCCGCGCCCAGGTGTGGCGTTACGGCGGCCGGTGCGGGACGCTGGTGAGGGACGTGACGTCCGCTCACCGAGACGTTCCTGGGGGTCCGATGGGCGTGCCTGACGCTGACGGCCAGGTGCCGCCGGACGGGCTGCCCGGCCTGCCCCCGGAGTGGAGTCGGGTGGTCGTCCCGGACGACGCCTCGGCGCTCGCCGACGAGGCCCGGCAGGTCCGCCGGGAGCTGCGCCGCACGCGACCGGGCTCCGGCCGCCGTGCCGGTCCGGCCCGCCTCGGGCTGCCGGTGCTGATCCTGCTCGTGTCGGTGCTTGTCACGCTCGCCGGGCTGGCCGCCGTCACCTGGCCGCGTACCACCACCCGGTCGGGCGCGCCGACTGTGCTCCCCCGCTCCACCACCGCGCCGCAACCGGTCAGCCCGCTGCCCGCGCTGGACCTGGTCGGCGCGGACGACACGCCGGTACCGCTGCGCAGCCTGCTGCCCGCCATGATCATCCTGGTCGACGCCTGTGCCTGCGCCGAGCAGGTCGGCACCGCGGCCCGCGCCGCCCCGCCCGGCGTCACTGTGGTCACGGTGACCGAGGGCCGCAGCGCCGGACCCGCGAGCGTCCCCGGGGTACGCCCGCTCGGCGACCCGGCCGGCGGCCTGCGCTCCTACCTGCACCTGTCCGCCCACCCCGGCACCGCCGCCGCGGTGCTCGTGGATCGGCAGGGCTCGCTGGTCCGGGTGGTGCCGGAGCTGGGCCCGCTGTCGGACTACGGCGCCGACCTGGCCCGGCTGGGCGGCTGACAGGCCGGTCCGGGAGCGCCGGCCGGGCGGCCGGGACGCCGGCCCGAGGACGTGAGCGGGGCCGGTGAGCCGCCGGCACCAGACGCGCGACCGTTGTCAGTAGAGCGCTTCGAGCCGGGCGTTCAGCTCGGCCCGGCCGCGTACACCGGTGAACCGCACCAGCACCAGCGCGCCGGTGCCGCCCAGCAAGGGCAGCTCCAGCCGCCCGCCGCACCGGAGGAACCGCCGCGCGTCGCCCGTCCCGGTGCCGGAGAGCTGCACGGCGATCGATCCGTCCCCGGAGCAGCTCACCGACAGCCGGTAGTAGTCGCCCCGCGAGGGGTTCACCTGCCGTACGACGGGCGGCCCGCCCGGCGTCAGGTCGGACGTCTCCCGCCACACCACGTGCGACACCTGGAGCACACGCGAGGTGCCGTCGTCCTCGATCCGTATCACCACCGACCGGTCCGGCTCGGTGGCCGGCGCACGGAGTGCCCTGGGCGCCGGGTCGCGCCCCGGTCGTGCCGGCCAGGCGTCGCCGGTCGACGGGTCCACCCGCCAGGTGCGGGCGATCGGCTCGGCACTCGTGGCCGGTGCCGGGGCTGCCGGGGCCGCACCCGGCTCCGGTGCCGCCGACCGCCACCACGCCGCGCCGGCCACCAGTGCCAGGACGGTCAGGACGGTCAGCGGTACCCGCCCGTCCCGCTCGTCGGAGGCCATGACGGCAGCGTATCCGCGCGGCACGGGTGGGGCGAGCCGTCAGACCCGTTCCAGCAGCACCGCGTAGAGCGTCAGTCCCGGCCCGAACGCGAGCATCACCACCCAGCGCGGCGGCGACGGCTCGGCACGCCACAGCCGGTCCAGGATCAGCAGCACCGTCGGGGACGAGCAGTTGCCGTGCTCGGCGAGCGTCCCCCGGGAGGCGGCGAGCCCGTCCGGCGGCAGCGCCAGCTCACGCTCCACCACGTTGAGGATCCGCGGCCCGCCCGGATGCACCGCCCAGCCGTCCACGTCGGAGCGCTCGCACCCGTGCCGCGCCAGCAGCTCGTCGACCAGCGTCCGTACGTGCCGGGAGAGCACCTGCGGCACCTTCGGCGACAGCCCCATCCGGAAACCGGTGTCGGTGACGTCCCACGTCATGTGGTCGGCGGTGGAGGTGTCGGTGACCGAGGTGACCTCGCGCAGCGCGTACCCCCGGCCGCCGGGGACGACCACGGCGGCGACCGCGGCGTCCGAGAACAGCGCGTGGGAGACGATCTGCTGGGTGTCCACCCGGGCGCCGGGCGGCTGGATGTGCAGGCTGGTCAGCTCCGCGCAGAGCAGCAGCGCGGGCCGCCCCCGGGCGGTGACGAAGTCGCTCGCCGCGCCCAGCCCGGGCAGCGCCGCGTAGCAGCCCATGTGCCCGACGAACATGCGCTGGGTGCTCGGCGACATGCCGAGGTCCCGGGCGAGCAGGATGTCCAGCCCCGGGGTGGCGTACCCGGTGCACGAGCAGACGACGAAAAGTCCGATGTCGGCGGCGTCCAGACCGGCGGCGGTGAGTGCCCGGCTGACCGCCTCCTTGCCCAGCGGCAGCGCCTCGACCTGGTAGCGGCGCATCCGGCGCTCGGTCGGCCATTCCGAGACGTCCTCCAGCAGCGGGTTGACCGCCGCCTGCCGCCGGGTGACGCCCGAATTCGCGAAGATCCGCTCGGCCAGCGCCCTGGTGTTCCCCTGGAAGTGCCCCGCGAAGAAGCCCGTCCACAGTTCGTCCTGCATCGCGGCCGGCGGCTGCGCCGTACCCAGACCCGCGATCACCGGTGTGCCCACGTCCCCCACCCCTAAGCCCTCCCTCACCTCTCGCACCCGACGTGCTCACCGTGCCGCTCTTCGTTCGCGACTGCGGGGCTCGCAAAACCGGCTCACTCCTCGCGCTCACCGTGCCGCTCTTCGTTCGCGACCGCGGGGCTCGCAAAACCGGCTCACTCCTCGCGCTCACCAACGAGGGAGCGCGCTGTCCCGGTCCGGGTCGCCGCCCAGCGCGGCGATGCCGAGCCAGTCGGCGCACACGTCGGACGTGGCCGGATGCAGCGAGCCGCAGCGGGCGTCCCGGTAGAGCCGCTCCAGCGGATGCCCGCGCCGGGTCGCCGACGTGCCCGCCGCCTCCAGCATGGAGGCCGCCACCTCGGCGGCTGTGGTGCCCGCGAGCAGCTTGGCCCGCCACACCCAGCGGTTCGTCTCGGCGTCGCCGGGTGCCTCGTCGACCCGGCGGGCCGCCTCGGTGACCACCAGTTCGGCGGCGGCTGTAGCCGCGTCGGCCCGGCCCAGGCGGGCCCGCACCGCGGGCAGACCGGCGAGGTTGCGGGCGTTGAGGTGCTCGGCTGCGGCGTCGATGGCGGCTCGGGCCACGCCGACGTAGACCGCCGCGTAGCTCGCCACCAGCCAGTGCGGCATGAGCTGGGCGACGACCAGGGCCAGCCCCTCGACGCCGCCGAGCAGCCGGTCGGCCGGGACCGTCACGTCCAGGTGCAGGTCGTGCGAGGAGGTGGCCCGCATGCCGAGCGAGTCCCAGGTGGGCTCGACGGTTATCCCGTCCCCGGCCGGGACCAGGAACTGCGACACCACGGACTGGTCGGCGGCGTTGCGGGCGGCCACCAGGTAGCCGTCCGGGTGACCGGCGCCGGAGCAGAACGTCTTGCTGCCCTTGATGTGCCAGCCGCCCTCGACCGGCTCGTAGACGGTGCTGAGCTGGGACAACCGGGCGCCGGCGCCGCGTTCGCTCATCGCCACCGCGTACCAGGCGCCGTCGGCCGCTGCGCGCAGCAGCCGGTCCCGCGCCGCGAGCGCCTCGTCCGGTACGCCGAGCGCCTCGGCCAGTTCCTCGGTGACCGCGCCCAGCGCGCCGGTGACCGAGGCGTGCATGTTGAACACCAGCGCGGTCGCGCCGTTGCCCCGGGCCAGTTCGGTGGCGACGGCGGCGTACTCCGCGAAGCTCGCGCCCGTACCGCCCAGCTCGGGCGGCACCATCAGGCCGAACAGCCCCGCTGCCCGCAGGTCCGCGAAGTCGTCCACGGGGAACGAGCCGTCCCGGTCGTGCTCGGCCGCGCGGGCGGCCAGTCTCGGCGCCAACCGGCGGGCCGCCTCCAGCGCGTGCACAGTCATGTCGCCCCCTTCTCGCGTCCTTTACCCCGGGCGGCCCCGGCTACCCGCCCCGGCGCCCCCAGCCCTGGTACAGCACCGCGGTCGACCGGGTCGGCACGATGCGCGGCTCGGTCCTGCCCGGACGGTCGGCGCCGCCGCGCATGCGACGCAGCAGCCAGGCCAGCGTGCCGCCCAGCTCCGGCCGGGCCCCGCGCACCGTCAGCGACACGCCGTGCCGGGCGCACTCGCGGACCAGCGCGCGGGCGTCGACGAACAACCGCGGATCGTGGATGCCGCGCGGCACTGTGGGCAGCCGTTCGCCCAGCTCCACAGCGATCAGCCGGGCTAGCAGCGTGTCGTTGAGCGTGTCCAGCACCAGCAGGCCGCCCGGTCGCAGCAGCCGGCACGCCTCGGCGACCGCCCGCCGCCAGTCCGGCACGTGTTCCAGGAGTTCCCCGGCGGAGACCACCGCCGCGCAGCCGTCGGCCAGCGGCACCGCCGTGGCGTCGGCCTGGACCACTGTCACGCCGTGCGCGGCGGCCTGGTCGAGCGCGGAGCGGGTCAGGTCGACCCCGATGTGGCGGTAACCCTTGCCGGCCAGGTGCGGCGCCAGCAGCCCGGCGCCACAGCCCAGGTCGACGAGCAGGTCGTCCGGCGTGGACGCCGCTGGTACCAGCGCCGCCCGGGCCCGGGCCAGCCAGTGCAGCATCGCGAACGCGCCGTCCGGCCGCCACCACTCGCCGGCCAGGTCGTCGTACTGCCGGGGGTCGTTCGGCGGCAGCACCCGGTACGGAGTGGACACCGGCGACGCGTCGGGCATGCGTCGAGCGTGGCACGACTGCCCGGTAACGACCAGACTTCCCTTATGTCGACACGGGTGTTAGGGCTGGTCAGGGCGAGCCATCCGGAGCCCGCGGCGGCGGTCACGGTGGTCGCCGCGCTGCTCGCCGCCGGCGTCGGGCACTCCGCTGCGGGTGTCGTGGCCGTGGCGCTGACGGTGCTGGCCAGCCAGCTCGCGGTCGGGTGGAGCAACGATCTCATCGACGCCGACCGGGACGCCGCGGTGGGGCGTACCGACAAACCGGTGACCACCGGCGAGGTCGCCCGGCCGGCGCTGGCCCGGGCCACAGCGGTGGCCGCCGCCGCCGTGCCGGTGCTGGCGCTGGCCGGCGGTCCGGCCGCGGCGGCCTGCGCCACGCTGGGCCTGGTCTCCGCGCTGCTCTACAACCGGCCGCTGAAGTCGACACCGGTGTCGGTGCTGCCCTACGCGGTCTCGTTCGGCGCGCTGCCCGCGTTCGTGGTGCTCGCGCTGCCCGGCTCACCGGTGCCCCCGGCCTGGCTGGTGGCCGCCGCCGCGCTGCTCGGCGCCGGCGCGCACTTCGCGAACGTGCTGCCGGACCTGGCCGACGACGCCCGGACCGGGGTGCGCGGCCTGCCGCACCGGCTCGGGCCGGTGGGCAGCCGCCTGGCCGCCGCCGGGCTGCTGCTCGCGGCCACCGTCGCGCTGGTCCTCGGCCCGCCCGGGCCGCCGTCGTGGACCGGCCTGTCGGCGGTCGCCGCCGCCGTCGCCGTGCCGGCGGTCGGCTGGTACGCGGGACGCGCGACAGCCGGACGCTCGGCGACCGCCTTCCGGGCGGTGCTGGTGGTGGCGCTCATCGATGTGGTGCTGCTGGTGACGAGCGGCCGGGTGGTCTGAGGGGTCCACTCCGGGGTGGCATTGCCGGGTCCGCGTGCGGGCCTCGATCAGCTCCAACTACCCTGGAGCGCGGTCTGCGCGGGTATGGCCACCCCGTGCCCGGTGGTCGACCGGGCGGGGATCGTGACGAGGAGGACCGACGTGACGCGCTCGATCAGGGGTTCCCGGGGGCCGGCCCTGCTGCTGGCCGGCACGGCGGCGGCGAGCCTGCTGCTGTCCGGGTGCGGCGCCGGGCAGATTTCCGAGACCGCCAACAAGATCCCGTCGGTACAGGGCGTCAACGTCCAGACCTCCGACGACCTCTTCAAGGTGCGCGGGCTCTACGTGCAGTTCCCGGGCCCGAAGGGCTACGAGGCCGGGTCGAACGCACCGGTCAACGTGGTGATCTACAACGACAGCGAGAAGCCGGTGACCGTGACCGTCACCACCGACAGCGCGCGGGAGATCGTGCTCACCGGTTCCGGCACGGGTGAGAGCGGCGCGGCCACCCCGACCGGTTCGCCCACGGAGCCGGTCACCACCTCGCCGACCGCGAGCGACCCGAGCGCGTCGCCGAGCCAGTCGCTGGAGGTGACCGGATCGCCGTCGGCCAGCCCGTCGCCGAGCGAGCCCGCGCCCGCCGGTCAGCCGGCCCGGATCGAGATCCCGGCCCTCAGCTACGCCCAGCTCAACGCCGGCAACCCGCGGTTCCTCCAGCTCGTCGGCCTGAACGAGAAGCTGCTCGTCGGCCAGCAGGTCGACCTGACCTTCGACTTCGGCGACGGCAAGGTCGTCAAGACCCCGGCGCCGATCGGCATCCCGCTGACCCCGGAGGCCACGCCGTCGAAGATCGTGAACCCGCGTGAGCACGCCGGTGAGGACGGCGGCGCCGAGGGCGGCCACTGACCTCCCCCTCCTTCCGTCGGCACCGCCGCCGTGGCCGGCGCCACGCCGGCGGTGTCGCCGTTCCGGGTGGGCTTTCGTCGTACGGGCCGGTTAGCGTCCGGTGGTGACCTCGCCCCGATCGACCCCCTCCCGTGCCGGCGCCGGCCGCGGTCGCGCCGCCACCCGCGAACCCCGCCCGGCCTACGAGTGCGACGCCTGCGGCCACCAGCCCCCGAAGTGGGTGGGCCGGTGCCCCGAGTGTGGCGAGTGGGGTTCGGTGGTCGAGTGCACGGTCACCGGCCCGATGGTCTCCGGCCGGGTGGTCAGCTCGCGGATGCCGGCCGAGCCGGCCCGGCCGATCGCCACGATCAGCGCCGCGCCCGCCCGGGCCCGTCCCACCGGTGTGAGCGAGCTCGACCGGGTGCTCGGCGGCGGGCTGGTCCCCGGCGCGGTGGTGCTGCTCGCCGGTGAGCCCGGCGTGGGCAAGTCGACGCTGCTGCTCGACGTGGCCCAGCAGTGGGCGGCCGGGGCCGGCAGCCCGTCGCTGGTGGTCAGCGGCGAGGAGTCGGTCAGCCAGGTGCGGCTGCGCGCCGAGCGGATGGGCACCCTGCACGACCAGCTCTACCTGGCCGCCGAGAGCGACCTGTCGGCGGTGCTCGGCCACCTCGACGCGGTCGAGCCGGGGCTGCTGGTGCTCGACTCGGTGCAGACCATCTCGACCACCGGCACCGAGGGCGTGCCGGGCGGTGTCACCCAGGTCCGCGCGGTCACCGCCGCCCTGGTCGCGGTGGCCAAGGAGCGCGGCATCGCCACCGTGCTGGTCGGGCACGTCACCAAGGACGGTCAGGTGGCCGGTCCTCGCGTGCTGGAGCACCTGGTCGACGTGGTGCTGCACTTCGAGGGCGACAAGCACTCCTCGCTGCGCATGGTGCGCGGCGTGAAGAACCGGTTCGGTGCGGCCGACGAGGTGGGCTGCTTCGAGATGCACGAGGGCGGCATCAGCAGCCTGGCCGACCCGTCCGGCCTGTTCCTGACCCGCTACTCCGAACCGGTGCCGGGCACCTGCGTGACGGTGGCGATGGAGGGGCGCCGGGCGCTGGTGACCGAGGTGCAGGCGCTGATCGGTGCCACGGTGGCCGGCTCGCCGCGGCGTACCGTCTCCGGCCTCGACAGCGCCCGGCTGGCGATGGTCCTCGCGGTGCTCCAGCGCCGCACCGAGCGGCTCACGCTGCACGACCGGGAGGTCTTCGCCGCCACCGTCGGCGGCATCCGGGTGGTGGAGCCGGCGGCCGACCTGGCGGTGGCGCTCGCTGTCGCCTCCGGCGGGCTCAACCTGGCGCTCAACCCGCATCTGGTGGCCATCGGCGAGGTGGGCCTCACCGGCGAGGTCCGCCGCGTCGGCGCGGTGCCCCGGCGGCTGGCCGAGGCTGCCCGGCTCGGCTTCCGGCTGGCCCTCGTGCCGCCCGGGTGCGGGCCGGAGAGCAGCGGCGCCGGGCCGGAGAACATGCGCGTGATAGAGGTCACTGACGTGCGTGCCGCCCTCCAGGCGGCCGCGCGTGCCTCGGCGGAGTGACGCGGTGGGATCCGCCGGGCGTTTCCGGGCAGGCCACGCAGGCCGCGCCGACCCGCCCGAGCCGGGCATCGTGACACATCACAGTAACCACGAGAGCACCCACCGCATGGCAGTCCGTAGACTGTGCCCGTGCCGATCGACCGCGATGCCACCAAGCCCGCAACGGCGACGCCGCACGCCCGTACCGGCGCCGTGAGCGGCAACCCCGCTCGTGCCATCAGCGTGAGCGTCAACGGAAGCGTCGGCGGCGGGGCCGGCGGCGACCCGCTGCGCGCCAACCTCGCCCTGATGGCTCCGGGCACCGCCCTGCGGGACGGTCTGGAGCGGATCCTGCGCGGCCGCACCGGCGCGCTGATCGTGCTCGGCTACGACAAGGTGGTCGAGCAGATCTGCACCGGCGGCTTCCCGATGGACGTGGAGTTCTCCGCCACCCGGGTCCGCGAGCTGTGCAAGATGGACGGCGCCGTCGTCCTCTCCAGCGACGGCACCCGGATCGTGCAGGCCGGCGTGCACCTGATGCCCGACCCGTCCATCCCCACCGAGGAGTCCGGCACCCGGCACCGCACCGCCGAGCGGGTGGCCCGGCAGACCGGCTACCCGGTCATCTCGGTCAGCCAGTCGATGCGGATCATCAGCCTCTACGTCAACGGCCAGCGGCACGTGCTCGACGACTCAGCCGCGATCCTGTCCCGCGCCAACCAGGCGCTGGCCACGCTCGAGCGCTACAAGCTGCGGCTGGACGAGGTCTCGGGCACGCTCTCCGCGCTGGAGATCGAAGACCTGGTCACCGTCCGCGACGCGGTGGCCGTGGTGCAGCGACTGGAGATGGTCCGGCGGATCGCCGACGAGATCGCCGGTTACGTGGTGGAGCTGGGCACCGACGGCCGGCTGCTGGCGCTCCAGCTCGACGAGCTGATGGCCGGCGTGGACGCCGACCGTACCCTGGTCATCCGCGACTACCTACCGGTCGGCCGCAAGTCGCGCACCCTGGACGAGGCACTCGTAGAACTCGATCTGCTCAGCGCCACCGAGCTGATCGACCTCGTCGCGGTGGCGAAGGCGATCGGCTACCCGTCCGCCTCCGACGCGCTCGACGCGGCGGTCAGCCCGCGCGGGTTCCGCCTGCTGGCGAAGGTGCCCCGGCTGCCGGTCGCCGTCGTCGACCGTCTGGTGGTGCACTTCGGCAGCCTTCAGCGGCTGCTCGGCGCGACCGTGGAAGACCTCCAGGCGGTCGAGGGCGTGGGCGACGCCCGCGCCCGCGGCGTCCGCGAGGGCCTGTCCCGGCTCGCCGAGGCCAGCATCCTCGAACGGTACGTCTGACCGACCGCTCAGCCGGTGATGGTCAGCTTCACCGGCTCGCTGATCTTGGTGCCGACGCGGGCGAACACCTGGTACGCGCCGATCGCGGCGAAGTCGCCGCTGGCCAGCCCGCTCGCGCACCTGTTGTCCAGCCGGCCGTTCCAGCCCAGCTCCCAGGAGCGCTCGAAGTTCGGCGTGAACGACTGCACGTCCGAGCCCTTGCCGGTGCCGCAGGTGTCCGACGACCAGATCTTCTCCGCGCCCGACTTGACGTACAGCTCCTGGAGGTCGGCGCCGACGTCCCGGCTGCACGTACGGTTCGACACGTTCTTGACCTTGAGGCGCAGCGTGACCACGGTGCCCCGCTGGGCGGTCGGCGGCACCGCCACCGGCGTCACCAGCAGCTCGGAGTCGGTGCAGGTGCCGTCGCCGGAGACCGGCTGACCGGTCGCGCCACCGTTGCCGGTGCCGCCGCCGTCGTTCGCGCCCCCGCCGTCGTTCCCGCCCGTATTCCCGCCGCCATCGTTCCCGCCGCCGTTGTTCGCGCCACCGCCGCCGGCGTCACCCGGTGTCGGTGACGGGCTGCCCGACTGCGGAGTCAGCACCGAGCCGGACGGGCCGGGCTGAGCCCCGGCGGAACCGGTCGGGGACGGGTCGGTGCCCGGCGCGCCGGTGTTGCGATCCGTACCGGTGCAGGAATACAGCAGGACAATCAGGAAGAGCAGCCCCGCTCCGAGCACGACGGCACGACGCCGCCAGTACACGGCAGGGGGCAGGGGGCCGACCGTCAGACGCATGATGCGCCTACCGTAGCCGCGCGGCGCACGGCTCGCCGGTCCGACGCGCCGGGAACCCGCCGCCGTACGGCCACTGTCGTCCACACTGGATTCCGACGGCCACCGTCAGAGGTAGACCTTGCGCTGGTAGATCGCGTGCGCGCCCGCCACCCGGTCGAGGAAGAGCAGCCCCGCGCAGTGGTCGATCTCGTGCTGGAGCGCCCGCGCCTCGAAGCCGTCCGTCACCAGCCGGACCGGCTCGCCGCTGCCGGGAAGGGCCCCCTCGACCACCAGGCGGCTGGCCCGCTTCACGTCGCCGGTCAGGTCCGGCACCGACATGCAGCCCTCCCGCCCGGCCTTCCACCGGGACGCCTCCACCACGCGCGCGTTGCAGAGCACGAACGTGCCGTGCACGGTGACCGCCTTCGGATGCCCCGTGACGTCCACCGCGAACACCTGCGCGCTCACCCCGACCTGCGGTGCCGCCAGTCCCACGCAACCGGGCGAGACGCGCATCGTGGCCACCAGGTCCGCGGCGAGGCGCACCACCTCGGCGGACGTCGGGTCGACCTCCGGGCCGGGCCGGCTCAGCACCGGCTCCGGCGCGGTGACCACCGGGCGTACCGCACCGGGGACGCCGAGCTTCTCCGGGGTCCAGCCGCCCAGGCCCGCGTACTCCGGCCCGGTCACAGCAGATCCGTGTCCGCCGGGCGGAGGCTGACCCCCACGCCCAGTTCCGCGGCGACCCGGGTGAGCCGGCCGGCCACCTCGTCCGACACACCGGGCGGCAACTCGACCTCGGCCACCACCACGTAGAGCGAACCCGTGAGCCGGGTGCTCAGGTCCGTCACGTTCCCGCCCGCGTCGGTCAGCACCCGGGTCATGGCCGCGACGATGCCCATCCGGTCGGCCCCGTGCACCGCCAGCACGTACGGCTCCCCGGTGGGCTCGCTGCCGCCGTCGGGCGTGACCGCGCGTACGGTCGCCAGCAGGTGCCCGTCGGCGGCGAGCGGGGCCAGCGCGGCCTCGACGTCGGCGGCGGCCGGGCCCACGCAGATCAGGGTCATCGCGAAGTGTCCCCGCAGCCGGGTCATCGTCGAGTCGGTGAGGTTCGCGCCGAGGCGGGCGAGGACCTCCGCGACGTCGGCCACGATGCCCGGCCGGTCCCGGCCGATGACGGTGATCGCGAGCTCGTCCATCCGGACATTCTGCCCCGTCGCCCATGATCGATCGCGCCCGGCCACCCGGCCCGCCCAACCTGCGGGAAAGACAGCCGTGACATGATCGGCGGCGCGATGCCCGATCCCACATTCGCCACCCAGGTCAGCCGGTGGTACGAGCGCAACGCCCGCGACCTGCCCTGGCGCAAGCCCGGCATCGGCGCCTGGGCGATCCTGGTCAGCGAGGTCATGCTCCAGCAGACCCCCGTGGTCCGCGTGGTACCCGCCTGGGAGGCGTGGCTGGCCCGCTGGCCCGAGCCGGGCGCGCTCGCCGCGGACACTCCGGCCGAGGCGATCCGGATGTGGGGGCGGCTCGGCTACCCCCGCCGGGCGGTACGCCTGCGCGAGTGCGCGGTGGCGATCGTGGAGCGCCACGGCGGCGTGGTGCCGGACCGGCTCGACCAGTTGCTGGCGCTGCCGGGCGTCGGCACGTACACGGCCCGCGCGGTCGCCGCGTTCGCGTACGGGCAGCGGCACCCGGTGGTCGACACGAACGTCCGGCGCGTGGTGTGCCGGGCGATCGCCGGTGAACCCGACGCCGGCCCCACCACCCGCCCGGCCGATCTGGTCGCCACCGAGGAACTGCTGCCGATCGAGCCGGCCGCCGCCGCGCTCGCGAGCGCCGCGTTCATGGAACTCGGCGCCGTCGTCTGCACCGCCCGCTCGCCGCGCTGCGCGATCTGCCCGGTCGAGTCGAGCTGTGCCTGGCGGGCTTCCGGACAGGCCGCCCCCACGGGACCGACCCGCCGGCCGCAGCGTTACGCCGGCACCGACCGGCAGGTACGCGGGCTGCTGCTCGCGGTGCTGCGGGAGTCCACCGGCCCGGTGCCGCACCAGCGGCTGGACCAGGTCTGGCACGACGACGTCCAGCGGGCGCGGGCGCTGGCCGGCCTGGTCACCGACGGCCTGGTGGAACCGGTGGGCGATGAGTCGTTCCGCCTGGCCGGCGACGGCCCAGCCGTCCCCCTCCCCTAACTTGATCTTTAACCTGTGCGGCGTGGCCTCGGGTTATTCGAAGTCTTCGTTTTCTTTGTGCCGCCTTTCGGCTTTGTGCTGGTAGCGGCGGTGACGATGTGGACGTCGTGGCGGGTTGCCGGGTGGCGGTTGCGTAGTCCGGGTGGTCGGCCGGGTCCTGGTCGGGACGGTTTCGGCGCGCGGGCGGGGTTGCCGGCTTTGCCGCGCAGGTGCCGAAACCCTCGCCGGACGCGGGCGGGCGTGAGCCGCTCGGGCGACGCTGGGCGTTCCCAGGGCCGGCGCAGGTCGCCGACGGCGCCTCGGGCGAGGCGCAGCTGGGTATAGGCGGCCAACACGAGCCAGGTCCAACGGTCGGCGGCGTGCGGATCGCGCAATTTCGGGCTGGTCCAGCCGAGGGTTTGCTTGAGCATGCGGAAGGTGTGTTCGATGTCGAAGCGGCGCAGGAACGCCTGCCAGAGCAGGTCGACCTCGGCGGCGGTGGCTTCCGGCTGCGACCACCAAAGCCAGACCGGTTTCGCGATGGCACCTGATGGCAGCCGGTCGACGGTCAGCAGGATCACGGTGCCCTCGATGATCGGCAGCGGGCCGTGCTGGGCGGCCCACGCGGTGCGATGGGTCAGCCTGGGGTGCAGCCGGCGCCAGGCCCGGACGGTCGCGGTGCCGTAGAGGCGGGTGTCGGCGGTCGTGGCGACGGCCGGGTCGCCCCAACTGGCCGGGTCACCGAAGATGAACTCGCCGCCATGCCTTGGTGGGCGGCCGGTGGTGCCCGGCAGCCGGGGTGGCGTGGGCCGGCGCAGCACCCGGTCGGAACGCATCCGCACCAGAACCTGAACCGGCAGGTCGGCCAGCAGGAACGCCAGCCGCGGCCCGTCGTATCCGGCGTCCGCGACGATCCACACATCCGGATCACCAGGCTGCCACTGCCCGGCAGCGATCAGCCGTCGCACCACGTCCCGCAACTGCCCGGCGGTGACCGTGGCAGCGTCATCGCCGGGCGCCAGCCGGCGGGCGTCCAACGGCGCGGTCCACGAGGTGCGCCCGGCCTCCAGGGCGGTGACGAACGAGTACGGCCAGCCCGGCACCCCGATGTGGGTGTCCTTGCCGCGCCCGTAGGTGTGACACAGCACCCGCTGCGGGCAGGTATGCGCCTCCGGCCGCAGCCAGCAGGTCACGTCCACCGCCAAAACGATCCGCCCGTCCGCGGCCCGCGGCAGCGGCACCGCCGCCACCGCTGTCCGCAGCCGCTCGATGTCGATCCGGCCGCAGTTCAACGCCGCGTACAGCGAGCCGTGACCGCGGCGGTGCTCACCCACCAGCGACAACTCGACCAGAGACCGCACCGGCGCGCCTGCGCACAACAGCGCGTCGGCCAGCTCGAACAACGCATCCCCACGAGCGGTAAGACAGGCGTGGAACTCACGCCGGAACGCGGCCAGCCGCCCGACCTCACCGCTCGAACCGGCATCATGCACACTGATCACCAGACAGCCCTTGGTTTGCGATCTTCTTCCCTAGACAAGAGGAATGATCGATCAAGGGCTGTCACCATGATCAGCCGGGGTCGACGCCACCGCCCAACAGGTTAAAGATCAAGTTAACCGCCCCCGCCCCGCCCCGCCCCGGTCGATCATGAACTTAGCGGCGACAAATGGGACGCCAAGTGCGGTCAACTTCATGATCAACGGGGACAGAGGGGGAGGGCGGGGTGGGTGGGTGGACGGGTGGAGATGGACAGGCGACGGCCCCGGTGGCTTTCGCCTACCGGGGCCGTCGCCCTGATCTGTGCCCGGACCTTATGCGGCGGCGTCGTCCGCGCCGGTGGCGGCGGTGCCGCCGAGGTCCGCCGGAACCGCGTCCGGCACGGCGTCCGGCCGGTCCGCGCCCCGGAAGACGAGCTTGGACTTGTCGATGTCCTCCGGGTCGCCCTCGCAGTCCACGACCACGATCTGACCCGGGGTCAGCTCGTTGAACAGGATCCGCTCGGACAGGTTGTCCTCGATGTCGCGCTGGATCGTGCGGCGCAGCGGCCGCGCGCCCAGCACCGGGTCGAAGCCCTTCTTCGCGAGGTACTTCTTCGCGTTGTCGGTCAGCTCCAGACCCATGTCCTTGTTCCGCAGCTGCGTCTCGATCCGGGCGATCATGATGTCGACGATCGACAGGATCTCTAGCTGACGCAGCTGGTGGAAGACGATGGTGTCGTCGATCCGGTTCAGGAACTCGGGCCGGAAGTGCTGCTTGAGCTCGTCGTTGACCTTCTGCTTCATCCGGTCGTAGTTCGACTCGGAGTCCTCAGAGGCCTGGAAGCCCAGCGACACCGCCTTGGCGACGTCACGCGTACCGAGGTTGGTGGTCAGGATGATGACCGTGTTCTTGAAGTCCACGATCCGGCCCTGGCCGTCGGTGAGGCGCCCGTCCTCCAGGATCTGGAGGAGCGTGTTGAACACGTCCGGGTGGGCCTTCTCGATCTCGTCGAAGAGGACCACCGAGAACGGCCGGCGACGCACCTTCTCGGTCAGCTGCCCGCCCTCGTCGTAGCCGACGTAGCCGGGAGGGGCACCGACGAGCCGGGACACCGTGTACCGGTCGTGGAACTCCGACATGTCCAGCTGGATGAGGGCGTCCTCGCTGCCGAACAGGAACTCGGCCAGTGCCTTGGACAGCTCGGTCTTACCGACACCGGACGGACCGGCGAAGATGAACGAGCCGGAGGGGCGCTTCGGGTCCTTCAGGCCGGCGCGGGTACGCCGGATCGCCTTCGAGACGGCCTTGACCGCGTCCTCCTGGCCGATGACGCGCTTGTGCAGCTCGTCCTCCATGCGCAGCAGGCGCGAGGTCTCCTCCTCGGTCAGCTTGTAGACCGGGATGCCGGTCCAGTTGCCGAGCACCTCGGCGATCTGCTCGTCGTCGACCTCGCTGACGACGTCCAGGTCACCGGCCTTCCACTCCTTCTCCCGCTGAGCCTTCTGCCCCAGCAGCTGCTTCTCGGTGTCGCGCAGCTGGGCGGCCCGCTCGAAGTCCTGCGCGTCGATCGCGGACTCCTTGTCGCGGCGCACCTGGGCGATGCGCTCGTCGAAGTCGCGCAGGTCCGGCGGCGCGGTCATCCGGCGGATGCGCATCCGCGCGCCCGCCTCGTCGATCAGGTCGATCGCCTTGTCCGGCAGGAACCGGTCGGAGATGTACCGGTCGGCGAGCGTGGCGGCGGCGACCAGCGCGGCGTCGGTGATGGAGACGCGGTGGTGCGCCTCGTAGCGGTCCCGCAGGCCCTTGAGGATCTCGATGGTGTGGGCCAGCGACGGCTCACCCACCTGGATCGGCTGGAAACGACGCTCCAGAGCGGCGTCCTTCTCCAGGTGCTTGCGGTACTCGTCGAGCGTGGTGGCGCCGATGGTCTGCAGCTCACCACGGGCCAGCATCGGCTTGAGGATGCTGGCGGCGTCGATCGCGCCCTCGGCCGCGCCCGCACCGACGAGGGTGTGGATCTCGTCGATGAACAGGATGATGTCGCCGCGCGTGCGGATCTCCTTGAGCACCTTCTTCAGGCGCTCCTCGAAGTCACCGCGGTAACGGGAACCGGCGACCAGGGCACCGAGGTCGAGCGTGTAGAGCTGCTTGTCCTTCAGCGTCTCGGGCACCTCGCCCTTGATGATCTTCTGGGACAGGCCCTCCACCACGGCCGTCTTGCCGACGCCGGGCTCACCGATCAGCACCGGGTTGTTCTTGGTGCGGCGGGACAGCACCTGCATGACCCGCTCGATCTCCTTCTCGCGCCCGATGACCGGGTCGAGCTTGCCCTCGCGGGCGGCCTGGGTCAGGTTACGGCCGAACTGGTCCAGCACGAGGCTGGTCGACGGCGCGGCCTCACCCGGGGCGGCACCGGCGGCCGCCGGCTCCTTGCCCTGGTAGCCGGAGAGCAGCTGGATGACCTGCTGGCGCACCCGGTTCAGGTCGGCGCCCAGCTTCACCAGGACCTGGGCGGCGACGCCCTCGCCCTCGCGGATCAGGCCGAGCAGGATGTGCTCGGTGCCGATGTAGTTGTGGCCGAGCTGCAGCGCCTCGCGCAGCGACAGCTCCAGCACCTTCTTGGCCCGCGGCGTGAACGGGATGTGCCCGCTCGGCGCCTGCTGGCCCTGGCCGATGATCTCCTCGACCTGCTGGCGCACGCCCTCCAGGGAGATACCGAGGCTCTCCAGGGCCTTGGCCGCGACACCCTCACCCTCGTGGATCAGGCCCAGCAGGATGTGTTCCGTACCGATGTAGTTGTGGTTGAGCATCCGGGCCTCTTCTTGGGCCAGGACGACAACCCGTCGCGCTCGGTCGGTGAACCGCTCGAACATGCCCTCGTGCTCCTCACGTGCCGTGCGCCTTGATGGTCAGATCTCGGCGGGGCCGGTGCGCGGACGTCCGGGACGGGCGTCCGTGCCTCCTTACTCTATCGCCGCGGACCGTCTTCGCTGAGGTCGTGTGCCCCCGCGAATGCCCGTTCCGACGTCGTTTCTGACAACCGTCCACGCTCAGGAGGTGTTCCGGGGCCCCTGCCTGTACGCGCAGAGCGAAATTCGACCGGCACCCGAACGGCCGGCCGAGTGGACCGGAGGCGGCAACAGATGCGTCCGCCGGGTCGTCCACAGCCTGTGGACGAAGTCTCCACCGCCTGTGGACAACCGCACCCGGCGGGGAATTCTTCCCGTCCGCCGCGAGCGGGGGCGGCACTGTGGGCCGGACCGGACATCCGGCACAGGGACGACGGGAACGGGACGGCGGGGCGCAACCGTGACCCCGGTACGGACGGCGGCGCCGGCCCGGAGTGGCACTCCGGGCCGGCGCCGCGTCGCCCGTGACGAGGGTTGGGGTCAGTGCCCCGCCTTCGCGTGGTACTCGTCCACGATCTCCTGCGGGATCCGGCCCCGGTCGGAGATGTCCTTGCCGGCCTTCTTGGCCCACTCGCGGATGGCCCGGTTCTGCTCGCGGTCGGCGGTCGCGCCGCCCCGGCCCCGAGCGGCCCGGCCACCGACGACCACACCCCCGCGACCGACCTTCGTTCCGTTCGCGATGTACGGCGCGAATACGTCGCGCAATTTCCCGGCGTTGGAGGCGGAGAGGTCGATCTCGTACTGCACGCCGTCGAGCGCGAACTTGACGGTCTCGTCAGCGTCCCCGCCGTCCAGGTCATCGACCAGCTTGTGAATGATCTGCTTGGCCACGTCCCACATTCCTTTCGAGCAGGGTTGTACTCCTGCAATACACCGAGCACGATAACCCGCCCGGCGCTTGTTCCGTCAATAGGACGGGGTAACGAGACGGAGAAGGCTTGCGGGGAGCGCCTACTCGGGCCGGACCAACGGGAACAGGATCGTTTCCCGAATTCCGAGCCCCGTCAGTGCCATCAGCAGCCGGTCGATTCCCATTCCCATGCCGCCGGACGGCGGCATTCCGTACTCCATGGCTCGGAGAAAGTCCTCGTCCAGGCGCATCGCCTCGTCGTCGCCGCGCGCCGCGAGCTGCGCCTGGGCCACCAGCCGCTCCCGCTGCACGACCGGGTCGACCAGCTCCGAGTACGCGGTGCCCAGCTCGAATCCGAGCACGTAGAGGTCCCACTTCTCGGCCAGGCCCGGCTCGCTGCGGTGGGCCCGGGTCAACGGGCTGGTCTCCTCCGGGTAGTCCATGACGAACGTCGGCGCCTGAAGGGACGGCACGACCAGTTCCTCGAACAACTCCTCGGCCAGCTTGCCCGGTCCCCACTTCGGGTCGACGGAGAGACCGATCTTGTCCGCGTACTCGACCAGGCGTGCCCTTTCGGTGCGGACGGTGACCTCCTCACCGAGCGCTTCGGAAAGAACACCGAACAGCGTCACCGACCGCCACTCGCCGCCCAGATCGAACTCACGCCCGTCGGCGTGGGTCACCACCGCCGAGCCGGCGACCGCCACTGCGGCCCGCTGTACGAGATTTCGGGTCAGCTCGGCCATCGTGTGGTAGTCGCCGTACGCCTGGTACGCCTCCAGCATCGCGAACTCGGGCGAGTGCGAAGAGTCGATGCCCTCATTACGGAAGTTGCGGTTGATCTCGAAGACGCGGTCCACGCCACCGACCACCGCACGCTTGAGAAACAGTTCCGGCGCGATTCGCAGATACAGATCCGTGTCGAGCGCATTGCTGTGGGTCACGAATGGGCGAGCCGCCGCGCCGCCGTGCAGCAGTTGCAGCATCGGCGTCTCGACCTCGATGAAGTCCTGCCCGTGCAGGGTGTCGCGCAGACTGCGGACGGCGGTGGCCCGGGTGCGGACCATCTGCCGGGCCTGCGGGCGGACCACCAGGTCCACGTAGCGCTGGCGGACCCGGGACTCCTCGCTGAGCGGCTTGTGCGCCACCGGCAGCGGACGCAGCGCCTTGGCGGTCACCGCCCACTCTTCGGCGAGAACGGACAGCTCGCCGCGCCGGCTGGTGATCACCTCGCCGGTCACGCCCACGTGGTCGCCGAGGTCGACCAGACGCTTCCAGTCCCCCAGCCGCTCGGCGCCGACCCGGTCCAGCGAGAGCATCGCCTGGACCTCGGTGCCGTCGCCGTCCCGCAGCGTCGCGAAGCAGAGCTTGCCGGTGTTGCGAATGAAGATCACCCGGCCGGTGACCGAGACCCGGTCGCCGGTGGCGGTGTCGGTGGGCAGGTCGCCGTAGCGCTCCCGCAGCCGCGCGAGCGTGGTGGTCCGCGGGAAACCCACCGGGTACGGCTCGACGCCCTCGGCGAGCATCCGGTCCCGCTTCTCCCGGCGGACCTTCATCTGCTCGGGAAGGTCGTCGGCGGGGTCTGTTGGCAGGACGTTCTGCTCGGTCACGGCACGCTTCCTCAGGCCTTGGGGACATCGGCGGGGTCAGCACATGAGCGTACTCAAGCGCCGTGGCGGCCGTTACGGGATAACCTGCCCGCCATGACCGACCCCACTGCGGCGCTCTCGTTCGGCGCGGCCGCGGCCGAGTACGACCGTTTCCGTCCCCGCTATCCGGAGGCTGCGCTGCGCTGGGCGCTGGACGGGCTGCACGACGCGCAGGTCGTGGACCTCGGCGCCGGCACCGGCATCCTCACCCGGGGACTGCTGGCGCTGACCGGGCCGGTGGCGCAGGTCGTACCCGTGGAACCGGATCCGGGGATGCGGGCGCGACTGGCCGACGCCACGCCTGGCACGACGGCGCTGGCCGGCAGCGCCGAGGCGGTGCCGCTGCCGGACCGGTCGGCGGACGCGGTGCTGGTCGGGCAGGCCTACCACTGGTTCGACAGGGAGCGGGCGCACGCCGAGGTGGCCCGCGTGCTGCGCCCGGGCGGCACGTTCGCGCCGGTCTGGAACATCCGGGACGAGCGGGTCGGCTGGGTGGCGGAGCTGACCCGGATCGCCCACCTCGGCGACAACGCGGGCGACGTGACCCAGCGGTACGCGGACTTCGGCGCCGCCTTCACCGCTGTCGAGGTGGGCGAGTTCGCGCACGCCACCACGCTCACGCCGGACGAGGTGGTGGGCATGCTGCACACCCGCTCGTACTGGCTGACCGCCGGCGCGGACGAGCGGCGGCGGGTCGATGCGGAGCTGGCGGAGCTGTTCGCCGGCCACCCCGACCTGGCCGGCCGGGACGCCGTGGAGCTGCCGTACCGCACGATGGTGCTCCGGGCGCGGCGGCGTTAAGAAGGGGCCCCTGCTCTACCGGAGGCGTTAACAGGGGGCCCTTCCTTGCACCTCAGACGTTGCGGTCGTAGACCATCCGCAGGCCGATCAGCGTGATCATCGGCTCGTGGTGGGTGATGGTGTGGCACTCGCCGAGCACCAGCGAGGCCAGGCCGCCGGTGGCGATGACCGCCTTCACGCCGCCCAGTTCCTCGGACATCCGCTCGACGATCCGGTCCACCTGGCCGGCGAAGCCGAAGTAGAGCCCGGCCTGGAGGCACTCGACGGTGTTCTTGCCGATCACCGAGCGCGGGCGGGTCGCCTCCACCTTGCGCAGCTGGGCCGCGCGGGCGGCCAGCGCGTCGAAGGAGATCTCGATGCCGGGGGCGAACGCCCCGCCGAGGAACTCCCCTCGGCTGCTGACCAGGTCGAAGTTGGTGGTGGTGCCGAAGTCGACGACGATCGACGGCCCGCCGTAGAGCGTGTACGCGGCCAGCGTGTTCACCACCCGGTCCGCGCCCACCTCCTTCGGGTTGTCGATGGCGAGCTGCACACCGGTCCGGACGCCCGGCTCGACGATCACGCTGGGCAGGTCGGCGTAGTACCGATCGAGCATGGTGCGCAGCGAGCGCAGCGCGGCCGGCACTGTCGAGCAGGCGGCCACGCCGGTGATCTCCACCGCGTCCCCGGCGAGCAGTCCGCGGAACATCAGGCCCAGCTCGTCCGCTGTGGAACGGGCATCGGTCTTGATCCGCCACGAATGCACCAGCTTGTCGCCGTCGAAGGTCGCCAGCACGGTGTTCGTGTTTCCGATGTCGATGCAGAGCAGCACAGCGGCAGCCTAGACGTCACGCAGGTCGAGGGCGATGTCCAGGATCGGCGAGGAGTGGGTGAGAGCGCCGACGGAGAGGAAGTCGACGCCCGTCGCGCCGTACTCGGCGGCCATCGGCAGCGTCAGCCCGCCGGTGGCCTCCAGCTCCGCCCGGTCGCCCACCGACGCCACCACCTCGCGCAGCTGCGCCGGGGTCATGTTGTCCAGCAGCAGGAACCGCGCCCCCGCCTCGACCGCCTCCACCGCCTCGGCCGGCGTGTCCACCTCGACCTGCACCGCGACGTCGGGGAACGCCTCCCGGACCCGGCGGAACGCGGCAGCGATCCCGCCCGCCGCGACCTTGTGGTTGTCCTTGATCATGGCGACGTCGTACAGGCCCATCCGCTTGTTGGTGCCGCCACCGGCCCGGACCGCGTACTTCTCCAGCGCCCGCAGGCCGGGCGTGGTCTTGCGGGTGTCCAGCACCGTCGCCTTCGTGCCGGCCAGCGCGTCGGCCCAGGCCCGGGTGTGCGTCGCCACCCCGGACATGCGGGACAGCAGGTTCAGCGCCGTCCGCTCGGCGGTCAGCAGCAGCCGGGTCGGCCCGGTCACGGTGGCCAGCACGTCGCCGCGCGCCACCCGCTGCCCGTCGCCTGCGACGAGCGAGACCTCGACCGTACGCCCCGCGCCGGTCACCTCGCCGACCAGCTCGAACACGGCGGCGGCGACCGGCAGCCCGGCCACCACGCCATCGGCGCGCGCCACCAGATCGGCGGTGTCGTGCTGGTCGTCCCGAATGGTGGCCGCGCTCGTCACGTCGAGGAAGTCGGGCCCCAGATCCTCGTGCAGCGTGTCGACGACGACGCGCCGGACCCGCTCCGGGTCCAGACCGCCGTCCCGCAGCGCCCGCTCCGTCGACTCCCTCATGAACTGTGCCTCCTTCGTTCGCGACTGCGGGGCTCGCAAGACCGGCTCACTCCTCGCGCTCACTGGTCGCCTCCCAGCGCTCGGCCACAATGCCGTCCGTGCCCACCTCGGCCACCAGGTGGCCCAGCCACCGCTCGTCGGCCGTCGGGAAGTCCTCCCGCCAGTGGCAGCCCCGCGTTTCCTGGCGCGCGTACGCGGCCGCGACCAGCGTCGACGCCACTGTCAGCAGGTTCGTCGCCTCCCAGTCGGCGGTACGCGGCACGCCCCGGCCCGCGCCCAGCCCGGTGAGCGTGGCGGCGGTGGCCTCCAGCGTGTCCGCCGACCGGAGCACGCCGGCGCCCCGCGTCATCGCCCGTTGCAGCTCCGCCGTGCCGGACGCCGGCACCAGCGCGCCCGGGCCGCCCACCCAGGCGCCGGTCTCCGCCGGGCGGGCCTGCTCGGGCAGCCCGGCGGCGATGTCCTCGGCGATCCGGCGGGAGAAGACCAGGCCCTCCAGCAGCGAGTTGCTGGCGAGCCGGTTCGCGCCGTGCACGCCGGTGCAGGCGACCTCGCCGCAGGCGTACAGGCCGGGGATGGAGGTACGGCCGCGCAGGTCGGTCCGAACGCCGCCGGAGGCGTAGTGCGCGGCCGGCGCGACCGGGATCCTGTCGGTCGCCGGGTCCACGCCGATGGCCAGGCAGGACGCCACGATGGTGGGGAACCGCCGGGCGAGGAAGTCGCCGCCCAGGTGCCGGGCGTCCAGGAACACGTGGTCCGCGCCGGACGCGAGGAGCACCCGGTGGATGCCCTTGGCGACCACGTCGCGCGGCGCCAGCTCGGCCAGTTCGTGCTGGCCGACCATGAACCGCTTGCCGTCGCCGTCGACCAGGTGGGCGCCCTCGCCGCGCAGCGCCTCGGAGACCAGCGGCTGCTGGGCCAGCCCCGCGCCCGGGCCGCCCGCCGGCACGATCAGCGCGGTCGGGTGGAACTGGACGAACTCCACGTCGGTGACGGCGGCGCCCGCGCGCAACGCCAGCGCCACCCCGTCCCCGGTGGAGACCGCCGGGTTGGTGGTGGCGGCGAAGACCTGGCCCATGCCGCCGGTGGCCAGCACCACCGCGCGGCCGAGGATCGCGCCGACGCCGTCCTCGCTGCCCTCGCCGAGCACGTGCAGCGTGATGCCGCAGGCCGGGCCGAGCCCGCCCGGCCCGTCGCCGGGAGCGCGCAGCAGGTCCAGCACCAGCGCGTGCTCGACCAGCCGGATCCACGGGTCGCGGCGGACCGCGTCGTGCAGCGCCCGCTGCACCTCCGCACCGGTGGCGTCGCCACCCGCGTGCACGATCCGGTCGGCCCGGTGGCCGCCCTCCCGGGTCAGCATCAGCGAGCCGTCCGGGTTGCGGTCGAACTCCGCCCCGATCCGCATCAGCTCGCGCAGCCGGGTCGGGCCCTCGGCCACCAGCGCGCGGACCGCCGCCGGGTCGCAGAGGCCGACGCCGGCGACCTCCGTGTCGTACGCGTGCGCGTCAGGGGTGTCCGCCGGGTCCAGCACGGCGGCGATCCCGCCCTGCGCCCAGCGGGTCGAGCCCTCGTCCATGTCGACCTTGGTGACCACCGTGACGTGCAGGCCGGCCTCGCGCAGGTGCAGCGCGGCGGTCAACCCGGCCACGCCGGAGCCGACCACGATCACGTCTGTCGTCTCCACCCAGCCGGGGGCGGGCGCGGCGAGCAGCCGGGGCAGCGCCGGCAGGTCGACGGTCGGTAGGTCCATGAGCACAGTCAACCCGAAGCGCACTCGGCTCGGGCGCGGGGGGCGTGACGAGTGCGGTCCGCTACCTCGTCCGGCGCGGGAGGCCGGCCGGTCCGGCGCCCTTCAGTGAGGTGGTCACCCTACGGTCGCTGAGCCACAGGTAGCAGCGCACGCCCCGGTCGCCGACCGCCCAGCGACCGGCAGCGGGCGGACGGACCACCACGTCGCTGCGGTAGCGCAGGAGCCCGTCGGCGGGCACCCCGGCGTACCGGGCGATCACGCCGAAGCAGCCGTCGTAGAGCGGAACCCAGTCCTCCGGCTTCTTCGGGTACGGCCGGTCAGGCGCGGCCCACACACCGACGAACTCGGCGTCGTGCGCGACAGCGCAGTCGACCGGGTTGAGCCGCTCCACGCGGTTCGTGTCCCGCACCGAGCGCTGGCAGCCCAGCCGCAGCGGGGAGGGCGCCTTGAGCGCGTCACGCAGGCTGCCCGTCCGGGTGACCACGGTGGCCGCCGCCTCGACCGTGGTCAACTCGGTCAGGTCGCACCGGTACCAGCGGGAGCCCGCCGTCCAGCCGGCGCCCGTCGGCACCGCCACCGCCAGCCGCAGCCGCCCGGCACGCCAGTCGTCACCCACGTACCCGGCGGCCCGCTTGTCGCAGTCGGTGAACGCGGTACGCAGCTCGGGTGAGGTGAGCGGCGGCGGGGTGGGCCGGTCGGCGGTGAACGCCCCCACGTGCACGGTCTCCACCCGGTGCGGCAGCTCGCAGCCGACCGGCGCGTACGCGGCCAGGCCGACGCTCGGAGTGAAGTCGGCGACCTGGCAGACCCCGGCCACCGGGGTGAACGGCCCGGGGGCGGCCATCGCGGCCCAGTCGTCGGTGAGGTCGCCGTCCAGACCGCCGGCCCCGGCACAGCCGGCCAGGGCGGCGCTCGCGACCATCGCGGCGACCAGGAAGCTCATCGCACGGCGCATCGCGGCCTCCCCCAGCCGACGACCGTCGAATCCCGACGGTCCGCCCAGGGTAGCCGAAAATGACGTTCCGGTGACAGACCGCGTTTCCCGCCCGCCCGCCCCCTCGATCTTGCACTAACCGCCCCGACAAAGCGCTCAAAAGGGGTGGCAGAGGGGCCGAAGCTGCAAGATCAACGGCGAGACGCGGCGGCCAGGGGGTTGGGGATGGGGGTTCCGGCGGTGCCGGGGGCTGCGGTCGTCGGGTCCGCCGAGAGGTCGACGACCTTGTTGTCGGCGTCGACGTGCACCACCCGCGGGCGGTACGCGCGGGCCTCGGCGTCGTCCATCTGCCCGTACGAGATCAGGATGACCAGGTCACCCGGGTGCACCAGGTGCGCGGCGGCGCCGTTGATGCCGATCACGCCGCTGCCCCGCAGGCCCGGGATCACGTACGTCTCCAGCCGGGCGCCGTTGGTGATGTCCACGATCGCGACCTGCTCGCCGGGGATCAGGTCCGCCGCGTCGAGCAGGTCCTCGTCCACAGTCACCGAGCCGACGTAGTGCAGGTCGGCCTGGGTCACGGTGGCCCGATGGATCTTCGACTTGAGCATGGTCCGCAGCATCGGGATGCCTTTCCGCATTCGTGGTGGGGTTCAGGGACGCGGCGCGAGGTGGATCGCCGTGTTGTCGATCAGGCGGGTGGCGCCGACCCAGGCCGCGATCAGCAGCCGGGCCGGGCCGGCGACCGGGCCGGGTTCCAGCTCGGTGTCGGTGAGCACCAGGTAGTCCAGGCGGGCGTCCGGCGCGTCGAAGGCCCGGTGCGCGGCGGCCAGCACCGCGCCGGCGTCCTCACCCCGCTCGGCCGCCGCCGCGCCGGCCCGCAACGCGGCGGACAGGCCCAGCGCGGTCCGCCTCTCCTCCGCCGAGAGGTACCGGTTGCGGCTGGACATGGCCAGCCCGTCCGGTTCCCGTACGGTCGGCACGCCGACGATCTCGGTCGGCACGTCGAGGTCGCGGACCATCCGGCGGACCAGGGTGAGCTGCTGGTAGTCCTTCTCGCCGAAGAACGCCAGGTCGGGGCGGGTGAGCTGGAGCAGCTTCATGACCACCGTGAGCACGCCGTGGAAGAAGCCGGGACGGCTCAGGCCCTCCAGGTCCTCGCCGAGCGGACCCGGGTCGAGCCGCACCGTCGGGCGGCCCTCCGGGTACATCTCGGTCACCGAGGGCGCGAACACCACGTCCACCCCGGCCCGGCGGCAGATCTCCAGGTCGGTGTCGAGCGTGCGTGGGTAGCGGTCGAAGTCCTCGTTCGGGCCGAACTGCAGCGGGTTCACGAAGATCGTGACGATCACGTGACCGGCGCGCTCGCGGGCGGCCCGCAGCAGCGCCTCGTGCCCGTCGTGCAGCGCGCCCATGGTCATCACCACGCCGACCGGCCCGGCCATCGCCTCGCGGGCCGCCGCCAGTTCCTTGCGCGTGTGCAGCACCTCGGCCATCAGGCCGCCACCTCGATTCCGTCGAGCACGTTGCGCAGCGCGGCCGCGTCCGCCGGGCGAAGACGGCCGACGGCGGCGGCACGGTCCGCCGTCCGTCGTGCCAACGCCAGATACGCGGGTACGGATTCCGGCGCGGTCCGCGCCAGCCGGTCCAGATGCCGGCGTACGGTGCCCGCGTCACCACGCGACACCGGGCCGGTGAGCGCGTCGTCGCCCAGCCGCAGCGCGTTCTCCAGCGCTGCCCGCAGCAGCGGGGCGAGCACCTTCTCCGGCCGTTCCACACCGGCGTCGCGCAGCCGGTCGGCGGCCTCGTTGACGAGCGTCACCAGGTGGTTCGCGCCGTGCGCGAGTGCCGCGTGGTAGAGCGGCCGGTCGGCCTCACCGACCCACTCCGGTACGCCGCCCAGGTCGGCCACCAGCCGGGCCGCGAACGGGCGCAGCTCGGCCGGGGCGGTCACCCCGTAGGAGATGCCGGGCAGGCGGGACAGGTCGTCCGGCGTACCGGTGAAGGTCATCGCCGGGTGCAGCGCGAGCGGCCGGGCGCCCGCCGCGGCGGCCGGCGCCAGCGCGGCGAGCCCGTGCGCGCCGGACGTGTGCGCCACCACCTGGCCGGGGCGCAGCGCGCCGCTCGCGGCCAGGTCGGCGACCACGCCCGCCAGCGCGTCGTCCGGGACCGCGACGATCAGCAGGTCGGCGGCGGCGCGCGCCACGGCGGACGCGGAGCGGTGCGGGGTCTGCGGCAGCAGCAGCGCCATCCGGGCCTTCGTCGCACCCGAGGCGCCGGATGCGGCGGCCACCCGGTGACCGGCTGCGGCGAGGGCCGCGCCCAGCACGGCGCCGACCCGGCCGGCGCCGAGGACGCCGACGGCGAGGGTACGCGGGAAGACGAGCGGGGCAGCGGTGGCCCGGGGGCGCAGCGGTGCGCTCATGGCAGCGATCCAGTCCTCGAAGGGGGTACCGGTCGATGGCAAGTATGCGCCCGGGTGACAGACCCGAAACAAGAAGGTGTGAAAACCTTCACCGACCGCCGGAAGCCGCAGCTGCGGTGGCGGGCAAACCGCCCGTTCGGGTACGTCCCGTAGGGTCGGCCCGGTGACCTCCCCGCTGCGCTGGCGCGACGCGATGGAGCGGGCGCTGTACGGGCCGGACGGCTTCTTCGTCTCCGGCGGCGGGCCCGCCGCGCACTTCCGCACGAGTGTGCACGCCTCGCCCGTCTTCGCCGCGTGCGTGCTGCGGCAGCTCGAGACGGTGGACGCGGCGCTGGGGCACCCGGACCGGCTGGACGTGGTGGACGTGGGCGCGGGCCGGGGCGAGTTGCTCCGGGCGCTGCTGGCGCAGGCCGCACCCGAGCTGGCCGCCCGGATCCACCCGGTGGCTGTGGAGCTGTCGGCCCGCCCGCCGGACCTGCCGCCGGAGATCGACTGGCGCCCCGACATCCCCGACGACATCACCGGCCTGCTCCTGGCCACGGAATGGCTGGACAACGTCCCCCTCGACGTGGCGGTCCACACCCAGTCGGGCTGGCGCCTCCTCCTGGTGGACCCGAAAACCGGCCAGGAGACAGCCGGACCGCCCCCTACCCCCACCGACGCCACCTGGCTGACCCACTGGTGGCCCCCGCCCCCGCCCCTGCCCCTGCCGCCCACCCCGACTCCCACCCCGGCTCCCACCCCGTTGATCAAGGAGTTTGTGTCGGCGGAGGGCCCGGATCAGGACACGAACTCCTTGATCACCGACGTCGGCGGAGGCGGAGGCGGGGTCGGAGGGAGGGCGGAGATCGGGTGGTCGCGGGATCTGGCCTGGGCCGGGGCTGTGGGGAAGGTGGCGCGAGGGCTGGCGCTCGCCGTGGACTACGGGCATCTGCGGGACTCGCGTCCTGCCGACGGGACGCTCACCGGGTATCGGGGTGGGCGGCAGGTGCCGCCGGTCCCGGACGGCTCCTGCGACGTGACGGCGCACGTCGCCATGGACTCGGTCGCCTCCGCCGGTGAGCGGGTCGCGCGGTGCGCGTACTCCCTGGTCTCTCAGCGGGAGGCGCTGCTGGCGCTCGGGGCCGACGGTGGGCGACCGCCGCTGAGCCTGGCCGGTCGCGACCCGGCCGGCTACCTGCGGGCGCTGGCCGCGGCGTCGGCGGCGGCCGAACTGACCGACCCGGCCGGGCTCGGCGGGCACCTGTGGCTGCGGCAGCCGGTCGGCGTCGCGCTCGACGCGGTCGTGGCACGATGACGGGCATGACCACGGACGCCGCCGACCTCCGCGAGCTGACAGTCGGTACCGGCGCCGGGGGTGAGCAGCTCGGCACCGACATGGTGCTCAACATCGGGCCGCAACACCCCTCGACGCACGGCGTGCTGCGGCTGAAGCTGGTGCTCGACGGGGAGCGGGTGGTCGCCGCCGAACCGATCGTCGGCTACATGCACCGGGGGGCGGAGAAGCTCTTCGAGGTACGCGACTACCGGCAGATCATCGTGCTGGCGAACCGGCACGACTGGCTCTCGGCGTTCTCCAACGAGCTGGGCGTGGTGCTCGCTGTCGAGCGGCTGATGGGCATGGAGGTGCCGGAGCGCGCCACCTGGCTGCGGATGGCGCTGGCCGAGCTGAACCGGGTGCTCAACCACCTGATGTTCCTCGGCTCGTACCCGCTGGAGATCGGCGCGATCACGCCGATGTTCTACGCGTTCCGGGAACGGGAGACCATCCAGGCCGTGATGGAGGAGGTCTCCGGCGGCCGGATCCACTACATGTTCAACCGGGTCGGCGGCCTGAAGGAGGAGGTTCCGTCCGGCTGGACCGGGCGCGCACGCGCCGCCATCGCCGAGGTGCGCCGCCGGATGCCCGACCTGGACAACCTGATCCGGCGCAACGAGATCTTCCTGGCCCGTACCGTCGGGGTCGGTGTGCTGTCCGCCGCCGACGCCGCCGCGTTCGGCGCGTCCGGGCCGGTCGCCCGCGCCTCCGGGCTCGACCTCGACCTGCGTCGCGACGAGCCGTACCTGGCCTACGACCAGCTCGACGTGCCGGTGGTGACGAAGACCACGGGTGACTGTCACGCCCGCTTCGAGGTGCTGCTCGACCAGGTGTACGTCTCGCTCGACCTCGCCGAGCAGTGCCTGGACCGGGTGGACCGGATCAGCGGGCCGGTGAACACGCGACTGCCGAAGGTGCTGAAGGCGCCCGAGGGGCACACGTACGCCTGGACCGAGAACCCGCTCGGCATCAACGGCTACTACCTGGTGTCCCGGGGCGAGAAGACGCCGTGGCGGCTCAAGTTGCGCACCGCCTCGTACGCGAACGTGCAGGCGCTGTCGTCGCTGCTGCCCGGCTGCCTGGTGCCGGATCTGATCGCCATCCTCGGCTCGATGTTCTTCGTGGTCGGCGACATCGACAAGTAGCCGGCGGGGTCAGCGCCAGCGGTCGGCGGGGTCCCGATACGGCTCGCCGTGTCCACCGCGCTCCGGGCTGCGCCGCTCCGGTTCCGCCGGCCGCCATTCCGGCTCGGGCCGACGCCACTGCGACTCGGCCTGCCGCGCTTCCGGTTGGCGCCACTCCGGCTCGGGCTGGCGCCACTCCGGTTCCGATCGGCGCCACTCGGGTTCCGGCTGACGCCATTCCGGGGGTGGCTGACGCCACTCCGGCTGTGCGCTGCGCTGCGTCGGCGGCCGCCACTCCTGCGGCACCGGCACCCCACCGGCCGGCAGCGCCGGGTGGCTCTCCCCGGGCCAGCGGGCGTCCGGTCCGTCCGGTCCGCTCGCGTCCGGTCCACCGCCGCGTACCGAGGCCCACCGGTCCTCGACCCGGTACTCCGTGCCGCCACCGTCGGCGTGCACTGCGGCCCGCCGCTCCCCGAGGCGGACCTCCCGGCCCGTGCCGTCGTCACGGACCGCTGCCCACCGGTTGCCGGCACGCATCTCGGACCACTGGTCGCCGTCGGTGCCCGCCCGGCCGGGCGGCACGTCCGGTACGCCCGCTGCGGCCGCGGGCCAGGCGCCCGCCGACCGGCCGGCCCGGTCGTCACCGCCGCCGGACCAGGGCCGCTGCTCCTCCGCCGCCGACCGGCCCTGGTCGCTCGACCAGCCACCCCCGGCGGTACGCCCCGACCGGCCCGGTTCCCCGGCTGAGGGCCCGGACCAGCCCGGTTCCCCTGCGGTACGCCCGGCCCAGCCCGGTTCCCCGGCGGCGGCCCGGCCGACACCCGCCCACGGATGCTCGGCACCGGGACGCCCGGGGTCGGCCCACGAGTGCCCGTCGTCGCCGGACCCGGCACCCCAACCGCCGTCGTCCGACCCGGCTCGGCGGCCCGACCGGTCGTCCCGGCCCGGGTCGCGGTGTCCCGCGTGCCGGTGGCCGGCCGGGTCCGCGCCCCGGGACCGGTCCTCGTCCGGCCAGCCGCCGGGGAATCCGCCGTACCGGGTGCCGGTCGGCTCACCACCGCCGACGATCGTGTGCCGGGTGGTGACGTGCACCGTCTCGGTGTGGTGGACCACGCCGACCGGGCGGGTCTCCGGCCGGGCCACCGGGTCGGACACCCGCGCCGCGCCGTACACCCCGCTCGCGGGCCGGTCCGGACGTACGGTGGCCCGCGCCGCCGGTTCGGCGTCGTGCCGACCGGTCCGTGCCGGTTCGTCGTCGTCCCGGCCGGCCGGGTGCGCCCGGCCATCGTCGGGCGTGCCGGTGACCGGCACCCTTGCCGCACCGCTCGGGCGCTCCGGCGCCGACGCGGAGGGAGACGCCGAGGCGGACGCGGGCGTGGCGGCCACTCCGGCGGCGGCGGCGTCGAGCCGGTGCCGTACCGCCCCGGCCACCTCCTCGGCCCGTCGTGCCTGGTCGAGCGCCTGGTTGCCGCGCTGGGCGGCGGCCACGATCTCGGCGCGCAGCTCGCGCCGGAGCTGCGCCAACTCCTCGCGCAGTTCCTCGGACGCCGCACCCCCGGGACCGCTCTCCGGCCGAAGCGCGATGGACAGACCGATGAGCACGACGGCGAGGATCGCCAGAACGGCCCCGAACCGGAGCGAGCCGTTGCCGTCGGCGATCAGCAGGATGAGCGCGGCCAGGGGCGCCAGCCCCACACCGACCCAGAACAGGACGGTGAGCAGGGTGGGCGTGCTCTTGTCGGCGGGCGCGACCGAGGCTGGCATGGCTGAGCAGAGTACCGAGAGTTCCACCGGAGGGGAACGGGTCGGCACCACCACTCGATGAGCGGCCCGTCGTACAGGGCAGCCATGCCGCCGGCCGGCACGCGTGGCGCCGGCCGGCGGTGGTGCGTCAGCTCGTGGCCAGCGCCGCGTCGGAGGAGAGGACCAGGCCGACGCTCGCCGAGCCGGTCTTCAGCGCGTTCTTGGTCTGCGGGCCGCCCGCGTCCAGCGAGCTGAACGAGCCGGCCTTGAAGTCGTAGACCTCGACCAGACCGGCCTGGCACTTGGGCCGCTGCGGGCACTCCGGCGGCCCGGCCAGCACTGTGGCCTGGCCGGAGCACTTGGCGGCCAGGTCGGAGAGCGTGGACACGCCGTACTTGTCGGCGAACGCCTTGGTGACCGCGAACGCGTTCTGGTCCTGCGCCTGGGACGGCTGGCCGAAGACCAGACCGGCCTTGTCACCCTCGGTCTTCAGCGCCGCGACCGTCTTGTCCAGCTCCGGCGACGAGACGGGCTGGGCGTCCTTGCCGTTGGCCTTGGTGTTGAGGAACTCCGCCATCGTGGCGGCGTACTCCGGGACGACCTGGATCTGGCCCTTCTCCAGGGCCGGCTCGTAGAGCTCCCGGTTGCCGATGGTCTGCACCTCGACCTGGTAGCCGGCCGCGGTGAGCGCGATCTTGTAGAGCTCGGCGATGGTCTGGCTCTCGCTGAAGTTGCCGGCGCCGACCGTGATCTGGCCGCCCGGGCCCTTCTCGATCCCGTCGGTCACGCCGTTCGCGGACGCGAACTCCTGCGCCGCGACCTGCGGCGTCTTGCGGTCGACGTCGACCGCCCGGTTGAGCTGGATCAGCTTCGGGGTGTCGAGCTTCGCGGAGACCTTGTCCAGCGCGGCGACGAGCTGCGGCGTGGCCGCCTTCGCGTTGATCGCCGGGATGACGTTGTCGGTGTCCTGGAGCTTCTTGTCGTCGGTCAGGACGACGAGCTGGTCGCCGGCCACCGGAGCGCAGCCCGCGCCCGAGGCGCCCTGCTCGGGCGCGTCGGTGCCGGACGAGCCGGCGTCGCCGCAGCCGGTGAGGAGAACAGCCGCGGTGAGTGCGCCGAGCGCCCCCGCGGCCAGTGTCGTACGCGCGCGCATTCAGTGCCCGCCTTCCGTGTCCCGGCGCGACCCCTCGGGCCGGCCGCGTGTCCGACGGGCGATCCGGACGGCCACCCGCGACTCCAGCCAATATCCTCCGGACCCGACCGACAAACTCGGAGCGGTTTTCGTCATCCGATCGTCACCGACGGCTCAATCGCCGGTCGTCGCCGCCGTCGCGCGGCGGTTCGCCCGCGTGCGTTCCCGGCGCAGCGGGCGCGGCGTGACCACCCGCTCCACCAGCGCGAGCACCCCCTCGACGAGCAGCGCCAACCCGGCCACCAGCACACCGCCGGCGATGATCTGGCCGCCACCGGCGGCGATGTCGAGCCCGAACCCGGCCCGGATGATCTGGCCCAGCCCACCGCCGTTGACGAACGAGGCGAGCGCGGCGGTGGCCACCACCTGCACCGCCGCGGTGCGGAAGCCGGCCGCCAGGTAGGGCACCGCGAGCGGCAGCTCCACCCGCCGCAGCACCTGCCCGCCGGACAGGCCCATCCCCCGGGCCGCGTCCCGGGCCTCCGGGTCGGCCTGCCGCACCCCGGTGAACGCGTTCGCCAGCAGCGGCGGGACCGCGAAGACCGCGAGCGCCACCACCACGGCCGGGCGGCCGAAGCCGAGGAACGTCAGCGGCAGGATGGTCAGCAGCGCCAGCGTCGGGATCGCCAGTGTGACATTGGAGACCAGCAGGACCAGCCCGCCGCCCCGGCCGCTGTGCCCGAGCCAGAGCCCGATCGGCCAGGCCACCAGGCAGCCCAGCAGCACCGCCAGCGCGGACATGCTCAGGTGCTCGCCGAGGCGGTCCAGCACGCCGCCAGGGTTGGTCCAGTTCAGCGGGTCGTTCAGCCAGACGACTGCCTGCTCGACGGGGTTCACCGGGCGGACCTCCCGCGCAGCCAGGGGGTGAGCAGGCGGCCCACGCCCGCGAGCACCAGGTCGAGCACCAGCGCCAGCAGCACGCACAGCACCGTGCCGGCCATGATCTGCGCCTTGTAGAAGTTGTTCTGGAAGCCCGCGAAGATGAGCTGGCCGAGCCCGCCCCGGCCGACCACCACCCCGACTGTGACGAGCGCGACAGTGGACACGGTCGCGAGCCGTACGCCGGTGAGGATGCCGGGTAGCGCCAGCGGCAGCTCGATCCGGAACAGCCGGCCCCACCTGCCGTACCCCATGCCCTCGGCGGCCTCGCGTACCTCCGGTGGTACCTGGTTCAGCCCGGCCAGCGCGTTGCGCACGATGACCAGCAGCGCGTACAGCGCGACCACGGTGAGCACGGTGATCGCACCGATGCCCAGGTACGGCGCGAGGAACGCGAACAACGCCAGCGACGGGACGGTGTAGAGCACCCCGGTCACCGCCAGGATGGGCGCCGACAGCGACCGGAACCAGTACGCGAGCACGGCGAGGGGCAACGCCACCAGCGCGGCGATCACCACGGCGCGGGCGGTCAGCCAGGTGTGCTCCCGCAGCGCGGCGAGGATCGTGTCAGAGTTGTCCCGCACGTACTGCCAGGAGAACCACGGATTGCCCGGGTCGGCCCGGTAGCTCAGGTGGAGGGACACACGTGGACGGTACCCCGGGAAGCACCGCCGGAGGCGGCGCGGCGTCGATCACGCTGGAGGGCATCCGCAAGCGCTACCCGGATGGCACCGAGGCGGTACGCGAGCTGAGCCTGGAGGTCGCCGCCGGCGAGCTGGTGGTGCTGATCGGCCCCTCCGGCTGCGGCAAGTCGACGGTGCTGCGCATGATCAACCGGCTGATCGAGCCGACCGACGGGCGGATCCTGCTCGGCGACGACGACGTCACCCGGGTCGACCCGGTGGCGTTGCGCCGCCGCATCGGGTACGTCATCCAGAACGTCGGCCTGTTCCCGCACCAGACCGTCGCCGCGAACGTGGCGACCGTACCGGGGCTGCTGGGCTGGCCGAAGCAGCGGACCCGGGACCGGGTCGGCGAGCTGCTCGAACTTGTCGGACTGGACCCGGCGCAGTTCGGCCGGCGGTACCCGCACGAACTGTCCGGCGGGCAGCGGCAGCGGGTCGGCGTGGCCCGGGCGCTCGCCGCCGACCCGGTGGTGCTGCTGATGGACGAGCCGTTCTCGGCGGTGGACCCGATCGTCCGGACCCGCCTGCAGGAGGAGTTCCTGCGGTTGCAGGCCGAGGTACGCAAGACGATCGTGCTGGTCACCCACGACCTCGACGAGGCGGTCCGGCTCGGCGACCGGATCGCGGTGCTGTCCGAGGGCGGCCGGCTGGAGCAGTACGACACGCCCGCCGCGCTGCTCGGCTCGCCCGCCTCGGACTTCGTCCGCGAGTTCGTCGGCGCCGACCGGGGCATCCGGCGGCTCGCCGTGACCCCGGTGACCCGCGCGGTGCTCGACCCGCTCCCGGCCGACGGCGGCACCGGCCTGCCCACTGTGGCGCTCGGCGACTCGGCGTACGACGCGCTCGGCGCGCTGCTCACCTCCGGCGCGGAGCACGCGGTGGTCACCGAGGAGGGCCGGGGGGTGGGGCTGCTCGCCCGGACCCGGCTGCTGACGCTGGGCGCCGTGGACTGAGGTCAGGCCCGGCCGCCGAGGCTGGCCAGTCCGACGATCCAGCCCGCGAAGAAGCCGTACGTGACGCCGGTGCTGGCCGCCTGGAACGCGGCGAACAGCGAGCCGTGCAGGCCGAGGAGCGTGGCGAGCAGGGCGCTGAGCCCGCCCGCGAGCGCGTACGCGCCCCAGCCGGAGAGGAACTGGCTGCCCGAGGACGTCACGCGGTCGACCTGCGGGCCGGGCAGCAGGTACAGCAGCGCCGCGGCCAGCACGATCAGCAGGATCGCCCGCAGGTTGGTGGCGAACACGCCCTCGTCGGCGTGCCACCGCCAGGACGGCCAGGCGAGCAGCCGCAGGAACCAGCCACCCGCCCCGGTCGGGTCGGTGCCCCGCTGCGCCCAGTCCACGTACATCGGACTGCCGCCGACGGCGACGAGCAGGAACGCGGCGAGCGTGCCGGTGCCGGCGGCCGTGCCGTACCGGGAGACGGTGCGGGGGCGGTTGCTCAGAGCCATGCGGCGGTCAGTTCCCGGCCGGTCCCGCCGGGCAAACCTGCGCAACCGGTCGGCCGCCGTCGGCCGGCGGGCAGTCATCGACCTCAGTGCTTCATCAAGTAGTCGATGAAGGCGGCGCGCAGCAGCGGCGCGGACTCGTCGTAGCCGTGCCCGGTCAGCTCACGCCAGAGCGCGTTCGCCTCGTCGATGGTCGGGCCGATCGAGTTCGGTGCGCCGTCCAGCGCGGCGGCCTCGTCGGCGTTGGGCAAGTGCCGCAGGACCGACCAGAAGAAGCCCACGTCGCGGCGCTCGCGCGCCAGGTTGAACGCCTGCTCGCGCAGCTCCTCGGTGGAGAGCTTGTCGAGCTCGTCGAAGGTGCGGCCGCCGGGGGCAGGAGTATCGGTCATGCCGCCGAGCCTAACCGGAGAGATCAGTCCGGGCTCGCCGGACGCACGGCCACCGCCGGGGTCAGCGGTCGTCGGCGTCCCAGCGCCGGGGTTCGTTGTCCCAGCGCGGGGCCTCCCATGCCTCCACCGGGGTGTCGTGCTGGCGTACCGGGAGCACCGAGGGCCAGGCGTCCGCCGGTTCGGGCGGCGGGGTCATCGTCCAGCCGCCGCTCAGCGCGCCGTCCGGGGCCGGGCGGACCGGGCCGGGCGGACCCGGCAGCGCCGGACGGGGACGGCCGAACGTCTCGACCAGCCGGGTGACGAGCAGGCCCACGCCGAGCACGGCGCCGCCCAGCGCCCACCGGCTGACCGTCCAGCCGTGCGGCACGGTCCAGGCCAGGAACACCACCACCAGGCAGACCGCGAACAGGGTGCCGAAGATGCCGCCGCGCCGCCCGTACGCGCTGGTGCCCGCGAGCATGACCGTGCCGACCGCCAGCACGGTCCAGTCCAGTCCGGTGCCGGGCGCGACCTGGCCGTCCCCGTTCGCCGCGATCAGCACGCCGCCGAGCATCGCCAGCACGGTGGACCCGACGAGCGCCAGCGCGGTCACCGTGGCGGCCGCCACGCCGCGCCGCCGGGCCGGATCGGCGACCGGTCGGAACCGGCCGATCAGCCGGCGTACCGGTTTCATCGCGGCGAACAGGCCACCGAGGACGGCGACCGCGGCGAAGCCGACGAAGAAGTACAACGCGCTGCGACGGGGGTCGTAGTCACCCTGGACAGTCACCGGGGCGGTCCGCCGTTCCAGGTAGACGATCACACCGGCCGCCCCGGCCAGGCTCGCCGCCCATCCGGGCACGTGCAGCACCACCACGGCCAGGGCGAGCGCCAGCCCGGCCGCCGCCGCCACCGCCAGCGCCGGCAGCAGCGCCTCCCGCATGCCCCGGTCGCCCTGCTCGGCGAAGTGCAGCGCGGCGGCCAGCGCGACCGGGCCGATCGCCAGGTTCACCGCGCCGGCCCGCAGGCTCAGGCCGGCGGCGAGCGTGAGCAGGCCCAGCGCTGCGACGTCGACGAGCAGCGTCTTCAGGGCGCCGCCGCGCAGCGCGTCCGCGTCCTCCCGCCAGAGCAGCCAGGCCATCGCGACCAAGCCGGCGAGCAGCACGAACTCCCAGAGCACGTGCACCCCGATCCGGTCCCGGCCGGGTTCGCCGTGGGCCGGGTCGTCGAAGACGTTCTCCAGTACGGCAGCGGGCACCCCGGACGACGTCTCCGGCGGCGCTGTCCGGCCCGCTTCGTCGTACGCCATTGGCTCGCGCCTCCCCCAGGTGGCCGCGTCCGGCCCACGGGCGGGCGGACCGGTGGCGGCCGTCGCTCTCCGGTCGCCAGGGACGGTACCGCCGGGCCGGGGTGGGGGGAACCCTCAGAGACGCCCGCGGGGCGTCTCCCGGTCGCCCGGCTCGCGGTCCTCGTCGTCCTCCTGCTCCGGCACGCGGCAGGAACGTTCCAGCCAGAGCGCGGCCGCGACCAGCGCCAGCGCGGCGATCAGGCCGCCGAGCGCGGCGGGCCGGTCACCCATCGCGGCGTTCGTGCGCTCCACGAAGAGCCAGCCGGTCAGCCCGGCGTAGAAGCCGGCGAAGATGGCCCCGGCCAGCGCGGACGCCTTGGCCAGCACCACGAACCGGGCGACCAGCAGCGGATTCACCGGCTCCCGGCCGGGCCGCCGCTCGATCCGGCCCCTGGTGTTCACCGCCGCGTAGCCCTCCAGCACGGCCAGCCCGGCCAGCGTGATCACCGGCAGCCAGGGCAGGTCGGGCGCGAAGTCGTAGTAGAAACAGCTGATCAGCAGCCAGGCCACCGCGGCGGCGGCCAGGCCGGCCACCACGAGCGTGGAGGCCCGGGTCGGACCCATCCGGAAGCGGTCGGGCCCCTGCGGGGAGCGGTCGGTGCTCACCGCACCTCCTCAGCTCGCCACTGCCGGGCCACGATCCACCGGGTCATGTGTCCGACTCTAGCGTCAGATCGGGTCGCGGGCTCAGTTCCAGGGCGTCCCCGGCGAGCGGCTCGGCGTTGAGCAGGTCGGTCAGCCAGCCGTGCCCGGGCAGCCGGCCGTGCGGCTCGATGTCGATCCACGGGCGCAGCACGAAGGCGCGCAGATGGGCCCGGGGGTGCGGGACCGTCAGCTCGGGATCGTCGCGGAGCACCGGCTCGCCGGCGTCGTCCCAGACCGCGATGACGTCCACGTCCAGCGTGCGCGGCCCGTACCGTCGCTGCGGCTCGCGGGCGCGCCCGGCCGCCGCCTCCGCGGCCCGGGCGCGGGCCAGCCAGTCCTCCGGCGTCGCCGCCGGGTCCGCGACCATCAGCGCCGCGTTCAGGTACGCGGGCTGGTCGGCGTCCCCCCACGGTGGAGTCTCGTAGACACCGGAGACCACAAGCACCCGGTCGCCGAGCGCGGCCACCGCGCCGCGCAGGTGGTCGAGGCGGTCGCCCAGGTTGCTGCCGATCGACAGCACGGCCCGGGTCATCGGGTACGCCGCATCGTGACTGCGACGTCCCGGAACGCGTGCGGGATGGGTGCCTCCGGCTTGTGCACGGTCACCGTCGCGGCTGCCACCAGCGGCTCGGCCAGGCAGACCGCGAGCAGCCGGTCGGCGAGTGTCTCGATGAGGTTCACCGGCTCGCCGGTGACCACCGCGACCAGGCGTTCGGCCAGTTCGCCGTAGTGCACGGTGTCGGTCACCTCGTCCGAGCGCGCGGCCGGGCCCAGGTCCAGTTCGAGCACCGCGTCGACCACGAACTCCTGCCCCTGGGCGCGCTCGAAGTCGTAGACGCCGTGGCGGCCGTGCGCGCGCAGGCCGGTCAGCTCGATCCGGTCGCTCATCTGTCGCCTCCGCTCGTGCCGGCGGCCGCCTGCGCCGGCCGGGTGCCGCCGGTGGCCGCTGCGGTCCGCGGCGCGGCCGCCGGCCGGGCGCCGGTCACGGTGGCGAGCCGGGGGCTGCCGGTGGCACGCCAGACGGCGAGCGCGTCGGCGGTGCCGCGGACGTCGTGCACGCGTACCCCCCAGGCGCCGGCCGCGACGGCGAGCACGCTCGTCGCGACGGTCGCGGCCTCCCGCCCGGCGGTGGGGCGGGGTTCGCCGGCCGGGTCGGCGAGCAGCCGGCCCAGGTAGGACTTGCGGCTGGCCCCGAACAGCACCGGGAAGCCCAGGTCGACCAGCTCGGGCAGGCGGGCGCTCAGCGCCCAGTTGTGCGCGGCTGTCTTCGCGAAGCCCAGGCCCGGGTCCACGATGATCCGGTCGGCGGCCACCCCGGCGGCGAGCGCGGCGTCGGCGCGCCGGCTCAGCTCGTCCCGGACGTCGGCCACCACGTCGGTGTACGTGGCCAGCTCACGCATCCCCCGCGAGTGCCCCCGCCAGTGGATGAGCACCCAGGGGCAGCCGGCGTCGCGGACCACCCGGGCCATGTCCGGGTCGGCGAGGCCGCCGGAGACGTCGTTGACCACGTACGCGCCGGCGGCGAGAACGGCCTCGGCGACCCGGGCGCGGCTGGTGTCGATGCTGACGAGGATGCCGGCGGCGCTCAGCTCGCGGACCACAGGCAGCACCCGGGCGGTCTCCGTCTCCGCGTCGACCCGCTCGGCGCCGGGCCGGGTGGACTCGCCACCCACGTCGACCAGGTCGGCACCGTCCCCGCGCAGTCGCACCCCGTGTGCGACTGCCGCGTCCAGATCGGCGTATCTGCCGCCGTCGGAGAAGGAGTCGGGCGTGACGTTGAGGACGCCCATCACCATCGGGGTCTCCGCCCGTACCAGATCGGTCACGGACCCGACAGTACCGTTCGCCGGCAGGGCTTCCGGCCGCCGGGCGAACGCGCGACGCGGTGCCCCTGACGTGCGCATTGGAACAGGTGTACGATCGGTCATCCAGGTCGTCGGAGGTCGACTCTTCACGGCTTGTCGCAAAGGTGGCCGGGCCGTACGCTTTGGAATTGCCCAGCATCGAGATGGCGAAGCCTGGAGGGAGGGCCGAAGCGGGAAGAATCCCCCCAAAACTCACCACTCTGCGTGGTGGGTGACGGACTCAGCGTTGACGGCGCTGTCTCTGACGAGCACCATCCCGCCAGGCTTGCCTACTTGCACCAACGCGGCGCCGCCGGCCGCGACCTTGGGGAGGTTTCCAGTGATCGCCATCGAGCTCATGGCAACGGCGTCCAGTGCCGTGGACCACGCGCTCCACACCCTGGCGTCGACTCCACTCGCCGAGCCGGCACCGAAGGGCATCGACACCGACAACGTCGTCACCTTCTTCGCCAGCAAGATCGCGCCGATCCTGCTCGCGGTCCTCGGGGTGATCTTCATCGGCCGGGCCAGCCGGGGTGAGATCTCCAAGGTGCTGACCAGCTCGGCCATCGCCATCATCGGCCTGGCTTTCATCGCCGGAGCGGCAACACTCTTCTTCGTCGGCGACTACCTGATCAACCTGATCTTCGAGTAGGGCGCTGGGCGACGATGCGGCTGCGCACCGACGACGACATCTACCGGGCACGCCTCGTCTACCTGGGGCCGCCCGGGTACACCCTTCCCGTCCACCTGCCGTACGCCCAGTACGGCCTGTTCATGCTGCTCGTACCCCTCTACATGTTCATCCACTGGTTGTTCACGCTCCAGGTCGAACTGTTCCCCGCCTGGGAGATCTCACTGGCGATCGTGACGACCTCGTTCATCTTCCGGTACGTCGACCCGGACCGGCCCGCGCGCATGGTCATCCGGACCGCGCTGACCGACTGGCGACGCACCCGGGAACCGGCCACCGAGCAGCGGGATCCGCGGCTCGTCGCGAGCCGGATCAGGATCCGGGAGGAACTGGCATGACCGGGCGTACGACAACCGTGCAGACGAACGACGCGGGTGAGGCGGTCGCATGAGTCGCTCTTCCACGCCGGGTTCCCCGGCCGGGCGCCCGGCCGGGCGCCCGGCCGGGCCCAACGGTAACCGTGCGCGATCGTTCGACTACCCACCGGACGAGGATCTGGACGAGGTCGTCCTCGACAGCGCGCTCGTCACCAGCCCCGGGCACGGCCGCGTCGGCGTGTTCCAGCCGCCGCGACCGAAGAACCCGCGCGAGCCCGTACGCCCCGACGGCGACATCGACTCCCCCTTCCTCGACCTGTTCGGCGGCGCGCAGCCCCGGCGGCGGCCCGCCGCGTCCACGCCGCCCGCACCGGTCGAGCCGGTGGTGGCGCCACCCCGCCGCGGCGTCGGCCGCGAGCCCCTGCCGATCCCGCACCAGCCCGCCGTGCCGGTCGAGCCGGCACCCCGGGCCGAACCGGAGCCACCGGTCCGCGAGCAGACCCCTGGGGTACGCGCGGTCGGGCGCCCCCGGCCCGAGCCCGCGCCGCTGCCGGTCGAGCCGCCCCGGCCCGACCCGCCGGCCGCGCTCGCCCCGCCGCCGTCCCGGAGCCGGGTGCCGCAGCAGGCCGGTGACCGGCTGCCGGCGCTCCGCCCCCCGGCCGAGCCCGAGCCGGCGCTCCCGCCGCCCCCGCCGATCCCCGCCCCCGCGCCCACCGGCTACCGCGAACCGGATGTCACTGCGGCGGAGCCGATCGCGACCGGCGCGGCACCGTCGCGTGAGGTCGGCCGTCCGGCGCACCGCGAGGTGACGCCGCCCCGGCAGCGCACGCCGGAACGCCGGAACCGGCCGACCAAGCCGGTCCGGGTCCGCGCCCCGAAGATCAAGTTCGGCGACCGGGATCCGTCGGTCGAGCTGGCCATCACCGAGATCGCCGGGCACCTCACCTTCACCCCCAACACCGTCACCGCCTGGTACTGGCTGCCCGAGGTGCGGTGGGCGTTCCGGCCGGACGCCGAACGCGAGGCCCTGCTCTCGGCGATCTCCGAGCAGTACGCCGGACTCGCCGGGTTCCGGCTGCACCTGCGCCGCACCACCCGGCCCTTCCCGGCCGACGAGTGGGCCCGCACCATCGACGCGCACACCGCCGCGCCGCTGCCCGACGTACCGGGCACCACCGGCTGGGCCGACCACCTGGTCGCCGCCCAGCGGCACCTGATGGCGGTCAACCACGCCGAGGGCCAGACCTACCTCGGTGTCACGTTCGCCCGCCGGTCGCTCGGCGACTCGCTCACCGAACGACTCCTCCGCACGTTCGGCCGGGGCACCGCCGACGGCGAGCGACGCCGGCTGAGCCGTACCGTCGAGCAGTTCGACGAGGTCCTCGGCGCGTTCGGCATGCGCGGGCGCCGGGTCACCGCGCCCGAGCTGGAGTGGCTGCTCTACCGCTCGGTGGCGCTGTGCATGGCGCCGCCCGGCGTCCTGTCCCCGATCACCAACGGCCGGTGGGAACGCGGCGACCTGCTGGCCCTCACCGAACAGGTCGAGCGCTACCGCACCCCGTACGGCTCCACGGTGAAGCTGGTCAACCGGATGACCAGCGAGGAACGCCACGTCGCCGTGCTCGCGGTCGGCCGGATGGAGCCGCTGGAGATCCCCGAGCGGCACGAGCCCTGGCTGCACTTCCACGAGCGGCTGCCGTGGCCGATGGAGCTGTCCACCCGGGTCGACATCCTCGGCCCCAACGACTCCTTCCGGAACCTCGAACACCGGCTCCGGATGATCCGCTCCCAGCAGCTCGACTACGCCGAACACGGCATCGACGCCCCGCCCGAGCTGGAGCGGCTGGCCAAGCGCGCGCTGGTGATCGGCGACGAGATGACCACCGGCCTGCCCGTCGACTCGGCCCGGGCACACGGCTGGCACCGGATCGCGGTCGGCGGCCGTACCCGGGAGGAGTGCATGGAACGGGCCCGGCGGCTCATCCAGCTCTACTCCCGCGAGCTGCGGATCTCGCTCCAGCATCCGAAGAACCAGGACTGGCTGGCCCGCGAGTTCATCCCCGGCGAGCCGATCGCCAACACCGGCTACGTCCGGCGGATGCCCGTCAACCTGCTCGCCGCCGCGCTGCCCCAGGCCGCGTCCACAGTCGGCGACCGGCGCGGCGACCTGATCGGGCGGACCGCCGGCACCTGCCGCCGCCCGGTCTTCCTCGACCTGCACTTCCCGATGGAGGTACGCGAGCGCTCCGGCCTCGCCGTCTTCGTCGCCGAACCCGGCGGTGGCAAGTCGACGCTGCTCGGCGCGCTCGGCTACCTGGCCGCGCGCCGCGGCGTGCAGGTGACGCTGCTCGACCCGTCCGGCCCGCTGGCCCGCCTCTGCGCCATGCCCGAGCTGGCCCCGTACTCCCGGGTGCTCAACCTGACCGGCTCGGAACAGGGCACGCTCGCGCCGTACGCGCTGATCCCGACGCCGCTGCGCAGCGAGTTCGGCGCCGGTCCGGCGGGCGACCGCGAGTTCGAGATCGCCGTGTCGAACGCCCGCGCCGAGCGCCGGATGCTGGTGCAGGACATCTGCATGATGCTGGTGCCGCCGCAGGTGGCCCGGGAGGCGTCCACCGCCACGCTGTTCCGGCACGCCGTACGCCAGGTGCCGGCCGAGGAGACCTCCACGCTCGACGACGTGGTGACCTGCCTCCAGGGGCTCGACGACGACGCCGGCCGCGAGCTGGCGCACCTGCTGCTCGACACCGCCGAGATGCCGCTGGCCATGCTCTTCTTCGGCCGGCCGCCGGAGGGGCTGCTCGGCGCCGACGCCGCGCTCACCGTCATCACCATGGCCGGTCTGCGGCTCCCCGACCTCAAGATCGAGCGTGAGTACTGGTCGGCCGAGGAGGCGCTCGCGCTGCCGATGCTGCACACCGCGCACCGGCTCGCCGTACGCCGCTGCTACGGCGGGTCGATGTCCTCCCGGAAACTGGTCGGCCTCGACGAGGCGCACTTCATGGAGGGCTGGCGGTCCGGGCGCTCGTTCCTGGTCCGGCTCGCCCGCGACTCCCGTAAGTGGAACCTGGCGGCGCTCGTCGCCTCGCAGAACCCGAAGGACATCCTCGGCCTCGACGTGCAGAACCTCGTCTCCACCGTCTTCGTCGGCCGGATCGCCGAGGACAGCGAGATCGCCTCCGAGGCGCTGCGGCTGCTACGGGTGCCTGTCGACGACGGGTACGAAGCGACACTCGCCTCGCTCTCCCAGGCGGACAGCGGATCGGCCAACCGGCTCGGCTTCCGCGAGTTCGTCATGCGCGACGTCGACGGGCGCGTGCAGAAGGTCCGGGTCGACGTGTCGTACGTCGACGGGCTGCTGGAGCACCTGGACACCACCCCCGCAGCGGTCGCCCAGGCCGCCGGGATACTGCCGACCGTCCTGGCTGATCTGGAGGCGTGACATGGCGAGGGCCCGGGCACGGATCGCGGCGCTCCTCCTCGCGCTCGGCGTACTCGCCGGGGCCACGATCTCCTGGCCGGTGATCGGGGCGGCCACACCCGCGTACGCCGCCGCGCCGGTCACCCAGGCGCGCGCCGAGCTGTGCAGCACCAAGGAGTGGCAGACCGACTTCCGGTCCTGCGTCGGCAGGCTCAAGGCGGTCAGCGAGGACCAGGTCGAGTGCCGCAACGCGCCGGTGCCCGCCGCGCCGGACTCGGGCCTGGCCGGCTGGTTCGCGTCCCGGCCCGACTCGGCGAAGGAGCCCGGCCCGAAGGGCCTCTACAGCGACTACGGGTACGCCGGGTACAGCTACAACACGTACGACGTGGACGGCGGCTGCGCCTCCTCCGTGCTGCATCCGGACTACCGCTTCACGACGATGGTCGCCAACGGCGAGTTCATGTTCGCCAACGCGGTGATCGGTGCCTCGAACGCGCTGCGCGAGCGCGCCTGGGATCCGCGCACGATGTGGAGCTGGGCCGACCCGCTGGTGGAGCAGGCCACCAAGGCCGTCTACCAGAAGGTGTTCAGCGTCTTCGGCATCATCACCGTCTGCGTGGTCGGCCTCTACCTGCTCTGGCGGTCCCGCCAGTCGGACATGAGCAACGCGATGACCACTGCGGGCTGGGCGCTGCTGGTGATGGTGGCGGTGACCGCGCTGGCCGCATGGCCGGTCAAGTCCGCGAACATCGCCGACAACACGCTGATCACCACGTTGGGCGTGGTGCACGATGCGGTCGGTCCGTCTACCAAGGACACCCCGCCAGGCCAGTGTGACGACCCGAATCCGCAGGCGTGCAAGGATCACCGTCCCCCCGCCGTGCGCGCGAGCGACACGGCGACCGAGACGATGCTCTACCGGAACTGGCTGCGCGGTGTACTCGGTTCGGCGGACAGCGAGACCGCGAAGAAGTACGGCCAAGCCCTCTACGACGCAAAGTCGCTGACCTGGGACGAATCGGCGTCGATCCGGTCCAACCCGGCCACCCGCGACGTCGTCATCAAGGCCAAGCAGCAGCAGTGGGCCAAGGTCGCCGAGCAGATCAAGACCGAGGACCCGGAGGCGTACGAGTACCTCCAGGGCACGCGGGACATGGACCGGATCGGTGCCGGGTTCATCGCGGTGCTGGCCTCGGTGCTGTTCGCCATGTTCGACCTCACCGCGTCGCTGCTGGTGCTGCTCGGCTTCCTGATCTTCCGCTGGGCGGTGATCGCCGCGCCGATCCTCGGCACTGTCGGCCTGATGCGCCCGGCCAGCGCCGGGCTCCGGCGGCTGGCGAACGCGGTGGTGGCCGCGGTCTTCAACATCGCCATCTTCGGCACCGGCGCGGCCATCTACCTCTTCGCCGTCGACCTGATCATGAACACCGCCACGCTGCCCGGCTGGCTCCAGGTGGTACTGGTCTGGCTCTGCGGTGTGGTCGGCTGGTTGCTGCTGCGGCCGTACCGCCGGATCACCCAGCTCGGCGGCAAGGACAGCAGCGAGGCGGTCAGCTCGGCCGGCTCCTGGCACCGCCGCTTCTTCCGGGACATGCGGATCGCCGCGCGGCTGGACGTGGCCGAGCCCGGCGGCACCAACGAACCGGCGATCGGCAAGCGCCGCACCGTCACGGCCGACCAGCGCAGTCTCCGGCCGGAGGCCCGGCACGAGGATCCGGCGCACAGCGCCACACCCGCCGAACGGAAGCGACCGGACGGGCGGGAACGGCCGGAGCAGGCGCCCGCGAGCGGACGGCCGGGTGAGCGTCGCGGCGGCACGCCCCGCCCCCGGCGCGCACCGTCGACCTGGACCGGGCCGGACGTGCCGGATGAGGCGCCCTCCTACGCCGTCTACCGGCCGGACTCGGCGGGCCGCGGCACCGCACCGGCCCGGCCGGCGCCGCGCATCCGCTCCGAGGCCCGGTGAGTCCGGTGCGACGCGCCCTGGAGTTCCTCTTCGCCCGGGTTCTCCGGTCGAGGCTCGGCATCGCCCTGGTGATCGCCGCGCTGGTCTTCGGGGTGATCGGCGCGGCCCGCCTCGTCGGCGGACCCGGCGATTCGGGCCTCGGCCTGACCGGCCGCCCCACCCAGCCGATCAGCACCGCGGACCCGGAGGCCGGTGACGACGGCGTGCTCGCCAGCCCGCCGGCCGCCGTCGCCCCGAAGACCCGGCCGGGCGAGGACACGCCGGAGCAGGTCGCCGGCCGGTTCACCACCGCGTGGCTGAGCGGGCCGGGCAGCAGCGGCGACGCCTGGAAGGCCCGCCTGCGGCCGCTCTCCACCCCGGCGCTGGCCGAGAAGATGACGGGCGCCGATCCGGAGACCGTGCCCGCACGGAGGACCACGGGCGCCCCGACGCTCCGGCCCCGCACCGAGTCCTTCGTGGAGGCCCTGGTTCCGCTGGACAACGGCACGCTCCGGCTCGAACTCGTCGCACCGGACGGGCCCTGGCTGGTGGACGCGATCGACTGGGAGCGGTCGTGACCACCGGCCCGGCCGTCGCCGGACAGGTCCGCCGGAAGCTGCGCCTGGGCGTGATCGCCACAGCCGTCACGAGCGTGCTCGCCCTGCTCTGCTGCGTCGGCGGGTCCGGCGCCTTCCTCCTCACCGAACTGGGCGGCGACGAGGACGACCCGAAGCTCGCGGCCCTGAACTGTGACCCGGCCTACCAGGTGAACCTGACCGGCGACATGCCGCGCTTCGCCGAGTACGGCGAGCGCCAGCTGCGCAACGCCGCGGTCATCATCAAGGTCGGCCAGGACATGAAGCTCCCCGCACGCGGCTGGGTGATCGCGCTGGCCACCGCGATGCAGGAGTCAGCGCTGCGCAACCTCGCCAACAGCACCGTCCCCGCGTCGCTCGCGCTGCCGCACGAGGGGGTGGGCGCCGACCACGACTCGCTCGGCCTGTTCCAGCAACGGCCCGGATGGGGCAGCGTCGAGCAGCGGATGACGCCGTCGTACGCGGCCCGCAAGTTCTACCAGAAGATGGAGAAGGTGCCGAACTGGCAGCAGCGCCCGCTCACCGTCGTGGCGCAGCGGGTCCAGGTCAGCGCCTACCCCGACGCCTACGCCAAGCACGAGGAGCTGGCCGGACGCATCGTCGACGCGCTCGCGGGCGGCGCCGCCCGGACCGTGGAGATCGCCGGCAAGGCCGTGTGCGACGCCGCCGCCGGAGACCGGATCGCCGCCTCCGGCTGGACCGCCCCGCTGCCCGGCGGCGTGGTCTCCGGCTTCCGCACCACGGCCCGTCCCAGCCACCACGGCGTGGACCTGGCCGCCGCGAAGGGCACCCCGATCCACGCCGCCTCGGCGGGCCGGGTGCTGGTGGCCCGCTGCGACCCCGACCGCTCCGGACAGCGGGACTGCGACCGGGACGGCTGGCCGGACAAGGGCGGCTGCGGATGGTTCGTGGACATCCTGCACGCGGGCGGGTTCATCACCCGCTACTGCCACATGGTCGAACGGCCCCACGTGGTGCCGGGTCAGGCCGTCGAGGCGGGCGAGGTCATCGGGCTCTCCGGCAGCAGCGGCAACTCGTCCGGTCCGCACCTGCACTTCGAGGTGCACAAGGACGGCGACCGGTCCAGCAACGGGGCGGAGAACCCGGTGCCCTTCATGCGTAAGCGGGGCGCGCCCCTCGGCGAGACCGGGTGAGGCCGGGCGGATGAGCAACCCCCTGCCCGACCCGTTCGCCGACCGGCCGGACTGGGCGCCGCTGCCGCCCCGGCCGGTGGAGACCGTGCCCGCCACCGGCGGTATCGAGCTGCGCGGCCGCCGCGTGCTGGTCGGCCTGCCCGGTCTCGGCTGGCGTGGCGACCTGCGGGCCGACGAGCGGGTCGTGCAGGGCAGCCGCACCTACGTACCGGTGATCCCGGAACAGGAGTGGTACCGGGCCGAGGCCGAGCAGGTGGAGGTGTTCGCACCGCTGGTGCCTGTGGAACGGGTCTGGGTGGAGACCATCGGCGAACGGCGTCCGGCAGCCGGTGCGACCGCCCCGGGTCTCCGGCTGGTCTCGCTGGACGTGCCCGAACGCCGGCCGCCCACGCCGGTGTTCGAGGCCGACGCGGTGACCGGGCGGCGCGTGGTGCACGTGGACAACGGTGTGGAACGGCGCGACCTGCGTGCCGTCACCGAGACCTACTCCGGCGCGGACGGCGACATCTGCGTGCGGGTGGCCCCGGAGCTGGAGTGGTACCGGTGGGCCTGGCGCGGCCAGGCGCCGACCACGTTGGAAGTGCCGGTACACCTGCTCTGGCTTGAGTAGGTGTCAACCGACCTTACTCGCCCCGCAGACGCGCCAGCCGTCCTTGTTATCCGCCAAGTCGAACCGCCAAATCTCTCGACGACTGCTTACCGATTGGCCATCCCTTGAGCTAGCGATGGCGAGCGTCGTGGTAACCGATTCGCCTGATCCATTCTCGGCCTGAAGCAATGGCCCCCAGCTCACCTTGATCGACACGCCGAAGGTGGCCTCGCGCCGCTCCAACTCAGCCCTGAGATCACGCATCTCACCGAGCCCTTGGCTGTCATTACAGGTGAACTCCTGAGCCTTTGCGTCGTTTCGATCTATCAGGTAGGCCCGAATGTAGTTGGCCACGACCACGTCGGGGGCGCTTCGGTCCGGGGCGGTCGCGCGGTCGTACAGCACGAACCCGACCACACCGCCGACGGTGCACAGCACCGCCAGCACTCCCGCGACGACAGCGAGCACTGTGCGCACCGGGCGCTTGGGGCGTACCGGGGCGGGAGCGGGCGCGGGGGGCGCCAACTGCTCCGGCGGGGTCCGCTGCGCCGGTACTCGGGACACCTGGGAACCGGCGGGGGGCTGCACTGATTCCACCTCCTGAGGCTATCGGCTGCGCCTCGCGTACCCAATGCCTGGAACCGGCGGATCGTGGCGAACCGCCGGGCGGATGCCGACCGGCCGCGGGGTGAGGCTGCTCACCGCCGACCAGCTCACCGCGCCGACCGACATCCCGGTGGACGGCCGCCGCCTGGGTTACCGTCACACCTCGGGGAGGACATGTCGGCCTCGGAAAGAGAGGTGGACGCGGTGGCGACTCCGAAGGCGCGCGCCGGCCGGGCCGCCGCGCTGCACCGCCGGGCCGAGGCCGCCGCGACGGCGGCGGCGGGCATCCTCGACGAGATCCGGCCCGCGCCGGCCGACCATCACCGGCAGTACGAGCTGGCCGAGCGCCTGCGGGCGGCTGCAGAAGTAGCGGCGCCGGGTTGGGCCGGCGGGCCGCCGGAGTCGCTGAGCGCGACGACGCCTCCCGGTGACGGTCTGCCGCCGCTGGTCCGGGTGGGCACCGCGGCGCCGCTCGACGACGCCCGCTTCCCCGCGCTGGTGCCGTTGCTCGGCAGCGGCCATGTGAGCCTCGACGCCGACGCCTCCGACGCCCGGGTGGCCGGGCTGCTCCGCGCGCTGCTGCTGCGCGTGTTCGCCGCGACCCCGGCGGGCGCGCTGCTGGCGCGCGCGGTCGACGGCGGTTCCGGTACCACGTTCGCCGGGTACGCGCCGCTCGCCGACGCCGGCCTGCTGCCGCCGCCCGCCACCGACCTCGCCGGGATGCGTGCGGTGCTCGCCGAGGCGGAGCAGTGGGTGGCGGCCGGGACGGCCCGGCAGCGCGGGCACGACCGGACGCTGCTGCTCGTGGTGGCCGTGCTGCCCGAGGGTACGACCACCGCCGACCTGGACCGGCTCGCCGGGCTGGCCGAGGGCGGGCCGCACGCAGGGCTGCATCTGGTGCTTGCCGGCTGGCCGGACGGCAGCCCGCTCCCGCGCGCCACAGCGGTCACTGTCCGCACCGCGTACGCGCTGGTCGGCGACCTGCCCGGCGCCGGCTTCAGCAGTCCCGGCGCCGAGCCGCCGGGCGGATTGAACTCGCCAGTGTTCCTCGACGAGGATCCGCCCGCCGATCTGGTCGCGGAGGTGTGCGCGCGGCTGACCCGGCAGATCGAGGACGGCTCCCGCCTCTCCCTGCATGACCTGCTGCCGGCCGACGGCTTCTGGACGGCCGGCTCGGCCGACGGGCTGAGCACCACTGTGGGTGATGCCGCCGGGCGCCCGGTCAGCCTGTCCTTCACCGAGCTGACTCCGCACTGGCTGGTCAGCGGCCGGGGACAGGCGGGCCGGTCGGCGTTCCTGACCGACGCCCTGTTCGGCCTCGCCGCCCGGTACGGCCCTGACGAACTGGCGCTCTACCTCGCCGATCTGGCCGACGGCGAGTCCTTCGTGGAGTTCCTCCAGACCGAGCGGGACCGTTCCTGGGTGCCGCAGGTGCGCGCCACCGGGATGGCGGCCGACCGGGAGTACGTGGCCGACCTGTTCGGCGAGCTGGAGGCGGAGCGGCGTCGCCGCGAGGAGGCGTCCCGGCGGGCCGGCGGGCAGCGCTACACCGAGCTGCGGCAGCACCAGCCGCTGCCCCGGATCGTCTGCGTGGTCGACAACTTCCCGCTGGCGCTGCGCGAGCGGGACCGGCTCGCCGCCGACCTGCTGGCCCGGTTGGACGCGCTCGCCCGCGCCGGCCGGTCGTACGGGATCCACCTGGTGCTGGCCGGCGAGGGTGACCTGGGCATCGGCGGTCCGCGTGACCCGCTCCTCGGCCAGTTCCCGGTGCGGGTGGCGCTGCCCGGCGGCTCGGCGGTGCTGGAGCCGGCGAACGACTCGGCCGCCGGGCTGCCGGTGGGCAGCGCGGTGGTGAACACGGCGGGTGGTCTGGGCGGTCCGCGCGGCGCCACCCGGGGGCACGAGCGGATGATCCGTTTCCCGGATCCGTACGAGGATCCGGAGGTCCTGACCGGCCTGCGGCGACGGCTCTGGGAGGCGCGGGGCGAGTCGGCGACGCCACCTGTGGTCTTCGCCGGGTACGCCCGCCCGCTGCTCGCCAACGATCCGCGGCACCGGGCCGCGCTGGCCGGGCGGGCCCACGCGCCCGCCGCGTTGCTGGGCCGGGCGGTGGACGTGCGGCGGTCCACTGTGACGGTGCCGCTGGGGCCGGGCGCGGGGCGGAACCTGGCCGTCCTGGGGCGGGACGAGGAGGCCGAGCGGCTGCTGGCCACGGCGGTCCGCAGCGCGGCGGCAGCGCATCCGGGCGCGGCCCGGTTCGTGCTGGCGCCGCTGGCGAACGGGTCGGCCGAGCCGGCCGGGGTGCTCGCCGCCGAGCTGGCCGGACGCCACCGGGTGGAGACCGTCGACGCGGCCGGGCTGCGGACCGCCGTGGAGTCGGACGAGCCGGGCTACCTGGTGGTGTTCGGGCTGGACGTGCCGGACGCCACCGAGCTGCCGCCCGACCTGCTGCGGACGCTGCTGCTGGAAGGCCCGCCCGCCGGGAGGCACCTGCTCGGCTGGTGGCGGACACCCGCACCGCTGGCCGGACTGCTCGGCCCGGAGGGCGAGGTGGACAAGCTCACCGCCGTGGCGGTCACCGACGTTCCGGGCGGCCGGCTGGAGCAGCTCTTCGACCGCCCGGTCTGGTGGCGGCCCCGGCCGGGACGCGCGGTGCTCTGGGACGGCCCGGACGAGCAGGGCACTGTCTTCGTGCCGTTCGGCACGACCGAGGTGGCGACCGCGCGGATCGAGCCGGGCCCGCGGGCGACCGACCGCGCCGGGGAGGGGGCGGCATGAGTGAGACCGGCACGGCCGTACCGGGGCCCCGCTCGGGTGGGCCGACCACTGTGACGGACCCCGCCGAGTCGGCCTGGTCGGAGTACGTCGCGGCCGCGCGGGCGCTCGACGGCGTACGCCGGGCGGCGGCCACCGCCGCCGGCGAGCAGGCACGGTCGGTGGCCGCGGCCCGCGAGGAGCTGACCGCGGTACGCGAACGACTGGCGCCGCAGCAGTCCCGGTTGCGTGATCTGGGCGTACCGGCGATGTCGCTGGTCCCGACGCCGCCGGAGGTGACCGAGGCGGCCCGGTCGATGGCGGGCGGGCCGTCGGCGGTGCTGGCGGCGCTGCGCGCGGCCGGGGACTGGGCGGACGCGGCGGACGACACGCTGGGCGCGCGTGGCCTGCCGCGGTTGGCCCGGTGGCCGGCCCGGCCCCGCAACCTGCTGGTGTACGGGCCGCTGGCGCTCGTGGTGCCGCTGCTCCAGCTGGTGCTGTACGCGGTCACCGGGCCGGGGCCGGTGACGGTGCTGGCGCTGCTCGTGGGGCTGCCGCTGCCGGCTGTCGCGTTCATGCTGGGCTGGCTCGCGGTGGGGCGTGTCTTCCGGCCCCGGCCCACCGACCGGGTGGACCGGACACCCCGCTTCGGCGCCCTGGTCTGTCTGGTCCCGGCGGTGCTCACCGCCGCCGGTCTGCTGCTCGCCATGCTGCCCGACTGACGACGGTCGCGCCCTCCCGGGCGGGGGTACGCGGCCGTCGATGCCGGTCGGAGTCAGCGGGCCATGATCAGCGCCATCGCCTCGGCCCGCGACTTCGCGTCGTTCTGGAGGCCGCCGCGCACGGCGGACGTGATGGTCTTCGCGCCGGACTTCTGGATGCCGCGCATCGCCATGCACATGTGCTCGCACTCCAGCACCACGATCACGCCGCGCGGTGCGAGGCTGGACATCAGCAGGTCGGCGATCTGCGAGGTGAGCCGCTCCTGCACCTGCGGCCGGCGGGCGAACACCTCGACCAGCCGGGCCAGCTTGGACAGGCCGGTGATCCGGCCGTCCGGGCCGGGGATGTAGCCGATGTGCGCGCTGCCCCGGAACGGCAGCAGGTGGTGCTCGCAGAGGCTCATCACGTCGATGTCCCGGACGAGCACCAGCTCCTCGTGGTTGGCCTCGAACGTGGTGCGGAGCACCTGCGCGGGGTCGACCCGTAGGCCGGCGAAGAGTTCGGCGTACGCGCGGGCCACCCGGGCGGGCGTCTGCTGGAGGCCGTCGCGGTCCGGGTCCTCGCCGACCGCGATGAGGATCTCGCGGACCGCCTTCTCGATCCGGGCGAGGTCGACGCTGTCCTCCACCGGGCCACCGGTGAGCTTGCCGCTGATCAGGCGCGCGGCCACGTAGTCGAGCGCGTCGTCCCCGTCGGGCTCGGTCGCGGAGACGGCCGACTCCCTGTGCTGGGAGCCGGCCGTCGTCGGATCGCTGTTCAGTGCGTACCGTCCGAGTTGTTGCTGGCCCCGCCGACCGAGGCACCGTCGGCCTGGGCCTGCGCCTTCAGCGCCTCCTTCTCGGCCGGCGTGAGCACCGGCGGCTCGGTGGAGGGCTGGCGCTTGCCGAAGCCGTGGTACGGCGCCATCGGCGGGCGCTTGACCACCCGAGCGCAGATCCGGGCCATGTCGGCGGTGGAGAGCGTCTCCTTCTCCATCAGCTCCAGGACCATGTTGTCCAGGACGTCCCGGTATTCCACCAGGATCTCCCAGGCCTCGTCGTGGGCCAGCTCGATCAGCGCGCGCATCTCGCCGTCGATCTCGGCGGCCACCGCGTCGGAGTAGTCCCGCTCGTGGCCCATGTTCCGGCCGAGGAACGGCTCGTCGCCGCTGGTGCCGTACTTGATCGCACCGAGCTTGGAGCTCATGCCGTACTGCGTGATCATCGCGCGGGCCAGCTGCGTGGCCTTCTCGATGTCGTTGCCGGCGCCGGTGGTCGGCTCGTGGAAGACCAGCTCCTCCGCCGCCCGGCCACCCAGCGCGTACGCCAGGGTGTCGATCATCTCGGCCCGGGTCTGGGTGTACTTGTCCTCCGTCGGGAGGACGAGCGTGTGACCCAGCGAGCGACCCCGGGACAGGATGGTCACCTTGTGCACCGGCGCGGCGTGCGGCAGCGCCCAGGCGACCAGCGCGTGCCCACCCTCGTGGTACGCGGTGATCTTCTTCTCCTGGTCGCTCATCACCCGGGTCCGGCGCTGCGGACCGGCGATCACCCGGTCGATCGACTCCTCCAGGGAGTCGTTGGTGATCGCCCGCTGCTCCTTACGAGCGGTGAGCAGCGCGGCCTCGTTGATCACGTTGGCCAGGTCGGCGCCGCTGAAGCCCGGGGTACGCCGGGCGACCGCGTCGAGGTCGACGTCGGGCGTGAACGGCTTGCCCTTGGCGTGCACCCGCAGGATCGCCTTGCGGCCCTCCATGTCGGGCGCGTCGACCGGGATCTGCCTGTCGAACCGGCCCGGGCGTAGCAGCGCCGGGTCGAGGATGTCCGGCCGGTTGGTGGCGGCGATCAGGATGACGCCGCCCTTGGTGTCGAAGCCGTCCATCTCGACCAGCAACTGGTTGAGTGTCTGCTCCCGCTCGTCGTGACCGCCGCCCATGCCGGCGCCACGGTGGCGGCCGACCGCGTCGATCTCGTCGACGAAGACGATCGCCGGGGCGTTCGACTTGGCCTGCTCGAACAGGTCGCGGACGCGGCTGGCGCCGACACCGACGAACATCTCGACGAAGTCGGAGCCGGAGATGGAGTAGAAGGGCACCCCGGCCTCGCCGGCCACCGCGCGGGCGAGCAGCGTCTTACCGGTTCCGGGCGGGCCGAACAGCAGCACGCCCTTCGGGATCTTGGCGCCCAGGGCCTGGTATTTCGCCGGGTTCTGCAGGAAGTCCTTGATCTCGTGCAGTTCCTCGACGGCCTCGTCCGCACCCGCGACGTCCGCGAAGGTGGTCTTCGGCGTGTCCTTGGTGATCATCTTCGCCTTGGACTTGCCGAAGTTGAGCACCCGGGAGCCGCCGCCCTGCATCTGCGACATGAAGAACAGCAGCAGGAGCACGAGCAGCGCGATGGGAAGCAGGTTGACCAGCAGGCTGACCCAGATGCTGTCCGACGACACCTTGGTGTCGACCGGGCCGGTGATGCGGTCCGCCGCCTCGGCCTCGCGTACCTGGTTCCAGACCTGGCCGCCGACCTCGTACGGGAACTGCGCCTCGATCTTGTCAGTGGTGGTGTCGCCGTCGAACTTGGCCTTGTCCTTCAGGTCGAGCTGGAGCGTCTGCTCCTTGTCCTGGAAGACGACCTTGTCGATGCCACCCTTGTTGAGCTGGTCGAGCGCGACGGACGTGTCCACCCGGTGGTAGCTGGGACCAGCGGTGAACAGTTGACTGAGCACAACGGCGCCGAGGATGACCAGGATGATCCAGACCACCGGTCGGCGGAAGAAACGCGTACGTTCCATGCTGTAGTCGGGTGCCGAGGCGCCCGCATCCTCCTGATCGACGTCCTGACCGTCTGAATGGTGTCGCCGCCTTGAGCGGCGGCCGGGGCCGCCGTGCGGGCCGCCCCGACCCCCGGGGCACGCAAACTGCCGCACCACGGTCATTCGACGGTACACCGTGCGCGCGAGGAGTGAGCCTGCGAGCCCCGCAGTCGCGCACATTCGAAACCTCGGCGCGCGCGACGAGCGAGCCTGCGAGCCCGGCACTTACGCGTAGGGCGAACCCGGGTTTGAGCCGGCGTGGCGGGGAGCTCCCACCCGGTCCGCCCACACCGCACGGTCACGCGGTTCGAGGGGCCGGGCGTGGAGGGTGCCTCCACGTCACCGGCTCCCACCGTAGACCGGGAGACTGAGAGCCCGCTGAATGTCAACTGACGAAGGGCTCGGCAACCCCTCAGGCCCGCGCGTACACCTCGGGCTTGAGCACCCCGACGTAGGGCACCTCGCGGTACCGCTCGCCGAAGTCGAGCCCGTAGCCCACGACGAACTCGGTGGGGATGTCGAACCCGACGTACTTCACCGGGACCTGCACCTTGACCGCGTCCGGCTTGCGGAACAGCGCGACCACCTCGACGCTCGCCGCGGAGCGCGACTCCAGGTAGCGCAGCAGCCAGGACAGCGTCAGGCCGGAGTCGACGATGTCCTCGACGACCACCACGTGGCGGCCGGCGATGTCCCGGTCCAGGTCCTTGAGAATGCGGACCACGCCGGACGAGGTGGTGCCCTGGCCGTAGGACGAGACGGCCATGAACTCCAGCTCGGCGGGCGGGCCCTGACGGCCCAGCGCGCGGGCGAAGTCGGCCATGAACATGACCGCTCCCTTGAGCACGCACACGAGCAGCAGGCCGTCCTCGACGTGGGCGTAGTCCGCCGAGACCTGCTTGGCCAGCTCCGCGGTCTTGTCGCGGATCTGCGCCTCCGAGATGATCACGTGGTCGATGTCGGCGTCGTACCAGGAGCCGTCAGCCATGCTCCTAGCCTGCCGTACGCCCCGGCGCCGCCGTCGGCGGGGCCGCCCCTTTTGGCGCGGTCCCGCCGGGGATTTTCGGCGCGAACTGAATAAATCACCTCAGCAGGTACGGGAGCGCCAGCGCTGCCCGTCGTCGCTCGGCTTCCAGTCGGCCGAGTCGCGGGTGTCGGCGGTGAACCCGAAGGCGCTGGCGCCGACGAGAAGAAGCAGGAAGAGCAGGAGCAGCAGAACGGTCATGGCGGCGCTCACTTTCGCATGGTTGAGACTGTTTTCGCCGCCGGTGCGCACCGGACACCATTGATTCTGCGAGCCACCGACCGATCCGGACAGTGGCAGGAATGTCACCGGGCATCGATTTCCTGCCACCTGTCGGGTTACCCTCGTCACATGCTCCGCTCGGTCGCCGTCATCGCCATGGATCACGTCGCCGCGTTCGAACTCGGCGTGCTCGCCGAGGTCTTCGGCACCGACCGCACCGCCGACGGCTTCCCCGGATACCGGTTCGACGTCTGCACCGCCGACGGCGGCGCGGTCCGCAGCCGCTCCGGGTTCCTGCTCACCCCCACCGCCGGCCTGGGCGCGGTCGAGGACGCCGACCTGGTGGCGGTGCCCGCGCACGCCGACGGCACCCCGGTGCCCGAGCCGGTGCTCGCCGCGCTGCGCCGCGCCGCCGACCGGGGCGCCTGGCTGCTCAGCGTCTGCGCCGGCGCGTTCGTCCTCGGCGAGGCGGGCGTGCTCGACGGGCGCGACTGCACCACCCACTGGCGGTACACCGACGAACTCCAGCAGCGCTTCCCGGCCGCCCGGGTCCAGTGCGACTCGCTCTACGTGCAGGACGACCGGCTGCTCACCAGCGCCGGCACCGCCGCCGGCATCGACGCCTGCCTGCACCTGGTACGCCAGGAGCACGGCTCCGCGGTGGCGACCCGGCTGGCCCGCCGGATGGTGGTGCCGCCGCACCGCGACGGCGGCCAGTCCCAGTACGTCGAGGCGCCGATCCCCAAGGCGCCGGAGGCACCCACACTGGAACCGGTGCTGGAATGGTTGATGGGACACCTGCGGCGACAGGTGACAGTGGACGAGCTGGCGGCGCGCGCCGGGATGGCTCCGCGTACGTTCGCCCGCCGGTTCCGCGCCGAGACCGGCACCACCCCGCACGACTGGGTGACCAACCAGCGGGTGCTGCTGGCCCGGCACCTGCTGGAGGACACGTCACTGAGCGTGGAGGGCGTCGCCGAGCAGGCCGGTTTCGGCGACGCGGCAGCGCTGCGACACCACTTCACCCGCCGCGTGGGCACCACCCCGCTGGCCTACCGCACCACCTTCCGAGACCGCCAGACCACCTGACCCCACCCCACATCGCTGCCGCCCCCGCCCCGCCCGCGCCGCCCTCACCCCGCCCCACCCCGTCGATCATGAAGTTGACCGTGCTTTCCGCCCGTTTTCTCCCCGTCAACTTCATGATCAACGGCCCCGGCCGGCCCCCTGGAGCGGTGATCAAGGAGTTTGCGGGCTGGGGGCGGGAAGTGAGCCAGAAGCCTTGATCAGCGGGGTGGAGGAGGAAGAGAGGGCGGCGGTCAGGGCAGGAGGTGGCCTGCCTGGCGGCGTACCTGACGGTTGCCGGGTAGGTGCACCGGGCCCTGTCCGCGCCACGCCGTGACCAGGGCGTCCAGCGCGGCCACGTGACTGTGCGACAGCGCGGCCGGTGTCGCGCCCAGCTCGCGGGCCCAGGTGTGCAGCACCCGGGTACGGACGGCGGCCGGCAACTCGGCGAGCCCGGCTACGGACAGTCCGCCCTCCCTGGTCCGGACGTCGGCGAGCGCGGCGTCGGCGAGCGCGTCGAGCGCGGCGTTGTCGGCCGCGAGCAGTCCGGCGGTCCGGGCCAGGTTCGCCACCACCCCCGGCCCGAGCGCGTCGGCGAGTGCCGGCAGCGCGTCGGCCCGGACCCGGGCCCGGGCGTACGCGGGATCGGTGTTGTGCGGGTCCGCCCACGGGTCGAGTCCGAGCGCTTCGCAGGCGGCGCGGGTATCGGCGCGCGGGACGTCGAGCAGCGGGCGCAGCAGGGGTACCCCGTCGACGTCGCGCCGCTCCGGCATGCCGGACAGCCCGCGCGGTCCGGCGCCCCGGGCCAGCGCCAGCAGGACTGTTTCGGCCTGGTCGTCACGCGTGTGCCCGAGCAGCACACCGGCTGCGTCGTGACGGTGGGCGGCGGCGATCAGCGCCTCGTACCGGGCCTCGCGGGCGGCCGCCTCGGGTCCGCCGGGCCGGCCGTCCACGCGTACCGGAAGCACGTCGACCGGGTCGAGCCCTTCGGCGCGGGCCCAGCCGGCGACCGACTCGGCCCGTGCGGCGGACCCGGCTTGCAGGCCGTGGTCGACTGTCACCAGGCCGGCCGGCCGCCCGAGCCGGGGGGCCACGAACGCGGTGGCGGCGGCGAGCGCGAGCGAGTCGGCCCCACCGGAGCAGGCCACCAGCACCGGACCGGTGCCGGGCAGGCCGGTCAGCACCCGGCGGACGGCGAGCCGTACGGCGGCGACGGCGGGAGCGGGCGACGGCGAGTGGCGCGACCGAGCGCCGGAATCAGCCGAACCGGCCGGATCAGCCGACGGGCGGGGTGGCACCGGCGGGACCGTGTACGCGGGACACCCAGGCGGCCGGGTCGCCCAGCTCGTCGAGGCGGGGCAGCGTCAGCGGGGACGAGAAGATCTTGTTGAAGCCCTGCATGCCCACCCGGTCGACGACGCCGTGCACGAACTTGCGGCCCTCGGCGTACTGGCGCATCTTGACCTCGATGCCGAGCAGCCGGCGGATCGCCTTCTCCAGCGGGTTGCCGGACTCGCGGCGGCGGTTGAACGCCGCCCGGATCGACTCGACGCTGGGGATGACCTGCGGACCGACGCCGTCCATCACGAACTCGGCGTGACCCTCCAGCAGCGTCATCAGCGCGGTCAGCCGGTCCAGCACGGCGCGCTGGGCCGGCGTCTGCACGATGTCGAGCACGCTGGCGCGGCTCTCCGGGTCCTTGACCGCGTCGGAGAGCGTGGCCACGCCGCGGCGGAGCCGCTCCAGCAGGTGCTCGCCGCCCTGGGAGGCGTCCACGAACGCCTGCACCTCGCCGAGGAAGTACGCGCGCATCCACGGCACTGCGGTGAACTGGGTGCGGTGGGTGACCTCGTGCAGGCACACCCAGAGCCGGAAGTCGCGCGAGTCGGCGCCGAGCTTCCGCTCGACCTCGAGGATGTTCGGCGCCACCAGCAGCAGCTGGCCGGGGTCGCCGGCGAAGACCTCGTACTGGCCGAGCACGCGGCCGGAGAGGTACGCCAGCACAGTGCCGGCCTGCACACCTGTTACCCGGGAGCCGATCGCCTCGGTGAGCGCGCCCGGCCGCTTGTCGCCGGAGAGGCGTTCGACCAGCGGGGAGACGACCTCACGCAGCCCGGCGATGTTCGCCGCCGCCCAGTCCCGGCGGTCGACCACGCGTACCGGCGGGTGCGCGACCTGCGCACGCAGGCCGGTGTAGTCGGCGACGTGACCGGCCGCCTCGTCGGTCAGCCGCCGCAGGTCGCCGACCACGTCGGTGGCCTCGGCGTACGACACCCGGGGGCCCGACTTGCTCAGCGCCCCCGCGGTAGCGGCGGCCAGATCCCAGTCCACGAACTGCGCCATGAACCCACCGTACCCGCGCCGGAACACCCCCACCCGGGCTCGCGCGGGCCGATCGACGCCCGTCGGTCAGCGGCAGCCGCACCCGGCGAGCGCGGAGCTGATCCGGTCCAGCGCCGCGCGGGTGTCGTCCAGCGAGCCCTGGGTCCGGTCGGTGAGCACGGCGAACGTGAGCAGCCGGCCGTCGGCTGTGGTCACCGTGCCGGCGATCGCGTTGACGCCGCTCAGCGTGCCGGTCTTGGCCCGGACGACGCCCGCTCCGGCGCGGGTGGCCGCCGCCCGGTAGCGCTCGTCGAGCGTGCCGGACCAGCCGCCGACCGGCAGGCCGCCGAAGATCGCGGCGAGTTCGGGGTGGCTGCCGTTGCCGGCGAGCGTGATCAGGTCGGTGAGCAGCGAAGGGCTGATCCGGTTGGTGCGGGACAGCCCGCTGCCGTCGGCCAGGCTGATCTCGCCCGCGGGCAGGCCCAGCTCGCCGAGCACCTGGTCGGTTGCGGCCGCGCCGCCGGCGAACGAGCCGGGCTTGCCCTTGGCGAGCGCCACCTGGCGGGCCATCGCCTCGGCGATCACGTTGTCGCTGTCGCTGATCATGATGTCGACCAGCCGGATCATCGGCAGGGACTCGACAGTGCCGAGTTCGGCGCCCGGGGCCGTACCCGAGCCGCCGGACGCGGCCGGGGCGGTGCCCCGGGTCACCTGGGCGGCGCCACCGGTCAGGCCGAGCAGCTTGGCGAACTGCCGGCCGGCGGTCAGGTCGGGCTGCGGCACCCGCTCGGCGGCGTGGTTGGTCTCCTCGGCGGTGCGCCGCGCCTCCGCGGCGTCTTTCCGGGCGCCGTCGGTCATCAACGCGGTGATCGCCGCGCCGAAGCCGCCGGTGGGGATGTCGGCGTCCCAGCCGGGCTCGAAGACCGGGCCGCTGAACAGCGACGAGTCGACGATCACCTTGGTCGGCGCGGTGCCACCGAGCGCGTCGCGCACCTGGGCGGCGAGGTCGTCCAGCCGGGCCGCGCCCGGGTAGAAGCCGTTCTTGTCCACGGCGAGCGTGGGGTCACCGCCGCCGACCAGGACCACCTCGCCCGGGTTGGCCCCGGCCACCGCACGGGTCGGGATCCGGTAGGCCGGGCCGCGTGCGGCGAGCACCGCCACACCGGTCGCCAGCTTGGTCACCGAGGCGGGCACGGTGGGGGTGTCCTGGCCGGTGCCGTAGAGCGCCTGGCCGGTGCTCACGTCGGCCACCGACACGTGCACCCGGTCGCCGAGCGCGGCGGCGCGGACCAGCGGGTCCAGGGCGGAGCGGATGCCGGCCTCGGTGGGCAGCGGGGCGTTGCCGTCCGGCCCGGCCAGCACGGCCTGCGGGGAGGGCTCGGGCGGCGCGGCGACCGCCGTACCCGTGCTGTCGTCGTCGCCCAGCCACCCGGCGACCGGGCCGGGGCGCAGCACCGCGAGCCCGGCCACCGCCAGGGCCAGCACGAGCACGCAGGCGAGCGCCGCGACGAGCCGCAGGCGGCGTCGCGGCCGGCCCGGGGGCGGCCCGGAGGGTACGGGCGGCGCGGCGCCGACCGGCGGGACCGGCGGGCTGACCGGGATCGGGTCCGGCGCGCCGGGCCAGTTCAGCGGAGCCGTCGGGTCGTGGAACGGGCCGACCCGGGCCGAGCCGCTCGCCGGGCCGGAGCCGTGCTGCGGCGGGCCGACGCGGGCGGACCCGGTGGCCGGAGCCGGACGATGGGGGATGTTCGCACCGGGGACGGACACCCGCCCGGTGGCCCCGCCGGAACCGGAACCGGCGGACCCGCGCCCGTCAACCCTCTCGGGGCGGTAGTGTGAATCTTCCCTCCCCACGGCCCCCTCCTCCCCGCTCGAAATCGCCTTGGGCGACACTACTTCGGTCCGAACACTATGCGGCGGCCGGAGCCGACGGGGGGCGTTCACCCCGCGCCGGGGGTGAGCCGCTGGTTTCCGTTAGCCAGCGTGGGCAGACGAGGGAGCGTGGAAGATGGATTTCGACGTCACGGTTGAGATCCCGAAGGGTCACCGCAACAAGTACGAGGTAGACCACGCGACCGGCCGCATCCGGCTGGACCGCACCCTCTTCACCTCCACGCAGTACCCGGCCGACTACGGGTTCATCGAGGGCACCCTGGGCGAGGACGGCGACCCGCTGGACGCGCTGGTGCTGGTACCGGAGCCGACGTTCCCGGGCTGCCTGATCCGCTGCCGCACCATCGGCATGTTCCGGATGACCGACGAGAAGGGCGGCGACGACAAGGTCCTCTGCGTGCCCTACGAGGACCCGCGTCAGGAGCACCTGCGCGACATCCACCACCTGGGCGAGTTCGACCGGCTGGAGATCCAGCACTTCTTCGAGGTCTACAAGGACCTGGAGCCGGGCAAGTCGGTCGAGGGCGCGACCTGGGTGGGCCGGGTCGAGGCCGAGGCGGAGATCGCCGCCTCGTACCGGCGCGCCAAGGAGGCCGAGGAGCGCGGCGAGACGCTGCACTGACGCCCACGCTCGCCCAAGGCCCGGGTCGCGCTTCGCGATCCGGGCCTCCGCGTGTTCAGGCGAGCAGGTCGCGGGCCCGGTCGTAGAGGTCGAGCACCGCGCAGGCCACCGGCACGACAGCGACCACGAGCGCGGTGTCGGTCAGGTCGGCCAGCCGGCCGAGGTACGGGGAGACCGGGCGCCGGGCGTACGTGGCTCCGGCGGTGACCGCCGTGAGTGCCAGGGCCAGCCCGCCCACTGTCAGCGCCAGGCGGCCACCGGGACCGGCCCGCTCGGCCAGCACCACGCCGAGCACTGCGAACCCGGTCAGCCCGGCGACGATCGCCGGCACCCGGTGCCGTACCGCCACGAACAGGCGGGAGCGCAGCAGCAGCACCCCGCAGGCGACGGCGGCGAGCAGCAGCCCGGCGGTACGCCCGTCGGAGACGAGCACCGCGACCGCACCGACTGCGAGCACCGCGTGGCCGAGCAGCATCCCGGTGAGCACCTCCTCGGCGCGGGCCACCGCCGCGTGTACCCGCCCCCGGTCCGGCAGGTCCCGGGTGCCGGCCGGGCTGGGCAGGGTGAGCGGCGGCAGCGGCAGCTTGCCGACCCGGATGGCCAGCAACGGCAGCCCGCCGAGCGCGAACACCAGCACGGCGAGCAGGACCGCGGCGGTGCCGTCCGGGTCGAGCAGCAGCCCGCCGAGCGCGGCCGCCACGCCTGCCACGCCGACAGTCACCCCGGCCACGGAGACGCGGGACCGGCTGGCCACGCCGAGCAGGCCGAGCACCGCCACCAGCAGCAGCGCCACCGAGCCGAGCAGCAGTTCCGGGGCGCCCACCCAGCGCAGGCCGGGGATCGGGCCGACCGGGTCGCCGGAGGTGACAGCCAGCGCGCCGGCCGCCGCGGCCCAGGGCAGCGCGTACCCGCCGAGCGTGGCGCCGACCGGGCCGTCCCCGTACGCCCGGGACGCCGCGGTGGCGGTGAGCACCAGGATCAGGGCGACCGCCGCGGCGACCGGCCAGCCGCGTGCGCCCGGCCCGCCCGCGACCACGGCGACCAGCCCGATGGCCAGGGGTACGGCGGCGCCCGCGAGCGCGGCGGCCCGGGTGGCGTGACCCGACCAGGCGGCGCCCCGGCGCCGGGCGCCGTCCACGATCGCCTCGACCACGTCGTCGTATTCCAACTCGGGCCACTGCGCGCGGGCCGGCACCAGATGCAGCACCTCGCCGTCGCGGACGCCCTGCGGCAGCAGCGCCTGGGCGGTGGCCAGCACCGCCCCGTCGGTCCGGCGCAGCACCCACCCGCCGTGCCGTTCCCCGTCGTCGGCCAGCCCCTCACCGGCGTGCCGGAGCACCTCGGGCAGCAGCTCGGCCAGGGGCACCTGCTCCGGTAGGGCCACGTCGACCCGCCTCCTGGGCGCGCTGATCGTGACCCGGGCGAGCCCGCTTGTCATCGAGGCATCTCCATATCGGGCGGCGGGAGTGGGCTGACGGACGAGAGGACTTTACCTACGATGAGCCAGGCTCGGGTTACCCAGAGCCACTTTCGGGGAGGGTGAGTGTCCACTGTTGTCATCAAGCGGCCGCCACGCCGCCCGGCACCGGAGATCCCGGTCGGTGAGCTGCCCGTCGAGGCGCCGCCGGAGATCCCCGCCGCGACCGGTGGGCGCTGGCAGCAGGCGCTGATGGTGCTGCCGATGCTCGGCGGGACGGTGGCCATGGCGATGATGTTCGGCCGCGGCGGCGGGGCCTACTCGTACGTGGTGGGCGGCATGTTCGGCCTCTCCTCGCTGGCGATGCTGGTGACCACCTGGGGCAGCGCCGGGCCGAAGAAGTCCGAGCTGATGGCCGCCCGCCGGGAGTACCTGCGCCACCTGGCCACGCTCCGGCGCCGGGTACGGGAGACCGCCGGCGCCCAGCGCGCCGGGCTGTCCTACCGCCATCCGGAGCCGGGGCGGCTCTGGTCGACTGTCGACAGTCACCGGGTGTGGGAGCGCCGGCCGGGCGACCCGGACTTCGCCGTGGTCCGGGTCGGTGTGGGCCCGCAGACGCTCGCCACCCCGCTGGTCCCGCCGGTCACCCGCCCGCTGGAGGAGCTGGAGCCGATGACGGCCGGGGCGCTGCGGCGCTTCCTGGACGCGTACTCGGTGGTGCCGGACCTGCCGGTGGCGCTGTCGCTGCGCAGCTTCGCCCGGGTCTTCGTGCGCGGTCCGGCCGGCCCGGTACGCGGCGCCGGATCGCCCGCCGCGCAGGCGCTGGCCCGGGCGGTGCTCACCCAGCTCGCCGTCTTCCACGCGCCGGACGAGCTGCTGATCGCGGTCTGCGCCGGGCCGGAACGCCGGACCGCCTGGGAGTGGGTGAAGTGGCTGCCGCACGCCCACCACCCGGCGCGCACCGACGCGCTGGGCCCGGTGCGGCTGGTCACCAGCTCCGCCGCCGACCTGGAACGGCTGCTCGACGACGTGCTCGGCACCCGGTCCCGGTTCAGCCCGCACGGCACCGCGACCGACGGGCCGCACGTCGTGGTGGTGCTCGACGGGGGCGACCTGACCGGCGCGACCGACCTGGCCGGTGACGGCGGCATCGACGCGGTCACGGTGCTCGACCTGGACACCCCGCCGCCCCGGCTGCTCGACCGGTACGCGCTCCTGCTCGACCTGGTCGACGGCCGGCTGCACTCGCACTCCGCAGAGGGGCACGCCGAGGTGGGCGCCGCCGACGCGCTGGCGCCCGCCGACGCCGAGGCGGTGGCCCGGCGGCTCGCGCCGCTGCGGCTGGCCGGCACGGTACGCGGACCGGACGCGCCGCCCGGCGCCGAGCTGGGCCTGCCCGAGCTGCTGGGTCTCGGCGACCCGGAGAGCTTCACCGCCGAGCAGGGCTGGGCGCCCCGGGCCGCGCGGGACCGGCTGCGGGTGCCGATCGGGGTGGGCGCCGACGGCGGGGCGATCGACCTCGACCTGAAGGAGTCGGCGCAGGACGGCATGGGCCCGCACGGCCTGCTGATCGGCGCGACCGGCTCGGGCAAGTCGGAGCTACTGCGCACGCTCGTGCTCGGGCTGGCCGCCACGCACAGCTCGGAGCAGCTCAACTTCGTCCTCGTCGACTTCAAGGGCGGCGCCACGTTCGCGCCGTTCGGGCGGCTGCCGCACACCGCCGCCGTGATCACCAACCTGGCCGACGCGCTGCCGCTGGTGGACCGGATGGTGGACGCGATCAACGGGGAGCTGATGCGCCGGCAGGAACTGTTGCGCCGGGCCGGCAACTTCGCGAGCGTGCGCGACTACGAGCGGGCACGGGCGGCCGGTTCGCCGCTGGCCCAGCTGCCGTCGCTGCTGCTGATCTGCGACGAGTTCTCCGAGCTGCTGTCCGCCAAGCCCGACTTCATCGACCTGTTCGTGCAGATCGGCCGGCTGGGCCGGTCGCTCGGAGTGCACCTGCTGCTCGCCAGCCAGCGGCTGGAGGAGGGGCGGCTGCGCGGGCTGGACACGCATCTGTCGTACCGGATCGGTTTGCGGACGTTCTCGGCGCTGGAGTCCCGGACGGTGCTGGGCGTGCCGGACGCGCACGAGCTGCCGCGCAGCCCGGGGCACGGTTACCTGCGCTCGGGCACCGACCCGCTGGCCCGGTTCAAGGCCGCGTACGTCTCCGGCGCGGTCCGCCGCCGCGGCGGCGGGGCGGGCGCGTCCGACGCCGGTGAGGCGCGTGTGCTCGCGTTCTCCACCCACCTGGTCCCGGCGCCCGAGCTGCCCGCGCCCGTCGCCCTGCCCGCCGAGGACGACAGCGGCGAGACGCTGCTGGACCTGCTCGTGGACCGGCTGGCCGGGCAGGGCCCGCCCGCGCACCAGGTGTGGCTGCCGCCGCTGGACGCCTCGCCCGCCCTGGACGAGCTGCTCGGCCCGGTCGGCGCCGACCCGGTACGCGGGCTCAATGTGGCGAATCCGGAGCTGCACGGGGCGCTCCAGGTGCCGGTGGCGGTGGTGGACAAGCCGTTCGAGCAGCGGCGCGACCTGCTCTGGCTGGCGCTGGACGGCGCGGCCGGGCACGTCGCTGTGGTCGGCACCACCCGCAGCGGCCGGTCCAGCCTGCTGCGCACCCTGGTCTGCGCGCTCGCGCTCACCCACACCCCGGCCGAGGTGCAGGTCTACTGCCTCGACTTCGGCAGCGGGACGCTCGGCACGCTGCGCGACCTGCCCCACGTGGGCGGTGTCAGCGGGCGCACCGACGGCACCGCCGTGCGCCGTACCGTCGGCGAGGTCGCCGGCCTGCTGGCCGAGCGGGAGCGTCGTTTCGCCGAGGCCGGTGTGGAGTCGATGGCGGCGTGGCGACGGCGGCGGGCGGCGGGCGCGCCGGACCCGTTCGGGGACGTGTTCCTGCTGGTGGACGGCTGGAACACGCTGCGTGGCGAGTACGAGGACCTGGAACCGCTGGTCACCGAACTCGCCACCCGGGGCCTGGCGTACGGGGTGCACGTGGTGGCGAGCGCGCTGCGCTGGTCGGACTTCCGCCCGGCGATCCGTGACCTGTTCGGCTCCCGGCTGGAGTTGCGTCTCGGCGACCCGGCCGACTCGGTGGTGGTCAAGCGGGCGCTGGCGGCGACCGTGCCGGAGGAGCGTCCGGGACGCGGCATCACGGCGGGCGGACTGCACTTCCTCACCGCCGAACCCCGCGTCGAGGCACTGGGCGCGGAGACCGCCGATCTGGTCAAGGCGGTCGCCGGCGCGTGGACCGGTCCGCCGGCACCCCGGGTGCGGCTGCTTCCGCCGGTGCTGCCGTACGCCGAGCTGGACCAGAGCGCGACGAACGGGCTGGCGTTCCCGATCGGCGTGGCCGAGGCGGACCTGTCCCAGGTGGTGCTGGACTTCGCCACCGAGCCGAACTTCCTGGTCTTCGGCGACGCCGAGTGCGGCAAGTCGTCGTTCCTGCGGGCGCTCGCCACCTCGATCGTCAACCGGTTCGCCCCGGAGCAGGCCCGGGTGATGCTCGTGGACTACCGGCGCAGCCTGATGGGCGTGATCGAGACGCCGCACCTGATCGGGTACGGCACCGCGGCGCCGCACACCGCCGAGCTGATCGAGTCGGCCGCCGGCTATCTCCAGGGGCGGCAGCCGGGGCCGGAGGTGACCCCGGCGCAGCTGCGCAGCCGGTCGTGGTGGCAGGGACCGGAGCTGTTCGTGCTCGTCGACGACTACGACCTGGTGGCAGGCGGGCCGACGAACCCGTTGCGGGCGCTGGAGGAGCACCTGCCGCACGCGCGGGACGTCGGGCTGCACCTGGTGCTGGCGCGGCGTACCGGCGGTGCCGGGCGGACCGCGTACGAGCCGATCGTGCAGCGGCTGCGCGAGCTGTCCACGGCCGGGCTGGTGATGTCGGGCGGCCCGGAGGAGGGCGCGCTCGTCGGTCAGGTCAGGGCCGGGCCGCTGCCCCCGGGCCGGGCGCGTCTGGTCACGCGCCGGGAGGGGGTGCGCCTGGTCCAGTTGGCACATCTCCCGCCCGGGTGATCCGCCTCGCGGAGTTGCCCCGTGACGGTCGGGACAACCGGTAATCTCCGTGCAGCATGTGTCTGACGCGACCGAACGGCTGGGGAATGTGACAGGGGATCGGCAGGGACCGCCCGGTGGGCCGCCCCGGCATCGCGCTGGACGCGCGCTGTTCGCCGCCGTGTCGGCGCTGGCCATCGTCGCCGGTCCGCTGGCGCCGCCGGCCCACGCCGCGCCCGCCGCCCCGGCCACAGTGGCGCGTCCCTGGGTGGCCCCCGACCGCCTGCTGCGCACCGATCAGGTACGCGACGAGCAGTGGCAGCTGGCGGAGTTGCGGGCGAAGACCGCGTGGCGCACCTCGACCGGGCGCGGCGTGGTGGTCGCGGTGATCGACTCCGGTGTGGACGGCACCCACCCCGACCTGGCGGGCCAGGTGCTGCCCGGCCTCGATCTGGTGACGCCGGACGGCTCGGACGGCCCGGACCCGGTGGGCCACGGCACCACGGTGGCCGGGCTGATCGCCGGGCGGGCCGACGACGACCGGGGCGTGCTGGGGCTCGCGCCGGACGCCAAGATCCTCCCGGTCCGCGTCCTCGACGCCGAGAACCGCTACGACGACGCACTGATCATCGCCAAGGCGGTGCGCTGGGCGGTCGACAACGGCGCCCAGGTGGTCAACCTGTCGCTCGGCGGCAGCAGCGACAACCCGGCCCTGGCCGCGGCGCTCGACTACGCGTTCGCCCGGGACGTGGTGGTGGTGGCCTGCACCGGCAACCTGGCCACCTCGACGACCACCGAGGTCTGGTACCCGGCCCGGGAACCGGGTGTGCTCGCGGTCGCCGGGTTGGAGCGGACCGGCGAGAACCTCTGGTCCGGCTCGATCACGGGTCACGAGACGGTGCTCAGCGCCCCGGCCACCGGGCTCTACGGCGCCCGGCCGGAGGGCTACTGGCGGGTGCAGGGGACGAGCTTCGCCGCGCCGCTCGTCGCCGCGACAGCCGCCCTGGTCCGCGCGCGGTATCCGAAGATGTCGGCCGGGGACGTGGTGAACCGGCTGATCGCCACGGCCCGGGATCTCGGCCCGACCGGCCGGGACGACCGGTTCGGCTACGGCCTTGTCGATCCGGTGGCGGCGCTCACCGCCGATGTGCCGGCGGTGGGCCACAACCCGCTCGACGACAACGCCTCCCCCGGCGTGGTGGGCTTCGGCCCGGCGCCCGGCGACACGCAGGACACCCGGGCCGCCGCGGCGGGCCGGGGCGGTGACCCGCTGGGGCGTTCCTCGGAAGGCTGGGCCGCCCGGCCGGCGGGCCAGACGGACGCCTCCGCCCCGGAACGGCTCTGGACCGGCCTGGCCCTGTTCGTCGCGCTCGTCACCGGCACCGCGTTGATGGTTCGCCGGTTCCGGCAGGCCCGTCGCTGAACCGGTCTTGCCCCGCCCTCGGATGGGTAGGGAAAGCCCCATGGACACCACCGGGGCCACTGTCACGCGGCAGCGGTCGTGGCGGAGCCGCCGCCTCGACCGCGAGCACCCGCTGGGCCTGCGGCTCACCCTGGCCGCGGTCGCGGCTTTCCTGGTGCTGGTGCCGTTCGCCCTGATCGCGCTGCTGGTTCTCGGCGCGTGGCCGCCTCTGCTGCGGCTGGACGCCTCGATCGCCGACGCGTTCCACGGGTACGCACAGGACCATCCCGCCTGGGTCGGCGTGATGACGGTCTGGACGCACGTGTTCGGGCCCGGGCCGCTGCGGGTGGCCGCGGTCGTGGTGGTGGTCTGGCTGGTCCGGCACGGCGCGCCCCGGCTCGCGGTCTGGGTGGTCGTCACGATGGTCGCCGGCGGGCTGCTCGGCGCGCTGCTCAAGCTGCTCGTCGGCCGGGACCGGCCGGATCTGCTCGATCCGGTGGCCCGGGCCGCCGGTTACTCGTTTCCGTCCGGTCACGCGCTCAACGCCACGCTGGCGGCGGGTGCGCTGCTGCTGGTGTTCCTGCCGTTCGTGCGGGACAGCCGCCGGGGCCGGGTCGCGCTGTGGACCGCCGCCGTGCTGGTCGCAGTGGTGACCGGGCTCAGCCGGATCGCGCTGGGCGTGCACTGGACCAGCGACGTGGTGGGCGGCTGGGTGCTCGGGGCGGCGGTGGTGGCCGCGACAGCGGCCGGCTTCGCCACCTGGCGCAGCGGATCCGGGCGGCCGTCCGCCCGTCCGCTCCGTGAGGGGGTCGAGCCGGAGCTGACCGACCAGTGGCCGGAGGGCGGCCGGGCGTAGCCGGACCCGCGCCGGGGTACAGGCGAGCGCAGCACCCCGGGTGGCTGAGCGTCGCCGCCGGCTCAGGTGCAGTCGCCGGTCGCCACTCCCCGGGTACGCTCCGCGCCCGCCAGCGCCACCGGCCGCGCCTCGGCCGCGGTCACCGCGAAGCCGGTGTTCGGGTCGTCCGCCGCCGCCGCGAAGATCACGCCGAGCACCAGACCGTTCGAGGAGACCAGCGGGCCGCCGGAGTTGCCGCTGCGCACCAGCGCCCGGATCGTGTAGATCTCCCGGTTGACGTCACCGGCCGCGTAGATGTCCGGGCCGGTGATCCGGTCGACGTCCCGGATCCGGGCCGGGCGGGCGTCGTACGGGCCGTCGAGCGGGAAGCCGAGCACGATCGCGTCCGCACCGGTGGCGGCCGGCCCGGCGGCGAAGCGCAGCGACGGGCCGGGCAACCCGGGTACGTAGAGCACCGCCAGGTCCCGGTCCGGGTCGTAGACGACGACCTCGCCGTCGTACCGCTCGCCGCGCAGTTCCACAGCCACCGAGCGGGTGCCCGCCACCACGTGCGCGTTGGTCATCACCCGGTCGTCGGCGTACACGAAGCCGGAGCCCTCGATGCGGCGCGAGCAGCTCGGCGCGGAGCCGAGCACCTTCACCACCGACCGCCTGCTGTTCTGCACCACCTGGGAGTTGGCGAGCGCCGGGTCGGGCGGTGCGACCTGCCGGGCCCGGGTCGGTGCGAGGTCGCCGAACACGTCCGGGAAGCCGTTGGTGTCGACCGTGTCGCGCAGCGCTGTGGACAGGTCCTGCGCCCTGTCCGGCAGCACCTGGTCGACGACGGTGAGCAGCGCGCTGTTGCGGACCGAGGAGGCCAGCCACGGCACCGAGGAGGAGCCGAGCGGCACCGCGACCAGCCACGCCACGAGCATGACCGCGACGACCGAGATGAACGCTCCGCCGACGTCGTCGATCTTCCGGCCGGCCGGCCCGGTGATGGCGGCCCGCAGGTTGGAGCCGAGCCAGCCGGCCAGCGCCTGCCCCAGCACCGCGAGCCCGAAGATCGCCACCAGGGAGATCAGCACGCGTGTGCCGCTCGCCGTGAACTGCTGGGCGATCAGCGGCCCGACCTGGAGGCCGAGCAGCGCTCCGAGGAAGAAGCCGGAGAACGACAGGGCCCCGATGACGAAGCCCTGACGGTATCCGCTGATCGCGAACACGAGCATGAGCAGGAGAAGGACGAGATCCACGGCGGACACGCCCCAAGGGTACGGGCACCGGGCCCGTGCTCGGCTCAGCGCTCGCGGAACGTGACCCGGGGATGCGTACGGGTGATCACCGCACCGGGCTCTCGTCGGCCGCCTCGGTGCCCGCCGACGGAGCGGGCGTGGCGTCGACCGGCGGCAGGTCCACCACGCGCGAGTGCGGCCAGGGACGGGACCAGCCGCCCAGCTCCAGCAGCCGGTCGATCACGCCCGCCGTGAAGCCCCAGACGAGCATGCCACGTGCGGAGAAGGCGGGACCGATCCAGCCGCTCGGGTGGCGTACCCGCATGCGGTTGTCCGGGTCGACCAGCTCGGTGACCGGCAGCCGGGCCACGTGGGCCACCTCGGCCGGCTCGCGCGGGTGCACCGGGTGCGGGTCGTGCCACCAGGCGAGCACCGGGGTGACCATGAAGTCGCTGACCGGGATCCAGAGCCGGGGCAGCTCGGCCAGCACTGTGACGCTGCCCGGGTCGAGGCCGACCTCCTCGTTCGCCTCGCGCAGCGCGGTGGCGCGGGCGTCGGCGTCCTCCGGGTCGGCCGCCCCGCCCGGGAAGGCCGGCTGCCCGGCGTGGTTGCGCAGCGTCGCGGCGCGCTGGAGGACGAGCACGTCCGGCCCGGCGCCCGGGTCCTCGCCGAGCAGCACCAGCACGGCGCTCTCCCGGCCGCCGCTCTCCGGCGTGACGATGCGGGTGAAGTCCTCCGCCCGCGCGGTGCCGAGCCGGCCCAGCAGCGGGTCGAACCACCCCGGCGGCCGTCGGGTCATACCCGCACCCCGAGGTGACGTTCGAGCAGCGCGGCGAGGCGGGCGTCGTCGAGCGCGCCGGTCGCGTCGGTGTGCCGGATCCGCCCGTCGGCGTCGACGAGCACGGTCAGCGGGAACGCGTTGCGTTCGAGCGCGCGCTGGAACGCGTCGCCCTGGTCGAGCAGCATCGGGAAGTCGACGCCGTAGTCCTCGCCGATGGACTGCGCGCCGCCGCGGCTGTCCCGCCTGTTCACGCCGATCACCTGGAACCGGCCGTCGGCCCGCTCGCTGAGCCGCTGGAACGCGGGCAGTTCCTTGCGGCACGGCGGGCACCAGGACGCCCACACGTTGATCACCGCCGGGCCCTCGACGTCACGCAGGTTCACCGGCGCGCCTCCGGTGAAGCAGTTCAGCGTCAGGTCGGGGAGCTGGTCCCCGGCCTTCCCGGCGGGCGTCGGGGACGCGGCGGCGGGCGCGACGGTCAGCGGGGCGCAGTCGGCGAACGGCGAGGGGCGCTCGGCCCGGGTCGCCGGCGCCGGACGTTCCGGCTCCTCGGTCGTGGCGGTGCAGCCCGCGGCCGCCAGCAGCAGCGGGACGAGAAGGTACGCGAACCGGCGCATCACGGCACGTCCGCCGCTGCCGCCTGCTGCGGCACCAGGTCGGGATCGAGGCCGACGGCCACCGCCAGGTCACGGGCCCGGGGGCCCTTGAGCAGCTTGGCCGCGGCAGCCGGTTCGGTCGGCCCGGTGCCGTACGCGGGACACAGCTTCGCCAGCGTGCACGCGCCGCAGGCGGGCTTGCGGGCGTGGCAGACCCGGCGGCCGTGGAAGATCACCCGGTGCGACAGCATCGTCCAGTCGCGCTTCGGGTAGAGCGCGCCGATCGCGTGCTCGATCTTCACCGGGTCGGTCTCGGTGGTGAGCTGCCACCGGTGCACCAGCCGCTGGAAGTGGGTGTCGACTGTGATGCCGGGGACACCGAAGGCGTTGCCGAGGATGACGTTGGCGGTCTTGCGGCCGATCCCCGGCAGGGCCACCAGGTCGTCGAGCCGCCCGGGCACCTCGCCGTCGTACCGCTCGCAGAGCGCCCGCCCGAGGTTGATCAGGGAGCTGGTCTTGTTGCGGTAGAACCCGGTGGGCCGGATCAGCTCCTCCATCTCGGCGCGGTCCGCAGCGGCGTAGTCGGCGGCGGTGCGGTAGCGGGCGAACAGCTTCGGCGTGACCTCGTTGACCTTCTTGTCGGTGCACTGGGCGGACAGGATCGTCGCCACTGCGAGCTCCAGCGCGTTGGCGTGGTCGAGTTCACAGTGCGCGTCGGGGTGCGTCTCGGTCAGCACGCGGCCGATGCGCCGGGCGCGGCGCGTACGGCCGAGGTCGGTCTCGGGGGAGCGCGTGGTCACGTCGGCCAGCCTACGTCGCGGGGCCGACGCTCCGGCGGCTCGGCGCGGCCGGGGTGCGCTCAGCCACCCGCCGGTGCGGTGATCTTGCCGGTTCCGTCGAGCTTCGCGCCGGTGTCCGGGAAGTCGGCCCGGTTCAGGTCGCGGACCAGTCCGAGGCCGCGGTTCTGCCGGTCTACAGACGGACGGCCCACGCCGTTCATGACTGTGGAGGTGAACGTGCCGCCGACGAACTTCCCCTCGGCGGTGAGCGACACCTTGAGCACGCCGCCCCAGCCGAACCGGCCCGAGCTGCTCAGCGACTTGCCGCCACCGGCGAAGTTGCCCAGGCTGTACGCGATCAGCCGCCCCTTGTAGAACTCCATCCCACGCAGCACGTGCGGGCCGTGCCCGATGACCAGGTCGGCGCCGGCGTCGATGACGGTCCGGGAGAAGCGGATCGGGTCACCGCGGTTCTCGCCGAAGAACATCTCCGTACCCGGCTTCACCCGGGTCTTGTCCGCCCCCTCGGCGCCCATGTGCACCTGCACCACCACGATCTGGGCCGACTCCTTGGCCATCTCGACCACCTGCTTGGCGGCGTTCAGGTCGACCAGGCTGTTGGACCAGGGGTACGACGAGAAGCCGATCACTGCGACCTTGATGCCCTTGACGTCCACCACGGTGATCTCGCCCGGCGCGCCGGTGTGCTTGAGCCCGTGCGCCTCCAGTGCCGACTGGGTGTTCTCGTAGCCCTGGCGGCCGTAGTCGTAGCCGTGGTTGTTGGCCTGGTTGAGCAGCTGGAACCCGGCCGACCGCAGGTGCGCGGCATAACCCGGCGGCGCGCGGAACTGGTAGCAGTTCTTCGGCGTCGGGCCGCACTTGCCGACGCCTGTGTCGTCGGTGAGCGGCTCCTCCAGGTTGCCCATCACCAGGTCGCCCTTGAGCGCCGACTTCACGTCGTCGAAGAAGCCCTTGCCGCCGTTGGGCGGCAGCCGGTCCGGCGCGTTGCCCATGATCACGTCACCGGTCGCGGCGAGCGAGATCGACGGCTCCTTCGTCGCATCGGGCGCCGCCGGCTGGTCACCGGTGGCCGGTCCGGCCGAACCGGTCGATCCGCCGCCCTGTCCCGCCTGCCACCTGGGGTCGCCGCCGGACCCGCCGGCGTCGCCGCCGCAGCCGGCGACGAACAGGACGGCGGCGAGCGCGGCGAACGCGGCCAGGCGCCGGCCGAGCACCGCGCGACGCGGGCCGGGCACGGCGGCGGGCGGTCCGGCGACGGCGCGGAGGGTACGGGGCACAGAGCGGGCGGAAGCGTACATCGTCGGCGACGCTACCGTCCCCGGGACGCCGCGACGAGGGCCGATCGGTCGGAAAACCCGGCGTGTCGAATATGACGAGCCCACGTCAGCCCGCCCGCCGGTCGGACCAGGGCACCACGGTCCCGGCGCCGCCGGAGCGCACGGCGGCGTGCACGGCCCGGGCCAGCGGCGCGCCCCAGGCCGACCGGGGACCGCCGTACGGGGCCGGATCGCCGTCGGCCGGGCAGAGCACCGTCACCGCGTCGGTGGGGGTGCCCGTGGCGGGCAGTCCGAGTTCCCAGATCGCCTGGGCCTTCGCCTCGGTGGCGGTGGCCACTGCGTTGACCAGGGCGGCGTCGCCGAGCCGCACCGGCACGTACACGACGATGTTGACAGTGCCGACGTGCTGCGCGGGCCGGGCCGGTTCGCTCGCGGCGGGCGACGCCGGCCCGGGTGCGGAGGGCGCGGGCTCGGCTACGGCGGCCCACACCGGCGTACCCAGGCCGACAGTCGCCCAGACCCGGACGCCGCCGTCCGTGCGGCGGACCACCTCGCTCACGTCCACGCCGGTCAGCAGCCCGACCCCGGGGCCGTCCAGGTCTAGGCCGTGCGCCATCTCGGCCAGGTGCGCGGCGGGGTCGTCCCGGTCGTACGACATGGGGACCGTCGCGTTCAGCACCCACCGGCGGACGCCGATCCCCCCGCCCAGCGGCGCGGAGCCGACCGCGAGCAGCGGCGACTCGGCCCGCCAGGCCAGCAGGGGGATGTCCCGGCCGGATTCGGACCGGCTGGCCAGGAACGGCTCACACAGCACGCCGGTCACCCTACGATCACAGGTGGGAACGGGTGGCGCCGGCCCGGGCCGGGGGGCGGCATCTTAGCCGCTCCGCAGGTCGGGTGGGTTACGCCCAACGATCAAGATTCCAGGGGTGCACCTCTGATTCCTGCTCATGTGCGCCTAGACTGGCGGCGCGCGAGGGATCAGCGGACGGCGGACCCGGCCGACGGACGGCACGCGCAGGCGGAGGTGCGCGATGGACGAGGTACTGGCCCGCAGCGGGATCTTCCAGGGTGTCGACCCGGAGGCTGCCGAGGCGCTCGCCAAGGAGATGGAGACGATCGAGGTCCGCAAGGGCGAGATCGTGTTCAACGAGGGCGAGCCCGGCGACAGTCTCTACATCCTCCTGTCCGGCAAGATCAAGGTGGGTCGCCGCGCGGCGGACGGCCGGCAGAACCTGATCGCCGTGATGGGCCCGTCGGACATGGTCGGTGAGCTGTCGCTCTTCGACCCCGGGCCGCGTACGGCGACGGCCACGGCGGTCACCGACACCCGCCTGGTCCGGCTGCGCAAGCAGGCGCTGCGGCCGTGGCTGAACAACCGGCCCGAGATCGCCGAGCAGCTGCTGCGGGTGCTGGCCCGCCGGCTGCGCCGGACCAACGACTCGCTCGCCGACCTGATCTTCACCGACGTGCCGGGCCGGGTCGCCAAGAACCTGCTCCAGATGGCCGGCCGGTTCGGCACCCGCGACGGCGGCGTGCTGCGCGTGACGCACGACCTCACCCAGGAGGAGATCGCCCAGCTCGTCGGCGCCTCCCGGGAGACCGTCAACAAGGCGCTGGCCGACTTCGCCTCGCGCGGCTGGCTGCGGCTGGACGGCAAGAGCATCATCATCCTCGACCCGGAGCGCCTGGCCCGCCGCGCGCGGGTCTGACCCTCAATACCGGCTTCCCGGCCCGGCCCGCCACCCGCGGAGCCGGGCCGATGCCGTCTTCTGCGCAGGCCGGGCCGGCGCCGTCTCTGCCCACCGCAGAATCGCTTGGTTCTCCCGCGCGGGTGTAGCCAGGCTGGGACGATGCCCGATCGCGTCGCCGTCCTCTCCGACATCCACGGTGTGCTGCCCGCGCTGGAGGCCGTGCTGGCCGAGCCGGACGTGACGGCCGCCGACCTGATCGTCCTCACCGGTGACCTGGCGGCCGGTCCGCAGCCGGTCGAGGTGCTGGACCGGCTGGCCGCGCTCGGTGACCGGGCCTGCTGGGTCGGCGGGAACGCCGACCGGGAGCTGGTGCAGGCGCGGTCCGGCAGGTCCTCCCCGATCGCCGTCTCGAACTGGGCCGCCGAGCAGCTCCGCGACGACCAGGTGGCCCGGCTGTCCGCGCTGCCGCCGTCCGTCACGCTGCCGGTGACCGGCTTGGGCGAGGTGTTGTTCTGCCACGCCACCCCGCGCGACGACGAGGAGGTCGTGCTCGTCGACTCGCGGCTGGACCGCTGGGCCGAGGTCTTCGCCGGCCTGCCGGCCGAGGTCGGCACAGTGGTCTGCGGGCACACGCACATGCCGTTCACCCGGCTGGTCGACCGTCGCCTGGTGGTGAACCCGGGCAGCGTCGGCATGCCGTACGGGGGCGCGGGCGCCTGGTGGGCACTGCTCGGCCCGGGCGTGCAGTTGCGCCGGACCCGCTTCGACGTGGACGCCGCCTGCGCCCGGGTCGCCGCCGAGTCCACGTTCCCCGACGCGGCGGCCTGGGCCGACGAGTACGTCCGCTCCCGCCACTCCGACGCCGACGCGCTCACTGTCTTCGCTCCGCGCGACGGCCGCTGAGGCGTTGACAAGGGGCCCTTCCTCTACCGCAGGCGTCAACAAGGGCCCCCTCCTTTCCAAAAAGTCAGGCTTGACTGTTTGTTTTGGGCGGGGCACGCTGTCTGCGTGTCGAGCCGAGTTCCGCAGCAGGAGCGCAGCCGGGCCACCCAGGCCCGGCTGCTGGAGGCGACCGTCGAGTGCCTGGTGGAGCACGGCTGGTCCGGCACCACTACGACAGTGGTGGCGGCCCACGCCGGCGTCTCCCGGGGCGCCCAGCTGCACCACTACCCCACCAAGGCCGCCCTGGTGACCGCCGCCGTCACGCACCTGACCGAGCGCCGGGCGGCCGAGCTGCGCGCCGAGGCGGCGCACCTGCCGGTCGGCCCGAAGCGGCTCGACGGCGTGGTCGACCTGCTCGCCGCCTCGTTCACCGGCCCGCTGTTCGTGGCCGCGCTGGAGCTGTGGGTGGCCGCGCGTACCGACGCCGAGCTGCGCGCCGCGCTGGTGCCGCTGGAGGCTCGGGTCGGCCGCGAGATGCACCGGCTCACAGTCGAGCTGCTCGGTGCGGACGAGCGCAAGCCGGGCGTACGCGAGTCGGTGCAGGCGACCCTCGACCTGCTCCGCGGTCTCGGCGTGGCCAACCTGCTCAGCGACGACTCGCCCAGGCGCGCCGCCCTGCTGCACACCTGGAAACGCCAGCTCGCCGCGCTGCTCACCCCCGAGAGCGAGCGGCACTGATCCCCTGACGCCCACCCCCGCCCGGAGGCACGATGGTCGACCTGACAGCCCTGCTCGCGGATCTGGCCGCCGAGTCCGAACAGCTCGACGCGCTCGTCGCGGAACTGCCGCCGGAGGGATGGGAGCGGCCGACACCGGCCCCGGGCTGGACCGTCGCGCACCAGATCGCGCACCTGGTCTGGACCGACCACGTCGCCTACCTGGCGGCCACCGACGAGTCGGCGTTCTTCGCCTCGGTCATGGCCGCACCGGACCTGTCGCGCCTGGTCGAGGACGGCGCCGTGTCCTTCCTCGCGCCTCCGCCCGCGCTGCTGGCCCGCTGGCGTGCCGGCCGGTCGGCGCTCGCCGGGGCGCTCGCCGCCGTACCGGCCGGACAGAAGATCCCCTGGTACGGCACCAGTATGTCGCCGACCTCGATGGTGACGGCACGGCTGATGGAGACGTGGGCGCACGGCGAGGACGTGGCCGACGCGCTGGGTGTCAGCCGCACCCCGACGCAGCGCCTGCGGCACATCGCGCACCTCGGCTTCCGTACCCTCGGGCACGGCTTCTCCGCCCACGGCCGCGAGGTGCCCACGGCGCCGGTGCGGGTCGAGCTGACCGCACCCGCGGGCGGCGAGGTGTGGGAGTTCGGGCCGGCGGACGCGGCCGACCGGGTGACCGGACCGGCGCTCGACTTCTGCCTGCTCGTCACCCAGCGCCGGCACCGCGCCGACCTGGCCCTGACCGCCACCGGACCGGTGGCCGACGAGTGGCTGGACGTGGCCCAGGCGTTCGCCGGGCCGCCCGGTGGCAAGCGCGAGCCGGCAGACGGAGCCTCCTCGTGAGCGTGCTGCGGATCGGGAACGCGTCGGGCTTCTACGGCGACCGCTTCGCCGCCTGGCGGGAGATGCTCGACGGCGGCGAGCTGGACGTGCTGACCGGTGACTACCTGGCCGAGCTGACCATGCTCATCCTCGGCCGGGACCGGATGCGCGACCCGTCGCTCGGTTACGCCAAGACGTTCCTGCGTCAGGCCGAGGGCGTGCTCGGCACCGCGCTGGAGCGCGGCGTCACGCTGGTCACCAACGCGGGCGGCCTCAACCCGGCGGGGCTGGCCGACGCGATCCGGTCGCTCGGCGACCGGATCGGCCTCCAGGTCCGGGTCGGGTACGTCGAGGGCGACGCGATCCAGCGGCCGGACGCGCTGACCGCGAACGCCTACCTGGGCGCGTTCGGGATCGCGGCCTGCCTCGGCGCGGGCGCGGACGTGGTGGTCACCGGGCGGGTCACCGACGCCTCGCTGGCGGTCGGCCCGGCAATCGCCCGCTTCGGGTGGACCCGCGACGACCTCGACGCGCTGGCCGGCGCGACTGTTGCCGGGCACCTGATCGAGTGCGGCGCGCAGGTCACCGGTGGCAACTTCAGCTTCTTCACCGAGCTGCCGGACGGCGGGCACCGGCCCGGCTTCCCGATCGCGGAGCTGCACGCGGACGGCTCGTCGGTGCTCACCAAGCACCCCGGCACCGGCGGCGCGGTGACAGTCGAGACGGTCACCGCACAACTGCTGTACGAGGTGGGCGGGCCGGACTACCTCGGGCCGGACGTGGTGACGCGGCTCGACACGGTACGGCTGGAGCAGGAGGGCCCGGACCGGGTACGCGTGTCCGGGGTGCGCGGCACGCCGCCGCCGGACACGCTCAAGGTGGGCGTCAACAACCTGGGCGGCTTCCGCAACTCGATGACGTTCGTACTGTGCGGGCTGGACATCCCGGCCAAGGCGGCACTGGTCCGGGGCCAGGTCGAGGAGTCGGTCGGCGCGGAGGGGCTGGAGTTCACGCTGGCCCGCACCGACCACCCGGACACCGGCGACACCGAGGCGGCGAGCGCGCTGCTGCACGTACACCTGCGCGACGGCGACAGGTCGCGGGCCGGGCGGGCGTTCTCGGCGGCGGCGGTGGAGCTGGCGCTGGCCTCCTACCCGGGCTGCACGCTGACCACGCTGCCCGGTGACGCGACGCCGTACGGGGTGTTCACCGCCGACACGATCGCGCAGGACGCGGTCGAGCACGTCGCGGTGCTGCCCTCCGGCGAGCGGGTACCGATCCGGCCGCCGACCGTGGTGAGTGGTTTGCAGGGGCCCCTTATACAACACGAGGCGTTAACAAGGGGCCCTTCCTTGCACGGCACGCGGCGGGGGCCGCTCGGTGAGCTGGTCGGTGCGCGGTCCGGCGACAAGGGTGGCGACGCGAACCTGGGCGTCTGGGCCCGTACCGACGCGACCTGGCCCTGGCTGCGCGACTGGCTGACGGTCGAACGGCTGGCCGGCCTGCTGCCGGAGACGGCGGCGCTCACAGTCGAGCGGTACGAGCTGCCGAACCTGCGCGCTGTCAACTTCGTGATCCGGGGGCTGCTCGGGCAGGGCGTGGCCGCGTCCACCCGGTTCGACCCCCAGGCCAAGGCGCTCGGCGAGCTGCTGCGCTCGCGAGTGGTCGACCTACCGGCGGAGGCACGCGCATGACCATCGTGGACACGCCGGAACGCCGGCAACTGCGCGAGCTGACCCGCTCGTTCGTCACTCGGGAGGTGCTGCCGCACCTGTCGGACTGGGAACGGGCGGGCGAGGTGCCCCGGTCGCTGCACGAGACCGCCGCCAAGATCGGCCTGCTCGGCATCGGCTTCCCGGAGTCGGTCGGCGGCAGCGGCGGCGACCTGCTCGACTCGATGGTGGTCACCGAGGAGATCATCCGCTCGGGCGGATCGTCCGGGCTGGTCGCCGCTCTGTTCACGCACGGGATCGCGCTGCCGCACATCGTCGCCGCCTGCGGCGACGACGGAGGCTCAGGCGGAGGCGGTCCGCAGCATCTCATCGACAAGTACGTCCGTCCCGCGCTGGCCGGGACGATGATCGGCGCGCTGGCGATCACCGAGCCGGACGGCGGCTCCGACGTGGCGGGCATCCGCACCTGCGCGGTCCGCGACGGCGACCACTACGTCGTCAACGGGTCCAAGACGTACATCACCAGCGGGGTCCGCGCCGACTTCGTCACCACTGCCGTCTGCACCGAGTTCCCCGGTTCGGGCTCGGTCAGCCTGCTGGTCATCGACAAGGGCACGCCCGGGTTCACAGTGGGGCGGCGGCTGGAGAAGCTGGGCTGGCACTGCTCGGACACCGCCGAGCTGTCCTTCGCCGACGTGCGGGTGCCGGTGACGAACCGGGTCGGCCCGGAGGACACCGGATTCCTCGCCATCATGCAGCAGTTCGCCAACGAGCGGCTGTCGCTCGCCACCCAGGCGTACGCGACCGCACAGCGCTGCGTGGACCTGGCCGTGCGGTGGTGCCGGGACCGCCAGACGTTCGGCCGGCCGCTCGTCGGGCGCCAGGTCGTCCGGCACAAGCTGGCCGAGATGCACAGCCGCACCGACGCGGCGCGGGCGTACGTGCACGACGTCGCCGAGCGGGTGGCCGCCGGGCAGCCGGTGGTGACCGAGGTGGCGATGGCGAAGAACGTCGCGGTGGGCACCTGCGACTGGGTGGTCGACGCGGCGCTGCAACTGCACGGCGGCTTCGGCTACATGCGCGACGCCGAGGTGGAGCGGCACTACCGGGATGCCCGTCTGCTCGGCATCGGCGGCGGCACCACCGAGATCATGAACGAGATCATCGCGAAGGGCATGGGCCTGTGACAGTCCTGCAGAGCACCATCGACCCGTCCGCACCCGCCTTCACCGCCAACCGGGAGGCGCTGCTGGAACGCCTGGCCGAACTGGACGCGGCACTCGGCCAGGCCCGGGGCGGTGGCGGCGAGAAGTACGTGACCCGCCACCACGGTCGCGGCAAGCTGCTCCCCCGGGAGCGGATCGAGCTGCTGCTCGACCCGGACAGCCCGTTCCTGGAGCTGTCGCCGGTGGCCGCGTACGGCACGGACTTCCCGGTCGGTGCCAGCACCGTGACCGGCATCGGCGTGGTCGAGGACGTCGAGTGCCTGATCGTGGCGAACGACCCGACGGTACGCGGCGGCGCGATCAACCCGTGGTCGCTGGCGAAGACCCGGCGTGCGGGTGAGATCGCGGCGGCCAACCGGCTGCCGATGGTGAACCTGGTCGAGTCGGCCGGCGCGGACCTGCCCACCCAGGCGGAGATCTTCATTCCCGGCGGCCGGGTGTTCCGCGACCTGACCCGGCTCTCCGCGCAGCGGATCCCGACCGTGAGCGTGGTCTTCGGCAACGCCACCGCCGGCGGCGCGTACGTGCCGGGCATGTCGGACTACACCGTCATGATCCGCGACCGTTCGCAGGTCTACCTGGCCGGACCGCCGCTGGTGAAGATGGCCACCGGCGAGGTCACCGACGACGAGTCGCTCGGCGGCGCGGAGATGCACGCCACCACGTCCGGCCTGGCCGACTTCCTCGCCGAGGACGAGCGCGACGGCATCCGGCTGGCCCGGCAGTGCGTCCGCCGGCTCAACTGGCGCAAGCACGGCCCTCCGCCGCGCAGCCCCCACCCGCTGGCACCCCGGTACGACCCGGAGGAACTGCTCGGCATCGCCAGCGCCGACCTGAAGGTGCCGTTCGACCCGCGCGAGGTGCTGGCCCGGGTGCTCGACGACAGCGCGTTCGACGAGTTCAAGCCCGGCTACGGCACAGCGCTCGTGACCGGCTGGGGCGAGCTGCACGGCTACCCGGTCGGCGTACTCGCGAACGCCCGGGGCGTGCTGTTCAGCCAGGAGGCGCAGAAGGCGGCCCAGTTCATCCAGCTCGCCAACGCCGCGGACACGCCGCTGGTCTTCCTCCAGAACACCACCGGCTACATGGTCGGCACCGAGTACGAGCAGCGCGGCATCATCAAGCACGGCGCGCTGATGATCAACGCGGTGTCGAACTCGACGGTGCCGCACCTGACAGTCAACCTGGGCGCCTCCTACGGCGCCGGCAACTACGGCATGTGCGGCCGGGCGTACGAGCCCCGGTTCCTGTTCACCTGGCCGAACGCGAAGTCGGCGGTGATGGGGCCGGCACAGCTCGCCGGTGTGCTGTCCATCGTGGCCCGGCAGGCCGCCGCCGCGCGTGGACGCGAGTACGACGAGGACACCGACGCCGCCATGCGGATGATGGTCGAGCAGCAGATCGAGTCGCAGTCCGGCGCGCTGTTCCTGTCCGGGCGGCTCTACGACGACGGGGTGATCGACCCCCGGGACACCCGCACCGTCCTCGGGCTGTGCCTGTCCGCGATCCACAACGGACCGGTGAAGGGCGCCGAAGGTTTCGGCGTCTTCCGGATGTGACCTGTGAGCGCGAGGAACGCAGCGGAGCGGAGTCCCGCAGTCGCGAACGAAAGGCAGGCTCAGCGTCCATGATCACGAAGCTTCTGGTTGCGAACCGGGGCGAGATCGCCCGCCGGGTCTTCGCCACCTGCCGCGCCCTCGGTGTGGCGACCGTCGCCGTGCACTCCGACGCGGACGCCGACGCGCCGTTCGTGGCCGACGCCGACCAGGCCGTCCGGCTGCCGGGTGACACGCCGGCCGAGACGTACCTGCGCATCGACGCCATCCTGGACGCGGCCCGGCGCTCCGGCGCGGACGCCGTCCACCCCGGCTACGGCTTCCTGGCCGAGAACGCCGGGTTCGCCGCGGCGGTGACCGACGCGGGCCTGACCTGGGTCGGGCCGTCGGCCAAGGCGATCGCCGCGATGGGCGACAAGATGGCCGCCAAGGCACTGCTCGCCGACGCGGGCGTGCCGATGCTGCCCACCTGGACCGACCCGGCCGAGGTCACCGCCTTCCCGGTGCTGGTCAAGGCCGCTGCCGGTGGCGGCGGCCGGGGCATGCGGATCGTCAGCGACGCCGCCGGGCTGGCCGAGGCCGTCGCGGGCGCGCGCCGCGAGGCGGCGGCGGCGTTCGGCGACGGCACGGTCTTCATCGAGCGGTACGTGGAACGCGGCCGCCACGTCGAGGTGCAGGTCTTCGGCGACACCCACGGCACCGTCGTGGCCCTCGGGGTACGCGACTGCTCGATCCAGCGCCGCCATCAGAAGATCGTCGAGGAGGCACCGGGTGTGCTGCCCGACGACGTGCGCGCGGCACTGCACGAAGCGGCGGTGGCGGCCGGGCGGGCTGTCGACTACGTCGGCGCGGGAACCGTGGAGTTCCTGCTGGCGCCGGACGGGCAGGTGCACTTCCTGGAGATGAACACCCGCCTCCAGGTGGAACACCCGGTCACCGAGCTGACCACCGGGCTGGACCTGGTCCGGCTGCAACTGCTCGTCGCCGAGGGCGAGCCGCTGCCGGTCACCAGCACACCGCCGGCCGACGGCCACGCCATCGAGGTACGGCTGTGCGCCGAGGACCCGGCCCAGGGCTTCCGCCCGGCCACCGGCACGCTGCACCGGTTCGCGATCCCCGGGGTCGCGGCCGAGTTCGGTCCGGCCCGTGGCCTGCGCCTGGACTCCGGCGTCGTGGACGGCTCGACGGTGAGCGTGCACTACGACTCGATGCTGGCGAAGCTGGTCGCCTGGGCGCCCACCCGCGCCGAGGCGGCCCGTGCCCTGGCCGGCGCGCTCGCCCGCGCCGAACTGCACGGCGTGGCCACCAACCGGGACCTGCTGGTCCGCTTGCTGCGCAGCGCGGAGTTCACGGCCGTGGACCTCGACACCGGCTTCCTGGGCCGGCACCCGGAGGTGTTCGCGCCGCTGCTGCCGGCGGAGCAGCTTCCGGTGGCGGCACTGGCGGCGGCGCTGTCCGGGGCCGCCGCGCGCCGGGCCGCCGCACCGGTGCTGGCCGGGTTGCCGTCGGGCTGGCGCAACGTGCCTTCCTTCCCGCAGGTCACCCGGTTCACCGGCCCGGGAGACGAGGAGATCGAGGTCCGCTACCGGCTCAACCGCACCGGCAACCTCGCCGAGTGGGGAAGGAAGGGCCCCCTCTTAACGGATCCGGTAGAGGAAGGGTCCCCTCTTAACACCGAGCTGCCGGTGGTCGAGCTGGTGACGGCCACCCCGGACCGGGTGCTGCTCGACGTGGACGGGGTACGGCGGGCCTTCCGCGTACACCGGGTGGGGTCGTCGGTCTTCGTGGACGGCCCGGACGGGGCGGCGAGCCTCACCGAGCTGCCCCGCCTGCCCGTGCCCACCGCGGAGCTGGCGGCCGGGTCGCTGCTCGCGCCGCTGCCCGGCGCGGTGACCCGGGTGCACGTCGAGGTCGGCCAGCGGGTCGCCGCCGGTGACCTGCTGCTGACGCTGGAAGCGATGAAGCTCGAACATCCCGTGCTCGCCCCCGCCGACGGCGTGGTGACGGAACTGCCGGTGCCGGCCGGCGGCCAGGTCGAGACGGGTGCCGTACTGGCCGTGGTGGACCCCGAGGAGGACCCCCAGTGAACTTCGATCTCACCCCCGAACAGGATCAGCTTCGCGACGCCGTGCGGGAGCTGGGACGCAAGTACGGCCACTCCTACTTCGTCGGGAAGGCGAAGTCGGGAGAGCACACCACCGAGCTGTGGCACGAGGCCGGCCGGCTGGGCTACCTGGGCGTGAACATCCCCACCGAGTACGGCGGCGGGGGCGGCGGCATCACCGAGCTGGCGCTGGTGTGCGAGGAACTGGCCGCGACCGGCTGCCCGCTGCTGCTCCTGGTGGTCTCCCCCGCCATCGCCGCCACGATCATCAACAGGCACGGTACGGAGGAGCAGCGCAAGAAGCACCTCCCCGGCCTCGCCGACGGCTCCCAGAAGATCGTCTTCGCGATCACCGAGCCGGACGCCGGATCGAACTTCCACCGCCTCGCCACTGTGGCCCGCCGCGACGGCGACGACTGGCTGCTCAGCGGCCGGAAGATCTACATATCCGGGGTGGACGAGGCCGGGCATGTCCTCGTGGTGGCCCGCGTCGCCGTCGAAGACGGCAGTGCCGGCGCGGGGGACGCGTCTCCGCAGAAGTTGAAGCCGGCGCTGTTCATCGTGCCGACCGACGCGCCGGGCCTGGAGAAGTCCAAGCTGGACATGGAGATCCTGTCGCCGGAGAACCAGTTCCTGCTCTTCCTCGACGACGTCCGGCTCCCCGCCGACGCGCTCGTCGGCGGGTCGCTCGACGCCGGGTTGCCCGCCCTGTTCGCCGGGCTCAACCCGGAGCGCATCACGGTGGCCGCGATGGGCGCCGGCACCGGCCGGTACGCGATCGAGAGGGCAAGCGACTACACCGCCACCCGCAAGGTGTGGGGCGGACGCTCGATCGGCTCCCACCAGGGCGTCTCGCACCCGCTGGCGCACGCGGCCGTGCAGGTCGAGCTGGCCCGACTGATGATCTACAAGGCGGCGACGCTCTACGACGCGGGCCGCGACCTGGAGGCCGGCATCTCCGGCAACATGGCCAAGTACGCGGCGGGCGAGGCCGCCGCGCTCGCCGTCGACACCGCCGTCCAGGCGCTCGGCGGGGCCGGCATGACCACCGAGTACGGCGTGGCGACGCTGCTCGGCGCGGTACGTGCGGGCCGGATCGCCCCGGTCAGCCGGGAGATGATCCTCAACTTCGTCGCCCAGCACGTCCTGGGCCAGGACAAGTCCTACTGACCCATACCGGGCGACGTCCGTCGGGAGGGTGGGCAGACCGATGCTCGCCTCGTCGTGCGCGGGGGTGGGCCCGGGGTACGGCGGGTGCCCGATCACCCGCCGTACCCCGGGGGTCCGTCAGCGGACGGTCAGCGTGCCGACCGCCGGGCGCGGCGTCGCCACCGGCGGCAGCCGCTTCGGCTCGCCCCGGCTCGGCTCGCCCGCCCGGGCCAACGCGCTCTTCGACGCGTCCGCCCGGCCGGCCGCCGCGTCCTCCTGGAACGGCTGCGCGTCACCGACGCAGAGCGTGCCCTTGGCCGGCAGCTTGCCGGTGAGCAGGTACGCGTCGATCCGGCCGGTCGCGCACGCCGAGGTGCCGTACGCGGTGTGGCCCCAGCTGTCGCTGCTCAGCAGGCGGCTGTTCGGCAGCAGCTTCGCCGAGCTGACCGCGCCCTGGTAGTTGGTCGCCGGATCCCAGTAGTTGCCGACCACCAGCACCGGGGCGGCGGTGACCCGGTTGAACGGCCCGGTCCAGGCGTCCTCGTCCCGCACCGTCCAGGTGTTACGGGCACAGGGCGAGGTGCCCCAGGCCCACGCCCGCCCGAAGTACGGCGCCCGCTTGTCCTCCTTCGCCGACAGCGCCGGCCAGGCGTCGGCGCTCTTCGGGTGGTACGCGTCGGTGCAGTCGACGGTCAGGAACGTCTCCAGCCCGTTGTCGTACGGGAAGTCGTACCCCCGCTGTTGCCGGGCCTGCGCGGCGCGGGCGGCGAGCGCCTTGCGGGCCGACGCGGCGGCGGCCTTGCCGGCGGCCGGGTCGGTCGCGGCCAGGAGTTGCACGGTGATGTCGACGACCGACTGCCAGCCGTACGGGTCGTAGAGCGCGCCGAGCGTGGCGCCGACGAAGTCGGCGTAGCTGACGGTGAAGGAGCCGAAGTCCGGGTCCTCGATCACCACCGGCTTCTTGCGCAGCCGCTTCGCCACCGTGTCGTACGCGGCCAGCGGGTTTCCGGTGGCCGCGAGCGCGCACTGCTCGGCGCCGGCCTCGCCGCACCGGGTCAGGATCTCCCGCAGCGCCCGGTACGCGCCGTCGGCGCTGCGCAGCCGCGTCTCCTGGAGCTGGTTGCGGGCACTGCCCTGGCCGATCCAGGCGTTGGGGTCGAGCACGCCGTCGACGACCAGCGCGCGGAAGCGGTCCGGGAACATGTTGGCGTAGTACTGGCCCAGCGCGGTGCCGTAGCTGAAGCCGAGGTAGCTGAGCAACTTGTCACCGACGGCGCGGCGCAGCACGTCCATGTCGCGGGCCACCTCGGCGGTGGACGCTGCGCCGGTGAGCGGCTTGCCGGTGGTGGAGCACGCCTTGCCGACCGTCTTGGACGCGGCGACGTACGCCTTCTCCTCCGCCTTGGTCCACGGGAACGCGACGTTCAGCCCGGCGTACGCCCGGGTCTGGTCCTTCACCGAGCGGAAGCACTTGATGTTCTCGCTGGCCTCGACGCCGCGCGGGTCGACGCCGACGATGTCGAAGCGGTCGAGCAGGTCGTCGCCGAGGAAGTAGGGCGCGGCGAGCGCGATGCTCGTGCCGGAGCCACCCGGGCCGCCCGGGTTGAGGAACAGGCTGCCGACCTTGCGCTGCTGGTCGCGGGCCTTGACCCGGAGCAGGGCGACCTCGGTGGTGGCGCCCTTCGGGTTGTCGTAGTCCAGCGGGAGCCGGACCGTGGCGCACTCGGCGTAGTCGTAGCAGGCGTACCAGTCGAGCTTCGGCGTCGGAACGCGGTCCACCCGGCGCGCCTCGGCGGCGGTGGTCCTGTCGTGCGCGGGTGGTTGCGGAGTCGCCGCCGCGGCGGGCGCGACGGCCGGTCCGGCGAGGAGGACGCCGGCGATCCCGGTTGCGGCCAGGGATCGGATTGCACGGGGCATGAGGCTGCCTTCCGTCGGGGAACAGTTCCGTCGAGGAGACCTCGACCCCCGTCACTTTAGGGATCGACGCCCACGTTAGCGGCCCCCAAACGTGGATCGATACGGCGGACAACCAGATGATGTAACGATTTTTTCTCGATCGTCGCTACCTGCGACTCCGAAGTGGAGCGTCGGTGACGGGAAGCCGTCTCATCCCGCCGGTTGACAGGTGGACGCGCTGGGCCATGCTTGTCGGGTGAGATCGTTCCCGAAGCCCGATGCGCGGGCGAACGCCGTCGTCGCGTCCCTGGCGACGGTGGCGGCGGTGGTGACCCTCGCCGTGTGGCGGCCGCCCGGCATCCTGTCGGTCGTGCTGGCCCTGGTCTGCGTCCTGCTCGCCATGATCACGGGAGTGGCGATCACCGCCGCGCGTCAGCCCGGCGGCACCGTCGGGCCCGCCCCGCAGGCCGAGACCTGGCCGGTCCCCCACCAGGGGTACGGAGTGGACGCCGACACGCTGGAGGCGATCGACCCGCGTGCGGTACGGAACCTGCGCACCCCGCCGGGTCAGCCGATCGACGCGGACACGCTGGAGACGCTGGACCCGCGCGTGGTACGCGGCATGCGGGCGCCGGCGGCGGTGGACGCCGACACGCTGGAGACGCTCGACCCGCGGTCGGTGCGGCAGGGCCGGACCGTGAACGGGCTCAGCGACCGGTGAGCGTGGGACCGGCGAGCGCGTTGACGCCCCGGCCGGCCAGACAGCGGTAGGTGCGGTCCGCCTCGGCCTCCGGCGGCAGCACCTCCAGGTTCCACCCGCTCGCCGCCTTGCCGCCGCTGACCAGCCGGAACGTGTCTGCGTTGCACACCTTGCCGACGGCCGGGTCGGCCACGACCGTCTCGTGCCGGGCCCCGGCGAGACCGGCCGGCAGGTCACCGGCGGCGTAGGTCTCCCAGGTGTGCCGGCCGTCGCACGGCACCCGGCTCGCCTCGGCGCGGTCGCGACGCAGCCGTACCGGACCGAAGCACTCCAGTTCCGTCGCGCAGCGCGCCCCGGCGGGCAGCCGCACGTCGGCGGACGCGCAGCCGGGCACCGGCGCTACCCCGGTCACCCCGCTGGGCGCCGGCGTGGGCGTGACGGCCGGCGCGTGGCCGCCTGCGACCCAGCCCCCAGCGGCCGAGGCGGCCAGCGCCAGCACGCCGGCACCGCCGAGGAACCAGCGCTTGGGCCAGCGCCGGCCACGCGAGGCCACCGTCGGGTGGTCGTCGTCCGCGGGCGGCCGCGGGTTCGGCCCGCCGGTGCGGTGGAACCGGTCGCCGGTGCCACCGTCGTACAGGCCGCCGGTCGCCGGGGCGCCGTCCAGCGGCAGCGAGGCGAGCAGGCCGCGCAACTCGGCCGCGGAGGGCCGCGCGCCCGGGTCGTTCGACATGCCCAACCGGAGTACGTCGATCAGCTCACCGGGCACGCCGGGCAGGCCCGGGATCGGCTGCTGGAACATCTCCAGCACGGTGACCAGGCTCGGGTTGCGTTCGGAGTGCCAGCGCGGCGGACGGCCGTACATCACCGCGTAGAGCGTGGCGCACAGCGAGTAGACGTCGACGGCGGGCGTGGGCGGGCTGTGGTTGAACGTCTCCGGCGGCGCGTACGCCGGGGTGAGCGCCTCCAACATCACCGAGGAGTCGCGGAACTCGGCGAGCACAGCCAGGCCGAAATCGGCCAGGACGGCCGAGTTGAACTCGGAGTGCAGGATGTTCGCCGGCTTGACGTCGCGGTGCAGGACTCCCGCCGCGTGCGAGTGGGCCAGCGCGTCGGCGATCTTCACGCCGAGGTCGCGGGTCTCCGCCGGGCCCAGCGGGGAGGTGCGCATCCGCTCGGCGTACGAGCCGTCGCACAGCTCCATGATGAGGTAGGGGTGCTGGTCGACGGTGACCCCGACGTCGAACAGGTCCACCACGTGCGGGTGCGACGACATCCGCCCGGCGGCACGGGCCTCGCGCAGGAAGCGGGCCTGGTCGCGTTCGCTGTCCAGCGTGCGGTTCTCGATCTTGACCGCGACCTCGCGCCCCACCGAGATCTGAGTGGCCCGGTAGATGGTGGCGTACCCGCCCCGGGCGAACACCTGCAGATCGGTCAGACCGGGCACGATGGGCAGCCGCAGGGAGCCGGGCGGGGTCTCGGTCACGACTCGAAAATACCCAACGATCCGGACCCGTCAGCGCGCCGCGTCGGTGGCCGGCACCGGACCCGGGACGGAGTCGTCAGTGGCGGCGGCCGCCCGGCGGGCGTCCCACCACAGGCCGGCCGCCGTCGCGACCGCGCCCAGCCCCTCCCACACGGCGACCGCGAAGAAGCGGTCCGGCGCGACGTCGGAGAGCACCGCGATGGTGAACACGGTGAATGTGACCAGGCGGAACCACACCGTGAACCGGTAGAACGGCCGCCACTCGGTGGCGACGGCGAGCAGGTAGTAGACCCCCATGTTGAACGAGGCCATCGAGGACGCGGTGAGGAACGTGCCGGTGTAGTCGCCCGGAGCGCGCTCGGCCGGCACCTCGAAGCCGAGCAGGCGCAGCTGCGTCTCCGGCCAGATCAGACCGAGCGCGCCGAGCAGCAGCGCGAGGAGCCCGAAGACCGCGATCGTCCAGCCGGCGCCCGAGCGCGGCAGCCTCATCGTCCCTCCCCAGCGTGGTCTGCCGGTGACGCAGGCGCGCACCGGAAGGCGGCAGTCGATCCACGACTGTCGGGGCCCCACGCTAACCGGCCCCACCGACGAACACATCCCCGGAACCGTCAGAACACGGGCGATCAGCCACCGGAGAGGCGGACCCGCAACGTGTCCGCGGCGATCCGCTCACTGCGCTGCTCGGTGGCGTACGCGAGGCGTACCGCCTCCTCCGCGTTCGTCAGCGCCTCGGCCCGGCGACCGCAGGCGTCGAGCGCCTCGGCCAGCACCAGCAGCGCCACCACCTGGCTGCGCACGTCCTCGGCCGGGGCGGTGATCGACCGCTGCGCCCAGTCCAGCGCCTGTTCGCGCTGGCCGTGGGCGAGCAGCGCGGCGGCGTACCGGGCCATCGTCTGCCGCCGCGAGAACAGCAGCGAGGGCGCGTTCGCCGCGCCGGTCGCGACCGGGGCGAGCAGCCCCACAGCGGTGCCCGGGTCGCCCGCCGCGAGCCGGGCCATGGCGAGCAGCACCCGCGGCGCGACCTGGGCCGGCGCCTGCGGGTTGTGCGGCTCCACCCGGGTCAGCACCGACCGCGCCTCCCGCTCGGCGGTCTCGTGGTCGCCCATGTCCAGCGCCACGAAGCCGCGCAGCGTGCCGGCCATGCCGGTGAGCAACGGGTGGGTGGTCCGGGCGGCGTACTCAAGCGCCTCGGTGAACAGGTCGGCCGCGTGTTCCGGCTCGCCCAGCCCTCGCGCCACCACCCCGCGCACCACCAGCGCGAAGCCCTGCCCCCAGTCGTCGCCCACCTCGGCGAAGTCCCGGTACGCGCGCCGCGCGGCCCGGTCCGCCTCGGCCAGGTCGCCCAGCTCGGCGGTGGCGTACGCCTCGACCGCGCGCAGCGTCCCCACCGCCCACGCCTCGCCGACCCGCTCCCCGAACGGCAGGAACACCCGCGCCATCCGGCACGCCTCCCGCAGCCGGCCGGCGAGCAGCCGGGCGAACGCGGTGGTGCCGCGCATCCAGGCCCGCCCGTACGGGTCCTTCAGCTCGGCGAAGAGCCGGGCGGCCCGGCCGAGCACCGCGTCGGTGCCGGCGAAGTCGCCCCGGGTGGTGGTCACCCAGGCCAGGTTCTGCAAGGACCAGGCCTGCCCTCGGGGATCCCGCGCGGCGAGACTGACCTGGTAGGACGCGGCCAGCCGGCTGCTCGCCTGCCCGAGCCGGCCGGCGATGAAGTCGGCCATGCCGAGCCGCCGCATCGCCGAGGCCCGCAGCGTGGGCAGGCCGGCGTCGGTGGCCACCTGCAACGCCTCCTGCCAGTTGCACTCGGCCCGCTCGGCGTCACCGAGTGTCTGCTGGGCCTGCCCGGCGAGCAGCAGCGCGGCGGTCCGGGTGGCCGGGTCACCGGTGTTCGCGGCGATCTTCTCGGCGAACGCGAGCGCGTCGGCCGGGCGGCCGACCTGGAGCAGCGCCCGGGCGTGCACCACCCGGTCCGCCGGTGGCACCCGGTCGCGGGCCAGCTCGGCCGCGCGCTCGGCGTACTCGACGGCGAGCGCCGGCTCCCCCGACCGCAGCGACCGGCGGGCGGCCCGGCCCAGCGCGGCCACGCCCAGCGGGGTGACCGCCCGGGCCGGCGCATCCGGGCGCAGCTTGACCGCGTCGGCGAGCGCTGTGGCGCGTTCCACGTGCTCGGCGACGAAGTCGTCCCGGGCGGCCTCGGTGAACGCGCCCCCCGGGGCGCCGCCGGTCTCGTCGACGCTCTCCGGGGCGGCCCAGCGGGCCAGCGCCGCGTGCCGCTCGGCCAGCTCGGCCTTGCTCACCCCGGCGTACGCGGCCTCCCGCATCAGCGGGGTGGCGAAGGCGAACCCGCTGCGGGTGCGGTGCAGCATGCGCCGTTGCAGCAGTTCCTCCACGGCCCGGTCCAGCTCGACGGCGGCCACCGCGGCGGGCCGCCCGTCCCGTCCGACCCGCTGCTCCCGCAGCGCCTCCAGTGCTCCCGCCGGTACGGTGTCACCCACCACCGCGGCGTCGCGCAGCGCCGAGCGGGCGTTCGGCGGCAGCGCGTCGATACGCGCCGCGAGCACCGCGGCCAGGTCCCGGGAGAGCAGGCGGCTGCCGAGCGAGCCGGGGGCGAGCCGCCAGCCGACGTCGGCGCCCCGCCCCGGCCCGGCGGTGAGCGCACCGCGCTCCATCAGCAGCGTGACCAGCTCGGCCAGGTAGAACGGGTTGCCCTGCGCGGTGGCGAGCAGCCGGTCCGTGTCGGTCTGGGGCATGCGGCCACCGGACAGGTAGCTGGTGAGCAGCCGGGACGCGTCCGCGCCGCGCAGCGGCGGCAGCGCGTGCACCTCGGCATCCGCGACGCGGGTCAGCGCGCCGGCGGTGCGTACCAGCTCGGGGCGGCCGAGCAGCAGCACCAGGACCGGCCCGCTGAGCCGGTTGAGAGTCAGCGCCAGCGCCTTGAGCGTCTCGGCGGTGGCGTCGTGCAGGTCGTCCACCACGATCACCAGCGGCGCCTCGCCGGCGAGCGCGCTGAGCAGGTCCGCCACAGCTGTCGGCACCGCCTCGTCGTCCGGCGGCGGTCCGGCCGCGTTCCACTCGCCGTTCTCCGTGGCGGGCGGGAGTTCGGCGTACCCGAGCAGGGCCAGGAGCTGGTCCACGGCGATCGGCGGCAGGTCGCCGGGGAGCCGGGACAGGCGCTGGCCGAGGCGGCGCAGCCGCTCCTCGACGGCCGGCCGGGTGACGGCGGTGGCCGCGTCGCCGGGCAGGCCGACGGCGGCCCGGACCAGGTCGGCCAGCGGCGCCAGCCGGCGGCGCTCGCCGAACGCCGCGCAGCGCACCGAGAGGACGCGGGCGCCGGTGTGCGCCGCGTACCGTCCGGCGCCGACGTCGTAGCCGGCGGCGAGGCGTTCCACCTCGGCCGCGAACCGGGACTTGCCGATCCCCGCCTCGGCGGTCATCAGCAGCACCCGGGGCTCGCCCCTGTCGATCACCTCGGCGAGCCGGCCGGCGATCCGACCGATCTCGGTCTCCCGGCCCACGAACGGCGCCTCGTCGCCGAGGCCGGACCGGGTGCCGGGCGCGTCGAGCAGGCCCAGCAGCTCGTACGCCTCGACCGGTTCGCGCTTGCCCTTGAGCCGCAGCGGGCGCAGCGCCCGCCAGGAGGCGACGTGCCGGGTGGCGGCGGAGGTGCGCGCACCGGCGTAGACCGCGCCGACCGCGGCGGCGTCGGCCAGCCGGGCGGCGGTGTTCACCGTGTCGCCGATGACCGTGTACTCGATCGCCGCCTGGATGCCGGCGATGACGTCTCCGGTGTTGAGGCCGACGCGCAGGCCCAGCGGCGCGCCGCCGCCGCGCTCGTCGTCGAGCACCCGCCGCACCGCACGCTGCATGGACAGCGCGGCGCGGACCGCCCGCTCGGCGTCGTCCTCGTGTGCCACAGGCGCGCCGAAGACCGCCATGATCCCGTCGCCGGTGAGCTTGTCGACGTGCCCGCCGAACGTCTTGACCGCGCCCGCGAGGGCCGCGAGCACCCGGTCGGTGACCGCACCGACCCGTTCCGGGTCCAGATCCTCCGACCAGGAGGTGAAGTCGGACAGGTCGCCGAAGAGCACTGTCACCACGCGGCGCTCGGCCGCGGGCAGCGTGGCGGCAGCCGGCAGCGCCGCCCCGCAGTTGTGGCAGAACCGCGCCCCGGGCACGGCTACGGTTCCGCACACCGGGCAGGTCACGGCTGCTCCACTCCGAGGTGTTCGAGCTGGGCCCGGACCGACCACTCGGCGGCCCACCACAGCGACCTGTCGACGTCGGCGTAGACCACTGCGACCACCTCGGCGGCGGTGGTGGCGCCCGCGGCGACGGCGGCGCGCACCTGGTCCAGCCGGGCCCGCCGGTGGGCCAGGTAGAAGTCGGCCGCCACACCGCAGTCGGCCAGCGCCGGGCCGTGGCCCGGCAGCGCCGGGATCTCCCGGTACGTGGAGAGCAGCTCCAGGCTCGACAGGTAGTCGCCGAGGTGCCCGTCCGGGTGGGCGACCACTGTGGTGCCCCGGCCGAGGATGGTGTCACCGGTCAGCACCACACGCTCGCCGCCGTGCGCGGCGACCAGGCAGACCGAGTCGGCGGTGTGCCCGGGGGTGGGCAGCAGTCTCAGGTCCAGCCCCACGTCGAGGGTGGTGTCGGCGCTGAGCGGCTCACCTCCGGCGGTGTGCGCCGGGTCGGCGGCGAGCACCGGTACGCCGTCGAGCAGCTCACGCAACCGGGGCGCGCCCTCGGTGTGGTCGGCGTGCCCGTGCGTGATCAGCACGCACCCGATGCGCCCCTGCGCCACGATCGCGGCCAGGTGCCCCTCGTCGGCGGGCCCCGGGTCGACCACGACGGCGGGCGCGTCCGGCCCGGCCCGCAGCACCCACGTGTTGGTCCCGTCGAGCGTCATCGGCCCCGGGTTCGGCGCACGCAGCAACGTCACCCATCCCGGCAGCCCGTCCGCAAGCGCCCCCGCCGCACCGGCCATACGCCCACCCATGGCTGCGATCGTACGACTCCGCCCGCCGCTCCCCGCGATCTTGCAGTTCCGGCCCGAGCTTTGTCCCCGTCTGGGGCTTCTGCCCGGGCCGCAACCGCAAGATCGCGGGCTGGAGCGTCACGCGACCTCGACGATGACCTCTACCTCTACCGGGGCGTCGAGGGGGAGTTCGGCCACGCCCACGGCGCTGCGGGCGTGGCGGCCGGCCTCGCCGAACACGGCGCCGAACAGGTCGGAGGCGCCGTTGATCACGCCGGGCTGACCGGTGAAACCGGGTGCGCTGGCCACGAAGCCGGTCAGCTTCACCACCTTGACCACGTTCTCCAGCCCGACCAGCGCGTCGATCGCGGCGAGCGCGTTCAGCGCGCACCGCTGCGCCAGGTCCTTCGCCTGCTCGGCCGAGACGCCGTTGCCGACCTTCCCGGTGGCGAGCAGCTTGCCCTCCGCCATCGGCAGCTGGCCGGACACGTAGACGTGCTGCCCGGACTGGACGGCCGGCACGTAGCTGGCCACCGGCGGCACCACCTCGGGCAGTTCGAGGCCGAGCTCGGCGAGCTTCGCCTGGGGTCCGTTGCTCATCGAGGTCAGCCCTTCGGACGCTTCAGGTACGCGACGAGCTGCTCCGGGTTCGGGCCGGGGACCACGGAGACCAGCTCCCAGCCGTCCTCGCCCCAGTTGTCGAGGATCTGCTTGGTCGCGTGGACCAGCAGCGGCACCGTGGCGTATTCCCACTTCTGCATCGGAGGAGGGCTCCCTTGCCTGACTTGGACTTCGGTCAGGCACAGCCTACGGTCCGCCGCGGTCACCAGGACGCGGGACGCGGCTCCGGCGGCGACGGCGGCTCGCCGCACGGGCCCTCGTGCTCGAAGCGCTGCGGGCACCGGCTGCGGTCGGGCAGCAGCAGGTCGCAGAAGACCCGGTGCCTGTTGTTCTGGTCGTCGGCGGTGGAGACGGTGGTCTCGCCCGCGTCCAGCTCCACCAGGAAGCCCAGCGAGGTGGCCACGGTGCCGGCGAGCGCGGTGGCCGCCGCCAGGTCGGGCACCCGGACCTGGAGGTGGATCACGTAGCCGGGCTCGTCCTCGTCCCGCACCCTCCCGCCGGTACGGGGAAGCGTCCGGACCACGTCGGCCGGATGGCCGTAGGAGCGCTCGTTGAACGGCACGCCCGGCCCCTCGGCCTCACCCGGCCGTCCGGCCCGGTCACCGGGGAACTGACCCCGAGGACTGTTCTCCGCGTCGCGCATCCTTCGCCTCCGGGCGTCGTACCTGTTCACCAACACCGCAATCCGGCTCGGAGCCGTCCCCGGCCCGGCTCTCCGCGTCGGGGACGAACGTAGATCCTGCGACAAGTCCCGGCAACGGGACGCGCACGCATCGTCACTTCCAGTCACATTTGCGACACAAGGCTGGCCGGGAACGCGATAGCCGTCTCCGTCCGGCGGGGCGCGTACGCGGGGCTGGCAAGCGGCCCGCCGACCGATACCCTTCCGGACTGGACGCGCGCCGACGCGCGCCCGCACACCTCGACCCGTGCCCGTCGCCTGGGGCGGCGACGGAGCCGCAACCCGGGGGAGACAGATGACCCAACCGCCCGTCGGTGGCGACACCGGCACGCCCGGCGACCCGAATCCGCAACCGCCGCCCACAGGCGGCGCGCCGCCGGGATCCGCACCCCCAGCCGGCCCGCCGGCGTACCCGTCCGAACCCCAGCCGCGCAAGCGACCGGCGGTGCTGATCGTCTCGCTGGTGCTGGCCGCCGCGGTCCTGCTCTGCGGCGGTGGGGGCACGGCCGCGTTCCTCGCGCTGCGCAACAGCGAGGACGGCCAGGGCGCGAAGGAGCCGCAGGTCGCCGTGGACGGCTTCCTCAAGGCCGTCTACCAGGAGCGCGACGCCGAGAAGGCTGCGGCGTTCGTCTGCTCCGCGGCCCGCGACGACGAGAAGATCGCCACCAAGGTCGCCGAGGTCCAGAAGTACGCCGCGCAGTACCAGAACCCCCGGTTCCGCTGGCCCACACCGACCGTCGACAACCAGACCGGGGACCGGGCCACCGTCTCCGCCCGGGTGACCATGACCACCGCCGACGAGAAGGTCGCCGAGCAGGCGCTGCGTTTCACAGTGGTGCGGAAGACGGGTTGGTGGGTCTGCGAGGTCGGCTGATCCCACCGGCCGGACAGAGCTGGTCCCAACGGCTGGTTAGGCTCGACGGGTGGCAGCTAGTGAGCAGCCGGCCGAGTCCGCCGGCAGATGGCCGGCCCGCCTGCACGTGGTGACCGGCAAGGGCGGCACGGGAAAGACGAGCGTGGCCGCCGCGCTGGCCCTCGGCCTGGCCGCCGGGGGCCGGCGCACCCTGCTGGTCGAGGTGGAGGGCCGGCAGGGCATCGCCCAGCTCTTCGGCACCGACCCGCTGCCGTACGAGGAGCGGCACCTCGCCGACGCACCCGGCGGCGGTGAGGTGCGGGCGCTGGCGGTCGACGCCGAGGAGGCGCTCCTCGAATACCTGGACATGTTCTACAAGCTCGGCGCCGCCGGCCGGGCACTGCGCAAGCTCGGCGCGATCGACTTCGCCACCACGATCGCGCCGGGCCTGCGCGACGTGCTGCTCACCGGCAAGGTCAAGGAGGCGACCACCCGGACCAGCGGGTCGCGCCGGACGTACGACGCGGTGGTGCTGGACGCGCCGCCGACCGGGCGGATCGGCCGTTTCCTGAACGTGACGGCGGAGACCGCCCGGCTGGCGAAGGTCGGCCCGATCAAGACCCAGAGCGAGGGCGTCTCAGCGCTGCTCCGGTCGCCGATGACCGCTGTGCACGTGGTCACGCTGCTGGAGGAGATGCCGGTCCAGGAGACGCTCGACGCGGTCGCGGAGCTGACCCAGCTCGGTTTCCCGGTCGGCCGCGTGATCGTCAACGGCGGCCGCCCGCCGGTGCCGGCCGGGCGGGCGGTGACAGCGGCCGAGCTGAAGCGCGGGCTGGCCGCCGCCGGCCTGCCGACCGACGGCCCGACCGTGGCCGGGCTCGTCGAGGAGGCTCGTGACCAGCAGGTACGCCGTGAGCTGGAGGACTCCCTCCGGGGTGACCTGGTGGACCTCGGCCTGCCCCTGGTCGAGTTGCCGCTGCTGCCCGAGGGGGTCGACCGGGCCGGGCTGGAGACGCTCGCCGAGGCCCTCGTCTGGGCGGATTGACTCACACCTGCGGCCGGCACGGAGCAGAGTGACCCTCGGGACCGATACGCTCGATTGGTGCCTTCCGAAGACGCGGCGCCTCCGCTTGACGTCGACCAGATCCTCGCCGACGACGGCGTACGGATCGTGGTCTGCTGCGGGGCGGGCGGCGTGGGCAAGACGACCACGGCGGCGGCGCTGGCGCTGCGGGCGGCCGAGCGGCACGGCCGGCGGACGGTGGTGCTCACCATCGACCCGGCCCGCCGGCTGGCCCAGTCGCTCGGCCTGACCGAGCTGGACAACACACCCCGGCAGGTCAAGGGCATCGACGTCGAGGCCAGCGGCGGCGAACTGCACGCCATGATGCTCGACATGAAGCGCACGTTCGACGACGTGGTGCTTCAGCACACCGACCCGGCGAAGGCCGCGGAGATCTTCGCCAACCCCTTCTACCAGGCCATGAGTTCCACCTTCGCCGGCACACAGGAATACATGGCGATGGAGAAGCTGGGCCAGTTGCACGCCCGGGGCGAGTGGGACCTGATCGTGGTGGACACGCCGCCGTCGCGCTCCGCGCTCGACTTCCTGGACGCGCCGGCCCGGCTGTCCCGGTTCCTCGACGGCCGGATGCTGCGCCTGCTGCTGGCCCCCGCGCGCAGCGGCGGGCGGAGCATGTTCAGCCTGGTCACGGCGAGCTTCGGGATGTTCTCCAAGGTGGTGCAGAAGGTGATCGGCGCCCAGCTGCTCACCGACCTGTCCGGCTTCGTGGCCGCCCTCGACTCGATGTTCGGCGGGTTCCGGCAGCGCGCCGAGCAGACGTACCGGATCCTCCAGGCCCGGGAGACGGCGTTCCTGCTGGTCGCGACGCCGGAGCCGGACGCGGTCCGGGAGGCCGCCTACTTCGCCGGCCGCCTGCGCGAGGAGCGGATGCCGCTGGCCGGGCTGGTGCTCAACCGGGTGCACCGGCCGGCGTCGGACCTGTCCGCCGCGGAGAGCCTGGCCGCCGCTGAGCGGCTGGCCGGTGTGGGTGGGCACGAGGGCACCGTCGAGGTGTTGCGCGCGCACGCCGCGCTGGCCCAGCAGGCGGTACGCGAGGAGCAGGTGGCGGCCCGGTTCACCGAGGCGTTCCCGGCGGTGCCGGCGGTGTCGGTGACGGCGCAGCCCGCCGACGTGCACGACGTCGACGGGCTGCGGACGATCGGCGAGGCGATCAGCCGGAGCTGACCGGTGCGGTCAGGTGGCCGTGGTGACCAGGATCTTGTCCTTGCCGGCCTTCTCCTTGGCGTTCTTCTTCATGGCCGCCTCGAACATCTTGCGCCAGCTGGTGACCTGCGGGTGACGGCGTAGCAACGCCCGGCGCTCGCGCTCGGTCATGCCACCCCACACGCCGAACTCGATCCGGTTGTCGAGCGCGTCGGCCAGGCACTCGTACCGAACTGGGCAGCTCCGGCAGATCCTCTTCGCCACGTTCTGTTCGGCGCCCTGTACGAACAACGCGTCCGGGTCTCCGTTCTGACATGCCGCCAGTGACGGCCAGTCAGTGATCATGCCCATCTGTACACGTCCCCCCTTGCAGTACCTACCGACTTCGCGCGAGCAGCCCTCGTACATCCCCCCGGTCGTTCGCCCCGGCCTCCCCAGGGCGGCACGAACGACTCATGGCTGCGGTCGCCGCCACCATCATGCTGTGTAGTCGCCCGATTACGCAACGTTGTCGGCGAAATCCATCATTCCGGACACTCCCGGCTTCCCGGGCTTTCGCCCCGCGACTACCCCGCCCGACTACGTGAAAACGCTGCGCCGCTCCCGGACTTCGGCGAGACTTCCGCCGGATCCCACGCAACCTCGGACCAGGGCTCGTGCGTTTAGCACAACGAGGCCGGCGCGTGCAGGAAATGGGGAAAGTTCCCCGCGCGCCCGCCATTCCCTACTCGCGTACCCTGTCGAGGTGACCTGGATGCGGAAACGTGACCACAACGTGCTGACCAACGCCGCATCGCTGCTGATCTGCGGCCTGTTGGCCGGAGTGGTGGTCGCTGCGGCGGCCTTCCCCGTGGCGGCGATGTCCGGCCTGGCCGCGAAGGCGGGGGCGGAGACGTTCGAGGCGCTGCCGAAGGAGCTGGCAGTCGCCCGGGCGCCGCAGATCACCAAGTTGCTCGCGGCCGACGGCAAGACCGTGCTGGCCACGATGTACGACGAGAACCGCAAGGACGTCAAGTTCGAGGACATCTCGCCGCACATGAAGAACGCCATCATCGCGGCCGAGGACCACGACTTCTACAAGCACAACGGCGTGGACATCAACGGTGTGGCGCGGGCCTTCGTCAACAACCAGGCCGCCGGCTCCTCCCGGCAGGGCGCGTCGACGCTCACGATGCAGTACGTCCGGCTGGCCATCTCCTACTCGGCCACGCACCCGGCCGACGTCGTCGCCGCGACCGAGGACACCAGCGGCCGCAAGCTGCGCGAGATGAGCCTGGCGCTCCAGGTCGACAAGGAGCTCTCCAAGGACGAGATCCTCCGGCGCTACCTGAACATCGCCGCGTTCGGCAACAGCGCGTACGGCATCTGGGCGGCCAGCCAGGTCTACTTCAACAAGCCGCCGAGCAAGCTCGACATCCAGGAGTCGGCGATGCTCGCCGGCATGGTGAAAGCACCCACCGCGTTCGACCCGACCACCAAGGCGGGCTACCCGGAGGCGGTCGGCCGGCGCGACTACGTCATCGCCAACATGGTGCAGATCGGCGCGATCACCCAGCAGGAGGCGGACGCCGCCAAGAAGATCAAGCTCCAGGTCAAGGGCAAGCGCACCCCGAACGGCTGCACCCAGACCACCACCCGCTCGTGGGGCTTCTTCTGCGACTACCTCTACCGCTGGTGGCTCCAGCAGGAGACGTTCGGCGCCACCTCGTACGACCGTGAGCGGCGGCTCAAGAGCGGCGGCTACACCATCATCTCCACGCTGGACGTCCAGGCGCAGAAGGGTGCCGACAAGGCCGTCCGCAACAAGCTCGGCGAGAGCAGCAAGGCAGCCCGGATGGTGGCCGCCGTCGAGCCGGGCACCGGCCGGGTCCGTGCCGTGGCGGTGAACCGGAACTTCAAGCTCGACGACCCGGCCGACCCGCAGAACAAGATCTCCAGTGACCCGAAGAAGGCCAAGAAGAAGATCCGGGGCAACTACCCCAACACGGTGAACCCGCTGGTCACCGGCGGCCCCGGCATCGCCGGCTACCAGGCCGGCTCGACCTTCAAGATCTTCACGCTGGTGGCCGCGCTGGAGAAGGGCTACCCGCTCAGCTACAGCATCAACGCGCAGCCGGTGTTCAAGTCGGACTACCCGGTCGAGTTCAACTCGCCCGCCGCCTGCCCGGGCACCAGCAAGTACTGCCCGAAGAACGCCAACGCCTCGATGGCCGGCCCCCACAACATGTGGAGCGGCTTCGGCTTCTCGGTCAACACGTTCTTCATCGACCTCCAGCAGCGGGTCGGCGCGGAGAACGTGGTGAAGGCCGCGCAGAAGCTCGGCATCACGTTCCGCTCGTCGAGTGACGCGCAGCTCGCCGCCAACCCGCACCAGTGGGGCGCGTTCAGCCTCGGCGTCTCCCAGACCACGCCGCTGGAGCTGGCGAACGCGTACGCCACGCTCGCCGCCGACGGCAAGTACTGCGAGCCGATCCCGGTGCAGGAGATCCGCGGCCCGGACGGCGAGAAGCTGGACGTCGCCAACCCGCGCTGCGAGCAGCGGGTCAGCACCGAGGTGGCCCGCGCCGCCGTGGACGCCGCGCGCTGCCCGGTCGGTGACCGCTCCTCCACCACGAAGTGCGGCACCGCCACCGCCGGCAACGTCCGCAACATCGTCGACGCGCCGGTGGCCGGCAAGTCCGGCACCACCGACTCGGAGAAGACCTCCGCCCTGGTCGCGATGACCAAGCAGTACGCGGTGGCCGGCATCATGGCCGACCCGGACTGGCCGCAGACCAACCAGAAGATGGGCCACGACACGCCCACCGGCATCAACCCGGCCGTCTACCAGACGCTGCGGGACGCCATGAAGGGCAAGGAGCGGAAGAACTTCACGTCCCCCAGCGGCAAGATCGTCCTGGGTGACCAACGCTCCATCCCGGGCGTGAAGTGCGAGTCCATCGAGACCGCGAAGTCCCGGCTGAAGGGTGCCGGCTTCGAGCCGGTGGTCTCCAGCAACAAGGTGCCGTCGGAGTGCCCGGCCGGCACCGCCGCCGGCACCAGCCCTGACGGCCGCACCATCAAGGGTGGCGTGGTGATGATCGAGGTCAGCTCCGGCCAGGGCACCCCGGAGCAGGGCGGCACCGCGACACCGGACCGGCCGGGTGGCCCGGGTAACGGCAGACCGGCACGACCGGGGAACTGATCCCGACAGCAAACGGCGACGGCCACCTCCCGCGGGAGGTGGCCGTCGCCGTTTCCGCGCTACGCGAGCGCCGGGTCAGAGGCCGAGCTGGCGGCGTACCTCGGCGGCGACCCGACCACCCTCGGCCCGGCCGGCCACCGCGGCCTGGGCCGCCTTCATGGCCGGGCCCATCTGCGCCTTGCCGGTGAAGCCGCCCGCGGCGAGAGCCCCCGAGACCAGCTCGGCGAGTTCCTCCTCGGAGAGCTGCTTGGGCAGATAGCGCTCCAGCACCTCACCCTCGGCGGTCTCCTTGCCGGCCTGCTCGGCGCGCCCCGCGTCGGCGAACGCCACCGCCGCCTCGCGGCGCTTCTTCGCCTCCTTGGTCAGCACGGCGAGCACCTCGTCGTCGCTGAGCTCGCGCTTTTCCCGGCCGGCGACCTCGGCGTTGCCCACGGCGGCCAGGGCCATCCGCAGCGTGGAGGTGGTCAGCCCGTCGCGCGCCTTGAGAGCGGCGCGCATGTCGGCGGTGAGACGGTCCTTCAGCGTGCTCATGGACGGTGAAACTACCCTGAACGCCATGCGAAAGCGCACACTATTCCGGCTCGCGGCCGGAACCGTCGCCGCCGGCGCAGCCACCCTGGCGTACGCGTCGCTCATCGAGCGCAACATGTTCACCCTCCGCCGGTACGACGTGCCGGTGCTCCCGACCGACGCCGAACCGCTGCGGGTGCTGCACCTCTCCGACCTGCACATGATGCCCGACCAGCGACGCAAGCAGGACTGGGTGGCCTCGCTGGCCGCGCTCGACCCCGACCTGGTCGTGGTCACCGGCGACAACATGGCGCACCCGGGGTCGGTGCCGGGCGTGCTGCGCGCCCTGCAACCGCTGCTCGACCTGCCCGGCGCGTTCGTCTTCGGCTCCAACGACTACACCGGCCCGGTCTTCAAGAACCCCTTCACCTACTTCCTGCCCGGCCGGGAGTACACCGAGGGCGTGCCGCTGCCGCACGAGGAACTGAGCGACATCCTCACCGGCGCCGGCTGGGCGGACCTGAACAACGCCCGCACCACGCTCAAGGCCGGCGGGCGGGAGATCGAGCTGGCGGGCGTGGACGACCCGCACATCGAACGGGACGACTACGACGCCGTGGCCGGCCCGGTCAGTGGCGACGCGGCGCTGTCGATCGCGTTGTCCCACTCCCCCGAGCCCGTGGTGCTGGACCGGATGGCCGCCGACGGCTTCGGCCTGCTGCTCGCCGGGCACACCCACGGCGGCCAGGTCTGCGTGCCCGGGTACGGCGCCCTGGTGACCAACTGCGGGCTGCCCCGGTCGATGGCGCGCGGGCTGCACCGCTGGCCCGGCTCGGACTCCTGGCTGCACGTCTCCGCCGGCCTCGGCACCCACCCCACCGCCCCGATCCGCTTCTCCTGCCCCCCAGAGGCCAGCATCCTCACCCTGATCCCCCGCTGACCACTCCCGCTCCCCCGGCAGATCTTGGTACGCGCCCGCCCCCCGGAGGGCCGTTCCGTACCAAGATCTGCCGGGTACGCGGGGCGGGGGGTACCGAGTTTGACCGTGCGGGCGGGTGGGCTACTATTTGTCGGCACGCCTCGGGGTGTGGCGCAGCTTGGTAGCGCGCTTCGTTCGGGACGAAGAGGTCGTCGGTTCGAATCCGGCCACCCCGACCAGAGGTAAGAGAGCACATCCGATCGATCGGATGTGCTCTCTGCGTTTTCCCGCACCGATCACCGTCGCAGTAGGATCTCGCCATGCCACGGCCGGTCGTCTTCGACCTCTTCCACACCCTGGTCCACGGCGCCGACGACGAGCGGGACCGCGTGGTCGGCGAGATGGCGCTCATCGTCGGGGTGGATCCGGCGGCGCTCGTCTCCGCGTACCACGCCACCTGGCGGGACCGCCTGGTCCGGTGGAACGCGGCGGAGACGGTACGCATCCTCGCCGGGCGTCTCGGCGGCTCGCCCACTGATGAGCAGGTGACCCGGGCCGCCGCGCATCGGCTGACTCTCGCCCACCGGGTGCTGGGCCGCGTCTCGCCCGTCACGCTGGACGTACTCGACGCGTTGCGCGAGCGCGGGCACCGGCTGGCCCTGATCAGCAACGCCACCTCCGAGACGGCCGAGGCGTGGGCGGGCGGCCCGCTGGCCCGGCGCTTCGACGTCGCGGTCTTCTCCTGTGCGGTCGGGCTGGCCAAGCCGGACCCGGCGATCTACCGCACCGCCGCGGAGCGGCTGGGCGTCTCGCCGGCCGGCTGCGTGTACGTGGGCGACGGCGCGGACGGTGAGCTGGCCGGCGCGGCGGCGGTCGGCATGACGGTGCTCCGGACCACCGAACACCAGGACACCGACCCCGGCTGGATCGGGCCGGTGATCGCCGACCTTCGCGATCTGCCCGCCCGCTTGGCGGAGCCGGTCTCGATCTCCGGCGCCACCGAATAGATCGACGGAACCGCCCGAAGCCACCCCGCCACCCGCGGTTGCCCCTGCCTCCTGGCAAAGTATGCGCATGCCGCCGATGATCCGATCCCGCCTGACCGATTGGACCACCGTCGCGCCCCTGGTCGCCGTGCTCGTGCTCGTGATGACCTGGGGACGGGAGTTGCCCGGCCCGCTCATCTTCGTGGTGGCTGCCCTGCTCGCAGTCGCCGTACTGGCAGCTGTGCACCACGCCGAGGTGGTCGCGCACAAGGTCGGTGAGCCGTACGGGTCACTCGTGCTCGCGGTGGCGGTCACCGTGATCGAAGTCGGTCTGATCGTCACGCTTATGATCAGCGGCGGGGACAAGACGCAGGCGCTGGCGCGGGACACCGTCTTCGCCGCCATCATGATCACCTGCAACGGCATCCTGGGCCTGTCGCTGCTGCTCGGCGCGCTGCGGCGGCAGGTCGCGGTGTTCAATCCGGAGGGCACCGGCGGGGCGCTCGCCACTGTGGCCACGCTCGCCACGCTCAGCCTCGTGGTGCCGACGTTCACCACGAGCCGGCCGGGACCGGAGTTCTCCCCGGCGCAGCTCGCCTTCGCGGCGGTCGCCTCGCTGGCGCTCTACCTGCTGTTCGTCATGGTGCAGACCGGCCGGCACCGCGACTACTTCCTCCCGGTGACCCAGGAGGGCAGCATCCTCGCCGAGGACAAGGACGGTGACGGGCACGCCGAGCCGCCGTCCACGCGTACCGCACTGGCCAGCCTGGCGCTACTGGTGGTGGCGCTGGTAGCGGTGGTCGGCGACGCGAAGACGATCTCCCCGGCGATCGAGACGGCGGTCAGCGCGGCGAACCTGCCGCAGGCGTTCGTCGGCGTGGTCATCGCGCTGCTGGTGCTGCTGCCGGAGACGCTCGCCGCCGCCCGGGCGGCACGGCGGGACCGGGTCCAGATCAGCCTCAATCTCGCGCTCGGCTCGGCCATGGCCAGCATCGGCCTGACCATCCCGGCCATCGCGATCGCCTCGATCTGGCTGGACGGGCCGCTGGTCCTGGGCCTGGGCGGCACCCAGATGACGCTGCTGGCGCTGACCGCCGTGACAGCTGTCCTCACCGTGGTGCCGGGGCGGGCGACTGTGCTCCAGGGCGGGGTGCACCTGGTGCTGCTCGCCGCGTTCGTCTTCCTGGCCGCCAGCCCGTAAGCCGCCGGACAACAGGACCGTCAGTCGTGCAGTTCGGTCCGCGCCACCTCGGCGAACGCGACGGTCAGATACTCGGCGAACGGCCGCCCGGTGACCGCCAGCAGGTCGGCCACCAGCAGCGGCGCGTGCCGCGCGATCGCCGCCGGGTCGGGCGGGTTCTCGTCGTCGCCCGGGTCGTAGACGCCGAGCGCGCCGGCCAGCAGCACCAGCAGCACGTGCGGGTCGACGTCGGGCCACCAGGACGCCGCCGAGCGGACGCACTGTTCGAGCACCTGGCGTACGTCGTCGCCGTCCAGCCCGTCCGGGTGCCCCTCCTCCAGCAGCAGCCGGACCACGCCGCCGAGCACCAGTCCGGCCCGGTCGGCGGCGGCCAGCCGCTGGACGGCCGGGGCGTACGCTTCGGCGTCGCGGGCCTGCGCGGCGCTCACCGCGTCGGTGGCCGTCGCGGCGATCTCGCGGGCCGGTGCGGGCAGGTGCCGCCAGGTCGTCGTCACCGGGTCAGCATGGCAGAGGACGTGTGATCGCTCACCTTCCGGCCCGGCGACCACGTGTGTAAGGGGTAAACGGGTCGCGACAGTCGTACCCGCCGAACAGAATCCCTGCCATGCTGCGCCGTGCCCTGCCCGCCCGTCCCGAAGCCAGCCGGATCCTGCTCGGCACTCTGTTCTCCGCGATCGGGCGCGGCCTCACCCTGCCGTTCCTGTTCATCTACCTCACCGACGTACGCGGTCTGACCGACACCCGGGCCGGGCTGGTGATCGGCTGGTTCGGCGCTGTCACGCTCGCTCTGTCGCCGCTGGCCGGCACGTTCATCGACCGGTTCGGCGCGCGCCGGGTGGTGTTGCCCTGCCTGGTGATCGAGGCGATCGGGACCGGCTCGCTGGCGCTGGTCGACTCGACCGCCTCGGCGTTCGGCGTGATGACGGTCGTCGCGGTGGGCAGTTCGGCGATCTGGGCCGGGCAAAACACGATCCTCGCCTCGCTGACCGGTGACGGCGAGCGGCAGCGTGTCTTCGGGCTCAACTTCGCGCTGCTCAACCTGGGCATCGGCACCGGCGGTCTGATCTCCGGCGCGGTGGTCGACGTGGCCCGTCCGATCACCTTCGAGGTGATCTACCTGCTGGACGCGGTGAGCTACCTGACTCCGGCCCTGATCCTGCTCACGCTGCCGCACGTGGGGCACCGGCCGATCCTGGCCGAGGACGCGGAGTCCCCCGGCCGGAGGAGCGGCGGCTACCTCACGGTGCTGCGGGACCGGCCGTTCCGCCGCCTGGTCGTCTTCGGCCTGGTGCTGACCACCTGCGGGTACGCGCAGATCGAGGTGGGCTTCGCGGCGTACTCGGTCCGGGTGGTCGAGGTGACGCCCCGGGTGGTGGCGTGGGCGCTCGCCGCGAACACCGTGATGATCGTGCTCTCGCAGCTACTGGTGATCCGGCGGCTGGAGGGGCGCAGCCGTACCCGTGCACTCGCCACAGTCGGCGCGGTCTTCGCCGGCGCGTGGCTGGTGCTCGGCGCGGCGGGGGTGGTGGGCAGCGGCAACGCGGTGCTCGCGGCGCTCGGCGTGGTGGCCTGTTCGGCGATCTTCGGGTTCGGCGAGACGATGCTGTCGCCGGTCATGCCCGCGCTCACCAACGCGCTGGCCACCGACGAGCTGCGCGGCCGGTACAACGCGATGAGTTCGATGATCTTCGGGATCAGCGGCGTGGTCGGCCCGGTCACCGCCGGACCGCTGATCGGCGCGGCGAACGGCCGGGTCTGGGTGGCGGTGGTGGTGGGCGGCTGCCTGGCCGCCTCGCTGCTCGCGCTGTCGCTGCGCCCGCTGCTCACCGCCGCGCAGGACGGCCGCCTGACGGCCGCCGAGGCGCCCGAGCCGGCCCGGGTCGGCTGACACGCGAACGGGCCCCGGAGCGAACGCTCCGGGGCCCGTCGGCGATGCGGCCGGCCGTCAGCCGGCGGCGACCTCGGTGGTCGTGCGGATCCGGTCCAGCGCCGGCGGGGAGACCGGCGACTTCTCGGTCAGGTACGCGGTGAAGGCGTCCAGGTCGATCTGGCCGGTCACCGCGTTGGTGCCACCGGTCAGGACGCTGAAGCCGTCGCCGCCACCGGCGAGGAAGTTGTTCACGGTGACCCGGTAGGTGGCGGTGTCGGTCACCGGGGTGCCGTTGATGGTGAGGCTGCCCCGGACCACCCGGGTGCCGGCGCACGGCGTGCCGGCCGGCGCGGTGGTGCCGTTGACGTCCACGACGTAGTTGACGGTCGAGGACGCGTAGAGCACACGCGCCACCGTGAACTGCTGCTCCAGCATGCAGTAGAGCTGCGCGCCGGTCAGGTCCAGCGTCACCAGGTTGTTGGCGAACGGCTGCACGGTGAACGCCTCGGCGTAGGTGACCGGGCCGGCGTCGAGGTCGGCGCGGACGCCACCGGGGTTCATGAACGCGGCGACCGCGTTCTGCTCGGTGTCGGTGGCGGCGAGCTGCGCGTCGGCGATCAGGTTGCCCAGCGGCGACTCACCGGTCTGGTACGTCGGCTTGCCGTTGGCGTCGACCCCGGTCTGGTACAGGTTCTCCTGGGTCTTGGTGATCGCGGCGGTGGTCTCGCCGACCACCCGGTCGGCCACCGGGCCGAGCGCGGTCTTGTACCGGTTGATCAGGTCGGTCGAGGGCCGGTCCGGCTCGACGTCCCGGGTGACCACCACGTTGTTCGCGGACGCGGTGACCACGTCGCGGGTACGCGGGTCGATCTTCAGGTCGATCTTGGTGACCAGGCGGCCGAACGAGCTGGCGCTGGTGACGAGCTTGCCGTTGATGTTGCAGTTGTACGCGGCGTGGGTGTGCCCGCTGACGATCACGTCGATGGACGGGTCCATCCGGTTGGCGATGTCGACGATCGGGCCGCTGAACCCGGTGCAGTCGTTGATGCCGCCGCCGTTCTGCACGCCGCCCTCGTGCAGCAGCACGACGATGCTCTTGACCCCGAGCAGGCGCAGGATCCGGGCGTACTTGTTGGCGGTGTCGGCCTCGTCGGTGAACCGCAGGCCGGCGACGCCCTGCTGGCTGACGATGTTCGGGGTGCCCTCAAGGGTCATCCCGATGAAGCCGATCGGGACACCCTTGACGATCTTGATGCCGAACGGCTGCATCAGCGGCAGGCCGGTGGAGGTCTTGAAGGCGTTCGCCGAGAGGTACTTGAACTTGGCGCCGCCGAACGGGGTGCCGTCGGCGCAGCCGTCCACCGGGTGGCAGCCACCGCGCTGCATGCGCAGCAACTCGGCCGCGCCCTCGTCGAACTCGTGGTTGCCGACGCTCGCGAACTCCAGCCCGACGAGGTTCATCTCCTCGATGGTGGGCTCGTCGTGGAACGCGGCGGAGAGCAGCGGCGAGGCGCCGATCAGGTCACCGGCGGCGACGGTGACGGTGCCCTTGCCCTGCTGCTTGGCGGCGGCGCGCATCGACTTCAGGTGGCTGGCCAGGTATTCCGCGCCACCGGCCGGCTGGCCCTCGATGGTGCCGCTGGAGCCGGTCGGCGGCTCCAGGTTGCCGTGGAAGTCGTTGATCGCGAGCAATTGGACGTCGACCGGCTTCGGGCGGGCCTCGGCCTGGTCGGGGGTGACGGCGACCGCGGTGAACGCGGTCACGGCGAGTGCGGCCAGGCCGACGGCGGCCCGGCGTCGCATCCCGGTGACGGACATGAAACTCCTCGTGAGATGCCGGTATGTGGCGGTCCGGGCGATGGTTCGCCCGGCGACCCTGATCCGTGCCGTGACAGGTGTCGATCGCGGAGGGCGGTACTCGGGGGAACGCCGCCCGCCGGGGTAGCTTCTCATCCACCGGCCGCCAGGTCGAACGGGGCGGCATCAGGAATCGTCGTTGCGTCGGACGGTCCGTACCGGTCTGCCGGACGAGTCGGACATGACGGTCAGGTGAAATTCCGCGCGGCGCACGCCGTCGATGCCCGCCCCCGCCGAAGGCGCCGGCTCCCAGGGACAGGGAGCCGGCGCCGACGCTCATGTCACGCGGAAATCCTTGCGCTGGCAACCGTCCCTGCCGGAATCACCTCCTGCCGGACACCCATCGCGGACCGAACGGTCGTTCATGTCCGACGGCCCGGCATATCGAGCGAACTGTCCGAACTCGACTCACTGCCGGGCGTGCCGGTCCGAGGTCCGCTGTGGGCGGTGCCGACGAGCCTGCGCAACGCGGGCCGGGTCCACCTTCCGGCGATCCCCGGCCGGCCCGCCAGGTAGCCGACGGTCTGCGGGGCGTCCCAGCCGTGCGCGTCGCGCAGCCCGCGCGCCAGCATCCCGAGATAGACCGGGGCGGGCCGGGTCCAGGGAACCTCCACCGCCCGGTGCGGCGCGGTGAACGTGAGCATCGGCAGATCCTCGTGGACGCCGACGCGCAGCAGCGTCTCGTAGCGGCCCGGCCCGAGCGTCGCCCGCCCGGTCTCGACCGCCGCAACGATCCCGGCCAGGTCGGCGCCGGGCGGCCGGTACATCTCCTGCGCGGCGATGTCAGCGAACTGCTCGACGGTCACCAGATAGCCGCGCGCCGCCGTCCGGCCGGGCAGCAGCGGGTCGTAGAACGCCATACCGCCGGTCCAGGCCCGCGACTCCCCGGCGAAGTAGACGCCGCCGTCGATCAGCACCGGAACCGTCCGGCGCGGCGGCCGGCGGTCCCGGCAGCCGGGGTACGTGCGCAACCCGCCCGGTGGACACCCACCACGCAGATACCAGCCGAGCCGGGCGGCGTGCAGGTTCGAGCCGTACGCGACGTACCAGAGCATCGGCGGCGCGGCTCAGAACCAGCAGGTGCGCCCGGCGGCGTGGCTGACCTGGACGGTGTGCGTCACACAGCCGCCGTCGGCGATCAGGTGCAGCAGGAAGGCGGTCGGCTCGGCGACGAACCCCGGTTCCTCCTCCTCGGTCATGCTGAGGCTCACCTGGATCCAGGTGCTCGGCGCGGTGGTCAGCACAGTACCGGCGAACGCGCTGGTCACCTGGCGGTGCAGGTGCCCCGCGGCGACGCGTACGACATGGGGGTGCCGGCCGACCACTGCGGCGAGCGCGTCGGCGTCGGCGAGACCCATCGCGTCCATGCCCGGAACGCCCACCGCGACCGGCGGATGGTGCAGGCACACGACGGCGGGCGCGTCGGTACGCCCGGCGAGCACCCCGTCCAGCCAGGCGAGTTGCTCGTCGCCCAGCCGTCCGCCGGGGCTGCCCGGGGTGAGCGAGTCGAGCACCACGAGCGTCGCGTCCGGCAGGTCGACGTGGTAGTGCGCCGAGAAGCCACCGGCCAGGTACGCGGTGCCGCCGAACGTGTCGAGCAGCGACTCACGGTCGTCGTGGTTGCCGGTCACCAGGTGCACAGGCAGCGGGAACGCGCCGACGATCTCGCGCAGGGCGAGGTATTCGTCCGGTCGGCCGTTGGCGGTGAGGTCGCCGGTGATCACCACGCAGTCGGGCCGGGGACGCAGCGCGAGCACCGCGCCGAGCGCCCGGTGCAGCCCGGACGCCGGATCGGCCGCGAGCGGGCCGGTGGTCACGTGCGGGTCGCTGAGCTGGGCGATGAGCATCGGTGCGCCTCCTCGGGTGCCCGGGCCCTCACGCTATCGCCGCGCGCCCTCCTCGCGCAGGCCCGATCCTGCCCACAGGCTGCGTCCACAGCCTGTGGATAGCACATGTGTACGAAGGTCGGCGGCGGTTGCGCTGAGTACCCTTGATCGCGACCCGACCCCCTCCGAGCAGGAACGACGTGGATCACGAGCGAGTCCTCCGCGACGTCACGGTGCGCCTCCCCACGGCGTCCACCGTCCCGGAGGCGTGCCAGTGGACCGTCGCCGCGCTCGCCCGGCACACCCCGGCGACCGCCACCGTCCTGCTCCGCGTCCACGACCGTCTGCGCTGCGTCGCCGCCACCGGCGCCTGGCAGGTGTTCTCGCACGTACCGGCCACCGCCGACGGCGCCCCGCCGGGCCGCCACCGGCCCGAACCCTCGGTGGTGCGGCGGGTCTACGCCTCCGGGATCACCGCCGCCGTGCCCGACGTCGGCGCCGACCCCGACTACCTCGAGGTCCGCCCGGACGTCACCGCCGAACTCTGTGTGCCGGTACGCGACCCGGACGGCCGTCCGATCGGCGTGCTCGACCTCCAGTGGAGCGAGCCGGTCGTGCTCGCGGCCTGGCGGGAGACCGCCGAACTGGTGGCGGACCGCCTCGGCGGGCGGATCGCCGCGCTCGGCGGGCCACCGGCCGAGAGCCGCAGCGAGAAGCTGTTGCGGCACGCCGCCGCGTTCACCGCCGCCCCGACGGACTGGGACCTGATGACCGCCGCGCTCGCCGCGGCCCGGGACGTGTCAGCGCTCTCCGCCGCCGTGCTGGTGCTCACCGGCCGGCGCGGCCCACGCCTCGGCGCGCCCACCGCCACCCCGGGCGAACTGGAGGCGCGGATCCGGGCCGAGCTGGACGAGGCCGGACCGGCCGCGCTCGACCGCATGATCGGCCGGGCCCACCGGTACGGCTCGGCGTACACGCTGGGCGAGGCGGGCCACCCGCCCACCGAGGAGTACCTGCCGCTGACCCGGGCCGGCGCGCGCACACTCGTGGCGGTGCCGGTCGGCACACCGGCCTCCGGTGGTGTGCTGCTCGTCGCCGACGAGCAGCGCCTGCGCCCCGACCCGACCACGGTCAACCTGATCGAGCTGCTCGCCGGGCAGGCGTGGACCTGCCTGGACCGGCTGCGCACGCTCGCCCGGCTCCGCGAGCAGGCCAGCTCGGACCCGCTCACCGGGCTGCGGCACACCGGCCCGTTCGGGCAGCGGATCGCCACCGCCACGCCGGGGCGTACCGCACTGCTGGCGATCGACGTGGACGGGTTCAAGGACGTCAACGACACGTACGGCCACCAGGCCGGTGACCGGCTGCTGGTGGGGCTGGCCCGGGCGCTGGAGGGCGCACTGCGCCAGGGCGACGAGCTGTACCGGACCGGCGGCGACGAGTTCGTGGCGGTGATCGAGGTCAGCCGCCCGGAGGAGGCGGTCCGGATCGCCGAACGGCTCACCGAGGCGGCCCGCCGTACCGGCCGGACGATCAGCGTCGGCATCGCCCTGCCGAGACCCGGCGAGTCTCCCGAACGCACCCTGCACCGGGCCGACCAGGCCCTCTACGCCGTGAAGCGCCACGGCCGAGACGGAGTCCACCTCTCCGCCGCCTGACCCACCCCGCCCTCCCCGCCCCCGTAACCTTTTCCCCCGCGATCTTGCACTCGGGCCCCGACAAATGCCACATATACCCACAGACAGGGCCGAAAGTGCAAGATCAACGCCGGACGGGACCGCCGGACGGGCGGGAGGGCCGGGTTATGGGCGGGTCAGGTCCTTGGCGAGGAGTTCGGCTATCTGGGCCGTGTTCAGGGCGGCGCCCTTGCGGAGGTTGTCGCCGGTCACGAAGAGGTCCAGAGCGCGGGGGTCGTCCACCGCGCGGCGGATCCGGCCCACCCACGAGGGGTCCGTGCCGACCGCGTCGATCGGCATCGGGAACTCCCCTGCGGCCGGGTCGTCGACCAGGATCACGCCCGGCGCGTTGCGCAACACCTCACGGGCGCCCTCGGCGTCCACCTCGGTGGCGAAGACCGCGTGCACGGCGACCGAGTGGCCGGTCACCACCGGCACCCGTACGCAGGTGGCGGACACCTTGAGGTCGGGCAGCCCGAGGATCTTGCGCGACTCGTTGCGCAGCTTCATCTCCTCGGAGGACCAGCCGCCGTCGGCGAGCGAGCCCGCCCACGGTACGACGTTCAGCGCCAGCGGCGCCGGGAACGGACCCAGCTCGTCGCCGACCGCCTGTCGCACGTCACCGGCGCGGGAACCGAGCACCCGGTCGCCCGCGATCTTGCCGAGCTGGAGGTGCAGCGCGTCCACGCCGGCCCGGCCCGCCCCGGAGACCGCCTGGTACGACGCGAGCACCAGCTCGCGCAGCCCGTACTCGCGGTGCAGTGGCGCGACCGCCACGATCATCGCCAGCGTGGTGCAGTTGGCGTTGGCGATGATGCCCTTGGGCCTGTTGCGTACCTGCTCGGGGTTGATCTCGGGGACCACGAGCGGGACGTCGCGGTCCATCCGGAAGGCGCCGGAGTTGTCCACCACCACCGCGCCGCGCGCGGCAGCGACGGGGGCCCACTGGGCCGAGACGTCGTCCGGCACGTCGAACATCGCCACGTCGACGCCGTCGAACGCGTCGGCGGTGAGTGCCTGGACGGTCAGCTCCTCGCCCCGGCACTGCACGCGCCGGCCGGCCGACCGCTCGGACGCGAGCAGCCGGATCTCGCCCCACACGTTGCGCCGGGAGGAGAGGATCTGGCACATCACCGTACCGACGGCACCTGTCGCCCCGACCACGGCGAGGGTGGGCAGCGACGCCATGGCCCGTTACCGCCCGGTGCCGGCGTAGACGACGGCTTCGGTGTCACCACCCAGCTCGAAGGCGTCGTGGATGGCGCGGACCGCCTTGTCGAGGTCGGTGTCGCGGCAGACCACTGAGACCCGGATCTCCGACGTGGAGATCATCTCGATGTTCACGCCGGCCGCGCCGAGGGCGGCGAAGAAGCCGGCGGCCACGCCCGGGTGCGAGCGCATGCCCGCGCCGATGAGGGACACCTTGCCGACGTGGTCGTCGTACAGCAGGCCCTTGAACTTGACCGACTCCTGGATCTTGCTGAGCGCGGTCATCGCGGTCGGGCCGTCGGCCTTGGGCAGCGTGAACGAGATGTCCGTGCGGCCGGTGCCCTCGGTGGACACGTTCTGCACGATCATGTCGATGTTGATCTCCGCGCCGGCCACGGTGTCGAAGATCGACGCGGCGGCGCCCGGCTCGTCGGGCACGCCGACGATCGTGATCTTCGCTTCGCTGCGGTCGTGGGCGACCCCGGTGATCAGTGCCTGTTCCACAGGAAGGTCCTCCATCGATCCGGTGACCATCGTGCCGGTGTTGGTCGAGTATGACGAACGGACGTGGATCGGCAAGCCCGCGCGCCGCGCGTACTCGACGCTGCGCAGGTGCAGCACCTTCGCGCCGCAGGCGGCCAGTTCCAGCATCTCCTCGTACGTGATCTGCTTGATGTGCCGCGCGTTCGGCACGATGCGCGGGTCGGCGGTGAAGATGCCGTCCACGTCGGTGTAGATCTCGCAGACGTCCGCCTCCAGCGCGGCGGCGAGCGCCACGGCAGTGGTGTCCGAACCGCCCCGCCCGAGCGTGGTGACGTCCTTGGTGTCCTGCGAGACGCCCTGGAAACCGGCGACGATGACCACCGCGCCCTCGTCGAGCGCGCCCTTGAGCCGCCCCGGGGTCACATCGATGATCCGGGCCCGGCCGTGCACCGAGGTGGTGATCACGCCGGCCTGCGAACCGGTGAACGAGCGTGCCTCGTACCCCAGGTTGTGGATGGCCATGGCCAGCAGCGCCATGGAGATCCGCTCCCCGGCGGTGAGCAGCATGTCCAGCTCGCGGCCCGGCGGCAGTGGGCTGACCTGGTTGGCCAGGTCGAGCAGCTCGTCGGTGGTGTCGCCCATGGCGGACACCACCACCACCACGTCGTCGCCGGCCTTGCGCGCGGCCACGATGCGCTCGGCCACCCGCTTGATCCGCTCGGCGTTGGCGACGGAGGACCCGCCGTACTTCTGCACCACGAGTGCCACGACGGTGCACTCCCTCCCAGCGACGACCCTGAGCGTGCCGACGCCGCCGGGTCTCTCGGTCCGGCGGCGCGTGTCAGACCGCCTCAGCCTATCGGGCGGTTCGCGACGCCGGGTCGCGTGATCCCACCATCCGGCCCCGGCGTGGGGCGGCTCACCGGCCCGGAGGGACGCGACACGCCAAGCGGTACAGCCGTACGGTGGGCTGACCGGGACCGTCCCCACGACGCAGAATGAGCCGGTGCACGCTCATCGACGTGCGGCCCGCCGGCTGACCGGCGTGCTCGCGCTCACCCTGCCGGTACTGCTGGCCGCCTGCGACGGCGGCCACCCCGAGGCAGCGCCCACCGGCACCGCCGACCCGGTCCCGGTGCAGGTCGACGCCGCCCGCGAGGAACTGGCCGGGCTGGCCGCCGCGGCGCAGGACCGGCACCTCACCGCCACGTACGCGTTCGCGCCCGCCGAGGGCACGCCCCGCACGGTGGCCTTCACCAGCGCCAACGACGGCAGCTGGCGGGTCGACGTGCCCGGCTGGGGGCACGCCGGCACGGTGGACGTCTCGCTCGCCGGCACGTCCGACGGGCTGTTCCAGTGCGCACTGCCCTCGGCCGGCTGGGCGCAGGCGGCGACCTGCGTCCGCCTCGGTGACGCCGACGACGCGGTGCCGCGCCGGCTCGACCCCCGGGTGCAGCACCCGTTCACCGACTGGCTGGAGGTGCTGACCGACAGGCGCGCGCCGCTCGCGGTCTCCCCCGCCGAGCCGCTGCCCGGCGCCACCGGCCCGTGCTACACGGTCGACAGCACCTCGGCATCGCTCAACGCGCCGCTGGACGTGGGCATCTACTGCTTCCGGGAGGACGGCACACCCGCTGCGGTACGGGCCGGATTCGGCACCCTGACGCTGACCGGCGTGCCCGGCGCCGCGCCGGGCACCGTCGAGCTGGCCGGTGCGGTGACCGACGGCGAGCCGGTGGGACGGGACGCCCCGAGCCCTGGTACGCCGTAGCCGGTCGCCGATCCGGTGACTCCGATCCCATAGTCCGGACCAGCCTTCCCACCGCCCGTCCCACCACATAGGGTGACCCTGTCATGTGGCGCGCGTACCTTCTCCTTGGCTGCCGCGACGAGGCCTGACCGGCCGGCACCTCGTCGCGGAGTCGCTACGCGCCGTCCAGCACATCCGATCTTCTTCTCGGCACCGCCGCGCACCGTCGCCCGGCATCTCGCCGACACCTTTCCGATCTGCTGACGCCACATGTTCCAGGGAGCACTCCGAGATGGCTCAACCTGTCACCGCTACCGATCCGTTCGCCCGCCAGCGCCCCAGCCGGATGCCGGTCCACCGTTACGTCCCGTACGACAGTGAGTTCGGCGTCGACCTGCCGGACCGCGCCTGGCCCACCCGCCGCGTCGACGCCGCGCCCCGCTGGTGCGCAGTCGACCTCCGCGACGGCAACCAGGCCCTGATCGACCCGATGTCGCCGGAGCGCAAGCGGCGGATGTTCCAGCTCCTGGTGCAGATGGGCTACAAGGAGATCGAGGTCGGTTTCCCGTCGGCGAGCCAGACCGACTACGACTTCGTACGGCAGCTGATCGAGCAGGACCTGATCCCCGAGGACGTCACCATCCAGGTGCTGACCCAGTGCCGGGAGCACCTGATCGAGCGGACCTTCGAGTCGCTGCGCGGCGCGCGCCGGGCCATCGTGCACTTCTACAACTCCACCTCGACGCTCCAGCGGCGGGTGGTCTTCGGCCTGGACCGCGACGGCATCACCGACATCGCCACCCAGGGCGCTCGGCTGTGCCAGAAGTACGCGGAGATCCACACCCCGGACACCGACATCCACTACGAGTACTCGCCGGAGTCGTACACGGGCACCGAGCTGGAGTACGCGCTGGAGGTCTGCTCGGCGGTCATCGACGTGATCGACCCGACGCCGGACCGGAAGCTGATCATCAACCTGCCGGCCACCGTCGAGATGGCGATGCCGAACGTCTACGCCGACTCGATCGAGTGGATGCACCGGCGCCTGCCCCGGCGGGACAGCCTCGTGCTGAGCCTGCACCCGCACAACGACCGGGGCACCGGCGTGGCCGCCGCCGAGCTGGGCCTGCTGGCCGGCGCCGACCGGATCGAGGGCTGCCTGTTCGGCAACGGCGAGCGCACCGGCAACGTCGACCTGGTGACGCTGGGCCTGAACATGTTCTCCCAGGGCATCGACCCGATGATCGACTTTTCGAACATCGACGAGATCAAGCGCGCCGTCGAGTACTGCAACCAGCTGCCCGTGCACGAGCGCCACCCGTACGCGGGCGACCTGGTCTACACCGCGTTCTCCGGCTCGCACCAGGACGCGATCAACAAGGGCTTGGCCGCGCTGAACGCCGACGCGACGGCGGCCGGGGTGCCCGTGGACGACTTCACCTGGGCGGTGCCCTACCTGCCGATCGACCCGAAGGACCTGGGACGCACCTACGAGGCGGTCATCCGGGTCAACTCGCAGTCCGGCAAGGGCGGCGTCGCGTACATCATGAAGACCGAGCACCAGCTCGACCTGCCGCGCCGCCTCCAGATCGAGTTCTCCGGCGTGGTGCAGCAGGTCACCGACCACGACGGCGGCGAGGTCGAGCCGGGCGCCATGTGGGAGATCTTCGCCCGCAACTACCTGGTCGGCCACCAGGTCGACCCGGCCGTGAAGCTGGCCGAGTACACGATCGGCACCGTCGACGGCAAGGTCGAGATCGACACCCGCGTCGGCTTCGGCGGCGAGACCCGCCAGCTCACCGCCGTCGGCAACGGCCCGATCGACGCGTACGTCAACGCGCTGCAGTCCCTAAGCGTGGCGGTACGGGTGCTCGACTACCACGAGCACGCGCTGTCCTCCGGTGGGGACGCGCAGGCCGCCGCGTACGTGGAGTGTGAGGTGGACGGCCGTACGGTGTGGGGCGTCGGGGTGGACGCCAACATCGTCACCGCCTCGATCAAGGCGGTCACGAGCGCGGTGAACCGCACCCGCGCCTGAGGTGTAAGGAAGGGCCCCTTCTTAACGCATTCTGCATAGGAGGGGGCCCTTCTTAGTGAGTGTTTGAGATTGGGGGTGCGGCGGTGTGTCGGGTTGAGGTGAGGGAAGGCCCTCGGTAGGTCCGGTGGTGTCGAGCCGACCGTTTCATACCGAGGGCCTTCTGATGACGTTGTACCCGATCACTGTCACGCCGTCCGCGTCGCCCCGCCGCTATCCGCCGCAGCGGGTGCGGCGGGAACGGGAACGGGCGGCGCGGCGGCGGTATCCCGGTGATCTGACCGATGCGCAGTGGGCGGTGATCGCGCCGTTGGTCACGCCGGTGTCGGTCGGTCGGCGGGGGCGGCCGCCGTCGCATCCGATGCGGGCGATCGTCACGGCGATCTTGTATGTGGCCTGCACCGGTTGTCCGTGGCGGGCCCTGCCGCGGGAGTTCCCGCCCCCGGGGACGGTGTACTGGTGGTTCGCTCGATGGCGCGATGACCACACGTTGATGCGTCTGCACGACCGGTTGCGGGAGCAGTGCCGTACCGCCGCCGGACGGCACGCGCATCCCAGCGCCGGCGCGATCGATTCCCAGTCGGTGCGCGCCGCGGACACCGTGCCCCGATCCAGCCGCGGGTTCGACGTGGCGAAGAACGTCAACGGCCGTAAACGCCACATCGTCGTGGACACCATGGGCCTGCTGCTGGCCGTCATGATCACCGGCGCTCACGTCAACGACCGCACCATCGCCCGTGACCTGCTCTGGCGCACCCGTCTGTTTCACCCCGGCCTGCGCCTGCTCTGGGCAGACGGCGGCTACATCGGCACCCTGAGCACCTGGGCCCGCCAAGCCCTCGACCTCACCGTGCAGCTGGTCCACAAACTCCCCGGACAACACACCTTCGTCGTGCTTCCCCGACGCTGGGTCGCCGAACGGACCTTCGCCTGGATCAGCAAGAAACGCCGCTGCGTACGCGACTACGAACGCCTACCGGTCAGCCACGCCGCCTTCGTTACCTGGGCCATGAACCACGTCATGGTCACCCGCCTGGCCCGACACACGAAACCGGCCCAGGCAACCCACACCTGAGCCGGAATCTCAAACACTCACTTAACGTCCGCGCCCGAATGGTCCGAGTGTTAACAAGGGGCCCTTCCTCTACCGGAGGCGTTAAGAAGGGGCCCTTCCTTCCCCCCGCCCGGGGCGGTGGATGAGCACGGCGGCGAGCACCGCGCCGGCCAGCAGCAGCCCCGCGCACCACGCCAACGCCCCCCGGTACGCGTCGGCGAGCGCGCCCTTCTGCTCGTACCCGGTGCCCGACAGCCCGACCAGCAGCGGCAGCGCGGCCACCGCGAGCAGGCCGCCGGCCCGGGAGGCGGCGTTGTTGAAACCGCTCGCCACCCCGGCGAACCGGTCCGAGACGGCGCCGAGCACCGACGTGGTCAGCGGCGCCACCACGAGCGTGAGCCCGGCGCCGAACAGCGCCACACCCGGCAGCACGTCCACCCAGTACGACGCACCGGGCCCGACCCGGCGCAACAGCAGCAGGCCCGCCGCGGCGATCACTGGGCCGACGGTGAGCGGCAGCCGGGGGCCGATGCGGGCCGACAGCGCGCCCGCGCGCGGCGAGCCGACCAGCAGCAGCACAGTCATCGGCACCGTGGCCAGGCCGGTGAGCAGCGCCGACCAGCCGACCACGTTCTGCAGGTAGACGGCGAGGAAGAAGGTGAACCCGCCGAGCGCCGCGTACACGACCACTGTGAAGACGTTCAGCACGGAGAACAGCCGGCTGGAGAACAGCCCGGTGGGCAGCATCGCGGTGTCGCCGCGCCGCCGCTCGACCAGCACGAAGAGCACCACGGCGACCACCCCGAGCACCGCCGCGGCCAGCACCGCCGGGGAGTCCAGGCCGCGTGCCGGGGCGTCGATGAGCGCGTACGTGACACCGCCGAGCGCGAGCGCGCCGAGCAGCGCCCCCGCCACGTCGAACCGCCGCCGCCCGCACCCGGTACGCGAGACCTCCTCGTCCCGGCTCTCCGGCACCCAGCGCAGCGCGGCGAGCACCACGCCGACGGCCAGCGGCAGGTTGACGAAGAAGATCCACCGCCAGGAGAACGTGTCGATCAGCCAGCCGCCGAGCAGCGGACCGAGCGCGGTGGACACACCGGACAGCCCGGACCAGGTGCCGATCGCCCGGCCCCTGTCGTCCGGATGGAAGCTGGCCTGGAGCACGGACAGCGACCCCGGGGTGAGCAGTGCCCCGCCCGCGCCCTGGAGGAACCGGGCGGCGACGAGCCATCCGGTGTCCTGGGCCAGCCCGCAGAGCACCGACGCCACAGCGAACCAGACCACGCCGAGCAGGAAGACGCGCCGCCTGCCGAACCGGTCCCCGAGCGCGCCGCCGAGCAGCACGAACGCGGCGAGCATGAGCAGGTAGCCGTTCACGGTCCACTGCAGACCGGCGACTGTGGCGTCCAGTTCGGCGCCGAGCCGCGGCAGCGCGACGTTGACGACAGTGCTGTCCAGGAACACCATGCCGGAGGCGAGGATCGCGGCGAGCAGTGTGCCGCGTCCGGCGGCGGAGCCGGTACGCAGCGCGGGAGCGGGTGCGGTCACGTCTCACCACTCTGCCCGCCGCCCACCGCCGACGCCACGAATCGTGGAAACCGTCGCCGGGTACTGTGCGGACTCGCCCGGAGCACGCAAGCTGGAGGGGTGTCGTCTGTGCGTACGAGATCAGGAGCCCGAGCCGGGCTGGCGGCCGCGCTGAGCGCGGTGCTCGCCCTCGGCGTGGCCGGCTGCGACGTGTCGGTCACCGAGCCGGAGGCGCCGCCCAGTGCCGCCGGGAACGTCAACAAGCAGCTCGGTGAGCTGACAGTGGCCACCGCCGGGGCGATGAAGGGCTACAGCCGTTCCCGCTTCCCGCACTGGCGGGGCACCGGCAAGAACTGCGACGTACGCGACAGCGTGCTGCAACGCGACGGCGAGGGCATCAAGCTGTCCGGCTGCAACGTCGTGGGCGGGCGGTGGGAGAGCGTCTACGACGGTGTGGTGCTGAACGATCCGTCGGACGTGGACATCGACCACACCGTGCCGCTGGCCGCCGCGTGGCGTTCGGGCGCGGACGAGTGGGACGACTCGAAGCGCGGCGACTTCGCCAACGACCTGACGCGGCCGCAGCTCATCGCGGTTTCGGCGCGCTCCAACCGGGCAAAGGGTGACCAGGATCCGTCCCAGTGGAAGCCGCCGAACCGGTCGTCCTGGTGTCAGTACGCGGCGGACTGGGTGACGGTCAAGCACTACTGGCGGCTGACTGTGACAAGTGCCGAGAAGGCCGCTCTCACCGACATGCTGGAGGGCTGCACATGGGCGAGCAAACCGTGACCGGGCCGGACGCCACACCGGCACCGGCGGGCACGCCGGAGGCAGACGCCGCACCGGCCCCGGAGGCGGCCGCGGAGACGACGGCCGGTCCGGCCTCGGCCGGGATGACGGCGGACGGCCGGCAGCCGGTGTCCGCGGACGTCGCCGGGGCGGGCATGACCGCCGACGCGGTGCCGGGCGCACCGGCCGGACCGGCGGACCGCACCTCGGACATCACCGCGGGCCCGGGCGGGGTCATGACCGACGAGGTGGGCGTGGTGACCGGCGAGCTGACGCTGCGCACCGAGCACGCCGACGGCCGGGTGACGCTGCGGGTGCAGTACAAGGACGCCGACGAGTGGTACGCGGTCACCGGCGGTTCCGCGCCGCTGGCCGACCCGGCCGCGCTCGACGCCGTGCACACGATCGCGGTGGGCCTGCTGAACCGCCCCGAGGGCTGACCGACGACGCGACGGGGCGCGCCCCCACCCGGGCCGGGTGGGGGCGCGCCCCGTCGCGTCAGACGTACGATCCGGGCTCGCTGGGCGCGGAGACCACGCCCGGCTCCTCGCCCTCGCCCTCCGGCCGGGTGATCTCTGCGGTCACCTCGTGCGGGCGCAGCTCACCGGCGGCGATCTTCTCGGCCCAGTGGCAGGCCACCCGGCTGGCGCCGATCTGGCGCAGTTCCGGCCGCTCGTCCGCGCAGCGGGTCGGCTGCGCCCACGGGCAGCGGGTGTGGAACCGGCAGCCCGACGGCGGGTTCGCGGGCGACGGCAGGTCACCGGCGAGCAGGATGCGCTCGCGCCGGTCCTCCACGTCCGGGTCCGGCACCGGCACCGCCGACATCAGCGCCCGGGTGTACGGGTGCAGCGGCTCGGTGTAGAGCCGGTCGCTCGGCGCCTCCTCCACCAGCGCGCCCAGGTACATCACGCCGACGATGTCGGAGATGTGCCGCACCACGGCCAGGTCGTGCGCGATCACCAGGTAGGTCAGGCCGAGGCTGTCCTGGAGTTCGTCGAGCAGGTTCACCACCTGCGCCTGGATCGAGACGTCCAGCGCGGAGACCGGCTCGTCGGCGACGATCAGCTCCGGGCCGAGGACCAGCGCGCGGGCGATGCCGATGCGCTGGCGCTGGCCGCCGGAGAACTCGTGCGGGTAGCGGGACAGCGCCCACTTCGGCAGGCCCACCGCGTCGAGCGTCTCGCCGATGATCCGCCGCCGGTCGTCCCGGTTGGCGCCGATGCCGTGGGTCTGGAGGCCCTCGGTCAGGATCGACTCGACGTTCTGCCGGGGGTCCAGGCTGGACATCGGATCCTGGAAGATCATCTGCATCCGGCGGCGCATCGCGCGCAGTCTGCCGGCGGGGAGCGTGGTCAGCTCGACGCCGTCGAACTTCACCTCGCCGCTGGTCGGCGGGTTGAGCTGTAGCAACGCCCGGCCGAGCGTGGACTTGCCGCAGCCCGACTCGCCCACCAGCCCGTACGTCTTGCCGCGCGGAATGCTCAGGTCGACCCCGTCGACCGCCTTGACGTGCCCGACGGTCCGGTCGAAGAGCACACCCCGGCGGATCGGGAAGTGCACCTTCAGGTCGCGGACCTCGACGAGGATCTCGTTGTCGCTCACGGGGTCTCCTCCTCGCGCGGAGCCGGTCCGAAGCCGGGCACGGCGGGCGGGTCGGCCGGTTCGGCCTGGGCCGGCACCGCACCCGGTTCGGTGGTCGTCGGCGCGGTCGCGCGGGCGTCCGCCTCCGGGGTCAGGCCGGGGACCGGCACCGGGTTTACGCAGCGGTAGCTGCGCGCGTCGTGGGTCAGCACCAGCTCCGGCGGCTCGCCCACGCACGCGTCGACGCGGCGTGCGCAGCGCGGGGCGAACGCGCAGCCGTCCGGCCAGGGCAGCACGTCGCGCACCGAGCCGGGGATGGGGTTGAGCCGTTCGCCGCGGCCGGCGTCCAGGCGCGGCACCGAACCGAGCAACCCCTCGGTGTACGGGTGCCGGGGCTGGCGGAACAGCGGACGGCGGGTGGCCGTCTCCACCACCCGGCCGGCGTAGAGCACGTTGATGGTGTCGCACATGCCGGCGACCACGCCGAGGTCGTGGGTGATCATCACCAGTGCGGTGCCGGAGTCCCGGACCAGATCCTTGAGCAGCTCCAGGATCTGCGCCTGGATGGTGACGTCGAGCGCGGTGGTCGGCTCGTCGGCGATCAGCAGCCGGGGCTGGCAGGCCACAGCCATGGCGATCAGCGCCCGCTGCCGCATGCCGCCGGAGAGCTGGTGCGGGTATTCCTTCAGGCGCCGCCGCGGGTCCGGGATGCCCACCCGGTCGAGCAGGGCGGCCGCCTCCTTGGTGGCCGCCTCGCCCTTCATGCCCCGGTGCCGGGCCAGCACCTCGGTCACCTGGAGCCCGATCGGGATGACCGGGTTCAGCGAGGACAGCGGGTCCTGGAAGATCATCGCCACGTCCCGGCCGCGGATGTCGCGGCGGGACCGGTCGTCGAGCTGGAGCAGGTCGGTGCCGTCGAAGACCGCCTTGCCGCCCACGCGCAGGCCCGGCTGCTTGGGCAGCAGGCCCATGATGGCCAGCGACGTGACGCTCTTGCCGCACCCGGACTCGCCGACCAGGCCGACCACCTCGCCGGTGTCGACCGAGAAGGACACCCCGTCCACCGCGTGCACGGTGCGCTGCCCGCGACGGGCGAACGTGACGGAGAGGTCGTCCACTTCGAGCAGTGCCATGGCTGACTGACCTACTTCCGCAGCTTCGGATCGAGAGCCTCACGCATCGCCTCACCGAGCAGGGTGAACCCCAGCGCGGTGATGATGATGCCGAGCGCCGGATAGATCGCCAGACCCGGCCGGATGCCCAGGTACGGCTGCGCGTCGGCCAGCATGACGCCCCACTCCGGGATGGCCGAGTCGGGGTTGCCGAGACCGAGGAAGGACAGCGCGGCCGCCTCGATGATCGCGGTCGCCAGCGTCAGCGTGGCCTGCACGATGACCGGGGCGATCGAGTTCGGCACCACGTGGGTGAGGGCGATCCTGGACCGCTTCACGCCGAGCGACGTCGCGGCGAGCACGTAGTCGCTGTTCGCCTGCGCGATCATCGAACCGCGGAGCAGCCGGGCGAAGATCGGCACGGACACCACACCGACAGCGATCATCACGGTGGTGAGGCTGGCGCCGAGCAGCGCCGCGATGCTGACCGCGAGCAGCAGGCTCGGCATGGCCAGCAGCATGTCGATGAAGCGCATCAGGGTGGTGTCGATCCAGCGGCCCCAGCGCCCGCCGAGCCCGGCCGCGGCACCGGCGACGCCGCCGATGAGCGCGCCGACCGCGAGGCCGATCAGCGTGGAGACCACGCCGACGAGCAGCGTCTGCCGGGCCCCGACGATGAGCCGGCTGAACTCGTCCCGGCCCTGGTGGTCGAAGCCGAGCCAGTGGTCGGCGGAGGCGCCCGGGATGATGCCCTGGCCGGACTTGACCAGGCCCTCGCGGATGCCGATGGAGTCAGTCGGGCTGTACGGGACGAGGAACGGCCCGATGACCGCGACCAGGACGAAGACCGCCAGGATGACCACGCCGATGACGGCCGCCGGATTGCGCCGCAGCCGGCGGAACGCCTCCTTCCAGAGGCTCACCCCCTGCTCGTCGTCGCGGGCGGCCAGCTCGGCGAGCCGGTCGATCTTCTCGCGCTTCTTGCCAGTGGTGATGGTCATCGCACCCTCACCCTCGGGTCGATCACGCTGTAGGAGAGGTCGACCAGGAGATTCACCAGCACGTACACCACCGCAATGATCATGATGAAGCCCATCAGCACCGGGTAGTCGCGCTGACTGATCGACTCGGCGACGAACGCGCCGATGCCGCTGAACGCGAACACGGTCTCGGTGAGCACCGCGCCGGAGAGCAGGAGACCGGTCTGGAGACCGATCGAGGTGGCCACCGGCAGCATGGCGTTACGCAGGACGTGCCGGCGGCGGACGGTCCGCTCGGTCAGGCCCTTGGCCTCGGCGGTGCGGACGAAGTCCTCGTTGAGCACCTCCAGCACGCTGGCCCGGGTGATCCGGACGATGATCGCGAGCGGGATGCTGGCGAGCGCGACACCCGGCAGCACGAGGTGCCAGAGCGCGTCGGCGGCGGCGTCCCACTCGCGGGTCATGAGCCCGTCGATGACGAAGAAGTTGGTGACCCGGGTCGCCCCGATGGTGGGGTCCTGCCGGCCGCTGGAGGGGAACCAGCCCAGGTTCTCCGCGAAGATCGCCTTGAGCACGTACGCCAGGAAGAAGACCGGGATACAGATGCCGATGAGCGATCCGCCGACCGAGGCGTGGTCGAGGAACCGGCCCCGGCGGCGGGCGGCCAGGTAGCCGAGCGGAATGCCGATGCCGACCGCGAGGACCATGGCCATGACGGTCAGTTCGACGGTGCCGGGGAACCGTTCCACGAACTCCGTGGTGACGGCCCGCTTCGTACCGGTCGAGGTGCCCAGGTCGAGCCGGATCATCCGCCGCAGGAAGCGGGCGTACTGGACCAGGATCGGCTCGTCGAGGCCGAGGTTGCGCCGGATGGCGGCGCGCGTCTCGGGCGTGCCCCGTTCACCGAGGATCGCGGTCTCGGGCCCGCCGGGAAGTCGGTGGAGCCAGATGAACAGCAGGACGGAGAGCCCGAACAGCGTGGGTATCAGCTGCAGCAGGCGTCTGATGATGAACCGGAACACGGGCGCCTCGGAAGGGGTGCGGAGGGGTGCGGGCGGGCGCTGTGGTCACAGCGCCCGCCCGCGTACGGTGCTTCAGATCACTTGAACTCTGCGGTCGCGTACCGCTCGTCCGTGAGCGGGCTCGCCTTGATCCCGGTCACGTCCTTGCCGAACACGATCGCCGGCGGGGAGTGCGAGATCGGCACACCCGGCAGGAAGTCCATGATCGACTTGTTCAGTGCCTTGTACTTCTCCGTCCGCGCCGCCGCGTCGGCGGTGGTGTCGGCGTCCTTGAACTGCGCGAAGAGCTGGGCGTTGTTGAAGCCCCACTCGTCCTTCGGGCGGTCGAAGAAGGTGCCGATGAAGTTGTACGCGTCGCCGTAGTCACCGGTCCAGCCGAGGAAGTGCAGGTCGTGCTTGTTGCCGGAGGTGGTGGCGTTGAGGTAGTCCGGGCTCCACTTCAGCGGGATGGCCTGGACGTTGATGCCGACCGCCTTGAGGTCCGCCGAGAGCAGCTCGAAGATGTCCTTCGGGTTCGGCATGTACGGCCGGGTGACCTCGGTCGGGTAGTGGAACTTCAGCGTCAGGTTCGACGCGCCGGCCTCGGCCAGCAGGGCCTTCGCCTTGGCCGGGTCGTAGTCGTACTTGGTGACGTCGCCGTTCCAGCCCTCGACGGTGTCGGGCATGAAGTTCATCGCGACCTTGGCGCCCGGGGGCAGCTTCGAGTCGACCAGGGCCTGCCGGTTCAGCGCGTGCGCGATGGCCTGCCGGACCTTCAGGTCGGCCAGCTTCGGGTTCCCCTTCTGGTTGATCGCCAGGTAGAGGATGTTGAAGGCGGGCCGGGTGAGGACGTTGAAGCCCTCCTTCTTCAGCGGCTCGACGTCGGCCGGGCCGACCAGGTCGTAGCCCTGGATGTCACCCGAGCGGAGCGCCTGCTTGCGGGCGTTCTCGTCCGAGATCGTCTTGAAGATGATGGTCTTCAGCTTGGCCTTGTCGCCGTGGTAGTCGTCGTTGCGCTCGATGGTGAGCGTCTTGTTCGCGATGTCCCACGCCTTGAACTTGAACGGGCCGGTGCCGGTCGGGTGCTCCATCGCGTACGCGGGGTACTTGATGTCCTCGGCGGTGCCGGTCACGTTGCTGGCGTCGTACTGCTCCATCGCCTTCGGGCTCTGGATCGAGAACGACGGCAGCATGAGCGCGGCCGGGATCTTGCTGGAGACCCGGGTGAACGCCAGGTCCACAGTGGTGGCGTCCTTGGCGGTGCAGGACTTGAAGAGGCTCGGCGGCAGGTCCGGGTTCTCGTTCTTGGCGAACCCGCCCATGACGTCCTGCCAGTACGCGGTCACGTCCGGGCTCTGCATGAGGCCCTTGGCGTTGTACCAGCGGTCGAAGTTGGCGCAGACGGCCTCGGCGTTGAAGTCGGTGCCGTCGTGGAACTTGACACCCGAGCGGAGCTTGAACGTCCAGGTCGTGCCCGCCGCATCCGGCGTCCAGGACTCGGCGAGGCCCGGCGTCACCTTGGTGCCGCCCTCCTCCGGACGGACCAGGGTCTCGAAGACCTGGCGCGCCACGCGCAGCGACTCACCGTCGCTGGCGAAGCTGGGGTCGAGCACCTTCGGGTCTCCGGCGACGCCGAAGACGAGGGTGTCCTTCTTGCTATCTCCGGAGCCACTCTCACGGTCGCTCTCGGCGCAGCCTGCAACCGCGAGGGCCGCGACCGCGACGGCCGCGATTGCGACCTTCGGCCTGGATGCACGCATGGTGCTTCACCTCGTCCTTGGGGGTACGGACAACGTGGTGACAGGGTCACCGATGTGCGCAGACCTTAGCCCTCGGGTGGACGGCGCGGAAACGGGCGGGGGGCGGGTTGGTATCGAATCGTGTCTGTTCCGCAACGAGGCATACGAATCGAAGGGGAATGCCTTCGATCGCCGAGGTTTCGTCGGTTTGAAGGGCAAATTTATTACGTCGATCCGGTCCCGGACGCACGTTCCTGTTAGATCGACGGACATCCCGGTCCGGCCCGGAGACACGTCCGGCGGGCACCCCGCGGGGCACCCGCCGGAGGCGGCACGACTGGATTCAGACGGCCCGTCGGCCCTCGAAGGCCCGGCCCAGCGTGATCTCGTCGGCGTACTCCAGGTCGCCGCCGACCGGCAGCCCACTCGCGAGCCGGGTCACAGCGATCCCCATCGGCTTGACCATCAGCGCCAGATAGGTGGCTGTCGCCTCGCCCTCGGTGTTCGGGTCGGTGGCGAGGATCAGCTCGCGGACCTCGCCGCCGCCGAGGCGGGTCATCAGCTCACGGATCCGCAGGTTGTCCGGGCCGATGCCCTCCAGCGGATTGATCGCGCCGCCGAGCACGTGGTAGCGCCCGCGGAACTCGCCGGTCCGCTCGATCGCCACCACGTCCTTCGGCTCCTCGACCACACAGAGCACCTCGTCGGTACGCCGTGGGTCGCGGCAGATCCGGCACTGCTCCGACTCGGCCACGTTGTAGCAGGTCGTGCAGAACCGGACCAGGTCCTTGACCTTGCGCAGCGCGCCGGCCAGCCGGTTCACGTCGGCCGGATCCGCCGACAGCACGTGGAACGCGATCCGCTGGGCGCTCTTCGGGCCCACGCCCGGCAACCGGCCCAGCTCGTCGATCAGATCCTGGATGGCACCCTCGTACATCTGCCGGCTCAGAACCCGGACAGGCCGAGGCCGCCCATGCCGCCCGCGACCGGGCCCATCTTCTTCTCGGTCAGCTCGCGGGCCGCCTCGGCGGCGTTGTGCACGGCCGCTACGACCAGGTCCTCCAGCGTCTCGACGTCCTCCGGGTCGACCGCCTTCGGGTCGATCTTGATCGCCTTCAGCTCACCGGTACCGGCGACCGTCGCGGTGACCAGGCCCCCACCGGCGGTGCCGGTCAGCTCCGCCTCGGCCAGCTCGGCCTGGGCCTTGGCGATCTGCTGCTGCATCTTCTGCGCCTGCTTCAGCATCTGCTGCATGTTCGGCTGTCCACCTGGGCGCACGGACCGCTCCTTCTTCCACTCGTCTGCTCGGCCGCGCCCAGCCTAGTCGGGCCACGGCACCGCTGAATCGCGGTCGGCGCGCGCTCAGCGCGCGTCCACCTCGTCGATCTTCTCCGCGCCGAACGTCTCGCGCAGCAGCTGCACCGCCTGCTCCTCGCTCGACTGCCGGGCGGTCCGTTCGTCGATCACGTCGTCCAGCGGCTCGTCGCCCGGGTCGAATCCCTCGTAGGCGGGCGCCGCCGCAGGCGCGCCCCCACCCCGCACCGGGCCGTCGAAGTCCGGGTCGTAGGGTGGCTCGCCAGCCCACTCGGCATCGGCCGTCTTCCGCGCCGGCTGCGCCACGCGCGGACCCTTGCCGGGACCACCGCCCGCAGCAGCAGCCGCCGCGGCCGCACGCGCCGCCGCGATCGCGCTGTTCTTCGCCCCGCCGCCCGCCGGCCTCGGTCCACCGGCAGGCGCCGTCGCAGGTGCAGCAGGCTTGGGTACGACGACAGGCGCGGTAGCGGTAGCCGTGTCCCCGCCCGGACGGGCCGCCGCCGGCCAGTCCTCCGCGTCGCCGCTGCTCGCCGCCGAGGCCGTGCCGGGGGCCGAGGCCGTGCCGGTCGCCGCGCCACCGGGACGGGCCGGCTCCGGCCAGTCCTCCTCGCCGGTCTGGTCGACCGCAGGGGTCGCCGCCGGCCGGTGCGAGGCGTCGGGTGAGCCCGCGCCGGCCCTGCCCGCCGGTCCTCCGGCCTGGCTTCCCGCACCTTGGCTTCCGGTGGCCGGGTTGCCTGCGCCTCGGCTACCAGCGGTGCTGCCCGAGCCGGTCGCCGGCTGTCCCGGGTCGCCACCGGCCGCATCACGTCCGGCGACGCCGGAGTCCGGACGGCCCGGTCCGGCGTGGACCGAACCCGGGTAGCCCGGTCCGGTATCGGAGCCGGGACGGTTCGGTCCCGCGTCGGCTGCGGCCGAGCGGGAGGCGTCCGCGTGGACGGAATCGGGGTGCGCCTGCGCGGTGCCTGCCCCACCCGAGGCAGGCCGTCCATACCCGGCGTCGGCGGTGCCTGCCGCCCCGGAGTCCGGGCGACCGGACGCGGCGTCGGACGCCGGGCCGGACGGGGCGGTCGCCGGACGGGGCGGAGCGCTGTCGGACGCGCTGCGAGCCGGTGCGGTGTCGGCCTGCGTGCGGCTCGCTCCGGACGGGCGGGACGGGCCACCGAGCGAGGACGCGCCACGCTCGCCCGCCACCTCGCAGCGGATCTGCCAGCGACCGCCCAGCTCCTCGTAGAGCGCGTCGGTCAGCACGGCGGCGTGGTCGGCCATCATCTTCGCCAGCACCGTCGACTTCACGGTCAGCACGAGCGTGTCGCCGTCCAGGTCGCGTACCACAGCGTCCCGCATCAGCGCGGCGATCCGCTTGTTGCTCCGGTTGACCTTCCCGACCACCTCGGGCCAGACGCGGCGCACCGCTACCGCGTCGAGCGCGCCGGGATTCGCCGCGCCGGGGCGGGGCGGCTCGGGCGTGGCCGGGTCGGGCATCACAGCCGACGGCGGTACGGGGCGCCGGGCAGCGGCCGGACCGGACGTCGTCGGCCCGGCGGCGGCCCGCTCGGCGGCGGCCGACGCAGGGAACCCGGCGTCCGTGTCGGAGTGGACCCCGGCACCCACTGTCGCTTCGGTCGCCGCCGGGGCGAGACGCGGGCCGGACTCGGCAGCGGCCGGGCCGGAGCCGGTAGCCGCACCAGCCGGGGCGGGACGGGAGCCGGTAGCCGCACCGTTCGGGGCCGGACGGGCATTGGTGGCGGCGTCGGCCGGGCGGGAACCGGGTGCGGCGTTCCGGGCACCCGCCGCAGCGGCTGCGGCGGCACGGGCGGCGGCCGCACCGGTCGGGGCACCGGCAGCCGCCGGCGTGCCGGCGGAATCCGGGTGGACCGCGGCGGCAGCCGCGCCCGGGGCGGGAGCCGCCGGGCGTACCCCCTGGGTCTGGGTGGGGTGCGCGGAGTCGGCGGCGGCCGGCGGCAGCTCGGCGCCCCCGAGCGTCAGCCGGCGTTCCATCCGCTCCAGGCGCTGGAGCAGGCCGGTCGAGGAGTCGTCCACGCCGGGCAGGAGCATGCGCGCGCAGATCAGTTCCAGCAGCAGCCGGGGCGCCGTGGTGCCGCGCATCTCGACCAGGCCGTTGTGCACGATGTCGGCGCAGCGCGACAGCGTGGCCGGGCCGAGGCGCTGCGCCTGGGCGGCCATCCGCTCGATCTGGTCGGCCGGGCCGTCGATGAGGCCCTTGGCGGCGGCATCAGGCACCTGCTGCAGGACGATCAGGTCGCGGAGGCGTTCGAGCAGGTCGGAGGCGAAGCGGCGCGAGTCGTGCCCGGCTTCGGCGACCCGGTCGACGGTGGCGTACGCGGCGGCGCCGTCACCGGCGGCGAGCGCGTCGCACATCTCGTCGATCAACGCGGCGTCGGTGACACCGAGCAGCGCGGCGGCCCGGGCGTAGCCGACACCCTCCGGGCCGGCGCCCGCGATGAGCTGGTCGAGTACGGAGAGGCTGTCCCGCATGCTGCCGCCGCCGGCGCGCACCACCAGCGGGAAGACCGCCGGGTCGACTGTGACGCCCTCCGCCTCGCAGAGCTGTTCGAGGTAGGGCCGGAGCACCTTCGGCGGGAACAGCCGGAACGGGTAGTGGTGGGTCCGCGACTTGATCGTGCCGAGGACCTTCTCCGGTTCGGTGGTGGCGAAGATGAACTTGACGTACTCCGGGGGCTCCTCGACCAGCTTGAGCAGCGCGTTGAAGCCGGCCGACGAGACCATGTGCGCCTCGTCGATGATGTAGATCTTGAAGCGGCTGCGGGCGGGCGCGAAGAACGCCTTCTCGCGCAGCTCACGGGCGTCGTCGACACCACCGTGGCTGGCCGCGTCGATCTCGATGACGTCGATCGAGCCGCCGCCGTCGGGAGCAAGCCCGCGGCACGAGTCACACTGCCCGCACGGCTCGGGGGTGGGGCCCTGCTCGCAGTTGAGGGAGCGGGCCAGGATCCGGGCGCTGGACGTCTTGCCGCAGCCCCGGGGACCGGAGAAGAGGTAGGCGTGGTTGAGCCGGCCGCTGCGCAGCGCCTGCGACAGCGGATCGGTGACCTGCTCCTGGCCGATCATCTCGGCGAACGTCCGCGGCCGGTACTTGCGGTAAAGGGCCAGTGCCACCCGTCCCGCCTCCTCTCGACCGAGCCATTCTGCGCCGGTCGGCCCCGGGTGACCACCCACCACCCCGTGACCCGACCCGCAGCGACGTTACCCGGCCCGGGAGACAGAAAGGCCTCCCGTGCACCCGGCAGAGCTCGCTTATCCTTGCTGCCTTCCGGCCCTGGGGAGGTTCACGAGGTACCGCCGCACGGGAGGTGACGCCAAGCCTACCCGAAGGGTTGTGGATCTTCCGGGAGGGTGGGGTGGCCCGCCGTCGAGGGACCTGTATCCTGGCTCGCGGAGGATTCGCCTAGAGGCCTAGGGCGCACGCTTGGAAAGCGTGTTGGGTTCACACCCTCACGAGTTCGAATCTCGTATCCTCCGCTCGCAGACGACAGGGCCGGATCCCGCGCGGGACCGGCCCTGAGTCGTTTCTCCGCGGCGCTCCTCACCGGCCGCCCAACTGGTCCCGTCGCCGCGTCAGGTACGCCGTCTCCGCGCTGTTGCCCGCCAGCTCGATCGCCCGGTCGTACGCCGCCCGCGCCTCCCCGCCCCGCCCCATCCGGCGCAACAGTTCGGCGCGCGTCGCGTGGTACGCGTGATAGTCCTCCAGCGGCAACCCGTCCACCTCGGCCAGCGCGACCTGCGGCCCGTCCAGTTCGGCGACCGCCACGGCCCGGTTGAGCCGCACGATCGGCGACGGGTCGACGCGTACCAGATGGTCGTAGAGCGCGGCGACCTGCGACCAGTCGGTGTCCCTCGCGTCGCGGGCGTCGGTGTGTACGGCGTTTACGGCGGCGAGGATCTGGTAGCGGCCCGGCGGCCGTCCGGCGGCGATGCACGCGCGGACCAGGGCGTGCCCCTCGGCGATGAGTTCGCGGTCCCAGGCGCTGCGGTCCTGCTCGGCGAGGACGACGAGTTCGCCCGTCGCGGAGACCCGGGCGGGCCGGCGGGCCTCGGTGAGCAGCATCAGCGCCAGAAGCCCGGCGGCCTCGTGGTCGTCGGGCAGCAGCGTGCGGACCAGCCGGGTGAGCCGGATCGCCTCGGCGGTCAGGTCGGCGCGGACCGCCTCCTTACCGGGGTCGGAGGCGAGGTAGCCCTCGTTGAAGATCAGGTAGAGGGCGGCGAGCACGCCGCCGACCCGGGCCGGGAGATCCTCGCGGGACGGCACCCGGTACGGGATCCGGGCTGCCTTGATCTTCGCTTTGGCCCGGGTGATCCGCCTGCTCATGGCGGCCTCCTGGACCAGGTGGGCCCGGGCGATCTCCGGCACGGTGAGCCCGCCGACCAGGCGCAGCGTCAGCGCCACCCGCGCCTTCATGGCCAACGCCGGATGGCAGCAGGTGAAGATGAGGCGGAGCCGGTCGTCGTCGATGACACCGAGCGGTTCCGGGACGTCGGCCAGCATCAGCGCCTCCCGGTGCTTGTCGTCCCGCCGGCTCTCGCGCCGGATCCGGTCGACTGCCCTGCGGTACGCGGTGGTGGTGAGCCACGCGCCGGGGTTCGGCGGTACACCGTCGGCCGACCACCGCTCGACGGCGGCGGCGAACGCCTCGGCTGTCATCTCCTCGGCCACGTCGAGATCGCCGATGCGCCGGGCGAGCGTGGCGACGACCCGCGCCCACTCCTCACTGTGGACCCGGGTGAGCGCCTCGCCGACGTCTGTCACGCGCCCAGGAACGGCCGCAGCTCGACCCGCCTGTTGCACCGCTGCGACGCCAGCGCGGCGAGCGGCAGCGCCACGTCGAAGTCCGGCGCCTCGACGATCCAGAATCCGCCGACGTACTCCTTCGTCTCCACGTACGGCCCGTCGGTGAGCAGCGGACTCCCGCCCCGCGCGTCCACGACTGTGGCCGTCTCCGGCGCCGCGAGCCCACCGGCGAAGACCCAGTGGCCGTCGGCTCGCAACCGCTCGTTGAACTCACCGATCGCGGCCATCTCCGCGTCGGTGGCCGAGCCGGTCGTGTCGTCGAGTACGGAGATCAGGTACTGCGCCATCGGTTCCTCTTTCACCGTCGTTAGCTGCCGTCCGGGCCGCCGTCACCCCGGCTACGAACGCCGCCGCCCCGATCCGACAGCCTCCGACGAGGTCGATCACGCAATTCTCGTACGTGGCACGTCAAAGCTCTCGTCGTAGTCATGGCCGATTATGCGTTGCATGTATAACCGACAGTCACGGAACGGGTGGAACGGGCGCTTGGCCATGCCAGGGACGGGCTCAGGCCGACATTGCTGCCGCGTTCGCAGCCGTCAGGTGCCCGGACGTGCCGCAGCTTCTGGACCGGCTGCCGACTGGGTGAGGGCAGTCGACAATGGTCGGTATGGTCGACGAGCGTCCCCTGTACGAGCGAGATCCGGCAGCCTGGCAGGTCCACCTCGCCGAGGGCAACGCGCGGCAGCCCCGGAAACGGGTGGGGGCCGACATACTGCTGCGCAACGGTGGCGGCGGCATCCTGTTGGTAGATCCGCGCTACAAGCCGGACTGGGACCTGCCGGGCGGCATGGCGGAGGCGAACGAGCCGCCGCACCTGGCCGCCGAGCGGGAGGTACGCGAGGAGTTGGGTCTCGAACTGCGCGTCGGACCGTTGCTGGTGGTGGACTGGGTGGCACCGCACGGCCCCTGGGACGACAGCCTGATGTTCATCTTCGACGGCGGCGCACTGCCTCCCGCAGAGCCGTTGAAACCGGCAGACGGCGAACTGGCCGACGCACGGTTCGTCGCGCTCGATGATGCGCAGGCGCTGCTTCGCCCGTACGTTTGGCATCGGCTGCGTCACGCGGTGGCCGCGCTGAGCGACGGACGCCCGAGGTACCTGACCAACGGAACCACCTGAGACCGTCGTACACATGTTCCATCCACAGCCTGTGGACGCCGAGAGGACCGGATGAGTTACCAGCTCAGCGCCGTGGTCGCCGACGTCGAGTTGCTTCGCGAGCAGACCGCCGACCTGGACCACGCGGTGCTCGCCGCGCTCCGCCAGGACTTCGCGCTGCTGCCGGTCACCCCGCAACTGGTGCAGGAACTGACCGGCGACCTGCCGGACTACGCCACCGACGAGCCGCGCGCCGAGCGCCCGTTCCGGCTGGTGCTGTCGCCGCCGCTCGCGGAGGTGCTGGCCCGCTGGTCGAGGGGCGGCCCGGTGGCGTACTTGGAGGCGGAGTTCGCGGGCGGGCTCGGCCACCAGTCGGCTGTGGTCTGGTTCGGCGGCGAGGTGAGCTGGGGGCCGCGGTACGACGCCGCGCTCGACCGGCCGCGGACCGAGTGGCCGATCAACACGGCGCTGGCCCGGCTGGGCGCGGAGCCGGGCGCGTGGATCGACCCGTTCGCCGAGCTGGGGCTGCACCTGGAGCGCGACACGGACGGCTGGCTGGCGCACGGCCGGCGCGGACTGTCCGCCGACTACTGGGACGAGCTGGCTGAGGAGTGGGAACTACGCCAATCCGACCAACACCAGCAACCTCATCGCCCCGGTCCCGTTGGTGACTGGGGGATTGCATGAAACTACGACAATTCGGCTTTATTGCCGCGATGCTTGCTGCCGCGTCCGCAGCCGGCAGCGGCGTTCATCCACAGTGGCCCGCCCGTCCAGTGGGCGCCGCTCAGGTGGTCAGCCTGGACGGCCTGCGCAACGCGGAGTTCGGCGACACCGAGTCGGACCTGACCCGGCGCGGCGTGCTGCGCGCCGACGAGGCGGCCTGTGGGCCCGCGCTCGTCGGGCACGGATCGGTCAGCCCGATCTTCGTCGACGACCGGCTCGTCCTGCTCTGGCTGGACGACCCGATGAGCACACCCGAGGGCATCAGCGCCGGCGCGCCGGTCGGCGAGGTCCGCGCCGCGTACCCCGGCGCCGTCGACCTGCCGGCACCGCCCGGCAGTCACCGCTTCGCCGGGCTGCTCGCCCGCGACGGCGACCGCGCGTACCTGTTCCTGCACGACGGGGTCACCGTCCGGGAGATCATCGCCGGGTACGCGGACTGGGCCCGCCGCCTCTTCGACGAGGGCTACGGCCCCTGCTGACGACGAAGCGCCCGGGACAACCCGGGCGCTCGATCGATATGGCGGTGGCGGCGGGATTTGAACCCGCGGAGGGCGTAAACCCTCACACGCTTTCGAGGCGTGCTCCTTAGGCCACTCGGACACGCCACCGCCGACGAGGGTACAGGACCGTCGGCTTGGACGCCGAACCGGTATCCCTCGGCCCGGCCTGGCAGGATCTTTGCCATGAGTACGCACATCGGCGCTGAGCCGGGAGAGATCGCCGAGCGGGTCCTGATGCCGGGCGACCCGCTGCGGGCCAAGTGGATCGCGGAGACCTACCTGGAGGGAGCCCGCTGCTACACGACGGTGCGCGGCATGCTGGGCTTCACCGGCCGGTGGAACGGTGTCGACGTGTCCGTCCAAGGCTCCGGAATGGGCATGCCGTCCGCCTCGATCTACGCCCACGAGCTGGTAAACGAGTACGGCGTGAAGTCGCTGATCCGGGTCGGCTCCTGCGGTGCCCTGACCGAGGATCTGCAACTGCGGGACGTGGTGGCGGCGATCGGCTCGTCCACCGACTCGAACATGAACCGGATGCGCTTCGACGGGCTGATCGACTACGCCCCGGTGGCCGACTTCGGGCTGCTGCGTACCTCGGTCGAGGTGGCCGAGCGGCGCGGCATCAGCATGCGGGTGGGGCCGATCCTGGCGGCGGACGCCTTCTACACGGACCGGCCTGACCTGTACGACACGCTGGCCGACTACGGCGTGCTGGCGGTGGAGATGGAGTCGGCGGCGCTCTACACGATCGCGGCGCGTTTCAAGGCCCGCGCGCTGACCATCCTGACCGTCAGCGACCACATCAAGACCGGCGAGAAGACCACGTCGCAGGAGCGCGAGCAGACGTTCGGCCAGATGGTCGAGATCGCGCTGGACACCATCATCGCCTGACCTGATCGATCCAGGACCGCCCCGTCGTCGCAAGGCGGCGGGGCGGTCCGCGTTACCGTCGTCACAAAAATAAATACGACCGGTCGTTCTTATTTTCGTTACGCTGCCCCCATGACCTCTGACGGCCGCGTCGCCCGCGGCGACCGCACCCGCACCGCGGTGCTGGACACCGCAGTGGCGCTCGCCACCGAGGTCGGCCTGCACGGCCTGTCCCTGGCCCAGCTCGCCGACCGGCTGGAGGTGAGCAAGTCCGGCCTCTTCGCGCACTGGCGCTCCAAGGAGGCACTACAACTCGCCACAGTCGACCGGGCCGTGGCGCAGTGGCAGGAGCGGATCGTCGCACCCGCTCTGAGCGCGCCACGAGGCGTACGCCGGCTGCGCGCGCTGCACGAGGCCCGGATCGACTTCTACGCCGCCCGGGTGCTGCCCGGCGGCTGTTTCTTCGCCAACACCGAGTTCGAGTACAACGCCCGTCCCGGCCCGGTCCGGGACCGGCTCGCCGAGGCCTTCGGCAGGTGGACCGCGCTGCTCGAGCGCCTCGTCCAGGAGGCGGTCGACCTCGGCGAACTCCCCGCCGACCTGGACGTGCCGCTGCTCGCGTACGAGATCGACGCGCTGGGGATCAGCGCGGTGATGCGGTCCCGTCTGCTCGACCCGGACGCCTCCTACCGGCACGCCCGCCAGGGCCTGCTGAACCGGCTGCGGGCGCTCTGCCCGGATCCGGCCCTGCTACCGGAAGGCCAGTCATGAGCCACGCCACCACCGACCGGCCGGTCGCGGAGTTCGGGCACGTCGAGCACGTGCCTGTGCACTTCGACGACCTGGACGCGATGGGCATCCTGCACAACGCCCGGTACGCGGTGCTGCTGGAACGCGCGCTGACGCCGTACTGGGCCGAGCGCGGTGTCGCGTTCCGCGGCGACGTGCACGCCGCACCCGACGTGTTCCACGCGGTCCGCGAGTTCACCATCAGCTACCGGGCGCCGGTCATCGGTGTCGGCACCGTGGCTGTGCACTTCTGGCTCGAACACTTCGGCACCAGCAGCGCCCGTTACGCCTTCGAGTTCCGCTCGGTGGACAGCGCGACTGTGCACGCCACCGGCACCCGGTCGATCGTCCGGCTCGACCCGGCCACGCTGCGTCCGACCGCCTGGACCGAGGTCGCCCGAGGGGTGGCCGTGACGCTGCTGCGCCCCGCGCCAGCAAGTGCCTGAGCCCGGAAGCGCCTGAGCCGGGAAACCCTCAGCGGAAGAAGGCGCGCAGCAACGCCGCGCTCTCGCGTTCCAGCACGCCGCCGTACACCTCGGGGCGGTGCGTGACGCGGCGGTCGCGCAGCACGTCCCAGAGCGACCCGACCGCGCCGGTCTTGGGTTCCCAGGCGCCGAACACCACTGTCGAGACGCGGGCCAGGGCGATCGCCCCGGCGCACATGGTGCACGGTTCGAGCGTCACGACGAGCGTGCAGTCGTCCAGCCGCCACCGGCCCAGCCGCTTCGCGGCCCGCCGCAGCGCCAGCACCTCGGCGTGCGCGGTCGGGTCGCCGGTCAGCTCCCGCTCGTTGCGCCCGATCGCCAGTTCGGTGCCGTCGGGGCCGTAGAGCACCGCGCCGACCGGCACGTCGCCGGCGTCGGGGGTCGCATCGTCCGGGCCGGTCACCGCGACCTCGAGGGCCCGGCGCATCCACAGCTCGTGCCGCTGCCGGCGGCCGATCGCGCCCGGGTCGGCGAGCGACTCGTCGGCGCCCGGACCGACACGCGCGGCCCGGCCCGGGGTGGGCTGCCCCGGGCGTACGGTCTCCAGCGCCGGATCTGTCGCGTCGGCCGGTTCGGCGGCGCCGGGCGTCAGGGACTCCCCGGGCTCAGACCTCACGCAGCTCCTCGACCTCGTCCGCGCAGCCGAGCACCTGGCAGATCTCGGCTGTCACGTCGGCCGGCATGGAGCCCTCGTGCGCGCAGAGCGCCAGCAGCTTCTGCGCCGGGATGCTCAGGTCGGCGAGGAGGTCGGCGTCACCGACCGGGTCGGCCTCCGGGTCGACAGCGGGCTGCTCGGTGTCGTCGCCGCCGCCGGATGCGCTCGGCTCGTCGACCTCCTCCAGCCCGGTCACCGAGGTCTTCAGGTCGCCGACGAGCAGCGCGCCCAGCCGGGACTCCTCCGCGTACGCCGAGTCCGAGCCGAAGACCCGCAGGTCCTCCCCCTCGTCCAGGCGCAGGACGACCAGGTACGTGTCGTCGGCCTCGACGAACAGCAGCGAGAGGTCGGCGTCCGGCTCGACGTCGCGCAGCCGGTCGGCCACCTCCTCGATGTCGGTGACGCCCCGCAGGCTCACCTCACCGGCGGTCCAGCCGCCGTCGACGCGCGCCACGGCAGCAGCGAAGTACGACACGGTCCCCCCAAATCAGCCTCGGCAGCACGCCGACACGTCACGCGATGCACGTTAACCGGTCGGGTCGGCGGGCGAGCGGTCAACGCCCCGTATGGGCCGGCCGTTCCTTGAGAGAAAGCCGGTCAGCCGACGACGCGCCGGCGGGTGGCGATGAGCTGGCGCAGCCGCTCGGTGCGGGCCCGCTGGGGCCGCTGGCGCTGCTGTACCGCACGGGCACCGGCCAACTCGGCGAGGAGTTGCAGGCGTCGGCGGCTCCGATCGGGGTCGAGCCGCGGCGGTGTGGTCCAGGCCATACCGCGAGCGTGGACCGTCCTCAGGCGTACGTCAAGGTGGCCTTCGCTACGCAGCGAAACCGGCACCGAAGGTCACCAGAGCGGCCAGTCCCCGGTCTGCGCCCACCGCATCGCGACCATCGCCGCGGCGATGCTCCAGCCACCCGCGGTGACGATCGCCACGCCCGTCGCGACCCCCCGGTCGCCGTGGCGGACCAGCACCGCGGCGGCCAGCCAGGCCAGGCCGCCGGCCAGCAGCGTCCACCAGGCGTAACCGGCAACGCCGCCGCCGACCAGCCCGAACAGCAGGAACCAGGCGAACGCGACCAGCGCACCGACAGCGACACCGGCGCCAGTGATCGGGTACGGCTCGCGGTAGCTGGGCCGCATCGACGTGCTCGACGGGAACAGCCCCGAGGGCGTACGCGGTGGCGGGAACGCCCCCGGACCGGTCCCCTCGGGTCCGCCGTGCCACCCGTGCGTCACCGCCGCCCCCTTTCCCGGACCGTCCGTCCCGCGTTCGGCTTTCGTCCCTACGGTAGTGGTCTGTCAGGATGACCGGATGCGCTCGCCATCGATCGGACGCCGCACGCGGCCGGCGTACCCGGTCCTGCTGCTCGTCGCGGCGCTCGCCGCCGGGTGCGGCGCCCCTGCCGGGCGCGCCGACAGGTGGCAGGAACCGAGCCCGATCGCGACCGCGGCGCAGCCCGCCGACCCGGCCCCGCCGGTCGCCTCCTCGTCCGCCGCGCCGTCGCCGGCGCGCACCGACGTGAAGCGGGTCTTCCCGGTACGGGCGGGCAACGTCGACTACCACCCGACGCACGGCGGCTACCCGGGCACCGACGTGTTCGCCGACTGCGGGGAACCGGTGGTGGCGGTGACCGACGGCGTCGTGCTGGAGGTGAGCCGCGTCGACCGGTTCGACAAGCGCGGGCCGCTGGGCCCGGACAACGGCGGGCTCTCCGTCTCGCTGCTCGGCGACGACGGGGTGCGCTACTACGGCTCGCACCTGAGCGCGATCACTGCCGGTGTCGACGCCGGGGTTCGGGTGCGTGCCGGGCAGCAACTCGGCGAGGTGGGCCGTACGGGCAACGCCAACAACGTCTGCCACCTGCACTTCGGGCTCTCCCCGAAGTGCACCGGCGCGGACGACTGGTGGATCCGCCGGGGCGTGGTCTGGCCGGCGCCGTACCTGAACTCGTGGCGCAAGGGCGGCAACCGCTCGCCGGTCGCCGAGGTCACCGCCTGGCAGCGCAGGCACGGGTGCCCGGCCTCGCCCGGCCGGTCCACCCGCGGCGGCTGACCGGCTCGCGGTTGCGGGGCCACGCGGCGGACGGCGTATGCGCGTAGGTTCCAGGACATGAGTGCCCGGGATCCCCTCGCCGACCTGCGCCGGATCGCGTTCCTGCTGGAACGGGCGAACGAGGCCACGTACCGGGTGCGGGCGTTCCGGTCGGCGGCGAAGACGCTCGGCGCGCTGCCCGCCGCCGAGGTGGCCGAGCGGGCCCGCACCGGCAAGCTGACCGAGCTGTCCGGCGTCGGTGACGTCACCGCCCGCTGCGTGGCCGAGTCGCTGGCCGGCGAGGAGCCGGTCTATCTGCGCCGCCTGCTAGCGACCGAGGGCACCGACCTGGACGAGGCGGCGGCGAAGCTGCGGGACGCGCTGCGCGGCGACTGCCACACCCACTCGGACTGGTCCGACGGCGGCTCACCGATCGAGGAGATGGCGCTGGCGGCGGTCGAGCTGGGCCACGAGTACCTGGTGCTCACCGACCACTCACCGCGACTCACGGTGGCCCGGGGCCTGACCGCGCAGCGGCTGCGCAAACAGCTCGACCACGTCGCCGCCGTCAACGAGGCGCTGCCGAAGGGCTTCCGCCTCCTCACCGGCATCGAGGTGGACATCCTCGCCGACGGCTCGCTCGACCAGGACGAGGACCTGCTGGCCCGCCTGGACGTGGTGGTCGGCTCGGTGCACAGCGGCCTCAACGACGACCGGGCGAAGATGACCCGCCGGATGCTGACCGCGATCGCGAACCCGCACCTGGACATCCTCGGCCACTGCACCGGCCGGATGGTCTCCTCCCGGCCCGCCGGGGTGACCGGGCCGGGCGACCGGGGGCACCGGGCGCGTACCCGCAAGGAGAGCGAGTTCGACGCGGACGCCGTCTTCGCCGCCTGCGCCGAGCACGACGTGGCCGTCGAGATCAACTCCCGGCCCGAGCGGCAGGACCCGCCGAAGCGGCTGATCCGCCTCGCGCTGGAGGCCGGGTGCCGGTTCGCCATCGACACCGACGCGCACGCGCCGGGCCAGCTCGACTGGCAGCGGTTCGGCTGCGAGCGTGCCGCGCTGTGCGGGGTGCCGGCGAAGCGGGTGGTGAACACCTGGACGGCCGACCGCCTGGTGAAGTGGACGGCCGGCCGTAGCTGACAGTCAGCCCCGGGTGGCCGGCTCGGCGGCGCGGACTGCGGGCGCCACCGCCTCCGGGCGTGGGCGACGCCGCCCGAACAGGCCCTGGGCGACCGCCACGCCGACGAGCACCACGAACGCGCCGACCGGCTGGTGCCAGTTCGTCCGCTCGCCGAGCACCACCGCGCCGACGAGCACCGCGAACACCGGGATCAGGTACGTCACAGTGGACGCCGTACTCGCCCCGGCCAGCCGGATGTTGCGCATGTTGATCACGAAGGCGAGCCCGGTACCGAGCGCGCCGAGCGCCAGCACGCTCGCGATCACGCGCGGGGAGAGGCCGGTCGGCGACGGCGGCGTGCCGACGAACGGCGCGACGAGCGCGAGCTGCGCGGCCGCCACCAGTAGCTGGGCCGCCGACAGCGACAGCCCGGAGTACGCGCTGCCCGCGACGAACTTCTTCTGGTACGGAATCGCCAGCCCGTAGCAGGCCGCCGCGCCGAAGCACATGAGCTGGCCGACGAAGTGGGCGCCGCCCACGCCCTCCCAGACGCCGAGCACCACGAGTACGCCGGCGAAGCCCAGCCCCAGCCCGACCGCGCGCCGGACGGTCAGCCGCTCGGTGCGGAACACCAGCACCGCCAGCGGCAGCACGATCAGCGGCGTGGTGGCGTTCCAGATGCCCGCGAGCATCGACTCGACCCGCTGCTCGCCGTAGCCGAACAGCGTGAACGGCACCGCGACGCCGAACGCGGCCACCACGAGCATGTGCGCCCAGACCCGGGGGTCGCGGGGCAGCCGGTCGCGCAGCACGGCAAGCACCACGAGCAGCGTCAGCGCGCCGGTGGCCACCCGGTAGAGGGTGAGGTGCACGGGGTGCAGCTCGGTCACACCGACCTTGATGAACAGGAAACTGGAACCCCAGATGGCGGCGAGCGCGACGAACCCGGGCAGCCAGCTCCGCACCGGCGCGCGGTCAGGAGTGATCTCGACGTTCACCCCTGACACTCTGCCGGAGAGGTACGACGAAGTCGCGCGGTATTCCGGATGCGGGGTCACGTAGGGTCGCCTGGTGGGACGAATCGATGACCTCGCCAACCGGTACGTGGCCGAGTGGGCCCCGCTGAGCCCGACCGGCGCCACCTACGTCGGCATCGCCGGCTACGACGACCAGCTCGACGACCTGTCGCCCGAGGGTTACGCGGCCCGCGCCGAACTGGCCCGCCGCACGCTCGGCCGACTCGACGTGACCGAGCCGGAGACCGAGGCGGAGCGGACCGCCCAGGAGGCCATGCAGGAACGCCTCGGCCTGGAGCTGGCCCGCTACGACGCGGGCGAGACCGGCAGCGAGGTCAACGTGATCGCGAGCGGGCTGCACGAGATCCGGATGGTCTTCGACCTCATGCCGACCGACGGCGAGGAGGCCCGGGCGAACGTGGCGGCCCGGCTCAACCGCTTCGCGTCCGCGCTGGACGGCTACAAGCGCACGCTGCGCGAGGCCGCCGCGGCGGGACGGGTCAGCTCGCGGGTGCAGCTCGTCGAGGTCGCCAAGCAGTGCGACGTCTGGGTCGACCCGGAGGGCGACAACTTCTTCCACGGGCTGGTCGAGCGGATCGACGCGGACGGCGCGCTCGGCGCGGAGCTGCGCAAGGGCGCCGCCGCCGCGACTGCCGCCACCGCCGAGTTCGGGCAGTTCCTGCGCACCGAGCTGGCGCCGGTGGGGCGGGAGAAGCAGGCCGCCGGGCGGGAGCGCTACGAGCTGGCCTCGCAGTACTTCCTCGGCGCGAAGGTCGATCTGGACGAGACGTACGCCTGGGGTTTCGCCGAGCTGGCCCGGCTGGAGGCCGAGATGCGGGCGGTGGCCGCACGGATCGCCGGGCGCGGCGCCTCGGTCGACGACGCGGTACGCGCGCTCGACGCCGACCCGGCACGGACGGTACGCGGCAAGGAGGCGTTCCGGGACTGGATGCAGGCGCTCGCCGACAAGGCGATCACCGAGCTGAACGGCACCCACTTCGACATCCCCGAGCAGGTGCGCCGGATCGAGTGCTGCCTCGCGCCGACGAGCGACGGCGCCATCTACTACACCGGCCCGAGCGAGGACTTCTCCCGGCCGGGACGGATGTGGTGGGCGGTGCCGCAGGGCATCACCGACTTCTCCACCTGGCGGGAGGTGACCACCGTCTACCACGAGGGCGTACCCGGTCACCACCTCCAGGTCGCTCAGACCGCCGTCCGGGCCGACCTGCTCAACCGCTGGCAGCGGCTGCTGTGCTGGGTCTCCGGGCATGGCGAGGGCTGGGCGCTCTACTCCGAACGGCTGATGGACGAGTTGGGCTACCTCGCGGACCCCGGTGACCGGCTCGGCATGCTCGACGGGCAGGCGCTGCGCGCGGCCCGGGTCATCGTGGACATCGGCATGCACCTGGAGCTGGAGATCCCGAAGGACAACCCGTTCGGCTTCCACCCGGGCGAGCGGTGGACGCCGGAGCTGGGCTGGGAGTTCATGCGGGCGCACTGCCGGGTGCCGGACGAGAACCTGCGCTTCGAGCTGAACCGCTACCTGGGCTGGCCCGGGCAGGCCCCGTCGTACAAGGTGGGCGAGCGGATCTGGTTGCAGGCCCGGGAGGACGCGAAGGCCCGCAAGGGCGTCGACTTCGACCTCAAGGAGTTCCACCGCCAGGCGCTCGACCTGGGCGCGCTGGGGCTGGACCCGCTGCGCAAGGCGCTGGCCCGGCTCTAGGCCGGTGCGGGGTGCCGGCGGGGAGTCCCGCCGGCACCCGCCGGGTCAGGCGCCGAGCGTCAGCCGCAACGTCGGCCGGCCGGTGAGCGTGTTGCTGGTGACGTACGCCAGGTCGATGACCGGGTCGGTGAACGTCACCGGGATGGGCAGCGTGACCGGCAGGCCGTCCGGGAACGGCAGGTCCGGCGTCAGCGTCAGCTTGATGCCGGCGAGCTTGCCGACGAACCGGGTGCAGTAGAACGCGACGTCGTCGCGGACCGTGAGGCGGTCGGTCGCGTACCGCTGGGTACGGCCCCGGGGACCGTCGGCGACCAGCAGGAAGTCGTCGGTCACCGCCTCCCTCATGCTGAACTTCAGCACCTTGAGCGCACCCTGCTCGGTCTGGAGGTCGGTGATCCCGTCGAACCGCAGCCCGGTCATGGTCACCTTGGAGCCGGTGAGCTTCGACGGCGTCCGGCCCACCTTCGGCAGGCTCGGGTCGGCGGCGATACGCGGCAAGGGCTTGCCGGGTTCCACTTTGCCGGGCTTCGCCGGGTCCACCTTGCCCGGCTTGCCCGGCGCCGGGCATTCGGTCGATCCGGGCCGGGTCGCCGGCTTGCTCGTCGGGGCCGCTGATCCGCTCGCGGCCGGTGTGGGCGAGGGCGTCGCGCTCTTCGTGCTGCCGCCCTTGAACAGGTCACCGATCCCCTCGAAGAAGTCGGTGATGATGTTGCCCGCCCGCGTCGGGCTCGCGCTCGGCGACGGGGTGGGCGTCGCGGTGGGTGCGCTCGCGCCGGACGACGGCGTGGCGGGCCTCGACGGGCAGGCGCTCGCGGCAGGGCTGCTCGGGGCGGCCTGCACCGCCCCCGGCTGTACGGCCAGGCCGGCGGCGGCGAGGCCGAGCACCACGAGGACGATGCCGAAGGCGCGCGGGTCCGCCGAACGGCCCGCCCACTCCGGCGGCCCGCCCTCGGATCCGGCCGCCTGCTCGTCCACCGGCTGCCGAGGGACCGGCCGCTCCCCGCCCGGCCGCTCGGCAGTCGGCTGCTCGACGGCCGGCCGTACGCCGGCCGGCACCTCGACGGTCGGCCGCTCGTCCGCGGGCTGTGCGTCCTCGGGCTGCGTGTCCACGGGCTGTGCGTCCGCAGCGGTGTCGGGCCCGGCGTCCGCAGCGGTGCCGGGTTCGTCGTCCGCCTCGACGTCGCGCTCGTCGGCGGCCGGACCGGCGGGACCGGCCGGAGCGGTGGGCACCCAGGCGAACGCGAGCGCGCTGCCCACGATGCCGAGCAGCAGGCCGACGAAGAAGCCGCCGAGGTTGAGCCCGATCAGGGAGTAGACGGTGGTGATCGCCGCGACGATCGAGTAGAACAGCCGCTGCGGCGGACTGAGCCAGAGCAGCACCCCGCAGGTCACGAGGATGGCCGGGATCAGCAGCGAGAGCAGGCCGGTGGCCCCGCTGCTGAAGCTCAGGCCGTTGAGGGTCAACCGGGTGGAGGCGAGCATCTCCACCCCGGCCAGGATGATGAACAGGCCGCCCCAGAACGGCCGGCTCCGCTGCCAGCGGCGGAAGGTACGCCAGGCCCGGGCCGCGGTGCCGAGCCGGGCGGGGGACGGTTCGACGGTTGTCACGTACTCCTCCTGGCGGAGCGGGGACGGGAACGATCGGGCGGGCCCGCGGTGGTCGGCCACCGCGGGCCGTGCTCAGCTCAGAAGCACTCCTTGCCCTTGGCGTCGTCGCCCACGTTGACCTTGAGGCGGAGCCCGACCAGGTTGAACGTCGAGGAAGTGGTGTAGCGGGACACCTGCTTCAGGTCACGGATGGTGACCCGGTCGGAGTTCTGGCCGAACGAGCCCCGCTGCGCCGTCGGGTTGAGGTCGCTGGCGTCGCGGCCGATCTTGATGTTGGTGAAGGTGGCGTTGCCCTCGAGCGAGTCCATCGCGATCACGAGGTCCTTGGCCCGGGCGGGCTCCTTGCCCTCACCGGCGTTGATGGTGAGCACCACCGGCAGGCCGGGCAGGTCGGCGCGGACGGACTGGCAGAGCTTGTACAGCTCGGCGCTGCTGATCTCGGCCATCGCGACCGGGCGCGTCGCGCCGGCCTTGCCGTCCTCGCCCTTCTCGCGGACGATGCCGCCGTACTGCTTGAAGCCCTCGCCCTCCAGGCGGTCGGCACCGATCTTGAACGTCTGCCCGGACACGGTGATGTCGGAGGCGATGGCGCCGGTCGACATGCCGAACAGGATGGCACCGGCGGCGGCCGTGGTGGGCACGATCATGGCGGCGAACCGCCGCCACCGGGTACGCCCCTGGTTGTCGAGCCGATTCTGCACGGGTTCCTCCTCGAACGAATGTGCGCGGCGGCCGGTGTCGAACCGGCGGCCCGCGCCGGGCCCGTCCTCTGTTACCGACGGGTAACGATCGAGCCTGATCGTGCACCCGATGCGGTGCAGCTCACAACCCCCTGATTACCCGGCGGTAACACCGGAGTGAGAGGGGGCGGCGACCGAGCGTCACGACGTTCCCGCCCCGGCACGGCGCGCAGGGCGAAATGTCGCGCTAAACAGGACATAGATGATGGTGAGCACGACGGTAAGTCACTGGATACCTCGCCGTTACAATCAAGTAACGAATGTAAAGTACGTTCGCCCGCATGGGAGATCTCCACGACGGAGGGGTGGACCGCAGTGCGGTCCACCCCTCCGTCGTGCTTCCGGCGCACCGGTCAGCGGCGCTCCACCTCGCCGGCGCCCGAACGCTGGGCCGGCACCGACGGATCGTCGGACCGCCAGTTCGTCGACGCGGGCGGGATCTCGTCGTCGAGCGGGCCGCCGACGGGCTCCTGGTCCACGCGGGTGGGCGTCGGGTCGGAGGTCGGCGCGTCCGCGCGGTGCCGGGCGCTGCCGTCACCCTTGGGCCGGGTCACCAGCCACACGCCCGCGATCAGGGCGATCAGGCCGAGCACACCGGCGATGATCGGACCCCAGACACTGATCAGGCCGATCTTGAAACGGTTGTCCTTCACCGTCTCGACGCTGCGGCTGATCGTGGCGTCGTTGTAGTTGAAGTCCGCGTCCAGCAGTACGGTCGGGGCGCCGGTGTCCGGGCGCAGCTCCTTGTACTGCTGCTCGCGGACCTTGACGTAGGCGCCGGTCACCGGGTCGACCCAGAGCGTACGGGTGTTGCTGTAGACGACCTGGCCGGTGGTCGCGCCGGGCGCGAACTTGCCCAGCAGCGTCTTGACGCTGTCCTGCGGGGTGTTCAGCGGCTCGTTCTCGATCCGCTGCTCGAAGCGGTACGTCTCGACGCCCTTGATCTTCTCGGTGCCGGTGAACCGCGCCGGAACCGCCTTCTTCAGGTCACGGTCGAACACCTGGTAGTCACGCTTGCCGGTGCCGAACGGGAACTTGTAGATCTGGCCGGAGTAGCGCACGTTGCCGACCGGGGTCTGCTGCGCGCCGGACTCGTTGAGCCACTGCTCGTCCCACGGCGCCGCCGCGCCGGAGATCCGGTACAGCGCCAGCTCGGTGCTGTACTGGCTGATCACATCCTGGTTGTCGCCGCGCTTGACCGTCTGGAAGACGTTCCAGACGACCGCGTCGCCCTTCAGCTCCTTGGGCAAGCGGTCCTTCGTGTCCTCCGGCTGCGGGATGACCTCGATGCTGGACACGAGATCGGCCTGTGGCACGTCGATGCTCACGCCGCCGGCTTCGGACTTGATCTGTAGGAACTTCGCGCCCTTCGCCTCCGCGACGGACGTCGTTGGTTCCAGGTCATAGGGCAGCTTGGTCACGGCGGGGGCCACGTAGAACGGCAGCCCGGCCGCGAAGACCAGCAACAAGACACCTAGCCCGAAGAGCGCGGCGCCCACGCGAAGCTTCACTCATCCTCCTGTAACCTGCCGCCCTACGGTCTGTCGTCCGGGGCACCCGATCCTTAGCATTGGCGGGAGGTTACTCCCCAGTCACCTGCAAAAGCGACCCCCTGGATGTCCAGATGTCCACAGCCACCACGCCAACAATCCCGGAGCCACCGGTAACGGGCCGTCTTCCCGCCCTCGACGCGCTGCGAGCGATAGGCGCGGTGGCGGTCGTCGGTCACCACGTCGGCTTCCAGACCGCCGTCACCATGAACACCACGTGGGGCGGCTGGTTGGCGCGCCTGGACGTGGGCGTGGCGATCTTCTTCGTGCTCTCCGGCTTCCTGCTGTTCCGCCCGTGGGCGCTCACCGTCGCCACCGGACGCCCACGGCCCCGCGCCGAGCGGTACTTCTGGCGCCGGGCGCTGCGGATCCTGCCCGCGTACTGGCTGGCGGTGGTGGTCTGTTTCGTCGTCCTGCCCGGCAACCACCCGGTGTCGGCCGGTGACTGGCTGCGCCACCTCACGCTCACCCAGATCTACGGCCCGGGCCAGCTCCGCCACGGGCTCAGCCAGACCTGGAGCCTCGCCACCGAGGTCATCTTCTACCTGCTCCTGCCGCTGCTCGCGGTGCTCGCCGTGGGCCGGACCTGGCGTCCCGTCCGCACCGTGCTGCTCGCCTCCTCCGGCGCGCTGCTGACCGCCGCGTGGGTCGCCATGATGGGCGCCGGCTGGCTCGACGGGGCGCTGCACACGATGTGGTTCCCGTCGTACGGCGCCTGGTTCGGCGGCGGCATGGCGCTGGCCGCGGCGCACGTGGCCCTGCGTACCGGCACCGCACCGGCCGCCTTCCGCGTGCTCGACGACCTCGCCTCGGCGCCGCTCGCCTGCTGGGGAGCGGCGGTCGCGGTGATGGCGATCGCGACGACGCCGATCGCCGGCCCGCGCGACCTGACCAGCCCGACCGCCGTCGAGTTCGGCACCAAGATGGCGCTCTACCTCCTGATCGCCGTCCTGATCACGGTCCCGGTGGCGTTCGGCGGCCCGACCCGGGCGAAGAAGGTCTTCAGCACCGGGTCGGCGCGCTGGATGGGCCACGTGTCGTACGGGCTGTTCCTGTGGCACCCGCTGGTCATCGAGCTGATCTACCTGATCGAGGACCGGCCGCTGTTCACCGGCGAGTTCGTCGACGTCTTCGCCCTGACCATGATCTTCGGCCTGATGTACGCCGCGGCCAGCTACTACGGCGTCGAGCGCCCTCTCCAGACGCTCGGCACACAGCGCCGCCGCCGGCCGGCCGGGCGCGGACCGGCGGCGGGGACACCGGCCGTCCCGGCCACCACGACGGACGCCCCGGCCACCACGCCGGACGTCGCGGCACCCGCCTAGCGGTCACCGCCCGGACACCGAGCGTCATCCGACGACGCCCGGCGGCTCAACGCCGCCGCTCGGGGCATTGCCGGGCGCAGGCCCAGCCCTTAATGTGACGCGCACCGCTAAATTACCTGAGAGTAGGGTTCGCGTGGAGCGTCGCTTCGGCATGCCCGGACACGTGCTGTTCCTCAACTGGCGAGACACTCGCAACCCCGAGGGCGGCGGTTCCGAGGTGTACGTGGAACGGATCGCCGCCGAGTTGGTGGCGCGCGGATTCCGCGCCACCCTGTTCTGCGCCGCGCACCGTGAGGCTCCCGCCGACGAGGTCAACGACGAGGGCATCCGGTTCGTCCGTCGCGGCGGCCGGCACACCGTCTACCTCTGGGCCGCGCTCTGCTACCTCTTCGGGGCGTTCGGCCTCGGCCCGCTCGCCGCGCGCCGGGGCGGCCGGCCGGACATCGTCGTCGACGTCTGCAACGGCCTGCCGTTCCTCTCCCCGCTCTGGGCCCGGCGTCCGGTGGTCAAGCTGATCCACCACGTGCACCGCGAGCAGTGGCCGGTGGTCCTGCCGCAGTGGGCCGCCCGGTTCGGCTGGTGGGTCGAGTCGTCGCTGGCGGTACGCGTCTACCGGCGGTGCCGGTACGTCACCGTGTCCGAGGCGACCCGGCGCGAACTCGCCACCCTCGGCGTACCGCCGGAGCAGGTCTCGGTGGTCTACAACGGCACGCCGGAGCTGCCCCGCACCGACGCCGGGCGCGCCCCGTTCCCGCTGCTCGTGACGCTGAACCGGCTGGTGCCGCACAAGCGGGTGGAGGTGGCACTGCGCGCGGTCGCGGCGCTCGCCGACGAGCTGCCCCAGCTCCGGCTGGTGGTGGCCGGTCAGGGCTGGTGGGAGTCGCACCTGCGCGAGGTAGCCGACGAGCTGGACATCACCGACCGGGTCGACTTCCGGGGCTTCGTGACGGAGGAGGAGAAGGCCGCGCTGCTCGCCTCGGCCTGGGTCGCCCTGACGCCGTCGCTCAAGGAGGGCTGGGGGCTGACGATCGTGGAGGCCGGCGCCGCGGGCACGCCGACAGTGGCGTTCCGGGAGGCGGGCGGCGTCGCGGAGGCGGTGGTCGACGGGCGTACCGGCCTGCTGGCCGACGACATCGACGACTACCTCGCGAAGGTGCGCGCACTGCTGCACGACGACGAGATGCGTCAGGAGATGGGCGCTCAGGCCCGGCGGCACGCGGCGAACTTCACCTGGCCGGTGGCGGGGGAACGCTTCGCGACCCTGCTGGAGACCGCGGACTCGCCCCGCCGGGTGCAGCGGCGGGGCGATCCGTCCTACCTGTTGCCGTAGACCTCGGGGGCGTACGGGTCCTGCTTCCCGGCCCGCTTGGCCGCCTCCGAGGCGTTACGCGCCTCGGTCGCGGCCTCCTCCGCCGTGGCGGTCGCCGCGGCGGAGAGCCCGCCGAGGGCCAGGACCCCGAGCAACGCCGCCACCAGGCCGGACACGACAAGGGTTAGAACTCTACGCATGCCATTCCTCCAGTGGTGAGACGTGCGAGCGGACGTTACCACGCAGTAGCTCGCCGGCGTAGGGTCGAAAAGGCGGCAGCCATGACCACCAGAACGGCAGTTCCGCACGCGAGCACGACCAGCGGGCGACCGGATCCGGCCCGCTGCCGTGCGCCCGAAGGAGCCGGGTTCCGGTAGAGGCTCAGCGACTCCCCCTCGTACCGGAGGTCGAGACCGGCCAGGACGGCCGGGTCCACTGTGCTCGGCGTGCCGTGCTGCACCACCACCCAGCGCACGCCGGTGGCCGAGACCGGCCGTCCCTCGGCGAGCACCCGGCGTACCTCGCGCAGGCGCGGATTCTCCCCGGCCACCGCGACGTCGTCGACCACGAGCGTGTCGTCGGTGAGCACGGTTCCCGGCAGGTAGCGGGGCGCCGGGTCCAGCACCACCCGGCCCGGGTTCCACGGATAGGCCCGGTAGGTGGTCAGCGGCAGGGCGAGGATCTCACCCGGGTCGTCGGGCAGGCGCTCGGCGACCGCCCGCCAGTCCGCCGGGTAGCGCACCGGGCTGATCCGGCCGGCCCCGCCGAACGCCAGGTCCGGCATCGCGGCCAACGGCAGGAGCAGCAGCCCGGCCAGCACGATCCCGCCGACCTCCCGGTCGATCCGGGCCACCAGCCGCTCGGCGCCGAGCGCCGCGCACACCACCAGCACGAGGGCGTACGGCGCGAGGAACTTCTGCCCGTCGCGGAGCAGTCCCGCCCCCGGCACGTGCACCACCGCCCAGCTCAGCGCCGCGTTCCCGCCGGGCAGCACGGCGAGGGCGGCCAGCAGGTACGCGCCACCGGCCAGCACGCCCAGCCGTACCGCCGCGCCCGCCGGCAGCCGGCGCCGCAACAGGCCGGCGCCGACCACGGCCAGGACCACGAGCACCAGGGTCGCCAGCGGGGCCGGCGTGGCGGACCGGCTGGCCGGGGTGGCCTGCACGTTCCAGATGCCGCCGGTGCCCGCGAGCGCCACCAGCGGCCCGGCCCAGTTCTCGGCACGTGCCGCGAACGCCGCCACCCCGGCCGGGTCGGACGTGCCGCCCGCGCCGGTCACCAGGGCCGCCACGATCCACGGGGCGTTGAGCAGCGCGACACCGCCCACCGCGACCGCGGACAGCCGGAGCCGGGCCCGGTCCGCCGCCAGCACCAGCACCGTCGCCAGCGCGATCAGGCCGCCGGTCGGGGTGATCGCGGCGGGCGCGGCGAGCAGCACCACCCGGGCGAGCGCGCCGTCGCGGCCCGCCCGCAGGTCCAGCGCCGCCCGCACGAGCCAGGGCAGTGCGGCGTACGCAAGCAGCAGCCCCCACTGCCCGATCAGCAGTCGCTCGGCCAGGTACGGCGTCCACGCGTACGCCACGGCGGCGACCAGCCGCACCGCACGCCGCTCGGTCGGCACCAGCCGTCCGGCGCCCACGGCGGCGAACAGGACCGCCCCGGCCAGCGCCACTCGCTGCACCACCCAGCCCGGCACGAGCTGGGTCACCAGCGAGACCAGCGCGTCCATCGGCACCGCCCGGGGCAGGCTCTGCGCCGGGGCCACCAGATCCCAGCTCAGCGGTTGCCGGGGGACGAACACCATGTCGTACCGCAGCGCGTAGCCCGGCGCCGCGAGCGGGGCCAGGATCAACGAGGTGACGACGACCGCCACGAGGTACAGCGGCAGCGCCTCCCGCCACCGCCGGACCGCGGGGCCGCCGCCCTCGGCGGGACGTCCGGTCATTACGGCTTCGGCACCGCCCGGCCGATGGTGACCAGGTTGGTGCACAACCTGACTCCGGGCGTGTTCACTGTCAGCTCGACGGCGGACCCGGCGCCCTCCACCATGAAGAACACGTCGTTCAGCCCGCTCTCGAGCGTGATCTCGCGGGTGGCGTCGCCGAGCTTGAACACCGCCGTCGAGTCACCGGAGCTGACGTAGCCGAAGTGCACCACGTACGGCCACTCCACCAGGTAGCCGTCCATCGGGATGCGGGCGGTCCGGCCGCCCTCGGCCAGGTGCCCGCAGCCCTCCACGGTGCCGGGTGCGACCTTGCGTCCCTCGACCACGACCGGCCGGATCCGGCCGTTCTCGTCGAACGTCGACGGCTTCTCGCTCATCGTCACGAACGTCGGACGGCGCTCCGCCGGACGGAAGAAGTGGGACTGGAGGTTGTCCGGCCAGAAGTACCCGGCCACCACCCGGTCCGGGACGATCGTGTCGAAGAAGACGGTGCCCGGCGGCGCGGCGGCCAGCTCGGCCTGCGTCGTGGCCAGGTAGTCCCGCCCGTGCTTGGTGCTCCAGTTGTCGCCGAACCGCGCGGTGCTCCACAGCGTGCCCACGCCGATCGTGGCCAGCAGCACCACCATCGAGACCAGGCCGACGGCGAAGGCGCCCGGCTCCCGCAGCACGGTCGGCAGCGGCCACGTGGAGACGTCGTCCTCGTCGTGGTCCTTCATCCCGAGCAGTGCCACGCCGACGCAGATCGCGGCCACCAGCACCACGTCCGCGACGTACCGGGGAACGACGCCGACCAGCGGCCCGAGCGGCCCGCCGAGCCGGGTCACCGCGAACAGCGCCGCGACCAGGCCGAGGTAGCAGGCGAGCAGCAGCCAGGCCCGCCCGGCGGACGGCCGCCGCCGCACGGTGACCACGATCAGCGCCGCGAGCACCGCCCAGGACAGCCACTTCGCGATGTCGTACGGGTCGGACAGCGGCGGCCCGTCACCGGCGTACGTCCAGCGCCACGGGCCGCCGAGCAGGCCCGGCACCACCGTGTCGCCGATCAGGTCGCCGAGGAAGGAGAAGACCTGCCCGACCGAGGTGGGCTCGTCCAGCCCCCGGGCCGGGCGGGTCAGGTAGTACGCCAGGTACGCCCCGGACAGCACGGTGAGCATCAGCCACGCCGGCCAGAACCGCACGGCGGTGGTCACCAGACTGCGCCACGCGCGGCCCTTGGTGAACAGGAACGCGGTCAGCAGGAACAGCAGCGGCACGATCAGCAGTGCCTTGGTGTCGAAGAGCAGGCCGAACACGACCCAGAGCGCGACCAGGACGAGGTGCCGCTTACGACCGGTGCGCACGTACCGGACCTGGGATGCCACCGCGAGGACCAGGGCGAGTTGCGGCGGCAGCACGAGCAGCCCGACCAGCCACAGCGACGACACCTCGAGCGTCAGCGGGCTGAACAGGAACAGGCCCAGCGGGACCAGCAGCCCCCAGCCGGGCCGCAGCAGGTCACGGAGCAGCCGGTAGAGGGCGATCCCCACCGCCGCCTGCCCGGCCGCCAGCAGCAGGATCCACGGCCAGCCGGCGAAACCGGCCGCGCGGACCATCAGCCACGCGACCGCCAGCCCGGCCGGCATGAGGTGGTTGTTGAACGTGCCCAGCAGGTAGTCCGGGTCCAGGCGGGTGTCGAGCACCTGCGCGGCGATGACGAACTCGTCCTGTGAGAACCAGCCACGGGCGGCCAGCCCGGCGCGCGACGCGACGGACACGACGATGAGGGCGATCGCGACCGCGCGGACGCGGTCGGCGGCGATCCAGCGACCGATCGGTCCGGGTCCGTCGTCCTCCGCGCCGACGGCTGCCGGACGCGTCTCGGCCGCTGCTTGTGGCATTGACATGGTCGGCAGCCTGCCACACGCTTACACGCCGTGGGGACGGCCGTTCTCCTGATAACGCCTCGCCGCGCCCCCAGGTCGCCACTGCGCGTCCGGTCCGGATAGCGTCGCGCGACACGCGTCATGTTGCAGGTGCGCGTACGGCCGGCGGAGACGGGAGCCGAAAATGCGTGCGGACGGGACGACAACGTCGCCGACGGGGACTGACACCCCCGCCCGGGAGACCGGCCGCGCCCGGCAGACGGCGCGACGATTCCGGCACCTGACGATCTGCCTCGCGCTCACCGCCCTCGCCTTCCAGCAGGCCCCCGGGCAGGTCGTACCGGACACCAAGGTCGACCTGAACGTCAATCCGGCCGGCTGGCTGCTGCGCTCGCTGCACCTGTGGGATCCCACCGGCACGTTCGGCCAGCTCCAGAACCAGGCGTACGGATATCTCTGGCCGATGGGCCCGTTCTTCCTGCTCGGGACGGAACTGGGCATCGCGCCGTGGATCGTCCAGCGGTTGTGGTGGGCGCTGCTGTTCTGCGTCGCGTACCTCGGTGTGGTGCGGCTGGCCGGCCGGCTCGGCATCGGCAGCCCGGCCGGCCGGATGATCGCCGGCGTCGCGTTCGCGCTGTCCCCGCGCATCCTGACCCAGCTCGGCTGGTCGTCGGTGGAGTCCTGGCCCAGCGCCGTCGCGCCGTGGGTGCTCATCCCGCTCGTGGGACTCGCCCGGGGCGCCCGGCTGCGCCGCGCGGTCGCCGGGTCGGCGGTCGCCGTCGCCTGCGCGGGCGGCGTCAACGCCACAGCCGTCGCCGCTGTGGTGCCGCTCGCCCTGCTCTGGCTCGCCACGCTCCGGCCGCTGCGCCGCCGCGTCACCGCCCTCGCGGCCTGGTGCGGCGCTGTCGCCCTGGCCACCGCGTGGTGGCTGATCCCGCTCCTGGTCCTCGGCCGGTACAGCCCGCCCTTCCTCGACTACATCGAGACCGCCCGCAACACCACGAGCGTCACCGACGCGGTGACGACGCTGCGCGGCGCCTCCTACTGGGTCGCGTACCTGGCCTCCCCGTTCGGCGCGACCATCCCGCCCGGCGCCCGGCTGGCCAACGACACGCTGCTCGTCGTGGCGACCCTGGCCGTCGCCGCGCTCGGAGTGCTCGGCCTGTCCCGGCGCGGGATGCCGCACCGCCGGTTCCTCATCACCGGTCTGCTGCTCGGCGTCGCGCTCGTCGGTCTCGGGCACACCGGCGACCTGCCGAACATCCTCGCCGGGCCGCAGCAGCAGCTCCTCGACGGCATCGGCGCCCCGCTGCGCAACGTGCACAAGTTCGACGTCCTGCTCCGCCTGCCGCTGGCGCTCGGCCTGGCGCACCTGGTCAGCCTCGCCGTACGCGCGGCCCGGACCGCGCCCGAGCCGCGCCGTGGCCGCGCCACGGCCCGGGCCTGGCTCACCGCCGGCACCGCGATGGTCGCGGTCGCGGGCGTCGCCTCACCGGCACTCGCCGGTGGCCTGGCCACGCCGGGCGCGGTCAAGGATGTGCCCGGCTACTGGCACGAGGCCACCGACTGGCTCGATGCGAACACCGGACGCGGGCGCGTGCTCGTCGTCCCCGCCGCGCGCTTCCCCACGTACGACTGGGGCAGCACCACCGACGAGATCGCCCAGCCGCTGCTGGACAGCCGGTGGGCGGTCCGCAACGCCATCCCGTTCACCCCGCCCGCCACGATCCGGCTGCTCGACGCGATCGAGTCGACGCTCGCCACCGGCGCCGGGTCGACCGGCCTGGCCGACCTGCTCGCCCGCTCCGGGATCAGCCACGTCCTGTTCCGCGCCGACCTCGACCACGGTCGCTCGGACACGGCCCGCCCGGCGGTCGTCCGGCAGGCACTGGAACGCTCGCCCGGCCTGACCCGCGTCGTGTCCTTCGGCCCGGTACGCGGCGGCTCCGACACCCCTGACGAGTTCCGCGACCAGGGCCTGGACGTGCCCGGACGGGCGCTTGAGGTGTACCGGGTGGACCGGGCCGTCCAGCCGGTGGTCGCGTACGACCGCGACGACGTGACCACTGTCGTCGGCGGTCCCGAGTCGCTGCTCGACCTGGCCGCCTCGGGCCAGCTCGGTGCCGCGCCCGCGATCCTGGCCGGCGACGCGAAGGCCGGTGAGACCACCGGGCGGGTCGTGATGACCGACGGGCTGCGCCGGCGCGACGTCTCGTTCGGCCGGCTGCGCGACAACTCCTCCCAGACGCTCACCGCCGACGACACCTTCGCGGTGTCCGCGCCCGCGCACGACTACCTGCCCGACTGGGGGCCGGAGTGGTCGACGGTCGCCCGCTTCGAGGGCATCAGCGGGATCCGCGCCTCGACCGCCCGCTCCCAGATCGACGCGACCGGCGGCGCCCGGCCCGAATACCAGCCGTACGCGGCGATGGACGGGAACACCGCCACGTCCTGGCGGTCGGCGCCGCACTCGCGCAGCGACAGGCAGTGGATCGAGGTGAACCTGGCGAACCCGACCCGGGTCACCCGGGTGGAGGTGTGGTTCGACCTGAAGGCCGACGCCCTGCCCACCACAGTCACCGTGACCGCCGGGTACGAGAGCCGCACCGTCGAGCAGTTCGGCGACCACATGGTCTTCGAGCTGCCCGGCGTGCACGCCACCCGCAAGGTCGAGGTCTCCGTGGACGCCGCGTTCGACCTGCGCCCGTTCGGCGACAAGACGGTCGGCATCACCGAGATCAAGATCCCCGGCGTCGAGACCGGCCGGACCCTCCAGTTGCCCGCCGCCCCCGCCACCGACCAGCCGGCCGGCGTGGTCGTGTCGGCGGCGCCGTCCACGCCCGCCTGCTTCATCGTCGACGGCCGTCCGCGCTGCTCCACCGACGCGATCCGCGGCTCGGAGGACGCCTCCACCATCGACCGCACATTCACGCTGCCGACGGCCGGGACGTACGACGCGAAGCTGTGGGCGCGGCCGACGCCCGGCCCGGAGCTGAACGCCGCCCTGGACAAGCTGGTCGCCGACGCCCAGCCGTTGCGCCTCGCGCCGCAGGTCACCGCGTCCTCGACGGCGGTACCCGACCCGGCCGGCCGGCCCGGCGCGGTCCTCGACGGCAACCCGGCCACGAGCTGGTCGCCGGCACTCAACGACGAGGCGCCGATCCTGCGCCTCACCTGGCTCGAACCGCAGGTCATCAGCCGGATCCGCTTCACCGTCGAGGACGGGACCGCCGCCACCCGGATCGGCAGCGTCCGGGTGGTCGGCAACGACGGGTTCCGCAGCAACCTGCTCACCGGCGACGGCGTGCTCACGCTCGACCCGCCGATGCGGACCGACTCGATCACCATCCAGTTCCTCGACAAGCCGTCCGCCACCAGCACCGACCCGTACGGCCTGCGACTGCCCGAGCCGCTGCCCATCGCTGTCGGCGAGGTGACGGTGCTGCCCCTCGGGACCACTGTCGCACCCCGTCCGGAGACACCGCTGAAGCTGGCCTGCGGATCAGGTCCGACGCTCCAGGTCGGCTCGTCCCGGATCACCACCACGCTCACCGGCACGGTGCGCGACCTGCTGGAGCTCCGCGAGATGCCGGTCACCGCCTGTGGCCGGAACACGCCCCGGCAGCTCGACCTGGGCAGTGGCGAGCACCGCCTGGTCACCACGGCCGGCACGCTCGCCACCGCCACCCGGGTCGCGCTTGCGCCGCGGACCGCGACGCCCGCCGCGGCGGCCACCGCCGGCGACATCGAGGTGGGTTCCTGGTCGGCCACCGAGCGGCGGGTACGGGTGTCCGAGCACCTCGTCGACCGGGTGCTCGCGGTCCGGGAGAACACCAACACCGGCTGGCAGGCGACCGTCGGCGGGAAGACGCTCACCCCGCTCGTGGTGGACGGCTGGCAGCAGGGCTGGATCCTTCCCGCCGGTGTCTCCGGGGACGTGGTGCTGCGCTTCACGCCGGACACCCCGTACCGGATGGGTCTGCTGCTCGGCGGTGTCCTGCTGGCGGCGGTCGTCCTGCTCGCGGTGCTGCCCGACCGCCGGCCCGCGGGGGATCGGGCGGTCGTCGTCGCACCGGCGGCCCGGCGACGGCTCACCCGCTCGCTGCCGCTGCTCGCAGTCGGCGCCGCCGCGCTCGTGCTCCACAGCGGCCTCATCGGCGCCCTGCTGGTCGCGGCGGGCTTCATGCTCGCCGTACCCGGGCCGCGTCGCCTGCCCTGGACCGGCGACCCGCGGCGGGTCCGGAGGATCGCCCGGGCGGCCGAGACATGGCTCCCCGGCGCGCTCGTGGCGCTGGCCGGGTGGGTCTATCTGGAATCGGGCGACCGGCACACCGACCTGCTGCCGCAACTCCTGACGGTCGCCGCCCTGGGCGCGCTCTGGCTCTCCACGACCGCCCGCCGACGGCCCGTACGCCGGATCAGCCCGGCCCCGGCCGTGCCGGCTCCCCGGGCACCGGAGCCGGCCGGGCGGCCGACGCCCGTCCCCGCCCTCGCCGGGGCCGTCGCCGGTCCAGGCGCGGGTCCGGGCCGATGGCCGGACCTCGACGTCGAGCCGGGTCCGGACCGGGACGCCGGGCCGGGCGCGGCGCACGACGCTGAGCCGGGTCGGGACCGGGATGCGGACCGCGATGCGGACCGAGGGCAGGACCGCGACACCGAGCCGGACGCGGACCTCGGGCCGGAAGGCGACGCCCAGCCGGCCACGGACCGCGACGCCGGCCGAATGCCGGAAGGCGAGGCCGAGCCGGCCACGGACCGCGACGCGGGCCGAATGCCGGACGGTGAGGCCGAGCCGGATCCGGACCTGGACGGTCGCGCCGAGCCCGACTCGGACGGGCGGCCGCGCCCGGACGTCGCGCCGGGCCCGGACGGCGGCCCGGCGTCCCGCGTCTCGGAGATCACGTGAGCGAGGGCCGGCCAGGCCCGCAGCCGGCGGACGGCCGGAGGACCGGGCTGGGAGCGGCGGGCGTCGCCGTCACGCTCGCCGGTGTCCTGGTGAACGGCCTGGCCTACCTGGTGCCGGTGCTCGCCGCCCGGAAGCTCGCCGCGGACGACCTCGGCGCGCTCGCCACCGCCCTCGGCCTGGTGGCCATCGCCGGTGTGCCGGGGCTCGGCCTGCAACTGGCGGTCGCCGTGCACCACGCCCGGCACGGCCCTTCCGACACCCGGCGGCTCACCGTGCTGACCGCCGCCCTGTGCGCGGGGGCGCTGCTGGTGGCGACGCCGGTGCTGGTCGCCGCGCTGGACCTGCCGGCAGTGGTACCGGCGCTGCTGGCGGTCACCACGGCCTCGGTGGTGCTCTCGTCGCGCTCGCTCGGCGAGTTGCAGGGCGGTCAGCGCTTCCTGCGGCTCGCCGTCGCGATGGCGCTGCTGGCCGCCGCGCGCTACGGCGGGGTGATCGTGGGGCTGCTGCTCGGCGCGGGCCTGACCGGCGCGCTCGCGATCGGGGCGCTCACCGCCGCGCTGGCGCCCCCGGCGCTGGCCTGGCTCACCGGTACGCCCCGGCGTCCGTCGGCCGCCCCGCGCCTGACCGTCGCCCAGGTGACCGCCGGGTGCGGGGCGACGCTGGCGATGCTCGTCGTCTCCTACGCCGATCTGCTCCTGGCCCGGCAACTGCTGCCGCCGCCGGGCTCCGGGGCGTATTCGGTAGGGACCGTCCTGACCAAGGGCGCGCTCTGGGCGCCGCAGGTCGCCGCCGTCCTCGCCCTGCCACGCCTGGCCCGTGGGGACCGCCGCAGCCGCACGGTCGCGCTCGCGGTGACGGGTGCCTGCGGCCTGGTCCTGGTGGGCGCGTCGGCAGTCGCCGGCGGGCTTGCCTTCCGGCTCGTCGGCGGACCCGGCTACACGGCGCTCGGCCGGTACGCGCCGCTCTTCGCCGCCGTCGGCGCGCTCTACGCGGTGACGTTCGTCCTGCTCAACGACCGTCTCGCCGGGGGCGTCAGGTGGCCGGCCGCGCCGCTGTGGCTGGGCACCGGCGCGCTGGTGACCGTTGCCGCGATCGTGCGTCCGCGTACCGTCGGCGGTCTTGTCGTCGCGGCCCTCGCCACGGCCGCGGTCACGACACTGCTGATGGCCGTGCCGGCGCCTCGGCGCCCAGCCAGTCGCCCAGCAACAGGTGATCGATCGAATCCACCCGGCCCAGCGGCCGACCGGACGCGATCCGCTCCCGCAGCTCCGCCCGGGTGAACCAGCGCGCCTCCAGCAGCTCCACGCCGTCGACACGGACCTGCTCGGAGGTGGCGACGGCCCGGAAACCCACCATCAGGCCGGCCGGGAACGGCCATGCCTGCGACCCCTGGTAGATCACGTCGGTGACTGTCACCCCCGCCTCCTCCGCCAGCTCCCGGCGGACCGCGTCCTCCAGGCTCTCACCGACCTCGACGAAGCCGGCGAGCGTCGAATACGCCCCCTCGGCCGCGCCGGCGTGCCGGGCCAGCAGGCAGCGCCCCGGTGGGCCGGGCGCCTCGACGAGCACGATGACGGCCGGCTCGATCCGGGGGAACAGCAGCCGCCCGCACTCCGCGTCCGCGCAGGTCCGGACGTGTCCGCCGCCACCGGCGACCGCCGCCGCGCCGCACGCGCCGCAGTATCGCTGCTGCCGGTGCCACAGCAGCAACCCCCGGGCGTACGCCTGGACGGCCGCCCCGGCCGGGTCGAGCCGGCCGGCCAGCGCCCGCAGGTCGGCCGCCCGCGTCGCGGCGGCCGCCTCCACGGCGGCCCGCTCGCCGAGCGTGGAGAGATCGACGGCGAACACAGCGGCGTCCCCGTCGACCCCGAGGAAGACGGTTTCGCCCGCGGCGGCCCGGACGGTCGACGCCCGCTCCCCGGTGAGCCGGACCGGGCCGTCCCCGTCGACCAGGCAGCGGTCCCGCCACAGCGGCAGCACGACGCTCGCCGGGTCGGTCAGCCGCTCGGCCAGCCAGTCCGCGTCGGCGCGCCGCGCCGCCGCCCGGTCCAGCCATCCGCCCCCGCACGCCGGAACCCGATCCTGTGTCCGCACCATCTCACCGTGCCACGTTCCGCACCACGGCACGGCCCCGAAACGGGTGATCGGTGCGACACCGGCGGTGAACCGACGCGACCGCCGGACCGGACACTCCCGGCGGGCCCGAGCGTTGGTTACCGTAGGTGTCTCCTGCGGGGGAAGCGGTCCCCGCGTGTACTTCCGATCGAGGTTGCAGTGACGATGTACGGCGAGAAGATGCCGGCGGCCGACGACCGTCCCACCATCAAGGTGGCGGCGGTGAGCTGGCCCGGCGTCGAGATGGAGCCGGTCGCCACACCACCCGGAGGCGGCGCGGCCAAGCCCACACGCTCGCGGCGGGCGCGGCTGCTGCTGGCCGGAGGGATCGTCGCGGCCGTGCTCGCCGGCGGCGTCGGCCTGGGCGCCTACGCGTACGCCGGTGACGTGCCCCGCGGCACCACCGTGCTCGGCACCGAGCTGGGCGGGCGGAGCCGCGCGGAGGCGGCCCAGGTGCTCCGCGCCGAGCTGGAACGCCGGGCCGACAAGTTGGACGCCCCGCTCGCTGTCGCAGTCGGTGAGAACAAGGCCGAGCTGAAGCCGTCCGAGGTGGGGCTCGCCATCGACGTTGACGCGACGGTGGCGGCGGCTGCCGAGGCCGACGCGCACGCGGTGAGCCGGCTCGTCGGCTCCCGGGCGGTCGAGCCGGTGGTGACCGTCGACCAGGCCAAGCTGGGGGCGGCCCTGCGCAAGGTGATGGGCGCGCAGGGGCGTGAGATGACCATGCCGGCGATCATCTGGACCGGGACCACACCGAAACCGGTCTACCCGAAGCCGGCGCTGACGATCGATACCGAAGGCGCCACCTCGGTGGTGAAGGCCGGGTGGCTGGCCGCCGAGCCGGTCACCGTGCCGCTCGTCGAGAAGTGGCCGGCGACCACTCGCGAGGACGTGGACCGCCTCGTCGCCGAGCTGGCCCGGCCGGCGGTGGCCGCACCGGTCACGCTCGCCACCGACGGCGGCTCGGTCACCGTCCCGCCCGCCGCCATCGCCCGGTCGCTGCGATTCTCCGCCGACGACGCCGGCACGCTCACCCCGAAGGTCGACGTCAAGCGGCTGCGTACCGCGCTCGGGGACCGGCTGACGAAGCTTGAAGTCGAGCCGCGGGACGCCGGGCTGACCATCAGCGGCGGCAAGCCGAAGGTGCTGCCCAGCAAGGCCGGACGCCAGGTCGACGCCGCCGCGCTCGGCCCGGCGCTGCTCGCGGTGCTCCCGAAGGCCGAGGGCCGCACGGTGACCGCCGAGCTGAAGCCGGCCGCCCCCGAGCTGACCGAGGCGGAGCTGGCGAAGCTCGGCATCAAGGAGCGGGTGTCGACGTTCACCACCCAGTTCCCCGGCGGCCTCTCGTCACCGCGCAGCCAGAACATCGTCCGTGCGGCGAAGGACGTGGACGGTGCGCTCGTGAAGCCGGGCGAGACGTTCTCGCTCAACGGGCACACCGGCGAACGCGGCTACGACCAGGGATACAAGGACGCGCCGACGATCGTCGGCGGCAAGCTGGTGCCGGGCGTCGGCGGCGGCGTCTCCCAGTTCACCACCACGCTGTTCAACGCCACCTACTACGCCGGGCTGGAGGACGTCGAGCACAAGCCGCACTCGTTCTACTTCAGCCGCTACCCGGCGGTGATCGAGTCGACCATCTACTGGCCGCAGCTCGACTTCAAGTTCCGCAACAACACGCCGTACGGCGTCCTGATCGACACGTCGTACACGTCCGGCTCGATCACCGTCTCGATCTGGAGCACCAAGATCTACGACAGCGTGAAGACCGAGTACGGCCCGCGCCGCAACATCACCCAGCCGAAGACGGTCCACCTGACGCCCGGGCCGACCTGCATCGCCGCCGCCGGCGCTGTCGGGTTCACCCAGGACGCCTACCGGGTCATCAAGAAGGACGGCAAGGTGTTCAAGCGGGAGAAGTTCAGCTGGCGCTACGACGCCGAGCCGCGCTTCATCTGCGCCCCGAAGCCGGGCGACGACTGATCCACGAGACGCAGAAAGGCCCCGCCGGACGTATCCGGCGGGGCCTTTCCCATGATTGTCACGGCCGCGCCGCGGCCAGCCCTTCGCGTACGCCGCCGGCGTCCCGGTCGGTGCCGTAGACGGGCGTGTCCGGCTGCTGCCGCCAGCTCTCGTCCAGGGTGCCCGCGTCGACCGGGTCGAAGCCCAGCTCGTCCACCAGCCCCATCACGATCCGCTTGGCGTCCGCGTCGTCACCGGCCACCGGCAGCGCGATCCGGCCCGCCGTACCCGCCGGCTTGCCCTCGTCCATCAGGTGCGCGGCCTGGATGTTGTTGAAGACCTTCACCACCCGGGCGCCCTTGAGGTGGTCGGCCGTCCAGCGGCTGGAGCTGAGACTGCGGTCCAGCAGCTCGGGGATGTCCCCGTCCCGCTGGGGGTAGTAGTTGTCGGCGTCGACCACGAGCTTGCCGTCGAACAGCGCCGCAGGGAGTTGCGGCACCGCCTTCACCGGGATCGCGATGACCACCAGATCGGCGCCCCGCACGGCCTCCTCCACCGGCACCGCCCGGGCGCCGGTCTCGGCGGCGAGGTCGGTCAGGCTCTGCGGCCCGCGGGAGTTGGCCACCGCGACGTCGTGACCGAGTGAACGCAGACGACGGGTGAGGGTGCCCCCGATGTGCCCCGACCCGATGATTCCGATCTCCATGTCCACTCCTGTACCCCGCGCGGTCGGACCCGATCACGATCCCGGCGTACGGCACGTCACGTTTCGCGCCAACCGAGCCGGCGGGCGGACGTGCGTCGACGGTCCCGGCTCGACGGTACGAGACCGAGGCGGTCCGTCGTGGTGTTTCCGGGGGACGACGCAATTCAGGGCCGCCCCGGTGTGGGGTGGCCCTGAATTGAAGGATTGTCCGGCGGTGTCCTACTCTCCCACACCCTCCCGAGTGCAGTACCATCGGCGCTGGAGGGCTTAGCTTCCGGGTTCGGAATGTGACCGGGCGTTTCCCCTCCGCCATGACCGCCGTAACTCTATGAACATGTCAACCAACCCAACAACATGGGTGGTGGTTTGTTCAGAGTTGCACAGTGGACGCGTAGCAGCTTGGTAGTCAAGTCCTCGGCCTATTAGTACCGGTCAACTGAACCCGTTACCGGGCTTACATTTCCGGCCTATCAACCCAGTCGTCTAGCTGGGGGCCTTACCCCACAAATGTGGGTGGGATACCTCATCTTGAAGCGAGCTTCCCGCTTAGATGCTTTCAGCGGTTATCCCTTCCGAACGTAGCTAACCAGCCGTGCCCCTGGCGGGACAACTGGCACACCAGAGGTTCGTCCGTCCCGGTCCTCTCGTACTAGGGACAGCCCTTCTCAAGTATCCTACGCGCACGGCGGATAGGGACCGAACTGTCTCACGACGTTCTAAACCCAGCTCGCGTACCGCTTTAATGGGCGAACAGCCCAACCCTTGGGACCTGCTACAGCCCCAGGATGCGACGAGCCGACATCGAGGTGCCAAACCATCCCGTCGATATGGACTCTTGGGGAAGATCAGCCTGTTATCCCCGGGGTACCTTTTATCCGTTGAGCGACACCGCTTCCACATGCCAGTGCCGGATCACTAGTCCCGACTTTCGTCCCTGCTCGACCTGTCAGTCTCACAGTCAAGCTCCCTTGTGCACTTGCACTCAACACCTGATTGCCAACCAGGCTGAGGGAACCTTTGGGCGCCTCCGTTACCCTTTAGGAGGCAACCGCCCCAGTTAAACTACCCACCAGACACTGTCCCTGAACCGGATAACGGTCCGAAGTTAGATACCCGAATCAACCAGAGTGGTATTTCAAGATTGCCTCCACCCATACTGGCGTATGGACTTCACCGGCTCCCACCTATCCTACACAAGCTAATTCAGATACCAATGTCAAGCTATAGTAAAGGTCCCGGGGTCTTTCCGTCCTGCCGCGCGTAACGAGCATCTTTACTCGTAATGCAATTTCGCCGGGCCTGTGGTTGAGACAGTGGGGAAGTCGTTACGCCATTCGTGCAGGTCGGAACTTACCCGACAAGGAATTTCGCTACCTTAGGATGGTTATAGTTACCACCGCCGTTTACTGGCGCTTAAGTTCTCCGCTTCGCCCCGAAGAGCTAACAGGTCCCCTTAACGTTCCAGCACCGGGCAGGCGTCAGTCCATATACATCGAATTACTTCTTCGCATGGACCTGTGTTTTTAGTAAACAGTCGCTTCCCCCTGCTCTCTGCGGCCATACAACGCTCCACCCGCGCGGGGCTTCACGTCTCCGGCCCCCCTTCTCCCTAAGTTACGGGGGCAATTTGCCGAGTTCCTTAACCACAGTTCGCCCGATCGCCTCGGTATTCTCTACCTGACCACCTGTGTCGGTTTGGGGTACGGGCCGCTAAGAACTCGCT
>NZ_CP120862.1:665000-3157500 GCF_029581475.1 Micromonospora sp. WMMD1076
GACGCGGACGCGCGGTACCTGGTGGTGGACACCGGTCCGTGGATCTTCGGCAAGAAGGTGCTGCTGCCCGCCGGCACTGTGGCGCAGGTCGACCACCTGGACCGCGTCGTGCACGTGGACCGCACCCGGGAGCAGGTGAAGGAGTCGCCGGCGTTCGACAGGGACCACTTCGCGCACCCCGAGTACCGGGAGCAGGTCGGCAGCTACTACACGGAAAGCTATCGACAGCAGTGAGCACGGCAGGACGCAGCAGCCCGCGATCGCGCTCTCCGACGACCCGGCGACGGTGCGCCGCACGCTCGTCGAGGTACGCCGGGCGATGGGCCTGAGCAGCGCGTACACCCGGGTGCGGCGCCTGGCCGGGCGCTACCGCAAGGCGGTCGCCACCTCGGCCTGACCACGAGCCGGTCCGGGGTACGCGCTTGCGCCGACCCCGGACCGGCCGGTTACGCTGCCGACGTGGCCAGCTCGCACGCATACCCGATGACGTCCTCCGACGTCCGGCTCGGCGCGCTGCGACGCCGGCGGTCCCGCTACCGCCTGCGCTGAGCCTTTCCTCCTGCGACCGGCGGACCGAGCCGCCGGTCGTCATCGATCGTCCTCGCTCCGCCGTCGCGTTCCCATCAGGTGATCCGCGCGGCGGATCCACAGCGAGATCGGCGTACCCATGGATCTTGAAAGGTTGCTTGCCGACCGGCTGGCGCCGGCGTTCGCGGCGGTGGCCGGCGGGCCGGTGGACCCGGCCGTGCGGCGCTCGCAGCACGCGGACTTCCAGTCCGACGCGGCGCTGGGGCTGGCCCGGCGGCTCGGCCGCCCGCCGCGGGAGATCGCCGCGGAGGTACGGGAGCACGCGGCGCTGGCCGACCTCTGCGCGGCGGTCGAGGTGTCCGGGCCGGGTTTCCTGAACCTCACGGTGGCCGGGCACGCGCTCGGCGGGCTGGTGTCCGCGATGGCCGCCGACCCGCGGCTCGGCGTGCCGCCCGTGGCGGAGCCGGAGACCGTGGTGGTCGACTACTCGGGGCCGAACGTGGCGAAGGAGATGCACGTCGGGCACCTGCGTTCGACTGTGATCGGTGACGCGGCGGCGCGGACGCTGGAATGGCTGGGGCACCGGGTGCTGCGCGCCAACCACCTCGGCGACTGGGGCACGCCGTTCGGCATGCTGATCGAGCACCTGCTCGACCTGGGCGAGGCCGGGGCGGCCCAGGAGCTGTCGATGGGTGACCTGGACGGGTTCTACAAGGCGGCGCGGGCGAAGTTCGACGACGACGAGGCGTTCCGGGGGCGGTCGCGGCAGCGGGTGGTGGCGTTGCAGGGCGGTGACCCGGCGACGCTGCGGCTGTGGCGGTTGCTGGTGACGCAGTCGGAGGGCTACTTCCTGACCGTGTACGACCTGCTCGACGTGACGCTGTCCGGCGACGACTTCCGGGGCGAGAGCAGCTACCACGACCAGCTCGCGCCGACTGTCGAGGAGCTGGACCGGCTCGGACTGCTGCGGCGCAGCGACGGAGCGGACTGCGTGTTCCCGCCCGGTTCAGTGGGGCGCGACGGCGAGCCGCTGCCGCTGATCGTGCGCAAGTCCGACGGCGGCTACGGCTACCCCGCCACCGACCTGGCCGCACTGCGGCACCGGACCGGCGCGCTCGGCGCGACCCGGCTGCTCTACGTGGTCGGGCTTCCGCAGCGGCGGCACTTCGAGATGGTGTTCGCGGTCGCCGTGCAGGCCGGCTGGCTCACCGCACCGGCGCGGGCCGAGCACGTCGGGTTCGGCTCGATCCTCGGTCCGGACGGGCGGATGCTGCGCAGCCGGGCCGGCGGGTCGGTGAAGCTGGCCGGGCTGCTCACCGAGGCGGTGGAGCGGGCCACCGCGCTGGCCCGGGAGCGCAACCCGGAGCTGGGCGAGTCGGAGGCCGCCGAGGTGGGGTGCGCGGTGGGCGTCGGCGCGATCAAGTACGCCGACCTGTCCGGCGACCGGCACAAGGACTACGTGCTGGACTGGGAGCGGATGCTGTCGCTGGACGGGAACACCGCACCGTACCTCCAGTACGCGTACTCCCGGGTCCGGTCGATCTTCCGGCGAGCCGGCGCGGCGGCGCGGCCGGACGCGGAGGTCTCGCTCGCCGAGCCAGCCGAGCGGGCGCTCGCCGTGGAGCTGGTCGGCTTCGCCTCGGTGGTCGAGGAGGTGGCGGGCGGGTTGGAGTTCCACCGGCTGACCGCCTACCTGCACCGGCTGGCGGTCGCGTTCAGCGCGTTCTACGAACGCTGCCCGGTGCTGCGGGCCGAGGAGCCGGTGCGGGAGAGCCGACTCGTGTTGTGCGACCTGACCGGGCGGGTGCTGCGGCAGGGCCTGGACCTGCTCGGCATCCGTACCCCGGAACGGCTGTGAGGCCGAGGGGTCACCGGAAGCCCGTGCGGCGGCTAGCGTGACGCATCGATCGAACGCAAGGGAGGCGACCATGGCGGATCGGCGCGCGGTACTCGCACCGGGACAGGGCTACGACACCCGGGGACCGCTCTTCGTCTACATCGGGGAGGCGTTGCGCCGGCTCGGTTTCGAGGTGCACGAGGTGACCTGGCGGTCGCTGGGGGATCTGCGCCTCGACAGCGCGCCGGAGTGGGTCGCCGAGCAGTTGGATCCGGTCCTCGACGCCGGGGTGGATCTGCTCGTGGGCAAGTCGCTCGGCAGTTTCGCCGCGCCGCTCGCCGCCGACCGGGGCATCCCGGCGGTGTGGCTGACGCCGCTGCTGACCAACTCCGCGGTACGGGAGCCGCTGGGCCGGGCCACCGCGCCGTTCCTGCTGGCCGGCGGCACCGGCGACCGGGTCTGGGACGGTGCGGTGGCGCGCCGGCTCACGCCGCACGTGGTGGAGGTCGCCGACGCCGACCACTCGATGATGGTGCCCGGACCGTTGGCGGCCTCGGCTGAGGCGCTCGGGCGGATCTGCACCGCGGTGGAGGAGTTCGTCGCCGGCCGCTGACGGTCAGCGGCGACTCCGCCGCGTCCACACCACCGCCACCACTGCCGCGATGAGCGGCAGCAGGCAGCAGAGCATCAGAACGGACAGGTGCCACGGCTTGATCGCTCCCATGGGGCGAACGGTAGGCGTCGCCGTCCACAGCCGCTAGGCGGAGGCTCGGGCGGCTCTGCCGTCCAGCCACAGCGTGTCGCTGTCGTCGCGGTGGGATCCGGTGGAGCCGACGTGCTTGGCGCTGATCTTCGGCCCGTTCTTGACCACGTGGACCAGGGCCATCGCGTGTCCCCGGCCGAGTCCGTACTCGTCCTTCAGCCAGCCCACGATCACGGCGGCCTTCACGTCGGCGGCGTCGTAGCCGCGCTCCTTGGCCTCGTCGACCAGGACGCGCGGGGTCTTGCCGGTCTTGTCCTCGATCGCGTCGAGGTACGCCTGGAAGGACATCTGTCCGACCCTTCGCTCGGGAGGTGGTGACGACCTCCACACTCTCCGGCGGGACAGTGCCGATCAACGACGGAGCGGGCCACCGTCGTTGCCTCCAGGGCAACGATCGCCGCGGGTGAGACGCCGGAGAGCGCCGTGGGGCCATGTCAGCTTCTCGACCCAGCACTACCGCCGCCCTCCGCGCGGCCCGACAGTGCACACGGCTGGAGGGGTGGTGGGGAAGTTGGGGCAGCCGGCGAACGAATCCGTCATGATCCGGGACTGGTTCAGCGTGCCGCGGGTGTCCGCCGAGGACCGGGCCGCGGTCTTCGGCGCACGCACCCAGGATCCACGGGTGGAGTTCGTCGCGCTGACTGTCAGGTACTGGATGGACGCGCACGCCACGCGGTCGATGACCCGCGAGCGGGTGCTGGCCGCGATGACCGGCCGCATCACGCCGGACAACGTCTGGGACCTGGTCTCGATGCTCGCGAAGCTCCGGCTGGCCGAGGCGTTCTTCGACCTGGCCGCCTCCGACGTCGACTCCGACGGCTCCTTCCGCCGCTACCTGCTCGGCCTCGATCCCGCGCTGCTCGACGCGATGCGGCACTACGCGGCCTGGAACGGGATCAACCCGAAGCTGTTCCTGGACGGCTTCGCGGTCGGCGTCGGGGAGTCCGTCGCGACGGTGGTGGTCGACCTCGGCAAGCTCGTGCAGTTGATCGGCCGTCTCCAGCAGGAGCAGTTCACCACGCTCATCGTGCTCGCAGTCGACCCGCGCGCCGGTGTGCAGCGCCTCGCCGACCAGGCCACAGTCGTACGCCAGGCGCTGGCCGGGATCGTCGCCGCGCTGGACCCGACGACAGTTCCGGACCGGCTGCTGGCGTTGTGGCGCGGCTGGGCGGCCCAGTTCGCCCGGCACCTGGACGACCTCGACCCGTTCGCCGCCGGCCGCCTGCTCGGGCGCGTCGCCGGCGACCTCTACCAGGTGCTCACCGGCCTGGTGCAGCTCGCCCGGCTGCTCGGCGGCGTCGCGGTGCGCGCCGCCGTCCGGTACGTGCCGCTGCTGCTCGCCGGCGCCCGGGAGGCGCGCCTGCTGACCGCCCGGACGGCCGCGCTGCTGGTGGCGATCGGCCGGGCGGCGATCGTCGCCACGCCCCAGGTGGGCCTCGCGGTGCTGCGGACGCTCTTCCCTCCGAAGGTGCTCGACGCGCTGTTCCGGCAGGGCCGGGTGCTGCTCGTCGACGCCGAACTCACACTGACCGTGTTCAACCAGGCGGCGCACGCCGAGGCGTTCGCGGGCGCCGGTGCGGGCACCCGGCTCGGCGCGCTGGTGAGCCTCGACGGCCGGCCCGTGCTGATGGCGAGCATGTCGGAGACGGTCTCGTCGGCCGGCCGGGCCGCGACTCGCGCCGAGCTGACCGAGGCGCTCGACGAGATCATCAAGCGGGTCGAGGACCTGCGTGAGCTGAAACCGCCGAAGACACCCCGGGACATCCGGGCCGCCGCCGTGCGCGCCGCCATCGCCCGGCAACTGGAGCAGCGGCTGACCACCGCGTTCAACGGGGCGCTCCAGACCGCCGCGTACGAGGAGTTCCGCGCGTTGCGCAAGGCCGGGCAGGCGCAACCGTGGCGGCTCGGCCAGCAGGTCCACCGGCGGATGGCGGCCGAGGTCGCGCAGCTCGCCGGCCGGTCACCGGGCCTGGAACCGTTCGCGGAGAAGTCGCTTGCGACTGTGGTCGAGGCGGTCCGCGCGGCCCACCCGGAGCTGGCGCCCGCGCTGCGCGGCTCCGAGGCGGTGCTGCGCCAGACTGTCGCGCAGATGCTGCTCGGCCACCCGGACCGGGATCTGCTGCTGCGGCTCGTCGGGTTCACCGGCAACCCGGCCGCGACCGGCGCGGAGAAGGCGCTCGCCACCCACCTCGCCGAACGGTTCCGGTGGAAGGTGTCCACCACTGTCGGGGACCTCCGCTCCGACCTGCTGCTCGTCGACCCCGAGGCGGCCCGCGTCACGAACGTCGACTGGACGTCCTCGACGAAGCTGGAGCGCTTCGAGAAGACCTGGGGAACCGTCGCCGACGACCTCGGGGAGACGTTCGACGGTCGCTGGGAGGCGATCGCGGAGGCGTACCAGCGAGCCGCGAAGGGCGGCGTCCCGGCGGAGGTCGTCGCCGGCCTCGAAGAACTGACCACGCACGCCGTACGCGAGACGGTCCTCCGTCAGGCCGCCCTCAGCCAGTTGTTCCCCGGATTCTTCGTCACCTCGCACGAGATGACGTACCGGGGCCTGCAATCCCTGTTCAACCTGCCGCTGTAGAGGAGCACCGATGGGCAGAGTCGTCGTCGCCGACGCCGATCCGGCGACGCTTGGTTTCAGCACCGCGCATTCCGACCGGTACGTCTACTCCAACTACTTCGTACCGGTCCGGCTCACCTTCGGCGGTGGCGAGACGCCCATCCTGCCGTTCTACGTCAAGCAGGCGCTGATCGAGGCGATCCGCTACGGCGGGCTCGACGGCGACCGGCTGCCGCACCTGCTCAAGGAACTCGGCCTCCACGACCTGTGGAAGGCCAACGAGATGGACGCCGCCACCGAGGCGCTGCCCGGCGTCGACTCGGGCATGTCGTACCGGGAGCCGCCGGCGCGACGCCAGACGCTCCTCGGCGACCAGCAAACGGAGTTCCTCGCCGGGCTGCTCCAGTCCGACGTGGGCATCGCGTTCCTCGACCGCACCCGGATCCGGCCGGTGGGCTTCGCGCTCGGCGAGCACGTCTACGCGCTGGCGCTCGCCCCCGGCGAGGAGGCGGTGCTGGAGCAGCGCACCTACACGAAGCGCGAGCTGACCCTGGAGGAGCAGAACGAGTCGGAACAGCAGACCGACGTCGAACTGACCAGCGCGCTCACCACGGAACTCCAGGAGGGCTTCGAGCGGCAGAAGTCGCTCACCGACACCTGGGGGCTCAACGCCAGCCACACCGGCCAGTACACCAGCCCGACCGGCGTCTGGGGCACCTTCAACGCCAGCCACACGATCGGCTTCGCCACCAGCGTCACCGCGGCGAGCCAGGAGACGAGCCGCCGCGCGGTCAAGGACAGCCGGACCGCCACATCGAAGGTCGCGGCGCGCTACCGCACCCAGCACAAGACCGACTTCAAACTGGTCAGCGAGACCGGTACGGAGTCCTCCTCGAAGCGCACCGTCCGCAACCCGAACCGGGCCACGCCGATCACACTGCACTACTTCAAGGTGCTGCAACGGCTGGAGCTGGCCCACGAGCGGTACGGGGCACGGGTCTGCTGGGCCCCCACGATCAAGGATCCGGCGTTCGCCTTCGCGCAGAAGATCGTCGACGGGCGGAAGCGGATCCGCGACAACGCGGTCGCCGCGCTGCCCCCGATGCCGGTGAAGCCGGAGCGCCCGCCGCGTGGCACGCCCGCAGCGGTGGAGACGCGCGTCGTGTACTCGCCCGTGGTCACGCTCGACAAGTGGGGACTCACCGGTGACATGAGCGCCGACTACGACGTCGACGTCGCGTTCGACGCCGGCTGGGAGTGGGACGGCGACATCGACACGATCCGGCAGAACCTCACGCTGATCACCCGCCGCCCGCCCGAGGCGATCGCCGCCCGGGTGGTGGGCGTGCCGGTGGTCACCGAGGCGGACGGCCGGCCGGTGCTGCGCGTACGCGTGCACGTCGGCGCCCGGAGCTGGCTGGCCGGTCCGGGCGCGGACGTGCAGCTCGCCGCCGGGTTCCGGCGTACCCCGACGGTGGTGGACCAGACCGCCGACGACGCGGCGTACAACGCGCTCGTCGCGGGCTACCTGACCGATCTCCAGGAGTGGCAGGACCGGCGCGACGAGGCGCTGGCGGCGGTGGAGACGGCCGGGGACGAGTTCGAGGCGCGGTTGCGGGCCGGGTTCTCCCCGGTGAACGAGATGGTCTCGCAGATCGTGGAGGCGCACTTCCCGGCCAGCGTGCGGGACGAGGCGTGGGAGATCGACTTCTGGCACCGCGTCTTCGACTGGGAGCGCGCGTCGTTCGTGGCGTACCCCGGCTGGTGGTCCGGCGGCGACGCCCGCGCCCCGGAGCGCGACCCCGGCGACTTCGTCAACGCGAGCTGGGCGAAGCTCTACCTGCCGGTGCGGGCCGGCATGGAGCTGACCGCGCTGCGGTGGATCTTCGGCAAGGTGGTGGCGACCAGCCTGGCGCCGCAGGTGGAGCACGAGCTGACGGCGTTCGTGGACGAGCTGACGACGTACCGGACCGGCCACCTCGGCAGCGGCGACGAGATGCCCGAGCTGACCACCGAGTGCCAGGACGTGCCGGAGCGGGTGTACTGCCTGGCGAAGTGGACCGAGTTGATGCCCACCGACGGCACCCACCTGGAGGTGGTGCAGGGGGCCACGACAGCGGCCGACGCGGTGACCGCCAAGGAGATCGGCGACGCGGAGGCGCTGCGGGCGGCGCTGCTCGACGGCGAGGTGCAGACCAACCGGCTGCGGACCAGGGCATACGACCAGATGACCGAGCCGGCCGACGTCGGCATCCACCTCGGCGCACCGTCCGGGAGCGGCCCGGCCGTCTGAGCCGCTCGTCCACCCCGATCCCTCGCCTGACCAGGGGATCGGGGTGGACGATTTCTGGCAAAGTCTGAACTTCGATTCGTGGTCCAGATGGGCAAAAAGGCGCATAATTGATCCCTTACGGTCGCTCCCCCTGGCGACGACGGCGCCGGCCGGCGAACCGTCCAAAAAGAACCGTCTCCCCACCGGTGGGTCGATGGTGCTGGATCCCCCAGAGGCACTAGGTTGGCCGTCGCCGCTGTGCTCGGCCGGCGTATACGAACCTAAGGAAGACTCATGACAACCGCACCCTTGCGCCAGGATGAGCCCCCGGTCTCGCTGGGCAGGGTCCGCGCGGAGCCGCTCGACCGGCTCTCCGCCGCGGACATCTCCCCCATCGTGCGCCGGGTGATGGCGGCTCACCTCGATCAGACCCGGATCCCGGCGGCGAAGTTCTCGTCGTTCATCTGATCCCCGATGGCCCCGGGGCCCGCCCGCGCGGCGCTCACCGAGTTCGTCCTCAAGGTGCACGCCAGGTGTGACCTGGCGTGCGACCACTGCTACGTCTACGAACACGCCGACCAGAGCTGGCGCCGCCGCCCGGTACGGATGACGCCGGAGGTGCTCCGGGCGGCGGCCGGGCGGATCGCCGAACACGCCGTGGCCCACGACCTGCCGGACGTCACTGTCATCCTGCACGGCGGGGAGCCGCTGCTGCTCGGCGCCGAGCGGCTGGGCGAGGTGCTCGCGGACCTCCGGCGAGTCGTCGGCCCGGTCACCCGGCTCCGGCTCGGCATGCAGACCAACGGCGTCCTGCTCTCCGAGCGGCTCTGCGACGTGCTCGCCGAACACGACGTGGCGGTCGGCGTATCGCTCGACGGCGACCGGGCCGCCAACGACAGGCACCGGCGCTTCCGGTCCGGTGCCGGCAGCTACGACCAGGTGCTCCGCGCGCTCGCCCTGCTGCGCCGCCCGGCGTACCGGCGGATCTACTCCGGCCTGCTGTGCACAGTGGACGTGCGCAACGACCCGATCGCGGTCTACGAGTCACTGCTCGCCCAGGAGCCTCCGCGGATCGACTTCCTGCTCCCGCACGCCACCTGGGACGACCCGCCGTGGCGGCCGGCGGGCGGCGGCACCGCGTACGCGGACTGGCTGCGTGCCGTCTACGACCGCTGGCGGGCCGACGGCCGGCCGGTCTCCGTCCGCCTCTTCGACTCGCTGCTGTCCACCGCCGCGGGCGGGCCCAGCGGCACCGAGTGGCTCGGCCTCGACCCGGTCGACCTGGCGGTGATCGAGACGGACGGCGAGTGGGAGCAGGCGGACTCGCTCAAGACCGCGTACGACGGCGCGCCGTCCACCGGCATGACCGTCTTCTCGCACGCGGCCGACGACGTGGCGGCCGACCCGCTCCTGGCCCGCCGCCGCTCCGGCCGGGCCGGGCTCAGCGACGAGTGCCGGCGGTGCCCGGTGGTCGACCAGTGCGGCGGCGGACTCTTCGCCCACCGGTACGGCGCCGGGCACTTCGACCATCCGAGTGTCTACTGCGCCGATCTGAAAGAGCTGATCGTGCACGTGAACGAGAACCCACCAGCATCCGTCCGGCTCGACGCCGGCCTGCCCGACGACTTCATCGACCGCCTCGCGGCGCTGACCGGCGACCGGGTCGCCATCGGCCGGCTCGTCGAGGCGCAGATCGCCATCGTCCGCGCGCTGCTCGCCGAGGTGGCCGACCGGCTGCCGGCCGGCGGGGCCGGAGCCGACGGCTGGGAGGCGCTGACCGCCCTCGACCGCAGCGCGCCGGAGTCCGTCGCCCGGATCGCGGCCCATCCCTACGTGCGGGCGTGGGCTGTCGACTGCCTCGCCGGCACCGGCACCGGCGCCCGGCAGGGACCGGACTACCTGACCGCGCTCGCCGTCGCCGCCGCGCTCGACGCCGGCACGCCGGTACGCCTCGACGTACCGGTGCGATCCGGCCGTCTGCACCTGCCGACGGTGGGCACGGTCCTGCTGCCCGAGGTGGGCGACGGCGCCGCACGGGTCGAGACCGGCCCGGGTTCGCTGCGGGTGACCGCCGGGGACGTGACGGTCACGGTCCGGCCCGGGACGCCCGGGGACGCGCCGAGGTGGTGGCCGGCCCGCGTGCTCACCGCGCCGGACGTGAGCGTCCTGCTGGAGGACGGCGACCCGCACCGCGACTGCCACCGGCTGCCCGCCGGTGACCGGCTCGACGACGCGGGCGCCGCGCGCTGGGCCGAGACGTTCGCGGCGGCGTGGCAGGCGATCCGGGACGAGGTGCCGGGCCACGCCGAGGAGTTGCGCGCCGGGCTGCGGGCCGTGGTGCCGCTGCGGCGCAGCGGCGCGGGTGTCAGCGAGGCGTCGACCGCGCGGCAGGCGTTCGGCGGTGTCGCGGCCACGGAGACCGATGCCGGATCGCTCGCGGTGCTGCTCGTGCACGAGTTCCAGCACAGCAAGATGAACGCGCTGCTGGACATCTGCGACCTGGTCGACGGCACGCGGCCGACCGACATCACAGTGGGCTGGCGGCCCGACCCGCGGCCCGCCGAGGCCGTCCTGCACGGCATCTACGCGCACGCGGCGGTGGCCGACATCTGGCGGATCCGGGCCGGCCGCCAGGTCGACGGCGCGCAGGCGGTCTACCGCCGGTATCGCGACTGGACGGCCGAGGCGATCGGCGCGCTGCAACGGGCGGACGCGCTCACCCCGGCGGGCTCGCGGCTGGTCCGGCAGGTCGCGCGTTCGATGTCCGGGTGGCCGTCGTGACCGCCGCCCGGACCGCGTACCGGGCCGGCACGCTCGCCGCCGACCTGCGCGCGCTCGGGCTCGGCCCCGGTGACGTGGTGCTCGTGCACTGCTCCCTGCGCGCGCTCGGGCCTGTCGACGGCGGGGCGGGCACCCTGGCTGCGGCGCTGCGGGCCGCCGTCGGTCCGTCCGGCACCGTCGTGGTTCCGGCACAGACCCCTGACAACTCGGTGAGCAGCGCCGCGTACCGTGCCGCGACCGCCGGGCTGACCGACGAGGAACGCCTGGCGTACGAGGACCGGATGCCCGGCTTCGACCCGGCCGTCACGCCGTCGTTCGGGGTCGGCGCGTTCGCCGAGCACGTACGGAGGCTGCCCGGCGCGGTCCGCAGCCGGCACCCGCAGACGTCGTTCAGCGCGTGGGGGCCGCGGGCGCAGGAGCTGATGCGCGTCCACGACCTGGACTCCCACCTCGGGGAGCGGTCCCCGCTCGCGGCCCTGGAGGCGGCCGGCGCCCGGACGCTGCTGCTCGGTGTCGGCTATGCGACATGCACGGCGCTGCACCTCGCCGAGTACCGGTCCCGCCGGCCGGCGCCGCGTCGTCCGTACCGCTGCTACGTGCTGCGCGACGGCCGCCGGGAACGGCTGGACTTCGAGGCTCCGCACCTGGATGCGGCCCCTTTTCCCGCGATCGGCGCGGAACTCGACCGGGCGGCGTTCACCCGGCACGGGACGGTGGGGGACGCACCGGCCCGGCTGCTGCCGATCTCCGGCGCGGTACGCGTCGCGGCGGCCTGGATGGATGCCCACATCGGACGGTGAGGGCCTGGTAACCCGGGCGCAACCTCTCTACCCTGATCGATAGACGCCGCATCGTGTCGACTGGGGAGCAGCGCGTGATCATTACCGGTTGGGGGTCAGGCGCACTTCCCGTGGAACGGTCGTGCCGTCGTGACCTCTGAGCGGCCCGCGCTGCCGGGCCCGCCCTATTTCTTCCTCAGCTACGTCCCCCCGCCGACACACAACGACCGCACCCCGGGCGACCACTGGGTCCGCCGCTTCTACCACGATCTCAACCTGGCGATCGACGGCCGGCCCGGCGACCGGTTACGCCGGCAGGGTTTCGCCGACTTCATGGTGCGGCCGCCGGAGGACCGGACGGAACGAAGACGCACCGCGCTGGCCGAGGCCGAGGTGTTCGTGCCGTTGTACTCGCCGGACTACCTCAACCGGGACGACTCGCGCCGGGAACGGGAGTGGTTCCGGCAACGGCTGATCCGGGCCGGCCGGCCGGCCGACGGCGACAACATCCTGCCGGTCCTGTGGATCCCGTCGCCCGCCGCGGTGCACGCGCCGGACCAGGCCCGGGCGGTGGCGATGGCCGCCGACGTGGACGCGTACGCCGCGAACGGCATGAGCGCGCTCTGCCGGCTCCAGAAGTTCCAGCACGCCTACAAGGAGGTGCTGGGCCGGCTCGCCCAGCACATCGTCGACACCGCCGAGCAGACGCCGCTGCAACCGGCCGAGCCGCCGACCGGGCCGACCGACCTGCCGTCGTCCCCGACCAGCGAGGTGCCGTTCCGGGCGGTGGTGATAGCGCCCGAGGAACCGGCCGACCCGGGACGGCTCAACGGGCGGTCCGACACGCACGCCGGCCGGTGGCGCCCGTTCCGCGACCGGCCGCCGGTGGTCGACGACGTGACCGACGCGGTGCAGCGGCTGCGGATGCCGATCGACGTCCGCGACTTCGTACCGGACGCCGGGCTGTTCCGGGGCTGCCCGGGCGTACTCATGATCGATCCTCGGGTGGTCGATACGCCGGACGGTGCGGAGGCCGTCCGCGCGGCCGTCGCCTCGCTGCACCGCTGGGTGGGCGTCGTGGTGATCATCGAGGACTCGGCACCCGGCCGCCGTTCCCACGCGGCGGTGCTGCTCGACCGGGCCATCGAGATCTTCCCGGCCGCGGCACGCCCACTGGCGATCACCACTTACGACGACTGGCGGGCCGGGATCCACGGCCTGGTCGACCGGATGCGCCGCCGCTATCTGGAGGCGAGACCGGCCTACCCGCCGCCGGGACGGCCGATCAGCAAACCCCGGCTCTGGGAGAACCCGCCGCCCGACGAGGGAGTGGACACATGACCCGACGCGAGGGACAGGTCGTCACCTTCTACTCCTACAAGGGCGGCACCGGCCGGACGATGGCGCTGGCGAACGTCGCCTGGATCCTCGCCGCCAACGGCAAGCGGGTGCTGGCCGTCGACTGGGACCTGGAGTCCCCCGGCCTGTCGCGCTTCTTCGCGCCGTTCATCGACCGGGACGCGCTGGAGAGCACCGGCGGGGTGATCGACCTGATCCGGGAGTACGAGTGGGCGACCGCCACCAAGCAGGACAAGGGCGACGACCGCTGGCACGAGCAGTACGCCCGCGTGCACAAGTACTCGTTCTCGCTGAACTGGTCCAACTTCCCCGGTGACGGGACGCTGGACTTCCTCGGCGCGGGCCAGCAGAACAACGACTACGCGGGCGCGCTCGCCGGGATGAACTGGGACGAGTTCTACGAGCGGCAGGGCGGCGGCTACTTCTTCGACGCGCTGCGCGCCGACATGAAGCGCAACTACGACTACGTGCTGATCGACAGCCGCACCGGCTTCTCCGACGTGGCCGACATCTGCACCATCCAGCTACCGGACGTGCTGGTCACCTGCTTCACCCTCAGCGAGCAGGGCATCACCGGCGCGGCCAAGGTGGCACGGCTGGTCGAGCACCGCTACGGGTCGCGGCGGATCCGGGTGCTGCCCGTGCCGATGCGGATCGACCCGGCGGAGAAGGTCAAGGCGGACACCGGGCGGGCGGTGGCGCGGCAGCGCTTCAGCGGTCTGCCGAGCGGGATGAGCGAGGCCGAACGGGACCGGTACTGGGCCCGGATGCAGGTGCCCTACCAGGCGTTCTACGCGTACGAGGAACTGCTCGCCACGTTCGCCGACCAGCCCGGCGTCAACGGGTCGCTGCTGTCCGCGTACGAGGTGCTGGCCCGGGAGATCACCCGGGGCGAGGTGGAGTCGCTGCCGCCGATGAGCAGCCCGGTACGCGAGCGGGTCAACGCCCGGTTCACCCGCACCTCCAACTCGGTGGAGAACGAGATCCTGCTCCGGCACGCCCCGTACGACCGGGTGTGGGCGGAGTGGATCGGTCACCTGCTGGTCTCGGCCGACGTCCGGGTGACCGACCCGTGGTTCGCCGAGGACGAGACGCCCCGGACGGCCCGGGAGCTGATCATCGTCTCCGAGTCCAACGCCACCGAGGAGGCGGTGCTCGCCGCGCCGGACCGCTCGCCCGACCAGGTGCCGCTCGTGGTCTACGTCGCGGACGTGCGGCGCCTGGCGAACGTGCCCGCGGCGCACACCGTCTCGGTGGCCGGCCTGGAGGCCCGGACCGCCGCCGCGCGGATCCTGCGCCTGGTCGGCCGGGAGGGCGTGCCGGCCGACCTGGAACTGCCGACCGGTCCCCGGTTCCCCGGCCGCGACAACACGGTGTTCGAGGTGCCGGGCCGCAACAAGCGCTTCACCGGCCGGGAGGCCGACCTGCGCGAGCTGCGGACGCTGCTGCGCAGCAGCCCGAAGGTGGTGCTCTCCGGCACCGGGCCGGTGGCGTTGCAGGGCATGGGCGGCATCGGCAAGAGCCAGCTCGCGCTGGAGTACGCCCACCGCTACCGCGCCGCGTACGACATGGTGTGGTGGATCGACGCCGACCAGGTGCCGTTCATCGAGTCGGCCATCGGCGACCTCGCGCCCTACCTGGGCGTACCGTCGTCGGACTCGAACCGGGAGAACGCCCGGCTGGTGCTCCAGGCGCTGCGCCGCACCGACCTCCGCTGGCTGCTGATCATGGACAACGCGGACGAGGTCGAGGGCGTCCTGCCGTACGTGCCGGACGGCAAGGGTCACGTCCTGATCACGTCCCGGAACCTGCAGTGGGTCGAGCGGGCCACCACCGTTCAGGTCGACGTGTTCAAGCGCGCGGAGAGCATCCAGCACCTCACCGAACGGGTGCCGACCATGCGCGTCGACCAGGCCGACCGGATCGCCGCCCTGCTCGGCGACCTGCCGATCGCTGTCACAGCCGCCGCGGCCTGGCTCGCCGACACCGGCCACTCGGTCGACAGCTACCTCAACGAGATCGCCAAGTTCGGGCCGGGCGCGGTGATGGAGCCGAACAGCAACGTCTCCGTGGAGGCGACCTGGGAGCTGTCGCTCAACCACCTGCGGACCCGCAATCCGGCGGCCTACCGGGTGCTGCAACTCTGCTCGGTGTTCGCGCCGGAGATCTCCGCCGACCTGGTCTACAGCGACGAATTCGCCGAGGCGCTCGTGCCGTTCCACCCGCAGGCCAAGGAGCGGCTGGTCCGCCAGCAACTGGTGCAGCAGGCCAACCGGCTCGCCCTGGTGCGGGTCGACCTGCGGGCCGAGAACCCGGCCGGCGGCGAGCGGGGCCGGGGCGGCCTGGTGCTCATGCACCGCCTGCTCCAGCACGCCGTCCGGTCCCGGATGACGGAGGCGGAACTCGACGAGGCCCGCCAGCAGGTCCACCTGGTGCTCGCCGCCGCCCGGCCCGAGGGCGAGGTCGACGACCCCGACGGCTGGCCGCGGTTCCGGGTCATCTGGCCGCACCTGGAGGCCTCCAAGGCGCCGCTGAGCCGCAAGGTGGAGGTGCGCGCGCTGATGATCGACCGGGTCCGCTACCTCCAGTTGCGCGGCGACCTGGAGACCGGCCGGCGGCTCGGGCAGGAGGTCGCGCAGACCTGGGAGCAGATGCTGGCGGAGGAGACCGACCCGCGGGCGCGCGACGACCTGCGCCGGCAGTTGCTGCACCTCCAGTTCAACCTCGCCAACATCCTCGCCTTCCTCGGGCAGTTCACCGAGTCCCGGGCGCTGGACGAGGAGGTGCTGGCGGCCCAGCGGGACCTGCTCGGCGAGGACCACCCGCACACGCTGATGACCGCCGGCGGGCTCGCCCGCGACCTGCGCGGCATGGGCATGTACAGCGAAGCGCTGCGCCTGGACGAGATCACGTTCAACGCGTGGAAGCGGAACTTCACCGAGGAGCACCCGCGTACGCTCGCCGCGCTCAACAACCTCGCCAGCACGCAGCGCCTGATGGGCGACTTCCGGGAGGCCCGCAAGAACGACGAGATGGTGCTGGCCGGGCGCCGCGCGATCCTCGGGGAGAACCACCCGGACACGCTCGCCTCCTCCGCGTACGTCGGCATCGACATGCGCGACGCGGGCGACTTCGAGCAGTCGGTCACCCGGCTGCGCAGCGTCCACCGGGACCTGCTGCACACGGCCGGGGCCGAACACCTGATCACCCTGCGGACGCAGACGAACCTGGCGGTGTCGATGCGCGCGGCCGGGCACGCGGTCGAGGCGGGCAAGCTCCTCGAAGCCGCCTACGAGCTGCTGAACGAGCGGTTCGGGCCGGACAACCCGGAGACGCTCACCTGCCGGCTGAGCCTGTCGATCAACCTGCTCACCGTCGACCTGTTCCAGCGCGCCAGCCGGGAACTCACCGAGGTGCACCGCATCTACCAGCGCAACCTCGGTCCGGCGCACCCGCTGACGCTGGTCTGCATGGTCAACCTCGCCATGGTGGCCCGCCGCGCCGGGGACTTCGCCGAGGCCCGGCAGCTCGCCGGCCGGTCCGCCGACTCGCTCGCGGGCGTGCTGGGCAGCGGGCACCCGTACCCGCTCTCCGGCTGGATGAACCAGGGCATCTGCATCGCCGAACAGCCCGACCCGCCGGAAGGCCGGGAGGCCGCGGACGTGGAGGCCCTGAGCCTGCTGCGGCGTGCGCACGACGGGCTGGTCCGGATCCTCGGCCGCGACCACACGAACGCGCTGCGCTGCCGGGCGAACCTGGTGGTGATGCAGGAGCGGGTGGACAGCGGCCGGCGCGCGGAGCTGGAGGCGGTCACCCGTGAACTGTCCTACCGGCTGGGCGAGAACCACCCGGCCGTGGAGGCCGCCCGGGAGGGCCGGTTGCAGCGGCGCATCATCGACCCGCATCCGATCTGACGGCGGTCCGTTCCAGCGGGTCGGCCAGCCAGGCGAGGATCTCCGGCAGCACCTCCACCGCGCCGAAGTGCGCGCTGCGCGGCTGGACGTGCAGTTGCGCGCCGGGGATCTGCTCGGCCAGCCAGCGGGTGTGGCTGGCCGGGGCGAAGTTGTCGTCCGCGCCGTGCCACAGCCGGACCGGCATCCGGATGTCCGTGAGCGTGATGCCCCAGTCGGCGCGCAGCGCGAGCACGTCGTCGATCCAGCCGTGCGGCCCCTGGCGCAGCGCCTCGGCGTAGGCGTCGGTGAGCTGCCGGCGGATCGGCACGCCGGCCACCACCCGGCGGTCGGCCTCGGTCATCTGCTCGACCAGCAGCGCGAGCAGCGAGCCCGGGTCGTCCATGGTCCGCTCGGCCCGCAGCCGCAACTGCTCGGCGAGCACCGGCACGTCGCGCTCGGCGGCGCCGTAGTCCCGCACGTTGGCGTCGGTCATGCCGCCGAACCAGTCCAGCCCGGCCGCACCGGCCGGGGCGAGACCGACCAGGACGGCGGTCCGCCGGACCCGATCCGGCAGCAGCGCGGCGCAGGCCAGGGCGTGCGGGCCACCGCCGGAGCGCCCGACCACAGAGAACCCGTCCAGGCCCAGGTCGTCGGCGATGGCCGCGACGTCCGCGGCGGCGTCCGCGACCCGGCGGCCGGGCAGCCGGCTGGAACCGCCGTAACCCGGCCGGTCGTACGAGATCAGCCGTACGCCCAGCCGGTGCAGCACGATGGACCGTGGCCGTGGACCGTTGCGGCTGCCGGGTGTGCCGTGCATCAGGAAGACCGGCCAGCCGCGTTCCGCCCCGGCGATGTCGACCGCCAGGTTCCTCCTTCCCGTTCGGACGATGTGCTCTCGGTGCCGGGGCGAGTGTGCCAATCGGGGCCTCCGAACGGGTGGTGGCGGTACGGGTGGCGTGGTCAGACCGCCCCGGCGGCCGGGATCTGGCCGGTGTGATCGGACGGGCCGGTCCGGTCGGACCGGTTGGACCGGCCGGCGGACGGGTCGGACGCGGCGAGGACGCGCAGCGTGTCGAGGGCGGACGCCAGCGAGACCTCGGCCGGCACCCGGTCGTAGGCCCGCAGGTAGTCCAGGAGCAGCCGGCACAGGCTCGCCTCGTCGAGGAACTCGTCCGGCAGCCGGTGCGCGAGCAGGGCGTGCATCGTCCTCGGCGGGATCTTCGGCCAGGCCAGTTCGGCGTACTCGCTCAACGCCATCAGCAGCCACAGCGCGGTGCGGTTGTCGACCCGGGCGGCGGCGAACTGCTCGGCCATCTCGGCCGACACCACGCCGTCCTCCAGCGGCAGCTCCGCGAGCCGGTCCTCGATGTCGGCGAGCACCCGACGGACCCGGGGCACGTACCGCTGCGGCAGCCGGTGGAGCCCGTGCCGCAGGATCAGCGCGTGCAGCACCGCGTGGTCGTCGGTCGTGCCGAGCGAGTCGACCAGTTCCGGGAACTCGTCGATCAGGTACGGGCACGAGATGATCAGCTCGGGCGGCGCGGTCGGCGAGTCGGGCAGGCGGCTCAGCGCCACCCGGGTCAGCCCGCACACCACCTCGCGCGGCAACTGTGCGCCGTCCTCGGCGAGGCACTCCAGCAGGACCGTGGCGCTCGTGCTGGACACCGCCTCCGGTGACTCGACGGCACGCGCCCACAGCCGCCGGTAGCTGCGCTCGTCGTACAGGATGAGCTGGTGCAGGGACGGCACCGGCCAGCGGCGGGTGGCCAGCGACACCAGGTCGGCGTGGAACCGGCCGGCCTCGAAGCTGTCCGGCTGCTGGCCGCGCCACGTCCGCGCGCCCGCCTGCAACTGGCCGTAGGTGGTGATGTCACCGAGCAGCCGCGCCTCCTCGGCGGCCACGTTCACCGTCTCCCCCCGGCCTTCGCGCCGCCGCTCGGCGATGATCCGGCCGTCGGCGTCCCGGCCGAGCCAACTGATCATCGCGAGCTGGCCCTTCTCGTCCAGTCCCGCCCGCCACAGCCGGACCGTCGACACCCAGGTCGCCTCGTCCATCAGGTCGGTGTGGCGTACGCCGTCCGGCGACACCAGCGCGGCGAGCGCGACCAGGTTCGCGGTGTACGCGGCGAGCAGCCGCACCGGGTCGTACGGCGCGGGCCGGTAGCCGTCCACGCCGGCCAGGTTGGTCCGCTGCCGGGCCTCGGCCAGCAGGCCGGCGATGGTCTCCACGATCCCGTCCCGCTCCTCCGGGTGGCGGGAACTGAGCTCGCGGGCGAAGCCGACCACCGCCTCCCGCTTCACCAGCGGCTGGTGGGAGAGCAGCGCGCGGAACTGGCCGGTGTCCAGCTGGTAGCCGAAGCCGGCCGGGCTGCGGGTGTGCCGCCGCAGCTCGGCCAGGCTCCGCAGCGCTCCGATGACGTACTCGGCGATCAGGAAGTCGCCGATCGTGGTGTGCAGGAACTCGTACGTGCGCCGGGCGTCCTCGCCCTGCACGTCGTCCGGGCCGTACACCACGAAGAACGCGGCGGTGACCAGTTGTTCCGGGCCGAGCACGTCGCCGAGTTCGAACCGTGAGCCGTCTCCGGGCCCGGAGCCGAAGCAGTCCAGGTCGAGGCGGAGCGCGGCCCGGTTCACCAGTTCCCGGTTGCGGTTGAACATGGCGAACGCGGTGATCGCCAGGTCGCGCCGGAGCTGGTGCTCGCGGGCCTCCCGCTCGTGGGGCGGAAGGGCGGTCGGCGCCTTCTCGCTCACCTGCCGCCTGATGAACGCGGTGAGCAGGCCGGTGAACAGGTCGGACCGGGAGATGGTGACGCCGGGACGGCGGTCGGCCCAGTGCTCGTTGTAGTAGATCGCCAGCAGCGTGAGCAGCAGCGGCTGGCGGGCCAGCTCGCCGTGCGACAGCAGTTCCCGGGCGGACAGCCGGCGGTAGCCGGGGCGGTCCTCGTTCGCCGCGTTGACGGCGGCCAGCCAGGCCGTCACCTGGGCGTCGGTCAGGTCCTCCAGCCGGACCAGCACGGTGCCCTGCGGCACGCTGGCGCGGTCCATCACCAGGATCCGGGACGTGATGATCGGGATGACCGAGTAGCCCAGATCCCACTGGGCCTCCTGGAACTCGGCCACCCGGTCGATGTACTGCGAGTGGGCCGTGCCGGTGACCTGCACGAGTTCGTCGAACCCGTCGAAGATCACCACGACCGTGGTGTGCTGGGTGGCCCGGCGCAGGTCCGCCCAGCGGATGCGCTCGTCCATCACCTGCTCGATCGCCGCCTCGATCTGCTCGGTCGGCGACGAGTCCCCGGACATCCGCCGCAGCGGCACCACTATCGCGGTGAACCGGCTCGCCGGCAGCCGGGCCGCGATCACCCGGGTCAGCAACGTCTTGCCGGCGCCCGGCTGGCCGAGCAGCAGCAGCGGACGGTGCAGGCTCGCCGGGTCGGTCAGGTACTCGGAGAGGAACCCGACGAGGTCACCCCGGCGCGGCTGGTCCTCCCACCAGTGTTCCCGCTCCGGTGACGTGTGCTTGCCGTACTCGGCGGCCCGGAAGTCGGGGCTGATGAAGCCGCTGTCCACATTCGGCAGACGCAGGTGGAAGTCGACGTCCTTGATCCGCAGCAGCGGCTGCCGGAACACCGCCGCGAGCGAGCCGGTGAGCCGGTCCAGTGATTCGCGGAGCAGGTCGGGCCGGTCGGCGGCCACCGGGCCGGACAGCTCGGCGAGGTTGCGGTAGAGCTGCGCCAGCGCGTCCAGCCGGGCCGAGACCTCGGTGGTCAGCGTCCGGTTGTCGATCAGGTTGTGCTCGATCGCCTGCCGGATCATCCGGAACCCGAACTCGGGGAGGTCAGCGGCGAGCCGGTCGAAGCGGTCCTCGTAGTGCCACATGGCCCGGCCCACCACGCGGGAGCGCATCGACGTGAGGTCGAGCCCGCGTCGCACCGACGGCCAGGCGGCCAGGCCCTCGCAGAACGCGATCGTCGCGTCGTACAGCTTGACGTAGGCGGCCTCGACGTCCCGGCGGGTGTCGTCCATGCCGTGCACGGACGAGGGCAGCGGGAAGTAGCCGCCGTCGATCTCCTGCGGAAGCGTGTGGTGGCGCCGCTCGGCCGGCACCATGCCGACCTTCTCCTCGTCGGTCAGTTCCAGCCGGTCGAAACCCGGCCCGACCTCGTCGCGGAAACCGTCGAAGAACGCGGAGAGCGCCAGCACGGTGTGGCTGGCCTCCAGCAGCTCGTAATACGACCTCCCGCCGGTTGTCCGGATGCGGCCGGCCTGGTTTCCGGTGGCGTCCCGGACGAGCTGCATGAGCGCGTTCTTCGGGCCGAGCAAAGCGAGCGCCGCGCCTTGAGTGAGCGCCCCGGCACCGAGGATTCCCGCGCTGACGACCTTGTCGGTCTGGGTGATGCGCGTGCTGCCCGGGGCCAGCAGTCGTAACGCATCTCGATAGCTGAGGCTCGAACGGCGTGGCATGCCGCCCCTTCCGCTGCTGGCGATCGGGATTCTTCAAGGATAGAAACTTCAGTGACGGAAAGCTATCGATTCCTCACCGGGCGGAAGCTTTGCGACGACTTTTCCATTCATTCATCTCATTCATCCGGTAAATGCGGCCAAGGCGTGCGGCCTCTATGGTCGACGGGTGGACAACGCACGGGTACGGCAGGCGTACGGCGCGGTCGCGCCGCTCTACATCGAACTGTTCGGCACCACCGGCCAGGTCCATGGGGACGACCTCGCCCTCATCGGCCGCCACCTGACCGTCCGGACCGGCCCGGTGCTCGACCTGGGATGCGGACCGGGCCACCTCACCGGCCACCTGCGTTCGCTGGGCGTCGACGCCACCGGGATCGACATGGTTCCCGAGTTCGTCGCGCACGCGCGGGCGACGCATCCGGACTGCGCGTACCGGCTCGGGTCACTGGACGACCTCGCCGTCCCCGACCACTCCGTCGCCGGGATCCTCGCCTGGTACTCGCTGATCCACCTCCCGCCACCGGATCTCGACGGCGTGCTGGCGGAGTTCCGCCGCGCGATCGTGCCGGGTGGACCGCTCGTGGCCGGCATCTTCGTCGGCGACGAGATGGGTGCCTTCGAGCACAAGGTCGCCACCGCGTACCGCTGGCCGGTGGACGAGTTCTCCGCGCGGCTGCGGCGGGCGGGGTTCGCGGAGGTCGAGCGCCTGACGCGCCTGGACGACGACGCCCACCGGCCGCACGCCGCCGTCGCGGCCGTCGCGTCCGGGGCCTGAGCGCCCACCATCGTCACCGGGCGAGAAAGCGTGCTGACCGCTGTGCCAGGATTGGCGTTCAGAGCCCGACGGCCGGAAGGACAGCATGCCCGCGTACGCCATCGCCCACCTCCAGGACGCCGCCCCGCACCGGGACATCGCCGAGTACATCGAGCGTCTTCCGGCCACCCTCGCCCCGCACGGCGGCCGTTTCCTCGTGCACGCGACGCCGCACGAGGTCCGGGAGGGAAGCTGGCCCGGCGGCGTCGTGATGCTCGGCTTCCCCGGGATCGCCGAGGCGCGGGCGTGGTGGGACTCGCCCGCCTACCAGGAGATCGCACCGCTGCGCTCGCGGCACATCGAGGGCGACATCATCCTGGTCGAAGGCGTCCCCGACGACTACTCCCCGACCGGCTTCGCGCAGGCGATCCGGGCGGCGGCGGCCTGAGCCGGTCCGGTCGGCGCGCCCGCGACCTGGGGATCGACGTCGGGCCGCTGCCCACCGGGACGCACAACGCGATCACCGACGTCCCCGGCGTCCTGGTCGGCCACACCACCGTCGACGACGGCGCCGACCTGCACACCGGCGTGACAGCGATCGTGCCGAGCGGGCTCGGCCCCGGACGGTGGACGCTGCCCGCCGCGGTGTACGCCGGCAACGGCCACGGAAAGCTCGTCGGCTCGACCCAGGTGGACGAACTCGGCGTACTGGAATCCCCGGTCGTGCTGACCGCCACGCTGTCGGTGTTCCGGGCGGCGGACGCGCTGCTCGGGCACCTGATGGAGCGACGGCCGGACGGGCTGTCGTTCAACCCGCTGGTCGGTGAGACGAACGACGGGCACCTGTCGGACATCCGCCGCCGCCCGATCACCGAGGCCCACGTCCTGGCCGCCGTCGCGGGGGCGACCGGCGGACTCCCCGCCGAAGGCTGCGTCGGTGCCGGTACCGGCACCACCGCCCTCGGCTACAAGGCGGGCATCGGCACCTCGTCCCGCACGGTCCAGGCCGCCGGTCACACGCGCACGGTCGGCGCACTGGTCCAGTCCAACTTCGGTGGCGTCCTCACCGCGCTCGGCGTGCCGCTACCGGTCGACGAGCTGGTCCCGGCCGCCGACCGGACCGAACCACCGGGCAACTCGTGCATGATCGTGGTGGCGACCGACGTACCGCTGGACGCGCGCCAGCTCCGGCGGCTCGCCCGTCGGGCGGTGTTCGCGATGGCCCGGGTGGGTGCGTCGTTCAGCAACACGAGCGGCGACTACGCGATCGCGTTCACCACGTCGGATCAGCAGCCGATCCCGGACGGCGCGATCGATCCGGTCTTCGCCGCCGTGCTGGACGCGGTGGAGGAGGCGCTGCTCAACTCGCTGTTCACCGCCGTCACCACTACCGGCGTGGGCGGCCGTACCAGTCACGCGGTTCCCCACCGGGCCGCCGTCGAGCGGCTGGCGGCGGCGGGACGGCTCACGGCCCGGCCGTACGCCTGATCCACTGCGCCTCTCGCCGTCGGCCGTTCGGCGACGGGCCGAGTCCGATCATCCGCAGCATGGATGCCGATGTTCCGGCAGCCGCCCACCACTTCGTCGCTTATCGCGCCGGTACGGGCCGGTCTGTCGGCTCGGCGACACTCCCGTGCGAACGCATCGCTCCACACTGCCCGCTGTGACCGAACACCCTCCCCCGAACCCGTGGCACGGGCAGGGCCCGCCGCCACCGCCCCATCAGCCCGGCATGCCGTTCGCGCCACCGCCACGGCCGTCGTGGTGGAGCCGCCAGCCCGCGGCGATCAAGGTGCTCCTCGTCAGCGGCATCGCGGTCCTCACCTGCTGCGGCGGGCTGCTCGGCATCGGCGTCGCCGGCGGCCCCGCCACCGAACCGGACAAGACACCGGACAAGGCGGTCGCCCAGGAGGTGCCGACCGTGGCGGCGCCCACCACCACGGCCCCCGCGCCCGAGGTCAGCACCGTGTCGCCCGAGCCGCCGCCGTCACCCACCACGGCCGCACCGACCACCGCGAAGCCCGCGCCGAAGCCGACTCCGCGCAAGACCACGAAGCCCGCCGTCTACTACAAGAACTGCGATGCCGTACGCGCAGCCGGCAAGGCGCCGCTACTGCGCGGCCAGCCTGGATACCGGACCGGGCTGGATCGCGACCTCGACGGCGAGGCCTGTGAGCCGGGCGGCGGCAACGGCGACTCCGGCGGCGGAAGCACCGGCGGCGGCAGTTCGGGCGGCGGCGGCAACGACCCGCGCTTCGGCACCTGCAAGGAGGCGAACGCGAACGGGTACGGCCCGTACAGGCAGGGCAAGGATCCTGAGTACTACTGGTACATCGACCGGGACAACGACGGCACGGTCTGCGAGTGACACGCGACGCCGGGGCGGACCGTGCGGTGCCGCCCCGGTTGTCACTCCAGCTCGGCGTCGAATGCCCGTCGGGCGTGCTCGATCTGCGCCATGTGGGCGTCCGCCCATTCGAGAAGCACGTCGACCGGCGCGCGCAGCGTCTTGCCCAGCGGCGTGATCCGATACTCGACCGCGACCGGGCGCGTCGCCACGACGTGACGTTCGAGGATGCCGTTGCGTTCCAGTCGTCGCAGAGCCGCGAAGTTGTGCCCGCGACGTACAGACGATCACGCGGTGGCCGCCTCGCGTCCACCCGCTGATCGACCGGGAGTTGTATCTGTCCCGCGGCTGGTGCGACGACCTCGTCCGCCGCACCGAAGCCGGCATCGCCGCGACCGTCGGTTTCGCGACGAAGCCCGCGCTGGGCCTGCGGATGCTCGAATGTGCCATCACCGCCGGCCTGTCGGCAAGGTGGGTCACCGCCGACGAGGCATACCGACAGGACTCCAAGTTCCGGGCCTGGCTGCAGCAACAGCGCATCGGTTACGTCTTGGCCGTGCCCCGCAACCAGCGGATCCCCACCACGGTAGGCAATTCCCGTCCTGATGTCCTCGCCGCGAACGCGCCGGCCCGGTGTGGAAGCGGCGCAGTTGCGGCGATGGCGCTAAAGGACCGCGGCTCTACGACTGGGCCGTGGCCTCCCTGCCCGGTACGGTCGACGGACACGGTCACTGGCTGTTGATTCGCCGCGGCATCACCGACCCCACGGATCTGGCCTACTACCTGTCCTTCGGCCCCGTAGGAACCCTCGACGAGGATCTGATCCGCGTAGCCGGGACTCGGTGGACGATCGAGAAATGCTTCCAGACCGCGAAGACCGAGGTCGGTTTGGATCACTATCAGGTGCATCGGTACGACGCCTGGTACCGGCACATAACACCTGTTCTGTGCGCCCACGCCTACCTCGCCATCACCGCCGCGCAGGCCAAAAATGGCACCGAATCCGATGACGGCCTCATTCCCCTCACCCTCGGCGAGGTCCGACGTCTCCTGGCACACCTGATCACCACCACCCGACCCTTCGACTACATCCATCGATGGTCGCGATGGCGACGACGACACCAGCACCGAGCCAGAACAGCCCACTACCAGCGAAGACTCCAACTCCATCAGGTGCGGCTGGAGTACTAAAACTTTCATCGATCATCTACCATCTTTCGATGGCTGCCGAGAGCGCACTTCGAACGACCGGGACGCCGCGATGTCGTGCGCCGTTCGGCCTGGCGGCGCTCGCGGCCTTCGGCCTGATCCCGGCCGTGAGCCCGCGCCCCGCTGTGGCGGCACCGCGCCGGTCCGCATCGCCGGAGTGCCTCGCCGACCTGCCGGGACGCCGATGAGGACCATTTCTTGGCTTGCTCAGGTGTCGTGGGTCGGCTGGCGTGACGATCGTGGGCGGGGCAACCGGCTCAGCCGGAACGCGCACCTCGTGCGACCCGATCGGCGTCGCCCGTCTTCACAGCCCCATCCACGCGAGGTGACACCCGCACCCACCTCGCCAGGCAACGCCTTCACCGAATTTTGAGATCCTTTCAAGGAGGTCGATTTGAACCGCAGGATCGTAGTCAGCTTGGCCGCGCTTGTCGCCGGGCTTGCATTTGTGGCACCTCAAAATTATGCGCATGCCGGCAGTGGCGCGCCATTCAAGCTGCCCTACGGAGCTGGAAACGCGTTCACCGTCACCCAAACTCCCGGAAGCGGCTTCTCTCACAACGACGACTACAACCGGCACGCCGTCGATTTCGCCATGCCGCAAGGTACCCCGATCGTGGCATCGGCGGACGGCACCGTCTATTTTGAGGGTTGGAGTGCCGGTGGCGGCATCATCGCGCTGATAGATCACGGCAACAACCGATGCTCCCAGTATGCCCACCTCAGCGCCACGATCGTCAACCGAGGACAACGAATCGCGCAGGGCCAGCAAATCGGTACGTCCGGCGCGACCGGGAATGCGACCGGGCCGCATCTACACTGGAACATCGTTTACTGCAATTCTCAGATCAGCCGCGAGATCGCCAACTCCGTGGAGGTCGGCACCAGCTATCCCACCGGCAGCCGACCGGTGAGCCAGAACCGCCTGTCCACCCGCCCTCCTGGAGCCGACGGAGAACGAGTGTCCGACTTCAGCGGTGACGGTGCCGCCGACGTTCTGGGTGTCGACGACTCGGGCATGCTGCGGTATTACCCGAACAACAAACAGAAGCTGTCCGACTACACCCAGCTCGGGCACGGCTGGTCGGCCTTCAAGCACGTGATGGCGGCCGACTGGAGTGGTGACGGTGCCGCGGACATCCTCGGCGTCGACGGCTCCGGGTACCTCTGGTACTACCCGAACAACAAACAGAAGCTGTCCAACTACACCCAGCTCGGGCACGGCTGGTCGGCCTTCAAGCATGTCATGGCGGCCGACTGGAGCGGTGACGGTGCCGCGGACATCCTCGGCGTCGACGGCTCCGGGTACCTCTGGTACTACCCGCACAGCGGCACCGGCCTCGGCGCACCCGTCAAGCTCGGGCACGGCTGGTCGACCTTCAAGCACGTGATGGCGGCCGACTGGAGCGGTGACGGTGCCGCGGACATCCTCGGCGTCGACGGCTCCGGGTACCTCTGGTACTACCCGCACAGCGGCACCGGCCTCGGCGCACCCGTCAAGCTCGGGCACGGCTGGTCGACCTTCAAGCACGTGATGGCTTCTGACTTCAGTGGCGATGGCGCCGCGGACGTTCTGGGTGTCGACGATTCCGGGTACCTCTGGTACTACCCGCACAGCGGCGCCGGCCTCGGCGCACCCGTCAAGCTCGGGCACGGCTGGTCGACCTTCAAGCATGTGATGTAAGAGCACGTGCCTCGGCGGGCCGGCCCGAATGGCAGTCAGGATGCACCGGTCGAGCCGCCACACGTTGGAGATGCAGGCCCTGCCGTGCGGCAGGGCCTGCGACCAAGGCGGATTCGCATACTCCGGCCTCACCTGCCACCGCCGTCGAAGGCTGCGCCCAGGAGACCCTCGCACGGTATGCAGCGGGTCCTACCCGTCAGGCTTCATCTGGCCCCGCTGCGCCGCAGGCTGGCGGCTATCGAGCCGCCACGACCAGGGGCGTGACGGCATCCGGGGGTGAGCTCCCGCACGGCGGTGTCGACCGGGGATGACCAGAGACGTCAGCAGGCGACCAGCAGCAGGCTATGACCGCGCGGTGCCCTGGCCGAGCGGCGTCTCCGACCCGGATACGGCGACCTGGGTGGAGCACCCTACCCAGGTGGCGGTATCGGCGACCCGGTACCAGTTCCGCCCGGCTCCCGCTCTGCGTCCGGGGGTGCCGGTGTCGCTGGCCCGCGGGGTGGGCAGCGGCTGGACGTCTGTGGGTCTGCCGCCGGGGTGTGGTTGGTAGCCGCGGACGGCGGACTCCAGCGTCGGCCGCCAGGTGTCGCGGTTGCTGCCGCTCATGTAGCCGGTGCCGCCCCCGGCGGTCGAGATGGGCAGGAGTTGCCCGGCGATGCTGGCCAGGCTCGGCCGGCGCGCCGCTCCGGCCGACGGGGACTTGTTCGATCCGGATGCGCGTAGGCACGTCCAGCTCGTGTCGTACCCGATCGCGGCCAGGTCGGCTTCGACGACGTCGAAGCCTCGCCGCAGGGGCGCGGCAACGTTCTCCACGAACACGAGCGGCGGTCGAAGTGCGCGAGCGGCGTCGGCGACGGCGCTCCACAGGCTGGAGTGCGCACCGCCGATCCCGGCGCGTTTGCCGGCGTTCGAGATGTCCTGTCGCTCCAATGTCAAGGTTGGGCTTCGGGCCCCTGGTGGCCTCCGAGGGCGGTGCTGCCGGTAGCGTCCTTGGCGCAGTTGGTGACGGAGGCGGTGCAGTGGCGCGGACGTGGTTGTCGATACGGGTTGAGTTGGTGTCCGGCCGTGGCGAGGACTTCTGGCCTCGCCCGGGGCGGATCTTCGCCGCTGCGCGGACGCATACATTTGAGCAGCTCGGCGCGGCGATCGACGATGCGTTCGGCCGATGGGACCTGGCACACCTGCGCATGTTCACCCTCGCCGACGAGACTTCGATCTGCTCCTTCCGGGTCTGGGAAGAGGCCCCGGACGATGCGGTCGACAGCGACAAGACCAAGCTGAGCCGGCTCGCGCCGGGTGAACATCTGGCTTACGTCTTCGACATGGGTGATGACTGGGCGCACCTGTGCACGGTCGATGAGCAGCGGATCGATCCGCTGGATCAGCTCGGGTTCGTCCCGACGGAGCCGACGCCATACTGGGGCTGGGGGAACCTGCCCGATCAGTACGGTCGACGGTGGGACGGCGACGATGGCGAGGCACCGATGCCGAAGCCTCCCAAGAATCCGCTGCGGGATCTTCCTCCGATCCTGCCCTGGTGGGGACCGCGGCGCCGTGGCTAAGCACTAACGCCGGTACAGGGGTGTTCAGGCCGTAGCTGGCAGTCCGTCCACTCCCGAGATGGGGATTCCGCTCGACAGTCGCTTGGCGGTGTGCAGGAGTCCGTAGACGTGTCGGGCGAGGTGGCGTTTGAGGGCGCGGATCGCCTCGGTGCGGCTGTTGCCCATCGCCTTGCGGTTGTCCAGGTAGCGGCGGGCTCTGTCGTCGACGCGGGCCTGGGTGATCGCGATGCGGTGCACGGCGGCGTTGAGACGCCGGTTGCCGCCCCGGTTAAGCCGATGCCGGTGTGTCGCCCCGGACGATGCCGGGATTGGTGCGGTGCCGGTGTGCATGGCGAACGCGGCACTGGAGTGGAACCGGCGCACGTCGCCGGTCTCCGCCACGATCCTGGCCGCGGACAGCGGCCCGCACCCCGGTAGCGCCAGTAACTGCGGTGCCTGGTCCTTCATCAACTCGTGGAGTTCCCGTTCGAGCTGATCGGCCCGCCGGGCCAGTTCCTCGACCCGGTCGAGCAGTTCCGCAGCGATGGACAGACCCACACTGCCCGCCTGCGCGGCGAGGTAGTCGCGTACATGCGTCACCCAGCGGCGCTTGTGCAGCTTGCGGGCTGGAATCGTCTCGGCGAAGTCCGGGTCCAGGTCGTGCAGCAGCCACCGCAGCCGCGAGCACATGCGCACCATCTCACCCACGAGGTCCTCGCGGTGGTCGAGCAGCATCTTGACCACGCGTGACTCGTCCTCCGGCCGGGCCGCCGGCAGGTCCTCTCGCAGCGCGGCGCGGGCAGCGGCGAGAGCGTCGATAGGGTCGCTCTTACCCTGGCCCCGACCGAGGCGCCGGTAGCGGGCTGTCAACTGCGTCGGCACCCACACCGCCGACTCACCGGCCGCAAGCAGGCCCCGCATCAGGCCGCCGGCGACATGCCGGACGTCCTCGACGGCCCACAGTCGTTCGCCGTACTGCCGAGCCCACCGCAGCAGGGACTTCACCCCGCGCGGCCGGGCCGGGGCGGACGTCACATCGAGTTGACGGCCGTTGCTGTCCACCGCGACAACGACCAGCAGGTCCTTGTGAGGGTCGACACCAAGAACGATCACTTCTGCTGAACTCCTAGGTCATGACGGCAAGAGGGGAACCGGCCGGCGGACATGCCTCAATCGGGGATCGGGACCAAGCTCCAATCAAGTCACGCCGGCAGGTCGACACGGCGGCGGACGACATGACAAGACCTCGTCAACCCCGCAGGGCGACAACACGGAAGCGAGTCAGCCCGCCACCGTGGCGTATCTACCACGGCGGCGGACCGACCCGCCCAGCGCCGCACGGGACGACAGCACGGGAATGAGTCAGCCCGCTACCGCGTCGGCACCGCCCGAAGACGGCCCACCCAGCGTGTCATTGAGGCAGGGGAAACCGGCGGTGAGGATGTCGACAGGCTCGACGCGGGTCCAGTCGACGGCGCGGATGTCGCCGAGGTTCGGCACGGCGGGCCAGTGGTGGGCGCAGACGGCAGCGGCGTGCCGGTCGGTCTCGGCGTACCAGGTGAGCCGGCCGCGAGCGCGTCGACACTGCCGATCTCGTCTCGATGCGCCACCAGGACTCTTCTGCGATCCCTGTCAGCGTGCGTCGCGAACCCTGCCCGTGCTGACCATGGTCAACTGCGGGGTTAACATCCCAGGTCATGCGTGGGTTCTTCATGGTTGGTGGTCGAAGGCTTTCGTATCTGGACTTTGGCGGTCCGGGTACTCCACTTCTGGCATTGCACGGGCACTACAACGAAGCGTTGGCATTCGCGCCGCTGGCTGAGACGCTGGCACCGCAGTGGCGTGTGATCGCGCTCGACCAGCGTGGGCACGGAGAGTCCGACCGTGCCGAAAGTTATGACCGGGACGACTATGTTGTTGATGTCGCCGCCTTTCACCGGCATCTGGGAGTCGGCCCTGTGGCGGTGCTGGGCCATTCACTGGGCGGAGTGAACGCGTACCAGTACGCCGGTCGGTATGCGGACTGGGTCACCGCGCTGATCGTCGAGGACATCGGCGCGGTCGTGGACTCCGACTGGTCGTTCACGACGAGCCTTCCCCGTCACGCGCCGTCTCGCCAGGCGCTGGTCTCGGCCCTGGGCGCGACCGCTCCCTATCTGGAGTGTTCATTCCGCCGGTCGGGGGACGGCTGGGGCTTCTCGTTCGACATTGACGACACAGTGGCGTCCCAGAAAGCACTCAACGGTGATCACTGGACGGACTGGGTATCGGTAACCTGCCCTACCCTCCTGATCCGTGGAACGCGCAGCGATGAACTGGCGGCCGACCACGCTCGCGAGATGATCCTCCGTCGCGCCGGTAAGGCCCGTCTTGCCGAGTTGCCTGCCGGTCACGTTGTGCATCAGGATGTTCAAGCGCAGTTCGCCAGCGCTGTCAGTGCCTTTCTGTCTGGATCCTGCTGAACTGGTTGTTTGCGATGATTTGCGGGACGGGCGCTATGACGTCGACAGCCGGGTGAGTTGCCGGAGCCCGCCGGTCGGTCACCATCTGGCGTAGGCGGGTGATCTCGTCGTATTACGGGCACGACATTCAACGTGACGGGAACATCACCCAACCCGACCGCGACCAGGCCCAGCCAGTGGCGGCGAGTGCACACCCGCCGCACCTCAGCACCGGGCCTCGTCGGCGGGCAAGCGAATCATGATCAGAACCCAGGCGGACGCACGAGCCGCTCACCGGACCGGGCCGGACGTGAGGGACGCTCGTCGCACGAGCACCCACCGAGCACCCAACCGACCACAAGGGACAGATGCAATGAGGGGCCTGACTGCCATTATGGCAGGTCAGACCCCTCATGATCTTGTGCGCCCGAAGGGACTCGAACCCCTAACCTTCTGATCCGTAGTCAGATGCTCTATCCATTGAGCTACGGGCGCCTGGTGCTCGGCCAGTCTACACAACCGGCTTTCGCGCGGAGACTCCGGGATTCGAACCCGGGAGGGGCTTTAAGACCCCAACCGCATTAGCAGTGCGGCGCCATAGACCAGACTAGGCGAAGTCTCCCTGGTGACCCACGAGGTCACCGCGCCCGAGGATACAGGTCCGTACCCGCCCGGGGCAAAGCGACTATCGGACCGGCCGCCCCGACCGCGTTTTCGTCGTGTGCCAGATCACGCCCACGGCTACGCTCCATCGATATGCAGGAGCAGCCGCCGAGCGATCCGCCCCGTCGCGAGCCCGCCCCCAAGGCCCGGCGGAGCCGCTCCCCACGACCGACGTTCAACCCACCGGCACCGGACGCCGCCGCGGAGAACGCGACGAGCGACACACCGCCGCCCCGGCGTCCGCGCCGGGCGGCGCCCACTGTCGTCTTCCAGCCGCCGACGCCGGCCGCCGCCGACGCACCGCCGGCACCGCGCCCGCGCCCGGCCGCCGATCCCTCACCTGCCGATCCGGGTACGCCCGGCGAGCACGCAGCGCCGGAGGCTTCCGCCAACGGCCCGGGTACGCCGCCGAAGGAACAGACCGCCTCGGGGACGTCCACGACTCCCTCAGGTGCGACTGGCGCGGAACAGGCCGGCGCCGAGCAGCGTCCACCTGCTGCCCGATCTGGCGCTCATGACACTCCCGAGCCGCCCTCGGGAGGCGGAGAGCCGGCTCCGGCGGTGCGCGAGCCCCAGCCGGAAGCCTCGACGCCTCCGCCGCGCGCCAGGGAGGGCACGTCCTCGACGGATGAGAGGCCCGTCACAGCGGAAGAGGATCAAGCTATCGAGCGTCCAACAGCGCCTGGGGCACCACCGGCCGGGGCAGAGGCGCCGAAACGGACACGCCGCGCGCCCGCTGCCAAGAAGGCCGCCCCGGTCGCGAAGAAGGCGGCCCCGGCGGTCAAGAAGGCCACTCGGAAAGCCTCGGCCCCGAAACAAGAGACGCCGATCACCGCGACGGAGCCCACACCCACCGAACGGCAGCCCGACGGCACCGAGCCGGTCACGGCGGAAAGGCCCGTCACCGCACCTCCGCCCGGACGGACCCGCCGGACCACGAAGTCCGCCCAAGCGACGGTGAAGGCGAGCCCAGCAACGGCAAGCCCGGCAACGGCAAGCCCGGCAACGGCAAGTTCGGCAAAGGCGAGCCCGGCAAAGGCAAGTTCGGCAACGGCGAGCCCGGCAACAACGAGCCGGGCAACGGCGAGTTCGGCAGAGGCGAGCCCGGCCGAGCCCTCGGCACCCATCGCCGCACCGACCCCGGAGCCGCCGACCGCACAGCAGGCCACGCAGACCGCAGAACACGAAGCGCCACAGACCGAGGTCACCGCCGCCGACACCACGACACCCCACGCGGAGCAGTCCGACGAGACGACGCACGGCCCGGCAACGACGTCGGCCGTCATCGCGCGGGCGTCCGGGCAACCCGTCGCCCGTACCCCGCTGGAGGGCTGGCGGGCGGTGGGGCCGCAGCTGCGCGACCACCCCGGGTTCGCGCCGGAGCTGCTGGCCCTGGCGGCGGTCGACGCGCTCGGGCCGCGGGCCGCGGCCTGGGTGGAGCAGGTCCGGCGGGCCTACCCGGAGGCGGACGCCGACGGGGTGGCCCGGCTGGCGACGCGGCGGTTCGTGCGGATGGCCGGTACGGGTGGGGCGCTGGCGGCGGGCGCCGGGTTGTTCGCGCCGGTCGCGGAGCTGGCGACGGTGCTGTGGACGCAGGCGAACCTGGTGCTGCATCTGGCGGCGGCGTACGGGCGGGATCCGGCGCATCCGGATCGGGCGGCCGAGCTGCTGGTGCTCACGTTGGTGCACCCGGACGACGGCACGGCGCGGGCGGCGCTGGCGGCGGCCCGTGCGGCCGACGCTCCGGCGGAGGGTCTGTGGGGGCGGGTGGCGGAGGCGGCCTGGCGGCTGGCGACGCCGGTGGCGGCGCAGGCGGGCGGCTGGCTCGGGCTGCGGTTGGCCGCCCGGTTGCTGCCGGGCGCGGCGGCGCTGGCGGCGGCGGTCGGCGGTACGGCAGCCGCGGAGCGACTTGCCGCGCGGGCGGTCGCCCGGTATCGGGCGTGATCGACACCAGTTCGGCGAGTTGGCGCGGTCAGGCGGGGCCGATGCCGCCACTTCCCCGACCTGGCGGCGGACGGAACGCGCGCCGGGCCGGCGCGGTCAGAGCCAGTCGAACCAGGACCGGGGCAGCATCGCGTAGCCGACGAACGCCACGATGTCGAGCAGCGTGTGCGCGACGATCAGCGGGGCGACCCGGCGGGTGCGCAGGTAGAACAGCCCGAAGATCACGCCCATCACGGCGTTGCCGACGAACGCGCCGAAGCCCTGGTAGAGGTGGTACGAGCCGCGCAGCAGCGCGCTCGTGGCGAGCACCGCGCCGATCCGCCAGTCGAGCTGCCGCAGCCGGGTGATCAGGTAGCCGACCACGATGACCTCCTCCAGCACGGCGTTCTGCACGGCGGCGAGGATCAGCACCGGCACCGTCCACCAGAGGTCCGGCAGCGCGGCCGGGACCAGCGTGGCGTTGACGCCGAGCTGCGCCGCCGCCCAGAACAGCGCCAGCCCGGGCAGGCCGATGAGCGCGGTCAGGCCGGCACCCCGGGCCAGGTCCGAGCCGGGCCGGCGGAAGTCGACGCCGAGCGTCCGTGCCGGGTCGCCGGGGTCGCGCGCCAGCAGGTGTACGGCGAGCAGCACCGGCAGCAGCGCGAAGACGATCCCGAGCAACTGGTACGTGAGGTCGAGGTACGGCCGGGCCGACGCGGAGGTGTTGAGGGCGGCGGTCTGCTTGGACAGTCCACCGGTCGCGGTCAGCTTCGCGATCAGCGAGACGAGCGCGTACACGGCCGACTGGCCGAGGGACAGACCGAGCACGAGCAGCGTCTCGGTGCCCAGCATCCGGCGGGAGACCGGACGGGCCAGCTCGTCAACCGTCACCGGACCATGAAAGCACTTCGGCGACCGGACCGGACGGTCGCACAGTCTGTGCGACCGGCGTACACGCTCCGTGGACATTCTATGCGGGCCGATCCGCCCGTACGGAGAAGGAGCGTGCCCCTGTGGAGAACTTCGCGCGGCTGCTGAAGGAGAGCTGGACCCTGGTCGAGGAGCACCGGGAGCGGCTCAGCGGTCACTTCTACGCCCGGTTGTTCCTCCTCGACCCGGAGCTGCGCAAGCTCTTCCCGGTGCAGATGAACGGCCAGGGGGACCGCATCCTGGAGGCCATCGTCACGGCCACCCAGACGGTGGGCGACCCGGAGAGCTTCGACGAGTACCTACGCGCGCTGGGCCGGGACCACCGCAAGTACCACGTGTCGGCCGAGCACTACGCGACGATGGGCGTCGCGCTGCTCGACGCGCTGCGCAGCACCGCCGGGGACGGCTGGAACCTGGAGTACGACCAGGCGTGGCGGGAGGCGTACGCCGGCATCAGCGAGCGGATGCTGGCCGGCGCGGAGGCGGACGAGAACCCGCCGTACTGGCATGCCGAGGTGCTGACCCACGAGCGGCACGGCCCGGACACGGCGGTGCTGACCGTCCGCGCGCTCCAGGATCCGCTGCCGTGGCGGGCCGGCCAGTACGTGAGCGTGGAGGTGCCCCGCTACCACCCGCGGGTGTGGCGGACGTACTCGGTGGCGAACGCGCCGAACGAGGAGAACGTGCTGGAGTTCCACGTCCGGACGCCACCGGGTGCGGCCGGTTGGGTGTCCGGCGCGCTGGTGCGCCGTACCAAGCCGGGTGACCTGCTGCGGGTGGCCGCGCCGATGGGTTCGATGACGTTGGAGCCGGAGTCCACCCGGGACGTGCTCTGCGTGGCCGGAGGGGTCGGCCTGGCGCCGATCAAGGCGCTCGTGGAGGAGCTGACCCGGGTCAACCGGACCCGCTGGGTGCATGTCTTCTACGGCGCGCGCCGCCCGGACGAGTTGTACGGGCTGCCCGGCCTGGAGGATCTCGTCGCGTCCCACCCGTGGTTGTCGGTGACCCCGGCGTGCAGCGAGGACCCGGACTTCGGCGGCGAACTCGGTGACGTCTCCGACGTGGTCACCCGGTACGGCCCGTGGACCACGCACGACTGCTACGTCTCCGGCTCGGCCGCCATGGTCCGGGCCACCCTGCGGGCGCTCGCCGCCGACGACGTCCCGCCCGACCACATCCGGTACGACACGTTCGGCAACCTCTGAACCTTGCTCCCCCCGAGCCGGGTCGCGTGCCCCCGCCCCCTGGGGCACGCGACCCGGCCCCCCGTTTCTCAGTAACGCCAGGGGGTGCCGGTCTCGCGGTACTCCTCCACGGGTACGAGCGGCACGCCGGGCGCCATCCGGTCGACGTACAGCCGCCCCTCCAGGTGGTCGATCTCGTGTGCGACCAGCCGCGCCATCGCGTACTCGTAGGACGTGATCACCCGGCTGCCGTCCCACAGGGCGTGTTCCACGTCGATGCGCAGCGGCCGGGGCACCAGGCCGCGGTGGTCGAAGAAGGACAGGCAGCCCTCGTACTGCTCGTCGGTCTCGGCGGCGGCGTCCACCACCCGGGGGTTGAGCAGCACCACCGGGTCGGCCGCCCGGTCGGCCGGGCGCACGAGCGCGGCGGACCAGCCGATGCCGAGCTGGGGCGCGGCGAGGCCGACGCCCTTGCTGAACGGGTGCAGCTCGTCCAGGCGGACCAGCATCGCGGCGAGCCGGTCGATCACCTGCCGGGCGTGCGCTTCGTCGGCCGGCAGGTCGAACTGGCGGGCCCGCTGCCGCAGCAGGTCGTCGCCGCGCTGCACGATGCCCACGGCCCGCATCCGGTCGCTGGCCCGCACCCGGGCGCCGCCGGTGGGCGCGCTGTCCGGTTCGGCGTCCGGCTCGGGGCTGCGGAACCGCCACTGCATCCGGTAGCGGGCGTTCAGCGGCGGGTCGTCGGTCCCCCAGTCGAAGACCACCCGGCCGCCGTCCACCGAACGCTGGATCGGGGTACGCAGCGGCCCCTCCTCCGCCGACAGCGAGGTCTCCGCGCCCCACACCTTGGGGTCGAGGTCCGCGGGCAGGTCGAGCCGCACCGCCAGGTGCCGGGTGGGCAGGCGTACGGCCCGCTGGAACCAGGGGCCCCACTTGTCCCGGCCGACGCGGTACGCGTACTCGATGGTGACCCGGTCGCCGGGGTAGAGCGGGAAGCGTCCCTCGTCGTTCTCGAACAGCAGCCAGATCTCCTTGAACGCGTCCCGGTCGTGCTTGGCCCGCCAGTGCATCGGCTCGCGTCCGTTGCCGTCGTCCCGGTACGCGGTGAGCTGCAGCTCGGCGAAGGTCAGCGGGTGTTCCCGGTGGTGCCGGTTGGAGCGGCCGGGGTCGTTGGGGTAGCGGTCGACGGCGACCCGGACCAGGTAGCGGGTGACCGGTTCGGTGCCCGCGTTGTACAGCTCCCGCCGGATCGCGCAGTGGTAGCCGTCACCGGTGTGGGTGAGCGTGGCCATCTCCCGCTCCACCACGAGGCCGGTCCCCGGGGGCAGCCACTGGCCGGGCACGGGTGGGTCGCGGTGTGCCACGCCGGCCCGGCCGTGCCGCAGCTCGTCGTACTCCCGGAAGCGCTGCCAGATCGCGCCGCTGGCCTCCAGGACGGCCTCGGCCCGGCGGGCGAAGTCCTCGGTGGGCCGGTGCCGGCGCCCTTCGACGTGGCTGACGTAGGACGGGTCGAAGCCCATCATCGTGGCCAGTTGCTTCTTGGACAGCCCTCGGCCGGTCCGGTGCCGGGCGAGTTCGGCCGCGAACGAGTCCGCGGCACGCTCGATCGGTGAGATCGTCATCAGCTTCCTCGTACGCGGGAAGACCATTTTCACGTTGAGTGGCCGAACGTGTACGGAAACTGCCTCGTATTCGACACTCACCTTGACTTTTCAGCGACGTACATCGATCATTGCGTCGTCTGCCGCCGGTTTCCCGGCGGCGTTTTCCGTCTCGGTCACGCCATTCCCTCCCGCCGGGAGGGTGGTTAGGCTAGCCTTAGCTTGGGTCGACGGCACGTGCCGGCCGACAGGGCGACAGGACAGGGGACGGCCAGGTGACTGCGGTGATGCCGGGGCGCGAAGCCGCCACCCCGTTCGCCCCGGTGTCCGCGACCCTGCGCGCCATGTTCGGCACCGACGACCTGCCCGGCCTCGCGCCCGGCCTGCTGGTCCGCGACGAGCTGGACCGCTGGTCCCCGGCCGCCCGGCTGATCGACGGCGCGCTGCTTCCCGAGTTCCTGACCGCCGCCGGCCGCCGCTGGGGTGGCACCCCGCACGCCTGCGCCGCGCTGGCCTGGAAGTCGTACAGCTACTGGACCGCGCTGCCGGCGGTGCTCGGCTGGGCGTCGGCCCGCCGGGTGCCGCTGCTCGACCCGGCCCACGTGCTCGTGCACTTCGAGGACCACCACCAGCTACTCACGCTGGGACTGCGCGCGTCGACCCCGGTGGCAGTGCTGCCCGGCGACCCGCTGGCGCTGGCCGGCGCGCCGGATGTGGTGGTGGTGCCGGACGAGGCCGCGCTGCTCGGCGCGCTGCGCGCGTCCCTGCTCGACGCGCACTTCGCGCCGCTGGTCACCGCCATCCAGGGCGAGGTCCGGATCGGTGCCCGTACGCTGCTCGGCTCGGTGGCCTCCGGCATCGCGCACGGCATCCTCCGCGCGGCGGACGCGCTGCCCGGCTCGTCCACGGCGACGGTCGGCACGCTGCTCGACGCGCTCGACCTGAGCGACCTGGTCGAGCTGGTGCCCGGCCCGGCCGGCGAGCCGACTGTGCAGCGGCGCACCTGCTGCCTGGCGTTCACGCTGCCCCGGCCCAAGGTGTGCCAGGGCTGCTGCGTCCGCCAGGGCTGACCGCTCACCCGACCAGCGGCCGGACGTCCCACAACCAGACCCCTCCGGTACGCCTCGGCGTGACCCCGCTCAGCTCGGTCATCGCCCGGCGCAACGCCTCGGCCTGCGGCAGCCGCGGGTCGAGGAGCACCGCGCCGGCCCGCCAGTAGCGCAGGTCGTCGACGGCGGCCACCCGGTCCTGCGGGGTGATCGGCGGGACCGCGTCGGTGCGCCGTACCGTCTCGAAGAACGTGCTGGTGGGACGCGGCGGCGCGGTGAAGAGGGCGATCCGGTCCCCGCCGGGGCGGGTGTCCGGATAGAGGAAGTAGCCGCGGGCCAGCGGCATGTCCAGCCGGGTCTCGGCGGACCAGCGCAGCGGGACCGCGTACGTGGTGTCGGGCAGCGGCAGCGTGACGATGCTCCGCCCGCCGGCGACGTAGGGACGCCAGGCGCCGGAGGTGACGAACGCCGGAGTGGGGTCGAGGCGCTTCGCGGGCAGCGGGGTGGGCAGGATCGGCAGCAGCGCCATGGCGAGCACTGTGACGGTGGCGAACCGGATCTGGTCGCGTGCGTCCGGGTGCCGTACGGCGAGCCGCCGGGCCCGGTCGGCGCCGAACGCGAGCAGCACGCCGATGATCGGGGTGAGCGCGAGCGACCAGCGGGTGGGCACCACCGAGTGCAGGACCGGCAGGTTCTCCAGCGCCGCCCAGGGGCCGGGGATGCCGGTGTCCCGCCCGTCGTAGCGGATCTCCCGGCCGAGCGAGAAGAGCGCGAACACGAGCCCGACCGCTGCCAGCCCGAGCACCACGGCGTTGCGGCGCAGCCACCAGACCAGCGCGATCACCAGGATCACCAGCGGCCAGCCGAAGAACGCGTTCTCCTCGGTGGCGTTCTTCACGAGCGGTTCGCTGCCCCGGGCGTCGCCCGCGACCGACTCCCGCGACCAGGCCACGTACGCGGCGAGGTCGGTGGAGTAGCCCCGGATCAGTGTGGAGAGCCCGCTGTACGCCCCGGGGCCGAAGAACTGGACCCAGAGCGGGTACGCGAGCAGCGCCCCGGCGACCACCGCGGCGACCCCGAGCCCGGCGGCGAACGGGCGGGCCGCCGAGCGCAGCGCGGGACGGCCGAGCACGAGCGCGAGCACCACCACGCCGAGCCCGATGGCGGTCATCAGCAGGATCTCCAGGTTGAGGAACGCCTGCCAGACGATCACCAGGCCGAGCAGGACGCCGTTGCGCAGCCACCGGCCGGGTTCGGCCAGGCGCAGCGTCCGCCAGATGATCAGCGGCACCACGTACTGGCTGACGATGTTGGGGTGCGAGTTGGCGTGCGAGATCATCGCCGGCGCGAACGCGCAGAAGGCGGCACCCAGCCAGGCCGGACCGCGGGACTTCACGACAACTCGGGAGAGCAGGAAATACCAGGACACGCCGGTGGCGGCGAGCCCGAGAGTGAGGAAAATCAGGAAGGACCAGCGCGGGCCCGCCCAGAGCGTTATCGGGGTCAGCGGCAGCGAAACGGATAATACGGACGTATTGGCCATGAGATTGACGACATCCGGCACATTCATCCGGTCCGAGGTGAACGGATAGGCGAAATCAGTGACTACGCGTGCACCATGCGCCATCATCCATTCGAATTGCGCCTGATCTGTCCGATTGTCCCGGACACCATTACGCGGATCGACCCAGAGCCGGGCGGTGACCCAGAACGCGAGCAGCACGAAGCTGAGCACGGCGAGCGCGTCGATCCGCCCACCCCGCCCCGATTTGGCCGCACTCGCGTCGCTTTCCGGAGTAGTCATGGCATTTCAGAGCGTAGTCAGGGTATGACGGGCCCATGCAATGTTCCGCGGAATCACGTACTATGTACCGAGTTCGCCGACCGCCGAACAGGCATCCCTCCGGATCACAATTCGACCCCCCTCCGTCCCCCGATTTCCCCATCAGCCATCCAGGTGGTTGACTCTGACGGTCCAGGCGCGGGTCAGTCATATCGTGAGGAATCGACGCATGGCAGAAATCACTGGGGATCAGCGCGTCCAGTCCGAGGTGCTCGAAGGCCTGGCGACGGCTGTCAACCACCGGCAGTGGTTCGTCGAGCTGGCGGTGCCCTACCTCGGTGACAACCCGATCGAGATCGGCAGTGGCCTCGGTGACTACGCCTCCGCCTGGGCCGCGTACGCACCCCGGATCACCGCCACCGAGGCCGACCCGGACCGGCTGATCCAGCTCAAGGAGCGGCTGTCGGACCACCCGGGCGTCGAGGTCCGGCAGATGCTGCTCCCGCACCACGAGCGCGGCGACTACAGCGCGGCCGTCTCGTACAACGTGCTGGAGCACATCGACGACCACGTGGGCGCGCTGCGGAGCATGCGGGATCTGGTCCGCCCCGGCGGCGCCGTGGTCATCATCGTGCCGGCGTTCCAGTTCGCCATGAGCCCCGCCGACATCGCCACCGGCCACGTCCGCCGCTACACGAAGAAGACGCTCGCCGCGGCGATGACCGAGGCGGGCCTCACCGTCGAGCGGATCCACTACGCCAACGCGCTCGGCCTGATCGGCTACTTCATGGCCACCAAGGTCTTCCGGCTGATGCCGAAGGAGGGCCCGATGGTGAAGGTCTACGACACGCTCGTGCTGCCGGTCACCAAGGCCGCCGAGCAGCGCGTCCGGCCGCCGTTCGGCCAGTCCGTCTTCGCCGTCGCCCGCGTGTAAGGAAGGGCCCCTTGTTAACAGACGTCTGTTAACAAGGGGCCCTTCCTTACACCTCACTCCTTGATCTGGTACGTCGGGCGGATGACCGCCCGGGCCAGGGTGTGGAACGCCAGGTTGAAGCCGACGAAGGCCGGGCTGGCCCCGGCCGGGATGTCGAGGCGGTCCACGTCCACCGCGTGCACAGCGAACACGTACCGGTGCGGGCGGTCCCCGGCCGGCGGCGCCGCGCCCCCGTAGCCGGTGTCGCCGTAGTCGTTGCGGAAGCTGAACGCGCCGTCCAGGTCGGCCTCACGCACGCCGGTGGGCAGCTCGGTGACGGACGCGGGCAGGTTCACCAGCACCCAGTGCCAGAAGCCGCTGCCGGTCGGGGCGTCCGGGTCGAAGCACGTGACCACGAAGCTCTTGGTCTCGGCCGGGAAGCCCGACCAGGACAGCTGCGGTGAGACGTTCTCGCCGCCGGTACTGCCGTGCGCGTACCGCGCGTCCATCGGCTCGCCGTTGTGCACGTCGTCGCTGGTCAGGTCGAACGACGGCACCGTCGGCAGCAGCTCGTACGGGTCCGGGGCGATCGGTCGTTCCAGGGTCATCGAAACGGTCCTTCCGGGTACGCGAATGTCCTGCGCCCTTCATACCCCGTTGTCCGCGCCACCGTGCTGTCGGCGCACCATCTCGTTGATCCAGGTCCAGCCCGTCCGGATTCCGCGCCACCCGCCCGGTGGTGCGCGCCCAGCCGCGACCGGCCGATGGCTGGGTCGGAGTGGGCGGAGGGTGTGGGATTCGAACCCACGAAGACATCGCTGCCTTACCGGTTTTCAAGACCAGCGCCATCGGCCACTAGGCGAACCCTCCCGGTACGCCCCCGAGGGGTGCGCGACCGGGGACCAGTGTGCCACGAACCCCGTACCGGGCAAGCCGCCGTCCCACCGGAGGAAACGGTGACGAAGGTCCTCGCCCCCACGTGGACCGATGGGCAGATCGGGTAAGACTGAGTCATGCGCGCAGTCACGATCACGGAACCCGGCGGACCCGAGGCGCTCGTCTGGACCCACGTGCCGGATCCGGAGCCCGGCCCCGGTGAGGTGGTCGTCGAAGTGCGGGCCAGCGCTGTGAACCGGGCCGACCTGTTGCAGCGGCAGGGGCACTACCCGCCGCCGCCGGGCGCGTCCGCGTACCCCGGTCTGGAGTGTTCGGGGACGGTGCGGGCGCTCGGTCCCGGCGTGACCGGCTGGTCGGTGGGTCAGGAGGTCTGCGCACTGCTCGCCGGCGGCGGGTACGCCGAGCAGGTCGCCGTGCCGGCCGGGCAGTTGCTGCCGGTGCCGGCCGGGGTGGACCTGGTCGACGCGGCGGCGCTGCCGGAGGCGGCGTGCACGGTCTGGTCGAACGTGGTGGACCTGGCCCGGCTGGCCGAGGGCGACACGCTGCTGGTGCACGGCGGCGGCAGCGGGATCGGCACGTTCGCGATCCAGATCGGCGCGGCGCTCGGCGCGACGGTGGTGGTGACCGCCCGCTCGGCCAAGCACGCGCGGCTGCGCGAGCTGGGCGCCGCGCACACGATCGACTACCGCGAGCAGGACTTCGTCGACGAGGTACGCCGGGTCACCGACGGCCGGGGCGCCGACGTGATCCTGGACATCATGGGCGCCTCCTACCTGCCCCGGAACGTGGCGGCGCTGGCGACCGGCGGGCGGCTCGTGGTGATCGGCATGCAGGGCGGGCGCAAGGGCGAACTCGACCTGGGGATGCTGCTGGCGAAGCGGGCGGCGGTGCACGCGACCGCGCTGCGGTCCCGCCCGGTGGAGGGGAAGGCGGCGATCGTCCGGGGTGTACGCGAGCAGGTGTGGCCCCTGGTGGAGGCGGGCCGGATCCGGCCGGTGGTGCACGCCCGGGTGGACATGGCCGACGCCGCCGCCGCGCACCGCCTGGTGGAGACCAACGACCACCTGGGCAAGGTGCTGCTGGTCCGGTGAGGGTCAGCCCTGGCCGGGGCGCGGGAGCATGAGGCGCGGGCCGGGGCCTTCGGCGGCGAGCGAGTCCGCCGGGTTGTAGAGCGTGCAGCGCTGCAAGGACAGGCAGCCGCAGCCGATGCAGCCGTCCAGGTCGTCGCGGAGCTTGCCGAGCAGCCGGATCCGCTCGTCCAGCCGGTCCCGCCAGGCGCGGGACAGCGCGGCCCAGTCGTCGGGCGTGGGCGTGCGCCCCGACGGCAGCGAGTCGAGCGCCGCCCGGATCTCGTCCAGCGACACACCCACCTGCTGAGAGATCCGGATGAACGCGACCCGGCGCAGCTCGGTACGGGCGTAGCGGCGCTGGTTCCCGCCGGTGCGGGCGGCGTGGATCAGGCCGAGCCGCTCGTAGTAGCGCAGCGCCGAAGGGGCGACACCACTGCGGTCGGCGAGTTGCCCGATGGTCAGTGTTGCTTCGTGCATCACATGGCCTTGAGTTGAAGTTCGCTTCAAGTCCGAGGCTATCGGTATGACGACGACCACCGCCACCGACCTGGGCGCGTTCCTGGACCGGGTACGCGCCGGACGCGAGTTCGGCGCCAACGTGTACTCGACGCTCGACGTGCTCCAGGTGCTCTACGACCGGGTGCTCCGGATCACCCCGGCCACCGTCGCCGACCCGGGCCGGGACCGCTTCCTGCTCTCCAAGGGCCACGCGGTCGCCGGGTACTACGCGCTGCTCGCCGCCCGCGGCTTCCTGCCGGCCGAGTGGCTGGACGACCAGGGCGGCCCGGCGAGCCGGCTCGGCGACCACCCGGACCGCACGCTCGTGCCGGGGGTGGAGATCGGTTCCGGTTCACTGGGCCACGGGCTCGGGCTGGGCGTGGGCACCGCGCTCGGGCTGCGGGCCCAGGGCCGCACCGGACCCCGGGTGTACGTGCTGCTCGGCGACGCCGAACTGGACGAGGGCTCCAACCACGAGGCGATCGCGTACGCGGGCGCGACCGGGCTGGGCAACCTCACAGCGGTCGTGCTGGACAACCGCTCGGCCACGTACGGCTGGCCGGGCGGCGCGGCGAGCCGGTTCACTGTGAACGGGTGGAGCGCCGCCACAGTCGACGGGCGCGACCACGACGCCCTGCACGCCGCCCTCACCGGGCACGACGACCACCGGCCGCACGTCGTCGTCGCGGTCGTCACGGACGGGGAGTGACGATGGCCGACACCATGCGGGACGCGTTCGTCACCAGCACCGAGGAGGTGCTCGCCGATCCGCGCACGACAGTCGTGCTCGCCGACATCTCCGCCGCCGCGTTCGAGCCGGCCGCCGCCCGGTACCCGGACCGGGTGATCAACGTGGGGATCCGGGAACAGTTGATGATCGGGGTCGCCGGTGGGCTGGCGCTGACCGGGCAGCGGCCGGTCGTGCACAGTTACGCCCCGTTCCTGGTCGAGCGGGCGTACGAGCAGATCAAGCTGGACCTCGACCACCAGGACGTCGGCGCGGTGCTCGTCGGCATCGGCGGCTCGTACGACCGGGCGGCGGCGGGACGCACCCACCTCGGGCCGGCGGACGTCGCGTTGCTGGACACGCTCGACGGCTGGACCGTGCACGTGCCGGGGCACCCGGACGAGGTCCGGCCGCTGCTGCGCGACGTGGTGTGCGGGCAGGACTCGGCGTACCTGCGGTTGTCCGTCCGGACCAACGCGCGGGCGTACCCGCAGGCGGGCGACCTGCACGTGGTGCGCGACGCCGGGCCGGGCGCGCCGCTGCTGGTGGCCGTAGGTCCGGTGCTGGACGCGGCGGTGGCCGCGGTCGCCGACCGGCCGGTCACCGTGGCCTACACCCACCGGCCACGACCGTTCGACACGGCCGGGCTGCGGGCGCTCGCCGCGACCGAGGTGATCCTGGTCGAGCCGTACCTGGCGGGCACCTCGACGCGGGTGGTGTCGGAGGCGCTCGCCGACCGGCCGCACCGGCTGCTCGCGCTCGGGGTGGGCCGCAAGGACCTGCGCCGCTACGGCAGCGCCGAGGACCACGAACGCTGGCACGGCCTGGACGCCGCGGGGCTGCGCCGCTCGGTCGACGCGTTCCTCACCTGAGCGGCCCGGACACGGCGGAACGCCACGACCTCGGCTCGTGCCGGAGTCGCGGGGTTCCGTCGGTTCGGGCTCAGTGCGCGGCGGCGGGACCGGCCGGGCGGCGGCGGGCGCGCTCGCGGGCCAGGATCCAGATCGCCTCGACGCCGTCCTTCCAGGTGATCTTCTTGCCCTCCTCGCGGCCCCGCGCCCGGTAGCTGATCGGCACCTCGTACGGGCGGATGCGGCGGCGCAGCAGCTTGCCGGTGACCTCCGCCTCCATGCCGAAGCCGCGGGAGCGGACCTGGAGCGAGCGGTACAGCTCCAGCGGCATCAGCTTGAAGCAGGTCTCCAGGTCGCCGATGTAGGAGTTGTAGAGCACGTTCGCGGCGAGCGTGACGCCCTTGTTGCCCATCACGTACCAGAAGCTGTACGAGCTGTGGCTGCCGAAGGTCCGGTTGCCGTAGACGACGGTCGCCCGGCCGTCGAGCACCGGCTCCAGCAGACGCGGGATGTCCTGCGGGTCGTACTCCAGGTCGGCGTCGAGGATGACCATGTACTCGCCCTCGGCACTGTCGACAGCCGTCTTGATGGCCGCACCCTTGCCGGCGTTGCGCTGGTGAGTGATCACCCGCAGCCGGGCGTCGTCCACGCGGCCGAGGATCTCACCGGTGCCGTCCCGGCTGCCGTCGTCCACGACGACGAGCTCGATCTCGCAGGGGTAGTCGACTGCCAATGCCTGCTTGAGGGCATCCGCGATACGTTCTTCCTCGTTGTAGACCGGCATGAGGATCGAGAGCTTCACGGAATCTCCACGGAGGCGATGGCAGGTCGGGGCATAGCGTAGCCTGGCACATTGCTCAGGTCACGACAGCCCAGGCACCCTATTCCTGGCGAAGTGGCACCACCACGAGCCGGGCCACGCTCTTGTCGCCGTCCTTCGCGCCGGCCACCCCGACCGTCGTACCGATCTTGATGTCGGTCGATCGGATCGCGGTCCGTCGCTCGACCACCCGCAGTCTCTCGCCGAACGTCCACGTCGCGGTGAAGCCGTCGGTGGACTTCACGGTCATCGACCTGTCGTCGATCGCGGTCACCTCGCCGCGCTGGACCGCGACTGTCTTCGTACCGCCGTCCCTGGTCCGCACGACCGCCTCGCCGTGCAGCGTGTTGCGCCGCAGCAGCACCCGGGCGCGGTGCCGCTTGTGCCCGTCCTTCGCCCGCTCGCCCTTGCCGTCCGGCCCGGCCTGCGGCGTGCCGGAGGGTGCCGGGGCGGCGACCGGGTCCACGTCCAGCTCGTCGGCGTCGACGCCGAGCGCGGCGAGCGCCTGGCCGTCCACGCCCAGGGCGGCGCTCACCTCGACCGCGTCGTCCGGCGCCGCGCCGGGGCGGCTCACGCCGCACCCGGCGAGCCCGAGCGCCGCGGCGGCGAGCAGTGCGGTGGCGCCGGTGACGATTCGCTGACGTCTCATCTGTGGTCCTCTCCTCGCGGTGACGACCCGAGCGTTCCGCACCGACGCGAGGGGACGGTCAAGCCGATGTTCGGGCCGCGTAAGGATCCGGCGGCACCCGGACGGTGAAGGCGGCTCCGCCCTCCGGGGCGTGCCCGGCGGCGATGTCCCCGCCCAGCCGGCGGACCAGCCCGGCGGCGAGCGCCAGGCCCAGCCCGCTGCCCACCTTGCGCACCCCCCGGTACCGCTCGTGCAGCGCGCCCCGCTCGAACGCCACCCTCAGGTCGTCGTCGGTGAAGCCGGGTCCGCCGTCGCGGACCTCCAGCACCCCGCCGCCGGCCGGGCCGGCGGCCCGGACCGCGAGCACCACCGGCGCCCCTGGAGGTACGACCCGCAGCGCGTTCTCCAGCAGCCCGTCCACCACCTGCCGGATCCGGCCCGGATCGGTGTACGCCGGCACCGGCACACCCGGCGTCTCCAGCCGGAACGGCACCCCGAGCGCCGCGCACCGGCCGGACCAGGCGCGCTCCGCGTCGGCGGCGAGCCCGGCCAGGTCGACCGGCACCGGTTCCAGGGGGAAGTCGACCGCCTCCAGCCGGGCCAGCGCCAGCAGGTCGCGGACCAGCCGGTCCAGGTGTTCGGCCTCGGCGAGCACGGTCCGGCCGGTCGCCGGCACGGCGTCGGCCTCGATCACGCCGTCGGCCAGCGCCTCGGCGTAGCCGCGGATGGCGGTCAGCGGGGTCCGCAACTCGTGCGAGACGGAGAGCAGGAACTCGCGCTGCCGCCCCTCGCTCGTGGCGAGCGCGGCGGCCAGGCCGTTGAGCGCGTGCGCCAGGTCGGCCACCTCGTCGGGCGGCTCGACCGGCACCCGGACCGCCCGGTCCCCGGCGCGCAGCCGGGCGGCGGCGGTGGCTGCGGTACGGATCGGCCGGGCCAGCCGGCGGGCGAGCAGCAGTCCGGCGGCCACCCCGGCGGCGAGTCCGGCGAGCAGGGGCAGCCAGAGCCCGCGCAACACCTGCCGCCAGGGCGCGGCGCTCCGTGCCCGGGTCAGCACCACCCCGTCCCCGCCTGGTAGCGACCGCGCCTCGACCAGCCGGCGTTGCCCCTCGACCAGCCGCCGGCCGGAGACGTTCTCGCCGCCGGCCACCCGCGTCACCAGCGGTCGGGGCAGGCCCGGCCGGTCGGCCCGGCCGTCCCGGATCACGTACACGCCGATCTGCTGCTGGCGCAGCTGCCGGATGAGCCGGTCCCCGGCGCCGTCGCGCTGGCGTACCGGCCGCACCCGGAGCACGTCGGCGGCGAGCCGGGCCTGGGCGGCGAGCGCCGCCTGGTCCCGGCGCTCCGCGCCGCGTACCGCCAGGGGCACCGCGACCAGCGCGGTGACGAGCACCGACACCAGCGCCACCGCGCAGGTGGCGAGCACGGCGCGGGCGGTGAGCGTCCGCCCGGGGCGGCGGCCGCTGCGGGCCGGACCGGTGGGCGAAATCGGCACTGTGGACGGCATCGGCACTGTGGGCGGCTCAGGCATCGGCGGCGTACCCGACGCCTCGATGGGTACGGATCACGCTGTCCGGGCCGAGTTTGGCCCGGACCTGCGCCACGTGCACGTCAACGGTCCGGGTGCCGGCGTGCGCGGCGTATCCCCACACGCCCGCGAGCAGCTCCTCCCTGGTGAACACCCGGCCGGGACGCGCCATCAGGTGCGCGAGCAGGTCGAACTCGGTGGAGGTGAGGTGCACCGTCGTACCGCCGGCCATCACCGTCCGGCGGGCCGGGTCGAGTGTGACGGTGCCGAGCGTGCGGGGCTGCTCGGGGGGCACACCGGCGGTGCGACGCAGAACGGCCCGCAGCCGCGCGAGCAGCTCGCGCGGGCTGAACGGCTTGGTGACGTAGTCGTCGGCGCCCAGTTCCAGCCCGACGACGCGGTCCACCTCGTCGTCGCGGGCGGTGAGGAAGATGACAGGCGTCCAGTCGCCCGCCGCGCGCAGGCGGCGGCAGATCTCGGTGCCGGCCAGGCCGGGCAGCGCGATGTCGAGCACACAGGCCACCGGTCGCAGGCGCCGCGCGGCGGCCAGCCCGGCCTCGCCGTCACGTTCCAGGTGTACGCCGAACCCGTCCCGGGTCAGGTAGAGCCGGACCAGGTCGGCGATGGCCGGCTCGTCCTCCACCACGAGGACGAGCCCGGGCGGGGCGGCGGTGGTCACCGGCTCATGATGACCCACCCGCGACCGCCCGGCCGGTCAGGGAATGTTCGGATCAGGTAAGGAGCACGTCAGCGGGCCGGGGCGGGCCGCATCACCGTCGGCCGGGCGCCCGCCGGCGACTCGCCGATGGTCGCCACCACCCGCTCGGCGGGCGTACGCAGGCGGGTCCGGAAGGCGTGGTTGAGCAGCGCGTCGAGCTGCCACACCTGCTTCGGGTGGTGGGTACGCAGGACGAAACGCTCGCGTACCCCGTCGATCGCGGTGGCCGCCAGCTCCACGCTGTGCGCGCGGGCGTCGGGGCTCCACGTCACGTTGCTCAGCTCGCGCAGTTCGGTGTTGAGGTGCAGGCGCAGCCGGTGCAGCACCCGGGTCTGCCGGGTGACCACCAGCCGCCGGTGGGTGAGGAGCATCAGGTAGTCGCCGCCCACCGGGTCGTCCGGGCGGCTGCACCGGGTGACCAGGATGGTCGCGTCGCCGGAGCCGACGCACCGGCGGAACACCGGCATGTGCCGGGTGACGGTCTGGGTCGCCAAGCCGGTCTCGGCGGCGGCCGGAAGGAACGTTCGCGAGAACACGTCCATGCCGGGTCCAACGAGCCGATGACCAGGGGTGATATGGGTCACGTCCGATTTCTGGAACTTCCACACGTGCAAGTCGCACCAGCGGTGCGACACCGGCGGGCGGTCGGATCAGAGCAGCTCGACGATCGTGGCGTTGGCCATGCCGCCGCCCTCGCACATGGTCTGGAGGCCGTAGCGGATGCCGTTGTCCCGCATGTGCTGGAGCATCGTGGTCATGATCCGCGCGCCGGAGCCGCCGAGCGGGTGACCGAGCGCGATCGCGCCGCCCCGCGGGTTGAGCCGCTCCGGGTCCGCCTCGGTCTCGGCCAGCCACGCCAGCGGCACCGGGGCGAACGCCTCGTTCACCTCGTACACCCCGATCTCCTCGATGCCCAGCCCCGCGCGGCGCAGCGCCTTCGCGGTGGCCGGGATCGGCGCGGTGAGCATGGTGACCGGGTCGTCGGCGGCGACCACTGCGGTGTGCACCCGGGCCAGCGGGCGCAGGCCGTGCCGGCTGGCCCACTCGGCGGTGGTGACCGCGAGCGCGGCGGCGCCGTCGGAGATCTGCGACGCGGACCCGGCGGTGACCACGCCGTCGGCGCGGAACGGGGTGACCAGCTCGCCCAGCTTCGCCAGCGAGGTGTCGCGGCGGATGCCCTCGTCGGCGGAGAACTTGCCGCCGTCGGCGAGCGCCACCGGCGCCAGCTCCGCCTCGAACGCGCCCGCGTCCTGCGCGGCGGCCGCCTTCTCGTGGCTGGCGAGCGCGAACTCGTCGAGCTGGGTACGCGAGAAGCGCCACCGCTGCGCGATCAGCTCGGCCCCGACGCCCTGGTTGAACGGCAGCGGCGAGTCCTCCGCGACGCCCTCGACGCCGCGGTAGCGCTCCAGGATCGCCGCGCTGAACGGCATGCCGCCGGCGACGCTGGAACCCATCGGCACCCGGGTCATCGACTCGACGCCACCGGCCACGACCAGGTCGGCCTGGCCGGAGAGGACCGTCGCGGCGGCGAAGTGCAGTGCCTGCTGGCTCGACCCGCACTGGCGGTCGAGCGTGGTGCCCGGTACCGACTCCGGCCAGCCCGCGGCGAGCACGGCGTTGCGGGCCACGTTCCAGGACTGCTCGCCGACCTGCGACACGCAGCCCCACACCACGTCGTCGACCTGGCCCGGGTCGATACCGGTGCGCTCGGCGAGCGCGCGCAGCACGTGCGCCGAGAGGTCGACCGGGTGCACTCCGGCGAGGCTGCCCTTGCGCCGCCCGACCGGGGTCCGTACCGCGCCGACGATGACCGCGTCACTCATGTCTACTCCCCGGTAACCTCGCTTGCCCCGATACTACGTGCTGACCGGACCGGCCGTCCTCCCCGGGCGTACGGCCGGGACGGCTGGCATGCTGGGCGGATGGATCCACAGTCGCCGCCGGTCCGGCAGTGGCGGGTGCCGCGCGAGGTGCCGGCGATCAAGGCGGTCGGTGCGCTCGCGCTGCTGGCTCTGGGGCTGGTCTTCGCCGGCGGTGATCCGGTCCGTCCGGCGCTCGCCGGGCTGGCCGCCGCCGGTCTGCTCGGATGGGCGCTGCGCGACGTGGTCGCGCCGGTCCGCCTCGCCGTCGACCCGGACGGGCTCACCGTGCTGCGGGGATTCGCCGGGCGGCGCCGGTTGCCGTGGGACGCGGTGGAGGCGGTCCGCCTGGAGCGGCGCAGCCGGCGCGGGATCACCGCCGAGACGCTGGAGATCGACGCCGGGGAGTCGCTGCACCTGTTCGGCCACCGTGACCTGGACGCCCCGCTGGACGAGGTGGCCGCGGCACTGGACGAGGCCCGCCCCGCGCGCTGAGGCTCAGCCGAGCAGTGCGGCGGTGCGGACGAGCGTCAGGCCGATCAGCGCGACCAGCACGATCGCGCCGCCCGCGACCTGGAACAGGGTCCGCCGCGACCGTGGGGCGTACGCCAGGACCAGCGCCACCAGCGCGCCGGCCACGAGACCGCCGAGGTGCCCGGCCACCGAGATGCTCGGCACGGTGAACGTGAAGATCAGGTTGATCACCAGGATCGGGACGATCGCCGAGGTGTCCCGGCCGAGCCGGCGCATGATCACGAAGATCGCGGCGAACAGTCCGAAGACGGCCGTCGATGCGCCCGCGGTGAACCGGTTCGGCTCGGTGAACAGGTAGGCCGCGACGTTGCCGCCCAGCCCGGCGAGCAGATAGAGCGCCAGGAAACGCAGCGGCCCGAGCACCGCCTCCAGCGTCCGGCCGAGCACCCAGAGCGCCCACATGTTCAGCAGCAGGTGCAGCACGCCGTAGTGCAGGAACATGGCGGTGACCAGGCGGTACCACTGGCCGTCGGCCACCCCGCCGATGGTGTCGTCGGGGAAGCGCGCCAGGCCGAGCACCGCCCCCCACTCGGTGAGCGGCGTCCCGTTGCCCATCAGGCCGCCCAGACCGCCGCCGGCCACGGCGGTCCCGCTGCGGGCCGAGAGGATGGACAGCAGCATCATCACCACGTTCAGCGCGATCAGCGCCTTCGTGACGTTGCCCCGGCGGCCGGCGGCACCGCCACCGAAGGCGGTACGCGCCGGCCGCACGCTGCGCCGGCCCTCGGCGACGCACTCCGGGCACTGGTGACCGACGGAGGCGTCCCGCATGCACTCGGTGCAGATCGGCCGGTCGCACCGGGTGCACCGGATGTATGTCTCCCGGCCGGGGTGCCGGTAGCAGACCGGAGTGGTCGGCACCGGACCCCCGGTGGCGTCGCCTGGCTGGCCGGAGCGCTCAGTCATGCGAGCAAAGGTACCCGCGTGCCGCTCAGGACTGCTTGTGCTCGATCTCGACCCGCTCGATCACCACGTCCTGGATCGGCCTGTCGCTCGGGCCGGTCGGGGTGTTGGCGATCGAGTCGACCACCTTCACGGACTGCTCGTCGGCCACCTGACCGAAGATGGTGTGCCGGTTGTTCAGGTGTGGCGTGGGCGACACCGTGATGAAGAACTGCGAGCCGTTGGTGCCCGGCCCGGCGTTCGCCATCGCCAGCAGGTACGGCCGGTCGAAGCGCAGTTCGGGGTGGAACTCGTCGGCGAACTTGTAGCCCGGGCCACCGCGTCCGGTGCCGGTCGGGTCGCCCATCTGAATCATGAAACCGCTGATCACGCGGTGCGAGACGGTGCCGTCGTAGTACGGCCCGCTGCCCGGCTGACCGGTGCGCGGGTCGATGTACTCCCGGGTGCCCTCGGCCAGCTCCACGAAGTTGCGGACGGTCTTCGGCGCGTGGTTCGGGAAGAGCTCCAGCCGGATCGGGCCGGCGTTGGTGTGCAGGGTGGCGTAGACAGCCTCGGCCACGGGTACTCCTCACTCGTAGTTCAGTTCCTTGCGGATCCTCCCATGTGCCCGATCTGGCCATGCGGAGGCATTCGAAGGTGGAGGATGACGAAGGAACAACTCCCAGGAGGTGGGACCGTGTTTGGAATCGGGCGGCGAAAGACCCAGGGCCAGCTCGCGAGGGTCGAGTTGAACCAGGGCATCGGTCACCTGAGGCAGGCCGCCACGCACGCGGCGAAGGGTGCCGGCGCCACTGTCGGCCCGCGGGTCCAGGCAGCCCGGGTCGCCGTCGCGCCGACCGCGGTCCTGGTCCGGGACCGCGCGTCCAGCGGGCTCGCGTCGACCGCCGCGGCGCTCGCGCCGGTGCTGCTGGCCGTGCGCAACGCCCGGGTCGAGGCCGCCGGCAAGGCGTCGAGCGGCCGCAAGGTGCTGGCCGCGAAGCAGTCCGCGATGACGAAGAAGGCGAAGAACATGAAGGCCGGAAAGAAGAAGCAGCGCAGGTCGCGGGGCATGACCGCGGGTCTGCTGGTGGTCGGCACCGTCGCCGGCCTGGCCGGTGCGATGGCGATGCGTCGTCGCCGCGAGCAGCAGGAGTGGGCCGAGTACGACCCGACCGGCACGCTCGACCCGGCCGGCACGCTCGGCGCGACCGGTCGCGACAAGCTGGAGCCGATGCGGGAGGACGTGGACACGATCGTGGTGGAGACCCCGGACGCGAGCGCCAAGGTGACGCAGGCCGGCCCGACCGGCGCCGGTTCCTCGGCGGTGGCCAAGGGCAGCAGCGCGTCGACCGCCACCTCCGGCAGCCAGCCGGTGATCCACCCGAACGACCAGGTCCCCTCCGTGGCCGAGGGCGCCCGGGATGCCTCCGGCCGCCCGGCCGACGACATCACCAAGGCCGTGCAGGCCGGCAAGAACGCCGCGAAGGCCGGCGGTCGCCGCTGACCTCGTACCGTCGGATCAGCGCCGGCACGCGGGACACCCCGCGTGGCCGGCGCTTCCGCGTGTTCGAGGCGGCTACAGCCAGCCGTTGCGGCGGAACAGGCGGTACAGCGTGAAGGACGCCGCGAGCATCAGCGCCCAGACGCCCGGATAGCCGTACGTCCATTTCAGCTCGGGCATGTTGTCGAAGTTCATGCCGTAGATGCCGGCGATCGCCGTCCACACCGCACCGATCGCGGCCCAGGCGGCGATCTTGCGCATGTCGTTGTTCTGGTCGACTGTGACCTGGGCCAGCCGGGCCTGGAGGATCGAGTTCAGCAGGTCGTCGTAGGAGTTCACCTGCTCGACGGTGCGGCTGAGGTGGTCCTGCACGTCGCGGAAGTAGCGCCGCACCTCCTGCGGCACCGCGCGGTTGACCTGCGCGGTGAGCGTCATCAGCGGGCGCTGCAGCGGCGCCACCGCCCGCTTGAACTCGACCAGCTCCCGCTTCATCTGGTAGATCCGCTGGATCCGGCCGCTGCTCTGCCGGTCGAAGACGTCCGCCTCCAGCACGTCGAGGTCGTCCTCCAGCCGGTCGGCCACCTCCAGGTAGAGGTCCACCACGCGGTCGGTGATCGCGTACGCGACCGCCCACGGGCCGTGCCGCAGCAGGTCCCGCTTCGCCTCCAGGTCGGCGCGCACCGGTGCCAGCCGGCAGGCGTCGCCGTGCCGCACGCTGATCACGAAGTGCGGCCCGATGAAGAGCATCACCTGGCCGGTCTCCACCACCTCGGAGTTCTCGGTCAGCTCGGCGTGCTCGCAGTAGCGGGCGGTGCGCAGCACCAGGAAGACGATCTCGCCGAAGTGCTCCAGCTTCGGGCGCTGCTGGGCCTTGACCGCGTCCTCCACAGCCAGCTCGTGCAGGCCGAAGGTGGCGGCGATCTCGGTCATCTCGGCCAGGTCCGGCTCGTGCAGGCCGAGCCAGACGAAGCCGTCCCGCTCCTGCCGGGCGGCGGCCAGGGCCTCGGCGTACCGGGGGTGGCCGGGGCGGCGCTCGCCGTCGACGTACAGCCCGCAGTCGACGATGCCGCTGCGCTCCGGGCCGGCCGGCTGGGCCGTACGCGGGGAGCCGTCGGCGTTGAGGATGCGGGACATCGCGCGTACCGGGGCCGACCAGGCGCGGGGGCGCAGGGCCCGGCTGCCGTCGGTGCCGGCGGTTCGGTCGCGTGCCACCCGGTCCGTCATCTCTCGCCCCCTTCCCCTGGAGCTGCGGCTTGCAGGTTACGCCGACCGGCGGGAAGCGCAGCGCGGGCGCGGGGGACTGGCGGTTGCGACGGGCGTCACGCGGCGGCGCCGGGCGGGCCGGGCCGCGTCAGGGGGGTGAGGGGCGACACGGCCCACCCGGCACCCCTTGGGGGCGGGAGTGATGCTGGCGTGCCGCCGGCCCGGCCGGTCGTCCGGCGTGCGGGCTGGTCACCGGCAGAAGGTGAGCGGCACTCGCAGCATTGTGGGCTGTCGGCCGGTTCAGCGGGAGAGCCGAACCGGCCAGCAGGGCCTTTTTGTCAGAAACCCGACAGAAATCAGCCGCGCACGGCGGCCATCGCCTCGGCGAGACGCCGCACACCCTCGTCGATCCGGTCCGCTGTCACCGCCGAGTACGCCAGGCGCAGCGCGTGCCGGCCGCCGTCGACCATGAAGTCGCTGCCCTTCACCACCGCCACGCCGCGCTCGGCGGCGGCCGGGGCGAGCCGGTCGACCTCGACGTCCTCGGGCAGCTCCACCCAGAGGAAGTAGCCGCCGTCCGGCTCCACGAACCGGGCTTCCGGGATGTGCCGCCGCAGCGACTCGGCCAGCACCGCCGCCCGCTCACCGAGGGCCGAGCGGACCGTCCGGATCGACTCGTCGATCGCGCCGGAGACGCAGAACTGGTGCACGATCGCCTGGGCCACCATGCCGGGCGAGATGTAGAGGTTGGTGGCCCGCTTCGCGATCGCCGCGGTCAGCTCGGCCGGGCCGACCAGGTAGCCGACCCGTACGCCCGGGCAGACCGTCTTGGTGAAGCTGGAGGCGTGTACCACCACGCCCCGGGTGTCCATCGACAGCATCGAGGGCAGCGGCTCGCCCCGGAACCGGATGTCGGCGTACGGGTCGTCCTCGAAGATCGTGAAGTCGTACTCGGCGGCCAGGTCCAGCAGCTCACGACGCTTCTCCAGGGAGAGGGTCACACCGGCCGGGTTCTGGTAGTTGGGAATCACGTGCGCCAGCCGCGGCCGCACCCCGGACTCCAGCAGCTTGCGCAGCTCGGCGGTGTCCAGGCCGTCCGGCTGGATCGTCACGCCGTGCACCTCGCCGCCCATCTGCTTGAGGTTGAGCAGCGTGCGGTCGTACGTCGGGCGCTCGACCACCACCGCGTCGCCCCGGCGGAGCAGGTGGTCGAAGAGGAACGCGTCGGCCTGCAACGAGCCGTTGGTGATCAGCACCTGGTCGGCCTCGACACCGTGCTTCTCGGCGATCCACTTCCGCAAGGGCGGGTAGCCGACGGAGGTGCCGTACGCGGTGACCCCGGCGGGGTCGGCGTCGAAGGCGCGGACGGCGGCGGCCTTGAGCCCCTCGACATCGACGATGTCCAGCGAAGGCGCGCCACGGGCGAACGAGATCAGCTGCTCGGCGGTCATGCGCAGAGCCTAGGGCCTGGCCCGGCGGGTCCGACCGCGATACACGCGAAGTTCAACATGCGGGCGGGCGGCCGGGTCACCGGTGCGTCCGGGGGATCCGAGACCGCCTCGCGACTGTCTACGATCCGACGGACGCTGGCGCCGGTCCGACCGGACGCCGAAGGATGACGGGTCGCGGCAGACCCGGGAGAACAAGGGATGGGGCTCGTGACCGAGGACGAGGCGGGACGGCTCGACGACCAGCGGTTCGCGCAGTGGCTGGCGACCGAGGCCGGCAGGGCGCTCACCGCGCTGCGGGACCGGCAGGGCTTCGCCGACCCGAAGGCGCTCAAGGACGCCGGCGACCGCGCGTCGCACGAGCTGATGACGGCGGCGCTGGCCCGGCTGCGGCCGGCCGACGCGGTGCTCTCCGAGGAGGAGGCCGACTCGCGCCGCGCGTGGGCGGACGGCGAGCGCGCGCCCCGGCACGAGGCGGACCGGGTCTGGATCATCGACCCGCTGGACGGCACTCGTGAGTTCTCCGAGGAGGGGCGGGACGACTGGGCGGTGCACGTGGCGCTCTGGCAGCGCTCCGCCGCCCCCGACGGCGCCCTGGTCGCCGGCGCCGTGGGCATGCCGGCTCGGACCACAGTGGACGGTACGCCGCTCGTGCTCGGTACCACCTGCCCGCAGCCGAAGGCGTCCGAAGGGCCGATCCGGATCGCGGTGAGCCGCAGCCGCCCGCCGGCGTTCGTGGGCGAGCTGGTCGAGATGCTCGGCGCCACCGCCGTGCCGATGGGTTCGGCCGGTGTGAAGGTCTGCGCGGTGGTGACCGGCGAGGTCGACGCGTACGTCCACGCGGGCGGTCAGTACGAGTGGGACAGTGCCGCCCCGGTCGCCGTGGCGCTCGGTGCGGGCATGCACGCGTCGCGGATCGACGGTTCGCCGCTGCGCTACAACCGGGCCGACCCGCGGCTGCCCGATCTGCTGGTCTGCCGGCCCGAACTGGCCGACCAGTTGCTCGACGCCATCGCCCGGACCGGTGTCGAGATGCCCGCTTCGACCGTCACCGGTGACCAGGGTGAGGCGTTCGGCTGAGTGTCACGGTACGTACGGCCAGGTGGATGAGGGTTATCGTCGGGCAGGTATGCGTGGCGATCTGAGCCCCGACCACGGGCCGCCGACAGCCAGGGAGGGTCATGCCGGCCGACCGAGAGCCGCACAATGCCTTCGGGCAGCCGACCGGCCTGTGGCCGGGTCAGGACATTCCGCGTCAGGTGGGCGGCCCTTCGCTGCCCTGGCCGGAGGCCGGGAGCGCGCCACCGCCACCACCCGCCCGGCCGGGCGGTGACCTGCCCTGGCCCGAGCGCGACCGGCCCGACGCCGGTCGCCACGACGGGCCCGGGCACGACCCGGTCGGCTGGGACGCCGCTCCCGGCACGACGAACGGCTGGGCGCCGGAGCAGGACGGCCCCTGGCCGCAGCACGGGCCGGCGGGCCACGGCGACGCCGCCTGGCCGCAGGGTGAGCCGCACGACGATGCCTGGGCCGCGCAGGCCGGGCCGGCGGCGGTCGGCCACCCCGGCTGGGCACCGCACGACGAGCCCGGCGGGGCCGGACCGGCGGGCGAGGCGGGCTGGGGTGCGGGCACCACGGCGACCGCCACGCTGACCGGACCGCCCCCGGTGGACGTTCCGCACGGACCGGCCGCCGACGGGCCGGGCCGGCCGCCCGCGCCGCCGCTCGCCCCGGCCCCCGTGCCGTCGTCCGGCGGCTCCCGCCGGCGCTGGCGGGTCGCCATCGCGGCAGCGGTGGCCCTGGCCGTGGCCGGCAGCGGAGTCGCGGTGGCCACGTTGCGACCCGACTCGGCGGACCGGCAGGCCGGCGGGACACCCGGCTCGGTCGGGCCGGCGACCTCGATGGGCCCAGGCACGCCCGGCACCCCGGGCGCGGCGCCGAGCGCCGACCAGGGTCTCGGCGGCAAGCCCTCGGCGCGTCCGTCGGCCTCCGCGGACGCCGGGCCGGCCTTCTCCGGTACGCGACTGACGTTGCCCGGCGCCTCGATCGGTGTGCAGAACGGAGAGACGTTCGGCCAGGCGCTGGCCCGGTCCGACCGGACCTTCGGCAAGCTGCGGATGGCGCGGATCTTCTTCCCCGGCCTGCCGCCGGCCTGGTCCGGCAGCCGTGCCGACGTGGTGGACCGGACCGTGGTGGTGTCGTTCAAAGCGTCGCCGCAGGAGGTGAACACCGGCAAGTTCGACTCCCGCCTGACCTCCTGGTTCGCGTCGATCCCGCGCGAGCACAACGTCTACTGGTCGTACTTCCACGAGCCGGAGGACGACGTCGAGCGCGGCGCGTTCAGCACGGCGGCGTACCGGACGGCGTGGAAGCGGATCGCCGGCCTGGCCGACCGCACGGGCAACCCGAAGCTGGTCAACACGCTGATCCTGATGTGCTGGACGCTCGACCCGAAGTCCGGGCGCAGCTTCGACGCGTTCTACCCGGGTGGCGACGTGATCGAGGCGCTCGGTTGGGACTGCTACAACTGGGGCGCCAAGTGGAAGCGGTACGCCCCACCGCAGGAGATCTACGGCGCGATGATCAGCAAGTCGAAGGCGCTCGGCAAGCCGTGGGGCGTCGCGGAGACCGGCAGCGACCTGGTCCCGGGTGACCCGGGCACCGGCCGGGCGGCCTGGATCCGGTCGATGACCGGCTTCCTCAACGGCCAGCGGCCGGAGTTCGTGGCGTACTACAACCAGACGGTCAGCCAGGGCGACTTCCGGCTGCTCGACCAGCCGAGCATCCAGGCCTGGAAGTCCTTCTGCGCGGCCTGACCGGATGATCGTACGACAACGGGCGGGCGACCTCGGTCACCCGCCCGTTTCGCGTACGGCTCAGATGCCCCGGCCGCGCTTGTGCAGCGTGCGCAGCACCCGGTCGGCCTGCACCGCCCGGCTCGCCACCGCCAGCGCCAGGTAGGCGCGCGGCTCCTTCGGGTTGCGGGCCAGCGTGCGCCGGGCCCAGCGGACCGCGTCGCGCCGGTTGCCCATCGCGGCCTGCGCGAACGCGATCTGCCCGGCCACCCGCGCCTCGCCGTGCGGCACCGTGGCGAACTCCGGGTAGCGGCGCAGCAGCCACTGCAACGCGGTCGAGATGGTCTCCCAGCGCTGCGCGAAGTAGGACCGCTTGTGCCAGCGGACCAGCACGTACGGGCTCTCCACGTTCACCAGCGGGGCGTACCGGGCGGCGCGGAGCAGGAACTCGTAGTCCTCCGCGTAGCTGCCCGGGATCTGCTCGTCCACCAGCCCGATCGCGTCGAGCAGCGCGGCCCGGCGGATCAGGAACGTGGACGGGTGCAGCTCGGTGAGCCGGTCGCGCAGCAGCGCCTCCAGCGAGATCCGGGCCCGGTCCAGCGAACGGTCCACCGTACGGTCGTCGTAGCTGACCCGGATGCCGCAGCTCACCAGCGCGCCGTCCGGGTGTGCGTCGAGCGCCCCGAACTGGGCGGCCAGCTTGCCGGGCAGCCACTCGTCGTCGTCGTCGCAGAACGCCACCCAGTCGCCGCTGGCCGCCTCGATGCCGGTGTTGCGCGCGCCGGCCAGCCCTGCGGTACGGGTATTCGTGATCACCCGGATCCGCCGGTCACCCCGGTCGGTCTCCAGCGACCGGTCCGGCTCGGACTGGTCGTAGACCACGATCGCCTCGATCAGGCCCGGGTGCGCCTGGCTGAGGATCGCGTCGAGCGCCGCACGCAGCAGCTCCGGACGGTCCCGCGTCGGTACGACGACCGAGATGCTCGGCCCACTCATGCTCTCTCCACGGACTCGTCGGATCCCCGCTGGCCCAGATAGCCGTAGCGGACCCGCAGGGGAAGCGTGGCCAGGCTGACCACGGCACGGCTGCGGCGCGGCAGGCGGTCCCGCCACGCCTCGTCCCGGCGCACCGTCAACGGCCCGCCGCTGAACCGCAGCGGGTTGCCGGCGACGCTGTGCGCGCGGAACGGCGCGGCCGGCTCGGGTGCCGCGCCGGTCTCGTCGGCTCCGGACAGGATGCGCAGCGCCGCCGGGTCGTCCGGCAGACCGGCGAAGTCCCGCACCCGGCGTACCGTGCCGGCCGGGTCGGCGGTGAAGTCCTCGTAGCGCAGCCGCAGCACCTTCGCCCGGGAGGCGAGCAGGTGGAACGCGGCGTTCTGCGCGGTCCACAGCTTGCTCACCTCGAACGGTGAGAAGGTCGGCATGAAGTCCTCGCCGTCGACGACCTCGGGGCGGCGCACCTGCTTGCCCCACGAGTACGCCACCGCCCGGCTGTCCCGGACCAGGTGCAGCACCCGCAGGTCCAGCCCCTCGGCCCAGCGCAGGGCGAAGGCGAGCGAGGCGTGCTTGCTGGAGTCCACCACCACCCGGGCGCCGGTCACCGACAGCGCGGACCGGTAGATCCGGGTGTACAGGTCGGCGTAGCGGCGGACGTCGGCCAGTTGCTCCGGCGGGAGCGCCTCCTTCGCCAGCCGGGGGATGTGCCGGGTCCGGTCGACGCGGTCCTTGAGCGCCAGCACGTCGTCCCGGCCGACAGCGGCCCAGCCGCCGAACGCCTGGTCGCCGACCTGCCGCCAGAACGGGCAGGCGGTGAACCGCTCACCGCAGCCGCACCGCTCGTCGGCGCCGAGCGCCCGCTCCCACAGGTGCACCACCTCACCGACGGCACACACGTCGGCGCTCTGCGCCAGCAGCAGCTCCAGCAGCGTGGAGCCGCTGCGGCCGAGGCCGCCGACGAAGAGGACCCGCGGCGTCGCCGGATCCGGGGCGCTCATCCGCGACGCCCGACGGCTCGTTGTCGTACCCGCCGGGCCACCAGCTCGTCGATCACCGCGCCGACGCGGGCGACCGCCTCGGCGCGCGGGTCCGGACGGCCCGGGTCGGCGGCCAGGACGAACCGGCCCGGGTCGGCCAGCCCTTCTTCCAGGGCGGCGAGCAGCTCGGCCTCGGACTCGCACAGCCGCACCATCCCGGCCGCGCCCAGACGACGGGAGAACAGCTGCTGGTGGTTGTCGACGTGCTCGTCGTGCGACGGGTCGCGGGGCACCACGATCGGCAGGTGGCCGTTGCGCCGGGCCTCGGTGATGGTGGCCGGGCCACCGTGGCTGACCACGAGCGTCGCCTCCGCCATCGCCCGCTGGAGCTCCTCGTGGCCGAGGAACGGGGTGGCCTCGGGCAGGGCCGGGGTGCGGCTGTGGCCGTACTGGAGGACCAGCCGGACCTCGGGCCGGGCCGCGTGCCAGCGCTCCAGCCAGCCGACCAGCCGGTCGAAGCGGTGCACGTCGGTGCCGACCACGACCAGCACGTACGGCGCCGCGGCACGCCGGTCCCGTTGCTGCGGGATGTGCGCCATCAGAGGAGGTTCCCCACGACGGTCGCCTCCGGGTACATCCGGCGCTGCTCGTCCCACTGCACGAGCATCGCGGAGAGGAACGGACGGCAGAGCCGGGCGGTGAGCGTCGCGCTGTCGATCCGGTCGTACACCTCGATGTAGACCGTCGGGATCTTACGCATGCGGGCCGCCACCACGAACGGCAGGGCGACCCCGGCGCCGGTGGTGACCACGGCGTCGACCTGGCGCCGCCGGATCACCTTCAGCGCGAGGAACGCGTTGCGTACCAGGTTCTTGACGTTGCGTGTGGTGGGGTGGTGCGCCCAGACCACGTCCTCACCGGCGAGTAGCGAGCGCGCGTCGGGGGTGTCGAACGTGACCCATGCGCGGCGCCGATCCCGGTACCACGGTTCCAGGGCCAGGAGCTGGGCCAGGTGCCCGCCACTGGAACCCACCAGCAGGACCTGCCCCGAGTCCTCGGTTGACCCGCTCACCACAGACTTCCTCCCGTACGCGGATGACGCGTCCGGATTTTCGTGAAAGCCCCTCGGACGCGTCCTGACAACCTACTGGCGCGCCCCTGGGCAACTGAAGGGGCCATTGGACGGATCCTGACGCGCCGGTCGGCTCACCTCTCGATTCCCGTCACCGGGATGCCCACCGGCCGGCCACCGTCCAGGTCAGCCCGGTTCGCCCCGCGCCGCCGGGGCGGGCCACCGGAAGAAAGTGAGATGTGTCAGGATTCCGTCACCGCTCCGCACGAGAGCCGTCGGCGACGCCGGCTTATCCGGGGACAGGTCGGGCCCGACACCGGGAAACCCGCCGAATGGTCAGCGCCGATCGGCCATTTCTACGCGGGCTGCCCACACCCGGGCAGGCTTACCGGAACGTGAGCAGACTTTCCCTCGTCGTTCGGATCGGGGACACTCAAGGCCACGGTCAGGTCCAGCTGTGCCGTGGACTGCCCGGCTCGGTCGAAAGGGAGCGACAGACTCTGATGCCCTCACCCCATTTGGCCGAGAGCGACGCCGACGGTCTTGCCCTGATGGCCTACCTGGGCTGGCTGCGCCGCCGCTGGTGGATCCTGCTGCTCGCCGCGGCCCTCGGTCTCGGTGGTGGGCTGGCGCTGAACCAGATCCAGGAGGCGCGCTACACCTCGACCACCTCGCTGCTGGTGCGCCCGCTCGGCTCGGGCGCGGAGAGCAACCCCAACGCCAAGGTCAACCTCGACACCGAGGCCCAGGTGGTCCGCTCGCTGGTCGTGGCCGAGCGGGCCAAGGCGCTGATGAAGGTCGACACCGGTGCCGACCAGCTCGTCAAGTCGGTGACCGTCAAGGTGCCGCCGAACAGCCAGATCCTCCAGGTGGCGTACGAGGGGAACAGCCCCGAGGGCGCCCAGTCGGGCTCGCACGCGTTCGCCCAGGCGTATCTGGACCTGCGCAAGGCCACCGCGCAGAAGGCGCTGGAGAACGAGACGACCGCGCTCAAGCAGCAGATCGCCGAGCTGCAGAAGCAGCTCAGTGCCGTCGCCGGGCGGATCGCGGCGGCGCCGTCGAACTCGCCCGAGCGGGAGCGGGCCGAGGCCGAACGGAGCCTTCTCACCAGCCAGATCACCGGCCTGAACAACCGGCTCAGCCCGCTGGTCTCGGCCGGCTCCGACCCCGGCGAGATCATCTCCGACGCCCGTCTTCCCGACTCGCCCAGCTCACCGAACCGCACGCTCAACCTCGCCAGCGGCATGGGCGCGGGCCTGCTGCTCGGCATCGTGCTGGCGCTCGTGCTGGACCGGCTCGACACCCGGATCCGGCGCGGCCGTGACATCTCGGACCGGGTCGGTCTGCCGCTGCTCGTGGAGCTGCCGGTCCGCACGCCCTCGCTCTCCGTCCTGCCGGCCACGCACCGGGTGTCCCGCGAGCTGGGCCGGCTGCGCAACGTGCTGCTGTCCGCCGTGCCCGAACCGGCACAGGGCGGACGCGGCCGCCAGCTGCTGCTCTGCGACGCCTCGGCCGGCTCCGCCGCCGGGTTCGTCGCCGCCAACCTCGCCGCCGCGTACGCCCGTACCGGCCAGCAGGTCGCACTGATCACCACCAAGCCCGACTCGACTGTGGGCGCCATCACCGGCGTGGCCGAGGGGCGGCACAACCTGGCGTCGGTGCTGCGCCGCGACGTACCCCCGCTCAAGGCGCTCGCGCCGGTGCCGGGGCTGGGCCAGCTCCGGGTGCTGGTGCCGGGCGACCTGGACGCGGAGGTCGAGCTGCCGGTCGCCGGTCTGCTGGAGATCATGCACGAGCTGTCCGCGCGCTTCGACCACGTGATCATCGAGACCGCGCAGCCCACGTTCGCCGTGGAGGCCCAGGCCCTGGGCCGGTACGTCGACGCCGTGATCATGGTGGCCGAGGCGGGCAAGACCCGTAGCGGCGAGATCACCGCCGCGTTGCAGCAGTTCGAGCAGGTGAACGCACCGGTGATCGGCGCCGTGCTGGCCCCGCGCCTGCCCGCCCCGGCGGCCGACGCCGTGCGGCCGGCGTCCCCGGGCGGCTCCGGCACCTCGGCCGGGTCGAGCGCGCCGACGGCCCCGGCCAACCGGCCCAAGCCCCGGCCGAGCCCCGGCCCGTCCGCCGAGTCGACGATGGTGCTGCCGCGTATGCAGTCCTCCCGCCCCGGCACGGCCAAGCCGGCACCGGGCAAGGCCACCCCGCCGCCGAACCCCGGCAACCAGGGCATGCCGGGCAAGCCGGTGCCGCTCAACGGCACCGGTGGCACGTACCGCTCCCGGGGTGACGGCGACGGCCGCAGCTACGCGCTCGACTCCGGCGAGGACCTGGGGTGAACCGCCGGCAGATGCTCCGCGCCGCCATCGCCCCCGCCGTCGTCCTCGGCGTCGGGACCGGATGCAGCGAACCCGAGCCCAAGCCGGGCAAGGTCCCGGTGGTGGACCCGGGCGACGTCACCGCCTCGCCGTCATCGGCCAGTGCCTCGCCGACGCTGCCCACGGGCCCGCTGACCGGCGCGCCGGTGAGCACCCCGGCTGCTGCCACCCGCCAGGCGGTCGCCGTGCCGCTGCGGGTGAGCCCCGCGACCACCCCGGCCGGCCTGGACGCCGCCGACCTGGTCTACGCCGAGTTCGCCGAGTCCGACACGCTGCACCTGACCGCGGTGTTCCACTCCAGGGACGCCACCAAGATCGGCCCGGTCACCGAGATCCGGCCGGTCGACATCCGGTCGCTCGCGGTGCTACGCCCGTTCGTCGGCTACGACGGCGGCCCCACCGGCTTCCTCACCCAGTTCGAGAACTCCGACCTCGACGGCGTGACGCCCGGCGACGACAGCAAGGTCTTCTCCGGCGACTACACGTCGACCGCCGCGCTGCTCAAGGCCGCCCCGAAGGGCGGCCAGCCGCCCACCCCGCCGATCGACCACGCCGGAGAGGGCGACGCGCTCGCCGTCCGCGACCTCGCGCCGGCCACCGAACTCACCGTCACCGTCTCCGGCGGCCCGCCGATGGTCTGGCGGTACGACCAGGCGAAGTCCGTCTGGGCCGGCAATGTCGGCAAGGTCACCGTGACCGCCGCCTCCGTCATCGTGCTGACGATGGAGTACCGCACGCTGGACGTCCGCAACCCGTCTCCGCGCTCGCTGCCCTCGGCGAACGTCTTCGGTGAGGGCGCGGTGCTGGCGGTGTCCGGGCCGAACAGCGCGAACGGCCGGTGGCGCAAGCCCGGCCTGGGCATGGTCTGCACGCTCGCCGACACCGGCGGCGATCTCCTGCACCCCCAGCCCGGCAACGCGTGGGTGATCTACGCGCCGACCACCGCCAAGGTCACCGTGAAATGAGCACCGCCACCCCGCCCCGCACCGCGCGCGGGACGGTTCCGGTCGGGGCGGTGTCGCCGCCGGACGGGAACCGCCTGCGGCCGGTGACGGTACGGCCGGAGAGCTGGTCGTGGCGGCTGCCGACGGCATGGCCGCTGATCTCGGTCTTCCTGCTGTACCCGCTGTGGTGGGTGCTCGGCGTGTCGAGCTTCGTCTTCGTCATCTTCGCGGTGCCGATGGTGGTGCAGATGCGCAAGCGGGGCCCGATCCGGGTGCCGCCCGGCTTCGGGATCTGGATGGTCCTGCTGCTCTGGGTGTTCCTGTCCGTGCTCACCCTCGACCTCACCGCGCCGAACACGCTGCCCCCCGGCGGCAGCGGCAAGTACATCGGCTGGGGCATCCGGCTCGCCAACTACGTCGCCATGACGGTGACCATGCTCTACGTCTACAACCTGCGGGAGCGGGAGCTGTCCCAGCGCCGGATGGTCCGACTGTTCGGGTTCATGGGCGTGGTCGTGGTGCTGGGCGGCTGGATCGGCTCGCTGTTCCCGAACCTCACGTTCGTCGCGCCGCTGCGCTTCGTCCTGCCCCAGTCGATCGCCGGTCACCCGTACGTCACCTCGCTCATGGAGATCAAGTTCGCCCAGGTGCAGCAGGTGATCGAGGGGGAGGCCAGCTCGCCCCGCCCGTCCGCGCCGTTCACCTACACGAACTCGTGGGGCCAGAACACCGCCATCCTGCTGGTCTGGCTGATCGTCGGCTGGGTGGTGCTGGGCAAGCCGATGCGCCGTACCGCGGGCGTGGCGATCGCCCTGGCCGCGATCTTCCCGATCGTCTACTCGCTGAACCGCGGCCTGTGGATCGGTCTCGGCATCGCCGCCGCGTACGTCGCGCTGCGGCTCGCGCTGCGCGGACGGATGGTGGTGCTCGGCGGGCTCGCCCTGGCGGTCGGGCTGATCGGGGTGCTGATCGTCGCCACACCGCTCGGCCGCACCTTCGACGAACGCCTCCAGAACGGGCACAGCGACGACATCCGGACCACGCTGTCCCAGGGCGCGGTCGCCGCGGCCAACCACTCGCCGATCCTCGGGTACGGCGGCAACCGGGCGCTGATCGGCAGCAACCGGTCCATCGCCATCGGCAAGTCCGAGGACTGCAAGCAGTGCGGTAACCGGGAACTGGGCAGCAACGGCCAGGTCTGGGCGCTGCTCGTCGGGCAGGGCTGGGTCGGCGCCGTCTGCTACAACGCCTTCTTCATCTACTGCATCTGGCGCTACCGCCGGGACCACAGCGCGGTCGGCATCGCCGGCACGCTCGTGCTCATCCTCATGCTGTTCTTCCAGTTCACCTACGGTGCGATGGAAGCGACACTCGCCTACGCCCTGATCACTGTCGCCCTGCTGGCCCGCAACGACCGGATACGCCGGTCGCTCGCGCCGGCGCCACCCCAGGGCACGATCGCCGGGCTGCGGGCCCGACTGGAAAAGACCGGTGGCCACTGATGGTGTTCCGCGTACCCCCGGACGGCGACGGCCGTGCCGCGTACCTCGGTGAACTGGCCGGGCTGATCTGGCCCGCGCCGGCCGAGCCCGGCCTGCGGCGCGGCGGCGCCGGCTGGGCGGTGGTGCCCTCGGCGTCCCGCCCCCGGCTGCTCGTGCCGACCGGCTCGGGCCGGGCGGCGGCGAGCGCGGTCCGGCACTCCACCGAGGCGGTCGGCCGCAAGGCCAAGCTGGTCCGGCAAGGGCTGTCCACGGCGTTCCGGCTCGGGCTGGGTCCGCTGGTGTTCCGCGATCGGCTGGTGGTGGACGGCGGCGGGCTGGACGCGTACCTGACCGAGGTGCTCGGCGAGCCGGCGCTGGTGAGCCTGCACATCGGGCCGGCCCGGGCGAACCGCAAGCCGGTGCTGCAACTGCTCGCCCGGGACGGCCGGGCCCTCGGGTACGCCAAGCTCGGCGTCGACCCGCTGACCCGCGCGCTGGTGCACGCGGAGGCGGACGCGCTGCGCCGCCTCGCCGAGGTGCCGCTCGGCCCGGTGGTGCTGGCCGGGGTACGCCATCACGGCGACTGGCACGGCCACGCACTGCTGGTGCAGGAGGCGCTGCCGGTGCGGCTGCCCCGGGCCGCCCCGGCCGCCACGGAGGCGGCCGAACGCGCCGCGATGGTGGCTGTCGCCGGCTGTCTCGGCGTACGCCGGCAGTCGTGGGCGGCCAGCGGGCACGCGGCCCGGCTCACCGCCGCGGTGGACGCGCTCGGGCCCCGGCCGGAGGCCGGGCGGCTGCGCGCGGCGCTGAAGTCCGTCGCGGACGCCGACCCGGTGGTGGCCTTCGGCGCCTGGCACGGGGACTGGAACGGCGGCAACAGCGCGGTGCTCGCCGACGGCCGGGTGCTGGTCTGGGACTGGGAACGGTTCGAGGCGGACGTGCCGGCCGGGTACGACGCGCTGCATCTGGCGGTGCAGGGCGCGATGAGCCACGACGGGGTGGAACCGGTCGAGGCGGCCCGGGCGCTGATCGCCGGCGCCGGGCGCACCCTGGCGCCGTTCGACCAGACCGGCGGGGGCGCCGAGCTGGTCGCCGTGCTCTACCTGGTGGAGCTGGCGGCGCGCTACCTGCGGGACCGGCAGGCGGAGGCGGGTGCGCGACTGGGGCACGTCGACACCTGGCTGCTGCCCGCCGTCGAGGAACACCTGGCCCGCCGGGCCGGGTGAGAGTGAGGAGTGGGGACGTGACGCTGGCCAAGGAGCAGGCGCTCCGCGCGGTGAAGTCGGTGAGCCGGACTGTGGGCCGGTTGACCGCCGGTTCGCGGATGGTGCCGGGATTCCTGATCGTGGGGGCGCAGCGCTGCGGCACCACCTCGCTGTTCAAGACGCTCTCGCAGCATCCCGGTGTGCTGCCGCCCGCTTACCACAAGGGCGTGCACTACTTCGACATGGACTACCACCGGGGGATGAGCTGGTACCTCGGGCACTTCCCCACCACCGGCAAGGCCGAGGCGGTGAGGGCCCAGATCGGGGTACGCGGGATCACCGGCGAGTCCAGCCCGTACTACATGTTCCACCCGCTGGCCGGGCAGCGGATCGCCCGTGACCTGCCCTCGGTGAAGCTGCTGGTGCTGCTCCGTGACCCGGTGGAGCGCGCCTACTCGGCGCACTCGCACGAGCTGGCCCGGGGCTACGAGACCGAGGCGGACTTCGAGCGGGCGCTCGCGCTGGAGGAGTCGCGTACGGCCGGTGAGCGGGAGCGGATGATCAGTTCCGCGTCGTACGCCAGCGAGCACCTCCAGCACAACGCGTACCTGGCCCGCGGCCGCTACATCGAGCAGTTGGAGCGCCTGGAGGCGCTCGTCGGCCGGGACCGGATGCACGTCATCGACAGCGACGACTTCTTCGCCGACCCGCGTCCCTCCTTCGACGCGGTCTGCGACTTCCTCGGGCTGCCCCGCTGGGCGGACATCGCGTTCGGCAAGCACAACTCGCGCTCCCGTTCGCCCATGTCGGCGGAGCTGCGGACCCGACTGGAGGACCACTTCGCGCCGTACGACGAGCGGCTGGCGACGTGGTGGGGACGCGTGCCGTCGTGGCGGCGGTGACGCGGGCGGACGCCGGCGGCACCCCGACGCTCACCGCACCGCCCCCCGGGCCGGGCGGGGGCTTGGGCGGCGCGGCCCGGCAGGGCTTCGCCAACCTGGTCGGGGTCGGGCTGGCCGCGGTCGCCGGCTTCGGCCTGAACATCGTCATCGCCCGCGGTTGGTCGGTCCGCGAGGCGGGCATGTTCTTCGCCGCCACCAGCGCGTTCATGATCGCCGCGTCGGCGGCCCGGCTCGGCACCGACGTCGGCACCGTCTACTTCGTCAGCCGCCAGCGCACGCTCGACCGCCGCGACCAGATCCGGGGCACCATCCTGGTCGGGTTGCTGCCGGTGCTCGTGGTCGGCACGCTGCTCGGGCTGGCCGGCTGGCTGGCCGCACCGGCGCTGGCCCGGGCCACCATGCCGGAGGCCGGGCCGGAGGCGGTGACCGCGCTGCGCATCCTGCTGGCGTTCGTGCCGCTGGCCGCGCTGAACGACTACGCGCTCGCCGCCTGCCGCGGCTTCGGCCAGATGCGCCCGCTGCTGACCGTCGAGCGGCTCGGCCGCACGCTGGCGCAGTTCCTGGGTGTGGCGGTGGCCGCCTGGCTCGGCATGTCCGCCACCGTCGCGCTGCCGCTGGCCTGGGTGGTGCCGTACCTGATCGCGGCGGCGGTCGCGCTGTTCTGGCTGAGCCGGCTGGTCGGCCGGGCCGGGCGGCAGGTGACCCGGCCGGTGCCGGCACGCGAGCTGGCCGGGCCGTTCTGGCGGTTCACCGGGCCCCGCGCGATCAGCAGCCTGGCCGCGATCGTGGTGCAGCGGCTGGACATCGTGCTGCTCAGCGCGCTGCGCGGCCCGGCGGACGCGGCGATCTACACGGCCGCGACCCGGTTCCTGGCTCTGGGTCAGCTCTCCAGCGTCGCGCTGTCCAGCTCGGTGCAGCACCGGCTGGCCGCCGCGTTCGCCCGCGACGACCGGGCCGAGGCGCGCCAGCTCTACCAGGCCGCCACCGGCTGGCTCGTGCTGCTCTCCTGGCCCGCGTACCTGATCTTCGCGGCGTTCGCCACGCCGATGCTCGCACTGTTCGGATCCGGGTACGGCGACGGCCGCCGGGTCGTGGTGCTGCTGGCGCTGGCCATGCTGCTGGCGACCGGCTGCGGCATGGTCGACATGGTGCTCAACATGGCCGGGCGCACCGCGTGGACGTTCTACAACGCGATGACCGGCACCGTGCTCAACGTCGTCGGCAATCTGGTGCTCATCCCGCGGTACGGCATCCTCGGCGCGGCTCTGGCCTGGACCGTCTCCATCCTGGTCACCAACCTGGTGCCGCTGACCCAGCTCTGGTGGTCGATGCGGCTGCACCCGTTCGGCGCCGGTACCCGGGCCGCGATGGCGCTGGCGGTGGTCACGCTGGGTCTGCCGCTCGGCGTGGCGACACTGCTCGGCGCCGGTTCGCCGGTGCTCGCGCTGGTGACGGTCGCCGGGCTGGTCGCGTACGCGGCGGGCGTCTGGCGCTGGCGGCGCACCCTGCACCTCGACGCGCTGCGCGCCCTCCGCCGCGGCCGTAACCGGGCCGGGGCGGACCCGGCCGCCCAGTCCTGACCGATCCTGCGCACCGATGGGACCTTCGATGACAAGCGACTCCCCCGCTCCGCACTCCGGCCTGTCCACCGTGAAGGCCGCGAAGCTCGCCGCGGTCGGTCTCCTGGCGGACCGCAAGGAACGCCGCGAGCTGGAACGGCCGGTCGACGGGGGCGGCCGCCGGCTCACGCTGAAGGTCGAGCGTCCGATCTTCATCCTGGGCGCCCCGCGCTCCGGCACCACGTTCCTCGGCAGTTGCGTCGGCGCGCTGCCGGACGTGTCGTACCACTTCGAACCGCGCCTGACCAAGGCTGTCGCCCGCTGTGTCTACGAGGGAAGCTGGACGCCGCAGCGGGCCGCCCGCTACTTCCGCGGCTACTACGGCGCGCTGCTCGCCGCGTCCGGGCACGGCGGGCTGCGGTTCGCCGAGAAGGACCCGGAGAACTGCTTCATCGTGCCGTTCCTGACCGAGGTCTTCCCGGATGCGGTCTTCCTGCACGTCTACCGGGACGGGCGGGACGTGGCGGTGTCGCACGCCGAGCAGCCCTGGCTGAACGCCGCGTCCACCGGTACCGGTCGCAGCGGCCGGGGCGGTACGCCGTGGGGCGCCGCGCCCCGGTTCTGGGTGGAGCCGGAGCGGCGCGACGAGTTCACGCAGGTCTCCGACCTGAGCCGGTCGGCCTGGATGTGGCGGCGGTTCACCAGCAGCGCGCTCACCCAGCTCGCCGAGCTGCCCGCGGATCGGGTGCGGCACCTGCGGTACGAGGACGTCGTCACCCGCCCGGCCGAGGCGGCCGAGGTCGTGGCCGACTTCCTGGAGGTCGGTGACCCGGCCGGACGGGAGGCGCTGCACGCCCGCTTCGCCAAGGCGCGGCCGGGTTCGGTGGGCCGCTGGCGGCAGCGACTGACCGAAAATGATCTGGACGACGTGATGGCTCAGGCCGGGCTGCTGCTGACGCGACTCGGCTACCCCGCCTGAGCGCCGCGTCACAGGTAGAGTGCCAGGGGTCGCCCGCCAGGCCCGGCGTGCCTCTCCGCCCACGCGGATCCGTCATGGCCCCCATACCGTGGCCGGCGACCGTCCTGGGGAGAGGTTGAGGTTGCGGTGGTGCGACGGTTACGACTGACGATGGCTGCCGTGCTGGGCCTGGCCTTCCTGGCGCCGGCCGTGGCGGCCTGTGACATCGGCTCGGAGCGATCCGACGAGTCGGCGACGGCGGTGCCGCCCCCGCCGACCGTGACACCGCGGACCGCTCCGGTCCGCACCACCGGGCGCGGTCCGGAGCCGCCGGCGAAGGGGGCCTGGCTCGGCACCTGGGTCAAGCCGCAGTACCACAACGCCAGCGGGCGGGCCGCGGCGTTCGACGCGTTCAACCAGGCGGCCGGCGGCAAACTCGCCATCGCGCACATGTTCCACGAGTGGAACGAACCGTTCCCGAGCGCCACCGAGAAGTTGTTCCAGTCCCGGGGCAAGCTCCAGATGATCTCGTGGCAGGGCACCGACACCCGGTCCACGGTCAGCGGCGTCTACGACGCGCTGATCCGGGAACGCGCGAAGGACGTCAAGGAGTTCGGCGTTCCGGTGCTGCTGCGCTACCGGTGGGAGATGGACCGGCCGAACCTGGCCGCGAGCATGCACTCACCGGAGGACTACGTCGCCGCCTGGAAGCACGTCCGCGGCATCTTCACCGAGATGGGCGTCACCAACGCCGGGTGGGTGTGGTGCCCGCACGCGGACGGTTTCGCCGAGCCGCAGCGCCGGGCCGCCGCCTACTACCCGGGCGACGACCAGGTCGACTGGCTCTGCGCGGACGTCTATCCCAGTCCGGAGTGGAACAGCTTCTCCAATCGGATGGACCACTTCATGGCGTTCGCCAAGAAGCACCCGCGGCCGGTCATCATCGGCGAGTACGGCCTGACCCAGGACGGGCGGCCGAGCCAGCGGGCCGACTGGATGCGCGAGGTCGGGCCGTACATGAAGAAGCACCCGCAGATCAAGGCGGCGGTCTACTTCGCGGCCCGGCAGACGGAGAAGCCCATCTACGACAGCACCTTCGGCAACGACCCGGAGAGCGAACAGGTCTTCCGGGAGATGGCGACCGATCCGTACTTCCAGCCGCCGATGCCCGACCTGAGTGTTTTCTCAGGAACACCCTCCGTGTCCACCGGGTGATCGTCGCTCGTCTTTTCGTGTGCCCCGGAGCGTTTCCTCGGTCAAAAGGCCCAACCCGGGTGGACGGGCGACGGCCGAATGCGAGAAGGTATTGCTCTCACGTCTGCGGTCGGTCGGGTGACGTCCCGCCTCATGTCGGCACCGACCACGATCGCAGCGCCTCCGACGTTTCCCCCCGGAGTAGCCTGTGGCTTCCTCGATCCTGAGACACCGCTCGGTGTCCGCCTTCGGCGCTGCCGTGCTCGGCATCGCCACCTTGTTCACACCGGTGCCGGCGCTCGCCGCGCCGGCCACGGCGCCCGCGCCCGACCACAGCACGACGGTCGGCGAGGTGCCCTCGGACAAGACGCCGAACATCAACGACGGCAACGTCGTGGCCATCCACGACGCCGGTAGCAAGGTGATCGTCGGCGGCTCGTTCACCAGCGCGCAGAACCGGGGCTCCTCACCCACCCCGGTCGACCGCCGCGGACTGCTCGCCTTCGACAAGGCGACCGGCAAGATCGACAACGCGTTCGCGCCGGTGCTGGACAACGACGTCACCGCGATCATCGCCGGGCCGACCCCCGGCACGGTGTACGTCGCCGGCAAGTTCAACAAGGTCGGTGACAAGAACTTCCGCAAGCTGGTGCTGCTGAACGTCGCCGACGGCACCCCCGTCGAGGGGTTCAAGGGCCCGGCGTTCAACGGCACGGTGAACGACATCGCGCTCGTCGACGGTCACCTGCTGGTCGGCGGCATCTTCACCACGGCGACCGCGACGATCAACCGCAACGGGCTGGCCTCGCTGAACCCGACCACCGGCGCGGTGGACGAGTACCTCACCGTGGCGCTGACCGAGAACCACAACTGGACCCCGACCAACAACGGTGCCTCGGCCGGTGTCGGTACGGAGAAGCTCTCCGTCTCCCCCGACGGCAAGCACCTCGTGGTGATCGGCAACTTCAAGAAGGCCGACGGCGTCGTGCACGACCAGATCGTGCGGATCAACCTGGGCGGGAGCTCCGCGACCGTCGCCGACTGGAACACCGACGGCTACTCCGCGGCCTGCAAGTACACCGCGTTCGACTCGTGGGTGCGCGACGTCCAGTTCTCCCCGGACAGCAAGTACTTCGTGGTGGTCACCACCGGCGCGTCGTACCCGGGCACGCTCTGCGACTCCGCCGCCCGCTGGGAGACCTCCGCCACCGGCGCCGGCCAGAAGCCGACCTGGACGAACTTCAGCGGCGGCGACACGTTCCTCTCGGTCGGCATCAGCGAGAAGGCCATCTACGTCGGCGGCCACTTCCGCTGGTCGAACAACCCGCTCGCCCGCGACAAGGCCGGACCGGGCGCGGTGCCGCGGGCCAGCATCGCCGCGCTCGACCCGGTGAGCGGCCTGCCGCTGTCCTGGAACCCGGGCCGCCACCCGCGCGGCTACGGCGTCACCGAGATGCTGGTGACCCAGGAGGGCCTCTGGCTCGGCAGCGACCAGGAGTACATCGGCAACTTCGACTACCAGCGCAAGCGGATCGCCTTCTTCCCGCTGGACGGGGGCAGCACCCCGCACTCGACCAGCACCAAGGGCCTGCCGGGCAACGTCTACCAGGCCGGCCGCGCGGCGCAGACCGAGGTGCTCTACCGGGTCAACGCCGGTGGTCCGGCCATCCCGGCGACCGACGGCGGGCCGGACTGGGCCGCCGACAGCGCCACCGAGCCCAGCCCGTACCACAACACGGGCAACCAGGTCACCAGCTACACCACGAACGCGACGTTCGACCCCACCGTGCCGGCGAGCACGCCGGCCACGCTGTTCAACACCGAGCGGTGGGACGAGGCGACCGCGCCGGACATGCAGTGGGACATCCCGGTCGCGGCCGGCACCCGGGTCGACGTCCGGATCTACATGGCCAACCGCTGGTCCGGCACGAGCAAGCCGGGCGCCCGCAAGTTCGACGTCAGCATCGACGGCGTGCTCAAGCTGAACGACTTCGACCCGGTCGTCGCCGCGGGCGGGACCGACCGCGGCACCATGCAGTCCATCTCGGTGGTCAGCGACGGCGTGGTCGACATCGACTTCGGCCGGGTGCTCCAGAACCCGCTGCTGCACGGCATCGAGATCGTCAAGACCGCGCCCACGCCGGACGCCTCCGACGTGCTCTACCGGGTCAACGCGGGCGGCGACCAGCTGGCCGCGCCGAGCGGCCCGGCCTGGGCCGCGGACACCGCCGCCGCGCCGAGCACCTACCACAACGCCGGCAACCAGGTGACCAGCTACACCACCAACGCGTCGCTCGACGGCACGGTGCCGCCGGGCACCCCGGTCGAGCTGTTCAACGCGGAGCGGTGGGACGAGTCGCCCGCGCCGGACATGCAGTGGGACTTCCCGGTCCCGGCCGGCACGCCGGTGCAGGTGCGGCTCTACCTGGCGAACCGCTGGGCCGGCACCGCCACCGCCGGCAAGCGCAAGTTCAACGTGACGATCGACGGTGTGGTCAAGCTGAGCAACTTCGACCCGATCGCCGCGATCGGCGCCACCAACCGGGGCACCATGCGCGCGTTCCCGGTCACCAGCGACGGCAACATCGACATCGACTTCGGTCGCGTCCTGGAGAACCCGCTGGTGCAGGGCATCGAGATCGTCAAGCTGCCCCCGGTGCCGCCGGCCACCACCGTCGACAGCATCACCAAGCGCACGTACGACGGTGCGACCTCGGCCGGCAACGCGATGTCGGTGCCGAACCCGGACAACACCCGCTGGTCGGCCGTCAAGGGCGCCTTCTGGGTCGGTGGTGACCTGTTCTACGGCGTCGGCGGCGACCTCTACAAGCGCTCGTTCGACGGCAGCGAGTTCGGCACCCCGAAGAAGCTGGACCCGTACCACGACGCCAAGTGGGACCTGGTCGTCACCGGCTCCGCGCCGGAGGGCTCCACGTACGCCGGCATGACCGGCAACTTCTCCGCGGAGCTGCCGAACGTGACAGCGATGTTCTACAAGAGCGGCCGGATCTACTACTCGCTGGCCGGTCAGAGCACGCTGTTCTGGCGCGGGTTCTCGCCGGACACCGGCACCGTCGGCGCCGAGCGCAACACGGTCACCGGCACCACGGCCTTCACCGACGCGGGCGGCCTGTTCCTGGACGGCGACACGCTCTACGTCGTCTCCCGGAGCACCGGCAACCTGTCCTCGATGGCGTGGTCCGACGGCGTGCCGACCGGCTCCGCCTCGGTGCGCAGCGGTCCGGGCGTCGACGACGTGGACTGGCGCGGCACCTCGGTCTTCGTCGGCCCCTGACGGGGCGGGCACGACCGAGACGGAACAGATACGACGATGGCCCGGCCGATATCGGCCGGGCCATCGCCCTTTCTCCGGCGCCGATCGCGCCGGGCCGGATCAGGTACGGGTCGGCGCGTGCTCGCCCGCCCAGACCCGCATCAGGTCCCGTACCGAGATCACTCCCGCCACTTCCCGCCCGTCGAGCACGACCAGGTGACGGAACCCGCCCCGGGCCATCGCCGCGGCTGCCTCCTCGACCGTCCAGTCCGGGCCGGCGTAGACGACGTCCCAGGTCAGGTGTGCCCCGGTGCGCTCGACATCCGGGTCGAGCCCGGCGCCGATCGCCTTCAGCACATCGCGTTCGGTCATGATCCCGACCCCCTCGGAGTCCGGGTCGATCACGACCGCCGACCCGACACCGCGGGCCGACATCATCCGGGCCGCCTGTCGGAGCGTGTGCTCCGGCCCGACCACCAGTACCTCGCTGGACATCGCTTCCCGTACCTGCATCACACATCACCCCTGTGGGACGGCGACTGAGTACGGACATGGTGGGCCATCGATGCGTACCGGGACAAGAACGGGCATCGCTCCGGACGGCACTGATGGCTACTGTCGGAGGGTGCCCACCGAGCCCCTCCGCTGCGCCGGCGCGCTGATCGTCGACGACGACGGCCGCATCTTCATCCAACGCCGATCCTCCGAACGACGCCTCTTCCCGAACTGCTGGGACATCGTCGGCGGCCACCTAGAACCGGGCGAGGAGATCGACGACGCGCTGCGCCGGGAGGTCACCGAGGAGACCGGCTGGGCCCTGTCGCACGTGCTCGGCCTGGTCGGCGAATACCGGTACACCGCCGACGACGGGCTGACCCGGGTGGAGACCGACTTCCTGGTCCGGGTGGACGGCGACCTGAGCCGGCCCCGGCTGGAAGCCGGCAAGCACACCGAGTTCCGCTGGCTTGCGGAGTCGGAGATCGCGCTGCTCGACGAGCACCGGGACGTCAACGACGGAATGATCCGGCGGATCGCGGAGGACGGCTTCGCGGCGCTGCGCTCGATCGGGCTGACGGGCTGAACCACTGCCGGTCGGTGCCCGGCGATATCCTCGCCGGGTGGAATCGGGTCGAGAAGAGGAGCGTGTCGGCATGATCGGGATGGTGCTCGCCGCAGGTGCGGGGCGCCGGCTGCGGCCGTACACCGACACCCTGCCCAAGGCCCTGGTGCCTGTCGACGGGGAGACCACCATCCTCGACATCGCGCTGCGCAACCTCGCCGAGGTGGGGCTGAACGAGGTCGTGATCGTGGTCGGCTACGCGGCCGACGCGGTGCGGCAGCGCCAGGCCGCCCTGGAGGGGAAGTACGGCGTCACGATCACCCTGGTCCACAACAACAAGGCCGAGGAGTGGAACAACGCGTACTCGCTCTGGCTGGCGCGTGAGCACTTCTCCCGGGGGGTGCTGCTGGTCAACGGCGACACCGTGCACCCGGTGAGCGTGGAGAAGACGCTGCTGGCCGAGCGCGGACCGGGCATCCTGCTCGCCGTGGACACGCTCAAGCCGCTGGCCGAGGAGGAGATGAAGACCACCTTCGACGCCGCCGGCCAGCTCACCCGCATCACCAAGCTGATGGACCCGGGCGAGGCGTACGGCGAGTACATCGGCGCGACGCTCATCGAGCCGCAGGTGGCCGCGCCGCTCGCGGACGCACTGGAGGCGACCTGGCGACGCGACCCGAACCTCTACTACGAGGACGGCTACCAGGAGTTCGCCGAGCGCGGCGGCGAGGTGCGGGCGGCCCCGATCGGTGACGTCTCCTGGGTCGAGGTCGACAACCACGCCGATCTGGCCCGGGCGCGGGAGATCGCGTGCCGCTACTAGCCCGCAGCGTCCTCACCCCGCTGCACATCGACGTGCGGCGGGGTGCGGTGGCCGACCTGGCGGCGATCCTCTCCGACGGGCGGATCTCGGCCGGTGGCGACGTCGCCGTGGTGGTCGGGCCGGGGCAGGGCGAACGGATCGCCGAGCTGATCCGGCCGTCGCTGCGCTCGGCCGACGTGTTCACGGTGGCCGGGGGGACGCTCGACGCCGCCGACGACCTGGGGGCGAAGCTGCGCACCCGGTCGTATGACGCGGTGGTCGGCATCGGCGGCGGCAAGACGATCGACGTGGCCAAGTACGCGGCGACCCGGCGCGGGCTGCCGATGGTGTCGGTGGCGACGAGCCTCGCCAACGACGGCATCGCCTCCCCGGTGGCGAGCCTGATCACCGAGGGCCTGAAGGGGTCCTACGGTGTGCACATCCCGATCGCCGTGATCGTCGACCTGGACTTCGTGGAGGCCGGGCCGGAGCGGCACAACCGGGCCGGCGTCGGCGACGTGGTCAGCAACATCAGCGCGCTGGCGGACTGGGAACTGGCCCGGCGGGTACGCGGTGAGCGGGTCGACGGGCTGGCCGCCTCGCTGTCGCGCGCCGGCGCCGAGGCGGTGCTCAACCACCCGGGCGACATGAGCGACGACGGCTTCGTCACGGTGCTCGCCGACGCACTGATCTCCAGTGGACTCGCAATGGCGATCGAGGGCACCAGCCGGCCGTGCAGCGGCGGCTGCCACGAGATCATGCACGCGATCGACGCGCTGTTCCCCGGCACCGCCTCGCACGGCGAACTGGCCGGGCTCGGTGCGCTGTTCTGCACGTACCTGCGCGGCGACGAGCGCCGGTTCGCCGAGATGACGGCCTGCCTGACCCGGCACGGGCTGCCCCGGCTGCCCGCCGAGGTCGAGCTGACCGACGACCAGTTCGTCGAGGCGGTGCAGTTCGCGCCGGCCACCCGGCCGGACCGCTACACCATCCTCGAACACCTCGCGATGTCCGCTACCGAGACACGGGAGCGGCTGGCAGACTACGCCGGTGCCCTCCGCGACCACATCGGCTGAGCCCCGTCCCACCGTCGCCGACTTCCACCGGGTCAACCGGGGAGGCGGCCTGTTCAGCGAGTCGATCAGCCAGTGGATCGGGGCGGCCTTCGCGCTGGCCGCGCAGCGCCTCGGGTTGCGCCCGACCGCGCTGACGCTCGCCAACCTGGTGCTGGGGCTGGCCGCCTCGGTAACTGTGGTGGCGCTCGCCGACGACGTGGCCGCCGGCACCGTACCGGCCTGGGTGGTCGGGCTGGTCGCGCTCGTCGCGTGGCAGATCGCGTACGCGCTGGACTGCGCCGACGGGCAGCTCGCCCGGGTGACCGGTCAGGGCAGCGCGGCCGGTGCCCGGGTCGACGTGCTCTGCGACGTGGCCGCCCAGATCGCCCTGGTGGCCGCCATCGGCGCGACAGCCGTGGCGCAGCGCCCGTCCACGCCGGTCTGGCTGGTGGCGGTCTTCGCGGGTACCTGGATGGTCAACCTGGTGACCTCGGTGATGCAGTCCGGGCCGAACGCGGCGAGCATGGTCACCTCGACCTCGCTCCCGGTACGCCTGGTCAAGCTGGTCCGCGACTACGGCGCGGTGATCTTCCTGGCCGGCCTGGTGCTGGCCTTCGCGCCCGTGCTGGCGCTCTGGCTGATGGTCGCGTCCACCGTCGTCAACGGCGGCTTCCTGCTGGCCAGCATCGCCTTCTCCGCCCGCGCCTCCCTGCGGTAAGGAAGGGCCCCTTCTTTAACGCCTCGTGCATTGAAAGGGCCCCCTGCTAACACCTCGGTCAGCGCGCGGAACGGCCTCCGGCCAGGCCGGTGTAGATGTCGATCAGGCGCTTCGTGATCACGTCGGGGTGGAAGGTGCGCTCGTAGCGGGACCGGGCCGGACCGGCGAGCGTCCCCGCCTCGGCGGCGGCCAGCGGCAGCGCGGCGGCGAGCACGTCCACCTCGGGCGCCACCACCCAGCCGGCCTCGCCGCGCTGCACCCCTGACGGCAACGCGACCCGCCCGTGGCCCGGGGCCGCTGTGGCCACCTCGGCCGGGCCGGTACCCGCGGGCTCACGCGGACCGTCCGCGCCCACCAGGTACGGGATGCCGCCGAGCGCGGTGCCGAGCACCGGCCGCCCGGCCGCCAGCGCCTCGATGATCACCGTGGGCAGCACGTCGTGCCAGGTGGAGGTGGCCAGCACCACGGAACTGTCGGCCAGCGCCGCGCGTACCCCGGAACGGTCGAGCTGACCCAGGTAGAGCACGTCGGGCCGCTCGGCGGCGGCCGCCTCGGCGAGCGGACGCAGCTCGCCGTCACCGGCGATGCGCAGCGGGCCGAGCGCGCCCACCGGGTGCCGGCGCCACGCCGCGAGCAGCAGATCGAGGCCCTTCTCGGGGCTGAGCCGGCCCATGAAGAGGAAACCGTTCCCGGACGGCGCCGGGGTGCCCGGATCGGGCACGGCGTTCGGCTTGACCACGATCCGCTCGTCCGGGATGCCGTAGTCGCGCAGATGATCAGCGACCGCCGTGGTGAGCGCGATGTACCGGTCCACCGACTTCCAGGTGGGGCGGTGCACGGCGAGCGTGGTCGCCATCAGCGCGCTCTGCACCCGGGAGTTGCGGTAGCAGCGGTGCACGATCGCCGGTACGCCCAGCGTCCGCCCCCGGCAGTCCTGGCAGATCACGCCGTCGCGGAAGTAGAGGCCAGAGGAGCAGACCTGCCGGTAGTTGTGCACCGTCTGCACCACCGGCACGCCGCGCTTGTGCGCGGTCCGCACCACCCAGGGCGAGAGCAGGGGGTACGGGTTGTGCAGGTGCAACACGTCCGGCCGGTGCGCGGTGAGCAGGCGGTCGAGGTCGTGCTGGGCCTTCGGCGCCCAGATCGGCGAGATCGGCAGCAGCGCCTTGGCCGGCTTGGACATCGACGGGATCTCGTCCGAGCTGCGCAGGAACGGCAGCACCTCGACGCCGGCGGCGGTGAGCTGGGCGATCTCCGCGTCGACGATGGTGTTCTCGCCGGAGGGCTGGGCTTCCCGGTACCGGTTGTGCGCCACCACGATTCTCACGGGAAAGAAGGCTACCGTTGTACCGTGCCCGAACTTCCGGAGGTGGAAGCGCTCGCCGGTTACCTGCGCGAGCGTGCGGTGGGCCGCCGCGTCGAGCGGTTCGAGGTCGCCGCGATCAGCGCCCTGAAGACGTACGATCCGCCGCCGAGCGCGGTCGCCGGCCGTACCGTCACCGGCGCCGGCCGGTACGGCAAGTTCCTTGACGTCCGGTTCGACGACGGTCTGCACCTGGTGGTCCACCTGGCCCGGGCGGGCTGGCTGCACTACCGGGAGGCGTTTCCGGCGGCGACCCCGCTGCGGCCCGGCAAGGGCCCGATCGCGGTGCGGGTACGCCTCGACGACGGCTCCGGCTTCGACCTGACCGAGGCCGGCACCCAGAAGAAGCTGGCCGCCTACCTGGTCACCGACCCGGCGCAGGTGCCGGGCGTGGCGAAGCTCGGGCCGGACGCGCTGGAGGCGGACCTGCCGACGTTCGCCGAACGGTTGCGCAGCCGCCGGGGTCAGGTGAAGGGCGTGCTGACCGACCAGTCGGTGCTCGCCGGGGTGGGAAACGCGTACTCGGACGAGATCCTGCACGCGGCGCGGCTCTCGCCGTTCGCGATCACCGACCGGCTCACCGACGACCAGCTCGCCGGTCTGCACGCGGCGACGCGGACGGTGCTCGGCGACGCGGTACGCCGGTCGATGGGGCAGCGGGCCGCGGAGCTGAAGGGCGAGAAGCGTTCGGGCCTCAAGGTGCACGCCCGCAAGGGGCTGCCGTGTCCGGTCTGTGGCGACACCGTGCGGGAGGTCTCGTTCGCCGATTCGAGCCTCCAGTACTGCCCCACCTGTCAGACCGGAGGCAAGCCGCTGGCTGACCGAAGGTTGTCCCGTCTCGTACGGTGAGTAACCGGATTCGCCGGTTACCGAGCGGAATCGACCCGCGATCACCGAAGGTCCGGTCCGCCCCTCTACCCGAGCCGTCATCCATCGGTATAGTGGCTCGGTCCCCGGCTTCACAACTGATTCGGAGCCGGCCAGATCTCACCGAGCACCAGCGGAACGGCTTCCTCGCGGGGGCCGGTCCAGGTCGGGCCCGCGTGGGAGACTGGGACGGTGAGCGACCCGGGCCCTCACGCCGAGTGAGGACGCGGGTCATGCGGGAGGACATGGGTTGAGGTGACGACAAGCCTCCAGCGCCCGGTAACCGACAGAGGCCGGAGCAAGAGCGTGCGGCACGTCGACAGCTTTGAGATCCAGCCGCCGACTCCGCCGTCGCACAACGGCGTACCCCGGTCGGCGTGGGCCCGAGCCCGGCGCCGGGTGTCCCGGTGGCACCGGCCCTACATCGCGTTCCTGCTGCTGCTCGACTTCGGCGCGGCCGCCCTGGCCAGCTTCCTGGCCGTGCAGATCTTCGAGCAGGCCGACTCCGGCTTCCGCAACTCGCCGCAGGCATGGTTCTACACCGTGGCGTTCGTGCTCCTGCCGCTCGGCTGGCTGCTCTTCCTCTGGGGCAACCGGGCCTACGACCGGCGCTACCTGGGGCTCGGCCCGGACGAGTTCAAGCGGGTGATCCGGGCCGGCGTCGCGGTGGCGGCGGCGGTCTCGTTCATCGCCTTCGCGACGAAGACCTACTCCCTGTCCCGGTGGACGGTCGGCTTCGCGCTGCTCGGCGCGATGTTGCTGATCCTGCTCGGCCGCATGATCGCCCGGGCCTGCCTGCACGCGCTGCGCCGCCGCGCCGGCCACGCCGGGCACCGGATGGTGCTCGTCGGCACGCTTCCGGAGTGCCTGGAGGTCTACACCACAGTCACCCGGAACCCGTCCGTCGGCCTGGTGCCGGTGGCCATCCACCTCACCGACGGGTACGCCGCCGCGCGTGGCCTGGAAACCCCGGTGCCGGTGTACGCGGGCCGGGACGTCCTGGCCCTGGTCCGGGAGGTCGGCGGCGACACGATCGCGGTCTGCGGCTCGGCCAGCGCCGAGCCGGGCGAGCTGCGCCGGCTGGCCTGGCAGCTGGAGGGCTCCGGCGTCGACCTGGTGGTCGCGCCCCAGCTCACCGACATCGCCGGCCCCCGGGTGCACATCCGCCCGATCGAGGGACTGCCGCTGCTGCACGTCGAGGAGCCGACCCTGTCCGGGCCGGCGCTGCTGGCCAAGAACCTGATGGACCGGGTCGCCGCCGGGCTGGGCCTGCTGCTGCTGGCCCCGCTCTTCCTCGCCATCGCCGTCGCGATCCGGATCTCCGACCCCGGGCCGGTCTTCTTCCGCCAGCCCCGGGTGGGGCACGAGGGGCGGACGTTCCGGGTCTGGAAGTTCCGGACCATGTACGTGGACGCCGAGGAGCGGCTGGCCGGCCTGGTCGACCGGAACGAGACCGACGGCATGCTGTTCAAGATGAAGCAGGACCCCCGGGTCTTCCCGGTGGGCCGCTTCCTGCGTGCCACGTCGCTGGACGAGCTGCCCCAGCTGATCAACGTGCTCTGGGGCGAGATGTCGCTCGTCGGCCCGCGCCCGCTGCCCGCCGACGACGGCGACTTCCTCGGCGACGTCCGGCGCCGGCTGCTGGTCCGGCCGGGCATGACCGGTCTGTGGCAGGTCTCCGGCCGCTCCGACCTGTCCTGGGACGAGGCGGTCCGGCTCGACCTCTACTACGTCGACAACTGGTCGCTGGCGTACGACCTGAGCATCCTGTGGCGGACCGTCGGCGTCGTGCTGGCCCGCAAGGGCGCGTACTAGCGCTACCGGGCCGGCACCCGGCAGGATCGCTGCGTGGGTGGCAACCTCTCCGCCGTCTTCGCCGTCGTCTCGCTGGTCACCGCGTTGGCCGCGGCGCTCTGGGCGGTGCTGCGGCTGCGCGGCCGGCAGGGCATCGCCACCGCCACGCAGCGGGCCACGTACGAGGTGCTGCACACCGCGGGGCTCGCCGCCGAGCCGCTGCGCGCCGGCCTGACCGCGGCGGACGCGGCGAAGGCCGTACGCCATCTGCGGGCCCTCGTGGGCGCGGCCGGGCTGGCGCTGGCGGACCGGGACGCGTTGCTCGCGGTCGACGGGCAGGGCGCGCACCACGGCGACCAACTGGTCGCGGCGGCCCGGCGGGCGGCCGACAGCGGGCGCTCCACGGTGCTGGGCGAGTCGGAGCTGCGTTGTGACCTGGTCGACTGCCCGGTACGCGGCGCGGTGGTGGCGCCGCTGCGCGCGGACGGGCGGGTGGTCGGGGCGCTGGTGGCGGTGGCCGACGAGCGCCCGGCCCCGGGTCTGGTGCAGGCGACGCTGGAGACCGCGCACTGGGCGGGTGACCAGCTCGCGCTGGCCGAGCTGGAGTCGTCGCGGGAGCGGCTGGCGCGGGCCGAGGTACGCGCGCTGCGCGCCCAGATCAGCCCGCACTTCATCTACAACGCGCTGACCGCGATCGGTTCGTTCGTGCGCACCGACCCGGAGCGGGCGCGGGAGCTGATCCTGGAGTTCGCCGAGTTCACCCGCTACTCGTTCCGGGCGCACGGCGAGTTCACCACGCTCGCCGAGGAACTGCGCTCGATCGACCGCTACCTGACCATCGAGCGGGCGCGTTTCGGCGAGCGGCTCCAGGTACGCCTCCAGATCGCGCCGGAGGTGCTGCCGGTGACGTTGCCGTTCCTCTGCCTCCAGCCGCTGGTGGAGAACGCCGTCCGCCACGGGTTGTCCCGCAAGCCGGGCACCGGCATGGTGAGCATCGAGGCCCGGGACGCGGGCGCGGAGTGTCACATCACGGTGGAGGACGACGGGGTGGGGATGGATCCGACGACGCTGACCGCCGGCATCGCCGAGGTGTCCGGCGCGGCCGGCGACCCGGCCGACGACCCGGGGCAGCACGTCGGCCTCTCGAACGTCGACGAACGGCTCCGTTCGGTCTTCGGGGACGGGTTCGGCCTGGTCGTGGAGACCGGCCTGGGTTCGGGTACGAAGGTCAGCATGCGCGTGCCGAAGTTCCACCCCGGCGTCCGGGCGTCGTCATGACCGTCACCGGCACCGGGTTCCTCCGGGTGCTTGCGGTGGACGACGAGCCGCCCGCGCTCGACGAGCTGGCGTACCACCTGCGCGCCGACCCCCGGGTGGCCCGGCTGCACACGGCCGGGGACGCGACCGAGGCGCTGCGCGTGCTGCGCGACGACGACGTGGACGTGGTGTTCCTCGACATCCGGATGCCGGGGCTGGACGGCATGGAGCTGGCCCGGGTGCTGCGCCGGTTCGCCCGGCCGCCGGCGATCGTGTTCGTCACCGCGTACGACGACGGCGCGGTGGACGCGTTCGACCTGGGCGCCACCGACTACGTGCGCAAGCCGGTACGCGCCGAGCGGCTGGCCGAGTCGCTGCGCCGGGTGATCGGCTCCCGGGTGGTGCCGTCGCATCCGGCCGCGCTGGCCCGGGCGGAGGAGGATCCGACCATCCCGATCGAGCTGGCCGGCACCACGCGGATGCTGCCGCGCTCGGCGGTGCGGTGGGTGGAGGCGCAGGGCGACTACGCGCGGCTGCACACGGCGGAGGGGTCGCACCTGGTCCGGGTGTCGCTGGCGACGCTGGCCGAGCGCTGGGCCGATGCCGGGTTCGTCCGGATCCACCGGTCGTATCTGGTGCAACTGCGGCTCATCGCCGAGCTGCGGCTGGTCAACTCCGGTTACGTGGTGGTGATCGACGGATCCGAGCTGCCGGTGAGCCGCCGGCACACGCGGGAGCTGAAGGACAAGCTGGTCCGCGCCGCGAAACAGGACTGGAGTCGCTGAGGATCGGGGGCGTCGAGAGCGCTGGCGTGCGATGTACGGCACACCGTACGACAGGGTGTGGGACCGCATGTCCGACGACCGCTTCGACGCCGCTACCGAATTTCGACAGCCAGCTCGACCGCCTCGTGCAGCTCGGCTACCCGGCGCTGGCCGGCCCCACCGACGCCCGGGTGCCGTTCCTGCTGGTGACCACGCGGGAGCTGGTGCCGGTGCCACCGGCGGGTGCCGGCGCTCTGGATCAGCCAGGGCGCGCCGAAGCTCGGGTGGTGCTGGTTCGGCAACCCGCACACCTGGCTCGGCTCGGCGACCGCGAACCCGGTACGGGTGGGGCTGAGCTGAGGTCGTCCACAACGACTCCCCGCCATCCACCGGGTTATCCACAACCGTGAAGCGTTATCCACAGGTTGTGCACAGGGCTCGGAACCGTGCTCTTGACATTCCCGCTGAGCAGGCGAGACTGCCGGGGGTGACCGGAGCCGAGGAACAGCATCCTTCGGGGCGGCCCGCCGAGGCCGCCCCGGTTCCCGGCCCGCGCGCGTCCACACCGCTCCGCGAGCCAGGCGGCGGGCCGGCGGCGGCCGCCGCGCCGAAGCGGACCCGGATCGTGCTGGCCGAGGTCACCCGGACGGGCGACCCGGCCGACCGCACCCGCTCCGAGCTGACCCAGCAGACCCCTGTCGGCGAGACGCTCGTACAGGGGCTGATGCGCGCCCAGCTCTCCCTCGCGCTACGGCTCAGCCTGCTGGTGCTGATCGGGCTCGGCGGCCTGCCCTGGCTGTTCGCCATCGCGCCCACTGTCGGCCGCGTCACGGTGCTCGGGGTCAACCTGCCGTGGCTGCTGCTCGGCGTCGTGTCCTTCCCGTTCCTGATCGTCGTCGGCTGGGCGTACGTGCGGCTGGCCGAACGCAACGAGCAGGACTTCGTCGACCTGATCCGACGGCCGGAACGCTGATGTCCAACGGCTACGTGGTCCCGGCGATCGTCGCCGTCACCCTGGTCACCGTCGGCATCGGCTTCTACGGGCTGCGGCTGGCCCGGACCACCTCGGACTTCCTGGTCGCGTCCCGGGCGGTCAGCCCGACCTGGAACGCCGCCGCGATCGGCGGGGAGTACCTGTCGGCGGCGAGCTTTCTCGGCGTCGCCGGGCTGATCCTCAAGTACGGCGTGGACGTGCTCTGGTACCCGGTCGGCTTCGCCGCCGGATACCTCGCCCTGCTGCTGTTCGTGGCCGCGCCGCTGCGCCGCTCCGGCGCGTTCACGCTGCCCGACTTCTGCGAGGTGCGGCTCGGTTCCCGTCGGCTGCGCACGCTCGCCACCGTCTTCGTGATCTTCATCGGCTGGCTGTACCTGGTGCCGCAGTTGCAGGGCGCCGGGCTGACGCTCGCCACGCTCACCGGCTCGCCGTACCCGCTCGGCGCGCTGCTCGTCGCCGTTGTGGTGACCGCGAACGTGGCGCTGGGCGGCATGCGGGCGATCACCTTCGTGCAGGCGTTCCAGTACTGGCTGAAGCTCACCGCACTCGCCGTACCCGCGATCTTCCTGGCGTTGCAGTGGCAGGCCGACGCCCGCCCGGCGGTGACCCCGCCCGACGGGCCGACGTTCCGGACCGCGACCACTGTCGTGGTCGAGCACCGCGCGACGCTCACCCTGCCCGGCGGCGACGTCCGGGAGGTACGCCCCGGCGACCGCCTGGAGTTCGCCGCCGGTGACCCGGTGCCGGAGGTGTCCGGCGCGGCGACCGGCGCCACCGAATGGCTGCTGCCGGACACCGCGGGCGAGGACGACAGAGGGCTGTTCGCCACGTACTCGCTGATCCTGGCCACGTTCCTCGGCACCATGGGCCTGCCGCACGTGCTGGTCCGCTTCTACACCAACCCCGACGGTGCCGCCGCCCGCCGCACCACGCTGGTGGTGCTGGCGCTCGTCGGCGTCTTCTACCTGCTGCCCACCGTGTACGGCGTGCTGGGTCGCATCTACACCCCGCAACTGCTGGTGAGCGGCCAGACCGACGCGGTGGTGGTGCTGCTGCCCGGTGCCGCGCTCGGCGACGGCACCACCGGCCGGTTGCTCGCCGCGCTCGTCGCGGCCGGCGCGTTCGCGGCGTTCCTGTCCACCTCGTCCGGCCTGCTCACCAGCGTGGCCGGGGTGATCTCGACGGACGTGCTGGGGCGCGGCTCGGTACGCGGCTTCCGGCTCGCCACGGTGATCGCCGGTGGGGTGCCGGCGGTGCTCTCGCTGAACGTCTCCGGGCTGGACGTGTCACAGGTGGTGGGGCTGGCGTTCGCGGTGGCCGCGTCGAGCTTCTGCCCGCTGCTGGTGCTCGGCATCTGGTGGCGCGGCCTGACCGACCTGGGTGCCGCCGCCGGAGTGCTGGTCGGCGGCGGCGCGGCGGTCGGGGCGGTGCTGCTCACCGTGCTCGGCCCGCCGCTGACCGGGTGGCCGGCGACGCTCACCACCCAGCCGGCCGCGTGGACGGTGCCGCTGGCGTTCACCGTCATGGTGGTGGTGTCGACGGCCAGCCGGCGACGGCTGCCCCGCGACGTCGGCGCCACCATGCTCCGCCTGCACACGCCGGAGTCGCTGCGCCTGTGACCCGACCCGTAACCCTCAGGGATGACGCGAGATCATCCTGCCGCCCGAGCAGCCGCTGGCCGGAGCCCGATACGGTCGGAACATGACCGATCAGCACCCCGCGCTCTCCCTTCGTGGTCTGGCCAAGCGCTTCGACACCAAGGTCGCGGTGGCGGGCGTCGACCTCGCCGTGCCGACCGGCTCGTTCTACGGCCTGCTCGGCCCGAACGGAGCGGGCAAGACCACCACCCTCTCCATGGCCGTCGGCCTGCTGCGGCCCGACGCCGGTGAGGCGCGGGTGCTCGGGTACGACGTCTGGGCCGACCCGGTCCGAGCCAAGAGCCTGCTCGGTGTGATGCCCGACGGCGTACGCCTCTTCGACCGGCTGAGCGGGGCGGAGCTGCTGGCGTACCACGGTCTGCTGCGCGGCATGGACCCGGCGGTGGTCGACCAGCGGGCGGCGGAGCTGCTCGACGTGCTCGCGCTCTCCGACGCCGGCCGCACGCTGGTGGTCGACTACTCGGCGGGCATGAAGAAGAAGATCGGGCTGGCCTGCGCGCTGCTGCACGGCCCGCGCCTGCTGGTGCTGGACGAGCCGTTCGAGGCCGTCGACCCGGTCTCGGCGGCGCTGATCCGCGACATCCTGCACCGGTACGTCGGCGGCGGCGGCACGGTGATCTTCTCCAGCCACGTGATGGAGGTGGTCGAGCGGCTCTGCTCCCACGTGGCGATCCTGGCCGAGGGCCGGATCAAGCGGGTGGGCACGCTGGCCGAGGTGCGCGGCGACCGGTCGCTGGAGGACGTCTTCGTGGAGGTGGTCGGCGGCCGGACCGCGACCGGCGAGGAGTTGTCGTGGCTGTCCCGGTGACCGTCCCCGAGCGTCCGGCCCGGCGCGTGTCGCCCTGGCACTTCGTCCGGCTCAAGCTGCGGGTGCTCGGCAACAACTTCCGGGGCCAGACCTGGCGGGTCGCGCTGTTCGTCCTCGGCCTGCTGTTCGGGCTCTGGTTCGCCGCCGTCGGGTTCTTCCTGCTCGCCGCGCCGGGGCTGGCCGGCGAGTCCCGGTACGCGCTGATGATCGCCGCGTTCGGCGGTGGCGTGCTGACACTCGGCTGGCTGCTCCTGCCGCTCGTCTTCTTCGGCGTGGACGAGACGCTCGACCCGGCCCGGTTCGCGCTGCTGCCGCTGTCCCGCCGCACCCTGGTCACCGGTCTGCTCGCCGCCGCCCTGGTCAGCGTGCCGGCCCTGGCGACGGCGATCACGGCGGCCGGGCTGGTGGTCACCGCTGGCGCGCTCGGTGGATGGGTGGCCGGCCTGGTCGGCGCGCTCGGCGTGGTCCTCGGGCTGCTCGTCTGCCTGGCCGGTGCCCGCGCCCTGACCAGCGCGTTCGCGGCGATGCTGCGTTCCCGCCGGGTTCGCGACCTGGCCGCCGTGCTGCTCGCGGTGCTGGCCGCGCTGCTCGGGCCGTTGCAGCTGCTGGTGCTCGCCGCGGTGCGGCAGACCGACTGGGACCGGCTCGACGGTGTGGCCCGGGTGGTCGGCTGGACGCCGTTCGGCGCACCGTGGACCGCCGGTGTCGACGTGGCGGAGGGACGGGCCGGCGCCGCGGTGGTGAAGCTGCTGATCGCGCTCGCGACGCTCGGCGTACTCCTGTCGTGGTGGTCCCGGTCGCTGGAGTCGGCGATGGTGGGCACCGCGAGCAGCGGCCCCGCGCGGACGCCGCGCGGCGTGGCCGGCGGCGCGGTCGCGCAGCTCTTTCCCCGCGTGGTGGGCTGGGCCGGGCGGGACCGGTTCGGCGCGCTCGTCGCCCGCGAGTGCCGCTACTGGTGGCGGGACGCCCGGCGACGGGCCAACCTGATCACCGTCGCGGTGGTCGGTGTGTTCGTGCCGCTGATGGTCAACCTCGGCGGCCCCGCCTTCCTGTCCGAGGGCGGCGCAGCGTTCGACCAGGCCACCGCCGACTCGTCGCCGGCGCTGGTCAGCCTCACCATGATCCTCGTCGGGGCGCTCGCGTCGTTGACGCTCGCCAACCAGTTCGGCTTCGACGGCAGCTCGTACGCCGCGAACCTGGTCGCCGGTGTGCCCGGGCGGGTGGAGCTGCGGGCGCGGATGGCCGCGTTCTCGATCTACGTGGTGCCGATGCTCGTTGTGATCGCGGTCGCGCTGGCCGTCATCCTCGGCCGGCCCGGCTGGCTCGGCGTCATGGGTGGCGCGTTGTTCGCCGCGTACGGCTGCGGGCTGGCGATCAACGCGTTCGTCTCCGTGCTCGGCGCCTACTCGCTGCCCGAGTCGAGCAACCCGTTCGCCCTGAACAGCGGCGCGGGATTCACCAAGGGCCTGCTCACCCTGGTCTCCATGATCGGCGCGGCGGTGGTGGCGGTGCCGTTCGTGGTGGCCGCCGCGCTGCTCGGCGACGTGTGGCTCTGGCTGGCGCTGCCGGTCGGGCTGGCGTACGGCGGCGGCGCGGCACTGCTCGGCGCGTACATGGCCGGGGACACACTCGATCACCGGCAGCCGGAGCTGCTCGCGAACGTCACCCCGAGGCGCTGATGCCTGTCGTCGAAGCGGTCACCACCGTCCCGGTTCCGCCGGAGCTGGCGTTCGCCGTCTCCCAGACCACCGCCCCGGTGCGGTACCGCTGGGATCCGTTCGTTCGCGAGCAGCACTTCGTCGACGGCGCGACGCGGCCCGGGCGGGGTGTGCAGACGTTCACCCGCTCCCGGCACGGCCTGGTCATGGTCAGCGAGTACGTCTCCTGGTCACCGCCGACGAACGTCGGCATGAAGATGGTGCGCGGACCGTGGTTCTTCGAGCGGTTCGGCGGCGGCTGGCGCTTCGCGCCCGGCCCGGAGCCCGGCACCACGGTCGCGACGTGGCGGTACAACTTCCGCTGCCGGCCGGCGTTCCTGCGCCCGGTCGCCGAGCGGATCGGGGAGTGGTTGCTCGGGCGCGACATCCGGCGCCGGATCGCCGGGTACGCGGCCGGCTGCGCCGACCCGGAGGTGCTGGCCGCCGCCCGCCGGTTGCTCGCCGACGACTGATCCGCGCGTCTCGGGCCGCCGTCATGCGGTGCGGCGCATCGCCGCGTAGACGTGGTGGCCGTCGCCGACGGTGGTCATGGTGACCAGCTCCCAGCCGTAGTTGGACAGGTGCTCGACCGCCTCCATCAGCGGCTGGTACGCCCTGCGGCCCCAGGTGTTGTTCGCCCTGACCAGCAGGTGCCGGTGTGGATAGGCACGCAGGTCGACCTGGCCGCCGAGGATGGCATCGGCGGCGACGACCCGGTCCTGGGCGAGCTGCTGCGGGGGGATGAGATTCATGCCCGGCAGGGTAGGGCGTTCCGTCGAACCTCGCCCGGTGGCGGGCGGCACAATGTTTCACGTGAATCCAGAGCCGGGCGCGCAGATCCACTCCACCGATCCGTTCGCGGCGCCGGCCGCACAACGCTCGCCGGTACGCCGGCTGCGCGGGCGGCTGGCCGCCCCGGTGACACTCTGGACCGCGCCCGGCCCGGCCGGGCTGACCGTCTCCTCCACGCTGGTCGCCGAGGGCGAGCCGGACCGGCTACTCGGCCTGGTCGACGCGGAGTCGGACCTGTGGGCGGCCGTCGAGGAGGCGGGACGGTTCGCGGTGGCCCCGCTGGGCCCGCAGCACCGGCAGCTCGCCGACCGCTTCGCCGGCCTGTTCCCGTCGCCCGGCGGCCTGTTCGCGCTCGACGCCTGGACCGAGACGCCGTACGGCCCGGTGCCCGCCGACGCCGGCGGGTGGGCGGGCTGCCGCCTGGACACCGCCCGCGAGTACGGCTGGGGCCTGCTGGTCGAGGCCACCATCGAGTCGGTGGACCTGCCCCGGGACACACCCCCGTTGCTGCACTACCGGGGCCGCTACCACGACCTCCCCGGCTGACCTGCCTGCTCCGTCGATCATGAGGTTGACCGAGATCGACGTCCGATTTGTCGCCGTCAACCTCATGATCGACGGGGTGGGGCGACCGGTTAGCGGAGTGACATGGGTCACTGGGCGCAGTGGGGGTGCCGTTCGGCGCAGCCGTTCGCCGCCCGGCGGCGGAGCCTTCCCGGGCCGGGAGCGCGCTCTCTACCGTGCGCGAAACTCCCCCACGCCTTGCGAAGGTGGTGATCCACAGATGTCCACGGACACACCCGCGTCCGCACCCGCCGAGTCGGCGGCGGAACGGTACCTCGCCGTCCAGCGGTCGGACGAGTTCGCCGGGTTGCGGCGCACGCTGCGCGGCTTCGTCTTCCCGATGACCGTCGCGTTCTTCCTGTGGTACGCGCTCTACGTCATCCTCTCCGCGTACGCGCGGGGATTCATGGGCACGAAGCTGATCGGCAACATCAACGTCGCCCTGGTCTTCGGCCTGCTCCAGTTCGTCTCCACGTTCCTCATCGCCTGGTTCTACTCGCGGTTCGCCAGCCGCCGGATCGACCCGGTCGCCGACCGGATCCGCGACGAGATGGGGGAGGTGACCCATGAACACGGTCCTCGCGGCTGAGGCGGGCAGCACCACCGCCCGGAACCTCACCATCACGCTGTTCCTGGTCTTCGTGGCGATCACGCTGGCGATCACCGTCTGGGCCAGCCGGCAGACAAAGACCGCCACCGACTTCTACGCCGGCGGCCGGTCCTTCTCCGGCTTCCAGAACGGCATGGCGATCGGCGGCGACTACATGTCGGCGGCGTCCTTCCTGGGCATCGCCGGCATCATCGCGCTCTACGGCTACGACGGCTTCCTCTACTCGATCGGCTTCCTGGTCGCCTGGCTGGTGGCGCTGCTGCTCGTGGCCGAGCTGCTGCGCAACTCCGGCCGGTACACGATGGCGGACGTCCTGGCGTTCCGGATGCGGCAGCGGCCGGTCCGGACCGCGGCGGCGGTCTCCACCATCACCGTGTCGATCTTCTACCTGCTGGCCCAGATGGTCGGTGCCGGCGCGCTCGTCGCCCTGCTGCTCGGCATCAAGCCGGGCACCACGTTCCTCGGCATGGACGCCGACACCGCCAAGGTCGCCACCATCATCATGGTCGGCGCCCTGATGATCATCTACGTGACGGTCGGCGGCATGAAGGGCACCACGTACGTCCAGATCGTCAAGGCGTTCCTGCTGATGGGCGGCGCGCTGGCGATGACGCTGCTGGTGCTCGCCAAGTACAAGTTCAACCTGTCCTCACTGCTCGGCGACGCGGCCAGCGCCTCGGGCAAGGGAGCGGCGTTCCTCGAACCCGGGTTGCGCTACGGCGTGGAGACACCCGGCGACGCGCTGAAGACGTTCTACAGCAAGATGGACCTGCTCTCGCTGGGCATCGCGCTGGTCCTCGGCACGGCCGGCCTGCCGCACATCCTGATCCGCTTCTACACCGTGCCGACCGCGCGGGCGGCCCGGAAGAGCGTGCTCTGGGCGATCGGCATCATCGGCACGTTCTACCTGCTCACCCTGGCGCTCGGCTTCGGCGCGGCGGCGATCGTCGGCGGGTCGGAGATCACCGCGCAGGACAAGGCGGGCAACACCGCGGCGCCACAGCTCGCCGAGAAGCTGGGGGAGCAGTTCCTCGGCGGGGACCTGGGCGGCGCGACACTGCTGGCGATCATCGCAGCGGTCGCGTTCGCCACGATCCTCGCTGTGGTAGCCGGGCTCACCCTGGCGTCGTCGTCGAGCCTGGCGCACGACTTCTACGCCAACGTGGTGAAGAACGGGCAGGCGTCGGAACGGCAGGAGGTGGCTGTCGCCCGCATCTCCGCGCTGGTGATCGGCGCGGTCTCGATCGTCCTGTCGATCTACGCGCAGAACCTGAACGTGGCGTTCCTGGTCGCGCTGGCGTTCGCGGTCGCCGCGTCGGGCAACCTGCCGGCGATCCTCTACAGCCTGTTCTGGAAGCGGTTCAACACCTCGGGCGCGGTCTGGGCGATCTACGGCGGCCTGCTCGCCGCCGTGGTGCTCGTCTTCTTCTCGCCGGTCGTCTCCGGCGCGCCGACGGCGATGTTCCCCGACCACGACTGGCAGTGGTTCCCGCTGTCGAACCCGGGCATCATCTCGATCCCGTTCGGCTTCCTGTGCGGCTGGCTCGGCACGATCCTGTCCAAGGAGAGCGACGAGGAGAAGTACGCGGAGCTGGAGGTGCGCTCGCTCACCGGAGCCGGCGCGCACTGATCACCACGGTCGAGCGGGGCCCCTGCCTTACGCGGGGGCCCCGCCGCGCGTGTATAGGCTGACCGCCATGAAGGTCGCTCCCCGCTTCGGTACCGGACACCGCATCCTCGTCACCGGCGGCGCCGGTTTCGTACCGTCCCACCTGGTCGACCGGCTCGTCGAGCGCGGCTGCACCGTCGTGGTGCTGGACAACTTCGTCACCGGGTCCAAGGACAACGTGGCCCACCTGCTGGACAAGCCGACCTTCACGCTCGTCGAGGCGGACGTCTCCGACGGCCTGCCGCAGCACCCGGCGCTGGCCGAGCGGTTCGACGCGATCCTGCACATGGCGTCCCCGGCCAGCCCCACCGACTTCGAGAAGCTGCCGGTGGAGATCCTCCGGGTCGGCTCGGTGGCCACGCTGGCTCTGCTGGAGCGGGCCACCGACGACGGCGCGCGGTTCCTGATGGCCTCCACCTCCGAGGCGTACGGCGACCCGAAGGAGCACCCGCAGCGGGAGACGTACTGGGGCAACGTCAACCCGATCGGCATCCGGAGCGTCTACGACGAGGCGAAGCGCTTCTCCGAGGCGGCCACCATGGCCTACCACCGGAGCCGGGGCACCGATACCGCGATCGTGCGGATCTTCAACACGTACGGCCCGCGGATGCGCCCGGACGACGGCCGGGCCATCCCGACGTTCATCTCCCAGGCGCTGCGCGGCGAGCCGATCACCGTGCACGGCACCGGCAACCAGACCCGGTCGATCTGTTACGTCGACGACCTGGTGCGCGGCATCCTGCTGCTGCTCGACTCGACCGAGACCGGGCCGATCAACTGCGGCACCGAGCACGAGATGTCGATGCGGCAACTGGCCGAGACGATCGTGTCACTCGCCGGAAGCACGTCTGAGGTGAGCTACATCACTCGCGCCTCGGACGACCCGGAGATGCGCCGCCCGGACCTGACCCTCGCCCGCGAACTGCTCGGATACGAGCCGAGCGTCACGCCCGAAGACGGCCTCCGACGCACGATCGAGTACTTCCGCGGGCGTCTCGGGTACTGAACCGCCAGGGGCGCGGCTGACATCGGCGCGCGTACGAGGGCGTCGGTGGCCCGGCCGACCTACCCTCGGTTACATGTCAGCGACCTCGTCTGCCGGCGCCCCGATCCCCCGACACCTGAGCCGGGGCGCGGGCCGCGCCTCGATTCCCGGCTCCGGCCGGGCCGCCACCGGGCGCGCCCGGCCCTCGGAAACCAGGTGGTACCCCGCACACGACGAGGCGCCCCGCTCGGGCGGTCCCGGCGGCCCGGCCGGGCCGACCGGGCCCGGTGGTCCGGGCGGCGGCGGTCCGGGCGGATCGGGGCGGCGTGGCCCCCGGCCGCGCTGGGGGCGCATCGGCCTGGTGGCGGGTGTCGCCGTGCTCGTGCTGGCGCTGCTCGGCGGCCTCGGCGCGTGGTTCTACGCCCGCAACCTGGACGACGACCTGGCGCGTACCGATCCGTTCGCCGGGATCACCGGTGGGCGGCCGGCCAAGCAGGTCGAGGGCGCGTTCAACATCCTGCTCGTGGGCAGTGACTCGCGGGATCCGGACGCCCCTGTCGACGGCTCCGGCAAGTGGCGCGCGGACACCGTGATCGTCATGCACATCCCGGCGGACCACAAGAGCGCCTACCTGGTCTCGGTACCGCGTGACCTGTACGTGCCGATCCCGGAGAGCGCCGGCGCGTCCTGCGACTCCGGCTCGCGCAACAAGATCAACGCGGCGTTCGCGTTCGGCGGCCTGCCGCTCGCGGTGAAGACCGTGGAGTGCTTCACCGACGTACGGATCGACCACGTCATGGCCATCGACTTCGGCGGTTTCAAGGAGGTCACCGACGCGCTGGGCGGGGTCGACCTCAAGGTGGAGCGGACCATCACCTCGATCCACAAGCCGTACCGGACGTTCACCAAGGGTGTGAACCACATGAACGGCGCCGAGGCGCTGGACTGGGTCCGGCAGCGCAAGCAGTTCCCGGACGGCGACTTCGCCCGGATGCGGCACCAGCAGGAGTTCCTGAAGGCGCTGATGGACAAGGCGGCCAGCACCGGGACGCTCACCAACCCGAAGAAGCTGAACGACTTCCTCAAGGCGGTGACCGCCGCCGTCACGGTCGACCAGGGATTCTCGTTGACCGACATGGCAGTGCAGTTCCGCAGCCTGCGGGGCGAGAACCTGACGTTCGTCACCAGCCCGCACCTGGGCGGCCAGACCATCGACGGCCAGTCGGTGGTGGTCTCCGACCGGGAGAAGGCGCTGGCGATGTACAAGGCCATCGCCGCGGACCGGATGGCCGAGTGGATGCAGGCCAACCAGAAGGGTTCGGGCGACAACGCGGGCGGCTGACGCCGGCACGACATGACCGGTCTCGCGCGCTAGGACCTCGCCAACACGGAGGCCAACCGCCGACCGGCTCCTTACCCCTGCCCGTTCGGCCACAACCCGAAGATGTTGGCCGGTATTGACGGGAATTGCGACCCTACGAGGTCGCGAGAACGGGAACAGATACGTAAAGTGGTCCCGCCCCCGATCACCGAGCTGGAGCACGCATGTCGGTCCAGACCAGCCGTCGCCCGCAGTCACCGGCACCCGGATCATCCGGGCGGGTTCCTCCGGTCATCCCCTCACAGCCCGGTTCCGGCGGTCGCGGTCCCGGCGGTGGCAAGAAGAAGCGCACCAAGCGCAAGGACCCGCTCTGGGCCAAGCTCACACTGGTGCTCGGCGCGGTGCTGATGGTGACAAGTGGCGTGGCGATCGTCGGCAGCAAGGCGGTCATCGGCCAGGCCACCAACAACATCGCCCAGCGCAACCTGCTCGGCGAGGCGGGCAAGACCGAGGCCGAGGGCGGCAGCAGCCTGGAAGGTCCGATCGACATGCTGCTGCTCGGCGTGGACGCGCGGGCCCGCTGGGCCGCCGACGACGTCCGGTCGGACACGATCATCATCCTGCACATCCCGGCCAGCCACGACCAGGCTTACCTGATCTCGATCCCCCGGGACACCGAGGCGCGTATCCCGGCGTTCGAGGAAAGTGGATACAAGGGCGGCACCGACAAGATCAACGCGGCCTTCTTCCACGGCGCCCAGAACGGCGGCGGCTGGGAGGGCGGCGCCCAGTTGATGGCCAAGACGATCAAGTCGATGACCGGCATCGGCTTCGACGGGGCCGCGATCATCAACTTCGGCGGCTTCAAGAGCGTGATCGACGCGCTCGGCTCGGTGCGGATCTGCGTCAGCCACGAGGTCAGGTCGCACCACATGTCGTACGTCGACGGCAAGCCGATGTGGAACGCCGACGCGAAGAAGACCGGCAAGCCGTACAAGGCAGTGGTGCACAAGAAGGGCTGCCGGGAGATGGAGGGCTGGGAGGCGCTCGACTACTCCCGCCAGCGCTACGGCCTGCCGAACAGCGACTACGACAGGCAGCAGAACCAGCAGCAGCTGATCAAGGCGATGGCCAAGAAGGCCACCGAGGGCGGCATGCTCACCAACCCGATCAAGCTGAACTCGCTGATGAAGGCGGCCGGCAAGGCGTTCGTCCTGGACACCGGCGGCGTGCCGATCGCCGACTTCATCTTCACGCTCAAGAACCTCAACGGGAACGACCTGGTCACGCTGCGGACCAACGGCGGCACCTTCGCCGGCAACGGCAACGGCCGGGAGACGTTCAACGAGACGACGATGGACATGTTCCAGGCGGTCAAGAACGACAAGCTGGCCGACTTCGTGGTGAACAACCCGGACGTCCTCTCCACCCGTAAATGACCTGCTGACCTGCGCGAAAGCGATACCGGTCGGCCGATCCCCCCGTAGCCTGACGTGAGCGGGTCTCATGTCGCGGCTACGGGGGGATCGTCACGTCCAGGCCAGCACGGAACCGACGCGGGCGGGGTGGACCCGCCCGCTGGGCCCGGTTCCTGCTCGGCACCGGGCTCGTCCTGGTCCTGCTCGCCACGCTCGGCGTCGCCGGGCTGCACTGGCTCACCTCGCGCTACGACCGCACGGTGGCGAAGGAGCAACTGCTCGACCCGGCCGCCCGCAACAAGCGGACAGACCTGGACGGCGCGCTCAACTACCTGCTGATCGGCTCCGACCACCGGCCCGGCGCGAACCCGGAGGACCAGCGCTCCGACAGCATCCTGATCGTGCACGTACCGGCCGGGATGCGGCAGGCGTACCTGATCTCCGTGCCGCGTGACCTGCTGGTGGCGCTCCCCGCGGCGCCCGGCTTCCCCGGCGGCCAGGACAAGGTCAACGCCGCGTACGAGCACGGCGGCGGCGGTGAGGGCGGCGCGCGGCTGCTCAGCACCACCCTGAGCCGGCTCACCGGGATCCGCTTCGACGGCGCCGCACTCGTCGACTTCTCCGGCTTCAAGCAGGTGATCGACCAGCTCGGCGGCATCCGGATGTGCGTGGACACGCCGGTGCGCTCGATCCACACCCGGCACCAGTTCGACGCCGGCTGCCAGCAGATGGACGGCGGGCGGACGCTCGACTACGTGCGGCAGCGCTACGACCTGCCCGGTGGCGACTTCGACAGGCAGCGGCACCAGCAGCAGATGCTGCGGGCGGTGCTCGACCGGGCGGGCGAGACGCGGCTGCGCAGCGACCCGGTCAAGCTGGACCGGGTGCTGCGCGCGGCCGGCGGGGCGCTGACCGTGGACACCAACGGCGTACCCCTGGACGAGCTGTTGTTCGCGCTGCGCGGCCTGCCCGCGGACGCCCTGCGCGGAGTCCAGGTGCCCTCCTACCCGCAGACCATCGACGGCGTCTCGTACGTGGTGCTGGACGACGGCGGTACCGGGCTGTTCGGCGCGCTGCGCGACACGCGCGTGCCGGAGTGGGCCGGCGCCAACCCGCGCTGGGTCAACCGGCTGTGAGCGCCGCGGGCGGCTAGGCTTGGTGACCGTGTTCGGAGCCTCACTACCCAGCATGCCCGCGTCGGCCGTGCCCGACGACGTCTACCTGCTCGACGTCCGCGAGGACGACGAGTGGGCCGCCGGCCACGCGCCGGCCGCCCACCACCTGCCGATGACCGAGCTGCCCGCCCGGATCGCCGAGATCCCGCAGGACCGCGACGTGGCGGTGATCTGCCGCTCCGGCGGCCGCTCCGCCCAGGTGGTCGGCTACCTCATGCGCAACGGCTGGGACCAGGTCCGCAACGTCGACGGCGGGATGGGCGACTGGGCCGCCGCGGGCCGTCCGGTGGTCACCGACGACGGGCAGCCGGGCCGGGTCGCCTGAGCCGGTGACACGGCCATGACCGTCCCCCTGGTCTTCGCCCATCGCGGCGCCTCGTACGACCTGCCGGAGCACACTCTCGCCGCCTACCTGCGCGCCCTGGACGAGGGCGCGGACGGGCTGGAGTGCGACGTCCGGCTGACCCGCGACGGGCACCTGGTCTGCGTGCACGACCGCCGGCTGGACCGCACCAGCAACGGCCACGGGCTGGTCAGCGCGCGGACTCTCGCCGAGCTGGAGGCGCTGGACTTCGGCTCCTGGCACCGGGCCGCGACGCTCGCCGAGGACGACGTGCCCCTTGACGAGTCGCACACCCGGCTGCTCACGCTGGAGCGGCTGCTCGACGCGGTGCTGGCCGCCGGGCGGCCGGTCCGGCTGCTGATCGAGACCAAGCACCCGTCCCGCTACCGGGGCGAGGTCGAGCGCCGCCTGGTCGAGATGCTGCGCCGGCACGGGCTGGCCGAGCCCCGCCCGGACCATCCCGTCCAGGTGACGGTGATGTCGTTCTCGCCGCTCGCCGTACGCCGGGTCCGGGAACTCGCCCCGGCGCTGCCCACTGTGCTGCTGCTGGAGGTCCTGCCGCGCCTGCTGCCGCTGGGCCGGCTGCCGTTCGGCAGCCGGATCGCCGGCCCGGGTGTGGACCTCGTCCGGGCCCGCCCGCGGCTGGTGCCCGCGCTGCGCGCCGCCGGCAACTCGGTGTACGTCTGGACCGTCAACGAGCCGGAGGACCTGGAACTCGTGCTCGAAGCCGGCGTGGACGGGGTGATCACGGACCGGCCGGCCCACGCGCTGGCCCGGTTGGGCCGGTGAGTCCCGTCGATCGGTACCGGGGACGACCGACCGGCCAGGGGTGTCCACGACGCGGACGGCGCGGCACACTCGGGACATGCCGGAGCGAACCGACTACCCCGCCTTCATCGCCGGCCACACCGCAGTGATCAACATGATCAACTCGGGCGAGTCCGGTCTCGCCGTGCTCACCCGCCTGCTCCGCGAGGTCGAACCGGCGGTCGGCGCCGCCGGTCTGGTCTTCGTGGAGTTCACCCCGGCCGGGGGACGGGTGATCGCGGCGACCGGCAGCGCCGAGTTCGTCCTCGGCCGCCCGCTGCCCGCCACCGACCCCGCCACCGTCTGCCTGCTCGCCGGCCCGCCGGTGCGGGAGGTCCGGGTCGACGCGATCCCGGGCGCGCTCGCCGACGAGGTCGCCGGCCGGGGCCTCTGCCGGATGATCGTGTCACGTGCCGAGGTCGGCGGGCTGACAGTCGGCAGCCTGCACGCGCTCTACCCGCTGGGTGAGCAGCTGCAACCCTCGCAACGTGCCGTCATCGGTTACATCGCCGCGTGCATCGCCCACATGTACGGCGACCAGACCGGCCTGCCCGTACACGGCGACGGCCCGGTCGTGGCGGCGCTCGCCGACGGACTCGCCGTGGTGGACCGGGACGGGCGGGTCCGGCTCTGGAACCCGGCCGCGGTCCAGGTGACCGGCCGGCTGGCGGAGGAGGCGCTGAGCCGGCCGCTGCCGTTCCCGCTGCCGCCGCCCGGCCAGGTGCTCGACCACCGGCTGCCGGACGGCCGCTGGCTGCGGATCACCTCCGGCGAGCTGCCCGGCCCGAACGCGCTGCGGGTGGTCTCCTTCCGCGACACCACCGACCAGCAGCGGCGCGACCACGACCGGGACCTGTTCGTCGCGGTGACCAGCCACGAGCTGCGTACCCCGGTCACCGTGATCAAGGGGTACGCGGACACGCTCACCGACCACTGGGACTCGCTGAGCGACGGCGACCGGAGGCAGGCCGCCCGGATCATCGGCCAGCGCGCGAACGAACTGGCCCGCCTGGTCGACCGGCTGCTGACCGCCGCCACCGAGAACCGCCCCGGTGGTGAACCGGCCGCGCCGTTCGACCTGGTCGACGCGCTGCGGGCGGCGGTGGCCGACCTGCCGGCGGACGTCCGGCACCGGGTCGTGCTCGACCTGCCCGCCGACCTGCCCAAGGCGCTCGGCGACCGGCACAGCCTCGCCACGGTGCTCACCGAACTGGGCACCAACGCCGGGAAGTACTCGCTGCCGGACACGCCGATCGAGATCACCGCCGAGGCGAACGAGCGGACCGTCTCGTTCCGGGTCGCCGACCGGGGCATCGGGATCCGGCCGGAACATGTGGAGCGGGCCTTCGACCGGTTCTGGCAGGGGGAGTCCGGCGACCGCCGCCGGTATCCCGGCGCGGGGCTCGGTCTCTATCTCGTCCGCCAGATCGTTGAACAGCAGAATGGATGGGTATCCCTTCGGCCGAGAGCCGGTGGCGGTACGGTCGCAGAGGTGCGGCTGCCCCGGGGTTGACCGGGGCGCTCACGGGCGGGGAAGGAACGACGTGTCGACTGGTCCGGCCGAACGGTCGTGGTGCGTGGTGGTGCCCCACGACGCCACCGGCGCGCGGCTGGCCCGGCACCGGCTCGCCGACGAGCTGACCGGTGTCGTACCCCCGGTCCTGGTGGCCGACCTGGTCGCGGTCCTCGCCGAACTGGTCGGCAACGCGGTCCGGCACGCCGACGCGCTGCCCGGCGGTGTGGTGCGGGTCGCCTGGCGGCTGCGCCCGACCGGGCAGGGGCCGAGCGTCGAACTCCGGGTCACCGACGGCGGATCAGGCGCCGGGCCGTGCATGCGTACCGCCTCGCCGGACGCGGCGGACGGGCGCGGGCTGCACATCGTCGCCGGGCTGGCCAGCGGCTGGGGCGTGGAGCGCGACGGCCTGGGCCAGAGCGTGTGGGCGCGGTTCGACCCGGTCCCGGCGCAGCGGACGGACCTGGTCGCGGCCGGCTGACCGACGCGGCGGGCGGGTCCCGCCCCCACCGCCGAGACCCGGCATCTAGGCTGTCTCGCCATGAGCGAGCGGAGCGGAGCGGGCGCATGAGCAAGCGTCGGAAGAACCAGCGGGGCGTCGAGGCCACCCCGAAGCGGGAGAAGGTGCGCGACGTCTTCGTGCCCCGGCCGTTCGAGGGCCTCGCCGACGAGCCGGAGTGGATCGCCCTGCGCGAGCTGGTCCCGGCCGCGTCCGCGCCGCTGCGGCTGACCCCGGAACTGATCGAGGAGTACGGCGACCGGCCGGTCACGCTGGCCACCGTGCTGCCGATGGCCGCCCCGGCGATGACCAAGCCGGACGGGCGGGTCTTCATCGGCCTGCAGCGGCACCAGCAGTCCGGCGACGTCTCCCGTGACCTGGCCGACGCGCTGATCTCCGCGCTGCGCACCGAGCCGGGCGGCCAGGTGAGCGTGCCGCCGCTGCCCGGGCCGGGCCCCCGCCTCCAGGACATCCTGGTCGACGGCCCGCTGGAGATCAGCATGCACGACGGGTTCGACTTCTGGCTCGACCCGGGCGCCGCCGACGACCCGAACGTCCAGGCGTCCCTGGAGCGGGCCAACTCGGCGATCTACCCGACCGTCAAGCTGGCCGCCGCGCCGGCTGCGTACTGGTGCCAGGTGCCGGAGAAGGCCCACGTGCGCCTGGTCCTGCCGGAGGACGAGGACGCCGCGCTGGACGCGCTGTCCCGGCTCGCCGCGGCGGGCGCGCTGACGCTCGGCGACGACACGAAGTTCGCGGGCATGTTCCGGGCGCACGGGCGCCTGGCGCCGGTCTGGGACCTGCCGGAGGACACCCCGGCCGCCGAGTGGGAGGCGCCGGTGGCGGAGTTCGCCAAGCGCTACGCCGAGGCGGTCGCGGAGCGGGAGCCGCTCGACGCGGCCGGCCGCCGGGCCCGCCAGGGCCTGCTCGGCCGCCAGCTGACGCTGCGCTGACGTCTCCGGTCAGGCGGCCCCGCCCTTCTCCCGCACCAGCGGGCAGGACATGCAGCGCGGGCCGCCCCGCCCGGAGCCCAGCTCCGACCCGGCGATGGCGATCACCTCGATGCCGGCCCGTTCCAGTTGCGCGTTGGTCTCCACGTTGCGCTCGTAGCCGACGCACAGCCGGGGCGCGATCGCGAGCGTGTTGTTGCCGTCGTCCCACTGCTCGCGTTCGGCGGTGACCGGGTCGAGGCCGGTGTCGATCACCCGGAGCTGGTCGAGGTCCATCGCGTCGGCGGCGGCCCGCAGGAACGGCGCCGGCCCGTCGACCCGCAGGTCGTCGCCGTCCGCGCCGGCGATGACCGTGTACGCGGACATCTGGTCGGCGACGTTCGCGTACATCAGCACGGCGTCGACGTCGACCATGGTGCAGATCGTGTCCAGGTGCATGGTGGCGCGCTCCTGTGCGATCGGCACCACCAGGATGGTGTGCGCCAGCCCGGCCGCGAACACCTGCCGGGCCAGCCGTTCCGCGCCGGCCGGGGTGGTGCGTTCGCCGACGCCGACGGCGAGCACGCCCGGCGCGAGCAGCAGCACGTCGCCGCCCTCCAGGTGCTCCAGCCGGGGCTGGTAGACGAACTCGGTGCCGACGAAACGCGGGTGGTAGCGGTAGATCGCGTCGGTGAGCGTGGTCTCCCGCCGCCGGGCCGGCATGGCCAGGCTGGTCACACCGACCCGGTCGCCGATCCAGACCGACGAGTCGCGGGTGAACAGCAGGTTGGGCAGCGGGTCGATGACGAAGTCGTGCCGGTCCATGAGCGTCCAGACCAGACCGCCGGGGCGGTCGGCGCCGATCCGCAGTTCCTCGTGGGCGAGCCCGGCTGTGAGCACGTCGGCCAGTCCGGCCGGGTCGAGGTACGCCAGATGGTCGGCGACCCGGCGGCGCAGCGTATGGCCGAGCCGGCGGGACCGCAGCACCTGGTCGGTCAGCCCGGCCCGGGCGTCCGCCACGGCGAGCGTCTCGACCAGCAGGTCGGCCAGGTAGAGCACCTCGACCCCGCGGGACCGCAGCGCCGCCGCGAACGCGTCGTGCTCCTCCTGCGCGCGTCCCACCCACGGGATGGCGTCGAAGAGGAGACTGTCGTTGTTCCGCGGGGTGAGGCGGGCCAGTTCCGGTCCCGGGCGGTGCAGCAGCACCGTCCCGAGGCGGGCGACTTCGCTGTCCACATAGTGGGTCACTCCCGCAGCCTAGGGCAGGCTTGCGCACCATCCGGAAAAGAAGTGCGGATGAATATGGCATTCATCCACACTCACTCCGGCGGTCCAACTTGCCGAGCCCCGGGGGGCGCAACGTAGGGTAGTGGAGACATAACTTCGAGAGACCTTTTGCCGGAGGTCGCGATGACTGTCTTTCCCGCTCGTCGAGCCGTACCGAGCAGGGCACTGCCGCCCCGCACGGTGCCGCACTCCCGGGTCGAGCCCACCTCGGTGCTCGAGCCGGCCCGACCGACTCCATTGGAGTGGGCCCGGCGTCGCCGGGCGGAGCGGGGGGCCCGCCGGTTGGAAGCGGCAGGGGCCCGCGCCCTGGGCCAACTCGACCATCTCGGTCCCGCGTGGCACGTCATCGAGTGGCCCCGGACGGACCCGGCGGACATGCTGCTCGACAGCGGCCGTGACGACCGGGCCGGGTTCCTGGCCATCGGCCCGAGCGGTCTGTTCGCTGTCACCATCGCCGACCACGGCCGGGCCCGCGTGCTCGTGGCCGGAGACGTGGTCCAGATCAACGGCAAGCGCCCGCCGTACGTGGCGGAGGCGCGCCGGGACGCCAAGCGGGCCAGCAAGGCCCTCTCCGACGCGGTCGGCCTGCCGATCCCGGTGACCCCGGTGCTGACGTTCGTCGGCTCCGGGGTGATCAGCGTCTACGGCCTGCCGAAGGACTGCCTCATGGCCACCCACCGCGAGCTGGACCGCCTGCTCGTGGCCGGTGGGAACCGGATCAGCCCGGCCACCGCCGAGAAGCTCTCCCGCGTCGCGCAGGCGCCGGCGACGTGGTTCAACGGCACGTACCGTCCAACCGCCGACTACCGGTGGTATGACGAGGGCCGAACGGCCGCTGACAAGCAGGCCGCCCGCCGGTAACGTCTCCGGCGACGCCACGCGGCCCACGGCACCGTCCCGACTGGTTCCGTCGGTCCGCGCCGTCGCCGGCCGCCCGGCAGCCGATGCTTCCGCCGCACCGACCGGCTAGCGTGGACAGACCGTCGGTGTACATAGGAGGCGCGGTGGCCCACGTCGAACTCTCACTCTCGGAAGTGTTCGCGCCCGCGGCATCCGCCGAGCAGGAGTCCGACAACTTCGGGCAGTGGTCCGGCATGGTCTCCCGGGCCGCCGAGCCGTGCCTGCTGATCGACGCCGGCACCACCGTCGTGGCGATCTCCTCGTCCGGCTGCGACCTGCTCTGCCTGGGCGCCCCGGAGGACGTGATCGGTCTGCCGCTGCTGGAGGGCGGCCTGCGCCTGGTCGACTTCACGGCGAGCCCGAGCGAGCTGACCGAGCAGGAGACCGACAAGATCCCGCCACTGCTCGCGCTGCACTCCGAGCGGCTCGCCCGCGGCCTGCTGCGGGTTCAGGGGCCCGGCTCCGACGCCGGCCGGACGGTCGACGCCATCTCCACGCCGGTGCTCACCGACGGCGCGGTGGCCGGCTCGCTCACCTTCCTCTCCGCGGTCTGACCCGCGAGGAGACCCGGCGCCCTTCACCCGGGCCGGTCATCCTCCTACGATGACCTCGGCCCCGCTACACGACGACATCCCTCGATGCCGAGGACGCCCCCGTGCCCCGCACCCCACGCCCCCGACGCCGCCACCGCCCGCTGGCGCTGCTGACGCTGCTCGCCCTCGCCGCCTGCGGCACCCCGCCCGAGCTGCGTGCGCCACCCGCCGCCACGCCCGTCCCGGTCCCGTCGGCGTCCGCCACGCCCAGCCCGAGCGCGACGTCGGCCCCACCGGCGTCCGTCCTCCCGCCCACGCTCTCCCCGTCCGTACCGGCGTCCGCGGCGCCCTGCCGGGGGCGGCCCTCCGGCGACCGGATCGTCGCGCTGCTGCGCGGATCCGCCGGCGTACTGCCCCGCGACGTCCGGGTCACCGTGTCGACCGGTCCACTCTGCGCCGAGGGCTGGCAGTACACCGTGCTGACGGTCACCGGGCACGAGGAGTTGCAGGTGGTCACGCGCGGCGAGGGCGGCACGCCGAGGCTGGTCACCGCCGGCACGGACGTGTGCGGCGTCGAGGTACGGACCGTGGCGCCGGTAGGCATCCGTACCCTGGCCTGCGACGGCACGCCGGGTGCGTAGGCTGGTCGGCATGCCGGGAACACCGCCGACCCGCTTCGTCTACCTGGGCCCCGAGGGCACCTTCGCCGAACAGGCCCTGCGAACAGTGCCCGCCGCCGAGCGCGGGGACCGCACACCCGCCCGCAGCGTCGGCGAGGCGCTCGACGCGGTACGGGCCGGGGAGGCGGACGCGGCTCTGGTGCCGCTGGAGAACTCCATCGGCGGCGCGGTCGGGGTGACGCTCGACGAACTGGTCGAGGGCGACCCGCTGGTGATCACCCGCGAGGTGGTCCTGCCGGTGGAGTTCGTGCTGGCCGCCCACACCGGCACCACGTTGTCCGACGTCCGCTCCGTCGCGGCCCACCCGCAGGCGTCCACCCAGTGCCGGGGGTGGCTGCGGGAGCACCTACCCGACGCCACAGTGGTCGACGTGCTCTCCAACGGCGCCGCGGCGGCCGGTGCGGCGAGCGGCGAGTACGACGCCGCCGTCTGCGCCCCGATCGGCGCGACCCGGCACCGGCTGGCGGTGCTGGCTGACAAGATCGCCGACCACCCGGACGCGGTCACCCGGTTCGCGCTGGTGTCCCGCCCCGGTCCGCCCCCGCCGCCCACCGGCGACGACCTGACCTCGCTCGCGGTGTGCCTCGCGCACGACCGGGTGGGTGCGCTGCTGGCGGTGCTGATGGAGTTGGCGGTGCGCGGCGTGAACATGACCCGGATCGAGTCCCGCCCGACCGGCGAGGCGCTCGGCCGTTACGTGTTCTTCCTGGACTGCGCCGGGCACGTGGCCGACGTACGCCTCGGCGAGGCGTTGCAGGGGCTGCGCCGGGTCTGCGCCGACGTGCGGTTCCTGGGGTCGTACCCCCGGCACCGCTGGAGCACGGCGGCGGGTGACCAGCAGACGCCGGCGCCGGCCGGGCTCACCGACGCCGACTACGCCGACGCGGCGGCCTGGGTGTCCCGGCTGCGGGCCGGCGAGCTGAGCTGACCGGCCCGGGGCGACCTCGGCGGAAGCCCCGGGCACCGGGCCGTCACTGCAGCAGGCCGCCGAGGACGCCGCCCTGCTGCTGGGAGCCGCTGCCGGCCACCGGAGGCTCCTCCGAGGGCTGGACCACGACGAAGCCCTGACCGGCGAAGCTCATCGTGAACGCCTCACCGGTGCTGCGGCCGAGCAACGTGCCCAGGCCGAGCTGCTCGGCGCGGTGGTAGCCGGTCTGGAGGTTCGCCGACCAGCAGACCGCCGCCTGCGGGTCGACGTACGTCGGCGCGTCCACGTTGAGCACCACAGGGGTGCCCTTGGTGGTGACGGCGATCCGGCCGTGGCCGGTGAAGACGCAGTTGAACAGGCCGGACGAGGACGCGAAACCGGCGCCGCCGACCATCTTGATGTCGTACTGGAGCGTCGAGTCGAACGCCAGCACGCTGGAGCCGTTGATGGACAGCGCGTCGCCCGGCTCCAGGTCGATGACGTGCACGTCCTTGGCGAAGTCGGCGAGGAAGACGTCGCCGCGCCCGGAGACCTTCATCAGCGGCACTCCCTCACCGGTGAGCCGCTGCTTGATGAACTTGCCGATGCCGCCTGATCCGAGGGCCTGGAACTGCACCTGCCCCTGGTAGGCGACCATCGACCCGACCCGGGCCATCGCCTCGCCGTTCAGCTCGATCTTCAGCATCTTGGAGTTCTGCAACCGCATGCCCGGCTGCTGGGACTCCTTCTCAAGGTTCTCCGCGGAGAACAGCGCGCTGCGCATGGGTTTTTTTCCTCCTGCATCAGGATCTGCCTGACCCGCAGGTTAGGGGACCGGCGCAACCGCCGGGATCAGCCGGGCGGGGACGCGCCGGAGGCCGGTCAGCCCCAGCCCAGGGCGTGCAGGCGCTCGTCGTCGATGCCGAAGTGGTGGGCGATCTCGTGCACCACTGTCACCGCCACCTCGTCGACGACGTCGTCGTCGGTGTCGCAGATCGCCAGGATCGGATTGCGGTAGATCAGGATGCGGTCGGGCAGCACGCCGGAGTAGTCCCAGCCGCGAGAGGTGAGCGCGTGCCCCTCGTACAGGCCGAGCAGGTCCTCGCCCGGCGGCGGGTCGTCCTCCACCAGGATGACCACGTTGCTCATCAACCCGAGCAGTTCCTCGGGCACCTCGTCGAGCGCCTCACCGACCAGTTCCTCGAACCGGTTCCGGCTCATCTCCACGGCCACGCGGCCCGGTCACTCCCTCCGGATCGGGCACACCGCACGGCGAGGGCGTCCGCAGGACACCCCCGCCGTGCCGTACGCGATGTCAGGCCAGACGGGCGTTCAGCGTGATCTGCGCGCCCGGCGACAGCAGCCGGGAGATCGGGCAGTTCTCCTTGGCCGCCTCGGCGAGCTTGGTGAACTCGGCCTGGTCGATGCCCGGAACCTGGCCCACGGTCTCCAGGTCGATGCGGGTCACTGTCATACCGGCGTCGGTCTTGTCGAAGTGCACCTTGGCGGTGGTCTCCACCGCCGTCTCCTGGGCGCCGGCGTCGGCGAGCTGCTTGGAGAGGGCCATCGAGAAGCAGCCGGCGTGCGCGGCGCCGATCAGCTCCTCGGGGTTGGTGCCCTCGCCCTCCTGGAAGCGCGACTTGAAGGAGTAGTTGCCGGACAGGCCGCCCTTGCCGGTGCGGACGGTGCCGGACCCCTCGGTGAGGTTGCCCTGCCAGCGAGCGGATGCGGTACGGATAGGCATGGCACCGACGCTAACCGAAAGCGCGCCGCCCCGCACCGGACCCCGGGGTCGCGATCCGGTCCGGCGGGAGCGGGCTGTGCCATGATTCGACGCAGGCCCGCGTACGGGAAGGGTGGCCATGGCGCAGGATCTCCCCGTTCCCCGGCAGGACAAGCGAATCCCCGTGCAGGACGACAGGTCCGACGACACCACGATCGTCGAGTGGGGCGACACCGAGCCGGAGTCGTCCGGCCGGGCCGCGCGCTCGCTCGCCGCGCTGGGCCGGGACCGCCGTCTGCCGCCCGTGCTCACCGGGCTCGGCGCGGTGGCCGCGCTCGCCTCGCTGATCGGTGAGTGGCTGGCGATCACGGTGCCGGCCGAGACCCGGGGCGACGACGCTCCCGCCCGGCTGACCAGCGGCATCTCCGAGATCGGCGGGCTCGGTACGGCGTACCTGGTGGGCCTGCTCGGGCTGTCGGTGGCGGTGGGGCTGGCGCTGCGCGGTGCCCCGGCGGTGCGGCAGCACGCCCGGCTGGCCGGGCTGGGTCTCGCGGCGGGCGTGCTCGGGGTGCTGGTCGCGACCGCCGCCTCCCTCGAACAGCTGGCCCGGCGCATCCTGTTCTTCGTCAGCGAGCAGCGCCTTCAGGTCGAGCACGGACGCGGCCTGGTCAGCGCGTTCGTCGCTGTCGCACTGCTGGCGGCCGCGCTGCACCTGGCCGGCCGGGCGGCCGGCGGGACGCCCACCGACGGGGAACCGGACGACGACCGGCCCGAGCGCCGCCGCCGGGCGGACGAGGACGACGTGCCCCCGGCCCCGGCGGATCTGACGGTGCAGCCCACGGTGCCGTTCGCCGGCCCCGACCGGGCGTACTGAACGAGGTCCGGCAGCGCGTCCGGCGGCCACCGCAGCTTTGCCGCCGATTCGCCGGAAAGCCGTGGTTGCCGCCCGTTCCGCGAGATACGGTTGCTGCCCGCCGTCCCATGGTCGCGGCACCGAGGACCTGGTCGGCCGGCGTGACGGCGGCGGGCGAAGGAGGAACCATGACCCGCCCGGGACTGCCCAAGCTGATCGCCACCGACCTCGACGGCACGCTCGTCCGCAGCGACGAGACCGTCTCCGCGTACACCCATCGGGTGCTGGACCGGGTGCGGTCCGCCGGGATCCCGGTGGTCGGCGCGACCGGCCGCGGACCGCGCCTGACCGAACTCACCCGTAACGACATCCGGGCCGCCGACTTCCTGGTGATGGCCGGCGGCGGCCGGGTGGTGGACCAGAGCGACCCGGAGGGGCCCCTGGTGCTGCGGGACGAACGGCTGCCCGGCGAGGTGCTGGCCCGCATCCTCACCGACCTGGAGGCGGCGGTCGGCCCGCTCACGGTGATGGTCGAGGCGTCGGACGAGCACGACGCGCCGCTGTGGGGCGACTACCACCCGAGCTGGCCCTACCCGGACCGGTTCGAGGCGCGCAGCCGGGTCGAATGCCTGTCCTGCGACGTGATCAAGGCGTTCGCCCGGACCGCCGACCACCACGTGGACGAGCTGCTGACGGCCGCGCGGGCGATCGTGCCGCCGGACGTGGCCACGCTCACCCAGGCCGGGCTCGGCTTCGTCGAGATCTGCCCGCCCCGCACCGACAAGGCCAGCGGGCTCAGCGTCGTCGCCGAACGGCTCGGCGTGGACCCGGCCGACGTGCTGGTCTTCGGCGACCAGCCGAACGACCTGCCGATGTTCGACTGGGCGGGATGGGCGCGGGTGGCGGTGGCGAACGCCCACCCGGAGGTGCGCGCCGCGGCGGACGAGATCACCCTGCGCAACGACGACGACGGGGTCGCGGTCTACCTGGACCGGCTACTCTCCCGGTGATGGAAGATCCACCTCGGCTCGTCGCCTCCGACATCGACGGCACGCTGCTACGCGACGACCGGACGCTCAGCCCGCGTACCGCAGCGGTGCTGGCCCGCATCGCCGCCGCCGGCACCCCGGTGGTCCTGGTCACCGGCCGTCCGATCCGCTGGCTCCCCATGGTGTACGAGCAGCTCGCCGCGCCGCTGCCGGCGATCTGCGCCAACGGCGCCGTGGTGTACGACCCGGACGCCGACCAGGTGCTGCGGGCCGACCCGCTCGCCCCGGAACTGCTGGCGGAGGTGGCCCGGCGGCTGCGCGCCGAGGTGCACTACCCGCTGCGCTGGGACGCCGACCTCGACGCCATCCGGGCCGTCGAGTCGCCGGAGGAGTTGCTGGCCGCGCCCGCGGTGAAGCTGCTGGCGCGGGCCGGTGAGCAGGATCCGGACGTCTTCGTGCGGGTGGTGGCGGGCGCGCTGGAGGGGCTGGCTGAGGCGACCCACTCGTCGTACAGCGGGCTGATCGAGATCTCGGCCGCAGGCGTGACGAAGGCGGCCGGCCTGGCCTGGTACGCGGAGCGGCTCGGCGTCAACGAGCGGGACGTGGTGGCCTTCGGCGACATGCCCAACGACGTGCCGATGCTGGCCTGGGCCGGACGGGCGGTGGCCGTCGCCAACGCCCATCCGGCCGTACGGGAGATCGCACCCGAGGTCACCGGGCCGAACACCGAGGACGGCGTCGCCGCGTACCTGGAGAAGGTCTTCGAGCTGGACTGACCGGCCGGGGCGCGTGACACGCCCCGGCCGGCTGTCACAGGTACTGGCCGGGAGCGTGGCCCTCGCCGCCGGGCATCCCGGGCATGCCCGGCATCACGCCGCCCGGGCCGCTCGGCAGCGCCTGGCGGCCGGAACGCATCTGCTCCAGCTGGACGCGGGCGGCCATCTGCTGGGCCACCAGCGCGGCCTGGATGCCGTGGAACAGCCCTTCCAGCCAGCCCACCAGCTGGGCGTGCGCGATCCGCAGCTCGCCCTCGCTCGGCGCCTGCTGCTCGGTGAACGGCAGCGAGATCCGCTCCAGCTCCTCGCGCAGCTCGGGGGCGAGGCCCTCCTTCAACTCGACGATCGAGCGCTCGTGGATCTCCCGCATCCGGTGCCGGCTCGCGTCGTCGAGCGGCGCCGCCTTCACCTCCTCCAGCAGCTGCTTGATCATGCTGCCGATCCGCATCACCTTGGCCGGCTGCTCGACCAGACGGGTCGGGTCCTCGCCTTTGCCCTCGTCGGTCTGCACCGTGCCGACCGGGCGGCCGTCCGGCCCGACCACCACCACGGTGCCGGGGATGCCATCGTTGCCCTGTTCGTCGTCGTGTCCGGCGGAGTGCGCTTCGGTCATGGCACCCATCTTTACCCACGCCGACCATGTGCACGCGGCCGGACCTCCGGGACGCTACCGTCGCCGCATGCTCTCCGACCCGCGCGAGGTGCTGACCCGCCCGTCCCCGCCCCCGGATGCCACGGTCTCCTACGGCGACCACCCGGACCAGTGCGCCGACCTGCGCCTCCCGGCCGGCGACGGGCCGCCCCGGCCGCTCGTGGTCGTGGTGCACGGCGGCTTCTGGCGGGCGGAGTACGACAGGGCCCACACCGGCCCGATGGCGGCGGCGCTGGCCGCGCTCGGCCACCCGGTCGCGCAGATCGAGTACCGGCGGACCGGCCGGCCGGGCGGAGGCTGGCCGCACACGCTGACCGACGTCCGCGCCGGGATCGCCGCGCTGCCGGAACTCGCCGCCGCCGCGCTGCCCGGCCGGGTGGCGCCCGTACCGCCGATCCTGGTCGGTCACTCCGCGGGCGGGCACCTGGCCCTGTACGTGGCCGCGCACGCCCCGGAGACGGTCGGCGGGGTGCTCGCGCTGGCGCCGGTGGCCGACCTCGCGCAGGCGTACCGGCTGGACCTGGACGGCGGGGCGGTGGCCGCGCTGCTGGGCGGCGGCCCGGACGACGTGCCGGACCGGTACGCGGCAGTGGATCCATCGGCGTTGGTACCCATCCGATCACGTACAGTAGTCATTCACGGCGGTCAAGATGGCCAGGTCCCGATCGCTGCCAGCCGGTCCTGGGTGGCGGCGGACAGGGCCGCCGGAGGCGCTGCCACGCTCGTTGAGCTGCCCGAATGCGAGCATTTCGGACTGATCGCGCCGGACTCCACCGCATGGCCCCAGGTCGTCGAGGCGTTGCGGTCGCTTCACGATGATCTTCCGGGCATTGACGCAGCGTCGCCAAGCAGGTAGAACGCCGAAGGGGTGTGCACCATGGCCACCCCGTCGGGAAGGAAATCGGTGGCACAGATGAACCGCAGGCGGGCGCTGCAACTGCTGGCCGCGCTGGGTACCACCGGACTGGCGGCGGGTTGCGGATCCGGGGACGACACCGGGGAGCAGACCGGATCCGGCAGCCCGATCAAAGTCGGGCTGATCGTGCCCGGCAGCGGGGCGAACAAGGCCATCGGCGACGAGATCACCAACGGCTTCCAGCTCTTCCTCGGCATGCGCGGTCAGCAGATCGCCGGCCATCCGGTCACGCTCGTGACCGCCGAGGAGGGCGACACCGCCGCCACCGGCAAGGCCGCCGTCGACCGGCTGCTCAAGGAAGGCGTGCTCGCGCTCACCGGCGTGGTCAGCCCGACCGTGATGACCGGCATCAAGGACGCGGTCGAGGAGGCCCGGGTGCCCCTGCTGGGCTCCAACGCCTCCCCGGCGACGCTCCAGGGCGTCGTCTACATCTGGCGCACGTCGTACGTGCTGACCGAGCCCGGTGAGGCGCTCGGCGAGTACCTGCGCCAGAAGCTGGACGCGTCGAGCCGGATCGCCATCTTCGGCACCCGCGGCCCGGGCAGCCAGGACGTCATCGAAGGGCTGCGGCGCACGTACGAGCGGGGCCGCCGGCTCACCGAGGACCCGATCTTCACCGACGACGACCCCAACCCCTCCCGGTCGCTCTACTCCGGGCCGATCCGCAAGGCGCTCGGGCGCAACCCGGACGCGGTCTTCTGCCACTACTCCGGGGCGCAGGCCGTGCAGTTCGTCAAGCAGCTCTACGCCCAAGGCTACCGGGGGCCGATCTACGCCCCCGGATTCCTCACCGAGGGCACCGCGCTCGACCAGCTCGACGACGGGGAGAAGGGCCGCGAGCGCAAGCTGATCCAGACGTACGGCATCGAGACCGCGCTCAACTACTCGGCCGACCTCAACAACACCGCGAACCGGATCTTCGCCTCCGCGTACCGGAAGACGTTCAACTCGGCGCCCACCACGTACGCGATGGCCTCCTACGACGCCGCGCTGGTGCTGGACAAGGCGATCCGGCTGGCCGGGTCGAACCCTTCGCCGCAGCAGGTCAACCTGGCGCTCGGCAAGGTCGGCCAGGTGGACAGCCCGCGCGGCACCTGGCAGTTCAACCAGACCCGTACCCCGCAGCAGAAGTGGTATCTGCGCCGGGTGCAGACCGACGGCCGGTTGCTCTCCAACGTCGTGATCAACGAGCTGGCGACGCTGGGCTGACAGGCCCTCGTACACGCGCAAGGGCGGTCTCCCCACCGGGAGGCCGCCCTTCGCGCTTCGCGCCGTGGCGTGGCGTGGCTCAGTGCCGCAGCTCGGCGATGCAGCACTTCACGCTGCCACCGCCCTTCTTCAGCTCGGCCAGCTCCACCGGGACCGGGTGGTAGCCGGCCGCCTTCAGCTTGCCGGCGAGCCGGGTCGCCTCGCTGTTCAGCACCACGTTGAGCCCGTCGCTGACCAGGTTCAGGCCGAACGCCAGCGCGTCCTCGTCGTCCGCGACGATCGCGTCCGGGAAGAGCTGGGCCAGCACCCTCTGGCTGGCGGCGGAGAAGGCCCCCGGGTAGTAGACGACGTTCTCGTCGTCGATCGAGGCCAGCGCGACGTCGAGGTGGTAGAAGCGCGGGTCGACCAGGTGCAGCGAGACCACCGGCCGCCCGAGCGCCTCCTGCGCCTCGGCGTGCGCGGCCGGCTCGGTCCGGAAGCCGTACCCGGCGAGGATCAGGCCGCCGTGCGCCTCCGGCAGGTACGCGAAGTCGCCCTCACCCTCGTTCGTCTCGCTCGGCGCGATGAACCGCCAGCCCTGCTCCTCGTAGAACGTCCGGTGCGCGGCGGCCTCGGCGGACCGCTGCTCGTGCTTGAACCGGGCGCCGTAGACGGTGCCGTCGACCACGAAGGCGCCGTTGGCCGCGTAGACCATGTCCGGCAGGCCCGCCTCGGGAGTCAGCAGGTGCACCTCGTGGCCCAGCCCGACGAGCGTCTCCCGCAGCCGGTCCCACTGCTTGACGGCCAGGCCGGTGTCGACCGGCGTGGTCACGTCCATCCACGGGTTGATCGCGTACTCGACCGTGAAGTGTTCGGGCGAGCATATGAGATATGTCCGCTTTCGCGAGACGCGCTGCTGGTTCACGGTCACCAAGAGTAGGTACGGTACAACTTTGGTAACAGCCACAAGTGTTGCTTCCCGGGAGCGGAACGTTGCAGATAGACGCGGTTGACCAACGAATCATTGCGTTACTCGTCGCGGATGCTCGTGCCTCGTACGCGGACATCGGCAGCCGGGTGTCACTCTCCGCCCCCGCCGTCAAGCGACGCGTCGACCGCCTCCGATCCGCCGGGGTGATCAGGGGATTCACCGCCGTCGTCGACCCGGCCGCGGTCGGCTGGACCACCGAGGCGTTCGTCGAGCTGTTCTGCGCCGGCCGGACCACCCCGGCACAGATCGGCGCCGCCGCCCGCCGCCACCCCGAGGTGGTCGGCGCGTACACCGTCTCCGGCGAGGCGGACGCGCTCGTGCACCTGCGCGCCGCGGACATCGCCCACCTGGAGGAGGCGCTGGAACGGCTGCGCGCCGAGTCGTTCGTCACCTCGTCGCGCAGCACCATCGTGCTCTCCCGGCTGGTCGAGTCCCCCGGCGTCGGCCCGTCCACGCCTTGACCTCAACCTCGCTTCATGTCGTGCACTGACACCGGTGACCGGCGGAACGCGAGGGGGCGGTATGCGTGCGGTGTGGCTGCGGGAGTTCGGCGGACCGGAGGTGCTCATGCCGGGGACGGCACCCGACCCGGCACCCGGACCGGGCCAGGTGCTCGTCGGCGTGGCACACGCGAACATCACGTTCGTCGAGACGATGTTCCGGGCCAGCGGCTTCGGGCCGTTCGGCGCCGAACTGCCGGTGATCCCCGGTAACGGGGTCGGCGGCACTATCACCGCGCTGGGACCGGGTGCCGACCCGGCGCTCGCCGGCCGCGTCGTGGTCACCGCCACCGGCGGCACCGGCGGGTACGCCGAGCGCGTCGTGGTCGACCAGGGCGCGCCGGTCCCCGTACCCACGGGTCTGGCGCTCGACACGGCGGTGGCGCTGATGGCCGACGGCCGCACCGCCCTGATGCTGGCGCGGGCGGCCGGGCTGCGGCCGGGTGACCGGGTTCTGGTCGAGGCCGCGGCCGGTGGCGTCGGGTCGCTGCTCACGCAGCTGGCGGCGGCCGCCGGGGCGACGGTGGTGGGCGCCGCCGGCGGCTCCCGCAAGGTGGACGTGCTCCGCGCCGCCGGTCTCGACGTGGCCGTCGACTACCGGCAGGCGGGCTGGACCGACCGGGTCCGGGACGCCGTGGGCGCCGTCGACGTGGTGTTCGACGGCGTGGGCGGACCGCTCGCCCGGGAGGCGTTCGACCTGCTGGACCTCGGCGGGCGGATGGTCAGCTTCGGGTTGGCCGGCGGTGCCTGGGCGGACGTCCCCGCCGAGTCGGCAGCCGCACGCGGGGTGACGCTGCTGAGCCCCCGGCCCGGCCCCGACGAGCTGCGCGCCCTCACCGAGGCGGCGCTCGCCGAGGGCGCGGCCGGGCGGCTGCGACCGCTGATCGGGCAGCGCTTCCCGCTGGAACGGGCCGCCGCCGCGCACGCCGCGATCGAGGCCCGGGAAACCCTGGGCAAGACCCTGCTCGACGTACGCTGAGCAGCGCTCAGAGGTACATGCCGGTGCGGTGCTCCTCGGCCCGGGCGGGCTTGTCGCCCTCGCCGAAGAAGCGCTTGCCGCCGAACTCGCCGTGCAGGCGGTCGTCCAGCTCGTCGGCGAGACCGGTCATCACCTGCACCGCGAGCATCAGGTGGGTGGGCTGGAAGTTGCGGCCGAACACCGGGATCGAGGCCCACACCGTGTCGTCGGCGCAGTAGAGCCGGCCGATCGGCATCCGGTTGGTCAGCTCCGAGAGCTTCACGTAGAGACGCTCGGTCGGCTCGACCTCGGTCAGCACCGGCGAGAAGACGTCCACGAGCGGCGGGTTGTCGCGCACCCGGACGAAGACCATGGCCGAGCCGGCCCGGATGTTGATGTCACCGTCGGAGTCGACCTGGAGCTGGTCGGACGCGGACTTCAACATGGTCGACACGACAGTGCGGACCCGCTCCTCCAGGGCCAGCACGTCGTTCTCGCCCGACTGGGCGGCCGCCGCCGCGGCCAGCGCCTCGTCCAGGTCGGCCTCGACGTCGCGGTCCGGGCCGAACTCGCTGCGCGCGGTACCCAGCGGTTCCACTGGGAGCGCCTCGCCCTCGACGTCGTGCACCAGGTAGACGAGGAAGGCCGGGTGCGGGGCGCCGTAGACGTCCCGCAGCGTCCGGGACAGCACGGCGGCCAGCCGGGTCGCCTCGTCGGTGCCGCAGTCCAGCCCGAACTGCTCACCGGAACCCGGCACCACACCCGGCGGCGACCAGCCGAGCGCCACCATGTCGGCCACCGCCGCGCGGTCCAGCCGGTAGCCCTGCGGCAGCGTGGCGTTCCCGACCGCGCGAGCCGAGAGACGCCCCTCCTCGCCCGCGTCCACGCTCACCGAGTAGACGGCGTCCCCGGTGCCCGAGGCGGTCGGGTCGAGCGTGACCTCCAGGTGCCCGCCGGAGGGCAGCCCGCGCAGCCGGTCGGCGAGCGCCCGCGCGAACTCCCGCCAGGCCTCGGTGACCTTGGCCCGCAGATCAGCGGTGGTCGGCTCGTCGAGCAGGATCGACTCGTGGTGCTCCGGCGTACCGCCGGTGGCCTGGTGCGCCGGCGTAACGCCGGTGGCTCGATGCGCCGACGTCGCGCCGGTGGCGTGGTGCTCCGGCGCGCCGCCGGCAGGCTCGTCGACCGGCTCCGAGGGGTGGTCTGCCGTCATGATCGCCTCCGTCCGTTCCCGCCACCCTACCCAGGCGCGAAGGGGACCGAATCCCGCGCGAGGCACTAATCCTCAGGTGTGGAACCACCCAGGTCCACCGGCCAGGAACCGGCCAGCGCACTGAGCCGCTCGGCCGCCGCGGCCGGGTCCGCGCCGCGCCCCACCGCCAGCCCCAGCAGGTACGCGGTCACCGGCGCACCCGGCCGGACCACCTGGTGCGCCACGTCCCGGGCCACGTCGAGCACTGTCGGCACGGGCACCCCCGCCGGGTCCAGGTCCAGTTCGGCGCAGACCGCCGTGACCCAGTCGTCCAGCACCGTCATCTCGTCCACTCCTCCGCCTGGCGTACGTCCTCGTCAGTGTCGCAGTCGAACCACGGCGGCGGCCCCGAGCCGGACCAGGAGACCTCCCGTACGACGAGGCCGGTCAGCAGCCCGCGTACCGGCGCCCCGTCGAGCGAGCCGCCCCGCGTCGCGGCGAGCCGGTCGAGGGCGGCCCGCAGGGCCGGTACCCGCCAGATCGCGCAGAGGTGCTGGCGTCGCCCGTTCCCGTCCACCCAGCAGGCGAGCGCTGGTGTCCGTCCGTCGAGCACGTCGGGTCGGACGGCGGTCTGAGCGTCTGCCGGCCCGGCGGACGGGCCGTCGAGCGCGGGCGGCAGGTCGTCGCGCACGGGCGGCGGGTCGTCCCGCACCCGCGACGGGTCGTCCCGCACGGGCGGCGGGTCGTCGCGGGGGCGGTCGACGACCGGGGCGTCGAGCGCGCGTCGCAGCTCGGTCACCGCTGCGGCGGTGAGCAGCGGCAGGTCGGCGGCGAGCAGGGCGACAGTCGTCGTACCGGAATCGAGCAGCGCCAGCCCGGCCGCCGTGGCGGCCACCGGCCCGCCCCCGGGCGGCTCCTCCCGGGTGGTCCGGACTCCCTCGGGCACCGGGCCGGACGAACCGACCACGATCCGCTGGTCCGCGTCGGCAACGGCGGCCAGCACCCGGTGCAGCATCGACCGGCCGCCGACCGCGCGGGCCGGCTTGTCCACGCCACCCATCCGCCGGGCCGCGCCACCGGCGAGCACGATCGCCGCGTACCCCGTCACCGCCTCACAGTAGCCACAGCCACGACCGCCGCGTCCCGGCCCGGGCCGTCGCCCGGCGTTGTTCGGCGGTTTTCCGACGTTGATCGACTGCTTCTCGCCGGAGTGGTGGCATCCAAGGCCCTCCGACACCACCACTTCGCCGAACTGGTGGCGATCATCGGGCCTTGGTCGGCATTGGCCGGCCGGGGTGGGTGGGGGCGGCCGGGGGCCGGGGGCCGGGGTGGGTGGGGGCGGAAGAGCTGGGGCGATGTGTGGGCGGCGGGGCGCCCGGGGAGGATGGCGACATGGGACGGGCGACGGATCGGCGTGGTGTGCTGCGGATCGACCTCGACGCGGCCGGGCACGGCCGGGGGCGGATCCGGCGGCAGGACACCCTCGCCGTGGAGGAGCCGCTGGAGATCCGCGTCGGCACGGCCGGCCCGGGCCGGCGCCGGCCGCTGGCGGTGACGATGCGTACGCCCGGCGACGATCTGGACCTGGCGATCGGCTTCCTGCTCACCGAGGGGCTGATCCGGTCGGCGGAGGACGTGCACACCGCGCAGCTCTGCGCCGGGGCGGAGACCCCGAACACGTACAACGTGGTCGACGTGGTGCTCTCGCCCGGTGTGCCGGAGCCCGTCACCGACCCGTCGCGCAACTTCTACACCACCAGCTCGTGCGGCGTGTGCGGCAAGGCGAGCATCGACTCGGTGCGCACCCGCTCGCAGTTCGCGGTGCGGGACGACCCACTGGTGGTCACCGCCGACCTGCTGGCCGGGCTGCCGGACCGGCTGCGCGCCGCGCAGCGCGCCTTCGATCGCACCGGCGGCCTGCACGCCGCCGGCCTGTTCACCCCCGCCGGGGAGCTTGTCGTGCTGCGCGAGGACGTCGGGCGGCACAACGCGGTGGACAAGGTGCTCGGCTGGGCCACCCGGGAAGGGCTGCTGCCGCTGACCGGGCACGTGCTGCTGGTCTCCGGACGGGCCAGCTTCGAACTGACTCAGAAGGCGTGGATGGCGGGCGTGCCGCTGCTCGCGGCGGTGTCCGCGCCGAGCACGCTCGCGGTCGAGCTGGCCGAGGAGGCCGGGATGACGCTGGTCGGCTTCCTGCGCGGGCCGACCATGAACGTCTACACCGGCGCGGCGCGCGTCGGCGGCTGACGGCACCGGCATCGCGAACGTGGCCGGCCGGCAGGCGCGTGAGCGCTCACCCGCGTGGACGGCGTCGGCGGCGCCGCAGCACCGCGCCGTCGTTCGAACCGCCCCGGCCGCCCCGGCCGTCCAGCGCGGACGGGGCGACGCCGCGCCGGAGCACCTCGTCGAGCAGCACCGCGAGCGAGTAGCCGGGGTGGGCGGACAACACCCGTTCCAGGGCGACAGCGGCCAGTGCCCCGTGCCCCGAGCGCCAGGCGGCGAATGCGAGCAGGCAGCCCGGCGCGGCGATCAGATCCGGCTCGGCGCGTCGCAGCACGTCCGTCCAGAGGCTGATGTCCTCGTCCCGGCCGTCGGTGCGGGACCAGGCGTGATCGCGTACCGCGACGTGGGCGAGGAGCACTGTCAGCCAGGCCACCTCGTCGTCGTCCAGCCGCTCACCGCGCCGCTGCCGGCGGAACGCGGCGCGCACAGCGGCCGTGCCCGCCGTCCGCACGGCCCGCGGCTCCCCACCCGGTCCGGCACCGACGTCCGCAACCGGCGACCGCCCGTCCGACCCGGGACTGTCTGCCGAGACCAGCGGCTCCCCGCCCGGCCCGGGACCGTCGGCCGAAACCGGGGAGGCCCCGCCCGGCCGGGAGCCGTCGTCCGGAACCGAGGACTCCGCGTGCGGCCCGGAGCCGTCGGCCGGCACGCCGCCTACCGGGCTTTCCGCCGACGGTGCGGACTGCCGTCCGGTGAGCGCGGCCAGGCGGAGGCGGGCCCGACCGGTGGCCCGGCGCATGGCGAGCCGGACCGGCCCGTCGAGCGGGGACACCTGCGCCGCGAGCGCGGCCCGGTCGGGCAGCGCGACCTGACCGGCGAACACAGCCGCCGCGCTGACCTGGCTGGCGGCCGGGTCGTACGGGGTGCCCTCGGGCGGGCAGCAGGACGGCTCGACGCAGAGGTACGAGAACCAGCGGCCCTCGGTGACCCGCAGCGCGTCGAGCACCTCCAGCCCGGCGGCGGTCAGCGCGTCGCCGATCGCGTCCACGACGCCTGTCACCCGGGCGGCCGGACCGTAGCCGACGACAGTGGCGGCGTCGGCGTCCTGCCGGGCCACCACCTGCATCAGGTGCCGGGCCGCCGGACCGGGGTCGGCACCCGGCGCGGGCAGGTCGCCACGGGCGGCGAAGACGACGTGGCGGCCGCGTACCGCAACCACCACCACGCTGTCGGCGGGATGGAAGCCGAGCAGGTAGGGCACGGCCGCGACCATGTCGGCCGGCGAGCGGACGGAGAGGCGCGCTGGCTCGGTGGAGTTCATGCCGGGAGCATGGGCGGTCGCGCGTCACCGCGTCCGCCCCTGTGGACGACACGCGGTCCGTCCACAGATACGGAGCGTATCGGTCCAGGTCAGCGGCGACCGGCGGTGCCGCTCGGCAAACGGATGTCCGGGGTACCGGCTACCTTGCGCACATGGACCTGGCGTACCTGCGGGCACACCCGGAGCACCTGCCGACCTTCCTGACCCACCAGCGGATCCGGGAGACCCCGGTCTCCGGCGGTGGCATCTGCGCCGCCTCCCGGCTGACGCTCGACGACGGGCACTCGGTGTTCGCCAAGACCTGGCCGGAACGGGCCGCGCGGCCGCTGCCGGAGGGCTTCTTCGCCACCGAGGCGGCCGGGCTGCGCTGGCTGCGCGAGGCCGGCCCGGTGCCCGTACCGGATGTGCTCGTCGCGTTGCCCGGCCTGCTGGCGCTCGACTGGGTGGAGCCCGGCGAGCCGACGCCGGAGGCCGCGGAGGCGTTCGGCCGCGACCTGGCCGGGCTGCACCACGCCGGGGCGCCCGCGTTCGGCGCGGACTGGAAGGGGTTCATCGGCGCGCTGCCACAGGACAACACGCCCGACCCCGGCCCCTGGCCGGACTGGTTCGCCCGTCGCCGCCTGCTGCCCTACCTGCGCATGTCGGTCGACGGCGGCGCGCTCGACGGCGCCGGGGCGGCGCTCGTCGAGCAGGTCGTCGAGCGGATCGGCGAGTTCGGCGGTGACGAGCAGCCGGCCCGGCTGCACAGCGATCTCTGGCCCGGCAACCTGCTCTGGGGTGCCGACGGCCGGGTCTGGCTGGTCGACCCGGCCGCGCACGGCGGCCACCGCGAGACCGACCTGGCGCAGCTCGCGCTGTTCGGCGGTCCGCCGCACCTGGACCGGATCACGGCCGCCTACCGGGAGGCGTGGCCGCTCGCCGACGGGTGGCGGGAACGTGTACCGCTGCACCAGTTGCATCTGCTGCTCGTGCACACCGCGACCTTCGGCGCGGCGTACGCGGACGTGGTCCGCTCCACCGCCCGGGCCGCCCTCCGGGGGCCCGACCGCGCTACGGTCGACCGATGAGCACCCCCCGGACGACGACCGACGGCGTCCTCGCCGACCGGTACGGCCGTGTCGCCCGGGACCTGCGGGTCTCGCTCACCGACAAGTGCAACCTGCGCTGCACCTACTGCATGCCGGCGGAGGGCCTGCCCTGGCTGTCCGGTCCGCAACTGCTCACCGACGACGAGATCGTCCGGCTGGTGGGTGTCGCGGTGACCCGGCTCGGCATCACCGAGGTGCGCTTCACCGGCGGTGAGCCGCTCATCCGGCCGGGCCTGCCCGGCATCGTGGCGGCGGTCGCCGCGCTCACGCCCCGGCCGCGCATCTCGCTGACCACCAACGGCATCGGCCTGGCCCGCATGGCACCGGCGCTGCGTGCCGCCGGGCTGGACCGCGTCAACGTCTCGCTCGACACGCTGGACCGGGACCGGTTCACCGCGCTGACCCGCCGTGACCGGCTCGCCGACGTGCTCGCCGGGCTGGCCGGGGCCGCGGAAGCCGGGCTGACCCCGGTGAAGATCAACTCGGTGCTCATGCGCGGCACGAACGACGACGAGGCGCCCGCGCTGCTCCGGTTCGCGCTCGCGCACGGCTACGAGCTGCGGTTCATCGAGCAGATGCCGCTCGACGCCCAGCACGGCTGGGACCGCTCGACCATGGTCACCGCCGACGAGATCCTGGCCTCCCTGCACGCCGCGTTCGCGTTGACGCCGGACCCGTCCGAGCGCGGTGCGGCACCGGCCGAGACGTGGCTGGTGGACGGCGGGCCGGCCCGGGTCGGGGTGATCGCCAGCGTGACCCGGCCGTTCTGCGGCGACTGCGACCGCACCCGGCTCACCGCCGACGGCCAGGTGCGCAACTGCCTGTTCGCCACCGAGGAGTCGGACCTGCGCGGCGCGTTGCGCGCCGGCGCGGACGACGAGGAGCTGGTTCGCCGCTGGCGCGCCGCGATGTGGGCCAAGCGGCCCGGGCACGGCATCGACGACCCGGCGTTCCTCCAGCCCGCCCGCTCGATGTCGGCCATCGGAGGCTGAGGGTGGAGCTCACAGTCCGCTACTTCGCCGGTGCCCGCGCGGCCGCCGGACGCCCCGAGGAGACCGCATCCGCGGGCCGGTCCCTGGACGAACTCCTCGATGAACTGGCCGCCCGGCACGGCGAACGCCTCGCGGTGGTGCTGAAGGCGGCGAGTTTCCTGGTCGACGGCGTGGCCTGTCATGATCGACGGGCACTGTTGCCGGCCGGGGTGACGGTGGACGTGCTGCCGCCCTTCGCGGGCGGCTGAGGGGGGCGCACGTGCTGGCCATTGCGACATTCCTGGGCTTCGTCGTGCTCGTGATCGGCCTGATCCACTTCTACCTGTGGAAGCGGCTGGTCCGGGACACCACGCGCCCCGGGCGGTGGCGCCGGGCCGGTGGAGTGACGATCGCGGCGCTGGCGGTGCTCGTACCGGTGACCATGGCCGGCACCCGCGGCGGCTGGTACTGGCTGGCCTGGCCCGGTTACGTCTGGGTCGCGCTCATGTTCTACCTGCTGGTGCTGCTGCTGGTGCTCGAAGTGCCGACCGCCGTGGTCCGGCTCGTGCTGCGCCGGCGGGCCCGCTCGGCGGTCGCCGCCGGCCCGGGGCCGGAGCCCGCACTCGTCGGCGCGGCGACGGCGGAGGGTGCGACGCCGCCGCCCGTCGACAGCACCGACGCGCCGCCCGCCGGCACCGACGCGCCGGACCACGATCCCTCCCGGCGGCTGCTGCTCGCACGCGGGGCGGCGATCTTCGCCGGGCTCACCGCCGCCGGTGTCACCGGGTACGGCGTCCGCACCGCGATGGGTCCGCCGCAGCTCGACCGGGTGCAGATCCCGCTGGCCAAGCTGCCCCGCAGCATGGACGGACTGCGCATCGCCACCGTCTCCGACATCCACCTCGGGCCGTTGCGCGGTCGGGCGCACACCGAGCGGATCGTCGCGATGATCAACCGGATGGACGCCGACCTGGTCGCGGTGGTCGGTGACCTGGTCGACGGCACGGTGGCCGAGCTTGGCTCCGCCGCTGAGCCGCTGCGTGGCCTGCGGTCCCGGTACGGCAGCTTCTTCGTCACCGGCAACCACGAATACTACTCGGGCGTCGAGGAGTGGGTCCGCGAGGTCGACCGGCTCGGCCTGCGGGTGCTCCAGAACGAGCGGCAGGAGATCCAGGCCCGGGGCGGCGTGCTTGACCTCGCCGGTGTGAACGACGTGAGCGCCGCCGGCACCGGGGTGGCCGCACCCGCCGACTACGCCGCCGCTCTCGGCGACCGCGACCCGAGCCGGCCGGTGGTGTTGCTGGCACACCAGCCGGTGGCCGCACAGGAGGCGGCGACGTTCGGCGTCGACCTCCAGCTGTCCGGACACACCCACGGCGGCCAGATGGTGCCGTTCAACCTGGCGGTGAAGCTCGAACAGCCGGTGGTCTCCGGTCTCGGCGAGATCGACGGCACGAAGGTCTACGTCACGAACGGCGCCGGCTTCTGGGGCCCGCCGGTGCGGGTGGGCGCGCCTCCCCAGGTGACGCTCGTCGAGCTGCGCTCTCAATAGCGTGCATGAGCCGCCGAGTCCAGCACCGCATTGCTCAGGTCACCCGTACGCGTGGCGACGGGCGGGCGGGGGACCGGACGTGACAGGATGCGGCGTGCCTCCGTTCAGCGCCGCACCCCCCGGTGGCCTCCCGCCGTACGTCGCGGATCTGCACATCCACTCGAAGTACTCCCGCGCGTGCAGCCGCGACCTGACCCTGCCGAACCTGGCCTGGTGGGCCCGGCGCAAGGGCATCGGCGTGCTCGGCACCGGCGACTTCACCCATCCCGCCTGGTACGACCACCTGCGGGAGACGCTGCACCCGGCCGAGCCGGGCCTGTACCGGCTCTCGCCCGAGGCGGAGCGGGACGTCGCCCGGCGGTTGCCGCCCCGGCTGGCCAGTGAGGCGGAGGCCGACCCGGTCCGGTTCATGCTGAGCGTGGAGATCTCCACGATCTACAAGCGCGACGACCGGACGCGCAAGGTGCACCACCTGATCTACCTGCCGGACCTGGACGCGGTGGCCCGGTTCAACACCGCGCTGGGCCGGATCGGCAACCTCGGCTCGGACGGCCGGCCGATCCTCGGGCTGGACTCCCGCGACCTGCTGGAGATCACGCTGGAGGCGAGCCCGGACGGCTACCTGGTGCCCGCGCACATCTGGACGCCGTGGTTCTCCGCGCTCGGCTCGAAGTCCGGCTTCGACGCGATCGCCGACTGCTACGCCGACCTGGCCGAGCACATCTTCGCTGTGGAGACCGGCCTGTCGTCCGACCCGGAGATGAACTGGCGGGTCGGCAGCCTGGACCGCTACCAGCTGGTGTCGAACTCGGACGCGCACTCGCCGCCCGCGCTGGCCCGGGAGGCGACGGTCCTGACCGCCGCCCGCGACTACTTCGCCATCCGCGAGGCGCTGCGTACCGGCGACGGGCTCGCGGGCACCGTGGAGTTCTTCCCGGAGGAGGGCAAGTACCACGCCGACGGGCACCGCCTGTGCGGCGTGAACTGGTCGCCGGAGCGGACCCGCGAGGCGGGCGGGCGCTGCCCGGAGTGCGGCAAGCCGCTGACCGTGGGCGTACTCAGCCGGGCCGAGGAGCTGGCGGACCGGCCGATGGGGCACCGACCGGCGCACGCGCGCGAGGTGACCCATCTGGTGCCGCTGGCCGAGATCCTGGGCGAGCTGAACCGGGTCGGCGCGCGGTCGAAGAAGGTCGAGGGCAAGCTCAACGAGCTGGTCGCCGCGCTCGGCCCGGAGCTGGAGATCCTGACGCGTACCCCGATCGAGGAGATCGGCCGGGTCGGCGGCGAGCTGCTCGCGGAGGGCATCGGCCGGCTGCGCCGCGGCGACGTGCGCCGGGTGCCGGGCTACGACGGGGAGTACGGCGTGATCACGCTGTTCGACCCGGCGGAACTGGGCGCTGCGGGTGGCCGGGCCGGGCAGGAGACGCTGTTCGACGTACCGGTGCCCGCGCAGCGGCGGCCGGTGGAGTCGGCGCCGAAGCCGAGGGCCAAGCGCCCGGCGGCGGCCCGGCCGGAGCCGAAGCGGACGCCGCTTGCAGCGCCCCCGATCGCGCCGCCGCCGTCTCCGCACGAGCCGTTCGAGCCGATGCTCGCCGGGATGGAGGAGGTCGGCACCGGCCTGCTCGACCGGCTGGACGCGATGCAGCGGGTGGCCGCGTCGGCGCCGGGTGGCCCGCTGCTGATCGTGGCCGGTCCGGGTACCGGCAAGACCCGGACGCTCACCCACCGGATCGCGTACCTGTGCGCGGAGCTGAACGTCTTCCCCGATCAGTGCCTGGCGATCACGTTCACCCGGCGGGCGGCCGAGGAGTTGCGGCACCGGCTGGACGGGCTGCTCGGCCCGGTCGCCGAGGACGTCACTGTCGGCACGTTCCACTCGCTCGGCCTGACCGTGCTGCGGGAGAACGCGGCGGCGGCCGGGCTGCCGGCGGCCTTCCGGATCGCCGACGACGCGGACCGGACGGCGGCGCGCGCCGAGGCCGGTGACGACGACGAGCGGTACGTGGCGCTGCTGCGCAAGCGGGACCTGGTCGACCTGGACGAGCTGCTGACGCTGCCGGTGGCCCTGCTGAAGGGTGACCGGAAGCTGGTCCGCGAGTACCGCGAGCGGTGGAAGTGGATCTTCGTCGACGAGTACCAGGACGTCGACGCGGTGCAGTACGAGCTGCTGCGCCTGCTCAGCCCGCCGGACGGCAACCTGTGCGCGATCGGCGACCCGGACCAGGCGATCTACTCGTTCCGGGGCGCAGACGTGGGCTACTTCCTGCGCTTCTCGCAGGACTTCACCGACGCCCGGCTGGTCCGGCTGAACCGCAACTACCGCTCCTCGGCACCGATCCTGGCCGCCGCCGCGCAGGCCATCGCGCCGTCGTCGCTGGTGCGCGGCCGTCGTCTCGACCCGGCCCGGCTCGACCCGGAGGCGCCGCTGGTCGGCCGGTACGCGGCGAGTTCCGCCTACGACGAGGCCGACTTCGTGGCCCGTACCGTGGACGAGCTGGTCGGCGGTCTATCCCACCGCTCGCTCGACTCGGGGCGGATCGACGGGCGGGCCACCTCGCTGTCCTTCTCCGACATCGCGGTGCTCTACCGGACCGACGCGCAGGCCGCGCCGATCGTGGACGCGCTGGCCCGGGCGAACATCCCGGTGCAGAAGCGCTCGCACGACCGGCTGCGCGACCGTCCCGGCGTGCCCGCGATCGCCCGCGAGCTGCGCCACACCGGTCTGGACGGTTCGCTCGCCGCCCGGGTACGCCAGGCCGGGCAGATCCTGGCCGAGCGCTTCGCCGTGCCGACGCTGGACGGTTCCGGCGCGGTACGCCCCGAGGACGTCCGCACGGCGGTGGACCTGCTCACCCCGCTGGCCCGGCGCTGCGGCGACGACCTCGACCTGTTCCTCAACCAGCTCGCCACCGGCGCGGAGGTGGACGCGCTGGACCCGCGCGCCGAGGCGGTCACGCTGCTCACGCTGCACGCCGCGAAGGGACTGGAGTTCCCGGTGGTGTTCCTGGTCGGCGCCGAGGACGGGCTGCTGCCGCTGCGCTGGCCCGGCTCCGAGCCGGACGACGACGCGGTGGCCGAGGAGCGGCGGCTGTTCTTCGTCGGGCTGACCCGGGCACAGGACCGGCTCTACGTGAGCCACGCGGGCCGCCGCGCCCGGCACGGCGCGGAACGCGACACCCGCCCGTCGCCGTTCCTCGACGTGATCGACCCGGCGCTGTTCGAGCGTCTGGACGCGACCGAGCCCCGCCGTCCGAAGGACCACCAGCTCCGTCTGATCTGACCGCCCGCAGCGCGCGGCCGACCGTGCAGGTCAGCCGAGGACGGCGGCGAGCCACGCGCCGCCGAGCAGGGCCGGGCCGAACGGCACCGGCGTGTCCCGGCGTACCCGGCCGGCGGCGAGCAGGACGAGCACCGTGACTCCGGCGAGCACGTGCGGCAGGAGCAGCCCGAGCCGCAGCGCCGGCCAGCCGAGCCAGCCCAGCGGCAGCCCGAGCGCGGCGGCGAGCTTCACGTCGCCGAAGCCGAGCCGGGCGCGGGGCAGCAACGCCAGCAGCGCGTACCCGATGAAGGAGAGCGTGGCGCCGGCCACCGCGACGGCCAGGCGGCGCGGGTCGCCGGTGGCCGCAGTGGCCGCGGTGAGGCCGAGCCCGCCGCCGACCGCGACCAGGCCGACGAGCGGGTCGGGCAGCCGCAGCGCGGTCAGGTCGGTGACCGCGAGGACCAGCCCGGCGGCGGCGACCAGCAGCAGCGCGGGCAGCACCGGGTCGGCGCCCCGGGCGGCGGCGAGCCCGCCGAACACCACGACGCCGACGAGGGTGAGGACGCCCCGGCTCGGTGCGTGCCGTCCGGCGATCCGGTCGGCGCAGAACGACCGCCCGGCCGGGACCGCCGCCCACCCGGCCGCCGCGCCCAGCAGCGCGACCCCCGCCATCAGCAGCGCCGACACGGGCCGGACGCTACCGCCGGGCAGGCTCCCCGGCTGTCCCGTCGACGGCTGGTGGCGGGGACCGGCGCGGACGCTCGGTGCTCACCACCACCGCCACGCCGACCACGATGACCGCGCCGCCCATCAGCACCTGCGACGTGATCGGTTCCGCGACGAACAACGCACCCAGTGCCACAGCGACCACCGGGTTCACGTACGCGTACGTGGAGACCAGGGAGATCGGCGCGTGGGCGAGCAGCCAGACGTACGCGGTGAAGGCGACCAGCGAACCGGCCACCATCAGGTAGGCCATCGCCGCCCACGACCGCCCGGTCACGTCGGCGAAGGAGAAGCCGCGCAGCTCGCCACGGGCCACGCCGACGAGCGCGAGCACCGCCGCGCCCGCGACCATCTCGTAGACGGTGGCCACGAACGGGTCGGCGGGCATCCGGATCTTCCCGGACAGGTACGAGCCGACCGACCAGCTCGCCGCCGCGGCGACCACAGTCAGCGCGCCGGCCACCGGCACGCCGTCCACCCCGTCGCGGGGCAGCACGAGCAGGACGAGGCCGGCGAAGCCGAGTGCCACTCCGAGGAACGTCCACTGTCGCGGCCGGTCCCCGCCTGCCGTCCGCAGCAGGACCACGAGCAGCGGCACGGTGGCGACGAGCAGCGCCGCCACACCGGACGGTACGGCGGTCCCGGGCGGGCCGGACTCGGCGAGCACCACCAGGCCGTTGCCGCCGGCCAGCAGCAGCACACCGACGAGCGCGGCGGAACCGACGCGTCGTGCGGGCACCCGCAACGCGCCGGGTCCGCGCCGCAGGCGCAGTACCACGGCGAGCACCACCGCGGCGGCGGCGAACCGCATCGCCGCGGAGATCAGTGGCGGCAGGGATTCGACAGCGACCCGGATGCCCAGGTAGGTCGAGCCCCAGAGCAGGTAGACCAGCACGAGGGCGGTCCAGATCAGCGCGGTGCGGGCCGGCGGCGTCGCGGAATCGACTACGTTCGTCGCACTCGTGGGGCGTGAGCTCATCGTGGGACCACGCTACGGTGACCACGGCGTCGGCGTCCCCAGTTGGTGGCCGGCCTCTCAGCACTGGCGTACGCAGGAGGCGTTCATGTCGAACTTCGGTCCACCGGGTGGCGGCTCTCCCGACCCCTGGGGACGGCCCGACGACGGCTACGCCCCGCAGCCCGATCCCCGCTACGCCCCGCAGGGCGACCCGCGTTACGCCCCGCAGCCCGACCCGCAGTACGGCCCGCCGGGCGCGCGGCCGTACGGCCCGCCCGACCAGTACGGGCCGCCCACCCAGCAGCACGGGCCCGCCGACCGCTACGGCCCGCCGGCCGATCAGTACGGTCCGCCGACGCAGCGCTTCGAGCCGGGTCCGGCCTGGTCCCCGCAGCAGGGCCATCCGGGTGACCCCTATGCCGGGCCGCAGTACGGCGGTGGTCATCCGCCCTACGCCGAGCCGACGCCGACGAAGCGCGGGAAGGGCCCGCTGCTGGTGGTGGTGGTGATCGTGCTGGCCGTGCTGCTGCTGGGCGGCGCCGGGGCGTACTGGATGCTGGGCCGGGACAAGCAGACCCCGACCGGCGGCACGACCGCTGCCACCGCGCCGGCCGCGGACCCGAGCGAGGCGCCGCCGAGCGAACCGGCTGACACGACGCCCACGACGGCGGCCCCGGCCTCCTCGACCGATCCGCGTTTCGTCAAGGCGGGCCAGTGCGTCGCCAACGAGGGTGGCGGCGGCCAGCCGAAACTCGTGATCGCCGACTGTGCCCCGAAGACGTACGAGGTGCTGCGCCGCATCGACGGCGCGACGAGCGGCAAGAAGGACGCGGAGGCTAAGTGCGGGAAGGTGACCGGTTACACCGACTGGTACTTCTTCGACAGCGAGCTGGACACGCTCGACTTCGTGCTCTGCCTGAAGCGCCGCTGACCCTGTCAACGGGTCGGTAACCAAAACTAGGGCTGTCTAGCGTGGGTGCTAGACAGCCCTAGTTTTATGTCGAGGCCGACACGCGGTAGCCGCCTCTACGCGCATCTAGCCTGGTCGCTAGAGAACCCGATATTGTGCGATTCGTGGATCCGGTCCGCAACCCGTACGCACCGGGCGCCGGCCAGCGCCCGCCCGAACTCGCCGGGCGGGGGCGGGAGCTGGACGTCTTCGACGTGGTCCTGGAACGGATCGCCCGCGGTCGCCCCGAACGCAGCCTGATGCTCACCGGCCTGCGGGGAGTCGGCAAGACGGTCCTGCTCAACACACTGCGGTCCGAGGCGATCAACCACCTCTGGGGCACCGGCAAGATCGAGGCCCGGCCGGACCAGTCGCTGCGCCGCCCGATCGCCGCCGCGCTGCACATGGCCGTCCGCGAGCTGGCGCCCCGGCACCGCGCACCGGACCGGATCGACGCGTTCCTCGGCGTCCTCAAGGCGTTCGCGCAACGCTCCACCCCCACCGGGCGGGGCGGCGCGGCACCCAAACTGCGCGACCGCTGGCAGCCCGGCATCGACGTACCGGCGAGCAGCGGCCGCGCCGACTCCGGCGACATCGAGATCGACCTGGTGGAACTGCTCAGCGACGCGGCGGCGGTCGCCACCGACGTCGGCACCGGCATCGCGATCTTCATCGACGAGATGCAGGACGTCGGCGCCGAGGACGTCTCCGCGCTCTGCGCCGCCTGCCACGAGCTGTCCCAGCTCGGCGCGCCGCTCATCGTCGTGGGCGCGGGCCTGCCGCACCTGCCCGCAGTCCTCAGCGCGGCCAAGTCCTACTCCGAGCGGCTCTACCGCTACCAGCGCATCGACCGGCTCGACCGGATCGCCGCCGACCAGGCGCTCTGCGCGCCGGCCGAGCGGGAGGAGGTCGAGTACGAGCAGAAGGCGCTCGACCTGCTCTACGAGAAGTCCGGCGGCTATCCCTACTTCGTCCAGGCGTACGGCAAGGCCACCTGGGACCACGCGCCCCGCTCCCCGATCACCGCGGCGGACGTCCGGGTCGCCGCGCCCGAGGCGGAGGCCGAACTGGCGGTGGGATTCTTCGGCTCCCGGTTCGAACGGGCCACGCCGGCCGAACGCGAGTACATGCGCGCGATGGCGACGCTGGCGCTGGTGGACGGCGAGGAGGGCGGCCGGGACGACATGGACGCGGCGGTGCCGACCGCAGAGATCGCCCGCGCGCTCGGCCGAAAACCGGCCAGCCTGTCCCCGGCGCGTGACGCGCTGATCAAGAAGGGGCTGATCTACTCCGGCGAGCGCGGGACCGTGGCGTTCACAGTGCCGCACTTCGGCCGCTACCTGCGTACCCAGCCCGCCTGACCGCTCGGGCCGCGCGGGTCCGGGCCCCGCCGCTCAGACCCGCGACCACGGTGGCGGGAAGACCACCTCGCCGGACGGCGGTGGCGGCTCGCCGCTCGCCGACGGCGGCAGCACCAGCGCCTGCCACGGCTCCCCCAGCCCGGACCAGGGACTGGTCAGGCCCAGCCGGTCCGCCGGACCGAACCCGAACCGCCGGTAGTAGGCCGGGTCGCCCAGCACCACCACCAGCCGCTCGCCCAGCTCGGTCGCGGCGTCCAGCGCCGCCTGCACAGCCGCCGTGCCGTGCCCCAGCCGCTGCCGGTGCCGCGCCACCGCCACCGGCCCCAGGGCCAGCGCCGGCCAGGTGCCGCGTTCGGTGCGGACACCGACGCGTGTGAGCAGCGCGTACGCCACCACCTCGCCGCCGTACTCGGCGACCATGGCCAGCTCCGGGATCCACGCCGGGCTGTGCCGCAGCTCCTCGACCAGGCCGACCTCCGGTGGGGTGGCCACGTCGGGGCGGGCGAAGGCGGCGGCCAGCACCCGGGCCACCGGCGCCTCGTCGGCGGGGCCCTCCGGGCGCAGTCGCAGCGTCGTCACCCGCGCGACCTTACCGAACGCGACCGGTCCATCCGCGACAGTCGCTGAAATCGATACCGTTCGGACGTCCACGTCGGCCGATACCTTTCGTGTGTTGCGGGGATGACGACGCCCCCGACGGGGTAAGACTGAGCCATGAAGCCCGTGCGCTCCCTCGCCCGAGTCATGTTGAGCGGCATCTTCGTGGTCAGCGGCGCCCGCAACCTGCGCAACCCGGAACGCCTGGTGCAGGCCGCGGAACCGGTCACCGGGAAGGTCGCCCCGCTGATCCAGAACGTGCACCCCCGCATCCCCACCGACACGGTCTCGCTGATCCGGGCCAACGCCGCCACCCAGCTGGTCGGCGGCCTGATGCTCGCCACCGGCCGGTTCACCCGTCCGGCCGCGCTGGTGCTCGCGGGCACGCTGATCCCGACCACCGCCGCCGGGCACGCCTTCTGGAACAACGACGACCCGGCCGCGCGCAACAACAACCAGATCCACTTCCTGAAGAACCTCGGCCTGCTCGGCGGCCTCCTCCTCGCCGCCGCCGACACCGAGGGCAAGCCGGGCCTGCGCTGGCGCGCCGGCCACCGGATCGACCACTCGCGCCGGTCGGTCAAGCGCGCGGTCCGCACGGCTCGCCGCGAGGCGAGGATCGCCGTACGCTCCGCGGCGACCGCCCGCCGCATGCCCGGCTGACCAGGCACTCCGTACGGCCTACCACCCCCGCAAGGCCACCAATCACCTGAACCGTCCGAGACCCGTTAACGCGGTGGAAATGTCAAAAACACGTGTGGGATCGGACACGGTCGCGTAACGCGGGAGGCAGCAACGTGAGGCTCCGTTCTGGACCTGGACGGGTACGACGAGCTTGGTACGGGGGTGGCCACGCCATGCCGGCGACAGTCGGTAGACGGACCAATCGCCTCGCCCCGACCTCCCGCGTCGACCGCCGGATCGTCGTGCGTCTCGGCGTCGTGGCCGCCGTGTCGTACGCCGCGTGGCTCGCCATCGGCGCCTTCGGACGGCCGTACAACTTCTTCGACATGAAGATCTACCACGGCGCGGTGCTGTGGTGGGCCGGCGGCAACGAGCTGTACGACTTCGTCGCGCCCTCGACCACGTTGGGCTTCACCTACCCCCCGTTCGCCGCCCTGGTGATGCTGCCGATGTCGTGGCTGCCGATCGACGGCGCCGGCTTCGTCAACGCGCTCGCCAGCATCGGCGCGCTCGCCGTCGTCCTCGCGGCGCTGCTACGCCCCATCGTGGACCGGCTCGCCTGGCCGCTCTGGTTCACCGTCGGCATCGCCACCCCGCTCGCCGTCGCCATCGAACCGTCCCGCGAGACGCTCGGCTACGGGCAGGTCAACCTGCTGCTGTTCGCGCTGATCATGGCGGACCTGGTGGGCCTGCGATGGCGGGCCAAGCGGGGCACCCACTACGAGACGGCCGATTCGCCGCTGGCCCGGTTCGTCTACAGCGGCGCCTGGGCCGGTGTGGGCATCGGGCTCGCCACAGCGGTCAAGCTCACCCCGGCGCTGTTCGTGGCCTACCTGATGCTCACCCGGCAGTGGCGGGCCGCGTTCACCGCTGTGGGCACCACGATCGGCGTGACCATCGCGACGTTCGGCGTGCTCGGTGAGGAGTCCCACGCGTACTTCACCGGCGTGCTCTGGCAGACCGAGCGGGTCGGCGCGGCGGACATGACCGCCAACCAGTCCCTCGCCGGTCTGCTGGCGCGGCTCTACGACTCGATCGAGACGCCCGGCCTGCTCTGGCTGGCGTTCTCGGTGCTGATCCTGGCGCTGGGCCTGTCCCGGGCGATGAGCGCCCGCGCCGACGGCGACGAGCTGACCGCGTTCACGCTGGTCGGTCTCACCGCCAACGTGGTCAGCCCGATCTCCTGGTCGCACCACCTGATCTGGGTCATCCCGGCGATCATCGTGCTGGCCGACGCCGCGGTACGCCGCCGCGAAGCCAGCCGCGGCCTGCCCCCGCGCGGCACCGGCGGCCCCTCGGCCAACGGCGTGCCGGCGCTGCGCCCACCGATCTGGTACCCGACGTTGACCGGCCTGCGCCACGGCGTCGGCGCGCTCGGGCTCTACCTGCTGTTCCTGATCTCACCGATCTGGCCGTACGAGCACCAGCTCCCCGAGGTGTCCCACTACCAGGACGGCCTGTTCGGCGCGCTCATGGAGAACTCCCTGGCCATCGCGCTGATCGTGCTCGTCGCGGCGCTGCCGTGGCGTCCCGGCGCCGAGCCGGCGTTCTACCACGAGCGGCTGGGCCGCACCGCCGCGCTCGCCGTCCGGCGCTGAGCCCTCAGGGGCAGTTCACCCACTCCTCGGTGCCGTCGTCGAAGACCTGCCGCTTCCAGATCGGCAGCCGCGCCTTGACCTCGTCGACCAGCCGGGCGCAGGCGGCGAACGCGGCCGCGCGGTGCGCCGTGCTGACCGCCGCCACCAGTGCCACGTCCCCGATCTCCAGCGGGCCGATCCGGTGCGACACCGCCACCGCGTACACCTGCGGGTCGGCCGCCACCTCGGCCGCCACCTCGCGCAGCACCGCCTCGGCGGTGGGGTGACCCTCGTACTCCAGCCGGGTGACCCCCCGCCCGTGGTCGTGGTCGCGGACCACGCCCTGGAAGGACACCACCGCACCGGCCCGGCGGTCGGCGACTGCCGCCTCGTGTTCGGCCAGGTCGAGCGGCCGGTCGGTCACCGCGCCGAGCACCACGTCTGCGTCCACTGTCACGACGTCTCCCGTCGGTTCGTCCGTCGCGCTCACCCGGACCGCTCTCCGGGGGTCAGTGGCAGCGGCACGAACGGCACGCGGTCACCGGCCGCGCCGCTGGTGCCGGGCCGGATCACCGCGAACCCGTCCGCGCCGGCCAGGCCGCGCAGCATCGCCGAGCCGACGTGCCGCACCGGGTACGCCGTGCCGGCGACCCGGTCCCAGCGGGCCAGCGCCAGATGGGTGTAGTCGCCGCGCCCCGGAATCGGCTCGGCCAGTGTCACGTGCGGGAGCACCGGCATCTGCCGGCCGGTGAGACCGGCGAGCAGGGGCGCGACGAGCGACACCAGCGCCACCACGGCCGACTGCGGGTTGCCGGGCAGACCGACCACGAACCGCACCCGCCCGTCGCCGTCCACCAGCCGCGCGAGCAGCATCGGGAAACCGGGACGCACCGCCACGGTGTTCACCACGTAGTCGGCGCCGAGCGCCTCCAGCGTCGGGTGCAGGTGGTCGACCGGGCCGTGCATGGTGCCGCCGGTGGTGCAGACCAGATCGGCGTTGGCGAGCGCGCCCCGCACCGCCGCCACGTGCGCGGGCAGCGTGTCGGCGACCGGCCCGACCACGTCGGCCGCGCGCACCTGACAGCCGTAGCGGCGCAGCCAGGCCGGCACCGACGGGCCGAGCGCGTCACGGACCCGGCCCGCGCCGGGCGGACCGGAGGTGAGCAGTTCGTCGCCGAAGACCAGCAGCGCCGCCCGGGGTGCGCGGCGGACCCGCAGCGCATCGAGCCCGCAGGAGGCGGCCAGGCCGATCACCGCCGGGTCCACCGGCGTGCCGGCGGGCAGCAGTTCCTCCCCGAGGGACGCCTCCTCGCCCGGCTCCCGCCACTCCGGCGCCGGGCGGGGCGTGCCGGCCACCAGGCCGTCCGCCGTACGCGTCGACTCCTCGATCCGCAGGATCGTCGTCGTGCCATCGGGGACCATCGCGCCGGTCGCGATCTCCACGGTGCTGCCGTCGGCCTCCAGCAGAGGTGCGGTCTGCCCGGCGAGCACCCGCCCGACCACCCGCCACGGCCCCGGGCCGCGCACCGCCCAGCCGTCCACGCTAGAGGTGGGGAACGCCGGCAGGTCGGTACGTGTGGTCAGCGGCTCGGCCAGGGTGTGCCCGTCGGCGTCGGCCAGCGGACGGGCGACAGCGGGGAGCGCGGCGGACAGGCCCACCGCGTACACCCGGGAGCGGGCCTCCTCCCACCCGGCCGGCGGTGGCGTGCCCGCCTCGGCCGCGGCGGCTTCGGTTTCCGTGCTCATCCGGCGAGCCTAACGCCGGGGCACCTGCCGCGCGGGTTCAGTGGTCGCCGCCGCGAAGCTGGTCGACGGCGTGCCGCAGGATCGGGCCGAGCACGGCCAGGCCGTCCCGGGCGCCGCCCCGCGAGCCGGGCAGGTTGACCACGAGCGTCCGGCCGGACACCCCGGCCAGCCCGCGGGACAACGCGGCCGTCGGCACGGTGTCGCGGCTGTGCGCGCGGATCGCCTCGGCGATGCCGGGGATCTCGTAGTCGAGCAGCGCACGCGTCACGTCGGGCGTGCGATCGGTCGGGGTGATGCCGGTGCCACCGCTGGTCAGCACCACGTCGACGCCGTCGGCGCGGGCCACGCGCAGGGCGTCGCCGACCGGTTCGCCGTCCGGCACCACCACCGGAGCATCGACCTCGCACCCCAGCTCGCGCAGCCCGGTCACGAGCAGCGGGCCGCTGGTGTCCTCGTAGACCCCGGCGGCGGCCCGGTTGGAGGCCACGATCACCCGGGCCCGGATCACGGCCGATCCTCCGGCCGGACCCACTCGCCGGTCTTGCCGCCCTCCTTGCGGAGCACCCGGACGGCGTCCACCGAGGCGGCCGGGTCGACCGCCTTCACCATGTCGACCAACGCCAGCCCGGCGACCGCCACCGCTGTCAGCGCCTCCATCTCCACGCCCGTGCGGTCGGCCGTCTTCGCGGTGGCGGTGATCTCCACCGTGTCGGCCGTGAGGTCGAGGTCGACTGTGACGCCGTGCAGCGCGATCGGGTGGCAGAGCGGGATCAGGTCGGGTGTGCGCTTGGCGCCCATGATGCCGGCCAGCCGGCCGACGGCGAGCGCGTCGCCCTTGGGCAGGCCGTCGCGGCGCAGCAGGTCCACCACCTCGGCGGTGGTGCGGAGGCGGCCGGCGGCGACCGCGAGCCGGCCCGAGACCGGCTTGGCGGAGACGTCGACCATCCGGGCCGCACCGGCCGGGTCGACGTGGGTGAGCTGCGCGGGTTCGGTCACGGCCCGACCCTATCCGCCGGGTACGACGCCGCGGGTGCCCCGGCCTGCGGCGGGGAGGAGCGTCGCGCCGGGTGCCGTGCACGACGCTCCTCCCTCACCTGCCCACCGCCGATTCGCTGGGGGGAACTGACGGTGGGGGCCTCGTCCGGCCGGGTCCGCTCTGGCGGTGAACCCTCCCCGTGGCCGATGCCCGGGACGCTAACGAACGCCGCGATAAGAAATCGATAAGCCGATTCAGGCGGGCGTCTCGGCGAGCTGTCGGCGCAGGTCGTGGCGCTCGGGCGCACCCATCCGCTCGAAGATCGCCAACGCGCGCTGCCGGTAGCGTCGCGCTTCGGTCGGCTGCTTCTCCGCCAGATGTCCGGCCAGGCCGTCGAGGGCGCGGGCCTGCTCGTACGGGTGGCCGATCCGGGTGGCGATGGCAAGCGCTTCTTCGAAGACGACCACGGCCTCGTCGGCCCTCCCCGTGACGCCCAGGGTGACGGCCAGCTCATTACGTGCCTGCGCCTGGACATCCCGCTCCCCGGAGGCGGCGGCGGCCTCGATGGCCGCCTCGTGGTGCCGCAGCGCGTCCTCGTAGCGGCCGAGTTGCCGGTAGGTGCCGGCGAGGTCGCTGAGCGTCTCGGCGCGGGCGAAGCCGTTGCCGGTGCGGTCCCGGAGCGCGAGCGAGGCTCGGAGCAGGCGCTCCGCCGCGGCGTTCTGCCCCAGGCGGTATCTGAGGCCACCGAGATGCCCCAGTGCGTTCGACATGTGGAACAGGTCGTGCTTGATACGGGCGACGAAGAGATGGAGCCGGTGAACCGCCATCGACTCGTCATAACGGCCGAGGTAGCGAAGCGTGAGGCCCAGGTTGGGCAGGACCGGAAGGGTGTCCAGCACATGGCTGCGCAGTGTCTCGCGGCTGGCTTCGAGCGACTGGTGGAGTCGCCCGGTCTGCCAGTGCACGGCACCGAGGTTGAACCGCGCCCGCTGTGCGCCCGGTTCGTCGCCGAGCCCGGTGAGGATCGACACGACCTCGTGCAGGTGCGCGGAGGCGTCCTGGTAGGCGCCGGTGCGTACGCACGCCGAGGCGAGATAGTTGTGCATGAGGGCCACGGCGTGCCGGTCCCCGCACCGCTGCGCCGCGACGAGACCCACCCCGTTCGTGGCCGAGATGTCGTCGAAGTAGCCGCGGATGTAGAAGAACCGCCAACTGGCGCGAGCCAGCCGCCACGCCATCGGCTCATGACCCTCGTCAGCCGCCTGCCGGATGAACGCGTCCAGGTTCGGCCGCTGCTCCTCCAGCCAGTCCAGGTCGCGGTCGACGCGTCCGGCGAGCAGATCCGGTCGGAGCGGTTCTCCGAGCCGCAGGTGCTGCGCGAGCACCCGGCCGTCCTCGATCGACGCGGACGCCCGCACCACAGAGTGCAACACGTGATCCAGCAGGTTCCGGATCGCCGGTCGCCCGGTCGTCGACTCGTCCCCCTGCCGGGCCAGTTCGGCGGCGTAACGCCTCATCAGGTCGTGCAGGCGATACCGGCCGGCCGAGGTCTCCTGCACGAGGTGGCGGTCCACCAGTTCGTCGAGGACGTCCGCCGCGTCCCGCAGGGGCAGGTCGGTGAGGGCGGCGACCATGGCGGTATCGAGGTGGTTTCCGGCCGCCAGCCCGAAGGATCGGAAGGCTTTCCTGCACGCCTCGTCGAGCGGCTCGTACGACTCGGCGAACGCCTCCATCACGCTGCGCGCCTCGGCACGTAGACCGGGGAGGAACATCGACCGGTGGCTCAATCTGCCGACGAGGTCGGAGATCCGCCAGTCGGGCCGATGTGCCAGCCGGGTGCCGGCCAATCTGACGGCGAGCGGTAGGCAGCCGCAGGTGCCGACCAGTTGTCGCGCGGCCTCCGGCTCGGCCGCCACCCGGCCGCTCCCGATAAGGGTGGCGAGCAGTTCGAGCGCCTCGGCCTCGGAGAGGACGGCGAGGGACACCGGCGGTCGTTCGGTGAGTGCCAGCAGGCGCCGCCGGCTGGTGACGAGGACGACGGCCGATCCGGAGACGGGTAGCAGCGGCTCGACCTGCCGGCTGTCGGCGGCGTTGTCGAGCACCACCAGCACCGAACGCGCGGCCAGTTCGCGCCGCCACATCTCCTGCTGGTCGGGCAGTTCCAGCGGTATCCGGCCGGTCGGCACACCCAGTTGACGAAGCAGCGTGTCCAAGGCGACAGTGGGCCGCATCCGGGTTCGCACGCTGTGTCCCCGAAGGTCGACGAAGAGTTGCCCGTCGGGGAAGCGCTCGGCCGACCGGGAGGCCACGTGCAGGGCGAGAGTTGTCTTGCCGCAGCCCGCCATGCCGTCGATCACCCGGATCGTCGGACCGGACCCGGGTGCCTCGCGCACTTCGCGCAACAATCGATCGACCATTTCCTCCCGGCCGACGAAATCCATCACTGTCCGGGGCAACCAATTGCGCTTATGCGCAGCACTCCGGATCGTTTCCACCTCGTGCGCCGATTCCGGAATCCGGCGTCGGGCCCGGGTTGCGACCATACGAAGTCGCTCCATCTCCGCGCTCGGTGGCACCCCGAGCTGGTCGGACAACGCCTCGCGAGTGGCGCGGTAGACGGCGAGGGCGCCTCCCGGGTCGCCCGCCTGGATGAGCGCGCGCACCAGAAGACACTGCGCCCGCTCGCGCAGCGGCTGATGCGAGACGTGGTCACGCAGTAACGACACCGCTGATTCGGGGCGTCCGAGGCTGAGATACGCCTCCGTCAACAGTTCCAGCGCCGCCTGGCGTTCCTCACTCACGACCTCGCGCTGAACGGCGAGCGCCAGCCCCAGCGCCAAGCCGGCGAGCAGCGGGGCCGCCGCGCCGACCACCTCAACGAGCAGCGGGACCGCTTGCGCGGCCTGCCCATCGCGCATCAGATCCCGGGCACGACGCAAATGCAAGTTCAATCGATGAATATCGATCAAATTTCCATCGACGAGGAGTCGGTAACCGCCCGGTTCCCGGACGATCCTCGGCGCGTCGCCCGCACCCGAGTCGAGACTCCGGCGCAGATTGGCGGCGTAGGTCCGGACGTTTGCGACAGCCGACCGAGGTGGCGCGTCCGGCCACAGCTCGTCCACCAGGTCGTGCAGCGTGACCAACTGGTTGGCCCGTACGACGAGTAGCGCGAACACCAACTGCTGCTTGGGGGTTCCAAGCGGAAGGTCCACGGCGCCGAGCCGCACCGCCAGACCCCCGAGTACCCGGATTTCCACGCTGCTGTTCCAGCCTCGGTCGGCAACCTGCCCACCGGAGCGACAGCGTAATCGATTCGTCACAGAGGCGCCGCCCCGGCTCAGACGCCGGGCGGACGGCCGGCCGCCGACCCTCGTCCGACACGGCTGCCGGAGTGGCCCGAAGCACGGTTGTAATGGTTCGCCGCCAAGACGACGCTACTAACGGACTGAGTGGTCTCGCGCTATTCGATGCATTCAGCGACGGCGCGGGTACCCAAAGGAGACAGCCTGGCTTCGCTGCGCGAGCAGGCTATGGACAGAAAGTCATATAAGCTGCAATAGTTACTTATATTGCGCATACCGACATTAATTCTTCCAGACCCACTCGAATATCCCCTAACCTGCCCTCAGTCAGCAAGGCGCAGAAACGCACCAAGAAGGCATAGGGCAGCCGACGGCAATGGCCGGCAGCGGATCGAAGCAACGACTTCAGTCCGTGACCATTCCGCCCCGGAGCGATATTCGAGGAGGGCAGCACAATGCGCAGCACCGAATGGGGATGAGTTTCTCGGACCCGGGTGAAGCGGTAGGCTGCCGCTCATCGCATACCGACGGTGAGCGGCGGGTGACGCGGGTTGAGCCGAACCACGGAAAGCCGAACGGCTGTCGACCCACACCTGCGCGGGATCGTCTACGCGTTGGTCGCGGGGGCGACGATCGTCGCCCTCACCGCGATCTACTCCGCCCGTACACAACACCCCGACTCCGCGCGTGACTTCGTCACCGTCACCGCACTCGTCGTCACAGTGACGCTGGCCACCGTCATCAAGACCCGTCTGCGGATCCGCTCCACCACCTTCTACTTCGCCTGGGTCGAGACCGCGATCGTCATCGGCCTCGCCGTCGCTCCCCCCTCGTGGGTCGTCCTGGCCACCGGGATCGGCGTGGCGTGCGGCTCAGTCACCCGCCTGGCACCCATCAAGGTGGCATTCGCCATCGCGAAGCACACCCTGGTGGCCGGCGGAGCCACTGTCGCCACCCTGTTGCTGGGAAGCGCCTGGCCGCCTCGGGAGCCACTCGGCATCGTCCTGCTGCTGGGGTTCGTCTACCTGGTGGCCGCGGTTCTCGACGACGTCCTCGCGATCCCGGTCATCGCGCTCGCCTCCCGCACGCCGATCCTCCAGCAGTTCCGCGACGACCTCGACCTGCGGATAGCCGGATTCGGCCTGCGTTTCCTGGTGGCCGTCAGCACCGTACTCATCCTGCGGGCAGACCCCCGATTGCTGCTCGCCGTGCCACCGCTCGTCCTCAGCCTGCATCTGGCCTACTCCGCCCGGATCCGCACCCGCACCGAGCAGCAGGCGTGGCAACGCCTGGCCCGCGCCACCGACGCCCTCAACGTGGTCGACCTGGACCAGGTGCTCACCACAGCGGTCACCGAGGCCAGCGAACTCTTCTCCGCCGACGAGGTCGAGATCGAGCTGCGCGACGGCGGACGCACCATCCGGGGCAACGGCACGGACATCGCGTACGACGGAACAGCCCCCCGGCCCAGCGCCGTCGACGGTCAGATCATGCCGGTCGTGCTCGAGGGCCACGACCGCACCGACGACGTCGGCGTGCTGCGGCTGCGGTTCGCCGGACCGGTCGAGCTCTCCGAACGCGAGCAGTACACCCTGCGTACCTTCGCCTCCGCCCTCTGCACCGCGGTCCGCAACGCCCAGGCGTACGCCGAACTCGCCCGCATCGCCGAGGACCACGCCTACGCCGCCACCCACGACGCCCTCACCGGCCTGTCCAACCGGCGGCACCTGCTCGACGAGGGCAGCGCCCAGCTCACCACACGGCACGCCGACGGCGTCACCGCCCTGGTGCTGATCGACCTCAACCACTTCAAGGAAGTCAACGACACCCTCGGGCACGGCGCCGGTGACCAGGTGCTGATCCAGGTCGCCGAACGACTGCGCGGAGCGGCCCGCCCCGACGACCTGGTCGCCCGGCTCGGCGGCGACGAGTTCGCCGTACTCCTGCGCGGCCTGCCCGCCCCGGCAGTCGCCGCCCACCGCGCCGAGTCCCTGCTCGCCGCGCTGCACGACCCGCTCGACCTCGACGGCATGCGGATCAGCGTGGAAGCCAGCGGCGGCATCGCCGTCGCCCCCGCCACCGGCGGCATGCCGGAACTGCTGCGCCGCGCCGACGTGGCCATGTACCAGGCCAAACGCGCCGGCCAACGCGTCGCCACGTACGCACCGGCCCGCGACACCGCCGACCTGAGCCGGCTCACCCTCGGCGGCGAACTGCCCCGCGCCGTCGCCGACCACGAGTTCACTGTCAACTTCCAGCCCATCGTCGACCTGGCGAGCGGCCAGGTGATCGGCGCGGAGGCCCTGGCCCGCTGGCACCACCCCACCCACGGGCTCATCGACCCACTGCGGTTCCTCGAAGCGGTGGAACGCTCCGGGCTGCTCCCCGCGTTCGCCGAGGCGATCCTCGACCAGGCGCTCATCGCCGCCGGCTCCTGGCGCGACGCCGGCTTCGACCTGCCCGTCTCGGTGAACGTGTCCCCGCGCAGCCTGCTCGACGCCCGCTTCCCCGGCGCGGTGCTGGCCCGGCTGCGCGCCCACGACCTGCCGCCGGACCGGCTCGTCCTGGAACTGACCGAGACGCTCACGCTCAGCCAGCTCGACGTGGTCGACCGCGTCCTCAGCCGACTGCGTGACTCCGGTGTCCGGCTCGCACTCGACGACTTCGGCACCGGATACTCGTCGCTCTCCCTGCTCTCCCGCATCCCCGTACACGAACTGAAGATCGACCGCAGCTTCGTCGGCGCCATGGAGACCGCGCCCGAAGCCGCCGCCGTCATCCGCTCCACCCTCGACCTCGGCCGCAGCCTCGACCTCACAGTCGTCGCCGAAGGCGTGGAGAGCGAACCGCAACGCCGCGCGCTCTGGGAACTCGGCTGCGCCGCCGGGCAGGGCCACCTGTTCGCCCGGCCACTGCCCGCCGCCGCGCTGCTCGCCGCCCTCCAACGCGGCCACGGCGGCCGGACCGGCGCGCTCGCACCCGCCCTGCACGACGCCGGCGCCGTCATCCGCCTCCCCGGCCGCCGCACCGGCCGCACCCGCCCGGCACCCCCCGCCGCCACCGACGCCCGGCAACCCTGACCCGGCCGGGGCACCCCGCCGGTCTGCCACACTGGCCCGCGTGACCGCCCACGCCGACCCGGCAACCCCCGTCTCCCGCCGCTGGTCGGCAATCGACACCGCCGCCGGCGGCCTCGCCCTCGACCTGGGCCTCTACGCCGCCGCCACCGTCTTCGCCGCGATCACCGCCGCCACCTCCACGCTGCCGCCGCACCGTGCCTGGGGCACCGTCGCCACCATCGGGTACGCCCTCGCCACGCTCGCCGCGACCACCCAGTTGCTCGCCCGCCGCCGCGACGCCGGCACACCCCTGGCCGGCCTGCCCGCACGCTGGGCCGTCGCCGGCCTCACCTGGGCCGCCACCGCGCTCCTGCCGATCGTCACGCAGAGCGTCGAACGCGCCGGCGGACGCACCGACCGCGCCCAGGAGGAGGTGATCGTCGTCGAACACGCCGGCGCCCGCCTCGCCGAACACGGCACCCCCTACCTCGGACCCGACGCCATCGCCGCCCTGCCCCCCGGCGAGCAACTCCTCGGCTACACCCCCTACCAGCCCGGCATGGCACTGTTCGGGCTGCCCCGAGCCGCCGTGGACGCCTGGTGGACCGACTCCCGCGTCTGGTTCGCCGTGGTCACCGCACTCACCCTCGTCACCCTCGTCGCCACGCTGCGCGCCAGCGGCGGCCCGGCCGCACCCCGCCGCGACGCCGCCGTGCTGCGCGCCGTCCAGGCCGCCACCGTCCTGCCCGTCTGCGCGCTCACCCTCGCCACCGGCGGCGACGACCTCCCCGTACTCGCGCTCTGCCTGCTCGCCCTCGCGCTCGCCGCCGCCGGACGACCCGGCCGGGCCGGCCTCGCGGTCGGCGCCGCCGGCGCCCTGAAACTCTTCGCCTGGCCGGTCGCCGTCGTGCTGATCTGCTGGGCCGCGACCCGCAGGTCCGCGACCCGCACCGCCCTCGGCGCCATCGGCCTGCCCGTCCTCGCGCTGGTCCCGGTACTTCTCGTCGACCGCGACGCTCTCGTCGAGAACGTACTGCGCTTCCCGCTCGGCCACGGCCTCGTCACCAGCCCCGCCCAGTCGCCGTTCCCCGGGCACCTCGTCGCCGAGACACTCCCCGCGGGCCGCGCCGTCGCCGCCGCGCTGCTCGTCGCCGCCGGACTCGCCATCGCCGTCCGACTGCTGCGCCGTCCGCCCCGCACCGCCGCCGCCACGGCCCTCATCTGCGGGTACGGGCTGCTCGCCGCGATCCTGCTGATGCCCTCCACCCGCTTCGGGTACCTGCTCTACCCGGCAGCCCTGCTCGTCCTCGCCCCCGCGCTGGCGCTCACCCGACCGGACGACAGGGCGGCATTCCCGGCAACCGCCCCGCGCGATCCGGCCGGAAGGCGTACACCTGAGGGATGACCACCTACCGCGACCGGGCCGAGGCGGGACGCGAACTCGCCGAACGACTCACCGACCTCGCCGGCCGGCCCGACGTCATCGTCCTCGGCCTGGTCCGCGGCGGCGTACCCGTCGCCCGGGTGGTCGCCGAGCGGCTCGGCGCACCACTGGACGTCCTCGTCGTCCGCAAGCTCGGCGTGCCCTGGGCACCCGAGGTCGCGTACGGCGCGCTCGGGCCCGGCGGCGTACAGGTCCTCAACGAGATGGTCGCCGTCCGGATCAGCGAGAACGACAGCGCCCAGGTCCGCCGCCGCGAACAGGCCGAACTGGAACGCCGCGAACAGCGCTACCGCGGCGGCCGCCCACCGCTCGACCTCACCGGGCGCACCGCCGTCATCGTGGACGACGGACTCGCCACCGGCGCCACCGCCCGCGTCGCCGTCCAGGTCGCCCGGCACCTCGGCGCCGCCCGCGTCCTGGTCGCCGTCCCGGTCGGTTCCGAGCAGGCGTACGACATGCTCGCCGCCGACGCCGACACGGTCGTGAGCTGCCAACTCCCGCACAACTTCGCCGCCGTCGGCGCGTACTACGAGGACTTCCACGAGGTCTCCGACGACGAGGTCACGCAGGCGCTGACCGCCACTGCGTGAAAACACCCGGTACCGTCGTTGTCATGCAGATGACCTGTCCCAAGTGCCGCGGAGAAATGCGCCAGTACGAGCGCAGCGGAGTAGTCATCGACCAGTGCGGCGAATGCCGGGGCATCTTCCTCGACCGCGGCGAGCTGGAAAAGCTGTTCGATGCCGAGGCCAACTGGAACCGGCAGCACGGCGGCGCCCCGCAGCAGCCCGCGCCGTCCGGTGCCGGCTACCCGCCACCGCCCCCGCCCACCGCCGCGCCGCACCAACCCGGCTACGGCGCCGTCCCCCCGCCCCCTCCTCCGCCGCCGCCCGGCCACGGCTACGCGCAGCCTGCGTACGGCCACGGTCAGCAGCAGCACTACGGCTACCACGGCCACTACCGGCGGAAGAAGAAGCACGGCTTCCTCGGCGAACTGTTCGACTGACCGCCGAGCACGCGCACGCCGGGCCGGTGCACCGCATCGACCCGGCGCGCTCGTCGCCGTGCCGCACCCGCCGCACCGTGGCAGGCTGCACGACATGAGCCCGATCCGGCAGCACGAGGCGCTGGCCCAGGCGTACGACGGCATCACCGCCGTGGTCACCCCGCTCGACGACGCCGGCCTGCAACGGCCCACCCGGTGCCGTGGCTGGGTCGTCGCCGACCTGCTCTTCCACGTGCTCTGCGACGCCCAGCGCGCACTCGTCGCCCTGGCCACCCCCGCACCCGGACCGGCCGACGTGGACGACGTCAGCTACTGGCGCGCGTTCACCCCCGGCGACGACGACGCGAGCGCCGGGCACGCCTGGTGGGCACGCCGCTCCGCAGCCGCCTTCGACCGGCCGACAGGAGTGGTACGCGTCTGGGCCGACACCGCGCCCGCCGCCGTCCGCGCGGCCACCGCGGCCGACCCCGACGGGTGCGTGACCACGCAGGGTCATGTGCTGCGCGTACCCCATCTGCTCGCCACCCTGACCACCGAGGCGGTCATCCATCACCTGGACCTGGTGGTGGACCTGCCGGACGCGCCGCGGCCGGCGGCGGACCCGACGCGGGTCGCGGTGACCACGATGGACGGCCTGCTCAGCGACGACGCGGTACGGCCGGCCGGCTGGGACGACCACGACTACCTGCTGAAGGCCGCCGGGCGGGTGCCGCTCACCGACCGGGACCGGCTGGAGTTGGGTGAGGCCGCCGGCTGGTTCCCGCTCCTCGGCTGACGCCACTCGGGTCAGGCTGCTCCGCGCTGCCGCGCGATCATGCGTGCGGCGATCTCCGCCTTACGGGCCAGAGCCGACACAGCATCCTCGTAGAGCAACCTCGCTGTTCTCTCCGCCGGGCCCGCATGTGGTCCCCACCGTGAAGATGCCGTCCCACCACCCTGAACTGGGTGAGCGAACCAGTGCTCGGGGCGCCGATGGCGGTGGACGCGCAGCCGACGATCTCCTCGCATTCGGAGGGAGTCGGCCGGCGCCCACCGGCGGCGGTCACACGATCGCCATGTCCACGAAGCGCGACAGGTGCAGCTGGGCCGCCACCGTCACCGTGTCCGTCGGCCCATTCCGGTGCTTGGCGATGATGAAGTCCGCCTCGCCCGCTCGCGGTGACTCCTTGTCGTAGTAGTCGTCGCGATGCAAAAGGATGACAACGTCCGCATCTTGCTCAATAGACCCAGATTCGCGCAAGTCGGACAATTGCGGACGCTTGTCGGTCCGCTGCTCGGGGCCACGGTTCAGCTGACTCACCGCGATCACCGGGCACTCGACCTCCTTCGCCAGCAGCTTCAGGCCACGCGACAGGTCCGCGACCTCCTGCTGCCGGCTCTCGGTGCGCTTCGGCGAGGTCATCAGCTGGAGATAGTCGACGACGATCAGTTTCAGGTCGTGCTTCTGCTTGAGCCGCCGCGCCTTCGCCCGGATCTCCATGAGGTTCATGCTCGGCGTGTCGTCCACGAAGAGCGGCGCCTCGCTGATCTCCCCCATGCAGCGGGCCAGCTTGGTCCAGTCGTCGTCGGAAAGCTGGCCGCTGCGTAGGACGTGCAGCGGCACGCGCGCCTCGGCCGAGAGGAGTCGCATGACGATCTCGACCTTGCTCATTTCCAGCGAGAAGATTGCCGACGCCTGGTTGGCGCGAATGGCCGCATTTCGGGCGAAGTCCATACTCGCCGTGCTGTTGTGCGTCGGGATCATCGAACGGCCCGCCAGATACAGATGGTCGGGATTGTCGACAGTCACACAGCGCACCGGAACGCTCGGCACCGGACGGACGTCCACGATGAACCGCGAGTGGGAGCGGACGTCCGAGAACGTCCGGCGCCGCGCTGCATGGACGGTCCGCTTCCGGTCCAGCCGGAAGACCGTGTCCGGGGTGGAGAAGTCCAGCGTGTACGCGATCGACGATTCCTCGGTACGGCCGCGCACCTTGCGCTCGGTCCTGGTGCACCGATAGCCCAGGCCGACGACGAGTTCCCGCACGCCGTCGACCAAGCGCCGCGAGGTGGACGTGTACTGCAGGTCACCGGTCGGCGCCACCGTGCCGTCGGTGTCCATGAGACCAGCGAGCAACGCCCGGCGCTGGGTTTCGGAGGCGCGTAGATAGTCGTCCGGAATGTGCCTGTCGTAGGCCACCCCGACCCGGCGGAGCAGGGCCAGGAAGGAGCCGTTCCGCTCATGGCACTCGGCGCAGCGGCGGGTTCCGAGGCTCTCCCGCAGGGCACGGGTGGAGCCGCCGCAGTCGACGCAGGTGCGATCCATCCTCCTGGCCGGCGTGGGCAGATGCACGCTGTAGACCATGGGCCCGCTCGGGCGTACCAGGAAGCCGTCCTGGGCCACGAGGTCGAGCATCTCCGCGTCCGCGGTGGTGAAGCGGCTGGCCCCGGTGTGCCCGTCGCCGAGCCACACCCCGAGGGTGTACGGCGGGACGGCCAGGTCGCGTTCCGGAAGTCGGAGCGGCGCGCAGTTCCGCACGGCGTGGTTGAGACGGCGGTCGGCCGTCTCGGTACGTAGCGTGGCCGCGATCTGTGCCGTCGTGACGATCCCGTCATGCTCGGCGCGGCTACCGGCGTTGACCGGTCGTTCCGCGCGTGCGCGGAGGCCGGAGATCAACGCGCCCACCGGGTAGCCCGGAGCCGTCCAGTTGTGTGTCTTGCCGGCCCGGGTCACCGGGCGGGCGACCCGGCCGTCGGAACCCACCGTCCGCGCCACGGCGTGAAGCACGTTGCGGAATTCCGGGCCGACCTGGTCCAGGGTTTCGGCGAGAGTGACCAGGCGGTGCGGTTCGGCGGATGCGGTCACCTCGGCCGCCCGCACCTTCGCCGACGCCGGCTCGGCCCAATGGTGCCGCCGGCGTGCCTCCGGCTGGCGTCGGCCGGCCCGAGTGGTGGTCTTCCACAGGTGCTCGGCGTCCGCCACGATGACGCTTCCGTCGGAGAACTCGACCTCGTAGCAGGGGCGGTCGTACATCACGTCGAAGACGTTGGTGATCGTCGTCGGGGTGCCGTCCGCGGCGAGGAGCTGCTCGCCGACGCACACCTCACCCATGGTGGTCCAGCCCCGTGGGGTGGGCAGCGGGGTGTCGAGTGCGAGCGCCTTACCGAGACCGGGCCGACCGGCCACGATGATGAGCTGGCCGGCGTGCAGGCCGTTGAGCGTGCGATCGAGGTCGGTGAACCCGGTCGGCACACCGGTCATCACCCCGCCCTGGGCGCCGACCGCCTCGATCTCGTCGAGCGTCGGCTGGAGCATGTCGGCCAGGACGGCGAAGTCCTCGCTGACGCGCTTCTCGGTGATCTCGTAGACGGCCTGCTGGGCGAGGTCGACGATGTCGTCGACGTCGCGGCTGCCGCTCGGGCCGGTGCCGTAGCCGAGCTGCACGATCCGGGTGCCGGCCTCGACCAGCCGGCGCAGCACCGCCCGTTCGCCGACGATCCGGGCGTAGTACGCGGCGTTCGCGGCGGTCGGCACGCTGGCGATCAGCGTGTGCAGGTAGGGGGCGCCGCCGATCCGGGCGAGGTCGCCGGAGTCGGCGAGCGCGGCCGCCACGGTGATCGGGTCGGCGGGTTCGCCGCGCCCGTAGATGTCCAGGATCGCGTCGAAGATGGTGGCGTGGACCGGGCGGTAGAAGTCGTTGGTCTTCAGGATCTCCACGACGTCCGCGATGGCGTCCTTGGACAGCAGCATGCCGCCGAGTACGCACTGCTCGGCGGCGACGTCCTGGGGTGGTGTCTTCTCGAACGCCGCATCGCGTGGCGGCGGCTCGGGCGATGATCCCCCGGTCCGCTCCGCGCGTGTCTCGTCGGTGACCGACACGGGTTCCCCCCTCGCTGCGTCGGATCGGGTCCAGCTCTATCGCCGGGGTATGACAACTCTCCGCCGACCCTCCGGTCGATCGGGGGGTCATCGCCCGGCGGTCGGGGGACAACGATACGGAACCCGAGGTCAGCCGCTCAACAAGGCCGGTGGATGAGCCTCGGGACAACCTGTGGACGCCTGGGGGCAGGCATGTGCGCAGGGTGTGCACAGGGATGTGGAAAAGTGATGGGAAATTCCGGGCTTATCGCCTCTGACCTGGGCTTTCCCTATCCCCACCCTGTGGACGGAAGATTTCCGGCCAAGCTTTGTCGTCGTTCGTCCCGTACTATCGCTGCGAACGGCGACACCTGGGACAGCGGGTTTACTTTCGGGTTGAGAGAGGTCACGCTCCGGCCGTGAGACACCGGGACTGGGGAAGCGGGGAGGACAGCCCGCGCGAGCGACGGCCGAGCGGTTCCTGGGACGAGCCCGCCGGGCGGCGCCGGGTCGACTCGTACGCGCCGGAGGGCTACCGCACGGCGAGCCGGCGGCGGGCGATCGAGCGCGGCCAGGACGAGCCGGTGGAGACGTACCTTCCCCGTTGGGCCCTGGAGTCCGGGGTGAGTCGCGCGGACGGCGGCGGGCGGCATGCCGCGCCCGACGACGAGGTGGAGCCGCCGGCCTCAGGCGCCGGCCGGCGGGATCTGCGCGCGATCGGTGCGGGTCCGTTGTCGGACCACACCGCCGAGTGGACGATGGACGCCCCGCAGGAGCGGGGGTACGTGGGCAACCGGCGGGCGGACGAGGACGACGAGCCGGTGTCGGGGGCGGCACCCCGGAGTCGTCCGCGCCGGGCGGTGACGCGCCGGCCGCAGGTGACCTGGTCCGGGTTCCCGGAGCCGGCGAGTGCGAGCGAGGGGCTGGCCGGATCGGATGGTGAACGGCCGGCGGGTCGGCGTCGCCGGTCGGCGTCGGCGTCCTCCTGGCCGCCGGCGGGGTCGGACTCCGCCTGGTCGCGGCCGGCTGCCTCGGACGGCGCGTGGTCCCGCTCGGGAACGGATGCCGCGTGGCCGGCGGCGTCGGACGCTGGCCGGTCGGCGTCGGCGGCAGCGGAGTCGGAGCCGGCCTGGGGACGGCCGACGGCGTCCGAGTCGGAGCCGGCCTGGTCACGGGCGACGCCATCGGAGCCGGCGCGGTCGTGGCCGGCGCCGGATCCGTGGCAGCGCCGCCGGAGCGCCGAGCATGAGCCGGTGGAGCCGCCCGCCGTCGATCCGTGGGACGCGTCGGGCGTGCACGCCTGGGACCGGCCGGTGCCCGCGAGCCGCGGGGAGCGGGCGGCGAGCCGGTGGGACCGTACGGAGCACACGGGTGAGTGGGACCGGTTCACCGACACCGGTTTCCTGGAGCCGGTGCGGGACACCGACGACAGGTACGCGGAGGCCGATCCGTGGGACCGTTCGGCGCCGCCGGTGCGGGAGGGCTGGGCGTCGCCGGCGCGGGCCGAGGCGTTCTGGTCGGGTACCCGGCTCTCCGGTGACGACCCCCGGTGGATGGAGACGCCGTCGACGGCTCCGCGCTCGCCCGCTGTGGCGTACTCGGCGCCGCGTCCGCGTTCCGCGCCTCGTCGTCGCCCGGTGGAGCCGGCTTCGTCGACGTTGCGGCGTCGGGTGGAGACGATCGGCGGCGGTTCGTGGGGTCGCCGGCTGGAGGACGACCTGCTGGACCCGGATCCGGGTGGTCCGTTGCGGCCGCTGGTCTACACGGCGGCCTGCTATCTGGTTCCGGCGGTGCTGCTCGTGGTCGGTCTGCTGTTCCTGAGCGGTCAGCCGCCGGCGGGGTGCGTCACGGACATCACCGGCGGTGGTTGTGATTCACCGCGTGCGCACGCGCTGGAGTCGTTGGTGTCGGCGGCGCCGCGGTTCGGGTTGGCGATGGTGAGCAGTCTGGTGGTGGCGGTGCTGCTGCGGCAGGTCGGGACGACGTGGCGGTCGGCGACAGTGGCGCTGGCCGCCGCGGTGGTGGGTGGTGGGCTGTCCACCGTGGTGATCAGCGCGGTGACCGGCAATCCGCTCGGCTGAGCGGCGGGGATGCGGAAAGGCCCGCACCGGCGACCGGTGCGGGCCTTTCGCGTCGTGCTTCGGGTGTCAGCCCTTGACCACGTTCAGGTCGAACTTGGCGGTCACCTCGGGGTGCAGCCGGATGCTGACCGGGTAGGAGCCGAGCGCCTTGATGTGGCCGGGCAGCTCCAGCCGGCGGCGGTCCAGGGTCGGGCCGCCGGCGGCCTTGACGGCGTCGACGATCTCGGCCGGGGTGACCGAGCCGAAGAGCCGCCCGCCGTCGCCGGCGCGGGCCTTCAGGTTGACCTTCAGACCCTCGATCTGGGTCTTGACCTCGGTGGCGTGGCCCAGGTCGCGGATCTCGCGGGCCGAGCGGGCCCGCTTGATGACAGTGACCTGCTTCTCCGCGCCCTTGGTCCAGGCGATCGCGAAGCCCTGCGGCAGCAGGTAGTTACGGCCGAAGCCGTCCTTCACCTCGACGATGTCGCCCGGAGAGCCGAGGCCGGACACCTCCTGAGTGAGGATGATCTTCATGTCCGTGCCTCCTCTCAGCGGGTCGTGGCCGTGTACGGCAGGAGCGCCATCTCGCGGGCGTTCTTGACCGCACGGGCGATCTGCCGCTGCTGCTGCGAGGTCACGCCGGTCACCCGTCGAGCGCGGATCTTGCCGCGGTCGGAGATGAACTTGCGCAGCAGCGCGGTGTCCTTGTAATCGATGTAGGTGATCCCGTCCTTGTCGAGCGGGTTCACCTTCTTCTTCGGCTTGCGAAGTGCCGCAGCCTTAGCCATTGCTCGTGCTCCTGGTTTGCGATCGCGGGCGCTCGGCGCCATTAGAACGGAGGCTCCTCGTCGAAGTTTCCGCCCGAACCACCGCGGGAGGGGGCGGGGGCAGCAGATGCCCAGGGGTCGTCGAAGTTGCCTCCGCCGCCGCCCTGGCCGCCACCACCACCGAAGCCGCCGCCACCGCCACCGGAGCGGGACATCTTCTGCACCTTCGCCGTGGCGTAGCGCAGCGACGGGCCGATCTCGTCGACCTCCAGCTCGATGACGGTGCGCTTCTCACCCTCACGGGTCTCGTACGACCGCTGGCGCAGTCGGCCGGACACGATCACGCGAGCGCCGCGTTGCAGCGACTCGGCGACGTTCTCGGCGGCCTGGCGCCATACCGTGCACGAGAGGAACAGCGGCTCGCCGTCCTTCCACTCGCCGGATGCCTTGTCCATGAAGCGGGGCGTCGAAGCGACCCGGAACTTGGCGACCGCCGCGCCGGAGGGGGTGAATCGCAACTCGGGGTCATCGGTCAGGTTGCCGATGACCGTGATGGTGGTGTCTCCTGCCATGACCATCTCCTCGCGCACTCATCTTTGTGCCGTCAGGCTCTCAGAGCCGTACGACAGCGTGGATGAGGCTTGTGATCCGGACGTGCCGGGTCTAGATGCTCAGCGCATCTCCGGGCGGATGACCTTGGTGCGCAGCACCGACTCGTTGAGTCGGAGCTGACGGTCCAGCTCGCCAACGGCCTCCGGCGTCGCCTGGAGGTCGATGACGGCGTAGATGCCCTCGGCCTTCTTGTTGATCTCGTACGCGAGGCGCCGGCGGCCCCACACGTCGGTCTTCTCCACCGAGCCACCCGCGGTCCGGATCACGTTCAGGTACGTGTCGAGCGACGGGGCGACGGTGCGCTCCTCGAGGCTGGGGTCGAGGATCACCATGACTTCGTAATGACGCAAGACGTGCTCACCTCCTGTGGGCTAAGCGGCCACGGTCCTTCCGTGGCAGGAGGTCGTGCGTCGTTGCCCGCGCCGCTGCCGGGGGAACCCGGCCGGACACGCGGACAACCGGACCAGGATAGCCGGTCCGGACGATCATGGCCTGGCCGGGCCGGTGGCCCCGGTGTGCCGGGGGGCGGCGACAGGGGCCCACCTCCGGCTCGCCGGAGGTGGGCCCCTGTCCACGGGACCGCGGGGCGTCCCGTCCGCATTCCTTGGGTGGGACCTGGGGAGGAACGACCACACCGATGAGGTTGGATCGAAGACGCCCCGCGGAGCTTTATCGTGTTGTCACCTGGTCTGACCATACAATGGCTCTCGTCACCACTTGGGGTAAATGGAGGAATTGGTCCTCCTGCTGCCTCCCGTACCGGGATGACGAGCGGATCCCGCCCCGCAGTGCCGGGCCGCACGGCGGGGCGTCCCGTTTCCGGGGGTCCACCCTCGCCCGTCCGTGCTGTGGACCACGTGCGGGCGGAGCGTCGACCATCGATCCCATCTCGGACAACGACCGCCAGGCCGGGTGGTGACGCGCTCCGACCCGCCGTGCGCCTCCCGCGAGCGCGCCGGCCGTCGCAGGCGCGACGTAGGCTGCCCTGCATGCGAACCTGCATGCGAATCGGAGCCCACGTCGACCCGACCGACCCGCTGGCCGAGGCGGCCGCCCGGCAGGCCGAGGCGGCCCAGTTCTTCCTGGCCGACCCGCAGGGCTGGAAGGCCCCGAAGCCGCGCGAGGACGCCGAGCACCTGCGTTCCGCCGACGTCGACCTCTACGTGCACGCGCCATATGTGATCAATGTGGCCACGCTCAACAACCGGATCCGCATTCCCAGCCGTAAGCTGCTGCTCGCCCACGCGTCCGCCGCGGCGGACGTCGGGGCCAAAGGGCTGATCGTGCACGGCGGCCACGTCAACGCCGGCCACGACGTCGCCGTCGGCTTCGACAACTGGCGCAAGACCTTCGCGTACGCGGCGGACTCCGGCGGTTTCCCGCTGCCGGTGCTGATCGAGAACACCGCCGGCGGTGACAACGCCTGCGCCCGGCACCTCGACTCGCTGGCCCGGCTCTGGGACGCGCTCGGCGACCACGAGGTGGGCTTCTGCCTCGACACCTGCCACGCGTACGCGGGCGGCGAGGAACTGCTGGGCCTGGTCGACCGGGTGAAGGCGATCACCGGCCGGATCGACCTGATCCACGCGAACAACTCCAAGGGCGCGTTCAACTCCGGCCAGGACCGGCACGACAACCTGACCGGCGGCACCATCGACCCGGAGCTGCTGGTGGCGGTGATCCGCGCGGCCGGCGCACCGGTGATCGTCGAGACCCCCGGCGGCGTCGAGGGCCAGACCGCCGACATCGCGTTCCTGCGCGGACAGTTGGGCGCTGCGGCGTGACGACCGAGCAGTCCGGAACGACCGGTCGCCGGTCCGGCGCCGAGCCCCGTCCGGACGGCGACGCGGCCGCACCGGACCGGCCGGACGACGCGACCGGGACGGCCCCGCCCGGCGAGGGTGGGACCGCCGGGGGCGGATCCGGCACGGACCACACCGCCGGGAAGAAGGCCGAGGCCCGGGACGAGGCCGCCGCCAAGGGCGACGCCCTTGGCGGCGGTGACGGCGGAGACGCCGCAGCCGACAGGGCCAGCGCCGGAGACGGGAACACAACGGGTACGGCCGACGACAAGGCCGCCGATCCCTGGTCCGCGTTCGGGCCCGCGCCGGAGCCGGTGCTCGGCCGGGCCCGCCGGGCCGTCCGCGCGGTCGGCCGGTTCCTGGTGCACGAGTGGACGCTCGCCGCCGTCGCCGCACTGGCGCTGGCCGCGGCGATGACCTGGCCCACGTTGCGCTATCCGCGGCACACGCTGCCGCAGGACTACTGGGATCCGAGCCTGCAGGCGTGGCAGATGGCGTGGTCCGGCCACATCCTGCGGACCGACCCGGCGATGCTGTGGCACGCGAACACGTTCTATCCGGAGAACTGGAGCTTCGCGTTCTCCGACACGCTCCTCGGGTACGCCCCGGCGGGCCTGATCGGAGTCGGTCCGGAGCACGCCGTGCTGCGCTACAACATCATGTTCGTGCTGGCGCACGCGCTCGCCGCGTTCGGCGCGTACGCGCTGGCCCGGCAGCTCGGCGCGGGCCGCATCGGCGGCGCGGTGGCCGGGGCGAGCTTCGCCTACGCGCCGTGGCTGCTGGCCCAGGCGGGGCACCTGCACATCCTCTCCAACGGCGGCATCCCGCTGGCGCTGGCCATGCTGGCCCGGGGCCACGGCTGGTCACTGCGGTACGGCTACCGGCCGCGCCGCCGGCACGCGGGCTGGGCGTTCGCCGGGTGGCTGGTGGCCGCGTGGCAGCTCAGCCTGGGGTTCGGTATCGGGCTGCCGTTCGCGTACATGCTGGCCGGGATCGTTCTGGTCGCGGTGGTGCTGTGGTTCGTGCGGCGGCGCCGGGTGAAGCGTCCGTTCGGGCGGCGGCTGTTCCTGGCCGACGTGGTCGGCGGGCTCGCCTTCGCCGCTGTGGGCGCGGCGCTGGCGGTGCCGTACTTCAAGGTGGCCGAGCTGCACCCGAACGCGGAACGGACGCTCGGCGACATCGGGCTCTACTCGCCACCGGCGAGCGGGTTCTTCACCGCGCCGGCCGAGTCCCGGGTCTGGGGCGGGCTGCACGAGGGCGCCCGTGCCGTGCTGCCCTGGCATCCGGAGATGACGCTGCTGCCGGGCTTCGTGCTCTACGCGCTCGCCGCCGGTGGTCTGTTCTTCTCGGTCTGGCGGGTCCGGCACCGGATCTTCCTGCTGGCCGGGGTGCTCGTGGCGATGGCGCTGGCGATGGGCACCCGGTTCTTCGGCGGCCGGTTCACCTACGTGCCGTTGTTCGACTACCTGCCGGGCTGGAGCGGGCTGCGCACGCCGGGCCGGATGATGCTCTGGGCCACGCTGCTGCTGGGTCTGCTCGCGGCAGGCGCGGTCACGGCGTTCTGCATGCGGGTACGCGAGCTGGCCGCCGAGCGGGTGCCGCCGTGGCCGGGTCCGTGGCTGCGCCTGGCCACGCTGCTGCCGCTGGCGCTGGTGCTCGTGGAGGGGCTGAACGCGACGCCGCAGCCGGTGGTGCCGCGGCAGCCGGCGGCGATGCGGACTGTGGACGGCCCGATGCTGGTGCTGCCGAGCAGCCAGAACCTGGACCAGCCGGTGATGCTCTGGTCCACCGACCGGTTCCAGCCGATGGTCAACGGCGGCAGCGGTTTCACGCCGCGCTCGCAGGCCCGGATCCGCGAGGCGACTGTCAGCTTCCCGGACTACGCGAGCGTCGACTACCTGCGGCAGATCGGCGTGAAGAACATTGTGGTGTTGCGCGACGAGCTGGAGGGCACCCCGTGGGAGGGGATGCTCGACCGGCCGGTCGACGCGCTGGGCGTGACGCGGGAGCAGGTCGGCGAGGCGGTCGTGTTCCGGCTGTAGACCGGAACACGACCGTCTCGGTCACACCGGAACGGGTTCGGCGGCGCGCGCCCGCCAGCGCTGATGCCAGGGCGCGTCGGGCGCGCCGTCGAGCACCCCGCCGTCCGGGTCGTCGGCGTACGTGTGCCGGACGACGTCCAGTTCGGGCCGCAGGATGTCCCGGATCACGAACCCGCAGAGCACCGCCACGGTGATCAGGCGCAGGCTCGACGCCAGCACGAAGACGCCCTCGGGGAAGACCGGCCGGGACATGGCCGTGCCGAGCAGTTCGCCGTAGAACGCGGCGAAGTAGCAGACCTCGGCGACCTGCCAGGCCAGGAACGCACCCCAGCGCGGCCGGGCGAGCACCGCGAGCGGCAGCAGCCAGAGCACGAACTGCTGGGACCACACCTTGCTGAAGATGAGGAACGCGGCGACCACAAGGAAGGCGAGCTGGGCCAGCCGGGGGCGGCGCGGCGCCAGCAGCGCCAGCCCGGCCACGCCGAGGCAGGCCAGGCCGAAGAGCAGGTACGACAGCCAGTTGAGGGTGGGGATGTTGGCGTTGAGCCACTCGAACGGCCCGAGCTGGCCGGGTGAGGACGGGCTGATCCGGCCGTCCAGGTAGCGACCGATGTACCAGAGCGTGCCCCAGTCGATCGGGCGCGTGGTGTTCAGGTCGAAGAAGCGTTCCCAGTTCTCCCGGTACGGGATCGCCACCGGCAGGTTCACGGCCACGAGCGTCACCAGCGCGGTCGCCGTGGCGACGATCCCGGCCAGCAGTTTCCCGGCGCGCAGCGCGAGGACCAGGATCGGGCCGAGGATGAACAGCGGCCACATCTTGGCCGCGCCGCCCAGTCCGATGAGGACGCCGGCCAGTCCGGGCAGCAGCAGCGCGTACCGGTCGGGGCGGGCGCGCGCCCAGGCCAGCAGGCCGAACGCGGCCAGGCCGATGGCGAGCAGATCCCAGTTGACGGTGGCGGTGAGCACCAGCGCCGGGGAGAGCGCGAACAACGCGGCGTCCCAGGGTCGTCGTCGGCGCAGGCTGAGGATCACGGCGACGGTGGCGACCGCGAGCGCGCCGAGCACCAGCGCGTTCAGGTTGTAGAACCACTGCCCCTGGTTGATGGCGGGGTTGTCGGCCCCGAGGGCGTGCACCGGCAGGCCGAGCGCGCCCATGAAGTAACCGGTCAGCACCGGGTACTCCACCGGGTGGTCGGCGTAGGGCACCTTGCCCTCGTTGAGCCCTTCGGCGTAGTAGAGCGCCAGCACGTCCGTGTAGCACATCCGGGTGTACTGGATGTTGTTCTGCCAGGCGCCGTCCTGGCAGGGCGACTTCTGCACCCAGTGCAGGGCCAGCGTGAGGCACACCAGGGCGAGGACGATCCGGCCGGCGGTCCAGAACCGGCTCTCCCGGCCGGCGGGCCGGTCCAGGGCGGCGGCGTGGTCGCCGAGCGGCCCGCCGATCAGACCGGAGGCGCCCCGGACGAACCAGTCCGAGCGGGACGGGTGGTCCACCGTCTCGGCGGATCGTGGCGCCGCCTCGGACGCGCCGGGCTCATCGATGCCTGCGGGCGACTGGGTGCTCATGGAGAGGCATCCTGCCGTACACCGGGGGTCGCCGTCCCGTCGCACGCGGAGAAATTCCGGTACGCGAAACGCGGCGGCGGCCGGACCGCTCGGGTCCGGCCGCCGCCGTCAGGTGGTACGCGTCAGTTCTGCCGTGTCGGTGGTGTGCTCGGCAGCAGCCCACCGCCGCCACCGCCGCCACCGGGGCGCCCGCCGCCACCGGGGAGCCCGCCCCCGCCTGGCGTTCCACCCTGGTCACCACCACCCTGGTCACCACCGCCGGGGTTGTTGCCGCCGGGGCAGAACAGGCCCAGCGGGTCGCAGTTCGGGCCGCCCGGCTGGCCGGGCTCGTTGGTCGGCGGCGGGGCCTCGCCGTTGCCGGTGTCGTCCTCGCCGACGTTCGCCGCCGGCGGGAACTCCTCCTTGTCCTTGCCCTTGAGCGCGTCGTTCATGAAGCGCTGGAAGATGTCACCGGGCATCCGGGCACCACTGATGTCCCGGCCGTCCTTGTACTTGATCGCCTTGCGGTCCTTGACGTTGCCGACCCAGACGGCGGTGGCGAGCTGCGGCGTGTAGCCGATCATCCAGGCGTCACCGTTGCGGGTGGTCTTGTCGCCGAGTTCCCAGGTGCCGGTCTTCTCGGCGACCTGCCGGCCCTCTTCGAGGCGCTTGTTGATCTGGCCCGGGTACTGCTTCAGCACGGACGTCACGTCGGCGACGATGTCCTTGTCGATCCGCTGCTGCCCCTTGAGCTTCTCCCCGCCGACCAGGTCCCACTTGCCGGTGTCCGGGTTCTGCTTCTCCACCTTCCGCACGAAGTGCGCCTTGTGGTAGACGCCCTGGTTGGCGAACGTGGCGACGCCGTTGGCGTGGTCGAGCACCGTGATCGGGTACTGGCCGTAGCCGAGGACGTGGAAGAACGGCGACGGAGCCAGGTCCTTCGGGTCGGCCTTGGTCAGGTCGTGCGCCTTGGCCGGGTTGGTGTCGGTCTGCCACATCGTGGTGACCCCGGCCTGCTTGGCCATGTCGAGCACCTTGTCCGGGCCGATCTGCTCGGTGATGTAGTAGAACGGCACGTTCAGCGACTTCAGCGTCGACTGTTCGAGCGTGCAGGAGTCACCGCATTTGACCGTGTCCGCGCCGGCGTTACTGACCTTGAACTTGGTGCCCTTCGGCGTGAACGCCGTGCCCTTCCACCGGGACTTGAGCGAGATGCCTTCCTTGAGCGCGGCGGCGAGCGTGTAGATCTTGAAGCTCGAACCCGGCGAGTGACCGCCGCTCACCACGCCGTTGTCGACGTTCTTCCCGGCGTAGTCGGTGCCGGTGCCGTTGTCGCCGCCGTAGTAGGCCAGCACCCGGCCGGTCTTCGGGTCGATGGCCACCACGGCGGCCATCAGGTTCGACGGCTGGCCGGCGAGTTCGGAGCCCTTCTTGGCCCGCTGGGCCGCGGCGAGAGCCGCCTCCTGCATCTTCCGGTTGATCGTCGTGGTGATCTTGTAGCCACCCCGGCTCAGCGCCTTGGCGCACAGCGGCTTCTTCTCGGTCGCCTCGGCCTCGTTGTCGGTGCAGAGGTTCATCTCGCGCAGTTCCTGCGAGACGTAGTTGACGATGTTGCCGTACGGGGTGTTGATGCCGAAGCCGCCGCCGCTGTTCTTCGTCGGCTTCGCGATGTTCTTCGGGTACTCGGTGGGGTGCTGCGGCGTGTTCGGCGCGTCCAGCCACTTCTCCGTGATCATGCCGTTGATCACGTAGTTCCACCGGTCCAGCGCGGCCGCCTGGTTGATCGCCGGGTCGTAGCCCTGGTGGGTGGCGCTCGGCTCCGGCTGCTTGATCAGTGCGGCCAGCACCGCGGCCTCGGCCACTGTGAGGCTCTTGACGTCCTTGCCGAAGTAGGTCCGCGCCGCCGCCTGGATGCCGTACGCGCCGCGGCCGAAGTAGATGACGTTCAGGTAGTGCTGCATGATCACGCGCTTGTCGTACTTGTCGTTCAGCTTGGAGGCGAGGATCGCCTCCTTCACCTTGCGGCCGTACGTGTCCTGGTTCAGGTTCTCGAACGCGTTGCGCGCGTACTGCTGGGTGATGGTCGAAGCGCCCTGCTTGTCGCCGCCGGTGAGGTTGTTCCACGCGGCCCGGGCGATGCCCTTGTAGTCCACACCGGAGTGCTTGTAGAAGTTCCGGTCCTCCGCCGCGGCGACCGCGTGCTGGACGTGCTCCGGGATCTGCTCGATGGTGACGAGCTGGCGGTTCTGGTCGCCGATCCGGGCGATCGCCGTGCCACCCGAGTCGTAGATGGTGGTGGACAGCGGCGGAATGGTGTCCTCCGGGAGCACCACCTTGGTGGAGTACCAGGTGAAGCTCACCACGCCGATGCCGGCGAGCATGATGAACACGGCGAAGCCGGCGATCAGGATGTTGATCCGGCGGCGCTTCTTCGCCCGCGCCGGGTCCTCGCCGCGGCCACGCCGGCCGGGGCCGGCCGGACCGCCGGGACCACCGGGACCGCCGCCGGAGGCGCCGGGCACCCGGGCCCGGCCACCGACCCCCGCCGCGCCGACGCTCGCGCGTGCGCCCACGCTCGCACGCCCGCCGACGCCGGCCGCGCCGACGCTCGCCGCGCCCACCGAGGCGCGTCCGGCCGGAGCGGCCGGGGAGACCGGTACCGACGCCCGCCCGGCGCCCGCGCGTCCGGAGACGCCGGGCGCCGGCGACACCGGCACCGAGGCGCGGCCCGCGCCGGCCCGGCCGACCGAGGCCGAGCCTGCCGCCCCGCGCGGCGCCGGTGCGGCGCCGCCGACCGAGGCCCGGCCGCCCGCGCCGTACGGTGTCGCGGAGGCGCGCGCCGAGGCGCCGCCCTCAGCCGCGCCGGACCAACCGTTCCCGCCCCGGCTCCCTTCGGAACCGGGGTCGCCGTTCGGGCCCGGGATCTGGGCCCGCCCACGCGAAGAACTGGGATCGCCGTAGTTCATTCCTCACACCCTGCCGGTCGCGGTGGGGCGCGGGGGCGCCGCCACCGGGTTGCCGTGAGCTGGAACACGGGACGTTACCCGCCGGTGGTACCGGCGCGCGCCCGTCAAATCCGACCTATTCGGACCATTTACGCTTAAAGGCTGTCGCTCCTGCCGCCCTGGGAATGGGCCGGCAGCGCTCGGGACAGCCGCGTTCACCGTTGCGCCTCTCGCCTTCGCCGAGGGGTGGAGCCGTTGGCCGCGACCGACTCGTCCGCGTCCTCCGCCTCGCCCGCGAGACCGTCCCGGCCGAGCAGGAACTGCTCGACGAGATGGTTCCAGTCGCAGCCGGGGCAGACCTCCACCACGAACACCTGGAACTCACGCAGCGTCATGGCCAGGACGGGCAACTCGGCCCGGGTACGCGCCTGGCCGGCCGACTGCTTGAGTTCGTCACCGTAAATGTAGTGGACGTGGATCAGGTTCTCGCTGCGGCAGATCGGGCAGCGGTGCTCGGTCGGCTCGCCGTGGAAGCGAGCAGCGTTCTTCAGGTACGGCGAGGCGTCGCAGACGTCGTACGTGCCGATCCGCCCGGCGAGCAGTTCACGCAGCACAGCCCGCTTCTGGAGCGAGTAGTCGACGACCTGGCGCTGCGTACGCATGCGGCAAAGGGTACGCGCTCCGGCGAACCCAGGCGACCATGGTCACGATGCGTGAGGACCGCGTCGCGTAAGCAGGGGTTTGCCCCACCCTCACCTCTCCGCTAACGTGCGATGTATCGGTTCGATACATCGCGGTGGTTAGCGCTCCGCGCAGGGGGAAAGAGGGGATGGCCCGTGCTCGAGCTTGCCATCCTCGGCCTCCTGCAGGAGGCGTCGATGCACGGCTACGAGCTGCGCAAGGAGCTGACCGCCAAGCTCGGTGCCATCCGGGCGGCGATCAGCTACGGCTCGCTCTACCCGACCCTGCGTCGGCTGCAGGCGGCCGGATGGATCGCCGAAGCCGCCGAGACACCCGCGACCGCCGAGGAGGTTCCCGCGCTGACCAGCCGACGCGGTCGGGTGGTCTACACCATTACCGCGGAGGGCAAGGAACGCTTCGCCCAGCTCATAGCGCAGGCTGGACCCGAGACGTACGACGACACGGGCTTCGGCGTGCACTTCGCGTTCTTCGCCCGGACCGACCAGGCCACCCGGCTCCGGATCCTGGAAGGTCGTCGCCGCAAGATCGAGGAACGTCGCGAAGGTCTTCGTGACGTGCTCGGCCGGGCAGCCGAGCGCCTCGACGCGTACACCCTGGAACTGCAGCGCCACGGGCTTGACGCCTGTGAGCGCGAGGTCCGCTGGCTGGAGGAGCTCATCGCCAACGAGCGCTCCGGCCGGGCCCCCGCCGACCCGCGACCCGGGACGGCCGGTGGCCGAGGAGACAACGACAGCCCGCCCACGCCTGGAACGTCCAGGAAAGAGCGGCCGTGATGAAGAAGAAGGAGGCAGACGCTATGGGCTCCGTCCGCGTCGCCATCGTCGGTGTGGGTAACTGCGCCTCGTCCCTCGTACAGGGCGTGGAGTACTACCGGAACGCCGACCCGAACGACCGCGTCCCGGGTCTCATGCACGTCACCTTCGGCGACTACCACGTCTCGGACGTGAAGTTCGTCGCGGCGTTCGACGTGGACGCCAAGAAGGTGGGCATGGACCTCGCGGAGGCGATCGTCGCCAGCGAGAACAACACGATCAAGCTGTGCGACGTGCCGCCGACCGGCGTCACCGTGCAGCGCGGCCCGACCTTCGACGGTCTCGGCCAGTATTACCGCGAGATCGTCGAGGAGTCGGACGCCAAGCCGGTCGACGTGGCGCAGGCGCTGCGCGACGCGCAGGTCGACGTGGTCGTCTCCTACCTCCCGGTGGGTTCCGAGGAGGCCGACAAGTTCTACGCCCAGGCCGCGATCGACGCCGGCTGCGCGTTCGTGAACGCTCTGCCGGTCTTCATCGCCTCCGACCCGGAGTGGGCGAAGAAGTTCACCGACGCCGGCCTGCCGATCGTCGGCGACGACATCAAGAGCCAGGTCGGTGCCACCATCGTGCACCGCGCCCTGGCGAAGCTCTTCGAGGACCGCGGGGTCGAGCTGCTGCGCACGTACCAGCTCAACTTCGGCGGCAACATGGACTTCATGAACATGCTGGAGCGCAACCGCCTGGTCTCGAAGAAGATCTCGAAGACCCAGTCGGTGACCTCCCAGATCCCGCACGAGATGAGCAAGAGCGACGTGCACATCGGCCCGTCCGACCACGTGCCGTGGCTCGACGACCGCAAGTGGGCGTACATCCGCCTGGAGGGCCGCTCCTTCGGTGACACCCCGCTCAACGCGGAGCTGAAGCTCGAGGTGTGGGACTCGCCGAACTCGGCCGGTGTCATCATCGACGCCGTCCGCGCCGCGAAGATCGCGCTGGACCGGAAGATCGGTGGCCCGATCCTCTCCGCCTCCTCGTACTTCATGAAGTCCCCGCCGGAGCAGTACGCCGACCACGACGCGCACGCCGCCGTCGAGGCGTTCATCGCCGGCGAGATCGAGCGCTGACGCGCTGACACGCACAAGAAGGAAGGCCGGGTCCGCGCGGACCCGGCCTTCCTTCTTCGCGTACGTCAGGACCAGGCGCGCCGCAGCGCCACCGACGCCTCCAGCTCCAGCAGCGTCACCTTGCGCGGCAGCCCGCCGCCGAAGCCGACCAGCTTGCCGCCCGCACCGACGATCCGGTGACAGGGCACGATCACCGGCACCGGATTGCGGTTGCAGGCCACCCCGACCGCCCGGGCGCCGCCGGGATCACCGACCGCCTTCGCCACCTCGCCGTAGGTCTTCGTCTCCCCGTACGGGATGCGGGTCATCTCCCGCCACACGGCGCGCTCGAACTCCGAGCCCCGGGGTGCCGACACCGGCACTGTGAACTCGGTCAGTTCACCGGCGAAGTACGCCCGCAGCTCCGCCACCGCCAGCCGGGCCACCGCGTCGCCGGGTTCGTCTGCCGCCCCGTCCACCCGGCCGAAGTGCGCGCCGCGCACCGCGTCGTCGTCGGTGCCGACGGAGAACTCACCGATCGGGGAGTCGAGCACGGTCCAGCGCATGGCACCCATTGTCGCTCCCACGCCGACATTCTCCCCCGACCGGCTCTCTGAGGGCGGGCTGGACGACCGCTGAGCGAAGTCGATGTTGCACGGCGTCGATACCGTGCAGGTCATGGCCACCGGGACGCTCATCTTCCTGATCATCGGCGGGATCGGTGTCGGCGTGCTGACCCTCGCCCTGCTCGGCTCGGGAGTGCTCCACCTCGGTCAGCCGGACGTCGACGGGCCGGTGTCGCTGGAGGCGGCCGCCGGGTTCACCGGGGCGTTCGGTTTCGGCGGCGCGATCGTCAACGAGTTGCTCGGGGGTCGTACCCCCGGAATGATCGCGGCGGCGGTGGCCGGCGGCGCGCTCGCGGCCGTGCCCACCGGCTGGCTGGCGGCGCGGCTGAGCCGCGCGGCCCGCAACATGCGCACCGACGCCACACCCACCCGCGACCACCTGGCCGGCGCGATCGGCCTGGTGGTGACGCCGATCCCCAGCGGCGGCTACGGCGAGGTGCGGGTACGCCTCGCCGGCCAGCCGGTGAAGCTCAACGCCCGCGCCGACGGGCCGATCCCGGTCGGCACCCGGATCTTCGTGGTCGAAGCACTCAGCGAGACCAGCGTGCACGTCGAGACCTACTGACACCACCACACAGACGGGAACCCTCATGCCCCTGCTCGTCGCCATCGGCGGCGCGGTCCTCCTCGCCGTCGTCCTCGTCCTCTTCGTGTTGTCCCGGATCAAGGTGGCCGGGCCGAACCAGGCGTTCATCGTCACCGGCCGCAAGGGCCGCACCACCCAGACCGCCGACGGCGGCCGGGCCACCGACATGTCCGGGCAGAAGGTCGTGCTCGGCGCCTCGGTGTTCGTGCTGCCGGTGGTGCAGAAGCTCCAGTCGCTCGACCTGTCCAGCCGCCGGATCGACGTCAGCATCCGCGGCGCGGTGAGCAAGCAGGGCATCCGCACCGAGCTGCACGGCGTTGCGATCGTCAAGGTCGGCGGCACCGAGGACGCGATCCGCGCCGCCGCCCAGCGCTTCCTGAACCAGCAGGAGGAGATCGACAACTTCACCCGCGAGGTGCTGGCCGGCGCGCTCCGCTCGATCGTCGGGCGGCTCACCGTCGAGGAGATCATCCGGGACCGGGCGGCGTTCGCCAGCGCGGTCGCCGAGGAGGCCGAGCACTCGATGACCAACCAGGGCCTGGTGCTGGACACCTTCCAGCTCCAGGACATCCTGGCCGAGGGCTCCTACCTCCAGGACCTGGGGCGGCCGGAGGCGGCCCGCGTGCTCAAGGACGCGGCCATCGCCGAGGCGCGGGCCCGCCAGCAGGCCGAGCAGGAGCGGCTGCTCGCCGAGGAGGCGATCGCCGAGGCGAACCGGAACCTGGCGCTCAAGCAGGCCGGCATCCAGGCCGAGATCGACGCGGCGAAGGCGAAGTCGGCGGCGGCCGGTCCGCTCGCGCAGGCCGAGCGGGACCAGGCGATCCTTTCCGAGCAGCAGAAGGTGGCCGAGCGCAACGCCGAGCTGAAGCAGCGCCAGCTCGACACCGAGGTGCGCAAGCCGGCCGACGCCGCCCGGTACAAGGTGGAGCAGGAGGCCGAGGCGAACCGCAACGCGGCGGTGCTCAACGCCGACGCGCAACGGCAGGCCACGATCGCCGCTGCGCAGGCCTCCGCCGAGCAGGCCCGCCTCACCGGTGAGGGCGAGCGGGCCCGCCGGGCCGCGCTGGCCGAGGCGAACGCGATCGAGGGCGCCAAGGAGGGTGAGGCCGAGCAGCGCCGTCGTTCCGCGATCGCCGAGGCGGTCGAGCGGGAGGGCCAGGCCGAGGCCGCGGCCATCCTCGCCAAGGGTCAGGCCGAGGCCGACGCGATGGCCCGCAAGGCCGAGGCGTTCGCCGCGTACGGCGAGGCGGCCGTCCTGGACCTGCTGGTCAAGGTGCTGCCCGAGGTGGTCGGCGCGGCGAGCGCCCCGATCGGCGCGATCGACAAGATGACGGTGATCTCCACCGACGGCGCGTCCTCGCTGACCAAGTCGGTGGCCGGCAACGTCGCCCAGGGCCTCCAGCTCGGCAGCGACCTGACCGGCATCGACCTGGCCGGGCTGCTGGCGCGGCTGGGCAGCAGCGCCCAGCACAACGGCAAGACCACTGTGGACGGCAGCACCGTCACCCCGTGACGACGACGCCCGCCGGTTCCCCTCGGGGAGCCGGCGGGCGTCGTGCTGTGGTACGGATCAGAGCACGGCGACGACGAACTTCTCGCCGGCGCCCAGGCCGAGGGTCGGGCTGTTCCAGTCGATGGTCCGGCTGGCGATGAGCTGGCTGGTGCCGGCGCTGCCGGCGGTGACCGCCTTCTCGTTGATGTTCGCGTACAGGTAGACCGAGCCGTCGGCGTTGTAGTCGAGGAACGACATCCCCTCCCACGCGCCGATCGAGGCGCCCCGGGCGATCAGCGGCTTCGCCCCGGCGCTCTCCGCCGTGACGAACTTGCCGTTGATCTGGGCCTTCAGGCCGAAGGTGCCGAAGCCGTCACCGACGTTCACCAGCTCGTACTTCTCCCAGGCGCCGACGGTCGCCGAGCGGGCGATCAGCGGCTTCGTCCCGGCGCTCTCCGCCGTCACGAACTTGCCACTTGCCACCGACTTGATGCTCACGAGGGGCGCCGGGGCGTCGAAGTCGAACTTCTCGGCGGTGCCGATCGCGGTCTTGCTCGCGATCAGCGGGGAGCTGGCGCTCGGCGCGGTGACGTACTTGCCGTTGATCGCCGCCTTCAGGCTGATCGTGCCGTCGGTGTTGTCGACGATCTGGAACTTCTCCCACGCGCCGATGGTGGCCGAGCGGGCGATCAGCGGCTTCGCCCCGGCGCTCTCCGCCGTGACGAACTTGTTCGTGACCCGCGCCCGCAGGCCGAACATGCCCCCGCCGGCGTCGACCACGTCGTACTTCTCCCAGGGGCCGATCGAGGTGCCGCGGGCGATCAGCGGCTTCGCGCCGGCGCTCTCCGCGGTGACGTAGCGGCCGTTGACCCGGGCCTTGAGCCCGTACGAGCCGCGGGCCGTCACGGCCGAGCCGATGTGCAGGAGCCGGTCGGTGGAGCCCATGATGTCGTGCACCGCGCCGCCGATGCCGGTGGTCACGACCGAGTCGCGCACCTGCTGCGGCGACCAGCCCGGGTGCTCCTCCAGCAGCAGCGCGGCGGCGCCCGCCACGTGCGGGGACGCCATCGAGGTGCCGTTCATCGACTCCGATCCGGCGCTGGTGCCGGCCTTGGCCGAGACGACGCCGGTGCCGGGGGCGAACAGGTCCAGACAGCGGCCGTAGTTGGAGAACCAGGCGCGCATGTCGACCCGGTCGGTGGCGCCGACGGTGATGGCGGCGGGCACGCTCGCCGGCGAGGAGCCGCAGGCGTCCTGCATGCTGTTGCCGGCCGCGACCGCGTAGGTGATGCCGGAGGCGATCGAGCGGGCGACCGCGTCGTTCACCGCTTGGTCGACGCGGTCGACGCCGAGGCTCATGTTCGCCACGGACGGCCCGGTGGCGTTCGTGGTGACCCACTCGATGCCGGCGATCACCTGCTCGGTGTCGCCCTGGCCGGAGCAGTCGAGGACCCGGACGGCGACCAGGTCGACGGCCTTCGCGACGCCGTACGTCGTACCGCCGATCGTGCCCGCCACGTGCGTGCCGTGCCCGTCGCAGTCCTGCGCGACGTCGTCCTGCTCGACCGCGTCGTAGCCGTTGCGGGCGCGCCCCCCGAAGTCCTGGTGGTCGATGTCGATGCCGGTGTCGATCACGTATGCGGTCACCCCGGCGCCGGTCGACGGGTAGGTGTACTTGCCGTCGGTCCGGGTCTTGAGCTGGTCGATGCGGTCGAGGCCCCACGGCGGGGTGGTCTGGGTGCCGGTGGTGCTCCAGCGCTGGACCTGCTGGACGTACTCGACGTCCGGGTCGGCGGCGAGCCGCGCGGCCTGCCGGGGGTCCATGGTGGCCGAGTAGCCGTTCAGCGCCTTGCCGAAGACGCGGCGGACGGTGCCGCCGTGCTCGCCGGCCAGCGCGGACGCGGCGGACTTCACCTTGGCCGGGGTGGTCTTGCCCTTCTTGAGGACCACGATGTAGCGGCCGGGCACCGCCTCGGCCGTGCCGGCGCCACGGACCGACTGTCGCTTCGGGTCGGCGAGGGCCGGCCCGGCGACGGTGGCGCAGAGGATGGAGGTGGCGCTGGTGAGAGCGAGCCCCACGAGCGCGGAGCGGCGCAAGCCGCCACGACGTGTCACGAATTGTCTCCCCGTGTCCGGCGACCGTCCGGATCGGACGGGCGGATGAATCAGAACAGCCACATCTGTCGATTCGGTGGCTGGCGAGGACTCATCATGCCGGAGGCATCGACCGGAACGGGTCAACCGTTCGGTCGACACGCTGGCGTATCGTCGTCAGATCCCGGCGCCTGTCTCAGCCGGTGATGCCCTCGTCGCGCGCCCAGCGCAGCAGCTCCGCCTCGGCCTCGTCGCGGTCCAGCGGCCCGCGTTCCAGCCGCAGCTCCTTCAGGTGCTGCCAGGCGCGGCCGACCACCGGCCCCGGCGGTACGCCGAGCAGCTCCATGATCGCGTTGCCGTCCAGGTCGGGCCGGACCCGGGCCAGGTCCTCCTCGGCGGCGATCCGGGCGATCCGCTCCTCCAGCGCGTCGTAGTCGGCTGCGAGCTGGGCGGCCTTGCGCCGGTTGCGGGTGGTGCAGTCGGAGCGGGTCAGCTTGTGCAGCCGGGACAGCAGGTCACCGGCGTCGGTGACGTACCGGCGTACCGCCGAGTCGGTCCACTCGCCCCGGCCGTACCCGTAGAAGCGCAGGTGCAGCCCGACCAGCTTGACCACCTGGGAGGTGATCTCCTTGGAGTAGCGCAGCGCCTTCATCCGGTTCTTGGTCAGCCGGGCACCGACCACCTCGTGGTGGTGGAAGCTCACCCGGCCGTCCCCGCCGACCGCCTTGGTGGCCGGCTTGCCGACGTCGTGCATGAGCGCGGCCATCCGCAGCACGAAGTCGCAGCCCTCGGACTCCATCGACATGGCGTTGCTGACCACCGTGAGCGTGTGCTCGTAGACGTCCTTGTGCTGGGCGTGCTCATCGATGGTGAGCTTCAGCCCGGTCAGCTCGGGCAGGAAGCGCTCGGCCAGCCCGGTGTCGACGAGCAGGCGCAGCCCGGTGATCGGGTCGGCACCGCAGAGGAGCTTGGTGAACTCGTCCCGGATCCGCTCGGCGGTGATCCGGTCCAGGTCGCCGGCCATCTCGGTCATCGCCGCACGGACGTCCGGGTGGACCGCGAAGCGGAGCTGGGCGGCGAACCGGGCCGCGCGCAGCATCCGCAGCGGGTCGTCGCGGAACGACTCCTGCGGCGTTCCCGGGGTACGAATGATCTTGGCGGCCAGATCGGCCAGTCCGCCGTACGGGTCGGTGAACCGGTGGTCGGGAAGACTGACCGCCATCGCGTTGACTGTGAAGTCGCGGCGCTTGAGGTCTTCGGTCAGGCTGGTGCCGTACTGCACCACCGGGTTGCGGCTGACCTGGTCGTAGACCTCCGCGCGGAACGTGGTGATCTCCAGGTTGAGGCCGTCGCGCTGGCAGGCGATGGTGCCGAACTCGCGTCCGGTCTCCCAGATCGACTCGGCCCAGCCGCGGATGACCTTGATGGTCTCGTCCGGGTGGGCGTCGGTGCAGAAGTCGAGGTCGTTGCCGAGCCGCCCGAGCAGCGCGTCGCGGACGGAACCGCCCACCAGGTGCAGTTCGTGACCGGCCTGGGCGAAGCGCCGGCCCAGCTCGTCGGCGACCGGTGAGACTCGGAGCAGTTCGGCGACGGCGTTGCGCTGAGCGGCGGTCAGTTCGCGGCGGTCGGCGGCGTGGGAGGCGGAGGCTTCGGACATGGGATCGCCAGCCTATCGGGCCGGAGGTGGATCGACCGCGCCGGGCGCGGGTAACAGGCCCGGGTTGACTAAGGTTCCGGTTGAGCGGGGCCGGCCGGGCCCGGTCGCCACGTACCCCCTGGAGGCTGGCAGATGAGCGGCGGGCTCTACCGCAGCGCGAACGCGCACGGCGGCGGCCTGCCGCCGGACGACGGCGCCACCTTCATCTCCGCCGAGCCGCTGAACCAGCCCGGCGTCGAGGCGGTCGCGCCGCCGCAGGAGGTGGTCGCCGAGACCAGCGCCGCGGCGAACAGCGCGGTGATGGCCATCGGCAGCCTGGTGAGCCGGGGTACGGGCTTCATCCGCAACCTGATGATCGGTGCCGCGCTCGGCACCATGGTCGGCGACGCGTTCACCACCGCCCAGTTCCTGCCCAACCAGGTGTACGAGTTCCTGCTCGGCGGCGTGCTGACGAGCGTCCTGGTTCCGGTGCTGGTCCGCCGTCGCAAGATCGACGCGGACCGGGGCGAGGCGTACGCTCAGCGCCTGCTCACCCTCGCGGTGCTGGCGCTCGCAGCGACCGCGCTGATCGCGGTGCTGCTGGCTCCGGTGCTGACCGCCGTGTACGCGGCCGGCGGCGACGACCCGGCGTACACCACGCTCGTCACCCGGCTCTCGTACCTGATGCTGCCGATGCTGTTCTTCACCGGCATCAGCGCGCTGATCGCCGCGGTGCTGAACACCCGGGGGCACTTCGCCGCCCCGATGTGGGCGCCGATCCTCAACAACCTCGTCTCCATCGGCACGTTCGGGCTGTACATCGTCGTCTTCGGCGCGACCGGCCTGCGGCCCGGTGAGGTGGGCTGGGACCGGATCCTGCTGGTCGGCGGCGGCACGCTGCTGGGCGTGGCGGTGCAGGCGATCGGACTGCTGCCCGCGCTGCGCAAGGTCGGCTTCCGGTGGAAGGCACGATTCGACTTCCGCGAGCTGGGGCTGCGCGAGCTGGCCCGGCTCGGCGCCTGGATGTTCTGCTACGTCGCGGTCAACCAGCTCGGCCTCTTCGTGGTGGTCAACCTGCTCAACCGGGCCACCGGCGGGGACGGCGAGAACGCCGGCCTGCTGATCTACAACAACGTCTTCCTGCTGCTGATGATGGCGCACGGCATCATCGCGGTCTCGATCATCACGGCGCTGATGCCCCGGATGAGCGCGGCGGCGGCCGAGAACCGGTTCCACGACGTCACCGCCGACCTGGCCCGGGGCACCCGGATGGTCACCGCGGTGCTCGCACCCATCGCGGTCTGCTACGCGGTGCTGGCCGCCCCGATCTCGGTGGTGGTCTTCCGGTACGGCGCGTTCACCGGCGACAACGCGGTGGCCACCTCGACCGTGCTGCTCGTGGCGGCGCTGGGCCTGGTGCCGTTCGCGGTGAGCCAGCTCTTCACCTTCGCGTTCTACGCGCTGCCGGACACCCGTACCCCGGCTCTGGTCAACATCCCGGTGGTGGCGCTGCGCGTTCTGCTCCAGGTCGGCCTGTTCCTGCTCTTCTCGAACACGTTCGCGGCCGCCGGGATGATGCTCGGCAACGCCGTGTCGTACCTGGCGGCGGCGATCATCTCGGCGATGCTGCTGCGGCCCCGGGTGGGCCGGATCGGGCTGGGCGGGATCATGCGGACGCTCGGCCGGGTGGTCGTGGCGGCGCTCGGCGCCGCGCTCGTCGGCGTGCTCGTGGTGGCCGTGCTCCCCGGCGACCCGGCGAGCCTGAGCTGGCTCACCGCGGCGGTCCAGCTGGTGATCGGCGGCGCGGCGATCGGCGCGACCTATCTCGGGCTCGCCATGGTGCTGCGGATCGGCGAGATCACCGAGGTGGTCGGGATGGTCCGGCGGCGCCTCGGGCGTTGACCCCCTCGGTGACCGACGGTCAACGAGGATCACCAGGCTGGGGATACGGCTGTGGATAACTTGGAATTCCGCCGTCCAATGGGCCTCTCGGCCTGTGGACAACCAACCGTACGGACGAGGGAGCGCAGGCCGGGGCGGGGAAAACCTCCCCGTCACCACTCCGGTACGCCCCTGTGCCGCCTCGTTGCCGCCAACCTCTAGATTGGCGGTGCGTGTCCGGCTCGCCCGCCGGGTGGGCGGGCGACCCGGCCGGGGCCCGTGGCGACTGGCCTTCCGGCCGGTCACAGCGGGAAGATGACATGTCGGAGAACCGGGCATCCCGGGTAAGGTCGCTCTCGACGGGTACGACCGGGATCGACGCGGGTGTCGACACCGCGGCCGTTCCACCGAAGGCAGAGCGGGAAGCCACATGCCCAGCAGCACGGGTCCATCGATCGACGCGATCACCGAGGGAGGACGGGTGACCCAGGTCGGCGAGGGTCAGGAAGCGGAGGAGACCTCTCCTGCGGTCGTGACCTTCGGTGCTCCCACTGTCGGTGAGCTGCTCGCGGAGCGGTACGAACTGGTCGAGCACATCAACAACGACAGCGCGGGCCGGCTGGTCTGGCGCGGTGTCGACGTGGTGCTCCGCCGTCCCGTCGCCGTGGTCCTCCGCTACCCGGGTGGCGACTCCGCCACCGAGATGCTTCAGGCGGCGGTCGCCGCGAGCCGCGTCATCCACCCGAACCTGGTCGGCGTCTACGACGCGATCGACGAGGACGACCGGGCCTACGTGGTCCGCGAGTGGGTCGACGGGCAGTCGCTGCGCGAACTGGTCGCCGCCGACGGGCCGCTGGACCCGGTCCGGGCCACCGCGATCGGCAACGCCGTCGCGAGCGCCCTCGCCGCCGTGCACGCCACCGGCATGGTGCACGGCAACCTCCACCCCGGCACCGTCATGATCAGCGACGACGGCCGCGTGGTGCTCGCCGACGCGCGTACCGACGGCGCGGACAGCCAGGAGAACGACCTGCGCGCGGTCGGCGGGGTGCTCTACTTCGCCCTGACCGGGCACTGGCCGCACGGCGAGGCTCCGCTGCACGGCGCCACCGCCGGGCACGGCCGCGCCGCCCTGCCGGACGCCGTCCGGGACGCGGGCGGCGCCATCGCCGCGCCCCGGCAGATGCGCGCCGGTGTGCCGGCCTACCTCGACGACCTCACCATGGACCTGCTCGACCCGGAGATCCCCGCGCCGTCGTCGGACGTGCTGGCCGCCGAGCTGAGCCGGCTCGACATCCCCGCCGACGAGCAGTTCCTGGAGCAGGCCGGCCCGCTGCGTTTCACCGCCGAGCCCGGCGAGGAACCCTCACCGCTGGCCGCGGCCGGCGGTCGCAAGGTCGCCATCGGCATCGCCGGCCTGCTGGCGGTCGCCCTGGTCGGGCTGCTCATCGGCATCAACGCGCTCGGTGGTGGCGACGACGGCGACAAGGAGCCGGTCGCCCAGCCGTCGAACAGCGCGCCGGCCACCGGGGGCGGCGCCGAGCCCGCCGCGCAGGTCCGCAAGCTCACCATCCAGGACGTACGGATCATCGACCCGGACGGCGACCGCGCCGAGGTGCGCAACGCCGAGAAGGTGATCGACGGAAACGACGACGAGGGCTGGGAGACCAACAGCTACCGCAACAACGGCAAGTTCGGCGGCCTCAAGAAGGGCATGGGTGTCTGGATCGACCTGGGCGCCCCGCACACGGTCAAGCAGCTGGAGGCGACGCTTTCGGCCACCGGTGCCACCGTGGAGCTGCGTACCGGCGCCCGAGGCGACTTCCCGTCCAGCTCCTCCGGCGACAAGCAGCTCGTCAACGCCTACTCGACACTGATCGGGCCGGCGAACGAGGACGGCGGCACCAAGATGATCTTCAACGCCTTCGAGCCGGACCAGAAGTACCAGTACCTGCTGTTCTGGATCACCAAGCTGCCGGCGAAGGACAGCGGCAACAGCTGGAAGCTCGGCGTCCAGGAGATCGTGGTCCAGGGCTCGTGACCCGGCCGCCGTCCCTGCCACGCCACCTCCGCCGGATGTGGTGATGGCGGAACACGACGGCGCGCAGCCCGGCCGCTCCGACCTGGAACTGCTCCGGGCACACGCGGCGGGCGACCGGGACGCCTTCACCGAGCTGTTCCAACGGCACCGGGACCGCCTCTGGGCGGTCGCGCTGCGGACGATCGGCGACCGCGAGGAGGCCGCCGACGCCCTCCAGGACGCCATGCTGTCGGCGCACCGCGCGGCAGCCCGGTTTCGGGGCGACTCGGCGGTCACCACCTGGCTGCACCGCATCGTGGTGAACGCCTGCCTGGACCGGATCCGGAGGCGGCAGGCCCACGCCACCGTCCCGCTGCCCGACGGCGTGCACACCGACGGCGAACCGGGCCGGCACACCGGTGGTGCGGAACCGGCCGCGCCGGCCCGCGACCACGACACCGCGCTGGTGGTCCGGCAGGCGCTCGCGGCGCTGCCCGCGGAGCAGCGGGCCGCGCTGGTGCTGGTCGACGTGCAGGGCTACCCGGTGGCCGAGGTCGCCGCCATGCTCGGGGTCGCCGAGGGCACTGTGAAGAGCCGGTGCGCCAGAGGCCGGGCCCGCCTCGCCGTGCTGCTCGGGCACCTGCGGACCGGCGGTGACGCCCCGGCCGCCGACGTGCCGCGGCTCACCTCCGGGAACCGCAGACGCCCCGAGGGCGTCGGATCCTCGTCGGGAGCGTCCCGTCAGGCCGTCAGCCAGGAGGAGCCGTGACTTCCCGGGAGTTCAGCGAGGTCGACCACGACCTGCTCGCCGACTACCTCGGCGGGGCGCTGGACGGCACCCCCGAGCAGGCGACGGTGGCACGGCTGGTCGAGCAGGACCCGACGTGGCGTGCCGCGTACGAGAATCTCGCCGACGCGGTCGACCTGGTCGGCGCCGACCTGGCCGGCTGGGCCGCGGCCCCCGCGCCGGAGATGCCGCAGGCGGTGGCCGACCGGATCACCGCGGCGCTCGCCGGGGCCGGCCCCGCGCTGCGCGACGGTACGCCGCTCGTGCCGGCGCAGCCCGGCGGCGCGAGCCGGCCACCCGGCACGGCACCCCGTCCCGACCGGCACAGCGGCCCCGGTCGACGTCCCCGGCGCTGGGCCCGCATCGCCGGGCCGGTGGCGCTGGCCGCGGCCTCGGTCGCCGCGGTGGGGCTCGGTGTCGGCCGGATGGCCGACCCGGGCGACGGCGGTACGGCCGACCAGGCGGCCCGGGAGGCGGCGCCGATGGCCGGCGCGCTGTACCGGACCACCGGACCAGCAGTGCGCAGCGGCACCGACTGGACACCGGAACGCCTCGCCGGTGGCCGGGCGTCCGCCGGAACGAAGTCGATCCCGGGAGACATGGCCGGTCCGTCCGGCGCGGCGAAGGACGGCGCGGAGACGCCCCTGTTCCGCGAGGATCAGCGCCTCAGCGCCCTCGGCGGGCTGGACCGGCTGACCCGGCCGGAGACGCTCACCGCGTGCCTCACCGCGATCGGGGCCGAGCACGGTGCCGGGCCGCTCACCGTGGACATGGTCGACTACGCCCGCTTCCAGGGCGCACCGGCGCTCGTGGTGACGTTCGCGGACGCGGGCGGCGCCCGCTGGGGCTGGGTGAGCGGGCCGGAGTGCGGGGTACCCGGGTCCGGCGCGGACACGCGGTTCCGGACGCGGGTAGGGTGAAAACGCGGTCACGACGCTTGTCCCGCCACGTGACCTGACCCACCGGATGACCGGCTCGGGAATCCCCGCTTCGTACGATGACGTTCTGCAAGTCAGGCGCCGGCGCCCCCAGAGCCGTCGGCACTCGGGATCGACATCGGTGCGGCCGGTGACGAACACACACATCGGGAGACGGCAGTGGACGAGGTCCGCAACCTGATCATCATCGGCTCCGGTCCGGCCGGCTACACGGCGGCGGTCTACGCCGCCCGCGCCAACCTGAAGCCCCTGGTGATCGAGGGCGTGCAGTCGGGTGGTGCGCTGATGACCACCACCGAGGTGGAGAACTTCCCCGGCTTCGCGGACGGCATCCTCGGCCCCGAGCTGATGGACAACATGCGCAAGCAGGCCGAGCGCTTCGGCGCCGAGTTCCTCACCGACGACGTGACGCGGGTCGAGCTGAAGGACACCGGCGAGATCGGCTCCGACGCGGTGAGCACGGTGTGGGTGGGCGAGACCGCGTACCGCGCCCACGCCGTCATCCTCTCCACCGGTTCGGCCTGGCGTCCGCTGGGTGTGCCGGGCGAGCAGGAATACCTCGGCCACGGCGTGTCGTCCTGCGCCACCTGTGACGGCTTCTTCTTCCGCAACCAGCACATCGTGGTGGTCGGCGGCGGCGACTCGGCGATGGAGGAGGCGAGCTTCCTCACCCGCTTCGCCGAGTCGGTGACGATCATCCACCGCCGCGACTCGTTCCGCGCCAGCAAGATCATGGCGGACCGGGCGCTCGGGAACGAGAAGATCAAGGTCGAGTGGAACTCCGTGGTCGAGGAGATCCTCGGCGACGACGGCAAGGTCAACGGCGTACGGGTGCGCAACGTGCACACCGGCGAGAGCAAGGTGCTCGACGTCACGGGCGTGTTCGTGGCCATCGGGCACGACCCGCGCAGCGAGCTGTTCCGCGGTCAGGTCGAGCTGGACGACGAGGGGTACGTGAAGGTGCAGGCCCCCAGCACCCGTACCAGCGTGCCCGGTGTGTTCGCGGCGGGCGACCTCGTCGACCACACCTACCGGCAGGCCATCACGGCGGCCGGCACCGGCTGCGCCGCCGCGCTGGACGCCGAGCGGTTCATCGCCACCATCCAGGGCTGAGAGTTCCACGAGCAAGGTTCGGAGGAGGAGAGTTCATAGTGGGAGCAACCAAGGCGGTCACGGACGCCAGCTTCGTCAGTGACGTGCTGCAGTCCGACAAGCCGGTGCTGGTCGACTTCTGGGCGGAGTGGTGCGGCCCCTGCCGCAAGGTCTCGCCGCTGCTGGAGGAGATCGCCGGCGAGATGAAGGACCAGGTCACCATCGTCAAGCTCAACATCGACGAGAACCCGGAGACGGCTCGCACCTACCGGGTCATGTCGGTGCCGACGCTGACCATCTTCAAGAACGGCCAGCCGGTGCAGTCCATCGCCGGCGCCAAGCCGAAGGGTGAGCTGGTCAAGCTCATCGAGTCGGCGCTCTGAGCCGTACCGACACCGCCGGAACCCCCGTCACCGCGTCCCGGTGGCGGGGGTTCCGGCTTTTCCGACCTGCATGAACGCGAACCCGTCGGGTATCGGCCACGGTACGCTCCGTAAGCATCCGTCGGAGTTCCGGTCCGCCAACGTCCGTGCAGAGGGGGTCGTCGTGCGTCCGATCCGACCCGGTGACCAGGGACCGGCGGTGGCCGAGATCCGTACCGTCCTCGCCGGCCTGGAACTTCTCCCCGCCGAGGCCGCGGGCGACGACTACGACGCCCAGACCGAACGCGCGGTACGGGCCTTCCAGCAGTCCCGCGGCCTCAGCGTCGACGGGCGGGTCGGTGCCGAGACGTGGCGGGCGCTCGACGCGGCCCGCTGGCGGTTCGGCGCCCGCGCGCTCTACCACGCCGTACCCGAGCCGCTGACCGGCGAGGACGTCCGCTCGCTCCAGGAACGCCTGCTGGAGATGGGGTACGACGTGGGCCGCGCCGATGCCATCTACGGCATCCGCACCTCCCGTGCGGTGGCGCAGTTCCAGCGGGAGATGCGCCTGAAACCGGACGGCTCGTGCGGGCCGCACACCGTCAACGCGCTGCGCCGCCTCGGCCGCAAGGTGGTCGGCGGGCGCCCGCAGTGGCTGCGCGAGTCCGACGCCATCCGGCAGGCCGGTCCGGCGCTCGTCGGGCGGACCGTGGTGATCGACCCGGGGCACGGCGGCACCGACCCGGGCGTGGTGGTGCCCGACGGCACGCTGCGCTGGAGCGAGGCGGACCTCGCGCACGACCTCGCCAGCCGGCTGGAGGGGCGGCTCGCCGCCGCCGGCGTACGGGTGCAGCTCACCCGGGGCCCGTCGCCCGGCGACTGCCTGCCGGACGCGGACCGGGCCCAGCTCGCCAACTCCCTCGGCGCCGACGTGTTCATCTCGCTGCACACCGACGGGCACGCCAACCCGGAGGCCGAGGGCGTGGCCACCTACCACTACGGCACCGACAACGGCGTCACGTCGGCGACCGGCGAGCGCCTGGCCGGGCTCGTGCAGCGGGAGATCGTGGCCCGCACCGGGCTGCGCGACTGCCGTACCCACGCCAAGGCCTGGGAACTGCTCCGGCTCACCCGGATGCCGGCGGTACGCGTCGAGGTCGGCTACCTCACCTCACCGGACGACCGGGCGCGGCTCGTCGACCCACGCTTCCGGGACCTGGTGGTCGAGGCCATCGTGGCCGGCGTGCAGCGGATGTACCTGCCGATCGAGCGGGACGTGCCGACCGGCTCGATCGACGTGAGCGAACTGCGGGCGATCGTGGCCGCCGGCACCGTCGTCGACTGAGCCGCGACTCAGCTTGTCGAGCGGGTGGCGGGCGCCGGGCGGACCGGCCGCAGCAGCGTCTCCGGGCTCATCGAGCCGAGCAGCTTCTCCAGCGCGTACTCGACGTCCGACTTCCAGCTCAGCGCCGTCCGCAGCTCCAGCCGCAGCCGGGGGTAGCGCGGGTGCGGCCGGACCGTCTTGAAGCCCACCGAGAGGAAGAAGTCGGCGGGTGCCACGCACGCGCGGGCCGGGTCGTCCGCGTCGTCGCCGAACTTGGCGTCGCCGAACGCCTCGATCGCCTTGATGCCGCGCTTGGTCAGGTCGCGGGCCACGCCCTGCACCAGGATCCGGCCCAGGCCGCCGTCGGCGAAGGCGGGCACCACGTGCGCCGTCATCAGCAGCGCCGCGTCCGCCGAGACCGGCGAGGTGGGAAACGCCATCGAGCGCGGAACGTACGCCGGTGGGGCGTACATGACGAAACCGGCCGGCATGCCGTCGACGTAGACGAGCTTGCCGCAGGAGCCCCACTCCAGCAGCGTCTGGGAGACCCACGCCTCCTTCTCCAGACCCGGGTCGCCTGCCGCGCAGGCCCGCTCGGCGGAGACCGGATCCAGCTCCCAGTAGACGCAGCTCCGGCAGGATCGAGGCAGGTCCTCCAGCGTGTCCAGGGTCAGGCTGACCAGACGTCGCGACATGAGCGCACCCCACCACTAGGCTCGGAGCGCCGGTGAGTCCCGCGCCCTCCTGCTCCCGACGAGCGATCGTACGCCCCCGTCCGGCGGTGCGGGAATGAACGGACGAACCCCCGCCCGGACGGCCGACGGCGGGTCCGGGATGTGGACGTGTCCACACGGCCGGTGCCGCGACCGTCACCGGGGACTACGATCGACCAACCGGCCCCCCGCCGCCAATGGATGTCGGCATCGCGGGTACCACACCGGGCGGCAGCCCCGCCGACACCCGATCGAGGTGATGTCCATGACCGGCACGACGCTCGACGACTACACCGACCGGTACGCCCGGCGCGTCCGCGGAATGACCGCCTCGGAGATCCGGGCACTCTTCGCGGTGGCCAGCCGGCCGGAGGTCGTCTCGCTCGCCGGTGGGGCCCCCTACATCGCGGCGCTGCCGCTCGACGCGGTCGGCGAGATGCTCGGCCGGCTCGGCTCCGACCACGGCGCCACCACCCTCCAGTACGGCATCGGCCAGGGCACCCCCGAGCTGCGCGAGCGGATCTGCGAGGTGATGTCCCTGTCCGGGATCGACGCCTCCTGCGGCGCCTCACCGGAGGACGTGGTGGTGACGGTCGGCGGCCAGCAGGCCCTCGACCTGGTGGCCCGCCTCTTCCTGGACCCGGGTGACGTGGTGCTCGCCGAGGGCCCGACGTACGTCGGCGCGCTCGGGGTGTTCCAGGCCGCCCAGGCCCAGGTGGCCCACGTGCCGATGGACGACGAGGGGCTCATCCCGGAGGCGCTGGAGGTGGCCATCGCCGACCTGGCCCGGGCCGGCCGGCGGGTGAAGTTCCTCTACACCATCCCCACCTACCAGAACCCCGCCGGTGTGACGCTGAGCGAGGAGCGGCGCGAACGGGTGCTCGACATCTGCGAGCGCGCCGGGCTGCTCGTGGTGGAGGACGACCCGTACGGTCAGCTCGGTTTCGAAGGCGAGGCGCCCAGGCCGATGCGGGCCCGGCGGCGCGACGGGGTCTTCTACCTGAGCACGTTCTCCAAGACGTTCGCGCCGGGCCTGCGGGTGGGCTGGATCCTGGCCCCGCACGCGGTCCGCGACAAGCTGGTCATCGCCAGCGAGGCGCAGATCCTGTGCCCGAGCGCCTACGCGCAGTCGGCCGTCTCGACGTACCTCGGCACCATGCCCTGGCGGCAGCAGCTCAAGGTCTACCGCGAGGTCTACCGCGAGCGCCGGGACGCGTTGCTCGACGCGATGGCCGACCTGATGCCGGAGGGCACCACCTGGACCACACCGCGCGGCGGCCTGTTCGTCTGGGCGACGCTGCCGGACGGGCTCGACTCCAAGGCGATGATGCCGCGCGCCGTGGCCGCCCGCGTCGCGTACGTGCCGGGGACCGGCTTCTACGCCGACGGCACCGGCACCGGGAACATGCGGCTCAACTTCTCCTTCCCGACGCCGGAGCGGATCCGCGAAGGCGTCCGCCGGCTCGCCGGGGTGATGGAGCAGGAGATCGCGATGCGCAAGGTGTTCGGCGCGGTGGGCGGCGCCGGACCCCGCCGTCGCCAGGGCGGCTCGGACGCGCCCGGTCCCGACTTGGCATGATGCCCGCATGTCCGACAGCCCCGCCGCACCGCCTCCCGTGACCGGATCCGCCGCCGACGACGAGCTGCACGTTCTCGTGCTCGCGGGCGGCCTCTCCTACGAGCGGGACGTCTCACTGCGGTCGGGCCGCCGGGTGCTCGACGCGCTACGCGCCGTCGGCGTCGACGCGGAACTGCGCGACGCCGACGTGGCGTTGCTGCCCGCCCTGACCGCCGACCCGCCGGACGCCGTGGTGATCGCCCTGCACGGCGCCACCGGCGAGGACGGCTCGCTGCGCGGCGTACTCGACCTCTGGGACGTGCCCTACGTCGGCTGTGACGCCCGGTCGTCGCGCCTCGCCTGGGACAAGCCGTCCGCCAAGGCGGTGCTGCGCGAGGCGGGTATCCCCACACCCGACTGGGTGGCGCTGCCGCACGACCGTTTCTCCGAGCTGGGGGCGGTGGCCGTCCTGGACCGGATCGTCGACCGTCTCGGGCTGCCGCTGATGGTCAAGCCGGCGCAGGGCGGTTCCGGACTGGGCGCCGCCGTGGTCCGGGAGGCGGCGTCGCTGCCGGCCGCGATGGTGGGTTGTTTCGCGTACGACCAGACCGCGCTCGTGGAGCGCTACGTCCCCGGGATGGACGTGGCGGTCTCCGTGCTCGACCTCGGCAAGGGGCCGCAGGCCCTGCCCCCGGTCGAGATCGTGCCGCGCAACGGCGTCTACGACTACGCGGCCCGCTACACCGCGGGGCGTACCACCTGGCACGCGCCGGCCCGGCTCGACGCCGCGACGACCGCCCGGGTGACCGAGGTGGCGCTCGCCGCGCACACCGCGCTCGGCCTGCGCGACGTGTCCCGGGTCGACCTGATCGTCGACGCCGGCGGCGTCCCGCACGTGCTGGAGGTCAACGTCTCCCCGGGCATGACCGAGACGTCGCTCCTGCCGCTGGCGATCCAGGCGGCCGGGCTGGACTTCGGCCGGGTCCTCGGCGCACTCGTGACCCGGGCCGCCGCACGGCGTCGCTGACCTCAGCCCTCCCGGGTACGCGCTGCGTCCGGCCGGTCGTCCGGCCCGGCCTCGTCCTCGTCCTCGTCTTCACTGTCCGGGACGCTGCTCGGCGCGCTGTCCCCGGCGTTTTCCGGCGCCGGGCCGGTCCGCGGTGCCGGGTCGGGCTCCGACGGGCCCGCCGAGGGGTCTGAGAGGTCCGCTGCCGCGTCGGACTCGGGAATCTCGTCCGCTGCCTCGATCACCGACACGGCCTCGTCCTCGGGCTCCTCAGCGGCGTTCGCGGGCGAGGTCGGGGAGAGACTCGACGGTGCCTGCCAGTGGATGCGCGGCGGCTCGGCCAACGGACGGCCGCCGAACTCGGCGAGCCACGCGGCCACCATGGCCAGATTCTCCCGCCACTTCTCCTCGGAGATCGGCGGCAGGATCGAGTCCCACAGCGACAGGAACGTGCCCCGCAGTTGCAGTCGCCCGTACGGCCGGGCCAGGAACCACAGGTGCAGGTGCGCCGACCCGTCGCCCCACCGGTTCACATGCACGCGGGCCACCCCGTCGAGCGAGCGGACGGCCCGCTCCAGGCGGACGGTCATCACGCCCAGCTCGGCGGCGAGCAGGTTCGGCAGGTCGCCCAGATCCAGGTGGGAACGGGACTCCAGGATCAGGACCATCGGCAGGCCGGTGGGCCGGTCCATGGCGCGGACGCGCCACCGCTCACCGACCCAGATGTACGCCTCGTCGGGCGCGTTGCAGGCGGTGCACTCCCGGTCCGCCTCGCCGCGGCGGGGAGGTTCGAACGGTACGGGCTCGTCGAGTTGCTTGACGCGGAGATCGCCCTCGAAGGGGAAGGACGGCCACTGGGTGAAGTCGGGAACTGAGGGAGGGGTGTCCGGCACGACGCTGACCCTAACCGAGTTGGCGACGCCTGTCCCTACCTGTTCCACTGGCCGCACACCGGTTGTCCACCGCGTTGTCCACAGGCTGCCGAGATCACCAGCACAGCGCGTCATGCACTGCTCAGCAAGGGTTTCCTCGCTTCGTTTCACGTGAAACGGGGAGGACCTGTGGACAACCGCTGTGGATAACTCGGGGTGTGTCTGGACCCGTTCTTCCAACGATCCGGTGACCGATCCGCACCGGGTGCCGACGGCTTTCTTCTCGTACGTGTTTCACGTGAAACGGCGGGGGCGCCGCTCTCCTCGACGCGAGCCGCCGGGCTCGGTGCGCGCGGCCGTCTCCCGGAGACTGCTTCGTCGGACTGGCCGACAGACGGGCGGGTGATCGGGAGCGCACCGGCTGAGGGGCCGAGAAGCGGCCCGCCGCGCCGGAGGCGGTGGCGTTCTTGAGGGATCGACCGCGAGGATTCGAGTGAGGACTACCGCTCAGCCGTCATGCCGACGAGCGCCACGCGTCATCCTTTGTACTCGGCGTAGCTCTGCGGCGAACGGAAGTGGGTGCTGCCGTTTCACGTGAAACGGCTCGCCGTCTCACCGCGCTCGTGTGGGCGACAAGACTCATCGTGCCCGGGCCGATGGTCCAAGTCGTCGTGCACGGCTCGATGGTTCGGTGCCCGCCGTGCACGGCTCGATGGTTCGGTGCCCGCCGTGCACGGCTCGGGCGAGCCCGCTGTCGAGGTCGCCGGCAGCGCCCGTTCCTCCGGCTCACACGACCGGGTGGGCCGGGCTCACCGCGACCTGGCCCAGTGAGTCGGTCCCACCGCCCATCCCGGGGTAGCGCCGGATCGACGCGCCAGGACCAGCCGCGTCGATCCGGAAGCCGGGGCCAGTGCCGTTCGGCTGCCCACTGAGCTGTTCGGCCTCACGACTCGCCCGTTGCGTTGGTCCGGACTCCTCACGCCAGACTCAGGTGGTTCTTCCGCCTCAGAGTCGGCTCGCGGTGAGTCCGTGGCCGGCGACCGGGCGGCCGGGCGGCCGGGCGGCCGGGCGGCCGGAACGAGCCAGCCATCAAGGGACGAATTCCGACACTGCCCGGGCCGACCGCTCCATCGCTACGGACCAGCCGGTATCGGCTCCCACCGCTGAGGCCAGCCTCCGAACCACAGATTCCCCTCGCTACGGACCGGTCGTAACCGGCTCGTCTGACGTCGAGCGCCTACTCGGATGGCCGATCGAAAACGGCATGCCTCCGAGCACGTTCCGCGGAGACCCGCGAGGTGAGCGCCACACGCCTCAGCCGCGCTCCCCGTTTCACGTGAAACCACGGGTGACGAGCGGTAGCCGACCGACCTCGACGCGATCAGAAAGCGGACTGCCCATCTCGACTCCGCAGGTGCGGCAGCGAAAGCAAGCCCCAGATGCAGATCCGGCCGCACCCCCTCGTCGGGTGGTGCGGCCGGATCATCAGACCGGAGGAGCGGGCTACGCCTCGGGCTGCCCGTCCTCGCCCACGCCGATGATGCCGACGATCCGCTCCAGGTCGTCGACGGTGGCGAACTCGATCGTGATCTTGCCCTTGCTGCGGCCGATGTCGACCTTCACCCGGGTGTCGAACCGGTCCGAGAGCCGGTCCGCGAGATCGGTGAGCGCCGGGGCGTGCGGCTTCGGCCGACGCTTGGCGGCGGCGGTCTTCGCCGGCTCCTCGGCGAGCGCCAGGTGCACCAGTTCCTCGGCGCCGCGGACGGTGATGCCCTCGCGGACGATCCGCTCCGCGAGCGCCTCCTGCGCTTCGGCACTGTCCAGGCTGAGCAGTGCCCGGGCGTGGCCGGCAGACAGGACACCGGCGGCGACCCGGCGCTGCACGGCGGGCGGCAGGTTCATCAGCCTGATGGTGTTGGAGATCTGCGGGCGGCTGCGGCCGATTCGCCGGGCCAGTTCCTCGTGCGTGGCACCGAACTCCTCCAGCAGTTGCTGGTACGCCGCTGCCTCTTCGAGCGGGTTGAGGTTGGCGCGGTGGATGTTCTCCAGGAGCGCGTCCCGGAGCATCGCGTCGTCCTTGGTGTCCCGGACGATGGCGGGGATGGTCTCCCGGCCGACCGCTTGGGCGGCACGCCAGCGCCGCTCACCCATCACGAGTTCGAACTTCTCGGGGTCGAGCTGGCGAACCACGATCGGCTGGAGGAAGCCGACCTCCTGGATCGAGGTCTTCAGTTCCTCCAGCGCCTCCTCGTCGAAGACGTGCCGGGGCTGCTTCGGGTTCGGCACGATCGCGTCGACCGGGATCTCCGCGAAGCGGGCGCCGGGCACCGGGCTCAGCTGGGGCTCGGGCTCGACGGCCGGAAACGGGGTGCTCCCGACGCCGCCGGTGATGGCAGCGGTCGCGCCGGCGACCGGAGCCGACGGCGACGCGGCGGTGGCCGACGACTCCGGCTCGACGGCGGCCGGTTCGGCGCCCGGTACCGGGCCGGTGGGGATGAGGGCGCCGAGCCCTCGGCCCAGTCCGCCGCGGGGACGGTTCTTCATGCGACGCCTCCCAGCGACATCTCCGCACTACGCATTCCGGCTCACCGGCTCCTTGACGCCTCGTTCCGCGATCTCCTGGGCGGCCTCGAAGTAGCTCGTGGCCCCCCGCGAACCGGGATCGTAGGTCATCACCGACTGGCCGTAGCTCGGTGCCTCGGAGACACGCACGTTGCGGGGGATGACGGCCTGGAGCACCTTGTCGCCGAAGTGGTTCCGGACGTCCTGCTCCACCGCGTCGGCCAGCCGGGTACGCCTGTCGTACATGGTGAGCAGGATCGTGGAGACTTCGAGCTTCGGGTTGAGGTGCTGACGAACCAGGTTGATGTTGTTGATCAGCTGGTTGAGGCCCTCCAGCGCGTAGTACTCACACTGGATCGGGATCAGCACCTCCTGCGCGGCCACGAGCGCGTTGACTGTGAGCAGGCCGAGCGACGGCGGACAGTCTATGAAGACGTAGTCGAAGTGACCCGGGTACGCGGCGATGGCCCGCGCCAGCCGCGACTCCCGGGCCACCACCGAGACCAGCTCGATCTCGGCGCCGGCCAGGTCGATCGTGGCCGGTACGCACCACAGGTTCGGAATGCCCTCGACCGCCTGGGCCACCTCCTCCAGCGGCACGCTGTCGATCAGGCAGTCGTACACGTCGGGCACGCCCGTGTGGTGCGGCACGTTCAGACCGGTGGAGGCGTTTCCCTGGGGGTCAAGGTCGACCACGAGCACCCGGTTGCCGTGCAGCGCGAGCGCCACTGCGAGGTTCACGGTGGTGGTCGTCTTACCCACGCCGCCCTTCTGGTTGGCGACGCACATCACCCGGGTCCGGTCGGGGCGCGGCATGGTGACCTCGCCACTGGGATTCAGGATCTGCACGGCGCGCATCGCCTCCATAGCCAACGGTGGATCATCCTCTTCGCGCGTCGGGGTTTCACGTGAAACGTACGTGCTGGCGTCTGCCTCGTCCCCGTACCCGTCCGCTTGTGGCGTGTCGGACGGCGCCACTGCGACCTCGGGGACGGCCTGGAACGGCACGGCCGAGACGGGCGGCTGGGGTTCGTAGCGGGTGGGTACCACGGCGTTCGCCCGCACCACGGGCGGGCGCGGGGTCGGTGCGTTCACCGGACCGTCGGCCGGGTCGAGCGGGTCGCGTGCCGGCGGTACGTTCGCCGGCACGGACGACACGGGACGCACGGGCCCGCCGGTCGACGACTCCCGTCGCTTGGACGGCTGAGCCGGGTACGGGGAGGACGGTTCGCCGGACTCGTTCACCGTCCACTCCTGGTAGTTGGTTTCACGTGAAACGGGGTCGGCGGAGGGCTCGCCTCCTGGTCCGGTCAACCGTGGATCGTCGTACCTGCCGTCGTCATGCACCTGTCATCCCTACCCGCTCCGGATGGTCGGTCCGCACCCGTCGAATCGCGCCCGCGCCTCGCACGGCGCCGTCGGCTCGGCGGGAACCGTCGGGTTCGGGTGCCGCCCGGCACCGCCGTTCCACACTATCGACGCGCGGTCAGCCTACGGCCGACGGGCGCGGTGGGTCCATGTCGGGTTGCGATCGATCGCGTCACGCCCACCGGTCCAACGACCGGATCGGGCGGGTGGAATGGCGTACCGGCTCAACGGTCGCCGCGGCGGCGACCGCCACGCGACCGCTTCGGCTTCTTCGGACGGCGCGGGTTGACCACTCGCTCCCGAACCACCTCGACCGCAGTCGCCGGGGGTTCGATCACCCCTTCGCCGCAGCGATGCAGTTCCGGCGTCCCACCGCCAAGGCGGATCACGGCCTCGGCGTGCTCGGTGATCTCGTCGGCCGCCGATGCGCCCTTGAGCGCTACGAGCCGGCCGCCGGGAGCCACGAGCGGCAGACACCAGGAGGCGAGCCGGTCCAGCGGCGCCACCGCGCGGGCCGTCACGATGTCGGCGCTCAGCGGTTGCCGATCACGCGAGCCGGCCGCCGCCTCCTCAGCCCGCCCACGGAACACACGGACGTCCCGGGTCAGGCCGAGACGCTGTACCGCCTCGATCAGGAAGGCGGTCCGCCGGGCGAGCGGCTCGACGAGCGTCACGGTGAGGTCGGGACGCGCGATCGCCAGCACCAGACCTGGGAGCCCGGCGCCGGAGCCGACGTCGATCACGCTGGCACCATCCGGGATCCGTTCCGCCACCACCGCACAGTTGAGCAGGTGCCGCTCCCACAGGCGCGGCGTCTCGCGGGGGCCGATCAGGCCGCGCACCACGCCGTCGGTGGCGAGCAGTTCGGCGTACGCGGCGGCCAGGTCGAGCCGGTCACCGAACAACGCGCGGGCGGCCTCCGCCAGTTCGGGGGGCAGCGTCGCCGAGGCCGGATCGGGCGCGGCGTCACTGTCCACGAGGGACGGTGCGTCCGCCGACGGCTCCGCGAAGACCGGGTCGGCCACCGCGGCCGGGTCGGTCGGCGTCATGTCCGCCGCCTGCTCACCGGAGAAGGCGGGTGTCACGTCCACCGCCGGGTCGGCGGGCTCGATCCCGGTCACCACCGCCGGCTCGCCGGAGAAGGCGGGCTCGCCGGGGTCGGTCACGGCCCTTCCCGGGTACGCCGGGTCGGCCGGCCCGTCGTCATCGGAGAAGACCGGGTCGGCTGTGTTGTCGGGGCGCACAGCCGACGGCCCGGGCGGCGTACCGCCCGGGCCGGTCACGGCTCCTGCCGTCGTCTCGTCGGAGATCACGGACCTCAGTCCGCCACCGGCCGGACGACGATGCGGCGGTTGGGCTCGACGCCCTCGGACTCGCTCTCCACCCCGCTCATCGCGTTCACCACGTCGTGCACGCACTTGCGCTCGAACGCCGACATCGGCTCCAGGCGCACCGGCTCGCCGTGCTCCTTGACCTTCTCGACCGCGTTCTTCGCCACGGCGGCCAGTTCCTTACGCCGGGCGGCCCGGTAGCCGCCGACGTCGAGCAGCAGCCGGCTCGGAGTGCCGGTCTGACGGAACACGGCCAGCCGGGTCAGCTCCTGGAGCGCCTCCAGTGTCGCGCCGCGCTGGCCGACCAGGTTCTGGAGTCGGCCGCCGACGACCTCGACGACGGGGCGGCCGCCGGAGACCAGCTCGTCGATGTCGCCGTCGTAGTCGAGGATGTCCAGCAGACCCTCGACGTAGTCGGCGGCGATCTCGCTCTGCCGGAACAGGTCGCTGTCGGCCGGGGCCTTCTTCTCCCGGGCCTCGCCCGCGGCGTCCTCGGTCTCGGTGGCGGCGGTAACGGGGGTCTCCTCGTCCAGGGACTGGTCGGCGCTGGGGATGCTGGTCTCGGTCACGGGTCTCATCTCCGTACTCGCTCGGCCGGACCGTCGGGGGTCCGCTGGTCTCCCGGGGCCGGCGGGAGGGTCGCCGGGTGCCCTCGGGCACGTCTGTACGGGCCAGTTTCGCCCGTGTCCGCGCTCCGCGCGGCGATTCCGGCCCGGCGCCGACTCCTCGGATGGCAGCACGCGGCCGGAACGGGCCACCGCCGACGTCGCGACGGTGGCCCTGTGGGCTCAGCCCTGTCGCTTGGCGGGCTTGCTGCCACCCTTCTTCGGGTTGACCGGCTTGGCGCCCGGCTTCGGGCCGGCCACCTTCGGCGCGACGGCCGGAGCCTTCGCCGGCGGCTGGGCCGCCTTGCGGCCGAACAGGCCACCGGTCTTGGCCGGCTGCATCGGGCTCTTGCCGCCCGTGCTCTTGGCGGCGCTGGTGCTCTTCGCGGTCGGCGGCGGCGGGAACTTCCGCAGCACCCACTGCTGCTGGCCGAGGGTGAAGAGGTTGTTGGTGACCCAGTAGATGATCACACCGATCGGGAAGATCGCGCCCGAGATCAGCAGCGACAGCGGGATGCCGTAGAGCATCAGCCGCTGCACCATGCGCTGCTGCGGATCCTCGGCCCACCCGGTCTTGAGGATCATCTGACGGCTGGTCAGATAGGTGGTGGCGATCATGATGAGCACCAGGATGCCGGCGACCACCTTGACCGTGCCGGTGTTCGCGCCCAGCCGGCTCAGTTCCTCGGCCGTGGAGCCGAACTTGCCGGAGATCGGCGCGGTGAACAGCGTCGCGTTGGAGGCGCTGTTGAACTGGTCGACGGTCCAGCCGTACAGGGTCTTGCCCTGGTTGTCGGGGCTGAGGCGGCGCAGCGTGTGGAACAGGCCCAGGAAGACCGGGATCTGGAGGAACATCGGAAGGCAGCCCATGAGCGGGTTGGCCTTTTCCTTCCGATAGAGCTCCATCATCTCCTTCTGGAGCGTCTCCCGGTCACCCTTGTGCTTCTCCTGGAGCTCCTTGACCTTCGGCTGGAGCGCCTGCATGGCACGCTGCGACTTGATCTGCTTGACGAAGACCGGGAACAGGATCACCCGGACCGTCACCACCAGGAAGACGATGGCGAGGATCCAGGCCCAGTTCGTACCGATCACGGCCCCGACCGGAACTCCGATGGCGTCCCAGGCCGAGTGCCAGGTCAGCAGGATCCACGAAATCGCGTAGTAGATCCAGTCGAGACTAAACACTCAGGCTCCAGTCACGTCGGAACGGCGGCGGTCGCCCGGCTCCGGAACCGGGTCGTGTCCACCAGGGTGGAAGGGGTGGCAGCGCGACAGCCGACGGACCGTCAGCCAGGATCCCCGCAGCGCACCGTGCCGGGACACCGCCTCGACGGCGTAGGCACTGCACGACGGGTAGAACCGGCAGCGGGCCGGCAGCGCCGGACTTATCCACCGACGGTACGCGATGATGGGCGCCAGCAGCATGCGGGCACCGGTTGTGGGCGACGGAGTCGCCGTCGTCGGGCCGCTCACCGCGACCGCCGTCCCCGGGGGGCCCGCGCGGCGGCGATGGCCGCGTCCAGGTCGGCCCCGAGCCGGGTGTACGTCGCGTCGGCCGATGCGGGCAGCGCGCGTACCACGAGGGTGGTGCCGGCGGGCAGCTCGGCCAGCCGCTCGCGGACCAGGTGCCGGAGCCGTCGGCGGACCTTGTTGCGGACCACAGCGCCGCCGACGGCCTTGGACACGACGAAGCCGGCGCGGCTCGGTGCGGAGGTCTCCGCACCGCTGCTTCGCGCCGGCTCCGGCGGGAGTGTCGCGGTGGTGCCGATCGGCTCGGGGAGGGTCAGGTGGACCACGACGGCGCCGCGGCCGACGCGTCGGCCACCGCGAACCGCTGCGGCGAAGTCGTTACTGCGCCGCAGTCGTTGCGCGGCGGCCAGCACGACTGCCCACGTCCCCGGACCGGACCTGTCGGCGTCAGGCCGACAGGCGGGCGCGGCCCTTGGAGCGACGGGTCGAGATGATGGCGCGGCCGGCACGGGTGCGCATGCGCAGCCGGAAGCCGTGGGTCTTCGCGCGCCGGCGGTTGTTCGGCTGGTAGGTGCGCTTGCTCACGTCAGGCTCTCCGTTGTCGTACGCCCCGCGCGGCGGATCGCCCGGGGTCGTGTGCTGGTCCAGATCACCTGCCGGTGACCTCCGATCGGCGCTGCCGTGACACGCTCCCCGGCGATGCGGGGTGACAGCCACGGACAGCAAGCATCAATCACCCTAGCAGAGGGCGAGAGAGCAGCCGCTCCAGCCTACGCAGGGGCGCAATGACCGTCAAACGTCACACTCGGGCGTCCGACCTGCGGGCAAGGGCGACCGAAGGGGCGCTTTTCACTGATGTTGCCAAGGTCGTCAGAGTGTCGCCGGTTGATGCTGTGGGGTCCGCGCTGTTAGCGTGCGCGATTGCGGTCGGCGTCGGGGGTCCGAGGTTTGTCGGGGGTCCGGGGTTTGTCGCCGATCGGCAAGACCGGACACGCTGTTGAATCGTTCGGCACGGTGAACCCGCTTCAACGCCTCCCTGGATCGAGGGGGGCAGGTCCGACCCGCGTCCGGTGGGCGGCCACAATCGGTCGGTACACAGGCTGTGGATAACTTGTGGATGACGACCGGTCAGCCGTCCGGGCGGGCGTGAGAAGGAGCAGGCGAGGGGGTGGCACGACGGTGACCGGAGCGACCGACCTCGCCGCGGTGTGGACGGCGACCACCGACGAACTCGCCGACGAGATCATCTCCGCGCAGCAACGGGCGTACCTCCGGCTCACCCGGCTTCGGGCGATCGTCGAGGACACCGCGCTGCTCTCGGTGCCGGACGCCTTCACCCGGGACGTGATCGAGTCCCGGCTCCGCCCGGCCATCACCGAGGCGTTGAGCCGCCGGCTCGGCCGGCCGATCCAGGTGGCCGTCACCGTGCGGGTCTCCGAGGACCCGGGCGCCCGCCCGGCCGGCACCGTCTACCGCACCGGCCCGGAGCTGCCCGAGCACGACGCCGCCCCGCTGCCCGGGTTCGACCAGCCCGGCCCGCCCGCGTCCGCCCCGGCCTTCCCGTCGCCGCGCCCGGAACCCGGGTACGCCGAGTCCGGGTACGCCGAACCGCGCCCGGAGCAGCCGCTCGACGAACCGGCGCCACGCCAGCGGACCGCCGACGGCGGCCGCCCGCACCTGATCCCGGCGGGCCGAGACGCGCAGGACACTCTCTTCAGCGCCGCGTTCGCCGAGCCGGTGCGCACCGCGCCCGAACGCCGCGCGTTCGACGAGCGCACCCGCATCGAGCCGCCCGTACCAGACGCCGGCGGATACGAGCCCCGCTACCGGGAGAGCCCGGCCGCCGACCCCGCGCCGATGCGCGGCCTGCCCCGCGACGGCGCCACCGACAACGGCCCCGGCCGTGGTGGCGCCGACCACCACCGCCCCGGCGGCCAGGCCGACCGCAGGCTCCCCGGCGGTACGGAGAGCGGCGGCAACCGGCTCAACCCGAAGTACATGTTCGAGACGTTCGTCATCGGCTCGTCCAACCGGTTCGCACACGCGGCGAGCGTGGCGGTGGCCGAGTCGCCGGCGAAGGCGTACAACCCGCTGTTCATCTACGGCAGCTCCGGGCTGGGCAAGACCCACCTGCTGCACGCCATCGGGCACTACGCCACGACGCTCGGCAACGCACGCTCGGTCCGGTACGTCTCGACCGAGGAGTTCACGAACGACTTCATCAACTCGCTGCGCGACGACAAGACGAGCGCGTTCCAGCGCCGCTACCGGGACGTGGACATCCTCCTGATCGACGACATCCAGTTCCTGGAGAACCGGGAGCGGACCCAGGAGGAGTTCTTCCACACCTTCAACACGCTGCACAACGCCAACAAGCAGATCGTGATCACTTCCGACCGCTCGCCGAAGCAGCTGGCGACCCTCGAAGACCGGCTGCGTACGCGGTTCGAGTGGGGCCTGCTCGCCGACATCCAGCCGCCGGACCTGGAGACGCGGATCGCGATCCTGCAGAAGAAGGCGGCGCAGGAGCGGCTGTTCGCCCCGCCGGACGTGCTGGAGTTCATCGCGTCCCGGGTCTCGAACTCGATCCGTGAACTGGAGGGGGCGCTGATCCGGGTCACCGCCTTCGCCAGCCTCACCCGATCCTCGGTCGAGCTGTCGCTGGCCGAGGAGGTGCTGCGGGACTTCATCCCGGACGGCGCCGGCCCGGAGATCACCGCGGACCAGATCATGGTGTCCACGGCCGACTACTTCGGCGTGAGCCTGGAGGACCTGCGCGGCCACTCCCGCTCCCGGGTGCTGGTGAACGCGCGTCAGGTGGCCATGTACCTGTGCCGCGAGCTGACCGACCTGTCGCTGCCCCGGATCGGGCAGGCGTTCGGCGGCCGGGACCACACGACGGTGATGCACGCGGACCGCAAGATCCGTCAGCAGATGGCGGAGCGGCGCTCGCTCTACAACCAGATCGCCGAGCTGACCAACCGCATCAAGCAGAACACCTGACCGCCCCGCCCCCGCTGCTCCCGCCACCCGGCTGCTCCAGCGGTGACGAAGGAGTTCGTGTCGGGGAGACACGCCCTTCCTGCCCCGAACTCCTTGGTCGACAAGGAGCGACGGACGCGCGAACATCCCCGCAGATCGTGGCGCCCTGATAGCGGCCGTTTCCCACCAGGATTCTCGCCAGAGCCGAGCATCACGCCCCAGGCGTGCCCTCATCGGCGCCACACCAACCGCCCACCGCCACGGTCCCGTCCTCGTCGGCCGACCGTTCGCGTCGGCCGACCGTTCGCGTCGATCATGAGGTTAGCGGCGACAAACCGGACGCCAGATGCCGCCAACTTCATGATCAGCCCGAGTGGGGGTGGGCTCGGGCGGGTGGCAAGTAGCCGACAGCGGGGAAATGTTGACCCTCGACCCGGTGGAGGGCCCAGGATCTGTCGTGTGCTCGTCCACAGCTCGTACCCGTTGTCCACAGCCCCTGTGTCACAGGCAGTGGAAAACCACGCTTCGCACTCGGCCGGTTACCCACAGACTGTGGACAACTCCTGGGGACAACGCTGTGGATGCCTGGGGATGACGACCACGTTGTCCCCAGACGACGGTTTGCCTGTGGGCGGGCTGTTGAAGGTTCTGGGGATGACGGCTCTCGACCCTGTCGGCGCTGTCCACAGCGCTGGGGAGAAGACCGGTGGATTACCGGTGGAAAACCGGTGGACAGCCGTGGAAAACCCGGCGGCCGGCGAGGGCTGTGGACCGGGACACGAGTTTCACCCCTGGTTATCCCCAGCCAACCCACCTGTGGATAAGGTGTCTGACCTGCGAGGACGCCGGTTCTCCACAGTTTGCACAGGTGCGATGAAGACGATGAGTTATCTCTTCTAAACAACAAAAACCAATCATCACCGTTGGACTTCCTGTGGATCGGGCCGGAGCACTGCCGTCGGCAGTCGCCCGGGGCACCTGGATCCACGGGGTCGGGCGCACAGCCGATGCCCCAGCGCCTTAAGGTGCGATGGGTACCCGCACGGTCGGGCGGGACGGGTGGCAGCGGTCGGCATGAGAGAGTTGTCGCTGACGTCGACGCGGAGGCATTGATGAAGTTCCGAGTGGAGCGCGACGCGCTCGCCGAGGCGGTCGCGTGGACCGCCAAGAGCCTGCCCAACCGACCCTCCGTACCGGTGCTGGCCGGGGTGATGCTCCGCGTCACCGACGGCAACCTCCAGGTCTCCGGCTTCGACTACGAGGTCTCCAGCCAGGTGACGGTCGAGGTGCAGGGAGACGCGGACGGCGCCGCGCTGGTCTCCGGCCGCCTGCTCGCCGAGATCACCAAGGCCCTGCCGGCCAAGCCGGTGGACATCGCCGCCGTCGGCGCCCACCTCGAACTGGTCTGCGGCAGTGCCCGGTTCACGCTGCCCACCATGCCGGTGGAGGACTACCCGACGCTGCCGGAGATGCCGGAGAGCGCCGGCACCGTCGACGCCGCCGCCTTCGCCTCCGCCGTGGCCCAGGTGGCGGTGGCCGCCGGCCGCGACGAGACGCTGCCGATGATGACCGGTGTGCGGATCGAGCTGAGCGGCAGCACGATGGCCATGCTGGCGACCGACCGCTACCGCCTCGCGCTGCGCGAGATGGAGTGGAACCCGGACGACCCGGAGATCAGCCTCAACGCGCTGGTGCCGGCCCGTACGCTGCACGACACCGCGAAGGCGCTCGGCCCGCTCGGCGGCCACGTCACCATGGCGCTCTCCTCCGGCGGTGCCGGTGAAGGCATGATTGGTTTCTCCGGCGGCACCCGCCGGACCACCAGCCGGCTGCTCGACGGCGCCAACTACCCGCCGGTGCGCTCGCTGTTCCCGGCCGACCACAATGCCGAGGCCCGCGTCGCCGTCGCCGCGCTCATCGAGGTGGTCAAGCGCGTTGCGCTGGTCGCCGAGCGCACCACCCCGGTGCTCCTCAGCTTCAGCGCCGACGGTCTCGTGGTCGAGGCGGGCGGGACCGAGGAGGCCCGGGCCAGCGAGGCCATGGAGGCCGCCTTCAGCGGCGAGCCGCTGACCATCGGGTTCAACCCGCAGTATCTCATCGACGGCCTGGCCAACCTGGGCGCGCAGCACGCCCTGCTCCGGTTCGTCGACGCGTTCAAGCCCGCGGTCATCTCCCCGGCAGGCGAGGATGGCGACGTCATCCCGGGGTACCGGTACCTCATCATGCCGATCCGCGTGTCCCGCTGATCGCAGCAGCACGACCCTGACGTACGGAGGTAGGAGCAGATGCAGCTCGGCCTGGTAGGACTCGGCCGCATGGGCGGCAACATGCGGGAGCGGTTGCGCGCCGCCGGGCACGAGGTGGTCGGCTACGACCACAACCCGGAGATCAGCGACGCCGCGAGCCTGGCCGAGCTTGCCGAGAAGCTCCAGTCGCCCCGCGCGGTCTGGGTCATGGTTCCCGCCGGCGTCACCGACGCCACCATCGACGAGCTCGCCGGTGTGCTCGGCGAGGGCGACATCATCATCGACGGCGGCAACTCCCGGTTCAGCGACGACGCCTCGCGCGCCGAGCGGCTGAACGAGCAGGGCATCGGCTACATCGACGTCGGCGTCTCCGGCGGCGTCTGGGGCCGGCAGAACGGGTACGCGCTGATGGTCGGCGGCGCGCAGGAGCACGTCGAGCGCCTCATGCCGATCTTCGAGGCGCTCAAGCCCGAGGGCGAGTTCGGCTTCGTGCACGCCGGCCCGGTCGGTGCCGGCCACTACGCCAAGATGGTGCACAACGGCATCGAGTACGGCCTGATGCACGCGTACGCCGAGGGCTACGAGCTGCTCGCGGCATCGGAGCTGGTGACGAACGTCCCCGGCGTGTTCAAGTCGTGGCGCGAGGGCACCGTCGTGCGCTCCTGGCTGCTCGACCTGCTGGACCGGGCACTCGACGAGGACCCGGAGCTGGCCGAGCTGAGCGGCTACACCGAGGACACCGGCGAGGGCCGCTGGACCGTGGACGAGGCGGTCCGGCTCGCCGTGCCGCTCAACGTCATCACCGCGTCGCTGTTCGCCCGGTTCGCCTCGCGGCAGGACGACTCGCCCGCGATGAAGGCCGTCGCCGCGCTGCGCCAGCAGTTCGGCGGCCACGCCGTCCACAAGCGCTGACCGGTATCCACGGGCTGTGTACGTCCGCCGGCTCGAACTGGTCGACTTCCGCTCGTACGAGCGCGTCGGCGTCGACCTGGAGCCGGGGCCGAACGTGCTCGTCGGCGCGAACGGCGTCGGCAAGACCAACCTGGTCGAGGCGCTGGGTTACGTGGCGACCCTGGATTCGCACCGGGTCGCCACCGACGCCCCGCTGGTGCGGATGGGCGCCGCCTCGGCGGTGATCCGCTGCGCCGTGGTGCACGAGGGCCGGGAACTGCTGATCGAGCTGGAGATCGTGCCGGGCAAGGCCAACCGGGCCCGGCTCGGCCGGTCCCCGGCCCGGCGCGCCCGGGACGTGCTCGGCGTGCTGCGCCTGGTGCTGTTCGCGCCGGAGGATCTGGAGCTGGTCCGCGGCGACCCGGCCGAACGCCGCCGCTACCTGGACGACCTGCTGGTCACCCGCCAGCCCCGCTACGCCGGTGTCCGCGCCGACTACGAGCGTGTGGTCAAGCAACGCAACGCGCTGCTGCGTACGTCGTACCTCGCTCGCAAGACCGGTGGCACACGCGGCGGTGACCTGTCGACGCTGGCCGTGTGGGACGCGCATCTGGCGCAGCACGGCGCGGACCTGCTCGCCGGCCGCCTGGAACTGGTGGCCGCGCTCACCCCGCACGTGGCGAAGGCGTACGACGCGGTGGCGGCCGGCCGCGGCGCGGCCGGCATCGCGTACCGGCCCTCGGTGGAGCTGCCCGAACCCGGTGCCGACCGCGCGGCGCTGGCGGAGGCGCTCGCCGCCGCGCTCACCGCGAACCGGGCCGCCGAGATCGAGCGCGGCACCACGCTCGTCGGCCCGCACCGCGACGACCTGGCGCTGACGCTCGGCCCGCTGCCCGCCAAGGGGTACGCGAGCCACGGCGAGTCCTGGTCGTACGCGCTGGCGTTGCGGCTGGCCGGGTACGACCTGCTGCGCGCCGACGGGATCGAGCCGGTGCTGGTGCTCGACGACGTCTTCGCCGAGCTGGACACCGGCCGGCGGGAACGGCTGGCCGAGCTGGTCGGCGGCGCGAGCCAGCTTCTCGTCACCTGTGCCGTGGACGACGACGTGCCGGCGACGCTGCGTGGCACCCGGTACGCGGTGGGCGAGGGGACGGTGCGACGTGCCGGATGACGAGGTGCAGCTCCCGCCCGCGCGGCTCGGGCCGGGACGCGACGCGCGTACCCCGGGAAAGCCCGCGGACGGTGAGCCGGCCGCGAACCTGCCGGAGGGCACGAGCGGGCCGGAACTGGCCCGGGCGGTGCTCGACGCGGCGAAGGCCCGGCGGCAGGCGGCGGCGCCGCGGCGGCGCGGCGCGGTCCGCGGCGACGGCGAGAAGCGGCTGCGCGGCTACTCCGGCCCGGGTCCGGATCCGCGCGACCCGCAGCCGCTCGGCGCGGTGCTGGACAAGCTGATGAAGGCGCGCGGCTGGCAGCGGCCGGCGGCCGAGGCGACGGTGTTCGGCGCGTGGGAGAAGGTGGTCGGCCCGGAGGTCGCGCAGCACAGCCGCCCGGTCAAGCTGGAGGACGGCGAGCTGACCGTGGAGGCGCGTTCGACGGCGTGGGCGACCCAGTTGCGCCTGCTGGCGGGCTCGCTGTTGCAGCAGATCGCCCGCGAGGTGGGCCACAACGTGGTGCGCAAGCTGCACATCCACGGGCCGGCGGCGCCGTCGTGGTCGCGCGGTCCCCGACGGGTACGCGGGCGCGGCCCTCGCGACACCTACGGCTGACCGACACCGCCCGAACGCCGCGCCTCCCGCCGGGCGCGCTTGAGTTCGCGCTGCTCGCGGCTCCACTGCTTGCGGCGCTCCAGGTCCTGCTTCCAGGCCTCGCGGGCCAGTTGCGAGCCGCCCTGCACCGCGCCCTGCACCTGAGACGGGCCGGCGAGGTTGCGGAACACCCAGCCCAACAGGCGGCCGCCCTTGCCGGAGGCGTCGCCCACCTGCTCGTCGTCGCTCATCCCGCCGCCCTCCCTGTTTTGTGTACAAACCATTGGTACACCAATCATTGCTACCATCGCAACGACGACGAGGAGGACACCAGTGATCGACGGCATCGAGGAGGACCCCCTGGCGCTGGAGCAGCAGGTCTGCTTCGCGCTCTCAGTCGCCGCCCGCGGCGTCGTCGCTGTCTACCGGCCGTTGCTGGAACCGATGGGGCTCACCCACCCGCAATACCTGGTCATGCTGGCGCTCTGGCAGCACGCGCCGCTGTCCGGGCGGGAGCTGAGCCGGCTGCTCCAGCTCGACCCGGGCACGTTGTCACCGCTGCTCAAGCGGCTGGAGGCGGCCGGCTACATCCGGCGGGAACGCGACGCCGCCGACGAGCGCAGCCTGGCCGTCTCCCTCACCGCCGAAGGGCAGGCGCTGCGGGCGCAGGCCGAGCGGATCCCGCCGGCCATCGTGCAGCGCCTCGGCCTGCCGCCGGCCGACCTGCGGCACCTGCACACGGCACTGACCGAGGTGATCGCGGCAGCCAACCGGGCCACCACGGCGGGTTCGCACGGGCCCCGCCCGGCCGGTGCGCCCGGTCAGGCGTCGGCGTAGACCGCGAAGCCCCGCTCCGCGCAGCGCCGGTAGAAGGCCGCCAGCACACTCAGCTCGGCGCAGGTGAAGTTCCACTGCGGCGGATCGCCGCTCTCGTCCCGCAGCCGGTCGAGCCGGCTGTCGAGCCAGCGGAGCTGCTGCTCGGCCAGCCGCCCGTCGCCGAGCAACGCGCGCAGCACCTCGCTCACCGACTCGAACGTGACCGGCTCGCCGTACGGCCGGTGCCGTGTGACGAACTTCTCCACGCCCTCGGCGATCCAGGAGCAGCCGTCCGGGTCGATCACCGGGTCCTCGTCCTCGACCGCGTTCTCCGTGGCGTAGAGCACATTCTCCAGCCCGAGGATCAGGTCGACCAACTCGGTGTACGCGGTCGCGCGTACCGTGCCGGTCTTCGCGATCAGCTCGGCGAGCGCCGCGGTCGGCGCGGAGATCCGGGGCATGTCCACGATCTCGCCGAAGTCCACGAACTCAGCCGGCGCGACCGGATCGTAGAAGCGGCCGGTCCGCGGCCAGTGCACCGCGACGTTGTCCAGCCCCATCTGGCGTCACCTCTCACCAAGCGTTTTCGGACCATCTCCGACGATCGTCCCGGTTCCGGGCGCAAAAGATCAAGACCGCAACGGCGGCGCCGCAAAAGCTACGGCACGCCGGGCCCGGCCGCGACCCCCGGTCGGGGCAGCCGCCGATCACCGGTCGGATGACCGTCGTGGCTCACGGTGGCCGGTGGCGCGGTACCGCCCCAATGGCGTGTAGGGGGAGTCGTGGGCGACGCGGTTCGTCCGGCTACGGCATTCTCAGCCGCCTCGGAGAGGGTGCCGAGTGGCGGTTTGGTCGGCTCCGCACAGTAAGATTGAGGGCGAGACGAAAGACCCGAGACGGAGCGACGGACCGGGGCCCGCATGAGCCCTCGATCATAGTCCCGCATCGGGTCCGAGCCGATCGCGATCCGCGGGCAACCGCGGCGCCCGGCGTGCATGATCCGAGCCTGGCGATCCCAGGGGCGGTCCATGCGCGCCGACGTCGCGTCCTGTCCGCCGAACCCGCGCCCCGCGCCCACGCGCGGCCGGTGCGAGAAAGTGGCCGAGCGTGGCAGCGGAGGACAACAAGAAGTACGGTGCCGAGTCCATCACCGTTCTCGAAGGCCTGGAAGCGGTCCGGAAGCGGCCCGGTATGTACATCGGGTCCACCGGCGAGCGCGGTCTGCACCACCTGGTGTGGGAGGTCGTCGACAACGCGGTGGACGAGGCGCTGGCCGGGCACTGCGACACCATCGACGTGGTGCTGCTGGCCGACGGCGGTGTCCGGGTGACCGACAACGGCCGTGGCTTCCCGGTCGACCTGCACCCCAAGCTGAAGAAGCCGGGTGTCGAGGTCGCCCTTACCGTGCTGCACGCGGGCGGCAAGTTCGACGGCAAGGCGTACGCCGTCTCCGGCGGCCTGCACGGCGTCGGCGTCTCCGTGGTGAACGCGCTGTCCACCAGGATGGCCGTGGAGATCCACAAGGACGGCTTCGTCTGGCGCCAGCGGTACGACCACTCCAAGCCGACGCCGCTGGAGAAGGGCGAGGCGACCGACCGCACCGGTTCGGCTGTCTCCTTCTGGCCCGACCCGGACGTCTTCGAGACCGTCGACTTCGACTTCCACACGATCTACCGGCGCCTCCAGGAGATGGCCTTCCTCACCCGGGGCCTCACCATCCACCTGCTCGACGAGCGGGTGCCGGAGGACGAGGACGGCAAGACCCGCGAGGTCACCTTCCACTACGAGGGCGGCATCGCCGACTTCGTCCGGCACCTCAACGCCTCCAAGAGCCCGATCCACAAGACGGTGGTCGAGTTCGGCGCCGAGGAGACGGGCATGTCGGTCGAGATCGCCATGCAGTGGAACGAGTCGTACGGCGAGTCGGTCTACACCTTCGCCAACAACATCAACACCCACGAGGGCGGCACCCACGAGGAGGGCTTCCGGGCCGCGCTGACGAGCGTCGTCAACCGCTACGGCGCCGAGAAGAAGCTGCTCAAGGGCGACGAGCGCCTCTCCGGTGAGGACATCCGCGAGGGCCTGGCCGCGATCATCTCGGTCAAGCTCACCGACCCGCAGTTCGAGGGACAGACCAAGACCAAGCTGGGCAACACCCCGGTCAAGGGCTTCGTGCAGCGGGTCTGCAACGAGTCGCTCGTCGACTGGTTCGACCGCAACCCGGCCGAGGCGAAGATCATCATTCAGAAGGCCTCCCAGGCGGCCCGGGCCCGGATCGCCGCCCAGCAGGCGCGCAAGCTCGCCCGGCGCAAGTCGCTGCTGGAGTCCGGCTCGATGCCCGGCAAGCTGGCCGACTGCCAGTCCACCGACCCGCGCGAGTCCGAGGTCTTCATCGTCGAGGGCGACTCGGCCGGCGGCTCGGCCAAGCAGGGCCGCGACCCGCGTACACAGGCGATCCTGCCGATCCGCGGCAAGATCCTCAACGTGGAGAAGGCCCGCATCGACCGGGTGCTGAAGAACAACGAGGTGCAGGCGCTGATCACCGCGCTCGGCACCGGCATCCACGACGACTTCGACATCGAGAAGCTGCGCTACCACAAGATCGTGCTGATGGCCGACGCCGACGTCGACGGCCAGCACATCCAGACGCTGCTGCTCACGCTGCTGTTCCGGTTCATGCGGCCGCTGGTCGAGCTGGGGCACGTCTACCTGGCCGCCCCGCCGCTCTACAAGATCAAGTGGAACAAGAAGGGCGACGACGCCCAGTACGCGTACTCGGACCGGGAACGCGACGGGCTGATCGCACTGCGTCAGCAGAAGAAGCCCAACGCCCGCCCGGACGACATCCAGCGGTTCAAGGGTCTCGGCGAGATGAACTACCCCGAGCTGTGGGAGACCACGATGAACCCGGCCACGCGTACGCTGCGCCAGGTCACGCTCGACGACGCCGCCACCGCGGACGAGCTGTTCAGCGTCCTGATGGGCGAGGACGTCGAGGCTCGCCGGTCGTTCATCCAGCGCAACGCCAAGGACGTGCGGTTCCTGGACATCTGACGGACTCGCCCCGGGTCGGCCGGCGATCCACCGGCCGGCCCGGTAGTCCACAGAGTTATCCACAGCCTGGCCGCTTTCCACAGCCGTTATCCACAGCGAGACCACGACTCTGAGTCTGATAAGGGTTAACAGTGACCGATACTCCCGAGTCCACCCCGAACGAGCCGGAGACCCCGGAACCCCTGGCGGCGGTCGTCCAGCACGACCGGATCGAGCCGGTCGGCCTCGAGGTCGAGATGCAGCGCTCGTACCTCGACTACGCGATGAGCGTCATCGTCGGGCGGGCCCTGCCGGACGTCCGGGACGGGCTCAAGCCGGTCCACCGCAAGATCCTCTACGCCATGTTCGACTCCGGCTACCGGCCGGACCGCGGGTACGTGAAGTGCTCCCGCGTCGTCGGCGACGTGATGGGCCAGTTCCACCCGCACGGCGACTCGGCCATCTACGACGCGCTGGTCCGGATGGCGCAGCCGTGGTCGCTGCGCTACCCGCTGGTCGACGGCAACGGCAACTTCGGCTCGCCGGGAAATGATCCGGCTGCGGCCATGAGGTACTGCCTTGCGGCAGATGTCCGGGTTCGTACCGTCGACGGCACCGTCCGGATCGGCGACATCGTGCCGGACGCCGCGCCGAGCAGCGAGACCGACGTCGACCTCAAGGTCCGTGACCGCAACGGTGATCTGGTCCGTGCCAGCAGGTTCTTCCACTCAGGCGAGCATCCCACGCTGCGGTTGCGCACCCGTGAGGGGTACGAGCTGACCGGCACCCACAACCACCCGGTGCTCTGCCTGGTGAACGTGGCCGGTGTGCCGACCCTGCTGTGGAAGCTGCTCGCCGAGGTCGCCCCGGGCGACCGGGTGGCCCTCCAGCGCACCGTGCCGGACGAGATCGGCTACCCGATGCTGGAGCACATCGAGGCAGCCGTGCTCGCGGGCGCGTTCGTGTCCGAGGGGTGGGTGTCCGAGCAGCGGGCCGGCTTCAACAACGTGGACCGGGAGTTCTTCGTCCGGGTCCTCACCGCCTATGACCTCGCGGTCGGTGGCCCCCGGTACGTCGCCGAGCGGGTCATCGCCTCCGGCAGCACGCTGCACGAACTCGATGTACAGAACCTCTCCGCGCTGCGGGCGAGCGTGCTCGGCGAGATGGTGGGCGCGCGGAGCGCCGACAAGTTCGTGCCGGAGTTCGTCTGGCGCGGACCGGCCGCGGTCAAGCGGGCCTTCCTTCAGGCGCTGTTCGAGGGCGACGGCTCGTCGTCGCTGCTGCCCCGCCACACCATCCAGGTCTCCTACTCGACCCGTAGCGAGCGGTTGGCCCGCGAGGTGCAGCAACTGCTGCTGGAGTTCGGCGTGGTCAGCCGGCAGTGCCGGTACGACGGCGAGATCAAGGTCGTCGTCACCAACCGGCGGGACGCCCGGATCTTCGCCGCTCACGTCGGATTCCTCGGCCGCAAGCAGGCCAAGCTGGAATCCGAGCTGGCCCAGGTGCCGGCGAGCAGCACCGCGCTCCCCGGCGACCACGTGCCGTTCGTCGGTGACTTCGTCCGCGAGCACGGCGCGAACCGCTGGACCGAGCGTGACTGGCTGCGCCGGCACAACGTGGACCGGATCGAGCGCTGGGAGCGGGACCGCGACGAGATCGCCGCCCGGATCACCGAGCCGGGCATCCTCGACGTGGTCGAACCGCTCGTCGACGGCCGCTTCTACTACGCCGAGGTGACCGACGTCACGGACGCCGGTGTGCAGCCGGTCTACAGCATCCGGGTGGACACCGAGGACCACTCGTTCGTCTCCGACGGTTTCGTCAGCCACAACACCGAGTGCAAGCTAGACCCGCTGGCGATGGAGATGCTGCGGGACATCGACGAGGACACCGTCGACCTGCAGGACAACTACGACGGCCGGGCCAAGGAGCCCACCATCCTGCCGTCGCGGATCCCGAACCTGCTGATCAACGGTTCCGAGGGCATCGCGGTCGGCATGGCCACCAAGATCCCGCCGCACAACCTGCGCGAGATCGGCGCGGCCGTGCAGTGGTGCCTGGAGCACCCGGAGGCCGACGAGGCCACCACGCTGGAAGCCCTTCTGGAGATCGTCAAGGGCCCGGACTTCCCGACCCACGGCCTGATCGTCGGTCAGGCGGCCATCCAGGACGCGTACCGGACCGGGCGCGGCTCGATCCGCATGCGTGCCGTGGTCGAGGTCGAGGAGGACAAGCGGGGCCGGCCGGCGCTCGTCGTCAGCGAGCTGCCCTACCAGGTCAACCCGGACAACCTCGCCGAGCGCATCGCCGAGCTGATCAAGGAGGGCAAGCTCGCCGGCATCGCCGACATCCGCGACGAGTCCTCCGGGCGTACCGGTATGCGGATCGTGCTCGTGCTCAAGCGCGACGCGGTCGCCAAGGTGGTGCTGAACAACCTCTACAAGCACACCCAGCTCCAGGAGACGTTCGGCGCCAACATGCTGGCGCTCGTCGACGGCGTGCCGCGCACGCTCAACCTGGCCCAGTTCATCCGCTACTACGTCGAGCACCAGATCGAGGTGATCCGGCGGCGGACCGCGTTCCGGCTGCGCAAGGCCGAGGAGCGGGCGCACATCCTGCGCGGTCTGTCCAAGGCGCTGGACGCGCTGGACGAGGTGATCGCCCTGATCCGGCGCTCGCCCACTGTGGAGGACGCACGGCAGGGCCTGATCCGGCTGCTGGACATCGACGAGGTCCAGGCGACAGCGATCCTGGACATGCAGCTGCGCCGGCTGGCCGCCCTGGAGCGGCAGCGGATCCTGGACGACCTGGCGAAGCTCGAAGTGGAGATCGCCGACCTCAAGGACATCCTGGCCAAGCCGGAGCGGCAGCGGCGGATCGTCTCGGAGGAGCTGGGTGAGATCGTCGCGAAGTGGGGTGACGACCGGCGTACGAAGATCGTCCCGTTCGACGGCGAGGTCTCGATGGAGGACCTCATCGCCCGCGAGGACGTGGTGGTGACGATCACCCGCACCGGGTACGCGAAGCGGACCAAGGTCGATCTCTACCGGTCGCAGCGGCGTGGCGGGAAGGGCGTCAGCGGGGCGACGCTCCGCCAGGACGACATCGTCAGCCACTTCTTCGTATGCTCTACCCACGACTGGATCCTGTTCTTCACGAACAAGGGTCGGGTCTACCGGGCGAAGGCGTACGAGCTTCCCGAGGCCAGTAGGGTGGCCAAGGGCCAGCACGTGGCCAACCTGCTCGCGTTCCAGCCCGACGAGCAGATCGCGCAGATCATTGAAATCCCGAACTACCAGGTGGCCCCCTACCTGGTACTGGCCACGAAGAACGGCCTGGTGAAGAAGACGCGGCTCGAGGAGTTCGACTCCAACCGTTCCGGCGGCATCATCGCGATCAACCTGCGCGATGAGGACGAGCTGGTCGGTGCGGTACTGGTCGCTCCGGAGGACGACCTGCTGCTCGTGTCGAAGAACGCCCAGGCGATTCGCTTCAACGCCACCGACGAGGCGCTGCGCCCGATGGGGCGGGCCACTTCCGGGGTGATCGGCATGCGCTTCAGCGGCGAGGACGAGTTGCTCGCCGTCGAGGTGGTGCGAGAGGGTCTGGACGTTCTGGTCGCGACGAACGGGGGTTACGCGAAACGTACCCCGATCGAGGAATACCCGGTCCAGGGCCGGGGAGGTAAGGGCGTGCTGACCGCGAAGATCACCGAGCGACGCGGTGGCCTGGTCGGCGCGGTCGTGATCGATCCGGAGGACGAGCTGTTCGCCATCACGAGCAACGGCGGCGTCATCCGGACTCCGGTGAAGCCTGTACGCCGTACGCGTGACCGGAACACAATGGGGGTCAAGCTGATGGACCTCCCGGACGGCGTGACTATCGTGGCGATTGCTCGCAATGCCGACGAGCCTGACGAACAGGACTAGTTGATGACGGAGACACAGGCGAAGTCGGGGAACAAGGGGACCTCGGCCACTCCGGTCGAGGAGGAGGCCGCGCAGGGCGGCACACCAGCGACCGGCCGCGCGGCTGTGGGCCGGGCCACGGTTCCCGCCGACGCGCCTGCCCCGAAGTTCACCCGGGCTCCCGGCATGGCCCCGCCTCCGGACAAGCCGGCCGAGGACTCCGGTTCCCGGGACTCGGCCGAGACCAAGGTCGACGCGCCGACGTCGGCCGACGGTCTGGCCGCTCCGGCCGCCAAGCCCGCGAACGCCACGAGCACCCAGCCGATCAAGACCCCGCCTGCCACCGGCCGGGCCTCCACCGGGACGACCGGCACGCAGCCGCGGATCGGCGCCGGCCTGGGCACCGCCCCGAAGGCGTCGCCCGACGGCTCGCGCCCGAGCGGCGCCGCGAGCGTCCAGGCCCGGCCCGCCAACGGCGGCGGCCTGCCGCCGGGCATCAGCGGCGCGGCAGCCGTCGGTGCCGCGCGCGTGGGTGAGGCGGTACGCGCCGCGCGTACCTCGGTCAGCTCGGCCGCGTCGCGCGGACCGCGACGGGCCCGGCTGAACCTGAAGCGGATCGACCCGTGGTCGGTGATGAAGTTCGCCTTCGCGGTGTCGGTGGTGCTCTTCATCGTGGTCGTCGTGGCGACGTCGGTGCTCTACCTGGCGCTGGACGCCATGGGTGTGTTCAAGAGCGTCAACGACAGCCTCACCGACCTGGTGAACGCCGGCGGCGGCCAGGGTGGCGGCGGCTTCCGGATCACCGCCAAGGGCGTGATCCTGACGTCGGCGCTGATCGGCCTGGTGAACGTCGTGCTGTTCACCGCGCTGGCCACGCTCAGCGCGTTCGTCTACAACGTCTGCGCCGACCTGGTCGGCGGGATCGAGCTGACGCTCGCCGAGCGGGACTGATCGACCGGCGCCGGGGCACCGCGTAAAGCGGTCGCCCCGGCGTCGTGCGTCCGGGTAGGTTCGAGGTGGCGCGGGCGCTTCCGCCACGGACACCCCGATTTGGGTACGGTGGCGGCGATGGGTTAACCTAGCTCGTCGCTACGCGGGGCTATAGCTCAGTCGGTTAGAGCGCAGAGCTGATAACTCTGAGGTCGCTGGTTCGATTCCAGCTAGCCCCACCGCACATCGTCCGACGTCAGTCGAGCGCTAGGGGTCAAGCACATGTTCAAGAAGCTCCTGATCCTGGCCGGCATCGTCGGTGTGGCCGCCGTCGTGGCCAAGAAGGTCAAGGCCTCGAACGACGAGCGCGCCCTGTGGCACGAGGCGACCACGGCGCCCGACCTGCGCTGAACGCCGTCACGGGGCCCTAGCTCAACTGGCAGAGCACTGCCTTTGCAAGGCAGGGGTTAGGGGTTCGAGTCCCCTGGGCTCCACCAACCGCGTGTGACCTGGGAAAACGTGAAGGCGACCGGGCGGTACGCGAACCGCCTTGGCGGATATGCCGTGACCTGGGTGAACGCGCCTATCTTCATGAAGAGGTCGTGCTTGGTGGGTGACGGGCCGAGCGTTCTAAGAAGTAGTGCCGTTCTTACGGGTTGGTGCGAGCTCCTGCGTATTCGCCGTCGGTGACGGGTTCGAGCCAGTGGACCAGGTCGTGCTGGTCGTCGGCTTCGTTGACGGCGAGGTGGACCATGAGCCGGTCGGGTGCGGCGCCGTGCCAGTGTTCCTCGTCGGCTTCGAACAGGACGCGGTCGCCCGGGCGGATGACCTCGACGGGTCCGCCGCGGCGCTGGCATAGCCCGACACCTTCGGTGACGAAGACGGTCTGGCCCAGGGGGTGGCGGTGCCAATGGGTGCGGGCGCCGGGCATGAAGTGGACCAGGTTCGCGGTGACGCGCGAGGGCGGGGGTGCGGCGGCGACGGCGTCGATGTAGACGTCGCCGGTGAACCAGTCGGCGGGTCCCTTGACGGTGGCGATGGAACTGCGGCTGATCTGCATCAGGTTGCCTCGGGTTCGCTGACTGCTGCGGTGTCGATGACGGTCGCCGCCCAGGACGCGAGCAGACGCAGGCGTTCGGCGGACGGCGATCCGGGTTCGGCGGTGTAGACGAGGAGCACCAGGCCGGGTTCGGCGGTGATCGCGAGTTCCTCGTAGGCGAGCGTGAGGTCGCCCACGACGGGGTGGTGGAAGCGTTTGGAGCCGGTGCCGTGGGTTCGGACGTTGTGGTCGGCCCAGAGTCGGCGGAAGTCCTCGCTGCGGGTGGAGAGTTCGCCGACGAGGTCTTGCAGGCCGCGGTCGTGTGGGTCGCGGCCCGCCTCAGCGCGAATGACGCCGACGCACATCGCGGCGAACCGGTCCCAGTCGGGGTAGAAGTCGCGGGATGCCGGGTCGAGGAATTGGAACCGGGCCAGGTTCGGCGGGCGGCCGCCGTCGCCGATCACCGGTGCGTAGAACGCGCGGCCGAGCGCGTTGGTGGCGAGCAGGTTCTGCTGGGTGTCGCGCACGAACGCGACGCCGTCAGTGATGGCCTCCAGCGCCCATCGCAGGCTGAGGCGGGCAGCGGCCTTGGTGGCCGTTCGGCGCCGGGGCCGCCCGGAGGTCGGGATGCCGTCGGCGGCGCGGGCCAGGTCGTAGAGGTGGGCGCGTTCGGTGTCGTCGAGCTGCAGCGCCCGGGCCAGGGACTCCAGCACGCTGGACGATGCCCCGGAGATCTGGCCGCGTTCGAGCCGCGCGTAGTATTCCACGCTCAGTCCGGCAAGGGCGGCGACCTCGCTGCGCCGAAGCCCCGGGACGCGGCGGCTGCCGGCCGTCGGCAGGCCGACCTGCTCGGGCGTCAGGCGGGCGCGGCGGGTGGTCAGGAAGTCGCGCACCTCGGATCGGTTGTCCACAGCCCGAGCCTAGGCCGGGCGTCGCGGGCGAGGGGTGCCCTGTCAGTACACCCACGCACAGGGACTTCTTCCCGCTCGGGCGGGCACGTTGACTGGATGCCGTGGGTCCTGCAGGGCCGCACCGATCGACGTGAACGGAGCACACCACCATGCGTGGAGTCGTCTTGTACAAGCCCGGAGATGTGCGGGTCGAGCAGCGCGAGGATCCCACGATCGTCGAGCCGACCGACGCGATCATCCGCCTGGCCGCGACGTGTATCTGCGGCAGCGACCTGTGGCCGTACCGCGGTGCCGAGCCGGTCGAGCACCAGGTGATGGGCCACGAGTACGCCGGTGTCGTCGAGCAGGTCGGGTCCGAGGTTCGCACCATCAAGCCCGGCGACTTTGTGGTCGGTTCGTTCTGGGCGTCCGACAACACCTGCGAGATCTGCCGGGCCGGCTATCAGGCGTACTGCGTGCACCGGGTCCTGATGGGCACCATCGGTACCCAGTCGGAGCTGGCCCGCATCCCGCTCGCCGACGGCACTCTCGTCGCCACGCCCGGCCAGCCGGAACCCGAGCTGATCCCGTCGCTGATGGCCGCCTCAGACGTGCTCGGCACCGGCTGGTTCGCGGCCGTCGCCGCGGAAGTGGGGCCCGGCAAGGCTGTCGCAGTCGTCGGCGACGGCGCGGTCGGCCTCCTCGCGACCCTGGCCGCCCGGCAGCTCGGCGCCGAGCGCATCATCGCGTTCAGCCGCCACGCCGACCGGCAGGCGCTGGCCCGGGAGTTCGGCGCCACCGACATCGTCACCGAACGCGGCGACGCCGGCGTCGAGAAGGTCAAGGAGCTGACCGGCGGTCTGGGCGCGCACAGCGTGATCGAGGCCGTCGGGACCCAGGAGGCGATGATGCAGGCCATCCACTCAACCCGTCCCGGTGGCCACGTCGGGTTCGTCGGGGTGTCCCACGACGTCGCAATCCCCGGCGACGAGCTGTTCATGTCTGGCGTGCACCTGCACGGCGGACCGGCTCCGGTCCGGCGATTCCTGCCCGAGCTGATCCAGCTGATCTGGAACCGCGCCATCGACCCCGGCAAGGTCTTCGACCTCATCCTGCCCCTGGACCGGGCCGCCGAGGGCTACCAAGCGATGGACCAGCGCACCGCCACCAAGGTCCTGCTCACGCTCTGACGAGCGCCGAACCCGACACTCTGGAGTTGACATGTCGGCCTCACGCGCGACGGTCCGCGCTGCGCTGCCTGCAGCCCTTTCGGCGGTCCTCGGCCTGACCCTCGCCGGCTGCGGCAGTGGTGAGCCCAGCGAACCCGGCGGCGGAGCACTCGCGACCTCGCCCGGCCGCACCGGCCCGTACACGGCACCACCGAGCGGCACAGCCGCGCCCCGGGGAGAACCGATGAGAATACAGATCACCATCGACGAGCAACGCTTCCAGGCGACGATCTTCGACAGCGCTGCCGGCCGCGACCTCCTCACCCAACTGCCGTTGACCGTTGAGATGGTCGACCACGGCTCCGTGGAGAAGACCGGCCCGCTGCCCGCGCCGTTGTCCCTTGACGGCCAGCCAGAGGGTGCGGACCCCGGCGTCGGCGATGTCGGGTACTACGCACCCGGCAACGATCTCGTCTTCTACTACGGCGATCAGTCGTACTTCCCCGGCATCGTCATCCTCGGCCGCCTCGACGGGGACGCTGCCGCCCGCATCGCCGATCTGGACGGCGCCGTCACCGCCATCGTCGAGCCACGCGCCTAAGCCCACCCGGCCCGCCTCATCCGGAGACATCATGAACCCCACCTATGACTTCACCGGCCAGGTTGCCCTGGTCACCGGCGCCAGTTCCGGCATGGGATTGGCCACCACGCAGGCATTCGCCGACGCCGGAGCCACGGTCGTCCTCGCCGACATCAACGACGAACCGCTGCAGGCCGCCGCCGAACGGTTGAGGGCGGGTGGGCACGAAGCTCTCGGCATCCGGTGCGACGTCGCCGACGAGCAGCAGGTCGCCGCCCTCATCGACCAGACCGTCGCGGCTTACGGCCGGCTCGACATGGCGTTCAACAACGCCGGCATCCAGGCCCCACCCTCCGACGCCGCCGATGAACCCGCCGACACCTTCGACCGCGTCAACGCCGTCAACCTGCGCGGAGTCTGGGCCTGCATGAAACACGAACTGCGCCAGATGCGCGAGCAAGGCAGCGGCGCCATCGTCAACTGCTCCTCCCTCGGCGGCCTCGTCGGCCTACCCGGACGCGCCGCCGATCACGCGTCCAAACACGGCGTGCTCGGACTCACCAGCAGCGCGGCCCTGCAATACGCGCCGCGCGGCATCCGGATCAACGCCATCTGCCCCGGGACCTTCGAAACCCCCATGGTCACGGCCATGATCGCCAAGGGTGAACTGGACACCGCCGCGGCACTGGCCAACCAGCCCATCGGCCGCTTCGGTCGACCCGACGAAATCGCCTCCACCGTGCTCTGGCTGTGCAGCCCCGGCGCCAGCTTCGTCGTCGGCGTCGCCCTCCCCGTGGACGGCGGATACACCGCGCAGTAAGGCAGATCGGCAACAGCCCCGACGTGGTCCGCGCCGATGCCGTCCGCAGAGCGGGTTCGTCCGGCTACCCTCCGGCGGCTGACCACCGTGAGCCGGTCAGGACAGGCGACGGCGTACTGCTGGCAGGGTCACGATTGGTCCCTGAACAGCGTGAATGCGGTTCGGGTTGTGCCATATCCGGTCCACCAACGGTATGTGACCTGCGAAAACGCGAACTCGTTTGGGCGGTACCCGAACCGCTTTGGCAATATGTGCGTGGACCTGGCATACGTCGTGTTCGCGGCAGAGCCGCCGTGTTTATGCAGTGATAGTGGACTGCCACAAGACAAGTTCGTCGGCGGGACCAGCTATGTCGGCGGATTGGGAACGGCCCGCGCCAACGGTCCGGAGCGGCACTCAGATCCCGTGCTGTACCGGCGGCGGAGGCCGACTGCGTCAATGAGCCATGGAGACTCTGCTAGAGCTGGCAACGCACCTTGCCCTCGGACCCTGGCGTGCACTGGACCGACGCGGCAAGCGGTGACGGCCGGTAGCGAACGGATTGCGGCAGATCAGGATGGCGTCATGGAACGTGGCATCTGGGCGACTCCCTCCTGGTAATGTAAGCAGCGCTTACTTAAGTGTGGAGTTGTTGATGGGTGCAGATTCGGCCAGGCCCGGCTATCACCACGGGGATCTGCGAGCGACGTTGGTGCTTGCCGCGTTGCAGATGCTGGAGGAGGGCGAGTCGTTCTCGTTGCGCGCGGTGGCCCGCCGTGCTGGCGTGTCGACGGGCGCCCCGTACCGGCACTTCCCCGATCGGGAGGCGCTGGGGTCGGCGCTGGCCGTTCATGGGCTGCAGGAGCTGATGAGCGACCTCACCGCGGGTAAGCAGCCCCCGACGTCCGCTGCCGAGGTGAGCGAACTCGCTGTGGGGTATGTGCGCTTCGCGCTGCGTCGGCCGGCGCTGTTCCGGCTCATGTTCGGGCAGGCCTGTGATGACCAGCACAACGAGCGCGTGCGTGCCGCCGGTGCCCTGCACGACTATCTCGCCACCGTCATGGCCGAGCTCTTCCCGGCGTCGGAGCCTGTTGCCCTTGCCACGGCCGGATGGTCGCTCGCTCACGGCCTGGCGTTTCTCCACCTTGACGGCAAACTCACCAACACCGATCAAACCGTCATCGACGAGCGCGTGCGCTCGACGTTCGCCGCCGTTTTCCCGCCTCTCACCGAGGCCAGAATCGAGGACTCATGAGCACGCGCATCCTGATCGTGGTCACCAACGTCGACCACTACGACGCCGACCCGTCGCACCCGACCGGGTTGTGGCTGTCGGAGCTGACGCACGCCTACGACATCTTCGCCGGGCGCGGGTTCGAGCAGACGATCGTGAGCCCGGCAGGTGGGAAGTCTCCGCTGGAACCGCGGTCACTGAAGTTCCCGAACTACGACAAGTCAGCCAAGGCGTGGCATGAGGACCCCGCCCGCATGGCGCTGCTGGACGACACCGCCAGCGCCGAGCAGATCGACTCGGCCGGCTACGACGCGATCTACTTCACCGGCGGCCATGCGGTGATGTTCGACTTCCCTGGCAGTGCCGGGCTCCAGCGGATCACCGGCGAAATCTTCGAGCGCGGCGGCGTCGTGGGCGCGGTCTGCCACGGCTACTGCGGCCTGCTCGACACCACGCTCGCCAACGGCGACTACCTCGTCGCCGGCCGCGACCTCACTGGGTTCTCCTGGCGCGAGGAAGTCCTCGCCCGCGTCGACAAACTCGTTCCCTACAACGTCGAGGAACGGATACAGGAGCGCGGCGCACGCTACTCCAAGGCCCTGCTGCCGTTCGTCTCCAACACGGTGGTCGACGGCCGGCTCGTCACCGGCCAGAACCCCGGCTCAGCCAAAGAGACCGCGACCAAGGTCGCGGCGTTGCTCTGACCCGCCGACACGACCCCATTTCGACCCCGGAGGGCGACAACCAAATGCAGACGCTGCTCGGATCGGGCGGCCAGATCGCCGAGGAACTCGCCCGCGAACTGCGCCGCAACTTCACCGACGACATCCGCCTGGTGAGCCGGACACCCCGCAAGGTGCACGACAATGACCAGGTCGTGTCCGCCGACCTCATGAACGCCGAGGCAACCGACATGGCGGTGGCGGGCAGCGACATCGTCTACCTCACCGTCGGCCTGCCGATGTACTCCCGGCTCTGGGAACAGCGGTTCCCGACCATGATGGCGAACACGATCACCGCCTGCCGCAAGCACAGCAGCAGGCTGGTGTTCTTCGACAACACCTACATGTACCCGCGCACCTCGACGCCCCAGACCGAGGACACGGCGTTCGATCCGGTGGGACGCAAGGCCACGGTGCGGGCCCAGATCGCAACGACACTGCTGGACGAGATCGACGCGGGCACGATCGACGCGGTGATCTGCCGAGCCCCCGAGTTCTACGGCCCCCGCAAAACCCAAAGCCTCACCAACACGGCGGTCTTCGACCGCGTCAGGCAGCACAAGCGGCCGATCGTGCCCGTGAGCGCCCACACCCTGCGCAGCCTAATCTGGACACCAGACGCCAGCCGAGCCATGGCCCTCATCGGCAACACCTCCGACGCCTACCAGCAGACCTGGCACCTTCCCATCGACCCGAACCGCCTCACCTACCAGGCCATGATCGACATCGCCTCGCACACCACCGGGCGAAAGATTCCGTACACGACCGTCCCCCGGTGGGCGTTCACGATCGGCGGGCTCATCAATCCAGCGGCCAGGGAAGCGGGAGAACTGTTGCCCCGCTACCGGCAGGACAACATCTTCGACTCCTCGAAGTTCACAACACGCTTCCCCGACTTCCCCGTCACGACCTACCGGGAAGGAATCCTGCGCCTCCTCGACGCCCAGCAACATTCGGCGTCATGAACTCGGTCATCGCGCCCTCACCGTCATGCGAACCTCTGTCGCGGCACGGTACCGAGGGCCTGTCGCGCTAAGGGCCCTGTCTCACTTTCGGTGGTGACGGAGGGTGGCGAGTGTCGTTGCTCCTATGTGGAGGATGTCAACAGACTTGTCCAGACGGTGTTCTCGGGGCTGTCCCCGCTGGTCGTCGAGGACGTGGCCGACGAGGATGAGCGGATCGTGGTGCGGGCCCGGACGCCGCGTGACACCGCGGTCTGCCCGAGGTGCGGGGCCTCGTCCGAACGGGTGCACGGCTATCACTGGCGGACGGTCGCCGACGTTCCGGTCGACGGGCGCCGGGTGGTGGTCCGTGTGCGGGTGCGGCGTCTGGTGTGCCCCACGCGCGGCTGCCGCCATACCTTCCGTGAACAGGTGCCCGGGGTGCTGGAGCGATACCAGCGCCGCACAGCCCGTTTGAACAGGCAGGTCAAAGCCGTCGTCAAAGAGTTGGCGGGCCGGGCAGGGTCACGTCTGCTGGCGATCCTCGCCATGGGCCTGTCCCGTCACACGGCCCTACGCGCCCTGCTGCGCATCCCGCTGCCCAATGAGCGGACACCTCGGGTGATCGGCGTTGACGATTTCGCTCTACGCCGGCGGCACCGCTACGCCACCGTGGTGATCGACGCCGAGTCCCATGAGCGGATCGACGTGCTACCCGACCGCACCGCCGACACCCTCGAAGCGTGGTTGCGCGCACATCCCGGCGTTGAGGTCGTATGCCGTGACGGCTCGGCGACCTACGCCGAGGCCATCCGCCGCGCTCTGCCCGGCGCGGTGCAGGTCGCAGACCGGTGGCACCTTTGGCACAACCTCTGTGAAGCCGCCCTCAGCGAGGTGAAGGCGCACAGCACCTGCTGGGCCCCCGTCCTGGACGCACCCATCTATGACGGCCCCCGCGCGCAGACGACCCAGCAACGCTGGCACCAGGTCCATGACCTCCTCGACCAGGGCGTGGGTCTGCTGGAGTGCGCCCGCCGCCTGCAGTTGGCCCTGAACACCATCAAGCGCTACGCGCGAGCCGACCGGCCCGAGCGGATGCTCCGGGTCCCCAAATACCGTGCCAGCCTCGTCGACCCCTATCGCGAACACCTACGCAAACGTCGAGCCGAGGACCCCGGCGTCGGCGTCAAGCACCTCTTCGAAGAGATCAAGACCCTCGGCTTCACCGGCTGTCTCAACCTCCTGCACAAGTACATCAACCAAGGCCGCGCGGACACCGACCGCAGCCACATCTCCCCACGCCGCCTCGCCCGGATGATCCTCACCAGGCCCGACAACCTCAAACCCGAGCACCAAGATCTACTGGCACGACTCACCGCAGCCTGCCCAGAGATGACCCACCTCGCCGCGGCTGTCGGACGCTTCGCCGAGTTCCTGACGCCTCAGCCCACAAACACCGACCGGCTCTCGCACTGGATCCTGCGGGTTCGCGCAGTCGATCTACCTCACCTGCACGCCTTCACCAGAGGCCTGGAACGCGACCGCGACGCCGTGAACGCCGCGCTCACGCTCCCCTACAGCAACGGCCCCACCGAAGGCGTCAACACCAAGACCAAACGAATCGCACGTCAAATGCACGCAAGAGCAGGCTTCACCCTGCTCCGCCACCGCATCCTCCTCGGATAACAGCACCCTCCGTCACCACCGAAAGTGAGACAGGGCCTTTAGATCCACAGACCCGGTACCGACGCGAGACGACCCAGCGATGAGAGCTTGGCGCAGCCAGGTCAAGCTGTTCTCAGCGAATGGTGAATTGATCATCATTTCTAACGATGAGTTCGACGACGCTACTTAGTCGAAGGTGTCGGCGTCAGGCTCTGTGTCGATGCGAAGCGCCGGTGGCGAGTCGGCGTGGGCCTGCTTTGGCGGAACGGGGTCTCGTTCCTGCGTGGCCGCGCGGTCGTTGTTCTGGTCATGTCGGGAGCGAAGCGCCGCACACCGGTCGTGGTGGTGCGAGAGCCGAGGGCGGCACCCCTGTCGGCGGAGAATCGCCAGCAGGCGGTCACCGCCGTTGCCGTCATGATCCATCAGTGGTGGTCGGGTGGCCGGGGCCGCAGCGCCGGGGCTCTTCGCGGATTGGATCCGTCCGACGGCGCTGCGGAGGACGGCCGTCGCTGAGCTGGTTGGTCAGGTTAGGCGTCACATACCCCTGCTGCCGGGCAGCGGCCACTTCGTTCATGTCGGCTGTCCCAAGGACTCGGGCAGAACGCCACGCGGTGTTTGATATGGCTCGTCCGAACCGCGTAAGGCGGCGACACGGCAGACCGACTGCACGGGACGCTCACCTCGGCATGTGAGCAAAAAGCGTGCGATCGACGGTTCGCCGGGCTCTGCGGCCGTTGTCCTGGTCTCGCTGGGAGCGAGCTTCGCACCGTACCCGGACGAGTGGTGGATGGGAGGGTCGCTGACCGCAGTGCCGAGGCTGTACGCGGATCGCGCGGCAGCCGGGCGGCGCTGCGGTGGGCGGCGGGTAGCGAGTTGACGGTCAGGCGCGTCGGCGTACCGCTGAAACCGTCACGATCGGCCCCTGAACAGGGTGAATGCGGTTCGGGTAGTGCCACATCGGGTCCACTCAACTCCCGTGCAGGTCACGGGGCACCTTCGCCACCCTCGTCTGAGTTAGCCGATCGACGGTCGTCATCCTTCGTCGGCGAATCGTCAGCGGCAGCTCCGAAAGCACCTCGGATGAGTCGGTGAAAGTCGGTACCCAGAGGCTGCCCACACGTCAGGCACACGCTTGTCCACCGGCGTTCATAGGGTGTCCCGAGGCTTGTCCACCGGCCCCTGTTGGACGATGCGCCGGTCGAGTGCTTCGATCTTCGGCAGGAGGAGTTACACGGCTGTAGGCATCCACTGCCCTGACACCAGGGGCCTGACCTGCGGCTCCTGGCTGTGGGCGCAATCGCCATGCGAGCCGGTTGATCGAGGGTTCGAGTCTTTTCTGGTGCGGGACCGATGGTGCATGCATAATGAATGCATGGTTGCTCTCCAGATTCGGGATGTGCCGGAGGAAGTGCGAGACGCCTTGGCGGCCCAGGCCAAGGCGCGCGGGCAGTCACTCCAGGCGTACCTGCTGGAGTTGGTGGAGACGCAGGCTCGACGGCTGCGGAACACGGCAGCCCTTGATCGCTTCGCCGGCCGATCGGACGGTGCTCGCTCACTGCCGGGGGAGAGCGCCGCCGAGTTGAATGACCAGCGGGAGCGCGGGCCGTGGGGGAGCGCCGCGTGATCGTCCTGGATGCGTCGGTTCTGGCCGACGCTCTGGTCGACGACGGGCCGGTCGGCGATGCGGCACGGGCGGAACTGACCGGAGATCCACACTGGGCCGCGCCGAGTCATCTTCTGGTCGAGGTCATGTCCGTGATCAGAGGCAAGGTCCTCGGAGGGAGGCTGGGCCTCGCTCGGGCACAGGAAGCGGTCGACACCCTGCCCTCGTTGGTCATCGATGAGGTTGGCGTCGCCCTGCTGCTTGACCGGATGTGGCAGTTGCGAGGCAATGTCACCGCGTACGACGCGGCTTATGTCGCGGCGGCGGAGTTGATGGCCTGCCCACTCGTGACAGGTGATGGTCGGCTCGCCAAGGCCAGCGGCGTCCGTTGCGAGATCCGACTTCTCGCCGCGTCCTGACAGTGGCCGCCCGAGAATCATCGTCTTGACGCCCTTGGGCCGGCCGCCCTGAGTGGAAGCGGCTCACCGACGATCGTGGCGATGTGGTTCGCAAGGTGGTGCCTCCGGCCCACCACATCATTTCGCCTGTTCACCAGCGGCTGTCGATGCTGCTGAGTCGAGTGCGGCCTGGGCAGTCGGCTTCCATCGATCGGCGAAGGCTTCGGCGAACCGTTCATGATCTGATCGGCGTTGCACACGGTCGACCTTCCGGCTGCGATGTTGGAGCACGTGATGCCCCAGCTCGTGCAGCAGAACGTCGAACCGGATGAAGTCCCGCAACCGCGCGGCCTCCGGTAGCGGTTGCTCGTAGAGGACGATCTCGCCCGGCACCCTGGTCCTGCCGTAGAGGACGAATCCGGGCCGGAAGTCCTCCGTCTGTCGCAGCTCGACGCCGCGCAACCCGTACCACGCCCAGCCGCAGCCGGTCGAGCCGGGGAGCACGCCGGAGTGCCTGGCGGGGGCGAGGGTCCGTACGGAGGCTTCGGCTCACGGCGGTCATGGTCGGCGGGCGGCACTAGCTACGACAACGGGTTTCTTCGCGAAGCAGCTCGACGGCCCTCGCTCGCCGAGGCCGGCGGCGGTTCCGCATGTCGGCCTCGACCGCCTGCTTTATCGCGGCCACCCGCGTCGCGAGCGGTCCCGCCGGCACCTCGACCAGGTCGAATCCCGCCTCGCGGTACGTCAGTTCGTGGATCCGTTCGAAGACGAGTGACTCCTCGAAGCTGATCCGGCGGGCGGCTGTCGCCTCGACGAAGCCCTGATTCCGTACGAAGAAGACGGTCCGCTCGTAGTGGCGGGGCTCCGCCGCCGTCATGCCCTCGATCTCGTCGAGCAGCGCGGACGGCGGCGTCGACCCGAGGTGGCGGCACAGCGCGAGGGTGCAGACGGGTGAGCGGTCGTGGAAGACGACGGCTGCGGCGTGCGCTTCGGCCCGCCGCCGACGCTTCCGCTGGAGATCCAGCACCTGCTCGGCGAAGTCCGGCTCGCACCACGGTTCGGGCCGGCCGAGCGCCTGGTGCAGCGCGATCACGTCGGTCGCCGCCTCCTCCACGACGGGATGGCCGTCGATCTCCAGGTGGCGCAGGATCGCGGTCTTACCGGAGCCGGGAGCGCCGGTGAGGATGTATCCGGGCATGACGTCCTCCGTTGGCAGATGGCCTTGATAGGCAAGCGGCTACTTGCATATGGTGGGTGACGTGGGCGATCTGTACCAGGCGCTGGCCGATCCCACCCGCCGCCTGATCCTCGACGAGCTGACCGAGCGCGACGGTCAGACCCTGTTCGAGATCTGCGGCCGGCTGGCCACGAAGCACCAGGTCGGTTCGTCCCGGCAGGCGATCTCCCAGCACCTCGACGTCCTGGAGGCCGCCGGCCTGATCGTCACGCGGCGGCAGGGCCGCTACAAGTTCCACCACCTCGACACCCGGCCGCTGCGGTCCATCACCGAGCGATGGCTCAGGTCCGACGCACCCACCCAGGAGAACCAATGAGAATCAACCTCACCAGCGTGTACGTCGACGACCAGGACAAGGCCCTGCGCTTCTACACCGAGGTGCTGGGCTTCGTGAAGAAGACAGACGTGCCGACCGGCGAGTACCGCTGGCTGACAGTGGTCTCGCCGGACGCCCCGGACGGCGTGGAGCTGCTGCTGGAACCCGACGCGCACCCGGCCGCCAAGGCGTTCAAGGAGGCACTCGCGGACGACGGGATCCCGCTGACGCAGTTCGCGGTGGACGACGTGGCCGCCGAGCACGACCGGCTGCGGGGCCTCGGCGTGCTGTTCACCCAGGAGCCGGTCGACATGGGTCCGGTGAGCACAGCGGTGTTCGACGACACCTGTGGCAACCTGATCCAGATCGCACAGTACCGGTAGCGGGTCGACAGTGGCCGGACCGCCGGCGGTGTGGCGCGGCTGCGCGGTGACGGGTAGGCGTCAGCCGAGCCGGTCGAGCAACTCGCGGCTGCGGCTCACCACCAGCGCGGTCGCCTCGGCGTCGTACGAGGGCAGCGAGCTGTCGGTGAACAGGTGCCGGTCGCCGGGGTAGACGTACAGCTCGCCGCGTTCGGGACCGACGATCGACACCAGCTCGCGGGCGGCGTCCACGTCGCCTTCAAGCCCGAAGAACGGGTCCTGCTCCATTCCGTGCACCTGCACCGCCACCCCGTCGGGCCAGGGGCCGATCGCCCACTCGCCGGTCACCGGCAGGCATGCCTCGTAGAGCAGGGCGGCCCGCGCGCCGGCCCGGGTCTGGGCGTGCCGCTGGGCGATGGCGGCGCCCCAGGAGACGCCCGCGTAGACGAGGCCGGCGGGCAGGTCGGCGACGAACGCGTCGGCGCGCTGCCCGAGGACCTCGCCGCCGATCCGCTTGACCAGCGCGGCGCCGTCCTCGAGGGTGGCCGGCCGTTCGCCGTCGAAGAGGTCGGGGACGTGGACGGTGTGCCCGCCGGACCGCAGGGCATCGGCGAGGGCGCGGACCCCGTCCGTGAGCCCTTGAACGTGGTGGAAGAGCACGATCTCGGCCATCACTACACTCCTGAGTTGTCAGACCAGAGTTATCGAACGAACCAGAATCTTAGAACGGTCGAGAAATGTCGGTCAATGAGCGAGTCCCGGACTACGACCTCGACGACCTGCTCGTGGTCACCGCTCCGGAGCAGTTGCGTGCGCTCGCCGACCCGCTGCGGAGCACGCTGCTCGAACTGCTCCTGGAGCGCGCCGCCACCGTCAACGAGATGGCCCGCGCCGTCGACCGGCCGAAGAGCAGCGTGGCGTACCACGTGAACCAACTGGCCGACGCCGGTCTGCTGCGCGTGGTGCGGACCCGGCGGGTACGCGCCATCGAGGAGCGGTTCTACGGGCGGGTGGCCCGCACCTACTACGTCGGCGCGCTCAGCCGGGCGGAGGACAAGCACGTGGTGTCCCGGATCAACGGGCTCGCCGAGGCGGCCGCCGAAGCGGCAGCCGCACACGCCGCCGACGAGTTGCGGTGCACGCTCGTGCACGCGCGCATCCCGATCGAGGACGTCCGCGAGTTCTGGGCGGAGGTGCAGGCGCTGGCCCGGCGGTTCGCGCAGATTCCCCGCGCCGGGGACCAGGTGTACGGCTTCGCCGCCGGCCTCTACCCCACCGATGCGCCCACGCTTCCGGGCACGGACCCCGCCACCGACCCGCGCGACTGACGCCCCACCACCCCGGACGGCAGGGTCTTGCCGGGACGACGAGCCGGGCAGGCTAGCGTCGGAAGCGTGAGCACCGGATCCCCGCGCGTCCTGCCGGCCGAACGCGGCATCGACGAGGCAGCCGCCGTCCTGCGTGCCGGCGGGCTGGTCGCCTTCCCCACCGAGACGGTCTACGGGCTGGGCGCCAACGCGCTCGACGCCCGGGCCGCCGCCCGGATCTTCGAGGCGAAGGCCCGGCCCAGCTTCGACCCGCTGATCAGCCACCTGGCCGACGCCGCCGACCTGGCCGCGCTGGTGGGCGAGGTGCCCGCGGCGGTGGCCGAGCTGGCGAAGCGCTTCTGGCCCGGCCCGCTCACCCTGATCGTGGACCGGCCGGAGATCATCCCGCCGATCGTCACCTCCGGCCTGGACACGATGGCGGTACGCGTACCGGACGAGCCGTCGGCGCGGGCGCTGATCGCGGCGGCCGGCGTGCCGGTGGCGGCGCCGAGCGCGAACCGGTTCGGCCAGCTCAGCCCCACCCGAGCCGAGCACGTGGTGGCCGGGCTGGGCGGCGCGGTGGACGTGGTGCTCGACGGTGGGCCCACCCGGTGCGGGATCGAGTCGACGATCGTGGACGCGCGCGGTGAGCGGCCGGTGGTGCTGCGGCTGGGCGCGCTGCCCGTGGAGGCGATCGTCGAGGCGGTCGGCCCGGTCGAGGTGCGCCAGGGCAGCTCCGGTCAGCCGGTCGCGCCCGGGACGCTCGCCGCGCACTACGCTCCGCGTACCCCGTTGCGGTTGGGCACGGCGGCCGAGCCCGGCGGCGGCCGGCGGGGGTTCCTGGCCTTCCGGGAGCCACCGGCGGACGGCGACTGGGCCGCGGTGGAGGTGCTGTCGCCCGACGGCGACGTGACGGCGGCGGCGGCGCGTCTGTTCGACGCGCTGCACCGGCTCGACGCGGCCGGGGTTACCGAGATCGTCGCCGAGCCGGTGCCGGAGACCGGCGTGGGCCGCGCGATCAACGATCGGCTGCGCCGGGCCGCCGCCACCTGGCACTAGGACCGGTCCGCGTCGGGTCGCTCCTGCGAACCGGGCTGCGGCAGGCGGTCGACCAGCTTGGTCAGCGCACCGTTGGCGAACGTCGCGCCGAGCGCCGACCCGGTGGCGATGGTCCAGCCCACCGGGCCGAGCGGGGTGCAGCCGAAGAACTGGCTGACGCCCGGCGTCTGCACCACAGCCACGAGCACGCCCACCGACGCGGCGGTGGCGGCGAGCACGCTGGGGCTGGTGCCGCCGGCCAGCACCGTCTGCCCAAGCTGGGTGCCGATCAGCGAGGCGAGCGCGACGGTGCTGGCGCGCCGCTGGGTGCCGGTCCACCTGGCGATGGTCCAACCGGCGGTCGCGCCCAGCGTGGTCGACGCCGCGCGCAGCCCGATCTCCCGGGTCATGGTCACGCCGAGCGACGAGTCCGGCCCTTCCCGCAGCAGATGGTCGGCGCTGTCGTCGGCGGGCGGGCGGACCGCGATGGCGAGCGCGGGTGCCAGGTCGGTGAGCAGGTTGACCAGCAGGAGTTGCCGGCCGGTCAGCGCGGACCGGCCGGTCGCGGCGGCGGTCAGCACGCTGAACGCGATCTCGCCGAGGTTGCCGCCGACCAGGATGCTCAGCGCGTGCCGCACCGACGACCACATGGCCCGTCCCTCGACGAGCGTGGCGATGATCGTCTCCAGCCGGTCGTCGGTGACCACCAGGTCGGCGGCCGCGCGGGCGGCGGGAGTGCCGCGCTGGCCGAGCGCGATGCCGACGTCGGCGAGCCGGATCGCGGGCGCGTCGTTGGCGCCGTCACCGGTCATCGCGACGGTCCGGTCCTGGCGCTGCAACGCCTGGATGATCCGTACCTTGTGGGCGGGCGTGCAGCGCGCCACCACGTCGGTGGCCATCAGACGCTCGGCGAGCGCGGCGTCGTCCAGCCGGTCCAGGTCGGTGGCGGTGACCACGCGCTGCCCGCCGTCGTCCGGGCTGATCGTGGCGGCGATCGCCTCGGCCGTGGCCGGATGGTCGCCGGTGATCATGACGGTGTGCACGCCCGCCGCCCGGATCCGGGCCACCGCCGGCCGGGCGCTGTCCCGCACCCCGTCGGCGAGCGTCAGGAAACCCACGAAGACCAGCCCGTCGACCTGCTCGTCGCTCACCTGCTCGGTGGAGACCGGGCACTCGGCCACGGCGAGGATGCGATGCCCGGCACCGGCCCGCCCGGCCAGCATGGCCTGCACCTCCTCGCGTCCGGCCGCGTCAAGCGGCCGGTCACCCTCGGCGGTGCGCCGGGACGCGCAGCGCGGCAGCACCGACTCGGGGGCGCCCTTCACGCTCAGCAGCAGCCCGTCGGCGGCCCGGCCGACGGTGGCGCTGTAGCCCCGGGACGGCTCGAACGGCAGCCCGGCCGTGGCGGTCCACTCCGCCGCACCGGTCCGCTCGGTCACCCCGGCGGCGTCCGCGCCGTGGCGTACCGCCCGGTCGGTCTGCTGCGGCAACTCGTCCGGATCGGCCGCAGCCGGGGTGGCCCGCACGGCGGCGGCCAGCGTCGACCGGAGCTGCTCGTCGAGTTCGTCCAGCACGGCGTACCGGCCGTCGCCCGTACCCACGCCCGCCAGCAGCAACTTCCCCTCGGTGAGCGTGCCGGTCTTGTCGAAGCAGAGCACGTCGACCCGGCCCAGCGCCTCGATGGTCCGGGGGTTGCGGACCAGGGCGCCGTGCTCGGCCAGCCGCCGCGCCGCCGCCAGCTGCGCGGCGCTGACCAGGAACGGCAGCCCTTCCGGCACCGACGCCACGGCCAGGTTCGCGGCGGTCGCCGCCGTTTCGGCAAGGGGTACGCCCCGAAGCAGCCCCGCGCCTGCGACCGCGATCGCCGAGGCGGCCGCAAGGGGTACGGCGCTGCTTGTCAACCTGCCGAGCCGCGCCTCCACGCCACTGGCGGGCGGGGCCTGCCGGGCCATCGCGAGGCTCCGTCCGGCCTCGGTCTCCGCACCGGTGGCCACCACCACTGCGGTGCCGTGCCCGGCGGCCACAGTGGTGCCCTCGAACAGCATCGAGTGCCGTTCGGCGATGGCCGCCGCGACCACCGGTTCCGGACTCTTCGCCACCGGCAGCGACTCGCCGGTCAGTGACGACTCGTCCGCCTCCAGCCCGTCGCTCGTCAGCACCCGGCAGTCGGCCGGTACGGCGTCCCCGGAGCTGACCGTGATCACGTCGCCGCGTACCAGCTCCTCGGCGGGCACCACCCGCTCGGCGCCGTCGCGCAGCACCCGGGCGGTGACCGCCGAACGGGACAGCAGCTCGGCCAGGGACCGTTCGGTGTTGCGCTGGTGCACGGCGCCGACCAGCGCCGAACCGCCCACCACACCGCCGACCAGTGCCGCGTCGACGAGCGAGCCGAACGCGGCGGAGAGCGCCGCACCGGCGGCCAGCACGGGGGTGAGCGGGTTGGACAGCTCCTCCACGAACGCGCGGAGCAGCCCGGCCGGGCCGTGCTCGTCGCCGACCTCGACGCGCCGGCGGCGAGCCGCCTCCTCCTCGGCGAGCCCGGACGGGCCGGTGGCGAGCTGGTCCAGGACGGTCTGCGTCGGCATCAGATGCCAGGCGGTGAGCGCGGGCATCGGTGCGCCGGTCCGGTCCGGCAGCCGGTGCGCCCGGAACACGCCGTGCGCGAACGCGAGCGCCGCCGCGCCGTTCACCGCGGCCAGGGTCGGGCGGGGCAGCCGTCGCCGGTCGGCGGTGAACGCGGCGAGCGCGCCGAGCCCGCCGCCGGCCATCGCGATCCGGACGTTCTGCTCGGTCATCCGCCGGGCCACCCCGGCGGCGTCCACGAGCAGGGCCGGTACCCGCAGGTCGTCACCGACCAGCAGGTGCGCCCCCCAGGGCGGCAGGTCGTCCGGGCCGTACACGCCGAGGCCGCAGTCCGAGGCGGCGAGTGCCGACCGCTCACCGGAGACCACCATCACCACGGCGCCCTCGCGTTGCAGGTCGTGCACCGCGTCGGCGAGCCGGGAACCACCGGGTACGAGCTGGTCGGCGAAGTCGTACCGGCCGTCGTCCGCGCCGCCGACCACGAGCCGCAGGCCCGACTGCCGGGCGGCCGACGCCAGCGCGTCCACGCCCGGCGCGGGCTCCGGCTCGACCCGCAGTACGGCGGCGAGCCGGCCGTTCTCGGCCAGCCCGAGCAGCCGTCCACAGTCGGCGCGCAGCCGGGCGCTGTCCGGGGTGTCGCCGGGATCGTCGGCGCCGAGCCGGTCCAGCGGGCCGATCCGCCAGCCCTCGGCGGCGCGTACCGCGTCCGGCTCGGCCGGGTCGAACAACGCGAACGCCCGGGCGGCGACCTGCCCGGTGTCGGCGTCGGCCAGCGGCGCGAGGTCGGCCAGGACGCCCCGGTCCGAGCCGAGCACCGCCGCGTCGAGCACCACCGTGTCGATCCGGTCCAGCTCCCGCAGCACGCTGCGGTCCATCGCGATCACGCCGCGCCTTGCGAGCATCCGGCCGAGCTGGGCGCCGTACCCCTCGCGGCCGGAGCCGGGCGCCTTCGGCAGCGAGGACAGCGCCAGCGCGGCGGCGCGCTTCGGCCCCAGCACCGGCAGCGCCGCCGCCCCGGCGACCGCACCGGCCGGGAGCACCCGCTTGGTGTACCGCTCGGGCTGACCGTCCGGCACCGGGCAGGGGCGCTCGCCATCCGGCACCCGGGCCACAGCCCGCTCCGGGTCACCGGTCAGGTGCGGTTCGGCCCGTCGCCACGCGGCCAGTTGCGCGGCGCCCTCGCCCCACTGCACCACGCGCTGCGCGCCGTCCAGCACGATGCCGGCCCAGCCGCCGGTGAGGCCCTGCACCACGGCCTCGGCCAGCGGGAACAGCACCTCGGCGCGCGGATCGGCGCGGATGCCCAGACCGGCCAGCGCGTGCAGCTTCGGGTGCAGGTCGACAGCGCCGAGCAGCCCGGCGACCTCGGCGGGAATGGGGGTGAGCGGCAGGACCCGGGTGGCCGCGGAGATGCCCAGCCCGAGCACGTCGGACAGCAGCGCGCCGAACGTCCGGGCGGTGCGCGGGCCGTCCTCGGGCGGCTGCGGCGGCTCGATCTCCGGGTCCGGCTCGTACGGGCAGGTCCGCTCGACGCGCGCCACCGTGGCGATCAGGTCGCGCAGTCTCGGCGCCGGTTCCCCGGTCGCCACCACCACCCGGCCGGACGGCGCGTTCACCCGAGCCCAGTCCACCCCCGGCATCGACTCCAGCGCCGCCTCGACCTGGCGGGCGAGCCGGTCACCGCCGTCCTGGCAGACGCCGTGCACCTCGATGTGGTGGCGGCCGTCCTGGGACCACACCCGGCGGCTGGTCAGCCCGGTGAGGCGGGCCAGCCGGCCGGCCGCCGCGCCCAGGCTTCCGGTGGCCTGCGCGACGGCAGGAGGTACGGGTGGGCCGGGCAGGTTCGCACCGACGGTACGAGCAACCCGCGCCACCGTGCCCGGTAAGGCTGCCGGCGACAGCAGGAGACCGGCGAACCCGTACGCCATGTCGCCCTCCCGGTTTCGTCCCGGTGGCCCGACTTCCCGGCGTGACGTCCGTTATGCCCCTCGGACGATGGGAAGTTTCCCCACCACCCGGGGCATGGACGCCAGGGGCGGTGGAATGCCGTCGGGTCGATGCCGTCGCAACCGAGGAGGCAGGATGAGCACGCTGACACGACACCTCAGCGGATCGCGGGAGCTGGTTCGGGCCTACTGCCGCCGGGTGGAGGTTCCGCTGCTGGGCGAGGTGGCCGTGCCTCCGCCGGACAAGCTGGCCTACTACGGCGGTATCGGGGTGCTGGCCGCGCTGCAGGTGATCGAGTGGCCGCTCGCGCTGGTCATCACGGCTGGCCACGTACTGGCCGATCAGCACTTCTCCGGCCTGGTCCAGGGTATGGGCGAGGCACTGGAGACCGCCTGACGAGACCCGGCACACAATTGACCTCAACCGGGGTTGAGGTCACAGGCTTGTGCCCATGACGACCATCATCGCCGCACCGGCCGCAGATCCTCTCGACCTGTGGTCGCCGCGCCTGCGGGCGATGACGGTGGGCAGCGTCGCCCTGGTGTCCCTGCTCGCGTTCGAGGCGCTGGCTGTCGGCACCGCCATGCCGACCGTGGCGCGCAGCCTCGACGGGCTCGGCCTGTACGCGCTGGCGTTCGGCGGCCCGTTCGCCTCCGGCGTGGTGGCGATGGTCGCCTCCGGCATCTGGTGCGACGCGCGCGGGCCGCGCCCGGCCATGTGGCACGGGGTCGTCTGGTTCGTCGGCGGGCTGGTGGTGGCCGGCGCCGCCACGACCATGGAGGTGCTGGTCGTCGGGCGGGTGGTGCAGGGCTTCGGCTCCGGACTGGTCTCGGTGGCGCTCTACGTGGTCGTCGGTCGGGCGTACCCGGAGCAGTTGCGGCGGCGGATCTTCGCCGCGTTCGCCGCGGCGTGGGTGGTGCCGTCGCTGGTCGGCCCGGCGCTGGCCGGACTGATCGTGGAACATCTGGGCTGGCGGTGGGTGTTCCTCGCGGTGCCGGCGGTGGCGATCCCGGCGGCGCTGCTGGTCCAGCCGGGCCTGCGGGCGCTGACCGCCACCGTGGCGACCCGGCCGCCGGCGGGCGCCCTGGCCCGGATCGGCTGGGCCTGCGGGGCGGGGGCGAGCGCCGCACTGCTGCACTACGGGGGGCAGCAGCGCGGCGTGCTCGCCGCCGTCCTGATCGCCGGGGCGCTGGCCGGGCTGTTCGTCTGCGTACCGCACCTGCTGCCGGCCGGGTTCCTGCGCGCGGCGCGGGGACTGCCGACGGTGATCGGCCTGCGCGCGCTGGCGTCGGCCGCGTTCGTGGCCGCCGAGGTGGTGATACCGCTGATGCTGTCCCGGGAGCGCGGCTTCTCGCCCACCGGCGCCGGCCTGGTGCTGACCGTCGGGGCGCTGTCCTGGTCGGTGGGCTCGTGGATCCAGGGGCGGATCGGCTCACCCCGCTCGGCGGCGACGCTGCCCCGGGCCGGGCTGGCCTGCATCACGATCGGTACGGCGGGCGTGGCGTCGGCGCTGGTGCCCGGACTGCCGGTGCTGCCGGCCGTGCTGAGCTGGTCGGTGGCCGGGCTGGGCATGGGCCTGCTCTATCCGTCGCTGTCGGTGCTCACCCTGGAGCAGTCCGCCCCGGCCGAGCAGGGCCGCAACAGCTCCGCGCTGCAACTGGGCGACTCGCTCGCCGCCGCCACCGTGCTAGCGCTCACGGGCGCGGTCCTGGCCGCCGGCGCGTCCCCCGGCCCGGCCGGCTTCGCGGCCACGCTGGCCGTGGCAGCCGCCTGCGGCCTGCTGGGTCTGCTGCTGGCCGGCCGGGTGGTCCTCCGCCCCGCCCCCTGACCCCCGCCCTTGCCCCACCCCCGCTCCGCCTCTCCCGTTGTTGATCAAGGAGTTCGGGTCGGGTTTCGAGCCTCCATCCGACACGAACTCCTTGGTCAACAACGGGAGAGCGGGGCCGGGGTGGCCGTCGGGGGCGCAGGATCGGATGAAAGGGCGGGGGCGGGTGGCTGTCACGATCCGGGTCGGCGTCCCGTCCCGTCGTGGAGCCGCGGTGTGGCGGCTACGCGTGGGTGGGAGGAGTGGCGATGCGGGTGCTGGTGACCGGGGCGACCGGGCGGCTCGGGCGGGTGGCGGTGCCGCGACTGAGGGACGAGGGCTTCACGCTGCGCGCGATGAGCCGCCGGCCGCGTACCGGGGACGGGGTCGAGTGGGTCGCCGCCGACCTGGCCACTGGCGCCGGGCTGGCGGAGGCGGTCGCCGGGGTGGACGCGGTGCTGCACCTGGCCTCGTCGCCGCAGCGGCACACCCACGACATCGACGTGCTCGGCACCCGCCGGCTCGCGTTGGCGGCCGGTCACGCCGGGGTGCGTCATCTGGTCTTCGTGTCGATCGTCGGCATCGACCGGGTGCCGCTCGGGTACTACCGGCACAAGCTCGCGGCCGAGCAGGTGGTGGCCGCCGGGCCGGTGCCGTGGAGCGTGCTGCGGGCTACCCAGTTCCCGGAGCTCCTGGAGGGCCTGCTCAGCGTCGTGAGCCGCCTCGGCCCGGTGATCGGGGACCGTGCCGTGCTCGCCCAGCCGGTCGACACCGGTGAGGTGGCCGACCGGCTGGCGGTGCTGCTGCTGGCCGGGCCGTCGAATCGGGTCGAGGACTTCGGCGGGCCGGAGGTGCTGCGCTTCGACGATGCGGCCCGCGCCTGGCTGGCGGCGCGACGGATACGCCGTCCGCTGCTGCCGGTCCGGATCCCCGGCCGCCTCGGGCGGGAACTGCGCGCGGGTGGTCTCACCACGACCGCCACGCCGACCGGCGTCCGGACCTGGGCCGACCACCTCGCTGACACGTACGGGGGAACCGCCGGAAGATGAGAACCAGTCGGGTAGGCGCCGGCCTACGGTGACCGCATGCTGGTCTTCGTCGCCACAGTGGTCCTGTACGTCTTCGGTTTCGTCTTCCTCTACGGCGTGATCCGGGTCGGCGTCCGGCACGGCATCGAGGACGCCGAGGCGAACCGTCCCGAGGTGCTCCGCCGCCGGCAGCTCACCACGACCGAGAGCCGGGACTTCGCGCAGGAGAACGCGTTCCTCACCAATCCCAACTGAAGGGCGGGGGCGGGGTCCGGCCGGTCGACCCGCCGCCCGGGTGCGAGGATCGCGGCATGATGGGGACGCTGAAGACGGAGCCGGCCCGGACCCGGCTCGACCTGCTGGCCCCGCCGGTCGCCGCGGCGCTGCGGGAGTGGCCGGCCGAGGCCCCGGTGGACGTGGACGACGTACTGGTCGCCCCGATCGACGCCGGCCTGGCCGACACCGCTGCCTTCTGCGAGGCGTACGAGGTGGGGCTGGAGGAGTCGGCCAACTGCGTGGTGGTCGCCGGCAAGCGCGGCGGTGAGACCCGGTACGCGGCCTGTGTCGTGCTCGCCACCACACGCGCCGACGTCAACGGCGTGGTCCGCAAGCTGCTCGACGTGCGCAAGGCGAGCTTCGCGCCGATGGCCGAGGCGGTCGAGTCGAGCGGCATGGAGTACGGCGGCATCACGCCGATCGGTCTGCCGGCGGACTGGCCGATCCTCGTCGACTCCCGGGTGATCGCCACACCGCACGTGATCATCGGCTCGGGCGTACGGCACAGCAAGATCGCCCTGCCGGGGCCGGCGCTCGGCGCGCTGCCCGGGGCGAGGGTGGTGGAGGACCTGGCCAGGCCGGCCTAGGTCCTCATCCGCATCGATCTTGTTCCACGTGAAACATCAGGCTGCCGCTTCGCGCTGCGCCACCTCGCGCAGCGCGGCGAGCAGCGTCTCCGGCTCCTGGGCGCCGGTGACCGCGTACTTCCCGGCCAGCACGAACGTCGGCACGCTGGAGACGCCGAGCTGGTGGGCGGTGCTCAGGTCGGCGGCGACCTCCCGGCGGCCCAGGTTCGACTCCAGGTACTGCCGTGCCTCGGTCTCGTCCAGCCCGGCCTCGCCGGCCAGCGTGACGAGCGCGTCGATCGAGCCGACGTCGACGCCGTCGTGGAAGTGCGCCCGGTAGAGCCGCTCGACCGTCTCGGCGGAGCGCCCGTGCTCGGTGGCGAAGCGCACCAGCCGGTGCGCGTCGAACGTGTTCGCGGCCACCGCCCGGTCGAACCGCAGGTCCAGGCCCGCGCCCGCGGCGACGCCCGTCACGTGCGCGGCCATGCCGTCGGCCTTGTCCCGCCCGCCGAACTTGTCGCCGAGCGCCTCCAGCAGCGGCTTCGGCTCGGTGACCGGCGTCGGGTCCAGCTGGAACGGCCGGAACCGGACGTTCACCTCGCCGTCGTACGACTCCAGGGCCTGTTCCAGCCGGCGCTTGCCGATCCAGCACCAGGGACAGACCACGTCGGCGTAGATCTCGATGTCCATGACCAGCGACAACCCGCGGGTCAGGAGATCTGTTCCCGGACCTGGCGCTTGAGCCGGGCCAGGATGGCGGTGCCGCCGCGTACGCGCAGCGGGCTGATCGCCTGCGCCAGGCCCATCCGCTGGTAGAGGTCGTCCGGTACGGCCAGCACCTCCTCGGCGCTCGCCCCGGCCAGCCCTTCGGCGAGGATGCCGGCGAACGCCCGGGTGGTGGGCGCCTCCGGCGGGCAGTCGAAGACGGTGCTCACGGTCTTGTCCGCGTTGACCTCGGCGCGCAGGAAGAACGCGGTCTGACACTCGGGGACCTGCTCCAGTTCCTCCCGGTTCACACCCTCGGGCAGGGGCGGGATCACGTCGGCGAACTCCAGCAGCATCTCCAGGACGACGTCGCGGGGCGCGGCGGCGAACTCGTCGACGATCTCGGCCAGCTTGGTCGGCATCTCGGGCATGGGTCGAGGCTATCCGCCGCCGCGCGTCGCCACCCGGCGGTGCCGAGCGGGGCCCCGCCGCACGTGCGGGGCCCGCGCTCACACGTTCGGTGCGGCCTCGCTGATGTCGCTGAGCGCCGAGTGGGGGTCGAGCTGCATGGCGAGGTCACCGAGGGAGACGATGCCGACGAGCTTGCGGTCGCTGTCGCACACCAGCACCCGGCGGATGTTGCGTTCGCGCATCAGCGCCGCCGCCTCGTTCGCCGTGCAGTGCTGTTCGATCATCACCACCTCACGGGTGATGATCGAGCCGATAGTGGTGGTGCCGGGGTCGGCGCGCTCGGCCACCGCCCGGACCACGATGTCGCGGTCGGTCAGCATGCCGGCGAGCGTGGCGCCGTCGGTCACCACCACGTCGCCGATGTCCGACTCCTTCATCACCCGGGCCGCCTCGTCCAACGGGGTCTCCGCCGGGAGGTAGACCACCTGCCTGGTCATCACGTCACTGACGCGGAACATGAGAGCCTCCGAACGCTTCGGTCGATCCGTCTGCGGTACCCGGTGGCGCGCTCGCTACACCCCGTCGCGGCGCGTCGCGCCCACCTCGTCGCGCAGGCGCTCCACGATGGCCTCCACCGGCAACTCGGTGCGCTCGCCGGTGGCCCGGTCGCGCAGCTCCACGTACCCGTCGGCCAGGCGGCGGCCGACCACGACGGCGCGCGGGATGCCGATCAGCTCGGCGTCGGTGAACTTCACACCGGCGGACACGTGCGTGCGGTCGTCGACCAGCACGCGAAGGCCGGCGGCGGCGAGGCGCCCGCCGAGGTCGAGCGCCGCGTCGAGCTGCGGCCCCTTCCCGGCGGCGACCAGGTGTACGTCGCACGGCGCGACCGCCGCGGGCCAGACCAGCCCTCGGTCGTCGTGGTGCTGTTCGGCCACTGCGGCGACCGCCCGGGACACGCCGATGCCGTAGCAGCCCATCGTGGGCCGGACCGGCTTGCCCTCGGGGCCGAGGACGTCGACCGCGAACGCGGCGGTGTACCGGCGTCCGAGCTGGAAGATGTGCCCGACCTCGATGCCCCGCCGGATGGTCACCTCGCCGTCGGCGCAGGCCGGGCAGCTGTCGCCGGGCCGCACCTCGGCCGCCTCGATCGTGCCGTCCGGTACGAAGTCGCGCCCGCACACCACGTCGGTGGCGTGCCGGCCCGGCTCGTTCGCCCCGGTCAGCCAGGAGGTGCCGGGCACCACGCGGGGGTCGACCAGGTAGCGGATGCCGTGCTTGGCCAGGATCTGCGGCCCGATGTAGCCGCGGACCAGTCCGGGGTGGGCGTCCCAGTCCTCGAAGACCGCCACTGTGGCCGGGGCGAGCACCGCCTCGACCCGCTTGAGGTCCACCTCGCGGTCGCCGGGCAGGCCGATGACCAGCGGTTCGTCCTTCTCGGCGCCGGGCCGTCGGACGGTGAGGACCACGTTCTTCAACGTGTCGGCGGCGGTCCAGCCGGTGCGCCCGCCTAGCTTCCGGGCCTCGGCCAGCTCGACCAGGGCCGTGATGGTCGGCGTCTCCGGGGTGTCGTGCACCTCGGCGGGCGGATGCGCGTCGGGGTCGCCGGGGGTCGGGGCGCGGGTCACCACCGCCTCGGTGTTCGCCGCGTAGTCGCATGCGGTGCAGCCGACGAACGTGTCCTCGCCGACCGGCGTCGCGGCCAGGAACTCCTCCGACGCGGACCCACCCATCGCGCCGGACATCGCGTGGACAGTGGTGAAGTCCAGCCCGAGCCGGGTGAAGACGCGTTCGTAGGCGGCCCGGTGCCGGTCGTACGCCGCCTGGAGCCCCGCCTCGTCCAGGTCGAACGAGTAGGCGTCCTTCATCAGGAACTCGCGCCCGCGCAGCAGACCGGCCCGGGGCCGGGCCTCGTCGCGGAACTTGGTCTGGATCTGGAACAGCGTCACCGGGAAGTCCCGGTACGAGGTGAACAGGTCCTTCACCAGCAGCGCGGCCAGTTCCTCGTGGGTCGGCGCGAGCAGGTGTTCGGCGCCCTTGCGGTCGGCGAGCGTGAAGATGTCGTCCCCGTACTCGGTCCACCGCCCGCTGGTCCGGTACGGCTCGGCCGGGAGCAGCGCCGGGAAGTGCACCTCCTGGTCGCCGATCGCGGCCATCTCGTCGCGCACGATCGCGGTGATCCGGTCCAGCACGAGTTTGCCCAGTGGCAGCCAGGTGTAGCCACCCGGCGCGGCCCGGCGGACGTAACCGGCGCGCAGCAGCAGCCGGTGGCTCGGCACCTCCGCGTCGGCCGGGTCCTCGCGCAGGGTCCGGAGCAGCAGGGTCGACATGCGCAGCAGCATTGGCGCAGCTTATGGCGCGAGCGGACGACCGGGCGATCCCTTTCCGCGCTCGTGTCGGGTGAGGTTGTCGCAGGGGCGGGGTAGGAAGGGTGACATGGTGGATCGACCGACGTTGGAGCTGAGCAGTCTCGTGCTCGACGCACCGTCCGCACAGGACCTCGCCGCGTTCTACGAGCGGCTGCTCGGCTGGCACCGGCGGGAGGACGAGTCCGACTGGGTGGTGCTGGCGCCGCCGGGCGGCGGCACCTGGCTGGCCTTCCAGGACGAGCCGGCCTACGTGCGCCCGGTGTGGCCCGCCGGGCCCGGCGACCCGCCGATGATGACCCACCTGGACATCAAGGTCGACGACCTGGAGGCCGCCTCGGCGTACGCGGTGTCGGTGGGCGCGACACTGGCCGGCTTCCAGCCGCAGGACGACGTCCGGGTGCATCTCGACCCGGCCGGTCACCCGTTCTGCCTCTACCTCTCGTGACCGGCGGCGCCACCGCGTCGGCTCGCGCCACGAGTCAGTACGCGACGACGACGGGCAACCTGACCGCCCGCATGGCCCTGCACTCGTACGGCACCAACCCGCAGGACTGGTTCGCCTGGCTGGGCGAGCGGCTGCCGCTGTCCGGCGACGTGCTGGAGGTGGGCGCCGGCACCGGCGAGCTGTGGCACCGGATCGGCTACCGGCCCCGGCTCACCCTCACCGACTTCTCGCCCGCCATGTGCGCGCGGCTGCGGGAGGTGCCCGGCGCGCGGGTGCTGCGCTGCGACGCCACGCACCTGCCGTTCCGCACCGGCGTCGCCGACGCGGTGATCGCCAACAGCACTTCGACGACGTGACGGTCGAGCGCTACCCGGACGAGCCGGTGGTTCCCGCCGCCGAGCCGATCCTTGCGTACATCGCCAGCATGATCGGGTCGCTGACCGCCGCGCAGGAGGCGTCGGCCCGCGCCGCGATCGAGGCCCGCATCGACGCCGAAGGCACCTTCCGGGTACGCAAGCACACGGTGCTGATCAGCGCGACGCACGGCTCCCGCTGAGCCGGACGAAGGCACGCCAGGCGTCGGGCGTGAAGGTGAGCACCGGCCCGGCCGCGTCCTTGCTGTCCCGCACCCCGACCACATCGGCCAGGTTGTCCGCCACCTCGACACACTCGCTCTGCCCGCTGCGACTGGACTTGCGCCAGAGCGCGCCGATCAGCTCCATGACTCGACCACTTCCTTCATCAGCTCGATCGACTGCCGGCGGGAAAGTGCCTCGCTCCGGACGCTCTCCCATCTGGACAGCAGGATAGCCACGTCCTCGTCTTTGTCGATCACTGTTCCGCCGAGTTGGTTCTCCAGATACCCGATCCACCCTCCGTCGCCGCTCCGAGCAAGGGTGAACGGTCCGGTCAGTCCGATGTGCAGGCCCACGTCGGCCGGGATGACGTGTACCGCGATGTGAGGTTGGCTGCTCGCCTCGACCAGATGTGCGACCTGCTGGCTCATCAACCCACGAAAGCTTTCGTCGGCGCGGCGCAGGACGGCTTCCTCGATCACGGCGACGAACTTGGGTGGATCGGCACTGGCGAGCACCGTCTGCCGGTCGAGCCGAACCGTGAGTCGCCGTTCGGCTTCCTGCTCGCTGAGCATGTCGTCCGTGCGGATCATCGCCCGGGCGTAGTTCTCCGTCTGCAACAGCCCCGGAATGAGGCTCGGCTGGTAACAGCGCAACTGCTGCGCCTGGCGTTCGGCTTCGAGCCAGGGGCGGAACCAGCTCGGCTGGCCGTCACGCTCGGCGAGCTTGAGCAGCGACATCAACAGCCCGCCGGTGCCGAGCACCTCGTCGGCCCGGGCGAGGAAGAACCGGTCGAGCGGCCGGTGGCCCAGCTCGATCGCCGACACCTGGGAGCCGGAGAAGTGCACGAGCCTCCCGAACTCCTCCTGGCTCAGCTCGGCCCGCACCCGCAGCCGCCGCAGTTGCGCACGGATCAGCTCGGCGGTCGGCTCGTTCTCCACACGCCCTCCCCAGTCGGCCGCCGGTCTCCCGGCCTCTCCCCGGACCGGCCGCGACGACTTCCGAGAGTAGTTGTCCGTTCAGCAGAATGTCACGCATGAACCTTCCCGTACCGCGGCTCGGACCGTACCCCGATCGGCCCCGCCCCTACCCGCTGGACCACCCGGCCCACCTGCCGATCCGGCCGCTCTGGCTCTGCCGCGCCTGCGGCGGGCCGTGGCCCTGCGCCCAGGCCCGCCTGCTGCTCAAGGTCGAGTACGCGGACCACCCTGTCGACCTGGCCGTCTACCTGTCCGGGCTCTACCACGAGGCCACCCACGACCTGTTTCGCCTCAACCCGCAGGACGGGCCGACCCCGCGCGAGCTGTTCGAGCGGTTCGTCGGCTGGGGCCCGTACCGGCGGAGCATCACCGATACGATGCCCGGGACATGACTGCGCCCGGGGACTTCGACCTGACGACGGACGAGTTGCGCGAGGTGGCGCGGTACGCGGTCCGGCACGCGGAGGACGTCCTCCCGGTCTACGAGCGGGCGGTCCCCGGCGACCCGCGTCCCCGCGCGGCTGTCGACGCGGCCTGGATGTTCGTGCGCGGTGCCGCCCGGACGAGACTCCAGCGGGTCACGTCCCTCGACGCGCACCGGGCCGCCCGGTCCGCGCCCACCGAGGCCGCACGCCTGGCCGCCCGGACCGCCGGTGACGCCGCGGCGGCCGCGTACCTGCACCCGATCGCGAAGGCCACCCAGGTCGGCCACATCCTGCGGGCCGCCGCCAACGCCGCGCGCGTCGCCGAACTGGAGGCCGGCGGCGACGAGAACGTCGGGGATTCGCAGGTGGACCGCTCCCGGCGGCTCGCCACGCCCGTGCTGGTGGACGTGCTGCGCCGCTATCCGCCGCTGACCGGCGGCGGCAGCCGGGTCGCCCGGCTGATGAGCACGCTGGACCACGACCTGCGCCAGGGCACCGCCGAGCCGGAGGCCGCGTCGTGATCCTGCCGAAGGTCCGTGATCCCCGGTTCATCACGATCCGCCGGGGCGGGACGCTCACCGACGAGCACCATCACCTGCTGGCGCTCTGGGCCGCCACCTGCGCCGAGCACGTCCTCGGCCTGTTCGAGGCGGTCCGGCCGGACGACAGCCGCCCGCGCGAGGCGATCGAGCACGCCCGTGCCTGGGTGCGGGGCGAGGTCAGGATGATGGAGGCGCGTGCGGCCGGGGGTCACGCCATGGGCGCGGCCCGGGACCTGCGCGGCGCGGCCCGCAACGCCGCGTACGCCGCCGGTCAGGCCGCCGTCGTGGCCCACGTCGCCGCCCACGAACTCGGCGCCGCCGCGTACGCGATCAAGGCGGTACGCGCGGCGGCGCCCGCCGGTCTCGCCGGGGCGGCCGGGCGCGACGAGTGCCGGTGGCAGCGCGACCGGCTCCCGGCCGAGATCCGCGAGCTGGTCCTGGACGACCAGCGCCTGCGCAACGACATCTGCTGGTCGGTCTTCGACTGCTGACGCCGCTGCGCCGGTCAGCGCAGGACCGTGATCGCCGCATCCGCCGTGACGTGCTTCCACGGCACCAGCACCACTGTGCCGTCGCGCTCCAGCACCTTCGCGTCGCTGCCCTCGGTGCCGGCCGACAGCGGTGCCTCGGCCACCACTGTGACCTCGCCGGTGGCCGGGTCGATCCGGACCAGCCGCGGGGCGAGGTCACGCCGGTCACCCACCTCCCACGCCAGCAGGCCCTGTTCGTCGAGGCGGACGAGTTCCACCTCGCTGCCGGTGTGCCCGGACGACACCCAGCGCCGCTTCCCGGCAACCAGGTCGATCGCCACCACCTGGTTGGCCTGGCGCATCCCGCCGCCGACGGGAGCCGCCTCGGTGGGCAGGTAGAGCGTGTCCGCGTCGGCCAGGTACGGCCGGATCCCCGGCCCGCTCACCGTGTTGGAACGGTTGACCGGCAGGTCGCTGAACCGCGTACCGTCGACGGGGTTGCCGAACGTGGCCCGCGCCTTGCCGGCGGCGTCGCGCGCGACGAACGTCTCGGTGCTCAGACCGGGCAGGCTGACCAGCGGGTCGACGCTCAGCACCCCGTCGCTCTGCTGCGCGGCCGGCAGTTGCTGCTGCCAGCGCGGCTTGCCGGTGGCCGGGTCCAGACCGAGCAGCGCGCCCCGGTCCCCGTCGCAGATCGCTGTGACAACGGCCTGGTCCCCGGCGGCCTGCGCGTCGGTCAGGCGGCAGTCGCGGCCCGGCAGCAGCCGGTCGGCGTCGGTCTGCCACAGCCGCTTGCCGTCGGCCAGCGCGTAGCCGAGGACGCTCTCGCCGCTGCGGACGACGACCTGCCCGGCGGCCACCGACAGGTCCGGGGCGACGATCTCGGACCGGCCCGTCCGGCGCTCGACGGGGAACGTCACCCGCCACGTCTGCGTGCCGGCGGCCGCGTCGAACCCGGCGAGCGTGTCGCACGAGTCGGCGGAACCGAGCGCCACCACGCCGCGCCCCTCGGCCAGCGTCTGCGCGGCCGCGCACAGCGACGTCGCCTGCGGCGCGGGCACGCCCCATGCCTGGGCGCCGTCGTCGAGCCGGTAGGCGATGACGCCGTCCGGCTGGGCCCGGACCACCGCGTCGCCGACCAGCCAGGCGCCGAACATGTCCTGCCCGTCGTACGTCTTCAGCCCGTTGCGCTGCCGCTCCGGGAAGTCGAGCACCCACGCGGTGCGCAGCTTCCTCCCGTCGCCGTCAGCGCCGCCGACCAGCCGGGACACGCCGTAGGCGGTGCCGGCCGCGACCGCGAGCGCTGCTGCCAGCCCACCGGCGACGAGCAACGCCACGCGTCCGCGCCGCTTCGGCGCCGCCGGCGGCGCACCGGCCGGTCCCGGCCGGCCCGCCGGTGGGTACGCGGGCGGCTGCTGCTGGTGCTGATACGTCATCCGTCGTCTCCGTTCCCGGTCAGCGCGCCTGCGCGCGGACGTAGGCGGCCCAGCCGGCCTGGAACTCGTCGAGCGACACGCCCAGCACGTCCCGGGCGGCGCGGTCGGTCGGGGTGCCGCCGTAGACCGCCTCGACGAAGCGGAACAGCTTCACCTCGCCGTGCTTCTCGGCGAGGTGGTTCATCGCGGCGTGCCCGAGCCAGTAGTGGAAGCTCAGCCGGTCGGGGTCGTCCCACTCGCCGTTGCCGGGCAGCGTGCCGTTCCACCCGTCGCGGACCAGCCGCCGGGCCTGCGCGGTGCGCTCGCTGGCACCGAGCGGGCGGCCGTGGAACGCGATGTACTCGGCGAAGCCCTCGACCACCCACTCGTCGAGCTTGCTGAACGCGTCCACAGCGGTCAGGTCGGTGCGGGGCGTCATCAGCGAGTGCGCCACCTCGTGCCGCAACACCATGCGGGCGTCGTTGTCGCCGCCGGTACGGGTGAAGTAACGGTCGCTGGTGTCCACCACGATGCGGGTGCCGCCGATCGTGTCCTTGCCGTCCTTGCGCTCGGCCGCGACCAGGCCCAGCGAGAAGCCCGCCTCGGTGGCCTTCTCGGTGCCGATCCGGTAGAGCGAGGTCATCTCGTCCTTGCCGTCGGCGAGCGTGATGACGAAGCCGCTCGGCACCGGGCCGGGTGGCCCGCTGGCCCGCCACACGGCCAGGCCGTTCGTCACCGCCACATCGGCGGCCGGGGCGTACCGCTTCGCCACGTCGGCCCGGGCGGCGTCGGTGATGAGCAGGGCGTGCGGAGTCCGCTCGACGTGGATCTCCCGCCACTTGTCCCACGGACCGGGGTAGTGGACGCTCTTCGAGCCACCGTTGCCGGCGGCCGGAGCGCCGGTGACAGCGGTGACCCGGATCGGCGCGTCCTTGCCGGTGCGGACGATCGTCCAGCGGTACCACTCGGTGACCGGGGCCAGGTCGAAGCCGTCGAGCTGGTGCACGAAGGAGACGTCGAGCTGGAACGTGACGCCCTGCCCGAAGGCGTCGGCGCTCCGGCCCTGCCGCTCGATCGTCTCGTAGCGGGCCACCGACAGCGGCAGCTTCCCCAGGTTGCGGAACAGCTGGGTCTGCCCGGCGATCAGCTCCTTGCGGGCCGGGTCGAACGCGGCCAGGTAGCCGTCCAGGTCCTTCGCGGCGAGCGCCTTGCTGTGCCGGTCGAGCAGGGCGGTCAGCTCGGCGTTCGTGACTGTGACGCCGTTCGCGCCGGCTGCGGCCTTCGGCGCCGGGCCGTCCTCGTCGTCGCCGCGCAGGCCCAGCCCGACGCCGACCGCCGTGCCGGCGCAGACCGCCAGCGCGAGCGCACCCGCCGCGAGCCCGATCCAGAGCCCCCGGCGGGACTTCGGCGCCGCAGGCGGCGGCCCCCACGGTCCCGGCTGCGCGGGCGGCGGTGCTGCGGCGTACCGGGGATCGGCGTTACCGGGCGGTGGCCAGCCCGCCGGTGGGTGCCCCTGCGTCATGTGGTTCCTCGCTCGTGCCGTGTGCGGGACCGGCCGGACGGTTTCGCCCGGCCGGATGACGGCAGACATCATCCCCGGTCCGGACGACGGATTCTGCCCCGCCGGACGTGTCGGACGGATTTGTCCCCTCGGGTGGCTGTCGTGAGCAGGACGTCGAGACATCCGCCACGTCCGGCGTCCAGGGTCAGCGGGACCGGTCCGCGCGGTGACAGACTGTGCGACGCACTTCTGCCGGGACGTCTGAGGGAGGCGCCGTGCGCTGGCGCAGCTACGTGGCGGTGGGCGACAGCTTCACCGAGGGCATGGACGACGCGTATCCGGACGGCAGCTACCGGGGCTGGGCCGATCTGGTCGCCACCCGCCTCGCCGCCGAGGCCGGGCCCGACTTCGGGTACGCCAACCTGGCCATCCGCGGCCGGCTGTTCCCCAACGTGGTGGCCGAGCAGGTGCCGTCAGCGCTGGCCATGAAACCCGACCTGATCAGCTTCGCGGCCGGCGGCAACGACGTGCTGCGCCGCAGCTTCGACCCGGACTCGTTCGTCCCCCGCTTCGACTCGGTCGTGCAGCGGCTGCGGTCCGGCGGCAGCGACGTGGTGCTGTTCCGGTTCGCCGACGTGATGGCCCGGCTGCCCGGCCAGCGGCTGGTGGCTCCCCGCGTCGCGCTGCTCAACCGGGCGGTCGGCGAGGTGGCCGAGCGGCACGGCGCGATCCTGGTCGACCTGTACGCCGACGACACCTACCTCAACCCGCTGCTCTGGAGCACCGACCGGCTGCACCTGTCGGCCGCCGGGCACCGCCGGGTCGCCGCCCAGGTGCTCACCGCGCTCGGCATCGGCTGCGAGGAGGAGTGGCTGATGGTGCCGCCGCATCCGGCACCCAGCCCGTGGCTCGCCGCGCGCGCCGCCGACCTGCGCTGGGCCGGCCGGCACCTGGCGCCGTGGATCAGGCGCCGGCTGACCGGGCGGTCCTCCGGCGACTTCGTCACCGCCAAGCGGCCGGTGCTCAGGCCGGTCGAGCGCGACTGAGCGTGCGAACCGTCCACGCCGCCGACCTGCTGCGGCTGACACCCGACGACCCACCCCGCGCCGGGCTGGCGGTCGTGGTCGCCGGCCGCCTGGTGCACCGCCGCGCCTGACCGGCACCGCGTTCCGCCGATCCGGCGTACCTTGGGGATCATGCCTGTGCCGAGCGATCCGCATCCCCACCTCCAGTCGTACGCCGACCCGCAGCGCCTGGTCACCACCGAGTGGCTGGCCGAGCACCTGGGCGACGAAGGGCTCGTGGTGGTCGAGTCCGACGAGGACGTGCTCCTCTACGACACCGGCCACATCCCCGGCGCCGTCAAGGTCGACTGGCACACCGAACTCAACGACCAGGTCACCCGCGACTACCTGGACGCCGCGAGCTTCGCCGAGCTGTGCGCGGCCAAGGGCATCGGGCGGGACGACACGGTCGTCTTCTACGGCGACAACTTCAACTGGTGGGCCGCGTACGCCCTCTGGGTCTTCTCCCTCTTCGGTCACCAGGACGTACGGCTGCTCGACGGCGGCCGGCAGAAATGGATCGCCGAGGGGCGGGAGCTGACCCGGGACAAGGTGAGCCGGCCCCGCGCCTCGTACCCGGTGCCGGAGCGCAACGACGCGCCGATCCGCGCGTACCGGGAGCAGGTCATGGCGCACGTGGCGGCCGGGCGGCCACTGGTGGACGTGCGGTCGCCCGGCGAGTACACCGGCGAGATGCTGCACATGCCGGACTACCCGCAGGAGGGCGCGCTGCGTGGCGGGCACATCCCGGGCGCGGTGAGCAAGCCGTGGAAGTCCGCCGCGAACGACGACGGCACGTTCAAGTCCGCCGACGACCTGCGCGCCATCTACGGCGACCAGCTTGGGCTGAGCCCGTCCGACGACGTGGTGGCGTACTGCCGGATCGGCGAGCGGTCCAGCCACACCTGGTTCGTGCTGCACCACCTGCTCGGGTTCCCGCAGGTGCGCAACTACGACGGCTCGTGGACCGAGTGGGGCAACCTGGTCCGGGCCCCCGTCGTGAAGGGCGACCAGCCCGGCGGCCTGACCCGCTGAGCGTCCCGGCCGGTCAGCGGCCGGCTATCGACAGCCGGCCGGGGACGTTGCTCGCCACCCAGTCGACAGCACCGGTCTCCGGCCGCCACCGGGCCAGCCCGGCGTCGTAGCGGAGCAGCACCGCGCCGTCGGCGGTCCACCCGTACACCTCGCAGCACCCCTTGGTCCGGTCCTCGCGGCCCAGGTCGAGCAGGCGGGTCACCGCCCCGGTACGGGCGTCCAGCACCGCCACGCCCTCGGCGCCGCTCATCGTGCCGGCGGCACCCGCGGTGGTGGTCCACCCGGCCTGGCCGATCCGGTCGCCGCGCTGCCAGCCCCGCCCGTAGACCTCGTTCAGCTGGTAGCCGGGAGGAAGCTCCCCGGCGGTCACCGGCCGCCGCTCCGGCGCGCCACCGGAGGCGGGGAACCGGCGTACGGCCAGGCCGCCGTCCCCGGACCAGCCGCCGACTGTGAACAGGTCACCGGACCGGGCCGGCTCGGGTACGACGAGCGTCCACGGGTCGACCGGGAGCTTCCGCGCCGACCCGGTGCGCCGGTCCAGCTCGTACGCGGTGTCGTTGTCCCCGACCAGCAGCCGGTCCCCGGCCCAGACCACGTGTTCCAGGTAGCCGGTGAGCGGATAGCGGCGGACCGCGCCGTCGGTCAGGCCGACCACGACGACCTCGCCGGTCTGGGCGAACGCGGCGGTCCGGCCGTCCGGCGACAGGCTGCCCGGCTTGAGCGGAGCGGCCTCGTTGCCCCCGGCGTCGCGGGTGGGCGCGAGCGTCACCACGTCGAGTTCCCGGACCATGCCGTCGTCACCCAGCACCCGGACCGGACCGGCGTCGCCGGTCTCCGGGTCGACCGGCTGGTAGAGCGCCAGCGCCCGGCTCACCGGGCGGTCGGAGAGGGCGAAGGCGACCCGGTCGCCGAGCCGGCCCAGCGGGTCGCCCGCCTGTCCGAGCCGGTCCGGCGGCCGCTGCACCACAGGGGCGCTCGGCGCCGACGTCACAGTCGGGCGAGGCGGTGCCGCAGGTGGTGGGCCGGAGCGGTGCAGGAGCGCGGTCGTACCGCCGCCGAGCAGGACCACGGCGACGGCTGCGGCGCCGGCGGCCCGGCGGCCGCGGCGGACCCGTCCGGCCCGCTCCCATCCGGCCTCGGCCGGCCGGGTCGGCCGGATCTCCTCGGCGGCCCGGGTCAGCAGCCGGGTCAGCTCGGGTTCGCTCACGGGTTCGCCTCCATCCCGGTCATCAGGACGTCTCCGGACGTGCCGGGGGCGGGTACGACGTCACGCAGCTTGCGCAGCGCGTCGTGGCACTGGCTCTTGACGGTGCCGACGGTGACGCCGAGCGCCTCGGCGGTGGCGACCTCGGTCAGGTCCTCGAAGTAGCGCAGCACCACGACGGCCCGTTGACGTGGCGGCAGCCGGTCGAGAGCCGCGCGCACGGTGAGCCGCAGCGCGGCGTCCGCGTCGGCACCCGGCCGGTCGGGTGGGTACGCGCTGAGCCACTCCCGCCGCCGGCGTCGCCACCAGGAGACGGCGTCGCGGTAGAGGATGGCGCGCACGTACGCGGCCGGGTCGCCGTCGCGTACCGTCGACCAGCGCAGCGCCAGCTTGAGCAGCGCGTCCTGAAGCAGGTCCTCGGCCTGGTGGCGGTTCCCGCAGATCAGGTACGCGGCGCGCAGCAGCCGGTGCTGGTGCGACTCGACGAAGGCGAGGTAGTCCGCCCGCCCGTCGTCCGCGTCACGCCTCATCCGGCTCCTCCCTCCGTCACCCGCCAGACGCGCGGGACGGGGGCAAAGGTTGGGTCAGGTAGCGCTGAATCGTCGGTCCGACCCAGTCGGCCAGTTCCTCGGGGTCGAGGTCCACCACCGGTGGCAGCCGGACGACGTACCGGGTGAGCGCGAGACCGAGGATCTGGCTGGCCACCAGACCGGCCCGGCGGGCGGCGGTCGCCGGGTCGGCACCGGACCGGGCCACCGCGGTGGTGAGCTGGCCGGCGAAGATCCCGCGCATCCGTTCGGCCGCGCCGGGGTTGGTGGCGGCCGCCCGGAGCAGGGCGACGAGTGTCCCGTCCGCCTCCCAGCGGCGCACGAAGTGCCGGGTCAGTGTCTCGCCGAGCCGTTCCGGCGGCACCTTGATCAGGTCGGGCAGGCGCAGGTCGAACTCGGCTGCCGCGGCGAACAGCCCCTCCTTGCTGCCGTAGTAGCGCATCACCATCGAGGGGTCGATGCGGGCGTCGGCGGCGATGGCCCGGATGGTGGCCCGGTCGTAACCGTCGGCGGCGAAGCGTTCCCGGGCGGCGCGCAGGATGGCCGCCCGGGTGGCGTCGGAGCGGCGGGTGCGGGTGGCGGGTTCGGTCACGTCCCCGACTGTATGCCAACACGTGTTGACATCGGTTCTACAGTGAAGTCAACAAGCGTTGGCAAACATTCGTTGACCTGAGCCCGGAGGTGGAAGCGATGCTCCCCGAACGCACCGACGTCCTCGTGGTGGGAGCCGGGCCGACCGGCCTGGCCGTGGCGGTCACGCTGGCCGGGCACGGCGTGACCGCGACAGTCGTCGACCGGCTCGCCGAGCCGCCGGTCACCTCACGTGCCGCGGTCGTGCACGCCGGCACCCTCGAAGTGCTGGAGCGGATCGGGGTCGCCGCGCCACTGGCCGCCCGAGGGCTGCGTTCGGCCCGGTTCAGCGTCCGCGACCGGGACCGGGTGCTGCTCACCGTCCCCTTCGACAGGTTGCCGTCGCGCCACCCGTACGCGCTGCTGATCTCCCAGGCCGAGAGCGAGGCGGTGCTCACCGACCGGCTCACCGCGCTCGGCGGGCGTGTGCTGCGGCCGTACGAGATGACCGGCCTGGACCTCGACGGCGACGGCGCCGTCGCGCGCTTCGACGGCGGCCGCGCGGTCCGGGCGCGCTGGGTCGTCGGTGCGGACGGGATGCACAGCCGGGTCCGCGAGCTGGCCGGCATCGGCTTCGGCGGCCCGGCCGACCCCGGGGAGTCGTTCCTGCTCGCGGACGTCCGCGTGGACAGCGCGCTCCCGCGCGACCAGGTGAGCATCTTCCTGTCCCGGCAGGGCCCGCTGGTCTGGGCGCCGCTCCCCGACGGCACGGTCCGGCTGGTCGCCACAGTGGCCGACGCGCCGCGCGACCCGCAGGCGCACCACTTCCAGGCGCTGCTCGACGAACGCGGTCCGGCGCGCCGGCCGGACCGGGTCACCGGCATGGCGTGGTCGTCCCGGTTCCGGATCCACCACCGGATCGCGAGCACCTACCGGTCCGGGCCGGTGCTGCTCGCCGGGGACGCCGCGCACGTGCACAGCCCGGCCGGTGGGCAGGGGATGAACCTCGGCCTGCGGGACGCGGTCGCGCTCGGCGACGCGCTCGCCGCCGGTCCGCAGGCCCTCGACCGGTACGCCGCCGACCGCCGCCCCCGCGCCGAGGAGGTGCTCGGCTTCGCCGCCGGGCTGACCCGGCTCGCCGCCGCGCCGCCGGCCGTGCGACCGCTGCGGAATCTGCTGCTCCGGGCGGTCTCCACGCTCCCGCCGGTCCGTCACCGGATCGCCGTTCGCCTGGCCGGCTTCGAGCCCGTGCGGCCGGGCAGGTGATCAGTGCGGTGGCGCGACGGACAGGGCGGTACGCGCTCGGAAGGTCACCCAGACGGCGGCCGTGACCAGGGCGAAGACCGCGGCGGCCGCCCAGGGGACAGGCGCCAGGCCGAACGCCTCGGCGGCGACACCGGCCAGCACCGCGCCGACCGGGGCGGCGGCCAGCCCGGCAACCCGCTGTGCCGCGCCCACCCGGCCGAGCAGATCCGGGGGTACGTGCCGCTGCCCGTACGCCGCCCGCAGGCTGTTCCAGATCGTGGAGCCGGCGGTGAACCCGGCCATCGCGAGGCCGCCGGTCAGCGGGTGCCGGGCCAGGGCGAATCCGGCCAGCGCCAGCGTCTGCCCGAGCAACACGACACGCAGCGTGGGCAGCGTGCCGAAGCGGGCGGCCAGCCGTCCGGCGAACAGCGCGCCGCCCAGCCCGCCCGCGACAGCGCCGGCCGCGAACAGCCCGTACGCCGCCTCCGGCACCCGTAGCACGGCCAGCGCATAGAGCACGAGCACCGAGGCCAGCCCTCCGACGGCCAGATTCGACCCGGCTGTCCCCACCGTCAGCGCCCGGAGAACCCGATCCCGTCGAAGAAACCGAACCCCCTCCCAAACCCCGCCCCTGCTCTCGTTGATCTTGCGGTTGTGGCCCCTGGACTGTCCCTTTTGTGCGGGCTTGCCGGGGCGGAAAGTGCAAGGTCGGCGGGGAGCCGGGGCGGGGATGGCGAGGATGAGGACGGCGGCCAGGGCGAAGGTCAGGGCGTCGGCGGTGAACGGGAGTGCGGGGGAGACGGCGAAGAGGACACCGGCCAGGGGTGCGCCGACGAAACCGCCGGCCACAGCCGTTCCGGCCTGGAGGCGGGCGTTGGCGCCCGCCAGCCCTTCGGGCGGCACCACGGTGGGCAGCAGCGCGTACGCGGACGCGTCGAAGAGCGTGCCCAGCAGGGCGAGCAGCGAGGCGACGGCGACCAGCGTGACGATCCCGGCGTGCCCGGTCGCCACGGACCAGGCCAGCGCCGCCACCACCACGGCCCGCGCCCCGTCCACCACCGCCATCGTCCGCCGCCGGTCCCACCGGTCCGCGTACACGCCGCCGAGCAGGCCGAACAGCAGCGGCGGAAGGAGCCCGGCCACTGTCACCGCGGCTACCGCGCGAGGGTCGCGGGTGAGCGTGGCGGCCAGCAGGGCCAGAGCCGGCGTACGCAGGGAATCGCCCACCTGCGAGCAGACGGCGGCGGACCAGAGCAGCCGGTAGTCGCGGCCCGGCGCGGTGGTGATCGTCATGCCGGGAGACGGTGTGCCCTGCACCCGGTGGAGGGTCAAGCCGCCGGTGTGAAACGGGACGGACACTGTCGGCGCTGACCGGTACGGTGAGCGCCGAAAATCCGAACCGGGAGCGCGATTGGACCGCACCTTCCAGGTGGACCTCCGTGGCGTGGTCGACCTGCTCAGTCATCACCTCTACGGCAGTCCGCGGGTCTACGTGCGCGAGCTGCTCCAGAACGCCGTCGACGCGATCACCGCGCGCCGGTCCACCGAGCCGAAAGCCCCGGCCCGGGTCCGCATCGAGCCGCCGGAGCTGACCGGCGACGGGACGCTGCGCGTGCACGACACCGGCGTCGGCCTGACCGAGGCGCAGGTGCACGAACTGCTCGCCACCATCGGCCGCAGCTCCAAACGCGACGACCTGGGCTTCTCCCGGCACGAGTTCCTCGGCCAGTTCGGCATCGGCCTGCTCTCCTGCTTCCTGGTCGCGGACGAGATCCGGGTGGTCACCCGGCACGCCGACGAGCCCACGGTGCTCTGGACCGGCTGGTCCGACGGGCGGTACGCGGTGCGGCTCGCCGAGCCGGATCAGGCTCGCGACGAGCCCGGCACCACAGTCACGCTGGTGCCCCGGCGCGACGCCGGCCAGTGGCTCGGCGTACCCACAGTCACCGAGCTGGCCCGCCTCTACGGCGGCCTGCTGCCGGTCGACGTGCGGGTCGGTGACACGCCGACCACCGCCGGCCCGCCGCCGTGGCCGACCACGCCCGGTGCGCCGGTGGACCGGGCCGCCCTCCAGCGCTACGCGCAGGAGCTGCTCGGGTTCGTCCCGTTCGACGTGGTGCCGCTGTCGGTGCCCGAGGCCGGCCTGACCGGCGTGGCCTTCATCCTGCCCGCCGCGGTGAACCCGGCGGCCCGGGCCGGGCACCGGGTCTACCTCAAGCGGATGCTGCTCAGCGAGCACGCCGACGGGCTGCTGCCCGAGTGGGCCTTCTTCGCCCACTGCGTGGTCGACGCCAGTGAGCTGCGGCCCACCGCCAGCCGCGAGGCGCTCTACGAGGACGCGCTGCTCACCTCCGTCCGGGAGGCGCTCGGCGACCAGATCCGCGGCTGGCTGGTCCGGCTCGCCAAGCACGACCCGCGCCGGCTCGGCGAGTTCCTCCAGGTGCACCACCTCGGGGTCAAGGCGCTCGCGATGCACGACGACGAGATGTTGCGGCTGGTCGACCAGTGGTGGCCGATGGACACCAACGTCGGCACGCTCACGCTCGCCGAGTTCCGGCAGCGGCACGGCGTGCTCCGGTACGCCGCCAGCCTGGACGAGTTCCGCCAGCTCGCCGCCGTGGCCGCCGCGCAGGGCCTGGCGGTGGTCAACGGCGGCTACACGTACGACACCGAGCTGATCGAGCGGCTGCCCACAGTGGACCGGTCGGTGCTGATCGAGCGACTGGAGCCGAGCGACCTCACCACCCGGTTCGAGATCCTCGACCCGGCGACCGAACTGGCCCTGCGGCCGTTCCTCACCGCCGCGCAGCGGGCCCTGGAACGGCTCGGATGCGAGGTCGTGATCCGGGCGTACGACCCGGTCTCGCTGCCGGCGCTCTACCTGGTGTCCCGGTCGGCCGCGTTCCACGACCAGCTCGCCGCCAGCCGGGACAAGGCCGACGAGCTGTGGGGCGGCGTGCTCGACGCGCTCGCCGCCTCAGCCCCGCCGGACCGCCCGCAACTGGTGCTCAACCACCGCAACCCGCTGGTCCGCCGGGTCACCACGCTCGCCGACCCGGAGCTGGTCGGGCTGGCCGTCGAGGCGCTCTACGGGCAGGCTCTGCTGCTCGGGCACCACCCGATCCGGGCGGCCGACGCCGCACTGCTGAACAGTTCCTTCCTCGGCCTGCTCGGCCGGGCCGTACCGGGAGAGACCCGTGACTGACGACGACCTCTGGCGGATGCACCACGAGATCGAGTCCATGCCGTACGGGCCGGGGCAGATCGCCGCGCTCGAACAACTGCTGCGCCGCGCCGACGCGGGTGACGACCGGCACCTCGCCTTCGCGGCCCGGGTCACCGGCACCACCGCGTACGTCTACGGCGGCGAACCGGCGAAGTCCTTCGTCACGTTCTCCTGGTGCCTGGCCGAGTACGACAAGGACCCGCAGCCCTACCACCAGCGCTACACGCACCAGTTGCTCTGGTTCTTCAAGTACATGGTCAACGCCATGGTGAAGTTCCCGGAGCTGCCGCTGGACCGGACGTACGCGGTGCTCGACGACATGGAGCGGCGTTACCGCGACTCCGGGCACTCGCTCCAGGCGGTCTACAAGCACCGCTACCTGGTGGCCGCGCACCTGGGCGACGACGAGGCGGCGGAGCAGTGGTACCGCAAGTGGATGACCGCGCCCCGCGACACGCTCTCCGACTGCGCCGGCTGCGACCCGACCACGCAGGTCGCGCACCTGGTGCGGCACGGCCGGCACGGGGAGGCGGTGGCGCTGGCCGAGCCGGTGCTCGCCGGGCGCCTCACCTGTAGCGAGCAGCCGCAGGGGATCCTCACCGCGCTGCTCACGCCCTACCGCGAGACCGGCCGCACCGATGCCGCGCGGGACGCGCACCGGGAGGCGTACCGGCGGGTGCGCGGCCACCTCGCCGACCTGTGGGACATCGCCGACCACGTCGAGTTCTGCACCGTGACCGGCAACGAGGCCCGCGCCCTGGAACTGGTCGAGCGCCACCTGGACTGGCTGGACCGGGCGCCCACCCCTGCTGCCGCGATGCACTTCGCGGCCGCCGCCTCGGCCGCGCTGCGTCAGGTGCCGGCCGAGCTGACTGTGCACCGCCGCGCCTCCGGCGAGCGGCCGGCCGCCGGCGTGCCGGCGGGTGTGCTCGCCGACGAGCTGGCCGGTACGGCGACCGCGCTGGCCGAGCGCTTCGACGCGCGCAACGGCACCACGCACCAGTCCGGCCTGATCGCCCGCAAGGTGGCGGCCGGGCCGGTCGGCGAGCACCTGCCGCTCTCCGCGAGCCTGCGCCGCCCGGCGGTTCCCGCGCCGGGTACCGGCTCGGACGCGCCGGTGGCCTCTCCGCAGCCGGTGACGGTGCCCGCCGACGCCGGTGCCGACGAGCTGCTCGCGTTGGCCGAGGAGTGCTGGCGCACCAACCGCCGGGGCGGCCTGGTCGCCGCGTTGCACGCGTACGACGAGCGGTTCGGCGACGCCGACGTGCCGGCGACCACCCGCGCCTGGCGGCTGGAGCTGCGGGCCGGTGAGCTGTCCCAGGACGACGACGGCGTGCCGGTGGCGATCGAGGTCAACCGCGAGGCGCTCGCCGCGTGGCGGGAGGTGCCGGACCCGCTGCGCGCCCAGGTGGTCGCCGGGCGGCTCGGTGTGCTGCTCAGCATGGTCGAGGAGAGCGCGGACGAGGGCCTGGCCCTGGCCCGGGAGTCGGCCGGCTACCTGACCGAGCACGGCGGGCCGCGTGACCGGGCCGCCGGCTGGGACCGGCTCGCCCTGGCCCACGTGCACCGCGAGCAGTGGGCGGAGGCGCTCGACGCGCTCGACCGGGCCGAGGCGGAGGCGGACGCCGATCCGTGGCTGGCCGGTCGGGTCGCGCTGCACCGCACGCATGTGCTGGAGCAGTTGGAGCGGGCCGAGGAGTTCCGGGACGCGGCGGCACGGTCCCGCCGGCTGGCGGGCGAGCTGGGCGACGCGGAGATGCTCACCGGCGCCTGCCTGGCGTACGCCCGCGCCACCGACGACCCGGCCGACGCGGTGGCCGCGTGCGAGGAGGCGCTGTCGGTCGCCCCGTCCGGCGCCCACCTGCCGCTGCGGGTCACCCGGGGCCGGGCGCTGATGGCCGCCGACCGGGCGGGCGAGGCGGTGGAGGATCTGGCCGAGGCTGTCACTCTCTGCGTCGAGCAGGGGCTGGACGGTGACGCGCTGCTGCGCTGGGAGCTGGCCGAGGCGTACCGGGTGGCCGGGCGGCTGGCCGAGGCCGCCGAGGTGGCCGAGGAGGCGGTGCTCGGGCTCGACCGGGCCGGTGCGCAGGCCGAGGCGGACCGGTGCCGGCACACGCTGGCGGGCATCTACTCCGGCCTCGGTGAGACGGATCTGGCGCTTACGGTGCTCGACACGCTGGCCGAGAACCTGGACGGGCCGGACAATCTCCCCCACCGGGCGCAGGTGCTGGAGGAATCCGGTGGCCTGCTCTACGACGCCGACCGGGACGCCCTGGCCGCGCAGCGGTTCGCGGCGGCGGCGACCGCCTGGCGGCTGGCCGGCTTCCAGGTGGACGAGCTGCGGGCCCGGCGGCGGGAACTGCTCGCCCTGCACTGGTCCGGCGACCTGCCGGCCGCTGTGGCAGCGATCGAGCGGGTGGACGAGGCGGCGACCGCGCTCCCGGCCGAGGCAGACGAGGCGCCGGTGGTCACGTACGAGCGGGCGATGGCCGCCGACGCGGTGGCCCGGGTGCTGATCGGCGAGGACCGTCTCACCGCCGCGCTGGACCGGGTGGACGGGGTGCCGGAGCGCCTCCGGTCGATCGAGGCGTTCGGCGAGGCGGCGCAGGTCGAGGTGCTGACCGGCGAGCTGCTGCTGCGCGACGGGCGGCCGGAGCAGGCCGAAGGACTGCTGCGCCCGGTTCTGGGCGGGCTGCCCACCGGCTCCCGTCCCGCCACGCAGGCCGCCTGGCTGCTCGCCCGCGCGCTCGACGAGCAGGGCCGGGAGGCCGAGGCGTCGAAGGTCCGCGCCGACCACGGCATCGAGGAGGACTGACAAGACGGGCTGGGGCAACCGTTGGGTAACCGCGGCTGCCCCAGTTCGATCGCGAGGTCTAGGCTGGTCCGGTGGCGGTGGAACAGCAGGCACGGGGTGCGGCGGGTGCGGCCCGGCGCCGGTCCCGGCGGGACGAGATCCTGGAGATCGCGGTCGGCCTCTTCGCGGCGCGCGGCTACCACGGTGTGTCGATGGACGACATCGGCGCGGCGGCCGGTGTCACCGGTCCCGCGCTCTACCACCACTTCGCCGGCAAGGAGGCGATGCTCGTCGCCGCTCTGATCCCGGTGAGTGAGGGGTTGCTCACGGGCGGGCGGGAACGGGCCGCCGGTCACCCGGGCGACCCGCGTGCGGCGCTGGAGTCGCTGATCGACTTCCACGTCGACTTCGCGCTGGCGAACCCGGCGGTTATCGCGTTGCACCTGCACGAGCTGGACCGCCTCCCGGACGAGCCGCGCCGCCGGATCCGCCGGCTCCAGCGGATGTACGTCGAGGAATGGGTCACCGTGCTGACCGCGCTGCACCCCGGCCTGCCCGACGGCGCGGCCCGGGTGCTCGCCCACGCGGCGTTCGGCCTGATGAACTCGACACCGTTCCTCGGCGGCGAGGTGGACCGCCGGCGCCGGGCCGAACTGCTGCGCGGCGCGACCCTCGCGGCCCTGCTCGCGCCCACCGACCCGACCTGACACGCCGCGCGTACCTTAACGCATGTTAAGAAGAGACCCCGGCTTTGCGTCGAGAAGGGGTCACGTCCGTGCAGAAGATGATCGAATCGTTGTTGGTCGCGAATCGGGGGGAGATCGCGCGGCGGATCATCCGCACCGGTAGGCGGCTCGGGATCCGGACGATCGCGGTGCACTCGGAGGCCGACGGCGCGCTGCCGTTCGTGACCGAGGCCGACGAGGCGGTCTGCGTCGGCCCGGCGAACCCGGCGCAGAGCTACCGGAACGTCGAGGCGATCCTCGACGCCGCCCGTAGCACCGGCGCGCAGGCGATCCACCCCGGCTACGGCTTCCTGTCCGAGAACGCGGACTTCGCCCGTACCGTCGAAGGGGCCGGCCTGATCTGGGTCGGGCCCGGCGCCGACGCGATCAGCGCGATGGGCGACAAGATCAACGCCCGGAACCTGATGGCGGCCGCAGGGGTGCCGGTCGCGCCCGGCACCACCGAACCGGCGAGCGACCTGGACGCGGCGGTCGCCGCCGCCGCGGAGATCGGCTACCCGGTGATGGTCAAGGCCGCCGCCGGTGGCGGCGGCATGGGCATGGGCGTCGCAGCCGACGAGGCGGCGCTGCGCACCGAGTACGACAAGGTCCGCGCGTTCGCCGAGCGGATGTTCGGCGACGGGTCGGTGCTGATCGAGCGGTACTTCCCCCGGGTGCGCCACGTCGAGGTGCAGATCCTCGGCCTGGCGGACGGCCGGGTGGTGGCGCTCGGCGAGCGGGAGTGCTCGGTGCAGCGGCGCAACCAGAAGCTGGTCGAGGAGTCGCCGTCCCCGGCGGTGTCGCCCGAACTGCGCGAGCGGTTCCTGGCCGCGGCGGTACGGGCCGGCGAGGCGGTCAGTTACCGCAACGCGGGCACTGTGGAATGCCTGCTCGATCCTTCGACGCAGGAGTTCTTCTTCCTGGAGATGAACACGCGGCTGCAGGTCGAGCACCCGGTCACCGAGTACGTCTACGGCGTCGACCTGGTCGAGGAGCAGTTGCGGGTGGCGTCCGGCCTGGCGCCGACGTTCGACCCGGACGCGCTCACCCCGCGCGGTCACGCCGTCGAGCTGCGGATCAACGCCGAGGACCCGAGGCGGTTCCTGCCCGGCCCGGGCGCGATCACCACCTGGAACGAGCCGTCCGGCACCGGCGTCCGGGTCGACTCCGGCTACGTCGCCGGCAACACCGTCACGCCGTTCTACGACAGCCTGATGGCCAAGCTGATCCTCACCGGGGCGACCCGCGAGGAGGCGGTCGAGCGGGCGCGGGCGGCTGTCGCCCAGTTCGAGATCGTCGGCCCGAAGTGCAACCTGCCGTTCTTCGCCGAGCTGCTGGAGAACCCGGAGTTCCTCTCCGGCGACTACGACACCGGCATCGTCTCCCGGATGCGCTGACGCCACCCGGTGTCATGCTCGACTCAAGTGAGGTGAACCTGATGGCGCAACTTCCGGAATCCGTGAGCATCCGTGAGGTCGGTCCCCGCGACGGCCTCCAGAACGAGGAGCCCATCCCCACCGACGCGAAGGTGCGGCTGCTCGACGCGCTGTCCCGCACCGGGGTGCGGCGCATCGAGGCCGTCTCCTTCGTCCACCCGAAGGCGATTCCGCAGATGGCCGACGCCGACGAGGTGTGGCAGCGGGCGGAGAAGGTCGGCGGCGTGCGCTACTCCGCCCTGGTGCCGAACACCCGTGGCGCGCAGCGGGCGCTGGCGGCCGGCTTCACCGAGATCGAGGTGGTGGTATCGGCCAGCGACACGCACAACCGCCGCAACGTCAACCGCTCCACGGACGAGTCGCTCGACGACATCGCCGAGCTGATCGACCTGCTGCACGGCGCGGGCGCGACCGCCGAGGTGATCGTGGCGACCAGCTTCGGCTGCCCCTACGAGGGCGACGTGGATCCCCGCCGGGTCGCCGCGATCGTCGACCGCGTCGCCCGCGACGGCGCGGACCGCGTCGCCTTCGGCGACACCACGGGCATGGGTACGCCCCGGCGCGTCCGCGAACTGGTGACGGCGGTCCGGGACCGAAACGCCCACCTGCCGGTGCTGCTGCACTTCCACAACACCCGTGGCACCGCGCTGGCGAACATGCTCACCGCGATGGAACTGGGGATCACCGAGTTCGACGCCAGCGTCGGCGGCCTCGGCGGCTGCCCGTACGCCCCCGGTGCCACCGGCAACCTGGCCACCGAGGAGGCGGTGCACATGCTGCACGACATGGGTATCGACACCGGCATCGACCTGGACGCCCTGATCGAGGCCGCCGGGCTGGCCGAAGACCTGGTGGGCAAGAAGCTCCCGTCCGGGGTCCTCCGAGCCGGCCCCCGAACCCGCCTGACCCCCCTCCCCGCCTGACCCTGTTCCCCCGTTGATCGAGGAGTTCGTGTCCTTCGGGGGCCCGGATGAGGACACGAACTCCTTGATCACGGGGGTGGACGGGGTGCGGGGGTGTGGTGGGGTGCCGGGGACGGGGCGGGTGGGGTAGCCTAACGATCGTTCAGGTCGGTGGGTGCCCTGTGCGGGGGCCGTGGCAACGGGAGTCGGCGTGACGCTCGACGGTGAGGCTCTGGAGCAGCTACGCAAGCGCGCCCGCGCCGGCGGTGCGGACAAGTACCACGCGGCGAACGCCGCGAAGGGGAAGCTGTTCGCCCGCGAGCGTGTGGCGTACCTGGTCGACGAGGGCTCCTTCGTCGAGGACGGGCTCTACGCCAACGCGATGGCCGACGGGCTGCCCGCCGACGGCGTGGTCACCGGCACCGCGACGATCGACGGCCGCCAGGTCTGCCTGATGGCCAACGACTCCACTGTCAAGGCCGGCAGCTGGGGTGCGCGTACCGTCGAGAAGATCATCCGGATCATCGAGCGGGCCTACGCGACCGGCGTCCCGATGGTCTACCTGGTCGACTCGGCCGGCGCCCGGATCACCGACCAGGTCGACCTGTTCCCGGGCCGCCGCGGCGCCGGAAAGATCTTCTGGAACCAGGTCCGCGCCTCCGGCTCGATCCCGCAGGTCTGCGCGCTGTTCGGGCCGAGCGCGGCGGGCGGTGCGTACATCCCGGCGTTCTGCGACGTGGTCGCCATGGTGGACGGCAACGCCAGCATGTACCTCGGCTCCGACCGGATGGTCGAGATGGTCACCGGCGAGAAGACCACGCTGGAGGCGATGGGCGGCGCGAAGGTGCACTGCGCCGAGTCCGGCGTGGGTCACTTCCTCTGCAAGACCGAGAACGACGCGCTCGACGTGGTGCGGACCTACCTGTCCTACCTGCCGTCGAACTGGAAGCAGGACCCGCCGGCCGCCGAGGCGGTGGCCGCGCCGGAGAAGGCCGACCTGGCCGCGCTGGTCCCGGCCAGCGAGCGGCAGGCGTTCGACATGCGCCGGTACGTCAAGGGCCTGCTCGACGAGGGCAGCTTCTTCGAGATCCAGGCGCTGTGGGCCAAGGAGCTGACCATCGGGTTCGGCCGGCTGAACGGCGAGGTCGTCGGCGTGGTCGGCAACAACTCGATGTTCAAGGGCGGCGTGCTCTTCGTCGACTCGGCCGACAAGGCGACCCGGTTCGTGCAGCTCTGCGACGCGTTCAACGTGCCGCTGCTGTTCCTCAGCGACGTACCGGGGTTCATGGTCGGCAGCGCGGTGGAGAAGCAGGGCATCATCCGGCACGGCGCCAAGATGATCACGGCGATCTCCGAGGCGACCGTACCCAAGATCTGTGTGGTGGTCCGCAAGGCGTACGGCGCGGGTCTGTACGCGATGGCCGGTCCCGGCTTCGAGCCGGACGCCACGATCGCGCTGCCCACCGCGAAGATCGCGGTGATGGGCGCGGAGGCCGCTGTCAACGCGGTCTACGCCAACAAGATCGCCGCCATCGAGGACGAGACCGAGCGGGCCGCGTTCGTGGCCGCGAAGCGCGAGGAGTACGAGCGCGACATCGACGTCGTCCGCCTCGCCAGCGAGCTGGTGGTGGACGCGATCGTCGAGCCGCACGAGCTGCGCGCCGAGCTGGTACGCCGGTTCACCGCCGCGCGCGGCAAGGAGCGGCACTTCTCCCGGCGCCGGCACGGCGTCACTCCCGTCTGACCCACCCCCGCCCCGGCGTCACGAGCGCCCGGCCCGTCCGTACCGCCGTCCCACCAGGAGGATCAGATGGACTTCCGGCTCAGCGACGAACAGGAGGCGCTGCGCTCCAGCGTGCGGGAGTTCGCCCGCGAGGTGGTCGCGCCCACCATCGCCGAGCACTACGAGCAGCACACCTTCCCGTACGAGATCGTCCGTCAGATGGGCAAGATGGGCCTGTTCGGGCTGCCCTTCGCGGAGGAGCACGGCGGCATGGGCGGCGACTACTTCGCGCTCTGCCTGGCGCTGGAGGAGCTGGCCCGGGTCGACTCCAGCGTGGCGATCACGCTGGAGGCGGCGGTGTCGCTCGGCGCGATGCCGATCTACCGGTTCGGCACCGAGGAGCAGAAGGCGCAGTGGCTGCCGAAGCTGCTCAGCGGTGAGGCGCTGGCCGGGTTCGGGCTCACCGAGCCGGGCACCGGGTCGGACGCGGCCGGCACCCGGACGCGGGCGGTCCTGGACGGCGACGAGTGGGTGATCAACGGATCGAAGGCGTTCATCACCAACTCCGGCACCGACATCACCGCGCTGGTCACCGTCACCGCCGTCACCGGTACGCGGCCGGACGGCGGCAAGGAGCTGTCCACGATCATCGTGCCGTCGGGTACGCCCGGCTTCACAGTCGCGCCCGGCTACTCGAAGGTCGGCTGGACCGCGTCGGACACGCATGAGCTGACGTTCGACGACTGCCGGGTACCGGCGGCCAACCTGCTCGGTGAGCGCGGCCGGGGCTTCGCCCAGTTCCTGCGCATCCTGGACGAGGGCCGGATCGCCATCGCGGCGCTCGCCGTCGGCCTGGCCCAGGGCTGCGTGGACGAGTCGATCAAGTACGCCAGGGAGCGTCAGGCGTTCGGCCAGCCGATCGGCAACTACCAGGCCATCCAGTTCAAGATCGCGGACATGGAGATGAAGGCGCACACGGCCCGGCTGGCCTACTACGACGCGGCCGCCCGGATGCTCGCCGGTGAGCCGTTCAAGCGTCAGGCGGCGATCGCCAAGCTGCACGCCAGCACGGTGGCTGTGGACAACGCCCGCGAGGCGACGCAGATCCACGGCGGGTACGGCTTCATGAACGAGTACCCGGTGGCCCGCTTCTGGCGCGACTCCAAGATCCTGGAGATCGGCGAGGGCACCAGCGAGGTGCAGCGCATGATCATCGCGCGCGACCTCGGCATGTGAGGACGCCCGGAACCGCGCCCTGTCGGATATCGGCGGTGGACGGTCGGGTGGTTGACGATGGGCTGTGGAGCGTCGGAGTCCATCCGTAATCTTCGTGCCCATGACTCCGGATCATGACCGTGCGCGAGGCCCAAGCGGTCGTACCGGTCTGTCCGGCCTGCTGCGCGGGCACCGGCTCGCCGTCGGCCTGACCCAGGCCGAGCTGGCCGGACGGGCCGGCGTGGGCGTACGGACGGTCCGCGATCTGGAACGGGGGCGGGCCACCCGGCCCCAGCGCACCACAGTCGACCTGCTGGCCGACGCGCTCGGCCTGAGCGGTGACGAGCGGCGGGAGTTCGTCGACACCGCCCGGCCCGCGGCATCCCGCCCAGCCGGTGCCGCCGACGACGATCCGCCGGTGGCGCTGCCCCAGCCCGTACCGCTGCTCGGCCGGGAACGGGACGTGGCGGAGGTGTCCGGCCTGCTCGACGCGTACCCGGTGGTGAGCCTCGTGGGGCTTGCCGGGGTGGGCAAGACGGCGCTGGCCGTCACAGTCGCGCACGCGGTGGCGGCCCGCCACCCGGCGGGCGTGGCAGGCGTGCTCGTGGGCGAGGGCTCGGACGCCGCCGACGTGCTCGCCGCGTCGGCGTCGATGTTCGGTGTGAACCGGCTGGCCGACCTGTCCTGCCGGATCGGCGACCGGCGGGCGCTGCTGCTCGTCGACGCCGTCGACCGGGCGCCGGAGCCGGTGGCCGAGGCGCTCCGCGTCCTGACCGCCGCCGTGCCGACGCTGCGGGTGCTGGTGACCGGCCGCCGCCCGGTCGGCCTGGCCGGTGAGATGGTCCGGCCGGTCGCGCCGCTGGACGTACCGCCGCCCGGCACCGAACCCGCCGACCGGGCCGGCCTGGACCGCTGGCCGGCGGCGGCGCTGTTCGCCGCCCGCTTCGCCCAGGCCCGCCGGGAACCACCGGCCCCGGCCGAGTTGCCGGCGCTCGCCGCGCTCGTGCGCCGGCTCGGCGGACTGCCGCTCGCCATCGAGCTGATGGCCGCACGGGGACGCATCCTCGACGTCACCGAGCTGCTCGACCGCTACGGCGACCGCGTCCTGGACCTGACCGGCGTACGCCCCGGCTGGGAGCCCGCCGACCCGTCCGCCGGCACTGTGACGCTGCGCGACGCCGTGGCGACCAGCTATCACCTGCTCGCCACCGCCGACCGGGCGGCGCTGCGGCGGCTGTCAGCGTTCCGTAACCGCTGGTCGGTCGAGCTGGCCGAGGATCTGCTCGCCGACGGCGGCCGGCGGTGGGACGCCGCGCCGATGCTGGACCGGCTGCGCGAGCTGGGCCTGCTGAGTGTCCGAGGCACCGGTCCGTTCCGGTTCCGCCTGCTGGACGCGGTCCGTGACTTCGCCGCGGAACAGGCCGACGTGGAGGGCGAGACCGCCCGGATCCGGATGCGGCACGCCGCGGTGATCGCCGGTCTGGTCCGCCGCACCGCGCCGGGGCTGGTGGGTGCACAGATGTCCGGCGCGGTGCACGTGCTCGACGAGGCGACGAGCGACATCACCGCCGCGCTGGCGTACGCCGCCGAGCACGCGCCGGAGACCGCGCTCCTGCTCGCCGCCTCACTGCCCCGATGGTGGCGGCTGCGCGGGCGGGACGTGTCCGGCCGGCGCCGGCTGCGGCGGCTGCTCGCCGATCCGCGTACCGCTGGTGCCCGGCCCACGCTGCGGGCCTGGGCCATGCTCGGCGCGGCCCGGCTGGCCGCCGAGCACGGCGCGGGTGCGGAGGAGCTGCCGGCGGCCCGGGCCGCCCTTGTCGTCTTCGCCGAGGCGGGCGACGTGACAGGCGAACTGTCCGCCCGGTCCGTGCTCTGCGCGCTGCTGCTCGGGCTCGGCGCGCACGACGAGGCCCGCGAGCAGGCCGAGGCCGCGCTGGCGTCGGCCACCCGGCACCACCGGGTACGCGAGATGGCAGTCGCCCAGGCCCACCTGACCTGGCACGACGTACGCGAAGGTCGGCTGGCCGGTGCCCGGCGGCGGCTGGCGGCTGTCGACCGCCTGGCGGCACAGTGCGGTGACCAGCGCCTGCGTGTGCTGGCGCGGGCCGATCAGGCCGAGCTGACCCGCCTGGAGGGCCGATACGCCGAGGCGGCCGAGCAGGGGCGCCGGGTGGCGGCCGCGCTCGCGGAGCTGGGTGATCCCGGGCGGCGGGGACGGACGGTCGGCGCGGTCGGGCTGGCGCTCGCCCACGCCGGGCGCACCGACGAGGCGCTGGCCACGATCGCCGAGCTGTGGCCGCCGGGAGTGGTGCCGGGCCGGCGCCGTCCGCCGGCCGTGGAGATGCTCGATCCGCCCGGCCCGGGTGGGGACGTGCGCACCGAGGACGCGCTGCGCGGGTTGATCGAGGGGCACGTGGCGCTGCACCGGGGAGACCGGGAGCTGGCGGCGGAGTGGTTCGCCGCTGCTGCCGACGCGGCCGAGGGTGTCGCCGACCGGCGGGATCTGGTCGAGGCGCTGGTGGGGTTGGCGGTCAGCACCGCTGATCCGGCCGTGCTGGATCGGCTGGACGTGGCGCGACAGGTCACCGGCGTCAGCCTGTTGCCGCAGGAGGAGGAGTTGCTGTTCTCCCTGACGGCCCGACGGGGGCGATGAGCGTCCTGTCGTCACCCGGGGGGTCGCGGTGGCCGCACTGCGCGTCGGCCGGGCACGGACGGGACGGAGGGCGCGGGGGTGGCGCGAGCGAAGTAGCCCCCTGGTGCTGCCCCTCGCTCCACGCTCGCGCCAGCACCCCCCGGTGCCCCCCGCAGCCGGAAGACTACCGAGGTCGGACGACCGATTCGCGTATATGTGGACCGCTTTGTCCGGCCGTTTGGGCGGTTCTGCCGGTCATTCTGCCGGTGCCCGGCAGGTAGTGCCCGGCAGGTCGCGGACCGTCAGGCGGCGTTCTCGGCCGGCTCGGTGCTGCCGGCGGTGGCGCCCGGATGGACCGCGTCGCGTACCCGGCGCAGCCCGTCCAGCAGCCCGTCGAGCTGTGCCGGGTCGAGCTGGCCGGTGAACCACTGCTCGATGATCCGCAGATGGCCGGGAAGGACGTCGTCCAGCCGGCTGAGCCCGGCGGTGGTCACCACAGCGAAGGAACTGCGCCGGTCGGACGGGCAGGCTCGCCGGCAGATCAGCCCGTCCCGCTCCATCCGGTCGACCACGCGGGTCACGCCGCTGGTGGAGAGCGAGGTCTGCGCGGCCAGGTCGGTCATCCGCAGTTGGTTGTTGGGTGAGCGGGCGAGCCGGGTCAGCACCTCGAACTCGACCGGGGAGAGGTCGTGCTCCTCGAACTGGGCGGCGAACCGGGCGGCGAGCCCGGCGTGCGCCTCGACGAGCAGGCCGACGGCAGTGATCTTGGGGTCGTCGAACACGTTCTGGTCCACGCCACCATCCTAGCAACACTTGACACGGGGAATATTGTCTCAACTATAGTTGCTCAGTCAGTCGTTGGGCTCCTAAACATTTTTCCGGAGGAGAGCATCATGACCAGCAGCACCGAGGCGACTACCCGCGACTGGGAGGGTCTCACCATCCCCACCCCCGGCACCTACGTGCTGGACGCCGCGCACAAGCGTGTCGGCTTCGTCGCGCGGCACATGATGGTCAGCAAGGTACGCGGTGAGTTCGCGGACGCCACCGCCACCATCACCGTCGCCGACGACCCGATGCAGTCCTCGGTCACCGCCAGCATCCAGGCGGCCAGCATCAACACCGCCCAGGCGGACCGCGACGCGCACCTGCGCAGCCCGGAGTTCCTCGACGCGGAGCAGTTCCCGACGCTGGAGTTCCGCAGCACCGAGGTGAAGTCCCGCGAGGGCAACGAGTTCGTGCTCGTCGGCGAGCTGACCATCAAGGGCGTGACCCGTCAGGTCGAGCTCGAGGTGGAGTTCGAGGGCGTCGGCCGCAGCCCGTTCGGGCAGGACATCTTCGGCTTCTCCGCCTCCACCGAGATCGACCGGGAGGACTTCGGTCTGACCTGGAACGTGGCGCTGGAGACCGGCGGCGTCCTGGTCGGCCGCAAGGTCAAGATCGAGATCGAGGGTGAGGCCATCCGCCAGGGCTGAGCCCGGCACAGGCCCGCAGGGCCCGCACCGTCCGCCGACGGTGCGGGCCCTGCTCTCGCGTACGCCCCGGCGGTGCGAATCGTCACGTGAAGTTCTCCGCACGGACGCGCTGGTGACGGCGGTGACGGGGTACAGGTGCAGACCTGTCGCCCGTCCAGCCGGGTGGTGGGGCGGGCGCACTTACGCCCACCATGTGAATGGTTCACAATGCGTTGCGGAACGGTACGGTTCCGTCGCACCGGCGCCGGGAGGACACACATGGGCAGAGACGTCGAGCAGGGCGCCTTCTCCCGCGAGGATCGGGTCCGCTACCGGCAGAAGGTCCGGCGGTGTCTGGACGTCTTCGCGCTGATGCTCGACGACTTCGGCTTCGACGCCGACCGCCCGATGACCGGGCTGGAGATCGAGCTGAACCTGATCGACGCCGCCGCCGAACCGGCCATGCGCAACGACCAGATTCTCGCCGACATCGCCGACCCGCTGTTCCAGACCGAACTGGGGCAGTTCAACCTCGAACTGAACGCCTCGCCCCGGCTGATCGAGGGCAGCGGCTTCGCCGACTACGAGCAGGACCTGCGCAGCAGTCTCAGCCGCGCCGACGAGCGGGCCGCCAAGTCCGACGCGACGATCATGATGGTCGGCATCCTGCCCACGCTCACCGAACGCCACCTGGTCGCCGACAACCTCTCCACCAACGAGCGGTACCGCGTCCTCAACGACCAGATCGTCGGCGCCCGCGGCGAGGACATCGAGCTGGACATCAACGGTGTCGAGCGGCTGCGTACGCACACCGACTCGATCGCGCCGGAGGCCGCCTGCACCAGCCTCCAGTTCCACCTCCAGGTCGCGCCGGACAGCTTCGCCGACTACTGGAACGCCTCCCAGGCCATCGCCGGCGTGCAGGTCGCCGTCGGCGCCAACTCGCCGTTCCTCTACGGCCGGCAGCTCTGGGCGGAGACCCGGATCGCGCTGTTCCAGCAGGCCACCGACACCCGCCCGGACGAGCTGAAGGCCCAGGGCGTACGGCCCCGGGTGTGGTTCGGCGAACGCTGGATCACCTCGATCTTCGACCTGTTCGAGGAGAACGTCCGCTACTTCCCGCCGCTGCTGCCCATCTGCGAGGAGGAGGACCCGGTCGAGGTGCTGCACGCCGGTGGCGTACCCCAACTCGGTGAGCTGCGGCTGCACAACGGCACCGTCTACCGCTGGAACCGGCCGGTCTACGACATCATGAACGACCGCCCGCACCTGCGGGTGGAGAACCGGGTGCTGCCCGCCGGCCCGACAGTGGTGGACATGCTCGCCAATGCGGCGTTCTACTTCGGGCTGGCCCGCGGACTCGCCGAGTCGGACCGCCCGATCTGGAGCCAGTTGACGTTCAGCTCGGCGGAGGAGAACTTCCACGCCGCCGCCCGGCGCGGCATGGAGGCGGTCCTGCACTGGCCCCGGCTCGGGGACGTACCGGTCACCACGCTCGTGCTCGACACGCTGCTGCCGGTGGCCGCGCAGGGGCTGGACCGGTTCGGCGTCGCCCCGGCCGAGCGGGACCGCCTGCTCGGCGTGATCGAGGGCCGCTGCCGTACCGGCCGCAACGGTGCGGTCTGGCAGACCGAGACGGTGTGGACGGCCGAGCGGAGCCGGGGCCTGGACCGGGAGGCCGCGCTGCACCACATGGTCCAGCGGTACGCCGAGCTCCAGCGCGGCAACGAACCCGTTCACACCTGGCCCGTCGACTGACCCGTCCCCTGCCTCCCCGCCCCGGCTCGTCGATCTTGCACTTGCGGCCCTCGCAAATCTCGCATTCGGCACATTCGAGGGGCCACCACTGCAAGATCAAGTAGCGGGGCGGGTGCGAGTCAGCTCAGCGGCCCCGGCGGGTGCTCTCGGCGGTCGGGGGCGGGTCGGCCTGCGGTTTCGTCTCGTCGGTCATCTTGTCGCGGGGCCCTGCGGGGACGACCTGTTCGGATGCCTCGGGCTGCCGTTGCGGTGGCGCGGCCCGGCCCCGGCGGCCGGTGGTGGACCGGGTGGTACGACCCCGCTCCGTCTCCGTCCGACCCGATGCCGCTCCTGGTTCGCCCTCCGACACCGCGTCCCGGGACGAACCGGCCAACGGGTCCGGCGCCTTGTCCGGTCCGGTCGCGAGACCCGAGATCGCCGACGCCGACCCCGTCGGCCGGGTCGCTTCGTCGCCCGACGTCGGCCCTCCGTCCGGCTCGGCCGTGTTCCCGCCGGTCGACGCGGGCTCCCCGTCGGCGGGGTCCGGCTCGCCGGTGCGCTGGCGGGGCACTGTCACCCGCTCGGCGCTCCGGCGCTCGGCGCGCTGGGCCAGCGCGGCCATCACCATCGAGCCGCCGACGCCGGCGATCACCGCGTACGGGGCGATCAGGTGGGCCGACAACTGTTCCGCCGCGATCCCGGCCAGGCGCGGCACGGCCAGCAGGTACGCCAGCGCGACGAGCAGCGGTCCGGCCGCCCCGGAGGCCGCCGCGCCGACCCGGATCTCCGGTGTGCGGGCGGCTCGGCGGGCCGCCGTCAGGCCGATCACCAGGGCGGAGAGAACAGACAGCAGCGCGCCGGGCCAGTAGAAGTAGTCGCGGATCCAGAACGCACCACGGTCCGCGCTGATCTGCCAGATGCCGAGCTGGGCGGTGGTCAGGCCACGACCGGCGATCACCCCGTCGACCACCGACACCACGGCGAGCAGCCAGAGCCAGCCGGTGGTGGCGATCAGGTTGGTGGCGGCGGCACGGGTGTGCAGCGCCCAGACGGCGAGCAGTACGCCGAGCAGCAGCCCCGCGCCCGCGTACGCGGCGGCGACGGCCTGCGGCGCGGAGACGTCCGGCACCCGGGCCGCCCGCGCCGGAACCGCCACCAGCAGGACGGTGACGATCGCACCGACACCCGCGGCGAGCGCCAGGCCGAGCCGGGGTAGCGCGCCCCGCGGCTCGTCGTCGCTACCGCGCAGGCGCTGGGCGCAGACCGCACCGACGATGACTGATGTCGCCGCGATCCAGGTCGCCCAGGCGAGGCTCGCCACCCACGCCGCCTCGGCCCGTACCGCGCCGGCCGGCGCCCAGTTGATGATGCCCAGCCCGTACCCGAAACCGAGCTGCGCGGCACCCGCGCCGGCGGCGACGCCGAGCGCGGCGGCTGTCGATCCTCCCCAGCCCCGTCTGACCATGCCGGGGAGCGTAACGTCCCGTGGTCGGCGCGGCGAGTCGTAACGACGGACCGTGACTGTCAGTAAGCAACGGATACGGTCGTCGATGATCAGGACGAGGGAGCATGACGGACGAGCGGCAACCGGCAGGCGACGGCACCGGACCGGGACGGGGCAGGCTGCTCCTCGGTGGTGGTATGGCGGTGGTCCTGCTGGCCGTGATCGGCGCCAGCGTCGGGTGGATCCTGGCCGGTGAGCCGGAGCGCTCGGCCGCGCCCGGCGACTCCGCTCCGCCCGCCGCCGCGTCCACATCGGCCTCCGCGACAAGCGCGCCGCCGACCACCGCCGCCCGGCCGACCGGCACGCGCACCAGCGCCCCGGCCGGGCTCGCTGTGCCCGGGGTGGTGGGCGCCGACTTCGAGCAGGCCCGCCGGGATCTGCGCGAGCGCCGCCTCGGCTGGCGACTCGTCTTCGGTACGGGCACCGGACGCACGGTCGAGCGCACCTCACCGGCTCCCGGCACCCCGGTGAAGCGTGGCACCACCGTCACCATGTGGGTCTCCGGGCCGGCGCCGGCCGTCACCGTGCCCGACGTGGGCACGTTGTCCTGCTCCGACGCGGCCGACGACCTGGTGGAGGCAGGGCTCTATCCCCGGTACGCCACCGGGCGCCAGGGTCCGGTCACGGCACAGGAGCCGGTGGCCGGCAGTACCGCCCGATGGAACGACCAGGTGACGCTCACCTGCGGCGACAAGGCGTCCACGCCGCCGACGGTCTCCCCGCCGCCGACTCCGTGACGAGCGCGGCGCGCTGATCCCAGCCGGTGTCGCCGGGGACCGCTACGGTGGACGATCGAGGGCCGCGCGCCCCGTCCCGGTGGGGAAAGGACGTGCCATGAGCGACGACCGTCAGGAACCACCCGCCGGTGACGCGGACGCGACCCGGGCGCTGCCGCGCGACGCGGCCGGGCACGACGCCGACGCCACGCGGGCGATGCCGCGAAACGCCGCCGAGGAGGACGTGGAGGCGACCCGCGCCCTGCCGAGCGACGCGGGCGACGCCACCTGTCCGTTGCCCGGCGGACCGGCAGGACAGGGCGGGTCGCGCCGTCCGGTCGACGCGACCACCCCGCAGGAACCGGTGGGTGCCTGGTCCGGCCGGGCCGGGGTGCCGCCACCACGTCCGGCGGGCTATCCCGAGCCCGGTAGCGAGTGGTACGGCGACGAGCAGGCCGGGCGCCGCTGGTGGATGCCGATCCTGCTCGGCATCCTGGCGCTGCTCCTGCTCGGGTTGATCGGGGCGGGCGTGTGGCTGGCGCTGCGCGCCGCCGACCGGAACTCCGATCCGGGACCGCCGGTGCCGAGCGTCTCGGCACAGACGAGCGCCGCCCCGACGACCGCCGCACCGACCAGTGCCGCGCCGAGCAGTTCACCGCCGAGTACGCCGGCCACGACCGCCCCGGTGGAGGTGCCGATGCCGCCGCTGGTGGGGCTGCCGGAGGCGGCTGCCCGGGCGGCGCTCGACCGGCTGGACCTGGACTACCGGGTGCAGCGGCGGGCGTCGGACCGCCCGGCCGGCACGGTGATCTCCACCGATCCCGAGGCCGGTTACCCGGTGGGCGAGGACGACCGGGTCACGATCGTGGTGGCCGTACCCGCGCCGACGAGCGGGCCGAGCACTCCGGGCTCCGCCCCGGCGACGACCACGACACCCTGACGATCACCGAGATGCCGGCTGACCACAGCCACGATCACCACTGGCGTCTGCGGGTGCCGACCAGGCCCAGCCCGGCCAAGGAGATGGCGAGCCCGAGCAGCCCGGAGTAGAACAGCGACCGGCTGAGGTCGTCGGTGGCGCCGGTCGGCCGCTCGGCGAGCGCGCCCTCGCCGCCCCCGGTACCCGCGGCCGGTTCGTCCTCGTCCTCCGCCGTGTCGGTGGCGGCCCATCCGTCATCGTCGTCCGACGCGTCGGAGTGGGCGGCATCGGAGCCGGCCGTGCCGGACTCCGTCCGGCCGTTCTCACCCGCAACGGTGATCTCCGGGGCCGGTACGGGCTCGGTGAGCTGCTGGGTGGCGGAGAAGGCGGGATGACGTACCGCGAGCGCGAGCGCGGTCGCGGTGACGAGGAAGAGGAAGAGCCCGAGGGCATAGCCGATACGGGACCGGTGGTGCCGCCGCGCGGCGGGCAAGTTGACCATGACCATCCCAGGTTCAGGGTCCATGACGCGCGGGGTGGAACGTGCCGGGGTGGGCGTACCGATTCTATGGCGACGGCACGCCCTCCCGACCGGGAATCGTCAGGTCAGCCGACCCGGACCGGGGTCCGGACCACCGGTCGGCGGGCCGTTCGCACGGTGTGCTGACGCGGAGCCGGCGCGGCTTGGAGCTGCCGCAACCCCTCCTGGAGTACGAAGATCGACCTCCGGTTGACCGCGTCCCCCGCCGCGTTCAACTCGTAGCCGTCGAGCCAGAGCCAACCGTCGTAGGTCGGCCAGTCGAGCACCCGGATCACCCGGAACATGATCGGTCGGAGGAACTGGACACTCGCCGCGCGAGTCACGTGCAGTACGTCACCGGAGCGGGGAAGCACATGGGCTCCTGGGAAGGTCGGCCGGCGGGACCGGCGAGGCTGAACGGTGGTCAGGTGCGGTCCGGTGACGGGGGGTCTGCCTCGTGGACCGGCGGTCGGTGGATCGGTGCTGGTCGGGCCGTACCCGCGGTGGCGGACCGCCACCCGACCATCACCCGGCTGCTCCCGGTTACCGCTCCCGCCGCCGCAGCCAAGCTGGCGTACAGCGACGGGGTCTTCATTCCGGGGCAGGTCGCAGGGCGCGGGACGGCTCCCCTCCGGCCGTCCCGCGGACCGTGGTGCCACCACGTCCGGAGATCAAGCGAAGACTGTGAGTAACCCGTGCCATGCAGACAGACTGCATCAGGGACGTGCGACATGCAAGTTGCACGTAGAGTTTTGCTGATAGGTGAGTCGGACACGTGAACGCCGCAACTTGAAGCGTCAGGTATCGGAGCGGCACACTGGACGCCGGTTTCGCCCGTCGCGGCCGGTCGACGACCGGCACCACCCCTGCCGCGAACGCACACCCGCCGCCCGCCGGTCGCGCCCGCGGTGGGAGCCGAACCGGGGCGCGACCGACCGGAGGTAGCCGGGTGACTGTGAAGTGTGGTCCCGCAAGCCGATGGACGGCACCGTGAGCGCGAGGAGTGAGCCGGTTCTGCGAGCCCCGCAGTCGCGAGCTGAGGGGACGCCCGTGAGCGCGCAGTCACGAGCTGAGGAGACTCCGTGAGCGAACGGCGCAGCCCCACCATCCGGCGGCGCCGGCTGGGGGCGGAACTCCGCCGGCAGCGGGAGGCGGCGGGCATCACCATCGAAGTCGTCGCCGAGCAGCTGGAGTGCTCGGCCTCCAAGATCTCCCGGATCGAGACCGGCCACACCACGGCGACCCCGCGCGACGTACGCGACATGCTCCGGATCTACGGGGTGGTCGGCGCGGAGAGCGACGAGCTGGTGCAGATCGCCCGCGAGGCCCGGCAGAAGGGCTGGTGGCACCCGTACAGCACGGTGCTGGTCGGGGCCTACGTCGGCCTGGAGGCGGCGGCCAGCTCCATCCGGGCGTACGAGCAGCAGGTCGTGCCGGGACTGCTGGAGACCGAGGAGTACGCGGGCGCGATGATCCGGGCGGCACGACCGGACTTCACCGCCGAACAGGTCGACCAGCGGGTGCGTGTCCGTCTGGGCCGTCAGTCGTTGTTGACGCAGGACGATCCGGTCGATCTGTGGGTGGTGCTCGATGAGGCGGTGCTGAGCAGGCCGGTTGGCGGCGACGCGGTGATGCGTGGTCAGCTCAGACGGCTTGTGGAGGTGGCTGAACTGCCGAACGTGACAGTGCAGGTCCTGCCCTTCGAGGTGGGTGCGCACGCAGGCATGGACGGCACCTTCACGATCCTCAGCTTCCCCGAACCGAGTGATCCCGATGTCGTGTACGCGGAGAACGCCACGGGTGGGCTCTTCCTGGAGAAGAGTGACGAACTGCAGAAGTACAGCTTCATCTTCGATCATATTCGAGCAGCGGCCATGCGCCCGGAGGAGTCCATCGCACACATCGCGAAACTGGCAGAGGAGCCACTGTGGAAATGGCGACCAAGGAGTTCCCCGTGGACCTGACGCAGGCGACGTGGTTCAAGAGCTCGAAGAGCGGGCCGAACTGCGACAACTGCGTCGAGGTCGCGTACGTGACCGGGGCGGTCGGGGTGCGGGACTCGAAGGACAAGACCGGCCCGGCTCTGGTCTTCGCTCCGGGCGACTGGCACGCCTTCGTCGCCCGCGCCCGGAACGGCGTGTTCGGCCGGAGCTGACCGGCACCGAGATGTGGTCCCGCCCGGCAGCGCCGCCGGGCGGGACCATTCGTGTCCGCGTGCCCGTGCGGCGGCGGGCACCCGTCGCCAGTTCCGATCCGCCTCGTTGAACCGCACGGATCGGCAACCGAACAAGGCAGGCGAGACGGATGACGACGATCGGTTCAGAGAACCTCACCAGCGGCCCGGGCAAGCCCGAGCGGTTCGGTGGCAAGTACCGGGGTGCCCGCCGGGACACCGTCCTCACCGAGGTGGTCTCCGGTGACGGCGAGGACGCCCGCGAGAGTGGCGTCCCCGAGCAGGCCGCGGCGCCGCTGTCCCTGCCGTCGCTGGACCCCAACCCGCTGACCGAGCCGTCCTTCCCGCCGAGCGGCTGGCCGGTCGAGCAGCAGGAGTCCCTGGTGGACCACCCGCTGCTGCGCGGCCTGCTGATGGAACTGCCCCCGAAGGGCAGCGTGCCCCCGCCCGGCTGGCTGGACCGCTGGTTCGAGGCGACCCGCGCGATCCTGGAACTGCTATACGTGCAGGGCGCGAGCCGGTCGCGCTGACACCGCCTCGGCGGCCGGCATCGCCCGCTCGGCGAGCCGGTTGTGCCGGAGCGCGTGGCGTACTCCGATCGTGCACACGCCGAGCACCCCGACGGTGATCACCGGTCCGGCGACGCCCGGCGCGGTGAACAGGTCGACGCCGACCGCCGGCAGCACCGCCACCAGCACCGCGATCGCCGTCGCCTGGAGCGGCAGCGCGATCAGCGGGTGCGCTGCCGCCGCGCGCAGCCCGTGCGGGGCGGGCGTTTCCGGCGCCGCCGCGAACGCGCCCGCGCCGGACCGCAGCCGCCGGACCCGCCGTACCGTGCAGACCGCCACGACGGCCGCCGGCACCGCGGCGACGCCGAGCGCGGCGGCGGCCCGGTCCACAGTGGTGTCACCGGCGCTCTGCAGGCCCGCGGCGAGGACCGCCGCGGTGAGCGCGAGGCCGGTCAGCACCAGGACCGACAACCATCCGGTACGCCGGCGCAGCGCGCGGGCGCGGTCCAGCCCGGGCAGGCCCTCCGCGACCAGTCCGGCGGCGAGCCAGACGGCGGCGACGGGAAGCAGCAGGGCGAGACGGTCATCCATGGCCCCTAGCCTTGCCCGTTTCGACGTCCGCCGAATCCGGGACGGCACCCCGGTTCGTCCCGTACCCGGGCCCGTAGGGGTACGGCTCAGACGTCGAACGTAGCGGGACGCCCGGTGGCCGGTGCCGGTGGGGTGGCCTTCCACAGCCCGGTCTTCTGGGCGGCGAGCCGGGCCAGGTAGGCCGGGTTGAGGATGACGTACCGGCGCCACAGGCGCTTGGGTTCCAGGCCGAGCCGCCAGAACCACTCCAGCCCGGCGCGCTGCATCCACGGTGGCGGGTTGCGCAGCAGGCCGGCGTGGTAGTCGAAGGCCGCGCCGACTGCCATCAGTGGCATGTCCAGCAGCGGGCGCATCGCGTACGCGAAGACCTCCTGGCGCGGGCACCCCAGCCCGACCAGGACGAGGCGGGCGCCGCTGGCCCGGATCCGGTCGGCGATCTCGGCGTCCTCACCCGGCGCGACGGCGCGGAACTTGGACGGCTCGACCCCGGCGATCTTCAGCGCGGGGAACTTGCGCTCCAGCGCCGGGACCAGCCGGGACAGCGTCTCCTCGGTGGAGCCGTAGAGGTAGACGGGCAGCCCTTCCGCGGCGAACCGGGCGAGCACCCGCAGGGTCAGCTCCGGCCCGTAGACGCGGTCGGTGAGCCCGGCGCCGTGCAGCAGGTTGAGCGCCCAGCGCACCGGCTGCCCGTCCGGGGTGACCACGTCGAACGAGTTGAGCCGGGCGTTGTGCGCCGGGTCGAGCACACCGGTCATCACGCCGTGCACGGCGAGCGCGGTGAGCGCCAGCGGGCGGCGTTCGTGCGCGGCCTCCACCACGGCCTCGGTGGCCCGGGCGTAGTCGGTGGCGTCGACCCCGACGCCGAGCACGTTGCGCTTGGTCCCGGTGGTCATGCCTTCGGCACCCACTTGTCGACGTTCGCCTCGTAGATCTCGCGGAGGATCATCGGCACGTCGTACGTGATCTTCCAGGACGGGTAGTGCTCCTCGAACCGGGCCATGCTGCTGACGTACCACTGGTGGTCGCCGGTGCGGGCCTGCTCGACGTAGTTGATCCGGGCCTCGCGGCCGGTGATCTCCTGGGCGATCCGGAACGCCTCGATGTGCGAGGTGTTGGAGTGCCGGCCGCCGCCGAGGTTGTAGACCTGGGCCGAGCGCGGCTCGCGGAAGAACGCCTCGAACGCGGTGAGCACGTCGTGCGAGTGGATGGCGTCCCGGACCATCTTCCCCTTGTAACCGAAGAGGTTGTACGTCCGGCCCTCCATCACGCACCGCATCAGGTACGCCAGGAAGCCGTGCAGCTCGGCGGCGGAGTGCGCCGGGCCGGTCAGCGTGCCGCCCCGGAAGCAGGCGGTCCTCATGTCGAAGTAGCGGCCGTACTCCTGCACCATCACGTCGGAGGCGACCTTCGAGGCGCCGAAGATCGAGTGCAGCGACTCGTCGATCGACATGTCCTCGGTGATGCCGTCGTACCAGCGGTGGTCCTCGGGCAGCTCGTAGCGGGTCTCCAGCTCGATCAGCGGGAGCGAGTTCGGCCGGTCGCCGTACACCTTGTTGGTGGAGCAGTGGATGAACGGCGCGTCGATCGCGTGCCGCCGGGTGTTCTCCAGCACGTTGAGCGTGCCGCCGGCGTTCACGTCGAAGTCGGTGAACGGCTCCTTGGCGGCCCAGTCGTGGCTCGGCTGGGCGGCGCTGTGGATCACCACGGCGATGTCCTTGCCGTACCGCTTGAAGACCTGCTCCAGCCCGTCCCGGTCGCGGATGTCCGCGGCGTGGTGGGTGTACGCGGAGCCGAGGTCGGCGGCGAGCCGGTCCAGGCTCCAGGCGGTCGAGCCGTCCTCGCCGAAGAAGTACCGCCGCATGTCGTTGTCGATGCCGACCACGTCGAGACCGAGTCCGGCGAAGTGCCGGGCCGCCTCGGAGCCGATCAGACCGCCGGAACCGGTCACCAACGCGACAGTCACACGCCACTCCTGGTCCGTGGGAGGCAGGGAAACCATCGGAGCATAGCGTGACGTCCGGAACGCCCCGATACGAAGCAAGGGCCCCGCTGTGTGCGGAGCCCTTGTTCTGGTGGGGATGGGGGGAGTTGAACCCCCACGTCCTTTCGGACACACGGACCTGAACCGTGCGCGTCTGCCATTCCGCCACATCCCCGTGGCACGACCCGGAACACCATATCGCATCCCGCGCCCGCCATCTGCGGCGGGTGCCGGGCCATATTACGCTGTCCACTGGCCACGCCACGAACGATCACCGCTCGTGGCGGGCGAAACTTTAGCACGTCCGCGGGCCTGGTCACGAACGGGCCGACGGCAGCCGGCCGAGCGGCGTGTGAGCTGCGGAGGCGGTGTCCGGATACCATCATTGCCTCGGGACCCGAGGAGGAGCCGGTGAGCGTGCTGCAACGCTTCGAGAAGCGTCTGGAAGGCCTGGTCGAGGGGGCCTTCGCCAAGGTCTTCAAAGGGGTGGTCCACCCCGTGGAGATCCTCAACGCCATGCAGCGGGAGGCCGAGGCGCACAAGGCGATCCTGGCCGGTGGGCGCACCCTTGTGCCCAACCGCTACGTGATCGATCTCTCGCCCTACGACCACAGTCGGCTGGCGCCGTACGCTGCCGCGCTGGCCCAGGAGCTGGCGCAGTCGCAGGCCGAGTTCATCGGCGAGCAGGCGTGGACGGTCTACGGCGACGTGATCGTCGAGGTCGAGCGCGGTGAGGGCCTGGACACCGGCATGTTCCGGGTCACCGCCGAGGTCTACACCGGCGGGGACGTCGCCCCGGTCTCCGCGCCCGGCGGCTACGACGCCGGCCCGGCGTACCCGGCGTACGACCAGGGTGGCGGCTACGGCCCTCCGCCCGGTCACGGCGGCGGCCGCAACGTCCGCCTGGTCTCCGGCGACGGCCGCACCTACCCCCTCCAGATGGGCTCGACCGTGATCGGCCGCGGCGACCAGGCCAACCTGCGCCTGCCCGACGTCGGCATCTCCCGGCGCCACGCCCGGCTGGACTTCGACGGCGGCCAGGTGGTGCTGACCGACCTGGGCTCCACCAACGGCACGATGGTCAACGGCCAGCGGGTCTCGGCGGTCGCCCTCAACCCCGGCGACATGATCCAGCTCGGCACCACGACGCTGACCTTCCGCGTGGACGGCTGATCCGCGTTGCCGGAACTCGTCATCACCGTCGCCCGGTTCGGGTTCCTCATCCTGCTGTGGATCTTCGTGTTCACCGTGGTCGGCGTGATCCGCCGGGACCTCTTCGCCGGTGCCCGGTCGGGTCGGCTCGTGGCCGCGCCGCGGGGGATCGGCGCGTCTACCGGGCAGCCGGGAAAGCCGGCGAAGGCCAAGCGCGGCCGGGCCGCCCACCAGTTGGTGGTCACCGCCGGTCAGCTCGCCGGCACCCGGATCACGCTCGGGGAGGCCCAGATCACCATCGGCCGCGCCGAGGACTCGACCCTGGTGATCACCGACGACTACGCCTCGGCGCGACACGCCCGGCTGGTGCCCCGCGACGGGCAGTGGTACGTCGAGGACCTCGGATCGACTAACGGCACCTATCTCGATCGCGCTAAGGTCACCGGACCAACCCCCGTCCCCCTCGGCGTGCCGATCCGGATCGGCCGCACTTCCCTCGAATTACGGCCATGACTCTGACCCTGCGCTACGCGGCCCACAGCGACCGCGGTCTGATCCGAGACGGTAATCAAGATTCCGTCTACGCCGGACCGCGGCTGCTCGCCGTGGCCGACGGCATGGGCGGCATGGCCGCCGGTGACGTCGCCAGCAACATCGTCATCGGTGCCATGGCGCCCCTCGACGAGGACGTCCCCGGTGACGCCCTGGTCGACGCGCTCCGCTCCGCCGTGGGCACCGCCAACCAGCAGCTCCGCGACACCGTGGACGCCAACCCGCAGCTGGAGGGGATGGGCACGACGCTCACCGCGACCCTCTTCTCCGGCAGCAAGCTCGGCATGGTCCACATCGGTGACTCCCGGGCCTATCTCCTGCGCAACGGCGAGTTCGCGCAGATCACCAAGGACGACACGTACGTCCAGATGCTCGTCGACGAGGGCCGGATCAGCGCGGAGGAGGCGAGCAGCCACCCCCAGCGCTCGCTGCTCACCCGGGCGCTCGACGGCCGCGACATCGACCCGGAGTACAGCGTCCGCCAGGTGCTGCCCGGCGACCGCTACCTGATCTGCTCCGACGGGCTCTCCGGCGTGGTCAGCGCGGAGACCATCGCGGACACCATGCGGGAGTACCCCGACCCGCAGCGGTGCGTGGAACGCCTGGTGCAGCTCGCGCTGCGCGGCGGCGGCCCGGACAACATCACGGTGATCATCGCCGACGCCACCGACCAGGACATCGTCGAGGCGTCCCCGATCGTCGGCGGCGCCGCCGCCCGCGACCGGGGCATGGCGACCTCGGCCGACGACTCCACCCCGGCGGCCCGCGCGTCGGCGCTGTCCGCCCCCCGGCCGCCCGCGCCGGAGGAGCCGGTGGACAACCGCGACGACGAGCCGGAACGGCGTCGCCGCCGGCCGCTGCGCACCGTCGCGATGGTGCTGGCGCTCGCGGTGATCGTCGGCGGTGGCGCGTTCGGCGGGTGGACGTACACCCAGCGGCAGTACTACGTCGGCGCCACCGACGACGGCCAGCTCGCGGTCTTCCGCGGGGTGCCCGGCCAGGTCGCCGGGCTGGACCTGTCGAACGTGCACGCGCGCAGCGAGGCCCGGCTCGACGACCTCACCCTCGCCGCCCAGGAGCGGGTGAAGCAGGGCATCCAGGCCCGCAACGAGCCGGACGCGGAGCGCCGGCTGGCGGAGCTGACGAGCGAGGACCCGGCGAACCCGAACCTCAAGCCGCTCTGCCCGCCCGACCCGTCGCCCGGTGTGACCAGCCCGACCCCGGTGACGACGACGGGCGCGCTGAACCCGCAGGCCAGCGGCAGTCCGGCACCGTCCGCGCCGCCCGCCGGCTCACCGACCCCCGGCGCGCCGACGCCGTCGTCGACCATCACGCCCGACGCCGTACCCTCCGACACCGTTCCGCCGGCCGACCCGGCGGGTTGCCGGTCGCCGGAGTGAGTGCCGGCTCGATCCCGAGGACGTATCCGTGACCGCAGCCGCCGTACCGGCCGCCTCGCCCGCTTCGACGGGCGAGGAGTCCGGCGTACGCCTGGCCCGGTCCCGGCGCAACGCCGAGCTGTCCCTGCTCCTGCTCGCCATGGTGCTCGTCGCGGCGTACGCGGCGATGATCGAGGCGAAGGCGCTGGACACGATCACGCCCGACTTCTGGATCCCGGCCGCCGCGCTGGGGCTGGTCTTCCTCGGTCTGCACCTGGTGATCCGCTGGCTGGCGCCGTACGCCGATCCGGCGCTGCTGCCGGCGGTGGCGCTGCTCAACGGCATCGGGGTCGGCTTCCTGCGCCGCTACGACCTGGCCAAGGCCACGCCCGCCGAGCGGGAGGACCTGGCCGTCTTCGCCGGCACCGGCGGCCGTCAGCTCGCCTGGACGCTCGCCGCGGTGGTGCTCGCCGCCGCTCTGCTGGCGATCCTGCGCGACCACCGTTCGCTGTCCCGGTACGCGTACACGCTGGGCCTGGCCGGCATCGTGCTGGTGATGATCCCGGCGGTGTTGCCCAGCCGGTTCTCCGAGATCAACGGTGCCAAGCTGTGGATCAAGTTCGGCGGGTTCTCCATCCAGCCGGGTGAGTTCGCCAAGCTGGCGCTGCTCACGTTCTTCGCCTACTACCTGGTGCGCAAGCGCGAGGTGCTCTCGCTCGCCAGCCGGCGGGTGCTGGGCATCGACTTCCCGCGCGGGCGAGACCTCGGCCCGGTGCTCGTGGTCTGGCTGGTCAGCCTCCTGGTCCTGATCTTCGAGAAGGACCTGGGCACCTCGCTGCTCTACTTCGGCATGTTCGTGGTGACGCTCTACATCGCCACCGAGCGGGTCAGCTGGCTGCTCATCGGCCTGATCCTGTTCTTCGGCGGCGCCTACCTGGCGTACGTGCTGGGCAGCACCGTGGGCGGCCCGTTCGCGAACTTCTACGACCGGGCGCAGATCTGGCTGGACCCGTTCGCCGAGCCGTACGACAGGGGTTACCAGCTGGTGCAGGGCCTGCTCACGCTCGGCACCGGCGGCCTGTTCGGGGCCGGGCCGGGCGGCGGCCAGCCGGCGCTGCTGCCCGAGGTGCAGACCGACTTCATCTTCGCCGGCATCGGTGAGGAGATCGGCCTGTTCGGTCTCTCCGCGCTGCTGGTGATCTACCTGCTGATCGTCGAGCGTGGCCTGCGTGCCGCGCTGGCGGTGCGGGACTCGTTCGGCAAGCTGCTCGCCGGTGGTCTGGCGTTCACGCTCGGCCTGCAGGTCTTCGTCATCGTCGGCGGCATCAGCAAGCTCATCCCGCTGACCGGTCAGACCACCCCGTTCCTGTCCGCCGGTGGCTCCTCGCTGATGGCGAACTGGCTGCTGATCGCCCTGCTGCTGCGGGTCTCGGACGGCGCCCGCCGCCCGGTGACCGGCGCGGGTGGCCCGGCCGCCCGGCCCGCAGGCGGCCCGCCCGAGCAGTTGCACGGCGCCCCGACGGAGGTGATCCGGCCGTGAACGCCCCCCTGCGCCGCGTCGGCGTGGTCGTGATGGTCCTGTTCGGGCTCCTGTTCGCGAACCTGAACTGGATCCAGGCCTACAAGGCCGACGAGTACCGCAACAGCGACTACAACGGCCGGGTCCAGGTCGCCGAGTACGACCGCAAGCGCGGGAACATCGAGGTCGGCGGCACCGCGTACGCGCTCAGCAAGGAGACCGGCGGTGAGCTGAAGTACCAGCGCACCTATCCGGGCGGGGCGATGTACGCGCACGTGCTCGGCTGGAAGCCGGTCAACGGCAGCGCGAGCGGAATCGAGCGGGTGGAGAACGACTTCCTCGCCGGCACCAGCGACGCGCTCATCGCCAGCCGGATCAAGGACATGTTCACCGGTGACGAGACCGGCGGCGGGAACGTGCTGCTGACGCTCTCCAAGGGGGCCCAGCAGACGGCGTACAAGCAGCTCAACGACAACCAGGTCGGCGCGACCAAGGGCGCGGCCATCGCGATCGACCCGCGTACCGGCGCGGTGCAGGCGCTGGTCTCCATGCCGAGCTTCGACCCGAACCCGCTGGCGAGTCACGACAGCACCGAGGCGGACCGGGCGTACAACACGCTGGAGAAGGACAAGGACCGGCCGCTGGCGAACCGGGCGCTGTCCGAGACGCTGCCGCCGGGCTCCACCTTCAAGATCATCATGGCGGCGGCGGCGCTGGAGAACGGCGTCGGGCAGCAGACCCGCATCCCGGCCGGTTCCAGCTACACAGCGCCCGGCGCCGGTCAGCCGATCCGCAACGCCGCGCCGTCGATCTGCCCCGAGTCGCAGGTGACGCTGCGGGAGGCGGTGACCGAGTCCTGCAACACCGGCTTCGCCCAGCTCGGCGTACGCCTCGGCTCGGACAAGGTCAAGGAGAAGGCCAAGCAGTTCGGCTTCGAACAGGAGGACCTCACAGTCGGTCAGCTCGGTGAGGGCGGCCTGCCGGTGGCGGCCAGCCGCACCGGCGACATGCAGAACCCGGACGGCAGCACCGACCAGGCCGCTCTGGCGCAGTCGTCGATCGGCCAGAACAACGTGCGGATGACCCCGTTGCAGGGCGCGATGATCGCCGCCGCGGTGGCCAACAAGGACGGCAAGCAGATGCGTCCCCACCTCGTCAAGCAGCTGCTCGGGCCGGACCGCACCACCGTCTACGACGCCGCCCAGCCGCGCGAGTTGCGCCGCCCGATCAGCGGCCAGGTCGCCGCCGACCTGCGCGACATGATGCAGAACGTGGTGAAGGAGGGCACCGGCCGCCGGGCCGCCATCGACGGCTTCCTGGTCGGCGGCAAGACCGGTACCGCCCAGTCCGGCCCGAACACCCCGGACCACGGCTGGTTCATCGGCTTCGCCCTGGACAAGGACGGCACGCCGCTCTCCGCGGTCTGCGTCGAGCTGGAGCAGGCGGGCAGCGGCGGCAGCGCCGAGGCGGCCCGCATCGCCGGCCGGATCATGGCGGCGGCGATCGCCGACTCCGGGAGGCGCTGACGTGCTCGGTCCGGGAGTGAAGCTCGGCAACCGCTACCGCCTCGACGAGCGGATCGCCAGCGGTGGCATGGGCGACGTGTGGCGCGGCACCGACCAGGTGCTGGGCCGCACCGTCGCGGTCAAGAGCCTGCTCCCGGCGCTGCTGGACGAACCCGGCTTCGCCGAGCGGTTCCGCGGCGAGGCCCGGACGATGGCCACCATCAACCACCCCGGCGTGGTCGACGTCTACGACTTCGGCAGCGACCAGCACATCGCGTTCCTGGTGATGGAGTACGTCGAGGGCGACGCGCTCTCCGCCACGCTCAGCCGCGTCGGCCGGCTGACCCCGGCGCGCACGATGGCGCTGCTGGCGCAGGCCGCCGACGCGTTGCACGCGGCGCACGAGAAGGGCATCGTGCACCGCGACGTGAAGCCCGGCAACCTGCTGGTCCGGCCGAACGGCACGCTCGTGCTCACCGACTTCGGCATCGCCCGCTCGGACCTGGTCGGCCAGCTCACCGCCGCCGGGTCGGTGCTCGGCACCGCCTCGTACATCTCACCGGAGCAGGCCACCGGCGCTGTCGCCACCCCCGCCTCGGACGTCTACGCGCTGGGCGTGGTCGCGTACCAGTGCCTGGCCGGCCGCCGCCCGTTCGAGGGGGACAACCCCCTCGAAATCGCCATGAAGCACGTACGGGACACCCCTCGGGCGCTTCCGGCCGACATCCCGCCCCAGGTCCGGGCGATCGTCGAGCGGGCCATGGCGAAGGACCCGGCCGCGCGCTGGCCGAGCGCCGCCGCGCTGGCGAGCATCTCCCGGCAGGCCAAGCTCGCGCTCTCCCAGGCGGCCCGCTCCGGGCAGCCGATCTCCGGCGTACCCGCCTCGCCCGCCGCGCCGGTCGCGCGGGCGCAGGTGCCGACCGCCGTTCCGCGTCCGCAGCCGCCGGCCGCCGCCCCGCGCCCGCAGCCCCGCCCGCCCGTGTCCCCGGCCCGTCCGCCGCTCGCCGCGCCGCGCCCGGCCGTGATCGCGCACCCCGCCCCGCAGCCCCGCCCGCCGGTGGCGCCGCGCGGCGCGGCCCCCATCCCGCAGCCACGCCCCGTGCCCCAGCACAACCCCCTGGGGTACGCGCGACCGCCCGCCGCCGCTCCGCCCCGGCGCTCCCGGTCCGGGCTGTGGACGACTGCGATCGTGGTGGCCGTACTGGTCATCCTCTGCTCGGGCGTGATTTCGTTCCTGTACCGGAAATACGGTGCTACCGCATCCGCTCCGGCGAGTGTGAGCGTGACCTCCGGCGCGGTGCAGCCGTACGGAGGCGACTATCCGGTCCGCACGTCGTACCGTCGTGAGGTACGCCTCCTGCCGGCCGGCGGCGGTACGACGACGAGCGAAGGACGAGAGACGCGATGACAGCGCAGGCCCGCCTGCTCGGTGGCAGGTACCAGGTCGGCGAGCTGCTGGGGTACGGCGGCATGGCCGAGGTGCACCGCGGCCGTGACCTCCGGCTCGGGCGGGATGTCGCGATCAAGATGCTCCGTGCCGACCTGGCCCGGGATGCCACCTTCCAGATGCGTTTCCGCCGCGAGGCGCAGAACGCCGCCTCGCTCAATCACCCGGCCATCGTCGCCGTCTACGACACCGGCGAGGAGACCGCGCCCACGGGCGAGACCCTGCCGTTCATCGTGATGGAGTTCGTCAACGGCCGGACCCTCAAGGAGGTCCTCGGCGTCGAGGGGCGGCTCCAGCCGCGCCGGGCGCTGGAGATCTGCGCCGACATGTGCGCCGCGCTGGAGTTCAGCCACCGGCACGGGATCATCCACCGGGACATCAAGCCCGGAAACGTGATGCTCACCCAGACCGGCCAGGTCAAGGTGATGGACTTCGGCATCGCCCGGGCGCTGGCCAGCGGCGCCACCACGATGACGCAGACCAGCGCGGTCATCGGCACCGCGCAATACCTCTCCCCCGAGCAGGCGCGCGGCGAGGCGGTCGACGCCCGCTCCGACGTCTACGCGGCCGGCTGCGTGCTGTTCGAACTGCTCTGCGGCCACCCGCCGTTCGTCGGGGACAGCCCGGTCAGCGTCGCGTACCAGCACGTACGGGAGCAGCCGCCGACGCCGAGCACGATCAACCCGGACGTCAACCCCGCTGTCGACGCCATCGTGCTCAAGGCGCTGTCGAAGAACCCGCTCAACCGCTACCAGAGCGCCGGCGAGATGCGGGCGGACCTGCTCCGCGCCGCCGCCGGCCGGCCGGTGCTCGCCACCCCGGTGATGCCGGCCGACGAGACCATGCCGATGGGTGCCGCCGCGGGCGGCGGCTACCACCAGGCGCAGCAGACCCAGATGATGGGCCCGCAGACCCGACAGCAGCCGGTGGCGCGGGTCGGTGACCCGGGCAAGCGCAAGAGCTCGTCCTGGGTCATCGCCGCGTTCGCCGCTCTCGGCGTGCTCGCGGTGATCGCGCTCGGCACCGCGCTCTGGCTCAACCAGGCGGGCAACGAGAAGGTGTCGGTGCCGCAGTTGGTGGGCCGTACGCAGGCCGAGGCGCAGGCGGCGCTCACCCAGGCCGGGCTGCGGTTCACCGCGGGCGACCCGGTGCAGAACACCACGTGCGAGAGAGGCTCGGTGGTCGACCAGAGCCCGTCGTTCGGCCAGCGGGTGGAGAAGGACACCGAGGTCACCGTCAACGTCTGCGCCGGACCGGGCCAGGTGACCATCCCGACCAACCTGAAGGGCAGCACCAAGGACGCCGCGGAGACGCGTCTGCGCGAGCAGAACCTTGTTCCCGTAGTGGAGCTGGTGAACGACAGCGCGCCGAAGGACCAGGTCGTCGACGTCTCGCCGAAGGAAGGCAGCACGGTCGCCGAGGACAGCAAGGTGACGCTCAAGGTCTCCCGTGGCAACGTCAGCGAGGTGCCGAACGTCCGCGGCTACACCGAGGACCAGGCGAAGCAGCGCCTCAAGGAGGCCGGCTACGAGGTCCGGGTAGAGGACGGCGACGAGGTCGACCCGGCCGAGGCGGGCAAGGTCAGCAGCCAGTCACCCCGCGCCGGGACCAGCCTGGCCAAGGGCGAGCGGGTGACGATCAGGGTCGACGTGCCGCGCGAGGAGGAGACCACAAGTCCGACGCCGAGCGGCACCCCCAGCACGACGCCGACCACGCCGGGCAACGGCGGTGGCGGTGGCGGCAGCGGCAGTGGCTTCCCGTTCCCGCCAGTGGCCCCGACCCGTACCGACCGCTGACCACCACCTGACCGACCGACGCGGCGGCAGCGGGCGGGGCGTCAGGCTGGGGAGAAGGCGGCCCGGCGGCGGGCGTCGACCTCGGCGGCCAGCTCCGGGGCGCGCTCCAGCGCCTCCGGGAAGCCGCACGCGGCCAGCCAGTTCGCCAGCATCAGGTGACCGCCCTCGGTCAGCACCGACTCCGGGTGGAACTGCACGCCCTCGATCGGCAGCGTGCGGTGCCGCATCGCCATCACCACGCCGGAGGCGGTCCGGCCGGTGACCTCCAGCTCGTCGGGAAGCGTCTCGGGCAGGACGGCCAGCGAGTGGTACCGGGTGGCGGTGAACGGGTCGGGCAGCCCGGCGAGCACGCCGACGCCGTCGTGGCGTACCTCCGAGGTCTTGCCGTGCAGCAGTTCCGGCGCGCGGGCCACAGTCGCGCCGAACGCCTCGCCGATCGCCTGGTGACCGAGGCAGACGCCGAAGATCGGGAGCTTGCCGGCGTACTCGCGGATCACGTCCAGGCAGATGCCGGCCCGGTCCGGGCTGCCCGGCCCGGGCGACAGCAGGACACCGGCGGCGCCGGCGCGGCCCACCTCGGCGACGTCGATCTCGTCGTTGCGCCGCACCTCGCAGTCGGCGCCGAGCTGGCCGAGGTACTGCACGAGGTTGAAGACGAACGAGTCGTAGTTGTCGATCACCAGTACGCGCATCGCTGTCACCTGTTCGGGGTGGAGGGTGGGGCGTTGTTCGTCTCGGTGCTGTACGGCAGATCCTCCTCGCCGGGCAGCCCGGTCGGTTCGGTGATCCCACCGTCACCCGGTACGCCGGAGTCCTGAGTGACCTGCACGTCGTCGAAGGGCAGCAGCGGCTCGGCCCACGGGAAGACCACGAACCAGAGCAGCGCGACGGTGGCGGTGGCCAGCACCAGCGAGCCGAACAGCTTGCCGGGCAGCCCGAACGGCAGTTTGCGCCAGATCCACGAGTACACGGCTCACGCCTCCAACTCGGCCGGGCGGCCCGCCGACTTGGCCTGCGTGTGGTCCAGCCGGGCGTGGATGATCAACCGCTGGTAGTTGTCGAACTTCGGGTTGCAGGTGGTGAGCGTCAACAACTTCTCGGTGGGCTTCTGACCCGGTTTACCAGGTACCGGCGCGACCACCTCCACCTGGGACGGCTTGACGATCCGCTGCTGGTAGACCCGGTAGACGAGCCACTCCGTCTTGGTTTCGACCACTATCGCGTCGCCGGTCTTCAACTCGTCCAGCCGCCAGAACGTGGAGCGGATGCGGTGGCCGGCGACGGAGAAGTTGCCCACCTCGCCGGGCATGGCGCTGTCCGGGTAGCGGCCCGGGGCGTACCGGATGTCCTCCGGGCTGACCCCCTCGACCACGACCCAGTGCTTGTCGAACCTGGGGATGTACAGGCCGGCGACCGGCTTCCCCTTGGCCGGCGGCTTCGGCTTCACAGTGGGCCCGGCGGTCGGGCCGACGGTCGGGTCCGCGGTGGCGCCCCACTCCTGGGCGAGCTGGCTGTTCAGGTCGTTCTGGTGGGCCTCGACGATGACCGCCTTGCCCCAGATCTCGTACCCGGCGAAGAGAAGCACCACCAGCCCGAAGGTGATCAGCAGCTCGCCGGTGCCCCGCACGAGGGTGCGCAGCCGGGAGCCGACTGTCGGGCGGGTCAGCTCGGAGTAGACGCTGCGGTACCCGTCGCCGGTCTGCTCGGGCCGCAGTTGCACCACCCGCTCGCCGCGCCGGGGGCGGGGCGGCTCGGCGGGCGGCTCCGCGCCACCGCCACCGCCGTCCCCGTCGTCGGGTGGCGGGGGCACCGCGCCCATCAGCCCGGTGGCGTCCAGGTGGGGGTTCGCGGGTGGGCGGGTGACGGCGGGCAGCACAGTCGTCGCCCCGGGGTCGGCCGGAGGGTTCCGGTCCGCGCCGGTCGGCCCACCGAGCGGGGGTACGCCGGGCGACCGTTCACCACTCCCCGCCGGGCGGCGACCGTCCTCCGGCGGGCGTCCGCCGGCCTCCCACGGGCGGGTGCCGTTCTGCGGTGGCTGTCCACCACGTCCACCACGCTCGGGCGGGATCGCCCCACCTGTGGAGTGGCGGACGGCGTTCTGCTGCCCCGCCGTTCCGTACCCCTCCGGTCGCGAGAGGCGCTCGCCCGGCCGGTGTGCGACGTCGCCGGGCGCGGCCGGGCGCATCCCGGGGGCGGAACCACCCCGGGGCGCCGCTCCGTGGGGCGCAGGGCCGTTCTGCGCCGGCCCGTGGGGCGCGGGCGCGGGGCCGTTCTGCGTAGGGCCGTGGTGCGCGGGGCCGTGATGTGCCGGGCCGGCCGGGTGGGGCGTACCCCTCGGGGGAAGCTCGCTCGCCGGAGGGCGGAACCGGGAGTCGGCCTCGGCGCGGGAGGCGCTCGACGGCTGGTGCGCCTGACTGCCCGGCCACGGCGGCGGCGGAGCGACCGGCGGGGCGGGCCGTGGCGGGGCGGAAGGCGGTGGGCCGGGCCGTGGCGGGGCGGGCTGGCGGGTGTCCCGGCCGTGTCGGGCCGGGGCGGTGTGGGCCGGACCGGCGTCGGGCCAGGGCAGGTGGAGCGGCTGTGGCGACGCCGGGGCCGGACGCTCGACCCGGGGGAGGAACGCCGTCGGCTCCTCCTGGCGGTCGTGGCCGGTACGTTCCCGGGGGTCGCCGCCGGTCACCGGGGCACCGTCGCCGATTGCAGCGCGGTGGAGTCCTCGAACGCCGGCACGGTGACTGTGGAGACGCGCTCGACGTACCCGAGTTGGTAGTGGTCGGCCACTTCCTTGAACACCCGCACTCCCTCAGAGGCGGCGAGCGCCCGCTGGAGTTCCGCGGGATCGCCGATTGCCACGATCTTGAAAGGAGGGGAGTACACCCGGCCGTGCAGCAGCAGGGTGTTACCGACGCAGCGTACCGCGCTGGTGCTCAGCACGCGGACGTTCATGATTGACATGGCCTCCGCGCCGCCGGCCCAGAGCGCGTTGACGACCGCCTGGACGTCGCCCTGGTGCACCACCAGGTCGTCGTTGCTGGCGCCCTTCGGTAGCGGCTGGTCGGGGCGGCGGTCGGCGTCGTTTAGCTCGACCGTCACGCCGCTGCCGGTGAGTGCTGTGAACCCGGCGCCCTGCCGGCTGGCGGCGGCCCGGTCCCGCTCGGTCTTGATCGGCCCGTCGGCGCCCGCGAGCGCGGCGGTCTGCTCCTCCACCTCGGCGCGGAGCCGGGCGGCCTTCGCCTCGCTGGCCGCGACCTCCTCGCGGCGGTCCTCGATCAGCTGGGTGAGCTGGGGCCGGCGGTCCTCCCGCAGGGGGGTGCCGCCCGCGGTGGTGGCGGTGGTGGTGAAGAGCAGGCCGGCCGCGGCGGCGATCAGGGGTACGCCGATGGACCAGCCGGGGCGGCGCTGGCGTGCACGCCGGGGCAGCAGGGCGGCTGCCGCGCGGCGGAGGACCTTCTGCCAGGAGGCGGCGCCGGACGTGTACTCCACCGGGCGTTCCCTTTCCCGTCGTCTCGTTCCGGCCCGCGCCGGTGCGAGCCGACCTGCTCGACCCGGAAAGTCCGCTCTTTCCGGTTACTGAGTGCACCGGCCTGGCCCCATTCGTGGCCTGGACGGTCCGTCGGGACTACGCTAGCTGTCGAACATTATTGGCCATGGACCGTCGCCCTCGCGCCCGGTTGTCAGGCCGGACGAGGTCGTACCCCCCTCTGGAGAGCGTCGTGCCCAAGTCTCAGGTCCGCAAGAAGAAGGTGTACACCCCGCCGACGGACGTACGTCCGACGGCGACGGCGTCGACGCGCAAGCCTAGCCCGATCTGGCTGCCGGTCACGGCGGTCACGCTGATCGTGGCGGGCATCGGCTGGCTGGTGCTCTACTACCTGTCCGAGCAGGCGTACCCGGTCGCCAGCTGGGGTTACTGGAACCTCGCCGTGGGCTTCGGCGCGATGGTCTCGTCGCTGGTCCTGCTCTCCCGCTGGCGCTGATCCGGCGCTGCCCCACCCCGGCGTAGGTCACGCCACGCCGCCCCTGCCCGGCGCTTCGGCACCGGTCCACCTAAGGTGTGCGCAGGGCGGCGTGGCCTGGTGCGAGAAGACTCACGTTACTGCTGGGTAACCTTGCGCGTAGGCTGCACGGACAAGCAGCAGACCGGGAGGCCAACTCGATGGGCAGCGTCCAGATCGTCACCACGATCCTCGCGGCCGCCATCACCGCCGTTGCGGTGTGGCTTGCGGTGCGCGCGGTCATGAAGATGACGGCCGTCATCCGGCTCGGCCAGCCCGCGCCGGAGCGGTTCGGCGACAAGGGCGCGCGTACGAAGACGATGCTGGTGGAGACCGCCGGTCACACCCGCATGTTGAAGTGGAGCGTGGTCGGCGCCGCCCACTGGTTCGTGATGGTCGGCTTCATCGTGCTGTCGCTGCTGGTGCTGGAGGCCTACTTCGAGGTCGTCTCGACCGGCGGCGGGCTGCCGATCATCGGGCACTGGACGATCTTCGGTCTGGTCACCGAGTGGATCGGCATCCTCGGCCTGGTCGGCATCCTGGTACTGATGGCGATCCGGCTGCGTAACCGGCCCGGCCGCGCGGAGAACCGCTCCCGGTTCACCGGCTCGACCATGTGGCAGGGCTACTTCGTCGAGTGGGTCGTCCTGCTGGTCCTGATCTTCGGGTTCGTGATCCGGGGCTTCAAGGTCGCCACCGACCACTTCGAGTACCCGGTCTGGGCCGCCCCGCTCAGCCACGCGGTCGGCTCGGTCCTCCCGAACTGGGAGGCGGGCGTCAGCGTCGCCGCACTTATCAAGATCGCCATTTCGATGACCTGGCTCATCGTGATCTCGCTGAACGTCACCATGGGTGTGGCCTGGCACCGCTTCCTGGCCTTCCCGAACATCTTCTTCAAGCGCGACCCGGAGAAGCCGGCCGGTTCCGGCCTGGGCCCGCTGCGCCCGATGACCAGCGAGGGCAAGCCGCTGGACTTCGAGGAGGCCGACCCGGAGAAGGACCAGTTCGGCGTCGCCCACGTCGAGCAGTTCACCTGGAAGGGCCTGCTGGACTTCAGCACCTGCACCGAGTGCGGTCGCTGCCAGTCGCAGTGCCCCGCCTGGAACACCGGCAAGCCGCTGTCGCCGAAGCTGCTGGTGCTGAGCCTGCGTGACCACGCGTACGCCAAGGCGCCGTACCTGCTGGCCGGTGGCGGCAAGGACCTGACCGGCGAGGAGAAGGCCACGCAGGAGCAGTTGGCCGGCGTGGACGTGCTCGCGATGGCCGAGGCGGACCGGCCGCTGATCGGCACCGCCGAGTCCGGCGGTGTCATCGACCCGGACGTGCTCTGGTCCTGCACCACCTGCGGCGCCTGCGTCGAGCAGTGCCCGGTCGACATCGAGCACGTGGACCACATCGTCGACATGCGCCGCTACCAGGTGCTGATCGAGTCGAGCTTCCCGTCCGAGGCCGGCGTCATGCTCCGCAACCTGGAGAACAAGGGCAACCCGTGGGGCGCCCCGCAGAACACCCGCGAGGACTGGACCAAGGGCCTCGGGTTCGAGGTGCCGCGCGTCGGCGAGGTCGACGACTTCGAGTACCTGTTCTGGGTCGGCTGCGCCGGCGCGTTCGAGGACCGGGCCAAGAAGACCACGCGGGCGGTCGCCACGCTGCTCAACGAGGCGGGCGTCAAGTTCGCCATCCTCGGCGAGGGCGAGACCTGCTCCGGTGACCCGGCGCGGCGGATCGGCAACGAGTTCGTCTTCCAGATGCTGGCTCAGCAGAACGTCGAGACGCTGAACGAGGCGTTCGAGGGCCGGGAGAAGAGCAAGCGCAAGATCGTCGCCACCTGCCCGCACTGCTTCAACACCCTGGGCAACGAGTACGGCCAGCTCGGCGGCGAGTTCGAGGTGGTGCACCACACCCAGCTGCTGGCCCACCTGGTCAGCGCCGGCAAGCTCACCCCGGTGCAGCCGGTCGACGGCGGCGTGACCTACCACGACCCGTGCTACCTGGGCCGCCACAACCGGATCTTCGCCGCGCCCCGCGAGGTGCTCGGCAGTGCCATCGGAGATGGCCGCGGTGGCGCAGCCTCCGATTCCGGTGCAGGCGGCCTCGTCGAGATGCCGCGTAACAGCGAGCGCTCCTTCTGCTGCGGCGCCGGCGGCGCCCGGATGTGGATGGAGGAGAAGATCGGCAAGCGGATCAACGTGGACCGGGTCGAGGAGGCCATGTCCACCGGGGCGAAGACCATCGCGGTCGGCTGCCCGTTCTGCTCGACGATGCTCAACGACGGCGTGAACGGCAAGGGCGCGGGCGAGCAGGTCGAGGTGGTCGACGTGGCGAGTGTGCTGCTGCGCTCGGTCAAGCCGGAGGCCCCGGCCGGTGAGCCGGAGGTCGCGCCGGCCGCGAGCTGAGGCGTACCCCGGCAGGAGTCGGACCACGACGGCGGCGGCACCCGTGCGGTGCCGCCGCCGTCGCGCGCCACGGGGGTCCGCCGTCGGCGCGCGCGTGCCACAATCACGCGCATCGACGGCCTTCTGCTTCTGACGCTACTGCCCCTGGTCGGTTTCGTGCTGCTGACCGCCGGCAACGCCTTCTTCGTCGCGGCCGAGTTCGCCCTGGTCACCGTCGACCGGGCGGAGATCGACAGGCGGGCCGACGAGGGCGACGGCCGGGCCGCCACGGTACGCCGCGCGCTGCGCGAGCTGTCCTTCCAGCTCTCCGGCGCGCAGCTCGGCATCACGCTCACCGCGTTGCTCACCGGCTACCTGGCCGAGCCCGCCCTGGCCCGGGTCTTCGCGCCGCTGCTGCACCCGCTCGGCGGCGCGGAACGCTTCTCCGGCCTGCTCGCGCTGGCGCTGGCCACGCTCATCTCGATGCTGTTCGGCGAGCTGGTGCCCAAGAACCTGGCGCTGGCCCGCCCGATGCCCGCGGCGCTCGCCACCGCCGCGCCGATGCGGGCCTTCTCCCGCACCTTCGGCTGGCTGATCCGGCTGCTGAACGAATCAGCGAACCGGCTGGTGCGCCGCCTCGGCGTGGAGCCGCAGGAGGAACTGGCGAGCGCCCGCTCCCCGGAGGAACTGGGCCTGCTCGCTGCCATCTCGGCCCGGGCCGGCGCGCTGCCGCCGGACACGGCGATGCTGCTGCGCCGCACCATCCGCTTCGGCGACAAGCGGGCCGCCGAGGCGATGACGCCCCGGGTGGACGTGACCGCGTTGCGCGCCACCACGACGGTCGCGGAGTTGCTGGAGGCGTCCCGGCGGACCGGCCGGACCCGGTTCCCGGTCTACGAGGAGACGCTCGACCTGGTCACCGGCGTCGCCGGGGTGCCCGATGCACTGGGTGTGCCGCTGGCCGGCCGGGCCGCCACCACTGTCGCCGCCGTCGCCAGGGAACCGGTGTACGTCCCGGAGAGCCTGAACCTGAACGGGGTGCTGGCCGCGCTCAAGGCCGCCGGGGCGGACCTGGCGATCGTGGTGGACGAGTACGGCGGCACCGACGGCGTGGTGACTGTGGAGGATCTCGTCGAGGAACTGGTCGGGGAGATCGCCGACGAGTTCGACCCGGACGCGGTGGACGGCTTCGGGCCGGTGGAGCTGACAGTGCCCGGCGGCGAGCGCACAGTCCTGGCCGACGGCGTGCTGCGCGCCGACGAACTGGTCGAGCAGACCGGGTTCCGGCTGCCCGACGGGCCGTACGAGACGCTCGGCGGGTTCCTCATGGCGCGGCTCGGCCACATCCCGGTGCCGGGCGAGGCGGTCGACGAGGCCGGGTACGAGTTCACGGTGGTGGAGGTCGACCGGCACCGGATCGAGCAGGTGCGGGTGGTACGCCCCGAGGAGCCCGACGGCGGTGCCTGAACTACTCGTCGCGGTGGCGTTGCTGCTCGGCAACGCGTTCTTCGTGGGCAGCGAGTTCGCGCTGATCGCCTCCCGCCGTACGGTGATCGAACCGCTGGCGGCGACGTCGAAGCGGGCGCGGCTGGCGCTGGCGGCGATGAACCAGATCCCGCTGATGATCGCCGGGGCGCAGCTCGGCATCACCGTCTGCTCGCTCGGCCTCGGCGCGATCGCCGAGCCGGCGCTGGCGCACCTGCTGGAGTCGCCGTTCGCCGCGTTGGGGCTGCCCGCCTCGGCGGTGCACCCGGTGTCGTTCGTCATCGCGCTCGCGGTGGTGGTGTTCCTGCACACGGTGATCGGCGAGATGGTGCCGAAGAACATCACGCTCGCCGGGCCGGAGCCGTCGGCGCTCTGGCTCGGCCCGGCCATGCTGGCGTTCTGCCTGGCCACCAAGCCGCTGCTGCTGGCGATGAAGTGGGCGTCCCGGCAGGTGCTGCGGTGGTGGCGGGTGGAGGCGACCGATGCGGTGAAGACCGTGTTCACCGCCGAGGAACTGGCCGGGCTGGTGTCCCAGGCGCGTACCGAGGGGTTGCTGGACGCCGAGGAGCACGCCCGGATCACCGGCGCGCTGGCCCTGCACAGCCGTACCGCGGCGGATGCGCTGCAACCCTGGTCAACTGTGACCACCGTGGCCGAGGACGTCTCACCGGCGTCGCTGGAGGTGCTGGCGACCCGTACCGGCCGGTCCCGCTTCCCGGTGGTGCAGCGGTCGACCCGCCGGGTGCTCGGTTTCGTGCACGTCAAGGACGTGCTCGGGTACGCCGGGGCGAGCCGCCGGGCGCCGGTGCCGGCCGAGATCTACCGGCCGCTGGCGGTGGTGCCGCCGGACCGTACGCTCGCCGATCTGCTGCTCGCGATGCGCCGCGAACGCCGCCACATGGTGCTGGTCAGCGACGGACGTCGGCCGATGGGTGTGGTGACGCTCGATGACGTATTGACAGCCATCGTCGGGAGATGAATTGAATACCCTTGGTGTGCAACCGATTGCGGATACGTGATTGAACAAACGGTCGCCTTGATTCCATCGGACGCCTTCCCTAGTGTGGGGCACCGACCGCTGTGGGTCGTCTGCCTCGACCTTCCCTCTCGCGAGGCGCCCGGCGGTCGGTTGCAAAGGAGTCCGTGCCGGTGGCAACCACGCCCCCTCAACGTCACGCCCCGAGCGCTCCATCCGGCCGGCGGGCCGGGTTCCAACGGGTGGTACGCCGTCTGGTCACCCTGGTCGCCGCCGCCGCGGTCGGTGCCGGAATGCTGACGGCCCCGGCGCACGCGGCGCCGTCCGTGGACGAGATCGACGCGCAGATCGACAAGCAGTGGGAGCAGCTCGAACCCACCATCGAGCAGTTCAACAAGGTCCGCTCGCAGCTTCGCACCAACCAGAAGAAGTCCAAGGCGCTGAAGGACAAAATGGTGCCGCTGGAGCTGGCCTCCACGCTCGCCATGAACAAGGTCGGCGACATCGCGGCCCGGTACTACATCCAGGGCCCGTCGCAGGAGCTGGGCGCGCTGCTGGTGAACACCAAGCCGGGCACGCTGGCCGAGCAGTTGGTCATGCTGGACCGGATCGCCGACGACCAGCGCCGCCAGATCGCCGGTGTGCTCAAGGTGCGCGACGAGTACAACAAGCAGAAGGAGAAGCTCGACGCGCTGATCGCGCTGGAGATCAAGCAGCAGAACGATCTCGCGGCGAAGAAGAAGCAGATCGACTCGGAGATCAAGCGGCTGACCGCGATGCTCCCGGTGACGTCGATCCGCCCGGCGGGCTGCCCCAAGATCGACGGCGTGGTGAGCAGCGCCGCGCGGACCGCCATCAAGACGGCGTGCGCCCAGGTCGGTGACCCGTACGTGTGGGGCGCCACCGGCCCGAACTCGTTCGACTGCTCCGGCCTCACCCAGTACGCGTACAAGGCGGCGGGCATCTCGCTGACCCACTTCACCGGCGCGCAGTGGAACGAGGGCCGCAGGATCTCCCGCTCCGAGGCCCGCCCAGGTGACCTGGTCTTCTTCGGCTCCGACCTGCATCACGTCGGGCTCTATCTCGGCAACGGGGTGATGGTGCACGCGCCACGTACCGGCAAACCGGTCCAGGTGTCGAGCATCAACACCCAGCCGCTCGCCGGCTTCGTCCGGGTCAGCTGACACCACCTCTGCCGTCGGAAAGGCCCCCGGTCCGTGTGGACCGGGGGCCTTTCCGTGTGTGGTGGCGGGTCAGCGCGGCGCGCCGATCGGGGACGGCAGGATCAGCACGTCGTCCAGGTTCACGAACATGATCCGGTGACCGAACTGGACCTGCACGTAGCGGTTTTCGCCGCGGACCACGGTCCGGTCACCCGGTGCCGAACCGTCGAACGAGACCGCCCGGTAGTACTCGCCGGGCAGCACCCCGCCCACCGCGTACCGCTGGCCGGCGGCGAACGTGTACTGAAGCGGCGAGATGGTCTGGTACGGGATGGTGTCCGGGTAGGCGGCCTGCTCCGGGTAGGCCCGCCCGTACACCGGGATGGTGGCCTTGCCGGGCCGCGGCGTCACGACGAAGCCGGTGGCCCACTTGGCCGTCGGCGCGGAGGCCGGGTTGAGGAACCACGCCTTCTGGCCGAGGTACCAGATCGCTGTCCAGTCACCCTGGCGGCCGGCGAGCGCGTACGTCTGACCGGCCGAGGCGCGGGCGCCGTGGTCGGAGATGTACATCGTGTCCGGCGTGCCGTCCGGGCGCAGCCCGAGGTCGTTGACCAGCGGGGCGTCCAGGCTCGGCGCGGTCCGCAGGACCACCGCGGAAGAGCCGCGCGACGGGCACGGCTGGGCCGGCGGGGTGGGCGTCGGGACGCCGGGCGGCTGCTGGTTGCAGCCGAGGAACGCGGGCCGGTTGGTGGCGAAGTCCGGGTCGATGGTGACCAGGCCGGTCCGGGCCGTGCCGGTGGTCCGGAACGGCGCCTTCATCAGGTCGAAGTAGTGCGACCAGTCCCAGTACGGACCCGGATCCCAGTGCATGCCGCGCACCGTGCCGGCGGTGGTGCCGGGCACGTTGTCGTGGCCGATGATGTGCTGCCGGTCCATCGGGATGCCGAACTTCAGCGCCAGGTGGCGGACCAGCTTGGCGGAGGTCCGGTACATCGCCTCGGTGTACCAGGTGCCCTGGCCGGCGAAGCCCTCGTGCTCCAGGCCGATGGACTTGGCGTTGACGTACCAGTTGCCGGCGTGCCAGCCCACGTCCTTGGTCTTGACATGCTGGGCGATGTAGCCGTCCACCGAGCGCAGCGTGTAGTGCCAGGCCAGATAGTCGGCCCGCTTCACCAGGTCGACGCTCGGGCCGAAGTAGCCCTCGGTGTCGTGGATGACGATGTACTCGATCTTCTGCTGCTTCGGCCGGTTGCCCAGGTCGTGGTTGCCGTAGTCGCCCGGGTCGGCGCTGAGCTGCTCGTAGGGCGCGGGGATCCACTCACAGGCCAGCCGGACCGGGCACTCCAGCCCGTCCGGCCGCTCGGCGCGGCGCAGGCCGAGCCGGGTCACCGCGGAGCGGTCCGGCTTCGCGGCGGTCGCGGCGAGCGTGACCCGCTGCCCGTCGTCGGTGGTCCGGGTGGCGCCCTGGCCGAGCTGGTCGTAGACCTCGTCGGCGAAGGCCTCCGCGGCGTCGGCCGTGTCCGCGCCGGAGTAGCGGGCCACCGCGCCGTACCAGGCCGCCGGGTCGCTGCCGGCGCCGACCGGCCCGCCCAGAGCCTTCTGGTACGACGCCAGCAGCGCGGCGCCGCCGCGGATGTTCGCGGCCGGGTCGGTACGCAGCGCCCGCGCGTCGAACCCGGTGAGCGCGGCGGCGGCGTCGAGCGTCTGGAGGGAGGCGGGCGGCAGCGGCGTCTCCTGGGTCGGCGCGGCGGCGGTGGCCGGGTCGAGCGTGAGCGGGCGGGAGTCGTCGCCGCGCGGGTCCTCGTCCTCGTCGACGTGGGCGCTGCCCGGGGTGGCGAGGATGTGCGCGGCGTCGGTCAGGTGCATCGGGCCGTAGCCGCCGCTGGTGCTCGGCTGCCCGGTGTGGGTGTCCCAGCGGGACTCCAGATAGGAGACACCGAGCAGCACGTTCTGCGGTACGCCGTACTCGGCCGCTGCGGCGGCGTACTGTTGTTGCCGTTCCGAGGCGGGCGCGGCGGTGTCCGGCGCGGCTGTCACCGGGCCGGTGGTCGCCAGCGCGGTGGCTGTCGCCACTGCGGCGGCGAGCAGTATCCGTCTGCCCGACGGCGGGGCGGAGAGGTGCATCGAACCTCCTGGACAGGGATGGGGGTCACTGCGTTTCCACCCTCACTCCGCGCACCCGCGAGGGTCAATACCTTTCCAGCAGGTATTCTGTGTTGAAAGAAAACTTCACCTGTGGGCGAGGGCTGACCTGTCATCGCGTACGGAGTGTCACGCCGCTGGAAGTTGCGGATCGATAACGGCGGTCCCTACTCTGGTGAATCGTCGGCCGCACGTCTCACCGTCCAACCCGGTCGGTGACGGTCCGACACCGCCGAGTCGCCTCCGGGCGAGCCGGGGAACCAGGTACCTGGGGTGAATCCGCAGCGATGCGGTAGGGCGGCTCCCTTCCCGCCCGAATCCGTCAGCTAACCCGGTAGGCGATACGGAAGAAGGAGTACGGACGCCCGGTGGCACTCCATGCCCCGCGGCCGTCGTCGAACCGGTCGGTCGACCGGTCCCTCGGCGCGCCGCGTACCCGCTGGTCCCGCTTCACCATCGCCCTCGCCGCCCTCGTCGGCACCGCCGTCGTCCTGACCGGCGGCGCCACCGCGGCACACGCCGAACCCTCGGTCGCCGAGATCGAGGCGCAGATCGACAGCGACTGGAACAAACTCGAACCGGTCATCGAACAGGTGAACGCCGTACGCGAGCAGCTCGCCGCGCGGCGCAAGCAGGCCGACGCGCTCGGCCGGCAGATCGCACCCCTCCAGGCCCGGGTGGACGCCGCGCTCGGCCAGGTCGGCGGACTCGCCGCCGACGCCTACAAGGGCGACAACCTCTCCACTGTCAACGCGCTGCTGGGCAGCCGCTCGCCCGGCGACCTGGTCAACGGCCTGGAGCTGCTCGACCGCTTCGCGCACCGCCAGCACGAGCAGGTGCGATCCGTCGAGGCGCTGCGCGACGAACTGGCGGCCAAGAAGAGGCCGCTGGACGAGATGATCGCCGGGCTGGCGCGTACCGAGGCCCAGCTCGCGGTGAAGAAGAAGCAGATCGACGCCGAGATCGCCCGGCTGCAGAAGCTGCGGCTCAAGGTGTACGGCAACGGTGGCGGCGGCCCGCTGCGCCCGGCCCCCTGCCCGGCCGGCTACCCCGGTGGCCCGGCCGGGGCGGCGGTCAAGTTCGCCTGCGCCCAGATCGGCAAGATCTACGTCTGGGGCGCCGCCGGCCCGGACCATTTCGACTGCTCGGGCCTGACCATGGCGGCCTGGGCCAAGGGCGGCGTCTCGCTGCCGCACAACGCGCGCCAGCAGCACGGCATGACGAAGCGGGTGAGCCGGGCCGAGCTGCGCGCCGGTGACCTCGTCTTCTACTACGGCGACCTGCACCACGTGGCGATGTACGTGGGCGACGGCTGGGTGGTGCACGCCTCCCAGTCCGGCAAGCCGATCACCATGAAGCGGGTCGACGACGGCGACATCAACAGCTACGGCCGGGTGTAAGGAAGGGCCCCCTCTTAACGCCTCCGGTAGAGGAGGGGGCCCCTGTTAACAACTGCGGGTGCCGTCAGCGCGTCGGCCAGGTGCGCCAGCTCCGCCAGGACCGGCTCGGCGTCGGGCCGCGCTGGCCCTGGTACCGCGAACCGTAGACGGCCGAGCCGTACGGGTGCTCGGCCGGCGAGGAGAGCCGGAAGATGCAGAGCTGCCCGATCTTCATGCCCGGCCAGAGCGTGATCGGCAGGTTCGCCACGTTCGACAGCTCCAGCGTGACGTGACCGGAGAAGCCCGGGTCGATGAAACCGGCTGTCGAGTGGGTCAGCAGCCCCAGACGCCCGAGGCTCGAGTTGTGTGTGGGAATGAACGATCGCCCGGCGAGGAACATCCCGCGTGGATCGTTCACCTCGATGCAGCGAACAGGTACGGATTCCATCGGCTGTACGGCGACGATCGATCGAAATCGGTGGAAGCGATCGAGCTTCTGCCTGGCCAGTTTCCGAGGAAGCCGGAAAACCGGAACATGCGGCGTGAACTTCACCTGGTACGCCGGGCCCTTGTCGACGCCGTTGAGCATCGCCCGCTTCTTTCGTTTGACTGGTCGAAGGCCGAGGCTGGCGGCCAGTTCGACCACTGCGTCCGTCAGATGTTCCCTGGTGCTGACGAACTCACACCGACCCCGGTCATCGACGTAACCATCGATGTCCATCAGTCCCTGTAGCAGGGCCACGCGCTGACTTATGTCCGCGGTCAGGTACAGCTGCGGCACATGCTTGTTTCCCAGCACTCCGAGACGTCTGAGGCAACTGGAGAGAGAGTCGTTAGGCATGAACCCATCGGTGCTGTCGTCGCGGGTATGGCCCGTTCCACCGATCCGGTAGCCGTATGGGGCGACGGTCTTCCGCACCAGGTAGCCAGCCCGTCGGATCTCCTCAAGGATCGGCTCGTCGGCGCAGGTGAACTCGGCGTTGGCGGATGTCCCGTCGCCGAGCCATGCGCCCAGCACGTACGGATCGATGGGCAGCTCGCGGGTGGGATATTGAACCGGCTCGGCGAGTGCGACTTGGTGGTTGACCTCGCCGTCGCCGTAGTGAAGGTCCGAGGCGATCTCCACGGTCGTCCGGATCATCCCGCCGGTCATCGTTCCGCGGGCGATTCGCTTCCGCTCCACCCGCGTGGTCGTCATCCAGCGGTGATCGGCGTCGGCGACGATCGACTCTCCGTCGGAGAATGCGACGCGAAAGCATGGGCGACCGGACATGACCTCAGTGGCAGAACGAACCAGTACCGGGCGGCCGCGATCGTCGAAGACGTGGTCGCCGACCTTGAGATCGCCCATGACGGTCCAGCCGGAGGGTGTCGGCACCGGCGTGTCGAGTGCGAGCGCCTTTCCCTCCAAGCGTCCAGCAAGTTGGTTGCCCAACGTGATGACTTCTAGTGTGGAGGCGAGGACGAACTCACCCGGATGCAGCACGAACGGGTGCCCGTCGGCCACGTCGATCGCCGACGTCAGGTCGTCCTGCTGGACCGACGGATCGATGTGCGTGTAGAGGTGGTTGTTGAAGACCCGGAACAGCCGGTCCAGGCGTACATCGATGCTCGACGGCTGCACCAGCGTGGGCTCGAAGGGCTCCAGCGCGAGCGTGCCGGCCTTGATCTCGGAGACCAGGTCGCGGTCGGAGAGCAGCATCGGAACACCATAGCGACAGGTGCCGGTGACCTGCGTGTCGCACTACATCTTCGTACACTTGTTCGATAGGGTGTCCGCATGGCTTCCTGGTCCGAATTCGCCGCCGACGAGCCCCGCCTCGCCGGCGAGATCCGCCTCCTGATGCAGCAGTACGGGCCGGGCTTCGGCTACCTCGCCACGGTCCGCGCCGACGGCGGCCCCCGGGTCCACCCGGTCTCCCCGGTGTTCACCGCCGACGGCCTCTGGTGCTTCGTCGTCGACTCGCCGAAGCGCCGTGACCTCGAACGCGACGGCCGCTACGCGCTGCACTCGTTCCCGCCGGAGGAGAGCGACGACGAGGCGTACGTCGCGGGCCGCGCCCGGCCGGTGACCGACCCGGCCACTGTGACGCGGCTGGCCCGGATCGCCCGGGCGTCGCCGCAGGGCGACTGGCGGCTGTTCGAGTTCACCGTCGAGGCGGCGATGCTGACCCGCCGTGATCCGGTGGCCCAGCCCGGCGCCGCCCCGCCGCAGGTGCGGGTCTGGCTCGATCCGCGCGGGGCCGAACCCGTCCGGCGTGACCCGGTGGCCGCGGACGGCCGGCGCGGGCGGCACGGCTTCGACACCCGCCGCCCGGCCGCCTGACCCCACCACGACGAAAGCGGTGCCGGCCCCGTCCGAGGACAGGGCCGGCACCGGTACGCGGAGCGAGGAGGTCAGGCTGCGCGGTAGGCGTTCCACGCGCTGAGCATGCGGCTCGCCTGGCCGGCGGTGAACTGGTACATGCAGGAGTCGTACGTGTAGTCCATGAAGTTGGTGATCGGGTCCTTGCCCGCGGTCGAGCAGGTGTCGCGGCCGGTCGGGCACTGGTACGCCGGGGACGCCTCGGCCGGGGTGTCGGAGACGCTGTCGCCCGAGCCGGAGCAGCCGCCCTGGAAGGTGTGGTAGAGGTTCAGCCAGTGGCCGACCTCGTGGGTGCCGGTGTCACCCTGGTTGTAGTTGGTCGCGGTGCCGCCGGGCAGCGACTCGTTCAGCACGACCACGCCGTCCATCTTGTCCAGCGTCCGCTTCGGGAACGTCGCCCAGCCCAGCAGGCTGTCGCTCAGCTCGCCCAGGTAGATGTTCAGCGTGTTCTTGCCGCCCACACGTAGCGAGGTCTTCATCGAGCGCTCGGCGGAGGAGCCCTGCACGATCGGGTACCACGACGGGTTCGTCACCCGGTTGATCTTCGTGAGCTGGAACCCGAACGCGGTGGCGGCGCCGCCGGTCGAGCCCGCGTACGACTGGTTCAGCACTGTGATCTGCTGGTTGATCATCGAGTCGGTGATGTTGCCGCCGGCCCGGGTGCTGTTCTCCTGGATGACGTGCACGACGACCGGGATCGTCACGGTGGCCAGCGGGGCGACGGCGCCGGTCCGGAAGTTGGCCCGCTCCCGCTGCGCGGCGGCGAGGTCGGCCTCGCGCTCACGGACCTGCTTGGCGGTCAGGTGGTTGGGGTCGAGCTTGGCGTTGCCGCCCTTCGCGACGCGAGCGTTGGCGTGCTCGTCGGCGTGGGCGTCGGCCGGCTCGGCGCAGACGTCGGCCGGGGCGGCCGAGAAGGCCGAAGCAGCGGGGACGACGCCGACGGCGGCGGTGCTGAGCAGCAGCGCGAGGGTCGACGTCGCGACACCGGCGGTACGCCGGGTCAGCAGGTTGGGACGGAGTCCCATGGGCCCACCTCTTTCTGACGGCGTGGCAGGGGGTGTGTCACGCCGGTTCGGAAACGTGGGGCAGACGTTACATCCCATCGAAAGATTTGAGAACGCCCATACGTTGCCGACGTTGGACGCTTGATCCACTCCAGCTCGGGGAGGTGGCGGGGTCAACCGCTCGTCGATGCCGCCACGTCGCCGAAGTGGCGCGCGGGCACCTGGATGCACGGGGGTGGTGACCTTCAGGTAGACTGGTGCCGCCTGCGGGTGTAGTTCAATGGCAGAACATCAGCTTCCCAAGCTGACAGTGCGGGTTCGATTCCCGTCACCCGCTCCACCGCGAAGGCCCTGATCAGGACAAGAGTCCCGAGTCGGGGCCTTCGATGTTCAGCGGCCGGCCAGCACGACCCGTGTCATTGGCGTGCCATCACGGTCCGGCCGGTGGCTGCGGCGGATCCCCCTGGTTGGCCGTGCCGGTCGTGGTCTCCGGCCGCCGGCCCTGCTGGGCGCCGCCTGCGCCGCCGGCGTCTCGGGCTACAAGCAGAGTGACCCCACGGATGCCGCGCTCGATGATCCTTTTCTCATCAGCGCTACGTGGCGCCGGTATCGAGCGCCCTCGCGTCGGAGCCCGGTGGCTGGCTCGTGGCGAGAGAACCCCATATCGAGTACAGCCGTCAGATCCGGAGCCGAACCGTGCCGTCGGTGGAGATCGTCGTCGGCACATTCTGACCCATGTGGATGTCCTGTGAGCCGGGCGCGAGGCCACTGCTTGTCGGCCGTCGTCGGTACGATCGCGCGATCCCCATCTGTTGATCAACGGAGAGAACCGTGCAACTGCGCCTGAAGTACGCGCCCGTCCCGGAGAACGCAGCCCGGTTCGCGGGCGACATCGTGGTGTCAGCGGCCCAGGTCAGCGGTGTGCACCTGGACTACACGCCGGACAGCCTGACGTCCGTGGACGCCATCCTCGACGGCTTTCGGGCCGAGGGCCTCACCGCTGGGCAGGTGGCGGAGACTCTCTTCGGCTTCGGTTGCTATGTCGGCGAGGTGCTGACCCGGCATGCGGGTGGACGGTGGCGCGCAACGGCGGCAGACGAACTGGCCGTCGTCGGATGGCCCATGGTGGTCGAGTTCGCCGGGCAGGGCTGGTGCAATCCGATCTCGAAGGTCTTCAAGCGACTGGAGAACGGTCCGGAGGACAACCTCCGGTACTTCTATGCCGTGTTCGCACCGGGCGGAGCCCGCTAGCGAGGGCGCCGTAACGCTGATCTCGCCCCCACCGTCGGCGGATCGACTGACACAATGCGGCGTGCGCTCGCGTCTACGGTTGATCAGGGTGACGGCGACTGCGGTCCAGGTGCGGGAGGCGGCCACCGTCGACCTGCCGACGAGTGCGGAGGCGGCCTTCGGCTTCATGGAGGATCCGTCCTCGTCGGTGGTGCTGGACGACTCGACGGAGCTGGGCGTGACGCTGCCCGGCCCGAAGGGAGTCGGCGAGATCCAGGCGTTCGTGCATCGGAGCCCCGACGGTCGACTGGGGGTCATGCACGAGGTCGTTGAGGTCGAACCGGGGCGTCGTGCCGTCACCCGTACGTTGACTGTCGGATATTCCAGCGGCGGCGTGCTCACCGTTGTGCCGCTGGGGCCCGACTCGTGTTGTCTCACCCAGGAGTTCTGGGCGGAGCTTCCGGCAGGCGTACCGGTGGGCGTCGATGCGCAGTTGCGCCACGAGTACCGGACGTGGCTCGCGGACCTGACGCGGCGGCTCACCACCTGGGCTGCTCACGCGTCCCGGGGCGCCTAGGCCAAGGCGGATCTGCGGAGCCGGCTGAGACGACACGTACCATCGTGACGTGCGACCTACCGAGCCGGAGCGCTCCGGTTCGCCCGCCTGGGATATCGCGGTCCCGGCCCGACCGGGCCGGTTGGCGGGAGTCGCCATGGCGGGTTTCAGCGATCGGGCTGACGCCCCGGTCGAGGTTGAAGTCGTGCCGCACCCCGCAATCATGATGATCTTCGACCTCGGCGACCAGCCGCTCGTCGTCGACGACGGTGCCGGAGGGCAACAGCGAGGCTGCGTCACCGCCGGACTCGCGCCACCCCACGGCGCTCAAGGACGAGGACAGGCCGGAAGCTTCGCATGCCTCCAGGTGCGGCTGTCGCCCGTGATCGCGCACGCGGTCCTGGGTGCCGCATCGGAGCTGAGCGGGGCCGTGACAGCCCTCGACGACCTCTGGGGGCGAGACGCCGCGCGAATCCAGGAGCGGCTGCGCGCCGCCCGATCCTGGGACGACCGGTTCGCGATAGCCGAGGCGGCTGTGGCCCGACGTCACGACGCGGGCCGGGCGGTCGATGCTGAGGTCGCCTTCTGCTGGAGGCGGATGGTGGCCGGCCGGGGGCAGGTGCGGGTCGAACGGCTGGCGGCCGAGGTCGGGTGGAGCCGCAAACGGCTGTGGGCTCGGTTCCGCTCCCAGATCGGTCTCACCCCCAAGCGCGCCGCCCAGCTCATCCGGTTCGATGATGCGGCCCATCGCCTCGCCGCGGGTCACAGCGCCGCAGCGGCGGCGGCGGACAGCGGTTACGCCGACCAGTCCCACCTCCATCGCGACGTCATGACCTTCACCGGAGCGACGCCCGCGACCGTGGCAGGCGCACCGTTCCTCGCCGTCGACGATGTCGCCTGGCCCGTCCGGCCCTGACGCCGGGCCGTCGGAGTCCGTCCTGACATTCGTTCAATCCAGCGGCATGCATCGGCTGTGACAGTGGGCTCACAGCGTCTGCATCCCGGAGGACACCATGAGAGGCAAGGCTCCACTGGGCACCCGGATCCTGAAGGACACCCTGGACTGGGAGGCCCTGACCGACGATCAGGTGATCGCCGCGCGCGAGAAGGCCAACCGCGCCGCATCGTCTCGTGTCGCACGGATCATCACCGGGTTCCCGGACCGCCGCGCACGCATCGAGGACACCTCGATCGATCTTCCCGGTCGCCGTCTGACGCTGCGGGTGCACCGTCCGAAGGACATCGGCCGGAGCCTGCCGCTGGTCGTCTCGTTCCACGGCGGAGGTTTCTTCGCGGGTACCGCCGCCCAGAACGACTGGCTCAACAGCCACCTCGCGGCGCGGTGCCCGGCGGTGGTCGTCTCGGTGGAGTACCGCCTCGCCCCGGAGCACCCGCTGCCCCAGCCGATCGACGACGGCTACGACACCGTTGTCCGGCTCGTCGAAGATGCCGCCCGGTGGGACGTCGATCCCGCAGCCGTCGCGGTCATGGGCGAGAGCGCCGGTGGCACGATCGCCGGACTCATCGCCCTGCGTGCCCGCAAGGACGGCCTGCCGCTGCGTGCCCAGGTGCTGCTCTACCCGGGCACGGACTGGACGGAGAGCATGACCGGGTACCCCTCCATCACGGAGAACGCCGACAATCCCGCTCTGTCGGTGTCCCGGCTACGCGCAGCCCGCAAGGTGGGCGTGCCACCCACCCTCGACCCGCGCAGCGTGTCACCCGTCAAGTTCGACGACCTCGCCGGACTGCCACCGACACTTGTCGTCACCGCCGCACTGGACCCGCTGGCCGACCAGGGAAGCCGCTACGTCGAGCGACTTCGCGAGGACGGCACCGACGCTCGCCTGACCTGCTACCCGAAGGCCACCCACACCTTCCTGAGCACTCCAGGCCTGGTGCCGGCCGCCCGGCCGGCGCGTCGCGAGATAGTCGCCTTCCTGCGCAGCCGCCTTCACGCGGTGCCGCGAAGCTGAGCGGCGAGCATCCCGAAGACGGCATCCGGGACGGCTCGCCTGTCCGCTGTCACCCGAACGTCGACATCGAGGTGGGAGCTGTGCTCGCCCGTTCCGGCGCCGGTCACCTCGCCGTGCCCGACGAGAGCCTCGTTGAGGGCGTCTTCGAGGTCGTTGCGATCGATGTCGATCCGCCCGTCGATAACCGGTTCCGCGAAATCCATCACGTCACACGTCGGCGATGAGTTGGGGGTCGTGGCCGGGTCTGATCCGGACTACGATCGTTGACCCGGAGGCAACGACGGAGGTGCTCCGGTGCTGGAGCGGTACGAGGTCGAGACGTTCCTGACCCTGGCCGGGGAACTGCATTTCGGGCGGACCGCCGAGCGGCTGCGGGTGAGCACCGGCCGGGTCAGCCGCGTGGTGCGCAAGCTGGAACGCCGCATCGGCGCACCGCTGTTCGAGCGGACCAGCCGGGTCGTCCGGCTCACCCCGATCGGCGTCCGCCTGGCCGAGGAGATGCGCCCGCTGGTGGCCGGGATCGAGGCGGCTGTGCAACGGGCCGTCGACGCCGGGCGCGGGCTCACCGGCGAGCTGCGGGTGGCGTACGTGGGTGAGTCGACAGCTCCGGTGCTGCTGCGCGCGGTGGCCCTGTTCACCGAGCGCCACCCGGACTGCGCGGTGCACGTGCACGAGGCGCCGCTGGCCAGCACCCGGTCGAGCCTGCTGGACGGCACCATCGACGTGCTGATCGCCTCGTACCCCTTCGACGGCATGGCGGACGGCCCGGTGCTGCTGCGCGAGCGCCGGGTGCTCGCGGTGGCCGCTGATCATCCGCTCGCGGCCGAGGAGTCGGTGTCGCTGGAGGTGCTGGGCGACCATCCGGTGGTGCAGTACCCGGCGGTGACCTCGACCGCGTTCAAGCAGGACCGCACGCCGGACCGCACCCCGGCGGGCCGCCCGGTGCCGAAGGGCCCGGTGGGCGGCACCTTCTCCGAGATGCTGGCGCTCGTCGCGATGGGGCGCGGGGTGCTTCCGGTGGGTGAGCAGGCCCGCCAGTTCCACGCCCGTCCCGACCTGGCCTACGTGCCGATCCACGACGCGCCGCCGATCAGTCGCGGTCCGGTGTGGCCGGCCGGGAACACCACGTCCCGGGTACGTGAGTTCGTCCGCGCGGCTGCCGACGCCAACCCGCTGCCGCCGGACTGACCTCGTCGTACCCGGCTGGCAGCATCGGCGGGATGCGGGACGAGATCCGAGCACTGGTCGAGGAACTGCCGCCGGGAGACGATCTGGAGGCGCGGCACCGGGAGGCGGCACTGGCCTGGCTGGCCGGCACTGATGACATCTTCCGCCGGGCCAAGCCGCGTACGCCGTCGCCGCACCTGGTCGCGTACTTCCTGCTCCGCGACCCGGTCGACGGCGCGGTGCTGCTGGTCGACCACCGCCTCGCGGGCATGTGGCTGCCGAGCGGCGGTCACGTCGAGCCCGGCGAGCACCCGGCCGACACGGTGCGCCGCGAGCTGCGGGAGGAACTGGGCGTCGCGGCGGTCTTCGCGCCGCCGTTCGGCGAGCGCCCGGCGTTCCTCACCGTCACCGAGACGGTCGGCCCGCCCGAGCACCGGCACACCGACGTGAGCCTCTGGTACGTGTTGGACGCGCACCGTGACCAGCGGTTCACGCCCGATCAGGTGGAGTTCGCCGGCATCCGCTGGTGGACGCCGGCCGAGGTGGACGAGGCGCCGACCGGCACGGTCGAGCCGCATCTGGGCCGGATGCTGACCAAACTGGCGGCAGCGACGCCTTGACCCGTCCCCTGCGGCAAGGCCCAGCGTGATCGGTGCCGGTCGCGGTGACCGGCACGAGGAGCGCGAGGGAGGACACGGTGCGACTGCTGACCATCGGCGCGTTCGCCCGGGCGACCGGCCTGAGCGCCAAGGCGCTGCGCATCTACGACGACTGCGGGCTGCTGCCCCCGGCCGCTGTGGACCCGCACTCGGGCTACCGCTACTACGCGCCGGAGCAGGCGGACCGGGCGCGGCTGATCGCCGGGCTGCGCCGGGCCGGGATGCCGCTGGCCGAGATCCGTACCGTCTGCGGTCTGCCGCCCGCCGCCGCCGCCGAGGCGCTCGACGCCTGGTGGCGGCGGGTCAGCGCGGACACCGCGGCGCGCGGCCGGGCCGTCGCGCTCCTCGCCGACAGGCTCAGCGAGAGGGGCACCACCATGTCCGAGACCACCTTCCGGTACGCGACGCGCTGCGAGACGGGCACGGTCCGCGACTCCAACGAGGACACCGCGTACGCGAGCGCGGCGCTGCTCGCGGTCGCCGACGGCGTGCGCGGTCCGGCCGGGTCCGCTGCCAGTGCGGTGGCGGTGGACGCGCTGCGGCCGCTGGAGCAGGCGGACGACTCGCAGGCCGACCTGCTCGCCGCGCTGGCCGACGCGGTGACCCGGGCCGATCGGGCGGTACGCGCGCACGCCACCGGCACCGACCAGCCAGCCACCACGCTCACCGCGCTCGTGCGGCGTGGCACCCGGCTCGCGCTGGTGCACGTCGGGGACAGCCGGGCGTACCTGCTGCGCGGCGGCGAGCTGTCCCGGCTCACCCAGGACCACACGTACGTGCAGACGCTCGTCGACCAGGGACGGCTCACCCCGGCCGAGGCGGGATCGCATCCGCAGCGGGCGCTGCTGGCCCGGGCGCTCGGCGCGGGCGCCGAGGTGGAGGCGGACCTGGCGCTGCGGACCGCGCTGCCCGGCGACCGCTACCTGCTCTGCTCCGACGGCCTCTCCGCCGTGGTGGACCCGGGCGCGCTGCACGCCGCGCTGGCGGAGGCGGACGATCCGGCGGCCGCCGTCGAGCGCCTGGTCGAGCTGGCGTACGCGGCCGGCGCGCCGGACAACATCGCCTGCGTGGTCGCCGACCTCGCGACGTGATCCCCGCGACCCGGGCCGGGATGTCCGGCCCGGGTCGTACCCTGGCGATCATGCGAATCGGCATCGTGATCCTGCCCGACCAGCGGTGGTCGGAAGCGCGTCGGCGGTGGGCCCAGGTGGACGAGTGGGGCTTCGACCACGCCTGGACCTACGACCACCTGGGCTGGCGTGACCTGGTCGACGGGCCGTGGTTCGACTCGTGGACGACGCTCACCGCGGCGGCCGGCGTGACGTCCCGGGTGAAGCTCGGGACGCTCGTGGCGTCGCCGAACTTCCGGCACCCGGCGGCGTTCGCCCGGCAGGTGACCGCGCTCGACGACGTGTCGGACGGCCGGGTGCTGCTCGGCCTCGGCGCGGGCGGCATCGGTTTCGACTCGGCGGTGCTCGGCGGCGAGACGCTGCCGCCCCGGCAGCGCGTCGACCGGTTCGCCGAGTTCACCGAGTTGCTCGACCTGATTCTGCGGGAGGACGGCACGACCTGGCGCGGGGAGTGGTTCACCGCCGTGGACGCGCGCAACAACCCGGGGTGCGTCCAGCAGCCCCGGGTGCCGTTCGTGATGGCCGCGAACGGTCCCCGCTCGATGCGGCTGGCCGCCCGGTTCGGGCAGGGCTGGGTCACCACCGGGCTCGGCGGCGACGACGTCGAGGCGTGGTGGGGCACCGTGGCGGAGTTGTCCGAGCGGATGACGCGGACGCTGGCGGAGGCCGGCCGTGACCCGGCGACACTCGACCGCTACCTGTCGCTCGACTCGGCACCGGTGTTCTCGCTCACCAGCGCCGACTTCCTCGCCGAGCAGGTGGCCCGGGCGGCCCGGCTGGGTTTCACCGACGTGGTGACGCACTGGCCCCGGGCCAGCAGCTGGTACGCGGGCGACGAGGCCGTGCTGGTGGAGGCGGCGGCGTTGCTGCCGGAGCTGCGCCGGGCCGGTTAGGTGCCGACGCTGCCCTCGGTGGAGACCACCCGGAACCGGAGGCGGACGACGGCTGTGTCCTCGGTGACCGGTGTGCCCTGCCGGGCCCAGTAGGCGCCGTGGCCCTCGCGCCACTCCTCGATCGACCGGTCGGTCTTCACGCCGGAGAGCACGAGGGTGTTGAGCCGGGTACGCAGCTCACCGGGCGTGCCGAGGGCGAGTGCGCGCAATCCACCGATGCGGGGCCACATGCTGCCGACGCTACGGCACCGTACCGCCGTCGCTCACCCGGTTCACCGTCGTCTCACGGCAACTGGTCGCCGGTGACCAGGGCGCGCAACGTCAGCCGTTCGGCGACCGCGGGCGGGCAGGTCGCGACCAGTGCGGCGGCCCCGATCAGGGCGGCCCCGGCGTCGCGGACGACCCGGCACAGCGCGTCCAGTTGCGCGCCGGTGTCGACCCAGTCGTCGACGAGCAGCACCCGGTCGCCGGGGTTCAGCCGCCGGCCGTCCACGCCGACCCGCAGCCGCCGTCCCCGGTAGTCGGGAGGCGTCTGCGCCCAGCGCGTCGGCCCGGCCCGGCGTCGCTCGCCGCCGTCCTTGTACGCGGGCAGGAAACCGGCTCCGGCGGCGACCGCCACCAGTGGGCCGAGCAGTAGCCCGGTCACCTCGGGGGCGATCACGACGGTCGGGTGATCGTCGGGGAACAGTCCGGCCAGGGCCGGCCCGACCTGGGCCAGCACGTCGGGGTCACGCCACCAGCCGGAGATGTCGCTGACCAGGTGGGTGCTGCCCGGGCCGGGGTCGATCCACTCGAACAGCTCGACCAGGCGACGACTCAGCACGGTTTCCATCCTGGCGGATCGGTGGGCCGTTCGGCCGATCGACAGTGGCGTGATCGGCTACACGTACCAGGGTAAATACGGGCATAGCACCATGATCACGTTGACTTCGGAAGTGCTTCTCTCGTTACGGTCCGGGCCGGTTTGTTCAGTTGACGAAAGGACCGGGCCGGTGGCTGCTAGGCACCTTCGTACCCGCAAGTTCTCCTCGCCCGCCGCCATCGCCGCGACCGCGGCGGTCGGCGTGGCGCTCGCGGTCGGCGGTACCGTCGGCGCCGTGCGGCTCACCTCCGCCGAGCCGCCCGCCGAGCCGGCCGTGGCCGAGACGCTGCCCAGCACGCCCGCCCCCACGTCGGCCGCCCCCTCGCCGAGCGCGTCCGCCTCGCCGGGCGCGAGCCTCAGCCCGTCGCCGAAGGCCACCCCGAGTCCGAAGGCGAGCCGCACCCAGGCGGCCTCCCGGAGCAAGGCCCGGACCGCCGCGCCGTCGCCGACGGCGAAGAAGACGAGCAGCCCGAAGGTCGTGGACAGCGGCTCCTGCGGCGCCTCCTTCTACGCCGAGGGTCAGATGACGGCGAACGGCGAGACGTTCAACCCGGACGCGCTGACCGCCGCGCACAAGACGCTGCCGTTCAATACCAAGGTCCGGGTCACCAACCCGGCCAACGGCAAGTCGGTGGTGGTGCGGATCAACGACCGTGGCCCGTTCATCGACGGCCGGTGCCTGGACCTGTCCCGCGCCGCGTTCGCGACCATCGCCGCCACCAGCCTCGGCCACGTCAACGTCCGGTACGAGGTGCTCGGCTGACCGGCCACTCGGGCAGAACTTCCATGACCGACGGGCCAGGTTCATTCTCCCGTTCACGTCCATCAGGCATGCTGTCCGATGTACGCACGCAACCCTTCCAGCCGGGCCGAGGCCCGCTGAGTCCCGGATCCCGCGCCGGTCTCGGCGCGGCCCTCGCGCTGCTCGCGATCGTGGCCGCCGTGGAGATGGCCGACGGCCGCCCGGCGCACTACCTCGCGCTGATGGTCGTCGCGCCGCTCCTCGCGGCGGCACTGGCGTCCTGGCGGGTGGTGCTCGCGGTCGGCGGCCTGGCCACCGCCATCGGGATCGGCTTCGCGGTCGCCGAACGGGGTAGCCCGCTGGTGACAGTGGTCAACGTGACAGCCGTCGGGGTGGCCACCGCTATCGCTGCTGCCACGGCGGCGATACGCCAGCGCCAGGCGGACCGGATCGCGGAGTTGTCCCGGCTCGCCTCGGTCGCCCAGCAGGCGGTGCTGCGACCGCTCGGCCCGCAGGTCGGCACGCTCGCGGTGGCCGCCCGGTACATCTCCTCCACCGCGACGGCCGAGATCGGCGGCGACCTGTACGAGGTGATGGACACCCCGTACGGCGTCCGCATGATCATCGGTGACGTACGGGGCAAGGGACTGGACGCGGTCCGCCTGGCCAGCATCGTGCTCGGCTCCTACCGGCACGTCGCGTACGAGCGGGCCGACCTGCGCGCCGTGGTGACCGACCTGGATCGCGCGGTGGCCCGCAACGTCGGCGACGAGGACTTCGTCACCGCCGCACTGATCGAGGAGCGCGGCGGCACGCTCACCATCGTCAACTGCGGGCACCCCTCGCCGTTGCTGCTGCGCCGGGGTGCGGTGATCCCGCTGGAGCCGCCCGCGCCCGCGCCCCCGCTCGGCTTCATGCCCGTGGTCCGGCCCCGGGTGGAGCGGCTGGAACCGGGCGACCGGCTGCTGCTGTTCACCGACGGGCTGGGCGAGGCGCGCCGGGACGGCGAGTTCTTCCCCACCGCCGACCGGGCCTGGCGGCTGCTCGGCCACGGCACCGTCGCGGACGGGCTGGCCTCGCTGGAGACCGCCCTGGTCGAGTGGGTGCACGGCCGGCTCGACGACGACATCGCGCTGGTCCTGATGGAGTACGTCGGGCCGCGCAGCACCACCGCCACCCCGGTTCCGAGCTGGGAGGTCGGCGCCGCCGACTGATGAACGGGAAGTGTGTAATCGCTGTCACTTCCGAGATCGGCTTGTCGTTGCCTACCGGTGAGTAATACAGTCTGGAGTTACTGATCGGTAACACCTGTCCGGGAAGCGGGGCCAGCGAGCATGACCCACTACAAGAGCAACGTGCGGGACCTCGAGTTCAACCTGTTCGAGGTCTTCGGGGCGGACCGGACGTTCGGCCAGGCGCCGTACACGGACCTGGACGTCGACACCGCCCGTAGCTTCCTCTCCGAGGTCGACCGCCTCGCCCGCGAGGACCTGGCCGCCAGCTACTCGGACAGCGACCGCAACCCGCCGGTCTTCGACCCGGCGACGTTCACGGCGCCGCTGCCGGAGTCGTTCAAGAAGTCGTACAAGGCGTTCATGGACTCCGAGTTCTGGCGCCTGGACCTGCCGGAGACCCTGGGCGGCACCAACGCCCCGCGCGCCCTCTGGTGGTCGCTCGCCGAGCTGGTGCTCGGCGCCAACGCCCCGATCTGGATGTACGCCTCCGGCCCGTCCTTCGCGCACGTGCTGCACGTCGAGGGCACCGAGGAGCAGAAGAAGTGGGCCCGGCTGTTCATCGAGAAGCAGTGGGGCTCGACCATGGTCCTCACCGAGCCGGACGCCGGCTCCGACGTGGGCGCCGGCCGTACCCGGGCGATCCAGCAGCCGGACGGCTCGTGGCACATCGAGGGCGTGAAGCGCTTCATCACCTCCGGTGAGCACGACCTGAGCGACAACATCGTCCACTACGTGCTGGCCCGTCCGGTCGGCGTCGAGGGCGTCGGCGGCCCGGGCACCAAGGGCCTGTCGCTGTTCGTCGTGCCGAAGTACCACTTCGACGCCGAGACCGGCGAGCTGGGCGAGCGCAACGGCGTCTACGCGACGAACGTCGAGCACAAAATGGGCCTGAAGGTCTCGAACACCTGCGAGGTGACCTTCGGCGAGCACGGCGTACCGGCCAAGGGCTGGCTGCTGGGCGAGAAGCACGACGGCATCCGCCAGATGTTCATGATCATCGAGTACGCCCGGATGATGGTCGGCACCAAGGCGATCGCCACGCTCTCCACCGGCTACCTGAACGCCCTGGAGTACGCCAAGAACCGGGTGCAGGGCGCCGACCTCACCCAGATGGCCGACAAGACCGCCCCGCGGGTGACCATCACCCACCACCCGGACGTGCGCCGCTCGCTGCTGCTGCAGAAGTCGTACGCCGAGGGCCTGCGCGCGCTCGTCTGCTACACCGCGAGCTGGCAGGACAAGGTCGCGATCGCCGAGGCGGCCGGTGACGAGAAGGCCACCAAGCTGGCGAAGCGCGTCAACGACCTGCTCCTGCCGCTGGTCAAGGGCGTCGGTTCGGAGCGGGCGTACGAGCTGCTCGGCCACGAGTCGCTGCAGACGTACGGCGGCTCCGGCTTCCTCCAGGACTACCCGCTGGAGCAGTACGTCCGGGACGCCAAGATCGACACCCTGTACGAGGGCACCACCGCGATCCAGAGCCTCGACCTGATCTTCCGGAAGATCGTCCGGGACAACGGCAAGGCCCTGATGGCGGTCGCCGCCGAGATCCAGGAGCACATCGCCTCCGAGGCCGGCAACGGCCAGCTCAAGGAGGAGCGTCAGGCGCTCGGCAAGGCGCTCGCCGAGATCCAGAACATCCTCGGCGTGATGACCGGCTGGCTGGGCGAGGCCCAGGGCGGCGACACCCGCGCGCTCTACAAGGTCGGCCTGGGCAGCCGCCGGTTCCTGCTGGCGATCGGCGACCTGGTGGTCGGCTGGCTGCTGCAGAAGCAGGCGGACGTGGCGCTGAAGGCGCTGGCCGGCGAGGTCTCCGCTGCCGACAAGTCCTTCTACACCGGCAAGATCGCCGCGGCCCGGTTCTTCGCCCGCGAGGTGCTGCCCCGCGTCGGCGCCGACCGGCGGATCATCGAGGGCGCCGACCTGGAGATCATGGACCTCCCGGAGGAGGCTTTCTGAGCCCTTCCGGGGGCTTTCACCCCTGAAGCGTCACTCTCCCCCTCATGACGACGGCCGGCGGGCTGGTGCCCGCCGGCCGTCGTCATGCGTGTGCCCGGGGTGGATAGGCGGCCCGGTGGCGGGTAACCGTCGCGGACCACGACCGGAGTACGCCCAAGGCCATCGCACGGGGGAGTGCAGCGCACATGGGCATTGGTAGCGCCATCTTTCTCATCGCGCTCGGCGCGATCATGACCTTCGCCATCCGGGCCAACGTCTGGTGGATCGACCTGCGCGCGGTCGGCTGGGTGTTCATCCTGGCCGGGCTGGGTGTCCTGCTGACCACGCTGTGGTTCTGGCAGGACCGCCGCAAGCGGGCCCGCACGCTGATCGTGGAGGAGAACCGGCTCTCGCATCCCACAGCGATGATGCCGCCGCCGCCCGATCCGCCGCCGCCGACTGCGCCGCCGTCCTGACGCCGCGTCTCAGCGGCCGATCCGGTCCAGCTCGGCGAGGTCGTCGCCGGTGAGGGTCAGCCCGGCGCCGGCGACGTTCTCGCGCAGGTGCGCGACGGACTTGGTGCCGGGGATCAGCAGGATGTTCGGCGAGCGCCGGAGCAGCCAGGCCAGGGCGACGCCCATCGGCGTCGCCCCCAGGCGTCCGGCCACCGCCGACAACGCCGAGGACTGCAACGGGGTGAACCCGCCGAGCGGGAAGAACGGCACGTAGGCGACGCCCTGCCGGGCCAGCTCGTCGATCAGGTCGTCGTCGCCCCGGTGGGCCAGGTTGTACCGGTTCTGCACGCAGACGATCGGCGCGATCGCCTGCGCCTCGGCCACCTGCTCGGGCGTCACGTTGCTCAGGCCCAGGTGGCGGATCAGACCCTCCTGCCGGAGCGCGGCGAGCGTCTCCAGCGCCTCGGCGAGCGACCCGGGCTGCGGGCCCGTGGCGTCGCCGAGCCGCAGGTTGACCACGCCGAGCGTGTCCACGCCGAGCGTCTCCAGGTTCTCCCGCACCTGGCGCCGCAGGCTCTCCGGATCCCGGGCCGTCGGCCAGCGGCCCTGCTCGTCCCGGTCCGCGCCAACCTTCGTGACGACGTGCAGCGAATCCGCGTACGGGTGCAGCGCCTCCCGGATCAGCCGGTTGGTGACGTGCGGCCCGTACGCCGCGCTGGTGTCGATGTGGGTGATGCCGAGTGCGACCGCCTCGCGCAGCACCGCCAGGGCGCCGTCGTGGTCGGCGGGCGGTCCCATGACCCACTGGCCGGCGAGCTGCATCGCGCCGTAGCCGAACCGGGTGACGGTCAGGTCGCCCAGCGTCCAGGTGCCGCCGGGAAGGGTGGTGCGGGCCATGCGTACTACCCCTTGGCTCTCGTCGTCCGTTACGCGACGCCGCCGGGTCGCGGCGCCAACCTCCACTATCGGGGTGTAACTTTCTTCTGGGAAGTAGGCACCTGAAAGTGCGTAGCTCACCGGACGGCAGGAGCAGAGATGAGCAAGGCGGAGTACGACGCGTTCCTGGCCCAGTGCCCCAGCCGGCAACTGCTCGACCGGATCGCCGACAAGTGGGTCACGCTGGTGCTGGCCGCGCTGCGCAGCGACGGCTCGCACCGGTTCGGTGCCGACTGCGCAGGTGTCCCGCGCCCGATGCGCTACTCGGAGCTGTCCCGCACGCTCGCGGGCGTCAGCCAGAAGATGCTCACCCAGACGCTGCGCGCCCTGGAACGCGACGGCCTGGTCACCCGCACCGTGGAGCCCACAGTGCCGGTCACAGTCACCTACGAGCTGACAGCGCTCGGGCTCTCGCTGCTCAAGACGATCCAGGGCCTGAAGGTCTGGGCGGAGACGCACATGGACGATGTGCTCACCAACCGGGCCGCCTACGACAGCCGGGTCTGAGTCGTACCGGTCAGGCGCGGGCGGTGTGGCGGGCGGTGAGCGGCGCGCCACCGGGGGCCAGGTCGGCCCACCGGGCCGTCGGCCGGTGCACCACGAGGTCGGTGGTACGGAGCCCGTCCGGGTCGGCCCGCTGCGGGTCGAGCAGCGCCGAGAGCAGCGAGACACCCGGGTTGTGCGCCACGAGCAGCACCGTGCCGGCCGTCGGCTCGACCGTCCGCACCAGTTCCAGCAACTGGTCCGGGTGCGCGTCGTACGCGGCCGCCTCGTACCGCACCGCCGGGACCGCCCCCGCCGGGCCGCCCTCCGGCGGCGAGCCGGTCATGCCCATCGCCACGTCGTGCCAGGTCTGCCGGGTGCGACGCGCGGGCGAGCAGAGCACCACGTCGGGAAGCAACCCCTGCCGGGCCAGCCAGGCACCGGCCGCCGCCGCGTCGGCGTGCCCCCGCGCGGTGAGCGACCGCTCCGCGTCCGGGCCGTCCGCTGGCTGCTCGGCCTTGGCGTGCCGCAGCAGCACCAGCGTCCGCTGCCCGTTCCTGCCGTCCGTCATACCGCCCAGCTTGCCTGATTGACGATCGAAGCGCCTGGGTATGTCGATGTGTGCCGCTACCTCATCCATGGCCGCGGCGGGCAGGAAACGCCAGCAGGACGCCAAGGAGGCGACGTCATGGGCATCGGTGCCAGCATCTTCCTCATCGCGCTCGGCGCGATCTTCGCGTTCGCCATCGACGCCGATCTGGGATGGCTGAACCTCAACGTGGTGGGCTGGGTGCTCATGCTCGCCGGCGTCGCCGGCCTGCTCACCACGCTCTACTTCTGGAACAGCCGCCGCCGGGTCGTGGCCGCACCGGTGCGCGAGCAGGTGGTCGCCGAGCCGGTGGTGCCGGTGCGCGACGACCGCGTCGTGCGCGAGGAGTACCGCGAGGTGCGCCGCCCGGACTCGGGCTACCCGGCCTGACCCCCGAACCCGAGGGCCCCGCGACGGTGCGGGGCCCTCGCGCACGTCCGGGGTGAGCCCGGTCAGGCGAACAGTGCGAAGTAGATCGCGATGTGGTGGCAGATCGCCGCGACGAGCGTGCAGGCGTGGAAGAACTCGTGGTGCCCGAAGACCGTGGGCCACGGGTTCGGCCGGCGCAGCGCGTAGAACACCGCGCCCACGCTGTAGATCGCGCCACCCACGCTCAGCAGCACCAGCGCGGTGACGCCACCGGCGTGCAGGATCTGCGGCAGCATGGCCACCGCGACCCAGCCGAGCGCCAGGTAGAGCGGGGCGGAGACCCAGCGCGGCGCGTGCGGCCAGATCAGCTTCACCGCCACGCCCGCGATCGCGCCGCCCCAGACCAGGCTCAGCATGATCGTGGCCTGCCGGTTGTCCAGCAGCAGCGCGCAGAACGGTGTGTAGGTGCCGGCGATGAACACGAAGATCATCGAGTGGTCCATCCGGCGCATGATCTGGTAGCCGCGTTCGGACCAGACCCGCCGGTGGTAGAGCGCGCTGGTGCCGAACAGCCCGCACACGGTGAAGCTGTAGATCAGGCAGCTCACCAGCGGCGCCCAGCCGGGACGACCGGCGGCGATCGAACACAGCACGATGCCGCAGACGAGAGCGGCGAAGAACGCGTACGCGTGCAGCCAGCCGCGCATGCGCGGCTTCCCGATGTCGGCCGGCCGGAGCCGGAACGGTGCGGAGGTCGTCACCTCAATAGGTTACGACAGCGTAGGTTACTTGTAAGTAGTGTGGACCGTCACCTTACCCGGCGGGAGGATGACCGGATGCTGATCCGGCCGGTCGGGGCGTACGCCCTGCTCCTCGACTGCGACGACGCGGAGCAGGCACAGGCGTGGCGGACCGAACTGTGGCGCCGGCGCGAGGCGGGCGAGCTGACCGCCACCGAGATCGTTCCCGGCGCGGTCACCGTGCTGCTCGACGGCGTACCGGACCCGCAGGCGGCAGCCGCGCGGATCGCCGGCTGGCGGCCCCGGACCGCCGCCTCCGGCGCGGCCACCACCGAGGTCCGGGTACCAGTCGTGTACGACGGCGAGGACCTTCCGCTCGTCGCCGGCTACTGGCACGTCGACGTGCCGGCAGTCGTCGACCGGCTGCGGCGTACCGAGTTCCGGGTCGCGTTCTGCGGGTTCGCGCCCGGGTTCGCGTACCTGACCGGGCTGCCGTCCGAGCTGGCGGTGCCCCGGCTCGCCACGCCGCGTACCCGGGTACCGGCCGGCTCGGTCGCGCTCGCCGGCCCGTACGCGGGCATCTACCCGGCCGCGTCACCCGGTGGCTGGCTGCTCGTCGGCCGTACCGGCCTGCCGCTGTTCGACGTGCACGCCGACCCACCGGCCCGGCTCACCCCCGGCACCCGCGTCCGCCTGGTCGACGCGTCGTGATCGAGGTGCTGCGGGCCGGGGCCCTCACCACCGTTCAGGACCAGGGCCGACCCGGGTGGGCGCACCTCGGCGTACCCCGCTCCGGCGCGCTCGACCCGGCGGCCCTGCGCCTGGCGAACCGCCTCGTCGGCAACGACGAGCACGCGGCCGGGCTGGAGATCACCATGACCGGCTGCACGCTGCGCGTCACCCGGGCCGTGGCGGTCGCCCTCACCGGCGCCCCGGCCGACGTGGTGGTCGAGTGGCGGGCCGGGGCCGCACAGCGCCGCCCGGGGGACGTGGGACGGCCGCTCGCGCTGCCCGCCGGTGCGGTACTGCGCGTCGGACCGGCCCGAACCGGGGTGCGGACCTGGCTCGCTGTCAGCGGCGGGATCGCTGTCGAACCGGTGCTCGGCAGCCGCGCCACCGACACGCTCTCCGGCCTCGGACCGCCGCCGCTGCGCGACGGGGACCGGCTGCCGCTCGGCACCCCGGCCGGCCCACCCGCACCGGTCGACCTCGCCGTCACCCGGCCGGTCCCGGACGAGCTGCGGCTCACAGTGCGCCCCGGCCCCCGGCAGGACTGGTTCACCCCGGAGGCGCTGGACGTGCTGTGCCGCACCGCGTACACGGTGAGCCCGGACAGCAACCGGGTCGGCGCGCGGCTGGCCGGCGCGGCGCTGACCCGCGCGGTCGCCGGCGAACTGCTCAGCGAGGGCCTGGTGCTCGGCGCGGTGCAGGTGCCGCCGGACGGCCGGCCGCTCGTCTTCCTGGCCGACCACCCCACCACCGGCGGTTACCCGGTCATCGGGGTGGTGGACGACGTGACAGCGCTCGCCCAGGCCCGGCCAGGCACTACGGTGACGTTCCATGGACCTCAACGCTGACCTGGGCGAGGGATTCGGAAGCTGGCGGCTGGGCGACGACCACGCGCTGCTCGACCTGATCAGCTCCGCGAACGTCGCCTGCGGCTTCCACGCCGGTGACGCGGCCACCATGCACCGGGTCTGCGCCGGAGCCGCCGAACGCGGCGTCGCGGTGGGCGCGCAGGTCGGCTACCGGGACCTCGCCGGCTTCGGCCGGCGGCACATCGCGTACGACTTCGCCGAGCTGCGCGACGAGACGATCTACCAGCTCGGGGCGCTCGACGCCTTCTGCCGGCTGTACCGCACCCGGGTCCGCTACCTCAAACCGCACGGCGCGCTCTACCACGCGGCGGCCCGCGACGAGGGCCAGGCCGCCGCGCTGGTGGCGGCGATCAGCGGGTACGACCACGAGCTGCCGGTGCTCTGCCAGCCCGGCACCGTGCTGGCCCAGCTCGCTGCGGGCGCCGGCCTGCGGGTGGTGGCCGAGGGCTTCGCCGACCGCAACTACCTCCCGAACGGCACGCTCGTGCCGCGCAGCTCACCGGACGCGCTGGTGACCGACCCGGAGCAGGTGGCCGTCCGGGCGGTACGGATGGCCGTCGAGCGCACGCTGGTCGCCGTCGACGGGACTGTGATCCCGGCCCCGATCGAGTCGATCTGCCTGCACGGGGACACACCGGGTGCGGTGCGGTGCGCGGAGCTGGTAAGGGCCGCACTCATCGACGCGGGGGTCACGCTCACTCCGTTCGCGTGAAAGGAAGGGCCCCCTCTTAACGCCTCCGGTAGAGGAAGGGACCCTTCTTAACACGCACCGTCAGGCGTCCATCCCGCGCAGGACCAACGGCACGCGGGTCGCGCCGCCGGTGACCACCCGGACCGGCACGCCCCAGTCCTGCCGGGTCAGGTGGCAGGCCGCGTGCTCGACGTCGGCGTCGCAGGTCGCCGCCTGGGCGGTCACCTGGAGCACCCCCTGCGCCACGTCGCCGCTGACCACCAGCTTGCGGGACAGGTCGGTGGTCGTGCCCGCGCCCTCGACCAGCAGCTCCGGCGGGGACGCCGAGACCACGAGCCGGGTCGACGGCCCGTACGTCTCGTCGAGCTTCTGTCCCGGCGCCGGGGTGAAGATCACGTCTAGCGTTAGCTCGCCGGCGGCCACGTCCGTGGGCTTGCGTTCCAGCCGGTGCTGGGGGCCGTCCACCGTGTTCGCCCCGGCCGAGGTCAGCGCGCCCGGCGCCAGCCGGGTCAGCCGGTGCGCGGCCGACTCGACCACCAGCACGTCGCCCTCGCCGGTGAGCACCAGGTCGCTCGGCTCGGCCAGCCCGTCCGCCACGGTGCCCACCTGCCCGGTCTCCGGGTCGAAGCGGCGCACCGCACCGTTGTACGTGTCCGCGATCAGCACCGAGCCGTCGGGCAGCGCGCACACGCCCAGCGGGTGCTGGAGCAACGCCTGGTCGGCCGGGCCGTCGACGTGCCCGAAGTCGAACAGGCCCTGACCGGCGGCGGTGTGCATCTCGCCGCCGGAGACCCAGCGGATCGCGCTGGTCTCGCTGTCGGCGATCCAGAGCCGGGAGCCGTCGGCCGAGACGGACAGCCCGGACGGCTGGGCCATCCACACGTCCGGCAGCGGGCCGTCGCGCAGCGCCTCGACAGTGGTCCCGGCGTACATGCCGGCGGTCCGCTTGATCGGGTCGAACCACCAGAGCTGGTGGATACCGGCCATCGCCACGACCACCCGGTCGTCGTACCAGGCCACGTCCCAGGGGGAGGAGAGGTCGACCGCGCGGGCGTCGTGCGCGTGGTCGTCGACAGTCGAGCGCCACTGCCGTCCGGTGCCGGCCACCGTGACCACCTCGCCGGAGGACAGCTGTACGCCGCGCAGCAGGTGGTTGACCGTGTCCGCGACGACCACGTCGTAGCCGGCCACCTCGGCCACGTGCGGCGGCAGCAGGCAGAGCCCCTGTGGCTCGGCGAACGTGGCGGCGGAGGCCGGGCCGTCCGTCCGGCCCCGGGAACCGGCGCCGATACGGCGGACCACCGTCTCGCCGTCGGCGGCCAGCTCGACCAGTGAGTGCCGGGCCGAGTCGCTGACCAGCAGGTTCCCGCCGTCGAGCGGCAGCGCCTTGCCGGGGAACCGCAGCACGGTGTCCGGCTCGGCCGGCGGCACGTACGGCCCCTCGCCCCGGTGCAGCGTGCCCTTCGCCTCGTGGGTAACGACCAGCTCGTCGATCAGCCGGGCCAGCCCGTCGGCGTGCCCCTCGCCGGCCATGGTGGCGACCACGTACCCCTCGGGGTCGACCACGGCGAGCGTCGGCCACGCCTTGGCCGCGTACTGCTGCCACATGTCCATCTCGGCGTCGTCGAGCACCGGGTGGTGCACGCCGTACCGTTCGACGGCCGCGGCCAGCGCCGCCGGGTCCTTCTCGTGTTCGAACTTCGGCGAGTGCACGCCGATGACGACCAGGACGTCGCCGTACTTGTCTTCGAGTGGACGCAGCTCGTCGAGCACGTGCAGGCAGTTGATGCAGCAGAACGTCCAGAAATCGAGCAGGACGATCTTGCCACGCAGGTCGGCCAGCGTGACGGCCTTGCCGCCGGTGTTCAGCCAGGCCCGACCCCGCAGTTCCGGTGCCCGTACGCGTGCGCTCATGCCCCCATCGTGCCGCACCGGCCGGGCGCGCTCCCGGCGATCCCGGGGTGAACAGACGCACACCGGAACGGCGCGGAGCGCCCACCCCGTCAAGGGGTGGACGCTCCGCGTACGTGCGGTTACTGGCCGGCGGGCTTCAGGCAGAGCACCCGGGTGGTCCCGCCGCCCTCGACCGAGATCGAGGGCTGCGACAGATCCGCGCACTTGTCCTTGTTGTCCACCTTCGACACCACGCTGAACGCTCCCGGCTCACCGCAGTCGGCGGCCACGGCGCTCGTGCCGGACTGCTTCACGCAGGAGCCGACCGCCGGGTCGAAGCCGGCCGACTTGTCGTCGCCGACCTTGCCGAGCAGCGCCAGGAGGCCGAGCGGTACGGCGAGGATGAGCACGGCCGCGATCAGCACGGCGGCGAGCACCCGGCCGTTGCGCACCTTCGGCGGGGGCGCCTCGATCTGCGACTCGGGGGCGTCCGGCTTGAACGCGTCGAAGCGGCCCTGCTCCGGCTCGGTGCCGGGCCCGTTCTGCGACCAGGCCGGCGGGGCCTGCTGGCCCGGCGGGAAGGCGTTGCCGCCACCCGCCGGGCCCTGGCCGGGCACCGCGACCGAGGCGCGTCCCCCGGCGGACGGGCCGAACCGGTCCGGCTCGCCGAACGGCTCGGGCCGACCGGCCGGGCTGCCGAACGGGTCCTGCTGGCCGGAGCCGCCGAACGGCGCCTGCTGCCCGCCCGGACCGCCGAACGGGTCCGGCCGGCCACCCGGGCCGCCGAACGCGTCCTGGCCGCCGGGAGCGCCGTACGGGCTCTGCGGGCCGCCGAACGGGTCACGGGCGGCGTCGGGCTGCTCGCCGCCCGGGTGCACGCCGTTGGCGGGACGGGTGTTGCCGGGCGGGTCCACGAAGGACGGCACGCCGACCGGGAACGACGGCGGCGCGGCGGGCGAGGAGGGCGCGCCCGCGTACCCGTGCGGGCCGTCGGCGTCCTCGGACCGCGACTGCGGGCCGGGGAAGCCGTTGCCGTGCGGCCCGTCCTGGCCGGGGAACCCGGGCTCGTCCTGCTCGGGGGCGTCCTCGGGCTCCGGGCGCGCGGGCCGCCCGTACACCCGGGGCTGCGGAGTGGGGCCGCCGGTCGGCAGCGGCTGGTCGGACGGCGGGGTGACCCGGCTGGCCACCGGCACCGACGCGCTCGCCGAGACCGGTCCGCCCTCCGGGGAGGTACGCGGTCCGGGAACGGCGGGCGACTGCGGCTCTTCGGGGCGGGACGCGTTCCAGCCGCCGTCGCCGCGCTCCGGCTCGTACCCCTGGGGTTCGGGGCCCGGCTGGTCGGTGGGCGGCGACGCGGCGAGCGCGGCACCCGGCACCCGCTGCTGCTGCGCGGGCAGCGGCACGGCGTTGCCGGGGGAGATGCCCGGCGCGGGGGCCGGCTGGTAGGCCGGGGCGGAGCCTTCGGACCGGCCCCACGCCTCGGCCTGCGGCCACGGCTCGGGCGACGGTGCGGCCGCACGCTCGTCCTGGTTGCCGCCCCAGCCGGCGGGCGCGTCGGGTGACGGCACGGACACGCTCGCGCGGGCCTCGGCCGGCGCGGCGGCGCCCCAGGCGGGCTGCGCGGGCTCGTCCGACGGCCGCCCGGGCTCGTGCTGCTGCGGTACGGACGCCGCGCCGCTCCAGGCGCCGCCCTGCTCACCGGGGTCACGCTGCTGCGGTACGGCGGCGCCGTCACCCCAGCCGCCGGACTGCCGGCCCTGGTTCGGCTCCCAGCCGCCCTGCTGTGCCGCCTCGGCGGGGTTCGCGGCGCGCCCGGCGGCCCAGCCGCCCGAGCGGTCCGGGTCCTCGGTGCGGGCGGGCTCGTCCCAGCCGCCGGACCGGTTCTCGGCCTGCGGGGCGGCCCAGCCGCCGGAACGCTGTCCCTCGTCGTGCTGTGGCCCACCGGTCGCCCGCCAGCCGCCGCTGTCCTCGGCCGAGTGGTTGTCCTGATCGGACTGCTCCGGAGTGGACCAGGCGTTGTCCGGCCGGGCGGAGCCGGGCACCGAGACCGCTGCGGCGGCCCGGGCGGGCGGGTCGGCCGGCGGCCAGGTGGCGCCGGTCTGCTGACCCGGCGCCCAGGCCGGCTGGCTCTCCCGCGGGTTCCAGCCGCCCGAGCGGTTCGGGTCGTCGGACGTGGCGGGCTGCTCGTCGCGCGGGGCCCAGCCGCCGGAGCGGCTCGGGTCGTCCTGCTGCTGCTGCGCGGCGGCCCAGCCACCGGCGCGACCGGAGGCGTCGTCGTGCTGCCCGCCGGTGGGCGCGAAGCCGCCGGAGCGGTGCGGGTCGTCAGCGGAGGCGGACGTGACCCAGGTCTCGTTCGGCACGGTGGCCGGGGCGGGCACGTAACCGGTGCCGCGGGCGGCCGGGTCACCGGACGGCGACCAGCCCGGCTGTTCGCCGGAGCCCCACCCGGGGCGGTTCTGCTCGGCGGCCCAGGGGGCCGGCGACGGCTCGGCCGGGCTGCCCGGCGGTGTGGCGGCCCAGGCGGGCGGTGCCTGCTCGGCGCCGCGACCAGGGCCGGACTGCTCCTGGTTGCCCCAGGTGGGGCCAGCGGAACCGGCCCAGGCGGGGTTGCCCTGGTCGTCGCCGCCCCAGGCGGGCTGCTGCGGGACCTGGGCGGTCGCCCGCCCGGTCACCGGCTGCCCGGTGGGCGGGGCCCACGCGGGTGGCTGGTCGTCGTTCGCGGCCCAGGCCGGGGCCGGCTGCGCGGGCCGACCGGCCGGCGGGGGCGGTGCCCAGCCGAGGTCGGGTGCGCCGTTGTACCCGTTGTCCTGCTGCGCCGGCTGATCGCCGTACGGCACCGGTCCGCCGGTGCCCGGCGACACCTCGCCCGGCTCCTGGCCGGGGCGGTGCGGAGCCTCGGACGTCATGGGTGCGCCTCCTCCATCACAGGTCGGCCGCCGATGCCGGTCGGGGAACCGTCGGCACGGCTGCCGGCGTCGCCGGCGGGTACCGGCCGTGCGGGCTCCCCGCACCGTATCCGGTGGTCGCCCGGGGCCGCCCGGGGGAGCATCAGCGGTCACCGAAAGTCACCGGACGACGTCGATGGGTTTCGTTGTCCCGCATCCGTCCGGAGTCAGCCGGTTGGCGACCGTGCCAACCGTACCGGGCGGTGGAGCGAGGTGGAATCCCGGTGCCGACCGACACCGATACGCCGAAGACCCGCCCGGCACCGGGCGGGTCTTCGGACTGGAGGAGGTGAGAAAGGTCTGTGGCGTCAGCTCACGTGACGCTGGGCGATGGCGAGAAGCTCCTCGCGGACCGCGGGCGAGTTGGCGGAACGCAGCGCGTGCTCGATGGCGCGGGCGCGGCGGTTGGCGTCGCGGCGGGTGCGGATTCGCTCGATTATGCTCATCTTGGGTCTCTCCTCCTGGCTATTCGGTTGTCAGCCCCTTGATGTCTCTATTTAAGCGCACCGAGCCCGTCATTGCCATCGATTATTAGGTGAGCTGAACCACGTACCTACGGATCGTAGGTCTATCCACCCCTGAGTCCTATGATTCCGTTCTCAAGACGGTCACGGCCGGTGTGCCGGGCGTTCACCCGTGGCACACCGGCCGTGACCGGAGCGGTGGTTCGTCAGGTCCAGGCGAGCAGCGCCGCCTCCGGGTCGGCCAGGAAGTCCCCGATGTCGCGGAGGAACTTCGAGCCCAGCTCACCGTCGATGATCCGGTGGTCGAAGGACAGGCCCAGCGTGGTCACCAGGCGCGGCTTCACCTTGCCCTTGTGCACCCACGGCTGCTCCCGTACCGCGCCGAAGGCGAGGATCGCCGACTCACCCGGGGGCAGGATCGGCGTACCGGTGTCGACGCCGAAGACGCCGACGTTGGTGATGGTGAGCGTGCCGCCGGACATGTCCGACGGGGACGTCCTGCCCGACTTCGCGGTCTGCACCAGTTCCGTCATCGCGTCCGCCAGCTCGCGCAGCGAGAGCCGTCCGGCGTCCTTGATGTTCGGCACGATCAGGCCGCGCTCGGTGGCCGCCGCGATGCCGAGGTTGACGTACTCCTTCACCACGATCTCGTCACCGGCCCAGGTCGAGTTGACCATCGGGTGCCGATCGACCGCCAGGAGCACCGCCTTGGCGACCAGCAGCAGCGGCGAGACGCGTACGTCCCGCCACTCGCGCCGGTCACGCAGCCGGTCCAGTGCCTTCATCGCCCGGGTCACGTCGACGGTCAGGAACTCCGTCACGTGCGGGGCGGTGAACGCCGAGCGCGCCATGTTCTCCGCGGTGAGCTTGCGTACCCCCTTGACCGGGATGCGCTGCTCGCGGTCCGCGCCGAAGCTCGCGACCGACGCCGCCGGTGCCGCGACAGTCAGCGGCCCGGCCGCCGCCGGGGTCGCGCTCGCCGCCCGCTGTACGTCCTCACGGGTGATCGAGCCGAGCGGACCCGAGCCGGTGAGCGTGGCCAGGTCGATGCCGAGATCCTTCGCCAGCTTGCGGACCGGCGGCTTGGCAAGCACCGGACCGGAGACCCGGCCGTTGCCGTTGACCGCCGGTGCCGGTGCCGGTGCCGGTGCCGGTGCCGGTGCCGGTGCCGGTGCCGGCGCCGGCGCGGGCGCCACCGGCGCGGGCGCCACCGGCGCGGGTGCCACCGGGGCGGCGGCCTGAGCCGGCGGCGCGGCCGGCACGTCACCCTTGCGCGGGCGGCGCTTGGCCGGCGCGTTGCGCGGGCCGTAGCCGACGAGCACGGCGGTACGCCCACCCGGGGCCACGCCACCGATCAGGCCCGGCTCGACCATGCCCTCGGCGGGCGCGACCTCGACCGCTGCCAGCGACGCTGCCGACGGAGCGGGCAGGTCCGACGCCGGGGTCGCGGTCGTCGACTCCTCGATCGGCCCGGCGCCCGGGTCGGTGTCGATCGCGATGATCGGCACGCCGACCTCGACAGTGGACCCCTCCGGGTGGAAGATCGCCTGCACCCGGCCGGCCCACTTCGCCGGGATCTCGACCGCCGCCTTGGCGGTCTCCACCTCGACGATCGGCTGGTTCAGCTCGATGTCGTCGCCGACCTTGACCAGCCAGGCGAGGATCTCGCCCTCGGTCAGGCCCTCACCCAGGTCGGGAAGGTTGAACTCCTTGATCCGGGACATGCCGCTCACCAGCCGAACGTGCGGTCGACGGCGTCGAGCACCCGGTCCAGGTCGGGCAGGTACTCCTCCTCCACCCGGGCGGCCGGGTAGGGGGTGTCGAAGCCGGTCACCCGCAGCACCGGGGACTCCAGGGAGTAGAAGCACTCCTCGGTGATCCGGGCCGCGATCTCGGACCCGAGACCCAGGTTGCCCGGGGCCTCGTGCACGACCACGCAGCGCCCGGTGCGCCGCACCGACTCGTACGCGGCGGTCAGGTCCAGCGGCGACAGCGTCCGCAGGTCGATGACCTCCAGCTCGCGGCCGTCCTCCGCGGCGGCGGTGGCCGCGTCGAGCGCGGTGCGCACCATCGGGCCGTACGCCAGGACCGTCGCGTCGGTGCCGGGCCGCGCGACCCGGGCCGAGTGCAGCGGGTACGCGTCGGCGATCGGCGCGTCCAGGTCCACCGGACCCTTCTCCCAGTAGCGCCGCTTCGGCTCCAGGAACACGATCGGGTCGTCCGACGCGATCGCCTGCTGGATCATCACGTACGCGTCCTGCGGGTTCGCGCAGCTCACCACCTTGAGACCGGCGGTGTGCGCGAAGTACGCCTCGGGCGACTCGGAGTGGTGCTCGACGGCGCCGATGCCGCCGCCGAACGGGATGCGGATGACCATCGGGATCCGCACCTTGCCCTGCGAGCGGTAGTGCATCTTCGCCACCTGCGACACGATCTGGTCGTACGCGGGGTAGACGAAGCCGTCGAACTGGATCTCGCAGACCGGCCGGAAGCCGCGGATGGCCAGGCCGACGGCGGTGCCGATGATGCCGGACTCGGCCAGCGGGGTGTCGATCACGCGCTGGTCGCCGAAGTCCTTCTGGAGGCCGTCGGTGATCCGGAACACGCCGCCGAGCTTGCCGACGTCCTCGCCCATGATGACGACCTTGGGGTCGTTCTCCAGGGCCCGCCGCAGGCCGGTGTTGAGCGCCTTGCCGAGGGTGAGCGTCTCCGTGGCCATCAGTGCGCGCTCCCCTCGAAGGACTCCATGTACTGCGTGAACCGGGCCCGCTGCTCGTCCAGTTCGGGAGAGCCGTTGGGGTAGACGTGGTCGAACATGGTCACCGGCTGCGGGTCGGGCATGGCGAGCACGCGCTCGCGCAGGTGCACCGACTCGGTGCGGGCCTGCTCGTCGACCTCGGTGAAGAACGACTCGTCGGCGATCTTCTGCTTGGTCAGGAACGCCTTCATCCGGGCGATCGGGTCCTTCGCCTGCCACGCCTCGACCTCGCTGGCGATGCGGTAGCGGGTCGGGTCGTCGGAGGTGGTGTGCGCGCCCATCCGGTAGGTGTACGCCTCGATCAGGCTCGGGCCCTGGCCGTTGCGCGCGTTGTCCAGCGCGTGCCGGGTCACCGCGTACGACGCGAGCACGTCGTTGCCGTCCACCCGGACGCCGGGGAAGCCGAAACCGCCGGCCCGCCGGTACAGCGGTACGCGGGTCTGCCGCTCCAGCGGCTCGGAGATGGCGTACTGGTTGTTCTGGCAGAAGAACACCAGCGGGGCGTTGAAGACGCTGGCCCAGACGAACGACTCGTTGACGTCGCCCTGGCTGGTGGCGCCGTCGCCGAAGTAGGCGATGACCGCCTCGCCGTCCTCGCCGCCGGTCTTGCCGTCCATGGCGACACCCATGGCGTACCCGGTCGCGTGCAGGGTCTGCGCCCCGATCACGATCGTGTACATGTTGAACTTGAACTCGTTCGGATCCCAGCCGCCCTGGTCGACGCCGCGGAACAGGCCCAGCGGCATGATCGGGTCGATGCCGCGGCAGTAGAGCACGCCGTGCTCGCGGTAGGTCGGGAAGGCCATGTCCTGCGTACGCAGTGCCCGGCCGGAGCCGACCTGCGCGGCCTCCTGGCCCAGCAGACTGGCCCACAGTCCCAGCTCGCCCTGGCGCTGCAGGGCGGTGGCCTCGGCGTCCAGCTTGCGGACCAGCACGAGGTCGCGGTACAGCCCGCGGTACTCCTCGTCGGTGAAGTCGACGCGGTACTCGGTCCCGTCCGGGCCGAGCGCGCTCTCGATCCGCTCACCCTCGGGGGTCAGCAGCTGTACGAGTTCCGGTTCACCGGTCGCGGCGGCGCGTCTGGTGCGGGGTGCGGCCCGCTTACTGCGGGTGGCGGCCCCGGGGTCGCCCTTTGCCATCCGTCTCTCCCTGTCTGTCTGCGCCGGCGCCGGGGGTTACCCGAGCCGAGCACCTCGTGCGCCCGCCCGGCTGGTGCCGGGTCGGTCCCTGGCGACCGCGCCTGACCCCGGTAGGGGTTGCCGCGCGGCGTGAGCCGGAGTCGGTCGGGGACAGACCCAGGCCCGGGAGCGCCGGCGCCGTTCCGCACCAGCCGCGGGGTACGCGGAGGTGGCGGCTACGTTGCCGTCGTGTCTGAATGATTGCAGAGGAGGTGAGCGGGCCCACAGTATGGCCTCCCTCGCCGGTGAGGTTCGATCTGGTTCACGACGGATAGACGCTTTTGTCCGCAGTGACGGGGACGGCCGACGCACAAAATGTGTGTCGACACGCGGTTGCGGCTGGTGAACTGAACGTCACTGGGTCAAGCTGGCGATGAGCCTTCACGCGGCATTTGTCCTGATATCCGCGTGCGCTCTCCGTCCCTTTCGTGCGTGAGGAGTGTGCCGGTGTCCGAACCAGAGGGTCCGCCCGGTACGCCCTTCCTCGGCCGGCATCGGGCGCTGCCCGGCTCCCCGTACCGCCGGGTCGTGGGCGCGCACCGCGCCCCCGGAACGGGCGGCCCCAGCCGCGGCTACCTGCTCACCGTGGCGTTGCTCGCCGGCACCGCGTCGATGCCGATCCTCGCCGCGATCAGCACCGGGTCGGCGACAGTGGGCAACAGTGCGCTCCCCGACACCAGCACCCCGTTCCTGCCGACCCCCTCGATCGGACCGGTGGTCATCCCGATGCCCCAGGGCACGCAGGCCCCGGCGCCGTCCACGCCCACGCCCGCCGTCGACGTGACCTCGGTGCCCCCGGCGCGGCCGGCGCTCCCGGCGGCACCGGCCCTGCCCGACGACAGCGACCTCGGCTCCCGGCACCGGTCCCGCCCGGTCGCCGCGCCCCCGCCGCCGTCCGCGCCGGTCCGGCCCACCCCGGTCCGCCCGCCGCGCCCGTCCCCGGTGCCCTCACCGTCACCGTCGCACTCGCCGCCGGGCCCAGGTGCGCCCGATCCGAGCCCGAGCCCGAGCCCTGAGCCGTCCGTCACGACCGCCGAGCCGACGCCCTCGGAGGGTCCGTCCGACCCGTCCAGCCCATCGGATCCGTCCGGTCCCGCCGATCCGTCCGGTCCCGCCGATCCGTCCGGTCCCGCGGACCCGTCGGGTTCCGCCGGGCCGTCCGCCACGTCTGTTCCGTCCGGCCCGGCGAGCCCGTCGGTCTCCCACACCTCATGATCCACACCACTTCGGCGTGGTGGTGCAGTCCCGACCGGTCTGATGCAGCCGCTCCGCCGAGCTGGTGTGGATCAAGGAGGTCTGGGCCGTGCTCCACTCGTGTCGGGTCGGGTGGTCAGGGCATGGCAGACGCATGATCGGCACCAGTTCGGCGTGGTGGTGCAGTCCCGACCGGTCTGATGCCGCCACCTCGACGAGGTGGTGCCGAATCAATGCGGGGCGCGAGTGCCTAGGCCGGGTCGTCGGTGAGGCGGTGGCGGTTCGCCTCGATCCAGGCGTTCAGCGCCTCCGGATCGTCCGGGTCCACGCCGTCCGCCATGAGCTGGGCCACCGCCGCGGTGGCCGGGCTACGCCGCTCGCCGGTGCTGTAGAGCCGCGCGAACTCCGGGACCATCTCGGTGATCGCCTCGTCCGTCCGGGCGGCGGCCGACTGCGACAGCCCGCGCTGCCGGGCCGCGTACGCCGCCCAGGCGCGCAGCACCCGGGGCAGCATCGCCGCGTCGTCCATGTCCAGCACGGCCCGGCGGTGCACCCAGTCGAGCAGGAACAGCTCCGCGACCATCGGGCTCCATCGCATCGGGTCGGCGTCAGGGAAGCTGGCCGCGTGGTCGAGCAGCAGGCCGATGCAGAAGTGCAGCGAGGCCAGCTCGCCGTCGGCCACCTCGGGCAGCCCGAACCGGGTCGCCTCGGGCGAGTCGAGGAACGCGCGTACCAGACGGGTGCGCTCCTCGTCGGTGGGCGGCGGCACGACCGCCGGACCGGCCGGCGGGGTCGGCCCCGGGAGTACGGCCAGCCGGGCGCCCACGAGCGCCCGGTCGGTGGCGAGCGAGCCCTGCGCGGGCAGCTCGGTGAGGTCGTCGGTGACCGCCAGGTGGCGGCTCACCTCGGCGTGCATCCGGGCCGGGTCCTCGGTGCGGAACCAGGTGAACTCGTCCTCGGTGCAGATCTCCCGGGCCTGCTCGACGATCCGTCCGGCCGGGCCGCCGACGAAGACGTCCTTGGTGATGCCGATGTTGTGGTCGACGAGGGCCACCAGGGCGTGCTCCGGGCCGCCCTCCTCCTCGTCGTCGTACGCGAACGTGGCGAGGTAGGAGGTCTGGTCGCCGTACACGTCGCCGTAGGCCCAGGCGCCGGTGACGCGCACCCGGCCCAGCTGGCCGGCCCATGACGGGGCGTACGCGCCGGGCCGGACCCGGGCGGCGCCCTCGGCGTCGGGCACCAGCGCGGCGAAGACGGCCCGCAGTGTGGTCGCGGCGGCGCTGCGGCGCCGGGACGTGGCGGCGAGGAAGCCGCTGACGAACTCGCGGACGGCCTGCTCCCGGTCGTGCTCCGCGACGGCGTAGACGCTGCCCAGCAACGCCGCGCCGAGCATCTCCGCGTCCAGGGCCGAGTCGAGCCTCGTCACGTCGCGCGCGGCGTGCAGCACCGCGTCGTAGGGGGTCTGTGGCGTGGCCATGTATCGACCCTACGCCGCACCGGCCGCCCCCACACCGGTCAGCACGCCGGGTTCAGCGCCGTCCCGCCTCGCGCAGCGCGTCCCGGGCCGTGCCGTAGCGCGCCAGCACCGCCCAGGCCGGGTCCAGCACGTACTTCTCCCCGACGCTGCCCACCGAGGTGAGCAGGCGCTCCTCCGCCCGCCGCCGGGCCCGCCGGGCGGCCCACCCCACCACCGGCCGGGTGACCGCCGCGACGAGCAGCCCGGCAAGCAGGCCACCGAGCAGCAGGACGGTGGGCCAGGGCACCACACCGAGCGTCGGGTGTTCGAGCGGCGGCAGGCCGAGCAGACGCACCGCGTACCCGAGGAGCAGCCAGACCAGGCCGGCCAGCGCGGCGAGGGTGACCACCCACTGGAGCACGCCCACCACCCGCCACCAGCCGGGCCGCCGGTCCATGCCCAGGTCGGTCGCGGCGACCGCGTGGTCGAGCGCGCCCGGCAGGTCGGCCTGCCGGGCCCGGGCCGCGGCGGTCACCGCGGTCGGCCACGGTACCGGCAGACCACTACCGGACCGCTCGGCCACCGCGCGGATCGCCAGCGTCAGCGCCGAGCGCTGCGCGGCCGTCGGATCGGGTACGGAGGTCGCCGCGACCAGGCTCTCCGCCGGCGCGTCCGGATCCCGCCCGGGCAGGTGCAGCCGGCGCAGCGGATCCGGCCGCAGCTTGCGCCAGCTCCGCAGCAGCGGCCAGCCGGTGTTGCTCACCGCCCGATGCCGGTACGCGCCCTCGACCGCCGCCGCCACGGTCGGCACCCCGGCCGCCCCGGCCAGTGCCCGGGTCAGCTCCTGCGCCGAGGCGTCACCGGGCCGGGTACGCGGCGGCTCCGGCCCCACGAGCGGTTCGAGATCGGCCACCACGGCGTCCACGTCGCCGGAGAGCCGGCGCAAGGCGGCCTGCCGTTCGGCGACCGTACGCTCCAACTCGGCCCGCAACCCGTCCAGCCCGTTCGGGTCCACCGCGACGGTCGGCAGCAGCGGCACCCCGCCGAGCCCGTCGGCGTCGAGCAGCCGGCGCAGGTCGTCGAGGACCTTCGGCAGCTCGGTCGGGTGCAGCCGGTCGGCCTGGTTGAGCACCACGACGGTGACGTCCTTGTGCCTGTGGAACTCGCGCAGGTAGCTGGTGTGGATCACGCGGTCGGCGTACTTCTGCGGGTCGACCACCCACACCACGAGGTCGACGAGGCCGAGCAGGCGGTCGACCTCCAGCCGGTGGCCGTGCTGCACCGAGTCGAAGTCGGGCAGGTCGAGCAGGACGAGGCCGTGCAGGTTCGACTCGTCGTCGGCGTCCAGCGGGCTCTCCCGGACGAACCGGTGCCGGGGCAGCACCCCGACCCAGTCGAGCAGCCGGACCGCGCCGTCGAGCGGTCCCCACACGCAGGCGTGCGCGACACCGGTGGTGGGCCGGCGTACGCCCACCGGCGACAGGTCGAGCCGCGCCAGCGAGTTGAACAGGCTCGACTTGCCGCTGCCCGTCGCGCCGGCGAGCGCGACCACCGTGTGGCGGCCGGAGAGCGCCAGCCGGTCACCGGCGCGCTCGACCACCGTGTGCGCGGCGACGAGCTGGGCGTCGGGCACGTGGCCGTCCACCGCGCCGAGGAACCGCTGGATCGCTGTCAGCCGTTCGATCAGGGTGTCCGGGTCGACCCGCTGCTCGCCCCGCATCGCCTCGCGCATCCGTCCCACGATGTTGCTCACGGTGCCTTCCTCGCGCTCACGGGGCCGCTTTCTGCTCGCGACTGCGGGGCTCGCAGGACCGGCTCGCTCCTCGCGCTCACGGGGCTGCTCTCTGCTCGCGACTGCGGGGCTCGCAGGACCGGCTCGCTCCTCGCGCTCACGGGCGACCGTCCTGCTCCGGGGCCGGCGAAAACAGGCCGCTGCGGTGCCGGGCCCGCTCGACCTCGACGGCGGCCCAGCGCAGCGCCGCACCGGTGCTGGCGGCCGGACGCTCGGCCTCGGTGCGGCTCAGGTAGCGCGCGGCCTCCTCGGCCAGCAGCTTGCCGACCCGGTCGAGCAGGTCGACGCGGGCCTTGCGGGCCAGGTTGCGCACCGCCTGGTCACCGAAGATCGCCTGGAGCACGGTCTGCCCGGCCACCGCCGTGCCGGTGCCCGCGGCGACCTCCAGCCCGGTCGGGATGAACGCGGTGGAGGCGAACACGCCGATCATGACGGCGAGGCCGGTGGCGTTCACCGCGTACGCCGCCGTGCGGGCCACGAACCGCCGGTCGCCGCCCTCGACCCGGACCAGCTCCAGCACGCCGCGCTGCCAGTCGCGGACCAGCTGCTCGGCCCGCTCCGGCAGGTCGGCCGAGGGGTGGGCCAGGTCCGGCTCCAGCAGCGCCACGCCCGCCGGGTGCGCCTTCCAGTCGGTGTACGCGTTCTCCGCCGCCTCGGCGGCCACCCCGCGCAGCAGCGTGACGAGCTGGGACTCGATCGCGGTACGCAGCTCCGCGGCGGGAGCGGGCCGCCCGGTGACCGCCGCGACCACCCGGTCGCGCAGGCGCCCGATGCGGGCCTCCAGCCCGCGGAAGAAGTCGCCGGTGCCGATGAACTCCTGCCAGCGGGCCAGCACCTCGCCGCGCAGCAGCCGGCCGTCCCTGAGCCCCTGGTCGACGCTCCGCTCCGCGCTCCGGTACGCGGCCTGGACCCGCTCGTCCAGCGCGTCGGCGGCGGTGACCTGCTCGTCGGCGGCCTCGGCCAGCCCTTCGACGACCGGGTGCAGCGCGGCCAGCGCGCCGTCGAGCGTCTGCCGGACCACCGCGGCGCGGGCCTCGGCGTCGGCGGCGAGCCGGGCGAACCAGTCGCTCAGCGGCGCGGTGATCCGGTCCGGCAGCAGCCCCTGCCCGTCTACCCAGGTCTCCGGCAGCACGAACAGCGGCGAGGCGCCCAGCTCCTGCTCGGCGAGCATCTCGGACAGGTGGGCGGCGATCTCGTCGGCTGCCTCCGGGGGCACCCGGTCGAGCACCATCGCCACGGCGGTGCCCCGGGCGCGGGCGCTGCGGAGCAGTTCCCAGGGGACGGCGTCGGCGTACCGGGCGGCGGTGGTGACGAACAGCCAGAGGTCGGCGGCGGCGAGCAGTTGACCGGCGAGCGCCCGGTTGGCGTCGACCACCGAGTCGATGTCGGGCGCGTCGAGGAAGGCCAGGCCGGGCGGCAGCGCCGGCGCGGTGACCAGGTGCAGGGTGCCCGGCTGCTCGCTGGGCTCGGTGGTCCGGGTCAGACCGGGCAGCAGCTCACCCTGCCGGAACCAGGCCGCGTCGGTCGGGCTGCACACCAGCACCGGGGAGCGGGTGGTGGGGCGGAGCACGCCCGCCGCGCTGACCCGCGCCTGGACCAGGCTGTTGACGAGCGTCGACTTGCCGGCGCCGGTGGAGCCGCCGACGACCACCAGGAGCGGGGCGTCGAGCCGGGCCAGCCGGGGGAGCAGGTAGTCGTCGAGCTGGTCGGTGAGGCTCGTCGCGGCCTGCCGGGCCGGCTCGGCCGAGGGCAGGGCGAGCGGGAAGCGGGCCGCACCGATCGCCGCGCGCAGGCCGGTGAGCGCGGCGGGCAGGCCGTCGGCGGCGTGAGCAGGCTGGTCGTCGCCCGTGGTGGCTCCGGTGCGGGCTGCGACGGCGGGCGCGCCGGCACTGGTGGCGGAATCGCCATGCGTCGTCACCGCTAAAGCGTGCCCGACCGACGCAAGGTAAGACAACCGGACAGTAGTAACGGTCGGGTTGCGCCGGGTCGGCTCAACCCCGACTTGCGGATTGGCGATCGCGTGGCACTATTGAGTCAAGTTCACTCAACTTGTGGTGCGGCCGCTTCCGGGCGACCCACCGGGCAGGCCGTCTGACCTGCTCACCCGTTATGAAGCGAGGAAGCGAACATGGCACGTGCGGTCGGCATCGACCTCGGCACGACGAACTCCTGCGTCAGCGTTCTCGAGGGCGGTGAGCCCACCGTCATCGCCAACGCCGAGGGCTCGCGTACGACTCCCTCGATCGTCGCGTTCGCCCGCAACGGCGAGGTGCTCGTCGGTGAGGTCGCCAAGCGCCAGGCGGTGACCAACCCCGACCGGACCATCCGGTCGGTCAAGCGTGAGATCGGCACCAACTGGACCGTCGACATCGACGGCAAGAAGTACACCCCGCAGGAGATCTCGGCGCGCACGCTGATGAAGCTCAAGCGGGACGCCGAGGCGTACCTGGGCGAGCAGATCACCGACGCGGTGATCACCGTCCCGGCCTACTTCAACGACGGGCAGCGCCAGGCCACCAAGGAGGCCGGTGAGATCGCCGGCTTCAACGTGCTGCGGATCGTGAACGAGCCGACCGCGGCGGCCCTGGCGTACGGCCTGGACAAGGGCTCCAAGGAGCAGACCGTCCTGGTCTTCGACCTCGGTGGCGGCACCTTCGACGTGTCCCTGCTGGAGCTGGCCGAGGGCGTGGTGGAGGTCAAGTCCACCAGCGGTGACAACCAGCTCGGTGGTGACGACTGGGACCAGCGCATCATCGACCACCTGGTGAAGACGTTCCGCGGCGAGCACGGCATCGACCTCTCGCAGGACAAGATGGCCATGCAGCGGCTCAAGGAGGCCGCCGAGAAGGCCAAGATCGAGCTGTCCGCCGCCACCACCAGCAACATCAACCTGCCGTACATCACCGCCGGTTCGGCCGGCCCGCTGCACCTGGACGTGACGCTCAGCCGCGCCGAGTTCCAGCGCATGACGCAGGACCTGCTGGACCGCTGCAAGGGCCCGTTCGAGCAGGCCGTCAAGGACGCAGGCATCAAGATCTCCGACGTCGACCACGTCATCCTGGTCGGCGGCTCGACCCGGATGCCGGCCGTGACCGACCTGGTCAAGCAGCTCACCGGCCGTGACCCGAACAAGGGCGTCAACCCGGACGAGGTCGTCGCCGTCGGCGCCGCCCTCCAGGCCGGTGTGCTCAAGGGCGAGGTCAAGGACGTCCTGCTGCTCGACGTGACCCCGCTGAGCCTGGGCATCGAGACCAAGGGCGGCATCTTCACCAAGCTCATCGAGCGCAACACCACCATCCCGACGAAGCGCTCCGAGGTGTTCACCACCGCCGACGACAACCAGCCGTCGGTGCTGATCCAGGTGTTCCAGGGCGAGCGGGACATCGCCGCCTACAACAAGAAGCTCGGCACCTTCGAGCTGACCGGTCTCCCGCCGGCCCCGCGCGGCGTGCCGCAGATCGAGGTCACGTTCGACATCGACGCCAACGGCATCGTGAACGTGCACGCGAAGGACCTGGGCACCGGCAAGGAGCAGAAGATGACGATCACCGGCGGCTCCTCGCTGCCGAAGGACGACATCGAGCGGATGCGCCGGGACGCCGAGGAGCACGCCGACGAGGACAAGCGCCGCCGCGAGGAGGCCGAGACCCGCAACGTGGCCGAGGCGCTCCAGTGGCAGACCGAGAAGTTCCTCGCCGAGAGCGGCGACAAGCTGCCCGGCGAGAACCGTGACCAGCTCAACGAGGCGCTCGGCGAGCTGCGCAGTGCCCTCGGCGGGCAGGACATCGAGAAGATCAAGTCTGCGCACGAGAAGCTGGCGCAGGTCTCCCAGCAGGCGGGCTCGCTGCTCTACGCCCAGCAGCAGGAGGGCGAGCAGACCGCACCGGGTGCGGCCGGGCCGGGTGCCGGCGCGGGCGCGGCCGGTGGCCCGAAGGCCGGTGGCGACGACGACGTGGTCGACGCGGAGATCGTGGACGAGGACAAGAAGTGACATCCGGTCCCGGACACGATTCGCACGGCAGAGGGATGAGGTAACCGCATGACGGACAAGCCACGAGCGGCCGACCCGGGTGCCACCGGGTCGGCGCCGGGCGCCGGCCAGGACACCGGCGACGAACCCCGGGTCGTCATCCGCGACAAGCGCAAGCTCGGCAAGGTGACCGAGCAGCCGGCGAACGACGCCTCGGCGGCCGACGCTGCCGCCGACGCGCCCGCCGAAGGGCTGGTCGAGGAGGCCGAGGTCGTGGTCGACGAGATCGGCGGCGAGGCCGAGGTCAGCGGTCCGACCGTGGTCGACTCGCCCGCCGAGCCGAACGGCGGGACCGGCACGGACGCGCCGCTCGGCGCCGAGCTGGAGTCGCTCCGCACCGACCTGGAGGAGCGCACCCGCGACCTCCAGCGGGTGACAGCGGAGTACGCCAACTACCGCAAGCGGGTCGACCGGGACCGCAACCTGGTGCAGGAGCAGGCCACCGGGGCGGTGCTCACCGCACTGCTGCCGATCCTCGACGACCTGGACCGGGCCCGTGAGCACGGCGACCTGGTGGGCCCCTTCGGCAGCGTGGCCGAGCAGCTCACCGGTGCGCTCGCGAAGTTCGGCCTGACCGCGTTCGGCGAGACCGGTGACCCGTTCGACCCGACCCGGCACGAGGCGGTGGCGCACCAGACCTCCGCCGACGTGACGGAGCCGACCTGCGTCCAGGTCATGCGCCGTGGTTACCAGCTCGGCGAGCGGCTGCTGCGGCCCGCCATGGTCGCGGTCGCGGACCCGGAGTAGTGCCGACCCGTGACGTCCCGCCCGCCCGCACCGGGCGGGCGGGGCGACCGGGGTCCGACCCGTGGAAGGGGGTGGACCGGTGAGTTCCAAGGACTGGATCGAGAAGGACTACTACGCCGCGTTGGGCGTGGACAAGTCCGCCTCCTCGGACGAGATCAAGAAGGCGTACCGCAAGTTGGCCCGGGAGTCGCACCCGGACCACAACCCCGGCGACACCGGTGCCGAGGAGCGGTTCAAGACCGTCTCCGAGGCGTACGCGGTGCTCGGTGACGAGAAGAAGCGCCGCGAGTACGACGAGATGCGCTCGCTGTTCGGCTCCGGCGACTTCCGGCGCAACGCCCGCGGCGCGGGTCAGCCGGGCGGCATGCCGTTCGACGTCTCCGACCTGTTCGGCGGCGGTGCCGGCGGTGGGGACAGCCGGGTCAGCGGCGGCGGCTTCACCGACCTGTTCAGCTCGATCTTCTCCGGTGGTGCGGGCGGCGGCGGTGCGGCACGTCCGCGCGGGCCGGCCCGCGGCCGGGACGTCGAGACCGAGGTGGCGCTCGACTTCGAAGACGCGGTACGTGGCGTCACGCTGCCGCTGACGCTGCGCGCTCCCGGGGTCTGCGACACCTGCCACGGCAACGGCGCGAAGCCCGGCACCCAGCCGGTGGCCTGCCCGGTCTGCCACGGTGCCGGGGTGACCACCCGCAACCAGGGTTCGTTCAGCTTCTCCGAGCCGTGCCGCAACTGCCAGGGTGTCGGCACGGTCGTCGAGGAGAAGTGCCCGGAGTGCCACGGCACCGGCGGGGTCACCAAGACTCGCACGCTGCACGTCCGCTTCCCCGCCGGGGTGGCCGACGGGCAGCGGATCCGCCTGGCCGGCCGAGGTGAGCCCGGCGAGCGGGGCGGTCCGGCGGGCGACCTGTTCGTGCAGGTGAAGGTCCGCCCGGACGAGCTGTTCGGGCGCACCGGGGACGACCTGACCCTGAACGTCCCGATCACGTACGCCGAGGCGGTTCTCGGCACGGACCTGCGCGTACCGACCCTGGACGGGACGGTGACCCTGCGGGTGCCACCGGGTACGCCCAGCGGGCGGGTGCTGCGCGCCCGCGGCAAGGGCGTCGTACGCAAGGACGGCCGCGCCGGTGACCTGCTGGTCACGCTCGACGTGGTGGTTCCGGCGAAGGTCTCGGACGAGGCGCGGGCGGCGCTGGAGACCTTCGCGGCGCAGACTCCGCCCGCCGCGCGGGAACATCTCGACGCGCGGGTACGTCGATTCAGTTGACGGCGGCAGCGGAGGTGAGCGGGCATGTCGGAGTACGTCGGCTCGGGTGACCCGGCCTACGAGGCCAAGGTCTTGATGATCTCGGTGGCCGCGCGGATGGCGGGGATGCATCCCCAGACGCTGCGCCAGTACGACCGGCTGGGCCTGGTGCAGGCCGGCCGGGCGTCCGGCGGCGGTCGCCGGTACAGCGTCCGGGACGTGGTGCTGCTCCGCGAGGTGCAGCGGCTCAGCCAGGACGACGGGATCAACCTGGCCGGGGTCAAGCGGATCATCGGGTTGGAGCGGCTGCTCGAAGAGGCGCAGCAGCGGGTGGCCCGGCTGGAGGCGGAACTGGACGCCGCGTACCGGCGGATCGCCGAGCTGGAGTCGCTCGGCGGTTTCCCCCGCGGCGACCTCGTGCCCACCAACCGCACGTCCACCGCTCTTGTCGTCTGGCGTCCGCGCCGCGCTCCCGACCGCTGATTCCGCACCTGAAGGCCGGCGCGCCCCGCTCCCCCGGGGCCGCGCCGGCCTTCGTCGTTCCCCGGGGCGGTTCGCCGCCCGGGTCGGGGGAAAGCCGGGGTACGGCAGGGCGGGGTCGACTAGGCTTTGTCGCAGGGGCAAAAGCCCCAAAGCGGATTCCGGGCTGGCGGGGGGAGTCATGACGGAACCGGCGAAGACGGTGGCCGAGCGCGCGGAGGAACGGCTGGAGAAGGTGGCCGAGAACGTGCGCGAGCGGTTCGACCGGGTCACCGAGGGACGCTTCAACGACAAGGTCGAGGAAGGGCGCTTCGCCGACCAGACGGACCACGGCGTGGACCGGGCGCGGGACGACGAGCGGCGCCGCGAGCAGGGCGGATCGACCTGACGATCCACCGACGTGCGGGCCGGGATCCACGGGGGATCCTGGCCCGTTCGTGTTCGGGGAGGCGGGCCGGGATGCTGGGTTGTTCCGGGCGGGGATCCTGGCCCGTTCGTGTTTCGGGAGGCGGGCCGGGATGCAGGGTTGCTCCGGGCGGGGATCCCGGCCCGTTCGGATCCGGGGCGACGAGTCGTCAGAGGCGGCGGTTCTCCCGGACCAGGCCGCCCTCGCACCAGTCCCGGTAGACGAAGAGATCCGGCCGGGCGAGCAGCACCCGGCTGTTGTGTGCCCAGTTGCGCATCAGGTCGTCGCCGGACTTCTCGGCCTGCTCGACCAGCTTGCGGAACCGGCGCTTGGGGTGGGCGCGGAAGTTCGTCCGGATGCCGTCGGCGGCGTAGATGTAGAGGCAGTGCAGCGTGAACCGCCGGGCCGGGCAGCCCTGGTCCATGGCCAGATCGAACAGCGTCTGCACCAGATGGTCACCGGCGACCAGCAGATCCCAGTCGGGCGGCATCGAGGTCAGCGGCACCGAATCCGGTTGATAAGCCCATGCCCGAAGCTCGGCGGGCGAGGGATCGACCGGGTTGGCGAAGCCGCGGAACGTCTCTTCCTGCACGCTCACCGGCCGACCTTCCGCTTGCGCTGGCGGGGGCGCAGACCACCCGCGGACCCTGGCTGCTGGGGCGAAACGTTAACGCGGTTGGACGGAGCAGTGGTAGACCTTCCCGGGATCAATTTGACAACGCCGGGCCGGATCTGCCCTGCGGCTGATCCGGCCCGGCTCCGGGTCAGTCGCCGGAGCCCAGGGGCAGCGGCGCCGGCGGCCGTGCGGCGGCGGCGCGGATGCGCAGCCACTGCTTGAACCACCGGGTGTCGGGCAGCCGGGCCAGCAGCGGCCCGGTCACCACCGTGATCAACACGTACGCGGTGGCGAGCGCGGCGAGCTTCGGCTCCACCGGGTAGACGGCCGCGACGGCCAGCCCGGCGATGACGATGGAGAACTCGCCGCGCGGGGTAAGCGCCAGACCGGCCCGCCAGCGTCCGGGCTCGGCGATCCCGACCCGGCGGGCGGCCAGGTAGCCGGTGGCCACCTTCGTCGCCATGGTCACCACTGCGAGCAGCAGCGCGGGCAGCAGCACCGGCGGCATGTCCAGCGGGTTGGTGACCAGCCCGAAGAACACGAAGAAGACCGCGGCGAACAGGTCGCGCAGCGGGGAGAGCAGTTCGGTGGCGTGGTGCGCCACCGGCCCGGACAGCGCGATGCCCACCAGGAACGCGCCGACCGCCGCCGACACCTGGAGCTTGGCCGCGACACCGGCGACCAGCAGGGTCAGGCCGAGCACCCCGAGTAGGAGCGCCTCCGGATCCTTGGCGGAGAGCGCGGCGGAGATCAGGTGGCCGTACCGGATCGCCACGGCCAGCACCACGACGACGGTGAACACCGCGACGGCGAGCGCGATGCCGCCCTTCATCAGGCCGACCCCGGCGAGCAGCGCGGTGACCAGCGGCAGATAGAGGGCCATCGCCAGGTCCTCGATCACCAGGACGGACAGGATCACCGGGGTCTCCCGGTTACCGACCCGGCCCAGGTCACCGAGTACCTTGGCGATCACGCCGGACGACGACACCCATGTGACGCCCGCGAGCACCACCGCCGCCACCCAGCCCCAGCCGAGCAGGAGCGCGAAGGCGAAGCCGGGCAGCGCGTTGAACACCGCGTCGATCACGCCGGCCGGCGCGGCGGACCGGAGGTTGCCCACCAGCTCGTTCGCGCTGTACTCCAGGCCGAGCATGACCAGCAGCAGGATCACGCCGATCTCGGCGCCGACCGCGAAGAACTCCTCGCTGGCGTTGAGCGGCAGCAGCCCACCGTGCCCGAACGCCAGGCCGGCGAGCAGGTACAGGGGAATGGGCGAGACGCCGAAGCGGCGGCTCAGCCGGCCGAGCAGGCCGAGCAGGAGCAGCAGCGCACCGACCTCGATGAGCAGAATTGTGGTTTCGTGCATACGCGTCAGCCGTCCGGATCGGTCTCGGCGAGGATCGCGGTCACGCCGTCGAGCCCCTGACGGGTACCGACCACGACGATCACGTCGCCGGCTTCGAACCGGAAGGTGGGATCGGGCGAGACGTTCACGGCGCCCTGACGCAGCACGGCCACGATCGACGCGCTGGTCCGGGTGCGCGCCTTGGTGTCCGCGAGCCGCCTGCCGACGTACTTCGACCCCGCCGGCATGGCGATCTGCTCGGTCAGCAGCCCGGCGGCCTGCTCGCGCAGCCCGGAGAGCTGACCCAGCATCAGCGACGCGCCGAGGATGTCGGCGAGTGCCTCCGCCTCGTCGTCGGTCAGGGGTATGTCATGTTGGCAGGAGTCGGGATCGTCCGGGTCGTATAGGACCAGGTCGCGGCGGCCATTGCGGTGGGAGACCACACCGAGCCGGCGGCCGGACTCCGTCATCAGATCATGACGGACGCCGATCCCGGGCAGGGCGGTCTGTTCGACACGTACTCGCACGCGGGTGAGGCTACCGCTGCGACGCACGCACCGCGCCCGGGGTGGATAGGTCGCCCGGTGTTGCGTGATCAGGGGGGCGTCGTCACGAGCGGTGACGTAGGTGCCCTTGCCCTGGTGCCCCTCGACCAGACCTCGGCGAGAAGGGACAGTGTCGTGCGCAACCTCCTGCGAATACGTCCGAAGCGGCGGAACGCGCGCCCGCCCGACTCCGCGCCGGGCGGCCCCTACCGCTCCGCGTCGTACCGTCCGCTCCGGCCCGGGCAGGTGCGGGGCCACAGCTTCACGACATGCCGGCGAGGGCTGAACCCTGCCGAGGTCGCCGCGTTCCTCGACCGCGCCGCCGGGAACCTCGCCGCCGCGTACGCCGAAATCGCACGTAGCCGGGACGAGTCGGCGCGGATCAAGGGCGCGTTGCGCGAGTGGCACTCCCGTCAGGCCCCCTCGGTGCGCGACCTGGCCGGGCGGCCGTGACCGGGCGGTACGTGATCCATCTGCCGGTGCGCGCGGCGGACCTGGCCCGGGCGAAGATGCTCAGTCGCACGGCCGGCCGCGTCGCTGAATCGCGCCCGCGATCTTGGTACGAAAGTGCCCCTCCGGGGGCCGTCACGTACCAAGATCCCTCCGGTCGGAGGCGGCGAAGGGTGACTCAGGTCACAAGGGTGGACTTGAGCGGAATAGACTCAACTCTGGTTGTGTCATGTCCAGTGGACACGCCGATCCGGGGGAGCCCATGAACACGGAACGTCTCACCACCAAGAGCCGCGAAGCCATCACCGGTGCCGTCGCGCTGGCGAACCAGCGCGGTCACGCCATCGTGGAGCCCTGGCACCTGCTGCTGTCACTGCTGGACACCGAGGGCTCGACCGCCGCGGGCCTGCTGCGCGCCGTCGGGGCCGACCCCGCCGAGCTGCGCCGCGTCGCCCAGCGCTCGGTCGACGCCCTGCCCGCCGCCCGCGGGTCGAGCATCGCCGAGCCGACGCTGGCGCGCGAGTTCGTCAACGCCATCGGCGCCGCCGAGCAGATCGCGAGGCCGCTGGGCGACGAGTACACCTCCACCGAGCACCTGCTGGCCGGGCTGGCCCGGGTCGGCGGCGCGGTCTCGGTCGCGCTGAAGAACTCCGGCGCCACCGAGGAGAACCTGGTCGCCGCGTTCCCCACCGTCCGGGGCGGCGACCGCCGGGTGACCACCGCCGACCCGGAGCAGACCTACCAGGCCCTGGCCAAGTACGGCGTCGACCTCACCGCCAGCGCCCGCGACGGCAAGATCGACCCGGTGATCGGCCGGGACTCGGAGATCCGCCGCGTGATCCAGGTGCTGTCCCGGCGTACGAAGAACAACCCGGTGCTGATCGGCGAGCCGGGCGTCGGCAAGACCGCGATCGTGGAGGGCCTGGCCCAGCGGATCGTGGCCGGTGACGTGCCGGAGTCGCTGCGGGACAAGAAGCTGGTCTCGCTCGACCTCGGCGCGATGGTCGCCGGCGCGTCCTACCGCGGTCAGTTCGAGGAGCGGCTGAAGTCCGTGCTGGAGGAGATCAAGAACTCCGACGGCCAGGTCATCACGTTCCTCGACGAGCTGCACACCGTGGTCGGCGCCGGCAAGGGCGAGGGCTCGATGGACGCCGGCAACATGCTCAAGCCGATGCTGGCGCGCGGCGAGCTGCGGATGGTCGGCGCGACCACGCTCGACGAGTACCGCGAGCACATCGAGAAGGACCCGGCCCTGGAGCGCCGCTTCCAGCCGGTGCTGGTCGGCGAGCCGACCATCGAGGACACCATCGGCATCCTGCGCGGGCTCAAGGAGCGCTACGAGGTGCACCACGGCGTACGGATCACCGACGCCGCACTCGTGGCCGCCGCCTCGCTCTCCGACCGGTACATCACCGACCGGTTCCTGCCGGACAAGGCGATCGACCTGGTGGACGAGTCGGCGTCCCGGCTGCGCATGGAGATCGACTCGCGCCCGGTCGAGGTGGACGAGATCGAGCGGGCGGTACGCCGGCTGGAGATCGAGGAGATGGCGCTGGCGAAGGAGCCGGACGCCGCTTCCGCCGAGCGCCTGGAGCGGCTGCGCAAGGAGCTGGCCGACAAGCGCGAGCAGCTCACCGCGCTCTCCGAGCGCTGGCAGACCGAGAAGAGCCACATCACCAAGCTCTCCACCGCCAAGGAGGAGCTGGAGCGCCTCGGTGGCGAGGCCGAGCGGGCCGAGCGTGACGGCGAGCTGGAACGCGCCGCCGAGCTGCGGTACGGCCGGATCCCCGCGCTGCGGACCGAGCTGAAGCAGGCCGAGGAGGAGCTGGCCCGGCTCCAGGCCGACGGCGCGATGCTCAAGGAGGAGGTCGGCGCGGACGACATCGCCGCAGTGGTCGCCTCCTGGACCGGCATCCCCGCCGGTCGGCTGCTGGAGGGCGAGACGGCCAAGCTGCTCCGGATGGAGGAGTCGCTGCGCGCCCGCGTGGTCGGCCAGGCCGAGGCGGTGGGCGCGGTCTCCGACGCGGTACGCCGCGCCCGGGCCGGCGTCGCCGACCCGGACCGCCCGACCGGCAGCTTCCTGTTCCTCGGCCCGACCGGAGTCGGCAAGACCGAGCTGGCCAAGGCGCTCGCCGAGTTCCTCTTCGACGACGAGCGGGCGATGGTCCGCATCGACATGAGCGAGTACGGCGAGAAGCACTCGGTGGCCCGCCTGGTCGGTGCCCCGCCCGGCTACGTCGGCTACGAGGAGGGCGGCCAGCTCACCGAGGCGGTGCGCCGCCGGCCGTACTCGGTGATCCTGCTGGACGAGGTGGAGAAGGCGCACCCGGACGTCTTCGACGTGCTGCTCCAGGTGCTCGACGACGGCCGCCTCACCGACGGGCAGGGTCGTACCGTGGACTTCCGGAACGCGATCCTGATCCTCACCTCGAACCTGGGTTCGTCGGTGATCAGCGACCTGACGCTCACCGAGAACGAGCGCCGGGAGGGTGTGCTCGCGGTGGTCCGGTCGCACTTCAAGCCGGAGTTCCTCAACCGGCTCGACGACATCGTGGTGTTCGCCGCGCTCCAGGGCGAGGACCTGCGGTCGATCGTGGACATCCAGCTCGACCGGATGCGAACCCGTCTTGCGGACCGCCGGTTGGCACTGGACATCAGCGACGCCGCACGCACCTGGCTGGCCGAGCACGGGTACGACCCGATCTACGGCGCCCGGCCGCTGCGCCGGCTGGTGCAGTCGGCGATCGGCGACCAGCTCGCGAAGGCGCTGCTGGCCGGCGAGATCCGCGACGGCGACACGGTCCGTGTCGACCTGTCCGACTCCAAGGAGTCCCTGGCGGTGACCGCCGCCTGACCCGCACCACCCCGCGAAGGCCCGGCCCTCCCGGCCGGGCCTTCGTCGCTCCCGGCCGTACCGACTCGCGTGCCGGTGGTGCTGGTGCCGTGGGCGCTGCCCGCCGTGGGTGTTAACAAGGGGCCCTTCCTCTACCGGAGGCGTTAAGAGGGGGCCCTTCCTTACCTGCCGGGAGGGGTGAGGGGGTGGTGGGGTGGGCACATAGTGGGGCATGGGCGGGAGCTGGGAACGGGAACTGGACGCGGCCGCGCGGGAACTCGACGGCGCGGACACCCTTGCCTTCGGCGGGGTGGGGCTGGCGGGGCAGATCCTGCCCGCGACCGAGGCGTACCGGACCTTGGAACAAGGGCTGCGGGAGCACCCGGAGGCGGCCCGCAAGCGGATCGACAGGTTGCTCCGCAAGGGTTCGCCGGCCGGCCGGGCGTACGCGGCGACGCTGCTGGAGGCGGTCGACCCGGCCGCCGGGCGGGACGCCTGGGCCCGGCTGCGCGGCGACGACGGCGAGTTCACCACGTTCTCCGGCTGCCTCATGAGCCGCGCCACGCTGGGCGATTACGCCGCCGACCGGCTCGCCGCCGCCGACGGTAGCTGAGCGCACACTCAGCGAACGGGACTTCAGCAGGCGTGCGTGCGGTTGTTACCGTTCCCGCCGAACACGTTGGGGGAGGCGGTCGTGAACGGTTCGTTGGCGTGGGTGCTGGCCACGCTGGGATGTCTGGTCGGGGTGGCCGGCGTGGTGATCGCGGTGATCGCGTGGCGGAAGTCCCAGTCCGCGTCCCGCCCGAAGACGAAGGCGGCGCCGGCTGACCCGTTCCGGGACCGGGACGCGGACGCGCTGCGTGGTGACCCGCGCGCCCTCAAGCCCGGCGACATCGTCGAGATCCGCGCGGTGCCGTACACCGTGCGCGGCTCGGTGCACCTGGTCGAGGGCGGCTGGAGCTGGGCGGAGCACCTGCTCGACGACGCGGGCGGGGTGAAGCGCTGGCTCTCCGTCGAGACCGACCCGGACCTGGAGATGGTGCTCTGGACCAGCGAGCCGGGGGCCCCCGTGACGCCCGGCGCCCCGACGCTGGAAATCGCCGGCCGCCGCTACAACTGGGACGAGTCGGGCCAGGCCCGGTACACCGCCACCGAGGGCACCGGCCTCGACCCGAACGGCACCATGCGCTATCACGACTACCAGGCGCCCGGCGGCGCACGGCTGTCGTTCGAGGCGTACGGGGAGGCCGGCTGGGAGGTCAACCTCGGCGAGGAGCTGCGCCGCGCAGAGGTGATGATCTACCCGCAGGGCGGCCCGGACACGGTGCGCTGACGTGCTCGTCTGCCTGGACGCGCCCTACGTCGACACCAGCGCCGCCGATCTGAGCCTGGCCCTGGGCGGCCTGGAGCTGCCGGCGCTGGCCGTACGCGACATCGACCTGCCCGGCCTGCCCCGGCTGCGGCTGCGCCTGCTGGGCGCCTCCCACCAGGTCGTGCTCGGCACGCTCACCGAGACGGTCGCCTGCCTGCCCGGCCGCCCGCCGCACCTGCCGGGCGCGCTGCACGACGAGACGGCCGGCTACCGGTTCCTCGCCACCGTGCTCCGGCCGGAGGGCGACGGCCTGCGTACCCGGGTCGCGGCGCTGCGCGCCGAGCTGGCCGAGGACCCGTACGCGCTGATCGGGGTCTTCCCCGGCGACGAGGACGCGGTCACCGCGCTCTCGGTGCGGCCCGGCCCGCCGGACGGCGCGCTCGCCTGGCGCACCTGGCACGCCTACCCCCAGACCAACGAGCTGGTCCTGACCGAGACCGTGGTGGAGGAGCTGTGACGTACCGACGGTGGTTCGTGGTGGGCGTGGCGGTCGCCGTCGTCGGCGCGCTCATCGCCGCCTTCACGATCTTCTACGGCAACTTCTCGCCCCGGGGCTACGTGGAGGACACCTTCTCCCGCGCCTCCGGGCGGGACATCGGCTCGAACGCGATCGCGTACACCTCGAACAAGGCGCCGAGCGAGGTGTCCAAGCAGATCACCGACGCCTGGAAGCCGGCCGACCAGTACGTCGACGGCAGCGGTGTGTACCTGCGCTACGACGACGACTCGGTGGTGATCCTCCCGCTCGCCGTCGGCTCGGTGATCCTGCTGGAGAAGATGACCACCGCCTACCCCCGGTACCACAGCGTCGTCGGCAACAGCTGGGGCTGGGGCCGAGGCAGCACGGTCCGGGGCGGCGGTCCCGGTTCCGGCAAGTAGCCCCTCCGACCCCCTCACCCTGGAGTCTCCTGTGCAGCATCTCGTCACCGACCTGCTGATCACCCTCGCCTACGGCGCGGTCGGCGTCGTCCTGATGGCGATCGGCTACGTCCTGGTCGACCTGGCCACCCCCGGCAAGCTCCACGAGCTGATCTGGACCGAGCGCAACCGCAACGCGGCGCTGCTGCTCTCGTCCAACCTGCTCGGGGTCGGCACGATCGTGGTCGCGGCGATCGTCGCAAGCGACGACGACTTCACGCTGGGACTGGTCGGCGCCGCCGCGTACGGCATCCTCGGTCTGGTGATCATGGCGGCGGCGTTCGTGCTGCTCGACGTGGCCACCCCGGGCAAGCTCGGTGAGCTGCTCGTCGACCCGGAGCCGCACCCGGCGGTGTGGGTCTCCGCCACCGTGCACCTCGCCACCGGTGCGATCATCGCGGCCGCGATCATCTGATGAGCGGAAAGCCCGCACAGCATTCGGCGGGAAAGGACAAGCGCACGCAGACGGTGATCTGGTCGGTGGTCGTGGGGATCGTGGTCGTCGTCTGCGCCATCGGTGTGTTCAGCGGCGACTCGGACACCTCCGTCCCCGCGCCGGCGGCCGACGAGCGGTCCGGCACCGTGCCGATCCTCCGGGCCGCCGCCGACAGCCAGGGCATCTGCTACGGCTGGGAACTGCTCGACGTGTACGACCAGGTCAGCGTCGGTTCCAACCTCGGTGACGGGACGCCTGTCGCCGACGCGCCGGGCTGCACGCGCTGGATCGAGGTGTCCGCGAACGTCAGGTACACCTCGTCCGGCAGTGAGTCGGAGGACTCCGCCACGATCCGGATCAAGGGCTCGGACGACATCGAGTTCGCCGACCTCGCCGCGATCGAGACCCGGCTGGGCCGTTTCGGGCTGGACGAGGACGCGTTCGTCGACGACCCGGGCTGGGCGGTCACCCGGGCCGCCACGATCCTGCCGCTGCTCGCCGCCGAGCGCGGGCTCGCCGAGCCGGCCGCCACCCCCACCGCCGGGCCGTCGACCGCGGCCGTCCCGCTGCCGGACGCCGGCAACGACTTCTGGCGGGATCGCTGGATCTACGTCCTCAGCTCGCTCGGCCTGTTCCTGCTCGCCGCGCTGTTCCTCGTCGTGGGCGTCCGCCGGCGCCGCAACCACCGGGGACGGGTGCCCGCGCAGCGTGCCGGGGCGGGAGCCGCCGGACGTACCCGGAGCAGACGGTGACCGTCGGCGCGGCCGCACGGCCGCGGTGGCGCCTGGCCCGCGCGGCGGTCCTGCTCGCGGTCTTCGTGTGCGCGGCCTGCGGCCTGGTGTACGAGCTGGCGCTGGTCGCGCTCGGCAGCTACCTGATCGGCGACACGGTCGGCCAGGCGTCGATCGTGCTCGGCGTGATGGTCTTCGCGATGGGCGTCGGCGCGCTGGTCGCGAAGCCGTTGCAGTCCCGGGCGGTGGTCTCGTTCGCGGTGATCGAGCTGACGCTGGCGCTGCTCGGCGGCCTCTCCGTGCTCGGCCTCTACGCCGCCTTCGCCTGGCTCGACCTGTACGGTCCGGCGCTCGTCGGCACCGCGTTCGTGCTCGGACTGCTGATCGGCGCGGAGATCCCGCTGCTGATGGTGATGCTGCAACGCATCCGGGAGCAGTCGGCGGGCAGCGCGGTGGCCGACCTGTTCGCCGCCGACTACGTGGGGGCGCTGCTCGGCGGGCTGGCCTTCCCGTTCCTGCTGATCCCGGTCTTCGGCCAGCTCAAGGGCGCGCTCGTGGTGGGCGCGGTGAACGCGGTCGCCGGTGTGGTGCTCGTCTTCACCGTGTTCCGCGCCGACCTCGGCCGCCGGGCGCGGGCCGCGCTGGGCGCGGCCACCGTCGTTGTCGGCCTGCTCCTCGGGTACGCCTGGGTGACCGCCCACGACTTCGAGGTGACCACCCGCCAGCAGCTCTACCGCGACCCGGTGGTGCACGCCGAGCGCAGCCGCTACCAGGAGATCGTGCTGACCCGATCGGTGCGCGAGCCCGGCCACTCCGACACCGACCTGCGGCTGTTCCTCAACGGCGACCTCCAGTTCAGCTCGATCGACGAGTATCGCTACCACGAGGCGCTCGTGCACCCGGCGATGCGCGGGGCGCACGGCGACGTACTGGTGCTCGGCGCCGGGGACGGGCTTGCCGCACGGGAGATCCTCAAGTACCCGGACGTGCGCTCGGTGACGCTCGTCGACCTCGACCCGGCGGTGGTCGAGCTGGCCCGCCGCGAGCCGCAGCTGCGCGAGCTGAACCGGGAGTCGCTCACCGACCCCCGGGTACGGGTGCTCAACCTGGACGCGTTCGCCTGGCTGCGTACCGCCACCGACCGCTTCGACGTGGTGATCGCCGACCTGCCCGACCCGGACGAGACGGCCACCGCGAAGCTCTACACGATCGAGTTCTACACGCTGATCCGGCCGGTGCTGGCCCCCGGCGGGCGGCTGGTCGTGCAGTCCGGGTCGCCCTACTTCGCGCCCCGGTCGTACTGGTCGATCGAGCGGTCGGTGCGCGAGGCGGGCTTCGCCGCGGTGCCGTACCACGTCGACGTGCCGAGCTTCGGCGACTGGGGGTTCGTGCTCGCCGCGCCGGGTGACGTCGCGCCGGAACTGGCGCTGCCGGACGATCCGCCGCCGCTGCGTTTCCTCACCCCGGAGGTGCTGGCCGCCGCCGGCACGTTCCCCGCCGATCGGGCCCGGATCGACGTACCGGCCTCCACGCTGTTGCGCCCGAGGGTGCTGGACTACGCCCGCGAGGAGTGGCGGGGCTACTAGGTTTCGGGACATGCCACCCGAATCGCCGCGCCACCGACCGGGCATCGGCTGGCTGGTCCGCCGGCTGCCGACCCGGGCGGTCGAGGCGGCGTCCTACCTCCAGGCGTTCGTGCTCTCCGGCGTGGTCACCGTGCTGGCCGTGCGGGCGTACCTGAAAGCCACCGACTATCCGCAGCTCGGCGGCGGCGGGCTGCACATCGCACACGTCCTCTGGGGCGGCCTGCTGCTCGCCGTCGGCCTGGGCGTCCCGCTCGTCTTCCTCGGCGGCGGCGCCCGCACCGGCGGGGCGATCATCGGTGGCATCGGGTTCGGGCTGTTCATCGACGAGGTGGGCAAGTTCGTCACCACCGGCACCGACTACTTCTACGCCCCCGCCGCCGCCATCATCTACGTCGCGTTCGCGCTGCTGGTCCTGCTCACCCAGGCGGTACGCGGACGCACCGGCCGGTCCCGGCTGACCTCGGCCGAGCGCACCGCGAACGCGCTGGACATGGTGCTCAGCGGCCTGCCGGGCGGGCTGACCGATCGCCGTCGCATCGCCGTGCTGCGGCTCGTGCAGGGCACCGGACCGGCCACCGAGACAGCGATGGCGCAACTGCTGGACGCCGTACCCCATCGGGAACCGCCGCCGGTGCCGCTCTGGCAGCGGGCGGCCGATCGGGCCCGGCGCCTCGCCGTCTGGGCGGCCGGACGCCGCTGGCTGGTCTGGCCGGTGGTGGTCTACCTGGTGGTGGAGCCGGTGCTCACGGTGGTGGCGGTGTTCGTCGACGGCGTGACCGGGAAGCTGGACCAGGAGCGGGAGTGGGGCGCGGTGCTCGGTGTCAGCGCGACCGCGCTGATCACCGCCGTGCTCGGGCTGTGGGCCGCCTGGCTGCTGCGCCGCAACCGGACCGAGGCGTTCCGCCTGTTCAAGCTGGCACTGCTCGTCGACCTGCTGTTCGGGCAGGTCTTCAACTTCACTGTGAACCAGTTCGGGGCGGTCTTCGCCGTCGCGCTCGACCTCGCGCTGCTCGGCGTGGTCACCGCCGAGCACCGCCGGTTGCGGCGCGCCGCCGACACCCGACGTTCTTACGCCAATGGTGGAGCTCCCCCTTGACGTTTTCGGAGACAGGATAAATTGCGAGCGAAATGCGCTCACGCCAATTTTTACGCTTGATCCAGACTGGGATTTGTGATGTTCCCCGGGGCGATCCTGACCGCCCCGGGGAACTAGCTAATTCAGTTCACAAGCCCGAGCAGAGCGTGCGGAAAGTTGACGCTGGTGATGGGCGTTGCAGGCACGCACACGAAGTCACGAAGGACGCCGGCGCTCTTCAAGCTCATGCCCTCGGAGACGCAGGAAGCGAGGTTGCGGTAGATCCCCCAGGTCGGCCAGGCGTAGGCCTGGGCCGCCGTGGTCGTCGCCACCTCGGCCCTCGGTGCCGAGGTCGAGTCGGCTGCCTGCGCGGGCATCGCGACGGCGAGCGTACCGATCGTCAGCGTACCGATCACGGCCGCCGTACGTGCGATCTTGGGTAGCATTCAATTCTCCTTTGGGCTGTTTGGTTCCCCGTAATTCCGCAGGCCCACGGATTTTTCGGCCGGCACTGATGAATCGGTGCCAGCTGCCCACGATGCAAACATATTTGAGAGGGATGAACAAGGCCGCGCCAAGCGCAAGTACGTGTTCTTGCTGGTCGATGGCGGTAAATTTGTCTTGTCGCTGATGCTCGCTTGTCGACGGTTGCCTGCGACGACGGAGAGGGGTGGCGACAACCATCAACCGCTGCTGACGCCAACGGCAGCAGGGTCCCACCGCTACTGTGTGAGGCTTAACCGACAGAAGGAGAGAGTGATGACCGATTCCTCCCCGACCTCGGGACGAGCCCGCCCGGGTGTGGTGGCGGGGTCCTCTTACCTGCTCCTGCTCTTTGCGATCACGCAGGTGATCAGCCTCATCGTGACGATCACAGTGAGTGGCAGGCTGCGGCAGGGCTTCGAGCGTGCCTTCGAGGGCACCGCGTCGAACTCGCAGGACGTCGGGACCGTCGCTGTCGCCTTTACCATCGGATCGGCAGCGCTGTTGGTCGTCCTGGCCCTGGGCCTGGTGATTCTGTCCCTGTTCAACAACAGAGGCAACAACGGGACCCGCATCACCACCTGGGTGCTGGGCGGGATTCTCGTCTGCTGTCTCGGTGGCAGCATGATCAGCGGTGCGGCCGGAGTTGCTGGTGGTGGGGCCAGTGGGAGCAGCCCGAGTAGCGAGGAACTGCGTCGCAGCATTGAGGAGAGCCTGCCGTCCTGGTACACCCCGGTCAACCTGCTGCTGGGCCTGGTCGCGCTGCTCGCCCTGCTGGCCGCGCTGATCCTGCTGGCGCTGCCGAAGGCGAACGAGTTCTTCCGCAAGCCCAAGGCCGGCTGGGAGCCGCCGGTGCCCGGTGGCGCCTACCCGGCGTACCCGTCGCACCCGGGCCAGCCGGGGGATCCGGCGTACCCGTCGTACCCGCCGGCTCCCGGCACGCCGCCGTCGACGCCCGGCGGTCAGCCGCCGTCCGCGCCCGGTGGTCAGCCGGGTGAACGCCGCGATCCGGAGCCGCCCTCCGGAAGTTGACGTCCGGATTGCAGCGACGCCGACGATCCCTCCGAGTAGGTTGCAAGCCGACGCCTACCGGAGGGATCAGTCGTGTCGTACCCCGATCGGGCCGCACCGCGCCGGCCGGGCACGGTCCTCGCCGCGGCGGCGCTGCTGCTGGTGATGGCGGTGGGCGCCGTGGCGTACGCGGTGGTCAACCTGGCCGTCGGTGGCGGCACGGTGGACCGGTTCCGGGATGCGGCAGCCGAGCGGACCGGCGCCGGCGGCGGCGACATCGACCAGGTGGCCGGTCTGCTGCGCGGCTCCACAGTGCTGGCCGCCGTGCTCGGCGTGCTCGCCGCGCTGCTGCTCGTCGGGCTCGCGCTCGGTCTGCTCGCCGGCCGGTCCGGCGCCCGCACGGCGACCTGGGTGGTCGCCGGCACGGGCCTGCTCTGCGGTTGCTGCGGGCTGGCGGTGCTGGTCGGCCAGCGCGCCGCCCCGCTGCGGTTCGGCGCGGACGACCGGATCACCGCCGACCTGCTGGGACTCGTCGGCGACGCGTACCCGTCGTGGTGGATCCCGGTGAACGCGACGCTGTCGGTGGCGCAGATCCTCGGCTATCTGGTGGTCGCCGTGCTGCTCACGCTGCCGTCGTCCGGCGCGTTCCTGCGCCGCCGTACCGCACCGCTGCGGCTGTCCGGCTACGGCTCGACAGTGTCCGGCGCGGCCGCCCCCGGGCCGACGCCCTGGGGGCCGCCACCCGGCCTGAACCCGCACCCGTCCGTCCCGCCCGCGACGCCGCCGGGTGGGTTCCCGCCGCCTCCCGAGGACAGCCGATGACCGGTGACACCCGCCCCTCCCGGCGCCGCGCCCTGGTGACCGGCGCCAGCCTGGGCATCGGCGAGGCGTTCGCCCGCCGGCTCGCCGCCGACGGCTGGGATCTGGTCCTGGTGGCTCGGGACGCCGCCCGGCTCGACGCGCTGGCGGCCGAGCTGACCGGCCGGCACGGCGGCGACGCGGAGACGATCGCGGCCGATCTGTCCACCGAGGACGGCTGTGCGGCGGTCGAGCACCGGCTGGCCGACGGCCCGCCGGTGGAGCTGCTGGTGAACAACGCCGGGATCAGTCTGAACACCTCGTTCGTCCGCTCACCGGTGGCCGAGGAGGCGCGGCTGGTCCGGCTCAACGTGCTCGCGGTGCTGCGCCTGACCCACGCCGCCCTCGGTCCGATGATCGAGAGAGGCCACGGGGCAGTGATAAATGTCTCTTCCGTTGCGGGCTTCGGTGTCCCCATGCCGGGATCCACGTACTCGGCCAGCAAGGCGTGGGTGACGAATTTCAGTGAATCGATCGGCCAGTCCGTCGCGCCGCTCGGCGTACGCGTGATGGCGCTCTGCCCCGGCTACACGCGCACCGGCAACCACGAGCGGGCCGGTATCGACATGTCGCGCCTGCCCGCCTGGGCGTGGCTGCGCGCCGACGATGTGGTCGCCGAAGGGCTCCGTGACCTGCATAAAGGCAAGTTCGTGAGTGTCCCGGACTGGAAGTACAAGGTGGCAGTGGCCGGGCTGCGGCACGCGCCGAAGCGGCTGCTGCGCGGCTTCCGGCGCGACACCCGGGGCGCGGTCGGCCGGGGACGCGGCTGACCGGCGGCCGGCCGACGGGGTCAGGATCGGCTGCCGGCCGGGATGGACGGTCGCACAGCGTAGCCGCTCATCGCCACCCGTCGGTCGCCCGCAGGGTTGACCAGGGCAGACCCGAAACATGGCGCTCGGACTTGCGAAGTACGCTCTTGGGCCATGGGCGACCACGACGACCTGCGCAAATTCATCACTGACCTCGCTGTGGTGCACGGCCGGGTGGTGCTCTCGTCGGGCCGCGAGGCGGACTGGTACGTGGATCTGCGCCGCGTCACGCTCCATCACGAGGCGGCTCCGTTGATCGGCCGGGTCATGCGTGACCTCACCGCCGACTGGGCGTACGACGCGGTCGGCGGGCTGACCCTGGGCGCCGATCCGGTGGCCGCCGCCATGCTGCACGCCTCTGCGGGCACCGGCCACGCTGTCGACGCCTTCGTGGTCCGCAAGGAGGGCAAGGCCCACGGTCTCCAGCGCCGGATCGAGGGGCCGGACGTCTCCGGGCGACGGGTGCTCGCCGTCGAGGACACCTCCACCACCGGTGGAAGTGTGTTGACGGCTGTCGAGGCATTGCGTGAGGCAGGGGCCGAGGTGGTGGGTGTGGCGGTTATTGTTGATCGAGGTGCCGGCGACACGGTGCGAGCCGCCGGATTGCCCTATCGGGCGGCCTATACGTTGGCTGACCTCGGCCTTGTGGCGTAAAAGTTTGCCGATTCGGATCTGCTGATATGCAGGCGGATCGATGCTGCTGGTGGAAGGATGGAATACGTGGGAACTGCGTTGGCTGAAATGACCATGCCTCAGATCTCGCCGCTTGCCGGCGAGCCGATCGAACGCGCCGACGCCGAGCGGCTTGCGGGGGTCCTCAAGGCCCTCGCGGACCCCGCCCGGCTGCGGCTGCTCAGCCTGATCCAGTCGGCTCCCGAGGGGGAGGCGTGCGTGTGTGACCTCACCGCGCCGCTCGGCCTCTCGCAGCCGACGGTCAGCCACCACCTGCGAATCCTCACCGAGGCCGGCTTGCTGGAGCGGGAGAAGCGCGGGGTCTGGGCGTACTACCGGCTGGTGCCGTCCGCGATCGCCACGATCGCGGATCTGCTCACCCCGCCGCGGAAGCGGGCCACCAAGAAGGCTCGCTGAAACCTCCGGGCCGACCCGACCGAGGGTCGTCCCGACCGGGTGACCGGTGGCGTGCGAGGGGTGGCGCCATCAGCCCACGGTGACGGCTGTCGTCGTCCGTGTGAACCCGGCTGGAGCAGTGCTGCCGAAGGCCGGTCCTCGTCCGAGGGCCGGCCTTCGGCGTCCGTACGCGCTCAGCGGCGGTGCTGACCGCCGTGCCCGTCGCCGTGCCCGGGGCGGTGCTCCTCGATGCCCTCCCGGGCCGCCTCCACAGTGCCGGCCACAGTCGCCGCGGTGATGACGGCGACCGCCTCGCCGCGCTTGCGTGCCCGCCGGTCGCGGAGGAACTCGAAGAAGATCGGCAGTACCGAGATCACGATGATCAGCGCGACCACCGGCAGGATGTACCTGTCGATCTTGTCGCCGATGGCGTCGTAGATCTGCCGGGCCAGCAGGTAGCCGACCAGCAGGATGCCGTCCACCCAGAGGACCGCGCCCACCACGTTCCACACGAAGAACTGGCGGGCAGACATGCCGAGCACCCCGGCCACCGGGTTGAGGAACGTCCGCACGATCGGGATGAACCGGGCCAGCACCACGGCCTTCGCCGGGCCGAACTTCTGGAAGTAGTACTCCGCCTTCTCCACGTACTCCCGCTTGAACAGACGGGAGTTGGGCTTCTCGAACATGCGCCGGCCGTACCGGGCACCGAGCCAGTGCCCGAGCTGGGCGCCGACGATGGCGCAGAGCGGACCGCCGATCATCAGCCCGGCCAGGGACAGGCGGGTGCCGTCGCCGAAGATGGCGTCGGCCACCGGGGAGGCGGCCACCCCGGCCAGGAACAGCAGCGAGTCGCCCGGGAAGAAGAAGCCGACGAGCAGCCCGGTCTCGGCGAAGAGGATCACCCAGACACCGATCATGCCGAAGGTGTGGATGAGGTCCTTCGGATCGAGCGGGTTCAGCGCCACGCTCTCGGAGAACATCCGGGTCTTCTCTGCTGTGTCCACGGCCACACAGGGTACCCCGGCCCGGTCCGGCATTTCGGCCGGACCGGGCGTCCTCGTCAGAGGCGGGGGTCGACCGGCTCGGACTCGCAGGCGAGGATCGCGAACACCAGCTCGTGGCGGCGCCAGAGCGGGGCGTCCTCGGCCAGTGCGTCCAGGGCGGCCAGGCCCAGTCCGTGCTCCCGCAGGGCGAGTCCGCGCTTGCGACCCAGCGACCGGCGGCGCAACGCGGCGAGCTGCGCCGCCTCGGTGTACCCGGGACCGTAGATGATCCGCAGGTACTCCCGCCCCCGGCACTTGATCCCCGGCTGGAGCAACGAGCCCCTCGGTGAGCGGGCGGCCAGGCCCGCGTACGGCTTGACCACCATGCCCTCGCCACCGGCCGCGGTGAGCGCCAGCCACCACTCGGTGGCGTCGGCCACCGCCGACTCGTCGGCCAGCTCCACCACCCGCCGCCGGGTCGGCGTGAAGAACTCCGGGTCGGCGGCACAGAGCCGGTCGGCCAGCGCCAGGTGCCAGCCGTGGTCGCGGTCGGCGTAGCTCACCCCGGCCCCGGCCAGCACCGCGAACGGCGCCAGCGTCACCCCGCGCAGCCCGTCGGTCGGCCGGACGTACGCCCGGTAGGCCGCCGAGTAGGCGGTGATCTCGGCCGACCGCCCGGCCATCCGGTCGCGCAGCCCGGCCACCGCCAGCCCGCGCCCGGCGGCGGTGTCCAGCGCGGCGAGCACCCCCGGCAACGCGGCCCGCCCGGCCGCACCGACCCCGGCGTACTGCTCCCGGATCAGCCCGCTCGCCTTCGCCGACCAGGGCAGCAGCTCGGCGTCGAGCAGCAGCCAGTCGGTGCCCAGCTCGGCCCAGAGACCGGCGGCGGTGACCGCGGCGCGCACCCGGGCCAGCAGCTCGCCGTCGAGCGGCGGGTCGAAGAACGGCCGACCGGTACGGGTGTGCACCACCCCACCGCCGAAGCGGCCCGGCTCCCGCTCCACGAGCACCACCGCTCGCGAGCCCATGTGCTTCTCCTCGCAGACCACCCGGTCGACGCCCGCCGCGCGGTAGTCGGCGAACGCCTCGGCCGGGTGCTCCAGGAACCCGTCCACTGTCGACGTGGAGCAGGGCGCCATGGTCGGCGGCAGCCACACCAGCCGACCCGGATCGACCGCGAACCGGCTCAGCACCTCCAGCGCGGCGGCGGCGTTCTCGGCCGGCACGGTCAGCGACCCGTACGCGTGGGTGAGGTGCCGCCGTCCGGTCACGTCGGCCAGGTCCAGCACGGTGTCCGGCCGCGCCGGGGCGACCGGGACCAGCGGGCGAGCCGGGGCGTACCACTGCTTCACCGCCGGGACCGCCACCAGCTCCTTCTCCGGGTAGCGCAGCGCGGTGAGGTGCCCGCCGAACACGCAACCGGTATCCAGGCAGATGGTGTTGTTCACCCACTCCGGCTCGGGCGTCGGCGTGTGCCCGTACACGACCATCGCCGAACCCCGGTAGTCCCGCGCCCACGGGTAGCGCACCGGCAGGCCGTACTCGTCGGTCTCGCCTGTGGTCTCGCCGTAGAGCGCGAACGACCGCACCCGGCCGGACGCCCGACCGTGGTACGCCTCCTTCAGCCCGGCGTGTGCCACCACGAGCCGGCCGCCGTCGAGCACATAGTGGCTGACCAGGCCGTCGATGAACGTCTCCACCCCGGCGACGAACTCCGGCGGCTCGGCGGCGAGCTGCTCCATCGTCTCGGCCAGGCCGTGGGTCAGCCGGACGTCCCGGCCGCGCAGCTTGCGCAGCAGCTTCTGCTCGTGGTTGCCCGGCACGCAGATCGCGTGCCCGGCCGCCACCATGCCCATCACCAGGCGGAGCACGCCGGGCGAGTCCGGGCCGCGGTCCACCAGATCACCCACGAACACAGCGGTACGCCCCGACGGGTGCGCCGCGTCCACCGGGCGGCCCGCGCCGTCGTGCCGCAGCACGTAGCCGAGCCGGGACAGCAGCGCCTCCAGCTCGGTACGGCAACCGTGCACGTCCCCGACCACGTCGAACGGGCCGGTCAGCTCCCGCCGGTCGTTGAACAGCTTCTCGTAGCGGATCTCCGCGGCGTCGATCTCCTCCACCCCGCGCAGCACGTGCACCTTGCGGAAGCCCTCGCGGGCCAGCCGCCCGTACGACTGCCGCAGGTCGCGGCGCATCCGGTTGAGCACCTGCCGGCCGTGCGTCCGGTCGGCGCGCGCCTCCGTACGCTCCCAGGCCACCGCCTCCGGCACGTCCAGCACGATCGCCACCGGCAGCACGTCGTGCTCGCGGGCCACCCGGATCAGCCCGGCGCGGGCGTGCGGCTGGAGGTTCGTCGCGTCGACCACAGTGAGCAGGCCGCGCCGCAGCCGGATGGCGGCGACGTGGTGCAGCGCGTCGAACGCGTCGGCGGACGCGGACTGGTCGTTCTCGTCGTCGGCCACCAGGCCGCGGAACGTGTCCGAGGAGAGCACCTGGCTGGGCGCGAAGTGCCGCCGGGCGAACGTCGACTTGCCGGAACCGGAGACGCCGACGAGCGCCACCAGTGCCAGCTCGGGGATGTCCAGGACGGTCATCGGTTCGTCGCCTCCTTCCGGTCGTTGCTGTCGCTCCGGTCGGCCCGGTCGCGTCGGCCGGTGCTCTCGGCGCGGGTGAGCACCGCCATCTGGGTCGGCGTGCCCACCTCCGGGTCGTCGTCGCCGACGCCGCCGAGCACCGCCGTGTAGCCGTGCGCCGCCGCCACCCGGTCCACCCAGGCGGCGAACTCGGCCCGGGTCCACTCGAACCGGTGGTCCGCATGCCGGAACCGGCCCGGCACGAGCCCCTCGTAGCGCACGTTGTACTCGACGTTCGGGGTGGTCACCACCACCGTGCCGGGCCGGGCGTGACCGAACACCGCGTCCTCCAGCGCCGGCAGGCGCGGCGGGTCGAGGTGCTCGACGACCTCCATCAGCACCGCCGCGTCGTACCCCCGGAGCCGGTCGTCCCGGTAGGTGAGCGCGGACTGCCACAGCCGGATCCGGTCCCGCTGCCGCTCCGGAAGCCGGTCCAGGCGCAGCCGCCGGGCCGCCAGGCCGAGCGACCGGTCGGACACGTCAACGCCCACCACCTCGGTGAACCGCCGGTCGGCGACGAGCGCGGTGAGCAGCGCGCCGCCACCGCAGCCCAGGTCCAGCACCCGGCTCGCGCCGCTGTCCCGCAGCGCGGCGAGCACCGCCTCCCGCCGCCGTACCGCCAGTGAGGCCCGGCGGACGTCCTCCGCCGTCCCGGCCCCGCCGCCCGACGACTCGGCCGGCTCTCCGGTCGACGGCTCGATGCTGTCGTCGGCGGGCGGCTCGTCGGCCAGCCGCAGCTCGGTCAGGCGGGCCATCGCCTCGCCCGCGAGCGCCCGGCGGTGCGCCAGGTAGCGGCGCGTGATCAGGCCCCGCTCCGGATGACCGGCCAGCCAGCCGGCACCCGCGCGCAGCAGCTTGTCCACCTCGTCCGGCGCCACCCAGTAGTGCTTGGCGTCGTCCAGCACCGGCAGCAGCACGTACAGGTGGTTGAGGGCGTCCGCGAGCCGCAGCGTGCCGGTCAGCGTCAGGTCGACGTAGCGGCTGTCACCCCACTCCGGGTACGTCTCGTCGAGCGGGATCGGGGTGGCGGTCACGGTCCAGCCCAGCGGGGCGAAGATCCGTACCGCCAGCTCGGCGCCGCCGCGGCAGCGCAGCACCGGCACCCGTACGGTCAGCGGGATCGCGCTCGCCGCCAGCTCGGGACGGTCCCGCGACTCGCCCCGCAGGGCGGAGCGGAACACCTTCGACAGCGCCGACGAGAGCAGGCTGGAGGCGGCGTACGGGCGGTCGTTGACGTACTGCCCGAGCGCGAAGCCCTCCGGCGCCCGGTTCCGGCGGCCGCCGCCGCCCAGCTTGAGCGGATCGACCTCGACCAGCAACGCCGCCGTGCAGCGCGCCTCGTCCGCCTCCGGGTAGAACACATGCGCGGCACCGGCGGGCAGATCGAAGGTCTGCACGCGGTCCGGATGCTTCACCAGGAGGTGGCCGAGGTCGATCGCCGGGCGGTGGGTCGTGGTGAGGGTCAGTAGCACCTGTCGATGATCTCTTGGTTTGTCGGCTCGTGTCGTGGGGGTTTCCGGGGGAGCCCGACCCGCTCCGGCTTCGTCGAGAGCCGTACTGCTTGGTGTCTTTGTCTTTGTGCGGAGGTGCCCCGCCGACCGGTGGTCGGCGGGGCACCTGGTGTCGCGTGGGTCAGGCGACGAAGCGGGTCCTGCGGCGGCGGGTCAGCACGTAGCCGACCGCACCGGCGGCGAGCAGCAGCGCGCCGATGCCGGCGATCAGGCCGGTGGAGGAACCGGTGATCGGCAGGGTGCCGCCGTCACCGCCGCCCTGGCCACCGTCGCCGCCACCCGGCGCCGCGTTGACGACGACCTTGGCGGTGTCGTTGGCCGGCTTCAGGTCACGGTAGAAGCCACCGTCGCACTCGCACGGCACGTTGATCTTCACGAGGCCGGTGTCGTTGGCGATGACCTTGTCGATCTTCAGGCCGAAGTCCAGCTTCACGGTGTCCCCGGCCTTCAGGAACGAGTCGAAGTAGCAGCGGTAGTGACGCGCGCCCGGCTTGCCCGGCTCACCCCACTCGTCGCCCTTCAACGGCGAGCAGTTCTCCGGCACGGCGGTCGTGGTGGTGCCCTTCGGCACGTCGAAGGTCAGGTACGTGACTGAGCTGCCGGAGCGGCTGTAGTCGAGCGTGGCCGGGCCGTTGTTGCGCAGCCCCACCGTCGCCTTGACGGTCGCGCCCGCCTTCCCGGTGACCGACGCGCCGAGCGCCTCCAGGTCGGTGCTGTTGTTGCCGGTGACCTTCACCTGCAGGTACGAGGCGTTGTTCTCCGGCCGCGGGTCGGCCTGGAATCCCCGCGCGGCGGCCCGGCCGGCGGCCTCGGCCAGCGTCAGCTTGCCGTCGGTGCCCGGCTTGCCGATGGTGACGTCGTAGTTGCCGAGGTAGTGCTCGAAGTCCTCGAACTCGTCCGGCGTCATCCAGATGATCTCGCCGTACCGGGAACCGGGTGCCATGGTGTCCGCGCCGAGCGCGTACGGCAGCGTCGCGCCGAACGTGCTGCCGGCGGCGAGCTCCTCGTCGAACCGGCAGGTGCGCAGCTCGTCACCGACGTACGTGCAGTTGCTGTAGTGCTTGGTGGAGTTCAGGCCGTAGTCGTTGTAGAAGATGACGGCGGCCCCCTTGGCGGTGGTCTCGCCGACGTTCGTCACCTTCAGCGGCGCGGTGAAGCTCTTGCCCGGGGCGGCCGACACCGTGGTCTCCGGGCCGGCGGCCAGGTCGACGCCCTCACCGACGCGCACCTTGGCCTCGTGCGAGACGCTGTCGAAGCCGTTCGCCGACAGCGTCACCTTGAGCGTGCCGGTGTCGCCGTCCTGGGCCTTGCCGGTGGGCTTGATCTGCACCGGGAAGATGCCGGACAGGCCCCACTCGTCGATCTCCACCTCCCACGGCGTCGTGCACACGAGCACGTTCGCGGAGGGCGAGGTGCAGTCCGTCGCGGTGTTCTCCTCCTCGCCGACGGTCACCTTGCCGGCGAGCCCGGTGAGGTCGTAGCGGACGGTGAGGTCGTGCAGCACGACCGAGGCCGAACTGCGGATGATGCTGTAGTCGATCTTGCCGTCCGAGTCGGCGGCGATCGTCGTGTCGCTGAAGTAGACGCCGAGCTCGGCCTTGGGGTCCGCCGCGAGGGCGGGAGTGGCGGAGGCGGCGACGAACGCGCCTGCGACGCCCAACCCGGCGAACCAGCGCCGGGTGGAGTTGCTGAGCATGTGGGGGGTCCTCCCGTGGGGTGATCAGGTGGAGCCCACGGAGCTTAAGGATTCCTTAAGGATCGCGTTGTCCCGCATCATGAATATCGACCGAACGGATGATCGGCGCCACCGCAATGTTCCACCTGCCCGGGACCGTCCATCAATCGGACACCGGGAGGTGCAGTGACGTACGAGGAGTTCGCCGACGCGCGGTTGGGCGCCCTGCCGCGGTACGCGGTCATGCTGACCGGGGATCCGCACCAGGCGCAGGATCTGGTGCGGGAGACCCTGGTCCGGGTCTAGCTCAACTGGCGGCGGGTGGCCCGCACCGACGCCCCGGAGCGGTACGTGCGCCGGATGCTCGCCAACCAGTTCATCGACTGGCGGCGCGGATCGTGGGCGCGGCGGGTGCTGCTGCACGGCGCGGCGGACGAATCGGTGCCCGCGCCGGCCGACCACGCCCAGTCCGCGGCGGACCGGGACCAGATCCGGGACTGGCACCGCCCTGCGGTGACCGGGCACCGGGTCAGCGGTAGTCGTCCTCGTCGGCGGTGACGACGCGGGCCTGCTCCATGGCGTCCCAGTCGTCGACCTCCATGCCCCGGTGCGGCTCGCCGTCGGTCTCGTCGCGCACAGTGGTGGCCTGCTCGACCGCGTCGGCCGGCTCGGCCTCCAGATCCCGCTCCTCCGGGGCGAGGTGGTCACTGGGGGCGAAGTCCTCGTCGGGCTGACCCATCGTCCCTCCCTGTTCTCCGTGCGGGCATCGTCCTCACCACCGTACGGGCTGCTCCGGGCCGCCGCTTGGTGGCGGGCGGAACGGCGGAGTCGGCGATTGTCCCGCTCCCGGCGCGCGGCCGGTGCCAGGATGGGAGGCATGGGCTTCCTGATCCGACTGGCGATCACCGCCGTCGCGCTGTGGATCGCGACGCTGATCGTGCCCGGAGTGGAGGTGAGCGGCCGTAACACCGGCAGCAACGTGCTCACCCTGATCGTGGTGGCACTGGTCTTCGGTGTGGTCAACGCGGTGCTCAAGCCGCTCATCAAGGTGTTCGGCTGCGTGTTCTACCTACTCACGCTCGGCCTGTTCGCGCTCGTGGTGAACGCGCTGCTGTTCCTGCTCACCGACTGGATCGCCGGGGTGCTGAAGCTCCCGTTCCACGTGGACGGCTTCTGGGCCGCCTTCTGGGGCGCCATCGTGGTCGCGGTGGTGAGCTGGCTGATCAGCGTCGTCGTACCGGACCGGCTGGAGAACCGGTGAGCGGCGTCCGGGCCGGTTGTGCCCCGCTCGCGCTCCTGCGGGATACTGCCCGCGGTGGACAGCGCGGTCCGGCGCACCTGTGGACGCCAGCGACCGGAACGGTCGGCTCCGGGGAAGACCCGGGGCCGGAACGGCCGCCCTCCATGGAAGTCAGCGGCCTGCACGGCCGAGAGCGGTAAGTAAGGAGCGTTCGACATGCCCATCGCTTCCCCCGAGGCCTACGCGGAGATGCTGGACCGGGCCAAGGCCGGCCGGTACGCGTACCCCGCGATCAACGTGACCTCCTCGCAGACGCTGAACGCGGCGCTCAAGGGCTTCGCCGATGCGGAGAGCGACGGCATCATCCAGGTCTCCACCGGCGGCGCGGAGTACCTGTCCGGCCCGTCCGTGAAGGACATGGTGACCGGCGCGGTGGCGTTCGCCGCGTACGCGCACGAGGTCGCCAAGAAGTACCCGGTGAACATCGCGCTGCACACCGACCACTGCCCGAAGGACAAGCTGGACAAGTTCGTCCGGCCGCTGATGGCCATCTCGCAGGAGCGCGTCAAGGCCGGCCAGGAGCCGCTGTTCCAGTCGCACATGTGGGACGGCTCGGCCGTGCCGGTGGCGGAGAACCTGGAGATCGCCGAGCAGCTCCTCGCCGAGGCCGCCAAGGGCAAGATCGTCCTGGAGATCGAGGTGGGCGTCGTCGGCGGCGAGGAGGACGGCGTCGAGAACGCCATCAACGACAAGCTCTACACCACAGTCGACGACGGCCTGGCCATGGTCGACGCGCTCGGCCTGGGCGAGAAGGGCCGCTACATGGCGGCGCTGACCTTCGGCAACGTGCACGGCGTCTACAAGCCGGGCAACGTCAAGCTCCGCCCCTCGGTGCTGCACGACATCCAGGTGGCGGTGGGCGCCAAGTACGGCAAGGACAAGCCGCTCAGCCTGGTCTTCCACGGCGGCTCCGGCTCGCTGCTGTCGGAGATCCGGGAGGCGCTGGACTACGGCGTGGTGAAGATGAACATCGACACCGACACCCAGTACACCTTCACCCGCCCGGTCGCGGACCACATGTTCCGCAACTACGACGGCGTGCTCAAGGTCGACGGCGAGGTCGGCAACAAGAAGATGTACGACCCGCGCGTCTGGGGCAAGGCCGCCGAGGCCGGCATGGCCGCCCGCGTGGTCGAGGCCTGCGAGCACCTGCGCTCCACCGGCACCACCATGAAGTGACACCCCGCGTGTAAGGAAGGGCCCCTTGTTAACGCTCGGCGTTAACAAGGGGCCCTTCCTCTACCGGAGGCGTTAAGAGGGGGCCCTTCCTTTCACTGCACCAGCACCCGGACGGCGTCGCGCACGTCGTCGGTCAGGTGGATCGTGTGCGACAGGTCGCCGAACGGGGACGCGGCGAACAGCGGCCGCAGCAGCGACTCCACCGGCAGCTCGGTGGTCCAGTACGTGCGGTCCAGGAAGACGTACGCCCCGCTCGCCCCGTCGGTCCCGTAGAACGTCTTGGTGGCCGCCTGGAACACCTCCTGCACGGTGCCGGCCTTGCCGGGCGCGAACACGATCCCGCCCCGGGCCAGCCGCAGGATCGTGTCCTCCCGGATGGCGTTGGAGAAGTATTTGGCGATCCGGCCCGCGAACAGGTTCGCCGGCTCGTGGCCGTACAGCCAGGTGGGGATGGCCAGCCCGCCGGAACGGGCCCACTCGGTGCCCGGCGCCGACGGGCGGGGCGAGGGCAGTAACGGGCCGTCCGCGTACCGCTTGCGCACCGCCAGCGCCGCCGCCGTGTACCGGTCGTGGTCGGTGAAGTCCGACGCGACGGCGAGCACGTCGATCGCGGCGGACAACTCCTCGGCCGGCCGGGCCGCGAGGAACGCGCCGAGGTTCGCCGCCTCCATCACGCCCGGGCCGCCGCCGGTGACCACCAGGCGGTCGGCCCGCGCCAGCTCCCAGCCAAGCACGGCGGCCATCCGGTACGCGACGCTGCCGCGCGGCACCGCGTGCCCGCCCATCACCCCCACCACCGACTGCGGCCCGTGCGCGGCCAGCCACGACCGGGTGGCGTCGGCCAGCGCGTTGTCCACGCCGTGGTCGTGCAGTCGCTGACCGAGCGCCTCGCGTACGTCCGGCAGCGCGCCGCCGTGCGCCCGGAAGTGCGCGTACACCCGGGTGTCGTACATCCCGGCGAACCCGCCCTCGGCGAACCCGGCGGCCAGCTCGTCGGCGGTGTAGAGGTGCGACGGCTGGGTCGGGTAGGGCAGTCCGGAGAACGGCGGGACCACGTTGGCGCCCCGGCGGACCAGGTCCGCGCCCACCTCGCGGCCGGCGAAGCGGCAGCCCACGAAGAGCGTGCCGGTGACGTCGACGGCGCGTAGGTCGGGTACCGGGTCGAGGTCGAGGCGCAGGCCCTGCACGGTCAGACCGGCCAGGGTTCCCCCGGCCAGCCGCTGCTCGAACGCGGTGCGGGTCTCGATCTCGTTGACGTGGGGCGCGTGCGGCTCGATGACGTCCGCGGGTGGTGGGGTCGGCACCAGGCCATCCTGCCCCCGCACGGCAAGTGCCGAAACCGGGGCGAGAACGACAGGAGCCCGGCGGGCACGCCGCCGGGCTCCTGCGTAACCGGGTCCTGGGGAGGCTCCGGATCTGTATTTGTAGTGCAAGAACCACGGCAGTGGCATGGGCCGCGGGTACGTGTGCTCCCGCCGCAGGCGTGACGAAACCCTCAGCCGTTCAGCCAACCGTCCGGGCGGGGCCCCTCGCGTACCCGAGGGCGAAGCGGGTTGAATGGGGCGATGCAGAACCTGTTGCCTGAGCCACCGGCCACCCTGCTCCCGGTCCACGAGGAGGCCGACGCCGCGCTGGCGGCGGCGGCCGAGCAGGGCACCGACGAGGCGTACGCCGAGGTCGCGGCCCGCTTCCCGACCTACAGTGCGGCCTGGGCGGCGCTGGGCGGCCGCGCGCTCGCCGCGGGTCAGGTCGTCACGGCGTACGCGTACGCCCGCACCGGCTACCACCGGGGCCTGGACCAGCTGCGCCATAGCGGCTGGAAGGGCCACGGCCCGGTGCCCTGGTCGCACAAGCCCAACCGGGGCTTCCTCCGCTGCCTCTACGTGCTGTCCCGCGCCGCGGGGGAGATCGGCGAGGCGGACGAGGCGGCTCGCTGTGCCCAGTTCCTCCGCGACTGCGACCCGGCCGCCGGAGACGCGCTCTCCGGCGACTGACCACCGCCGCGACGGCCGGGCCCGACCCGGGCCCGGCCGTCGCGCCCGTCCTACAGCCCCTCCGCCACCGACGCGGCGATCTTCAGCCAGGCGTCCCGGGTGGCGGAGGAGAGCTGCCCGTACCGCAGCGGCTCGCCGGTGTCGATGAGCCGCTCGTACGGTGCCAGCAGCACCGCCCGGGTCCGGGCCGCGAAGTGGGCCTGGATCGCGGGCAGGTCGATCTCCTTGCGGGACGGCGGCATCGAGACCACTGTGACCGCCTGGCGGACCAGCCGCTGCCGGCCGCTCTGCTCCAGGTGGTCGAGCATCCGGGCGGCGGTTTCGGCCGAGTCGTTACGGGCCGACATGGTCACCACGAGCTGGTCGGTGGCGTCCATCGCGGCCTGCCAGTTCTGCGCCCGGACGTTGTTCCCGGTGTCCACGAAGATCAGCTTGTAGAACCGGCTGACCACCTCACGGATCTCCGCGAACGCGGCGGCGGTGAGCATCTCGCCGCCGGTCGCGGACTCGTCCGAGGCCAGCACGTCGAACATGCCCTCGCCCTGCGAGCGGACGTACTGCGACAGGTCGCCCACCCGGCCGTGCGGCCCCTGGAACTGGGCCAGGTCCCGCAGCATGTCCCGCACCGTACGGGCGTGGAAGTCCTGCTGCGCCCGCATGCCGAGAGTGCCCTGGGTCTCGTTGTTGTCCCAGGCCAGCACGTATCCGCCGCGCTTCTGGCCGAACGTCATGGCGAGCAGCAGGATCGCCACCGTCTTGCCGGCGCCGCCCTTCGGGTTGACCACTGTCACCTGGCGCAGCCCGCCGAAGTTGCGGCGGACCATCTCGATGTCGCGCTTCATCTCCTGCTCGTGCCGCCCGGGCGCGAGCCGGACCAGCCCGATCTTGTTCACCACCGCGCGTACGCCCATCGTGGCGACCGGGTCGACCGGCCGGGCCTGGCGGCGGCGGGCGAAGTCCTCGGCGGTCGGGGGTACCACCTGCTGCGGCGTCCAGCCCTGCTCCGGGTGGGGCGCTCCGGGCTGAGGTGGTGGCGGCACCACCGGGCCGGACACCGGCGCCTGCGGCGGCAGCGGACCGCCCGGCTGCGGCACGCCCGTCTGGGGCGTCCAGCCGGGCGGCGGGTACCAGCCGGGCTGACCCGGTTGTGGCTGGTAGCCGGGCGACGGATAGCCGTTGCCGTACGGGGACGGCTGCGCCGGTACGCCCGGCGACGGCGGGAACGGCCCGAGGCGGGGCGTGTGCTCGGGCGCGCCCGGCCCTGTCGGTCCCGTGCCGGATTCCGGCGACGGCTGGGGCGGCGTCCCGGCGACAGTGGCCCGGCCTGCGGCGGTGCCGTCAGTGGGGAGAGCGTCGGATGATGGGGGCGGTGCCGCGGTGACGGTGGCACGGCCGGATGCGATGCCGTCGGTGGAGAGTGCGTCGGGCGAGGGTGGCGCCACGGTGGCGCGGCCGGATGCGGTGCCGTCGGCCTCCGCCGCCTCGGACGGCGGAGCCGCTGCTTCGGCGGGAAGCGGGTCCGGCGTGGTGGCGGAGTCCGACCCGGCGCGCTGCGGCGGCTGGGCCCACGGCGAGGCGGCCCGTCCGTTCCCGGCACCCTCGACGGCGGTACCCGGGCCGGTCGTGCCGGTGGCGGGCGTGGTCGCCGGGGCGGATGCCGCCTGAGCGGCGGACGAGTCCGCCGCTGCCGGTGCGGGAGCGTCGGCCGACGGGAGCGGCCAGGGCACCGACGCCCACGGCGGGATCGTGGCCGTCGCCGCGTCGGTCTCCTCCGGCGGCCACAGCGGCTCGACGTCCCGCTGCGGCACCTGCGCTCGGCCCGGTACGTGGGCCCGGTCGTCGTTCTCGTGCACCACGGTTCCTCCCCATTCCTTCCGCCGAGGATAGGCGGTCCGGCCAGCGCCGCGAGCCGGGTGGGGATCGACCCGACCGAGGTCAGCCCGTCCAGACCGCCCAGGCGGCCGGCTCGGTCCACCAGGAGCGCTTGCGGTTCAGCTCGCCCTCGACGCCGTCGTCGAGGAAGGGCACCTTCTCGTCGCGCGGCACCACCGCCACCGCACGTCCCCGTGCCCGGCGTACCTCCAGCCGGACCTTCTTCCGGCCCAACGCCGACCGGGTCACCACTGGTACGGCGACGCCCACCGTCACCCGGCCGTCGGCCGGATCCGGGCCGCCCAGCAGGTCCACCTCGCCCAGGTGCGCGTACCCGCCCGCGTTGCCGATCGCGCACGCGGTGATCGGCTCGGAGCCGTCGCTGAGCACCGTGCCGTCGACCTCGACCCGGGCCCGCCAGTGCAACGGACGGCCCGCGTCGTCGGCGGCGCCGAGCAGCGCGCCGTCGAGCGTCACCGAGCCGCCGTCGTTGCGCAGCAGGTCCAGCCGTCGGGCGGTGCCGTCCAGCACCGCGGCGGCCACACCCGCCGGATCCCGGGGCAGCCCGAGCTGCGCGGCCAGGTCCCGCGCCGTCCCGGACCGGGCCGGATCGAGCGGGAGTACGCCGACAGGGGGCAGGTCGGGCACCGTACGGTCGTCTGCGAGGTCCGCGGGGCGGCGGCTCGGCGGCGGAGCGTACCGCCGGACCAGCCGGCGCAGGACGGCGCGCAACTGACCGTCACTCGCCGTGGCGACGATGAGCCGGGTCTTGCCGTCGGAGTCCGGCCAGGTGAGGCCGTCGGCGCGCGGCGGGCCGTCGAGGCGGGCCAGCACCTCGTCGATCTCGGAGTCCGACCGGGCGGTCACGGTGGTCACCCGGGCACCCCGGGCGGTCAGCTCGTCCGCGCAGGCCAGCACCGGTACGCGCGGCGTCTCGCAGCGCTCCTCGCCGGTCTCGGCGGCGGTGTCGTCCGCGCCGCCGCAGCAGGCGCCGCCGCTGCCGCAGCCACCACCGGGAGCGTCCCGCTCCGAGCCGAGGGTGAGCAGCACCACGTCGTACACGAAGGAGCCTCCTGCTTCTCGACCAACCCCTGCTGGTCCCGCCGTCACTACTTGTTAGCCTGACACCCCGGGCTCGCTGACCGGTCGCCACCTGGCACCCGAGCCTTCTGGAGGCGAGAAGATGCCAGCGATCGTGCTGCTCGGCGCCCAGTGGGGCGACGAGGGCAAGGGCAAGGTTACCGACCTGCTGGGTGAGCGGGTCGACTACGTCGTGCGCTACTCCGGCGGCAACAACGCAGGCCACACGGTGATCACGCCGGACGGCCAGAAGTACGCGCTGCACCTCATGCCGTCCGGGGCGCTGTCACCGAGCGCGATGATCGTGATCGGCAACGGCGTGGTGGTCGACCCGAAGGTGCTGCTCCAGGAGATCGACGGGCTCGCCGAGCGCGGCGTGGACGTGTCCCGCCTGCGTATCTCCGGCGACGCGCACCTGATCATGCCGCACCACCGCGCGCTGGACCGGGTGGTCGAGCGCTACCTGGGCAGCTCCCGCATCGGCACCACCGGCCGGGGCATCGGTCCCGCGTACGGCGACAAGGTCGCCCGGATGGGCATCCGGCTCCAGGACCTGCTCGACCCGGGCATCCTGCGCAAGAAGCTGGAGCTGGCGCTCCGCGAGAAGAACCAGCTCCTGTTCAAGGTCTACAACCGCAAGGCGATCGACGTCGAGGAGACCGTCGAGGAGTACCTCCGGTACGCCGAGCGGCTGCGCCCGTACATCGCCGAGACCCGGGTCATGCTCTGGGACGCGCTCGACCGCGGCGAGACCGTGCTGCTGGAGGGCGCCCAGGCCACCATGCTCGACATGGACCACGGCACCTACCCGTTCGTCACCTCGTCGAACCCGACGGCCGGTGGGGCGTGCGTGGGCGCGGGCATCCCGCCGACCGCGATCACCAAGGTCATCGCGGTGAGCAAGGCGTACACGACGCGGGTGGGCTCCGGCCCGTTCCCGACCGAGCTGTTCGACGACAACGGGCAGCACCTGCGCAAGGTCGGCCACGAGTACGGCACCACCACCGGCCGGGAGCGCCGCTGCGGCTGGTTCGACGCCGTGGTGGCCCGGTACGCGTGCCGCCTCAACGGCGTCACCGACCTGGTGGTCACCAAGCTGGACGTGCTGACCGGCCTGGCCAAGGTGCCGATCTGCGTCGGGTACGAGATCAACGGCGAGCGCTTCGACGACATGCCGATGACGCAGACCGACTTCCACCACGCCACGCCGATCTACGAAGAGCTCGACGGCTGGTGGGAGGACATCACCAAGGCACGGACCGAGGACGAGCTACCGGAGAACGCCCGCCGCTACGTCGCCCGCATCGAGGAGCTGACCGGCACCCGGGTGAGCGTGGTGGGCGTGGGCCCAGGCCGAGAGGAAAACGTCCTCCGCCACCCCCTCCTCCCCTAACCCACCCCCTCCCTCCCACCCACCCCCACCCCGGCCCTCCGGGCCGATCACCGGGGCGGGGCGGGGCGGGCTGCGGGAGGGCGGTTTTCCACAGGGTTGTCCACAGGGGTTTCGGCTGTGGAGTGGTGCGGGGGAGCCTGCGCGTGTGGGTGAATTCGACGAGCTGACGCGGCTGGCCACAACGCAGGGCGGGTTCGTGACGGCGGGGCAGGCGCTGCGTCTGGGCCTCGGCCGGGAGCAGATCCGGTACCTCGTCCGGTCCGGCCGATGGACGCGCGTCTCTCGCGGTTGCTACCTCCCGTCTCCCGCCGGGCCGACGCCGATGGCACTCCGACGTGCCACGATCCGCGCCACGATCGCCAGCCTCGGGCAGGGCGCGGTCGCTGTGCTGGGGACCGCCGCCGAGCTGCACGGCATCGCCGGCCTTCCGCCGACGCCGGTGATCCACGTATCGGTGCCGTCGGATCGGCCGCACGTGCAGCGCCGGGCGGAGCCGGGCCTGACGGTGCACCAGTTGACGCTCGCCGAAGCGGACGTGTGCCGGGCCGGCGGCGTACCGGTCACCACCCCGGCGCGCACCGTCGCCGACTTGTTGCTGCGGGCTCGGCGCTTCCCGGCGGTGTGCGTCCTCGATTCCGCGCTCAACCAGCGGATCCTGGCCGAGAACGACCTGCCCCTGGTGCTCGCGCACCTCACCGGACGCCGCGGGGCGGTCGCCGCTCGGGGATACCTGGCCGAGGCGGACGGCCGGGCACAGTCTCCGCTGGAGACCCGCGCCCGGCTCCGGTGCGTCGACGGTGGCGTGCCGCCGGACGTCCTGCAACTGCCGGTGCGGGACGAAGACGGTTACCTGCTCGGCGTCGGGGACCTGGGGTGGCGGCGCGCGCGCCTGATCGCGGAGGCGGACGGCCGGGCCCCGCACCTGACGCCCGAGGCTGTCTACGCGGACCGCTTCCGGCAGAACCGACTGGTCAACGCCGGCTGGCGGATCCTCCGCTTCACCTGGTCCGACACCCAGCGCCCCGACTACATCCCCCAGACGGTCAAACACGCCCTGAAGCGCCGGTGATCAAGGAGTTTGCGGGCCCTCACCCCTCAATCTGAGACGCAAACTCCTTGATCGACGGGGTGGGGTGGGGTGGTCAGTAGGATGCCGGTCGTGCGCGTACTTCTTGTGGGTGGTGGTGGGCGGGAGCACGCTCTCGCGCTCGGACTCGCCGGTGACCCGGCTGTCGAGGCGCTGTTCGCGGCTCCGGGGAATCCGGGGATCGCTGCGGTGGCCGAGCTGCGGGAGGTGACACCCACCGATCCGGCGGCAGTGGCGGCCCTCGCCGTCGAGGTCGCGGCCGACCTGGTGGTCATCGGGCCGGAGGCGCCGCTGGTGGCGGGCGTCGCCGACGCGGTACGCGCCAAGGGCATCGCGGTGTTCGGCCCGAGCGGGGAGGCGGCCCGGCTGGAGGGCTCGAAGACGTTCGCGAAGGACGTGATGACCGCCGCGGCGGTGCCGACCGCTCGCGCGTACACCTGCGAGGACGCGGCGGCGGTGGGGGGCGCGCTGGACGAGTTCGGCGCGCCGTACGTGGTGAAGGACGACGGACTCGCCGCCGGCAAGGGCGTGGTGGTCACCGACGACCGGGCGGTCGCCGAGCGGCACGCGGCGGGGTGCGGCCGGGTGGTGATCGAGGAGTACCTGTCCGGCCCCGAGGTCTCCCTGTTCGTGGTCACCGACGGCGAGGCGGCGGTGCCGCTGCTGCCAGCGCAGGACTTCAAGCGGGTCGGCGACGGCGACACCGGGCCGAACACGGGCGGCATGGGCGCGTACACGCCGCTGCCGTGGGCCCCGCCGAACCTGGTCGACGACGTGATGCGCGACGTGGTGCACCCGACGCTGGCGGAGCTGCGCCGCCGGGGCGCGCCGTTCGCCGGCCTGCTCTACGTGGGCCTGGCGATCACCCCGTCCGGCCCGCGCGTGATCGAGTTCAACGCGCGCTTCGGCGACCCGGAGACGCAGGTCGTGCTCGCCCTGCTGGAGACGCCGCTGGCCGGGCTGCTGCACGCCGCCGCCACCGGCACGCTCGGCGGGCACCCGCCGCTGCGCTGGCGCGACGGCGCGGCGGTGACTGTCGTGGTGGCGGCCGACGGCTATCCGGCGGGTCCGCGTACCGGTGATGTGATCACCGGCGCGGACCGCGCCGGGATCATCCACGCCGGCACCCGCCGGGACGCCGACGGCACGTTGCGCTCCGCGGGGGGCCGGGTCCTCTGCGGTACGGCGACCGGGCCGGACCTGGCCGCCGCGCGCGACGCCGCCTACGCCCTGGTACGCGACGTCGAGCTGGCCGGTTCCCACCACCGCACCGACATCGCGGCGGCGGCTGTGGACGGCCGGGTCACGATTCCGGGCTGACCGGGCTGCGGCGCCGGCCGGCCATCCGGTTGAGCACGTTCGCCGTGGCCCGCTCGATGCGCGGGTCGCGGTGCCCCTGCCGGTCCAGTGCCAGGGTCCAGCCGAGCGTTCCGCTGGCGAAGACGACAGCTCCGCGTGCCGTCTCGTGGACGTAGCTGCTCTGGAGCCGTCGGCCGCCCTGCTGGGCCGGGTACGGCGACGAGCTGAGCGTGGTCCCGGCGGGCCGCGGGAGGGCCGCGTGCAGCCCGTCCGCCTCGCCCGCGACCACGCCCGGGATGCGGTCGCCGTCGGCCACGCCGCTGCCGGCCCACACCCAGTTGTCGGCGGCGCGCACCACGAGCGGCTGCGGGGTCAGCACGATGCCGTTGTACTGCACGCCGAGCAGCGCCTGTTCCGGCCGGTCGAGGTTGCGCCAGGTCACCGTCGGGTCGCCGGTGCCCGCGCCCGGGTCGGGAAGCGTCTTGGCGCACTCGACGAGCCGTTCGGGGCGGCCGTCGGCGGCAGCGCGTACGCGGGCGTGCCAGTAGACGCTGTTCGCGCCGAGGAACGCGAGGCTGGTGCCCCCGGCCAGGCCGACCTCGGTGGCGCGGCGCATCTCGGCCGACCAGTACTCGTCGTGCCCGCAGAACACCAGACCCCGGTACCGGGCCGGGTCGAGTCGCCCGGAGTGCAGGTCGAAGCTGGTGGCGTAGCTGACGTCGTAGAGGTTGCGTTCCAGCCACCGGATCGCGGCCTCGTCGCGGTCGAAGTGGGTGGGCAGGCCGGCGCCGGAGTACGGGCGGTCGAACGTGACAGCGCGTGCCCGCAGCGCCGGGTCGCGCCGCCCGTCGGCCCGGTAACCGTTGTAGAGGCTCTTGCCGGTCCGCCGGTCGCGCGGCCACTGGTTGTACGCCTGCCAGGTGGTCACCGGCAGCACCACGCAGAGCGCGGCCGGGCGCCGGTCGTCGCGTACCACGAACGGCGTGCAGGCCCGCCAGCCGTCGGCCGAGGTGAAGACCGCCTGGTAGAGGCCGGAGGTCCAGCCGTGCGGGACGGGCAGGCGCCAGGACACCGGCCACCGGCAGTCGAGCACACCGGTGTCCGGGTCGGCCACCGGCACCGGCTGCGGCACGCCGGGCAGTTCGGGGCTGGTCAGCATCGTGCGGGCGCCCGCGCCGTCGTACCAGCCGAGGCGGTGCACGCTGATCCGGAACCGGGCGCGCGGGTTGACCGCGACGTGGAAGTCGATCACCTCGCCGGGGGCGACGCTCGCCGTCGAGGCGTACCCCTGGATCTGGCGCCGCCGGTCGTCGGCGGCCCGGCCGCCGTGCTCGGGCCACCACGGCTCACCGGCGGCGCGGTTCTCCCGCTCGACGGGCGGGACCGGCCACCGGGTGGGTGAGTCGTCGGGCCGGCCGCCGAGGACCGGGTCGAACGGGCCGAGCGCGGCGGCGGACGCGCCGCCGACGAGGAGGCCGAGTGCGGTACGCCGCCGAAGCCTGTCCATTGTGGTGTTCCCCGTTTCCCCGTTCGATCGGGGGTGACGGTAGCACCGGAAGGCGGCAGCCGGGTGACCGATGTGGATCAGTCGAAGTAGCGGCGAAGCTCCCGGCTGAGCACCTTGCCGGTGGCGTTGCGCGGCAGGTACTTGACGAACACCACGTCGCGGGGCACGGAGAAGCGGGCCAGGTAGCGCCGGACGTACTCGCGGACCGCCTCCGGGTCGAGCGTCTCGCCGGTTCGCAGCGCCAGGAACGCGGCCAGTCGCTGGCCGTAGTCGGGATCCGGTACGCCGATCACGGCGACCTCGCGGACCTGCGGCAGCCGGGCGATCAGATCCTCCACCTCGGACGGGAAGACGTTCTCGCCACCCGAGACGATCATGTCGTCGGCCCGTCCGTCGACGAAGAGCAGGCCGTCGGCGTTCAGCCGGCCCAGGTCGCCGGTGTCGAGCAGGCCGTCGAGGCTCTCCCGCCCGGCGCCCGAGGTGTAGCCCTCGAACAGCATCTCGTTGCCCACGAAGATCCGCCCGACCTCGCCGTCGCGGACCGGACGGCCGGTCGCGTCCAGGATGGCCAGCCGGGTGCCGTGCGGCGGCCGGCCCGCCGTGGTGGGCGCGGCGCGCAGTTCGGCCGGACCGGCGATGGAGGCCCAGGAGACCTCGGTCGAGCCGTAGAGGTTGTAGAGCACGTCGCCGTACCGGTCCATGAACGCGGTGGCCAGGTTGCCGGGCAGCGCCGATCCGCTGACCGCGACCACCTTGAGCGGCGGCCGGGGCTGCGGCGGCGCCACCTCCATCAGCCGTTGCAGCATCACCGGTACGGCGAACATCGCGTCGCACGGTTGAGCGGCGAGTGCGGCGAGCGTGGCGGCCGGGTCGAAGCGGCGGTGCAGTACGACTGTGGCGCGCAGCGCGAACGACACCTGGAGCGCGGCGTACCCCCAGGTGTGGAAGATCGGCGCGGCGATCATCACGGTGTCCCGCGCGTGCAGCGGGATGCGGTCGATGATGGACACCAGCGGGCCGAAGCCGTGCGGGGTGGGCCGGCGGGCACCCTTGGGCGCGCCGGTGGTGCCGGAGGTCAGCACGATGGTGCGGCCGTCCCGCTCCGGCGGCTGGAGCGTCTCGCCGGGCACGGCGGCCGCGATCAGCTCATCCTGCCCCCGCTCGTCGACCCGGTGCAGTTCGGCCGGGAGGCCGAGGACGCGCTCGGTGAACTCGCCGTCGTGCACCAGGACGCGCAGGTCCTGTTCCTCGGCCACAGTCACCAGTTGCGCGGCGGACAGCCCGGTGTTGACCAGGACGGCGTCCGCGCCGAGCAGCATCGCTGCGACTATCGCCTCGATCAGGCCGTGGTGGTTGCGGCAGAGCACACCCACCCGGTCACCGGTCTGCACGCCGAGGTGGGACCGCAGCGACCGGGCCAGCCGTTCGGAGCGGTCGAGCAGGTCCTGGTACGTCACGGTGGCGCCGTGCTCGTCGACCACGGCGACGCGGCCGGGGTCGCGGGCGGCGGCCTGGCGCAGCTCACCGGCGAGGCTCCAGCCCCACCGGCGCAGCGCGTTCAGTTGCGAGACCACACGGATCGGGCGGCCCGGGGCGAGCAGTCCACGTCGGGTCAGCGTGGCGGCGATGAACGGCAGGTCCACGGCGCAACTCCTTCGCGTTCGTGGTTCGTCGACCAGGCTCCTGACGGCCGGCCGGTTCGGCATGATCTTGCGCCGATCGCGGTCCGGGGACGGCCCGGGAGCGGCGGCCCGGCCCGCGACGGCGGGAGACGTCGTCACGGGCCGGGCCGCGGCCCGCCGGCGGTCAGCGGATCTGCATCCCGGAGATGGCCCGGGAGATGACCAGCCGCTGGATCTCGGAGGTGCCCTCGAAGATGGTGTAGATCTTGGCGTCGCGGTACCACCGCTCGACCGGGTGGTCGCGCAGGAAGCCGGCGCCGCCGAGGAGCTGGACCGCCTTGTCGGTCACCGAGACGGCCACCTCACCGGCCTTGAGCTTGGACATCGAGCCCTCGCCCGCGGTGAACGGCCGGTTGTTGCGGCCCATCCAGGAGGCGCGCCAGACCAGCAACCGGGCCGCGTCGATCTCCATCCTCATGTCGGCGAGCGCGAACGCGACCGCCTGGTTGGAGATGATCGGCCGTCCGAACTGGACCCGCTCCTTGGCGTAGTCCAGGGCGTACTCGTAGGCGGCGCGGGCCACGCCGAGTGCCTGCGCGCCGACTGTCGGGCGGGACAGCTCGAACGTCCGCATCGCCGCCTGACCGGAGGCGCGCTGCCCGGACCGGGCGCGGGCCAGCCGCTCGTCGAGCGCGTCCTTGCCGCCGAGCAGGCAGCGGCCCGGCACCCGGACGTCGTCGAGGAAGACGTCGGCGGTGTGCGAGGCGCGCAGCCCGAGCTTGCGCAGCTTGCGGGTGGCGGTCAGACCGGGCGTGCCGGGGGGTACGACGAACGCGGCCTGGCCGCGCGAGCCCAGCTCGGGCTCGATCGAGGCGGTGACCACGTGCACCCCGGCGATGCCGCCGTTCGTGGCGTACGCCTTCTGCCCGTTGAGCACCCACTCGTCGGTGGCCTCGTCGTAGACGGCGCGGGTACGCATCGAGCCGACGTCGGAGCCGGCCTCCGGCTCGCTGGTGCAGAACGCCGCGACGGCCGGTTGGTCGACGTCGCCGAAGCACTGCGGCACCCATTCGACGAGCTGGTCCGGGGTGCCGGCGCCGTAGATCCCGGCGACCGCGAGGGCGGTGCCGAAGATGCTCAGGCCGATGCCGGCGTCACCCCAGAAGAGTTCCTCGCTGGCGATCGGCAGGGAGAGGCCGGTGGGATCGGCCCAGCAGGTGGCGAGGAACTCGAACCCGTACAGGCCGACCTTCGCGGCCTCCTGGATGATCGGCCAGGGGGTCTCCTCCCGGGCGTCCCACTCGGCCGCGGCCGGGCGCACGACCTCGGCGGCGAAGCCGTGCACCCAGTCGCGAAGGTCCCGCTGTTCCTCGTTCAGGTCGAGCGAGAACTCGGCCATGTCAGGCCTTGGGGATGTCGAACAGGTTGGCGATGTTGGCGGCCAGGCCCAGGTCGCCCTTGGCCTTCAGCTTGCCGGTCATGAACATCATCACCGGGTTGGCGCCACCGGAGACGATCTTCAGGAACTCGACCGGGCCCATGGTGAGGCTCAGCTTCGGGTCGCGGGTCGCGGTCTCCGAGACGGTGCAGGTGCCGTTCTCGATGACGATCTCGTAAGTGTCGGTGCCACCGTCCGGACGGCCGGTGATGTTCCAGTGGATGACCGCGTTGGTGGCACCGGCGCGGTCCGCGCGGAACAGCGTGGGCATCCGGTTGAAGACCTCGCTGAGGATCTTGCCGCGCGCCTCGCCGGACATGATCTCGTTGATCTTGGCGTCCGGGGTGGACTTGACCAGCTGCGCGAACTCCTTCGGGCCGACGTTCGCGAAGTTGGCCGGGTCGAAGTCAGTCATGGGAAGGCACCTCTCGACTTTGGTTACTCCGGCGTAACCCTACGCACGAGTAGGTATGCTCGCAAGGGTGTCCAGCACGCCGGCATTCAAGCGCCTCCCCCGGGCCGTACGCGAGCAGCAGATGCTCGACGCGGCGGTGAAGGTGTTCTCCCGCCGCGGCTTCCACGCCGCCAGCATGGACGAGATCGCCGACGACGCCGGCATCTCCAAGCCGATGGTGTACGCCTACCTCGGCACCAAGGAGGAACTCTTCATCGCCTGCCTGCACCGGGAGAGCACCCGGATGATGGAGGCGATCGCCGGCGCCGCCGCCCCCGACCTGCCCGCCGACGAGCGGCTCTGGCGCGGGCTGCGCGCGTTCTTCGGCTTCGTCGGCGCGCACCGGGACGGCTGGGCGGTGCTCTACCGGCAGGCCCGCGGCTCCCAGCCGTTCGCCGCCGAACTCGCCGCCATGCGGAGCCGGCTGGTCGAGGTGGTCGCCGGGATGCTCGACCACGCGCTGCGCGCCTCCGGTCGCGAGGTCGGCGCCACCGACCTGGAGGTGGTCGCGTACGGGCTGGTGGGTGCCAGTGAGTCGCTCGCCGACTGGCTGGCCGACCATCCGGAGGCCGACGCCGGGAAGACAGCGACCCGGATGATGAACGTGGCCTGGCTCGGCGCCGACCAGCTGCTGCGCGGCGTCACCTGGCACCCGCCCGCTGCGGGGTAAGGAAGGGCCCCCTCTTAACGCCTCCGGTAGAGGAAGGGCCCCTTGTTAACAGTCGTGCCGGGCGGCGGCCCGCCGGTGTGCCCGCCGCCGGCCCCAACGGACGGCCTCGAACAGGCCGGTGACGGCCAGCGAGATGGCCACGCCGGCGAGCAGCCCGGACAGCGGGTTGTGCTCGAACGCCAGGCCGCCGAAATAGCCGAGCAGCCCGCAGTAGATCCCCCAGGTGGTGCACGCCAGGCCGTCGTACAGCAGGAACGTGCGCGCCGGATAGCGGACCGCACCCATGGTCAGCGTGACGGCGGTCCGGCCGCCGGGGACGTACCGGGCGGTGGTCAGGATCATCCCGCCGCGCCTGCCGATCGCCCGGCGGGCCCACTCCGAGCCGGCCCGCCGCCTGCTGTCCGCCGGGAAGCGGGCCAGCCGGTGCGCGCCGCCGCCGCGCCCGATCGCGTACGAGATGTGGTCGCCGGCGAGCGCGCCGAACGCGGCGGTCACGATCACCAGCACCAGGTTCGGCTCGCCGCCGGCCGCGAAGACCCCTGCGGTGATCACCACCGTCTCGCCCGGTACCGCCGGGAAGACCGCGTCGACGGCGGTGACCGCGATGATCACCAGGTACACCCACGGCGACGTCACCGTGTGGTGCAGCAGGTCGAGCACGTCCCCCATGCACCCATGCTCGGTGGTGCGCTGTTAAGCAGGGGCCCTTCCCATACAAAAGGCGTTAACAAGGGGCCCTTCCTTCTCCTCGGCCGTGGGCCCGCGCGACGTGAGCACCACCGGCGCGCCCAGCGCCTCCGATACGGCCGCCGGCCAGTCGGCGGGCACCTCGTCCAGCACCGGCCGAGCCCGCAGTAGCCGCTGCGTGAGCGCCGCCTGCCGGTCCAGGTCACCGGCCGGGCCGGGGACGAGCCGGTCCAGGCCCTCGTAGCGGCGGCAGATCCGTAGCGCGGGACCGGCCAGGTCGAGGTGGGTGAGCGCCAGCCCGTCCACGCCACCTGCCACCTCCAGCGCGTACCGGTGGGCGACCGCGTCGAAGTGCCCGAACCGGAACCGCCCCTGCCAGGGGTTCGTCCCGTTGTGCCGGTCGGTGAACGGCAGCGCCACGTCCTCGGTGACCAGCGGCCCGGGACCGTGCCGGGTGGTGGTCGTGCGCAGCACGCCGACCCGCTGCGCGGTCCCGGCCATGCCCGCCTCGGCGAGCAGCGTCTCGGCGTTGGCGAACGTCGTGGTGCTCCACGTCGTGTACGGGTGGAAGCCGTGCCACTCGTCCAGCAGCACCCCCTGCGCGCCCTCGAACACGCAGGTGCCCTCGCGCAGCGCGCCTGCCAGCCAGGTCCGGTCGACGATCGCCACCCGCCGCGCGAAGGCCGCGTACGCGGGCAGGCAGTCGTCCACCGGTGGCGCGTCGAGCGGCCCCAGCTCGGCGGTCAGCCGGTCGCGCAGCGCGGTCAGCCGCCGGCGCAGCACCGCCGGGCGGCGGCAGTCCGCCACCCGGGGTGCCTCGTCGGGGTGGGCGAGGCCGTACGCGACGGCCTCGCCCACCCCGAGCCCGCAGGAGCCGTGCCGGTCGGCTCCCCGGGCGATCTCCCGGGCGCGATTCGCGGCCCGGTGGTACGGGGTGGCGAGCAGCGCCTCCCCGTCCACTGTCAGACGGTCGAGCGCGTCGGGCACGCCGACCGACGCGAGGTGGTCGGCCTCGGCGGCCAGCGTCAGCGGGTCCACCACCACGTGCCGCGCCAGGTGCGTCCGTACGCCCGGACGGAACGTCCCGGCGCCGAACTGCGCGAACGTGTGGTGCCGCCCGTCGCGCAGGACGACGTTGTGCGCCGCCTGCGCGCCCCCGTTGAACCGGACCACCGTGTGGACCTGCCGGGTGGCGCAGAGCAGGTCCACCACCGTGCCCTTGCCGGCGTCGCCGTAGCCGAGGTCGACCACCGTCACGTGGTTCACAGCCGGGTGACCCCGCTTCCACCGTCGGCCGGGCTGAACGGCAGCGTCGCCACAGTGCGCCGGCCCGAGCCGAGCCGGGCGAGCGCCTTCGAGACGGTGCGGGTGGCGGTGGAGCCGGCCCGGTCCAGGTCACGCAGCCCGGCGTCCAGGTCGATGGCCTGCTCACCGAGCCCGACGGTGAGCGCGATCGTCTCGCAGACCGCGTCCAGGTCGTCCAGCTCGACCGCGTTCTGCCCGAGCAGGCCACGCCAGAAGTCCAGCACCTTGCGGTTGCCCGCGTAGTGGCTGCCGGCGGGCAGCAGGTAGTAGGTGTCCCAGCGCGCGGTCACCTCGTCCACCACCTGCCGGACCGGCATGTCCTCGCGGAGGTCGTCGCCGATCAGCCGGCTCACCTCCGCGGTCTTCACCGCCGGGTACGCCAGCTCGTCGCCGATGATGAACAGGTAGCCGCGCCGGCCACGCTTGTCCCAGCTGTCGGTGGCCGTGTGCCGGGCCATGAAGTAGAGCGCCAGCTCGTACGACTCCGTCATCTGGCCGCCACCGCCGCCCTCCAGCACGATCCGGCCGAGGTCGTCGTCCATCCGGTTGTCGGACTCGAACTGCCCGACCTGCAACGGCACCCGGTCGCAGGTGGCGTCGCCGATCGCGCCGAACATGACCTGCGGGTCCTTCGCGTACCCCTGGCGCAGCAGCAGGCCGAGCAGCTGCGGCAGCTTGCTCTGCAGCACCCGGGGCACGTGCCCCATCGAGCCGGTGACGTCGAACAGCACGGTGATCGGCGTCGACTGCGGGTGCTCGGCGGAGTCGCGGCTCTCCCGCAGCGCGTCACGCGGGTCGAGCGCCGGGTGCACCTTGCGGGCGCCGCTGTCGCTGTAGGAGAACGCGCTCTTGCCGGTGCGGCGCCGGTAACGGTCGGCGGCGTCGTACACGTCGGTGGACCAGATTCCACTGCCCATGGCAGCCTCCCTACGGGTTGAGGGTGAAGGGTCGGAAGGTGCGCGGCCCGTACAGCCGGTGCAGCACCTCGTCCAGTTCGCGCAGCAGCCGCCAGGCGTCGTCCGGCCGGGTGGCGAGCGCGGTGCCCTGGCAGCCGTCGGCGAAGGCGCGCAGCTCGCGCGGCGCGCGGTCGCCCATCAGCCAGGTCATGCAGCGGGCGGCGAGCGCGATGTCGGTGCCCGGGCCGCACTGCCGCTTCGCGGCGACCTCCGGCGGATACCAGTCCTCGTGGCCGGGCACCAGCGCCGGCACGAGGCCGCCCGGCCCGGCTGAGAAGCACCAGCCGACGAGCACCAGGCCGTGCGCGTCCGGCTCGATCAGCACGTGCCGGGGCAGCACCGCGCCGTGCACGACGCCGGCCCGGTGGGCCAGGCCGAGCGCCACGAGCAGCCGCCGCCACATCCAGGCCGCGTCGCGCGGGTCCAGCCCGTCCGGGTACGCGCGGCGCACGTCGTCCAGGCTTCGCAGCCCGGGTACTGTCACCAGCTCGTTGACCTGCCGTTGTACGCCCGTCGACGGGTCGCGCGCCGGGTAGGAGTCGACGAGCCGGGGCACGTACGCAAGGTGCTTGGCGTCGCCGCGCTCGGCGATCCGGCGCAACGCGCGCGCCTCGCGGGCCATCAGGTCGTTGTCGCCGGGGTGCCGGCACACCTTGGCCAGGTGATAAGAAGGGGCCCCTCCTCTACCGGAGGCGTTAACAAGGGGCCCTTCCTTCCGTTCGTGCAGGGTGGCGACGTCGCCGGTGTACGTGGGGGCGGGGGTGCGCCAGCGCGTGGTGACTGTGACGAGCGCTTCGGCCGCGGCGGCGCGTACCAGCGGGTCGGCCGCGCCCAGCCGGTCGGGGTGCAGCGCGCCGACCAGCTCGCGGTAGCGGCGGGCCGGCTCCTGCGTGCCGAACAGGTCGGCGTCGGTGCGCGCGGCAGTGACCAGCCGGATCGCCTCCTCGGTCCTCACCGAACCGTCTCCTCCCGGGCGGGGCGCAGCAGCGCCGGGTGCAGCAGCCGGGCGTCTCCGGCGCGGTAGAGCTTGGCCCGGGGGCCGCCGCGCGCGCCGCCGCGTTCGGTGCTGGCGCCGGTGCTCTCCACGAAGCCGGGCACCGAGAGCACCTTGCGGTGGAAGTTGCCGGCGTGCAGCGGGTGGCCCCAGACCGTCTCGTAGACCTCCCGCAGCTCGGTGACTGTGAACTCGGGGGCGAGGAACCGGGTGGCGAGAGGCGTGTACTCCAGCTTGGAGCGGGCGCGCTCCAGACCGTCGTCGATGATCCGGCCGTGGTCGAAGGCGAGCTGCCGGCTGGTCAGCGCGGTGACCGGCAGCCAGATCGCCTCGTCGGCGTCGGTGTCGGCGACCGGGTCGGGCAGGTCGGGGGCGAACGCCAGGTGCGCGACCGAGACCACGCGCATGCGGGGGTCGCGGTCCGGGGCGCCGTAGCTGCCGAGCTGTTCCAGGTGCACCCGGCGCAGCCGCTCGCCGCCCAGGCCGGTCTCCTCGGCCAGCTCGCGCCGGGCGCCGGTGGTCAGGTCCTCGTCCGGCTGGACGAAGCCGCCGGGCAGCGCCCAGTGCCCCTCGTAGGGCGGCGCGCCGCGGCGGATCAGCAGCAGGTGCAGCGCGCCCTCGCGGATGGTCAGGGCGACCACGTCGACGGTGACCGCGACCGCCGGGTAGTCCCGGGGGTCGTATCCGGCGAGGAACTCCTGCTCGTTCACGGCCACTCACTCTCTCAGGTTGAGAACAACTCAATCTGAGAACAACTTAGCGCCGAAAAGAGGGGACGGCAAGTCCCCTCTTTCGCTCAGCGCACCGAACCGACCAGATGGGGCCTTCCGTCCCGGGCGCTGTGCAGCGCGAAGTCCCAGCCCTCGCCGGTCGGCGAGGCGCTGAACGCGACAGTGGACGGCAACGGCACCGGCAGCTTGAACGACACGTCCACTGTGTACGCCTCGGGCAGCCGGGGCGCCAGCGCGGCCAGGCAGCGGGCCTTGCTCCACATGCCGTGCGCGATCGGGCGCGGGAAGCCGAACAGCCGCGCGCCCAGCTTCGAGGTGTGGATCGGGTTGTGGTCGCCGGAGACGCGCGCGTAGTCCGTACCCACCCGTGGGGTCACCCGCCACCGCGCCGAGGCGGCCGGCGGCGCCGGGCGGTCACCCCGGTCGCGCCGCGGGCCGCCGCCCGCGGTGCGCTCCTTCCCGAGGTACGTGGACACCCCGCGCCACACCTCCTCGCCGCCGATCGAACCGACCAGCACCACGTCGAGCTGGCGGCCCCGCTCGTGCGGGCGCAGGTTCTCCGCGTACGTGTGGAAGTCGACGCTCTCGCCGACCTCGACCGGGCGGTGCACGGTGATCCGGTTGGCCACGTGCACCACGCCGGTGAGCGGGATCGGGAAGCCGGGGCTCGTCATCAGCCGCAGTGACAGCGGGAACCCGAGCACGTGCAGGTACGTCGCCGGCAGCCGGTCGGTCAGCCGGAACCCGCACACCCGGTCGTAGTCCGCCAGGTGCCGCTGATCCACAGCGACCCCCGAGACGCCCAGTTCGAGCCCCGGCACGTCCGCCCCGCGCCGCCCCCCGATCACGGGCACCACTCCCAGCAGCGCACGCCGATAGAGCGCCCCACTGGCAGGCAGCCGCTCCAGCACGACTCGCCGCCGCCCCTCGGACTCTGCCTCTTCCCCCACCCCCACCCCTTCACCCCGTCGATCATGAAGTTGGCTGCCTTGTGGATCTCCCGAAGTGCCGTCAACTTCATGATCGACGGAGGTGGGGCGGGAGTGGGCGGCGGCTCGGGCTGCGGTCAGGTCTCGGGTGGGGCCCTCGATCAGGTCGTGCAGGCTCAGCTCGTCCTCGTGGTCGTTCGCCATCACGCCCCCAGCAGGCTCTGGCCGCAGACGCGGACCACGTTGCCGCTCACCGCGCCGGTCGCCGGCCAGGAGAGCCAGCCGATCGTCTCGGCCACGTCCACCGGCAGGCCACCCTGGGCCATGCTGTTCATCCGCCGTCCCGCCTCGCGGATCGTCAGCGGGATACGCGCGGTCAGCCGGGTCTCGATGAAGCCCGGCGCCACGGCGTTCAGGCTGATCCCGCGCTCGCGCAGCACCGGGGAGAGCGAGTCGACCAGGCCGATCACGCCGGCCTTGCTCGTCGCGTAGTTGGTCTGCCCCCGGTTACCGGCGATCCCGGCGATCGACGAGACCGACACGATCCGGCCGCCGGCCGGGATCAGGTCGCGTTCCAGCAGCACGTCGTTGATCCGCTCCTGGCTGGACAGGTTCACGTCGATCACCGAGTCCCACCGGTCGGCGTCCATCCGGCCCAGCGTCTTGTCCCGGGTGATGCCCGCGTTGTGCACCACCACGTCGACCCGGCCGTGCCGGGACGCCAGATGCTCCGCCAGCCGGGTCGGCGCATCAGGCGCGGTCAGGTCGAGCTGCACCGCGCTGCCGCCGATGTCGTTCGCGACAGCGGCCAGCTCGTCCCCGGCCGCCGGGATGTCGAGCGCCACCACCTGGGCGCCGTCACGGGCCAGCACCTTCGCCAGTGCCGCACCGATGCCCCGGGCCGCGCCGGTCACCAGCACCACCTGCCCCTCCAGCGGCCGGTCCCAGTCGGCCGGCGCCACGGCGGTGCCGGCGCCGACGCGCACGACCTGGCCCGAGACGTACGCGGACCGGCCGGAGAGCAGGAACCGGAGCGTGGACTCCAGGCTCACCGGGGTGCCGGCGTCACCCTCGCGTGTCACGTAGACGAGCTGGGCGGTCACGCCCCGGCCGAACTCCTTGCCGATGCTGCGGGTCAGGCCCTCCAGCGCGCGCTGGGCGGTAGCCTCCCGGGGGGAGCCGCACTCGGCCGGCGGGGTGCCCAGCACGATCACCCGTCCGCTGGGCAGCAGCGAGCGGGCCTGCGGGTGGAAGAAGTCGTAGAGCTGGCGCAGCCCGGCGGAGTCGGTGATGCCGCTGGCGTCGTACACCAGGGCCGCGAAGCGGCGGTCGGCGTCGTGGGCGGCGACCGGGTCGGCCAGCTCGACCCCGGCGGTGGTCAGGATCTTGCCGGCCGGCTCGGCGATCCGGCCACCGGCCGAGGAGCCGAGCAGGACCGGCCCGGGAACGAGCGGGTCGCCCGGCGTGTGCCGGCGCAGTCGGGGCGGGTCGGGCAGCCCGAGGCGCTTGACCAGCGCGCGACCGGCCCCCGTCTGGACGAAGCTCGCGTACCTGTCGGTCATAGGCGTAGCCTACTGGCGAGTAGGGTTCGGGCAACAGTTTCGAGGGAGGCCGATCGTGCAGAGTGTCCGGCGGGTCGCGGTCATCGGGGGCAACCGCATCCCCTTCGCCCGGTCCAACTCGCGCTACGCGCACGCGTCGAACGCGGACATGCTCGGTGCGGCGCTCGACGGGCTGGTCGCCCGGTTCGGGCTGGCCGGCGAGCGGGTCGGCGAGGTTGTGGCGGGCGCGGTGCTCAAGCACTCCCGCGACTTCAACCTCGCCCGCGAGGTGGTGCTCGGTTCCCGGCTCGACCCGCACACCCCCGCGTACGACATCCAGCAGGCCTGCGGCACCGGCCTGGAAGCGGCCATCCTGGTCGCCAACAAGATCGCCCTCGGGCAGATCGAGGCCGGCATCGCCGGTGGCGCCGACACCACCTCGGACGCGCCGCTCGCCGTCAACGAGGACATGCGGCGCACGCTGATCCAGCTCAACTCGGCCCGTACGCTCGGTGCACGGCTCAAGATCGCGGCGAAGCTGCGCCCGCACCAGCCGTTCAAGCCGGAGATCCCGCGCAACGCCGAGCCCCGCACCGGGCTGTCAATGGGTGAGCACGCGGCCCGGACCGCGCTGCGCTGGAACGTCGACCGGACCGCGCAGGACGAACTCGCGCTGCGCTCGCACCAGCGGCTCGCGGCCGCGTACGACAAGGGGTTCTTCGACGACCTGATGACCCCCTACCTGGGGCTGACCCGCGACCAGAACCTGCGCCCGGACACCAGCCTGGAGAAGCTCGGCTCGCTCAAGCCGGTCTTCGGCGCCTCCGGCGCGGACGCCGAGCGGGCCACCATGACCGCCGGCAACTCCTCGCCGCTCACCGACGGCGCGTCCACCGTGCTGCTCGCCTCCGAGGAGTGGGCCAAGGCGCACAACCTGCCGGTGCTGGCCTGGTTCTCCTGGTCGGAGGCCGCCGCCGTCGACTTCGTGCACGGTGACGAGGGCCTGCTGATGGCCCCGGCCTACGCGGTGCCCCGGATGCTGGCCCGGGCCGGGCTGAGCCTCCAGGACTTCGACTTCTACGAGATCCACGAGGCGTTCGCCTCGCAGGTGCTGGCCACCCTCGCCGCCTGGGAGTCGCCGGAGTTCTGCAAGGAGCGCCTCGGTCTCGACGCGCCGCTCGGCTCGATCGACCGGGACAAGCTCAACGTCAACGGCTCGTCGCTGGCGGCCGGACACCCCTTCGCCGCCACCGGTGGCCGGATCGTCGCCACGCTCGCCAAGCTGCTGGATCAGAAGGGGAGCGGGCGCGGCCTCATCTCCATCTGCGCAGCCGGCGGGCAGGGCGTGACAGCGATCCTGGAGCGCTGACGGGCGACGCCCGCCCGGCGAGCTGGTGCTGACGTATCGTTCGGTCGCACTCGTCCACCGACCGGCGCCTGATGACGGTCCGGCCCGCCCACGGGCCGGACCGGGCACCGGCGTCGCCGGGGCCGGCCAGGGTGCCGTGAAAGACTGAGGTACGTGACGACGATCCCGAACGTGCTCGCCAACCGGTACGCCTCGCCCGAACTGGTCGCCCTCTGGTCGCCGGAGGAGAAGGTCCGGATGGAGCGCCGGCTCTGGCTGGCGGTGCTCAAGGCCCAGCGTGATCTCGGCGTGCCGGTGCCGGACGGGGTGGTCGAGGCGTACGAGCGGGTGGTCGACCAGGTCGATCTGGCCTCGATCGCGGCGCGGGAGCGGGTCACCCGGCACGACGTGAAGGCTCGGATCGAGGAGTTCAGCGCGCTCGCCGGGCACGAGCACGTGCACAAGGGGATGACCTCCCGCGACCTCACCGAGAACGTCGAGCAGCTCCAGATCCGCGCCTCGCTGGAGCTGATCCGGGACCGGGTGGTCGCCACGCTGGCCCGGCTGGGCTGGCACGCGGGGGAGTACTCCGCGCTGGTGATGACGGGCCGGTCGCACAACGTCGCGGCGCAGGCCACCACGCTCGGCAAGCGCTTCGCGTCGGCGGCCGAGGAACTGCTCATCGCGTACGAGCGGCTGGAGGACCTGATCGGCCGCTACCCGCTGCGCGGGATCAAAGGGCCGGTGGGCACCGCCGCCGACCAGCTCGACCTGTTCGACGGCGACGCCGGCAAGGTGGCCGAGCTGGAGCAGCGGGTGGCCGGGCACCTGGGCTTCAGCCGGGTGCTGGACAGCGTCGGCCAGGTCTACCCGCGCTCGCTGGACTTCGACGTGCTCTCCGCGCTGGCCCAGGTGGCCGCCGCGCCGTCGTCGCTCGCCACCACGATCCGGCTCATGGTGGGCCAGGAGCTGGTCACCGAGGGCTTCAAGCCGGGCCAGGTCGGTTCCAGCGCGATGCCGCACAAGATGAACACGCGCTCGTCGGAGCGGGTGAACGGCTTCGCGGTGATCATCCGGGGCTACCTGTCGATGGTCGGCGAGCTGGCCGGCGACCAGTGGAACGAGGGCGACGTCTCCTGCTCGGTGGTGCGCCGGGTCGCGCTGCCCGACGCCTTCTTCGCCGCCGACGGGCTGTTCCAGACGTTCCTCACCGTGCTGGACGAGTTCGGCCCGTACCCGGCGGTGATCAACCGGGAGCTGGAGCGCTTCCTGCCGTTCCTCGCCACCACGAAGATCCTGGTGGCGGCAGTACGCCGGGGTGTGGGCCGTGAGGTCGCGCATGAGGTGATCAAGGAGCACGCGGTCGCCGTGGCGCTGGCCATGCGGGAGAAGGGCGCGTCCGAGAACGACCTGTTCGACCGCCTGGCCGCCGACGGCCGGCTGGGCCTGGCGCGGGCCGAGATCGACACGCTGGTCGCCGACCGCAACGCCTTCGTGGGCGCCGCCACCGACCAGATCAACCGCGTGACGGCGAGGATCACCAAGGTCGTCGAGTCCCACCCCGAGGCCGCCACCTACTCCCCGCCCCCCATCCTCTGACCCCGCCCTTCCTCCGGGCGATCATGAAGTTGGCGGCACTCAAGGAGATCATTCCTGCCGTCAACTTCATGATCGACGCGGCGGAGCAAGGGGGTCAGGGGCCGGTGGGGGTCTCGGCTGCGGAACTCAGGTTGGGGGCGCTCGCGGGTTCGGCGATGCCGCCGGGCGCGGAGGCGATCTCCGGGTCGTGGGCGGTCTCGGCCGCGATCGCCGGCTGGTCCGGCGGCATGACGTCCGGCATCTTCGGCGCGACGATCACCGCAGTGCCGTATGCGCAGATCTCCATCCACATCTCGCCGCAGTCGCGGCTGTCGAAGCGCATGCCGATCACCGCGTTCGCGCCCAGGCGGCGCGCCTCCTCGCCGAGGCGGGCCACCGAGTCGGTACGCCACCGGGTCAGGTTGTCCGGCGCCATCGGGTCGTAGGCGCCACCGCGCAGGTTCTTGACCCCCTCGCGGTACGGGTTGCGGGTCCTCGCCATCGAGGAGACCACTTCGCCGAGGATCTGGCGGATCTCGTAGCCGGGCAGTTGATCCGTCGTCACGACCAGCACGCTTCCGATGCTGTCAGTCACCGGCCGGGTGGTTCGCGAGCCGTGTTCAGCTGATCGGATGCTGAAAAACGGCGCGGCGCGGACGGTCGGGCCGCGCCCGACCGATCCGCGCCGCATCGGCATCAACCGTCAGACACCGGCCGTCGAGGTGATCCAGGCCCGGTTGTACGCAACACTGCCGTAGTTCTGGATGCTCTGGCCGTCGGCGGTGGAGGCGACGCCGACCTGCCGGCCGTTGTAGAACTGCGGGCCGCCCGAGTCGCCCCGCCACGCGTTGCCGTTGACCCGGGTGCTCCGGATCGCCTGGCCGCCGTACGCGTCGGTGACGCTGGTGCTGGTCACCCGTACGCTCGCGGTCTTGAGCTGGGGCGACGCGCCGCAGCCGCTGTAGCAGGTCATGCCCCAGCCGTAGATGGTGTTGGTGGAGCCGACCGGCGGGTTGCTGCTGGCCAGCGACACGGCGGAGGTGCTGACCGTGCTGGACAGGCGCAGCAGGGCCAGGTCGTAGCGGGTGTAGGAGGCGCTCACGGTGCGGGTCACGCCGCCCGAGGCGTAGTAGACGCTGCCGACCCGGACGGACATGGTGCCGCTGACGCAGTGCCGGGCGGTGAGCACCCACTGGGGCGCGATGACGCTGCCGGAGCAGGTGAACGAGCCGTTGCTGAAGACGGCGGCGGCCCACGGCGCCGACGAGACGGTGCCGCCGCCGATGATCGGCTGGGGGCCGGCCGGTGCGGCGGTGGCGCCGGAGGCGGTGGCCAGGACGCCGGCCAGCGCGGTGGTCAGCACGGCGAGCAGGGGACGGAGGCGCATGTCGGGGCTCCTTCTGCGCGGACGCCCGGAGTTGCCGGGCGGGGGTGACACCCGCCGGATGGGGTGGACCGGCGAGGGACGTCGATCTAACGCATCGACATTTGACGATGCATGCTACGGCCGTGACACCCTCTGTCACAAGGTGCGGATCGAACCACGCCGATGGCGTGACGCGCGCCGCGTGCCGCGCGGGCGCGCTGTCGGATACCGGTCGAAGGTGGGGTGTTTCGCGGCAGAATGCCTGGTGGGGAGTGGTGCCGAGGGGTGTCCACGAGCACGGAGCGCAACGAATTCGCATCGACGCCGCAACGAACGGGCAACGGTGCCCGTCCGGCGCCGCCGGTGGGGCCGATCAGTGCCGGAACTGCCCCCGGCCGGTGCGGGCCGGGCGGTATCTGCCAGGTAGGCTGGCTGCGCTCGCCCGATTGTTGGGCCGGCACCCAACTGCGTACACAGTCAGGAGTGCCCAGTGCCTCGCGTCGTAGTCGACGTCATGCTCAAGCCCGAGATCCTCGATCCGCAGGGCCAGGCCGTCGCAAACGCGCTGCCCCGCCTCGGCGTCAGTGACGTCGCCTCGGTTCGGATCGGCAGGCGGATCGAGATCGAGTTCACCGGCGAACCGGACCTGGACCGGGCCCGGGAGATCGCCGACAAGCTGCTGGCCAACCCGGTCATCGAGGACTTCACCGTCCGCGTGGTCACCGCCGACGAGACCGCGGGCGCGCAGTCGTGACCGCCCGGGTCGGTGTGGTCACCTTCCCCGGCTCGCTCGACGACGGGGACGCGGCCCGGGCCGTACGGATCGCCGGCGCCGAGGCGGTCCGGCTCTGGCACGGCGACCCGGACCTGCACGGGGTGGACGCTGTCGTCCTGCCCGGTGGCTTCTCCTACGGCGACTACCTGCGCTGCGGCGCCATCGCCCGGTTCGCCCCGGTGATGGAGACGATCGTCCAGGCCGCGCGCGGTGGCCTGCCGGTGCTCGGCATCTGCAACGGCTTCCAGATCCTCTGCGAGGCCCATCTGTTGCCCGGGGCGCTCACCCGCAACCAGCACCTGCACTTCCGCAACCGGGACCAGGTCCTGCGGATCGAGAGCACCGGCACCGCCTGGACGAACGTGTTCCAGCCGGGCCAGGAAGTGCTCATCCCGGTCAAGAACGGCGAGGGCTGCTACGTCGCCGACCCCGCGACGCTCGATCGGCTGGAGGGCGAGGGCCGCGTCGTCGCCCGCTACGTCGGCGGCAACCCCAACGGATCGCAGCGCGACATCGCCGCGATCACCAACGAGGCCGGCAACGTCGTCGGCATCATGCCGCACCCCGAGCACGCGGTGGAGGCGCTCACCGGCCCCTCCCTGGACGGCCTCGGCTTCTTCACCTCGGTGCTCAAGCATCTGGTGGGAGCGCCGGCGTGATGGTGGCCGGGAACATCGGTCGGCCCACCCGCCGCACCGGCGGCGAGCGCAGCAAGGAGACGTCATGACCACCCATCCGGACCCGGCCCTGCGTGAGCCGCGGGGCGTGGTGCCGCAGGCCGGCCCGACCGACGACTGGGCGCCGGGCGTGGACACCGTTCCCCGGGCCGCCGACTCGCCGGAGGAGCTTCAGCCGTACGCCGAGCTGGGCCTCCGCGACGACGAGTACGACCGGATCCGGCACATCCTCGGCCGCCGGCCCACCCAGGCCGAGCTGGCCATGTACTCGATCATGTGGAGCGAGCACTGCTCCTACAAGTCGAGCAAGGTGCACCTGCGCCAGTTCGGCGAGAAGGCGCCGCCGAGTGACCGGCTGCTCGCCGGCATCGGGGAGAACGCCGGCGTGGTCCGGGTCTCCGACGAGCTGGCGGTGACCTTCAAGGTCGAGTCGCACAACCACCCGAGCTTCGTCGAGCCGTACCAGGGCGCGGCGACCGGTGTCGGCGGCATCGTCCGCGACATCCTCGCCATGGGCGCCCGCCCGGTCGCGGTGATGGACCCGCTGCGCTTCGGCGCGGCCGACCACCCGGACACCGCCCGGGTGCTGCCCGGCGTGGTCGCCGGCGTCGGCGGCTACGGCAACTGCCTGGGCCTGCCCAACATCGGCGGCGAGGTCGTCTTCGACCCCTGCTACCAGGGCAATCCGCTGGTCAACGCGCTCTGCCTGGGCGTGCTACCTGTCGACCGGCTCCAGAAGAAGGACGCCACCGGCCCCGGCAACATCGTGGTGCTGATGGGCGCCAAGACCGGCCGCGACGGCATCGGCGGCGTGTCCGTGCTGGCGAGCGCCACCTTCGACGAGGGCGGCGAGCAGCGCCGCCCGTCCGTGCAGGTGGGCGACCCGTTCATGGAGAAGCTGCTCATCGAGGCATGCCTGGAGCTGTACGACGCCGAACTGGTCGTCGGCATCCAGGACCTCGGCGGCGCCGGCCTGACCTGCGCCCTCACCGAGACCGCCGCCTCCGCCGGCACCGGCATGCGGGTCTGGCTGGAGCGCGTGCCGCTGCGCGAGCCGTCGATGGAGCCGCACGAGATCCTGGCCAGCGAGTCCCAGGAGCGGATGCTGCTCGTCGTCTCGCCGGACAAGCTCGACTCGGTGCTCAAGACCGCCGAGAAGTGGGGCGTCTGGGCCACCGCCATCGGCGAGGTCACCGCCCCGTCGGCGGACGGCCAGCCGGGCCGCCTGGTCGTCACCTGGCGCGACCAGCTCGTGGTGGACGTGCCGCCGGGCTCGCTCGTCGACGACGGCCCGGTGTACGCCCGGCCGATGCGCGAGCCGGCCGACCTGATCCTGCTCCAGGCCGACCGCGCCGAGACGCTGCCCCGGCCGAGCACCCCGGAGGCGCTCCGGGAGACCGTGCTGCGCATGATCGCGTCGCCGAACCTGGCCGACAAGACCTGGGTGACCGAGCAGTACGACAGGTATGTGCTCGGCAACACGGTGCTCGCCCAGCCGGAGGACTCCGGCGTTATCCGGATCGACGAGCGCAGCGGGCTGGGTGTCGCGCTCTCCGTCGACGGCAACGGCCGGTACGCCCGCCTCGACCCGTACCACGGGACGAAGCTGGCGCTGGCCGAGGCGTACCGGAACGTGGCGGTGACCGGCGCGAAGCCGATCGCGGTCACCAACTGCCTGAACTTCGGCTCGCCGGAGGACCCGGGCGTGATGTGGCAGTTCGCCGAGGCCGTGCGCGGCCTGGCGGACGGCTGCCTGGAGCTGGGCATCCCGGTGACCGGCGGCAACGTCAGCTTCTACAACCAGACCGGCGCCGCCGCCATCCACCCGACCCCGGTGGTCGGCGTGCTGGGCGTGCTCGACGACGTCGCCGACCGGGTGCCGATGGGCTTCGTGCCGCGCCCGGCCGGCGACCACGACCAGCTCTTCCTGCTGGGCGAGACGCACGTCGAGCTGTCCGGCTCGGAGTGGGCCTGGGTGACCCACGAGCACCTCGGCGGCATCCCGCCGCAGGTCGACCTGGCCCGCGAGCGGCAGCTCGCCGAGCTGCTGGCCGAGGCGGCCCGGGTCGGGCACCTCAGCTCCGCGCACGACCTGTCCGACGGCGGTCTGGCGCAGAGCCTCGTCGAGTCGGCCCTGCGCTATGGCGTGGGTGCCCGGGTGGTGGTGCCGGAGCACTTCGCCGGTGGCTCGATGCCGTTCGTGTTCCTGTTCAGCGAGTCCGCCGGCCGCGTGCTGGTGTCGGTGCCGCGCGGCCACGAGAAGGCGTTCACCGCCCTCTGCGCCGAGCGCGGCGTGCCGTGGGAGTTCATCGGCGTCACCGACCCGGCCTCCGGCGGGCTGGAGGTGCACGGCCAGTTCCGGATCGGCCTGGACGAGCTGCGCGAGGCGCACACCGGTACGCTCCCGCGCCTGTTCGGTGCCGCCGAGGCGGCCCGGGTGGAGGTGGAGGCGACCCGTACCGGGACGACCACCGTGCTTCCGGCCACCGCCGAGCAGCCGGTCGGCGTGGACCTGGCCGAGGTCGACGCCGAGCCGATCGCCAAGGCCGGCCGGGACACCCCGCCGGCCGACGCCGAGGCGTCCGCACCCGCCGCCGCGGCGGAGCCCGAGGCGTCCGCCGCGGCGTCCGACGAGGCAGCTCCGGCCGACGGTACGGCGACGCCGGCAGTCGACGGAACCCCGGCCCGGGACGAGTCGGCGCCCGCCGACGGGCCCGACGGTCCGGCTCCCGGTGAGCCGGCGCCAGGTCAGCGCTGAGAGGCGCTCGCCTTGGCCGTCTTCGCCCAACCCGGCTCCGGTGCCCGGTTCGACTGGGGACTGACCGGCGCGGCGGAACTCGGCCGGGTCTGTGCCGCCCTGGTGGTGGTGGACGTGCTGTCGTTCACCACCGCCGTGGAGGTGGCGGTGAGCCGTGGCATGCGGGTGCACCCGTTCCCGTGGGGCGAGCAGGCCGCCGACTACGCCCGCCGGGTGGGTGCCGTGGCCGCTGTGGGCCGCCGGAAGACGACGGCGGAGCACCAGTGGTCGCTGTCCCCGGCGGCGCTGCGGGCCGCGCCGGTCGTCGCCGACCTGGTGCTGCCGTCACCCAACGGTTCGGCGATCAGCGCCGCCGCCAGCGCCACCGGAGTGCCGGTGGTCGCGGCGTGCCTGCGTAACGCACCCGCCGTCGGGCGCTGGCTGCGCGCCGAGGGGTACGGCTCGAAGGACGCCCCGGTGGGCGTGGTGGCTGCAGGGGAGCGCTGGCCCGACGGGTCACTCCGGCCGTGCGTGGAGGACCAGCTCGGTGCGGCCTGCGTGCTCGACGCGCTCGCCGATGTGCCCGGCGGGCTCTCGGTGGAGGCCGCGATGGCGCTCGCCGCGCTGGCGAGCACGCCGGACGTGCCGGCAGCGGTCCGGGGGTGCGTCTCCGGGCGGGAACTCGCCGAGGGCGGCTTCGCCGCGGACGTCGCGGTCGCGACCGAGGTCGGCGTCTCCGACGTGGTGCCGGTGCTCCGCCAGGGCTGTTTCGCCCCCGCCTGAGCACCGCTTCCGCTGCCGTCCTTCGGGGTTCGCTGACGACTGTGGCCGCCCGCTGTTCGCGGGCGGCCACAGTTCTCACGTCCGGTGCCTGTCAGTCGTCCAGCCAGTCGAGGCGTCGTCCGCTCCGGTCCGCCTGCCCGTCCGGGCGAGCGTGACCTGTCTGCGCCGGGTCGTTGGGGTAGCCGTTCTCGTAGCCGCCCCCGCGCTGCTGCGGCGGCTCCTGGCCGTAGCCGCCCTGCTGGCCGTAACCACCCTGCGGGGCCTGACCGTAGCCGTCGCCGTACCCGCCGCCCTGCTGGCCGTAGCCGCCGGACTGGTGACCGCCGTCGTAACCGCCACCGGTGTTGCCGTAGCCGCCGGCCGGCGCGTCGCCGTATCCGCCCTGCTGACGGCCGTTGTCGTAGCCACCGGTCGTGCCGCTGTCGTAGCCACCGGTGCCCTTGTCGTAGCCGCCCTGGGACCGGCTGTCGTAGCCACCGGGGTTGTCGTAGCCGCCTGCGGGCGCGTCACCGTACCCGCCCTGCTGCCGGGTGCTGTCGTAGCCGCCGGCCGGGGCGTCGCCGTAGCCACCGGCGGGGGCGTTGTCGTACCCGCCGGTCGGCGCGTCGCCGTAGCCGCCGCCGGCCGCGCGACCGCCGCCGTAGGCCGGGGCGTCGCCGTACCCGCCGGTCGGGTTGTCGCCGTACCCGCCGCCCGCGGCGTTGCCGTAGGCACCGGTGGGCTCGCCGTACCCGCCCTGCTGACGGCCGCTGTCGTAGCCGCCGGTCGCGCCGTTGTCGTAACCGCCCGACGCGGCGCCGTAGCCACCGGCCGCGCCGTAACCGTCGCCCTGCTCCGGGCCACGGCCGTACGGGGCCGAGCCGGTCTGGTCGTAGCCGCGGTCCTGCTCCGGCTGGTAGGTGCTGGTCGGGTACGGGTCGGCCGCCGGCGCGTACTGGGTGCTGTCACCGGTGTAGCGGCCGGTGGGCTCGTCGAAGCGCTCGTTGCCGTAACCACCGCCCTGGGCGGCGTAGCCGGCCGCGCCCGCCGCGGCACCTGCGGCGTAGTCCGGGTTGCCGTAGCCGGCACCGGAGGAGGGGCCGTTGCCGTAGCCGCCGCCCGAGGAGGGCGCGTTGCCGTACCCGCCCGCGCCGCCGTAACCGCCCTGACCCGCTGCGTCGTCGCCGTAGCCGTAGCCGCCCTGGCCGCCGCCTGCGCCGTACGCCGGGCCGGGCGGCGCGCCGTACGGGTCCGGCGGGACGTCGTCCACGACCGGCCGCTGGAGCATCGTGGGGGCGTCGCTGATCGAGGGGCCGCCGACCGCCGTCGCGGCCGGGGCGCCCATGCCGTTCACCACCCGGGTCTGGTCGTCGGTGCCGTGGTACGCGCCCCGGGCCCCCGGGATCGCACCGGCCGCGCCGGGGCCTCCCGGACCGGTCGGTCCACCCGGACCGCCGCCGTCGCCGTCGTCGCCCTCGTTCTTGCGGCGCATGTAGAGCAGCACGATGGTGCCCACGCCGACGGCGACGAACAGGCCGCCGAGCAGGATGAGCAGCCAGGAGCCGAAACCGCCGGAGTCCTCGTTCGCGGCCGGCTGCTGCGCGGCGGGCGCCTCGGCCGACGGGGTGTCGGTCGCCTCCTCGTCGAGCGGCTCCTCGGACGGCGGGGCGGACTCACTCGCCGACGGGGTGGCGCTCGGACTCGCCGACGCCTTCACCTGGATGCTGAGCCGGACGCCGGTGACCGACTGGCCGGCGTTCGCGTTGATCGACCGGGCGACCGGCGAGGCTCCGTCGGTGGAGGCGCCGAGATCGATCCGGCCGGGCGCGATCGGGCTGGACTCGGAGCCGCTGAAGCTGAAGTTGCCGCTTCCACTGGTGTTGGTGCGGCGTTCCTTGCCCGCGCTGTCGCGGAGCATGACGAGGGCGCCCTCGATCGGATCGCCGTCGGCGTTCACCACCTTGCCGGACACCGTCTTGACAGTCTGCGGCTGCTGCGGCGTGGGCGGGGCAGCAGCGCGCACGGTGACCCGGAGTTGCCGAGGGGGTCCGCCGCTCACCGTGATTCTCGAGGACTGGTTATTGGCCGGCGCGTTGGCGGCTGCTGTCAGAGTCAGCGTGACCGTCTGATCCTGATCGCCGTTGAAATCGACCCGACCGCAGCCTCCGCAGTTGACGCCGTCGGGTAGGTCTTGCACGTCGACATCGGCGGATGTCTCGCCACCGGCCGGGCGGACCGTGACCGTAACCGTGCTGCTCTTGCCTGCCTCGACCGTCACGGAGTTGGTGGCGGTGACGATTTGTGCTGCGAAGGCGGGAGCTGCGGGGACGGTGAGCAGGGCGCCGAAGAGCAGCGCTACGACCACACCGGCCCGCTGCTTCCAGGCACGTCGGTGTGTTGACACGTCCACCGCCTTCCGGGTCTGATCTCCCCGCCGGCCGCTCGGCCGAGGTTGATCACTCACGGTACGAATAACGCCGTCGGCAACTATGCCTTGTCTGACCGGATCATCTCTACCCAGGGCCGCCGTCGGGCGGCCTTCTGCAGGGTCGTATCGTCCCGTCGTGTCCTCTCCGCACGCTTATTCCGAAGCGGTACGCGCCGCACTGGCGGCGCTGGACGAGGGGCGTACGCCCGAACGGCCGGTGCTCCGGGAGGCGGTCCGGACGCTCTTGGCTGCCCTCGCGGATCGCGCCCCCGGCCGATCGGTGGAGGTGCGCGTCCCACCCTACGGTGCGGTCCAGTGCGTGAGTGGTCCACGACACACCCGCGGTACGCCGCCGAACGTGGTGGAGATGGACCCGGCGACCTGGCTGGCGGTCGCCACCGGGCGCCAGGGATGGTCGGAGACGGTCACCGAGGGTCGCATCCGCGTATCCGGGAACCGGGCTGACCTCTCCCCGTACCTCCCGATCTAGATGTCGAGCAGCGCAAAGCCTGCTCACGTTGAGTAGGCACTCCGTGACTTTCGGTGTCGACTGCTGGTCGCGTACACTGAGAGCCGACGACGGTCCCGGCCCATTCGTGCGGAGCTGCCCCCCTGACTCCGCCAGGCCAGTCCAGACCCCACTGCGAGGGAGCGGCAGGTGCCCCGAGGCGATGGCCGGCTGAGCCACGACCTTGACCCCCAGCGACCCGGCCCGCAGGACGCGTGCGGCGTCTTCGGCGTCTGGGCGCCGGGTGAAGAGGTCGCCAACCTCACCTACTTCGGGCTCTACGCCCTCCAGCACCGCGGTCAGGAGGCCGCGGGCATCGCGGTGAGCGACGGCTCCGGTGTCGTGGTCTACAAGGATCTCGGCCTGGTCGCCCAGGTGTTCGACGAGCCGACGCTGGCGAGCCTGCGCGGGCACGTCGCGATCGGGCACGCGCGTTACTCCACCACCGGTGGCTCGACCTGGGAGAACGCCCAGCCGACCATCCGGGCCACGAGCGCCGGCACCACGATCGCGCTGGCGCACAACGGCAACCTGGTCAACACCGCCGAGTTGCAGCGCGAGGCGGCCGTGCGGGGGCTCGACTCCGACGGCTCGACGAACGACACCTCGCTGGTCACCATGCTGCTGGCCAGCCGGCCCGACCTGTCGGTCGAGGCGGCCGCGCTGGAGGTGCTGCCGCAGCTGCGGGGCGCGTTCAGCTTCGTCTTCATGGACGAGTCGACGCTCTACGCGGCGCGCGACGCGCACGGCGTACGGCCGCTGGTGCTCGGCCGGCTCGAACGCGGCTGGGTGGTGGCGAGCGAGACCGCCGCGCTGGACATCGTCGGCGCGAGCGTGGTGCGCGAGGTCGAGCCGGGCGAGCTGATCGCCATCGACGAGAACGGGCTGCGTTCCAGCCGGTTCGCCTCGCCCGAGCCCAAGGGCTGTCTCTTCGAGTACGTGTACATCGCCCGGCCGGACGCCACCATCGCCGGCCGCAACGTGCACGCCGCGCGGGTGCAGATCGGCCGCCAGCTCGCCAAGGAGCACCCGGTCGAGGCCGACCTGGTGATCCCGGTGCCGGAGTCCGGCACGCCGGCCGCGATCGGCTACGCCGAGGAATCAGGCATCACCTACGGCCAGGGCCTGATGAAGAACCCGTACGTCGGGCGCACGTTCATCCAGCCCTCGCAGACGCTGCGCGCGCTCGGCGTCCGGCTCAAGCTCAACCCGCTCCGGCAGAACGTGCGCGGCAAGCGCCTGGTGGTGGTGGACGACTCGATCGTGCGTGGCACCACCCAGCGGGCGATCGTCCGGCTGCTGCGCGAGGCGGGCGCGCTGGAGGTCCACGTCCGGATCTCCTCGCCGCCGGTGAGCTGGCCCTGTTTCTACGGCATCGACTTCGCCACCCGCGCCGAGCTGCTCGCGAACGGGCTCGACAACGACGGCATCCGGCGGTCCATCGGCGCCGACTCGCTCGGTTACGTATCGCTGCCCGGTCTCATCGCCGCGACCGAGCAGCCGAAGAGCCGGCTCTGCCGGGCGTGCTTCGATGGGGAGTACCCGATCGAACTGCCGGCCGGGAACCTGATCGGCAAGCACGTGCTCGAAGGAGTGGGACGCCGGGTCGCCGCCGAGGCGGCCGGGCCGACCGGTCCGCTCGTCGCCACACCGACCCATCACCCGTAGCACCACCGACGCGGGTCCGGCCGCTCCGGGCTCGCGGGAACCACAAAGGGGAGAACCGTGACGCACGTGTCCGAGCGCAGCGGCGCAGGATCCAGCCCGACGGGCGCCGGCGGCGACCGCCAGCCCTGGTCGGCGGGTTCCGGCCGGACGCAGCGCAAACGCTCGGTCTCGTACGCCGACGCCGGGGTGTCGATCGAGGCGGGCGACCGCGCTGTCGAGCTGCTCAAGTCGAAGGTCAAGGAGACCCGGCGCCCCGAGGTCATGGGTGACCTGGGCGGCTTCGCCGGCCTGTTCCGGCTGGACACGAAGAAGTACAAGAATCCGATCCTGGCCTCCTCGACCGACGGTGTGGGCACCAAGCTGGTGATCGCCCAGCAGCTCGACATCCACGACACGGTCGGCATCGACCTGGTCGCCATGGTCGTCGACGACCTGGTGGCCTGCGGGGCCGAGCCGCTGTTCCTGCTCGACTACATCGCCACCGGCGAGGTCGTGCCGGACAAGGTCGCCGAGATCGGCGCCGGCATCGCGGACGGCTGCCGGTACGCCGGCTGCGCGCTGCTGGGTGGCGAGACCGCCGAGCACCCGGGCGTGCTGCGCCCGGACGAGTACGACATCTCGGCCACCGGCGTCGGCGTGGTGGAGGAGAGCGAGATCCTCAGCCCGGAGCGGGTCGAGGTGGGCGACGTGGTGATCGCCATGCGCTCGTCCGGCCTGCACTCCAACGGCTACTCCCTGGTCCGGCACGTGCTGCTCGGCGCCGGCCGGATGCGGCTGGACGTGGTGATCGACGACTTCGGCCGTCAGCGGACGCTCGGCGAGGAGCTGCTCACCCCGACCAAGATCTACGCACAGGACTGCCTCAAACTGATCGCCGAGGCCGAGGTGCGGGCGCTGGCCCACGTCACCGGCGGCGGCATCCCCGGCAACCTGGTCCGGGTGCTGCCCGAGCACGTCGACGCCGTGGTGAACCGCTCCACCTGGAAGCCGCAGCCGATCTTCGACCTGATCCAGTCCAAGGGCCGGATCGAGGACCCGGAGATGGAGGCCACGTTCAACATGGGCGTCGGCATGTTCGCGATCGTCTCCGCCGAGGACGCCGACCGTGCGCTGGCCACCCTGACCGGCCGGGGCGTTGACGCCTGGCAGGCCGGCGAGATCATCGAGGGGTCCGGCAACGTGCAGATGGTCGGGCAGCACACCCGAGGCTGATCACCCTGCGCCGATCGGCCGGGCACGTGATCGGGGGTTCACCCGAGCGGTCGCCGCGGCCTAGCCTGGAGGTTCGGTTTTCAGGCAGGCGGGGGAGGTGCTGATGGCTGCGCGCACGCCCGGAGGGATGCGGGGCATCTCTGCCGTCCCGTCGTACGTGGTGATGCAGCCGACGACGCTGTGCAACCTCGACTGCGCCTACTGCTACCTCCCCTTCCGGGCGGTCGACAGGCGGATGCCGGTGGCCGTCGCCGAGGCGGTGGCGGCGTCGGTGAACCCGTGGGCGGCGGGTGGCCGCTTCTCCGTGGTCTGGCACGGCGGGGAGCCGCTCGCTGCGGGCCGGGAGCACCTGGCCGCGCTGCTGGCGCCGTTCGGGCCCGACGTCGAGCACCACGTGCAGACGAACGCCACACTGATCGACGACGCCTGGTGCGCGTTCTTCGCCGAGCACCGGGTTCGGGTCAGCGTCAGCGTGGACGGGCCGCGGGCGCGCAACGGTGAGCGCGTCACCCGGGGCGGGCGGCCCGCGTACGACCGGATCGTGGCCGGTGTGGCGGCGCTGCGCCGCCACGGCCTGCCGTTCTCGGCGCTCGCTGTGGTGTCGCGGCCGGAGCCGGGCCTGGCGACCGAGCTGTACGACTACTTCCTCGACCTGGGCTGCGACGTGCTCGGCGTCAACATCGAGGAGACCGAGGGCGTCAACACCCGGACGAACGCGCGCGACGAGGGCGCGGTCACCGGGTTCTGGGCCGAGCTGGTGGCGGCCTGGCGCCGGGATCCCCGGATCCACCTGCGTGAGGTGGAGTGGTCGCTGCGGTACGCGGGCGCGGTCCTGGCCGGCACCGCCGACGACCTGCTGCCCCGGAGCCTCGACCCGATCCCGACGGTCGGGCACGACGGCTCGGTGGTGGTGCTCTCGCCGGAGCTGGCCGGCTTCACCGACCCCCGGTACGGCGACTTCGCCAGCGGGAACGTGCTGACCACGCCGCTGGGCGACATCCTCGCGGGCGCGGCCGGTACGCCGTGGGTGGGCGAGTTCCTCACCGGCGTGGAGGCGTGCCGGGCGTCCTGCGCGTACTTCGGGTTCTGTGGCGGCGGGCACGCCGCCAACCGCTACTTCGAGCTGGGGCGTTTCGACGGTACGGAGACCGAGCACTGCCGTAACAGCAAGATCCGCCTACTGGAGGGAGTGTTGGAGCATGCCCGAGACCATCAGTGAGACCGACCGCGAGGCGGTCGCCGACCGGGTGCGGGACGCCGCCGCGGGGCTTACCGCTCTGCTTCAGGAGGCGGAGGCGGCGCGGCTGCTGCGGGCGGAGGTGTCGGGCGGCGACGGCGCCGACGCGGTGTGCGCGTGGAACCACTTCGAGAACATCCCGACGTTCTACAACTGGAACAACCGGCCACGCTGAGGGAACGGTTCCGCGATCAAGGACCTGCCGGCGCGTCGGAGCGGGCGCCCCGGAGCGCGGGCAGGTCCCTGATCGTCGGTCGTACGCCGGCTCAGCAGAGCACATGCGTGAGCACGCGGGGGTTACCGCGTGCTCAGATGTGACCGGAGGTCAGCGGGTCGGACGAGCCCAGGTGTCCGGGTCGTCGTCCGCGTGGTCCTCGTCATCGTCGTCGACATACTCTTTGTAGTCGTCGTCGAAGTTGTGCTCAGACTTTCCACTACCCGCCAGTTCGCGCTGCAAGGCGGTTAGGTCGGTGTTCGGGGAGTGGTACTTCAACTCCCGGGCCACCTTCGTCTGCTTGGCCTTAGCACGGCCGCGCCCCATGGCTCGACCCCCTCGCACAGAATGCGGGGCAGCCCGAAGGCGGGCCCCGATGACGTCAGGCATCTCTCGTGGCTCTTACGGTACATGGGGATGCCGTCGTTCGGCACCTCGGGTCACCGTCGACCGGACCTGCGCGTCGCAGTGGTCCAGCCGTCACAAAGTGTACCGGGTAAGGGGTGAGCCCCGGGACCGGCCGTGACACCGGACATACCGGTACCAACAAGCCCGAGAATCAGCTTAACGCGCACCGCCTCCGGGGGTGGAGCGCCGCCCCGCCCCCGGAGGTGAGCTTCACCGCAGATGGATCGTGCGCAGCCGGCCGACCTCGGCCATCCGCCGCTCGGCGAGCCGGTCCGCGGCGACCGCCGGCGGCACGCCCTCGTCGTCGGCGAGCTGGAGGATCTGCCTGGTGGTGTCGAAGATCCGGGTCGCGCGCAGCTTGGCCCTGTTGAAGTTGAAGCCCTCGATCTCGTCGGCCACCTGGATCACGCCACCGGCGTTCACCACGTAGTCCGGCGTGTAGAGGATGCCCCGGTCCGCGAGCACCTTCTCGATGCCCGGGTGGGCGAGCTGGTTGTTCGCCGCCCCGGTGACCACCTTCGCCCGCAGCACCGGCACGGTGTCGTCGTTCAGCGCGCCGCCGAGCGCACACGGGGCGTACACGTCGATGTCGGAGGTGACCAGCGCCTCGGTGTCGTCGACCAGGGTGACCTGCGGGTGGGTGGCGCGCGCCCACTCCCGGGCGCGCGGGTTGACGTCGGTCGCCACGACCTCGGCGCCGTCGTCGAGCAGGTGGGCGGTCAGGTACTTGCCGACCTTGCCCAGCCCGGCCACGCCGACCCGGCGGCCGGCCAGCGTCGGGCTGCCCCAGACGTGCTCGGCGGCGGCCCGCATGCCCTGGAAGACGCCCCAGGCGGTGAGGATCGAGGAGTCGCCCGCGCCGCCGTGCTCCACGCTGCGGCCGGTCACGTAGCGGGTCTCCCGGGCGATCACGTCCATGTCCGCCACGTAGGTGCCCACGTCGCAGGCGGTGTAGTAGCGGCCGTTCAGCGACTCGACGAAGCGGCCGTACGCGCGCAGCAGCGCCTCGCTCTTGATCTGCTCGGGGTCACCCCAGATGACCGCCTTGCCGCCACCGAGGTCGAGGTTCGCCAGGGCGTTCTTGTAGGCCATGCCGCGCGAGAGGTCGAGCACGTCGGCGAGGGCGTCGGCCTCGCTGGCGTACGGGTAGAACCGGGTGCCGCCGAGCGCGGGGCCCAGCGCGGTCGAGTAGATCCCGATGATCGCCTTCAGGCCGGACTGCTTGTCCTGGCAGAACACGACCTGCTCATGCCCCGTGGAGACGGGGTCGTCGGTACTGGCGAATACGCCCATGGCTGACTCCTGTGTCGGTGTGCGCCCTTGTGGGGCGCGGAACCCGGGTGGCACGCCGGCGGGATGCTGCCGGTGTCGTAGAGCCTAATATCGGCCCGAACCGTACTGTCGCGCATGTCACGCCACGGGCCCGAGGGCGGCGACGGGCGGTCCCGTCTCGTGGGAGGATCGCGCCGTGCCGTCGCTCTTCGCTTCATACCTGCGCGTGTACGAGCCGCTCACCGCCTTCGACCGGGACCGGCAGTCGTACTGGCGCCGGTACGTCAGCGAGGGCCGCGCGATCGCCCCGCTGGAGGGGCCGGTACGGCAGCGGACGGCGGTGATCGAGGCGCTCGGCGCCGGCTGGACCCGGCTGCCCGACCTGCCCGACGAGGCGTACGTCCTGGAGGCCGACGACGCACTGCTGGTCTGCCCCTGGAACCTGCGTATCCGGGTCGCCGAGGCGGCGCTGAGCGCCCGCGACGGCGTGCCCTCGGTGCTGGCCGACGCGTTCGTGCCGCCGGTGCTCGCCGGGCAGGCCAAGGCCGTGGTGGAGGACTGGCGCAGCGGCGCCCGGGTGCTGGAGCACGGGGTGCCCCGGGTGCACGAGCAGATCGCCACGTGGGGTGTGCCGCTGCGCTGGTTCGTGCTGTTCGAGGCCGGTGAGCGGCACCTGGTCACCGACCCGGAGCGGCGGGCGCTGCGCTACCGCACCGAGATCTCCAAGGCGCGCCGCCGGGCGTCCCGGGCGCTGTCGGTGCTGCGCAAGTCGATCGGCGAGGCGCCGATCACCGAGGCGGTCGAGGAGGCGGCCCGGTGGCTGGAGGAGTTCCACCCGCGCTCGGTGGTCGAGCTGGACTACGGCGGCCTGGTGCAACTGCTGCCGGACGAGACGCTCGAAGCCGACGACTCGACCGAGCTGGTGGCCACCGGACTGTCCGGACTGGGCCGGGGCGAGGCCGAGGAGGCGTCCGTCGCGTACGACAAGCTGGTCGCCCGCTGGCGCGCGGTGCAGCTGCTGGAGCGCTGCAACTGACGCCCGGTTTGCCCTGCTAAGTGGCCTTGGACACGAGAGTGTCTCGTAGCTGATGCATCACGAACCGTGATCATGAGTCCGAATAAGGTACTTTCTGTGGCATAAAAGTCGTAAAAATCGGGCATGGTTCATCCGTCCGTCTAGGGACCTTCAGCCGTTCGGCCCATGTCGGACATCGGGGACTAGCCGGACCATGGGAGACGCGTCGGCCGGCGGGACCCCGGCCGATGTCTATACATGTGGAGGAGTGACCCCGATGGCATCGCGAACGCACGAACCTGAGCCGCTACTCACACCGGCCGAGGTGGCGTCGATGTTCCGTGTCGACCCGAAGACGGTGACCCGGTGGGCCAAGGCTGGCAAGCTCAGTGCCATCCGGACCCTGGGCGGCCATCGCCGCTACCGCGAGTCGGAGGTTCGGGCCCTGCTGCAGGGGCAGATCCCCCAGCAGCGCCAGGGAGACTGACGAACCGGCGTTCTCCGGCGTTCCGATCAAGGGCGGTGCCGTCGCGGCAGCGACGATCCACCGCCCTTAATCGTGTCCGGGTTCAGTCGTGTCCGGGCTCAGTCGTGTCCAGGGGGCGGTCCGTCCAGCACGATCCGCAGCCCCACGGTGCCGCGCTCACCCCGGCGCAGCCGGCTACCCAGCAGGCTCAGCCGCCCGATCAGCCGGTACTTCTGCTTGAGCAGCCCCCGGACCCGGTTCGTGCTCTCCGGGTCGGCGATCGTCGCGTGACCCGGCACCGCCTCGCCGTGCGGCCGGCCGCGCACGTCGCACGGGGCCACCGTCACCCGGCCGTCGCGCCGGATGCGCTTCACCTTGCCGGAGTCGGCCACCGTCCACACCGCCAGCCCGTCGCCGTCGCGTACCGCCCACACCGGAGTCGGCACCGCCCGACCGTCCTTGCGGAACGTGGTGAGCAGGACGTACTTCTCCGCCGCCAGGCGGTCCAGGTCGGTCACGCCGCCAAGGATACGGCGGCGACGGAGCCGCCGACCCCCGGATAGCGTTGCGGGCATGACCGGGGAACCCGAGATCGGCGACGTGTTCGGCGAGATGATCCGCGACGCGTACGCGGTCGCCACCGGGATCGGACCGCGCCCGATGGCCGGCGGTCGCCTGCCCCGCCCGGTCATCGAGATCATCGAGCGCGACGACGGGCTGGTCAACGGCGCGCCCGCCGGGCACTACCTCGACCCGCCGCAGCGGTGGCAGCCGCACGACCACCGGGCCGTGGACCGGGTACGCGGGGACGTGCTCGACGTCGGCGTCGGCGCCGGCCGGATCGCGCTGCACCTCCAGGAGCGCGGCGTACCGGTCACCGGGCTGGACACCTCGCTCGGGGCGCTGCGGGTCAGCCGCCACCGGGGCGTACGCGACCTGGTGCACGGCACCGTCGACGAGCACGCCGCCGACGGCCGCCGATACGACACGTTCCTGCTGCTCGGCAACAACCTGGGACTGTTCGAGGGGCGGGAACGTGCCCCGGCGATGCTGGCGGCGCTCGCCGCGCTGGCCTGTCCCGGTGCCCGGGTGATCGCCCACGGCACCGACCCGTACGGCACCACCGACCCGGTGCACACCGCCTACCACGAGCGCAACCGGCAGCGGGGCCGGATCGGCGGGCAACTGCGGCTGCGGCTGCGCTACCGGCTGCTCGGCACCGACTGGTTCGACTACCTGGTCTGCTCGCCGGAGGAGTTCGCCGAGCTGGCCCACGGTTCACCGTGGCGACTGGCCGACGTGGACGACACCGACCACCCCTACTACCTCGCCACGCTGGAGCTGCGGCGTTAGGAAGGGCCCCTTTCAAGCGCCTAGGCGTTAAGAAGGGGCCCTTCCTTACATGCTCAGACCTGGACGGTGGGGGTGGTCTGCTCCGGGGGCAGCCCGCCGTCGCCGTCGACCACCTCGTCCGGCGTGCCGTCCTCGTCGATGTCCACCATGGTGATGTCCACCTTGCCGTCACCGTCGGTGTCGAACTGGAACAGGTCGGCCTTGCCGTCGCCGTCGGTGTCCACCACCCAGACGTCGGTCTTGCCGTCGTTGTTGGTGTCCGCACGGAGCAGGTCCACCCGCTCGTCGCCGCGGGTCTCGACCGTCTCGGTGCTCTCCGCGCTCTCCGGTGCCTGGCTCATCTCGTTCCTTCCTTCGGCGTTGAGGGCCGTCCTTACCCCGTCCGCTCCGCCCCCACGCATCCTCGGCGGCCCGGCCATGCATAGGGTCGCATGCGGGAACGAGCGAGCGGACGGGCCCGGCGGCGGAGACCCCGCGCGCGCCCGCCGCGGCGAGGGGACGTCGATGAGTGGTCGTTTTGTGGTCGTCGGGGCCGGCACCATGGGCCTCGGCATCGCGTACGTGGCGGCCAGCGCCGGGTACGCGGTCGAACTGGTCGAGGTCGACCCCGCCCGGGGCGCCGAGGCCGTGCGCCGGCTCGGCGAACTGTGGGACCGGGGCGTGCAGCGCGGCAAACTGACCGAGGAGGCCGCCACCGCCAACCGTGAGCGCGTCACGCTCCGGGCCGGGCTCGCCGAGGTGACCGAGGGCGCCGACGTGATCGTGGAGGCGGTGCCCGAGCGGCTCGACCTCAAGCGCGCCGTACTGCGCGAGGCGGAGAGCCGCCGGCCGGTACTGCTGGGCAGCAACACATCCAGCATCCCGATCGCCGAGCTGGCCGCCGGGCTGGACCGCCCCGCCGGCTTCGTCGGGTTGCACTTCTTCAACCCCGTGTGGGCGATGGCGCTGCTCGAGGTCGTGGTCGGCCCGGCCACCGCGCCGCCTACGACCGAAGCGGCCGTCGCGCTCGCCGCCCGGCTGGGCAAGGACCCCGTCGTCGTACGCGACATGCCCGGCTTCGCCACGTCCCGGCTCGGCGTCACGCTCGGCCTGGAGGCGATCCGGATGGTGGCCGACGAGGTGGCGAGCCCGGCCGACATCGACAAGGCGATGGTGCTCGGCTACCGGCACCCGATCGGCCCGCTGGAGCTGACCGACCTGGTCGGCCTGGACGTGCGGCTCGACATCGCGCGCACGCTCCAGGCCGCGTACGGGGACCGCTTCGCGCCGCCGCCGCTGCTGGTGGAGATGGTGGCCGCCGGGAGGCTGGGCAAGAAGTCGGGGCAGGGTTTCTACACCTGGAAGGACGGCGTGAAGCAATGACCGGGCTGCGGATCGAGGAGCTGCCGGACCGGCTCGTGGTCACGCTGGACCGGCCCGAGAAGCGCAACGCCATCGACGCCGACCTGGTGGGTGAGCTGCACGCGGTCTGCGCCGACCTGGAGGCGCGTCCCCGGCTGCTGCTGCTCACCGGCGGGACGGCGGGCATCTTCGCCGGGGGCGCCGACATCGCCCAGCTCCGGGAGCGTGGCCGGCTGGACGCGCTGGCCGCCATCAACCAGGGCGTCTTCGCCCGCATCCGGGCGCTGCCGATGCCCACTGTGGCCGCCGTCGACGGGCCGGCGCTGGGCGGCGGCGCCGAGCTGGCGTACGCCTGCGATCTCCGGGTGTGCACGGACCGCGCGGTGTTCGGCCAGCCCGAGGTGCGGCTGGGCATCCTGGCCGGCGCGGGCGCGACCTACCGGCTCCCGGCGCTGATCGGCGAGGCCCGGGCCAAGGAGCTGCTGTTCACCGGCCGGCGGGTGGACGCCGGGGAGGCGCTGCGGATCGGGCTGGTGAACCGGGTGGTGGCCGACCCGGCGGAGCTGCTGCCCACCGCGCACGGCCTGCTCGACGAGATGGCGAAGGGTTCCGCGCTGGCGCTGCGGCTGACCAAGATGGCGGTGGACGCCCCGGCGGCCGCGCACCCGCAGCTCGACCTGCTGAGCCAGGCGGTGCTCTTCGAGGACGAGGAGAAGCACCGGCGGATGACCGAGTTCCTGGACCGGCGCCGGGCCCGCTGAGCCCGGGAGAGACGACGAGGGCCGCACCGGTGTCCCGGTGCGGCCCTTCGCGTCGGTACGCGTCAGTGCTTGATGTCGACTCCCGCATCGTCCAGCGCGGTGATCGCCGGCGCGGACTCGGCGAAGCCGATGAGCAGCAGCGCCTCCGGGCCGAACGCCTTGATCTCCTTGGCGGGGCCGCTGAAGTCGACAGGCGTCTTCGGGTCGGCCGGCGGCTCGTAGGTCAGCAGCTTGATCCGGTCCGCGCCGATCCCGGCCTTCTCCAGCTCCGAGCGGACGTTCTCCTGGAGGCCCTCGCCGTACGAGTCCTTACGGGCCAGGATCGCGATCTTGCGCGGCCCGTCCCGGAGCATCACGTCGGCCAGCGCGCGACCCTGGAGGCTGTCCGGCGGGGCGGTACGGAAGTAGAGGCCCTTGTCGTCCACAGCGCTCAGCCCTGCGTCGGTGTTCGACGGGGAGAACAGGATCCGGCCGGCGGCCACCACGTCCGGCAGCACGGCCCGCGAGACGCCGGAGGCGCCCGCGCCGATGAAGACCTGGACGCTCTTGGTGACGTGCGAGGCGACTGTGGCCTTGGCGACCTCCGGGTTGGTGCCGTCGTCGCCCTCGATCCACCTTACCGGCTCACCGAGCACCCCACCGGCGGCGTTGACCTCGCGGAGCGCCAGCGCGGCACCGGCGGCCATGGGCGGGTACGCCAGCGCCAGGTCACCGGTCTTCGGCAGCAGACCGCCGAGGACCAGCGGGGCGTCCTTCGCCTTCCCGTCGCGCAGCTTGCGCCCACGCGGCGGGGCCTTCGTGCTCGCCCCCGACTCCTCACCGGCACCGACGAACTCGGTCTTGCTGTCGTCGATCTTCTGGTTGTCGAAGTGCATGGTGCCGTAGCTGGCGGTGGCCGGCTCGCCGGTGTCGGTGAACCCGGCGCGGGTCAGCGACACGCCCCGGTACTCGATGTCCCGGCCCGCGCGGGCGAGTTCCAGGCAGGCCGCCACGTCGTCGCAGCGTTCACCGCCCGTGGTCACCCCGACGATCTGCTTGGCGATCTCGGCCGGAGCAGTGGTGCCGGCGAGCTGGGCGGCCAGCGCGCTGATCACGACCGCGTCGTACGACTCGGCGGAGTAGAGGAAGTCACCCAGCTTCGGATCTACGGCGAGTAGTCGCTCCTTGAAGCTCTCGGCCAGCGGAGTGAGGGGCGTGGTGCCCTTCATCCCGTTCACCAGGTCCGCCCGGTCCTTGAGTTCCGTGGCGTACGAGTTGAGCATGTTGCCGTCGGTGCCGTAGAGGCGTACCTGGGTGGCAGGCGTTTCCTCCGGCTCGTCGCTCCCGCAGGCGCTCGTGGCGAGCAGGAGCGCCGCGCAGGCCATGGACAGGGCCGCGCGCGACGTGCGTGTTCTCAGCATGGTCGTCCTTCCTCCGGCGAAGGTCCGCTGCGCACCTTAGCGTGCTCGCGCAGCATGCGGGACTGTGGAGTCGGCTCCGTCGGCACCCCGACTGCGGGTATCACTCTGCGTGGTCGATGGGCCGTTTCCGGGTCACGGCTTGACCCCCGGCGATACTGTTCCGCAGGTGAACGACGAAGCACAGCAGACGCTCGACGACGCGACCGCCGTGCTCCGTTCCGCCCTTGCCGGTGACGGCGCCGGCGTGGTGGGCGCGTTCGACGCGGTGGTGGACCGCTCCGGCCTCGCCGGGGCGTACGGAGTGGCGTGGTGCCTCGCCGCCACCATGCTCGGCGACGACGCCCCGGGCGGCGGCGCCGCCCTCGACTTCCCCGGCATCGACCAGGCCGCCTACGACACCCGCTGGGTGGCCCGCTTCGTCAGCGCGTGCGCCAACGACGACGCGGACACCGGCGAGGCGCTGTTCGGGGCGGCGGCCGCCGACGGGCTGCTGCCCGACTGCCTGCTCACGCTCGCCGGGTCGACCATCGCCACGCTGCGCAGCCGGTCGGACTGAGCCCGGCGCGCGGCCCGGCGCCCCGGCTGTGGTAGCTCTGGGTGCATGTCCGAGGCGATGCTCAGCAAGGTGCGCAAGCTGCTCGCCCAGGCCGAGGACCCGGCCTGCACGCCCGCCGAGTCGGCCGCCTTCATGGCCAAGGCCACCGAGCTGATCGCCCGCTACGGCGTCGACCGGGCGCTGCTCGCCGCCCGTGACCCGGCCGCCGACCCGGTCGGTGACCGGACCGTCGACGTGGTCGCACCGTACGCCCGGGACAAGGCCGGCCTGCTCGCGGCGGTCGCCGAACCGATGCGCTGCCGATGCGTACGCCGCCGGCAGGGCAACGGCTTCGTCATGCACCTGTTCGGCTTCGCCAGCGACCTGGAACGGGTCGAGCTGCTGTTCACCTCACTGCTGGTGCAGGCCGCGCACGGGCTCGCCGGTGCTGTCGTACCGGCCGGGGAGCACCCGGCTGCGTTCCGGCGTACCTGGCTGGCCGGGTTCGCGTACGTCGTCGCGGAACGACTGCGCGCGGCCGAGAGCCAGGCGGTGGCGGAGTCGGGTGGGCCCTCGACGGCACTGGTGCTCGCCGACCGCTCCGATCGCGTGCAGCGCCGGGTCGCCGAGGCGTACCCCCGGTTGCGCACCGCCCCGCGACGACGGCTCGCCGGCGGTGGCTTCGGTTCCGGCGCGGACGCCGGCCGCCGGGCCGACCTCGGCGGCACCGGTGTGGCCGGCCCGGGTGCGGCGCCCGGTATCGCCGGCTGACAGGTGCGGGTCAGGCGCTGGTGCGGGCGACTGTCGCCAGGTAGCGGCAGAGCAGTTCGTGCCAGCCCGCGGTGAGGGCCTCGCGGTAGCCCTCGGCGGCCGTGCCGTGCCTGTCGAAGTAGCGGTGCTCGACATCCACCCGGGTCTGTTCCGGACCGCCGGCGTGGAACAGGACCTCCACCTCGCTGGCCCGCGCCGGGTCCGGCACCGGCACCCGGTCCGGGCCGATCTGCCAGGTGAACACCAGGCGCCGGGGCGGATCCCAGGTCAGCACGCGGCCCCAGTCGTTGCGGAAGCCGTACGGGCCGATCTCGTAGAGCATCCCGCCGGCCCGCGGCTCGATGCCGATCGCGGCGAGCGCCTCCGGGCCGGACCAGGTGTATTCACGCACCCACCAGTCGGCGAGCGCGCCGGTGAAGACGGCGTACGCCCGCTCGGCGGACGCCGGGACGAGCAGGCTGCTGCGGAGGGAGAAGCGGTCGGATTCCTGCCGGACCTCATCCGGATCGGCCAACTCCTGTCCCATAGGTCCGGACCATACCGGCTCATGTCTCGGTGTGCAGCTTCCGTAGCGCCCGCTTCCGGACACCGGGAACTCCGCTTCCCGACAGCGGCAGGCGGCGGGATCGGCGGTCCACGGGAGGCGCTGGTGGCGCTCCCGTGCGGCGCGGCCGGAGCGTCTGGGAGGCGCTCCAGGGCAGCCCCACCCAGACCCCCCGGAGAACCTGACCCGCCCGCCGCCCTGCCCCATCCCGTTGATCAAGGAGTTTGTGCCCGGTTCACCGGCCCTGGATGACACAAACTCCTTGATCACCGAGGCGGGGTCGGGTGGCCGGGAGAGGGCGGTGTGGCCTGCTGGTGGCGGCGGAGGAGTTCCTGGAGGGCGGCGATCTCGGAGTGCAGGGCCTGGCGGCCCTCCCTGGTGATCCGGATCCAGCGTTTGTTTCGACATTCCTCTAGGTTGACAGACTTCAAATCAGGAGGCAGGGTGAAGCTTGCTTAGATGAACATCTAGACAGGGGGTTCCCATGTCCCGCGTCCAGCTCGCCCTGCGCGTGTCCGACCTCGAAGGCTCCGTGGCCTTCTACAGCAAGCTGTTCGGCGTCGAGCCGGCCAAGCGCCGCCCCGGCTACGCCAACTTCGCGGTGGAGAACCCGCCGCTGAAGCTCGTACTCCTCGAAGGTGAGCCCGGCCTGCCGACGGTGATGGACCACCTCGGGGTCGAGGTGTCCACCACCGAGGAGGTCAACGCCGCGACCAACCGCCTCACCGAGTCCGGCCTCATCACGCTGGAGGAGAACGACACCGAGTGCTGCTACGCGCTCCAGGACAAGGTCTGGGTACGCGGCCCCGGCGACGAGCCGTGGGAGGTCTACACGGTCAAGGCCGACTCGCCGCAGCTGGCGAAGGCGACCGAGAGCGCCTGTTGCGCCTCGGACGCGGCGGCGCAGCCCGCCGCGGTCTGAGCCGGACATCGCGAGGTCCCCACCGGCGTACGCACCGGTGGGGACCTCCGTTGTGCGCCGACGACTACCGTGCCTCGGCGAATCTCAGCCGTTCGAGATCCTCGACGTAGACGAACCGCCTGCCGCCCGCCGAACAAGCGGGCTGCTGGGACACAAAGCAGAACGCCGACCTGCGTTCCCGCTGGTCGGCGTTCCTGTAGCCCGGCGAAAGGCTATGTGGCCAGGGGCGGGGTCGAACCGCCGACCTTCCGATTTTCAGTCGGACGCTCGTACCAACTGAGCTACCTGGCCGTGGTGCTCGGCACATGCTACCGCACGGCCGATACGCAGAACGCCGCGCATCGAGCTGCGCGGCGTCAGCGCTTGCGGTCCTGACGGGACTTGAACCCGCGACCTCCGCCTTGACAGGGCGGCGAGCACTCCAACTGCTCCACAGGACCTGGCTGGTGTTGCATCCGGCGCGAGCCGGACCGTGCCCCCAACGGGATTCGAACCCGTGCTACCGCCTTGAAAGGGCGGCGTCCTGGGCCGCTAGACGATGAGGGCGGCCCCGCCATCATTGCACACTCGCAACTTCAAGCGGACTTGCTCCCATCCGGCCCCGCCGGAGGCAGGAGAAGCATATGTCATGCCTGCACGGACGACAAAACCGGTATGGGCGTGACCGTAGAGCCGGGCAGAAACGCAGGTCAGCGCGGCAGGGCGATGCCGTATCGCCGCTTCAGGTCCGGAATCAGGTGCCGGCAGGCGGCCATCGTCTGGGCCCGGTCGCCGCCCGCGTCGTGCATCAGCACGACCGAGCCGTGCCGGGTGGCGCCCTTCACCCGCTTGATGATCGTCTTCGCCGGTGGGTGGTCCCAGTCCTGCGGATCCACGCTCCAGTGCAACGGGCGCAGGCCCATCTGCTGGGCGATCGTGACCTCCTCGGCCGTCCAGCGGCCACCGGGCTGGCGGAACCAGGTGATCGGCGCCTCGGGTGCGGCGGCATGGATGGCCTCGTTCGTCCGTTCCAGGTCGGATCGGATCTCGGCGGCGGAGCGCCGGCCCAGGTTCATGTCGTGGTGCCAGCTGTGATTGCAGAGCTGGTGGCCCTCCCGGACGATCCGGGCCACCAGCTCCGGGTAGCGCTTGGCCTGCTTGCCGACGACGCAGAAGGTGGCCTTCACGTGGGCCGCCCGGAGCTGGGCCAGGATCTGCGGGGTGTAGCGGGGATCCGGCCCGTCGTCGAAGGTGAGCGCCACCCCGTTGCTCCCGCTGGTCCGGTGCAGGCCCGCCGGCAGCTTCTTCGGCAGCGGGCGCAGCTTGGGCTTCGCAGGGGTGGTGGGGGTCGGTGAGGGCTTCGTCACCGGCGGCGGTGACGGTGACGCAGAGGCCGAGGCCGAGGCCGACGGCGGTGCGGCGGCCTTTTCGGGTGACTTGCCGGCTTCGCCGCAGCCGGTGACGAGCAGCACCAGGCCCAGGGCGAGCGCCGACAGGGCGCGTGGACGCATTCGTCGCTCCCGGAGGGGTCGGGGTCAGACGGACTTTCCGACCGTAGTGGACGCCGACCCGGAACGGGAGAGGGGCTCAGCTCGTCGTGGACTGGTCCAGCGAGTCCCGTACCGCCACGGCCAGTGACAACGCCTCGGCCAGGTCCACCGGCCGGACCACCCCGGCCGGCAGCGAGTCGGCCCGCCAGCCGGGCCCGGCGGCGAGCACGAGCAGCGGCCGGCGCGGCACCGCCAGCAGCGCGGCGAGCTGGTACGGGTCGGCTGTGGCGCGGATGTGCGACCAGAGCACCACGGCCGCCGGACCGGTCCGGTTGACGGCCTCGACCAGGGCCGGCACCGGTACGCGGGCACCGAGCATGCGATAACTCACACCGACCTCGGCCAGCGCGGCGGCGAGTGCCTCCAGCGGCAGCGAGTGCTGCTCCTCGTCGGCGCAGGAGAGCAGGATCCGGGGCGGACCGGTGGTCGGGTACGTCCGCGCCACTGTGGCGAACGCCTCGGAGACGCACCGGGACATGAGATGTTCCACCTCGATCAGCGCGGAGGTGGCGGCGTGCCGCTCCCCGATGCCGGCGAGCACCGGCCGCAGCAGCCCCTCCCAGGTCGCCACCACCCCGTCGGCGGCCAGCGCGTCGGCGATGGTCCGGCCGATGGTCACCGAGTCCAGTCGCATGGCGGCACGGGCCAGCCCCCGCGCGGCCGGCCCGGCCCGGCCGACCGGGATGGTGGTGCCGCCGCCGTCGCGTACCGTCGAGGCCCTTGCCTTGAGGCCGAGCCGCTCCGGAGGCAGCACGGCCGGCGCCTGCCGGGCCCAGCGGGCGGCCTCGGCGGGCGCGACCCCCTCGGTGGTCAGCCGGCGCATGATCTCCAGGCGGGCGAGGTCGGCCGGCGTGTACCGCCGGTGGTGGCCCGGTACGTGCTCGCTGGGGCCGAGACCGTAGCGCTGGTGCCAGGTACGCAGCGTGGTGACCGCAACGCCCAGTCGGCGCGCGACGGCCCCCGCGCTCAGCGCCTCATCGGCCACCCGACCGCTCCGGTGCCTCGGTGGCCGGTGCGCCCGGCCGGGACGCGTCGGTCGGGTGCAGCAGCCGGTTGACCACACCGCCCAGCCACGGCGCGTACTCGCGGGGGTGGGCGTCCAGGTCGGCCACCACCGCGCCGGGGTCGGCCCAGCGCAGGTCGGCCACCTCGTCCGGGTCGGGCCGCGTGACCAGGCCGGCGGGTACGTCGGCGCGCAGCACGTGGTCGTACTCGAACTCGACCCGTCCGGTCGCCGGGTCCTCGGCGTAGTAGAGGTAGACGCCCACCTCGGTGAGGTCGACCGGGTCGACGCCGAGTTCCTCGGCGAGCCGCCGGTTGGCGGCCTCGGCCAGCGACTGGCCGGGCAGCGGGTGCCCGCAGCAGGAGTTCGCCCAGCGCAGCGGGAACCGCGTCTTGACCGCGGCCCGCTGCTGCAACAGCACCCGCCCCTCGGGATCGACGAGGAACACCGAGAAGGCGCGGTGCAGCCGCCCGGGTGGCTCGTGGGCGGTCGCCACAGTGGTCTCGCCGATCACCAGCCCGTCGTCGTCGACCAGTTCGACCAGGTGCGTCTCCCGCTCGCTCACGACATCGCCCCGGTGATCCGGGCCGCGGCGATCTTGCCGCTGATCAGCACCATCGGCACGCCCACACCCGGCTGGGTGCCGGAGCCGACGAAGACCACGTTCTCCAGCGTCCGGTGCAGGTTGGAGGGGCGGAATGGGCCGGTCTGGAAGAGGCTGTGCGCGGCGGCGAACGGGGTGCCGGCGGCCATGCCCTGCGCCGCCCAGTCGGCCGGGGTGACGGCTCGCATCACCTCGATGCCGTCGCCGAAGCCGACGTAGCCGCGTTCCTCAAGAGTGGTCACGAGCTGGTCGGTGTACCGCTGCGTGAGGTCACCCGCCCAGTCGAACGGCGCCCGTTCCAGGTTCGGCACCGGGGCCAGCACGTAGTAGGTGTGCCTGCCGGCCGGTGCCACCGACGGGTCGGTGCGGCTCGGGTTCGTCACCAGCAGCGACGGGTCGGTCATCAGCTCGCCTCGCCGGATCACCTCGTCGAACGTGCCCTTCCAGGAACGCCCGAAGTGGATGTTGTGGTGGGCGATCTTGCCATAGCCCTGCGTCGAACCGATGTGCAGCACCACGCAGGACGGCGAGTAGGTGAGCTTGCGCTGCCGGCTGGGCGGCAGCAGGTCCTGGTAGGCGACCGGCAGGTCGGGGTTGAGCACGACCGTGTCGGCGGGGACGACGTCGCCGTCGGCGGTGACGACGCCGGTGGCGCGGCCGTTGGCGGTCTCCACCCGGGTCACGGTGGTGCCGTAGCGGATCTGCACGCCGTGCTTCTCGGCCGCACCGGCCATCCCACGCGAGACCGCGTGGATGCCGCCGCGCGGGAAGCAGACCCCGGCTACCGAGTCGAGATACGCGATGACCGCGTAGATCGCCAGCGCGTCGTGCGGCGACAGGCCCGCGTACATGGCCTGAAAGGAGAAGATCCGCTGGGTACGCGGGTCGCGGAAGAACTGGTTGATCTTCGTTTGGAGCCGCCCGAAGGCGCCGTTTGCGAACAGCTTCAGCAGGTTGCCGGTGAGCAGGTCGGTCGGCGCGTCGAGGTTGCGCTCGATGAAGTCGGCCCGTTCCCACTGCCAGAGGTTGCGGGCGTAGTCGACGAAACGCAGGTAGCCGTCGGCCTCCCGGGGGCCGCAGACGCGGGCGATCTCGGCGGCCATCCGGGTGGTGTCGGTGATGACGTCGAGCGTCGACCCGTCCGGGTAGTAGGCGCGGTACGCCGGGTCGAGCGGGGTCAGGTCGAGCCAGTCGGTCAGCTCCTCGCCCACCGCGCCGAGCGCCTCGGCGATCAGGTCGGGCATGGTGAGGACGGTCGGGCCGGTGTCGAACTCGTACCCGTCGACGCTGAGCCGCCCGGCGCGCCCGCCCGGCACCGGCTCGCGTTCCAGCACTGTCACCTGCCGGCCGCTGGCGGCCAGGTGCAGCGCGCAGGCCAGCCCACCCAGCCCGGCGCCGACCACGACCACCCGGTCGGTCCGTCCCTTGACGGTACGCATTCCGGCCCCCTTGCTCACGAAGTTGCTCATCATGCCCGCCGCGCCGTGGCGGCGGTGGCGAGGCCGGTCAGCGCGGTGCGCGCGGTCTCGTCGATCGGTGCGGTGCCGAGCGCGGCGAGCGCCTCGGTCACCCGGTCGGAGATCATCCGCTCCACCCGGGCCGTGGCCCCGGTGTCCCGGACCACGTCGGCCAGCCGGTCCACCTCGGTTGCCGAGGTGACCGAGCCGGCCCGCTCCAGGACCCGGCGCTGCGCCGGGTCGGCGAGCTGCCGGGCCAGCATCAGCAGCGGGGTCGGCTTGCCGGTGCGCAGGTCGTCCCCGGCCGGCTTGCCGGTGGTGTCCGGGTCGCCGTAGACGCCCAGCAGGTCGTCACGGAGCTGGAACGCCTCGCCGACGGCCAGCCCGTACCGGGTGTACGCGGCGATGAGCGGGCCGTCCGCGTCGGCGCCCGCCAGGCAGGCGCCGAACAGCAGCGGACGCTGGACGGTGTAGCTGGCGGTCTTGTACCGGGCCACCCGCAGCGCCCGGTCGACGGTCCAGCTCGCCGAGTCGTTCTCGCCGAGCACGTCCAGAAACTGCCCGGCGACCGTCTCCACCCGCATCTGGTCGTAGCAACGCCGCACGTCGAGCAGCCGCTCCGCCGGGACCGCCGCGTGCGCCATCAGCCGGTCGGCCCAGACCATGCAGAGGTCACCGATGAGGACGGCCACGGCTTCGCCGTACCGGTCGGGGTCGCCGGTGTGTCCGGCGGCCCGGTGCCGGGCGGCGGCGGCCCGGTGCGCGGTGGGCAGCCCTCGCCTGGTGTCGGACGCGTCCATCACGTCGTCGTGCACCAGCGCGAACGTGTGCAGCAGCTCCAGCGCGGACAGGGCCGGGAGCACCGAGCACAGCGGTTCCTCACCGCCGACCACACCCCGCCATCCCCAGTACGCGAACGTGGGGCGGACCCGCTTGCCGCCGGCCAGTACGCAGTCGCGCGCCGTGGCCGCGAAGCCACCCATCGCTGCGTCGATCTCGGTGAGCGATTCGACTTCCGCGGCCAGGAACGCCGCGAGTGTCTCATCGACCCCTTTGATCAGGTCCTTCGTGAACGCGGCCAGTACGCCGCGGACCGGATCGTCCGTCGCCCCGGGCTGAGCCGGCGCGACGCGGAGCGCATTACCCGCAACTGCGTCGTTGGCCATGTGGGCGAGCGTACCCTAGGGTTTACGAGTTGCGTCGATTTCTGCGTCGAAGCTGAGGAGGGCCGATGGACACGGATCTGACCGCCGCCTATGACCGTTGCCGCGAGCTGCACCGCCGTCACGGCCGTACCTACTATCTCGCCACGCGACTGCTTCCCGCCTGGAAACGGCGGCATGTGCATGCCTTGTACGGCTTCACCCGGTACGCGGACGAGATCGTCGACCGCACCGAGGACCTGCCGCCGGCCGAGCGCGCCGCCCGGCTGCGCGAGTGGTCGGATCGATTCGTCGCCGGGCTGCACGGTGCGTCGGTCGACGACCCGCTGCTCCCCGCGGTGCTGCACACCATCGCCGTGTTCGACCTGGACCGCGACGACTTCGCGTCGTTCCTGCGCAGCATGGCGATGGACCTGACCGTCATGTCGTACCCGACCTACGACGACCTGCTCGACTACATGGAGGGCTCGGCCGCTGTCATCGGCACCATGATGCTGCCGATCCTGGGCAGCTCCGACCCGGCCGCCGCCCGCGAGCCCGCCCGCCAGCTCGGCTTCGCGTTCCAGCTCACCAACTTCATCCGGGACGTCGCCGAGGACCTCGACCGGGGCCGGACCTACCTGCCCGACGAGGACATGGCCAAGTTCGACCTGACCCGCGACGACCTGCTCGCGGCGAAGGCCGCGGGCCGCACCACGCCGCGCATCCGCGAGCTGATCGAGTACGAGGTGACCCGCGCCCAGGCCCACTACGTCGCCGCCGCGCCGGGCATCCCGCTGCTGGAGCCGGCCTCGCAGGCGTGCATGCGCACCGCGTACGCGCTCTACGGCGGAATCCTCGACGAGGTGGCCGCGCAGGACTACGACGTCTTCGTCCGCCGTGCCCTGGTGCCGCAGCGGCGCCGGATGGCGGTGGCCGTGCGGGCGCTGCTCACCCCGCCCGGCACGCCGGTGCGGGTGCCCGGCCCGGTACTGGAACCGGCCCTGGCCGGATGACCGGCCGCACCGCCGTCGTGCTGTTCACCCGTGACCTGCGGGTGCACGACCACCCGGCGCTCGCCGCCGCCTGCTCCGCGTTCGACCGGGTGGTGCCGCTCTACGTGCTCGACCCGGCGTTGCAGGAGCTCTCGCCGAACCGCACCCGGTTCCTGCACCAGAGCCTGGCCGACCTGCGTGAGGCGCTGCGCACGCGCGGTGGCGACCTGGTGATCAGGCGTGGCGACCCGGTGGCCGAGACGGTCGAGCTGGCCCGGAAGGTGGGCGCCGAGGGCATCGGGCTCTCCGCCGACGTGAGCCGCTACGCCCACCGCCGGGAGCGCCGCCTGCGCGCCGAGTGCGACAGGCACCGGATGTTCCTGCGCCTGTTCCCCGGCCTGACGATCGTCGAGCCGGGCGCGCTGCGCCCCGGCGGCGGCGACCACTACCGGGTCTTCAGCCCTTACTTCCGGGCCTGGCAGGGCGAGCGGTGGCGGGACGAGCCGGACGCGCCGAAGCGGGTCCGGCTGCCCGGCGGCGTCGACCCCGGCCGGCTGCCGGACCCGCCGAAGGGTGGCAGCCCGGATGCCGCCGTCGGCGGCGAGACCGTCGCCAGGCGCCGACTCGCCGCCTGGCTGCCCACCCTCGACCGGTACGACGACATCCACGACGACATGGCCGGCGACGAGACCTCGCGGCTCAGCCCGTACCTGCGCTTCGGATGCGTGTCGCCGCTGGCCGTGGCGAACCGGGCCGGCGACCGGGACGGGCCGTTCGTCAGGCAGCTCTGCTGGCGCGACTTCTACCACCAGGTGGTGGCCGGTTTCCCCGACCTGTCCACGGTCGCCTACCGGCGTGGCGCGCGGGAGGACTGGCGCGACGACGCGCACGCGTTCGACGCCTGGGCCGAGGGACGGACCGGCATGCCGATCGTGGACGCCGGCATGCGTCAGTTGCGCGCCGAGGGCTGGATGCACAACCGGGCGCGGCTGATCACCGCCGGTTACCTGACCAAGCACCTCGGGCTGGACTGGCGGCCCGGCCTGGACGTCTTCTTCCGCTGGCTGCTCGACGGCGACCGGGTCAACAACTCGGGCAACTGGCAGTGGGTGGCCGGCACCGGCAACGACACCCGGCCGTACCGCGGCTTCAACCCGGTACGGCAGGCCGAGCGCTACGACCCCGACGGCGCGTACGTGCGGCGCTGGGTGCCGGAGCTGGCGTCGGTGGCGGGCAAGGCGGTGCACCAGCCGTGGCGGCTGCCCGACGAGGTACGCCGCACGCTCGACTACCCGCCACCGCTGGAGGTGCCCGGCACCGACCCGGTCTGGCTCCGCTGACCTCCGCGCCCCGCCCGCCGCCCGCCGGCGCCTTCCACCTCCGGTCCCCTTTGCTCTGCAGCCATATCCGCATCGGTTGCGGAAAGTCACCGCACGGGCCTTGCGCGGGTTTCGGACCTGCGAGGAAATCCCTGCTCAGCACGGTGCTGCGCCGATGGGTGCAGAGCAAAGCCGGAAAAGGGAACATGGGGCCGCCCGGCCGGGCGAATGCGCTGCGTGACGACAACCCCGGAATCACCGAGGGTGACCGACGATCAGAGGCAGGAGTGCAAGGCCTCCACCAGGTCCTCCACCCGGTCGTGGCCGGCCAGCCGGGCGGTCGCGTACGCGAAGGTGTAGCCGCGGTCCGGGTCGGCCCAGGCGCTGCTGCCGCCGATCCCGCCCATGCCCCAACTGCCGTCCGGCTCCCACTGCATGCCGAGCGTCCAGTCCACCGGCCGGTCCAGCAGCAGGTCCGGGCCGGAATACTGCACCCGCGTCGCCTCGGCGACCAGCTCCGGGCTGAACAGCCGTACCCCGTCCAGGGTGCCGCCGGCGAGCAGGCCCGCGTACAGCCGGGCGAGCCCGGCGGCGGTGGCGTGCAGGTTCACCGCCGGGATCTCGGCGGCCCGCCACAGGTCGCTGTTCACCATCGCGACGTCCCGCCCGCCCGGCGGGTTGTCCAGCGCCCGCGCCCGCAACGAGCCCGGCTCGCCGCGCATCGCGTCCGGCCAGGCCGGATCGGCGTACGACAGATCGGCGCACCGCCGCCGGTCGGCCTCACCGAGCCCGAAGGCCAGGTCCAGGTGCCACGGACCGGCGATCTCCTCGGCCAGGAACCGGCTCACCGGCCGCCCGTCCACCCGGCGGACCAACTCGCCCACCAGGTGGCCGTACGTCCAGGCGTGCTCCGCCGCGACGGCGCCCGGCGCCCACTCGGGCTCGGCCGCCGCCAGGTCGGCGCAGAGCAGATCCCAGTCGGCGATGGCGGCGGCGGGCCGGGGCACCGGGAAGGCGGGCAGCCCGGCGGTGTGGGCGAGCACCTGCCGCACGGCGGCCGGGGCGCGAAAACCCGGCCAGTACGCGGACACCGGCGCGTCCAGGTCGACCCGGCCCCGGTCGACGAGCAGCAGCAGGCACAGCGCGACCACCGGCTTGCCGACCGAGTAGACGTCGACGAGCGTGTCCGGTCGCCACGGCCGGTCCGCTCCGGCGGCCGGTACGACAGTGCCGGGCGGGACCGCCGCGGTGGTGCCGCCCACCAGCTCCACCACCGGTACGCCGTCGTGCCACACCGACAGCGACGCACCGGTCTCCCGGCCGGTCGTGAACAGGTCGTGGAAGCAGTCCCGGACCGGGGCGAAGCGCGCGTGCATGCGGCCACGGTAGGCGGTCCCGTTCGTGACGAGCGCGGGAATTCCGGCCCGGTGCGGTGGCCGGTGTCCCGAAGGTGCGGAATGCTTGCGGAATGGCGGAGCCGGAACTGGTGGACGTGGTCGTGGTCGGGCTCGGCGTCGGCGGCGAGGAGGTGGCCGAGCGGCTCGCCGAGGCCGGCCTCACCGTGGTCGGCATCGAACGGGACCTGGTCGGTGGCGAGTGCCCCTACTGGGGGTGCGTGCCGAGCAAGATGATGATCCGGGCGGCGAACGCGCTGGCCGAGGCGCACCGGGTCAACGAGCTGGCCGGGTCCGCCCGGGTGCAGCCCGACTGGGCGCCGGTGGCGAAGCGCATCCGCGCCGAGGCCACCGACACCTGGGACGACAAGGTGGCGGTGGACCGGTTCACCGGAAAGGGCGGTCGGTTCGTCAGGGGCAGCGGGCGGCTCGACGGCCCGAACCGGGTACGCGTCGGCGACCAGGTGTTCCAGGCTCGCTACGGCGTGGTCCTCGGCACCGGCACCCGGCCCTCGGTCCCGCCGATCGACGGGCTGGCCGACACGCCGTACTGGACGAATCACCAGGCCGTCGAGGTCGAGGAGCTGCCCGCGTCGCTGCTGGTGCTCGGCGGCGGCGCGATCGGGCTGGAACTCGCCCAGGTCTTCGCCCGGTTCGGCGTCCGGGTGACTGTCATCGAGGCGGCCGACCGGGTGCTCGCGGTCGAGGAGCCCGAGGCGTCGGCGCTCGCCGCCGACGCGTTGCGCGCCGACGGGGTGGAGATCCACACCGGGGTCAAGGCCGGCCGGGTGAGCCACGACGGCGGCACGTTCACCGTGCACGCCGACGGCACCGGGTTCACCGGCGAGAAGCTGCTCGTGGTGACCGGCCGCAGGGCGCATCTGGAGGAGCTGGGCCTGGACACGGTCGGGGTGGACGCCGGGCAGCGCTACCTGCCGGTGAACGACCGGATGCACGTCACCGACGGGATCTGGGCGGTCGGCGACCTCACCGGCGAGGGCGCGTTCACCCACATCGCCATGTACCAGGCCGGCATCGTGGTGGCGGACGTGCTCGACCACATGCGGCGTACCAGGGGAGGCCCGGACGCCAGCGGCACCGCGAGTGTCGTCGGCGGCGCGGCCGGGGTGGTCAGCGCGGTCGGCGGCGCGATGAGCGCGGGCGGCTCGACTGCCGCGCCGGGCAGCGTCCCGGTGGCCGACTACCGGGCGCTGCCCAGGGTCACGTTCACCGACCCCGAGGTCGGCGCCGTCGGTCTCACCGAACAGCAGGCCCGCGAGCGTGGCGTCAACGTCCAGGTCGGGTACGCCGACCTCACCTCGTCGGCCCGGGGCTGGATCCACAAGACCGGTAACGCCGGGTTCGTCAAGCTGATCGCCGACGCCGACCAGGGCGTCCTCGTGGGCGCCACCTCGGCCGGACCGGCCGGTGGCGAGGTGCTCTCCGCGCTCGTCGTGGCGGTGCACGCGGCAGTGCCGATCAGCCAGCTCCGGCACATGATCTACGCGTACCCGACGTTCCACCGCGCCATCGAGGACGCGCTGCGCGCGCTGAAGTGACGCCTCAGCCGGCCGGCGCGCCGTGCCGGCCGGCCCCGTCGGCGAACCGGCCGGCGCCGTGTACCCCGTCCACAGCCAGCGACTCCAGGCCGTAGGCCAGCTCGGTCGCCATCGCCATCGCCTCCGGCTCCGGCCGCCCCGCGCCGTCCAGCACCGCCGCCCGGTCGTTGCGCAGGCACGTCTGCGGGGACCGGGCGATCCCGGCGGCCAGCTCCTCGGCCGCCGCGCGGGCCTCACCCGGCGCGACCAGCCGGTTGACCAGACCCATCGCGTACGCCTCGTCGGCGCGCACCGGGCGGCCGGTGAGGATCAGGTCCATCGCCCGGCTCTCGCCGATCAGCCGGGGCAGCCGGACCGTCCCGCCGTCGATCAGAGGTACGCCCCACCGGCGGCAGAACACGCCCAGCGTCGCGTCCGACTCGGCGACCCGCAGATCGCACCAGAGCGCCAGCTCCAGCCCGCCCGCCACCGCGTACCCGGAGATCGCGGCGATCACCGGCTTGGACAGTCGCATCCGGGTGGGCCCCATCGGCCCGTCGCCGTCGGGCTCGACGCAGTTGCCGCGCGGTGTGCCGACGGCCTTGAGGTCGGCGCCGGAGCAGAACGTGCCGCCCGCGCCCCAGAGCACCGCGACCGCCGCGTCCGGGTCGGCGTCGAACGCGCGGAACGCGTCGGCCAGCGCCCGTGCGGTCGGCCCGTCCACGGCGTTACGGGCCTCGGGCCGGTCCAGGATGACAGTGGTCACGGCACCGGCGTGCTCGACGCGTACCCCCATGGGCTCAGCATGCCCGCGACGGCGCCGTCGTGGCTACGGCCTATTTGATCGTGCCGGGCCGGGTCAGCCAGCGCATCGGCTGCCCGGTGACGGCGCCGACCTGGTCGAAGTCCCGGTCGTAGTGCAGCAACGAGAGCCCGTGGTATTCGGCGGTGGCGGCGATGAGCAGGTCGACGGCGCCCGCCGAGCGGTGCGTGCCCCGCGCGGTCAGCTCGCCCTGGATCTCGGCGGCGCGCTCGTAGATCCGGTCCGGCATCACCACCCAGCCGAAGGCGGCCCGGAGCTGCTCCGCCAGGCGCGTCCGGTCGGCGACGGACCGGGCGGTGTAGAGGAACTCCAGCTCGACCAGGGGGCACACGGCGAGCAGGCCCGCTGTCACCTGCTGGTCCCAGCGCGCCAGCACGTCGGGATCACGCAGGAGCCGGACCAGGGCACTGGTGTCGATCAGGTAGTCGGCCAGCTTCATGACCGGTAGGCACCCTTGTCGAGCAGTTCGTCGAAGTCGCCGGCCTGCCCGCGCTCGGCCAGTTCCGCCAGCGCGCGGGCGCGGCGCAGTCTCGCCGCGCCCTCGCGGAGCGCGACGTTCACCGTGTCCTTCTTGGTCTTCGTGCCGAACGCCTCGGCGGCATCCGCCAGCGCCTCGTCGTCGACGTCCACCAGGATCTTGGTCATCGCGGCTCCCTATATACGGTCGGCCGCCCGAGTATATCCAGCGGGGCTTCCGTGCGAGGGAATTCCGGCGCGTCCGGTTTGGGGGCTCTCCTGCCGGGAAGTCGGAACGGGTGCGCGAACTACTGACGAAACTCGAACAGGCCACCGGTCTCGACCGGGTGGGTGACCGGCTGCAGCGCGCCGTCCAGGGCACGCTGCGTTCCCAGCGGGTACGCGACGCGCTGCACGGCGTCTGGCTCGGCCATCCCCTGCACCCGGCTCTGGTCCAGGTGCCGGTCGGCGCCTGGATCTCCGCCGCCGTGGTGGACCTGCTGCCCGGTCAGCGCCGCGCCGCCACCGCCCTGGTGGGTCTCGGTACGGTCAGCGCGCTGCCCGCGGCCGTCGCCGGGCTCAACGACTGGGCCACGCTCACCCGCGACCAGCGCCGCGTCGGGCTGGTGCACGCCGCCGCCAACACCGTCGGCCTGGCGCTGTTCGCCGGCTCGCTGGCGGCCCGGCTCAACGGGCGACACGGCCTCGGTCGGGCGCTGTCCTACCTGGGGCTGTCCGCTGCGGGCGGTGGGGCGTACCTGGGTGGGCACCTCGCGTACAAGCAGGGCGCCCAGGCCAGCCAGAGCGTCTCCGAGCTGCACCTGATCAGCGACGGCTGGCACCGGGTCGGTGACCTGAGCAGCCTGCCCCGGCACGAGCTGGTCACCAAGGAGATCGACGACGTCTCGGTCATCCTCTACCGGGACGGCGACGACGTCACCGTCATGCTGGAGCGCTGCCCGCACCAGAGCGGCCCGCTCGGCGAGGGCACGATCGAGCAGGTCGACGGCCACGCCTGCGTGGTCTGCCCCTGGCACGGCAGCGCGTTCCGGCTCGGCGGCGGCGAGGTGGTGCACGGCCCGGCCGCCAACGACCAGGTCGTGCTGCCCACCCGCGTGGTGTCCGGCCGGGTCGAGGCCCGGCTGCCCTGAGTCAGCCCCGCCGGTGCCGCCCGCTGGAGAGCGCCCGGGCCGGCACCGGCCGCTTGCGCAGCCCGAGCAGCGCGCCGATCTGCGCGCCGACGATGCTCGCCACGGCCAGCACCGCCGAGATGGCGAGCGGACGGTTGATGCCCTCCTCGGCGGTGGCGCGGGACGCGCCCGCCGACATGGCCGGCGGCTGACCGACAGGCGCCTCCACTGTGGGCGTCGCGTCGCGCGGCGTGGGCTTGGGCTTCGCCTTCGGGGTGGTCGACGAGGCGCCGCCGTCACCCGGCTTGACCGGCGCCGTCCCGGCCGGCTCGGTGACCACGATCCGTCCGGTGGCGTGCCGCCGGGCACCCGAATCCGTCGCGCCGTCCGGCAGCGTGATGAGCTGACCCGGGCGGATCCGGTCCGGGTCGGCGAGCCGGTTCAGCCGGGCCAGCTCCCTGTATCTGTCGAAGTCGTCCAGGTAGCGATCCGCCACCTCGCCCAGGTAGTCGCCCTTCGCCACCCGGTACACGGCCGGGTCGTCAGCCTTCGACGCGATCGGCGCCGGGGACGCGAACTGACTCGGGGCGGTGACGGCGGAAGCCACGACGGCCGGGGCGGCGACCGCCGGTTGCGGGGCGGTCAGCGCGGCGGCGCTCGCCGTGGCCGGGCTCGCGACCAGGATCAGCGCGACCGAACCGACGAGGGCGGCTGCGGCCTTCTGCTGGCGGTGCATTCCGGGGAGCTTCGGCGCCGGCCTGCGTACCGCCGCCGCGAACAGTTCCACCAGGACGGAGAACGCGAACGTCGCCCAGCCGAACCAGCCCACCACCGCCAGCGCGCGCAGGAACAGTTGACCGTCGTCGCGGCTGGTCAACGCCGTACCGACCTCGGCCAGCGTGGGCAGATGATCCGGCAGCGGGTTGCCGGCGAACGCCAGCAACGCGACCGGCCCGCCGGCCAGCACCCCGACGAGCACGACGAGGGCGCCGAGCCCGGTGAGGACCTGGCCGGCGCGGCGGACGGGGGAGCGTCGGGGTGCACCCATGGCGGCCTTCCTTCCTACGGTGGGCCGGTGAGCGCCCGAGCGGTGGCCTCACCGGTGACGATGGCGGTGTCCTGCATGCCGAACAGACCCAGCAGGTCCCGGCTGTAGGTGATCTGCACGCGTACCCGGATCTGGGTCTCGGCGCCGACCACGGGGAAGTCGACCTCGTGGTCGCGGACGCCGCCCGCGGCGTCGAGGTAGCCGGCGACAGCGGCGCGGGCGGCGACCTGGTCGATCCGCTTCGGGCCGCCCTCGATGGCCCGCGCGCGGTCGATCATCTGGCCGCCGGCGCGGGCCGCCTCGGCGGCCAGGTTGTCCGCGCGCTGGAGCGTGCGCAGTTGCCCGGCGCCGTCGTAGGCGAGTCCGATGATCGCGAGTACGCCCGTCATCGCCACGGCAAGGAACAGGCTCACCCGGCCGTTCTCCGCCTCGCGCCGCCCGGTCATCCGCGACTCCGGTAGGTGTCCAGCGGCGAGGTGAAGCTCGCCGAGACGGTCTTGCCGCCCGGCACGCCGGGCAGGCCGGGCGCGCTCAGGTCGTCGAAGGAGACGGTGCAGGTCACAGTGACAGTCACTGTCGCCGGCACGCCTGCGGCGCTCTGGTACGCGGCGGCGAAGCTCGTCGTCGTCCCGGCCACCGAGCCCGCGAGATCGATCCGGGGTGGGCCGGTGCAGTTCAGCCCCGCCCAGCCGAGCTGGTCCTGGGCCGCCGTTTCGGCGGCCTCCTCGCCGTCGTCGGCGGTGCGGGCGAGCGAGGCGGCCCGGGCGGCGTCGTGGGCGGCCGACTCCACCGCCTCGTCCGCGACGGCGGTCCGCCCGGCCACCCCGGCCAGCACCATCAGCCCGATGAAGGCGGGCGCGAGCACCGCCACCTCGATCGAGACGGAACCCCGGTCCCGCCGCGGCCCGGCGCTCATCCGGTGGTCCAGCGTTCGGCCGGGCCGTGCGCGGTCTGCGTGACCTCGAACGAGACGCCCGGGATGACCGACAGGGAGCGTCCCTGCACCGTGCAGGTGACACCGGTGGCGGTCTCGACGCAGGTCGGGCCGGTCTGTTCCCAGCCGACCAGCCAGTCCCCGGACTGTTGCAGGAAGCTGATCGCCCGCTGCCGTCCGGCGTCCGGCCCGGCGTCGACCGTGCGCTGGGCGTTCACCCCGGTCTGCGCGGCGTTCAGCGCGGTGGACCGGGCCACGAACCAGGCGGCGACCTGGATCGAGCCGAACAGCATCACCAGGATCACCGGCATCACCACGGCCAGCTCGACCGGGTTGGCGCCCCGCTCGCCCTCGGCCAGGCGGGCGCGCAGGGCGGCGGCGAACCGCCCCGGACCGGGCGGGCCGGCGGGCCGGCCGGCAGACGCCGGCCGGCTCCGGACCGTACGGGCGGGGCGGGGCATCACGGGGCCTGCGGCGCCGTGTTGTTCGGGATGGCGTTCATCCAGTTGTTCGCCTTGGCCAGGGCGAGCCCGGTGACCGCCATGGCCACCGCGACCAGGCCGAAGATGATCACCGCGGTCGGCACCGGGCTGTCGCCGCGCTCGGAGTCCCGGCGCAGCTCGGCGAGGCGGGTGCTCACCGCCACGTACAGGTAGGCGTAGAGGTGCATGGTCGTCTCCTTCTCGAAGGTGGGTTCACAGACGGGCGAGGAACGGATAGACGGCGAAGCCGAGCAGGACGAACACCAGCAGCGAGCCGGGGATGTCCAACTTGCTGGTGACCCCCTCGGCCCGCGCCAGGTTGTCGGTGCGGATCTGGTCGCGCAGCGAGTCGGCGCGGGACCGCAACGTCTCGTGCACCTGGGCGCCCTCACTGCCGGAGGAGCGCATGATGGCGCCCACATCACCCAGCTCCGGGATGCCGATGCGCTCGGCCAGTTCCTGCAACTCGTCCCAGGGCGAGTGCATCTGGAGCTGCGCGAGCCGCAGCGCCTCCCGGATCCGGTCGAAGACCCAGCCGTCGCAGACCGCCGCCGCGCGTTCCAGCGACTGCACCGGGCCGTGCGCGGCGGACAGCTGCAACGCCACCAGGTCGAGGTAGGTGCAGACCGCCTGCCGGAACTCGTCCCGGGCGGCGTCCGCCTTGGCCAGGACCGTGCGGTGCGCGAGCAGCCCGGCACCGAGCGCCAGGCCCAGGCTGGCCACCACCGGTACGGCTACCGGCAGCGCCACCCCGCCGACGAAGAGCACTGCCGAGGCGACCGCCGGGGTGGCGAACCCGACGAGCGCGGAGAGCAGCACCGACAGCGCGTACTGCTCCGGGGTGCGGTCGAGCAGGGCGAGTTGCCGGTGCGGCGGGCGCAGCCAGCGGGCGAACCCGCCGAGCCAGTCCGGCCCGGCACCGGCGGCCGGGGCCTGACCCGGCGGTTGGTGCAGCCGGCGCAGCGCCGGGCCGAGCGCCGGGGTGGCCGGCAGCGCCTCGCGGACGACCAGGAACAGCCCGAGCCCGACCGCGCACCCGCCGAGCACCGCGATCGCCGTCTGCCAGTTGAGTGCGCTCACGGTGCCCGCCTTTCGTTCGCGACTGCGGGGCTCGCAAGCTCGCTCCTCGCGCTCACGCGATCGCCTCCTCCAGGTCGGGCGCCGGCAGGAACCGCGCCGGCCGGGGCGGCTGGCTCATCGAGCGCACCCAGACCAGCAGGCCGACGAACGCCGCGCCGAGCACCGCCATCACGAGCTGACCGGTCACCGTCCCGTAGGGACGGATGTAGTCGCTGTTCACCAGCCCGTACGCGAGCGTCGCCAGCGTCATCCCGGTGAGGAAGCGGACCGCGAACCGGGGCTGGGTGCGCTTCGCCTCGACCTCGCGCCGGGTCGCCACCTCGGCCGACGCGGCGGTGGCGATCGACCCGAGCACGTCGCCGAGGCGCTCACCCCGGTCGGTGAGGTGCAGGATCAGCGCGGCCACCACCTGGTCGGCGACCGGGTCGGCGATCTCGTCGGCGAAGGCGAGCAGCGCGGAGCGGGCCAGCCAGCCGGCCTGGAGGCGGGCGGCGAGCGTGCGTACCTCCTCCTGGATCTCCTCCGGCGCGGTGGCGATGGTGCCGATGATCGCCTGCTGGAGCCCCTGGCCGGTCGCCGAGATGTCCTTGAGCCGGCGGGTCCACTCTCCTACGGCCTCGACCCGGGCGATGGCCCGCTGCTCGGCGCGGCCGACCGCGAACAGCCACGGCACGCCCGGTACCGCGAGCGCCACCAGCAGGCCGACCACCGGCAGCCCGGTGAGCAGGAACGCCGCCGCCCCGGCGACCACGGCGGCGCCGAGCAGGAGCTGGTAGCGGCGCTGGTCGGCGCGGCTCGCGCCGGAACCGGTCCAGAGCCGGCTCAGGCCCGGCCCGGCTCCGGGCGCCGGACCCGGCGGGCGGCGGGTGCCGACGAGCGCGACGACTGTCAGCACCAGCCCGGCCACGCACGCCGCGCCGGAGACCAGGGCGATCAGTTCGATCTGCGTCACGCCGCGCCTCCGCTCGGCCGCGCCCCGAGGCGGGTGTGCCGGGGCCGCCGCCACGCGCCCACACCGGCCTCGACGAACCGGGTGAGCAGGCGGGCGTCGTAGCCGACGCGCAGCAGCTGGTCGCGGATGCGCTCGGGCAGGTGGCGGGGGACGGCGCGGCCGTCCGGCCCGGGGCCGAAGACGGTGGTCGTGGTGATCCGGTTGCCCTCGCCGACGCCGATGACCTCCTCGACGTGCGAGACGAACCGGTGCTTGCGGCCGCCGATCGCTGTCTCGTCCTCGACGGTCACGTAGACGATCAGGTCGAGCGCGTTGCCAGCCATCCGGCGGGCCTGGTCGACTGTCATCTCCCGGCCGTGCGACAGCGCCAGCTCGATGATGCGTTCGCTCACCCCCGAGGGGGTACGCGCGTGGATGGTGCACATCGACCCGCGGCTGGTCGACATCGCCTGGAGCATCGGCACGATCTCCCGGGACCGCACCTCACCGACGATGATCCGCAGCACGCCCATGCGCAGCGACACCGGGATCAGGTCGGCGATGCTGACCTCACCCGCCGGCCGCCCGTCCGCGCCGCGCTCGCCGTGGCCCTCCCGGGACTCGAAGCTCATCACCGCCCGGTGCTTGTGCCCGCGCCGGGCCGGCAGCAGTTCCCGGCTCTCCTCCAGCAGCACGTACGGCTCGTCGGCCGGGATCTCGTCCATCAGCGCCCGGATGACAGTTGTCTTCCCGGCGCCGGCGAGCCCGGCGACCATGATGTTCAGCCCGGCCCGCATGGACGCGCGGAGGAAGTCGCGCAGCAGCGGGTCGATCATCTCGTCCAGGTCGGGCCGGCCGCCCGCCACGTCCTCCAGGCTCACCGCGAGCGTGTTGTGCTTGCGGATCACCGCGTACGGGCGGTGGCTGACCAGGAACACGGCGGCGAGCCGGCTGCCGTCCGGTAGTTGCAGGTCGAGCGTGGGTTTCGAGGTGGACAGTGAGCGTTCGGTGGCCCCGGCCCGGCGGGCCGCCGCCTGGAGGATCTCGACCAGTTCGTCGTCGGTCTCGGCGATCGGCTCGGCCCAGTCGACGCCGCCACCGTGCCGGGTGATGCGTACCTGGTCGCAGCCGAGGATGTGCACCTCCTCGATGCTGTCGTCGACGAGCAGCGTCTGGAGCCGGCCCAGCCCGACGAGTTCGGCCGTGACCTGGTCGAGCAGCAGGCGTTCCGAGTCCGCGGCCATCGGCGTGCCGGCCCGGCGTACCGAGTCGGCGTACGCGGACACCACGGCTACCGCCAGCCGGGCACGCTCGACCTCCTCGGCGTCGGCGTCGAACTCGCGTCCGCGCTGCCAGTGGGTGAGCCGTTCGCTCAGCTCCCGGCGCAGCTCGCGGACCACAGCGAAGTCGACCCGGGGGCGTGGCGGTGGCGCCGGTGGCGCGGCGGGCGCCGGGCCCGGTACGTGGTGCCGTCCGTTCGGCGGGGCGAGCGGCGGGACCGTGGAGACGACGCCCGGCTGCTGCGCGCGTGGGTCGTGGGAGACCGGTTCAAACCGCACCGGACACCCCCGGCACGCTCGGCGCGGTCACCGCGCGCGGTGTGGCCGTCCCGGGCCAGGCCAGCCGGGCGCGACGCCGGTCCAGCAGCGCCCGGACCGGCACCTCCAGGGCGCCGGCCGCGCGCATCAGCGGCCGGTTCGCCCGTACGGTGCCGCCGTGGGCGAGCACCTCGGCGGTACGCGGGTCGTGCGGCAGGCGGGCGATCACCGGCAGCCGTAGCGCCTTGCTGATCTCGCTGGTCCCGTGCCCGTCGCCGACCACCAGAAGTCGCAGCGTGCCGGGCGGTACGCGGTGCTCGGTGAGATCCCGCTCGACGGCGCGGGCGGTGGCCCGGGTGGCGGAGAGGTCGGGCAGGTGCGCGCGGGTGACGAGCAGTACCACCGCGGCGGCCCGCAGCAGCGGCCACGGTGGACCGCCGACTGCCAGCCGGCCGCAGTCGACCAGCACGTCGTAGGGCGGTTCGCCCCGCTCCAGCGCCGTGAAGTAGTCGGCGAAGCGCTGCCAGAGCGGGATCACGCTGCCGGCCTGGGCCGGGTCCACCACCCCGGGCAGCAGCAGCCGCTCGCGGCGGGGCGCGTCCAGGTCGACGAGCTGGGACCAGAACGCGTGCTCCAGGCTGCCGTCGCGCAGCTCGCCCACTGCCAGCTCACCGATGCCGCGCGGGCCGTCCAGCGTGCCGCCGAGGTAACCGGCGAGGATCGAGCCGCCCGCCGGGTCGCACTCGGCCAGCACGAGCCGCCGGTGCCAGCTCAGCGCGGCGGCGAGCGCGGCGGTGGTGACGCCCGGCGACCCCTTCGCCGAGACCAGGGCGATGATCGCCATCAGGCCGCCTCGGTGAGCACGAGCGCGATCCGGTCGTCGGCGGCGAGCGCCACGACCGCCGGTACGTCCCGTACGGCGAGCGCCAGGTAGACCACCACGTCGCCGTTCTGCGGCGCGGCGGTGTCGATCACGGTCCCCTCGAACCGGGTGCCGCCGCCGCGGGACGCGTCGGAGCCGCCGCCGGTGGCGTTCGAGGGGGTGCTGACCAGCAGCACCTTGTCGCCGGGGTGCAGCTTGCGGGCCGGCACCTGCTCGGGTTCCAGCCCCAGCGCGATCTGCTGCTGACCGGGGCCGAGCAGCGGGGCCTCGGTGAGCTGCGCCGGGGTGAGCAGCGTGCCCGGGGTGAGCCGGACGGCCGCCCGCAACCCCAGCACCTCGTCCATCCGGTCGGCGGACACCGGCTGGAGTTCCCGCCCGCCGGAGACGCGTACCGGCACCAGGTCGTCGGCGGTCAGTTGGTGTCCCACGTCGACCGGCCGTGCCACGGCCAGGTACGTGCCGGTGGAGCGGACCGAGGTGACCGCGAACGCGGCGCCCAGCCCGCCGAGGGCGATCAGCAGGACCGCCAGGCCGAGCAGGCCGGGTCGGACGCGTCGTTGCCGGACCACCTTCGGCGGCGCGACCGGAGCCTCCACCGGGGTTCCGTTGCGGGCTGCCACGACACTCATCGGGTCACCACCTGAAGCTCGTTGATCTGTACCGGGACGACGCCGCTGGACCGGCTCTGGGCGATCACGCCGCTCTCCCCGCCGCCGGACCACTCGACGGTCCAGAACGTCGTGGCGCTCACCTGGTAGGTGCCGGCCTTCGGATAGCCCTGGTCGAGGCCGCAGTCCGGTGAGGTGGAGCCGGCCCTCGGCCCGTTTGCCCGGTACGGCGTGCCCGGTCCGTCGCAGGTGACGTCGATGTCGTCGGACATGTGCCAGACGATCCGGTCCACCCTCGCGGTGATCTCCACGGTCAGTCCCCGGTCGGAGGCGGACGCGGACAGCGGCCCGAAGTACGCCGTGCCCGGGCTGGCCCACATCCAGACGGGCAGCCCGACCAGGCCGGGGCCCTGGCTGCGCCGGGGCGCCACGGCGGCCCGGGGCGGGAGCAGTGAGATCGAGGCCAGCGCGCGGCGGGCCAGTTCCTCCGGGTCCGGCGGCGCGCCGTAACCGGGCGGCGGGGCGTCCAGGAGTTCCTGTCGCATGCTGCCGAGGTCGCCGCCGTTGCAGGTGAGCTGGTACCACTGCTTGCCGGGAGGGGCCTCGTCCTGCGGCTCGGCGAGTTTGTAGTAGCAGCCGTCGGCGTTGTTGAACCAGCCGAGGGCCTCGTTGTAGCAGGGGATGGCCCGGCCGTTCCACTGGCACTTCGGGGTGCTGCCGCCCCCGCCGCCGTTGTCGCCGCCGCCACCGGGTCCGCCCGGTCCGCCGGGGGTGCCGGGGTCGTCGTCCCAGACGTCGCAGTCGGTCTGTTCGGGCGGGCACGAACCGCCCGGGTCGGCGGCGCGGGCGGGTGCGCCGGTGAGCGTCAGCAGCGCGGCCAGGCCGGCGGCGAGCAGCAGCCGGCGGAGCGTCCCGGCCCGGGCCGGCCGGGCCGGGGCACCCCTTCCTTCCCAGGTCAGCACGGCTGGTCCTGGTGCGCGGCGCCGCCGTTGACGCGCCACCGGCCGTCCGGGTACCGGACCGCCGTGGCGGTGGCCAGGTAGCGCCCGCCGCGCGTGCCGGGCACGGCCTTCCGGTCCTTGGCGTAGACGAGCCGGTAGCCGCTCGCGTCCAGGCAGTCCTGGATCTCGACTGTGGGCGGGCTCGCGGTCAGGTCGACCGACATGACCTCGGGGTCGGAGAGCAGTTTCCCGGTACGCATCGCGCCGTGCTCCTTCGCGTCGAGAATCGCCATTCGCACCCGAGTCAGCAGCGGATCAGCCAGAAAACGGGTCAGAGCGGGATGGGACGGATCGCTGCGAGCACTGGCTGCCCGGGACGCGTCGAGATAGCCGGAATAGGCGGCCAGGGCCTCTTTTCCGGCCGCGTTCTCCTCGGCGCTGGAATGGGCGGCGGGTGCGGCGGCGCGGCCGGTCAGCGGACGGGTGGCCGCCTCCGGCTCGGCGCCGCAGCCGGTCGAGCCGACCACCAGCGCGACGCTGAGCAGGAAGATTTCCCATCGGCGGGATTGCCGTGTGCGCAACGCCGATCCCTCCTCGGTGCCGGCCCGGGGCGATCATGCCGACCCGCTCCGGGCATGCGGAAGCGCGCCCGGAACTGTGACTCCGGGCCCCGTCACCGCCACTTGTATTGACCTGTACTGATCGCTGCGGATTCTGTGTCCTGGTGCCTCCGACGCCAATTGATCGGGGTTGCGTCGTACCCAAGGGGCGAGCATAGGCTCACGTCCGCCGATGCAACAGAGGCAATTCACGTGAACACGGTGAGTGAAGACGGGAGGTGGTGGCCGGTGTGTGTCACCACGATGACGAGCGGGCTTCGGCAGGGCTCCGGGCCGGCTGGTGTGTGCTCACCCGTACGCGCCGCGGTGGTGGCGACGGGCCGCCGGTATGGGTGGGGAGCATGCCGCTCGTCCGATCCGTCCCACCGGTCCGGCGGGGCTCACGCCGTGCTTCGCCCCGGCCGATCGCGCGTCGCGTCGCGTGCCGCTGCGAGCTTCCCCCGTCACATCCGGGCGAAGGAGAAATCACTCTGCGTGCTCCACGGCGGAACGCACGGCGACCGGACGGGGGATCCGGCATGACGGCTGAACGGGTGCGGCGTACCGGACCGGTGGCCGATGCCCGCCGTCCGAGCGCCCGGCTGGCCGCCGTCCTGACGGTCGTACCCCTGCTCCGGCTGGCGGTGGCGCGCTACGCCGTACCGCCGGGTTGTCCGGACCGGACGGCGTGCGACGGCTGCGGCGCCCCGATCGGGCTGGACCGGCCGCTGCCGGCGCTCGGCCCCGCGGCCCGGTGCCCGGCCTGCCGGGCCCGGGTCGGTGCGGCGCCCGCGGTGGTGGAGTTGGCGTTGCTGCTCGCGGTGGCCGTGCCGGTGTTCGCCGGTGGCGCGCCCGCCGCGCGGCTGGCGCTGGCCTGGTGGCTGGTCTGGGCGGTGCCGATGACGATCGTGGACGCGATGGCGCACCGCCTGCCCGACCGGCTCACCTGGCCGGCCGCCGCCGGCGTGTGGGCGCTGCTCGGGGTGGCCGCGCTGACCGGTCCGGGAATCGACCCGCTGGTACGCGCCGTCCTGGCCGCCCTGGCGCTCGGCGGCGGCTTCGCCGCGACCACGCTGCTGTTCGGGCGGCGTGGTTTCGGTCTCGGGGACGCCAAGCTGGCGCTCGGCGCGGGCGCGCTGCTCGGCTGGTACGGCTGGCCGGTGCTGGTGGCCGGGCTGGTGCTCGCGCTCCTCCTCGCCGGGTCGGCCGGGGTGGCGCTGCTCGCCGCCCGGCGGGTCCGCTGGTCCGGGCACCTGCCGTTCGGGCCGTTCCTGGTGCTGGGCACCGCCGCCATGCTGGTGCTCGTCACCGTGTGATCGGCCACCCGCAGGTGCGGGCGGGTTCGCCACGGGTATCGGAGTCCCAGCCACCTCTCAGCCGGGTCTGGTTCGGTGGCGGTCCAGGCTTCGGGACTCGGGAGGGCGCGTGCCGCACGGCGACGACGGTTGGCGGATCCGGCGCACGAGCGCGGACCTGGACCGGCTGGGCGAGACCGAGTCCGTCTTCGCGCTCGCCAACGGCTGGTTGGGCTGGCGCGGGACGCTCGACGAGGGCGAGCCCTGCGGTATGCCCGGCAGCTACCTCAACGGGTTCCACGAGCAGCACGAGCTGACCTACCCGGAGAGCGGGTACGGATTCCCGGAACGCAGCGACACCGTGATCAGCGCGCCGAACGCCGCCCTGATCCGGCTCTGGGTCGACGACGAGCCGCTGGACCTGGGCACCGGCACGATCCGGCGGCACCACCAGGAGCTGGACCTGCGCGCCGGGGTGGTGGCGTCCCTGGCCGGCGCCTGGCTGGTGGTGGCGCAGGGCTTCGGCGGGCTGCGCGACGACCGGGGCGTGCTCGCGTTCGAACCGCGGCTGCCCCGGCCGATCACCCGGCTGGCGTTCCACCTGCGCCGGCACGGGCACCGGCTGCGGGTCACGCTCACCGGACGGCAGGCACGCTACGAGTTGCCGGACGCCGGGCCGGGCGACGCGGTGGAGCTGTGGCACCACGGCGAACAGCTCCGCGTCACCGGCGACGGACCGGTCACCCGGCCGATGCCGCCGGTGCCCGACCCCGGTCCCGAGCCGCAGGCCCCGCCCGGCCGCCGCCCGGCACGGCGCGCTCAGGAGGCGGCGGGCGGCGACGACTGAGCCGGCAGGCCGGACATCCGGGCGACGACATCCTCCAGCGCCTCGAACGCGTACGCCCAGTTGTGGCACTTGAAGCTGCGCAGCCCGGTGATCGGGGTGCGGCAGTCGGCACAGTGGACACCCGGGATCGCATCCGGCACCTCGGTGTTCACGTACTTGCGCTCGCCGAGGATCACCCGCGCGATCATCGTGTGGTCGTGCACGCCGTGCAGCGCGGACGCGACGATGTCGTACCAGGTGACCCGCCGCCCGCACTTCGGGCAGTCCGGCTCGTCGCCGCTGACCCACAGCGGCGCGCCGATGCTGCGCGCCGGTATGTTCAGCAGCTTCTCCAGCCGTCGCACGTCCGCCTCCGGTGTGGTCCACCGGTGCCGCCCGGGCAGCGACGCGGGCGAGTCGTAGACGGCGCGGAACACCACCGGCTCGACCTCCACTGTCTCCCGTCCACCTGTCATCGGTTCCTCCTCGCGCCGGTGTGTCCCACCGTCGTACCAGGTGGAGGGCGGGATCGGCCGGATCGTCGACACGGCGGGTCAGCGGTGTGTCGCCCAGAGCGCTAGACATCGAGGCGTGACGGAGGCTGCGAACCGACCCGATGTCGCCCGGATGTACGACTACTACCTCGGCGGCTGCCACAACTTCGCCGCCGGGCCGCCGAGGAGATCCTGAAGATCTTCCCGGACACCGGCGTCGCCGCGCAGAGCAACCGCGCGCGGTCAGTCCAGGCCGCCGTGCGCGGCCCAGAGCGCGGCGGCGCGGTCGGCCGCCGCCGCCACGAGCGCGGCCAGTTCCGGCCGGTCCGGCACCCGGAACGACACGTACGCGCCGCGTCCACCGGCTGTGGGCCGGCCGTACGCCTTCGCGGCGAGCCGTCCGTCCGGCAGCAGCCGGACGTTGAGCGTGGTCAGCGTGAACTCCTCGCCGCGCCGGGTGTCGGTCCAGCGCAACTCCTCCGGCACCGTCACGTTGATGGCGAGGGCGCTGACGTCGGGGGAGGCGGCGCTGCTCATCCGGTGATCGTCGCACGTCGGCCCCTGTGCCCTCCCGCCGTGCCTTTCCGCCGGTCATCGGCGCAGCGTCGTCTCGCGGGTCATGTGGGACAGCTTCTCCGGGTTGCGCACCGCGTAGAGGCCGCTGATCCGGCCCTCGTCGAGGCGTACCGCGACGACCGTGTCCAGCTCGCCGTCGAGGCGTACCAGCAGCGCCGGGTAGCCGTTCACCTGCGCCGGTTCCATCGACGCCACGGCCGCGATCCGGCGCCAGCCGCCCGCGAGCAGGCGGGCCACCTTGTCGCCACCGGTGACCGGGCGGGCGATCGCCTGCTTGATCCCGCCACCGTCGCCGACGAGCACCGCGTCCGCGGCCAGGACGCGGAGCAGCCCGTCCAGGTCGCCGGTCTCGACCGCCCGCCGGAACGCGTCGAGCGCGTCGCGGGCCTCGGCCGCCGGGACGGCACGCCGGGGGCGGCGCGCCGCGACGTGGGCCCGCGCCCGGTGCGCGATCTGCCGCACGGCGACCGGACTCCGCTCGACCGTCTCGGCGATCTCGTCGTAGCCGACGTCGAACACCTCCCGCAGCACGAACACGGCCCGCTCGGTCGGCGTGAGCGTCTCCAGCACCAGCAGCATCGCCATCGACACGCTCTCCGCCAGCGTCACGTCGTCGGCGACGTCGGGCGCGGTGAGCAGCGGCTCGGGCAGCCACGAGCCGACGTAAGACTCCTTGCGCCGCCCCAGCGTGCGCAGCTGGGACAACGCCTGCCGGGTGGCGATCCGGACCAGGTAGGCACGCCGGTCCCGGACCGCCTCCAGGTCGACGCCGGCCCAGCGCAGCCAGGTCTCCTGCACCACGTCCTCCGCGTCGGCCGCCGAGCCGAGCATCTCGTACGCGACGGTGAAGAGCAGGTTCCGGTGCGCGAGGAAGTCCTCGGTGGCCGGGTCCGCCATGACTGGCTCCTTCGCTCTCGGCTGCTTCCCCACCAGACGCCGGCCGCCGTCGCCGTGTGACAGCCGGTCGCTGTGGTGGTCCTCACCCGGCGCCGCCGTCACGCCGGGGCGGTCCCCGGCATCTCGTGTTCGTCAGACGCCCACCCCAGCAGAGAGGGCGCAACCATGCAGACCCGATTCAACCTGTTCGAGAACCCGGTCTCGGCGACGTTCATGAAGCGCTTCGCCGGCGCGGGCCTGGTGATCCACCAGTCGTCGCTGCCCCGCACCGTCCAGGAGCTGGTGTCGCTGCGGGCCAGCCAGATCAACGGCTGCGGCTGGTGCATCGACATGCACACCAAGGAGGCGGTGGCCGGCGGCGAGAGCGCGGTCCGGCTGAACCTGGTCGCCGCCTGGCGCGAGTCGACCGTGTTCACCGAGGCCGAGTGCGCGGCGCTGGCGTTCGCCGAGGAGGGCACCCGGCTCGCCGACGCCCATCAGGGCGTGTCCGACGAGACGTGGGAGCAGGTACGCAAGCACTACGACGACGACCAGATCGCCGCGCTGGTCTGCCTGCTCGGGCTGATCAACGCGGCGAACCGGTTCGCGGTGCTCGTGCACCAGCGCGGCGGCTCGTACGAGCCTGGGATGTTCGCGGCGGCCATGGGCTGAGCACCGCGGTCACGGCAGGTTCCGGAAGAAGGACCGGACGTCGTCGGCGAACAGTTCCGGCACCTCCAGCGCGGCGAAGTGACCACCCCGGTCGAATTCGCTCCACTGCCGGATCGTGTACGTCAGCTCGGCGATCGGCCGGACGGCCCGGGTGATGTCGTGCGCGAACACGGCGACCCCGAGCGGGGGCGGGCAGGGCGCGGGCGGGCCACCGAACGCGCTCTCCCGCACCAGCCGCGCGGACGAGGCGGCAGTGCCGGTGAACCAGTAGACCGAGACGTCGGTGAGGACGCGGTCCACGCTGACGGCCGATCCCGGGTCGGTCCACTCGGTGAACTTCTCCGCGATCCATGCGAGCTGCCCGACGGGTGAGTCGTTGAGCGCGTACGACACGGTCTGCGGCCGGCTGGCGTAGAGCACCTGGTGCGGGTGCCGCTGCGTCTTGAGCCGCATGATCCGGGCCAGCCGGTCCCGGTCCTCGCCGGACAGTCCGGCCTCCCCGGTCCAGCCGGGCGGCGGGGGCGTGGGCAGGTAGTTGAGGTGTACGCCGACGACGTGCTCCGGGTCGATGCCGCCGAGCCGGGTGGAGATGACCGAACCCCAGTCACCGCCCTGTGCGCCGTACCGCCGGTAGCCGAGCCGGCGCATCAGCTCGGCCCAGGCACGGGCGACGCGGTCGACGTCCCAGCCGCGTTCCCGGGTCGGGCCGGAGAAACCGAACCCGGGGACCGACGGTACGACCAGGTGGAACTGTTCGGACAGCGGGCCGATCACGTCGAGGAACTCCACGACCGAGCCGGGCCAGCCGTGCGTGAGGATCAGCGGCAGCGCGTCCGGGTCGGCGGAGCGTACGTGCAGGAAGTGGATGTTCTGCCCGTCGATGGTGGTGGTGAACTGCGGATACCGGTTCAGCTCGGCCTCGGCCTCCCGCCAGTCGTACGCGGTGCGCCAGTGCTCGGCCAGCTCGCGTACCCGGGCCAGCGGGATGCCGTAGTCCCACCCGGCGTCCGGCAGTTCGTCGGGCCAGCGGGTGCGTGCGAGGCGGTCGGCCAGGTCGTCGAGGTCGGCCTGGGGGACGTGGACGCGGAACGGCTCGATCACTGTCGTTCTCCGATCGTTGGTGACACTAACGTTGGTGTGACCAACGATATCGCAGATCGTTGGGGACGCCAACGTCTCCGGTTAGGCTGGGTTCGTGGACGACCCCGAGCCGGACCTCGTACCGACCCGCCTGGCCGGCCTGCCGAGCTGGCTCATCACCCGGACCGCCGTACGCGCCGGTCGGCTGGTGAGCGACGGGCTCGCCGAGGTCGACGCCCGGGGCTACCACTTCCGGCTGCTCGCCACGCTCGACGAGTTCGGGCCCGCCAGCCAGGCGGCCCTCGGCCGGCGCAGCGGGATCCACGTCAGTGACGTGGTGGCCGCACTCAACGAACTCGCCGAGCGGGACTTCGTCACCCGTAGCCCGGACCCGGCCGACCGGCGGCGCAACGTCGTCACCATCACCACGGCCGGGCGGCGGCAGTTGCGGCGGCTGGAGAAGCGACTCGCCGAGGTGCAGGACGACCTGCTCGCGCCGCTGTCCGCCGAGGAGCGGGCGGAGCTGGCCCGGCTCCTGGCGCGGGTGCTGGCTCACCACACCCGTCCGCCCGTCTGATCGCCCCGCCTTCGCGCCCGGTCGCTCCATCCGCTACCGGTATCACTTTCGATAGTGATACCGTTCCGGCATGGCGATGTCGATGGAGCGATGGGCGGAGGTGGCGCTGCACCCGGTGCGGATCCGCATCCTGCGCGCCGCCGCGGGCACCCGGGTGACCACGCACGACCTGGCCGAGCTGCTGCCCGACATCCCGCACGCCACGCTCTACCGGCACCTGGCGACGCTCGTGAAGACCGGGATGCTCGACGTGGTGCAGGAGCGCAAGGTGCGCGGCGCCGTCGAGCGGGTGTACGCGCTGCCCGCGCACGGCGCGGCGCTGGACCCGGCGGCCCTGGCCACGGCCACGCCGGAGGACCACGCGCGCTACTTCACCGCGTTCGTGTCGAGCCTGCTGTCCGAGTTCTCCCGCTACCTCGCGCGGGAGCGGATCGACTTCGTCGCCGACGGGGTCGGATACCAGCAGCTCGTACTGCACCTGACCGACGCCGAGCTGCACGAGTTCGCGGCCGGGCTCAACGCGCTCGTCGGCCCGTTGCTGGGCCGGGAACCCGGCAACGGGCGGACACCGCGACTGCTGGCGACCATCCTGATGCCCGCCGAGCAGCCGGCGGCCACCGACGACGACAAGCACACGCCGGATCCGGCTCGCGGCTCCGGCTCGACGAAGGGCGACGGCTGATGGCCTCGGTAACGTTTGACGGCGACGTGATCGACATCCGGTTCACCGGATGGGAACGAATGTGGGTCGGCCGGGAGCGGTTCGCGCTGCGCCTGGCCGCCGTGCGGCACGCCGCCCCGGTAGACGAGCCGATCCGGCTGGCCCGCGGCGCCCGGCGCGGCTATGCGGTGTCCGGCTTCGCCAAGGTCGGCGTCTGGGGCATCTTCGGCGGTCCCCGGCAGCTCGTGGCGGCCCGGCGCGGTCAGCCCGGTCTGCACCTGGTGCTGGACCGCGCGGCGGGCGGCGGGGAGTTCGACGAGGTCGTCGTCTCCGACCCGGCCGCATCGCGCCTGGCCGACGCGATCGGGCGTGCGACGGGGAGCCGGCCATGACCGGCGACCGACTGGCGATCGAGGCGTCGGGCCTGACCAAGCGCTACGGCGACGTCACCGCCGTCCGCGACCTGACCTTCACCGTACGGCCCGGCGCGGTCACCGGCTTTCTCGGCCCGAACGGTGCCGGCAAGACCACCACGATGCGCATGCTGACCGGACTGGTGACGCCGACCAGCGGCGCCGCCACGATCGGCGGGCAGCCCTACGGCCGGCTGGCCCAGCCGTCGCGGACCGTCGGCGCGGTGTTCGACGGCAACGCGTTCCACCCCGGCCACACCGCCCGTGACCACCTGGGCGTCTACGCCGCGATGGCCGGCTGCCCGGACAGTCGCGTCGCGGAACTACTGGATCTGCTCGGCCTCGCGCAGGCCGCCGACCGTCGTATCCGGGGGTTCTCCACCGGCATGCGCCAACGGCTCAGCCTCGCCACCGCGCTGCTCGGCGACCCCCGCGTCCTGCTGCTCGACGAACCGTCGAACGGCCTGGACCCGGAAGGCATGTCGTGGCTCCGCGGACTGCTGCGCCGGCTCGCCGACGAGGGCCGCACCGTGCTGGTCTCCAGCCACGTCCTGCACGAGGTCCAGCAGGTGGTGGACGACGTGGTGGTGATCCGGCGCGGCGAACTCGTCGCCGCCGGGCCGTGGTCCCGGCTCACCGGCCCGCCGACTGTGCTCGTCACCTCGCCGGACGCGACAACGCTGGCCGCCGCACTGGCCGCCGCCGGGTCCGTCGAGGCCGCCGGGCCCGGCCGGCTGCGGGTACGTGGACTGGACGCGCCGCGCGTCGCCGACCTCGCCGCGGACCACCGTCTGCGGATCCACGAGCTGGTCACCGAGACCACAAGCCTCGAACAGCTCTTCCTCGACCTGACCACCGACCCGGCGGAGGCCCGATGAACCTGCTCAGAGCCGAACTACGCCGGGTGCTGGCGACCCGGATGTGGGGCGGGCTGCTGCTCGCCGCCGTCGCGCTCGGCGGCGGTCTGGTCGGGCTCATGGCGCTCGTCGGACCGGAGAACTTCGACCCGCCGATGCCCGGCCTGCACACCGAGGAGGGCCTGCGATCCATCCTCGGCATCCTCGGTTTCACCGCCTTCGTGCCGGCCGCCGCCGGGGCCCTCGCGGCCACGTCCGAGCACCGGCACGGCACCGCCGCCGTCACGTTCATGTTCGCGCCGCGCCGAGGGCGGGTGCTCGCCGCCAAACTCGCCACCCACGCGATCGTTGGCCTCGGCTACGGGATCGTCCTGGCCGGCTCCGCTGCGGCGGCCCTGTTCACAGTCGCCGCCGCCCGTGGCGTGTCGCTGGGCCTGCCCGCTCCCACAGTGCTGGCGCTGCTCGCCCGCATCGGCGTCGCGATGGCGGTGTACCTGCTCGTCGGCACCGGCGTGGGCGCGCTGCTCCGCAACCAGGTCGCGGCCGTGTGCGTCGTGGTCGGCTACCTGTACCTGGCCGAGCCCGTACTGATGATGATCCCCGGCGTCAACGCGCTCTACCCGCTCCTGCCCGGCGGTGCCACCGCCGCACTCACCGACTTCACGTACGTCGCCGACGCGATGTCCGCGCAGCTCGGCAGCGACGCCGTCGCACTCCTGCCACCGGCGGCCGGTGCGCTGCTGCTGACCGGGTACGCCCTCGCCGCCGCCGCGCTCGCCGTCGTCGTCCCGATGCGCCACGACATCACCTGAGCGTCGTCGCGCGGTCGCCGTCCGGCGTATCAGGGCTGGCGTCCACCGAAGACGATTCGTACTCTGGTCCTCCGACGTCCGGGGTCGACGGTGAGGGAGGGCCGACGCTGCATGGACCCGGTCCTCGCCGATCTTCCGACCGACCGTGTCCTCGCCCTGCCCGGCGCGGACGCCGGCGCGGTGGCCATGGCGATCGCCCGCGACCACGCGGAGCTGGCCGCCGTCGTGCATCGCCCGGCCTCGGCGTACGCCATGCCGGCGGACTTCGCACGCGCCGCGCTGGACCGGCTCGAACAGGTAGCCGTCGAGCTGCTGCCGGCCTGGCTCCCCGAGACTGCGCACGGCGTCCGCCCGGATACCTCCGGCCTTGCGGCCGTGCGGGCCGCGGCCACCGCGGTTGCCCGCCGGGACCGCTACCCCGGCTTCTTCCTGACCGATCTGGCCGTCTTCGCGGTGACCGGGCGACGCCCCGCTACCAGGGCGCTCCCGCTGCGCGCCGCAGCGGCCGCGCTGGCGCGTCTCGTCGCCGCCGCGTTCGGCAGGCGGAAGGTGGTGCTGCTCGTCGAGCCGGCCTCCGGCGACGCCGGGGTGGTCGCGGCCGGGTCCGCGTGGCTCGTGCAGTCCGGCGGCCCTGCGGTCTGGCTGGCCGGAGCGGGCGCGACCGGGCTGGAGGGGCTGCCGTCCTTCCGCGTGGCACCACCGGCCGTGCCCGCCGGTAACGGGCCGGTGGCAGGCAGACCGCATCCGGGCAGCGACGCGGAGAAGATGCTGGAGACGGCGCTCGCGGCCCAGAGCTGGGCGGCCGGACGGAGATGGAACCAGAACTACCAGTCGCACCGCCTGTCCGCGCCGGTGCGACTGGATCTAGTGTGGCCGGACGAGCGGTGCGTGGTGGAGATCGACGGCCCGGAGCACTGCCGCCCGGTCCGCTTCGAGGCCGACCGGCAACGCGACGTCCAGCTGCAACTGGACGGCTATGCCGTCCTGCGCTTCACGAACGCCCGAGTAATCCACGACGTCGGCACCGTGGTCCAGCAGATCGGCACCTATCTGCGGGCACGTCGCCGAGACCTGGCGGAAGGACGGCATCATGGCCGGCGATGACCTGACCGCATCCGAGAGCGCGATCCTCGTCGTGCTCATGGCCGAGGCGCGGGAGGTGCTGAACACCGAACTACGCGACCGTTACGGCCTTGACGTACGCAAACCGCAGCGGGACAAGCTCACCCGCCTGCACTACGTGGCCAGCCGCAAGAGCGGTTCGACGTACGCCCTGCAACTGGACGACAAGGGCTGGGTCCGGATGCAGAGCGACCTCGACTTCACACTGCGGGGAGCGAGCGCGCTGGGTGCCGCGCTCACCGCGTTGCAGGCGCACCTGCGCGACCGGGTCCTGGCGCGCAGTGGCTGCGCGACGCTCGCCGAACTGTTCGCGCTCACCGACGTGCGCGCTCCGGCCGCTGAGCCGGCCGGGCCGCTGGAGGCGCGTGTGGTCGCCGCTTACCGGGCACTCGCCGACGAACCCGGTGCCTGGGTGAGCCTGCGGCGGCTGCGGCCGTTCTTCGCCGACGTGCCGCGCGACGATCTGGACGAGGCCCTGCGCCGGCTCAGCCGGTCCGAGGGGGTCACCATCGCGCCGGAATCGAACCAGAAGACGCTCACCGAGGCGGACGTCGCGGCCGCGTTGCGCCTCGGCGGGCAGGAGAACCACCTGCTGGCGATCGGCGTGTGATGAACGAGGCGGAACGGAACGCGCTGGCCACCCTGCGGTTCGACTGGGCACCGGTGCCCGACGACGTGTGGCGGCCGCTGCCCTTCCACGTCGAGGGTCTGCACGTCCCGGTCGTCCGGGACGTGCTCGCCGGGTTGGGCGAGGCCGCGTCGAACCCGCACGGCAGCCCGCTCGGCCTGGTCGTCCAGGGCCAGCGCGGCTCCGGCAAGACCCACCTGCTGGGCGTGATCCGCCAGCAGGTGCAGGAACGGAACGGCTACTTCTTCCTGGTCGGACTGCTCGACGCCGGTGGCTTCTGGGACGGCGTGCTCGCCGCGATGCTCGACGGCCTGTCCCGGCCGGTGCCCGGCAGCCGCGAGACGCAACTCAAACTGCTACTGCGGCGTCTGTCCGCGCTGGTGGGGGCGCCCCGGACGGCGCGCCGGGCCGTCATGGGCGACACCGAGCTGACCCGGGCCGCGCTGGACGCCTTCCTGAAAGGGCTCGGGGACTTCGACAGGCACGCGGCCCGCACCTGCCAGGAGACGGCACGCGCGCTCGCGCTGAGCGCCTCCGAGGACATCGCCCACCGCGACATCGCGGAGAACTACTTCCTCTCCGGCGAGGAGGTGATCCCCGGGGAGCGCGCGGCCTGGGGGATGCGCCGCGTCCCGCGCCCCGCCCAGCAGATCGTGCAGGACCTGTCCTGGCTGCTCGCCCTCACCGGCCCGTCGGTGGTGGCGATCGACCAGATCGACACGCTCATCGCCCAACTGGCGATCCAGAGCGATCCCACCCTGGCCGGCGCCGCCGCGATGAATCCCGAGCAGGCGTTGATGCTGGCTCGGATGGCGGACGGCCTGATGGCGTTGCGGCAGGCGACACGGCGCACGCTCACCGTCCTCGCCTGCATCCCGAACTCGTGGACCATCATCAAGTCCACCGCCGCCGACACTGTGGCCGACCGGTTCCGCGAGACGCCGCCGCTGCGCCGCATCGACGACGCCGACCTGGCCAGGGCGATCGTCGAGAAGCGGTTCACCCTCCGCTACCAGGAGGCGGGGTTCGTCCCGCCGTACCCGTCTTGGCCGGTGTCCCCGCGCGCCTTCGCCGAGGCCGGGGCATTCACCCCGCGTCAACTACTCATCGAGATCGACAGGCACATCCGCGAGTGCCTCGCCGACGACGAGGTCCGGGAGATGGCGAGCCTGGGCGAGCCGCCCACCGCGGAACCCCGCGCGCCCCGGCCCGCCGCGGTGACCGCCACCGGCGAGGAGATGGACCGCTACGACGCCCGGTTCGCCGAGCTGAGGGAGGCCGCCGACGTCACCGACCCGCTCCGGCGCGCGACCGAGGACCGGGCGATGCCGCCGCTGCTCGCTGCCGGGCTCACCGCCTGGATCCTGGAGCGGGGCGACGCGGGCGAGGCGTTCAGCGTCGACCCGCCCCCGAGCACCGACCCGCCGCTGCACGCCCGGCTGCGGCTCACGCTCGACGAGCGCACCGAGGACCAGGTCCACTGGTGTTTCCGGGCGATCGGCGACGACCACCACGGCAACGCCGCGCTGGCCCGGCTCCGCAAGGCGTCCGTGGCCGCCGCCCTCGGCACCGGCTCGGGCAGGCGAAAGCTGTTCCTGCTGCGCAACCGCGCCTGGTCGACGAGCGGTGCCACCCGCAAGGCAGTCGACGCGTTCACCGAGGCGGGCGGTCAGACGCTCGGCATCGACGACGAGGACGTGCGCGTCCTCTCCGCACTGCGGGTCATGCTCGCCGAGGCCACGATGGACCTGCAGGGCTGGCTGGCCGAGCGCCGGCCGACGCGGGAGCTGAAGTTCCTCCAGCACGCGCTGGCCGACGTGGACCGCTGGACCACCGGCGGCGAACCGTCGCCGGAACCCGCCGAGCCGACGCCGGTCGCCGTCGCTGCCACCGGCCCGGCCGATCCTTCCTTCGTCATCGGGCACGGTTACGACGACGGCGAGCCCGTGCCGCTGGCGCTGGAGGCGCTGCGCAAGCACACCACGATCTTCGCCGGTTCCGGCTCCGGCAAGACCGTCCTCATCCGCCGCATCGTCGAGGAGTGCGCGCTTGCGGGCGTCTCCGCCATCGTGCTCGATCCGAACAACGACCTTGCCCGGCTCGGCGAGGGATGGCCCGAGCCGCCCGCGCAGTGGCGCCCGGGCGACGCGGAGCGGGCCCGTGACTACCTGGCGCACACCGACGTCGTCGTCTGGACGCCGCGCCGCAACTCGGGCCGGCCGCTGAGCTTCCAGCCGCTGCCCGACTTCACCGACGTGCGTGACGACCCGGACGAGTTCGGCGAGGCCGTCGAGGCGGCCGTCGCTTCCCTCGCACCGCGCGCCATGGTCACCGGCCGGGCCACCCGGGCCCATCTGGGCCTGGCCGTGCTGCGCAAGGCCGTCGAACACTACGGCCGGCGCGGCGGCTCCCGCCTGCAGGGCCTCGTCGACACGCTCGCCGACCTGCCGGACGGGATCATCGACCTGGACGACGCCGACAAGATCGGCCTCAGCCTGGCGCAGACCCTGACCGCCGCCATGGTGAACGATCCGCTGTTCGGGGGCGAGGGCACGCCGATGGACCCGGGCGTGCTGCTCACCCCCGCACCCGGCAAGCGGGCTCGCGTCTCGGTCGTCAGCCTGGTGGGCCTGCCATCCGACGACGTACGGCAGAGCTTCGTCAACCAGCTCCAGATGGCGCTGTTCGCCTGGATCAAGAAGAACCCGGCCGGGGACCGCCCACTGCTCGGGCTGCTCATCATGGACGAGGCGCAGACGTTCGCCCCGTCCGGCGCGATGACCGCGTGCACCCAGAGCACGCTGGCGCTCGCCGCACAGGCCCGCAAGTACGGACTCGGGCTGATCTTCGCCACCCAGGCGCCGAAGGGCCTGCACAACCGCATCCCGGGCAACGCGGCGACCCAGCTGTACGGCCTGATGAACAGCCCGATCCAGATCGAGGCGGCCCGCGAGATGGCCCGGGCCAAAGGCGGGGACGTGCCGGACATCTCCCGCCTGACCGTCGGCGAGTTCTACCTCGCCGCCGAGGGCGCGGCGCCCCGCAAGGTCCGGACTCCGCTGTCGTTGACCCACCACCCGCGCAGCCCGCTCACCGTCGAGCAGGTGCTGGAACGGGCTCGCGACGGTCAGGGGCGCAGCACGTGACGTCCGCGTACCAGCCCTCGGCCATCGCCCGGTGGGCGTCCCCCGCCGATCCAGCGGCAGGACCGCGTGCACCACGGGGCCTGCTCCCGCCACGCGGCGGCGACGGCGTCCCAGCCGGGTCGGCGGCGGTGGTGGAGCCGGCGCCGAGCCCGCACACGAAGTCCTCGTCCTCGGTCCGCGCCAGGCCGGTCGCCACCCCGGTCCGCCGCGAGCGCGAGGACATGGTCGCCGACCGCGCTGTGTCTCTCCGATCGTGATCCGAGTCCACGCAGGATGCGGGCTCTGCTGGACTGAATTGTGTGAGACGGCCTGGCGCGAGGGGGAGCGGGGACGGGGATGATGATCGGGGCCTTCGACGCCGACCGGGAGCCAGCCTGAAAAAGGCTCCGTGTTGTCGGATAGCTACCTGCTGCCTTTTTCGAGGAAATTCCCTATCGCGAGAAGGAGCAGAACAGTCGTGCCGAACGCACCGCCACCCGCCAGGACAGCGAACGGCACGTTGGCTCCGCTGGCATGAACCAGCAGCCCTGCAACATTGGACACCAATGCTGCCGCAAGAAGGATGACCAGAATCCACATCCATCGCGGTGCTCTCGTGGGGTTCGCTGGCGAGCTGGTCGCCGCGGAGCTCTTGGGCACAGTGAGGTCAGGTCCTTTCGATCAAGAGTCGCGACGGCCCGGCGAGGCGACCGATGCCACCAAACTCATCTCGCAAGATGCCAGCTGGTTGTGCCCCAGGGAATACCGACCTTCGGTCCGACTTAGCGTCCGACTTAGCGTCCGACCCCGAGTTGAACTGCTGGTTTCTCGGCCACCGGAGCTGAACCCTAGGGTTGTCGGAACTTTGTCAGCGATTGTCGCCGACACTCGCCGGCAAAGTCCCGGCACAGCCGATATGGCACAACCAGGTGCGCCACTTGAACTCGATGCCCGCCATCGCGGGCGGGACCACGGCCTGCGATCGTGCCGCGATCGAAGACAGGCCCAGGAACGAGGCGGACATCGGATCCGGCTCCGGCGCCCCTGCCGAGCAAAGCAAAGGCCACCACCGGGGCAGCGCAACTACCCGCACCGCGGGATTTCCGGGGCTGGTCCCCAGCACCAAACATGGCGTGGCCGACCGGCCGCGCTCTCCGCGGGCAGACTTCACCCACGGCGTCGCGGGCCGACAGGGACTCGAACCCTGAGTCGATGGACCAAAGGTGGCCGGGCATAACAAAACCCCACGAAGCGCTCTGCCGTCGCAGCCTTAGGTTGCCCGTCCGACCATCAGCGGTGCTGTTCCACCCTGTCCGCGTTGGTCCTCGGAATTGAGCGGGCTGCAACCCGGTGAACGGAAAGATTTACGCCTGGCGGGCTGCCGAGATCACCTGCACCCCGAACATGATCCACGATGGACCGATAACGGAGTGACGAGACGTCCTTACCCCGGTGAGAGGGGTGCCGTCACCGTCGGGATTACCGCGGACGTCACTCAGCCCAGGCACCTACTCGGCCGAGGTCGTGATCAGGGAGGACGCCCGTGTGCGGTCGCGCTGGTGTGCTTGACGAGGACCATGCAGTCTCCTGTCACCTGGGGCGAGCTGACCGGCACCGTCACCGGCACGAACTGCCAGGGCGTCCGGGCGCCGCTGGTCGGGGCGACCCTGCAGGTCGACCCGTGGGCGATGTCCTGGACGTTCACCACCGGCGCCGACGGCGGGTGCGCCTACTGGCCGGACCGGTGGAACAACACAACCGGTTGCTGACTACCGCTCCCACTTTGGCGGCACGGCCCGCCCGGTCACCGAGCGGACGGGCCGCCGTGGGCTCGCCGGTGCCGACCGTCCGCCCTCCGACGGGACCGGGCGAGGCCGCGGCCGTGCCGAGCGACGCGGCCGGATCGACCCGGACCTCTCCTGTGAGGTATCCCGCTGCGGCTTGCGACGGGGTGTGCTGGCGCTATTAGGTAAGGCAAACCTTTGTCGCATCCTGGGAGTTCCGCCATGCGTACCCTTCCCTCCCGCGGCCGCCGGGCGCTGCTGGCCGCCGCCGCGGCCGTCTTCGCGCTGAGCGCCTGCTCGACCTCCGGCGCCGACGACGCGGCGCCGACGGCGTCGGCCTCGGCCGGCGGCCAGTTCCCGGTCACCATCGCCACCGCCTTCGGCGACATCACCGTGCCCAAGGCCCCGCAGCGGGTGGTGACGCTGGGCTGGAGCGACGCGGAGGTGGCGCTCGCCCTCGGCGTGCAGCCGGTGGGCGACGCCGACTGGCTGGCCTTCGGCGGCGACGGCCAGGGCGTCTGGAACCAGGGGAAGTACACCACCGCGCCGACCAAGGTCGGCACGCTCGAGGTGGACATGGAGAAAGTCGCCTCGCTCCAGCCGGACCTCATCCTCGACACCCGCTCCAGCGGCGACAAGGCCCGCTACGACCAGCTCGCCAAGCTGGGCGTGCCGGTGGTCGGCATCCCCGCCGGCGCCACCGCCTACCGGACCACCTGGGCGCAGCAGCTCGACCTGATCGGCAAGGCGCTCGGCAAGGACGCCGAGGCCACCAGGCTCAAGACCGACCTGGAGGGCCGGTTCGCCGCCGTCGCCGCTGCCAACCCCCAATTCAAGGGCAAGACCGTCACCGCCGGTGTGAAGACCAGCCAGGGCTGGGGCGCGTACGTCAGCGGGGACGGCCGGGTCGACTTCCTCCAGAAGCTCGGCTTCACCAGCGCGCCGGCTGTCGAGGCGCTCAAGAAGGACAACTTCTTCATCCCGATCTCGTCGGAGCAGGTGAGCATGCTCGACGCCGACCTCACCACGGTCTTCACCATCGGCATCTCCGCCGACGAGGTGAAGAAGGACAAGCTGCTGCAGGCCGTGCCCTCCGTCAAGGCCGGCCGCGCGGTCTACCTGGACGACAAGGCGATCGCCGACGCGTTCTCGAGCAACTCGGTGCTCGGCCTGGCGTACGCGCTGGAGAAGGTCCCGCCGCTGCTCGCTCCCGCGCTGTCGCGCTGACCTCGATGCCGGACACCCGCACCCGCCGGGCCGCCGCGCTCACCACGGGACTCGTGGTGCTCGCGGCGGCCCTCGCCGGTGCGGCGTTGCTCAGCCTCGCCGTCGGCGCCCAGCACGTGCCCCTCGACGTGGTGCTCCGGGCGCTCGTGCACCCGGACAACACCGCCCGCGACAGCCTCATCGTCACCGAGGTGCGCGTCCCGCGTACGCTGATCGGCCTGCTGGCCGGGGTGGCGCTCGGCCTGGCCGGAGCCATCGTGCAGGCGGTGACCCGCAACCCGCTCGCCGATCCGGGCATCCTCGGCGTCAACGCCGGCGCCGGGCTCTTCGTGGTCGTCGGGATCAGCCTCTTCGGCGTCACCAGCCTCACCGGGTACGTCTGGTTCGGCTTCGCCGGGGCCGCCGCGGCGGCAGTGATCGTCTACACGATCGGCTCGATGGGGCGGGGCGGGGCCACCCCGGTGAAGCTGGCGATCGCCGGCACCGCGCTGACCGCCACGCTGCTGTCGTTCACCACCGCGGTGCTGGTGGTCGACGTCGCGACGTACGACCAGTTCCGGTTCTGGCGGGTGGGGTCGTTGTCGGGGCGCGGCCTCGACGTGGCGGCGCAGGGGCTGCCGTTCCTGCTGGTCGGGGTGGTGGTCGCGCTCGCCGCGACGCGGTCGCTCAACGCGCTCGCCCTCGGCGACGAAATGGCGACCTCGCTGGGACAGCACGTCGGCCGGGCCCGGCTGGTCGCCGCGGCGGCGGTCGTCGTGCTCTGCGGCACCGCCACCGCGATGGCCGGGCCGCTGGTCTTCGTCGGGCTCGTCGTGCCGCACATCGCGCGGCTCGTCACCGGACCCGACCATCGCTGGCTGCTGCCGTACTCGATGCTGCTGGCACCGCTGCTGCTGCTCGTCGCCGACGTGCTCGGCCGGGTCGTCGCCCGGCCGGGGGAGGTGCAGGTCGGCGTCGTGACCGCGATCGTCGGTGCGCCGTTCTTCGTGGCCCTGGCCCGCCGCCGCCGACTGGCCGAGCTGTGAGCGCGAGGAGTGAGCCGGGGTCGCGAGCCCCGCAGCCGCGAACGGGCGGCGGAGCTGTGAGCGGGCAGGTGGTCGCGGGGGTGCGGCGTCGCACGGACGCCCGCGCCCGGCGGGTCACCGTCGTGCTGGCGGCCGCGGTGCTCGCGCTGGTCGCGCTGACCTTGTCGTACGGGTCGTTCCAGATCTCGCTGCCCGACGTCGTCCGCGCCCTGCTCGGACGGCCGACGCCGCCGCAGGTCGACTACATCGTGCACACCCTGCGGCTGCCCCGTGCGCTCGTCGGGGCGCTGGCGGGGCTGGCCTTCGGGCTGGCCGGCGCGATCTTCCAGCAGCTCGTCCGCAACCCGTTGGCCAGCCCCGACGTCATCGGGGTCAGCTCCGGCGCGTCGGCGGCCGCGGTGCTGTCGATCGTGCTCTTTCCGGCGGCCGGCGACATGGTGCCCGCGGTCGCGCTGGCCGGCGCGCTGGGCACCTCGCTGCTCATCTATCTGCTGGCCTGGCGTTCCGGGGTCAGCGGCTACCGCTTCGTGCTCGTCGGTATCGGGATCGGCGCCGCGACGGCCGGCCTCACCGCCTTCCTGCTGACCCGCGCCGACGTGCGAACCGCCCAGGAGGCGCTGATCTGGCTCGCCGGCAGCCTCAACGGCCGCACCTGGGGCAACGTCGCGCCGCTGGCGGTCGCCGTGCTGCTGCTGGTGCCGGCGGCGCTGCTGCTCGGCCGTACGCTGAGCGGCCTGCAACTCGGCGACGACCTGGCGCGCGGTCTCGGCCTGCCGGTGGAGCGCGGCCGGCTCGTGCTGCTGTTGCTCGGCGTCGGCCTGGTCGGCGTCGCGACCGCCGCGGCCGGCCCGATCTCCTACATCGCCTTCATGTCCGGGCCGATCGCCGGCCGGCTGGTCGGCGGCGGGCGTCCGGTGCTGCTGCCGGCGGGGCTCGTCGGCGCGGTGCTGGTGCTTGCCGCGGACTTCATCGGCGCGCACCTGATCGGGGAGAACCAGTTCCCGGTCGGGGTGGTCACCGGGATCATCGGCGCGCCGTACCTGCTCTGGCTGCTCACCCGGGCGAACCGAACCGGCCGAGGAGGATGACCGTGCCCGCACCGTCCGACCTGAGTGCCCAGGGCGTGAGCCTGGGCTACGGCGACCGCCGCGTCGTGGACGCGCTCGACCTCGACGTGCCAACGGGCGAGGTCACCGTCATCGTGGGCCCGAACGCCTGCGGGAAGTCCACCCTGCTGCGCGGACTGGCCCGGCTGCTGCCGACCGCGGCCGGGTCGGTGCTGCTGGACGGCCGCTCCATCCACAGCCTGCCGGGCCGCGAGGTGGCACGGCGGCTGGGCATCCTGCCGCAGGGTCCGATCGCGCCCGACGGCATCACCGTCACCGACCTGGTGGGCCGGGGGCGACACCCGCACCAGGGGTACTTCCGCCGCTGGACCGACGCCGACGACGAGGCGGTCGCGGCGGCACTGACCGCCACCGGGGTGCTGGAACTGGCCGACCGCGCGGTCGACGAACTCTCCGGCGGGCAGCGGCAGCGGGTCTGGATCGCCATGGCGCTGGCCCAGCGGACGGGGATCCTGCTGCTCGACGAGCCCACCACCTATCTGGACGTCAGCCATCAGGTGGAGGTGCTCGACCTGCTCACCGACCTCAACGAGGCGGAGGGCGCGACCGTGGTCATGGTGCTGCACGAGCTCAACCTCGCCGCCCGCTACGCCGACCACCTGGTGGTGATGTCGCGGGGCGCGATCGTGGCCGCGGGAGCGCCGCGGGAGGTGCTCACCGAGCGGCTCGTCGAGGACGTCTTCGACCTGCGCTGCCGGGTCATCCCGGACCCGGTCTCGGACACCCCGCTGATCGTGCCGATCGGGCGGCACCGGGTCGGCTGATGACCGGCAGGTCCGCGGGGAGCGGCCGGAACGGGGCACCATCGGGGACAGTCCAACGCCCGGCCTCCGAGCACCCTGCTCTGCTGGGCTCGCTGGCCGAGCCGGCCGACCGGTACTGGCAGCACCGCAGCGCCCTGCCCTGGATCTGAGCGGTCCGGGTTCGATCGGCGGCTACCATTCGCCGGTGGATCACTATCGACGCTCGCGGCTCGCCGGCCTGGACGGCCTGATGCTGTTCGCGGCGCTGCTGACGCTGGCCGGCTACCTGCTGCCCTGGTTCCGGCAGTCGCCCGGTCACCACTGGTGGTACTCCGGCTGGGAGTTCGCCACCCTGAGTGGCGGTGGCGGCTGGACTCTCTGGACGTTCGCCTTCGTCCTGGTCGCGGTGGGGGCCAGCTTCTGGGCACGGGACGCCGCCGAGGTGGCGATGATCGCCCTGGCGGCCGCGATCGGCACGCTGGTGATGAGCTTGGCCGTGGTGGCCGCGAGCTTCGGGAGCGCCGGTTCACGTGACAACCTGAACGCGGTCACGGACATGCCGTTCGGCGCCGGCCTGCCCTTCCTCGCCGTCGGCTTGGGCCTGCTGATCGCCACCGCCTGCCGAGACATCGCCCGAGCCGAAACCTGCCCGGCCGCCCAGCCCGCAGCGACCGCCGAGCCCCGTCCCGACGTCAGCACCACGACTGGACCGGCCGCTCCGGTCGTCCCACCCCGCGACCCCTCAGGCGATCACGCCGGCTGACGGTATGCCGGCGACCGGCGACCGGCCGCCGGGTGGTCGGGTCAGCGGGGCCGGGCGCGGCCCGACCCGTACCGCTTGACGTTCGAAAGCGCACTGGGAAAGCCGTGCGCCGAGCGGACACGGGCTCGGGTAACCTGATGGCTCGGCGGGCCGCTAGCTCAATTGGCAGAGCTGAGGACTTTAATCATCAGTCATGCCGAATGCCTTGGGCTAGTTAACCTGAAGGCTCCGCGTCCAGCTTCGCGCCCACTGGTCCGGATAAAGACGGCACAGTATCGGCAGGTCAGGGCGGCGTTTACGCGCAGTGGTCGGCCGGCTGCAAATTCTCTGTGACCGAAATCCAGACTCTAGGTGTGGAATCCGTCCACGGTCGTTGGCATCCGACCACCCACGGAACACCCACGCGGTTGATGTAGAGGGCTCAGAGTGATGGGTGTCGACGGTCGCGGACGTAGACGACAGCGGGCCTGCCACCGCCGGGGAGGCGGCGGTCGACGTCGAACAGATCGGTGGCGGTGACGAGATCGGTAAGCTTGGCATATCCGTAGGTACGGGAGTCGAAGTCTGGGCGCTGCTTGGTCAAAATGTGCCCGACCGTGGCGAGGTGGGCCCAGCCGTCGTCACCGGAGGCCGCATCGACAGTGCGCTGTAGCAGGTCCACGAGCGCGGTGTCCTGGACGAGTTCAGTGAGGGGGGCATGCGCCATGGACTTCGTGCTGGCGACTCCCTGCGTCGGTTTGACGGGATGCTCGCGGGCAAGGTTTTCGGTGTGGATGAACTTGTCGCAGGCGTGGACGAACGGTTGGGGCGTCTTGCGTTCGCCGAAGCCATAGACGGTGAGTCCGGATTCGCGGATGCGCGACGCGAGGCGGGTGAAGTCGCTGTCACTGGAGACGATGCAGAAGCCGTCGAACCGGTCCGTGTAAAGCAGGTCCATTGCGTCGATGATCAGGGCGGCATCGGTAGCATTCTTGCCATTGGTGTAGGCGAACTGCTGTATGGGCTGAATGGATTGGGACAGCAGGCGTTCCTTCCAGCCGCGGAGACCGGTGCCGGTCCAGTCGCCGTACGCGCGTTTGACGTGCGCGGTGCCGTACTTAGCGACCTCGGCCAGCAGTGGTGCGATAAGCGCCGGCTGTGCGTTGTCGGCGTCGATGAGGACCGCCAGCCGGACGCTGTGCTGGTCGAAAGTCATTGAAGCTTCTCCTGTCAGCTACGTCGATGGCCGGGATCGCGTAGGGGGCTCGAGCCGAAGCATCCGTAGTGCGGGATTCGGAGGTGGCGGAGGCTTAAATCGGCGGCGGGGACCTCCGTGACCTGTTGTGGGGCACCGCTACGGCCGCCTCGGCGGGGTTGTGGTTGCCGATGGGTGGGGCTTGTTGCCGGGTAGTCGTGCGATCACGATGTAGCGGGGGTCGTCTTCGCGTTCTCGCTGTACGCGCTCAACCCAGATGCTGGAGAACAAGTCCGGGCTACCCGATGTGGGGGTAGTCAGGTCCAGTGCGAGAAGGATTCCGAAGGCGGCGTCGGTGTCTGTGTAGACAGCCGCCTGCCCGGCGTAGGTCCGCAGTCCGTCGCGGGTCGCGTCGTCCTGTTCTCGTTTGCACTCGACACAAAAGCTGGCGTTACGGAAGCGGACGAGGACGTCGGCCCGTCCACGACCGCGGTTGATCGGCTCGGCCTGCAGGGTGTTGTAGAGCGGACCCTGACTGAGCCACTCGAAATAGTCTTGGTGGAGGGGCTTCTCCAAGGGCGCGGTGCCACCACTGCTGCGTAGATAAGCGGTGCGTTGGCCGCCCATGGTCGCGCCAATGTTGTAGCGGCTGGACAGGAAGAGCATGGTCTGGCGCAGCAGGATCGTGAATGGTCCGCCCATTGGCCCGGACCAGTCGGGGGATCCGGCCAGTTCGCGTTGTAGTTCCTGAAGCTTGCGTTCGACCTTGACGTTGCCGGTCTCGGCTTGTGCGATTTCGTCGTTCCACAGCAGCGACTCCATAACCTCTTGCAGATGAGGTGGTGCGCGCTTGACGAGGCTCGCTGCGTCCTCAATGCCGAAGTGGTGCAGCACCGCCGTGAGGCGGCTGAGGTCTTTTCCCAGGCGGTCACCGCCGGTGCTAGGCGGGGTGGTGGCGCGGCTGGCTGTGTTGCGGGTGGTGATTGCAGCGTGGATGGCGGTGTGGAGCTGCTGCGCGGCGTCGTCGTCGGCGAGGGAAGGATCGTGGGCGAGGGCGCGGTCGAGCAGGGCGAGTCGGTTGGCGTCGCGCAGGAAGGTCCCTTCGATCGCTGGCTGGATCAGCACCTCGACGCCCGGACCTCCGCCGTTTGTGTGAGCGGCGAAGGAGCGGCCAGCCTGGTAGGCGTCGAGGAGTGCGGCGAGGGCCTGGCTGGGGTGGTACCAGCAGGCGTCGTGTAACGGTTCGGCAGCAGCGGTCAAGGTCATCGACAGCTGCAGCCAGGCGGTCTCAGCGTGGACGCGTGCCCAGTTCCATGGTGGCTGATAGCCACCGGAAAGCCACGCCCGGTGCTGATGGACGGCAGCCTCAAGGCGGGTGACCGCGTCGTGCAGCGGAGTCGGGTCGGACCATCCGAATGCCATGATGGCGTCGATGGCGGCGGCGTACGCCTGGGCATCGTGGCGGGCTTCGTCACACGCCTCGACGGCGGCGAAGCCGCTGCGGGCTCGGGCGAGCGCGGGTATCAGCTCGTCTTGGTTGTCGGCGTCGAGTGCTCGACGGAGATCAGCCAACGCGAGTTCGAAGCCGGCGTCGGCTTCGGCTTCGGGGATGTCGGCGAGGCGTTGCAGCAGCATGAGGAGGTCATCGTCGTGGAAGTGTTCGTGTACCAGCCCGACGATGCGGGGCAGCCGTGTAGCCATCTCCAGCGCCACGTCCGCGATGCTGTCGGGGAGGTCGGTGAGGAAACCAAGGAGACGATGTTCCCGCAGGACGCCAGTGGTGCAGAGGTGCAGCCACGCTTCGGTGGCCGTGGCACCAATCGCGGCGACCGCGGGTGTGGCGTGGGCATCGATGCCGGCTTCGGCGCGCTTCTGCAAAGCGCTCTCGAGAGCCCGGCCGAGGCGTTTGGTGAGCGTCGGATAGGTCAACAGGCGGGAGACGGCGCTGGTGTAGGAGGTATATCTGTCGTGCTCGGCAATGCCGCGCAGAACCGCTTGGTCGAGCTGGGCGCGTTGCGGGTCGCTGGGGCCGGCCTCATCGGTGCCGGCGAGGTCGATGAGATAGGCGAAGAGCGGGCTTGACGCGAGGTCATCAGCGGCGGCTGCCACGACGGATCTGCCGCCCAAGTCTGCTGCGCCAGGCCCCGCGCGTAGCTGCTCGGGGCTTGCCTGTTGGGCCCAAGTCTGAAGCGTTGCGGCGAGAAGTTCCTTCATGCCGCATCCCCCTCAGTGCCCGCTTGCCCGGTTTACCTCAGAACAGGTGTTGCCCGTCGGGTCCTGCCAGTATTCGCTCCTCGGGGAACGCTGCCCAGACCGCCGGATGTGCCGTGGCGATAACGACTTGGAGCCCCTCGTCGTCACCGAGTCGGCGAAGGTGGTCCATGAGGATCTTTACATCGCCGGGGACGATCTCGACATCGGCCGGTGAGTCGATGACCACCATCCCCGGGTGGGAGTGGATTCCTCGTCGGCGGCCGACACGGATGAGGCTGACCACGACGGCGATACGCAGCCGCAGTCGCTCGCCCGGGCCGAGTTTCTTGAATGGTGTGGGTCGGGTGTTGTCAGACTTGAGCGCGTTGACTCGGCCGGCCAGGTCCAGCGAAACGGATTTCAGGTTGGTGATGCCCAACTGCTGAGCCAATGTGACGATCTCGGCGTTGAGTTCGGCGAACAGCTCCCGGGTGACATCGGCGGCCAACGTGCCGAGGATCTGCTTGGCGGCGGTGAGGATCCGCTCGGTCTGGTCGTCGACCGGGTCGGCGCTGCCCAGCTTGGAAACGACGTCCAGCGCGCCCTCAAGCCGGGCTACCTCGGTCTCGGCGGTTCGAAGGTCGCCGAGGTAGTCAGCGTGCCCCTGTTCGTGTTCAGCGGCCTGTACTGCTCGGTCAGCAGCCGATTTGGCCTGAGTAAGGCTGAGTTCGGTCGCTTTGACCGCGTCGTCGGCAGCGCGTTCAGCGGCTCGTGACGCGGCCAGCCGCTGCCTGAGTCCGTCGAGTAGCGCCTCGCGGTCTTCGTCATCGACGTCGGCGACGGCCAGTGGGGCTGCGCACACGGCGCACTGGTGCTGCTGGGCTTCCCGCTCACGCCGATCCTGGTTGATGCCCGTTTCACAGCGGGGACATGCGTGCGGATCCAGCGCGGCGAACAGAGTTCGTGCCGCGGTGGATTCCGACGCCCTGCGCACGGCGCGATCGTCCTGAATGCGGGCTTGCCGTGCCCGCTCGTACGCGGCCTGCGCCCGGGCCATCTGCGACTGCAGCGGCAACAGCGCCCGCGTGGCATCCTGCGCCTGAAGCAGCCGCGCGGGCAGATCGGGCCGTGCAGCGCGTACTGCCGCCAGCCGGTCCTTCGCCCGAGCCAGTTCGTCGTGCAACGGTTGCCACTGTTGTGCCCGCGCCGCCGCATCGGCGCTTGCCCGGCGCGCGGAGTGCCGGCTGACCTGCTTGGCGTCCTTCGCCGAGGCGTCGGCGCCCATGATGTCAGCCGCGAACGGCACGTCGAGGAACACCTGCATGTACCGAGTCGGCAGTTGCCCCACCGCAGTGCCTCCGAACAGGACCGAATCGCTGCCCGAGGCCACTGCGATGACCGAAAAGTACGCCGGCCAACCATGTGTGGTGACGGTACCGTCGCGAACGCCACCCTCCTCGTCCGGCGCACCGGCGTGCGCCGTGAACACCTGCAGCGGCGGCAGCGCCAGCCGCTGCAGCATGAACCGGCCGACCAGGGCAGCGAATGCGTCCTGAGTGTCCGCGGTGTCTACCACGCGAACTCCAGGACCGGCCTCGGCATCACCCACCAGCGCGGTGAGCTGTTCGACCGAATCAGCCGTTAACAGGACACCCTGACGCACCACCCCGCCGACCAACCGGATCCGCATCGACACCGGCACCCCGGCGACCTCAGCATCCACCCGGATGTACTCAAACCATCGGCGCGTGTCGGAGCGCTGGTAAGTGTCGTCGGGCTCTCCACGCAGCGGCCAGGTCAAGGCCCACAGCATCGTCGACTTCCCAGCAAAGTTGATGTTGCTGGCGATCGCCCAAGCTCCCGGCCCGAGCACCACGTCCACCTCGAACGGGCCATCGCTGCCGGCCGTCGTGCCAGCCTTAACGCCGCGCACATACAGACGATGGGCAAGCAGGCTGCGCTGCGCCGGCAGTGGACGGCTGAGACTGATCCCCGCCTCTACCAGCACCGCCTTCACCGTCTCGTCCGGCACACCCGCCTCGGCAGCGATACGGGCCAGCAGTTCGCCCTCGTTCGGCAAGTTGTCAATCATGACGCGCTCACTCCCGCCGCAGCCCTCAACGCGTGTAAGCGTCGACGAGCCCGTTCAGCGATGGACGCGATCTCTTCGTTCAGACCCGTGCCGGCGTAATTACGCTGCAGGTACTGCCGCTTCCGCAGGGCGGTGCCGGTCATCCCGGTGCCCTGCGCCAACGCCACCACCAGACGAGTTCGTTCTCCGTACCACGCCAACTCCGGGAAGTCCGCCACGCAGGATCGCGCGGTGACGCGACCCCGCGCTGTCAGGTAGTAGTCGTAGTGCCGGACCCGCTGCTCGGTTCGTGACCACCGAACCACCGCCAGCCCGGCGACCGTCAACACACTCATGGGCATATCCAGCGGCTCATAGGCGCCGAACTTGTACCGCAGCATCGGAATCTGACGCAGCTCAGGCTCGTCCGAGTCCAGAATCTCGGCGGCGATATCCAGCAGGACCGCCTCGCCGCTACGCTCGTACTCGGTGAGAAGCTCATCAGCGAGGTAGTCCGGGTAACGCAGCCAGAAGTCCAGCTTCTGCAACAACGTCTGGCCACGGACGACGCCTACCGCGCCTGCGGGCACCACCTCCGGTGTCCGCATATCCGGCTCCGTGGCGGCGACCTCCAGGAGCAGTAACAGCCGGACGGCATCGAAGAACGGATCTCCATCACCAGGAGTAGCCACCATGACTCAGAAGGTAAAGGACCGAGCGATTCCTGCCTAGCCCTAGCTGCCCCGACACCAGCGAGGTGGTTGATGACGAACGGCGGCGGGCGGCCGAACAGCGTCGGCGGAAGCTGGCCCGGCGGTTGGCGTGGAAACTGGCGCACCCCGACTCGGATGCCCCGCACGGCGCGCTCAGTCATTCCGGTTCGGCGACCGCGAAGCAAGCGCTTCGTCTCATCGCCCGCGGCGATGCCACCATCACCGGCGTCGAGACAGTCGAACGCATCGCCGACGGCCTCCACATTCCCGGTGGAATGCTGGGCTTGGCTGCGCGATGCTGGGAGAACACGACCGCCACCGGGACCCAGCCAGCCAGGGAGGACGAGTCCATGCACCGTCGTCAGCTCCTTCGCGGCGCACTCGGCACCGGTCTGACCGGCACCGCCTTCAAGTCCGTCGCGGACATCCTGTACGACGTCGACCGCCCCCTCGCGTCAACCGCAGGCGCCGCCGACCTGGTCCATCGCCAGACCGTCGCCGAACAACACAGCTACGGCTACGCAGGCCGGGCACCCGCTGAAGCTCTGGCCGACCTGATCGCCGATTTCGCCGACATCACGCCACTGCTGCGACGCCCCCAACCGACCAACACGCGCGTCGAGTTGTCACGGATCATGGCTCAGCTCGGCGGCATGACCGCCATCGTTCTGCACGACCTGGGCGACCGCCGTGAGGCGGTCACCTGGTTCACCACTGCGGGCCGAGCCGCGAACGAGTCAGGCGACCGCGCGCTGCACGCCTGGATCCTCGCCCGCCACGCGATGGTCCCCCTCAACTTCGGCGCCCCCAACGCCGCAGCCCAACTGGCCGAACAAGCCCGCCGAACCGCTGGCACCGCGCCGACCGCCGCTGCGACACTCGCCGCCGCTGTCGCCGCTGTCGCCGCTCGCGCCCACGCGCTCGCCGGCAGACGCCATGACGCCACCGGCGCCCTGCACGTCGCCGACAGCCTCGCCGAATCTCTCCCCACCGGCGAACGCGCCGACACCTGGTTCGGGCACCCCGATCAGAAACATCACGTCCACCTCTCCCATGCCCTGACCGCACTGGGCGACACCACCCGCGCCCGCCACAGCCAAGCCCGCGCACTCGCCCTGTCCGCCCCCACCAGCACCCTGACCCGCACTCTGCTACGACTGGACGCGGCCACCTGCCAGCACCACGACGGCGACACCCTGCAAGCCTGCGAAGCCGCCACCCGAGCGCTCACCGATATTCCCGCCGCGTTCCGCACCGGCCTGGTCCGCAGCCGCGCCAACGACCTCTGCGCACCATCCCCACGGCCCTGCGCACCGCACCGGCCGCACGAGACCTCGCCGACGCGCTCGCCGCGTAGCAACCCACCCCTGGGCACCCGATGCGCCCTACCAGATCGACGAGGGTTCCGGGACCTGAAGTCGCAGCTGCTGCTCCGGCCGGTGTTCCACCGCCTCGAGCACCGCATCCGCGCCCACGTCCTGATCTGCTGGCTGGCCCTACTGCTCATCCGCGTCGCCGAGCGGACCACCGGCCAAACATGGCGAAACACCAACCGGCAACTCGGACGAATCAGCCAGGTCACCCTCGCCGGACCCGCCGGCACCGTCGTGCAGACCACCCCGCTACGACCCGAACACAAGGCCATCTACCAGGCACTTTCCGTCCAGCCACCGGCCCGCGTCACCGCCTTCGACCCCCGCTAGCCAAGATCAGGCACCAGCGCGAGGGCGTAGACACACAACCCTTCCACGACGAACATCAATTTCCGCTGATCCGCACCCAGATTCCGATGATCGTTCAACTACAAGCTGCGGAACCCGGGCTTCAGGCGGGCGATCTCCGCTTCGAGGTCGGATACGCGCTTCTCCAGCTGTACACGGGTCGGCCGCGGAGCGACCACTGTGTCCGCTCCTGATCTGCCCTTGACGGGAGTCGGTGGTACCAGCCAACCCACTCGCTGGAAGGCGACGATGGGTTGCTCGTATTGGCAGGTCCAGCATGTCGTCATCGGGTCCGGCTCGAGGTGACCCTGCTCGACCCGGCGGATGGCCTGCGCGTACTCGGCTACGCCGAGATGCTCCTTGATCTGCTCCATCCGAGCCTTGCGCTGCGCGACAGCTACGGGATCGTTCGGTTCCGTCTGCCGATGGCCGTGCGCTGGCTTCCAATTGAGCGGCGTGATCTGGTGGTCGAGGTGTCCGCATTCCAGCTTCACGGTCCAGTAGCCGACCGTCTCAGGTTCCCGTCGCAGGCCCTTGTCGCCTTTGAGATCCAGCGTTGACCGGGTCAGATAGCGGCTCACCGCCTGGTACGGCGTCTCGGGGGTCCGGTGACCGGTGCAGGTGTAAGCCCCTTTACGCAGCGGGCTACCGCCCCATGACCATGTCATGTCCGTCAGTGGCCGCTCGTCGCCAAGCGTCAGGATCTCGACGATGTCGCCGCAGCCGAGCTGCATCCGCCACCGGAACATTAGCTCCGCATCCGGAAACGACGACCGTTTCAACGTCTGGTCTTCTCTCCTTCCGGCTGCCAGGGCCTCGGCGCGGCGCTCCTTGTATTCGCGCAGCACCAGAGCGACGGGCCGGGCTCGGCCAGGCAGCCGCCGCTCCGCCTCGTGGTGCTCGTACGTTGTGCCTTCGCGCCGCGCCTTTCGTACCCGTTCCTCCGCACTGCCCTGAAGGATCTCCGAGATTCGGCGGATCTGGTCGGGGCTCATCGGAGGCGGTGGGCAGCAGCGTCCGCAATGGCTGACCGCGCTACCCGCCATACTCCATCGCCCGGCGTGGCAGTAGGGGTGCCGCTGCTTGAAGACTTGCTCCGCAGCCGTACGGGCGGCCTGCTCCTCGACGCTCAGATACTTCGTGCCCTTGCCGGGCCACGAGGGCGACTCACCGAGCGAGATGACTTCCTCGCCGCAACCGGGACACGGTTCGCCGGCCATCATCTGTTCGTGAGTCAGCCGGTCCGACTCCGTGTATGTCGGCATGGACCACGCTTCGCACTGGAGATAATTCGTGACGCCGCCGGCGACCATCCGGTGGAGCTCACCGAACCTGCGGCAATCCATGCAGTACGGAGTTCCGTCGTCTGCCTTGGCCGGCAACTTGCGCAATGCGGCCTTGGTAATCAACGCCCGCTCTGTCACCGCCAGCGGCCCTCCGTGCGACATCGATGACTCAGGCTATTCCCCTCTCGGTCAAGATCGCGTCAGACACCCCGTGTAGCTATCGACATCCCACGATCGAGTGCCTCGCGGCGCATCGCCGCGAGGTACTCGGGCGGAGATCGATCACGGCCTCCCCGTCTGCCGTGGGTGGCTTTTCCGCGCGCACCGACTCACTTATTGCCTGGTCTGAATGCCACGTGAGCTGGTCAAACGTCCCGGAAGCGGGTTGCCGTGGATGGACGCCAAGGGCGAGCAGGCCGGCCGTGGTGGGTTGCAGACCAATGTCACGCTGGGTCGAACTGTCGACCTTGCTGGAGTTCCTTGTGCCACAGCAGCAGCGAACCCGACCACCCCGAAGGCGCCGGAAACAGGCCGATGAGGGCGAGCAGAACTCCATTATGCGGCACTGGCTAGCCCAGCTTGGGCCTGCCGCGGTGCTTGCCGCGCTCGGCTATATCTTCCACGCCCTTCTCGCGATCGTGTACCGGTCGTTCTACGCACAGCTCGGCGTATCCGCCGCCGAGGTGGGCCATGACTCCTCATCCTTCGCGAGCAACCCGGTGGCGTTCAACGGCCTCGCGGTCGGCCTGGTAATCGCGCTTCTACTACCGGCGGTCTCCGGTTTCCTGTCCGTACATGGCCTGCAACACACCGCGCGCTTTGACCGTGCTGTCACGTTGGCTTGCGTCGCGCCCGCCCTCTTGGCCGCAGTGGCCGCCATGTTCGATGAACGCCTCCTCTCTTTGATCATCGCCCTAGCCGCGCTCAGCGCGGCTGCGGGCGTAACGATCAGGCTAGGATATGCTTTTGGTCCCTATCTAATGCCGGTCCCGTGCCTAGCCGTGCTGGTGTCACTGCTGTCAGTCAGGCTGTTGCACACGGTGCTCCGAGGCCCGGCTCTCGGAGCTGCCGCCGTCGTCGTTGTGAGCATCCTTAGCGTCGGCATCATTGTCGTGCAGCGACGCACGACGCGCACCAGTCGGCCTTTGAGCGGGCCAAGCCCGCTGCGCTGGCCCGGAGGCCTCGCGCAACAGATGGCGATAACATCTGCCGCCATCTTGCTTCTGGTCCTCGTCGGAATTGGGGATCTTCTCCGACTAGACGCTGCCGCCACCCGTGCCGCTGAGCAGGTCCGTACCTACGGATACATCACTGATCTGCCCGACGAATTGGATCTGATTGTCCGTCCCGTCACCGTGCGGCTACTAACGGATAAGGATCCCCTAGGCCTCTGCAGCACATCCAATCCCGTCGCTCTCACCCAGCTCAACCGGACGCCCGGGGACGCGTTGGTCCTAGTCCGACGATTGACGCCGGGTTCCCTCACTCCCGCGACCGATCGCGAATTGGTCATCATTCGCCTGCCTGCCGCGCAGTACCTCGTAGTGCAACATCTCGCTCTATGGACGCCGTTGAAAACGAACGCAACACGCAGCGCTGGTCCGCCGAAGCCCTGGGCGCTCAGCGCCTGCGCCCCCGATCAGTAGGAGGTCACGCGATCGAGCTAGTACGGCAGCCGCCGTTCGGGACTATGGCTGGTGTTCGAGGTTGAGGCGTCGGGTGTAGTGGGCTTGGCGGGCTCGGCTTGATGGCGGCGGCGCCAGTCTGACCAGCGCAGACGGTGGGTGAGGTCACGGATCGGGCGGAGTACGAGGGTGTTGATCAGTCGGCGGGTCTCGTTGACGGTCAGCTTGATCAGCCCTGTGTCGGTGGAGTCGTCGTCGGCGTCGGCGGCGCAGATCGCCAGGACGGCGAGGGCGGCCAGGGCGAGGGTGGTGAAGCGGTGCCAGGAGTCCCAGCGGCGGACCTGGTGCTGGTCGAGGCCGACCTGGCCCTTGGCCCCGGGTTCCGCAGCTTGTAGTTGAACGATCATCGGAATCTGGGTGCGGATCAGCGGAAATTGATGTTCGTCGTGGAAGGGTTGTGTGTCTACGCCCTCGCGCTGGTGCCTGATCTTGGCTAGCGGGGGTCGAAGGCGGTGACGCGGGCCGGTGGCTGGACGGAAAGTGCCTGGTAGATGGCCTTGTGTTCGGGTCGTAGCGGGGTGGTCTGCACGACGGTGCCGGCGGGTCCGGCGAGGGTGACCTGGCTGATTCGTCCGAGTTGCCGGTTGGTGTTTCGCCATGTTTGGCCGGTGGTCCGCTCGGCGACGCGGATGAGCAGTAGGGCCAGCCAGCAGATCAGGACGTGGGCGCGGATGCGGTGCTCGAGGCGGTGGAACACCGGCCGGAGCAGCAGCTGCGACTTCAGGTCCCGGAACCCTCGTTCGGCCTCGAGGAGGTTCTTGTAGCCCAGGGCGGTGTCCTCGGCGGTGATGGCGGGGTCGGAGGTGGCGATGAGGTACTTGCCGTCGAGCCGTTCCTCGGCTTTGACCTTGGCCTTGTTGACCTTCAGACGCCCGTTGGGCTGCTGGGTCAGCCACCTGCCCAGGGTGGGATGGTCGCGCAACGCGCACTCGGCTCGCACGTGTGCGGCTTCGTTGCGCCGGCGGGTCTTGTCGCCGGGTGGGCGTTTGGCGTCGCGTTCGCGCTGGTCACGGATGCGTGCGAGGTCGGCTTCGATGCGGGCGATCGCGTCGTCGCGTTGCTGCTTGTCCCGGGCGGCTTGGTCGGGGTTGTGGCAGATGACGAACCGCACGTCGGCGCCGTCGATGCGTACTTCCTTGACTCGCAGGTTGTCCTTGACCTGCTGGTAGCGGCCTTGGCGGGCCAGGACCTGTTCGACGAGGGGGTTGCCGTCGCGCATGCGCATCCCGGCGATGTAGTGCCCGCCGGCGCGGCGCAGGTAGGCCAGGTTGTCGGCGGAGGAGAAGCCGCGGTCGACCACGGTGATGACCCGGCCGAGCTTCCAGTCGCGCATGTCGTCGCGGACCTCGGCGAGGACCTGCTGGTCGCTGCTGTTTCCGGGCCAGCACCAGCAGCGCACGGGGATGCCTTCCTTCGTCACGGCCAGGCCGATGACGATCTGGGGCAGGTCGCCGCGGTGGTCCTTGGAGTGCCCGAACCGGCGGAACGCGTCCTCGCCGTCGTCTTCGGTGTCGCGTTCGAAGTAGGTGCTGGTGGTGTCGAAGAACAGCAGGTCGACTTCGAGGTTGAGCAGGTTCGCCACGGCGAAGAACACCGCCTCCTGCACCCGGCCGGCGGTGTCGGCATCCACCAGCAGGTCCATCGCCCGGTAGGCATGGTCGTCGTCCATGGTCGCCAGGCCCGGGATGACGGTGTCCTCGCCGACCCATTCGGCGGCCGACAGCTTGCTCATCGGTGCCACCGCCCGGTTGGCGACCAGCGCGAACAACACCCGTTCCATGTTCGTCGTGAACCTGCGCGCGTCTGCGGCGGCGCGCACCGCCGCGGCAACGTCCAGCCGCCGCCACAGCCCATCGAGCAGCCACGTCGACCCGATCGAGCGGGAGTCGACGACCTCCAACGCAGCCGTCCCCATGGTCAGGCTCGCCTCCACGCCTGCGCCGTCGCCGCCGTCGCCGAAGTGCTTGTTGATCGACGCGGCGAGCCGGCGCAGCCCGTCGATGTCGACCTGGTCGACACGGCCCAGGTTCATCAGCACATCGGGTTTGACCTTGCCGTCCACGCGACGGTTGTGCGCCAAGGCGACGTAGCGCACGACGCTGCCATCGGCGTTGGTCCGCGACGTGAACCGCAAGTACATGACCACGAAGGAACCACATCACCACTGACAGCACAAGATGTGAATCTCTGGTCGTGTTACTACACTTTCCAGCCTGCAGGCCCAACCGCAGCCGTCCGCGAGCTCTTGACCAGCACAGGGACAGAACCGATCAAGCTCGTGTTCCTACGAACTGCGGAACTCGGGGTTGACCGTCCACTTCTTTCAAAACGCGATTGAGCGGGAAATCCGCATTGGCATGCATCACAGCGAGCGCTTTCGCAGTTGCCCAACTGCGTTGTCTCGATTACGGTTTTGCGTGGTTCAGTGCTTCGAGGGCATCGTTGAGAGTGACAAGATCGGCCATTGTGACCACGTCTGCTGCAACTGCTCGTCGACGGCCTGAGATGCGGGTGGCAGCGAGGGCGGCCAGCCTCCCGGTTGCTTCCGACTGCCCGAATCCTGAAGCTTGCTGCCATGCCCCGGTCTGGCGGTTTCTCGCGACGATGTGCCAGGCATCTGTACCAATACGCGGAGCCAAGGTAAGTGCTCCACGCAGGACGGGCATGCGACCGATGAGACCGAGAGCCATCGTCATAGGCGAGGAACTGAGTGTGAGGTAGGAACGGATCACAAGGCCACCAGCAGCACCGATGAGGACATGGTCGGGAAAGTCCGCGCGAAGGTAGCGTCGCGTGCGTCCATCAGGCCCGGCCTCGCGCACGCTCGTACGGAGGTTGAGCACGGTCCCGCCCTCGGGTGGGCGGAAAACTTCGGTGCCGATGAGCCCGGCGGTCCAAGCAACAGCTGCCGGGCCATGCTGTTCCCCGGCGCCGAGCATGACGAGAACGTCGATCTCGCTGCCGGGATCGGCGCCGAGCGCGGCAGCAAGGATCGTGCTGAGGCCAGGCACAAGCCCTGCCCCGAGCACGATCGGGCCGACCGCGGCCGCCCGTAGCGCATCGAGATAGGGCCCGGTCGCGGAGATGTCAATGAACGGTGTCTGCCTGATGACGGAGCAGACGTCGGAGCGTTCGATACCAGAGGCATTCACGATCACATCGTGAAGGTCGGCAAGGCGGGCGAGCGGTGCGAGGTCACCGCGGAGATCGACGCTCGCATCACCGTCTGCGGTACGGCTGGCGGCGGTGACGATATGACCGTCCCGTCCAAGTTCGCGTTGAACCACGCTTCCAACCGCGCCCCGAGCACCGAGGATGAGTGCTTTCATCGAGTGCTCCTTTCGTACCGCGTAGCCGCGCGAGTCAATGCTATCCGTGCGATGAGGTCGGGCGATTCGCACCGTCTGTCTGTTGTGGTTCAACGTAGCGTCGACAGACTCCTGCGTTTTGTGCTGATCGACCAGATCGTGAGCTGGCGGGCGGGTCTGGATGAACTGCTGGCGCGGCTCGTGCACCGATTCGGGGCCGCAGAGCCACGCCGGCGACCGACACCAACAACTCCACCCGGACTGAACCGAGCAGTGGCAGCCCGTCGGTGGGCAGCCACTTCGTGATAGCCATGACGGACGGCGGCGCGATGACGGTCGACGACAACAGGATCGGCGGCGACCAACTACACCATTGCTCCGACCGGGGGCACCGGATAGGACGAGGGAATGAGCGTGAGGAGACGGTCATGCGCGGCGACGGCCGCCGTCTGTATGTCGGGCTCGGGACACGCGTGGATGCTGGCGAGGATGTCGCGGATCCGCGCGCTGCGGTGCGTGGCCGTCAACGCGGTGAGCATCCTGCGGTAGCCGTCGTGTTCCAGAAGGGATGTCGGCTGGCACTGACGCAGGTAGGCGGCGGCGCTGTGGGCTGCTTGGGCGAGCGCTCGTGGATCGTGCTCGTCGGCGAGTAGGAGCACCGAGGATTCCCTGGGGTGGCACGGCGAGCACAGGTATTGGCCGTGGTCGGGGGTGACCAGGAAGTCCGGTGGCATCCGACGTGTGTCGACTGGCGCTCGCCACCCGATGGTGGTGGTTGGCTGCCATCTGTCCGGGGTGCCGGTGATCCGTCCGGTGATGACGGCCGACGGTGGTGAGTCCGTGATGCGGTTCAGGTCGGGCAGCAGCAGGATCCGGTCGCCGAGGCGCAGGCCGCCGGCGTCGATCAGCCGTTGCCGGTCCACCGCAGCGCGGACCGGTTGGGTGCAGTCACCGATCGGCCCCTGCGTGTAGTCGCCGGTGGTGCTCTCGCGTCTGCTCAAGTGGGCGTCGGCCAGTTCGCCGGCCAGGCGGGTCCTGCCCAGCACGCTGGTAAGCCAGGTGTCCAGAACGATCACCGGTGCCGCCAGTTCCCACGCCACATCCGCCAGGTCCACAGCGGCCGGATCCACTTCGTCGCGCACAGACAGCGCCACGAGCACCAACGCGATCACCGAGGCGTCCCTGCGGCCTACCGGCCCTGTATCGTCCGAGCGGTCGCTGCGGTAGTCAGCGACCAGGGCCTGCGCACGGTCGAGCGCCGCACGCCACGATCGATGCAGGACGATAGGATCGCTCGCGACCCCGCACCCGCGACGGTGATCGTCTGGGACACCGGGCACGGGCACGTCGCCTACGTCATGCGCCACCGGGCCGACACCATGCTGCTGCCCGCCGCCCTGACCGCCGCGGTGGTGCTGCACCCGGCGCACTGGGGGCCCGCCGTCGTGCTGGTGCCCGACCACCACCTACTCGGCCGCGCCGAGGAACACGTCAGCATCGACGCCTACCGGCTGCTCACCCCGCACCGCGACATCCCCGCGCAGACCCGCCGCCTGCCCCGGTTCCTCGCCGCCTTCCTCGGCGAGTCGGACGACGACACGGTCGCCGAGGACGACCACGAGCCGGTCGACGTGTCCCGGGTACGGATCAAGCACATCGGGATTCCCCACGCCGACGCCATCGCCGAAGTCCTCGGCCGACCGCTGCCGCTCTGGATCGACCACACCTGCGCCCCGAACACCGCCCGGGCCGCCGCCGCCTACGGTGACACCGGCACCCTCACCGTCCCCGACACCACCACCGACTGGCCGGCCACCCGCGACCGGCTCGCCGCCGCTGTCGCTGCCGGCCTGCACACCCGCCACCCGCAGGCGTTCATCACCCTGGCCAGGTCCGTGATCCGCGACGTGCGGTTCATCGAGCGTCAGCACGAGCAGACCCGCGAACGTGGGCCCGGCTGGTACCTCGCCGCCCGCCCCGCCCGTCCTCAGCGGGATGTGGCGCTGGAGCACCTGACGACGACCGCCGCCACCCACGATGTCGATCCCGACGACGCCGCCGCCGAGCTGTCCGCGCTGCGCGCCGAGGAAGCCGACCTGCCGTGGGACGCCCCAGCCGCCCCGGCGATGTTCGAGGCCGCCGGCCACCTCGCTGTCCGCCTGCACACCACCCACCCCGAGACCGTCTTTGACGACACCGTCCGCCACGTGGTCGAGACGACCGGCCCGGTCACCGACCAGTACATCGCCGGCCTGACCCGCCTCGACGACACGACCACCCGCCACATGCTCACCCGCCCGACCCGCCGCCTGGCCCGACTGCTGATCCGGGAAGCCGTGCTCGACCCCAGCGACCGGAACCTGCTCGACCGCGCCGCCGAACGGCTGACCGGCCTCTACCGCGACCGCGACGGCCGGCTCGTCGCCGCCTTCACCCCGGCCCGCGGCCACGACCACCCGACGTACGCGATCGAGTGGCCCACCGGCCTGCCGACCGGATGGACCGACGCCACCGTCATCGCCGCCGACCCCAGCCCCTCCGGCGCCCTCGTCGTAGCGCTCACCCCCACCCCCGACGGCGAGCTGCGCACCGACCTGCTCCCCAACCCCGGCGACGAACCCGGCTACGGATGGGGCTACAACGGCGGCAGCCCGTGGCGGCTCTACCAAGCCCTCACCCGCTGCGCCCTTGACACCTGGCTCACCCCGTCCTCCGACGACCCCGACTGGATGATGCACCTCAACAGCACCCCCGCCGACAGCCCGCTCTATCACCACCTCGTCACCCATCACGGACCGCTGCGCCTGCCCGGCCCCAGATCCAGCAATGGGCTCACCTCGACGACCACCAGACCCCGCTCGCACACACCACCGACTGAGCGCGGCAGGAACAGGGGCACCTCGGCCGACCTCGGCCAACGGACCCGCCCCCGCCGACCAGCACGAACCAAGGCGAACGAAGTCCCATCAACCGGTCACCTCAACCGCCTCGATCAACACTGCGCGAGAGGTCTCACCCGGAAACCCTGCGGCGGCCCAGGACACCAGCCGTACGCACTGGGACCGTGCACTCGGCAAGCGCCGAGCCGCCGGCCGGTGGCGAAGCTCCGCCAGGTGCCGGTGCTGGTCAACGACGATCGGGGGAATCACCCGACCCGACTCCGATGGAACTCAGCCGCGGGCACGGCTGGCATCGAGTAGCCGACCGGGCCGCGGGACACGTGCGGCGTCGTAGCCGGCCGGCCCACGCGGGGCTGCTCCGGCGGCGGAAGGTCCACCTCCCCGGGCCGGCGCGGCGGCCCGGGGTGTGCACCGCCTTCTGGGCAGAAGCGGCCGGACGGCACGGCCGAGATCAACGATCGTCATCGTGGTAGCCGTCGTAACTCTGATCGGGTGGAACCGGTTAGGACCGGGCGACGTCCCATCCCCGACCGGTCCTTTTGTCAGGAGTATCCCGACTGTGGAGAATGAGCATGTTCCGTACTCCCGCTCTGTCTGCTCTGACCGCGCTGCCGATGCTCGTCGCGTGCGCGGCTCCCGGTGCTTCGGCGTCGCCGCACCCACCACCGAGCTCGCAGCAATCCCTTTGGCCGCACCAGCAGGCTCTCACCGACGCCGCAGTCATCGTCGACTCTGCGGCAGGCGCGCGCTGGCCGGACGCGTACGCCGGCGTCAGTCTCGACGTCCCCGGCGGTGTGCTGCTGGTGCACCGCATCCCGGCGGCCGGGCTGGACGCTGCGGTGCGCGACCTGGCAGCGGGGGTGAGGGTCTGGTTCGTCGACGCCCGGCACTCCGCCCGCACGCTCGACGGGTGGGCCGGACGGGTCACCGCCGACGTGGGGTACTGGCAGCGCCGCGGCGTGGTCGTGCACAGCGTCGGCACGGACATCGGCCAGTGCGTCCGGGTGGAGGTGGCCAACCCGGGCCGGGACTCCGCGCCGATCATCGGCCACTACCAGGCCATGTCGCTGTGCGTGCGGCAGGGGTCGCCCGCGGAACCGCTCCCGGCGGGCTGACCGGGCCGGGGTTGGTGGGCTGGGCGGCAGACGTCGATGACGCCGGATCGGAGCAGTCGGACTTCTCCACCTGATCGTGAAGCGAGCCCCTTCCGCCTCTGGGCTGAACGTTACTGAACCATCACGATGGGGTGATGGGCGAGATGCCTCTTCGGCAGGCGAAGTTGCCGCCGGCTGGACGAGACCGTCGACTGGGGCACTCGCTGTGCGCGACGCCGGGAGAGTTCCAGGCCGACATCCGTTAAACCACGGATACGAGGAAGGTCCCCGACCGGCTTCCCTTCACGCTGCGTGGTGCTTGGTCGAGAAGAGCCTGCCTGGTTCGGGCGAGCCTTGCCATGGAAGTGAGCCCGCCACGGTGGCCGCGCCAGCCCTGGAGAGTCCGGCTGACGGCGCTCACGTAGGCCCAGCATCGAGGCGGGGCGTTAATCTGACAGATCCTCGGTCGGCTCCAGGTACATGCGACGCCGTGACGCGAGTAAGCTCGTGATCCTCTACAGAGGAGCGTGATGCGAGCTGTCTTCTTCCTCCGTGGCAACGCTTGGCTCACGGTGCTTGCCGGCGTGGTGCTCGGTGTGTCGGTGGGTGTGGCCGTGTTCGCGGCAGGCCAGTTGACCGGGTGGCGGCTTGCGGCGCTTGTCGGCGGATTCGTTGGTTTGGTGCTCGCGCCGATCTTCCGCGTGTACTCGACCGCGGGAGTCGAGATTCGCGACATCAAGGTCAAGGTTCCGCAGTTCGGTGAGGCGTCGTTCGTGCTGCAGCAGGATAGCCGTATGCAGGCGTATCGGCTTTACGCCGAGTTAAGTACTCGGGTAGCGACCACACCTCTGCCACAGGGGACCGGTCTGGTATCCGAGGCGATGGCGTCTCTGCACTCGTTGTTCACGATCACCCGGGAGGTGATCGCCACGGCGCCCCCACCCAAGCGTGGCCATAGCGGTCCCACTGTTCTAGACCTGGGACTGCGGATGCTCAACATCGAGTTGAGGCCGTTCCTGTCCTACTGGCGGCCGAGATTTGTCAGGTGGGAGAAGACGCAGGAGAAGGAGAAACCGGTCGAGGATGAGTGGCCGGACAATGAGGTTTTTCGTGCTGAGCTGGCCGCGCTTCAGCCACGCATGCGGGAGTTCATGTACGCCTTTGCTCGGCTGGCGGAGCTGACCGACGATCAGATGCGTATCACGTGGCCACAGGATGTCGAGCTTCCCGAGCAGCGCCATGCCCCGGCGACGACCGAGACGCAGCCGTCTCAACCACATGCCAAGCCATGAGCTTGCCGTATTCGAGGGCTATCGCTGGGGGATGGCTACACCGGACAAGCCGGCCAACCGTTGCGCGACCATGGTCAGCGGTTCGCGCAGCGCGGACAATTCGGTACGTAGCTGTGCCGCCATCGGCCACTGGCGTTCGTGTTGCCAGACGCCCACCGAGGCGGCGCGCTGCTCCTCGTACGCGGACAACTCCGTGTGCCATCGGACCAGGAAGGGGCGGAGTACGTCGTTGAGCAATTCTGCCGCGATGGTATGCACGGCTGCGGCATCCGGACCGTGCCTGCGCAGCGTGGCTCTGGTCGTGTCGAATAGCTGATGCAGCGAGTTCAGTGCCTCTCGGAGCAGCCCCTCGTGCTCGCCCAGCAACTGCACGCCGATCCGGGTGGTCAGCTCAATCTGCAGATCGAACGCCGCCGCCCGCTCGGCGGTCAAACCAGCATTGGTAGCCGGTAGCCTGCGGACTTGAGGTTCATCAAGGTCCATCACGGCGGCTAGGCCGTCGTAGGAGCCCCGGGTGGTGAGCACCGTGGCCGCTAACGCGGTTGGAGCGAACATCCGGCGCATAACCTGATCGGGAAGCTCTGCCGGAACGCCGTCAACTACCCACAGGCAGGCCAGACCCCGGCGCCCCAGCAGGATCGCCAAACCGTTCAAACAGCCCTCCAGCGACGACGCGTCAGCTACGCCGAGGGCGGCGCAGACCGACCGCAACTGCGCAGTGTAGGCCTCGATCGGGTTGACGCAGCCGTCAAGATCCATCCAGAAAACCCCACCGGGGAACGCTGCGGCGAACCGGATGGCGTACTCCTCAATCAGCGTTGTCTTTCCCGTGCCCGGCCCGCCCCGCAGAATGACCGTCGCGGGCACGCTCCGGCCGGTCAGCAGCGGTGCCACATGTGGATGCAACGCGCTATGCAGCCTCCACAGATGCGGAATCCGTCCCACAAAGTCTGGCGTCCCCCGACGCGGAGGAGCCGGCAGCCACAGCGCCGGCGTCAACATCTCCACCCGACCTATCGGCGTGTCCAGCCTGCGGACATGCTCTGCGACCTTCGCCGCGAGAGCAGCCGGCGAGTCAGATGCCGACCCCACAAGCCCGTGCCGGGAATCCCGCAATTCGACCGGATGGATGTGCTCACCACCAACCGCCGGATTTACCACCAGCACACGCCGGTACACATCACCTTCACGCTGGCCCGCCAGGTACGCCGCCGTCAACTCCCACTGACACGCCCGCCGCCGCGGGTAGTGCTCCGAGTAGAACGCCAGCAACACCAACGACGCGGCAAGCTCCCGATTGATCGTGCGACTGATACTCGCGAAGTCATCAACGACCGCCTCGTCCACGAAGACCCGCAGCCCTTGCCGCCACAATGCCGCTACGATCGGCGCCGCCAAGCTATGGTCACACCGGGCATAACTAACAAAGACATCCCAAATGGGCTCCCGGCTCCCGGCTCCCGGCTCCCGGCTCCCGGCTCCCGGCTCCCGGCTCCCGGCTCCCGGCTCCCGGCTCCCGGCTCCCGGCTCCCGGCTCCCGGCTCCCGGCTCCCGGCTCCCGGCTCCCGGCTCAACGAGTTGGCCGTTGGACTGGTTACGTCGGACATCGTTCCTTGCTAATTTTCGATCCGAGGCTTGGTGAGCCTGACCGGACTTGGCCGGTCCCGAGCCGCGAGTGTATGTCGCTCGGTCCGATCCGCCGTACTGGCCCAGGGCTGATGTCAACGACGTTCGAAAGTGACCCCCTAGAAGTGCTTTGTGACCTGCTCCCGTCCGGCTGCACCTCGTCGGACGGCGGGAGCATCGGAGACCGGACGCTCGCCCCCGACCGGACACCTACGCGGCTCACCGACACCGTCAGCCGCACCACGCGCTGCGGTTGGTCAAGGATGTCGACAATCCGTACGGCGGACCGGCGCCGGAACCGACGGCCTGGACCCTGAGCGCCTACCCGCAAGGCTCCACCGAGCGGTCGATCAGCGGCACCACCGGAGTGACCGGCGAGGTGACGCCGGACGTCAGCTACTCCCTCGGTGAGACCGCCGTGGCCGGGTTCGTTTAGCACCGGGATCCGGACGTGACGATTCTGCCGGCGGCCACCGGGAGCTGAGACGTGCTCGTGTGGACGGACGCACCTGACGCGGCAACACACAACACGCGCCTCGTCGTGAGAGAGGGCGATACGGTCACTAGCCGGACCCACGAACTACCCATAGCCACCGTCGACGTGCCCCTCGTCGCATGACGCACCGGCATCGACGGCGTGACGCTGCGATCGACCGGGGGACAGTCTGAACGTACCCGTGTCGCGGAACACGCCCGATTCTCACCGATGTGTAGCCAACCGCAGACGAGGAAGCGCCCCACTCCCGTGCTGGGCGGCGTCGGCCTGTAGCGGTGGTCTCCCCTTGCATCGGACCTGACCAGCCCTGCCGTTGGTTTCGGGGTTAGTCCTTGTCGCCTCTGGCGAGGAGGTGGCCCGTTCCGGGCTGAAAATCGTGTCGGTCGCTCGCTGACGTCGTCGCTCCTTGGTCCGTGTGAGGTCGTGAGTTAGTCGGACGCTGGTAGCCGCGTTATGGGCCCTTCACTGTTGAGAACCAGCGTGACGAGGGCGAGTAGCCCGCCAGCGACGCTGAGGGCGGGGAGCAAGCCACGGTGGTGATCCTCAAGAACGTCCCCGGGTCTCAGGATCACGCCCCGTGGCTGGAAACTAAACCGTCGTTGACCGACCGGCACAAGAATCAACCACCCCTGATCATGGAAGTTGCATGATCCTTTATAGTTCAGCTAGGTTGCCGTCAGTAGTCGGGTCAGCGCGCAGGATGACATCGATGTATGGTCACCCCTCCGGGAGAGATCGACTTCGATGGAGGATTTATGCTGCGCAAGTTGGGCATGGCAACTGCCTTAGCCCTGACCGCTGCGGTGACCGCGCTGGCGGTGCCGGGTGCCGCATCCGCCGGCGGTATAGCGACGGGGGCCTCTGGAGATCGCTCCACGTCCGCCGAAGGCGTCGCGCCGGTCGTCCCCGGCCCGGGCGTGACCTACTGGGTGGAGAAGAACCCGCCGCCGCCGTCACCGCGGGCACTCAAGCTGGCCGACGAGCTGGAGAACTCGATGCAACCGGCCGCCAGCGGAGGTGGCTGCAAGAACACGCAGGGGCTGGGTGTGTGTATCAGCTGGGCCCAGAGCACCAGCAGACTGAACAGTGACTTCTACGTCAACTCGTTCAGCGGCGTCTCGTCCTCGGGCACCGCCCGGCTGTACATCAACTACAAGGGCACGAACTACTACCAGTACACCGTGCTGACGGATCACTTCGGCAAGTACCCGACCGCCCAGTTCACCACCTCCGGCTCCGGGGTCGGCTACACCCTCGTCGACACGTTCAACCAGAACGGATCCTCGATCGGTGGGGGCACCAGCCCGTACCAGTACTTCCCGTAAGCCGAAAGGCATGAGCGGGGGTGGCCTTCAATCCCGGGTGGGTCACCCCCGCTCAGCTTTCCGCCACGTTCCGCTATGTCGTCTGGCCTGCGGCATCGACGATGCTTACGCTCAGGATCACCTCGCGGCGGCCCTGCGGCGTAGTGTTGCCGGCCTTGGGCATGACCTGCCAGCCGAGGAAGCGGTAGGTGCCCGGTTCGAAGATGAGGTCGTAGCGGTCGATGGCGCCGATGAGGGAAACGGCGACGCCGGAGCGACCCGCGGCGTCGGTCAGCGGGGACGAGGCGATGACACCGGGGATCTTCGCCGCTGCCTCGTACAGGGCGGCTCGCGACCGGGCGGGCAGGTATCCCCGCCGGATCAACACCCCGACGTTGGCGAACGTCTGTTCGTTGTCCGACGCGTTGCCAACACTCAGTGCCTTGAGGTAAGTCAGCATCTTCGCCGCGTCGGTCGGCAGCCCGTTGAGGTAAGCCGGATCCGGTGTGCACGCCCTGGTAGAGGTCTTCAGGCTGCCGTCGGCGGCCCACTCGGCCGCCCGACCGTCACGGCAGCCCGGAATGACAGTGGATTGCCGGCCACCCGCACGAGGGTGGCTGACCCACAACAGCCCGTCGCGAGTACCGTCGACGGACGCCCACGAGCGGGTGAGGGTCGTCTGGGGCTCACCGGCTCTGCCGGCGGGCGCGAAGCCCTTCGTCGTGGTGAGGATGAACTGGTCGGGACGCGGCGCCGCGGTCCCGTCGGCCCGGGCCACAGCGGCGGCCTGGCGGAGAATCTCCGCCGCTTCGGCGCTCGCCGCAGGCGGCCTCCCACCGATACTGGTCACCGAGGATCCCAGTAGAGCCAGCGCCCCCACCACGGCCGCGGCGGCGACAGTGGTGATCTTCCAGGACCACGTTCGGGCCGGCCTGGCCGTTTCCGCGATCAACTGCTGCACCGTCGTCCGCAGGTGCGGCGGCGGATCCGCCGGGCCGAGCAACGTCCTAACCCGGTCGATCATCTGCTGATCGTTCACATCGCCTCCTCTACCGCCCGTGTCGGGTCGGTGCCCCCGAGCGCAGTGCTGATCTTTCGTCGTGCACGGTTGAGCCGGGACCGCACCGTCCCGACAGGGATCCCGAGAGCGGTGGCGGTCTCCTCATAAGTGAGCTCTCCCCAGGCGATGAGCAGCAGGACATCACGATCCCTGGCCGCCAGCTCGGACAGAGCCTGGGCCAACGGCACGCGCAGCGTGTGCGCGGCAGCCCCTTCGACCGCGCGCTCCGCGGAGTCAGGCACCACGTTGACCGGCCCGTATCGCGACATCGCCCGGTAGTGCGCCCGTTCTCGCCGCCGGTGATGCGAAATCTCCCTAGTGAGGATGCCGAACAGCCAAGGCCGGGCATCGGCCCGAGACACGTCGTAGCGGTGGCGGTGGCGAAATGCGATCAGGAAGGTCTCAGACACCACGTCATCGACGACGTCGGCGCCGACGCGCCCACGCGCATACCGGTAAAGGGCTGCCGCATGCCGATCGAAGAGCTTCGTAAAGAAGGACCGGTCGGTCAGAGACTGCCTAACAAACCATGCGTCCGACTCCTGCCCGACGTCGATCCCATGATCAACGAGCATGCGCGGCTCGCCCAACCACTCGCCTCACACTAACCTCCTTCAGACACCGCCGATCCCTCAACTATGTATCTGCACGAGGGTCCGATCGGGTTCACGCTGCCGAACGCGCGTTTCGACCCGGCCAAGAACAACTCGGAGGATTGCTCTCCCAGTGCCGCCCGGGCACATGCGCAGTCGACCGGGACCTAGGTGTGATCGGGGTTCAGGCCGCTTGATGGCGTCGGTGGAGGAAGGCGAGGCTGGCGGCGCCGTCGGCGAGCTGCGCGCCCGGGCCTCGGCCGGCCGGCGTCTGGGCCCGCCGCTGCTGAGCATCCTCGACGAGGCCGCCAACATCTGCTAGCTACGGCAGTTCCCCAGCCTCTACTCCTACTACGGCTCGCACGGCCTGCCGATCATCACGATCCTCCAGTCCTACCCGCAGGGCGTTGACGTGTGGGGCCGCGAGGGCATGCGCAAGCTGTGGTCCGCAGCGAACGTCCGCACCTACGGCGGCGGCGTCGCCGACCCCGACTGGCTGAAAGAACTGTCCAAGCTGATCGGCGAGCACGACGTCACCACCCGTGCATTCCCTCGGTGACGCGTTGACGTTCAGCCGGGTGCCGCTGCTGTGGCCAATCCGGATCCGGGGCTGCCGGTGGACGCTGCTGGGCATGTGGGCGCCGCTGCGCTTTCGCACCGGCTCGCCCGCCGAACTGCTCCTGGTGCCCGCCCTGATCCTGGCTGGCGCGGTCAGCGCCTGGACCCTGATCGCGCCGTAGCCCCACCGGCCCGCCGCTGAACGCGTCTGTGGACTGTCGGCGCCCCGTGATATCCATTCATACCTTTTGGTGATGAGTTGATCATAGAAACGTCACGCCGTTCGTCAGTCCGCACAAGCACGGCGGGAGGCCGGTGCGCGGCTACTACCGTCTGAACTCGGTCTGGATCTTCTGGTTCGGGGCTGATCCTGATGTTGTTCTTTCATCGCCTACATCAGCAAGCACCAGTAGCGCCCCGCAGCGGCACGTGCTGGCCCCAGCCGGCCAGGCCGCACCTCGGCAAGCCGCGGCAGTAACTCCCATCATGAGGAAGGGTTTCGTCATAGCTCAGGCGGTTTCTGGTCGCTCGATCCCGTCATTGCCGCTGGGCGTCGCGTTCCAGGTGTCGCCCGCGTACGGAAAGACCGGCCCGCCAGTGGGTGCTCCGGTTGTGGGTTCGAACTGGTCGACTGGCGGGTAGGGCACGTGGTTCGCCCGGAAGGGGGTCGGGGTCAGCTCTGCGTTGGCGGACAGATGCACCGTGTTCCAGGGTCCGTGGGCCGGCGAAGCGAACCACGGGTTCGCAACCGTGCTGGTCTGTACTGGCATCTGGTGTACCGGGCCTTGCAGCGCCTGCCATTTGATCGCCGCGATTTTTTCGTCGATCTCGTCCTGTTCCAGGAACCGCTCGGCGTGAGGGTCGATGCCACCGCCGGGGGTGCGCCGGGGCAGCTCGATGCAGATCTCGACTAGCAGCGACGCCGGCGAGGGCAAGACCTCCCCGGCCGCCATCGCCGCCGCGGTGGTGGCGGCGGGTGTCGTGGTCGTTGATGGCATTGCACCGACCGCCGGTCTGGTCCTGCGGCGCCCTGCGTGATGGTTCTGCTGGCCGAGCGCGTACAAGCGGTTGATCTCGTCGACCTGCCGGGTGTACGGAGGGGCACCAACGGCTTTGCTGTACGCGTTGATCCAGTTGTCGATCGACTCTCGCCCCTTGGAGCGACCGTCCATCGTGGTGGTCAGCGTGTTCTTGGACATGCCACCGGCTGCGGCGATCCGGTCGAGGCTGAGGTTGGTGTTACGGATCATCGCCCTCAGAAACTCTCCGAGCTCCTTGGCCGGGGCATCGTCGGGGATGGGCTTGAACTGCTTCGGGGCGATCTTGGGCGGCACCTCGGTGGGCACCCGGCGCGGCCGTGGCACCGGACGGGAAGTCTTGTTCATGCCGTCAGACGTTCACCGACGCAGTGGCGCCCGGGCGGCCCGACCCGGCCAGGAGGTGCAGGACCTGATACGTGACCCCGAGCGCGAACGCGGTGACACCGCCGGCCGTGGACAAAGCAACCGCCGGTGCCATACCGGCGACGATCAAGACCAACGGCACCACCGTGGCCACCAGGACGACCACCAGGACGACCACCGTTCGCGGATCCAGCTGGGCACGTCCGGGAGCATGACCGCATGCGGACTCCGGCCCAGCAGGCCCGCCACCGGGGAGACAGCAACTTTTTACCATCGGTCGCACCTTCCACAGGGAAAGGGACCCCGCATCCCGTTAGGTTGCGCGGCCCGGGTTCTACGCAGGGGTGAACACGGCGCTGCGGGCTGCCACCCGTCAGTGCCGACCTAGCGCTACAGACGTTCTAGCGGCTCCGCGCACCATTCGGGATGTCGAATGCCCGACTCGATGTTCACGACGCGCTGATCGATCTTGGTGAACACCGCCCAGACCTGCGTCTGCGGACTTCCGTCATGTTCACCAAGATCCACTCAAGGGTAAATAACAACAGGTCAGGGATTGCGTGAACGAGATCGACTGAGCAGGGTGGTGTTTGTTCGGCGAAGTCCTGGCCATTGGTCGCACGGGTTCGGCCTTGAACAGGACGCGGGGTCCCTGCTGCTACAGGGACCCCGCACGCGTACCGCCACCCGTTGATGGCGGTACGCGGACCGGAAGCGGTCCGAGGCTCGGTGCGCCGAGCGGCCTGCCTCCGTACGGGCGTCGGCGATGGGCCTACATCGGGGTCCGACCGGAGTACGCCGGAAACCCGCCGTAGAGGTGCCGCTGCCGGTGGTGGAGCACATCCGGGGGTTGTTGGATCTCAAGCTGGACGTGGAGCCGGCGAATGACTCGTCGCGTACCGCCGAGCGGCATCGGGACCGGGTGCGGGAGCGGCTGGGGTTGACCTACGACCCGCCGGCCGCGCGAGAGCTGGCGGCGCGGGTGATCCGGGAGACAGCGCGGTCGAAGGACAACCCGGCGGATCTGATCAACGTCGCGCTTGAGGAACTGGTGAGAGCCCGGCTGGAACTGCCCGGCTACACCCACTCTTGATGAGCTGGCCGCCGAGATCCGTACCAGCGTGAACGGTGGTCATCCAGGCATGGCCTGGGTTTTCCCTACGCAGCGCCGCGAGGCCTGCGGCGGCCAGGCCGCGGCGGCGGTAGGCCGGCAGGGTGTACGGCTTGGGGCACACCCGTCATGGCCTGCTCAACGAACCGGACCGGGGGTCAGGTCCGCCCTGACCCCCGTTGATCCTGCCGGTGATCGCGGTGGTCACCGGCTGGTCCGCACGGGTAACCGCCGGGCTCCCCAAGGCCCTGGGGACGTCGAAGAAGATGGCGTCCGAACAGGCCGCAGCTTGCTGGCTCAGCGGCGATTACGGTTACGCCGATCGCCATCCTGGATGGACTTTGCGGTGCGGCGCCGCTGCGAGGGCACGACGGCGAAGACCGGGTCGTTGACGTCACCCGGGTTGGAGAACACCACCGGCGGTGCCGCCGGTCGAGTGACCGGTGCTGTGACTGGCCTGGCGAGCACCAGTTCAGGTTCAGCCACCGGCTTGTGGTGCCCGGCTCGGACCAACAGGTCGTACACGGCCTCCACCGGCAGTCGACGACTCACCAGCATGAGGGAGGCCATGGCGTAGCCAGAGGCCATCACGGTCACCGGCACCGGGATGAGCTTGTCAAGCACGTTCGGGTTGACGCGCCGCGAGGCGAGATAGCCCGCGTCACGCGGTTCGAGTTCCGTACCGAGCCAGCGCCGCACCGATCGGTCGTCGAAACCTTCCCGCGCCCACCGGCCGGCCTCCTCCCGCCACTGCTGCACCTCGGACACTGCGATGCGCTCTCGACCCTGCAGATGCTCGGGCAGGAGCGCCCGCACCAGCCCCGGCAGTTCGCGGACCGACATGGAGGTAGGCCCGCCGCCACGTCGACGGCGATCGCGGGTCGAGACCGGCCGGCCGGCCGGCAGCGGCATCAGCAGCGGCCGCTGCGGTGGAGGAGCCGGACGGGCCTTCGCGGCCGCGCGGCGTGCCGACTCACTGATCACCGGCTTCACGGGCGGTAGTGCCGGAACCGGCCGGGCGGGCGGCTGGTGCGGGATGGCCGATCGTGATCCCAGCCGCATCGGCTGGTAGCCGGTCGACCAGCTCCTGCGCGCCGGGGGCCACTCCGGCGCGACGAGCACAAACCTCGGAGGCCTCGGCCTCCCGACCGGGCTCCCAACCGTCGCGCCCGGCGGCGTCGATGCGCCGCTGCCGCTCGTCGTAGACAGCCCTGTCCTGCGGGCTCAACCGGTCCGCGACCTGCTCGTAGTCGCGGCGCCGAAAACCCTGGTACTTCAGCGCGTGCACCACCTTCCAGTCCGCGCGGATCTTCTCCTCACCCCGGCCGGGAAAGCGTCGGCTCTCCAACCGGAGCCGCTCGTCGTACAGCCGGTTGCTCTCCTTGACCAACCGCCGGTACTCCTTGTCCGCCGCCACAGCCGTGGCGACCATCGCGTCGATCTGCTCAGGCAGCCTGGCCACGTCGACGGCGTCCAGCACGACGGTGACGTCGGCGCCGGTGTCGACCATGCACTCCTCGCCGTCCTCATCGAGGACGGTCTCCTGCGCGGAGGCATGCCCGCCCCGCCACGCCGCCTTGTCCTCTGCAGCGATCGGCAGCCCCAGGTGCACCTGCCGCCCGGCCGGGGTGTCCACCGCGGCGACGAGCGCCAGCTCCCCGTCCGCTCCGGCCACCGAGGCGCTGCCGACCAACCGCTCACCGTCACGCAGCACCATCCGGCCGCCGAGCCGCAGCCGGTCACGCAGCCTGTCCTTCGCGCCCTGGCCGGATCCGGCCGATGGTGTCACGGTCACGGTCGACTCCTTCGCGTCATCGGAAGCGGCCCCACCGGTGCCGCCATCGAGCAGGACCTCGTGGCCAGCGAGGTTCCCGCCGGCCTCGGCGACGACCTCAGCCACCCGGCCGTCACGGGCGTCGAAGTCGGCCAGAGCGGTACGCAGATGATCCGCGGCGGTGGCCACGGCCGCTTGGGCGACGCCGCAGGCCCGGCCCGCGTCGCGCAGGTGCTCCACCGTGGAGGACTGCATGTCCAGCGACTCGTACCGGTCGGCGGCGTCGTCGAGCACGCCGGCGATCCCGCCGATCTCGTCGACGCGGTCCCCGGCGGTGGCGATCGCGGCGGTGAACGCTGCCCGGATCTGCTCCGGGCCGCTCGTGTCGAGCATCATCGCCGCTTCTGCCGGGGCGGGTCGACGAGCAGCACGTCGGCCGGCCGGTCGCGTGGGATCACCACGATCTTCTGCTCGCCGCGGTGACTACGGATGGTGATGGCGTCACCGTCGCGGCTCAGGACCGTCCACGCGGTGCCGCGCGGCGGCCGGGTGTACCAGCTGTGGTCCCAGCCGCGGACCCGGCCGTCCGGGCCGGCCGCCCACGTTGACCCGATCGCGGTCTGAACCCACGTGTCGCCGGGAGCGAGGTCGAGCATGGGCATCTCGCGCAACTACTCCCAGCCGATGCCGTGGTCCTGCTCCATGTCAGCACTCCCCGGTCAGGTCGGCCACGTACTCGACCGCCGCGCCGTCAGCTCGGGCGGTCCAGCCGTGACAGGCCACGCCGGCGTCGGCGAGCACCGCGCTGGCCCACCGGCACGCCTGGTCGACGCCGGCGGCGGTCAGCGCGTCGTGGTCGGCGTGGGGCTTTTCGTCGGCCAGCAGCAGCCACGCTTCGTCGGCCGGGTCGAACAGCAGCCGCCACTCTCCCACCGGCCCGGGCCCGCCGGCCGCCGCGGTGGGGTCGCCGGCGTGGGCGGCGAGGTACGCCGCCCGGCCGGGCAGCAACTGCCCGTCGGTCCAGCCGGTGACCTTGATGCGGTGCCGCTCGGCGAGCAGCTCGGTGGCCCACGCCTGGGCGGCGTCGACGTCGTCGAGGTTGGTCAGGTGCTCCGCGTACGCGGCCGGCTCGTCGACCCGCAGGTCGTAGTGCAGCAGCCAGCAACACGCGTCGTCGCCGTCGAAGGACAGCGACACCCGCTCCGGGGTGGCCTCGTCGACCTGGCCCGCGGGCTCGCCGTCCGGCGGGGCGATGGCAGCCAGACGTGCCTGCTCCCACTCGCTCGGGGTGTAGCCGGCCTCCTGAACGAGGCGGTCCAGCCACGCCTTGTCGCTCTCGGTCCAGGACCGGTAGGTAGCGCGGGCCTGCACCTCGCAGCGGGCGATCCCGAGGGCGTGCGCGGCCTGCACCCGAGTGGTCCAGTCCGCCTTGCGGACGTCCTCCCACCAGCGGTAGTTGGGCAGGGCCGGGTCGGGGCCGACGCCGGCGGCGACGAGCCACCGGTGCGCGAGCTGGGCGCACTCGCTGCCAGGTGCCCACAGCCAGGCGTCGATGATGACCTGCGCCGACTTCGGCAGCCTCGGCGCGCGGGCGGCCAGCAGCGCGGCGGCCTCGGCTCGGGCTGTCATCGACGTGCGGCGTTCCCTGTCGTCGGTGATCCGCTGCTGATCGGCGGGGCTGCGGTTGTCCGCGGCCTTGGGCTTCCGGCCGGTCGAGTAGTACGTGACCGCTCCCCAGGAGTCGATGCCGGCGGCCAGCTATCCGCTGGACCTCGTTGACCAGGTTCGCGGCGCTCCAGTGGGCCCGGCGGTCGTCGCGCAGCTGGTACGCGGCGAGCATCAGCTCCTGGTCGCCTCCGGCGGCGTCGACGAACGCGAGCGCGTCCTTGATCTGCAGGGCCGGCTCCTGCGCGTCGCCCTAGTCGTCGTCGGGCCTCTGGTCGGTCTCCAACGCGGCCAGCATCGCCTCGGGCAGCTTGAGCAGCTTCAACCGCTTAGACACGTGCGACTGCGAGCAGCCGACCTTGGCCGCGATGTCGCGCTGCTTCCGCCCGGCGGCCTCCTGCTCGGCGAAGGCGCGGGCCTCCTCGACGGGGCTCAGCGGTGCCCGGGCCACGTTCTCCGCCGTCATCACGTCCAACTGCGCCAGCGGATCGTCGGCGATGGCGTCCTCGCGGACCAGCACGTTCAGCGTGGCCTCCGGGTCGTCCCCGTAGACCCGGCCGGCTGCGGTACGTCGACGGGCGCCGACCAGCACCACCCACTTGGTGCCGGCTATCTTCTTGGCGTGCTTCGGCCACGCCGCGGCGACTCGGTCCGCAGGCAGCACCACCGGCGGTTGGATGACACCGACCTCCCGAATCGACGCCTCCAGCTCACCCAAGTCGCCCAACACCTTGCGCGGGTTCGCCGGATGGGTAATGACGTCGGACAGCTCGGCCGACTCCGGCCGCATCGGCGCGACGACTACCGGGCTTGATTCCTGGGAATCAGTGGCGTCCTCGCTGAATAGCTCAAGACACATGTCGGGTAAGCCGGGCGCCTTCGCGGCAGAACCTCGGGTAGCCTTGTAGCGCGACGGGGCCGCTAGCTCAATCGGTAGAGCTGCTGACTTTTAATCAGTAGGTTCGGGGTTCGAGCCCCCGGCGGCCCACCAAGAAACCACCTTTGACCTGCACGTATAGCCTTACATCTTAGTGATGCTTGCCTATGATGTTGTTGGTTGTGCGCCGCGCCGGATCGCGTCAGATCGCGCTAAAATCACCGTCTTTTGGCCGTGCGAGCTTCGATCCCACCGTGCGTATCGCCGAGACTGACGGTGTGGGTGACCCAGCTGCGGCCTGCTGGTGCTCGCCGCGCCGGCGCAGGACGTGTGGCCGGCGGGGACAGGGTCGGTCTTCTCACCAGTCGAGACCAGGGGCGGCGACCATGAGACATCCCGTGGGCTGCACAGGATGAGGCGGGTGATCGTGAGTTGGCTGTAGGCATGGTCCAGCTTTTCTGCGGTAGCGGCATGGAAAGGACTCGGCTTCCAGCTCATCGTCGGAGCACCCAACGACAAGGTGACCGCCATCGAACCCTATGTCGACCTGCTGCTGCAGGTGACCAAGAACAACAGCAACTACTCCCACGTCTCGCCCGTACGCCCCACCACCACGCGCCCCGCAAGGTGTTCACCCATGAAGTCACCTGACCAGATAGTGGCCGAGATCGGCACCCGGCTCCGCAACCGCTGGCACCTCGAGGTCGCCGGCACCAACCGCGACGGCTGGCCCTACCGCGCATCCCTCGGCCAACCCTCCAAGACCGTGTTGGAGGCGGACTTTCCCAGCGCCCGCCGCTGGGCGCTGGACTGGGCCGCATGGGCGGACCACCAAGGTCTCGTGCTGGTGCGACAGACCCGCCGCGTGATCGGCACCAGCCAAACCCTGCCCACCCACCTGGAGATCCCCGACCTGGACACCGCCGCCCGCCTGGTCGGCCAGGGCTGGCCGGACCGCCTACGCACCGCACGCAACCGCGCATCGGTCCTCACCGCCAGGTTTCCGCACGTCGACCTGGTCAAGACTCTGCCCGCCGTACATCCCCTCACCGACATCGACTTCGCGCTGCTGCTCGACGCCGCACGCTGGTTCTGCCACCACGACGCCCGAGGCTTGACCCCACGGCAGGTCCCTATCGAGGGTCTGCACGGCAAATGGCTCAACCGACACCACGCGCTGATCCGCCACCTATCCCGCAAAGACGACCTCGGCCTGGCCACCAGACCCACCCGCGTGCACTTCACCTACCTCGATCCGACGTACCGCGCCGCAGGTCGCCGCCTACACGAGAGCGTCACCATCGGCGACCCGGTCACACCCGCGTACATCCCGGACACCGTCCTGGTCCTGGAGAACAAGGACACCGCCGTCTATTTCCCACCCCTTCCCGGCGGGATCGCCGTCGAAGGCGAGGGCAGCAAGGCACCCGGCGCGCTGCCCCGTATCCCGTGGATCCGCGACTGCACCCGCGTCATCTACTGGGGCGACATCGACGCGGCAGGGATCGAAATCGTCAACAACCTCCGCACGAATGGCATCAACGCACAAACCATCCTCATGGACCAAGAGACCTACGACGCATACGAACGATTCGGCGCCTGGACCGACGAAAAAGGCAAACCCATCCCCTGCTCGCAACGCAAGCCGCTGCCCGCCCTCACACCAGCTGAGCGCGCCCTCTACGAAAACCTCACCGACCCCACCTGGACGCGAGTACGACGAATAGAACAAGAGCGGATCCCGCTAGCGGAAGGACTCGGCCGGATAGCGGCACACGTGCACAACCCCAGCGGCCGGAACGACTCACCCGACCCTGCCGTGCCGTGCCGTAACCATCGAATGGGTATGCCGCCAGGACCGATCACCGGCCGGACCGCGGAGCATTTGCCCGCCGTAGTCCGACGCGCGTCGTCGCAGCCGTCGAGCTCGCCGCGGCTGCTGGGCACAGCCATGAACTGCCACGGCCAGCCGCCCAGGCCCATGGCCCGACCCGGCCCGCTCATGGGCGCCCCCGATAGGCGCGGAGCATCGTCTCGACGTAGGTGGGGGCGAGCCCACGCAGCAGTTCCTCGGGGAGCGCGCCGGCCAGCGCCGTGACTGCGAGATCGACGCCGGGGCTGCTCGGCCGGCCAAACTGCGTGACCAGGCGGTCGACGCCGGCGGCGACGCTGGCGCCACATACGGGGTGCCTGGCGAGTTCGGCCAGACGGGTGCCGACGGCGTCTGGCGGTGTGGGAGCTCGCATGAGCCGGATGACATCGGCGCAGTCCTTGGGCTTGACGCGATGCCCGCGACCGCGGTCGCTGTCGGTGAGCCGGTCTGCGATCTTGTGGCTCTTGGCGACCAGGAGGGCTGCGGCGCCCGCCACTCTGATCGTGGCTTCTCGGGTGTCGAGGTCTGGTTCGAGGCTGCCGACCGTCATCTCGGTGTTGTCGAAGATGGTCGCTTCGAGTCCTGGCGTCCAGCGAGTGGCGTTGCTTCCGTGGTCGGGCAGCCGGGCGTCGCGTCTGCCTCGTCCGGGTGCGAGCGCTTCGGGAACGAGGAGGTCGACGGGGACCAGCACGGTCTTGTCGTCGATCTTTGCGGGTGCCAGCCACGTGCCCGGTTCGATGCCGCCGTTGCCGGCCTTCACCTTGAGAGTGAAGCCCGCTTCGATCATCGCTTCGTCGATGCGCGGGTCGGGGCCGAGGCTGGCCGGGTCGATGCTCAGGTCAGCGTCGGCGGTGAACGGGGCGACGCTGACCTCCAGGTCCGCCTCGCCTGCCTGCAGGTAGATCGCCTGGGCGCCGACCAGTACAACGGCGGCGCCGTGCTCGCCGAGAGCGTCCAGGGCGTTGAGGAGAACGCGGCGGGCGGCCACGTACACGAGGGGATCGGGTTCGGTCACCCACCGACGCTACATCGGCTGGGGAAGATGGTCCTGACGCCAGGCCACGGGGTCGCCCGCCATCCAGTCCAGCAGCGCCTCGCCCTCCTCTGGCAGACGGCCGTTGCCCGCCAGGCAATCCAAGACGAGCTGCGAGAGTCCAACATGGAACGTTCCGTCTTCGGCCATGCGTGAACGAGCCAGCTGGGATGCGTCGGCGGCGGTGAGCAGGATGACATTGGCGCCCTGCTGTGCGGGCATGAGCTCGAGCCGGGAGGCGGCTGCGGCGATGTCGGGGACGTAGAGCGCGAGCTGCGTCGGGGCGGCAATCTGCACGTAATGGTTTGCGGCGTAGCTGCCGGTGATGACGGCTTGGTCGTCGTTGCTGAGCCTCCGCAGCAGCGACGGGACGCCGGTTCGTGCGATGTAGGTCTGGCTGCGGTTGCTCTTGAGCAGGTTGTAGTGCTGGGCTCGGGCGCGCAGCAGTTCTCGCCAGTCGACGCTGGTGACAGCCTTGCTGCGCGGGTCACGTTCGACCAGGCGGTCATCGACGAGTGCGTTCAGGGTGCGCGAGACGTACGCGTTGCTGAGGCCGCTGGCCGCGGCGAGATCCACAAGCCGGTACGGCGGTGCGAAGTCGGTGAGCACGCGCACCAGAGCGTTGCTGCCGGGACCTTTGAGCCGGACGGGCGGCTTTGCCGGCGGGTTCGGGTCCTGCTGGGCGCCGTCGAGCCTGATGTGAATCGCTGGCCGCGGGATCCGGACTAGCACATTGCCGGTGAGGTCGATGTAGTTGATGTCCCGCTCGCGGAGCACTTCCCTTGAACGCGGGCTCAGCCAGGGCGCGACGACGACGATCGGTTCTCGGACGACCCGGCGCATGAGCCGGTGGTTTCCGCCTAGCACACGGTCGACGTCGCGCGGGATGAAGCGCCGGAACGCCTGCACGATGAGCGTGCAGTGGTAGTTCGCCGCCTGGATGTCCCACATGGCGTCGTGTCCCGCGTCGCCGTCCTCGAAGGCCCGGCGGTTGACCTTCATGTCGTCGTCCGTGATCAGCTCAGTGAACTGGTCGAACGTGGCGGTCAGCAACTCCTGCTCAGTGGGGCTGTCCATGCATCAAAGCTTGCCACAAATTCCTGACTTAGCAGCTATGGGCAAACGCGCGATCCAGTTAAATCTTGCGCCAAGGCGAACGGTCGAACCGGACAACAGTCGCGGCAAGATCGATACCGGGTGCCGTTCAGGCACGCCGACGTGGTCGGGAGGCTGCATCGTAGGCCGAGTTGGTAGGCACGTCCTCGTACACGGCCTATGGGCGGCGGCCACGCGGTCGTCTTGGCGTCGGCTGGAGAGGTGCCTACATCTATCCGGGCTTGGTTCTGGGGAGTTTGTGTTGGGCGTTGAGGATGATTTGGGCGGTGGTTTCGGCGGCTTGTCTGGCTTGTTCGGGTAGGACGGTGGTGTAGGTGTCGGCGGTGAAGGCGTAGCTAGTGTGGCCGAGCATGTCTTGGACGGTTTTCAGGTCGGTGTGTGCGGTGAGGGCGAGGGTGGCGGCGCCGTGGCGTAGGTCGTGGAGTCGTACTGGTGGTAGTCCGGATGCGGTGACGCGTGCGGTGAAGTGGTGGGTGAGCCAGTCGGGGCGGATGGGCCGGGTGAATACGGGCCCGTCCGGCTGCCACGGTTTGCGGGCGTCGCTGAAGAACTGTTGCTGATGTTGTTGGTGTTGGCGCAGGACGGTGACGGTAGTGCGGTCGAGGGCGATGGTGCGGTGTCCGGCGGCGGTTTTCGGCGAGTCGAGGTAGGGCCGGCCGTGGACGTGGGCGATGTGATGGTTGACCGTGAGCGTGCCTTCGATCAGGTCGAGGTCGGTCCATCGCAGCGCGCAAAGTTCGCCTCGGCGTAGGCCGCGTAGCGAGGCAAGCCACCATAAGGGGTACAGCGGGTCGTCGGCGGTGAAGGTGAGGAACCGGGCGAGTTGGTCTGGTGTCCAGCCTGACACGGTGGGGCGTTGGCCGTCGTGTCGCCAGGCGGCTACTCGTGCCGCCGACCACGGTTGTGGGCGGTGTCGGTGGGGGCGGGGTAGCAGGATCAGCCGGGCGGGGTTGACCAGCAGGAGTTGCTCGCGGATCGCCATGTTCAGCGCGCGGCGTAGGGTGGCCCGGATCCGCTGCACCGTCGCGGCGGAGACGGGTCTGCCGGACCGGGTCGGTAGTGCGCCGATTGTCGTGAACATGGTTTCGATGTGGGCGGGTCGTAGTCCGGTCAGGGTGTGGTTGCCGAGGTACGGGATCCGGTAGTAATCCACGTGGTGGCCGTAGGTGGCGGCGGTTGATCGGCGGACCCGGCCGGGCAAGCTCTGCTGCCAGCGGCGTAGCCACTGCTCGACGGTAATCCGGCGTGGGTTGGTACCGGCAACCGCGGTCGCCAGTGCGTGGTCGCGGGCCGTCGCCGCCTGCCGGGCAGTGCGGAATCCGCCCTTGCGGAACCGGGCCGGGCCCGGTGTGTCGCGGGGAAGCTGGACGCTGAAGTACCAGCTGCCGTGTGCTGGATCCGACAATCGGGGACACCGCGGACCCAGACGCCCTCCCACCACCGGGTCCGTGCAACCGCACCGACGGTATACGCCTGCAGATCCGTCACCGTTCATGATCGCCTCCTCGACCAGCTCCTCTGGTCAGAGCCCCACGATCGCGTGACCCCTGGCGGAGGGGAATTCGTTTGTTATGTCCGACAATGCCCAGCACGCACCAGACATGGACAGACGACAACGCCGAGTTCGGACGGGTACGACGGTCACCGCGCGGCCGGCCCGAGAAACAGGGGCCGACCTACGAGTGAACCGAAGCAAGCGGCGGTCGGAGCGGGTCGGGCACTACGAACGCGAGCCCGAGCTGGATTCGCTGGGTTGTCTCGGACGTTCGACCATGCGCTGGACAGGGGTTATGTCGAACAGACGAGCACCCGGGGAGCACCCCAGATCCACAGTGGCCGGTGCTCGTCGTGCCCCTCGGTTGCGTTATCGCAGGTCGTTGTGATATTCGGAGAGAGTGCGATTGGGAGGGCGTAGCCTTTCCTGTGGTCTTTTAATCCTTAGGTTCAGGGTTCGAGTCCCTGGCGGCCCACGTTTGAGCTGGGAAAATAGCACAACATCACTGTCCCGCGTCGCTCTTGGCGCGGGCATTTGCCGGATTTGGCCCCTTGGTGCGCGAGTACCCACCGAGCACCAAGCGATGGAATGACGCCAGGCGACATCGCTCGCCGCCGCTGGTGAAGTGCGGCCCGGTGTCGCCTGGATCCGCCAGTCAAGGCGATGGTGCTGCGCGTCGATGAGAAAGTCGCAGATGCAAGCCCTGGAGGGCTGGCTCTGCCCGCGCTGCCTGTCCGCCGCAGCGGGCCGCCGCGACCGGGAGAAGGGCTGGGCGCGCACGAACCCCCCGTCCGTGAGCGGTTGCTGCCCGGTTCAGCGGGTACCGCACCAGTCATGCGCATCGTGATCGTGGGGGCGACCGGCAACGTGGGGACGGCAGTGCTGCGCCGGCTGCGGCGGGAGGCGGGCACCGAGCTGGTCGGCGTGGCTCGGCGGCTGCCCGGGCCGGGCGCCGGTGAGCCGTACGACGACGTGGAGTGGCACTCCTGCGACATCGGCGCACCGGGCGCCGCCGACCAGCTCGTCCGGATCTTCGCCGGGGCGCGGGCGGTGGTGCATCTGGCCTGGCAGATCCAGCCCAGCCACGACCGCCGCACGCTCTACCGGACCAACGTCGGCGGCAGCCGTGCGGTGATCGAGGCCGCCGTCCGGGTCGGCGTTCCGGCCCTCGTGTACGCCTCATCTGTCGGCACCTACGCGCCCGGCCCGAAGAACCATCCGGTCAGCGAGAACTGGCCGGCGACCGGGGTGGAGACGTCGTCGTACAGCCGGGACAAGGCGGAGGTGGAGGCACTACTCGACGGCGTGCAGCGGGAGCACCCGAAGCTGCGCGTGGTACGCCTGCGGCCGGGGCTGATCTTCCAGCGCGAGGCCGGTACGGAGATCAGCCGCTACTTCCTCGGCCCGCTGGTGCCGGTGCGCCTGCTGCGGTACGGCCGGATTCCGCTGGTGCCGTCGAACCGGCGACTCCGGATGCAGGCGGTGCACGCCGACGACGTGGCGGACGCGTACGCCCGGGCGGTTGTCGGGGATGCGAGCGGCGCCTTCAACGTGGCGGCCGACCCGGTGCTGACGCCGGAACTGGTGGCCCGGCACTTCCACGGCTGGACGCTGCCGGTCGCGACGCCGGTGCTGCGGGCCGCGGCGGCGGTGACCTGGCGGGCGCGGCTGCAACCGGTCGACACCGGCTGGGTCGACCTGGCGCTGAACGTTCCGCTGATGTCCAGCCACCGTGCCGAGACCGAACTCGGCTGGAGCCCGGGCATCGACACGGTGACCGCCCTGAAGGAGTTGTTCGCCGGCATGGCCACCCGTGCCGGGACCGGGGCCCCGCCGCTGTCTCCGGACCCGGCGCTCCCAGGGCGGCCCGCAGCCCTGACCAGAGGCCACCTCCCCGGCCACCCCAACCCGTACTGACCCCGCCCTTACCCCGCCCTGGTGATCAAGGAGTTTGTGTCCCGTCCAGAGATCAACTAAGACGCGAACCCCTTGATCACCGGAGCCGGAGGGCAGGCGCGAGGCCGGGGCGGCGCGGGGAGGGGCAGCGCAGGGGAGGGAAAAGGGTCAGGAGATCTGGGCGCCCAGGAAGAAGATGCCGGGGTGGCCCTTTGTCTCGAAGCCTCGGCTGGGGTTTCTCCGCAGGGTGCTGCTGTCGATCCTCAGGGTGCCGGTGCGGTTGTTGCTGACGAAGAAGATCGCGCCGCCGCCCTCGTTCGCGCTGTTGTCCTCGATCACCGTGCCGGCGATCCGTACCGCGAACTCGTTGCCGTCGCAGTAGATCGCTCCGCCACTACCCCCACCCGGTGTGCCGCCCCGGGCCGGGTTCGCGCCAGTACCGACCGCGCGGTTGTCCCGGAAGACGCTGTTCAGCACCGTCCAGGAGACGCCGATGCTGCTCAGCGCCCCGCCGTTGGCGCACACCCCGCCGGTGAAGGTGCTGCTCACCACGTACACCGGTTTGTTCTCGAACTGGCTCAGCACGCGCAGTGCGGCGCCGCCCAGGTCCGGGCCGGTACGGTCGCAGCGGTTGCCGACGAACCGTGAGTTGACCACGGCGAACCGCCCGCCGCGTACGAAGATCGCGCCGCCTCCGCCACCCTCGGTCTTCTCGCCCGTGGCGTCCCCGTCGGCGAACGTCAGGTTCTGCACGGTGAGCCGCGGGTGGTCCTGGTTCTGGCAGTGCGAGGTGGTCCAGCCCTGTGCCTCGTCGCACGTGTTCATGTAGAGGATCCGGCGCTTGCCGCCGCCGCTCAGCGTGACCTTGCCGCCGCCGTCCAGCACGACGCGCGGGCCGTGCGAGTTCACCACCTTGGCGGTCGCCTTCATGGTGATGGTGACCGGCGCGGGCCCGCAGTCGAACGTGATCAGACCACCGGCCGCGACGGCCTTCACCACCGCCTCCGAGGTGCAGCTCGCCGGGGTGCCGCTGCCGACGGTACGGGTCGGGCGCGAGGTGTCCACCGGCCGCGCCTCGGCCGGTACGGCGGCCCGGCCGTCCGGGTTGCCGGCGCGGAACGCGACAGTGGCCGCGCTGGGGCTCGGCCGGGCGCTGCCGAGACCGGCCCGTCCGCTCGGGGAGGCCGCCGGGGCGGTTGCCGGGGCGGTCGCCGGACCGGCCGACGAGCCGGCGCCGGCGGCGGGCGCGGGGGCCGGATCGTCGCCGCAGGCGGGGAGCATCGTCGTCGTCAGAGCGAGGGCGAGCAGTGTGACAGCTGACTTCACGCGCACCGCCCGATGCTAGGAGGACCGGCCACCCCGGCACGACTCCACAGGCGATCCTTAACCCACCGCTAAGCCGGAGCCGCCGACAGGGCGGAGGCGCGCGGAGGCGAAGCGGCGGCACGGCGGCGGCAACGCGGCGGCACCGGCGACCGAGCGCGCCGGTCAGGCGTGCGAGAGCGCGAACGCGACCAGGAAACCGAGCACGGTGATCAGCCCGACCAGCAGGTGCGCGTCCGCGAACGCCTCCGGAACCATCGTGTCGGTGATCATCGCCAGGATCGCGCCCGCGGCGAGCGCGGTGATCGTCGCCAGCACCTCGGGCGGCGCGCCGCCGAGCAGCGTGTACCCGGCCAGCGACGCCGCACCGGAGATCAACGCGATGGCCGTCCACAGCCCGAACACGTAACGCCGGGTGCGTCCGGCCTGCCGCATGCCGGCCGCGCTGGAGAGCCCCTCCGGCACGTTGCTGAGGAACACCGCGATGACGGTGACCAGGCTGACCGGGCCGCCGGCCAGCAGGCTCGCGCCGATCACCACCGATTCGGGTACGCCGTCGAGCAGCGCGCCGACCGCGATGGCATTACCCGAACCGGGCTGTTCCCGCTCGGAGGGCTGCTCGTCGCCGGAGCGCTTGCGGTGCCGCGCGCCGTGCCGGGCCAGCAGCACGTTCGCCGCGGTGTACAGCAGCGCACCGGCCGCCGCGCCGATCGCCACCGGCAGCAGCCCACCCTGCTCGTGCGCCTCGTCGATCAGCTCGAACGAGACGGCGGACAGCAGCACGCCCGCCCCGAACGCCATCACCGAGGCGGTCACCCGGCGCGGTACGCGCGCGAAGAACCCGACGGCCGCCCCGATCAGCAGGGCCGACCCGGCGAGCAGGCCCCAGAATCCCGCTTCCAGCCACTCCGGCACGCGCTGGACCCTACCCCGGACGCGCGCCGTCAACCGGGTCAGAAGTCGGCGAACAGGTGCGGCAGCTCACGGGGGAAGAGACGGCGCAGCTCACCGGCCGCGTCCACCGGCACCTCACCCAGCCCGCGTACGACCACCTCGGCCGGGTCGAGCACCCCGTACGCCAGGGCGGACAGCCCGGCGGCGGTGAGCCGCGCGGCCGGCACGCTGCCCTCGGCGGCGGTCTGCGCCGGCAGCACCGCCAGCTTGCCCGTGGTGCCGTCGAGCAGGTGGCGGCCGGCGAGCCAGCGGTCGCCGACCACCTCGACCAGCACCCGGCCGACACCGACCGGCTGGTCCGCCAGCGCGTCCAGGCTGAGCAGGCGGGCCATCGGCGCGGTCGGGTCGGGCCGGGCCACCCGCGCCTCGACCTGCACGTCGAGGTCGGTGAGCCACAGCTCGGGCAGTTCGTCGGGGGTCACCTGGACGCTGATCCGGGCCACCTGGTCGACGTGCCGGGCGAAGAACTGGAGCACCGACGCGCGGGCGTACGCGTCGTCGACCAGCAGGTCGTCGGCGTACAGCGTGCCGGCGTGGTCGTCGATCCGGTAGGTCACAGCGCCGACCGTCTCGCCGCCGCGTACCACGCTGACCAGCCAGCGGTCGTCCCGGTCGCGCAGCCCGACCGCCCGGAAGTCCGGGAAGACGGCGAAGCCGTGGCGTTCGCGCAGGCACCGCTCGGTGTACGCGCGCCACCGCGCATACCCCGCGCCGATCCGCTCCCACACCAGCTCGTCGGGCAGGTCGGCGCGCAGCAGCGGCGCCAGGTCCGCCGGGTCGAAGATCGCGGTACGCCGCCGGGGCAGCCCGATGTAGCCGAAGCGCTCGTAGAACGAGGCGCGGAACGGGTGCAGCGCGGTGAGCTGGTGACCCTCGTCGCGCACGTCGTCGAGGAGTTGCTGCATCAGCGTCCGGACGTGCCCGCGCCGGCGGGCCAGCGGATGGGTGGCCACGCCCGCGACACCGGCCATCGGCAGCACCGCGCCGCGCAGGTTCTGCCGCATCGGTATCGCCGACACGGCCGCCGCGGTGACCCCGTCCTCCTCGGCCACCAGCGTCGTGTTCCCGGCGTTGTACGTCAGGTACGCGCGGAACTGGTCGGTCCGGGAGGCGCCGATCGGCGACGCCTCGAACGCGTACGCCTGGAGCGGGAAGCTGGTGGTCAGTCGTTCATCGGCGGCCAGCCGGCGAATGTGCATCCGTTCATCCCAGCCGGACCCGCCGTGGTCCGCAACCGGAAAGGGCGCCCGCTCACGCCTCGGTGACGTCCGAGATGACCACCGTCACGTTGTCCGGCGCGCCGGCCTGGTGGGCCAGTTTCACCAGTTGCTCGCCGCACTGCTGGCGGTCCCCGTAGGTGGCGAGCGCCGCCGCGATGGCGGCGTCCTCCACGTAGTCGGAGAGGCCGTCGCTGCACAGCAGCAGCCGGTCGCCGGGGAAGACGGTGAGCGCGCCGACGGCGGGTGGCGCGTCGGAGCCCTGCACCGCGCGGGTGACGAGCGAGCGCTGCGGGTGGTGCCGGGCCTGGTCGCGGGAGAGCGCGCCCTGGTCGACGAGCGCCTGGACGAACGTGTCGTCGCGGGTGAGCTGGGTCAGCTCGTGGTCGCGCAGCAGGTAGCAGCGGGAGTCGCCGACCTGGGCCAGGACCAGGGTGTCCCCGGCGAGCAGGGCGGCGGTGAGCGTCGTACCCATGCCGTCGCGGGCCGGGTCCACCGTGATGGCCGCGCGGATGCGCTGGTTCGCGGTGCTCACGACGGCGCGCAGCGCGTCGGCCGCCTCGTCGGCGCCGGTGGGCGGCGTCAGCTCGTCCAGGATCCGGATGACGATCTCGCTGGCCACCTCGCCGGCGGGGAGCCCGCCCATGCCGTCGGCCACCGCCACGAGGCGGTCACCGGCGAGGGCGGAGTCCTCGTTGTTGGTCCGGACGAGGCCGACGTCGTTGAGGATGGCCGAGCGGAGGATGAGCGTCATGACGACAAGCTTGCCAAGAAGAACGGGTCCGCGTCTGCACGCGCTGGCGGGTCTGCTGAAAGAAATGTCATCAGCTTGCATCCTGGGTATGCGTCAACTGTCCGGTGTGGACGGACGAGGATAGCGCAGCAGGAGGCTCGCGTGGACCTCCTCCTCGCCCACCGCGGCATAGGTGTGCGGCACGTCGGAGGTCCACCGCAGGTACCCCCCGGGGCCGGCGGTCAGCGGGGCGTCGGCCGGCCCGGCGCGGAGCACGCCGGAGAAGACAGTCACGTGTTCGGTCACGCCGCTGGAGTGGGCGGGGGAGAGCTGTGCCGGACCCGGCGCGACCCGCATCCGGTACAGCTCGTACGTCGCCTCCCGGTCGCCGAACACCTCCAGCAGCGTGGCGTCGACCGCGGCCCCGCGTACGGTCGGCGCCTGGCCGGGCGCGGCGAGCACGGCGGTGAGCGGTACGCCGAGCTGCGCGGTGATCGCGTACAGCGTCTCCAGCCGGGGGTTGCGCACGCCGTTCTCCAGGCCGGAGAGCGTGGCCTTGCCGACGCCCGCGAGGCGGGCCAGCTCGGACAGGGAGATGCCCCGCTCGGTGCGGAGCGAGCGGATGCGCCGGCCGACCTCCCGGGCGCTCCGGTCGTCGGCTGGTGCGGCGGCTGTCATGGGGGCTATCGTGCTACACCGTGCCGTTCCGTAAACGGAACGGGCGGAGGAGGAAGAGCATGGGGGGTCGGCTCCAGCCCGTCCTGGCCGGCGTGGTGACCGCCCTGGTCGGCTTCGCCAGCTCGTTCACAGTCGTCCTGGCCGGGCTGCGCGCGGTCGGCGCCGACCCGGACCAGGCGGCCTCCGGCCTGCTCGCGCTCTGCGTCGCCAGCGGCGCCTGCGCGGTCTGGCTCGGCCTGCGGCACCGGCTGCCACTCGCCATCGCCTGGTCCACGCCGGGCGCGGCGCTGCTCGTCGCCACCGGGCCGGTCCCCGGCGGCTGGCCGGCAGCGGTCGGCGCCTTCCTGCTCGCCGGGCTGCTGATCATCGCGGCCGGGCTGATCCCCGCGCTCGGCCGCGCGGTCGCCGCGATCCCCGCCCCGATCGCCTCCGCCATGCTCGCCGGGGTGCTGCTGCCGCTGTGTACGGCGCCGGTACGCGCCCTGGTCGAGGTGCCCCGGCTGGCCGGGCCGGTGGTGCTGGTCTGGCTGCTGCTGCACCGGTTCGCCCGTCGCTGGGCGGTACCGGGCGCGCTCGCCGTGGCAGTGGTCGCGATCGCGCTCACCACCTCCGGGCCGGCCCGGCTGGACGTCGCACCGGTCGTCGCGTTCACCGCGCCGGCCTGGACGCTGCCCGCCGCCGTCGGGCTCGCGCTGCCGCTGTTCCTGGTCACCATGGCCGCCCAGAACGTGCCCGGCACCGCGGTGCTCGCCGGGTACGGCTACCGGGCCCCGCTGGGCTCCGCGCTGCGGGTGACCGGGCTCGCCACCGCCCTCGGCGCCCCGGCGGGCGGGCACGCGGTGAACCTGGCCGCGATCACCGCAGCCCTCGCCGCCGGGCCGGACGCCCACCCGGACCCGGAACGACGCTGGATCGCCTCGGTCACCGCCGGGATCGGCCTGGCGCTGCTGGGGCTCGGCGCGGGCGTGGCCACCACCCTGGTGCTGCTCTCCCCGCCGGTGCTGGTCGAGGCCGTCGCCGGGCTCGCCCTGCTCGGCGCGCTCGCCGGAGCGGTCACGGCTGCGGTCGCCCAGCCGGACGCACGGGAGGCAGCGGTGGTGACGTTCGTGGTCACCGCCTCCGGGGTGAGCCTGCTCGGGGTGGGCGGCGCGTTCTGGGGACTGGTCGCGGGCTGGCTGATGCTGCTGCTGTTCCGCCGCCGCGCGACCCCGTCCGTGCCAGGTCAGGCCGCACCGGCCGAGGCGGAAGCGGTCGGCGTCACTCCTCGGCGGGAAGCTCCGTGGCCGGGACGGTGAGGCGTACCGCGCCGTCGCCCACCGAGGCGATCCGATCGGCCAGCACGTAGACCGCGCCGGTGCGGACCAGCTCGGTGGAGACCTTGAGGTAGCCGTCGCGCAGCAGCCGGGCGGCCAGGTCGGCCGGTACGTCGGGCTCCTCGACCGCAGCCGACTCGATCAGCTCGTCCAGGCTGCTGCCCGGGTCGACCGGGGTGGGCGCCTGCACGGTCACCGCGGCCGGGTCGCCGCGCTGCACGAGATCGACTGTGCCCACCTCGACGCCTGCGGAGTCGACCACCCGCATGCCGGTGGTGACCCGGGAGACGGTGTCCTGCTGCTGGCTCATGCGGAAACGGTTCCCGGGTCGCGCGGCCGCTAAACGGAGGGGGCCCAGCCACCCGGCGGGCGGGGGGACAGCTCGCGCCAGGTGTCGGTGCCGTCCAGCAGCGCCCGGATCGTCTCCTCGGCCTCCTCGACGCTGGCGTGCTCGTAGAACCGGGAGACCCCCTCGGCGCCGCCGGCCCGCTGCTCCACGTGCCAGCGGTCGCCGTCCACCCGGAGGAAGACGTCACGCCGGGCGAGGCGTCCCCATTTCCCGTTCCACCAGTGCCTGCGCTGCTCCATGCCCGGACTCTATCGAACATGTGTTCGATGCACGTCGGCCCCCGCGAGATCGTCGCGGGGGCCGATCGGCTACGGCGTCAGCGCGGCGCGGGCGGCTCCTGCCGGCGGCCGAGCACGTCGTCCAGGGCGCTGCGCTGGCCGGGGGTGCCGTGGTTGCCGGCGAGCAGCGCGTCCCGGATCTCGGTGAGCAGCTTGACCTCCTCGCTCGGGGCGGAGGGCGGCGGCTCCTCGCCGCGCTTGCGCCGCTCGGCGAGCTTGTTCATCGGGTAGACGACGAGGAAGTAGAGCGCCGCCGCGGTGAGCACGAACGTGATCGCCGCGTTGACGAAGGCCACCCAGTCGAACGGGACGCCCCGGAACTTCGGGGTCGAGCCGCTGAGGCCGTCGTCGTTGCCGGTGATCAACACGATGACCACGCGTACCAGCGGTTCCAGGAACGACTTGGTGAGCTGGGTCACCACACCGGTGAACGCGGCGCCGATGACGACACCGACCGCCAGGTCGACGACGTTGCCGCGCATGATGAAGTCTTTGAAGCCCTTGAGCATCCGTACTCCCGTGCCCTGATGAGTCTGCGTCGGGGACAACCTATGCCCCGGCGGGCCCTTCGAGAAAAGCACCGGCCTCGATCGCCGCCCGCTGCGGGTCGCCGGCCCGGATCGCCTCGACCAGCCGGCCGTGATCCACGTACCGCTCGGGGGTCAGCGCCTCGCCCATCGCCTGGGCCACGGTGCTGCGCAGCGCCGCGCCGACCGAGGCGTACAGCTCGGCGAGCATGGCGTTGTGCGCGGCCGCCACCACGACCGTGTGCAGCGCGGCGTCCGCCTCGACGAACTCGTCCACCCGGCCGCCGCGCCACGCGGCCTCACGGGTTGCGAGCGCGCCGTCGAGCGCCGCCAGATCCTCGGGGGTACGCCTCAGCGCGGCGAGCCGGGCGGCCTCCACCTCGAACGCGCGCCGGACCTCGATCACCTCGGTCATCCGGTCGTCGGTGAGCCGGCGGGCCACCACCGGCGCCAGCTCGTCGGTCGACACCACGTAGGTGCCGGAGCCCTGCCGGCACTCCAGCACCCCGGCGTGCACGAGCGCGCGGACCGCTTCGCGGACAGTGTTCCGCCCGACGCCGAGCGCGGCGACCAGTTGCGGCTCGGTGGGGATGCGCCCACCGACCGGCCACTCGCCGCCGAGGATCCGTTCCCGGAGCTGCTCGATCGTCTGCCGGACCCGGTGGCCGCGCGGAGGCACGGCGACGGAATCCCGGGCGGGTGTCACCGGTTACACCTCGTGCCGAAATTCATCCCATGATTGTAGGTTCGAGGTCATGACTCCGCCACCCGCGCCCGCCGCGACAGTGCCCGCCCCCGGCGCCGGCTCCGCGGCCGTACCCACCCCGGCGCCCCGCGCGGTCCGAGGCGGCCTGCTCGTGCTGACCGGAATGCTGCTCGTCGCGCTGAACCTGCGGGCGGCGGTGACCAGCCTGGGCGCGCTGCTCGACGAGGTCCGGATCGGTCTCGGTCTCTCCGGGGCGATGGCCGGCCTGGTCACCACGCTGCCCACCATCGCGTTCGCCGGACTGGGCGCGCTCACCCCGTGGCTGGTCCGCCGCTGGGCCGCGCCCCGGGTGCTGGTGCTGGCCATGCTGGCGCTCACCGCCGGGCAGGTGCTGCGCGCGGTCACCGGCTCGGCGGCCGTCTTCGTGCTCACCAGCGCGCTCGCACTGGCCGGCATCGCGGTGGCGAACATCCTGCTGCCGATGCTCGTCAAGCAGCACTTCCCGCACCGCACCGGACTGGTCACCGGGGCGTACACGATGGCCCTGACCGTGGGCACGACGGTGGCCGCCGCCTCAGCCGTGCCGGTGGCGCACGCGTTCGGGTCCTGGCGGGCCGGACTCGGCATCTGGGCCGGGCTGGCCGCGCTGGCCGTACTCCCGTGGGTGCCGCTGGCGCTGCGGGCCCGCGCCGCGCGACGGAACGCGCCCCCGGCGGTGGCGGTCGCCGCCCCGGCCCGGGTTCAGCCCGCCCGGACCCGGCTCGGCTGGGCCATGGCGGTGTACTTCGGGGCGCAGTCGCTCAGCGGGTACGCGATCATGGGCTGGCTGGCCCAGCTCTTCCGGGACGCCGGATACCGGCCGGAGACGGCCGGGCTGCTGCTCGCCGGCGTGACCGCGCTGGGCGTGCCGGTGGCGCTGATGATGCCGACGCTCGCCGGACGGCTGGCCACGCTCCGCCCGCTGGTGCTGTCGCTGACCGTGTTCTCCGCCGCCGCGTACGCCGGTCTGGCGCTCGCCCCGCACGGCCTGGCGCCGCTGTGGGTGCTGCTGCTGGCGCTCGGCCAGGGCGCGTTCCCGCTCATCCTGACCACGATCGGGCTGCGCGCCCGGACCGCCGAGGGCACAGTGGCGCTGTCCGCGTTCGCGCAGAGCACCGGGTACGTGATCGCGGCGCTCGGACCGCTGCTGGTGGGCATCCTCTACGAGGCGACCGGCGGCTGGACCGCCCCGATCGGCTTCCTGCTGGTGGCGCTGGCCGTGCAGACGGCGGCGGGCATGGTGATCGCCCGTCCCCGCTACATCGAGGACGAGCGCTGAGCGGGATCGGTCAGGAGGAGGCCGGGGTGGGATCGCCCGCGACGGCCTGCTCGACCGTCGGGTACGTGTGCAGCACCTCGACCAGGCCGCTGACCTCGAGGATGCGCAGCACGCCGCGCTGCGGGGCGGCCAGCCGGACCACGCCGCCCGCCTCGTCGCAGTTGTTCTTCGCCCGCACGAACACCGACAGGCCGGTGGAGTCGCAGAACGACACCTCGGCCAGGTCGAAGACGAGGCGGCTGCGCCCCTTGTCCAGCAGATCCGTGATCTGGTCCTGGAGTTGCGGTGCCGTGGCCATGTCCAGCTCGCCCGCGACCGACACGACGACCACGTCGCCGCGCTGTTCCGTGTGCACCGTCAGGGACATTCGTCGACCTCCTGTGTTCGGGGGAAACGGTATCCCACGATGGGCGCGACGCGCAGAACGGGAGCGGTCACGGGTGCGGTCGATCATTCTTTGCTCCGTGACAAGTACCGCGTCGGCCTCCGGTGATAGAGTCCGCCCGTCCAAATCAGGGAGGTCACCATGGCGTTGAGCGCCGAACAGGGTGGTCGGCTCGCCCACCTGCTCAGTCAGCACGCGGACCGGTTGACCAACCGCTGGACGGAGATCGTCGGCAATTCGCTGCGCGGTCGTCTGAGCCGGGCCGAGCTGGCGCGGCAGGTACAGGAGCTGCACCGCGCGCTGGTCGACGCCGGCCGCCAGGGCGTCTCCGACCTGGCCGGCGAGCACGGCGGCGAGCTGCGGGCGGTGCTGTCCGAGCTGTCCACCAGCCGGGCCCGCCAGGGGTTCTCCGCCACCGAGACCGCGATCAGCGTGTTCGCGCTCAAGGACGCCCTGCTGGAGCTGATGGAGGAGGAGAAGGGCGACGAGACCCTGCGCGACTTCGTCTCCTTCTCCGCGCTCGTCGACCAGATGGGCCTGTTCACGTTCGAGACGTTCGTCCGCGCCCGGGAGAGCCTGATCGCCGACCAGGCGGAGCAGCTGCTGGAGCTGTCCACCCCGGTGGTCAAGCTCTGGGAGGGTGTGGTCGCCGTCCCGCTGGTCGGGACGCTGGACTCGGCCCGCGCCCAGGTGGTGATGGAGCGGCTGCTCCAGACGCTCGTCGACACCGGCTCGCCGTACGCGATCATCGACATCACCGGCGTACCTGCTGTGGACACGCAGGTCGCCCAGCACATCCTCAAGACCGTGGTGGCCGCCCGGCTGATGGGCGCCGACTGCATCATCTCCGGCATCCGCCCGCAGATCGCCCAGACGATCGTGGCCCTCGGCATCGAGTTCGGTGACATCGCCACCAAGGCGAGCCTCGCCGACGCGCTGCGCCACGTGCTGCGCCTGACCGGGGTCGAGGCCACCGCTCGCCGCCCGCGGCGGGAGTCCTGATGGAACGCGTGCCGATCCTCAAGATCGGCGACATCCTGCTGGTCTCCATCCAGGTCGACATGTCCGACCAGACGGCGATCCAGTTGCAGGAGGACCTGGCCGAGCGGATCGTCGCCACCGGCTGCCACGGCGTGATCATCGACATCACGGCGCTGGACATCGTCGACTCCTTCGTCGGCCGGATGCTGTCCACCATCGCGTCCATCTCCAAGGTGCTGGACGCCGAGACGGTGGTGGTCGGCATGCGCCCGGCCGTCGCCATCACCCTGGTCGAGCTGGGGTTGTCGCTCAACGGCATCCGTACCGCGCTGAACGTCGAGCGCGGCATGGAGCTGATCGCGGCCAGCCGCGCCGACGAGTGGGACGAGGCGGCCGACGACGAGGACACCGAGACGACGGCGACGGCATGACCACGGGCGTCGACCTGGGTGTGCCGGCGACCCAGGCGATCCGCAGCGACGAGGACGTGGTGCGGGTCCGGCAGTTGGTGCGTACCACAGCCGTCGCGGTCCGCCTCTCCCTGGTCGACCAGACGAAGCTCGTCACCGCCGCCAGCGAGCTGGCCCGCAACACGCTGATCTACGGCGGCGGGGGCAGTGCCGAGGTGAGCACCGTGGAGGACGGCCGCCGGCGCGGCGTGCGGATCGTCTTCGCCGACGAGGGCCCGGGCATCCCCGACCTCGATCTGGCGCTCACCGACGGCTACACCACCGGTGGCGGGCTGGGCCTGGGACTGAGCGGCGCCCGCCGGCTCGTCGACGACTTCGACATCCGGACGGCTGTCGGCGAGGGGACGCGGATCACCGTCACCAAGTGGTCGCGATGATCGCCGACGTGGTGCCCGACCACGGCATCTGGTTCCGGGTCGACACCGGCGCGACCGCCGGCAGCGTACGCCGGGCGGCCGAGCGTCTCGGCCGGCAGCTCGAACTGAGCGCGTCGCGCGTCGCGGACCTGGCCATCGTCACCGCCGAGATCACCAGTAACCTGGTCAAGCACGCCCGCGAGGGCACGCTCCTGATGCGTCCGGCACGCCGGGGCGGGCAGGCCGGCGTGGAACTGGTCGCGATCGACTCCGGCCCCGGCATGGCCGACCTCACCCTCTCCTCCGTCGACGGCCACTCCACCGCCGGCACGCTCGGCATCGGCCTCGGCTCGATCACCCGGCAGTCGAGCCGGTTCGACGGCTACTCGTCGCCGGGGCGGGGCACCGTCCTGGTCGTCCAGGTCTGGGACGCCGCACCGCCGGAGCCGGACTGGGCGGGCGGGCTGGCCCGGCCGATCACCGGCGAGCAGACGAGCGGCGACGGGTACGCGGTCCGCCAGGTCGACGGCCGGCGGCAGGTGCTGGTCTCCGACGGGCTGGGCCACGGGCCGCTCGCCGCCGCCGCCACAGGTGCCGCCGTGTCCGCGTTCCGCTCGGCGCCGGGCGGGCCGCCGGACGTCGTGGTGCGGCACCTGCACGCCGCCATCTCGCACACCCGGGGCGCCGCGCTCGCGGTGGCCGAACCGGATCCGGCCGCCGGAGTGCTCCGCTACGCCGGACTGGGCAACATCGCCGCGATGATCGTCGCGCCGGGCGAGCGGCGGCGCGGGCTGGTCTCGCTGCCGGGCATCGCCGGGCACCAGCGTCCGGCGATCCGCGGGTACGACTACCCCTTCTCGCGCGATGCCACCCTGGTCATGCACAGTGACGGAGTGGTGGATCGCTGGGATCTGGACGACTATCCCGGGCTCGCCGGCCGCAACCCGCTGCTGGGCGCCGCGACCCTGCTGCGCGACGCCGGTGTCCGCCGTGACGACGCCTGCGTCCTGGTGGCCCGGGGGGCGGCATGACCGAGCCCCTCCTGCGCCTCGCGCTCCGGGTGGAGCAGGACATCTTCCTGGTCCGGCAGCGTGGCCGGGAGGTGGCCGCGGCGGTCGGGCTGGAACATCAGGACCAGGTACGGATCGCCACCGCGCTCAGCGAGGTGGCCCGGGAACTGCTGCACGGGGCCGACGGCGCGGACGTGACGTTCGCCCTCGACCGGGACGCCGTCGGCCGCCGGGTCCTCCAGGTGGACCTGTCACCGCTGCGCCCGCTCCCCGGTGGACGGTACGAGCCGCAGTCCGGCGCCGTCGCGCGTCTGGTGGACACGTTGCGGGTGGTGGCCGTCGAGGGCGATACGGTCGTGAGGATGTCCCGACGAGTGCCCGACCACACCGAGGAGCTGACGGCCGAGCGCACCGCCGAACTCCGCGCCGAGCTGGCCGAGCGCGCGCCGGGTTCCGCGCTGGACGAGTTGGCCGCCCAGAACGCGCAGCTCATCGCAGCCCTCGACGAGGTACGCAGCCAGCGCGACGAGCTGGCGGTGCTGAACTCCGAACTCCAGGAGACCAACCACGGTGTGATGGCGCTCTACAACCAGCTCACCGAGGAACTGGAGGAGACCAACCGCGGTGTGGTGGCGCTCTACGCCGAACTGGACGAGAAGTCCGCGCAGCTGCGGGCCGCGAGCGAGTCGAAGAGCCGGTTCCTGGCGAACGTCAGCCACGAGCTGCGCGCCCCGGTCACCGCGATCATCGGCCTGGCCCGGCTGCTCGCCGACTCCGCCTCCGACCCGCTCACCGGCGAGCAGGCCCGCCAGGTGGGGCTGATCCGCTCCTCTGCGGGCGACCTGCTGGGGCTGGTCAACGAGCTGCTCGACCTGGCCAAGGCGGAGTCGGGCCGGATCGAGCCGGACTGGTCCGACGTCGATCTGCGCGCCGTGTTCGGGCAGTTGCGCGGCACGCTGCGGGCGCTCGCCTCCCGCCCCGAGGTGGAGTTGGTGGTCGAGGAACCGCCGGCCCCGGCCACTGTGCGTTCGGACGAGGTGCTGCTCGCCCAGGTGCTGCGCAACCTGCTGCACAACGGGCTGAAGTTCACCGAACGCGGCGAGGTACGCCTGCGCGCCGAGCGCCGCGGCGACCAGTGGACGCTGTCGGTCACCGACACCGGCGTGGGCATCCCGCCGGAGCTGCGCGAACGGGTCTTCGAGGAGTTCTACCAGGTGCCCGGCACGACCCGGGTCGGCGGCACCGGGCTCGGCCTGCCGTACGCGCGACGGCTGGTCACGCTGCTCGGCGGGACGCTGGAGCTGACCAGCGAACCGGGCGGGGGCAGCACGTTCACGGTGGTCCTCCCCGCGGGCGGAGCGTGACGGTGGACGGCGGGCCGGTGACCGTGCTTGTGGTCGACGACAGCGGCCCCAAGCGATACCTGCTGGTCAACTGGCTGGCCCGGGCCGGCTTCGTCACAGTCGAGGCCGAGAACGGCACGGCGGCGCTGGAGCGGGTGGACCGGGAACACATCGACCTCGTGGTGCTCGACGTCCGTCTGCCGGACATGAGCGGCTTCGAGGTGTGTGAGCGGATCAAGGAGGCGCACCCGTCGATCCCGGTCATCCACGTCTCCGCGCACGCGGTCGACGTGGTCGACCGGGCGCAGGGTCTCACCCGGGGCGCGGACGCCTACCTGGCCGAGCCGATCGAGCCGGAGGAACTGGTCGCCACCGCCCACGCGGTGCTGCGCTACTACCAGGCCCGGCGGCGGGCCGAGCAGCTCGCCGAACGGCTCGCCGCGCTGGCCGACGCCACTGTGGAGATGCACGCGACGCCGAACTTCGTCCGGCTGCTGGAGGCCGCCGCGAGCGGCGCGGCGCGGATCTTCAATGCCCCGGCGGCGGTGGTCGCCGAGACGTTCGACGGGGACTGCCTGGCCGGGGTGGCGGTCGATCCGCACACACCGGCCACCATCGTGCCGTGGGTGGTGGACGACACCGGAGTGCCGATCGGCACCCGGGTACGGCTCGACGAACCGGCCAACTGGGCGCTGGCCGGCTGGCCGGACGGCGACACCGTGACCGTCGCCGCCTCCCGGCTGCGCGAGGACCGGGCCCCGCTCTACGTGGTGGTGCCGACCGCCACCCAGACCGTACGCACGCCGGTGCTGGTGCAGCTCGCCCAGGCGGTCGCCTCGGCGGTCGAGGCGCAGCGGTCCTTCGACGAGGAGCACCGGATCGCTGTGACGTTGCAGCGCAGCCTGCTGCCGCAGCGGCTGCCCGACGTCGTCGGCCTGGACCTGGCCGTCCGGTACGAGCCGGCGAGCGCGCAGACCGAGGTGGGCGGCGACTTCTACGAGCTGGTGATGCTCGACGGGCACCTGCTGGTGGCGATCGGTGACGTGGCCGGGCACTCGCTGCACGCCGCCACGGTGATGGCCGAGCTGCGGCACGCGGTGCGGGCGTACGCGGTCGAGGGGCACCAGCCGGGCGTGATCCTGGACCGGGTCAACGAGCTGATGCGTAACCTGCTGCCGACCGAGCTGGCCACCATCTGCGTACTGCTGCTCCACCCGCCGACCGGGCTGGTCCGGATGGCCAGCGCCGGGCACCTGCCGCCGTTGCTGAGCCGGAACGGGCGGATCGAGTTCGTGACGCAGTCCGCGCCGCTGCTCGGCGTGCGCGCGCCGCGCCCGCCGGACCTGGAGTTCGTGCTGCCCGCCGGGGCCACGCTCGTGCTCTACACCGACGGGCTGATCGAACGGCGGGACGCCACGATCGACGACGGCATGGCGGCGCTCGGCGTGGCAGCCACCCGGGTGGACGACGACCTGGACGATTTCTGCCGGCGGCTGCTCGTCGAGCTGGCGCCGCCGGAGATCCACGACGACGTCGCTGTGGTAGCGGTCCGTCGCCGCTGATCTTCGGCCGAACAGCGTGATCCGCGCCATCGATCTTGGTACGGAGCGCCGCTCTTGACACCGCTATTCACTCAGCGAATAGTAGACCCGTGTCCACGTCGCACGTCCTGCTCGGGCTGCTCGCCGCCGGCCCGCGCCACGGCTACGAGCTGAAGCGCGCGCACGACGAGCGGCTGCCCCGCGCCCGGCCGCTCGCCTTCGGGCAGGTCTACGCGACACTGGCCCGTCTGTGCCGCGACGGCCTCGTGGCCACGGCCGGGCAGACCCGTGAGGGCGGTCCGGACCGCACCTCGTACGCGCTCACCGAGGACGGGCGGGCGGCGCTGGACCACTGGCTCGGCACCGTCGAGCCGCCGATGCCGTACGTGGCCGGCACGCTCTTCGCCAAGGTGGTGGTCGCGCTCCTGGTGACCGACGTCGACCAGGCCCGCGCCTGCCTGATCGCGCAGCGGCAGGCGCACACGCAACGCCTGCGCGAACTGACCGCGCTGAAGACGGCCCCCGGCGCCCGCCTCGACGAGGTGGTCGCCGCCGACTTCGCCATCGCCCACCTCGACGCCGATCTCCGGTGGCTGCACACCACCCTCGACCGGGTCGCCGACTGGCACCGGGAGGTGCGCACGTGACGTTCCTGGAAGCGCGCGGAGTGGTCCGCGCCTATGGTCACAACCCCGCGCTGCGCGGTGTGACGCTCGACGTGGCCGAAGGCGAGATCGTCGCGGTCACCGGCCCGAGCGGCTGCGGCAAGTCCACGCTGCTGCACTGTCTCGCCGGCATCCTGCGCCCCGACGCCGGTCAGGTCACCTGGCGCGGGGAACGGATCGACACGTGGTCGGAGGCGGCCCGCTCGCGGCTGCGCCGTACCGAATTCGGGGTGCTGTTCCAGTTCGGCCAGCTCGTCACCGAGCTGACCGCCGCGGAGAACGTCGCGCTCCCGCTGTTGCTCGCCGGCACGGGGCGGCGAGCGGCGCGGACCGCGGCGCTCTCCTGGCTGGACCGGCTCGGCGTGGCCGACGTCGCCGACGCCCGGCCCGGTGAGATGTCCGGCGGGCAGCAGCAACGCTGCGCGCTGTCCCGGGCGCTCGTCACCGAACCACGGGTGATCTTCGCCGACGAGCCGACCGGCGCGCTCGACACACTGGCCGGCGAGCAGGTGCTCACCCAACTGGTCCGGCTGGCCCGCGAGCAGCGCACCACAGTCGTGCTGGTGACGCACGAGCCGCGCATCGCCGCGTACGCGGACCGGGAGGTCAGCCTGCGCGACGGCATGGTCGACCACACCGGGCTCGGGCTCGACCCGGCGCTGCCGGGCGGATCACGGTGAGGCCGGGGACGCTGCTGCGTCTCGTGCTGGCGGGCACCCGCACCGACATCGCACGGGTCGTGCTCACGGCGGTGAGCGCCGCGCTCGCGACGCTGGCCGGGCTGGCGGCGCTGACCGTGCTGTCGGTGGTGAAGCCGTCCGGCGACGAAGGGCTCAACTCCGACCAGTACACCAACGCCCTGCTGCGGGAACCCGGCCTGCGCCCCGGCGTCGCGATCGCGTTGCTGCTGCTCTGCGTGCCGGTGTTGGGGCTGGCCGGGCAGTGCGCCCGCCTCGGCGCGCCGGGCCGGGACCGGCGGCTGGCCGCGTTCCGGCTGGCCGGTGCCACCCCGGGGCAGGTCACCCGGGTCGCGGTCGCCGAGACCGGCGTGGCGAGTCTGATCGGCACCCTCGTCGGCCTGGCCGTCTTCCTGGCCGGGCGCCGGCTGCTGCACCGGCCCGACGCGGACGGGCGGCTGCCGCTGCCCACCGACGTGCACCCGGGCCCGGTGGCGGTGGCAGCCGTCGTGCTCGGCCTGCCGCTGGCCGCCGCGCTGGTGAGCGCGTTGCTGCTGCGGCGGGTCGCCACCACCCCGTTCGGCGTCGTGCGCAAGGTCCGCACCCGGGCGCCCTGGCCGTGGCCGGGTGTGCTCATCCTCGCCGCGCTGGCGATGTTCGCCGCGATCCGCCCACTCCTGCTCTGGTACGAGCGCCGTGGCACCGTGGAACCCGACTGGCAGGTGCCGACGTTGCTCGTCGTCGGCGGGCTGACCGCGATGATCGGCGTCGTGTCCGGGACCGGCTGGATCTCATACCAGACCGGCCGGCTGCTGCACCGGCACGGACGCGGCCCGGCCGCCCTGCTCGCCGCCCGCCGGCTGGCCGCCGACCCGTGGGCCGGCAGCCGAACCTTCGCCGCGTTGCTGGCCGCGCTGATCTTCGGCGCCGGTGCGGCGGCGATGCGCGCCGACTTCCGGGCCCAGGCCGAGGTGACCCGCCGCACCGGTTCGGGAATGGCCGACCCGGGCTTCTTCCTCGGCGCGATGGACCTGGTCGACCTCGCGGTCGTGGTGGCGATGGCGATCGCCGGCGGTGGGCTGCTCGTGGCTGTGGTCGAGGGGATCACCAGCCGCCGGCGGGCGTACGCGGCGCAGGTGGCGACCGGCGTGCCACGGGCCACCATCGGCCGGTCGCTGCTCTGGGCCGCGCTCGCCCCCGCAGTACCCGCGATCGGGCTCGCGTTGACGGTCGGCTACCTGCTGGTCCGGGGCGTCATGCCGGCACCGAGCGACGGTGGCTTCGCGCGGACGATCTGCGACGCCGGTACGGAGCTGTGCGGCGATCCGGCCACCGCCGCGCGGTACACCCGTGACGAATGGGTGCCGAAGACGACGGTCCCGCCGGACGTACCGTGGGATCAGCTGGCCTGGCTCGCGGCGGGTGGGTTGGCGGCGGTGCTGTGCACGGTCGTGGCCGGCCTGCTGTTCCTGCGCGCCGCGACCTCGGTGGAGGAACTGCGCAGCACGTGACCGGTCAGTCGCCGAGCAACCCGGCGGAGCCGGCGACGGCCAGGCCGATCACCGTCGAACAGCAGCAGACGACCAGCGCGGCGGCGACCACCACGAGGAGCAGCCAGGCCGGTGCGCGCCGGGCCGGCTGCTCCTCGTCGCTCATCTGATCCGGAACGGGTCAGGCCCGGCCGACGCGGTCGAGGATCCAGGCGTTGACGAACGCCTCCTCGCGCCAGGAGTCGTACCGGCCGCTCGGGCCGCCGTGGCCCGCGCCCATCTCGGTCTTGAGCAGGTAGTCGCCGGCCGGCGCGAGCGACCGCAGCCGGGCGATCCACTTGGCCGGCTCGTGGTAGAGCACGCGCGTGTCGTTGAGGCTGGTCACCGCCAGGACGGCCGGGTAGTCGGCGGCGCTCACGTTCTCGTACGGCGTGTACGACTTCATGTACGCGTAGACCTCGGGGTCGTCGAGCGGGTTGCCCCACTCCTCCCACTCGGTGACAGTCAACGGCAGCGACGGGTCGAGGATCGAGGTGAGCGCGTCCACGAACGGCACCTGCGCGACGATGCCGGTGAACGCGTCCGGGGCGAGGTTCGCCACCGCGCCCATCAGCAGGCCGCCGGCCGAGGCGCCCCGGGCGACCAGCCGGTCGCTCGCCGTCCAGCCCGCCTTCACCAGGTGCCGGGCGCAGGCCACGAAGTCGGTGAACGTGTTCTTCTTGGCCAGCAGCTTGCCCTCGTCGTACCAGCGCCGGCCCAGCTCACCGCCGCCCCGGATGTGCGCCACCGCGAAGATCACGCCGCGGTCGAGCAGGCTCAGCCGGGCGATCGAGAACCACGGGTCCATGCTCGCCTCGTACGACCCGTAGCCGTAGATGACGGCGGGCGCCGAGCCGTCGCGCGGCGTGTCGCGGCGGCAGACGAGCGAGATCGGTACGCGGGTGCCGTCGTCGGCGAGCGCCCAGTCCCGGTGCTGCTCGTAGTCGGCCGGGTCGTACGCCCGCCCGTCCGGCCCGGGGCGGACCGGCTTCTGCCGGCGCAGCGTCAGCTCGCGGGTGACCAGGTCGTAGTCGTAGACCGAGTCGGGGGTGACGAGCGAGGTGTAGCGCAGCCGGACCTCGTTCGTGCGGTACTCGGGGTTCGCGTCCAGCCCGACGCTGTAGATCGGCTCGGGGAAGTCGATGTCCCAGCCGTCGTCGGTGCCCACCGGCAGCACCCGCAGGCCGGTCAGGCCGTTGGCGCGCAGCGACACCACGAGGTGGTTCTCGAACGCGTCGACCGCCTCCAGCCGGGTGCCGGGTGTGTGCGGGATCAGCGGCTCCCACTCGCCCGGCGCGTCCGCCGAGGTGTACGCCAGCGCGAAGTCCTCCGCGCCGTCGTTGTGCAGGATCAGGAAGCGGTGGCCGTGGTGCTCCACCGCGTACTCGATGCCCTGACGCCGCGGGGCCACGACGGCGGGCTCGCCGGTCGGGTTGGACGCCGGGATCACCCATACCTCGCTGGTGATCTTGCTGTGGATGTCGATGACCACGAAACGCTCGGAGCGGGTCAGCTCGACGCCGACCCAGAACCGCTCGTCGTCCTCCTGGTAGACCACCACGTCCTCGGTGGACGCCGTGCCGACGGCGTGCCGCCAGACCCGGTTCGGCCGCCACGCCTCGTCCACAGTCACGTAGAACAGCGTGGACGCGTCGCTGGACCAGGCCGTGCCGTAGAACGTGTCCGGCACCTCGTCCGGCAGCGACTCGCCGGTGGTCAGATCCCTGATCCGCAGCGTGAAGCGTTCGTCGCCGGAGAAGTCGGTGGAGTAGGCCAGCCAGCGCCCGTCCGGGCTGACGTCGAACGCGCCGAGCGAGAAGAAGTCGTGCCCCTCGGCGAGCTGGTTGCCGTCGAGCAGCACCTCCTCGCCGTCGAGCGGGGCCCCGTCCGCGCTGACCGGGGGCGCCGTCTCGCCCGGCCGGACCGCGCGCCGGCAGTGCACGCCGTACTGCTGCCCCTCGACCGTGCGGGTGTAGTACCAGTAGCCGTCCTTGCGGGTCGGCACCGACAGGTCGGTCTCCTGGGTGCGCCGGCGCGTCTCCTCGAACAGCTCCGCGCGCAGCCCGGCCAGGTGGGCGGTGCGCGCCTCGGTGTACGCGTTCTCGGCGTCCAGGTACGCGATCGTGTCCGGGTCGTCCTTGGCGGCGAGCCAGGCGTACTCGTCGAGGACTGGGTCACCGTGATGAAGGCGCTCGGTCGGGACGCGCTTGGCGACGGGCGGTGGGGTTTCGGTCACGGCGCCACGTTACCGGTCGGCGGGCCGCCGCCGGGCTCGCCCGCCGATCGAATCCGGCGACTCGCCGCCAGGTCTTTCGAACATGTGTACGATAACCGCCATGGCGGATGCGGCACGTTCCACCGACCGGCTCGAAGCCCTCGACATCACCCGGAAGCTGGCCGCGATCTGCGGCACCCCGTTCGCCCGCTTCGCCGGCCCGGCCGACGAGGTGGCCGGCCGTACCGCCCGATGGGTGGCCGTGCCGGGCGGCCCGCACGCCGCGGCGGAGGTGTTGCGGCTGGCCGCGGCGCACGACCTGACAGTGGTGCCGCGCGGCGCCGGCACGAAGATCGACTGGGGTGCCGCGCCGGCGCAGGTGGACATCATGCTGGACACCGGCCGCCTCGCCGGGGTCTGGCACGAGCCGCGCGACGCGGCGGTGGCCGAGATCGGCGCCGGTACGCCGCTGCGCGCCGTCCAGGCCACGCTGGCGCGCACCAACCGGCGGCTGCCGGTCGACGCGCCCTCGCCGGGCGCGACACTCGGCGGGGTGCTCGCCGCCGACGAGTCCGGTCCGCTGCGTCACCGCCACGGCAGCCCGTGCGCCCAACTCGTCGGGGTGCGCTACCTCGATGCCGACGGCGAGTTGGTGAGCGTCGGCGAGTCCGGTACGGAGGCGCTGGGCCGGGCCGCGCCGGGCAGTGGTGGTGGCCGACCTGGCGGTCGCGGCCCGGCGGGCGATGGTGGTGCTGCCGGGGACGGCGCGGGTGGCGGCGGGTGGGGTGCTGGCGGCCCGGCGGGTGGCGCGGGCTGGGGTGCCGGTGGCGCGTCCGCCGGAGATCCGGGCGGCGGGCGCGGCGGCGGGGACGCGATCCTCGGCCGGGGCGAGGTGACCGGGCTGGACGTGGCCCGGCTGCTCTGCGGCTCGCAGGGCGGGCTCGGCGTGCTGGTCTCGGCCACCATGCGGGTGCACGCCGTGCCGGCCGGCCGGCTCTGGGTTTCCCGTCCGGTCTGGACACCGCTGGAGGTGCACGACCTGGTCCGGGCCGTACTGGCCGCGGGCGTCGATCCGGCCGCCGTCGAACTGGACCTGCCGGTGCCGGTGCCGCTGCCCCGGCGTCGCATTCCGCCGACGCACCCGTCGGTGGTCAACCGCCCCGACCATCCCGCCGTGACCGGACGACCCGCGGCGGGCAGCCTCGTGGTGCTGCTGGAGGGCGGCCCGGCCGACGTGACCGAGCGGGCCGAGCGGCTCACCGCCGTCCTCGGCGCCGAGGCGGTCGTCAGTCACCACGCACCGGAATGGTGGGGGCGTTACCCGTTCGCGCCCGGCGACACGGCGCTGCGCATCGAGGTGCCGATCAACGACCTGCACGCGGCCGTCTACGCGCTGCGCGACGCCACCGGCGGCCCGGTGCCGGTACGCGGCTCGGCCGGCGCGGGCACCGTCCACGCCGCCCTGTCCGGCGCGCTGCCGCCCGAGCGGGTCGCCTCGATCCTCACCGCGGTCCGCAGCGTGCTGATCGCCCGGCGGGGCCGGTGCGTGGTGGTGGCCGCGCCCGCGGCGGTACGCCGTGCCGTGGACCTCTGGGGCGAACTGCCCACGTTGCCGAGACTGCGCAGCGCCAAGGCCCACCTGGATCCGCACCACCGCCTGGCCCCCGGCCGCCTCCCCGGCGGCCTATGACCCACCCGCCCCGCCCGCCCTCGCCCGGTCCGCCTGTGCCGGACCAAGGAGGGAGCGCTCGTCGACCATGAAGTTGGCGGGGAGGAAGCGGGCGAAATGAGCGGCCAAGTTCATGATCGTCGGGGCTCGCGCTGACGCCGACCGGGCAGGGCGGGCGAGCGGGCTAGGGGGTGTCGTTTCGGAGGACCAGGATGGCTATGTCGTCGCGTGGGGGCTCCACCGAGAAGGCGATGGTGGCGGCGCGCAGCCGGGCGGCCACCACGTCGGCCGAGTACCCGGCCAGCGGCGCCGCCGACTCGCGCAACCGGTCGGTGCCGAACAGCTCGCGTCCGCGCCGCCGCTCGGTGACCCCGTCGGTGTAGAAGATCAGCGCGTCGCCGGGCTTGAGCGTCAGCTCGGCGGTCGGCGTGGTGATCGTGTCGAGCAGGCCCAGCGCCGTACCGCCGGCGCCGACGAACGTCGCGCCGCCACCGCCGTGCAGCAGCACCGGGCGGTCGTGGCCGGCCAGGTGCAGCGAGACGTCGAGCTGGTCGCCGTCGCCGGGTGCGACAGCCGCCAACGCCAGCGTGCAGTAGCGTCCGCCGCCGCGCTCGACCAGCGTCTCGTTGAGCCGGCCGAGCACCTCGGGCAGCGGTTTGCCGTCGCCGACGAGCACCCGGATCACATCGCGGACCAGGCCGGTCACGGCGGCGGCCTGCACGCCCTTGCCCGACACGTCGCCGACCACCACGAGCCAGCGGCCGTCCGGCAGCGGGAGCACGTCGTAGAAGTCGCCGCCGACCTCCGCGTCGTCGCCGGTCGGGACGTACTCGGCGGCGAAGCCGATGCCCTCGACCACCGGGAGCACCGGCGGCAGCAGCGACTGCTGGAGCGTCTGGGCGACCCGGCGGCGCTCGGCGTGGATGCGGGCGTTCTCGATGGCGAGGGCGGCGCGGCGGGCCACGTCCTCCAGCACCGAGACCTCGTCCGGGTCGTGCCGGTGCCGCTGGTGCCGGCCCACGGCGAGGGTGCCGAGCCGCTGGCCGCGGGCGATGAGCGGTACGGCGAAGCCCTCCATCGGGCCGCCGAGCGGCACCTGGGCGGCGTTGCGGGACGCCTCGCGCAGCCGGGACTGGATCGAGTCCTGGCCGGTTTCCTGGAGGATCCGGTGCAGCTGCGGCAGCATCGTCTCGTCGGCGTGGCTCGACGCGGCGAGGCGCAGCCGGCCCCACTCGTCGGTGGTGTGCACGGCGCACCACTGGCCGAGCCGGGGCACCACGAGCTGCGGGACGAGCGCCATGGTCAGCTCGACGTCGAGCGACTGGGCGAGCAGTTCACTGGCCTCGGCCAGGAACGTCAGCCAGGTGGACCGGCGTACGTCGGCGCGGCGCAGCCGGTCGTTCTCCAGGTGCAGTGACAGCCGTTCGGCGGCCAGCACGGCGAGCGGCCGGGCGTACGCCGAGGGCGCCGCGTCCAGCTCCAGCTCACCGGCGTACGGGCGGTGCACGGCCAGCGGTACGCGCAGCAGTTCGTTGCCCTCGCGCGCCGGCCGGCCGTACCGGGCGAAGACCTGGGTGCCGAGTCCGTCGCCCCGGTCCAGCCGGACCGTGCCACCGGCGGCGCCCACCATCTCGGCGACCCGGGTCAGCAGTCCGGTGGCGAACTCGGGCAGCGGCTCGTCGGCGTACGAGTCGGGGGTGAGCTGCATCAACTCGCTCATGGCCGCGGCGCTCGGCGTACCGTCGCCGTTTCGGTCCGGTTCGGCGACGCGCAGCGGACCGGCCGACGGCCGGGCGGACCCGCCGGGGCCGGGCCGGTCCAGGCGGAACCAGACGCCCTTGCCGGTCGGCAGGTACGTGGTGCCCCACCGGCTGGAGAAGTGGTCGACGAGCAGCAGCCCGCGCCCCCGGGTGGCGACCTCGGTGATGTCGGACGTGGTGTTGCGCACGCCCACGATCAGCTCGTCGACCGGGCCGGAGGCGAAGTCGGTGACTGTCACGGTGAGGCCGTTGCGGTCGGTGTCGACCTCGATGTCCAGTTCGGTACGCGCATGCTCGACGGCGTTGGTGGTCAGCTCGGTGGTGAGCAGCAGCGCCTCGTTCAGCAGCTCGGGCAGCCGCGCTTCGAGCAGCATGGTGCGGACCAGCGCGCGGGCCGCCGCCGGGGTGCGGCGGTCGGCGGGGAGGCGGACCCGGCGGACGCGCTCGTCCGCGCCGCCGCTAGCAGGCCCCGCCTCCGCTGACACCTTCACATCCTCCACCGCGCCCACCCCGGGTGCCAAGCGTCCCGGCGAACCCACCACCCGGGTTGATACCGCACGTGACGCGCGATCACACGCGGTGACCTCGACGGATCGCGCGGCACAATGATGGGATGGCCCGTGTGACGGCACGAGCCCGAGCGGAGCGAGGAACGATGGCCACGGTGAATCAGTCGGTGACCGCTGACCCGTCCGCGTCCGACCACGAGGTGCTCCTCGGCGAACTGGTCGAGGCGTTGCGCAGGGTGGGACGCGGCGATCTCCGGGTGCGCCTTCCCCGGCGGGCGGGGCTGCCCGGTGAGGTCGCCGACGCCTTCAACGACGTGGTGTCGTTGCAGGAGCGGCAGCACCTGGACCTGCGGCGGATCAGCCGGATCGTCGGCCGCGACGGCCGGCTCACCGAGCGCCTGGACGACGAGGGCCTGGACGGCTCCTGGGCGGAGGGGCAGCGGACGGTCAACTCGCTCATCGACGACCTGGGCCGCCCGACGACCGAGATCGCCCGGGTCATCGTGGCGGTGGCCGACGGCGACCTGTCCCAGCACATGGCGCTGGAGATCGACGGTCGTCCGCTGCGCGGTGAGTACCTGCGCATCGGCCGGACCGTGAACACGATGGTGGACCAGCTGTCGTCGTTCGCCGACGAGGTGACGCGGGTGGCGCGCGAGGTGGGCACCGAGGGCAAGCTGGGCGGCCAGGCCGACGTGCGCGGGGTGGCGGGCACGTGGAAGGACCTCACCGACTCGGTGAACACCATGGCGTCGAACCTCACCGGGCAGGTGCGGTCGATCTCCCAGGTGGCGACGGCTGTGGCGAAGGGCGACCTGTCGCAGAAGATCACGGTCGGGGCGCGCGGCGAGGTGGCCGAGCTGGCCGACACGATGAACTCGCTCACCGACACGCTGCGGCTGTTCGCCGAGCAGGTGACCCGGGTGGCCCGCGAGGTGGGCACCGAGGGCAAGCTGGGCGGCCAGGCCGAGGTGCCGGGTGTGGCCGGCACGTGGAAGGACCTGACCGACAACGTCAACTCGATGGCGTCGAACCTGACCAGCCAGGTCCGCAACATCGCCCAGGTGTCCACGGCGGTGGCGAAGGGTGACCTGTCGCAGAAGATCACGGTGGCCGCCCAGGGCGAGATCCTGGAGCTGAAGGACACCGTGAACACGATGGTGGACCAGCTCTCCTCGTTCGCCGACGAGGTGACGCGGGTGGCCCGCGAGGTGGGCATCGAGGGCAAGCTGGGCGGCCAGGCGCAGGTGCGCGGCGTCTCCGGCACCTGGCGTGACCTCACCGAGAACGTCAACCAGCTCGCCGGCAACCTGACCAGCCAGGTCCGCAACATCTCCCAGGTCTCCACAGCGGTCGCCAAGGGCGACCTGGGTCAGAAGATCACAGTGGACGCGCAGGGCGAGATCCTGGAGCTGAAGAACACCGTCAACACGATGGTGGACCAGCTCTCCTCGTTCGCCGACGAGGTCACGCGGGTGGCGCGCGAGGTGGGTACCGAGGGCAAGCTGGGCGGCCAGGCCCAGGTCAAGGGCGTGTCCGGTACGTGGCGGGACCTGACCGACAACGTGAACTCGATGGCGTCGAACCTGACCAGCCAGGTGCGGAACATCGCCTCGGTCACCACCGCCGTCGCGAAGGGTGACCTGTCGCAGAAGATCACAGTGGACGCCCGGGGCGAGATCCTGGAGCTGAAGTCGACCGTCAACACGATGGTGGACCAGCTCTCGTCGTTCGCCGACGAGGTGACGCGGGTGGCGCGCGAGGTGGGCACCGAGGGCAAGCTCGGCGGCCAGGCCCAGGTACGCGGCGTGGCCGGCACCTGGCGGGACCTGACCGACAACGTGAACTCGATGGCGTCGAACCTGACCGCGCAGGTGCGCAACATCGCCCAGGTGTCGACAGCTGTCGCCAAGGGTGACCTGTCGCAGAAGATCACAGTGGACGCCCAGGGCGAGATCCTGGAGCTGAAGTCGACTGTCAACACGATGGTGGACCAGCTCTCGTCGTTCGCCGACGAGGTCACGCGGGTGGCCCGGGAGGTGGGTACCGAGGGCAAGCTGGGTGGTCAGGCCCAGGTCAAGGGCGTGTCCGGTACGTGGCGGGACCTGACCGACAACGTGAACTCGATGGCGTCGAACCTGACCAGCCAGGTGCGGAACATCGCCTCGGTCACCACCGCCGTCGCGAACGGCGACCTGGGTCAGAAGATCACAGTGGACGCGCAGGGCGAGATCCTGGAGCTGAAGAACACGGTCAACACGATGGTGGACCAGCTCTCCTCGTTCGCCGACGAGGTGACCCGGGTGGCCCGCGAGGTGGGTACCGAGGGCAAGCTGGGCGGCCAGGCCCAGGTCAAGGGCGTCTCCGGTACGTGGCGCGACCTCACCGAGAACGTCAACCAGCTCGCCTCCACACTGACCACGCAGTTGCGCGCGATCGCGCAGGTCTCCACGTCGGTGACCCGCGGCGACCTGACCCAGCGGATCAACGTGAAGGCGCAGGGCGAGGTCGCCGAGCTGAAGGACAACATCAACCAGATGATCGTCACCCTCCGGGAGACGACGAAGAAGAACGCCGAGCAGGGCTGGCTGGACTCGAACCTGGCCCGGATCGGTGGTCTGCTCCAGGGCCAGCGCGACCTGGGCGAGGTCTGCCGGATGATCATGCAGGAGGTGACCCCGCTGGTGGACGCGCAACTCGGCGCGTTCTTCCTGGCGGACAGCTCCGAGGGAAGCATGCGGCTGCGGCTCACCGCCTCCTACGGATACGTTGCACGCGGCCACGACGTCACGTTCGGCCCGGGTGAGGGGCTGGTCGGGCAGGCCGCCCTGTCGCGCCGGACGATCCGGGTCAAGGCGCAGCCGGACGGACGCCTCGTCGTGCGGTCCGGGTTGGCCGACACGCCCCCGGCCGACCTGGTGGTGCTGCCGGTCCAGTTCGAGGGCGAGCTGCTCGGCGTGATCGAGTTCGCCGGCGTGGCCACGTTCTCCGAGCTGCACCTGGCGTTCCTGGAGCGGCTGGTGCTCACCATCGGCGTCGCTGTCAACACCATCCAGGCCAACCGGCGTACGGAGGAGCTGCTGGCGCAGTCGCAGCGGCTGGCACACGAGATGCAGGACCAGTCGGCCGAGTTGCAGCGCACCAACGCCGAACTGGAGGACAAGGCGAAGCTGCTGTCCGAGCAGAAGGCGAACATCGAGACGCAGAACCGGGAGATCGAGCTGGCCCGGCTCGGCCTGGAGGAGAAGGCGCAGCAGCTCACCCGGGCGTCGGCGTACAAGTCGGAGTTCCTGGCGAACATGAGCCACGAGCTGCGTACGCCGCTGAACTCGCTGCTCCTGCTGGCCCGGCTCCTGGCCGAGAACCCGGAGCGCAACCTCAGCGCGAAGCAGATCGAGTTCGCCCGGACCATCCACGGCGCCGGGTCGGACCTGCTGTCGCTGATCGACGACATCCTCGACCTGTCCAAGATCGAGGCGGGCCGGATGGACGTGGAGCCCACCGAGATCCAGTTCGCCGAGATCCGTGGCTACGTCGAGCAGGCGTTCGCGCCGCAGGCCGAGGAGAAGGGCCTGGACTTCCAGGTGCGGGTGGGCCGCGACCTGCCGCCCGCGCTGGTCACCGACGCCCAGCGGTTGCAGCAGATCCTGCGCAACCTGCTGTCCAACGCGGTGAAGTTCACCGACAACGGCGCGGTGACGCTGCGGATCGGCCCGGCGGCCGAGAACGCCGTCTTCGACGTGCCGGCGCTGACCAACGCGCAGCGGGTGATCGCGTTCACCGTGATAGACACCGGCATCGGGATCTCCGACGACAAGCTGTCGCTGATCTTCGAGGCGTTCCAGCAGGCGGACGGCACCACCAGCCGCCGCTACGGCGGCACCGGGCTGGGCCTGTCCATCAGCCGTGACCTGGCCCGCCTGCTCGGCGGCACGATCACCGTCTCGTCCGCGCCCGGTCAGGGTTCGACGTTCACCCTCTTCGTACCCGATGTGCTGGCGCCGGACGCGGTGGTGGCGCCGTCGCCGCCGTCGCCGAGCCGCGCGGGCCTGCCGTCGTCGCTGCTCATGCCGATGGAGCTGCCGCAGCCGCAGGAGACGCCGGCCACCCGGCGCCTGGACGGCGTGACGGTGCTGATCATCGACGACGACGTGCGGAACGTGTTCGCGCTGACGTCCGCGTTGGAACTGCACGGGATGACCGTGTTGTACTCGGACAACGGGGCGGACGGCGTCCGCCAGCTCGCCGAGCACCCGGAGGTGGACATCGTGCTGATGGACGCCATGATGCCGGACCAGGACGGGTACGAGACGACAGCGCAGATCCGCCGCAACCACAGGTTCGCGGACCTGCCGATCGTCTTCCTGACCGCGAAGGCGATGCCCGGCGACCGGGAGTCGGCGCTCGGCGCCGGCGGCAGCGACTACATCACCAAGCCGGTGGACCTGGACGAGCTGATCGAACTGATGGCGTCCTGGATCGGCCGGAGCCGAGGCGAGGAGAACGCGTGACGCAGACGGCCAAGGCCCTGCTGGTGGACGACCGGCGGGAGAACCTGATGGCGCTGGAGGCGATCCTCCAGGGTCTCCCGGTGCAGTCGGTCGCGGTGGAGAGCGGCGAGGCGGCGCTCAAGCAGCTTCTGGTGGACGACTTCGCGGTGATCCTGCTGGACGCCCAGATGCCGGACATGGACGGCTTCGAGACCGCCACCCACATCAAGCGGCGCGAGCGCACCCGGCACGTACCGATCATCTTCCTGACCGCCGCGGACAAGGACGCCCAGCTCGCGCTGCGCGGCTACGCGGCCGGCGCGGTCGACTACCTGACCAAGCCGTTCGACCCGTGGGTGCTGCGCGCCAAGGTGACGGTCTTCGTCGACCTGTGGGTGAAGACCCGTCAGCTCGCCGCCCAGTCGGACCTGGTGCGGGAGCGGGACCTGCAGTGGCGGCACCTGACCGACGCGGTCGACGAGGCGACCGCGCTGTTGCGCGCCGACGACGACCCGTCGGCCCGGGACCGCGCGGTGGACCTGCTGGAACAGGCCCGCTGGGGCAACACGCGCTGACGGCTCAGCCGCCGGCCGGGCCACCGTGCCCGGTCGCGGCGCGCCGGGCCCGCCACCGGCCGCCGAGCGACTCCACCTCCTCCTGTACGAAGAGGAAGAAGTCCCGCATCTCGGCGACCCGTTCCCCGGCCGGTGTGCTCCGCCCGTGCAGCGCGTCGACCCCGCCGCCGGCGATGTCGATGAAGTTCTTGTAGATCGTGGTCCTGGTGATGGTCGCCTCGTACCACGGGTTGTCGGGCATCCGGTAGCGGTCGCTCCGGGATCCCTTGACCGGCTCGCGGACCAGCATGGCGAACTGGGTCAGGTAGCGCACCGCGCCGCTCACGGCCGCCGCGCTGACGCCGAGCCGCTCGGCGATCTCGCCGGCGGTGAGCGGGTCGTCCGCGCTCATCACGGTGAACAGGACCCGGGCGGCCATCCGGGGGAAGCCCACGTCGGCGAAGGCCATCGCCATCCGCTCGACGAAGAGGTGGACCTCTTCCTCGTCGTGCTGGGGCGGCACGTTCATGGTCGGCTCCTCGACGCTCACCCCGTGACCCTACAGTCTTCACAAGTTTGTGAAACGAGCGTAGCTTCTGAAGTATGGAAACGGCAATCGATGTGTCCGGCCTGGTGAAGACCTTCGGCCGCACCCGGGCTCTCGACGGGCTCGACCTGACCGTCCGCACCGGGGAGGTGCACGGCTTCCTGGGCCCGAACGGCTCCGGCAAGTCGACCACCATCCGGGTGCTGCTCGGCCTGCTGCGGGCGGACGCGGGGGCCGTCCGGCTGCTGGGTGGCGACCCCTGGCGGGACGCGGTGGCGCTGCACCGCCGCCTCGCGTACGTGCCGGGCGACGTCACGCTCTGGCCCGGCCTCAGCGGCGGCGAGGTGATCGACCTGCTCGGCCGGCTGCGCGGCGGGCTCGACCCGAAACGCCGCGCCGAGCTGCTGGAGTCGTTCGAGCTGGACCCGCGCAAGAAGGGCCGCACCTACTCCAAGGGCAACCGGCAGAAGGTCGGCCTGGTCGCCGCGCTCGCCTCCGACGTCGAACTGCTCATCCTCGACGAGCCGACCTCCGGGCTCGACCCGTTGATGGAGGAGGTCTTCCAGCACTGGGTCCGCCGGGCCCGGCTCGACGGCCGCACAGTGCTGCTGTCCAGCCACATCCTGGCCGAGGTGGAGGCGCTCTGCGACCGGGTGACGATCATCCGGGCCGGCCGGGCCGTGGAGTCCGGCACGCTCGGTGACCTGCGCCACCTCCACCGCACCGCCATCGACGCCGAGGTCACCGCGCCGCTGGACGGCCTGGCCGACCTGCCGGGCGTACACGATCTGCGGGTGGACGGGCAGCGGGTCCGCTTCGACGTCGACACCGCGTCGCTCGACGCCGCGCTGCGCCGGCTCACCGAGCTGGGGGTACGCAGCCTGGTCAGCACGCCGCCCACGCTGGAGGAACTGTTCCTGCGGCACTACGAGACGACGCCGTCCGAGGCGGTGCCCGCCTCCGGCGCGGCGCCCTCCGAGACGGCGGACCGGTCATGAGCACGCTCACCGGCACGCGTCACCTGGTCCGGCTGACCCTGCGCCGGGACCGCCTCCTGCTGCCACTGTGGGTGCTGGTCCTCGCGGTGCTGCCGACCACGTACGCGGTCAGCTTCTTCGAACTGTTCCCCACCGCCGCCGAGCGGGCCGCGTACCTGGAGGGCACCGCCCGCAACCCGTCGATCGTCGCGCTGCTCGGCCCGGCGTACGGCGACAGCATCGGCGCGCTCACCGCCCAGCGCAGCGGCTTCCTGCTACTCATCGTCGCGCTGGCGAGCCTGCTCACCGTCATCCGGCACACCCGCACCGAGGAGGAGGCCGGCCGGCGGGAACTGCTCGGCGGCAGCGTGCTCGGGCGGCACGCCGGGCTGACCGCGGCGCTGCTCGTCACGTACGGCGCCGACCTGGTGCTCGGGCTGCTCACCGCCGCCGGGCTCGTCTCGACCGGGCTGCCGGTCGGCGGCTCACTCGCGTACGGGCTGGTCACCGTGCTGACCGGCGTGGTCTTCGCCACGCTCGGCGGGCTGGCCGCCCAGCTCACCGAGACCGCGGGCGGGGCGCGGGGCATCGGCCTCGCCGGTCTCGGCGCCGCGTTCGGGCTGCGCCTGGCCGGGGACACCGCCGGCAACGACTGGCCGAGCTGGCTGTCCCCGCTGGGCTGGGCCGCCCGCGTCCGGCCGTACGAGGGGGAGCGGTGGTGGGTGCTGCTGCTGCCGCTGGCCGCCACTGTGCTGCTCGCCGCGCTCGCGTACCCGATCTCGGTCCGCCGCGACCTGGGCGCGGGCGTGCTGCCGCCCCGGCTCGGCCCGGCCGGCGCGGGCGGCGCGCTGTCCGGTCCGTTCGGCCTGGCCTGGCGGCTGAACCGGGGGCAGATCCTCTGGTGGTCGGTCGGGTTCGGCCTGCTCGGGCTGATCCTCGGTGGCGCGGCCGAGGCGGCCGGCCGGTCCGTCGAGGGGAGCCCGCGGATGGAGGAGATCGTGGCCCGGCTCGGCGGGGCGTCCGGGATGGCCGACGCGTACCTGGGGGTCACGCTGAGCCTGGCCGGGCTCGCAGCAGCCGGGTACGGCATCCAGGCCGCGCTGCGGATGCGCGCCGAGGAGGCCGCCGGGCACGCCGAGCCGGTGCTCGCCACCGGTACGCGGCGCTCGACCTGGCTGCTCTCGCACGTGGCGTTCGCGCTGCTCGGCCCGGTGGTGGTGCTCGCGGTGACCGGCCTGGCGACCGGCCTGACGTACGGGCTGAGCACCGGTGACGTGCCCCGGCAACTGGCCCGGATGCTCGCCGCGGGCCTGGCCCAGGTGCCCGCCGCGTGGGTGCTGGCCGGGCTCGCCGTGCTGCTCTACGGCCTGCTGCCCCGCCTCGCGTCCGCAGCGTGGGTGGTGCTGGCGGTCTGCGTGCTGCTCGGGCAGCTCGGCGCCGTGCTGGAGCTGGATCAGTGGCTGCTGGACGTGTCCCCGTTCACGCACACCCCGCAGGTGCTGCGCGACACCTGGACCCCCGCCCCGCTCTACGTGCTGACCGCCCTGGCGGTGACCCTGGCCACAGCGGGCCTACTCACGTTCCGCCACCGCGACCTCCCCGTCCTCTAGCCCGCCCCAGCCCTGTCCTCCAGCCCATATTGATCTTGCACTTGCGACCCCGGCGAAAGGGGTGAACCACCCGCACGGAGGGCCGCAAGTGCAGGATCGCGGGGGAGGGTGAGGGCGAGCGAGGGTTACGGGGTGGCTTCGTTGCGGATCATCAGGGCGCTGCGGAGCCCGGTGATGTCCAGGACGCGGATCAGGAAGTCGCCGACGTTGGTGAGGATCAGCAGGCACTGGGTGTGACTGGCCTTGCGGCTGAGCACCACGAGCGTGCCGAGGCCCTGCGAGTCGCAGAACGTGACCCCGGCGAGGTCGAGCACGATGCGCGGGGGCGGATCCGCCAGCACCTCGTTCACCACAGTCGAGAGCTGGGCGGCCGTGAGCATGTCGATCTCACCGGCCAGGCGAAGCACGGCTTCGTCACCCGTCCGGTGTACGGTGATGGACAGTTCGGCACGATCCACCCGGTCAGCCTATCGCGATCTCGACCAACGGGCCTGTCGAGTGGATCGCCGTCGGTCCGCCGCGTCGCTCAGGCCGGTGAGCGGCGGGTGAGCCTGGTAACCCCGGTTGCGGGGTGCCTGCCAGGCAGCGCTCCGGCGCTGACACAATGGCCCCATCGTGACCGAGACCTTTTCCGCCGGATCCGGCCGCTACCCGGCCGACGCCCCGGCCTCCGAGGCCCTGTTCGACCGCGCCAAGGCCGTCGTGCCCGGCGGGGTCAACTCTCCCGTGCGCGCGTTCCGTGCCGTCGGCGGCACCCCGCGCTTCATGGTCCGGGGGGAGGGTCCGTGGCTCTTCGACGCCGACGGTCGGCGCTACGTCGACCTGGTCTGCTCCTGGGGTCCGCTCATCCTCGGCCACGCGCACCCGGCAGTGGTGGAGGCGCTGCGTGAGGCGGCGACGCTCGGCACCAGCTTCGGCACGCCGACGCCGGGTGAGGTCGACCTGGCCGAGGAGATCATCGCGCGTACGCCGGTGGAGCAGGTGCGCCTGGTCAACTCCGGCACCGAGGCGACCATGTCGGCCATCCGGCTGGCCCGCGGCTTCACCGGCCGCGCCAGAATCATCAAGTTCTCCGGCTGCTACCACGGCCACTCGGACGCGCTGCTCGCCTCCGCCGGCTCCGGCGTGGCCACGTTCGGCCTGCCCGACTCGCCCGGCGTGACCGGCGCGGCAGCGGGCGACACCATCGTGCTGCCGTACAACGACCTGCGCGCGGTCGAGGAGGCGTTCGCCGCCGAGGGGCAGCACATCGCCGCGATCATCACCGAGGCCGCCGCCGGCAACATGGGCGTGATCGCGCCCCGCGACGGTTTCAACTCCGAGCTGGCCCGGATCGCGCACGCCAACGGCGCGCTGCTCATCGTCGACGAGGTGATGACCGGGTTCCGGGTGTCCCGCGCCGGGTGGCACGGCCTCGACCCGTCGGACGCGGACCTGTGGACGTACGGGAAGGTCATGGGTGGCGGACTGCCCGCCGCGGCGTTCGGCGGGCGCGCGGAGATCATGGCGAAGCTCGCCCCGGCCGGCCCGGTCTACCAGGCCGGCACGCTGTCCGGTAACCCGCTGGCCTGCGCGGCCGGGCTGGCCACGCTGCGGCTGGCCGACGACGCGCTCTACCGGCGGCTCGACGAGACCGCCGCCGCGCTGGGCAAGCTGACCACCGAGGCGCTGTCCGCGGCGGGCGTGCCGCACCGCCTCTCCACCGCGGGCAACATGTTCTCGGTCTTCTTCACCGACGCGGACGTGCACGACTACGACAGCGCCCGCACCCAGATGGTGCCGGCGTTCAAGGCGTTCTTCCACGCGATGCTCGCCGGTGGCGTCTACCTGCCACCGAGCGCGTTCGAGTCGTGGTTCGTCTCGACCGCGATCGACGACGCCGCGTGGGAGCAGATCGCCGCCGCCCTGCCGGTGGCGGCGCGGGCGGCGGCAGCGGCGGGACACGGGGGGTAACCAGTGGCGGAGACTGTGGTGCACGTGCTGCGGCACGGCGAGGTGCACAACCCGGACGGCATCCTCTACGGCCGCCTGCCCGGGTTCCGCCTCTCCGAGCTGGGCGTGCAGATGGCCAAGGCGGCGGCGCAGGCGCTCGCCGACCGGACCGTGGTGCACGTGGTGGCCAGCCCGCTGGAGCGCGCCCAGCAGACCGCCGAGCCGATCGCGGCGCAGTTCGGTCTCTCCGTCGGCGTCGACGAGCGCCTGATCGAGAGCGCTAACTGGTTCGAGGGCAAGAAGGTCTCTCCGGGTGACGGCTCGTTCCGCGACCCGCGCAACTGGTGGGTGCTGCGCGACCCGGTGACCCCGTCCTGGGGCGAGGCGTACCGGGCCATCGCCGAGCGCATGTTCGCCGCGCTGCACGCCGCCCGGGTCGCCGCCGAGGGGCGGGAGGCGGTGCTCGTGTCGCACCAGCTCCCGATCTGGACGCTGCGCCGGCACGTCGAGCGCAAGCGCCTCTGGCACGACCCGCGCCGCCGCCAGTGCGGCCTGGCCAGCCTCACCTCGTTCCACTTCGACGGCGCCAAGATCGTCGGTATCGGGTACTCCGAGCCGGCGGCCCACCTCGTCTCGATCTCGCCGACCGCCCGGACGGCCAAGGGGGCCTGATGCTCACCCGGAGGCTCGCCGCCGCCCTGCTCGCCGCCGTGACCGCCGGTACGGCGCTGGTCGGCTGCTCCTCCGGCAGCCAGGAGAGCAAGTGCGTGGCCGACGGCTCGACTGTCACCTGCGCCCCCGACCAGCGCTCCAAGACGCCGAAGGTCAGCGGTGAACTGCTCACCGGCGGCAGCTACGACATCTCCCGCGACCGCGGCCAGGTCGTCGTGGTCAACTTCTGGGGCTCCTGGTGCGCGCCCTGCCGTGCCGAGGCGGACGACCTGGAGGCCACCTACCAGGCCACCAAGGGCTCCGGCGTGACCTTCCTCGGCATCAACGTGCAGGACAGCAAGGACAAGGCGGTCGCCTTCGAGGAGGGCCGGGTCACGTACCCGAGCATCTTCGACCCGGCCAGCCGGCAGGCGCTGAACTTCGACATCCCGCCGAACACCACCCCGGCCACAGTCGTGCTCGACCGCGAGGGCCGGATCGCCGTGGTGATCCGCCGGGCCGTCACCCGCGACGAGCTGCGGCCGATCGTCGAGAAGATCGCCGCCGAGTCGCCGCCGCCGAACGGCGCCCGCTGATGGGCGAGACGTTCCGCCAGCTCGCCGAGTCCGGACCGCTGCTGCTCGCGGTCGGCGCGGCGGCGCTGGCCGGACTGGTGAGCTTCCTGTCCCCGTGCGTGCTCCCGCTGATGCCCGGCTACCTGTCGTACGTGACGGGCTTGGCCGGCTCCGACCTGGAGGGTGCAAGGAAGGGCCCCCTATTAACGCCTCCGGTAGAGGAAGGGCCCCTTGTTAACACCGGCGCCGGTACCGGCGGCAGCGCGGGCGGCTCAGGCAGCGCGGGCGGCTCAGGTGGCGTGAGCGTCGCCGAGCGGGCGGCGCCGCAACGGACCACCGCCGCCGTCAAGGGCCGGGTGCTCGCCGGCACGCTGCTGTTCATCGCCGGCTTCACAGTCGTGTTCGTCGCCACTGCGATCCTCTTCTCCGGCGTCGGCAAGCTCTTCTTCCGGTACGAGCGCACGCTGGAGATCGTCATCGGCGCGCTCGTGGTGGTGCTCGGCCTCGGCTACGTCGGGGTGATCCCCGGCATGCAGCGGGAGTTCCGCATCCGCTGGCTGCCCTCCGCCGGGCTGCTCGGCGCACCGGTACTCGGCGCGGTCTTCGCGCTGAGCTGGCTGCCCTGCACCGGCCCGACGCTCGGCGCGGTGGTCGGCCTGGCGACCGCCGAGGGCAGCGCCGACCGGGCCGTGGTGCTCGCCGTGGCGTACTGCCTCGGGTTGGGGATACCGTTCGTCGTCTTCGGGCTGGGCTTCCAGCGCCTGCTCGGGGTGTTCCGCGCCGTCCGGCGCAACAGCCGCTGGGTCACCCGGATCGGCGGCGCGCTGCTGATCGCGATCGGCCTGGCGTTGATCACCGGCGGCTGGGTGAACGTGGTGATCTGGTTGCAGACGAACGTGGGCGTGGGCGAGGTGAGCATCTGATGACGACCGTTGACGACCGGCCGTCGACCCCACCCGCGCAGGCGCCCCGGCGGCGGGCCAACCCGGTGCTGGCCCTGCTGCGCAACTCGTGGCGGCAGCTCACCAGCATGCGTACCGCGCTGATCCTGCTGTTCCTGCTCGCCGTCGCGGCCATCCCCGGCTCGGTGCTGCCCCAGCGCGGCGTCAACCCGGAACGCGTCAACCAGTGGTTCGTCGACCACCCCGACCTCGCGCCCCGGCTGAACCAGATCGGCGCGTTCGAGGTCTTCGCCTCGGTCTGGTTCTCCGCGATCTACCTGCTGCTGTTCACCTCGCTGATCGGCTGCATCCTGCCCCGCGCCCGCGATCACGTCCGCGCGCTGCGGATGAAGCCGCCGGCCGCGCCGAAGCGGTTCGACCGGCTGCCCCAGCACGCGGTGCTGGAGGCCCCGGCCGCCGCCGATCCCGAGGCGATCGCGGCGGTGCTGCGCCGCCGCCGGTGGCGGGTCGCCGTGCGCGGCGACGAGGTCTCCGCCGAGAAGGGTTACCTCAAGGAGACCGGCAACCTGCTGTTCCACGTGTCGCTGGTCGCCGTCCTGCTCGGGGTGGCGCTCGGTTCCTGGTACGGATGGCACGGCAACCGCATCCTGGTGGCCGGCGAGGACAACGCGTTCTGCAACACCCGCCAGCAGTACGCCGAGGCGTCGCTCGGCCCGCGCGTGGACAGCTCCGACCTGCCGCCGTTCTGCCTGACGCTGGAGAAGTTCGAGGCCGACTACCTGCCGTCCGGGCTGGCGTCCCGCTACTGGGCCACGGTGACCGTGGACGAGCCGGGCGGCGCGGAACGGACCGCCGGGTTCTCGGTCAACTCGCCGCTGCGGCTCGGCTCGGCGAACGTCTACCTGCTCGGCAACGGCTACGCGCCGCTGCTGAAGTACACCGACAAGTACGGCCGCAGCCAGACCAGCGAGGCGCCGTTCCTGCGTACCGGCGACTCCAACGCGACCGAGGAGGGCGTGGCGATCTTCCCGGACGCCAACGTCGACCCGAAGACCGGCGCGCGTGCCCCGGACCAGCAGATCGCCTTCGACGGGCTCTACCTGCCGACCGCGCCGGAGAGCGCGCCGTACGTCTCGTCGCAGTACCCGGCCGAGCGGAACCCGGCGGTGAACCTGACCGCGTACCGGGGCAACCTCGGGCTGGACGCGGGCATCCCCGGCTCGGTGTACGCGCTGGACCGGCGGCAGATCGACGACGGCAAGCTCAAGGAGATCGGCACCAAGCTGCTGCGGCCGGGGGAGAAGTGGACCCTTGACGACGGCAGCACGCTGGAGTTCGTCGGCACCAAGCCGTACATCACGCTCGCGGTCCGGCACGCGCCCGGGCAGACGCTGCTGCTGGTGGCGAGCGGCACGCTGCTGCTCGGCCTGATGGGCTCGCTGTTCGCCCGGCGGCGCCGGGTCTGGTTCCGGGTTTCGCCCCCCGAGGGCGGATCTCCGACGGGCGGTAGTAGTTTGGTGGAGGCCGGTGGGCTGCCGCGCACCGAGCACCCTGGGTTCGCCGACGAGTTCGCGCAGCTCGTCGCCGCGGTGAGCGGTGACGCGCCGGACGCGCGGCGGGCGCGAGAAGGAGACGACTGATGTCCGCACTCTCCGACCAGCTGGTCGCGTTCGCGATCCTGGCGTACCTGATCGCGATGATCAGCCACGCCGTGGAGTTCGCGCTTGGCAACGCGCGGAAGGCGCCCGCGGCCGCGCCGGCGCGGGAGCTGGTCGGCGCGGGCGTCGGCGGAGCCGGCGGCACGATCGACGAGCCGGCCGTCGCGGCCACGCCGCCACGCCCGGACCGAACCGGCGCGCGAGCCGTGCTGGCCGGCCGGATCGCCGCCTGGCTCACCGTGCTCGCCGCCGCCGTGCACCTGGGCGCCGTGGTCACCCGGGGCCTCGCCGCCGACCGGATGCCCTGGGGCAACATGTACGAGTTCGTGCTGACCGGCACCTGGATCGGTGTGGCGGCCTGGCTCGTGGTGCTCTGGAAGCAGCCGTGGCTGCGCCGGCTCGGGCTGTTCCTGACGCTGGTCATGGTGCTGTTGCTGGCCTTCGCCGAGCTGAAGCTCTACGTGCCGATCGAGCCGCTGATGCCGGCGCTGCAGTCGTGGTGGTTCATCATCCACGTCTCGACGATCATCTTCGCCTCGGGCATCTTCCTGCTGGGCGTGGTGCCCGCCGCCGCGTACCTGATGCGGTCCGGCTGGGAGCAGGGGCGGCGCAGCTTCCCGTACACCCTGGCCCGCCGCCTCCCGGAGGCGGCCGGGCTGGAGCGGCTGACCTTCATGCTGCACGCCTTCTCGTTCCCGGTCTTCACGTTCGCGGTGATCGCGGGGGCGATCTGGGCCGAGGCGGCCTGGGGTCGCGCCTGGGGCTGGGATCCGAAGGAGACCTGGGCGTTCATCTCCTGGGTGGTGTACGCGGGCTACCTGCACGCCCGGGCCACGCCGAGCGTGAAGCGCAACGTGGCCACCTGGATCGCCATCGTGGGCTTCCTGACCGTGATGATGAACCTGTTCGGTGTGAACTTCTTCTTCACCGGCCTGCACTCGTACGCCGGGGTGTAGTGACCGGGCGCGCGCTCAGCACCTCGTCCACCCGGCGCGTGACCTGGTAGGCCACCTCCGGCAGGTCGGCCAGTTCGAGGCGGTCGGCCCGCAGCGCGAACTGGGCGTGCAGTTCGCGGGCCACCGCGTCGCGGATCCCGGCCTGAAGTGGGCTGAGGCCGTCCGGGTCACCCACCACGTATGCGTCGTCCATCCGCCGATGATGAACCGCCGTCGGCGACGCTGTCAGTGACGCAGAATGTAGGACTACACTTCTTAGAACTGTAGTTATAAGAAGTGTGGTGTCAGCATGCCGGTGCTCGGAAAGCCCGCAGAGATCTTCGACCGGGACGTCGAGTGGGCCGAACTGGCCCGGTTCGTGGCCGACGACCGGCCCGGCGCGACGCTCGGCGTGGTCAGCGGCCGCCGGAGGCAGGGCAAGACCCTGCTGCTGTACCAACTGGCGCAGGCGAGCGGCGGCTTCTACTTCGGCGCGACCGAGGCGACATCGACGGAATCGCTGCGCCGGTTGGGCGAGGCGCTGGGCGCGTACTCCGGCTCGCCCGGCCCCGTTCACCTGCCGGACTGGGGTGCCGCAGTCGACGCGCTGCTCGTGCTCGGACGGGAACGTCCCGTCACTGTCGTCCTCGACGAGTTCCCGTACCTGGTGCGTGCGGCCCGTGACCTGCCGTCGATCATCCAGCACGCGCTGACACCGGGGCGTCCGGAGCGGACCGGATCCCGGGCGCGGTTGTTGTTGTGCGGCTCGGCGCTGTCCTTCATGGGAGGGCTGCTCGCGGGGTCGGCGCCGTTGCGCGGACGGGCCGGGCTGGAACTCCCGGTTCAACCACTGGACTTCCGCGCCGCGGCGGCCTTCTGGCAGATCGACGACCCGCTGCTCGCGGTGCGTGTCTTCTCCGTCGTCGGCGGCACCCCGGCCTACCGTCGGGAGTACGTCCAGGACGACACCCCGGCCGGGCCGGACGACTTCGACGCGTGGGTCGTGCGGACGGTCCTGAACCCGGCCCGGCCGCTGTTCCGTGAGGCTCGGTACCTGCTGGCCGAGGATCCGGACCTGCGGGACACGGCGCTGTACCACTCGGTTCTTGCCGCTGTGGCGGAGGGGAACGCCAGTCGTGGCGGCATCGCCGGCTACATCGGGCGGAAGGCCACCGATCTCCAGCACCCGCTGACCGTGCTGGAGGACGCCGGGCTGCTGCTGCGTGAGCCCGACCCGCTGCGAAGCGGTCGCAGCAGCTACCGGATCACCGAGCCGTTGATCACCTTCTACCAGGCCGTGATGCGCCCGGCGTGGACGGCTTTGGAGCAGCGGCGCGGAGCCGACGTCTGGCGCCGCTCGCAGCGTCGCTTCGCCAGCGCGGTTCTCGGGCCTCGGTTCGAGGAGATCGTGCGGCAGTGGACGCTGCGCTTCGCCGAACCCGAGCTTCTCGGTGGGCACGTCGCCGAGGTGAGCGCTGCGACGCTGACTGACCCGGACACCCGCACGCGTCACGAACTCGACCTGGTCGCGGTGGGTGAGCCGCCGCTGGGCGACGGCCCCCGCCCGCTGTTGGCGATCGGTGAGTTCAAGTGGGGGCGCCGGCTGGGCCGGGCCGAACTCCAGCGGCTGGAGCGGATCCGGGCCCTGCTGGTACGGCGACCCGGCTTCGACGCGACCGGAGCGCGGCTGCTGCTGGCGGGCGGTCATGGCTTCGACGACGAACTCGTCGAGGCCGCGGCCGGGCGGCCGGACGTGGTCTTGGTCGACCCGGCTCTCCTCTACGGTCGCTGAGCGGTCGTCTCACCCGCCGAACCAGCCGGGGACGTCGAGGCGGAACACGTCGGCGGGGACCATCCGGCGCAGGTCGTCCTCGACGGCGGCGACCCGGTCCGCGCCGAGCGTGGCCGCCCAGCGTTCGCGTAGCTGGTCGAAGACCACAGCCGAGCGGTGCAGCCCGTCGCGGCCTTTCGCTGTCATCCGGACCAGCTTGCGGCGGGCGTCGGCAGGGTCGTCCACGCGTTCCAGGTAGCCGAGCGCGACCAGCCGGTCCACCGTCTTGCCCGCTGCCTGCTTGGAGACGCCGAGGCGTTGCCCGAGGTCGGAGGCGGTGGTGCCGGCCGGGCCGACGGCCTGGAGGACGAAGCCGTGTGCCGGTCGCAGCTCGGGGTGCCCCTGGCGGGCCAGCTCGGCGTGCAGGTCGTCGACGAGCGTACGGAAGCCGGCGAGCAGGAGCAGCGGCAGCGCAAAGCCGGGGCGGTCAGGCGTTGCCATGTTCGACAACCACGTTTACTATTTCGTCAACCACGTTGACCATCTTACGAGAGGGGTCCCGTCATGTCCCGCTTCACCGCGTACGAGCCGGACACCGCGCCCGCCGCCGCCCGCCCGGTCATGGCCGGGGTACGCCGCTCGCTCGGTCACCTGCCCGCCGCGGTCGGCCTGATGGCCGGCTCGCCCGAGCTGCTCAAGGGCTTCCTCGCCGCCAACGCCGCGTTCGAGGCCACCGACCTGGATCCGGTCGCCCGCGAGGTGGTCGTGCTGACCGTCGCCACCCGCAACGGCTGCCACCTCTGCGTGGCCATGCACACCGCGACGCTGGTCCGGCACGCCGCCGCGCCCGAGCTGATCGAGGCGCTGCGGGCCGGCACGACGTTGCCCGATTCCCGGCTGGAGGCGCTGCGCCACTTCACAGTCGCCGTGCTCGACCACCGGGGCGCGGTCCCGGACGCCGACCTGGACGCGCTGCTGGCCGCCGGATGGCAGCCGCGGCACGCGCTGGACGTGGTGCTCGGCGTCGGCACGTACACCATCTCCACGTTCGCCAACCGGCTCACCGCCGCCCCGCTCGACGAGCCCCTGATGGCTTACGCCTGGCAGCCCGCAGCCTGAGCTGCGGGTGTTAAGAAGGGGCCCCTCCTCTACCGGAGGCGTTAAAAGGGGGCCCGTCCTTACCTCCGCAGGGAGGTGCGGGAGGATGGGCGGTATGGCGGCTCGCTTCCCGTACACCGATCTCAAGGAATTTCTCGCGGCGCTGGAGCGTGCAGGCGAGCTGCGGCGGGTGAGCGCGCCGGTCGACCCCACGCTGGAGATCAGCGAGATCGTCACCCGCACCGTCCGGGCCGGCGGGCCCGCGCTGCTGTTCGAGCGCCCCACCCGGGGCGAGATGCCGGTGGCGATCAACCTGTTCGGCACCGAGAAGCGGATGGCGATGGCGCTCGGGGTGGAACACCTCGACGAGATCGGCGAGCGGATCGGCGACATGCTCAAGCCGGAACTGCCGCAGGGCTTCTCCGGGATGATGGGCGGTCTGGGCAAGGTCATGCAGCTCAAGTCGATGCCGCCGAAGAAGGTCAAGACCGCCCCCTGCCAGCAGGTGGTCTACCGCGGCGACGACGTCGACCTGAACCGGCTGCCCGGCTTGCAGGTGTGGCCCGGTGACGGCGGGATCTTCCACAACTTCGGGCTGACCCACACCAAGCACCCGGAGACCGGCAAGCGCAACCTCGGGCTCTACCGGCTCCAGCAGCACTCGCACAACACCATCGGCATGCACTGGCAGATCCACAAGAACTCCACCGCGCACCACGCGGTCGCCGAGCGGCTCGGCCAGCGGCTGCCGGTGGCGATCGCGATCGGCGCGGACCCGGTCGTGGCATACTCGGCCAGTGCGCCGCTACCGGCCGACATCGACGAGTACCTGTTCGCCGGGTTCCTCGCCGGTGAGCGGGTCGAGATGGTCGACTGCCTGACCGTCCCGTTGCAGGTACCGGCGCACGCGCAGATCGTGCTGGAGGGCTACATCGAGCCGGGCGAGCGCCTGCCCGAGGGGCCGTTCGGCGACCACACCGGCTTCTACACGCCGGTCGAGCCGTTCCCGGTGATGCACATCGAGTGCATGACCATGCAGCGCGACCCGGTCTACCACTCGATCGTCACGTCCCAGCCGCCGCAGGAGGACCACGGCCTCGGCAAGGCCACCGAACGGATCTTCGCGCCGCTGCTGCGCTTCCTGATCCCGGACATCGTCGACTACGACCTGCCCGCCGCCGGTGTCTTCCACAACTGCGCGATCGTGTCGATCCGCAAGCGCTACCCGAAGCACGCGCAGAAGGTCATGAACGCGATCTGGGGCGCGCACATGATGTCGCTGACCAAGCTGATCGTGATCGTCGACGAGGACTGCGACGTGCACGACTACAACGAGGTCGCGTTCCGCGCCTTCGGCAACGTCGACTACGCCCGCGACCTGATGGTCACCGAGGGACCTGTCGACCACCTCGACCACGCCTCGTACCAGCAGTTCTGGGGTGGCAAGGCGGGCATCGACGCGACCCGCAAGCTGCCCGAGGAGGGCTACGGCCGGGGCTGGCCGGAGGAGATGCGCATGTCGCCCGAGGTGGTCTCGCTCGTCGACAAGCGCTGGAAGGAATACGGGATCCGATGACGGCGGCAGTACAGGAACGACCCGGCCGGGTCTCGTCCTTCCTCAAGCTCGTCGCCATCGAGCACTCGGTCTTCGCGCTGCCGTTCGCGTACCTGTCGGCGCTGACCGCCATGCAGCTCAACGGCGGCCGGGTGCGCTGGCTCGACCTGCTGCTGATCACCGTGGCGATGGTCGGCGCGCGGACGTTCGCCATGGCCGCGAACCGGATCCTCGACCGGCGGATCGACGCGCGGAACCCGCGTACGGCGAACCGGGAACTGGTCACCGGCGCGGTGAGCGTGCGGACGGCCTGGACCGGCGCGGCCGTCGCGCTCGTGGTGTTCCTGGCCGCCGCGGCCCTGCTCAACCCGCTCTGCCTGGTGCTCGCGCCGCTCGCCGTGGTGCCGCTCGTGGTCTACCCGTACGCCAAGCGGTTCACCAACTGGCCGCACGCCGTCCTCGGGGTGGCCCAGGCGGTCGGCCCGGTCGGCGCCTGGCTGGCGGTCACCGGCACGCTCGACGGCTCCGGCCCGGCCTGGCTGCTCGGCGCCGCCGTCGGCCTGTGGATCGGCGGCTTCGACCTGATCTACGCCTGCCAGGACGCCGACGTGGACCGCGAGATCGGGGTGCACAGCGTCCCCGCCCGGTACGGGCTGCGCTTCGCGCTGCACGCCTCCACGGTCGCGCACGTGGTGACGTTCGCGCTGTTCATCTGGTTCGGTGCCTGGGTCGGCTTCGGCTGGCTGTGGTGGATCGGGCTGGCGCTCACCGCTGTCGCCTTCGCCTACCAGCACATGGTGGTCGGCCCCACCGACCTGAGCAAGGTCAACCGGGCGTTCTTCACCGCCAACGGCTTCGTCGGCATCGCGTTGTTCGTCCTCGCGCTGCTCGACCTGGTGATCCGGCTCGGCCTGCGGCCGTAAACGGCAACGCCGGGCACCGGGTCAGGACGTCGCGGCGACCGGGTAGCGGGCGCTCTCCAGCGTCCAGTCGACGGTACCGCGCACGGCGGCGGCCAGCCCGTCGAGGTGGGTGGCGACGGCGTCGTCGAGCGCCGGGCCGAACGACGGCGCCGCCGCCAGGAGCCCCGCGAACCGGCCCATCTCGGCACGCCAGTGCCCGGCCACCAGGTCGACCGCCGCCGGCAGCGGCACGCCCCGCTCGGCGGCCGTCGCCAGCACCAGGTTGTGCCCGCCGCCGGTGGCCCGGTCGCGCTCCAGCGAGGCGATGTCGTTGAACCAGGACAGCAGGTCGTTGGCGAGGCCGGCGAGCCGCCGCAGCGCCGGATGGTGGTAGACCGCGTCGGGCAGCGGACGCCCGGACGCGAACTCGATCAGCGGGTACGACACGTACGCCGCCGACGTGGCCCGGCGCAGCCGTACGTACTCGGCGACGCCCGGGGGGCGGCCGGACGTGGTGGCGGTGGCCTCCCGGTGGACCCCGTCGAGGTGGTCGGCGACCGCGTCGGCGAAGCGCAGCCGCCACCGGGCCGGCATCCGTCGCCGGGGCTCCCGCCACGCCTGCACCAGCAGCCGGCGCAGCGGGCCGGAGAAGCCCGGGTGGCGGGCGCGCGGGCCCTCGCGCAGCAGGGCGAGCGCCCCGTCACGCAACGCGCGGATCTGCGCCGGGGTCAGCCCGTCCCGCCCGTCGCAGGCGTCGTCGACGAGGAAGAACCAGGTGAACAACGCGGTCAGCACGCGCAGGTCGGGCTCGGTGGCGTCCGGATAGAGGCGGCCGGCGTACCGGGCGAAGCCGGCCCGCTCCAGCCGTCGCCGGGTGGCCGGGTCAGCCGGCAGGCCGAGCCGGTCGACCTGCTCCACCAGCCAGCCCTGCACGTCGTCGGCGTACGGGGAGAGGCGGGGCGGGATGGGGCAGTCGGAGCGGAGCGCCCGCAGCACCGCCGCCGTCATCACCGGCCCTTCCGTGGACGTGGATCGCCGGTCGAAGAATTTCATGCCGCGGGACGTCCCGTGAACCCACTGGACATCCCGGGCGGGCCGACCGAACGGGGGTCGCCGCCCGCCGTCCGCGGCGACCAGGCACGCTTGAGGCATGCGCGAACCATGGGTGGTGGGTGTCTCCGGGGCGTCCGGGACGCCGTACGCGGCGGCTGTCGTCCGGAGCCTGCTCGACGCCGGCCAGGCGGTGGACCTGATCGTCTCCCGGGCGGCCCGGCTGACGGTGCTGGACGAGACCGGCCGGCCCTTCCGGGACGCGCACTGGACCGAGGACCTGGCCGCCTGGCTCGACCGCGACCTCACCGGCGCGGACCTGCGGCACTGGCCCGCCGGCGACCTGGCCGCGGGCCCGAGCAGCGGCTCCTATCCGGTACGCGGCATGGCGGTGGTGCCCGCCAGCACCGCCGCGTGCGCCGGCATCGCCATCGGGCTCTCCAAGGACCTGCTCCAGCGCGCCGCCGAGGTGAACCTCAAGGAGCGCCGCCCGGTCGTCGTGGTGCCCCGGGAGACGCCGGTGACCCGCAGTCATCTGGAACATCTCATCGCGCTGCACGACGCCGGCGCGGTGGTGCTGCCGGCCAGTCCGGGCTTCTACGGCGCCGGGGCGGCGGCCTCCGCCGGGCAGCTCGTGGACTTCGTGGCCGGGAAGGTGCTCGACGCGCTCGGTGTCGAGCACACGCTGTTCCGGCGGTGGTCCGGCGAACTGGCCGCCGGTCGCCGGGAGGCGGACCCGGACTGACGGAACCGGTTGCCGACGTACGGGGCGCGGCCCTCGGCCGGACCGCGCCCCGTACGTTCAGTACATGCCGGCGTTCGCCGGTCCGGGGCCGGTGGAAGCGGTCGGGCCCATGTTGCGGGCCTTGCCCATGTCCTCCGCCTCGTCCAGCATGCCCTCCCCCTCGAGCAGGGCCCGCACCTCGGATTCCCGAAACCGGCGGTGCCCTCCTGGAGTCCGGATACTGCCGATCCGGCCGGCCGCTGCCCATCTGGTCACGGTCTTCGGGTCCACCCGAAACAGCGCAGCGACCTCACCCGGTGTCAGCAGGCGATCTCCAGTGTCCACAGCCCCCTCCTCGCGTCGACGAAGCCCCCGGCTGAACACACTGCCCCCGGCCGGTGCGAGCCCAGAGCCGTCATGAGGGACGTATGGCAATTACAGCACCGGCTACCGGACGTGTCCGCCAAACGCGAAAAACGCACACACTGGGAAGGTTAGGAAATGGTACAGGCGGAGAACCCCCGTGATCGTATGTTTGTGAAGGGTTGATCCACGGGTACCGACAGTGTTCCGTGTTCGCCGAACGGATAGGGTCACTCTCCGTGGACACGATCGACCTGAGCCTCGTGGAGTTGTTGCGGGGCAACGCCCGTCTGTCGTACGCCGAACTGGCCCGTCAGGTCGGCCTCTCCGCCCCGGCCGTGCACGAGCGGGTCGGCAAGCTGGAGTCCAGCGGCGTGATCCGGGCGTACCGGGCGGAGGTCGAGCCGGAGTCGATCGGGCTCGGCGTCACAGCGCTCATCGGCATCATCGAGGACTCCGACGCGGACACCGACGAGGTGCTGGAGTCGTTCCGTCGCATCCCCGAGATCGAGTCCTGCTACTTCATGGCCGGTGTCGAGTCCTTCCTGCTCAACGCGCGAGTCGGCACGATCGCCGAGCTGGAGCAGCTGATCGTCCGGCTGAACCGGACGGCCGGTGTGGCGTCCACCCGTACCAGCATCGCCCTGTCGACCAAGTGGGAGAACCGCCCGCAGCCGCTGGAACCTCCCACCGCCTGACACCTCTGGTCCCGGGCCGGGGGTTGCGGTGATCCGGGCCACCGGACGGGCCGGTCAGCGGCGGCAGGCCCGCCGGGTCCGGGAAAACCCGAGCCCACCACGCTTGTAACGTTGCCGACGTGACTCATCTCGACCGGTGCGACGAGACCAGCCGGCGCTGGGTGACCGAGGCCATCGCCACTGTCGAGGCGGACGCCAACCGCTCCGCCGACACCCACCTGCTGCCCTTCCCGCTGCCCCGCGCGTGGGGGATCGACCTCTACCTCAAGGACGAGTCGGTGCACCCGACCGGCTCGCTCAAGCACCGGCTGGCCCGCTCGCTGTTCCTCTACGGGCTCTGCAACGGCTGGATCGGCCCGGACACCACGATCGTCGAGGCGTCATCAGGCTCGACGGCTGTCTCCGAGGCGTACTTCGCCCGGATGCTCGGGCTGCCGTTCATCGCTGTCATGCCCGCCTCCACGTCGCCGGAGAAGATCGCCCAGATCGAGTTCCAGGGCGGGCGCTGCCACCTGGTGGACGACCCGTCGAAGGTCGTGGTGGAGGCGCGCTGGCTCGCCGAGGACAGCGGCGGCCGGTTCATGGACCAGTTCACCTACGCCGAGCGGGCCACCGACTGGCGGGGCAACAACAACATCGCCGAGTCGATCTACGCCCAGCTCGCGCTGGAACGGCACCCGGTGCCCGCCTGGATCGTGGTCGGCGCCGGCACCGGCGGCACCAGCGCCACCATCGGCCGTTACGCCCGGTACCGGCGGTTGCCCACCAAGCTCTGCGTGGTGGACCCGGAGAACTCCGCGTTCTACCCCGCCTGGCAGGCCGGTGACTGGTCGGTACGCACCGACCGCGGATCCCGGATCGAGGGCGTCGGGCGGCCCACGGTCGAGGCGTCCTTCCTGCCCAGCGTGGTGGACCGGATGGTGCAGGTGCCGGACGCCGCGTCGCTGGCCGCGATGCGGGCCGGCTCGGCGGTGCTCGGCCGCCGCGTGGGCGGCTCCACCGGCACCAACCTGTGGGGTGCGTTCGGGCTGATCGCGCAGATGCGCGCGGCCGGGCGTACCGGCTCGGTGGTCACGCTGATCTGCGATCCGGGCGACAGGTACGTCGACACCTACTACTCGGACGAGTGGGTGGCCGCCCAGGGCCTCGACCTCGCCCCGCACCTCGCCACCATCGACCGGTTCCTGACCGGCGGCACCTGGTCGGCTGCCTGAGCCCGACCCCGGCCGGTCAGCGCGGTTCGACCCGCTCGGCCAGCCCCGGGTAGCGCACCACGAAGCCGTCCGGGTCGACCTCCAGGTCGGCGGTGAACGTGCCGCTCGCGTACCGGACCCGGCCCGGGCCGAGCGAGGTGTAGACCTGCTCGGCGGGCACCACGGCCAGGCCGGGCAGCAGCACCCACGCCACAGTCACGGCTGTGGCCAGGTCGGCGGGCAGCCGCCCCAGCCCGATCCGGCGGATCGGCAGCGTGTTCGTCAGCGGCGAGCCGCCCAGATCCACGTCGAGCGCCTCGGCCAGCCGGCCCGGGTCGTCGGTGCCCGGCAGGCCCGCCGGTGGGTGGCCCGCCGCGCTCAGCGCCGCGTCCAGGTCACCCTCCTCGCCGGCACGCACGCGCCACCCGTCCCGGCCCCGTTCCAGGCGTACGCTCCGCGACCAGCCGGCTCCCTCGGACTCGACCTCCAGCCGGTTCGTCGACCAGTCCGGGCCGACGGTCAGGCGATACCGGCACGTGTACGGGATCGGATCCACGGCGAGCGCCACACCCTGGGCGGTCAGCCCCTGACCGTCGCCGAGCACGACGTGCTCGGAGCCGGCGGTGTCGGTCCGGGACCAGAAGAGCGACTTCGGCATGGTCCGGACGTTACGCGAACCGGCGGTCGGCGGCAGCGGTTGCGCGAACGCCGCCGCCGAGCGGGATGTCCCGCTGTACCCGGGCGTCAGGCCAGCGCTACTGATTACCCCTGCTCGTCGCCCTCTGTGGGGCGGGGCGGCCGGTTGTGACGGGTCCACTCGTCCACCTCGTCCGCGTCCCAGACGTTCATGCCGATCAGTCGGGCGAGCGGCTCGGGGAACCCGGGGCGGCGGGTGATCTGCAGGACCCGCTGACGCGATACGCCGAACAGGGCGGCCAGCTCGCCGGGCCCGTACAGGCGTGGTCGTCTCACACGCCGAAAGTAGGCACGACACGCAGTGGTCATTTGTCACTTACAGATTGACAACCCCCTGCGAGCTGGGGTGCGATGGGATCAGGCCCCCGCCCGGTGGCGAGTTCGCGGCGGACGGGGATGCCACCTGGACGCCGAACCATGCAGGAGGCCCCGAGTGACCCAGCGCCACGCTCCGCTGAAACCCCTTTGGGTCTGTACGGCAGACCTGCTCGACTGGCCGTGCGAGAACGCCAAGGTCGAGTTGGTCGCTGACTACGAGCGCGACCGACGCCACCTCGCCGTCGATCTGGCTGCCCTGATGCGGCAGGCAACCGATGACCTGACCCGGCTCTACTCTGAGCCGCCGGACCCCGCCGAGATGCACATCCGGTTCCTGGGCTGGCTGCGGTCGGTGCGCAATGTCTGACCCGATCGGCACCGGGCTGCTGCTGGCCGCCGTCATCGCCCAGGCGTTCGGCTGCTGGGTCGCCTGGTCATGGGGCCGGTCCGCTCGGTGCAGCCTCCGGCAGACCATCGACAAGACCATCCCGACGCCACCGCCCGACTGGCGGCCCCGTCATCGCCTGTCGCTGTGGAATGAGCCGACCCGGCGATATCCCGTCCTCACACCGGGGAGCTAGAACGGGAGCCGACATCACCACAGACGCACCGCCGCCGCCGAGCAGGTGCCCGGCGGCGGCGTCTGTGGGTGCGCGCAGATCAGTGGGTACGTGCCGGCGGGCGCCCGCCGAAGCCGCGCCTGTCGTCCCGGCCCCGCCCCTCGGCCCGGAAGCCGCCCCGGCGCTCGGCCGGTCGGGCGTCGCCCCGGTCACCGAAACGCCGCTCGGCGTGCGGGCGGTCGTCCTGGCGCCGGTCACCGAAGCCGCGCGAGCCGCTCGGCCGGTCGTCGTACCGCCGCTCGTCGCGGTCGTACCCGCGTCCGGCCGCCGGCCGCTGCCGGTCCCCGTACGGCCGGTCGGACCGCTCGCCGAAGCGCCGGTCGTCGCCGCGCTGGCCGCGGTCGTCGGACCGCTGCTCGCCGAAGCCCCGGCCGTCGGACCGCCGGTCGCCGAAACTCCGGTCGTCGCGACGCTCCGGCCGCCCGAAGCGGCGCTCGCCGCCGGACCGCTCGCCCGAGTAGCGCTCACCCGACGGCCGGTCGCCGAACCGGCGGTCACCGCCACGGTCCGCGAACCGGTCGCCGGACCGCTCGCCCGCCGGCCGGTCACCGAAGCGACGCTCGCCCCGGCCGTCACGGTCGCCGAACCGGCGTTCGCCACGGTCGGAGAAGTCGCGTCCGCCGCCGAAGCCCCGGCCGCCCCGGTCGAAGCCCCGGCCGTCGCGGTCGCCGAAGCGGCGCGAGCCGCCGCCGCGTCGCGGCTCCGGCTCGTCCCGGACCGGTACGCCGCTGGGCTCGCGCGCGCCGGTCAGCTCGGCCAGCGCCTCGTCGCCCGCCCGGACCCGGGTCTCGGCCGGCTCGACGCCCGCCTTCTCCATCATGGCCAGAGTGGTGCGGCGCTGCTTGGGCAGCACCAGCGTCGCCACGGCGCCCGACTCGCCGGCCCGGGCCGTACGGCCGGCCCGGTGCAGGTAGTCCTTGGGGTCCTTCGGCGGGTCCACGTGCAGCACCAGCGAGACGCCGTCGACGTGGATGCCGCGGGCCGCCACGTCGGTCGCGACCAGCACGGGCGTGCGGCCCTCGCGGAACTCGGCGAGCGTCCTGGTACGCATGCGCTGTGTCTTGCCGCCGTGCAGCCCACCGGCCCGCACACCGACGGCCGCGAGCTGCTCGACCAGCCGGTCCACGCCGAGCTGCGTACGGGCGAACAGCATGGTGCGGCCCTCACGGGCGGCGATGGACGCGGCGACCGCGAACTTGTCGTGCGGCGGGATCAGCAGCAGGTGGTGATCCATCGTGGACACCGCGGCGGTGGCCGGTGCGGTCGAGTGGGTGACCGGATCGGTCATGAACCGCTTGACGAGCGTGTCGACGTCGTTGTCCAGAGTGGCCGAGAACAGCAGCCGCTGCGCGTCCGCCGGAGTCTTCGCCAGCAGTTGGGTGACCTCGGGCAGGAAGCCCATGTCCGCCATCTGGTCGGCCTCGTCCAGCACGGTGATCTCGACGTCGTCGAGCCGGCACACGCCGCGCTCGATCAGGTCGCCGAGCCGTCCCGGGGTGGCCACGACGATCTCCACGCCGCGGCGCAGCGCGTCGATCTGCCGGTCGTACGGCACGCCGCCGACGGCGGTCTTCAGGAACACGCCCACCGACTTGCCGAGCGGCACGAGGGCGTCGTTGACCTGCATGGCGAGTTCACGGGTGGGGACCAGGACCAGGGCGCGGGGGTGCAGCGGCCGGGCCCGGTTGCGGTCGGCGAGCCGGGCGATCACCGGCAGGCCGAAGGCGAGCGTCTTGCCCGAGCCGGTCTGGCCGCGGCCGAGGACGTCGCGGCCCGCCAGCGAGTCGGGCAGCGTGGCCCGCTGGATCTCGAACGGGGTGGTGATGCCCTGCCGGGCGAGCGTCTCGACGACCTGCCGGGGCAGGCCGAGCGAGGCGAAGCCGACGGTCTCAGGCGTCGGGTCGACGGACGGGGACGTGCTGGATTCAGCGAACGTGGTCAAGAAATACCTCTCGAGCGGGGCGCATCTTCGCGATGGCCCGCCGCGGCCTGTCACGCCGCCGAATCGCCCGCAAGATCGCCCATGGGCGCGCGTAGTCGGGCGCGCCGGGTCAGTGTCCGGAAACAAGTGTACGGCGCATCGCCGAGTCCGCCACGGCAACGCGAAGCGGTAGTGGGCGGGCTCACCCTCGTCACTCGATGAGCACGGTCCCGGTCAGGCCGCTCAACGCGTCGTTGGCGAGGAAGACCACGAGCAGGCTGATCGCGATGAGCATGGTCAGCGCGACGGCCAGCACGATGATCACCTTGGTGTTGCCGCCCCGGGCCGCCGGGCTCTCCTCGGACCAGCCCTGGGCCAGGATGTGCCCGGTCAGCGATCCGGAGTTCTCCAGCGGGTTGCCCTGCGGGAACGACACGGTGGCGAAACCGGGCCCGTCGGTCCCGCCGTACGCGGCGCCGGCGAGATCCGGGCCGGCGGGCTGCGCGCGTACCGGACGGGTCGTGTCGGCGTCGAGGGCGGGCGTGGCCGGCGGCGGCCAGGTCGGCAGCGCCGGGGCCGGCAACGGTGGTGGCGGCGGCGGTGCCGACACGGGTGCGGCGGCCCACGACGGCAGCGCACCGTCCGGCGTGCCGGGCGTGGCCGGCGGGCTCGGCACGGCGGCCCGCGCGGGCGGGAACGACGGGCCGGGCGCCGGGGCGGGGAACAGCGGCGCGGCCAGTGGGCCCGGCCCGCCGGTCATCGCCGGTGGCGGCGGGAACGGCGGCGCGGGCATCGGACCCGGCGGGGGCGGTGGCGGCGGTACGGGCGGACCCGGCGGCGGTACCGGCGGCCCGGGGACCGGTGGCACCGGTCCGGGCGTGGGCGTCGGCGGGGTGGGCGCGGGCGGCGTGGGCAGGGGTGGCGTGGGCCGCAGCGGTGGTTCCGGCTCGGGTACCGGCGGCGCGGGCGACGGTGGCGTCGGACCGGGCACCGGGGTCGGCGCCGGCTCGGGCTCGGGGCCGTTCGGCGCCGGGGGCTGCGCGGGTTCCGGCGGCTGGACCGGCTCCGGCGGTTCCGGGTTCACCGGACCGGCCCGGTAGACGGTGGCGGCGGCGGGCGGCGCGGCCACCACGGAGGCGGCGGCCTCCTCGGCGGAGACAGGGCTCAGGCCGGGTACCGACGCGCTGGCCCGGGCGAGTGCGGACCCGGCCTGCTCGGTGCCCGTGGACGCGCCGGTGAGCGGGGCCGAGCGGCCGGCGGCGGAGGCCGGTGCCGTGTTCGGCGGAGACTTGGCCGAACCGGCTGCCGGGGACAGGGAGTCGTGGTGCGGCTCGACGGTGGTCCCGTCCGCCTGCCCGGCCGGTGCGGTGTCGCGGTCCGGTACGGCGTCGGCTGGTGCTGCCGCGTCGGCGGTCGCGACGGGCGTGGGCACGCGTGCGGAACCGGAGACGCGGGGTGCCGGGATGGCGGCCGGAGCACTGCCGGGCGTACCCGGGGAGGCGTCGCCGTCGGCCTCCGCGGAGGCGGGCTGGGACGTCGCCTGGCGTTCGCCCACGGCGAAGGCGGACCAACTGGACGGCGGCACTGTGGCGCCGGGGAGGCGCCGGTCCAGCGGCGGTGGGGTGTCCGCCGGGGCGGCCGCCCGGTACGTCGTGGGACCGGCCTGCGGCAGCGGCTGCTCGTCACCGGCGGGCGGCGGCACGGCCGAGCCCGCGACCGACACCCGTGCCCGCGCGACGGCTACCGGCCCGGGTGGGGCCGAACCGTGGTCGTCGTCGCCGGACGGGTCGGCGGGGCCGGGCGTCGGTCCCGGGTGGACCTTCTCCGCCGGAACGTCCTGCTCGCGCATCTCGCCCCTCCGCACCCACGCTCGCCTCCGGCCGTGGCGCCGACCGGAAGTGCCTGGATCTCACCGTGCCATATTCCGGCCCGGGAGCACAGCCGGAGCGGCGGTTGGGTCAGTCGGTGCTGCTGCTCGGGCTGGCGGAGCCGCTGCCGGACGTGCTGCTCGACGGCGCGACGCCACTGCTGCTCGGCGCGACGCCACTGCTGCTCGGCGCGGCGCTGCTGCTGCTCGGCGCGGCGCTCGCGCTCTGGCTCGGCGTCGGGTCGGGCGAGTCGGTCGGGCTCGGCGGTGGCGTGCTCGGCGCCGGGCTGGACGTCGTCGGCGTCGGCGTCGGCGTGGTGGGTTTCGGCGTGGTCGGCGTCGGCTTGGGCGTGGTCGACGGCGCCGGCGTGGTGGGCGTCGGCTTGGGCGTGGTCGACGGCGTCGGCGTGGCCGGCACGGTCGGCGGCGGGGCTGGGGTGGCCGGGGCGGGTACGGCACCGATCACCCGGGTCGCGGCGTAGAGCCGGGACCATCGGACCACCGAGATCTTGACGACGTCGCCGGTCCGCGGCGCCTCCACCATCTTGCCGTTGCCGATGTACATGGCGACGTGGTGGACGCTGGTCCAGCTGCTGCTGGAGGCGAAGAACAGCAGGTCGCCGGGGAGCAGGGCGTTCGGCGAGACGGTACGGGAACGGGTCGCGAAGTACTGGTCCTTGGCGACGCGGGGCAGGCCCCGGTAGCCGGCCGCCTGGTAGGAGGCGAGCATCAGGCCCGAGCAGTCGAACCGGTCCGGGCCCTCGGCGGCCCACAGGTAGGGGTCACCGAGCTGGGCGAGGGCGTAGCGCACGGCGGCGAGCGCCCGTGGGTCCGCCACCAGGCCGTCGATGCTCTGATCGACCACGTACGAGGTGCCGAGCCGCTGTTCGGCGGCGTCCGCCAGGCGTTCGATCTCCAGGAGCTTGGCCGCGTTCTCCTTGCGCAGCGCGACGAGCGTCGTTTCCTGCTTGCGCAGGTCGGCCTCGGCGCGGGTGTACGCGGTGGTCTGCTCGGTGGCCCGGCGCTGGGCCGACTCGTGTGCCTTCCGGGCGGCCTCCTCGGCGCCGGTGGCGCGCAGGAGTTCGCCGGTCACCGACGTGGTGGCGCCCTCGGCCTTGTCGCCCCGGGTGATGCGCTGGAGGTTGGCGAAGTCGCGCAGGCTGGCGCCGAACTCACCGGGCGGCACCGCCGCGTCGGCCTTCACGGCGTCGGCGGCGGCGCTCTTGGCGTTGTCCTGGGCGCGGCGGAGCGCGTCCTGCGCCTCCTTGAGCCGGGCGGCGGACTGGGTCAGCTCGGTCTGGGCGGCGTCCCGCGCGGTCTTGATCCGGAGCAGTTCCTCGCCGAGGAGGGTGACCCGGGCGTCGAGCTGGTTGATCTGGGCGATCAGCGGGCCGTCGGCCGGGTTGGTCCCGCCGGTGGTGCCCGGCAGGCCCGCAGTGCCGCCCGGGGTGGTGACGCCGGGCAGGCCCGGGACGGCGCCGGGGAGGCCGGGAACGGCGCCCGGTACGCCGGGTACGCCGCGGACGGCGCCGGACGAGCCGGGCAGTTGCAGGGGGCCGGTGACCTGGGGCCGGGAGCCGGTGTCGGGTACGACGTCGGGCAGCGGGTCGGCCCAGGCGGGTGTGGCGAGCGCCGCGGCCGCGACCGCCCCCAGGAGGGCGGACCAGAGCGCCGGGCGCAGGATCGGTGAGATCACCGGCTGCCGTCCTCGTCGCCGTCGGGCCTTGGTGCTGTGAGCCATACCGCTCCCCGTCCGGTCTGGGGTCCGTCACGCGTGGTTGGGGCGTGTCGGGACAGGACGGCCCTGGTGTGTGTTCCGCCCCACCCTGTCTTACCTCACGGTTGCGACGATGTCGATGTGCGGAGCGTGACCACGGGTGAACCGGCACGACCACGTCGGCGGCCGGTCGGACCCGCGACGTACGCTCGATCGGGAACCCAGGTGGAAGGACGTGGCTTTCGGATGGACGCCGGACTCAAGCGCGAACTCGAGGCGAAGGTGTACGCGGGGGAGCGGCTGACCCGCGAGGACGGCATCGCCCTCTACGCCAGCGACGACCTGACCTGGCTGGGCCGGCTGGCCCACCACAGGCGCACCGAGATCAACGGCGACCGGGTGATGTTCAACGTCAACCGGCACCTGAACCTGACGAACGTCTGCTCGGCGTCGTGCGCGTACTGCTCGTTCCAGCGCAAGCCGGGCGAGAAGGACGCCTACACGATGCGTATCGACGAGGCGGTCCGCAAGGCCAAGGAGATGGAGGACGAGCAGCTCACCGAGCTGCACATCGTCAACGGCCTGCACCCGACGCTGCCCTGGCGCTACTACCCGAAGGTGCTGCGCGAGCTGAAGACCGCGCTGCCGAACGTCAACCTCAAGGCGTTCACCGCGACCGAGGTGCAGTGGTTCGAGAAGATCAGCGGGCTGACCGCCGACGCGATCCTCGACGAGCTGATGGACGCCGGCCTGGAGTCGCTCACCGGCGGCGGCGCGGAGATCTTCGACTGGGAGGTCCGGCAGCACATCGTCGACCACAACTGCCACTGGGAGGACTGGTCGCGCATCCACCGGCTGGCCCACTCGAAGGGCATGAAGACGCCGTCGACCATGCTCTACGGCCACATCGAGGAACCCCGGCACCGGGTCGACCACGTGCTGCGGCTGCGCGAGCTCCAGGACGAGACCGGCGGTTTCCAGGTCTTCATCCCGCTGCGCTACCAGCACGACTTCGTCGACTCGGCGGACGGCAAGATCCGTAACCGGATCCAGGCCCGGACCACGATGGCCTCGCCGGCCGAGTCGCTCAAGACGTTCGCGGTCTCCCGGCTGCTGTTCGACAACGTGCCGCACGTCAAGTGCTTCTGGGTCATGCACGGGCTGTCGGTCGCGCAGCTCTCGCTGAACTTCGGCGTCGACGACCTGGACGGCTCGGTGGTCGAATACAAGATCACCCACGACGCCGACTCGTACGGCACGCCGAACACCATGCACCGCGACGACCTGCTGCACATGATCTGGGACGCCGGCTTCCGTCCGGTCGAGCGGAACACCCGCTACGAGATCGTCCGCGAGTACGACGGGCCGCCGTCGCTGGCGGAGCGCCGGTCCGAGCCGCAGCAGGTCTGGGCCTGACCTGGCGATGAGCGACGAGGAACAGCAGCGCGGCTTCCCCCGGCGCGACGCCGAAGGCCGCATCCTCACCCTCGGTGACCTGCTCGGGGTGAGCCTGGCCGGCCTGGTCATCGGGGTGCTGGCGCTGCTGGTCTTCGAGTGGGCGTTCGCCACGGTCGGCGACAGCGGCTTCGGGGGTACGAACGGCTGGCTCGCGGTGATCCTGCCGCTCTGGCTGTTCTGGGACGAGTTCCGGGCCTGGGAGTTCGGCGCCGCCCGGGTGGTGGCCGCGCTGGCCGGCCTCGGGCTCGGCGTCCTCGCCGGTCTGCTGGCCGCGGGCCTGGCCTCCGGGCTGCCCGCGCTGTTCACCGGCGCGTCGGCTGCGGCGGTGTTCACAGTGGTCTACGCCGTCATCTGGTTTCATGGCGTGCACTGGCTGGCCCGGCGTACGGGCTGAGGCACGGAGAGAGTGGGAATGCGGGAATGAGCGCGGCGGTCAAGTACACGCTGGGCCGGGTCGGGCTGTTCGTCGCCGTCCTGGCAGCCCTCTGGTTCGTCGAGATGAACATGTTCCTGCGGCTGATGGTGGCGCTGATCTCCTCCGCCGCGCTGTCGTTCTTCCTGCTGCGCAACTGGCGGGACGAGATGGCCGGGGAGATGGCGGAGGCGTCGGAGCGGCGGCGCGCGGAGAAGGACCGGCTGCGCACCGCGCTCGCCGGTGAGGACGAGCCGGACGCCGAGCGCCGCGACGGCTGAGCGGACGGACGAGGGGCCCGGCGCCGCAGGTGGCGCCGGGCCCTCGTCGTTCACCGGTTGGTCGAGCGGTTCACCAGTTGGTCGAGCCCGGGACGACCGGCCACGGCCGGGCGGTCGGCTTGATCAGGTACGCGACGCCGCCGGAGCCGGAGGCCACTGTGCCGTTGGCCCGGTAGCGCTTGGTGCGCAGCCAGATCTGCTCGAACTGCTCCCGCTTGTAGACGTTGCGGACCGCGTCGTTCGACGAGGACGCCGGGTCGTTGACGATCACGTCGCCGTCGGCGGTGAAGCCGACGATCACGAACAGGTGCCCGGAGGTGCCGTAGTTGGCGCCGTCCAGCTCGCTGGCGAGGAACGACTGCGAGGTCACCACCGGGATGCCGGCCTTGATGAAGCGCTCGGCCTCGTCCAGCGAGTGCAGCCGGGTGACGCGCCCCTCCAGGCCGGGGAAGCTCGCCGCGTACGCGGTGTTGAACGGCCAGTTTCCGGCGCCCTCGTACTCGTAGTCGTAGGTCATCCGGGCGGCGTGGTCGACAGTCGGGTCGGGGTAGGTGGGGTCGACCCAGGAGACGTCCTCGGCCGAGGGCTTGCGGCCCCAGTACTCCACCACCATCTCCGTCGAGGTGGGGGAGCACCACGCCTCGCCGCCGCCGTCGTACTCGGGGTACTCGCCGATGTGGATGTTCTGCGAGTAGCGCGGCACCGCCAGCTCGGTGCCCCAGGCGATGCCGCCGCGGCTCGGCGTGACGGTGAACCGGTCCGGCACGTTCGACGCCATCGCGCCGACCATCCGCACCTGCGGCGCGGCGGCCTGGCCGGGCGCGCGGTAGAGGGTCAGCCGCAACTGGTACGAGCGCAGCAGCACCCCGGCCGAGGCGTCGTCGACGGAGAACGTGTCGGTCCAGATGCTCGACCACGGGTCGCCCTGGCCGTCCAGCGTGGACCGCTTGATGTCCTGGTCACCGGAGGCCCAGCGGCCCATGACGAACCACGGGGTCTGCTCCCCGGTGTTGTACGTGCCGTGCAGCTCGACCTGGATCCAGGTGCCGGCCGGGGTGGCGGCGTTCCAGGACGCGATCAGTTCGCTGGCGTCGAATCCGATCCGCCGCTGGGGCGAGGTCCAGGTGGCGTACTCCCAGGTGCGGGTGATGCCGGTGTGCTCGTCGGTGAACTCGGTGGTGCCCGCCGGGCGGCCGATGGTCAGCGCGGGGTGGCGGCCCGGTACGGCCCGGGTGCCCTGGTGGGAGCCGCTACGCCAGTCGGGGTAGCGGGAGAACTCCTGGAACGTGATCTGCTCGTCGTGCGTGACGCCCGGCCGCCCGTGCGCCTGGGCCGGTGCGGTGGTGCCGAGGAGGGTGAGCGCGGTGAGGCCGGCGAGGGCGACCGCGCGCAGGGATCTTCCGAACATGGCAGCTCCACAGGGAGACGGCATCGTTGCCGTTCACTGTCGCGCCTGGCGGGAAGTTTCGCCAGATGTTCAGGCATAGAAAATCATTGCCGAAGTGACGATCAGGTCGGGATGTCTAAAGATAGAGACAGATATTGATATGACCATGTGTCTCCTGGTGGAGTGTGCGGACAACGGGATCTCCCGTACCCCCAGGAGGTTGTCCATGGCCTTCCGCTCCTCTCCGCTCCGCCGCCGGCTGGCGCTCGCCGCCGCCGTCGGCCTCACCGTCGTCACCGCGGCCGCAGCCCCCGCCGTCGCCCGGCCCGCACCGGAAGGCTCCGGCGAGCCGACCACAGTCGCCTACCGGGTGCTCGGCCCGCGTACGGCGGCCGACCGCACCGCGGTCGCCTCCACCGGTGCCGCGATCGACTACTCCGAGCACGGCGTGCTGCACGTCACGGCGACCAAGGCCGAGGCCAACGCGATCACCCGGCTCGGATTCCGGCTCGAGAAGGACGTCGCGCCGGAACACAACCACGCCGACGGGGGCATGACCGCCAACGCGTTCCCGCCCGCCGACTCGAACTACCACGACTACGCCGAGCTGACCGCCGTGGTGAACAAGGTGGTCGCCGACCACCCGACCATCGCCCGGAAGCTGAGCATCGGCACGTCGTACCAGGGCCGGGACCTGATGGCGGTGAAGATCTCCGACAACGTCGCGACCGACGAGGCCGAGCCGGAGATCCTGTTCAACGCCCAGCAGCACGCCCGCGAGCACCTAACCGTGGAGATGGCGATCTACCTGCTCAACCTCTTCACCGACAACTACGGCAGCGACTCCCGGATCACCGGCATCGTCAACTCCCGGGAGATATGGATCGTCCCCACCGTCAACCCGGACGGCAGCGAGTACGACATCGCCACCGGCTCGTACCGCTCCTGGCGCAAGAACCGGCAGCCCAACAGCGGATCCACCGCCGTCGGCACCGACCTGAACCGCAACTGGGGCTACCAGTGGGGCTGCTGCGGCGGCTCGTCCGGCACCAAGTCGTCGGACACCTACCGGGGCCCGTCCGCCTTCTCCGCCCCGGAGACCGCGGCGCTGCGCAACTTCGTCAACAGCCGGGTCGTCGGCGGAGTGCAGCAGATCAAGGCGAACATCGACTTCCACACCTACTCGCAGCTGGTGCTCTGGCCGTACGGATACACGTACAACAACACCGCCACCGGGATGAACGCCGACCAGTACAACACCTTCGCCACCATCGGACGGCAGATGGCGGCGACGAACAACTACACCCCGGAACAGTCGAGCGACCTCTACATCGCCGACGGCACCAGCATCGACTGGATGTGGGGCACCCACAAGATCTGGGCGTACACCTTCGAGATGTACCCCGGCTCGGCCTCCGGCGGCGGCTTCTACCCGCCGGACGAGGTGATCCCGGCGCAGACCTCACGCAACCGGGAGGCCGTGCTGATCCTGTCCGAGTACGCCGACTGCCCGTACCGGGCGATCGGCAAGCAGAGCCAGTACTGCTGACCTCACCGCCGGGCGGGAACCCCGGTTCCACCCCCGCCGGGGTTCCCGCCCACCCCTCCCGTCCGGACGATCTCCGCTGGTCGTGCGCTACCGTGGCACCGACCGTGCCACAGCGAAGCCGGTGTGAAACCGGCGCTGTCCCGCAACTGTGATGCCCCGTACGCGCGGCGCCGGCCTTCCGCCGGCGCCGACGGACGTGGGACGAGCCAGGCCGCCTGCGGCCCGGTCGCGACACGCGCTCTCGAGGAAGGGCGCCTCGCGGACGGGCCCCTTCCCTGTCGGCGAAGCACCACACTCCTCGACCGACAGGAGGCACCATGTCCCGACGTACCCCCCGGATCTTCGCCGCCGCGCTCGCGGCCGGCGTGCTGCTTCTCGGCGGCTGCGCCGAGAAGACCTCGACCGACACCCCCGCCGCCGGCGGCTCCGGCGGCGCGTTCCCGGCCACCGTCGGCAAGCTGACGCTGGAGAAGCGGCCCGAGAAGATCGTCTCGCTGTCGCCGACCTCCACCGAGATGCTCTTCGCCATCGGCGCCGGCAAGCAGGTCACCGCCGCCGACGACCAGTCGAACTACCCGCCCGAGGCGCCCCGCACCGACCTGTCCGGCTACCAGCCGAACGCGGAGGCGATCGCGGCCAAGAACCCCGACCTGGTGGTGCTCTCCGACAACCTCAACAAGATCGTCGACCAGCTCGTCGCGCTGAAGATCCCGGTCCTCCAGATCCCCGCCGCTACCACGCTCGACGACACGTACCGGCAGCTCAACGACCTGGGCACGCTCACCGGCCACCGGTCCGAGGCGGACGCCGTGGTGCGGAAGATGAAGGACGACATCACCGCGCTGACCAAGGACCTGCCGAAGCGTACGGAGAAGCCGACCTACTACCACGAGCTGGGCCCGGAGCTGTACAGCGCGACCAGCAAGACCTTCATCGGCACCATCTACGCGCTCGCCGGCCTGGAGAACATCGCCGACGCGTCCGACGCCGACGGGAAGAACGGCGGCTACCCGCAGCTCTCCCAGGAGGTCATCGTCAAGGCGAACCCCGACTTCGTCTTCCTCTCCGACACCAAGTGCTGCAAGCAGAGCGCCGACACGGTGAAGGCGCGCAGCGGGTGGTCCGGCATCACCGCCGTGAAGAACAACCAGATCGTGGAGCTGGACGACGACATCGCCTCGCGCTGGGGCCCGCGCGTGGTCGACCTGCTCAAGGTGATCGTCGACGCCACCGCCAAGGTCCCGGCCTGACCGTGGCCCTGCGACAGGCCGACTCCGCCCCGAACCCGGCCGGAACGCCTCGGGCGTCCCGGCCGGGCATCCGGCAGCTGTCCCGCCCCGGGCGGCGCGGGACGCCCGGCGCGGGCGGCGCCCCGGTCCGGCCCGCCGGGCTGCGTAAGCGCTGGCTGTTCGCCGGTGTCGTGGCGGTGCTCGTCGCGCTGGTGGCGGGCGTCTCCCTCGGCCCGGTCAGCCTGCCGCCCGGCAGCGTCGCGGCCGAACTGCTCAACCTGCTGCCCGGTGTGCACCTGGACAGCGGGCTCACCGAGCGGGAAGTCGCGATCATCACCGAGCTGCGGCTGCCCCGGGTCGTGCTCGGCCTGCTCGTCGGCGCGCTCCTCGCCCTGGCCGGCGGCTGCTACCAGGGCGTCTTCCGCAACCCGCTGGCCGACCCGTACCTGCTCGGCGTGGCGGCCGGCGCCGGATTCGCGGTCACCGCGGCGATCGTGCTCGGCGCCGGTGCGGGCGGCGCGCTGACCGGGCTGCCGATCACCATCCCGCTCGCCGCGTTCGTCGGGTCGCTCGGCGCGGTCGTGCTGACGTACCTGCTCGGCGCGGCCGGCGGGCGGGACCGGTCACCCGCCACGCTGATCCTGGCCGGGGTGGCGGTGTCGGCGTTCTTCGCCGCCGGGCAGACGTACCTGCTGCAACAGCACTCCGACAACATCCAGCAGGTCTACTCCTGGCTGCTCGGGCGGCTGGCCACCGCCGGCTGGCACGACGTGTGGCTGGTCCTGCCGTACTTCGTGCTCACCTCCGTGGTGGTGTTGCTGCACCGGCGCGAGCTGGACGTGCTCTCCGTCGGCGACGACGAGGCCGCCGGTCTCGGCCTGCACCCGCAGCGCTCCCGCTACCTGCTGATCGCCGCCGCGTCGCTGGGCACCGCCGCCGCCGTGTCCGCGTCCGGGCTGATCGGTTTCGTCGGCATCATCGTGCCGCACACCATGCGGCTGCTCGCCGGTTCCAGCCACCGGGTGATCCTGCCGCTGTCGATGCTGTTCGGCGGCGCGTTCCTGGCTCTGACCGACGTGGTCGCCCGGACCGCCGCCGCACCCGCCGAGATCCCGATCGGCGTGGTCACCGCGCTGCTCGGCGGCCCGTTCTTCGTGCTGGTCCTGCGTACCGCCCGCCGGGTGGCGATGTGAACGCCCCCGCGGTGCGCGTCCACGACCTGCGCGTCGCACTCGGCGGCACCCCGGTCCTCGCCGGCGTCGACCTCACCGTCACGGCGGGCGAGTGGGTCACGGTGATCGGACCCAACGGCGCCGGCAAGTCGACGCTGTTGCGCGCCGTCGGCGGCCTGCTCACCGGTCCGGGCGAGGTGGCCCTCTTCGGTACGCCGATCGGCGCGCTCCGCCGCCGCGACCGCGCCCGGGTGGTGGCCACGGTGGCGCAGTCCCCTGTCGTACCGATCGGCATGTCGGTGTTCGACTACGCGCTGCTCGGGCGCACCCCGTACATCCCGCCGCTGGGCCGCGAGTCCGCCGCCGACCTGGCCGCCGTGCACGAGGTGCTGGACCGGCTCGACCTGGGCCCGTTCGCCCACCGCGAGCTGGCCACGCTCTCCGGCGGCGAGCGGCAGCGCGTCTTCCTGGCCCGGGCGCTGGCCCAGGGCGCCACCCTGCTGCTGCTCGACGAGCCGACGAGTGCGCTGGACATCGGGCACCAGCAGGAGGTGCTGGAACTGGTCGACCAGCTCCGCCGCGCGCACGGCCTCACAGTGCTCGCCACCATGCACGACCTCTCCATCGCCGGCGAGTACGCCGACCGCCTGGTCCTGCTCGCCGACGGCCGGGTGGCCGCCGCCGGGCCGCCCGAGGAGGTGCTCACCGAGGAGTTGCTGGCCCGCCACTACCGCGCCCGCATCCGCGTCATCCCCGGCGACCACGGCCCCTTGGTGGTCCCCGTCCGCCCCACCTGACCCTCTCTGCCTCCCGTCCCGCCGCCCCTCCCACGCTGTTGATCTTGCACTTTAGGCCCCCGGAAAAAGGTGCATATATCGCGTCGAGAGGGCCGCAAGTGCAGGATCGACGGCGGAAACGGGCGGGAGGCGGTGAGGGTGGGGTGGGGTCAGCGGAGGGTGGAGACGGAGAAGAGGGCACCGGCCGGGTCGCGTAGGGCGGCGCTGCGTCCGGCCGGGTTGTCGCGCGGCGGGACGAGGATGGTGCCGCCCAGCTCGGCGGCCCGGGCGGCGGTGGCGTCGGCGTCCTCCACCGCGAAGTAGACCGCCCAGTAAGCGGGCAGGTCCTCCGGCATCGGCTCGGCCCGGGGCAGCATCCCGGCGACGATCCGGGCGCCGCAGCGCCACCCGGTGTACGCGACCGGCCCGGCCGGACGTTCCTCCGGATGCCAGCCGAAGACCAGCGCGTAGAACTCCTTCGCACCCTCCGGGTCGGGCGTGACCAGCTCGTTCCAGCACATCGCGCCGGGCGTGTTGTACAGCTCGGCCCCGCGCATCGTCATCGGCTGCCACACGCTGAACACCGCGCCGGCCGGGTCGGCGAGCACCGCCATCCGGCCCTGCCGCGCGACGTCGAACGGGGACACGACCACCTGCCCGCCGGCCGCTTCCACCCGGGTCGCGACCAGGTCGGCGTCGTCGGTCGCCACGTACGTGGACCAGACCGGCACCTGGTCGGGCGTACCGGGTGGCCCGGCCCCGGCGACCGCCTTGCCGTCCTTGCGGAAGACGGTGTAGCCGCCGGCGTCCGGCTCCGGGGAGATCTGCCCGGTCCAGCCGAACAGCTCGGGGTAGAACCGTCGTGCGTCGTCCAGAGCGGGGGTGGCCAGGTCCGTCCAGCAGGGCGTGCCGGGCTCGACGCCGTTCACGGTGACCCCTCTCGCCGGGGGCGGCCCGCTCGCCCGCCCTGTCGGCATCGTGGCACCGCCGGGTCGGCCACCGGGCCGGAACCGGACAAAAGGTCAGCTGAAGCGGCGTCCCTCGTCCCGCCGGTACGCCCACCCGGCGAGCGCGGCGAGCACCAGCACCCAGACCACGAGCATCACCAGCGCCCGGGTGTCCGGCCGGAAGTCGGTGACCGCCGCCCAGATCAGTTCCACGGCACCCCGGGTCGGCAGGTAGGGCGCGATCGCCTTGATGAAGCCGGGCGCGTCGTCCGGCCCGGAGAGCAGGCCGCCGCCGAACGCGAGCGGGAAGAAGATCACCTGCGCCACCACGATCGCGGCCTTGCTCGGCAGCGAGTAGCCGATCGCCAGGCCGAGCAGCGTGAACGGCACCGAGACCACGGCGACCGCGCCCAGGCCGAGCAGGAACTGCACCGCGCTGACCCGGGCCTCGGTGGCGACCGCCGCGATCACCACCACCGGGATCATCGAGACGTAGGTCAGGACCACCCCGGCCAGGATCCGCCCGGCCAGCCGCGGTGCCGGTCCGGTCGGCAGGGTCCGGGTGTACGGGTTCCAGGGCTGGTCGCGGTCCTCGGAGACGCCTACGCCGTACTGGAAGATGTTGGCGGTCATCACCGCGAAGGTCACCATGGCGGCGGTGGCGTAGGTGGCGCCGGCCGGGTCGTCGCCGGCGAACGGCACCACGAAGAAGAGCATCGAGGCGGCGGGGAAGAACGCGCTGCCCACCACCGCCACCGGCACCCGGATGATCTCCAACAGGTGGTAGCGGGCGTGGATCAGGGCGAGCGGCACGGCGGTCTCCTAGGCGGGGGTGGGCGCGGGCCGGTCGTCGGCCGTGATGGCGAGGAACGCCTCCTCCAGTGAGGTGGGCCGGACCTCCAGATCGTGGAACGGCACCCCGGAGGTGACCAGGTCGCGGACGAGCTGGTCGGCGTCGGTGGTGAGCAGGTGCACCCGCCCGTCGGCGCGTTCGGTGGTGACCACGCCCGGCAGCGCCGGCAGGTCGCCGGCGACCAGGCTCACCCGGCGTACGCCGACGATCCCGCGGATCGCCGCCACCGAGTCGTCGGCCAGGACCCGCCCGTGGCCGATCACCACCACCCGCTGCGCGAGCGCCTCCACCTCCTCCAGGTAGTGGCTGCTCAGCAGCACGGTGCCGCCGTCGGCGTGGAAGCCGCGGATCGCGTCCCAGAGCGCGTGCCGCGCCTCCACGTCGAGTCCGGTGGTCGGCTCGTCGAGCACAACCAGCCGGGGACGGCCGACGAACGCCAGCGCCACGGCGAGCCGGCGACGCTGACCGCCGGAGAGGCCGCCGGTCTGCCGGCGTACCTGGTCGGCGAGGCCGAACCGGTCGAGCAACTCGCCTCGCGGCACCGGGTCGGGGAAATGGGCGGAGACGAAGTCGACCACCTCGCCGACCCGCAGCGTGCCGGGGAGGCCGGTCTCCTGCGGGGTGACGCCGAGCCGCCGCCGGTTCGCCGGGTCGCGCGGGTCGCCACCGCACAGCTCGACCCGCCCGGCGGTGGGGCGGCGCAGCCCGACCAGCAGGTTGATCAGTGTGCTCTTGCCGGCGCCGTTCGGGCCGAGCAGGCCGACCAGCTCCCCGGCCCGGACGGTCAGGTCGACCCGGTCGAGCGCCAGCACCTCGCCGTAGCGTCGGCTGACCTGTTCGGCGCGGGCCAGGATCATCGGTGATCTCCTCGGGCGCAAGGGCTGTGCCCACACTGTCTACCGTGCGTGCGCCGGCCCCGCTGTCCCCTGACCGGGTGCTCGCATCCCCTAGTCTGGTGGCGCCGTCGACGACGGTGGAAGTTCCGACCGGACACTGGGGAGGGTCCGTGACCAGTCCGAGCAGGAATCTCGACGTCCAGCCGGAGGCGTTGACGGCGTTCGCCGCCGCCTCCCGGGACCGGGCCGGCCGGTTCCGTGAGCTGCACCGGACGTTCCGCGACGGCCACGTGGCCCGGCGTTCCTTCGGTGTGATGCCCGCGTCGTTCAGCCTCGCCGCCGCGTACGAGCAGCAGTTCGAGGCGTGCCTGGAAGGGCTGGCGGACGGCGCCGAGGTGATGGCCGACATCGCCGAGGGGCTCGACGACACCGCCGACGCCTACACCGGTACGGACGTGGCGAACACCGACATGTTCAAGCCGGGCGCCTGAGGGGGCGGGATGAGCACCGAGGCGCTGCAGCGCAACAAGACCTACTTCGAGCAGATCGTGTCGGGCACGCCCGACCCGTTCAAGCCGCTGTCGAACGCGGTGCTGTGGCCGTTCGAGCAGCTCCTGGAACTGGTCGCCGGTGAGCCGGACGACCTGATGCGGGCGGCCCAGCTCGCGCTGACCACGGGCGAGACGGTCCGGCAGGTCGCCGGGGACCAGGTCGCCGACCGGGCCCGGCTGCGCGGCGCCTGGGACGGCGACGCGGCGGACAGGTTCCATGCCTCGATGGAGTCGGTCGAGGAGGCGATCGAGGAGCTGGCGAAAGGTCTGGACGGCACCAAGGAGGTGCTGGTCGACGCGGCGAACGCCGCTGTGGACGCGTTCAACCTGCTGGTCGAGCTGATCCTGGAGTTCCTGCTCTGGTTCCTGACCGAGGTCATCATCGCCGCGGTGGCGGCCGTGCTGAGTGCCGGTGTGACCCTGGCGGCCACAGTGGTGCGGGTGCTGGCCCGGCTCGCCACCACCGTCGGCCGCATGGTCAAGATCGTGGCTCGGTTCGCGGAGATCCTGACCAAGCTGGTCACCAAGCTGGAGAAGGTCGCCGAGCTGCTCATGCGCTACCGCCGGGTGGTGCTGGAGCTTCGGCAGGCCAAGAAGGCGTACCGGGCGTGGAACAAGTCCGGCTACAGCAAGGAGGCGTTCGCGTTCAAGATCAAACGCGCCGCGATCCTTTTCCCCGGCAAGTTCGCCATCAACCAGGCGTCCCCGGTGAACATCCCGGGCATCGGCGGCGCCCTGCTCGACACCGGGATGGGCCTGCACGACGTCTCCGACGGGCGCAAGGACCGCAACTACCTGGTGGACGGCACGTACCGCGAGGATCTCGGCCCGTACACCAAGGGCGTGCAGAACGTGTTCGACTCGATCGTGAACTGAGAGGCAGCAATGACGTTCCCGGCTCTGGACCGGATCGAGGCGCTGGCCCGCAACCTGGACGGGTGGCAGCGCGAACTCGGCGCGCGGATGGCCGAGCTGGAGCAGAGCAGCGCCGAGGGGGTGAGCGACTCCGGCCTGGTCACCGTCGTGGCCGCGGCCGACGGCAAGATCCTCTCCACCGACATCAACGCGCGGGCCATGCGCTTCGACTCGTACACGCTCGCCGAGGAGATCACCTCGGCGGCGAACCGGGCGCAGGAGGCCGCCGCCGCCCGCGTACGCGAGATCGTCGGCGAGGTGATGGGCAACTCCCCGGGTGCGGAGCGCCCCGCCGACGACGGCTACGGCCACGACCGATACTGAGCCGATGGACGAGACCAGATACCGCGACCGGATCGGCCTGCTCGTCGAGCCGGGCGAGCGTGTCCTGGCCCACGCCAAGGCCGACGTCGGCCAGGGGCTCGCTCCGGCGCCGCCGCCCGAGCCGGAGTCCACCGCCGAGCCGAGCCGGCGGACGATCGGCTCGGTGCTGCTCAACGTGTTGCTGCCACTGGCCACCTGGGACCGCGGCGACCGCCTGGTCGACGCGATCGGCTGGGGGATCGCCGGACGCGGCGCACCCGGCACCGCCGCCTCCCGGCTGCACCGCGCGCTCCGCCCGCCCCGCCCCGACCTCCAGGTCCGGGAGACGCTGCTCGCGGTCACCGACCGGCGGCTGGTGGTCTGCCGCACCGGCGGGGTCAAGCTGCTCGCCGGGCGCGAGGCCGAGGAACGTGCGCTGGCCGAGAGCGCGGTGGCCTGGTCGGCCGCGCGCGGCGAGATCGCCTCCGCGCGGGTCGGCTGGCACCGGCTCAACCCGAAGCGGCTGCGGATCGACTTCACCGACGGCTCCTGGCTGTCGTTCACCGTGCCGATCGCCGAGTCCGGCCGCTCGCTGCGTGAGGTCGCCGCCGCGCTGTCCGCCTGACCGGACCCGCCCCGCCGAGCCCGCGGCCGGTCCGCCCGCGTCTGCGCGGCCGGTCCGTCCGCGTCAGGCGGTCAGCGGCGCGGGCAGCGGCTCGCGGTGCAGCACGGCCAGGCGGGAGACCGCCCGGGTCAGCACCACGTAGAGGCGGTGCAGCCCGCGCGGCTCGGCGGCCACGATCGCGGCCGGCTCGACGACCACCACGTGGTCGTACTCCAGGCCCTTCACCAGCGTCGCCGGGACCACTGTGACGCGCGCCGCGGCCTCGACGTCGTCGGCCGTGGCGGTCTCGACGCCCGCGCCGGCGAGCGCCGCGCGGAGCCGGTCGACCGCGTCGTCGGCGGCGATCACACCGACCGAGCCGTCGTGCGCGAGCGCCGCCCGCACCTCGGCCACAGTCGCGGCCGTCAGGTCCTCGGCGGTACGCACATCGAGCGCGCCGTCGTTGCGCAGCGACCGGGCCGGGGGTACGTCGACGGCGAGCGCCGGCAGCAGCCGGTTCGCGAACGCCACCACTGCGGCCGGCACCCGGAAGCCCACGCTCAGCGGCACCACCGCCGCGTCCGGCTTGCCCAGGTGGGCCAGGGAGTCCCGCCAGTCGGTGGCCGCCCACGGCGCGGTGCCCTGGGCCAGGTCGCCGAGCAGCGTGATCGAGCCGTGCTCGCTGCGCCGGGCGATGGCGCGGCACTGCATCGGGGAGAGGTCCTGCGCCTCGTCGACGACCACGTGCCCGAAGCCGGCGGGCCGTTCGAGCAGCCCGGCCACCTCGTCGACGAGCACCGCGTCGGCGGCGGTCCACCGGGTCGCCTTCGCGGTGCGACCGATCCTGCCGGAGCGGAACAGCTCCTGCTCCTCGGGCGTGAGCAGGCCGTCCGCGGCGGCGGCGAGCGCGTCGGCGTCGGTACGCAGCCGGTGCAGCAGCCCGTCCGGGGTGAGCGCCGGCCAGACCGTGTCGAGCAGGTCGGTGACCGGCTTGATCCGGCTCATCCGGCGCAGCCAGGCGTCACTCGGTGACTCCGCCCGGCGCGCCTCCGCCTGGCGTTGCAGCAGCCCCACCACCCGCGCCCGGACGCGTTCCCGGCCGGTGGCGTAGGGCAGACCCTCCTGCCGGGTCTCGGTGACCAGCCGGTGCAGCGGGTCGAGCCCGATCCGCCACCGGTACGAGCCGTCCGACACCATGATCGGCTCGGTCGGCGTACCGATGTGGGCGTCGACGGCCCGGCGCAGCACCTCGGCCATCCGGACGTCGTGCTTGAGCGCGGCGGCGGCCGGGTCGTCGATCGCGCGGACCGGCACCCGCGCGAGCAGGTCCTCGACGGTGGCCTGCTCGACCTCGACCTCGCCGAGCGCGGGGAGCACCGCCGCGATGTACGACAGGAACGCCCGGTTCGGCCCGACGATCAGCACGCCCGAGCGGCGCAGCCGTTCCCGGTGCAGATAGAGCAGGTACGCGGCGCGGTGCAGCCCGACCGCCGTCTTCCCGGTGCCCGGCGCGCCCTGCACGCAGATCGAGTCGGCCAGGTCGGCCCGGACCAGCTCGTCCTGCTCCGGCTGGATGGTGGCCACGATGTCGCGCATCGGGCCGACGCGGGGGCGCTCGATCTCGGCGGTGAGGATGCGGCTGGCGGTGCCGAGTTCCTCACCCCGGTCCAGGTGCTCGTCCTCGAAGCTGGTCAGCGTCCCGGCGCTGAACCCGAACCGGCGGCGTACGGCGACACCCTGCGGGTCACGCGCGCTCGCCCGGTAGAAGGACCGGGAGACCGGGGCCCGCCAGTCCAGCACCAGCGGTTCGCCCAGTTCGTCGGTGACGTGCCGCCGCCCGACGTGGTACTCCCGCCCGGCGTGGTCCGGGTCGTCGCCGCCGAAGTCCAGGCGGCCGAAGAACAGCGGGGTGGTCGGGTCGTCGGCCAGCTCCTTGACCCGCCGGGCCATGTGCCGGCCGAGCTGCTCGGCTGTGTACGAGTCTCCGGCCACCTTGTCGCCGGTGGCGAAGAGCGCCTCGGCGCGTTCCCGCATCCGGGTCAGCGCGGCACGGGAGGCGTCGAGGTGGTTGCGCTCGGCGGCCAGTTCGGCGTCGAGGCTCGGTGTGGCGTCAAGGTCGGTTGCGGGCACGATGAACTCCGATGGCTCAACTGAGGCTCGCTCGCGTGTCCGGGGCGGTTGGCCTGCTCCCGGCGCGGGGACGTCCGCTGCGGTGCATGCTCACCGCGGCCGTCGGGCGGCCCTCCACGCTACGGGAGCACCGGCCGGTCACGCCAACGAATTTCGTAGTGGCAAGCGTTTCGCTCGACCCGGCCCCCGCCTTAAGAATATTGTTAAGTCCGGAAGTGGGGAATGGAGTGGGAGATCCTGGTGGCCCGGCAGGGGGAGAACGGATGAGCGGCGTCAAGCGCTGGCGTGACACCACGCACCTGGACCGGGCGATCGACACCGCCGGCGGACCGCGCGCGTTCGAGGCCGAGGCCGGGGAGATGCTCGATCATGCGCGCGGGTGGCGGCTCGCCGAGCTGCGCAAGCGGCGGGAGATGACGCAGGAGCAGGTGGCGTCGAGGATGGGTGTCTCGGTCGCCCGGGTCTCGCAGATCGAGTCGGGCAACGTCGCGACCCAGGAGGTGCTCGCGCGCTACATCGGCGCGCTCGGCGGCACCCTCGAACTGATCGCCGACTTCGGTGACGAGCAGCTCAAGGTCGCCTGATCCGATGGGTTCCACCGCTGGATCCCGGCGTCCGCGGCCGCGGGATCATTCAGGCATGACCGAGCCGCTTCCCGGCAGGAGCCGGGTGACGATCAGTGATCCGCAGGTGATGCGGGCGCTCGCTCATCCGGCCCGCATGGCGATCATGGAACATCTCGGCACGCTGGAGGGCGGTGCGACGGCCACCGAGTGCGCCGAGATCGCCGGGCTGTCCCCGAGCGCCACCAGCTACCACCTGCGCGAGCTGGCGAAGTTCGGGCTGGTCCGGCAGGCGCCGGGCCGGGGTGACGCCCGGGAGCGGGTCTGGCAGGCGGTGAATCCGTCGTACCACGTCGAGGTGGGGCCGGACGCCGATCCGGAGGCGCGTGCCGCCGAGGCGGCGCTGGTCGAGGCGCACATGGTCCGTGACGCCCAGCGGGTCCGGGAGTGGTTGCGCCGCGCGTCGGACGAGCCGCCGGAGTGGTACGCGGCGACCTGGTTCAGCGACAGCATGCTGCTCATGACCGCCGAGGAGCTGACCGAGCTGAACCAGGCGATCCAGGCGCTGATGGAGCCGTATCGGCGGCGGACCCGGACCGATCCGCCCGCTGGTGCCCGGCCGGTGGCGACCCAGTACCGGGCGATGCCCGTCGACTGAGGGGGTTGCGCGCGACAGTTGTGAAGGATTACTTTCGAAGTATGTCCTTCACAACTGTCGAGTCGCGCTGGCTGGACGTCTGGCTCGCGGCCACCGCGCGCGGCGTCTCCAGTTGCGGGAACTTCCTGGTCGCCACCGCCCTCACGCTCGCGCTTCAGTCCGCCGGGGCCGGTGGGCTCGCGGTCTCCGGGCTGTTGCTCGCCGCGACACTGCCGCTTGTCGCGCTCGCCCCGCTGACCGGCCGCCTCGCCGACCGGGTGGACAGCCGGGTGCTGCTGATCGCCGCCGGGACCGGCCAGGGTGCGACATGCGTGGCGCTCGCGTACGCCACGGATCCGGTGGTGGTGATCGCACTCGTGGCGCTGCTGGCCACCGGGCTCGCGGTCACCCAGCCGGTGATCTCCGCGCTGGTGCCGGTCATGGTGCTGCCCGAGGACCTGCCCCGGGCGGGCGCGCTGAACCAGACCGCCGGCACGCTGGGCGCACTCGCCGGACCGGCGCTGGCCGGGCTGCTCGTCGGCCAGTTCGGCACCCGGGTACCGCTGCTCCTCGGCGCCGTCAGCTATCTCTCGCTGGTGGCGGCCGGGCTGCTCGTCCGTACCCGCAGGGGAGGCCGCCGGGCGACGGCCCGGACCGCCGCCGTGGGCGCACCCCCGTGGCGGCTGCGCCGCGACCCGCTGCTGACGGTGATGGTCGGCAGCGTGGCCGCGGTGATCGGCGCGGTCGGCGCGGTGAACGTGATCGAGGTCTTCTTCATCAGGGAGACGCTCGGCAGCAGCACCACCGTGTACGGCCTGGTCACCGGCTCCTGGACGCTCGGCATCGTGCTCGGCGCGTGGCTGTTCGCCCGGGTCGCCCGCCGGCTCGCCGACGACGGCGCGCTGCTCGGCACCGGGCTGGTGCTGCTCGGCGGCTGCTGCCTGGCGGTGCTCGTCTCGGCGGCGGTGCCCTCGGCGTCGCTGCTCGTGCCGATCTGGCTGCTGGGCGGCGTGGCCAACGGCGGCAACAACGTCTTCGACCAGTTGCTGCTGGCACGACGGGTGCCGGAGGCGGCCCGGGGCCGGGCGTTCGCTGTCTTCGGAGCGGCCGCTCAGGGTGCCGCGATGGGCGGTTACCTGGTGGGCGGGCTGCTGCTGGAGGTGGCCGGTCCGCGCACGCTGATCGCCGGCTGCGGCGTGGCCGGCCTGCTGGTGGTGGTCGCGCTGCTCGGGCCGGTCCGCCGCGCGGTACGCAGCGAGCGCACCGTCGCCCGCGCCGCAGCCCTCGCGGCGGAGCCCGCTTGACCTCCGGTGTCAGGAAGGGCCCCTTCCCCTACCGCAGGCGTCAAGCAGGGGCCCTTCCTTCCCGCGTACTGCGGAGTAGCCCACTTCGGTGCCTCCCCCGAGGGCGGGGCGGAGGCGGCGGGGATACGGTCGGGTCATGGCCGATCGCATCGCCCGCCCCCGGGTGGGGCACATCCAGTTCCTCAACTGCCTGCCCATCTACTGGGGGCTGATGCGGTCCGGCGCGCTGATCGACGTCGACCTGCACAAGGACTCGCCGGACCGGCTGAGCGCCGACCTGGTCGCCGGTGACCTGGACATCGGCCCGATCACGCTGGTGGAGTTCCTCAAGCACGCCGACGACCTGCTGCTCCTGCCCGACCTGGCGGTCGGCAGCGACGGGCCGGTGCTCTCGGTGAACGTGGTGTCCACCCGCCCGCTGGGCGAGCTGGACGGCGCCCGGGTGGCGCTCGGCTCCACCTCGCGTACCGGGGTGCTGCTGGCCCAGCTGCTGCTCGCCGAGCGGCACGGCGTGCGCCCGGAGTACTTCCGCTGCCCGCCGGACCTGACCCAGATGCTGCTGGAGGCCGACGCCGGAGTGCTCATCGGCGACGTGGCGCTGCGCGCGCTCTACGAGGCGCCGGCCAAGGGCCTCGAAGTGACCGACCTGGGGCAGGCGTGGCACGACTGGACCGGCCTGCCGATGGTGTTCGCCGTCTGGGCGGTACGCCGCGAGTTCGCCGCCGCCCACCCGGGCCTGGTCAAGGAGGTGCACGAGGCGTTCCTGCGCTCGCGCGACCTGTGCCTGTCCGAGCTGGACCAGGTGGCCGAGGCGGCGGCCCGCTGGGAGACGTTCGACGCGGCCACGCTCGCCACGTACTTCCGGGCGCTCGACTTCTCGCTGGGCGAGCGGCAGGTGGCCGGGCTGCGCGAGTTCGCCCGGCGGGCGGCCGCGTACGGGGAGGTGCCGGCGCTGCCGGCCGGCGGACCGGAGTTCTTCCAGGGCTGACCGCGCGGGCCGCGCGCGGGCCGCGCGCGGGCTGACCGCGCGGGCTGACCGCGCGGGCCGGGGTGAGTCAGGCCGGGCGCGCCTGGGTCAGGTCGCCGGGCGCAGCAGCGCCTTGGTGATGCGTTCGCAGGCGTCCATGCCGTACTCCCAGCCGCCCTCGACACCGAACGGGGTGCGCAGCATCACACCCATCGTCCAGGTGTCGCCGATGGCCAGGCAGTTGACGTGGTACTCCTCTTCCTTGTCCCGGTCGATCCACCCGTTCTTGATGGCGATCTTCTTCTGCTCGGCCGCCGGGAACGCCTTGCGGATGCCGAAGTCACCGGGAGCGCGGACCTGGCGCATCTCGTTGAGCAGCCACTTGGTCCACTTCGGCCCGGCCGCCCGGCCGTCGTCGATGCAGAGACCGAGCCGGGCGGTGTCCCGAGGGGACAGTTCGGTGCGGCTCCAGCCGCCGTCGGAGGCGACCTCGCTGTCGGTCAGCTTGCAGACCGAGATCAGCCGCTCGATCGAGTCCGAGCCGCCGACGCTCTCGTAGAACTCCTGCGCCCGGGTGTTGTCGCTGTCCCGGATGATCTTCGTGGCGTCGGCCAGCTCCGCGTCGCTCGGCGTCTTGCCTTCCGCGGCGCTCAGGCGCAGGTAGTCGGCCACCACCCAGGACTTGATCAGGGAAGCGGTGGTGCTCGTCTCGCCCATGTTCGACGAGCCGATGATCTTCCCGGTGCGCTTGTCCAGGACGGACCAGGCGTACCAGCCCTTGATCTTGAGGTTGTCCAGGTTCTTCGCCTGGAACGGCAGTGGTTCGAGCGACGGTGAGGGAGCGACCCGCGGTTTCGCGCCGCGGTCGACGGTCTGCTGCTCGGACCGTTCGCTCGTCGGCTCGGCATGCGAGTTCGCGGTGGCCTCCAGCGGGGAGCCGGGGATCACACGCAGGGAGAGGCCGAGCAGGCCGACGAGGGCCGCAGCCAGGACGCTGAACGCGAGCGGGCGCCGGTAGCTGCCGGGCCGGCGCCGGGCACCGGCCATCAGAGCTTCCCGACCGGCTGTTGCGGCACCTTGAGCGCGGCACCGGGCTGCGGTGCCACGAGCTGGGTGGCGACGGCGGCGCACATCTTCGCACCGTACGGCAGACCGGAGCTGCCCGGGTACCGCATCATCACGGCGAGACTCCACTTGTCGGTGAACGCCAGGCAGCTGACGTGCCAGTTGCTGTCGTAGGCGAGCTGCGTCCAGCCGTTCTTCATGTGCACCGGGCCCTGCGACTTGATAGTCGCCGGCAGGCCGTCGATGATGCCCCACCGGCCGCCGCCGGACCGTGCGCCCTGCTTGCTGACGCTGCCGGCCACCTTGGTCATCTCGCTGAGCAGCCACTTGGTCCACTTGGGGCCGGCGGCGCGGCCGTCGGCGATGCAGTCGCCGAGGCGGGCCGCGTCCCGGGGGGACATCTCGGTGAAGCTCCACCAGCCCTTGTAGTCGGGCACGCTGCCGGGCTTGGTGTCGGTCAGGCCGCAGATCTGGATCGCCCGCGCGATGACCGGGTCGGGCCGGCCGCCCGGTTGGGGCTTGTAGGAACCGCCCGCCGCCCGGTAGACCGCGTTCGCGCCGTCGTCGTCGCTGTCCCGGATCGCCAGGATCGCCGACTTCTTGAGCGCGGCGCTCGGCTGCTTGTCGCCGAGCTGGCGAAGGTAGTCCGCGACGATCCAGGCCTTGAGCATCGACTCGGTGGAGCTGGTCTGGTTCATGTTCTTCGCGCCGGTGACGGTGCCGGTCTCGCGGTCCATCAGGGCCCAGGAGAAGAACTCACCCTTGAAGTTCACCGACACCGGGGCGTCGGCGAGCGTCGGGGGCGCCGGCGTGGTCGGTGCCGGTGCCGGGACCTGCTCGCCGCCGCCGAGGCCGCCCGCGCCGTCGCCGCCGGAGAACTTCGCGTACGCGGCCGGCACCAGCATGACGCCGCCGAGGAGGACCGCCACGATGGCGAGCACCAAGGTCACGCGAGGTCGCATGAGTGGTGAGCTCCAGATGTCTGGCCGGGGGGACCGGCGCTTCCGCATGGGTTCGGCCCGGTCGCCGCAAGGCCGGGGGACAGTGGCCTGAACGGTGACGATCATGAAGCCGAACGGTTTGCCGGTCGGAAGTCTACTTCCGGACAGCGCTGATGCCAGGTCTCGACACCCGTGACTTTGCCGGGTGGGCGGGATATTGAGCCGCTTTGCCGCTCTTGGGGGATTTCTGCGATCCGCAGTGATCGACATCACAGCCACCAGGACCGATGGCGGCACGCGCACGTCCGGTGACGCGAGGTGGCACTCGAAACCTGTTACACCCTCTGGTGTCATTCGTGGCGAGCTGTAACACTGGCTGCATGTATGGCAATGACTTCGCCCCGCCGGAGGACGCTCCGGGCGGCGGCCTGCTCGGCGAGGTGGAGGCGGCGGAGTCGGCGCTGCGCGAGGCGGCGGCGCGCGCCCGGCGCGGTGGTCCGGCCCCGGACGAGGACGTCGAGGCGTACTTCACCGACGTCATCAACGCGGACCAGAAGATCGAACCCCGCGACTGGATGCCCGAGGCGTACCGCCGGACGCTGATCCGGCAGATCGCCCAGCACGCCCACTCCGAGATCATCGGCATGCAGCCGGAGGGCAACTGGATCAGCCGGGCGCCCTCGCTCAAGCGCAAGGCGATCCTGCTGGCCAAGGTGCAGGACGAGGCCGGTCACGGCCTCTACCTCTACGCGGCCGCCGAGACGCTCGGGATCAGCCGCGACGAGCTGGTGGATCTGCTGCTCGACGGCCGGCAGAAGTACAGCTCGATCTTCAACTACCCGACCCTGACCTGGGCCGACGTGGGCGCGATCGGCTGGCTCGTGGACGGCGCGGCGATCGTCAACCAGGTGCCGCTGTGCCGCTGCTCCTACGGGCCGTACGCCCGGGCGATGATCCGGGTCTGCAAGGAGGAGTCGTTCCACCAGCGGCAGGGCTACGAGATCCTGCACACGCTGGCGCACGGCACCCCGGCGCAGAAGGCGATGGCCCAGGATGCGGTGGACCGCTGGTGGTACCCGTCACTTGCCATGTTCGGCCCGCCGGACGGCGACTCGACGCACAGCGCCCAGTCCATGGCCTGGAAGATCAAGCGCTTCTCCAACGACGAGCTGCGCCAGCGCTTCGTCGACATGTGCGTCGGCCAGGCGGAGGTGCTCGGCCTCACCCTCCCCGACCCGGATCTGCGCTGGAACGACGAGCGCCAGGCGTACGACTACACCCAGCCCGACTACGACGAGCTGATGCGGGTGATCAAGGGCAACGGGCCGTGCAACAGGGAGCGCATGGCGCACCGGCGCAAGGCGCACGCCGACGGCGCGTGGGTACGGGAGGCCGCCGCGGCGTACGCCGCGAAGCGGGCGGAACGAAAGGAACCGGTGGCGGCATGAGCGAACGCACCGAGCGGAGCGAGGGCCGTGAGGGCATGCCCGGTCGGCACGGCATGAGCGAACGCACCGAGCGGAGCGAGGGCCGTGAGGGCATGCCCGGTCGGCACGGCATGAGCGGCCCATCCTCTCCCCTGTGGGAGGTCTTCGTGCGGGCCCGCCGTGGCCTGTCGCACACCCACGTCGGCAGCCTGCACGCCCCCGACGCCGAGATGGCCCTGCGCAACGCCCGGGACCTCTACACCCGCCGCCAGGAGGGCGTCTCCATCTGGGTGGTGCCGGCGAGCGCCATCACCGCGTCCAGCCCGGACGAGAAGGACGCGTTCTTCGACCCGGCCGCCGACAAGGTCTACCGCCACCCGACGTTCTACGAGGTCCCCGAAGGGGCTGCGCACCTGTGAGCGCGAGGAGTGAGCCGGTCTTGCGAGCCCCGCAGTCGCGAACGGAAGGCGGCTCTGCGCCGATTTTCGACTTCACGCTCGCCGTCGGCGACGACGCGCTCATCGCCGCGCAGCGCCTCGGTGAGTGGACCTCACGCGCGCCCGAGATGGAGGAGGACATCGCGCTCGCCAACATCGCCCTCGACCAGCTCGGCGCGGCGCGGCTGCTGCTCACGTACGCGGGCGAGACGGAGGGCGCGGGCCGCGACGAGGACGACCTGGCCTACCTGCGCGACGACCGCGAGTTCCGCAACTGCCTGCTGGTCGAGCTGCCGAACGGCGACTTCGGCGTGACCATGGCGAAGCTGTTCTTCCTGGCCGCGTACCAGTCGCCGCTCTACACGGCGCTGGCCGGCTGCGCTGACGAGCGGCTCGCGGCGGTCGGGGCCAAGGCGCGCAAGGAGTCGGCGTACCACCTGGACCACGCCGCGCTGTGGGTGAAGCGGCTCGGCGACGGCACCGAGGAGTCGCACCGGCGCATGCAGGACGCGGTCGACCAGGTGTGGCCGTACGTCCACGAGCTGTTCGCCCCGGACCCGGCGGCGCCGGTCGACCCGTCCACCCTTCGGGCCGACTTCGACGCCACCGTGTCCGCCGTGCTGGACGAGGCCACGCTGACCCGGCCGGAGACGGGCTGGGCGCCCGGTGGCGGCCGGGACGGCCTGCACACCGAACACCTCTCCTACCTGCTCGCCGAGATGCAGGTGCTGCACCGCGCCCACCCCGGAGCGAGCTGGTGACAGACGCCAGGGCGGCCGCGGCGGCGGTGGTGGACCCGGAGATCCGGGTCATCACCATCGACGAGCTGGGCATCCTGCGCGCTGTCGACGAGGAAGCGGGCACCGGCCGGGTCGTCGTCACCATCACCCCCACCTACACCGGCTGCCCGGCCATGGACGTGATCCGGGAGGACATCCGCCGGGCGCTGGCCGCCGCCGGGCATCCGGACGCCGAGGTCCGCACCGTCTACCACCCGGCGTGGAGCACCGACTGGATCTCCGACACCGGCCGGGCCAAGCTCGCCGCCGCCGGCATCGCCCCGCCCGCGCCGCGCGGCGACGACACGGTGGTGCCGCTGACCCTCGCCGTACGCTGTCCGCGCTGCGGGTCGCCGGAGACCACACAGATCAGCCGCTTCGGCTCCACCGCGTGCAAGGCGCTGTGGCGCTGCCGCTCCTGTTCCGAACCCTTCGACCACCTGAAGGCGCTGTGACTGTCACCATCACCCGGCCGGTGCGCCGCCGGCCGGTCTTCCACCCGCTGCCCGTCGCCGCCGTGGACCGGCTCACCGACGACTCGGTGTCGATCACGTTCGCGGTACCGGAGGCGCTGCGCGAGACGTTCGCGTTCTCCGCCGGGCAGCACCTCACCGTCCGCCGCCCGGCTGACGGCGACGGCGAGGAGGTGCGGCGGTCGTACTCGATCTGCTCCACCCCCGACGAACTGGCCCGGCACGGCCGGTTGCGGATCGGGGTGCGTGAGGTCCCGGGCGGGGCGTTCTCCGCGTACGCCTGCGGCGCGCTGCGCGGCGGCGACACCGTCGAGGTGCTGCCGCCGCTGGGTCACTTCACCTCCGCGTTCACCCCGGACCGGGCCCGCCGGTACGGCGCTGTGGCCGCCGGTTCCGGCATCACCCCGGTGCTCGGGCTGGCCGCGACCGCGCTGGCGACCGAGCCGCGCAGCACGTTCACGCTCGTGTACGGCAACCGCACGGCGAACTCGGTGATGTTCGCCGAGGAGCTGGCCGACCTGAAGGACCGCTACCCGACCCGGCTGCACCTGGTGCACGTGCTGTCCCGGGAGATGGGCGAGTCGGCGCTGTTGTCCGGGCGGATCGACGCCGACCGGCTGACCCGGCTGCTCGACACCGTCGTACCCGGTGACGAGATCGAGGAGTGGTTCCTCTGCGGCCCGTACGGCATGGTGGTGGACGCGAAGGCGGTGCTCGCGGGTCGCGGCGTGCCGGGCGCGGCGGTGCACACGGAGCTGTTCCACGTCGACGCCCCGCCGGAGCCGGTCCGGCGCGAGACCGACCGTCCCGGGGCCGGCACCGAGGTGACGATCCTGCTGGACGGGCGCTCGTCCAGTTTCACGATGGGCCGGGACGAGCGGGTGCTCGACGCGGCCCTGCGGGTGCGCGGTGAGTTGCCGTACGCCTGCAAGGGCGGGGTGTGCTCGACCTGCCGGGCCAAGGTGACGGCCGGTGAGGTGACGATGGCGCGCAACTACGCGCTGGAGCCCGACGAGATCGCCGCCGGTTACGTGCTGACCTGCCAGTCCAGCCCGGTCACCGACGCACTCACTGTCGACTACGACGCCTAGCTTGATCTTTAACTTGCGGCGCCGCCGGTCAGAAGACGACAGGCGGTGCCGTGGCGGCGCGGCCACGGGCCCGGCTGACGTGGCCGCGCCACCCGCCGACCAGCGCGAGCAGGGTCCATCCCGCCGCGCCGAATACGAGCATGCCCCGTTTCCCGTCCGGGTCCACGTCCCGCGCGTCGGCCAGTTCCACCTCGCCCTGCGGGTCGACGAGCACAGTCAGTCGCTGGCCGACCCGGTAGCCGGGGGAGCTGCCCTGGTATACCAGCGGCTCGTCGAGCCGGCCGGTGTCGCCCTGGAGGACGAACTCGTGCCGCTTGCCGGCGATCTGCACGTCGGTGATGGTGACCTGCTGGGCGACGCCGCGCTCCCGAAGCACCGACTCCGGCGCGAGCTGGACGGTGCCCACCAGCACGAACAGGGCCGGCAGCACCGACAGGAGGGTCAGCCACCAGCCCCGGTGCAGCAGGCGCAGGCCGACCGCGAAGGCGAGGCAGCCGACCAGGGCTACGGAGATCGCCACCGCGATCGGCAGTCCCACTGCGAGGTGGCCGACCACCGCGCTGACCGTGATCACGGCGAGGCCGAAGCCGACGAGCACGGCGGTCATGGTGAGGGACCAGAGGGCGGAGCGGGCACCGGCTACGCGTACCGGGGTGGGCGGAGGCGATACGACTGACACGCCGAGAGTGTAGGCGGCCGACGCCAGAGCTCCATCCGTGACGCGTAGAACGTTGCGTCCTACACATGGCTCATGGAGCAGGTCGCCGTCCGGGAGCTGAACCAGCACACCAGCCGGGTGCTGGCGCGGGTGCGTGCCGGTGAGACGGTCGAGGTGACCGATCGGGGTGAGCCGATCGCCCGCCTCGTCCCGGTGCTGGCCGGCGACGCGCTTCTCGGCCGGTTGGTGGCCGAGGGCCGGGCCACGGCCCCGACCACGACCGGCCCGGTCCCGATGCCGCCGGTGCTCGGGGATCCCGCGGTGGACGCTGCGGCCGCACTGGTCGAGGCGCGCGACGAGGAGCGCTGGTGATCTACCTCGACTCGGCGGCGGTCATCAAGATGCTGCGGCGGGAGGCGGAGACGCCGGATCTGCTCGGCCGGCTGAACGAGCGCGCCGGCACCGCCCTGGTGTCGTCGGCTCTCGTCGAGGTGGAGGTGCCACTGGCGTTGCGTCGTGCCGCTCCACAGCGGGCGCATATCCGGAGCCGATGCTGCGCAGCCCGGGCGCCGTCCACCTCGCCACCGCCGAGGTCCTGGCCCGGCAGGGGGCGGCCGAGTTCGTCGCGTTCGTCACGTACGACAAGCGACTGCTCGAGGCGGCCAAGGCGATCGGGCTGCCGGTGGCCAGCCCGGGCATGCCCTGACCGGGTGGGTCTCTCGTCACCGGGTGAGGAGTGGCGTTTCCCGCCGTCGGGCCCGCGACGTACGCTCGGGGATGTGACGGCGAACCGGGAGCTCGACGACATCCTGCAACGCGGCGCGGACGGCGGGCGGATCACGCCCGAGGAGGCGCTGCTGCTCTACACCGACGCGCCCTTCCACGCGCTGGGCGAGGCGGCCGACGCGGTACGGCGGCGCCGCTACCCGGACAACATCGTCACCTATCTCATCGACCGCAACATCAACTACACCAACGTCTGCGTGACGGCGTGCAAGTTCTGCGCGTTCTACCGGGCCCCCAAGCACAAGGAGGGCTGGACCCACCCGACCGAGGAGATCCTGCGCCGTTGCGGCGAGGCGGTCGAGCTGGGCGCCACCCAGGTCATGCTCCAGGGCGGGCACCACCCGGACTACGGCGTCGAGTACTACGAGGAGCTGTTCTCCTCGGTCAAGAAGGCGTATCCGCAGCTCGCCATCCACTCGATCGGCCCGAGCGAGATCCTGCACATGGCGAAGGTCTCCGGCGTGAGCCTGGACGAGGCCATCGCCCGGATCAAGACCGCCGGCCTGGACTCGATCGCCGGTGCCGGCGCCGAGATGCTGCCGGACCGGCCGCGCAAGGCGATCGCGCCGCTGAAGGAGTCCGGCGCCCGCTGGCTGGAGGTCATGGAGCTGGCGCACCGGCAGGGCCTGGAGTCGACGGCCACCATGATGATGGGCACCGGCGAGACGAACGCCGAGCGTATCGAGCACCTGCGGATGATCCGCGACGTGCAGGACCGCACCGGTGGTTTCCGGGCCTTCATCCCGTGGACGTACCAGCCGGAGAACAACCACCTGAAGGGCCGCACCCAGGCGACCACGCTGGAATACCTGCGCCTGGTCGCGGTGGCCCGCCTGTTCTTCGAGACGGTGCCGCACCTCCAGGCGTCCTGGCTGACCACCGGTAAGGACGTCGGGCAGCTCGCGTTGCACATGGGCGTGGACGACCTCGGCTCGATCATGCTGGAGGAGAACGTCATCTCCTCGGCCGGCGCCCGGCACCGGTCCAACCTGCACGAGCTGATCGGCATGATCCGGTCGGCCGACCGGATCCCGGCCCAGCGGGACACGCTCTACAACCGGCTCGCGGTGCACCACACGCCCGCCGACGACCCGAGCGACGACCGCGTCGTCTCGCACTTCTCGTCGATCGCCCTGCCCGGCGGCGGTGCCGGGAAGTCGCTGCCGCTGGTCGAGGTCAACTGACCCGGTTCCGCCGTTCGGCCGGTCGGCGTCCGTCGTGCGGCCGGAGCTCCGCCCGTTTTCGGTGAAGCTTCGGTCAGGGGTCTTCACCAGCGTGATCACCGGCGGCTAGCCTGCCCGCGCGACACCACCGATCCGGGCCGCGAGCAGGCAGGTAACAGGTCGGCGGCGACCCGGGTGGGCATGGCCCGGTGAGCCGACGACGCCATTACGCTGGCGGCGTCCGTCGGACCGTCGTCCTCCATCGGCCCAGGAGGGCCGTTCACATAACGCACCGCGGCAGGGGCGGGATGGGTCATCCATCCCGCCCCTGCCGTCTGCCGGATCGACGGGAATTCCCACCGCCGGGCGGTGGCGTGACGACGCGTCGCTCCGGTACCGTCCGTTCGTTCGGTACGTGATCACGCGTCCCTACCCCCGGGGGAACAATGACCTTCCGCTACCGGTCCACGCTGGCCCGTGCCGGCGTCGTGGCCCTGCTCTCCACCGCCGGTCTCGGCGCCGCCGCCGGCCCGGCACAGGCCGCCGACAAGGCCGACCTCCAGCTCATCCCGCTCAGCTACCAGCTCGCCAAGGGCGTCACCGAGGCGAAGGCCAAGCCGTTCAAGTTCCAGGTGAACAACACCCTCGGGACCGTCGACGCGAAGGGCGTCCGGGTCACCGTCGAGACCAAGGGTCTCAAGACCGCCAAGGTGGGCGTGCTGGTTCCGAAGGGCTGCGACATCCGCGGCACCACCTTCTCCTGCCTGCTCGGCGACCTGCCCGCCGGCACCACCGAGGACTTCGGCCTCCCGTTGTTCTCCACCGGTGGCAAGGGCGCGGCCGGCACGCTCACGGTCTCGATCAGCGCGGCGAACGGCACCGGCGTGCTCGACTCGGTCGACCACGACATCACCGTCACCGAGCCGGGCTACGACCTCACCACCTGGGTCCAGGACGTGTACGCCGACGTGCGCGTGGACGGTGACGACGCCGACGAGGCGGGCCTGCGCCCGGTCCGGCCGGGCGGGACCGCGCCGCTGGACTGGGCCGTGTTCAACGACGGCAGCAAGCGCGCCACCGGCGTCAAGTACGGGATCGCGCTGCCGGCCGGTGTCACCTTCGCGAAGCTGCCCGACGGCTGCGTCGAGCAGAACCTGGGTGGTTTCCTCAACGCGTACTGCGAGGACCTGGGCGCGGTGCTCAAGCCCGGCCAGTACTACACCGCCGACGTCCGGGTGACCGTCGGCGCGGACGTGACCGAGAAGCTGCTCCGGCCCGGCATCCTCTGGGCCGAGGGCCTCGACGCCGCCTCCGGTACGCCCGAGGAGGAGCCGCGGGTCGCCAGCTCGGCGCAGCGGCGCGCGTTCGCCGAGACCGACGACGGTGACAACAGCGCGGTGTTCGACGTCTTCGTCGACCAGAGCCCGTCCACCCCGAGCCCGACGCCGACCGCCCAGCCGACCTCGACGCCGACCGCCCAGCCGACGCCGACCGGCGGCGCGACGGCGGTGCCGACCCCGACCTCCGGTGGTGGCGCGGGTGGCGGCAGCGGCGACGGTGGCCTGCCGGTGACCGGTATGCAGGTCGGCCTGATCGGCGGCATCGGCGCGGCGGTGCTCGCCGCCGGCGCGGCGCTGATGATGCTGTCCCGCCGCCGCAAGGTGGTCCTTGTCGCTCCGGGCGAGGAGCGCACCGGCGACTGACCGGGGAACCGACACGCGACCAGGGCGGGGTGGGTGACCATCCCGCCCTGTCGCGTACCCGGGGGGAGGTGGGGGCGGCGCGGCTGGCAGAGTGGAGGGGTGAGCCGTACCCCGCAGGGCCAGCGCGCCAGCCTGGACAAGCAGCCGCACGAGGTCGCCGCGATGTTCGACGGTGTCGCGGCCCGCTACGACCTGACGAACACCGTCCTGTCGTTCGGCCAGGACCGGTCGTGGCGGCGGGCCACCCGGGCGGCGCTCGGGTTGCGGCCGGGCGAGCGGGTGCTGGACGTGGGCGCCGGCACCGGTGTGTCGACCGAGGAACTGGCCCACTCCGGGGCGTACGCGGTCGGCGCGGACCTGTCGCTGGGCATGCTGCAGGCCGGCAAGCGCACCCGGCCGTCGGTGCCGCTGCTGGCCGGGGACGCGCTGCGGCTGCCGTTCGCCGACGCCAGCTTCGACGCGGTGACCATCTCCTTCGCGTTGCGCAACGTCAACGACACCGACGCGGCGCTGGCCGAGCTGGCCCGGGTGACCCGGCCGGGCGGGCGGCTGGTGGTCTGCGAGTTCAGCACTCCGGTGAACCCGGCGTTCCGCACCGTATACCTGTCGTACCTGATGCGGTCGTTGCCGGCGGTGGCCCGCGCGGTGTCGAGCAACCCGGACGCCTACGTCTACCTGGCGGAGTCGATCCGGGCCTGGCCGGACCAGGCGGCGCTGGCCGCGCGGATCGGCGCGGCCGGCTGGGGCCGGGTGGCGTGGCGCAACCTGACCGGCGGCGTCGTGGCGCTGCACCGGGCCGTCCGAAACTGACCGCCCGGCCAGCGGAAGCTGGTCATTTCGTGAATATCCGATTTTGGTCTACTTTGTCCCGTAGGCTCGCCCCCATGACGGGACCAGACCAGGCCGCCACCGACGACGACGCCGCCGAGCTGATCGCGCAGCTCCGCGAGCTGGCCGGCGCGGATCCCGCCGATGTCCGGCAGGTCGTCGCCGAGGTGCTCGCCGCGCTGGACCGGGCCGCCGGCGGCGCGTTGCGCGACCACCTGCCCGACGCCATCCGCCTCGACGCCGGGCTCGGACCGGCCGTGCAGGCCCGCCCGTGACCGGTCTCGACGCTCTTACCGGCGCGTTTCCGCGAAGTTAGGCCCCCCTCAGCGAGTACTGGTGTAACGCCGGTCATAGACTCCAACCGGATCGGCTTGTGAAGCATTTCACGAGCATGCGGGAGGAGGCGCGGATGACCGCGGTGGAGAACGACGCCGACGTCATCGTCGTGGGCGCCGGTCCCGGAGGATCGGCCACGGCATACCACCTGGCGCGGCACGGCGTACGCGTGCTGCTGCTGGAGAAGACGGAGTTTCCCCGGGAGAAGGTCTGCGGCGACGGGCTCACGCCCCGCGCCGTGCGGCAGCTGATCCGGATGGGCGTGGACACCTCGCCCGAGGCGGGCTGGCTGCACAACAAGGGCCTGCGGGTGATCGGCGGCGGTATACGCCTGGAACTGGACTGGCCCGACCTGGCCAGCTTCCCCAACTACGGCCTGGTGCGCACCCGGCTCGACTTCGACGACCTGCTCGTCCAGCGTGCGGTCGCCGCCGGGGCGAAGCTGCAGACCAGCGTCAACGTCCTCGGGCCGGTGCTCGGCGCCGACGACCGGGTGATCGGTGTGCAGGCCGAGGTCGGCCCGGACAAGGAACCCGCCACGTTCCACGCGCCGCTCGTGGTCGCCGCCGACGGCGTCTCCGGCCGCTTCCCGCTCGCCCTCGGGCTCGCCAAGCGGGAGGACCGCCCGATCGGCGTGGCCGTCCGCCGCTACTACCGCTCGCCCGCCAAGCACGACGACGACTACCTGGAGTCCTGGCTGGAGCTGCGGGCCAAGGGCAGCGACGCGCTGCTGCCCGGCTACGGCTGGATCTTCGGCCTCGGTGACGGCCGGGTGAACGTCGGCCTGGGCGTGCTGAACTCCTCCTCGGCGTTCGGCAAGACGAACTACCGCAAGCTGCTCACCGACTGGCTCGCGAACACCCCCGAGGACTGGGGGATGACAGACGAGTCCAACGCGGAGGGTCCGATCCTCGGCGCCGCGCTGCCGATGGGCTTCAACCGCGTCCCGCACTACACCCGCGGGGTGCTGCTCGTCGGCGACTCCGGCGGCATGGTCAACCCGTTCAACGGCGAGGGCATCGCGTACGCGATGGAGTCGGGCGAGATGGCCGCGGAGGTCGTGGTGCAGGCGCTCGCCCGCCCGGCCGGCGCGGAGCGGGAGCGGGCGCTGATGGCGTACCCGCAGGAGCTGAAGGCCCGCTTCGGCGGCTACTACCGGCTCGGCGGCGTCTTCGTGAAGCTCATCGGCCGCCCCGAGATCATGCGGATGGCCACCAAGCACGGCATGCCGCACCCGATGCTCATGCGCTTCGTGCTCAAGCTGCTGGCCAACCTGACCGACCCGCGCGGCGGGGACGCGATGGACCGGGTCATCAACGCGATGACGAAGGTGGCCCCGGCCGTGTAGGAGACGACCGGCCCGGGGCCCGACGCCCGCGAGCCGGACAGAGATCGGCCCCCGCCGACCGAGGTCGTGAGGGACGTGAATAGTGTGATTTTGGCCAACCACCGAGGTCAGGGAAGGACGAGCAGGGGACAACGATGACGCTCTCTCCTTACGCACCCATCATCGGGCTGTTCGCCCTCGCTGCGGCGTTCGCGCTGTTCTCCGTGGCCGCTGCCCGACTCGCCGGCCCGCGGCGTCTGAACAAGGCCAAGCTCGAGGCGTACGAGTGTGGCATCGAGCCGAGCCCGCAGCCGGTCGGCGGCGGCCGGTTCCCGATCAAGTTCTACCTGACGGCGATGCTCTTCATCGTCTTCGACATCGAGATCATCTTCCTCTACCCCTGGGCGGTCTCCTTCGACGCCCTGCCGATCTTCGGCTTCGTGGAGATGGTCCTGTTCATCGTCGCGGTCTTCGTCGCGTACGCCTATGTGTGGCGTCGCGGCGGCCTGGACTGGGACTGAGGAGGTAGCAGATGGGCATCGAGGAGAAGCTCCCCTCCGGCGTCCTGCTCACCAGCGTCGAGAAGCTGGTCAACTGGACGCGGAAGACCTCGGTCTGGGGCGCCACGTTCGGTCTGGCCTGCTGCGCCATCGAGATGATGGCCGCGGGCGGCCCGCACTACGACATGGGCCGCTGGGGCATGGAGGTCTTCCGCGCCTCGCCCCGCCAGGCGGACCTGATGATCGTGGCCGGCCGGGTGAGCCAGAAGATGGCCCCGGTCCTGCGCCAGATCTACGACCAGATGGCCGAGCCCCGCTGGGTCATCTCGATGGGCGTCTGCGCCAGCAGCGGCGGCATGTTCAACAACTACGCCATCGTGCAGGGCGTCGACCACGTGGTCCCGGTCGACATGTACCTCCCCGGCTGCCCGCCCCGGCCGGAGATGCTCATCGACGCGGTGCTCAAGCTGCGCGAGAAGATCATGCATGAGCCGCTGGGCCCGAACGGCCGCAAGATGCTGGAGGCCCGCCAGGCGCGCGGCGACGTGCCGGTGGTGCCGTACGGCTCGATGCCCTCGTCGTACCGCAGCGACAAGGCCCGGCGTGCCGAGTGGACGAAGGCGGTCCGCGAGGGGCGTGAGGAGCAGCTGCGGATCGAGAACTGGATGAAGGCGCAGAACCACCTCCAGGCGTCGCATAGGGGCCCGAAATGACCGCACTGAACGACAAGAACAACGACGGCGGGGTGCCGGTACCCACCACACCGGCCGGTGCCAGCTCCACCGCCCCGGCGGAGTACCCGCCGGCCAGCCCGGCCGGCCGGGGTATGTTCGGCAACCAGGGCACCGGTGACGTCTCCGGCTACGGCGGCCTGGTCCGGCAGCGCAAGCCCGTCGAGGAGGCGTCCCGGCCGTACGGGAGCTACTTCGACGAGGTGCGGGACGCGCTGGAGGAGGCGTACCCGGACTTCGGCGACGCGATCGAGAAGGTAGTGGTCGACCGGGGCGAGCTGACCCTGCACGTCCGCCCGGAGCGGATCGCCGAGGTCTGCCAGGTGATGCGCGACGACCTCGCGCTGCGCTTCGAGCTGTGCTCCTCGGTGTCCGGTGTGGACTACCTGGGCGCGCAGGAGCGCCGCCTGCACGTGGTCTACCACCTGACGTCGATGACCTACCGCCGTAGCGTCCGGCTGGAGGTGGCGGTCTCCGTCGAGCAGCCGCACGTCCCGAGCGTCACGGCCGTCTACCCGACCGCCGACTGGCAGGAGCGGGAGACGTACGACATGTTCGGCGTCGTCTTCGACGGCCACCCCGCCCTGACCCGGATCCTCATGCCGGACGACTGGGAGGGGCACCCGCAGCGCAAGGACTACCCGCTCGGCGGCGTACCCGTCGAGTACAAGGGTGCGGAGATCCCCCCGCCGGACCGTAGGAGGTCGTACCAATGACCACGTCGAACTACGCGACCGAGCGCGAGACGACCGAGGGCAAGGTCTTCACCGTCACCGGCGGGGACTGGGACGAGGTCGTCTCCGGCACGGACCCGATCAACGACGAGCGGATCGTCGTCAACATGGGTCCGCAGCACCCGTCCACCCACGGCGTGCTCCGGCTGGTCCTGGAGCTGGAGGGCGAGACGGTCCGCGAGGCCCGCTCGGTCATCGGCTACCTGCACACCGGCATCGAGAAGAACCTGGAGTACCGCAACTGGGTCCAGGGCTCGACGTTCGTGACCCGGATGGACTACCTCTCGCCGCTGTTCAACGAGACGGCGTACGCGCTCGCGGTGGAGAAGCTGCTCGGCATCACCGACGACATCACCGAGCGGGCCACCACCATCCGTGTGCTGATGATGGAGCTCAACCGGGTCTCGTCGCACCTGGTCTGGCTGGCGACCACCGCCATGGAGCTGGGCGCGATCAACATGATGCTGTACGGCTTCCGCGAGCGGGAGTACGTCCTCGACATCTTCGAGACCATCACCGGCCTGCGGATGAACCACGCGTACGTGCGGCCGGGCGGTGTGGCGCAGGACGTGCCGGACGACGCGATCCGCAAGATCCGCGACTTCCTCCAGCTGATGCCGAAGCGGCTCAAGGAGTACGAGAACCTGCTGTCCGGCCAGCCGATCTGGCTGGAGCGCACGCAGCACGTCGCGGTGCTCGACGTGACCGCCTGCATGGCGCTCGGCGTCACCGGTCCGGTGCTGCGCAGCGCGGGCCTCGCCTGGGACCTGCGCAAGACCATGCCGTACTGCGGTTACGAGACGTACGAGTTCGACGTGCCGACGCACACCGACGGTGACGTGTGGGGCCGCTACCTGGTCCGGGTGGCGGAGATCCGCGAGTCGCTGAAGCTGATCGAGCAGGCGCTGGACCGCCTGAAGCCCGGCCCGGTGATGGTGTCCGACAAGAAGATCGCCTGGCCGGCGCAGCTCGCCATCGGCGTGGACGGCATGGGCAACTCGCTGGAGCACGTCGCCAAGATCATGGGTCAGTCGATGGAGTCGCTGATCCACCACTTCAAGCTCGTCACCGAGGGCTTCCGGGTTCCGCCGGGCCAGGTGTACGTCGGCATCGAGTCGCCCCGCGGCGAGCTGGGCGTGCACGCGGTGTCCGACGGCGGCACCCGGCCCTACCGGGTGCACTACCGGGAGCCGAGCTTCGTCAACCTCCAGGCCCTCCCGGCGATGGCCGAGGGCGGCCTGATCGCCGACGTGATCGCCGGCGGCGCCTCGCTGGACCCCGTGATGGGTGGTTGTGACCGATGAGCTTTACCGAAACGACTCGCGCCCGGGCGCGGGAGATCATCGCCCGGTACCCGGCGGACCGGTCCCGCTCGGCGCTGCTGCCGCTGCTGCACCTGGTCCAGTCCGAGGAGGGCTACGTCTCCCCGGCCGGTGTCGAGTTCTGCGCCGAGGTGCTCGGGCTCAACAAGGCCCAGGTCGGCGCCGTCGCCACCTTCTACACCATGTACAAGCGCAAGCCCACCGGTGACTACCTGGTGAGCGTCTGCACCAACACCATGTGCGACGTGCTCGGCGGGCAGAAGGTCTACGACACACTCGCCGAGCACCTCGGCGTCGGGCACGAGGAGACCACCGCCGACGGGAAGATCACCCTGGAGCACGCCGAGTGCCTGGCGGCGTGCGACTACGGCCCGGTGATGACAGTCAACTACGACTTCTTCGACAACGTGGAGCCGCAGGCCGCGCTCGACGTGGTCGAGGAGCTGCGCGCCGGCGGCCGGCCGATGCCGACCCGTGGGGCGCGGCTCTGCACGCTCAAGGAGATGGCGGTCCAGCTCGCCGGTTTCGCCGACGAGCGGGACGGCGCGGTGGCCGACGGCGGGCCGGGCGAGCCCAGCCTGCGCGGCCTGCGCCTGGCCGAGCAGCACGGCGTCTCGGTGCCGGGCTTCGACCCGAGGACGCCGATCCGCAGCAAGGCCGAGGCCGACCGGGCCGCCGCCGAGGAGAAGGCGAAGGCCGAGGCCGCGAAGCCGGCCCCCGCACCCGAGCCGGCCAAGGCCGTCGAGCCGGCCGAGCCGGAGGCGGCCACCGGCAGCACCGCGCCGGACGTGAAGGCGCCGGACGCCAAGTCGCCGCAGGTGCGTACCGCCGAGACCCGGCAGCCGGACGCGGGCACCGCGGTGCCGGACGCGCCCGGCACGAAGATGCCGGTGGACGGCCCGGCCCCGGCGCCGCGCGACGCGCGGGCGGCGGAGGCGGCCGGCGTGGCGTCGAACCCGCCGGCCGGTGACGGCAAGCCCGCCGGCGACGCGGCCGGCGCGCAGGAGCGCAACCTCAAGGAAGCGGAATCCGGTACGGCCGCGGACGGCGGCGACCCGGCGGACGCGAGCGGAACGGGGGTCCGGAAGTGACCACTCCTCGGCCGGAGACGCTGGCCAAGCTCACGCCGGTGCTCACCAAGCGCTGGCTCTCGCCGGACGCGTGGCGGCTCGGCACCTACGAGAAGCTGGACGGCTACGCCGCCCTGCGCAAGGCGCTCAAGGCGCACCCGGACGACCTGATCCAACTGATCAAGGACTCCGGACTGCGCGGCCGGGGCGGCGCGGGCTTCCCGACCGGTCTCAAGTGGGGCTTCATCCCGCAGGGCGACGGGAAGCCGCACTACCTCGTGGTGAACGCCGACGAGGGCGAGCCGGGCACCTGCAAGGACCTGCCGCTGATGACCCACGACCCGCACTCGCTGGTCGAGGGCGTCATCATCGCCTCGTACGCGATCCGGGCCAACCGGGCGTACATCTACATCCGCGGTGAGGCGGTGCACGCCGCCCGGCGGCTGCGCAGCGCCGTCGACGAGGCGTACGCCAAGGGTTATCTCGGCCGGAACGTCCTCGGCTCGGGCTTCGACCTGGACCTGGTGGTGCACTCCGGCGCCGGGGCGTACATCTGCGGTGAGGAGACCGCGCTGCTGGACTCGCTGGAGGGCTTCCGCGGCCAGCCCCGGCTGCGCCCGCCGTTCCCGGCGACCCACGGCCTGTACGCCAGCCCGACCGTGGTCAACAACGTCGGCACCATCGCCAGCGTGCCGTACATCGTGCTCGGTGGCGCGGACTGGTGGAAGACGATGGGCACGGAGAAGTCGTCCGGCCCGATGATCTACTCGCTGTCCGGCCGGATCGCGAACCCCGGCCAGTACGAGTGCTCGATGGGCATCACGCTGCGCGAGCTGATCGAGCTGGCCGGCGGCATGAAGCCCGGGCACAACCTGAGGTTCTGGACCCCGGGTGGCTCGTCGACGCCGCTGCTGACCGCCGAGCACCTAGACGTGCCGCTGGACTTCGAGGGGGTGGCGGCGGCCGGCTCGATCCTGGGCACCACCGCCACGCAGATCTTCTCCGACCAGGACTGCCCGGTGTACGCGACCTACCGGTGGCTGGAGTTCTACCACCACGAGTCGTGCGGCAAGTGCACCCCGTGCCGGGAGGGCAACTACTGGATGGTCCGGGTCTACCGGCGCATCCTGGCCGGCCAGGGCACCCACGAGGACCTGGACACCCTGCTCGACACCTGCGACAACATCCTCGGCCGCTCGTTCTGCGGTCTGGGCGACGGCGCGACCAGCTCGGTGACCTCGTCGCTGAAGTACTTCAAGCAGGACTACCTCGACTACATCGAGGGACGTACCGCTCCGAAGCTGTCGGAGAAGACCCTGGTAGGGGCGCACTGATGCGAGCGCGAGGAGTGAGCGGAGCGAGCCCCGCAGTCGCGAGCGAAAGGCGAGCACTGTGACCGACGTAGCCAAGCAGACCGAGACCGTCACGCTGACCATCGACGGCGTCGAGGTCACCGCGCCCAAGGGCGCGCTGCTGATCCGCGTCGCCGAGCAGCTCGGCACCGAGATCCCGCGCTTCTGCGACCACCCGCTGCTGGCCCCGGCCGGCGCCTGCCGGCAGTGCCTGGTCGAGGTGGAGGGCCAGCGCAAGCCGGTCGCCTCCTGCACCCAGACCGTCGCCGACGGCATGGTGGTGCGCACGCAGCTCACCTCCCCGGTCGCCAAGAAGGCCCAGGAGGGTGTGATGGAGCTGCTGCTCCTCAACCACCCCCTGGACTGCCCGATGTGCGACAAGGGCGGCGAGTGCCCGCTGCAGAACCAGGCGATGTCCACCGGCCGGACGGACTCGCGGTTCCACGAGCACAAGCGGGAGTACCCGAAGCCGCTGCCGATCAGCACCCAGGTGCTGCTCGACCGCGAGCGCTGCGTGCTCTGCCAGCGGTGCACCCGGTTCTCCGAGGAGATCGCCGGGGACAAGTTCATCGACCTGATGGGACGCTCCTCGCACGAGGAGATCAACATCTACCGGGACGACGCGTACGGGGAGGAGGGCGACGAGGGGGACGTCCCGTTCAACTCGTACTTCTCCGGCAACACCGTGCAGATCTGCCCGGTGGGCGCGCTGACCGGCACCCAGTACCGGTTCCGGGCCCGCCCGTTCGACCTGGTCTCCACGCCCAGCGTCTGCGAGCACTGCTCGGCCGGCTGCGCGCAGCGCACCGACTGGCGGCGCGGCAAGGTGCTGCGCCGGCTGGCCGGCGACGACCCGGCGGTGAACGAGGAGTGGAACTGCGACAAGGGCCGCTGGGGCTTCCAGTACACCCGCGCGTTCGACCGGATCAGCACGCCGATGGTGCGCGACGAGAAGACCGGTGAGCTGCGCGAGGCGTCCTGGAGCGAGGCGCTGACCCGGGCCGCCGAGGGGCTGCGTGCGGCCCGCGACGGCGCGACCGGCACCGCGGTGCTGACCGGCGGGCGGCTGACAGTCGAGGACGCCTACGCGTACGCGAAGTTCGCCCGGATCGCGCTGCGCACCAACGACATCGACTTCCGGGCCCGCCCGGTCTCCCGCGAGGAGGCCGACTTCCTGGCCAGCAGCGTCGCCGGGGTCACCGACGTGACCTACACGGACGTGGAGAACGCGCCCGCTGTGGTGCTGGTCGGCCTGGAGCCGGAGGAGGAGTGCCCGATCCTCTTCCTGCGGCTGCGCAAGGCGTACCTGAAGAAGAAGCTCACCGTGTACGCGCTCGCGCCGTTCGCCACGCGCGGCCTGGAGAAGCTCGGGGCGAAGCTCGCCCGGGTGGTGCCCGGCGAGGAGGCCGGCGTGCTGGCCGAGCACGCCACAGTGGCCGAGGCGCTGGGCCGGCCCGGCGCGATCCTCATCGTCGGCGAGCGCCTGGCCGAGGTGCCGGGCGGGCTGTCGGCGGCGGCGGACGTCGCCCGGCGTACCGGTGCCCGGCTGGTCTGGGTGCCGCGGCGCGCGGGTGACCGCGGCGCTGTCGACGCGGGCTGCCTGCCGAACCTGCTCCCCGGCGGCCGGGTCGTCACCGAACCGGCCGCGCGAGCGGAGCTGGGCGAGGCGTGGGACATCCCGGCCGGGGTGATCCCCAGCCAGGCCGGCCGCGACACCGACGGCATCCTCACCGCCGCCGCGAACGGACAGATCGGCGCCCTGGTGGTGGCCGGCGTCGACCCGGCCGACCTGGCCGACCCGCGCCTGGCCGAGTCCGCACTGGACGCGGTGCCGTTCCTGGTCAGCCTGGAACTGCGGATGAGCGCGGTGTCCCGCCGCGCCGACGTGGTCCTGCCGGTCGCGCCGGTGGTCGAGAAGGCCGGCAGCTTCCTGGACTGGGAGGGCCGGCTGCGCACGTTCGGGAAGGTGCTGGACACCGGCGCGATGACCGACGCCCGGATCCTCGACGCGATCGCCGCGCAGCTCGACGTGCGGCTCGGCACCGGCGACGTGCCGAGCATCCGGCGCGAGCTGGGCGCGCTTCCGCGCACCCGGGTCGAGCGGCCGTCTGCGCCCTCGGTCGAGCCGGCCGCCGTGCGGCAGCCGGGACCGGGCGAGGCGGTGCTCGCCACCTGGCACCAGCTGATCGACCTGGGCAGCCTCACCGACGGCGACGAGCACCTCGCCGGCACCGCCCGCCCGCCGGTGGTCCGGCTCGGCAAGGGCACCGCAGAGGCGCTGGGTGTGGCCGACGGTGACCCGGTCACGGTGGGCACCGACCGCGGCGCGATCACGCTGCCGGCGGCGATCACCGAGATGCCCGACGGCGTCGTCTGGCTGCCGACCAACTCACCCGGCTCCACCGTGCGGCGCGGCCTCGGCGCGACGTCCGGCGACGTGGTGAGCGTCTCCGCAGTCGGGAACGAAAGGTGGGTGCAGTGAACCCCGTCATCCTCGCGGCGCAGGACCCGACGCTTGCCGACTTCGGCAAGGACCCGTGGTGGCTGGTCCTCGGGAAGATCCTGTTCGCGTTCGTCGTCGCCGTGGCGGCCACGCTGCTCGGCGTCTGGTTCGAGCGCCGGGTCGTGGGCCGCATGGCGGTGCGGCCCGGCCCCAACCAGGCCGGCCCGTTCGGTCTGCTCCAGACGCTCGCCGACGGCGTGAAGCTGGCCTTCAAGGAGGACATCCTCCCGCGCAAGGCCGACAAGGTCGTCTACTTCTTCGCTCCGGTGATCTCGGTGGTCTGCGCGGTCACCGCGCTGTCGGTGATCCCGTTCGGGCCGATGGTGAGCATCTTCGGGCACCGGACGCCGCTGCAGGTCACCGACGTGTCGGTGGCGGTGCTGGTGGTGCTGGCCTTCTCCTCGCTCGCCGTGTACGGCATCGTGCTCGGCGGCTGGGCCAGCGGCTCCACCTACCCGCTGCTCGGCGGTCTGCGCTCGGCGGCCCAGCTGGTCTCGTACGAGGTCACCATGGGCCTGAGCGTGGTCGCGGTCTTCATGACCGCCGGCACCATGTCGACGAGCGGGATCGTCGCCGCGCAGGGCGACGGCACCCGGCTGAGCATCGGCGGCGTCGACCTGGCCGCGCCCGGCTGGTACGCGATCCTGCTGCTGCCCAGCTTCATCATGTTCTTCATCGCCATCGTCGGTGAGACGAACCGGGCGCCGTTCGACCTGCCCGAGGCGGAGTCGGAGCTGGTGGCCGGTTTCCAGACCGAGTACAGCTCGCTGAAGTTCGCGCTGTTCATGCTCAGCGAGTACGTCGCGATGGTGACCATGTCGGCGTTCACCGTGACGCTGTTCCTCGGCGGCTGGCACGCCCCGTGGCCGATCACGATCTGGTCGGGCGCCAACGAGGGCTGGTGGCCGATGCTGTGGTTCTTCGGCAAGGTCATCATGCTGGTGTTCGTCTTCGTCTGGCTGCGCGGCACGCTGCCCCGGCTCCGGTACGACCAGTTCATGCGGTTCGGCTGGAAGGTGCTGCTGCCGCTGAACCTGGTCTGGATCATGGTGCTCGCCGGGCTGCGCTCGATCGAGGACTGGCAGGCCCGGGACCGGCTGCTCGTCACCGCCGTCGGCGCGGGCGTGCTGCTGCTGGCCACGCTCTTCTGGCCGTCGCGGAAGAAGGAGCCGAAGCCGTCGCTGCAGGAGCAGGCGGACACCCGGCCGTACGGCAGCTTCCCGCTGCCGCCGATGGATCTTCAGGTTCCGCCGAGCCCGCGTACCAAGCGCGTGCTCGCCGAGCGGGAGCCGGCCAACGTGGTCGCCGGCCAGGACTCCAGGGAGGTGTGACGTGGGCGCGATCACCGGAACGTTCAAGGGCTTCGGTGTCACCTTCTCGCACATGTTCAAGAAGGTCGTCACCACCGACTACCCGTTCAAGCCGCCGGTCTCGGCGCCGCGCTACCACGGGCGGCACATCCTCAACCGGCACCCGGACGGGCTGGAGAAGTGCATCGGCTGCGAGCTGTGCGCCTGGGCCTGCCCGGCCGACGCGATCTACGTGGAGGGTGGCGACAACACCGAGGAGCAGCGCTTCTCCCCTGGTGAGCGGTACGCCAGCACCTACCAGATCAACTACGCCCGGTGCATCTTCTGCGGGCTCTGCATCGAGGCCTGCCCGACCCGTTCGCTCACCATGAGCAACGAGTACGAGCTGGCCCGGGACAACCGGCAGGACCTGATCTTCACCAAGGAGCAGCTGCTCGCCCCGCTCCTCGAAGGCATGGAGCAGCCGCCGCACCCGATGCGGCTGGGCGACAGCGAGAAGGACTACTACGTCGGCGCGCTCACCAACCCGGGCACCTCGGCCGGCGCCGAGCGCTCGTCGATGGGCCCCGGCCGGTACCAGGTGGAGGAGCACCCCGGCGTGACCTTCCCCGGCGCCGAGCAGGCCGAGCAGCGGTCCGCCGCCGCGGCGGGCAAGGGAGGCAAGGCATGACCTCGGCTACGGTGCTCGCCGCCGCCGGCCAGGTGTCCGGGGGCGAGGAGGTCACCTTCTGGATCCTCGCGCCACTGGCCCTGCTCGGGGCGATCGGCATGGTGTGGGCCCGCAACGCGGTCCACTCCGCGCTCTGGCTGGTGCTGACCATGCTCTGCCTGGGCGTGTTCTACGTGCTCCAGGCCGGGCCGTTCATCGGCATGGTGCAGATCATCGTCTACACCGGCGCGATCATGATGCTGTTCCTGTTCGTGCTGATGCTCGTCGGCCGGGACGCGTCCGACTCGCTCATCGAGACGCTGCGCGGCCAGCGGGTCGCCGCCGTGGTCCTCGGGCTCGGCTTCGCCGGCCTGGTGGGCACCGGCCTCTACCGCGCGCTCGACGGCGTCCAGGCGGTCGGGCTCGACCAGGCCAACGGCGAGGGCAACGTGCAGGGCATCGCCCGGCTGCTGTTCACCAAGTACGTCTTCGCCTTCGAACTGACCTCGGCGCTGCTGATCACCGCCGCCGTCGGCGCGATGGTGCTGGCACACGTGGAGCGGCGCAAGGCGGACCGGATGGACCAGATCGCCACCATGAAGGCGCGGTTCCGCCCCGGCAACTACCCCGGACCGAAGCCCGGCCCGGGTGTCTACGCCACGTCCTCCTCGGTGGCCACCCCGGCCCGTCTGCCCGACGGCCGGCTGACCGACCGCAGCATCCCGGAGATCATGCCGGTGCGTGAGCTGACGGCCGAGGAGACCGCACCGAAGGGGACTGATCGGTGAGCGCGAGGAGTGCAGCGAAGCGGAGCCCCGCAGTCGCGAACGAAAGGCTGGCACGGTGACCCCGGACTACTACCTCATCCTCGCGGCGGTGCTGTTCACCATCGGCGCCGTGGGCGTGCTGGTCCGGCGCAACGCGATCGTGCTGTTCATGTGCATCGAGCTGATGCTCAACGCGGCCAACCTGACCCTGGTCACGTTCAGCCGGATCAACGGCGACCTGAACGGCCAGATCATGGCGTTCTTCGTGATGGTGGTGGCGGCGGCCGAGGTCGTGGTCGGGCTCGCGATCATCATGGCGATCTTCCGGACCCGGCGCTCGGCCAGCGTCGACGACGCCAACCTGCTGAAGTACTGAGGGGCTCGTGGTGGAACAGATTCTGACGATCGCCCAGTCTGAGCCAGCCGAAGCCGTCACCTTCGCCACGGCGGACGGGATGCTGGGCAGTGTCTGGCTGCTGGTGGCGATCCCGCTGGTCAGCGCGGCGATCCTGCTGCTGCTCGGCAAGCGGGCCGACCGCTGGGGCCACTGGCTGGGCGTGGGCGCCATCGGCGCCGCGTTCGTGCTCGGGCTCACCTACTTCTTCCAGCTGCGCGGGCTGGAGAACAAGCAGGTCGAGCTGAGCCTCTGGGACTTCATGGCGGTCGGCAACCTGCGGGTGGACTTCGGTCTGCTCTTCGACCCGCTGGCCGCGGTCTTCGTCCTGCTGATCACCGGGGTGGGCTTCCTGATCCACCTCTACGCCGTGGAGTACATGGCGCACGACGCGGGCCGGCGGCTGTTCTTCGCGTACTTCAACCTGTTCGTCGCCGCCATGCTCCTGCTGGTGCTCGGCAACAACTACGTGATGCTCTACTTCGGCTGGGAGGGCGTCGGCCTGGCGTCGTACCTGCTGATCTCCTTCTGGTACGGCCGGCCCAGCGCGGCCACCGCCGGCAAGAAGGCGTTCCTGATGAACCGGGTCGGCGACGCCGGCCTGGCCATCGGCATCTTCATCATGTTCGCCATGCTCGGCACCACCCAGTACGACGAGGTGTTCAACGGGGTCGGCTCGATGACCTCGACCACCGTGCTGGTGCTCGGCCTGCTGCTGCTGCTCGGCGCGGCCGGCAAGTCCGGTCAGTTCCCGCTCCAGGCGTGGTTGCCGGACGCCATGGAGGGCCCGACCCCGGTGTCCGCGCTCATCCACGCGGCCACCATGGTCACCGCGGGCGTCTACCTGATCGCCCGCTCCAACGCGATCTTCTCGGCCAACGAGACGCTCCAGCTCGTGGTGGTCAGCGTCGGCGCGCTCACGCTGCTGATGGGCTGCGTCATCGGCGCGGCCAAGGACGACATCAAGCGCGTGCTGGCCTGGTCGACGGTGAGCCAGATCGGCTACATGTTCCTCGGCGTCGGGCTCGGCGGCGGCGCGTACGCGCTGGCCATCGTGCACCTGCTGGCGCACGGCTTCTTCAAGGCCAACATGTTCCTCGGCGCCGGCTCGGTCATGCACGGCATGAACGACCAGGTGGACATCCGCCGCTTCGGCGGGCTCTCCAAGTACATGAAGGTCACCTGGCTGACGTTCATGATGGGCTGGCTCGCCATCATCGGCATGTTCCCGTTCTCCGGCTACTTCTCCAAGGAGCCGATCATCGTGGCCGCGTTCGAGCGGGAGGGCTGGACGGCCTGGCTGTTCGGCATGGCCGCGCTGCTCGGCGCCGGGCTCACCGCGTTCTACATGACGCGGCTGTTCGTGCTGACGTTCCACGGCCCGAAGCGCTGGACCGAGGACATCGAGCACCCGCACGAGTCGCCGAAACTGATGACCGTCCCGCTGATCCTGCTGGCGGTCGGCTCGGTCGGCGCGGGCTTCCTGCTCGCCACCTCCGTGCCGGACTGGCTCACCGCCACCAACGGGCTCGCCGCCGAGAGCGGGGAGCACGCGCCGGTGCTGGCGCACTGGCTGCTCACCGCGCTGTCGCTGCTGCTCACCGTGCTGGGCGCCGGGCTGGCCTGGTTCCTGTTCCGCTCCGGCACGGCCACCGAGCCGCAGCCGGCCGGCGTGGTGGTCACCGCCGCCCGCCGGAACCTCTACACGGACGCCTTCAACGAGGCGGTCTTCGAGAAGCCGGGCATCTTCCTCACCCGGGCGCTGGTGTTCCTCGACAACCGGGGCGTCGACGGGCTGGTCAACGGCCTGGCCGCCGCCGTGGGCGGGGGCTCGGGCCGGCTCCGGCGGCTCCAGACCGGCTTCGTGCGGTCGTACGCGACCTCGATCCTGACCGGCGCGCTGCTCGTGGTGGCGGCGTTCCTGGCGGTGCAGGCGGGGTGGCTGGCGTGATCGACCTCAACGCGGCCGCCCCCGCCGGCGGGCCACGCAGTCACGACGGAGGTAAGGCCGAATAATGTCCAACTTCCCGTTCCTCTCGGTGCTGACCGTGGCGCCGCTGGTCGGCGCCCTGGTGGTGGCACTGCTGCCCCGCAGCCGTCCGGACCTGGCCAAGCTGGTGGCGTTCGGCTGGTCGCTGCTGGTGCTGGTGCTCTCGGTGGTGATGTGGTTCGCCTTCTCCGCCGGTGGTGACCGGTTCCAGTTCCGCGAGTCGTACCCGTGGATCCCGAACTGGGGTGTGAACTTCACCTTCGAGGTGGACGGCATCGCGCTGGTCATGCTGATGCTGATCGCGATCCTGGTGCCGCTGGTGATCCTGGCGTCCTGGCACGACGCCGAGGCGTCGAAGCGCTCGGTGCCCGCGTACTTCGCGCTGCTGCTCGTCCTCGAATGCACGATGATCGGCGTCTTCGCCGCCGCCGACGTCTTCCTGTTCTACGTGTTCTTCGAGGTCATGCTGGTGCCGATGTACTTCCTGATCGGCAGCTACGGCGGCCACCAGCGGCAGTACGCGGCGGTGAAGTTCTTCCTCTACTCGCTGGTCGGCGGTCTGTTCATGCTGGCCGCGGTGATCGGCCTCTGGGTGGTCGGCGGGAAGACCTTCGACTGGCAGGCGCTGAGCCAGGCGGAGTTCGCCACCGACACGGCCCGCTGGCTGTTCCTCGGCTTCTTCGTCGCCTTCGCGATCAAGGCGCCGTTCTTCCCGTTCCACACCTGGCTGCCGGACGCCGGTGGCGCGGCCCCGGCCGGCGCCGCCGCGCTGCTGGTCGGCGTGCTGGACAAGGTCGGCACGTTCGGCATCCTGCGCTACTGCCTCCCGCTGTTCCCGGAGGCGTCGCGCTGGTTCGCGCCGTGGGCGCTGGCGCTCGGCGTCATCGGCATCATCTACGCCGCGCTGCTGGCGGTCGGTCAGAACGACCTGAAGCGGCTGGTGTCGTACACCTCGATCGCGCACTTCGGGTTCATCGGCGTCGGCATCTTCGCGTTCACCACCCAGGCCGGCACCGGCGCGGTGCTCTACATGCTCAACCACGGCCTGGCCACCGGCCTGCTGTTCCTCGTGGTCGGCATGCTGATCGCCCGGCGCGGATCGGCGCTGATCAGCGACTTCGGCGGCGCGGGCAAGCTGGTGCCGGTGCTGGCCGGTGTGCTCTTCTTCGCCGGTCTCGCCTCACTGGCGCTGCCGGGTACCGCGCCGTTCGTCTCCGAGTTCCTGGTGCTGATCGGCACGTTCACCGTCAACAAGCCGGTCGCGGTGATCGCCACGCTCGGCATCATCCTGGCGGCGGCGTACGTGCTGTGGATGGTGCAGCGCACCACGCAGGGCACGCTGAACCCGGCGCTGACCGAGGTCGAGGGCATGCGCCGCGACCTCACCCTGCGCGAGAAGGTGGTCGTCGCGCCGCTGATCGCGCTGATCGTGCTGCTCGGCTTCTATCCGAAGCCGGTCACCGATGTCATCAACCCCGCCGTCCAGGCGACCATGCAGGACGTCGGCAAGTCCGATCCCGCCCCTGAGGTCGGCAGCGTCCAGGAGGCCGCCCGGTGAGCGCGAGGAGTGAACGAGCGGAGCGAGTGAGCCCCGCAGTCGCGAACGAAAGGCCGCGAAGTGAGTGAACTGAGGCTGCCGTCGATCGACTACGCGGCGCTCGCTCCCATCCTGATCATGCTGGGTGCGGCGCTGCTCGGGGTCCTGGTCGAGGCGTTCGTGCCGCGCCGCCTGCGCAACGCTGTGCAACTCGGGCTCGCCCTGGTGGCGATGCTCGCCGCGATCGTCATGGTGATCCTGAACGCCGACGACCGGCTCATCACCATCGGCGGCGCCATCGCGATCGACGGCCCGACGCTGTTCCTCCAGGGCGCCATCCTGGTGCTCGCGGTGATGGCGCTGCTGCTCGTCGGCGAGCGCACCGTGGAGCGGGGCGGCGCCTTCGTGGCGCACGCCGCTGTCACCGCCGAGTCGGCGGAGGACCGGCGGCAGGCCGAGGGCGTCGGCGGCGCCACCGAGGTCTACCCGCTGATGTCGTTCGCGATCGGCGGCATGCTGATCTTCGTGGCGGCGAACGACCTGCTGACCATGTTCGTCGCGCTGGAGGTCTTCTCGCTGCCGCTCTACCTGCTCTGCGCGCTGGCCCGCCGCCGGCGTCTGCTGAGCCAGGAGGCGGCGCTGAAGTACTTCATGCTCGGCGCGTACGCCTCGGCGTTCTTCCTGTTCGGTGTGGCCCTCATCTACGGCTTCACCTCCGGGATCCCGGGTCGCACGGCAGGCGTCGACTTCGCCACCGTGCATGCCGCGGTCACCGACTCCCCGTCCAGTCCGGTGCTGCTGTTCGCCGGCATGGCGCTGCTCGCCATCGGCCTGCTGTTCAAGGCCGCCGCCGCGCCGTTCCACGTCTGGACGCCGGACGTCTACCAGGGCGCGCCGACCCCGGTCACCGGCTTCATGGCGGCCTGCACGAAGGTCGCCGCGTTCGGCGCGCTGCTGCGCGTCTTCCACGTCGCGTTCGCCGGGGCCTCGTGGGACTTCACCCCGGTGCTCGGTGCGATCGCGGTGCTCACCATGCTGGTCGGCGCGGTGCTGGCGGTCACCCAGACCGACATCAAGCGCCTGCTGGCGTACTCGTCGATCGCGAACGCCGGTTACCTGCTCGTCGGTGTGCTGGCCCCGAGCCGCGAAGGGCTCTCCGGCACCATGTTCTACCTGGCCGCGTACGGTTTCTCGGTGCTCGCCGCGTTCGCCGTGGTGACGCTGGTGCGCGACGCCGACGGGGAGGCCACCCACCTGTCCCGCTGGGCCGGGCTGGGCCGCCGCTCGCCGTTCTTCGCGGCGATCTTCACGTTCATCCTGCTGGCCTTCGCCGGTATCCCGCTGACCAGCGGCTTCACCAGCAAGTTCGCGGTCTTCGGCCCGGCCCTGGAGGCGAACCAGGCGTGGCTGGTGATCGCCGGCGTGCTGACCAGCATGGTGCTGGCCTTCCCGTACCTGCGGGTCGTCGTCATGATGTGGCTGTCGGAGCCGGGCGAGTCCACCCCGACGGTGACCGTGCCGGGCGCGCTCACCTCGGCCGCCCTGGTCATCGGCGTGCTCGCCACGCTGGTCCTCGGCGTGGTGCCCGGCCCGCTGCTCGACCTGACGACCGGTGCCGCCGAATTCGTCAGATGACAGAGGTGATCCCACCGGGGGCCGGTACGCCGTGGCGTGCCGGCCCCCGGCCCGTATCCCCGTCGACGAGCAGGTCGAACGGGTGTGGCATGGTTGAGGACGTGGCTAACCCGGCTGGCGAGCGTTCAGGTCAGTTCGGCGCGCTCGGCCTGCACCTCGCCGACCCGCGCGCCGAAGCCTCAGTGCTGCGCGTGCTCGACCGGGTCGAGGTGAGCCTGCGGGCGAGCGTGGCGAGCGCCGATCCGCTGGTCACCGAGGCGTCCCGGCACCTGGTCGAGGCCGGCGGCAAGCGGTTCCGTCCGCTGCTGGTGGCGCTGGGCGCCCAGTTCGGCGACCCGGACGCCGACCAGGTCGTCCCCGCCGCCGTGGTGATGGAGCTAACCCACCTGGCGACGCTCTACCACGACGACGTGATGGACGAGGCCGCAGTGCGGCGTGGCGCCCCGAGCGCCAACTCCCGCTGGACCAACTCGGTGGCCATCCTGGTCGGCGACTACCTCTTCGCCCGCGCCGCGGCCATCGCCGCCGATCTGGGCCCCGAGGCGGTACGCCTGCAGGCGCACACGTTCGCCCGGCTGGTGCACGGCCAGATCGCCGAGACGGTCGGCCCGCGCGACACCGACCCGGTCGCGCACTACCTGCACGTGATCGCCGAGAAGACCGGCTCGCTGATCGCCACCTCGGCCCGCTTCGGCGGCCTGTTCGGCGGCGCGGCGCCCGAGCACGTCGAGGCCCTGGCCGAGTACGGCGAGATCATCGGCGTCGCGTTCCAGCTCTCCGACGACCTGCTGGACATCGCCAGCGAGTCGGTCCAGTCCGGCAAGACACCCGGCACCGACCTGCGCGAGGGCGTACCCACCCTGCCGGTGCTCTACGCGATGGCCTCCGACGACGCGGACGCGGCGAGCGTACGGCTGCGCGAGATCCTGGCCACCGGCCCGCTGGTGGACGACGCGCTGCACGCCGAGGCGCTGGGCCTGCTGCGGGAGTCGCCGGCGCTCAAGCGTGCCCGGGAGACGGTGCGCAGCTACGCCGAGGACGCCCGGGCCCGGCTGGCACCGCTCCCCGAGGGTCCGGCACGTCGCGCGCTGGAGTCGCTCTGCGACTACATCGCCGACCGCACCAGCTGACCCACCCCGCGCCCACCCCACCCCACCCGCCCGGGCCGACCTCACCCGCCCAGGCTCTCGTCGATCATGAGGTTGACGGCTACCCACCCGGCGTGCCGCGCCGCCAACTTCATGATCGACGCGATGGGGCGGGGGCGGGGGACGGTCAGGGGAGAGCTGGGGTGGGGGTTACGAGGCGGGCGCCCAGCAGCATCAGGAGGGCGGCCAGGAGCATCGCTGCGGCGGCAGTCAGCCACATCGCCGGGTAGCCTGCCGCTCCGGCGAGCGCGCCCAGGCCGAGCGGCCCCAGGCAGCCGCCCGCGTACACGCCGGTCTGGGTGATCGAGGTGGCGGCGGCCGGGGCCTGCGGGTGGAGCCGGACCACGGCGAAGTTCATCAGCCCCGGCCAGGCCCAGCCGAGACCGAAGCCGAGCACCACGCCCGCGACCAGCGGCGCCGATCCGGCCACCGCGAGCAGGATGAGGCCGACCGAGCCGGTCAGCAGCATCCCGGCGATCAGCCCGACGTGCCCGCTGGTGCGCCGGTCGGCCAGCCAGCCGACGCCCACCCGGGCGAGCACGCACCCCACGCTGCCCAGGGTCAGCGTCAGGCCGGCCAGGCCGGGGGAGAGGCCCCGCGCCGCAGCCGAGTCGACCAGGAACGTGCCGAGGGCGTTCGCCGCGGCGGCCGCCAGCGTCGCGGCCAGCCCGATCACCACGAGCGGGCCGGTGCCGCCGGGACGGCGACCGGAGGCGGTGCGGGCCCGCCGGCCCCGTCCGGCCCGGGGTACGGCCGGCAGCACGGCGAGCGCGGCCACCGCGGCCGCCACGAAGGCCCAGCGCCAGCCGGCGGTGAGCGCGACAGTGGGTACCGACAGACCGGCCAGCAGCGTGGCGGCCGGTACGGCGGCCTGCTTCACGCCGAACGAGAGGCCCTGCCGGTGGGCGGGGACGTGCTCGGCCAGCGCGGCGTTGCTGGCGAGCTGCCCGAGGGCGTTGGCGGCGGCGCTGAGGGCCAGCAGTGCCACCAGGATCGGGTACGAGCGGGCCAGCCCCGCCACCGCCAGCAGCGAGGCGGCGGAGAGCAGGATGGCGGCCCGGGCGACCGGGGCCGAGCCGAAGCGCTCGACCAGGGTGCCGGAGGGCACCGAGGCGAGCGCGCTCACGCCGAAGTAGATCGAGACGGCCAGGCCCAGCCCGGCCGGGCTGAAGCGGAGTTCGTCAGCGAGTTGGACGGCGAGCCCACCGACCAGGAAGACGGGCAGGACGCACACGATCGTGGTGAGGGTGGCGCCCGCGCCGACCGTGACGGCGTGCCGGGACGCCGGAGGAGTGACTCGCGAAACTGTTTCAGTCATCGCGAGCACACCTTACGCCGGGACGTTTTGGCTGCTCATCGTGTCCGTCGACACACTGTCTGTGTCCGGTCTTCCGGCATCCTCCATCCGAACAGGCATTTCGCACTCGGCCGGTTTTTCATATGGTGTAAGTCCCCGGCGGCGGAGGTGGTTGTGCGCGACCCCTTGGCGGAACCTTCGGACCTGATCCGCAGCGTGTCCCGCGCGCTTCGAGTGCTCGAGTCGGTCGGCCGTGCGCCGAGAGGGCTCACCGTGAAGCAGATCGCCCGGCGCTGCGAGCTGACCGTCGCCACCACCTACCACCTGGTGCGCACGCTCGCGTACGAGGGCTACGTGATCCGGCGCGAGGACGGGACGTACATCGTGGGGTTGGAGGTGGCCGACCGCTACCGCGAGCTGGTCACCGCGTTCCGGGGGCCGCCGGCGGTGGGCGAGGCGCTGCGCCGCGCGGCGTCGGACACCGGCTGGAGCCACTACCTCGGCCGTTTCGTCGGCGGGCAGGTGGCGGTGACCGCGTCCGCCGAGGGGCCGCGCTCGCCCTACATGGAAGACCTGGTGCCGGGCTTCGACGAGGGCGCACACGCCACCGCGCTCGGCAAGAGCCTGCTCGCCACGCTCACCACCGAACAGCGCTTCCGCTACCTGCGCGAGTACGGCATGCGCCCGTTCACCACAGCCACCCTCACCACAGTCGAGGCGTTCGAGGCGGACCTGGCCGCCGGTGACCGGCGCGGCATGCAGCTGGAGCTGGGGCAGTTCCGGCAGGGCGTGGCGTGTGCCGCGGTGCTGGTCACCCCGGACAAGGACATCGAGCGCCGGGTGGTGCTGGCGTGCGCGCTGCCGGCCGGCGAGATGATGACCTCGGCCCGGGTGGTCCGCGCCAAGCTGCTCACCGCCGCGCGCGCCATCGCCGACGGGATCGCCTCCGAGAACTGACGAGCCGTGCTCGCCGTCGCCGGCGGGATCGCCTCGGAGAACCGACGAGGGGCCGCCGACCTGGTGGGTCGGCGGCCCCTCGCGGGGCGGTCCAGCGCCGGACCGCCCCCGGGGTGGGTCAGCTACCGACCGGGCCGCCGTCGAGGCGCCAGGTGACCACCACACCGGGCTTGGCGAAGTCGCCGTCCGGCCAGGTGGAGGCGGGGTTCTCCACCGACGCGCCGGTGACCTCGCCCGGGTGCTGCACGGCCACGAAGACCGAGCGGTTGTCGCCGGTGATGAACGGGCCGCAGGTCTCCGCGCCGAGCGGCACGGTGAGGAACTGCTTCAGGTGGCCCCGCTCCGGACCCTCCACGGCCGTGGCGAACAGGCCGTCGTTGCTGCCCAGCGCGTTACCGTCGGTCGAGATCCACAGGTTGCCGGTGGCGTCGAAGGCGACGTTGTCCGGGCAGGAGATCGGGGAGACCTTCGTCTTGTCGTACCCGGCGAAGTAGGTCGAGGCGTCGGCCGGGTCGCCGCAGACGATCGGCAGCGACCAGGCGAAGGTCTCGGCGGTGTTGTCGCCGCGGTCCTCGACCAGCTCCAGGATCTGCCCGTGCTTGTTGCTGTCGCGCGGGTTCGCCTCGTCGGCGGGCGCCTTCCCGGCCTTGCCGCGGTCGCTGTTGTTGGTCAGCGCCACATAGACCTTGCCGGTGAGCAGGCTCGGCTCGACGTCCTCGGGCCGGTCCATCTTGGTGGCGCCGACCTTGTCCCCGGCCAGCCGCGTGAAGGTGAGCACGTCCGCGGCGGTCATGCCGTCGACGTACGAGCGGTTGCCGCTGACCAGCTTGATCCAGCGGCCCCGGCCGCCGAACCCGCCGTCGGCCGGGAGCTTGCCGGAACCGTCGATCTCGGCGGCCGGGCTGTCGCCCTCGATCTTCGCGACGTAGAGCGTGCCCGACTCCAGCAGCGTCAGGTTGTGCCGCCGCGCCACCGAGGACTTCCCCGGCATGAACTTCTTGTCCGAGACGAACTTGTAGAGGTAGTCGAAGCGCTCGTCGTCGCCCATGTACGCGACCACCCGCCCGTTGCGCGCCACGATGACGTTCGCGCCCTCGTGCTTGAACCGGCCCAGCGCGGTGTGCTTGCGCGGCTTGGCCTGCGGGTCGAACGGGTCGATCTCGACGATCCAGCCGAACCGGTTCGCCTCGTTGGGGTGCTTGGCCAGGTCGAACCGCTCGTCCGCCCGCTCCCACTTGCGGCTGCCGCTCGGGTGGCGCACGTCGGTCGGGATGCCGTAGCGGGCCAGCTTCGGCTTCTGCTCCTCCGGCGCGCCGTCGCCGCCGACGAAGTACTGGTTGAAGTTCTCCTCGCCGGAGAGCACTGTGCCCCACGGGGTGACGCCACCGGCGCAGTTGTTGAGCGTGCCGATCACCGTCCGGCCCTTCGGGTCGGCGGCGGTACGCAGCCACGCCGAGCCGGCGGCCGGGCCGGTCAGCTCGAACCTCGTCGCCAGCGCCGTGACCCGGCGGTTGTACTCGCGCCGGCCACGCCGTACCGGTCGCCACTGCCCGGTGTTCTCCACCCGCTCCAGCTCGACCACGGACATGCCGTGCGCGGCCATCGCCACCCGTACCTGCTCCACGGTCAGCGCGTCCTGGCCGGTGAAGCCGGGGAACATCAGGTCCTCGTTGGTGTACTCGTGGTTGACCACGAGCAGCGCGCGCCGACGGTCGATCGGGAGCACGCCGACGAAGTCGTTGTTGTAGCCGAACTGCTTGGACTGGGCGGCGGCGGTCTGCCGGCCCGGGCTGAACGCGGGAGCGCCGGGCACGACCTCGTCGCCCCAGCGGATCACCACGGAGTGGTCGTACCCGTTCGGGACCACGAGGGTGTCGAGCTTGTTCGGCGGGATCGGCTTGAACGTCAACGCGCCGCTACCAGGGCGGCCCGCCCCGGCGGGCGAGACCTCGCCGCCGCCGGGCACGGGCGGGGCGGCGGGTGCGGCGGCGGCCGGCGCGGCGCCGGCGAGCGCGCCCGCGGCGGCACCGCCGAAGCCGAGCACCAGCGCACCGACCGCGCCGGCCCGGACCACACCGCGCCGGGACATCTCGGTGTCGACCACGTCGCCGAAGTACGGGTTGCCGGTCGGGTTCGGCACCGGGTGGTCACACGCGTTGCCGCACCGGTACAGGCAGGTCATCGCGTCGCGGCTGCCGTGGCGGGTGCCACCCAGCAGCGGAAGCAGGCGAGGCCGGTCGCTCATGAGGTGGAGCCTCCTGATCTCAACGTCGGAAGGCGCGCGGGCGAGCCGGCCCGGGCGCTCACCCGCCGGACGCTGCCAGGGCACGGTGAGCGGGGATCGGCCCCGATCTGAACCGGACGTGAACAGCTCCGCGCTGACCTGCGGATGAACCGTTCGGCGTCACGGCACGTATGGAAGGGCGAACGCATCGCCGGTCTCCCCGCCGCCGGAAGCGAGGTACCGCCATCAGCGACCACGACGCCCAACTGCTGCGCGCGCTGCACGACGAGCATGCCGACGCGTTGTACGCGCACGCCCTGCGGCTGGTCAACGGCGATCGGCCCCGGGCCGAGGACCTGGTGCAGGAGACGCTCCTGCGCGCCTGGCGGCACCCCGAGTCGCTGGACCCGCGACGCGGCTCGGTACGCGCCTGGCTGTTCACCACCGCGCGGAACCTGGCGATCGACGCCTGGCGGCGGCGCTCGGCCCGGGTCGGCGAGGTCTACACCGACGAACTGCCCGAGACCGCCGAGTCGGTCGACGAGACGGAGCGCGCGGTGGAGGCGTGGACGGTGGCCGAGGCGCTCAACCGGCTCAGCCCGACCCACCGGGAGGTGCTCGTCGAGTGCTTCTACCAGGGACGTTCGGTCGCGGAGGCGGCGGCACGGCTGGGCGTACCGCCGGGGACTGTGAAGTCGCGTACCCACTACGCGCTGCGCTCACTACGGTTGGCGCTGGCCGAGATGGGGGTGACCGGATGACACGCTGCGAGTTCGCGCACGACGACGGGGCGTACGTGCTCGGCGCCCTCGCCCCGGCGGACCGGGTCGCCTACGAGCGGCACCTGGCCGGGTGCGCGCAGTGCCGGGAGGCGGTGGCCGAGATCGCCGTGCTGCCCGGCCTGCTGGGGCGGCTCGACCCGGCCGGGCTGGAACAGTTCCTGGAGGTCGGGCCGGAGACGTCGCGGGTGCCCGCGCTGCTCGACGCCGCGCGCGAGCGCAAGCGCCGCGAGCGGTCCCGCTCCCGCCGACGGTACGCGCTGACAGCGCTCGCCGCCGCCGCGCTCGCCGTGCTGGCGGGTGTCGGGGTGGGGCTCGTGCAGTCGCCCGCCGAGCCGTCGAAGCCGCCGGTGGCGCTGGCCTCGATGCGGCCGGTGGCCGGGACGGTGCCGGTGCACGCCGAGGTGGGGCTGACCGAGACGCCGTGGGGCACCGAGGTCACCATGCACTGCGGGTACGACAGGCGGGCCGGGCACCGGGAGGCGTACACGTTCCGGCTGGTGGCGCACGGCCCGGACGGCGCGACGGAGCAGGTCGGCTCCTGGCTCGCCGCTCCCGGTGACGACCTGCGCTTCTCCGGTGTCACCCGCTTCACCAAGGGCGAGCTGGTCCGCCTGGAGCTGCTCCGAGGAACAAACGCCCCCGTCCTGGCCTACGACCTGCGCTGACTGCCCTGCCCGCCCCCACTCACAGATCAGCGAGACGGGGTGGGGGTGGGGGCCGGGGTGGGGGTGGCCGGGGTGCGGGCGGCCTGGCGGGTGCGGTGGGAGTGACGTAGGGCGTCGGCGGTGAAGACCACCAGGGCGAGCCAGACCAGGGCGAAGCCGGCCAGCCGGGCCGGCGGCATCGGCTCGTGGAAGATCAGCACGCCGCAGCCGAGCTGGAGGATCGGCGCGAGGTACTGCAGCATGCCGACGGTGGACAGCGGCAGCCGGTTCGCCGCTCCGGCGAACAGCAGCAGCGGGATCGCGGTGGCGGCCCCGGCGAGCACCAGCAGCGCGGTGTGCCCGGCCGAGACGTGCCCGAACGTCGAGTCGCCGCGCGCCGACAGCCATCCCAGGTACGCCAGTGCGGGCAGCGCCAGCACCGCCGACTCGACGAACAGCCCCTCCGTGGCGGGCAGCGCGAGCTGCTTCTTGACCAGGCCGTACCCGGCGAAGCTGAACGCCAGGGTGAGCGCCAGCCAGGGCAGGCGGCCGTAGTCGACGGTGAGCACCGCGACCGCGAGCGCGCCGACGCCGAGCGCCGCCCACTGTGCCCGGCGCAGCCGTTCCCGCAGCACCAGCACGCCGAACAGCACCGACACCAGCGGGTTGATGAAGTAGCCGAGCGCCGTCTCCACCACCCGGCCGGAGTTGACGCCGTAGATGTACGTACCCCAGTTGACGGCGATCAGCGCGGCGGCGAGGCCGATGCCGGCGAGCGCCCGGGGCCGCCCGGCCAGCTTGCGCAGGAAGCCGGCGTGCCGCGTGGCGGCCAGCAGCAACGCCACGAACGCCACCGACCAGAGGATCCGGTGCGCGAGGATCTCCACCGGCCCGGCCGGGCGCAGCAGCTTGAGGTAGATCGGGAAGAAACCCCAGATCAGGTACGCGCCGATGCCGTACAGGTAGCCGAGCCGGAGCTGGTTCACCGCTCCACCGTAAGTGGTGGATCGCTCTCCTGGTCCTTATCGGTGACCGGCGTCACCCGCTGATCCAGCTCCATCCACCGATCCGCCGCGACCGGCCGGAAGCCGATCTTCGCGTAGACCCCGTGCGCGTCGAGCGTGGCCAGCAGGATCCGGCGTACGCCCAGCTCGCCCAGGTGGTCGCGGACCGCGCCGGCCAGCCAGGTGCCCAGCCCGCAACCCCGCGCGGTCGGGTCCACGTACACGTCGCACAGCCAGGCGAACGTGGCCCCGTCGGTGACCACCCGGGCGACAGCGACCTGCCGGCCGTCACCCGGCCGGTAGACGCCGAAGCCGATCGAGCCGGCGAACGCGCGCGCGACCGTCTCCCGAGCCCGCCCCAGCGCCCAGTACGCGTCCGTGGAGAGCCAGGCGTGCACCCGGTCCAGGTCGATCCGGTCCGGGTCGGTGCTGATCTCGTAGCCGTCCGCGCGGGTCAGGGTGAACACCCGGTCGAGGCTAGTACCCCCGGCCGGTCGCGACGGCGGCCGGCCGGGGTCCGGTGTCAGTCGCGGTCGAGGACGGCGCCGAGGATCCAGGTGACGATGCCGACGAACAGCGCGCCCAGCACCGCCGCCGGCCAGAACCCGTCCACGTGGAACGGCAGCCCGGCCTCACCGGCGATCCAGCTGGTGAGCAGGAAGAGCAGGCCGTTCACCACGAGTGCGATCAGGCCGAGGGTCAGCAGGTAGAAGCCGCACCCCACGGTCTTGATGATCGGCTGGAGCACCGCGTTCACCACACCGAAGATGACCGCGACGAGCACCAGCGTGATCACCGTCTCGGTGGCCGAGTCGGAGTCGAGCGAGATGCCCGGGATGAGCAGGGTGGCGAGCCAGAACGCCACCGCGGTCGAACCCACGCGAATCAGAAGACCCTTCAGGAAATCCATGGCCGGGATCGTGCCACGGCCGTACCACCAGCGGAAGGCTCGACCTGGTACGCGGCGGTGCGGCTCGTCAGTGCCGGGCCGGACGACCGACCAGTTGCGACTCGACAGGTGTGGGCGAGAGCAGCGCCCAGCGCAGGGCCCGCCGGTTGACCACAGCCACCATGTCGTCGCGGATCCGGGTGAGCCACTCCGCGGAACCGCCCAGGCCCAGCGCGGCGCCCGCCAGCGCGGCCTCGTCCGGGTCGAGCGGCTGGAGGATCGCCAGGTCGGCCCGGGCCAGCGCGGGCGTGTCGGCCGGGGTCAGCTCGTCGCGGACCACCAGCACCGACTGCCAGGCGGCCGCCGGTCCGGCCTCCGGCGGCACCGGGCCGGCGTCCACCACCACCAACAGCGGGTGCAGCGGCGAGCCGGGCGCGCCACCGGTCGGACGGCCCGGCGGGAGCAGCGGTACGCCGCCGCCGACCGTCCCGACACCCCGCACGAACGGTTCCCAGAAGCGGGGGCGGCCGGTCTGCACCACCACGCGCGCGCCGAGCGCCAGCGCCCGCAGCACGAGCAGTTGCGCCGTGGGCACGCCGCCGACGAGCAGCACCCGGGTCGCGGCCGGGCGGAACAGGCGGACGGTGAGTGCGGCGCCGTGCCGGTTCGCGCCCACCATCAGGCCGGCGGTGGCCGAGGGCAGGTCCAGCGCGGGCGGAGGCGACCCGGCCGGGGACGCGGCCCCACCGGTCACCGCCAACGGCAGCGTGGCGGCCAGCCCGGCGAGGTGCTCACCGTCGAGCCGGCGCAGCTCCGCTGCGACGTCACCGGCCACTCTGCGCAGCGTGCGTTCCGCCGTCGACAGCTCGGCCGCGCTCCCGGCCGCCACCCGTACCGCCAGCTCGGCCGGGGTCGGCGCGACGCCGGTGCGCGGACCGGCTGTGAGCGCGACCGTGGTGGCGGTCGCGGGCAGCGCGAGCAGGCGGCCCACCAGCCCCCGGGCCGCCTCGCCACGCGGATCCGGCCACCGGCGCAGTCGCCAGGTGGCCTGCGCCAAGCCACCGACAGTGAGCAGCGGCCAGGTCTCCCGTACCGGGGCACCGGGCTCGTGGTGGGCCAGTTCGGCGATCACCCGCAGCGCCGCGTCGCCGCCCAGCGGCCGGGCGGTGAGCGGGCCGAGCCGGCGGACCAGTCGCCGCAGGGTGCCGGACAGCGCCCGCAACAGGTCCTCGTCCGGCCAGCCGTCGGCGCGCAGCACCTGGACGGCCAGCACCACCCGGGCCCGCCCGGCCACCCGCCCGTCGGTGAGCCGGCGGTACGACGTCCCGGCCGGACCGCCGGCAACCGCGGGCGCCGGTGCGGGCGACGACGAGAACACCAGTTGCAGCCGGATCGCGGGGGCGTCCGGACCCGCCGGGGGAAGCAGGTCGAACGGCGTGGGCAGCTCGTGCGAGTGGTCGCCGAGCAGGTCGTCCGGGTCGCCCAGCTCCAGCAGCGCGGTCAGCCCGGCGGCGTCGTGCAGCACGGCCGCCCCGCCGGACGCCTCAGTCGCGCCGACCACCGAGCCCGGCCGGAGCAGCCCCAGCAGCGCCGCCGGGTCGGCCGCCGGTGGCAGGGCGCGCCGCCGCGTCACGTACGCGGCGGCGGTGGCGAGCCACTCGTGCAGCCAGCGGCCGCGCACCCGGACCCACGCGGCCGGCAGCAGCAGGGCCGCCGACAGCAGCGCGACGGCCGTCGGCACGACACCCCGCCCGGCAGCCGCGATCAGCACTGCCGCCGCGACCTGAGTGGCCACGATCTGACCGGCGCGCAGCCGTGCGGTCGGACGGTTCGTCCACTGTGGCGTGCGGACCGGGACGGACGCGGGCCGCTCGGACGTGCTCGCGGTCACCGCACCTCCTCGCCGGGCCTCCGCGTGACGCTTGCGTGGCTCATCGTAGTGGGCGGGTTGTCCACAGGGGAGCCCGAAGGGGTAGCAGAACCGGAGTCGGACGGCTACCGTCAGCGACGAAATCGTCGAGTTGCGTGTCCGCCGCCGCCGGGCTTCCCCCTCCACCGGCCCCGGACTCCCGCCGACGAGTCCACGGTGGTCACACGGTGGCCAGCCACGACCGAGGAGACGAGGTGACGTCCGGGATGTCCCAGACCCAGGCAGAAGCCGCGGTGATGCAGCAGACCGCCGCGAAGTTCGAGCAGGTCGACCAGTCGCTCCAGACCATGCTCAGCGGCCTGATGGCCGAGCTGGAGGTGTTGCAGCAGGCCTGGCGGGGCGCCGGTGGGCGCTCGTTCGCGCAGGTCAAGCAGCAGTGGGCGCAGGACCAGGCCGCCCTCCAGCGGGCGCTGCGCGAGACCGCGACCGCGATCCGCAGCGCCGGCCGCCACTACGACGTCTCCGACACCGAGGCCGCCGGCCGGGTGGCGGGCACCAACCGCGGCATCCAGCTGCCGCTCTGACAACCGGAGGGATCGAATCCATGGAGCACGGTGTGCTGGTCGTCAACTTCGCCGCCCTGCAACAGGCGGGCGCCGACATCCAACGGGCGCTGTCCACGCTGGAGAGTCAGCTCGGTCAGCTCGAACGCGACGCCGCCCCGCTGGTGGCGAGCTGGAACGGCGAGGCCCGCGAGGCGTACGAGGTGCGGCAGTCCCGGTGGCGGGCCGCCTCGCAGGACCTCCAGGCGATGCTGCGTGACATCAAGCTCGCCGTCGAGGACTCCGCGACCGACTACCTCGACACCGAGAAGCGCAACGCCAACCTGTTCCAGTGAACCGACGCCGCGCGGCCCGGGCAGGTGAACCGGGTCGCGCGGCGTCGCGCGTGGCCGGCGATCAGCTCGGAGCTGCCGGGTCCGCCGCCCGCCACCGCCTGCGTGCGCCGCGCGGCAGCACCAGGGCGAGCGCCGCCACCAGTGCCACCGCCCCGCCCGCGACGGCGGCGGCCAGCAGCGCCCGGTCCCGGGCGGTGTCCCGGCGGGACTGGCGGGCGAGCGCGGCCGGATCGGGCCGCTCGGCGGGCAGCGCCGCCCCGGGCCGGGTACGGGAATCGGTCGCGCCGGCCGACTCGGTCACCGCCCGGTACGGGTTGAGCACCCCCGCGCCGTAGCCCGCGTCCCGCCCGGGCGCCGGGTCGGCGGCGGCCACGATCCGGCCGGCCACCTCGTCCGCGCTCAGCCGGGGCCGGTACTGGCGCAGCAACGCGGCAGTGCCCGCCACGAACGGGGTGGCGTAGCTGGTCCCCTCCGCCCGCTGGTGACCCGACCGGGGCGCCGCCATCAGCACCTCGCTGCCCGGGGCGACCACGTCCACGTACGAGCCGGTCTGGGAGAACACCGAGCGTGTCCCGTCCGGCCCGATCGCGCCGACGCCGAGCACCCCGTCGTACGCGGCCGGGTAGGGCCGGGGATCCCCGTTGTCGTGCAGGTTCCCGGCGGCGGCCACCACGACCACGTCCCGCCGCACCGCGTAGGCGACGGCGGCGCGTACGGCCGGGTCGTCCGCGTACAGCACGACCGAGAGGTTGAGTACGTCGGCGTCGTGGTCCACGGCCCAGCGGACGGCCCGGGCGAACCCGGCCGCGTCGACGGTACGCCCCGACTCCCGCCCATCGACCACCTGCTGTTCGCTCACCCGTACCGGCAGGATGCGCGCGTCCGGCGCGAGGCCGCGGAACGCGACGCCGGGCTGCGGCGCGGCGGCGATGATGCTCGCCACCCCGGTGCCGTGCCCGGCGCAGTCCCGGGTGCCGTCCCCGCCCCGGTCGAGGAAGTCGGCGCCGTCGAGGACGCGACCGGCGAGCTGCGGGTGGGACCGGTCCACTCCCGAGTCGACAACAGCGACCACGACTCCGGCCCCCGTTGCGAGGGGGGTGAGCCGGTCCGGGGCGTACCGTTGCTGCGGCCACGGCTGCTCCGCCACCGGCCGGGCCGGCGCGGGCGGCGAGGCGCAGCCGGCGGGCGCGCGGGCCGCCGCCGGGGCGACCGGACACGCGATGACGAGGAGCGTCGCCAGGGCGGCCACGACGGGGTACGCGACAGGCCGAGACATCGACGACCTCCGTAACGTGTCGGCTCCGGAACGGGATGTTAGCGCCTCGCCGACCTCAGGGCCGACCGTCGATGGCCAGAAGTCCTGATCTTGTTGCCACCTTGTAGGTTGTAGGCGATGCCTGTGGCCTGTTCGCGGAAGGAGAGGTGGCCGTGACCGGATGGGAGCCGGCCACCGAGGCCGAGGTGGCGATGCGGGACGCGCTGCGCGCGCAGGACCAGCAGCGTTACTTCCGTGCGCTGACCCGCGTCGATCTCCTGCTTCCGGTCGCGAACGGACCGACCGCCGGGTGGGGCACCTGGACCTCCGGGGGTCGCACCCACGTGCTGGCCTTCACCTCCGTCGCCGCGCTGCGCGCGAGCCTGGGGGAGAACGCCGGCCCCACCCGCCGCGTCCCCTACCCGGACCTGGCGGCCGGCTGGCCGAACCCCGAGTGGTGGCTGGCGGTCGATCCCGGGCTGCCGATCGAGGGCTACCTGCCCGCCTGGTACGTGGCTCAGCTCTCCCGGGGCGACGTCCGGCTGCCCGGCCGCACGATGGGCGCCCGGGCCCGGCTGGAACGGGTGGAGAACGCAACCCGGGGAGCCCGGGACACGGTGCCCGAGGCCGCGCCCCGCCCGCCCGCCGTTCCCGTCCCGCCGTCGGCCGTCACCCCTGCTCGGGTGCCCCCTGCCGTCGTCCCGCCGGCCGCTGCTCCGCCTCCGGTCGTGCCGCCACCCGCGGTGCCGCCTCCGGCCGTGCCGCCGGTCGCCGGGCCGCCGGGCCGGGACGAGCGGCTGATGGAGACCGACGAGCCGGCCACTGTGCCGATGCGGGCCGCCTCGGTCCTGGGACGGCGACTGCCCACCGTGCCGCCGCGCCGCCGAGCGGCGGACAGCGACGTCCCGAGCCGGACCGCTTCCGGCGCCGAGGCGGATACGGACGCTCTCGACGGCTGGCTCACCGACCTGCGCCGTCGCCCGGACGAGCCGGACCCCTTCGCCGCCGCACCGGCTGCACCCGCCGACGAGCCGCCGGTGGGCTCCGCTCCGCCGCCGTCGCGTTCCTTCTTCGAACCCTCGTCCGGTGGCCGCTCGGCCCGGCGCCCGTCGCCGCTGGACCCGTCGCGCCGGGCCGGCGACCGGGCCACCCCACCGACCCGGTTCGCCGGCGGGCAGCCGTTCCCGCGCCGACGGCCGGTGAACGAGCCGGTCCGCGAGGGTCCGACCCACGCGTTCGCGGCCCAGCCGGACGAGCCGTCACTGCCCCGGCCGGACGAGGCGACCCAGGCGTTCCGGCCGACCCGCCCGCCCGGGGACACCACCGAGGCGCTGCCCCGCCGTCACGCCGGACCGGCCGACGCGGGCCCGGCTGCGGCGACGCACGCCGGACCGGCCACTGCTGACGGATGGGGGGCCGCGCCGGGCGGCACCGAGGACGAGACCACGCGGTGGGAGACGATCGACGAGCCGGCGGAGGGACTGCCTCCGTCGATCGCCGAACCGGTCTCCGCGCCGTCCGCGCCACGCCGCGACTTCACACCCATCGTGATCGAGGGCACCGTCATCGAGGCCCGCGACCTGACCGAGCCCGCGCCGCTCTGGTCCGCGCAGCCGGCCGGTCCGGTGCGCTCGGAACCGGCCGAGGGCGCGGCCACGCCGTGGGCCGGAACCACCGACCCGACGATGCCGCTCTCCGTGGACCCGCAGGTCGCCGACGACACGGTGAACCTCACCGAGCCGACGCCGACCCGTACCGGGGCCACCGCCGCGACGGACCGGAGTACGTCCTCCGACGAGCCGACGGTGTCGCTCGCGTCGGAGTCCGAGCCCACGACGTCGCTGTTCGAGCCGCCACCACCGGCAGGCGAGGCCACCGTGCCGCTGTTCGCGTCGGCGGCGGCGGTGTCGTCGGCCGAGCCGACGGTCTCGCTGTTCGATCCGATCCCGACCGAGCAGACCGCTCCGCTGTTCGACCGGCCACCGGCGGAGCCGACCGTGTCGTTGTTCGACCGGGCACCGGCGGAGCCGACCGTGTCGTTGTTCGATCCGGCGCCGTCCGAGTCGACGATGTCGCTGTCGGACTCCGCGCCGGACGACCCCACCGCGCCATTGACCAGCCCGCCGGCCGAGCCGGCCGCGTCGCTGTCCGAACCCGTGCCGGCGGAACAGCCGACCGTGTCCCTCGTCGAGCCGGCGACCGGCGACGAACCGGTCACCACGTCGCTGTTCGCGCCCGGTGAGCCGACCGTGGCGCTGTCCACGCGGACGCCGGACACGGCGGGGCCCGCGGCCCCCGAAACGACAGAGGATCCGCCGTCAGGCGACGGATCGGCCGCCGAATTCGTACCGGCGAACGACGTCGAGGAGGATCTACTGGCCGCCGCGGGCAGTGGCAGCACCGACGGCTTCCTCACCACCCTGCTGCTGGCCCGGGTGCTGCTGCCGGTCGCGCCCGACTCGGCCGCCGGCAGCCGGCCGGGTGATCCCGGCTTCGTCTGGCACGCCGACGAGGTCGAGGGCGGGCGGTGCGTCTCGGTCTACACCTCGCCGGAACGCCTGGCCGACCACGCCGAGGGCCGGGTCGAGACGGTACGGGTCAAATTCGTCCAGCTCATCCGCAGGTGGCCGGACGTGGCGTGGTCGTTCCGGGTCAACCCGGGCAGCCCGGTCGGCGCGGCGTACCCGGGGGAGCAGGTCCTCGCGCTCGCCAACTGGGCGGCCGAGGTGGGCCTCGGCGACGACCCGGAGCCGGCCGCCCCGCCGCAGCCGGCGGAGCGACAGCGCCCGGAGGCGCCGACGATCGCCGCGAACCGGCCGGTGACCATGCAGAAGGCGATAGCGGCGAGCCAGCTCGCGTACTACCTGGAGCGTGGCTACGACCGGGTCTCCGGATTCGTGCACCGGGCCGGGGAACTGGCACACCTGCGTACCCCGGCGGAGCTGTACCGCGCGCTCGGCCTCGGCCACCCGGGCTCGCCTTTCTCCCCTGACGACGACGAGGTCTACCTACTGCGCTGGCCCGCCTACCGGCCGAGTCTCTACCGGATCCCGTACGGCGGCCCGAACGAGGCGGCGATGCGGGCGATGGAGGGCTGGGTGATCGAGCGGCCCCCGTTCCGCGGCAACGGCTTCGCGCCGGGGGAGAGCAGCGACGTGATCGCCGAGTTCAAGGTGGACAGCGCCCGGCTCCCGCACGGCGCCGAGCTGTGGCGGGTCGGCGCGGACGGTGACAGCAGGCTGGTCGCGGTCCTGGACACCGACGAGCTGCTGTGGCGGAAGGCGGGCGAGGCGTGACCCGCGACGGCTACGTGGCCCGCTGGCGGGGGCGGGAGTACCAGGCCAGCCCCGACGGCGACGACATCCGCCTGTACCAGCCCGGCCCGGACGAGGGATTCACCGAGGTACGCCCCGGCCGGTACGTCCGGGTGGTGCCGGCCGCCGAGGTCGACGATCTGGCGTACGTGCGGACCACCTGCACCTGGCAGGGACAGCCGTTCATCGTGCTGGCCGAGCACGAGGGCTGGCTGCGGCTGGAGTACACCGGCGGGCGCTGGCCGGTGGCCGAGGCGATGGGGCTGGAGGCGTTCGACTTCGGCGTCTACCAGGGCTGGGCGCCGTCGGCCGAGGTGGCCGACCTCGGTGAGCAGCGGGTCTGAGTCAGGACTTCGCCCAGCGCAGGATCTCGCCGAGCACCACGTCCCGGGCCTCCACGTGCGGGAAGTGGCCCACGTCGTCGAGCAGCCGCCATTCGTACGGGGCGGTGACGTAGCGGCCGGAGCCCTGGGCGGTACGGGGGAGCGAGGCCCGGTCGAGCGCGCCGTGCAGTTGCAGGGTCGGCGTGACCAGCGGCTTCTGCATCAGCTTCACGAAGCGGTAGCCGTGCAGCCGCAGCACCGAGCGGAACGCCCAGCGGTAGCCCTCCATCGCGCAGAACGCGGCCTGCGGGATCTGCATCGCCACCCGGCAGCAGTGGGCGTAGTCGGCGAAGTCCGGGCCGGACACCCAGCGCGGGCCACCCCACCGGCGCAGGATCTCCTCCACCTCGGTGGCGCCGTCCCGGGTCAGTACGTGCTCGTAGCGGGGGAGCTGGAACTTCAGCGTCGCGGTGGCCGAGGTGAACTGGCCGCGCGGATCGGCGAAGATGGCCGCCCGCAGCCGCAGCGGATGCGGCGCACCGAGCACCACGAGCCGCCGGACGAGGGTCGGGTGGAAGGAGGCGGCGGTCCAGCCGATGAGCCCGCCCGCGCCGGTGCCGACCACGGTGGCCGACCGCTCACCGAGTGCCCGGATCAGGCCGGCGACGTCGGCGGCGAGCGTGTAGCCGTCGTACCCCCGGGGTGGCTTGTCGCTCGCGCCGTAACCGCGCAGGTCGACAGCGACCGCGCGGAAGCCCGCGTCGGCGACCGCCGGCAGCATCTCGCGCCAGGCGTACCAGTATTCGGGGAAGCCGTGCAGGAAGAGCACCATCGGGCCGGTGCCCGCCTCGACGACGTGGAACCGGCTGCCGTTGGCGCCGACGAACCGGTGCGTCCACGGCCCTTCGGGCAGGACGCAGGACTCGTCGACGGGTCCGCCGCGCTGGTCGGTCATGGGGCACAGCCTAGGGCCGCAGGTCACCCACCGGCCCCGCAGGTGACGAGGATCAGGGATTTCTCCGGGCGGTCACCCGAAACCGCATACCCGGCCGCGTGAGGGCGCGGATACCGCCTGTCACTCCTCGATGATCCGCATCGGGATGCCGGGTCCGCAGTCGACGGAGCGGTCCCGCGCGGTGAGCCGCAGCGTGACCAGGTCGCCCTTGCGCAGCTCGCCGGCGTTCGGGCCGTACACCGCGTACTCCGTGCCGTTCTCGTCCATCAGCCCGTAGCACGGCCCGGAACCGCCCCGGGTGATCCAGCCGGCGACGACGCCCGTGGGCCGGTTGTCAGTCGGTCTCTTCGGCGGGCCGGCGGGCCGGCGCAGCGTCGGCAGGTCGGTGGCGGACAGCGGCGTGGGGCGGTCGGCGGGCGAGGCCGCGCCGCTCGCTGCGGGCGCGTCCGCGCCCGGTCCGCGCGGGGAGGCGGGCGCGGCGGAGACCGGCGGTGTGGGCGGCTGGCGGTCGTCGGGCACTGGTCCTCCGTCTCGGCCGCAGCCCGCGCCGGCGAGCAGCGCCATCGCGAGGGCGGCCGGCAGCGTGGTGCGGGGTGTCACCCGGATGGGACGCGGGTGGGGTACGCCGGGTTCCCCGGAAAGGGCGATGCCCGGGCGGGTGAACCGCCCGGGCATCGCGTGGTGCGTCGATCAGTGGATCAGGAGAAGCGGACCTTCAGCGAGGTGCCGTTCTGCTCCAGAACCTTGATCTTGGTGCCGGTGGCCGGGAGCTTGACGCCGTGGTTCGGCAGCTCCGGGTACCAGTACTGCTTGGTGTCGTCGAACAGCGGCTGCGCCGCCTGGCCGCGGATGTACTGCGGCTGGCTGTTGAGGTGCAGCGTGAACGAGTCGGCCTTCTTCAGGCTGAACGGCGCGTCGTAGACCTGGACGCGGGCCCGCCAGGGCTGCCCGGTCAGGTTGTAGATCGGCCGCGGGTGCGCGTCGATGATCATGTTCCGACCCTCACCCGGGTGCGCGAACGTGTCGTTGTCCGCGAACCGGAGGTTCCAGTAGGAGATCAGCAGACCCTCCTGGTACGCGTAGTGGTCCACGTAGTCCGGGCGGGTGTTCGCGTAGCCGAAGAAGTACGGGCCGGTCTTGAGGTACTTGTCGTACGAGACGTACGACCGGTTGCCGGCGATGTAGTAGTTGTCGAACTTACGGGTGTAGGTCTCCTCGACGATGCTGAAGCCGCTGAGGGTCCAGCCGTTCGCGCCGGCCTCGGCGCCGTCGGTGAGCACCGTCTGGCCGTCGGCGGTCACGGTGATCGCGTCACCGTAGAAGCCGCCCTCGGAGACACCGCCGTCCGTCTGGTAGCGGAGCCGGAACTGCGCGACCTTGCCGGCGACCGCGTCCATCGGGATGTTGACGTCGACCCACTGGCCGTCGCTGGAGCCGTCCAGGGCGTAGCGCCCGGGGGAGATCTCCTTCAGCGGGGTGCCGTTGGCCGTACCGGGCAGCGAGGCCCAGGTCTGGCCGCCGTCGGTGGACGCCTCGAAGAACAGGTAGTCGTAGTCCGCCTCGATGCTGTAGCGACCCTTCATCGACAGCGCGGCGTTGGTCTTCCCGGTGAGGTCGACAGTGCGCGTCATCGTGTTGTTCAGGTCGTCGTCGTTGCCCGAGAAGAACTGCTTCGTACCCTCGAACGGCTTGCCGTTCTGGAACGTGTACTCCCGCTGCGGCAGCACCACCACGGCGGCCTGGGCCTTGTCGGAGTTGTACTCCTGCGGGCCCAGCTCCAGGGTGCGCTTCTGGCCGGCCACGACGACCTCGTAGTCGAGCCAGCCGAGCTGGAGCTTGTTCCAGGCGCCGAGGTCGCCACCGCGCTCGCCGATGCCGCCGTCGTTCTTGGCGCCGAGCCGGCTCTGGGCCATCAGGGTCCAGTGCTCGTTGTTGTTGTCCCCACCGCTGACCACGTTGTAGTCGTCCGGCAGACCGAGGTCGTGGCCGTACTCGTGGTAGAAGACGCTCCGGCCACCGTTCTCCGGCTGGATCGTGTAGTCACCGATCCAGACGCCGGTGTTGCCGATCTGGGTGCCGCCGGCCGGGAAGTTCTCCGGTCCGGTGTTGCCCTGGTCGCTGGCGAAGGCGTACCACCGGTGGCTCCAGATGGCGTCCTCACCCTGGTACGGGTCACCGTCGGCCTGGTCGCCGCCGGCGTGGACGATCTGGAAGTGGTCGATGTAGCCGTCCGGCTCGTTGAAGTCGCCGTCGCCGTCGAAGTCGTACCGGTCCCACTCGTCCATCGCCTTGACGTCCGCGGCGATCTCCGCGTCGGAGCGGCCCTGCGCCTTCTGGTCGGCGACCCACTTGTTGGCGGCGTCGCGGACCAGCGCCCAGGTGTTGGTGCAGACGTTCGAGGCGCACGGGTAGCCGTCGGAGCGGCCGTAGCGGGCCTCGTTGTACTGCACCTTCACCCAGTTGGTGACCTCGCCGTCGACGCTGTACCGACCCGAGGACTGGGCCTCGTAGTACTGCTTCAGCGACTCGTCACCGGGGGCGGTGCCGAAGTACAGCTTCCGGAAGTGGTCGGCGCTGTAGTCCGCCTGCCACACGGTGGAGTTGTCCACCGCCCGGTTGGGCTGGGGGATCTGGTTGCGGAGCGGACCGTCGAACCGGGTCGGGCCCGGGGTGTCCGGGTCGGTGTCCTGGTCCGGGTAGTTCGGGTGCCGCTCGTCGCCGAACTCCGCGAGGATGACGAAGATCTTGTCAGTCCGCTCGCGGGAGAGTTCGACGTACTGGTCCTTGGTCGGACCCTTGCCGGCCTTGGTGCTCTTGGCGGACCTGCCCGCCGCGGCACCTGCGACAGCCTGCTCGCCGACCTTGACGACAGTGCTGCCGTTGATCTTCTGGGCCTTCGCCCTGCCGGACAGGACCTCGCTGAGGCCCTCCTGGCGCAGCGCGCGCCGCTTCTCCTCGAGCGGGTTGGGCAGGTCGTGCTCAGCCTGCGCAGGCTCGGCCACCGACGGGGCGGCGGCCGGCAACTTCGGCGTCGGCGCGGCGCTGGCGGACGTGCCTGCCACCAGTCCCGTCGCGGTCAGCGAAAGCCCGAGCAGACCCACTGCGACTTTGCGCACGTGGTACCTCCGGTGTGAGGGAACCGGCCCAACTGGGGGTACGGGCCGGTGGAACGTCCCACTAGTGGGACCAAGGGTGAACATAGACACTGCTGCGACTGGTGGGAAGATGTGTGCGTCGATTTGTAGCAACTTTTTGTTGGGGATGCTTTTCACCGTCACACGCCGACCTGTTACCGGGCCGTTGACCAGCAACGATGTCTGGATCATGGATCGCAGTGACAGTCATGGATTAAGCGGTAACGCGGAAGGGTCGGGAGCACTCGCGCTCCCGACCCTTCCCTCATCGAGCTTGTTCAGCTCATTTTTCGGTCATTCCGGTTCCGGTTTGAACGTACGGTTCAGCTCCGCGGCGGAACCACGTACACAGTGGCGTACGAGTTGTCCTTGGCGGCCCGCTTGATGATGATCGAGACGCCGTACTGGACGCCCGCGTCACCCGGGTTGCCGGTGCCGAGCACGATCGCCCCGCCACCCAGCGTCGAACCGTAGTAGTCCGTCGCCGGGGTGCCGTCCGGGTTCACCACCCGGGTCGTGTACTGCTGGTTACCCCGCGACGGGACGACCACCGAGGCGTCGTTGTCCCGCGCGTACGCGGCGCCGTCGCGGATCTCGATGCCCGGGTACCAGCCCTTGGCGTCGGTGAAGCCGCGCACCGGAGCCTGCGGGCCGAACTTCGTGCAGTACTCGCTGTACGGCTCGTCCGCCGCCTCCAGGCACTCCTTGAACGGGTACGTCGGCTTCAGGCCGAACGCGGCGTTGGAGGACTGCGGCCGGCTGGGCAGGTTCTTCAGCACCGACGGGTCCTTCTCGGCCGCGACGCCCTTGCGGCGCAGCGGGTCGTTGTGCGAGTCGACGATCAGCAGACCGCCCTTGGCGCCGTAGCTGGGCAGCGCCGTCATCTGCGCGGTGACGTGGTTGACGTCGCCGAGCTGGGTGTCCCGGTACCAGACCAGCATGCCCGGCGCGTTGTACGCGATCCGGTCGACCTTCCACGCCTCGTGCGAGTAGACGGTGTCGTAGGTGTACTTCAGGCCCTTGTCGAAGCCGTCGAAGTTACGCCACTCGGCCAGGTAGTAGTGCGACTTCACCTGGGTGCCCGAGTCGATGTACCAACCCGCGCCGCTGGTGTCGGTGAAGGTGCCGCCGGTCTGGGTCCAGCCCGCCGCGCCGCTCTCCACGTCGTCGCTCCAGGTGGTGGCGCCGCCGCCGGTCACCGAGAAGTCGTCGGCGAACCAGCCGCGCTCCACGAACGCCTCGTCGGTGGCGTAGCGCAGCCGCACCTGCACGGTCTGCCCGGCGTACGACGACAGGTCGACGTAGTCGTGGCGCCAGCCGTTCGTGCTGCCGGTCAGGCCGTACTTCTTGTTGCCGAAGTCGACCATGCGGCCGTTCGGGTCGGCGTATCCGTCGTTGGTGGAGACCAGCGCGCCGCCCTCGGCGTACACCTTCTGCTCGCTCCAGGTGGCGCCGCCGTCGGTGGAGACCTCGACGAAGCCGAAGTCCCAGTCCGCCTCGATGACGTAGTTGTTCCACATCCAGAACTTCGCGTCCGCGGCGTTCGGGACGGACACCGTGCGGCTGAGCTTGACGTCGGCCCAGTTCTGGTCCGCGCCGGAATACCACATGTTCCCGCCGCTGTGCGGGGTCGCAAGCGAGATCACCTTGTCCGGCAGGTCGATCTTGATGCCGTCCTCGGTGCCGACCGGCGTACGTGACGTCTGCCCGAGCTTGACCAGCTTGGACCGGTCACCCGGCCCGAACGTCTTCGGCTCGGCCCAGCCGAGCACCCACTTGTCCCAGAGGCCCATGTGGGTGGGCAGCGCCTGGAAGATCTCGCCGGAGTGCGAACCGGACGCCATCAGGTCCCAGAAGTCCACGTCGGAGTCGGCGTTGCCGGAGGTGTCGTAGAGGTCCGGCAGGCCCAGGTCGTGCCCGAACTCGTGGGCGAAGACGCCGACGCCGGCGTCCTCCGGCTGCACGATGTAGTTCGACACCTTGAGGTTGGTGCCCGGGATCGTGTAGCCACCGGCCACCGTCGAGGAGTGCGCCCAGACCGAGTAGACGCCGACGTCGCCGCCGCCGCGGGACTTGCCCTGGTTGGCGTGCACCAGCACCAGGTGGTCGATCACGCCGTCCGGCTCGTGGTAGTTGCCGTCGCCGTCGCGGTCGCTCTGGTCCTCGATATCGTAGTCGGCCCAGGGGAAGTCCGGGTCGGCCGCGGCGAGCGCGTCGATCGCGTCGGTGGCGAGGCGCCCGGCGCCCTGCGGGTTGTCCGGGTGGCCGTTCATCGACTGCTCACGCCCGGCGACCCAGTTGCCGTTCTCGTCCTGGAAGCAGCGCGAGGCCGCGTACCAGCCCTCCGAGTGCGGCACCGTGATCCACGGGCTGGCCTGCCCGTCCACGGTGTACGCGCCCTTGGACATCTCCAGGTACATGTTGTGCATGGTCCGCCCGGCGAGGCTGATGCCCGGCTTGCCGTCCGGCCCCTTCAGGTCCTTGCGGACCCGCTCGGTGATGCCCTTCTTGCTGTACAGCATCTTGTCGTAGTGGGCCGGGGAGAAGTCCGGCACCCACATCGAGTTGTTGTCCTTGTGCGGCAGCGTGGCCGGGTTCGGGATCGTGTTGTGCCGCGGCCCGTTCTGCACGGTGCCGGGAACGCAGGTGCGGTCCTCGAACACCGTCTTCGGGACCATCACGCCTGTGAAGTCGTCGTTCGCCTTGTCGTTGAACTCGATGAGCAGCGTCAGCAGCTTCGCGGTCTGCGTGCTCTTGGCCTTCTTGATCTTCCGAGGGCTGTGGCCGGTCCGGATGGACTTGGCCTCCAGCTTGGCCAGCTCGCGGGCCGCGATCGGGTTGCCCCCGGCGTACTTGCGGTCGTAGGCGCGGGCCTCGTCAGCCGGCGAGGAGAAGACGCCGTCGCGTCCCTTGACCTCCCTGCCGCCGGTGTCCGGCTGGACCTCGGGCTCGGCGTAGTTGATGTAGTGCTCGTCCGCCCCGATCGTGACCGGTGCGGACCGGGCCGGCTGGGCCGCCGCGCTGCCCGTCACGGTCAGCGACGTGGCCGCGAGCGCGATGACGGGCAGTGCGACGAGTAAGCGTCGCCGTGCCCTGTGCTGCGACATGGGGAGCATGCCACTCCGTTCGTAGGGAATGGTGGAGGACCGGCCGTCTCAGTGACGCTCGTCGAAATCCGCCGGTCGGCTGAACGTAACCGACGACGAGCGACATCGACAGAGTTGATCAGGCCCTCTGGCCGATCAGGTCAGTCTCGGATCCCCCGATCGACCGGCGCGGATCCCGGACACGGCGAGGGGGCGGCCCGCCCGGCGGCCCGCCCCCTCGTCATCAGTCGACGTCAGTCCTCGTCGGACTTCCCGCCGCTCATCCCCGACGAGATCAACTCCATGACCGAGGAGTCCTGGAGCGTGGTCACGTCGCCGAGCGACCGGTTCTCCGCCACGTCCCGCAGCAGCCGACGCATGATCTTGCCGGAGCGGGTCTTCGGCAGCTCCGGCACCAGCATGATCTGCCGCGGCTTGGCGATCGGGCCGAGCGTCTTCGCCACGTGGTTGCGCAGCTCGGCGATGAGCTGCTCGCCCGCGTCACCGGAGATCTCCGCGCTGCCGCGCGGGATGGCGAACGCGACGATCGCCTGGCCGGTGGTCGGGTCGGTCGCGCCCACCACCGCCGCCTCCGCCACCGACGGGTGGCTGACCAGCGCCGACTCCACCTCCGTGGTGGAGATGTTGTGGCCGGACACCAGCATCACGTCGTCCACCCGGCCGAGCAGCCAGATGTGCCCGTCGTCGTCCTTCTTCGCGCCGTCACCGGCGAAGTAGACCCACTCGTCGCCGGTGTTCGCACCGGCGCCGAACCGGGACCAGTACGTCTCCAGGAACCGGTTGTCGTCGCCCCAGATCGTCCGCAGCATCGACGGCCACGGCTCCTTCAGCACGAGGTATCCGCCGCCGCCGTTCGGCACCGACTGGCCCTGGTCGTCGACCACGTCGGCGACGATGCCGGGCAGCGGGCTCATCGCCGAGCCGGGCTTCGCCTCGGTCACGCCGGGCAGCGGCGAGATCATGATGGCGCCGGTCTCGGTCTGCCACCAGGTGTCCACCACCGGCAGCTCGCCGCGGCCGACGTGCTGCCGGTACCAGATCCACGCCTCCGGGTTGATCGGCTCACCGACGCTGCCGAGCAGGCGCAGCGACGACAGGTCGTACCCGGCCGGGATGTCCTCGCCCCACTTCATCATGGTGCGGATCAGCGTCGGCGCGGTGTACAGGATGGTCACCTTGTACTTGTCGACGACCTCCCAGAACCGGCCCTTGTGCGGGTTGTCCGGCGTGCCCTCGTACATGACCTGGGTGGCGCCGTTGGAGAGCGGGCCGTACACGATGTAGGAGTGCCCGGTCACCCAGCCGATGTCGGCCGTGCACCAGTAGACGTCCGTCTCCGGCTTCAGGTCGAACACCGCGTGCGTGGTGTACGACGTCTGGGTCAGGTAGCCGCCGGTGGTGTGCAGGATGCCCTTCGGGCGGGCGGTCGTGCCGCTGGTGTAGAGGATGAACAGCGGGTGCTCGGCGTCGAACGCCTGCGCCTCGTGCTCCGGCGACGCCGTCTCCACCGTCTCGTGCCACCAGTGGTCCTTCGCCGACCAGGCGACCTCCTCGCCGGTACGCCGGACCACCAGCACGTGCTCCACCGACGGGCAGTTCGCCACCGCCTCGTCCACAGTCGGCTTGAGCGCCGACGGCTTGCCCCGGCGGAAGCCGCCGTCCGCGGTGATCACCACCTTGGCGCTGGCGTCCTGGATCCGGTTGGTCAGCGCGTCGGCGGAGAAGCCACCGAACACCACGCTGTGCGTGGCGCCGATCCGGGCGCAGGCGAGCATCGCCACCGCCGCCTCCGGGATCATCGGCAGGTAGATCGCCACCCGGTCACCGGCGGTCACACCTAGCTCGGTCAGCGCGTTCGCCGCCTGACAGGTGAGCTTGTGCAGGTCGGCGTAGGTGACGGTACGGGTGTCGCCCGGCTCGCCCTCCCAGTGGATCGCCACCTTGTCGCCGAGGCCCGCCTCGACGTGCCGGTCCAGGCAGTTGTACGCGACGTTGAGCCTGCCCCCGGTGAACCACTTCGCGAACGGGGCGTTCGACCAGTCGAGCACCTGCTCCCACGGCTGGGCCCAGGCCAGCCGTCCGGCCTGGCGCTCCCAGAAGGCCAGCCGGTCCCCGGCCGCCTCCTCGTACGCCTCGGCGGTCACGTTGGCGTTCGCGGCGAGTTCAGCCGGCGGCGGGAACTGGCGCGTCTCGTTCAGCAAGTTGGCCAATGCCTCGCTCATGCGGTGACTCCTTCGTCGCGTGACCTGCGTCTCCTACTCCGGGGAAGGTTAGTCCCGCCGTACCCCGGCCGCGACCGCCCGGCCCCTCACCGCGCGCCGAGCGGCCCTCCCCTCGCGCCGAGGTGTAAGGAAGGGCCCCTTGTTAACGCCTCCGGTAGAGGAAGGGCCCCCTATTAACAACCCCGGGCTTGGGAGGAGCCCGACGGTCGCTAGCGTGACGGGGTGACCACCGATCCGCTCGCACCGCTGCTCGCGCTCGCCGACGTCGCCACCGCCGTCGAGCGGGCCCGCGAGCGGGTCGACCTGGCCCACCGGCACCGCGCGCTGCGCCGCCAGGGCGGCCAGGTCGCCGCCGAGGTCAGCCTCCGCTCGGCAGTGGCCAGCGCCGCGCTGGAGGGCCGCGACCACGACCGCGAGGAGGTACGCGCCGGCACCGTCACCGACCCGGTGCTCCAGGGCGCGCTGCGGGTCGCCGGGGCGCTGCCCGGGCTGAGCGACCTCTGGCCCAAGGCCCCCCGGCAGGTGATGGCCCGGCTGCACGTGCTCGCCGCCCGCGACGTGGTGACCGAGGAGGAACTGGGCCGGCCGGTCGCCGACCCGGTGGTCGCGGCCCGCCTCGACGGCCTGGCCGCCCTCGTCGCCGGCGGCACCAAGGTGCCACCGCTGGTGCTGGCCGCCGTCGTACACGGCGAGCTGCTGAACCTGCGCCCGTTCCCGGGCCCGTCCGGGGTGGTGGCCCGCGCCGCCGCCCGACTGGTGCTGATCTCCACCGGGTTCGACCCCCGCGGGCTGGTCGCGGTGGACGTCGGGCACCGCGAGCGCGAACCGGAGTACGTGGGCGCGGCCGGCGCGTTCGCCACCGGCACGCCCGACGGCCTGCGCTCCTGGCTGCGGCACTACATGAGCGCGGTGGAGGTCGGCGCCGACCAGATCACGCTGATCGGCGACGAGATCCTCGCCGCGTCCTGACGCGGCCCGTTCCGCGAGGCGTCCCGTCCGGCAGTGGCTGCGGCGAGGCGTCCCGTCAGGCGGTCGGTGCTGCGGCGCGGGTGCGCCGGTGCCGGCCGTACCAGGCGATGCCGATGGCCACGCCGACGCCCACGCCGAGCGCCGCCGCCGCGACCGGCACTGCCGGTCGCTCGCGCAGCCGGCGGCCCAGCGGGATCGGGTGCCGGAACTCCAGCACCGGCCACGCGTTCTCCGCCGCCAGCTTGCGCAGCGCCCGGTCCGGGTTGACCACCGTCGGATGCCCCACGCACTCCAGCAGCGGCCGATCGGAGTACGAGTCCGAGTACGCGTACGAGTCGGCCAGGTCGTAGTCCCGCTCAAGAGCCAGTTCGCTGACCGCCTCGACCTTGCTCGGACCGGCCGCGTAGAACTCGACCTCGCCGCTGTAGCGGCCGTCCACCACACCCATCCGGGTGGCGATCACGTCGGTGATCCCGAGCAGTTCACCGATCGGCCGCACCATCTCGTCACCGGACGCGGAGACCAGCACCACGTCCCGCCCGGCGGCCTGGTGCTCCTCGATCAGGGCGGCCGCCTCGGCGTACACGTAGGGGTTGATCAGTTCGTGCAGCGTCTCCGCGACGATCTGGCGGACCTGTTCCACCGGCCAGCCCTTGCAGAGCGTGGCCAGGTAGTCCCGGGTGCGGGCCATGGTCTGCTCGTCGGTGCCGCCCAGCCGGAACATCAACTGTGCGTACGCCGACTTGACCACGTCACGCCGAGTGATCAGCCCGTCCCGGTAGAACGGCCGACCGAACGCCAGGGCGCTCGACTTGGCGATGACGGTCTTGTCGAGATCGAAGAAAGCGGCGCTGCGGCCCACGGCGCGAAAGTCTAGCCCGACGGAGGGCGTGGAGGCGTCCGCCCGGGTCGTGAAAGCCGATGAGCACCCGGTGGAGTGACGGCGGTCACAGGCGGCTATCGATGAATTTAGCTTTGCGTGGAGTGAACAACACTCGACGTATAAGGGTCGACTGCGGCATGCTTGTCCTCGCGGCGGGAGTTCGCTTACCCGGCGCCGATGGGCCTCGGCGGTTGCACCCCCCGTAACCGCTGAGTCGGTTCGGCTCGACCCCCCCGGAGCCGAACCACAAGACGACCCCCGTCTCCCCCCGACGGGGGTCGTCCCTTTGCGGGACGAGCGTTCCGCGTCAACTCAGGGCGCGTAGCCGGCGTCGGCGACCGCCTCGGCGATGCGGGTGAACCAGTGCAGGTCGTTGGCCCGGGACTCCGGACCGAGGATGCTGCCCAGAAACGCCGCGACATCGTCGAGATGCGTTCGCCGCGGTAGCAACTCAGCAGGACTGGTCCGGCTCCAGCGCCCCGTAGCCTTCGCGGAAGAGTTCAGCCCGGTGTGCGTTGATCGGGTGGTCGCCGAAGTCGGCGCTGTGGACGAACACCAGGTCCCGCTCGCGCGGCGCGAGGATCGGCGCGTCCCAGTCCACGACGTGCAGCGGACCGTCGCCGTCGACGATCAGGTTGCCCCGATGGATGTCGGCCTGGCAGATGACGCGCTGACCTGGCGTCACGCGCGACGCCAGGTCGTCGACAGTCTCCGCCAACCGGTGCAGCGCGGTGCCGTACCGCTCCCAGAAGGCGTTGAGCGCATCGCTTCTTGCGGCCCGCCCCACAGGCCGCCGCCGTCGTGAAACGAGTAAAGCAGTAGTCGATAGTCCCCGAACCGACGTGCGACCCCGCCATCGAGGCGAAGGGTCCAGCGGCGCCACCACCTCCCGGAGTCCCTGGGCCCAGAGGAAGCCGGGCAGCAGGAAGGCGGCCGGCGTGAAGTCGCCGCGCCGTACCTTCAGGAAGTAGCGGCGGCCGTCGGACGTCTCCACCCGGTACGCCCACGCGTGCCCGTCGAGCCCGATCGGCATGAAGACCAGGTCGACGACGTCCACCGACCAGGCGACCTCGGCCGCCAGCATCCGCTCGTCGACGACGGGCCACTCGTTGGCCTCCGTCTCCGGCACATAGCAGATCAACCGGGCCACCGAGGTCTGTCCACAACACCCTCCGTTGTCCACAGGGCACCTGTCTCGCCTCCCCCGGCCGGGCAAGCTGCACCGCGGCACGTCCGAGTCCGACCGATGGAGGCCGCCATGCCGCCCCGTACCCCGCTCCCGCCGTACCGTCGCCTGCCCCTGCTCGTCACCTCCGACGGCGACCTTCTCGACGAGCTGTTGCGACTCGCGGCGGCCGGCGGCACCGAGGTCGAGCTGGCGGCCGATCCGGCCGCCGCCCGGGCCCGCTGGGCGCCGGCGCCGCTGGTGCTCATCGGCGCCGACCAGGCGGCGCCCTGCCTGCGGGCGCGCCTTCCCCGTCGCGCCCGCACGGTCCTGGTCGGTCGCTCCGGAGAGCTCGATCCGGGTACGGAGTTGGCCGAACTCATCGGGGCGGAGCACGTCGCGACGCTGCCGGCGGCCGAGCCCTGGCTGGTCGACCGGTTCGCCGAGTGCGTGGCCGGTCCGGCAGGCCCGGGTCAGGGTCGGGTGGTGGCTGTGCTTGGCGGCCGGGGCGGCGCCGGAGCCAGCGTGCTTGCAGGTGGGCTCGCCGTCAGCGCGGCTCGGTCCCGGCTGCGCACGCTGCTCGTCGATGCCGACCCGCTCGGTGGCGGTCTCGACCTGGTGCTCGGGTGGGAGCAGCTCGACGGGTTGCGCTGGCCCGAGCTGGCCGGCACGGACGGGCGGGTCGACCCGCCGTCGCTGATCCGTGCGCTGCCCAGCCGGGGCGACCTGGTGGTGCTCTCCTGGGACCGGGGCGACCTGCGGCACCTGCCGGCCGAGGCGATGGCCGCCACCGTCGACGCCGGGCGGCGCGGGCGGGACCTGGTCGTTCTCGACCTGCCCCGGCACCTCGACGACGCGGCTGTGGTCGCGCTCCAGGCCGCCGACCGCGCGCTGCTCGTCGTACCGGCCGAGCTGCGGGCAGCAGCCGCCGCGGCCCGGGTCGCCGCCGTGGCCGCGCCGCACTGCGTCGACCTGTCGGTCATCGTGCGCGGTCCGGCGCCCGGCCGGCTGCGGGCGGCCGAGGTGTCCCGGGCGCTGGGGCTGCCGCTCGCCGGCACGCTGCGACCCGAACCGGGGCTGTGCCGTGGGCTGGAGCGGGGCGAGGCGCCGGGCGCGAGCGGGAAGGGGCCGCTCGCCGCGCTGTGCCAGCGGATCGTGGACGAACTGGTCGGGTCGTCGGCTGCGGGTGCGGCATGACCGCGCCGGCCGACCCGGGGAAGCTGGCCGCGCGGGTCCGGCACCGGTTCGCTGCCGAGGCCACCCCGGTCACGCCCGCGGCGATCGTCTCCGCGGTACGCGCCGAGCCGGCGACGGCGGTGCTCGGCGACACCACGCTGCTGCGGATCGCCGACCGGGTGCACGACGACCTGGTCGGCGCCGGTCCACTGGCTCCGCTGCTCGCCGACCCGCAGGTCACCGACGTACTGGTGAACGGGGTGCGGGTCTGGGTCGACCGGGGGCGGGGACTGCGTCAGGTCGCCGTGCCGCTGGGCACGCTCGACGACGTACGCCGGTTGGCGCAGCGCCTCACCTCGGCCGCCGGTCGCCGGCTCGACGACGCCTCCCCGTACGCCGACGCGCGGTTGCCCGACGGCACCCGGCTGCACGCGGTGCTGCCTCCGGTGGCGACCGACGGGCCCTACCTGTCGCTGCGTACCTTCCGGCAGCGGCCGTTCACCCTCGACGAACTCGTCGAGCGGGGCACGGTGCCCCGGCCGATCGCCCCGCTGCTCGCCGCACTCGTGGCGGCCCGTCTCGCGTACCTGGTCAGCGGCGGCACCGGATCCGGCAAGACGACACTGCTCAACACGCTGCTCGGGCTGGTGCCCGGCACCGAGCGGATCGTGCTGGTGGAGGACGCCGCCGAGCTGCGCCCGGTGCACCCGCACGTGATCGGGTTGCAGGCCCGCACGGCGAACGTCGAGGGCGCCGGAGCTGTCGGGCTCGGCGACCTGGTCCGGCAGGCGCTGCGGATGCGGCCGGACCGGCTGGTCGTGGGCGAGTGCCGGGGCGCCGAGGTGGTCGACCTCCTCGCCGCGTTGAACACGGGCCACGACGGCGGTGCGGGAACGTTGCACGCGAACGCCCCGGCCGACGTTCCGGCCCGGCTGGAGGCGCTCGGGATGCTCGGTGGCCTGCCCCGGCTCGCGCTGCACGCCCAGGTCGCCGCCGCGTTGCAGGTCGTCCTTCAGCTCCGCCGCACCGGCGAGGGACGCGTCCTGGACTCCATCGGCCTGCTGCTGCCCGACGGGCCCGACCGGGTGGTGACGGTGGTTCCGGCCTGGACGCGCGGCCGGGGTCTTGCCCCGGCGGCCCGGCTGCTCGCCGGCCTGCTGCGGGAGCGGGGAGCGCCGGTACCGCCGATCCTCCAGGCGGCGTGGCCCGGTCCGGCGGAATCGTCGTGACCGGCCACCTCTGGCCGGCGGTCCTGCTCCTGGCGGCTGCGGCGGTCGCCGTCGCCTGGCCGGTACGGGCCGCTCGCGCCCGGCGGCTGGCGGTCCTGGGTAGTGACATCCCGGTCGCGCGGGTGACGGGCGCACGTCCAGCATCCCCGGACCTGCGACGACGTCCGCTCGACTCCGGGCCGACGGCGTCCGCACGGCCTCCCGGCCGGGGCCGGGAACGGCGTCGACCGGGTGTCGGGCATCAGGTACGGCGATGGACGGGCCTCGTGCCGGTTCCGGTGACATCCTCTCCGGCGTCGAATCCTGCGCTGCCGCTTCCCGCCGGACGCGTGCTGCCCGTGGCGGCGCTGTGCGGTGCCGTGACCGGAGCGCTGCTCGGCGGCCCGGTGGCAGCAGTGGTGCTCGCCACCTACGGCGTGCTCGCGGCCCGGGCGGTGCTGCGCCGACGTACCCACCGGACGGCCGCCCTCGCGCACCGCCGCGATCTCGACCGCCTCGCCGCGGTCGCCGCCGACCTGCGAGCCGGGCTACCCGTCGACGGCGGTGTCGACGAGGGCCCGGGACGCGTCGCGCGGCTGGCCCGGGCCGCCGGGAGGCTGGCCGACCAGACGGGTGCGCCGCTGGCCGATCTGCTGGAACGGATCGAGGCCGACGCCCGCGCCGCTGATCGGGGCCTCGCCGCTGCCGCCGCCCAGGCCGCCGGGGCGCGGGCGACCGCGTGGCTGCTCGCCGCGCTGCCGCTCGGCGGGATAGGTCTCGGCTACGGCATCGGGGTGGACCCGGTGGCGGTGCTCCTGCACACGCCGGTGGGTGCCGGCAGTGCGGTGGCGGCAGTCGTGTTGCAGGTCGGCGGGTTGCTCTGGGCCGAGCGACTCGGCGTCACTCCCGGGCGGGCCGCCTGATGTCACGGCAGGTACTGGCCGCCGTCTGTCTCGGCGGTGCCGCGTCGCTCCTGGTCGTCGCCGGTCCGGTCGTCCGCCCGGCACGGCGGCTGCGCCGGCTCGCTCCGACGCCGCGGCCGGCTCGCCCGGCGTGGTGGCCGGATCGGGTACGCCTCGGCGCAGCGCTGGCCGGAATCGCGGTGGCGGTAGTGGTCGGCGGTGTCACGGGCGTGTTCGCCGGGCTGCTGGCCGGTGCCGCCGCCGATCGTCTGCTACGCCGGATCGAGCCGCGCGCCGCCCGGGAACGGCGGCTGCGGGAGACCGCCGACCTGCCGCTCGCCGCGGACCTGCTGGCGGCCGCGCTGCGGGCAGGCGCGCCGGTCGACCGCTCGGTGCTCGCCGTCGCCGAGGCGCTCGGCGGGCCACTCGCGGACCGGCTCGGCCGGGTCGGCCGGACGCTACGTCTCGGAGGCAGCCCCGGCGAGGCCTGGGCGCACCTGGACGGCGTCACCGGGGCCGAACCCGTGGTCGCGGCGGCGGTCCGCTCGTCGAACAGCGGCGCCGCACTGGCTCGCGCGCTGACCCGGTCGGCCGACGACCTGCGTGCCGAACGGTCGACCTCGGCCGAGGCGGCGGCCCGCCGCGCGGGCGTGCTCATCGTGCTGCCGCTCGGGCTGTGCTTCCTGCCCGCCTTCATTCTCGCCGGTCTGGTGCCGGTGATCGTCGCCGTTCTCGGCGACGTGCTGTGAACCATCGAGAAGGGACGTACGACATGCGCAAGCTCCTCACCCGCCTGCGGGGTGACGCCGGCATGAACACCGCCGAGTACGCGGTGGGCACCCTCGCCGCGGTCGCCTTCGCCGGGATCCTGCTGAAGGTGCTCACCTCAGGCAACGTGCAGTCCGCGCTGACCGCCGTCATCGACCGGGCCCTGAAGTGATCGGGCGCCGGCGGGCCGGCCGCCGTGGCGGGTGGCTCCACGAACCAGCGGTCCCGCTCGACGTGTCGGCCGAGCCCGGCTCGACCCGGGACGCCGTCGGCACCCGGGCCGGGGCGGTACGGCGCCGGTGGCGCTCGCGGGTCGCGTGCGAGCGGGGTTCGTTCACCGCCGAGTTGGCGGCCGGCCTGCCGGCGCTCATGCTGCTCCTCGTCGCCGGTCTGACCGCGGTGAGCGCTGTGGGTACCCGGGTCGCGTGTGTCGACGCCGCCCGGGAGGCGGCCCTTGCCGCGGCCCGGGGCGAGTCCGGCACGGTCGCCGGAACCCGGTACGCCCCGGACGGCGCCGAGGTGGCCGTGACTGTGACAGGCGATCGGGTCACGGCGACGGTCCGGGCACCGGTCCGGACGTTCGGTACCCGACTGCCCCGGCTGGTCGTGTCGGCGGAGGCGGTGGCCGCGGTGGAACCCGGTGCGCCGGGGCCGGTGCCGTGAGAGCCGGCGGCTTCCCGGCCGACCCGCCCTCACGCCGGCCCGCCCTGGAAGGAGGAGCCGACACGAGAAAGCTGAAGGCAAGCGGGCCCAGGGCAGGCGATCCCGGCACGAGCCGGTCCGGGGCGAGCAGATCCGGGGCGAGCAGGTCTGAGGCGAGCGGGCCCGGAGCCTGCAGATCCGGGGCGAGCAGGCTCGGGTCGAGCAGGCACGTGGGGATAGGGGAGGACGGGGAGCCGGTCAGTGGCACGTCCTCGGCCGACCGGGGCGGCGCGACCGTGTGCCTGCTCGCGATCGGACTGGTGTTCGTGCTGGTAGGGGTGTTCGGCGCCGCGGTCGGGGCGGCCCGGTGCGCGCGGCATCAGGCCCGCAACGCGGCGGACTTCGGAGCGCTGGCCGGTGCCGTGCAGGTGCTCGACGGAGCCGACGCCGCCTGCGCTCGCGCCGCCGACCTGGTCTCGGCCAACGGCGGCCGGATGACCGGGTGCCGGGCCGACGGACTGGACCTGATCGTCACGGCCCTGGTACGTGTCGCGCCGCTGCCGGGACTGACCCGGGACGCCAGCGCGACGTCCCGGGCCGGGCCGGCCCGGTCCTGACAGGCGAAAACCCTGCCTGAGTCGAGCCGAGCCGAGCCGGGACCGGGAGCCGGGCCGAGTCAGGTCGAGGACCGGGCCCGGCTCGGCGGGTGAATCGTCGGGCGAGGTCAGCGGGACTGGAGGGCGTCCAGTCCGACCGCCATGGCGATCACCAGCCGACGGTCGATCTGCGGGTGCTGGATCTCCACCGAGTACCGGTCCCGCAGGCCCCACTTCCGGTCGACCGAGAACACCGGCTGGCCGCCGGCCATGAAGTCGAAGTGGTACGGCAACCAGGAGAGCGAGTCGACGAACCGGCGCAGCAGCGCCACCGGCAGGCTGCGCTCCTGCCCGGTGGCGGGCGGCAGGCCGGGCTGCTCGACGTGCCACGTCGAGCGCAGCAGCGACTGGGCGAAGTCCTTGCGGAACAGCCCGATCGGGTTGCCCGCGTGATCGGTCACGTCGTAGGTGGCACCGAGGTCGAGCCGCTGACGGGCCTTGAAGCCGAGAAGGGGGTACTGCTTGGAGTCATCGGTGTAGATGGTCACCTGCTCCTTGAAGGCGAGCCGCTTCTGTTGCGCGAACGCGAGCAGCCCACCCTCGGAGCCGTCGGGCGCCACCGAGTGCACGTCGTACTGGTTGACCATCATCCGGAGCCGCTGACGGATGATGAACCGGTGCTGGGCCTGCAGGTTGTCGGGCGACATGGGATCTCCTTCGAGGGGTCGCCGGAGTCTTGCACAGCAGGCCGACCACCGCTCGCCCGAGCAGCCACCTCTGCGGGACGAGCGGCCGCCGCAGGCAGGACCCACGCGGCGGCACGCCGTGCAGGGGGTGTCGTCGTACCCCGAAACGGCGGGCGCAAGGTCAACGACCGCCGTCGACCGTGGCCTTCATCGCCCAGCTGTTCAGCACCTGATGGATGCCGCGCAGGCGCTCGTTGACCTGTTCCAGCCGCTCCGCCTGGGCGAGCGTGGCCATCGCGGTGCCCAGCGCTATCTGCTGGTCGGGGGTGAGGTTCTCCTGGTCGATGGTGTAGAGCAGCTCGACGGTCTCGGCGATCGTGTCGGCCACGGCGGCACCTCCGGCGGAACGGGTCTCGGGTCACCTGTGCGCTACCGGAAATGATGCATGGAAGCGCTCCCATACATCAATGCCCCGACGGCCCTACCCTCATGCACCCGTCCCACCAACCAGACACCCCGGCGCCGGAAGACCGTCCGCGCCGGGTCAGGCCGGCGGGCCTGCCGCCGGGGCCGGGCGGGCCACCCGGTCACCCTGCCGGGGCAGCGCCCCAGAGTGCCCCGCCTCCGGGCCGGGATCCGCCTTTGGCGACGTGGTGCCGTCCGGGCCAAGGTTCCCGGGGCGCTCCGGACCCGTGTACCCGACCGTGGCGAGGTTGGTCAGCACCACGTCGAGGACCTTCACCGCCTCCGCCTTGGCCAGCGGGTTGTTGCCGTTGCCGCACTTCGGGGACTGGACGCAGGACGGGCACCCGGTCTCGCACCCGCACTCGGCGATCGCGTCCCGGGTGGCGCGCAGCCAGGCGGCGGCGGTGCCGTACGCCCGCTCGGCGAAACCCGCACCGCCGGGGTGGCCGTCGTAGACGAAGACGGTGGGCGCCTCGGTGTCCGGGTGCAGGGCGGTGGACAGCCCGCCGATGTCCCACCTGTCGCAGGTCGCCATCAGCGGCAGCAGGCCGATGGCGGCGTGCTCGGCGGCGTGCAGCGCGCCCGGTACGTCAGCCGCCTCGACACCGGCGGCGGTCAGCGACTCGGGGGAGAGCGTGAACCACACCGCGACGGTGCGCAGCTCCCGGGCGGGCAGATCCACCGGGCGGGTGTCGATCACCTCGCCGGTGGCGATGCGCCGCCGCTGGTACGACACCACCTGGCTGGTCACGTCCACCTCGCCGAGGAACAGGCCGACCGGCCCGGCGTCCACGTACGAGCGGACCGACACCACCGACAGCGAGGTGACGTCGCGGGCGTGGGTGGACCAGTCCGGCTCCTCGGCGTGCACGAGCGCGCACCCGTCGGCCAGGTCGAGCGAGTCGACCACGTACGAGACGCCCTGGTGCAGGTAGACCGCGCCGGTGTGCAGCAGGAAGTGCGCCGACCCGCCGTCGACGGTGCCGAGCAGCCGGCCGGTGGACTCCTCGACCACGCATACCGGGGTGCCGCCCTCGCCGCGCAGGTCGACCTCGGGCCGTTCCCGGTGCCGCCAGTACCAGCCGGTGGGCCGCTGCCGCAGCGCACCCGCCTCGACCAGCGAGTCCACCGCCTCCTTCGCGCCCTCCCCGAACAGGTCCAGGTCGGCCGGGGTGAGCGGGGACTCGTGGGCGGCGCAGGCGAGCTGCGGCGCGAGCACGTACGGGTTGGCCGGGTCGAGCACCGTCGCCTCGACCGGCCGCCCGAACAGCGCCTCCGGGTGGTGCACCAGGTAGGTGTCGAGCGGGTCGTCCCGGGCCACCAGCACGGCGAGCGCCTCGTCGCCGGAGCGCCCGGCCCGCCCGGCCTGCTGCCACAGCGACGCGCGGGTGCCGGGCCAGCCGCAGATCAGCACCGCGTCCAGCCCGACCAGGTCGACGCCGAGTTCGAGCGCGTTGGTGGAGGCGAGCCCGAGCAGGTCACCGTGCAGCAGCGCCCGTTCCAGTTCGCGGCGTTCCTCGCGCAGGTAGCCGGCCCGGTAGGCGGCCACCCGGTCGCCCAGCCCGGGCACCGCCTCGTCGAGTGACCGCCGGGCGTTCGCTGCGACCACCTCGGCGCCCCGGCGAGACCGCACGAACGCGAGTGTGCGTACCCCTTCCACCACGCTGTCGGCGAGCAGGTCCGCGGTCTCCCGCAGCGCGGAGCGCCGGACCTGGACGAGGTCGGCGTCGACGGACGAGTCGGTGGGAGGCAGCAGCGGCGGCTCCCAGAGCGCGAACGTCACCCCGCCGCGCGGCGACGTGTCCTCGGTGACGGCGGTGACCGGCAGGCCGGTGAGCCGCCCGGCCGCCGCCGCCGGATCGCCCGACGTGGCCGAGGCAAGCAGGAACACCGGGGTACACCCGAAGCGGGCGCACTGCCGGCGCAACCGCCGCAGGACGTGCGCGACGTGTGAGCCGAAGACACCCCGGTAGGTGTGGCACTCGTCGACCACCACGTACGCGAGGCGGCGCAGGAAACCGGACCAGTGGGCGTGCCCGGGCAGGATGCCGTGGTGCAGCATGTCCGGGTTGGTCAGCACGAACCGGGAGTGCCTGCGGATCCACTCCCGCTCGGTGCGCGGTGTGTCCCCGTCGTAGGTGGCGGGGCGTACCCCGTCGAGTTCGAGACCGGCGACGGCGCGGAGCTGGTCGGCGGCGAGCGCCTTGGTCGGCGCCAGGTAGAGCATCGTGGCGCGCGGGTCGGCGAGCAGCGTGCTCAGCGCGGGAAGCTGGTACGCCAGGGACTTGCCGGACGCCGTGCCGGTGGCGACCACCACGTGCCGGCCCGCGTACGCCAGCTCGGCGGCCTCGGCCTGGTGCCGCCACGGGGTGGTGACGCCGCGCCGTGCGAACGCCGCCCTCAGTTCCTCCGGCGCCCAGCCGGGCCACCCGACGGGCTCGCCGGCGCGGGCCGGGACGCGTTCGACGTGGGTGACCGGGTCGGTGGCGTGACGCAGCCGCAACCGGCTCAGCAGCTCGCCCGGCGCACGTCGCGGGCCGGGGCTGTGGTCGGTCACGTCCTGCACTCTCGCACTGGTGTTCGGAATTGGGAACCGCAGGGTGGGGGTATGGGGAGGGCGTGGCCGGTGACCGAGGGGGCCGCACGGGGAGATGGTTAGATGCCCAGGAGAGTTTACCGAGGAGGGACCGATGGAGCTGTCGCTGGCGACCCGCGCCGTGGGGGAGCACACGGTGCTCGAGGTCGGCGGTGAGGTGGATGTCTACACCGCCCCCCGCCTGCGGGAACGGCTCCTGGAGCTGATCGACGGCGGGGCCCGCCACGTGGTGGTCGACCTCGGCCGGGTGGACTTCCTCGACTCGACCGGTCTGGGCGTGCTCGTGGGCGCGCTCAAGCGGCTGCGCTCGGCCGGTGGCTCCTTCGCGCTGGTCTGCGACAAGGAGCCGCTGCTCAAGATTTTCCGGATCACCGCCCTGGACCAGGTCTTCCCGCTGCATCCGACGGTCGACGCGGCCATCGCCGCCGACTCCACCGGCGCGTGATGGCGACCGTCAAGCTGTCCTTCTCTCCGGCCCCGGTGCACGTGCGCACCGCCCGCCTGGTCGGCGTCGCGGTGGCTCGGCGGGCCGGCGTACGCGAGGACCTGCTGGACGAGGTGCGCCTGGCCATCGGTGAGGCGTGCACCCGGGCGGTCGCGCTGCACCGGCAGTACGGCCTGGCCGACCCGGTGTACGTGGAGATGTCCGACGGCGGCGGCTACACGGTCCGGGTGGTGGACCGGGCCCCGATCGAGGCGGGCCTCGGCCTGGCCGCGCTCGGCCCGGACGAACTGGCCAAGGAGTCGCTCAGCGAGGACGCGCTCACCACCGGGGTGGGTTTCGCGCTGCTCGCCGGTTTCGTGGAGGATCTCCAGGTCCGCCCGGTCGACGACGGCGTCGGCACCGAGGTACGGATGTCCTGGCCGGCCGGCCGCGCCTGACCCGATTCGCACACGCAGGCCGCGTTCCCCGAAAGGGAGCGCGGCCTCGTCGTATTGGCCGCGCCATATATCAGATTTCTTCGCATAACACAGTTACGAAGATCATCGAGACACGGTGCCCCCTTGGTGTGACCTCCGCCACGCCGGAGGGCTACAGTACCCGAGTTGTCAGCAAGTGATCCCGTCCCGTAGCCAGCGGGAACGGGAGTTCATCGCTGGTCCGCCGGAGTGGGTCGGCGCGCGCTTGCGAGTCCGCATCCAGGCGTCGGCCCGTGCGTCTCCACAGGTCGGCGCGAGTTGTTCGGTACAGGAGGACATAGATGTCCGGGACCTTGGCCGCCGACGGCGGCGCACTGTCCCTTACCGGAGCCAACGTGACGTACGTCGTCATCGCCGCGGTCATCGCGCTGGTGGCGCTCGTCTTCGCGGCCGCCCTCACCAGGGCGGTCCTGGCGGCCGGTAAGGGAACCACCAACATGCAGGAGATCTCCGGCGCGGTGCAGGAGGGCGCGTCGGCGTACCTGCTGCGGCAGTTCCGCACGCTGGCGATCTTCGTGGTGATCGCCGTCGTGCTGCTGTTCCTGCTGCCGGTGCACGACACCGACGGCAACGAAACGCTGGTGAAGGCCGGCCGCTCGGCGTTCTTCGTGGTGGGTGCGCTGTTCAGCGCGTTCATCGGCGGCGCCGGCATGTGGCTGGCCACCCGCGCCAACCTGCGGGTGGCGGCGGCCGCACGGGAGCGGGAAGGCGGGCGCGAGGGCGCCATGAAGATCGCCTTCCGCACCGGCGGCGTGGTCGGCTTCCTCACCGTCGGCCTCGGCCTGTTCGGTGCGGCGCTGGTCGTGCTGATCTTCCGGGGTGACGCACCGACCGTGCTGGAGGGCTTCGGCTTCGGCGCCGCGCTGCTCGCCATGTTCATGCGGGTCGGCGGCGGCATCTTCACCAAGGCCGCCGACGTCGGCGCCGACCTGGTCGGCAAGGTCGAGCAGGGCATCCCCGAGGACGACCCGCGCAACGCCGCCACCATCGCCGACAACGTGGGCGACAACGTCGGCGACTGCGCCGGCATGGCCGCCGACCTGTTCGAGTCGTACGCGGTCACGCTCGTCGCGGCGCTGATCCTCGGCCGGGCCGCGTTCGGCGAGACCGGCCTGGTCTTCCCGCTGATCATCTCCACCATCGGCGTGCTGGTCGCGATCGTCGGCGTGTTCATCACCCGGCTGCGCGCCAGCGACCGCAACGGCCTGACCGCGATCAACCGGGCCTTCTACCTGTCCGCGCTGATCGCCGCGGTGCTCGTCGCGATCGCCGCGTTCGCGTACCTGCCGGCCACGTTCGCCGAGCTGGAGGGCGGGCTGACCGACGTCGACCGCAACCCGCGACTGGTGGCCATCGGCGCGGTCGTGATCGGCATCGTGCTGGCCGCCGCGATCCAGGCGCTGACCGGGTACTTCACCGAGACCAACAGGCGCCCGGTGCAGGACATCGGCAAGAGCTCGCAGACCGGCGCCGCCACCGTCATCCTCGCCGGCATCAGCGTCGGCCTGGAGTCGGCCGTCTACTCGGCGCTGCTGATCGGCGCAGGCGTCTTCGGCGCGTTCCTGCTCGGCGGCAGCTCGATCACGCTGTCGCTGTTCGCTGTCGCGCTGGCCGGCACCGGCCTGCTCACCACCGTCGGCGTCATCGTCGCGATGGACACGTTCGGCCCGATCTCCGACAACGCGCAGGGCGTGGCCGAGATGTCCGGCGACATCGACGAGCACGGCGCGCGGACGCTCACCGAGCTGGACGCGGTCGGCAACACCACCAAGGCGATCACCAAGGGCATCGCGATCGCCACGGCGGTGCTGGCCGCCACCGCGCTGTTCGGCTCGTACACCGACACGCTGCGCTCGGCCTACGAGGACGCGGGCGTGGGCGACGTCGGCACCGAGATCCTCAACTCGCTCAACGTGTCCAACCCGCGCAACCTGGTCGGCCTGATCATCGGCGCGGCTGTGGTCTTCCTCTTCTCCGGCCTGGCCATCAACGCGGTCTCCCGCTCGGCCGGGGCGGTGGTGATGGAGGTACGCCGCCAGTTCCGCGAGCTGCCCGGCATCATGGACCGTACCCAGCGGCCCGAGTACGGCAAGGTCGTGGACATCTGCACCCGGGACGCGCAGCGCGAGCTGATGACCCCCGGCCTGCTGGCCATCCTGGCCCCGATCGCCGTCGGCTTCGGCCTCGGCCCGGGCGCGCTGGCCGCGTACCTGGCCGGCGCGATCGGTGCGGGCACGCTGATGGCGGTGTTCCTGGCCAACTCCGGTGGCGCCTGGGACAACGGCAAGAAGCTGGTGGAGGACGGCGCGTACGGCGGCAAGGGCTCCGACGCGCACGCCGCCACCGTCATCGGCGACACAGTCGGTGACCCGTTCAAGGACACCGCCGGCCCGGCGATCAACCCGCTGATCAAGGTGATGAACCTGGTCTCGCTGCTGATCGCCCCGGCCGTGGTGGCCTGGAGCGTGGGCGACGACAAGAACAACCCGCTGCGCATCACGATCGCCGTGGTGGCCGCGCTGATCATCGCGGCCGCAGTGGTGTTCAGCAAGCGTAAGGGTGTGGCGATGACCGACGAGGACAGCGGGGCCGGCACCCCGGGCCAGCGTCCGGAGACGGTGAACGCCTGATCGCACGCGACGGTTCCCGGCCGGCCCCGGCCGGCCGGGAACCCCGTGCCCGGCAAACCTGACCGGTGGCGGTTCCGCCCGGAGGTCGTACGCTGCTTCGCATGCGTACGCGCCGGGCGGCAACCGCCGGAAAGCTCACGGTGGTCCTGGCCACGCTGGTCCTCGTCGCCGCCGGGTGCGGTGGCGGTCCCAACCCCCGGGTCTGGGCCGCGTCGGTGTGCCAGGCGCTCACCCCGTGGCGCGCGGAGATCTCCAAGCTGACCAGCAGCACCCAGCAGCAGATGACCGCGCAGACCACCCCGGCGCAGGCCAAGGAGAACCTGGTCCGGCTCTTCGCCGGCGCCGAGCAGGCCAGCGAGACGGCCCGGCGCAAGGTCGAGGAGGCGGGCGTGCCCGAGGCCGAACGCGGCGCCGAGGTGTCCGCCGGGTTCCTCGGGTCGCTGAGCAAGATGCGTGACGCGTACGGCCGCGCCCGGTCCGCCATCGACCGGCTCGACACCGCCCAGGCCGGTCCGTTCTACGACGGCGTGCGCGCCGCCGTGGACACGCTCAACAAGGAGTACGACGCGAGCGCGCTGGACACCGGCAAACTCGACTCGACCGAGCTGAAAGAGGCCTTCGACGAGGTCCCGGAGTGTCGCTGACCCCTCCCACCCCGAAACCGGCCCGCCAGCCCTCGCTGTTCTCCACCGAGGCGGCCGATCCCGCGCTGGCGGACCTCTCCGGCCTGCTCGCCGGGCCGGGTGAGGTGGGGCGGATGGGCGGCACGGCCCGGATCTCCGTGGTGGTCGACGTCGCCTGGCGGGTGCACGTGCTGGTGGCCGAGCTGGGCGCCCGGGGTGTGCCGGCGAGCTGGGAGCCGACCGAGGACGGGCGGCACCGGGTGCGCACCGCGTACACGAGCATGCTGGCGCCGCTCGCGCGGGCCTGGCTGCGCGGTGCGGCGAAGCGGCCACCGGCCCGTTTCCACCTGGACGGGCGGCGGCTGCGGCTCTGGGCGGCCGCCGCCGGCACGGCCGAGCCGGGCGGGTTCCGGCTGCGGCTCGGACCGGCCGACGAGCCGTGCTGGCCGGTGGTCCGCGCCGCGCTGGCGGCGGTCGGGCTGCCGGCCGCGTTCGTGGAGCCGGACGAGGGCGGACCCGCGTTCCGGATCGGCGGGCGGCGGATGTCGCGGCTCGCCGAACTGGTGGGGGAACGGCCGGCCACGGCGCCGGCGGCGGAGTGGCCGGGCTCGCACGGCTGACCGTCCGGTGTCCGAACCCGGACACCCGGCGACGGCTGCGCCGGGTGTACGCGATCGTCACAGTGACCCGCCTGCCGCCCTACCCACGGTGTACCGTGACGCCGTCCGGCAGGGTGCGGCCGGCGGTCGCCGGGAGGGCGGCCCGTTTGCCGCCCACGAAACCCGGAACGCGGACGGCGCGTTACGTTGGACATCCGGACCGCCTGTGGTCCGGGTGGTGCAACACGGCCCGAAGCGGGCATGGCGTAGGAGTGAGGTCGGGGAGAGACGTGCCGAGCAACGCTGGAACCACCCGTCTGGTCATCGTCGAGTCACCGGCGAAGGCCAAGACGATCTCGGGCTACCTCGGCCCGGGGTACGTCGTGGAGGCCAGCTTCGGCCACGTCCGGGACCTGCCCCGCAACGCCGCCGACGTCCCGGCGAAGTACAAGGGTGAGCCGTGGGCGCGCCTCGGCGTCGACGTCGACAACGGCTTCCACGCGCTCTACGTGGTGTCGCCCGACCGTAAGCAGCAGATCAGCAAGCTGGTGAAGCTGGCCAAGGAGGTCGACGAGATCTTCCTGGCGACGGATGAGGACCGCGAGGGCGAGGCCATCGCCTGGCACCTGGTGGAGACGCTCAAGCCCAAGGTGCCGGTCAAGCGGATGGTCTTCCACGAGATCACCAAGCCGGCGATCCAGGCCGCTGTGGCGAACCCCCGGGAGATCGACCGCGACCTGGTCGACGCCCAGGAGGCGCGGCGCATCCTCGACCGCCTCTACGGCTACGAGGTCTCGCCGGTGCTGTGGAAGAAGGTCATGCCGAGGCTGTCGGCGGGCCGGGTGCAGTCAGTGGCGACGCGGATCGTGGTCGAGCGGGAGCGCCAGCGGATGGCGTTCCGCACCGCCGAGTACTGGGACATCCTGGCCACGCTCGCGGTGGCGAAGCCGGGCGAGGGCCCGCGCACGTTCAACGCCACGCTCGTCGCGCTCAACGGTGACCGGATCGCCACCGGCAAGGACTTCGAGCCGACCACCGGCCGGGTGCGGCCCGGCGCGGGTGTGGTGCACCTGGACGAGGGCGGCGCCCGGGGGCTCGCGGCCCGCCTGGCCGACCAGCCGTTCACCGTCACCCGGGTCGAGGAGAAGCCCTACCGCCGCCGCCCGTACGCGCCGTTCATCACCTCCACGCTCCAGCAGGAGGCGGCCCGCAAGATGCGGTTCTCGTCGCAGCAGACGATGCGCACCGCGCAGCGCCTGTACGAGAACGGCTACATCACCTACATGCGTACCGACTCGGTGAACCTGTCCGAGACGGCCATCGCGGCGGCCCGCCGGCAGATCGTCGAGCTGTACGGCGAGCGCAGCGTGCCGCCGGAGCCGCGCCGCTACACCGGCAAGGTGAAGAACGCGCAGGAGGCGCACGAGGCGATCCGCCCCGCGGGCGACAACTTCCGCACCCCGGGCGAGGTGGCCAAGGAGCTGTCCGCCGAGGAGTTCAAGCTCTACGAGCTGATCTGGCGGCGCACCATCGCCTCGCAGATGACCGACGCGGTCGGCTCCAGCGTGTCGGTGCGCATCCGCGCCGTCTCCTCCGCCCAGGAGGAGGCCGACTTCGGCGCGACCGGCAAGACCATCACCGACCCGGGCTTCCTGCGCGCGTACGTCGAGTCCAGCGACGACGAGAACGCCGAGGCCGAGGACGCCGAGCGGCGGCTGCCCACGCTCGTCAAGGACCAGCCGCTGACCGCCGACGAGCTGGCCGCGCAGGGCCACCACACCCAGCCGCCCGCCCGCTACACCGAGGCGTCGCTGGTCAAGGCGCTCGAAGAGCTGGGCATCGGCCGGCCCTCCACGTACGCGTCGATCATGCAGACGATCCAGGACCGCGGGTACGTGGTGAAGCGCGGCCAGGCCATGATCCCGTCGTTCCTGGCGTTCGCGGTGATCGGGCTGATGGAGCGGCACTACCCGCGCCTGATCGACTACGACTTCACGGCCAGCATGGAGAACGAGCTGGACGAGATCGCCGGTGGTGACCACGCCGCCGTCGACTTCCTCACCTCCTTCTACTTCGGCAGCACCAACGGCACCGGCGACCAGGCCATCGCGCACGCCGGCGGCTTGAAGAAGCTGGTCACCGAGAATCTCAGCGAGATCGACGCGCGCAGCGTCAACTCCATCCCCCTGTTCACCGACGACGAGGGCCGCGAGGTCGTCGTCCGGGTCGGCCGGTACGGGCCGTACCTGCAGCGGGCGCTCCCCGGCGAGCAGCAGGTGCCGGCACCGGCGGCCTCGGGTGAGGGCGAGGAGAGTGGCTCGCCGGGCGACCGGGCGCCGATCCCGGAGGGCCTGGCCCCCGACGAGCTGACCCCGGAGAAGGTGCACGAGCTGTTCCTCGGCGGCGGCGGTGAGCGCAAGCTCGGCGACGACCCGTCGACCGGCGAGCCGATCGTGCTCAAGTCCGGCCGGTTCGGCCCGTACGTGGCCAGCGGCGAGCGCAAGTCGTCGCTGCTGCGCTCGCAGACGCCGGACAGCCTGACCCTGGAGCAGGCGTTGCAGCTGCTGCGCCTGCCCCGGCTGATCGGCGTGGCCCCGGACGGCGCCGAGGTGTTCGCCAACAACGGCCGTTACGGCCCGTACGTCAAGCGCGGTGACGACTTCCGCTCGTTGGACTCGGAAGACAAGATGTTCACAGTCACGCTGGACGAGGCGCTGGCGTTGCTGGCCGCCCCGAAGACGCGCCAGCGCCGGGCAGCCGCGCCGCCGCTGCGGGAGATGGGCAACGACCCGCTCACCGAGAAGCCGCTGGTGATCAAGGACGGCCGGTTCGGGCCGTACGTGACGGACGGCGAGTTCAACGCGTCGCTGCGGCGCGGGCAGACGCCGGAGGAGCTGACGCTGGAGCAGGCGTCGGAGATGCTGGCCGAGAAGCGCGCGAAGGGCCCGGCGCCGAAGAAGAAGGCCGCCAAGAAGGCCGCCCCGGCGAAGAAGACCACGGCCGCGAAGAAGACCACGGCCGCGGCGAAGAAGACGACGGCCAAGGCCACGGCGGCGAAGAAAACTCCCGCGAAGAAGGCCGCTCCCAAGAAGGCGACCTCAACCCCGAAGGAGTGATCTTGGTACGGAAACGCCCGTGGAGGGGCGGATCCGTACCAAGATCTCAGCCGGGCCAGCCTACGTATCGCAGGGCGGCACGCAACTGGGTGATCACGCGGGTGGGGTCGTTGCGGACCGCCCAGGCGGGGAAGCGCAGGACCCGGTCACCGGTGGTCCAGACGTCGTTCTGCCGCTGCATGTCCGCCCAGGCGGTCTTCGGGTCGAGGTGCTGCCCGCCGTCGATCTCGACGTGCACCCGCCACCGCTCGAACCAGACGTCCAGGTAGCGCCGCCGCCCGGTGGCGTCACGCCGGACGACCTGGAGGGACGGTTCGGGTAGCCCGGCCCGCCGGACGAGATCGAGGAAGTCGATTTCGGCAAGGGACTGAGCGCCGCCGGCCGCGTCCGTGGCGGTCGCCAGGATCAGCCGGCGCCGACGTGCGCGAGGGAGCCGCTGTAGCACCCGATGCAGGTCGTCGCCCCAGACCAGGCGTTGCTGGAAGCCTGCCGCGATGACAGCCCGTGCCTCCTCGTCGGTCGCCGCCCACTGTGCCGCGTCGACGAGCGAGCGGGCCGGCATGGTCCGGCGGGGCTTGCCGACGTCCAGCACGTCCTCTGGCGGCAGTGCGGTGGTGCGATGGATCCGCACACCCGGTGGCAGGGTTCGCGTCTGATGCCGGGCCGGCAGCAGCAGATGCACCAGCCGGCTCTCGTAGCGCCGCAGGCCCCATGCCTGGGCCGCGGTGAGTCCACCCAGCGTCGCTGCCGGTCCCGCCGCGAGCACCGCCACCCAACGCCACTCTTTCGGACCCACCGGCCCGTTGTGGGTGACGTAGACGCGCCGGTGCGCCTGCCGCCAGCGCCCGCTGCCCAGCCGGTGCCGGATCGCCTTCTCGGACAGGAACCGTCGAGCCTGCGTCGCTTCGAGCACCCGTTCCTGATGGAACAGCAACCAGCTCAACTCGTCCGCGTCATCCCCCGGCATCTCCACACATGAATCCCACCTGCTGTCCCGTCCTCCCTGTTGCCCCTGTGGACAGCCGCCAAGATCTTGGTACGGGAACGCCCTTCAAGGGGCGCCCCCGTACCAAGATCTCCGCTAGGCCGGTCAGGCGCCCAGGACCTGGGTCAGGTAGGGGTTCTGGAAGATGTGGGACGGGTCCAGGCGGGCGCGGACGGACTGGAAGTCCGCGAATCTCGGGTAGGCGCTCGCCAGGGACTCGGCGGTGCGCCAGTGCAGCTTGCCCCAGTGCGGGCGGCCGCCCAACTCCGTCGCCACCTGCTCGAACGCGCGGAAGTACGGCTCGTACGGCATGCCCGCGTACTGGTGCACGGCGATGTACGCCGAGTCCCGCCCGTACGAGTGGGACAGCCAGATGTCGTCGGCGGCGGTGAACCGCACCTCGACCGGGAACAGCACCTTGAACGGCAGCCGGTCCACGATCCGGCGCAGCTCGGCCAGCGCGGTGGGCAGTGCCTCGCGCGGCAGCCCGTACTCCATCTCCACGAAGCGGACCCGGCGCGGCGTGCAGAACACCCGGTCGGAGCGGCCGGTGTAGGTGCGTTCGGTGAGCGCGCGGGCGGAGACGGCGCTGATCGTGGGTGCGAGGGCGGGTACGGCGCGGCCGAGGCGGCAGGCGCCGGCGAAGACGGTGTTGGAGAGGAACTCGTCGTCCAGCCAGCCGCGCCAGCCGGGAAGCGGCCGGTCGTCGGCGGTTACCCGGTCGTTGGTCTTGACCTGCACCCGGTCGGTGTACGGGAACCAGTAGAACTCGGCGTGGTCGTGCGCGTCGTACAGGCCGGGCAGGTCGTCGAGCACCTCGGCGAGCGGGGCCGGGCGTTCGTGCGCGCGCAGCACGAAGGCGTCCACGCAGCGCAGCGTGACCTCGACCAGCACGCCCACCGCGCCGAGCCCGACCCGGGCGGCGTCGAAGACGTCGCGGTTCTCCTCGGCCGAGCAGCGCAGCACCTCGCCGGTGCCGGTGACGAGCGTCAGCCCGGCCACGAAGGTGGACAGGCAGCCCAGTTTCGCCCCGGTGCCGTGGGTGCCTGTGGAGAGCGCACCGGCGATGGTCTGGGCGTCGATGTCGCCCAGGTTCGGCATGGCGAGGCCGTGCCCGGCGAGCAGTTCGTTGAGCGTGTGCAACGTCATCCCGGCCGGTACGGTGACCAGGCGGCGCGCCACGTCGACTGTGACGTCCGTCTCCAGCGCGGCGAGGTCGATCCGGTGCCCGTCGGCGACGGCGGTGGCGGTGAAGGAGTGGCCGCTGCCGGTGGCCCGGATGGTCCGGCCCGCCGCGGCGGCCCGGCGCACCGCCTCGGCCACGTCGGAGACGCTGCGCGGGCGCACGGTGAGGAGCGCGGTGCTGTGCTGGTTGCCGGCCCAGTTGGACCAGGTGGCGGTGGTACCGGTCATCGCGGCCACTCCTCGACATGAATATGAACTGAATTCATATCAGGAACGTTGTGCCTGGTAAATACCGCAATCGAGCCCGGCTCGTTGTACCGGTAGTCACAGACTCGTGACGTGCAGATATGTTCATCCGTCGAAGGGGGGTGGCGCCGAGTGTCCACACCAGCCGCCACGACCGGGCCGCTGCGTCGGGTACCGGTGCAGGGTCGAAGTGTCGCGCGGGTCCAGCGGATGCTGGACGCCTGCGCCGAGCTCGTCGACGAGGTGGGGTACGAAGGGCTGACCACGACCCTGCTCGCCGAGCGTGCCGAGGTGGCGATCGGGTCGGTCTACCAGTTCTTCCCGGACAAACGGGCGATCGTGCAGGCGCTGACCCTGCGCACCATGGAGTCCTACCTCCAGCGGCTCGACGAGCGGTTCTCCTCGGACGACCTGACCCACTGGTGGGACGGTGTCGACGCGGCGATCGACGAGTACATCTCGATGCACCGCACCGTCCCCGGCTTCCGTACCCTGCACTTCGGCGACGTGGTCGACCTGCACCTGCTGGACGACCAGCGGGACAACAACGGGGTCATCGCGGAGCAGCTCGCCCGCGTACTCACCGAGCGTTTCGGCCTGGCCGGGGTGCCCGACCTGCGGTTCCACCTGGAGGTCGCGGTGGAGGCCGCCGACGCCCTGATCAAGCTGGCCTTCCGCCGCCGCACCGACGGCGACGAGCGGGTGCTGGTCGAGGCCAAGGCGCTCATCCGGGAGTACCTGCACCGGCAGGTGAACGCCCCCACGGAGGCCGTCCACCAGGGTTGAGCGGCACGTTGAACGGCGGGTTCCCGAGTGCGCCGGGGCCCGCCGTCGTCACGCGGTGGGGCAGGGCCGCGGGGCGGCTCAGAGGAAGGCGTGCCCCTCGCCCCGGTAGGTCGGCACGGTGGCGACCACCGCGTCCCCCTCGACCAGGTGCACCTCGTTGACGTGCTCGCACAGCTCGCCCGCCTTGGCGTGACGGAACCACACCCGGTCGCCGACGCGCAGGCCGTCAGCGGACTTCCCGGCCAGCGGCGTCTGCACCTCGCCGGCGCCCTCCGCGCCGAGCAGCTTCAACCCTTCCGGCAGCCACGGCCGCGGCAGCCGGTTGTCCGCCGCCGGGCCGGAGGCGATCCAGCCGCCGCCGAGCACCGTCGCCAGCCCGGGCGCCGGGCGGCGGACCACCGCGCAGGCGAAGAACGCCGCCGGGGTCGGCTGCCAGGCACGGTACGCGTCGAACAGCGTCGGCCCGTACAGGCCGGAGCCCGCGGTGACCTCGGTGACCGCGGGGTCCGCGCTGGTGGCGGCCACGCTGCCGGTGCCGCCGCCGTTGACGAACTCCAGGTCGGCGTGCTCGCGGACGGCGCCGACCGCGGCCGAGCGGCGGGCCAGCAGTTCCCGGTACGACCCGCGCTGCGCGACCCGGATCGCCGAGCCGAGCATCGCCTGTCCGGGTGGCGCGTCGCCGAGGCCGGCGATCTGTGCCTCGTACGACATCAGGCCGACCAGCCGGAAGCCCGGCCGGCCGGCGACGGCGGCGGCGAGCGCGCCGGCCGCCGTCGCGCTGTGTACCGGGGAGCGGCGCACGCCGACGTGCACCCGGCCGCCCAGCGGGCGCCAGGAGGCGTCCAGGTCGAGGCAGATCCGCAACGCGGGGCGGCGCGCGGGCGGGCACACCCGGTCGATCAGGTCGAGCTGCGCGGTGTCGTCGATCATCAGTGTCACCGCGTCGGCGAGCGCCGGGTCGGCGGCCAGGTCGGTGAGGCCGCCCCGGTGGGCCGTCGGGTACGCCACGAGCACGTCGTCGCTGACCCCGGAGCGGACCAGCCAGAGCGCCTCGGGCAGCGTGAAGGCCATCACGCCGTGCCATCCGGGCCGCTTGAGCGCCCGGGTCAGCAGCTCGCGGACCCGTACCGACTTGCTCGCCACGCGCAGCGGCTTGCCGCCGGACCGGCCGGCCAGGGCCTCGGCGTTGGCGTCGAACGCGGTGAGGTCGACGACTGCGTACGGCGGGTCGAGGTGAGCGGTCGCCCGGTCGAGACGATCGCGAGTCTTGTCACGGTCGATGGCCACGTCTGCACGCTAACTGTCTGGACGGCAATGCGAAATACCCTCGCGTCTGTCCGGGCTGCGGGCGGTGGTCCCGGCGGCCTAGGCTCGGCGAGCAGGCGAATGTCGCGGGGGACGACCCTTCCTGCGCGACTAGAGTGTTCCACCGGGGATGCCCAGACCTGGGCCGGCACGTGGAGGTACGGCCATCGAAAGCCAGAACAACGGCGAGTCGCCCGGCGTGTCGTCGCCCGGGACAGCCGCCGACCACTCCGGCGTCGCCGCCATCCGGTCGGTGCTGCGCATCCGGCCGTTCCGCAGGCTGTGGATCGTCCTCAGCGCCGCCTCCTTCGGCGACTGGCTCGGCCTGCTCGCCACCGCGCTGTTCGCCGCGTCCCAGGTCTCCGGCAGCACTGCCCAGGGCGCCGCGTTCGGCGGTGTGACCGCGATCCGGCTGCTCCCGGCGCTGGTGCTCGGCCCGGTGGCTGGTGTGTTCGCCGACCGGTTCGACCGCCGGTGGACCATGGTCATCTGCGACCTGCTGCGCTTCGTGCTGTTCGCCTCGATCCCGCTGTACGCGCTCACCGGCGCCGCGGGCGGGCTGGTGGTCGGCTGGGCGCTGATCGCCACCTTCCTGATCGAGTCGATCACGTTGATGTGGATCCCGGCCAAGGAGGCGGCGGTCCCCAACCTCATCCCGCGTACCCGGCTGGAGGCGGCGAACCAGCTCACGCTGATCACCACGTACGGCCTCACGCCGGTGGCCGCGGCCGTCGCCCTGGCCGTGCTGACCCGCGGCCTGCCCAGCGCGGTCGGCGGCGACCTGCCGAACTGGGCCGAGCCGGCCCAGCTCGCGCTCTGGTTCAACGCCTTGTCCCGGCTGGCCACCGCGCTCGTGGTGGCGCTCGGGATCAAGGAGATCAGCCACGCCCAGCGCGCCGAGGCGGCGCGCACCGAGCAGAGCATGTTCCGGCAGTTCTCCGAGGGCTGGAAATACATCGGCCAGACCCCACTCGTCCGTGGCCTGGTGCTGGGCATCTTCGGCGCGTTCGCCGGCGGCGGCATCGTGGTCGGCACGGGCAAGTTCTTCGCCAACTCGCTCGGCGCCGGTGACGCCGCGTTCTCGCTGCTCTTCGGCGCGATCTTCGTCGGCCTGGCGCTCGGCATCGGCCTCGGGCCGATGATCGTGCGGGACATGTCCCGCCGCCGCTGGTTCGGCATGAGCATCGTGCTCGCCAGCGCCTCGGTGCTGGTGCTCGCGTTCGCCATCCACCTGTCCATGGCCATCCTCGGCGCGATCCTGGTCGGCGCGGGCGCCGGCATGGCGTTCCTGGCCGGCACCACGCTGCTCGGCGGCGAGGTCGCCGACGAGGTACGCGGCCGGGTCTTCGCGGTGGTGCAGATCGGCACCCGGCTGGTGCTGATCCTGGCGATCGCGCTCAGCAGCCTCCTGGTCGGTGTCGGCGGCTCCCGTCAGCTCACCATCGCCGACCTGGGCATCTCCATCTCCTCCACGCGGCTGCTGCTGCTCGCCGCGGGCGCGGCCGGCATCATCGCCGGGATCAGCGCGTTCGGCCAGATGGACGACAAGAAGGGCGTACCGGTCCTCGCCGACCTGTGGGGCTCGATCCGGGGCCGCCCGCTGATGCCGGCCGAGCCGTTCGTCTCCAGCGGCCTGTTCGTGGTCTTCGAGGGCGGCGAGGGCGCCGGCAAGTCCACCCAGCTCGCCGCGCTGGCCGAGCGGCTGCGCGCGCAGGGCCGCGACGTGGTGGTCACCCGCGAGCCGGGTGCCACGCCGGTCGGCGAGCGGATCCGCTCCCTGGTGCTCGGCACCACGCCCGGCGAGGCGCCGTCGCCGCGCGCCGAGGCGCTGCTCTACGCCGCCGACCGGGCGCACCACGTGGCCACCGTCGTCCGCCCGGCGCTCGTGCGCGGCGCTGTGGTGATCAGCGACCGGTACGTCGACTCGTCGCTCGCCTACCAGGGCGCCGGTCGGACGCTGCCGGTGGACGAGGTCTCCTGGCTCTCCTCCTGGGCCACCGGTGGCCTCAAGCCCGACCTGGTGGTGCTGCTCGACGTCGAGCCGCGTACCGGCCTGAGCCGGGTCGAGGACCGCGCCGAGGGCACCGACCGGCTGGAGGCCGAGTCGCTGACGTTCCACGAGCGGGTCCGGTACGCCTTCCTCGACCTGGCCGCCGGTGACCCGAAGCGATACCTGGTGCTCGACGCGTCCCGCCCGATCGACGAGACCGCCGAGGCGGTCGCCCGCCGGGTGGGCGAGCTGCTCACCGATCCGGCCGGCATCGTGCACCCCCGTCCGGCGCAGGGCCCGGACACCTCGGTCCAGCCCGAGTTATCCGACGCGGAGCTGGTGACGATGGAGCAACCCCGACGATGACCGACGTCTTCGGCGATCTGGTCGGGCAGGACGAGGCGGTGGCCACGCTGCGGCGGGCCGCCGCCTCGGCCGCCGCCCTGCTGCGCGCGCCGGTGTCGTCCCCCGCGGGCGGGCACGACGACCTCGACGCGCTCGCCGAGGAGCACGACGGCGACCCGGCGCCGGCCACGCCCGCCGGCCCGGGCGCCGGCATGACCCACGCCTGGATCTTCACCGGGCCGCCCGGATCGGGCCGCTCGGTGGCCGCCCGCGCCTTCGCCGCCGCGCTGGAGTGCGTGCACGGCACCGGCTGCGGCACCTGTCCCGGCTGCCACACCACGCTCGCCGGCACCCACGCGGACGTCCGCCTCGTGGTGCCCGAGGGCCTGTCCATCGGCGTCAACGAGATGCGCGCGCTGGTGCTGCGGGCGGCCAGCGCGCCCTCCGGCGGCCGGTGGCAGATCGTGATCATCGAGGACGCCGACCGGCTCACCGAGGCCGCCGGCAACGCGCTGCTCAAGGCGATCGAGGAGCCGCCGCCGCGTACCGTCTTCCTGCTCTGCGCCCCGTCCACCCACCCGGACGACATCTCCGTGACCATCCGGTCGCGCTGCCGCGTCGTACCCCTGCGGCAGCCGCCGCCCGCAGCGGTGGCCGAGGTGCTGGTCCGCCGCGACGGCGTCGCGCCGGACGTGGCCGAGTGGGCCGCCGCGGCGGCGCAGGGGCACGTGGGCCGGGCCCGGCGGCTGGCCCGCGACCCGGAGGCCCGGCAGCGGCGTGACGCGGTGCTGGCCGTACCGCGTCGGCTGACCGGCGTGGGCGCGGCGTTCGACGCGGCCTCGGCGCTCATCGAGGCCGCCGAGGCGGAGGCCGCCGCGTCCGTCGCGGAGATCGACGAGGCGGAGCGTACGGCGTTGCAGACCGCGCTCGGCGCGGGCGGCACCGGCCGGGGCGCGGCCGGTGCCATGCGCGGCGCGGCCGGCCAGCTCAAGGATCTGGAGAAGCGGCAGAAGTCGCGGGCCACCCGCGCCCAGCGGGACGCGCTCGACCGCGCCTTGGTCGACCTGGCCGGGTTCTACCGGGACGCGCTCACCATGGCGTGGCGGGCGCCGGTCGCCCCGGTGCACACCGACACCGCGCCGCTCGCCGGTGCGGGCGCGCAGAAGTGGGACGCCGAGGGCTCGCTGCGACGCCTGGAGGCGGTGCTGGAGTGCCGCGCGGCGATCGAGGCCAACGTCAAGCCGCGGATCGCCGTGGAGGCGATGATGCTGGCCCTCTGGCGCGGCTGAGCCGGGCCCTTCCGCACTGTCCACAGGGCATCGACACGCGCGATTGGCGTGCGGTACGGTCCGGTGATGCCGCGGTGACCGAGGCGGCACGCTCAGTGAGGGTCGGGCCGACCGGCCGGGAGGAGTCCGCCGATGCCGCGGGGCGAGATCGACGAGGCCTGGATCGAGGAGGCGGTGCGGCGCTACCGCCGGATCGAGAACCTGCAGGCCGAGTTCGACCAGGCGGTCGCGACGGTCGAGGTCACCGTCCGCTCACCCGACGGGCTCGTCGAGGTGGTGGTGACCGCCGGCGGACGCATCACCGACGTGCGTTTCCTCGGCCCACTGCACCACCGCAGCCCGCGCGACGTGGCCGGTTCGGTGCAGGCGGCTGTGACGGCCGCCGCCGACGCGGCCCAGTGGGCGCGGGAGAAGCTGCACAACGAGACGTTCGCGGCCTACCGGCCGCTGGCGGGGGCCTGACATGGAGACGCTGCGTACCCTGGCCGTCCGTCTCGACGAGGCCGGCGCGACCCTCGCCACCCTCTCCCGCACGGTGACCGCCACCGACCCGCCGCATCCCGCGTTCGGCGCGCACACCGCCGGCCGCCCCGGCGAGGTGGGCCGCGCGCTGCACCGCCAGTGGACGCTCGCCACAGCCGACCGGGCGCGCGAGGCGCAGGCCGCCGCCGTCCGGCTCGCAGCCGCAGCGGCGGCGCTGCGCAGCGCCGCCGACCGCTACGCCGCCGCCGACGACGCGGTCGCCCGGCGGCTGGCCCGGGAGGCCTGATGGACGCGCTCGACCGTCTCGCCGAGCCGGGGCTCGACCTGCTCGCCCGCGTCGACACGCTGCTGGCCGCCGGCGCGCCCGAGGGGCACCGGCTGTGGCCGCTGCTGCGCCGCATGCAGGTGCTTCCCGGCGCGGCCGTGCGCGAGTTCCTCGACCTGCATCCCGCGCCGCTGACCGGCGCCGGCCACGCGGTGCGCCGGCTCGTCCGGGGGTACGACGACACCTGCGCGCTGCTGGCCGACCAGGTCGCCTGGTCCGGTGCCGCCGCGTCGGCGTACGACGAGGCACGTGCCGCCCTGCTGCGGCACCTGGACGAGGGGCCGGACAGCCTGGTGGGGCGGCTGGAGTCGACGGCGGGCTACGCCGACGCGCTGGCCGGCTGGGTGGAGGGCAGCCGGGCCGCGCTGGCCCGGGCGCTGGCCGAGGTGCTGGGCTCGGCCGAGGCGGTCGCCGTGCACGCGGCGACGCGGCCCGGCGCCGAGGCGGGACGGGCCGGGGCGTCGGCCGCGGCCGAGATCGCGACGAGGGTCCTGGGTGTGCTCGGGGTGGCCTACGACGGTGCCGAGACGCTGCTGCGCCAGTGGGGGCCGAGCCTGGCCGAGACACAGTGGCGGGACCGCGCCACCACCGCCCCGCACTACGGCGGCACCACCCGGATCGGCTACTGACGGTCCACGGCGTCGCGCGCCGGTCCGGCCGTGGCCGGGTGACGGCGGCGACGCCGTGGCCTTCCCCTGCACCCCCCGCAGGTATGCCTTCACTCAACGCGCCGGGCGGTGTTTGTCAGGGGCCCCACTGAGATTCAGCCATCCGGGCGAGGCGATGGGGCCGGTTCGGCCGGGCCGACGATGATGATCGCTGCGGTGGGTGACCGGGCGGCGACAGGTGCGCCGTGCGGCGGGCGTCGATCCGCGTAGGGTGTGGCGTATGGGCATGCTCTGCGCGGTCAGCTTCAACCGGTACGGGCGCCTCTACTACCTCGACCCGGGTGAGCTGCGCCCGCAGGTGGGCGACCGGGTGCTGGTGCCCACCGACGAGGGGCCCGAGGTGGCCGAGTGCGTCTGGGCCGCGCAGTGGGTCAGCGAGGACACCGACAGCTTCCCGAAGCTGGCCGGGATCGCCGGCGACGAAGACCTGCGCCGCGACGAGATGCTGCGCCGGCGCAAGGCCGAGGCGAAGGTCGCCGCCAAGCGGCTGATCCGCGAACACGGCCTGCCGATGAAGGTGGTCGCCGTCGACCACGTCCTGGCCACGCCGGAGAACGGCAGCGACCGCACCACCATCTACTTCACCGCGCCGCACCGCGTCGACTTCCGCTCGCTGGTTCGCGACCTGGGCGCCACGCTGCACTGCCGGGTCGAGCTGCGGCAGCTCTCCGCCCGTGACTCCGCCCGCGTGCAGGGCGGCATCGGCTCCTGCGGGCGTGACCTGTGCTGCGCCACGTTCCTGACCGACTTCGAGCCGGTGACCATCCGGATGGCGAAGGACCAGGACCTGCCGCTCAACCCGTTGCGCATCTCCGGGGCGTGCGGGCGGCTGATGTGCTGCCTGAAGTACGAACATCCGCTGTATCAGAAATTCCAGGAGTCGGCCCCGGCGGTCGGCAGCCGGGTGTCCACGCCGCAGGGCGAGGGCAAGGTGGTCGGCCACAGTGTCCCGCGCGACGCGGTGACGGTCCGCCTGGACGCCGACGGCTCCCGTTCGATGTGCTCCCGCGCGTCGGTGTGCGGCCCGAGGCAGGCCCACGACCAGCGCTGACCCCTCCCCCTCCCTCCTCCCACCCTCCTCCCTGTCCCGCCCGCCCCCACCCCGTCGATCATGAAGTTGACGGTCGAAATAGTGATCGACTTCGCCGCTAACTTCATGGTCGACGGGGTGGGGTGGGGGTGGGGGCCGGTGCGGGGTCAGCGGATGACGACGGGGGGCTCGGCCAGGCGGGGGGTCAGGTGGGTCTTCGGGGTCAGCCAGGAGGCGGTGGGGGACTGGTCCTGGTTCAACTGCCAGTCGTGGGACACCTTGTCGACGGCGATCGGGTAGATCGTCAACGTGCCGTCCGGGTCGATCCGGAACCGCAGGAACACCTTCGAGTCCTCGATGCCCTGCGCCGCGAACAACTCGTTCAGATTCACCCCGAACGCGCCCGCCACCAGCAGATAGAGCGCCACGAGCTGGCTGGCCACCAGCCCGCTCACCGGCCCGTAGAGCACCGCCGCGGCGACCGCCGGCATCGGCCACGGCCAGTCGTAGAACGGCAGTTGCAACCAGACCCACGTGCCGCCGGCGGCGAGCGCCACCTGGGCCAGCCCGTGCGCCACCCCGAGGATCCAGTGCCGGGCGTGCCGTTTCCCGCCCGCCGTGGGTGGCTTGGCGAAGAACACCGCGCCCATCATCGCCGCCCCCAGCATGATCGCCAGCGGCACGCTGAACAGGCGCTGCTCGGTGGTGCCCACCTGCTGCACCGCCACCCCGGCCATGGCCAGCATCAGCAGCGTGTGCAGGGTGCCGAGCAGCGTGGTGAAGCCCGGGTTGCGGAACGGCAGCCGGGCGAAGATCCCCCAGCCGTACCGGCGGGAGCGCGCCTTGTCCGGATAGCGCGCAGCCAGGTCGTACTCCCGGGTGTTGCTGGCCCGCCGGGTCAGCGTGTCACGCGGCGGCACCTCCAGCTTCTCCGGCAGCCGGTGCGTGGGGTAGAGGTAGGCGCCGCCACCGCCGCACGTGACGAGCTGCCGGTCCGGCCCGGCATAGCGGGCGTAGTGGTGCAGGTCGCCGGAGACCAGCACCCGCACCTGAGCGCCGGTCGGCGCGACGAGGGTACGGATGAAGTAGTCGATCGAGTCGTACGCGTTGGGGTGGTCGACGGCCTTGACCCACGTCGGCGCCGGCACCGCCAGGATCACCTTGGACTCCGGGGTGAGCTTGCGGGCCACCTCATCGAAGTAGGTGAGCTGCGGGTCGTCCAGGTACGAGCCGGACTGGTCGTCGAGGCCGAGCAGCCACCAGCCGGCCGGCAGCTCGACGGCGAAGTACGAGCGGGACTGGCCGGTGCCCCAGCCGGCGAAGTGCCGATCCCGGGTACGCACGAACAGGCGCAGGAACGCGGTCAGCCCGTCGTACCAGTCGTGGTTGCCAGGCACCGCGAACAGCGTCGGCTGCTCCGGCGGGGCGACAGGCAGCGCCGACTGGTACGGGCCCTTGCAGCGGTCCTCGTACGCCTCGTAGCCCGCCGCCGGATAGACCTGGTCGCCGCCCATCACCAGCGTCTGCGCGCGGGGAAGGGTGTGCCCGTCCACTGTCAGCTCCGGCTGGGCGAGCAGGTACGCCACCGAGTACGTGGCGTCGAAGCCGTCACCCAGGTCGGCCACGTAGTCCAGCCAGAGCCCGCCGTCCGGTCCGACCTGCCGGAACGTGCCGTCACCGAACGCGTTCTGCAACTCGCGCTTGTCCAGGTACGCCCCGAACAGCATGGCGAGCAACGTACGCAGGCCGGTGCTGATCAGGAGCAGTGGCGCGAGCCAGGGCACCGGCCGGCGCGGGGTGAAACCCAGCTCCCGGGGGTCGATGCTGCGGGGGCGGCGGGTGGCACGCTCGCCGGGATGCGCCTCGGGAGCCGGTGGTCGCGGCGGTTCGTCGGTCACCCGCCGCAGGGTAGTCCGGACCGGGCGCGAAGTCTCTCCCGTAACGGGGCGGACGTGGTCGGGTGTCCGGGTTCGAGGCGAGGGGATCCGGTTCGGCTTCCGGTCGGGCGTGCCGTACACTTGGCGGTCGTTGCCGCCTTAGCTCAGTCGGCTAGAGCGACGCACTCGTAATGCGTAGGTCGACGGTTCGATTCCGTCAGGCGGCTCGGTACAGAAGCCCAGGTCATCGGCCTGGGCTTCGCCGTTTCCCGAGGCCGGCCCGAGGACTCCGGCATGGATCGAAGCGGCCGATGCCGCAGACGCCGATACCGGCCACGGTCGCTGTGTCGTCGCCGGTCACGGGCAGCCCACCGCCCTCGCCGCCGACGGGAGCCGCCGGGCTGGTGGAGGAAGCAGGAGGCGGCGCGACCGTGGACGCGGCGCTGGGCGTGGCGCTCGATCCCGACGTGGGCTGGGACGTCGGCGTCGGAGTGGGCGAAGCCGCGCAGTCAAGTGCTCGTGCGGCGGTGAGCCACCGGACGGGCGGGATGCGACTCCGCCCGCCTACCGGCGCTCGGCGCGCTGCCGGGCCGCCTCGTACAGCGCCACCGTCCCGGCCGCCGCCGCGTTCAGGGAACTCGCCGCCCCCACGATCGGGATGCGCACCATCCGGTCGCTGGCCTCCTGCCAGCCCTTGCTGAGCCCGTGCGTCTCGTTGCCGATGAGCAGGAGAGTGGGGCCGGTCAGGTCGTGCTCGGCGACGTCCACGTCCCCGTGCTCGTCCGTACCGATGATCTGGACCTGCGGAAGTCCGTCCGCGCGCACCGCGGCGACCCAGTCCAGGACGTCGCGGTGACTGGCGACGCGCACCACGGGTAGGGCGAACAGCGACCCGGTGGTGGCCCGGACCGCCTTCGGGTCGTACGGGTCGGCGGCGTGGCCCGTGATGATCACGCCGGAGGCGCCGAAGGCGTCAGCGGAGCGGATCAGCGTGCCGATGTTGCCCGGCGTCTTGGGGCGGTCGAAGACCACCACGAGCATGGCCGGCCCGACCGGGATGCGGGCCAGGTCGTCAGCGGGCTGCGCCACGACGGCCAGCAGCTCGGGCGACTCCTCCTCCTTGCCGCTCAGTTCCCGCATCAGCTCCGGCGCGAGGGCCACCCGCCTGGCGTCGGCGCGGTCGAGCAGGTCGCGGCACCAGCGGGACAGGGGCTGCCGGTCCGGGTAGAGGAGGGCACTGATCTCCCAGCCCTGTTCCAGTGCCACCGTGATCGGGCGTACCCCCTGGACCAGGAACTCCCCGGAACGCTGCCGCTTGGTGCGGTTGGTCAGCAGCGCCTGCCACTGCTGGAAGCTCGCGTTGCGGGTGGTGATCGTCAAGGTCTTCGCCACGCAGCCGATTCAACCGCATCGGGGTTGGCGGCCACTCGGCGGTGAGGCGTGCGACGCGGCGCGATTGTCCGCCGGGTGACCAGCCGCTATCGTTCCCTCGCCCCCAGCCCGCAGAGTTTGAGGATCGCGATGACTTCCCCGCCGTTGACGAAGGTTGCCGATCGGGAGGGTTCACCGGTCGAGGAGCCGGCCGGCACGGCCACCGGACGCGAGCCGGGCAGGGAGGCGACGCCGAGCCGGTTCCGGGCCGACGTCGCCGGGCTCCGGGCCGTCGCCGTGGGACTGGTGCTGCTCTATCACGCCGGGTTGCCGTTCATCCCCGGTGGCTTCGTCGGCGTCGACGTCTTCTTCGTGATCTCCGGCTTCCTCATCACCGGGCAGCTCATCTCGGAGATCGAGCGCAGCGGTCGGGTCTCGCTCACCGGTTTCTACGCGCGCCGGGCCAAGCGCATCCTGCCCGCCGCCACCGTGGTGCTGGCGGTCACGGCCGTCGCGGTCCGGCTGTTCGTACCCCGGGGTGAGTGGCAGGTCGTCGGCGGCGACATCGCCGCCGCGGCGACCTACATCGTGAACTGGCGGTTCGCCGACCGCGCGGTCGACTACCTGGCCGAGGACGTCGCGCCGTCGCCGGTCCAGCACTTCTGGTCGCTCGCCGTGGAGGAGCAGTTCTACCTGCTCTGGCCGCTGCTGATCGTGCTGGCCATCCTCGCCGCGCGCAGGCTCCGGCGGGCTGACGTACGGCCGGCCCTGTGGGTCGGTCTCGCGGTGCTGGCGGTGCCGTCGTTCGTCTGGTCGATCATCGAGACGGCCGACTCGCCGCAGCGGGCGTTCTTCGTCTCCACCACGCGGCTGTGGGAGCTCGGGGTCGGCGCCGCCATCGCGCTGCTGGCGGTCCGCGCCGCGCGGATGCCCCGGTCCGTGGCTGTGGTCCTCGGATGGCTCGGCCTCGCCGCGATCGTCGCGGCGGCACTGCTGGTCAGCGGAAAGACCGCATGGCCCGGGTACGCGGCGGCGCTGCCCACGCTCGGCGCGGCGGCGGTGATCGCGGCCGGCGCGGCAGCGGGCCCCCGCGGGCCGGTGATGGTGCTCGGCACGCGTCCGTTCCAGTGGATCGGTGACCTGTCGTACTCGCTGTACCTGTGGCACTGGCCGATGCTCGTGGTGGCCGCCGCCCACTTCGGTGACCTGTCGCTGACCGAGGGCCTGCTGGTGGCGCTCGCCTCGGTGATCCCGGCCTGGCTCACCTTCCGGCTGGTCGAGAACCCGCTGCGGTACTCGCGGAAGATCTCCACGTCGCCGCGTCTCGCGTTGAGCCTGGGCGGCAACTTCACGCTCGCCGGCATCTGCGCCGGCATGGTCCTGGTGCTGATGGGCGCCTGGGCCGCCGCCGCGACCACCACGAAGGGCCGGTACGCCCCAGGCGCCGCGTTGCTGTCGACAGCGCCCGGCACCGCGCCGATCGGTCCGGTCCCGGAACGGTTCGACACGATCACGCCGGATCCGCTGGAGATCCGGCAGGGCTTCATGGACGTGCCCGACACCAACCGGGACAAGTGCTTCCAGCAGGTCGACGGTGCCGAGGTGCTGTCCTGCACGTACGGCAACCCGAACGCCGCCACCACCGTCGCGCTCGTCGGCGACTCGAAGATGGACCAGTGGCTGCCCGCGTTCCAGGTGCTGGCCGAGCAGAACGACTGGAAGATCCTGATCGCCGCGAAGGCGTCGTGCCCGTTCACCAGCGCCCCCGCGGTCCGGGCGGACGACCCGAGCAGGCTCTACACCGACTGCATCGACTGGAACCGGTCGCTGATGCGCAAACTGGTCGAGGAGCGGCCCGACTACCTGGTCACCTCGCAGGGCGCGGCGCGCGCCTTCGACAGCGCGGCCGAGGAGCCGACAGTCGAGGCAATGGTCGCCGGGGTCCGGTCCGCGTGGAAGAAGCTCGACGCCGTGGGCACGAAGGTCGTCGTGCTCGCCAACAACCCCGGCCCCGGACCGGCGGTGACGTGCGCCGACAAGAACCGCAAGCGCCTGTCCCGGTGCGCGTTCGACAGGGAACGGCACGACCAGGACCCGGCCTACCGGATGCAGCGGCAGGCGGTCGCGGGTGCGCCGAAGGTCAAGATGATCGACCTGTTCGACGCCGTCTGCCCGACCGACAGGTGCCCTGTGGTGTTCGGCAACGTGCTCATCTACCGGGGTGGCTCGCACATCGGCGCGGCGTACGTGAAGACGACAGCGCCGCACCTCGCCCGTGCCCTGTCCGACGTCGGCGTACCCGCGCGCTTCACCCCGGCCGGGTAGCTCGCCGGGGTTGCGGTGCCCGGCCGGAACGGCGGCGTGATCATGCGTCGGCCGCTCTGGCTCAGCCTCGCGTACGTGCCCGGTGGCGGCCGCCGGCGACGGGGTCAGCGGTAGAGCGTCTCCAGGTAGGCCGGGCCGTAGTGGCGTTCCAGGTCGGCCAGGCTCTCCGCCGGGGCCTCCACCTCCTTGATCAGCCGGGCGCGCGTCGGCAGCACGTCCGGCTGCCAGGTCTCCTGCTGCCACAGCTCGGAGCGCAGGAAGGCCTTCGTGCAGTGGTAGAAGATCTGCTCGATCGCGACCTCGACGGCCAGCACCGGCCGGTGGCCCTTGACCTCCATGTCAGCGAACCACGGCGCGTCGGAGATCAGCCGGGCCCGGCCGTTGATCCGCAGCGTGTCGGTGCGGCCGGGGATCAGGAAGATCAACCCGACGTGCGGGTTGGCCAGGATGTTGCGGTAGCCGTCGGCCCGCCGGTTGCCGGGCCGCTCCGGAATCGCGACCGTGGCGTCGTCGAGCACCAGCGCGAAACCGGGCGGGTCGCCCTTGGGGGAGACGTCGCAGGTGCCGTCCGCGCCGGCGGTGGCGATCAGGCAGAACGGTGAGGCGGCGAGCCACTCCCGGTCGCGTTCGTGCAGCGTACGGCGGTCCTTCGCGGCCGCCCGCGGCATCGGTGTGCCGATCAGCTCGCGTAGTTCGGCCTCGCTGGTGATCTCCCGGGTCGTCACGTCTTCCTCCCCCGTCCGTTGACCTCGACGACGGTTCCGGCCCGTGGCGGGCCGTGATCCGCCACTGTCAGCCTAGGAGACGCGTCGAGCGCCGGGTTTGCCCCCGGAGCCGGCGGGTAGGGACCGGTTCGCAGCGTGCGTCCGGACGCGACGGATGGAGGCCGAGATGGAGAGCCGGCTCAAGGTGCTCGGCCATCCCGTGCATCCGATGCTCGTGATGTTCCCGGTGGCGCTCTTCGTGACCGCGGTGATCTTCGACGTGGTGGACACCGTGGGCGGGCCCGGCTTCCTGGCCGAGGTCGCGTACTGGAACATCACCATCGGTCTGATCGGCGGCCTGCTGGCCGCGGCGGCCGGGGCGTTCGACCTGCTCGCCCTGCCGGCCGGCACCCGCGCCAAGCGGGTCGGTGTCACCCACGCCGCCGCCAACGTGGCGGTCATCCTGCTGTTCGCCGCGGTCTGGGCGGTCCGGCTCAACGCCGACTCCCGGGCGGCCGGGGGCGCGCTCGTCGCCATCGAGGTGGTCGCCCTGGCGATCCTCGGCGTGAGCGCGTGGCTCGGCGGCGAACTGGTGGACCGGCTCGGTGTCGGCGTCGACCCGGAGCACGATCTCAACGCGCCCAGCTCGCTGCGACCCTCCCCGGCGACACAGCGGATCGGAGACGCGCGATGACGGAACAGGGCAGCGGACGAGGCTGGCGTGGCCGCCAGCAGGGCTGGGATCCGATGGGCGAACTCCAGTCGCTGCGCTCCGAGCTGAGCCGGCTGGTCGGCGGACGCTCCGGCAGCCAGGACGTGGATCTGGCCGAGACGGCCGACGGCTGGGAGGTAGTCGTCCGGCTTCCCGGCGTGGCGCCGGAGGAGGTCGCCGTCGAGCTGGACGACCGGGAGCTGTGCGTACGCGCCCGGTCGGAGGCCGAGGTGAACGCCGACCACGGCATCCCGGGCGGGTTCACCACCCGGGGCTTCGAGTACCGCGTGGACCTGCCGTCCCGCGTGGACCCGGACCGGATCGACGCGGTGATGGACCACGGCCTGCTCCGGGTCCGCCTGCCCCGGGCGTCCCGGCCCGCGCCGCGCACCATCACCGTCGGCCGGACCGGCCCGCGACCGGGCGCCGACCGTACGCCGATGCCCGCCGACCCGGCCGCGGACCGGGAGCTGCACCACCCGGACACCGCGCTCGACGAGATCGACAGGCCGTAGGGGCCGCGTGACCAGCCCGTCGGACGACTCCAGCGCGGCGCGTCTGCCGCCGCGCCGCGACCTGGAGCCGTCTGCGCTCGGCCCGGTCGGCGAGCGCGTCCCTGACGTCGAACGGATCGCCGTGCTGCGCGCCAACGCGCTCGGTGACTTCATCTTCGTGCTGCCGGCGCTGGACGCGTTGCGGTCCGCGTACCCGTCGGCGGAGATCGTGCTGCTCGGCGCGCCGTGGCACGCGGCGCTCTGGCGCGACCGGCCCGGCCCGGTGGACCGGGTGCTGGTGGTGCCGGCGGCGCCCGGCATCCGCGACCCGGGGCCCGGCGAGTCGCCGGGTGACGTTCCGGTGTTCCTGGCCGCCGCCCGCGCCGAACGGTTCGACCTGGCCTTGCAGGTGCACGGCGGCGGCGGCAACTCGAACCCGTTCGTGGCCGGGCTGGGCGCCCGGGTCACCGCCGGTCTGCGGGCCGAGGGCGCGCCGCCGCTGGACCGGTGGCTGCGCTACGTCTACTACCAGCACGAGGTGATCCGCTACCTGGAGGTGGCCGCTCTGGTCGGAGCGCCCGCCACCACGATCACCCCGTCACTCGCGGTCACCGCCGCCGACCGGGCGGAGGCCGCCGACGTGCTCGGCGAACCCACCCGGCCCCGGGTCGCGCTGCACCCGGGCGCCACCGACACGCGGCGGCGCTGGCCGCCGGAACGCTTCGCCGAGGTCGCCCGCGAGCTGACCCGAGACGGGTACGAGGTGCTGGTCACCGGCACCCCCGCCGAGCAGGAGACGGTCGACGCGGTGGTGGCGGCGGCGGGGGTGCCGGTGCGTCCCCAGGTCGGCACGCTCAGCCTGGGCGCGCTGGCCGCCGCGTACGCGGACTGTGCCCTGGTGGTCTCCAACGACACCGGCCCGCTGCACCTGGCCGCCGCCGTGGGAGCGCCGACAGTGGGCGTGTTCTGGGTCGGCAACCTGATCAACGGGGCGTCGCCGCTGCGCGGGCGGCACCGCCCGATCGCCGCGTGGACCACCCACTGCCCGGTCTGCGGCGTCGACTGCACACCCGGGATCTACCCGCACCGGCCGGGCGACGGCGACTGCCCGCACCGGGTGTCGTTCGTGGCCGACGTACCAGTCGCCGAGGTGGTCGAGGCGGCCCGGGAGCTGCTCACACCTCGGCGGGCGACTCGCTGAGCACGACCTCCCACGCCTCCACGTCGCGTTCGGTGACTGTGGTCGGCGACTCCAGGTGGTAGGCCCCGCTGGGCAGCACACCCGCGCCGCCGTGGCGCTCCAGCACCGCGAGCTGGGCGGCGACGTCCTCGCCCTGGTGCCGCTCGGGCAGCCGCTCCCAGAAGTCGAAGCCGCCGGCCCCGACAAGCTTGGCCCGGTCGTAGAGCACGCACCCGCCGATCCAGGAGACCTTGTACGCCCGCCACTCGTCCGCCGCCAGGTCCAGCTTCTCGGTGACGTGCAGCAGGTTCGCCGCCGGGTGGATGGACGCCCGGTGCCACTCCGGCGAGCCGGGCTGGATACGTTCCGGCACCGGCGGCCCGGTCCACTCCTCGTAGTGCTGGTGCGTCTCCGGGCGGACGTCGTCGGCGTAGGAGAGGCCGTGCACCGCATTGCCGACGAACCCGCAGCCCAACTCGGCGAGCGCCGTGACCAGCCGGGACAGCGTGCCCGGCTCCAGCCACACGTCGTCGTCGAGGCAGAGCACCGCGTCGGCCGCCGACTGGGCCAGCAGGTACGACCGGTGCTCGGCCAGGCCGCGCCGGGGCAGCCGCCGGGTCAGCAGCACCGGATGTCCCCGGTGCCGCAGCGCCCGCACCATCGTGGCGGCGGCCGGGTGGGCGTACGCGGGGTCGCCGTCGGACTGGTCGCTGACCACCACCCCGAAGCCGGGTACGCCCTCCTGGGCGGCCAGCCCGGACAGCGTGACCGCCAGTTCGGCGGGCCGGTTGCGGGTGGGGATCAGCACGTCGAGCCGCCGGTGGTGCCGGAACATTTCGGGCGTGCCCGGGTCGAGCGGACGGGTCACGCCGGCCTGCCCTCGCCCACGGCGGGGCTGTGCGAATCGGGCATGGCCTCACGGCCCTCGCTTCGCTCGGTGCGTTCGCTCATGCTGTGCGACTGGGCGCGGATCCGGTCGATGATCGCCGAGGTGGAGCGGTCCGGCACGTACCCGAGCGTGCGCACCTGCCCGCCCAGCCGCCGTACCAGCGGCGCCTCCGGCACCATCTCCGGCGGGTAGTCGCCGCCCTTGACGTAGACGTCGGGCCGGACCGCCTCGATCAGCCGGGCCGGCGAGTCCTCCTCGAAGACCACCACGTGGTCGACGCAGGCCAGCGCCGCCAGCAGGGCGATCCGGTCCTCGACCGGGTTGACGGGCCGGTCCGGGCCCTTGAGCCGCCGTACGCTGCCGTCCGAGTTGACCGCCACGATCAGCAGGTCGCCGAGCGCGCGGGCCTGGGTCAGGTAGCGGACGTGCCCCGGGTGCAGCACGTCGAAGCAGCCGTTGGTGAACACCACCGACCGCCCGGCCTGCCGGTGCTCGTCCACCAGGGCGGCCATCTCGTCGGCGCCGACCAGCGCCGGGTGCCCGCCCTCGTCCGCGCCGGTGCCGAGCGCGGCCAGCAGATCCTGCCGACGGCACACGCAGGTGCCGGTGTCGGCCACAGTGATGGTGGCGGCGAGCTGGGCGAGCTGGGCGGCGGTGGGCAGGCCCGCGTCGGCGGCGAGCGCCAGCGTCATGGCCGCCAGGTACGCGTCCCCGGCGCCCACCGCGTGGCTGGCCGGGACCGGGGTGCTGTGGCTGCGCCGGGGCTCGCCCTCGGCGCCGCCGACCACCGCGCCCTCGGTGTCCAGTGTCACAGCCACCACGTCGGCACCGGTGTGTTCGCGCAGCTCGGGCAGGCGGGACTCGGCCAGCACCGCCCGGTCCACGCCGGCGCCGGCCGCCGCGCTCACCGTCACGCCGGTCCCGGTGACGCTCAGCCCGTCGCCGGTCAGCGCCACCCGCTCCTCGCCCGGCACCGGTTCGCCGGTCGGTCCGGCGGGCGCCTCGGCTGCGGGCGTGCCGGACGTCGGGTGCGGGCTGCCGGGTACGCGCTCACCGGACCCGCCGGGCGCGGCGCCCACCATCAGCTCGGACGGGCCGTCGGCCGCCGCCGGGTGGTTCAGGTGCACGTCGCCGCTGGGGACGGCGCCCCGCTCGGCGTGCGCGAACCCGGCGGCGGCGCGGGCCAGCAGCCGGGTCGCCTCGGCGAAGCTCGGCGTCACCACTGTCGGGTTCAGCCCGCGCCAGTCGGCCAGGTCGTGCGCGTCGAGCGCCACGGTGCCGTACCGGTCGCGGTTGGCGATCAGCCAGGCGCGTACCGCAGACGGCAGCGCGCCCAGGCCGTAGTCGCAGACCACCAGCGTGAGCGGCTGCCCGGCGGCCACCGCCCGCAGCTCCTCGGTGGCGCAGTGCAGCGCGGTCAGCAGGCGGGCCACGCCGTCGGCGTCCAGCCCGTCCTCCGGTCCGCCGGAGTCCTCGCGGAGCAGGATCTGGTTGCCGGCGAGCATCCGCCGCTTGACCGGCGTGGGCCGGCCCGACTGGCTCACCGTGCGGTCCCAGACCGCCGCCCGGTCCAGGCAGTCGTGCAGCTCGTCGCCGGCTACGTCGGCGCCGACCGGGGCGACCAGCGCGGCCCGGCCGCCGAGCGCTGCCACGTTCACCGCCGTGTTGGCGGCGCCTCCCGCAGCGGAGATCCGCCGCCGCAGGGTGAGGACCGGCGCGGGCGCCTCGCGGCAGAGCCGCTCCGACTCGGCGAACCGCCACTCGTCCAGCATGGCGTCCCCGACGACCAGCACGGGACGCTGCTGCCAGCTCGCCACGACGGTGGCCAGCCGGCGCTCTTCCGCTGCTGCTCCTGCCATACCGCTGCGGATCCCCCCGGGCTGTCGGGCCAAACCTTGGTGCGACGCGGGCCACCCGATGCGTCCGGTTTCGCGGCATCGGACGGGGGAACCGTCTCAGACGTACCCCGGAGAGGAGAGAACGGCATGGCAGCGACACTTCAGGGCAAGCGCATCGCCTTCCTGGCCGCCGACGGCGTCGAGGAGGTCGAGTACACCAAGCCCCGGGAGGCGGTGGAGAACGCCGGCGCCCAGGTCGAACTGGTCTCCATCGAGTCCGGCACGATCCAGGCCTTCAACCACCTCGACCACGGCAAGCAGTACCAGGTCGACGTCACCACCAAGGAGGCGGACGCCGGGGCGTACGACGGCCTGGTCCTGCCCGGTGGCGTGGCGAACCCCGACTTCCTGCGGACGGACCCGGAGGCGGTCCGGTTCGTCAAGGCGTTCTTCGACGCCGGCAAGCCGGTCGGCGTGATCTGCCACGGCCCGTGGACGCTCGTTGAGGCGGACGTGGTGCGGGGCCGCACCATCACCTCCTGGCCGAGCCTGCGCACCGACCTCACCAACGCCGGCGCGAACTGGGTCGACCAGGAGGTCGTCACCGACAACGGGCTGGTCAGCAGCCGCAAGCCGGACGACCTGCCGGCGTTCTGCGCCAAGATCGTCGAGGAGTTCGCCGAGGGGCGGCACGCCGCCCGATGAAACTCGTACGCCCACCGGGGGCATGATCCGCCCCCGGTGGGATAGGAAGCGGGATGACCGCCCAGGCCGCCCGTCCCGCGCTGCCCGCCCGCCAGATCCGCCTGCTGATGTTCGGTCTGATGACCGGCATGCTGCTGGCGGCGCTGGATCAGACGATCGTCGGCACCGCGCTGCCGACGATCGTGGGTGAGCTGGGCGGCATCAACCACTACTCGTGGGTGGTCACCGCGTACCTGCTGGCCTCGACCGCCTCGACACCGCTGTACGGCAAGATGGCCGACCTGTACGGACGCCGGCCGGTCTTCCTGTTCTCGATCGGGATGTTCCTGCTCGGCTCGCTGCTGGCCGGGCTGTCGCAGGACATGACCCAGCTGATCGTCACGCGGGGCGTGCAGGGCCTGGGCGCGGGCGGCCTGATGACGCTGGCGTTCACCATCATCTCGGACGTGGTGTCGCCCCGGGAGCGTGGCCGCTACCAGGGGTTGTTCGGCGCTGTGTTCGGCGTGTCGTCGGTGGCCGGACCGCTGGTCGGCGGTTACTTCGCGGAGAACAACTGGCGGTGGATCTTCTACATCAACGTGCCGCTGGCGATCCTCGCCATCGTGGTCTGCTGGCACGTGATGCGGCTGGTGCCGTTCGAGCGTCGCGAGCACACAGTCGACTGGATCGGCGCGGCACTGCTGGTGGCCGGCGTGAGCTGCCTGCTGCTGGCGCTGAGCTGGGGCGGCGCCGAGTACGCCTGGGGCTCCGGCGTGATCGTCGGGCTGTTCGCCGCGGGCGCGGTGCTGGGCGTGCTGTTCGTCGTCCAGGAGGCCCGGACCAAGGAGCCGATCCTGCCGCTGCGGCTGTTCCGCAGCGCCACGTTCGCGCTCGCCAACGGTGCGGGCTTCGTGCTCGGTCTGGTGATGTTCGGGTCGATCATCTTCATCCCGCTCTACCTCCAGATCGTCAAGGGCGCCTCGCCGACCCGCAGCGGTCTGCTGATGCTGCCGATGATGGCCGGCGTCATCGTCACCTCGGTGCTCACCGGCCGGGCGATGAGCCGGATCGGCAGGTACAAGTGGTTCCCGGTGGCCGGTGCGGCCGTGCTGGTGGCCGGCATGCTGCTGTTCCAGCAGCTCCAGGTGGGCACCTCGCTCTGGCTCGCGTTCGCCTACATGGTGGTGATCGGCGTCGGGCTGGGCCTGTGCATGCAGTCGCTGATCCTGGCCGTGCAGAACGCGGTGAGCGTCCGCGACCTGGGCGCGGGCACCTCGTCCGCGACGTTCTTCCGGTCGCTCGGCGGCTCGTTCGGCGTGGCCATCCTCGGCGCGGTGCTGTCGTCCCGGCTCACCGCCGAGATGTCCGCGCGGCTGCCCGGAGCGCTGGCGCAGCTCCCGCCGGAGCAGCGGGCCGCGGTGACGGCCGGCGGGGACTTCTCGATCAACGACCCGGCGGCGATCCTCGCGCTGCCCGCCCCGGTACGCGCCGCCGTCCAGGCCGCGTTCGTCGAGTCGCTGCACCTGGTCTTCCTGACCACCGGGCTGATCGCCGTGATCGCCGTACTGGTCACGCTGGCCATGCCGAACCTTCAGTTGCGCGGCACCGGCCCGCAGGGCGCCACCGGCGGCGCCGACCCGCTCGGCGGGAAGGCGCCGGCGCCCGGCGGCAAGCCGCTGACGAAGGAGTCGAAGAACGAGGCCGCCGCCGACATGGAGGCGAAGTCGCAGACGATGCTGTGACAGGCGGCTACTTGAGGATCAGCCGGTTGGTCTGCTCGAACACGTCGAGGTCGGCGAGCGTCTCGTGCACGCTCGACGACAGCGGGTGCGGGAAGCCGGCCGGGTGGAAGAAGCCCGAGTCGGTGGTCTCGTCGGTGAACCGGGCCAGTTCGCCGTCCCACTCGTCGACCCGGAACGCCGTGGTGAAGACCTGGTACGTGTGGCCGTACATGTTGGTGTGGGTGCGGTCCGGGCCGGTGTAGAGCGCGAACGCGCTGACCCGCAGCGCCCGCAGCCCGGTCTCCTCCCGGACCTCCCGGACCGCGCAGTCGGCGATCGACTCGCCGAGTTCCATGGCGCCGGCCGGCAGGGCCCACTGGCCGTTGTCGGAACGCTGGATCAGCAGCACCCGGGCGGCGTTGTCGCGCACCACGGCGCGGGCGCCGACGAACATCAGGGTGCGGTCACCGGCCAGGGCACGGAGTTGTCCCACGTACGAGTCGGCCCACGAGATGCTCACCCGGACAATCTACGCATCATCCGTGATCACCTCGGTGATTCCGGGGGGTTCCGCAGATGTGACCGCCGCCACTACGTTGTTACCCATGCGTAGCACGATGATGGATGCCCCTCTCCAGGTCGCCCGGATCCTCGAACACGGCTCCACCGTGCACGGTGCGGCGGAGGTCGTCACCTGGACCGGCGCCGAGCCCCGCCGGATGACGTACGCGCAGGTCGGCCGCGCGGCCGCCCGGCTGGCCCACGCCCTGCGCGACGAGTGCGGGGTGACCGGCGACGAGCGGGTCGGCACGTTCATGTGGAACAACAACGAGCACCTGGTGGCCTACTTCGCCGTCCCGAGCATGGGCGCGGTGCTGCACACGCTCAACATCCGCCTCTTCCCCGACCAGGTCGCCTACATCGCCAACCACGCGCAGGACCGGGTGGTGCTCGTCGACAGCACGCTCATCCCGCTGCTCGCCCGGGTGATCGGCGAGATGACAGGCGTCGCGCACGTGGTGGTGGTCGGCGGTGGTGATCCGGCTCCGCTGCTGGCCGCGGCCGGTGACCGGATCACGGTGCACCACTGGGACGCGCTGCTGGCCGGCCGCCCGGACCACTTCGACTGGCCGGAGGTGGACGAGCGCGACGCCGCCGCCCTCTGCTACACCTCGGGGACCACCGGCAACCCCAAGGGGGTCGCGTACTCGCACCGCTCGATCTACCTGCACTCGCTCCAGGTCTGCATGCCGGAGGGCTTCGGGCTCGGCCCGAACGACCGGGAACTGGCGATCGTGCCGATGTTCCACGCGATGTCGTGGGGCCTGCCGTACGCGGCGTTCCTCTCTGGCGCCTCGCTGATCATGCCGGACCGGTTCCTCCAGGCCGAGCCGATCGCCGCGATGATCGCCGCCGAGCGCCCCACGCTCGCCGGGGCGGTGCCGACCATCTGGACCGACCTGCTGGCCTACCTGGACGCGCACGAGGTGGATCTCTCCTCGCTGAAGGAGGTCATCGTGGGCGGGTCGGCCTGCCCGCCGGCGCTGATGCACGCGTTCCACGACCGGTACGGCATCGACGTGATCCACGCCTGGGGCATGACCGAGATGTCGCCGCTGGGCTCGGTCTCCCGGGCGCCGGCCGGCGCCACCGGCGACGACGCCTGGCGCTACCGCTACACGCAGGGCCGCGTCCCGGCGGGCGTGACCGCGCGGATCGTCGGCCCGCTGGGCGAGCCGCTGCCCGCCGACGGGACGTCGGTGGGCGAGCTGGAGGTACGCGGGCCGTGGGTGACCGCGCGGTACATCGGCGACGACGCCCCGGAGGAGGAGAAGTTCCGGGACGGCTGGCTGCGGACCGGTGACGTCGGCACGCTCTCGCCGGACGGCTACATCACGCTCACCGACCGCGCCAAGGACGTGATCAAGTCGGGCGGGGAGTGGATCTCCTCGGTCGAGCTGGAGAACGCCCTGATGGCCCACCCGGCGGTGCTGGAGGCGTGCGTGGTGGGCGTACCGGACGAGCGGTGGGACGAACGGCCGCTGGCCACCGTGGTGGTCCGCGAGGGCGCCTCGGTGACCGCGGAGGAGCTGCGGGACTTCCTCGCCGGCTCGGTGGCCCGCTGGCAGTTGCCGGAGCGCTGGGCGTTCATCGACGCGGTGCCGAAGACGAGCGTCGGCAAGTTCGACAAGAAGGTGGTGCGCTCGCGGTACGCCGACGGCGGGCTCGACGTGCGGGAACTGACCGCGTCGTAACGTTTCGCGGCGTACCGTCGCCTACACGGGTAGGACGCGTTCCCAACGGACATTCCTCCCAGAGGGCGGCCCCGGCGTTCGCACCGCGCCGGGGCCGCCCGTCCGTTACGGGGTGACCCGCACCGTCATTGTTGCGAAACTTGTTCGCGTCTGTCCGGCTGTCGGGGAAATCCGGTCGCCTACTCGTCGGCGGTGCTCACCAGCACCTTGCCCACCACGCCGTCCTGCACCGCCTGCTGTGCGGCGGCGGCCTCCGCCAGCGGATACCGGTGCAGCGGCAGCCCCGCCTCCTCGCCGACCCGGATCGCGCCCTGCGCCACCGCCGCCGCGATGTCCGTGACCGCCTGCGCCTTCGCCACCTTCGGCGCGGTGTAGATCAGCACGAACTGCCAGCGGGCGTTCGGGCCCATCAGCGGCCGGATCGGCAACGTCACCTCGCCACCGCCGTCGTCGGCGTACACGCAGACCGCCCCGCCGGTGCGCAGCATCCGTACGTCGGCGGCGGCGTTGCGGGCGGCGGACACCTCGACGATCGTGTGGACCCCGTCGGGCGCGACCTTGCGGACCTCCTCGACCACGTCCTGCTCGCGATAGTCGATCACGAAGCTGGCGCCTGCCGCCGCCGCGAGCTGCGCCTTCTCCGGGCTGCTCACTGTGGTGATCACGCACGCGTCGGCCCACCGGGCGAGCTGGATCGCCGCGTTGCCCACCGCACCCGCGCCGCCCTGCACCAGCACCACGTGGTCGCTCAACGCGCCGGCGTGCAGCTTGTCCGGCATGAACTCGCCGGCCGTCAGGCAGCGGTGCGCGGTCATGAACGGGATGCCGAGCGCCGCGCCCAGGTCGAACGAGGCCGGACCGAGCGGCACCGCGTGCCGGACCGGGACCAGCGTGTACTCCGCGGCGGTGCCCCACGGCCGCTGCCACGCCGCCTCCCACACCCAGACCCGCTCACCGATGAGCGTCCGGTCCACGCCCTCGCCGACCGCCTCGACCACTCCGGCGCCGTCCTGGTGCGGGATCTGCCAGCCGGCCGGCAGCGGCCACGTCTGGCGGGCCTTCCAGTCGGTCGGGTTCACCCCCGACACGGCCATCCGGACCAGCACCTCGCCCGGTCCGGGTTCCGGCACCGGCCGCTCGACCACCTGGAGCACCGAGGCGTCCCCGCTGCGCTCGTACACGATCGCCTTCATCGCCGTCCCTCCGCCGTCCTCCCGGGTGCGCTACCCGGCAGCCGCCCGAACATTCGGTCCGGGCGCACCCGGCCACCGTACGACGGCTCGTCAGGCGGCCGGCTTGAGCACGACCTTCGAGTAGCCCGGTTCGCGGCGGTCGAAGCGCTGGTACGCCTCCGGCGCCGCGTCCAGCGGCAGCTCCTTGCTCACCACGAAGCTCGGCGTCGCCCGCCCCGCCGTGATCAGGTTCCGCAGGTACGCGTTGTAGGTCTTCACGTTCGCCTGCCCGGTGCCGATCCGCAGGCCCTTCTCGAACAGCTTGCCCACCTTGAACAGCAGCTCACCCCGGGCGGAGTGCTCGTCCGGGGCGCCCGGGTCCGCCGAGAGGTAGAGCCCGACCACGCCGATCGCCCCGGTCGCGCGCACCACCTCCACGAGCGTGTTCAGCACCAGCGCCGGCTGCTCCTCGCCGCCGGGCGCGGACGCCTGGTATCCCACCGCGTCCACGCCGTGATCGGTCCCCATCCCGTCGGTCCGGTCGCGGATCTGCTCGACCGGGTCGCCCGCGCTGAAGTCGATCGGGGTGGCGCCGATCGACTCGGCCAGCCGCAGCCGGTCCGGCACCCGGTCCACCACGAACACCTCGGACGCCCCGATCAGCACCGCCGAGTACGCGGCCATCAGCCCGACCGGCCCGCCGCCCATCACCGTCAGGTTCTCGCCCGGCCGCAGCCCGGTCATCGCCACCCCGTGGTAGCCGGTCGGGAAGATGTCGGCGAGCATCGCGTAGTCGTTCTCGTGCTCGATGCCCGGCGGCAGCCTCAGGCAGTTGAAGTCGGCGAACGGCACCCGCAGGTACTCCGCCTGCCCACCCCGGTACGGCCCCATCGACACGTAGCCGTACGCGCCGCCGGCGAAGCCCGGGTTCACCGTCAGGCAGAAACCGGTGCGCTGCTCCCGGCAGTTGCGGCAGAACCCGCACGCCACGTTGAACGGCATCGAGACCCGGTCGCCCACGCGCAGGCTCGTCACGCCCGGCCCGGTCTCGACGATCACGCCCATGTTCTCGTGGCCGAACACGATGCCCGGTTCGGCGGCCGTCCGTCCCTCGTACATGTGCAGGTCCGAACCGCAGATCGCGGTCGTCGTGACCTGGACGACCACGTCGTTCGGATCCTCGATCCGGGGGTCGTCGACCTCGCTGACGGCCACCTCGTGCGGCCCCTCGTACACCACAGCCCTCATGTCACCGACCGTAGGCCGGGCGACGGCGGCGGGTGGGTGGTTCAGTCGATCCCCGCCACCACCTCGGGAGTGAGCCTGCCGACCGAGGGGAGCAGCACGGCCGCGAGCGCCTCCGCGTCCGGGTCGAGCGGATACGACGAGTGCGGCACCGCCACCACCCGGCACCCGGCGGCGGCCGCCGAGCGGACCCCGTTCGACGAGTCCTCCACCGCCACGCACCGGGCCGGGTCGACGCCCAGCCGCTGCGCCACCGCGAGCCACACGTCGGGCGCGGGCTTGCCCCGGGCGGTCTCCTCGGTCGACAGCGTCGCACCGAACGCGCCGGCCAGGCCCGTCGCGTCCAGCGCCGCCGCGATCAGCCGGGTCGGTGAGGAACTGGCCAACCCCAGCGGCCACCGCGTGGCGATGCGGCGCACGACCGCGTCGGCGCCGTCGATCAGCGGTACGTGCTGCGCGTACCGCCGGGCCATCTCGGTCACCACCTCGGTGGCGACCTGCTCGGCCGACCTGTCGACGCCCAGCTCACCGCTGAGGTGTTCGGCCCACTCGGCGGTGCTCATGCCCATCAGCCGGCGCTGGGTGCCCGGCTGCCAGGTGCCACCGTGTCGCGCCACGTACGCCCGCCGGACCTCCTCCCAGACGGGCTCGGAGTCCACGATCACGCCGTCCAGGTCGAAGAGCACCGCGTCCACCATGCCGCCATCCTGCCCCAGCCGGCGGCCCGGATCAGTGCGGCTGCGCCGCCTTCACCGAACGCTGCGCCGGAAGGCCGATCGGAGCCTTGGCCGGGATGATCGTGCGGCAGCGCGCCGCGATCGGCTCCAGCAGATCCCGCAGCCGGGCGGTACGCCCCGCGCCCAGCGCCCGCCACGGACCCGCAGCGGCCCGGTCGGTGGCCTCCTCGACCACGCGGAACGTCTCCGTGGCGTACGGCGTGGGGTCCAGGTCGGCGGTCAGCCAGCCCTTGTCCACCAGGCGCTGCTCGGCGGCGGTCCACTGCTCGTCGGTCCAGCCCCGGGCCGGCTGGTGGAACTCGCGGGACTGGTCGACCCGGCACCGCCAGGCCACCACCTCGGCCGGTTCCAGCCCGGTCGTCACCAGCGCCGCCACGTGGCCGTCGCCGCGGTGCTCGCGCAGCGTGGTGGCGGCCTGCCAGAGCCGGGCCAGCGGGTACTCGCCCCGGGGCAGCGCGGCGTTGACCGCGCCGAGTACCCGGCCCGCGACGTCTACCCGGCCGACCGCCTCCTCCAGCAGGTCGGCGGCCTCGATCAGATGCGACTCGGGCAGCTCGTAGGTGAACTCGGCGAGCGCCTGCACGCCTCCGGTGAGCCGGGCCCGCAGCGCCTCCTCCGGGGTGGCCAGGCGCCACACCGACGGCAGCGCGCGGGCCACCATGGCCGGCGCGAAACTGAAGAAGGCGGCCGTGACAGCCGGCGCGTCGACCGGTCCGAGCGGCGCGGCCCGGCCGGCGAAGTAGCCGCGCCAGTAGCCGCGCAGCCCGACCCCCTCGAACGCGGCCCGGGCCCGGGGGTGGAAGTAGGTCACCGCGTGGACCGGCTCGTAGAGCGTCCACATCCGCCGGGTCACCCCGGCCTCGTCCAGCGCCGCCACGTGCACCTCCGCGTCGGTGGGTAGATCACCACGGGTGGACGTGCCGCCCGTGGTGACCATGAACCTACTGCCGCTGGGTGACCGGGCGGAAGCCCGGAGTGAGCTACTGCGCAGCCAGCACGTCGACGACGAAGCGCAGCGGACCGGCCGGACGACCGCCGGCGGCGTCGTTGCCGTACGCCAGCTCGGCCGGCAGGTCAAGCTGCACCCGGCTGCCCACCGGGACGCCGACCAGGCCCTGGTCCCAGCCCTTGATGACCTGGCCCACGCCGATCTGGAAGGTGGCCGGCTGGCCGCTGTCCCAGGACGCGTCGAACTGCTTGCCGTCCTTGTAGAAAACGCCCACGTAGTTCGTGGTGATGTTCTGACCCGCCTTCACCGCCGGACCGGTGCCCTTGACCAGCGTGGTGACCGTGAGCTTCTTCAGCTCGCCGGTGCCGGCCTGCACCGTCGGCTTGGTCTTCAGCGCCGGATCGAAACCGGCGGGCAGCTCCGGAGCGGGCGCCGCGGTGGGCTCGGCCGGCGCGGTGGGGCTGGCCGAGGAGCCGGCGGTGGACGTCTTGTCGTCGTCCCCGCTGTTCAGCCAGACCAGGCCGCCGACCAGGGCCACCACGGCGAGTACGCCCACAGCCGCGCCGAGGATCGACTGCCGGCGGCGACGCGCCTCGGCTGCCTTCTTCTCGGCCAGCTGGGCGGCCAGCCGCCGCTGTGCCTTGGTGGCCGGGGCCTGGCCCGCCGACCGGTTCTCCACACGCTCGCTCACGTCGACTCCCTGCAGGGTGGGTGGGTGCGCCCCCGGCGGGCCGCCGCCGAGGCCAGCGCACACGGTACCCGCCCGGGGCCCCAGCGTGCCCATACGGCCGCCACGATCCGGACACGAAGCCCGATACGAGGGCACCGCGCGGGGTACGTTCGCGACCATGGCGATCCTCAGCGAAGAAGACCTGGCCCTGCTCGGCGAGCCGCAGCTCGCGCACGTGGCGACGATCGAGGCCGACGGCACCCCGCACGTCACCCCGGTCTGGGTGGACACCGACGGCGAGCACATCGTGTTCAACACGGCCAAGGGCCGGCAGAAGTACCTGAACATGTCCCGCAACCCGGTGGTCGCGGTGTCCGTGGCGGACAAGGCCGACGACTTCCGCACCCTCTGGATCAAGGGCACCGTCGAGTTCGTCACCGAAGGCGCCGACGAGCACATCGACCGGCTGGCGAAGAAGTACCTCGGCCAGGACACCTACCCCTGGCGCCGCCCCGGCGAGGAGCGCGTCATCGTCCGCGTCACCCCCACCGAGAAGCTCGGCCGCGGCTGAGCGGCGCGGGCCCCGTTCCGCCCGAGGGGACGGGGCCCGCGCCGTACGTGTCAGGCGCTCTTCTTCGCGGCCGTCTTCTTCGCCGGGGTCTTCTTGGCGGCGGTCTTCTTCGCCGGTTCGGCCTTCTTCTCCGCCGTCTTCTTCGCGGGCGTCTTCTTGGCGGCGGTCTTCTTCGCCGGTTCGGCCTTCTTCCGGGCCGGCGCCTTCTTCGCGGCCTTCTTCGCCGAGCGGGCCGACGAGATGGGCGTCGGCTCGGCGCCGCCACCGGACGGCGCCTCGCCCCGGGCCGCCCGGGCCCGCTCGACCGACGCCTTCAGCGCGGCCATCAGGTCCACAGCGGCGGCCGGAGCGGCCTCTTCCTCCTCCGGCTGCACCACCTCGCGGCCCTCGACCTTCGCGTCGATGACCTCCTGTAACGCGGCCCGGTAGTCGTCGGTGAACGCGTCCGGCTCGAACTCACCGGCCATCGAGTCGATCAGCGAGCTGGCCATCGCCAGCTCCGGCGGGCGTACCTTCAGGTCCTCGTCCAGGAAACCGAAGTCGGGCCGGCGGATCTCGTCCGGCCACAGCATGGTGTTGAGCAGCAGCACGCCCTCGCGGACGCGCAGCGTGGCGAGCTGCTCCCGCTGGCGCAGCGCCACCTTGACGATCGCCACCCGCTCCGAGTCGGACAGCGCGTCGCGCAGCAGCACGTACGGCTTGGTCGCCGAGCCCTCCGGCTCCAGGAAGTACGCCTTGTTGTAGAGGATCGGGTCGACCTGCTCGGCCGGTACGAACTCCAGCACGTCGATCGCGTGCGAGGTGCTCAACGGCAGGTCGGCGAAGTCCTCGTCGGTGAGGATGACCATCTCGCCGCCGCCGATGTCGTACCCCTTGGCGATGTCGTCGTAGGTGACCTCCTCGCCGCAGACCGAGCAGGTGCGCTTGTAGCGGATCCGGCCGCCGTCCTCACGGTGCACCTGGTGGAAACGGATGTCCTTCTCCTCGGTGGCCGAGTAGACCTTCACCCCGATCGACACCAGGCCGAACGACACCGCTCCTTTCCAGATCGCCCGCATACCCGCGCTCCTCTCCCCGGTTGACCACCAGAATCGCAAACGATCGAACGGGACGCACGCGCTTCCGTGCGCAACTACAGTCAGGAGGTGCCCGGCGCGCCGCTGAAGCCGATGCTCGCGACGACCGGGCAGCTCCCGGCCGGCGCCGCCTGGTCGTACGAGTTCAAATGGGACGGCGTACGCGCGCTCGCCGACATCTCCCGTGGCGACCGGCACTTCTACGCCCGCTCCGGCGTCGAGATCACCACCGCGTACCCGGAACTGCTCAACCTGGCCGAGCAGGTAGGCGACGCGCTGCTCGACGGCGAGGTGGTCCTCTTCACCGACGGGCAGCCCTCGTTCACCGCGCTCGCCGAGCGGATGCACGTCCGCAACCCGGCCAAGGCGGCGCGGCTGGCGGCGACGGTACCCGTCACGTACATGATCTTCGACCTGTTGCGGCTCGACGGCGTCGACCTGACCGCCCGGCCGTGGCGGGAGCGGCGGGCGGCGCTGGAGTCGCTCGGGCTCGGCGCCGCCCGGTGGGCGGTGCCGCCGGTCTTCGGCGACGGCCCGGCCACCTACGCGGCGGCCGGCGAGCACGGGCTGGAAGGGGTGATGGCCAAGCGGGTCGACTCGCTCTACCGGCCGGGCGCGCGCTCGCCGGACTGGGTGAAGGTCAAGCTGGAGGTCACCGCCGACTTCGTGGTCGGCGGCTGGCGGCCCGGCGCGCGGCGGGTCGGTGGCCTGCTCGTCGGCGTGCCCGGCCCGGACGGGCGGCTGGCCTACCGGGGGCGGGTCGGTGGCGGGATCGGCGCGGCCATCGAACGCGAACTGCTGCGCGAGCTGGAACCGCTGCGTGCCACCGACTCGCCGTTCGCCGCCGGTGTGCCGCGCGAGGATGCCCGGGGCGCGATCTGGGTAACTCCCCGGATCGTGGTGGAGGTCAAGTACGGCCAGCGCACGCCGGACGGCCGGCTGCGCTTCCCGCGCATCCTGCGCCTGCGCCCGGACAAGCCGCTCGAGGAGGTCGACGATGCCGTCTGACCGGTTGAAGGTCGAGGTCGAGGGGCGCTCGCTGGAGTTGTCCAACCTGGACAAGGTGCTGTTCCCGCAGGCCGGCTTCACCAAGGGCGAGGTGATCGACTACTACACCCGGATCGCCCCCGTGCTGCTGCCGCACCTGCGCGACCGCGCGCTGACCCGGATCCGGTTCCCCAACGGCGTCGGCGGCGGCTCGTTCTTCGAGAAGAACGCACCCGCCGCGACCCCCGGTTGGGTACGCACCGAGAACCTGCCCGCCCCCGGGTCGACGAAGGGGCGGGAGACCATCGACTACGTGGTCTGCGACGAGCTGCCCACACTCGTGTGGCTGGCCAACCTGGCCGCGCTGGAGCTGCACACTCCGCAGTGGAAGATCGGCGCGCACCCGGACATGATGGTGGTCGACCTGGACCCGGGCGCCCCGGCCGCGCTCGAGCAGTGCTGCCGGGTGGCGCTGCTGATGCGCGACCGGCTGGCCGACGACGGCGTCGAGGCGTACCCGAAGACGTCCGGGAAGAAGGGCATGCAGCTCTGCTGCCCGATCGCCGGTACGCAGGACGCCGAGGTCGTCTCCGACTACGCCAAGCGCATCGCGCAGGAGCTGGAGCAGGCAGACCCGAAGCTGATCGTGTCGAAGATGGCGAAGAACCTGCGCCCCGGCAGGGTCTTCATCGACTGGAGCCAGAACAACGCGGCGAAGACGACTGTGGCGCCGTACTCGCTGCGGGCCCGATCGGTGCCGGCCGTGTCGACGCCGCTGACCTGGGACGAGGTGGAGGCCGGGGCGGCGGGAAAGCGGCCGTCGACGCGGCCGTACGCCGCTGGCGAGGTGCTCAAGCGGGTGGAGAAGCAGGGCGACCTGCTGGCCCCGCTGCTCGACGGCGGCCCCGAGCTGCCGTGATCCGCCACCACGCACCGCCCACGAGCAGCAGCACGATCACGCTGATCGCCACGTCACCCACCAGCGCCGCCGCCGGGCTCGCCGGGGCATAGGTCGGCACCGTGTACGCGAGCGCTGCGGCGACGACCAGGCCGGCCGAACCGGTGGCGAGCACGTGCCGCTGCCCCCAGCCGGGCCGCCGGGACCAGCGTGTCAGCAGGGCGGTGGCGATCCCGGCGAGTGCGAGGGCGAGCACCACTCCCGGCCACCCCGGGGCGATCGTCGAACCCACGTACGCCACCGCCACGACCAGCGCGGGCCAGAGCGGCCGGGGCGGGCCGGCTTCGGTTTGCGGTCGGCCGGCGAACGTCGGCCCGGCGGACGTCGGCCCGGGCGTCGGCGCGTCGGGCGTCCGCCCGGCGTGCCGGTGGCGGAGCAGGGCGGCGGCGATGAGGGCCAGCGCCACGCCGGTGGCGACCGCCAACTGGACCGGCGAGGCCAGGAAGTTCTTGCGGCCACCGTCGTCGGCGAACACCAGCAGGCTGCCGCCGAGCCAGAGCAGCGCCGCCGCGACCAGCCCCGGTCGGCCCAGCCAGGGCCGCGCCCGGCGGCCCGCGCCGAGGTACGACTCGGCGAGCGCGATCGGCGCGCAGACGGTCAGCACCACGTGGTTGCCCACGTAGTCGACTGCCTGCCTCGCGCTGAACCCGAGACCGGGCACCAGCGTGGCCTCCGCTGCGGCCCGGGTGTCGGCGAACTCGGTGTCGTCCAGGAACCCGGGATTGAACAACGACTGGTCGACCAGACCGGCCTGGACCACGCCGAACGCGGCGGCGAGCAGCGCGATCCCCGGCCAGCCGAGCCCGAGCCGCCGGGCCGTCTCGCGGATCAGCAGCGCGGCCCCGCCGTACATCGGGGCGAGCACGAGCACCACGAACGGCATGCCGGTGAGGGTGAAGCCGCCCCAGGAGCACTCGGCGGTCCACGGGGCGAGCAGCAGCAGCGCGCTCGCCGGCACCAGCCTCCGGCGCGGGGGTTCGGTCGTCATGCCGGCACGGTCCCGCAGCCACCCGGCCCCCCGATACGGCCGTCGGACGACCGAATCCGCGACCAAAGTCGACCGTCGCGGACCGGTGGGCCCGGCTAGAGCGCGAACAGCAGCGCCGCGTCGAGGAGGACGACCACGGCGGTGGCGAAGTGGATGCCGAAGGCGGTCGCCCGGGAGCCGCCGTGCCGCAGCACGACGAGGGTGTCGCCCAGTGGGGCCAGCGCGACGACCAGCATGAACCAGGCGACGGCGTCGGTGCTGGTGAAGGCGATCAGGGCGAGGCCGACCAGGCCGTAGGTGAGGTCACGCAGCCCTTTGACCGTGAGGTACGCGGTATCTCCGCGGTGGCCGGCATCGCCACGGCGTACGCCGCGTTCGCCGAACGCCGGCCCGCGCTCTACGACGCGATCTTCACCCTCCCCGTCGCCCTCTCCTTCGCCAGCCAGGACACACCCGTCGAGTTGGTCCGGGCCTTCGCCGAACTGACCGAGACGCTGCGCCCGTTCACCGGCGACGACGACCTGGAGACGTTCACCGAGACGTTCTGGAGCGCACTGCACGGCCAGGTCACGCTGATGCGCGGCGGCCGTCTGCGGCGGGACGAACACGAGCGGCGGTTGGCCCTCCTGGTCGACCGGTTCGCCCGGCTAGGGTGAGCTGACCGCCAGGGAGGAGCACATCCGATGGCCACCCGCACACCCGCCGCCGTCGCGACCGGCGAGCCGCTGCTGACCTACCTCGACGACGCCACCGGCGAGCGAACCGAGCTGACCGGGCCGCAGTTGGGCCGGTGGGCGGCCCGTAGTGCCGGGCTGCTGCGCGACGGGTGCGGGCTGCGCCCCGGTGACCGGGTGGCGGTGCTGCTGCCGCCGCACTGGCGTACCGCGGCGGTGCTGATCGGCGCCTGGTCGGTCGGGTTGACGGTCTCGTTCCGGCCCCGCGCGCTGGCCGGACTGCCGGTGCTCGAACCCGGCGCGGACCGGCCGTACGACGCGGTGTTCGTGACCCCGGAACGCCTCGACGACTGGTTGGAGGACGTGCCCGAGGGGACGCACCGCTACCTGGTGGGCACCGGGCCGGGCCCGCTCGACGAGGTGCCGCCGGGCTGGCTGGACTGGTCGGCCGAGGTGCTGCGGCACCCGACCGACCCGCCGGACTACACGGCCGTCGACCCGTCCGACCCGGCCACGCCGGACGGCACCAGCTTCGGCGCGTGGCGCCGCCTGGCCGCCGAGATCGCCATCCAGATGAACCTGCACCAGGGTGATCGCCTCGTGATCGACCCGACCGAGGACGAGCAGCCCCTGAAGTGGCTCCTGGCCCCCCTCTCGGCAGGCGCCACGATCCTGATCCACGCCACCCCCTAGCCCCGCCCTCGCTCTCGCCCTCGTCGATCTTGCGGTTTCGGCCCTCCTGGTGCCCCTTTTGCAGCTTTTATCCGGGCAGCAAGTGCATGATCAACGGGGTGGTGGGCGGTCCAGGGTGGCCGGGGTGGGTGGGGAAAGTGGTTGACCTCGGGGGGAGGGGTGGGGCCTACTGCGTCGGTGTGCTGGACCGTGGGGGTCGGGCGTGGCTGGTCGCGGGAGTGGGCGTGGACGGGACGGATGCATTGGTCTGGCAGGGGGTCGGCGACGACGACCTGCCCGCGTTGACCGGCCTGGCCCAGGCGTGCCTCGCCACCGACGGCGGGTTGCCGCTGTTCGGGCGTACCCCGTTGGCGCGTGCGCGGCTGCTGCAGACGCGTACCCACGGCGCCTGGTCGGACGGCGACCTGGTCGCGGCCGTCGGGGTCGGCACCGGACGGACGCCCGCCACCGCCACCGGCCTCGTGCACCCGGCTTGGCGCGGGCGTGGGCTCGGCGGTGCGCTGCTGGAGTGGGCGGAGGAGCAGGCGGGCGACGCGGGCCTGCTGGTCACCACGGAGACGTGGACCGCGGGCGCGGAGGAGTTGTTCGCGGCGCGCGGCTACACGCGGACGTTCCTGGAATGGGTGCTGCGGCACGACCTCGACGTGCTGCCCGAGGTCGCCGCGCCGGACGGCGTGACCGTGGAGACTGCCACGCCGGGGCCGGAACTGTTCGCCACCTACCGCGCGTCGTTCGCCGACCGGCCCGGCTTCGTCGAGCCGGAGGCCGACGAGTGGCTGGGCGACCTGCGCGACGACGGGGACTTCCGCCCGGAGTTGACGCTGCTGGCGCGCGGCCCGGACGGCGCGGCGGCCGGCTTCGTCACCGTGCTGGACGACTGGATCGACCAGGTCGGCGTCGTGCCCGGGTGGCGTGGGCGGCGGGTCGGCGCGTACCTGGTGTCGCGTGTGCTGCGCGGCCTCACCGACGCGGGAGCGGACGCCGCGTGGCTCTGCGTGAACGACGACAACCCGGCCGCCAGGCTGTACCGGCGGCTCGGCTTCCGCGACTTCGGCCGCCGCGCCCGCTACCTGCATGACTGACCCGACGCGGATCGTCGTCGGCGCCGCGACGACAACGACTCACCGGTGGTACTACTTGCGGTATCTGGACTACACGCAGGACTCCTGCATGAACATGTGAACCCGGGCCGGACCGACCGGATTGAGCGACGCCTGGGTCGCGTTCCGCGCCGGCGGCAAGGGCCGACCCCGAGACCGGGCGGGCCGCACCACAGCGACCCGCCCGGCCGCCATGCCGGTCAGTCGACTGTGGGCAGCGACGGCCCCAGCACGTCGTCGGCGTCCACGATGGTGTACGCGTACCCCTGCTCGGCCAGGAACCGCTGCCGGTGCGCGGCGTACTCGGTGTCGATGGTGTCCCGGGAGACCACCGTGTAGAAGTGCGCCTGCCGCCCGTCGGCCTTCGGGCGCAGCACCCGGCCCAGCCGTTGTGCCTCCTCCTGCCGGGAGCCGAACGTGCCGGACACCTGGATCGCCACCGCCGCCTCCGGCAGGTCGATGGAGAAGTTCCCGACCTTGGAGATGACCAGGGTGCGGATCTCGCCGGAGCGGAACGCGTCGAACAGCCGCTCGCGCTCCTTGTTCGTGGTGGAGCCCTGCACGATCGGCGCGTCCAGGTATTCGCCGAGCTGGTGCAACTGGTCGAGGAACCCACCGATGACGAGGACCTGCTCGGACGGGTGCCGGTCCACCAGGGCCCGCACCACGGGCAGCTTCGTGCGGGCTGTCGCCGCCATCCGGTAGCGCTCCTCGGCCTCCGCCGTCGCGTACGCCAGCCGCTCGGCGTCGGTGAGCGTCACCCGTACCTCGGTGCACTCCGCCGGGGCGATCCAGCCCTGCTGCTCGATGTCCTTCCACGGCGCGTCGTACCGCTTCGGGCCGATCAGGCTGAACACGTCGCCCTCGCGGCCGTCCTCGCGTACCAGCGTCGCGGTGAGGCCGAGCCGGCGGCGGGCCTGGAGGTCCGCCGTGAAGCGGAAGATCGGCGCGGGCAGCAGGTGCACCTCGTCGTAGACGACCAGGCCCCAGTCGCGGGCGCCGAACAGGTCCAGGTGGGTGAACGCGCCGCCGCGCCGCGAGGTGAGCACCTGGTACGTGGCGATGGTGACCGGGCGGATCTCCTTGCGCTCGCCCGAGTACTCGCCGATCTCCTCCTCGGTCAGCGACGTGCGGGCGATCAGTTCCCGCTTCCACTGCCGTCCCGCCACCGTGTTGGTGACCAGGATCAGCGTGGTCGCCTTCGCCTCGGCCATCGCCGCCGCGCCGACGAGTGTCTTGCCGGCGCCGCAGGGCAGCACCACCACGCCGGACCCGCCGGCCCAGAACGCCTCGACCGCTTCCCGCTGGTACGACCGCAGCGTCCACGGCTTGCCGCCGTTCTTGCCGGACTCGGCCAGCTCGATCGGGTGCGCCTCGCCGTCCACGTACCCGGCCAGGTCCTCGGCCGGCCAGCCCAGCTTGAGCAGCGCCTGCTTGAGCCGCCCCCGCTCGGAGGGGTGCACCGCGACGGTGTCGTCGTCGAGCTTGGCGCCGAGCATGCCGGCGAGCTTCTTGCTCTTGGCGACCTCGATCAGCACCAGCCGGTCGAGCGCGCGCAGCACCAGGCCGTGCACCGGGTCGTTGGCGAGCTGGAGCCGGCCGTACCGGTCCATCGTCTCGGCCACGTCGACGAGCAGCGCGTGCGGCACCGGGTAACGCGAGTACTTGATCAGCGAGTCGACCACGCCCTCGGCGTCGTGGCCGGCGGCCCGGGCGTTCCACAGGCCCAGCGGCGTGAGCCGGTAGGTGTGCACGTGCTCGGGGGAGCGTTCCAGCTCGGCGAAGGGTGCGATGGCCATCCGGCACGCCTGCGCGTCGGTATGATCCACCTCCAGCAGCAGCGTCTTGTCCGACTGCACGATCAGTGGTCCACCGCTCACGCCAGCGTCCTCTCGCATCGCCCGGAACCCGCTGCCCGGAAACTCGTCGCCCGGAACCCGGTCGCCCGGCATCCCGTCCGCACCCCGGCTGACCTGCCGGAGGCCGACCAACCAGTGTTGCACGCCGGAGGGCACCGCAAAAAAGTCTCACTGGACAGGCAACGTCATACTCGTCCCACACGTCTAGCAAGCGGGACAACTGTCCAGGGAGGGCCCATGCAGCGTGTCCGGTTTCTCGCCCGGGTCACCGCCCTGGCGGTGGTCGTGCTGGTCGGTGTCGGCGCCTGTGCGCTCGATCCGCAGGCGGAAGGCGTCTGGGGGAGCACCCCCGGCCCGGTCGGGCTGACGGAGGGAGCATCGGGGGCGAGCGCGTCGCCCACGCCGGATCAGCCGGTCACGTCCCCGTCGGCGCAGCCGAGCCGGACGGCCTCGCCGAAACCCTCCCGGTCGCCGGAGGCGACGAAGACGACGAAGCCCAAGCCGAAGCCGAGCGCGTCCGCCGGGTGCCCGCAGGGGGAGCACCAGCGGGCCGTGGAGACGTACCTGACCCGGCTGGGCGGCTTCGGGACGCTGACCGTGGACGGCGAGCAGTCCGCCGCCGACTGCGCCGCGATCAAGAAGTTCCAGATCCGGTACGGGATCAGCCCGTCCTCGGGTCGCGCCGGCCCCACCACGTACGACGTGGCGAAGCGGCTCGCCACCACCGACACCGCGCGGTGCAGGGCCGGTTCCCGGCTCACCTTCTGCGTCGACCTGACCCGGCAGACGGTCTGGGCGATGCGCGGCGGCACTGTGGTGATGGGCCCGACAGTCACCCGCACCGGCATGTCCGGCTACGCCACCCCGGCCGGCACGTACTCGGTGGGCCGGAAGAACCCGCGCGAGTGGTCCAACCCGTACGAGGTGTGGCTGCCGTACTGGCAGCAGTTCAACGGCGGGATCGGCTTCCACGAGACCACCACCTACCTGCACAACGGCGCGATCGGCTCGCACGGCTGCGTCAACCTGCTGCACCGTGACGCGGTACGCCTGTGGGAGCTGGGCTCGGTCGGCACCCGCGTGGTCGTGATCGGCCGCCGCCCCGGCACCTGAGCCCGGAACCGGTCCCACCCGTGACCGGACCGCCCGGATCAGGGTTTTAACCCCTGTCCGCGCGGTCCGGTTGGTGTAACCCTGGAAGCCGGGTCCATGCCGGGACGGGGAGGGACTGCCATGACCGTTGACCAGGACGTGCTTCCCGAGGACGAACGGACGCGGCAGCAGGAGGTGCCCACGGCGGTCGTGCTCGCCTACGCGGCCGCCGCCGCGGGGGTGTTCGGCTGGTTCCTGTTCGGGCTGCTGGTGCAGCAGCAGGGCTTCGTCGACTCGGTGGGCGAGTCGGCCGGGGCCGCGTTCGCGTTGCTGCTGGCCGTGTCGGTGATCGGCACGCTGCGCCGCAACGGGGAGTAGCTCACTCCTCCAGCACGGCCGCCGTGATCCGGTGCAGCGCGAACGTGTGCAGCATCTCCGTCCGGTCGTCCTCGGCGCGCAGGTAGCCGGCGCCGATCGACACCGGCCGGACCAGCCGGGACGCGGTCGCCCCGTGCGCGTCGACGTAGCCCACCCAGACCAGCGCCTTGTCCCGTACCGCCTGCTGGAGCACCGCCAGCGCGTCGCCGTGCCCGGACACGGGCGCGGGACCGCCGGCCGCCGGGGCGCCGCGGAGCACCGCCGGGGCTCGCCGTGCCGCCCGGGCCGCCGCCTCGCCTCGGCGGATCTGCTCCACCACGCCGAGCAGGCGGGGCATCGGCAGCTTCGGCGTGGCGAGCGGGTCGACCGCACGGCCGATCGCGGTACGCGCCGGCGCTCGCCGGGTCTTCGGCCGCGACAGCACCGTCGCTCCGCTGGCGTCCTCCGGCACCGGGGCGTACCCGGCGTCGCGCAGCGCGGTGAGCATCCGGTTGACCTGGTACGGGGTGACCAGCACCGTGGGCGCGAGCCGGCGGAACGCCAGCGGCTCCAGTCGCCGGTCCGCCTGCACCTCGCTGAGCAGGGTCTCGTCGTCGCTGCGCACGTACGCGCCGGCCGGCCCGACGCGCAGCCCGCCGTGCTTGCGGGCCGCGTCGTCGACCAGATAGGTCAGGCCCTGCGGCACCGGGGTACGCGAGCGGCGGCGGAACAGCGCGTGCAGGTCGTCGGCGGTGTAGCCGGCGTCGAGCGCCCGCCTGATGCTCGCCGTGGTGACCCGGTGCACGCTGGCTCCGCCCGCCGACTCGTGCTCGGCCACCACGTCCAGCTCGGCGGCGAGCGCCGGATCGGGCGGGCCGGGCACCACCACCGTCAGGTCGGCCTGCACCAGCACGTGGTCGACCGGGGCGGGCAGCAGCCCGTCCAGCGCCCGCACCGTCGTCGAAGCGTCGCCGGACTCGGCGTCGGAGCGCAGCCCGAGCGGGTCGTCACCGCGCTCGTCGGCCTCGGTCAGCTCGGCGAGCAGCAACCGCCCGTACGAGGTGAGCGCATTGAGCCCGGTCACGCCCAGCGCGGCGGCCTCGGCGAGCACCTCCCGGTGCGCCGCCTCCCGCCCCCGGGCCCGCCGCGGCGCGCGCCAGTCCAGCAGTTCCAGCACCTCGTCGGTGGTCGGGGCGGTGCCGGGTGGCAGGTCGGCCAGCACGGCGAGCACCGCACGCCGGGCGGCCGGCGCGCCTGCTCGTTCCGCCTCCGCGGAGAGCACCGAGATGGGCCGGTCCCGGTCGTCGCGCTGCCCGATCAGGCCGGCCTGGCGGGGCATCGACACCCAGGCGCGGGCGAGCTGCTCCCAGCGCTGGGCCAGCGACACCGCGCGCCACACCTCGTATCCGCCGGTGGGCAGGATCTGCTGGTCACCGCCGTACCGGGTGGTGGCCGCGCCGGTCAGCTCCATCTCGCCGGTCAGCCCGGCCGCGTACGCCACCTCGAACAGCAGCGCGGTGGTCGGCTCGTCCAGCCCGAGGCCACGGGCGAGCCGCCGCAGGTCGCGGACGCCGACGCCGCCGGAGCGCAGGACCGGTGCGGGTTCCGCGGTCAGCGCCTCCAGCATCGCCTCGGTGTGCCGGACCACCTCCATGGTCTGCCCGGCCCCGGCCGAGTCGACGGCCTTGACCTCACGCGGCGGCCCGGACACCACCGGCGGGCTGGTGCGCAGCGGGCCGAGCGGACCGGTGTCGCGGCGCAGCACCAGCCCCACCTCGCGGGGCAGCTCGACGGTGCCGTTGCGGCCGCCGGACATCCGGACCAGGAGCCGGTGCTCGACCAGCCAGCGGATCGGCGAGCCGGTGGGCGCGCCGCCGTTGACCAGGTCGGGCGGGAGCACGTCCTCGGCGCCGGTGGCGGGGGCCTCCAGCGCACCGGGGGCCACGGTCCCGACCGGCGGCCCGGCGGCGAGCCGGTCCAGGACCGCGCGGGCCGAGGGCGGCGCGGACAGCAGCGTCCGCCGCAGCTTCGCCGGGTCCGCGCAGAGCGCCGCCGTGCGCGGGTCCAGCTCCGCCGCCGGCCGGCCCAGCCCCGCCGGGTACGGGGACACCTCGTCGATGCCGCCGGCCACGCACAGGTCGTGCTCGGGGCCGTACAGCAGGAACCGGGCCCGGAGCCGGTCGACGGCGGCACGGACCGCCGTCGGTGCGGGCGGCTGCGGCCCGGCGGTGGCCATGGCCAGGATCTGGTCGGTGGAGGTGGCGCCCTCGGGGCCGCGGGTGAGCCGGGCGGCGTCGAGGATCTGGAGGGTGAACTGGTCCAGCCCGTCGAGCGCCCGGGCCACGGAGACCCGGGACTGGGCGCGCAGGGCGAGGGCGGACAGGTCGGCCGGCACCGGCACGACGAGGTCCGGCCGCAGCTGGAGCAGGGCGGCGAGCGACTCGTCGGGGAGGGCCCGCAGGTGGTCGGCGAGTGAGGTGGTCATCGTCGTACCACGCTAGCCCGCTGGGTAGGTTCTCGGCATGTCTCCGCTGATGGTCGGCTTCGACCTCGACATGACCCTGGTCGACTCCCGCCCCGGGATCGCGGCCGCGTTCCGGGCGCTCACCGCGCGCACGGGCGTGCACGTGGACGGGGAACTGGCCGTCTCCCGGCTGGGCCCGCCGCTGCGTACCGAGCTGGCGTGCTGGTTCCCGCCGGAGCGCCTGGAGGAGGCGGTGACGCTCTACCGGGAGCTGTATCCGGCGTACGCGATCACCCCGACCGTGCCGATGCCGGGTGCGGCGGCCGCGCTGCGCGCGGTGCAGGCGCGCGGCGGGCGGACGATGGTGGTGACCGCGAAGATGGGCCGGCTGGCGAAGCTGCACCTGGATCACCTCGGGCTGCCGGTGGACGAGCTGGCCGGGGACGTGTTCGCCGAGCAGAAGGCGGTGGCGTTGCGCGAGCACGGCGCGACGCTCTACGTGGGCGACCACGTGGCCGACATGGCCGCCGCGCGAGCCGCGGGAATCCCGGGCGTGGCAGTGGCGACCGGTCCCTGCTCGGCCGAGGAACTGGCCGCGGCGGGTGCCCGTGTGGTGCTCGATGATCTCGTCGAATTCCCGGCGGCGCTGGACCGGATCATCGGGCTAGCCTTTACCGGGTAGACGGTTCGAGTGGAGCGGGGTTCAACAGGTGCCGACGGGTCGAGTGAAGTGGTACGACGCCGCCAAGGGGTACGGGTTCGTCACCAGTGACGAGGGTGGCGACGTGTTCCTGCCGAAGGGCGCGCTACCGGCGGGTGTCGCCGACCTGAAGGGTGGCCAGCGGGTCGATTTCAGCGTGGTCGACAGCCGGCGGGGTGCCCAGGCGATGGGGGTCAAGCTGCTGGAGGCGCCGCCGTCCGTGGCGGAGCTGCGCCGCCGGCCGGCCGAGGAACTCCACGGCCTGGTGGAAGACATGATCAAGGTGCTGGAGGCGAAGGTCCAGCCGGACCTGCGCCGGGGTCGCTTCCCGGATCGGAGGACCGCGCAGAAGATCGCTCAGCTGGTCCACGCGGTGGCGCGCGAGCTGGAGGTCTGAGGGACGAGCCCGGCGTGGGCGGCCCGGCCCAGCAGCGCCTCCACGGCGGCGGAGCCGGCCTCTCCCAGGTCGGCGGTGAACTCGTTGACGTAGAGGCCGATGTGCCGGTCCACCACGTCGGGCTCCATCTCCTGCGCGTGCGCGAGGACGTACTCGCGGCTGGCCTCCGGGTCGGCCCACGCCTGGCGTACCGACTCGCGGATCCAGGCTGCGGCCTCGACCGGGTCGACGGCGCCCCGGCGGGCCAGGATCGCGCCGAGCGGGATCGGCAGCCCGGTGTCGCCCTCCCACCACTCGCCCAGGTCGACCAGGGCGGTCAGCCCGTGCCGCGGGTAGGTGAAGCGCGCCTCGTGGATGACCAGGCCCGCGTCGTACCGGCCGGCGGCCACGCCCGGCATGATCTCGTGGAACGGCACCACCTCGATGCGCGCCGGGGCCTGACCGGCCGCCCAGAGCCGGAACAGCAGGTACGCGGTGGTCCGCTCGCCGGGCACCGCCACCGTCGCGCCGGACAGGTCGGTCCGGTCGCCACGGGTCAGCACCAGCGGGCCACAGCCCCGGCCCAGCGCGCCGCCGCAGGGCAGCAGGTGGTAGTCGTCGAGCAGCCAGGGCAGCGCCGCGTAGCTGACCTTCACCAGGTCGAACGCGCCCCGCTCGGCGGCGGTGTTGGTGACGTCGACGTCCGCGTAGGTCACCTCGACCGGCGGCGCGCCCGGCACCCGGCCGTGCACCAAGGCGTCGAAGACGAACGTGTCGTTGGGGCAGGGGGAGATCGCCAGGGAGAGCGCCACGGTCCCACGGTAACCCCGGCGACCGGCCCGTCCGTCACCCCGCCCGATGTGACGTCCAGCCGTTCCGGTGCAGCCGTTCGATGCCGTCGAGCAGCAGGTCCAGCGCGAACTCGAACTCGAACTGGTCGTCGCAGCCCGGCCCGACCACCGAGTCGTCGTCGTGGGACGCGGCGGTGGCGATGGCCGCGAGGTGCGGGAACCGGGCGGCCGCCTCCGGTGGCAGGTCAGCCGGCGGGTCGGCGCTCGTCGCGCCGGACCGGCCCGCCTGCCGGGAGGTGTCGAACAGTTCCTGGCTGAAGCCCAGCACCCGGCTGCCCAGCGCGTGCATGACGTGGTGGGCCAGATCGGTGGAGAACCCGCCCGCCCGCAGCGCGCCCACGGTCGAGTCGAGGTACGCCAGGACGGCCGGTGTGGCAGTGGTCCGGGACTCGATCGCCAGCGACGCCCACGGGTGGCGGAGCAGCATCTGCCTCGCCGACAGGATGCGCCGGCGGATCGCCTGCTTCCAGTCGCCGGGCATCGGCGGGTCGATCTCCGCGACGACGATGTCGATCATGCCGTCGAGTAGTTCGTCCTTGTTGGCGACGTGCTTGTAGAGGGCCATCGGCACGACGCCCAGATCCTGCGCGAGGTTGCGCATGCTCAGCGACTCGATACCGGTCCGGTCGGCGAGCACGACTGCGGTACGCAGGACGCGATCCCTGGTCAGGGGTGCCCTTCGCGCCGTCTCCACCCGCTCCGCCATGTCGTCCCCAGTCCTCCCGAAGGCCGTTGACACAGTAACCGTCTTGACTGGTGTACGGCGTACACCTAGCCTTGTCCCCATCATGGTGTACGCCGTACACCTGGGAGGGAGTGGGACATGAAGGCGATCGTCCAGGACCGGTACGGCCCCCCGGAGACACTCGTGCTCGCCGACGTCGAGACACCCGCGCCCGGCCCGGGCGACGTCCTCGTCCGGGTCGAGGCCGCCGCGCTGAACGCGTACGACTGGCACGTCATGCGCGGCGACCCGCGGCTGTCGCGGCTGGCGCTCGGCCTCGCGCGGCCCCGCGCCCGCATCCGTGGCCGCGACTTCGCCGGCCGGGTCGAGGCCGTCGGCGCCCAGGTGCGGCAGGTACGCCCCGGCGACGCCGTCCTCGGCGACCTCGGCGAGGCCGACGGCGCGTTCGCCGAGTACGTCCGCGTGCCCGAGCACCTGGTCGCGCCGCGGCCGGCGAACCTGACGGCGGCGCAGGCGGCAGCCCTTCCGCTGGCCGGCGTCACAGCGCTCCAGGGACTGCGCGACGCCGGGCAGGTCCGGCCCGGCCATCACGTCCTGATCAACGGGGCCTCCGGCGGCGTCGGCACGCTCGCCGTCCAGTTGGCCAAGGCGCTCGGCGCGACGGTGACAGGCGTGTGCGGCACCCGCAACGTCGCGCTGGTCCGCTCGCTCGGCGCCGACCACGTGGTCGACTACACCCGCGACGACTTCACCCGTGACGGACGCCGCCACGACGTGGTGTTCGACCTGGTCGGCAACCGCTCCCTGACCGCGTTGCGGCGGGCGCTCACGCCGGCCGGGACGCTCGTGCTCTCCGGCGGCGGCGTCTACCGCGGCGGCAGCCTGCTCGGCCCGATCGGGCTGCTGGCACGCGGACGGCTGCTCGCGCCCTTCGTCCGGCAGCGCGTCGTCGTCCTCGCCACGTCACCCGGCCGGGCACACCTGGACGTGCTGCGCGAGCATGCCGAGGCCGGCCGTCTCACGCCTGTGGTCGACCGGACGCATCCGCTGCACGAGGTGCCCGAGGCCATCCGGTACCTCGAAGCCGAGCACGCGCGGGCCAAGGTCGTCATCACGATCTGAGCCCGCCGTCCCCAGCCCGACGACTTCTCCACAGGGTTGTCCACAGGTGGACGGATCAGTGGAGGGCGGCCGCCGCGGCGGTGAGCGCGGCGAACGCCTCCCGCATCCGCCACGCGCTCCGGTCACGCGGTCCGACCGGGTTGGAGACCGTGCGCAGCTCGGCGAAGGGCACGCGGGCCTGGGTGGCGGCGACGGCCACGCCGTACCCCTCCATGGCCTCGGCCACCGCGTCCGGGTGCCGTTCGGCGAGGGCCGCGGTGCTGGCGGCGGTGCCGGTCACGGTGCTGACGGTGAGCACGGTGCCGACGGTGGCCCCGGGCAGCGCGGCGCGCAGACGGGCCAGCAGGCCCGGGTCGGCGAGCACGATCCGGCCGCCGCCCAGCAGTTCGGGAGGCATGCCCAGGTCCTCGACCGGGATGAAGCCGGCCGGTGACTCGGCGCCGAGGTCGGCGGCGACGCTGCGGTCGGCGAGCACCGTGCCGCCCACCGCGACCCGGCCGACGAACCCTCCGGCGATGCCGGCGCTGACCACCGCCCGGTACGGGCGTCCGGCCGCCTCGGCCAGCGCCAGCAGCCGTGCCGTGGCGGCCCCGGCGACGGCCGGGCCGACCCCGACCGGCAGCACCGTCACGTCCGGCGGCATCGTCCCGACCGGCGGCACCGTCCCGACCGGCAGCACCGTCACGTCGGGCGCTGCCGTCCCGTCCGGCGATGCCGGCGCGGTGAGGCCGGCACGGATCGCCTCGGCCTCGGCCGGCACGGCCGTGACCACGAGCAGTCCGGTCACGCCACCGGCCCCCGGGGATCGCGCCGCTCGGTGTCCTCGACGCCGCCCGGCCCGCCCACCGAGGAGGACGGCCGGTAGATGTGGAAGCCGGGCGGGGCCAGCCCGTCGTCGTCCGGCGGCGGCCCGGAGCGCTGGGGCGCCGGTGACGTGGGCGCCGGGTCGTCGAACGAGGTGGCGGCCGGTTCCTCGGCGCGGGTGGCCTGGTCCGCCGCCAGTTCCTGGTCGCCGAGCGGGCGGCCGACCAGGTGCTCACCGCGCAGCTTGCCGGCGACCAGCACCCCGCGTACGGCCACCAGCGCGGCCACCGCGGCGGCGACCGTCACGCCGATCAGGCCGGTGAACGGCACCAGCCCGAGCCCGCCCCCGGCCACGAACGCCAGCATCAGCGCCGTCTCCGAGTGCGCGAACGAGCTGGCGCGCAGCCGCTCCGGGATGCGTTCCTGGATCGAGGCGTCCACCGCCAGCTTGGCGATCCCGCTCATCATCGCCGCGACCAGGCAGAGCAGCGCCACCATCGGCAGCGAGAACTTCAGCGCGGCGAGCACCGCCACACCGGCCACCACGATCGTGCCGCTGGACTGGAGCGCTGTCGGCCGGTGGATGCGCAGACGGGTGCCGAGCGCGGTGGCCAGGAACGTGCCGACCGCCAGCGCGCCGCCGACCAGACCCAGCGCGCCCTGGGCGCCGAGGTCGCGGCCGAAGAAGTCGGTGGTCAGGTCACCGGCCTTGATCGCGAAGGCGAGGAACAGCAGCAGGAAGCCGTAGAGCCCGCGTAGCGCCGCCGCGCCGATCAGCGTGGCGATCACCAGCCGGCCGCTGGGGCGGCCCCGGCCCAGCGGGCGCTCGCCGTCGCGGCGGCGCAGCGCGCGCAGCGGGTGCGGCATCCGCTCCGGCGGCTCGGAGTCGGCCTTCGGCGGCAGCCGGAGCGAGATCACCATGCCGATCAGGAAGATCACCGAGGCGACCCGCAGCGGCCACTGCGGCCCGAACCAGAACGCGGCCAGCCCGATCGGTGCGACGAGCGCGCCGGCCACAGTGCCGTAGACGCTGGCGCGCGCCCCGACCTGGGACAGCCCCAGCCCTTCCGGCAGCAGCCGGGGGACAGCCGCCGAGCGGGCCACCCCGTACGCCCGGGAGAGCGCGAGCACGCCGAACGCCGCCGGGTAGAGCCCGAAGCCGCCCATGTAGTCGGAGATCAGCCAGGCCAGGAACGCCCGGCCCAGCATGGTGGTGGCCAGCGCGTACCGCCGGCCGTGGCGGAAGTGGTCGAGCAGCGGGCCGACCACCGGGGCGAGCATGGCGAACGGGACCATGGTCACCAGCAGGTAGAGGGCCACCTTGTTGCGCGCCTCGCCCAGCGGCACGTCGAAGAAGATCGTCCCGGCCAGGCCGATCGCGATGAGCGTGTCACCGGCGCAGGAGAGCGCGTGCAGGTCGAACAGGCGGACCATGCCCACCTCGTTGCCGGCGCTGCGGGCCCGGGCCGTGCCGGCACGCCGGGTCATCCAGCGCCCGCCGTGCAGCGAGCCCCGCAGGAGCAGCCGGGTGGCGCGGATGCCGGTGCCGACGGTCCGCCCGAGAAAGGAGCGGCCGGAGCGGGAGGACAGCGCCATGCGTCCCATCCTCGCCCATCGGCTCCGCGTGTGCCGCATCACCCGGAGAGAATGACTCCGGGGAGTGCCTGTCGCCCGTGAACGGGCATGGGGAACAATGGTCAGGTGACCAGGCCCGCCTCCGCCCGCGCTCCCCGGCTCGACCAGGTCTGCGCCGCCGCCGTCGAGGTGGCCCGCGACGCGATCACCGAGGTGGAGCCCACCGACATCGGCGATCATCTCCAGGCGGTCGCCGAGGGCGACCGGGTCGTCACCCACTACTTCGAATGCCGGATGGCCGGTTACCGCGGCTGGCGCTGGGCCGTCACCGTGACCCGGGTGCCGCGCAGCCGGCACGTCACCATCTGCGAGACGGTGCTGCTGCCCGGCCCGGACGCGCTTCTCGCTCCGGGCTGGCTGCCCTGGCAGGAGCGGCTCAAGCCGGGCGACCTGGGTCCGGGTGACCTGCTGCCCACCCCGGCCGACGACGAGCGGCTCGCCCCCGGCTACCTGCTCTCCGACGACCCGGCAGTGGAGGAGACCGCCTGGGAGCTGGGCCTGGGCCGGGCCCGGGTGCTGTCCCGGGAGGGCCGCGCCGAGGCCGCCCAGCGGTGGTACGACGGGGACCACGGCCCGGACGCCGCGATCTCGGCCTCCGCCCCGGCCGCCGCGCGCTGCGGCACCTGCGGTTTCTACCTGCCGCTCGCCGGTTCGCTGCGCCTCGCGTTCGGCGCCTGCGGAAACTTCTACGCCCCTGACGACGGCCGGGTGGTGAGCGCCGACCACGGGTGCGGCGCGCACTCGGAGACGATGATCGAAGCGGCCGAGACGTCAGTCGACGAACTCTCCACCGTCTACGACGACAGCGCGGTCGAGGCGATGACCGTCAGCCGGGCCCCGGGCTCGGTGGAGGTGGCCGAGCCGGCGGAGCCGTACGGCCACCCCTGACGGGTCAGCGCGCTCGCTGCGCGGCGGCCGCGCGCCGGCGACGCCGGTTGGCGTCGTGCCGCATCATCACCGCCAGGCCGGGAAAGCCCCACAGGAAACCGGCCAGGCAGGTCCAGAGCCAGTTCTGACGCCCGGATTCGGTGAGCCAGTCCCGGAAGAAGATCAGTAGCACCAGGCCGGCCACCGCCCAGGCGATCAGCCCGGCGACGGCGAACGGCACCATCGGTGGGTCGAGCGGCTCCGGCCGCGGCTGCTGCTCCTGTGACACCGGCCCAGCGTACGTGATCGTTCTTCCCTGCCTGCCAGGTGATCTGGGACGATGCGCGCGACAAGACCCGGCCGATGACCTAGACGAGGAACCGATGTCCATTGCTCCGCCGCCGGATCACGGCACACCGCCCGATCCCGCGCATCCACGAAACGCCTTCGACCGCTTCTTCCTGATCTCGGCGCGCCGGTCGACGCTGAGCCGGGAGCTGCGAGGCGGCTTCGCCACGTTCTTCACGATGGCGTACATCGTGGTGTTGAACCCGCTGATCCTGGGCAGCGGTAAGGACGGCGACGGCCGTTCGCTGGCCATTCCGGCGCTCGCCGCGGCGACCGCGCTCGTCGCCGGACTGATGACCATCCTGATGGGCGTGGTGGCCCGGTTCCCGATCGCGCTCGCGGCGGGCCTGGGGGTGAACGCGCTCGTCGCCTACGAGATCGCGCCGCAGATGACCTGGGCGGACGCGATGGGCCTGGTGGTCATCGAGGGTGTGCTGATCGGCATCCTGGTGCTCACCGGACTGCGTACCGCGGTGTTCCGCTCGGTGCCGACGCAGCTCAAGACCGCGATCGGCGTCGGTATCGGTCTGTTCCTGACCATCATCGGCCTGGTCGACGCCGGTTTCGTCAGGCGTGTGCCGGACGCCGCGAACTCCACGGTGCCGGTCGGGCTGGGCATCAACGGCAAGATCGTCAGCTGGCCGATGCTGGTCTTCGTGGTCGGCCTGCTGGTCACCCTGGTCCTGGTGGTACGCCGGGTCCGGGGCGCGATCCTGATCGGCATCCTGACCTCCACCGTGCTGGCCATCGTGGTCGAGGCGATCGCCAACGTCGGCCCGTCCTTCGTCGACGGCAAGCCCAACCCGAAGGGCTGGGCGCTGAACGTGCCCGAGCTGCCCGAACAGATCGTGGACCTGCCCGACCTGTCGTTGCTGGGCCAGTTCAACGTGCTGAACTCGTGGAGCCGGGTCGGCTGGCTGGTCCCGCTGATGTTCATCTTCACGCTGCTGATCACGGACTTCTTCGACACCATGGGCACGATGGTCGCGATCGGCCAGGAGGGGGACATGCTCGACGAGACGGGCACCCCGCCGAAGGCCAAGGAGATCCTGCTCGTCGACTCGATCGCCGCCGCCGCGGGTGGCGCCGCCTCGGTGTCCAGCAACACGTCGTACATCGAGAGCGCCGCGGGCGTCGCGGAGGGCGCCCGGACCGGCGTGGCCAACCTGGTCACCGGCGCGTTGTTCCTGCTCGCCATGTTCCTGGCGCCGCTGTCGCTGATCGTGCCGTTCGAGGCCGCGTCGACGGCGTTGGTGGTGGTCGGCTTCCTGATGATGACGGCGGTCCGCACCATCGACTGGACCGACTACGAGATCGCCATCCCGGCGTTCCTCACCATCGCGCTGATGCCGTTCACCTACTCGATCTCGAACGGCATCGGGGCCGGCGTGATCAGCTTCGTGCTGCTCAAGATGGCGAAGGGTAAGGCCCGCGAGGTCCACCCGCTCCTGTACGGGGTCGCCGCGCTGTTCATCGTGTACTTCCTGCGCGGGCCGGTCGAGTCCGTGCTGCTCTGACGCTGGTGAGCCTGGTCATAACGCATGTCGTTAGCCAGGCTCATTAGTTAGGCTAACTAGTGTGACGGAGCGGACGGTGACGGCGAAACGCGTGCCACCGGCGCAGCTGGCCCCTCAGCTGCGAGATGCGATCACCCGGCTCAACCGGCGGGTCCGACAGGCCCGGCCGGTCGGCGACCTCACGGTCACCCAGCTGTCGGCGCTCACCAGCCTCAACCTGGCGGGCGCCCTCACGCCACGGGAACTGGCTGATGTCGAACGGGTGCAGCCGCCCACGATGACGAAGATCGTCGCGAAGCTGGAGGAGCGGGGCCTCGTGCAACGCACCCCCCATCCGACCGACGGACGGCAGGTCATCCTGGCGGCGACCGAAGGGGGACGGGCCGTACTCGACCAGTTCGAGCGGGCCCGCAACGAGTGGCTGGCCACCCGGCTGGCCGCGCTGACCGAGGACGAACGGGAAACGCTACGGCGGGCAGCGGACATCCTCCAGGGCATCGCTCGCGCCTGACACCGCCGCCCCGCGGTTCGCTTCGTCAGCTGTGGATGAAGCGTACCGACGCAAGGAGGCGCACCTAGAGTGCAGGCCAAGCTGAGCACGATGTTCCAGTCCCTACGAGTCCGCAACTACCGACTCTTCGCCACCGGGCAGCTGATCAAACTGATCGGCGTCTGGATGATGTTCATCGCCCAGGACTGGCTCGTCCTCGAGCTCAGCGACAACTCCGCGACCGCGCTCGGTGTGGTCACCGCGTTGCAGTTCACCCCCGTACTCCTGCTCACGCTGCTGTCCGGCCGGCTCGCCGACCGCTACGACAAGCGGATGCTGCTCTTCGTCGCCAACGCGTTCTGGACCGTGCTGTCACTCGCCATGAGCGTCCTGGTCCTCACCGGCCTGGTGCAGCTCTGGCACGTCTTCGCGTTCGCCGCCCTGCTCGGCGTCGCCAACGCGGTCGAGACGCCGGTCCGCCAGGCGTTCGTCTCCGAGCTGGTCGGCATGCCGCTGCTGCCGAACGCGCTCTCGCTCAACGCGGCCGTGTTCAACTCCGCCCGGATCGTCGGCCCGGCCGTCGCCGGCCTGGCCATCGCCGTCGTCGACGTCGGCCCGGTCTTCCTGGTCACCGCGCTCAGCTCGATCGCGCCGCTGGTAAACGTGGTCCGGATGCGTACCGACGAACTGCACCGCAACGACCTGCCGCCGGCCGGCGAGCGGGACCAGGCCCGCGTGGTGGACGGCCTCCGGTACGTCGCGCGCCGCCCCGACATCCTGCTGCCGATGGTCCTCATGTCGGTGATGGGGATGAGCCTGTTCAACTTCCAGCTCACCCTCGCGGCGCTCGCGAAGACCGTGTTCAGCACCGGCGCCGCCTCGTTCGGTCTGTTCAGCACCGCGCTCGCGGCCGGTGCGCTGGTCGGCGCGCTCGCCGGCACCGGCCGCCGCAGCCGGCCCTCGGTCTGGCTCGTGCTCGGCGCCGCGATCGGCTGCGCCGCCTTCGGCACGCTCGTCGGGCTCGCCCCGTCGTACTGGCTGGTGGTGGCGCTGCTGCTGCCCGCCGGGTTCTTCATGGTCTACTTCGCCCAGGCGGCCAACCAGCGGGTACAGCTCGGTGTCGACGCGTCCTTCCGGGGACGGGTGATGGCGCTGTGGGTGCTGGTGTTCCTGGGCACCAACCCGGTCGGCGCGCCGCTGATCGGCTGGGTCGCCGAGACGTACGGCGCGGGCGCGAGCATCTGGGCCGGTGGCCTGATCTCGCTGACCGCCGCGCTGCTGGCACTCACCTGGCAGCTGCGCCGCTCCGGTGCCCGGCTGCGGATGCGGGTGCTGCCGATGCCCCGCTTCTACGTGGTGTCACCCGGCGCCAAGTAGCCCGGATAGCCGGTCGTACCGGCCCGATTACCCAAACGGGTGGCGGGCCGGTGCGGCAGGGCTTAGCGTCGATGTGTGGAAGTGGGGCAGGGACTGCTGCTGGCGCTGGCGATCCTCGCCGTCTGCTGCCTGCCTGCCCTGTTCGCGCTGCTGTTCTGCGCCGACGAGATCATCGATCGGGTCGCCTGCGGATGGGCCGAGTGGCGGGAGCAGCGCCGGGAACGCCGTACCATCGCGCGGCTCGACCGGGCCATCGAGGCCGAGGCGCTGACCCGCGGCATCGACCTCACCGAGTTCGACAGGGACGGCCGCCGTCCGCTGGAACAACTCGCCACCGACCTGCGCCGTCTCGGCGGCCACCGGCTCGCCGCCGCCGACCGCAGCGTGGTGTGGCACGGCGCGGTCATCGAGGCGTACGACGAACGGCTGCGCGCCGCCTGCCACGCGCTCGGCATCGCCGAACACCTGGCCGAGCTGGACGGCGTCGACCGGGAGATCGAACGGGTACGCGTCGAAGGGCTGCTGCACGCCGCCGGGCTGACCCTGCCGGCCGCCCGCGCGGCGCACCACCAGCGGCACCGCTGACCGGGTGCGTCTCTTCGCGGCGATCTACCCACCTGCCGTGGCCGTCGCGGACCTGACCGCCCGGCTCAAGGGCCTGCGGGTCGCAGCCGCCTGCCACGCCCGCCTCGCCGATCCGGCGAACCTGCACCTCACGCTCGCCTTCCTCGGCGAGGTACCGGACGTCCGGCTGCCCGACGTGAAGCACGCGCTCGCCTCGGCCGCCCGGACGGCTCGTTCCCCGCTGCTACGCCTTGCCGGCGGTGGCAGGTTCGGTCAGGGCCGGTCCACAGTGCTCTGGGTCGACGTGCGCGGCGAGGCCGACGCGCTCGACGCGCTCGGTGCGCTCGCCCGGTCGATCCGCGCCGAGCTGCGCGAGGCCGGGTTGCCCTGCGACGGCAAGCCGTTCCGGCCACACCTGACCATCGCCCGCCCCGGTGACCGGGTGCCCGAGGCCGACCTCCGCTCGGACGTGCACACACTGCACGACTACGCCGGGCCGCAGTGGGCGGCCGGCGAGTTGCTCCTGGTCCGTAGCCACCTGGGCGGTACGCCGCGCTACACCCGCGTCGCCGCGTGGGCGCTGGCGGCGGGGCGTTGATGCGGGTGGCGCGTCGATTCGGGTGGCGCGTCGATTCGGGCGGGGCGTTGATTCGGGCGGGGCGTTGATTCGGGCGGCGCGTTAAGAAGGGGCCCCTCCTCTACCGGAGGCGTTAAGAAGGGGCCCTTCCTTACACCTACCAGGCCCAGGCCTCGGGGCCGGGGCCGCCGTTGCCCACGGGCGGGAACAGCTCGTCCAGGCGGGTCAGCGTCGGCTCGTCCAGGTGGACGTCGAGGGCGCCCAGGTTGCGGTCGAGCTGGTCCATCGTGCGCGGACCGACGATCGGGGCGGTCACGCCCGGCCGGGACAGCAGCCACGCCAACGCCACGTCGGCAGGGTCGTGGCCGAGGTCGGCACAGAGCTTCTCGTACGCCTCGATGGTGTTCCGGTGCTCGGCCAGCGCGTCGGCCGAGCGGCCGGTGGTGCCGCGCGCCGCGCTGCCCTCGGCCATCTTGCGGATGATGCCGGACAGCAGCCCGCCGTGCAGCGGCGACCAGGGGATGATGCCCAGCCCGTAGTGCTGTGCGGCCGGGACGACCTCCAGTTCGACGTACCGGGTCAGCAGGTTGTAGATGCACTGCTCGGAGACGAGGCCGAGGAAGTTGCGCTTGCCGGCCGCGGCCTGCGCCTGCGCGATGTGCCAGCCGGCGAAGTTGGACGAGCCGACGTAGAGCACCTTGCCCTGGGCGACGAGCGTCTCCATCGCCTGCCAGATCTCCTCCCACGGCGTGGTCCGGGAGATGTGGTGCATCTGGTAGAGGTCGATCGTGTCGGTCTGGAGCCGGCGCAGCGAGTCCTCGCAGGCCCGGATGATGTGCCGGGCGCTCAGGCCCTGCTCGTTGGGCCATTCGCCCATCTTGCCGTACACCTTGGTGGCGAGGACGACCTTGTCGCGGCGCCCGCCGCCCTGCGCGAACCAGCGGCCGACGATCTGCTCGGTGACGCCCTCACCGAGCTTCCAGCCGTAGACGTTCGCGGTGTCGAAGAAGTTGATCCCGTGTTCGAGCGCCCGGTCCATGATGGCGAAGCTGTCCGGCTCGTCGGTCTGCGGGCCGAAGTTCATCGTGCCGAGGCAGAGTCGGCTCACGGACAGACCGGTGCGTCCCAGGTTCGTGTACTCCATGACTCCACCCTGGCACGCCGGCACTTGGAGTGCCCTCTCAACGAGCCAGGGTGGAGCGATGGATCAGGATGATTCGCGGGCCGCCGGGCCGGTGCCGAACAACACGTCGTCCCAGCTCGGCAGCCGCTTGCGCGGCTTGCCACCGGCCTCGGTGGACTCGGCGGCCGCACCGCCGGTCGCCGTCGCGGGGCCGGTGCGGCGGGGACGCAGCACGGCCAGCGAGGGTACGGCCGGGATCTCCTTCGGCGCGTCCGAGTCGTCGTCGAAGGCCGAACCCTGCCCACCACCGAGCAGCGCGGCGGCACCACCGGCGACGGCCCGCTGACGGGGCGCCTCCTGCCCGGCCAGCGCGGCCGGGGAGCGGGTGTCGAGACCACGCCCGGACGTGCCGCCGAGCGGCCGGTCCAGCGAGGCGAGCAGCGCGTCCCGGCCGGCGCGGATCGGGTCACGCCCCGGACGGGCGTGCTCGGAGGCGGCCGGCAGACCGTGCCCACCCCGGCTCGGCTCGCCGCGCGACGGACCTGGCAGCGCGTGACCGCCCCGCTCCGGCGCCGGCTCCTGGCCGAGGATCGGCGTGGGCCGCTCGGCGCACAGGTATTGCGCCATGTCGTCGTGCGGGGCGACGTTCTGCCGGGTCTTGTCCAGGTCCCACACCGCCTGGGCGGTGGCCTTGCCGGACGGCCAGGTCGCGATGATCCGCCAGGTGCCGTCGTCGCGGCGGTAGGCGTCCCACGAGATCTTCTCGGTGTCGATGCCGTGCTGGGCCAGCCGGCCGTTGACGACCTCGGCCAGCGGGGTCGGCTTCTCCGCGCCCTTGAGCCGGGTGCGGCGGGCGTGCTGGGCGAGCATGGCCCGCTCCTGGAGCACCGGACCGGCGTAACGCAGCACCCGGTCGACTGGCACACCGGCGATGCGGGCGACGTCCTCCGCGGACTCGCCGGACCGGATCCGGGCCTGGATGTCGCGTGGGGACAGCGACGGCGTCGGGTCGGTGGCGCTCGGCACCACAGCGAGCGGCGGGGCGCCCGGCTCGGCGTGCAGCGCCGACGCGATCCGCTCGTCGATGGGCAGCGCCAGCAGGCGCCCCACCTCGTCGGCGAGCACCAGGGCTTGGCCGTCCTCGGAGAGGGCGACGAAGCGTACTGGGCGCATGGGCTTGCCTCCGTCCCGCTTCGCTGGCCGTCACGCCACGGGAGCCGGCCACCCGGGCGTCTCGCACCACCGTACGCTCATCTACCCGCCGATGGGGACTGCGACACCCCGGCATGTCGTGACTGAGCTGCGGTAACGATCACGGTGGGTGGCCGCCGGAGCCCCGACGGCCACGCACCGTGACCAAGTGATCAGAGTCGCTCGACCACGTAGTCGATGGACGCGGTGAGCGCCTCGACGTCGGCCGGCTCGACGGCCGGGAACAGCGCCACCCGCAGCTGGTTGCGGCCCAGCTTGCGGTACGGCTCGGTGTCGACGATGCCGTTGGCGCGCAGCGCCTTGGCGATCGCCGTCGCGTCCACCCCGTCGGCGAAGTCGACTGTGGCGACCACGTTGGACCGCAGCGCCGGGTCCGGCACGTACGGCGTGGCGAACGACGAGCGCTCGGCCCAGCCGTACACGATGCCGGCGCTCTCGGCGGTGCGCTTGGCCGCCCAGGCCAGCCCGCCCTGGGAGTTCATCCAGTCGGTCTGCTCCGCGGCCAGGAAGATGGTCGCCAGCGCCGGGGTGTTGTACGTCTGCTCCAGCCGCGAGTTGTCGATCGCGGTGACCAGGTCGAGGAAGGCCGGGATGTAACGGCCCGACTCCTTGACCTCGGTGGCCCGGGCCAGCGCGGCCGGCGACATCAGGGCCAGCCAGAGGCCGCCGTCGGAGCCGAAGCACTTCTGCGGGGCGAAGTAGTAGACGTCGGTCTGGGCGACGTCCACGTCCAGCCCGCCCGCGCCGGAGGTGGCGTCGACCAGCAGCAGCGAGCCCTCGTCGGCGCCCGCGACCCGGCTGATCGGCACCGCGACGCCGGTGGAGGTCTCGTTGTGCGGGGTGGCGTAGACGTCCACGCCGGCCTCGGCCACCAGCGACGGGGCGCTGCCCGCCTCGGACTTGCGCACTGTCGGCTCACCGAGGAACGGCGCGTCGGAGACCGACCTGGCGAACTTGGCGCCGAACTCGCCGAAGCTGGCGAACTGGGCCCGGTCGCGGATCAGGCCGAACGTGGCGACCTCCCAGAACGCGGTGGTGCCGCCGTTGCCGAGCACCACCTCGTACCCCTCGGGCAGGGAGAAGAACTCGGCCAGGCCGCGGCGCAGCCGGGCCACCTGGTCGCGGACCGTCTTCTGCCGGTGCGACGTGCCCAGGTAGCTGGTGGCGACGTCGGAGAGGGCGGAGACCGCGGCCGGACGGACCTTGGACGGGCCGCAGCCGAATCGTCCGTCGGCGGGCCTGATCTCGTCGGGAATCCGGATGGTCGGTGCGTCAGCCACGGTTGTCTTGATCCTTCCGCGTGGGCGGGACGGGCCCTTCGTGCGGGCGCGGACCGAAGGCCGGGCGTGCGCCGGGCGCACGGTACGGCCGGGGTCCGAACCCGGCCGGCAGCGCTGCCGGCCTTCATCCTCCCACCCGGGCGGGCCGGCCCGGTGGCTGGTCCCACGCCCGGCGCTGAGTCGTGCGCCACAGCGGCGCCGCGCCGCAGGGGCGTAGCGGGCCGGCGGAGGCGGGCGTCAGGAAGGGGCCCCGCCGATACCGGAGGCGTCGAGCGGGGCCCCTTCCTTAGCGCTCAGACGCCGTGCGGGATGGCGTCCCAGCCCTCGACCTGCTGCGGCTTGCGCGGGCCGTGGCCGACGTACGTGGCCGACGGCCGGACCAGCCGCTGGAGCTTCTTCTGCTCCAGGATGTGCGCCGACCAGCCGCCCATCCGGGCGCAGGTGAACATCGAGGTGAACATGTGCGCCGGCACCTCGGCGAAGTCCAGCACCACCGCGGACCAGAACTCGACGTTGGTGGCGAGGACGCGGTCCGGGCGGCGGGCCTGCAGCTCGGCCAGCGCGGCCTTCTCCAGCGCCTCGGCGACCTCGAAGCGGGGCGCGCCCAGCTCCTTGGCGGTACGCCGCAGCACACGGGCACGCGGGTCCTCGGCCCGGTAGACCCGGTGGCCGAAGCCCATCAGCCGCTCGCCCCGGTCCAGGACGCCCTTGACGTACCCGTCGGCGTCGCCGCTGCGCTCGACCGCCTCCAGCATGCTGAGCACGCGGGACGGGGCGCCGCCGTGCAGCGGGCCGGAGAGCGCGCCGATGCCGGAGGAGATGCAGGCCGCGGCGTCCGCGCCGGTGGAGGCGACGATCCGGGCGGTGAAGGTGGAGGCGTTCAGGCCGTGCTCGGCGGCCGAGATGAAGTACGCGTCGACCGCCTTGACGTGCCGCGGGTCGGGCTCACCGCGCCAGCGCTTCATGAACCGCTCGACGATGGTCTCCGCCTTGTCGATCTCCTTCTGCGGCACGGCCGGCAGGCCCAGGCCGCGCGCCGACTGGGCGACGAAGGACAGCGCGGTGACCGACACCCGGGCCAGGTCCTCGCGGGCCTGCTCGTCGGAGATGTCGAGAAGCTGGTTGAGCCCCCAGTACGGGGCGAGCATGGCGACCGCGGACTGCACGTCGACGCGGATGTCACCGGAGTGAACCGGCACCGGGAACGGCTCGGCCGGCGGCAGGCCCGGGCCGAACCGGCCGTCCACCAGCAGTGCCCAGACGTTGCCGAACGAGACCTGGCCGATCAGGTCCTCGATGTCCACGCCCCGGTAGCGCAGTGAACCCCCCGCGCGGTCGGGCTCGGCGATCTCGGTCTCGAAGGCTACGACGCCCTCCAGGCCCGGTTTGAAATCGGACATGTCGTCTCCTGGCTTCGGCTCGGCGCGCCCGGGCGGCTGATCGAGCCCCGCAGCTCAGGCGACCCTTCAGGGATGTGGTTCGGAACATCTTGCCCGGTGGGTAACGCGCTGCGCGACCCACAGCCACTGTGCGCCACACGACATCCCCGCCGGTGGACGCCCGTTCGGGAAGGAGAAGACTGGGTACCGGGGCCTGGCCAGCGTCGGGGGACGCCGGCACGCCCGGGAGAGGGACTACCACAGTGACAGGCGACACACCCGCCCCGGCCGGCATGCGTAACGAGTACGCGGCCGACCTGGGCCTGACCGAGACGGACCTGGCGCCGGACTGGCCCACCCAGTTCGCCCGCTGGTTCGCCGACGCGGTGGCCCATCGGCTGCCCGAGCCGAACGCGATGGTGCTGGGCACGGCCGACGCCCAGGGCCGGCCCAGCGGGCGCACAGTGCTGCTCAAGGGGTACGGCCCGGAGGGCTTCGTCTTCTACACCAACCACGGCTCGCGCAAGGGCGCCGAGGTGATCGGGAACCCGTGGGCCAGCCTGGTGTTCCCCTGGTTCCCGATGCAGCGGCAGGTGATCGTGACCGGCCGGGTCGAGCAGGTGGACCGGGCCGAGACCGAGGCGTACTTCGCCACTCGGCCGCGCGGCTCGCAGCTCGGTGCGTGGGCCAGCGCCCAGTCGGCGGTGGTGCCGGACCGGGCGGCGCTCGACGCGGCGTACCGGGCGATGGCCGAGCGGTTCGCCGACGTGGACCCGATCCCCGCGCCGTCGTACTGGGGCGGGTTCCGGGTCCGGCCGGAGACTGTCGAGTTCTGGCAGGGCCGGGCCGGCCGGCTGCACGACCGGCTGCGCTTCCGGCGTACCGGGGACGGTTTCTTCGTCGTCGAGCGGCTCGCGCCGTGACCGGCGTCACGCAGACCGGGCGGCGGGGCGCGCGCCGCTGGGCGATCGACCTGCGTCCGCTGCGCGTGCCCGCGTACCGGCGGGTCTGGACCGGCAACGCGATCGCCATGTTCGGGTTCCAGTTCACCGCCGTCGCGGTGCCGGTGGAGATGTTCGACCTGACCGGCGGCTCGCTCTGGGTCGGTCTGCTCGGCATCGCGGGCTTCGTACCGCTGCTGATCTTCGGGCTGTGGGGCGGTGCTGTCGCCGACGCCCGGGACCGCCGCCGCGTGCTGCTCGTCGGCGGCTGCGTGCTGTGGGCCTCGACGCTCGGGCTGCTGGTGCAGTCGCTGGCCGGTGTGCGCAGCCCGCTGCTGCTCCTGCTGCTGGTCGCCCTCCAGTCGATCGCCTTCGCGATCACCTCGCCGGCCCGCAGCGCGATCCTGCCCCGGCTGGTGCCCGCGGAGCTGGTCCCGGCGGCCACGACGCTGAACTTCACCACGTTCACCGCCGCCGCCGTCTTCGGCCCGCTCGCCGCCGGACTGATCTTCGCCGCCTGGCAGGTCGGGGTGGCGCTGCCCATCGCGTACGCGGCGGACGCGCTGCTGTTCACCGCGTCGCTCTGGGCCACGCTGCGGCTGCCCGCGATGCCGCCCGCACCGGAGCCGGACGGCGGCGTCCGCAAGGCCGGGTTCGCCAGCATCGTCGACGGCTTCCGCTACCTGGCCACCACGCGGGTGCTGCTGCTCTCCTTCGCCATCGACCTGATCGCGATGATCCTGGCCATGCCGCGGGCGCTGTTCCCGGAGCTGGCGCAGGAACGCTTCGGCGGTGCCTCGGCGGTCGGCTGGCTCTACAGCTCCATCGCCATCGGCGCGATGCTGGGCGGTCTGACCTCGGGGTGGATCGGCCGGGTCCGCCGGCAGGGCCTCGCGCTCACAGTGGCGGTGGTCGGCTGGGGTGTGGCCATCGCGCTCGCCGGGCTGGCCGGGCACCTGTGGGTCGCTGTGGTGCTGCTGGGCGTCGCCGGCGCCGCCGACCTGGTCAGCGCCACGCTGCGCCAGTCGATGCTGCTGGTCTACGCGCCGGACCGGATGCGTGGCCGCCTCCAGGGCGTGAACACGGTCGTGGTGGCCGGTGGCCCGCGCCTGGGCGACCTGCGGGCCGGTGCGACGGCCGCCGGTTTCGGCACCGGCTTCGCCATGGTCGGTGGCGGTCTGGCCGCCGCCGTACTCGCGGTGCTGCTGGTGGTGGCGTTCCCGGCGCTGCTGCGCTATCGCTCGACCACTCCCGCCGAGGAGCGCCGCTGACGGTAGGGTCGCCGGCATGGGGATCGACGCGCAGCCACCGTCCGGTGCACAGTGGACAATCGCGGCCGACGGCCACGAGGCCGTCGTGGTCGAGGTGGGCGGCGGGCTGCGGGCCTACCGCTACGACGGCGTGGACCACCTCGACGGGTACGCCGAGGACGAGGTCTGCCCCGGCTCCGCCGGGCAGGTGCTGGCCCCTTGGCCGAACCGCATCCGGGACGGCGTCTACACGGTCGGGGAGCGGTCGTTTCAGCTCGACCTGACCGAGCCGGAGCGGCACAACGCCCTGCACGGCCTGGTGAACTGGGCGCGGTGGCGGCCGATCGAGCAGGCGGCGGACAGCGTGACCATCGGCTACGACCTGCCGCCGAGGCCCGGCTACCCGTGGGCACTGCGGCTGCGGGCCCGGTGGAGCGTCGGCCCGGGCGGCCTGCGGGCCGAGCACGAGGCGACGAACGTCTCCGACGAGCCCGCGCCGTTCGGCTTCTCCGTGCACCCCTACCTGCAACTGCCGAAGGTCGGCGTGGACGAGTTGCGGTTGCACGTACCGGCCCGGCGGCGGGTGCTGGTGGACAGCCGCCTGCTGCCGGTCGCCGCCGCTGAGGTGACCGGCTCCGAGTTCGACTTCACCAGCCCGCGCCCGATCGGCGACCTGGTGCTCGACACCGCGTTCGGCGACGTCGAGCGGGACGCCGACGGCGGTTCGGCGGTGGTGCTCAGCGCACCGGACGGCTCGTCCGGGCTGCGGATCTGGGCGGATCGCGAGTTCGGCTGGTGGCAGGTGTTCACCGGCGACACGCTCGGCGGGGAACGGCACCGCCGGTCCGTGGCGGTGGAGCCGATGACGTGCCCGCCCGACGCGTTCCGCTCCGGGAAGGACCTGATCATGCTGGAGCCGGGGCAGACCTGGCGGGGCGCCTGGGGCGTCCGCCCGGAGGTCTGAGCGTGGAGTTCGCCGAGGTCGTCCGGCGTCGCCGGATGGTGCGCAACTACGACCCCGACCGGCCGGTGCCGCCGGAGGTGGTGGACCGGCTGCTCGATCACGCCGTCCGGGCCCCGTCGGCCGGGTTCTCGCAGGGCTGGGGCTTCCTGGTGCTGGAGGAACCCGAGGACCGGGAACGGTTCTGGGCCGCGACCACGCCGGGTGGCGGCGGCCGGGAACGCTGGCTGGCCGGGATGCGCCGGGCGCCGCTGATCGTGGTGCCGCACGCCAACCGCGACGCCTACCTGGACCGCTACGCCGAGCCGGACAAGGGCTGGTCGGATCGCGCCGAGGATCGCTGGCCGGTGCCCTACTGGTACGTGGACACCGGTTTCGCGGCTCTGCTGATGCTGCTCACCGCCGTCGACGAAGGGCTGGGCGCCTGCTTCTTCGGCATCCCGCCGCAGCGCATCGGGGCGTACCGGGAGACGTTCGGGGTGCCGGCGGAACTGCATCCGATCGGCGCGATCACAGTAGGTTACCGAGCTGTCGACCACCGGTCACCGTCGCTGCGCCGAGGGCGGCGTCCGGTGCAGGATGTGGTGCGGCGGGGACGGTGGACCTGAGCGGTTAGGCTGACATCCACATTGTCAGCCTGGCCTGGGGAGGAGAGCACGCCGTGATCTTCAGGGCGGTCCGGGACGGGCGTCCCTACCCGGAGCACAACCTCACGCTGAAGCAGTGGGCCGAGATTCCGCCGCGCCCGCTGCGGCTTGACCAGCTCATCACCACCAAGCGCGAACTCGCGCTGGACAAGCTGCTCGCGGAGGACTCCACCTTCTACGGCGACCTCTTCCCGCACGTGGTCCAGTGGAACGGCGGCCTCTACCTGGAGGACGGCCTGCACCGGGCGCTGCGCGCGGCGCTCCAGCAGCGCAACCAGATCCACGCGCGGGTGCTCGTGCTCGGTGACCAGGGCGAGTGACGCCTCCCTGAGCCTTGGTTAAGGTGACGCCATGACTCCTCTCGACCTGCTCGACATCGATGCGTCGCTCAGCGACGAGGAGCGGCAGATCCGCACCGTCGTGCGCCGGCTCGTGACCGACCGGGTACGCCCGCACGTCGCCGGCTGGTACGAGGACGGCCAGGTGCCGGCCCGCGAACTGGCCCGCGAGTTCGGCAAGCTCGGCCTGCTCGGCATGCACCTGACCGGGTACGGCTGCGCCGGCGCGTCAGCGGTCGCGTACGGGCTCGCCTGCCTGGAACTGGAGGCCGGCGACTCCGGCGTCCGGTCCCTGGTCTCGGTGCAGGGATCGCTGGCCATGTACGCCATCTGGCGCTACGGCAGCGAGGAACAGAAGCAGCGCTGGCTGCCCGCCATGGCGGCCGGTGAGGCGATCGGCTGCTTCGGGCTCACCGAACCCGACCACGGCTCCGACCCCGCCTCGATGGCGACCCGGGCCCGCCGCGACGGCGACGACTGGATCCTCAGCGGCAGCAAACTGTGGATCACCAACGCGCCGGTCGCGGACGTGGGCGTGATCTGGGCGCGTACCGACGACGGGGTGCGCGGCTTCGCCGTACCCATGGACACGCCGGGGGTGACGGCGCGCGAGATCCGGCACAAGATGTCGCTGCGCGCGTCCCTGACCGGCGAGATCGCGCTCGACGACGTCCGGCTGCCGGCCGACGCGCGACTGCCCGAGGCGATCGGGCTGAAGGCGCCGCTGGGGTGCCTGACCGAGGCCCGGCACGGCATCGTCTGGGGCGCGCTCGGCGCGGCCCGCGACTGCCTGGAGACCGCCCTGGAGTACGCGACCACGCGCACCCAGTTCGGCCGCCCGCTCGCCGGTTTCCAGCTCACCCAGGCCAAGCTCGCCGACATGGCGGTGGAGTGGAACAAGGGGATGCTGCTCGCGCTGCACCTGGGCCGCCTCGCCGACGCGGGCACGCTGCGGCCCGACCAGGTGAGCGTGGGCAAGCTGAACAACGTCCGCGAGGCGCTCGCCATCGCCCGGCAGTGCCGCACGATCCTCGGCGCCAACGGCGTATCGGGGGAGTACCCGGTGATGCGGCACGCCAACAACCTGGAGAGCGTGCTCACCTACGAGGGCACCTCCGAAATCCACCAGCTCGTCATCGGCCAGCGGCTCACCGGCCTGTCCGCGTTCGCCTGACCTGCTGTTTCACCCGATCGGGTCGCTCGGCGAGCGGCTGTCGCACGGTGGCCGTACCGTCATTGCCAGTCGATGTGTCGGACGAGGACGGTGAGGGCGATGGCCCGCGACGGTGACATCAACGAGCCCACCCGGGAGTTCCCGGACTACCCCACCAGCGAGTCGCTTCGCGACCGGGCGGAGGGCTCGCCCGACCACGACCGCGAGTACGCCCCCGGCGCCCCGGCGTCGGGCGGCGGCCCGGCGCGCGGCCTGCTCTGGGTGCTCGGCGCGGCGGCGCTGGCGGTCGTGGTGCTGCTCGGCGTGCAGGCCACCGGTCTGCTGCCCGACTTCCGCAACCCGTTCGCCAAGGAGCAGACCGACCGCAGCCAGCCGCCGCTGCTCAAGTCGATCCGTGACCTGAGCCGCTACGTCGCCGCCGAGGGCAACTTCCAGGTCGTGGTCGACGTGCAGAACGACAGGCGCAACGTGCCCGACTTCCTGCTCAACGAGCGCACGCTGTTCGTCGGGGCGGGCCGGGTCGAGGCGTACGTCGACTTCGCGAAGATCGCCGACGGTGCCGTGGTGGTCTCCGAGGACGGCAAGTCCGCCGAGATCAAGCTGCCCGCGCCGCAGCTCGGCGAGACCGACCTGGACATGGACAAGAGCTACGTGTTCGCCGAGCAGCGCGGCCTGATCAACCGGCTCAACGACCTGGTCGCGGGCGATCCGAACCGGCAGCAGCAGGTCTACAAGCTCGCCGAGGACCGCATCACCGCTGCCGCCCGGGACAGCGGGCTCACCGCCCGGGCCCAGGAGAACACCCGCAAGATGCTCGAAGGGCTGCTGCGCTCCCTCGGGTACGAGAAGGTGACTGTCACGTACACCGCTCCCTGACCGCTCTGACGTCGCGCGCCCGCCCCGGTGGTCCGGGGCGGGCGCGTCGCGTGTGTGCCGGCGTCCCGGCTCGTGTCGCGTCAGCGGGTGGCGAGGTAGCGGTCCTCGTTCGGCATCAGGATCCACAGGATCAGGTAGATGATCACCTGCGTGCCGGGCAGCAGCAGCGACAGCAGGAACAGCAGCCGGACCATGCCGGCCGACATGCCGAACCGCTGCCCCAGGCCGGCGCAGACACCGGCGATCATGCGCCCCTCGCGGGGCCGGACCAGTTTGCGACTCATCGTCGTCTCCCACTTCTGCGGCGATCCGCCGCGCTGATTCCACGGTAGAAAGGGGTACGCGCCGCGCCCTCAGCCCCGAGGAGGATCGGCGACCCGGGCACCCGTAGGTGCTTACCCCGGCCCTGCCTCACCAACGCCCCCCGCGCGCCCCGCCCCACCCTCGCCCCACCCTCGCGCTGTCCTCGGCGCTGCCTTCGCGCTGCCTTCCGCGCTGTCCTCGCGCTGTCTTCTCGCGCTGTCCTCGCGCTCCCTTCGCGCTGTCCTCGCGCCGCGCCGCCCCGCGATCTTGCGCTTGTGGCCCCCGTTCTGCCCGATTCGCACCCTTGTCAAGGCTGCAACTGCAAGATCGCGGGAGCGATGGGGTGGCGTCGGGCGGGAGCCCCGCTCGGGGAGGGCTGCTGCGTCGAGCGCTTCCAACTCGCGGGAGGGGTGTTCCGTTGAGTGGGATCAGTGGAGATCTTGGTAGGAAAGTGCCCCTATGGGGGCCGTTTGGTACCAAGATCTCGGCGGGCTGGGCCTCGGTGCACAGATCTTGGAGTTGTGGCACTTCACGAATGGCGCTGGACGGGCATCCTGGGTGCCATAGCTCCAAGATCGACGAGTAGGGGCAAGCAGGGGCGAGGCGAGCAGGGGCGAGGCGACGAGCAGGGGCGAGGCGAGGAGGGCGGGTCGGGGCGAAGACAGCGCGAGGCAGCGCGAAGACAGCGCGAGGCGGGGCGAGGCGGGGAGGGAGAAGGAGGGGCGAGGAGGGGAAGGAGGGGCGGCGCGGGAGCGTGAGGGCGAGGGCGAGCGGGAGAGGAGCGGGAGAGGAGCGGGCGAGGGCGGAGGGCGAGCGGGAGAGGAGCGGGAGGGGAGGGCGTGCGCGTCGGGTCGGGTATGTGGCGGAGTGGGAGCGGGTATTCACGGGGGCGAGGTAGGCTCGCCGGTCGGACGCCCCCACCCCGGGCGCCGGCCGTCTACCCGCCCGGCGGGCGCGGCACCCACGCACCGGCTCGGATCCGCACAACGGGACGACGGCGAGGAAAGCAGCCAATGATCAGTGTTTTCGATCTTTTCAGCGTCGGTATCGGGCCGTCCAGCTCGCACACCGTCGGGCCGATGCGGGCCGCCCGTACGTTCGTGGCGGGCCTGAAGGCCGACGGGCAGCTCGCCGACGTGGCGCGGGTACGGGCGGAGCTGTTCGGCTCGCTCGGCGCGACCGGGCACGGGCACGGCAGTGACCGGGCGGTGCTGCTGGGGCTGGAGGGCGAGGTCCCGGAGACCGTCGACACCGACTCGGTCGGGCCGCGTGTGGAGCGGATCCGTACGCAGCGGCGGCTCGACCTGTTCGGCAGCCAGGGGATCGACTTCGACCCGGACACCGATCTGGTGCTGCACCGGCGGCGCTCGTTGCCGTACCACCCGAACGGGATGACGTTCGCGGCGTACGACGCGGCCGGGAGCGAGGTGCGGACGCGCACGTACTACTCGGTCGGTGGCGGGTTCGTGGTGGACGAGGCGGCCGCCGGGGCGGACCGGATCAAGGCGGACACCACCCGGGTACGGCACCCGTTCCTGACCGGCGCGGAACTGCTGACTGTCACCTCCGGGACCGGCCTGTCGATCAGCGAGGTGATGCTCGCCAACGAGCTGGCCTGGCGCAGCGAGGCGGACGTCCGGGCGGGGCTGCTGGAGATCTGGCGGGTGATGCGCGAGTGCGTGGAGAACGGCTGCACCCGTGACGGCGTACTCCCGGGTGGGTTGAAGGTCCGGCGGCGCGCGGCCGAGATGCGGCGCGGCCTGGAGGCGGAGACCGGCAGCCGGGATCCGCTGCGCGCGATGGACTGGGTGACGTTGTTCGCGCTGGCGGTCAACGAGGAGAACGCGGCCGGCGGGCGGGTGGTCACCGCGCCGACGAACGGTGCCGCCGGGATCATCCCGGCCGTGCTGCACTACTACACCCGGTTCGTGCCGGGCGCCTCCGAGGAGGGCGTGGTCCGGTTCCTGCTGGCGGCGGGCGCGATCGGTGTGCTGTTCAAGGAGAACGCGTCGATCTCCGGTGCCGAGGTGGGTTGCCAGGGCGAGGTGGGTTCGGCGTGCTCGATGGCGGCGGCCGGGCTGGCCGAGGCGCTCGGCGGTACGCCGGAGCAGGTGGAGAACGCCGCCGAGATCGGCATGGAGCACAACCTGGGGCTGACCTGCGACCCGGTGGGTGGCCTGGTGCAGATCCCGTGCATCGAGCGCAACGCGGTGGCGAGCATCAAGGCGATCACCGCGGCCCGGCTGGCGTTGCGCGGCGACGGGGTGCACCACGTGTCGCTGGACAAGGTCATCAAGACCATGCGGGAGACCGGCGCGGACATGAAGGTCAAGTACAAGGAGACCGCGCGGGGCGGGCTCGCCGTCAACGTGATCGAGTGCTGACTCCGTTGGGGTGACCCGGCGTGGAGCGCCGTCGCGCCGGCACGGGAAGGCGCGACGATGGCGCTGTGACGTCAGGCGTCGCGGCGCTCTGGTCCGCCCGCACCTCACTGCGCATCCTGGTCCGCCGGGATCTCGCGGTGAAGTACCAGCAGTCGGTGCTGGGCTACTTCTGGTCGCTGATCGAGCCGTTCGGCATGGGCCTGATCTACTGGTTCGTCTTCGGCGTGCTCTATTCCGGCGCGACCCGGCGGCACCTGGGCGACGCGGCCGGGTCGTACCCGCTGTTCCTGATCACCGGCATCTTCGCCTGGATGTGGGCGAGTTCGGCGCTGACCGAGGCGGCGAACGCGCTGACCGGCCAGTCCCGGCTGATCACCACGATGAACCTGCCCCGGCCGATCTTCCCGATCGGGCGGGTCGCCGGCCGGTTCGCCGAGTACCTGGCCGGGCTGCCGATCCTGGCGGCCGTCGCGGCGATCTACGCGAGCCAGGGGAAGATCCGCCCCGGCTGGAGCCTGCTCGCCCTGCCGCTGGCGGTGGCGGTGCAGTTCGTGCTGCTGGTGGGCCTGGCGCTGCTGCTGTCGGCGGGCAACGTGCTGATGCGCGACATCGAGCGCACCATGCGGCTGGTCATCCGGCTGCTGTTCTACGCGACGCCGATCATCTACCCGCTCGACCTGGTCCGGGAGTCGGGCATGCCCGGCTGGCTCAAGATCGGGTACGAGCTGAACCCGCTGGTCGGGATCTTCCAACTGCACCACGCGGTCTGGTATCCGGACGAGTTCCCTGATGCCCGGCTGCTCACGATCACGGTGTCCGGCAGCGTGCTGGTACTGGCGCTGGGCTGGTGGGCGTTCCACCGCCTCGAACCGGCAGTGCTGAAGGAACTCTGATGGCGCCGATCATCGAGGCGGACGGGCTCGGCATCCGGTTCGTCCGTAACCGGCGCCGTCAGTTGCGGCTGCGGGAGCTGATCGTGCACCGGGGCGCCCGCGACCCGGACGCGGGCCGGTTCTGGCCGTTGCGCGACCTGTCGTTCCGGGTCGAACCGGGCGAGACGGTGGGCGTGGTGGGCCGCAACGGCACCGGCAAGAGCACGCTGCTGCGGCTGATCGCCGGTGTGCTCATCCCGGACGAGGGCTCGATCCGGGTGCACGGCCGGGTGGCGCCGCTGCTCGAACTGTCCGCCGGGTTCTCCGGGGACCTGACCGGCCGGGAGAACCTCTACCTGGTGGGCGGGCTGCACGGGCTGTCGTCGGCGTACCTGCGGGAACACTTCGACGAGATCGTCTCGTTCGCCGGTGAGCAGGTGGAACGCGCCATCGACACGTCGGTGCGGCACTACTCGTCGGGGATGAAGGTGCGGCTGGGGTTCGCGGTGATCGCGCACCTGCCGCACCCGGTGCTGCTTGTGGACGAGGTGACAGCGGTCGGGGACGCGGAGTTCCGTGCGAAGTGCTATGCGACCATCGAGCGACTTCTCGCGGAAGGGCGCACGCTGGTGCTGGTGTCACACAACGACAAGGACCTCACCCGGTTCTGCCGTCGGGGGCTCTACCTCGACGCCGGACGGCTGATCGTCGACGGGACGATCGACGAGGCGCTGGCCGCCTACGCCGACGCGGCGAAGCGGTGACGCTCGCGCTCGTGCTCGCCGCCGACCCGGCGGCGGGCCACCTCGCCGAACGGCTGGCCGCGCAGTGGCGGCGGGCCGGGGCGGACGACGTGCGCATCGCCGCCGACCTGACCGAGCTGGCCGACCTGGTGGCCGCCGCCTCCGGCCCGGTGCTGGTGAGCGGCGCTGACCTGGTGACGCACGCCGCCGTACTCAAGCACCTCGCGACCAGCCCGGTGGGGCCGACGGTGGCGCTGGTGCTCACCGATCCGCCCGCTCCCGGGCAGGCCACTGTGCGTGAGGAGCGCGGGCAGGTGGTCGAGGTCGGCGCCGCCGACGCGAGCGGCGTGTTCGGCGGTGCACTGCGGGTGGGCGCGGCCGACCTGCCGGCGCTCGCCGAGGCCGCCCGCCGCGCCGCAGGCGGCGGGCCGCTGGGCGCTGTGGACCGGCTCGTGGCCGACCTCGCCGCCCGCGGCACGCTGATCTTCGCCCATCGGGTACGTCTGCTGGTGGCGCACCGGGTCGGCGACGAGGCGCAGCGGGTGGCGGCCGAGTCGGCGGTGGCCGCCGTCGACGAGGACCGCGCCGAGTTGAAGCTGTCGGTGAAGGAGCGGGACGACTTCTTCACCACGTTCTTCGTCAGCACCTGGTCCCCGTACGTCACGAAGGCGGCGGCCCGGATCGGGATCGGCCCGACCGGGGTCACCATGGTCTCGGTGGCGTTCGCGGTGGCCGCGGCGGTGCTGTTCGGCGCCGGTGGACGGCCCGCGCTGGTCGCCGGCGCGGTCCTGCTGTACCTGGGTTTCGTGCTCGACTGCGTGGACGGGCAGCTCGCCCGCTACACCCGGCACTTCAGCGCCTGGGGCGGCTGGCTGGACACGATGGCCGACCGGTTCAAGGAGTACGTGGTCTACGCCGGTCTCGGCTTCGGCGCCACGCACGCCGGGTTCCGGTACGGCTGGGCGCTGGCGCTCGCCGCGATGACGTTGCAGACCGTGCGGCACATGACCGACACCTGGTACGGCGCGCTGCACGACGAGGCGGCCCGGCGGCCGAAGGTGGTGAACGCCGAGGCGGGCGGCATCGGCGGGAAGCTGAACGCCGCGTCGACGCGGGTGCAGGCGGACACCGGCTCGGTGTCGTACTGGCTGAAGCGCACAGTGGTGTTCCCGATCGGTGAGCGGTGGGCGCTCATCGCGCTCGCCGCCGCGCTGTTCGGGCCGCTGGTGGCGCTGGTCGCGGTGCTGGTCTGGGGGACGCTGGCGTTCGCGTACACCGGGGGGTTGCGGACCTTGCGGGCGCGGTGGATGCGGGTGCCGGTGCTGGCCACCGTGGACGCGGGTCTGCACCGCGACGACGGCGTTCTGGCCCGGACGCTGCCGACCGCGCGACGGCCGCTGCCGCTGGCGGTGCTCGGTGCGCTCGGCGCGGCGGGGACGCTGGTGTGGGCGCTGCTCGCGGTGCACGGCGGCGGCGACCTGCCGGTCTGGGTGCCGGTGCTGGCGCTGGTGCTGCTGCTGGGGGCGGCGCAGGCGTCGCGGGCACCGCACGACGGGGCGCTGGACTGGCTGGTGCCGGCCGCGTTGCGGGCCGCCGAGTACCTGTTCGCCATCGCGGTCGGGGTGGCGGGCCGGGCCCCGGCCTGGCTGATCTTCGGGTACGTGCTGGTGCTGACGCTGCACCACTACGACCTGACCGCCCGGCTCGAGAAGCGGCAGTCGGCGCCGCCGCTGCACGCCGCCACGCTGGGCTGGCCGGGGCGCTCGCTGCTGCTGGCAATCGGGCTGATCGCCGGATATGCGAGTATCGCTCTAGCTACAATCGGTGCGTACCTTCTCGTGGTTTTTGTCGCGAGCGTGGTCCTCGCCTGGGTGGTCCTGCCGGCCCGCGCCCGTGGGGGTGTGCGCTCGCCGGGCTGACGGAGGGCGGGCCGGGGTGACCTTGATCAGCTTCGTCGTGCCGGCCTTCAAGGTGCAGGGATACCTGCGGGAATGCCTCGACTCGATCCTCGACCAGCCGTTCGGCGACATCGAGGTGATCGCTGTCGACGACGCCTCGCCGGACGACAGCGGCGAGATCCTGGCCGAGTACGCGCTGCGCGACCCCCGGGTCCGCCCGGTCCGCCTCGCCGAGAACGCCGGGCTCGGTCCGGCCCGCAACATCGGGCTGGACCGGGCCGTCGGCGAGTACGTGTGGTTCGTCGACGGGGACGACTGGCTGGTGCCCGGCTGCCTGCCGCACGTCGCGGACCGGCTCCGCGACACCGCACCGGACGTGCTGATCGTGGACCACGTCCGGGCGCACTGGAACAACATCGGCACCCGCAGCGCGATGCGTGACGTGTTCCCCGAACCGCCGGGCGCGACGACCTTCGCGCTGCGGGACCGGCCGGAGACGTTGAAGCTGCTGCACACCGCGTGGAACCGGGTGGTACGCCGGGAGTTCCTGATCGAACGCGGGCTGCGCTTCGAGCCGGGCTGGTACGAGGACGTCTCGTTCAGCTATCCGGCGCTGATGGCGGCCGGGCGGATCGGCGTACTCGATCGGATCTGCCTGAACTACCGGCAGCGCCGTACCGGCGCGATCACGAAGACCCGGGGGGACCGGCACTTCGAGGTCTTCGCCCAGTGGCACCGGGTGTTCGGGCTGATGGACCGCTGGCACGTGACCGGGCTGCGGCCGGCGGTCTTCGAGCGGATGATCTGGCACTACCTGACAGTGCTCGGCAACGGCGACCGGATCGCGCCCGAGCTGCGGGCACCCTTCTTCGCCCAGATGCACGCCGACTACGTGCGGTTCCTGCCGCCCGAGGGCTACCCGGTCCCGCCCGGCCCGGAAGGGCTCAAGCACCGGCTGGTGGCGGCCGGGCGCTGGCGGACGTTCAGCGCGTTGCGCGAGGCGCACCAGGCGGGGGAGACGGCCCGGCGGACCGCGCGGCGGGCCCGGCGACGAATCACGCCGGTGGTGCGGCGGACCGCCCGGCGGGCGCGTGACCTGGCGCTGGGCGAGTACTACCGGGCCGAGCTGCACCGGCCGGTCGACCCGACGCTCGCCGTGTACGCGGCCTACTGGTACCGGGGCTACTCGTGCAACCCGGCGGCGATCTACGAGGCGGCCCGCCGGCTCGCGCCGCAGGTACGCGGCGTGTGGATCGTCCGCCGGGACCGGGTGGGCGCGTTGCCGCCCGGCGTCGAGTACGTGGTGGCCGGCAGCCGCGAGTACCACCGCGTGCTGGCCCGCGCCCGCTGGCTCGTCAACAACGTCAACTTCCCGGACTTCGTGCGCAAGCGGCCCGGCTCGGTGCACGTGCAGACCCACCACGGCACGCCGGTCAAGGTGATGGGCCTGGACCAGCAGCGCTACCCGGTGGGCGCGATGGGGATGAACTTCGCCGGCCTGCTGCGCCGGGTGGACCGCTGGGACTACAGCATCACCTCGAACAGCTTCTCCACGCAGATGTGGGAGCGGGCGTACCCGGCTGACTACATCACGCTTGAGGTCGGCTACCCGCGCAACGACCGGCTGGCGCTGGCCACCGCCGAGGAGCGCGGCCAGGTCCGCGCCGCGCTGGGCATCGCACCCGACGAGTACGTGGTGCTCTACGCGCCGACGCACCGGGAGCACCTGCCCGGGTGGCGGCCGCCGTTCGACCCGGACCGGATGCTCGACGTCCTCGGGCCGCGGGGCCGGCTGCTGATGCGCAGCCACTACTTCCACGACCGGGAGCGGCATCCCCGGGGACCGGCCGCGGACGGCGTGCTGGACGTGAGCGCGTACGACCGGGTGGAGGACCTCTACCTGGCGGCGGACGTGCTGGTCACCGACTATTCCTCGGCGATGTTCGACTACGCGGTGCTGGACCGGCCGGTAGTGGTCTACGCGCCGGACTGGGACGCCTACCGGGTCGCCCGGGGCGTCTACTTCGACCTGCCGGCCGAGCCGCCGGGCGCGGTGGCGCGGGACTTCCCCGGCCTGCTCGACGTGTTCCGTTCCGGCGCGGTCGACGACGAGGCGGCCGGGCGGGCCCGGGCGGCGTTCCGGTCGCGGTTCTGCGCGCTCGACGACGGGCACGCCGCCGAGCGCGTGGTACGTCGCGTGTTCCTCGGCGAAACGCCGTAAAAGTGGTTACCGGCAGGTCACTTGACTGCGGAGCCCGGCGAATACCGCTTAATAGGACTGTCACGAGCCGAACATGGCACGTTCACCCGATGTGCGAAACGAATGATCCTGGTCACAGTCATTCCCGGGTTTGGGGCGAGGAACTGGGGAGGTGACGGTGGCGACCGTCGCGCTCAAGGATGTCACCAAGGTGTTCCCGGACGGCACAGTCGCGGTCGACACCATCAATCTGGACGTCAACGACGGCGAGTTCATGGTGCTGCTCGGCCCGTCGGGCTGCGGGAAATCGACAGTGCTGCGTATGGTCGCCGGGCTGGAGGACCCGTCCTCCGGCGCCATCCTGCTCGGCGGTGAACTGGCGAACGACCTGCCGCCGCGCGATCGGAAGATCGCCATGGTCTTCCAGGACTTCGCGCTCTATCCGCACATGACAGTCGGCGACAACATCGGTTTCCCGCTGCGGCTCTCCGGTGTCGAGCCCGGACCGCGCGGCGAGCGGATCCAGAACGTGGCGAGCGCGCTCGGCATCGGCGACGTCCTCGGGCGCAAGCCCAGCCAGCTCTCCGGCGGCCAGCGGCAGCGGGTCGCCATGGGCCGGGCGATAGTGCGCCGCCCGGGCCTGTTCCTGATGGACGAGCCACTTTCCAACCTGGACAGCGGGTTGCGCGCCGAGCTGCGGGCGGAGATCTCCGGCCTCACCCGCGAACTGGGCGTCACCACCATCTACGTCACCCACGACCAGGCCGAGGCGCTGACCATGGCCGACCGGGTCGCCATCATGCGCAAGGGCGTGCTCCAGGACGTGGGCACCCCCACCCAGGTGTACGGCCGGCCCGCGACGCTCTACGTCGCCGCGTTCCTCGGCAGCCCCCGGATGAACCTGCTGGAGGCGTCGGTCTACGTCCACCTCGATCGGTACGTCGCACTGAACCTCGGTGAGCAGGCGCTCTACCTGCCCTGGGACGACATCCGCAGCCGGGCGGTGGCGCACTACCACGGTGAGCGGATCGTGGTCGGCATGCGCGCCGAGGCGCTCACCCCGGTCGCCCCGGACACCGCCGGTGACGTGCTGCACGGACGCATCCGCTACCTGGAGCACCACGGTCACGAGTCGCTCGCGTTCCTCGACATCGGCGCCACAGCGATCGTCGTGGACGAGATGGGCACGCCGGTCGAGCAGGCCGCGCCGGGCCAGCGCGGCCTGCGCCGGTTCAACCAGGTGATGCAGCGGCTCACCGGCCGCGCGGCGGAGTCGTCGGCCGCAGCCCCGGAGGCGGGCGGGGGCGGCGGCAACCGGACGAGCGTGCTGCCCGACCCGGGCCGCCACCACCGTCGTCCGGCGGAACTGGCGGTACGGCTCGCGCCGTACCCGCAGGTGTCGCCCGGGCACCCGCTCGCCGTGCAGGTGCGGATGGACGCGCTGCACTTCTTCGACGAGCGAGGCGACCGCATCGACGTGGGCTGGCGGTGAAAGGAGGGGCACCCTGTTAACGCCTCCGGTAGAGGAAGGGCCCCTTGTAACAGTCGCCGCCCGGAGGGACGGGCCGGTGACGGCGGTACGGGCCCCAGCCGACGAAGCGGGCGAACATGTCGGCCGGGGCCGGCGCGTCGTTCGGGTTCAGCCGGTAGAGGTCGCGCGTGGCCTCGTACAGCAGCCCGCACAGGTAGATGGACAACCCGATCCGGTTGTCCTCGTACTCGCTGCGCAGCAGCAGGCGGGCCATCGGGCACGGCCACGGCTGGCCGCAGGCCCGGCAGCACCACATCGGACGCAGCGGCGTGTGCGGGGTGGCGTGCAACGGGTACGGCCGGGGGCGATCCGGCGTCGGCCCGTCCGGCGGCTGCCCGAGCTGGTGGCTGATCACCGGCGCTCCTCGTGCTGGCCGTGTCCCGAGCGCTGCTCCGGTACGGGCCGATGGCCGCCGCCGTTCCCGCGCTGCTGCGGTACGGACCAGCGACCGCCGTTCGCCCGCCACTGCTGCGCCGGGGTGAGGTTGCCGACCCGGCCGGGGCCCATTGTCGGCAGTGGACGGGTCGCCTGCCGCATCCACTCCGGCAGGTTGTCGCCCCGTACCCGGTGGGGCAGTGTCGGTGCCGACGCACCCCGGCAGCGGAACCAGCGCAGTCGCACGGCGCAACTCCTCTCGGTAGCGGGAACCGGACGAATTCGGCTCCACTGCGTGACAGTCTCGTCACCGCGCCGCTAGGGTCGGAAGGCGTTCCACCCCCACCTTCCCGGCCGTCCGATCGGCCGATTTCCGTGTGCAGCCGTGTGCAGAGGTGTGCAGATGATCCGTGTGCCGTTGTGGGAACTGTTCGCCGGTGAGCTGCGCCGGTTACGCACCGATGCCGGGCTGACCCAGGAGGCGCTGGGCGAACGGGTGAGCTATTCGGCGTCGCTGGTGGCGGCCGTCGAGCAGTGCCGCCGCGCGCCGCGCGCCGAGTTCACCGAGCGCTGCGACGAGGTGCTGAACGGCGGCGGCCTGCTGGTGCGGATCCGCGACGCGCTGATGCAGGAGGCGCTGATGCCGTGGTTCCGCGAGTGGGTGAGCATCGAGCAGGAGGCGGCCTCACTGCGTAGCTTCCAACCGCTGGTGATTCCCGGCTTGTTGCAGACCGAGGAGTACGCCCGCGCGCTGCACGAGGGCGCAAGCCCGCTCGTCGGTGATGCGATGGAGCAGCAGGTGGCCGCGCGCCTGGCCCGCCAGCCGTTGCTGAATCGCCCCGCGCCGCCGCAGTTCGTGGCGGTGCTCGACCACTCGGTGCTGAGCCGCCCGGTCGGCGGGCCGAAGGTGATGCGGGAGCAGTTGGCGCACCTGGTCGAGATGGGCCGGCGGCCCCGGGTGCACCTGCACCTGGTGCCGGAGACGGTCGGCTCGTATCCCGGGCTCAACGGAGCTTTCGTGCTCGCCACCCCCGCCGACGGCGACGACGTGGGCTACCTCGATAACCAGTTGCACGGCACGATTGTGGAGCGGACTGTGGACGTAAACTCGCTGCGACAGACCTGGGAGTCCGTCCGCGCGGAGGCGATGCCGCACGGGGCGACCCTGGCGGCGATCTCGGAGGCGGCGAAACGATGGAGCTGACCGGCGCGACCTGGCGCAAGAGCACCCGCAGCAGCGGTAATTCCGGGGACTGTGTCGAGGTGGCGGACAACCTGCCCGGTGTGGTGGGCGTGCGGGACAGCAAGGACCGGCAGGGGCCGGTGCTGGCGTTCACGCCGTCGAGCTGGGCGGCGTTCGTCGCGTACGCCAAGCGCACCTGACCCCGGCAAAAACTCAGGTCCCTTACTCATGCCCACACTTCTTCCACTCCCCGAGTAGGGGGACGGCCGGCAGCACCATGCTGGACGCGGGCAAGTCCTCAGCGGAGAACAGGATCGTCCTGAAGGTTGGCCCGCTGGAGCGCTAGACCGACGTGGGGTGGACCGATGCCCAATCCTGTCTGCCCCGTTCTAGGAAAGTACGACGATCAGTCATAGACTGATGATACTCGACCAAAAGCCAGACGTTCATGCGTTCACACTGGGGATGCCGTGTCTCTAGACAGTATTCGATGGGAAGGCCTAAAGGGTCTTCGTCGTAAAGGCGAGCTTGAGCTCAGACCACTAACCGTCATATTTGGCAAGAACAATAGCGGCAAGACGACGTTAGCGCGCTTGCCACTATTCGTGGCAGCAAGTATGGCTGAGGAGAGATCACTATATGCTCTCTCGTTTGAGGGGCACCGATTTGGGTCCTCGTTCCTGGACCTGGCCAGTGCAGATCAAGCGCACCCCACGATTCGATTTGGCGCCGCTTGGGGTGATCAAAGTAAGTCGCTGGCCATTCGCCTTCAGCACGTTGTCAATGGGAAAGGGGAGAGTTCGGTACAACCAAGTGAAGTCAACCTAGACGGAAGCAGTGTAATCTCGATTCCGTTGGCCAGCGAGTTTAAAGGGGCGGCCGCTGAAGTAGTCAGCCGTTCCTTGACCAAGAGCCTTGCGGATGCCTTCTCGGCTAGACGCCATTACCTGGCTGGGCTACGGAACCGCGTCGTCCACATCCCTAGTTCAAGGGGTGGAATGAGAGAGGCATACATTTCCCGGGATCCTTCGGGGTGGACTGCTAATGAAGTTCCGTATATCCTGCATAGTTCCCCTGAATTAATGAAGGTCGTGTCGCGTTGGTGCGCGGAATCCCTTGACGGAATGAGAATCTCGCTCGATGCAGCCGCATTCGCGTTTCGCATTGTTGAAAACAAAGGGACCGCTGTTGCCATCAGTTTGGGGCATAGCGGGCGCGGAACTCAGGCGGTCCTGCCAGTCGTGACGCTTTTGCAGGGGGTAGTCCATGGGCTTCACTCCACTGAACTCGTCGTTGTCGAGGAGCCTGAAGAGCACCTACATCCCTCAGCGCACGCAAACTTGGCTGATTTGCTTATCGCGTGCAGTGAGCAGTCACAGACGATCGTCGAGACGCACTCCGAAAACCTGATTCTTCGCCTGCGTCGACGAATAGCTGAGGGCCGCCTAGATCGGAACAGGCTGAACCTTGTCTATATGGGGTCAGACGGATTGCCTGAAAGGGTGGAACTCGATGAATATGGAGTAGCCGCCAACTGGCCCGCAGGAGTCTTTGAAAGTGATGTGGCTGAAGCTCAGGCGATGACTGATGCTCGGCTCGCCGCTCTCGGTGCATTGGGGTGACGGTTGATTCTTGCGCTAGGAGAGAAGTGTGCGATCTTTAGGCCAGAGAACCATGCCTACCTGCACAGGCTCCTTTTCACCGTTGTTCACAAGCGATGGCACATCATTGTCCGACCGAATTCCGATAGGCTTAGATCTATTCTCCCCGACAGCTTGTGGGAGCTGTATGGGGATTTCCTGGTGCAGTCCCAAAAGCTAGGAATCAATGCACCCCAAGGAGTCGTTTTCCACAAGGAATGCCAGTCATGCGATCCGTACCGTCTAGCTGAGTTCTACACGCTCCCAGTTGCTGTTCTGGTCGAGAATCCTCACACAGATGGAAGGTGGCTACAACTCATAGTAAATAAGCTCCGACCCCGCCTTGCGCGTTACCTCAATGGCCCTGGCAAAGCTGTCGACTTGCGGCACGGCGGAGGTATTGGAAGCGTTCCAGCCGAGCTGCGAAGACTGGCGGAAGAATATCGCCGATACCATCCGGGGGAGGCTGTCCCGCTTAGGGTCGTTGTCATTGTGGACAGCGACCGAGAGTCGCCGGATCATATATCTGGCAGCGCGAATCAGGTTATGCGCGTCGCTTCTGAACTGGGTGCGACATGTCACGTCTTGGCGAAGCGGTCGATCGAGAACTACATTCCGGATGACGCCCTTGATACCTTTGTGCAACAGCGCGCGGACAGAAGGTATGCTGTCGAGGTCATAAAGTCTCTGTCGGCGCCTGCTCGCGACTTCTACCCCATGAAGGCAGGCCTGACGGCCGACCTGCACTCGAGGTCAGGTTCTTTATATCCTGATGACATACCTTTAGGTGTCGGGTTGGGGGACTTTATGGCGGATTTCCTGGACAATTTCTCGCATTCACTTTCGGGGCAGGGGCTGAGAGAGCGGGACCGCGTGCTGGAATTCGAGGAACTGCTAGATAAGCTGGAGAAGAACCTGTGAGCGAGTCGACCACCGAAGGTGCATTGTCGGTAGTAGAGGTAAAGCCAGAGGTCGTCTTCCTCTACGAGCTTCTGAAGGAACTTACCGAGGGTAAGCTGCGTATTCCTCGGTTTCAGCGGCCGTTTGTATGGCGTCGCGATCAAATGACGGACCTCCTCGACTCCATTTATAAGCAGTATCCGATCGGAAGTCTGTTGGTATGGGAAACCGATGAGCCGATCGCGACTCTAGAGCGCCTTGGTCCATTTCGATTTCCGGCTACCTCGGGTGGCGCGGTCGGTTATCTACTTGATGGTCACCAGCGCCTTTCTACCCTGGCTGGTGCGCTAATATCGCGCGAGTCCAGCACGCTGGCGGAGGCGGGACAAGATCCTTTGCGGTGGGATCTCTCGTGGAATATGCTTCAGGGGCGGTTTCAGCATGGGCGAGCCGATGAGGACCCTGCGACACTCTTTCCGCTCACGTCCTTGCTCGATACGCTAAAGTTCTTCGATGCCGTGAACCGTGTTCAGATGTCGGTTGGCTCACCGAGCGAATTTGATCGCTACATTGCGGATGTGAGCCAGGTTGCCCGCTCATTCCAACACTATCGTGTGCCGGTTATCAGGATTAGGCAGACGGGCTTGTCGGAAGCGGTAGAAATTTTCGCACGACTTAACTCCAAAGGTCAAGCGATGTCGGCTGATCAAATGGTCAGCGCTTTGATGTATCGTCAGAGTGGGTCGAATGCCGGATTCGACTTAGCATCCAAGATTGACTCCTTGTCATCGCAGCTCGGGGAGGTCGGGTTTGGTGAGGTGGACCGGACCACGATCCTCCGGTCCGTTCTGGCGAACTTGGACGAAGACATCTACCGAACGGACTGGACTCGCCTTGCTGGTAGCAAAAGGAATGAGCTGCTCCCAGGCCTGCGGCAAGGTGTGGAACGGGCGTCGCGCAGTTTGGATAAGGCGGTTGAATTCCTCAAAGGGCTCGGAGTTGGAACTAGTCGTCTCCTGCCCTACACGATGCAGCTGGCAGTTTTGAGCGCATTTTTTGATAAGTGTTCATCCCCGAGCGAGGAGCAGCTCGCATTCCTGAGGCGATGGTTCTGGGTGTCCTCGTTTTCTGGCTGGTTTGGCGGTGCTAATCCTTCGAGGGTCAACGCGCTTGTCTCGGAATTCCGCCGTGTTGTCGCTGTGGCTGCCCCAGAGCGACTAGATAACTTTGATATGGACGCAGTATCGCTTCCCTTTCCTGCTACATTCGATATGCGTAGCGCGCGGACTAGAACTCTTCTCTTGGTCATGCTTTCGCTTCACCCGCGGAGCCTCGACGGTAGTGAGATCGTGGAGCCGTGGCGGATGATATCGGAAAAAGGGCCGGACGCGGTGGGCTATGTTTGGGGTGACTTGCCAAAGAGCTTGACTGGCAATCCTGCGAATCGCATGATCCGGCCGCCTGACGTCCCCCGAGGGCTACTCAAGCCGTGGGTTAAGCTGCAACTTTCAAAGGCTTCCCCTAATGTGTTGGAATCCCACGGTTTCGACTCTGTGGCGCTGGAGCGCGTACTTGCCGACGATGTGCAAGGCTTCGTGCTTGCTCGCCAGCAATGTCTCGTAGAACATGAGAGGCGGTTCCAGGAACGGGTTGGCGTTCGGTCCAGTGCGCTTACGGTTGCGGAGGCTCCTGTAGACACCGAATGACGGAGTGCTCGTATTGGCCGTCCAAGGGCACGGCGACGTTCTTGGGCTATCGGTCGACTCGTGTACGGGCGCAATCGTGAACGAATGGCCGACGTGAACCCACTTCGGCAGACGTGGGAGTCCATCCGCGCGGAGGCGATGCCGCACGGGGCGACTTTGGCGGCGATCTTGGAGGCGGCGAAGCGATGGAGTTGACCGGCGCGATCTGGCGCAAGAGCACCCGCAGCAGCGACAACTCCGGCGACTGCGTCGAGATGGCGGACAATTTGCCCGGCGTGGTGGGGGTGCGGGACAGCAAGGACCGGCAGGGGCCGGCGCTGACGGTCACGCCGTCGAGCTGGGCGGCGTTCGTCGCGTACGCCCAAGCGGGCTAGACAGCGGCCGCCGTCACGGCGCGAACGGCCACTCCTCGAACGACAGGCGCCGGCCGTCCTCGGCGAACCGCATGATCCAGAGATCGCGCCACTCCTGGTGGACGGGGTCGCCGTACCGGACCTGCACCCGGGCCACAGCGGTGTCGCCGTCGACGGCGACCACCTCCGCTGTCATCTCGAAGACCTCGTCGGGCCCATCGCGCTCGCCCTCCCACATGCGGGTGATGGCGGGCAGGCCGACGACCGGGTCCCGGTACGGCCCCTGCTGGTAGCTCGCGTCGGACGTGAACATCGTGCCGAGCGCCGCCGTCCCCGGTGTGCGCCACGCCTGCTCGTACGCCGCGATCCAGGCGGCCACCCGACTCCGGTCCATGGTCGCCAGCCTGCCGTCCGGGTGTGTCCGGGTCTCCCAGATCGGCTGCCGGGGATCGTCGTTGTGCACGACGACGTGGGCGTGCTCGGACGGGAGGGCCGTGGCGAAGTAGAGCCGCTGGGCGGGCAAGTAACGCTCCCGCCAGCGCCGTTCGACGTCGGCCCTCGTCGACACGCGGCTCTCCCGGATCACGGCACGATCCACCGTCTTGTCGAGCGCGGTCGACAAGAGCACCCGCAGCTCCCACCGGTCGACCAGCTCCGGGCGCAGGAGGAAGACGCCGTCGATGATCAGCACGGCGTCCGCCGGGGCGGTCGTGAGCGGCGGGGACAGCACCGTATCCGTGGCGTGGTCGTAGACCGTGTGCCGGAAGCGCCGATCGCCGCCCGGGCCGAGCGGATCGAGCAGCACCCGCTTCAGCGTCCCGTGGTCGTGGGTGTCGACGTAGCAGCCCTCGGCCGAGAACTCGCCGCGTCGATAGCGCCGCTCCCGGGGAAAGAGGAAGTCGTCGACTGTCGCCCGGATGACGTACCGGCCGCGGGCGCGCAGGACGGCGGCCAGCTCGTCGGCGAGCGTGGTCTTGCCGGCGGCGGGCGGCCCGTCGACGGCGACCCGCGTCGGGTGCGCCACTGTGACGGACCCGACCGCGTCGGCCAGGTGGGCGATCAGCCGATCGCGGCGGGGATAATTGGATTGCCCCTGCGCCGGGCCGGGAGTTTGACTGCCGTCCATGCCGTCCCCCTCACCGGTCTTCGTCGCGGGCACGGGCCGTTCGGGCACGTCGCGGATCGCCGACGTCATCGGCCAGCATCCGCTGATCCACCGGATCCCCACGGAGACCAAGTTCCTCGTCGAACCCGGCGGCCTGCGGGACCTGGCCGACGCGCTCACCGACCGGTACGACCCCATCGTCGGTGAGGACGCCCTGCGCCGGCTGAGCGACTTCCTCACCGTACGCGTGCCCGGGCGGCGTGACGACCGTGGCAAGACAGTGCCCGAGCTGGTCGGCGTGGGTCGGTACCGGGACGCCGTACACCGGCTCTGGCCGCAGGTCATCGCGTACGCGTACGACGAACCCGCACCCGCGGAGGGCTTCGGCGACGGCGACCGGCCCGCCGGGCCGTTCGGGGCGGCCAGCCGACGGCGGGTCGTCCCGAGGTACTTCCGTGACCGGAACGAACTGATCGGCATCCTGCGGGGCCTGGTCGACACCCTGTTCGGCGGGGCGGCGGCCGACGCGGGCAAGCCGACCTGGTGCGAGAAGACGCCGTTCAACCTCTTCTACCTGGACTTCCTCTGGGAACTGGTCCCCGAGGCGACGATCGTGCACATCAAGCGTCACCCGCTCTCGGTGCTCGCCTCCCACCTGGCTCAGCCGTGGGCGCCGTCCGCAGTAGACGGTGCGCTCGCCTACCTGCTGCCGGTCTACGATCGGTGGCTGGCCTGGAAGAACGCGGCCGACCTGACGAGCCGGCGATACGTCGAGGTGAAGGCGGAGGACCTGGCGGCCGACTGGCCCGGGCAGCGGCGCGCCCTGTTCGAGCGGCTCGGTGTGGAGGACGCCGTCACTGCGTCGACGTTCCAGGCGGGCAAGCTCGCGCACCGCGACGACCAGTTCGACGCCCGCACCCGCGCGCTCATCGAGGAAGCGCTCGGCGAGATCATCCCCGCGATGGGCTACGACATGACGCGGACCGCGCAGGGCGCAACGAGATAGCCGAGCGCTGATGACGCCGCAGACGTGCCGGTCTCCGCACCGTAGATCTTGGTAGGAAAGGGCCCTTATGGGGGCACTTTCGTACCAAGATCTACTCCGGGCTCAGTATCCGGAGCGCAAATCTTGATATTTGGGAGGGTGGCATGGCTGTGGCGGGATGAAGTGATCGTCTCGTGTCCCAATGTCCTTTATTAAGAGACAAGCCGTGGAGATTTCGGCCCGGATGTCACTTTGCTGGAGACATTGGGCCGCCGGCTCATCGTCTTGCCGGTGGTGTTACCGGCGAGTAGCGTTCGGGCATGAGCATCGACTCTCGCCAGGTGGCGGCCGGTCTCCTCGACGCCGTGCCGTTCGCCCGCACGCTCGGAATCGAGTTCGTCGAAGTGGCGCCCGAGGCCGAGGGCGGGGTCCGGGCCGTGGTCCGGCTCCCCGACGACCCGGCGCACCACAACCACGTGGGCGGCCCGCACGCCGGTGCCATGTTCACGCTGGGGGAGACCGCCTCCGGCGCGGTCGTCCTGGCCGCGTTCGGGCAGGTGCTCGACCGGGCCGTACCCCTGGCCGTGACGGCGACCATGCGCTACCTCAAGATCGCGGTGGGGCCGGTGCTGGCGACCGCTCGGCTCGGCAGCGCCCCGGCCGACGTGCTGGCCGAGCTGGACGCCGGGCGACGGCCGGAGTTCCCGGTCGAGGTAGAGGTCCACACCGAGGACGGCACGCTCACCTCCTCGCTCACCGTGATCTGGACGCTCCGCCCGAACCGCTGAGCCCCGAACGGGGTTTGCCCGGTGCGCGGGCTGGATAGATTCAAGCGATGCTGGGCCTCCCCGCGCACGCGAGCGCTTGTCTCTTCGATCTGGACGGTGTGCTGACGCAGACCGCCAAGGTGCACAACGCAGCCTGGGCGGAGACGTTCGACGCGTACCTGCGGCGACGGTCGGCCGAAACCGGCGAGCCGTTCCACCCGTTCGACCCCGGACCGGACTACAACCGGTACGTGGACGGCAGACCGCGCGCCGACGGGGTGCGCACATTCCTGGCCTCGCGCGGCATCACGCTGCCCGAGGGATCGCCGGACGACCCGCCCGAGGCGGACACAGTCAACGGCCTCGGCAACCGTAAGAACGTCGTCCTGCTCCAGCGGATCGAGCAGCACGGCGTCGAGGTGTACGAGGGCTCGGTGCGCTACCTGGAGGCGGCCACCACGGCCGGGCTGCGCCGCGCTGTCGTCTCGGCCAGCGCCAACTGCGCCGCCGTGGTGCACGCCGCCGGGCTGGACCGCTGGCTGGAGGCACGGGTGGACGGCGTGGTCGCCCGCGCGAACGGGCTGCGCGGCAAACCGGCCCCGGACACGTTCCTGGAAGGGGCCCGGCTGCTCGGCGTCGAACCGTCGCAGGCCGCCGTCTTCGAGGACGCCCTCGCCGGCGTCGCCGCCGGGCGGGCCGGCGGATTCGGGTACGTGGTGGGCGTCGACCGGGTCGGCCAGGCCGACGAACTGCTGGCGCAAGGTGCCGACGTGGTGGTCACCGACCTCGCCGACCTGCTCGCCGCGGAGCCGGCCGCGTGATCCGGGAACGGGCGTACCCGGTCGAGCCCTGGCACGTCCGGGAGATGCAGCTCGACATGGACGTGCTGGCCCAGTCCGAGTCGGTGTTCGCGCTGTCCAACGGGCACATCGGGCTGCGCGGCAACCTCGACGAGGGCGAGCCGCACGGGCTGCCCGGCACCTACCTGAACTCGTTCTACGAGCTGCGCCCGCTGCCCTACGCCGAAGCGGGCTTCGGTTTCCCCGAATCCGGGCAGACCATCGTCAACGTCACGAACGGCAAGCTGATCCGGCTGCTCGTCGACGACGAGCCGCTCGACGTGCGCTACGGCGAACTGCTCGCCCACGAGCGGGTCCTCGACATGCGTGCCGGAACGCTCCAGCGGGACCTGCACTGGCGCTCCCCGGCCGGCCGCGAGGTCAAGGTCCGCACCACCCGGCTGGTGTCGTTCACCCAGCGTTCGGTGGCGGCCATCCACTACGAGGTCGAGCCGGTCGACGGGCCGCTGCGACTGATCCTCCAGTCCGAGCTGGTCGCCAACGAGTCGCTGCCGCCGCAGAGCCGCGACCCCCGGGTCGCCGCCGTCCTGGAGTCGCCGTTGCAGGCCGAGGAGGAGCTGACCACCGACGACGGCGGCCAGCTCATCCACCGCACCAAGGTCAGCGGCCTGCGGGTCGCCGCCGCGATGGGCCACGACGTGGACGGGCCCGAACGCACCACGATCGAGAGCGAGGGGTACGAGGACTGGGTCCGCACCACCATCGGCTGCGTGCTCAAGCCCGGCCAGACGCTCCGGGTGGTCAAGTACCTCACGTACGGCTGGTCCAGCCGCCGCTCCCTCCCGGCGCTGCGCGACCAGGTCGGCGCGGCGCTGGCAGCGGCCCGGCTCGACGGCTGGGACGGGCTGCGCCGGGCCCAGCGCGAATACCTGGACACGTTCTGGGACGCCGCCGACGTACGCGTCGAAGGCGACCCCGAGGTGCAGCAGGCCGTCCGGTTCGGCCTCTTCCACGTCCTCCAGGCCGGCGCCCGCGCGGAACGACGGCCGATCTCGGCCAAGGGCCTCACCGGCCCGGGGTACGACGGCCACGCGTTCTGGGACACCGAGATGTTCGTGCTGCCGGTGCTCACGTACACGCAGCCCGGCGCGGTGCGTGACGCGTTGCAGTGGCGGTACGACACGCTGGCGCAGGCGCAGGAACGCGCCCGCATGCTGAACCTCGAAGGCGCCGCCTTCCCGTGGCGCACCATCGAAGGGCCGGAGTCGTCGGCGTACTGGCCCGCCGGGACCGCCGCGTTCCACATCGCCGCCGACGTCGCCGACGCGCTGCGCCGCTACGTGCTGGTCACCGGCGACGAGGCGCTGGAACGGGAGATCGGGCTGAAACTGCTGATCGAGACCGCCCGGCTGTGGCGCTCGCTCGGCCACCACGACCGCGCCGGACGCTTCCACATCGACGGCGTCACCGGCCCGGACGAGTACACGGCGGTGAAGAACGACAACGTCTACACCAACCTGATGGCCCAGCGGAACCTGCGTACCGCCGCGGACTGCGCGATGCGCTACCGGGACCAGGCGCTCGACCTCGGCGTCACCGAGGAGGAGGCAGCCGCCTGGCGGGACGCCGCGAACGACATGCACGTCCCGTACGACGCGGAGACCGAGGTGCACGAGCAGGTGGAGGGATTCACCCGCTTCCAGGAGTGGGACTTCGAGCACACACCGCCGGACAAGTACCCGCTGCTGCTGCACTACCCGTACTTCGACCTCTACCGCAAGCAGGTCGTCAAGCAGGCCGACCTGGTGCTGGCCATGCACTGGCGGGGCGACGCGTTCAGCGCCGCCGAGAAACTGCGCAACTTCGTCTACTACGAGCGGCGCACCGTACGCGACTCGTCGCTGAGCGCCTGCACCCAGGCGGTGCTGGCGGCCGAGGTCGGCTACCTCGAACTGGCCCACCGCTACCTGCGCGAGGCCGCGCTGATGGACCTGCACGACCTCAACGAGAACACCCGCGACGGTGTGCACATGGCATCACTCGCAGGTGCCTGGATCGCGCTCGTCGCCGGGTTCGGCGGCCTGCGGGACCACGACGGGATGCTCTCCTTCGCGCCCCGGCTCTCCAGCCGCCTCAGCCGTCTGGAGTTCTCACTCCAGTGGCACGGGATGCGGTTGCGGGTCGACGTCCGGCCGCACCAGACGACGTACTCGCTGCGCAACGGCGGCCCGGACACCGTCGTGGAACTGCGGCACCACGGCGAGCCGCTGCGGGTCACCTCCGCGCAGCCGGTCACCGTGGCGGTACCACCGGCACACCCGAGCGGACCGCAGCCGGAGCAGCCGCAGGGCCGCGCGCCGCTGATGCACCTGCCGGAACGCATGGACTGAGCGGCCCCGCCACGAAGGGCGGGACCGCTCGGTACGCGTACCTCAGAACTGGCGGCCGTTCGACGGACGCCCGCCGGCGTCGCGCGGCGCAGTGGCCCGCGGATCGTCGGACGTCCGCGCCGTCGAGGCGCGGTCGGCCCAGTCCGGCGAGCCCTTCAGCTCCTGCTTGCGGCGTTCCTGGTCGGTGAGTTCCTGTTCCCGGGACCTGTCCTGTTTCGCCATGACGATCCTCGCGATCGGTCGGGGTCCGTGGTCACCCGGCGCGTTCCCGCCCGGCGGCGGCTCAACCGTCCAGGCGAGGGCTCAGCCGTCCACGTGCTGGGCGAAGCTGCGCCGCAGGTGGTCCTTGGGGCGGGAGCCGACGATCGAGCCGACCACCTCGCCGCCCCGGAACACCAGCATGGTCGGCGCGGACATGATCCGGTGCGCGCGTGCGGTGGCCGGGTTCTCGTCGGTGTTGAGGGTGACGAAGCGCAGCGCGTCGCCGAACTCCTCGGCCAGCTCGGCCAGGTGCTTCGACACCACCCGGCACGGCGGGCACCACTCGGCCCAGAAGTCCACCACCACCGGGCGGTCGGCGGCCAGCACGGCGGTCGCGAAGGTGTCGTCGGTGACCGGGTTCAGCCGGCCGGTCCCCGTGTCCTGAGGCATGTTTCCTCCCGTTGGGCGATCGCGTGGGCGAGCTGGTCGTGCAGCCGGCGGCGGACGTCGCCCAGCCGGTCGAGGTAGTCGTCCACCTCGGCGAGCTTGCGCCGCAGCACCGCCACCGAATCGGGGCAGACGTCACCGGAGTCGTTTCCGGCGCGCAGGCAGGCGACGAACGGGCGGATGTCGTCCAGGCCGAAGCCGATCGCCAGCAGGGAGCGGATCTCGCGGACGACGCGCAGTTCCGCCTCGTCGTAGACCCGGTATCCGTTGGCGGACCGGTTCGGCCGGACCAGCCCGTGAGCCTCGTAGTAGCGCAGGGTGCGGGTGCTCGTACCGGCCCGCTGCGCCAGCTCCCCGATCCGCATCCGCCGCCCCCGTCCGTCTCCGTGGGTCGACGCTAAACCTTGCCGCCGACGTCAACGCAACCCCGCACGCAGTGCGCTCCGCCCGGCGATCTCCCCCGTCGGGCGCGATCACGAGGTTGGCGGGTGGGGGGAGCGCTTTCTGGGCCGTCAACTTCATGATCGTCGGGGTGGGGGGTATGCGTGGGGGAGAGCGGGAGGGGCGGTGAGGTGATGCGTGAGGTTTCGGTGCCTGTGGTGGACGGTGGGCTCGCCGGGGACGTGGTGGTGCCCGCCTCGGCGCAGGGGGTGGTGCTGTTCGCGCACGGGAGCGGCAGCTCGCGGCACAGCCCGCGCAACATGGCCGTCGGGCGCGCACTCAACGAGCGCGGGCTCGGCACGATCCTCGTCGACCTGCTGACCGCCGACGAGGAGGCCCGGGACGAGATCACCGCCGACCTGCGCTTCGACATCGGCATGCTGGCCGAGCGCCTCGCCGGGATCGTCGACTGGATGGGCTCCGACCCGGAGCTGGGACGGCTCCCGATCGGGCTGTTCGGCGCCAGCACCGGCGCCGCCGCCGCGCTGGTCGCCGCCGCGTCCCGGCCGGACCGGGTGGGCGCTGTCGTCTCCCGGGGCGGCCGGCCCGATCTGGCCGGCGGCTCACTGACCGCGGTACGCGCACCGACACTGCTGCTCGTCGGCGGCCTGGACGAGCAGGTGATCGTGCTCAACGAGCAGGCCCGGGACGCGCTGGGCGAGGTCGCCGAGCTGCGGATCGTGCCGGGCGCCACGCACCTGTTCGAGGAGCCCGGCACGCTGGAGCAGGTGGCCGACCAGGCAGGTACCTGGTTCACCACGCACCTGCGCCAGCCACACCCCGCCTGACCGGCACTCGCACCGTCCGCGTGGAACGGTCGCGGCGGCCGGGCGGCCCTCACCTCGTGCCGACCCGACGCGACCCGCGCCACGCGCTTGCGGGTCGCGTCGGTCGTCAGCCCGCCGCTTCGGCGGCGCGGCCCGGGTCGGCCGTCGGTGCGGGAACGTCGGAGCCGCTCCGCTCGTCGGCGCGGTGCCGCTGCACCGTGTCCAGCACCCGCCACAGCACCGCCGCGATCGGCACCGACACGAACGCCCCGGCGACCCCGGCGACGAGCGTGCCGGCGGTGACCACCACCAGGATGACCGCCGGGTGCAGCTGCACCTGCCGCCGCATGACCAGTGGTTCCAGCAGGTTGCCCTCGATCTGCTGGACGGCGATCACCGCGGCCAGCGTCAGCAGCGCGGTGGTGGGACCGTTCGCGGCGAGCGCGACGAGCACCGCCACCGCACCGGCCACTGTGGCGCCGATGATGGGCACGAACCCGCCGAGGAACGTGATCAGGGCGAGCGGCAGGGCCAGCGGGACACGCAACACGACCAGGGCCAGCCCGATGCCGATGGCGTCGATGGCCGCGATGATCATCGTGCCCCGGCTGTACGCACCGAGCGTCCGCCAGCCCGCCCGTCCCGCCTCGGCGGTCAGCTCCCGGCGTGGTCCGGTGAGCCGGCGCAGCACCCAGCGCCACATCGAGCGGCCGTCCTTGAGCAGGAAGAACAGCAGCACCAGGGCGAGCAGCACCGCGCCCGCGACCTCGGCGACCTTGCGGGCACCGGCGACCGGGTCGGGCGCGCCGCTGCTCAGGCCCTGCCGGATCTGCTCGACGAGCCGGTCGAGCTGCTGGTCGGTGACCGGCAGGCTGGACGTGACGAAGTCCCGGGTGCGCTGCAACCCCTCGTCGAGTTGCTGGCTCAACTCGCCGAACTGGCTCGCGGTGAGGTTCCAGACCAGGACGCCGGCGCCGCCCAGGATGCCGAGCAGCAGCAGGATGCTCAGCAGCGCGGCGAGCCCGGCCGGCACCCGCAGCCGGCGCAGGCGTACCAGGACCGGGTCGAGCAGCGCGGCGAGGAAGAGCGTGCCGGCCAGCGCCACCGCCAGCGGCGCGAGCAGCACGGCGATCTGCCCCAGCAGCCACAGCCCGGCCGTCACCACCAGCAGACAGGCACTCCAGGTGACCGCCGTCCGTACCGGCCAGGGCAGTCCCGCCCAGGTCTGCCGCGGTCCGGCGGTCGGTGCCCGCCCGGTCATGCCGGCGTCGTCGTCCACGTCGTCCTCCTCGATCCGGGCCGTTGGTACCCGACGCGGGCCGATCCGACACCAGGGACGTAACCGCCCACCCGGCGTTTGTGCCCCCGGCCTGAGGGAAGGCATTCACCGTATCGAAGGGAGATCGGGCATGAGCGACTTCATGGACAAGGCCAAGGACTTCGCCGACAAGCACGACAAGCAGGTCGACCAGGGCATCGAGAAGGCGGGTGACGCGGCCGACAAGCGCACCGGCGGCAAGTACGACAACCAGATCGACAAGGGCGTCGACATGGCGCAGCAGCGCACCGGCGAAGGCGACACCGGTCGCTGACGTACACCCGCTTCGGACACGACGGCGGCCACGCCCCCGGTGGGGAGCGTGGCCGCCGTGGCGTCGGGCCGGCCCGTGCGGGTCAGGAGCTGTAGCCGCGTCCGGCGATCCAGTTGGCCAGCTCGGTCACGTCCATCCAGTACGTCGGCTCGTCCGGCCGGGCCGGGTCGGCGATCAGCACCCGGTCGCCGTCGCCCTCGTACCGCACGACTGTCAGGTAGTGGCCGGGGTAGCTGTGCTCCACACCGTCGACGTCCCGGGCACCGCCGAGGATGTTCGCCACCACGGGCCGGTCGTCGTCCACAGCGGTACGGATGTCCGCGCGCAGGCGGTCGACCTGCTCCCGGGTGGCCACGTCGTCGCGGATCTCGGTGGTCCGGTACTTGCCACCCGTGTACTCGTTGAGCACCCGGGTGATGTCGATGGCCGAGTCGGTGCCGTTCTCGGTGGTACCGAGCTTGGCGGCTAGCTCGTCCTGGCTCACGTCCTTGCCCTCGGCCGACAGCGCGATCCGGGTCGAGGCGGGACCGCAGTAGAAGAAGTTCGGCTGCGCCTGGTACTCGTAGTCGGCGGCGCGGTCACCCTTGCCCTTGACCGGGGCGGCGTGGGCGGCGGCGGCCGGACCGGCGACGGCACCGCCGGCCGCGGCCAGACCGGCGACGGACAGCACACACTTACGGATGATCGGGTTCATGGTCGAGGCTCCATTCGGGGGTCGACGGCTCCGTGCGGGAGACGCGGCACCAGGAGTGGCGCTCGGCGTACGGAGAGTTCAACCGCCCTGCCGGGGCAGCCCATTTCCGGGCGTGACCGGGGCCACCGCGGAACCGGACGGACGCCTCAGCCGGGGAGGCTTCCCAGCAGCCCCGTCACCGCGATCTCGATGACCACCCGCTCCGGATTCGGACGCGGCGTGCGATAGCGCTCGGCGTACCGGCGCTCGGCCTCGGCCACCGACTCCGGGTCGCGGCGCAGCACCGCCCGGCCCTCCACAGTCAGCCACCAGCGGCCGTCGACCTGGCACACCGCGACCGGGACGCCGTCCGGCCCGCCCGCCGCGACGTGCCGGGCCTTGGCCGACCCGGCCGAGGTGATCACCCGGGCCAGCCCGGCCGCGGGATCGAAGGTCACCCCCACGGGTACGACGTGCGGGGTGCCGTCGGCACGCGGTGTGGTGAGCGTGGCGACGCGCCGATCCGCGAAGAAAGTCCGCACCCGCTCGTCGTGCGGGTCCAGCCGATGCCGTGCCGCCATGTCGTCTCCTCGTTCCGCGCCGGTGACGTCTCAGCGGCGGGGCACCGCGCCGGGCGGCAACGTCGCCACCGGGGACTCTCCGGCGGCCCGCTGCTCGGCGCGGTGCTTGGCGACCAGCCGGCCGAGGTAGAACAGCGCGCCGGCCAGCACGCCCATGTCGTCCAGGTAGATCGGGTCGGGCAGCAGGTCCACCGGCAGGATCGTGTAGATCAGCGCGCCGTAGAACGCGACCTTGCCGCCGGCGCCGAGCGCGCCGAGCATGCGGCGGGTGCGGACCACCCGGATGGCGAGCAGCACCGCCCCGGCCAGCGTGGCCGCCGCGAGGACGGCGGCGAGGACGACCAGCACCCAGGCTTCACGGGACACGCCACCACGCTAGCCGAGCCGGGCCCGGGCCGCGCGGTGTCGAAGCTCCGAGCCTTCCGTTCTCGGTGGTGTCCGCCACTTCCTGTAGCCGCCGCCGACAGACGACTCGCACGGAAACGCTCTCAGGCCACGACCGCCGCCCGGCCCCGGGCCACCGGGGTCAGCTCGCGAGTGGTCTCCACGCCCGCCGCGGTCGGCAGTTCCCGGGTGGCCTCGGGTCCGGCGAACCCGACGATGGAAAGTTCCGTCTGCGGCTCGGCGACCGGGTGCAGCGCCGCGAACGCCTCGTCGCGCAGGCTCTGCGCCGCCGCCGCGGCCAGCTCGGCGGCCTGCCAGGCGGCCTGCTCCCGCTGCGCGGCGGCCCGGTGCCGTGCCGCCATGTTGTCCCGGACCAGCCGGCGCAGCAACAGTTCCTGCTCCACCGGGTGCCGGCTCGGATCCCAGCCGTTGCCGCCGAGGATGTCGCTGAGCTGCCGCACCGTGATCTCCTCGCGCCACTGGGCGTCCATCGCGGCCCGGTGCAGCCAGCGCTCCCGGTCCGCGTACTCGGCCGGGGTCCGGGCGGTCCGGGGCAGCGGCAGCGCCGCGGCGGCGGTCAGGCGCCGGACGTCCTCCTCGGCCGCCTGGTACGCCTGCCAGGCAGCCTCGGCCTCCTCCTGGGCGGTCAGCCACTCGGCGCGGCTCCGCTCGGCGGTCGCCGTCGCACGGGAGGCGGCCACCGCCACCTCGTCGGCGTAGCGGATCCGCTCCTCGTCCCGTACGCGGGCGCGCTCGGCGCGTTCGATGCTGCTCGGCCGGGCGGCGTCACTGATCCGGTCGACCAGTTCGGAACGGAACCGGGACGGGCGGACGATCAGTGCGGCGACCACTGTCGCGGCCACGGCGAGCAGGACCAGCCAGATCACGGCGGCCGCGGGCATGTCGGGCAGGACGGAGGAGAAGACGGTCTGCATTACCAGCACCTCGTGGGTGGAACATAGGACGATCAACGGTGGTGGCCCGGACATCCGGGCGGGTGCGCGTCGTGACTCGGACGCGACGGGACGCGCGGCAGGGCGCGGCGTGCGGCAGGCGCGAGGCGTGCGGCCCGTGGGGCCGCGCCGGGGCGTACCGGAAGGCGCCCGGTCAGGCGCGCGGCGGACCGCGACGGGCGATGTGCGCCCGGCCGGGGTCGGCGGCGGCGACGACCTCGACGCCGGGAACGCGCCCGGCGGAGTCGGCGGAAGGGGCTTCGGTGACGGCCGGGCCGGTGCCGGGGCCGGTGGTCCGCAGGGCGGCGGTCGTGGCGCCGGCCGCCGTGAGTTCGGCGGAACGCGCGGCGCCGGCCGTGATCGCCTGCCGCGCTGCGACGCGCTCGATCGCCGCGACGTGCTCAATGATGACGGCGTGCGAGGTGACGACGGCGTGCGAGGTGACTGAGGCGTGCGGGGCGACTGAGGCGTGCGGGGCCGCGGCGGCGTGGGCGGGTGCGGCGGCGGTGCCCTGGAGGCCGGCGATCAGCACCAGGCCGGCCACCGCCGTGCGGGCGATCCGGCGCAGCGTCGCCGTCCAGGTGGACGGGGCGAACGCTACGGGCAGCACCGTTTCAACCTATCGGTCGACGGAGGATCTCGCAGCTCAAGGATCTTGCGGGTTACGTGAGCCACCCCACGGGTCGGTGTGGACGGAGACCAGCGCGGGCCCGACGTGCGACGGCGCGGCGCGACTGCCGGGGTGCCGCGCCGTCACGTGGATGCCGGGTCAGTTGCCGCCGAGCACCGGCGGCGGCGCGGCGTCTCCGTCGCCCCAGACCATCTCGTCCTCGGTGAGCCAGGTCAGCCGGCCGTCGGACTCGTCGTCGCCGTGGCCGCCGCGCCCACCCAGCACGCCGCTGCGGCCGGCCATCGCGGGCCGCCCGGTGGCGCCGCCGGCGCGCTCGGCGGACTTGCTCCCGGCGTCGACCACGAGGCCACGGCCGGAGGTGAGCCGGCCCGTGCCGGCCGCCGAGCGGTTCTCCGCGCCGGACATGCCGCCGAAGCGGGCCGAGGACGCCGAGTTGGCGCCGGTGCCCGCGAGCGAGCCGGTGCTCAGCACACCGGGGGCGCCGTAGAGCCCGCCACCCGATCCGCCGGCGCTCATCGTCGTCGGTCCGCCGCCGCCGGGACCGAAGCCCGGGCCGCCGCCGATCGCCGGACCGCTCGCGGTGCTGGTCAGCGGAGCGGCGCCGGCCAGCGAGGTGCCGGTCGGGTCGACGGTGCCGCCGGTCGGCACCGAACCCGGAGCGCCCGCGCCCGGCTGGCTGCCCGGAGTGCCCGCACCCGGTGTGCCCTCGCCCGGCGTGCCGCCGGTCGGGGCCGTGTGGTGCACGCCCGACGTGGTGGCGGTGGCGTTCGCGCCCGGGCCGAAGCTGCCCAGGCTCGGGCCGGACGACGGCGTCTTCACCGACGGCCCGTTCCGCAGCGTCGGGTCGCCGTTGCCGGTGTGGCCGGGCATCTCGGTCTCCGGCGGGTCCGGTACGACGATCCGGCCGTACGCCGAGAAGTCGTAGCCCTCGGCGAGCTTGGCCACGACCTGCACCATCCGCTGGTGCGCCTTCTCCTGCTCGGCCTTGTCCTGCTGGTGGCCGACGATCCCGCCGATCAACGCGCCGGGTGCGCCGCCGATCAGGAAACCCTTGCCGGCGCCGGAGAGCAGCTTGTCGTTGTCGTCGGTCTTCTCCGGGCTCTCCGCCTTGGACTGCGCGGCCCGCAGCTCACTGGACATCATGTCCAGGCCCTGCCGGATGCCCGTCATGCCCTCGGACAGGTTGCCGGAGTAGCGCACGACCATGTCCAGCCGGCGGTGGAACTCCCGCGCGGCGTCGCCGGTCCAGGTCTTCGCCAGCGCCTCCAGGTCGGCGGTCAGGTCGCGGCCGAGGTCGTCGAGCGTGCCCTTGAGGGAGGTCCACTGGGCGCTCAGCGCCTCGATCTGCTTCGGGTCGCCGGCGTCGACGCCCTGGTAGAGCTCCTCGTGGCTGACGTGCTCGTAGCGCCGGGTGTACTCAGACACGCGGGTCCTCCTTCGGCTGCTTCATCGCCTCGTTCAGCCCGGAGAGGGCGGCGGCGATGTCGGCCGCGGCGGCGGCGTTGCGGGCCTCGGCGGTCTTGTAGTTCGTCATGATCTTGTGGGTCGCCTCGCGGGCGGCCAGGATCGCCCGGCGCAGCCGGTCGACGTGGTTGACGTAGCTCTGGTGGGTCTCGGAGTAGCGGCGTGCGTTGTCGGTCGCGTCGGTGAACGTGCCGAGGGCCGGCGGGCGGCACTGCATCTGGGTGTTGAGCTTGCGCAACACCGACTCCGCCTCGTGCAGGCGCCGCTCGAGCCGCTTGTGAAAGTCCTCCAAGGACAGTACGTCTACCGTCGTGCGCCCCGTCATGGCTGCATCCCCGTAGTCATCGTCGATAACCGTTCGCCGTACTCAGATTAGTCGAAGCGGGCCAACCCGGGCGACCCGTGACCGGGATCCTCCACTTCGGATCGCCGCAGGGCCCGTCAACCGCCCTGGACCTGCGCCGCCGCGCCACCGGCCGAGGGTGTCGCGGCGGCCCCCGAAGGTGTCGACGCATCGAAGTAGGTCATCGCGTCCTCGCGGGACAGCGTCGGGCCGGTCGGCACCAGCGCCAGCAGCGAGGCGGGTACGGCGAGCGGCGTCACGTCGCCGTACCCGAGCGCGCTCTTCGCGTCGCCCCCGGCGGTGCCGAGCGGATAGCGGATGCCCTGCGTGGTGATCAGGTAGACGGTCGAACCGGCCGCGGCCTTGCCGCTCTCCCCGGCAGTGGCCTGCGCCAGCACGCCCTTGCCGCCGGGCAGCAGCACGCTCTCGGCGGTGCGTACCGCGTCGCGGGCGCCCTGCCGCGCGGGCATCGCGGTCGCCGAGGTCAGCTCGGCCGGCGGGGAGTCGAAGACCTCCAGCGTGGTGGTCGGCGGCTGACCAGCCGGCCCCGGCCGGTAGGTGGCGCAGAGCACCGTCCGTCCCGCACGGACCTCGTGCAGCGTCGGCAGCCGGGCCGGCAGGCCGTCCGCGTCCAGGCGCTGGTCGGTGAGGAGTCGTCCCGCCTCATCAGGAGTGATCTGCGTCACATCGCCGCCACCGCCGAGCAGCAGCAGCGCGGTGACCTCGCGGACTGTGGCCAGGCCCTGCCGGGTGAGCACGTAGTACTGGCCGGCGGCCTGGTAGACCTGGCCGATCCGGGCCGGCCGGTCGGCCACCGTGAGCCCGCTCGCGCCGCCGTCCCCGGCGATGGCCGGCTTGCGCAGCACCGGCCCGACCGGCACCGCGTTCAGCAGTTGCTGCCCGACGGTCAGGTTCGTCGCGCCGGCCATCTTCAACGCCACCAGCGCCTGTTCGTCGCCGGCCACCCGCAGCCGGGAACCACCGGTGAGCAGGTAACGCGCGTCGCTGGTCCGCACCACCACGGCCCGGTCGGTGAGCGCCGTGCCGCCGGGCAGCGCGCGGTCGATCACCAGGTGGGTGGTGGAGCGCTGCGGGTCGTTCGGGTCCGGCACGTCGCACACCGACCAGGGGAGCCCGACCAGCGACTTGCGATCCGGCAGGTCGTCCGGGGCGCCCACGATGCCGACCAGCCGCCCGCGCGGACGGTCCTTGATCGACGCCTGGGACATGGTGCGCGGCTGCGCCGCGGCGTCGTTGACGATCAGCCGCGCCGAGGCGTAGTTGAGCGTCGGGCGCAGCACCTTGTCCTCGCCGAAGTAGTACGTCGCGCCGGTCTCCCGCTCGATCACCAGCGTGTTCGGCTCCAGCGGCGCGGAGTTGCTGGTGAGCTGCCCGTACGCGCCCACGCCGCCGAGCACCACTGCGGCCGCGATGACGCTGCCGAACACCGCCATGCCGAGGCGGCGCATCGGCAGGTCGTTGGTCTCCGGATCACCGGAGAGCAGCGCCGAGACGATGCGGCGGGTGACGAAGCGGTACGCCTGCACCTGATCGCGGCGGGTCCGCATGACTAACCTCCGGCGGGGGTGGGTCCGCGGCGACAGGTCCGAACAGCGTCGCGGGCTTCCCTACGATAAGGGTCCGTCGGGGGTGCGCCGGACCCCGTCCGCCGACCGAACGACGCACCCGCCCGGCGGATGCCCAGGATGTCCAGAAGGGACGCACACCGATGACGCAGCTCCAGGCGCCACCCGGTCGTACCGCCACCACTTCCGCCGTACCGCCGGACCGGCCGGTCACCCCGGCCGACAAACGCCGCCGGGGACGCCTCGGCCCGGTCGTGGTCGGGCAGCTCGTGGTGGTGGAGTGCGCGGCGCTCGCGGTCTGGTTCGCCACCGGCGGCCCGGCGTGGCTGCTCGCGGTGGTCGCCGTCCTGGCGCTGCTGGCGGTGGCCGCGGCGTTCGCGCGCCGGGACGGCCGCTGGTGGTACGAGGACCTGATGCTCCGCCGCCGCCTGCGCCGGCGCCGCGACCGGGCCCGGGGCGCGGCACCCGGTGGTGACCCGAGGCTGGCCGCGCTCGCCCCGGAGCTGACGGTGGTGGAGCTGACCGAGCGCGGCACCCGGCTCGGCATCGGGCAGGACGACCGGGGCTGGTTCGCCGCGCTGGCGCTGACCGGCCGTCCCGGCGCGCCCGCCGGCTCGATCGAGGCGGCGGCGGTGGACCGCGCGCTCGCTGTGCTCGCCGACTTCTCCGGCCCGGTCACGCAGACCCAGGTCGTCTCGCACACCCTGGTCTGGTACCCGGCGCCCGGCGCGCCGCCGTCCGCGTACCGGACCGTGTGGGTGGCGCTGCGCCTGTCGGTGTCCGACGCGCGGGCCGAGGCGGTGAGCCGGGGCGGCGGCCTGCGCGGCGTGCACCGCACGGTGGCGGCCGGGGTGGGCCGGCTCGGCAAGGCGCTCAACGCCGCCGGCCTCGGTCACCGGGTGCTCGACCGCAACGAGCTGCACGCGGCCGTGGTGTCCGGCGCCGGGCTCGACCTGGCGCCGGAGTCCCCGGTGGAGACGTGGACCAGCCTGCGCGGGGGCGGCTGGACGCAGCGCTGCCTGGCCCTGCGGGTACGCCCCAACGGCTCGCTCGGCGCGCTGGTCGACGCGGTCACCGCCACCTCCGCGCCCTCGCACACGGTCGCCGCCGTGGTGCTCCCGGGCGGCCGGCGGGTGCCGCCGCTGCTGCGGGTGGCGGCCATGGACGGGCACGCCGAGGCGCTGGTGAAGGCGGTCCGGGAGATGGCCCGGCGTGCCGGCGTGCCGGCCCGCCCGCTGGACGGCCAGCACGGCCCCGGCGTCTACGCCACCGCGCCGGTCGGCACCGCGATGGGGACCGTCACGGTCGAAGGTTGACGATCCAGCCGTACGCGCCGCACACCCAGACGGCCAGCGGCACCAGCGCGATGATGAGCAGGATCTCGACGATGTCCAGGATCCGGCCCCAGACCGGGGAGATCCGCTTGCCGGCCACGGTCAGGCCGTAGACCAGGCTGATCACGGCCAGCACGGCCAGGCCGCCCAGGATCAGCCCGAGGCGTACCGCCAGCGAGCCGGCGGCGAACGTGGCGGCGGCGACCAGTCCCAGGCCGACGGTGCCGGACAGCAGCACCGGCGTGCGCTGGGCACGGCTGAGGAACGGGCGTGCCCGCAGCAGCGACAGCAGCGCCAGCACCAGGCAGAGCAGGACCGCCGGGAGCCGGCCGTTCCCGGCCAGCACCACCTCGCCGCCGAGCACCAGCAGCGAGACGGTCCAGAGCAGACCGGTGAGGAACGCGTCGGCGCGCTCGCTGTTGCGCAGCACCGACGGCCCGTCCACCGCCTCGGTGTCGGTCTTGAGGTCGTCCGGGCCGGTGGGGATGGACGGCACCGGCAGCCGGGCCAGGCGGTAGGCGAGCATCGGCAGGGCGGGCAGCGCGCCGAACGCGACTGTCGCCACCACCGCCGCCGAGGCCGCCGCGCCGATGTCGAAGGCCAGGCTGAGCACCGCGCCGAGGCCGACCGCCGCGCCCACGCCCACCGCGCCGAGGAACAGCGGCAGACGGTCGCCGACGGCGAGCGCGGCGATCGCGCCGAAGACCACCACAGCGGTGCCGGCGAGCAGGACGTGCGGACTGGCCAGCTCGCCGAGCGTCCGGCCCCCGGCGAGCACCAGCAGGCCGCCGACGCCCGCGTACCCGATCCCGACCAGGGCCAGCACCGCGCCGGTGCGGCTGTCGCCGGCGGCGCGGGACAGCACCGCGGCGCCGACCAGCAGCGCCACCGCGACCACGAACGCGGCCGCCGCGCCGGGTAGCTGCGGCGGGCCGGTGAGCAGCGTCGCCACCGCGCCCGCGGCGAGCGCCGAGGCGGCCAGCAGGACCGCGAACACCCGTGTGGTGCCGACCTGCCAGGCGCCCGCCCGCTGGGTGGTGGAGGTGGCGACCGCGTCCACCACGTCGTCGAAGACGATCTCGGGGGCGGTCGCGGCACGCGGGTTGAAGTAGAGCACCTCGCCGTCGCGGACGCCGAGCTGCGCGGCGGTCCGGCCGCCGTCGAACGGCTGACCGCCGAGCCGGGACAGGGCCCAGCCGCCGTGCCGCACGCCCTCGTCGGCCAGGTCCTCGCCCGCGTACCGCAGCAGCGTGGGCAGCAGGTCGGCGAGCGGCACGTCGGACGGCAGCGCCAGATCCATCCTGGTACGCGGCGCCACGATGGTGATCCGGCTCAGCCCACCGGTCGCCGTCTTCGTCGCCACAGTGGCCTCCTCGTGCTCGCATACGATCCGCTGGGCCGTCGGCGTCGCACCCACGGGTCCACGACGCCACCGGGAGATTACCTACGATGGCTGTCGCACAGGTTGCCCACCCGACGCTCACCGGCGGTGGCAGACCACGATCAGGGCCGCTTCTGGGGAGGGGAGAGCCGTGAGTACGGTGGTGTTCCGCCGACTTCCGCGTCAACCGGGGCCCGCGCTGCCGCGCGGCGAGGTGCTGCTGGAGTCCCCGCCCGAGCTGCCGGAGCCGCAGGCCAAGGGCATGGGCCAGGTGCTGATGATCCTGCCGATGCTCTGCGGCGTCGGCGCGATGGCGTTCCTCTACGCCGGCCGGGGCGGCGGCATGATGACGTACGTCGCCGGTGGCCTGTTCGGTGTGTCCATGTTGGGCATGGCGATCGGCACGCTCGGCAACGGCGGCAACGACAAAGCCGAGCTGAACGCCCAGCGGCGCGACTACATGCGCTACCTCGCGCAGATGCGCAAGCGCACCCGGCGGGCTGCCGAGCAGCAGCGCGCCGCGATGACCTGGCGGCACCCGGAGCCGGACGCGCTCTGGTCGATCGCCGCCTCGCGCCGGCTCTGGGAGCGGCGGATCACCGAGGACGACTTCGGCGAGGTGCGGATCGCGCTCGGCCCGCAGCGGCTGGCGGTGGAGATCGTGCCGCCGGAGACCAAGCCGGTGGAGGACCTGGAACCGATGAGCGCGATCGCGCTGCGCCGGTTCGTCCGGGCCCACTCCAGCGTGCCGGACCTGCCGACCGCGCTGTCGCTGCGCGCGTTCAGCCGGATCGCGTTGCGCGGCGACCGGGAGCCGGTGCTCGACCTGACCCGGGCCGCGCTGGGCCAGCTCGTCACGTTCCACGCCCCGGAGGACCTCCTGGTGGTCGTGGTCGCAGCGCCGGACCGGCAGGCGGCCTGGGACTGGGTGAAGTGGCTGCCGCACGCCCAGCACCCGGGGCGTACGGACGCGGCCGGCGCGCGCCGGATGGTGTTCGCCGCGCTGGACGAGGCGGAGACCGCGCTGGCCCAGGACCTGGGCGGGCGGCCCCGGTTCTCGCCGGAGGCGAAGCCGCTGACCACCGCGCCGCACGTGGTGGTGGTGCTCGACGGCGGCGAGGTCTCGGCGACCTGCGCGCTGACCGGGCCGGGCCTGCTCGGCACGACCGTGTTCGACCTGTCCGGCGCGGTCCCGCGTGATGCCGGGCGCTGGCTGCTCTGCCTGGACGCCGGGGACGGCACCGGCCTCGACCTGGTCCGCGGCACCGCCACGTCGCGGCTCGGCCGCCCGGACCGGCTCTCCCTGAGCGCGGCCGAGGGGCTGGCCCGGCAGATCGCCCCGTTCCGGCTCTCCCAGCAGCAGGGCGCGAGCACCGAGGAGCCGCTGGCCCGCAGCATGGAGCTGCCCGACCTGCTCGGCGTCGGCGACGCGGCCACGGTGGACACCCGGCAGACCTGGCGTCCGCGCAGCCACCGCGACCGGCTGCGCATCCCGCTCGGCCTGGGGCCGGACGGCAACGTGGTGGAGCTGGACTTCAAGGAGTCCGCGCACGAGGGCATGGGCCCGCACGGCCTGGTCATCGGCGCGACCGGGTCCGGCAAGAGCGAGCTGCTGCGGACGGTGGTCGCGGCGCTCGCGGTGACGCACTCGTCGGAGGAACTGAACTTCGTCCTCGTCGACTTCAAGGGCGGCGCCACCTTCGCGTCGCTGGACGCGTTGCCGCACACGAGCGCGGTGATCACCAACCTCTCCGACGAGCTGCCGCTGGTCGACCGCATGCGGGACGCGCTGGCCGGCGAGATGAACCGCCGGCAGGAGGTGCTGCGGGCGGCGGGCAACTACGTCTCGCGGTACGACTACGAGAAGGCGCGGGCCGCCGGTGAGCCGCTGGAGCCGATGCCCAGCCTGCTGATCATCTGTGACGAGTTCTCCGAGCTGCTCGCCGCCAAGCCGGACTTCATCGACCTGTTCGTGATGATCGGCCGCCTCGGCCGGTCGCTCGGCGTGCACCTGCTGCTCGCCTCGCAGCGGCTGGAGGAGGGCAAGCTGCGCGGCCTGGACACGCACCTGTCGTACCGGATCGGTCTGCGCACGTTCTCGGCTGTGGAGAGCCGGATCGTGCTCGGCGTGCCGGACGCGTACGAGCTGCCCAGCGCGCCCGGTCACGGCTACCTGAAGACCGACACCGCGACCATGCTGCGGTTCCGCGCCGCGTACGTGTCCGGCCCGTACCGGGCGCCGGGGCAGGTGCAGCGCTCCACCCGGGCGCAGGTGCAACGCCGGATCGTCCCGTACGGCGTCGACTACGTGCCGGTGCCGGCGGCGCCGAGCCCGGCGGAGGCCGCCCCGGAGCCGGAGCAGAGCGGCGACGGCAAGGCCGTGGCGATGCTCGACGTGCTGATCGACCAGCTCAAGGGCAGCGGCACGCCGGCGCACCAGGTGTGGCTGCCGCCGCTGGCCGAGCCGTCCGGGCTGTCCGAGCTGCTGCCGAAGCTGAGCGTGCACCCGACGTACGGCCTGACCACCGCCGACTGGCCGGGCCGCGGCCGGCTCGCCGTGCCGGTCGGCATCGTGGACCGCCCGTACGAGCAGCGCCGCGACCCGATGATGGTCGACCTGGCCGGGGCCGGCGGCAACGTGGTGATCGTCGGCGCGTCGCTGAGCGGCAAGAGCACCATGCTGCGCTCGATGCTGGCCTCGCTGGCGCTCACCCACACGCCGCGCGAGGTGCAGTTCTTCTGCCTCGACTTCGGTGGTGGCGCGTTGCGCAGCCTGGACGGGCTGCCGCACACCTCGGGTGTCGCGGGCCGGCGGGACGTCGAGGCGGTCCGGCGGACGGTGGCCGAGGTGGTCGCCGTGATCGACGAGCGGGAGAACCGGTTCACCCAGCACGGCATCGACTCGGTGGCGAGCTACCGGCGCCGCCGGGCGGCCGGTGAGTTCGCCGACGACCCGTTCGGTGACGTCTTCCTCGTGGTGGACGGCTGGAACACGCTGCGCCAGGAGTACGAGGAGTTGGAGCAGACGATCACCAACCTGGCGAACCGGGGCCTCGGCTTCGGCGTCCACGTGGTGATCACGGCGGTGCGCTGGGCGGAGATCCGGATCAACATGCGGGATCTGCTCGGCACCAAGCTGGAGCTGCGGCTCGGTGACCCGTCCGAGTCGGAGATCGACAGGCGGGCCGCACAGAACGTGCCGGTGGGCGCGCCCGGCCGTGGCCTGACCCGGGACAAGCTGCACTTCCTGACCGCGATCTCGCGGATCGACGGCAAGCGCGACATCGAGGACCTGACCGAGGCGTCGGTGGCGCTCGCCGGTCACGTCGCGGCGAACTGGCCGGGGCAGCCGGCGCCGAAGGTCCGGCTGCTGCCGCGCAGGCTGGCCGTCACCGAGCTGGCGAAGGTGGTCGACCGGTCCGCTCCGGGCATCCCGATCGGCGTCAACGAGTCGGCGCTCGCCCCGGTCTACCTGGACCTGGCGAGCGAGCCGCACCTGACCGTGTTCGGCGACGCCGAGTGCGGCAAGACGAACCTGCTGCGGCTGATCGCCCGGGGGATCGCCGAGCGGTACACCCCGGCCCAGGCACGGCTGGTCATCGCCGACTACCGGCGTGGTCTGCTGGGCGCGGTCGAGGGTGACCACCTGCTCGACTACGCGCCGTCGAACCAGGTGTTCAGCCAGGGGCTCGGCTCGATCCGCAGCGCGTTGCAGAACCGGCTGCCCGGCCCGGACGTGACCACCGCACAGCTGCGCGACCGGAGCTGGTGGAAGGGGCCGGACCTGTACGTCCTGGTGGACGACTACGACCTGGTCGCCTCCGGCGGCAGCAACCCGCTGAGCGCGCTGCACGAACTGCTGCCGCAGGCGCGGGACATCGGCCTGCACCTGATCATCACGCGCCGGGTCGGCGGTGTGGCCCGTGCGCTGTACGAGCCGGTGCTGCAACGGCTGCGCGAGCTGGACTCGCCCGGCCTGCTGATGTCCGGCAGCCGGGAGGAGGGCGCGGTCTTCGGCAACCTGCGGCCGACCCCGCAGCCGCCGGGCCGGGGCACGCTCGTCCGCCGCCGCGACGGCCAGCAGCTGATCCAGACCGCGTGGACGGAACCGGCCTGACGGGACGGACGCCGGGCGGCCCGGTCCGGTAGCGTCGGCCCGATCGATCGTCGCGAGTGAGAGGGGCGCACAGGTGAGCAGCCCGTCGGGTTTCGGTGCGGCCATGGAGGGCCTGCTGCGGCAGGCGCAGGAACAGCAGCGCCGGCTGGCCGATCTCCAGCGGCAGCGCGCCGAGCTGCGGGTGACCGGGGAGAGCCCGGACGGGCTGGTGCGGGTGACTGTGGACGGCGGCATGAAGGTCGGCGACATCGAGCTGAACGCGCGGGCGATGCGGCTGGACAGCTTCTCCCTGTCCGAGGCGATGCAGGCGGCGATCGACGCGGCCTACGCGGCCTTCGAGGAGCGGCAGCGCGAGATGCTGAGCGAGATGCTCGGCGACTCGGAGATGGTCCGCCGTGCGCAGGACGGCACGCTGACCCCGGAGGACTGGTTCCGTCAGTTCGGGGTGGACGTGTCCGACCCGACCCGCAACCTGCGGCGCTGAGCGAGAGGAAGGCCGACGATGCCGAACACGGTCGACGTCGACGCGATCCGGAAGGCGGGCCGGATGCTCGACGCCCCGGACGGCCCGATCCAATACCTCCGCAACGTCGAGACGTTGCTGGGCGAGGTGAAGCTGCCCAGCGGCGCGCTGAGCTGGTTCGGCACCGGCGCGGTGGAGCGGCACAACGCGGCTGTGGACGGGCACCTGGACAACGTCCGCACCGGCGTGGAGCATCTGCGCAAGGCCGCCGCGCAGCTCGAACAGAGCGCGAAGAACTGGGAGAGGTCGGATCAGCCCTGGGTGGTCAAGTGACCGGCCGGGCCCGCCACGGGAAGGACGCCTGATGCCGCCGGAGATCCTCATCGCCAACGCCTCGGGGACGGTGACCGGCACCGTGACGGTCGCCGAGACCACGGCTCCGGTCCGGTCGGCGGCGGCCGTCGCCAAGGGCAACCTGGTCTGGATCGTCGCCTCGGCGGCGTTGATCGGCGCGATCCTCTACCTGGAGTCGTTCGACAACCAGCAGGTCAACGAGTCGATCAAGAAGTGGGACGAGGCGGCCCGCCTGCTCGGCGCGGACCAGTTCGGCGCGGCCATGGCGGCGGTTCCGCCGGACGCGGCGGAGTGGGACTTCGACGACCGGGACGCGTTCGACCTGTTCCTCCGCAAGCTCGGGGCGGAGATCAACTCACTGGCCGAGGCGTTCGCCGCCAACCGGGACACGCTCACCGCGGCCCGGGACGCGTACAACGACGCGATCTCCGGCCTGGCCCAGGCGCTCATGCCGATCCTGGTCGCGGTGATCGCCTCGATCGCGCTCCAGTTCTTCCCCGCCACGACCGCGCTGGCGCAGGCCATCGGCATCGTCGGTCTGACCGCCACCGCCGCCGTCCTGGTCCTGGTCTTCGGTGAGATCAGCGCGCTGCTGCACGCGCTGCTGGCCGCCTTCCACGCCGACGACCGGTTCACCTTCACCGCGGACTCCCGCCCCGGCTGGGCGCCGACCGGCTCGGACCCGGACATCAAGGACATCAAGATCGACTGGGTGCGGGACGCCAAGTTCTACGGGTGACGGGAGCGACGCATGGAAACCCTGCTCTTCTCGTTGTTGCTGTACGTCCTGCTGACCATCCCGGTCTTCGTGGTCCTGATGCTGTTCGCCGCGCTGACCCGCTCGGCGCGGCTGCGGCGGGCCGCCGAGGTGGTGTCGCTGAGCACCTGCGCGGCGCTGCTGGTGCTGTCGTTCCAGCGCGCGTTCGAGAAGCCGATGCTGTGGGCCGTGGTGGTGCTGCTGGTCGCGGTGCTGGTCTTCGGCGTGTCGACGATCGTCAGATCCGCACGTGAGCGGCCGTGACCTCGACTTCGACCGTCCACCTCGTACTGATGCCCGCGGATCGCGTCTGTCGACAGTGGGATGTCGGAATACGACTATGGGACGGCAGGGCTGCGCGGGTTGGACATCGTCCGCTACGGTTCGCATGAAGTGTCCGTCGGTGGGGTGTGTACGCCTTGCCGCGGGGGAGGGCGCGGCGGAACCGCCGCCACAAGATGACGGAAGGGTGTGAAGCATGGCGTTCGAGGTCAGTGCAGCGAGTCTGCACACCGCCGCGAGTGACGTGCGGTCCACGCGCAGCGACGTCGACGGCGAGCTCAAGAAGCTGTGGAACGTGGTCGACGACCTGGCGATGGCCTGGAAGGGCCAGGCGTCCACGGGCTTCCAGAGCCTGATGACTCGCTGGAACGAGGACACTACGAAGCTGCTGACCGCGATGGACAACATCGCGGACCTGCTCGACAAGTCCGGCACCACGCACCAGGTCAACGACGAAGAGCAGCAGCAGATGCTGGACAAGTTCCACGCTGCTCTCAACCCGTGATCCGCGAAGACAGGCAGAGGAGGAATCGATGAGCATCAAGGTTGATTACGCTGTTCTGGAGAGCAGCAACCAGCAGATGCAGGCCATCTCGCGGATCATCGACGAGAAGCTCGACACGCTGCGGGCGATGCTGAGCAAGCTCGAGTGGGAGGGCCAGGACCGGGTCGCCTACGAGCAGCACCAGGCCCAGTGGGACGCCGCCGTGCGGGACATCAACAAGGTCCTGAACGAGATCGGCGGTGCCGTGGGCATCGCGCGCGAGAACTACATGACCACGGAGATGAGCAACTCCAAGGTCTGGGGCAACTGACCCCCGACCGGTCCACGGCGGCTCCGCTCCGGCTCGTGCCGGACGGAGCCGTCTTGTGTCGTCAGGCGTCCTGCGGGACGTCGCGGCGGCCGGGACGCCACCCGCGCCGCCGTCCGCGTACCAGGATTGGGCGCGACGTCAGCAGCACGCCGGTCAGCAGCGCGCCGACGACAGCGACCCAGATCGCGACGGTGCGCTGCCAGGCCAGCGGGTCGGCGGGCGGCGCCGGTGGCGGCATCGCGCCCAGCGGCGGGTCCTCCCGGGTGCCCAGCAGGCTGGTGACCGCCCGGTACGGGTTGACCATCCCGAAGCCGACGTCGGCGTTGTGCCCGTCGGGCGGGTTGTCGGCGGTACGGGTCAGCCGGTAGGCGACCTCGTCGGCGCTGATGTCCGGGTGTGCGGCCCGCACCAGCGCGGCCACCCCGGAGACGTACGCGGTGGCGAAGCTCGTCCCGCCCTGCGGCTCGGCCCGGTAGCCCGATCCCTGCGGTGCGGGCCCGACGATGTTCAGGCCGGGGCCGGCGATGTCCACGTAGTCCCCGCTGACCGAGCTGCCGACGTGCCCGCCCTGATCGTCGATCCCGGCGACGGCGACGACACCGTCGTACGCAGCCGGATAGGCGGGCCGGTCCTCCCGGTTCTCCTGCCGGTTGCCGGCGGAGGCGACGACTACCACGTCCTTGCCGAGCGCGTACTGCACCGCGGACTTCAGCGCCGGGTCGTCGAGCGTGACCAGGGACAGGTTGATCACGTCGGCGTCGTGGTCGACCGCCCAGCGGATCGCCTTGCCGATCTCGGCCGGCACGTCCGGGTCGAAGTTCTCCTTGTTCTCGGCCAGCACCCGCAGCGGCAGGATCTTCGCCTCCGGCGCGATCCCGGTGTACGGCGAGCCGGTGCCCTCCCGGCCGGCGATGATGCCCGCGACCATGGTGCCGTGGCCGACCAGGTCGCACTGCCCCTTCAGGCGGACGAGCTGGTTGAAGTCCTCACCCGGCAGCACCCGCCCGCGCAGCAGGGGATGAGCGGGCGAGACCCCGGAGTCGATCACCGCGACGGTTATCCCCGCGCCCTTGCCGATCCGCCACGCGGCGGCCGGGTCGAGGCGGCTCAGCGCCCACGGCACCTCGGTGGGCGCGGGGCCGCCGGCCGGGCCGCACCTCGGGGCGGCCTGCGCGGGCGCGGGCACCGCCAGCGCGCCGCCGAGCAGGGCGGTCACCGCCGCTCCGGAGAGGACGGACCTGATCCGGTGTCCGGCCCGGACGCGTCCCGTGGTCGCGGCCGGCCGCAAGCTGTCGCGCACGCGGTGAGATTACCCGCCGCGCCCGCCCGCGCGGGCACACGTGGTGCCGGCCCGGGTCACCTGTCGGCGGTGGCGTCCCCGGCCGGCTCGGCGGCGAACAGGGCCAGCAGGGCGCCGACCTGCTGGTCGGCCTCGGCCGGGTGCCGGAAGCGGCCTTTCGGGTTGATCGTGTACTCGTTGCGCCGTCCCACCCGCGTACGACGCAGGTAACCCCCGGCCTCCAGGTCGGCGACGATGGCCTGGGCCGCCCGTTCGGTCACGCCCACCTCGTCTGCCACGTCCCGCAGCCGGGCGGTGGGGTTGCGTGCGATCGCCAGCAGCACGTGGCCGTGGTTGGTGAGGAAGGTCCAGTTACGGCGGCTCCCGTCCTCAACTGGTGTGGTCGCCATGGTGGTCATGCTATGGCCACCGCCGCCACCGGCCCGAATCGGCGCGGGCCGGGGCGGGCGGCAACGGGAAAGTATGAAATGCGTATCACGAATCTTGACGTGTCCTGAGGTGCGTGTGACCGTGGGTCGCGAGGCCGTTCGGCCTGGTGGTTCCCCAGGTAGACGAGGTGAGGGACATGACGCCGAGCACCCCGGAGCAGGCACTGACCGAACTGCGTGCCGGTAACCACCGGTTCGTCACCGGCGTCCCGCAGCATCCGAACCAGGACGCCGGGCACCGGGCGGCGGTCGCGGACGGCCAGCATCCCTTCGCGGTGATCGTCGGCTGCTCCGACTCGCGGCTCGCCGCCGAGATCATCTTCGACCGCGGTCTCGGTGACCTCTTCGTGGTGCGGACGGCCGGGCACACCGCGGGGCCGGAGGTGCTCGGCAGCGTCGAGTACGCGGTCACCGTGCTCGGCACCCCGCTCGTGGTGGTGCTCGGGCACGACTCGTGCGGCGCGGTCCAGGCCGCCCGGGAGGGGTTCCGGACCGGCGCCGCCCCGGTCGGGCACCTGGGCGCGGTGGTGGACGCGGTCTCGCCCAGCCTGCTGCGCGCCGCCCGCCAGGGCGTGGACGACCTGGACGGCATCGTCGACGTCCACATCGCGCAGACCGTCGAGACGCTGCTGGCCCGGTCCGCCGTGCTGGCCGAGCGGGTGGCGGCCGGGCGGTGCACGGTGGTGGGCATGTCGTACCGGCTCGCCGGCGGCGAGGTGCGGACCGTGGCGCAGTCCCCGGCTCCGCTGCCCGCTCCGGCGGCGCCCGCCGACCCGGCGCTGGCCGGCTGACACGCACGGATGACGAAGAAGGGCCGCCCTCGGGCGGCCCCTTCTCGCTGTGCCCGGGTCAGAGCATCGACATGTGGACGTGGTCGGTGTGGTTCGAGGGTCCGCTGTACGAACTCCAGCCGGTGGCCGGGAACCAGATCTGCCGGTTCCAGATGACGTAGTAGATGCCCAGCCGGTCGGCGTTGCGGATGAGGAAGGCGGCCACCTCGTTGCCGTACCTGCGGGTGTCGTTGTTGTGCCAGGCCGCGAAGCCGCTGTTCTGGAGCGACCAGTCACACGCCTTGCCCTTGGGGTGCTCCCACGGCCCGCCGGGCCGGTAGCAGCCCACGAAGCGCTTGAAGCCCGCGCGCCGGACCTCCTTGTACGCGTGCAACGTGCGCGGCGTGACGCAGCCCGAGGTGGTCGGGTCGTCCTCGCTGCACGACTCCGCCTTCCACCCGCCGTCGGCGGTACGGCCGGGGCCGATCTTGGCGACCGGTGAGGTGGCGGAGACCAGGCCGCCGGTGAAGCCGAGACCGCCGACGAGCTTCAGCGCGCGCTCGGCCTGCACCTTCTCGCGCTCCATCGCGTTCTTCTGCTTCTCCTGCTCGCGCACCTCGGCGTCGAGCGCGATCTTGGCCTGCTCGGCGCGGGTCTTGACCGCGTTGATGGCGGCCAGGCGCTGCGCGTTGAGGAGGTTCAGCTCGTCCAGGGCGTTGACCCGGCGGACGAACGAGTCGGGCGAGTTGCTCTCCAGCAGCATCGCCATCGCGCCCATCCGGCCGGTCCGGTAGGACTGGGCGGCGAGCTGGTTGACCTGCGGGCTGAGCGCTTCGAGCTCGGCCTGTGCCGTCCTCACCTCGGCCGCCAGCCGCCGCTGGCGGTCCTGCGACTTGGCGAGCTTCGCCTTGGCCTGGAGGAAGGCCCGGTTGGCGGCGTCGATCGCCTCGGTGATGAGCGGCGGTTCGCCGTCCTCCTCGTGTCCCGAGGGGGTGCCGGGGGCCGCCGCGGTGGGGGCCGCGGTCGCCGGGGTCGGCCCGGCCAGCACGGCCAGCGAGGCCAGCACGGCCACCACGGGTGTCAGCCAGCGGCGCAGGGGTGCCGTCACAGTGTTCCCTTCCGTCGGCCGCCGACCGGGTTAGCTGACGGGTTCGGGACGGAAGTGGCCCCTACCGCTGTCGCGGATTCACCCCATGTACCTGGTTCCCCGGCTCGCCCGCGGGCGATTGGGCGGCGGCACCGCTGGCGCCGGTGCGCGCCTTCGGCGGTGACCGGCAGCGAGGTTACCTGACAGCACTCCTGAGGATCTACGTCCGGAAGCCGACCAATAGCGAGATTTCGCCGTGGCGCACCGTGACCAGCGTCGCGTTTGAAATCGATGGTCACGCTGCGGAGTGTCACCATGCGGCCTCCGTGCTCTTTCCGCCGCCCAGGGCCTCCAGCGCGTCGTGGCGTCCGGCCGGCGGCCGGGCCGCGGGTGGCGCAGGCTCCGCGCCGCCCGAGCGCCGCCCGGCGGTGGTCACGATCGCGGCCAGTCCGGTCGTCAGCGGTACGGCGGCGATCAGGCCGAGCGTCGCCACCGCGCTGCGGACGATCTCCTGGGCGAGGAACTCGCTGGTGAGGATCTCGCTCACCGGGCGGGAATCGGCGACCAGGAGGAGCAGCAGCGGCAGCGAGGCGCCCGCGTACGCCAGCACGATGGTGTTGACTGTGGATGCGATGTGGGCCCGGCCGACCCGGGTCGCCGCCCGGTAGAGCTGCCGCCGGGACAGCCCGGGGTTGGCGTGCGCCAGTTCGGTGACGGTGGCCGCCTGGGTGACTGTGACGTCGTCCAGCACGCCCAGCGAGCCGATGATGATGCCGGCCAGCAGCAGCCCGTGCAGGTCCACGCCGCCCTGGAACATGGACAGCGTGGTGGCGTCCTCGCTGCCGAAACCGGTCAGGTGGGTGGCGGACGTGGCGAGCAGGCCGAGCACGCCGGTGACCACCAGGCTGCCGAGCGTGCCGAGCACCGCCACCGACGTCTGCGCGGTGATCCCGTGGGTCAGGTAGAGCACCACGAACATGATCAACGCGGCGCCCACGATCGCCACCAGCAACGGTGGCTGGCCGGCGCCGATGCCCGGCAGCACGAAGCCGAGGAGGATGGCGAAGCTGGCCACCAGGCCGCCGAGCGCGGCGAGCCCGCGCCAGCGGCCGAACGCCACGATCGCGGCGGCGAACAGCACCATCAGCCAGATCAGCGGCGTACCGCGCTGGTGCTCGGCGATGTTGTAGGACTTCACCGCCGGGTCGCCCGGGTCGGTCAGCTCGACCAGGACGACCTCGTCGCCGACCGCGACCCGGGGTGCGCCGGGCCCGGCCGGGATCGGCGTCTCGACCTGCCGGCCCGCGTCCGGGCCCTGCTCGGCGGTGACTGTCACAGTGCCGCAGGGGCCACCCCCGCCGTCCGGCGCCTCCGGGGTCGGCGGGCAGGGCTCGGTGACCACACGGGTCACTGTGCCGTGGTAGCGGGGGACGTCCGCTCCGCCGACCGGCTCCCGGTCCTGCCGGGGCCAGAGCACCAGCGTCGCGATCACGGTGAGCGCGAACAGCGGCACCACCACGGCGACGAGCAGCCGTCGTACGCCCGGCGGTGCGGCGGGTGCGGGGCGGGTGTGGTCGGCACCCATGGCGTCTCTCCCAACGGTCGCGGCGACGCCTGGTCCGCCGGACCGGTCTGGTCACCCGGCCGGCGCGGACGTGTCGACCACGTCCGGGTCGTCGCCCGGCCATGGTAGGCGGCCCGGCCGGCCGCTCCCGGACGCCGCGACCGGAGGTCTCCGCTCAGCCGCGCTTCATCAGGCGGCCGACGGCGGCCATCATCTCGGTCGCCATCTCGTCGGCCCGGCCCTCGGCGGCGCCCTCGTGCATGCAGTGCCGGGCGTGCCCGTCGAGCAGGCCCAGCCCGACCTTGTCCAGCGCCGCCTGGATGGCCGAGATCTGCGTCAGCACGTCGATGCAGTAGCGGTCGTCCTCGACCATCTTCTCGATGCCACGGACCTGGCCCTCGATCCGGCGGAGCCGGCCGAGGAGTTGGTCCTTGCTGGCGGTGTAGCCCCGGGTCGGGCTGGACGGCGCGGTCATGAGACCGAGGATAGCGTACCCCTCGGGGGTATGCTAACGTTCCGAACGTACCCCTAGGGGGTATCAGATCGGAGGGCGAGATGGAGACCACCTACCAGGTGAACGGCATGACCTGCGGGCACTGCGTCAACTCGGTGAGCACCGAGCTGAGCGCGCTTCCGGGCGTCACCGACGTCCAGGTCGACCTGGCCGGCGGCCGGGTCACCGTCACCAGTCAGAACCCGCTGGACGCGGACGCGGTCCGCGCGGCGGTCGACGAGGCCGGCTACGACCTCGCCGGTGCGTGACGGGTCCGGCGGACCCGCGACAACCGAGGAGACACCATGAACACGGCGACGAAGCTCAGCGGCTTCGCGCTCGGCCTCGTGGCGGTGTTCGGCGCGGCGTACGGGATCGGCAACCTGGCCGATCCCGTCACGCCGGCCGCCGAGACCCGCCACGACGACAGCGACCACGGGGCCGGCGACGCCGGTCACGGTGACGAGAGCCACGCGGGCGGCGCCCCCGCGCACCTGCCCGGCGGGCTGCTCGTCTCCGAACGCGGCTACACGTTCCAGCCCGCCGCCGCCCCGGCCGGGCAGTTCGCCTTCCGGATCACCGGCCCGGACGGCGCCCCGGTCACCCGCTTCGAGGTGGCCCACGACAAGCGCATGCACCTGATCGTCGCCCGCCGGGACCTCTCCGGGTTCCGGCACGTCCACCCGGAGATGACCGGCGACGGCACCTGGCGGGTCGCCTCGCCGCTGGGCGGCCCCGGCGTCTGGCGGGCGTTCGCCGACTTCACACCCGAAGGCGGGGAGCCGCTCACCCTCGGCCTGGACGTCACGGTCCCCGGGGAGCTGACCGCCCGGCCGCTGCCGGCACCGGCGACCAGCACCACAGTCGACGGCTACACGGTCACCCTGACCGGCACACCGGAGCCGGGCCGGACCAGCCGGCTCACGCTCTCCGTCAGCCGTGACGGGCGGCCGGTCACCGACCTTGCGCCCTACCTCGGCGCGTACGGGCACCTGGTGGCGCTGCGGCAGGGCGACCTGGCGTACCTGCACGTGCACCCGGAGGGCACGCCCGGCGACGGGCGCACACCGGCCGGTCCGGCGATCACGTTCGCCGCCGAGGTGCCCTCGGCCGGGGCGTACCGTCTCTACCTGGACTTCCGGCACGGCGACGCGGTGCACACCGCCGAGTTCACCGTCCTGGCCGGCGACCAGACCGCGCCGCCGCCCGCCGCGCCGGCATCCACCACCGCACCGACCCCGGACGCCGGACACGGCACCCCGGGGCACGGGCACAGTTGAGCGCCGGAGGTGCCGCGATGACTGCCACGGGAAAGGCGCTGCCCACCGCGCCGAACCTGATCGAACTGGCGATCGGCGGGATGACCTGCGCGTCCTGCGCCGCCCGGATCGAGAAGAAGCTCAACCGGATGGACGGCGTCGAGGCCACGGTGAACTACGCCACCGAGAAGGCCACCGTCCGGTACGCCGACGACATCGCGCCGGCCGACCTGATCGCCACCGTCGAGAAGACCGGCTACACCGCCGTGGTGCCGCCGCCGCCCGAGCAGGCGGAGACGGCAGCGGCCGGGGAGCCGGTGGACGAACTGCGCACGGCGCGTACCCGGCTCTGGGTCTCCGCCGTGCTCACCCTGCCGGTGATCGTGCTCGCCATGGTTCCGGCCTGGCAGTTCGACTACTGGCAGTGGGCCTCGCTCACGCTGGCCGCCCCGGTGGTGGTCTGGGGCGGGCTGCCGTTCCACCGCGCCGCGCTGGTCAACCTGCGGCACGGCGCGGCGACCATGGACACGCTCGTCTCGCTCGGCACGCTGGCCGCGTTCGGCTGGTCGCTCTGGGCCCTGTTCCTCGGCGACGCCGGCATGCCCGGGATGACGCACCCGTTCAGCTTCGACATCACCCGCGGCGACGGCGCCGGCAACATCTACCTGGAGGCCGCCGCCGGGGTGACCGTGTTCATCCTGGCCGGGCGGTACTTCGAGGCCCGCTCCAAGCGCACCGCCGGATCGGCGCTGCGCGCCCTGCTCGAACTCGGCGCCAAGGACGTGGCGGTGCTGCGCGGCGGGCAGGAGACCCGGATCCCGGTCGGCCGGCTCGCGGTCGGGGACCGGTTCGTGGTCCGGCCCGGCGAGAAGGTCGCCACCGACGGCGTGGTCGAGGAGGGCACCTCCGCTGTCGACGCCAGCATGCTCACCGGCGAGTCGGTGCCGGTCGAGGTCGGGCCCGGCGACCCCGTGGTCGGCGCCACGGTGAACGCGGGCGGCCGGCTGGTGGTCCGGGCCACCCGGGTCGGCGGGGACACCCAGCTCGCCCAGATGACGCGGCTGGTGGAGCAGGCGCAGACCGGCAAGGCGGCGGTGCAGCGGCTCGCCGACCGGATCTCCGGTGTGTTCGTGCCGATCGTGATCGCGCTGGCCGCCGGCACGCTCGGCTGGTGGCTGGGCACCGGCTCCGGGCCGACCGCCGCGTTCACCGCCGCGGTGGCCGTACTGATCATCGCCTGCCCGTGCGCGCTCGGCCTGGCCACCCCGACCGCGCTGCTCGTCGGCACCGGACGCGGCGCGCAACTCGGTGTGCTGATCAAGGGGCCGGAGGTGCTGGAGTCCACCCGCCGGGTCGACACAGTGGTGCTGGACAAGACCGGCACCGTCACCACCGGCCGGATGGCGCTGGCCGAGGTGCTGCCCGCCGACGGCGAGGACGCGGCCGAACTGCTCCGGGTGGCCGGCGCGCTGGAGGCCGCCTCCGAGCACCCGATCGCGCGGGCCGTCGCCGAGGCCGCGGTCGAGGCCGGGCCGCTGCCGGCGGTCGGCGGGTTCGCCAACGCCGAAGGGCTGGGCGTGACCGGCACCGTCGACGGCCGGACCGTGGTGGTCGGCCGGGCCTGGCTGCTGCGGGAGCGGGGTCTCGACGTACCCGAGGAGGTCGAGCGGGCCGCGGCCGGCGCGGAGGCCGCCGGGCGGACGGCGATCCTGGCCGGCTGGGACGGGCGGGCCCGGGGCGTGCTCGCGGTGGCCGACGCGGTGAAGCCGACCAGCCGGGCGGCTGTCGCGCGGCTGCGTGAGCTGGGCCTGAAGCCGGTGCTGCTCACCGGCGACAACACCACCGTGGCGAAGGCGGTGGCGGCCGAGGTCGGCATCGACGAGGTGATCGCGGAGGTGCTGCCCGCCGACAAGGTCGACGTGGTCGAGCGGCTCCAGCGCGAGGGCCGGGTGGTCGCCATGGTCGGCGACGGGGTGAACGACGCCGCCGCGCTGGCCCGGGCCGACCTCGGGCTGGCCATGGGCACCGGCACTGACGCGGCCATCGAGGCGGCCGACCTGACGCTGGTCCGGGGCGACCTGATGGCCGCCGCGGACGCCATCCGGCTCTCCCGGCGGACGCTGGCGATCATCAAGGGCAACCTGTTCTGGGCGTTCGCCTACAACGTCGCGGCGCTGCCGCTGGCGGCGGCCGGGCTGCTCAACCCGATGCTCGCCGGGGCGGCGATGGCGTTCTCGTCGGTGTTCGTGGTGGGCAACAGCCTGCGGCTGCGGCGCTTCCGCCCGATCGGGTGAGGGGGGTTGAGCCGGTGGCCGGCGGGGTAACCAGTTGTCGTCAGGCAACCGCATCAGTGGAGGTCATCATGGGTCTGGACGACAAGATCGACAACACGTCGCAGGACGCCGCGGGCAAGGTCAAGGAGGGCATCGGCCGGGCGACCGACAACGAGCGCCTCGAGGCCGAGGGCCGCAACGACCAGGCCGGCGCCAAGCTCAAGCAGGCCGGCGAGAAGATCAAGGACGCCTTCAAGAGCTGAGTACGCGACGCACACACACCACCGGGTCGGCCCACGGGCCGGCCCGGAGTGCTGTCCAGGCGCGGGTCAGCGCGGCCGGTCACCGGCCAGGCGCGCGGCCCGTACCTCCAGATGACGCCGCTCCGGCAGGCTCGTGGTGGCCCGGGCGGCGGCCAGGTACGCGGCCCGGGCCTCCGTACGGTCACCGGCCATGTCGAGCAGGTGCGCGCGGACGGCGGCGAGCCGGTGGTGGCCCGCGGTCCGGTCGTCGGCGTCGAGCGTGGCCAGCAGCGACAGCCCGGCACGCGGGCCGTCCACCATGGCCACCGCGACGGCCTGGTTGAGCGTGACCATCGGGTTCGGCGCGACCTGCGCGAGCACCCGGTAGAGCGCGACGATCTGCCGCCAGTCGGTGTCCTCGGCGGTGGGTGCCTCCGCGTGCACAGCGGCGATGGCCGCCTGCACCTGGTACGGCCCCGGCGCCGACCAGGTGAGCGCCTCGGTCACCAGCGCCACCCCCTCGGCGACGGCGTCCCGGTCCCATCGGCTGCGGTCCTGCTCCGCCAGCGGCACCAGCTCACCGTCCGGCCCGGTACGGGCGGCCCGGTGCGCGTCGGTGAGCAGCATGAGCGCCAGCAACCCGGCCACCTCGCCGTCGTCCGGGAGCAGCCGTCGCAGCTCCCAGGTCAGCCGGATCGCCTCTCCGGTCAGCTCGGCCCGGTGCAGCACCTCGCCGCTGGACGCGGTGTAGCCCTCGTTGAAGACCAGATAGAGCACCCGGAGCACGGCGCCCAGCCGCTCGTCCCGGTCCGCCGGGGACGGCAGCGTGAAACGCGCGCCGGACGCCTCGATCCGCTGCTTCGCCCTGCGGATCCGCTGGCTCATCGTCGCCTCCGGCACCAGGTACGCGCGGGCGATCTCGGCGGTGCTCAACCCGCCCACGGCACGCAGCGTGAGCGCCACCTGCCCGCTGACCGGCAACGTCGGATGGCAGCAGAGGAACAGCAGCCGCAGAGTGTCGTCCCCGCTGGGCCGCTCCTCGTCGGCGGGCGGCGCGACAGTCGCGTACGCGGGCTGCCGGACCGCCACCGCCACCTCGCGTTCCCGGCGGGCGCGCTCGCTGCGCCACTCGTCGGTGAGCCGCCGGGTGGCGACTGTGACCAGCCAGGAGCGGGGACGGTCCGGCAAGCCCTGTTCCGGCCACTGCACGGCGGCGGCGAGCAGCGCCTCCTGCACGGCGTCCTCGCAGGCGTAGAACTGGCCGTGGCGGCGGACGAGCACGCCGAGGACCTGCGGCGCGAGCGTGCGCAGCAGGTCCTCGACCACAGGTCCTGTCACATCTCCGTCCCGGCCTGCTCCATCACCGCGCGCACCTCCAGCACGCCGAAACCGTGCCGTACGTCCGGCCAGCGCGCGGCGATCTCGGCGGCCCGCTCCGGGGTCTCGCAGTCGACCGTCAGGTAGCCGGCGAACTGCTCCTTGCTCTCCATGAACGGCCCGTCGGTGACCTCGACGCCGCCACCGGCGGCCGGGCGGGCCGTACGGCTCTGCGAGGGGTGGGCGAGCGCCTCGCCGCCGACCAGCTCGCCGGACTCGGTCAGCTCCTTCATGATCTCGTCGACCTCACCGAAGACGGCTGTGCGTTCCGCCTCGGACAGCTCCTCCACGAAGCCGGGCCGGTTCCAGATCAGCAGCATGTACTTCACGGTGCACTCCTCGGGTGCGGGCCACCGGCGGTGGCGCCTCGCAGACGGGTCGGAGCCGGTCCGCCCGATCCGACATCATCCCCCGGGAAAGGTCAGCGGCCCCCGCGTAGCGGACGGCGTGCCGGGCGGCCCGGGTCGAGCGAGGCCCGGTCGGCCGCGCTGGTGCCGGAGACCCAGCCCTGCTCGTCACGCACCTGGAGGCGGTGCCGGGTGGTGCCCGGAAAGAGCTGGTCGACGCGTTCCCGGACGGCGTTTGAGCGGGCCGCGAGCACCGGCAGCAGCCGGTCGTCGTCGAGTTCCTCGGCCGCCGCCGTGCTGGCCGCGCGCAGCCGGTCGCCGATGCGCAGCGCGAACGCGTTGAGGAACGACTCGTCGTACCCCTTGGTGCGCCGCCCGCCGGCCCTGCCGCGCTCGCCCCGGCCGCGCAGCATCCCGGCGGTGGCCTGCACGAGCAGCGAGGTGTGCAGCAGCTCGACAGCCGACAGGTCGGCCGGGAAGCCGAGCACTGTGGCGAAGCCCAGGTCGTCGGACCAGACCGACTCGCACCGGTTCGCCGCCGCGACCTCCTGGATCAGCAGCGCCTTCGCGGCCGCGTACGGGGCGTCGACGCCGATCCGCACGCCACCCGGGCCGCCGGACCGGTCGGCCCCGGCGTCGAGCAGCGCCGCGTCGATGCTGTGCCGGGCCATCAGCTCCTGCGCCTTCGCGGTGAACGCCTCCGCCTCGGCCGGGTAGCCGGTCGACTCGGCCTTCGCCAGCAGCGCGCGTACCCGGTCGAGCATCCGGGAACCGCTCGGTGTCGCGGCGGCCAGGGCGGTGCCCGCCGAACCGGGTGGCGGCCGGAGCGCCGCGATCGGCGGCAGCCCCGCCACCAGGACGGCCGCGTCGACCGCGTCCCGCAGCGCGGTGATCCGGTCCCCGTCGGCGCGCCGGTTCAGCCAGCCCGCGTCGTCGTCCCAGCGGGCGCCCGTGTCGGTGAGCTGATCGTCGAACCAGGCCGGTACCGGCGCGGGCAGCGTGCGCCGCTGCGCGGCCATCGCGTCGCGCAGCAGCCGGGCGCCGCGCGGGGTGAGCCGCCGGACGGCGAGCCGATCGAGGTCGGCGGGCTGCCAGCCACGCGGCCAGAGCCGGCCCACGTCCCGCGTGAGCCGGGCGAGCAGCGCCGCGTCCACCGCCGCGCCGTCGGCCACCACGAGCCCGTCGAGGGCTCGCTCGGCAGCGCGTACGTCGGTGGCGCGTGCGGTCGCGACGGCGGCGTCGAGCAGTCGCTCGGCTGGTGACACGGGTGGCTCTCCCTGAACTCCGACAGGCGGCAGGTCGCCCACCCCGGCACCGACGGTACCCGGCCCGCCCGTTCAACCGTCCGGGCCCGGCGTCCGTACTCCTGCCCGGAGCGGGGCGGCGCGACGGACGGAGATCGACGTGGGCGGGCATGACCGGGGGCTGCACCGGCGACGACGGAGGCCGCGATCACCGCGGGTCCTGGCGGTGGTCCTGGTCGGGGCCGTGCTCGCCGCCGGCGGGTACGCCGCCCGGCACCCGGACCTGCTGGACCGCATCGACGTGCGGCGGACCGTGCGGGCGGTGGCACCGAGCGCGCCCGCGCCGGACGCGCGTCCCACGCCGACGCCGGTCCCGGCGGCCGGCCGGGTGGCCCCCGGCATCGGCTACCCGGCCCGGGGCGACGGCACGTTCCGCACCGCCGACACGGTCGGCGCGGTCGCCGGCCGCTCCGGTGAGCTGCTGCGCTACCGGGTCGCCGTGGAGGACGGCATCCCGTGGCCGCTGGTGGACGGCGAACCGCTGTCCGGGCCGTCCGGCCAGTACGACGACCCGATCCCGGCCGGGGACCGCTGAGCCCTCGCCCGGCGGTCCCCGGCCGTCACCGGGAGAACGAGGCCCAGATGTTCTTGGTCTTCTCGGTGGCGTACCACCCGACGTCGAGCGAGACCGACTGGGCCAGGAACAGACCCCGCCCACCCGAGTCCGTGGGACTGATGCCGGTCAGCTCCGGCACGGTGCGCACGTCGTGGTCGGCCACGTCGAGCAGGAACCGGTCATCGGTGGTGAGCAGCGTGATGATGGTCGGCGGCCGGCCGTGCCGCAGCGCGTTGCTCGCCAGTTCGGTGGCGACCAGCACGACCAGGTGCGGCACCTCGTCGAGGTCCGCACCCTGCACCAGGCCGTGCCGGTTCAGCGCGTCACGGAGCGAGGCGCGCAGCCCGCGCAGATCCTCGGGACTGTCCAGCACCCACCGCTCCAACTCCGAGGCCTGTGGTGGCGGCGGCGAGGTGCGCAACTGTCCCATGATCTGTCTTTACCCTGCGTAGCCGTTCGCTAAGCAGGTCAGCGCCGCAGCAGCGCGAACACGCCCCACCCCAGGTACTCGCGCTGGAAACGGACGTACCGCAGCGGATCCCCGGTCAGCTCCCGCCGCAGCTCCGGGGCCAGTTCGTCGTCCGGGTTCGCGTCCAGCCAGCGGCGCAGGTTCAGCCAGTGCGCGGCGGCGTACCGGTCCCAGCTGTCCTGGTCGGCGAGGACCATCTCGACCAGGTCCCACCCGCACGCGCCGAACGACTCGACCAGGCCCGGCAGGTCGGTGAACTCGTCGCGGGACCGGGCGTGCGAGCCGGCGACCGCCTCCTCGTCCGGCGGGTCACGCCGCCAGTAGGGCTCGCCGACCAGCGCCATGCCGCCCGGCCGCAAGGCCCGGTCGAGCAGCTCCAGCGTCCCGGGCACCCCGCCGCCGATCCAGGTCGCGCCGACGCAGGCGGCCACGTCGACCGGCCGCTCCGGGGTGTACGCCGCGGCGTCGCCGTGCACGAACCGTACCCGGTCGGCCACGCCGAGTCCGGCGGCGCGTTCCCGGGCGGCGGCGGTGAACGCGGTACTCAGGTCGACCCCGGTGCCGGTGATCCCGTGGTCGCGGGCCCAGGTGCAGAGCAGTTCGCCCTTGCCGCTGCACAGGTCGAGCAGCTCGTCGCCGGGGCGCAGCCGGATCGCCCGGCCCAGCGTGGCCAGCTTGACGTCGTCGAACGGGTTGAGGATGCGCAGCTCGCCTTCGCGGATGGTGAACTGGCGCGGCAGGTCCGGTGGGGTCATCCGTGGAGGGTGCCGCCGCCCGGTGACGCGGAGCAACGGAATTCCGGTCTGGGCCGGTCCGGGTCTCCTGGGGTACGGTCACCGCATGGTGGTCGAGGAACACTGGTGGAACGGCGTCAGCAACCCTCGCGGACGGCGCGACGTCTACATCCGTACCGACGGAAGCCAGTGGCAGGTCCAGGCGCAGATCGGCGGGGCGAGCGGCCGGTCCCGGATCCAGCAATGCCCGAGCCGCGGCTCGGCGACGATCCTGGCCGGGGCGTGGCGCGCGAGCGGTTCCGGCTGGCGCGAGATGCCGCGCTGACCTCACGCTCAGTAACGAGGCCCATGCGCCGCGCGACCGGCGAGTGCCCCCGGCCGCTGAGACCGGCGCCTCGCCGCTCGTGACTGCCGCGCCGCGGATGAAGGCGGCGTGAGAAGCCCGGCCCGCCCGTATGCCCCGCGAAGGCCGTACTGACGGGGGAGGCGGACGTGGGACGAGATCGTTCGTACGGATCCACCAGATTCCGGGTCGCAGTGGTGGCCGACCTGCGCGCGGTCGCGGCGGTGGCCGCGTTGGGCGCGGCGGTCTTCGCCGGGTAGCTGGCGCACCACCACGGCGAGCTGACCGGCCCGGGCGACGCCTGGTCCCGGGCCGTGCCGATCGGATTCGCCGCGGTGCTCGGCCCCGGGTACCGGCACCTCCGGTCGATCGGTGGCGAGGCTGATCCGGTGACCCGGATCACCGGCCGCGGAGGCGGCGTGAAAAGCGCGTCAAGAAACCGCGGCCGCGCGTGACGGTCGCGTCAAAGCCCCTGTCCGTCCGGCGGATACGGCGTTGTGATTGCCCGGCGCGGCCGGGAGGCGGTCGCGAGGACATCTTCCGCTAGGAGAGATCCGCCGTGTCTGACGTGCTGTTCGTGTTGCTGACGGTGGGGCTGTTCGCGGCTCTCGCCCTCGTGGTGAGGGGCGTGGAGAAGCTGTGAGCGCCGTCAACGCCGTCGGCCTGGTGCTGGCGATCGGCCTGGGCGTGTTCCTGGTCGTCGCCCTGCTGTTCCCGGAGCGCTTCTGATGAGCATGACGACAGCCGGCGTGCTCTTCGTCCTGTCGCTGGTGGCGGCGCTCGTCGCCGTGCACCGGCCGTTCGGCGACCACATGCACCGCGTGGTCGCCGGAACCCGGTCGTCCCGGGCCGAGCGGGGGATCTACCGCCTGGTCGGGGTCAATCCGGCCGCCGAGCAGACCTGGGGCGTGTACGCCCGCTCGGTGCTGGCCTTCTCGGCCGTCTCCCTGCTGTTCCTGTACGCGTTCCAGCGCCTGCAGAGCCACCTGTGGCTCTCGCTCGGACTCGACCCGGTGGTGCCGCACGGCGCCTGGAACACCGCTGTGTCGTTCGTGACCAACACGAACTGGCAGTGGTACTCGGGTGAGTCGACGATGGGCCACCTGGTGCAGATGGCCGGCCTGGCGGTGCAGAACTTCGTCTCGGCCGCAGTCGGCATCGCCGTGGCGGTGGCGCTGGTCCGGGGCTTCGCCCGCGGCCGCACCGGCGAGCTGGGCAACTTCTGGGTCGATCTGACCCGGGTCACGCTGCGGATCCTGCTGCCGGTCGCGGTGCTCGGCGCGCTCGCGCTGATGCTCGGCGGCGTGGTGCAGAACCTGTCCGGCGGCACCGACGTGACCACGCTGACCGGCGGCACCCAGACCGTCACCGGCGGGCCGGTGGCGAGCCAGGAGGTCATCAAGGAGCTGGGCACCAACGGCGGCGGCTTCTACAACGTCAACAGCGCCCACCCGTTCGAGAACCCGACCGCGTGGACGAACTGGCTGGAGATCTTCCTGATCCTGGTGATCCCGTTCAGCCTGCCCCGGGTCTTCGGCCGGATGGTGGGGCAGAAACGGCAGGGCTACGCGATCGTCGCCGTCATGGCGATCCTCGCGCTCGCCGGCATCACGCTCACCAACGTCTTGGAGCTGACCGGCGACGGCACGGTGCCGCAGGCCGTCGGCGCGGCGCTGGAGGGCAAGGAGGTGCGCTTCGACGTGTCGAACTCGGCCACGTTCGCGGCGGCCACTACGCTCACCTCGACCGGCGCCGTCAACTCGTTCCACGACTCGTACACCGCGTTCGGCGGCATGATGACGCTGGGCCACATGATGCTCGGCGAGGTCGCGCCCGGCGGCGTCGGCACCGGCCTGTACGGGCTGCTGATCCTCGCGGTGATCACGGTGTTCGTGGCCGGCCTGATGGTCGGGCGCACGCCGGAGTACCTGGGCAAGAAGATCGGCTCGCGCGAGATCAAGTTCGCCTCGATGTACTTCCTGATCACCCCGGCGCTGGTGCTCGCCGGCACCGCCGCCGCGTTCGCCACCGGCAACGCCTCGACAGTGCTCAACGCCGGGCCGCACGGACTGTCCGAAGTGCTCTACGCGTTCACCTCGGCCGGCAACAACAACGGCTCCGCGTTCGCCGGCATCACGGTGAACACGCAGTGGTGGAACATCGCGCTCGGGCTCTGCATGCTGCTCGGCCGGTTCCTGCCGATCATCTTCGTGCTCGCGCTGGCCGGCTCGCTGGCCCGCCAGCGGCCCACGCCCGCCTCCGAGGGCACCCTGCCGACCCACCGGCCGCTGTTCGTCGGCATGGTCGTCGGCGTCACGGTGGTCCTCGTCGCGCTCACCTTCCTTCCCGCGCTCGCGCTCGGCCCGCTGGCCGAAGGGCTGTGACCACCATGAGAGACAAGGACATGACAGCACCTCTCCAGACCGCCGGCGCGCCGGTCGTCGGCGACACAGCGGCTCCCGGCACGCCGGGCCGCCGCGACGACCGGGTCGGCGGCGGACTGCTCGACCCTCGCCAGTTGCTCCGGTCGTTGCCGGACGCGCTGCGCAAGCTCGACCCGCGCACGCTGTGGCGCAACCCGGTGATGCTGATCGTGGAGATCGGCGCGCTGTTCACCACTGTGCTCGCGGTCGCCGACCCGTCGGTCTTCGCGGTCGCGATCACCGCCTGGCTCTGGCTCACCGTGATCTTCGCGAACCTGGCCGAGGCGGTCGCCGAGGGGCGCGGCAAGGCGCAGGCCGACACGCTGCGCCGGGCCAAACAGGACACCATCGCCACCCGCCTGGTCGGCTGGACACCGGGTGCCGCCGCGACCGCGTACCGGGACGAGGCGGTGCCCGCGCCGCAACTGCGGCAGGGTGACGTCGTCCTGGTCGAGGCCGGGCAGGTCGTCCCCGGCGACGGCGACGTGGTGGAGGGCATCGCCAGCGTCGACGAGTCGGCGATCACCGGCGAGTCCGCCCCGGTGATCCGGGAGTCCGGCGGCGACCGCAGCGCGGTCACCGGCGGCACCCGGGTCCTCTCCGACCGGATCGTCGTCCGGATCACCCAGAAGCCGGGCGAGAGCTTCATCGACCGGATGATCGCGCTGGTCGAGGGCGCCAACCGGCAGAAGACGCCGAACGAGATCGCGCTGAACATCCTGCTGGCCGCGCTGACGATCATCTTCCTGCTCGCCGTCGTCACGCTCCAGCCCATGGCGATCTTCGCGAAGGGCTACCAGGCCGCCGCGCCGGACACCGCGGCGATCACCGACTCCGGCGTCACCGGCGTCGTCCTCGTGTCCCTGCTGGTCTGTCTCATCCCGACCACCGTCGGCGCGCTGCTGTCCGCGATCGGCATCGCCGGCATGGACCGGCTCGTGCAGCGCAACGTGCTGGCGATGAGCGGCCGGGCGGTCGAGGCGGCCGGTGACGTCGACACGTTGCTGCTGGACAAGACCGGCACGATCACGCTCGGCAACCGGCAGGCCGCCGAGTTCCTGCCGGTGACCGGCGTGGACGCGGCCACGCTCGCCGACGCGGCGCAACTGTCCAGCCTGGCCGACGAGACCCCCGAGGGCCGCTCGGTGGTGGTGCTCGCCAAGAACGAGTACGGGCTGCGCGAGCGTGAGCCCGGCCTCGTCCCGCACGCCACGTTCGTGCCGTTCACCGCGCAGACCCGGATGAGCGGCGTCGACCTCGACGCCGACGGGGGCGTCCGGCGCGTCCGCAAGGGCGCGGCCGCCGCGGTGATGAAGTGGGTACGCGACAACGGCGGCCACCCGACCGCGCAGGTCGGTGAACTGGTCGACGCGATCAGCGGCACCGGCGGCACGCCACTCGTGGTGGCCGAGCACGTGACCGGGGAACCGGCCCGGGCGCTCGGCGTCATCCACCTCAAGGACGTGGTCAAGGCCGGGATGCGGGAGCGCTTCGACGAGATGCGCCGGATGGGCATCCGTACCGTGATGATCACCGGTGACAACCCGCGTACCGCGAAGGCGATCGCGGACGAGGCGGGCGTGGACGACTTCCTCGCCGAGGCCACGCCGGAGGACAAGCTCGCGCTGATCAAGAAGGAACAGGAGGGCGGCCGGCTCGTCGCCATGACCGGCGACGGCACCAACGACGCGCCCGCGCTGGCCCAGGCGGACGTCGGCGTCGCCATGAACACCGGCACGTCGGCCGCGAAGGAGGCCGGCAACATGGTCGACCTCGACTCCGACCCGACCAAGCTGATCGAGATCGTGGAGATCGGCAAGCAGTTGCTGATCACCCGGGGTGCGCTGACGACGTTCAGCATCGCCAACGACATCGCGAAGTACTTCGCGATCATCCCGGCCATGTTCGCCGGCATCTACCCGTCGCTGGACCGGCTCAACATCATGCGCTTGGCGAGCCCCGAGTCGGCGATCCTCTCCGCCGTCGTCTTCAACGCGATGGTCATCGTGGCGTTGATCCCGCTGGCCCTGCGCGGCGTGCGCTACCGCCCGGCCGGCGCCTCGACGCTGCTACGCCGCAACCTCCTGCTCTACGGCCTCGGCGGCATCGTGGTGCCGTTCGCCGGCATCAAGCTCATCGACCTGCTCGTCCAGTTCGTCCCGGGGATCTCGTGATGCGCCTTCCCAGTTGGCTCTCCCAGCACCTGGCCGCCCTGCGCGCGGTGCTCGTCTTCACCGTCCTGCTCGGCCTCGTCTACCCGCTCGCCCTGGTCGCCGTGGGCCGGCTGCCCGGCCTCGACGGCAGGGCGGACGGCTCACTGCTCACAGTCGGCGGCCGGACCGTCGGCAGCTCGTTGATCGGCCAGTCGTTCACCGACGCGGACGGCAACCCGGTCCCGCGCTACTTCCAGTCCCGCCCGTCGGCGGCCGGGGACGGCTACGACCCGACCGCCACCGCGGCGGGCAACCTCGGCCCGGAGAGCGTGGTGGACACGCTCACCGGCGACGAGGAGACCTCGGCGCAGAGCCTGCTCACCCAGGTCTGCGCCCGCAGCAAGGCGGCCGGGGAACTGGACGGCGTGGACGGGCGGCGCCCGTACTGCACGCCGGACGGGGTGGGCGCGGTGCTCGCCGTGTTCCGCGCCGACGGCCTCACCGGCCGGATCACCCGCGTGGTGAGCGTCAACCAGGCCGCGCCCGCGACGCCGTTCGTCACCACCTGGGAGGGCGTACCGGTGGAGGCGGCGCAGCCCGGCCACGACTACGTGGCCGAGGGTGGCATCGTCAGCCCGGTACGCGGAGACGCCCCGGCCCGGCCCGCCGTGCCGGCCGACGCGGTCACCGCCAGTGGCAGCGGCCTCGACCCGCACATCTCCCCGGCGTACGCCCGGATCCAGGTGGCCCGGGTGGCGCGGGAGCGCGGCGCGGACCCGGCGGCGGTACGGCGGCTGGTCGCCGAGCACACCACCGGCCGGGCGCTGGGCTTCATGGGCGAGCCCGGTGTGAACGTGCTGGAACTCAACCTCGCGCTGGACGAGGCGTTCCCGGCGCGCTGACGGAGGCGTTAAGAAGGGCCCCCTTCACCTCGCGAGGCGTTAACAGGGGGCCCTTCCTTGCACTCGGGGAGGATGGGGGTCGTGGGCAGGGGTGAACTGCGGATCTATCTCGGTGCCGCTCCGGGCGTCGGGAAGACGTACGCCGTGCTCGAAGAGGCCCAGCGCCGGGCCGAGCGCGGCACCGACGTGGTGATCGGCCTGGTCGAGACGCACGGCCGCCGGCACACCGCCGAGATGATCGGCGACCTGGAGGTGGTGCCGCGCCGGTCGATGACCTACCGGGGCGTCGAGTTCACCGAGATGGACCTGGAAGCGGTGCTGGCCCGGCGGCCCGGGGTGGTCGTGGTGGACGAACTGGCGCACACGAACGTGCCCGGCTCCCGTCACGAGAAGCGCTGGCAGGACGTGCAGGAGCTGCTCGACGCCGGGATCAGCGTGCTCTCCACTGTCAACGTGCAGCACCTGGAGTCGCTCAACGACGTGGTCGCGCAGATCACCGGCACCACCCAGCGGGAGACGGTGCCGGACCAGGTGGTCCGGGCCGCCGAGCAGGTCGAGCTGGTCGACATGACGCCGGAGGCGCTGCGCCGCCGGATGGCGCACGGCAACATCTACCGGCCCGACAAGATCGACGCCGCGCTCGGCAACTACTTCCGGGTCGGCAACCTCACCGCGCTGCGCGAACTGGCGCTGCTGTGGCTGGCCGACAAGGTCGACGAGCAGCTCGACGCGTACCGCGCCCAGCAGGGCATCTCCGACACCTGGGAGGCGCGGGAACGGGTGGTCGTCGCGCTGACCGGCGGCCCGGAGGGCGAGACGCTGATCCGCCGGGCGGCCCGGATCGCCGCCCGCAGCAAGGGCGCCGACCTGCTCGCCGTGCACGTGGCGCGCAGCGACGGGCTCGCCGGCGCCGACCCGGCCCAGCTGGCCCGGCAGCGGATGCTGGTGGAGAGCCTCGGCGGCACGTACCACCAGGTGCTCGGCACCGACATCCCGGCGGCACTGCTGGACTTCGCCCGGGGCGTCAACGCGACCCAGCTCGTGCTCGGCGCGAGCCGCCGGGGCCGGTTCGCGCAGGTGTTCTCCCGGGGCGTCGGGGTGACCACCACCGTGCTGTCCGGCCCGATCGACGTGCACCTGGTCACCCACCCCGAGGCGGGGCGCGGGCGCCGGGGCGCGTCGGTGCCCGCCGCGCTGTCCCGGCGGCGACGGCTGATCGGGTACGCGCTCGCGGTGCTCGGCATGCCGCTGCTCACGCTCGTGCTGCGGACGCTGCCCGATCTCACCCTGACGAACGACATCCTGCTGTTCCTCGCCGGTGTGGTGGGCGTGGCGCTGGTCGGCGGGCTGTGGCCCGCGCTGGTCGCCGCGCTCGGCGGTTCGCTGCTGCTCAACTGGTTCTTCACCCCGCCGTACCGGACGCTCACCATCGCCGAGGCGGACAACCTGCTCGCCCTGGGCGTGTTCGTCGGCGTCGCCATCGCGGTGAGCTGGGTGGTCGACGTGGCGGCCCGGCGTACCCGCGAGGCGGCCCGGGCCTCCGCCGACGCGCAGACACTGGCCACCGTGGCGGGCAGCGTGCTGCGCGGCGAGCGACCGCTGCCCGCGCTGCTGGACCGGCTGCGGGAGACGTTCGGGCTGCGCGCGGTGAGCGTACTGGAGCTGACCGACGAGGCCGGGGGACGCCCGGCGCGCGCCCGGGAAGCGGACGCCTGGCGGGTGGTGGCGAGCGTCGGCGAACGGCCGCCGGGCAGCCCGAGCGCGGGCGAGACGGTGGTGCCGGTCGATGACCGGCTCAGCGTGGTGCTCGCGGGCCGGCGGCTGGAGGCGGCCGACCGGCGGGTGGTCGAGGCGTTCGCCGCGCAGGCCGCCGTCGCGCTGCGCCAGGAACGGCTGGCCGAGGAGGTCGCCACCGCCCGCCCGCTCGCCGCCGCCGACCGGATGCGGACCGCGCTGCTCGCGGCGGTCAGCCACGACCTGCGTACGCCGCTGGCGTCGGCCAAGGCCGCGGTGAGCAGCCTGCGCAGCCACGACGTCGAGTTCGACGCGGACGACCGGGAGGAACTGCTCGCCACCGCCGACGAGTCGCTGGACCGGCTGGGCCGGCTGGTGGCGAACCTGCTCGACATGAGCCGGTTGCAGGCCGGTGCGCTGGGCGTGAGCGCCACAGCGATCGGGCTGGAGGACGCCGTACCCCTGGCCCTCGACGAACTGGGCCCGGCGGCGGCCGAGGTGACCACCGACATCCCGGCCGACCTGCCGGCGGCGCTCGCCGACCCGGGCCTGCTGGAGCGGGTGCTCGTCAACATCGTGGCGAACGCGCTGCGGCACAGCCCGCCCGGCCGGCCGCCGACGATCACCGCCAGCGCGCACGCCGGACAGGTCGAGCTACGGGTGATCGACACCGGGCCGGGCATCCCGGAGGACCAGTGGGAGCACGTCTTCCTGCCGTTCCAGCGCCTCGGCGACCGGGACAACCAGACCGGGGTGGGTCTGGGGCTGGCGCTGTCCCGGGGACTGGCCGAGGTGATGGGTGGCAGCATCACCCCGGAGACCACGCCCGGTGGCGGTCTCACCATGGTGCTGCGGCTGCCGGCCGCCACCCAGCCGGAGGGGCCGCAGGAATGACCCGGATCCTGGTCGTCGACGACGAGCCGCAGATCCTGCGCGCCCTGCGGATCAACCTGCGCGCCCGGGGCTACGACGTCGAGGTGGCCGACAGCGGCGCCGCCGCGCTCAAAGCCGCCGCCGCGCACCCGCCGGACCTGGTGGTGCTCGACCTCGGCCTGCCCGACCTGGACGGCACCGAGGTCATCCGGGGCCTGCGCGGCTGGACCGCCGTCCCGATCATCGTGCTGTCCGGCCGGGCCGGTAGCGAGGACAAGGTGTCCGCGCTCGACGCGGGCGCCGACGACTACGTGACCAAGCCGTTCGGCGTGGACGAACTGCTCGCCCGCATCCGGGCGGTGACCCGGCGGCTCGCCCCGGCCACGCCCGCCGTGCCCGCGCTGCGGATCGGCCGCAACACCGTGGACCTGGCCGACCGGACCGTCACCCGCGACGACGGCGTCGAGGTCAAGCTCACCCCCACCCAGTGGGCCATGCTGGGGAAGCTGCTGCGCAACCCGGGCAAGCTGGTCAGCCAGCGCCAGTTGCTGCACGACGTGTGGGGACCGGAGTACCACCACGAGACGAACTACCTGCGGCAGTACATGGCCCAGCTGCGGCGCAAGCTGGAGGACGACCCGGCCCGGCCCCGGCACCTGATCACCGAACCGGGCATGGGCTACCGCTACCGCCCCTGACGTTTGCGCGAGCGCCGGCGGGGGACTCGGCGACCCGGCCGAGCAGCGGGGGAGGGGGCATGGCGGACAACCGGTCCTCGGAGGGGTTCGGCCGGCGCCTGGACGAGCACGCCATCGACGCCGGCGCGGCCGAGCCGGAGCGACCCGACGGGCTGGTCGACAGCGGCGTCTACGTCGGCGGCGTACGCCGGGCGTCGCCCGTCACCCTCGCCGACACGTTCCGCTGCCTGCAACAGCTCGGCGACGCGATGGCCTGGATCGGGCTGCGCCGGCCGGGCCGGGAGGAGGTGGCCTCGCTGGCCGCCGAGTTCCAGCTCCCCGACCTGGCCGTCGAGGACGCGATCAACGCCCACCAGCGTCCCAAGCTGGAACGCTACGGCGACACCCTGTTCGTGGTGCTGCGCGCCGCCCGCTACCTGGACGCGCGGGAGGCGGTCGAGTTCGCCGAGCTGCACCTGTTCCTCGGCCCCGGTTTCGTGCTCACCGTGCGGCACGGCGGCACGCCCGACCTGGCCGGCGTACGGCGACGGCTGGAGGCCGAACCGGAGGTGCTCGCGCTCGGCCCGGAAGCAGTGCTCTACGCCGTACTCGACCGGGTGGTGGACGGCTACGCGCCGGTGGTGGCCGGGCTGGAGAACGACATCGACGAGATCGAGACCGAGGTGTTCGGCGGCGACCCGAACGCCAGCCGCCGCATCTACGAGCTGAGCCGCGAGGTGATCCAGTTCCAGCGGGCCGCCCGGCCGCTGCTGAAGGTCGTCGACGCGCTCACTCACGGCTTCGACAGATACGGCACGGACGAGGAGCTGCGCCGCCGGCTGCGCGACGTGGCCGACCACCTGACCCAGGTGGTGGAGCGGGTGGACGGGTTCCGGCACCTGCTCCAGAACATCCTCACAGTCAACGCCACGCTGGTGTCGCAGGCGCAGAACGAGGAGATGCGCAGCCTGACCGCTGCGAGCTTCGAGCAGAACGAGGAGATCAAACGGGTCTCCGCGTGGGCGGCCATCCTGTTCGCGCCCACCCTGATCGGCACCGTCTACGGGATGAACTTCACACACATGCCGGAGCTGGACTGGCGATACGGCTACCTGTTCGCGGTCACCCTGATGCTCGCCGTCTGCGGTGCGCTCTACCTGCTGTTCAAACGCCGGGGCTGGCTCTGAGCCGGGCACTGCGCGCCTCGGCCGTGGCCGCCCGCCCTCGGTGATCCACTAGAGTGTCCGCGTGGCTACCCCCCGTTGCGCGCGCGTCGTCCGATTCCGGCGCTCCGGAGGGGAACGCTGATCGCGGACACGGTTCCGGCCCCGCGCGGCGGGCGCCGGACCGGTAACGGAAGGCGCGGACTGGCCGGCCAGTGCGCGCGGATCGTCGCGTCCCGGCCGTTCGAGGTGGCCATCGTGGTGCTCATCATGGCCAACGGCGTGGTGCTGGGCATCGAGACGTACCCGAACCTCGGCGCGGCCGGGCCGGTGCTGCGGTGGACGGAGTGGATGTTCCGGGCGGTCTTCGTCGTGGAGATCACCATCCGGGTGCTCGCGTACGGCCGCCGCCCGCAGGACTTCTTCCGGCACGGCTGGAACGTCTTCGACCTGCTGGTGACAGCGGCCATATTCGTTCCGGGCCTGCACGGCGACTCGGCCGTGCTGCGGTTCATCCGGGTCGCCCGGGTGCTGCGCCTCGTGCGCTTCTCACCCGGCCTGCGGACCATCGTCGCGGCGCTGTGGCGCAGCCTCCCAGGCGTCGCGGGTTTCCTCGCGCTCGCCGCCGTCACGCTCTACGTGTACGGCATGGCGGGCTGGCTGATCTTCGGCGACCGCTACCCCGAGCAGTACGGCGACATCGGCCGTTCGCTCGTCACGCTGTTCGTGCTGCTGTCCCTGGAGACGCTGCCGGACCTGCTGGAACAAGGTCTGGAGGTGTCGCCGTGGACGCTGCTCTACTACGTCAGCTTCGTGATGATCGCGGTCAACCTCCTGCTGAACATCCTCATCGCCGTCATCGTCAACTCGATGGAGGAGGCGCGCCGGCTGGAGATGACCGAGGGGCTGGCCTCGGACTACGACTCCGACGGGGACGGGATACCGGACGAGGTGGACCGGATCGCGATCAGCCAGCGCCTGGACGACCTGCGGATGGTGATCGCCGAGCTGGAGCGGGAACTGCGCATCGACAGGGAGGAGCCGCCCGGCGCGCCGCGCCGCCGCCAGCCCTCGGACCACTGATCAGGGACGGTCATGACAGTTCCGTGACGAAAGCAGCTCCCGGGTTTGGCCGAACGGTTGATCGGGGCAACCAGCGAGGCGTCAACACATCCGAGGGAAGGGACGCCTCTCGTGGAGATCACGGGCTTCTTCACCGCGCTCATCATCGGCCTCGTCATCGGCGCGCTCGGGCGCCTGGTGGTGCCGGGCAAGCAGAACATCCCGATCTGGCTGACCCTGCTCATCGGTGTGGTCGCCGCGCTCGTCGGCACCCTGGTGGCCGGTGCGTTCGGCGTCGATGACACCGCCGGCATCGACTGGATCGAGCTGGCGCTCCAGGTCGGCTTCGCCGCCGTCGGCGTCGCCATCTTCGCCGGTGTCTACGGCCGCCGCCGCATCTGAGAACCGAAGGAAGGGCCCCTTCTCAACGCTTCGCGCATAGGAAGGGGCCCTTCTTGACGTGTGTGCGGCTACTCCCGCCAGCCGGTCAGCTCGACGCCCTTGGCCAGCTCCACCCGGAAGCCGAGGGCGATCTCGCCGGTCTCACCCGGCGCCAGCGACAGCCGCCAGGTCAGCTCGCCCAGCTCCGTACGCTCGGCCGGCGGCGGCGTCAGCGCGGTCTCGCGTACCACCACCGCCTCGTCGCGGGACACCGGAAGCTGATCCCGCACCTCGACGGTGGCCGGGCGGGGCGTGTGGTTCGCCACAGTGATCCGGTACTCCACCTCCCGCCGCCGCGTCGACCCGAGCGTGGCCTTGCTCTCGGTGCGCCGGGACAGCTTCCGCTCCACCCGCAGCCGGTCGTCGATCCCGAGCGCCAGCTCCGTCTCCTCGCCCGGCGCCCACGTCTTCAGCCGCGTCGCCGCCACGAAGCCGGCGCCGTGGAAGACCGACGCCGGGCCGGGCAGCAGCGTGTGGTCCGACGTGTTGCGGACCGTGGCCCGCAGGTGCGCCTCGGCGGCACGCACCGGCACGCTCACGTGGTCCAGCCGGGCCGGCAGCTCCAGCACCGCGATCGTCACCCGGTGCGCGCTGCCGTCGGCCGGCACCGCCACCGGCCGCGCCGGCCGGTAGGTAGCCGCCGTCACGCCCTGCTCCACCTCGGCGACGCTCTCCCGCACCGCCGGCGCCGCGGCCCGCGCCACGCGGGGGCGGGCCGCCGGCGCCGCGCCGGGCGCCGGGGGCGGCACCACGCCGCCGAACGACGCGGCCGACACGACCATCGGCGGCTCCGGCCGGAGCCGGTCGAGATACCAGGGCGACAGTTCGGGTACGCCGCTCGCCGCCGCCGGACGGGCGGTGGAGAGCTGGAGTTCGCACTCCGGCCAGTCCTCCCCGGTGCCCTGGCTGACCAGCCCGAACCAGGTCACCGTCATGGTGTCCTCGACCAGCCGCAGGTCGTAGGAGGGCGTCCAGCGGGCGCCGTCCACCAGGTACGTCAGCTCCAGCTCCACCTCGGTGTCGTCGGCGTCGACGGAGACGGACACCTCGGCGGCCAGCCGGTCCGGCTCCCGCTTGCCGCGCGCCGCGTCCAGCTCCCGGTCGACGGCGGCCAGCTCCTCGGCCAGCTCGGTGCGCCGCCGGGCCAGCCCGCGCCGCCGGGCCCGGGACTCGGCGAGCTGCCCGGACACCGAGTCGGTGAAGGCCGCGACGTCCGCCGGTGCCGCGTCACCCGTGGCCAGCGCCCGGGCGTACGTGCCACCCGCGCGCTCGGCCAGCCGGGTGAGGAACTCGCCGCGCTGGTCCTCGATCGCGTCGGTGTCACCGACCTCGGCCAGTTCGTCCGCCAGTTCCCGGCGCCGCCGTTCCAGCTCGACCACCTGGGCGTCGGTGCTGCGGGGCTGCCGCCACGCGGCCACGTCCACCCCGAGCACCGTCACCGCGCCCCGGCCACCCACCCGGATCGAGTCCCGGCGCAGGCCCAGCGGGAGCGGGGCCACGCGTACCCGGTGGTCGCCGGCGGTGAGCCGGACGCGGCCGCGGCGGGTGACCCGGGCGCGGTCCGGGTAGACGGTCACGCCGGCGACAGGCGCATCGATCTCCACAGTATCCACGGCGGCGAGGGTAGTTCAGCCGCGCCCGCGGCGGGGCTACCGCGACCGCCGGGGTTGCTCGGAGGGCGGAGTGAATCTGCGCCGCCGCCGGTCAGCCGTGGAAGCAGCGCGCGAGCAACCGGAGCCCTTCGGGTACGTCGGCGGTGGCGACGGCGCCGTAGCCGAGCACCAGACCGGCCGGGCCGGGCGGGCCCGCCCGGTAGCCGGCGATCTCGCGTACGGTGACGCCGGCTTCGGCCGCCCGCGCGACGACAGCCGGCAGGTCGACGCCGGCTTCCGGGCGCAGCCGCGCGCACAGGTGCAGGCCCGCTGTGGACGGCACCGGGTCGAGCCAGCCGGCGAGGTCGGAGCGCAGCGCGGCGTCGATCAGCTCGCGCCGCTCGGCGTACACCCGGGTCGCCTTGCGGATGTGCCGGGCCAGCTCGCCGGAGTCGATGAACCGGGCCAGCGCGGCCTGCGTGGTGTGGTCGCCGTGCCAGTCGGTGAGCTGCCGGGCGGCCAGCAGTGCCGGGCGCAGCGACGCGGGGGCGACCAGGAACCCGAGGCGCAGCATGGGCAGCAGGGTCTTGGAGAACGTGCCGACGTAGACCACCTTCCCGGCCCGGTCCAGCGTCTGCAGCGGATCCAGCGGACGCGCCGAGAAGCGGAACTCGGTGTCGTAGTCGTCCTCGACGACCACCGCGTCCCGGGCCGCCGCCCAGTCGAGCAGCGCGATCCGGCGGGCCGGTGACATCCGGACGCCCAGCGGGAACTGGTGGGACGGGGTGACGTAGACCAGCCGCGCGTCGCCGGGCAGCGCGCGTACGTCGATGCCCTCGTCGTCGACCGGCACCGGCACGACCCGCGCGCCGTGGCCGGCGAACAGCCGCCGGGCCGGGGGATAGCCGGGATCTTCGACGGCCACCCGGTCGCCCGGTTCGAGCATCACCCGGGCGATCAGGTCCAGCGCCTGCTGCGCGCCCTGGGTGACGACGACGTCATCGGGCCCGGCCCGTACCGCGCGGGCGAGACCCACGTACCGGGCGACGGCGGCGCGCAGCCCCTGGTGCCCGGCCGGGTCGGCGTAGCCGCCCCGGACCGTCGCGGTACGCAGCTCACCGGCGACCAGCCGCCGCCAGGTGGCCAGCGGGAACAACCCGGTGTCCGGGGTGCCGGCCCGGAAGTCGTGTCCCGGTCGGGGCGCGGCGGTGGGCGCCGGCGCGGCGGACGCCCAGAACGCGCGGGGGCGTACCCCACCGGGCGGCGCCGGACGGGGCCGGGCGCGGGCGACCGGCTCGTCGGCGACGAACGTCCCCGCGCCGACCCGGGCGGTGAGCAGGCCCTCGGCGGTCAGCCGCTCGTAGGCGGCGGCGACCGTGTTGCGGGAGACGTCGAGTCGCCGGGCCAGTTCGCGGGTCGGTGGCAGCCGTTCGCCGGGCCGCAGCCGGCCGTCCAGGATCGCCTCCAGCAACTGCCTGTGGATCCGGGTGGCGCGGTCGCCGGGCCCGGCCAGGCTGACGTGTACGTCCACGGCGACGATACTACATTGGCCCAATCAAATCATCTGGAATCGGCACTTCTGCGAGCCAATCCGCAGGTCTTGGATGAAGGAAGGAGCACTGCGATCGGGGGACGAGCAATGACCGATGCCGACACCGGCCGCCGGGTCCGGGTGCTGGCCCTGGCCCAGCTCGCGAACTCGGTGGGTGACGGCGCGTTCTACGCCTGCTCGGCGCTGTTCTTCATCCGGGTGGTCGGGCTGTCCCCGGCGCAGGTCGGCATCGCCCTCACGGTGGGCTGGTCGACGGGCATCCTCGCCGGGGTGCCCGCCGGCCAGTTGGCCGACCGCTACGGCGCGCGGCGGACGACTGCCGTCTTCGCCGTCGCCACCGCCGCCGCGCTCAGCGGCTTCCTCGTGATCCGCTCCTTCCCGCTGTTCGTGCTGCTCGCCTGTTGCTACGCCGCCTGCCAGGCCGGGCTCACCGCCAGCCGCCAGGCGCTGCTGGTCGGGCTGATCGAGCCCGCGCGGCGCACCGCGGTACGCGCCCGGTTGCAGTCGGTCTCGAACGCCGGACTGGCCGCCGGGGCCGGGCTGGGCGCGCTCGTGCTCTGGGCGGACACCCACCCGGCGTACCTGTCCGCCTTCGCGCTCGACGCGGCGAGCTTCCTGGCCGCGGCCCTGCTGGTGCGCCGGCTGCCCGAGGCGGCGGCGCCGGTCCCGGCCGGACCCGGGCCGGGACGGCTGGCCGTGCTGCGCGACCGCCCGTACGCGCTGATCACGCTGCTGAACGCGGTGATGTGCCTGAACATGCCGCTGCTCAGCCTGGCGCTGCCACTGTGGATCGCGGAACGGACCGACGCCCCGGCGCCGATGGGCGCGATCGTGCTCACGGTGAACATGCTGTGCGTGGTGCTGTGGCAGGTCCGGGTGGCCCGCCGGGTGACCGATCCGGGTACGGCGGCGCGGGCCAGCGGGCACGCCGGCTGGGTGTTGCTTGTCGCCTGCGGCGCGTACGCGGTGTCCGGGATGGTCGGCGGCGCGTGGGTGGCCTCGGCGGTGCTGCTCGCGGCGGCCCTGGTGCAGGTGTTCGGCGAGATGGTGCAGGCGGCCAGCGGCTGGGAGGTCGGCTTCACCCTGGCCCGCGCCGACCGGCAGGGGCAGTACCAGGGCTTCTTCGGTATGGCGCCGCAGCTCGCCCGGATGCTCGGTCCGGCGTTGCTGACCTCGCTGCTGCTCGGCTGGGGCACGCCGGGCTGGCTGGTGCTCGGCGGGCTGTTCGTGGTCGCCGGCCTGGCCATGCGGCCGGCGGTACGCCTCGCCGAACGCCGCCGGGCCGCCGCCGCGGTGCGGATCCCCGCGCGCCGGGCTGCCGCCTCGTGAGCGACACCGGGGTCGACGGGTCATCGCCATCGACCGGCCGGTATTGCATATACTTGGCAACTACAGAAGAGTGGCGGTAGCGGGCGCTCGGGCACGCGATGATCGATCCTCGCCGGAGCGCCCGTCCGGCTGCCACCTGCAGACGAGCGTTCGAGGGGTTGCCGGTGGCGATCAGATCCAAGCCCGTACGCGTGGCCGCGGTGCTCGCCGCCGCCCTGCTCGCCGCCGCCGGCTGCTCGTCGCCCACGGACCCGACGGGCGGCCCGAACAGCGCCGGCACGGTGGTGGTCGCCACCGCCGGTGAGCCGGACACGCTCAACCCGGTGCTCAACTACGGCGTCGACGGCGCGTCGCTGATCTTCGACGGGCTGGTCGCCCGGGACGCCCGCAACGAGCTGGTGCCCGCACTGGCCCGTGAACTGCCTGCCGTCTCGGCGGACGGGAAGACAGTCACCGCCAAGCTGCGCGAGGGCGTGCTGTTCCACGACGGCAGCCCGCTGACCGCCCAGGACGTGGTGTTCACCTACCAGGCGGTGCTCGATCCGAGAGTCGACTCCACGCTGCGGTCCGATCTGGACATGCTCGCCTCCGTCACCGCGCCCGACCCGGCGACGGTGGTGTTCACGCTCGAGTACGCGTACGCGCCGTTCCTGCAACGGCTGGCGCTGGGGATCGTCCCGGCGAAGGCGTTCGCCGGGCAGGACGTCAACAAGGCGTCCTTCAACCGTGAGCCGGTCGGCACCGGCCCGTACCGGTTCACGTCCTGGACACCCGGTGACCGGCTCGTGCTCGCGGCCAACGAGACGTACTGGGGTGGCAAGCCGGCGAACTCGGGCGTGGTGGTGGCGTTCGTCGCCGACGACAACGTCCGGGCCCAGCGGATGCGGGCCGGCGAGTTCGACGCGGCGGAGCTGGCGCCGAAGCTCGCGTCCGGGTTCGAGGGCCGGGACGGCTACCGGGTGCAGAAGGTGCCGACCGCCGACTACCGGGGCGTCATGCTGCCGATGGGCAACCCGGTCACCGGCGACCTCGCGATCCGGAAGGCGCTGAACGTCGCGGTGGACCGGCAGGCCATGGTGACCGGTGTGCTCGGCGGTGCGGGCGAGCCCGCGTTCGGGCCGGTGCCGCCCACGTCGGAATACGCCGAACCGTCGATCGCCGGCAGGCCCGCCGCCGACACCGCCGCCGCGACCGCAGAGCTGGACGCCGCCGGGTGGAAGCCCGGCCCGGACGGCATCCGCGTCAAGGACGGGCGGCCGGCCGCGTTCGCGCTCATGTACCCGGCCACCGACAGCCTGCGCAAGGAACTGGCCCTGGCCGTCACCGCCGACGCGAAGAAGGCCGGCATCAGGGTCACGCCGGAGGGCCTGACCTGGGACGCGATCACCCCGCGGATGGGCAGTGACGCGCTGATCATGGGCTACGGCACGCCGTACGACCCGGACTTCGTCTCGTACAAGCTGTTCAGCTCGGCCTTCGCCGGCCAGGGCTTCTTCAACCCCGGCTCGTACCGCTCGGCTGTCACCGACGCCGCGTTGCAGGAGGGCCGGGACAACGCCGGCCCGGCCGCCCGTAAGGCCGCGTACGCCACGTTCCAGAAGCAGCTCGCCGCCGACGTGCCGTGGGTGTTCCTCACCTACCTCCAGCACACCTACGTGCTGAAGGACGCCGTGACCGGGGTGACGCCGCGGGTCGAGCCGCACGAGCACGACGTCGCCAACAGCATCTGGTGGAACGTGCACACCTGGACGAAGAAGCCGTGACGGCATCCGTGACCGGCCGACGGCGGCCGGCCGGTGCAGGCGGCGTGGTCCGGCGGCGGCTGCTGGTGGCGGTACCGGTGCTGGCCGCGACCAGCATGGGCATGTTCGCCCTCGGCGCCACCTCCCCGATCGACCCGGCGCAGCAGTACGCGGGCGCGGCGGCGTTCACGACGAGCGAGGAGAACCTGGCGCAGATCCGCGCCAACTGGGGTGTCGACGACCCGCTGCCGGTGCAGTACGCCCGCTGGATCGGCAACCTGCTGCGCGGCGACCTGGGCTGGTCGACGAGCCGGCACGAGCCGGTCACCTCGGTGCTCGCGGCCCGGGCCGGCTGGACGCTGCTTCTGGTCGGCACCGCGCTGGCCCTGGTGCTGGTGGCGAGCGTGCTGCTGGGCACGCTGGCCGCGTACCGGCGCGGTGGCTGGTTCGACAGGGCGCTGCGCGCCGTCGCCTACGCCGTGCAGTCGATGCCGGTGTTCTGGATCGGCCTCGCGGCGATCGCGGTGTTCGCCCTCAGCCTCGGCTGGCTGCCCGCCGGCGGGCTCACCGACATCACCGCCACCGGCACCGGCCCGGCGGACGTGGCCCGGCACCTGGTGCTACCGGTGACGGTGCTGGCGATCTCCCAGGCACCGTGGTTCGTCCTGTTCGTCCGCGACGCGGTCGCCGAGAGCCTGCGTGACGACCACGTCCTGGCCGCCCGGGCCCGAGGGCTCCCCGGCCGGGTCGTCCTGTTCGGACACGCGTTGCGGACCGCGCTGCTGCCGTTCCTCACCCTGGTCGGCACGCACCTGCCCGAACTCGTCGGCGGCGCGGTCCTGGTGGAGACCGTGTTCTCCCTGCCGGGTCTCGGCGCGGTCACCGTCGAGGCCGCGCTGGGCGCCGACTTCCCGCTGCTCGCGGCCACGACCCTGGCGACCACCGTCGTGGTGCTGACCGCGAACCTGGTCACCGACCTCGCCTACGCCGCCGCCGACCCCCGGGTACGCCTCGATGACTGACCTCGCCCTCCCCACGCGCGTCCGGCACCTGCGCCGCCCCGGCGGCCCGGGCACGATCGTCGCCGTCGTCGTGCTCGGCGGTGTCGTCGCCGCCGCGCTGCTCGCCCCGCTCCTGTGGCCGCTGGACCAGAGCGCCGTCGACCTCTCCCGTACCCGGCTCGCGCCGTCGCCGGAGAACCTGGCCGGCACCGACGACCTCGGCCGCGACGTGGCAGTGCGCAGCCTCTACGGCCTGCGCGTCTCGCTGCTCGTCGGCGCGGTCGCCGCGCTCGTCGCGGCAGTCATCGGCGGCCTGGTCGGCGCCGTCGCCGGCAGCGTCGGCGGCTGGGTCGACCGGGCGCTCATGCGCGTCGTGGACACCGTCGCGGCGCTGCCGCACCTGCTGCTGGGCATCTTCATCGTGGCGATGCTGCGTCCCAGCCTGGGCGCGGTGATCGTGTCCATCGCGCTGACGCACTGGCTGTCCACCGCCCGGATCGTCCGTTCCGAGCTGCTCAGCCTGCGCAACCGGCCGTTCGTGGACGCCGCGATCTCCGGCGGCGCCGGGCGGGTCCGGGTGCTCACCCGGCACCTGCTGCCGCACGTGCTGCCGCGCCTGGCGCTGGCGACCACGCTCATGGTGCCGCACGCCGTCTGGCACGAGACCGCGCTGTCGTTCCTCGGCCTCGGCCTGCCCCCGCACCTCGCCTCGATCGGCAACATGATCAACGACGGGCAGCGGTCGCTGCTCACCGGTGCCTGGTGGGCCAGCATCGTCCCCGGTCTCCTGCTGGTGGCGGCCACGCTGGCGCTCGCCGTGCTCACCGGCCGCTGGCGTGACCGCCTCGACCCGCGCGTACGAGCGGAGCTGCACCTGTGACCGCCCCGGCGCTGCTGACCGTCGACGGGCTGACCGTCCGCTTCCGGCTGCGTGACGCCGTCGTGCACGCCGTCACCGACCTGAGCCTCACGCTGCGGCCCGGCGAGCTGCTCGCAGTGGTCGGTGAGTCCGGGTGCGGCAAGTCCGTCCTCGCGCACGCCCTGCTCGGCCTGCTGCCGCGCAACGCCACTGTCACCGGGCGGGCCCGCCTGCACGCGCCGGGACGCGAGGAGGCCGACCTGATCGGCGCGGGGGAGCGGCACCTCGCCCGGCACGTACGCGGCCGGGGCGTGGGGCTCGTCCCGCAGAGCCCCGCCACCGCGCTCACCCCGGTCCGTACCGGGCGGAGGCTGCTGGAGGAGACGCTTCGCGCGCACGGGCACACCCGCCGCGACGCGCCGGCCGCCGCCGACCGGATCGCCGCCGACGTCGGCCTCGATCCGGCCGACCTGAACCGGTATCCGCACGAGCTGTCCGGCGGCATGGCCCAGCGGCTCGCCACCGCGCTCGCCCTCGCGCCCGACCCGCCGGTGCTGCTCGCCGACGAACCCACCACCGGCCTGGACCGGCCGCTCGTCGACCACACGCTCGACCTGCTGCGCCGTCGCTGCGACACCGGCGCGGCCGTCCTGCTCATCACGCACGACCTGGCCGCCGCGCGCCGCGTCGCGGACACCGTGGCCGTGATGTACGCCAGCCGCATCGTCGAACACCGTCCGGCCGAGGCGTTGTTCGACGGCCGGGCCCACCCGTACACCGCCGGTCTGCTCGACGCGCTGCCCGACCGCGCCTTCGTTCCGGTGCCCGGGCACCCGCCCACGCTCACCGACCTGCCCGGCGGCTGCGCCTTCGCCCCGCGCTGCGCCCGCGCCACCGACATCTGCGACGCCCTGCCCCGCCTCGCCGCCGAAGACGAGGGCCGGGTCGCCTGCCACCACCCGCTGCGCGAGGAGGTACCGGCATGACGCTCACGGTTCCCGGTGCCACCGACGCCGTCGCCCCGGGCGTCGCGCCGGCCGCCGGGCTCGCCGCGCACCAGGTCTCCGTCGCGTACGGCGGGCAGCGCGTCCTCGACCGGGTCGACCTGCACATCGCGCCCGGCGAGACGGTCGGGCTGCGCGGCCCGTCGGGCAGCGGCAAGTCCACACTGGCCCGCGTCCTCGCCCTGCTGCACGCCCCGGACAGCGGTCACGTCATGATCGACGGTCAACCGCTCGGCGGCGTCCGCCACCGCCTGCCGGCGCGACTGCGTACCCGCGTCGCGATCCTGTTCCAGAGCCCGCGCGCCGCCACCGATCCGCGGCTCAGCCTCGCCGACATCATCGCCGAGCCGTTACGCGCCACCGGCACACCGCGCGAGCAGGCGGCCGCCCGTACGGCGGAACTGGCCGACCTGGCCGGACTCACCGCCGACCTGCTGGCCCGCCGCCCGCACGCGGTGAGCGACGGGCAACTGCAACGCGCCTGCCTGGCCCGCGCCCTGGTCCACCGGCCGGACTACCTGCTCTGCGACGAGGCCACCGCGATGCTCGACGCCTCCACCCAGGCGCACGTCGCCGCCGTCGTCACCGACTACCAGCGCCGGCGGGGAGCCGGGGTCCTGGTCATCACCCACGACCCGGCGCTGATGGCTCGCTGGGCCACCCGGGTGGTGGACCTGCCGGCGGCGTGACGGCAGCGCACCCAGGCTTACCGCGACCACTGGTGGAGGCAGCAGTCGCAGCTATCCGCACGCACGGTCGGCGACGCCGGGCCGCGCGCGGTCGCGCGCGGCCCGACGTGGTCAGCACCGGCCGTTGATCGGCCCGTTGACGCCGGTGGACAGGAAGGCGTCGGACACCCAGCTGCCGTCGCTGAGCCGGTTCCACAGCGCCGTGGTGCCGTAGCGGCCGGTGTGCGAGGTCCCGTTGGCGGAGCAGGAGATGGTGACTGTGGCACCGTCGGCCAGCGATCCGATCGCGCCGTAGCCCGTTCCGGGACCGGACCGCCGGGTCAGGGTGCCGCCGCCGTTCGCGTCGACGATGCCCTGGTTGAAGCCGAGCGCGCCGTAGTTGTAGACGCGGCCACCCGCGCCGACGTAGGCGGATCCGTGCCGAGCGCCGCCCTGGTACGCGGCCGCGCCGCTGACGAAGTCCCACTTGCCGATGCCGTGCGCGGCGATCGGTACGTACGCCGAGTTCTGCCGCAGCCCGAAGTGCACGTGCCGGCCGGAGGCGGAGCCGCCGCAGGTGACGTCGGTGCCGGTGTAACCCAGGTACGCGCCCTGGGCGACGCTCGCGCCGTTCACCGAGATGCTGCTCCACAGGTGGTAGTAGTCGGTCGAGTAGCCGCGGTCGTGGATGACCCGGATCCACCCGGTGCACATGGTGTACGCGGTGCCGGCCCGCGCGGCCCGGACGACCTGGTCGCCACCGGCGAGGTCGACCGAACTCCACGGTGCGGCGGCCCCGCCCCAGCCGTGCGGCCCGGAGGTGAGCGTCCACGTCTGCCCGACCGCGAACGGCAGCGCCATGCCGGTCCGGAAGTCGCTCCCCGCGTACATGGGTGCGACAGGAGTGCTGAACACCGCCTTCTCGTCCTTGTTCACCAGCGGTGACGTGGCGGCCAGGTCACCGAACGACGCCTCGCCGTCGAAGGCGACGGTCCAGCCCTTGGCGTCGGCGCGGGCCAGGAAGACCGAACCGGTGGGGTGCGCGTCCGCGGACCGGTCCGCCAGCAGCACCGCGGTGCCGAAGGCCCACCGGCCGTTCGTCCGGGTGACGGTGACCCTGGTCCGTTCCGCGCCGGCAGTCCGCATGGTGGCGGCGTCGGCGTGGCCGAGGAGTTTCGCGGTCACCGCGTCGGTGACGGGCGCGGGTGCCGGGCGGGGTGCGGCCGAGGCCGGTGCCGGCACCACGGCCCAGGCGCCGATGGTCACCAGCGTGAAGGAGAGCACGAACCGTCGCATGGAGCCTCCTATCGACAGTCATCACTGAGTGGGGAGGCTATCGAAGGTGATGAAAATTGTCTACGAACCCGGGGTGCTCTGGTGAAGGATCTGTGCGTCGGGACGTACCCGGAAGTGGATTCTCCCTCGGCGGCGGGGCGTCGCCGCCACCTTCACCGGCACCTCGTCGCGCCGGTGCCGCCGCCTGAACAAGCCCGGCTGGCAGTCGCCGTCGGCCGCGTTCCCTCTGGTCTGGACCCCGCTGTACGGCCGATCGCGGTCGCCGGTGCGCGGACGCTGGACCGCTCCGAGGAGGCCGAGCGCGCCGATTTCGACCGTGACGCGCCCGCTCGCCTGATGCGCGCTAGGCTGACGACGCGGGGTACCGATGACTGATCGCCACCCCTTGCTTCCCCCACGGTCTCCCAGCCGCGACGACTGAGTCGAGCGCTGCCGTGCAGATTCCCTTGGAGCACTTCGTGCCCGACAACACGTTCGCCCTGAACCCCTTCCGTGTGGAAGGGCTCGGGGTCACCGACGACGAGCGCAGTCCGATCGCGGACATCAGCGCCGAATCCATGACCCGCCTGCGGAGCCCGTTCGCCGCGGCGCAACCCGCTCGTGAGCCGGCCGCCGCGCCCGACCGGCGCTAGGCCGTCACCCGGGCGTGACCGCCCCGGCCGCGCAGGTCACGGGCGGTCCGCGACGCTGCCGCCGGGGGTGCGATCGAGCGGTCAGCGGTTGAGGTAGGCGGCCAGGCCGCCGAGTTCCTCGTTGGTGATGAAGACCTAACGCACGTTGATGACTGCCTCCTCGACGTGGAGCGGGCAGCCTGGCCGTCCAGTTCCGGCATCAACTCGGCGAGCGCGACCCCGGTGCGGGCGCGTTCCTCGCCGATGGCGGTGAAGAACGCCGGGTTCGCCGCCTCCACCACGTGCGTCGGCCCGGCGAGCGCCGCGAAGACGGCGATGGACTCGCCGAACAGCGTCCGCAGATCCTGGTCGGCGGGCCGCCCGGCGACCGGCGGCCCCGCCGCAGGCGGATGCTGGCCTGGTAGCCGTCATGCCTGGTCTTCCTCCCACGCCCGCTTCGTCGACCGCCGCCAGGTTACGGGGCAGTGGCCCACGTTCCCATCTTGGCATCGACGCCCGCCTCCGTTACCGTCGTGGGAACGCTCCCATGAACTTGGATACGTCTATGTGATCAGGAGGAAACACGACGTGGCTATCTTCTCGTCCCGCCGCAGATCAGCGGCCATCAGCGCGGCGGCAGTCGCGGGCGCCGCCGCGGCCGCCGTCTGCTTCGCCGTCGGCGGCGCGTCCGCCGGCACCGTGTCCGGATCGCTCTACCGAGACCCGTCCTCGGCGGTCGTCCGCTGGGTCGCCGCCAACCCCGGCGACTCGCGCGCCGCCGTCATCCGCGACAAGATCGCCAGCCAGCCGCAGGCCCGCTGGTTCGCCGACTTCAACCCGTCGACCGTCCAGTCCGAGGTATCCGGGTTCGTCGGCGCCGCCAACGCGGCACAGCAGATCCCGGTGCTGTCGGTGTACGAGATCACCAACCGGGACTGCGGCGGCGCGAGCGCCGGCGGGGCACCGGACCTCAACCAGTACCAGACCTGGGTGTCGAACTTCGCCCGCGGACTCGGCAACCAGACCGTCCTGATCATCCTGGAGACCGACTCGCTCGCGCTCCAGACCTGCCTGAGCACCGGTGAGCTGAACGCCCGCAACCAGGCGCTCACCACGGCGACCCAGACCATCAAGTCGGCCAACCCCAACGCCAAGGTGTACCTCGACGGCGGCCACTCGACCTGGAACTGCGCCAACGACACGGCCAACCGGCTCCGCGCGGCCGGCGTGCAGTACGCCGACGGCTTCTTCACCAACGTGTCGAACTTCAACCCGACGTCCAGCGAGGCGAACTTCGGCCGGGCCGTCATCTCCGCGCTCAACGGCATGGGCATCTCCGGCAAGCGCCAGGTCATCGACACCAGCCGCAACGGGGGAGCCGCCGGTGACTGGTGCGCCGACGACAACACCGACCGGCGCATCGGGCAGTACCCGACGACGAACACCGGCGACGCCAACATCGACGCGTACCTCTGGGTGAAGCCGCCGGGTGAGGCGGACGGCTGCCGTTACACGGCCGGTTCGTTCCAACCGGACCTTGCCTTCAGCCTTGCGAACGGCGCGCCCAACCCGCCCACCACCGCGCCGCCGACGACCAACCCGCCGACGACCGCGCCGCCGACCACGGCTCCGCCGACGACCGCACCGCCCACCACGGCGCCGCCGACCACGCCGCCGCCGGCCGGTAACGGCTGCTCCGCGTCGGTCGCGATCAACCAGTGGAACGGCGGCTTCACCGCCAGCGTGAACGTCACCGCCGGCTCCGCGGCCATCACCGGCTGGACCGTGACCGTCGGACTGCCCGGCGGAGCCGCGATCACCGGCACCTGGAACGCCCAGGCCAGCGGCACCAGCGGCACCGTCCGGTTCACGAACGTGGGCTACAACGGGCAGGTCGGCGCCGGACAGACGACCAACTTCGGTTTCCAGGGCACCGGCACCGGCCAGGGCGCCACCGCCACCTGCGCCGCCTGACCGGAACCGACCCCCGGGGCCCGGCGCGGAGGATCGCTCTCCGCGCCGGGCCCCTCACCTCCCCGCTGCTGTCCGCGACGGAGGCACGAACCGCCGCGCACCCGGAACCCGACATCGACCGGCGGCCCGCACCCACCGCTGCCGCCTCCGGCCCGGCAACCGATCACGCCGAAGGTCCTCTGCCCTGGTAGCGGTTCCCGCTCGGGGCCACCAGGCCCGTTTCGTAGGCGACGATGACCAGTTGTGCCCGATCACGTACCGCCAGCTTGGTCAACAGTCGCCCGACGTGCGTCTTCACGGTGGCCAGGCTGAGGTTGAGGTGCTCGGTCAACTCCGCGTTGGACAGGCCCCGGCCGATCAGCGTGAGCACCTCCCGTTCCCGCTCGGTCACCCCGTCCAGCCGTCGTGGCAGCGGCCGGGCCGGCTCGGGCCGGCGGGCGAACTCGTCGATGAGCCGGCGGGTCACCGTCGGCGCGAGCAGCCCCTCGCCGGCAGCCACCACCCGGATGCCGGCCAGCAGGTCCGCCGGCGGGGTGTCCTTGAGCAGGAACCCGCTGGCTCCGGCCCGCAGCGCCCCGTAGACGTACTCGTCCAGGTCGAACGTGGTCAGGATGACGACCCGGGTGCCGGCGGTGGCCGCTTCGCCACAGATCCGCCGGGTCGCCTCGATGCCGTCCATCTCCGGCATCCGCACGTCCATCAGCACCACGTCCGGCCGGTGCTCGGCGGCCAGCGCCACAGCTTCCACGCCGGTGCCCGCCTCGCCGACAGTGGTGAGGCCCGGGGTCGAATCGACCAACAGCCGGAAACTGCCGCGCAGCAGCGCCTGGTCGTCGGCGATCAGCACCCGGATCACGCGGCCACCCGGTAGGGCAGACTTGCCGTCACCGCGTAGCCGCCGCCGGAGCGTGGCCCGGCGTGGAACTCACCTCCGTGCAACGTCACCCGTTCCCGCATGCCGATCAGCCCGTGTCCCTCCCCGCTGGACAGCACAGGCCGGCGGCCGTCGTCGGTCACCTCGACCCTGACCTCGCAAGGCGTGACGGTCACAGTCGCCCGGCAGGCGGCCGGCGCCGCGTGTTTCACCACGTTGGTCACCGCCTCCTGCACGATCCGGTAGACCGTCAGTCCCACCGACTCCGGCACCGCGGCGGCCGGTTCCTCCCGCCGTACGTCGAGCCGTACGTCGACACCACCGATCGCCGCCTGCCGGGCGAGCACGGGCAGCTCGTCCAGCCCGGGCGCCGGGGCGTACGGGGTGTCCTCGCGCAGTACGCCGAGCACCCGGCGTACGTCGGTCAGCGCGTTGCGGCCGGTCTCCTCGATCACCCGCAGCGCAGCCCCCGCTTCGCGGGGGTCGATGGCGGCGACGTGGTTGGCGACTGCCGCCTTCACCACGATGAGGCTCAAGGTGTGGGCGACCACGTCGTGCAGTTCCCTCGCCACCCGTAACCGCTCCTCGGCGACGGCCTGCCGGACCACATGCTCGCCCTGCCGGGCGGCGAGGGCGCGTCGCTCACGGACCAGCCAGCCGATCACCCAGGCAGGCGCGATCATGACGGCGGCGTAGACGACGGCACCGGTCCGCGACCAGAGATCACCTGCGGTCAGCGCCAGCGCGACGCTCACCAGAGCGAGACAACCGGCGGCCGTGAGCAGCGACCGGCGGGTGGCCGTCGACGCGGCCACCGTGTAGAAGGACAGACCGACGGCGACCGCCGGCGCGGCAGCGGCGAAGTTGGGGATCACACCGGTGATCAGAGCCGCTGCGGTGCTGCCGCTGATCACGACGGCGACGGGAACCGGCCACCGCCGCCGGACGGCCAACGGCAGCCCGAGAGACATCCCGACGAGCACTGACACCCAGAGCGGCTCGCGTACGCCACCGTGCAGCGGCGATTCCAGGGCCGCATACGGGCAGAGCAGCCCGCCGACCGCCACGGCGAGCACGGCGTCCACGATGTACAGGTCCACCGGCCGCAGCCGCCGGGTCAGCAGGGGAGCGGTCACCCGCACGACGGTATCGGCCGGCCGAGTCCGACGCGTCCACCCGCGGGCGGTCATCCCGGAGGACGACGTACCGGCGATTCCGGCCCTTCGCCTCCACCCGGTGGAGGGCCGGAAAGTGTCCACGCCGGCACGACGCGCGGCGCCCCGCACATCGGGCACCGTGGCGGCCATGACCACACACACGGTGACCCTGACAGGGCTACGCGCGGTGTACGGCACCGGAACCCGGCGGGTGACGGCGCTCGACGGCGTGACGACCGGCTTCGCGAGCGGCACGTTCACGGCGGTGATGGGCCCCTCGGGCTCGGGCAAGTCCACACTGCTGCACTGCGCGGCGGGGCTGGACCGCCCGACCGAGGGGACCGTCACGATCGACGGCACCCGCCTCGACGACCTGGGTGAGGACGAGCTGACCCGGCTGCGCCGCGACCGGATCGGGTTCGTGTTCCAGGCGTTCAACCTGGTGTCCACGCTGACCGCGGCGCAGAACGTCGAGTTGCCGATGCGCCTGGCCGGCCGCCGCCCGCCGGCTCGGGACGTCGCCGCCGCCCTCGACGCGGTGGAGCTGGCCGACCGGGCCGGGCACCGGCCGAGTGAGCTGTCCGGCGGCGAGCAGCAGCGCGTCGCCGTGGCCCGGGCGTTGATCACCCGCCCGGCGGTGGTCTTCGCCGACGAGCCGACCGGGGCGCTGGACAGCGCGGCCTCCCGACAGGTGCTCCGGCTGCTGCGCGCACTCGTCGACGACCAGGGGCAGACAGTCGTGATGGTGACCCACGATCCCGCCGCCGCCGCGTACGCCGATCGGGTCCTGCTACTCGCCGACGGCCGCATCGTCGACGAACTGGACGGTGAGATCACCGCGGCGGTGGTCGCCGCCCGGATCGCCGAGCGTGAGGACCGCCCGTCCCAGCACGCGGCGACGCCTGCGGGGCCGTCGTGTTGAGCATCAGACGGTCGGTCAGCGCGTTCGTGGCCGTGGCCGTCGGGGTCACGCTGGTCGCGGCGGCTACCCTGCTCCTCGCCTCCGGACGCCCGCAGGTGCCGGATCGGCTCGCGCGGGCGGCGGTCGTGGTGCAGAGCCCCGAAGCGGGCGCTTCGGCCGACTCGTTCGTGCCGGCGCGGCCCTGGTCCGCCAGCACGACGGCAGGGCTCGTCGGCCGGCTGGCCGCCCTGCCCGGCGTCGCGGCGGCCGTGCCGGACCGGGCCTTCTACGCGCAGCCGCTCGTCGACGGACGACCTGCGGGCACCGACGGCCGGCGGGAGGACGCCCACCAGGGACACGGCTGGTCCAGCGCCCAGCTCGGCGGACTGCGCCTCACGGCCGGCGAGCCGCCCCGCAGGCCCGGCGAGGTGGTTGTGGACCGTGCACTCGGGCTGCGCACCGGCGCGCCGGTGACCCTGCTGACCGCGGCCGGCCCGCAGCCGTACACCGTCACCGGTCTGGTCGACGGGCCCGGCGTCCATGTCGCCGACGAGGTGGCCGCCACGCTCGCGCCCGGCGTCCGGGCCGTCGGGCTGGTGCTCGCGGCGGGCGCCGACCCCGAGCGGGTCGCCACGGCGGCTCGCGGAATCGTCGGCGCGGACGGATCGGTCCTGACCGGCGACGCGCGTGGCGCGCTGGAGCCCCGCAACGACGCCCGCACCCGCTGGATCGGCATGCAGGTGCTCACCGCCACGGCAGCCCTCGCCGGCTTCGTCACGGTGTTCGTGGTCGCCTCCACCTTCGCGTTCACCGTCGCCCAGCGCCGCCGTGAGCTGGGCCTGCTGCGCGCCGTCGGCGCCACCGGCCGGCAGGTCCGGCGCATGGTGTACGGCGAGGCGCTCGTCGTCGGCGCCGCGAGCGGGATCGTCGGCCTGCTGGTGGGCGGAGGGCTGGCGCCTCTGCTGGGCCGGCTTCTCGTCGACGCCGGATTCGAACCGTCGACCTTCCGGGTCGGGTACGAACACTGGCCGGTCGCGCTCTCGCTCGCCGCCGGGCCGGTGATCTCGCTTCTCGCCGTCTGGTCGGCCTCGCCTCGGGCAGCACGGGTCCGGCCGTTGGAGGCGTTGCGCGATGCCGCTGTGGAGCAGCGGCCGATCGGGCGGCTGCGCATCGCCACCGGTGCGCTGCTCGTCGCGGCGGGGGTCGCGCTCAGCGCCGGGACGGCGACCGCCGACGAAGCCCGCATCGCGGCGCAGTACGCCCTGTACGCGGTGATGGCGCTGGTGGCCGGTGCCACAGTGCTTGCTCCGGCGGTCGTCGGCCCGCTGGTGCGGATGTTGCGGTGGCCGGTGCGCCGACGGGGTGGCGCGCTCGGGATGCTGGTCCGGGCCGGGGCGTTGACCGCGACCCGGCGGACCGCCTCGCTCGCCGCCCCGGTGCTGCTCACCGTCGCCTTCGCGGTGCTGGTCGCCGGAATGGTGCGGACCACCACGGCTGCCTACGCGGCGGGCCGGGCCGACAACGTCGACGCCGGCTGGGTCGTCGTGCCCGACCGCGCACCAGGCCTGTCGGACCAGGCCGTAGCGGCGACCGGGGGCACCGCCCTCCTCCCGACGACGGTCTTCCACAGCGACCCCAACTCGCCGCCGGAGAACCGGCCACTGACCGCGCTCGGCGTGGACCCGGCAGGCTTCGCCGCCGCGAACCGGGCGCTCACCGTCGTCGCCGGCTCACTGGACGACCTCGGCGGCGACGACACCGTGGTCCTTCCCGCCTCGGCGAACCGGCAGCCGGCCGAGCCGTACGCGCTGGTCTTCGCCGATGGAGAGTCGGTGTCGCTGCGCGTCGTCGCGGTCGTCACCGACGACTCGATCCCCGGCGACCTGCTCCTGCCCCGATCCGTGGTGCGGGCGCACGACCCCTCGGCGCTCACCTCCGCGGTGTACGTCCAGGACCGGATCGATCCCCCGCTCGGAGGGCGGATCGTTGACGTGGCCGGTTGGGCGGCCGAGGCGGACCGTGCCGAGGATCGCCTCGTCTGGCTCTTCACGCTGCTACTGATCGGCGTCTCGGCCGGCTACGGGGCTGTCGCGGTGGCGAACACGTTGCTGATGGCAGCCGCCGGCCGAGTGGCCGACCTGCGGCTGATCCGGTTGGCCGGTGCGACCCGAAGGCAGGTCATCTGGCTGGTCACGGCCGAGTCCGCCCTGGTGGTGCTGATCGGCGCACTGCTCGGCGGGGCTGTCGCGTTCGTCGGCCTGCTGAGTATCCGTGCCGGCCTCGCCGAGCAGGCCGGCGTACCGGTCGATCTGGTGGTGCCGTGGTCCGTGGTCGGCGGGGTGGTGGGGCTCTGCCTGCTCCTGGCGGTGCTGGCGAGCGCGCTGCCGACCTAGCGGTCGCTGGGTGGCCGTACCGCGCGGTCTGCCGGCCTGGGGTGAATCCGTACCCGCCCCTCATGTGGCGATCGGGCCGCTACCGCCCACGGACGCGATCCGCCGGAGTCTCGCTTTCTTCGCGTGCCCTCCGCTCTCGTCGCGCCGACGCGATTTCGGTCCCGTCGGCCGTACCGCCCTGCCATCAAGATCAACCGACCTCGCATGAGACTCAAGCTGGGGTCCTGTGCTGGGACAACGGCGGTCCGGGGAAGGCCGGAGGCTGAATACCTGCGAGTCCCTGTTCTCTTCTCACGTCTGCGGGTCGCAGGTGCGCGTTGCTGTGCTCGCTTTCTGAAGATCGGCAGAACGGGCGTAAGTACTGCTCAGGCCGTGTTTCGGTTGGTTCGACTCGTCCTTGCCGAGATCTGGCGAAGTTGTCGTGCCGCGTCAGTTCACGGTGCGGCAAGTGCATGGGCCAGCAGCGTGGCGAGTTTGGCTGCGCGTGCTGGGTGGTGATGGCCGACCCAGGTAACTCGTCCGATGAGGTGTTGAGCGAAGTCGGGGTGGTCGGTCCGGTTCTGCGCGGCGAGGCCGGTGCGGGCGGCGTTGTGGAGGATGGCGCGGAGTTGGTCGTACTCGTCGCGTGGTGTGGCGGGGTGGTGGTTGACGACGAGTCCGGCGAGGAGTTGCCGGTCGGCTCGGCCGCGGACGCGGGTCTTGGCTGGGTGGACTGGGAGGCCCTCGTCGCGGGCGATGTCGGTGACGGCGGCGATCAGGCCCCGGGCCTGGCGAGTGGTGAGGTCGCCGGAGAAGGCGAGGTCGTCGGCGTACCGGGTGTAGGTGACCTCGAAGGCGTCGGCGAGGCCGGTGAGGCGGCGGTCGAGTCGGTAGGCGCACAGGTTGGCCAGTGCGGGTGAGGTGGGCGCGCCTTGGGGCAGGTGGCCGGTGCGCAGCGCGGCGAGCCGCGCCGCCCGGTGCGGCAGGTCGGTGGGTGCGCGGCGCAGGACGGGGGGCGGGGTGCGGGTGGTGCAGAGTCCGGTGAGGGTGTGGGCGACGGGTTCGGGGTAGCCGGCGGTGCGGAACAGTCCGTGGACGCGGGTGGCGTGGATGTGGGTGAAGAAGGCGAGCAGGTCGATCCGGACGACGACCGGTTGTGCGGTGTGGGCGGCGGCGAAGGTGTGCGGGGAGCGGCCGGGGACGAAGCCGTGGGCGGCGGGGTGGACCGGGATGGGGTCGAGGACCTCGGCGAGGAGCCGGCGTTGCAGGGCGCGGAGCCGGGACTTGGGTGCCTCGATCAGGCGGCCGTGGTCGGTCCACCGGTGGTGGTAGTGGTGCAGCCGGTGGGCGGTGGCGCGTCGGTTCATGCCGCGCCGGTCGGCGTACCAGTCGAGGTGCTCGATACTCAGGTCGAGCATCGCGGCCAGGTCGCCGACGGTGTCGATGACCGGGGTGTGCCAGGGACGGCGGACGGTGCGGGTCGGCGTCACGGGCCGGGCACGGACGACGATCGGCCGCTGGTGCTGGCGGGCGGTGGCGACTGCCGCGCGCAGCGGGTCGAGGGTGCTCAGGAACTCCGCCAGCTCGCGTGGCCGGTCGGTGGGTGGGCGCGGGTAGGCGACCAGCACCGAGTCAGCGACCGGCCACAGCCAGCGCCGCCGGATGCCGAGGACGAGTCCACCTTGGCCGACGAGGTCAGTGCGGCGCCAGCCTTCGCTGGCGAGGAATGCGTCCGCGAGCGCGGTGGCGAGGGCGCGAATGGTGGTCACGATCGGGCCGATGGTGGCAGCGTGTCCCGACGATGCCCGGTCGTGCGGGTGCACAGGCTCGCGGAGCGTGCCGACGCACCTGTGGTGTGGTGCCCAGGTGAGTATCGCGTCCCCGGGGTTGCCCCGGAGAGACCGTGGCCGGGCCCCGCGTAGGGGAGCGGCCTGGTCAGCTCGGGACACGCTGCCATGGGAGCAGCGTAGAGAATGGAGCCACCGCGTTGGACGAGGCCCACCGTCACGCCATGGTCCAGCCCTTGAGCGGCGGTGGTGGCGGCTGCACTACGGTGCTCCTCGGCACGTCACGCTACGCTGGCGACATCTTCTACGCTGCGGCCTCCACGTACGGGATATCCCACGGCCACACAGGCATCCTGTCCTCCACGAGCCGGGCGACCGAGGCGCAGCGCGCGGTCTGCGGCGGCGATCGGCGCCCCCTCGTAGGCCGCCGGTGAAATCGGAGGTGATTCCGATCTTGGATGGCCATACTGTTCCCATGAAACTTGCCGAAGCTCTCGCGCTGCGCGCAGATGCATCGCGCCGTGCTGAACAGCTCCGCTCTCGCATCACCAGCAGCGCACGCTTCCAGGAAGGCGAGACTCCGGCTGAGGACGCGGTGTCGCTGCTCGCCGAGGCGGGCGAAGTGCTCACCGAGCTTGAGTCGCTGATCAGGCGAATCAACCGAACCAATGCTGCGACGCTGGTCGACGGCGGCACACTGACCGACGCCCTCGCCCGACGAGACGTCCTGCGTCTGAACCACAGCATGGTCACGTCCGCAGCTGATGCCGCGGCCGGTGAGGGCCAGCGCGGATATCGGCAGCTGAGGTCGGAGCTGAAGATGATCCCGGCGCTACCGGTCGCCGAGCTGCGCCGCCAGGCCGACGATCTTGCGCGGCAGGTTCGAGAGGTGGACACGCTGATTCAGCGGGTCAACTGGCAGGTCGATTTGCTCGACTGAACGACGCGGAGCAGGTAATCGACGTGGAAGCGTGCGCAAACCCGAGAACCGGCGGGTAGTCCGGTTCACTCCTGGCGCGCCGGCGGCAGGCGCGGGGGTTCGATTCCCCGACACACAACGCATGCCCAGCACGCGGCACAGGTGACGGCGCACAGGGCACAGCACACCACCGAGCGCAGATCCACGACGGCGAGGGCGGGATTGGGGAACTCCGCGTCGCTTCATGAACGGGGCCACCGGCCGGCGCCCAAATACCTCGGACTTGTCGACCATCGGGCCTAGCCTCTGAAGCCATGGCGAAGAGGAACCGTTCGGGTAGGCGCCGGGAGCGGGACACCGATCGGCTGGCGGACAGGTGGATGCGCGAGCGTGACCGGCTGCTCGAGCAGGCCGAGGGCAACTACGAGCGGTCGCTCAAGCTCATGCGAAGCAACGACCCTCAGCTCTCCGAGGACGGCTTCGCGCTGCTGGAGCCACTGGCGCGGAAGCACATCGAAGAGCTGATGACCGAGTACCGGCGCGTGCCCGACGACCAGTACTGGATCCTCGAGCTGATCGCCGACGCCCAGTCCGAGAAGGCGTTCGATCTGCTGGTCGAGGCGCTGGACCACGAGCGCGAGGATATCCGCTGGCGGGCCGCGAACGGGCTGCGCGAGCTCGGCAGCAAGGAGGCTCGCCGGCTGCTCTTTGAGCGCGGGATCCTCTAGTTACGTCGTGAAAGCCGGTTTGGGGCTGCGGGGTGTAGGGCTTGTGCCGCGTTGGCGTCGGCGGGCGGCGCCGGTGGTGCCTTTGCGGGGGATGGCGACCTGTTCGACGCCGATGCCGTGCAGTTGAGTCTCGATACGCGCCTCGCCGTAGCCGCGGTCGGCGGCGACGGCACGAGGAACTCCTCCAGCGGATGCCAACCCGGTGAACCGGTGCCAACGCGGGTCACCGCAGCCGACCACCGGTCGCAAACCGGGGTACGTGTGCTCGAGCTGTGGTCCTGGGCTGTGACAACGGCGGTCCGGGGAACGTGGGTGAACGTGGGCCACTCCCTGCCACCCCAGGTGTACCCCAGGTCGCTAGACTGGGCGCTCGCGCCCTCGTAGCTCAGGGGATAGAGCATCGGTTTCCTAGCCCGACGCTCCGTGTGTAGGGGCAGGCTGATGGCCTGCGGCTTCTCTTTTTCCGGGCGTCATCCGCGGGTCGCACCCGCGCGCCGCTGTGATCGTCTGCGGAAGCCCCGCGAAGTGCGTAAGTTCTGTTCAGCACCACTTTTCCATCGACCGCAGTAGCGGCCTCTTGCGACGCGCTGCGCCCGGCTCGGCGTCGGGCCGCGCCCAATCTGGACCATGCTTATTGCCAAAGCTTGGCAACTACGTGATGCTGGCAGCAGTGGGCGGGTGCTCCGGCAACGCGATGATCTGAACCACCACCGGGGTGCCCGCCCAGCTCGCGGTGCCGACTATGGTGTGAGGAGCTTGCTGGTGGCCGTCTACTCTCTGCCCGACATGCCGTACGACTACGGTGCGCTGGAGCCGGCGATGTCCGGCGAGATCCTGGAGCTGCACCACAGCAAGCACCACGCGGCGTACGTCAAGGGCAGCAACGACGCCCTGGAGCAGCTCGCCGAGGCCCGCGACAAGGGTGACTTCGCGGCGTTGGTGGGGTTGGAGAAGACGTTCGCGTTCAACCTGTCGGGGCACGTGCTGCACTCGATCTTCTGGAACAACCTGTCCCCGGACGGCGGTGACCGCCCCGACGGTGAGCTGGCCGCCGCGATCGATGAGCACTTCGGCTCCTTCGACGGCTTCGCCGGGCAGTTGTCGGCGGCGACGAAGAGTGTGCAGGGCTCCGGCTGGGGCGTCCTCGCCTGGGAGCCGCTTGGCCGGCGCCTCATCGTGGAGCAGGTGTACGACCACCACGGCAACGTCGGGCAGGGCTCCACGCCGCTGCTGGTCTTCGACGCCTGGGAGCACGCCTACTACCTGCAGTACCGCAACGTGCGCCCGGACTACGTCGACCGGCTGTGGAACCTCGTGGACTGGGCCGACGTGACCGCCCGCTTCGACGCCGCCCGCGCCGCCGCGCCGAAGCTCTGACCGCGTGACCGGCCCGGCCCCGGTCGCCGCCGACCTCGTGCAATGCGCCGCCGGGGTCATCGCCGCCCGCCGCTGCGGTGACCTCGCCGGCGCGGAGGCACTGCTCGCGTCCTTCGACACCGAGCAGGCCCGCACGCTCGGCTTCTACCTCCTCGCCGACCTCGCCCTCGGCCTGGTCCGGGCGCAGACCGGTCAGTCCCTGGACGACCTGGTCCGGGAACTCACCCTCCTCGTGGCCGCCGCACCACCGCCCCCGCCCGGCTGACGGGCATGCCCACTCCGGTGCCGGGAGCGACCTACGGAAAGGGTGCGAGGTCAGGCTGGTGGCGGTGCGGAAGTCTGCCACAGTGCGCTGACCGGCAGGGCGCGGAGTTTGTCGCCGAACGGCAGCGTGGAGGTGCCGGTGTAGAGGACGATGCCGGCGATGAAGTCGTCGCCCAGACGGTCGGCGAGTCGGCGTAGTCCGCGGAAGTCGTCGGGTCCGACGGTGGTGGCTGCTTTGACCTCGATCCCCACGACCTGGCCCGCTCTGTGCTCAAGCACCGCGTCGACTTCGTACCTGCTCTGGTCGCGGTAGTGGGACAGGTCGACGGGCTGCTCGGACCAGGTGAGCTGGCGAGAGAGTTCGGATAGGACGAATGATTCGAGTAATGGGCCGAATGGTGCGCCCGGTCGGAGCAGCGCCCGGGCGTCGGTCGCGGTCTCGTTGGCGGCGATACCCGAGTCGACGAAGATCAGTTTCGGTGCGGCGGTGGCGCGGGTGCCCAGGTTGCGGGACCAGCCGGGGATCCGCTTGATCAGGAAGATCTCCTCCAGAGCTTGGAGGTAGCGGGCGATCGTCGGCCGGCTCAGTCCGAGTGCGGATTCCAGGGAGTTGGCGGCGATGATGGTCGCGGATCTGGCCGCGAGGAGGCGTACCAGCTTGCGGAGTTCGCCCTTGTGCTGGATGTCGGACAGTTGCCGGACATCGCGGTCGATGAGCGCTTGGACGTAGGCGTCGAGGAACCGTTGGCGGCGGTGCGGGTCGGTGCGGGTCGGTGCGGGTGGTGGCCTCGGGTAGGCCGCCGCGCGCGATTCTGGCCGCGTAGTCGGCGCGGGTCACGTCCGATTCGTGTCGCAGGTCAGGGCCGAGCGCAAAGATGGCATCGACGAATCCGTCCGGCGCTTGGTCGAGTTCGCCTTGAGACAGCGGCCAGAGTTCGACGGTTTCCATCCGGCCGGGCAGGGCGTCCGGGGCGGCCACCATGCCGAAGAGGCGGGACGAGCCGGTGAGCAGGTACCGGCCAGGGCGCAGGTCCTCGTCGACGGCTGCTTTGATGGCCAGTAGCAGCTCCGGCGCGCGCTGGATCTCGTCGACGACCAGGAACTCGGAGGAGTCTACGAAGCCGACCGGGTCAGCGATCGCCGCCGCCCGGTCCTGTGCCCGGTCAAGGTCGCGGCGCTCGGCGAGACGATCGCCGGCGACGATGCGGACCAGCGTGCTCTTGCCTGTCTGGCGTGCTCCGCTGATCAGTACGACGCGGGTGTCGGTCAGCGCGGCGTCGACCTGCGCGGCGGCCCGACGTGGAATCAGGTTCGGTGTCGGCACGACATCATGATAGGCGGCACGCTTTCGATCTGCGACGCTATCACATTCGACTTGCGGCGAGACCGTGTTCGAAATGCGGCTCCTCGGTGTTCGATTTGCGGGAACGCTGAGGGGTTCTTGCAAGGCGTCTGTCGCTATGTCGCGTTGTCGCGGGTGATGGCGAGTTCCGGGAAGGCTTCCTCCCAGCGCTGGCGGCTCTGGCCCACCCTCTGGCTGCCACCCAACTTCGTCGGAGGAGGTCGGTGTCGAGCCAGGTGTTCAGGTCCTCGACGATGCTGGCTTCGGTGAGTACCACCTTGTACATGCTGGCCAGCCGTGCGGGCCGGTCAAGGTCGTACTCGGCGTGCCCGGACCAGTCGAGATGACGCGGAAGCGTCACCGTGCCTCCGGTCGGGCCGTGCAGTTCGGCAAGGGTTTCGGCCACCACGTAGGGCCGCCGGTCGCCGTAGGGCCGGTAGTCCGCCGGCGGCTGGGGTGACGTCCTGCGCCGGCTGAGGTTGGTTGCTCGTCTGGTCAGACCCCATAGCCGGCGGGACCAGTCATGGTGATCGCGATCGGGTGCGCTCATGTTCCAGTGAAGCCAAGTGTCCGGTAGCCGGGCATGCGGCGTGGGAGTGCGGCGGCGAGGATGGGGGTGGCCGGGTCGTGGTAGTCGTGGACTTCGGCGAGGTCCTTGCCGGGCGCCGCTCGGATGACGCGGCCGGCGCATTGGACGAGTAGGCCGTGGTAGGAGATCGGGCCGGCGAGGAAGAGGGTGTCGAGGGCGGGGGCGTCGAAGCCTTCACCGATGAACGGTGTGGTGCCGATGACGAGCAGGCCGTCGCCGGTCTTGGCGCCGTCGAGCCGGTCAACGATGGTCCGCCGTTCGCTGGTGCTCATCGCGCCTTGGAGCACGAGCGCCTGATATCCGCGTGCAGCGAGTAGAGCGGTGAGTGCCTCGACCTGGGCGACCCGGCGGGTCAGAACGAGACAGTTTCGACCGCAGGTCAGGGCGACGGCGACATCGTCGGCGATCTGGGTGTTGCGGGGCTCGTCGAGGGCCAGCCTTCGGTGGACCTCGGCGAGTGCGCCGGGCGCGTCCAGGTCGATGTCGCCGGGTTGGAAGGTGGTTTCGTGGATGTGCAGCGCTCGACGGGGTCCGGCGTCGGCGTGCATGGCTGCCGCGAGGGTGCCTTGTTCCTCGTCGGTCAGGGTGTGGCGGACGGGTCCGAGTTGCCAGGTGACGAGTTGGCCGAGGCCGTCGCGTCGGGTGGGTGTGGCGGTGAGGCCGAGCCAGAACTGCGCGGCGATCCGTTTGACCGAGTGCTCGTAGGCTGCGGCGCCGAGGTGGTGGCATTCGTCGACGATGACGTGCCCGTACTCCTGGGTCAGGGTGGCGACGTCGTCGCGCCGCGCGAGGGAGGGCAGCAGCGCGATGTCCACCGTGCCGGTGAGCTTGCGTCGGCCGCCGCCGAGTTGGCCGGGCTTGATGTCGAGGAACTGTTGGATGCGGGTGCGCCACTGGTCGGCGAGGGCTTTGCGGTCGACGAGGACGAGGGTGGAGGTGTTGCGTTCGGCGATTACGGCGCAGGCCATGACGGTCTTGCCGGAGCCCGGTGGGGCGACCAGGATCCCGTCGTCGTGGGCGAGAAGCGCGCCGACCGCGCTGGCCTGCCTACTCGTGAGTTCGGCGGTGAACGCGCTGTCGATCTCGGTTCCCGGGTTGCGTGCGTCCGTGACGGCCAGTCGCGACCCGGCGCGCTCGACGATCGTGGCGATGGTGTGCCGCAGGCCCCGCGGGAGGACCAGGCGGTCATCGAGGGTGAGGTCGTAGCCCTGGATGAAGCGTGGTGTGTCCCAGGTGGACTTGCGGAGTCGCTGCAACTCGTAGAATTTCGGGTTGGCCATGGCGGCGGCATGCTTGAACGTCGCCAGCGCGGCGGGCGTGAGCTGCCTGGCGTCGATGCTCAGCCCGGCACCAGCCTCCGCGTGGACCACGGGAGGTAGCGGAGGATGGACCTGGGTCGCGGCGGACCGGCTCATCGTGGCGACGTCGGCGCCGGTGGCGGCTTGTTTGGCCTGCCGGGCGACGTGTTCGGCGTCGCCGGGGCTGAGGCGGTCCAGCGTCGACAGGAACGCCCACTGGTCGGCGTGCGGCTCGAGCGTGCCGAGGTCGAGGAAGGTGGTGAGTCCGTCCTTGCGGCGGCGGCCCTGCAGGGGTGCGGCGATGAGGTTGCCGAAGCCACCCTCGGGCAGGACGTCCTGGTTGGGGAACAGCCGGTCGTACGAGCGCAGGTCCATCGACCCGCGCAGCACCATCGCCTCACGGAGAAGAACGGTGCCGACGGCCCGCGCGGTGGCGGCGGGAACAGCGCCGGTGAAGAAGACCCACACGTGGGCGCCGCGACCCGACTGGGAGATCTCCAACGCGGCGGGCACCGTGCTGGCGCGTGCCGCCTTCACGTAGGCGAGGGCGTCGAGCATCGCCGTCGGCCCGTCGAAGTCGGCCACGACGAAGTGGCAGGTGTTGCCGGGCATCAGTGGGTACAGGCCCATGAACACGTCGCCGACGAGATGCGCCGCGACGACCTCCGTCGTCCGGGGCAGGTAGGTGGCGCCGCGCCGGTCCATACCCCTGCGCCAGCCGCCGGCGATCGCCGGCATCCACCCGGCAGCGCCGGTACGGGCGTTGTCCCACCGCACGGCGTACACGTCGGTTCGGGCCCGGAACCGGTCGGCGAACAACGTCAGCTTGTCCCGAGTCGGCGAGGCCATGGTGACCAGCCCTGGCCGCTCAACCGGCGCGGACAACTGCTCCGGTGCCGCAGTCGTGTCCTGGCCGCGCAGCTCCAGCAGGCGAGCCAGCCGGGCGTTCTCCGCCCGTAACCGCTCCACCTCCCGCCGAAGATCGACGAACTCGGCCACCGAACCCATGCCGACCATCCTCGCGTATCAGGCTCCGAGCACCCCGACACCGGTCGGCCATTCTCCGCCGATGGCATCGAAGGCAAACGCCGCGCTGGAGGCGATGATCGCGGAAGCCACCGTCGACGCGTACGGCGACGACGAGCAGCTCAACGGCCTGTACACCATGATCGAGGAGCATCTGGCGGTGCCGTTCACCACCACCGTCCTCGGCGTCGAGGCCACCATAGGCAAGATCGAGCTGGCCGCGGACAGCATCGTCGCGGTCTGCGCCCGAGACCGCCACCGGCAGAAGATCGACCTCCTCGACCTGCCGCTACCCACCCCCGCGCCCGAAGGCGCCGCGTGGATCGACGCCTATCGGCACTGGGCGGAAGGTAGGCCACCGTGAGTGAGTACCAGTACTACGAATTCACCGCCGTCGACCGACCCCTCACCGGCCGGGAGCGGGCCGCGCTTCGGTCGCTGTCGACCCGGACCGACATCACCGCCACCAGCTTCGTGAACACCTACGAGTGGGGCAACTTCAAGGGCGACCCCCGCACGCTGATGGAACGGTACTTCGACGCGCACCTGTACCTGGCGAACTGGGGCACCCGCCAGCTCATGCTGCGGCTACCCAAACACGTGCTCGACCCCGCCACCGTGGCCCGGTACTGCCAGGGCGACAGCGCATCCGCGTGGACCGCCGGCAAGCACATCATCATCGACCTTCACGACGAGGACGAAGACGGCACCGACGAGTGGGACCTCGACGGCCACGGCCTGCTCGCCTCAATCATCCCGGTCCGGGCCGGCCTCGCCGGCGGCGACCTGCGCCTGCTGTACCTGGCCTGGTTGCGCTGCGTACAGTCCGAGGAGATCGCCGACGACGAGCCCGAACCGTCCGTCCCCGCCGGGCTGGGCACCCTCGACGCGTCCCTCACCGCCGTTGCCGAGTTCCTGCGCATCGACCCCGACCTGATCGCGGCCGCAGCGGACGGGTCGTCGCCGCCCGCCTCCGGCGAACCGACCGCCGCGCAACTACGCACCTGGGTCGTCGGGCTGTCCGCTCGGGACAAGGACGCCATTCTGGCCGACCTGATCACCGGCAGTGACAGCCACCTGCGCAGCCGACTGCTGCGCCGCTACCGGGACGCACACCGCACTGATACGCCCACCCCGGCAGCGGCCCGCACCGCGGGGGAACTATTCGCCACCGCCACGGAGTTGCGCGCCCAGCGGGAACGACAGGACGCGGAGCAACGTGAACGCGACCGGATTCGCCGGGAACGGTCCGCAGCATCCGCCCGGCAACGGCACCTCGACACCCTCGCGGTCGACCAACCCGCCGCCTGGCAACGGGTCGACGAACTCGTCGCCACGAAGAAACCCCGCGAATACGACGCCGCCGTACAGCTACTCGTCGACCTGCGCGACCTCGGCGAACGCGACGGAGACAGGGCATCGTTCCGACACCGGCTGGCCGAGCTGCGGGCGGTGCACGCCCGCAAGCCCAGCCTGCTCGAACGCCTCAACCGCGCAGGTCTCGAAAGCTGACGCATGGTTCGCCTGTGCGAACTCGCGTAGAAAACTTCGCTTGCTGAAGATCGGCAGAACGGGCGTAAGTCCTGCTCAGGCCACGCTTCGGTCGGTTCGACGCGTCCTTATCAGATCCGGCGAAGGTGCCGCGCCCCCCGGGGGGGAGCGCGCATCGCGATCTTCGATGATGTGCGCAGTGTGTGCTCTTCAGCGGATGCCACCCTGGGTGAACCGGTGCCAACGCGGGTCACCGCGACCGACCGCCGGTCGCAAACCGGGGTTCGTGTGCTCGAGCTGTGGTCTTGGGCTGGGAGAACGGGGGTCCGGGGAACGTGGGCCACTCCCTGCCACCCCAGCTGAACCCCCAGGTCGCTAGACTGTGCCCTCGCGCCCTCGTAGCTCAGGGGATAGAGCATCGGTTTCCTAAACCGTGTGTCGCAGGTTCGAATCCTGCCGGGGGCACTATCCCTATAAATCGGGACTTGACACGACTTGTCCGAATAGCTAAAATACTCGCCCGCGTCTCCTAGTCTAGCTGCCATGACTCTGTTTGCGACCAGGTCGAAGGCGCGGGCCGAATGGGCTCCAGCTCATCGTTCTAACGTGACGGATCGACGACACTCGCTCTCGAAGCTTCCGCGAGTTGCATTCATCGCTCATCATGGACGTCGTGCCCAAGCGACTCTGGACTGCCTCTGCGCTTGTTCTGATCATCATTGCCTCGCTGATCATGATCTTCAGCGGAAGCCTCGACGGTGCCGCAGCGTGGGCAAACATTATCGCTCTGCCAGTGGCAACCATCGGTACGTATCTGACGCTTAAGGGCTCGGCGCCCGTCTCCGATACGCAAGATCAGTATGGAGTGGACAGCAGGGTTGCCTCGGCCGGTGGCGTTCCAGTCGTGAATCAGAATGGTTACACGTCCAACGGAGACGTCATCCAAGTAGCGCGTGACTACATCGTTCGGGGTCGGCCGGGCTCGGACGGTAGGTGACCAGGTGGTCAATCAGACCGGACACACCACCGATGGAGACGTGGTCCAGCCCGCGCGCGACTACGTCCATCATGACTACAGGACGACGAAGAAGTACTACGGTCCACCCCCTAACCCCGATGATCAAGGGGATGACGAAGAGTCGTCGGAATCAGGTTCGGGCAGTGGTGCGGCGGCAGCCGCAGGCGGTGGAGGACTGGGCGTAGTCGCCGTCCTGGCCGTCTTAGGCTATTTCATTTTCGGAGGAGACGAGCCGTTCCCGGCGACATCAGATCCCTGGCCGGCCGAAGTGAATCAGGAGGCCGTGGTCGCGGCTGCAAGTGATTGGCTCGACAAATGCGTGAAGTCAGCGTCTGCAACTCCGGCCAATTGCCCGCAATCCATTGTCGAGACATCGGAGGTTTCCAAGGCCCATTGGGCCTTCTACGGCAATCCCCTTGAGGCTCCGGTCATCCACTACATCGAGGCGGAAAGCCGCTTCGACATGCTCGGGACCGTCGTGGTGTCGGCGGACTACACCGTCTCCAAGACGTCGCGCCGCGTCGTGACGCCAACGACGTACTGGGCCAAGGTGAAGTGGGCGGAAGGAAAGCTCGACGTCCAGGAGATCAAAGAGCACTCGGCCATAGGTGATCCCGAGGTTGTAAAACAGGATCCCAAGGTGGCATGGGAACCGATGGCGGCGAACCTGAAAGACGCATTTGCCCGTTGCGTACACGGCGCCGGCTCGACCATGCCGGCCGGTTGCCCTGAATGGCGGCCGCCGTCGGGTGCCGAAAAGATCAAATGGTCTTTGACGGACGATCCGTTGCTGACAGCTCGCGCGACATTCGATCCGAAGTTCGGGATCTACCATGTGAAGGGCACGTATGGATTGGCCGTGCGCTACACGTGGCTCGGCACCACGAAGACTGACCCCCGGAATCCCAACTACGAGGCTTGGATTGCTCCGACCGCAACAGGGCCAGTCGTCCTACAGATCAAGGATGCCGTTTAAACCTACCGATTCGCCACGGCCTTGATGTAGCGGCATGACTCTGCCTGGTCGTCTAACGAGGAGTTGCTACGGCGACGCGGGTTGTTGCGTGCACCTCAGAACTCCAGCAGTAAGTCACCAAGGGCATCCGGCAGGCGATCGAGTACCCGCGCAGCGCTTGCAAGTGCTCGGAGATTGCCCCAGAGACGGATCCTTACTTCTTCGATCGTGGCTCCCCAGACTTCGCTGATTGATCGTTCGACGGCGGCCACATCCGCTGGGCGCTTCGCCTTGCTCTGTCTTGCGGGGTAGTCCGTCTCTGGGAGCACTCGGTCTTCCGGTAGGGCGGCAAGGGCGGACCGGCTCATGCCAGTGTTGACCGAGAAGTAAGCCCCTGCCTTGGTCGCAGCGTCGATCTGGTCATTCGTCCCGAGAAACCAGTGCAGGATGGCGCCAGGATGGGGCTGTTCGAGGAGCAAGTCAGTGACCGCTGCTGTGACACCCGTGCTGTGGATCGAGAGAAGGACTTGCTGGCCTGAGCACTGGCGGAGGATTTCGCGCAGAATCGCTTGCTGGCCGGGCAGGTCGCCGGCACGCCGGTCGAGGCCGACTTCACCGACTAAGGCGAAGTTCGGTAGCAGCGCTGCAAACTTTTTCGGATCCCACGCGACGCGAGCCGCTGCGACGCCTGGGTGTACGCCGAGTCCCCAGGTGAGATGCGCGTCGCGTCGGTGACGCACTTGGTCGGCTTCGGCGAGTGTCCGGGTCACGGCGAATACGTGCGCTCCGCCGAGCGCGCGCACTTGTGCCGGCGTGACGTCTGCAGCGATGTGGGCGTGGCAGTCGAGGGCGGGCGGTCCGTTCAGCAGCAGGCTCATGTCAGCGTCACCGCCGACAGTTCTGCCAGTCCGCGGCGGACAAGATCGGTGGCCTGGTCGAGGTCGTATCCGTCGGGCCATGTGCTGGCGTCAATGAGGTCGTCGTCCGGTCCGTGCTCGATGGCATAGGCGATCGCTTCGCGGTCGCTGCGCCGCTTGCCCAGGAGCTGTGTGCGGCTGTCTCCGGTCAGAACATCGGAGAGATAGACGGTCTCGTCTGTGACACCCGCAGCCAGGAAGGCTCCACGTCGAACGACGCAGGGGTAGCAGAGCCCGCAGTTGAGGTTGGGGTTGCCGCCTTCGAAGGTCCGGCCGTCGAGCTTGCCACACGAAACTGTCTTGGCGGCGGCCTTCTCCCACCCTGCTGGCATTGATTGGGCCGCGACCCGGGCCATCTGCTCGCCCTTCGTGAGGTCTGCGAATGGGTTGGTGATCTGCACGGTCAGCTCCAGCGCCGCGAGTAAGTCGTTGACGCGCTGCAGCGTTGTCGGATGAGTCGACCGGGTTGATAGTGCCCCGCCACGGTTCGGGTGCAGGGGGATGTTCAGACTCGTGTATCCGTTCTCAGGCACGTAGACCACGTCGGAGTGGTCAGCCGCGGCTGACATGGTTCCCAGGGCCATAAACAGCAGCGATCTGCTGCGGCTGGAGTTCTCTCTCTTACGCTCAGCCTGGCTGAACTCCAGGCGCGAATATGACGGCGGCGGACTGTAGGCGGTGCCGAGCCACTGGGCGATCAGCGACTGTGCGTGCCGGACTGCTGTTGCGGAGTCGGCATGCCCGACGAACTGGGGCTGGGTGTGCCCAGGCTGTAGTAGGTGGAGGGCGCCGAGGAACGAATCGAGGCCGCCGCTGAGCAGCGAGGTAGGCGCATCATTGGGTGTCGGGCCGGGCGAGCTCTCCGGTCGATCGGCGCAAGGATCTTGAAACAGGGTGAGCGTCCATTGATCGCCAGTGAGCCAGTGGAGAAGGTCAGCCGCCAAGTCCGCGGTGCCGTTTGCCCAGCGATCGGGGTTGGTGACTGCAATGCGCAGATGCATGGTGCGGGTAAAGGTTGCGGGGCGGTCGGCGAGGCGGTCGGCGAGGTAGGCACCGCCGGCAATGCGTACGAGGTCGATCGCAGCGTCGGGGACCTGGCCAATATCCTGCATCCACCATCCCAGGTCGGAGCGAACGGTCGACGTTTCGCCCGCGCTGGTCGGCCACTGGAGTGGCGTTGCGGATTCGGCGGACGCGGCAGTGTCCGATTGGCAGCGTAGTTCGAAGACTCCCGGTGGCATGTGTCTACCTTGCTCTCAAGATGCGAAGCGCTTTGTGCGCCAGATCGGCGGTCGCCTGGTGCAGCTCAGATCGGGTGACTTGGCCGGACGTCCCGATGGGTAGGGCGCGCAGCTTAGCCGCGATCCAACCTCGCAAGGAGCGTTCTCGCACGGCGGCCTGTTTGCCGTCGAGGGTTCCGGCGTTGATCTGGTCTTTGAGTTCAGTCAGGCCGAGTCGAAAGATCAGTTCTCCGACAAGGCCTCGGATAGCATCTGCCGGAGGTACTTCCGTTCCTTCGCCCAGGATTCGCTTCACCTGCTGCGTAGCGGCTTGCCGTAGCGCAGCTTCGTCGGGATGTCCGTCGTCACCGAGAATCAGCGCAACGATCTTGACTGCCTGTCCTCGCGGGCCAAGCCCGTCCAACTCGGCCAGCGAGAGACCGTAGTCAGCGAGCGCTGCACCGTCCCGGGCTCGCAGCGCGTAGGCGGCGCCGAGAGCCGCACCTCCACGCCCCGCCCCATTGATGACCTGGCGTGACGAGCGCGCGCCTGCGCGACCTGGACTTCCGGTCGTTCCGGTGGCAGCGCCACCGGCGGTTCCGCCGCCTCCGCCCGCCCCTGGGCGGCGGGCGAGCAGCGACGACAGCGAAAGCGTGGGAGCGTCTGGACTACGGCTGAGTCGGTCATCGCGGCCAAGCCCGTTGAGCAGTGCCTCACCGAGAAGGTCAAGCCCTGGGTTGGGCGGAGGACCAAGATCCGGTGGTGGCTGCGTGTCAGGAGGTGGCGGAGCGTCAGGTGGTGGCTTCGGCGGGGTCGGCGGCGACCCGTCGCCTGTATTGAGGCCGTTCCACGCTTTGCGGAAATCGCGCCAGCGCTTGGCGTTGCTGCCGCCATAGGACCCGCTAGTGCCCACCGGATGCGCCGATCTCCTCCTCAGCGGCCTGGCGAGTCGCTGGGTCCAATGTTCCGTCCTGGGCTGCATCGCGTACGAGCTGCTGCAAAGCGGGGATCGACGAGCTGAAGAGATCCACGACGGCGCCCGAGGTAAGGCGCTGGCCCCAGCAGTCCTCCCGAATCCCGGCTGCGATAACCTCTGCCAGGTCGGTTGACTGCTGGGCCCACAGGCATGCGCCGGCCACGATGGTAGTGGCGTCGTCGCTGCGCCTAGCCTCGGTGAATAGCAGTGTGAGGGCGGCGCGCTGCTCATCGGCGGGACGCTGGCCGAGTGCCTCGGCTGCCGCTTCGCGGTCGGCCTGGCTCTCGGACAGAAGTCGCCGTACGAGCGCGACCGTGGCGTCGCTGACCTGGGTTCCGGTGGTCACATCAAGCAGGCTGGCCGCCAAGGTGAGGTAGTTGCCCAGCTCCACACCAGTGAGCGAGGGCGGCGAGTCAGCCCAATGTTTGGTCTCGACGGCGATTCCCGCTGGTGGCTGGTCCGGGGCATCGGTGGTGCCGTGGGCCCACTCCTGCCAACTCTGTAGCAGCGTGGCCCGTTCGAGGGCGGGTGTTGCGGCGAGGGTCTCGAACGAGGACCGGTGCTGGTCTTCCAGGAGCAGCATCTTGACCAAGACGTCGGCGGGCACGCTGACTCCACGGGAGCTGGCGATGGACTGCCGAACGCCGTAGGCGTTGAGGAAGCGTTTGATCTGCCGTGGATTGGCCAGGCGGTCGGCCCGCAGACCTTGGGCGAGCTGAGCGGCGAGCGTGAGGTCACTGTCAAGGGGCGCCCAGGCGAGCTGTGCAAAGTCGGCGAGCAGGGGGCTGCTGCCGCAGTTGCGCCGGCTCGTGACATGCGCAGCCAATGCTTCCAGCGCCGCGTCGTCGGGCCGCTTGCGTCCGGCGAGCAGGAGTCCGATGTATGCCTCTGCGTCTGCCGGGGCGAGCCGCGGCAGGGCGATGGGAAGCTGCACGATTTTCTCGAGGTATCGCTGCGCGAATCGTTCGCTGCGGTTGCTGGCGCCGAGGCTTGCCGCGATCGCTTCACGAATCATTTCTTGGTCGGCCGCAAGGACAAAAACCATCTTCTTGACCGACAGAAACAGCTTGATGGCTTCCAACGTGGCCGTGACCGCGTCGGGCAGGCACCGGTCGAGGTCGTCAACGAGGACGATGACGCGTTCGGCCTGCGGAATCAGGTCGAGCAGCTCCTTGTAGGAGCCGCGGAACCCGGCCATCGAGTCCGGTGACGCGGCGTCCTTGGGCGTGAACGCCTTGATCATCTCGTCGTAGTTCCATTGCATGGTGATCGCGCCCTTGGCGAGGGCGTGCGCTACTCGTCCCCAGCTGATTCGCCGCGCGAGGTCGGTGACCTTCTGCTTGACCTTGTCTTTCAAGGCCGCGTTGTCCTTAACGCTGGCCTCGATGCCGGCCAGGACCTCCGTGATCAGCGTGCCGCGCACGTCGTCGTGGTCGTCGTACTCCCAGGGACTGGTTCGAACCACGACGTAACGCTTCTGGTCCTTGAGCTGAAGGTAGAGCAGCTCCAAAACCGTTGACTTCCCGCCGCCCCACGGGCTCTGCACCGAGATTGTCAGCGGGTCGAGATCGGGTTGCTCCAGCGCCGCGAGCACGGGCTGAACAACGGCGTCGAATCCCAGCAGATCGAGGGTGCTGGGGTTGTCGTCCCATAGCTGTATCTGTGCTGTTGTCACGAAGCACTCCAATCCTGCGGGCAGGCTATGCGACAGACCGCGGACCATCCCCTCGCGGGAGGCCAAGCATGCCACGGCGGTGCGAAGCTCTGCGGTGGCCGCGCCGTGGGGCTTTCAAGCTGCCCTGCAGGTCTTCACCGTTGATGGCGGCCGTGTCGATCCAGACGGACCCGGCGGCACGCCGACAGGGGCGGCTGGGCCTTCCGACACGGCCCCGAGACCGTCGCACGGCGACAAGCTCCGGCTCGGCAGGACACTCGAAGGCTGCGTCATGCTGGTCGGCCGTACTACCTGGCAGCTTCTCCACGCTATGGCCAGGACGCGACGACCCATTCTCCACCCGGATGAAAACCACTCCCAAGCTTGTCGCCTCCCGCACGTCGACCGAGCCTCGGCATGGGCGAACTCGCGGGTCATCGACGGCGACCTTATCGGCACGGCAAACACGAGCGACTTCAGAAATCGCCCGGTACGCAGCATGATCTTCGTCGTAGACGAACTGGTTGCCGCGCTCCCGACGGCTACTTGCGATAGCCATCACGGCGAACCTTTGCATGCGTCGCCGCGACGGCCAGTTCGGGGCCCTCAATCACCGCTTGAGGGTTCGTATGCTGACAGGTTGGGTGCACCACATTCCGCCTACGGGCTGACCGTTCCCGACAGGTTGCTGACGCGACCCATCGCGTCGAAGTCGACACGCAGAACGGACCCGCCCCGATCCTGCGCCGTCACCGAGATCGGCGCCCGATCCAGCCGCCACCCCTGCTGGTGCAGGAACGACTCGACGGCCACGCGGTGTTCCACCGGGAAGGACTGAAGCACCTGCGTCAGTACGGTCAGCACCCGCTCCGGCCGGACCGGCGCGGTGATCTGCGGTGGGGCGTCGTCGAGGTGGAAGAAGACCGCGCCGCCGTCGTACGGCCCGCGGTAGTAGCGGCCGGTCAGGCCGGACGCCAGTAGGGCGAGGCGGTTTCCGTCGGCGCGCTGGAGCGGGAACGTGGGTTCGGTGAGTTCGGCGACCCCTTGGCGGTGCCCGTACTCGCGAAGCCAGCCGGCCAGATGCAGCAACGGCGGTGGGAGGTTGGCGGCCTCGTTGGCCCAGGCCCACAGCCAGGTGCCGTCGTCGTGGCTCTCGGTGCCGAGGAGCTGGACGCGGTACCGCAGGTCGGTCCCGAACGTCACGATGCCGTCGGGCACGTCGAGCTGCCAGTCACGCTCGCCGAGCAGGTCGGCCAGCGCCATCTGGCGGGCCAGGCCGGTGCCGACATGTTCGGCGAAGAGTCGATCAAACGTCGGCATCGCCGCAGTGTGCCAGACCGTTCAGCGCGGGAGGCCCCGCGTCCGGCCAGACCTTTCCGGACGGACGGGACGGCCCCACGTCCGGCCGGAGCCGGAGCGCGGGGCCGGCGGGTCAGCGGACCAGCGCTGCCACCAGTGTCCCGATGCAGGCGACGACGGCGGCGATGATCGGACTGAGCGTCTTGATGTACGCCAGGATGAGCCGGTGCCGGTCGGTCGGCTCGGCAACGGTTTCGTCCTCGTCCTCTGGTGTCTCGAAGTCTGACCCGTGAGGGATTACAGTCAACGTGACTCCTTCCGTTGCAGCGGTGGAGTCGAACGCGGCGTCCGGTGGCAGCCGGGCGCCGCCCTCTGTGTGAGGCGACGCAGTGCCGTTCGACCGTTCGAGCATCCTCCCGGCGGACAGCTAGCACAAGAGTGGGTAATTCACTGTCGGGTACCTGACAAGCAGATGCATCGCATCGAGAAAATTTCGGTGCCATCTCTTGCCAAATGCAATTTTCCGTGAAGCATTTCAACCCAGCGTGACTGCGCCGAAGCGCATGGTGAGCAGCCGTGTCCGCGGGCGCGCCGACTACGACACGAGGAAGCCGGTGGAGGGGCGGGTCAGGACGCCGGTCATCGGGAAGCGGGTGGAGCCGTTCCACCAGTGCCACACCACGCGCTCGCTGCCGTCGGCGGCGGCGAACACGTCCATCCCGCCGGGGCCCTGGTGGTTGCCGGGCAGGCCCCGGATCGGATTGAGCCCGGCGCTGCCGGTGTAGCCGAAGAAGGGCCTCGACACGCCTTCCCGGATGGGAGTGCACCGGGAGCCGGGCAGGGGAGTGGCGCCGCAGCGGGCGATGCCGGTGGCGTAGCGGGCGCTGTCCCAGTTGTTGCCCGAGTACATGAGGTACCAGTCCCCGTCGGCGGCCTTCCACATCGACGGGTTCTCCACCACGTGCGTACCGCCGCTGGTCTTGGCGGTGTCCCAGGTGATGTCGGTGCTCTTAAGCATGTCCCGGCGGGTGTCCCAGATCGCGCGGCCCTCGCCGTCCGTGCGGACGGTGGAGATGCCGGTCTCGGCGCCGGAGGCGATGGCATCGTCCCGGTAGGTCACGTACAGGTTCCCGCCGGCCACGAAGGGGTTGGCGTCGAGTGCCCACCGGCCGGCGTCCGGGCAGGCCCACTCGCCCTGGTTCTGGAAGGGGCCGCGGGCGCTGTCGGAGACGGCGCGTCCGATGCACTTCTGGCCGGTGCCCTTGCGGGAGGCGGTGTAGAACATGAAGAACCGGCTGCCGAAGCGGGCGACGCCGGGGGCCCAGACCGCGCCGCCGGGCTCGGCCCACGCGCCCGGGCCGGACGGCAGGGCGTCGTACGACGCGCAGTTCGCCATGCCCACGCTGTTGCCGGAGCCGTGGACGAGGACCGGTACGTACAGCCTGCCGGTCGCGCCGCAGCGCGCGCCGGTCCCGGCGCCGACTGTGGTGCCGTAGGTGACGTACGAGCCGTCCTTCGCCAGCAGGGTGTCCGGGTCGGCCAGCGGGAAGGTGGAGGAGCTCGCCAGCGTGGACATGTCGTCGGCGGGCGCGGCGGCAGCCGGCACGATCGCCACCGTGGTGGCTGCCAGGGCGGCTGCGGCGAGGGTGACGAGCCCTCCGCGTATTCGAAGGAATCTCACCGGCACGCCTCCATCGATGAAAGTAATTATCAGCCGAACGCTATCGACGGCCGGCGATCCCGTCAACGGGGGAGTGCTGACGCCGGGAGCGGGAAGCGGGGCCGCCCGGAGACCTGCCGGGTTACGCTCCGTCGAGGGGGCGTGTCACCCGCCGGGCGCTCAGGCCGGTGCCAGGACCCGTCGGTACCCTGGCAGGTCCTGGCCTGTCCGCGACGACATGAGGTATTCGTGAACGATCTTCGAGTGGTGGCGTTCGATCTCGACGACACCCTGGCGATTTCCAAGTCCCAGATCGATCGTCGGATGGCGGAGTTGCTCGGCCACCTGCTCACCGAGGTGGACGTACTGGTCATCTCCGGTGGCCGGTTCGAGCAGTTCCAGTCGCAGGTGCTCGCCCACCTCGACCTCACCGAGGAGCAGCGCGACCGGCTGCACCTGATGCCGACCTGCGGCACCCGCTACTACCGCTGGTCCGACGGGGGCTGGCGGCAGGTCTACGCGGAGGATCTGACCGAGGCCGACAAGGCCCGGGTCGTCACCGCGCTCACCGAGTCGGCGCAGGCGCTGGGCCTGTGGGAGGCGAAGACCTGGGGCGACATCATCGAGGACCGGGGCAGCCAGATCACGTTCTCCGCGCTGGGGCAGTCGGCCCCGCCGGCCGAGAAGTACGGCTGGGACCCGGACGGCGACAAGAAGCGGCGGCTGCGGGACGCGGTAGCGGCGAAGCTGCCCGACCTGGAGGTGCGTGGTGGCGGCTCGACGTCGATCGACGTCACTCGCAAGGGCGTGGACAAGGCGTACGGCATGCGGAAGCTGCTGGAGCACCTGGACCTGAAGATCGACAACGTGCTCTTCGTGGGTGACCGCCTGGACGTGGGTGGCAACGACTACCCGGTCAAGGCGATGGGCATCCGCTGCGTCGCCGTCACCCGCTGGGAGGAGACCGCCGACTACGTCGAGAAGCTCGTCGACGACCTGGTGAAGCAGCGCGCCGAGCGCGCCTGAGTACAGCCCGACCCAGAGCCCGCCGGTTCCGGAACCGGCGGGCTCTGGCGGTATCGACGGTGATGAGGTAGGAACAGCCGAGAGAGCGCTCTCCCGTCCCATCACCGAACAGGCAGGCAGATGCGATCACCCGACCCCTCCCGCCGCCGTTTCCTCACGCTCACCGCCTCCGCGGCCTCGCTCACCGCCCTCGGCCTCCCGGCCGGCGCCGCCGCCTCCCCGGCCGCGCGCCCCGCCCGCGAGCCCGACTTCGGCCCGAACGTCTTCGTGTACGACCCCAGCACGCCGGTCGATGAGATCCAGTCCACGCTGGACCGGCTGTTCACCGCCCAGGAACGCAACGAGATGGGCTTCGACAGGTACGCCGTGCTGTTCAAGCCCGGCCGCTACGAGGTGGACGCCCGGCTCGGCTACTACACGACTGTCGCCGGTCTCGGCGCGCACCCGGACGACGTGGAGATCCACGGCGCGGTCCGGGTGGTCGGGCAGCCGGATCCGAACTCGCCCGCCGGCATCTCCGCGCTCACCAACTTCTGGCGCTCGGCGGAGAACCTCGCCGTCACCCCGACGGACTGGTCGAACCAATGGGCCGTCTCGCAGGCGTCACCGATGCGGCGGGTGCACGTCAAGGGCGTGCTGTGGCTGGAACCCGGCAACGGCGGCTACTCCAGCGGCGGCTACATCGCCGACTCCAAGGTGGACGGCATCACCATCAACGGCTCCCAGCAGCAGTGGCTCACCCGGGACAGCGAACTCGGCGGCGAGTGGACCAACGGCGTGTGGAACCAGGTCTTCTCCGGTGTGCTCGGCGCGCCCGCGCAGGGCTTCCCCGACCCGCCGTACACCACGCTGCCGACCAGCCCGGTCACCCGGGAGAAGCCGTACCTGTTCGTCGACGCTCGCGGGGCCTGGCGGGTCGCCGTACCGCGCCTGCGCCGTGACACCGCCGGCACCACCTGGGCCGCCGGTGGCGCGCCGGTGCCGTCGCTGCCGCTGTCCGCGTTCTACCTGGCCCGGCCCACCGACTCGGCCAGGCGCATCAACGCCGAACTGGCCCGGGGCCGGCACCTGCTGCTCACCCCCGGCGTCTATCACCTGGACCGGGCCCTGCGGGTACGCCGTCCGGGCACCGTCGTGCTCGGCCTCGGGATGCCCAGCCTGGTGCCGGACCGGGGGGACGCGGCGCTGCGGATCGAGGACGTGGACGGGGTCCGCATCGCCGGGGTGCTCGTGGACGCCGGGCCGGTCGAGTCGCCGGTGCTGGTCGAGGTCGGCACGCGGCACTGCCACCGGTCGCACGCCACGAACCCGATCTCGCTCCAGGACGTCTTCTTCCGCATCGGCGGCCCGTACGCCGGGCGGGCGGTGACGAGCCTGGTGGTGCACAGCCGGCACACGCTCATCGACAACATCTGGGCCTGGCGTGGCGACCACGGCCGGGCCGGCACGATCGGCTGGACCGTGAACACCGCTGCCACCGGCGTGGTCGTCAACGGCGACGACGTGACCGCGTACGGGCTGTTCGTCGAGCACTACCAGCGCTGGCAGACGATCTGGAACGGCGAGCGCGGCCGGACCGTGTTCTACCAGAGCGAGCTGCCCTACGACCCGCCGAGCCAGGCGGCCTGGCGCAGCCCGACCGGCAACGGCTGGGCGTCGTACAAGGTGGCCGACCACGTCCGCACGCACGAGGCGTGGGGGCTCGGCGTGTACTCGTACTTCAACCAGGGCGTGGACATCCGCTGCGACCGGGGGATCGAGGCGCCGCGCCGGGCCGGGGTGCGGTTCCACGACGCGATCACCGTGTTCCTGGACGGCAGCGGCGGCATCGAGCGCACGATCAACGAGGCCGGCACGCCTGTCGTCGGGTCGTACGGCACCAGCACCGTGGTCACCTATCCCTGACCGCGAGGGCGGCCCGGCCGGTGCGGGACCGGCCGGGCCGCGCCCGCTCACGCCGCGAGCTGGTCGACGCGGGTGAGCACCTGGTCGACGAGGCCGTACTCGCGGGCCTGCTCGGCGGTGAACCAGCGGTCGCGGTCCCAGTCGCGCTGGATCTCCTCCAGCGTCCGTCCGCTGTGCCGGGCGATCAGCTCCTGCATGGTGCGCTTCACGTGCAGCATGTTCTCGGCCTGGATGGTGATGTCCGCGGCGGTGCCGCCCATCCCGCCGGAGGGCTGGTGCATCATGATCCGCGAGTGCGGCAGCGCGAACCGCTTGCCCGCCGCCCCGGCGCAGAGCAGGAACTGGCCCATCGAGCCGGCCATCCCGAGCGCCAGCGTCGCCACGTCGTTCTTGACGTACCGCATGGTGTCGTAGACGGCCATGCCGGCGCTGACCGAGCCGCCCGGCGAGTTGATGTAGAGGAAGATGTCGCGCTCGGCGTCCTCGGCCGCGAGGAGCAGGATCTGCGCGCATATCTGGTTGGCCGACGCGTCGGTGACCTCGGTGCCGAGGAAGATGATCCGCTCCTTCAGCAGCCGTTCGAAGACCCGGTCGCCGAACGCCGGCTGCCCCTCGTCGAGCATCCAGATGCCACCCATCGCCGCCCACCTCCGTACGCCGGTGGGCGGGGACCGCCCGGGAACCCGGCGGTCTCCAGCGTCCGCCGGGCGCACCCACGCGGCCCAGGCTTTCTGCCGGCGGCAGATTCGCCCTGGGCAGAAGCTACGCGGCGACCGGCCGCCGCCGGCCGGCACGGGCCCGCCGCCGGGCGACGGTGACGGAGGTACGCGGACGGGGGCGGACGGCCGGGGCGGAGGGAGCCGGCCAGATCCGGATGCCGCCGGCGAACCCGATCGGCGTGGCCGCGTCGAACGCCGGTCCGAGCGGCGCCGGTCCGAGGTCCACGGGCCGCAGCACGCCGCCCAGCAGTGGCGTGGCGGTGACCGGGCGGCGGCCGACGTGTGGCCGGAGCGAGACGGCGGGCCGGCGGGTCACGGGCGGCCGGGGCGACACGGCCGGGCGGCGCGTGACGGACAGCCGCGGCGGGCCGACCCGAAGCTGCGGCCCGGTGCGGGCGACCGGCACCCGGTCGAAGCGGGCCGCCGAGACGCCGGGGCCGACCGGGGTCGGACGCTCCCGGCGCAGCTCGTCGCGTGCCTCTTCGAGCAGATCGGCGAGGTGGATCCCGAGCGCGCGGCAGATCGCGGCCAGCACCTCGGAGGAGGCCTCCTTGCGTCCGCGTTCGACCTCGGAGAGATAGGGCAGGGAGACGCCGGCGGCCAGGGCCACCTCGCGCAGCGTGCGGCCCTGACGCAGGCGGATGCGCCGGAGCACCCCGCCGATCACGCGTCGCAGCAACGACATGCCGGCCTCCTCGCGGTCGCCGTCCCGGACGTCCCCATCATGCCCCGTCCACGCGCCCGGCACCTGCCCGGTCGGCCCCGAAGTATCGACCGGGCAGGTGTGGATCAACGCCGGACGAGGCCAGGAGGGCGGGCGCCCGGCCCAGCCAGCCGGCTCGCGGCGTAACCGCTATCTTGAGGGCGTGCAGGTGGCGGAGCAGGACCGACGGTGATCCATTTTCCCGCGCAACGGCGGGGGCCGCTGAGCGCGCTGAGTCTGCGCCTGCTCGCCGCCCTCGGCCTGGTCTTCGCCACCGTGGCGGTGGTCTGGCTGGACCGTGAGGGCTACCGCGACGTGGACGAGAGCGGCCTGAGCCTGCTCGACTGCTTCTACTACGTGGTGGTCTCGCTCTCCACCACTGGGTACGGCGACATCACCCCGGTCAGTTCGTCGGCGCGGCTGGCGAACGTCCTGTTCATCACCCCCGCCCGGGTGCTGTTCCTGATCATCCTGGTCGGCACCACCCTGGAAGTCCTGACCGAGCAGTACCGCACCGGCCTTCGCCTGTCGCGGTGGAGGAGAACCGTGAAGGACCACGTCATCATCTGCGGCTACGGCACCAAGGGCCGCAGCGCGGTCTCCGCCCTGCTGGAGAACGGCACGGACAAGGCCAAGATCGTGGTGGTCGAGCGGAGCGGGCCGGCGCTGCGGCAGGCCACCTCCAACGGGCTGGTGACGATCGAGGGCTCGGCGACCCGCTCGTCGGTGCTGGAGCAGGCGCACGTGCGTACCGCGAAGTCGGTCATCATCGCGACCGACAGCGACGACGCGTCGGTGCTGGTGGCGCTCACGGTCCGGCAGCTCACCGCCGGTCAGGTGCGCATCATCGCGGCGGTGCGGGAGGCGGAGAACGCGCCGCTGCTCAAGCAGAGCGGCGCGCACCACGTGATCGTCTCGTCGGCCACGGCCGGGCGGCTGCTCGGCCTGTCCACCTCGGCCCCGCCCTTGATCGACGTGGTGGAGGACCTGCTCACCCCGGGGCAGGGCATGGCACTGGCCATGCGGTCGGCCGAGCGCGACGAGGTGGGCCGCTCACCGCGTGAGCTGGAGTCGCTGGTCATCGCGCTGGTCCGCCGGGGGAAGGTGGTCACGCTCAACGACCGCGCGGGCGCGGTGATCGAGACCGGCGACATGCTCGTCCACGTCCGGGACGACCGGCCGCAGGCCACCACCGCGATCTGACCCTCGCCCCGCCGGGCGCCCGCGGTCAGCAGGCGCCCGGGCCGCCCTCCGCGATCACTTCGCCGCATGTCGACGACCGGCCCTGGGTGGCCCGTCGCAGCAGGTCGTAGAGCAGGTCCCGCTCGCCCGGAGCCAGCGCGCCGAGGACCTCCTCCTCCGCCCCGGCGAGCGCGCACTCCGCCTCGCGCAGTCGCTTCGTGCCCGCCTCGGTGAGGCGTACCTCGTGCCGGCGGCGGTCCTCCGGGGAGCGGCGGCGCTCGGCCAGGCCGTCCGACTCCAGGTCGTTCAGCAGCCCGACCACGTTCGTGCTGTCGATCTGCAGCGTGCCGGCGAGCGCCTGCTGGCTGATGCCGCCGGAGTCGCGCAGCACGGTGAGCGCCACCAGGTGGCGGGGGCGCAGGCCCAGCGGGGCCAGCACCGACTCCGAGCGCAGCCGCATCCGCCGGGCCAGGTGATCGAGCAGGGGCCCGGAGCGGCGCTCGGACTCCTCGACCGGTGCGGCGGACATGTGACCCAGTTTACGCGCCCCGAGGAACATCGGCCTGCTATAAATGGTTGGCCCTGCACGAACGATCGATGGAGGAGGAAGAAATGACGCACCTGTTGCACATCGACTCGAGCATCACCGGGGAGCGGTCGATCAGCCGGCGGCTCACCGCCCGCGCCGCCGGCGCGTGGCGCGCCGCCCATCCGGACGGCACCGTCACCTACCGCGACCTGGGTCAGAACCCGCTGCCGCACCTGGACACCGCGACCGGCCTCGCGCGTGCCGTACCGCCGGATCAGCACACGCCCGAGCAGCAGGCGTCCTGGCGGCTGACCGAGGAGGTCGTGGCCGAGGTGAAGCGGGCCGACACGGTCCTGCTCGGGCTCCCGCTCTACAACTACGGCCCGCCCAGCAGCGTGAAGTCGTGGGTCGACCACCTGATCGCCCCCGGCATCGCGTACGACCCGGTGACGAACGCCGGGCTGCTCGGTGGCCGCCAGTTCGTCGTCCTGGTCAGCCGCGGCGGCGGGTACGGCGCGGGCACCCCGCGGGAGGGCTGGGACCACGCCGAGCCGTGGCTGCCGCACGGCCTGTCCCGGACCGGGCTGGAGCCGCTGTTCATCTGCGCCGAGCTGACCCTGGCCCCGGTCAACCCGGCGATGGCCGAGCTGGTCCCGCTGTTCGAGCAGAGCCTCGCCGCGGCCGAGCGGGCCGTCGATGAGCTGTGGGTGCCCGCCTCGGCGGCCGCCTGACCGGGCCGCCGTCACACGCAGAAGGGCGGGCCGTTCCGCGGGGGAACGGCCCGCCCTTTCGCGGGACGGGTCAGCGGCGGATCAGAGGATCGTCCAGGTGTCGCCGCTGCCGAGCAGCGCGGAGAGCTGCTGCTCCGGGGTCTGGTCGACGGTGGCCTTGGCGGCCGCGACCTGCTCCTGCACCACGCTGTCGTAGGAGGGACGGTCCACCGACCGGAACACCCCGATCGGGGTGTTGCTCAGGTCCAGGCCGGGCAGCCGGGACAGCGCGAACGCGTACGCCGGGTCGGCCACGCCCGCGTCGTGCACGACGATCTCCTCGGCCGGCGTGTTCGCGGTCTCCCGGACCTCCAGCCCGAAACCACCGGGCGGGTGGACGACGCAGAACTGCCCGTCCCTGCCGAACGTGATCGGCTGCCCGTGCTCCAGCCGGATCAGGAAGTCGTCCCGGGTGGCCGGCTCCTTCAGCGGGTCGAACGCGCCGTCGTTGAAGATGTTGCAGTTCTGGTAGATCTCCACGAACGCCGAACCCTCGTGCTGGGCGGCGGCCCGCAGCACCGACTGGAGGTGCTTGCGGTCCGAGTCGATCGTCCGGGCCACGAACGTGGCCTCGGCGCCGAGCGCCAGCGACAGCGGGTTGAACGGGGCGTCCGCCGAGCCGACCGGCGTCGACTTGGTGATCTTGCCGACCTCGGAGGTGGGCGAGTACTGGCCCTTGGTGAGGCCGTAGATCCGGTTGTTGAACAGCAGGATCTTGAGGTTCACGTTGCGGCGCAGCGCGTGGATCAAATGGTTGCCGCCGATGGAGAGCGCGTCGCCGTCACCGGTGACCACCCAGACCGACAGGTCCGGCCGGGACACGGACAGGCCGGTGGCGATCGCCGGGGCGCGGCCGTGGATCGAGTGCATCCCGTACGTGTTCATGTAGTACGGGAAGCGCGACGAGCAGCCGATGCCCGAGACGAAGACGATGTTCTCCCGGGGGATGTTCAGCTCCGGCATGAAGCCCTGTACGGCCGCCAGGATGGCGTAGTCACCGCAACCGGGGCACCAGCGCACCTCCTGGTCGGACTTGAAGTCCTTGGCGGTGAGCTTGAGGGCGACGGGCTCAGGCATTCTTCAGGACCTCTTCCAGCATCGTCTCCAGCTCGGCGGCCGTGAACGGCAGGCCGCGGACCTGGTTGTAGCCGATCGCGTCGACCAGGTACTTCGCCCGGATCATGTGGGCGAGCTGGCCGAGGTTCATCTCCGGTACGACCACCCTGTCGTAGCGGCCCAGCACCTCGCCGAGGTTCGCCGGCATCGGGGCCAGGTGCCGAAGGTGGGCCTGGGCCACCGAGAGCCCGCGCTGACGCAGGCCACGGCAGGCGGCGCCGATCGGCCCGTACGTCGAGCCCCAGCCCAGCACCAGCACCCGGGCGTCGCCGTCCGGATCCTCCACCTCGACGTCGGGCACCGGGATGGTCTCGATGCGGGCCGCCCGGGTCCGCACCATGAAGTCGTGGTTGGCCGGGTCGTACGAGATGTCGCCGGTCTTGTCGGCCTTCTCCAGGCCGCCGATCCGGTGCTCCAGCCCGGCCGTGCCGGGCACCGCCCACGGGCGGGCCAGCGTCTGCGGATCACGCAGGTACGGCAGGAAGGTGGTGCCGTCCTCGCCGTTGGGCTTCGTGGCGAACTCGACCCGCAGGTCGGGCAGCGACTCCACGTCGGGCAGCAGCCACGGCTCGGAGCCGTTGGCGACGTAGTTGTCCGACAGCAGGATCACCGGCGTGCGGTAGGTGAGCGCGATCCGGGCCGCCTCCAGCGCCGCGTGGAAGCAGTCCGACGGCGACTTCGGCGCGATCACCGCGACCGGCGCCTCGCCGTGCCGGCCGTACAGGGCCATGTTCAGGTCGGCCTGCTCGGTCTTGGTGGGCATGCCGGTGGACGGACCGGCCCGCTGCACGTCGACGATGACCAGCGGCAGTTCCAGCGCCACCGCCAGGGAGATCGTCTCGCTCTTGAGCGCCACGCCCGGACCGCTCGTGGTGGTCACGCCGAGCGAGCCGCCGTACGACGCGCCGAGCGCCGCGCCGACCGCGGCGATCTCGTCCTCGGCCTGCATGGTGACCACGCCGAACTTCTTGTGCTTGCTCAGCTCGTGCAGGATGTCCGAGGCCGGCGTGATCGGGTACGCGCCGAGGAACACCGGCAGCCCGGAGCGCACCCCGGCGGCCACCAGGCCCAGCGACAGCGCCGCGTTGCCGGTGATGTTCCGGTAGGTGCCCGGCAGCATCTTGGCCGGCTTGACCTCGTACCGGACGGAGAAGTCCTCGGTGGTCTCGCCGAAGTTCCAGCCGGCCCGGAACGCTGCCACGTTCGCCGCCACCAGCTCGGGGCGGGCCGCGAACTTGCGCTCCAGGAAGCGCAGCGTGGACTCGTACGGGCGGGAGTACATCCAGCTCAGCAGCCCGAGCGCGAACATGTTCTTGGCCCGCTCGGCGTCCTTCTTGGACACGTCGTGCTCGGCCAGCGCCCCGATCGTCATCGAGGTGAGCGCCACCGGGTGCACCGCGTACCCGGCGAGCGAGTCGTCGTCGAGCGGGCTGGTCGCGTAGCCGACCTTGGCCAGGTTGCGCCGGGTGAACTCGTCGGTGTTGACGATGATGTCCGCACCGCGCGGCAGGTCGGCCAGGTTGGCCTTCAACGCGGCCGGGTTCATCGCCACCAGCACGTTCGGCGCGTCACCCGGGGTCAGGATGTCGTAGTCGGCGAAGTGCACCTGGAAGCTCGACACGCCGGGCAGGGTGCCGGCGGGAGCGCGGATCTCGGCGGGGAAGTTGGGCAACGTGGAGATGTCGTTGCCCAGTTGCGCCGTCTCCGAGGTGAACCGGTCGCCGGTGAGCTGCATGCCGTCGCCGGAGTCACCGGCGAACCGGATGACCACCCGGTCCAGCTGACGGATCTGCTTGGTCACACCCGCACCTCGCTTAACTGAGCGCCGTCGCCCTCGCCGGCCCGGCCCGCTCCGATTCTCACGTCAGAGCCTACGTCGCCACGTTAGGGCCACCTTGGTCGAGGTCCGACGTATGGGACTGGACCGGGCCGCTGTATGCCCTGCTTTGCAGCGTTTAGTACCTGGGCCCGTAACCCAGATCACCGCATATCCATGATCACCGGTCGGTGATCGGACGCTCCGGCACTGTGATGTCGCTGCGGCGGCGCAGCGAACGGGTCGCCAGAGTCAGCGCGAGCACGACCAGGAGACCGGACACGGCGATCAACGCGATGGCGGTCCCCCGGACCGAGGTGTCGTCGCCGTCCCGTTCGCCGGCGGCCACGAGCACGCCCTGCGAGCCGGTCGGGGCCGGCGCCCCGCCGGGCGGGACGGCGTCCGCCGCCGCCGCGCTGATCCGGAAGCTCATCTGCACCTGCCGGTCGCGCCCGCTACGCGGGTCGAGCCGGCCGATCACCGCGCCGGACAGGGGCGCCCGCCGCTGCGCCTCAGCCGAGGCCGCCAGCGTCAGCCGTACGGTCGCGGTCCGCCCGGCCGCCAGTGTGCCCAGTTCGCAGCGGGTCCGGTCGGCCGACACCGGGGCGCAGCCGCTCTCGGGGCCGGCCACGGTCACCCCTTCGGGCAGGAGCACCTCGATCCGGCCCGCCGCGTCGACCTTGCCGGTGTTGCCCAGCCGGACGGTGAGCGTGCTGGGCGCACCGCTGATGTCGAACAGCACCTCGTCGGCGCGCAGCGAGATGCCGGGTACCGGCGGCCCGGGCGGGAACAGCACCGCGAAGCCCTCGTCGTCGTACGCCGCCCCGGTCACACCGGGCGCGACGGCGGTGACCTGGACCGATCCGGCCAGCGGCATGGTCCGCCAGGCGTCGCCGTCGACCCGGACCCGGATGGTCGCGCTGAACCGGGCACCCGGCTCGGCGTCCCACCCGACGCAGCGGTGGTTGCCGTCGCCGGCCGGCTCGCAACCAGGAGTGCCCGCGTCGGTCAGCCCCGGCGGCAGCGTGTAGCCGAGGCTGATCCGCTCCGCCCGCCCGCCGGTGTTTGTCACAGTCACCCGCAGCGTGGCCACCGTGGCGTCGGCGTTCCAGTAGTCCGGCGTGAGGACCACGTCCTCGGTGGTCACGCGTACTCCCAGAGGGCCGCCGGCCGGCTGCGCCGGTGGTGGCGGCGGGGTCTTGACCGGCGGCACGACCGGCGGGGGCGCCGGTGCGGTGGTGGCCGGCGCGGCCGTGGTCGGCGCCGGTTCGGCGGGCGCGCTCGTCGGCGGCGGGGCCGGCGAGGTGGTGACCGGCGCCGGGGGCGTGGTCGCAGGCGGCGGCGGCTCGGTGGGCGGCGGGGCCGTCGCCGTGGTCGTCGGCTCGCCGGTGGGCGCGGGCTCGGTCGGCTCACCGCCGGGATCGCCGCCCGGCTCCACGGGCTCGATCACCCGGAGCGCGGCGGCCGGCCCCGGGTGGGCGTCGGCCCCGGCCGGCGCCACCGCCACCAGCGCCGCGACGAGCGCGGGCGCCAGCAGCGCGAGGGTACGGCGGAGCGCGACCCGCCGAACGGGCGCAACGCGGGGGCGGGTCATCTGTCCTCCGGGACGATCAACGAGATCTCATTATTCGGCGACACTTGCCATCAAGCACTAGTCCTGCGAGGAAACGAATTCGTAACGTGTCCGGGACATCTGGACGGGACCGGTACGCTCCGGTCGTGACCGGATATCTCGGCTCGTACGCCACGCTCGGTCTGCTGCTGCTCGCCGCCGTGCTCTTCTTCGTGACGGCGTTCTCGGCGAACCGGGTGTTACGTCCGAGCCGGCCGGCCGAGCCGTGGGGCAAGCGGGCCACGTACGAGTGCGGTATCGACCCGGTCGGCGGCGACTGGGCCCAGATGCAGATCCGCTACTACGTCTACGCGTATCTCTACGTGCTCTTCGCGGTCGAGGCGGTCTTCCTGTTCCCGTGGGCGCTGGTCTTCGACCGCCCCGGCTTCGGCGCCACCACCGTCGTGGAGATGGGCGTCTTCGTGGCGATCGTCGCGCTCGGCATCCTCTACGCGTGGCGGCGCGGCGTCCTGCGCTGGACCTGACCGGCGGCCCGACCCTGGACCGGACCCGGCCCGCCAGGCCGGTCCGCTAGGCCAGCCCGCGGCGGGTCACCGCCGGCGGCCGGTCGCCCCGGATCGACGCCACCATGTCCAGCACCCGGCGGGTCTCGCGGACCTGGTGGGCGCGGAACACCCGGGCGCCGAGCCAGGCCGACACCGCCGTGGCGGCGAGCGTCCCCTCCAGCCGCTCGGGCACCGGCAGGTCGAGCGTCTCGCCGATGAAGTCCTTGTTCGACAGGGCCACCAGCAGCGGCCAGCCGGTGTCGGTCAGCTCCGCCAGCCGCCGGGTGATCTCCAGCGAGTGCCGGGTGTTCTTGCCGAAGTCGTGCGCCGGGTCGATCAGGATGCCGTCCCGGCGCACACCCAGCCCGATTGCGCGTTCGGCCAGCCCGGTCACGGTGCCGACCACGTCGGCCACCACGTCGTCGAAGGCGGCCCGGTGCGGCCGGGTACGTGGGGCGAGCCCGCCCGCGTGCGAGCAGACCAGCCCGGCGCCGGTCGCCGCGGCGACCCGGGCCAGCGCCGGGTCCGCACCCGACCAGGTGTCGTTGAGCAGGTCCGCGCCGGCCGCAACCGCCTCCACGGCCACCTCGGCACGCCAGGTGTCGATGGAGACGACCACGTCGGGGAAGGCGGACCGGACCGCCGCGACGGTGTCCACCGTCCGGCGGATCTCCTCGGCCACGTCCACCTCGTCGCCCGGCCCGGCCTTCACCCCGCCGATGTCGATGATCTCGGCGCCCTCGTCCACCGCGCGTTCCACCGCGCGCAGCGCGCTGTCCTGGGCGAAGGTGGCACCGCGGTCGAAGAACGAGTCCGGGGTGCGGTTGACGATCGCCATCACCACCAGCTCACCGGGGCCGAACGTCCGTCCGCCCAGCCGCAACGCCCCGGTCATGCCCACCTCCTCGCCGCCGGACCGCACCGGCCGGTCCGACGCTATCCGGTCGCGCCCGCGCCGCCCGTGCCGGTCCCGTGCGCCGGACGCATTTACCGACCGGACGTCCCGGAGGGCTCGCCCGATCCCGGCCCGCATGCCACGATCTGTGCATGGGTGAGGTTCTGCTCCTCTTGGTCGTCGCGCTGACCGTCGCGGCTGTGGTGTTCGGGGTGACGGTGCTCGTCTCCGGCAGGGATCCGGGCCTCACACCGGCCGAGCCGGACGGGCGGGCCGTGCCCCTGCCCGGCAGCCGTCCGCTCGACGAGTCGGACGTGTCCGACGTCCGCTTCGACACGGCGCTGCGCGGCTACCGGATGGGCCAGGTCGACGCGGCGCTGCGCCGGGCGGCGTACGACATCGGCTACAAGACCGAGCTGATCGGCGTCCTGGAGGCCGAGAACGCGGCCCTGCGGGACGGCCGTACCGAGGACGCCGACGCGCTGCGCCGGGCGCGCGAGGAGGCCGCCGCGACCCGCCCCGAGACCGAGCCGGCGCCCGGCCCGTCCACCCCCGAGCCGATGGTGATCGACCTGTCCGCGCCGGAGCCGGCCCGGATCGACGCCGACGAGCGGCCGGGCCGCGCCGACGCCGCCGGCCGGCCGGGCCGCGCCCCGGCCGAGGCGGGCGTGGCGGAGGCCCCCGCCGCCGCGGCGACCGAGGACACCGTCTCCCCGGCGAACGGGATCGCGGCCGGCCCGGCCGACGACGACCGGGAGCGCGGTTCGGTGGTCCGCTCGGAGTCGGCGTGACCGGCCCCGGCCGCCCCGCCGACGACTTCACCGAGGCGTCCCGCCGGGGCGCCGCCGAGGTCACCGCCACGGTGATCGTCGAGGCCCCGGCCGACCGGGTGTTCGCCGCGCTCACCGCGTGGGAGCGGCAGTCGGACTGGATCCCGCTGACCCGGGTCCGGGTGGTCGAGGGCGACGGCGGCGAGGGCAGCCTGGTCGAGGCGGTCACCACGCTCGGTCCGGCCGTGCTCCGCGACGAGATGCGTGTGGTCCGGGTCGACGCGCCGTACGAGGTCGGTGTGGTGCACTGCGGCAAGCTGCTGCGCGGCCCCGGCGTGCTGCGCTGCACCCCGATGGACCGCGACCGCACGCAGGTGGTCTGGCACGAGTGGTTCCACCTGCCGGGCGGGCCGGCGGGCCGGGTCGCGTGGCCGGTGCTCTGGCCCGGCTCGAAGTTCAGCCTCACCCAGGCGCTGAAGAAGTTCGCCCGGCTGGTCGAGCAGGGCCGCCTGCCCTGACCGAGGTTGTCGGTGGGCTGGCCTACCGTGGACGCCGTGACTGACCTGGTGACCGGCGCCGACGGGCTGCCGCGCTGCGCGTGGGGGGCGAGCACCCCCGACTACGCCGTCTACCACGACGAGGAGTGGGGCCGGCCGCTGCGCGGCGACGACGCGCTCTACGAGCGGCTGACGCTGGAGGCGTTCCAGTCCGGCCTGTCCTGGCTGACCATCCTGCGCAAGCGGCAGGCGTTCCGGGACGCCTTCGCCGGCTTCCGGATCGAGTCGGTGGCCCGATACGACGAGGCCGACGTGACCCGGCTGATGGCCGACGCGGGGATCGTCCGCAACCGGGCCAAGATCGAGGCGGCGATCGCGAACGCCCGGGCCGCGTCCGAGCTGTCCGATGGCCTCTCCGCGCTGCTCTGGTCCTTCGCGCCCCCGCCCCGGGCCGCACCTCCCCGGTCCTTCGCCGAGGTGCCGGCCACCAGCCCGGAGTCCGTGGCGATGGCCAAGGCGCTCAAGAAGCGGGGCTTCCGGTTCGTTGGCCCCACGACCGCCTACGCGCTGATGCAGGCCACCGGCATGGTCGACGACCACCTGGCCGACTGCCACGTGAGCGGTGACCGGGCCGGGGTGTGACGGAGCGCGCCACCTCCGGCGTGATGGGATTGGGGCATGACCGACACCGAGCCGCGTACGAGCGGGACGACCGACGGTGCGACCACGACCACGACCGGGGCCTGGGCGGTGCTGCTGCCCGCCGAGCGCTTCGAGGCCGAGCGGCTGGTGCACCACGACCTGCTGGAGCTGACCGGGCTGTCCGAGGCGGCCCGCCCCCGGCCCGGCGACCGGGTGGCAGTGCTCGTCGACGAGCCGCTGCGCCTGGTCGCGCTCGGCCGGGTTGCGCTCGCGTCGTCCGAGACCCGGGAGGACCCGGACGATCCGCAGTCCGACGCGGTGGCCGGGCCGCTCGTGGTCGCGTACACCCGGCGGGTGCTCGACGAGCCGGTGCCGGTCGACGGTCCGGCGCCGGACGGCCCGGTCGTGGCACTCGACCCGGCCCGCTGGCGGTCGCTGGCCGACCGGCTCGGCCCGCCGCCCGCCCGCAGCACCTGGCTGGTCAGCCTGGACCTGCCGATCGAGGCCGCGTCGCGTGCCGAGGCGGTCCGGATCTTCTGGTCCTACGTGCAGGAGCTGGGCCCGCGGGAGCTGCCGGCGTTCGTCTCGCCGTACGGCGACGAGCTGGCCATGCAGGCGTTCGTGCTCGGCGTCGAGGCCAACCAGGATCCGGAAGAGGACGACTGACCTCCGGCGCCGCCCGGCGCGGTCAGCGGCCCTCGAAGGCCGGCTTCTGCTTCGCGACGAACGCCGCCGTGGCGGCCCGGTGGTCGGCGGTGGCGCCGCAGATCGCCTGCGCCTGCGCCTCGGCGGCCAGCGCGTCGGCGAGCGTGCCCGCGTCGGCGATGGAGAGCTGGCGCTTGATCGCCCCGTACGCCACTGTCGGGCCGGCGGCGAGCCGGGCGGCCAGTTCCTGCGCGGTCGGGAGCACCTGCTCGTCGTCGTCCACCAGCTTGGTCAGCAGGCCCAGCCGGCAGGCCTCCTCGGCGCCGACCGGCTCGGCGAGCATCAGCAGCTCGACGGCCTTGGCGTGACCGACCAGCCGGGGCAGCGTCCAGGAGGCGCCGGTGTCGGCGGCGAGGCCCACCCCGGCGAACGCCATCAGGAACCGGGTCTTCGGGCCGCCGATGCGGAAGTCGGCCAGGAACGCCAGCGAGGCGCCGGCCCCGGCGGCCATCCCGCGCACCGCGGCGACCACCGGCTTGGGCAGGTTGGCCAGCCGGGCGGCGATCGGGTTGTAGTGCGCCCGGACCGTGCCCAGCGGGTCGGCGTCCGAGGTCTCCAGCGTCCGCACGTGCTCGCGCAGGTCCTGCCCGGCGCTGAACGAACCGCCCGCGCCGGCGAGCACGACCGCCCGGCAGGACCGGTCGCTCTCCAGCTCGGCCAGCGTGTCCCGGAGTGCCTCCTTGAGCGCCACGTCGAGCGAGTTCATCGCCGCCGGGCGGTTCAGCGTCAGGGTGACGACGGCGTCGGCGCGGTCGACGAGCAGCGGCTCGGTCACGTTTCTAACGACCCTTCTGTCGGGCGAGGCGGTTGCCGGTGTCGAGGCACTGCTCGACGTACCGGTCGGCGGCCGGCCGGAGCCGGGCCGCGTGCCGGTCGAAGAAGCTGGCCGCGCTGGTGCCCGGCCAGCGCTCGGGCAGCAGTGCCGGGGGCAGTTGCGGATCCCGGAACAGGAACGTACGCCATGCGTGCACGAGCCGGAATCGGGCCGCGTACGCGTCCTCGTCGCTGCTGCGCACGGTGACGCCGGAGAGCAGCGGCTTCTGCTCGCCGACGAAGCGCTCGTACGCCCGGCCGATCTCGGCCAGGTCCCAGGCGCGGCGGACCACGCCCATGGCGCCGGGGGTGCCGGCCGCGTGCGCGGCGGTGAACCGTTCGTAGCGCACGCCCGCCTCGTCGAGCAGCAGGTCGACGTCCTCACCCGGGCGGGTCGCCACCCAGGTGCAGTCGTCGAGCGTGCCGTAGCCGAGGAAGGCGAGGTTCGCGGCGAGCCGCTGCCGGTCCCGGCGGGACGAGGGCGCGGTGAGCACCAGGAGATCGAACCGCCCGTCCCAGCTGTGCCGCCCGGTCCGGTAGATCCGGGACGCCGCCTCGTCGAGTCGACGTGCCGCCTTCGGGGTGATCGAATATCCCGGTCCGGACGCGAGCCGGAGCGGTTCCAGCCAGCCCTGACGGACCATCCGGGAGACCGCGGTGCGTACCGCCGGTGGGGCGATCCCGAGCGGGGCGAGCAGCTTGACCAGGGCGGCGACCGGTGCGCGGCCACCCCGGGCCCGGAGGTGGTCGCCGTACAGGTCGAAGAGTGCCGACCGTGCCTGCATGACCGCACATTGTGACAGGCCTATCCAAGATAAGCTAGGTGCTGTTACATCAATGCTGCTTCGGTTTGGGTCCGGCGGTGTTCATCAGGGAAAATCGTTGGTCGGGCCTTCCGCGACGGTTGCGGATGGCGATGGCGAAGTGGCTGTGGGGCAACTCACCGACCCTGGTGTAGGTCTGAGGGGAGACAACATGGCGGCGATGAAGCCGCGGACGGGCGACGGTCCGCTGGAAGTCACCAAGGAGGGCCGGGGCATCGTCATGCGAGTCCCGCTGGAGGGTGGTGGCCGGCTCGTCGTCGAGATGACTCCCGACGAGGCCACCGCGCTCGGTGACGCGTTGAAGGCGGCCGCGGGCTGATTCGAGGAGTGTCCCGCGCGGCGTCCGCCGTGCGGGCGGTTCGTCCTACCCTGAGCCACCGGCATGCCCGGTGGCTCAGGGTCTTTCCTCGACGGCTGCGTGGGGGAATGTGCCCGTTCAACCCGTTTCGGAGGTACGGTCCAGCGTGCTGGTCATTCGTCTGGTGAGCGGGCCCGCAGGGCCCGACGCTCTCGTCCTGCCCGTCCGTCCCGGAGGGCCGGACTCCCCGGACCCCCTGGCCTCGCCGGACTCCACGATCTCGCCGGACTCCACGGCACGCCTGGTCCCGGCCGCCGTGCCGCTCGGCGACGACGTCCCTGCCGAGGCCGCCGCCGTCCTGTCCGCCGCCGGGCTCACCGGCGCGGCCGGCGAGGTGCGCGAGCACCTGCGTCCCGGTGGCTCCCCGGCGCGGCTGTGGCTCCTGGGCGTCGGCGAGGGCGACGAGCGCGACTGGCGCACCGCCGGAGCGGCGCTGGCCCGCGCGGCGAAGGATGAGACGCAGATCACCATCGCGCTTCCCGGCGAGGCGACGGCGGCGTTGCGTGGCCTCGCCGAAGGGCTGCTGCTCGGCTCGTACCGATTCCGTCTCACCGAGTCAGGCAAGCGACCCGCCCTGGCCGAGGTGTCGGTGCTCGTCGACGACCCGGACGCTCTTGCCGGCACGCTCGACGCCGCCCGGGCCACCGCCGAGACGACCCGGCTCGCCCGGGACCTCACCAACATGCCCTCGTCCACCAAGAACCCGGAGTGGTTCGCCGCGCAGGTGGCCGAGGCCGTGTCCGGGCGCCCCGACCTGCACCTGCGGGTACGCGGCCCGGAGGAACTGGCGGCCGAGGGCTTCGGCGGTCTCCTCGCCGTCGGCGGCGGCTCCGCGAGCGGCCCGCGCCTGGTGGAGCTGGACTGGCGGCCGGAGGGCGCGCGTACCCACGTGGTGCTCGTCGGCAAGGGCATCACGTTCGACACCGGCGGCATCTCGATCAAGCCGGTGCCGGCTATGAAGCTCATGCGCAAGGACATGGCCGGTGCCGCCGCCGTGATCGCCGCGACGCTCGGCGCCGCCGAACTGCGCCTGCCGGTCCGGGTCACCACACTCGCCCCGCTCGCCGAGAACATGGTCAGCGGCTCGGCGTTCCGCCCCGGTGACGTGATCCGGCACTACGGCGGGCTGACGAGCGAGAGCACCAACTCCGACGCCGAGGGCCGCCTGGTGCTCGCCGACGCGCTGGCGTACGCGGCCCGCGAGCTGAAGCCCGACCTGCTGCTCGACCTGGCGACGCTGACCGGCGCGAACGCCGTCGCCCTGGGCAAGCGGCACGCCGCGCTCTACAGCGAGAACGACGCGCTCGCGGCCGGCCTGCTCGACGCGATCACCGCGGCCGGCGAGCGGGCCTGGCGGATGCCGCTGGCCGACGACTACGTGGAGTATCTGGCCAGCGAGATCGCCGACCTGCACAGCTCCCCGGCGCAGGGCGCCGGTTCGGTGGTCGCCGCGCTGTTCCTGCGGGAGTTCACCGGCGACCTGCGGGACCGGTGGGCGCACCTGGACATGTCCGCGCCGTCGTGGTCCGACGACACGCACGGCGAGCTGGTCAAGGGCGCCACCGGCTGGGGTGTGCGCGGGCTGCTGCGCTGGCTGGCGACGCTGGGCTGAGCCAGCCCCGTCAGGCCTTCACGGCGGCGAGCAGGCCGTGGCCGACCGGCAGCAGCGCGGGCACCCAGTTCTCCGACTCGCGGATCGCCTTGATCGTCTCCCGTACGGTGACCGTCTCGGCGTCCCGCGCGGCCGGGTCGCCGATCCGGCCGGCCGCCAGCGCACCGTTGAGCGCGAGCACGCCGCCGGGGCGCAGCAGCCGCAGCGCCGCGTCCACGTACGCGGCGAAGCCGGTCGCCACCGCGTCCACGAAGACCAGGTCGTAGGCGCCGTCCGCGAGCCGCGGCAGCACGTCGAGGGCCCGGCCGGTGATGATCCGGGTACGCCCCGACGGGAATCCCGCCTCCTGGAACAGCCGCCGGGCGATGCGCTGGTATTCGACCTCGACGTCGATCGTGGTGAGCACACCGTCGGGGCGCATGCCGCGCAGCAGCCACATGCCGCTCACCCCAGTGCCGGTGCCGATCTCCACCACGGCCCGGGCGTTGCCGGCGGCGGCGAGCAGCCGCAGCGCAGCACCCGACCCGGGCGTGACCGCATCCACCCCCACCTCGTGGGCGAGGGCGCGGGCCGTGCGCAGCACGAGATCCTCGGTGACGAAAGACTCGGCGAAGTGGAGCGCCTGGGCCGTCGAACTGCCGTGACCGGCGACCGTGGCGATGGGACACCTCCGAGGGGCGGACTGGTACGAGGGGCGGTATGCACTGTGAGCGTAGAGGCGGGCCGGTACCGGCGCAGCCGCGAGTCCGCCGCGGAGTGCTCACGGACGGCAACCCCTGACTCCGTTCGCGTCATCCGTGTAATCCTGGATGTGTCCCGCGCGTCACTGTCGTCCGGCTCCGCCGGCCGCCGGCGCGGGGCCAGCGGGACGGAGTGGGAGGCACCGACGTGACCGACGGCTGGGACTGGCGGCGGCCCGGCGGATCGCCGGGCGGGCCGGCGTCCGGACGACCGCCGCAGGACGCCCCGGGTCAGGCGACGTCGCCGTGGTGGTCCGACGCGCTTGCCGACCCGTGGCGGGATCCGTACGCGCCCGCCGCCGTGGTGATCCCGGCGGCGCCGGCGTCCGGTGCGGGGGAGCCGGAACCGGTCACCGACCCGGACCTGCCGACCCGGCCGGGGCTCCGCCAGGTGGTGCTGATCTCCCTGGTCACGGCGCTGCTTGCCGGTTCTCTCGGCAGCGCCCTGACCTACGCCCTCCTGCGCGGCGGTGACGTGCCGACGCTCGGCGCGCAGTCCGGGCAGGCCCCGGCGCTGGCCCAGCGCAAGCCCGAGTCGCTGGCCGGGGTGGCCGAGCGGGTGCTGCCCAGCGTGGTCACCATCCGGGTGGTCAGCCTCGGCGGCACCAGCGAGGGCTCCGGGTTCGTGGTGACCGGCGAGGGCCACATCGTCACCAACGACCACGTGGTCGCCGACGGCCCCGGCAAGGCCACTGTCGTGTTCAACGACGGCAGCACCGCCGCCGGCACCGTGGTCGGGCAGGACCCGGAGTCCGACCTCGCCGTGATCAAGGTCTCGCGCAGCGGGCTGACCCCGGTGCAGTTCGGCGACTCCGACTCGCTCGCCGTCGGTGACCCGGTGCTCGCCATCGGGTCACCGTTGTCGCTCGCCAACACCGTCACCGCGGGCATCGTGAGCGCGCTGGACCGGACGATGCAGGCCGGCGAGCCGGGCGGGCCGACCCGCTACTACGCGGCGATCCAGACCGACGCCGCTGTCAACCACGGCAACTCCGGCGGCCCGTTGGTGGACGGCGCCGGGCGGGTGGTCGGGGTGAACTCGACGATCAAGTCGCTGGTGGCCGACGGGCAGGAGGCCGGCAACATCGGCCTCGCCTTCGCCATCCCGATCAACCAGGCGAAGCGGATCACCGAGGACATCATCGGCACCGGCAAGGCCCGGCGTACGGTGATCGGCGCCCAGGTCGGCGGCACCGGCACCGCCGGCGGCGGCGTACGCCTCAACGCGGTCGAACCGGCCGGTCCGGCGGCGGCCGCCGGGCTGCGTACCGGGGACGTGGTGCTCCGGCTGGACGGCCACCCGATGACCGATCCGACCGATCTGGTGGCACTGGTGCGCAAGTACGCGCCCGGTTCCGTGGTGACTGTCGAGTACCGGCGCGGGTCGGCCCGGCAGAACGCGTCGGTGACGCTCGCCGCGGACGCGAAGTGAGCACCGGTCACCCCCTCCCGGACGGCCACCTGACGTGCGTAGTCTGGCCCCTGACACGGACGAGGAGGCCGGAGTGTTCGAGAACCTGAACTGGTGGGAGATCGGCGCCCTGCTGCTCCTGGCGTTGTTGATCTTCGGGGACCGGCTGCCCAACGTCATCAACGACGGCCTCCGGATGGTCCGCAACCTGCGCAACATGGCGCGGAACGCCACCGGCGACCTGAGCCGCGAGCTGGGCACCGACATCCAGCTGGAGGATCTGCACCCGAAGGCGTTCATCCGCAAGCACCTGCTCAGCGAGGACGACGAGCAGGCGATCCGCAAGCCGCTGCAGAGCATGTACGACAACCTGCGCTCGGACGTCACAGGCGTGCACGACGAGCTGAAGGACGTGGCGAAGGCCGCCGACCTGCACACCCCGAGGGTGGCCACCAGCACCCCCACCCCCACCCCACCGTCCCCCCGCCCGTCCTACGACGACGCGACCTGAACGCCCAGCCTTCCCGCCGACCGCGCCGTCGATCATGAAGTTGACGGCGCGACACGCCGCTCCGGCGACCGTCAACCTCATGATCGACCCCGGGAAGGGGGTGGGAGGGGTGGGTGGGTCAGCGGCCGGTGGGCTTGAGGCCCAGGGGCTTGCCGAGCAGGGACTCGCGGCGGACGGCCAGGCGGTCGGCGACCTGGAACAGGGCCTTCGCAGCCGGGGCGTCCGGCTGCGCCAGCACGATCGGCTGACCGGCGTCGCCGCCCTCGCGTACCCGGGTGTCCAGCGGGATCTGCCCCAACACCGGCACCTGCGCGCCGATCGTGCGGGTCAGCGACTCGGCCACCGCCGCGCCGCCACCGGCCCCGAAGACCTCCATCCGGGAGCCGTCCGGCATCTCCAGCCAGGACATGTTCTCGATCACGCCGACCACCCGCTGGTGGGTCTGCAACGAGATCGCACCGGCCCGCTCGGCCACCTCGGCGGCGGCCGCCTGCGGCGTGGTGACGACGAGGATCTCCGCGTTCGGCAGCAACTGGGCCACCGAGATCGCGATGTCGCCGGTGCCCGGCGGCAGGTCGAGCAGGAGGACGTCCAGGTCACCCCAGTAGACGTCGGCGAGGAACTGCTGGAGCGCCCGGTGCAGCATCGGCCCGCGCCAGACCACAGCGGCGTTGCCGGGGGTGAACATGCCGATCGAGATGACCTTCACACCGTGCGACTGCGGCGGCATGATCATGTCCTCGACGCGGGTCGGCGCGCCGTCGGCGCCGAGCATCCGGGGCACCGAGTGGCCGTAGATGTCCGCGTCCACCACACCCACCGACAGGCCCCGGGACGCCAGCGCGGCGGCCAGATTGACGGTGACGCTGGACTTGCCGACACCGCCCTTGCCGCTGGCGACCGCGTAGACGCGGGTCCGCGAGCCGGGCTGGGCGAACGGGATCACCGGCTCGGCGGTGGCGCCGCCACCGCGCAGCTTCGACTGCAGCTCCTGGCGCTGCTCCGGGCTCATCACACCGAAGGTGATCTCGACACCGCTCACGCCGGGCACGGCGGCCACGGCGGCGGTGATGTCACTGCGCAGCTTGTCCTTCAGCGGGCAGCCGGCCACGGTGAGCAGCAGCTCCACCCGGACCACGCCGTCCTCGCCACGCTCGGCGGACTGGACCATGCCGAGCTCGGTGATCGGCCGGCGGATCTCCGGGTCGTTGACGGTGGCCAGGGCGGCCTGGATCGCGTCGGAGACGGTGCTGACGGGTGCTGACATGCCCGCAATGCTACGTCGCGGGTCATCCGCCACCGCCGCTGGCGGGGACGGTGTGAGCGATTCGATGACCGGTCAGGCGTCGCGCCGGCCGTCCCGCGCGTAGTCGCCGTCCAGCTCGTCCCGGGGCTCGTCCAGCGGCTCGCCGCCGCCCGCCCGGCGGCCCTCCCGCTCCTGCTGCCGCCGCTCCCGCTTGCGTCGCCGCTCGGCCGCCTCGTCCAGCTCCTCACCCAGCCGGGTCAGCTCCGAGCGCAGGAAGTCCCGCGTCGCCACGTCGCCCATCGCGATCCGCAGCGCGGCTATCTCCCGGGCCAGGTACTCCGTGTCGGCCTTCTGCAGCGTGGCCCGCCGCCGGTCCTCGTCCAGCGCGATCCGGTCCCGGTCCGCCTGCCGGTTCTGCGCGAGCAGGATCAGCGGCGCCGCGTACGACGCCTGCAGGGAGAGGATCAAGGTCAGGAACGTGAAGGTGTACGGGTCGAAGCGCAGACCCGCCGGCGCCAGCGTGTTCCACAGGAACCAGGCCACCAGGATGAGCGTCATGTAGACGAGGAAGTTCGCCGTGCCCATGCCCCGGGCGATGCCCTCGGCCCAGCGGCCGAACGTCTCCGCGTCGATCCGCGGCAGGTGCAGGCTCCGCGGGGCGCGCGGCTGGTCGAGCCGGTCGCCGCGTCGCTGGTCACTCATCGTCGCCGTCCAGGGTGCCGTCGTCGGTGGCGGACGAGGTGGGGGCCGCGTCCCGGTCCCGCCAGTCGCGCGGCAGGGAGTGGTCCAGCACGTCGTCCACTGTCACCGCGCCGACCAGCCGGTTGTTCCGGTCGACCACCGGCATCCCGACCATGTCGTACGTGGCCATCCGGCGGGTGATCTCGGGCAGCGGGGTCGATGTGCGCAGCGGGTCGATGTCGTTCACCACGATGCCGCCGAGCAGGTCGGCCGGCGGTTCGCGGAGCAACCGCTGGAAGTGCACCATACCCAGGTAGCGGCCGGTCGGCGTGGTCAGCGGGGCACGGGACACGAAGACCTGGGCCGCCACCGCGGGGGACAGCTGCGTCTCCCGGATCCGGGCCAGCGCCTCGGCCACCGTGGCGTCCGGCGGCAGGATCACCGGCTCCGAGGTCATCACGCTGCCGGCGGTACCGGAGGCGTAGCGCAGCAACTGGCGTACCGGGTCGGCCTCGTCCGGCTCCATCAGGTCCAGCAGCACGTCCTGCTCCGGCGGGGGCAGCTCGTTGAGCAGGTCGGCCGCGTCGTCCGGCTCCATCTCCTCCAGCACGTCGGCGGCACGCTGGCGGTCCAGCGCGGCCAGGATCTCCACCTGGTCGCGCTCGGGCAGCTCGCTCAGCACGTCGGCCAGGCGCTCGTCGTCGAGCGCGGCGGCCACCTCGTTGCGCCGGGCGTCGGGCAGATCCTGGAGGGCGTTCGCCAGGTCGGCCGGGCGCATGTCCTCCAGGACGGCGAGCAGGTTCGCCGTACCCCGGTTGTCGCCGACCGCACCCAGCCCGCGGACCCGGTCCCAGTCGACCTGGTGGAGGTGGCCGCGGCGGGTGAGCCGCCCGGTGTGCTCGCGCACGGCGACGCGGCTCAGCGCCCACTCGCCGCCGCGGCTGCACTCCATCGCCACGTCCACCACCGAGCCGGCCTGCCCGCTGTCGAGCTGGACCCGGCGGTCCAGCAGTTCCTGGAGCACCAGCAGCTCGTTCGGGCGCTTCTCGAACCGGCGCAGGTTGAGCGTGCCGCTGCCGAGCACCACCGCGTCCGTGTCGATGGAGGTGATCCGGTTGATGGACAGGAAGATGCGCCGTCGCATCGGCATCTCGGCGACCAGACCGACCACCTCGGGCGGTCGCTGGGTCGCGCGCATCCGGGCCACCGCGTCGCGGACGCGGCCGACCTGGTCGCCGTTCGGATCGAAAACGGCGACTCCGGCGAGTCGAGCGAGGTAGACCCGGTTCGGCGTGCTCACGGGCACCAGCCTAAGGGCCTACTCTCTAACAACATGTCGACCTTGGGCTACGAGATCGTGGACGTCTTCACCGACCGCCCGTTCGCCGGCAACCCGCTGGCCGTGGTGTTCGGCGCGGAAGGGCTGGCCACCGAGCAGATGCAGGCGCTCGCGCTGGAGTTCAACCTGTCCGAGACGGTCTTCGTGCTGCCGCCGACGCAGGTGGGCGCCACCTACCGGGCCCGGATCTTCACCCCGGCCGACGAGCTGCCCTTCGCCGGGCACCCGAGCGTCGGCGCCGCGGTCACCGCGAGCCGGCGCGGCGTCTTCGGCGTCGGCCGGATCACCCAGGAGTGCGGCGCCGGCGTCCTGCCGATCGAGGTGACAGCCACCGGCGCGACGCTCACCGGCGGCACGCCCACGCTCGGCCCGGAACTCGACCCGGAGCCGCTGCTGGAGATGGTCGGCCTCACCGGCCCCGACCACGCCGGCCCGCCACCGCGGGTCGCCGGGTGCGGCCTCGAATTCCCCTATCTTCCGGTACGCCCGGACGCGGTGGCCCGGGCACGGTTGAACACGACGGCGGCGCAGCGGTACGGAGTGGAGCACGTCAGCCTCTTCTCCTGGGAGCCCGGTTCGCAAACCGCACACGCCCGGGTCTTCGTGCCGGGGCTCGGCGTACCGGAGGACCCGGCGACCGGCTCGGCCGCCCTGGGACTGGGCGTGTGGCTGGTCGCCAGCGGCCTGCTGCCCGGCGAGGGCCGCGCGGAGTACACCGTCCGGCAGGGCATCGAGATCAACCGTCCGTCGACGCTCGTCTGCACCGTGACGGCAGCCGGTGGACTGGCGGTGGGCGCCACCGTGTCCGGCCAGGTCATGCCGGTGGCCCGAGGCGAGATCACCGTCCCCCCGTTCATCGGCTGACCTCCGTCTCCTTGACCATCGGGGCGGGGTGGGCGGGGCATGGGGGAGGATGGCGGGGTGAGTGACGAGGTGGACGAGCGGGTGACGCCGCCGCTTGTGGACGAGGCGGTGAAGAAGGCGGCGGTCTGCTGGGTGAGCACCGGCGGCCCGGCGTACGCGCTGTGGTGCCTGCCGCTGGAGGGCACCCTGCTCGTGGTCACCGGTCCCGGCGAGCAGACCGCACCCGGGCTGGCCGACGGCGACACGGCCGACGTGACGCTGCGCGGCGACCACGGCGGGCGGATCGTCACCTGGCCGGCGCTGGTGACCCGGCTGCGACCGGGCACCGAGGAGTGGGACACCGTCGCGCCGCTGGTCGCGGCGAAGCGGCTCAACGCCTCCGGCTCCGCCGCCGAGCTGGTGGAGCGGTGGGCGGCGCAGGGGTGCGCGCTGAACCGGCTCGCGCCCGCCGGCACCGCGGTGTCCGGCGCCGACCTGCCGGACGGCTCGCTGAGCGAGCAGCCCCGCCCGGCCTCTGTGGTACGGGCCGTCCGCAAGCCGTTCCGCCTGCACCGCGTCCGCCGCCGCTGACCGCGCGAACCCTCGGCGAGCCGGGTCAGGCGACGGGGACCGGGTCGAGCAGGTCGAGCACGCCCGTCAGTGAGGTCAGCGACGGCCCGTCGAAACCGTGGTCGGCGTTGAGGACCACGTGGTCGGCGAGATCCGGTGCCGCCAACCGGGCGGCGCTCAGCCCCGCCCGCTCCGCGCCGGTCAGCTCCTGGCTGTCGCCGTCCCCGACGTAGAGGCAGTCGACCGGCGCCTGGCCGAGCCGGTGACACGCGGCCAGGTAGAGCGCCGGGTCCGGCTTGCAGCGGCCGAGGCGTACCGAGAAGACCTGGGCGTCGAGCAGCGGCGCGACGGTGAGCTGCGGCAGGAACGCCGGCAGTTCGTGTGTGCAGTCGCTGACCAGCCCGGTCCGGACGCCCCGGTGGCGCAACGCGGCCAGCACCGGCACCGCCTCGGCGCGTAGCCGGGTGTCCGCGCGTACTGCCCGGTGCCGGGTGGCGACGGCGGAGCGTACCGCCGCGTCGGACGGGTGGACGCCGAGCCGGGCGCACACCCAGCGCATCGTCGACTCGGCGTTCCCGAAGGAGCCGCTCGCCCGTTCGTAGAAGCTGCTGTCCAGCACCTCCACCAGGGCCTCGGTGGAGCAGCCGAGCATCTCGGCGATGGCGCGGTGGGCGGCTCCGCGCCGCACACCATGGGTCAGGGTGCCGAAGAAGTCGAACAGCACCGCCTGGAACATGGGCATGAGGGAACGCCTCCGGACGTCGAGGGGGGATCGCCGGGACGCGCATGATCGTAACGGAGTGCTGACGTTCCGTGTCGGTCGGGTGTCCGTGTGAGGATCACTGTTCGTGCCGACCGTTCCGCATCGCCCGCCGCTCGACGCGTTGACGGTGGGCGCGCTCGCCCTGGCCGTCGCCTCGGTCTCGTCCTCGGCGCCGCTCGTGGCGTTCGCCGCCGCGTCGGCGCTGGCAGTGGCCTTCTGGCGTACCGCGTTGTCGGTGGCGGTCCTGGGCCCTGTCGCGTTGACCAGGCGGCGCGCCGAACTCCGGGCGCTGACCGTCGGGCCGGGTCGGCGCGAGGGGCTCTACTGCGTGCTCTCCGGGGTCGCCCTGGCCGCCCACTTCGCCACCTGGATGCCGAGCGCGCAGCTCACCTCGGTGGCGGCCGCGACCGCGCTGGGCGCGACGCAGCCGGTGTGGCAGGGCCTGATCGCCCGCGGGCAGGGACGGCGGCTGCCGGCGGCGGTGTGGGCCGGAGTCGCGGTGGCGGTACTCGGCGCGGTGCTCGCCACCGGCGCCGACTTCGGTGTCTCCGGCCGGGCGTTCGCCGGCGACCTGCTCGCGGTGGTCGGCGGACTGTTCGCGGCCGTCTACACCGCCTTCGGCGAGCGGGCCCGGGCCAGCATCAGCACCACCACCTACACCACCGTCTGCTACGGCGTCTGCGCGGCGATCCTGCTCGTGGTGTGCCTGGTCGGCGGCGTACGCCTGCACGGCTTCGACGGCGCGACCTGGCTGGCGATCCTCGGCCTGGTGGCGGGCGCCCAGCTGCTCGGCCACTCGATGTTCAACTACGCCCTGCGCCGGGTCTCCGCGACCACGGTCAGTGTGCTGATCCTGCTGGAGGCGCCGGGTGCGGCGCTGATCGGCTGGGTCTGGCTGGGTCAGTTGCCCCGGCCGCTGGCCCTGCCGGGCCTGGCGCTGCTGCTGGCCGGCGTGGCGGTGGTGGTGCTCGGCGGCGCGCGGGCCGGCCGTCGCGCCGCGCCGGTCGCGGCCCCCGCCGACCCGACGCCGCTCGGCGACTGAGCCGGTCGGGGCGAAGTCGCGCCGTTCCGGCCACCGGGCCGTCCGGTTTGCACGAAAGTGCTCAGGGTGGGGACGGACCGGGAGGACGCGGCGGAGGCGGGCACCGTCGTCACGCCCTCGGCCGAGTTCCCGCCGCTCGGCGACGAGGAACGGGCGGCGCTCGGCCGGATCGGTGAGCGCTGGCGCGGCCCGAGCCGCGCAGACGACCTGCCGGTCGAGCCGACGCTGGGGCGGCACGACCACCACCCGGCGCCCACCCGGTTCGGCCGGCTGGCGCCGATCGACATGTTCGCAGTGGCGCAGCCGGACGAACTGGTCGCCACCGGTGCGGCCGACCTGCCCGGCGACCGGGCCGGCCGGACCGCCGCCCGGGTCCGCCGGGCCCTGCTCGGGCCGCCGCTGTCCAGCGCGTCGGTGCTGTACGAGCGGATGCGCAAACTCGTCGCGCTGCCGGTGCTCTCCTCCGACCTGCTCAGTTCCGTGGCGTACGGGCCGGAGGCGATGCTCGCGGTGCTGGTGCTGGCCGGGAGCGCCGCGCTCGGGCTGGCCCTGCCGCTCGCCGCCGTGCTCGTGGTGCTGATGGTCGCCGTCGGCCTCTCCTACCGGCAGACCATCCCGGCCTATCCGCACGGTGCCGGCTCGTACATCGTCGCGGGGGACAACCTCGGGCGTACGCCGGGACTCGCCGCCGCGGCCGGGCTGATGCTCGACTACGTGCTGACCGTGTCCGTGTCGGTGGCGGCCGGGGTGCACGCGGTCACCTCGGCGCTACCCGGGCTCAGCTCGTGGGCGGTGCCGCTCGGGGTGCTGGTGATCGTCGTGCTGCTCGCCGGCAACCTGCGCGGCGTACGCACCGCCGGGAACATCTTCGTGCTGCCCACGTACGCGTTCGTGGTGGTGCTGGTCGCGGTGCTGGCGATCGGTTACACGAAGGCCGCATCGCGGGGTTTCGCGCCGGTGCCACCGCCCTCGGTGCCCGCGGCCGAGGGCCTGGGCCTGCTGCTGGTGCTGCGGGCGTTCTCCTCCGGCGCGGTGTCGATGACCGGCATCGAGGCGGTCTCCAACGCGGTGCCCGCGTTCCGCCCGACCGAGTGGCGCAACGCCCGCACCACGCTCGGCTGGATGGTCGCCATGCTGGTCACGCTGTTCGCCGGCCTGGTCGGGCTGATCCACCTCGACGGCCTGGTGCCCCGGGCGGACGAGATGCTGCTGTCCCAACTCGGCCGGGTGACGTTCCCGAGCGGGCCCGGGTACGCGATCCTCCAGGCCACCACCGCGCTGATCCTGCTGCTCGCCGCGAACACGGCGTTCAACGACTTCCCCCGGCTGCTGTTCTTCATGGCCCGCGACGGGCACGTGCCGCGCCGGTTCCTGCACATGGGTGACCGGCTGGCGTTCAGCAACGGGCTGGTGGCGCTGGCGCTGACCGCCGCGGCGGTGTTCGTCGCGTTCGGCGGGCACACCGAGCGGCTGATCCCGCTGTACGCGGTGGGCGTGTTCCTCGCCTTCACGCTGTCCCAGACCGGGATGGTGGTGCACTGGCGGCGCCACCGGGGGCCGGGATGGCGCCGCCGGCTCGCCGCCAACGCGGCCGGGGCGGCGCTGTCCGGGCTGGTGCTGCTGACCGCGGCGGTCGCCAAGTTCACCGAGGGCGCCTGGGTGGTGGTGCTCGCGGTGCCGCTGCTCGTGCTGCTGTTCCGCCGGATCCACAGGCACTACGCCCGGCTGCACCACGCGCTGGCCCTGCATCCGCCGCCACCCGTACCGCCCGCCGAGGGCGACGAACTGCCCCAGCAGGTACGCCACCTGGTGGTCGTGCCGGTGGCCCGGCTGAACCGGGCGTCGCTGCGCGCGCTGGCGTACGCGACGTCACTCGGTCGGCCGACGCTCGCCGTGCACCTGGCTCCCGAGGAGGCCGAGGCGGACCGGTTCCGGGAGCAGTGGCGGGCCTGGGGCGACCACCTGCGGCTGGAGACGATCGTGTCGCCGTACCGGGCGGTGATCGGGCCGCTGGCGCACTACCTGGAGGCGTTGCACGCCGCGAGCCCCGACCTGACGCTCACCGTGATCGTGCCGGAGGTGGTGCTGCGCCGGCGGCGGTACCGGCTGCTGCACAGCCGCGCCGAGCAGCGGCTACGGGCCGCGTTGCGCGCGCTGCCCGGCGTGGTGGTCACGAGCGTCCCGGTGCACGTGTCGTGACCTACTCGTAGCGCTGCCCGGCGTCCACGTCGGCGCTCAGGTCGACGAGCGCGACCAGCAGGACCGCTGCTCCGTGGTCATGTGTTCCTCCCGGTTCCGTCAGGCGTCCAGCCCGAGCGCCTTCGCGCTGGCCGTCCAGAGCCGGGCGGCCAGCGCCGGGTCGGCGGCCTTGGGCCGGGGCCGGTGCGGCTTGCGGTCGGCGTAGTAGCCGCCGCCGGTCAGCCGGGACGGATCCTGGCAGGCGAGCCAGACGAGCGTCTCCGCGCCCTTCTGCGGGCTGCGGAACGGCAGCAGCCGCATGCCGAGCGCCACGATCCGGCTCTCGTTGCCGAAGCGGGTACGCACCACGCCGGGGTGGAACACGTGCGCCGGCACCTCCGGCCAGCGTCGCGCCGCCTCGGCGGTGAACAGGATGTTCGCCTGCTTGCTGGTGCCGTACGCGCGGAACGGCCGGTAGGAGCGCAGCGCGGAGTTGAGGTCGTCCGGGTCCAGCACACCGCTGCGGTGCGCGTCCGATCCGGTGACCACCATCCGCCCGATCCGGTCCCGCAGCAGGTTGCTGAGCAGGAACGGGGCGAGGTGGTTGGCCTGCATGCTCAGCTCGAACCCGTCGACCGTGGTGATCGGTTCCAGCACGATCGCGCCGGCGTTGTTGGCGAGCACGTCGATCCGGTCGTACCGCTCGCGCAGCCGCTCGGCGAGCCCGCGTACGTCGTCGAGCACGGCGAAGTCGGCGCGGAACAGCTCCGGCTGCTCGCCGCAGCACTCGCGGACCCGCTCGCCCGCGGCGCGCAGCCGGGCCGGGTCGCGGCCGACCAGCACCACCTGGTCACCGCGGCGGGCCAGTTCCTCCGCGGCGGCCAGCCCGATGCCGGAGCTGGCCCCGGTCAGCACCACGATCCGACGCTCAGTGAGATCTTCCACAGGTCCATTCACCCCGGTCACGGCACGAGGTTACCGTGGCGTCACCACGCCCTTAGGGATCGTTGAGTTCTCGGAGTCCACCGCTGCGCCGGCACCCCGCGCCGGACGCTGGAAGGAGCGCATCCATGACCGCTGTCGGTCGTCCCCGCCGATCCTGCCTGGCGGTCCCCGGCTCCAGCGTCAAAATGCTCGGCAAGGCGCAGGGCCTCCCCGCCGACCAGGTCTTCCTGGACCTGGAGGACGCGGTCGCCCCGCTGGCCAAGCCGGACGCGCGCAAGAACATCGTGGCCACGCTGAACGAGGGCGACTGGGCGGGCAAGACCCGCGTGGTCCGGGTCAACGACCTGACCACGCCGTGGACCTACCGGGACGTCATCGAGGTGGTCGAGGGCGCCGGGGCGAACCTGGACTGCATCATGCTGCCGAAGGTGCAGAACGCCGAGCAGGTGCACTGGCTGGACCTGCTGCTCACCCAGATCGAGAAGACGCTCGGCCTGGAGGTGGGCCGGATCGGCATCGAGGCGCAGATCGAGAACGCGGCCGGGCTGGTGAACGTGGACGCCATCGCCGGCGCCTCGCCCCGGGTCGAGACGATCATTTTCGGCCCCGCCGACTTCATGGCCTCGATCAACATGAAGTCGCTCGTGGTCGGCGCGCTGATCCCGGACTACCCGGGCGACCCGTACCACTACATCCTCATGCGCATCCTGATGGCCGCGCGGATGCACGACAAGCAGGCCGTCGACGGCCCGTTCCTGCAGATCCGGGACGTGGACGCGTTCCGCGAGGTGGCGAAGCGCTCGGCGGCGCTGGGCTTCGACGGCAAGTGGGTGCTGCATCCCGGCCAGATCGACGCCGCGAACGAGGTCTACTCCCCGGCGCAGGCCGACTACGACCACGCCGAGCTGATCCTCGACGCGTACGACTACTACACCTCGGAGGTGGGCGGGAAGCTCGGCGCGGTGATGCTCGGCGACGAGATGATCGACGAGGCGTCCCGCAAGATGGCGCTGGTGATCGCCGCCAAGGGACGCGCCGCCGGCATGTCCCGTACCTCCTCGTTCACCCCGCCCTCGGAGTGACCGGCCCGGGCCGCCCCGAGGTCGCGGGGCGGCCCGCCGAGTTCAGTAGGTCGTGCTGTCGTAGCTGGACGGGTCGTGGTTGGCCGCCCAGACAATGAAGATCACGATGGCGGCGGTGGCCAGCACGGCCAGCACGGTGGCGATCCAGCCGACGATGATGCCTGCGGTGGCGAAGCCCTCGCCGCCCTCGCCGCGTTCCCTGATCTGCTTACGGGATACGTGGCCGAGGATCGCGCCCACCACGCCGATGTAGCCGCCGAGGCCGTAACCGCAGAGGCCGAGCGCGCCGACTATCGAAACGATCATCGCGGCGATGGCCAGGCCGTTCTGCTTCGGTCCGGAGGGGTACCCGTATCCGGGATAACCACCCGGGGGCGGGTACGCGCCCGGCTGCGGATAGGCGCCCGGCGGGTAGCCGGCCGCCGCGTACGGGTCGGCGGACTTCATGCCGGCGTACGGGTCGGCGGGCGCGTACGGGTCCGCCGAGGTGGGCTGGGCGGGGATGGGGTTGCCGGCCATCGGCAGCATCGGGTCGGCCGGTGGGCTCGACTGCGGCCCGGCCGCCGAGGGGTCCTGCCAGCCACCGGACGGTGGGGGATAGGTCATCTGATCATCTCCAGGTACGTGGTCGCGCTCAGGGTAGCCACCTTGCGCGCGACACGGACGTCCCCTTTCCGGCCACCGCGTTGCCCGTGGGGTCGGCACCGGGCAGGATCCTGGGCATGGCACTTGACGCGCGTGGGGGTCGGTCGCGACGGGACATGAGCCGGCCGGGGTCGGTGCGGCGCCCGCGCGGCGGCGAGCCGGTCGGCGCCGCCGACTCCGAACGGCCGGCGCCGCTGCCGGAACCGGCCACCATGCGCCTGGACGGCCGGGTCGCCCTGGTGACCGGTGCGGGCAGCCCGGACGGCATCGGGTACGCGACCGCGCGCCGGCTGTCGGACCTGGGCGCCCGGGTGGCGATCGTGTCCACCACGAGGCGCATCCACGAACGCGCGGGCGAGCTGGGTGTCACCGGTTTCGTCGCCGACCTCACCGACGAGTCGGAGGTGGGCGCGCTCGCCGACGCGGTGGCCGAGCAGCTCGGCGACGTCGAGGTGCTGGTGAACAACGCGGGCCTGGCCAGCCGGGCCAGCCCGGAGGTGCTGCGGCCGGTGGCCCAGCTGACGTACGACGAGTGGCGCGGCGAGATCGACCGCAACCTGACCACCGCGTTCCTGTGCAGCCGTGCGTTCATCGGCGGCATGGCCGAGCGGGGCTGGGGCCGGATCGTCAACCTGGCAGCCACCGCCGGGCCGGTGAACGCGCTGCCCACCGAGGCGGCCTACGCGGCGGCCAAGGCCGGCGTGGTCGGGCTGACCCGGGCGCTGGCGATGGAGATGATCGCCGACGGGGTGACGGTGAACGCGGTCGCGCCCGGAATCATCCACACCGCGGCGTCCACGATGGCCGAGATCAAGCAGGGCCTCGGTACGCCGGTCGGTCGTCCCGGCACGCCGGACGAGGTGGCCGCGGCGATCGCGTTCCTCTGCTCGCCGGCCGCGTCGTACATCACCGGGCAGATGCTCGTGGTCGACGGCGGCAACAGCGTCCGGGAGGCGCAGTTCCGCTGACGGTCAGTAGGTGCCGTTGTCGGAGCTGGCCCAGATCGCCAGCCCGATCCAGCCGCAGCAGACCAGCAGGCCGATCGCGGTGAAGATGTAGCTGAGGATCAGACCCCAGGTGGCGAGCTGGTCGCCGTCCTCGCCGGTCTGCCGGATCTGCCGCTTGGCCAGGTGGCCGCAGACGATGCCGGCGGGCGCGAAGACGAACGCGAAGACGAGCGACAGGATGGCGAGCACGTTCGTGCCACGGGGGCCTGGTCCCGGTCCCTGGCCGGGCGGGCCGTACTGGCCGTAGGGCGGCTGCGGTGCGTACGGGGGTTGCTGGCCCCACTGCGGGTGCTGCTGGCCGTACTGCGGCTGCCCGTACGGCTGGCCGTGCGACGGCGGCTCGTACGGCGACGGTGGCTGCTCGTCGGTCACGGGCGCCCCTTCCCCCAGGTCGACGGCCCTCTCTCTTGCGGACGCTACCCGCAGCGGTGAACCTTTTCACAGCGGTTGTGTGGACTGGTCACCTTGGCGCGGCCGGTCGCGGGACCGATACTGACCGAGCGTTCAGTTACCCATGAGTAAGGCGCTGACCCCGGAGGCTGAGATGGCCCGACTCGCCCAGACACCCGGACTGACCGACGTGCAGCGGTCGATCCTGGAAACCGTCCGGGAGTTCGCCGACAAGGAGATCATCCCGCACGCGCAGCGGCTGGAGCACGCCGACGAGTACCCGAGCGACATCCTCGACGGGATGCGCGAGATGGGGCTGTTCGGCCTCACCATCGACGAGGAGTACGGCGGCCTGGGCGAGTCCCTGCTGACCTACGCCCTGGTGGTCGAGGAACTGTCCCGGGGCTGGATGTCGATCTCCGGCATCGTCAACACCCACTTCATCGTGGCGTACCTCATCTCGCAGCACGGCTCGGCCGACCAGAAGGCCCGGCTGCTGCCCCGGATGGCCACCGGCGAGGTGCGCGGCGCGTTCTCGATGTCGGAGCCCGAGTGCGGCTCGGACGTCTCGGCGATCAAGTCGAAGGCCGTCCGCGACGGCGACAACTACGTCCTCAACGGCCAGAAGATGTGGCTCACCAACGGGGCGTACTCCTCGGTGGTCGCCACCCTGGTCAAGACCGACACCGGGGCCGACTCGGTCTACGGCAACATGAGCACCTTCCTGCTGGAGAAGGAGCCCGGCTTCGGCGAGACCGCGCCCGGCCTCACCATCCCCGGCAAGATCGACAAGATGGGCTACAAGGGTGTCGAGACCACCGAGATGGTGCTCGACGGCGTCACGGTGCCCGCCTCCGCGGTGCTCGGCGGCGAGGAGAAGGTCGGCCGTGGCTTCTACCAGATGATGGACGGCATCGAGGTCGGCCGGGTGAACGTCGCGGCCCGCGCCTGCGGCATCTCGATCCGGGCGTTCGAGCTGGCGGTCGCGTACGCCCAGCAGCGCCACACCTTCGGCCAGCCGCTCGCCAAGCACCAGGCCGTCGCGTTCAAGCTCGCCGAGATGGGTACGAAGATCGAGGCCGCGCACGCGCTCATGGTCAACGCGGCCCGGCTCAAGGACGCCGGCCAGCGCAACGACGTCGAGGCGGGCATGGCGAAGCTGCTGGCGTCCGAGTACTGCGCCGAGGTGGTCCAGGAGGCGTTCCGGATCCACGGCGGCTACGGCTACTCCAAGGAGTACGAGATCGAGCGCCTGATGCGCGAGGCGCCGTTCCTGCTGATCGGCGAGGGCACCTCGGAGATCCAGAAGACGATCATCTCGCGCGGTCTGCTCAAGCAGTACAAGCAGTAACGGCCCTGCTCACCGCTCGGGCCGGTGGGCGGCCTGCTCGGCGGCGGGCAGGTGCCGCCGCGCGTGCTCGACCAGCGCCGTCGGGTCGTCGGCGTACAGCCGGATCTCCCGCACCGGCTCGCTCGGCCCCTTCGGCAGCCGCACCGACAGCGGCTCGCGCAGCACCACGTCGACCGCCGTCTGGCTGCCGACGCCGAGGTTGAGCACCGCCGGGTCGTCCGCTTCGTACTGGACGGCCCGGCTGGACGGCAGCGACCTGCGGCGGAGCGCCACCCGGGCGACCGCGCTCCACGGGATCGTGACGTCGACCGAGACGCCGTTGCGCACCCGCAGGCCGGCGTCGTCGACGACGTGCGGATGGATCCGGAGGGCGGCCAGCAGCCCGATCATCCACAGCACACCCCAGACGCCGAGCGCGATCGCCGCGTGCCGCACCGCCGGCTGGTCGACCGTGTGCCGGAGGATCACGTCGAGGATCGGGATCTCGATCGTGGACAGGGCGATGAAGGCCAGCAGGATCGGCTGCACGCCGCCGACGTAGGCGTACGTCTGCGCGCCCGGCGCGACCGGATACGGGCGGCGCAGGATCCACCGGGTGAGGCTGCGCCACATGCCCCACTCGTACGCCACCGCACGCCGCGCCAGCCGGATCGCCCGTCCCATCACCGCACCCCCTCTTTTTCAATACGACTGCAATGTAAACGCGCGTGGGCGGGGTGTCAATGCAGTCGTATTGTGAAACCATGGGGGCATGCCGAAGCGGGTCGACCACCGGGAGCGTCGCGCGCTGATCGCCGACGCGCTGATGCGGGTCGCCGCCGAGCAGGGGCTGGAGGCGGTCAGCCTGCGCCACGTGGCCGCGGCGGCCGAGGTCAGCCCCGGGATGGTGCAGCACTACTTCCGCACGCGGGACGAGATGATGGTCTTCGCGCTCGCAGTGGTGCGCGAGCGCAACGAGGCCCGGGTCCGGAGGGCGGTCGAGCCGCTCGGCACGACTCCGGCGCCCCGGGCGCTGCTGCGGGCCATGCTGGCCGAGCTGCTGCCGCTGGACGAGGACCGGCGGGCGGGCGGACGGGTGGCCCTGGCGTTCCTCGCGTACACCGCCGTCCGGCCGGCCGTGGCCGCCGCGCTGCACGACGAGACGGCCGCGCTGCTGGCCTTCGTGGCCGGGCAGATCGCCGCCGGCTCACCGCTCGCCGCGGACGGCCGGGTGGATCCGGAACGGGCTGCGGTCGGGCTGCTCGCCGTGATGGAGGGTCTCGGCATCTACGTGCTCGGCGGCCACTACCCCCCGGAGACCGCGTTGGCCGCGCTCGACGCCCAGCTCGACCTGGTCTTCGGACCCGAACCGCCGCCCCGCGCCGTCAGCCGCGACGGGTCAGGCCGGCGGCGGCCCGCTCGACGATGAGGCATTTGTCCTCGACGTAGTCGAGGCCGGCCTCCTCGGCGATCCGGCGCGCCTCGTCCGAGAAGATCCCGAGCTGCAACCACACCGCCGGGGCGCCGATCGCCACCGCCTGCCGCACCACGTCGACCGCGTCACGGGCCGGGCGGAACACGTCGACCAGGTCGACCGGGTGCGGGATGTCGGCGAGCGTCGGGTACGCCTTCTCGCCGAACAACTCGTCCGCAGTCGGGTTGACCGGGATGATCCGCCACCCGTGCCGCTGCATCTCCAGCGGTACGCGGTGCGCGGCCTTGCCCGGATCACGGGAGGCGCCCACGACGGCGATCACGGCGGAGTCGGCGAGGATCTGCTGAGCGGAACGCATCCCCCGAGCCTAGCCCCGCGGGTGCGGGTTCCCCCGGTCGCTAGAGCAGGGAGAGCTGCTCGGCGGCCGGGGCGGGTGGGGGAGTCTCCGGCAGCCGGCGATTGTCGCCGGTCCCGCCCCGGTGCAACCCGTGCCGGCGTGCCGCCATCCGCACCCGCGCTGTCACCTCCCGCTGGTACGCCTGCGGTGCGTACGAGCCGGCCTGGTAGAGCTGCCGGTAGCGGGGCACCAGGTGGGGGAACTCCCGGGCCAGCCAGCGGGCGTACCACTCCCGGGCGCCGGGCCGCAGATGCAGCGGCAACGGCGTCACGCCGGCCGCCCCGGAGGCGGCGATGGCCGCGACAGTGGCGTCGATGGACTCCTCGTCGTCGCTGAGACCGGGCAGGATCGGCGCCATCAGCACGCCGACGGAGAATCCGGAGTCGGTGAGGGTGCGGACCGCGTCGAGGCGGCGGCGCGGGCTCGGCGTACCAGGCTCGGCCGCCCGCCAGAGTGCCTCGTCGACGAACCCCACCGAGTACGACAGCCCGACCCGTGCCACCTCGGCTGCCTGGCGCAACAGGGGCAGGTCGCGCAGCAGCAGGGTGCCCTTGGTCAGGATGGAGAACGGGTTCGCGAAGTCCCGCAGCGCCTCGATGATCGGCGGCATCAGCCGGTAGCGGCCCTCGGCCCGCTGGTAACAGTCCACGTTGGTGCCCATGGCGACGTGCGCGCCGCGCCAGCGAGGCGCGGCCAGTTCGCGGCGGACCAGCTCGCCCGCGTTGACCTTGACGATCACCTTGCGGTCGAAGTCGGCGCCCGGGTCCAGGTCGAGGTAGGTGTGGGTGTTGCGGGCAAAGCAGTTGTGGCTGACCACGCCGTTGGCGATGAAGTCGCCGGTGCCGGTGGTGATGTCCCACAGCGGAAGCTCCAGGCCGAGATCTTCGACGGCTGTCACCTGGAGTCGCGCCGCGCACTTGAGCGCCATGCCCTCGATCGAACGCCGGGCGGTGACGGCCGGGTCGGTGAGGTGGAAGAAGCGCAGCCGCTCCGGCAGCCCGCCGGTCAGCCGGAGCTGACGCGCCGCACCCGGTGCGCCCGGCACGTCGAGCGCCCACCGGAAGTCGAAACGCTCCAGTGCGGCGGCCGCGCGGGCCCGGCTCTCGTCGTCGGCGACGCTGATCCGGAACACGCCCCGGTGGCACGTCCCGGTGGCGTCGAACATGCCGGCCAGGTAGCCGAGCGCCCAGTCGTCAGTCGTCTCGTCGGGTGGCGCGAACAGCCCGGTGACGACATCGGCCGGGCCGGCTGTGCGTACCACAGTGGTCGTCGCCCGGCGGCCCACCCGGGCGATCGTGACCCGCTCGACGGTGACCCCGGCGTCGGCCAGGTGGCGCTCGGCCCGGTCGAGCGCCTCCGCCTCGGCGGTGGCCAGCCGGAACCGGGTGCCGCGCCGGTCACCGGCGGGGCCGTCGTGGCGGACCAGCGCGTGCAGGTAGCCCCGGCGGTAGTCGGCCGAGCGCTTCGGCGCCACCACGAACCCGCCGGTGCCGAGCAGGCGGTTGCGGGTGGTCAGGTGCGGACGGCGTCCACCGCCGCGCATTGTCCCGGTGACGTGCTTCCAGCCGCGTTCGGTGAGGAACCGGTGGTCGCCGCTGGCGACGAGCGTGGTGCCGTCGGCCAGTGTGATCCGGTAGGCCCGCTTCACGGTGGACCACTTGTCGAGCACCGTGGTGACGACGTAGTGGCGGTAGGCGCCGCGCCGCCGGGTGCCGTAGATCCGGTCGCCGGGCTCCAGTTCGCTGATCGCCCTGGTGCGGCCGTCGGCCATCAGGATCGGTGTGTCGCCGCCCAGGCAGTAGACGCAGGCGTGCGAGCAGCCCCGGTAGGGGTTGATGGTCCACTCGAACGGCACGCGCGACTGGCCGGGCACCCGGTTGATGATCGACTTGGCGTGGACCTCGTAGAAGGTCATGCCGGCGAAGCCCGGTGTGTCGAACGTGCGGGCGACGGCGCCGGGCAGCGCCAGCGGCAGGGGTGGAGCCGCCGGCGCCGCCCGATCGGGAGTCCCCTCGTCCGGGGGAGCGGAGAGGTTGTCCCAGCGCATGGAGTTCATTCGAACATATGTACTAAGTGAGCGCAAGTGGCGCTGCGAACACCGCGTGCCGCCCCGTTCCGGGACTGGTGCAGGATGGAAGCATGGAGAGGCCGACCTTCGTCTACGACGGCGACTGCGCCTTCTGCACCAGCTGCGCGCAGTTCATCGAGCGTCGTATCCCGACCGGCGCCCGGGTGGTGCCGTGGCAGTTCGCAGACCTGGCGGCGCTGGGCCTGACGGAGGCCGAGTGCGAGGAGGCGGTCCAGTGGGTGGGCGTCGACGGCCACCGGGCCGCCGGGCCGGACGCCATCGCCCGGCTGCTCGGCGACAGTGGGCCGCTCTGGCGGTTCGCCGGGGCCGGGCTGCGCCTCCCGCCGATCCGTGCGGCGGCCTGGCCCGCGTACCGCTGGGTGGCCCGCAACCGGCATCGGATGCCGGGCGGCACTGCCGCTTGCGCGTTGCCGCAGGAGGCCCGGGAACGGCTGTACGGCCCGGCTGCCCGCCCGGGGACGACCGACTGAGTGGCGTACCTGTGCTCAGGCGGTCGCCGTCGCGGACCGGTCGGGGGCCGGTGCCGCCTCGACGGGCGTCGTCGTGGGAGAGGTCTGCGCGGCGGGAGGCGGGCGGCCGAGCAGGCGCCTGACGAACACCACCGGGCGGACCTTCTCCAGCGCCAGGAAACTGGTCATCGCCACCAGGTGCGGCGCGAACGAGATGGTGATCGTTGCGATGGTCACCAGGTGGAACGAGTAGAAGAAGCCGACGATCGTCGTCCGCCATCGCGCCGGCAGCACGAACACCAGCGGGCTGAGCAGCTCGAACGCGAGGATGCCGAACTGCGCCGCGATCAGCAGGTGCGGCACTTGCGCGATCAGGTCGGCGAGATCGGTGCCGCGCCGGATGATCGCCCGGGCCAGCACCGAGCCGTTCGCCCAGTCCCATCCGCCGAAGCGGAACTTGGCCCAGGCGGCGAGGAAGTACGTGCAGATGACCGAGATCTGGGTGACCCGCAACGCCCAGCCGCCGGCCTCGGTGCGGGTCGGATCGCCGTGCCGGGCGCGGCCGGCGGTGGGTAGCACGGCCAGCGCCACGAGCAGCGCGAAACGATCGTGGTCGACCTTCCCGTAGCTCATCGCCACGATCATCCACTCGAAGTACAGCGCGAAGACCGTCCAGCCGAGCAGCCGGTGCGCCCGGCCGGTCGCGGCGAGCAGCGCGGTGATCAGCAGGGCCCAGAACACCACGCCGACCACGGCGGGGGCAGGCGTGGGGAGCGGGAGCAGCCGGCCGACGAACAACGGTTGATAGAGGTCGCCGGGAACATCGACCCGGGTGCGTACCCACGGGGTGAAGACGACCAGGTCGGCAGCGACGAAGAGGTAGATCAGGGTCCGGAAGGCGGCGATCCGGCCGCGCGGAACCGCCTCGGTCAGCCAGGCGGTCATCCGCCGATCTCCCAGCGTACGGCGGTTTCGTCGGTCCACTTGCCGGTCGGGCGGCCGCTCAGGATGTCGAACCAGCGGACCATGATGCGCACCTCGACCAACTCGGGAGCGCCGGGGTGGCGTTCGGCGTACGCGTCGGCGACGGTCCGCAGCAGGCTCGGGTCGGCGGCATACCGGTCCTGCTGGCCCTCGATCTCGGCCCGGCGGATGCCGGTGGCGTCCTGGCCGAGCGGGATCACCGTTCCGGTGCGGTCGACGCCCTCGACCCGGGTGTCCGGGGCGGGTGCGTTCGGCGGGTCGGAGGTGGAGTACATCCGGAACGGTCCGAACGGGAAGTGATCGTCGGTGCCGCGCACGGTGCCCAGGAGCAGCAGCGCCAGGCCGAGCAGGGTGACGCCCGCGCGGACCGCGCGCCCGCGGGCGGTCAAGGTCTCCATCGCCTGGTGACGATACGGGAGTGAAGCGGCTGAAAGTATCGCTCAGTCGGCCATTCCTCACTGTCCGTCCCGCCGGGTCAGGCGGATACGCGAACGCCGCCGGCCGGTGCCCGAAACGGGGCGCCGGCCGGCGGCGTGTGGAACGTCAGTGGTTGTGCTCGGCCAGCTTCTTGCGGACGTCGTCCATGTCCAGCGCCTGGACCTGCTCGATGAGGTTCTCCAGGGCCGACTCCGGCAGCGCGCCCGGCTGGGCGAAGACGATCACACCGTCACGGATCGCCATGATCGTCGGGATGGAGCTGATGTTGAACTTCGCCGCCAGATCCTGCTGCGCCTCGGTGTCGACCTTGCCGAAGGCGATCTCCGGGTGCTTCTCCGAGGAGCGCTCGTAGACCGGGGCGAAGCGCTTGCACGGGCCGCACCAGTCCGCCCAGAAGTCGAGCAGGACGATCCCGTCGCGCCCGGTCACCTCGTCAAAGTTGGCCGTGGTCAGCTCAACCGTTGCCATTTGCTCTCTCCGATCACCGCGGATTGTCGTACGTCCGGTGGAACCAGGGTCGGTCCGTCCGAATTCCCGTCGCGCGGGTGACGAAACGCTGAGCGCCGGGACGGTGACCCTGGGCACATCGAACACCATCTGTCCGCTTCGTTCGTGCGGAACGCAAATGCATGTCGCACTTGCGTGACGGGACGTGATGGGAGCGCTTCCAGGGAGATCACGCTGAGTTGCGGCTACGTATCGGTAACTTCAGGCTTGACAAGCATCTATCCTGCCTGCGGAGATCGCTTACCGACCTCGACTCGATTACTCGGAGTAGTGTTACGAAAGGGTAAATGTGACCTCCGTCTCTGTTGGCGACGGGTGGTCGTACGGCAGAATTCTTCGCATCAGAGCGTGGGCGGCGGGTGCCGGGGAGGGCCCCGCCGCTCATTGCGTCCGGACCTCGGTGCCCCCGGTGTGACATTTCCGCCGGGCGAGCGCCCGGCCCCTCGCCTTAACAAGTGATAAGGCATGCTGTGCCGAACTCCATCGCCGCCCGTGAAGGGGACAAGGATGCAGTTCGGCCGCTACTACGAGGAGTTCGAGGTCGGCGCGGTCTACCGGCACTGGCCGGGCAAGACGGTCACCGAGTACGACGACCACCTCTTCTGCCTGCTCACCATGAACCATCACCCACTGCACATGGACGCGCACTACGCCGAGTCCGCCTCGCAGTTCAAGCGCAACGTGGTGGTCGGCAACTACATCTACTCGCTGCTGCTGGGCATGTCCGTGCCGGACGTCAGCGGCAAGGCGATCGCCAACCTGGAGATCGAGTCGCTGCGGCACGTCGCGCCCACGTTCCACGGCGACACCATCTACGGCGAGACGACGGTGCTGGACAAGCGGGAGTCGGCCTCGAAGCCCGACCGCGGCGTGGTCGCGGTCGAGACCCGCGGCTACAACCAGGACGGCACGCTCGTCTGCGTGTTCCGCCGCAAGGTCATGGTCCCCAAGAAGGAGTACGCGGCCGCCGCCGTCCCGGACGGCGTCGACCCGGAGCGCCCCAGCTTCCCCGAGCCGCGCTGACCTCGTGTTCCGTCCGGCCACCGGGCCTCGTTCTCCGTTCGGCGGGGACGGGGCCCGGACCGCGTCCGGGGGCTTATGCTCGGGCTGGAGGTGCCCATGAGCCACTCCGTAGCCGGAGAGCCGCCTTCCGCCGGTCGCCGCGCCGCACCACCCACCACCGCCGCCTACTCGGCGGCGGAGTGGGACCTGCTGACCGACCTGCCGGGCCGCGTCCTCGTCGCCGCCGCCTCACCCGGCCCCGGGCGCCCGCCGCGCGGCGTCGCCGCCGGTCTGGCCGGCCTGGACGCGGTGGCCGCCGGCCGGGCCTTCGACAGCGATCTCGTCCGCGCCGTGGTGGCCGTCATCTACGCCCGCCACGACGGGACCACCGAACGGGACGAGCGCCTCACCGACCTGGTCGACCTGCTGGCCGCCGCCCGGGCCGCGGTACGGGTGCTGGGCCGCCGGGCCGACCCGGCCGACTCGGCGGCGTACCGGCAGTGGGTGGAGTCGGTCGCGGCCCGGGTGTGCCGGGCCGGGCAGACCACGCCGAGCCCCGCCGACACGCGCTTCCTCGACCGGCTGGGCGGCGCGCTCGACCTGCGCTGACCGGGGACGCCGCCGGGCCGTACCCTCGGCAACCGTGACCGACGACCAGCTCGACGTGGGTGTGGGGCCGTGGCCCGGTGACCCGCCGGACGACCCGCGCTACGATCCGGAGCTGCTCGCCGCCGGGGACCGGCGCAACGTGGTGGACCGCTACCGCTACTGGCGGCGCGAGGCGGTGGTGGCCGACCTGGACCGGCGCCGGCACGACTTCCACGTGGCGATCGAGAACTGGCAGCACGACTTCAACATCGGCACCGTGGTCCGTAACGCCAACGCCTTCCTCGCCGCCGAGGTGCACATCGTCGGGCGGCGGCGGTGGAACCGGCGGGGTGCCATGGTGACCGACCGCTACCAGCACGTCCGGCACCACCCGACGATCGAGGAGTTCGTCGCGTGGGCGCGCGACGAGCGGTTGCCGGTGGTCGGGATCGACAACCTGCCCGGCTCCCGGCCGATGGAGACGGCGGTGCTGCCGCGCCGCTGCGTGCTCCTGTTCGGCCAGGAGGGGCCCGGTCTGTCGGCGGTGGCCCGGTCGGCGTGCGAGGCGCTGTTCTCGATCGCCCAGTACGGCTCGACCCGGTCCATCAACGCGGGTGTGGCCAGCGGCATCGCCATGCACGCCTGGGTCCGGTCGTACGCCGGGCCGCCGCCGGCCTGAACCCCGCGTGGGTCCACCACGGGACGGAAATCCCATGCTCGTCGGCCCGCCCCGCTTGACGCCTCGCGGGTCCGGGGCGACGGTGAGGGTGTGACTGTCGCGGTGAGTTGTCCGAGATGCGCGGGCCCGGTGCGCGAGCCGGACCTGATGCACGCCGAGTATCGATGCGTGCGCTGCGGGCCGGTCGCGCCGCTGCACGTACCGGAGCACATCAGCGCCGAGATCATGGCCAGCGTGGTCGAGCGGGTGGCCGCCGATCCGGACCCGGCCGACCGGCTCCGGATGCCGCTGTGGTGCCCGTGGCCGCTCCCGCCGGGCTGGACGCTCACCGGCGTGGCATGGGCGGGCGACGACCGCGCGGGCGTACGGGCCACGCTCGTCGCCTGCGCCGGTCCGGCCCCCCTGGACGGTGGGCCGGCCGACCTGATCTTCGTCGCCGAGGAACCCGGCGTCGGTCTCGGTTCCCGTTTCGCGGGACTGCCCGGACCAGATCCGGGCCCGCAGGTGGAGGAGGCGCTCACCGATCCCGGCCCTGGTCATCCCGAACGCCTGCCGCACGCGAAGATCCGGGTGGGCGGCCATCCGACTCCACTGTGGCTCGTTCGCTCCGAAACGGATCGAAGCGCGTACGCCGGCGAGGCTCGGGGAATGTGGCTCCATGCGATAGCCTGGCCGGCGAGTGCGGGTCACCTCCTCGCGGAAGAAGTCGTGCTGCACGACCTCACCGAGTGGACACCGCCCGAACTCGTGTACGGCGCACCGTCTCCGTACCTGCACGGGCGGGCCTGACCGGCTCGCCACGGCGAGTCGGAGAGCGGACGCAGATATTCACGGTAAGACACCATGCTGATACTCTGGGTGCCGCTGCGGTAAACGGACCCGGCGCCGCGCGAGAGGATGGCCCGCTATGGTCAAGAAGGTCCTCACCTGGGCCGGCATCGCATTCTTGATCTTCTTTGTTGCGTACCGGCCCAACTCCGCCGCCGACGTCTTCAAGTCTCTCGGCGGCGGCATCATGGACATCGCGCAGGGCTTCGGCGACTTCTTCACCAACCTCGTCGCCTAGCCGCCCATGGGAAGCCCCTCCGGTCCACCCTTCGATCCGGACGACCCCGACCGGGCACGCCGGGAGCGCGACACCGAGCCGATCCCCCGGATCGACCCGGACGACCCGGCCGGCTACGGTCCCGGTCCGTACGCGGACGCGGACGACGCCGGCTACGGCAGCGCGTACACCGGTGAGGGTCGGTCCGGCCGGGCCTGGGCACGGGATCCGGACGGCTTCCCGGACCAGCCGATCTCCGAGGAGGAACTGGCCGGGCTGCGGTCCGACGCCACCGGCATGGCACCCCGCCGGGTGCTGCCGCTGGAGGACGAGCCCAGCTCGCTCGTGGCGCGTTACCTCTTCCCCACCGAGCGCTACCGGGGCGAGTGGAAGCGGCACTGGATCCACCTCACCACCCCGATCATCGTCGGCGTGGCGGCCACGTTCGTGCTCGGCTACCTCTCCGGCTTCCTCGCCGGGCGGGACGTCGGCGCATTGACCACGGTCGCCGTGCTGCTCTGGTTCGGCGTGATGGGCTGGGTCGCCTGGAAGGTCGCCGACTGGTGGTACGACCGGTTCATCCTGACTAACAAGCGGGTGATGGTGGTCAACGGGATCATCACCCGGCAGGTCGCGATGATGCCGCTCACCCGGGTCACCGACATGAAGTACGAGCAGAGCCCGACCGGCCGCGCCCTCAACTACGGCACGTTCGTGCTGGAGTCCGCCGGTCAGGAACAGGCACTCCGAGTGATCAAGAACCTGCCCAACCCGAACGAACTCTACCTGCGCGTGGTCGAGGAGATGTACGAGCCGCAGGCGGTCGAGGCGCGGCTGGGCAAGGAGGCCGACGAGGCCAAGGCCGACGACGGGGCCTGAAACTTTTCGTCCGAACATCGGAGGAACTGCACACCTTCCGCCATCGACCCGACCGGGCAGGCCGTGGCATTCTGCCAGGCAGGACGGGGGAGATGAGTGTGGTGGTGAGCAGAGACCCGCTGGAGGAGGAGTTCCGCGAGTTCGTCGCGGCCCGGTCCGGCGCACTGCTGCGCACCGCGTACCTGCTCGCCGGTGACTGGGCCACCGCCGAGGATCTGCTCCAGACCGCGCTGACCAAGACCTACCTGGCCTGGAAGCGGCTCGGCGGGATCGACGCCATCGAGCCGTACGCCCGCCGGGTCATGGTCAACACGTCCACCAGCTGGTGGCGGCGCCGCTGGCACGGCGAGCGCCCCACCGAGGTGCTGCCGGAGCGCGCCGGTGTCGACGAGATCGAGCAGCAACTCGACCGGGACGCGCTCTGGCGGCACCTCCAGGCGCTGCCGGCCCGGCAGCGCGCCGTGCTGGTGCTGCGCTTCTACGAGGACATGTCCGAGGCGCAGACAGCCGCGCTGCTGGAGATATCCCCGGGCACAGTCAAGAGCCAGACCTCCCGGGCGCTCAACACGCTGCGCCGCCGGCTCGGCTCCGAGGCGGCCCTGAGCCTGCCCACGCCGGCCGACGCGCCCGCCGCGACCCCGTCCGCCTCGCCCGGGCCCGCCGCAGCCGGCCGGTCCGTCCCGCCGGCCCGGGGCGCCGAGCCGACCCGTGTCCCGGCGCGACGGCCCGCCGCCCGGGTGCCCCGACCGCTCCCACCCGCGACTCCGGTCCGCCCCGCCGCCCCGATCCCGGCGGAAAGCCGATGAGCGGCACCCGGCAGCACGGTGACAACCGGACGGGCAGCCCGGAGCGTCCATTCCCCGTGGGCGACGACGAGCTGGAGCGGGCGCTGCGGGAGACCCTGACCCGCCGCGTCGCGACGTCCCGTCCGCTGCCCGCCGACCCGGCCGGGGAGGTCCTGCGCCGAGCGCGGCGTGCGGGCCGGCGGCGTACGCTCACCGGCCTGGCCCTGGCCGGGGTCGCCACAGCGGTCATCACTACCGGAGTGGCCCAGTTCAGCGCACCGGGCGGCGACGGCGGCACGCCCACAGTGGTGCTCGGCGACCCGCCCGTCCTCTTCCCGTCCCCGCAGACCTCCGAGCCGTCCTCGGTCACCCGCTTCGGGCCGGTCCGCGCCGAACTCGACCTGCTCGTCGGTGACCGGCTGGACACCAGCGGCGGCGAACGGCGGCAGCTGACCGGTGTGAGCGGCGTCGAACGGGCGCAGCGGATCCACGAGCAGGAGGGCTGGCTGCTCACCTCGGCGGCCACCGTCGCCGGCCGTACCCTCTGGTGGGTGCCGGTCGGTGGCGCCGCACCGCAGGTCATGCTCGCCGCCGCGGACGCGGTGGCGATCTCCCCGGACGGCCGCCAGGTCGCCTGGCGGGACGGCACGGACGTGATCGCCGCCGGTGTGGTCGCCGGCCAGCTCATCGCGCCGGTCCGGACCGCCGCGCCGGAGGGCGCCGTGCCGGTCGGCTTCGCCGGCGACACCGTGCTGATCCGGCAGCCCGGCGACGGCGGGATGAGCGTCTGGGACCGCGCGCTGGGCGGACAGCCGGGCCCGGTGAACCCGGACGTCCGCACCGTCTACGGCACCCGGCCCGACGGCCGGGTGGTCGGCCTGGTCGCCGCCGGCCGGGATCAGCAGCTCTGCCTGGCTCTGCTCGACCCGGCCCGGGACCTCGCCCCGGTGCGTACCGGATGCGGCGTGAAGCTGGCCACCGACGGACTCGGCGCCGTCTCGTTCGACGGCCGGTGGCTGCTCGCGAACGGCACGTCGCGCACCGCCCTCCTGGTGGACCTGGCCGACCCGGCCAGCCCGGTCACCCACCCGGCCGGCCCGGTGCTGGCCGGCGGCGTGGCCTGGACCCGGGGCGGCGTGGCGCTGCACGTGGACGCGAGCGGCGGGCTGGTCCGGGTCAAGCCCGAGCGGGTGCTGACCGGTGACCGGCCCACGGCCTCGAAGGTCGAAGGGCTGGCGCCGGAGGACCACCCCGTGGTGGTGGCCGACGTCCCCACGGTGCCGGACGGGGCGTAGCGTCGGGCGGGTGAGCGTCCCTGCCCGCATCGACCTGCACACCCACTCCACCGCCAGCGACGGCACCCTGACGCCCGCCGAACTGGTCCGGGCCGCCGCCGGGGCCGGGCTCGACGTGGTGGCACTCACCGACCACGACACCACTGCGGGCTGGGCACCAGCCGTCGCCGCCCTGCCGCCCGGCCTCGCGCTGATCCGCGGCGCGGAGATCTCCTGCCGCTGGTCCGGCGCCGAACCGGCGATCCCGCTGCACCTCCTCGCCTACCTCTTCGACCCGGCCGAGCCGCACCTGGCCGCGGAGCTGGCCCGGGTCCGCCGGGCCCGCGAGGTTCGCGGCGAGCGCATCGTCCGGCTGCTCCAGGCCGACGGCATCCCGGTGAGCTGGACGGAGATCCTGGCGGGTGCGGGCGGCGGCACTGTCGGCCGCCCGCACATCGCGCAGGCGCTGATCCGGGCCGGCCTGGTCGCCACCACCACCGAGGCGTTCGGGCCGGACTGGCTCGGCGAGCGGTACCGGCTGCCGAAGGACGACATCGACGTGTTTCAAGCGGTGGCGCTGGTGCGGGCGGCCGGTGGCGTGCCCGTCTTCGCCCACCCGAGGGCCAGCAGGCGCTGCCGGATCGTGCCGGACGAGCTGATCGCGGACCTGGCGTCGGCGGGCCTGGCCGGGCTGGAGGCCGACCACGAGGACCACGACCCGGCCGAGCGGGCGCACGTCCGCGGGCTCGCCGCCGACCTGGGACTGCTGGTCACCGGCTCGTCCGACTTCCACGGCACGCACAAGACCGTGCGGCTCGGCGCGCACACCACAGACCCCGAGGCGTACGAGCGGATCGTCGCGCTGGCCCGCGGGGTGACCCCTGTCGCTTCGAGCTGAAGCGATCCGGCGGCACGGCTACCGTGTCCGCGTGGATCTCAAGCTCTTCGGCGAGGTCTTCGTGACCCTGCTGGTGATCGTCGACCCGCCCGGAATGATGCCCATCTTCCTCGCGCTGACCGGGCCGCTGCCCGCGCGCGACCGGAACCGGGCCGCCTGGCAGGCCGTGGCGCTGGCGCTCGGGGTCATCGTGATCTTCGCGGTGGCGGGGCAGACGATCCTGGCGTACCTGCACGTCGACCTGCCCGCCCTCCAGGCGGCGGGCGGCCTGCTGCTGATCCTGGTCGCGCTGGAGCTGCTGACCGGCAAGGCGGACGACCCGAGCAACCAGGTCACCTCCAACATCGCGCTGGTGCCGCTCGGCACCCCGCTGCTGGCCGGGCCGGGCGCCATCGTGGCGACAATGCTGTTCGTGCAGCAGGCCGGCGGCGCCGTCGACTACCTCGCCATCGGGCTCGCCATCGTCGCGGTGATGGTCACCGTCTGGGTGGTGCTGCGCTTCTCCGGCGGGATCGTCAAGGTGCTGCGCCCCGGCGGCATCGAGGTGCTGACCCGGATCGCCGGTCTGCTGCTGGCCGCCATCGCGGTGCAGCTCATCGCCGACGCGATCGCCGCGTTCGTGACCCAGTACGTCAACAACGCCTGAGCGGGTCCGTCCGCTGTCGTACCCGGATGGCAGGATTCAAGCGTGCGACGACAGTCAGCAGCCAGCGGCTCCCGGGCTCCCCGCCCCCGCGCCGAGCAGTCCGAGCAGCTCGGCTTCGAGGGCATGCCGGAGCGCCTGTTCGTCTGCACACCGAGCAAGCTCGGCGCGTACGCGGACTGTCCCCGCCGCTACCGCTACGCCTATGTGGACCGGCCCGCGCCGCCCAAGGGCCCGCCGTGGGCGCACAACTCGCTCGGCGCGAGCGTCCACACCGCGCTGAAGAACTGGTACGCGCTGGCCTCCGACCGCCGCCGCCCCGAGGTGCTCGGCACGCTGCTCAAGGGCACCTGGGTCCGCGAGGGCTACCGCGACGACGAGCAGGAGCGCGACGCCTTCCGGCGGGCGCTGACCTGGCTGGAGAGCTACGTGGCGGGCCTCGACCCGGCCGACGAGCCGCTCGGCGTGGAACGGGTCGTCGCGGTCAAGACCGCGGTGCTCGCGTTCAACGGCCGCACCGACCGGATCGACTCGCGTCCCGGCCCGGACGGGCGGCCCGAGCTGGTCATCGTCGACTACAAGACCGGCCGCACCGGGCTCGACGCCGACGACGCGCGCGGCTCGCAGGCGCTCGCGCTCTACGCGTACGCGGCCGAGCGGGTGTTCCGCAAGCCGTGCCGCCGGGTCGAGCTGCACCACCTACCCACCGGCACCGTCGCCGCCCACGAGCACACGCCGGAGTCCCTGCACCGGCAGCTCACCCGCGCCGAGGCCACCGCCCGCGACATTATGGCCGCCGAGCGTGCGGTGGCCGACGGCACCGACCCCGACGCGGCGTTCCCTGCCGAGCCGGGTCCGCGGTGCGGCTGGTGCGACTACCGGCGTACGTGCCCGACCGGCGCGCAGACCCCGGGCAAGGAACCCTGGTCGGCGGTCGAGCGGTTCGCCGACCCGCAGTGAGCGCGCGGCGCCGTCAGGCCGCGGTCAGGCGGGCGGCGCGTTCCTTGGCCGCCTGCTGCAACGGGCCCTCACGGTAGCGCCGGGGCACCGCGGCCAGCGCCAGTCGCAGAGCCCGCGCGCTCAGGTCCGCCGACAGAGCGGTGGTGGGCAGGCCCAGCCCGCCGTAGAGCCGCAACGCCCACGGCGGCAGCATCCCCAGCGCGATGGCGGCGATCCCGAAGTACGCCCAGCGCGGCGGCCCCAGGTTCAGGCCGACCCGCGCCGGCAGGCTGAGCTTCCACGGGATCGGCGGCGCGGTCAGGAACACCGCGGTCTCGGCCGCCTCCCGGGTCATCCGCAACCGCGGGCGTACGTCCCGGTAGTAGTCGGCCACCTCGGCGGCGGTCCCCGGCACGTCGTCCGGGTCCAGCCCGACCAGGGCCGCCGACCGGCGCTGCTCGGTGTAGTAGCCGTCCACCTCGTCGTCGGTGAGCGACAGGCCGGCCCGCCGGGCGGTGCTCACGAACGACTCGACCTCGGTGACGTGCACCCAGCGCAGCAGCTCCGGATCGTCGACGCGGAACTCCTCACCGGTGAACGGGTCGGTGGCGCGCATCCGGGCGTGCCGCGTCCGCAGCCGTCGCCCGGCCGCCTCCGCTTCGGCGGTGGTGCCGTAGATCGTCGTCCCCACGTACGTCGCCGTGCGGACCAGCCGCCCCCAGGCGTCGGTGCGGTAGTTGCTGTTCTGGGCGACGCCGGCCATCGCGCGGGGGTGCAGCGCCTGAAGGTAGAGCGAGCGCAGGCCGGCGACGATCAGGATCGGTTCCTCGTGCACCTTCCACGTGACGGATCCCGGACCGAAGAGGCCGAGGTCTTCGGTGTCCACCGATCAAGAGTGCCACGCGCCGTCGCCCGCCGTCCTCGGTGCGGCGGCCAGTCGACGGTGCGGCAGTCGTCGGTGCGGCGGTCAGTCGTCGGTGCGACGGTCAGTCGTCGGCGGAGCGGCGCGACTGGCAGGCCGGGCAGAGGCCCCAGAAGGTCACTTCCGCCTCGTCCAGCTCGAAGCCGTGCGCCACGTTCGGGTCCAGGCAGGGGGCGCTGCCGACCGCGCAGTCCACGTCGGCGATCTCGCCGCAGCCCCGGCACACCACGTGGTGGTGGTTGTCGCCGACCCGGGCCTCGTACCGCGCGGGACTGCCGGCCGGCTCGATCCGGCGGGACAGCCCGGCCCGGGACAGGGCGCCGAGGACGTCGTAGACGGCCTGGGTGGAGACCGAGCCGATCCGCTGGCGGACCCGCCGGGTGATCTCGTCGACCTCCAGGTGACCGCCGGCGGAGAGCACGTCCAGCACGGCGAGACGCGGCCGGGTGACCCGTAGGCCCCTCGACCGGAGCAGCTCCTCACCCGTGGACATGGATCCATGACAGCACGGGGCAGACGGGCCGACAAGCGAGCGTCGTCCACCCGTGGCCGGGGCCACAGGTGAACCGGCACCGCCGCGCCCGCGTGTATCGAGGAAGGCGGCGTCACGCCGTACGCTGAGCGCGCCCAAACCACCCACTCGCCGGAGGTGTCGGTGTTCAGGGAAATCAACGGTCTGCCGGTCCACGTGCTCGTCATCCACGCGGCGGTGGTGCTCGTGCCGCTGCTGGCACTGCTCGCCGTCGCGTACGGGGTGCTGCCCCGCTGGCGGCCCCGCCTCGGTTGGGCGGTCGCGGTGCTCGCCGTGGTCACTCCGATCGTCGCCTGGGTGGCGACCGAGTCCGGCGAGGAGTTGGAGGGGGCCCTGCGCGCGAAGGGCTACCCGCCGGACCGGCTCCAGCAGATCAGCGAGCACGCCGAGTACGGCGACACGCTGCTCTGGTTCGCGCTCGGGCTCGGCGTCGCGGCGCTGCTGCTCGTGCTGTCGACGAGCCGCTTCGTCGCGGGCCGGAACCTGCCCCGCTGGCTCCCGGTGGTGCTCACCGTCGTGGTGGCGGTGCTCGCGGTCTTCGCGATCGTGTACGTCTACCTGACCGGGGACAGCGGCGCCAAGATGGTCTGGGACGGCGTCGTCTGACCGGTACGGCTCAGAACAGCACCCGCGAGCAGAGCAGGCAGGTGAGCAGCACCAGCACCACTGCGACGGCTGCCCCGATGCCGTAGGTGAGCCGCTGCGCGCGCTGCTCCGCCTGGTCCATCGCGGCCATGTCCTGCGGCGGGAGCCGGCGGGGCGGTGACGGCTGCACGTGTACCGGTGGCCGCCACCCGGGCGGCGGAGGCGTGCTCGGCGGCGGGCCCGCATACCCCGAGGGAGGCGGGCCACCGGCGGGCGCGCCGCCCCCGAACTGCGGGCCACCGGCGGGCGGGCCACCGACGGGCGGGCCACCGGCGGGCGGGCCGGCACCGGGCGTGCCCGGCCACGCGCCGCCGGCCACCGTCCAGCCGCCTGCCGCCTCCGGCCGGGCCCACGGGCTCTCGGTGGCCGCCTCGCGCGACCACGGGCTGGCGTTCCCAGCCGCCGTCGGGGTGTCGGCGACTGCTCCGGTTGTCTCGACGCCCTCGGTGACGGCCGGCTCTGCTGTGAGGGCGGCCGGCTCCGCCGGGAGGGCGGTCGGTCCGGCTGGGAGGGTGGTCGGCTCGGGCTGCCCGGCGGCCCCGGCCGGTTCGGCGGTGCGGTCCGGGTCATGATCCCCACCGGCGTCACCGGCGTCACCGGCGTCACCGGCGTCACCGGCGTCACCGGGCCGAGATCCGGGACCGGCCGGGTGGACGTCCGCGCTGTCCGCGCCGTCCCGGGGGACCGCCCCGGGGGCGTGCTCCCCGGCGGGTGCCGGTTGGTCCGGGCGTCGCCAGGTCTCGTCGTCGGGGCTGCCACCGCTCGGCGTCGTCACGCCGTCCGACGCTACCAACGCCCCGGGCCGGTCGGCCGCCCGACGCGTCGATCACCGCCGCCCCGGCCCGTCGCGCCCGGTGTGCGGCGTGCCGACGGCTTCCGGCCCGGTACGGCCGGGCCCAGGGCGATCCGGCCGGTCCCGGGGATCGAGCCGGCGCCCCGTTCGGCGGTATCGTTGCTGCTCGTGACCGACCCCGCCATCCGGACACCGCGCGGCGACGACGACCGCGTGGTCGACCTCAGCGACGACTTCGTGGTGCTGCCCGAGCAGACCAGCGACGACACCGACCGCGGCTGGGGCGAGCGCCCCGGCGGCAACGACGACTGGCTGCTCGCGGAACGCCCCCCGCACTGGGGCTGATCGCGTCAGCCGCGTACCACCACGGCGAAGCGACTGCCCTCGGGCAACCCGACCGCCCGCCGGGCCTGCTCCGGCGGCAGCGCCAGGTAGAGCGCCGAGGAGCCGTCGACCGCGCCGGTGGCGCCGACCACGTCGAGCACCAGCGCGCGCGGGGCGAGCAGCGTCGGGTCGGGCGAACCGCCGGCCGGCACGACGAGCAGGTCGACCCGGGCACCCGGGCGCAGCACCGCGAGCGCGGCCGGCTCGGCCAGCCGGATCGGCACGCCGACCGCACCGGCCGGCAGGGCGCGGATGCCGCCGGACGGCGACGCCGCCGCCGAGGCGGTCGGAAGGACGCGGGGTGGTGGGCAGGACGGTGGCGTCCGGAGCACCGCAGCGGCCAGGCCGAGCAGCACCGCGACGAGCGTCACCCGCAGCAGCGTCCGGCGCCGGGGCAGCCCGCGCCAGCGGACCGGACGCAACGTCGCCTCGCCATCCGTCACCGCTGCCTCCCGCCGCCGGTCAACCGTCCGACCGCAGGCTAGGCCCGGCCTACCGGCTCCCGCCGCCCCACCGCTCGTCCCTGTGGATAACCCGCCGACATGTGAAAGCCCCCCGGGAGAGCCCCGCCCCCACCAGCCCGCAGGCCCGGTGCGCCAGCTCGGGGAGGTTGCTGCTTCCGGACCGGCGGATGCAGCAACCTCGCCGAGCTGGCGAGCATCCGCCGCGAACGGAACGTGGCCGCCCCCGAGCGGGAACGGCCACGTGTCGAGTGCGAGCAGCGGGTCAGGACGAGCTGGACGCCGCGGGCGCCTTGCTCGCCGTCGACCCGGAACCGGACGAAGAGGACGAACCGGCCGAGGAGGACGTTGACGACGACGAGGAGTCCGACGACGAGGACGAGGACGACTCGGACTTGGCCGGCTTGTTCGTCGTCGAGGAGCCGTTGTCGGAACCGGACGAGCGGGAGTCCGTACGGTAGAAGCCGGAGCCCTTGAACACGATGCCCACCGAGTTGAAGAGCTTTCGCAGCTGCCCCTCACACGCCGGGCACTCGGTCAGCGGCTCGTCCGAGAAGGACTGCACCGCCTCGAGCTGGTGGCCGCACGTGGTGCAGGCGTACTGGTACGTGGGCACGTTCTCCTCCGGATCTTCGGCACGGCCTTCTGGCACTCGTGGTCTTCGAGTGCCAATGGTGCGTCATGACCCCCGGGTTCGTCCAGCGGAAGCGCCCGGGCCCACACCCGGGACCGCCACCAGCCCGTCCGCCGGAGTGATCACACAGTGCACCGGGCGGTCGTGCGGCAGGGCGGGCACCGCCGCGACCAGCTCGCCGTCGTGCAGCAGCGCCACCGTCGGCACCGTGGCGGGCACCCGGGCCAGCGCGCGGTCGTACGAGCCGCCGCCCCGGCCCAGCCGGATGCCGCGGCGGTCCACCGCGACCGCCGGCACCACGACCAGGGCGGCTCCGGCCACCGCGGCACGCCCCCGGGGCGGTGCGGTCGGCTCGCGCAGACCCCGGCCGGCGGCGCGCAACGACTCCGGGCCGGTGTACGAGGCCCAGTCCAGGTCCAGGTCCTCGCGGAGCACCGGCAGCAGCAACTCGGCGTCGGGCGGCAGCGCGGCCCGCAGCACGTCCGGCAGGTCGTCCCCGCCGGGCTCGGAGGCGACCGGCACGTACGCGCTCATCCTGGCCGGCCGCAGCCGGCGTACCAACGTCACCAGCTCGGCCTGGACGGCGGCCGCAGCCACCGCGCGGTCGGCCGCGGACAGCGACCGGCGCGCGGCGAGTAGCGCGATGCGCATCTCCCGCTTCGCATCGTGCGCTTCATCCGAAAATTCCGGCACGCAACACTCCTGACGCAACGCTTGCCTAATGGTCGCTCTGTGTCAGCATCGCACCAAGGGAGCGGAACTTCCGGGGGGAAGATTGACGCTACGCGGGCGGTTGACGGCGGCTTTCCTCACGGTGGTCCTCGGCCCCGTCCTGCTCGGCGCGTTCTTCGTCGGGGCCACCCTCAGCGCCGTCGACCACAGCCGCGCCACCGAGCGGCTGGGCCTGGCCGCGGCCGGTGTCCGTACCTCGATCGACGCGCTCTGTCAGCAACTCCGGGCGGCGGCCGACGCGGTCGCGCTCGTCGGCGACCCGGTCGTCCGGTCGCGCACGGCCGACCAGGTGGTCGCGCGGGGCCTGGCCGCCGCCGTGCTGATCGCCAACGCCGCCGGCCGCACCACCTACGCCACGGCCGGCGGGCCGGCCGGGCGCTGGCAGGACTGCGCCGGCGCGCCCGCCACCGGTGTCGCCGCGCTGGCCGCCGAGGTCCGGCTCCGCGACCCGGCCGGCACCGACCTGGGCTCGGTCGCCGCCGCCCAGCCCGTCGACCGGGCCTTCGTGGCGCGGCTCGCCGCCGTTACCGGTGTCGCGGTCACCCTCCTCGACGACCCCGGCGGCATCACCCACACGACCGAGGACCAGGGGGTACGCGCAGCGGTGCTGGCCGCCGCCGGCAAGGCGGACGGGAACCGGGTGACCGGGACCGGCGACGGCCGGTACGTGCGGCGGGTCGGTCCGTCTCCCGGTCAGCCGCTGCCGCTGGTGCTGTCGGTGCCGGGGGAACGTGCGCCCGGCCTGTACGGGGCACTGATCGCCGCGGTCGCGCTCGCCGCCCTGCTCGCAGTGCTCGCGGCCTGGCGACTGGCCCGGGTGACCACCCGGCCGCTCGGTGAGCTGGCCGGCGCGGTGGACCGGGTGGCGCGCGGCGACCTGAGTGCCCGGGTGCCGGTGCGCAGCCGCGACGAGATCGGGCGGCTGGCCAGCGCGTTCAACCGGATGACCAGGGAGACCGGCACCTACGTGACGGCGCTGACCAGCAGCCGTGACCAGCTCCGCAACCACCTCGCAGTGCTCGGCGACACGCTCGCCAGCACGCACGACCTGCAACGCATCCTGCGCGTGATCCTGGACAGCGCGATCGCCGCCACCGGCGCCCGGGCCGGCGCGGTGCTGCTCGTCGACGGCGACGGCGTCCTCGTCGGCCGGTGCGTGGAAGGGCTGACCGGGCGCTGGCCGACGAGCGACCCGGCCGACCCGGCGACGCTGCGGGTCGCGGTCGGCGCGGGGGCGCTCGGTGCGGTGGCCGCCACCGGCGAACCGCTGCGCGGACGGTGGGCGCCGCCGGACACGCCGACCGGGGAGCCGTCCTGCGAGACGTACGTGGCGGTGCCGTTCGCCACCCCCGGCGGCGCGGAGCCGCGCGGCCCGGACCGGCCCGGCCACCCGCCCGCCGACGGCGACCCGCCCGGCTCGGCCTGCGCGGCGCTCGGCGTGCTCGTGCTCTACGACCGGCTCGGCGGGCACGAGTTCCACGACGACGACGTGGTGACGCTGCGGACGTTCGCCGGGCACGCCGCGGTCGCCGTGGAGAACGTCCGGGTGCACGAGGAGGCGCAACGGCTCTCCCTCACCGATCCGCTGACCGGGCTGTGGAACTACCGCTACCTGCGCGAGTCGATCCGCCGCGAGGTGGAGCGGGCGAACCGGTTCGGCCGGATGCTCAGCGTCCTCGCGCTCGACCTGGACCGGTTCAAGAACGTCAACGACACCTGGGGCCACGCCGCCGGGGACGCCGTGCTGGTCGAGTTCGCCCGCCGGGTACGCGGCGTGATCCGCGAGGTGGACCTGGCGTTCCGGCAGGGCGGCGAGGAGTTCGTGGTGCTGCTGCCGGAGACCGACGCCCGGGGCGCCACGATAGTCGCCGAGCGGCTCGGCGCCGTGGTACGCGACCAGCCGGTGGCGGTCGAGGGGAGCGGCGACGAGCCGGTGCGGGTGCCGGTGACCGTCTCCGTCGGCATCGCCGTCTACCCGGACCACGCGGCCGGCGGCCAGCAGGTGCTCGACGCCGCCGACGACGCGTTGTACGCGGCGAAGGCCGCCGGACGCGACGGCTACCGGCTGGCCCCGGAGCCCGATCCGGTCCCCACCCAGGAGATCCCGGTGGTGGCCGCCGGTGTCAGCCCGCCGGACGGGCTGCCCCGGGCCGGCGCGGCGGACCCGGCGGGCACCGTCCAGGGCGGCGCGTCTTCCGGTCCTCACCCGCCGCGGCAGAGCCGTGGCCGATAGTCTCGCGACATGTCGGAGCACTCAGCGAACCTCTCAGCGGCCCCCGGTCGCTCCCGCGCGGTCAAGGCCGTGATCCCGGCCGCCGGCCTGGCCACCCGGTTCCTGCCGGCCACCAAGGCGGTTCCCAAGGAACTGCTGCCGGTCGTCGACCGGCCGGTGTTGCAGTACATCGTCGAGGAGGCCGCCCAGGCCGGCATCGACGACATCCTGCTGATCACCGGTCGCGGCAAGACCTCGATGGTGGACCACTTCGACCGCCGGCCGGACCTGGAGGAGCGGCTCGCCAAGAAGCCCGAGCTGCTGGCCGAGGTCAAGCGCACCGAGGAACTGGCCGCGATCTACACGGTCCGCCAGCCGGAGCAGCTCGGCCTCGGCCACGCCGTCGGGTACGCCGAGTCGCACGTCGGCGACGCGCCCTTCGCGGTGCTGCTCGGCGACGAGTTCGTCAAGCCGTCCGAGCCGCTGCTGCCGGCCATGCTGGAACTCCAGGCCCGCACCGGCGGCGTGGTGCTCGCGTTCTTCGAGGTCGACCCGGCCGAGACCAGCCGCTACGGCATCGCGTCGGTCGAGCCGGCCGAGTCGGAACACTCCGACATCGCCGAGGTCGTCAAGGTCGCCGGCATGGTGGAGAAGCCCAGCCCGGAGGACGCCCCCAGCAACCTCGCCGTCCTCGGCCGGTACGTGCTCCCCGGGAGGATCTTCGACGCGATCCGGCGTACCCGACCGGGCAGCGGCGGCGAGATCCAGCTGACCGACGCGATGGAGCTGCTGCGTACCGAGGGGGTGCCGGTGCACGCCATCGTCTACCGGGGCACCCGCTACGACACCGGCATGCCGCTCGGCTACCTCCAGACCGTGGTGCAGATCGCCGCCGAGCGGGAGGACCTGGGCGCCGAGTTCCGCAAGTGGCTGACCGAGTTCGTCAACAACGGTGACGAGACGGTCACCGCTGCGGTCCTCGACGGCATCCGCGACGCGTCCGGCGGTGCCGATACATGACAGCGACGGCCGACGCCGAGGCGGCCGCGAACGAGTTGACGCCGCTCGCCGACTACCTGGGCAGTGTGCTGCGCAGGTTACGCGCGCTGCCTCCACTCGACCTCGACCTGACCCAGGCGTACGGCAACGTGCTCGCCGAGGACGTGGTCGCCCCGCACTCGTATCCCGCCTTCGACCAGGCGGCGGTGGACGGGTACGCCGCGCGCTGGGAGGACATCTCCGGTGGGAGTCGGGGGCCGGGCTACGTCCCGGCCCCCTCCGGTATGCCCGGCGGCCGCAGCATCCGCATCAACGTGGTGGGTGACCTGGGCGCGGCGAGCTGGCGACCGGTGCGGCTCACCCCCGGCGCCTGCTTCTCGGTCGCGGCGGGCGCGCCGCTGCCGATCGGCGCGGACGTGGTCGTCCCGGTGGAGTGGACCGACCAGGGCATGGCCGCCGTCGAGATCTTCCGCGCGCCCAAACGGGGGTACGGCCTGCGCCGCGCCGGGGAGGAACTGGTCGCCGGCACGCTGCTCGCCCGCGCCGGGGCGTACGTCTCACCGGCCCTGGTAGCGGTGTTCGCCGCCACCGGCATCGGGCACGTGGTGGTGCGGCCCAGCCCGCGTGTGGTCATCGTGGCCACCGGCGACGAACTGGTGGACGTGGGCCGGGGCAGCCAGCCCGGCCAGGTGGTGGACACCAACTCGCACGCGCTGACCGCGGCGGCGGCGGAGGCGGGCGCGCTCGCGTACCGGGTGGGGATCTGCGACGACGACCCGGAGGCGCTGCGCGGCCTGCTGGAGGACCAGACGCTGCGCGCCGACCTGATCATCACCACCGGCGGCACCGGTACCGGTCCCGGCGACATGGTGCGCCGGATCCTGTCCCGCCGCGACGGCGGCCGGGCCGGGCCGGTCACCTTCACAGAGGTGGCCCTCTATCCCGGAACGGCCCTCGGGTTCGGTACGGTCGGCGCCGAGGAGGTGCCGGTGGTGTGTCTTCCCGGTGAGCCCGGCGCGGCGCTGATCGGCTTCGAGGTACTGGCCCGCCCGGCCATCCAGCTGCTGGCGGGGGCCGAGCCGGTGTTCCGGCCGAGTGTCCGCGCGCACCTGCTGGAGACTGTCTCGTCCCCGGTGGGGCTGCGCGAGTTCCGGCCCGCGCACGTGGCCGAGCGGCGCGGCGGCGGGTACACCGTGCAGCCGCTCGCCGGTGGCCCGTACACGCTCTCCGGCCTGGCCGAGGCCAACGGCCTGCTGGTGCTCGGCGAGCGGGTCACCACCGCGGCCGCCGGGTCCACGGTGGATGTGCTCCTACTGGACCGGCGCCGGTGAGCGCGAGGAGTGAGCTTGCGAGCCCCGCAGTCGCGAACGGAAGGCAAGCTCGGTGAGCGCGAGGAGTGAGCTTGCGAGCCCCGCAGTCGCGAACGGAAGGCAAGCTCGGTGAGGTTCCGGCGGGCGCCGGGGTGGCCGGCGGTGCTGGTGGACGGTCCGGTGGTGATGCGGCCGTACCGGCGTTCGGACGCCACCGCCTGGTCGGAGATCCGGCGCGCGAACCGCGAGTGGCTGGCGCCGTGGGAGTCCCATGTGCCCGGCGGCTGGTACGAGACGAACTCGCCCGCCGCGTTCCGTCTGGTGCACGCCGACCAGCGCAGGTCCGCGCGTACCGGTGAGGGCATGCCGTTCGCGGTCTGCCTGCGCGAGAACGGGCAGGAGCGGCTGGTCGGCCACGTGAACGTGGGCAGCATCGTGCGGCGGGCGTTCTGCTCCGGGTACGTGGGTTACTGGGTGGACTCCAGGGTGGCCGGTCGCGGCGTGATCCCGACCGCTGTGGCGCTCGCCGTTGACCACGCGTTCGGACCGGGCGGGCTGCACCGGATCGAGGTGAACATCCGGCCGGAGAACATGCCGTCCCGGCGGGTGGTGGAGAAACTCGGCTTCCGCGAGGAGGCCTATCACGTGCGCTACATGCACATCGACGGCGCTTGGCGCGACCACATCGGATACGCGATGACGGGCGAGGAAGTCGTAGCCGAGGGCGGACTGCTGGCGCGGTGGCACCGCGTACGTGACAACCGCCGCTGAGGCGAACGCCCGGCGCGGCGCACTGTGAACCGGGTCGGCGGCCCGTAACCTCAAGTAACTGCAAGCTGTGGCAAGCGCTGCCCGCCCGCACTTAGTGCGCCGTAAACGACGGTAGACGGAAGAAGTTGCGGCGGCGGCGCTCGCCGGAGAACTTTGGTGACGGGAGGGGTGAGGGTGCCCACGTCGGTGCTCCTCGCCGTCCTCGCCGCCGCCGGTCTGCTCGCCCTCGCTCCGGCGCTGGTCCGCCGGTACGACGCCACCGAGCGGCTGGTGGCGGAGCGGGCGCAGTCGACGGCGCGGGTGCTCCAGCGCCGTCGTCGACGGCGCACCGTGCCCGGGCGGCGACCGCTGCACCCGCCGCGCTCCCTTGTCGTGACCCTCAGTGAAGATTCCGACACGGGCAGTCTCGCCCGCCCGGTCTCCGCGCCGCCCCTGCGCCGGCGCTCCGGGCGACTCCGGCCCGTCTCCGCGGTGCCGGCCCAGTCCCGCCGACGGCACCCGCCCCGGCGACGGCACACCCCGGCGATCTACCGCCGGCGCCGGGTGCTGGCCGCACTGCTGCTGCTCAACCTGGTCGAGCTGGGCGGCGTGGTGCTCGTCGGACCCGGGTTCTGGATCAGTGTCTCGGTCACCGGCACGCTGCTCGTCGCGTACGTCGTGCACCTGCGGCAGCGTGCCCTGGCCGAACGCCGGCGGCGGCGCGCGGACGCCCGCGAGGCGGCCTGGCTGGCCGCCCGCCAGGCCGAGGTGCGCCGCGAGCAGGCCCGGCGCGCGGCGGCCCGGCGGGAGGCGCAGCGCCGGCTGGCCGCCCAGCGCGAGGCGGTCCGGCGTACGGCGATGGGGCTGGACCGCCCGGCGGACCTGCCACCGGCGGCGAGCGGCGGCTCCGTCTCCTACCGGCGGGCGGGCGGCCTGCGCGGACGCCCCTACCAGTCCGGCCGAGGCGCCTGACTTCCTTGCCCGGCGCTTTGCTGGCGGCGATCTTGGAAGGTTTGGGCCCCTCGGGGGGCCTTTCCCTTCGAAGATCTACGAGGGCGGTGGGGTGGTTCGCGTCGTGGGGGCGCGACCTGTTAGCCTTGTCGCCGGCCCACCCGGTGAAAGCTGGGTGGGACCGACGCTGGTTCGCCGGCGGAGGGGCTGTGGCGCAGACCGGTAGCGCACCTCGTTCGCATCGAGGGGGTCAGGGGTTCAAATCCCCTCAGCTCCACCCAGTTCAAGGGCCGTTTCCGCCAGCCGGAAGCGGCCTTTTTCGATCTCCCTCAGCAGCGTTTGCCCAAGATCCTCGGCACCCGTCCGCGTCAGTCGAACAGCCGGTCGAGCGCTTCCTGTTCGAGGTCGCGCCAGCGCTCGGCGTCCTTCAGCGCCTTGGCGATCTCCTTCTCGTCGAGGTGGTGCGCGCCCTCCTCGCGGACGCACGCGACGCTGAACGGGCCGCCGACCGACGGCGAGGTCCGCTCCAGCGCCTCCAGCACCCGTACCACGCCCACCACGCCGTACTCGACGGGGCGCGTGGTCATCCGGAAGTGGGACAGCAGCGCACCGGCCTGCTGGGCCATGGGCGCGCCGGAGCCGATGGCGTGGAAGCCCACGTCCTCGTAGCGGCCGATGAGCCCGTTGGGGTTGATCTCCACGATCCACGGGCCGCCCTGGCTGTAGCCGGCCGCGAGCAGGTACGCCGACACCCCGCCGCCGGCACCCTCGCCGGGTACGTCCGGAATGTAGTTCGCGTAGTGCTTCTTGAAGACGGGTAGGACGCGCTCCTGCAACTCGTCGCCGATGTCGGGTGCTTCGAGGATGGCGGTGGCCGAGTCCTGGAGGAGGGGGCGCAGGTCGTTGAGCACTCCCCGCGCGCCGCTGCCACCCCAGGCGGCGCAGTCGCCCAGCGGGTGCAGCTTCTGGGCGGGGAAGCTCAGACCGCGATCGCTCTCGGTGATCTGGGAGTCCGCGCCGATCACCACCCCGTCTTCGCAGACGACGGCGAGTACGACGGTCATGGGGATCCTCCTGGGCAGGGGTACGGGGTAGGGCGCGAGGTACCCGGCAACCCGTCTGCCTACACCCCGGCAGGTGTCGGCCCGCTCACTGCCTCGGACGAAACCTCGTGCGCCGGCACGTTCGTCGGGCGCCCGGGCCGACGATGATCACTGGGGTTCGTGGAAGTAGATCGCGTTCGTCGATCGATGACGCGTCTGCTGCCCAGCCGGATGCAGAGGCAACCCGGTCAGCCGCTGCGGAACGTGCGGCGGTAGGTGTCCGGCGGCACGCCGACGGCGCGCTGGAAGTGCCGGCGCAGCGTCGTCGCCGTACCCATGCCTGATGCCTCGGCGACGGCGTCGATGCCGTCGTCGGTGTTCTCCAGCAGCTCCTGCGCCCGCCGGATGCGCTGCGTGGCCAGCCACTGCGACGGCGTGGCGCCGGTAGCGGCGGTGAAGTGCCGCACCAGGTTTCGGGTGCTCATGGTGGCCTGGCGGGCGAGGTCGGCGACTGTCAGCGGGCGGTCCAGCCGCGCCATCGCCCAGGGGAGCAGCGCGGCGAGCGGGTGGTCCTCGCGGGCCGGGACCGGGGTGGTGACGTACTGGGCCTGGCCGCCCGCGCGGTGCGGCGGCACCACCAGGCGGCGGGCGACGGCGTTGGCGACAGTCGAGCCGTGGTCGCGGCGGATCAGGTGCAGGCACAGGTCGATCGCGGCTGCCTTGCCGGCGGAGGCGAGCACGTCGCCGTTGTCCACATAGAGCACGTCCGGGTCGACCTGCACGCGCGGGTAGCGCGCGGCGAGCGCGTCGGTGTGCGCCCAGTGGGTGGTGGCGCGCAGCCCGTCGAGGATGCCGGCGGCGGCGAGGACGAACGCGCCGGTGCAGAACGAGACCATCCGCGCGCCCGCCTGGTGGGCGGCGCGGACGGCGTCGACCAGGTCGGACGGCGGCTCGGCGTCGGTGTCCTCGATCGCCGGGACGATCACCGTGTGGGCGCGGGCGAGGTGGTCCAGCCCGTGGTCGGGCGTGACCGCGAACCGCCCGACGCCGACCGGGCAGGGACCGCAGACCACCAGGTCGTACCAGGGGTCGGCCAGGCCGGTCGGGTCGCGCACGAAGATCTCGCAGGCCGCCGCCAGCTCGAAGTGCAGCATCCCGCCGGTGGCGGCGAGCGCGATCAGGGTCATGTCCGAAACTGTACGGGCATTGTCGTTTGCGACGCTGGCCCGGCCCACGGATCCCGGCGAGGATCATTCCAGTCGATCTTCGAGGGGGACCATCATGCAGGTGGCGGTGTTCGGGGCGTACGGCCACACCGGACGGTTCGTGGTGGCGGAGCTGCGAGAGCGGGGCTACGAGCCGCTGCCGCTCGGACGCGACGCGGGAAAGCTGGCGGCGGCTTTCCCGGAGGTGGAGCACCGGGTGGCATCGGTGGACGACCCGGCCTCGCTGGACCGGGCGCTGGCCGGGGCGGCGGCGGTGGTCAACTGCGCCGGGCCGTTCGCCTCGACCGCCGGGCCGCTGATCGGGGCCGCGTTGCGGGCCGGGATCCTCTACGTCGACGTGGCGGCCGAGATCGAGGCGAACCGGGACACGTTCGCGCACCACGCCGAGCGTGCCGAGAACGCCGGAGTCGCGGTGGTGCCCGCCATGGCGTTCTTCGGCGGGCTCGGCGACCTGCTGGTCACCACCGCGATGGGGGACTGGACGGCGGCCGACGAGGCGCACGTCGCGTACGGGCTGAGCAGCTGGCACCCGACGGCCGGGACGGTCGCCTCCGGCGTCGTCTCGCGCGAGCGCCGCGACGGCCGGCGGGTCCGCTTCGCCGGCGGGCGCCTGGTGTACGCCGACGGCGACCTGCCCCGGCGGGACTGGGAGTTCCCGGCGCCGCTCGGCGTCCGGCCGGTGCTGGGCGAGTTCACCATGGCCGACGTGGTGACGGTGCCGAGCCACCTGGAGATCCCGGAGGTGTGCACGTACATGACGGTGAACGCGGCGGGCGACCTGGCCGCCGGGGAGGCGCCGGCCGCCGTGGACGAGCGTGGCCGGTCGGCCCAGACGTTCACAGTCGACGTGGTGGTGCGTGCGGGTGACGTCCGCCGGCGGGTGGTGGCCCACGGGCAGGACATCTACGCGATCAGCGCACCGCTCGCGGTCGAGGCGGTCCACCGGATCCTGACCGGGCGGACGCGGGCGGCCGGTGTCGCGTCGGCCGGGCGGATCTTCGACGCGCCGGACTTCCTGCGCGCGCTGTCGGCGCACCTCACCGTCGAGACGCCGCCGGCCTGATGCGCCCGCCGGCCGCCCGCATCCACATCTGCCGATTGACAATGTTTGGAATCCAAACTTACTCTCGCGCTGGGCGGGTGCGCGCCCCGCCTTCCCCGTCCACGCGCCCCACCCCACCACGAAGGAACCACCATGTTCCGCTCTCCCCGTACCGCCCGATTGCGGGTCGGCCTGGTCGCGGCGACCGCCGCGGCACTCGTGACAGGCACCGCCGTGATGGCGACGAACGCCCAGGCGGCGGCCGGCTGCCGCGTCACCTACACGACCGCCAGCCAGTGGCCCGGCGGCTTCACCGCGAACGTCGACGTGACCAACCTCGGTGACCCGATCAACGGCTGGAACCTGCGCTGGACGTTCCCGTCCGGCCAGCGGGTCACCCAGGCATGGAGCGCCACAGTCACCTCCTCCGGCGCCGACGTCACCGCCACGAACGTCGGCTACAACGGATCCATCGCCACCAACGGCAGCGTCTCGTTCGGCTTCAACGGCTCCTGGTCCGGCGCGAACACCGCGCCCGCCGCGTTCTCCCTCAACGGCGTGGCCTGCACCGGCGGCGTCGGCGGGACCACCCCGCCGCCGCCCACCACGCCACCGCCGACCACTGCGCCCCCGACCACCCCGCCGCCCACCACGCCACCGCCCACGACCCCGCCGCCCGCCGGCAACGCCATGGCCGCCGTCGCCGCCATGCAGCCCGGCTGGAACCTCGGCAACTCCTTCGACGCGGTCGGCGCGGACGAGACCGCATGGGGCAACCCGCGGGTCACCGAGGCGCTGCTCGACAACGTCCGGACGCAGGGCTTCAACAGCATCCGCATCCCGGTGACCTGGAGCAACCACCACGGCGCCGCGCCGAACTACACGATCGACGCGGCCTGGCTGAACCGGGTACGCGAGGTGGTCGGCTGGGCGCTCGCCGACGGCTTCTACGTGGTGCTCAACATCCACCACGACTCGTGGCAGTGGATCAACACGATGCCCACCGACCGCACAGGCGTGCTGAACCGCTACAACGCGCTCTGGACGCAGATCGCCGCCGCGTTCAAGGACTCCTCGCCGAGACTGACCTTCGAGAGCGTCAACGAGCCGCAGTTCACCGGCAGCTCCGGCGACGCGCAGAACGCCACGCTGCTCAACGAGCTGAACACCTCGTTCCACCGCGTCGTCCGCCAGTCCGGCGGCGGCAACGCCACCCGGCTGCTGGTCCTGCCGACCCTGCACACCTCGGCCGAGCAGGCCCGGGTGAACGAGCTGGTCAGCACGTTCAACGCGCTCAACGACCCGAACCTGATCGCCACCGTGCACTTCTACGGGTACTGGCCGTTCAGCGTGAACGTCGCCGGGGGAACCCGGTTCGACGCGACTGTGCAGCAGGACCTGACCGACCAGTTCGACCGGGTCTACAACGCCTTCGTCACACGCAACATCCCGGTGATCATCGGCGAGTACGGGCTGCTCGGCTTCGACCGCCACACCGGCACCATCGAGCAGGGCGAGAAGCTCAAGTTCTTCGAGTTCCTCGGCCACTACGCACGCAGCCGCAAGCTGACCACCCAGCTCTGGGACAACGGCCAGCACTTCGACCGCACGTCGTTCGTGTGGAAGGACCCCGAGCTGTTCGCGCAGATCAAGTCGAGCTGGACGACCCGCTCCGGCACCGCGTCCAGCGACCAGGTGTACGTGCCGCGCACCGGCACGATCACCGCCAAGAGCCTGACGCTCAACCTGAACGGCACCACGTTCCAGGGGCTGCGCCAGGGCACCACCGACCTGGTGAACGGCACCGACTACACGGTCTCCGGCAGCACCCTGACGCTCACCGCGTCGGCGCTGACCCGGCTGGTCGGCTCCCGCGCGTACGGGGTGAACGCCAACCTCCAGGCCCGCTTCTCCGCGGGCGTGCCGTGGCGGATCAGCATCATCACGTACGACCCGCCGGTGCTCTCCAACGCCACGGGCACCACCGCCGCGTTCACGCTGCCGGCGCAGTTCCGCGGTGACCAACTGGCCACGATGGAGGCGAAGTACGCCGACGGCAGCAACGCCGGGCCGCACAACTGGACCTCGTACAAGGAGTTCGACGTGACGTTCGCGCCGAACTACACCGGCAACACGATCGCGCTGAAGCCGGAGTTCTTCGCCGAGGTCAACGACGGCCAGCGGGTCACGCTGACGTTCCACTTCTGGAGCGGCACGAAGCTGACCTACTACGTGACCAAGTCCGGCAGCACCGTCACCGGCACGGTGAGCTGACCGCTACGGCACTGCTCGCGGCGGTGGGCGTCGACACCGCCGCGAGCCGCGCCCGGAACACGTGTGCGCCGGACCGATGATTTCCGGGGCCGGCGCCGGTCGACACAGGCATGAAGACGCTCACTCTCCAGACGCCCGAGGTCGACCTGGTCTACGACGTCCACGCCCCCACGGCGGCCGAAGCCGGGCACCGTCCCCTGTTCATGATCGCTCAGCCCATGTGCGCCGACGGCTTCACCACGCTCGCGTCGTACTTCCCGGACCGGACCGTCATCACGTACGACCCGCGCGGGCTCGGCCGCAGCGTCCGCAAGGACGGCCGGAACGACTCGCTGCCCGAGGTGCAGGCCCGGGACGTACGCGACATCGTCGACGCCCTCGGCGTGGGCCCGGTCGACATGTTCGCCAGCAGCGGCGGCGCGGTGACCGCGCTCGCCCTGGTGGCCGCCTACCCGGACGTGGTGACCACGCTCGTGGCGCACGAGCCGCCGCTGGTCACGCTGCTCCCCGACGCCGAGGCGACCGGCCGGGCCATGGCCGCCTGCCAGGAGGCGTACCGGAAGAACGGCTGGGGTGCCGGCATGGCGGCGTTCATCGTCATGACGTCGTGGCGCGGCGAGTTCACCGACGACTACTTCGCGCAGCCCGCGCCGGACCCGGCCGCGTTCGGGATGCCGGCCGAGGACGACGGCAGCCGGGACGACCCACTGCTCTCCGACCGGTCCGCGGCGGTCACCGTCTACCGGCCGGACGTCGACGCGCTGCGCGCCGCGCCCACCTGGGTCGTGGTGGCGGTGGGCGAGGAGTCGGCGGAGACCCTCACCGCGCGGACGTCGGTGGCCACCGCCGAGTTGCTCGGCGGACAGGCCGCGGTCTTCCCGAGCCACCACGGCGGGTTCCTCGGCGAGGGGATGGGCCACGCCGGGCAGCCGGAGGCGTTCGCACGCCGGCTGCGGGAGATCCTCGACGCCTGATCGGGCTCAGGCCCGGCCCACCTCGGTGAGCATCGCGGGGTAGGGCCCGGCCGGTGTGCCGGGCCCGGCCTGGTCCGCGGGGACGACGTTCTCCATCCGCAGCCGCAGGAGGGCCGGGTCGGCGGTGTCGAGGACGATCCGCCATCCCCAGCCGCCGCCGTACTCGGCGCTCAGTTCGACAGCCGACACCCCGTCCGCCGCGCCGGTGAGCGTCATCGGGGTCGGCTGCTGGTGCCACGAGTCGCCCCACCAGGCGACACTGCCCATCCACGCCAGTCCGGGGAGATCTTGGAAGGTTTCGGCGGAGGGGCCGTTTCGTACCAAGATCTCCGGCGGGGCAGGGTCAGGCGGAGAAGTTGTCGTCGGCGTCGCGGGCGTCCGCCTGGATGTGCTCGCCGGGGCGCTTGCCCCGGATCTCGTCCTGCTCGCGTACCCGGTCCGCTTCGGCGTGTTCGTCCTGGTTCAGGTCACCGAGCCGCGCCCGGGCCGGACCGGCCAGGTCCTCCAGGTCGTTCTTCGCGCGCTCGACGCTCATGCCGCCTCCCCGGATCGTCGCGTGGCGGCGCTCGCCACCTGTCGCGTCGCGTCCCCGCTGACCCGGCCGGCAAACCGCCGCCACCGGCCCGCCTCCGCCACGCGACCCGAGCCGGCCGCACCGCTTCGACCCGGGCGGCTTTGCTGCCGCGACCGAGCCGGCCGCGCCGCTTCGACCCGGGCCGCCAACGCCGGGCTGCTATGCGGGCGGCATGCTCGCGATCAGGTCCTCGGCGTGCCGCAGCGTGTCGGCCAGCGCGTCGCGCGATCCGTCGTCCAGCGGGACCGAGCGGGCCTGCCGCACCAGCTCCCGCGCGGACTCCGGCTCGTCGAGTTGCAGCGCCAGCTCCGCCCGGTAGACCAGCGCCTCCACCAGGACGGCCGGGTCGTCGGCGGCATCCGGGCGGGCGAGCACGCCGTCGAGGATCCGCGCGGCCTGCTGGGGATTGCCGCGGGAGTCGGCCTGCACCACCGCGTTCTGCAGCGTACGGGCCAGCCCGCCCCTGTCGTCGGTCTCCGTGGGACCGCTCCGGCCGACGAACCGGATCCAGTTGCCGCCGGGATCGACGATGCTGAACCCGAAGTGGCCCTCCTGGTTGCGGCGGGGCCGGGGCCGGGTCATCCGGGGCACGCCGGAGACGAGCACCTTGCCGTACGTGGCACGCATGCCGTCGGTGAAGGACCGGTGGATGTCGACCAGGTCGTCCACCACCACCAGGCAGGAGCCGTACGAGTCGGCGGGATCGAACTGCGGCATCCCGAAGAAGTGCAGATGGAGATCCTCCCGCCGCAGCGTCAGGTACGGGTTCGGGCGCTCCTGCCGGTACGTGACCTCGAAGCCGAGGGCCTGGTAGAAGGGCGCCACGTCGTCCAGGGAGCGGCACGGCAGCAGCGGGATCGTCGTCTCGTTCGCCATGCTCCGAGCCTGGCGACCGAGGGCCGGCTCGCGCACATGGAAATGTCCGTTCGGCTGCCGGCGCCGTCCGAACGGACACGGGGGCCGGTCCGTAGTGGACCGGCCCCCGTGCGGGGTCTCGTTCGGGTCAGGGCTTCCAGGACCCGGCGGAACGGAAGCGGTGCTTGTACTCCACGACGCCGTTCTGGTCCTTCACGTCGAAGATGAGCTGGCCGCTGCGCTTGGAACCCTCGGGCAGGTTGGTGCCCGAGGTCATCAGCTTGCCGCAACCCGAGAAGGCGCCGCCGATGCCGCTCTCCTCGGTGCCGTCCGCTGCGACCCAGGTGAAGTAGAACGGGTTGATCGAGCCGGTGCCCTTGGTGATCTCGGCGGTCACGTCGGCGATCAGGAACATGCCGTTCTTCGGACCGGGCATGACCTCGCTGCAGGCGGCGTTCCTGGTCCGGAAGTTGCCGACGGTGATCTCGATGGTGCCCCGGTCGTCGTTGACGACCAGCTTGTCGCCGGCCGGCATGTTGAACGTCTTGTCGTCGCTGTTGCCTGGCTGCGGCGTGCCGGTGGGAGCGCCCGTCGGTGTGTCACCTGTGGGCTGGCCGTAGGTGACGCCCGGGGTGGGCAGCGAGTCGATCGCCTCCTGGGTCTTCTTCGCGCCGCTGTAGATGGCGAAGATGCCGCCACCGCAGCACAGCAGCAGCAGGATCACCGCGATGATGCCGACAGTGATCCAGACGTTCTTGTTCGACTTCTTCGCCGGCGGTCCGAAGGGCGCTCCGGGCGGCGGCGGGTACGCGCCACCACCCGGCGGCGGGTAGCCACCCGGCTGCTGGTACTCGCCGCCCGGGGGCTGGTACGCGGCGCCCGGGGGCTGATACTCGCCACCTGGCGGCGGGTACGCACCGCCCGGCGGCTGGTACGCGGCACCCGGCTGCTGGTACTCGCTGCCCGGCGGCGGGTACGGCGCGCCCGGGAGGGGCGGCTGCGGCGCGTCCGAGGGCGGCGGGTAGGGCGAGCCCGAGGTCGGAGCGGGCGGTGGCGCGTACGGGTTGCCCGGCACCGGAGGCATCGGGGCGGTGGGGAACGCCTGCGTCGGCGGTTCCTGCGGCTGCTGGTTCGGGTCCGGTGACCCGGACGGAGGCTGAGGGTGGCTCACCGTACTCCTTGGGCGCCTTCGGAATTTCAGTCGGAACGACGGTACAAGCCGGGCACAACCCGCCCGGCAGTGCCTCATCGACGGAGCAGGACGGCCGCGGTGCGGACCAGGTCGTCGTCCACGGCGAACCGTCCGGTCACCGCTGACGGCGGATCGGGCACCGGTGCGGCGGCGAGCCGGGCCGGGGCGATGGCGGCGTGGAAGGTGCCCGTCTCCGGGTCGAGCACGACGCGAGCGTCGGCGAAGCCCAGCCACGTGCCGACGAGCGGGTGCCAGACCTTGTAGACGGTCTCCTTCGCGCTGAACAACACGGTCGGCCAGGGCGTGCCGGGCGGCAGCCGGGCCAGGTCCGCCTCCTCGTCGGGGCGGCACACCTTCCGGCGTACCCCCGGGGAGAGCGGCCGGTAACGCTCGGCGTCGATACCGACGGCGCGCACGCCGGTGGCGCGGGCGGCTGCTGCGGCGCAGTAGTCGCGGGTGTGGGTGATGGCGCCGACCACGCCGGGCGGCCAGATCGGGGCCCGGTCGGCGCCGGCCGGCACCGGCGTGGCGGGCAGGCCGAGCGCGCCGAGCGCCCGCCGGGCGCAGACCCGCCCGGCGGTGAAGTCGCGCCGCCGGCCGGGTACCGCGCGCTCGCCCAGGGCGGGCAGCTCGGCCGGGAGCAGCTCACCGGCCCAGTCGGCCGCGCCGGCCACCGCCACGGCGACCTCGGCCGGAAGCAGATCACGCACGAGAGGTGGATGACGGGGACACGCGGTGAACGTACCGTAACGCTTGGGCATGCCGCTGCGCTGAAGGCACGTTGCGGGGAGGCAACCGGTCCATCACCACCATTCCCGACTCGGAAGGAGCGGCCGATGACGCCTGGCGCGGAGGTTTCGGGGAGTACCGGCGGCGAGCACGCGCCGGTGACCCCCGACTGGACCTGCGGCTCGTGCGGTGACGACTGGCCCTGCGCCACGAAACGTCATCACCTGCTGCGCGAGTACCAGGTGGACCGGGCGTCGTTGAGCGTCTATCTCGGATCCTGCCTCGCCGCGGCGACGCAGGATCTGCGTTCCGTGCCGGTCACCGCGCTCCAGGACCGGTTCATCGGCTGGGTGCCGCGCGGCCCGCGTACCGCTGAGGCGTGAGCGCGTCCGGTGGCCGCCGCGTCGGGTTCGCGGCGGCCACCGGCTGCGGTCCTCAGGGGCGGCGCGGCCGCCGGGTGAGCCCGAAGCCGACCACGCCGGCCACGGCGGCGAGCACGCCGCCCACTGTGGTCCACACCCAGCGTGATCCGGCCTCGGGGAGCCACCCGGTCAGGTCGATCTCCTCGTCGGCCACCGGCTCGGGCGTCGGCTCGGCGCTGAGCACGGTGCCGGCCCTGGTGTTCGGTACCAGCGGCGCGGCCAGGTCGCCGTCGTCGCCGGACGCGCCGCCCTCGTCGGTCGCGCCGACGAGCATCTCCACGTCGATCGGCAGGCCGAGGTCGGGTTCGGGCAGGTCGGTGACGGAGAGCCGGACGTAGTAGGTGCCGGGCAGCGGGTCGCCCGACCAGGGCTCGGCCCACGGCCGTACCCGGCGCAGCGTGCAGCCCAGCGCGACGCTCGTCGCCGACGCGTCAGCGGTCGGGGTCTGCGCGCCCGCCGTGCACGCCTGCCGGCGGCGCAGCCCGTCGAAGACGTCGACGGCCCAGGTGGACGCGCCGCTGCGTGGCTTCGGGAACGTGACGGTCGCGGTGACCTCGTGCACCTGCCCGGCGTCGGCGCGGAACGACCAGTACAGGTGGTCGCCGGTCGACGCGCCCACCTGCACCGGCTGGCCGGCGGTGACTGTGGTGGCGGTAAGGAACGAGGTGCCGGCCTTGGTCACCGTGGTCGCGCCCGGTGACGGGCTGGGCGCGGCCAGGGCCGCCGCCGGGGTGAGGGCGAGTCCGACGGCGGTGGTCGCCGCCGCGGCGCGGATCAGCGTACGCATGCTCAGTTCACCCTCCACGTGTGCACCCACCAGCGGGTGAGCAGTCCGGCGACCAGCCCGGTGAGCAGTCCGGCGAGCGTGAGCAGGAGCAGCAGCACCCAGCCGCGGCCCAGATCCGGCCCGTCCGGCGCGGGAGAGGCGGCCACCACGTCCACTGTCAGTTCCACCGGCATGCCGGGCCGGGCCTGGGTGCCGGGCTTGGCCGCGAACGAGTTGCTGACGACCAGGCAGACGGTCCGTACGGCCTGCTCCCCGCCGGCGCTCGGCTCCGGGCTCGGCCCGTCCTCCTCCTCTTCGGCGGCCGACCAGCGCAGCCCGGCGGAGACCACGTCGGTACGCCCGCTGCCGGCGTCGACGCCCCGGACCAGTTCCCGCCCGTCCGGCGCGGTGGCGCGCAGCAGCACGCCGTAGTCCGGGTTGACCGGCCGGTCCAGCGCGACGCTCACCGAGGCGCGCAGTTCCTGCCCGGGACGCACCGGCACCCGGTACCAGCGGTGCTCGGAGAACGCCTCCCGGTCGCTGTAGACGCCGGGGGCGAGCAGCGGCGCGCCCTCGCACGCCGTGCCGCCGCCCACCACAGCCGGAGCGGCCGTGTACGTGTCCCGGGCGCGGTCGACCAGCTGCTTGATCCGGCCGGTCAGCTCGTCGGCGCTCTGCGCGGCGGTGTAGGTGCCCCCTGTCGCGCCGGCGATGCAGAGCAACTGCTTGCGTACCTTCTCGTCGGGCGCCAGGCCGAGCGTGTCGACCACCAGGCGGGTGCCCTGGGCGGCCAGCTCGCGGGCCACCTCGCACGGGTCGGGCGGCGCGCAGGTGTCCTCACCGTCGGTGATCAGCACGATCCGGCGGGCGGTGCTGCCGGTGCCCAGGTCCTGCGCGGCGGAGCGCAGCGCCAGCCCGACCGGTGTGAAACCGGTCGGGCGCAGCCCGGCCACTGCGGCCTTGGCCTGGGTACGGTCCACCGGGCCGACCGGCACGATCTGCTGGGTGTCCAGGCAGCCCTGCTTCTTGTCCTTGCCCCGGTAGGTGGCGCCGAGCACCCGGATGCCGAGCTGTGTCTCGTCCGGCAGGGCGTCGACGACCTCGTTGAACGCCTGCTGCGCGACGGAGATCCGGCTGCGGCCGTCGATGTCGCGGGCCCGCATCGATCCGCTGACGTCGAGGACCAGCTCGACCTTGGGTGGTTCGGCGACGGGCTCGGTGGTCTCGTCGTCGGCCCCGGCGGGGCTCGGCCCGATCATCGCGGCCGCCGCCAGCAGTCCGATGAGGACGGCCGTCGATCGTCTCTTGTTGATCACCGGGCGAAGTGTAGTGAGACCCACTTTGGAAGATCATCCGGGTCGGAGGTGCCCTCCGAGGGCCCGTTCCGGCGTCCGCCGGGGCCGTCACGCTCGCACGCGGCCACCCACCGTTAGCTGCACCATGTAAACCTTTCGGCCGGTGGTGCACTCGTCGGAAATCTGACCGGCCCGCACCCGTTGTGCCGTTGCCGGAGTGTGGTTAAGCTCTGTCTTGCGCGCCCCAATCGCCCGCTTCCCCCGTGGCAGGCGATCGGGGCGCGCTTCTTTGTGCCCGGCGCCGCGCAGTCCCCGGCGTCCCGCGTCAGATCCAGCGGCCGTCCATCCACATCCGCGCCGACCAGTCCGCGTACGGCAGCACCCGGCCCACGAAGATCGGGTAGAAGTACGCGAAACAGAGCGCCACGAGCAACACGTATGCGCCCGCGATGATCCCGCCCACCAGCCGGCGGTCGTGGACCTGTTGCGGGTCCGGTGGCGCGGCCGTGTTCGTCACCGGCGCCGGGGTGGCGATCGCGCCGAGCACGTAGACCACCGCGAGCACCAGGAACGGCACCGCCGGTGCGGCGTAGAAGGAGAACATCGTCCGGCCGTCGAGGGCGAACCAGAACCAGGGCAGCAGGCCGGCGGCGGCGCTGAGCAGGATCGCGCCCGCCCGCCAGTCACGCCGGGCCAGGCCGAGCCAGGCGGTCGCGGCCAGCGCCGGCAGGAACGACCACCACAGCAGCGGCGTGCCCAGCAGCAGCACCTCCGAGGCGCAGCTCGGCGCGCCACAACTGCCGTCCCCGGACCAGTGGAACGCCACCGGGCGGCCGAGCAGCAGCCACTGCCAGGGCCAGGACTGGTACTTGTGCGGGTCGTCGAGCTGGGTGTGGAAGCCGTACGCCGCCTTGTGGTACTCCCACAGGTTGATCAGCGCGCCGACGAACGGGGTGTCGCTCAGCTCCGGGTTGTTCGGGTAGCGCTCCGCCAGGCGGTAGTAGCCGTCCTGGCCGAGCAGCCAGCCCGACCAGGTCGCCACGTAGGTCACGAGCATCAGCACGCCCGCGGCGAGCAGCCACGGCAGCTCGTCGAGCACGGCGTCGCGCCACGGCCGGCGTACCCCGGACGAGCGGCGGACGCCCACCTCCCAGAGCAGCACCAGCAACGCGAACGCCGGTACGAAGTAGAGCGCGCTCCATTTCACCGAGCAGGCGCAGCCGAGCAGCACACCGGCCGCCAGCCGCCACCACGGCCAGTCCCGCCAGCCCGACGACGGACGGCCGGCCCGGCCCGGCTGTGTCGGGTCGAGCCCGCCCTCCAGGGCCCGGGCCCAGCGCCGCCGCCGGGCGTCCCGGTCGAGCACCAGCGCGCCGAACGCGGCGAGCACGAACAGCAGCAGGAAGATGTCGAGGATGGCCGTGCGGGACAGCACCAGGTGGTAGCCGTCGAGCGCGAGCAGCAGGCCGGCCGCGCAGCCGAGCACCGTGGAGCGGAACATCCGCCGCCCGACACGGACCAGCAGCAGCACCGACAGCGTGCCGGCCACCGCCGCTCCGAACCGCCAGCCGAACTCGGGCGAGGTGGTGATCAGGTGGCCCGGCACCGAGACGCCGCTGTCCGCGTCCTGGTAGCCGAAGGCCCACTCGCCGATGCCGATCATCCACTTGCCCAGCGGTGGATGCACCACGTACGAGGGGCCGTTGTCCTTGTAGTTCCACTCGAAGCCGCGGTCGATCAGCCCGTACGCGTCCTTGGCGTAGTAGGTCTCGTCGAAGATCTTCCCGGGCGGGAAACTGAGCCCCACGAAGCGCAGGATCGCCGCGATGCCCACCACCACAGCTGTCGCCAGCCACGCCTGACCTCGGCCGATGCGGTCGTCGACGGTGGCGAGCCGGCGCCGTACGGCGGCGGGAAGCCCGCGCCCGGCGCCGTCGCCCCGGTCGGTGGTGGAAGGGTCCGGGCTCGCGCTCTGTGCTGTCGACGCACTCGTCACCCGGCGATCGTAGGCTGCGAGGGTGCCCGGTGGCGTCTGTCGTCTCCGAAATTGGTACGGCCGTCGATGAGGGAGCGCACGCAGTGGGGGAAATGTCCGAGGTCGGGCGGCTCGTGCTGCTCGGTGCGCCGCTGGGTAATCCGGCCGACGCGTCCGCCCGGTTCCGCGAGGTGCTGGCCGCCGCCGACGTGGTCGCCGCCGAGGACACCCGGCGGCTCACCCGGCTGGCCCGCGACCTGGACGTGACGGTGCCCGGCCGGATCGTCTCGTACTTCGAGGGCAACGAGGAGCGGCGTACGCCGGAGCTGGCCGAGGTGCTCGCCGCCGGCTACACGGTCGCGCTGGTCACCGACGGCGGCATGCCGAGCGTCTCCGACCCCGGCTACCGGCTGGTCCGGGCCGCGCTGGACGCCGGTGTGCCGGTCACCGCCGCGCCCGGGCCGAGCGCCGTCACCACCGCGCTGGCGCTGTCCGGGCTGCCCTGCGACAGGTTCTGCTTCGAGGGCTTCCTGCCGCGTACCCCGGGTGCCCGCCGCTCCCGGCTGCGCGCGCTCGCCGCCGAGGACCGCACGCTGGTGTTCTTCGAGGCGCCGCACCGCATCGCCGGTGCGCTCGCCGACCTGGCCGAGGCGTTCGGCGGGGACCGGCCCGCCGCGCTCTGCCGCGAGTTGACCAAGACCTACGAGGAGGTCGTCCGCCGGCCGCTCGGCGAACTGGCCGGGTGGGCCGCCGAGGGCGATCCGCGGGGCGAGATCACGCTCGTCGTGGCGGGCGCACCGGCCATGCCCGCGGTCCGGCCGGACGACGAGACGCTGCGCGCCGCGGTGGCCGAGCGCGAGGCGGCCGGCCTGTCCCGGCGGGACGCGATCACCGAGGTCGCCACCGCGTACGGGCTGCGGCGGCGCGAGGTGTACGCCGTCGTGCACAGCTGAAAGGAAGGGCCCCTTCTTAACGCCTGCGGTAGAGGAGGGGGCCCCTCTCAACACCTCGCCTCACCAGGCGGCGGCCAGGAAGCCGGCGGTGATCAGCAGCGGGCCGGCCAGCGCCAGACCGACCGCCCGGCGTCGCTGCCGTTCGTCCACGAGCCGGGTCGCCCCGGTCCACCTGGCGATCCCGGCGGCGCAGCCGGCCACCAGGGCCAGCCCCAGCAGCCAGCGCAGGTGCCGTCCGACCCCGGTGTCCGCGTAGGCGGTGGACCCGCCCGGCCCGGTCATCCGCGCCCGCAGCGAACTCCCGGTGTCGGTGCGTCCGGCCGGTACGCCGCTGACCCGTACCCCGTGGGCCTGGAACCGGTCGCCGTCGGCCGAGAAGATGCCCCGGCAGCGCTGGGTGAGCCCGCCGCCCGCGCACTCCGTGATCATCACGGTGCCGCCGGTCGAGTGCCCCACCGCCAGCCAGAACGGCCCGGCGCTCACCCAGGCGAAGAACGCGGCGAGCAGGCTCAGCGTCAGCAGCACGGCCAGCCCGGCGGGCGGGCTCGGCGGCGCGGCCGGGCGGGCGCGTTCCCGCCGTGCCGGGGGCCGGCCGGGACGCGGGCGCGGCTCGTCGCGCAGTGGCGTGCCGTCCCAGTGGACCTCCTCGATCGGCGCCCAGCCGCCGGACGGCGCGGCCTCGCGCTGCCAGCGCGGCTGGCGTACCGGCACCCGGTTCGGCACCGCGTCCACCGGCGCGCCGGTGGTCGGCTCCACCTCCACCGGCGGGTCCGCCGGGTCGAGCCGTGGCTGCGGAGCGACGGGTGCGCCGGGCGGCGTGGGCCGCGCCGCCCGCCGCGTGGCGGCCGCCGACGGCTCGGGCGCCGCTGGTCTGCTGGTCACGATGTTCATTTCACACCGGTACGTCCGGCTTTTCGGGCAGCGCACGCCGCGTGTCGGCGACAAATCGGACGTACGGTCGGAGCGCGCACCCCATTGGTTCGCGGCACGCCCACGGCAATCACTAGGCTTGCTGCTCATGAGTCACGTTCTCGCCGCGGTCGCCTGGCCCTACGCCAACGGCCCGCGCCACATCGGCCACGTATCCGGATTCGGCGTTCCCTCCGACGTCTTCTCCCGGTACATGCGGATGGCCGGTCGCGACGTGCTCATGGTCTCCGGCACCGACGAACACGGCACCCCGATCCAGGTGCAGGCCGACGCCGAGGGGGTCACCCCGCGCGAACTGGCCGACCGCTACAACCGGGTGATCGCCGAGGACCTGCGGGCGCTGGGCCTGTCGTACGACCTGTTCACCCGCACCACCACGCGCAACCACTACGCGGTGGTGCAGGAGCTGTTCACCGGGCTGCACCGCAACGGCTACATCGTCCCGAAGGTCACCACCGGGGCGATCTCCCCGTCCACCGGCCGGACGCTGCCCGACCGCTACATCGAGGGCACCTGCCCGATCTGCGGCTACGACAGCGCGCGCGGCGACCAGTGCGACAACTGCGGCAACCAGCTCGACCCGATCGACCTGATCGACCCCAAGTCGAAGATCAACGGGGAGACGCCGGAGTTCGTCGAGACCGAGCACTTCTTCCTCGACCTGCCCGCCCTGGCCGGCGCGCTGCGGCAGTGGCTGGACACCCGCGAGGGCTGGCGCCCGAACGTGCTGCGGTTCTCCCGCAACCTGCTCGACGACCTCCAGCCCCGGGCCATCACCCGCGACCTGGAGTGGGGCGTGCCGATCCCGCTCGACGACTGGCGCGACCGCCCGGACAAGCGGATCTACGTCTGGTTCGACGCGGTCATCGGCTACCTGTCCGCGTCCATCGAGTGGGCCCGGCGCACCGGCGACCCGGAGGCGTGGCGCAAGTGGTGGTCGGCGGACGGGGAAGGGAAGGACGCCCGCTCCTACTACTTCATGGGCAAGGACAACATCGTCTTCCACTCGGTGATCTGGCCGGCGCTGCTCGGCGGCTACTCCGGTGAGGGCGCCCGCGACGGCGAGCCGGGCGAGCTGGGCCGGCTCAACCTGCCCACCGAGGTCGTCTCCAGCGAATACCTCACCATGGAGGGCCGGAAGTTCTCCTCCTCCCGCAAGGTGGTCATCTACGTCCGGGACTTCCTGGAGCGCTACGACGCCGACGCGCTGCGGTACTTCATCGCGGTGGCCGGCCCGGAGAGCAACGACACCGACTTCACCTGGGCCGAGTTCCTGCGCCGCAACAACGACGAGCTGGTCGCCGGCTGGGGCAACCTGGTCAACCGGTCCGTGTCCATGGCGGCGAAGAACTTCGGCGTGATCCCGCCGGTCGACCCGGCCGGGCTCACCGAGGCCGACCACGCGCTGCTGGACACCGCGAAGGCCGGCTTCGCGGTGGTCGGCGACCTGATCGCCCGGCACCGGCAGAAGCAGGCCATCGGCGAGGCCATGAAGGTCGTCGCCGAGGCCAACAAGTACCTCTCCGAGCAGGCGCCCTGGAAGCTCAAGGGCGCTGACGACAAGCCCCGGATGGGCACCATCCTGCACGTCGCGCTCCAGGTGGTCAGCGACGCCAACACGCTGCTCACCCCGTTCCTGCCGCACTCCGCCCAGAAGATCCACGAGCTGCTCGGCGGCACCGGCGTGCACGCGCCGATGCCTGTCGTCGAGGAGGTCGACGACCTCGACGGCGGCCCGTCGTACCCGGTGCTGACCGGTGACTACACGGTCGGGGCGCGCTGGGAGTCCGTACCCCTGGAAGTGGGCCGGCCGCTCGCGGCGCCGAAGCCGGTGTTCCGCAAGCTCGACCCGTCCATCGTCGAGGAGGAGCTGGCCCGCCTGGCCGGCTGAGCACACGCGCGAGCCGCGGCCCGGGGATCTCCCCGGGCCGCGGTCGTGTGCGCCGGTCAGGCGCGGGCCATGCGCGGCTTGCCGATGAACTCCATCAGCGCCTTGTTGATCTCGGTGGGGTGGGTCCACGGGATGCCGTGCGGCGCGCCGGGCAACGTGACCAGGCGGGCGTCGGACAGCATGTCCACCAGCCGCTGGCCCGTGGCCGGGTACGGCAGCACCGCGTCCTTGTCGCCCTGGATGATCAGCACCGGCACGTCGATGTTCGGCAGGTCGGGGCGGAAGTCGGTGAGCCAGGCGTCCACCGAGTCGTGGGTGCCCTTCGCCGACGCCTGGGCCCCGATCTGCCAGTGGGCGTGGTACGCCTCGTCGCTGACCGCCCGGTCCCGCTTCCCGCCGGAGTCGAAGAACGCGTCGCAGAACGCGGTCAGATAGGCGAACCGGTCCGCCAGGACGGCCTGCTGGAATCCGTCGAACATGCTCTTGTCGACCCCCTGCGGGTCGTCGGCGGTCTTCAGCAGGTACGGCGCCAACGGCGCGATCAGCACCGCCCGGTCCACCCGGTCCGACCCGTACGCGCCCAGGTAGCGGGTCACCTCACCGGTGCCCATGGAGTGCCCGACCAGAATCGCGTTCCGCAGGTCCAGTTCGGTCATCAGCACGTCCAGGTCGGCGGAGAACGTGTCGTAGTCGTAGCCCATGGCCGGCTGCGCGGAATTGCCGAATCCACGCCTGTCGTACGTGATCACCCGGTATCCGGCGTTCAGCAGCGGACCGCTCACCTTCTCCCAGGTCGCCCCGTTGAACGGGAAACCGTGGATCAGCACGATCGGCTGACCGGAACCGTGATCCTCGTAGTACAGGTCGATGGGTGCGGAGTTCTCCGTACCGACGGTGACGAAAGGCATGTCGGGATTCCCCCTCGCGCGGGTTCTCGGACCCCGCACGCCTTCCCGACCTGCCCCCGGCTATTCGTGCCGGGCCGGATAGGGCAGGTCCACCACCCGGTCGTCGGTCAGCTCGGCACCCGGCGCCCAGACCTCGTACACGCCGCGTTCCAGACACTGCGCGCCGGTCGCGACCACCGCGTCCGGATCCGGGCGGCGCAGCCGCAACCGCAGCCAGCCGCCCTCCTCCCGCAGCACCAGGCACTGCACCCCGCGCCAGGCCGCCGTGCGTACCCGCCGGGCCGCCGCGTCCACCGGGTACCGCCGCCCGGGTCATCGCCAGCACCCGGAACCCGCCCGGCTGGTCGGCCACCGCCTCGTACTCCGACCCCGCGTACGTGCCGACGAGCCGGGTGGAGTGCGGCGCCTCGCCGGTCGGCACGTACTCCTGGTCGGCGGAGAGACCCGGCACCGCGGCGAGCAGGTGCCGCCACTGCGGGCCGGCCAGGCGCAGCCAGCCCCGCTGCTCCGCCTGGTAGGTGTAGAGGACCACCTCCACCCCGTCGGCCGGATAGGCGAGCAGGGTGGCGTTCGCCGGCATCGGCAGGTCGGCGAACTCCCGGGTGACGAACTCCGGTACGAGTTGCCCGTCGCTCGGCACGAAACCGGTACCCAGCACCGGCGGTCCCAGCCGGTCCCGGGGCGGTAACGCCATGAGCCCCCGGTGCTCCGGGCCCACTGGCACGTCGTAGTCGGCCGGGTCGGCGGCCCGCCAGCGCAGCGCGTACGCCACGTCGCCGCCCTCGGAGTCGCCCCGCAGCACCGCCATCCCGGCCGGTGTCCGCAGGTGCGCCACGTCGTGCTCCCGGTAGCAGAAGCCGTGCGGCAGCACGCCCCGCACGTACCCGGCGAGCTGCCGGGCGGAGAGCACCTTCACCATCCGGGTACCCGGCCGGATCACCGCCGACGCCCGCACGGCGGCGAGCGTCGGATCGGCCGCCGCACCAGGCTGCTGGCTGAGCTGGTGCAGGTACGCCCAGCCCCGGTCCCGGTGCACCGGCATCAGCAGCGGCGCGTCCGTGTCGTCGGCCGAACCGGCGCCCCCGTGCACCGCGTCGACCTCGGTCGCGTGCACGAACCGGCGCCACGGATAGCCGTTGCCGGGCCGGGGACACCACTCGAAACCGGGCGCCTCGTCGGCGCTGAACAACTCGTACGCCGCGCCCCGGGCGATCTCCTCGGCCGGATGCACCCGGCCGCCGTACGTCACGCGCAACCCGGCCCGGTCGGAGGCGGGCCCGCCGGCCTGGTCGGTGACGGTCACCGGAGGACGCTAAGCCCGCCAGATGTGGGGCACGTGAACAGCCGATGGCGGTCCGGGAACGCCGCCCCGGGCGGGTGTGTGATGCTGGCCGCGATGACCGAGCAGACCGAGACCCGCAAGCAGCGCGCCGCCCGCCGGGCCGGGGAGTTCCCGCCCGCCCCCGAGCCGCTGCCCGTACCCGTGCCGGACAGCCACACCCACCTCGACATCACCGTCGGCGAGTTCGGCATGCCTCCCGGCGGCACCTCCGGTGACGACCCGGTGGCCGCCGCGATCGACGTCGCCGCCCGGGCCGGCGTGGACCGGCTCGTCCAGGTCGGGGTGGACGTCGACTCGTCCCGGTGGAGCGCCGATGTCGCCGACCGGTACGCCCCGGTGCTCGCCGCCGTCGCGCTGCACCCGAACGAGGCGCCCCGGCTGGCCGACCTGGACGAGGCGCTGCGCGAGATCGAGACGCTCGCCGGCCGGGACCGGGTCCGCGGCGTCGGCGAGACCGGGATGGACTTCTTCCGTACCGGCGACGACGGGCGGGCCGCGCAGGAGGAGAGCTTCCGGGCACACATCGCCATCGCCAAGCGGCACGGCAAGGCGCTGGTCATCCACGACCGGGACGCGCACGCCGACGTGCTGCGCGTCGTCGACGACGAGGGCGCCCCGGACACCGTGGTCATGCACTGCTTCTCCGGCGACGCCGACTTCGCCCGCGAGTGCGTCCGGCGCGGCTTCCTGCTCAGCTTCGCCGGCACCGTCACGTTCGGCAGCGCCGCCGCGCTGCGCGAGGCCGCCGCCGTCACCCCGCCGGAGCAGATGCTCGTCGAGACCGACGCGCCCTACCTGACCCCCATGCCGTACCGGGGACGGCCCAACGCGTCGTACCTGATCCCGCTGACGGTTCGCTTCCTCGCCGAGACCACCGGCACCGACGTGGACGCCCTCTGCGCCGCCCTGTCCACGAACGGTGAGCGCGCGTTCGGCCCGTGGCGTTGAGCGCGTTCGGTCCGTGGCGTTAAGAAGGGGCCCCTCCATATCGCGAGGCGTTAAGAAGGGGCCCTTCCTTCTCCGCGGGCGGGGGCGCTTACGCTACGGGGCGTGACCGGACTCCTCGGCCCGGCGGAGATCCGGGAACTCGCCGCGCGCCTCGGCGTCACGCCGACCAAGAAACTCGGCCAGAACTTCGTGCACGACCCGAACACAGTGCGCCGGATCGTCACCACCGCCGGGCTGACCCCCGACGACGTGGCGCTGGAGGTCGGCCCCGGGCTCGGTTCGCTCACGCTCGCCCTGCTCCCGGTCGCCGCGCACGTGCACGCTGTGGAACTCGACCCGGCGCTCGCCGCCGCGCTGCCGGAGACCGCCGCCCGCTTCGCCGGGGCGGCCGCCGAGCGGCTCACCGTCCACCCGGCCGACGCGCTGCGGGTCACCGCCGACGACCTGGCCGGCCCGGCGCCCACAGCGCTGGTGGCGAACCTGCCCTACAACGTCGCCGTGCCGGTCGTGCTGCACCTGCTCGCCGAGCTGCCCACGCTGCGGCACGGCCTGGTGATGGTGCAGAAGGAGGTCGCCGACCGGCTCGTCGCCGGTCCCGGCTCCAAGGTGTACGGCATCCCGTCGGTCAAACTCGCCTGGTACGCCCGTTCCCGCGCCGCCGGCAAGGTGCCGCCGAACGTGTTCTGGCCGGTGCCGAACGTCGACTCCGGCCTGGTCGCGTTCACCCGGCGCGAGCCGCCCCGGCCGGACGTACCCCGGCGGGCCGTCTTCGCGGTCGTCGACGCCGCGTTCGCACAGCGCCGCAAGACGCTGCGGGCCGCCCTGGCCGGCTGGGCCGGTGGCGCGGACCGGGCCGCCGCGGCGCTCACCGCCGCCGGCGTGGATCCGGGCGCCCGGGGCGAATCGCTCACCGTCGAGCAGTTCGCCGCCATCGCCGCGTCGGCCCCGGACGCCCTCGGCGGCGAGCAGTAGGCTGGCGCCGTTGTCCGACCCCCCGCCGAGGAGCTGACAGTGCCGAAGCCGTTCGACATCCGCCCACGTCCGGTGGAGTCCGCCCGGTGACCGAGGCATGGCGACCGGAGGACGAGGACGGGCAGCGGCGCGGGTCCAGCGGGCCGGTCAAGGTGCGGGTGCCCGCCAAGGTCAACCTGCACCTCGGGGTCGGGCCGCTGCGGCGTGACGGCTACCACGAGCTGAACACCGTCTACCACGCGATCTCCATCTACGACGAGCTGACCGCCCGTCGCGGCGACACGCTCACCCTCACCATGGAGGGCGAGGGCACCGGAGAGCTGGCCCTGGACGACACCAACCTGGTGCTGCGCGCCGCACACGCGCTCGCCGGCTACGCGGGCGTCGCCCCGCACGCCCGGCTGCACCTGCGCAAGCAGATCCCGCTCGCGGGCGGGCTGGCCGGCGGCAGCGCCGACGCCGCCGCCGCGCTCGTCGCCTGCGACACGCTCTGGGGCACCGGGCTGTCCCGCGACGAACTGGCCGGCATCGCCGCCGACCTCGGCTCGGACGTGCCGTTCCTCATCCACGGCGGCACCGCGCTCGGCACCGGCCGGGGCGAGGCGGTCAGCCCGGTGCTGGCCCGCCCCACCTCCTGGCACTGGGTGGTGGCGATCGCCGACGCCGGCCTGTCCACCCCGGCCGCGTACCGGGAACTGGACCGGCTGCGTGACGCCGGAGCCGCCGGAACGCCGCTGGGCAGCACCGACGCGCTGCTCGCCGCGCTGCGCCAGCGCGACCCGCGGGTGCTCGCCGCCACGCTCGGCAACGACCTCCAGGACGCCGCGTTGACCATGCGCCCGTCGCTGGCCGAGACGCTCAAGGCCGGCGAGGCCGCAGGGGCGCTCGCCGGCATCGTCTCCGGCTCCGGGCCCACCTGCGTCTTCCTCGCCACCGGCGAGGCCGACGCCGTCCGGATCGCCGCCGAGATCACCGCCGCCGGGGTGTGCCGGGAGGCTCGCGTCGCGCACGGTCCGGTCGCCGGCGCCCGCGTGGTCTGACGACCCGTACCCTTGACTCAGGCGTCCCGGGCCCCCGGGACGCCTGAGTCGTGAAGGGTGGGTCAGTGGCCAACATCGTCAACCTGGACCGGGTGTCCAAGGGGTACGGCGCCGCCGGGCCGCTGCTCACCGACGTCTCGCTCGGCCTCGACGACGCCGACCGGGTCGGTGTGGTCGGCCTCAACGGCGCCGGCAAGTCGACGCTGCTGCGCCTGCTCACCCGCACCGAGGAACCCGACGACGGCCGTGTCACGCACCGCCGCGACCTGCGGGTGGCCTGGCTGCCGCAGCGCCTGGACCTCGCACCCGACCTCACCGTGCGGGACGTGGTGCTCGGCACCGCCTGGCTCGGCGAGAGCATGGGCGCCGAGCACGAGTGGGCCGGCGACGCGGGCGTGCGCGCGATCCTCGACGGCCTCGGCATGCCCCACCTCGGCCTGGACACGCCGGTCGGCCCGATGTCCGGTGGCGAACGCCGCCGGGTCGCGCTCGCCGCGCTGCTGGTCCGCGACGCCGACCTGCTCGTCCTCGACGAGCCCACCAACCACCTCGACGTCGGCGGCGTCGACTGGCTGGCCCGGCACCTCGTCACCCGCAAGGGCGCGCTCGTCGTGGTCACCCACGACCGCTGGTTCCTCGACGCCGTCTGCACCACCACCTGGGAGGTCGCCGACCAGACCGTCCGGGCGTACGAGGGCGGCTTCGCCGCGTGGACGCTGGCCCGCGTCGAGCGGCAACGGGTCGCCGCCGCCACCGAGGCCCGCCGGCAGAACCTGCTCCGCAAGGAGATCGCCTGGCTGCGCCGGGGCGCGCCGGCACGGACCTCCAAGCCCAAGTTCCGCATCGACGCGGCGAACGCGCTCATCGCCGACGTGCCGGAACCCCGCGACACCATGTCGCTGCAACGGCTCGCCACCGCCCGGCTCGGCAAGCAGGTGTACGACCTCGAACACGTCCGGCTGCACGCCGGCCCGAAGGAGATCCTGCACGACACCACCTGGCAGGTCGGGCCCGGCGACCGGGTCGCGATCCTCGGCCGCAACGGCGCCGGCAAGACCACGGTGTTGCGGATGCTCGCCGGGGTGACCGGCCCCGACGGTGGGCGCTTCGCCGCCGGGCAGACCGTCCGGCCCGCGTTCCTGTCCCAGGAACTCGCCGAACTCCCCGGCCACCTGCGCGTGCTGGAAGCCGTCGAGGAGGTGGCCCGGCGTGTGCAGTTCGGCGACCGGGAGATCAGCGCCGCCCAGCTCGCCGAGATCTTCGGCTTCGACGACAAGCGGCTCTGGACCCCGGTGAGCGACCTGTCCGGCGGCGAGCGCCGTCGCCTGCAGATGCTGCGGCTGCTCGCCGGAGAGCCGAACGTGCTCCTGCTCGACGAGCCCACCAACGACCTGGACACCGACACGCTCGCCGCGCTGGAGGACCTGCTCGACTCGTGGCCCGGCACCATCGTGGTGGCCAGTCACGACCGCTACCTGATCGAGCGGGTCACCGACGTCGCGTACGGCATGTTCGGCGACGGCCGGCTGGTGCACCTGCCCGGCGGCGTCGACGAGTACCTGGCGCGCGCCGCCGCGACCGGCGGCCCGGCGCCCGCCGACCTCACCCCGGCCACGGCGGCGCAGGCGCGCGAGGGCATGTCGGCGGCCGAGGTACGCGTCGCGAAGAAGGAACTCAACCGGCTGGAACGGCAGATCGCCAAGCTCGAACAGAAGGAGGCGGGCCTGCACGAGCAGCTCGCCGCGAACGCCACCGACTACGCCCGGGTCGCCGAACTGGACGCCCAGCTCAAGGAGGTACGGGCCGAGCGGGACCGCACCGAGGAGACCTGGCTGTCCCTCGCCGAGGAGCTCCCGGGCGGCTGACCTGCCGCCGGGGTGGGGGGTGTGCGGCGTCACTGACCGGCGTACGGGACAATCACCTGTGGAACCCTCGTCCGAACGGTCTTTTGGAGACGCAGAGATGGCCCACACCCCCGTCAACCACCCCGCGCGGCCGATCTACCGGGCGATCGGCGGGCTCGTTGGTCTGTACTTCGTCGTCTTCGGCGGCCTCGGCATCATCGCCGGCGCCGGCAACGACTTCCTCGCCCAGGACGACACCAAGGTCCTCGGCCAGGGCACCAACATGGCGTTCTCGCTGCTGTCGGTGCTGGTCGGCGTCGTGATCCTGGCCGGCACCGCGATCGGCCGCAACCTCGACGTGGCGATCAACCAGTGGCTGGCCTACACGCTGATGGTGATCGGCCTGGCCGCGCTGGCGTTCCTGCGGACCGACGCCAACATCTTCAACTTCTCGATCATGACCGACGTCGTGGTCCTGACCCTGTCGCTGGTGCTCCTGATGGTTGGCATGTACGGCAAGGTCGGCTCCGACGACGAGCACGAGGCCTGGCAGAAGGCCCGCCTGGTGCTCTGATCCCGTCTCGTACCCGAAGGCCCGGCGCAGCGCGCCGGGCCTTCGGTGTTTTCCGGACGCCGACGGACATCCCAAGCGACAATTGCCCCGAATCAGTCACACGGCTGGAGGGCATCATGGCGCACTTCCCGGTGAACCACCCCGCGCGGCCGCTCTACCGGGTGCTGTCCGGGCTCATCGGCCTCTACATCCTGGTCTTCGGCGTCTTCGGCGTCTTCCAGACCTGGGGCGAGGGACTGTTCGGCCGGGACAGCGACTGGGCGCTCGGCCTGCGTACCAACCTGGCCTTCTCGCTGGTCTCGGTGGTCTTCGGCGCGGTCCTGCTGGTCGGGGCGTCCCGCCGTGACAACCTCGGCCACTACATGAACCTCACCGCCGGCGCGGTCTTCCTGGTCACCGGCATCCTGATGATGTCGGTGCTGCAGACCTCGGCGAACTTCCTGAACTTCTCCATGTCGACAGTCATCGTGTCACTGCTGTTCGGGCTGGTCCTGCTCGCCACCGGCCTCTACGACAAGGTCGGCACAGCGGAGCACGCCGAGGAGGAACGGCAGCGCCGCTACCACACCATCGGCGAGCGCTGAAGCGGCCGTCGCGCGGGCTGAGGCGGCTGCTGCGCTCGAGCGGCGTCAGCCCCGGGGGATCGGCCCCGGCTTCGACTCCAGGTGCGACAACCCGTTCCAGGCCAGGTTCACCAGGTGCGCCGCCACCGCCTCCTTGCGCGGCTTGCGCACCTCCAGCCACCAGCGGCCGGTCAGCGCCACCATGCCCACCAGCGCCTGGGAGTACAGCTCCGCCAGCTTCGGGTCGTACCCCCGGATGGAGAACTCGCCCGCCAGGATGTGCTCCACCTGGTGCGCCACGTCGTTCATCACGCTGCTGAAGTTTCCCGTCGCCGACATCAGCGGGGACTCCCGGACCAGCACCCGGAACCCGCTGGTCTCCTCCTCGATGTAGGTCAGCAGCGTCAGCGCGGCCTGCTCCAGCAGCTCCCGCGGGTTGCCCGCTGTCAGCGCCGTGGTGATCCGGTCGAGCAGCGCGCGGACCTCGCGGTCCACCACCACCGCGTACAGCCCCTCCTTGCCGCCGAAGTGCTCGTAGACCACCGGCTTGGAGACCTTGGCGCGCGCCGCCACCTCCTCGATCGAGGTCGCGTCGAAGCCCTTCTCGGCGAAGATCTGCCGGGCGATCGAGATCAACTGCTCGCGCCGCTGCGTCGCGGACATCCGTACCCGGGAGGGCTTCGCCGCCGGCACGGGCCGCCGACGGGTGCGGTCGCTGCCGGAAACGTCGGTCACCCGTCCATCCTGCCAGGCGCGACGCTCTTGGTCAGACCGGCCACTGTCGTACGCCCGTTCTAATCTGTGCCGGTGGCCGTCGGTGATGAATCCGCTACCCGCCCGCCCTCTTATCGAGGGTGGAAGCCGGAGCTGCATGCGCGGGCGCTGGCTCTGCGGCGAGCCGGCTCACCGGTGGGGGAGATCGCGAGGGTGCTCGACGTCTCGAAGTCCACGGCATACCTGTGGACTCGGCATCTGCCGCTGGATCCGGAGCTGGTGCGCCGGCGGCGGCGGGTCGCCCAGCAGGCGCGTGCCGACGCGCAGTGGAGTGAGCACCGCGCGGCGCGGGACGCGGCCCGGGTCGAGGCGGTGGCCACGTCGGCGGACTGGGTGCGACGCCTCGACCGGCGCGAGTTGTTGCTGATCGGCGCGGCGATCTATTGGTGTGAGGGTGGCAAGGCGAAGCCCTGGCGTCCGAACGACTGCCGGATCAAATTCGTCAACAGCGATCCGTTGCTGGTGACGCTCTTCCTTCGTTTCCTGGACGCCGTCGAGGTGCCGGTCGAGGACCGGAGGTTCCGGGTGAGCATCCACGAGACGGCGGACGACGCGGCTGCGGTGCGGTGGTGGGCGGCTCGGGTAGGCGTGCCGGCGGAGAGCTTCCAGCCCACCACGATCAAGAGGCATCGGCCGCTCAGTAGGCGCAAGAACGTCGGAGCCGACTACCACGGCTGCCTGACCGTGCACGTCGTGGGTGGAACCCGTCTCTATTGGAGGATCGAAGGGATCATGAAAGGAATGGGCAATGAAGATCCACCTCGTGACCGGTAAGGTGTAGGCAGCCGACGGGCGTAATACTATTTGCCCGTTTTCGACCATCCCGGGTCGTCTAATGGCAGGACGTCAGGTTTTGGTCCTGATTATAGGGGTTCGAATCCTCTCCCGGGAGCTTCTGCTGTTTGCCCTCCGCCACCTGGTTAGCATGACCGCGAGACTGTCGCCGTCCCGACGGGAGAGCCACGTCGTGTCCCAGCCCCACCTCCGCACCGTTGTCGTGCTCGCCGCCGGTGAGGGCAAGCGGATGAAGTCGTCCCTGCCCAAGGTGCTGCACCCGCTGCTCGGCCGTACCCTGCTCGGTCACGTCCTGGCCGCGGCCGGTCCGCTCGGCGCGGACCGCTCGGTGGTCGTCGTCGGCCACGGCGCCGACCAGGTCCGGGAGCACCTGACCGAGGTCGCACCCGGCACCACCCCCGTGCTCCAGGAGCGCCAGCTCGGCACCGGGCACGCGGTCCGCATCGCGCTGGACGCGGTGCCGGACGCGACCGGCACCGTCGTGGTGATCAACGGCGACGTGCCGCTGCTGCGGCCGGAGACGGTGCAGGCGCTCGTCGAGGCGCACGAGGACGCCGCCGCAGCGGCGACAGTGCTGGCCGCCGAGGTGCCGGACCCGACCGGCCTGGGCCGGATCGTGCGAGACGTGCAGGGGCGCCTGGAGCAGATCGTCGAGGAGCGGGACGCCACCCCCCAGCAGCGCGCGCTGCGGGAGATCAACGCGGGCATCTACGCGTTCGACGCGGCTCGCCTGCGGGAGGCGCTGGGCAAGCTCTCCACCGACAACGACCAGGGCGAGGAGTACCTGACCGACGTCTTCGCGCTGCTGCGCGACGCCGGCGAGCCGGTGGCTGTGCACTGCGCCGCCGACCACGTGGAGACGCTCGGCTGCAACGACCGGGTCGAGCTGGCCGCGCTGCGCCGGCTGCTGCGCGACCGGGTCAACGAGGGCTGGATGCGTACCGGGGTCAGCATCCTCGACCCGCACACCACCTGGATCGACGTGACGGTGACCGTCGAGCGGGACGCGGTGATCGACCAGAACACGCAGCTCCAGGGCGCCACGGTGGTCGGCGAGGGCGCGCTCGTCGGCCCGGACACCACGCTCGTCGACACGGTGGTGGGCGCGGGCGCGAGCATCGTGCGCAGCCACGCGCTCGGCGCCGAGGTGGGCCCGCAGGCGAGCGTCGGCCCGTACGCGTACCTGCGGCCGGAGTCGCGGCTGGGCCGCAAGGCGAAGGTCGGCACGTTCGTGGAGACCAAGAAGGCGTCGATCGGCGACGGGTCGAAGGTGCCGCACCTGTCGTACGTGGGCGACGCGACGATCGGCGACCACAGCAACATCGGCGCGGCCACCGTCTTCGTCAACTACGACGGGGTACGCAAGCACCACACCACCATCGGCAGTCACGCCCGTACCGGAGCGGACAACATGTTCGTGGCGCCGGTACGGGTGGGCGACGGCGCGTACACGGCTGCGGGTTCGGTGATCACCGGGGATGTTCCGCCCGGCGCGATGGCTGTGGCGCGTGGTCAGCAGCGCAACGTGGAGGGCTGGGTGCTGCGCAAGCGGGCCGGTACGGACGCCGCCGAGGCGGCGCGGCGGGCCGGTGAGGGTGCGTCGGACACGGGCGGCGCCGCAAGCGAAGGTGACTGAATCCACGGGGATCGGCGGGCCGTGGGTGGATCGCTGAACCGGGGGCATACTGCAACCGAACAGTCCCCGGCCCCACCGCCGCCGGGCACCACCGACATACGGGAGCAGACGGGCCCATGGGCAGCATCGTCGCCGAAAACCGCAAGAGCCTGATGCTCTTCTCCGGGAGGGGTTTTCCGGAGCTGGCCAAGGAGATCGGTGAGGTGCTCGGCGTCGCGCCGACGCCGGCCGACGCGTACGACTTCGCCAACGGCGAGATCTTCGTACGGTACAAGGACTCGGTCCGTGGTTCGGACGCCTTCGTGGTGCAGTCCGTGACGCACGGCGTGAACACCTGGGTCATGGAGACCCTGATCATGGTCGACGCGCTGAAGCGCGGCTCGGCCAAGCGGATCACCGTGGTACTGCCGTTCTACCCGTACTCGCGGCAGGACAAGAAGCACCGCGGCCGGGAGCCGATCTCGGCGCGGCTGATCGCGGATCTGCTGAAGACGGCGGGCGCGAACCGCATCCTGACCGTGGACCTGCACACCGCGCAGATCCAGGGCTTCTTCGACGGCCCGGTGGACCACCTGTTCGCGATGGACGTGCTGGCCGAGTACGTGGAGCACAAGTACGCGGGCCGGCCGATGACTGTGGTCGCGCCGGACTCGGGCCGGGTGCGCGTGGCCGAGCGCTGGACCGACCGGCTGGGCGGCTGCCCGCTGGCGTTCATCCACAAGACCCGTGATCCGCTCAAGCCGAACCAGGTGGTGGCGAACCGGGTGGTCGGTGAGGTCGAGGGCCGGGTGTGCCTGATCGTGGACGACATGATCGACACCGGTGGCACGATCACCAAGGCGGCGGACATCCTCAAGGAGCAGGGCGCGGCGGAGATCGTGGTCGCCTCGACCCACGCGCTGCTGTCCGACCCGGCGACGGAGCGGCTGAAGAACAGCCCGATCAGCGAGGTCGTGGTGACGAACACGCTGCCGCTGCCGTCGGAGAAGCAGCTGGACAAGCTGACCGTACTGTCGATCGCCCCGCTGCTGGCGCGGGCGATCCGGGAGGTCTTCGACGACGGCTCGGTGACCACCCTGTTCGGTGGCCTGAGCTGAGCGCGCGGTCCGGCCGCCGGGAGTTCCCGGCGGCCGGGCCGATGCCCTGCGGAAACCGGCGGGGCGGTGATATGGGGGACTGCCGGAGAGCCGGGAATTCCCTCGGGTAGACTGGTGCGGTTGCCACGGCGAGGGTGCCCGGCGGGCTGCTGACAAGCACCGCACGGAGGCGCCGTCATCGACGCGGTGCTCCGGGCGGTCGTTCATGACCCTAGCCCCAGCGAGCCCCTCGCCCCAGCACCGCCAGACGACAAGCCGCCGCAGCGAAGCATCAGGAGTTTCCCCGTGTCCGAGGTAAAGATCAGCGCCGAGCCCCGTACCGAGTTCGGCAAGGGTGGTGCCCGTCGTACCCGCCGGGCCGGCAAGGTGCCCGCCGTGCTGTACGGTCACGGCGAGAAGCCCAAGCACATCGCGCTTCCGGCGCGGGAGTTCGCCGCCGCGATCCGCAAGGGCGGCGCGAACCAGCTCTTCGCGATCGAGGTCAGCGACGGCACCCAGGTGCTGGCGCTGCCGAAGGCGATCCAGCGTGACCCGATCAAGGACACCTTCGAGCACGTGGACCTGCTGCTGGTCCGCCGCGGCGAGAAGGTCACCGTCGAGGTCCCGGTCCAGCTGACCGGTGAGGCCGCGAAGGACACGCTGATCGTGCACGACCACGACACGCTGTCGGTGACCGCCGACGCGACCAAGGTGCCGGACCACCTGGAGGCCTCGATCGAGGGCGCCGAGCCGGGCACCACGATCACCGCCGCCGACGTCGAGCTGCCGGCCGGCGTCGAGCTGGCCACCGACGAGGAGACCGCTGTCGCCTCGGTGACCGCCGCGCCGACCGCCGAGCAGCTCGAGGCCACCCTCCCCGAGGTCGAGGAGGCCACCGAGGAGGCCGAGGCCGAGGTCGGCGAGGAGACCGCCGAGGGTGCCGAGGGCGCTCCGGCCGCCGAGGGCGAGGAGGCCCCGGCCGAGGCGAAGACCGAGGCCTGACCGGTCCGCAAGGCTGTGCGACAGGCGTCCCCGGTTCCCGGGGGCGCCTGTCGGCGTATCGGGACGGCTGGTCGGGCGAGCGAGCGGGAAGGGGCGTCGGGTGACGGACGAGGCGGGGCCGTGGCTGGTGGTCGGCCTGGGCAACCCCGGCCGGGAGTACGCGGGCAACCGGCACAACGTCGGGTTCATGGTGGCCGACCTGCTGGCGGCCCGGGTGGGCGCGAGGTTCGGGCGGCACAAGCGCGCGATGGCCGAGGCCGCCGAGGGGCGGCTGGGGTTCGGCGGTCCGAAGCTGGTGCTGCTGAAGCCGTTGACGTACATGAACCTCTCCGGCGGTCCGGTGGCCGGGCTGGCACAGTTCCACAAGATCCCGCCGGCGCACGTGATCGCGGTGCACGACGAGCTGGACATTCCGTACGGGCAGGTGCGGGTGAAGTGCGGCGGCGGCGAGGGCGGGCACAACGGCCTGCGCTCGATGTCGAAGTCGCTCGGCACGAAGGACTACGTGCGGGTGCGGTTCGGCATCGGCCGGCCGCCGGGCCGGCAGGACCCGGCTGACTACGTACTCTCGGATTTCTCCCCGGCGGAGCGCAAGGAGCTGGAGTTCCTGGTGGACCGCGCGGCGGACGTGGTGGAGTCGGTTGTTCTCAAGGGCGTGGAGCCGACGCAGAACCTGTACCACGGGGGTTGACCGGCGGGGCGGAGCCCGGCCGGTAGCCTCGGGCGACGGGATGCGAAGGCGGGTGACGGGAGCAGCATGGGCAGTCCTCCGATGATCGACGGCGGGTTCGCCCGGTGGCTGGCGTCCCGGGCCGGTCAGGCGCTGACGGCCCTGCGCGCGGAGATGGGCTTCGCCGACGCGGGCGCGCTCCGGTCGGCCGGTGACAAGGTCTCGCACGACCTGATCCGCACCGAGCTGGCGAAGTGGCGGCCGGCGGACGCGGTGCTGTCGGAGGAGGACGAGGGGTCGCGGCTGGCCTGGACGGCGGAGGTGACCGACGCGGCGTTGTCGCGCCTGACCGCGGACCGGGTCTGGATCATCGATCCGCTGGACGGCACCGGGGAGTACGCGGAGGAGGGGCGCGCGGACTGGGCGGTGCACGTGGCGCTCTGGTCGCGTAACGCGTCGAGGCCGCACGGTCTGGTGGCGGGCGCGGTGGCGCTCCCGGCTCAGCACCGGGTGCTCGGCACGGACCACCCGCCGGCGTACCCGCCGATGACAGTGGAGGCGGCCACCGGGGGCGGCGCGCGGGTCATCCGGTTGGCGGCCAGCCGTAGCCGTCCGCCGGTTTTCCTGACCGACCTGGCGGAGGACGTCGGCGCTCATCTGGTTCCGATGGGCTCGGCGGGCGCGAAGATCGCCGCCGTGGTCACGGGTGAGGTCGACGCGTACATCCACGCGGGCGGTCAGTACGAGTGGGACTCGGCCGCTCCGGTCGCTGTGGCGACGGCCACCGGTCTGCATGCTTCCCGGATCGACGGTTCTGCGCTGAAATACAACGGGGCCGACCCGCGCCTACCGGATCTGCTGGTCTGCCGCAAGGATCTCGCGAGTCGGTTGCTTGCGGCGTTGCAGCGGCATTCCGGGTAACCTGAGCGTTCTTCTTCACGAGTCCGACCTGAAAGGTCTGGAATCCGATGTACGGATCCGTGCGAATCGAGTTCGTGTCATGACGGCCCCCGCCGCGTACCAGGTGTCGCACCTCGACGCGCTCGAGGCGGAGAGCATCTTCGTGATGCGCGAGGTCGTCGCCGAGATGGAACGGCCGGTGCTGCTGTTCTCCGGCGGCAAGGACTCGATCGTGATGCTCCGGTTGGCCCAGAAGGCGTTCGCGCCGGCCAACATCCCCTTCCCGGTGATGCACGTGGACACCGGGCACAACTTCCCCGAGGTGCTCGACTACCGCGATCAGCGGGTGGCCGAGCTGGGCCTGCAGCTCATCGTGGCGAGCGTGCCGGAGGCGCTGAACAAGGGCCTGGTCCGCGAGTCGGCCGACGGCATGCGCAACCGGATCCAGACGCCGGTGCTGCTGGAGGCGGTGGAGAAGCACCGCTTCGACGCGCTGTTCGGCGGTGCCCGGCGCGACGAGGAGAAGGCGCGGGCCAAGGAGCGGGTGTTCAGCTTCCGCGACGAGTTCGGCCAGTGGGATCCGAAGAACCAGCGTCCGGAGCTGTGGGCGCTCTACAACGGCCGGCACCACCCGGGCGAGTCGATCCGGGTGTTCCCGCTGTCGAACTGGACCGAGCTGGACGTCTGGCACTACATCGAGCGGGAGCGGATCCCGCTGCCGTCGATCTACTACGCGCACGAGCGCGAGGTGATCGAGCGCGACGGCATGCTCTACGCGGTGAACGAGTTCTTCCGGGCCCGCGCCGGTGAGCAGCCGTTCAAGGCCCAGGTGCGGTACCGGACCGTGGGTGACGCCTCCTGCACCGCGGCGGTCCGCTCGGACGCCGACACGGTGGAGAAGGTGATCGAGGAGGTGGCCGCCACGCGGATCACCGAGCGCGGCGCGACCCGCGGCGACGACCGGGTCAGCGAGGCCGCCATGGAGGACCGCAAGCGAGAGGGCTACTTCTGATGAGCGTCGAGACCCTGGCCCCGGCCGAGAGCGAGACCGCGCGGCCGATGGACCTGCTGCGGTTCGCCACCGCGGGCAGCGTCGACGACGGCAAGTCGACGTTGATCGGCCGTCTGCTCTACGACACCAAGTCGCTGTTCAGTGACCAACTCGCCGCCGTCGAGGCGGTCAGCGCGGCCCGGGGCGACGAGTACACGAACCTGGCGCTGCTCACCGACGGCCTGCGCGCCGAGCGGGAGCAGGGCATCACCATCGACGTGGCGTACCGCTACTTCGCCACGCCGCGGCGGAAGTTCATCATCGCCGACACCCCGGGGCACATCCAGTACACCCGGAACATGGTCACCGGCGCCTCCACCGCCGACCTGGCGCTGATCCTGGTGGACGCGCGTAAGGGCCTGGTGGAGCAGTCCCGCCGGCACGCGTTCCTCTGCTCGCTGCTGCGGGTGCCGCACCTGGTCCTGTGCGTGAACAAGATGGACCTGGTGGACTGGTCGCAGGAGGTCTACGAGCGGATCGCGGACGAGTTCACCGCGTTCGCCGCGAAGCTCGACGTGCCGGACCTGACAGTGGTGCCGGTGTCCGCGCTGCAGGGCGACAACATCGTCACCCGCTCGGAGAACATGCAGTGGTACGAGGGCCCGTCGCTGCTGCACCACCTGGAGCGGGTGCACATCGCCTCGGACCGCAACCTGGTCGACGTGCGGTTCCCGGTGCAGTACGTGATCCGACCGCAGTCCACCACCGTCACCGACTACCGGGGTTACGCCGGTCAGGTGGCCTCCGGCGTGCTCAAGCCGGGCGACGAGGTGATGGTGCTGCCGTCGGGCTTCACCAGCCGGATCGCCGCGGTGGAGACCGCCGACGGCCCGGTGGACGAGGCGTTCCCGCCGATGTCGGTGACGGTCCGGCTGACCGACGAGCTGGACATCTCCCGCGGCGACATGATCTGCCGGCCGAACAACGCCCCGACGGCCGTGCAGGACATCGAGGCGATGGTCTGCTGGATGGACGAGACACGGCCGTTGCAGGTCGGCGGCAAGTACGCGATCAAGCACACGACCCGTTCGGCGCGGGCGATCGTGCGCGGGCTGCACTACCGGCTGGACATCAACTCGCTGCACCGCGACGAGACGGCCGGTGAGCTGAAGCTCAACGAGATCGGCCGGGTCCGGCTGCGCACCACGGTTCCGCTGCTGGCCGACGAGTACCGCCGCAACCGCACCACCGGCGGCTTCGTGATCATCGACGAGTCGACGAACCGTACGGTCGGCGCCGGCATGATCGTCGAGGCCGGCTGACCCTGGGTGTAAGGAGGGGCCCCTTGTTAACAGTGCGCTGTTAACAAGGGGCCCCTCCTCTACCGCAGGCGTTAATAAGGGGCCCTTCCTTACACCTCAGTCCAGGCGGGTGACGCCGCCGGCCGGGAGCACCGTGAGTGTGCCGGGGGCGGTGAAGCCGCGCTCGGCGTACGCCTCCGTGACGGCGGCGGCCACCGTGTCGGCGGCCTCGGCGTCGACCAGGGCGAGCACGCAGCCGCCGAAGCCGCCGCCGGTCATCCGCGCGCCGTACGCCCCGGCGGCCAGCGCCGCCTCGACCGCGGTGTCGATCTCCGGGACGGTGATCTCGAAGTCGTCGCGCATGGAGGCGTGCGAGGCGGTCAGCAGCGGACCGGTGTCGCGGACCCGGCCGGCGCGCAGCAGCGCGACGGTGTCGAGCACCCGCTGGTTCTCGGTCACCACGTGCCGGACCCGGGGGCGGGTCTCGTCGTCGTCGAGCCGCTTCAGTGCGGCGTCGAGGCCGGCCACGTCGACGTCGCGCAGCGCTGTCACGCCGAGCGTCGCGGCGGCCCGCTCGCAGCTCTTGCGCCGGGCCGCGTACTCGCCGTCCGCGTGCCGGTGCGGCGCCCGGCTGTCGATCACCAGCACGGCCAGCCCGGCGCCGTCCAGGTCGAACGGGATCTGCTCGATCTCCTCGGTGCGGCAGTCGAGGAACAGCGCGTGTCCGGCCCGGCCGCGGATCACCGCGGACTGGTCCATGATCCCGGTCGGCGCGCCGACGTAGTCGTTCTCGGCCCGCTGGGCGAGCCGCGGCCACCGGCCGGCGGGCAGGTCGAGCCCGCCGAGGTCGACCAGCGCGGCCAGCACCGCCGACTCGATCGCCGCCGACGAGGAGAGCCCGGAGCCGACCGGCACGTCGGAGGCGACGGCGAGCCGCGCGCCCGGCACGTCGTGGCCGTCGGCGCGCAGCGCCCACACCACCCCGGCCACGTAGGCGGCCCAGCCGTCGACCCGGCCGGGCTCGCCGGCCTCCGCCGCGCCGAACTCGACCGGCTCGTCGTCCAGCTCCGACCAGACGGTCCAGCGTCCGTCGGGGGCGGGCGCGGCGGCGACCACGGTACGCAGCGGCAGCGCGAAGGGCAGCACGAAGCCGTCGTTGTAGTCGGTGTGCTCGCCGATCAGGTTGACCCGGCCGGGAGCCGCCCAGCGGCCCGCCGGCTCGGCGCCGTACCGCTGCCGGAAGCCGGCCGTGGCGCGGTCGGCGACCGTCGTGCCGGCCGGCGTGCCCTCTGCGCTCACGCGGACTGCTCGCGGTAGAACGCCCAGGCGTCGCCGACCATGTCGTGCAGGGTCGGCTTGGCCGGCGTCCAGCCCAGCTCGTCGCGGGCCAGCGCGGAGGACGCGACCAGCTCGGCCGGGTCGCCCTCACGGCGGGGGGCCACCTCGACCGGCACCGGGTGCCCGGTGACCTCGCGGACCACGTCGACCACCTGCCGGTTGGTGAAACCGTTGCCGTTGCCCAGGTTGTAGATGCGGTGCCGGCCCGGGGTGGCCGCGTCCAGCGCGAGCAGGTGGGCGCGGGCCAGGTCCTCCACGTGGATGTAGTCGCGCACACAGGTGCCGTCGACCGTGGGGTAGTCGTCGCCGAAGAGCTGGAGCTTCTCCCGCCGCCCGGCGGCCACGTCGAGCGCGATCGGGATGAGGTGCGTCTCCGGGTCGTGCCGCTCGCCGATGGCCAGCCCGTCGCGCAGGTACGCCCCGGCGACGTTGAAGTAGCGCAGCGAGACGGCGGCCAGGTCGTGCGCGATGGCCTCGGAGGTGAGCGCCATGTCGACGGCCAGCTTGGTGGCGCCGTAGGTGCTGGTGGGGGCCTTGACGGCGGTCTCCGGGATGGGCAGCTCGGTGGGGTTGCCGTAGACGGCGGCGGTGGAGGAGAAGACCATCCGGGGCACCCGGGCGGCGCGGACCGCGTCGATGAGCGCGATCGAGCCGACCGTGTTGGTGTGCCAGTACAGCTCGGGGCGGATCATCGACTCGCCGGCGGCGATCAGGGCGGCGAAGTGCAGCACCCCGTCGAACCCGGCGCCGGGGGTCAGCACCCGGGCGGCCTCGTGCACCGGCAGCTCGACGTGGGTGGCGTCGGGGGAGAGGGCCTCCCGATGACCGGTGCGCAGGTCGTCCAGCACGGTCACCTGGTGGCCGTGGTCGAGCAGCATCCGGGTCACCACGCTGCCGATGTAGCCGGCGCCGCCGGTGACGAGCAGTTTCACGTCGGTCCTCCTGCCTGGGCCGCGTCCCGCGGCGGCCGTCCCGTGATCACCCTACGGCCGGGGGCTGTGTCACGGCTGTCGAGTTGAGCCCACCTATATTCCATCATAATCCTTCACGATTGAACAGATCCGAACATCGGGCCGAGCGTACGGTGGCCGCTGTCTACCATCCTTCTCATGCGGGAGGGTGGTGGTCCCGGGCCCCGGCGGCGACCGTCGGGGCGGCCCCGACGCGAACCCGGCCCGCTGGCCCGCACCGTGGCCCGGCTCGTGGTGCGCGGCGCCGACGGCGCCATCCGCCTGGTGACCGCCCTGCTCGGGGCCAGCCCCACCGCCGGGCGGGAACGGATCAGCGAAGCCGAGCTACGTGACCTGGTCGCGGCGAACACGCTGCTCGACCCGGACGAACGGCGGATCATCGACGAGGTGCTGGTCGCCGGCGCCCGGTTCGTCCGCGAGGTGATGGTGCCCCGCACCGAGGTGGTCTTCCTCAGCGCGGCGCTCCCGCTGGCGCAGGCCCAGCGGCTGGTCCGGGCCGGTCCGCACACCCGCTACCCGGTGGTCGACGGCACCCACGACGACGTGGTCGGCATGGTGCACCTGCGGGACGTGCTGCTGCGCCCGGAAACGGACCGGCCGCTGCTGGTCGGCGACCTGATCCGGGAGGTGAAGCGCCTGCCGGACAGCAAGCGCGTGCTGGCGGCGCTCACCGAGATGCGCCGGGAGGGCCACCACCTGGCCGTCGTCGTCGACGAGTACGGCGGCACCGCCGGCATCGTCACGTGCGAGGACCTGGTGGAGGAACTGGTCGGGGAGATCCGGGACGACGAGCACGGCCCGCTCGAACCGGAGCCCACCGGCCTGCCCGCCGTCGTCGACGGCCGGCTCAACCTCACCGACTTCGCCGAGCGCACCGGAGTGGCGCTGCCCGCCGGGCCGTACGAGACGGTGGGCGGGTACGTGATGGCCGTCCTGGGCCGGCTGCCGGTGGCGGGCGACGAGGTGCCGGTGGCTGTCGACCCGGCCACCGGACCGGTCCCCGCCGATCCGGCGGGCTGGCTGCTGCGGGTGCTCACGCTCGACGGCCGGCGGGTGTCCCGCCTGGCGGTCTCCGCCGCACGGCTGCCCGAACCCCGGCGCGAGGTGAACGGTCCGCTTCCACCCGTACCCGCCCGATCCACCGGCCCGTCATGACGGACGCCGGGGCTTGCTGACAGAATTGCCGCCATGTCCGACGTACCCGCCCGCCCGCGCGTCTTCTCCGGCATCCAGCCGACGGCCGACTCGTTCCACCTCGGCAACTACCTGGGCGCGCTGCGGCACTGGGTGGCGTTGCAGGACAGCCACGACGCCTTCTACTGCGTCGTCGACCTGCACGCGATCACCGCGGGGCACGACCCGAAGGTGCTCAAGCGCCGCAGCCGGCTCGCCGCCGCACAGCTGTTCGCGCTCGGCCTGGACCCGGAGCGCAGCACGCTGTTCGTGCAGTCGCAGGTGCCCGAGCACTCGCAACTGGCCTGGGTGCTCGGCTGCATCACCGGCTTCGGCGAAGCCGGCCGGATGACCCAGTTCAAGGACAAGTCGCAGAAGCAGGGCAGCGAGCGGGCCAGCGTCGGCCTGTTCACGTACCCGATCCTCCAGGCCGCGGACATCCTGCTCTACCAGACGAACGCGGTGCCGGTCGGCGAGGACCAGCGGCAGCACCTGGAGCTCTCCCGCGACCTGGCGCAGCGGTTCAACTCGCTGTTCGGCAGCACCTTCACCGTGCCCTCCCCGCACATCGTGAAGGACACCGCGAAGATCACCGACCTCCAGGACCCGACGGCCAAGATGTCGAAGTCGTCGTCCTCGCCGGCCGGCATCATCGACCTGCTGGAGGACCCGGCCCGGTCGGCCAAGAAGATCCGCTCGGCGGTCACCGACACCGGCCGCGAGATCGTCTTCGACGCCGAGGGCAAGCCGGGCGTCACCAACCTGCTGACGATCTACTCCGCCCTCTCCGGCCGGTCCGTCGACGATCTGGTCGCCGCGTACGACGGCAAGGGCTACGGCGACCTGAAGAAGGACCTCGCCGAGGTGGTGCGGGACTTCGTCACGCCGATCCAGGAACGCACGAACGCCTACCTGAACGACCCGGCCCAGCTCGACAAGCTGCTGGCGCGGGGCGCGGAGAAGGCCCGGCCGGTGGCCGCCGGGACGCTACGGGACGCGTACGAGCGGGTCGGCTTCTTCCCGCCGGTGCGGTTCGAGTAACGGCCCGGACGGGCGGGAACGGGTGACGCAGCCGGTGACCGGAGGGGTGGCGCGCGACGTGGCGGGCAGTGACACGGCGCCGGGCGGCGCGGACACGATCCAGATCGGGATCGCGGTCGACGTCCCCGAGCCCTGGGGCGGGCTGCTCACCCGCCGCCGGGTCGAGGCCGGCGACCCGCTCGCCGTCCCCGCGCACGTCACCCTCCTCGGGCCCACCGAGATCCCGGGACGCGCGCTGCCCGCAGTCGAGGAACACCTGGACCGGGTCGCCGCCGCGCACCTGCCGTTCACGCTGCACCTGCGCGGCACCGGCACGTTCCGCCCGGTGACCCAGGTGGTGTTCGTGGCGGTGGCGGCCGGGATCAGCGAGTGCGAGCTGCTGGCCGCCGCTATCAACTCGGCCCCCGAACTGCGGCGCGAGCTGCGCTTCCCGTACCACCCGCACGTCACTGTCGCGCAGGACGTGCCACCCGAGGTGCTCGACAAGGCGTACGAGGATCTCGCCGACTTCTCCGCGTTGTTCCAGGTGGACGCGTTCACGCTGTTCTCGCACAGCGGGGCGACCCGGTGGCAGCCCCGCCGCGACTTCCGGCTCGGCGGCCGCAGCTGAACATCCGACCGGCCGGGGCCCCTCCGCCACGGGCGGAGATCGGCGAGGATGACGGGGTGAACGTCTTCGGCCGGATCGAGGCGGCGGTGGGGCGCCGCATCGACGCGGCCCGGAGCCGCTCGTCGGTCTTCGACCACGTCTGGCGGGCCGGGACGCTCTACGCCGACCTGCTCGCCGGGCGGCTCGCCGCCGCCATCGCGTACTACGGCTTCTTCGCCGTGTTCGCGCTCGCGCTCGTCGCGTACTGGGTCTTCGGCGCGGTGCTCCGGGACAACGAGGAGGTCAGCCGCGCCGCGGCCCACTTCCTGGAGGAGAACCTGCCCTTCCTCGACCCGGCGCAGATCGCCGAGAGCAGCGGCACCGTCGGCGTGGTCGGCCTGGTCATCCTGGTCTTCACCGGCATCGGCTGGGTGGAGGCGATCCGTTCCTCGCAGCGGCTGATGTACGGCTTCAACCAGCAGCCCGGCAACCTCGTGGTGCGGCGGCTCGTCGACCTGGGCGTGCTGGTCGCGGTCTTCGTGCTGCTGTTCGTCTCGGTCGCCGCCGTGGACGCGCTGGAGTCGCTGCTGCGCTTCCTGCTGCGCAGCACCGGCTCGGTCGGTCTGACCACGATGAGCGCGCTGCTGAGCGTGCTCGTCAACGCCGTGCTCGCCGCCGCGCTGCTGCTCGCGGTGCCCCGGCTGCGGATGAGCCGGCGCCGGCTGCGCCCGGCGGTCCTGACCATCGCCGTCGGGATCACCCTGCTGAACACAGTCGGGCGCTACTACGTGGTACGCACCGAGCGGAACCCCGCGTACACGGTGGTCGCCACCGCCGTGGGCCTGCTGCTCTACCTCTACCTGCTCAACCAGCTGGTGCTCTTCGGCGCGGCGCTCGCCGCGACCAGCCGGTACGGCCGGGTGGTGGACCTGGCCGAGGGCGGTGCCCGGGAGGTGGACGTGGAGGCGGACGTGCTCGACGACGAGACCGAACCGGGCACACCGGGAGGGGCGGGATGAGCGCGCGGATCCGGATCGACGCCGAGTCGGCGGTGCCGCCGTACGAGCAGGTGCGGGCGCAGTTCGCCGCGCGCATCGGCGACGGGCGGCTGCCGGTGGGCACCCGGCTTCCGGCCGTGCGGCAGCTCGCCGCCGACCTGGGGCTGGCTGTGAACACGGTGGCGCGGGCGTACCGGGAACTGGAGGGCGCCGGGCTGGTGGAGACGCGGGGCCGGCACGGCACAGTGGTCGCCCCCGGCCGGGACGACGCCACCGACCGGCTGCACCGGGCCGCCGCCGAGTACGCCGCCGAGGCGCGTCGCCTGGGCGTCGCGCCGGAGCGGGCGGTCGCGCTGGTCCGCGCGGCGCTGGACGCCGGTACGCGTGGCTGAGCGTGGTCCCCGAAGCGGGGAGAGTCCGATGATTGCGTTCCCCGGGCCGATGCGCGGCGACCATGATGGGCCGGTGGGCGCACTCGTGACACTGGACCTGCCGGACGACTCCCCGATCCGGGGTCTGCCGTGGATCATCACGTTCGGCCCGCTCGGCGCCGAGGACGACTGGGAGCCGGTGGTCTGCGGCCCGTACGAGCGACGGCACGCGCTGGCGCTGGCCGAGGCGGTGGTGGCCGACGAGCAGTTGATGGCGGTGGTGGAGCCGCTGCTGCCGGCGCTCACACCGGAGGAGATCCGCGGCGAGATCGCGGCCGCGCAGATCGCCGCCGAGGACGAGGCGGCCGAGATCGACCAGGCGGACCTCTACGGCGACTTCGAGGACGTCATCGACGAGGAACTGGAACGCGCAGCCGAACGCGATCCGGAGCCCGAACCGGCGGAGGCACCCGACCGGGAGGAGATCCGGGCCGGGTTCGCCCGGATCGCCGCGCTGCTCACCGCCAAGGGCGGCTGAGGAGGCTCAGCACCACGTGTCCGTGCTCGATGGACGCCGGCCCCCCGGGAGCGGACTCCCGAGGGGCCGGGGCCACCTCACCCCCCACCACAAGGGGTCGGCAGCCCAGCCGCCCGTCGGCGCGGGGCACAACGGACGGCCAGGTCGTTGGCGGGTTACCCGGCTCAGCGCCGTTCGAACCACGCAGCCGCGTCCACCGGCAGGACGTGTCCGTCGCCCCGCTCGGTGAGTTCGGCGCTGGCGACGAGCGGGCGGCCGTAGCCGCTCACCGTCACGCCGGCGCCGCTGATGTTCACCACGCACGTCACCTCGGCGTCCCCGGCGGTGCGACGGAACGCCAGGACGCCGGGCTCGGTCTCCAGCCAGGTGATGGCGTCCAGGCCGGCCAGCGCCGGGTGCTCGTGCCGGGCACGCAGCGCGGTCCGGTACAGCTCCAGCGTCGAGCCGGGCACCCCGGTCTGGGCGGCCACCGACAGCGACCGCCAGGTCGCCGGCGCCGGCAGCCAGCTCAGCTCGCTGCCGTCCGGCCCGAAGCCGTACGGGGGCAGCTCGCCGCCCCACGGGATCGGCACCCGGCAGCCGTCCCGGCTCTCCCCGGTACGCCGGAACGCCGGGTCCTGACGCAGCTCGTCGGGAAGGTCCAGCACCTCCGGCAGGCCCAGTTCCTCGCCCTGGTAGACGTACGCGCAGCCGGGCAGCGCGAACATCAGCAGTGCGGCGGCACGGGCACGGCGCAGGCCGACCTCGCCGTCGCCGTACCGGGTGACGTGTCGCTGCCGGTCGTGGTTGGAGAGCACCCAGGTGGTCGGCGCGCCCACGATCGTGGACTCGGCCAGCGCCGTGTCGATCACCTTGCGGAACGAGTCGGCCGACCAGGTGGCGTCGAGGAAGTCGAAGCTGAACGCCTGGTGCAGCTCGTCCGGGCCGATGTAGCGGGCCAGCCGCTGCGGCGTCTCGGCCCACGCCTCGGCGACCGCCATCCGGCCGCCCGGGTAGCTGTCCAGGATCGGCCGCCAGGCGCGGTAGATGTCGTGCACCTCGTCCTGGTCGAAGTACGGCAGCCGGCCCTTGCCGAGCAGCTCGGACTGGCGCTGGCCGGTGGTCATCGAGTTGAAGCCCACGTCCGGCAGGCCCTCGGCCTTGATCATCCCGTGCGCCACGTCGATCCGGAAGCCGTCCACGCCACGGTCCAGCCAGAAGCGCAGCACGTCCTCGAACTCGGCCCGTACCTCCGGATGGCGCCAGTTCAGGTCGGGCTGGGCCGGGTCGAACAGGTGCAGGTACCACTGGCCGTCGACCACGCGCGTCCACGCCGGACCACCGAAGATGCTCTCCCAATCGTTCGGCGGCAGCTCGCCCTGCTCGCCCTTGCCGTCGGCGAACAGGTAGCGCTCACGCTCCGGCGAACCCGGTCCGGCGGCCAGCGCGGCGGCGAACCACGGGTGCGCGCTGGAGGTGTGGTTCGGCACCATGTCCACGATGATCCGCAGACCGAGCGCGTGCGCGTCGGTGATCATCTCGTCGAAGTCGGTCAGGTTGCCGAACAGCGGGTCGACGTCGCGGTAGTCGGCCACGTCGTAGCCGGCGTCGACCTGCGGCGAGGTGTAGAACGGCGTCAGCCAGAGCGCGTCCACACCGAGGTCGCGCAGGTACGGCAGGCGCTGCCGGATGCCCTGGAGGTCACCCACACCGTCGGAGTTCGCATCGGCGAAGCTGCGGACGTACACCTGGTAGACGACCGCGGACCGCCACCAGTCGTCGTCGGCGGTGCGTGGGGCGGTGCTGGGGGCGGTGGTCATCGGTGTCGATCCCGTTCTGTGGCGGCTTCTGGTGCGGCGCAGGGTGTCGTAGCAGAATGCCGCCATCGCACTGCAAGAGTCAAGCATTCCTTGCGCAAGAAATGACAGCCGTCACCCGCGCCGACGTCGGCCCGGACTCCCGCATCCCGGGACGCCCACCCACTCACCCCCACCGCCCACCCGCCCCCGCCAGGTCCGGCCCGTACCCCTCGGCCCGGGTCCGGCCCGGCCCGGGCCCGGGACCAGAGGCGGTGATCAAGGGGTTTGTGTCCGGGAGGGAGATCGACTCCGCCGCAAACTCCTTGATCAACGGGGAGAAGGGGGGCGGGGAGCGGGGGGCGGGGAGGAGGCGGCGGGGAGGAGGCGGCGGGTCAGGCGGGGACTGGGAGGGAGGGGGCGGAGCGCTGGCGCTTCGGGGGGTCGACGGGGCGGGCCACCGCGGTCGAGCCGCGTACCACCAGCTCGGGCCGGAACAGGTACTCCGAGTTCGGGGAGGGGTGGCCGTTGATCTCGTCGACCAGGGCCCGCACCGCGGCGACGGCCATGGCGGCGACCGGCTGGCGCACTGTGGTCAGCGGCGGGTCGGTGAACGCCATGAGCGGGGAGTCGTCGTACCCGACCACGGAGATGTCGCCCGGCACCGACAGCCCGCGCTGGCGGGCGGCCCGGATCGCGCCGAGCGCCATCAGGTCCGAGCCGCAGACCAGTCCGGTCACGCCGCGCTCGATGAGCCGGCCCGCGGCCGCCTCGCCGCCCTCCACGCCGAACAGGGACAGCTCCGTCAGCTCGGCCAGCTCGTCCTCGCTGATATCGGTCAGGCGCCCCATCGCGGCCTTGTAGCCGGCGACCTTGCGCTGCACCGGCACGAACCGGTCCGGGCCGGTGATCAGGCCGATCCGGCGGTGCCCGAGCGCGACCAGGTGGGCGACCGCGAGTTCGGCGGACTCCCGGTCGTCGCAGGAGACGAACGGCGCGGGGATGCCCGGGGCGTAACCGTTGATCATGACGATCGGCAGCGGCCGGGCCAGCAGCGTGCGGTAGCGGTCGTGGTCCGCGGCGGTGTCGGCGTGCAGGCCGGAGACGAAGACGATGCCGGAGACCTGCCGGTCCAGCAGCATCTCCACGTACTCGTCCTCGCGGACGCCGCCCGGCGTCTGGGTGCAGAGCACCGGGGTGTAGCCGGTGGGGGCGAGCGCGGACTCGATGATCTGGGCGAACGCCGGGAAGATCGGGTTGTCCAGCTCCGGCACGACCAGGCCGACCAGCCCGGCGCTGCGCTTGCGCAGCCGGGCCGGTCGTTCGTAGCCGAGCACATCGAGGGCGGTGAGGACGGCCTGCCGGGTCTCGGGGGCCACACCGGGGCGGTCGTTGAGCACCCGCGACACCGTGGCCTCGCTGACTTCAGCCTGTTGGGCGATGTCGGACAGTCGAGCGCGCATGTGCGGCACTTTAGCCCAACGGCAAAGTCTTGCGTACACTTCTGCAAACCCTTCCATTCTCTGAAACCCCTTGCTAACGTCCCCGCAACATGCGAGAGCAGCGGCGCAGCACCCCGGCGCCGGTCAGCAAGAAATTTCAGAGGTTTCCACTGGCGGGCCGCCCTTCCCCCGGCGGGCCGCCATGACGACAGGAGTACCGATGCGCATCCGTACCGCGGGTGTGGTCGCCGTCCTCGGCCTGGCGCTCGCCGCCTCCGGCTGTGGTGACAGCGGCAGCGACGACAAGCCGGCCGCCGGCGAGTCCGCCAAGGCGACCGGCGGCAAGCTGGTCATCTGGGCCGACGACAAGCGCACGGCCGCCCTCAAGCCGTTCGCCGAGGAGTTCGGCAAGGAGAACGGCGTGACAGTCGAGGTCCAGGCCGTCTCCAAGGACCTGCAGACCAACTTCGTCACCGCCTCGCAGCAGGGCAGCGGCCCGGACGTCGTGGTCGGCGCGCACGACTGGATCGGCAACCTGGTCCAGAACGGCGCCATCGACCCGGTGCAGCTCACCGCCGAGCAGAAGTCCGGCTTCAACGAGACCGCCGTCAAGGCCGTCACGTTCAACGGCCAGCTCTACGGCGTGCCCTACGCCACCGAGAACGTCGCGCTGATCCGCAACACCGAGCTGGCCCCCGAGGCGCCGAAGACGATCGAGGACCTGGTCGCCGCCGGCAAGAAGCTCAAGGCGGAGAAGAAGGCCAGCGAGATCCTGTGCCTGCAGTCCGGCCAGAACGGCGACGCGTACCACATCTACCCGCTGTACACCTCGGGCGGCGGCTACCTGTTCGGCACCTCGGCGAACGGCGACTACGACCCGAAGGACCTGGGCGTGGGCAAGCCGGAGTCGATCGCCGCCTTCCAGAAGATCGCCAAGCTCGGTGAGAAGGGCGAGGGCGCGCTGAAGCGCTCCATCACCCCGGAGAACGCCATCTCCACCTTCACCGGCAAGAAGTGCGCGTTCCTGGTCTCCGGCCCGTGGGCCGTCGCCGACGCCAAGAAGGCCAACATCGCGTACGACATCTCCCCGGTCCCCGGCTTCGCCGGTGGCAAGGAGGCCCAGCCGTTCGTGGGCGTCCAGGCGTTCTACGTGGCCGCCAAGGGCAAGAACAAGGCCCTGGCCCAGGAGTTCGTCACCAACTACGTGACCAAGCCCGAGCTGGCCGTCGCGCTGTACAAGGCCGAGCCGCGCCCGCCGGCGCTGACCGCCGCCTTCGACCAGGTCAAGGGCGAGGACCCGGACCTGGCCAAGTTCTCCGAGGCCGGCAAGAACGGCCAGGTGCTCCCGGCGATCCCGGCCATGGCCGCGATCTGGGACCCGTTCGGCAAGGCGGAGGCCGCCATCATCGGCGGCGCCGACCCGGCCAAGACGATCACGGCCGCCGGCAAGACCATCCAGGGTCAGATCAAGTAATGAGCGCGCCGCTGTCCGGCCCGGGGTCTGCACCACCGACCCCGGGCCGGGAGCCCGTACGCCGTGGGCTCCCGCGCACGTCCCGTACCGCGCGGCAACACGCGCCGATCACCGCGACCGGCCTCGTCGTCAAGGTGGTCCTGCTCGGCCTGGTGGCCGGGATCGCGATCTGGGCGGCCTTCCCGCTCATCGAGGCCGGGCACTGGCTCGCGCTGGGCGTCCTGGCGGTCACCACCGCCGGCCTGTTCTACCTCTACCTGAGCCGCCGGCACATCCCGGCCAAGTACCTGGTCCCCGGCACGCTCTTCCTGATCGCGTTCCAGGTCTTCCCGGTGCTCTACACCGCGAGCACCGCGTTCACGAACTTCGGCGACGGCCACCGCGGCAGCAAGGACGACGCGATCGTCGCCGTGCAGACCGCCTCGGTGAAGCAGGTGCCCGGCTCGACCGAGTACAACCTCACCATCGCCACGAAGGGCGACCCGGCGACCGGCCCCCTGACCTTCCTGCTCAGCGACCCGAAGACCAAGGAGGTCTTCGCCGGCGACGCGGGCGGGCTGCGCAAGCTCGACGCCGCCGACGTCGAGGTGAGCAGCCTCAGCGGCAAGATCACCGCGGCGGACGGCTACACCCTGCTGAACATCGGGCAGGCCAGCAACCGCAGCGACGCCGTCACCGCGCTCGTCGTGCCCACCGACGAGGGCGCCATCCGTTCCAACGGCCTGACCCGGGCGTACGAGGGCAAGGCCATCCGGGCGTACGACGCCGCGTGCGACTGCGTCAAGGACAGCGAGACCGGCAGGACGTGGACCGCCGACGAGAAGTCCGGCTCCTTCGTCGCCGCCGACGGCGAGCGCCTCGCCCAGGGCTGGAAGGTCGACGTCGGGCTGAAGAACTTCGCCACGGTGCTCACCGACCGCAACATCTCCGGGCCGTTCTTCGGCACGCTGGCCTGGAACTTCGCGTTCGCGATCGGCTCCACCGGGCTGACGTTCCTGCTCGGCATGGCCATCGCGCTCGCGCTGCACTCACCCCGGATGCGCGGCACCAACCTCTACCGGATGGTGCTGATCCTGCCGTACGCCATGCCGTCGTTCGCCATGCTGCTGATCTGGCGGGACATGTTCAACACCGACTTCGGCCTGCTCAACGACCTGTTCGGGCTGGACGTCGACTGGTTCGGCGGCAGTTGGTCGGCCCGGATCGCGGTGCTGCTGGTGCAGTTGTGGCTCGGCTACCCGTACATGTTCCTGGTCGCCACCGGCGCGTTGCAGGCCATCCCCCGGGAGCTGACCGAGGCGACGTCGGTCGACGGCGCGTCACCCTGGCAGTCGTTCCGGGCGGTCACCCTGCCGCTGCTGCTGGTGGCGCTCTCGCCGCTGCTGATCGCGTCGTTCGCGTTCAACTTCAACAACGTCAACGCGATCCTGTTCACCACCGAGGGCGGTCCGTTCGCGCCGGACAACCCGACGAACGGCGCCACCGACCTGCTGATCACATACACGTACCGGCTCGCGTTCGGCGCACAGGGCGCCGAGTTCGGCCTGGCCGCCACCGTCTCGATCTTCATCTTCGCGATCGTGGCGACGGTGTCGGCGATCAGTTTCCGGCGGACCCGCAAGCAGGAGGAGGTGTACTCGTGACGACCATCGCGGAGACGCCCACGACCACCCGCAGGCCGGTCCGCCGGTCGCGCCGCCGCTGGTTCGCGCAGGTGGGCTGGCGGCACCTGGTCGGACTGCTGGCGGTGGCGTTCAGCCTCTTCCCGATCCTGTTCGTGATCTCGGCGGCGTTCAACCCGCTCGGCACGCTCTCCTCCACCGAGCTGCTGCCGACCGGCGCGTCGCTGGAGAACTTCACGAACCTGTTCGACCAGACCGCGTTCGGCCACTGGTTCCTCAACTCGCTGCTGCTCGCGGGCGTGGCCAGCTTCGCGTCGATCTTCCTGTCGTCGCTCGCGGCGTACGCGTTCTCCCGGATGCGTTTCGCCGGACGCCGGGTCGGCCTGCTCGCGCTGCTGCTGATCCAGATGTTCCCGCAGTTCCTGGCGATCGTGGCGATCTTCCTGATCTTCACCACGCTCACCGACCTCTACCCGGCGATCGGGTTCAACACCCCGTGGGGCCTGTTCCTGCTCTACATGGGCGGCGCGCTCGGTGCGAACACCTGGCTGATGAAGGGCTTCTTCGACACGCTGCCGAAGGAACTGGACGAGTCGGCGACCATGGACGGCGCGTCGCACGTGCAGGTCTTCTTCCGGATCATGCTGCCGCTGGTGGCGCCGATCCTGGCGGTGACCGGCCTGCTCGCCTTCATCGGGGCGATCAACGAGTTCATCATCGCCAACGTGTTCCTCACCGAACCCGAGTCGAAGACCCTCGCGGTCGGCATGTTCGGCCTGGTCGCGGGCGAGCGCAACAACAACTTCGGGATGTTCGCGGCGGGCACGCTGCTCACCGCGATCCCGACGGTGCTGGTGTTCCAACTGCTCCAGCGCTACATCGTCTCCGGGCTCACCTCCGGAGCGGTCAAGGGCTGAGCCTCCTCGGCTCACGCTGCGGCAAGGGCGTCGTGTCGGCGTACACCGGAGCGGTTCTCGGGCGGACCGCCGCGGTCGGGTGAAACCGGCCGCGGCGGGTGCCCGCCCCCTCTCCCTGTCGGTACGACGCGAAAGGCAGCACCATGCCCCTTCAGCCGCACCACGACGGCTCCGCGACCTACGTCCCGGAGCAGGAGCCCGCGCTCGGGCAGACCGTGCCGGTCTTCGTCCGGGCACCGGCCGGATCCGGCGTCTCCCAGGTGCACGTGCGCACCACCGGCGACGGCGAGCCGCGCTTCGCCGAGGCGCGGATCGACCGCACCGACGGCGGCGACGTGTGGTGGCGGGCCGACGTCGAGGTCCGCAACCCGGTCAGCAACTACCGCTTCCTGCTCGACGGCGCGCACGGCACCCGCTGGCTCAACGCCGCCGGGCCGGCCGGCCACGACGTGCCGGACAACGGCGACTTCAAGCTGGTCGGCTACGCCCCGCCGCCGGCCTGGGCCCGCGACGCGGTGATCTACCAGATCTTCCCGGACCGGTTCGCCCGCTCGGCCGCCGCCGACGGCCGGACCGTGCCGGACTGGGCCATCGGATGCGACTGGGACACCCCGGTCGTCGGCCGTGGCCCGGAGACGCCCCGCCAGTTCTACGGCGGCGACCTCGACGGCGTCACCGAGCGCCTGGACCACCTGGACCGGCTCGGCGTCAACACCGTCTACCTCACGCCGGTCTTCCCGGCGCGTTCCAACCACAGGTACGACGCGTCGAGCTTCGACACCGTCGACCCGCTGCTCGGCGGCGACGCGGCGCTGGCCCGGCTCGCCGACGCCGTGCACGCCCGGGGCTGGCGCCTGCTCGGCGACATCACCAGCAACCACACCGGCGACGCCCACCACTGGTTCACCGCCGCCGTCTCCGACGTGAACGCTCCGGAACGCGAGCTGTACTACTTCGACCTGCCCGGCTACGACGACTCCAACTCGGCGCGTCTGACGACGCGCGGCGACTTGGAGCCGTCGGACTACGAGTCGTGGAACGGGGTGAAGTCGCTGCCGAAGCTGAACTGGGGCAGCGCGGAGCTGCGCCGCCGGTTCGCCACCGCCGACGACTCGCTGCTGCGCCGCTGGCTGCGCCCGCCGTACGGGCTGGACGGCTGGCGGGTCGACGTGGCGAACATGACCGGGCGGCGGGGTGCTGACGCGTACACCCACGAGGTGGCGCGGCTGCTGCGCGAGGTGGTGGCCGAAACTCGGCCCGACGGGCTGCTGCTCGCCGAGCACGGCCACGACCACACAGGTGACCTGGACCGCGACGGCTGGCACGGGACGATGAACTACGTCGGCTTCACCGACCCGGTCTGGTCCTGGCTGCGCCACGGCGACGACCCGGTGCCGAACTTCCTCGGCACCCCGGGCGGGGTACGGCGGCGCGACGCGAGCGCGGTGCTCGCCACCATGAACACCTACCGGTCGCTGGTGTCCTGGCGGTCGTACACCCACTCGTGGCAGCTGCTCGGCTCGCACGACTCGGCCCGGATCCGCACCGTGGTCGGCGACGCGGCCCGGCAGGAGGTGGCAGCCGGACTGCTCGCCACCATGCCCGGCACGCCTGTGGTCTTCGCCGGCGACGAGCTGGGCCTGACCGGTACGAACGGGGAGGGCTCGCGTACCCCGATGCCGTGGCACCGGCCGGAGAGCTGGGACCGGCGCACGTTCGAGGCGTACCGGTCGTTGCTGACGCTGCGCCGCGACGAGCCGGCGCTGCGGCACGGCGGCCTGCGCTGGGTGCACGCGGACGCGGACACGCTCGTCTTCCTGCGCGAGGCGCCCACGTCGACGGTGCTGGTGCTGGCCCGCCGCGCGCCCGGTGCCCCGGTCCGCCTGACCGGCCTGGGAGCCGGGGACAACGTCTACGGCGACGCCCCCGCCCTCCACCCCGACGCCGACAACAAGGTAACCCTCCCCGCCGAGGGCCCCACCTTCCAGGTCTGGCGCCTGCACTAGAGGCCGTCCGGGTCATGAACGGACAAGCGGCGCGCCCGGCTGGTTGCCGGGCGCGCCTGCCTGTCACGAGGGACTAGACGATGCGGTTGTAGCCGCCCCAGTTGCTGCCGACCTGGCGGACGTCGCCGTACGGCGCCCCGCCGTCCCGGGTGAAGTTGTTGGAGAAGAGCCACATGGTGCCGTCGGCCTTGATGCCGAGCAGGTCGGTGAAGCCGTCGCCGTTGGCGTCGGCGGCGATGATGCGGGTGTAGTTGCCCCAGCCGCTGCCGATCTGGCGGACGTCGCCGTACGGCGCCCCGCCGTCGCGGGCGAAGTTGTTGGAGAAGAGCCACATGGTGCCGTCGGCCTTGATGCCGAGCAGGTCGGTGAAGCCGTCGCCGTTGGCGTCGGCGGCGATGATGCGGGTGTAGTTGCCCCAGCCGCTGCCGATCTGGCGGACGTCGCCGTACGGCGCCCCGCCGTCGCGGGCGAAGTTGTTGGAGAAGAGCCACATGGTGCCGTCGGCCTTGATGCCAAGCATGTCGGTGAAGCCGTCGCCGTTGGCGTCGGCGGCGATGATGCGGGTGTAGTTGCCCCAGCCGCTGCCGATCTGGCGAACATCGCCGTACGGCGCCCCGCCGTCGCGGGCGAAGTTGTTGGAGAAGAGCCACATGGTGCCGTCGGCCTTGATGCCAAGCATGTCGGCGAAGCCGTCGCCGTTGGCGTCGGCGTTGATGACGCGCTCGTAGTTGCCCCAGCCGCTGCCGATCTGGCGGACATCGCCGTAAGGTGTGGCACCGTCGCGGATGTAGTTGTTGGAGAACAGCCACATGCTGCCGTCGGACTTGGTGGCGACCAGATCGTGGAAGCCGTCGCCGGTCACGTCGGCGATCCACGGGTCACGAACCGGCGTCTCGCCGCTGCCGATGACGTTGCGGTAGCGGAGTGCGACGTAGTTGCTGGCGGGATGGGAGTCGATGAGACCGTCCGAGCCGCCGGTGAGGGTATCTGTCGCGATCTTGACCGGCGTCGAGCCGAAGGAGTAGTACTCGAAGGTGCCGGTCGACTGGTTGATCCAGCGCTTGAAGAGGATGACGTGCTCGGCCGGCGAGTTCAGGGCGTCGCCGGGAAGCAGGCTGGTCTTGCTGATCTGGGTGGCGACCTTGCCGAGGTTGCCGGTCCAGGCCGAGGCGGAGAGATGCCAGGCCATGGAGACGTACCCGGAGCAATCGGTCCGGTAGTCCTTACCGCCCTGGTCGCGGTACCAGCCGCTCTGACTGTAGGGAATGCTGCCGCGGTTGTCGTACCAGTACTGCGCCCGGCTCATGATCTCGTCGCGGCTGATCTGACCACCGACGCTCGACGCGGCGTGTGCCGCCTGCGGAGCGCCGGCGACTGTGACACCGACGCCGGCCGCCAGACCGAGCCCGGCAGCGAGGGTGACGCCGAGCGTCATGGCGGTGATTCGTCGAATCAACATGTTCTTCCACCTTTCACGGGTTCTGATACTCGAGGGATTGATCAGCGAAATCGTGCGGTGCGCTAAACCATTCGCCAGAGGTGAAGCGACGCAGTGGCGGTAATCGCCTTCTCGACGACCTGTCGAAGAACCTCATTTGCTCTTTCCGGGTCGTTGCCATCGATGAAAGCGATGATGTCGACGCCGTGTGGTCCGGCACGTACTCGGATGTGCTCCACTCCGTTCCCGGGGCCGCACTGGGCGTAGAGCAGATCCCGGAGCGCCATCGGGTCGACGGACGCCGCCGTCGTCAGCGGTGCGATCCGGAGGTAGGCCGCGATCATCGTGCTCACGCTCCCTCTTGCGGGGAAAGCGAGTCGATCCCGCCGAGCGTCTCGACGCCGGCCGGAGAGACGGGGCCGGGGGTGCCCCACCCGAATCCCTCGGCAAGTGCGCTGAACGATTCCTGGCCGATGAACAGCGCGACGGAAACCGCCAGCGCGAGCAATAGGACCAGGATGAAACGTCGAGGTACGGCGATAATTGCGCGCACGGTGATCTGCCTCCCAATGGAATGGCTCGGTCTTTCGGGATTTGTTGCTTGGCTCTGCGCGCTTTCGCGTCGGCCTGAATCGAGCATCCCGGTCCGGTCGGCCCGTGTCATCGGATCCGGCCTGGCGCGACTCCGCCCGGCGGTATCACGCCAGCAGTCCTCGCGGGGCACCGCGAAGATCCCCGGCACGGCAGAATGAGGTGTCGCCGGCCGTCCCCGGGGAGGCTCGATGTTCGATCTGTTAGGTCTGTCCGCGCAGCACGAGATGGTCTACCGGACGATGCTCGACCGGCCGGACCTGAACGTCGCAGGGCTGGCCGCGCATCTGGCCACACCGCTTGACCAGATACGCGAGGCGTTGGATATCCTGGCGGATCTGGCTCTGATTCGGCTGGACCCCGCAGGAGGCGATGCCCGGGTGGTGCGGCCCCAGGCCGGCCTGATGGCATTGCTGGCCAAGGTGGAGGCCGATGTCGCCGTCCGACAGCGGCAGGTCGAGGCGACCAGGGCTGCCATCGCCGCCATCGCCACCGCCCACGACCAGCACAACCTGGTACGGGAAGGCCGCGTTCTCGACGGGATCGACGCCGTCCGGGAGCGCCTCGCGGAACTCGCACACAGCGCGCGGGCCGAGTGCCTGTCCTTCACCACCGGCCGGGGTCAGAGCGCGGACACCCTGGAGGCCGAGGGGCCGCTCAACCAGTTCGCGCTCCAGCGGGACGTGCGAATCCGCAACGTCTACCAGGACAGCTTCCGCAACGACCCGACAACTCTCGCTCATGCCCGTCGCATGGCAAGCCTGGGCGCCGAGTCGCGTACCGCGCCGACACTGCCGATGCGCCTGGTCATCGTGGATCGTGAGACCGCGTTCGTGCCCATCGACCCGGACGACGCACGGCGCGGAGCGCTGGAGTTGCGCAGCCCCGGTGTCGTGGCCGGGCTCGTCGCGCTGTTCGAGCAGATCTGGCGGACGGCCACCCCTTTTGCTGAGCAGACGGCACCCGACGATCAGGGCCTCACCCCGCACGAACGGGAGTTGATCAGGTTGCTGGCGGCCGGCCACACGGACGAGTCGGCTGCCCGCAAACTCGCGATGTCGGTGCGGAGCGTGCAACGCACGATGACGTCGCTCACCGAACGGTTGAAGGCGGCGAGTCGGTTCCAGGCGGGGGTCCATGCCAGCCAACGCGGCTGGGTGTGAGCCTGGCGCCTCCGGCAGTCGATCGAGCGCCTGCCGTGGTCACCGGGCCTGCATCTGGAGGTCACGGTATGACGGCAGGCCGGCGGGGCGACTACTACGTTGCGTCGTTGCTGAGGGAGGATGGGCCGCGTGGAAGCTCTTCGACTGATTCTTCTCTACGTCCATCTGGTCGGCTTCGCGCTGCTGCTCGGCGGTGCGATCGCCCAGTACGTCAGTGGCCGGCTGCGGATCAACGCCGCCATGCTCTGGGGCGCGATCATCCAGATCCTCACCGGCATCGGGCTGTCCGCTCCGCTTCGGGACGGGGACGAGCCGGCCCCGGCGAAACTTGTTACCAAGTTGGTGCTCGCGCTGCTCATCTTCGTCATGGTCTTCTTCTCCCGTAAGCGGGAGGCCGTCAACCGTGGCCACTTCCTCGCGATCGTCGGGTTGACGCTGGTCAACGCTGCCGTCGCGGTGTTCTGGCGTTAGTTCGCCAGGAGTCGGGGGAAGCTCGGGAAAACGGACGTTCGCGACACCACCGCGTACGCCTACCGGGCATGAGAAGTGATGTGCCCCACGCAAGGGTTACACCGGGGTAACGGACGCTCAACAGTCGTGCACGATTGTCGGCCGGTGGGTGGGCGCGGGCGTACGCTCCCGTCCGTAACGTGGGACGCCGGCGGCACACCGCAGGCCGGCGAAGGGCTGCACACCGTGCACGACGCGGTGTGCAAGGGGAAGGAGACGTCTTGCGCTCTGTGCGTGGGATGCGGATCGCCTCCGCCATCGTGGCGGGTGGACTCGTGCTGGGCGCTGCCGCGTGTGGTGAGGCTCCGGACGACGACAACAACGCCGGCGGCGACGGTGGCAAGAAGTTCAGCGCCTGCATGGTGACCGACGTCGGCGGCATCGACGACAAGTCCTTCAACGCCTCGGCCTGGAAGGGCCTCCAGGAGGCGCAGAAGGAGAACGACAAGATCGAGATCAAGAACGTCCAGTCGAAGGCCGAGGCGGACTACGAGGTCAACCTGACCGGGTTCGTCAACCAGAAGTGCGACTTCATCCTGGCCGTCGGTGGCCTGATGTCGGACGCCACCAAGGCGGCGGCTGAGAAGAACCCGAACCAGCAGTTCGGCATCGTCGACGCCAACCCGGGTGTGTCGAACGTCTACCCGATGCAGTTCGACACCGCGCAGGCCGCGTTCCAGGCCGGCTACCTGGCCGCCGGGATGAGCAAGACCGGCAAGGTCGGCACCTACGGCGCCATTCCGATCCCGCCGGTCACCATCTTCATGGACGGCTTCGCCGACGGCGTCGCGTACTACAACAAGGCCAAGAGCAAGAACGTCCAGGTGCTGGGCTGGGACAAGGCCGCCCAGAAGGGCTCGTTCTCGAACTCCTTCGAGAAGCAGGACGAGGGCAAGAAGGTCTCCGACGCGCTCGTCGCGCAGGGCGCCGACATCGTGATGCCGGTCGCCGGTGGCGCCGGCCTCGGCACCACCTCCGCGGCCAAGGCCTCGGGCGGCAAGTACTCGGTCGTCTGGGTCGACATCGACGGCTGCGAGAGCACCCCGGACTGCTCGGCGATCGTGACCACTGTCGTCAAGAACATCCCGGACGCCGTCAAGGAGGCCGTGCTGAAGGCCGCCGGTGGCGAGAAGCTCCAGTCCACCCCGGGCTTCGTCGGCACGCTGGCCAACAACGGCGTCTCGATCGCCCCGTACCACGACTTCGACAGCAAGGTCCCGGCGGACCTGAAGGCCGAGGTCGACAAGATCAAGGCGGACATCGCCGCCGGCACCATCACCGTCACCTCGAAGGCCCAGCCGACCAAGTGACGGTCCCGCCGGCCGCCGCGGTGCGATCATCGGCAGCGGGGGCCGGCGGGCACCAGGTTTGACGATCCGGCCGTCCCGGCGCAACGGGGAAGGTACCCCCAGCGCCGGGACGGCCGATCAGCTTGACTCCCCCGAACATCCCCACCCGGCGTGGTGGCGGCGCGGCAGGTCGCTACGCTGCACCATCGCTCGCACTCCAGGAGGTTGCGCTGAGACTCGAACTGCGCGGCATCACCAAACGGTTCGGTGATCTGGTCGCCAACGACCACATCGACCTGACGGTGGAGCCTGGAGAGATCCATGCCCTGCTCGGCGAGAACGGCGCCGGCAAGTCGACCCTGATGAACGTGCTCTACGGCCTCTACCAGCCGGACGAGGGCGAGATCCTGGTCGACGGCAAGCCGCTGAAGCTCAAGGGCCCGTCGGATGCGATCGCGGCCGGGATCGGGATGGTGCACCAGCACTTCATGCTGGTGCCGGTCTTCACCGTGGCCGAGAACGTGATGCTCGGCGCAGAGCAGGTCAAGGGGCCCTTCGCGGGCATCCTCGACCGGCGGCGGGCCCGGCGCGAGGTCGCCGAGGTCTCCGAGCGGTACAACCTGCGGGTCGACCCGGACGCGGTGATCGAGGACCTGCCGGTCGGCATCCAGCAGCGGGTGGAGATCGTCAAGGCCCTCACCCGCGACGTCGACCTGCTGATCCTCGACGAGCCCACGGCCGTGCTCACGCCGCAGGAGACCGAGGAACTGCTGACCGTCATGCGGTCGCTCAAGGCCGCCGGCAAGTCGATCGTGTTCATCACCCACAAGCTGGGCGAGGTGAAGGCGATCGCCGACCGGATCACTGTGATCCGGCGCGGGCGGACAGTCGGCACCGCCGAGCCGAGCGCCAGCCGGGACGAGCTGGCCGCGCTGATGGTGGGACGCAGCGTCCGGCTGACGGTGGACAAGAAGCCGGCCACCCCGGGGAAGCCGATCCTGGAGGTCGCCGGCCTGGTCGTGGACGACGACCGGCAGGTACGCGCGGTCGACGGCGTCGACCTGACGGTGCACGCCGGTGAGGTGCTCGGCGTGGCGGGCGTGCAGGGCAACGGCCAGACCGAGCTGATCGAGGCGATCATGGGCCTGCGCCCGGTGCTCGCCGGCACGATCAGCCTCGACGGCGAGCCGACGCACGGCTGGTCGACCAAGAAGGTGCTCCGCGCCGGGGTCGGCTACGTGCCGGAGGACCGCAGCGTGGACGGCCTGGTCAAGGAGTTCTCCGTGGCGGAGAACCTGGTGCTGGACATCTACGACCGGCCGCCGTTCGGCAAGGGCCTGTCGCTGAAGCCCGACGCCATCGCCAAGTCGGCGCGGGAGCGGATCGAGCAGTTCGACGTCCGCACCTCCTCGGCCGACGCCGCGGTCGGCACGCTCTCCGGTGGCAACCAGCAGAAGGTGATCGTGGCCCGGGAGCTGTCCCGGCCGCTGAAGCTCTTCATCGCCGCCCAGCCCACCCGGGGCGTGGACGTCGGCTCGATCGAGTTCATCCACAGCCGGGTCATCCGCGAGCGGGACATCGGCACCGCGGTCATGGTGGTCTCCAGCGAACTGGACGAGGTGATCGGCCTGGCCGACCGGATCGCGGTCATGTACCGCGGCCGGATCATCGGCATCGTCGGCCCGGACACCCCGCGCGAGGAGATCGGCCTGCTGATGGCCGGCATCACCCCGGACGCCGCCACCCCGGACGCCGCCACCGCGACCGGGGACGGCCCTGGCAACGAGGACGAGGCATGACCAACCCGAACCCCGTCTCGGGCTCGCCGGACAAGGAGCCGGCGACCGAGGCGCAGGAGTCGCTGAGCGAGGCCCGGGCGACGCCGACCCAGCCGGCCGGTGACACCGAGCAGACGGTGCCCGCCACCGCGACCGCGAAGAAGCCGGACCCGGCCGGGGACAACCGCCCCAGCATGGGCCGGATGTTCCTGGACAACCTCTGGGCGGCCAACACGCTCACCGTGACGGTGCTCGCGGTGCTGCTGGCGATGGTGGTCGGCGCGGTGCTGATCATCGTGTCCGACCCCGAGGTGCTCGCCACCTACAGTTACATCACCGCCCGCCCCACCGACGCGCTGAACGCCAGCTGGACTGTGGTCAGCGAGGCGTACGCGAACCTGTTCAAGGGCGCGATCTTCGACCCGGACGCGGTCGGCTTCACCGCCGCCCTGGGCCCGATCTCGGAGACGCTCACCTACGCCGCGCCGCTCGTCTTCACCGGCCTGTCGGTGGCGCTCGCCTTCCGCGGCGGTCTGTTCAACATCGGCGCCCAGGGCCAGGCGACGATCGCCGTCATCCTGGCCGCCGTGGCCGGCTTCGCGCTGCCGCTGCCGCCCGTCTTGCACCTGCTGGTCGCGTTGATCGCGGGCGCGCTCGGCGGCGCGCTGTGGGGCTTCATCCCCGGCATCCTCAAGGCACGGGCCGGCGCGCACGAGGTGATCAACACGATCATGCTCAACTACGTGGCGGTCTACTTCCTGTCCTGGATCATCGTCCAGAACGGGGTGCAGAACCCGAACCGGGCGGACGCGATCAGCAAGCCGGTCGAGTCCTCCGCGCAGCTGCCCCGCCTGCTCGGCAACGACCTGCGGGTGCACGCCGGCATCCTGCTCGCGGTGGCGGCCACCTGGTTCATCGCCTGGCTGCTCAACCGCTCCACGCTCGGCTTCGAGCTGCGAGCCGTGGGCGCGAACCCGGACGCGGCCCGGACCGCCGGCATCAGCGTGACGAAGACGTACGTGCTGGTGATGGTGTTCGCGGGCATGCTGGCCGGTCTCGGCGGCTCGACCATGGTGCTCGGCACCACCGCCACCGCGTTGACCCCGCTGGTGATCGCGCAGATCGGCTTCGACGGCATCCTGGTCGCGCTGCTCGGCCGCGTGAAGCCGTGGGGCGTGCTGCTGGCCGCGCTGCTGTTCGGCGCGCTCCAGGCCGGCGGCAACCGGATGCAGTCGTACTCCGGCATCTCGCTGGAACTGGTCACCGTGCTCCAGGCGCTCATCGTCATCTTCATCGCCGCGCCTGCCCTGGTGAAGACGATCTTCCAGCTCCGGGCGGCCCGCGCCGCCCGGTTGCAGACGAGCCTCGCGAAGGGCTGGTGAGCATGTCCACCACCGCTGTCCCCGAGGTCGCCGTTACCGCGGTCGACGAGGGTTTCTGGACCCGTAACCGGAAGATCGGCGCGGTCCTGCTGGCGCTCGGTGTGCTCGCGGCGGTGCTGTTCGGCGCGCTCGCGACCGACCAGCACGCGCGGTTCACGCTCAGCGAGACCGAGGGCGGAGCCGCCCTGGAGATCAACGGTACGGTCGGCGCGATCCTGTTCGGGCTGATCACCGCCGCGGCCGGAGGCGCGCTGCTGGCCGGTGTGCCGAAGCGCTGGTTCACGCTGCTGCTCGGCGCCGGGCTGGTCGCCTTCGTGCTGAGCTTCCTGTGCTGGCAGGTCTCGGCCGCGCCCGAGGGCCGCAACTTCATGCCGCTGGTGAACGTCCTCCGCGGCACGTTCATCCTGGCCCTGCCGCTGATCTTCGGCGCGCTCGCCGGTGTGCTCTGCGAGCGCTCCGGCGTGGTGAACGTGGCGATCGAGGGCCAGCTCCTGATGGGCGCCTTCTCCGGCGCGCTGTTCGGCAGCATGTCCGGCAGCGTCTGGGTGGGCCTGGTGGCCGCCGCCATCGGTGGCGCGTTCATCTCGTTCCTGCTGGCCGTGTTCTCCATCCGCTACCTGGTCGACCAGGTGGTCATGGGCATCGTGCTCAACCTGCTGGCGGTCGGCATCACCGGCTTCCTGTACGAGCGGCTGATGCAGACCGACGCGGCGAAGTACAACAGCGCGCCCCGGTTCGGCAACTGGGAGATCCCGCTGCTGTCCGACATCCCGCTGATCGGCCCGGCGCTGTTCCGGGGCAACATCTTCCTCTACCTCGGCCTGCTGCTGGTGCTCGTCATCCACCTGTCGCTGTTCCGTACCCGGTGGGGCCTGCGGACCCGCTCGGTCGGCGAGCACCCGACCGCTGCGGACACGCTGGGCGTGAAGGTGCTGCGGCTGCGCTACCGCAACGTGATCCTGGCCGGTCTGGTGGCAGGTGTCGGCGGCGCCTCGTACACGCTGGCGCTCTACTCGTTCACCAAGAACATGATCGGCGGTAAGGGCTTCATCGCCCTGGCCGCGCTGATCTTCGGCCGGTGGAGCCCGACCGGCGCGCTGCTCGCGGCGCTGTTCTTCGGCTTCGCCGACCAACTCGCCACCTACCTGGGCGCGATCGGCAGCAGCATCCCGAGCCAGTTCCTGGCGATGCTGCCGTACCTGGCGACGATCCTGGCCGTGGCCGGGCTGGTCGGCAAGGTCCGGGCGCCGGCCGCCGACGGCAAGCCGTACATCAAGGGCTGACCGCCCGCCGCGACACAGTGCCCGGCGGGGCGACCCGCCGGGCATCGTCGTCTCCGGCCGCACCCGCGACCGATCGGCGTTGATTGGGCAGAATGGGGGTTGTGATGGAGATCGACTGGGAGCGGCTTCGTACCGCCGCCACCGAGGTCATGCGGCACGCCTACGTGCCGTACTCGAAGTTCCCGGTGGGTGCCGCCGCGCTCGTCGACGACGGCCGGGTCGTGGTCGGCTGCAACGTGGAGAACGCCGGATACGGCGTGACGCTCTGCGCCGAGTGCGGCGTGGTCTCGCAGCTGCACGCGACCGGCGGGGGCCGGATCGTGGCGCTGTCCTGCGTCGACGCCACCGGTGAGCCGTTGATGCCGTGCGGCAGATGCCGGCAGTTGCTCTGGGAGCAGGGCGGGCCGGAGTGCCTGGTCGAGGCGAAGGGCGGGCCGCTGCGGATGGCGGAGCTGCTGCCGCACGCCTTCGACGTGGCCGACATCGAGGCGGTGACCGGCGAGCACCCGGTGCCTGTGGTGCCGGACCGGCTGGCCGCCTGGCGGGGCCGGGGCACGGTGTTCGTGCACCCCGACCTGTCGGCCGGGCAGCAGGTCTGGACGGCGTACTGGGAGCGGTCGTCGGGTGACACCACGGACGCCGAGACCGGCGTGCTGGAGGAGGGCTCGACCTGGGACGACCCGGCCGAGGCGATCGAGTGGGGGCTGGCGCGGACGCCGCGCGTGGTGGTGGTGGACGCCTCGGGCACGATCTTCTGGGCTGGTGAGGGTGAGCCTCCTTCGGAGATTCCGGTTCGCTGGGGTTGATCCGTGGTTGCGGTGGGGGCCGGGGCCGACCGTGCCCGGCTCCGGGCGGTCAGGCTTGATCCCTCCGCCGGGCACGGTCGGCCCCGGCCGGACCTGGTCATCGTTCGCGGGGTCGGTGCGGCCACGCGCAAATACTGATTGGATCATCAGAAGTGAGTGTTTTCACGGCGGTTGACGTCATCCGGGCGAAGCGGGACGGGGGTGTGCTGAGCGACGGGCAGATCGACTGGGTGGTCGACGCGTACACCAAGGGTCTGGTCGCCGACGAGCAGATGTCGGCGCTGGCCATGGCGATCCTGCTGCGCGGCATGACCGCGCCGGAGATCGCCCGGTGGACCGCCGCCATGATCGCCAGCGGCGAGCGGCTCGACCTGTCGCCGGTGTCCCGGCCGACGGTGGACAAGCACTCCACCGGCGGCGTCGGCGACAAGATCACCCTGCCGCTGACCCCGCTGGTGGCCGCGTGCGGTGCGGCGGTGCCGCAGCTGTCCGGCCGGGGCCTGGGCCACACCGGCGGCACGCTGGACAAGCTGGAGTCGATCCCGGGCTGGCGGGCGGCGCTCACCAACGACGAGTTCATCGCCCAGCTCCGCGACGTGGGCGCGGTGATCTGCGCGGCCGGTGACGGACTCGCCCCGGCCGACCGCAAGCTGTACGCGCTGCGCGACGTCACCGCCACCGTCGAGGCGATCCCGCTGATCGCCAGCTCGATCATGAGCAAGAAGATCGCCGAGGGCACCGGCGCGCTGGTGCTCGACGTGAAGGTCGGCTCCGGCGCGTTCATGAAGAACGTCGACGACGCCCGTGAGCTGGCCCGCACCATGGTCGAGCTGGGCGGCGCACACGGCGTGCGGACGGTCGCCCTGCTCACCGACATGTCCACCCCGCTCGGCCTGGCAGTGGGCAACGCGGTCGAGGTGACCGAGTCGGTGGAGGTGCTCGCCGGTGGCGGTCCGGCCGACGTGGTGGAGCTGACGCTGGCACTGGCGCGGGAGATGCTCGACGCGGCCGGCCTGCCGGACGCCGACCCGGAGGCGGCACTGCGGGACGGCCGGGCGATGGACGCCTGGCGCACGATGATCCGGGCGCAGGGCGGTGACCCGGACTCCCCGATGCCCGTCGCGAACGAGGTCGAGCTGGTCACCGCCACCGAGGACGGGTGGGTCGCCGAGGTCGACGCGTACGCGATCGGGGTGGCCGCGTGGCGGCTGGGCGCGGGCCGGGCCCGCAAGGAGGACCCGGTGAGCATCCCGGCCGGCGTGGTGCTGCACAAGCGCCGCGGTGACCGGGTGCGCGTCGGTGACCCGCTGTTCGAGCTGCGTGCCGAGCACGCCGAGCGGATCCCGGCCGCGCTGGCCGAGGCTCGTCGGGCGGTTCGGATCGCGCCGGACGCGCCGGACGCGACGCCTCTGGTCGTCGAGCGGATCGGCTGACCGGGACCGGCCATGGTGCCGGCCCGGCCGGAGCCGCTATCCTCCCAGGCCAGGGGGGATCGGCCGGCGACGAGCCGAGGTGAGCAGACAGGGGCTTGACCGTGCGCGTACCCGCTCCCGATCCCCGGGCCGTCCGAGAGGCGAGCCTGGGCGAGTTGTCCCGGCTGGGTCTCCCGCTGCCGCCGCCGCAGTTCCCGCTGGTGTGGGAGCCGGGCGACGAGATCGAGCTGCGTCCGACCCCGGAGATCGAGGCCCGGATCGCGGTGCTGCACGTGATCCTGGCCCGCTGCTTCGGGATGCCCGCGCAGGCAGCGACGGGCTGGCTGCTGGAGTCGCACCTGGTCGACTCGGTGACGCCGCCGGAGTGGCAGTTCGTGATGGGCGGCCGGGGCGACCACAGGTCGTTCGTGCTGCACCACGACGCCCTGTTCTCGCTGGCCTGGGTGCTCGGACTCGCCAAGGAGCTGGACCCGACGGTGCCGGTGGACGAGCGGCTGGTCGAGCGGATGCCGAATCTGGTCGCGGGGGAGACGTTCGGCCAGTGGCGGGCCCGGATCCTGGCCGCGCCGCAGCATCCCGGCGACGCCGCGGCGCTGCTGGACCTGCACTACTGCCTCGACTGGGCGTACCTGGAGACCGAGAAGGCCGGTGGCGCGCTGCCGGGGCTGGTGGACGCCAACGCGATCGGGCAGCGCCGGTGGGCGCTGGAGTGGGCGGTGGTGCTGCGCGGGCCGTACCACGACGAGCCGCCGGGCTGGGAAGAGGTCGACCTCTCCACCTGAGCTCAGCGCGGGCGGTGCACGCCGAGCCGGACCGAGAGCGTGACCGGCACCGGCTCGGGCAGCGCGGCGATGCGCGCGGCGAGCTGTTGCGGGTCGGCGTGCCAGGCGCTCGGTCCCATCCCGACGAGCGTGGTGACCTCGGCGCGGGTCAGCGCGAGCCGGGCCCGGTGCCCGGTTGCGGACTCCTCGGCGAAATGGGCGCCGAGGCTGCCGGCGACCCGGTCGGCCTTGTCCGGGTCCACCCGTAGCAGGCCCAGCGCGTCGACGAGTTCGGTCAGGTGGTCGGCGGCCGGAGTGACCACCAGCAGCGCGCCGCCCGGGTCGAGCACCCGGTGGAACTCCGGGCCGTTGCGCGGCGCGAACACGTTCAGCAGCACTGTGGTGGACCGGTCGGTCAGCGGCAGCCGCTGCCAGGTGTCGGCGAGCGCGGCGGCGGCCCGCGGGTGCGCCCGGGCCGCGCGGCGCAGCGCCGGCTTGGAGACGTCCAGGGCCAGGCCGACGGCGTCCGGCAGCGCCGCCAGCACCGCCGCGAGGTAGTGCCCGGTCCCGGCGCCGGGCTCCACCACCAGGGGGTACGGGTCGGAGCCCGCGACGCGTACCGCTGTGGTGGCCAGCGCGGCGGCGACGGCGTCGTAGTGACCGGCGGCGAGGAAGCCGGCGCGGGCGGCGACCATCTCGGCGCTGTCCCCGGTGTGCGGGGCGCGGCCGGCGAGCAGGTTCACGTATCCCTGCCGGGCGATGTCGAAGCTGTGCCCGCGCGGGCAGCGCAGCGCGCGTGCGGTGCCCGCTGTGGTCTCGGTGAGCGGCTCGCCGCAGACCGGGCAGCGCAGCCGGCCGAGGATGCGATCGTCCACGGCTCAGTGCTCCGCTTCCGGCCGGCCGGTGAGGCGGCCGGCGAGGTGGTCGATCACCCGCTGGCTGAGCGTGCCGAGCGCGGACACCTCGGCCGGGGTGAGCCGGTCGATCAGGTGCCGGCGGACGGCCGCGACGTGCCCGGGCGCGGCGGCTTCGACGGCCCGGCGCCCGGCCGGGGTGAGCACGACGACCGAGCCGCGGCCGTCGGTGGCGCACTCCTCCCGGGTGACCAGGCCGCGTTGCTGCATGCGGGAGATGTGGTGGGACAGGCGGCTGCGGGACCAGAGCATCCGGTCGGCGAGTTCGCTGAGCCGCAGCCGCTGCTCCGGGGTCTCGGACAGGTCGCTCAGGACGTCGTAGTCGGGCTCGGAGAGGCCGGTGTCCTGCATCAGCTCCCGGGCCAGTTCCAGGTCGAGCAGGCGGCGCATGCGGCGGTAACCGCGCCAGGCGCGGTCCTCCTGCTCGTCCAGCCAGCGCGGTTCGTCCATGAACCGATCCTATCGGTGTTGTTGACATGTCACCAAGTTGCGGCCTAGGTTGATGACATGTCAACCAAACTGCCGTCCCGGCTGGTGCGGCTGTTCGCCGGCCTGGCCCTGTTCGGCGCCAGCGTCGCGCTGATGGTCCGCGCCGACCTCGGGCTCGCGTCGTGGGACGTGCTGCACCAGGGCCTCGCCGATCGCACCGGCCTGCCGATGGGCGTGCTGGTCAACGGCGTGGCGCTGGTGGTGCTGCTGCTGTGGATCCCGCTGCGGCAGCGCCCGGGATTCGGCACCGTGGCGAACGTCGCGCTCGTCGGCCTGGCCCTCGACGCCACGCTGGCGCTCCTGCCGCCGGTCGCCCCGCTCGCCGGCCGGATCGGTCTGCTGGTCGCCGGCGTCCTGCTCAACGGCCTCGCCACAGCGCTCTACCTCGGCGCCCGGCTCGGCCCCGGCCCGCGGGACGGGCTGATGACCGGCCTGGCCGCCCGCGGCCTGCCGCTCGGCCCGGCCCGCACCGGGATCGAGGTGACGGTGCTGGCGGCCGGCTGGCTGCTCGGCGGCGTCGTCGGCCCCGGCACCCTGCTCTACGCGATCGGCATCGGGCCGATCGTCGCCTGGTTCGTTCCCCGACTCACCGCGCCGGCCCCGGCCGCCGCCCCGACAGGAGTGACCTCACCATGCCCCGCCTGACCGTCGTCGTCGCCAGCACCCGCCCCGGCCGGGCCGGCCGTCGCATCGGTGACTGGTTCACCGAAGCCGCCGTCCGCCACGCCGGCTTCGACGAGGTACGCCTCCTCGACCTGGCCGAGGTCGGGCTGCCCTTCCACGACGAGCCGCACCACCCGTCCGAGCGGGTCTACCTGCACGAGCACACCCGCGCCTGGAGCGCCGAGATCGACGCCGCGGACGCCTTCGTCCTGGTCATGCCGGAGTACAACTACGGCTTCAGCGCGCCGCTGAAGAACGCGATCGACTACCTCTACCACGAGTGGCAGCACAAGCCGGTGGGCTTCGTCAGCTACGGCATGACCTCCGGGGGCCTGCGCGCAGTGCAGATGATCAAGCAGGTGGTGACCACGCTGAACATGATCCCGGTCAACGACCAGGTGGTCGTCTTCCTGCGGCAGGCGCTGGACGAGGCGGGCGAGCTGCGACCCGACCCGGGCCGGGAGGAGGCCGCCGCGCTCATGCTGGACCAGCTCGCCCGGCTGGCCGCCGCGCTCGCGCCGCTGCGAACCGAGGTGGCGCGGTGAGCGCCCGGCTCTGGGAACTGTTCGGCGAGCGCGGGCGCGGAGTGCTCGCCACGCTGCGCCGGGACGGCCGCCCCCAACTGTCCAACCTCGACTACCTGGCCGAGCCGGGCCTGATCCGCTGTTCCACCACCGGCGACCGGGCGAAGGTGCGCAACCTGCGCCGCGACCCCCGGGCCAGCTTCCACGTGACCACCGCTGACGGCGGGGCGTACGCGGTGGCCGAGGGCACCGTGACGCTCACCCCGCCGGCCGCCGCCATCGACGACGCGACGGTCGACGAGCTGGTCGAGGTGTACCGGCGGATCCGCGGCGAGCACCCGGACTGGGCCGACTACCGGGACGCCATGGTGGCCGACGGGCGGGTGGTCCTGCGGCTCGCTGTGGAGCGGGTGTACGGCTGGCGGCCCTGACCGACCGGTCCACCGCCCGGGCCGTACCGGGGGTGACTAGGGTCTGAGCATGGTCGCAATCTCGTACGAGGACATCGTCAAGGTCCCGAAGGCGCTGCTGCACGATCACCTCGACGGCGGCCTGCGGCCCGCGACGATCGTCGAACTGGCCGCCGAGGTCGGCCACGAACTGCCCACCACCGACCCGGCGGCGCTCGGCGTCTGGTTCACCGAGGCGGCGAACTCCGGCTCGCTGGAGCGCTACCTGGAGACGTTCGCGCACACGGTGGCCGTCATGCAGACCCCTGCCGCGTTGCGCCGGGTCGCCCGCGAGTGCGCGCTGGACCTGGCCGCCGACGGCGTGGTCTACGCCGAGGTGCGCTTCGCGCCGGAGCAGCACCTGGAGCAGAACCTGACGCTGGACGAGGTGGTCGACGCGGTGGTCACCGGGTTCCGGGAGGGCAGCGCGCTGGCCGCCGAGGCGGGCACACCGATCCGGATCGGCACGCTGCTCACCGCGATGCGGCACGCGGCCCGCTCGCAGGAGATCGCCGAGCTGGCCGTACGGCACCGCGACACCGGGGTGGTCGGGTTCGACATCGCCGGCGCCGAGGCGGGCTTCCCGCCCACCCGGCACCTGGATGCGTTCGAGTACCTCCAGCGGGAGAACTTCCACTTCACCATCCACGCCGGTGAGGCGTTCGGCCTGCCGTCCATCTGGCAGGCGATCCAGTGGTGCGGCGCCGACCGGCTCGGCCACGGCGTCCGCATCGTCGACGACATCACCCCGGGCAACCCGCCGGTGCTGGGCCGGCTGGCCGCGTACGTGCGGGACAAGCGCATCCCGCTGGAGCTGTGCCCGTCGTCGAACGTGCAGACCGGTGCCGCCGCCTCGATCGCCGACCACCCGATCGGGCTGCTGCGTGACCTGCGGTTCCGGGTGACTGTGAACACCGACAACCGGCTGATGAGCGGCACCTCGATGTCGCGGGAGATGGCGCTGCTGGTGGAGGCCTTCGGCTACGGCTGGAAGGAACTCCAGTGGTTCACCATCAACGCGATGAAGAGCGCGTTCATCCCGTTCGACGAACGGCTGCGGATCATCGACGAGGTGATCAAGCCGGCGTACGCCGAGCTGATCGGCTGATCACGACTGGCGGGGGTGGCCGGAGAGCAGCGCGGCCACCCCGCGCAGCACCTGCCCGGCCCGGGCCGCCTCGGCGCCCAGCCCGGTCTGCCGGCGCAGCACGGCCGGCTCGGCGCGCAGCAGCGCGACCCCGCGCCGGAGCAGCACCCGGGGCGCCTTGCGCTGCTCGGCGAGATCCCGGGCGAGGCGGCGCAGGAACGTCGCGCCGCGCGGGCGGCGCAGCGCGTACGCCCCGGCGAGCAGGCCCAGTCGCCGGCACTCGGCCACGATCTCGGCCGCGAAGATCCCCTCGGCGACGAAGATTGGCGATCCGTCGACATCGAATGGCCGGGTGGCTACCCGACGGTCTGCGCCGATCGCATAAACCGGCACTTCGGCCTTGCCCTCACGAGCCAATCGGGCGATTGTGTGCACCGCCGTGTCCGAATCCCAGGACAAGGGGGACTCCCAATCCACCTGTCCGTTTCGACGCGGACACGTAGGGTCATCGCCATCCTTGTAGAAGTCGTCCAGGCAGAGCACCGGAAGTCCGGTTCGCTGGGCTATGTATGACTTTCCGGACCCGGAGGGGCCGGCGAGCAGGACGACGCGGTGCGGGTGTTCCATTACCTTCAGTGACTCCGCCCAGACGGATTGCTAGCAAATTGCATCAACATCTCATCACACCTCCGGTGAGGGACAACCTGGTCTTTCTCTTTGCGGAGCGGCGTGATGGAATCTCGGAGGTCCGACCCGCCGGGTCGGTCGCTCGGCGTTGCCCTCAGGGTGGCGCGGGGCGCGGTAATGCGAGGGCGGTGACGTGAGCAAACGGCCAACGACGGCGGGCTCCTTCCTGTCGCGGCTGCGCCGGCCGATGAGTCGGCTGCGCGACATGCCGATCTGGTCCAAGCTCGGTCTGATCATGATCGTGCCGACCATCGCCACGGTCGTGGTGGGCACCAGTGGTCTGGTCGACCACCTGGAGACGCTCAACAATGCCAACCGGGCGGGGGATCTGGCCAACCTGATCGGCTACTCGGGTGACCTGGTCGACACCGTGCAGGACGAGCGGGTCGGCGCCGTGCTCTTCCTCGGCGCGAAGGAGTTCCAGACCCGGGCGCAGTACCAGGAGGGTTACAACCGCGCCAACCAGCAGGTGGACCAGGCGAAGTCGCCGTACCTGCGGCAGCGTGGCGAGATCGACGACCTGCCCCGCAACTTCGTCGGGCTGCTCGACACGATCGACACCCAGCTGAAGGATCTTCCGGCGACCCGCAGCCAGGTGCTGAACGGCAAGCTGAAGATCAATGACGCCGACCAGGCGTACCGGCAGCTGATCGAGGACCTGCTCGCGATCCGCGACTCGGCCACCCAGCTCGCCGGCAACAACGACCTGAGCGACCGGATGCGCGCGGCGGCCGCCGTCGCCCGGCAGAAGGAATACCTGACCCAGCGCCGGGTCGTCGTCCACCAGGCGCTGACCCAGAACCAGTACACCGCCGCGCTGCGCGAGCAGTTCATCGCCAGCGGCACCGGCCAGTCGCAGTCGCTGGCGACCTTCCAGTCGGTCGCCACCGAGCCCGACAAGCTGTTCTACGAGCAGACCGTCTCCGGGCCCGACCTGCGCAAGGCCGACCGCTTCACCAGTTTCGTCTCGGGCAACAACAACGGCTCGATGGAGAACGCCCCGTTCGGGGCGGACCAGTGGGACCAGACCATGGTCGCCAACGCCGAGCTGATCCGGACCGTGGAGGCCCGGCTCGACCGCAACGTGGTCCGGCAGGCCGACGCGCTGCGTTCGGACACCCAGCGCCAGGTGTTCCTGGAGACCGGCCTGCTGCTCACCATGCTGCTGCTGGCCATCCTGTTCGCGTACCTGGTGGCCCGCTCGATGGCCCGCTCGCTGCGCGACCTGCGCCAGGGCGCCCTGGCGGTGGCCCAGTACGGGCTGCCACAGGCGGTCGCCCGGCTGCGCGACCCGCAGGTCACCGGCCAGCTCTCCCCTGTGCAACTGGCCAACCAGATCGCCGAGCCGCTGCCGGTGCGCAGCAAGGACGAGTTCGGCCAGGTGACCGAGGCGTTCAACGCCGTCCACCTGGAGGCCGTCCGGACCGCCGCCGAGCAGGCCGCCCTGCGGGCCTCGGTCGCGACCATGTTCGTCAACCTGGCCCGCCGCTCGCAGATCCTGGTCGACCGGCTGATCGGCCACCTCGACCGGCTGGAGCGCGGCGAGGAGGACCCGGACCGGCTGGCCGAGCTGTTCCAGCTCGACCACCTGGCCACCCGGATGCGCCGCAACGACGAGAACCTGCTGGTCCTCGCCGGTGCGGACTCCACCCGTGTGCAGCGTGAGCCCGCCGCGCTGATCGACGTGCTGCGCGCCGCCCAGTCCGAGGTCGAGCACTACACCCGGATCGAGTTCGGCGTGATCGACCGGGACATCGAGGTCGCCGCCCACGCGGTCAACGACCTGGTGCACCTGGTCGCCGAGCTGTTCGACAACGCCACCGCCTTCTCCCCGCCGGACTCGCAGGTCATGGTGGAGGCCCGGCGGGTCGGCGACCGTGCCTCCCTCTACGTGGAGGACCGCGGTATCGGCATCAGCCCGGAGCAGCTCCGCGACCTCAACGAGCGGCTGGCCACGCCGCCGCAGGTGGACGTCGCGGTCTCCCGGATGATGGGCCTGGTCGTGGTCGCGCGGCTGGCCGCCCGGCACGGCGTCCGGGTCGAGCTGCGGCCGGGCGCCGACCGGGGCACCGTCGCCGACGTGACGCTGCCGACATCGGTCCTGGTGCCGCGCGCCCTGGCCGGCCGTGGCCTGCCCGGACCGGCCCTGCCGGCCGCCGGCCCGCAGCAGAACGGCCCGGCTCCGGCCTTCGGCGCCCTGGCCGCCTTCGGCAACAACAACCCGCCGAGCCTGCCGCCGGCGCCCCACCCGGGCTCCTCGGGCAACCAGGTCACGCTCGGCGGACGCGCGTTCGACCCGGCGCCGCGCAACGGCTCGGGCACCCCGGCGAACGCCGGTGGCGGCCGTGCCATGCCGGCCTGGTCCGACCTGACCGGCGCCAGCCCGTCCGGCGGCGACGGCGGATTCGGCGGCCGGCCCAACGGCCAGTCGATGGACCCGCTGCCGCAGCGGCGCAACCCGGCCGACGGCGACCCGGGCGGCACCGGCCAGCAGCCGGCGATCCCGCGCCAGCTGCCGAGCAGCCCGGAGGCGCGGCCCTACAGCCCGCCGCCGGTCTCCGCGCCGCCGGTCCCGCCGGTGTCGGCCCCGCCGCTGCCCCCGGTCTCCGGCGCACCGGTCTCCGGTAACCCGCTGCCGTACCGTCCGGTCTCGGCCGCGCCGGTCTCCGGTGACCCGTTCTCGGGCCGCCCGGTCTCCGCGGCGCCGGTCTCGGGTGACCCGCTGCCGTACCGTCCGGTCTCGGCCGCGCCGGTCTCCGGGCACCCCGCGCCGGTCTCGGGGCACCCCGCCGCCGGGCACCCGGCCTCCGCGCCGCCGGTGAACCAGCCGCCGGCACGTCCGATGCCCGCACCGGGTGTCAGCGCCCCGCCGGTCTGGCCGCCGGTCGCGCCGACCCCGGCTCCGGCGGCGCCGGAACGGCCCACCAGTGGCATGGACATGACCACCGAGCTGCCCCGGGTGCCGCGCACGGAGATTCCGGCCCCCCCACAGCAGCGGTCCGCCGCTCCGGCCGCGAGCCGGCCGGCCGAGGCCCCGCCGGCGAGCCGCCCGGCGGCACCGGTGGCACGTCCGGCCGCGCCGCAGCAGCAGGGCAACCGCCAGCGGTACGCGGACGAGACGATGGAGCTGCCGATCTTCCGGGAGCTGGAGTCGGCGTGGTTCCGCACCCGCCGGCCCGGGCCCAACGAGGAGCCGGGGGCCCCGGCCCCGGCCCCGGCCGCGACGACGAACGGCGGCGCCGCCACCCAGCAGTTCGCCAAGGTGGACACGGCCGGCCGGCCCGTGCCGCAGACGACACCCGCAACGACAGGTAACACGCCGATGGCACACACTCCGACGGCCGGCGGAGCACCGCGTGACAACGGCGTGGCGAACGGGAACACCCGTCCCGCGTACACCGGAGGGTTGCCCACCCGGCAGCCGACCGCGTCGCCGCAGTCCTCGTCCCCGTGGCAGACGGCGGCCGACGACGGCTGGCGCGCCGCCTCGGCGGCCACCGAGGTGCCGGTCGCGGAGACCACCCAGAAGGGCCTGCCGAAGCGGACTCCGATGGCGCAGCTCGTGCCGGGCAGCATCGACAAGCCCTCTGCGTCGGTGCAGCGGCGTACACCGGAGGGGGTCCGGGGCCTGCTCTCGGCCTACCATCGGGGCGTACAGCGCGGGCGTAACACCGACAGCAACACGACCGGCCCGGAGGGCACTCCGGGCGGGCAGCAGTCCTCGCAGTCTGACTCAGGCCCGGTGGCCGGGAGCGGGCAGAAGGAGCAACAAGGATGACTACTACGCAGGATCTCGGATGGCTGCTCGCCAACTTCGCCGACCGGGTGCCCGGTGTGGCGCACGCGGTCGCGGTCTCGGCCGACGGCCTGCTTCTCGCCTCGTCCCGTGACCTTCCGCGGGACCGCGCCGACCAGCTCGCCGCGATCGCGTCCGGTCTGGTCAGCCTGACCCAGGGCGCGGCCCGCTGCTTCGAAGGCGGAGCGGTGTTGCAGACAGTCGTCGAGATGGACAACGGTTTCCTGTTCCTGATGTCCATCTCCGACGGCTCGTCGTTCGCGGTGCTGGCGGCGCGGAGCTGCGACGTGGGTCAGGTCGGGTACGAGATGGCCCTGCTCGTGGACCGGGTGGGCGATGCCCTGACACCGCAGCCGCGCGCGGCTGTGGGGATGATGGGCTGAATGACGCGCTGGCCGGTGGGTCAGGTGCGGGAACAACTACGACAGCGACGGATGTCACCGGGGCGAGCCGGTGCCGGGTACGAGGGAGGTGAGCGGCGAAATGGCGGATCGTGACGAGCCGACCGGAGCGTTGGTCCGGCCGTACGCCGTTACCCGCGGCCGTACCCGTCCCCGGCTCGACATCGCCCTGGAGGCACTCGTCGAGACGACGGTGCGCGGCCGAGCGGTTGCCACTGGCAATGGTGGCCACGGTCGTGAACACCAGTACATCGCCGCGTTGTGTGACGGACGTGTGCAGTCGCTCGCCGAGATCGCGGCGCGGATGCAGCTTCCGCTCGGCGTGGCCCGGGTGCTCATCGCCGACATGGCGACGGACGGCCTGGTCGCGGTCCACGAGCCGACCATTTTGGACGACTCCGACGACGCGGTGGGCACTGAACTGCTGGAGAGGGTGCTGAGTGGACTTCGCAGGCTCTGACATGTCGCACCGGCCGCCGGCCCCGAGCGGCCGAGTGACGTCGGCGAAGATCGTTATCGCCGGTGGGTTCGGCGTCGGCAAGACGACGCTGGTCGGCTCGGTCTCCGAGATCACGCCGCTGACCACCGAGGCGATCATGACCTCGGCCGGTGTCGGCGTCGACGACACCCGGCAGGTGCCGGGTAAGACGACGACCACGGTGGCGATGGACTTCGGTCGTATCTCGATCGACCGGGATCTGATCCTGTACCTGTTCGGTACTCCGGGTCAGACGCGGTTCTGGTTCATGTGGGACGAGTTGGTCCGGGGTGCGATCGGCGCGGTGGTGCTGGTCGACACCCGGCGGCTCGCCGACTGCTTCGCCGCCATCGACTTCTTCGAGCACCGGCGGCTGCCGTACCTGGTGGCCATCAACTGCTTCGACGGCATGCAGTACCACGATCCGCAGGACGTCCGGGACGCGCTGGCGATCTCCCGCGACGTGCCGGTGGTGCCGTGCGACGCCCGGAACCGGGAGTCCACGAAGCACGTGCTGATCTCACTGGTCGAGTACGTGCTCACCATGCGGCGCTCGCGGGCCGTCGCGCCCGCCTGACCGACGCGCGGAAGCGCCCGGCGGCCCCAGGGCCACCGGGCGCTTCCTGCCGTCCGGGGTCGGACACGGTACGCGATCGCCCGGTGACCCTCCAGGCAGGACGGTCACCGGACGACGGGTGGGTCAGGCGTACCGGGTCCAGTTGCCCCGGAACACCTGGTACACGGCGAGCGAGTCGGGCTCCATGCCGCCGTGCCGGTCGGCGCGGAACGCGTACCCGCCGGCGATGCCCTCGACGGTCTGCGCCTGCAGGAGGGCCCGTAGCCGGCCCCGGTCCAGGCTCGTCGCCATCCGCGCCGAGGTGGCGAGGAGCTGGAGCGCGTCCGAGGCGTACGGGGCGAAGTCCGGGCTGACGCCGTGCCGCTGCGTGTAGCGGTTGACGAAGTCCCTGCGGGCCAGCTGCGCCGTCGTGGTGGCGGTCGCGGCGGAGACGTCCAGGCAGGCCGGGTGCACCGCGTACGCGCCCTCCACGGCGGCGGCGTTCGCTCCCTGCACTGTGTCGCCGGCGACCGCGCCGGCGTCGAAGAAGATGGGGCCGCGGTGGCCGGCGGCGCGCAGTTCCCGTGCCGCGGCACCGGAGTCGGGTGCGGTAGCCCAGATCACCACGCCGTCCCGCTGGCTGCCGGCGACGCGCTCGGCGGCGGTGCGGAAGCGCCGGCCGGTCGCCGGAAGGCGTACCGTTCGGGCCAGGTCGGTGCTGCTGTCGGCGAGCGCCTCCCGCATCGCCCGCACACCCGAGTCGCCGTGCAAACCGTCGGCGGCGAGCACCGACACCCGCCGGATCTTCTTGGACTCGAACAGCTCCACCAGGCGACGCGCCATGTCGACGGCGTCCGGGGTGAGCTTGTAGGTGAACGTGCGCTCCTCCAGCGGCAGCACGATGCGGTCACCGTAGCCGAGGGACAGGAAGGGCGTCTTGACCCGCTGGGCGGCCGCCGCGAGGGCCGTCGAGGTCTCGCCGAGTACGCCGCCGATGAGAGCCTGGGCACCGGCCCGGGTGAGGTCGGCGGCGTGGCGGGCGGCGACCTCGGGATTGCTGCCGTTGTCCAGGATCTGGAGCCGGACCGACCGGACCAGGTTCCCGACCGGTAGGCCGGTGCGGTTGAGCGAGTCGGCGGTGAGCTGCAGGGCCTGCCGCTGGGCGACGCCGAGCAGCGAGCCGGCGCCGGTCAGTTCCAGGCTCGCACCGACGATCAGGTCCTGGTCGCTCGGCGCGCTGCTGGACGGGCCGTCGTCCGGCCGCCGGCCCTGCGGCGCGCACCCGGCGAGCAGCAGGCTCCCGGCAGCGGCGGCGAGGACGCCCCGCCGGGTGAGCACAGTGGAGTCGAACGCCGGTGTCGCCAATGGAATCGCCTTCCCACCCCGGCGAACAGGCGCCGCCGCTGGTCCGCCGGGTATGTTCCCGGCCGGTCCAGCCCAGCGTCAAATCGTCCCGGTGTGGGATGGAACACCCCGGCGGGCCCGGTCAGGAGCGGTAGCCCGCCGAGCGGTACTCGTACTCCCGGTCGTCGTCGCGGTCGCCGGTGTCGCGGGTGAAGTCCCAGCCGCCGGCCGCCTCGCGGCCCGGACGGCCGCCCACGGCGAAGCCGCCGATCTCCTGGCCGCGCCGCCAGCCCCGGAAGTATCCGGTGGTGTTCTCGGCGAGGCTCGCCGCGTTCCGGACGATCCGCAGAGGACGCTCCTCGCGCAGCGGGGAGCCCGGGACCAGGTTGGCCTGCGGCACCCGCTTCGGCAGCCCGGCCTTGGTCTCCGCGCCGACGGACGGGCGGGCCGCCTGCTCGGCCGCCTGCCAGCCGGTGTCGGCGGTGGTCGACCAGTCGAAGTCGGTCTCGTCGCCGTGCCCGACGAACCAGGCGGACTTGGCCTGCGCGAAGATCAGCAGGTCGCCGTCACCCTCGTCGGAGACCGGCGGCGGCCGGTGCTCCTTCGGGGCGGGACGCCGTTCGGGCGCGGCGGGAAGCGGGACGCGACCCGGGTCGCCCTGGTCGACCAGGCGCAGCGGGGGCGCCTCCAGACCGGGGTCGGCCGGTCGGCCCATCTCGTCGCGCAGCGCGCGGTCGGCGAGCGGCGGCGGCTCCACCAGCCGCAGCATCGGCGGCTCCTGCGGCAGGTCGTCGGCGAGCCACGGCGGCGTGACCCGGCCGGGGTCGCTCGGCGCGTCCACGCCCCGCCCGTACGGGTAGGTGGTGCCCTCCCGCTCCCGCGCGGTGTCGTCCTCGCTGTTCACCAGCGGCCAGTTCGCCCGGGAGCCCGGCGGCGCCTCCGGCGCGGGCGGACGCGGGGCCGGCACCGGAATGCTCAGGTCGGTGGCACTGAACCCACCGGTCGGCGGTTCCGGGTTCTGGTTCGTCTTGGGACGGGGCGGGATGACAGTGCGCTGCCGCTCGGCCCGCGCCTTGTTGATCGCCGCGGTGGTGAGCGTAGGGCGGAACGGCTCGCCGGCCTCGGCGGGCGGCACGGCGCCGCGCGGGGACGGGGCGATCGGCGTGATCCCGGGTGGCGGCGGAGGCGGCGCGGAGATCGGCCGGTTGGTGGGGCCGTCCACCCGCGACGGCAGCGGAGCGCCGGTCGGCTCGGGACGCGCCGGGGGAGCCGAGGACGGCCGGCCCAGTGCTGCCGCCGGAGCGACGGGCGTGACCGGCGCCGGGGCGACCGGCGGCGGTGTGACCGGCGCGGGCGCGACGGGTGGCGGGCCGAGCGGCCGGGGCGTCGTCGTGGTGGCCGGACCGGACACCGGCTCCGGACGGCTGCGCCGCCCACCGGGGAGCGGCTCGGGACGGCCGCGACGGCCGGCCGGCTCGGGTGCCCCGGCCGGCTCGGGACGGCCGCGGTGGGGCTCGGCGATCGGCTCGGGCTGGATCGAGCGCACCGGGCGGAGGTCGGCCGCCGACGTCGAGGCAAGATCGTCGACCTGCTCGCCCCGTCGGGCGGCGGCCCGGCGGCCGGTCGCGGGCGTGGGAGCCGTGCGCTCGGCGAGCGCGCCGACGAGCGCGTCGCAGCCGGCGTCACAGGTCCGGACGGAGGCGACGGCCTGGCGTACGGTCTCGGCGACGGCCGCGGTGAGCGTGCGGTTGACTGTGGCCCGCCGGGGCGTCTCGGAGATGGCGACACGCAGCGCGGTCACCGCGTCGAAGACGGCGTCGGCGTCGGCCACGCCCTCGCCGGCCAGCTGCGCGACGACCGCGTCGGCGGCCAGTGCGCCGTCCCGGCCACCACGGCCCGCGGGGCCGGTGAGCGTCCCCGGCTCGGGCAGCGCGTCGAGGACCGCCAGGGCGACCCGGTCGGCAGGATCCGGGTAGGCCCGCAGCGCGGCGGGATAGAGCTCGCGGAGCACCTCGCGCAGCGTCACGGCGGCGGAGTGCCGGCCACTCGCCAGCGCCGCGTGCGCGGCCAGGACCTGCGTGTATCCGGCGAGTTCACGCGGTGCCGGGAGGGTCACCGCGGAGAGCGCGCCGGCCTGGAGCGCACGGGCCAGCCCGACCGCCCGGCGCTCGGCGGGCGGGGACTGCATCTCCTCCAGGGAGTCGTCGTCGGCGAAGCGCTCGGCGAAGTCGTCGACCGAGTCGTCGTCAGCGATCGCCAGCGGCCGGCCGGCGGCGCTCAGCAGCGAGGCGACGATGTGGTCGTCGCTGTCCGCGGCGATGGCCGCGCCGCTCGGACCGCCGGACCGCTCCACCAGCAGCGCGACCAGTCGGGCGTAACCGGCGGGATCGTCACCGATCTCGCAGACGTGCAGCAGACGGCCTGCGTCGTCGACCACAGCGGACGTCAGCGTCGTTCCGGCCGAAGCCGTTCGGTCGGCCGGATCTGCCGAGGCCAGACCGCAGTACACGCGCACGAGCGCCACGGCGTCGTCCTCCTCCCGGGACACAGGTCTTGCTCTGCCAGAGACTGATGCTCCCCGCTCCGGGTCAGTCGCGCCAGTCCACAACCGCAGAGATCTTGCCGACAATGGTGCGCCAACCCAAACTTGCGGTTTGTGCCCCGATTTTCTTCAGCCTGCGCCGCCCCAGGAAACCACCGACACCTCCGTTGACGGAAGCGCGCAGCGCCTCGTCCAGGTCGTCCAGGCTGGAGCCGGCCGAGAGCATGTCCAGCACGGCGGGTAGTCGCAGGGCGTACGCCAGGTCACGGGCGATCTCACCGGCTTCGATGAGCAGCTCGTGGTCCCACGCGTCGTGGCCGCCGCGCAGGTTCTCCACCACCAGGTCGAGCTCGTACGTGTCCTCGTCCAGCGGGGCGATGTCGGCCGGCTCCAGCCGTTCGGACAGTTCATTCCAACTGTCCAGCTGGGACAGGTCGTTGGGCGCACCGGAACGGATGAAAGTGACCAATGACTCCGGCGTCTTGAACAGCAGGAGCCGGCCCTTGTGGGTGAGGAAGACCGGCACCTCCTCGTCGCCCGCCTCGTCCTCGTCGTCCTCGTCCTCGGCGTCGTCCTCGTCGGCCTCGGCCTCGGCCTTCTCGTCGTCCGAGGCGTCGGCCTTGCCCTTGCGGCGGGCCTTGGCGTCCTTCTCCTCGTCCTCGTCGTCCTCCTCGGCGGAGAGGGCGGCGAACTCCTCGTCGAGGATCACCACCTCCTCGTCCTCCTCGGTCTCGACGACCTGGCGGCGGGCCAGGAACGGGTCGTCCTGGTCGCGCTCGGCGACGTCGGTCGGGGTCAGCTCGCGTGCCTGCCGGTACGCCCGCAGCGTGAAGCCGGTGCCGGCGGGCAGGGCGATCTCCACCGGGTCGATCCGCACCTCGTCCCAGAGCGCGCGGTCGGCCGGCGGGCGGTCCTCCTCGACCTCGTCGGCCGCGGCGGCGGCGTCGGTGTCGTCGAGCTCGGGCTCGTCGGCGTCGGGCCGTTGGGGCGACTGGCGGGCCACGCTGACCTCCGTGTGCGTTCGGGTTGCCCACCCGGCGGCGTCGCGCCGCCGAGTGACTCTGCGCACATACCCTAGTGGGCGACGGTTCCGACCGGGAGTCGCACCCCTTGGCGTCGCGGCGGCGCGACAAGTAGCGTTGCTACGCATGAAGGCGCAGGCGCTGCACGGACACCTGGACGCGCTGCTGCTCGCCGTGCTGGAGCGGGGCGCGCTGCACGGCTACGCGATCATCGAGGCGTTGCGTGCCCGCAGCGGCGGCACGCTGGATCTGCCCACCGGCACCATCTATCCGGCGCTGCGCCGGCTGGAGCGGGCCGGGCTGGTGGCGAGCACCTGGAGCACCGTGAACGGCCGGGAACGCCGCACCTACGAGCTGACCGATGCCGGCGGCCGGGCGCTGGCGGGGGAGCGGGCCGGCTGGCGCGAGTTCAGCGCCACCGTCGGGCGGTTCCTCGGCGCGGACGAGCCACCCACCGCGCCGGCCTGACCGCGCCCGGGCGGGCGGCCCGACCCGGCCCGAGCGGGCGGCCCGGGACGCCCGAGCAGCAAGCCCGAGGGGCGGCCGCTCAGCCGGCCAACCGGCGGTCGGCGAGCACCCAGCACCGGGCCGCCCGGGCCAGCGCGAACCAGGCCGCCGAGACCACCACCATCCCGATGACCAGGGGCGGCCAGGTGAGCGCGGCGTCCCACAGCCCGATCGACCAGCCGAACAGCGCGCCCCCGGCGGCCGCGCCGAGCAGCAGGCTGCCGGTCAGACCGAAACCGATCAGCCGCGCCGGGCGGACGAGCCGCGGTGATCCCCACCGGGCGACCAGCGGGCCGACCAGCAGCGCGACCAGCGCCAGCGCGGCGACCACGCCCCAGATGCCGTTCAACGCGGCGGAGAGCAGCAGGTAGCTCTGCGGCGGCGGCGGACCGCTGCTCCAGCTCGACCCCTGCCAGGTCAGGTCACCGGCGGCGATGAGCACCACAGCCACCACGAGCGTGCGCAGCGCCAGCCCGCGCAGCGCGCCGACGGCCAGCTCGGCCTGGAAACCCGGCACGAGCTGGGCGTCGCTGCCGAACTCGGCGACCGCCCGCCGCTGCGCCTCCGCCCGCGGCAGGCCCCCGTCCCGGTACGCCTCGACGGCGTCCTCCAGCGCGTGCCGCGCCTCGGTCAGCAGGTCGGCCTTGAGCCGGTTCGGCCCGTGCAACCGCGTGGACAACTCGTGCAGCCGGCGGTCGACCACTGCCTCCTCATGCACCCGCATGGGGTAAGCCTGCCACCGCCCGGCGACACCCGCGTCAGGGAAAACCCCGATCGGCCGGGCGTCAGGGCGTGATCGCCAGGTAGCCGCGCTCGGCCGCCTCCTGGCGCAGCCACTGCTCCCGGTACCAGCCGGGGCGTGCCACCAGCTCGTCGTGCCGGCCGCGCTGCACGACCCGGCCGCCTTCGAGCACCACGATCTCGTCCAGCCCGGCCAGGCCGCTGAGCCGGTGGCTGATCAGCAGCACCGAGTGCCCGGCCGGGGTGGCGGCGAGCGTGGAGTCCAGCACCGCGTCGGCGGCCGCCGGGTCGAGCCCTTCGGTCGGTTCGTCGAGCACCAGCACCGGCGGGGCGGCCAGCAGCGCCCGGGCCAGCGCGAGCCGCTGCCGCTGCCCGCCGGAGAGCTGCCCGCCCTGCTCGCCGACCACCGTGCCCCAGCCGTCGGGCTGCTCGCGTACCCAGTCGAGCAGGCCGGCCGCCCGGGTCGCGGCGACCAGGTCCGCCTCGGTGGCGTCCGGACGGCCGAGGAGCAGGTTCTCCTTGACCGTGGCGTGGAAGACGTACGCCTCGGCGAGCAGACCGCCGACCACCCGGGGCAGGTGCTCGGCCGGGATCTCGGACACCGGTACGCCGCCGGCGGTGACCTGGCCGGCGTCGGGGCGTACCGTGCCGGTGAGCACGGCGGCGAGCGTGCTCTTGCCGGCACCGCTCGGCCCGACCACAGCCACCCGGCGGCCGGCCGGCAGGTCGAGGCCGAACCCGGCCAGGGCGGGAGCGGTGCCGGCCCGGTAGCGGACCGTCACGTCGGCGAACCGCACGTCGTGGCCGTCGATCCCGGGCTTCGGAGCGGTCTGCGGCGCCGCCGTGGCGGCCTCGGTGAGCAGGTCCGCGACCCGGGCCAGCCCGGCGCGCAGCTGGGTGCGCTGGCGGGCCGCCGCGACGAGCGCGAGCGCCACCTCCACGGCGGCGAGCGAACCGACCGCGAGGACGCCGACGAGCACGCCGCCGACCTCGGCGCGCAGCGCCACGAGCACCACGGCGGCGGCTGTGAGACCGGCCACGAGGACGCCGATCGCGTCCACTGCGAAGCCGGTCGCGGCGAGCCGGCGCTCCAGCCGGGCCAGCCGTCCGGCCCGCTCGTCGGCGGCTGCGAGCGCGGCGCCGGTCGCCCCGAACGCGGCCAAGTCGGCGGCGCCGTGGGTGAGGTCGACCGCGTCGACGGCGAGCGCGCCCCGCAGCGGGGCCACCTCGTCGGCGGCGCGGCGGGTGATCCGGGAGGCGAGGGCTGGGAGCGCCACGCCCGCCACGAGCAGGCCGATCGCGAGCACACCGGCGGCCGGCGGTGAGATCAGCGCGGCGACGCCGGCCGCGAGCACGCCGACCAGTGCCGCCGCCGCTCCCGGTACGAGGACGCGCAGGAGCAGGTCCTGGGCTGCTTCCACGTCGGAGACCAGCCGGCTCAGCGCGTCCCCGGTACGCCGGCCGGTCTCCCGGCGGGCGGCGAGCGTGGCGAAGACGCGGGCCCGTACGTCGGTGATCATGCGGAGGACGGCGTCGTGCCCGGCGAGCCGTTCGGTGTACCGGAACACGCCCCGGCTGACCGCCAGTGCCCGGACCGCGACGATGGCCACCGTCAGCCGGTCCAGCGGAGGCCGGCCGGCGGCGCTCATCAGCAGCCAGGTGGCGGTGGCCATCAGCGCCAGGCCGGCGAACTCGGTCGCGGCGGCGAGCAGTCCGGCGCCGAGCAGCCGGCTCAGGTACGGCCGGGCCAGGCGCAGCACCGCCCGCTCGGCGCCGGGCCGGGCAGGTGCGGACGGCTCGGGCGAGCCGGAGGGTGTCACCGGCACCCCGGTCGGCCCGGCGGGTTCGCGGCCGACCGGCGTCACGCCGTCGGCGGCGGTCACCGGGTCACCATCGGGCGGGCGGGGTGGACGGGGATCATCGCGGCACCGCCGGTCCGGTGGTGGTCGGGTGCAGTTCGGTGACCTGGCCGTCCTCGACGCGCAGGATCCGGTCGGCGTCGGCGAGCAGCGCGGGCCGGTGCGCGACGAGCAGCGCGGTACGTCCGGCGACCAGCCGCCGGGTCGCGTCCAGCACGACCGCCTCGCTGGCGCTGTCCAGCCGCGCGGTCGGCTCGTCGAGCAGCACGATCGGCGCGTCCCGCAGGAACGCACGAGCCAGGGCGACGCGCTGCCGCTGACCGCTGGACAGGCCGTGGCCGCGCTCGCCGAGGCGGGTGCCCAGCCCGTCGGGCAGGGCGTCGACCACCTCGTCCAGCGCGGCGCCGGTGACCGCCGTGGCGAGCGCGGCGTCAGGGGTGTCCGGTGCGCCGAGGCGGATGTTGTCGGCGAGCGACCCGGCGAACAGGTGCGCCCGCTGCGGCACCCAGGCCAGCTCGCGCCGCCAGGCGTCGAGGTCGACTCCGGCCAGGTCGACCCCGTCGACCGCGACGCGGCCCGAGGTCGGTGTGACGAAACCGAGCAGCAGGTTGAGCAGCGTGCTCTTGCCCGCGCCGCTGGGTCCGATGATCGCCACCCGGTCGCCGGGCCGGATGGTCAGCGTGACGTCGCGCAGCGCGGTGGTCCGGTCGTACGCGACAGTGACGCCCTCGAAGCGGATCTCGCCCCGCCCGCGCGGCGCCGGACGGCGCGGCTGGGCGGCGGCGGGCGCGTCGGTGGCGGAGAGCGTGAGCGCCTCGTCCAGCGCGGTGAGTCCTTCCATGCTGGCGTGGAACCGGCTACCCGCGGCCCGCAGCGGCAGGTACGCCTCCGGGGTGAGCAGCAGCACCAGAAGCGCGGTGGAGAGCGTGAGGCCGCCGCCGAGCAGCCGGATGCCGACCGGCACCGCGACCAGCGCGACGGAGAGCGTGGCGACCAGTTCCAGCACCAGCGCGGACAGGAACGCGATGCGCAGCGTCTTCATGGTGGCCTGGCGGTGGCCGTCGGCCATCCGGCGTACCACGCCGACCTGCCCCCGGGACCGGCCGAACGCGCGCAGCGTGGGCAGCCCGGCCACCATGTCGAGGAAGTGCCCGCCGAGCAGCGACAGCCGGCGCCACTGCCGTTCGGTGGCGGCCTGCGCCTGCCAGCCGAGCAGCGCGCCGAAGATCGGGATGAGCGGGATGGTGAGCGCGATGATCAGCGCCGAGCTCCAGTCGGCGAACACGATCCGGGCCAGCACCGCCACCGGCACCGTGACGCTCAGCACGAGCTGCGGCAGGTAGCCGGTGAAGTACGGGTCGAGCGCGTCCAGGCCGCGTCCGGCCAGCGTGGCGAGCTGCCCGGCCCGCTGCCCGGCGACCCAGGTGGGGCCGTGCCGGCCGACCGCGCCGAGCAGGTCGGCGCGCAGCGCCGCCTTCACTGTGGCGGCGGCCCGCGCCGCCACAGTGCCCTGCGCCCAGCTGACCAGCGCCCGCCCGGTGACCGCGGCCGCGAACCCGGCGAGCGCCGGCCGGTGCAGCCGCCCGTCGAACGCCGTCGCCAGCAGCGTCGCCAGCGCGGTGGCCTGAGCGATCACCAGCAGCGCGGTGAGCCCGCCAAGCGCCGCGAGCACGGCGAGGTCGCGCCGGGCCGCGGGGACCCGACGCAGCAGACGCGGGTCGAACGGGCGGCGGTTCACCAGTACACCGGTGCCCTGCCGTCGATCCGTCCCCGGAACACCCACCAGCACATCGCCTGAAAGCCTAGTAGGGCCGGCAGGAGCGGTAGCGCGAGCCATCCCAACAGCGCCAGCGTCGGGCGGCTGGCGGCCGCCTCGGCCACTGTCAGCGACGCCGCCGGGTCGGCGGTGGAGACCAGGATCCGGGGCCAGAGCGCGGCCCCGATCAGCGGCGCGGGCAGCGCCAGCGCCGTCGTGGTGGCGGCGAAGGCCACCCCGGCCCGGCCCCGCCGCAGCGCCGCGCGGGCCGCCAGCAGCGCCGCCACGAGCGCCAACGGCAGGAGTACGGCGACAGCCGGGCGCGCCGCAGCGGCGCGTACCCGATCGGAGAGCACACCCAGGACGGTGGCCGCGCCGACCGCGACGAGTGCGGCGGGCACCAGGCCGGCCGCCAGCCGGGCGAGCGCCGGGGCCTCGGCGGCGGGCAGCCGGAGCGTGAGGAACGTCGCACCGTGCACCGCCACCAGCGCGAGCAGCGCCAGCCCGGCGGCGGCGACGAACGGGGTGGCGAGATGACCGACACCGACCACGTGGCCGTCGGCGCTCAGCGGCACGCCCTGGAGCAGCCCGGCGAGCACCGCGCCCCAGCCCAGCGCGGCGAGCAGGCAGCCGACCATCACCACCCGGTCCCAGCGGGCGCGGGCGGCGGCGGCGACCGGGCGGCTGCGCAACTGCACCCCGGCGGTCACCAGCACCACACCGGCCGACGCGGCGAGCACGGCCGGGTAGAAGCCGGAGAGCAGTTCGCCCTCCAGCCGGGGGAACGCGCCGAACAGGATGCCGACGGCGGCCACCAGCCAGACCTCGTTGCCGAGGAAGAACGGCCCGAGCGCGGTGAGCGTGGCCCGGTTGCCCGGCACCGGGCCGCGCCGGGCCAGCAGCAGGCCGACGCCGTAGTCGTAGCCGCCGAGCACGAGGTAGGTGGCGAAGAAGAGGCCGAGCAGGGCGTACCAGGCGAGTTCCACGGCGGGCTCCCTCAGACGAACACGGGCTGGTGGTGGGCGTCGCTGTCGGGCGCGGGCGGGCGGCCGAGCGCGGGGTCGTACGCGCCGCGGGCGGCGTGCCGGGCCATCAGCGTCCAGTTGGTCACCGCGAGCGCGCCGAGCAGTAGACTGAACCCGATCAGCGAGGTGAGCATCAGCCCCGGTGAGACCGGTGAGACGGCCTGCGCGGTGGGCAGCAGCCCGTACGCGGCCCAGGGCTGGCGGCCGACCTCGCGGGCGATCCAGCCGAGCAGCATCGCCACGAAGGGCAGCGGCAGGCCGAGCAGGATCAGCCAGAGCGGCGCCTTCAGCCGGATGATCCAGTCGCGCCAGAGCAGCGGCAGCAGGAGCCAGAGCGCGCCGAGCGTGAAGCCGATCAGGATCATGAAGCCGAGGCCGACGTTCGACAGCACCGGCGGTTCCCAGTCGCCCGGGCCGAAGCGCGCGGTCCAGTCGGCGACGAGCGCGTCCCGGTCCGGCCCGCCGCCGAACTTGGTCGGCTGGAACCGCCCGACCGGGCCGAACTGGGCGAAGCCGAAGCCCTGGAGCAGGCTGACCGAGAGCGCCGCGGTGACCAGGCCGAGCCGCAGCGAGGTGCGGAACAGCGCGTAGTCGGGGGTACGCCGCAGCAGGTGCCAGGCGCTCACCGCGGCCATCAGCAGGCCGCCGGTGACCAGGCTCGCCGAGATCACGTGGCCGAACGCCATACCGAACGTGGGGTTGGTGAGCAGCGCGCCGAAGTCGGTGAGGTGGGCGACGCCGTCGCGGACCTCGTACCCGACCGGGTTCTGCAGCCAGGCGTTCGCCACCATGATCCAGAAGGCCGAGGCGTACGCGGTGATCGCCACGCCCCAGAGCAGCGCCAGGTGCACGCCGCGCCGCAGCCGGTGCCATCCGAAGATCCACATGCCGAGGAACGTGGACTCCAGGAAGAACGCCACGAGCGTCTCGATGGCCAGCGGCGCGCCGAACACGTTTCCGACGTAGCGCGACAGCCCGCTCCAGTTCAGTCCGAACTGGAACTCCATGACGATGCCGGTGGCGATGCCGAGCACGTAGTTGATCACGTAGAGCTGACCCCAGAACCGGGTCAGCCGCTCGTACACCGGCTTGCCGGTCAGGTAGCCGGCCGTCTGCAACCCGACCAGGAGCGTGACCAGGCCGAGCGTGACCGCCACGAACAGGAAGTGGATCGAGGTGGTGGTGGCGAACTGGAGGCGGGCGAGGAGCAGCGGGTCCACTGTCGTCCTCCCATGGGTTGGCTCTCTTGTCGTAGCCAACCTACACGTAGCCCCGCTACCTATAGGGGTGCGCGAACCCGGAGAAGTCCCGTAGGGGACGACGTCAGCTCAGGAACAGGGCGAACGGCAGGGAGACGAGCGTGCCCGCGACAGCCAGCGCCACCGCGCCGAGCACCCGCGGCGGGCGGTCCGCGACGAGCAGCCGCTGCACGCGTACGTCGAGGTCGCGGTCGCCGAGTCCGAGCGTGCCGGCCGGCTGCACCCGGTGCTCGGCGGCGGCGAACCGGCGCAGCGCACCGGCGAGCGGCGCGTCCGCGTGCAGCTCCCGGGCCTTGTCGTCGGCGCGCATCTCGACCAGCAGCGCCACCCGCGCGTGCGCGTCCCGCACCCACCGGAACCAGGGCAGCGCCCGGCACAGCGCGGTGAACGGCAGCAGCACCAGATCGTGCCGCTCCTGCGCGTGCGCCCGCTCGTGCGTGAGCACCGCCGCCAGTTCGGCCGGGTCGAGCAGGTCGAGCGTGCCCGCGCTCACCACCACCCGGGGACGCACCCCGGGCAGGCAGTACGCCGCCGCGCTCGGGTGGTCGAGCACCAGCGCGCCCGGCACCGTCGGGTCACGCCGGGCCACCAGGTGCAGCAGCTCCCGGTGCCGGCGCTGGGCGCGGACCGCGCCGTGCAGGCTGCGGACCGTCGTGGTGAGCAGCACCGCGCCGATGCCGAGACCGACGCCGACCAGGCTGAGGTGCACCGCCCCCACACCGGCCGGCAGCGTGCCGTGGGCCAGGTCCTCGGCCAGGGCCACAAGCGCGTGCCCGGTCGCCCGGTCGTACGCGTCGACCCCCAGCGCCATCGGCAGCCCGATGGCGGACAGGCCGAGCGCCAGCCCGACCGCCTGCCAGCAGATGATCGCCACCCGGGGCGCCCGCCAGGTCCAGCGCGCGGCGGCGAGGACCTGCGCGGTCAGCCAGCAGGCCAGGATGATCGCGGCGAAGTGCAGGGCGTACGCCACGGCAGCCGCCCTACCGGTCCGTCGCCTCGTCGAGCGCCGGCCGGCCGGGCCGGGGGTTCTCGACCCGGCCGGCCGGTCCGTCCTCGACAGCCGGCCCGGCCTCGGCGCCGAGCGCGGCGCGGAGCACGTCCGCCTCCGTGCCGGTCACCGAGCGGGCGAAGCGCACGAGCGCGGCGTCCCGGCTGCCGCCGAGATCGAGGGCGTCGAGCATGAGCTGGGCGATGTACGCCTCGCGGGTGGCGGCGGGCCGGTAACGCCAGGCGCGGCCCTCCCGCTCACGCTGCACCATGCCCTTGCCGGCGAGCCGGTCGAGCACCGTCATCACAGTGGTGTAGGCGAGTTCCCGGCCGTCCAGGGCGTCGGCGACCTCGCGCACCGTCACCCCGCCCGACGAGGCGGGCGCCGCGTCCCACAGCACGTCCATCACCGCACGCTCAAGGTCCCCCAGCCGAGTCACCCGTCAATCCTACCCCCGGTAGTAGATCCCCTCCGTCACCCCGTTCCCCGGTTCCCCCGTTCCCGAAGATCAACACCAGCTCGGGGAGGTGGTGCCGTCCCGGGCCGGTCCGTGCAGCCACCTCGGCGCACTGGTGCCGATCTTGCCGACCCGAGGTCCGGCTGCTTCCCGGGAAACCGGTGTCGACCATGCCGTGGTCGGGTAGGCGCCCGTCGGCAAGATCAACACCAGTTCGGGGAGATGGTGCCGTCCCGCGTCGGTCGATGCAGCCACCTCGGCGTGCTGGCGTTGATCTTGCTCGTTCCGAGTGCTCCGGGTGAGATCAACACCGGCTCGGGGAGGTGGTGCTGTCCCAGGTGAGTTGATGCAGCCACCTCGCCGTACTCGAGTTGATCTCGAAGCCCGGGGTGGGGGTGCGTGGGCAATGTCCGCACCAGTTCGGGGAGGTGGCGGCACCTGGGGCGGGTGGATGAAGCCCCTCCCGTGCCGGTGTTGATCTTGCTGACCGAGGGTGGACGTTGGGCGAGGCCGGCACCGGCTCGGGGACGTGGGGTTGTCCAAAGGTGGCTGATGCGGCCACTTCGCGGGAACGGCGTCGATCTCGGCTGCTGCGGGTGGGCGCACCGGGTGAGGTCGGCACCGGCTCGGGGAGGTGGGTGGAAGGGAAAGTGGCGGCAACCCGGCTGGGGGTGTGCCGCCACTTCGGGCCGGACTGGGCCGCGCCGGTCAGACGCCCTTCGGGTGCCAGACCGTCTTGGTCTCCAGCAGGGTCGTCATCCGGGTGATGCCGGGATCGGCGTACCAGTCGTGGTCGGCCGGGGTCGGCCGGAGCACCCGCTTGAGGTTCTCCGCGGCCTTGATCTCCAGGTCGGCCGCCAGCTCGGCGTCGGCGACGCCGGTCAGGTCGATCGCGTTGACGTCCATGTGCGCGGCGAGCGTCGGCACGGTCTCGGTCAGCCGGCCGGTGAGGACGTTGACCACCCCGCCGGGCAGGTCGGAGGTGGCGAGCACCTCGGCCAGCGTCACCGCCGCCAGCGGCGCCGCCGGGGAGGCGGCCACCACCACCGTGTTCCCGGTGACGATCGCCGGTGCGATCACGCTCACCAGGCCGAGCAGCGCGGGCTCCTCGGGTGCCACCACGGCCACCACGCCGGTGGGCTCCGGCGCGGACAGGTTGAAGTACGGGCCGGCCACCGGGTTCGCCCCGCCGTACACCTGGGCCAGCTTGTCGGACCAGCCGGCGTACCAGACCCAGCGGTCGATCGCCGCGTCCGCCTCGTCGGCCGGGACGCCCAGGGCGACGAACTGCTCGCGCCGGCCCTCCAGCATCTCGGCGACCCGGTAGACGATCTGACCCCTGTTGTACGCGGTCGCCCCGGCCCAGCCCTTCACCGCGGCGCGGGCGGCCACGACGGCGTCCCGCGCGTCCTTCCGGGAGGCAAGAGACACGTTCGCGGATTGCACGAGATACGACCGTCCCGACTCGCTGCGCGGGAACTTCCCGCCGATGAAGAGCTTGTACGTCTTGCGTACCGCGACCCGCTCAGACATTGAGGTACCCCTCCAGCCCGTGCCGGCCGCCCTCGCGACCGTAGCCCGACTCCTTGTAGCCGCCGAACGGCGACGTCGGGTCGAACTTGTTGAACGTGTTGGCCCACACCACTCCCGCGCGCAGCCGGTCGGCCAGCCACAGGATCCGGGAACCCTTGTCGGTCCAGATCCCGGCCGACAGCCCGTACGGCGTGTTGTTGGCCTTCTCGACGGCCTCCGCCGGGGTGCGGAACGTGAGCACCGACAGCACCGGGCCGAAGATCTCCTCGCGGGCGATCCGGTGCGCCTGGGTGACGCCGGTGAAGATGGTCGGGGCGAACCAGAAGCCGCGCTCGGGCAGCTCGCACGGCGGCGACCAGCGCTCCGCGCCCTCGGCGGACCCGGCGTCGGACAGCTCCCGGATGCGGGCCAGCTGCGCGGCCGAGTTGATCGCCCCGACGTCGGTGTTCTTGTCCAGCGGGTCGCCGACCCGCAGCTGGGCCATCCGGCGCTTGAGCGACTCCAGCACCCGGTCGGCCACCGACTCCTGGACCAGCAGCCGGGAGCCGGCGCAGCAGACGTGGCCCTGGTTGAAGAAGATGCCGTTGACGATGCCCTCGACGGCCTGGTCGATCGGGGCGTCGTCGAAGACGATGTTCGCGGCCTTGCCGCCCAGCTCCAGCGTGAGCTTCTTGCGGGTGCCGGCGACCGAGCGGGCGATGGCGCGGCCGACATCGGTGGAGCCGGTGAACGCCACCTTGTCCACGCCCGGGTGCTCGACCAGCGCCCGGCCGGTGTCGCCCGCACCGGTGACGATGTTCACCACGCCGGCCGGCAGGTCGGCCTGCTGGCAGATCTCGGCGAACAGCAGCGCGGTGAGCGGGGTGGTCTCGGCCGGCTTGAGCACCACCGTGTTGCCGGCGGCCAGCGCCGGGGCGATCTTCCACGCCAGCATCAGCAGCGGGAAGTTCCACGGGATGACCTGCGCGGCGACGCCGAGAGGCTTCGGGTCCGGCCCGAAGCCCGCGTGGGGGAGCTTGTCCGCCCAGCCCGCGTAGTAGAAGAAGTGGGCGGCGACCAGCGGCAGGTCGACGTCGCGGGACTCCTTGATCGGCTTGCCGTTGTCCAGGGACTCCAGCACCGCCAGCTCGCGCGAGCGCTCCTGGATGATCCGGGCGATCCGGAAGAGGTACTTGGCCCGGTCCCGGCCCGGCATCGGACCCCAGACCCTCTCGTACGCCGTGCGCGCGGCGCGGACCGCGCGGTCGACGTCCTCGTCGCCGGCCTCGGCGATCTCGGCCAGCACCTCCTCGGAGGCCGGGTTCACCGACTTGAAGCTGCTGCCGGAGGCCGGGTCGACGAACGCGCCGTCGACGAAGAGCCCGTACGAGGGCTTGATGTCCACCACCGAGCGGGACTCGGGGGCGGGTGCGTATTCGAACATCGCGTTCAGTCCAGGGTGAAGTAGTCGGGGCCGGCGTAGACGCCGGTCGTCAGCTTGGTGCGCTGCATGAGCAGGTCGTTGAGCAGGCTCGACGCGCCGAACCGGAACCAGTCCGGGCTCAGCCAGTCGGGGCCGACTGTCTCGTTGACCATGACCAGGTACTTGATCGAGTCCTTGGTGGTCTTGATGCCGCCGGCCGGCTTGACGCCGACCTGCCGCCCGGTGGCGGCGCGGAAGTCGCGGACCGCCTCCAGCATCACCAGTGTCACCGGCAGGGTCGCCGCGACCGGGACCTTGCCGGTGGAGGTCTTGATGAAGTCACCGCCCGCGAGCATGGCGAGCCAGGAGGCGCGCCGCACGTTGTCGTACGTGGCCAGCTCACCGGTCTCCAGGATCACCTTGAGGTGCGCGTCCCCGCACGCCTCCTTGGTGGCCACGATCTCGTCGTAGACCTCGGAGTAGCGCCCGGCCAGGAACGCGCCCCGGTTGATCACCATGTCGATCTCGTCCGCGCCCGCCTCGACGGCTGCCCGCACGTCGGCGAGCTTGATCTCCAGGGGCGCCTGACCGGACGGGAACGCGGTCGCCACGCTCGCCAGGTGTACGCCGCTGCCGCGCAGCACCTCCGCCACGTACAGGACCATCGACGGGTAGACGCAGACGGCGCCGACGTGCGGGCAGCTCGGGTCGGCCGGGTCGGGGCGCAGCGCCTTCGCGGCCAGCGCCCGCACCTTGCCCGGGGTGTCCGCCCCTTCGAGCGTGGTCAGGTCGACCATCCGGATCGCCAGGTCGATCGCCTCGGCCTTGGCGGTGGTCTTGATGGAGCGGGTGCCGAGTTGTGCCGCCCGCTGCTCCGCGCCGACCTGGTCCACGCCGGGCAGGCCGTGCAGGAAGGTCCGCAGAGCGGTCTCGGATCGTCCCAGCTCGGAGAGGTCCGACCGGGCCGACGTCGTTGTCGCCGTCATGCCCCGAATAGTACGCACCCGCCCGCCGAGTGATCTTGCTCACGAACGACCGGTCGTGAGCGTCATACGTGAGCGGTGTCGCTGGTCGTACCGCAGCCGCCCTGCGCCGGACCGCCAAACGGTAGGTTGAGCGATCGTGGACGTACACGTCATTGACCATCCGCTCGCCCAGACGCGGCTGACCGCCATGCGGGACGCCCGGACCGACTCGTCGTCGTTCCGGGCGGCGCTGCGCGAACTCACCACCATGCTGGTGTACGAGGCCGCGCGCTCCTTCCCGGTCGAGAAGTACTCGATCCAGACCCCGGTCACCGCCACCGAGGGCAGCCGGCTGGCGAACCCGCCGCTGCTGGTGCCGGTGCTGCGGGCCGGTCTCGGCATGGCCGACGCCGCGCTCGGCCTGCTACCCGAGTCGTCGATGGGCTTCGTCGGCCTGGCCCGCGACGAGGAGACGTACGAGCCCCGCGCGTACATGGAGTCGCTGCCGCGCGATCTCAGCGGCCTGCCGGTGCTGGTGCTCGACCCGATGCTCGCCACCGGCGGCTCGCTGGAGCACTGCTGCCGGCTGCTCGCCGACCGCGGCTGCACCGACATCACGGTGCTCTGCGTGCTGGCCGCGCCGGTCGGCATCGAGCGGCTGGAGCGCTCCGGCCTGCCGCTGCGCCTGGTCACCGCCTCGATCGACGAGGGACTGAACGACTCGAAGTTCATCGTCCCCGGCCTGGGTGACGCCGGCGACCGCCAGTTCGGCGGCATGCCCCGCTTCTGAGACACCGTCCGGTGGAGAGGGCGGTCCGGACGGCCCCTCTCCACCGGGAACCGGGCGGCCCCGGCGAGTTGGTGCGCGGGGGTGCGGGGAGGCGCTAGCGTTCCGGGCCATGACTGGTGTTGCGCTCGCCGAGGAGCTGCTGCTCCTCGCGTATGACGACGAAACCGGCAAGGCCACCATGCCGCGGATCAGCCTGGACCTGGGCATGGCCGCCGCGGTGCTGGTCGAGCTGGCCCTGGCCGGACGGGTCGCGTACGCGGACGGGAACCTGGCGGTGGTCGACCCGGCCCCGACCGGCGAGCCGATCGCGGACGCCGTACTCGCCAAGATCGCCGCAGAGACCCCGCACACGCCGTCGTCGTGGGTGCAGCGGCTGCGGCACGGGCTGCGCGACCGGATCCTCACCGACCTGTGCGGGCGGGGCGTGGTCCGGGACGTGGAGGAGACCGAGCTGGGCTTCATCCACGTGCACCGCTACCCGGTGGCGGACCCCACCGTCGAGGCGGACATCCGGCAGCGGCTGGCCGAGGCGCTGACCAGCGGGCAGCTCCCGGACGAGCGGACCGCCGCGCTCGCCACGCTCGTCGCGGTGCTGCGGATGGAACCGGCGCTCGGGCTGACCGGCCCGGCCGCCGAGGACGCCGGCCGGCGCCTGGAGGAGATCGCCGCCGGCGCCGGGTTCTCCGGCACGGTGAGCCTGGACGACAGCGTCGTACGCCCGTCGATCAGCCTGGTCATCGCCGCGCTGGGCCAGGCCGTCGACGCCGCCCTGGGCAAGCGGTAAGGAAGGGCCCCCTCTTAACGCCTCAGGTAGAGGAAGGGCCCCTTGTTAACGCCTGGCGTTAACAAGGGGCCCTTCCTTGCATTGAGGCTAGAGGCCCAGGGCGGCGGCGATCTCGTTGCGCAGCTCGGTGATGGCGGCACGCGCGCGCTGCCGGGCCGCGGGCACGTCGCCGCCGGTCACCGGCTCCACCACCTCCAGGTACGCCTTGAGCTTCGGCTCGGTACCGGACGGCCGGATCACCACCCGGGCCGCGCCGGTGCGCAGGATCACCACGTCCGCGTCCGGGAGCAGGTCGGACGCCTCGGTCACCGGCTGCCCGAGCAGCGCGGTCGGGGTGGCGGCCCGGATCCGGGCCATCGAGTCCGCGATCACCCGCAGATCCTCCACCCGGACCGAAAGCTGCTCGGTGTGGTGCACACCGAACTCGGCGGCCAGCTCGTCCAGCCGGTCGAGGAGCGTACGGCCCTCGGCCTTGAGCCCGGCGGCCAGCTCGGCGACCGTCAGCGCGGCGGTGATGCCGTCCTTGTCCCGGACGTGCTCCGGCGCGACGCAGTAGCCGAGCGCCTCCTCGTAGCCGTACACCAGCGGCTCCCGGCCGCCGCCGGCCCGGACGATCCACTTGAATCCGGTGAGCGTCTCGTCGTAGGGCATGCCCCGGGCCGCCGCCATGGCCCGCAGCAGCGCCGACGACACGATCGTGGTGGCGTACAGGCCGGTCACGCCGCGCCGCATCAGGTGGTCGGCGAGCAGCGCGCCCACCTCGTCGCCGCGCAGCATCCGCCAGGACCCGGCGTCGCGGACGGCCACCGCGCAGCGGTCCGCGTCCGGGTCGTTGGCGACGGCGAGGTCCGCGCCGGTGCGCTCGGCGAGCGCGACGAGCAGGTCCACAGCGCCCGGCTCCTCCGGGTTGGGGAAGCTGACGGTCGGGAACGCCGGGTCGGGCTCGGCCTGCTCGGGCACCACGCCGGGAACGCCGAATCCAGCGCGCGCGAACGCGGCCGTCAGCACGGCGGCGCCCACCCCGTGCAGCGGCGTGTACGCCACCTTCAGGTCGCGCGGTCCGGCCGGGTCCACCACGGCGGCGGCCCGCTCCACGTACGCGGCCACCAGGTCGTCGCCGAGCACCTGACCGGCCGGGCCGAGCGGCACCGCCGCGAGCGGGCCCACCGCGCGGATGGCCGCCTCGATCCCGGCGTCGGCGGGCGGCACGATCTGCGCGCCGGCGCCCAGCTCACCGCCGAGCTGCGCGCCCAGGTAGACCTTGTAGCCGTTGTCCTGCGGCGGGTTGTGACTGGCCGTGACCATCACGCCGGCGACCGCGCCGAGCTGCCGGACCGCGAACGCCAGCACGGGCGTGGGCAGCGGCCGGGGCAGCAGCAGCGCCTGACGGCCAGCACCGGTCGCCACCCGTGCGGTGCGCTCGGCGAAGGCACGGGAGCCGCGCCGGGCGTCGTACCCGATCACCAGCGGGCCCTCGCCGCCCTGGGCGGCGAGCCAGCCGACCAGTCCGGCGGCGGCCTGGGTGACAACGGCGAGGTTCATGCCGTTCGGCCCGGCCCGTAGCGGGCCGCGCAGCCCGGCGGTGCCGAAGGTCAGCGGACCGGCGAACCGGTCGGCCAGGTCGGCCGCCGTGCCGGGCAGCCCGTCAAGGACCGTGCGCAGCTCGACGCGGTCGTCCGGGTCCGGGTCGTCGGCGAGCCAGCGCTCGGCTCGTACGCGAAGGTCGTCAAGGTCAGTGGTTTCCGCCGCCATTGCCTCATGAAAGCACGGCGCCGGATCACCACCGGCCGTCGGCCTCGACTCAGTTGGCCGCCGTGAGCTGGAACGAGCCGGCCATCGCGTCGAAGATCGGCTTGCTCTCGGCGAACCGCGCGTCGGTCGAGGAGAGGTAGAACGAGTAGACCTTGCCGTCCTTGACCATGCCCCGCCAGATGCCGTGGCGCATGGACTCGCCCTCGCCGCAGGTGTATTCGAGCTGGCCGGCGGTCTGCCCGGCCAGCGGCTGTTCGGAGATCGACACCTCGGTGTAGGGGGCGGGGCAGGTCTTGCTCTTGGCGCTGTTCTTCTTCAGGTTCCGCGAGGCGAACTCGGCCCAGCTGATCGAGGTGCCGCCCCACGCTTCGGCGATGACCCGCACCTTGCGGCCCTCGTCCTCCGGGTCGACGTAGTCGACGTAGAGGCCGCCGGTCTGCCGCTGCCAGCCCTTCGGCACCTGGATGGTCACGCCCTTGACGGTCTGTTCCTGCATCTCCACCGGCGAGGCGGCGGCCGAGTTCGACGGCAGCGCGCCCACGATCGGCGGGGGAGCGTCGTCGCCGCCGCTGGTCAGCGCGATCACGCTCACCAGCAGCACCACGGCGAGGCCACCGGCGGCGGCGAGCTGGACCTTGCGCGGCCACGCCTTCACGCGCCCGAGCAGGCCCTTGGCGCCGCCGGCCGCGCCGCCACCACCGGCGGCCGGTGGCGAGGTGGCCGCTGTGGTCCAGGGCTGGCCGGTGCCGGGCACCGACCACTGGTTGCCGCCGCCGTACACCGGCTGGGTGGCGTCGACGGTGCGGCCGTAGGCGGTCGGCACCGCCTGGGTCGCGTCCGCGGCGGCGCCCTGGCCGAGCCGCACCGTGGCGTCCGGCGAGATGCGCTGGGTGGTCTCCGGCGGGCCGGTCCCGGACATCGCGCCGGTCGGGGTGTGCAGCGGGCCGGCCAGCGCGTCGGCGCTGGTCTCGTCGAGCGCGGCGGCACCCGCCGCGGGCTTCTCGCCGGCGGCCCGCTCCCCGCGGCGCAGCGCGGCGAGCCGGTCGGTGAGCGACTCGTCCGGGCCGATCATCGCCCGGCCGCCGATCTGCCCGCTCGGCTTCGGCTCCGCCGCGATCGCCGGCGGCGTGGTCGGGCGGGGCACCGGCACCACCGCGTACGGGTCGGTGACCGAGTTGACGGCTGTGGAGGTGCTGGTCAGCGGCCCGGCGAGCAGCTCGCGCAGGTTGGCCCGGGCCCGGTGCACGTCCATCCGGCGGGCCGGGTCCTTCTCCAGCAGCCCCATCAGCACGCCGGTCAGCGGGCCGCTGCGCTGCGGCGTGGCGGGCGGGTCCTCGACCACGGCGTGCATGGTCTCGATCGGGTCGCCCTTGTCGAACGGGGGCCGGCCCTCGACCGCCGTGTAGAGCGTCACGCCGAGCGAGAACAGGTCGCTCGGCGGCCCGAACTCCTGGCCCATGGCCCGCTCGGGCGAGATGAAGTGCGGCGAGCCGAGCACCATGCCGGGCGTGGTGAGCTGCACGTCGGTGGGCATCCGGGCGACGCCGAAGTCGGTGAGCACGCAGCGGCCGTCGGTGCAGATCAGCACGTTGGCCGGCTTGACGTCGCGGTGCAGCACGCCGATCGCGTGCGCCACCTCCAGCGCGCCGAGCAGGGCGATCCCGATCTTGGCGACGGCGCGTGGTGCGACCGGCCCGTCCTCGATCACCATGTCGGCCAGGCTGCGGGCGTCCAGCAGTTCCATCACGATCCACGGGCGGCCACCCTCGGTGACCACGTCGTAGACCTGCACCACTGCCGGGTGCTGGATCGCGGCGGCGGCACGGGCCTCCCGCAGCGTCCGTTCGTAGAGCGCGTCGCGGTCGCTCGGGGCGAGCCCCGGCGGGAGGACGACCTCCTTGACCGCCACATCACGGCGCAGCAACGTGTCTGTGGCCCGCCAGACCGTGCCCATGCCTCCGTTGCCCACGGGGGAGCGCAGCGAGTAGCGACCACCGATGGTGGTGCCGGGCGCCGCGCGTCCAGTGGGGGGACTGGCCGGTCCGCCGCTCCACGTCGGAATCTGAGTCACAGAAAAGCCACCGGGGGATATCGAGGGGGCTGGGACACAACCCCTCTATCTTGCTGGTTCCGACGCCCGATGCGAAACCCGACGCGGCGGGCGTTTACCTACTCGACGGTATGTGGTCGGCTGCTCACCTCCGGTGGGTCGCCGCGAGGTGTGCCGTATCCCTCACCCACCAGGCGGTCAGTGCGTCCTACCATCCGGTAATGAGCGATGCGCGGTCAAGCGAGTCGGGGTTCCCGATCCGGGGCGTCTACACGGCGGCAGACGTTCCGGCGGACCTGGACGCACGGCTGGGCGAGCCGGGCGAGTTCCCGTACACCCGCGGGGTCTACCCGACGATGTACACGTCCCGGCCCTGGACCATGCGACAGTACGCCGGGTTCGGCACCGCGACCGAGAGCAACGCGCGCTACCACCAGCTGCTGCGTGCCGGCACCATGGGCCTGTCGGTCGCGTTCGACCTGCCCACCCAGATGGGGTACGACTCGGACGACCCGATCGCGCACGGCGAGGTCGGCAAGGTCGGCGTAGCCGTCGACTCCATCGAGGACATGCGCACGCTGTTCGGCGGCATCCCGCTGGACAAGGTCTCCACCTCGATGACCATCAACGCGCCCGGCTCGGTGCTGCTGCTGCTCTACCAGCTCGTGGCCGAGGAGAGCGGCGTGCCGGGAGCGGCGCTCAACGGCACCATCCAGAACGACATCCTCAAGGAGTACATCGCCCGGGGGACGTACATCTTCCCGCCGAAGCCCTCGCTGCGGCTGGTCGCCGACACCTTTGCCTACTGCCGGGCCGAGGTGCCGAAGTGGAACACCATCTCCATCTCCGGCTACCACATGGCCGAGGCCGGCGCGTCGCCCGCGCAGGAGGTCGCGTTCACGCTGGCGAACGGCGTGGAGTACGTCCGCGCGGCGCTCGCCGCCGGGCTGGCCGTCGACGACTTCGCGCCCCGGCTGTCGTTCTTCTTCGTGACCCGCACCACGCTGCTGGAGGAGGTCGCGAAGTTCCGGGCGGCCCGGCGGATCTGGGCCCGGCTGATGCGCGACGAGTTCGGCGCGAAGAACCCGAAGTCGATGATGCTGCGGTTCCACACCCAGACCGCCGGCGTCCAGCTCACCGCCCAGCAGCCGGAGGTGAACCTGGTCCGGGTGGCGGTGCAGGGCCTCGGTGCCGTGCTCGGCGGCACCCAGTCGCTGCACACGAACAGCTTCGACGAGGCCATCGCGCTGCCCACGGAGAAGGCGGCCCGGCTGGCGCTGCGGACCCAGCAGGTGCTGGCGTACGAGACGGACCTGACCGCCACCGTCGACCCGTTCGCCGGGTCGTACGTGGTGGAGGCGATGACCGCCGAGGTGGAGACGGCCGCCACCGGGCTGATGGACCGGGTCTTCGACCACGGTTCGGCGGTGGACGCGATCGAGGCCGGGTTCCAGAAGCGGGAGATCGAGCAGTCCGCGTACCGGATCGCCCAGGAGATCGACTCGGGTGAGCGGGTGGTGGTCGGGCTCAACCGGTTCCAGATCGACGAGGAGGAGCCGTACGAGCCGCTGCGGGTCGACCCGTCGATCGAGGCGGCACAGGGAGAGCGGCTGGCCCGGCTGCGGGCCGAGCGGGACTCGGGCGCGGTGGAGCGGGCCCTGGCCGAGCTGCGTGCCGCCGCCGAGGGGGACACCAACGTGCTCTACCCGATGAAGGAGGCGCTGCGCGCCCGCGCCACGGTCGGCGAGGTCTGCGGGACGCTGCGCGAGGTGTGGGGGATCTACCGGCCCAGCGACCGGTTCTGAGTCGTCCGACGACGGCCCCGCCGCGCACCCCGAGTGCCCGGCGGGGCCGTTTTCGCGTGTGCGATTCGGCGATTCGGGTAACCGGATCGGGTGAACGGGACGGACAGCCTGTGCGGTCGGCGATCGGGCGCTCGTGTCACCGTCGGGAGTCTTCCGGCAGCCGACAGTTGTCGTGCAATTGTCGGAGCGGCAGTTAATTGCCGCGACTAATGCGACAATTCGGAACGACGGGTTGTTATTTGTGACCGATGAAACGGTTACGCGTTGTAGGAGGTGGGAGGCGGATGACGGCGTTCGACCGCGATCTACCTGCTGTCCCGCAGATATTCGAGCCCTCTCACCAGGGCATTCGTGACGCTGCGCGGTCCGACCGCTACGCGAAAGATGTTGCGCAGCGTCACCGCCGGAGGTCTAGGCTGTCTGCTGTCCGACCCGAAGATCCATCCACTTCTAGTGATCGAGAATTCGACGTGACGAGTGCGTTGACGCTGCCTTCCGGCGGCCTGCTGTCGTCGTCCCGGCCCGAGGCGCCGACCGGTTACCAGCCCCTGCCCTTCGAGCTCGACCATCTGCTCGCGCTGCGCGTTCCCGGCCTCATCGAAACGCGCCGTCACATCCACTCCCACCCGGAGTTGTCCGGCGAGGAGTTCGAGACGGCCGGGCTGGTGCACCGTGAGCTGTCCCTCGCCGGTCTCAAGCCGCGCCTGCTGCCCAAGGGCAACGGCGTCATCTGCGACATCGACGGACGCCCGGACGGGCCGGTGATCGCGCTCCGCGCCGACATCGACGCGCTGCCGCTGAGCGACCCGAAGGACGTGCCGTACCGCTCGACAGTGGAGGGCGTCTGCCACGCCTGCGGCCACGACGTGCACACGTCGGTGATGCTCGGCGTCGGCATGCTGCTGGCCCAGCTCGCCGACACGGGCCGCCTGGACGGCCGGGTCCGGCTGATCTTCCAGCCGGCCGAGGAGATCCTGCCCTGCGGCTCGCTGGAGGTCATCGAGGCCGGTGGCCTGGACGACGTGGTGCAGATCTTCGCGCTGCACTGCGACCCGAACCTGCCGGTGGGCAAGGTCGGCCTGCGGGTCGGACCGATCACCGCCGCCGCCGACAACGTCACCGTCCGGCTCACCGGGCCGGGCGGGCACACCGCCCGCCCGCACCTGACCGTCGACCTGGTGGACGCGCTCGGCCGGCTGGTCACCGAGGTACCGACGCTGATCAGCCGCCGGGTGCCGGCCAACAGCGGGCTGCTGCTGGTGTTCGGCCACGCCTCGGCCGGCACCCGTTACAACGTCATCCCGTCCGAGGCGTGCGCGGCCGGCACGCTACGCGTGATGGACCGCGACACCTGGGACCAGGCGCCCAAGATCGTCGCTCAGGTGGTGCGGGACGTGCTCGCGCCCACCGGTGCCACAGTCGACCTGGAATACCTGCGCGGCCGGCCCCCGGTGACGAACGACGCCCGGGCCATCGGCGTCCTCACCGCGGCCACCGCCGCGGCGCTCGGCCCCGACGGGATCGCCGAGACCCCGCAGAGCATGGGCGGCGAGGACTTCTCCTGGTATCTGGAGCACGTGCCGGGCGCGCTCGCCCGCCTCGGCGTCGGCCGCAGCGGGCCCAACGTGGACCTGCACCGGGCCTCGTTCGACGTGGACGAGCGCGCCATCGAGGCCGGCGTACGCCTCATGGTCCAGACCGCGCTGCGGGCACTGGCGGCGGCGCGCTGACCGGACCGCCGAGCGGCCCCGGCGGCATCGGCGCCGCCGGGCTCGGACCGGGCGGCGTCCGCCGGGCCCGCACCCGGCGCCGCCACAGGAGCAGCAACCACAGCGGTACGCCGATCACGACCGCGAACGGCAGCACCGCGCCGAGCACTGTGAGCAGGACCCGGGCCGAGGCCAGGAACGCCGTCCAGCCGCCGCCCAGCCCGGTCAGGAAGCCGAGGTCGGCCTCCTCCTCGGCGGTGCTGGCGTCCTGACCGAGGAACGTCACGGTGATGGTGGACAGCGCGGTCAGGTCCGCCAGCCGGCGCTTGCGGGCCTCCAGCGCGGCCAGATCCGCCTGCCGGGTGCCCACCTCGTTCTCCAGCCGGACCAGCTCGTCCACCGAGGTGGCCCGGGCGAGCAGCTTGCGGGAACTCTCCACCCGCGCCCGCTGGGTCGCGATCCGGGCGTCCAGGTCGACCACCTGCTCGGTGACGTCCTCGGTGCGGATCTCCCGGCGCTCCTGCCGGCCGAGACCGGCGAGCCGGTCGATCACCGCGGCGAACCGGTCGGCCGGCACGCGCAGCGTCAGCGCCGCCCGCGCCTCGGCGGCCCGGCTCGACCGCCGGTCCGCGCCGACGAATCCGCCGGCCGCGGTCACCGCCGTGGTCGCCTCCCGCGCGGCGGCCTCCACATCGTCCACCCGGACCTGCATGGTTCCGGTGTAGATGATGGACCGCTGATCGACCCGCAGGTCCGCGCCACCGGTGCCGCCCGGAGCCGCCTGATCGCTGTCCGCACCGCGCTCGGCGGCCTGGTCGCGCACCGCGCCTCCGTCGGCCGCCGGCGCGGCCGAGTCGCTGCCGGAGTCCCCGCCCGCGCCGCAGGCGCCCACACCCAGCGCCGCTATCAGACCCACAGCCACCAGGGCCACGCCCCGGAATCGTCGTCCGCCCATACCCCGTACTCCGATCGTCTACGGCCCCGCCCGCCGGGACCGATACCTCGGACGTGGCGCGTGGTCGCGCCGGTTCCGGCAGACTGCGCTGAGGACATCACGATTCGATAATCGAGGAGTCACGATGCAGGTGACCAAATACGCCCACTCCTGTCTCCGGCTGGAGCACGACGGTGCGGTGCTCGTCGTCGACCCGGGTGTCTTCAGCGATCCGGCGGCGCTGGACGGCGCGGACGCGGTGCTGATCACCCACGAACACCCGGACCATGTGGACGTCGCCGCGCTGACCCGCGCGCTGGAACGGCGGCCGGTGCCGGTGCACGGTCCCGCCTCGCTCGCCGGGGTGCTCGGCGACGCCGCCGGGGCGCTGGTGACGGTCGAGCCCGGACAGTCGTTCACAGTCGCCGGGGTGCCGGTGCGGGCGTACGGCGGGCAGCACGCGGTCATCCACCCGGACATCCCGGTGATCCAGAACATCGGCTACCTCTTCGCCGACGTGGTGTACCACCCGGGCGACGCGTTGTTCGTGCCCGACGACGTGCAGGTGGACACGCTGTTCGCCCCGATCCACGCGCCCTGGTCGAAGTTCTCCGAGGTGGTCGACTTCATCCGCGCGGTCGCGCCGCGCCGGGCGTACGCGCTGCACGACGGGCTGCTCAACGACAACGGCTTCGGTGTGCTGGACCGGCAGTACACGGCGATGTCCAACACCGACTACCGCCGTCTGGAGCCGGGCACCCGGATCGACGCCTGAGCATGGCCGAGGTACCCGCGGAGGTGATCCGGCAGCTCTACGCCACGCCGCCGGACCGGTTCGTCGCGGCCCGGGACGCCGCCGTCGCGCAGGCGCGGCGGTCCGGTGACCCGCGTACCGCCCGGGAGATCGGCAAGCTGCGCCGGCCCACAGTGGCGGCCTGGCTGGTCAACCTGCTGGCGATCCGCCGTCCCGAGCTGGTCGCCGACCTCACCCAGCTGGCCGAGTCGCTGCGCGCCGCGCAGCGCGACCTGCGCGGCGGCACGCTGCGGGAACTGTCCGCGCAGCGCCGCGCCGTCGTGGGCGCGCTGGTGGCGGAGGTACGCCGGCTCGCAGCCGCCGAGCCCGCCGCGCCCCCGGCCGGGAAGCTGCCGCTGGGCGAGGTCGAGGCGACACTCAACGCCGCGCTGTCGGACGCCGAGGTGGCCGAGCAGGTACGCGCCGGACGCCTGCTGCGGGCCAGCCACTACGCCGGGTTCGGCGAGGTGCCCCGCCCCCAGCTCCGGCTCGTGACAGGGGGCGAGGAGGCGCCTGTCGTACCGGATCGGGCGGCCGAGCGGGCCGACGCGCGCCGGGCCCGCGACGAGCGGGCGGCGCGGGCCGAACGGACCGGGCGGCGGCGGACCGCGACCCGGGAGCTGACCCGGGCCCGGGCGGACCTGGACCGGGCCGAGAAGGAGCTGGCGACGGCCGACGAGGCCGAGCGGGACGGGGCCGTGACGCTGGACCGGATCGAGACCGAGCTGGCCGAGCTGGAGCGTCGGCGGGCCGTCGCCGAGCAGGAGCTGAGCCGGTCTCGGCTGGCCCGCCGGGGCGCGGAACGGGCGGTCACAGCGGCCCGGCGCCGGGCCGGCGAGGTGGAGGCCGTGTTGGAGGCGCTGGACGCCGAAGAGGAGGATGCCGACACCGGTGATCACGCGGCAGACTGAGCGTGATGAATGGCTTCGGTGGAGTGACGGTGACGGGCGGCCGATGACTCCGGAACAGCTCGCCGCCGCCTCCAAACCGCTGGTGCTCGAACTCGGGGAGGCGTTCGCCCGCTGCCCGTCCACGCTGCGCCGGGCGCGGCTGCTCGGCATCTCCGGATGGGCCTTCTACATCACCGGGCGGGCCGGTGCGCTCGGCGACGTCCGCGCCGAGACGGTGGCCGCGGCGCTCGGCTTCATCGCGCCGGAGGCGGTCACCGACGGCTGGGACGCCGCCGCGCGGACCGTCCCGCCGCTGGAGGTGGCCGCCGCCAACCTGGCCGAGTGCTGCCGGTGGGGCAACGCCCGGCTGGGCGACGGCGCCGAGTCGTCGCGGCTCGCCGCGCTGCTGGGCCGGGCGGTCGACGCGGCGGACGGCAGCGGCATGCCACTGTTCGCCGCCTGGCGGGCCATGCCCGTGCCCGATCCGTCCCCGGGTGCGCGGGCGGCTGTCGGCATGCTGCTGCTGCGCGAGCATTTCGCCGGGGCGTACCTGCTGGCGGTGCGCGCCTCCGGGCTGACGTCGCTGGAGGCGGTGCTGGCCGGCCCGGAGGGCGAGGCCGGAGCGGCCGCGTGCGGCTGGGTGCCCCCGTACCCGCCGGTCGGGCCGCTGGTGCGGCGCCGGCTGTGGGCCGAGGCGGTGACCGACCGGCTGGCGTCGGCGGCGTTCCGGGCGTTGAGCACCGCCGAGGGCGCTGAGCTGCTGGGTCTGCTCGGCGCCGCGCGGCAGCGCGCCCGCGGCGGATAAATGGGAGGCGACGCGGCCGGTCCGGCTGCCACGATCTGGGCCGTGACGCTTCCCGCCGGCTGGTCGGCCCGCCGCCCGACCCTCGACGACGTGCCCGCCATCCTGGCGGTGGTACACGCCGCCGACACGTTCGCCGTGGGCTACCCGGACTTCGACGAAGAGGACGTGCGGTCCGCGCTGACCGCGCCGTTCGTCGACCCGGCCCGGGACTCGTGGCTGGTCACCGACCCGGACGGCACGGCGGTGGCCTGGTCGATCCTGGACAACCCGAGCGGGGTGGGCCGGGAGTGGGTGGACGTCCTCGTCGATCCCGACCGCGGCGCCGACCTGCGCGCGCCGCTGCTGGCCCGGCTGCTGGAACGGGTCGCCGAACGGGTCGCCGAACGGGCCGCCGAGCGCGGCCTGCCCGCGCTGACCGCGCGCACCGGGGTGTACGCGCCGGAGACCCGCTGGGCCGGTGAGCTGACCGAGGCCGGGTTCACCCGGATCAAGCGCTACATCCGGATGAGTCTCTCGTTCGCCGACCTGCCCGCCGAGCCGGCGCCCCCGCCCGGGGTGACGGTGCGGCCGCTGCGCGCCGACGACGAGAGCGACCTGCGGCTGTTCCACCGGATCTACGACACCGCGTTCCGGGACACCCCGGACCACGACCCGCTCGGCTTCGCGCAGTGGCGGGAGCTGCTGCCGTCGTACGGCAAGGTCTGGGACGAGTGGTTCCTGGCCGAGGTCGACGGCGAGTCGGCCGGTGCGCTCCAGTCCTCCGACCAGGCGCTCGACCAGGGCCTGGGGTGGGTGCGGACGCTGTCGGTGCTGCCCGCGTACCGGCGTCGCGGGGTGGGCGCGGCGCTGCTGCGCCGGGCCTTCGCGGTCTACGCGGCGAAGGGCCGCGCCGGGGCCGGGCTGGGCGTCGACCTGGCCAACCCGACCGCGCCGGTCACGCTCTACCGCTCAGTCGGGCTGGTGGAGGAGCGCTGGACCGACATGTACGAGCGGAGTGTGCCCGCCTCGCGGGTGTGACCCGGCACCCGCGTACCGGGGTCGCCGAGCGCCCGTAGGGCCAGGCGGCGCAGACTGTCGGTGTGGGAGACGCGCTACGCGGACGCGGTGCCGGTGGGGCGGGACCGCAGCTCGGTGACGTAGTCGTCCGGCGCGCCCGCCTTCTCCGCCGCGTTCGCGATCTCCGAGAGGTACCACGCCGTGGGCAGCCCGCCCTCGTACCCGTCGAACACGTAGACCCACGCGGTCACGTCGCCGTCGAGCGTCGAGACGCGGACGGTCAGCCTGCGGTACGTCTCGGCGGTCACGCCCTCGATCTCGTCGAGCTGCGCGGCGTCGTACGGGTGGATGTCGTAGAGCGCCACGAACACCCGGTCACCGGGGGACTCGACCACGGTGCTGACCGAGCCCTCCCAGCCGATGACGTCCTCGCCGGCGAAGGTGAGCCGCCACCCCTCAAGCCAGCCGGTGCCCACCATCGGCGAATGCGGGCAGTAGGCGCGCATGCGGGCGGGGTCCAGGTTCGAGCCGTAAGCAGCGTAGAGACGCACGGCGACGACGATAGCCCGGCTGGCGGGTGGGGGAGAATACGACAGTGCGTGTCGGACGGGACGGGGAGAAGAAAGTCACTGTGAGCACAGACGAGGGGCAATTGCTGTGAGCCAGATCGTGATCATCGGCGGCGGACCGGCCGGGTACGAGGCGGCTCTGGTCGCCGCGCAGTTGGACGCCGATGTCACAGTGGTCGAGGCGGAGGGCGCGGGCGGCGCCTGCGTGCTCTCCGACTGCGTGCCCTCCAAGACGTTCATCGCCAGCTCCGAGGTGGTCACCGGCTACCGGGACACCGAGGAGTTCGGGGTGCACTCCGACGGCCTGGAGGCGGTCACCGTCGACGCGCGGGCGGTGCACGAGCGGGTCAAGCGGCTCGCCCTGGCCCAGTCCGCCGACATCCACACCAAGCTGGTCAAGGCCGGGGTCGAGTTCGTCGCCGGCACCGCCCGGCTCGGCGAGGACACGCTCGGCCACACCCACCGGGTGATCGTCACCCCGGCCGACGGCGGCGCGGAATACTCGACCGCCGCGTCGACGGTGCTCGTCGCGACCGGCGCGACCCCCCGCCAGTTGCCCACCGCCCTGCCGGACGGCGAGCGCATCCTGACCTGGCGCCAGGTGTACGACCTGCCCGAGCTGCCCGAGCACCTGATCGTGGTCGGCTCCGGCGTGACCGGTGCCGAGTTCGCCAGCGCGTACCTGGCCATGGGCGTCAAGGTCACGCTCGTGTCCAGCCGGGACCGGGTCATGCCGCACGAGGACGCCGACGCCGCGTCGGCGATCGAGCGGGTGTTCCGCAACCGGGGCATGAGCATCCTGAACAACTCCCGCGCCGAGGCGGTCCGCCGTGTCGGCGACGGGGTGGAGGTGGTGCTCTCCGACGGCCGCCAGGTCGCCGGCTCGCACGCGCTGATCGCTGTCGGCTCGATCCCGAACACCGCCGACCTGGGCCTGGCCGAGTACGGCGTGCAGCTGGCCCGGGGCGGTTACGTGACAGTCGACCGGGTCTCGCGTACCAACGTGCCGGGCATCTACGCGGCGGGCGACTGCACCGGGGTGCTGCCGCTCGCGAGCGTCGCGGCCATGCAGGGCCGGATCGCCATGTGGCACGCGCTGGGCGAGGCGGTACGGCCGCTGCGGCTGCGCACCGTCGCGGCGAACGTCTTCACCGACCCGGAGCTGGCCACCGTCGGCGTCTCCCAGGACGAGGTGGACGCCGGCAAGACCCCGGCCCGCCAGGTGATGCTGCCGCTGTCCGGCAACGCCCGGGCGAAGATGGACGACCTGGCCGACGGCTTCGTCAAGCTGTTCTGTCGGCCGGCGAGCGGCCAGGTGATCGGCGGCGTGGTGGTGGCGCCGAAGGCAAGCGAGCTGATCCTGCCGATCACGATGGCGGTGGAGAACAACCTCACAGTCAACGAGCTGGCCCACACCATCACCATCTACCCGAGCCTGTCCGGCTCCATCACCGAGGCCGCCCGCCAGCTCATGCTCCACGAGCTGGAGTAACCCGCACCCCCTCTTCTGCTCGTCGATCAAGGAGTTGCGGCCCCCGATCCGACCGGTATGCCCGGTCTGTGCGGGGTCACAACTGCATGATCGACGTTGCTGGTCCCGGGGCGAGGGCGGCGGAGGGTGACGTGCAGGGCCAGGGTGGTTATGACGGCTGTCTCCGTGAGGATGAGCAGGCGCTCGATCAGGCCGAGCAGGGCGCGGTCGCCGGGGTAGGCGGACCAGATCATCGCGCCCGCCAGCACCAGGCTGGCCACTGTCATGCCGCGTAGCCAGGCGGCGGCGCCGGCGACCGGGTGACGGCCCAGCAGCCAGCCGGCCACCGGCAGCGCCAGGAACGACAGCACCGAGGCGTACCGGTGCACGTACGCGGCGGTGTCCATGGGCGTACCCGGCTCGTTCGTGGGCACCACGGCGGCGGCCAGCAGCCCGGCCGACCAGGCGGTCAGCAGCGCGAGCGGCACCCGGCCCGCTCCGGCCCGGCGCAGCGCCGGCAGCAGCACCAGGCTGGCCGCCGCGAGCACCGCCATCGCGGTGTCGATGACGCCGCCCCGATCGGAGACGGCGAAGTCGCTGACGGTCAGCGACCAGGGATCCAGGTCGTCGCTCACCTCGAGATGACCGACCATCGCGAGCACCGCCGCCAGGACGATCCCGCCGAGGGCCAACAGGCCGCTGCTCCGCGTTCCAGGCATACGGCCAGCCTGTCGCCGCAACCGCCCCAGACGGATCCGGGACCGCCACCCACTTCGCTACCCGGGTCGTCCCCTACCGGACCCCCGAGAACCGCGTCAGGCGGGGGCCAACGCTCCGGACCGCGCGTCAGCTGCCGGCGGAGTCGGCGGTGGCCTCGGCGCGGGTCTGCCGGGTGCTGCTGATCCAGGTCATCGCCCACCCGGCCAGCGCGAACCCCGCAGCGGCCACCCCGCCGATCAGCAGCAGCCGCCACGCCGAGTGGGTCAGCGCCGTACCGCCCAGATGTCCGACGAGCGTGCCGTAGCTGGACCAGGCGAGAGCCGCCGCCGCCTCGTAGGGCAGGAACAGTCGGTACGGGTAGCGGCTGCGCCCGGCCGAGAAGCAGGCCGCCATCCGGCCACCGGGCACGAAACGGCAGAGCAGGATCACCAGTGGCCCCGGTTCGCGCAGTCCACGGGTGACCCGGGTGACGGCCCGGCGTGCCCGTCCGGGTGGCGTGGCGCGCGCCGCGCGGCGGGTCGGCGTACTGCGGCCGATGAGGTAGCAGGCCAGGTCACCGATGAACACGCCGGCAGCGCCGACCGCGATGGTGAGCGGCAGGCTGAGTCCGCCGTACACGGTCAGCGCCCCACTGGTGATCATGACGAGCTGGGTCGGCACCACCGGGACGAAGGCGTCGGCGATCAGCAGGATCAGCAGCAGCGCGTACGCCCACATGGGCGACGCGACGTCAGAGATGAGTTCGGCCACGACCGCCACCTCGCCGGAGTTCTCCGTTCGACCGGATCGAGCCTGACGCCGTGCCCGGCGTCACCGCCACCGGCCCCACCTGGCGGTGACAGCCGACACCGGCGGGCCGTAGGTGTGAAACGAGCCGACCCGGCCGGGAGTGACGGGTGGCCGGCGTGCCGGGGCGGGGCGGCGGATCGACGAATCCCGGCGTACCGTTGGCGGGACGCGGCACCGGAGCCGTCGGGTCCCCCGTTCCCGATGCCCGGGCCGCCGCGGGTCGCCGGCAGGTCCCGTGCCGGCGACCCGCACCCACCCTCCGTTGTCGCGACTGCGACAGCACGCTTCCGTGAGTGCATTCCCCGAATACGATCCAGGGCTCCACCAGCAGACCCTCACGGGAGGCTCCTCTATGGGTTCGACCCTGCTCCGGGGCGTACTCGTCCTGACCCTGGCATTCGGCGGCGGCGCGGTAGCCGTCGCCGGACCGGCGGAGGCGGCGGCGAAGAAATACAAGAACTGCACCGCGCTCAACAAGACGTACAAGCACGGCGTCGGCAAGAAGGGCGCGAAGGACAAGGTCCGCGGCAGCACCAAGCCGGTCACCAACTTCACCGTGTCCAACAGCGTGTACGCGAAGAACACCCACCTCGATCGGGACAAGGACGGCGTCGCCTGCGAGAAGCGCTGACAGCAGGTGATCGGCGCCGGCCGGAAAAGCGGTCGCGGCACACGTGACGCCAGCCGTACGGTCGGAGCATGCGCAGCGCGGTAGTGACCACGACGCCGGGTGTTCCCGGCGCGCCGCACTGACGTTTCCGTCGACGAGGCCCCGGGGCGATCCGCTCCGGGGCCTCGCGGCGTACCGGGCCTGCTCGCCTCCGGGTCGTACCTGATCAAGGAGAGCGACATGATCGACCACCGCAGGCTCGGCCGGGAGCTGGAGCTGTTCGTCTCCGATCCGCTCGCGGGCGCCGGGCTGCCGATCTGGCTGCCGGCCGGCGCCGCCGCCCGGCACGCCGTCGAGGAGTACGTCCGGGAGCTGGAACGCCGGGCCGGCTACCGGCACGTCTACTCGCCGCCGCTCGGTAAGCGGGAGCTGTTCGAGCTGTCCGGGCACCTGGGCTACTTCGCCGACGACATGTTCCCGCCGATGCGGCTGAGCGCCGACGACGAGTTCGTGCTGCGCCCGGCGCTCTGCCCGCACCACGCGCTGGTGTTCCGCGCCCGCGGACGGTCCTACCGCGAGTTGCCGCTGCGGGTCGCCGAGCTGGGCGGGATGTACCGGGCGGAGCGTTCCGGGGTGCTCGGCGGGCTGTCCCGGGTGCGGGCCATCTCGCTCAACGACGCGCACAACTTCTGCGCCCTGGAGCAGGTCGGCGACGAGGTCCGCGAGATCCTGCGGCTGATCGGCGAGGCGCACGCCGCGCTCGGCGTCCGTCCCGCCGGGTTGCGGTTGTCGCTGCGCGGGCCGGACCAGCGGTACGTGGGCGACGACGCCGGCTGGGCGCGGGCCGAGGACCTGCTCCGCGCCGCGCTCGACGGGGTGGACGTCGTCGAGGCGCCGGGGGAGGCCGCGTTCTACGGCCCGAAGATCGACATTCAGATCGTGGACGCGGCCGGCCGGGAGTCGACCATCTCCACCGTCCAGCTCGACTTCGACAAGCCGGAGCGGTTCGACCTGTCGTACACCGACTCGGACGGCCGCCGGAAACGGCCGGTGATGGTGCACCGCAGCCTCGTCGGCAGCATGGAGCGGCTGTTCGCGTACCTGATCGAGATGCACGAGGGCGCGTTCCCGGCCTGGTACGCCCCGGTCCAGTTGCTGCTGCTCCCGGTCGACGTGGCGCAGGCCGACGCGGCCGCCGGGCTGGCCCGCCGGGCCGAGGCGGCCGGGCTGCGGGTCGAGGTGGACCACGCCGGTTCGCTTGGTGCCCGGATCCGGGACGCGTCCCGCCGCCGCGTCCCGTACACCGGGGTTCTCGGCCCTCGGGAGGCGGCCGACGGTTCGGTCTCGCTGCGCCTGCGCGACGGCCGGGTGCTCGACCCGATGCCCGCCGCCGAGGCGCTGGGCCTGATCGGCGCGGTGGTCGCGAGCCGGTCGGCGGGGCTGCTTCCGGGCTGACCCCGGCCCGTCCGGGTGCCGGGAAGGCACCCGGACGGGGACCGGTGCCGGACCTGCGGCCGGGTCCACGTCAGTTCCCGACCGGCGTGCCGGCACCGGCACGCACCCCGCTCGGCGGCCCGGCCGGGGCGGGCGCCGGCACCTCGTCGGAGATCACCGCGCCGCTGAACTGCGCCCGGTAGAGCCGGGCGTACGCGCCACCGGCGGCGACGAGCTGGTCGTGGGTGCCCTGCTCGACGATCCGGCCCTGCTCCATCATCAGGATCAGGTCGGCGTCGCGGATGGTGGAGAGCCGGTGCGCGATGACGAAGCTCGTCCGGTCCGAGCGCAGCGCCGCCATGGCGCGCTGGAGCAGCACCTCGGTCCGGGTGTCCACCGAGCTGGTCGCCTCGTCCAGGATCAGCAGCGACGGCTCTGCCAGGAACGCCCGAGCGATGGTGATGAGCTGCTTCTCCCCGGCGCTGACGTTGCTGCCCTCCTCGTCGATCACCGTGTCGTAGCCGTCCGGCAGGCTGCGGACGAACCGGTCCACGAACGTCGCCCGGGCGGCGGCGAGGATCTCCTCCTCGGTGGCGTCCGGCCGGCCGTAGGCGATGTTGTCCCTGATGGTCCCGCCGAACAGCCAGGTGTCCTGGAGCACCATGCCGATCCGGCCGCGCAGGTCGTCGCGGCGCATCGTGGAGATGTCCACCCCGTCCAGCGTGATCCGCCCGGCGTCCAGCTCGTAGAACCGCATGACCAGGTTGACCAGCGTGGTCTTGCCGGCGCCGGTGGGACCGACGATGGCGACCGTGTGACCCGGCTCGGCGACCAGCGACAGGTCGTCGATGAGCGGCTTCTCCGGGTCGTACCGGAAGGAGACGTGCTCGAACTCGACCCGCCCGTGCGGGTCGGCGATCCGGGCCGGCTCGGCCGGGTCGCGGCTCTGCTCGTCGGCGTCGAGCACGGCGAAGACCCGCTCGGCCGAGGCGACCCCGGACTGCAGCAGGTTGGCCATCGACGCGACCTGGGTGAGCGGCTGGGTGAACTGCCGCGAGTACTGGATGAACGCCTGCACGTCACCGAGGCTCATCGAGCCCGACGCCACCCGCAGGCCGCCGACCACGGCGATCGCGACGTAGCTGAGGTTCCCGATGAAGAACATCGCCGGCATGATCAGCCCGGAGACGAACTGCGCGCCGAAGCCGGCCCGGAACAGCTCCTCGTTCTTGGCGTGGAAGGCGGCCTCGACCTCCTTCTGCCGGCCGAAGACCTTCACCAGCTCGTGCCCGGTGTACGCCTCCTCGATCTGCCCGTTCAGCTCGCCGGTGTGCTTCCACTGGGCGATGAACTTGCCCTGCGACCGCTTGGCGATCTGACCGGTGACCACCACCGACAGCGGCACCGCGACGAGCGCGACGACAGCCAGCAACGGCGAGATCCAGAACATCATCGCGAGTACGCCGACGACGGTGAGCAGCGACGTGAGCAACTGGCTCAGCGTCTGCTGGAGCGTCTGCGACACGTTGTCGATGTCGTTGGTGACGCGGCTGAGCAGTTCACCGCGGGGCTGCTTGTCGAAGTAGGGCAGCGGCAGCCGGTTGAGCTTGTCCTCCACGTCGGCGCGCAGCGTCAGCACGGTGCGCTGCACCACCCCGTTGAGCACCCAGCCCTGCGCCCACTGGAGCATGCTGGCGCCGACGTAGAGCACGACAGCGAACGCCAGCACCCGGCCCAGCGCGTCGAAGTCGATGCCGGCCCCCGGGATCACGTCCATCCGGGCCAGCATGTCGGCGAAGTTGCCGTTGCCCTCGGCGCGGGCCGCCTCCGCCGCCGCCTCGGTGGTGGTGCCGGGTGGGAGCTGCCGCCCGATCACCCCGCTGAAGATGATGTCGGTGGCGTGGCCGAGCACCTTCGGTCCGATGACGCTGAGCCCGACGCTGGCCAGGGCCAGCGCGAGCACGCCGGTGAGCTGGAGCCGGTACGGCCGCAGCCGCCCCAGCAGCCGGCGTGCCGAGGGCCCGAAGGTCATCGCCTTCTCGGCCGGCATGCCCATGTTCATGTGCGGCGGGCCGCCAGCGGGGCGCCGGCCGGCCGGAGGCAGCCGCGTCGGCTCGTTCTTCTGCTGCGGAACCGGCGGCGGCCCGCCGTTCCCCCCGGTCGGCGCGCTCACGCGGCCACCTCCGCCGTCTGCTGCGACGCGACGATCTCGGCGTACGTGGGGCAGCTCTCCAGCAGTTCCTCATGTCGTCCCATCCCGACGACACCCCCGTCCTCGAGCACGATGATCTGGTCGGCGTCGACGATCGTGGAGACCCGCTGGGCCACGATCACCACCGCCGCGTCCGCGGTGACCGGCTTGAGGGCGGCCCGCAGCCGGGCGTCAGTGCCGAGGTCGAGCGCGGAGAAGGAGTCGTCGAAGAGATAGATCTCCGGCTTGCGGACGAGCGCGCGGGCGATGGCCAGGCGTTGCCGCTGGCCGCCGGAGACGTTGGTGCCGCCCTGCGCGATCGGCGCCTCCAGCCCGCCCGGCATCTCGGCGACGAAGTCGCGCGCCTGGGCGATCTCCAGCGCGGCCCACAGGTCCGCGTCGGTGGCGTCCGGGTTTCCGTAGCGCAGGTTGCTGGCGACGGTGCCGGTGAACAGGTACGGCCGCTGGGGCACCAGCCCGATCCGCCGCCACAGCTCGTCCGGGGCCAGGTCCCGTACGTTCACGCCGTCCACCAGGACCGCGCCGGCGGTCGGGTCGACCAGCCGGGGGACGAGCGTGAGCAGCGTGGTCTTGCCGGCGCCTGTGGAACCGATGATCGCCGTGGTCCGGCCCGGTCCGGCGCGGAACGAGATGTCGTGCAGCACCGGCGCGCTGGCGCCCGGGTACTGGAATCCGGCGCCGCGTAGTTCCAGCTCGCCGCGGCCGGTGACCTCGGTGACCGGGTCGGCCGCCGGGACCACCGACGAGTCGGTGTCCAGCACCTCCTCGATGCGCTCGGCGCAGACCGCGGCCCGGGGCACCATCATCAGCATGAAGGTGGCCATCATGACCGCCATCAGGATCTGCATCAGGTACTGCAGGAACGCGGTGAGCGCGCCGACCTGGATCTGACCGGAGTCGACCCGTGCCGCGCCGAACCAGAGCACCGCGACGCTGGAGACGTTCAGCACCAGCATCACGATCGGGAAGATCAGCGCCTGGAGCCGTCCGATCCGCAGCGCGGTGGTGGTCAGGTCGGTGTTCGCGACCCGGAACCGGTCGGTCTCGTACGGCTCACGGACGAACGCCCGGACCACCCGGATGCCGGTGATCTGCTCGCGCAGCACCCGGTTGACGGTGTCGATCCGGGTCTGCATGAGCCGGAAGCCCGGCACCATCCGGCGGATGATCAGGCCCAGCGCGACTGCGAGCACCGGTACGCAGACCAGCATCAGCCAGGACAGTCCGACGTCCTCGCGCAGCGCCATCACCACGCCGCCGACGCTCATGATCGGCGCGGCCACCAGCATGGTGCAGCTCAGCAGCACCAGCATCTGCACCTGCTGGACGTCGTTGGTGTTGCGGGTGATCAGTGACGGCGCTCCGAACCGGGCGACCTCGCGAGCGGAGAAGCTGTTGACGCGGCGGAAGATCGAGCCGCGTACGTCGCGGCCGAACGCCATCGCGGTCTTCGCGCCGAAGTAGACGGCGGCGATCGAGCAGGCGATCTGGAGCAGGCTGACCAGCAGCATCCACCCGCCCGTACGCAGGATCTGGTCGGTGTCGCCGACGGCGACGCCCCGGTCGATGATGTCGGCGTTCAGGCTGGGCAGGTAGAGCGAGGCGATGGTGCCGACGAACTGGAACGCCACCACGGCGGCCAGCCATCGTCGGTACGGGTGCAGATGTGTGCGGAGCAGGCGGATCAACACGGATGGCTCCCCGTTGGCGGCTCGGTGTCGGACTCGCTGTCCCGGTTCAACCGACGGAGGTCCCCGTCGGACATGCCGGTGATGATTTCGATCAGGAACTCGCGGATCACCGCCCGGTTGGCCGGGTCGGCGTCGACCGACGTCAACGGCCGGTCGCTGTGGATCATGTCGATGATGGCGCGGGCGTGCTCGCCGCCCTTGTCGGTCAGCGTGAGCCGGACCGTGCGGCGATCCTCGGGGGCGCGACGGCGGCTGACGAAGCCGTCGCGTTCCAGCGTGTCCACGATGCCGGTGAGCGTGGCGGGCCGGACGAAGCACAGCTCGGCCATTTCCCGGTGGCTCACGTCGCCGGAGCGGAGGAGGATCATCAGGACCCGCATGCCGGCGGACGTGAGCCCGTGGTGTTCGGCCAGGTAGCGCCCCCAGTGCTGCTCGACGACGTGACCGGCGATCGAGATCAGCCGGCCGAGTGGCGCGTGGTGCAACGCGTCGGGGAAGCGTACGAGCGGGCCCATGTTCACGAGCGTCAGATTAGCTTCCGAACCATCAGGGCCCAAACTATTTCTGAGAGTCTTCTCAGCCGCGGTCGGGCGCGCGCCCGGGGGCGGCGGCCCGGAGTGAATCCGGCCGGCGGCTCATCCGCCGAGGGCGACCGCCAGCGCCGCGGCCACGAAGACGACCTGGAGCACCGTACGGACGCCGAGCGGCGTCACCGGGCGGCCGGCGAGCGTGAGGTGACGCCGCGCTGCCGAAACGTTCGCCGGGAACATGGCGAGCATCAGCAGCACCAGCCCGGCCGCGGCCGGGCGCGCGGTGGACGGGAACAGCAGGGCGAGCGCGCCGGCGAGTTCCAGCACGCCGGTGACTGTGACCAGCAGGCCGGGCCGGGGCAGCGACGGCGGGACCATCGCGATCAGGTCGGCCCGGCGGGACGCGAAGTGGGCCACGCCGGTCAGCACGAACATCAGCGCCAGTCCGGCCCGCAGCGCGGGGTGCCACCCGTCCAGGGCGTCCACGCCGAGCAGGCCGGCGAGCCGGGCCAGCGCGGTGCCGGCGAGGAGTGCGATCAGGGGTGCCATTGTCGATCCCTCCGACGAGTATCTTGTCGATGACAAGATTGCGTGACGCGTGTCATCTTGTCAATGACAAGTTAGGGTGACGGCATGGCCTCGTATCACCACGGCGACCTCCGCCGCGTCCTGCTGAGCACCGCGGCCGAGGCGATCGCCGAGTCCGGGCCGGCCGCGCTGAGCCTGCGTGAACTGGCCCGGCGCGCCGGGGTCTCGCACGCCGCGCCCGCGCACCACTTCGGCGACAGGGCCGGGCTGCTCACCGCGCTCGCCACGCAGGGCTTCGACCTGCTGGCCGACGCGCTGCGGCAGGCCGGGGACGACCTGCTCGACACCGGCGTGGCCTACGTCGGGTTCGCGGTGCGGCACCGCGCGCACTTCGACGTCATGTTCCGGCCCGAGCTGTACCGGGCCGACGATCCGGAGCTGGTCGCCGCCCGCGCCCGGTCGGGGGAGGTGCTGCGCGACGGGGTGGCCCGGCACACCGGTCGGGAGCCGGACGCGGACGCGCTCGCGGCCTGGTCGATCGTGCACGGGTTCGCCACACTCTGGCTCTCCGGCGCGCTGCCACCACGGGTGGGCGACGACCCGGAGGTCGCCGCCCGCACCGTGATCAGGCGGTTGTTCGACTGAGCCGGGCCGGGCGTCACCAGCTCGTCGGCAGCGGCATCCCCTCGGTGTACCCGGCGGCGCTCTGCACGCCGACGAGCGCTCGCTCGTGGAACTCCTCCAGGCTGCGCGCCCCCGCGTACGTGAACGCGCTGCGTACGCCGGAGATGATCTCGTCGATCAGGTCCTCCACGCCGGGCCGGTTCGGGTCCAGGTACATCCGGGCCGAGGAGATGCCCTCCTCGAAGATCGCCTTCCGGGCCCTGTCGAACGCGCTGTCCTCGGCCGTACGGGCGCTCACCGCACGCGACGACGCCATGCCGAAGCTCTCCTTGTAGCGCCGCCCGTCGGCGTCGGTGTAGAGGTCGCCGGGGGACTCGTAGGTGCCGGCGAACCAGGAGCCGATCATCACGTTCGAGGCGCCCGCAGCGAGCGCCAGCGCCACGTCCCGCGGGTGGCGTACGCCGCCGTCGGCCCAGACGTGCCGCCCCAGCGAGCGGGCCGCCGCCGCGCAGTCGAGCACCGCGGAGAACTGCGGGCGGCCCACGCCGGTCATCATCCGGGTGGTGCACATCGCACCCGGTCCGACACCGACCTTCACGATGTCCGCGCCCGCGTCGACCAGGTCGCGTACGCCGTCGGCGGTCACCACGTTCCCGGCCGCCACCGGCACCGGCGGGTCCAGCCGGCGGACCGCCCGCAGCGCCTGGAGCATCCGCTCCTGGTGCCCGTGCGCGGTGTCCACCACGAGCGTGTCCACCCCGGCCTCCAGCAGCGCGGCGGCCTTGCCCGTGACGTCGCCGTTGATGCCCACCGCGGCGGCGATCCGCAGCCGCCCCCGGTCGTCCACCGCGGGCTTGTAGAGCGTGGCGCGCAGCGCGCCCTGCCGGGTCAGCACCCCGACCAGGCGGCCGTCGCCGTCCACCACCGGCGCGAGCCGCCGCCGGCCCGCCGACAACCGGTCGAATCCGGTACGCGGGTCCGCGTCCGCCGGAACGGTGTGCAACTCGGTCGACATCACGTGCCGGAGCTGGGCGAAGCGGTCCACCCCGACGGTGTCCGCCTCGGTCACCACACCCATCGGCCGGCCGTCCGCGTCGATGACGACCACCGCGCCGTGCGAACGCTTGGGCAGCAGGTGGATGGCGTCGCCGACGGTGTCGGTCGGGCCGAGCGTGATCGCCGTGTCGTGCACCAGGTGCCGCTGCTTGACCCAGCCGACCACGTTGGCGACGACTTCGATCGGGATGTCCTGCGGGATCACCGCCACCGCGCCGCGCCGGGCCACTGTCTCGGCCATCCGCCGGCCCGCGACGGCCGTCATGTTCGCCACCACGAGCGGGATCGTGCTGCCGGTCCCGTCGGTGGCGGCCAGGTCGACGTCGAGTCGGGAGCCCACCTCGGAACGGTTGGGCGCCATGAAGACGTCGTTGTAGGTCAGGTCGTGCGCGGGGACCGCGCCGTGAAGGAACCGCACCCGGCCATCATTCCCGCCCGGCGGCGCTCCCGCCCCCGGTGGTGGCTCAGACCACCCATCCCCAGCGCTGTTAAGAAGGGGCCCCTTCTCTACCTCAGGCGTTAAGAAGGGGCCCCTCCTTACACCTCAGGCGATGGTGCAGATCGCGGCGCCGGACGTGATCACCGCACCGACCTCGGCGGCGAGCCCGCTGACAGTGCCGGCTTTGTGCGCGTGCAGCGGCTGCTCCATCTTCATCGCCTCCAGCACCACGACCAGGTCGCCCTCGACCACCTCGTCGCCGTCGGCGACGGCGATCTTCACGATCGTGCCCTGCATCGGGGAGGTGAGCGTGTCACCGCTGACCGCGGCACCCGCCTTGCCTCCGCCACCCCGGCGGGCCGGCTTCTTCGCGGCGGGCGCCGCTGCCGCCGTACCCGCGCCGAGCCCGGCGGGGAGGACGACCTCCAGCCGCTTGCCGCCCACCTCGACCACGACGGTCTCGCGCCCGGCCGGCTCGTCGGCGGCGCCGGCGGTGGCGGTGAAGGCCGGTACGGTGTTGTCCCACTCGGTCTCGATCCACCGGGTGTGCACTGTGAACGGCTCGGCGGTGAACGCCTCGTCGCGGATCACCAGGCGGTGGAAGGGCAGCGCGGTGGCCATGCCGTCGACCACCATCTCGTCGAGCGCCCGGCGGGCCCGCTCCAGCGCCTCGGTACGCGTCTCGCCGACGATGATCACCTTGGCCAGCAGCGAGTCGAAGTTGCCGCCGATCACGTCGCCGGCCGAGATGCCGGTGTCCACCCGGACGCCCGGCCCGGAGGGCAGGCGCAGGGCGGTGACGGTGCCCGGTGCGGGCAGGAAGTTGCGGCCCGGATCCTCGCCGTTGATGCGGAACTCGATGGCGTGCCCGCGCGGCGCCGGGTCCTCGGTGAAGCGCAGCTTCTCGCCGTCGGCGATGCGGAACTGCTCGCGGACCAGGTCGATGCCGGCGGTCTCCTCGGTCACCGGGTGCTCGACCTGGAGGCGCGTGTTGACCTCCAGGAACGAGATCGTGCCGTCCACGCCGACCAGGTATTCCACGGTGCCGGCGCCGTGGTAGCCGGCTTCGCGGCAGATGGCCTTGGCGCTGTCGTGGATCTGGGCCCGCTGGGCGTCGGTGAGGAACGGCGCGGGCGCCTCCTCGACCAGCTTCTGGTGCCGGCGCTGAAGCGAGCAGTCCCGGGTGCCCACCACGATCACGTTGCCGTGCTGGTCGGCCAGCACCTGCGCCTCGACGTGGCGCGGCTTGTCCAGGTAGCGCTCGACGAAGCACTCGCCCCGGCCGAACGCGGCGACCGCCTCGCGGGTGGCCGACTCGAACAGGTGCGGGATCTCCTCCATGGTGCGGGCGACCTTGAGGCCGCGCCCGCCACCGCCGAAGGCGGCCTTGATGGCGACCGGGAGGCCGTGGTCGACGGCGAACGCCATCACCTCGTCCGCGTTGCCCACCGGGTCCGGGGTGCCGGGCACCAGCGGCGCGCCGGCGCGCTGCGCGATGTGCCGCGCGGTCACCTTGTCGCCCAGGTCGCGGATCGCCTGCGGGGTGGGGCCGATCCAGGTCAGCCCGGCGTCGATGACGGCCTGGGCGAAGTCGGCGTTCTCGGAGAGGAAGCCGTAGCCGGGGTGCACCGCGTCGGCGCCGGAGCGGGCCGCCACGTCGATCAGCTTGTCGATGCGCAGGTAGCTGTCGGCGGCGGTGTCACCGCCGAGCGCGTACGCCTCGTCGGCGAGCGTGGCGTGCAGGGCGTCCCGGTCGGAGTCCGCGTAGACGGCGACGCTGGCCAGCCCGGCGTCGCGGCAGGCGCGGATGACGCGGACGGCGATCTCGCCGCGGTTGGCGATGAGAACCTTGCGCACCTTGTGGCTCCTCCCGGGAGGTCGTTGCCGGGAGTTTAGCGGCCGGGCTGCGGAGCCTAACGATCACTCAGTGTGGGATGCGGCACTGTAGTCAAACTTGGTTATTACGCTTGTCCCGTGTCGGCGACGCGGATGATGATTCTCGGCCTGGTCAGGTGGATGCAGCCGGTGCACGGCTACGACGTGCGCCGCGAGCTGCTCAGTTGGAGCGCGGACAAGTGGGCGAACGTGCAGCCCGGCTCGATCTACCACGCGCTGCGCAAGCTCACCGACGAGGGCCTGCTGCGGACCGTCTCGGTCGAGCAGGTGGGCGCCCGTCCGGCGCGCACCACGTACGAGGTGACGCCGAAGGGGGAGGACGAGTTCGAGACGCTGCTGCGGGCGCAGTGGTGGCAGGTCCAGGAGCCGCCTGATCCGTTCGTGGCGGCGTTCTCGTTCCTGCCGGCGATGCCGCGCGAGGAGGCCGCGGCGGCGCTGCGCAACCGGGCGAACCTGTTGCGTGCCGGGGTGGAGTCGATGCGCGCCTCGCTCGACTCGGACTGGGTGCGCAACCGCAAGCCGGTGCACGTCGGGTGGATGTTCGAGCTGTGGCTCACCCGCGCCGAGGCGGAGACGGCCTGGTGCGAGCGGATCGCGGAGCGGATCGAGTCGGGAGTGTCGTACCTGCCCGATGGGATGGAGCGGGCCGAGGGCTGGTCGGGCTGGTCCGACGGATCACGATGACACGACATAATCAACGTTGACCAAAAGAGCTATATCGCGTTAGCCTCGGCGGGAATCGCGGGGGAGTCGTGCGTCCTCGCGGACGATCGGCGGCCGCTCAGGTCCGCCCGGACGACCAGGAGCAGAAATGATCGAGACCAGGGGGTTGCGGAAGTCGTACCGCTCCCGCGAGGGTCGCGAGACGAAGACCGTGGACGCGGTCCGCGGCGTCGACCTCGACGTCGCAGCGGGAGAGATCTTCGGCTTCCTCGGGCCCAACGGCGCCGGCAAGACCACCACGCTGCGGATGCTCGCCACCCTCATCGAGCCGGACGGCGGCGAGGCCACAGTGGCGGGCGCCGACCTGCGTAAGGACCCCGCCGAGGTGCGCCGCCGGATCGGTTACGTCGCCCAGGGCGGCAGCACCTGGGACGAGTCGAGCGCCCGTGAGGAGCTGGTCCTCCAGGCCCGCCTCTACGGCATCGGCAAGGCCGAGGCGCACCGCCGCGCCGAGCGCGCGCTCGAAGCGTTCCAGCTCACCGAGTACGCCGACCGCAAGAGCAAGACCTACTCCGGCGGTCAGCGCCGGCGCGTCGAGATCGCGCTCGGCATCATCCACGAGCCGAAGATCGTCTTCCTGGACGAGCCGACCACCGGCCTCGATCCGCAGAGCCGCGCGCACATGTGGGACGAGATCCGCCGGCTGCGCACCGAGGGGATGACCGTCTTCATCACCACGCACTACCTGGACGAGGCGGACGCGCTCTGCGACCGCATCGCGATCATGGACCACGGTGAGGTGGTCGCCGAGGGCACACCGGCCGAGCTGAAGCGGGAGATCTCCGGCGAGGTGGTGATCGTCGGCCTGGACGCGCAGAGCACCCCGCGCGCCGCCGAGTTGCTCGACACCGAGGCGTACGTGAGCAAGCTGGAGACCGTCGACGAGGGCGGCCTGCGCCTCTACGTCGACGAGGGCGCCACCGCAATCCCGCAGGTGCTGCGCCGTCTCGACCACGCCGGGCTGGACCTGCGCTCGATCGAGCTGCACCGCCCCAGCCTGGACGACGTCTTCCTCACCAAGACCGGCCGCTCGCTGCGCGAGTCCTGACCCCCGGAGAGCTGTCATGAAACTCGCCCGCGACACCTGGCTGATCTTCCAGCGCCAGACGCAACTGCTGCTGCGCAACCCGGTGTGGATCTTCGTCGGCGTCTTCCAGCCGGTGATGTACCTGCTCCTGTTCGCCCCGCTGCTCAAGCCCGCGCTGAACGCGCCCACCCAGGCCGCCGCGTACAAGATCTTCGTGCCCGGCCTGCTCGTGCTGCTGGCCATCTTCGGCGGCCTGTTCCAGGGCTTCGGCCTGATCGCCGAGCTGCGCGCCGGCGTGATCGAGCGCTCCCGGGTCACCCCGGTCAGCCGGCTCGCCCTGCTGCTCGGCCGCTCGCTGCGCGACGTCGTCTCGCTCATCGCTCAGGCGATCATCATCACGCTGCTGGCGCTCGCGTTCGACCTGCGCGTGTTCATCGGCAACCTGCTCCTGGCGTACCTGATGCTCGCCCTCATCGCGCTGATGACCTCGGCCGTCTCCTACGGCATCGCGCTCAAGGTCAAGAGCGAGGACGCGCTCGCCCCACTGATGAACACCGTCGCGCAGCCGGTGCTGCTGCTCTCCGGCATCCTGCTGCCGCTCACCTTCGCCCCCGGCTGGCTCCAGGGCGTGGCCAAGTGGAACCCGTTCTCCTGGGCGGTCGAGGGCACCCGCGCGCTGTTCAACGGCGACCTCGGCAACGACCGCGTCTGGCAGGGCCTCCGCATCATCGCGGTGCTCGCCGCCGCAGGCGTGTTCTGGGCCGCCCGCCAGTTCGCCCGCAGCGTGCGCTGAGCAGGGGAGACCTACCTCTCAGCAGGGGCGGGGCACCGGCCGGGCGCGCGTAGCGTAAGGCCGGTGCCCCGCCTCACCCGTGACCGGATCACCTGGCTGACCTACGCCCAGCTCGGTCTGTGGGGCTTCTTCCTCTACGGGTTCGGCCCGGTCGTACCCCTGCTCCGCGACGAACAGGGCACCAGCGCCGCCGTCGCCGGCCTGCACAGCACCGGCATCGCCGTGGGCGCGCTCGCCGGCGGCGCGCTGTTCGCCCCTGTCGCCCGCCGCCTCGGCCGCAGCCCGGCCATCTGGCTCGGCCTCGCCGGCGTCGCCGCGGGCGTCACCGCGCTCGGCCTGCTCCGTCCGCTGCCGGCCACGCTCGCCGCCGTCGCGGTCATCGCCACCTTCGGCATGATGGTCGTCAGCGGCGTCAGCGTGGTGCTCACCGCCCGGCACGGACCCGCCGCCCCGGCCGCGCTCACCGAGGCGAACGCGGCCTGCGCCGGCATGGGCGTCCTGGCGCCGCTGACCATCGGCGCGAGCGTCGACGCCGGTCTCGGCTGGCGACCGCTGATGGCCGTCGAGGTCGGGCTGATCACGCTCGTCGCGCTCGCCGCCCTGACCTTCCGGGTACGCGGGCCGCGACGCGCCCCCGCTGACGCGGCTGCCGGCACACCCGTCTCGGTGGCCGCCTCCACCCGGGTGCCCGCCGTCCCCGCCCCCGATGCGGACGAGGCCGTCGTGCCCGCCCCCGTCGTGCCCGCCCCCGTCGTGCCTGCTTCGGTCGTGCCCGCTTCTGCCGTCCCCGCCCCCGGTGCGGCCGAGGCCGCCGTGCCCGCTTCTGCCGTGCCCGCTTCGGTCGTGCCCGCTTCGGTCGTGCCCGCCTCCGGTGCGGCCGAGGCCGCTGCGTCCGCTCACTCCGTCCCGGCCTCGGCCGCTCCCGCCTCCGGCGAGCCCGTTTCCTCCGCCTCCGGTGCGGCGGGGCGGCTGCCGCGTGCGTACTGGATCGCCTGGGTCTTGATGTCCGTCACCGGGTCGATCGAGGTCTGCCTGTCGCTGTGGACCGCAGACGTGCTGCGGACCCACGCCGGGCTGAGCGCGGGCGGGGCGTCGGCGGCGGTCGCCGCGATCGTCTGCGGCATGTTCGCCGGCCGGATCGCCGGTGGCCGGGCCGCGCTGCGCTGGGCGCCGGTGCCGCTGCTGCTCGGCGCGCTCACCGTCTCGATGGCCGGGTTCGCGCTGTTCTGGGGCAGTACCATCGGCTGGCTCGCGGTCACCGGGCTGGTCGTGCTGGGGCTCGGCAACGCGCTGCACTACCCGTTGGCGATCTCGATCGCGCTGGCCGTCGCCGGTCCGGCCGCGGACAAGGCGGCGGGCTGGTCCGCGTACTCGATGGGTGTGGGTTTCGGGATCGCGCCGGTGACGCTCGGGTGGGTGGCCGACGGCGTCGGCCCGCACCCGGCGTTCCTGCTGCTGCCCGCGTTCATCGCGGTGGCGGTGCTGCTGACCGTGCGGCTGGGCCATGCCCTGCGCGCGCCGGTCCGCGCGGCTTGATCGACTCCACTTCGGCGAGGTGGCGGCATCCGGTGCTCAGGGATACCGCCACCTCGGCGAGGTTGTGTTCGGCCGGCTCAGAGCACCCGGGCGAGCGTGACACCGTCGGCGATCGGCAGCATGACCGCCTCGACGCGGACGTCAGCGATGACCGCGTCGTTGAACGCGGCGATCGCCCGGTCGTCGGCGTTGCGCGGGGCGAGCACCCGGCCGTCCCGCAGCGTGTTGTCGACTGCGATCACCGCGCCGGGACGCATGCGGGGCACCAACTCGTCCCAGTAGATCGGGTAGCCGACCTTGTCCGCGTCGATGAAGGCGAAATCCAGGTAACGCTCGCGGGGCAGCTCGCGCAGCGTCTGGGAGGCCGGGCCGATGCGCAGCTCGATGCGGTCCTGCACACCGGCGCGCTGCCAGTAGCGCCGGGCCACGCCCGTGTAGTCCTCGGAGATGTCGAAGCAGGTCAGCCGCCCGCCCTCGGCCAGCCCCCGAGCGATCGCCAGCGAGGAGAGGCCGGTGAACGTGCCGACCTCGACCGCCTGCCGTACGCCGAGCAGCCGGGTCAGGAAGGTCAGGAACGCGGCCTGCTCGGGCGCGACCTGCATGACCGCCTCGGCGGGCAGGGCCGCCAGGGTCTCCTCGGCCAGCTCCTGGACGATCTCGTCCGGGGCTGACCCGTGGGCCACCAGGTAGGCGTGCAGTTCCGGGGTGAGTGGCAGCGGCTTCGTGGTCATGTCCGGACGTTAGCCGAGATGTTCGATCTCCTGGCCCCCGGGCGCGACCTTCGTCCACAGGTCGACGATGCTCAGCTCCACCTCGGCGAGCAGCCGGCGCAGCAGCGGCAGGGACAACCCCACCACCGTGCCGGGGTCGCCCTCGATCCCGGTCAGGAACGCCCCGCCCAGCCCGTCGATGGTGAACGCGCCGGCCACAGCCAGCGGCTCGCCCGTCGCCACGTACGCGGCGATCTCCTCGTCGCTGATGTCGGCGAAGTGCACAGTGGTCGAGGCGACGGCCTCGGCGCGTGACTCGTGCGTCACGTCGATCAGGCAGTGCCCGGTGTGCAGGACGCCGCTGCGCCCGCGCATCCGCTGCCACCGCCGGGTGGCGTCCGCCGCGTCATCAGGCTTGCCGAGGATCTCGCCGTCGAAGGCGAGCACCGAGTCGCAGCCGAGCACCAGCGTGCGCTCGTCCGGTGAGGGCCGCAGCCGGTCGCGTACCGCCTGCGTCTTCAGCCGGGCCAGTTCCAGGCACAGATCCTCGGCCCGATCGCTCACCACCTGCGACTCGTCCACACCGCTGACCAGCACGTCGGGCTCGATGCCTGCGGCCTGGAGCAACTTGCGGCGGGCGGGAGACTGCGAAGCGAGCACGAGGCGCACCGGTACGGAGGTCGACACCCCGCCGACGCTACCGGCTGACCCTCGGCGGCGGGTCGTCGGCACGTCGACGCCGACGCCAGAACAGGTAGCCGCCTCCCGTCGCCACCAGCACACCGAGGGTGGCGAGCCCGCGTACCGTGCCGGCGCTGTCGCCCTTGTCGGGTGCTGCCTCCGCCGACGCCGGTGGCGTGACGTTGGAGGACTCGAAGCCGAGCGGGGGCACGTCGGCGGTGAGCGCGGCGACGAGGTCGATGACGCCGTAACCGTACTGGTCGTCGCGGCCGGGTGGTCCCTTGTCGACGGCGGTGGCGGTCAGCCGGTGGGCGACTTCCTGGGCGGGCAGGTTGGGGTATTTGGAGCGGATGAGAGCAGCAGCCCCGGCAACGATCGCGGTCGCATCCGACGTGCCGGTGCCGACTCGATAGCTCCCGTTGAGCCCGGTGCTGTAGATGTCGACGGCCGGCGCTACGACATCAACTTCCGGCCCGGTGACTGAGATGTCAGCATGGTTTCCCTGTCGATCAATTCCGCCCACAGCGATTACGCCTGGCTCGCGAGCAGGGTAGCCAACGAGCGGAGACTCGGAAGTGTTGCCGGCTGCCGCGACGACAACGATGTTGGCGCTAAGTGCAGCCCTGACTGCTTGCTGTAGCTCAACATCAGCCCCGGCTGTCAGTGATACGCTGATTACCTGAGCATGGTTCTCGATCGCGTAGCGTATGGCCATTGCGAGGGCGGCGGATGTGCCGTCCTCGTGAGCTGGAGACGTGTAGATCGGCAATATCTTCGCCTGCGGGGCTATGCCGAGGGCGCCGTGGGTGTTCCGTCCGTTGGCCGCTATTAGCCCGGCCATGCCAGTGCCGTGCCCATCCTTATCCTGTTGCCCGTTCCCGGAGCCGCCCGGAATAATGTCGGTGCCTGACATCAAGTTGTGTGCAAGGTCTGGATGTGGGGTCACTCCGCTGTCAGGAACAGCAACAACAATGCCCTCGCCGCGACTGATGGTGTGTGCTTTGGATGCTTGCAAGTATTGCAGGTGCCACTGACTTGACTGCCCTCCAGGAGGGTTGCCGCCTATATTGAGCGAGCTGGCCATTAGCAGGACGGCAGACGCCACAGCTTGGAGTCCTGGCATGTTCAACGAGGAAGGCCGATTGCCGGACCCGGGTCTATCGGCCCTTCGTCTTCGGGTGCCCGTACAACAGGATCGACCCCCTCGTTAGTCCTCCATGGATTATCGGAGTCCCAGGTGCCTTCCTCGTCAGGCTTCCTGGATGCCCTGTTTAGAGGCCCGAAGCTGCCGGATCCTACTGTAGTGGGACTGCCGCCGAGTGGGTGCAGATTTGTAGCGTTGAAGTGCTGGGCATTCCGCCCCGCCCCCGGTCGGGATCCCGCTCCTCCAGTGGGAGCTGTCCCGGCTGCTCCGCCGCCAATGACGCCGCCCACGGGATTTACCCTACGAGGACCGCTGCTGGTCGGCTGAGCCAAGCTCGGAGGAATGTTGCCGCCTATCAGCCCTCCTATTGGTGTTGAGCGTGTAGGGCTGGCAGGTGAGACGGATCCAGATATCGGACTTCCTTGCATCTGATTTGGGCGCGGAGGCCCTGGCCTTGCCGAAGGAGGCAGCACAGGGTTGATGCCTGTGGCCGATGGAGTGCTTGGCAGAGCAGTTTGAGGGCTTGGCAAGGCCGGAGATGGAGGTGGTGGACTCACTGCGCTTCCCACGCCGCCCAATATCGGACCAGTGCTGGGCGCTGGAACCATGGGCGTGATCTGGGTGGCAGTGCGCGGCGGGTTCGTCCTAGCAGCAGGGGTTGCTGGTAGTGGTACCGCAACGATCGGTGGGATCACGGGTGCGACAACCTCTGCCCCAGGCCGCGCGGAAATGTCATCTACCTTCGGTACCGACTTCGGTGGCGGCTGGCGGAGCATGACCTGGGCGTGCTGGAGTTCGCCGCTCAACCCCGTCATCAACCCGCGTGCCCGTACGTTCAACTGCTCCAGGTCGTCGTCCGTCACCGGGGGCCGTTCCGGCAACCGGCTGCCCGCAACCGCCTTCGGGTCGGCGATCGTCGCTTCGTACGCCTGCTTCTGCCGCAGCTTCTTCGCGTACTCCTCGTGCAGCGGCTGCAGTTCGGCCCGCGCGCTGCCGATGGCGCGGGCGGCGGCTGCCAGCGCGTCGTAGTTCGCGGCGGCGGCGTCGTGGGTGCGCTGCACGCGGTCGATGAGCTGGTCGAGTTCGACGATGTACGCCCGGGCGGCGGCGTTGGTCTCCGGCGGCCACGCCTCGGCCAGGCCGCGCCGGTATTCCCGAAGGCGGCTCAGGTGGGCCAGGGCGAGGTCGCAGACCTTGCGCCACCCGGCGACCTGCTTCCACTGGCCGGCGGTGTCCTGGTCCTGCACGCACGCCCACATGCTGAGGACGTCCATCAACCGCCAGTCGGTCAGTCCGGAGGTGCGTCCGCTGCCCCGTTCGATCACGGCAGGATCACCCGGCTCTGTTCGGGGGCGGTGGGGTCGGCCAGTGGCGGCATCGGACGGGCGACGGTGCTCGACGGCCCGGCGAGCGCTCGTTCGACGTCGGCCACTCGGGCGGAGGAGAACGCGTCGGCGTCGCCGTAGTGGGCGGCGATCCGTCCGGCCGCGTCGGCGAGCCGGCCGGTCGCCGGTGCGAGATCCCACACCGCGCTCACCGCGGCGGTCTGGGTGTCGTGGTGGGCCTGGAGGAACTGGACCAGCTCGATGAAGGCGTCGGCCGGGTTGGGCACCGGTGCCTTCATGTCGTCGGCGATGTAGGACAGGTGCGGCGAGTAGTTGCGCCGCACCTCGTCCTGGAGGCGGTCGGCGAACTCCCGCATCTGGCGGATGTCGGCCTCGATGCCGCCGTAGCCGCGCAGCCAGCCGGCTGGCTGGTTGTCCTCCGGGATCATCGGAGCCTCCTGCCCGTCACCACACGGTTTCCCTGAGTGAGGTTAATGGCTCGACGTGGATCCCGGCAGCCCCGCCGGGCGGCGCGGGTGGAGGAGACGTCAGCGGAGCAGGCCGGAGGCCCGCCACGCGCCGGGGCCCGCCACGGGCCCGGCCAGGGCGGGGCGTGCGCTGCGCGCCCACTGCGACACGGGGGCCGGCGCGGCGGCCTGGGCCGGACGGGTGCGGACCACGATCGCGCCGACCAGAGCGGCCAGCTCCTCGGCTGTGGGCACGCCACGGACGATCCGGAACAGGGGCTCCTCGGCAGACATGACCCAAGGGTACGCGTCGTGAATTCGACCTTCGCCGTACAGTGGCGTGCCGACGGTGTGGGCGTCGCAGCGGCCGGGTACGGTTTCTGCGATGTCGAACGCGCTCCCCCAACTCGTCGCCGACCGATACCGGCTTCTCACGCCGCTCGGCCAGGGCGGCATGGGCCGCGTCTGGAAGGCGCGGGACGAGGTGCTGCACCGGGACGTGGCCATCAAGGAACTGGTCCCGCCCCCCGGCCTCACCCCGGAGGAGCGCCGCGAGATGCGCGAGCGCTCGCTGCGTGAGGCGCGGGCGATCGCCCGCCTCAACAACGTCAACGTGGTCCGCATCTTCGACGTGCTGCGCACCGATGGCGATCCGTGGATCGTCATGGAGTACGTGGCGTCGAAGTCGTTGCAGGACACCATCGCCGAGGACGGCCCGGTCTCGGTGGCGAAGGCGGTCGAGATCGGCCTCGGCGTGCTGAACGCGCTGAAGGCCGCGCACAAGGCCGGGATCATGCACCGCGACGTCAAGCCGGGCAACGTGCTGATCGGCGAGGACGGCCGCGTGGTGCTCACCGACTTCGGTCTGGCCACCATCCCCGGCGACCCGAACGTGACACGCACCGGCATGGTGCTGGGCTCGCCCGCGTACATCTCGCCGGAGCGCGCCCGCGACGGCACTGCGGGTCCGGAGGCCGACCTCTGGTCGCTGGGAGCCACGCTCTACGCGGCGGTGGAGGGCAAGTCGCCGTACGCGCGCCCGTCGGCGATCGCCACGCTGGCCGCGCTCGCCACCGAGCCGATGCCGCCGCCGCGCAACGCCGGGCCGCTCAAGCCGGTGCTCCAGGGCCTGCTGCGCAAGGACCCGGACGAGCGGATCACCGCCGAGGTGGCCGAGCGCATGCTGCGCAAGGCCGCCGGCCGGCGAGCCAAGAGCATCTCGCTGCTGGACGGTGTACGCCGGCCCGGGCCGAACGGTCCGCGCGTGCCGCGCCCGCCGCTGGTGCCCGCGCCGCGCCCGGCCGACCAGGCCGAACGCGCCGCGTCCGGGGTCGCCGCAACCGGGGGTACGGCGGCAGCCGCCGACCCGACGGCGAAGGTGCCGGCGCCCACCTCGGACGCCGGGCCCACCGCGAAGGTGACCCCGCCGCCCGCCGACCCGACGACGAAGCTCGACCCGGCGCCCTCGGCCGACGAGACGCTTGTGGACGACGAGGCCCGGGTGGACGGCGTCGCCCCGGCGCTGGACGAGACGCGGCTCGATGGTGAGCCGGTGCCGGTGAGCCCGGCCGTGTCCGGCTCCGCGCCGGTCAGCCCGGCTCCGGCTTCAGCCGATTCCGCGCCGTCGACCGGCCGGGCGACGGTGCTGCCGGTCGAGAAGTCCGCGCCGAACCGGCGCAACCTGCTGATCGGCGCGCTGGTCCTGCTGCTGCTCGTCGGCCTGGTGGTGGCCGTGCCGCTGCTGAACAACGGTGACGACGACGGCGGTGAGCCGACGGCGGGAAGCTCGGCTTCGGCGGCTCCGCCGCCCGCGCCGAGCGAGAGCGCGTCGCCGAGCGCACCGGCGACCAGTGCGTCGGCCAGCCCCACGCCGTCGGCCAGCCCGTCGGCGTCCGGGGCCGCGTTGCCGGCCGGCTGGCGCCTCTTCACCGGCCCGAACGGCTTCAAGGTGCCGATCCCGGAGAACTTCCAGGCGCGGGTCGGCGGGGACAACGTCGTGCTCTACGAGGTCGGCGGCAGCCGGCGGGTGCTGTTCATCCAGTGGACGTCGTCGCCGAAGCCCGACGCGTACGCCGACTGGAAGGGCCAGGAGAAGTACCGCGCGTCGCGCGTTCGGGACTACAAGCTGGTCGGCATCACCAAGTGCGACCCCTACTTCCGCACCTGCGCCGACTGGGACTGGCTGGAGACGCGCAACGGCGACACCCGCTTCCACGTGCGCAACCGTGGTGTGGCGACGGCCGGCAACAGGGGTTTCGCGTTGCGCTGGGAGGTGCCCGCGAAGGACTGGGACGCCAACCTGGCCAACTGGGAGATCATCACCAAGGGCTTCGTGCCGGACCGCAGGAACTGACCGGGAATCCCGCCCGTCACGAAACTCGCTCGCATGGCTTTCCGTCCTCGGGGGTATGACTCCTCCGACGACGGAAGGAGGCGCGACATGGGTTACCGACGGAGGTACACCGGCCCGCGGCTGGCACTGTGGATGCTCGTTGCGCTCGGCGACGTCGTACTGCTCCTGATCAGCGCCGGACTGTCCGCGCCGGTCGCGGTCCTCGGCGTGCTGACGCTCACGGTCCTGGGTGTGACGGCGTGGCGCCTGACGCGCCGCACGCCGGTGCCCGTCCCGGCCGCCGCGCGCCGCAGAGCCTGACCTCGGGTACGACGACAGCGGGACCGCCTCGTGACGAGGCGGTCCCACTTGTGTCGCACGTACGTCAGGTGTTGTTGGCCAGGGCGATGAGCCGGCTGCGGTCACCGTTCCAGTAGTTGCGGTCGACGTTGCCGCTGATCCCGGAGACGCGGCCGGTGCTCGTGTACTGCCAGAAGCTCCAGAACGGGGCGCCGGCCGGCAGGGCGCCGACGGAGCTGGACCAGCGGGCGATCCAGAGGGGGTGGTTGGCCCAGGGGGCGGTCCAGCTTCCGGTGCACTGGTTCCACCAGCTCGTGGTGGTGTAGATGACCGCGTACCGGCCGGTGCGGGAGCGGTAGGTGTTGAGGAAGTCCTGGACCCAGTTGCGCATGCCGGTGGTGCTCAGGCCGTAGCAGTAGCCGCCGCTGTACGGGTTGGCCTCGAGGTCGAGTGCGGCCGGCAGGGTGCGGCTGTCGGCGGACCAGGCGCCGCCGTTGCTGGCCAGCCAGTTGGCCTGGGTGGAGCCGGCGGAGATGTTGGGCCGGGCGAAGTGGTAAGCCCCGCGGATCACCCCGGCGTTGTAGGCGTTGACGTAGTTCGCGTTGAAGTTCGCGTCCTTGAAGGTCGTGCCCTCGGTGGCCTTGATGAAGGCGAACTGGATGCCCGCGTTGCGCACGCTGGTCCAGTTGATGCTGCCCTGGTACCGGGAGACGTCGATTCCGGGCGTGGTCGCGGCGGCGGCCGGTCCGGCGGTCGCCACGAGGGCCACGGCCGCGGTGGCGGCGGCGGCCAGGCCGGCGGCGAGAAGCCGGCGTACGGATAGTCTGGTTCGGGCCATGGTTGCCTCCAGAGGGACGTCCGTTGATTGATGCCTATCTTTGGAGGTTAGTGCCCTGGACCGCAATAGGGGGAAAGGAAATTTTCATCAACGGTGACCGTTCGCCCAGGTGGCACGGCAGTTGCGGATCAGCGCGGGTCGCCCGGGTTCATCGCCCAGCGGAACGGCTCGGTGACAGCCGGCGTATCGAACGACACGGCTCGGGGCGGTAGGCTCCCCGCCCATGCCCCTGATCGACGGTCTCACCACGCTCTGGGACACGCTGACCAGCGCCCAGCCGGACCCGCCGCCGCTGCTCGTGGTGGTCACCGCCGTGGTAGCGCTCGCGGTGGTCGTGGCCCGGCTGCCCTGGCGGATCGCCCGCAACGCGGTGACCATCGCGCACGAGGGCGGCCACGCGCTCGTCGCGTTGCTCACCGGCCGGCGGCTGCACGGCATCCGGCTGCACTCGGACACCTCCGGGCTCACGCTCTCCGCCGGCCGTCCCACCGGGCCCGGCATGGTCCTCACGCTGCTCGCCGGGTACGTCGCGCCGTCGCTGCTCGGCCTCGGCGGTGCGTGGCTGCTGGCCGGGAACCGGATCACGCTGCTGCTCTGGCTCGCGGTGGCGCTGCTGCTGGCCATGCTGGTGATGATCCGCAACCTGTTCGGCGTGCTGTCGCTGCTGGTCACCGGCGGCGTGGTGCTCGCCGTCTCCTGGTACACCTCGCCCGAGGTGCAGGCCGCGTTCGCCTGGACGTCGGTCTGGTTCCTGCTGATCGGCGGCGTACGGCCGGTGTTCGAGCTGCACCGGCAACGCGCCCGGGGCCGGATGCCGCAGTCCGACGCCGACCAGCTCGCCCGGCTCACACCGTTCCCGGCGCTGTTCTGGGTGGGCGTGTTCCTGCTGGTGAGCGTGGGCGCGCTCGCCGCCGGAGCGCTGCTGCTGGCCGGCCCGATCCTGGCCGACGCGGGGCTCACCGGCTGACCGCCGCCGCGCCGCGTCGCGGAGCGGGCCGCCTCGCGGCAGGGCAGAATCGGACCGTGCGATACGTGATCATCGGAGCGGGCGCGGTCGGCGGCACCATCGGCGTACTCCTGGCCGACGCCGGCCGCGACGTGACGCTCGTGGCCCGTGGCGCCCATCTGGACGCGCTGCGGGAGCGGGGTCTGACGCTGCGCACGCCGGACCGTGACGTGACCGGCCGGCTCCCGGCGGTGGCCGGGCCGGACGGGCCGCCGCTGCCGGCTGACACAGTGCTGGTGCTCACCGTGAAGTCGCAGGACACCGTGGCGGCGCTCGACGTCTGGGCGGACGCCCCTGTCGAAGGCGGCGGGACGGCGGGGGAACGGCTGCCGGTCGTGCTGGCCCAGAACGGCGTGGCGAACGAGCCGGCCGCGTTGCGGCGCTTCGCCCGCGTACACCCGGTGTGCGTGTGGCTGCCCGCCACCCACCTGGAGCCGGGCGTGGTGGTCGCCAACGGCCATCCGCGTCCGGGCATGCTGCACATCGGCCGCTACCCGAGCGGCGCCGACGACACCAGCCGGGCGGTCGCCGCCGACCTGACCGCAGCCGGGTTCGTCGCGCCGGTGCGCGACGACGTGATGCGCTGGAAGTACGGCAAGCTGCTCGCCAATCTCGGCAACGGCCTCCAGGCGCTGCTCGGCCGGGACGTGCCGGAAGCCCTGTCGACGCGGGTACGCGCCGAGGGCGAGGCGGCGCTCGCGGCCGCCGGCATCGCCCACACCTCGGTCGAGGAGGAGGCCGCCGAACGCGGTGGCCTGGTGTCGCACCGGCCCGTCGGCGGCGAGGAACGCTCCGGCGGCTCCACCTGGCAGAGCCTGGCCCGTGGTGCGGGCTCGGTCGAGACCGACCACCTCAACGGCGAGATCGTGCTGCTCGGACGCCTGCACGGCGTGCCGACCCCGGCCAACGCGGCGGTGCAGACCGCGGTCCGCCGGGCGGTCCGCGACCGGATCCCGGCCGGCGGCTTCCCGCCCGGCGAACTGGAGAAATTGGTCGGCTGAGCGGGCAACCGCACCCGGTACGGCAGGCGTCTCCCCTGCGACCGCCACTCGGGAGGTAGCAGGTGCCGGACGTCGACGGGTTCGACGAGTTCTACCGGGGCAGCCGGCAACGGCTACTCGGGTTCGTCTACGTGCTCACCGGCAACCTCGCCGAGGCGCAGGACGCCGTGCAGGAGGCGTACATCAGGGCCTGGCAGCGGTGGTCCACAGTGCGCGGATACGACGACCCGGAGGCATGGGTACGTGTGGTGGCGAGCCGGATCGCGGTGAGCCGCTGGCGGAGCCTGCGCAGCCGGGCGCGCGCCTACCTGCGCCACGGCGCCGAGGAGAGCATGCCGGCCCCGAGTACCGACACGGTCGAGGTGGTGGCGGCGTTGCGGCGGCTGCCCGAGGAACAACGCGTCGCCCTCGCGCTGTACTACCTGCTCGGCATGCCGGTCGCCGAGGTCGCCCGGGAGACCGACGCGCCGGTCGGCACGGTCAAGGCGCGGCTGTCCCGGGGCCGAGCCGCCCTGGCCGAACTGCTCGCGGTCGTGGATCTGGAGGAGCCCGCCGATGCGTGACGACGACCTGGCGTTCATCGACGTGATGCGGCGGGACCTGCGCAATGTCCGGTGGGCGGAGCCGGCCGAACTGCGGGCACGTGCCCGGCGTCGCAGCCGCCGCGCGGTGGCCGCCGCGGCGGTGGCGGTGCTCGCGCTCACCTCCGGGACCGCGTTCGTGGCGGCCGGCCGTGCCGCCTCACCGAGACCTGCTCCGATCGCCGCCAGTCCGTCGGTCACCCCGTGGAGCGCCACGGATGTGCCCACCGAAGCGTTGCTGCAACCGTCCGACCTGCGGCCGGCCGGCACGACGCCGTGGAACGACGCCGGCCTCGGCGAGGAGATCCGGCTGGACCAGTTGCTGGAGGTCTGCCGGCAGGATCAGGGCCTGCGGACGGAGTGGGTGAAGTCCCGCTACTCGCGGTCGGTGACGCTCCTGCGGCAGCGGCCGGGCACCAGCGACCCGTCGGACCGGCAGCCGGTGGCCCTTCAGGACGTCTACCGGCTCGCGGCGCAGGACGGCGAGCGGCTGTTCGACGGGCTGCCCGCGCTGCTGGCGCCCTGCCGCACGTGGCGATCCGCCGGCCAGGTGGAGGTGAAAGGCAAGCGGATCCAGGCGGAGGTAGTTCACTCCTGGCAGACGGTCGACAGCGGCTTCGCCGGCGACGAGTCGGTGCTCGTGCGGCACACCGTCGGGAAGGGCCGGCGGCTGGACACCGGAGCGCCGCTCGGTGCCGGGAGCCCGCCGAGGGAGCAGGCGGTGGTGCGGGTCGGTGACCTCGTCACGGTGCTGCGCACCGGCTCGGGCGGCGACGAGGTGGTCCTGCGGGATCTGGCAAGGGTCGCCGCCGAGCGGATGTGCGTGGCCGCGAACCCGGGTTGCTGACGCCGGTGCCCCCGCCGATCTCCCGGCGGGGGCAACCGACGCGCTACAGCGGGATGTTGCCGTGCTTCTTCGGCGGCAGCGTCTCGCGCTTGGTGCGCAGCACCCGCAGCGCCCGCACGATCTGGGTGCGCGTCTCGTGCGGCGGGATCACCCCGTCCACGTAGCCGCGCTCGGCGGCGATGTACGGGTTGGCGAGCGTGTCCTCGTACTCGGCGATCTTCTCGGCGCGGACGGCGGGCGGGTCCTCGGCGTTCGCCAGCTCCGAGCGGTAGAGGATGTTCACCGCGCCCTGCGCGCCCATCACCGCGATCTGCGCGGTCGGCCAGGCGAAGTTCAGGTCCGCGCCGAGGTGCTTGGAGCCCATCACGTCGTACGCGCCGCCGTAGGCCTTGCGGGTGATGACTGTGACCTTCGGGACGGTGGCCTCGGCGTACGCGTAGATGAGCTTCGCGCCGCGGCGGATGATGCCGTCCCACTCCTGGCCGGTGCCGGGCAGGAAGCCGGGCACGTCGACGAAGGTGAGCACCGGGACGTTGAACGCGTCGCAGGTGCGCACGAACCGGGCCGCCTTCTCCGACGCCGCGATGTCGAGCGTCCCGGCGAACTGCATCGGCTGGTTCGCCACCACGCCCACCGGGCGCCCCTCGACGCGGCCGAAGCCGACCACCATGTTCTGCGCGTACAGCGGCTGCACCTCGAGGAACTCGCCGTCGTCGAGCACGTGCTCGATGACCCGGTGCATGTCGTACGGCTGGTTCGCCGAGTCCGGGATCAGCGTGTCCAGCTCCCGGTCGGAATCGGTGACGTCGAGGATCGCGGGCGCGTCGAATACCGGCGGCTCGTCCAGGTTGTTCGACGGCAGGTACGACAGCAGCGCCTTGACGTACTCGATCGCGTCCTCCTCGTCGCTGCCGAGATAGTGCGCGTTGCCGCTGCGGGTGTTGTGGGTGCGGGCACCGCCCAGTTCCTCCATGCCGACGTCCTCGCCGGTGACCGTCTTGATCACGTCGGGACCGGTGATGAACATGTGCGAGGTCTGGTCGACCATGACGGTGAAGTCGGTGACCGCCGGGGAGTAGACGGCGCCACCCGCGCACGGGCCCATGATGAGCGAGATCTGCGGGATGACGCCGCTGGCCCGTACGTTGCGGAAGAAGATCTCGCCGTAGAGGCCGAGGGAGGTGACACCCTCCTGGATCCGCGCGCCCCCGGAGTCGTTGATGCCGACCACCGGGCAGCCGATCTTCATGGCGAGGTCCATCAGCTTGACGATCTTCTCGCCGAAGACCTCGCCGAGGGAGCCGCCGAAGACGGTGAAGTCCTGCGAGAAGACGCAGACCTGCCGGCCGTCCACGGTGCCGTAGCCGGTCACCACGCCGTCGCCGTACGGGCGGGTCCTGTCCAGCCCGAAGTTGGTCGAGCGGTGCCGGGCGAACTCGTCCAGCTCGACGAACGAGCCCTCGTCGAGGAGCATCTCGATCCGCTCGCGGGCGGTCTTCTTGCCCCGCGCGTGCTGCTTCTCGACCGCGCGTGCCGACCCGGCGTGCACCGCCTCGTCGAGCCGTCGCTCCAGGTCCGCCAGCTTGCCGGCGGTCGTGTGGATGTTGAACCCGGTCTCGGTAGTCACCCGTGGAATATAACGATGGTTCAGGTGTCCGAGGCTGTGCAGTGCGCCTCACCGCTTCGCGGCGACCGGCGGCCCGGGTGGCCGTAGGCTGGCGGGATGCCCGGCTCGCCGTACACCGATCTGGACCGACCGCCGCTGTCGGCGGCCCGGCTGCGGCGCGCGCTCGTCGCGCCGCACGGGCCCTGGCGCCGGTTGGAGTTGCTGGCCGAGACCGGCTCGACGAACGCGGACGCGGTGGCCGCGGCGCGGGCCGGCGAGCCGGAGGGCCTGGTGGTGGTCGCCGAGCGGCAGACCGCCGGCCGCGGCCGGCGGGGCCGCGTCTGGCAGTCGCCGCCGCGCGCCGGTCTCGCGACGAGCGTGCTGCTGCGGCCCGGCGAGGCGGTCGCGGAGCGCGGCTGGTCGCCCGTGCCCACCACCGGGTACGGCTGGCTGCCGCTGCTCGCCGGTGTCGCGCTGGTCGAGGCGGTACGGCTGCTGGCCGAGCTGGACGCGCGGCTGAAGTGGCCCAACGACCTGCTGGTGGACGGCGCGAAGTGCGCCGGGGTGCTGGCCGAGGCGGTACCGGGGGAGAACGACAGGCCCCCCGCGATCGTGGTCGGTGTCGGGCTGAACGTGACGCTGCGCGCCGACGAGCTGCCGGAGAACCCGGCCGGGCTGCCCGCCACCTCGCTCCAGCTCGCCGGTGCCACCGCCACCGACCGGGATCCGCTGCTGCGGGCGCTGCTGCGCTCGCTCGCCGACTGGTACGAGCGCTGGCGTGACGCTGGAGGCGACGCGGAGGCGAGTGGGCTGCGTGAGGCGTACCTGGCCGGGTGCGCCACCGTCGGCCGCCGGGTGCGGGTGCTGCTGCCCGACGGCGGCGAGGCGCACGGCACCGCCACCGGCGTGGACGCCGACGGGCAGCTCCTGGTGGAGACGGGCACCGGGACGCTGCGGCTGGCGGCAGGCGACGTGCTGCACGTGCGGTGAAAGGAAGGGCACCCGGTTAACGCCTCCGGTAGAGGAGGGGCCCCTTTCAACAACCACGGGTAGCCGTCCGCGCGGCCGATGCCGGCCGGATGCGCCGACCGGTTACGGTCAGCGCGTCCGGTTCTGCGAGGAGGTTCCGCCGTGGCGTTCCCCGAAGACGTGCTCACCGAGGACGAGCATGTCGTGTTGCACCTGCACCCGCACTGGAAGGCCCTGATCCGGCCGGTCCTGGTGCTCGTGCTCGCCGTCGCGGCGGTCGTCGCCGGGTGGCTCCTGCTGCCCGACGGCAGCGGCGGCACGATCGCGCTCTACGCGATCGCGGTGGTCGGCCTGCTGCTGGTGCTGTGGCTGGGCCTGTGGCCGTTCCTGGTCTGGCGCACCACGCACTACCTGTTCACCAACGAGCGGGTGCTGCTCCAGCAGGGGGTGCTGTCGCGTAACCGGCGGGACCTGCCGCTGACCCGGATCAACGACCACGCCATGCACCAGCGTTTCGTGGAGCGGCTGCTCGGCTGCGGGACGCTGACCATCGAGTCGGCGGGTGAGCGCGGCCAGTCGGTGCTGCACGACGTGCCGGGCGTGGACAGGGTCCAGACGAAGCTCTACGAGCTGGTCGAGGCGCACCACGACAAGCACAGCCTGGGTGACGGCGAGATGCGCGAGATCCTGGCCGACATGACCGAGGGTAAGTCCCTGCGCGACCAGCCCTGACGTCGACCGACGGAGAAGGCCGGCACCCCGTGTCAGGGGTGCCGGCCTTCGTCGTTCAGCGGCGGGCGCGGCGAGGCTGGAGTTCCGCGGCGAGTTCGGCGTCCAGGTCGGCGCCGAGCGCGCCACCCAGCCCGGCGTCCGCCGGTGCGGGGCGGCCACGCGGTGGTGGGAAGTCGGCCGCCCGGCCGGCGCCCGGAGCTGGTTCCTCCTCCTCCAGTTCGCTGACCGACTCGGCCAGTTCGGCCACCGGGTCCATCTCGGCGACGTTGTCCCACTCGTCACGCGGCACCGAGTGCCAGGTCTCCTGGGCGTGCTTGGGTACCGGCTGGAAGACGAACGTGCGGTACGACCAGAAGCGGAACAGCGTGGCCAGCAGGACACCGATGGTCTTGGCGACGTTCAGCGCGAGCAGGCCGTGTACGCCGAGGCCGTACTTGGCCAGGGCCAGGACGCCGAGTTCGATGAGCAGACCCGCGCCGTTGAAGAGGAAGAACAGGACGTATTCGCGCCGGAGTGCCGATTTCGGTCGATCACGGTACGTCCAGTGACGATTCATCAGATACGACGTGATCGTGGCGACAATCGTCGCGATCACCGTCGCCTTGAGCTGACCGTCACGGAAAAGCGTGAGTGCCAGTGCATTGAACACCGCGTAATTGATGACGGTGTTGATGCCGCCGACGACGCCGAATTTGAGCGCCTCGTGGATGAACTTCTGCCAGCGCTCGGGCAGCAGACGGACTCCAGGCATGCGGAACACCTTAGGCAGTTGGCTGGGCCGGCTGGGCCCGGCGGGTCGGGATGGGCGGTTCGTCACGCCCCGGACTCTCGGTCGTGGCTCGTTGCCGGAACGGGAGGTGTTCCCGCCTCGACGAAGACGAACCGTCGGTACGACCAGAACCGGAAGAGAGTACCCAGGCCGGTGCCGACGACGAAGCTGGCGATGTTGTCGGCCAGGGGGGTCTGGAACACCGCGGGCCAGATCGCGCCCAGCCCGTAGTGGCTGATCGCCAGGCAGGCCACCGCGATGCCGAGGCCGACCGCGTTGAAGAAGAAGAACAGCGCGTACTCGCGGGCCGGGTTCGACCGCTGCCGGTGCCGCCACGTCCAGAACCGGTTGCCGAGGAAGGCGACGGTCGCGGCGATCACAGTGGAGATGGTCTTCGCGGCCAGCGGCGGCATGTCCCGGCCGCTGGACAGGTAGTTGAAGAGGATGAAGTCCACCACGAAGGCCAAGCCGCCGACGGTGGCGAACTTGCTCAGCTCGTGGATGAGGTGACCGAAACGGTCGAGCAGTGCTCCGATCGGACCCCGGCGGGTCTGCGGAGCCCCCGGTTGGTCTCCGGTCATCGTCGCGGCCACCCGCCGAGAGTACCGGTTGCGCGGTAACCGGGCGGACTGCAACGGCGAGTCGGCCACGACGGCTTCGCCGCGGCCGCCGCGCTCGGCCCGCCGGGGTCGGAGAGGCGTCGCCCGTTCTCGATGTCCGTGAGCAGAGCGTAACGCGCTGTGCGAATCTGTGGAGCGCATCACGGAATCGTCTTTCGCGACATGTTCGTACGCTTCCCCGCGATCGGGCGCCGCGGTCACTCGGTGCCGGACCCGGCCGCCGAAGGTTCACCGCAGGATTTGCGTGAAACTGCGCGCGAAAGCGGGTATCAGATCGCGATGCCGCAGCGTGGCCGTACCTTGTGCAGTTCTTCACAACCAGTCCCACTGACTGACGAGGCAGTCCGGTTTACGCTGAGCCCAATCCCAGGTTTCCACGAGGCGGCGTACCAGCCCGCCGGAACTCGTGCACCCCATAGATCGGTCAGCGTCGACCACAAGGAGAAGTGACATGGTTGCTCCGGCTGCTGTTCGGGGTATCGATCAGGCCCCGACGTCCCACCCCAAGCTGCTCGCCTGGGTACGTGAGGTCGCGGAACTGACCACCCCGGACCGTGTGGTCTGGGTGGACGGGTCTGATGAGGAGTGGCGCCGCCTCACCGACGAACTCGTCTCCAACGGCACCCTGATCCGCCTCAATCCCGAGAAGAAGCCCAACTCGTTCTACGCGCGTACCGACCCCACGGACGTCGCCCGGGTGGAGGAGCGCACCTTCATCTGCTCCGTCGACGAGGCGGACGCCGGCCCCACCAACAACTGGATGGCGCCGGCCGAGATGAAGCGGACGATGACGGAGCTGTACCGCGGCAGCATGCGCGGGCGCACCATGTACGTCATCCCGTTCTGCATGGGCCCGGTCGAGGCCGAGAACCCCATGTTCGGCGTGGAGATCACCGACAGCCCGTACGTCGTCGCCTCGATGCGGATCATGACCCGGATGGGGTCGTCGATCCTGGAGGCGATGGGCGACGACGCCGACTTCGTGCACGCGCTGCACTCCATCGGCGCCCCGCTCGCGCCGGGTGCGCAGGACGTGGCGTGGCCGTGCAACGAGACCAAGTACATCTCGCACTTCCCGGAGACCCGGGAGATCTGGTCGTACGGCTCCGGCTACGGCGGCAACTCGCTGCTCGGCAAGAAGTGCTACTCGCTGCGTATCGCCAGCGTGATGGGGCGCGACGAGGGCTGGCTGGCCGAGCACATGCTGATCCTCAAGATCACCTCGCCGGAGGGCAAGGTCTACCACATCGCCGGCGCCTTCCCGTCGGCCTGCGGCAAGACCAACCTCGCCATGCTGGAGCCGACCATCCCGGGCTGGAAGGTCGAGACCATCGGCGACGACATCGCCTGGATGCGGTTCGGCGCGGACGGCCGTCTCTACGCGATCAACCCCGAGTACGGCCTGTTCGGCGTCGCTCCCGGCACCGACTGGAAGACCAACGCCAACGCCATGCGGACGCTGGACCGGGGCAACTCCATCTTCACCAACGTGGCGCTCACCGACGACGGTGACATCTGGTGGGAGGGCATGGGTGAGCCGCCGGCGCACCTGATCGACTGGAAGGGCAACGACTGGACGCCGGAGAGCGAGAACCTCTCCTCGCACGCGAACAGCCGTTTCTGCACCCCGATCACGCAGTGCCCGATCCTGGCCGACGACTACTACGACCCGAACGGCGTGCCGATCGACGCGATCCTGTTCGGCGGCCGCCGCCGGGACACCATCCCGCTGGTCACCGAGGCGCGCGACTGGGTGCACGGCGTCTACATGGGTGCCACGCTCTCCTCGGAGACGACCGCCGCCGCCTCCGGCGCGGTCGGCGTGGTCCGCCGCGACCCGATGGCAATGCTGCCGTTCATCGGTTACCACGCCGGCGACTACTTCCGGCACTGGATCGAGATGGGCAAGGGTGCGGACGGCGACGAGGCCAAGCTGCCCAAGATCTACTACGTGAACTGGTTCCGCAAGGACGCCGAGGGCAACTTCCTCTGGCCGGGCTTCGGCGAGAACTCCCGCGTGCTCAAGTGGGTCATCGAGCGGCTGGAGGGCCGGGCCGAGGCCGTGGAGACGCCGATCGGCATGATCCCGGCGCAGGACGCGCTCGACGTCGAGGGTCTGGACATGACCCCGGAGGACGTGCGGATCGCGCTGAAGGTCGACGCGGACGAGTGGCGCGACGAGCTGCCGCTGGTCACCGAGTGGTTCGAGAAGTTCGGGGACAAGCTCCCCGGCGTGCTCTGGGCCGAGCTGGACGCGCTGCGCGCCCGGCTCGACGCGGAGCCGCAGAGGTAACAGGTGTGCCTGTTGCCCCCGCCGGGCAACATCGGATGCCATGAGGACGGCCGCTGAACCTGTCGAGGTCCGGCGGCCGTCCGCCGTCCGGGCGCTCACCACACTGCTCGCCGTGACCGCGGCGGCCACCGTCGTGGTCGAGCTGCTCAACTACTGGTACGCCCCGGAGCAGGAGTTCGGTCTGGCCGTACGCACCGGCTGGGCGATGCTCCGGTCGCTCGGCTTCCTGCTGCTGATCGGGCAGGTGAACAAGGGCCGGGTGGGTGCACGGCCGTTCGGGCTGATCCTGGCCGTGACCACGATCTTCGCGGTCGGGCGGCTGATCGTGCCCCGGCAAGGGGTGCCCGCGCTGCCGGGCCTGGTCGGGTTCGCCGTGCTCACCGCGCTCTGCGTCGCGGTGGTGGTGCTGCTCTATCGCTCCGAGGCGATCCGCGCGCACCTGGTCCGGCACCGCAAGGGCCTGGTCGTCGAGGGCGGGACGATCGCCTGGCGGGAGATGGCGCCGAAGCGCCCGCAGGCGAACGGCTGGCTGCTCACCGCCCGGGTCGCGGCGTTCACCTACAGCCCGCTGATGCTGGTGCCGGCGCTGGTGGCGACCGGCGCGGTGCTGGACGGGCGGCTGGCCGCCGTACCGGCACTGATCCTCTGGTTCGGCGCGGGCATCGCGGTCAGCTACGCCGTGCTGTTCTGCACCGCCTTCCTGCTGCGCGACAGGGCGTGGGCGCGCCGGGCGCTGGCGGTGGTCACACTCGGCGTCCTGGCGATCGACCTGCCGCTGTGCTGGTGGCTGCTCGGCGCCGACGGCCTGATCCGAGACGGCGCCCCCCTGGTCACCGCCGCGGCCCTCTGCTTCTACTCCCTGAACCGCGCCACCCGCACTCCGCCTCCACTCGGTTGATCATGAAGTTGGCGGCGAATTCGATCTCCTTCGCCGCCGTCAACTTCATGATCGTCGCCCGTGGTGCGGTGCGGCGGGGCAGGATGAGGGGGTGTGGGACGTCGTGGTGGTGGGGGCGGGGCCGGCCGGAGCCGCCGCCGCGCTCGGCGCGCGGCGGGCCGGGGCGGCGCGGGTGCTGCTGCTCGACCGGTCCGACTTCCCCCGCGACAAGGCGTGCGGAGACGGCATCGCCGCGCACGCGCTGGACGTCCTCGCCGAGCTGGGCGTGAACGGGGCGGTCGACGGCTATGCGCCGCTGCCCGCGCTGCGCCTGGTCGGCCCCGGTGGCGGCACCGTCGCCCGGACGCTGCCCCGGCCCGCGTACACGGTGCCCCGCCAGGTGTTCGACGCACGCCTGGTGGCGGCGGCGGTGGCTGTGGGCGCGGAGTTGCGGCGGCACACGGTACGCCGGGTGGAGATCGGCGCCGACCGGGTGGTGCTCGACGGAGAGCTGTCCGCGCGGGCGGTGGTCGGCGCCGACGGCGCCGGGTCGGTGGTACGACGCGCGCTCGGTCACCCGGTCAACCCGGACCGGCACCTGGCGCTCGCCATCCGGGGCTATGCGCCCGCGCCGGCCGGGCCGCCGGAACAGCTCATCGTGACGTCGGCGGCGCGCTGGCCCGCGTACGCCTGGGCCTTTCCGATCGGCGACGGGCGCGCGAACGTCGGGTACGGGGAGGTGTTGCGCGGCGAACCGCTCAGCCGCGCGCACCTGCTGGACCGGATGGCCGCGCTGCTCCCGGACGTCGAACCGGGCACTGTGACCGGCCTGCGGGCGCACCACCTGCCGCTGTCCACCCACCGGCCCGCGCCCGGCCGCGGACGGGTGGTGCTGGCCGGGGACGCACTGTCGCTGATCAACCCGTTCACCGGCGAGGGCATCTTCTACGCGCTGCGCTCCGGGGCGCTCGCGGGCGCGGCGGCGGCCGGCCCTCCCGCCGAGGCCGCCCGGGCGTACGCCACCGCGCTGCGCGCCCGGCTCGGCACCCACCTGCGGCACAGCTCGGTCGCGGCGTGGCTGGCCCGGCGGCGCCGCGTGGTCGACGCGGCGGTCGGCGCGGCACGGCGGGACGAGCGGGTCTACCGCACCGTTGTGGAGCTGGGACTCGGCGACGGCCGGCTGGACGCGCGCACCCTGATGGCGATCGGGGCGGACCTGCCGCGACCGCGCCGGACCGGCGCACAGTCAGGTGATATGCCACCGAGACACTGATCTCTCCCGTGGGTCGCTACCCTGCAAGGTGATGACTCTGCGGAAACTCCTCTACTCCGTGTACGAGCGCCGGCTGACGGCGAAGCTCGCGGGCAAGCCCGTACCCGCACACGTCGGCGTGATGTGCGACGGCAACCGCAGATGGGCCCGGGAGATGGGCTTCGTCGACCCGAACGACGGCCACCGGATGGGCGCCGAGCGGATCAAGGAGCTGCTCCGCTGGTGCGACGCGGCCGGCGTCGGGCACGTCACACTCTGGCTGCTCTCCACCGACAACCTGTCCCGCCCGGCCGCCGAGCTGGACCCGCTGCTCCAGATCATCGAGGACCTCAGCACCGAGCTGGCCGAGGAGGGCAACCCCTGGCGGCTGCGGATGGTCGGCGCGCTCGACGTGCTGCCCGCGCAGCACGCCGCCGCGCTCAAGGCCGCCGAGGAGCGCACCCGCGACCGCGACGGCGGGGCTCAGGTCAACATCGCTGTCGGGTACGGCGGGCGGCGCGAGATCGCCGACGCGGTCCGCTCGCTGCTGCTGGAGCACGCGGCGAACGGCGGCACGATCGAGGAGTTGGCCACCTCGCTCGACGTCGACCACATCTCCGAGCACCTCTACACGAAGGGGCTGCCGGACCCGGATCTGATCATCCGGACCAGTGGCGAGCAGCGGCTCTCCGGCTTCATGCTCTGGCAGAGCGCGCACTCGGAGTTCTACTTCTGCGAGCTGAACTGGCCCGACTTCCGCAAGGTCGACTTCCTGCGCGCCCTGCGCTCCTACGCCACCCGCCAACGCCGCTTCGGCACCTGACCCGCCCCCGCCGCCCTTCCGCCCCCGTCCCGCCCCGGCGATCTTGCACTTTGAGCTCCGAGAGTGCGGCTTTTGCCCGGCTTTGCCGGGGTGGCAAGTGCAAGATCGCGGGGTAGGAAGGGAGGTGCGTCAGCGGAGGTGGGGCAGGGCGGCGGTGAGGAAGTCGGCCAGCGCGGCGGGGGAGTCAAGGGTCAGGTCGGCGGCGTCGGCCACCTCGTGACCGGTCTCCGGGTTGGCGACGGCGACGCAGACACCGAGGAAGTCGGGATCGGCGGCGGCGCGGGCGCGCAGCGCGGCGAACGCCTTGATGTCGGAGACGTCGTCGCCGAAGTACCAGGCGCCACCGGCGTCCCGGACCGTCTCGCCGATCACCATGCCCTTGTCCCGGTCGACAGGGGGCTTGAGTTCCAGCACCATCCGGCCCGGCTGGGCGCGCAGGCCCAGCCGCTCGGCCTGGGCCCGGCCCCACTCCTGCACCAGGTCGCCGAGCTGCGGGGCGGTACGCCAGTGCAGCGCGACGGAGAGCCGCTTGAACTCGACGAGCGCGCCGGGCGGCAGCTCGGCGCGGGCCTGCTCGGCCAGCTCGGACATGGTCGGCACCCACGGCAGGGCGGCCGGCTCGGTGATCGTCTCGCCGCCGGAGTGGCTGTGCTCCAGGCCGTAGAGCCCGTACAGGTCGATGCCGGCGAGGCCGCCGAGGTGGTCACGCAGGAAGTCCACGGGGCGGGCGGACACGATGGCGATCCGGCGGACGTGCGGGGCGAGCGCCTCCAGTGCGGTGAGCACGTTGGGCGCGGGCCGTACGGCCGTGGGGTCGTCGTCGACGGGCGCCAGTGTGCCGTCGAAGTCGAAGAAGAGGACGACGTCACCCGCGCGGTCAGCGGTCGCACGCCAGGCGTGCTCCGCGTTCAACGGGGTCTTCGGCTGCTGGTTGCCCAGATTCAACGGCGGCACGCGCGTCAGCGTACCCCGCGCCGGGCGGCGTATTCGTGGCCGAGATGTGACGTCGGAACGACGTGGGGATCAGCGTTCGGCGGCTCCTCGTCCCCGGCGACCGAACGGCACCACTGCCGCCTCCTGCCCGTGGCTGAGCAGGTAGCCCTCCACGAAGCCGGTGTTGCGGTCGCCGGTGTGTGCCTCGATCTCGTTGAGCCGCGCCACCAGGAACTCGGTGAGCGCGCTGACCCGGTCGTTGAGCCGATCGTGCAGCTCGGCGACGACGGCGAGGATCACCGCGGTGCCGGCCGTGGTGAGCGCGAAGAGGTTGACGACCAGGGGAAGCTGCCCGCCGTCCAGTACGCCGACCACCACGTTGCCGGTCACGCACGATGTCAGCGACACCACCGCGACCACGACTGCCAACCATTTCAGGGTCATGGACAGACCCCTCCTTCTGTCCCGCAGGGCTGGGTTCGGCTGTGTCCCGTCCCCCCGCCGATGACGAGCCCCTAGCAGTACAAACGTGGACGCTAGCGGGTCCGATCCGTCCCCGAGGCGAAACGATCGGGCCCGACCTTCCATTCTTTCGCCATCTGAGGAACTACCCCGCCTGTTTCCCCCTATTTCGGACACCGCCCGGCAGAGTCGGGCGATATGCGAGGTAACGAATGGTTTCTCGAATGTGGAACTTCTCCGCGTCGGAGACGTTCGGGTCGACCAGCCGGCGCAGCAGCGCCTCCACGTCCGGGTCCATCGGGGGCGGGGCCGGCGCGGTACGCGGTCCGGCGGCCCGGTCCCAGCCGAGCGCGGTGAACGCGGCGGCCGGATCGAGTCCCAGCCCCTCGCAGAAGGCGACCACCCGTTCCGCCTCCGGGTCGCTGGCCCAGTCGCCGCGTACCCATCGGTTGATGGTCTGCCGGGAGACGCCGGTGCGCCGGGAGACCTCGGTGCCGCTCCAGGCCCGCAGCGCGCGGGCGTCGTCGAGCGCGCGCCGGACGAAGGTGGCGAACGCGATCTTCCGTGCGTTGGTCGTCTCGGTCACCCCGTGACGGTACGGCCAGTCGGTCCCGGGAGGGCGGCTCGGCACGCTGCTGTCACGCCGACGTGACGCTGGCAGTGGATTTCCGGTAAACGATCCAGTGCTGCTCCTGAGGGGTGTCACCCGGCCAGAATAGATGGACGCCAGTACGGCGGCAAAGGTCTGAAAAGCTGATACTGTCACGCTCATGAGACAACTTACGGTGTGTCACGTGCTTGAGACGACGAGTGCTCACATGCGTCACTCCGCGGGTTCCGAGGGGGTTTCGTGACCGAGCTCGCGACCCGTGCCCAGGCTTTCGGGCTGATCGCGGACGGAGTGTCCGCCGGGCTGAGCGCCCCCTGGCGTCTCTATCTCGCCCGCGGGTGCCGGTATCTCTCACTCAGCGTCGGCGACCGGGGGGAGTGGGACGCCTGGCGGACCCACCTCGGCTGCCCGGAGCTGAGCGTGCGGGTCTACGACTCCGGCGGCGAGATCCGCCGGGCGTCGGTGGCCGAGGTGATCCTCGACGGCTGCCGGATCAGCGTCGAGCTGGTCGAGGAGGTCAGCACCGACGACCTGGAGCGGCTGCTGGTGGTCGACCCGCTGCCCGGGACGGACGAGCGATGACCCCCTTTCTCGCCGTGGTGCTCGTGCTCCTGCTCGGCTCCACCTGCTACGCGGCCGGCCGCCTGCACGGCCAGCTCAGCTACCGCATCGGCTACCGGTTCGGTTACCGCCAGGGCTACTTCGACGGTGACCGGGGCGCCTGGAACCGCCGCCGGCGCGACGCCCAGGCGGCCATCGCCTCCGCGCTGTCCGGTCCCGGCCCGACGGTGGTGACCTCGGCCGGGCGCTCGGCCGTGCCGTTCGCCGGCACCTCCGTACCCGCGGCGGTCGCCGCCCGGCCCGGCTCCGCCCCGGCCGTCCGCGTCACCGCCACCGGCCGGCTCGGCGCCGTCGGGCGGGTGGGCACCACGTACACCGGATCGTCGTTCGGCGCGGCCGGCGCCGGACCGCGGACCGGCATGCTGGTGCGCCGCCAGGGCTGAGGCCCGCGCCGCGTCGCGGCGCCGCAGTGGACGACCGGCCGGGGTGCGCGCAGGGGGCATGCATCCCGGCCGGTTCCGGTCCGCCGGTCACTCGAACGGGCGTACGTCCAGCGACGACCGCGCGATGATCCACGCGCACCTCTAGCCGCGCGGCCCCGGTGCGATTAGCGTCTAGGCATGGCACGGGGTTCTCCCGGGCCAGCCGGACAGCCCGGACCTGCGTCCTCGCGCACGGGGCCCGCATCCGACCCCGTGTCCTCCGGGCACCGGAAGAGGCGGAACTCGGGTGGCCGGGTGCCCATCCGCGGAGCAGGCCTGTGACCACTCGCCGTACCCCCGCCGGAGCCGAGCAGACCCCGGCCTCGACCGCCCCGACCCGCCGGACCACCCGCAGCCGCCGCGGCGCCGCCGCCGAGGCCGAGGAGCCCCGACCAGCCGGCCCGGCCTTCGTCCTGGACACCTCGGTCCTGCTGTCCGACCCGGCGGCGTTCCACCGCTTCGCCGAGCACGAGGTGGTGCTGCCGCTGGTGGTGATCTCCGAGCTGGAGGGCAAGCGACACCACCCCGAGCTGGGCTGGTTCGCCCGCCAGTCACTGCGCATGCTGGACGAGCTGCGGGTGCGGCACGGCCGGCTGGACCGCCCGGTGCCCGCCAACGACCAGGGCGGCACGCTGCGGGTGGAGCTGAACCACACCGACGACGGGGTGTTGCCGCCCGGCTTCCGCAACGAGTCGAACGACGCCCGCATCCTGTCCGTGGCGCTCAACCTGGCCGCCGAGGGGCGTGAGGTCACGCTCGTCAGCAAGGACATGCCCCTGCGGGTGAAGGCGGCCTCGGTGGGCCTGCGCGCCGACGAGTACCGGCACGGCCAGGCCAGCGACCCGACCTGGACCGGGATGGCCGAGCTGGACCTGGCCGAGGAGGAGATCGGCCGGCTGTACGCGGGCGAGGCGCTCGACGTCGACGCCGCGGCTGGGCTGCCCTGCCACACCGGCCTGGTGCTGCACTCGGGGCGGGGCTCGGCGCTGGGGCGGGTGCTGCCGGACAAGACGATCCGTCTGGTCCGGGGCGACCGGGAGGCGTTCGGCGTGCACGGGCGCTCGGCGGAGCAGCGGATCGCGCTCGACCTGCTGCTGGACGAGTCCATCGGCATCGTGTCGCTCGGCGGGCGGGCCGGCACCGGCAAGTCCGCGCTGGCGCTCTGCGCGGGTCTGGAGGCGGTGATGGAGCGGCGCCGGCACAAGAAGGTGATCGTGTTCCGTCCCCTGTACGCGGTCGGCGGCCAGGAACTCGGCTACCTGCCCGGGTCGGAGTCGGAGAAGATGTCGCCCTGGGCGCAGGCCGTCTTCGACACGCTCGGCGCGGTGGTGCACGAGAACGTGCTGGAGGAGGTCACCTCGCGCGGGCTGCTGGAGGTGCTGCCGCTGACCCACATCCGCGGCCGGAGCCTGCACGACGCGTTCGTCATCGTGGACGAGGCGCAGTCGCTGGAGCGGGGCGTCCTGCTCACCGTGCTGTCGCGCATCGGCCAGGGGTCGCGGGTGGTGCTCACCCACGACGTGGCCCAGCGGGACAATCTGCGGGTCGGCCGGCACGACGGGGTGACGGCGGTGATCGAGGCGCTGAAGGGACATCCCCTCTTCGCGCACGTCACGCTCAGCCGATCGGAGCGTTCTCCGATCGCCGCCATGGTCACCGACCTACTGGAGGACATCCCCGGCTGACTGCCGCTTTTGCCGCATTTTGTCCGCATTTTTAGGGTGACGCAGATCACTTTTAGGCCCGGCCGTTTCCCACCGGCCTCACTGTGCGCAATGGTGTCCATCGAGCGTCACCTACCACTCGGGAGCCCGGACACGGCCCGGGGTCACACCGGTACCGGTGCGCTCACGGCACCGGCGTGACCCGACCCGGCCACGCGCGTGCCGTGTCCCTGCCCCCGACGAAGGGAAACTTCGTGAGTCGGCTCTGGAGCCGGTTCGGCGCCCGTACGGCCGCTGTCGCACTGCTCTCCGTGGGTGTCGCCGGCGGCTTCTATCTGGGCGAGGATCGACAGACCCAGCAGCAGGGCCTGACCGCACAGGTCGGTCTGGAGGTCGACCAGACGGAGTACGCGTACCAGCGCGACCGGCTGTCCGACCACCGCGTGGACTCGTCCCGGCAGCGTGCGGCCGAGTACCAGGCGAAGCTGCGTGCCGCCGCGGCGGCGAAGGAGGCCGCCGAGCGGGCCAGGAAGGCCGAGGCGGCCGCCGCCACCCGCAAGAAGGAGCGGGCCGCGGCCGAGGAGGAGGCGGAGGCGAAGGCCAAGCCGTACGACGGCCCGATCCCGTCCTCGTGCGCTGAGTACAGCGGCAACCGGAAGATCGGTTGCGCCATCATGCTCGACAAGGGCTTCGGCATCGACCAGTTCCCCTGCCTGGACAAGCTCTGGAGCAAGGAGAGCGGCTGGAACCCGAAGGCATCCAACAGTTCCTCCGGGGCGTACGGGATCCCGCAGGCCGTGCCGGGCAGCAAGATGGCCTCGGTGGCCGACGACTGGAAGACCAACCCGGCGACCCAGATCACGTGGGGTCTCGGCTACATCAAGGGCCGGTACGACACCCCCTGCGGCGCCTGGCAGAAGTCGCAGAGTTCGGGCTGGTACTGACCTCACCACGACGGCGGGGCACGCGGGCAGACCCGGGTGTCCCGCCGTCGTCGTACCGCCGTCCGACTGGCGGCCCGCCGCATTTGCTGATAGCTCTTGGTAGGTGACCTGGCACGGCGGCCCCAGTGGCGACCCCTACCGGTTCGGCACCGACGCGTTCTATGCGGCGCTCGGCCGGGCCTTCGTCGCCATGTGCGCGGTCGTCCCGGTGCTGTTCCTCATCGAGGCGCTCGACGTCGGCCTGCGACTCGGCCTGGACTACACCGCCGGCATCGTCCCGCAGCGGCTCCAGGGCCTGGACGGCGTCTTCTTCTCGCCGTTCCTGCACGCCGGCTGGAACCACCTCTACAGCAACAGCATCCCGCTGATCCTGCTCGGCACGTTCGTGCTCGCTGCGGGCACCCGCCGGTTCCTCTGGTCCACCGCCGTCATCATCGTGGTCAGCGGTCTGGGCGTCTGGTTCACCGGCTCACCCGACTCGGTGGTGGTCGGCGCCAGCGGCGTGATCTTCGGCTACCTCGGCATCCTGCTCACCCGGGGCGTGGTGGAGCGGAGCTGGTGGAACTTCGCCGTCGGCCTGCTGGTCGGGTTGCTCTACGGCTGGCAACTGCTCGGCATCCTGCCGACCGACGAGCGCATCTCCTGGCAGGGCCACCTGTTCGGGCTGCTCGGCGGCGTGGTCGCGGCGATCCTGTTCCGCCGCCGCAACGACACCGGCGAGTCCGGCCGCCTCGGCTCACCGAGGATGACGCTGCCCTGACGGCGCGTTGATCGAACCGCGCGACGTCCTTGCCCGCGGCCACCTGCCCGCCTACCGTTTCCGCATCAGCACGGGGCGATCCCGAGGCGGAAAGTGACGGTACGCCATGCGCGAGGTCGATGTCGCCGTGATCGGGGCCGGTCCCGTCGGCCTCTTCGCCGCCTACTACGCCGGTTTCCGTGGACTCTCCGTGTCGGTGATCGACGCGCTGCCCGAACCGGGCGGTCAGGTCACCGCGATGTACCCGGAGAAGCTGATCCTCGACGTCGCCGGCTTCCCCGCGATCAAGGGCCGCGAGCTGGTCACGAACCTGGTCGCCCAGGCCGCGCCGTTCCACCCCGACTACCGGCTCGGCGTACGCGCGGAGAAGCTGTCCTACCTCGACGGCCGGCCGGTGCTCGGCCTCGCCGGCGGCGAGCAGCTCGGCTGCGGTGCGGTGCTGGTCACCGGCGGGCTCGGCAGCTTCACGCCCCGGCCGCTGCCGGTCGCGGAGAGCTTCACCGGCGGCGGGATCGTCTACTTCGTGCCGCAGCCGGCCGAGCTGACCGACCGGCACGTGCTCATCGTCGGCGGCGGCGACTCGGCGTTCGACTGGGCGGCCACGCTCGCGCCGCTGGCCCGGTCGGTGACGCTGGTGCACCGGCGGGACCGCTTCCGGGCGCACGCCGCCACCATCGAGCGCGTCCGGGCGCTGCCGGTGCGGATCGTGGTGAACGCCGAGGTGAGCCGACTCTACGGCGAGGAGACGGTCACCGGCGCCGAGCTGACCGTGCGCGGCGGCGAGGTGGAGACGCTGCCGGTGGACACCGTCGTGGCCGCGCTGGGCTTCACCGCCGACCTCGGCCCGCTCGGCGAGTGGGGGCTGAACCTCGACCGGCGGCACATCGTGGTGGACAGCGCGATGGCCACCAACCTGCCCCGGGTGTTCGCGGCCGGGGACATCACCGAGTACCCGGGCAAGGTCCGCCTGATCGCCACCGGCTTCGGTGAGGCCGCCACCGCCGTCAACAACGCGGCTGTCGTCATCGACCCGACCGCGCACCTGTTCCCTGGTCACTCCTCCGACGGCACCTGACGCCGATCGCGTCAGGGCAGGCCGACCAGGTCGGCCATCAGGCCGATCTGGTGGTCGAAGTACTCGTCGCGGTGCGGCAGCGCCCGGTTGATCCGGCCGAACAGCTCGAAGCTGATCAGCCCGAACAACTGGGTCCAGCCGGCCATGCCGCGGGCCAGCAGCGCGGGCGGTACGTCCATCCCGATCAGCTCGACCAGTTCGGCCACGTCGCCGCGCAACGGCTCGGGCAGATCCTCGTCGGGCGGGGCGAGCCGGCCGGAGGCGAGCCCGTCGCGCAGGATGCCGACCAGTGTCACCGGCGGGCGCTGGGCGGGCGCGATCGTGTCGTCCGGGGCCGCGTACCCGGGCACCGGGCTGCCGTAGAGCAACGCGTACTCGGCGGGGTGGGCGAGCGCCCACGCGCGGGCGGCCCGGCAGGCGGCGAGCCAGCGTCCGCGCAGGTCGGCCTGGTCGGCGGCGGCGTCGGCCGCCTCCACCGCGTCGCCGAGCGCGTCGTACGCCTCCAGGATCAGCGCGGTGAGCAGGTCGTCGCGGCTGGGGAAGTAGCGGTAGATCGCCGAGGAGACCATGCCGAGGTCGCGGGCGACCGCGCGCAGGGAGAGGTTCGCGCCGTCGGTGTCCAGGTGGCGGCGGGCGACCGTCTTGATCTCTTCGATCATCCCGGCGCGGACCCGGGCGCGGAGCGAGGGAGCGACCATCTCCCCACTCTGCCACGGATGAGAGCAGCAATCAAAAGAGAGAGCAGTGCTCTTGACTTGGGCCGCCTCCATGAGTCATGCTCTGTTGTGAGAGCGGTGCTCTCGATTCGGACAACTGCTTCAGTGAAGGTGGACCTGTCATGGCACTACACGTGATCGTCGGCGCCGGCCCCGTCGGCACCGCCACCGCCCGCCTCCTCGCCGAGCGCGGCGAGCGCGTGCGCGTGGTGACCCGGCGCGGCACCGGCCCCGAGCACCAGGCGATCGAGCGGGTGGCCGCCGACGCCGCCGACGCGGACCGGCTCGCCGTGCTGACCGAGGGCGCTGATGCGCTCTACAACTGCGCCAACCCGCAGTACCACAGGTGGCGGACGGACTGGCCGCCGCTGGCCGCCGCCCTGCTCACCGCCGCCGAGCGCAGCGGCGCCGTGCTCACGACAGTCGGCAACCTCTACGGGTACGGCCCGGTCGACGCCCCGATGACCGAGGCGACCCCGCTCGCCGCCACCGGCGTCAAGGGCCGGGTCCGCAACCGGATGTGGGCCGACGCGCTGGCCGCCCACCGCGCCGGCCGGGCCCGGACCACCGAGGTACGCGGCTCCGACTACATCGGCCTCGGCGGCAACTCGCTGCCCATGATGGTGCTGCCCAAGGTGCTCGCCGGGCAGCGGGTGTTCCTGCCGGTGGCCTGGGACGCGCCGCACACCTGGACATACGTGGGCGACGTCGCCCGTACCCTCGTCGCCGCCGCCACCGACCCGCGGGCCTGGGGACGGGCCTGGCACGTGCCGAGCGCGCCCCCGATGTCCATGCGGGCGCTCGCCGAGCGGGCGGCGGAGCGGACCGGGGCGCCGGCGCCCCGGCTGATCCGGATGCCCTACCCGATGCTCTGGCTCGGTGGCGTGGCCGACCCGTTCGCCCGGGAGCTGCGGGAGACCGCGCACCAGTTCGCCGGACCGTTCGTGATGGACTCCACCGCCGCCAGCGAGACGTTCGGGATCGAGGGGACGCCGCTGGACCGGGTGGTCGACGAGATGATCAGCGGCCTGCGTGCCCCCGCACCCGCCGCCCGTTAGGGGCGGCGGGTCGGGCCGAACGCGGCGACGAGTACGGCGACCATGGTCAGCGCCGCGCCGAGCAGCGTGTCCAGCCCGGGATGCGAGGCGGCGGTCGGCAGCACCAGGTCCAGCAGCACCGCGCCGACGATCTGCCCGGCGATCGTGGCCAGCCCGAGCAGCAGCACGCCGGTGAACCGGACGAGGGCGGCGGCCAGCGCGATGAACACGATCCCGAGCGGGCCGCCGAGATAGAGCCACGGCTCGTCCGGGAAAGCGCCGGCCGGCCGCCCGCGCACCGCCAGGTCCACCGCGAGAGTGACGAGCAGCGCCGCCGTCCCGACTGTGAAGTTCACGAGCGTGGCGGTCATGGCGCTACCCGCCGCCGCCCGGACCCGCCCGTTGACCGCCTGCTGCCAGGCGATGCCCACCCCGGCCGCCAGCGGCAGCAGGGCCAGCGCCAGCGCGTCCGGGTCGCCGAGTCGGTCGCCCACCGCCAGCAGGACGGCGAGCACTGTGAGCACCGCGCCGATCAGCCGGTTCGGGGTGACCGGCTGCCGGCCGGCCGGGCCGATGCCGGCCCGGTCGACGAGCAGGCTGCTGCCGGACTGCCCGGCCACCACCGCGACGGTGAACACCGCCACGCCGAGCGCGCCGATGGTCAGCCCCTGCGTCGCCACCAGGAACGCGCCGCAGACGCCGCCCAGGCACTGCCACGGTCGCAGCGTGCCGGCGCGCAGTGCGCCGCGCAGGGCGGCCAGTCCCCGCCGGCCACCGGGGGTGGCGGGGACCAGCACCAGCAGGATCAGCAGGCCCACGCCGAACGAGACCACAGCGGCGGCGATCCCGTCGGCCAGGCGTACGCCCAGCTCACCGTTGATCCGGGACTGCACGGCGACCATCACGCCCGAGGCGGTGGCCAACCCGACACCGGCGACACGTCGCCCGGTCGACAGCGTCGGCGGTGCCGGTGGTGCCGCCGTCCCGGTCCGGCTCACTCCTGCTCGGCCAGCGGGCGTCCGTCGAAGTCGACAGCCGAGTAGAGGGCGAGCTTCTCCAGGCGGTGGTACGAGTCGATCACCCGGATGGTGCCGCTCTTGGAGCGCATCACGATCGACTGGGTGTACGCGCCGCCGGAGCGGTAGCGCACGCCGCGCAGCAGGTCGCCGGAGGTGACACCGGTGGCCACGAAGAAGCAGTTGTCACCGGTGACCAGGTCGTCGGTGAACAGCACCCGGTCCAGGTCGTGCCCGGCGTCCAGGGCCTTGCGGCGCTCGTCGGAGTCCTTCGGCCAGAGCTTGGCCTGCATCATGCCGCCCATGCACTTGAGCGCGCACGCGGCGGTGATGCCCTCCGGGGTGCCGCCGATGCCCATCAGCACGTCGACGTCCGACTCGCCGCGGGCCGCCGCGATGGCGCCCGCGATGTCGCCGTCGGAGATGAACCGGATCCCGGCACCGGTACGCCGGATCTGCTTGACCAGGTCGTCGTGGCGCGACCGGTCCAGCACGCACACGGTCACCTCGGCGGCGTCGGTGCCCTTGACCTTGGCGATCCGGTTGATGTTCTCGGCCACCCCGGCGTTGATGTCCACCACGTCGGCGTACATCGGGCCGACCGCCAGCTTCTCCATGTAGAAGACGGCGCTCGGGTCGAACATCGCCCCGCGCTCGGCCACCGCCAGCACGGCGAGCGCGTTCGGCATGCCCTTGCTCATCAGCGTGGTGCCGTCGATCGGGTCGACCGCCACGTCCACCTCGGGGCCGGTCCCGTCGCCGACCTCCTCGCCGTTGAACAACATCGGGGCGTTGTCCTTCTCGCCCTCGCCGATCACCACGACGCCGCGCATCGGGATCGAGTTGATCAGCTTTCGCATGGCGTCGACAGCTGCGCCGTCGCCGCCTTCCTTGTCGCCCCGGCCGACCCAGCGGCCGGCGGCCATCGCCGCGGCCTCGGTGACCCGGACCAGATCGAGGGCGAGGTTGCGGTCGAGATCCTGGGGCGTCCGCGTCCTGGTGGTTGTCATGGCGGCCTCCTCGCGACGTTGCGGGGTGGGACCGGCGGCCACCGCCGCCGGTTTTGTCGCTGATCCTCACACGATCTCAGGTTCGCCGTCCCGGCGGGGCGGAGGAGGCCAGGATCACGTCACCCGGTGGGCTGCGACAATGGCCCTGTGGAAGCCGCACAGCCTGCCGACCGCACACCGACCGACGCCACCCCGCCGGAGGGCCAGCCGCCGGTCCGACCGGACGGCGCCCCGGCCCCGTCCGAGGGTCAGCCCGCGCTCGTCGCGGACCGGGGGGAGCCGGCCCCCACCCCCGCGCCGCCGGCGGGCAAGGAGAAGGCCCGCTCCGAGCGGTCGCCGAAGGACATGGCGCTGTCCCTGCTGATCCTGCTGGTCCCGATCGCGCTGCTGCTCGCCTTCTACCGGGGCTTCCTCGGCGGCGACTCGCCGGTCACAGTCGACCCGGCGCCCGCGCTGGAGCAGGCCCGCTCCGCGAACGCCTTCCCGGTCGGCGAGCCGACCGGGCTGGGCGACGACTGGCGCACGGTCAACGCCCGCTTCCGGACCGAGGCGGACGGCTCGACGCTGCGGATCGGGTACGTGACCCCGGAGGGCCGGGGCGCGCAGCTCGTGGAGAGCAACGTCCCGGCGGAGAAGCTGCTGCCCGTCGAGCTGACCGAGGGGCAGCCGCAGGGCGCCGCCGACCTGCCCGGCGGGCTGAGCTGGCAGCGCTACACGGCACGCGGCAACGAGCAGGCGCTCGTCCTGCTGGAGCCCAACCGCACGGTGATCGTGGTCGGTGACGCCGGGGAGGCGGAGCTGCGCAGGCTCGCCACGTCGCTGCGCTGACGTCCTCCGACCGGGTGAGACGGGATTGCGGAACCCCGCTCCCGGGAACAGAAGGGACATCGAGCCCGGACGACCCACCTGGAGAGGTTGACGTGAAGATACGACGCTTCAGCGCCACCGCGTTCGCCGCGGCGCTGCTCATTCCCGGCCTGGCGGCCTGCAACGGCAACGGGACGACGTCCGACGCCTCCGCGACCCCGAGCGCCTCCGGCAGCGTCGCACCGAGCGCCACGGCGTCCAGCAGCGCGGCCAAGCAGGCTCTGCTCGACTCCACGAACGCGATCCGTGAGGGGAACTTCAAGTTCTCCATGACCGGCGCGGGTTCCACCGCCGAAGGGCAGGTGCACGAGGCGAGCCAGAGCGCCGACATGCGGATGACAATCGGCGACCCGTCGTCGGACCTGATGATGAAGCTGGACCTGATCCATGCCAAACCGGACAGCTGGGTCAAGCTGGAACTCGGCGGCACCGCGGCCGCACAGATCCCCGGCGTGAAGAACCTCAACACCGGCAAGTACCACCACCTCGACCAGAACCGGGTCAAGGGCAACCGGGCGCTGGGCTTCGACTTCGAGAAGCTCGACCCGGCCGGCAGCGCCGTGCTCACCCAGGGCATCACCGAGGTACGGCAGACCGGCGAGGGCGCGTACGAGGGCACCGTCGACGTGTCGAAGGCCGCCGAGGCGGGCTCGCTCGACCCGGCCGTGATCACCGCGCTCGGGGCGCAGGCCCAGTCGGTGCCGTTCACCGCCAAGGTCGACACCCAGGGCCGGCTCAGCGAGATGGTGCTCAAGATCCCGGCCGCCGGGCAGAGCGCCGCGCAGGACCTGAAGATCACCTACACCGACTACGGTAACGCGTCGGCGGCCCAGAAGCCCCCGGCCGACCAGGTCGTCGAGGCCCCGGCCGAGCTGTACAACCTGTTCAACTGACAGTTCCCGGAATCCTGGGCAGTTCTCGCTCGGACGAGAACTGCCCAGGATCCGTCTTCGGGGTCAGTCCTCGGCGCGCTGGCGGGCGGCGTCGATGCGGGCGCGGGCGCCGTCCAGCCAGCGCTGGCACACCCCGGCGAGCTGCTCGCCGCGCTCCCAGAGGGCGAGCGACTCCTCCAGCGAGGTGCCGCCCGCCTCCAGCTTCTCCACCACCGAGGCCAGCTCGGCGCGGGCCTGCTCGTAGCTGAGCTGTTCGTCCTGCTTCGTCCCGGTCATCGTCTCTCTTCCCTCAGCCGTCGACGGTGGCGGTCAGCTCGCCCTCGGCGAGGCGTACCCGCAGTGGATCGCCCTTGGCCACCTCGGAGGCCGCGCGGACGACGTGGCCGTCGGCGCGCTGCACGATCGCGTAGCCGCGCTCCAGCGTGGCCGCCGGGGACAGCGCGCGCAGCCGGGCCAGCGTGTGCCGCAGGTCGTCGGTGGCGCCCCGCAGCCGGTGCTCCAGGGACCGGCCGGCGCGGTCGCGCAGCGCGGACACGTCCACCGACCGCTGCTCGACCATCACCTGCGGCCGGGCCAGCACCGGGCGGGAGCGCAGCAGGTCGATCCGGTGCTGCTCCCGGTCGACCAGGTGACGAACGGCCCGTTCCAGCCGGGACCGGGCCTGGCCGATCAGGCGGACCTCCTCGGTCAGGTCCGGCACGATGCGCTTCGCCGCGTCGGTCGGCGTGGAGGCGCGCACGTCGGCCACGTAGTCGAGCAGCGGCGCGTCCGTCTCGTGGCCGATCGCGCTGACCACCGGTGTGCGGCAGGCGAAGACGGCCCGGCACAGCGCCTCGTCGGAGAAAGGAAGCAGATCCTCGATGCCGCCGCCGCCCCGGGCGATGACGATCACGTCGACGGCCGGGTCGGCGTCGAGCACCTTGAGCGCCCCGACGATGTCCGGCACGGCGCTCGGCCCCTGCACCGCCACGTTGATCGTGCGGAAGTCGACGGCGGGCCAGCGGCGGCGGGCGTTGGTCAGCACGTCCCGCTCGGCCGCCGAGGCGCGGCCGGTGATCAGGCCGACCCGGCCCGGCAGGAACGGCAGCCGCCGCTTGCGGGACCGGTCGAACAGGCCCTCGGCGGCGAGCAGCTTCTTGAGCTTCTCCAGCCGGGCCAGCAGCTCACCGAGGCCGACCTGGCGGATCTCGTCGGCCCGCAGGCTGAGCGTGCCCCGCGCGGCATAGAACTCGGGTTTGGCGTGCAGCACCACCCGGGCGCCCTCGCGCAGCTCCGGCGCGCCCGCGTCCAGCACGTCGCGGTTGGTGGTGACGGTCAGGCTGAGATCGGCCGACGGGTCGCGCAGCGTGAGGAAGACGGTGCTCGCGCCGGGGCGGCGGCTGATCTGCGCCACCTGGCCGTCGACCCAGACCCAGCCCAGGCGGGCGACCCAGGCACCGACCTTCTGGCTGACCACCCGGACCGGCCACGGCTCCTCGGCGGTGCTCCGCCCGTCAGACTTGCTCTGCCCCTCCTCGCCCGCGCTCACCCGCCCACCCTACGGCCCGGGACCGACAGCGCCCGCGTGCGCCTCGCGGCCGCTGCCGCGCGGGAGGGCGGCACGTACGATGGGCGGGTGACTGACGCTGAGACGACTCCCCGGACCGGCAAGCGCGTGCTCCTGGCCAACCCCCGCGGCTACTGCGCGGGCGTGGACCGGGCGGTGCAGACCGTCGAGGAGGCGCTGAAGCTCTACGGCGCGCCGATCTACGTGCGCAAGCAGATCGTGCACAACAAGCACGTGGTGCGCACGCTGGAGGCCCAGGGCGCGATCTTCGTGGAGGAGAACGAGGAGGTGCCGGAGGGCGCCACAGTCATCTTCTCCGCCCACGGCGTCGCCCCCGAGGTCCACGAGCAGGCCAAGCAGCGCTCGCTGCGGGCGATCGACGCCACCTGCCCGCTGGTCACGAAGGTCCACCACGAGGCCCGGCGGTTCGCCGCGCAGGACTACGACATCCTGCTCATCGGCCACGAGGGGCACGAGGAGGTCATCGGCACCGCCGGTGAGGCTCCCGCCCACATCCAGCTCGTCGACGGCCCGGACGGGGTCGACAAGGTCACCGTGCGCGACCCGGAGAAGGTGGTCTGGCTGTCCCAGACCACGCTGTCGGTGGACGAGACGCTGGAGACCGTGGCCCGGCTCAAGAAGCGGCTGCCGCTGCTCCAGTCGCCGCCCAGCGACGACATCTGCTACGCGACCTCCAACCGCCAGCACGTGGTCAAGGAGATCGCCCCCGAGTGCGACGTGGTGATCGTGGTCGGTTCGCGCAACTCCTCGAACTCGGTCCGGCTGGTCGAGGTGGCGCTCGACGCCGGGGCCCGCGCCGGCTACCTGGTCGACTTCGCGCACGAGATCGAGGACGCCTGGCTGACCGGCGTCCGGACCGTGGGTGTGACCTCCGGCGCGAGCGTGCCGGACGAACTGGTCCAGCAGGTGCTCGCGCACCTCGCCGAGCGCGGCTTCGGCGACGTCGAGGAGATCACCACCGCCGACGAGCGGCTGACGTTCTCGCTGCCGCAGGAGCTCAAGCGCGACATGAAGGCCGCCGCCGCGGCCCGCGGCTGACCGGGAACGGATCGGCCGTCGGCCGCGTCCAACCAACCATGAAGACTCCTCGTACGGTGCTCGTCGCACTGCTCGCCGGTCTCGCGCTGACCGCCTGCGCCGCACCCGGCGACGGGTCCGCCGATTCCGACCCGAGCCCGAGTACGACGGGAGCCGCCCCGGTGACCAGCCAGCCCGACCCCGGTACCAGCCCGAGCCGTCCGGACCCCTCCTGGAAGGGCGGCCCGTCGACCCCGCCGGGTGTCGGCGGCACCGTCATCAGCGGCACGGTGCAGGCCGGCGTCGAGCCGAACTGCCTGCTGCTCGACGGCCACCTGCTCGTCGGTGGCCCGCGCGACGTGCTCAAGGCCGGCGCCCGGGTCGAGGTCACCGGCCGTCCCGAGCCGGGCATGATGACCACCTGCCAGCAGGGCACCCCGTTCGTGGTCGAGTCCGCCCGCCCCGCCTGACGACACGACGGAGCCCCGCCCCCGACGAGAGGGGACGGGGCTCCGTCGTGTCAGCGGATCAGCCGACCGAGACGATCTCCACCGAACCGCGGCCGACGACCGCGCCCTCGGTGGTGGTGACGGCCATGTCGCCGTACAGCTCCCGGCCGGCGGCCGGGGTGGACAGGGCGGTCACCGCACCGGTGAGGGTGGCGGTGGCGCCGTTGGCCAGGGACAGCGGCGTGGACGGGGCGGAGAGCGTGCCCAGCGCCGGGGACGCGAACGAGTCCCGGTAGTCGTACGCGGTGCTCGGGTCACTCATCGAGTAACCGTCGACCACGACCCGGTAGGTGCCGGGCGTCGGGTTGGTCAGCGTGACCGCTTCCTCGGAGTCGCCGTCCGCCGACTGGCCCACCCGGGTCGCGCCCAGGAAGACGGCCAGGTCCAGGTCGGCGCTCAGGTCGGACGGGTTGCCGATCCGGGCGGTGAACGAGGTGGCGCCCGCGGGCACCTCCACCACGTACTCCTGGCTGGCGCCCTCGGTGATGCTCGGCCGCTCGGTCCGGACGCTGGCCAGCGGGCCGCCGACGCCGGTCACCTGGACCGGGCCGAAGGTGTTGGTCAGGCTCCAGCTCACCGGGGCCGGGGTACCAGCGGTGACCGACGGGAGCTGGACCACGGCCGGCTCCACCTTGACGCCCTGCACGCGGGCCTGGAGCCGGAACGGGTTGTCCAGCGCCGGCGAGGTGCGACGCGCCTCCACCTCGATCTCCCACACGCCCGGCAGCGGGTTCTGGTAGTCCCGCTCCTGCGGCTTGCAGACCGCGGCGTCGGAGAAGTTGGTGTAGCAGGCGGTGCTGGCGGTGCTCTCGACCGGCACGCCGTACGGGTTGATGGCGATGAACCGGGTCTGCGAGCCGGTCGCGATGCCGGACAGGTTGACCTGGAGCGCGCCCGCACCCGGCGGGACGGTCACGAAGTACGACCGGAAACCGTTGCGCTCGACCGAGCCCTCGGCCGAGAACGAGAACGCCGGGGCGGCGACCGGGTTCGAGGCGATCACGACGGTGGCGACCTCGAAGTCGACCACGGAGGTGGCCGGGTCGTCGACGGTCATGATGGCGCCGTGCGCGCCGGCGGTCATCGGCTTGGCCTTCACCTTGACGGTGACGGTCTTGTTCAGCGGCAGCCAGACCACCTTCGGGGCGCTGTAGGTGCCGTCGTTGCCGCGGAAGGCGACCTCGTGCTTGACGCCCTTGTTCGGGCCGCTGGTACGGGTCAGCTTCACCTCGTAGTGGCGGCTCTCCTTGACCTTCTGGCCACCACGGTCGGCGGCGCAGCGGTTGTAGAGGCCGGTACCGACGTTCGGGTTCGGCACGAACGTGCCGGAGGCCCGGTCGTAGCGGGTCAGGTTCGGCGACAGCTCGGTGCAGACCGGCGCCTCGGAGGTGTAGGTGCGGGTCTGCACGCCCTCGGCGAGCAGGCTCCACGCGCCCGGGACGTCGAACATGCCGTAGCCCTGCGCGTACGTCGGGACGCCGGTGATCGGCTCGGCCGCGGTGTAGACGGCCCGGCGCAGCGCGGCCGGGGTGACGCCCTTGCCGGTCGCCTTGGCGGCCGACAGCAGCAGCGCGGCGGCGCCGGTGGCCTGCGGGGCGGCCATCGAGGTGCCGTTGAGCATCTGGTAGCCCGGGGGCAGCGGGTAGCCCGCCTCCGGAACCGGGTTGCCCGGCTGCCAGGTCGGTGCGGTGGAGATGGCCGAGCCGGGGGCGGTGATGTTCGGCTTGAAGCCACCGTCCTCACGCGGGCCGCGCGAGGAGAAGTTGAACAGCGCGTTGTCCTTGCGGACCACCGAGCCGTAGTTGGCCAGCCAGGTGTCCTTGCTGATGCTCGCCGCGACGCTCACCACGTCGGTGGCGACCGACGGGTCGCCGACCGTGTTCACGCCCGGACCGGAGTTGCCGGCCGAGATGAACAGCTGCACGCCGTAGGTGTTGATCAGGTCGTTGTAGAGGACCGCGCGGGCGTTCGAGCCGTCGTTGAGCGCGGGCAGGCCGCCGATCGACATGTTCACCACGTCGACCTTGCGGTTGATCACCAGGTCGGCCATGCCGGTGGTGAGCGCCGCCGCGGTGCAGCCGCCACCCCACGAGCAGGCGCGGGCGGAGACCAGCTTGGCGCCCGGGGCGGCGCCGTCGAAGGCGCTGTTGCCCAGCATGTCGTTGGCGGCGGTGATGCCGGCGACGTGGGTGCCGTGGGTGCTCTCGATGATGCCGATGTTGACGTAGTCGACCAGGCCGGGGCCGCCGACCGGGGCGGTGTTCACGTCGCGCCGGTACTCGACCACGAACGGGATCTGCTCCCGCACAGCGGTGGCCGGGTTGTCCGTGCCGAAGTGGCCGACCTGGAACTTCTCCTTGTACGGCCGCATCACCTCGTCGTCGGTGAAGTCGTTGTTCTGGTTCGCGTCGACGCGCACGTCACCGGTGGTGGGGTTGTAGAGCACGCCCCAGAAGTCGGTGGTGTCGCCGTCGCGGTTGAGGTCACCCCGCGCGTCGCTGTTCGCGGTGATGTTCTCGCGGAAGACGTTGAACCGGTAGTTGCCGGCCGGCGCCGTCCAGGTGCCCAGCGAGGTGGTGAACTCCGGGCCGCTGACCTCGGTCAGCATCGGCCGCCAGGAGGCGTCCTCCAGCGGGTCGGTGGCGGTGACCCAGTCGACGATCTTGCGCTCGCCGGTGGTGGTCGTCTGGAGCGCCGGCTGGTCGAGGTCGACACCGGAGTCCATGATGCCGATGGTGACGCCGCGGCCGTCCCACTGCGGGTTCGCGGCCTTGAAGGCCTCCGCACCGGTCTCGTTGGTCGGCATGTACGGGTTAACCGCACCGGTGTCACCGCCCGGCCCGGCCAGCGCCTGGGCCTGCGAAGCGGTCTTGGCGCCCTTCGGCGCCGCCTCGGGCGCCGGGTCGGGGAGCTTGATGGTCTCGTCCAGGTCGACGGCGGCGACACCGGGCAGGGTGGCGGCCTTGAGCGCCTTGGCGGTGGGGACCTTCGCCAGCACGTAGCCGATCTGGTCGTACCGCTGGCTGACGGTGGCGCCCAGGCCGGTCAGGCCGTCGACGACCTTCTTGGCCGAGCCCTTCTTCACCGCGATGATCATCGTGACGGTCGGCGCGTTCTTCGCCTCGGCCTCGTCGAGCAGCTTGGCGTCGTGTGCGCCCAGTGCCTTCGCGGCGGTCGGCTGCGAGGGTTGGGTGGCGGGGGCGGCGCTCGCGGTACCGGCGCCACCTCCCACGGTCAGGGCGCCGGCCGCGAGGACCGAGGCCAGAAGCGCGGCGGACGGTCGCCGGCTGCGCGTGCGGGGTCTACTCAACGTTCTCTTCCTCCAGAGAACAGGGCCCTCGAAGGGGCAGGGCACGTGTGACGGTGATCCTGCGTGTCGCGACGACATGTGTCACTACCCGGCCTGGGTTTGTGACCAGTCCGTGACAAGAATCGGTCTACGTCATCACGTGCAGCGTGTTAGACGTCGATGTCCGTCGACCTCTCGGCCGATGTGGACGGCGCGCCCATTAGCTCCGGTGCCTGCGGCTGCCTCGGTGCCAGCTCGACCTGCGCCGGCGCGGCCAGCTCGTCGCCGGAGACGCCCAGCTCGGCCAGCTTGCGGGCACTGACGAGCACCCGCGCCTCCAGCGAGCCCACCGCCCGGTTGTACGCGGTAACGGCACCGCTCAGCGAACTACCGAGCTTGCCCACGTGGTCGCCCAGTGTGGACAGCCGCCCGTACAGCTCGCGGGCCAGCGAGTGGACTGTGGCGGCGTTACGCGCCAGCGCCTCCTGCCGCCACGAGTAGGCCACCGTGCGCAGCAGCGCCACCAGCGTGGCCGGGGTGGCGAGCACCACGTTGCGGGCGAACGCGTGCTCCAGCAGGGACGGGTCGCGTTGCAGCGCCACGTCGAGGAACGGGTCCGCCGGCACGAACAGCACCACGAACTCGGGCGTCTGGTCGAACGCCGACCAGTAGGACTTGGCGGCCAGGCCGTCCACGTGCGCGCGCAGGTGCCGGGCGTGCGCGTCGAGGTGGGTGTCGCGCCCGCGCTCGTCGCGCGCCTCCATCGCGGTCAGGTACGCGTCGAACGGCGCCTTCGCGTCCACCACCACCGTCCGCCCGCCGTGCAGGCGTACCACCAGGTCGGGGCGTACCCCCTGGTGGTCGGTCGCGGCGGTGACCTGCTCGCTGAAGTCGCAGTGTTCGAGCATGCCGGCGGCCTCGACGATCCGGCGGAGCTGGTGCTCGCCCCAGCGGCCCCGCACCTGCGGCGCGCGCAGCGCGGCGACCAGTTGCTTGGTCTCGGTGCGCAGCTCGCCGGAGACGGCGCTCATGGACCGCACCTGCTCGCGCAGCTCGGCGTAAGCGTCGACGCGGTCCCGTTCCAGCTCCGCCACCCGCTGCTCGTAGCGGCGCAGCGTGTCGTGCAGCGGCGCGACCGCGCGGGCCACCGCCTCCTGGGACTGCGCCGTCGCCTCGTAGCTGAGCGCCCGCATGGACTGCTCCAGCCGGCCCTCGCCGGCCCGGGTGGCGGCGAGCGTCGCCTCCAGGCGGGCGATGTCCGCCGCCGCGCGCGCCCGCGCGGCCAGCCAGCCCACCGCGCCGCCCGCGGCGAGGCAGAGCACCACCACGGCCAGCGTCGCAAAGCTCATGGCCAAGAGCTTGCCAAACGGGTACGACGAGCGCGCGCTGGGTACGTTCGAGTCATGGAGTTCGCGTTGTGGCTGGTCCTGATCCTGCTGCTCGGAGGTGCGTTCGTGTTCTGGCGGAGGGGGAGCAGATCGCGGCGGTCCAACGAGCTGGCCGACGCCCGCGCCGAGGCGCAGCGCTGGTACGAGCGGCTCGGCGGCCAGTTGATGAACCTGCACGGCGACGCCCCGGCGGTCCGGCAGGCGCTCGCCGACGCGGGTGAGCGGTACAACGCGGCCGGTTCGCAGCTGGAGCAGGCGACCACGCCGCGCCAGTTCGGGCTGGCCCGGGAGACCGCGCTGGAGGGGCTGGCGTACATCCGGGCGGCGCGGACCGCGATGGGCATCGACCCGGGCCCGGAGCTGCCGCCGCTCGCCGCCGCCCAGGGCACCGGCGCGCTCACCAAGGAGCGCCAGGTCGACGTGCAGGGGCAGACGTTCCGGGCCGGTCCGCAGCCGGGGAACGCGACGCCCTACTACTACCCGGGTGGCCGGTTCCAGGGGCGGCCGGTGCCGGCCGGCTGGTACTCCACGCCCTGGTGGAAGACCGCGCTCGGCGCGGGCGTCGGCGTGGTCGGCGGTCTCCTGATCGCGGACGCGCTGTTCTCACCCGCGTTCGCCGACCCCGGGTACGACGCCGGTTACCAGGAGGGCTTCGGCGACGGCCAGGACTTCGGCGACCAGGGCGGTGACATGGGCGGCGGCGACTACGCCGGTGGCGACTTCGGCGGCGGCGGTGACTACGGCGGCGGCGACTTCGGTGGCTTCGGCGGCGGGGACTTCGGCGGTGACTTCGGCGGCGGCGACTTCTAGCCGGCGCCGCCGCGTCGGGCGCCGTGCGTCGGGCGCTGCTCGCGGCGCGTCGGGCGCACGCGTTAAGAAGGGCCCCCTCTTATGCGCGAGGCGTTAAGAGGGGGCCCTTCCTTACACGTCAGCCGGTGTTGCGCATGCCGGCGGCGATGCCGTTGACGGTGGTCAGCAGCGCCCGCTCCAGCGCCGTACCGTCGTTCGGGGCACGCCGCCCACCCGGCGCGGTCACCACCGCACGCCCGGCGGCGCCGGATTCGCGGTACTGCCGCAGCAACGCCACCTGGAGGTGGTGCAGCGGCTCCAGGTAGGTGTCCCGCACGGCGAGCGTGCGCTGGAGCACCGGCGAGTTGTCCAGCAGCGCCGGTGACGCGGTGACCGCGAGCACCTCCTGCTTGGTCAGCTCGTACTCCTGCTCGATCTTGTCGAAGATCGGGTGCAGCTTCTTCGGCACCAGCGTCTCGACGTACCGCCGGGCGATGGTCAGATCGGTCTTGGTCAGCATCATCTCGACGTTCGACAGGAACGTGCGGAAGAAGTGCCAGTTCCGGTTCATCTCGGCGAGCACGTCGGCCAGCCCGGCCGCCCGCGCGGCGGCCAGCCCGGAACCCACGCCGAACCAGCCCGGCACGATCTGCCGGGTCTGCGTCCAGCCGAACACCCACGGGATGGCGCGCAGGCCGGACAGGCCGGCGCCGGTGTTCGGGCGCTTCGCCGGGCGGGAGCCGATGTTCAGCGCGCCGAGCAGCTCGGTCGGGGTGGAGGCCCAGAAGTACGCGGGCAGGTCCGGATCCTCGACCAGCGACCGGTACGACCGGAACGCGGACTCGGACACCACGTCCATCGCCGCGTCCCAGCGCTCCAGCATCTCGGCCGGCTGCCGGGGCGCGGTGTGCAGCAGCGTGGCCTGGAGCACCGCGGCCACCGTCAGTTCCAGGTTCTCCCGGGCCAGCGCCGGCAGCGTGTACTTGTCGGAGATGACCTCGCCCTGCTCGGTCACCTTGATCGCGCCGTCGAGCGTGCCGTACGGCTGGGCCAGGATCGCGTCGTGGGTGGGGCCGCCACCACGGCCGACGGTGCCGCCCCGGCCGTGGAACAACCGCAGGTGCACGCCGTGCCGCGCGGCCACGTCCCGCAGCGCGCGCTGCGCCCGGTGGATGGACCACTGGCTGGTGGTGATGCCCGCCTCCTTGTTGGAGTCGGAGTAGCCGAGCATCACCTCCTGCACGTCGCCCCGGGCCGCCACGAGCGCCCGGTACGCGGGCAGCGACAGCAGTTCGTCCAGCAGTTCGCCACCGGCGTTCAGCTCGGCCGGGGTCTCCAGCAGCGGCACGATGCCGATGCGGGCCCGCCCGGAGTGCACGTCCACCAGGCCGGCCTCGCGGGCCAGCACCACGGCGGCCAGCACGTCGTCCACGCCGAGCGTCATCGAGATGATGTACGACTCGATCACCTCGGGACCGAACCGGTCCTGCGCCTCGCGGACGGCCGCGAACACGTCGAACGTCTTGCGGGCCGACTCGGTGAGCGGGCTGTCCTGGGTGGAGAGCGGGCGCCGGCCGGTCAGTTCGTCGGCGAGCAGCTTGGTGCGCTCGAGCCGGGACAGCGCCGGGTAGTCGGAGACCTCGCCGACCGCCTCGTAGAGCTGGGCCAGCACCTCGTGGTGCTTCTCCGCGTGCTCCCGGATGTCCATGGTGGCCAGGTGCAGGCCGAACGCGGACACCGTACGGATGGCCGAGGCCAGCCGCCCGACGGCGGTGAGCTGGCCGGAGTTGCGGGCCAGCGACGCGCGCAGCAGTTCCAGGTCGGCGATCAGCTCGGACGAGCCCCGGTAGTCGCGCCCCGGCACGTGCGGGGTGTCGGCGCGCAGCCGCTCCCGGGTGTTGGCGAGCTTCGCCTTCACGCACCGCGCCTTGAGCCGGTACGGCTCCTCCGCGTTGACCCGGCGGAACCGGGGCGCCACCTCGGGCAGCGCGTCCAGGTCCTTGGCCAGGCTGGCGGACAGGTCGAGCGACACCGCGCGCAGCCGCCGGGAGACGCTGACCTCGGTGATCAGCTCGTCCATCGCCTTCTCGGTGGCGGCGATGCCGTGCTCGTGCTGGATGCGCAGCACCTCGCGGGTGACCACCGGCGTGACGAACGGGTTGCCGTCGCGGTCGCCGCCGATCCAGGTGCCGAAGCTCAGCGGGCGGGACGTCGGCGACGTCTCCACGCCGAGCGTGCGCAGCGTGTCGGCGAGGTCGTCGAGGACCTGGGGCGCGGCCTCGGCGTACAGGTCGCGCAGGTAGTAGATCGCGTTGCGCGCCTCGTCGGTCGGGTCCGGCCGGTCCAGCCGCAGCTCGTCGGTCTGCCACATGAGATCGAGCAGTTCGGCCAGGCGGCGGTTCGCCGGGCCCTCGTCGCTGGCGCCGTACAGGATCGCGTTCGCGGTCTCGGTGTCCAGCTCGTCGGCGACGGCGCGCAGCTTGGACAGGATGGACCGGCGGGCCGCCTCGGTCGGGTGGGCGGTGAAGACCGGGCGTACGGCCAGCCGGCGGGCCGCGGCGGCGATCTCCTCGGCCGGTACGCCCCGCTCGGCGATCATCTTGGCCGCCTGGTCCAGCCAGCCGCCGTGGGTGGCGCGGCGGCGGCGCAGGTCCCGGGCGCGGTGCACCTGCTCGGTGATGTTCGCCAGGTGGAAGTAGGTGGAGAAGGCACGAGCCAGCTTCGTGCCGGTGGTGACGTCGAGCCCGGCGAGGCGCTGGGCCGCGGCCGGCACGTCGGAGCGGACCTGGGCGCGGATCTCCTCGACCAGGTCGAGCAGCGGGCGGCCCTCCTGACGGGCAAGGGTCTGCCCGAGCAGCGTGCCGAGGCGGCGGATGTCGGCCCGGAGAGCGGCGTCGGGGCCGTCGTGGTCGTGCTGGTCGGTCACGGTTGCGCTCCTTACGCGAGGACGAAGGACAGCGCTGTCCGACTCCTCTGGATGGTATCCGCGCGGCCCCGGCGGACAGGAGGGGGACGGCGTGATGATCTGCACCCTGGGACGGCCCGCCGGTCAGCCCCGCTCGACGGCGTGCCGTCCCGTCTTCGGCCGGCGGCGTGCCCGGAACATGGTCGCGGTGAACAGACCGGCCAGCCCGGCGACCACCCAGGCCAGCAGCCCGGTCAGCGCCCAGCCGCCGCCGCGCCAGTCGAAGTAGACGGCCGACTTGAACAGGTCGGTGGCGAGGCCGGGCACGTTCCAGCGGTGCATCCCGCGCAGGAACGGCGGTAGGAACTCGGGCGCGTAGATGCCGCCGGAACCGGGGTTGCCGAGCACCACGAGCAGCAGGATCACGATGCCGGTGCCGAGCAACCCGAGCCAGCCCTGGACGGCGGCGGCGACCATCCCGGCCGCGAACGCGGCGAGCGCGCCGACCACGGCCACCGTCGCCACGTGGTCGGGGAACACGCCGAGCACCGGCCCGACCAGGATCGCCCCGATGACGCCGAGCAGGATCGCGTGCACCGCGAGCGTGGCGATCCGCAGCCCGGCCCCGCGCAGGTCGCGCGGGCTGGTGCCGAGCGAGATGCCGAGCGCCGTGGACGCCAGGTAGCCGCCGAGCACCACGCCGACGGCCAGGTAGAACGGGACCAGGCCGCGCGGGTCGTCGGCGGAGACCGGCACGTCGTCGGTGACCTCCAGTGGCACCCCGGCCTGCCGGGCCGCCTCGCTGAACACGTCGCTGACGAGTTCGGTGGCGGCGGGCGCGCCCGCGCTGGCGGTGGCGAGCGTCAGGCCGCCGCCCGGGGCGGAGCTGAGCACCGCGTACACCGACCGGTCGGTGAGGCCGTCCTGGGCGGCGCCGCGGCTGTCGTACCCCACGGGTTTGATCGTGTCAGTGCGGGCGCGGACGGCGGACATCACGGCCTGGGCCTGCTGGTCGCTCCTGACCACGGCGACCGGCACGTCGCGCGGGTCCGGCTTGTGCAGCGCGCCGACGTAGGCGGCGATGAACGCGCTCGCCAGCGCCAGGGTGCCGAGGAGCAGCGCCGCCGTGCGGGGCAGCCAGTCCCGGGTACGCAGCTCCGGCTCGTCGTCCACCGCCTCAGCCTATTGCGGGCAATTGCCTGGCTGATGGGGTTTCGTCGTGTGAAAACCGCTGGTCCCGGCCGATAGCGTCGGCCCATGACGGTGCCTGTCTATCCCCCCAAACCGCAGCCGGGCGACCGGGTCGCGGTCGTCTCCCCCTCCGCCGGCCTGCCGGGTCTCTTTCCCCACGTGTACGAGCTGGGGCTGCGCCGGCTCCGCGACGAGCTGGGGCTGGAACCGGTGGAGTATCCGACCACCCGGGTCATGGGCGCCGACCCGCGCGACCGGGCGCGTGACCTGACCGCCGCGTTCGCCGACCCGACGATCACAGCCGTGCTGGCGACGGTCGGCGGGGACGACCTGATCACCGTCACGCCGCACCTGGACGACGACGTGCTGCGGGCCAACCCGAAGCCGTACTTCGGCTACTCGGACAACACGAACGTGCTGAACCACCTGTACCGGCTGGGCGTCGTCGGCTACCACGGCGGCTCGGTGCTCGTGCACCTCGGGCGCTCCGGCAGGCCGCACCCGCTCACGCTCGACTCGCTGCGCGCCGCGCTGTTCACCACCGGCTGGTACGAGCTGACCCCTGCCCCCGAGTGGGGTGACGAGCCGCGCGACTGGCGTGACCCGGCCACGCTGGCCGAGGAGCCGCCGATGTACCCGTCCGAGGGCTGGCGCTGGCACGGCCCGGCCGAGGTGGTGCAGGGCCGGACGTGGGGCGGCTGCCTGGAGATCGTGCACTGGCTGATGGCGACCGACCGGGTTCCGTCGGCCGCCGACCTGGCCGGCTCGGTGCTGGTGCTGGAGACGTCGGAGGAGCTGCCGCCCGCGCAGGAGGTCTTCCGGATCATGCGGAACATGGGCGAGCGGGGTCTGCTCGCCGCCGTCCCGGCGATCGTGGTGGGCCGCCCCAAGGCGTGGGACTTCGACCGGCCGCACTCGGTCGCGGAGCGGCTGGCGTGGGCCGCCGACCAGCGGGCGGCGATCCTGTCGGCACTCGCCCCCTACGCCGCCGATCCGGTGGTGGTCTTCGACGTCGACCTGGGTCACACCGACCCGCAGGTGGTCATCCCGTACGGCGGCGAGATCCGGGTGGACGCGGCCGAGCGCCGCATCTCGGTGCGCTACTGACGGCGGCGCGGTCAGGCGTCGACGACGGCGAAGGCTCGTACCGGGAACGTGCCCATGCCGGCGATCCGCGGCGGGGCGGCGGTGAACCGGAAGCCGGTCGGGGGCAGCGCGTCCAGGCCGGTCAGGTGCTCCACGATCGGCACACCGGCGGCCAGCAGGCCGGTGTGCGCGGGGCGCCGGCCGGCCGCCGCCGGAGTCATGTCGTCGATGTTGATCGAGTCGATGCCCACGAGGGCGGCGCCCGCCTCGGCCAGCCACTGGGCACCGTCGCCGGTCAGGTAGGGCGCCTCCGGAGCGGCGTACTCGTCGGTGCCGAAGTGCGCGTCCCAGCCGGTGTGCAGCAGCACCGCGCACCCGGCCACGTCGTACGGGGCGAGCGTCAGCCGGTCCACCGCCCGCGTACCGGCGGGCACGCGTACCACCAGGCCGGGCAGGTCGGCGAGGCGGTCCAGCGGCACCCCGGTCAGGTCCGGGCCGTCGGCGAAGCGGTGCGACGGCGTGTCCACGTACGTGCCGGTGTTGGCGATCATGTCGATCCGCCCGACCTGGAACTCGACACCGGGCGCGTACCGGCCCCGGGACGCCTCCCGGGTCAGCCATTCGGTGATCACCGGTGCGGGCCAGCCGGGCAGCGTGACCAGGTCGTCGGTGATCACGTGACTCAGCTCGACGAGTTTCCGCCCGCCGCCCGTGGCCGGGGCGGCCACCCCGCGCCCGCCCTTGTGCGGCTCCTCGACGACGGTCCGGTTGGTGATCCGTACCTCGCCGACCATGAGCAGCCCCAGGTGCCGGACCAGCAGCGCGGCCACCTCGTCGTCGGTGACGTCGGGGTGCGGCACGTCCAGCCGGAACCCGTCGGTGCGCAGGCCGCCGCCGTTGGAGAAAACCACCTCGGCGTCGAAGACCGTCCGATACTCGACCATCCGCCTACCGCACCACGCCCGGTCGCAGCCGGTCAAGATCCAACATCGGGTGGGCCTGGTTCGTCGGTGGAGGGGGATAGGCTCGAACGGTGCACCCCTCGTCCGGCTGGACGCGGGGTCGTCGTCGTGTGTCGATCCGCTGGAAGTGATCACTGATGCTCACCGGACTCTTCTCCGCCGCCCTGGCCGACCCGGGGCTGGCCCGGGCGCGTGACCTGGCGCGCTCCGGTGCCGCGCAGGTCGACGGGCTCGACCTCACCGCCCCGGCCGCGCTGCGCCCGTTCGCGGTGGCAGCGGTCGCCGCCGACGAGCCGGCCGGCGGCGCGGGCCGCCCCGTGCTCGCGGTCACCGCCACCACCCGGGAGGCCGACGACCTGGCCTCCGCGCTGAGCAGCCTCCTGCCGCCGGAGCAGGTGGCGGTCTTCCCGTCCTGGGAGACGTTGCCGCACGAACGCCTGTCGCCCCGATCCGACACGGTCGGGCGGCGCCTCGCCGTGCTGCGCCGCCTCGCCCACCCGGACGCCGCCGACGCGCACGGCCGCACCGGGCCGCTGCGGGTCGTCGTCGCGCCGGTCCGCTCCCTGCTCCAGCCGCAGCTCAAGGGACTCGGCGACCTGGAGCCGGTGCAGCTCGCCGCCGGGGACGAGGCCGACCTGGAGGAGGTCGCCCGCCGGCTCACCGACATGGCGTACGCCCGGGTGGACCTGGTCACCAAGCGCGGCGAGTTCGCCGTCCGCGGCGGCATCCTGGACGTCTTCCCGCCCACCGACGAGCATCCCTCCCGGGTCGAGTTCTGGGGCGACGAGGTGGAGGAGATCCGCACCTTCGCGGTGGCCGACCAGCGCACCATCGAGGGTGTGGCGCAGATGTGGGCGCCGCCGTGCCGGGAACTGCTGCTGACACCGGGCGTGCGGGAGCGGGCCGCCGCGCTGGCCGCCGAGCACCCCGAGCTGGCCGAGATCCTGGACAAGCTGGCCGAGGGCATCCCGGTCGAGGGCATGGAGTCGCTCGCTCCGGCCCTGATCGGCGCGGACGCGCTGGAACTGCTCGTCGACCGCATGCCGGCCGGCACCCACGTACTCCTCTGCGACCCCGAGCGCATCCGCACCCGCGCGCACGACCTGGTCCGTACCTCGGCGGAGTTCCTCCAGGCCAGCTGGGCCGCAGCCGCCGTCGGCGGCCAGGCACCTGTCGACCTCGGCGCCGCCGCCTTCAAGACCCTGGCCGAGGTACGCACGGCAGCCCGCGCCCTGCGCCAGCCCTGGTGGACCCTCGCGCCGTTCGGCCTGGTCGAGGCGGACGCGGCGCCGGCCCGGCAGCCCTGGGAGGACGAGCCGGCCGCTGTCGACGTCACACCCGACGACGCCATCGCGGTGAGCCTGGCCGCCCAGCCGGCCCCGCTCTACCACGGCGAGACCTCCCGGGTGGTCGACGACCTGAAGCGCTGGGCCGGTGAGGGCTGGTCGATCGCGCTCGTGTTCGAGGGGCACGGCCCCGCCCAGCGGGCCGTCGAGGTGCTCCGCGACGCCGGTCTCGGCGCCCGGCTCACCGAGGAGGTGCCCGCCGCACCGGCACCGGGCGAGCTGCTCGTGTCCTGCGGCTGCCTGACCGCCGGGTTCGTCGACGAGGCGTCGAAGTTCGTGCTGCTCACCGGCAACGACGTCACCGGCGGCCGGGGCACCTCCACCCGCGACATGCGCAAGATGCCCAGCCGGCGGCGCAACACCATCGACCCGCTGGAGCTGAAGGCCGGCGACTTCGTGGTGCACGAGCAGCACGGCATCGGCCGGTATGTCGAGCTGGTGCAGCGCACGGTGAACGGCGCCAGCCGTGAATACCTGGTCATCGAGTACGCGCCGAGCAAGCGCGGCCAGCCCGGCGACCGCCTGTTCGTCCCCACCGACCAGCTCGACCAGCTCTCCCGCTACGTCGGCGGCGAGCAGCCCACGCTGCACAAGATGGGCGGCTCGGACTGGCAGAAGTCCAAGGCCCGGGCCCGCAAGGCGGTCCGCGAGATCGCCGCGCAGCTCATCCAGCTCTACGCCGCGCGCAAGGCGTCCAAGGGGCACAACTTCGGCCCCGACACCCCGTGGCAGCGCGAGTTGGAGGACGCCTTTCCCTGGCAGGAGACGCCCGACCAGCTGGCCGCCATCGAGGAGGTCAAGCGGGACATGGAGCAGACCGTCCCGATGGACCGGCTGATCTGCGGCGACGTCGGCTACGGCAAGACCGAGATCGCGGTACGGGCGGCGTTCAAGGCGGTGCAGGACGGCAAGCAGGTGGCCGTGCTGGTGCCGACGACGCTGCTGGTGCAGCAGCACTACAACACGTTCGCCGAGCGGATGAGCCAGTTCCCGGTGTCGATCCGGCAGCTGTCCCGGTTCCAGACGCCGAAGGAGACCGAGCAGACGCTGGAGATGGCCGCCGCCGGCACCGTCGACATCGTCATCGGCACCCACCGGCTGCTCCAGGCGTCCACCCGGTTCAAGTCTCTCGGGCTGGTCGTCATCGACGAGGAGCAGCGGTTCGGGGTCGAGCACAAGGAGCACCTGAAGACGCTCCGCGCCTCGGTCGACGTGCTCGCCATGTCGGCCACCCCGATCCCCCGCACGCTGGAGATGGCGATCACCGGCATCCGGGAGATGTCCACCATCGCCACCCCGCCGGAGGAGCGGCACCCGGTGCTCACGTTCGTCGGGGCGTACGACGACCGCCAGGTGGCCGCCTCCATCCACCGTGAGCTGCTGCGTGACGGTCAGGTCTTCTACCTGCACAACCGGGTCGAGTCGATCGAGAAGACGGCCCGCAGGCTGCGGGAGCTGGTCCCCGAGGCCCGGGTCGCGGTGGCGCACGGCCAGATGGGCGAGGAGGCGCTGGAGAAGGTGATGGTCGGCTTCTGGGAGAAGGAGTTCGACGTCCTCGTCTGCACCACGATCGTCGAGTCCGGCATCGACATCCCGAACGCCAACACGCTCATCGTCGAGCGGGCCGACCTGCTCGGCCTGGCCCAGCTGCACCAGATCCGCGGCCGCGTCGGCCGGGGCCGGGAGCGGGCGTACGCGTACTTCCTCTACCCGCCGGAGAAGCCGCTCACCGAGAACGCGCACGAGCGGCTGGCGACCATCGCGCAGCACACCGAACTCGGCGCCGGCATGTACGTGGCGATGAAGGACCTGGAGATCCGCGGCGCCGGCAACCTGCTCGGCGGCGAGCAGTCCGGCCACATCGAGGGCGTCGGCTTCGACCTGTACGTCCGGATGGTCGGCGAGGCGGTCTCCGCCTTCAAGGGCGAGAGCACCGAGCCCGGCGATCTGGCGACCGAGGTCCGTATCGATCTGCCGATCGACGCGCACCTGCCGCACGACTACGTGGCGGTGGAACGGCTGCGCCTGGAGATGTACCGCAAGCTCGCCGAGGCCCGCGACGCCGAGCGGCTGCGCGAGGTGGTCGCCGAGATGACCGACCGGTACGGCGAGCCGCCCGCGCCGGTGCAGAACCTGGTCGCGGTGGCGCGGTTCCGGCTGCTTGCTCGCCGCTACGGGCTGACCGACGTGTCGATGCAGGGCAAGCACATCCGGTTCGGCCCGCTGCCGCTGCCCGACTCGAAGCAGATGCGGCTCAAGCGCTACCACCCGGACTCGGTCTACAAGCAGGCGCTCGACCAGGTCAGCGTGCCCCGGCCGAGCACCCGGCGGATCGGCGGCGAACCGCTGCGCGACCAGGCGCTGCTGGAGTGGTGCGGGCAGCTTTTGGCCGACGTCCTCGGCAAGCCCGAGGAGCTGGCCGGTGTTGCCAGCCCCGCAGTGGCGAGCGGACGATGACACAGCAAGCCCGAGGAACTGGCCGGTCTCGCCAGCCCCGCAGTGGCGAGCGGACGATGACACAGCAAGCCCGAGGAACTGGCCGGTGTCGCCCGGTCCGGGGCGGTGTGCGATGAGGTGGGCGGAGTCACAGGCCGGTACTCGGCGTGAGAGAGTGACCCTCATGCGTGCTCGCCGTTCCCTCGTCGCCGTCAGCGTCGCGGCCCTTGCCGCGCTCTCTCTCGCCGCCTGTGGCCGCTCCGCCCCGGGTGTCGCCGCCTACGTCGGCGACACCCGGTACTCCGTCGACCGGGTCGACGCGATCTACGAGGACGCGCAGCGGCAGTACGCGGACGCCGTCCGCACCCAGGCGCCGCAGACGCCGTCGCCGGAGGAGCTGCGCTCCTCGGTGACCCGGCAGGACGTGCTGAACCTGCTGGTGGCGCTCGACCTGGGTAAGCGCGTGGCGGCCGACAAGGGCCTCCAGGTCACCGACCAGGTGTCCCCGGAGCAGCTCCAGCAGGAACTCCGCATGCCGGCGACCACCGAGTACACGAAGCTGTGGGCCGAGTGGGTCGACCTCTCCGGCGCGCTCCAGCAGAGCCTGCCCCCGGCCGACCTCAGCGACGAGTCCCTGATGGCCGTCTACCAGGCCATCGAGAAGACCGGGGCGATCCAGCCGGGCCTGAGCGTCGACCAGGTCCGGCAGGCGTTCGGCGAGGCCGGGTTCGTGCGCACCGCGACCGCGCTGAGCAACGCGCTCCAGGAGCAGGCCGAGAAGTCGGACGTCACCGTCAACCCCCGGTTCGGCGTGACGGGCGTGCCGTCGCTCGTGAACACCGGCCAGTCGCTCGTCTTCTACTCCCTGCCGTACGTCGACCAGGACGGCCCGGTCACCGACATCTCCACGCCCGAGGCGCCGGCCTCCGGCTCCCCGGCTCCCGGAGCCGCATGACCGCGCGGATCGTCCTGCTCGTCACCTCACCCCGGCTGCCCGCCGGCCTGCTGACCTCGGCCGCCTGGGACGCCGTACGCTCCGCCCCGGTCCTCGCCGGTGCGGAGAGCGAGCTGACCCGTGCGGTCCGGATGGCCGGCGCCGACGTGAGCGTGGTGGCCGAGGGTGCGACCCAGGCGCTGCTCGATGCCGCCGCCGCGCACGGCGGGGCGGTGTGGCTGGCAGGTCCGGCCGGCGACGAGACGCTGGCCCGTGAGCTGGGGTTGCGGCTGGCCCGCGAGCCCGGCCTGGCCGAGCTGGAGCTGATGTACGGCTCGTGGGACCCGCCCGGTGCCCGGCTGCTCGACGCGGTCGAGGTGATGGACCGGCTGGCCTCCCCGGGCGGCGATCCGTGGAAGCGGGCGCAGACCCACCGCAGCCTGGCGGGTTTCCTGCTGGAGGAGTGCTACGAGGCGTACGACGCGATCAGCGCCGACGACACCGACGCGCTCCGCGAGGAACTGGGCGACGTGCTGCTCCAGGTGCTGTTGCACGCCCGGCTGGCGGAGAACCTGCCGGAGGGCGAGAGCTGGACCGTCGACGACGTCGCGGGCACGCTGGTCGACAAGATGGTGCGGCGCAACCCGCACGTGTTCTCCGGCGAGCCGGCCGGCTCGATCGAGGAGATCGAGGCGAACTGGGAACGGATCAAGCGGGCCGAGAAGACCCGCGACTCGGTGCTGGACGGCATCGCGCTGAGCCAGCCCGCGCTCTCCCTGGCCGCGAAGATCCTGGACCGGGCCGGTCGGGTCGGCCTCGCCGTACCGCCGCCGTTGGCCGAGTCGCAGGTGGACCCGGAGGCCCGGCTCGGCGCGAGCCTGCTGGCCACTGTCGCCGCCGCCCGGCAGGCCGGCATCGACCCGGAGGCCGCCCTGCGCCGTGCCACCTTGGCATACGCCGAGGCGATCCGAGCCGCCGAACGCCCCACCCCCACCTAACGCCCCTCCCGCCGCCCTCCAGACCCTCCCCCCGCGCCCCCACCCTGCCCCCACCCCCTCCCCGCGATCTTGCACTTTCGGCCCTAGCGGTGCCGCAAATGCCCCATCTGCCCGGGCGCAAAGTGCAAGATCGTCGAGTCGACTGGCGGGCCGGACCTCGCCAGCCGTGCCCAGCCCAGCCGTGCCCAGCACGGCCTTCCTCGGCCACGGCCTCCCGACGGTCGAGATTCGTCGTCTGCATCCCGGGATCGCCGTAGATCTTGGTACGAAGGTGTCCCGGTAGGGGCCGTTTCCGTCCACGATCTGCGCCGGCCTCGGGCGGAGGCGCGCTCGCGGGCCGACCAACCGGCACCCGGGCAGGCACCGGCCTTCCAGCGGACTCGCGGCGGTGGTCGAGGGGTTCGGGCCGGGTGCGGGCTCCGGCCGGGACACGAACTCCTTGATCAACGGGGGCGGCGAGGCGGGAGAGTGGGCGGGATGATCGGTAGGGTCGGGGGATGGAGTCGTTCGGGCCGCTTGCGGAGCGGATCGTGGAGGCGTTGCTGGAGAGCCGGCCCGGGCTGGCCACCTCCGCCGGGGATCACCGCTACGACGACCGGCTGCCCGATCTCTCCGCCGACGCCCTCGCCGCCGACCAGGCGATGCTGAAGGACGCCGCCGACGCGCTCGCGGAGATCGACCCGGACGCGCTCGACGTGGCGGAGAGCGTCGACCACGCGCTGCTCACCAGCCTCGTCGACCGGGGACTGTTCGAGGCCACCGAGATCCGCGGCCACGAGTGGGATCCGCTGCGTCACAACCCTGGGCCGCTGCTGCACGCCCTGCTGGCCCGTCCCTTCGCCCCGGCCGAGGAGCGCCTGACCAGCCTGGCCGGGCGCCTGTCGGCCGTACCCGATGCGCTGTCGACGGCGCGCGCGACGCTGCGGGACATGCCGCGGGTCCACGCGGAGACGGCGGTCGGGCAGTTCACCGGCACGGCGGCGCTGATCCGCGACGAGGTGCCCGGGCTGCTCGCCGAGGCGCCGGCGATGCGTGACCGGGTCGGTCCGGCGGCCACCGACGCGATCGTCGCGCTGGAGGAGTTCGTGGCCTGGCTGCGGCAGGGCCTGGCCGCGGACGCCGGTCCGGGGCGCGACCCGCGGCTGGGCCGGCGGCGGTGGGAGGCGCGGCTGTGGCACACGCTCGACACCGAGCTGAGCGCCGCCGAGGTGCAGCGCCGCGCCTGGGCCAACCTCGACCGGGTCACCGAGGAGATCCGCGCGGCATCGGTCGAGCTGGTCGGTGGTCCGGCCGACGACGAGACGGTACGCCGGGCGCTGGACCTGCTCGCCGCCGAGCACCCGGACGACGCCACGATCGTCGACCTCGCCTCGGTCACGCTGGACGAGGCGAGTGACTTCGTCAACCACCACGACCTGGTCAGCATGGTCGGCGACCCGTGCGTCATCCAGGAGATGCCGGAGTTCGCGCGGGGTGTGGCGGTGGCCTACTGCGACTCGCCGGGCCCGCTGGAGACGGCCGACGTGCCGACCTTCTACTGCATCTCGCCCACCCCGGCGGACTGGCCGGCGCAGCGGGTCGAGTCGTTCTACCGCGAGTACAACGACCACATGATCCGCAACCTGACCGTGCACGAGGCGATGCCCGGCCACTTCCTCCAGCTCGCGCACGCCCGCCGCTACGACGGCGCGACCCGGGTACGCGCGCTCACCGAGTCGGGCGTGTTCGTGGAGGGCTGGGCGGTCTACGCCGAGGAGCTGATGGCCGGGCTCGGCTTCGGCGGGCTGCCGGTGCGGTTGCAGCAGCTCAAGATGCAGCTCCGGATGACCATCAACGCTCTGCTGGACCAGCTCGTGCACTGCGACGACCTGCCCGAGTCCGAGGCGATGGCGTTGATGACCGGGCGGGGCTTCCAGGAGGAGGGCGAGGCGGCCGGCAAGTGGCGGCGGGCGCTGCTCACCTCGACGCAACTGTCCACGTACTTCGTCGGCTACAGCGAGATGGCCGACATCGCCGCCGCCCGGCCGGACGGCGTGACGGTGCGCGACTGGCACGACGCCATGCTGGCGCACGACTGCCCGCCGCCGCGCCACCTGCGCACGCTGCTGGGGGTGTGACGCCCACCGCCGGACGGCCCACCGCCCCGGCGGCGACCCGGCCCGCATCACCGCCCGGCGGCGACCGCGTCGATCAGCCAGCGGGACAGGGAGGGGAGTACGCGGGCGGCAGCGCGTCGGCCGGGAACCAGCGCGCCTCGGTCAGCTCGGTCCGTCGACTACGGGTTCCAGGGGGCCAGGCGAGGTCGCCGGGCAGCGCGCCGATCCGCAGCGGTTGCTCGTCCGGGCCGGTCAGCAGCTTCCGTCCGGCCACCGGCAGCGCCAGGTCGTCCGGCTCCGGCGGCCGCTCGTGATCGGCGGCAGGCCGGAACCCGGGCGGGGTCACGACGTGGACGGGCGGCGGTCCACCACGCCGGCGCCGTCCGGGACCGCGAACGCGGCCGCCTCGACGCTCTCGGTGTAGCGGCTCAGCGTCACCTCGGCGGGCTTGCCGTCGAGCGTGCCGGAGAAGCTTCCCAGCACACCCTCGTTCGTCACGCAGGCGTTGAAGCGCTCCCCGTCGTGGGTGACGTCGACGCAGGTGGCGTGGCGTCCGGCGAGCGTGGTGTCGCTCTGCTCGATGACCGCCTCCGGCGCCAGCGCCGCCTCGGTGAGCAGCCGGATCACCGCGGGCGGCGTGACCAGGCCCTGCTTGCGTGCCTCGTCGTAGACGATCACCGACGGCTTCCCGGCGGTGAGCACGGGCGGCGAGACGGTGCAGGAGGTGCGGGCGGCCGTGCTCGCGCACCGGGTCACCGACTCCTGGGTCACCGTGATCTTGCCGCCGGGCCAGGTGTACGTGGACCGCAGCGGCTTCGTGGTCTGCGCGATCGAGGCGGTCCGGCCGCCGTCGATCTGGTAGTCGGCGGCCCAGGTCTGCTCCAGTGCCCGGTCCATCCGCGCGGCGAGGTCGTTGACCAGGTCGGCGCGACCGAGCGCGACGTTCGCGTCGTCCAGGGCCTGACAGCCGGTGACCGAGAGCGACGCGATGACCGAGGCGGCGAGCACGCGGAGAGTCGTCGAGGCGGCAGGCATGATGCCCAGCCTTGTCGATCGACGCAACGTCTCGCAAACCGGTTGCCGGTTGACGACCGGTAATCCGGGAATGTCCGTCTCAGCAAGCGCCTCGGGGGCCGCCCCGAGCGGGGTGCGGCAGGGCGGGGACCGATACGCTGCGTTCAACACCTGCCTCAGCCGCACCGTCGCGGCCCATACGGACCGGAACCACACAAACGAGGAGCGACTCAGTGGCAACCATCGAGGGAATCGTCGCCCGGGAGATCCTGGACTCGCGGGGCAACCCGACGGTCGAGGTCGAGGTCGGGCTCGACGACGGCACGATCGCCCGCGCCGCGGTGCCGTCCGGCGCCTCCACCGGCGCCTTCGAGGCGGTCGAGCTGCGCGACGGTGACAAGGATCGCTACCTGGGCAAGGGTGTCGAGAAGGCGGTCGCCAACATCGAGGACCGGATCGTCGACCAGCTCATCGGCTACGAGGCCAGCGAGCAGCGGCTGATCGACCAGAAGATGATCGACATCGACGGCTCGGACAACAAGGGCGAGCTGGGCGCGAACGCCATCCTCGGCGTCTCCCTGGCCGTGGCCAAGGCCGCCGCCGGCAGCGCCGAGCTGAGCCTGTTCCGCTACCTGGGCGGCCCGAACGCGCATCTGCTCCCGGTGCCGATGATGAACATCCTCAACGGTGGCGCGCACGCCGACTCGAACGTCGACATCCAGGAGTTCATGATCGCGCCGATCGGCGCGCCGACGTTCCGGGACGCGCTGCGCTCGGGCGCCGAGGTCTACCACGCGCTGAAGTCGGTGCTGAAGAAGAAGGACCTGTCGACCGGCCTGGGCGACGAGGGCGGCTTCGCCCCGAACCTGCCCACCAACGCCGCCGCGCTGGACCTGATCGCCGAGGCCGTCGAGAAGGCCGGCTACCGGCTCGGCACCGACATCGTCTTCGCGCTCGACGTGGCCGCCACCGAGTTCTTCGACAACGGCACCTACACGTTCGAGGGCAGCGCCAAGAGCGCCGAGGAGATGAGCAACTACTACACCAAGCTCGCCGGCGACTACCCGATCGTGTCGATCGAGGACCCGCTGGCCGAGGACGACTGGAGCGGCTGGGCCACCCTCACCGCCGCGCTCGGCGACCGCATCCAGATCGTCGGCGACGACCTGTTCGTGACCAACCCGCAGCGCATCGCCCGGGGCATCGCCGAGCAGGCCGCCAACGCGGTGCTGGTGAAGGTCAACCAGATCGGCTCGCTCACCGAGACGCTCGACGCCGTCGACCTGGCCCACCGGGCCGGCTTCAAGTGCATGATGAGCCACCGTTCCGGCGAGACCGAGGACACCACCATCGCCGACCTGGCCGTCGCCACCGGCTGCGGGCAGATCAAGACCGGCGCGCCGGCCCGCTCGGACCGGGTGGCCAAGTACAACCAGCTCCTGCGGATCGAGGAGGAGCTGGCCGACGCGGCGCGGTACGCCGGTGCGGGCGCGTTCCCGCGCTACCGTTCGGCCTGAGCGAGCGCTCCGGGGGAGGGGTGTGACGATGCAGCAGCGCCGCACACCGGATGGCCGGCGGCCCGCCCGCCGGCCGGGTCAGCCCGGCCGGACGGGCGGCGCCCGGGTCCGGTCCACGGCACGCGACAACGGCGTCCGCGCGGAGGCGCGCGCCGCCGGCCGGTCATCCGGCGCGTCCCGTGCCACCGACGGCGTACGCTCCGCGAGCCGTCCCGCAGCGGCCCGGCGTACCGCCGCCGGTGGCCCCGTCAAGCGGCTCACCGCACCCCAACCCCGGCGCTTCACCGGGCGCGCCACAGTGCTGTTCGCGGTGCTGATCGCGCTCGCCCTGGCGTACACCTATCCGGTCCGGCTCTACCTGGACCAGCAGGCCGACATCGAGCGGATGGAAGCAGCGCAGGCCGCCCAGCGGGCCGAGATCGAGCGGCTCACCGCCGAGGCGGCCAAGTGGAAGGACCCGGAGTACGTCAAGACGCGGGCCCGGGAACGGTTCTTCATGGGCAAGCCCGGCGAGACGCTGCTGGTGGTGCTCTCCGACGCGGAGGGCGCCGCCAAGGACGCCGGCACTGACGCGAAGCCGGGGGCGCCGAAGCCGCCCGAGCCCTGGTACGACACCCTGTGGTCGAGCGTGCAGGCGGCCAACGCCGACCGCGGGGACAAGTAGAGCACCACACGAAAGGCACTTCCTTGAGCGTCGTACCACCGCAGGAGCCGGCGGCGGACTCCGTACCCCCGCCGGAACGCCAGCCGGCCACCGAGGCCGACCTGGCCGCGGTGGCCGCGCAGCTCGGACGCCCGCCGCGCGGCACCCGCGCGGTGGCCCACAGGTGTCCCTGTGGTCTGCCCGACGTGGTGGAGACGACGCCCCGGCTGGCCGACGGCACGCCGTTCCCGACGCTGTTCTACCTGACCTGCCCGCGTGCCACGGCGGCGTGCAGCCGGCTGGAGTCGGCCGGGCTGATGAAGGAGATGGCCGAGCGGCTCGCGGAGGATCCGGAGCTGGCGGCGCGGTACCGGGCGGCGCACGAGGACTACCTGACCCGCCGGGAGTCGATCGGGGAGGTGCCGGAGATCGCCGGGATCTCGGCCGGCGGCATGCCGGGGCGGGTGAAGTGCCTGCACGTGCACCTCGGGCACGCGCTCGCGGCCGGGCCGGGGGTCAACCCGTTCGGCGACGAGACGCTGGCGCTTGTGGAGAAGTGGTGGGCGGCCGGCCCCTGCGTGGACGTGCCGCCGGCGGAGTGAGATGAGCGCCGACGAGATAACGGTCCGCCGGGCCCGCACCACCGACGTGCGCGGCATCCGGCGGCTGGTGGACACCTACACCGACGACCGGCGGCTGCTCAGCAAGGCGACTGTGACGCTGTACGAGGACGTGCAGGAGTTCCGGGTCGCGGTGACGTCGGACGGCACAGTGGTCGGCTGCGGCGCGCTGCACGTCATGTGGGAGGACCTGGCCGAGATCCGGACGGTGGCGGTCGACCCGTCCTGCCGGGGCCACAAGATCGGGCACCGGATCGTCGGCGGGCTGATCGACGCGGCGCGGGAGCTGGGCATCGCCCGGATCTTCGTGCTCACGTTCGAGACCGGCTTCTTCGCCTCGTTCGGCTTCCGCGAGATCGACGGCGCACCCGTCCCGCAGCCGGTGTACGAGCAGCTCCTGCGCTCGTACGACGAGGGCGTGGCGGAGTTCCTGGACTTGGAACGGGTCAAGCCCAACACTTTGGGCAACACCCGAATGCTGCTGCGCCTCTGACCGCGCGCCCGCCCTGCCTGCCGTAGGGTGGGCGCCGTGAGTGCGCGTGTGGCCGCCATCGACTGCGGGACCAACTCGATCCGACTGCTGATCGCGGACCTGCCGGAGGCATCCGCGGGGGCCTCGGCGCCGCTGACCGACGTCAGCCGGCGGATGGAGATCGTCCGGCTGGGGCAGGGCGTCGACCAGACCGGCATGCTCGCGCCGGAGGCCGTCGAGCGGACCCGGGTGGCGCTCGCCGACTACGCGGCAGAGATCGAGAAGTCCGGCGCCGACCGGGTACGCATGTGTGCCACCTCGGCCTCCCGCGACGCCTCCAACGCCGCCGACTTCCGCACGATGGTCGAGCGCACGCTCGGCGTACCACCCGAGGTGGTGACCGGCGACGAGGAGGCACGCCTGTCGTTCACCGGCGCGGTGCGCGGCCTGCCCGCCGACGCCGAACCGCCGTACCTGGTGGTCGACATCGGCGGCGGCTCGACCGAGTTCGTCGTCGGCACCCGCGCCGACGGGGTGCGCGGCGCGATCTCGGTGGACATCGGCTGCGTCCGGATGACCGAACGGCACCTGCACGACGACCCGCCGACCGCGCCGCAGATCGCCGCCGCCGAGGCCGACATCGCCGCCGCCGTCGACCGCGCGCTCGCCGCCGTGCCCGGCCGCGAGGCCGCCACGCTGGTCGGGCTCGCCGGTTCGGTCACCACAGTGGTCGCCCTGGCCGAAGGGCTCCGAGAGTACGACCCGAGCCGCATCCACCACGCCCGCGTCTCGTACGAGCAGGTGGCCGAGGTGACAGCCGACCTGCTCGGCAAGAGCAGCGAGCAGCGGCTGGCGTACCCGGTGATGCACCCGGGGCGGGCCGACGTGATCGGCGCGGGCGCGCTGGTGCTGCGGATCATCATGGAGCGGGCCGGAATGCCGTCGGTGGTCGCCTCCGAGCACGACATCCTCGACGGCATCGCCTGGAGTCTCGCCTAGCCTCGTCCCGCTGTCTTCTCAGGCGGTGATCAAGGAGTTCGTGCCTGATCCGGGCGCCTCCGGGGACGCCAACTCCTTGGTCGACGGCGAGGGCCGCGTCAGTCCGACGCGAGGTCGGGGCGGTGTTCCCTGATCCACTTCTCGACGTCGGACTTCCGCCAGACCTTGCCCATCGCCAGCACGGCGATCGGCTCCGGGAAGTTGCGTTGGTTGGCGATCACGGATGCGCGCTGACGCGACACGTTGCCGAGCATCGCCCGGATCTCCGACACGCCTACCAGCTCCACACGTTGACGATGGCAGCGTCGGCGTCGTCGAACAGCGACAACTACGGAGACTATTGACGGTGACAATAGAAAGCGGCACGATCGGGGGATGACCGTGAGGAACTGTTCTCCCGTACCCGATCGCAGTCGGCGGGCCGTGCTGCCGCACGTACCGATGCGGCCCCTGTGGTTGTGCCGGGTGTGCGCGGCCCCCTGGCCGTGCCAGCCGGCGCGGTTGTTGCTGCTCCTCGACTACCGCCGTGACCGCGTCGCCCTGTCGATCCACATGGCGGGCTGCCTGTTCGACGCCACCGCCGACCTGCTGCGCACCAACCCGAACCCGGCCGACCTGTTCGACCGTTTCATCGGGTGGACCGCCCGCCTGTAGGTGCTGTGTGATTGACGGTAGTGTGGATTGCGAACTAGTGTGCGGAGCGTGGATACCACGCAGCTCCTCAAGGGCGTGCTCGACCTGGCGGTGCTCGCCGTGCTCAAGGACGAGGACGGATACGGCTACGACATCCTGCGGCGGCTGCGCGAGGCCGGCCTGACCGAGGTCGGCGACGCCTCGGTCTACGGCACGCTGCGCCGGCTGTTCGCCGCAGGCCTGCTCACCACGTACGTGGTGCCCAGCGAGTCCGGGCCGCACCGCAAGTACTACTCGCTGAACACGGCCGGGCGTGACCAGCTCACCCGCTCCGGCAAGACCTGGCGCTCGTTCGCCACCACCATGGACGCACTGCTCGACGATCGGGGGATGGCGGCATGACCGTCACTGGGCAGGAGATCACTGACTACGTCGACCGGGTACGCGCGGCGCTCGCCGACCTGCCGCCCGAGATGCGCGACGAGCTGACCGAGGACCTGCCGGAACACCTCGCCGAGGTGGCCGCCGAGGGCGATGGCGCGCTCGTGGACCGGCTGGGCACCCCCGAGGCGTACGCGGTCGAGCTGCGCGCCGCCGCCGGTGCCCAGCCGCGTCGGCGACCGGCGCGCTTCCACCGCCTGGCCGAGGCCCGGGCTCAGGCGGCCACTCAGCTACGTCTGCTGGATCGTCAGCTCGGCCCGGTGCTCGGGCACGAGACGGTGAGCGACTTCCTGCGTCCGCTGCGCCCGGCCTGGTGGCTGATGCGCGGCTGGCTGGCCGCCCTGCTCGTGGCGTGGATGGTGGACGGCCGCTCCGGTCTGGTGCCCCGGCTCGACGGCAACAGCTCCAGCGGGCTGCTGCTGCTCATGGGCGCGATCGTCGTGTCGATGTGGTGGGGTCGCCGCTCGGCCGGGATCACCGGGTGGCGGCGGCAACTGCACCAGATCGCCACCGCCGCGCTGCTGTTGTTCTCGTTCGCCGTGCTGGCGCAGGTGGACGAACGCGCCGACACCGACGTATACAGCGGCTACGAGCAGACGTCGGTGGACCACCGGTACGACCGGATCGAGGACGTCTTCGTCTACGACCAGCAGGGGCGGCTGATCCGCGACGCGCAACTGTTCGACCAGAACGGCGTGCCGATCCGGCTCGGCTGGCCGAACTGCCTCGACTCGTCCGGCGCCGTGCCCGCACCCCGCAACGCCTACCCGTACTGCCCCGAGCTGGCACCGTTCGGCGCGCCGGCCTCGCCGTCGATCGCCCCGCCGCCCGCACCCGCAGACAGTGCCGCCCCGACCGCGCCCGCCCCGACCGCGCCCACCACCAGCGCTTCCCCGGAACCCACGTCAACGCGCTAGAACACGCGCGATCCCGCGAGATCTTGGTACGAAAGGTCCCTCGTAGGGGCCGGAATCGTCCAAGATCTCGCTGGCCTGCGCCACGAGGCGTCCGGCGGTCGTCTGTGAGGTCGACAGGAGGTGAATGCCACTGTTGTTCCATCTTCCCCGCGCCGGTGACCGCGTGGCACGCTACCGGCACGTAGCAGCCAACTGGGCGACCAGCCAATGATGACTGACCGCTAGGAGGACGGGCCCATGGGCGAGATGGTGAGCTTCACCGGCAACGGGGGGACGAGCGAGGGGTATCTCGCGATACCCTCCGGCGGTGCGGCCAGCCCGGCGGTCATCGTCATCCAGGACTGGTGGGGACTGGTGCCCCACGTCCGGGCCGTGGTGGACCGCTTCGCCGAGGCCGGGTTCGTCGCCCTCGCGCCCGACTTCCGGCACGGCGGGCCGGCCGTGAAGCCGACCGAGCCGCGGCTGATGCTGAACAGCTCCCAGATGGACGAGGCGGCCAGCGACATCGCCGCCGCCGCCGAATACCTGGCGAGCCGGTCCGAGGTCGCCGGCAAGGTGGGCTGTGCCGGGTTCTGCGCGGGCGCCAGCCTGGCGCTGTGGTCCGGCACGTTCTCCGAGCGCATCGTGGCAACGGCCGGGTTCTACCCGCGCCTGCCCTGGGAGGGCATGGCCGTCGGCGCGGCGGACAACGCCGGCCGCACCGACTGGGCCGGCTACGCCGGGAAGGCCGCGCTCATCCACTGCTCCGAGGCGGACGGCCTGTCCGCCGCCGACGGGGTGCAGAGCGTGCGCCGGTCCATCGAGTCCGCCGGTGGCACCTGCCAGACGTTCGACTACCCGGGCACCGCGCACGCCTTCTTCAACGAGGACCGGCCGGAGCACTTCGACCAGCGGGCGGCCGCCACCGCCTGGGCCCGCACGCTGGAACTGTTCCGGGCGAAGCTTGGCTGAGTCGCGTACCCCGCAGGACGTGGTCGCCCGCGCCGCGCGGGCGACCGACCTGGCCGACCTCGACGGCGCGGTCAGCGACTGCTTCGCCTGCCCGCGCCTGGTGGCGTGGCGGGAGGAGGTCGCCCGGGTCAAGCGGGCGGCCTTCCGCGACCAGGACTACTGGGGACGGCCGGTGCCCGGCCTGGGTCCGGCGGACGCCCGGATCGCGATTCTCGGCCTGGCGCCCGCGGCGCACGGCGGTAACCGCACCGGCCGGATCTTCACCGGGGACCGGTCCGGTGACGTGCTGTTCGCCGCGCTGCACCGCGCCGGGCTGGCCAACCAGCCGACGAGCGTGTCCGCCGACGACGGCCTGACGCTGTACGACACCCGCATCTTCGCTGCTGTGCGGTGCGCGCCGCCGGACAACAAACCCACCCCGGCCGAGCGGGACACCTGCGCGCCGTGGCTGCACCGCGAGGTCGAGTTGATCCGGCCCACGCTGCGCGTCGTGGTCGCGCTGGGCGCGTTCGCGTGGGCCGCGTGGTGGCCGGTGCTACGCCAGGTGTACGGGCAGCGACCGCCCACACCGCGACCGGCCTTCGGTCATGGGGCACACTGGTCCGGCGAGTCGGTGCCGGCGTTGCTGGGCTGCTATCACGTCAGCCAGCAGAACACGTTCACCGGCCGGCTCACACCGGCGATGCTGGACGACGTGTTCACCCGGGCGAAGGACCTGGCCGGGGTGGACTGAGGAGCACCTGAGGCGGTGGGATGGATTTCGGCGTACTGCGCAGGTGGTGGCCGGTCGCCGCGGTGACGATGCTGCTCGCGCTCGCCGCGTTCGCCGCCGGTCACTCCGCCATCGGGGCCAGCCGGATCCCGCCCGCCGCCGACACCATCCCGTACGTGCCGGACTACCCGTCGCCCGAGGCGGTGCCGTCGATCCCTGTGGAACCCCGCGCCGTCGGTGAGTCCACCTCGGGCGGTGTGCCGGGCTGGCTGGCCTCCGCCGCCGTGGTGTTGCTGTCCGCGGTGGTGCTGGGCGCCGTCGGGTACGTCCTGTGGAACGTGCTGCGGGGCGCGCTGCGGCGCACGACTCGCGCGGTGCCGGTGCGGCGCACCAGGCGTACCGCCGAGGGGACCGCCCGCGAGGTGGTGGCCGCGCTCGACGCCGGACTCGTCGAACTGGACGACCGCTCCACCGACCCGCGGACCGCTGTGATCGCCTGCTGGGTACGCCTGGAGGAGGCCGCCGAGGACGCGGGTGTGCCCCGGCACACCGGTGACACCCCGACCGACCTGGTCGGCCGGCTGCTGCGCGGCGACCCGGCGGCCGGCATCCCGGCGATCGCCAGCGCCGACGTGCTCGACGGTTTCGCGCACGTCTACCGGGAGGCCCGGTACGCCACGCACCCGGTCGACGAGCACACCCGGGACCAGGCCCGCGCCGCGCTGCGCCGGTTACGCGGTGAGCTGACCAGCCTGGCGGGGGAGGCGTCGTGAGCACCAGCATCGACGACCTGCTGTCGTTCGGCGAGGAGCCCGCCGGGGAGGACGTCCGCCCCTCGGGCGGCGGCCGGGCGCGTCTGCTGCTGCGGACCGCGGCGGTCACCGCCGCCGTCGTCGTGGTGGTCGTGGTCGGGCTGCGCGCGGTCGGCCTGAAGGTGCCGATCTGGATCATCGTGGCGGGTGTGCTCGCCGTGCTCGCCGTACGCCGGGTCACCACCGCGCTGTCACCCCCGCCACCGCCCCGCGCGGGCGCCCGGGCGCCCGCCGGTGAGGAGCCCGGCACCTGGAACTGGTCCGCGCGGGACGCGCTGCGCACCGCGATCAACGGCTGGGAGCGCCCGCTGGACTGGTGCGCCGGCAACCAGGAGCGGTTCGCCGAACGCATCCTGCCCCGCCTCGGCGAGCTGGCCGACGAACGGCTGCGCCAGCGCCACGGCGTCACCCGTGAGTCCGACCCGGCCCGCGCCCGGGCGGTGCTCGGCGAGCCACTGTGGACGTTCCTCGCCACCCCCGTCCGCCGCCCTCCGTCGCCGCGCGACCTCGCGGCGATCGTCGCCGAACTGGAGAAGATCTGATGAACGACGTGGACCGGAGCATGGCCCCCGCCGAGGTGGGCCGGCTCGCCCGGGCCGTCCTGGAGGCGGTCGGCACCGTCGTGGTCGGCAAGCGGGACGCGCTGGAGCTGGTGCTGGCCGGCATCCTCGCCGGTGGTCACGTGCTGCTGGAGGATCTCCCCGGCCTGGGCAAGACGCTCACCGCGCGCTGTTTCGCGCAGGCGCTCGGGCTGGACTTCCGGCGGCTCCAGTTCACCCCGGATCTGCTGCCCGCCGACGTGACCGGCTCGTTCCTCTACGACCAGAGCAGCGGCGACTTCGCCTTCCGGGCCGGGCCGGTGTTCACCAACCTGCTGCTCGCCGACGAGATCAACCGGACGCCGCCGAAGACGCAGTCGGCGCTGCTGGAGGCGATGCAGGAGAAGCAGGTCTCGGTGGAGGGTGTGACCTACCGCCTCGACGAGCCGTTCCACGTGCTCGCCACCGCCAACCCCATCGAGTACGAGGGCACGTACCCGCTGCCGGAGGCGCAGCTCGACCGGTTCCTGCTGCGGGTGTCGTTCGGTTACCCCACCCACGACGAGGAGTGGGACGTGCTGCGCCGCCGGATCGCCCGCCGCCGCGAGGAGGCGGAGATCAAGCCGGTGGTGGACGCCGCCACGCTGCGCGCCATGCAGGCCGCGCTGGAGGACGTGGTGGTCGAGGACTCGGTCGGCCGGTACATCGTGGCGCTCACCGCTGCCACCCGGGAGCACCCGTCGGTGCTCGTCGGCGCGTCGCCGCGCGGCTCGCTGGCGCTGCTGCTGCTGTCCCGGGTGCGGGCGGTGCTCGCCAACCGGGACTACGTGGTGCCGGAGGACGTCAAGGCGGTGGCGGCGCCCGCGCTGGCGCACCGGATCACGCTGCGGCCGGAGATGTGGCTGCGCCGCGTCGACCCCTCGTTCGTGGTCGGCGAGGTGCTGGAGTCCACGCCCGCCCCGGCGAGCGGCGCGCTGCCCAGCTACGCCGCCGGACGCTGATGGACCGGGCCGACGCGGCAGGCGGCTGGGCGCCCACGTGGGCGCTCGGCCGGGCCGTGCTGCTCACCGGTGTGCTGCTCGTCGCCGCCGTCCTGCTCGGCCGCATCGACCTGGTGGTGCTCGCCACACCGTTCGCGCTCGGGACCGCGTACGCGCTGCGCCGCCGCCCCGCCGCGCTGCCCGAGCTGGAACTCGGCGTCGGGGACACCCACCTGGTCGAGGGCACGCCGCTGGCCGCCACCGTCGCGGTGGCCAACCCCGACCTGGTCGGGTACGACCTGGCGGTGGTCCGGACCCGGATGTCGCGCTGGCTGCGGGTGGAGCAGGTCGGCTTCGGCGGTGCCGGGCTGGACGTGAGCCGCTCCGGCGGCGCTGACCGCCCGTTCGTCACCTCCGTACCGCGGGGCAGCGCTGTCGACCTGGAACTGACCGGCACCGCCCTGCGGTGGGGACGGCACCCGATCGGCCCGGCCGGGGTGCGGGTCGCCGCCGCCGACGGGCTGCTGGTCTCCCGCGCGGTGATCACCGAGCCGATCCGGGCGCGGGTCTATCCGCGTACCGAGCCGTTCGACGCGGTCGAGACGATGCCCCGGGCCGCCGGGCTGGTCGGCGCGCACCGCTCGCGGCGGCCGGGCGAGGGCGGCGAACTGGCCGGGGTACGCGTCTTCGCGCCCGGCGACCGGCTGCGCCGGATCGACTGGCGGGTGTCGCTGCGGGCCCGCCAGCTACACGTCGCGGCGACGCTCTCGGACCGGGACGCCGAGGTGGTGGTGCTGCTGGACGTGCTGGCCGAGGCGGGCCGCTCCGGTGGCGTGAACGGGGCGGCGTCGGTGCTGGACACCACAGTGCGGGCCGCCGCCGCGATCGCCGAGCACTACCTGCACCGCGGCGACCGGGTGTCGATGCTGGAGTACGGGCCGGCCGCCCGGCGGCTGCGTCCGGCCACCGGGCGGCGGCAGTGCCTCACAGTGCTGGAGTGGCTGCTCGACGTGCGGGCCGAGTCGTCCCCGCACGAGCCGTACGACCAGGTCTTCGGCCCGCAGGTGCTCTCCTCGGACGCGCTCGTGGTGGTGCTCACCCCGCTGCTCGACGAGCGGTCCGCGCAGATGCTGGCCCGGCTGGCCCGGGGCGGGCGGTTCGTGGTGGCTGTGGACACGCTGCCGGCCGAACTGCCGGTGCCGAAGGAGCGGGGCTGGGCCGAGGTCGCGTACCGGCTGTGGCGGCTGGACCGGGACACGATGATCGGCCAGCTCCGCGAGCACGGGGTGCCGGTGGTGCGCTGGGCCGGCGCGGGCAGCCTGGACGAGGTGCTGCGCGACGTGGCCCGGCTGGCGACCGCCCCGAAGGCGGGGCTGCGGTGAGCGCGAGGAACGGAAGGGCGGGCCGGTGAACGCTGTGGTGGAGCGGGTGCGGGCGCTGCGGTACGCCGCCGCCCGGGTCAGCCCGCTGCCGCTGCTCGTACGCGGCGGCATCTTCCTCACCGTGCTGGCCGGCTTCCTGCTCGCGTACCCGGTGCAGGCCCTCACCCCGCGCTCGCTGCTGGCCCTGACGGTGGCCGCGGTGCTGCCGGCGGCCGGGCCGCGCCGGATCTGGCCGACGTTCACCGCGCTGGTGACGGTCGGCGGCTGGCTGCTGGCCACGCTCGGCTTCGACCGGCCACCGGCGCTGTGGCGGCTGCTCGCCGTGGCGACGCTGCTCTACCTGGCGCACTCGCTGTGCGCGCTCGCCGCGCTGCTGCCCTACGACGGGCTGATCGACCCGGACGTGGTGCTGCGGTGGCTGGGCCGCGTGGGTGGCGTGGTGCTCGCCGGTGCCGTGCTCGGCGTGGTGCTGGCGTGGCTCGGGGGAGTGGGCGGTACCGGCGGCTCACAGGCCGCGACGGTGGTGGGGCTGCTGGTGGCGGTGGGGCTGAGCACCCTGCTGGGCTGGCTGCTCCGCCGCAGATGACCCAGCGCTCCAGGGACGTTGCGCAGGTCACACCGGTTGTGCTCCGTCACAGAAGGGGGTCTCGCGCGGGATTACCCGAAGCACCCGGGGAAAGATAGATGACGTGAACCCGAAGCGGATCCTTGTCGTGGGTGCCGGTCACGTGGGCCTGTACGCCGCTCTGCGCCTGTCCAAGAAGCTGAGCAGGCGTGAGGCCGAGGTCATCGTCGTCGACCCGCAGCCGCACATGACGTACCAGCCGTTCCTCCCGGAGGCATCGGCGGGCAACATCTCCCCTCGGCACGCCGTGGTGCCGCTGCGGCGGGAGTTGCGCAAGTGCACCGTGGTGGCGGGCACCGTCACCCGGATCGACCACGACCGCATGACCGCCGTGGTGCAGCCGATCAGCGGCCCGGCCCGGGAGATCCGGTACGACCACGTGGTCGTCGCGCCCGGCTCGGTCTCTCGTACCCTGCCGATCCCCGGCCTGCACGAGAACGGCATCGGGTTCAAGACCATCGGCGAGGCCATCTTCCTGCGCAACCACGTGCTGGACCGGCTCGACGTGGCGGCCTCCACCACCGACCCGGCGGTCCGCAGCCGCGCGTTGACGTTCGTCTTCGTGGGCGGCGGCTACGCCGGCATCGAGGCGCTCGCCGAGATGGAGGACATGGCCCGGGACGCGCTGCGCTACTACCCGGAGCTGAAGCCGGAGGACATGCGCTGGGTGCTCGTCGAGGCGACCCAGCGGGTGCTGCCCGAGGTCGACCGGGACATGGGCGCCTACACGGTGCAGCAGCTGATGAAGCGGGACATGGACATCCGCCTGGACACCCGGCTGGAGTCCTGCGTCGACGGTGTGGTGAAGCTCTCCGACGGCGACAGCTTCCCGTCCGACACCATCGTCTGGACCGCTGGCGTGAAGCCGTCGCCGATGCTCGACGCGACGGACTTCCCGCGTGACGAGCGCCGCCGGGTCACCTGCCGGCCGACGCTGCAGATCGTGGACGGCGACCGGGTGGTCGAGGGCGCGTGGAGCGCCGGCGACTGCGCCGCCGTACCGGACCTGACCAAGGAACCGGGCAACTTCTGCTCCCCGAGCGCCCAGCATGCGGTGCGGCAGGCGGCGCGGATGGCCGACAACATCGCGAACGTGATCCGCGGGCGCGATCCGGTCGACTACAAGCACAAGCACGCGGGCAGCGTGGCGAGCCTCGGCCTGCACAAGGGCGTGGCGCAGGTCTACGGCATCAAGATGACCGGCTGGCCGGCGTGGTTCATGCACCGGACGTACCACATGTCGCGGATCCCCTCGTTCAACCGCAAGGTGCGCGTGGTGGTCGACTGGACGCTGGCGTTCTTCCTCAAGCGTGAGGTGGTGGCGCTGGGCCAGCTGCACGACCCGCGCGAGGAGTTCGCCGAGGCGTCCGCCCCGCCGGTCGCCGCGCGCGTCTGACGCGTCTCGCGTAAGGGCCCCTTCCGTACGGGAGGGGCTCTTCGCCGTGTCCGGGCTCAGAACCGCTGTCCGGGCCCGGACAGCGGTGTCCGGCGCCTCAGAACCGCCAGGTCCAGGCGTCGGCGAGCCGCGTGCCCGGCCGCCCGAACAGCTGCTCCAGGGTGCGGCGCAGCATCTCCGCGTGCGGCGTGTCGTCGGTCACCGCGACGCACGAGGCGTGCCAGAACTCGACGTCCCGGGCGGCCTGGCGGCGTTGCCGGTCACCGACCGCCGGTGCCACGCCCCGGCGGGCCACGTCGGCGAGCAGCGCCGAGGTGGGACGCTGCCAGGTGCCCATGGTGGCCGAGCCGTGCGGGCCGTACGGGCCGATGAAGAAGCCCTCCGGCATGGCGAACGCGACGCCGGTGGCGGTGGCCCAGCGCATCGGCCAGGGATCCTGGGGCGTGGCGGTGGGCACCGGCACCAGCACCCCGCCGGGGCGTACGCACTGCCGCCAGTGGCCGCCGGTGACGAACTCGGGCAGCGCCGGCCGGTCCATCGTGGGCAGCGGTGTGGGAAAGACGCTGAGCAGTGCCGCGCCGACCGCGAACGGGACGATCCGGCGTGCCCGGCCGGGTTCGCCGAGCGCCCGGTGCACGGCGAGCGTGAGCACGGTGCCGACGAGCGGCAGCACCGCCAGCGCGAACCGCGTCGGCAGTGCGCCGTCCACCACCGGGAGCCCGGCCAGCAGCGCGTACGGGCCGGGGATCCCGGTCCGCTCACCGCCGGCCACCACCTCCGGGCCGAGCGCGAGTGCGGCCATCGTCAGCGCGGCGGCCACGAGCGCCACCACCGGGGCGCGCCGGCCCAGCCGGACCGCGCAGGCGGCGGCGACCAGCAGCAGCGGCCAGCCCAGGAACGTGGTGAACTCGGCCGGACCGGTGGTGAGCCGCACCGCCTCCGGGCTGCCGAACACCGTCAGCGCGGAGAGGCGGGTCCAGCCGATCAGGTCGGCGGAGAAGTAGGCGGGTGGGAACATGCCGTCCGCGACGCCCTGCGGTCCGGCGAACTGCACCCACAGCGGGTACGCCAGCACCGGCAGCACCAGTCCCGCGGCGGCGAGCAGGCCACCGGCGAAGCCGGAACCGGCCCGGCGCAGCAGGTCCCGGTCGGTCAGCCCGTACGCGACGGCTGTCACCGCCAGGGTGAGCGCGGCGAGGAAGAGCACCTCCTCGCCGACGAAGACCTGCACCGTGACGACAGCGGCGAGCCCGGCCGCGGAGGAGGCCGTCCGGCGGCGGTCCGGGCCGTCCGGGCGGCCGGCCGGATCGGCGGCGCGCAGCAGCCGGACCACGAGCCAGACCAGCACCGGCACCAGCCACTGCGCGGTCATGTGCAGGTGGCCGTTGCTCTGCGAGACCATGCCCGGCCCGAAGCCGCAGAGCGCCGCGCCGAGTGCGGCCGCGAGCCGGCGGACCCGCAGGACGCGGGTGAACAGCAGGTACCAGGCGAGCGCCGTCCCGGCCATGTTCACGGCGACGAGCAGGGCGAACGTCACGGGCGCCCCGAACGCCAGCGTGACCGGGGCGAGCAGCACACCGAGCGCCACGACCGACGTGTTGGCCATCAGGTTGACCCCGTCCGGCGCGTTCAGCCGACCGGTGACCAGGCTCAGCTCGCCGCGCAGGGCACGCGCGTCCAGCGCCAGGAACCACTCGTACAGCGTCTGGTCGGCCGGGTTGAGCGCGAGCGCCCGCGTGCCCGGCGACGGCCAGAGGCCGTGGGTGAGCCATCCGGCGAGAGCGACGAACGCCAACCCGGCGAGCAGGTCCGCGCGGTGCCGCCGGACGGCGGCCGTCACCCGCCGCGTGACCGCCGCCGGGCGGACCGCCCGGGCGTGGTCGGGCCCGGGTGCCGTGCGGGCGGCGCTGGTCACGGCCTCGACCATAACGGCCGCACCCGTCGGGGTACGCCGCGTCGCGGCCGAGCCGCTACGGTGAGATCTGCACCGCCGCGTGTCGACGCGCCGGTGTCACCCGCCCGGGTGGTGGAACGGCAGACACGGCCGCCTTAAAAGCGGCTGCCGCAAGGCGTGCGGGTTCGACCCCCGCCCCGGGCACGTGAACTCTCAGCTTTCCCACAGCTAGCCGTGGCGCGTGCGATTGCGCCCACGTCTACCCTGGGGTAGCACGTCTACGTGCGATCGACCCCCTGAGGGAGGCCTGAGAAGTGAAGACCTCGAACCCGGTGCTCGCCCGGCTCGGCCAGGCGGCAGAGCGTGAGCGGGCGGCCGGGTACGCCCAGCCCGGGCCGTACGGTCAGCCCGGATACCCCCAGCAGTACCCGCAGCAGCAGCCCTACGCCCAGCCCTACCCGGGCGGCTACGGCCAGCCGGTGGCCCCGCCCGCCGTGACCCCGATGACCCTCGACGACGTGGTCGTCAAGACGGTCCTCATGCTCGCCATCCTCGGCGCCTCGGCCGCGGCGGCCTGGGTGCTCGTGCCGGACTCGCTCGTCGGCGTCGCGTGGATCGGCGCCGCGGTGGTCGGCCTGGTGCTCGGCCTGATCATCTCGTTCTCGCGGATGGCCAACCCGGCGCTCGTCGTGGCGTACTCGGTCATCGAGGGCGTCTTCGTCGGCATGGTCAGCAAGGCGTTCGAGTCGCTCTACGACGGCATCGTGCTCCAGGCGGTCGTGGCCACGTTCGGCGTGTTCTTCCTGATGGCGATGATCTACAAGGCGCGGATCATCCGGGCCACGCCGAAGTTCGCCCGGATCATGGTGGCGATCATGGCCGGACTGTTCGGCGTGATGCTGGTCAACCTGGTGCTGGCGCTGTTCGGCGTGAACACGCACCTGCGTGACGGCAGCCCGCTCGCGATCGGCTTCAGCCTGGTCTGCATCGTGGTGGCGTCGCTGAGCTTCGTGCTCAACTTCGCCGACATCGAGGAGGGGGTCCGGATGGGCCTCCCGCAGCGCTACTCCTGGACCGCCGCCTTCGGCATCGTGGTCGGCCTGGTCTGGCTCTACATCGAGATCCTGCGGCTGCTCAGCTACTTCCAGGGCGACGACTGACATCACGCCCTCCCCGACGACGCCCGCCTGTCGCATCCGCGGCGGCGGGCGTCGCCGTTTCCCCGTCCCCGCCTGGCCGCCCGGGGCAGAGTGGGATCCGGGTACGTGGGCGGGAGGTGGTCACGGTGCGCAGTGCCAACCCGGTGCTGGACCGGCTGGACGACGTCGGCCGCGCCGAGCGGCAGGTGCTCGGGATCGGGACCGCCGACACGATGACGGTGGCCGACGTGATCAGCCGGACCGTGGGCCTGCTGCTGGTCACCGGTGTCACGGCGGCGGTGTCCTGGGTGGTGGTGCCGCAGGCCGCGTGGATCTCCGCCGCGCTCGCCGGGAGCGCGCTGGCCAGCCTCGCCCTGGTGCTCGTCATCTCGCTCAAGCAGATCACCAGCCCGCCGGTCATCGTCGGGTATGCGGTGCTCCAGGGCCTGCTGCTCGGGGTGGCCAGCCGCGCCTTCGAGTTGGTCTACCCGGGCATCGTGGCGCAGGCGGTGGTGGGCACGTTCGGCGTCTTCCTCGGCATGGCCGTGCTCTACCGGGCCCGGCTGGTTCGCGCCACCCCGCGCCTGGCGCGGCTGGTCATCGGCATGCTCGTCGGGATCGTGGCGATCGGCCTGGTCAACCTTTTCGCGTACCTGTCCACCGGGCGGCAGGGGGTGGTCGTCTACAGCCTTAGCGACCGGGTGGGCTGGCTGCCGTACCTGTTCTCGGTGGTGGCGATCATCGCGGGCGCGCTCAGTTTCATCCTCGACTTCGACCTGGTCGAGCGGTCGGCCGCGAACCGTCTGCCCCGCCGATACGCCTGGTACTGCGGCTTCGGTCTGCTGGTCGGGCTGATCTTCCTGTACTGGCAGATCCTCCGCCTGCTCAGCTACGTGCGCCGCTGACGCCGGCTGAGCACGCTCCGGCCTGGTGCCGCCGTAGACTCGGCGGCGATGAGCGCATCGGAACTGGACCGGGCGGTGACCCTGCTGGTCCGACAGGTCGGGCACTGGCAGCAGCCGCGCTGGTCGGCCAAGGCCGACATCGGCAACGTGTCCCGCGCCGACCTGGTGCACAGGCTGGTCCAGGAGATCGCCAACCTGGCCGCCGACGCGGCCGGCGAGCCGCGCCGCGAGGTGCCCCGCCTCCCCAGCGACCTGGCGCTACCCGACCAGCTCCGCGTGGTATCCGCCGACCTCGCGCTCGCCGCGCCCCCGGCCCAGGTCCTGGCCACCGCTGCCGAAGCGGTAACCCGAACCCGCGCCGCCCTCTGACCAACCCCCGCTCCCGGCCCTGTTGATCATGAGGTTGGCGGGGACGAAACGGACGCGAATCCCCGTCAACTTCATGATCGACGGAGAAGGGGGACGGTCAGGGGTTCAGCCAGCGGCGTACCTTGCGGTGTCTTGACCGGTCGCGGGCCCGCAGGACCGCGGGACGGTCGTGGCCGGCGGCCTCGGCCTGCCTCGCGTGCAGCAGGCCGTAGGTGAACGTGTTCTCGCCGTCGGCGTATGCCTGGAGCGCCCGCCGCCGCAGCACCTCCCGGGTGACCACCGAGTCCTGGTGGGTGCCGAGCAGGTCCTGGAGCGCCTTGAACCGCTTCACCAGGCGAGCGGCGTGCTTGCCGGCGGCCTCGCGCACCTCCACCGCGTAGCGGGCGGCCTTGAGCTTCTTGCGCGCCTCGTGCAGCGCGGCGTCCCCGTCCGGCCCGGTGGTGGCGAGCGCCCGGTCCAGCCGACCGTCGGCGCGGCGTACCGCCTTGCGGACCCGGCGGTCCATCCAGCGCCGGCCGACGTCGGCGGGCGGGGCGCCGGCCAGCCGGTCGAGGCGGGTCAGCAGGGCGGGGTAGCTGCGGGAGTCCAGCGCGGACCGCAGCGCGGTGGTCGCCTCGGCCAGGTCGGCGGCGAACCGTTCGCCGATCCGCGCCGCCACCGGGCCGAGCACCAGCTCGTCCGGCAGCTCGTGCACCGCCTCGGTGAGCCGGGCGGCCATCACCTGGGTGTCGCGGACCCGGCCCAGCTCGCCGCCGAGGCGGCGCAGCTCGGCCCGGACCGCCTCGCTCTCCCGGCGGTCCCACAACCCCCGGAAGGTACGCAACGTCGTCCGCAACCGGCGGGTCGCGACGCGCATGTCGTGGACCGCGTCCTCGTTCCCCTGGTACGCGGCCGCGTGGTTGCCGACGATCGCGTCCCGCTGTGCCCTGACGTACGCGAGGACCGGTCCCGCCGGGCCGTCCGGTTCCCGGTCGTCGAAGCGCTCGATCCGGCCGGCGACGGCCCGGTGCGACTTGCTGACCGCCACCTCGCGGGCGCCTGCCGCGCGCAGCCGCTCGCCGAGCGCGTCGAGCAGCTCCTCGTCGCCCTCGACCAGCTCGATCTCGATCTCGTGCCAGGTCCGCGCGGTGCCGTCCACCAGGTCCTCGGACCGGACGTCGTCCTCGGACACCTCGGCCAGCACCCGGCCGTCCGCGCCCAGCAGCCGGTGTTCCCGGCGGCGGTTGACGACCCGGGCCGCCGGGGCCACAGGGCGACCGCGCGACGCGCCGCGGATCAGCGCGACCAGCTCGGGCGGCGGGCCGTCGTCGGACGCCCCGGCCGGGAACTGGTGCTCGACCCGGGCGCCACCCACAGCGCCCACCTTCAGGTGCCAGCCCGCGTCGTGCCCGCCGGTACGCCGGCGCAGCGCGTGCCCGCTGCGCAGCAGGAGCAGGTCGTCGGTGTCCCAGTAGACGGCGTCCAGATCCGAGACGGCGGCGTCGGACATGGTCACGACGCCACCGCACCCGGTCAGGTCGGGCAGCCGGAAACCCTCGTCGCCGGAGTACTTGCGCTCACGTTCCACGACGGTCCCCATGCGGCCTCCCGTACCCGGCCCGCGCACCGGCGAACCGGTCTCAGCTCAGTCGTTCGAGCACCATCGCCATGCCCTGGCCGCCGCCGACGCACATGGTCTCCAGACCGATGGTCTTGTCGTGCCACTCCAGCGCGTTGAGCAGCGTGCCGGTGATCCGGGCGCCGGTCATGCCGAACGGGTGGCCGACGGCGATCGCGCCACCGGCGACGTTCAGCTTCTCCTCCGGGATGCCGAGCTGCCGGTACGAGGGGATCACCTGGGCGGCGAACGCCTCGTTGATCTCGACCAGGTCGACGTCGTCGATGGTCATGCCGGCCCGCTTGAGCGCCTGCTTCGACGCCTCGACCGGGCCCAGGCCCATGATCTCGGGGGAGAGCGCTGTGACACCGGTGGAGACGATCCGCGCCAGCGGGGTGAGCCCCAGCTCGGACGCGCGCTGCGCGCTCATGATCACCACGGCGGCGGCGCCGTCGTTGAGCGGGCAGCAGTTGCCGGCGGTGATCCGGCCGTCCGGGCGGAACACCGGCTTCAGACCGGCCACCGCCTCCAGGGTCACCCCGGCACGCGGGCCGTCGTCGGTGCCGACCACCGTGCCGTCCGGCGTGGTGACCGGGGTGATCTCACGGGCCCAGAAGCCGTCGGCGATCGCCTTCTCGGCGAGGTTCTGGCTGCGGACGCCGAACGCGTCCATGTCCTCGCGGGTCACGTCGTACGCCTGGGCCAGGTTCTCCGCGGTCTGCCCCATGGCGAGGTAGATGTCGGGGAGCTGCCCGGCCTCGCGCGGGTCGGTCCACACCTCGGAGCCGCCCTGGGCGCGGGCCGCGGAACGCTCCCGCGCCTCGGCGAAGCGGGGGTTCTCCCAGCCGCCGCCGACGAGCGCCTGCGCCTCCGGCGGCAGCGTGTCCGAGTTGCCCCGGGCGTACCGGGAGACCATCTCCACACCGGCGGAGATGAACACGTCACCCTCCCCGGCCCGGATCGCGTGCATCGCCATCCGGGTGGTCTGGAGCGAGGACGCGCAGTAGCGGGTCAGCGTGGCGCCGGGCAGGCCGTCCAGGCCCATCAGGGTGGCGACCACCCGGGCCATGTTGAAACCCTGCTCGCCGCCGGGCAGACCGCACCCGAGGTAGAGGTCGTCGATGGTGGTGGGATCGAGCGCCGGGACCTTGTCGAGGGCGGCCTGGACGATGGTGGCGGCGAGATCGTCCGGGCGGACCTCGCGGAGGGAACCCTTGAACGCGCGGCCGATGGGGGACCGGGCGGTGGCGACGATGACGGCGTCGCGGGGCGACTCAATCGGCATGAACCAACGTTAACGCGCGAGTAACATGACCGGGAAGCGGCGAGGCGGGCGGGAAATGTCACCCCGTGGGCGGTCGCCGGTGGTGCCGGAACGCGACGGCCGCCGCGGCCTCGACCGCCGGGAGCAGGGCGTGCGCCCACACCCGGTAGCCGTCGGCCGACGGGTGGAAGCCGTCGTGGCAGAGCGTGCCCGCGTCCGCGCGGAACACCGGACCGGCCTCGGTGCCCAGGTCGACGACGGTACCGCCGGCGTCCAGCACGGTCGCCGTCTGGGCCCGCGCCATCCGCCGACCGGACCAGCCGAGCACCTGACGCAGCGGTGCGGCGACCGCGCGTACCGCGCCGAGATCGGGGCACGTGCCCACCACCACCTCGACGTGCGCCTCCCGCAGCCGGCGTACCGCCGAGCCGAGATAGGCCGCCGCGTCACCGGGCCGCACCATCGCGGTGGCGTCGTTCGCCCCGATCAGCACCACCGCCACGTCCGGCCGCTCGCCGAGCAGCGCCCGGGCCACCTGGGTGGCCAGGTCGGTGGCGCGCGAGCCGGAGACCCCGACGCTGGACAGCTGCACCCGGCGGCCGGTCGGCCCCTCGGCGAGCAGGTTGGCGAGCTGACCGCCGATGGTGTCCTCGAACCGGTCGACGCCCACGCCGAGCGCCGACGAGTCGCCCAGCAGCACCAGCCGCAGCGGCGGGGCGTCCGCACGGCCGACCGTCGCGCGCAGCACCAGGCCCAGCTCGGGCTGGGCGTACTCGCGGGTGCGGGCGGCGATGGCCTGGCCGGCGAGGACCGCCGCGCCGCCCATCGTCCCGGCCAGCAGCGACAGGGCCGCGGCCCGGCCCCACCGGGCCACCTCACCGCGCTCGCTCATGACAGCACTCCGCTTCGCTCGCTCATGCCGTTCCCTCCAGCGTTGCCGAGTCGGCGGCGCTGCCGGTCGGTGGCACCGCGCCGACGCCGAAGAAGGCCCGCCGGCGAAGCTGCGCCCACCGCCCGCCCGGCCCGCGGTCGCGACCCCGGAGCTGGGCGCCGCTGACCTCCGTGCCGGCGTGCCGGGCCGCCTGGTGGGCGGCCTCCGGGAGCGACCGTACGCCTTCCACGCCGGGCAGGACAGGCCTGCGTTCCGGGACCGCGCCCAGCGCGGACAGCACGGTGGGCAGCAACGCCGCCGCGGCTATCGCGTACCCCTCGGCGGAGGGGTGGAACCGGTCCCAGGCGAACATCCGCCCGGGCTCGGCGGCGAAGCGCGGCCCGAGCATGTCGCCGAGCGAGACGGCACGGCCGCCGGCCTCGACCACGCCCACCGTCTGCGCGGCGGCGAGCTGGCGGCTCCAGCGCCGGGCCAGCCAGCGCAGCGGCGGCTGGATCGGCCGGATGGTGCCCAGGTCGGGGCAGGTGCCGACGACCACCTCGCAGCCGGCCGCCCGGAGCGTGCGGACCGCGTCGACCAGGTAGCGCACCGCTACCGAGAACGGTGAGCGGTTGGTGACGTCGTTGCCGCCGACCAGGATCACGGCCACGTCCGGCTCGACCTCCAGGGCGGATTCGACCTGCGGCTTCAGCCCTGAGGACAGCGCGCCGACCACGGCGAACCGGTGCAGCCGGACCGGCCGGTGCAGGCGGCGGGACAGCCCGGTGGCCAGCAGCGAGCCCGGTGTCTCCCGGCGCCTGTGCACGCCGTACCCGGCCGCTGACGAGTCGCCCAGGACGACCATGGTGATCGGCGGGCCGGGCAGTCTCGCGCCGTACACACCGTCGCAGCGCGGCGGCGGGGCCTGCGCCATCGGGATGGTGCGGCGGGCCTGCCGGGCCTGACCGAGCAGCACCCCGCCGGTGGCGGCGGTGGCCGCCACCGTGGCGCCCGTGCCGATCGCCGCGAGGCGGGCGATCTGCCGGGCGCGCTGCCGGCGGACCGGCGCGACGGAACCAGCGTCCCCCATGAACCGACAGTATCGCGCCGGTACGACCACTGCTGTCCGTGATCGGATGGCTGGGCTCCGCCCGGATTGGGTACCGATGGGGGCAGCGGACGCGGGCTTGCCCCCGGGCCGCACCATGGTCGGGCGGAGAGGGGCGACATCATGGGGAAGACGTTGAAGCGCAGCGCTGCGTTCGCCGCGCTGGCCCGGGCGCTGGCGGCGGGCACGCGGGGCGGGCCGTCGCTCGGGGCCCGGCTGGCGGCGCTGCCGCGGATGATCCGCGCGACCACCAGGGGCGAGTACGACGGCGGCCTGCGCCTGGCGCTGATGGCCGGGGCGACGGTGTACATCGTCTCCCCGATCGACCTGCTGCCGGAGATCCCGCTGGCGATCTTCGGCTTGGCCGACGACGCGGTCATGGTCACCTGGCTGGCCGGCAGCGTGCTCGCCGAGACCGAGCGGTTCCTGGAGTGGGAGGCACGTCGCAGCTCCGTCATCCCCGGGCATGTGGTGCCCTGACGGCACGTACGCTGGTCGGCGAACTGACGGCTGACCGACCGCCCCACGACGGCGGCGCGACGAAGGGCACAACGAGGTGCAGTACTACGACAACGTCGTCGAGCTGATCGGCAACACCCCGCTGGTACGCCTGCGCAACGTCACCGAGGGCATCCAGGCCACCGTGCTGGCGAAGGTGGAGTACGTGAACCCGGGCGGCTCGGTCAAGGACCGGATCGCGATGCGCATGGTGGAGGACGCCGAGAAGGCGGGCATCCTGCGGCCGGGCGGCACGATCGTGGAGCCGACCAGCGGCAACACGGGCGTCGGGCTGGCCCTGGTGGCCCAGCTCAAGGGCTACCGCTGCGTCTTCGTCTGCCCCGACAAGGTCAGCCAGGACAAGCAGGACGTGCTGCGCGCGTACGGCGCCGAGGTGGTGGTCTGCCCGACCGCCGTCGCCCCGGAGGACCCGCGCTCCTATTACAACGTCTCCGACCGGCTGGCCCGGGAGATCCCCGGCGCGTGGAAGCCCAACCAGTACAGCAACCCGGCCAACCCGCGCTCGCACTACGAGACCACGGGCCCGGAGCTGTGGCGGCAGACCGAGGGGAAGATCACCCACTTCGTCGCGGGCGTCGGCACCGGCGGCACCATCTCCGGCATCGGCCGCTACCTCAAGGAGGCGTCCGAGGGCCGGGTCAAGGTGGTCGGCGCGGACCCGGAGGGCTCGGTCTACTCGGGCGGCACCGGCCGGCCGTACCTGGTCGAGGGTGTCGGTGAGGACTTCTGGCCGGAGACGTACGACCGGAAGATCGCCGACGAGATCGTCGAGGTGTCGGACAAGGACTCCTTCGAGATGACCCGCCGGCTGGCCCGCGAGGAGGGTCTGCTGGTCGGCGGCTCCTGCGGCATGGCGGTGGTGGGCGCGCTGGAGGTGGCCCGCAAGGCCGGCCCGGACGACGTGATCGTGGTGCTGCTGCCGGACGGCGGCCGGGGCTACCTGTCGAAGATCTTCAACGACAAGTGGATGGCCCGGTACGGCTTCCTGGACGACTCCGGCACCGAGCCGACGGTCGCCGACGCGCTCGCCGGCAAGCCCGGTGGCCTGCCCGAGCTGGTGCACGTGCACCCGACCGAGACGGTCCGCGACGCGATCGACTACATGCGCGAGTACGGCGTCTCCCAGCTCCCGGTGCTCAAGGCCGAGCCGCCGGTGGTGACCGGCGAGGTGGCCGGCTCGATCGCCGAGAAGGACCTGCTCGACGCCCTGTTCACCGGCCAGGCCCACCTGCACGACACGATCGAGCGGCACATGGGCGAGCCGCTGCCGATGATCGGCGGCGGCCAGCCGGTGAGCGAGGCGGTCGGGCTGCTGGAGAAGGCCGACGCGGCGCTGGTCCTGGTCGACGGCAAGCCCAAGGGCGTGCTGACCCGCCAGGACCTGCTGGCCCACCTCGGCGCCCGCTGACCTTGCGTGTAAGGAAGGGCCCCCTTTTAACACCGCGGTGTTAAAAGGGGGCCCTTCCTCTACCGCAGGCGTTAAGAAGGGGCCCTTCCTTACAAGCGGCGGGCGTAGCGGAGCTGGGGGACGAGCACCCGGCCGATGTGCTCGTCCCGCTGCGCACCGGTGGCGGCCCAGCCGCCGCGCTCGTAGAACCCGCGCGCGGCGGCGTTGTCCCGCAGCACCCACAGCACCGCGCGCGTCCACCCCCGGGCCCGCATCGCGTCGAGCGCGTCCACCATGAGCGCCCGCCCGGTGCCCCGGCCGCGCTCGGACGGCTCCAGGTGGATCGCGTTGAGCAGCCCGGTCGCCGGGTCGCCCTCGTCGTCCGGGCCGAGATAGCTGAAACCCACCAGCCGCCCGTCCCGCTCGGCCACCGTCATCCGGTGGTCGGCACCCTCCCAGGCCAGCCGCTCCACCCAGTAGCGGCCCATCGCCTCGGGCGTCGGGTCGGCCAGCGCCTCGGGCGGCAGGAACGACGAGTACGCCGCCACCCGTGAACGCTGGTGCAGGGCGCCGACCGCCATCAGGTCGGCCTCGGTCGCGGAACGTAGGGAGGTCGTCACCCGGGCGACGGTACCCGCCGGGGCGGCACCTGTACCGTCTGGAGATCCTCGGCGATCACCAGATCACCGGAGAAGTGTTCCCGGGCCTCGTCGCGGAAGCGGCGCGGGTCGGCGTACCGCTGGGAGAAGTGGGTGAGCACGAGCGTGCGTACCCCCGACTCGGCCGCCACCCGCGCGGCCTGGCCGGCGGTGAGGTGCCCGACCTCGGCGGCGAGCGTCGCCTCCGACTCCAGGAACGTCGACTCGATCACCAGCAGGTCGGCGTGCTCGGCCAGCGCGTACACGCCGTCGCAGAGCCCGGTGTCCATCACGAACGCGAACCGCTGTCCCGGCCGGGTCACGCTCACCTCGTCCCGGGTGACGCGGCGTCCGTCGCGGTCCAGGTGCCCGTCGCGCAGCAACCGCCCCACATCCGGACCGGCGATGCCGTACGCGGCCAGCCGCTCCGGCAGCATCCGGCAGCCGTCCGGCTCGACCAGGCGGTACCCGTACGTCTCGATCGGGTGCCGCAGCCGGCGGGCCTCCAGCGTGCCGATGCCCAGCGTGATCCGCTGCCCGTCGGCGTCGATCGGCTCCACTGCCAGTTCGGCGGTCTCGTAGAAGCTGGAGGCGTGCCGCAGCCGGGCGAAGTACTCGGCGCCGCCGGCCGGGAAGTGCACAGCCACCGGGCGCGGTACGCGGTCGAGCGAGAGGCGCTGGATCATGCCGGGCAGCCCGAGGCAGTGGTCGCCGTGGAAGTGGGTGACGCAGATCCGGGTCAGGTCGGTGGCGGTAATCCCGGTGTGCAGCATCTGCCGCTGGCTGCCCTCGCCCGGGTCGAAGAGGATCACCTCGTCGTCCCAGCGCAGCAGGTAGCCGTTGTGGTTGCGCCGCCGGGTCGGGGCCTGGCTGGCCGTACCGAGCACCACCAGCTCACGCATGGACACGGCATCCTCCGGAAGGCAAAAAGCGACCCCCGGGGCTTCCGCGCTCGCGCGCGGGCCGGCTGGACTGGGCCGGCACCCCGGGGGTCGGGTGGCTGTCGTGGTTTCGCCGCACCGCTGCCACACGGTCTCGACGATCCTGCAGGTGCCCGCCTCGCGGCGGGCGAGATTTCACTGTCGAGGACAGCGGCTAGCGGACAGCCACCTCACGAGTCCGATTGCTATACAAGTCTGGACCACCTCCTTTCCCGTGTACCGCCACGCTATCCACTTCGCGGCGGCCGAGGCAACGGATTTCGATCACAGGCCCGGTCAGTCCAGGCCGATCGGGCCCTCGCGCGGGCCCTCCTCGTTCGCCGGCTGCACGGCCAGCGACGGGAAGTCGGCCAGGTCGCCCTCCGGCTCGGCGTCCCACTCGGGGAAGACCAGCGGGCTCTGGAGGTAGAGGCAGAGCAGCTGGGTGAGCTGGTGCAGGCCGTCGAGGTGGGTGCGCTCGTGGCCGTGGGTGGCGTCCACGCCGAACCCGAGCAGCGCCACCCGGGCGTGCGCCCCGGCCTCGACCGCGGCGGCCACGTCCGAGCGGTAGTAGTCGAACACGTCCCGGACCAGGTCGACGCCGTGCTCCTCGGCGATCGAGGCGAGGTTGCGGGTCAGGTGGTAGTCGAACGGGCCGACCCCGTCGCCCATCGCCAGCGTGGCAGCTGTCTCCCGGGACTGCTGGCCCGGCGCGACCACGGCCGCGTCCACCGAGACGATCTCCGCGACGTCCGGGTCCAGCCCGTGGCTCGCGCCGTGGCCGATCTCCTCGGTGACGGTGACCAGCAGGTGCGCGGTGACCGCCGGGGTGACACCGGCGTCGACCATCGCCTTGAACGCGGTCAGCACCGCCGCCACGCCCGCCTTGTCGTCCAGGTGCCGGGACTTGACGTACCCGGTGGGGGTGATCGTGGGGTTGGGCAGGAACGCGACGAAGTCTCCGGCGTCGATGCCCAGCGTCCGCAGGCCGGCCTCGTCGTGCACCGGCTCGTCCACCCGCACCTCGACCAGCTCCCAGCCGACGCCCTGGAGGTCGACCGCCTCGTTGTAGCGGTGGCCGCTCGCCTTCAGGGGCAGCACCTGGCCGGTGACGATCCGGTCCAGGTCGTCGGTGAAGATCCGCACGTGGGCGCCCTCGGCGAAGCGGGCGCTGTGCGTACCGATCGGGTTGACCTCCAGCCGGCCGTTCTCCTTGAGCCGCTTCACCATTCCGCCGATGGTGTCGGTGTGCACCACCACGGCCCGGTCGGCGCCGGTCGACCGGGGGCCGGGCAGACAGGCGCTCAGCGCCCCGCGACGGGTCAGCGTGGAGCTGATCCCGATCGCGGAGAGCCGCTCGCCCACGTACTGCTGGATGTGGTCGGTGCGCCCCGACGGGCTGGGGATCTCCAGCAGCTCCACCAGCACCTGGCGGAGGTAGTCGAGGTCGAGCTTGAGCGGTTGGGGTTTGCGTGCGGTCATGCCCCAGAGCCTGCCGCACCGGCCGGCGACCAGAGTCGCTGCGGTGCCCGGGTACCCGGGAAGAGCAGGTCGACGAAGCGCTCGGCGGTGGGCTGCGGCTCGTGGTTGGCCAGCCCGGGCCGCTCGTTCGCCTCGATGAACACGTGTTCGGGCCGGTCCGGGGCGGGGACCAGCAGGTCCAGCCCGGTGACCGGGATGTCGAGCGCCCGGCTCGCAGTGACGCACGCCTCGGCGATCGCCGGGTGCAGCCCGGCTGTCACGTCGTGGATCGTGCCGCCGGTGTGCAGGTTGGCCGTCCGCCGGACCGCCAGCACCTCGCCCTCCGGGAGCACGTCGTGCATCCGGTACCCGGCCTCCGCCACCACCTCGCGGGTCATGTCGTCGACCGGGATGCGGGACTCGCCGCCGGTGGCTGCCGCCCGGCGACGGCTCTGCCGCTCGATCAGCTCGGTGATGTCGTGCACGCCGTCCCCGGTGATCTGCGCGGGCCGGCGTACGGCGGCGGCGACCACCTCGTGGTCGATCACCACGACCCGCAGGTCCTCGCCCGCGCGCAGCTCCTCGATCAGCACGTCCGGGCAGAACCGGCGGGCCAGCTCGACGGCCGCCGTGAGGGCCTCCGGCGTACGCACGCCGACGGTGATGCCGTTGCCCTGCTCGCCCCGCGCCGGCTTGACCACCACCGGGCCCACGTCGTCGAGGAACGCGACGTCGTCGGGCTCGCCGGTGGCGGTACGCCCGCGCGGCACCGACAGCCCCGCCTCGGTGAGGATGCGCCGGGTCACCCGCTTGTCGTCGCAGCGGCTCATCGCCACCGCCGAGGTCAGCTCCGACAGCGACTCGCGGGTGTGGATGGTCCGGCCGCCGGTGGTCAGTTTCAGCTCACCCCAGTGCGGGTCGGTCACCTCGACCCGGATGCCGCGGCGCATCGCCTCGTCCGCGACGATCTTCGCGTACGGGTTCAGCTCGTCGTACCCCTCGGGCATGGCGGGCAGAAACAGGCGCTCGTTGATCGGGTTCTTCCGCTTCACGCAGAGCGTGCCGGTGCGGTGGAAGCCGAGGCGCTCGTACAGCCGGATCGCGCCCGAGTTCTCGGCCAGCACGGACAGGTCCACGAACGCCCGGCCGCGCGCGTCGAGCCGGTCGGCGAGCGCGGTGAGCAGTGCCTGGCCGGTGCCGGGCGGGGCGGTGTTGAAGTCGACTGTGAGGCACCACAGGCTGGCGCCGTTCTCCGGGTCGCCGAAGACCGCGACGTGGTCGACGCCGGTGATGGTGCCGACCACCTCACCGGTGGTGTCCTCGGCCACCAGGTGCAGGAACCGGTCCGTGCCGGCGTTGTCCACCAGCACCTCGACCGGGGCGGTGACCATGCCGTTGCGGGCGTAGATCCGGTTCACCGCCTCGGCGTCGGCGGCGTCGCACAGCGGCCGGACGGCCAGCCCGGGTACCTCGCCGCCCTCGGTGGCGGCGGGCCGCTTCTCGCCCAGCGGCAGCCGGTACGTCAGCGACGGGTCGATGAACAGCTCGTCCGGCAGCCGGGACACCAGCACGTGCGGGTCGCGCAGGTAGATGCAGATGTCGCGGGCGCCGACCGCCTCGGAGCGCAGCACGTCGGCCACGTGCACCTGGTCGTCGAACGTCTGCCCGAACACCAGCCGGCCCCAGCCGCAGTCCAGCACCACGCCCGAGGCGTCGGTGGACGCGGTCTCCGGCTGCCGCGGCTCCGGCGTACCCGGTGCGACCGGGTCACCGCCGGGGCCGGTGAGTTCCCGGCGCCGGCCCAGCACCCGTTCCCGGTCGGTACGCGCCGTTCCGGTGGCGAGGGTGTCGGTCACGGTCAGTCGATTCCGTGGCTCTGGAGCCACATTTCCAGGAGTCCCAGTTGCCACAGCTTGTTTCCGTTCAACGGGGTCAGTTCGGCATTCGGGTCGGCGAGCAGCGCGTCGACGTAGTCGGCGCGGAACAGGTCGCGGCGGCGCGCCTCGGGCGCGGTGAGCGCGTCGCGTACCCGGTCGAGGAGCTTGCCCTCCAGGTGGGTGAGTCCGGGCACCGGGAAGTAGCCCTTGGGCCGGTCGATGACCTCGTGCGGCAGGACCCGGCGGCCGATCTCCTTGAGCACGCCCTTGCCGCCCTGGGCCAGCTTCAGCTCCGGCGGGCAGCTCGCGGCCAGCTCGACGAACTCGTGGTCGAGGAACGGCACGCGGGCCTCCAGTCCGTGCGCCATGGTCATGTTGTCGACCCGCTTCACCGGGTCGTCGGTCAGCATGACCTGGGTGTCGATCCGCAGGCCCGCGTCGACGGCGGTCTGCGCGCCCGCGCGGCCCAGGTGCGCGGCGACGAACTCCCGCGCCGGGTCGCCGCCGGCCAGCCACGCCGGGTCGAGCACCCGGGCCAGTCCGGCCGCGTCGCGGTCGAAGAACGCCTTCGCGTACGTCTCGAGCGCCTGCTCCCGGTCCACCCCGGCGAGCGGCGGGTACCAGTGGTAGCCGCCCAGGATCTCGTCCGCGCCCTGGCCCGACTGCACCACCTTGACGTGTCGCGCGACCTCCTGGCTGAGCAGCCAGAACGCCACGCAGTCGTGGCTGACCATGGGCTCGCTCATGGCCGCGACGGCGGATTCCAGTGGCGGCAGCAGGTCACCGGTGGGCACCCGGATCTGGTGGTGGTCGGTGCCGAACGTCTTCGCGACCAGGTCGGAGTAGACGAACTCGTCGCCCTCCCGGCCGCCGACCGCGTCGAAGCCGATGGAGAACGTGGCCAGACCGGACCGGGCCTGCCCCTCGCCGGCGAGCAGCGCGACGACCAGGCTGGAGTCGAGGCCGCCGGAGAGCAGCACGCCCACCGGGACGTCGGCCACCATGCGGCGGCGTACGGCTGTGGTCAGCGAGTCGAGCAGCGCGTCCTGCCAGTCCCGCTCGGACCAGCCGGCCCGCTCGGCGGCGCGGCTGAACGCCGGATCCCAGTAGACCCGCTCGTGGGTGGAGCCGTCCGCCTCGTACACCCGGACCGTGGCCGGCGGCAGCTTGGTGATGCCGGCCAGGATGGTGCGCGGCGGCGGCACGATGCTGTGGAAGCTCAGGTAGTGGGCGAGCGCCACCCGGTCGATGGTGGTGTCGATGCCGCCGCCGGCGAGCAGCGCCGGCAGGGTCGAGGCGAACCGGACCACGCCGGGGTTCTCGGCCAGGTAGAGCGGCTTGATGCCGAGGCGGTCCCGGGCCAGCACCAGGCGGCCGGTGTCGCGCTCGCTGATCGCCACCGCGAACATGCCGATCAGGTGGTCGACGAAGTCGAGCCCCCACTCGGCGTACGCCTTGACCACGACCTCGCTGTCGCCGGAGGAGAAGAACCGGTGGCCCTTGGCCTGCAGTTCGGCGCGCAGTTCCCGGTAGTTGTAGATGCAGCCGTTGAAGACTCCGGTGAGCCCGGCGGCGGCGTCCACGATGGGCTGGCCGCTCGCCGCGGACAGGTCGATGATCTTCAGGCGCCGGTGTCCCAGCGCGGTCGGGCCCTGCGACCAGACGCCGCTGTCGTCGGGCCCTCGGTCACTCATCGTGGCCGCCATCCGCTCCACGGCCGAGACGTCGGCGCGTGAACCGTCACGGCGGAACTCTCCCGCAAGTCCGCACATACGAGCCAATGCTGCCAGAGCTTGTTGCAGTTCGCCTGTTGAGACGATGACGAACGTGTGACAGCTTGCTACGATGCGCCGTCACGCTGGGTGGTTGCCTGTCACGCCTGCGGTTCCTGCCCTCCGCGCCCGGATGCCGGAAACCCGGCCCGTCTCCGGTGTGATGAACACCGCACGGGCCGGGAGCGCTCCGGCGTCGTCGGCTCTCACAGATCTTGCACTTCGGCACCCCGGCCGGCAGCTGAGCCCGTTCGGTCCGTGGTTGCAGTAGCCGTTCTGGTTCTTGATCCCTGGCGGACGGTGCGCTACCGATTCCCGCCTTCGAATCAACGTGACCGGTAAGCGTCGGCGCGGTGTTCGATTGCCGTCACGGTCACGACGCGGTCGTCCTCGTCGATCTCGTAGAGGACACGGTATGTGCCGCGCCTGGCCGACCAGGTGCCTTCGAACGGCGGCAGAAGAAGTCGTTTGCCGACGCGGTGCGGGTTGTCGAGGAGAGCGGTGGTGATGAACTCGTAGACGGCCGCGGAGATCTTCTCTGGTAGCCGTCCGGCCAAGGCGCGTGCGGCCGGGCCGGTGACCTGAAGTCGGTAGCCGCCGGGGTCGGAACCGGTCACCTTGCCTGCCTCGATCGCTTTGCCATCAGCGCTGCGAGTTCGTCGCCGTCGAGGACGTCACCGGCTTCGATGGCGGCCTTGGACTCGCCAAGTTGCCGCATGGCCTCGGCACTGGAGAGAACCTCCAGGGTCTCTTCCAACGCGGCGAGGTCGTCGGCGGAAATGAGCACAGCGGCGGCGTGGCCGTGCCTGGTGATCTCTATCCGCTCGTGGGTCGAGGCCACCTCGTCGATGAGTTCCGAAAGGCGGTTGCGGGCCTCAGTGAACGGCACGACAGTCATGCTCGAAGTATAGGCAGATTCTGGCGCGAAGTCCGTACCAATTTCCGGCCCGAGGCCACCGGGTCGTAAGCCCGGTGGCCGGTGGTGGCTAGCTGGTCTTCGCGACGCCGACCGGGCAGCTCAGCCCGTTCGGCCCGTGGTTGCAGTAGCCGTTCGGGTTCTTCGTCGGAGCCAGGTACTGCTGGTGGTAGTCCTCGGCGAAGTAGTAGTCGCCGAGCGGCGCGACCTCGGTGGTGATCTCACCCTTGCCGGCCCGGGCCACGATCGGCGCGAACGCGTCCCGCGACGCCTTGGCCGCGGCCAGCTGCTCGTCGGTGGTGGTGTAGATCGCCGAGCGGTACTGGGTGCCCACGTCGTTGCCCTGGCGCATGCCCTGGGTCGGGTCGTGGTTCTCCCAGAAGACCTTCAGCAGGTCCTCGTAGGCGATCTTCGACGGGTCGTAGACCACCTGGACCACCTCGGCGTGCCCGGTCATGCCCGAGCAGACCTCCTCGTACGTCGGGTTGGTGGTGTACCCGCCCGCGTAACCGGCGGACGTGGTGATCACGCCGGGGAGGGTCCAGAACAGCCGCTCGGCGCCCCAGAAGCAGCCCATGCCGAAGACGGCGACCTGCGCGCCCTCGGGGAACGGGCCCTTTAGCGCCGACGGCAGCACCTCGTGCCGGTCGGCGACCGGCATCGCGATCGGGCGGCCCGGCAGGGCCTGGTCAGGAGAGATCATCTCGGCCTTCATGCGGCGGAGGAACACGGTGGGACTCCTCTCTTGGCTTTCCCAGCGTGTGCAACAACGTCGCCCAGTGGTTCCTTACCCGCCCACCGCGACGTCAGGCCAGCGCCGCCGAGATCCGCCCGGCGAACTCCGTCGCCTCGGCGTCGTCGGCGTACCGGGTACGCGGCCAGAAGAAGCCGCGCAGCCCGTCGCCCTTGGTGCGGGGCACCACGTGGGTGTGCAGGTGCGGTACGGACTGGGACACCCGGTTGTTCATCGCCACGAACGTCCCGCCGGAGCCCAGACCGGTCTCCACCGCCACGGCGATCCGCTGCACCAGCCGGAAGTAGCCGGGCAGCGCGTCGGCCGGCAGGTCGGACAGGGTGACCAGGTGGGTGCGCGGCACCACGAGCACGTGGCCCTTGAACACCGGCCGGGTGTCGAGGAACGCGACCCCGTCCGGCTCGTCGGTCACCCGGAACGCCGGCACCTCGCCCGCCACGATCCCGCAGAACACGCACCCGCTCACGACCTCACCCTAGGCCCCACCCGGCCAACCCACCTCCCGCCGAGCGTGATCATGAGGTTGGCGGTGACAAATCGGACCGCGACCACCGTCAACCTCATGATCGACGAAAAGCTGGCATTCGCGGTTGTGACTCGCGCCGGGTTGGCGAAAGCGCGACGGGGCGGGAGGCTAACGTCTGCGGCATGAGCCACGGCTTCGAGACACTCGCCATCCACGCCGGTCAGGACCCGGAGGCCCGCACCGGTGCGGTGATCCCGCCGATCTACCAGACCAGCACGTACGCCCAGGACGCCGTCGGCGCGCCCCGTGAGGGCTACGAGTACAGCCGTTCCGGCAACCCCACCCGGGACGCGCTCCAGGAGTGCCTGGCCGCGCTGGAGGGCGGCCCGGTGGCGCTCGCCTTCGCCAGCGGCCTGGCCGCCGAGGACACGCTGCTGCGGACCGTCTGCAAGCCGGGCGACCACGTGGTGATCCCGGACGACGCGTACGGCGGCACGTACCGGCTGTTCGCCAAGGTGGCCGAGCGCTGGGGCCTCGCGTACACCCCGGCGAAGGTCTCCGACCCGGACGCCGTGCGTGCCGCGATCCGCCCGGGCACCACCAGGATCGTCTGGGTGGAGACGCCCACCAACCCGCTGCTCGGCATCGCCGACATCGCCGCGCTCGCAGCGGTGGCGCACGACGCCGGCGCGCTGCTGGTGGTCGACAACACGTTCGCCTCGCCGTACCTGCAGCAGCCGATCGCGTTCGGCGCGGACGTGGTGGTGCACTCCACCACGAAGTACGTCGGCGGACACTCCGACGTGGTCGGCGGCGCGCTGATCGCGGCGGACCGCACGCTCGGCGAGGAGCTGCGCTACCACCAGAACGCGATGGGCGCGGTCAACGGCCCATTCGACGCCTGGCTCACCCTGCGCGGCATCAAGACCCTCGGGGTACGGATGGACCGGCACTGCGACAACGCCGAGCGGATCGCGGCCTACCTGGACGAACACGCCAAGGTCGCCCAGGTCGTCTACCCGGGCCTGCCGTCGCACCCCGGACACGAGGTGGCCGCCAAGCAGATGCGCCGGTTCGGCGGCATGATCTCGTTCCGCGCGGCCGGCGGCGAGGAGGCCGCCGTCCAGGTCTGCAACCGGGCCCGGCTGTTCGTGCTCGCCGAGTCGCTGGGCGGCGTCGAGTCCCTGATCGAGCACCCCGGCCGGATGACACACGCGAGCGCTGCGGGCTCGCCGCTTGAAGTTCCCGGCGATCTCGTGCGACTGTCTGTCGGCATCGAGACGGTCGACGACCTGCTCGCCGATCTGGAGCAGGCTCTGGGCTGACCGCTGGCTGGGGAGGGTGGCAGTGCCGGACATCTTGCCGACGACCTGGGTCGGGACGACCGCGAAGCAGATCGCCCGGGCGGTACGCCGTGGCGACGTCTCCGCCACCCAGGTCGTCGCCGACCACCTGGACCACGTCGCCCGGGTCGACGCCGAGCTGGGCGCGTTCCGCACGGTACGCGGCGGCGAGGCGATCACCGAGGCGGAGAAGGTCGACGAGCAGGAGGAACTGGCGAACCTGCCGCTCGCCGGGGTGCCGGTGGCGGTCAAGGAGAACACGCCGGTGGCCGGCCTGCCCACCTGGAACGGGTCGGCCGCGATGCGTACCGAGGTGGCGGAGGCCGACCACGAGGTGGTCCGGCGGCTGCGCGGCGCGGGCGCTGTCATCCTCGGCGTCACCCGGATGCCGGAGCTGGGCCTGTGGGCCCTCACCGACGACGACACCGCTGTGACCCGCAACCCGTGGGATCCGGCGCGTACCCCCGGCGGCTCGTCCGGCGGCGCGGCCGCCGCGGTGGCCGCCGGGCTGGTGCCGATGGCCCACGGCAACGACGGTCTCGGGTCGATCCGCATTCCGGCGGCCTGCTGCGGCCTGGTCGGGCTCAAGCCCGGCCGGGGTGTGGTGCCCTGCCAGCTCGGCGCGGACGACTGGTTCGGCCTCACCGAGCACGGCATGCTGACCAGCACCGTCGCCGACGCGGTGGTCGGCTTCTCGGTGCTGGCCGGCCGCCGGCCGGACAAGCTGGTCCCGCCGGAGCGGCTGCGGGTGGGCGTCTCGCTGCGCTCGCCGGTACGCGGCGTCTCGCCGGACGCGCCGAACCGGGACGCGGTCGCCGCCGCCGGCCGGCTGCTGGCCGCCGCCGGTCACGACACCGTGCCCGCCGACCCGGTCTACCCGACCCGGCTCGGCCTCCAGGGCATCGCCACCTGGTTCGCGGCGGCCGCCGCCGACGTGCGCGCCGCCGGGGTGGCGCCGCGTCAACTCCAGCGGCGCAGCCGCCGGCACGTCAGGCTCGGCGAGTGGGCGCAGCGCCGGGGGTACGTGCGGGAGGCCGACCGGGCCGCCTGGCGCGAACGGTCGGTGAACTTCTTCGCCGACAACTCGATCGACCTGCTGCTCACCCCGGCGCTGGCCGGACCGCCGCCGGAGGCCGCCGGGTGGTCCGGCCGCTCCTGGCTGGCGAACATGTCGACCAACATCAGGTACGCCCCGTACGCGGCGCCGTGGAACATCGCCGGGCTGCCGTCGATCGTGGTGCCGGTCGGACGCCGCCCGGACGGCCTGCCGGTGGGCGTGCAGTTCGTCGGCCCGCCCGGCTCCGAACTGCTGCTGCTCGGGGTGGCCGGCCAGTTCGAGTTGCAGGCGCCGTGGGCCCGGCACGCCCCCGGCTATCCCCGCGTCGGAACGGGGTCGCCGGCCGCCGGGTGATCGTCTAGCGTGTGCGCACCTCTGTCGCGCTCACCACCTCGGACGGTCCCCGATGCACTGCCAGACCTGTGGCGACGCCACATCCCCGGCCTATGAGGAGTGCCGGCGCTGCGGCACCCGGGTCGGCCAGCCCGCCGTGAGCCCCGGCGTGCCCACGTACGGCGTACGCGGCCTGTCCGTGGCCGGCGCGATCGCGGTCGGCGCCGCCACCCTGTGCTACCTGCTGACGGCCCTGTTCCCGATCGTGGGTGTGCGGATGGCCCGCTCGGCCGCCGAGCAGCTCGACCGGGACGTGCTGCTCGGTGCGGTGCTGGCCGAAGTGCTGTTCTCGGTGCCCTACCTGCTCGCGCTCCTGACCGCGGGGACGCTCGTGGTGATCTGGACCTGGCGGGCCCGCAAGAACCTCGACGCGTTCCCGGGCGCGGTGCCGAACCTGAGCCCGGCGTGGGCCATCGCCGGGTGGCTGGTGCCGATCGCCAACCTCGTCGTACCGGCCCGGGCGCTCGCCGACCTGCTCCGCAACAGCGTGTGGCGGCGCCGCCAGTCGTGGCTCGTCGGGGTGTGGTGGGCGAGCTGGCTGGTGTTCCTGATCGGTGACCGGTTCGTCGCCCGGGCCGAGCAGCAGCGCTACGACCGGCTGACCGAGCTGCCCCGCAACGACGCGGAGTTCGCCACGTACGTGCGCTTCTACGAGGACGCGCTCGCACCGCGGCTGGTGCCGGCGGTGGCCTGCCTCGTCGCCGGGATCGCGTTCGTCGTGCTGGTCCGCCGGATCTCCGCCGCCCAGCAGGACCGGCTCGCGCGAGCCGTGCCCACGTGGCCCGGGCAGCCGGTCCGGCCCGGTCACCCGGGGTGGCCGGCTCCCGTGGCACCGGTGCCGCCCGCGCCGCCGGCCACGTCGGCGCAGGTCCCGCCGGGGCCGGGTGGCACGATCGGGGCATGACGGAACTGGTCGGTCTCGCCGACGTACAGGCCGCGCGGAAACTGCTCGCCGGTGTCACCCGTACCACCCCGCTGGAGCCGTCCCGGCCGCTCAGCGCCGCGCTCGGCGGGCCGGTCTGGCTCAAGTGCGAGAACCTCCAGCGCGCCGGGTCGTACAAGGTGCGCGGCGCGTACGTGCGGATCTCCCGGCTCTCGGCCGAGGAGCGGGCCCGCGGCGTGGTCGCGGCGAGCGCCGGCAACCACGCCCAGGGGGTGGCGCTCGCCGCCGGGCTGGTCGGCGCGCACGCCACAGTCTTCATGCCGGTGAACGCGCCGCTGCCGAAGGTCGCCGCGACCAAGGGGTACGGCGCGCAGATCGAGCTGGTCGGCAACACGGTGGACGAGTCGCTCGTGGCGGCGCAGACCTTCGCCGAGCGGACCGGAGCGGTGTTCATCCACCCGTTCGACCACCCGGACGTGATCGCCGGGCAGGGCACCGTGGCGCTGGAGATCCTCGAACAGTGCCCGGACGTGCGCACCATCGTGACCGGGGTGGGCGGCGGCGGGCTGGTCTCGGGCATGGCGGTGGCGGCCAAGGCGCTGCGTCCCGACGTACGCGTGATCGGGGTCCAGGCGGCGAGCGCCGCCGCCTTCCCGCCCTCGCTGCGGGCCGGCGAGCCGCTGCGGCTGCCCTCGTTCGCGACGATCGCCGACGGGATCGCGGTCGGCCGTCCCGGCGAGCTGACCTTCACCCATGTCCGCAAGCTCGTCGACGACGTCGTCACGGTCTCCGAGGAGGACATCTCCCGGGCGCTGCTGATGCTGCTGGAACGCGGCAAGCAGGTGGTCGAGCCGGCCGGTGCGGTCGGCGTGGCGGCGCTGCTGGCCGGCGCGGTGGAGGTGACCGCGCCGGTCGTCGCGGTGCTCTCCGGCGGCAACATCGACCCGCTGCTCATGCTCCGGGTGATCGAGCACGGCCTGGCGGCGGCGGGCCGGTTCCTGCGGATCACCGTGCGCTGCACGGACCGGCCCGGTCAGCTCGCCTCCCTGCTCGGCGAGATCGCCGAGCACCGGGCCAACGTGGTGGACGTGGTGCACCAGCGCGCCAACCCGCACCTGCGCCTCGGCGAGGTGGAGGTGGCCCTGTCCGTGGAGACCCGGGGGGTGGAGCACTCGGACACGCTGATCAGCGCGCTGCGGGCCAGCGGCTACCAGGTGGTCTTCACCGGCGAGGGCTGAGCCCCGGCGGAACGCGAACGCCCCGGCCGGATGATCCGGTCGGGGCGTTCGGGTGTGCGGCTCGGGTCCGAGGAGGGCCTGTCAGCCTCGGTCGGGTTCGGGACCCGAGCCATCCGGCGCGGGTCCGGAGGGGTCAGCCGCTGTACGGCTCGAAGGAGACGATGGTCACCTTGATATCGGCGCCGCTGGGCGCGGTGTAGGTGCAGGTCTGCCCCGCCTTGCCACCGAGGATCGCCCTGCCGAGCGCGGACTCGGGGCTGTAGACGGTGAGGTCGGTGGTGGAGGCGATCTCCCGGGAGCCGAGGAGGAAGGTCTCGCTGTCGTCGGCGTCGTCGTCGAAGTAGATCTTCACGACCATGCCCGGCGACACCGCGTCGGCGTCCGGCGCCTCACCGACCTTGGCGGTGCGCAGCAGCTCCTTGAGGTAGAGAATGCGGCCCTCGGCCTTGCCCTGCTCCTCGCGGGCGGCGTGGTAGCCGCCGTTCTCCCGCAGGTCGCCCTCCTCGCGCCGGGCGTTGATCTCGGCGGCGATGACCGGCCGGTTGGCGATCAGCTCGTCGAGCTCGGCCTGCAGACGGTCGTAGGCGTCCTGGGACAGCCAGGTGGCGGGCGCCTCGTTTCCATTTGTGGACACAGGCGGTCTCCTCGATTGGTGCGGACTGGCTGACAGGTGAACTTGCAAGGCTACCAGTGCGGGTCGCGTCGAGGTGTGATCAATCACCCCGGGTGCCGGTGACGGAACCGGGGTGCGGTGGCCGGCGACTCGCCGGCGGCCCGGCTCAGCCGGCCGGCCGGCAGCGCAGGACCTCGCCGATGAACGGCCGGGCGCTCGTGGGTACCTCCTGCCGGGTCCGGATGTGGCGCTGGCCGGGCTCCGCGGTCACGGTGGCCTCGGCGCTGCCCACCTGGGCCCCGTCGTGGGAGCGGGCCCGCAGCAGACAGGTGGCGGAGCCGCCCGGTGGCACGGTGACCCGGAAGTCGACCACCACCCGGGAGTCGGTGATGCCGGTGTAGCTGATCATCTCGCCCTGGTACTCCGGGTCGCCGTACTGGTAATAGAGCTTCGCCGCGCCCAGGCCGAGGACGGCGAGCAGGATCGTCACCGTCAGGGCGAGCAGAAGCGGCCGGCGGCGTCCGGGCTCCCGGCGGCGGCCGTAGCGGCCCGGCGGGAAGACCGGCGCATCCGCGGCGACTGTGGCGTGCGTCTCGCTCACCGGCGGGTATCTCCTGGCGTTGTTGTCGGCGGCATCGGCAAGAATGGCTAGGTCCATCTTCCCAGCCCGGCGCTGAGTCAAGGATGGCAGGTCGGTCTGGACCGGCGGGCGTGGCCCTGGCCACTCCGGTGGCGGGCCCCGGCCGGCCGTCACGGGGGCTTTCGCGGGCGCGGGGGGAGATTCCGGCAGGTCGGCCGGCCGGCCCGGGGGGTCGGTCGGCGGGCACAGACGAGGAGCGCCGAAGGTGGCAGAACAACTGCGTCTCATGGCGGTGCACGCCCATCCCGACGACGAGTCGAGCAAGGGCGCCGCCACGATGGCGAAATACGTCGCCGAAGGGGTGGACGTCCTGGTCGTCACCGCCACCGGCGGCGAGCGGGGCAGTGTGCTCAACCCCAAGATGGACCGCCCCGACGTGTGGGCGAACATCGGTGACATCCGGCGGGCGGAGATGGACGCCGCCCGGGCCATCCTCGGCGTCGAGCAGGCGTGGCTCGGCTTCGTCGACTCCGGGCTGCCCGAGGGCGACCCGCTGCCGCCGTTGCCGGAGGGCTGCTTCGCCCTCCAGGACGTGGACGTCGCCGCCGCGCCGCTGGTGCGCCTGATGCGGCAGTTCCGCCCGCACGTCGTCACCACGTACGACGAGGAGGGTGGCTACCCGCACCCCGACCACATCATGACCCACAAGATCACCGTGGCGGCGTTCGACGCGGCCGGTGACCCGGAGCGCCACCCCGAGCTGGGCGAGCCGTGGCAGCCGCTGAAGCTCTACTACGACGTGGGCTTCTCCCGGGCCAGGATCATGAGCCTGCACGAGGCGGTGCTCGCCGCCGGGCTCGAGTCGCCGTACGGCGACTGGATGAAGCGCTGGGACGAACGCCCCGACAAGGGCGCCCGGATCACCACCCGGGTCGAGTGCGCCGACTACTTCCCGGTCCGCGACGACGCGCTGCGCGCGCACGCCACCCAGATCGACCCGGACGGCTTCTGGTTCCAGGTGCCGATGGAGCTGCAGAAGCGCGCGTGGCCGACGGAGGACTTCCAACTCGCCCGGTCCATGGTCGACAGCCCGCTGCCCGAGTCCGACCTGTTCGCCGGCGTACGCGAGGCGTGCCGTGCCCACTGACCCGGCCGGGGTCTACCCTGGTGCTCAGTCGCACATCGGAGGAACACCATGCTGACCACCGTCGAGGTGCTCGCGCAGAACAACTTCGGTGACACCCGCACGGGTGGTCTGGCCGGTCCGATGGGCCTCTTCCTCATCGTCGCGCTGGCCACCGTCACCGTCCTGCTGATCCGCAACATGAACGCCCGGCTGCGCCGGCTGCCCGACCGCTTCCCGCAGCAGGGCACCCCCGGCCGGGCCGATTCCGCAGTCGCCGATCCGACAGACGGGCTCGTCGAGCAGGATTCACCGACTAATGCGCCCAACGGCTCCCAGCAGCACCGCAACAGCTGAACACCGCGTGAATCACGTCGAAGCCGGTCGTCGCCCCCTGTTGCGACCACCGGCTTTGGCTTAGCCTTCCGCCGGGGGGACCGTCAGGCCCCGGACCCTGCGCGGAAGGGGACGCCGATGTCGAAGACAGCACCGGCCCCCGACCATGCCCCGGCCCGACCCGTCGACGGGGCGGCCCCGTGACCACCGAGCCGGCCGACCGTTCCCCCGACCGGATCGGCCTGCGCGGGACACCGGTCGGCGTCGTCCTGCTCACCGTCGCGGTCGCGCTGACCGGTCTGCTCGCCGCAGTGCTCGGCCTCACCGTCCCGGCGCACCTGCCGGCCGACCACCCACTGCCCGGTCCGGCACGCTTCGGCATCGCCACCGTCGCGTTCGCGGTGGCCCAGCTCGCCCGGCTGCGCTTCCGTACCGCCTCGGGCATGGTGAGCATCACCTGGGGCGAGGCCGCGCTCGTGGTCTGCCTCTGGCTGGTGCCGGCGGGCTGGCTCCCGGCCGCCGCCCTGCTGGGCGTGGGCGCCGCCTGGACCGTGATGTCGCTGGTCTCCGACCGCCGTCCGGCGCTGGAACTGGTCGGGATCGCCGGTTCGCTCACCGCCGCCACCGCGCTCGCCGCCGCGGTGGCCACCGCGCTCGGCCCGCCGCTGCTCGCGGCGCCCACCCCGGAGCTGGCGCTCACGCTCACCGCCGCCGCGGTCACGTACCTGCTGACCACCGCCTTCCTGGGCGCCGTCACGCGCGCCCTGCGGCACGGCATCGCGATCGGGCCGCCGCTGATCGCCGCGCTGCGCGGCAAGCTGCTCATGTTCGTCGGCAACGTGGCGGTCGGCCTGGTGGTCGTCGCGCTGCTCGAACTCGACGCGCGCTGGCTGCTGCTCCTGCCGCCGCCGCTCTGGCTGCTCCAGCAGACGTACCGCCACCGGCTCCGCGCCGACCAGGAGCGGCGCACCTGGCGGGCGTTCGCCGAGGCCACCGCCGCGCTCAACCAGCTCGACGAGCGCGGCGTGGCGACCGCCGCGGTGACCGGCGCGCTCACCCTGTTCGGCGCGGAACTGGTCGAGGTCGACGTGGCCCGGGGCGAGGGACGCTGGCGCCGCTACCGGGCCGACCGCGGCGGGCAGGTACGCGACCGGGAGGTGGAGCCGTCCGCCGGCGCCGACGCGGGGGAGCACGAACTGGTGCGCCGCCTCGCCGTGGGATCCGCCGAGGTCGGCCGCCTGCGGGTGCGGTTCGCCCGGTCCGCCCCGCCGAGCGCCCGGGAACGCGACGGCGTGGCGGCCTTCGGGGACGCGCTGGCCGCCGCCCTGCACGACGCCGCCACGCACCGGGAGCTGCGGCTGGTCACCGCCCGCTCGTCGTACGACGCGGTGCACGACCAGCTCACCGGACTGCTCAACCGGGCGGCGCTGCTGGCCAAGGGGGACCAGGCGCTGCGGCAGCGCGCCCACGACCACCCGGTGGCCCTGCTGCTGCTCGACGTGAACCAGTTCAAGGAGGTCAACGACACGCTCGGGCACTCGGCGGGCGACCAGTTGCTGCGGCTCACCTCCAACCGGCTCGCCGCGCTGACCCGGCCGGGTGACCTGCTCGGGCGCCTCGGCGGCGACGAGTTCGCGCTGCTGCTGACCTCGGTGCCGCTGGTCGAGGACCGGACGGCCCCGCTGGCGTACGCGCTGCGCCAGGCCCGGGAGGTCGCCGAGCGCCTCGCCGCACCGACCGAGGTGGCCGGGGTGCGGATGTCCGTGGAGGTCGCGGTGGGCGTCGTGGTCGCCGACGCGGGCGCGGCCGACCTCACCGAGCTGCTGCGGCGCGCCGACATCGCCATGTACCAGGCGAAGGAGGGCGGCGGCAGCGTCGCCGCGTACGACAGCTCCCGCGACGCGGCGAGCACCGACCACCTGGCGTTGCTCGCGGAGATGCGGGAGGCGCTGGCCGCCGACGACCAGCTGGTGCTGGCGTTGCAGCCGGCGGTGGACCTGGCGACCGGCGCGCCGACCGGGGTGGAGGCGCTGATCCGGTGGCGGCATCCGCGTCGGGGCTGGCTCGGTCCGGCCGACTTCATCCGCCCGGTGGAGAACAGCGAGCAGCTCGGCAGCTTCACCCGGTACGTGCTGGACAAGGCGCTGGAGGTCGCCTCCGGATGGGCGCGGGACGGGCTGGACGTCCCGATCTCGGTGAACCTGTCCGCGCGCAGCCTGCTCGACCCGCGGCTGCCCGCCGAGATCGAGGAGGCGTTGCGCCGCCACCAGGTGCCGCCGCACCGGCTGGTCCTGGAGATCACCGAGACGGTGGTGATGAGCGAGCTGGAGGTCATCGACGAGGTGCTGGCCACGCTGCGGGGCATGGGCGTGCAGCTCGCCGTGGACGACTTCGGCACCGGGTTCTCGTCGCTGACGTTCCTCACCCGCATCGCCGTCGACGAGTTGAAGGTGGACCGCTCGTTCGTGCTCCGGATGGCCGACTCGCCGGAGGCGGCGGCGATCGTCCGGACCACGGTCGGGTTGGCCCACGAACTGGGCCTGCGGGTGGTGGCCGAGGGGGTCGAGACCGCCGAGCAGCGCACCGCACTGGCCGAGCTGGGCTGCACCGCCGCCCAGGGCTACCACTTCTTCAAGCCGATGCCGGCCGACAAGATCGCCGCGGTGCTCGGGTCGCTGCGCGACGCCGCCCCGGGCAACGTCTTCCCGCTGCGCGCCGACGGCGCCTCCTGACCCCTGCCGCACCGGCGGCGCCGGAAGGTGATGGTGGATAGGGTCGGGTGGTGAACCGACTCGCCGAGGCCACGTCGCCCTATCTGCTCCAGCACGCCGACAACCCGGTCGACTGGTGGCCCTGGTGCGACGAGGCGTTCGCCGAGGCGAAACGGCGTGACGTGCCGGTGCTCATCTCGGTCGGCTACGCGGCCTGCCACTGGTGTCAGTGAACTCGTAGAAGGCGTAATAGGCCGAGCGTTGCAGCTAGACCTGGCTCGGCATGATGGATCATCAGCCTGACCAGCAATTTTTCCTGGCGAGGGCTGGCAGAAACTGGTAGGGTTGGTGCGCGGGATGGCTTAGCTGCCCGCACAGCCTCAGGGCCCGCCTAGCGGGCCCTTTGTGCATCTATCGAAGATCCTGGGCCCAGAGAGCTTGCTGCCCGCCCGCGCTCGTATGCGAGGGGAACCAGCAGAGCTCATGATGAACTCGTGGCTGCAGCCGCTTCCACATCGCGATCTTCGCCTTACGTGAACGTTCGTCCGTCTCCTGATGGGTGTAGACACGCCGATAGAGGAACGTGATGACGTCTGCGGCTTGCACCAGGCGACTGGCACGGCTGGGCGCGAAGTGGAGCGTATCGACGATTCGCGTGAGCTTCCGGTGTCGGTAGCCCTTTGTCCCCACCTCTCGGTATGCCGACAGGTCTGTTCGGTGCTTTGCCTGACCGTCGACCTCGTCAGCGATTACGAGGGCGTAGTCACCGAAGCGGGTAGCGCACTCATCAACTCGCTCCAACAGGTGTTGCAAGACGACGGTGTGTGGTGGCTCGGGAGCCGAGTAGCGGGCGCGCTGCCCTGCGATGTCCATCGCCCGGGCTATGACCTTGACGTCTTGGCCGGCGACCGCCTCGACAACATCATCAAACACCCCGACCCGAGCGCGTACGGGGACTCCGGCCCACGCTCCGGCGGCATGGAAGATCTCATGGCCGTGGAGTTCCACGCCAGGTTCTAGGCCGTAAGCCTTGGCTGCAGCGCCAGCGACGCGCTCCAGTTCATCGGTCAAGCTGATTGCTGCGGGACCGCCGATGAGCAACGCTGCCATCGTGAACCAGCGGTCGGTGTACGACTCGTCGACATATGTCAGCAACACCGATCGACCTCCGCTCCTCACGCCGGTCGGTAACTCTCGCGGCAGATCGCTGTCGCTACCACTCCAGCCGGGCAGCAACAGGCTAGCCGACATGGAGTCATGGAGTCAAGTCGAGAAGTTGTGGAGCTCGCCTAGCTCCAGTACAGTGCTATCGAAGGGGGTACTGCAATGACCAGCATGTCTGACTCGACGCCGGCCCGCCGGACCGCCGGTCGCTCGCCCAGCTTCCCCGCGATCAACCTCGAAACCGCCGTTCGCCGCGCTCGTGAGCTTTATGAACGTGAGCGTCAGCACCCCACGCCGATCCAAAAGATCGTTGCGCACTGGGGCTATAAGGGCATGACTGGGCCAGCGAACCTGTCGGTCGCGGCCCTGAAGAAGTTCGGCTTGCTGACTGATGAGGGGAAGGGGGCTGAGCGGCGTGGACGACTGACGCATCTTGCAGTTGATATTATTGCTAACCCTAATCAATCAGCGCGAAACGCCGCGATCAAACAGGCGGCTCTGATGCCCTCCGCCCACCGAGAGCTTTGGGATCGTTACGGGAACGAGCTGCCCTCCGATGCCAACCTGCGTTGGGAGCTCGTTCGGCAGCGAGGTTTCACTGAAGGCGGCGCCGAGGACCTGATACGTGGCTACAAACAGACCGTAGCGTTCGCTCAGCTGGAAGCCAGCGATAGAGCGTCGCGGGTCGACACCGACGACACACGTGGCGAGAGCGACCATGAGACCAAGTCGGAGCTTCACGAACCTGACCTACTCATGACTTCGAGCCAGGCTTCCGATGTACGGCCTTCGTCTAGCGCCTCCCGGTTTCCGATTCCAGTTTTCAACGGCGCGAAAGTTGTGATAGAAGGAGATTTTCCTTTGTCTGAGGAAGATTGGAACCAGTTCATGGCTGTGCTCAGCGCCATGAAGCCAGCCTTGGTGGACCGCGCAAAATCGCCCAGTTGATCGAGGATCTGAGGGGTGGTTGCTGGCCGAGGACTAGTCATGAGAAGCTGGCACGGTGAACCGGCTCGGTAGTGCGTCCTCGCCCTACCTCCTCCAGCATGCTGCCAATCCCGTGGACTGGTGGCCGTGGGGAGAGGAGGCGATGGCAGAGGCTAAGAGACGCGACGTTCCCGTACTGATATCAGTTGGGTATTCGTCGTGTCACTTATGCCTGTGACCATTGGTGCCACGTGATGGCTCACGAGTCGTTCGAGAACGAGGCAGTGGCCCGGCTCATGAACGACGACTTCGTCTGCGTCAAGGTCGACCGCGAGGAGCGCCCCGACGTCGACGCGGTCTACATGACCGCCACCCAGGCGATGACCGGGCAGGGCGGCTGGCCGATGACGGTCTTCGCCACGCCGGACGGCACACCGTTCTTCTGCGGCACGTACTTCCCCCGCGCCAACTTCATCCGCCTGCTCGGCTCGGTCGCCACCGCCTGGCGCGACCAGCGCGAGGCGGTGCTGCGGCAGGGCGCCGCGGTGGTCGAGGCGATCGGCGGCGCGCAGGCAGTCGGCGGCGTCGTCGCCCCGCTCACCGCCGACCTGCTCGACGCCGCGGCGAGCCGGCTCGACCGGGAGTACGACGAGACCAACGGCGGTTTCGGCGGTGCGCCGAAGTTCCCGCCGCACATGAACCTGCTCTTCCTGCTCCGGCACCACCAGCGCACCGGCTCGGCGCGCAGCCTGGAGATCGTCCGGCACACCTGCGAGGCGATGGCCCGCGGCGGCCTCAACGACCAGCTCGCCAACGGTTTCGCCCGCTACTCTGTGGACGGTCACTGGATCGTGCCGCACTTCGAGAAGATGCTCTACGACAACGCGTTGCTGCTGCGGGTCTACACCCAGCTCTGGCGGCTCACCGGCGACCGGCTGGCCCGCCGGGTGGCCCGCGACACCGCCCGGTTCCTCGCCGACGAGCTGCACCGGGCCGGTGAGGGCTTCGCCTCGGCGCTCGACGCGGACACCGAGGGCGTCGAGGGGCTCACCTACGTCTGGACGCCCGGCCAGCTCGTCGAGGTGCTGGGGGAGGACGACGGCCGGTTCGCCGCGGACCTGTTCGAGGTCACCGCCGACGGCACGTTCGAGCACGGCACCAGCGTGCTGCGGCTGGCCCGGGACGTCGACGACGCCGACCCGGAGGTGCGGGCCCGCTGGCAGGACGTGGTGGGCCGGCTGCTGGCGGCCCGCGACACCCGGCCCCAGCCGGCCCGCGACGACAAGGTGGTGGCCGCCTGGAACGGGCTCGCGATCACCGCCATCGCGGAGTTCCAGCAGGTCGCCGCGCTGCTCGTGTCGCCCGACGACGAGGACGCGAACCTGATGGACGGCGTGCTGATCGTCTCCGACGGCGCGATGCGGGACGCCGCCGAGCACCTGGCCGCCGTGCATCTCGTGGACGGCCGGCTGCGCCGGGTCTCCCGGGACAAGGTCGTGGGTCAGCCGGCCGGGGTGCTGGAGGACTACGGCTGCGTCGCCGAGGCGTTCTGCGCGATGCACCAGCTCACCGGCGAGGGGCGGTGGCTGACGCTGGCCGGTGAGCTGCTCGACGTGGCGCTGGCCCGGTTCGCCGGCCCGGACGGCGCCTTCTACGACACCGCCGACGACGCCGAGCGCCTGGTCACCCGGCCCGCCGACCCGACCGACAACGCGACCCCGTCGGGCCGGTCGGCGATCGTCGCGGCGCTCGTGGCGTACGCGGCGCTGACCGGCGAGACCCGCTACCGGGAGGCGGCCGAGAAGACGCTGACGACGGTCGCGCCGATCGTCGACCGGCACGCCCGGTTCACCGGGTACGCGGCCACCGTCGGCGAGGCGCTGCTGTCCGGGCCGTACGAGATCGCTGTGGCGACCGGTGACCCGGAGGGCGACCCGCTGGTGGCCGCGGCCCGGCGCCACGCCCCGCCCGGCGCGGTGGTGGTGGCCGGCGCCCCGGACCAGCCCGGCGTGCCACTGCTGGCCGGGCGGCCGTTCGTCGACGGGAAGCCCGCCGCGTACGTCTGCCGGGGTTTCGTCTGCCGGCGGCCGGTGACCGGCGTCGAGGAGCTGATCGCGCAGCTCGGCTGAGCGGAGTGGGCCGGCCCGCCCTCACGGTCCGGCCCGGCACCGGCCCTTATAGGCTGGCGGCGCTATGGACTCCCGTACCGGTCTCCCCGTCGTGGGCATGGTGGGCGGCGGCCAGCTCGCCCGGATGACCCACCAGGCCGCCATCGCTCTCGGCCAGTCGCTGCGTGTGCTGGCGCAAGCCCCGGACGACGGCGCCGCGCTGGTCGCCGCCGACGTCCAGTACGGCGACCACACCGACCTGGCCGCGCTGCGGACGTTCGCCAAGGGCTGCGACGTGGTCACCTTCGACCACGAGCACGTCCCCAACGAGCACATCCGCACCCTGACCGACGAGGGCGTGAAGCTGTTCCCGCCGGCCGAGGCGCTGGTGCACGCGCAGGACAAGCGGGTGATGCGGGAACGGCTCGGCGAGCTGGGCGCGCCGAACCCGGCGTGGCGTCCGGTGGAGTCCCCGGCCGACCTGATCGCGTTCGGCGAGGAGACCGGCTGGCCGGTGGTGCTCAAGGCCGCCCGGGGCGGCTACGACGGCCGCGGCGTCTGGATGGTCGACGACGCCGGCCAGGCCGCCGAGCAGGCCGCGACGCTGCTCGCCGGTGGCACCCCGCTGCTCGTCGAGGAGCGGGTGGCGCTGCGCCGGGAGCTGGCCGTACAGGTGGCCCGGTCGCCGTTCGGGCAGGTCGCCGCGTACCCGGTGGTGGAGACGGTGCAGCGCGACGGCATCTGCGTCGAGGTGCTGGCGCCCGCGCCCGACCTGCCCGAGGAGCAGGCCCTGGCCGCGCAGCAGCTCGCCATCGACCTGGCCACCGCGCTCGGCGTGGTCGGCCTGCTCGCGGTGGAGCTGTTCGACACGCCGTCCGGGCTGGTCGTCAACGAGCTGGCGATGCGGCCGCACAACTCCGGGCACTGGACCATCGAGGGCGCCCGGACCTCCCAGTTCGAGCAGCACCTGCGGGCGGTGCTCGACTACCCGATGGGGGACACCTCGCTGACCGCGCCGGTCGTGGTGATGGCGAACGTGCTGGGGGGTGCACCGGGCGGCATGTCCGTCGACGAGCGGCTGCACCACCTGTTCGCCGCCGAACCGGGGGCCAAGGTCCACCTGTACGGCAAGCAGGTCCGCCCGGGCCGCAAGATCGGGCACGTCACGGTGCTCGGCAACGACCTGGACGACGTACGGGCCCGGGCCGCGCGTGCCGTCCGCTGGCTCCAGGAGGGGCACTGATGAGCACCGTCGGGCTGATCATGGGCAGCGACTCGGACTGGCCGGTCATGAAGGCCGCCGCCGAGGCGCTCGACGAGTTCGGGGTGCCGTACGAGGTGGGCGTGGTCTCGGCGCACCGCACCCCGGTCAAGATGATCGAGTACGGCCGGGCCGCCGCCGGCCGTGGCGTCCAGGTGATCATCGCGGGCGCGGGCGGAGCGGCCCACCTGCCCGGCATGGTCGCCTCGGTCACCCCGCTGCCGGTGATCGGCGTCCCGGTGCCGTTGAAGTACCTGGACGGCATGGACTCGCTGCTGTCAATCGTGCAGATGCCGGCCGGCGTGCCGGTCGCCACCGTGTCGATCGGCAACGCCCGCAACGCCGGCCTGCTCGCGGTACGCATCCTGGGCGCCTCGGACCCGGTGCTGCGCGACCGGATGGCCGCCTACCAGGCGAGCCTGGAGGATCTGGTCGCGGAGAAGGATGCCGCGCTGCGCGCCTCCCTGATCTGACCGTCTCGTCACTCTCTGTCTCCAAGGCGCTCAGCGTGACCGGCCGGGACCGGCTCACCGCATGCCGCGCAGGGCGGTCTGGAGGCGCTCCTGGGCGCGGCGGCGGCGCTCGTTGCTCGCCCCGAGCACCAGCAGCACGATGCCGACCGGGATCAGCACCAGCCACGGGCCGAGGCTGAACAGCGCGTGCACGGCCGCGACAGCGGTCACCGTCGCACCGACGATCACCGGCGCCTGCTGCCGGCTGGTCGAGCCGAAAATCAGCACCGCGACGGCGCCGAGCAGCAGCAGCACCTGGCGCAGCATGCTCGATTCGGTCGCGATCACGATCGCCAGAGTGGGCAGGAACGCGGTGACCAGCGCCGGCCCGTACGCCACCCAGCTCGACAGGTCGGGCCGGTGCCGCAGTTGCAGGACGCCGACCAGCAGGGCGAGTGCGGCGAACGGCAGCGTGTACGCCTCCGGCAGCGCCACGTCGGCCACCCGCATCAGGATCCACCAGGCGCTGATCTCGCAGGCCACCACCGCCCAGAACAGCAGGTTGCGTTCCATCGGGCGGCGCCCCGGACGGCTGGCCGCCACCCCGAGGACCGCGCCCCAGGCGGCCAGCAGCGCGGCGATGTGCCGGGGCGAGTCGTACGCCAGCGCCAGCGCGATGAGCGCCGCCCCGTAGCCGCTCCACTCGACTGTGGCCGCCTCCCGGTACGCCTCGGGACGGCGCAGCCGGGGCAGCGTGGCGGCGAACACCTGCAACGCCGCGCCGACCGCGAGCACCCCGAACGCGGACCAGACGGCCGCCAGCCCGGACTTCAGGCCGATCGTGAGCACGAACAGCTGAGCCATCACCGAGCCGAACAACCAGCCCAGGATGCGCGCCCGCTGGGTGGTGCCGAACAACGCCGCGACGGCACCCACGCCGACCGCCCCGCCGAGCGTGAACACGGTCAGGTCGCTCGTGGCGAGGCTGCCGGCCAGCCCGGCGCCACCGGCTGCCAGCCCCAGCGCGAAGACCAGCACCCGGGCCACCCGGATCGACCGGCCCGGCTCGGCGATCGCCGGCGGCGGTGTCAGCGCCAGCCCGAGCATCGAGATGGTGAACACCGCCAGCGCGGCCAGCGCGGTAACCGGCCAGCCCCGCCCCAGCGCCACCGGCGTGATCAGCAGCGTGATCGCCGCCCCGGGCAGGATCACCGGCACCGCCCGGGACCGCCGGCCGCCGCTGAACCCGGTGGCGGCGAGCGCCGCGGTCACAGTCAGCAGCAGCGCGGTGAGCACGTGCGTGGGGTCGACCGCCTCCGGCGGCGGGGTCAGCAGTTCCGGCGGCGGCCCCTGCCACACCCGGCGCAACACCGCGAACGGCGAGAACAGCGCCACCACGAGCGAGGGCGCCAGGGTGGCCAGGGCCAGCGCGGTGGGCAGCGCCGCGGCGGCGAGCGCGCCGGCGGCCGGGCTGACCCGCCAGCGCAGCTCGGGATCGTCCGGGGCACGCCGTAGCGCCCCGTTGAGCAGCACGGTCCAGCGGCGTACCGGCCGACCCGAACCGGCGGGCGGGACGGTGGCCGCCCGTACCAGTTCGGCGAGCACAGCGAGCAACGCGGCGGCGGCGGCGAACACGCCCGCCGGCAGGCCGACAGCGAGCGCCGCGGCGGCGGTCACGGTGGCCCCGCCGACCACTGCGACGCTCGCGTACGGGAGATATTGCGGCACCTGCCGGCGTACCGCCGCGATCGCGGCCAGCCCGATGCTGGCGGCGGCGAGCGCGGCGGTGAGCACCACCTGCGGTGGGCGGCCGTACCCGACTGCCAGCGCGGCCACCGCGCCGGGCAGTGCGAGCAGTGCGGCTCCGGCGCCCGCGCCACCCACCTGCACCAGATGCGGCGGCATGCCCTCGCTGCGGATGTCGTCGACAAGGGAAGGCGCGAGCGTGCGGGCCACTGCGGCCACAGTCGCGCCGATCAGCGCGATGCTGCCCAGCGCCAGCGCTGTGGTCCACGGCCGTACCAGCCCGGCCCCGGCCGCGTGCAGCGCCACCACCCCGGCCACGGTGGCCCGGGACAGCGCGGCCCGGGGATCGACGGCGGCCGCGGCGGCCATGCCGTAGACGGTGGCCACCATGCAGCCGACCAGCACCGGGGACCACCAGGGCAGGTCGAACGCGGCCGGAGCGCCCACAGTGGCGAGCACGGCGGCCAGGCCGGAGACGTCGTACTTCCACGGCGGCGGCAGCAGGACGGCCGCGGTCACCCCCAGCAGCGCCAGCGCCACCGGGGCCTGCCAGGTCGATCCGCCGGTCGGCGCGGCCGGCCAGCCGCTCAGGTCGCCGGCCCAGATCGGGCCGGGGGTGGCCAGCACGCCGAGCCCGCCACGCAACGCGCTCCAGGCGGCGATCAGGCCGATCAGCGTGCCACCGGCGGCGATGCCGAGGATCGGGCCGCGCCGCCACTCCTCGGGTAGCGCCCGGGCGGCCACCGCCACCAGCAGGACCAGCGCGGAGGCCACCACGAGCTGGCCGCCGGGGGCGAGCACCGCGGCGATCCGGGCCAGCGTGGCGACGAGCGCCACTGTGGTGGCGGCAAGCGCCAGGTCGGACCCGTCGAGGGACATGTCCGCGCGGCGACCGGCGTCGATGCGCGGGGCGAGTGCCAGCAGCGCGGCGGCGACCAGGAGCAGGCTGCCCACCCAGGCGTCCGCCGATGTCGCACCAGGCGCACCGAACGCGGCGGCGGCGACCGCCACCGCGCCGAGCACGGTACCGAGCGCGTGCGGCATGGTCAGGTGCCGCTGCGCCACCTGCACCAGGGCGGCGTAGCCGAGCGTGACGCAGACGGCGAGGAAGCTCGCCGCGAGGATCGGCACGGTGATCTCGCGCAGGTTCGCCGGTGTGGTGACCGGCGGCGCCGGCACCGTGGCCGCCACGAACGCGGCGACGGCACCGGGCAGGGCGAACGCCGCGCCGCCCGCCGCCCAGGCGCAGACCGTCTCCGTCGCGGCAGCCGCGAGCCGGACCCGCGGGGCGAGGGACACCAGCGCCCCGGCCAGGAACAGCACAGTCAGCGCGGCGGCGGTGAGCGCCGGGCGGGCGAGCGAAGCGCCCGCGCCGACCAGGCCCAACCCGGCCGCCGTCACCGCGTGCGCCACAGCGGACCGTTCGGTGCGTGCGGTCAGCCCGAGCACGCCGACCGCGACAGCTGTGAGCAACGTCGGCCAGCAGGCCGCCGCCCAGCCAAGACCGAGCGACGCGGGTACGGCGAGCGCGGTGAGCGCCGCGCCGACCACCGCGAACTCGCGCCGGATCTCGGCCGGCAGCGCGATCACGGCGGCGACCGTGAGCAGCAACGCGCTGGCCGCGAGCTGCCAGCCGGTCGGGCCGACCGCCCGGGCCAGCTCGGCGTGCCATCCGCCCAGATCCGCCGACCATGCCGGCAAGGCGGCCCGGACCGGGGCCAGCCCGGCGCGCAGCGCGCCACCGGCCACCACCAGGCCGCTGACCGTGAGCGCCACCGCGGAGGCGATCTGCGGCCCACGCCGGGCCGTCTCCGGTACGGCCCGGACGGCGAGCCCGGTCAGCGCGATGACGGCGGAGATGAGCAGCAGGGACCGGCCCGGCAGGGCCACCGAGGCGACCCGGCCGAGCGCGCCGATGACCGCCAGCGTGAGGATGCCGGCACCGACGTCCGGCAGCGGCGGCCGGCGCAGCACGAGCGTCCCGGCCAGCGCGACCAGGGCGGCGAGCAGCAACGTCGCGCCCGCGGCGGCGGCCGGGGGCACCGTGGTGGCGCGCAGCAGGCCGGTGACCGCGTACGCCAGCGCGACAGCGACCGCCACGCCGTGCAGCAGCCAGGTCAGCTCGGACAACCAGGGCACCGGCCGGGCGGTGGCGGAGGCGGCCGGACCCGGCGGCGTCTCACCGCCCAGCACCTCGGCGGACTCCTCCGGCGCCGACTCGGGCCGGTCGTCGTCGGCGCGCTGCCGGGGCGGGACGGAAGGTACCGGCTCGGTGGCGGGCAGGTCTCGCCGGACCGGCCGCTCGCGTACCACAGCCGAACGGGCCAGCGCCAGGTCGAGTACCGCCACCACTGTCAGCACCAGCGCCCAGCCGACCGGCCCGGTGATCCGCTCGTACGCCAGCAGCGGCAGCACCGGCTGGGCGGCCAGCACTGTGGCGAAGCGTGGCGCGCGCAGACCCGTCCCGTACGCGTACCCCAGGGCGACGAGCGTGGTGACCAGGAAGATCGTCCCGGCGAACGCGGCACCCGATCCGTCGCCGCCGATCCGGTCGACGGCCCACAGCGCGTACCCGGCCAGCGGCACCAGCAGCAACCCGACCGCGGCGATGGTCTCGGCGGTGGAGGTGAGCCCGCGCCGGGCCAGCACCGGCGGGGCGAGCAGCATCAGCGCCGTCGCCACCAGCAGCACACCGAGGCGGGCCAGCGCGTCCATCGAGCTGGTGGCGACCGCTGCGAAGACCACCGCGGCGACGCCGAGCAGGAGCGCGCCCAGCCCGAGCGGGATGTTCTGCACCTCGCGCGAGGACGCCTCGGGCGGGTGCTCCGGGTCGTCCGCGTCGAGCCAGCGCGGACGACCGCGCGGCGGCGACGGGGGCAGGTCCTCCGGCGGGCCGGGTGGCGGGGTGCCCTGGCGGGGCACCCGGGGCGGCGCGCCGGTGGCCGCGGTGGGCGGGCGGCGGCCGGGCCGGCGCCGCAGCACCCGGCGCGGCCGGGTGGCCTGCCGGATCCGTTCCTCACCGGCGTGCGCCAGGATGTCCCGCTGGAAGAGAGCGGCCTGCATCTTGGCGGCGATCTGCCGCTGTTCCCGGGCGATCTCGGCGTCGCGGGCCTTCATCTCGGCGATCGAGCGCTCGATGCCGGCCAGGTGCTCGGCCCACTGGGGCTGGGGCGCGCCGCAGCGCGGGCAGACGACGGCGGGCTTGACGTCCTGCCCGCACGAGGCGCACCTGAAGCTCTCCACGACAGTCTCCCGTCCGCCCGTGCCCCCGCACTGTGGACCTCCCAGAGGCAGCATGCCTTGAGTGGGCCGGGATTTCGACAGTTGCCGCCGCGTTCCGGACAACAAAAACGGACCGGCCGCCGGGAGACGTTCCCCGGCGGCCGGTCCGCGCGCTCAGCGGATCAGGGGCGGCCCATGCCGCGGTACTCCCAGCCGGCCTGCGTCCACAGTGTGGAGTCGAGGCAGTTGCGCCCGTCGACCACCTTGCGGCCGTTCGCCAGCTCGCCCAGGGCCACCGGGTCGGCGTTGCGGAACTCGGCCCACTCGGTGAGCACGCAGACCAGGTCGGCGCCGCGGACGGCGTCGTTCATCGTCTCCTCGTACGTCAGCTCGGGCACCGCCCGGCGCGCGTTCTCGATCCCCTGCGGATCGAACACGTGCACGTCGGCGCCGGCCTTGCCGAGCAGCGAGGCGACCGCGAGCGCCGGCGCGTCGCGTACGTCGTCGGTGTTGGGTTTGAACGTGGCGCCGAGCACCGCGACCCGCGTGCCGGACAGGTCCGGGCCGGCCGGCCCGGAGCGGCGGCCGAGCAGCTCGGCGGCGAGCTGCACCACGCGGCTGCGACGGCGCTGGTTGATCAGGTCGACCTCGTGCAGGAAGCGCAGCGCCTCACCGGCGCCCAGCTCCTGGGCGCGGGCCTGGAAGGCGCGGATGTCCTTGGGCAGGCAGGCGCCGCCGAAGCCGAGCCCGGCCTGGAGGAACCGGTTGCCGATGCGCGGGTCGTAGCCGATCGAGCGGGCGAGCTGGGTGACGTCGCCGCCGGCCGCCTCGCAGACCTCGGCCATCGCGTTGATGAAGGAGATCTTGGTGGCGAGGAACGCGTTCGCGGCGACCTTGACCAGCTCGGCGGTCGCGAAGTCGGTGACCACCAGCGGCACCTCGCGGTCCTCGGTGGCGGCCAGGTCGAAGACGCCCTTGTGGGCGGCGAACAGCATGCCGTTGGCCCACTCGCTCTTGACGCCGACCACGATCCGGTTCGGACGCAGCACGTCGTCGACGGCGAAGCCCTCCTGGAGGAACTCGGGGCTCCACGCCACCTCGACGCCGAGGTCGGCCGGGGTGTGCTTGCCGACGAGCTGCTCCACCCACTCGGCGGTGCCCACCGGAACGGTGGACTTGCCGACGATCAGCGCCTTGCGGGTCAGGTGCTGGGCGAGGCTGGTCACCGACGCCTCGACGTACGACAGGTCGGCGCCCATGCCGTCGGCCCGCTGCGGGGTACCGACGCAGATGAAGTGGACGTCGCCGAAGTCGGCGGTCTCCTGGATGTCGGTGCTGAACCGCAGCCGGCCGGCGGCCAGGTTGCGCCGCAGCAGCTCGTCGAGGCCGGGCTCGTGGATCGGCACCTCGCCCGCGTTCAGCTTGGCGATCTTGTCCGCGTCGACGTCGAAGCCGAGCACCTCGTAGCCCAGCTCCGCGTAGCAGATGGCGTAGGTCGCACCGAGGTAGCCGGTGCCGAGGAAGGTCACCCGCGGGCGGGCGGCGCCGGACGGCGGGGTCACCGCTGCGATGGCGGGCATCGGCTGGGTGTTCGGGTACGGAATCGTCACGCCTGTCTTCTCCGCTCGCACTGGCGGCGCTTCCACGCGTCGCATTCTGCTGGGGCGCCGAGGCCGGGCACCGAGGGGAACTGGATGTCTGCTGTGAGGGTAATGGGGTCGGGCGGGCGAGGCTCGGGCGCGAGCCTACCCGCCGGTAAGGTTCGGCCGGGGCCGGTGGCTATCCTTCAGTCTGCGGCAGTCGTCGGCCTCCGGGCGGCACAGACTGCGCATGATAGCGGTGAAAGGGGAGGGCCGACATGGCCGCAGAGCAGTCGTTCGACGTCTACCGGTTGCCGGAGGAGCACGAGGCGATCCGGGAGGCGGTCCGTGAGGTCTGTGCGGCCAAAGTGGCTCCGCACGCCGCCGCGGCGGATGAGACAGGTGAGTTCCCCAAGGCGTCCTACGAGGCCCTGCGCGCGGCCGACTTCCACGCCCCGCACATCCCGGTCGAGTACGGCGGCGCCGGCGCTGACGCGCTGGCCACTGCCATCGTGATCGAGGAGGTGGCCCGGGCCTGCGCGTCGTCCTCGCTGATCCCGGCGGTGAACAAGCTGGGCACCATGCCGCTGCTGCTGGCCGGCTCCGAGGAGCTGAAGCGCAGGTACCTCACGCCGGTCGCGGCCGGGGAGGGCATGTTCTCCTACTGCCTCTCCGAGCCGGAGGCGGGCAGCGACGCCGCCTCGATGACCACCAAGGCGGTACGTGACGGAGACCACTGGGTGCTCAACGGCGTGAAGCGGTGGATCACCAACGCGGGCGTGTCCGAGTACTACACCGTGTTCGCCGTGACCGATCCCACAGCCCGCTCGAAGGGCATCTCCGCGTTCGTGGTGGAGAAGTCCGACCTGGGCGTCAGCTTCGGCGCGCCGGAGAAGAAGCTCGGCGTCAAGGGCTCGCCCACCCGCGAGGTCTACTTCGACAACGTCCGGATCCCGGCCGACCGCATGATCGGCGCCGAGGGCACCGGCTTCGCCACCGCGATGAAGACGCTGGACCACACCCGGGTCACCATCGCCGCCCAGGCCGTCGGCATCGCGCAGGGCGCGCTGGACTACGCCAAGGGCTACGTCCAGGAGCGCAAGCAGTTCGGCAAGCCGGTCGCCGACTTCCAGGGCATCCAGTTCATGCTCGCCGACATGGGCATGAAGCTGGAGGCGGCGCGGCAGCTCACGTACGCCGCCGCCGGCAGGTCCGAGCGCGGCGACGCGGATCTGACCTACTTCGGCGCGGCCGCGAAGTGCTTCGCGTCGGACGCCGCCATGGAGATCACCACGGACGCGGTCCAGCTGCTGGGCGGCTACGGCTACACCCGCGACTACCCGGTCGAGCGGATGATGCGGGACGCCAAGATCACCCAGATCTACGAGGGCACGAACCAGGTGCAGCGCATCGTGATGGCGCGCCAACTGCTCAAGGGCTGACGAGCGACGTTCGGGCGGGCGGGCCGGTGCGTACCGGCCCGCCCGCGCTCGTTCAACGGCTCTCGGTGCCCTCCGGCCGGCCCGCGCCGCGCGGGGGCGCGGACCACGGCGACTCGCCGCCGGTGCGGCGGGGCAGCGGTTCGGTGGGGGTCTCGGGGTACGCCAGCGTGAGCGGCGGTGTGTCCGGGTCCTTCGCCGGCGCCGGGGGCCAGTCGGTGAGCGTCGGCTTGTGCTCCACCGGTGTGGCGGCCGGGGTCAGCTCCGCCTCGGCCGTCGCCTGTGTGGCGGGACGGCGCCAGCGGCTCGTGCTGAACACGGCCATCAGCAGCAGCACGCCGATGAGGAACAGCGTGCCGTTGTCCAGCGGGTCGCGCAGCGGCAACGGGTCACCGAGCAGCTTCAGGTCGTCCGGCACCCGGTCCCGCACGCTGAACGGCGCCACGAACAGCCCGAGGTACGGGACCGCGAGCAGCAGGCCGGCCACCAGCGGGCCGAACGGCGAGAAGCGCAACGTGCCGAGCAGGCCGAGCAGGATGCCGGCGACGCCCAGATAGACGGCCGGCTCGATCAGGTTCGGCGTGCTGTACGTCCCGATCTCCACCCAGCGGTCGACGGTCCGCTCAGATCCGTCCTGACCGAGCGTGACGAGCACCCAGGTGACGGGCGCCACCGCCAACCCGGCGAGGAAGCTCCAGAGATGTCGCATCCGCGCACCGTACCGTTTTCGGCATGACAGATCATCCCGCGGTCCCGCCGGGTAAGCCGACCTCGTACTCCCGCGTCACGCTCAGTCGCATCATGACCGCGGTCGATGTCAACCTGTACGGGACCGTGCACGGTGGGGTACTGATGAAATTCGTGGACGACGTCGCCGGCGCGGCGGCGGCACGGCACAGCGGCGGGACCGCGGTGACCGCGTCCATCGACGAGATCGTCTTCTCCGAGCCGGTCCGGGTGGGCGATCTCGTGCACGCGCACGCGCAGATCAACTGGACCGGCCAGACCTCGATGGAGGTCGGGGTGCGGGTGGTCGCCGAGCGCTGGGACTCGGCCGAGGAGGAACCGGTCCGGGTCGCCACCGCGTACCTGGTCTTCGTGGGCGTCGACGTGGGCGGCTCGCCGCGTCCGGTCCGGCCGGTGCTGCCCGAGACGCCGGAGGACGAGCGCCGCTTCCGGGAGGCCGAGATCCGGCGCGCGCACCGGCTCGCCCGGCGCCACGCGATCCAGGCCCACCGCGCCGGCTGAGGTGTAAGGAAGGGCCCCTTGTTAACGCCTGCGGTAGAGGAAGGGCCCCCTGTTAACACCGCTGCCACGCGGGCCGCGCCCTCCACGGGCGGCGGACACCCACGGAGGGCGAGGTGTTAACAAGGGGCCCTTCCAATGCACGAGGCGTTAATAGGGGGCCCTTCCTTACACGTGGGCCACATGGGGTGGGGGTTCGGGGTGTGGGCGGGCCACGCCCCGTACGGCGTACCCGGCGCGGACAATGGCGGCACGAGGTAGGGCAAGATGGCGCCACGGCCCCGGCACACCGTCGTGGCGGGCCCAGGGGAGGGTGGAACAGTGGCTGACGTGCTGTGGACGCCGCCGGCGGACGTGCGGGAGCGGTCCCGGATCGGTGACTACCTGCGCTGGCTGGCCGAGCACCGCGGGCTGGAGTTCGCCGGCTACGACGCGCTGTGGCAGTGGTCGGTGACCGACCTGGACGCGTTCTGGCGCTCGATCTGGGACTACTTCGACGTGGTCGCGCACACCCCGCCGACCGCCACCCTCACCGACCGGGCCATGCCGGGCACCCGCTGGTTCCCCGGCGCGACGCTCAACTACGCCGAGAACGTGCTGCGCATGCCGGGGCTGGGCGACGACGACCCGGCGGTGATCGCGCACGGTCAGACCCGCGCGCCGGAGACGCTCAGCGCGGCCGAGCTGCGCGAGCGGGTGCGCCGGGTGGCCGCCGGGCTGCGCCGCCTCGGTGTCGGGCCGGGCGACCGGGTGGCCGCGTACGCGCCGAACATCCCGGAGACGTACGTCCTGCTGCTCGCCACCGCCAGCCTCGGCGCGATCTTCTCCTCCTGCGCGCCCGAGTTCGGCACCCGCAGCGTCACCGACCGCTGGCAGCAGATCGAGCCCACGGTGCTGGTCGCCGTCGACGGCTACCGGTACGGCGACAAGCCGGTCGACAGGCGCGCCGAGGTGGCCGCGATCCGGGCCGCGCTGCCGTCGCTGCGGCACACGGTCGCCATCGCGTACCTCGATCCGGACGGCCCGGCCCCCGACGGTGCGCTGCCGTGGGCAGAGCTGGCGGCGCCGACCGACGAGCCGTTGGCGTTCACGCCGGTGGCCTTCGACCATCCGCTCTACGTGCTCTACTCCTCCGGCACCACCGGGCTGCCCAAGCCGATCGTGCACGGCCACGGCGGCATCCTGCTGGAACACCTCAAGATGCTGGCGCTGCACCACGACCTGGGTCCGTCCGACCGGTTCCTGTGGTTCACCACGACCGGCTGGATGATGTGGAACTTCCTGGTCTCCGGCCCGGCGGTGGGCGCGGCGATCGTGCTGTTCGACGGCAACCCGGGCCACCCCGACCTGGGCGCGCTGTGGCGGCTGGCCGCCGACACCGGCACCACGTACTTTGGCACGTCCGCGCCGTTCCTGCTGGCCTGCCGCAAGGCCGGGCTGGTGCCGCGCGAGGTCGCCGACATGTCCGCGGTGCGCGGCCTCGGCTCGACCGGCGCGCCGCTGCCGGCCGAGGGCTTCACCTGGGTGTACGAGAACGTGAGCGACCGCCTCCAGCTCCAGTCGCTGTCCGGCGGCACGGACGTGTGCACCGGGTTCGTCGGCGGTGTGCCGCTGCTGCCGGTCTACGCCGGGGAGATCGGCTGCCGGGCGCTCGGCGCGAAGGTGGAGGCCCGCTCCGCCGACGGCAGCGCCGTGATCGGGCAGCTCGGCGAGCTGGTGATCACCGCGCCGATGCCGAGCATGCCGGTCGGGTTCTGGAACGACCCGGACGGTGCCCGCTACCGGGAGGCGTACTTCGAGGTCTATCCCGGCGTGTGGCGCCACGGCGACTGGATCACCGTGAACGAGCGCGGCGGGTGCGTGATCACCGGCCGCTCCGACGCCACGCTCAACCGGGGCGGCGTGCGCCTCGGCACCGCCGAGTTCTACTCCGTGGTCGAGGGGCTGGACGAGGTGGTCGACTCGGTGGTCGTGCACCTGGAGGACGACGAGGGCGGCGCGGGTGAGCTGCTGCTGTTCGTGGTGCTGGCCGAGGGCCTGGAACTCGACGACGAGATGCGGCGCAAGATCTGCCGGGAGCTGCGTACCGCCCTGTCGCCGCGGCACGTGCCGGACGAGATCCACCAGGTCCGGGCCGTGCCCCGCACGCTGAGCGCGAAGAAGCTGGAGGTGCCGGTCAAGAAGATCCTGACGGGCACCCCGATCGACAGCGCGGCGGCCAAGGGCGCCCTGGCCAACCCCGAGTCCCTGACGGCGTTCGCCGCCCTGGCCCAGCGCCGGACCACCACCGACAGCCCCGTCTCCCCCCGCTGATCCTGCACGCCGCCCCGACGACTTGCCCGTTGATCTTGCATTTTCTGAAACTGCAAGATCAACGCGGGGGGAGGGGGCGGGGTCAGGTCAGGGTGTGGGTGGTCTTCTCGGTTTCGGCGCGGGCGGGCAGGCGGGTCGGGTCGGGGTGGGCGCACGCGACCACGCTGGCGCCCGCGGTCAGCGGGGTGAGCAGCCAGTCGACCGGGTCGGGGTGGGTGGTCACGTCGACCAGGAGGCGGTCGCCTCTACCCAGGCCCAGCTCGGTGGCGCGAGCCTGTGCGCGGGCCAGCAGTGCCGCGTCCGCCTCGCCGCCGGCCGGGTACGGCGTGAAGTGGTCGCCGTGTCCGCGTACCGCCGCCACGAAGTCGGTGCAGCCCGCCGGCACCTGCCGCATCGGCAGCGCGAACGGGTCGAGCGCCAGCGCGTACCGCTCGCCGGCCGGCCACCCGGCCGCCTCGTCGACCCGGTCGACGGCCACGAACAGCGCCTCCACCGGGCCCGGCGTGCCGGCCACTGTCAGCTTCGCCGACCAGCAGCCGAGCAGCACTGCGGCGGTCTGCCAGTGCGGCGGCAGCAGCACCCCGGCCGTGTCGCCGGGCGCGGCGCCGACCTCGTCGGTGAGCAGGTTCGCGGTCTTCGCCACCCAGTTCGCGAGCGTCGCCCCGGAGAGTTCGGTGCGTTCGCCGGTGGTGTCGTCGTACCAGGTCAGCAGCGGCCGGGTGGGGTCGGTCGCGATCGCGTCGGCGAACACCCGGGCAATGTTGTCGGCCATCGGCGCGAACGATACGCGCCCCGCGTGCGTACTCGATGACAGCGACAAGTCGGCGTACCGTCGGGTCGCGGTCAGCGCCTCGCGCCCGGCCCGGCGTAGGCTTGCCGAGAGTGTTGTTCCCCACAACCGCGCCACCTGAGGAGTCGCCCCGTGACCGCCGGTCGCCCGCCCCGCGTTCTCATCGACGCCACGAGTGTCCCCGCCGACCGTGGCGGCGTCGGTAGATACGTCGACGGACTGCTCGGCGCGCTGGGCCGGGTCTGCGGCACCAGTGTCGACCTGGCCGTGGTCAGCCTCCGCACCGACCTGGAGCGCTACACCCGGATGCTGCCCGGCGCGGAGGTGATCCCCGCCCCGGCGGCGGTCGCGCACCGGCCGGCGCGGCTGGCCTGGGAGCAGACCGGCCTGCCGCTGCTGGCCCAGCAGGTCGGCGCCGAGGTGCTGCACTCGCCGTTCTACACCTGCCCGCTGCGGGCCGGCTGCCCGGTGACCGTCACAGTGCACGACGCGACGTTCTTCACCGAGCCGGAGCACTACGACAAGTCGCGCCGGACGTTCTTCCGCAGCGCGATCAAGACGTCGCTGCGCCGGGCCAGCCGGGTGATCGTGCCGAGCAAGGCGACCCGCGACGAGCTGATCCGGCTGCTGGACGCCGACCCGACCCGGATCGACGTCGCCTACCACGGCGTCGACCAGGACGCGTTCCACGCGCCCGGTGACGAGGAGAAGGCACGTGTCCGGGCCCGCCTGGGGCTGGGCGACAGCAGCTACATCGCGTTCCTCGGGGCCAAGGAGCCGCGCAAGAACGTACCCAACCTGATCCGCGGCTGGGCCCGGGCGGTGGCCGACCGGCCGAACCCGCCCGCGCTGGTGGTGGCCGGCGGCCAGGGGCACGACGACGACATCGACCGCGCGGTGGCCGAGGTCCCGTCGCACCTGCGGCTGCTGCGCCCGGGTTACCTGCGCTACGCCGACCTGCCCGGCTTCCTCGGCGGCGCGCTGGTGGCGGCGTACCCCTCCTACGGCGAGGGCTTCGGCCTGCCGATCCTGGAGGCGATGGCGTGCGCCGCCCCGGTGCTCACCACGCCGCGCCTGTCCCTGCCCGAGGTGGGCGGCGACGCGGTGGCCTACACCAGCGAGGACCCGGACCAGATCGCCACCGACCTGGGCGCCCTGCTGGACGACGAGCAGCGGCGGCTTTCCCTGGCCAAGGCCGGTTTCGACAGGGCCAAGGAGTTCACCTGGGAGTCCAGCGCGGAGGTCCACATCGCGGCGTGGCGACGGGCCCGGTCCTGAGCGACGGCTGCCGGTCCCGGGCGACCGACCGTGACGGCTCGCCCGCTTCGGGCATGATGTGCTGATGTTCTACGCCGTCATCCCGGCGGGCGGCAGCGGCACGAGGTTGTGGCCGTTGTCCCGTGCCGGCCATCCCAAATTCCTCCACCCGCTGACCGGCACCGCCGCCTCGCTGTTGCAGGCCACTGTCGACCGGTTGTCGCCGCTGACCACTCCGGAGCGCACGCTCGTGGTCACCGGGGCCGCGCACGCCGCGGCGGTGGCTCGGCAACTGGCTGGCCTGCCGGAGGAGAACATCCTGGTCGAGCCGTCGCCGCGCGACTCCTGCGCCGCGATCGCGCTGGCCGCCGCGGTGATCGCCAGCCGGACCCCGGACGCGGTGATGGGCTCGTTCGCCGCCGACCACCTGATCGGCGACCCGGCCCGGCTGGCCGAGGTGGTACGGCAGGCCATCCGCGGCGCGGAGCAGGGGCTGCTGATGACTGTGGGCATCACCCCGACGCGTCCGGAGACCGGCTACGGCTACCTGGAGACCGGCGAGCCGGTCGGGGACGGCCCGCTGCGCCCGGTACGCGAGTTCAAGGAGAAGCCGGCCGCCGAGGTGGCCGAGGTGTACGTCCGCTCCGGCCGGCACCTCTGGAACGCCAGCATGTTCGTCTGGCGGGTGGACGTCTTCCTGGCCGAGCTGGCCCGCCAGCAGCCGGAACTGCACGCCGGGATCACCGCCATCGCGGCGGCCTGGGGCACCCCGGAGCAGGACGACGTGCTCGGCCGGATCTGGCCGACGCTGCCCCGGATCTCGGTCGACTACGCGGTGATGGAGGGCGCGGCCACGGCCGGCCGGGTGGGTACGGTGCCCGGCGACTTCGGCTGGAACGACGTGGGTGACTTCCACACGCTCGGCGAGGTGCTGCCCACCGACGGCGCCGGCAACGTGGTGCTGGGCGGGGACGCGAAGCCGGGCGTGCTGCTGCACGACACCACAGGCACAGTGGTGGTGCCGCACTCCGGGCGGCTCGTGGCCACCGTCGGGGTGCACGACCTGATCGTCGTGGACACCCCGGACGCGCTGCTGGTGTGCCCGCGCGACCGCGCGCAGGACGTGAAGAGGATCGTGGACGAGCTGAAGGAACGCGGCGAGGAGGGCCTGGTCTGATCCGCCGGGCCGCCGGGGCGGCGACGCGTCCGGCGGCGCGGCGTGGTATCGCCGCTCAGCCGCCGGAGTGGCGGGCCAGCACCGCGAGCGCCGGCGGCACGAGCTGGGCCGTGGCGTGGGCGAGTGGCTCGGGCAGCCGGTCCGGCGGGAACCAGCCGAGCGCCTCGGACTCCGCGCTGACCCGCTCGACCGCCCCCACCGGGGCCAGGGCGGCGTACCGGACGTCGTAGTGGAACGACCCGCCCTGGCAGGTGACCTGGTGGATGTCCACGTCGATCGGCTCCGGCTCGACGGTCAGGCCGGTGATGCCGGACTCCTCGGTCGCCTCGCGCAGCGCGGCGGCCACGAGCGTCCGGTCGCCGGGCTCGCAGTGCCCGCCGAGCTGCATCCACCTGCGGACCTTGCCGTGCAGGCAGAGCAGCACCCGGCCGTCCGGGTCGAGCACCAGCGCGCTCGCCGTGACGTGCCCGGCCCGGTGCGTCCGGCCCATCGCCGCCGGCCCGTCGGCCAGCAGCGCCAGGGTCCGGTCCCGGGCGGCGCCGGCGGCGGGGCTGGTCGGCGTCCAGCGGCTCAGCGTCGCGACGGCGTCGGCGTGCAACTCGGTGTACGGGATGAGATCGGGCACCCGGACACTCTACGAGCGCGCCCTCCGTACCCTGGCGCGGTGACCCTGCGACTCGTTGAGTTCCTGGTGGCCGGCAACGAGGCGAGCGACCTCCTGCCGGTGCGGTCGGCCGCGCTGCTGCGGGCGCACGGCGCGCGCCGCGGCTTCTGGACGGTGCTGGACGAGGGGCCGGTCGAGCAGTGTCTGGCGCTGCTGCTGGAACGCGACGACGGCCACTGGGTGGCGCACCACGTACCTGCCGATGCCGGCCGCGAGAACGGCCGCACCGAGGACGGCGAGGCGCTCGCCCACCACGACGGCTGGGTGTACGTCTTCGGCTCGCACTTCGGGTCCAAGGGCGGCCCGCTGCGGCCCCGCCGTGCGTTCGTGGCCCGGTTCCGGGAGGACGACGCCGTGGCCGGGCCGCTGCCGGTGCGCGTGGTGCGCAACCGCTTCCGGCTGCACCGGGCGATGAACGACGCGCTCGCCGCCGCCCCGCTGACGCTGCTGCCGGCCGGTGACCGGGTCCGGGAGCGGTTCATCGTGGAGACGCTGGCCCGGGGCACCGCCCGCGCCAAGAGCTGGGTGACCCGGCTCGCCGCGGACGACCTGCCGGTCAACGTCGAGGCGGCGGCGTTCACCCCGGCCGGTACGGCGCTGCTGGGGCTGCGTTTCCCGGTGACCGCCGAGGGGGAGCCGGTCTACGTCGAGCTGGCCGGCGTACCGGAGATGTTCGACGACCCGGAGCGGCCGGGTGACCTGCTGGGGCTCGGGGCGTACGCGCTGACCGGTGTGACGCCGCCCGGTGCGCTCGCCGGCTTCCGCGCGATCACCCCGACCGGCGACGGCGGTTACGCGGCGGTGACCGGGTCGATCGACGCGCTGGGCAAGGGGTCGGTGCTGCTGGACGACCATCCGCACGGCGGTGAGGTGACCTCCCGGCACGTGCGGTTCCGGCACGACGCGGGCGGGGGCGCCCTGGTGGCCGGGGAGGTGGTGGCGGAGCTGGCGCCGTTCCATCACGTGGAGGGGCTGGCCGAGCTGGCGGGACGCTGCTACTACGTCACCGACGAGGACCACCGGGTGGCGCTCTGGATCGGATGAGCGAGGGCCGGGCGGCACCCCTGCGACTGATGTCGCAGACCCTCGTGGTGCCGCCCGGCCACGCCCGTCAGCCGGCGTCCGGGTCGATGTTGCGCCCCGGCGTCGGCGGGCAACAGAGAGTTTGCCGAACCGGCCCGCCCAGCGTCGAGGTCTTTCACCTGACGCTTAAAGATGGAGATTAGTACCGGCGGGTACAGTGCGAGGTGTGGCGGGCACCCCCGCCGTCCGCACGGGAGCAGCAACCCATGTTGAAGATCATTTTCTCGGGCGAGGACGTTCTGCGGACCCGGGTCGCCCCGGCCGCGGACCCGCTCTGGGAACTGGTCCTCAGCCTGCACCTGCTCCAGGGGCGCAGCCGGGATCCGATGATGACCACGTGGCGGCGCACGGTGGCGCACGGCCTGCGGACCGACACCGACGCCGAGCAGTACCGCCTGCTGCTCGCGCTCAACCCGCCGCGCGGCTACTTCCCCGACTTCCTCACCCCGTTCGCCAGCCGGGAGGGCTTCCAGGCCGGGCTGGAAGCGGTCCGGGGCACCTCTGTGGACATGCTGCGCCGCGACCTGACGCTGCTCGCCGGGGAGACCACGCTGCCGTCGACGGCCACCTCGCTCGCCCGTGGCGAGCCGGACACGCTGCACCACCTCACCGACGCCATGGCGCGGTACCAGTCGCTGGCGGTCGCGCCCTACTGGTCCCGCGTGCAGGCGGCGGTCGAGGCGGACCGGGCCCGGCGTGCGCGCGCCATGCTCGACGGCGGCGCCGAAGGGCTGCTGGCCAGCCTGCGGCCGAACATGCGCTGGGTGTCGGGTGTGCTGGAGGTGCTCGACTACCCGGACACCCGGGAGCTGCACCTGGACGGCCGGGGGCTGCTGCTCGTCCCGTCGTTCTTCTGCTCGCGTACCCCGGTGGCGCTGGTCGACCCGACGTTGCCCCCGGTGCTGGTCTACCCGGTCGACCGGCTCGCCGGCCTGACGCCCGCGTCCGGCGCCGCCGCGTCGCCGCAGGGCGAGGCGCTCGCCGCCCTGCTCGGCCGTACCCGCTCCCGGGTGCTCCAGGCCGCCGACGAGGGCTGCACCACCGGCGAGATGGCCCGCCGGCTGCGCATCTCCGCCGCCGCGGCGAGCCAGCACACCACCGTGCTGCGCAACGCGGGACTGCTGGTCAGCCGGCGTGACCGCAACACCGTCCTGCACACGCTCACACCGCTGGGCCGGGCCGTCCTCGACGCCTGAACCCCGTCGGACCGGCGGGCCGGGTCAGAGCGCCAGCGTGGCGCTCGCGGTGCTGCCGGACGGGGGCGGGAGCAACGTCGAGTCGACGCCCTCGGCGGCCAGCGCGGCGCGCAGGCGTTGCAGGTCCGCGCCGAACCGGACCAGGTCCGCCGGGCCGAGGGGGGCGGACGCCGCGCCGAGCAGCAGGCCGGTGGCCGAGGCGGGCCAACCGGGCACTGTGGCGGCGAGTCCGGCGCGTACCTCGTCGTCGGTGACGTGGGTGAAGACAGTGCCCGGCGCGACCACGTCGGCCACCGCGTCGATCGCCCGCCGCACCGCGGCCGGATCGGCGGGCTCGGGGCCGATCCGGTCCGCGAGCGTCGCCGCCGCCCGCAGACCGGCGGCGCGCGCCTCGGCCGTACCGAGCGAGAACAGATCCATCGAGGCGTCGCGCACGAGCGTACGGGCGCCCTCGTCGTCGTCCCGGGTCGCGGCGAGATAACCCCGGACCACCGCCACCGGTACCTGGTCGCACTTGCCCTTGATCAGCTCACCGGCGGCGGCGAGTTCGTCGACCACAGCCATCTGGGTGACGAACAGCTCGTTGCCGTACGGGTCGACCTCGCCCCGGTGGTCGCGGATCGCCGGCATGCCGGCCACCCCGAGCGCCACGTCGGTGAGCCCGTTGCGCCACGGGCGTCCCATCGTGTCGCTGACGATCACTGCGACGTCGAGGCCGTACCGGTCGCGCAACGCGGCGCGCAGCGTCCGGGCGGACGCGTCCGGGTCGACAGGCAGCAGCACCAGCCTGGTCTTGTCCACGTTCGAGGCGTCGATGCCGGCGGAGGCCATCACGAACCCGTGGTGGGTCTGCACGATCCGGGTCGCGCCCCGGGTCGCCACCACCCGGGCGGTCTCCCCGGCCAGGATCCGGTCCCGCTCGGCGAGCCGTTCCGGGCCGTCGGCCGGCACGTCGACCAGCCGGCCCTCCGCCTTCGACACGATCTTGCTGGTGACCACCAGGACGTCGTGGTCGCGCAGCCAGGGCGCCGCACCGGTGATCAGCGCCGCCAGGTCGTCGCCCTCGGTCACGTCACCGATACCTGGCACCGGCAGGATCTCCAGCCTCACATCAACTCCAGCGCGGCGCGCACCATCGCGGCGGTCGCCGCCTCGTCGGTCATCCGCAGCGGCGCCGCGCGGACGGTCACGTCCGGCACCACGGCGCCCTCGTCCTCCGGCGCGACCAGCCAGCCGTCGAGCAGCCCGCCCGCCGGCCGGGCGCCGTAGAGGCCGCCCACGCCGGCCGCGCTGCACTCCACGCCGAGCACGGCGAGGCAGCGGTCGGCCATGCCGCGTACCGGCGCACCGCCGATGATCGGCGACACCCCGACCACCGGGGCCGGGCCGCCGGCCACCGCGTCGCGCAGGCCGGGCACCGCCAGCACCGGGGCGATGCTCACCACCGGGTTGCTCGGCGCGATCAGAACCACGTCCGCGGCGGCGATCGCCTCGACCACGCCGGGCGCGGGCTTCGCCGCGTCCGCGCCGACGAAGACGAACCGGTCGGTGGGTACGCCGGCCCGATACCGCACCCACCACTCCTGGAAGTGGATCGCCCGGCGGCCCTGCTCGTCGGTGACGACCGCATGGGTCTCCAGGCGGTCGTCGGTGGCGGGCAGCAGCCGTACGCCCGGCTGCCAGCGGGCCGCCAGTGCCTCGGTGACCTGGGACAGCGGATAGCCGGCGTTGATCATCTGGGTGCGCACCAGGTGGGTGGCGACGTCCTTGTCGCCCAGGCCGAACCAGCTCGGCTCCGCGCCGTACGCGGCCAGTTCGTTCTTCACCGTCCAGGTCTCGCCCGCCCGGCCCCAGCCCCGCTCCGGGTCGGCGCCGCCGCCGAGCGTGTAGAGCACGCTGTCCAGGTCGGGGCAGACCTTCAGCCCGTGCAGCAGCAGATCGTCGCCGACGTTGACCACTGCTGTCACCTCGGCGCCCACCTCCCGGGCGTACGCCCGCACGCCGAGCAGGAAACGGGCGCCCCCGATGCCGCCGGTCAGTACCACGATGCGCATGGCGTCCATCCTTCCGCACGCGCCGCCGTCGATCGTCCGGTGGCCGGAGAGACTACGCTCACTCCGGCAACTGTCCGCTTTCGTCCCCTGGGGGAGTCCGTGACCAGCCCCGCCGAGCCCGCGTCCGGCGACGCCGCGCAGGCCAGCCAGTTGATCAAGCCACTGCGCGAACTGGCCGCGCTCGTCCTTCTCGGCGCCAACGCCGTGCTGCTCTTCGTCGGCCTGCTGCGCCTGCTACCGGTCGACGACTACAGCACGTTCACCGGCCGGGCCGGGAGTACGTATTTCACATTCGTCGGCCTGGAGTCGACAGTCCTGCCGGTGCTCGCCGTGCTGATCGCCACAGTGATCCTCCCGGTCGTGCCGAGGGCCAAGCTGATCACGCAGGTGGCGCTCGTCGAGTACGCCGTGTCCGCCGTGTTCGGCGCGCTGACGTTCCTGATCTGGCTGGTCGGCCGGCTCGCCGACGGCGAGGTGCTGGACGCCTTCCTCGGCCTGCTGACCCGCGCGGCGTGGCTGGCGATCTTCGCGGTAGCCGCGTTCGTGGTGTTCAAGATCTGGCGCACGCTCTACTACGTGCCGAAGCCCAAGCCGCAGCCGGGCGTGTACGGCCAGGCCCAGCCCGGCTGGCCGCAGCAGCCGGGTCAGCCCGGCGGCTACCCCGGTCCGGGCGGCTACCCGCAGCAGCTCGGCCAGGGCTACCCGCAGGCCGGCTCGCCCCCGCCCGGCTGGCCGCAGCAGCCCGGCCCGTACGGCCAGCCGCAGTCGGCGCCGCCGTTCAACACCGCCCCGCCGCACGCTCCGCAGTCCGGCCCGTCCGCCGACCCGCAGTCCGGCGTCCCGTACGCCGGCCCGCAGTACGGCTCGCCGCAGCCCGCGCCGCCGTTCGGCCAGCCGCCGTCGGCCGACCCGACGCAGGCGATCCCGCGCCAGTCCGCCGAGCCGGGGGCGCCGTCGCCGGCCGCCGACGACGAGCGCACCCAGCGGTTCGACCGCGAGGACCCGAACCAGCCTCGCTGAGCCCCGGGGGCGGCGGGCGACGGAGCATCGTCGCCCGCCGCCACCAGCCACCAGCCGCCACCGTCTCGCCCGCCGCTGTGCGGCGGATCACCCGGCTCGTCCCGGGTGCCCGGACCGCAGCCGGGGGTGGGCGTCCGGCCGTCCGGCAGCGCTTAGGCTGGGCGGATGGTTGATCGCAGCGACCCCGAACCGACCGAGGCGAGCATCCGGCGGGCGCTGGGGCGGGCCGCCGCCGGCCGGGCGCTCGACGCCGGCGAGGCGGGCGCGCTGCTCGCCGCTCGCGGGCCGGTGCTCGACGAGCTGCTCCGGGTCGCCTCCGACATCCGCGACGCCGGGCTGCGCGACGCCGGGCGGCCGGGCGTGGTGACGTACTCGAAGAAGGTCTTCGTCCCGCTGACCCGGCTCTGCCGGGACCGCTGCCACTACTGCACGTTCGCCACCGTGCCGCACCGGCTGCCCGCCGCCTACCTGGAACGCGACGAGGTGCTGGCGATCGCCCGCGCGGGCGCCGCGCAGGGCTGCAAGGAGGCGCTGTTCACGCTCGGCGACCGGCCGGAGGAGCGGTGGCCTGCGGCCCGCCGGTGGCTGGACGAGCGGGGGTACGACTCGACGCTGGACTACCTGCGCGCCTGCGCGGTGGCGGTGCTGGAGGAGACCGGCCTGCTGCCCCACCTCAATCCGGGCGTACTCACCTGGTCGGAGTTGCAGCGGCTCAAGCCGGTCGCGCCGAGCATGGGCATGATGCTGGAGACCACAGCCACCCGGCTCTGGTCCGAACCGGGCGGCCCGCACTTCGGCTCGCCGGACAAGGAACCGGCGGTACGTCTGCGGGTGCTCGACGACGCCGGCCGGGTCGGGGTGCCGTTCACCACCGGAATCCTGATCGGCATCGGCGAGAACCGGGCCGAGCGGGTGGACGCGATCTTCGCGATCCGCCGGGCGATGCGGGAGTACGGCCACCTCCAGGAGGTGATCGTGCAGAACTTCCGCGCCAAGCCGGACACCGCGATGCGCGGCATGCCCGACGCGGAGCTGCACGACCTGGCCGCCACAGTGGCGGTGGCCCGGGTGCTGCTCGGCCCGAAGGCCCGTATCCAGGCCCCGCCGAACCTCATCGCGGGCGAGTACGACCTGCTGCTGCGCGCCGGCATCGACGACTGGGGCGGCGTATCCCCGGTCACGCCCGACCACGTCAACCCGGAGCGGCCCTGGCCGCACCTGGACGAGCTGGCGGCGCGTACCGCGAGTGCCGGGTTCACGCTGCGCGAGCGGCTGACCGTCTACCCGGAGTACGTCCGGGCGGGCGGGCCGTGGCTTGATCCGCGCCTGCTGCCGCACGTCACAGCGCTCGCCGACCCGGCCACCGGGCTCGCGGTCGAGGCGGCCCGCCCGGTGGGACGGCCCTGGCAGGAGCCGGAGTCGGGCTACGGCGGCCGGACCGACCTGCACGTCACCATCGACGTCACCGGCCGGACCGACGACCGGCGGGGCGACTTCGACAGCGTGTACGGCGACTGGGCCGAGGTGGCCGGCAAGGTGGCGCCGGAGGCGCGCGCCGGCGTACCCCTGGGTGGTGGCGCGGACGCCGACCTGCGCGCGGGCCTGCGGCTGGCCGCTGACGACCCGGCCGCGCTGCTGACGCCGGCGCACGAGGCGAAGGCGCTGGCGCTGTTCGGCGCGGACGGCCCGGCGCTGGAGGAGCTGTGCCGGCTGGCCGACGACGCGCGCCGGGACGCGGTCGGCGACGACGTGACCTACGTGGTCAATCGCAACATCAATTTCACGAACGTCTGTTACGTGGGCTGCCGGTTCTGCGCGTTCGCCCAGCGGGAGAGCGACGCCGACGCGTTCCGGCTCTCGCTCTCGCAGGTCGCCGACCGGGCCGAGGAGGCGTGGACGGCGGGCGCCACCGAAGTGTGCCTCCAGGGCGGCATCGACCCGAAGATGCCGGTGACCGGCTACGCCGACATCGTCCGCGCGATCAAGGCGCGGGTGCCGGACATGCACGTGCACGCGTTCTCCCCGATGGAGATCGTCACCGCCGCCGCGAAGGCCGGCGTGCCGGTGCGGGAGTGGCTGCTCCAGCTCCGCGAGGCCGGACTGGACACCATTCCGGGCACCGCCGCCGAGATCCTCGACGACGACGTGCGCTGGGTGCTCACCAAGGGCAAACTGCCGGCCGCCGCCTGGGTCGAGGTGGTGAGCACGGCGCACGAGCTGGGCATCCGGTCCAGCTCCACGATGATGTACGGCCACGTGGACCACCCGGGCCAGTGGCTCGCCCACTTCCGGGTGCTGGCCGGCGTGCAGGACCGTACCGGCGGGTTCACCGAGTTCGTGGCGCTGCCGTTCGTGCACACCAACGCGCCGATCTATCTGGCCGGCATCGCCCGCCCGGGACCGACATGGCGGGAGAACCGGGCGGTGCACGCGATGGCCCGGCTGCTGCTGCACGGCCGGATCGACAACATCCAGTGCTCCTGGGTGAAGCTCGGCGACGCCGGGACCGTGGAGATGCTGCGCGGCGGCTGCAACGACCTGGGCGGCACGCTGATGGAGGAGACGATCTCCCGGATGGCTGGCTCGGGCAACGGCTCGGCCCGTACCGAGGAGCAGTTGCGGGCCATCGCCACCGCCGCCGGACGGCCGTTCCGCAAGCGGACGACCGCGTACGGTCACGCCCGCGCCTGAGGTCGAACCTTTCCCCGCCGCGCGCCGTACCTGTGGATGCCGGCGGCGGTCTCGGCGAGGACCGCCGCCGGTGATCCCGAACCGGGGCCCGGCGGTGTCCGGGCGCCCGGCCCGCTGCGGCGCTGCGGCGCCGGTCCGGAAAGGTTGCCGATGAGCACTGACGAGACCACCGACGCGCCGAAACGGCGGACCTGGCCGCGATTGACCCGCAGGCAGACGCTCACCGCCGCGGCGAGCGCCACACTGGGTGCCGCCGCCCTCACCGTGCCGGGCCTGTCCGCCGCCCAGAACGCCCCCACGGCGAGCCGGCGCGACGAGCCGATCGTGGTCCACCTCCGCGACGCCGCCACCGGCGTCATGGACGTCTTCGTCGGCACCACCCGGGTCGAGGTACGCGACCGCGGCCTGGCCGACCGCCTGGTGCGCGCCGCCGGCCGGCGCTGATCCCACCCTCCACCGGCGCGACCGCCCGGCGCCGGTTCCGACTTCCGTTCCCCCGACGAAGGTGCGTCCGCCATGTCCTCTCACCGCGAGGCCCCGGAGATCGCCAAGGATCCGGTCGCCGACAGTTCCGACCTGTACGCGTTCGTCACGCCGAGCCAGCCGGACACGGTCACGTTGATCGCCAACTACGTGCCGGTGCAGCTTCCGTCCGGCGGCCCGAACTTCTTCGAGTTCGGTGACGACGTCCGGTACGAGATCCACATCGACAACGACGGCGACGGTCATCCGGACGTCACCTATCGTTTCGAATTCACTACCGAGATCACGAACCAGAACAGTTTTCTCTACAACACGGGGCCGATCGAGTCGCTGGAGAGCAAGAACTGGAACCGGCGGCAGTTCTACCGGCTGACCCGGATCGCCGACGGCCGCACGCGTGTGCTGGCGCACAAACTGCCCTGCCCGCCGTGCAACGTCGGGCCGCTGTCCACGCCGGACTACCAGAACCTGGTCCGGCAGGCGACGTTCAAGCTGTCCACAGGTGAGAAGGTGTTCGCCGGGCAGCGGGCCGACGGTTTCTTCGTCGACCTGGGCGCGGTGTTCGAGCTGGGTACGCTGCGGCCGTTTCAACAGCTGCACGTCGCCGGCAGGAAGCTGTTCCGGGACGAGGGCGAGCCGGTGAACGCGCTGGACCGGCTCAACGTCCACAGTCTCGCCGTGCAGGTGCCGCTCAGCCAGATACGCCGCAGGGCGGCCCGCTACGGCTACGCCGACCGCGCCTCGACCATCGGGGTCTGGACCAGCGCGTCCCGCCAGCAGGTGCGGGTGCTGGGTGACCGGGTGGCCGCTGATACCGCCGCCGGACCCTTCACCCAGGTGTCGCGGCTCGGTAACCCGTTGTTCAACGAGGTCATCGTGCCGATGTCCAGGAAGGACGTCTGGAACACGCTGCCGCCGTCGGAGGACAAGCGGTTCGCCGGGTTCGTCGAGCGGCCCGAGCTGGCCGCGCTGCTGCCGGCGCTCTACCCGGGTGTGTTCCCTGGTCTGGACGCGCTCAACAAGTCCGAGAAGCCGCGCGCCGACCTGGTGGCGATCCTGCTCACCGGCGTCCCGGCCGGACTGATCGACGGCTTCGCCAACACCACCGGTGACGTCCAGGCGGACATGCTGCGGCTGAACACGGCGATCCGGCCCAGCCGCGAACCGGACCGGTTCGGCGTGCTCGGCGGCGACCTGGCCGGCTTCCCCAACGGCCGCCGTGTCGGCGACGACGTGGTGACGATCGCGCTGCGTGCCATCGCCGGGCTGACCGTGCCGCTGGTCGACAAGACGTTCCGGCCGGACGCCGCCGCGGCGGCGGTGACACCGGGTCTGAGCGCGGCCGACGTGACAGCGCCGTTCCTGGCCGACTTTCCGTTCCTCGGCACGCCGTACGACGGGTTCGGCAACCCGCAGGCGAAGAAGTCCTGACGGGAGCCGGCGGATGTCACACCATCACGACCTCGGCCCGTCGGAGGTCGGCAGCGTCGTGCTCGACCTGGGCGGCGACCGGGGCGCACTGATCATCCACACCGGGCGGGACCTGCACGGCCGGGAGATCGAGATCAGCCGCGTGGACCTCGACGGCCCGCGGACCCACTCCGCCGTACGCGAGCGGCACGTCCGGGACGGGGTGTTCCACAGTGCGGTCTACCCGGATCTGGAGGCGGGTGTGTATACCGTCTGGTGGGACGAGAGTACGTCGGCCGGCGCGATCCCGGTCACCGGTGGGTCGATCGCCGAATTCGTCTGGCCCACCAGCTCACCAGCCTGCTTGGACTGACCGGTCAGTCGCGCCGGAACCCGCGCCCTGCCCACATGATGGACGGGGCGCGGTCGGCGTTGGACGGCTCGACGGGCGGTACCGCGGGAAGCGGGTTACCCTTTGCCCCACCAATTCTGATCTTGGTACGAGCGGCCGGCGGGGGCGTCCGGCCGGCCTGCCGGAGATGCGCCACGGCAGAAAACTTCCGGCAACTCGCCGGGGAGGGCGTTACTCGTCCGGGGTCTGAATCGATAGGGCAGGTTGCGAGGCTACGGGCGACCGGGGCGGTCGTCACGGACGTGTCGGGAGGGCGACTCCATTATCAAGTTTGGCTTGACGGCGCACGCATTACACGCGTGTAATTTGAATGGGGTTGTTCGCACGGAACGCAACAAATGGTGACCGTACGGACAGGCACGCCTTTCGCGTGGGGGGTTGCAGCGGCGAATGACGCCGGTGCGCGACAAGGAGGCAATCGATGGACGGCCAGCTCGAGGTGGCCGACCTGCTCGGGAACGCGCCGGAGTGGCAGGAGCGAGCGCTCTGCTCGCAGACCGACCCGGAGGCGTTCTTTCCCGAGAAGGGCGGCTCGACCCGCGAGGCGAAGCGCATCTGCTCGCGGTGCGAAGTGAAGACGGAATGCCTGGAGTACGCGCTCGGCCACGACGAGCGGTTCGGAATCTGGGGTGGCCTCTCCGAGCGGGAGCGGCGCAAGCTCAAGCGGCGGGTCGCCGCCTGATCCACGTACGGGTCCACGGGCGGTGGGGGCCGCCCGGACCCGGGTCGTCGTCCGGCCGGCGCGTCCGGCCGGGTGGCGGCGCCTGTCCGGTCGGCCCGGTCAGGCCAGTTCGTCCGGGTCGACCCCGAGCAGATTCGCCACCTGCTCGATGATCACGTCGTGCACCAGGTCGGCGAGGTCCTCGCGGTCCATCGCGCGGAACTCCAGCGGCCGCCGGTAGAGCACGATCCGCGGCGGCACCTCCTGGCGGCCGGGCCGCCCGGGCAGCAGCCGGGCGAGCGGCACCTCGCCGTCCTCCAGCACGTCCGAGTCGTAGACGTTCAGATCCGGCGGGACGTCCTCGACCGCGAACTCCACCCCGGCCAGCTCCTTGGCGAACCGGCGTTCGAGCGTCTCCACCGTGTCGAGCACCAGATCGTCGAAGACCTCGGCCTTCGTCCGCGCCAGCGGCACCGTGGCCGGCACCAGCCGCCCGCGCAGCCCGCGACCGTGCCGGTCACGGTGGGTGCGCCGGCCGGAGCCGGGGCGGCGGTTCTGGGGGCTCGTCATGACGCACAGGGTAGCCCGGGTCGGCGGTCCACCCGCCGTCGCGCGGCCGCCCGGCGTGCCGCTGCGCCGATCGGAGGAATTGTGATCACCATGACGGGCGTGTCGTAACGCGAAGCGGTGCGCCGGACCCGGTAATGGGGATACCCTGCCGCCGTGAGGTCACCACGGCGCTGCTCCCGTAACGGCTGCCCCCGGCAAGCGGTCGCCACATTGACCTATGTCTACAACGAGTCGACGGCGGTGGTGGGCCCGCTCGCGGCGTTCGCCGAACCGCACACGTACGACCTGTGTGAGCCGCACGCCCGCAGCCTGACCGCCCCGCGCGGCTGGGACGTGGTGCGGCACGAGGGCGAGTTCGAGCCGCCGCCGCCCACCACCGACGACCTGGTGGCGCTGGCCGAGGCGGTACGCGAGGCCGCACGCCCGGCCCCACCGCGCCCTCCGGAGGACGAGCCCGCCAAGCCCCAGACCCCCCAGCAGGGCCGCCGGGGCCACCTCCGGGTCATCCCACCCCACCACTGACCCGCCCCGCCGGTCGATCATGAAGTTGACGGCGTTCTCGATCTCCCTGAGTGCCGCCAACTTCATGATCAACGGGGTGGGGAACCTGCGGCTCCGGTTCCCGGCGCGCGGTCGGGGCGCTCTCCACGGTCGTCGGCGTCAGAGCCGTGACCACGCGTCGGTCAGGACCGCGCGCAGGATCTGCTCGATCTCGTCGAAGTGCTGCTGGTCGGCGATCAGCGGCGGGGCGAGCTGCACCACCGGGTCGCCCCGGTCGTCGGCCCGGCAGTAGAGCCCGGCGTCGAACAGCGCCGTGGACAGGAAGCCGCGCAGCAGCCGTTCGGACTCGGCCTCGTCGAACGTCTCGCGGGTCGTCTTGTCCTTCACCAGCTCGATGCCGTAGAAGTAGCCGTCGCCCCGGACGTCGCCGACGATCGGCAGGTCGTGCAGCTTCTCCAGGGTGGATCGGAACGCGCCCTCGTTCGCACGGACGTGCCCGATCAGGTCCTCCCGGGCGAACACCTCCAGGTTGGCCAGCGCGACCGCGCAGGAGACCGGGTGGCCGCCGAACGTCACGCCGTGCGCGAACATGCCGGTCTCGGTGAGGAACGGCTCCATCAGCCGCTCGCCGGCGATCATCGCGCCGAGCGGGGCGTAGCCGGAGGTGATGCCCTTGGCGGTGGTGATGATGTCCGGCTGGTAGCCGTAGCGGACGGCACCGAAGTACTCGCCGAGCCGGCCCCAGGAGCAGATCACCTCGTCGCTGACGAGCAGCACGTCGTACGCGTCGCAGATCTCGCGTACCCGCTCGAAGTAGCCGGGGGGCGGCGGGAAGCAGCCGCCGGAGTTCTGCACCGGCTCCAGGAAGACTGCGGCGACCGTCTCCGGCCCCTCCTGCTCGATCGCCCGGCCGATCTCGTCGGCGGCCCAGCGGCCGAACGCCTCGGGGTCGTCGCCGTGCTCGGGGGCCCGGTAGAAGTTGGTGTTCGGCACCTTGATGCCACCCGGCACCAGCGGCTCGAAGTCGGTCTTGATGCCGGGCAGGCCGGTGATCGACAGCGCGCCCATCGAGGTGCCGTGGTAGGCGATGTAGCGGCTGACCACCTTGTGCTTGGTGGGCTTGCCGGTGCGCTTGAAGTAGGCCCGGGCCAGCTTCCACGCCGCCTCGACGGCCTCGGAGCCGCCGGTGGTGAAGAAGACCCGGTTCAGGTCGCCCGGGGTGAGCGTGGCGATCTTCTCGGCCAGCTCGACGGCCTTCGGGTGGGCGTACGACCAGAGCGGGAAGTAGGCCAGCTCGCCGGCCTGCTTGGCGGCGGCCTCGGCCAGCTCGGTGCGGCCGTGTCCGGCGTTGACGACGAACAGCCCGGCCAGCCCGTCCAGGTAGCGGCGGCCCCGCGCGTCCCACACGTACGCGCCCTCGCCCCGGACGATTGTCGGAACCTCGCCGGCGGGGTAGCTCGCCATGCGGGTGAAGTGCATCCAGAGATGGTCGGTGGCGTTGGCCATGTCAGCCCCATCGGGTCTCGGGCCGGTCAGGGGTGACACCGGCCGCTCTGCCCACGGTTATCCCATAGGCGATGCCGATAAGGCAAGCGAAAAAGCTTCATCGCGACGGATTCAGCGCCATATCACTTGCCGATCGACGGAATCCGCATCAGGCGGTGCCCCAGCTGTAGGTCTGCTTGCGCAGCTTCAGGTAGACGAACGCCTCGGTGGAGAGCACCCCGGGCACGCCGCGCAGCTTCTGGAGGATCTCCAGCAGGTGTGCGTCGTTGCGGCAGACCACCTCGGCCAGCAGGTCGAACGAGCCGGCCGTGATCACCACGTAGTCGATCTCCTCGAACTCGGCCAGCCGGTCGGCGACGGGTTCCAGGTCGCCGTCGGTGCGTAGCCCGATCATGGCCTGGCGGGGGAAGCCGAGCTGGAGCGGATCGGTGACCGCGACGATCTGCATGACGCCCGCGTCGAGCAGCCGTTGCACCCGCTGGCGTACCGCCGCCTCGGAGAGGCCGACCGCCTTGCCGATGCTCGCGTACGGGCGGCGCCCGTCCTCCTGGAGCTGCTCGATGATCTGCTTGGCCACGTCGTCGAGCAGAGCGTGATTGGCTCCCTCGCGCACCGTGACCCGGCGGGCGCCGTTGGAGTTCTCCTGGTGCCGGTTGACCATCGACGCTCCTCGTGTTCGATTCTCCGTGTTGAGCGTAGTGCCCCGCGCAGTCTGGCGTATTTCGTGGCGAGTGGCTATTCCGGCAACGGAATCCCTTGTGAGAGAGGTTTTCTCATGTCAGGATCAGTCGTCCATCGCCACTGACCCTCCCGCCGGCGCGCCGCCCCCGTCCCGCCGCCGACGATGCCCCCCAAGGAGTCGTCACATGCGTAGTCCCCTCCGGACCCTCACCCGGCGTGGTCTGCTCACCGGGACCGTCGGTTCGGCCGCGCTGCTCGCCACCGCGGGCACCCTGGCCGGCTGCGGGACCAAGGGCGCACAGCAGACCGAAGCCGGCTGCAAGAGCGAGGATCTGTCCGCCACCGAGAAGAAGGTCGCCTTCTCGAACTGGCCGCAGTACATGGACACCGACGAGAAGGACGAGTCCAAGCGCCCCACGCTCGACGCGTTCGTCGCCGCGTCGGGAATCCAGGTGACGTACACCGAGGACGTCAACGACAACAACGAGTTCTTCGGCAAGGTGCGCAACCAGCTCGCCGGGTGTCAGAGCACCGGCCGGGACATCATGGTGCTCACCGACTGGATGGCCGCCCGGATGATCCGCCTCGGCTGGGTGCAGAAGCTGGACAGGTCGAAGATGCCCGACGTCGAGGCGAACCTGCTGCAGTCGCTGCGCGGGCGCTCCTTCGACGCCGAGACCCAGCTCGCGGTCCCGTGGCAGTCCGGGCTGGCCGGGCTCGCGTACAACGCGAAGGTCACCAAGGAGATCCGCACCGTCGACGAGTTGCTCACCCGCCCCGATCTCAAGGGCAAGGTGACAGTGCTGTCGGAGATGCGCGACACCATCGGCCTGCTGCTCCAGTCGCTCGGCCACGACCCGGCCGAGTTCACCCCGGCCCAGTTCGACGACGCGCTGAACAAGCTCAAGAAGGCGGTGGACAGCAAGCAGATCCGGCGGTTCACCGGCAACGACTACGCGCCCGACCTGGCCAAGGGCGACATCGCCGCGTGCATCGGCTGGTCCGGCGACGTCGTGCAGCTCGGCTTCGACGACGAGAAGATCAAGTTCGTGGTGCCCGAGTCCGGCGTGATGCTCTGGTCGGACAACATGCTGGTGCCGAACAAGGCCACCCACAAGGCCAACGCCGAGGCGTTGATGAACCACTACTACGACCCGGCGGTGGCGGCGAAGCTGGCCGCGTACGTCAACTACATCTGTCCCGTGCAGGGCGCGCAGGCCGAGATGGAGAAGATCGACCCGGATCTGGCGAGCAACCCGCTGATCTTCCCGGACGACGCGATGCTGGCCAAGGCCAAGGTCTTCATGGCGCTCGACGAGGCGCAGGAGAAGGAGTACGAGACCAAGTTCCAGCAGGTGATCGGCGCGTGAAGGGGCAGCAGACCCCGGCCGGTGACCTGCGACTGGTCGACCTGACCAAGCGGTTCGGCGTCTTCACCGCCGTCGACGACCTCACCCTCACCGTCCCGCAGGGCTCGTTCTTCGCCCTGCTCGGCGCGTCCGGCTGCGGCAAGACCACCACGCTGCGGATGATCGCCGGGCTGGAACAGCCCACCAGCGGGCAGGTGCTGCTCGGCGAGCAGGACATCGCCGGGCTGCGGCCGTACAAGCGGCCGGTGAACACCGTCTTCCAGAGCTACGCCCTCTTCCCGCACCTGGACATCCACGAGAACGTGGCGTTCGGGTTGCGCCGCCGCGGCATCCGCAAAGTGGGCGACCAGGTCGAGCGGATGCTCGCGCTGGTGCAGCTCGAAGGGTACGGCCGGCGCCGCCCGGCCCAGCTCTCCGGCGGCCAGCAGCAGCGCGTCGCGCTGGCCCGGGCGCTCATCAACCACCCGCAGGTGCTGCTGCTCGACGAGCCGCTCGGCGCGCTCGACCTCAAGTTGCGCCGGCAGATGCAGATCGAGCTGAAGCGGATCCAGACCGAGGTCGGCATCACGTTCGTGCACGTCACCCACGACCAGGAGGAGGCCATGACGATGGCCGACACGGTCGCGGTGATGAACGCCGGCCGGATCGAGCAACTGGGCGCGCCCGCCGACATCTACGAGTACCCGGCCACCGCGTTCGTGGCGAACTTCCTCGGCCAGTCCAACCTGCTCGCCGCCGAAGCCGGCGGTCGCGCCGCCGACGACGTGCTGGTCACGGCGCACGGCTCGCGCTTCTCGGTGCCCGCCGGCCGGGCCCGGCTCACCGACGGTCCGGCCTTCCTCGGCGTACGTCCGGAGAAGCTGCACCTGGCCGACGGCCCGGACCCGGTGCCGGCCGGGCACCAGCACGTCGGCGGCGTGGTCACCGACGCCTCCTACGTCGGGGTGAGCACCCAGTACCTGGTGCGCACCGCGTGGGGCAGCGAGTTGTCCGCGTTCGCCGCGAACAGCGGGCTGGGCGGCCGCCTCGCGGTCGGTACGGCGGTGACCGCGCACTGGGATCCGCGGCACGCGTTCCTGCTGCCCCGGGCCGCCGGTGAGGACGACCAGACCACGCCGCTGCTCGACGAGCCGCCGGTGGGTGCGCTGCCATGAGCGCGCTGGCCCACGTACCGGCCTCCGCCGGGAAGCCGGTGCCGCCGCCGGTGCGGCGCGGGCGCAGCCGCCTCCTGCCGTACCTGTTGCTGCTGCCCGGCGCGGTCTGGCTGCTCGTCTTCTTCGCGCTCCCGCTGGTGCAGCTCGCCTCGGCCAGCCTCTACGACCCGGCCGGCTCGCTCTCCACCGGGTACGCCATGACCTGGGCGTTCAGCAACTACCCGGACGCGTTGCAGGCGTACTGGCCGCAGTTCTCCCGGTCCTTCCTCTACTCGGCCGTCGCGCTGGTGCTCGCGCTGCTGATGGGCTACCCGCTGGCGTACGCGATCGCGCAGAAGGCCGGCCGGTGGAAGAACCTGCTGCTGGTCGCGGTGGTCGCGCCGATGTTCACCAGTTTCCTGGTGCGCACGCTGGCCTGGAAGACCATCCTGTCGGACAACGGCGCGCTCGTCGGGCTGCTGCGCGACGTGCACCTGCTCGGCCCGGACGGGCGGCTGCTCGCCACCCCGATCGCCGTGGTGCTCGGCCTGACGTACAACTTCCTGCCGTTCCTGGTGCTGCCGCTGTACGCGAGCCTGGAGCGGCTCGATCCCCGGCTGCTGGAGGCGGCGAGCGACCTGTACGCGAGCCCGGTGCGCGCGTTCGCCAAGGTCACGCTGCCGCTGTCGATGCCCGGCCTGATCGCCGGCACGCTGCTGTTCTTCATCCCGGCCACCGGTGACTACATCAACGCCGAGCTGCTCGGTACGCCGAACGAGTACATGATCGGCAACGTCATCGACTCGGCGTTCCTGGTCCGGCTGGACTATCCGCAGGGCGCGGCGCTGTCGTTCCTGCTGATGGCCGCGATCCTGGCGATCGTCTTCGTCTACCTGCGTAAGGCCGGCACGGAGGAGGTTCTCTGATGAGCGCGAGGAGCGCAGCGAAGCGGAGCCCCGCAGTCGCGAATGGAGGCCGGCTCTGATGAGCGCGAGGAGCGCAGCGAAGCGGAGCCCCGCAGTCGCGAATGGGGGCCGGCTCTGATGAGGCGCTGGCTCGCCGACCGGTGGGTGATGGGCGTAGCGGTGCTCGTCCTCGGCTACCTGACGCTGCCGATCATGGTGGTCGCCGGTCTGTCCTTCAACCGGCCCTCCAGCCGGCTCTCCTACGACTTCAACGAGTTCACGCTCGACAACTGGAAGCAGCCCTGCGCCACCTCGGACATGTGCGACGCCGTGGTGCGCAGCATGCAGATCGGCCTGATCGCCACAGTCGTCTCCACGCTCCTCGGCACGCTGATGGCGTTCGCCCTGGTCCGGCACAGCTTCCGCGGCCGGTCCGGGCTCAACGGGCTGATCTTCCTGCCGATGGCCACACCGGAACTGGTGATGGGCACCTCGCTGCTCGCCCTCTTCGTCGCCGCCGGGGTGCCGCAGGGCTTCTGGACCATCGTCATCGCGCACGTCATGTTCTGCGTGTCGTTCGTCGTGGTCACCGTCAAGGCCCGGCTCTCCGGCATGGACCGGCGGCTGGAGGAGGCCGCGATGGACCTGTACGCCAGCGAGTGGCAGACGTTCCGGCGGATCACGCTGCCGCTGGTGCTACCCGGCATCGTGGCCGCCGCGCTGCTGGCGTTCTCGCTCAGCTTCGACGACTTCATCATCACGAACTTCAACGCCGGCACCACTGTCACGTTCCCCATGTACGTCTGGGGCGCCTCCCAGCGGGGCATCCCGCCGCAGGTCAACGTGATCGGCACGGCCATGTTCGTGATCGCGTTGCTGCTGGTCGGGGCCACCTCGCTGCGCGGGCGGCGGGCGCGACGGGCCGCCCTCGCGATGGTCGCCACACCGGCGGGCAAGCCATGACACCCCCGCATACCGGCCGGGCACTGGCCGACGCCGCGCCCGTGTCGTACTGGTTGGACCGCCCGGTTCGCCCCGACCCGTTGCCGCCGCTCGCCGGGGCGCACGCCGCCGACCTGCTCGTGGTCGGCGGCGGGTACGCCGGGCTGTGGACCGCGCTGCTCGCCAAGGAGGCCGACCCGGACCGTGACGTCCTGCTCGTCGACGCGGGCACGTGCGGCTGGGCGGCGTCCGGGCGGAACGGCGGGTTCTGCGCCGCGTCGCTCACCCACGGGCTCGCCAACGGCGTCGAACGGTTCCCCGGCGAGATCGGCGAGCTGGAACGGCTGGGCCGGGAGAACCTCGACGCCATCGCCGCCACAGTGGCGAAGTACGACATCGACTGCGACTTCGAACGCACCGGCGAGCTGGCGGTGGCCGTCGAGCCGTACCAGCTCGACGGGCTCGCCGCCGACGCCGACCTGGCCCGCCGGTACGGCCACGACGTGCGGCTGCTCGACCGCGACGAGGTACGCGCCGAGGTGGCGTCGCCGACGTACCTGGGCGGGATGTGGGACCGCGACCGGGTGGCCCTGCTCGACCCGGCGAAGCTCGCCTGGGGACTGCGCCGGGCGGCGCTCGACCTGGGCGTACGCGTGCACGAGCACACCCGCGTCACCGGCCTGGCCCGCGACGGCGCCGGGCTGCGCGCCACCACGGCGGGCGGCGCGGACGCGGCGCCCGGCGCGGTACGGGCGCGGCAGGTCGTGCTGGCCACCAACGCGTTCCCGCCGCTGCTGCGCCGGCTGCGCTCCTGGGTCGTGCCGGTCTACGACTACGCGCTGATGACCGCGCCGCTGACCGATGAGCAGCGCGACGCGGTCGGCTGGCGGCACCGGCAGGGGCTCGCCGACACCGGCAACCAGTTCCACTACTACCGGCTCACCGCCGACAACCGGATCCTGTTCGGCGGCTACGACGCCGTCTACCACTACGGCAACCGGGTGGCGCCCGCGCTGGAGCAGCGCGAGGCCACCTTCGCCACGCTGGCGTCGCACTTCTTCGCGACCTTTCCTCAACTGGACGGGCTGCGGTTCAGCCACCGCTGGGGCGGGGTCATCGACACCTGCACCCGGTTCTGCGCGTTCTTCGGCACCGCGTACTCCGGACGCCTGGCGTACGCGGCCGGGTTCACCGGGCTCGGCGTCGGCGCGACCCGGTTCGGCGCCCGCGTGACGCTCGACCTGCTCTCCGGCGCTGACACCCCGCTGACCCGCCTCGACCTGGTGCGCCGCAAGCCGCTGCCGTTCCCGCCGGAACCGGCCCGGTCCGTGGGCATCAACCTCACCCGCTGGTCGCTCGCCTGCGCCGACGCGCGCGACGGCCGGCGCAACCTCTGGCTCCGTACTCTCGACCGTCTTGGACTGGGGTTCGACTCCTGATGCGTATCCTCCTCGTCGGCGCCGGTGGCGTCGGCTCCGCCGCCGTATCCATCGCCGCCCGCCGTACCTTCTTCGAGACCATGGTGGTCGCCGACCACGACCCGGCGCGTGCGGCGCGGGCCGTCGCCGGGCACGGCGACCGGTTCGTCGCCGCCACAGTGGACGCCGCCTCCGCCGACGCGGTGGCCGCCCTGTGCCGGGAACACCGGATCACGCACGTGCTGAACGCGGTCGACCCGCGCTTCGTCATGCCGATCTTCGACGGCGCGTTCGCCGCCGGGGCCGACTACCTGGACATGGCGATGTCGCTGTCCCGGCCGCACCCCGAGCGTCCCTACGCCGAGACCGGGGTCAAGCTCGGCGACGAGCAGTTCGCCGTCGCGGAGCAATGGGCCGCCGCCGGGCGGCTGGCGCTGTGCGGCATCGGCGTCGAACCGGGCCTGTCCGACGTCTTCGCCCGCTACGCCGCCGACGAACTCTTCGCCGAGGTCGACGAGATCGGGGTACGCGACGGCGCGAACCTCACAGTCGCCGGCTACGAGTTCGCGCCCTCGTTCTCCATCTGGACCACCATTGAGGAGTGCCTCAACCCGCCGGTGATCTGGGAGACCGGGCGCGGCTGGTTCACCACCGAACCGTTCAGCGAGCCGGAGGTGTTCGACTTCCCGGCCGGGATCGGCCCGGTCGAGTGCGTCAACGTCGAGCACGAGGAGGTGCTGCTCATCCCGCGCTGGGTGCAGGCGAAGCGGGTCACCTTCAAGTACGGCCTCGGCGCCGAGTTCATCGAGGTGCTGCGTACGCTGCACAAGCTCGGGCTGGACTCCACCCAGCCGGTGCGCGTGCGCGGGGTCGACGTGTCGCCGCGCGACCTGGTGGCCGCCGCCCTGCCCGACCCGGCCACGCTCGGCGACCGGATGAGCGGCAAGACGTGCGCCGGCACGTACGTCACCGGCACCGGGCCGGACGGCCGGCCCCGCCGCGTCTACCTCTACCACGTGGTCGACAACGAGTGGTCGATGGCCGAGTACGGCCACCAGGCGGTGGTCTGGCAGACCGCCGTCAACCCGGTCGTCGCGCTGGAACTGCTCGCCACCGGCGCCTGGTCGGGCACTGGCGTGCTCGGCCCGGAGGCGTTCCCGCCGGCACCCTTCCTGGACCTGCTCACCGGCTACGGTTCGCCGTGGGGGATGGAGGAACGATGACCCGGTACGGCCCGATGTACGGTCCCGACATCACGTTCCTCGGCGTGCCGCCGTGCACAGTCGAGGAGCCGGTCACGTACGCCGACGCGGACGTGGTGATCATCGGGGCGCCGTTCGACGGCGGCACCTCGCACCGGCCGGGCACCCGGTTCGGGCCGTCCGCCATCCGGCAGGCCTGCTACCTCCCGCACGACGGCTCCCGCCCGTCGCTGGCGCTGCGCGTCGACGGGCTGAAGGACCTGTGCGTCTACGACGCCGGCGACGTGGAGATGTTCAGCGGCGACATCGAGCGTTCGCTCGCCGCGCTGGAGACCGCCGTGCACGCGGTAGCCGCCGCCGGGGCGATCCCTGTGGTGCTCGGCGGGGACCATTCCATCGCGCTGCCGGACGCCACCGGGGTGGCCCGGCACCACGGGCTCGGCCGGGTGTCGCTGGTGCACTTCGACGCGCACGCCGACACCGGCGACGTCGAGTTCGGCTCGCTGCACGGCCACGGCCAGCCGATGCGCCGGCTCATCGAGTCCGGTGCGGTACGCGGCGACCGCTTCCTCCAGATCGGGCTGCGCGGCTACTGGCCCGGCCCTTCCACATTGTCGTGGATGGCGGAACAGCGGATGCGCTCGTACGAGATGACCGAGATCGTGGCGCGCGGGCTGGACACCTGCCTGACCGAGGCGTTCGGCATCGCGACCGACGAGTGCGAGGGCGTGTTCCTCTCCGTCGACGTGGACGTGGTCGACCCGGGCATGGCGCCCGGCACCGGCACGCCCGAGCCGGGTGGGTTCACCTCCCGGCAGCTTCTCGACGCGGTTCGCCGGGTCTGTTACGAGCTGCCGGTGGTCGGGCTGGACGTGGTCGAGGTGGCCCCGCCGTACGACCACGCCGACATCACCGCGTACCTGGGCAACCGGGTGGTGCTGGAGGCGCTGTCCGCGATAGCCCGCCGCCGCCACGACGCCGCCGGTGGAACCCCGTGGAACCCCACCCAGCCCCTCCTCGACGCCCGCTGAGCCCCCTCCCCCCTTTTTCGTTGTACTTGCCTACCCCGCAAAAGGGACCGATGCGACAAACAGGGGGCACAGGGTGCAAGATCGCGGGGTCGAGGGAGGGGAGGGGGTCAGGGGCGGGCGCAGCGGGGGCGCAGGCGCAACGGTTCGGTGGTTTCGGTGAGGGAGTTGGGCTCCACCACCAGGCGGGCTGTCGCCGTGGCGGGACCACCGCGGAACCTGCCCTGGTCGGCGGGGATCGTGGCGGTCCAGGTGCCGGCGGTGCGCTCGTCGGTGCACGCGCCGATCACGCCGAACCCGAAGCCGGTGACCGACCCGCGCCGTACCCGCTGGTCCAGGTGCACCTCGATGTACGCGAGGCCGCGCTCGGCGCCGCAGTCGAACCGGCCGCCGACGGTGGCGGTGTGTGCCCGCACGTCGGCCGCGCCGAACCAGTTGACGGAGATGCTGGGTGAGGCCGCCGGGGCGGCGACGGCGGCGCCCGGCGCGAGCCCGAGCGTGGCGGCGGTGGCCAGGGCGGTGAGGCCGGCGGCGAGCACTGGCTGTCGGACCGGGTTCATGCGCGGTCTCCTGTCGGGCGGTGGTGGGACGCTTACTCCGAAGTGGACGGCGTCAGCATCCCACCGCCGCGATGCCCGCGAGCTGCAAGATCTCGGACAGATCAGCGGTTCAGGTGGGACCGGATGAGGAAGCGGACGCCCTCCGGCGCCTCCAGGGAGAAGCCGCTGCCCCGGCCGGGCACCACGTCGACGGTGAGCCGGGTGTGCCGCCACAGCTCCCACTGGGCCTTCGACATCCAGAACTCCACCGGCTCGGGTACCCCGTCGACAGCGAGCGAGGCGAGCAGCACGTCCGAGCCGCCGGTGCGGAACTCACCCGCCGGGTAGCACATCGGGGCGCTGCCGTCGCAGCAGCCGCCGGACTGGTGGAACATCAGCGGGCCGTGCTGCCCCCGCAGCGACCGGATCAGGTCGGCCGCCGCGGGGGTCAGGGTCACGGTGTCACCCATCAGAAGAAGCCCAGCTTCTTCGGCGAGTAGCTGACCAGCAGGTTCTTGGTCTGCTGGTAGTGCTCCAGCATCATCTTGTGGTTCTCCCGGCCGATGCCGGACTGCTTGTAGCCGCCGAACGCCGCGTGCGCCGGGTAGGCGTGGTAGCAGTTCGTCCACACCCGGCCGGCCTGGATGGCCCGCCCGGCCCGGTACGCGGTGTTCAGGTCCCGGGTCCACACGCCCGCGCCGAGGCCGTACAGCGTGTCGTTGGCGATCTTCACGGCGTCGTCCAGGTCGGCGAAGGAGGTCACCGACACCACCGGGCCGAAGATCTCCTCCTGGAAGATCCGCATCGAGTTGTCGCCCTCGAAGATGGTCGGCTGGACGTAGTAGCCGCCGGACAGCTCGCCGCCGAGGTCGGCCCGCTCACCGCCGGTGAGGACCCGAGCGCCCTCCTGCCGCCCGATGTCCAGGTAGGACAGGATCTTCTCCAGCTGGTCGTTGGACGCCTGCGCGCCGACCATCGTGTCGGTGTCCAACGGGTGTCCCTGCTTGATCTGCCCGGTCCGGTCCACGGCGGCGGCCAGGAAGTCGGCGTAGTGGCCCTGCTGGATGAGCGCCCGCGACGGGCAGGTGCAGACCTCGCCCTGGTTGAGGGCGAACATGGTGAAGCCTTCGAGCGCCTTGTCCCGGAAGTCGTCGGAGGCGGCGCTGACGTCGTCGAAGAAGATGTTCGGGCTCTTGCCGCCCAGCTCCAGTGTGACCGGCTTGATGTTCTCACTGGCGTACTGCATGATCAGCCGCCCGGTGGTGGTCTCGCCGGTGAACGCCACCTTGGCCACGCGTGGCGAGGACGCGAGCGGCTTGCCCGCCTCGACGCCGAAGCCGTTCACCACGTTCACCACGCCGGGCGGTAGCAGGTCGCCGATCAGCGAGAGCAGGTAGTGGATCGAGGCGGGCGTCTGCTCGGCCGGCTTGAGCACCACCGCGTTGCCGGCGGCGAGCGCCGGGGCGAGCTTCCACACCGCCATGAGGATCGGGAAGTTCCACGGGATGATCTGCCCGACCACGCCCAGCGGCTCGTGGAAGTGGTAGGCCACCGTGTCGTCGTCGAGTTCGCCGAGCGAGCCCTCCTGCGCCCGGATCGCCCCGGCGAAGTAGCGGAAGTGGTCGATCGCGAGCGGAATGTCGGCGGCCAGCGTCTCGCGTACCGGCTTGCCGTTCTCCCACGTCTCGGCGATCGCGAGGGACTCCAGGTTGTCCTGCATGCGGTCGGCGATCCGGTTGAGGATCAGCGAGCGTTCGGCGACCGACGTGCGGCCCCACGTGCCGGCCGCGCCGTGCGCCGCGTCGAGCGCCTTCTCCACGTCCTCGGCGGTGCCCCGGGCCACCTCGCAGAAGGTCTGCCCGGTCACCGGGGTCGGGTTCTCGAAGTACCTCCCACCGTGCGGCTTCACGTACTCGCCGCCGATGTAGTGGTCGTAGCGGGACTGCCAGTGGGTGGGGGCGTCGTAGCGCGTCATGGGTACCTCCGCCGTCCGTCTGGGGTGGATGGCGGGCAGGCTAGTTTCCGGGACGTTGCAGGAACGTTGCGCGCGGCAGCGCGTACTCCTCGGCGAGCTGGCGGGCCCGCGCGACAGCGAGCGGCCGGCGGGGCGCGCCCGGCGGCAACGCCCGGGCCAGGGCCTGCCAGGCGGCCAGGTCGTCGGACCCGGCCGCCGTCGCGGTCCAGGCCGCGAGCAGCCCCGGGTCGGCGCCGGCCAGCACCGCGGCGCGCAACTGGCCGTCGACCAGGCGGCGCAGTCGCGCCACTCCCGGCGCGTCCGACAGGGGCAGCAGGGGCCCGGGGTACGCGCGCAGAGCCGCCGCCGGATCGCCACGCTCCAGCAGTTCGGTGACGGTACGGAAGTCGGCGCGTACGGCCGGCCGCAGCCGGTACGGGCGGGAGTCGAGCAGTTCCTCGCCGAGCACGCGGCGCAGCCGGGACAGTTCGGCGCGCAGCGTGACCGGGTGCCGCCTGTCGTCGCCGTAGAGGTCGAGGCCGAGCTGTTCCCCGGTGCGCCCCTCGGGATGGTCGACGAGCAGCACCAGCAGTTCGCTGTGCCGCCGGCCGAGCCGGATGCGCCGGCCGCCGACGCGCAGCTCCGCCTCGTCGCGCCCGAGCGCCGACACGTACGCCACGTCCGGCGCGGCGGGCGCGGCACCGGCCAGGAACGCCTCGGCGGCCCGGGCGGTGGCCCGGACCAGCGCCAGGCTCTGCGGGTTGGCCAGGTGATCCCCGCCGGTGATGTCGACGGCACCGAGCAGCGCGCCACTGGCCGGGTCGTGGATCGGCGCGGCCGCGCAGGTCCAGCGCTGCACCGGCCGGACGAAGTGCTCGGTGGCGAAGATCTGCACGCCGTGGTCGACGGCGAGGGCGGTGCCGGGGGCGTTCGTGCCGGCGTGCGCCTCGTCCCAGCGGGCGCCCGGTACGAAGTTCATCCGCTCGGCATGCCGCAGCACCCCGGGATGGCCCTCCACCCAGAGCAGCCGGCCGGCGGCGTCGCAGACCGCCATCAGGTGCGCGCCGTCCTGCGCGATGCCGCCGAGCAGGTCGCGGAACAGCGGCATCACCCGGGCCAGCGGATGTGCGGCGCGGTACGTCTCCAGCGCGTCGTCGGTGAGGTCCACCGGCGCGGTGGTCTCCGGGTCGAGCAGCGCGGACCGCTCCCAGGACCGGGCCACCACCTCCCGGACCCGGCCGGAGGTGGTGCCGGCGGTGAGGAACGCCTCGTGGGCGGCACCGACCTGCGCGATCCGCTCCGCCGGATCCGCGCCGAACTCCAGGGCGAGCCACGGGTCAGCCACCAGCGCCTCCTTCCACCCATCGTGACCCACCTCACCCCCGAGCGCCAATGCGTCATCCGGCTCATGTGCCGGACGGAACCGGGCGCCGATGACCGGAGCGCCACGCACTCGTTACGGTCCGCTGTAGTCCGCCGATCCGGGTGAACGGTCCGGCCCTCCCGTCCGTACCACGCGTCGAACGACAGCGACGACGGGAGAGAACGTGAGGGTGCAGCGCAAGCACGTGCTGGCGGCGACCGTGGCGGTGACCGCCACGGTGGCGGTCTCGGTGGGCACCGGACTCGGTTTCGCGGACACCGCGCCGGCCGCGAGGTCGGTCTGCGCCGGGTCGGTGACCTTCTCGGCCGAGGGCGGGCCGCCGGCCGCGACAAGCGACAGGTTCCCGGTGGGCACCCGGCTGCGGGTGACGAACCTGGACAACCGGCAGGTGGCCACGGTGACCGTGACCGGGCCGTCCGGAAGCTGCGTGCTGCTCAACGCCGCCGCCATGGACCTGGTACGCGAGCCGGGCAAGAACGTCGTCCGCCGCAACGTGGTGGAACGCCTCGACGGCGCCGCCGCCCCGGCGCCCGGTGCGCAGCCGGGTGAGACCCGGCCGGGCGCGGCGCAACCGATCGGCGGCAGCGTCTGCACCGGCGCGCTCACGTTCTTCGCCGAGGGCGGGGCACCGGCCGCCACCAGCGGCCAGTTCCCGCTCGGCACCCGGCTGCGGGTGACGAACCTGGACAACGACAAGGCGGTGACGGTGACCGTGACCGGGCCGTCCGGAAGCTGCGTGCTGCTCAACACGGCGGCCATGGACGCGATCCGCGAACCCGGCAAGAACCTGGTCCGGCGCAACACTGTGGAGCTGCTCCGCTGATCCTCCGGGCGGAACACCATGGGCCGGTCCTGGGGGAGATCGGGCCCATGGTGTTCCACGTCCGGTGTCAGCCGAAGGCGGCCGCCAGGATGTCCAGTCCCCGGCCCAGCTCGTCGTCGGAGATGACGAGCGGAGGCAGGAACCGCAGCACGTTGCCGTAGGTGCCGCAGGTCAGGGTGAGCAGCCCGGCCGCGTGGCAGGCCGCCGAGATCGCCGCCGTGGCGGCCGGGTCCGGCGTCAGCGTGCCCGGCTGCACGATCTCCACGGCGAGCATCGCGCCCCGGCCGCGTACCTCTGCGACGCGCGGGTCACCGGCGGCTGTCGCGCGCAGCCGCTCACCCATCACCGCGCCGATCCGGCGCGCGGCGGCGGCCAGGTCCAGCTCCCGCATCGTCTCCATGGACGCGAGCGCGGCGGCGCAGGCGATCGGGTTTCCGCCGTACGTGCCGCCGAGACCGCCGACGTGCACCGCGTCCATCAGGTCCGCCCGGCCGGTCACAGCCGCCAGCGGCAGGCCGCCCGCGATGCCCTTCGCCAGCGTGATCAGGTCCGGTTGCACGCCCTCGTGCTCGCAGGCGAACCAGTCGCCGGTGCGGCAGAAGCCGGTCTGGATCTCGTCGGCCACGAACACCACCCCGGCCGCCGTCGCCCACTCGCGCAGTGCCGGCAGGAAACCCGGCGCGGGTACGACGAAACCGCCCTCGCCCTGGATCGGCTCGATCAGCAGCGCCGCCACGTTCTCCGCGCCCACCTGCTTCTCGATCATCTCGATCGACCGGGCCGCCGCGGTGGCGCCGTCCAGCCCGCCGTCGCGCAGCGGGTACGACATCGGCACCCGGTAGACCTCACCGGCGAACGGCCCGAACCGGTGCTTGTACGGCATGTTCTTCGCGGTCAGCGCCATGGTCAGGTTGGTCCGGCCGTGGTACGCGTGGTCGAACACCACCACCGCGGGCCGCCCGGTCGCGTGCCGGGCGACCTTCACCGCGTTCTCCACCGCCTCGGCGCCGGAGTTGAACAACGCCGACCGCTTCTCGAAGCCACCCGGCGTCAGCGCGTTGAGCTGCTCGCAGACCGCCACGTACGACTCGTACGGCGCGACCATGAAGCAGGTGTGGGTGAACCGTTCGGCCTGCGCGCGTACCGCCTCGACCACGCGCGGCGCGGAGTTGCCCACGTTGGTGACAGCGATGCCGGCGGCGAAGTCGATCCACTCCCGCCCGTCCACGTCGGTGATCGTGCCGCCGCCCGCCCGGTCCACGTACGCGGGAACGGTGCTGCCCACGCCCCGCGCCACCGCCTCGACCCGGCGCTTGTGCAACTCCTCGCTCGTGGTCATCGGGATCAGCCCTCGATGTTGTGCATGACGTGCTTGACCCGGGTGTAGTCCTCCAGGCTGTAGACCGACAGGTCCTTGCCGTGGCCGGAGTGCTTGAAGCCGCCGTGCGGCATCTCCGAGACGAACGGGATGTGCGTGTTCACCCAGACGCAGCCGAAGTCCAGCCGCCGTGTCATCCGCATGGCCCGGCCGTGGTCGCGCGTCCACACCGAGGCGGACAGGCCGTAGTCCACGCCGTTCGCCCAGCGCACCGCCTCGTCCTCGTCGGAGAAGCGCTGCACGGTGATGACCGGCCCGAACACCTCGTCCTGGACGATCTCGTCGGTCTGGCGAACGCCGGAGACAACGGTCGGGGCGTAGAAGAAGCCGCGCTCGCCGACCCGGGCACCGCCGGTGGTGACGTTCGCGTGGTCCGGCAGCCGGTTCACGAAGCCGCTCACCCGGGCGAGCTGGTTGGCGTTGTTCAGCGGGCCGTAGAGCACGTCGGCGTCGTCCGGCGCGCCGGTGCGGGTGTTGCGGGCCTGCTCGGTCAGCGCGGCCACGAAGTCCTCGTGGATGCCCGGCCCGGTGAGCACGCGGGTCGCAGCCGTGCAGTCCTGACCGGCGTTGAAGTAGCCGCCCGTCGCGATGGCCTCGGCCGCCGCCGCCAGATCCGCGTCGTCGAAGATCACCACCGGGGCCTTGCCGCCCAGCTCCAGGTGGGTCCGCTTCAGGTCCGGCGCCGCCGCGGCGGCGACCTCCATGCCCGCGCGGGTCGAGCCGGTGATCGACACGAGCTGCGGGGTCGGGTGGGAGACCAGCGTACGGCCGGTGTCGCGGTCGCCGCAGACCACGTTGAACACACCCGGGGGCAGGTGCTCGGCGGCGATCTCGGCCAGCAGCAGCGTCGACACCGGCGTGGTGTCCGACGGCTTCAGCACCACCGCGTTCCCCGCCGCCAGCGCCGGTGCGATCTTCCAGACCGCCATCATCAACGGGTAGTTCCAGGGGGTCACCTGGGCGCAGACGCCGATCGGCTCGCGCCGCACGTACGAGGTGTGCCCGGCCATGTACTCACCGGCCGAGCGCCCCTCCAGCAGACGGGCCGCCCCGGCGAAGAAGCGCAACTCGTCCATCGCCGGCGGCAGCTCCTCGTCGGCGGTGAGCTGCCGGGGCTTGCCGGTGTTGCGGACCTCCGCGTCGACCAGCTCGGCGGCCCGCGCCTCGACCGCGTCGGCGAACTTCAGCAGCGCGCGCTGCCGCTCGGCGGGCGTGGCGTCCCGCCAGGTCTCGAACGCGGCGTTGGCGGCCTTCATGGCCGCGTCCACGTCCGCCGCGCCGGAGACCGGGGCCTGGGCGAAGACCTCGCCGGTGCACGGGTCGACCAGGTCGGCGTAGCCGCCGTCCACCGGGTCGACGTACTCGCCGTTGACGAAGTTGCGCAGCTGCTGCTGGTCGCTCATCAGAGTCTCCGAGAGGGTGGCCGGGGAGAGGGTCAGCGGAGGTTATCGCAATCTGACTGCCATCTTGGCTACTAAATCCGAGGCAGACAAGGGTTTGAGCAACTGTTTCCGCGCGGGTGTCTGTGGTCTAGGCTGCCGGTCGTGGAGCCGAGAGCCTTCTACGTCGCCGGTCGCCCCGCCCACGGCGAGGACGAGTTGACAGTCACCCACCCGTACGACGGGCAGCCGGTGGGGCGTACCACGCGCGCCACGCCCGACCAGGTCGAAGCCGCAGTCGCGGGCGCCGCCCGGGTGGCCGCGGAGGCCGCGGCCCTGCCCGCGCACGCACGCGCGGCCGCACTGGACCACGTCTCCTGCCGGCTCGCCGAGCGGGCCGACGAGGCCGCCGCGCTGATCACCGCCGAGAACGGCAAACCGGTCAAGTGGGCGAAGGCCGAGGTGGGACGCGCGATCTCCACGTTCCGCTGGGCCGCCGAGGAGGCCCGCCGGTTCTCCGGCGAGCTGCAACGGCTCGACACCGACCCCGCCGCCACCGGGCGGATCGCCCTGGTCCGGCGCGTGCCGCGCGGGCCGGTGCTCGGCATCACCCCGTTCAACTTCCCGCTCAACCTGGTCGCCCACAAGGTCGCCCCGGCGCTCGCCGTCGGCACCCCGATCGTGGTCAAGCCCGCACCGGCGACACCGCTCACCGCGCTGCTGCTCGGCGAGATCCTGGCCGGGACCGACCTGCCCGAGGGCATGTTCTCGGTGCTGCCGCTGCCGAACGAGCGCGCCGCCGAACTGGTCGCCGATCCCCGGCTGCCGGTGGTGTCGTTCACCGGCTCCGGGCCCGTCGGCGCGGCCATCCGCCGGGCCGCGCCGGACAAACACGTCACGCTGGAACTCGGCGGCAACGCCGCGGCGGTCATCTGCGAGGACTGGGCGGCGGACGAGGACCTGACCTTCGCCGCGCACCGCATCGCCACGTTCTCCAACTACCAGGCCGGGCAGTCGTGCATCGCCGTGCAGCGGGTCTACGTGCACGAGTGGCTCTACGACGGCTTCCTGCCCCGGCTCGTCGCGGCGGTGCAGGCGCTGCGCACCGGCGACCCGCGATCCGAGCTGACCGACGTCGGCCCGCTGGTGTCGATCGAGGCGGCGCAGCGCGTCGAGAGCTGGGTGAACGAGGCGGTCGCCGCCGGCGCGGTCATCGAGGCCGGCGGGCGGCGCGACGGCGCCACCTACCCGCCCACAGTGCTCAGCGGCGTACCGGCCGACGCGAAGGTGTGCGCCGAGGAGGTGTTCGGACCGGTGCTGGTGGTCGCCCCGGTCGCGGACGACCGGGCCGCGTTCGCCGCCGTCAACGACTCCGCGTACGGGCTGCAGGCCGGCGTCTTCACCCACCGGCTCGACGTGGCGTTCGACGCCGCCCGCACGCTGGAGGTCGGTGGCGTGATCGTCGGGGACGTGCCGTCGTACCGGGCCGACCAGATGCCGTACGGCGGCGTGAAGGGCTCCGGGGTCGGGCGGGAAGGGCTGCGCAGCGCGATGGACGACTACACCGAGCCGCGGGTCACGGTGCTGACCGGCGTGGCCCTCTGATCGCCCGCCCTCGGCCTCACCAGGTGCCGTCGTCGCGGACCCGGGCCGGGGCGCGCCCGAGCAGCAGGGTGATGAGGGCGGCGTCGATGTCGGCGCCGAGGAACCACTCGCCGGCCTGGTCGAGGGCGAAGACGCGGCCGTGCTCGTCGACCGCGAGGATGCTCTCCTGACGCTCGCTGCCGAGCGGGAACAGGCGGGCGCCCAGGACGGCGGCGAAGTCGGCGAGGGAGTCGGCGGTGTGCGCGGCCCGCAGCGGGTTCGTGGTGAACCGGCTGATCCAGACCTGCTCGCCGGGCCCGCGCCGTCGGCTCAGGACGGCCGGGAACGCGGTGAGCGCCGCCTCGGCGGCGGGGAACGTCTCGTGCCGGTGATGCTGTCCCGCGACCGCCTTCGTCTCGGTCATGGCGCCCATCGCGAGTGCCTCGTTGAACATGCTGATCTGCCAGCCGCCGTCCACGAGGGCGTGGGCGACCTCGTCGGGAAACCGCCCGGGTTGAATGACCTCGCGCGGCTCCGGGCGCCACTCCTCCACGAAGGCGAGGTCGGACCACGGCAGTACCGCGAACCGCACCAGGAACCGGACGCACGAGTCGCAGGGAAGATCCGCCTGTCCGCCCTGGGGATCGCCCGGCTCACGGGTGCGATAGACCTCGATCCGGCTGGTGCCGAGCAGGTCGCGTGCGTCCTCGATGGACAGCGGCGGCAGGCCTTCGGCGGCGCGGCGGTGGTCGTGCTCGTACAGCGCGTCGGAAACGACGATCATCTCGGCGTGCCGCTCCCCACCGCGTACCAGATGCCCCACCGGTAACTCGTCCAGATAGGACCGGACGAGCGGATGGTGGCGCACCTCGATGTCGCCCTTCGCGCCCTGCGCGACGTGCTGCCGGCCGTCGAGCGTGAGGTGCGCAGCCGCGCCGGGGGTGGGCAGGCGGGTCAGCTCACGCAGCAGTTGGGCGGCCGGATCGACGGTACGCGGCGCGCGCGGTTCGGCCGGGCGCCGCTGCCGGTACATCCGCTCGACCGCCGCGGCCGGCACGCGCGGCCATGTCGACACCTCGCCGGTCTCCTTGTCGATCACAGTGGTCGGCAGGTCGCCGGGGAGCGCCCGGGCCTCGGTGGACACGCTGGAACTCACCACGTAGCCCAGGTCGAACTCCTCGACCTCGGGTGTGCAGGGAAAACCGAGGCGGTCGGAGTCCCGCCGGGCCCACACCGAGGCGATCTGCTCGGCCTGCTGTCGCTCGATCACCACCTGAAATTACCGGACCCCACGGATTTCGTGGCACCCGGTATGGTCGGCCCTACCCACGGTGACGGAAGGGGAGCGACGGTGGCCGAGAGTGCGGACCGGGATGCGAACCGTGCACTGCGCGCGCGATTCGACGAGGTGTACGGCCAATACCAGCGCTTGCGGTCCGGTCTGGACGAACTCCAGACCAAGCTGGCCGACCTGCGGGTCACCGAACGCTCCGACGACGGTCAGGTGACCGCGATCGTCGGCGCGCGAGGCGAGCTGATCAGCGTCGAGGTGAGCCCTGCGGCGTTCCACGACCGGGACGCCCGTGCGTTGAGCCGGAAGATCACCGAAACCGTGCTGCGCGCCTCCACCGCGGCGACCACCGCCACCCGCGAACTGGTCGCCGGCTACCTGCCGCCGGGCTCTCCGTCGGTCGAGTTCCTGCGTACCCATGACTTCGGCGCGCTGCTGAGCCGGGCCGACTCCGTGCTGGCCCGCGGCGAGTGACAGGTGGCCGGGGGAGAGATCTGGCTGGACCCGGACCGGGCCCGGCGCGGCGGGGCCGACCTGGCGCTGTCGGGGCGGGCGGTGAGCGCGGCCCGGCGGGAGGCGGGCGAGCCGATCGCCGCCGCGAGCGCCCAGCGGCCCTGGGGCCGCGACGACATCGGCGCCGCGTTCGACAAGCAGTACCAGGGTTACGCCGAGGCGCTGCTGCGCGCGTGGGAGCTTCTCGGCCGGTCGCTGGAGGTGCTCGGGTCGGACGTTGTCCGCTCGGTCACGGCCACCGTGGAGACGGACCTGAGCAACGCCCGTGACCTCGGGAAGGTCCCGCAGCAAGGGCACAACCCCCATCGGCCCCGGCGCTGACCACCGGAGGACCCGCGCGTGAGCATGCTGCCCAGCCCGATCCCGCACCCGCTCGACTTCTGCCCGTGGGACCTGCCCGGCTGGATCTACGAGGCGCTCGACTGGGTGGTCGGCGTCGAATGGCCGGAGGGCGACGAGCGCGCCGTCTGGGACCTGGCCGACCAGTGGTACGGCGTAGCAGGCGTCCTGACCCGTCCGCGCGATGACGCGATCACCGCCGCGGGTGAGGTGAAGAGCGGGTACGGGGGAGTCGGTTTGGTCGCCGGCGCGTTCGACACTGCGTGGCACAAGCTCGCCGAGGGTGAGGACGCGCCACTGCACGTCCTGGTCGCGGCCACCGACGAACTGGCGCGTCTGGTCGACTCCTGCGGCTGCGACATCGAGGGCGCGAAGCTGGAAGCCTGGATCGAGCTGGGCATCCTGGTCGTCGAGTTGCTGTCCCTGGCCGTCGCCACAGTGCTCACCCTGGGCGCCGCCTCACCGGCGGCGGCTGCCGCGATCACCGCCACGCGGGTCGTGGTGCAGCAGATCTTCAAGCGGCTGGTGGCCCAGCTCGCCCGCAAGGCGGTCAAGCAGGGCCTCAAGGAGGCGGGCGAACGGGCCGCGAAGGAGGCGGCCAAGTCCGGCGCCCGCAAGCTGGCTCGCCGGGCCGCGGTCGGCGGCCTGCTGGAGGCCGGCCAGGAGGCGGGCACCAGCCTCGGCACGCAGGCGTACCAGAACTCCACCGGCAGGCGGGACGGCCTCGACCTGACCGACGTGAGCACGTCGGCTCTCGGCGGATTCGCCGGCGGCGCGGTCGCGCCACTGGCCGGGCTGGGCCGGCACGCCAACGGGCGGTTCGCGGAGATCGGCGAGCGGTTCGGGCGGGAGATGGCCGGGGAGACGCTCGCCGAGACCGCCGCGGGTCTGGCGACCGGCCAAGGGCCGTCGCTGGAGGATCTGGCACGCGCGGCTGCCTCCGGCGCCACCGGGTCCGCCACCAACCAGGCGGACTCGGCACTGCAACGCCGCCTCGACGGGCAGCTGAGCGGGTTGACGGTGCCGCCGTTCGGCCTGGACGTGCCGGTCGCCGCCGATCCCGTCGGGCTGATCCCGGCCCAGCGGGTCGCCGAGCCGATCGTCCATAGCGGCGACACGACCGCGGGCGCCGTCCCCGTGCCACCCACGCACGTCACGCCCCAAGCCGCCGGTCCGCACCCGCTCGCCGTGGACCTGCCCCGCCCGGCGCCGGATCCCACAACGACGCCGCCGCTCGGCGATGTCGTCCCGCACGACGTGGCACGTCCGGCGGTCACCACGAGCCCTACGTTGTCCTCGATGATCACGGACGCGCCCGTCGCCGGCCCGCCGTCGACCGGAGTCAACGGCGGCGCGGGTCCGGTTGTAGCGCCGATCGACCACGCCACACCGGCCTCGACCACCCCCGTTCAGGCGGCGGCCGCACCGGCGACACTGCCTGCGCCGCCTGCCGACCACCCGCAGGCCGCGTCACCACCTACGGCAGACCGGACTGCGCCCATCAGCACCGGAGGTCAGGTGGGACCGCCGCCGGTCTCACCGGTCAACCCCCAGCCGGTACCGCACCCGGGAGCGCCGACCATCGGGCCCGAGCCCCGACCAGGGCCGAATCCCCGTTTTCCGCTGCTGGAGTCCTTGGCTCCGCATCGCCCTCCTACCGACGACTCCCCGGGGCCGAACCCTGGCCCGCTCGATGCCCGGACGTGGCCTCGTGAGACCGCTCAGCAGCGCGCCGCGCGGCTGAAAGCTGATCGGGAAGGTCTGGACCGGCGGCGCTACCGGGGCTATCTGCAGTCTCAGCGTGCCTTGCACGAGGAGAACAGACGCCATGCGCAGATCAAGGAGCTGCGTGACCTCGCCGAACAGCATTACGAGGCGGCGCGTTGGCTCCTCATGCAGGCCCACGAACTGCGCCAAGCCGGGCGGCACGAGCTCGCCGACCGGCACGTGTGGGAGGGCCGGCGGCGAGAACGCCTGCACTACCGAGCCGTCGACGAGGTGGAGGCGGTCCGTGCCGGCCAGCGTCTGCCGCGCGAGGTGATGATCGAGGACGACCCCGACTTCTACCGGATCAACGACGACGTGGCGGACCTGGCCGTCGGCGCGGTGGATACGGCCGACCACTCGGCGCTCACCGGTCACGGGCACCCCGAGCCGATCGACAGGTCCCGGCCCTACGGCCGCCGAGGAGGGCTCCGGCCCCCGCTGGCGCTGCACCAGACCGACCTCGAACGGCAGATGCCCCGCAACCCCGACGGCAGCGTGACCCGTACCGCCGATCCGCGGCGCGGCCGATGGTTCCGCCTCGCGAACGACGGCGGACCGGCGGCCGACGCCACCCGGGGGATCAACTGCCTCGACTGTACGCTGTCGCTGTTCGAGACCTGGGTTCATGGACGGCCGCGCGTCGCGGCGCCGCGTACGTTCGACGGTTACCTGAACGGCGACGTGAACCGGCCGGTGAGCGGCGAGGCGGACGGACCGCTTCGCGTCGAGCAGACGACCGGCGGCCGGTTCCAGAACCTCTGCCCGCCGGACCGGCCCGGTGTCACCGGCCGGGAGCGGCAGCTCCTGGTGGACGGCGGTTACCGGGACCTGTACGCGCAGCTCGCATCAGGTGGCCACGGCAGTTACGCATTCCTCATCACCAGCTTCGAGGGCGGCGGCTCGCACGCGTGGGTGGCGCTGAACCAGGACGGCACGATCCTCTTCCTCGACCCGCAGACGGGCGACGTGGCGGACCGGCCGATCTACCACCACAGCGGCCGTCCGGCCCGCGGCAACGTGGTCGGCGTCGACGCTCTGGTGCTCGGCCCCGACGGCCGCCCGATGCCGCTCCCCGGCCGCCCACCCGGCACCTACAACGTCCTGCCCGAGCCGCTACCCCGTCCGGCGCCGCCACGCCCGCCGGCCCCGCCGCCGATCGCCGACGGCCACGTCCCGGACTTCAACCACGTTCACCTGCTCGGCGAGTCCACGACCATCCACCGGCGCGCCGACGGACCGATGCCGGGCAGCGCGCCGCCCGTCGAGCCGGAACCCGACCGGGTACGCGAGGACCACCGGCAGGCACACGCCGACCGGATCGCCGCCGGGCTCTACGTACGCGACGCGCTGGCGGAGAGCGGGAACCTCGACGCCGCCTTCGCCGCCGGGGTGACGCCCGTCGAGTTGGCGCAGCACGCCGACGTGCCGACGTTGCGGCGGCTCGTACCGGGGCTGGACGAGAACGGTGCGGCCGACCTCACCCGGTTGTTCGCCGACCCGCGCATGCTGCGGATGCTCGACCAGAGCTGGGAGGCACCGCCGCGACGGGAGGAGTTGCTGGCCGAGACGCTGGTGCGGCAGCTCGCGGAGCGGCCCGACCTGGTCCGGATGATCCTGGCGACGCCGGAACTCGCCAACTCGCTGACCGCGCGGCCGCTGACCCTGCACCACCTGGCCAGCCACCAGCAGGCCATCGACGTGTTGCAAGACGTGGTAGGCGAGATCCGGGAACGGGGGGCTGACGTCGTTGCATCGACGGAACCGCCGGCCCTGATGCCGACTCCATTGACAGGCGCTCACCTGGCGGTGAGCGAATCCTTTACGACTGATGGCGCGGAGGCCGCGCAGCCGGGTTTCGATCTAACGCGACTCGGTGACGCCGCGTATCGAAAGCAGTTCTTGGACCAGTTGTATGAGGAAGCCGCTGTCGCGCAGTCGGAGCTCAACTCCCTGGGGCGGGATTTGGCAGAGTCATGCGGTGGTGGTGCCGAATACCACCGGCGTCGTGAGCCCAAGGACCGTGGGCGGGCTGAGGACAAGATCAAGGGCTACGGCGGCGATGCATCACAGCTGAAGGATCTCGCGGGCGGCTACGTCTCGTTTGGCAACCTCGACGAACTCTACGGCGGACTGGCACGTCTGAGGAACGACGGACGATTGGATCTGGTGAAGTTTGAAGACCGCTTCCAGAGCCCACAGAAAAGTGGATACCGAGACGTCCAGATGTTCGTTCGTGCCTCCAACGGGCACATCGCTGAGTTTCGGCTGCAACTGGCGCCACTCGACAGAGTGGCGACCTGGGAACACTCCCTCTTCGAAGTGCGGCGCGACCTCGAAGCGGTCGCTCGTGAGGAGGGACGTAGCGTGACGGTGACGGAGTCCGCCATTCGTCGGGCGGTGCTTCGGCGCCAGCGTGAGCTGTTCTGGGAGGCTCTTCAGACGGCGCTGCACAAGGAGCGTGAGTGATGGCTACAGTCGACGGCGTCGAACTTCCCGCTTATTTCGAGCACTACGACACACCTGTGAAGCTGGTCGCCACACCGGGTGGCGGCCACGCCGCTTGGAAGCTGGACCGCTCGACGGGGGGTTGGCGGCCGGCGGACGAGATCGTCGACGACGTGATCGGTGGCGTGGGCGGCGAGATCTACGTGCGCTCGGCTGATGCCTTCGTGCAGCACGTCGAGCAGTTGCGCGGACGCTACCTGAGCGGAGAAGGGCCGGTCTTCGCGCTCTACGAGACGGTCCGGGCGCTCGAGGCGCCCGCCGTCGCGGAGAGACGACCGTTCACCGCGGAGGAAGCCGCGCTGATCAAGGGGATCCGGCGGCGGACCTTCGTGATGTTCGAGGAGCAGCTCCAGCAGGCCGGTGACCCCGCCGCCGACCCCACCATCGCCTCCACCGCCTCCTGACAGCGGCCCGGAAACGCCATGCCCTCCACCGACGGCCTGCCCGTGCCCTATGTGCCGCCCGGCGACGTGGCGGAGGCGCGACGCGTACAGGAGGAGTTGCGGTCCCGGGTCGACCTGGTCGGGCCCGGTCCGGCCGCGCCCGCGACGGTGGCCGGGCTGGACGTGGCGTACGCGCAGGACGATGACCTGCTCGCGGCGGCCGTCACAGTCCTGGACGCGGCCACCCTCGACGTGGTGGACGAGGCGGTGTGCGTGGGGCGGCCCGCCTTCCCGTACGTGTCGGGGCTGTTCGCGTTCCGCGAGATGCCGGCGTTGCTCGCCGCGCTGGACCGGCTCACCGTCCGTCCCGAGCTGCTGGTCTGTGACGGGCACGGGCTGGCGCACCCGCGCCGCTTCGGGCTGGCCTGTCACCTGGGCCTGGTGACCGGGCTGCCCACGATCGGGGTGGGCAAGACGCCGCTCGTCGGCTCGTGGACGGGTCCCGGACCCGCGCGTGGTGACAGCGCCGACCTGTGCGACGAGGGCGAGGTGGTCGGGCGGGTGCTGCGGACCCAGGACGGTGTCCGGCCGGTCTTCGTGAGCGTCGGGCACCGGATGGGGCTGGACGAAGCGGTGGAGCGGGTACTGGCACTGACGCCCCGGTACCGGCTGCCGGAGACCACCCGTACGGCCGACCGGCTGTGCCGGCGGGTGCTCGCCGAGGCAGACGCGTCGGGCGGTGACCTGGGCGGGCGGTGAGCGCGTGGCGCGGCACACATGTGGCGTGCTCGATGCGCGGGTGCCCGGAGGGGCCGGTAGTAACCTGACCGGCGGATCCGGTCCGGACGCAACGGTGAGGTGGAGATGTCGGCAGGGCGGCACGCGGCGCGGTGGGTCATGGTCGGCGCGCTGCTGGGTGGCCTGATCGCCGTCCCGGCGTCACCGGCATCGGCCCGGGACGACCGGGTGGGACTGCGGTCGGCGAACAGCTTCACCGCCGGTGGTCCGCCGGGCACGGTGGCGGTCGAGGTGCGCAAGCGCACGGACGGCTGCGTGCAGTTGCGTACCGCGGTCGGGCTCCGGTTGGAGGGCCTGCGGGCGGACCAGGTCCGGGTGCAGGTGGCATCCGGGGGCCGATGGGTGCCGGTGCAGGTCTCCGGGGACGGCGCCGTCGCCACCGCCGCGGTCGCGCCGGTCGACCGGCCGCTTTGCCAGGGCAAGGGCGTCACCGTGCGCTACCGGGTGTCCTTCCTGGCCGGCGCCGCCGGCGGGCGGCTGGAACTGGCCGGTGAGGCGAGCGCCGCGAACGGCGACGTGCTCGGCCGGGCCGGTGGGTCGGCCCGGCTGGTGGGCGCCCCGCGGACCCCGAGCCCCAGCCCGTCCCGTAAGCCCTCGCCGACGCCCAGCGCGAGCGAGACCACGCCGGCCGAGGCGACCGACACGTCGCCGGTGGCCGCCGCCGTCGCCCCGGCCACCGCCGCGGCCGACGACTCGTCGTTCGGAGGTTCCATGATCATGTGGTTCGGTATCGGGCTGGTGCTCGTCGGCGCCGCTCTCATCGTCCTGCTGCTGCGCCGCAACCGCGCCGACCGCACCGGCGGCGGCCCGGACGCCGGGCTCCCGCCGGTCCCGCTGCCGCGCAGCACCACCACCTACCGCTCCGGCACGCCCGGACCGGCCCCCTCGGTGTACGGGGGCGCGACGCCGCCCCGCCCGGCCGGCAACGTGTACGGCGCACCCGCGCCCGCTCCGACGCCGCCGGCCCCGCCCGCCGGGGACGCGACGAGCGTCTTGCCCCGCTTGCCGGACTGAGCCGGAACCCGACCCGGTCCCGGGGTTACCGTGACTGTGGGTGGTCATGCCGTGACCCGGTAGCCGCCACCTGCCCGGCCGGAGGACGGAACACCGGGGCCGAACGGGGCCCGGTGCCGGGGCCGCTCGGCCGATAAGATCGCGTGCGCCGATCGGCACCGCCGACCGGTGAGACCGCATACGTGGAAGGAGCCGCGCCGTGGCCCTGGACCCGCAGTTGCTCGACATCCTCGCCTGCCCGGACACGCACCACGCCCCGCTCGACTACGACGCGCAGGCGCAGACGCTCACCTGCACCGAGTGCGGTCGCATCTTCGAGGTCCGGGACGACGTCCCGGTGCTCCTGCTGGACGAGGCGCGCGGTGGACCCGCCGCCGACGAGGCGCGGGGCGGGTCGTCGCGGTGATGGAGGGTACGGCCGGGGTAAGCGGCCACCGGCACGCCGACGAGGCCCTGCTGAACGACGCGGCGCAGCTCTCCGAGCGGGATCCGGGCGGCATGCTCCGGTTCACCGCGTCCGGGGGTGCCCAGGTGCGCGAGTCGGCGGCGCTGGCCGCCGAGGCGAACCTGTCAGTGCTCGCCGACGACGGGCGACCCCGCGCTGTGGTCATCGCCGGTATCGGCACCGCCGGGCGTACCGGTGACGTGCTGGCCACCGTCGCCGGGCCGCGCTGCCCGGTGCCGGTCATCCCGCACCGCAGCGCCGGTGTGCCGGGCTGGGTGGGCGCGGCGGACGTGGTCATCGCGGTGAGCGCGTCCGGCCGCAGCCCGGAGGCGCTGGGCGCGGCCGAGGCGGCGCACCGGCGCGGTGCCCGGCTGGTCGCGGTCGGCGCGCCCGACTCGCAGCTCCAGTCGGTGGCGGAGCGCGCTCGCGCGCCGTTCATCCCGGTGCCCCGGCGCGCGCCGGCCCGGGCCAGCCTCTGGGCGCTCACCGTGCCGGTTCTGCTGGCCGCCCGTACCCTCGGGCTCGTGAAGGTCAACGAGGCGGACCTGGCCGAGACGGCGGCCCGGCTGGACGCCGACGCCGATCGATGCCGGCCGACCGCCGAGTCCTTCGTCAACCCGGCGAAGTCGCTGGCGCTCGGCCTGTCCGGTTCGATCCCGATCGTGTGGGGTTCGTCCCCGCTGGCCACCGTGGCCGCCCGGCGGTTCGGTGACACGTTGTCCGCGAACGCCCGCTACCCGGTGGTCACCGGTGCGCTGGGCGAGGCGGGCCGGGGCCGCGTCGGCCTGCTCGACGGCGTGTTCGGCGGCCTGGCCGAGGGCGAGCGGGACATCTTCGCCGACCCGGGCGACGACGAGTCCGACGGCACCCGGCTGCGGCTGGTGCTGCTGCGTGACGGCGGGCTCAACGCCGACGACGACACCGACGAGCCGCTGGCGGTCGAGGAGCGCCGCGCGGACGCGGTGCAGACGCTCGCCGAGCGGCGCGGGGTGCGCTGCGACGTGGTGACCGCCGAGGGCGGCTCCGCGCTGGAGCGGCTCGCGTCGCTGGTGGCGGTTCCCGACTTCGCCTCGATCTACCTGGCCCTGGCACACGGACTGGACCCGATGGCGGTACCGGCCATCACGGAGATGAAGGAGCTGGCAAACCAGTGAGCACACGGGGCATCGAGCGAGGCGGGGAATGAGCGCAAACGGGGGCACGAAGGCGATCGTCGCCGCCCTGGCGGCGAACCTCGGCATCGCCGTCACCAAGTTCATCGCGTTCGCCCTCACCGGCTCGTCGTCGATGCTGGCCGAGTCGATCCACTCGGTGGCCGACTCGGGTAACCAGGGCCTGCTGCTGCTCGGCGGCCGGCGGGCCAAGCGGCAGGCCACGCCGCAGCACCCGTTCGGGTACGGCCGGGAGCGTTACATCTACGCCTTCATCGTGGCGATCGTGCTGTTCAGCATCGGTGGCCTGTTCGCGCTCTACGAGGCGTACCACAAGGCGTCCGACCCGCACCCGATCGACAGCTGGCAGTGGGTGCCGGTGGCGGTGCTGGTCGCGGCGATCGTGATGGAGAGCTTCTCCTTCCGTACCGCGATCAAGGAGTCCAACCTGGTCCGGGGCAACCAGACCTGGGTCCGGTTCATCCGCCGGGCGAAGGCGCCGGAGCTGCCGGTGGTGCTGCTGGAGGACCTCGGCGCGCTGGTCGGTCTGGTCTTCGCGCTGTTCGGCGTCGGCATGACGCTGATCACCGGCAACGGCATGTGGGACGCGGCGGGCACCGCGATGATCGGTGTGCTGCTGGTGGTCATCGCGATCACGCTGGCGATCGAGACCAAGAGCCTGCTGCTCGGCGAGGGCGCCGAGCAGAGCGAGCTGGACAAGATCGAGCAGGCCGTCACGAACGGTCCCGAGGTCGAGCGGATCATCCACATGAAGACGCTCTACCTGGGCCCGGAGGAGCTGATGGTGGCCGCGAAGATCGCGGTGCCGGCCTGGGAGACCGCCGAGGACCTGGCCCGCGACATCAACGCGGTCGAGGCGCGCATCCGCCGCGAGGTGCCGACCGCCCGGGTGATCTACCTGGAGCCGGACATCTACTCGCCGGAGGCCGAGCGGGCGGGCACCGGGCGGGCGGCGAAGACCGCCGCCCCGGAGGCCGTTACCGGCGGCGAGGCGCACCCCGCCGACGAGGTGGCCGGGCGGCCCGGGAGCTGAACCGATGGAGTTGTTGCAGGGCCGGATCCGTGACTACGCCTGGGGCTCGCGCACCGCGATCGCCGAGTTGCAGGGGCGGCCGGTGCCGAGCAGCGGGCCGGAGGCGGAGCTGTGGCTGGGCGCCCATCCGGGTGCCCCGGCCACTGTGCAGCGCGCCGGCCGACCGGTCAGCCTCACCGAACTGCTGGTGGCCGAGCCGGGCCACTGGCTGGGGGAGCGGCTGGTCGGCCGGTTCGGCACCCGGCTGCCGTTCCTGCTGAAGGTGCTGGCCGCCGACGCGCCGCTGAGTCTCCAGGCGCATCCGGACGCCGAGCAGGCCCGCGCCGGGCACGCCGCCGACGTGGGGCGGGTCAACTACGTCGACCCGTACCACAAGCCGGAGTTGCTGGTGGCGCTCTCGGAGTTCGACGCGCTGTGCGGCTTCCGCGATCCGGGGGAGTCGGCGGCGGCGATCGCCGCGTTCGGCGTACCCGCGCTGGAGCCTGTGGTGGCGGCGTTGCGCGACGGGCCGGCGGGGCTGCGGGAGGCGGTACGCCTGCTGTTGAGCTGGCCCCGGGCGGAGCGCGCGGGGCTGGTGGCGGCCGTGCTGGCGGCGGCCGAGGCCGGGCCGGCCTCGGCGGACGCCGAGCTGGTCCGCACGCTCGCGTCGGGCTATCCGGCCGACCCGGGCGTGGTGGTGGCGTTGCTGCTGCACCACGTCCGGCTGGCGCCCGGCGAGGGCATTTGGATGCCGGCCGGAAACCTGCACGCCTACCTGCGCGGCACCGGCGTCGAGATCATGGCGGCCAGCGACAACGTGCTGCGCGGCGGGCTGACCCCGAAGCGGGTCGACGTGGACGAGCTGCTGCGGGTGCTCCGGTTCGAGGTGCTGACCCAGCCGGTGCTGCGGCCGGAGCAGGTGGAGCCGGGGGTGCTGACCTGGCCGGTGCCGGTGGAGGACTTCGCGCTGCACCGGGTCGAGGTGGCCGCCGGGACGCCGGGGGTGCGGCTGACGCTGCCCGGGCCGCGGGTGGTGCTCTGCCGGGCTGGGAAGCTGACCGTTGACGACGGCGTGGGCGTGGTGACGCTGGACGCGGGTCAGGCAGCGGTCGGTGCGGCGGCCGGTGGCCCGCTGACGGTGTGCGGGGCGGGCGTGGCGTTCGTCGCCACTTGCGGCATGCACTGAACCGCGCAAGTCCGACTTTCCCGAAATAGCTTGACGGTCACGCTGCGTGGTGTGACTCTATGGGTACGCAGCGTTGTCGCGACGAAGGTCCGGTGACGTGCGGGGGAACCAAACCGGGGGGATGCGCGGGGCGGCCGGGCCATGGGTGGAAAGTCCGCTCACGACCGACCGCCCCGCGCGCTGTCCGCCGACCGGCCGATCGCGCGGTCGGCCAACCGGGCACGGGCCGAGTGGCCCGCGAGCGTAAGGTGGAAGGCTGCGCGCACCACCATCGTTCGACAGGAGCTTCCATGACCAGCACCCTCCCGGCGGCCTCCAGCGGCGCGTCGTCGCAGGCCCGGCCGAGCACCCTCGCCGAGGGCGACTACAAGGTGGCGGATCTGTCGCTCGCCGCGTTCGGGCGCAAGGAGATCCGGCTCGCCGAGCACGAGATGCCCGGCCTGATGGCGATCCGGCGTGAGTTCGCCGAGGCCCAGCCGCTGGCCGGCGCCCGGATCACCGGTTCGCTGCACATGACCGTTCAGACCGCCGTCCTGATCGAGACCCTTGTCGCGCTCGGCGCGCAGGTCCGCTGGGCGTCCTGCAACATCTTCTCCACCCAGGACCACGCCGCCGCCGCGATCGTGGTCGGCCCCGAGGGCACCCCGGAGGCCCCGGCCGGCGTGCCGGTCTACGCCTGGAAGGGCGAGACGCTGCCGGAGTACTGGTGGTGCACCGAGAGGGTGCTGGCGTGGCCCGACGGGCAGGGCCCGAACATGATCCTGGACGACGGCGGCGACGCCACCCTGCTCGTCCACAAGGGTGCCGAGTTCGAGAAGGCCGGCGTCGTGCCGCCGGTCGAGTCCGCCGACTCCGAGGAGTACGCGGTCATCCTCGAACTGCTGCACCGCTCGCTGGCCGAGGACGGCCGGCACTGGACCCGGATCGCCGCCGGCATCAAGGGCGTCACCGAGGAGACAACCACCGGCGTGCACCGGCTCTACGAGATGCACCGCGCCGGCACGCTGCTCTTCCCGGCCATCAACGTCAACGACTCGGTCACCAAGAGCAAGTTCGACAACAAGTACGGTTGCCGCCACTCGCTCATCGACGGCATCAACCGCGCCACCGACGTGCTGATCGGCGGCAAGATGGCTGTCGTCATGGGCTACGGCGACGTGGGCAAGGGCTGCGCCGAGTCGCTGCGCGGCCAGGGCGCCCGGGTCGTGGTGACCGAGGTCGACCCGATCTGCGCGCTCCAGGCGGCGATGGACGGCTACCAGGTCGCCACGCTCGACGACGTGGTGGAGCAGGCCGACATCTTCATCACCGCGACCGGCTGCTTCGACGTCATCACCAACGAGCACATGGCCCGGATGAAGCACCAGGCCATCGTGGGCAACATCGGCCACTTCGACAACGAGATCGACATGGCCGGCCTGGCCAAGCGCAGCGACGTGACCCGGGAGAACATCAAGCCGCAGGTCGACGTGTGGCGGTTCGACGACGGCCACGCCATCATCGTGCTCTCCGAGGGCCGCCTGCTGAACCTGGGCAACGCCACCGGCCACCCGAGCTTCGTGATGTCGAACTCGTTCGCCAACCAGACGATCGCCCAGATCGAGCTGTTCACCAAGACCGAGGAATACCCGATCGGCGTCTACGTGCTGCCCAAGCACCTGGACGAGAAGGTCGCCCGGCTGCACCTGGACGCGCTCGGCGCGAAGCTGACCACGCTGACCAAGGAGCAGGCCGCCTACCTGGGCGTCTCGCCGGAGGGCCCGTTCAAGTCGGACCACTACCGCTACTGAGTTCCACGCTCCCGAAGGGACCGGGGTCGGCCGCCGCGCGGCCGTCCCGGTCCCTTTCGCGTACGGGAGGGAGTCCGGCGGATGTCGAACCGAGTGACGTTACCCGGATCAGCTTGACGTTTGCTGTGAACAGGAGCAAGGTGAGGCTGCCCTAAGTTGCTGAGGCAAGCCTGACTACGGAGTACCCATGTTCGCCACGTACCTGATCGGCCTGCGCGAGGGCCTGGAAGCGACGCTCGTGGTCAGCATCCTCGTCGCCTTCCTGGTCAAGTCGCAGCGCCGGGACCGGCTGCCGCAGGTGTGGGCCGGCGTCGGCCTGGCCGTGGCGCTCTCCGTCGGCTTCGGCTCCCTGATCCAGTACACCTCCACCTCGCTGCTGCGCACCTTCGAGTCGCGCGAGCTGTTCGAGGCGGTCACCTCGGTCGCCGCCGTGGTCTTCGTGACCTGGATGATCTTCTGGATGCGCCGGGCCGCCCGCACCATCGCCGGTGAGCTGCGCGGCAAGCTCACCGACGCCCTCGCCGTCGGCTCCCTGGCGGTCGCCGGCATGGCATTCCTCGCCGTGGTCCGCGAGGGCCTGGAGACCGCGCTGATCTTCTACGCCGCGGCCGAGAGCGCGGCCGGCGGCACCGGGCCCGGCTCGCTGCTCGCCCTGGCCGGGGGCATCGCCACCGCCGTCGTGATCGGATTCCTGCTCTACCGCAGCGCGGTGCGGATCAACCTGAGCCGGTTCTTCACCTGGACCGGCGCGCTGCTCATCCTGGTCGCCGCCGGCATCCTCAAGTACGGCGTGCACGACTTCCAGGAGGCCGGCGTGCTGCCCGGCCTGAACGACCTGGCCTTCGACATCTCGAACACGCTCGACCCGGGCTCCTGGTACGGCGCGCTGCTCGCCGGCATGTTCAACGTCACCGCCGCGCCGACGGTGCTGGAACTGGTCGCCTGGGTCGCGTACGCGGTGCCGGTGCTCGTCCTCTTCCTGCGCAAGCCGGGCCGGCCCTCGAAGCCGGTGCAGCCCGCTGAGCCGGTTCAGCCCGCCCGGTCCACCGAGCCGGCACAGCCCGACGAGCCGGCCGCCGGCACGTCCGCCGCGCCGGCCGACGTCGCCCCCGCTCAGTCCCCCCGATCCTGATCCGCCCGTTTCCGAGGAGACCCCGCACGATGCGTACCACTCGACTCGCCGCCCCCGCCACCGCCGGGCTGCTCGCCATCGCCGGACTGGCCGGCTGCGGAGGCGGTGACGACGCCGACGCCACGAACGGCGGGCCGATCGCCGTCAAGGCCACCGACACCGTCTGCGAGGTGGGCGACACCGAGATCGACGCCGGTCAGGTGACGTTCAAGGTGACGAATACCGGCTCCAAGGTCAACGAGTTCTACGTCTACGCCGCAGGTGACCGGGTGATGGGCGAGGTGGAGAACATCGCTCCCGGGCTCAGCCGCGAGCTGCGGGTCGAGCTGACCGCCGGCACGTACGAGACGGCCTGCAAGCCGGGGATGAGCGGCCGGGGCATCCGGGGCGCGCTGAAGGTCTCCGGAACCGCCGCGACAGTCGCCCCTGACGCCGCGCTGGCCCAGGCCACTGAGAGCTACCAGCGGTACGTGCGCAGCCAGACCGCCGCGCTGCTGACGAAGACCGAGGAGTTCGTGGCCGCGGTCAAGGCGAACGACGTGGCCAAGGCCAAGGCGCTGTACCCGGTGGCGCGCACCTACTGGGAGCGGATCGAGCCGGTGGCGGAGAGCTTCGGCGATCTCGACCCGAAGATCGACGGCCGCGAGGAGGTGGTCGAGGAGGGCATGGAGTTCACCGGCTTCCACCGGATCGAGAAGGACCTCTGGACCACCGGGGACGTCAGCAAGGACGGCGCGATCGCCGACCGTCTCCTGGTCGACGTGAAGGCGATCGTCGCCAAGGCGGACGCCGAGAAGCTCACCCCGCTCCAGCTCGCCAACGGCGCCAAGGCGCTGCTCGACGAGGTCGCCAGCGGCAAGATCACCGGCGAGGAGGAGCGTTACTCGCACACCGACCTCTGGGACTTCAACGCCAACCTGGAGGGCTCGAAGGCGGCGATCGCGGCGCTGCGCCCGGCGCTGGAGCAGCGCGCGCCCGACCTGGTGAAGCAGCTCGACAGCGAGTTCGCGAACGTGGAGGCAACCCTCGGCAAGCACCGGGACGGCGACGGCTGGAAGCTGCACACCCAGCTCGGCAAGGCCGAACTCAAGGAGCTGTCGGACGCGGTGAACGCGCTGGCCGAGCCGGTCAGCAAGGTTGCGGCGGCCGTCGCGCGATGACCGGCCCGGCCGGTGGTGACGCGACGAGCGAGCCGAACCGCGAGCGGATCGGCCGCGGCCTGTCCCGGCGCCGGGCGATGACCCTGGCCGGCGTCGGCGTGGCCGGGGTGGCGGGCGTGGCGGGCGGGGCGGGCGCGCTGCTCGCCGGCGGGAACGAGGCGTCAGCGACCGGATCGGCCGCCGGTTCCGTGCCGTTCCTCGGCGAGCACCAGGCCGGTATCACCACCGCCGCTCAGGACCGGCTGCACTTCGTCGCGTTCGACGTGGTCACGAAGGACCGGGACCGGCTGGTCGCGATGCTGCAGGAGTGGACCGCCGCCGCGGCCCGGATGACCACGGGCAAGGACGCCGGGGTGATCGGCGCCGTCGGCGGTATGCCCGAGGCCCCGCCGGACGACACCGGCGAGGCGCTCGGACTGCCCCCGTCGCAGCTCACCCTCACCGTGGGCTTCGGGCCGACGCTGTTCCGCGACGCGCAGGGCCGGGACCGCTTCGGTGTCGCCGCCCGCCGTCCGGCCGCCCTCGCCGGTCTGCCGCACTTCGCCGGGGACGCGCTCAGGCCGGAGCTGTCCGGCGGCGACCTCTGCGTCCAGGCCTGCGCCAACGATCCGCAGGTGGCGGTGCACGCCATCCGCAACCTGGCCCGGATCGGCATGGGCGTGGTGAGTGTCCGCTGGTCGCAGCTCGGCTTCGGGCGTACCTCGTCGACGTCGCGGGACCAGGCCACGCCGCGCAACCTGTTCGGCTTCAAGGACGGCACCGCCAACCTCAAGGCCGAGGACGCGGGCCTGCTCCGCGACCAGCTCTGGGTGCAGCCCGGTGACGGCCCGGAGTGGATGACGGGCGGCTCCTACCTGGTCACCCGGAAGATCCGGATGCTGATCGAGACGTGGGACCGCAGCCCGCTGGCCGAGCAGGAGATGATCGTCGGGCGGACCAAGGGCAGCGGCGCGCCGCTGGGCCGGCGGGACGAGTTCGACGAGCCGGACTTCGCCGCGAAGGGCGACGAGGGCGAGCCGCTCATCGCCGACACCGCGCACGTACGGCTGGCCCACCCGGACGCGAACAGCGGTGCCCGCCTGCTGCGCCGCGGCTACAACTTCGTGGACGGCTCGGACGGGCTGGGCCGGCTCGACGCCGGTCTGTTCTTCATCGCCTACCAGCGGGATCCGCGCCGGCAGTTCGTGCCGATCCAGACCCGGCTGGCCCGCAACGACGCGATGAACGAGTACCTGCGGCACGTCTCCAGCGGCCTGTTCGCCTGCCCGCCCGGCGTACGCGACGCCGCCGACTGGTGGGGGCGAGGGCTGTTCGGCTGAGCCCGGCTCAGCGGCGTACCGGATCGGGGGCGGCCTCCGGCGCCGCGGACCGCAACCGGTCGACGGCCGGCGCGGCGGGACGCAGGGCGGCCGGCGCGACGGCCGAGGGCGGGACCAACTCCGGCCAGAGCGTGGCGGTGACCGCCCGGGCGCGGCCCAGCCGGAGCGCGGCCCGGCGCCCCCGCTCGGCCAGCACGGCGGACAGGTAGACCCAGTCCGGCGCGGACCACGGCGGAGGCGGCGAGGTGACCGCCGCGGCCTCCACCCACAACGCCCGGCCCAGCCGGGAACGGTCCGGCTCGGCGAGCTGAGGCAGCCGGTCCAGATACTGCCGGACGGCCAGCGCCAGCCCGTCGTCGAACCGGGTCAGGTCGAGCGTGGTCGCCCAGACCAGCAGCGGCGGCGGAGCCGGCGGCAGCGGCCGCCACAGCGCGGCGCCGCGACTGTGCACCACGAGCGTGCCGGCGACCAGGTCACCCAGCCGGCGACCGCGCGGGTCGGTGAGCATCACCGTGACGCTCGCCGCCCAGCTCAGCAGCGGCAGCACCAGCCCGGGCCACTCCACGGCGACGCCGACGAGCGCCCGGGTCAGCGACTGGCCCACCCCCACCGGGCCGCCGTCGGCGCGTACCACCCGCAGCCCCACTGCCAGCTTGCCCACCGTCCGGCCACCGGCGAAGCGCTCCATCACCACCGGATAGCCGAGCAGGACCAGCACCATCAGCACGACCTGGAGCGCGCCGGCCAGCGCGGCGTCGAGGACGTCGCCCAGCAGGGCGAGCGCCACCATGGCCAGCACTGCGCCGAGCAACAGGAACAGCACGAGCTGGATCACGGCGTCGATCAGCAGGGCGAGCACCCGGGAGCCCAGCCGGGCCACCCGGACGTCCAGCTCCACCGCCTCGCCGCTGACCAGACCGGCGTCGGCCCAACTGGGCGGTGGGGGAGGTTGCGCGCGCACCCCGACAGTGAACACCATGGACGCCGGACGGGGGAGGACGAGTGGATCTCGACGCGTACGTGGCCGAGCACGGCGCCGAATGGCGGCGGCTGGAACACCTGACCGGCCGGCGTCGCCTCGACGCGGCCGAGGTCGACGAACTGGTGGCGCTCTACCAGCGCAGCGCCACACACCTCTCCGCGCTGCGCGCCCGGGCACCCGAGCCGACGCTGGTGAACCGCCTGTCCCACCTGGTCCTCGCCGCCCGGGCCCGGGTCACCGGCCGCCCCCGGCCGTCCTGGGCGGCGGTGGGCCGGTTCCTGGCCGCCGACCTGCCCGCCGCCCTCTACCGGGCCTGGCCGTGGTGGTGCGGCGTGGCCACGGCGTTCAGCGCCCTGAGCGCCTTCCTCATCTGGTTCGTCGCCGGTAACCCGGACACCGCCGCCGCGTTCGTCGGCCCCGAGGCGGCCCGGCAGCTCGTGGACTCCGGTTTCGCCGGCTACTACACCGAGTTCGCCGCGCCCACGTTCGCGTTCCACCTCTGGACGCACAACGCCTGGCTGGCCGCCCAGTGCCTGGCCGCCGGCGTGCTCGTGGTGCCGGTGCTCTGGCTGCTGTGGCAGAACGCGCTGAACATCGGCGTGGTCGGCGGCGTGATGATCTCCTACGGGCGGGCGGACGTCTTCTTCGGCATGATCACCCCGCACGGGCTGCTGGAGCTGACCGGCATCTTCGTCGCCGCCGGGGTCGGCCTGCGGACCGCCTGGGCCTGGATCGCCCCGCCCGCGCACCTCGGACGCGGCCGGGCTCTCGCCGAGGCGGGACGGCTCGCCGCCGTGGTCGCGGCCGGCCTGGTCGGCGTCTTCGCCGTCTCCGCGCTGATCGAGGCGTTCGTGACCCCGGCGCCGGTGCCGATCCCGCTGCGGGTGGCCGCGGGCGCCGCGGTGTGGCTGGCCTTCCTGGCGTACGCGCTGGTGCTCGGCCGGCGCGCGGTCAGAGCCGGCCGAGGGACTTGAGCCGCAGATAGGTGTCGGCGACGGCCGGGGCCAGCCGGTGCCCGGGCACGTCCACCACAGTCACGCCGTAGCGCGACAGGGCGGCGCGTACCCGGTCCCGTTCGGCCAGCGCCCGCCACGCCGAAGCGGCCGCGTACGGGTCGTCCGGGCCGGCCGGGGTGGCGGTGGCGAGCCGGTTCAGCACCGGGTCGCCGGCCGCGGCCAGCACCACCCGGTGCCGGGTCGCCAGCCGGGGCAGCACCGGCAGCAGCCCGTCGCCGATCGCGCCCGCCTCCAGCGCGGTGAACAGCACCACCAGGCTGCGCTGCCGCTCCCGGCGCAGCACCTCGGCGGCGATCAGCTCGAAGTCGGTCTCGGCCAGCGCGGGCTGCAACGGCGCCACCGCGTCGACCAGCCGGGCGAGCAGCGCCGGACGGCCGCTGCCGGTCACCCGGGCCCGGATCTCGGTGTCCGCCGCCAGCAGGTCCACCCGGTCACCGGCCCGGGCGGCGAGCGCGGTGAGCAGCAGCGCCGCGTCGATGGCGGTGTCCAGCCGCGGCTCGTCGCCGAGGCGTACCGCCGACGTGCGGCCGGTGTCCAGGACGCAGACCAGTCGCCGGTCCCGCTCCGGGCGCCAGGTGCGTACCAGCACGTCGGCGCGACGGGCGCTGCCCCGCCAGTCGATCGAGCGGACGTCGTCACCCACCGCGTACTCGCGCAGCGTGTCGAACTCGGTGCCCTGACCGCGCCCCCGTGTCACCTGCACGCCGTCGATGACCCGCAGCCGGGCCAGCTTCTCCGGCAGGTGCCGGCGGGAGTCGAAGCGGGGCAGCACCCGCAGCGTCCACTGTGGCGTCGCGGGTTGTCCGGCGCGCTGCCGGGCGCCCAGTCGCATCGGCCCGAGCGAGCGTACGGTCAGCGCCACCGCCGGCCGGTCGCCGCGCCGGGTCGGGGTGAGCCGGACCGGCAGCGTGGCGGTGCCACCGGGCGGCACGGTGAGCAGGCGGTCCGGCGGCACGTCGGGGCGCGCCCCGGCCGACGGCACCCAGGCGTCGCGTACCTGGGCGTGGAGCGTGCGACCGGTGGGGTTGGCCAGGTGCAGCGTGACGGTGGCGGTGCCGCCGAGGCGGACCGTCCGCTCCCCGGACCGGGTCATCGTGAGCGCGTCCGGCGGGACCGCCATCGCCCGGTCGAGCAGCACCAGCAGCAGCACCGTCGCGGTCAGCACGGCGACGCCGAGGAACGGCGCCGGCCAGGCCGGCAGGGTCAGCGCGCCCGCGCCGAGCAGCAGACCCGCCCGCCAGGTCATCGCGGCGTCGGCACGGTGGCCAGCACCGAGTCCAGCACGGCTTCCACAGTCACGCCCTCAAGCTCCGCCTCCGGACGCGGGCGCAGCCGGTGCCGCAGCGTGGGCCGGGCGACCGCCTTGACGTCGTCCGGGGTGACGTGGTCGCGGCCGGCCAGCCAGGACCACGCCTTGGCGGCGTTGAGCAGCGCGGTGGCGCCCCGGGGGGACGCGCCCAGCTCCAGCGCCGGGGCGGACCGGGTGCCCCGGCACAGGTCCACGATGTAGCCGAGCACCGGCTCGGCCACGTGCACCATCCGCACCTCGGCCCGGGCGGCGGCCAGGTCCGACGCGCCGGCCACCGGGCGTACGCCAGCGGCACGCAGGTCGCGCGGGTCGAAGCCGGCGTGGTGCGCCCGCAGCACGCCCAGCTCCTCCTCGCGCTCGGGCAGCGGCACAGTCAGCTTGAGCAGGAATCGGTCGAGCTGCGCCTCGGGCAGCGGGTAGGTGCCCTCGTACTCGACCGGGTTCTGGGTGGCCGCGACGATGAACGGGTCGGGCAGCGGGCGGCGCTCGCCCTCGACGGAGACCTGCCGCTCCTCCATCACCTCCAGCAGCGCCGACTGCGTCTTGGGCGGGGTGCGGTTGATCTCGTCGGCGAGCAGCAGGTTGGTGAAGACCGGTCCCTGCCGGAACGTGAACGCGGCGGTGCGCTGGTCGAAGATCAGCGAGCCGGTGACGTCGCCGGGCATCAGGTCGGGGGTGAACTGCACCCGCTTGGCGTCCAGGTCGAGCGCGGCGGCCAGCGTCCGCACCAGCAGCGTCTTGGCCACTCCCGGTACGCCCTCCAGCAGCACGTGCCCTCGGCAGAGCAGGGCGATCACCAGGCCGGTGACCACGGCGTCCTGCCCGACGACGGCCTTGGCGACCTCGGCGCGCAGCCGGTGCAGGGCGGCGCGGGCGCCGGACGGGGCGGTGGTCGTGACGGGTCCGGTCACCGGGGGTCTCCTTCGCTGGGATGCGGGGCCAGGGTACGGGTCAGGGTGTCCAGTTCGCGGGCCAGCTCCAGCAGCTCGCGGTCCTTCTCCGGGGCGGGGCCGTAGAGCAGGTCGGCCACCCGTTCCGGGTCGGCGCCGGCGCGCTCGGCGACCCGGGCGGCCACCTCGCCGTCGGGCGTGCCCGGGGGCAGGTTGAGCCGGGTCGTCAGCCGGTCCAGCGCGGCGGCGCGCAGCGTCCCGGCGACGGTGTCCCGGGCGCCCGCCCGGCGGTAGAGCCGCGCCCGGCCGCGTACCGTCTCGGCGGACCGGACTGTCACCGGCAGCGGCTCCGACACCGGCGGCCCGAGCCGGCGGGCCCGCCAGAGCACCACGAGCAGGCCGGCCAGGGCGAGCTGCACCAGGAGGGCCCAGAACCACTGCGGGAAGGCACCCCAGAGCGGGTTCTCCCGCGGCGGGTCGGCGCGGTCGGGCGGGTCGGGCCGTTCCGACCTGCCGCTGCCGGCCGGGGCGGGTTCCTCGGTGAACGGCTCCGGGGACCAGCTCGGACCGGTCGGGGCCGACGCCGGCTCGGGCAGGTCGAGCCAGACCAGCGGGCGGTCGCCGCCGAGCAGGCCGGTGGCGAGGGCCTCGTTGCCCCACTCGCCGATCCGGTCGTTGCGGAACGGGTCGCTGGCGCCGGCCAGCACCACCTCGACCCGGCCGGGGACGCGCAGCAGCGCGCCGCCGTAGCAGTGGTCCACCTCGGCCGGTCCGGCGTACCGCTGGAGGTCGATCGCGGCCGTGCCGGCCCGGACCGCCTCGGGCAGCGGGCAGGGCGTGCCGTCGGCGTCCGGCGGCACCGCGCGGGCGGCCCAGCGCCCGCCGGCCGGTTCGACCGGGGTGTCCAGCTCGGCGAGCACCCGCCGGGACGGCTCGACGAGCACCAGCCGGCTGCCGGGCGGCAGTGTGGTCAGCCCGTCGAGCAGGTCCGGGTGCACCAGGCCGGGCGCGGGCACGAACAGCGTGCTCGGCTCGGCACCGGCGGTACGCAGCGCCGCCGCCAGATCCGTCTCCCGGCGTACCGGCACGCCCTGCGTCCGCAGCGCCTCGGCGAGCCGGCTGGCGCCGTCGTCGTCGGTGGCGACCGGGGACAGGAAACCGGGCTCGTCGGCGTCGGGCCGGTCGGCCGCGCGCAGCACGAGCGTGGTCACGATCACCAGCACCGCGAGCCCGAGCGGGACGAGCAACCGGTACGGCCGCCGGCGCGGCGCCGCGGTGGTCGCTGTCGTCGTGGTCTCCGGTACGACAGTGGCGGTCACCGCGGCTCCTCCCCGGTCAGCTCGCGACTCAGGTCGGTGGCGAGTTCACGCATCCGCCGGTCGTGCGCGGCGGTGGCGGGGCGCCGGGCGTACCAGAGGTCGGAGAAGATCTCCCCGGCCGCGTGCAGCGTCGGCCGGACCTGAGGCCGGGTACGGGCCGCCGCCTCGGTCAGCTCGACGACGGTGAGCCCGGGGCGGGGCTCCACCACCTGCCGGAAGACCAGGAGCCGGACCATCTCGCGCAGCCGTTCCCGGACCGCCTCGGCGTACCGGCCCTCGGCCGCCAGCCGGTCGGCCAGCCCAGGTCCGGCCGCCGCCGGTTCCGGCGGCCGGGGCGCGGGCAGGCGTACCGGTGGCGGTTCGGTGCGCTTCCGGCGGGCACGCCGCCGCCGGAAGCGGGGCAGCCTCAGCCGGGGCAGCCGTGGACGCCGCCACCGGGGGAGAGCGAACCGGGGCACCCAGGCCGGGAAGAAGTACCAGCCCAGCGCCACCAGCAGCGCGACCGCCAGCAGGATCAGCGCGACCAGCGGCAGCGGCACCACGTCACCGAGGGCCGCGACCGTCTCGGTCCACCACCGGCTCACCGGTGCGCCGCCAGCAGGACCGGTTCGGGTACGCCGGCCGGTGCGCGGGAGAGCCGGATGTCCAGCCCTTCGGTGCGGATCCGGGTCTCCAGGTGCAGCACCGCGTCCAGGCAGGCGAGCGCCGGGTACGCGAGCGCGTTCACAGCGGTGAACGCGGCGATCGTCAGCGGCAGCGCCCAGGCCGAGACGTCGAACAGGCCCAGCATGGTGAGGCCCTGGTAGACGCCCAGCCCGATGCCCAGCCGGATCAGCCACCAGCCCAGGTAGCCCAGCAGCCGGATCGCGGCGGCCCGGGCGCCGACCCGGCCGGCCAGGCGTACCGCCCGCCAGGGCGCCAGGTGGGCGGGCACCCCGTCCAGCACCAGCACCGGCACCACCAGGCCGAGCAGCGCGTACGCCGGGAACCAGCCCGGCCCGGTCAGAGCGGCGGCGGTGACTGTCAGCCCGACCAGGACGGCGGCCGGCAGCGCCACGCCGAGCCGGGTGCCGCGCAGCAGCTCGGACGGCCCCGGACGGCGCCCCAGCAGCGCCGCGCCGGCGCCGCGTGCCGCAGGGGCGCCGAGCAGCGCGACGATCGCGGCCTCGGTGCCGGCGCCGGCCGCCAGCAGCAGCCAGTACGCGGGGAGGGAGTCACCGAACTCCGCAGGCCACCAGAACGGCGGTTCCGCCCCGGCGAGCATCCGCAGCGGGTGGAGCACCGCCTGTTCGGCGAGGGCCAGCAGCAGGGCGATCGGGACGAGTACCCGGGCCTGGTCGCGCAGCAGCAGCACGGCCGCGTCGAGCAGCTCGCCGACGGTCAGCGGACGGCGCGGCAGCACCGCGGTCGGGCCGGCGTCGGGCACGCGTACTCCTGGGCGGGGCGAGCGGAGGTGGCGGGCGGGGCGACGCCCGGGGGATCATGGTTGCACGGCGGGTCCGCATCCGGTGGACCCGTCCGCCCGGCGCGCCACGCTGGGCGGCCACGCCGACTTGCTGTGGTGCGCGGGGCCGCTCGGCGCTACGGTCTCGTGGAGACGCCGAACACTCCAGACGAACGGGGATGGAACGATAAACCCCATGAGAGCCCGGGTACTCGTGGTCGACGACGACCCCGCCCTCGCCGAGATGCTCGGCATCGTGCTGCGCAGCGAGGGCTTCGTGCCGTCCTTCGTCGCGGACGGCGAACGGGCGCTGGCCGCGTTCCGCGACAACCGACCCGACATCGTCCTGCTCGACCTGATGCTGCCGGGCATGAGCGGCATCGACGTGGCCCGGGCCATCCGGGGCGAGTCCGGCGTGCCGATCGTGATGCTGACCGCCAAGAGCGACACGGTCGACGTGGTGCTCGGGCTGGAGTCCGGCGCCGACGACTACGTGGTCAAGCCGTTCAAGCCCAAGGAGCTGGTGGCCCGGATGCGGGCCCGGCTGCGCCGGGGCGAGGACGTGGCGCCGGAGATGCTGACCATCGGCCCGCCCGGCAACCAGATCACCATCGACGTGCCGGCCCACACGGTCAGCCGCGACGGCGAGGAGGTGAAGCTGACGCCGCTGGAGTTCGACCTGCTGGTCGCGCTCGCCCGCAAGCCGCGTCAGGTCTTCACCCGCGAGGTGCTGCTGGAGCAGGTCTGGGGCTACCGCCACGCGGCGGACACCCGCCTGGTCAACGTGCACGTCCAGCGGCTGCGCGCCAAGATCGAGCCGGATCCGGAGCGACCCGAAATCATCCTCACCGTGCGGGGCGTGGGCTACAAGGCGGGTACCGGATAGCCTGGTCAGCACTGTGGTGACCACCCCGCTGCCCGACCCGCCGACCGCCGCGCCCCGCCGGCTCCACGCCGTGCGGGCGCTCTGGCTCGCCCTGACCGGCCGGGTCGCCCGGCTGGTGGCCGCCGTGCACCAGGCGTGGCGGCGGTCGCTCCAGGTCCGTGTGGTCACCATCACGCTGGTGGCGTCGAGCCTGCTGGTGGGCGGTTTCGCCTATCTGATCGCCGACAAGATCACGAGCATCCTGCTGGAGAACGCCGAGACCGACGTGCGGCTGCGGTTGAGCAACGGCAGCGAGTACGCGGCCAAGCAGTTCAACCTCTACAGCCAGCCGCAGGAGGCGCAGCTCCAGAACACCATCGACGGCACCGTCAACTACCTGGCCGGCGGAGACCCCACCCAGACCAGCGGCGTGGTGGTGGCGATCACCGCCGACAACTTCGCCGAGTTCATCGAGCCGCGTACCACGCCGGAAGTGCCGGTGGGCGCGGTGATCGGCGACGAGCTGCGGGCCACAGTCGCCTCGGGCAAGGTCGCACACCAGATCCGTACCGGCTCGCTCGGCGGCGAGCGGACGAAATATCTGGTCTACGGCTCCCCGGTGCCCACCAAGTTCGGGCAGGTCGAGCTCTACTACCTCGTACCCCTGGCCCGGCAGGACGCGACGGCGGCCGACGCCCGGGCCACGGTGGTCGCCACCGGCGTCGCGCTGGTGCTGCTGCTCGGCCTGCTGGCCGCCCTGGTCACCCGGCTGGTGGTGACGCCGGTACGGGTGGCCGCGCGCACCGCGCAGCGGCTCTCCGCCGGCCTGCTCGACCAGCGCATGGTGGTCTCCGGCGAGGACGACCTCGCCCTGCTGGCCGCCTCGTTCAACCAGATGGCGACGAACCTGCAACGGCAGATCCTCCGGCTGGAGGAGATGTCCCGGCTGCAACGCCGGTTCACCTCCGACGTCTCGCACGAGCTGCGGACACCGCTGACCACGGTCCGGATGGCCGCCGACCTGATCTTCGCCGAGCGCGACGAGTTCGACCCCGCTGTGGCCCGCAGCGCCGAGCTGCTCCAGGCCGAGCTGGACCGGTTCGAGGAACTGCTCACCGACCTGCTGGAGATCAGCCGGTTCGACGCCGGCTTCGCGGTGCTGGACAGCGAGCCGACCGACCTGGTGCCGGTGGTGCACCGGGTGACCGAGCGGCTGGCCGGGCTGGCCGAGCGGGTCGGGGTGACCATCGAGCTGGACCTGCCGGACACTCCGGTGATCGCCGAGGTCGACCCGCGCCGCGTCGAGCGGGTGCTGCGCAACCTGGTCGGCAACGCGGTCGAGCACGGCGAGGCCAAGCCGGTACGGATCACCCTGGGCCAGGACCAGAGCGCGGTGGCGATCACCGTGCGGGACCACGGCGTCGGCCTCAAGCCGGGGGAGGAGAAACTGGTGTTCAACCGCTTCTGGCGGGCCGACCCGTCGCGCGCCCGGCAGACCGGCGGCACCGGGCTGGGCCTGTCGATCAGCCTGGAGGACTCCCGCCTGCACGGCGGCTGGCTGGAGGCGTGGGGCGCGCCGGGGCAGGGCGCGCAGTTCCGGCTCACCCTGCCGGCCCGGGCCGGGGACCGGCTCACCACCTCCCCGCTGCGGCTGGTGCCGGCCGACGCCACGGTGCCGTTCGGCGGCCCCCGCGACGGTGGGCTGCCCGCCGTCGGGCCCGGCGGCGGCGTCGCGGCGCTGACCGCCGGATCGGCCGGCGGGGGCGACCACGCGGAGGCGCGGCCGTGAACCGCCGCGTCCTGGCCCTGTTGCTGACCGGCGCGCTGCTGCCGGCCGCGCTCGCCGGATGCGGCATCCCGGACCAGACGGACGTGCAGGTGGACGGCTCGGTGCCGGCCGCCGAGTCCGGGGCGCTCAACGGCAGCCCGGCCCGGCCGCCCGAGCCGGCCGACAGCAGCGAGCCGGTGCCGTTCATCGAGAACTACCTGCGGGCCGCCGCGGCAGGGGAACGCGATCAGGCGTACGCCCGGGCCCGGAAGTTCCTCGCCGCGGAAGCCCGCGACCTGCTTCCCGGCAAGCCGCAGACCAGCGAGGTCGAACTGACGGTGGTGCGGCTGCGGGAGAAGCCGGAGAGCACGCCGCCCAACAACCAGGGCACCAGCACCGTGACGCTCAAGGTGCAGCAGGTGGGCGTGCTGCGCGCCGACGGCACGCTCGGCCCGCCGGTGGCGAGCGAGACGCAGTACGCCTTCGAGCTGCGCCGGGCCGAGCCGGCCGGCACCGGCCTGCTGATCACCGAGTTGCCGAACGTGCTGCTGGCCAGCGACTCGGCGATGCGCGAGTACTACCGTCCCCGCACCGTCTACTTCTGGAACACCGACCTGACCCGGCTGGTGCCGGACCAGCGTCACCTGCCCTCGTCGGCGCCGACCGAGCGCCGGATCACCGAGGTGATGAAGTGGCTGGCCGACCGCCCGTCGGACTGGCTGGCCCCCGGCGTGACCGGGCTGCCCGACGGCACCCAGCTGATCAACAATGCGACCGGCGCCGACGGCCACTGGGAGATCAACCTGAACATGCCGGGCGCCAACGAGCAGCGGCTGACCCGGCTCGGCACCCAGCTCGCCTGGTCGCTGTCGGACCTCGACGGCCAGGTCGACCTGAAGATCCAGAACCAGAAGCGGCTCACAGTCGACCTGCGGCGGGAGCGCGTCTCCACCGCCGCCTATCCACGCGGCGGCGATCCGATGCGGTTCGCCGTCTACGACGGCGCCGTCCGCCCCCTGGCGTTCGGCGACGAGTCGCGGGCCGCCGTGCCGCTGCCGCCCGCGGAGAACCGCAACGTGGTCTCCGCGTCGCTCGCCCGCGCCGACGACCAGGTGCTCGCCGCGCTCGTGGTGACCGGGTCGGACAACCGCAGGCGGCTCAAGGTGGGCACCGGTCCGGAACCGGTCGCGATGCTCAGCCCCGGCGACCGTACGTTCCGGGCGATGAGTCGTCCCACCTGGCTGCGGTCGCTGAACAAGGCCCGCCCGGCCGGTCTGGTGGCGGCAGACGGCCGGCTCTACCGGTTCGACGGCGCGGGCCGGACGAGCGAGATCCCGCTGTCCGTTCCGGGGCCGGTGACGGCTGTGGCCGGTTCCCTCGACGGCCACCGGATCGCGCTGGCCTCCGGCGGCGCGGTCTTCGTCGCCGCGGTGAGCGTCGACGGTGGCGTGGTCAGCCTCGGACAGCCCCGCCGGGTGACCACGCTGCTCACCGGCGTGACGGTGGTGGACTGGGTGGCGGAGAACGAGCTGGCGCTCGCCGGCAACGAGGCGGACCGGCGTTCGGCGATCCACCAGCTCAGCGTCGACGGTGCCTGGGAGACCCCGCTGGCGGTGGAGATCGGCGCCCCGGTGACCCAGCTCGCCGGGTATCCGGGCGGCGGCGACCGCGGCCTGGCCGCGTTCTCGTTCATGTTCGAGACGGACGGGGCGGCCTGGCGGAACAACCCGTTCGACTACGTGAAGCGGGAGCAGGTGCTCGACGTTCCGTCGGGCAGCCGGGCGACCAACCCGACCGCACCGTTCTTCCTCTACTGAGCCGTCGGTGCGTGACGTGGGCGGGCTCTGGTCGGACCTGACCGACCTGGTGCTGCCCGCCGGGTGCGCGGGCTGCGGCGCGGGATCGGTACGGCTGCGGCACGGCTTCTGCAGCGGCTGCGTGCGGGAGCTGGAGTCGCTGCGTCCCGCACCGGCCCGGCCCGATCCGGCCCCGCCCGGCCTGCCGCCCTGCGTCGCGCTCGGCCCGTACGGCGGCGCGTTGCGCGAGGGGCTGCTGGCGTACAAGGAACGGGGCCGGCACGGGCTGGCCCGGCCGTTGGGCGCGCTGCTCGCCGAGGTGGTCGCGGTGGCGGCGGGGCAACCCGGCCCGGTGGCGCTGGTGGCGGTGCCCGACACCGCTCGCGCCGCCCGGGCCCGCTACGGCGACCACCTCGACCGGCTGGTCCGGCCGGCGGCGGCCCGGTTACGCGCGGCCGGCTGGCCGGTACGCGTGCTGCGCCCGCTCCGCGCCCTGCCCCGGACCGACTCGGTGGCGCTGGACAGCGCCGGGCGGGCCGCCGCCGCCGAGGAGGCGTTCCGGTTGCGCCGCCCGTCGGCCGGCCACCGGAAGGGCGAGACGGTCGTGCTCCTCGACGACATCGTCACCACCGGCGCCACGCTGGCGGCGGTGAGCCGGATGTTGCACCGCGCGGGAATGACGCCAAAGGCCGCGGCGGTGCTCGCCGCAACGCAAAAACGGCACCGTCGGTGACGCTTCGTGTATCCGTTTCACCCCATGGTGTATGAGCTGTTAAATTTCGCGACCGCCTTCGGCAACCAGGGGTGACGGGTGGCCGAACAGGAGTTAGCGTTTCGGTGTCGGGGGTAGTGAGGGTCAAACCTTCCCCCGGCATTGGAAGGAGGCGTAGCCGAACAACACCGGTCGACGCCGAGCGGGGCCCTCCCGGGGTGCGTCGACCGGATGATCCGGACCGAACGACCGTCCGAACAAGGGAGGTCACGTGGACATCGTGGTCAAGGGCCGTAACGTCGAAGTGCCGGACCATTACCGGGTGCACGTAGCCGAGAAGCTCGCGAAGATCGAACGCTACGACCAGAAGCTCATTCGCGTGGACGTCGAGTTGTTCCACGAGCGCAATCCACGCCAGGCGGACACCTGCCAGCGGGTGGAGATCACGTGCGTGACGCGCGGCCCGGTGATCCGGGCCGAGGCCTGCACGAACGACTTCTACAGCGCGCTCGACGCCGCCATCGCCAAGCTGGACACGCGATTCCGCCGCGCGGCGGACCGTCGCCGGGTACACCGCGGACGGCACGCGCCGATCTCCGTGGCCGCCGCGACCGCCGGCCTGCCGGTGGCCGACCTCGACGGGCCCGGACTGGCGGCCCTCGACGGCCACGGCACCGCCACAGCGGTCGCGGAACGCCCCGGCGAGAGCGGCTACACCGAACCCGACGACCAGCCGTGGCACATCGCCCGGGCGAAGGTCCACCCCGCCGAACCGATGACCGTCGACGACGCGCTGTTCCAGATGGAACTGGTCGGCCACGACTTCTACCTGTTCCAGGACAAGGAGTCCGGCCGCCCGAGCGTGGTCTACCGGCGGCACGCGTACGACTACGGGATCATCCAGCTCGACACGTGACCCCTTGACCGCTGAGGACGGGCCCCGCGCGGGGCCCGTCCTCAGTTCTCGTCCGTGGCCAGCCGGCCGTAGACCACCGAGTCGACACGGGCGCCGTCCGGGCCGGGCAGCCGGCCGCGCAACAGCCCCTCCCGCCGGAAGCCGGCCCGTTCCAGCACCCGCTGCGAGGCGACGTTGTCCGGCCGGGTGCCGGCCCACAGCCGGGCCACCCCGATGCCGAACGCCCACCCGGCGACCAGCCGGACCGTCCGGGCCGCCAAGCCGCGCCCGCGCGCCTCGGGCAGCAGGCTGTAGCCGATCATGGCCTGCCCGGTGGCCGGCTCGTCGTGGAACAGCGCGCAGCCGCCGACGACAGTGCCGGTGACCGCGTCGACGATCGCCAGGTCGGCGGCCTCGCCGGTCAGCCAGCGGCTCGCCGCCAGCCGGCAGCGGCGCGCGAGCGCCGCCCGCTCCGGCACCACCGGCGGCACCCGGTTCGCCACCACCTCCGGCAGCGAGTGCAGCCGGTACAGCACGTCCGTGTCGGCCGGCGCCACCGGGCGCAGCGTCACCACGCCATCGGTGAGCCGGCCGTCGGGCAGGTCCGGCAGCAGGCGGGCCACCGGCCCGGGCGGGTCGTCGGCCAGCCGCACCCAGGCGATCAGATCCTGGCGTACGCCGTCGCCGTCCACGCCCGCCGCCCGGCGTACGCCCTCGTGCCGGTAACCGCAGGCGAGCGCGATGCGCTGGCTCGCCACGTTCTCCGTGCGGGTGAGCAACTCCAACCGGGCCGCACCGGCGGCGAACGCCCGCCCGGTCAGCAGCCGGGTGGCGGCGGTGGCCACGCCCCGCCCGCGCGCCGCCGCTCCCACCCAGTAACCGATCTCGTACGTCGCCCGCTCCGCGCCGAGCCGGGTCAGCCCGATGCTGCCGAGCAGCCGGTCGCTCGCCGGGTCGGCGATCGTGTACGCCGCACCGCCCGCCGCCCGCGCCGCGGGCGCGCCCTCGGTGACCCACCAGCGGGCGGCGTCGGAGTCGTACGGGTCGGGCAGCAGGGGCATGAACCGGCGGATCTCCGGATCGGCGCACCCGGCCACCATCTCGGGCACGTCCGCGAGGAGGCACGGCCGCAGCCGTACGCCGTACCCCTCGATCGTCTCGGGGGTCACGCCAGGTCGCCCGGCAGCAGGCCGCCGATCCAGACGTCCTGCCGCTCGCCGCGGTGCTGGACGCCGCCGCGCAGCGTGCCCTCGACGGTGAACCCGGCCTTCTCGGCGGCCCGCCGCGAGGCGGTGTTGCCCACATTCGCCCGCCACTCGATCCGGGCCAGGCCGAGCGTGGTGAAACCCCAGGCGCAGACGGCGGCGAGCGCGGCCGGCAGGTAGCCACGGCCGCGGGCGTGCGGCGCGGTCATGTAGCCCACGTCGGCCACGAGGGGGTCGTTCGGCAGCAGGCGCAGGTCGATCGAGGCGAGGTAGCGGTCGTCCGGGTCGGCCACGGCGAACGTCACGGCTGTTCCCCGCGCCCAGGCCGGGCGCACCAGGTCGCGCAGGAAGCCCTCGGCGTGCTCCGGCCGGTACGGGTGCGGCACCGTGGTCCAGCGGACGGTCTGCTCGTCCTGGCAGGTGCGGGTCACCTCGGCCAGGTCGCGTTCCTCCAGCGCGCGCAGCCGCAGTTCGGTGTCCCCGGCGGTGGCGAACAGGACCGGCTGCGGGCGGCCGAAGACCGCCGCCCGGCGGGCCTGGAGCGTGTCCGGACCGTAGGGGACAGGGTCGCCGGGCGCGGCCAGCTCGGCCGGGAGGAGGGAGCCGATCCAGCCCTCCGGGCGGCCGCCGGGGCTGGGGTGGGCCAGCCGCAGCTCACCATCGATCCGGAAGCCGGCGCGCAGCGCGACCAGCCGGGAGGCGTGGTTGCCGATCTCGGCCTGCCAGGTGAGCCGGCACAGCTTGAGCGCGTCGAACGCCCAGCGGGCGAGCGCGCGGGTGGCGCGGACCGCGACGCCCCGGCCCCGCGCCCACGGCGCGGTCCAGTAGCCCACCTCGGCCGAGTCCAGCGCGCGATCGACGGAGACCAGGCCGATCGAGGCGAGCAGCTCGCCGGTGCCGGCCTCGCAGACCGCGAACTGCGCCGCGGTGCCCTCGGCCCAGGCGGTGGCGCTGATCGTGGTGACGAACTCGGTCGCGTGCTCCGGCAGGTACGGGCGAGGTACTGTGGTCCAGCGCTGGATGTCCGGATCCTGGCAGGCGCGGTGCACCGCGTCGGCGTCCTCCGCGCGCCACGGGCGCAGCAGCAGGCCGTCCTCGATGATCTCGACAGGCTCCATTCGAGCCATCGTGCCGGATCGTTCGCGCACGGCGTAACCCGATTAGCGACCGGTGGCGCGCGGTCGCGGCGTTATGTCGGTTTCCGGAGCCCGGACCGCCGCCACCAGTGACCATCGTCGCGCCGGAGCGCCTACGATGGTTCGAGACCGTCTAGGGGAGCGTTGATCCGTGTCGATTCTGGAAAAGGTCCTTCGCGCCGGCGAGGGCCGCATGGTGCGTCGGCTGAAGGCCATCGCGGCCGCCGTCAACTCGATCGAGGACGACTACGTCAACCTCAGCGACGACGAGCTGCGCGGCATGACCGACCAGTTCAAGGAGCGGCTCGAGGATGGCGAGACCCTCGACGACCTGCTGCCCGAGGCGTTCGCGGTGTGCCGGGAGGCCGCCTCGCGGGTGCTCGGCCAGCGCCCCTACGACGTCCAGGTGATGGGTGGCGCGGCGCTGCACTTCGGCAACATCGCCGAGATGAAGACCGGTGAGGGCAAGACGCTCACCTCGGTCATGCCGGTCTACCTGAACGCGCTCGCCGGCAAGGGCGTGCACGTGGTCACGGTGAACGACTACCTGGCCGAGCGCGACGCCGCCTGGATGGGCCGGGTGCACGAGTTCCTGGGCCTGCGCGTCGGCGTGGTGCTGCCGAACCGGCCCGCCACCGAGCACCGCGCGGCCTACGAGTGCGACATCACCTACGGCACGAACAACGAGTTCGGCTTCGACTACCTGCGCGACAACATGGCCTGGTCGAAGGACGAGCTGGTCCAGCGCGGCCACTTCTTCGCCGTGGTCGACGAGGTCGACTCGATCCTGATCGACGAGGCGCGTACCCCGCTGATCATCTCCGGTCCGGCCGAGCACTCCGCCCGGTGGTACCAGGAGTTCGCCGCCGTGGTGGCCCGGCTCCAGCCCGGCACCGACGGCGAGGGCGACTACGAGGTCGACTACGCCAAGCGCACCATCGCGATCACCGAGCGCGGCGTGGCCAAGGTGGAGGACCGCCTCGGCATCGACAACCTGTACGAGTCGGTGAACACCCCGCTGGTCGGCTACCTGAACAACGCGATCAAGGCCAAGGAGCTCTACAAGCGCGACAAGGACTACATCGTCAACGACGGCGAGGTCCTGATCGTCGACGAGTTCACCGGCCGCATCCTGCACGGCCGCCGCTACAACGAGGGCATGCACCAGGCGATCGAGGCCAAGGAGGGGGTGGAGATCAAGCAGGAGAACCAGACGCTCGCCACCATCACCCTCCAGAACTACTTCCGCCTCTACGACAAGCTCTCCGGCATGACCGGTACCGCCCAGACCGAGGCGGGCGAGTTCAACAAGGTCTACAAGGTCGGCGTCGTGACCATCCCGACGCACCGGCCGATGGTCCGGCTCGACCGGCCCGACGTCATCTACAAGACGGAGAAGGCCAAGTTCAACGCCGTCGTCGAGGACATCGCCGAGCGCCACGAGCAGGGCCAGCCGGTGCTGGTCGGCACCGTCTCGGTGGAGAACTCCGAGATCCTGTCGCACATGCTGCGCCGCCGCGGCATCCCGCACTCGGTGCTGAACGCGAAGTTCCACGCCAAGGAGGCGGAGATCGTCGCGCAGGCCGGGCGCAAGGGCGCGGTCACCGTCGCGACGAACATGGCCGGCCGCGGTACGGACATCCTGCTCGGCGGTAACCCCGAGTTCCTCGCCGCGAACGAGCTGCGCCAGCGCGGGCTCGACCCGGTCGAGCAGCCGGACGAGTACGCCAAGGCGATGGAGGAGATCCTCCCGACCTGGAAGCAGGCGTGCGACGCCGAGGCGGAGGAGGTCGCCGCCGCCGGTGGGCTCTACGTGCTGGGCACCGAGCGGCACGAGTCCCGCCGGATCGACAACCAGCTGCGTGGTCGTGCCGGCCGGCAGGGTGACCCGGGCGAGTCCCGCTTCTACCTGTCGCTCCAGGACGAGCTGATGAAGCGCTTCCGGGCCGGCGCGGTGGAAGCCGTGATGGAGCGCTTCAACATCCCGGAGGACGTGCCCATCGAGTCGAAGATGGTCACCCGCCAGATCAAGAGCGCGCAGGCCCAGATCGAGGGCCAGAACGCCGAGATCCGCAAGAACGTCCTCAAGTACGACGAGGTGCTCAACAAGCAGCGCCAGGTGATCTACGCCGAGCGCCTCCGGGTGCTCAACGGCGAGGACCTGTCCGACCAGGTCCGCAACATGATCGACGACGTGGTGACCGCGTACGTGGTCGGCGCGACGAGCGACGGCTACGCCGAGGACTGGGACCTCGACCAGCTCTGGTCGAGCCTGAAGCAGCTCTACCCGGTGGGGATCACCGTCGAGGAGCTGGAGGAGGAGGTCGGTTCCCGCTCGGGCATCGACCAGGACTTCCTGCTCGCCCGCCTGAAGGAGGACGCGCACGCCGCGTACGACAGGCGTGAGGAGAGCCTCGGCGAGGAGGCGGTGCGCCAGCTCGAGCGCATGGTCCTGCTCCAGGTGATCGACCGTAAGTGGCGCGAGCACCTCTACGAGATGGACTACCTCCAGGAGGGCATCAGCCTGCGGGCGTACGCCCAGCGCGACCCGGTCATCGAGTACCAGCGCGAGGGCTTCGACATGTTCGCCACCATGATGGACGGCATCAAGGAGGAGACGGTCGGCTTCCTCTACAACCTGGACGTCCAGGTCGAGGAGGCGGAGCCGGAGGCCGAGGAGGTGCAGCTGCTGGACAAGCCGGTGGAGATCCGGGCCAAGGGTCTCAACCGCGCGCCGCAGCAGCAGGGCCTGCAATACTCCGCGCCCGCCGTGGACGGTGAGGCCGGCCGGGGTGCCCCGGTTATCGAGCGGCCCGAGCAGCAGGCGCCGGCGCTCGGTATCGGCCAGCAGTCCTCGGAGCGTCCGGCCGCCTCCACGCCGCGCCGTGCGCCGGCCGGGGCGAGCGGCCAGGCGGTCGCCGCGAGCACCGCCCGGCGGGCCGCGCCGGGCCAGGTCGACGGTGGCGAGGGCCCGTCCCGTAACGCGCCCTGCCCGTGTGGCTCGGGCCGCAAGTACAAGCGCTGCCACGGCTCCCCCAACGGCGGCAACTGACCCCGAACAAGCGCCCCCGACGGGCCCCAGCCTTCCGGCCGGGGCCCGTCGCCGTCCCCGCCCGCCCTACCTGCCCCCGCGATCTTGCAGTTTCGGCCCTCATCGTGCCCGATTCATGAGCCGGGAGCCGGGAGCCTACGCCCGCTCGCAGATCGGCGCGGGTGGCCGCGGCGCGTCGAGCCAGGTCGGGGAGGCGACGACCCGGGCTCAAAGGACTTCCAGGACGAGGCACAGCCAGGTGCCTCGGCGGCGTTCCAGGCGTACCGCGACCGCCCAGCTCGCGCCTCCGGCGCCGGCGAACACGGCGGTGGCCTCGACCGCGCCCGCACGGGGCTCGCAGACCCGCAGACGTCGCAGCAGCAGCGCCGGCCGGGCGGTACGGCGGCGGACCGGTGTCACCCGGCGGGCCGCGCGGGTCAGCTCGGCTGCCACCGGACCGGCCGACTCGGGCAGGCAGAGCGGCCGGAGCTGACCGGGTGGGCGGAAGCCGTTGACGATCTCCAGGAAGGTGCGCACGAACCGGTGCGCCGCCCGCGCCCCCTCGGGTGTGGCGGAGGCGAGGGCCGACGCCTGCGCGCCGGACCAGCGGGGCCAGGCGGGCGCCGGGTCCGGCGCGCGGCCGGCGGGGCGTGCGGCGGGACGGGGACGCGGGTCGGCCAGGTCGAGCGTGAGCTGACCGACGGGACTCCAGAGCGGTTCCTCGTCGGTGCACGGCGGGTCGAGCGGCGGCGCGGGCCGGAGACGGACCGGCGGGCGGGGTGCGCGGGGACGGCGGGTGTCGACCATCTCGAATCCTTGCGTTTGCCTTCGTTTGCCTCCGACAGATCCTCATCTTCCCGGACGGGGACGACCGCCGTCAATGGCCCACGGTCCTCGGGCGATCACTCCTCGTCGCGCTCGCCGAGCGGGTTGCCGCGTACCCATTCGGCGGTCTCGGCGTACTTGCGCTCGATGTATTCCTCCAGCCGGGCGCGCTCGACCCGCCACTGCCCCCGGCCACCGATCTTGATCGCGGGCAGCTCGCCGCTGCGGACCATGTGGTAGACCTGCGAGTCCGAGACGTTCAGCTCGGCGGCGACGTCGGACAGCAGCAGGAACCTCGACTCCACGGTGTGACTCCCGGGGTTGATTGCGTTTGCTTCAGTTTGCCACTACCTGGTGACATCGCCGCGAGCCCGTTCGGGAGACACACCGGCGGGAGACTTCACCCGCGCGGGTGCCGGGTGTATGACGGTCTCGGCGTACGGCATGATCGGCGCCCGGAGTCGGCGTCCGCCGACGATCGGCCTGAGTGTGGGAGTGACCCGTGACCGACGAGCTTGTCCGGGTGTACCTGCCGGCGACCGTTCCCATGCTCGCCCGGCTGCGCGAGGAGGGGCTGAGCGCCGAGGCGGCGCACGCCGTGACCCCGGAGCTGCGCGAGTGGTACGCCGAGGGCGACGAGGATGAGCTGGAGTACGTGGCCTTCACCCGGGCCGCCCAGGACGCGCTGCTCCTGCTCCGGCACGACCCCGCCGCGCCCCGGCGGCGGGTGGTGGTCTCGGCCGACCTGCCGGCCCGTGCGGTCGGCCGGGCCGACGGCGAGCTGGGATCGAGCGTGGTCCGGCCGGTCGGACCGGTACCCGTGAAGTCGGTCGCCGCGCTGCACGTGGACGGCGCGGACGCGGTCGAGGACGTGGCCGCCGCCGTCGACGTCGTGGTGGAGGCCCAGGCCGGTGACCCGGACGCCCAGTTCACAGTCGACGGCGCCGAGGACCACGAACTGGAGTGGTACGACGTGACCGAGCTGGACCTGCTGCTGCGCGAGGCGGGCTGACGGCGCGGCGGTTCAGGCCGCCGGCTCGTCCTCGTCGTCGTCCACCGGGCGCGGCCCGAGCGTGCGCCCGAAGACGATGAGCGTGGTCAGCGCGCCGACGAACAGCACCCAGATCCCGTTGTCCACCCGCGAGGTGCCCAGCGCGGTCTGCGCCACCTCGTCGGCCTCGCTGAGCGCGGCGGCCAGGTCGAGCAGCCCACGGCCGCCGATCCGGATGATCACCTCGGTGAGCAGCAGGAGCAGGCCCGCGCCCGCCCCGGCCACCAGGTAGGCCGGCCAGCGCAGCGGCGACGCCACGCCGTCGCGGCGCTCCGCCCGACGCCGGGACCAGGTCAGATAGAGGTACGCGGCCAGGCCGGCGAGCAGCCCGGCGAGCAGCGATTCGGTACGCGACACCCACTTCGCGGCGTCGAGCACCGACTGCTGGGTCTCCCCGGCGCCGAACAGGTCGGAGAGCGGGTCGCGGGCGCGGCTGAACAGCACCACGAAGATCTGCGCGGTGAGCGTGGCGAGCGTGATCGCCCCCACCACCCGGGCCTGGCGCGCACCGGCCGTCGCCCCACCGATGATCGCTGCCGCCGCCGCGGTTCCGGCGATGGTGTTCGTGGTGGCGTTGTCCGTGTACGTCAGGTTGATCGCCACCGCGGTGACGAGCCCGACCAGGAGGCCGGTGCCGACGGCGGCCAGGAAGCGCAGCGTGGCGCGGCCCAGCCGGTTGGTCGCGAGCAGGGCCACTGTGGCGCCGGTGACCAGCGCCGCGGTGATGACGCCGGGCAGCGCGTACGCGGAGAGGCTGATCGCGGTGACGCCGGCAGCCGTGGAGTGGATCGCCTCGCGGGTGGACCAGAGCATGGCCGCCAGCCATCCGGTCGAGACCAGGGCGAGCACTATCGCGCCCGGCGCGAACTCCGGGCGCCCGCCGGTGGACACGGCCTCGTCGGCGCCTGCCTCGTGCCCGGCTGCCGCGTCGTCCGTGCCCGCCTCGCCGGACGGCCCGTCGTCGGAGCCGGCCGTCGCCTCGGCAGCCGTCGCCTCGCCCGTGGTCGGCTCGACGGCCTCGGGCTGGTCCGTCTCCGCGGCCGTGGAGCCGCCGGGCTGGTTGCTCATCGTCTTCCCTTCGACGGTCGCACGATCTCCCCGCGCCGGGCCGGGCAGGTCACCGATCATCCAGCGTACGCGGCGCGCTGTCGCTCCTCGGGCGGGCCGTGTGCCGTCCGCACCTTGATCGGCTGCGGTTCGCCGGTGTGGTGACGTCCGCGAGCCGGGACGTGCCCGCCCTCCCGGGCGGGGCCTGCGCATTGGTCCACCGCAGCTCGGGGAGGTGGTGCCATCCGGAGGCTCGGACACCGCCACCTCCCCGAGGGTGCGGACCAACGCCCGGGTGGCATCCCGACGAATCGACGACAAAGGGAGTCGTGGTCCGATGTTTCGTCGGAATCGGGTGGGTTGGGGCCGACGGTCCGGAGACGGCCCGGCCGTCCGGTGTGCCGGGGAGGCGCGTCCGGAGCGGGCTTGTCGTGACAGAATCGGGCCAGGTCCCGCCGCCGCTGACCCCGCGGTGTCCGGCGTCCGGCCGCCGGCCGGCGCCCGCGGGTCCGGTTTCGCCGTCGCCGTCGAGATCGCCAGGAGCCTGTGATGGACGCCGTGTTCTCCGTACCCGAGCCGCTCAACGAGCCGGTCCACACCTACGAGCCCGGCAGCGCCGACCGGGAACGGCTCCAGCGGCGGCTGGCCGAACTGGCCGCCGAGCGGATCGAGCTGCCGATGACGATCGCCGGCGAGCGCCGGATGGCCGGCGGCGCGTCGATCGACGTGGTGCAGCCGCACAAGCACGCGCACGTCCTCGGCGTCACCGGGCACGCCACCCACGACGACGCCCGCGCCGCGGTCCAGGCCGCCAAGGACGCCGCTGGGATGTGGCGGGCGCTCCCGTTCGAGGAGCGGGCCGCGATCTTCCTGCGCGCCGCCGACCTGCTCGCCGGCCCCTGGCGGGACACGCTCAACGCGGCCACCATGCTCGGCCAGTCCAAGACCGCCGTCCAGGCGGAGATCGACTCGGCCTGCGAGCTGATCGACTTCCTCCGGTTCAACGTGCACTTCGCCCGGCGGCTCCTGGCCGAGCAGCCGCTGTCCTCGCCCGGGGTCTGGAACCGCCTCGACCACCGGCCGCTGGAGGGGTTCGTCTACGCGATCACCCCGTTCAACTTCACCGCGATCGCCGGCAACCTGCCGTCCGCGCCGGCCATGCTCGGCAACACGGTGGTCTGGAAGCCGTCCCCGACGCAGCAGCTCGCGGCGCACTTCACCATGCGCCTGTTCGAGGCCGCCGGCCTGCCGCCCGGTGTGATCAACATGGTCACCGGGCGCGGCGAGGAGGTCTCCGAGGTGGCGCTGGCCGATCCGGACCTCGCAGGCATCCACTTCACCGGCTCGACCAAGGTGTTCCAGCACCTGTGGAAGACCGTCGGCGACAACATCGCCCGCTACCGGGGTTACCCCAGGCTGGTCGGCGAGACCGGCGGTAAGGACTTCGTCGTCGCGCACCCCAGCGCCGACGTGGACGCGCTGCACACCGCGCTGATCCGGGGCGCCTACGAGTACCAGGGCCAGAAGTGCTCGGCCGCCTCCCGGGCGTACGTCCCGCGGTCGATCTGGGAGGGCGGGCTGCGCGACCGGCTCGCCGCCACCGCCGACTCGCTGACCTACGGCGACGTGACCGACTTCAGCAACTTCGGCGGCGCGGTGATCGACGACAAGGCGTTCGGCCGGCACACCGCCGCGCTGGAGCTGATCAAGGGCGACGACTCCTGTCGCATCCTGGCCGGCGGCACCGCCGACGACTCGGTCGGCTACTTCGTCCGGCCGACGCTGTTCGAGTGCTCCGACGCCGCGCACGAGACGTTCACCACCGAGTACTTCGGGCCGATCCTCGGCGTGCACGTCTTCGACGACGCCCGCTTCGACGAGGTGGTCACCCAGGCCGAGTCGATCGCGCCGTACGCGCTGACCGGGTCGATCTTCGCGACCGACCGCCGGGTGGTCGACCAGGTGGCGGAGAAGATGCGGTACGCCGCGGGCAACTTCTACATCAACGACAAGCCGACCGGCGCGGTGGTCGGGCAGCAGCCGTTCGGCGGCGCCCGGGCCAGCGGCACCAACGACAAGGCGGGCTCCTGGCACAACCTGGTCCGCTGGATGTCGCCGCGGACGATCAAGGAGACGTTCGTCCCGCCGACCGATCACGTCTACTCGCACATGGGCTGAGGCGCTCCGAGAGGGCCCGTCCCGGCCGGGGTGGGCCCTCTTCCTCATCCGACAGTGCACATCGGACCCGTCATCGAGTGTCGAAATGAGCAAATCCTGGACGCCAGAGCCGACAAAGTGGCAGCTTAGAGGGCATGGCGGAATCCGGAGTCAACCCGACGGCAGCAGCTCTGCTCGGTCTGCTGCACGACGGCCCGATGACTGGCGGCCAGTTGATGGCCGCCGCCGAGCGCCGGCTGGCGCCGTACTGGTCGATGACCCGCAGTCAGGTCTACCGGGAGTTGCCGGTCCTGGCCGAGAAGGGTCTGGTGCGTCTCGGCAAGCCCGGGCCGCGGATGAGCCAGCCGTACGCGCTGACGGCGGCCGGGAAACGGACGTTCTCCCGCTGGCTGGCAGAGAATCCCGGCAAGGACACCATCCGTAACCCGATAGCGCTACGGATGGCGTTCGGTGACCTGCACTCGTCGAGCCAGCTCAAGAGCCTGTACGCGACGGCGAACGAGTACCACACCGAGGCGCTGGCGGCGGTGCGGGAGCAGGTCAAGAACGCCAAGAAGGAAGGCGACAGCTACGACGCCAGCGCGCTGGAGTTCGCCGTCGCCTACCACAAGGCGGCGCTGTCCTGGCTGAAGACCGCGCCGGTCGGCTGACCACCTCCGGCGGACCCGCTGGACCGGGCAGCGCAGACCTTCCGCGCGTGACTGCGGGGCTCGCAAGCTCACTCCTCGCACGCGCAGCGCAGACTTTTCGCGCGTGACTGCGGGGCTCGCAAGCTCACTCCTCGCACCCGCCGGTAGTCTTGTCTGTCGTGACCGCTGCCGATTACGCCGAACAGCTCAAGGACCTCGACGCCACGCTCCGCAACATCGAGGCTGTGCTCGACCTCGACAAGCTGCGCGAGCAGAAGGCCCGGCTGGAGCAGGAGGCCTCCGCGCCCGACCTCTGGGACGACCAGGCCAAGGCGCAGCAGGTGACGTCGCAGCTGTCATACGTCAACGGCGAGATCACCAAGCTCGGTGACCTGCGCTCCCGGCTCGACGACGCCGGGGTGCTGCTGGAGCTGGCACAGGCCGAGGACGACCCGGGCGTGCTGACCGAGGTCGAGACGGAGATCGCCGGGCTGACCAAGGCCATCCAGGAGATGGAGGTCCGCACGCTGCTCTCCGGCGAGTACGACTCGCGGGAGGCGCTCGTCGCGATCCGGGCCGGCGCCGGTGGCGTGGACGCCGCCGACTTCGCCGAGATGCTGCTGCGGATGTACCTGCGCTGGGCCGAGCGGCACGGCTACCCGACCGAGGTCTACGAGACCTCGTACGCCGAGGAGGCGGGCCTGAAGTCGGCCACCTTCACGGTGAAGGTGCCGTACGCCTACGGCACGCTCAGCGTGGAGTCCGGCACGCACCGGCTGGTGCGGATCAGCCCCTTCGACAACCAGGGTCGCCGGCAGACCAGCTTCGCCGGTGTCGAGGTGCTGCCGGTCGTGGAGCAGACCGACCACATCGACATCCCCGAGAACGAGATGCGGATCGACGTCTACCGGTCCTCCGGCCCGGGCGGGCAGAGCGTCAACACGACCGACTCGGCGGTCCGGATCACCCACATCCCCACCGGCATCGTGGTGACCTGCCAGAACGAGAAGTCCCAGCTCCAGAACAAGGCGTCCGCGCTGCGGGTGCTCCAGGCCCGGCTGCTGGAGCGCATGCGGCAGGAGGAGCAGGCCAAGATGGCGGGCCTGAAGACCGACGCCGCCGGCTCGTGGGGCGACCAGATGCGGTCGTACGTCCTGCACCCGTATCAGATGGTGAAGGATCTGCGTACCGAACAGGAGACGGGCAATCCGTCCTCGGTCTTCGACGGCGAGCTGGACAGCTTCATCGAGGCGGGAATCCGCTGGCGGAAGCAGCAGCAGCTAACCGCTGACGGTGCGTGATCACGGTCGGACGCAGCGCGTCGTCGATCTCGGGCTGACCGGGTGAATCGATGACGCGCAGCGCTTCGGCGGGGCGTGGGGCTTGGCTCTGCGGTTACACCGCGTAGACTACCGACCCGTGATTCAGCTTGAGCAAGTGACGAAGACGTACCCGAAGGCGTCCCGGCCTTCGCTCGACAACGTGTCCGTCTCCATCGAGAAGGGCGAGTTCGTCTTCTTCATCGGTCCATCCGGCTCCGGCAAGTCCACCATCATCAAGTTGCTGCTGCACGAGGTCACGCCCAACAAGGGCCGGGTCGTCGTCAACGGCAAGGACGTCACCTCGATGCGTTCCTGGAAGCGACCCCACTTCCGGCGTTCCATCGGCTGCGTCTTCCAGGACTTCCGGTTGCTGCCGAACCGCACCGCGTACGAGAACGTGGCGTTCGCGCTGGAGGTGATCGGTAAGACGAAGGCGGTCGCCCGCCGGGTCGTGCCGGAGGTGCTGGAGCTGGTCGGTCTCGGCGGCAAGGAGCACCGCTACCCGCACGAGCTATCCGGTGGTGAGCAGCAGCGTGTCGCGGTGGCCCGGGCGTTCGTCAACCGGCCGCTGATCCTGCTGGCCGACGAGCCGACCGGAAACCTGGACCCGGACACCTCGATCGAGATCATGCGCCTGCTGGACCGGATCAACCGCACCGGTACGACCGTCGTGATGGTCACGCACGACTCCAACATCGTGAACCAGATGCGGCGCCGGGTCATCGAGATCGAGAGCGGCCGCATCGTGCGCGACCAGGCCCGCGGCGTCTACGGCTGAGCCGGACGACGTTCCGTAGACCCTGACGACGAAACCTCACGCCGGAGAGCCGGAGGAATATCCCGATGCGGATGAAGTACGTCCTGTCCGAAGTACTGGTCGGGCTGTGGCGCAACGTCACGATGACCATCGCCATGATCATCACAATGGCGGTGTCGCTGTTCATGCTGGGCGGCAGCGGCCTTCTCTACCAGAAGGTCGGCGACATGAAGGACCTCTACTACGAGAACGTCGAGGTCTCGATCTTCCTGAAGACCGATGCCACCAAGGAACAGGTCGACGCGCTGGGTCAGCAGCTCGACCAGGACCCGCTGGTCAAGGACTCGACGTACGTCAACAAGGAGCAGGCGTACGAGCGCTTCCAGCAGATGTACGCCGACGCCCCGGACCTGGTCAGCGCCGTCAAGCCGGACCAGCTTCCCGAGTCGTACCGGGTCAAGCTGAACGACCCGGAGCAGTACAAGGCGATTTACGACAAGTACAAGGCCACCGAGGGCATCGACACGATCGTCGACCAGAGCAAGCTGCTCGACAAGGTCTTCGGCGTGCTCAGCGGCTTCCAGAACGGCGCGCTCGCGGTCGCCATCGTGATGGCCGTCGCCGCCCTGCTGCTCGTCGCGAACACCATCCAGGTCGCCGCGTACAGCAAGCGGCGTGAGGTCGCGGTCATGAAGCTCGTCGGCGCGTCGAACTGGTTCATCCAGGCGCCGTTCGTGCTGGAGGCGGTGGTGGCCGGTCTGTTCGGCTCCATCCTGGGCCTGCTCGCCTTGATCGCGGTGAAGCTGCTGGCGGCGGGCAGCTCGATGGCGGCCCTGGAGGGCCTCATCACCCCGATCTCCTGGTCCGAGATCTTCCTGACCTTCCCGCTGATGGCCGCCGTCGGTGGCGTGGTCAGCGCGGTCACCGCCTGGGTCACGCTCCGCTTCTACCTGCGGGTCTAGTCACCTCGTACGGCTCACCGAGGGCCCTTCCGCGCCGGAATAAACGGCGCGGAAGGGCCCTTGTGGTTCCGGTAGCATGATCTCCGCTCGCCGGCCGGTGGCCGGTGAGTCGATCAGGAAGGGGGTGGCGCCGATGCCACGGGAAAAGGGTCGCAAGGTGGTCGCCTCCAACAAGAAGGCACGTCACGACTACGCCATCCTCGACACGTACGAGGCGGGCATGGCGCTGACCGGCACCGAGGTCAAGTCGCTGCGGGCCGGGCGGGCGTCGCTCGTGGACGCGTTCGCCCAGGAGCGCGACGGCGAGATCTACCTGCACGCCATGCACATCCCGGAGTACGCGCAGGGCACCTGGACCAACCACGAGCCCCGGCGTACCCGCAAGCTGCTGCTCAACCGGCTGGAGATCGACCGGCTGCTGGGCAAGCTCAAGGAGAGCGGCCTGACGCTGGTGCCGCTGCAGGTCTACTTCTCCGACGGCTGGGCCAAGGTGGAGATCGGCCTGGCGCGGGGTAAGAAGTCGTACGACAAGCGTCAGGACCTCGCCAAGCGGGACGCCGACCGGGAGATCGCCCGGGCGGTGGGCCGGCGCGGCAAGGGCATGGCTGAGTGATACGTCCGGTTCGTCCGGTAGCCCGCGTCGAGCGGGCCTCGGGATGAAACCGGTTGCGCCAGGCGTTAGGCTTGGTGTGCTGCCGACAGGGGCAGCGCTTCGAGGGGGTGACTGGTTTCGACTTCGTACGCAGCGACAGGGGAAGCGAGCCGAGGAAGCCGACGTCGTCTCGAGAATCGGTCGTCGGAAACCAATAAGCGCCAAGAACAATCGCGCTGACTTCGCTCTCGCCGCCTGAGGCGAGTAGCAAGTCTGTCGGCCTGGGAGCGCCTTCGACCCAGTTAGCCGGCATCAGCTAGAAGGCTGGCCAATCGGACCCGGTCGCGGGGTCCGTGCGGCGAGATCAATCAGCGACTGGGCCCGTCACACCAACTTGCTCGCGTGAGCGGTGGGGCCGAGTAGAGGCATAGCGAGCTGCGCTCGGAGAAGCCCTGACAAACCGGCGAAGGACCCGGGTTCGATTCCCGGCACCTCCACCACACGGCCTGTGCGCCCCGGTCCACCCGGACCGGGGCGCACAGTCGTCTCCGCGGCCCGTCGTCTCCGCAGCCTGCGGGGCGGCCGGGGCGGCTGGGGCCGGTGGTGCCGGAGAGGCAGATGAGGCGGCACCGACCGCTGGACAGGCCCCCGAACCGGGTCCACCATCGCCATACGGGTTCGCACCCAGCAGCGGGAGGTGTCCCATGGTCACCAGTCCGATCCAGCAGCCGACCGCAGTGCTCCCGAGCGCCGTCGGTGACCTGCGCGCCCTCGGGCGGGCACCGGCCACCGGGCCGCGCTGGCGGGAGCGACTTCTCACCGATCTGGACCCCGTCCGGCGGGGCTTCACCGAACACGTCCGCGTCACCGAGGGAGCGGGTGGGCACTACGCCGACCTGGTGCGCGCCGCGCCACGGCTGGACCGGGGCGTACGCCTGCTGGTCGGCGAGCACGCCGCGATCAGTGCGGCGCTCGCGGCGCTCCAGCACTCCGTACGCCTGCCCGGGGTGTCCGCCGCGGAGGTGCGGGCGCGCACGCGCGACCTGGTCCGCGCGCTCGACCGGCACCGGCGGCACGGCGCCGACCTGCTCTGGGAGGCGTACCAGGCCGACCTCGGCGGCGAGGACTGAGCCTGGGGGAACCGGCCGGGACGGGCAGGCGTCCAAACCCGTATGCGTCGCGTACTCGCCCTGCTCGGGATCCCGCTGCTGGCCCTCTCCGCCTGCGCCACGCCCGGCGCCGATCCGGGGACGGCCCCGCCCGCCGGCTCGGACCAGCGGCCCGCGTTCACCGAGCGGGCCGAGGAGGTGGCGGCGGGCTGGCGGCCCGGGCCGGGCTGGCGCGACGGGTACGTGCCGCTCCAGGACGCCACAGTGCTCACCGGTGACCCGGGCTTCACCGAGGAGACGAAGACGGCGTTCGGCGCCGGCTGGTACCGGGACCAGATCCCGATGCCGGCCGACGTGCCGAAGGACGGCACGATCCGGTTCCCCGACGGCACGCTGCGGGTGCCGCTGGCCAGCGCCGCCGACGCGTACGCCGAACTGCACCAGGGCGACCCGCCGCCCTGCGACGGACGCCCGGCCGCACCGGACCCGGCACCGACCGGCCGGCCCGGCCCGGACGACCCGGTGTCGACCTCGGCACCGACGCCGTGCGTCGCGCTCACCGTGACCGGGGTACGGCTGGGCACCGCACCGGTGTGGACCAGCCGGGGACGCGCCGAGGTGCCCGCCTGGCTGTTCACAGTGGACGAGCTGGCCGTACCCGTGGCGCGGGTCGCTGTCGCACCGCGCGTGACCGGCCGGGCCCCCGGCGGCGCGGTGCCTGCCGGGCCGCTCCCGGCGGGCCTGGTGTCCGCGCAGCAGCTGCGGGCGGTCGAGGGCGACCGCATCGACTACCTGCTCGGCGTCGGCGCCTGCGACGGTCCGCCCACGCCGCTGGTGCTGGAACGGCCGGACGTGGTGGTGATCGGTGGCGCCGTCGTCTCGCCCACCGGCCCGTGCACCGCGCAGCTCGTGATGAAGCCGGTGAGCGTCACGCTCGGCGCGCCGCTCGGCGGCCGGGCCGTGCTGGATGCCGCCAGTGGCGCCCCGCTGACCGTCCGGCCCGGCTGAGGCTCACAGGATTCGTGGCACGTCGGTGCTGATCGGCACCGGCAGCACCGTCGGCCGGTCCGCGTCGAGCGCTGTGGCGAGCGCCGCGCCGAGCCCGTCCGGCGTGGTCACCTCACCGGCGCAGCCGTAGCCGTGCGCCACCGCCGTCACGTCCAGCCCGGGCAGGTCCAGCGCGGGCACGCCGGGGGTGTGCTTCAGCTCGGCGAACGCCTTCAGGATCGCGTACTGCTGATTCACCGGGACCACGACGGCGAGCGGCAGCCGCAGCCGCGCCGCCGTCCACAACGCCTGGACCGAGTAGTGGAACGAGCCGTCGCCGACCACCGCTACCACCGGGCGGCCACGCCCGGTGTCGCGTTCGGCGAGCGCCATGCCGACCGCCGCCGGCAGCCCGAAGCCGAGGCCGCCGCTGGCCATCGTCAGGTACGAGCGCGGCCGCTCGACCGGCAGCCGGCGGCGCAGCGCGGCCAGGTTGGACGGCGACTCCTGCACCAGCACCCCGTCCGCCGGCCACGCGTCCGCCAGCGCGGCGAACAGCGCGTCGGCGCTCGGCGGGTCGGCCGGCTCGGGCGGGGCCGGCTGCGGGCGCGGTGACGGCGCCGCCCGGTCGGCCGGCGGCAGCAGCTCGCGCAGCGCGGCCATGGTCAACCCGGCGTGGCCGAGCAGGCTCTCCCCGACCGGGGCGCGGGCCGCCTCGTCCGGATCGTCGGTGACGTGCAGCAGCCGCGCGTCACCGGGCAGGTAGTCGCCCGGCACGTGCGGGTAGTAGCGGAACACCGGCGCGCCCACCACCAGCACCACGTCGTGGCCGCGCAACGCCTCCGACAGCGGCCCGATCGCGTACGGCAGCACGCCCCGGAAGTGCGGATGCCGCTCCGGGAACACTGCCCGCTCCGGCGCCGGGGCGGCCCAGACCGGGGCGGCCAGGTGCTCGGCCAGCGCTACCGCCTCCGGCCAGGCGTCCGACCGGTCCACCGCCGCGCCGAGCACCAGCGCCGGGGCGTGGGCGGCGGCCAGCGCCTCGGCGAACGTCCGCAGCCGGTCCGGGTCCGGCGCGATCCGGGTGGCGACGGTACGCACCTGCGGCGGCGGGTCGGCCGGGCGGTCCCAGTCGTCCATCGGCAGGGAGAGGAACACCGGCCCGGCGGGCGGTTGCACCGCCGAGGCGTACGCCCGCATGAAGGCCGCCGGGATGTCCTGCGCGCGGGCCGGCTCGTGGGCCCACTTGACGTACGGCTGGGCCAGCTCGACCGCCCGGGGGCTGGCCAGGCGCGGCTCGATCAGCAGCATCTCGCGGGTCTGCTGGCCGGCGCTGACGATCAGCGGGGTCCGGTTGTGCCAGGCGGTGACCAGGTTGCCCATGCCGTTGCCGGTGCCCGGCGCGGTGTGCAGGTTGACGTGCGCGGGCCGGCCGGTGCCCTGGGCGTAGCCGTCCGCCATCGCGACCGCCGACGCCTCCTGGAGCGCGTGCACGTAGTGGAAGTCGGCCGGGAACTCCTGGAGGAACGGCTCCTCGGTCGAGCCGGGGTTGCCGAAGACAGTGGTCAGGCCGAGGCCGCGCAGCAGGTCGTAGGTCGCCTCGCGCACCGTCGCCATCGCCGGCTGCCTCCGTTCCGCACGCGGGTGCCGGAGCCGGCCCGGTGCCCAGTCTCCCGACCACCCGAATCTATCGGGCTGAAGGCGACTTTTCGGGCGCTTCCCGCGCTCAGGGCAGCGGGAACGGCAGCTCGATCCCGTCCAGGGCGCTCCCGCACTCGCACTCCCGCTCGGCGGGCAGCGCGGCCACGGCGTCCAGCAGCAGCCCGCGCAGCCGGTCAGTGTTCTCCGCGAAGACCCGGAACACCTCCTCGTGGGTGACCGACTCGCCCGCCTCGACGCCCGCGTCCAGGTCCGTCACCAGCGCGATCGACGTGTAGCAGAGGGCCAGCTCGCGGGCCAGCACCGCCTCCGGGTGGCCGGTCATGTTGACGATCGTGCCGCCCATCGAGGTGAACCAGCGCGACTCCGCCCGGGTCGAGAAGCGCGGCCCCTCGACCACGACGACGGTCCCGCCGTCCACCGCCGGCACGCCCCGACCGGCCGCCGTGTCCAGCAGCGTGCGCCGCCCGGCCGGGCAGTACGGGTCGGCGAACGACACGTGCACAGCGCCTCTGTCGTAGTACGTCTGCGCCCGCCCGCTGGTGCGGTCGATCAACTGATCCGGCACCACGAACGTCCCCGGGCCAAGCTCCGGCCGCAGGCCACCCACCGCGCACGGTGCCAGCACCTGGCGTACGCCCAGCGACCGCAGCGCCCACAGGTTGGCCCGGTAGGGGATCAGGTGCGGCGGGTACCGGTGATCGCGCCCGTGCCGGGGCAGGAACGCCACCCGGCGACCGCCCACCTCGGCGACTGTGACCGGGCCCGACGGCTCGCCGTACGGGGTGTCCACCACGTGCTCCACCCCGTCGAGCAGGGCGTAGAGCCCCGACCCGCCGATCACCGCCAGTTCGGCCTGCGCCGCCATCCGGCCCTCCCTCGATCCGTCGTGATCACCCGCCCGTCAGACCTTAACCAGCGGGCCGGACGCAGGCTATGGTGCGTGACATGGCGTTGACAGGGTGGACGGTCGACGGCCTCGGGCCCGTACGGGCGCACGGCTGACGGGTGTCGGACATGCAGGGTGAGGGACAGGCGATCGGTGGCCGAGCCATGGAGTCGATGACCGGACGACTGCTGGTCGCGACACCGGGGCTCAAGGATCCGAACTTCGACCGTACGGTCGTGCTGCTCGTCGCCCACGAACCCGGCGGCGCTCTCGGGGTGGTGCTGAACCGGGCCACCGAGGTCTCCGTGGCCGACGTGCTCGGCGACTGGAGCGACCTGGCCCGCGACCCGGCGGTGCTGTTCGAGGGCGGTCCGGTGCAGCCCGACTCGGCCATCTGCCTGGCCCGGATGCGGCACCCCGTCCGGCCGGTCAAAGGCTTCCACCGCGTCTCCGGCGCGGTCGGCACGATCGACCTCTCGGTCGACCCGGAGAAGCTGCGCGAATCGGTCGGCGGGATCCGGGTGTTCGCCGGCTACTCCGGCTGGGGCGCCGGCCAGGTGGAGCGCGAGATCGAGGAGGGCTCCTGGTTCGTGTTCGACGCCCTGCCCGGTGACGCCTTCGTCGACCGGCCGGATGATCTGTGGCCGATGGTGCTGCGGCGGCAGGGCGGCATGACGGCGGCGGTGGCCCACTTCCCGCCGGACGTGGCGCTGAACTGAGCCGGATGCGGATCACCCCCGCGAGATGACCATGCCGGGCGGCGTGTGTATAGTTCTCTCCGTGCCCGGGCGACCGGGGACGACCGCAAGGGGCCGTGGCGCAGCTGGTAGCGCACCACACTGGCAGTGTGGGGGTCAGGGGTTCGAGTCCCCTCGGCTCCACCCTGAAGTTGCAGGTCGGCGGCATTTTCAAGCGATGCTTGTTAATGTCGCCGGCTTCGCGTCTCACATCGTCTCACGACGTGGAGGTCTTTGGCCTCCTGGAGATGCCTACTCCAAGGGTCGGAGCATGGCCAGGGCAGCCGCAAATCTTGTTTCTCTCCGAGGTGATTTCCCTGGTGGTAGCGGCTGCGTCAGCCCGTTGGCCCGCCCGGCTCGTCGAAGTTTGCCGGCTACGAGACCGTCGGCGAGGCACCGCACCACATCGAATGTGTGATCACGTGATGCGGTGGGCGATCTTGTTAGTAATCGGTTCGAGGCGTGTGCCGACGGCGACCTGCGCGGAGGTCGTCCGGTAGTCGACCAGGGGGAGATTCGGCAGACTGCCGAAGCCGAAGGGCTCCTGCGCTCGACCCGGCAACGGCGGTGACATGGCCGCCGTCGCGTGAAGCGGTGGTTGGCCAGATTACCCGGTAACGCCCGAGGACGGCCGCTACCCACCGAATAGCCGCTGCCCACCGAATTACAGGAGAACCCACGTCCTGTACGCCACCAGCCAGCTCACCGCGCCTGAGGTGGTTGGTTCGGTGTGGCTTGCGCGAAGATCGGGACGGCGACGGAGCCATCCGTAAGGTCACGTTCGGGCCTTCGCCGCCGCATGCGCCGCGGTATTCGGACGCCAGCCGCAGGACCCGATGGTGTCCGGGTCCTGCGGCTGTGCTGGGGACCACGGGCGCTCAGGCGCGCACCCGGGGGGCGCTCGTCGTTTCGACCATCGGCTCCAGCGAGGAGCGGGCCGCGCCCTCGCCCACGACGACCGGGTTCACCAGTAGCCGTGACTCGTCCGCGTTGTTCCAGAGCGCGACCGCCAGCGCCGCCTCGCCCCGACGGGCGGCGATGTTGCCCAGACCGATCAGGGCCCGAGTCCGCTCGTACGAGCTGCCGGTCAGCTCGGCCTGTTGAACAGCCTTCCGGTACAGCCGATCGGCGTCGCCGAGCTGGTTAGCTCGAAAACAGACCCAGGCCAGGCAGTTGAGGCACATGACCACGTCCACGGGGAGCTGAGCGAGGTCCTTCGCCTCGCGGGCATACGCGAGGGCGTCGTCGTGGCAATCGAGCGCCGCTGACGCTAAGGCGAGCCCGCGGAGGGCGATGACCGCGTTGCGGGTGCGCCCCGAACGCCGGTAGACGTCGAGCGCGACGCTGAGTCCGTGCACCGCATCCTCCGGCGCGCCCTGATAGAGGCGCACCCAGGCGATACTGGAGATCGCGTCCAGCTCGCCATGGCGGTCACCGGCTTGGGCGAAGGCGGCCAGCGCGGCGCTGTGATGGTCCATTGCCTCCTCCAGCGAGCCTCGCTCCAGATGCGCCATCCCGAGGTTGTTGAGGACCATTGCCGAGGCGAGCTGGTCACCCAGTGCCCGTGCGGTGACGAGCGCGGCCTCATGGGTGGCGATCCACGGTTCGTGCAACTTCTCCCTGAAGAAGAACGCCCGGAGAACAAGGGCGAGCTGCCAGCACCGAGGGTCACCATCGGCCATCAGGGCGATCGCCGTAAGGGTTCCCCAGCGCGCCCGCAGCCAGGCCAGCGCCTGCTCTGTGTCGACGAACGGGCGACGGCTGGGTGCCGGGGCGTAGAGGCGCCTACGGAACCGATGCGGCTCCAGCATCTCGTCAGCGGCCGTGGCCAGTCTCAGGGCATGGTCCACGAGTCGGAGGACGGCCTCTCGCCGCGCATGCTGGTCGATACTCTTCGGTGTTGCCCGCGCGGCGAAGGCCCGCACGAGGTCGTGGAGGTGAATATCGCCCGCCAGGTCACGGGTCGCTAGGTGGGCGTTGTGCAGACGGTCGAGGACGTAGTCCAGGTCTCCTTCGCGTACGCCCATCAGCGCCTCGGCGGCCCCGGTCGTGATGGCTCCCGAGGGGTGGACCGCCAGCAGAGCCAGGGTTCGCCGATCTTCGGCGGCGAGTTCCTGGAAGGAGACGCGGAACGCTGCGGCCACGTCGCGCTCACCGTCGTTGAGCGCTGGCAGCACGCTCGACGCGCGGGTGATCCGGTCGAGGAATCTGTCAGCGGTCCAGTTGCCGGTGGCGAACCTGGCCGCCGCTATTCGGACCGCCAGTGGCAACGTGCCACAGCGACGGACGATCTCCGTCACCGCTGCTTTGTCCTCCGAGCTCTTGTCTCCGGCGACCGCCCGGAAGAGGACAACGGCGTCCGATTGGGGCAGCGTTTCCAAGGGCAGGTGATGGGCCTCGTCGAGGGCGGCCAGCCGATTGCGGCTGGTGACGATGAATCGGCAGTCCGGGCTGTTGACGAGCAGCGGCCGGACCTGTCCGGCGGTCGCGACGTTGTCCAGCACGATCAGCGCGCGCAGGCCACGGAGCATCATGCGAAGGGCGCTGCTCCGTTCCTCGGCGTCAGGGGGGATCTGGTCGGGAGATACCCTGAGCTGGCTCAGTAGCCGGTACGCCGCCTCGCCGGAGGTGGCCGGCGCTGTGCCTGGAGTGTGGCCACGTAGGTCGACATAGAGGCGCCAGTAAGGAAAGTTCACCGCATTCGCGTGTGCCGCCGTCAGCGCGAGCGCTGTCTTGCCCACTCCCGCCAGCCCACTGATCACGCACACCCTGCCGGCCCCCTGCGCGTCCAGCATCGACGCCAGCGCAGCCAACTCGTCCGAGCGGCCGATGAACAGGTGCGGCGGGCCGGGCATACCGGATGGGCGCGGCAGGCGGGCAGCAGCTTCGTCGCATACCTGTGGTAGCAGGGCGACCAACTCACCCTTGGCGTCGAGCCTCTCGTCGCAGAGTCGCACGATTCGCGAAGTAGGTCGGGATCTGCCGTTTTCGATTCTGCTGAGGTGTCCCTTGGAGATGCTGACGGATTCGGCCAGCGCGGTCAACGTCATCCCGCACGCCTGGCGCCTTCTCCGCAATTCGGATCTGAATTCTCTCACGATTAATCGGATTCCCTTCCTGAAGGTGAGGTGAGTCGCCCGTGGTGCGCGCCACGGGCCGGGCCACGTGCTAGCCGAGCACGGCGATTAACTGGCTCAACACGATAACGATCAGGTGCGTGTGCATGGTTCTTCCTTCCCGGCTGAACGCCACTGATTCGCCTTTGGGAAGGCGGTGATCGAATGAATGTCGGGCGAGGCCCGCTGGACGAACCAATACTGCCGACAGGGGTCAGCGATGAACAGTGGTTTCTCGTGGACAGTTCTTAGGTGCTGGGGAAACCGGGCTCGGCCTGTGCTGTTTCCTGAAATTTGAAACGGATGGAAACGATTTGGTGGGCGCGGCCGTCGCCGGGGCGGCGGTGTACAATGCGTCACCGCAGCCGATAACCAGGGGTGGATGCGTGAACACGCCGGTAGATGGACCAGGCGACGGTGCAGCTTCGCTGGCTGGCGAGTTGAGAGCCCTGCGCAAGGGATTTGGGATCAACGGGCAGGAATGGGTTAAAGGGGTCGGCCCCGGCCTGCGGCATATCTCTGGCGTGTCGGACGCCGAGTCTGCGGCCGTGACGAGGAAAAAGATCATCGCCGCCCTTGATCGCCTGACGCGCCGCTTGGACCCGCCGCGAAGCATGGTTGCCAGGGTCGCCCTCGGCTTCGGCAGCTTCCCGAACGCGCGCTACCTCAACCGCCTTGCCGCGTTGGAGCCGAAACTCGACCGCAGCAACCGCAGCCTCCAGCGGTACAGCAACGAGGTGCTCGACATGCTTGCCGATTTCGCGGTCGCGGAGGAGCTCTCTCCGCCGGGACAGTCGTACGACGCTCCCTGGCAGACCGAGGCGCTGCGCGTCACGCTGTTGCTCGACGGACCAGGCATTGACGTCACTGAAATTAGAGCCATCCAGAGTAATAATGCCGGGCTGGCCCGGATCGAGCACTCCATCACGGTACCCGCGGTCGGTTCGGCCGGCCCGCTCGATCCCGCTGCACTGCACCTGCGGGCAGTGTCTGGCGCGGGCCTGGGCCGGCCGCGACTCGTAACGGCGCGACGAGTCGTGTTCGACGTCCAGTTCCCCCGGGTCCTCGATCTTTCCGAGACACACGAGTTCGGGTTTCGAGTGCGACTGCCCGTCATGTCGCCGTTCTACCTCTGCACGCCCATCTACCCCTGCGGGAGATTCGAACTCAAGGTCAGGTTTGACCGTGAGCGTCTGCCGAACCCGATTCGAGTAGTCGACGGTGCTTTTGCCCACGAGGCAGCCGACCCGGGGAGCGCGACCCAGACGGTCGGGGTCGACAGGGCGGGACAGGTCCGGCGAGTCTTCCGGGACCTGAGGCCCGGCCGGTCCTACGGGCTGCACTGGCAGCCGGCCGCCGACTGATGGCAGTCAGCCGCCACCCTGCGGCGACCCGGTGAGCACGTGGGCGACCCGTTCAGTCGGAAATCGGCGGAACGATATCGCTGAGGGACGGCCGCTCCTTCTCCTCCGCGGCCACCTTCGCCGCGTCGAGAAGCCGCCGGAGCATGTCGTGATCGCCGCCTACACAATCCAACAGGATGTCTTCGTCGGCCGCCCGGACCGATCGGACCGTCGTCAGCCCGGCCTCCCACAGCGCCACGAAGACGCCACGATCGACATCGCCGTCGAGTTTCCTCGCGATCAGCACGTGCTCTGCGAGGATGCCGAGTTCCTGGCTGCCGGGCAGGACCTCCCACAGATCACCGAGGTCAGCCTCGGGATGCACGTGACACGCAATGTTGATGACTGCGGCAATCACGTCCGCAGCTCTTCGCATCGCCTGCACTATCGGCCCCGGGTCGCCAGTGATGCCAGGCTTCCGGACCGTCGACAGCATACCGTGCTCGATCTGGGCGAGCGGCCGACCACGCGTCCAGCTCAAGCTGGCGAAGGCCCTTCGCAGGTTGCCGGCACCCTCCGCCGGGTCCCTATCGGTGAACGCCATCACCTTGTGTGGCACGTTGCTCTCGGACAGCCAGTTCCGTAGGTAATCCAGGTCCCCCTGCGGATTGGCGCTGCTCCAGATGAAGCGGACATCACGGAGCTCGTCAACGAACTGTGCGACGCACAGCAGGGTCCGGTCGGTCAGCTCGGCCAGGCCGACCGTCGCGAGCAGGTCGACGATCCTCCGGACCGAGCGGATGCCGAGGCCGTGCTCCACCACGATCCGACCGAGCCGGGTCAGCGCCAGGCCGGCGTGGTCACGCGACAGGAAGGACTGGTCGAGCAGATCCTCGACGGTCGCGCGTACCAGGTCGTCGGGAAACGGGCTCGGCATGTGCCGCAGGTACGCCTGGTGAGCGGCGAGCGTGTGGGCGAGGAAGTCGCGCACGTCCTCCTCGGCACAGTGGCCCTGGTTGGCCATAATGACCGACAGAACGTTCAGCACCAGCGTGCCCAGGTTGCCTGCGGGAGCCAGCAGCGCCGACCAGCGTGCGTCGGGCTCGCCGAGTACGTAGCGTTGCCACTTGGCCGTCGTGTCGGCGCTCCCGCCGACCAGAACGAACGCCATGCCCTCCGGGACGTTCTCGGCCGCGCGCCCCGCCCGTCCCGCCATGTTCTTGTACTCCGAGACCGTGTAGTCGGTGCCATCCGGATGGGTGAGTTCGCAGATCACCACCGCGTCGGCGGGCAGGTTGACGCCCTGGGCCAACGTCGTGGTGGCCACCAGCACGCGAACCTCGCTGCCGGACTCCCGGTACGCCTGCTCGACCACCCGCCGCTCCCGCTCGGACAGGTCGGCGGTGTGAAACGCGACGCCACCCGCCAGGCATCGGCGCAGCCGGTCGTATGTGTTGCCGGTGTCCCTGCCTGCCAGGCCGGCAATCGTTTTCTCGGCGGGCGGCAGCGACAGCGTGTCCGCGAGCCGGTCCGCCGTGCGTCTCGCCTGGTCCCGGGTGCCCCGAAAAACGATCACTTGCTGGCCCCTGGAGATCAGCGTGGTCACCAGGGCGGCCAGCACGTCGTCCTTTGCACCACTGTGCACAGGGTCGATGAACGGCGTGGCCTGCGGGTCTGGCGCATCCGGTTCGTCGAGGTCGCTGCGGCGACTGTGGCACCTGCCATCGGGGCCGATCACGTTCTCGACGAGCGGCACCGAGCGGTGTCGACTAGTCACCAACTCCGTGCCCAACCAGCCTGCGAGGCCGTGCGGATCGCCGAGCACCGCCGACAGCCCGACGAGCTGAGGCACTGTCCCGGACTTGCGCCCATGCTTGATCTGGGTGAGCAGCGTTTCGAGCCCGGGACCGCGGGTGGGGTCGAACAGGGTATGGATCTCGTCGACCACCAGTACCCCGATCTGGTGCAGCAGGCCTGGCCGCCTGCTCAGTAGGCCGCTGAACTTCTCGTAGGTCAGCACCGCGAAGTCGTAGTCGCCGCGGAGCAGGTGGGTAAGGTGGTCGCGCAGCTCGCCGGTGGCCCGAACCGTTGTGATCCCGAGCGGCTCGTACATCTGCCGGAACCGGTCGTACTGTTCATTGACCATCGCCCGGCTCGGCAGCAGGAAGACGCTCCGCTTCCCGGCCTGCTTCGCCCGGACCGCTGCGAGTTCGCCGACCAGCGTCTTTCCGCTGGCGGTCGGAGCGCTCACCAGCACCGGTTCGCCGCGCAGCAGACCAGCGTTGTTGACCGTGGTGAGCTGGACCTCGTTGAGCTGCCTGATGGACGAGCTCCAAATCGTTGTGACGTTGTCCGGAATGCCATGCCGATGCAGCGAGGAGAGGGCTTTCGTGGCGGGCAGCGGGGGTGTGCCGGCGATCTCGGCGTACCGGGGACCCGGCCGCAGCACGGGTATCCGCACCCGCGACATCGAGCCTCCGAGCCTCGCGTCCTGGCTCCTCCGGAGGAGCCCGGACCGGTGCCATGCGACATTCCTCAGAACGTAGTCGGCGAAGCTCAGCATCGAGATCCCGTCGCCGTCCAGCACGCTGGCGGGGCCGAGCAGCGCCTGGATCACGTAGTGGGTGAGTACGCCGTGGCCGAATTCCGCCTTTTCGTAGGCATACTCGTCCGGCCCGGACGCGGCGAACACGAAGTGTCCGGAGCCGCGTACCCGACTTAGGAGTAGATCAACATCGGCGTCCGCTGTCGCATGGCGGCTGGTGTACCCGTCGTCGGGCTGGTGCAGCACCTTCGCCTGGTGGGTGACCTCCGCCTGGTGAATCCTCGTTTTGAGCAGACCGCCGGAGAAGCAGCAGTCGAGCACCACGATAAGAACCCGTGCCGTGATGCGTTCGAGGTGACCGGCGAAGTCGGCAAAGGGTATCGCCGTCTCGGTAGGTCGCTCCGGGGAGGCGTCCCAGGGGGCCAGTTCATGTGCTGGAGTGCCGTGGCCCGAGAAGGTGACGACGACGATATCCGAATCGGCGGACGTTGACTCGATCCGGCCTAGTTCTGTCAGGATTTTGTCTCTGGTTGCGTCCCCCTCGAGCAGCAGGGTGGCGTTGCCACCGAAGGTGTCCGAGAAGAGTGCGTGGAGCACCCCCGCGTCCCTCCTGGCGAAGCTCAGCGCCCTGAAGCTGGGATGTTGGTAGTTGTTCACCCCGATGAACAGGCCATGGAATCCGGGCCCCTCCGCCACGCGTCCTCCCGAACGTCGTGCAGTTTTTGGACAAAAACATGCCACCGGTAGCCCGGCGCCAGATCGGCACGATAGCGTCTCCGGCCGTAACCGGGAATCGCGGTGACGCACCGTCGCGCGCCGAGGGAAAGACGTACATGGCTGACTGGCTGAGATCTAATGTTCTGTCCGGAAACGGCGCACTAGTTCGGGTACGTTCGGGACACGCGCGCGATGTCGGTGAACGCTGTCCGGAGCGCATTGCCGTCGAGGTCCATCCTGGATTGTCACGCTCTGACATAGGCGAGCGTACCCGAGCCGCTGCTGGGTCGTCTCCGCTCCGCGCAGTGCACACGGTGCTCGATTTCATCGAGTTCGACCGGCTCGATACGGCCGTGGCGATCCGGCGCTGGCGTGAACGTGCCGCTCCGCATCCCGGGGTGGCGCGATGGGTGGCCTACGCGGTGGGAAACGTGCTGGCGGCCGAGACGAAGATCGAGGGCATCCCCGCTGGTCTCGTACCGGTGTCGCGGTGGTGGGCTCGCCAGCGCCCAACGGCGTCGGAGCGCCCGGGGATGTACGAGGAGACGGTCCACGGGCGTCGCTACGAGACCGGGGACGGCGTCCGGGAGATCCGCTTGCTGCGCCCCCGTTCGGTCGACGATCGATCAACGGGTACCCAGCCGGGTGGTGAGCCCGTGGGCGATCGCCGTCGAGCCGATCAGCGCGAGGTCGATCTGCGTGAGGTCGCCTTCGCCGCCGGCGTGGTGGCCGGCGCCAGCCCTGTCCTGACTAACCCCTGGTCCAGCAGGGAGTACCGCCTCGGCCGGTTCGAGCCGCCACGGCGGGTCCGGGTCGTGGAGGTGGGCTGCCTGGATGGCTCGGCCCGGGTCCTCTTCGATGACACCCGCCAGGAGGCCATCGAACGCTACAAAGCTGTGGTCGAGGAGCCCTTGACGACGGTGACCGCCGGGGGCGACCACCGACCGGGGTACGACTGCGTCCGATGCGTCCTGGTCGACTGCTGTCCGGCCGTGCCGTCGATGCCCGGACTGCTGGGCGTCTCCGCCAGCACCGAGCCGCGGCGGACCTGGTCGGTGAGCACGGGAGCCGACAACGCCGCCTGTCCCGCCCGGGCGTACTTCCGGAGTCTCTTCCTCCCCGGTGACCGGTCAGTCGAGGAGACTCCCGCGACCCGCCGAGGTCGGGCCGTGCACCACTGGATCGAGCAGCGGCACCGAGCGATCCCGCACCGCGGGTGCCGCGCGCCGGACGTGCCGGGCTCTACCCGGTCGTGGACCTCGGGTGGCTGGAGCGTCGAGGGAAAGGAGGCCAGGCTGGGGGTGCAGATGATCGGCGACCATTCGCTGATCTGCCCGATCCGCGGGCTCACCGACGAGGCGACGCTGCTGCCCGAGCATCTGATCGTCGTGTTCGATCCAGAGGCGAACGCGTTGGTCGTCGCCAAGGCGGATCTGCTCTACCGGGACACGGCCGGTTGGACACTGCGCGAGACCAAGTCCCGCCGTGCGCCAGGACATCCGGGGTTCACAACGTTTCCGCAGCTCGCGCTCGCGGTGCTGCTCTCGGCCGGAGACGTGTATGCCGAGCACGGCACCCGGCTCCGGGTCGAACTCGAGCGACTGACATCGACAGGGCCGATCCTCACCGGGGTGGAGGTCGACGACCCGGCGGTACGCGCTCGCGCTCAACGAAAGGTGACCAGCCTCGCCGAGGGCTGGTTCGCGGATACCGACTACCCGACGAAACCGGGCAAGGCGTGCCGGGACTGTCCATTCACCCGCTGGTGTCCGGACGCCCGAACGGAGCCTTCGTGACGGGCCCGGTCGTCGGCCCGCCCGCGCCGTGGGAGCAGGTTCTGGCCGCCGTGCTGCGTGCGGCGTACGCCTGGTCGGTGCGGCACACCGGAGCCGCAGCCGTCAAGGAGGTGGCGCGGATGACCGGCGTGCTCATGGCGGCACACGGCCCCGGCGTGGGGCCGGTCACCCCGGGGGAGCTGGCCGAGGCACTGCACCGCAGGCTGGGTCTGTTGCCCGCCATCGCGGACTGCGACGACAGGGAGATCTCCGACGCGATCCTGCTGGCGGACGACTGCCTCACCGACCAGGCATACGATCTCGCCTGCGAGTATGCCGGCCCACTCGGTGCGGCGATCGACAAGGGATCCCGGCTGCCCTCCTGGACCATGATGCGAGCCGAGCAGATCCAGGCGGCCGCGCGCGAGGCGATGGCGGAGTCCGGCCGGCAGCAGGACTATGTCGCGTCCCGGAGATTTCTGATCGAGCATCCCGCCGCCACGTCCCGCGCCGAGCTGCGCGAGCTGCTGAGCGTGGCCGGGGTCAGCCTGCCGCCGGGCGGATACCAAGCCATCCCCGCCGAGCAGCGGCACCGGGCGAGGGACGGCGTGGACTGGTGGTGGCCGTGCCCCATCTGCCGCTGGCCGATGGCGGTCACCGGGGACCGGGTGCGCTGTCGCTACCGCCCGCACACGGCGTCCTACCGGATCGCCCGCACCCCGTGGGCCAGGTCGAGGTCCAGACCCGGTGTAGCGCCGGAAACCGGGCCGAGGTCACGACATCGGATCCGGCCGGTGCTGACCCGGACCGACCCGGGGCCACGAGTGGCGATGCCTGCCGCCCAGCCCGCAGCCGACGCGGTCTGTGTCGAAACCGGCATCTGGCGGTTCGTGGTCGTTCCGGGCGCCAGCGAGCTGCGCCTCTACCGGAAGCTTACGAGGCTCGGGGCCGCCGTGGAGCTCTGGCCCGATCTCGACGCGTACGACCTGTTGGTGACGGTCGGGTCCATGGCGTACAAGATCGACCTCAAGGAGTACCGGTCAACGAGGCGGCTCCTGGAGAAGCTGCGTGATGCGCGGCCGGATGTTGAGATCCTGCTCCCCGACACCCACGACCGCCAGCTCGGGGTCCTCCAGGACGCGTTGCCGAGAGCCGTCCGGGTCACCACCGAGCGGCGGTTCGTCTCCCGGATCCGCAATCAGCTCAAGGAGTGCCGGTGACCGAGCGGACGGAGACCGCAGACGTCCGAAGAGTCCGACCGAGAGTGATGGCCGCGGCGATCGGGCTGGCCGCGGACCTGTTTCCGATCGATGGCGAAGGGACGGCCTGGACCACGACCCGGGACCGGGTGCTCTTCCTGCTCGACGGGCACATCGCCGAATGGTCGGGATGGTGGGCCGGTGGGCCGGTGGCCGTCGGCCGACGGGAGCGCTCTGCCCGGCTTCTCAAGCGCCGGGTCAACGACCTGGCCAACCCCGAGACGGCTGGCGCCATCCTCGACCGACTACTGCGGGACAAGGCGATCGGCGGGTGCCGGGCGGGGGAGGACTATCAGGACGGCGTCGGCGGCCGGATCGTCGTCGACGCCGGGATGCCACTCGCCGACTTCGTCGACGCGGCGCTGAACGATCTCGACGAGATCCACGCCGCGCGTCGGCGTGCTCTGCCCCCCGCCACCCCGGGCACGTACACGACGTCGATCCGGGTTCCGGGTGTCGCCGGCACCGACGACCGCTACGTCGAGTTCCGCTTCGAACTCCAGGCGCACCACCAGGATCCCGGGCATCCGTTGCCCGAGGTGGTGACGTCGCCGCCGCTGGCCGACCTGTTGGTGTCCTTCGACGAACTCGCCACGATCTCCAAGGACCTGGACGGACGCCCGGACATTCCGGGAGACCACCGGGCCGGGGCAGTGGAGAGGTTCCGGAGGTCGATCCGCTCGCGGGACACGGACGACGTCGAAGGTCTGCAACTGACGGCGGGCGAGACCAATTCGCTGCTCGCCTACACCGGCTTCGGTAAGTCGGTCGTGCTGGTCGAGGTCTTCGCCTGCTGGGCGATGATGAAGAAGGTTGCGGTCGGGTTCGTATTGCCGACGAACGCGGACGTCGTCAAGGCCACCTACCAGATCGAGCGGGCCGTCGCGGCCCTCGGCCTGAAGCGCGAGATCGTCGCGCTGACCTCGCCCCGATCGCGTACCAAGGTCGCCGAGACGGTCGCCGCACGCACGTCGGCCGACGGCCCTGACGCCGACTGGGTGTGGGACCGTTTCGGGTACGGGTGCGCGCTCGCCGCCGTCGCGACCAGCACGGGCGGCGTTGACGGCTGGGCGCCCGGTAACGAGCCCTGCACGAAACTGCGCGAGCCCCGACGCGGCAACGCCAAGCCCCGCGTCTTCGCCTGCCCGTGGCGCACGACCTGCGGCCGGTTCCAGGCATCACGGGCGGCGTGCACCGCCGACGTGATCGTGACCTCGCACGTGAACCTGCTGCTGGGGGTCCTGCAAACCCCGGTGCAGGATGGTCACGGCGGCAACGACCGGCTCAGCGTCGAGGAGTTGCTGCTGCGCCGCTGCCAGGTTGTCGTCGTCGATGAGGTCGACGTGTTCCAGCGTACGGCGATCGAGCAGGCGGGACGCGGTCTGGTGTTGGACCAGGCCGGTCGGACGACCACTCAACTACGGGCTTTCGACGAGGATTTCGGCGCCGCGTTCGGCCGGCTGCACGACGATGTCGACGCCAACGTCCGGGACGCCTACTTCGGTCTCCGCTACCTGTCGGAGAACTACGTCAGTCACCTGGCCTACGAACGCCTGGGTGCCGCCCGAGGGCCGAAGGGACGTCGTCGTCCGGGGCCGGGCCGGGCCTGGATTCTGCCCCGTCGGCGGGACAACTGGCTTGTCGCCAAGCTTTTCGGTGTCGAGCCGGATCAGGTTACCGAGGAGCAGACGAGACTGTTCCGCTCGCTCTTTTCGGGCCAGGTCCGGCCAGGCTCGGACGAGCCGGACGGGTTCGACCGGGCCAGGCGTCAGCTTGAGCTCGTGGCGGGGACGGGTGGCTTCGCGGGAGTCGCGATCCACGCCGCCCGACACGCGCTCGGCGACATGGTCCCTGCTCTGTCCGAGGACGATCGGCGGGAGTTTGTCGATGGGATGCTCCGTCGGTCGATTCTCGAACGCATCCGGTTTTTCCTGCACCGGTTGATGGCGAACAACTCCCAGTTGGTGGACATCGGCATCCAGTCGGCGCAGGAAATTGCCGACGCGCTCGGCGCGTACGGGCAGTGGCGGTCCACTCCGTACGGTCCGCTGGGCAGGCTCGTGTTCGCCTTCACCGAGTACTCCGACGACACCGGCTCCGAACCCGCCCGGCTCGCGACCGCGGCGTTCGGCGGTGATCCGCACAGCTATGCGGTGGGGCTCGGCGACGTCACCGCGCTGGCCCACGCCGGCACCCGGCGCATCGTCCTCGGGCTCTCCGCGACCTCGTACTTTCCGTTCGCTCCACACCACCATCTGCACGTGCGGCCACGATGGTGGGTGCGCGACGAGACGGCCGGAGGGGTACGCGTCGAGCCGGCGACCGTGCCCGACGCGGACCATGACGCTGGCCGGATCTCCGGCCGGCAGGGTACCGACCGGGACGACGCCACCCGGCGGATCGCCAAGTCGCTCTGGTCACGACACCTTGTCGGGGAGTTCGAGCGCTTGGCGCGAGAGGACCCGGATCGGCAGCGAGTGTTGCTCGCCACCACCTCGTACGCCGCGGCCCGGCACGTTGCGGAAGGGCTGGTGGCCGCGGGCGTGAACGGGATGAGAATCTGCCTCGGTGTGCCGCCCGAGTCGAAGCCGTCGGACGGGCAATCGTGGCAGGAACTGGAGGCCGATCGGTTGGAGATGTTCCCGTCTCTGCCCGGTGCCGAGATTCTCATTGCACCGCTGGCCCGGGTACAGCGCGGGATCAACATCATCGGCTCCGGCTCCCGGTCCGCGCTCGGGTCGGTGTGGCTGATCATCCGGCCGATACCGATCATCGACGAACCTGCGGAACTCGTCGCTCACGTCCAGGCGTGGGCGCTGCACCGACACCCCGGTCCGGTCGCGGACCCGGTGGCCCTGCTCGCCAGACGCCGGAACGAGGCGCGCGAATTCCTCGACGAGATCATGCGCTGTCCACCCTACTTCCAGAGCCAACCCGAGCTGGTGCGGCTCGGCGTCGCTGCGGAGATCGTCCTCGGCGCGATCCAACTCATCGGCCGGGCCCGCCGGGGTGGCACCTCCGCCGTTCTGCATCTGGTCGACGGCGCCTTCCAGACCGGTTCCCGGGGCACCGATCTGCCGGCACTGATCACCACGTTGCTGACGAGGTGGCGGCCGGAGCAACGACGCGACATGCGCGAGTTCTACGGCTCGACCCTCGACGCCTTCCTCGACTACGCCGCCCGACACAGCGATGGAGCCTCCGCGTGCTGAGCACACTCGCCTACCGGATTCCCCGTGAACATCTGACCACGCTGCTCGGTACGGTGACTGCGTACCCGCTCACTGCCGGGTTCCAGGACGCCTGGGCGACGCTGCCGGGTGGTCGCCCGCCGTTCGCATCCCTGGCCACCGGGCTGATGGCGGCGACCGGCAGGCCGGTGCGGCTGTTCGGAGAGCGTGACCTTGCCGAACGAGAGCGCGACTCTGGGGCGAAGGCGCTCCTGCTGACCACCGACTGCGCCCTTGACCATCGCCTCCGGGTGGCGGTGCGCGCCTGGGAGCGTCACGTTCGTGCCGGCGGACCCGCCGTCCTGGCCGACCTCATCCCCGATCCGGAGGAGGGCCGGTGCTTCACGGACTTCGTCGAGTTCCGGGCGGGAGCGGTACCGGTCGCGCCGAACTGGGTCTTCCGAGTGGCCGCCTGGCAGATCGCCCGTACCCTGGCCGCGCGCCCGCTCCCGATCGACAGCCGTGCCCCGGTGCGACTGCGGATGGACACCTTCGGGCAGCTACTGGCCTGGGCGGCGGATGATCTCATCGGCGGCCGGGACGGCACGGCGTTCGCCATGACCACGGTGTCCGTCCGGTTGACCACCCGTCCCGGCATCGAGGACTTCGTACTGGCCTTCGACGCCCATCAGTCGCTCATCGACCCGCGCGGCAAGTGGTACGGGGCGCTCTGGGTCGAGCGCGCGGACGATGCGCCGATCCTGGACGTTCCGGTCAGGCGGCGCAAGGTCGGAGACGAGTGGCATGCCGAGTTCGACCCGGCCCTCGCGTCCATCCTCTCGGCATGCCAACTCGCGCCGCTGCGGCTGCCGGACGAGTTTCCCGCGTGCCCAGCCGAATACCGGCCGAAGTTGCGTCATGGCAGGTCCGACTTGGGCAGCGGCCCGGGGCCGAGGTTCATGCTCCGGTTGCACGAATACCTCACAGCGGAACTGCCGCTGCTCGCGCCGCTGACCTACGAGCGGGACGGGGCGATCAACCTTCCGGAACGCGTCGAAAAGTTTCCGGCCGAAGGCGTCCGCCCGGAGTCGGTCGCGCCGACCGGCTACAAAAAGGTGACCATCGTCTGCCTGTACCGCACCGCCGAGGCCCGCGATCGCATGCTCGATCAGCTCGACGAGCTCACCGGTTACCGGCCGGCGGCCGACGGCGCCGTCACACGGGTGCACGAGCGGTTGGACCTGCTCGCCCGCTACTGCCCAGACCTGGTCGACCACGCGAGCCCCAATCGGGCGGCGGCTCTCGACTCGCTGCACCTGCCCGACGAAGACGATCATCTGGTCGTTGCCTGGGTGGAAACCGAGTACCACCCAGGCGTGGGCGATCGTGAGATCGACGCCAAGCCACACCTGCGCCGGCTCTTCGGGCACCTGGGCATCCCGACGCAGTTTCTCGCCACCGAACCGGCTGTCCTGCCGTCTGGGGCACCTCGAGCGACGGAGGCCACTCAGGAGCACGCGGCCCGGGCGGCACTGCGCGACCTGCTGCGATCGGCCGGCGTGCTCGATGAGCGGGTGCGGAGTGCGGTGGCCAGGATCCGCCTGCGTAACCGGCTGGACCGGCGCACCCTTCTGCTCGGCATTCATGCGCGGGCCCAGCGGACCTCAGGCCGGGAGCGGCCGTTTGTGATCACCATGATCGCGATCCTCGCGGATCCAGACGCGCTGGATCAGTGGCGCGTGCTGATGTACAGCGACCGCAGGCGCGAATGGGCCCCGGTCGCTGACGCCCTGACCGATTTCCACGCCGGTGCCATCGGCGTTACCCATCTCGGTCGTACCGGGGAGAAGGCGGGGGCTACTCGGGTGGAGATCGAGCGGCGCCTGATGGATCTGGTTTCGTCGGATCTGCAGGGCGTACCAGTCGTGGTGTTCGTGGCGGCGGAGACGGCCAGGGCGATCTGGCCCGGACTCCAGAACGTTCGATTCGGGAACGGTCCGCTGCCGGGCGACCGTCTACGCGCCGAAGGGCTCGACGTCGCCGTAGTCCGGATGAACGCCGATATGGCAGAGCTCGGCAGGCCGGTCACCCGGGTCAACGAGGGACGGCAGGCGAGCGATCCGCTTCAACCCGCCGCCCCCGGCAACGGCGTCTATCGATTGGTGGAGAGCGCCGAGCCGTCGTGGCTGCTTGCCGGCAAGTCCCGATCGCTCGCGGCGAAAGGGGGCCGGACCGGTGCGCAGTACACCCGTTGGACTCTGCCCGACCACCTTCGCCACGAGCTGGGCGTGCCGTGGCACTCCTATACCGCACGGGAGATTCTGGTCGTCCGATCGGGCCTGTGGGAGCCGGCGGAGTTGGCCGCCCTCGCGGCGCGGCTGTGCGAGCAGCCGATCGCCTGGGACGGCCGAACCCTCGTCCCCGCCCCGCTGCACCTCAGCATCGTCGCGGACCAGGACCATCCGGACTACCGAAACTCCGAGCCGGACGACGAGTGACGGCTACTTGAGCCGAAACGTCCGCGGCTCGGTCTTTCGAATGGCATCCGTCAGGTATCCCACGCCACGGGGCGTGTAGTCGTCCACCTCGTAGTAGTCCCAGCTTTCGGGCCCGAGGAAGATCGGTATGCCGTCCTTCGACTGCTCTGGCAGGATCACCGGAAGGACGTATCGTTGCCACTCGGGATAGCGCTGGTAGTACGTCTTGAGCGCGGTGAGCTCGCTCTGCAGGCCGGAATGCCGGCCGTCCGTGATCAGACCGTCTCCGACATCTCGCATGGCCTTCGAGGCAATGACGAGAGTGAACTCCTGTTCATCGAAATTCTTCCGGGCCCAGTTCCCCCATTCCTTTCTCGGTCCACCGTCGAACTGGTCCAAGTGGACATCGAGCCCTTCGCCGAGCAGGACGTCGGCGAGTCTCTTGACATCCGCCTTGAACTGGGGCGACTCGTGGGCGTAGCAGATGAACGCGGATCGGGTGTTGCCGACCGGCTCGGTGCGGCGGGGCGCGGACGCCAGCGGGGAGATCGCCCCCTCCGGTGGGGAATCGTCGAGCGTGATCGTGAACGTGGCCGATTGCTGGGTGGGCAGGTAGGGCGTGTCGTCGTCCGGCCGCAGGTCGTACCGCACCGCGAGCCGGCACGGCTGCTGCGTACGGCCCTCCGGTGCGAGCAGGAGAATCCAGGCTGCGCGAGACCCGGGTTGTATGCCGAAGCGGGAGCGCGTCGAGTACCGCCAGCGCACCGAGGAGGTGCCGGTGTCGTGCTGGTTGATGCTTTCTTCGATGGCCGGAGTATGGATCTGTGCTTCGTCGGATGACGTTGCGGGGACGAGTTCCAGGTGCCGATTTATCGTGTACGAGCTGGCTGCCTGGGGCGTGTTCGAACTCCGGGGGACCGCGTCCAAAACGGTGGCCCGTTCGTCGCTGTCGAGATGGAGTCCGATCTCGAGCCAAGGCATCGTTGCCAGGTCCGGTTCGAGCTCCAACCCCCAGTTCATCTTGATTAGATAGGCCGAGGAACGGTCGAAGAGCCCTCGATCCATCCGCACCGGGTGAATCTGCCATCGGCCCAGCCGTACGATGCCGATGGATACGTCTGCCGGCGAGTAATCCAACCGCTTGCCGCCATCATTGACAATGGTCAAGGGGATTGAAACCCCAACGTGATCCCGCACGCCGCTATCTCCTTGTCGAGAGGTGAACGGCTGACAGGTTAGGGCTCGGTCTGCGCCGAGTGATGAAGAGCCACGCGCGTCGCGGCCACCTGTCATGTTTCTGTCAAGTTTCGCGGCTCGGGTCGTTTAGGTCTAGTCGTCTATTCTGGACCGCTGATTCGCTCGAAAGTCCAGCCGGCCAGGGCGCCATCTCCCGCCAAGCGGCCAGAATTTCTCTCGTCACGAGCCGGGTAACCGTCCCGTACGGCGGAGCCGGCCCCAGACGGGCGATCCCGAACCCTGTGCGCCACCGATGCAGGGGTGGGCCCGTGGGGGGCCTCGCGGAGCGTGCTGCCGTACCCGAACACCATGCCGAGGCCCGTGAGCGCGGCACCGTCTGCCAGAGGAACGTGCCCGGCAGATAGCGTTCGGTAGCCGTCCGTACCAGCTTGGTCTTTACCGGGCAATGGGTGCGGGCAGGGGTAGCGCGGTGGATCACGACGACTTTGAGGTCTTCCTCGGAACAACCCTGCCTGGCGGCTGCTCCGCGCTGCGAAGTCAGCAACCCGGTGCAACGAGTCCGGCCGACTGAAACGCAGGCGCAGAGGTGGATGCTGGGTTGGGGAGCGGGCTGGGCGCCCAGCCCGCTCCGCTGCCGCGATATCTCACCACCGTCTCACGGACGGCTTGGAAAGGCCCGGTTGAGGCCGTCATGGTTCGAACGATCAAGAGTGCGCTGACCTGCATGTTCGGCATGAACCGACGCTGCCGGGCAGACCCCAGCAGGCTGGCCGGTTTACTGGCAGTGTGGGGGTCAGGGGTTCGAGTCCCCTCGGCTCCACCTTGTGTTTGTGCAGGTCAAGCGGCATTTCCCATCGAGGAGTGCCGCTTTTCTTGATCTTTTGGTCACAGATATGGTCACAACTGGCCCCAACACACCCTCACGGCCAGCAAAGATCATCAGTCGGTGTTAGACCCGGTCCTGCCAGGGCTTTCTGTCCCACAGGACGCTAAGGCACGCGAAGGGCGAAATGTGGGGACTGTGACCACGGCCAGGTCTGGCCAGGCTTGCGTGCGCTTAAGCACCTAAAGGGGCTTTTGTCCCTTGATGGCGCCCACCGATTGTGCGGAGAACCTTCGATCGCTTCGGTCTGGAGGAAGCGACGCCGCCCGGTGAGATCAATTAGAGGCAGCGTGATGGTCACGATGCGTCCAGATCGACTCGGCCCGCCGCGCGACGCGACCTGGAGGACGAGTCCTTAGACCGAGGACGTCGCACCCGTACGATAGACAGAGAGATAACCCTGTCCATCAGAGGCGCGGGGAGGGGGAGGCGTGGCTGGGCTCGGCGAGCACATCACCGCCATGGTGCGCAGCCATGCCGCCGGCGACGACGCGGCCTTCTACTCCGTCGCGCTGCAGGTAGCCGCCCGCGAGGCCCGCCGGGGGCACCACCTGCTGGCCGACGACATCAAAAAGGCCGTCGACACCGTCCGTCAGACCACCCCGCGTAGTAATGTCACCAAACTCGCCCAGCCCCGCGGAGATCTCGCCGAACTTGTCGAGGTGTCTCATCCAGAGGTGGCGCTGCGCGACCTCGTCGCTCCAGCCTCTCTCGTCGCACACATCAAGCAAGTCATCGGCGAGCAACGCCAGCGCAAGACGCTTCTCGAGCACGGATTCGCCCCCGCACATCGTCTCCTGCTTGAAGGCCCTCCAGGTACCGGCAAGACGATGACGGCATCTGTGCTCGCACACGAACTCGCTCTGCCGATGTTCACCGTCCGCCTAGACAGCTTGCTCAGCAAGTACATGGGCGAAACTGCAGCGAAGCTTCGTGTGGTGTTCGATGCCGTCGCCGCACGCCGGGGTATCTACCTCTTCGATGAGTTCGACGCGCTCGGTGCTGACCGTTCAGGAAACGACGTCGGCGAGGCTCGTCGTATCCTCAACTCGTTCCTTGTCTTCCTTGAGCAGGCCAGCCCAGAGTCGATTGTCATCGCGGCCACCAACCATCGCTCCATCCTCGATCGGGCCCTGTTCAGACGCTTCGACGCGGTGCTGACCTATCACCTACCCGACGCCCGCCAGGCAACCACAGTGATCCGTCTGCGGCTCGGCTCTCTAGCAACAGGGCTGAGCTTTGCGAAGCTGGCCGAGTGCACGCACGGTCTCAGCCATGCCGATCTCGTCAAGGCGGCGGAGGCAGCTGCCAAGGGCGCGCTCATGCGCGGCGAAGCCAGCGTCACCCGTGAGGATCTGATCGAAGCACTCACTGCTCGTCGGCAGGCCAGCGTTGGCTGACGAACTACGGCACCTCGACCACCTCTACATCATCGAGCGCGCCGCAGATGAAGACTTCCACCGCGGTGGGCAGGGCAATCCCAAGATTCGCCCGGTCGAGCACCGGGCCCATGGGCTCGCCGTCGGCGAGCAACTCGATCAAGCATTCTCCGAGGCCGACCAGGAACGTCATGCCCTTAGCGTCAGTGTCGAAGAGCTCCGGGCGCTGGGCACGGTCATCGTCCTAGAGGGCACCGACGCGGCTTACCCGCTTCAACTCGATTCACTGAACCGGCACACCAAACACCGCAAAACCCCGAGACAGCCGATGTGGCTGCTGCTCTCGGTACACCCCGCCACCGATGACGAGCCGGAGCGCGCAACAGTCTGGGTCGCGGACGCTCACCGAGCAGCGTTTCTCAAGCTGTTCGAGGACTACCTCACACAGCTCTCCACGAAGGCCGCCCAGAAAAACTGGACAACCCCGGATGGCAACCCCGCCAACCAGGCCCTCGTCGCCAACATCGGCCGGATCCGACGCGCCATCCTCGAAGACCTGTGGACCTCCGCCGACGAGCCACCACGATCCGGCACGCACTGGTGGGAACTATGGCTCGAAGCCGCAGAACTTAACCGAGATGCCTTCGACAAGTTCCTCGCTACCTACCGCCTGCGCTCGGTCCCCAGAACGGTCACCTTCTATGATCGAGTTGTCGTATGGGTACAGGCGACGTGGGAGCAACTTCAGGTCTTGCCGTTCCTCAGCGTCCCGATCGCCGAGATCCGCCGTCCCGAGTTCATCGACTCCTTCGAGGACCTTCCCGTCGGCGAACAGAACGAGTACGTGCAGGACCTCGCGGCCCGGATTACCCCGGCAGGCGTCGATGCCCCTGCCGTCTGCCACCTCGACACCGGCGTCTTCCGAACCCACCTGCTGTTGCGTGACTCGCTCAGCACCGGCGACCAGCACAGCATCATGGGCGAGTCCGGCACCGACGTAAACGGCCACGGCACATCCATGGCAGGCCTTGCCCTCTACGGCAACCTGGACGGCCCGCTCGCCACAAATGAACCCGTGCGCCTCGTGCACCGTCTCGAATCCGTGCGGATGTGGCCAGGTTCCGGCGAACAACAAACCGACCCACTCGACTACGGGACGGCCACCGCCAACGCCGTTGCTCTTCCCGAGATCACCGCCGCGCGACGTCGCGTCTTCTGCCTGCCGCTGAGCACCACACCCGACAAGCCAGGCGAACCAACCCTCTGGTCAGCGACCGTCGATGCCCTTGCCACGGGGACCGACATTGTCCGCGACGGCCCAACACTACGGCTGCTCACTACACCCGATGAGAGCGCCGCACGGCTCATCGTCGTCGCGGCCGGAAACGTCGACAGCTACCAACTCGACCACCGGGCCGAGTCGGACACATCAGCGATAGAAGATCCTGCGCAAGCCTGGAACGCCCTGACCGTCGCCGCGCACACCGACCTCGACGCGTTACCAGGCAACCCGGACTACGACGGCTGGAAACCCATGGCGAAGGCCGGTGAGCTGTCACCGCATAGCCGAACATCGGTGATGTTCGCCCCGCGTCGCTGGCCAATCAAACCTGACATCTGTATGGAGGGTGGCAACGTCCTCAGCGACGGCGCCGGCGGATTCGAAGATCGGCATCCACTGTTCTCACTCCGCTCCACCGGAAGCGCCAACGACATGCGGTTGGCGTCCGCGAACGCCACCAGCGCCGCCGCGGCTCAAGCATCTCGACTAGCCGCCCTGACGATGGCGCGCTACCCGGAGTACTGGCCCGAGACAGTTCGCGGCCTTCTCACGCATTCCGCCGAGTGGACTCCTCCGATGGAGGCCGAACTGCGCAGCAAATCGGGCAAAGCAGGACGGCTCAACCTGCTGCGCCGCTACGGATGGGGCGTCCCCACCGAAGCCGCTGTGCTCTACTCGACCGAACAGGCCGTCACGCTCGTCAGCCAGGACCGCTTCGTGCCCTTCGACGGCGACTACCGCATGCAGAGGTTCCGCCTGCACACCCTGCCCTGGCCCGCAGATGTGCTTTCCAACATCGGTGACACATCGGTGCGCCTGCGCATTACCTTGTCCTACTTCATTGAGCCGTCCGCATCAAGACGCGGCTGGCGACAGCGGTACCTCTACCCCTCGCACGGGCTCCGCTTCGATCTACAGAGTTCGCTCGAGACCCAGACCGAGTTCGTTCGACGCATCAACCGCGACGCCGGAGACGATGAAGAAGGCACCTCGCGGACGGGAACAACGACCGACCGGTGGTTCATCGGACCAAGCCAGCGCCACCTCGGTTCGCTGCACCAAGACGAGTGGACCGGCACGGGCCAGGAGCTCGCGGCGTGTAACTCGATCGCCGTCTACCCCACCGGTGGCTGGTGGAAAAACAACCGCCGTTCCGACCGAACAAACCTGCCCGTGCGCTACGCACTCATCGTCTCGCTCCGTACGCATGGGCAGGACATCGACCTCTACACTCCGATCGCCAACGAGCTTCGGGTTCCGGTCTTAACCACTATTGCAGCCGAGTAGCAGCATGCGGTTCGCTAGAAGGGGCTGACCTTGAGGAAAACATTGACGGCCAGCTATTGAGCCTTTTTATTCTGCGTAGCGGTTGGCTTCGACGTGGCGCAGAACGAGGATGGCCTGCACGACGAGGGTCGCTCGCCGTCGACAGCGACGGATAAGGCAGGTAGGGCTTGCCGCAAACAGGTCATAGCGTGACAGTACTTCATTGATGCCCTCTCAGCAGGAGCCCCAATTGGCCCGTTGCCGCAGGGTGGTTTTTTGTCCGTGGACGCGAGCAGCTACCGCATAGTCGAGTGATTGCGTGGACCAAAGGAAGACAACATACACCTGCCGCTGTCGGTAGTGAAAGCCCAAGGATGAGTGTCGGCAACTCGACAAATCCAATGACTCGAGTCCTATCGAAGACCAAGTTCCCCAGGTCAGACGCTTAGAGAGTCAGATCCTCATCGATCTACGGCAAGACGAGAGAGCGAAAGTTGCCGTATTGTCGAGTATGGAGCTGCTTGCACCCGATGGGCCGCGCAGTTGTGGCGCCTGGTCCGAGCAACGCCACATGGTTGCCCCATACGTATGGTTACGGAAGGAGACCCAGTGGAAGAAGTTACCTTCCCAGTCCTGGTGGGCGCTGCGCTGGCTGAGGGCGTCAGGTTTGCCTACGGTCAACTCGACCTCTTTCTTGAACGTCGGCGTGCGAGCCGACAGGGCGAACATCCGTCGGCACCGGAAGCTCTGGAAATTCCCTCATCGATCGAGGTTGACGGACCACTGCAACTTAATGATGATCTCATCGAGCAACACGAGTCGGAAATTCGAATCTTGCATGCGTTGCTGAGGGTTTCGCAGGGTTACGAGAACCTCGACGGAAGGGAAGCCCAACTTCGCATAGTTCTAGGTAAAGCCAAGTCGATCCTTGACGCTGTTTATGGTCAGGAATTCAAGTTCGGTAAGGGCGATGATGCAACATTTAAGGTGCAGAACCGCCTGGAAGATGTGCATGGAAGGGCTGTCGGTGCTGTTTTGGGTGAGATCAGCCACGGCGGTCATGCAGAAGTAGACAATCAAGTTGCCCGTGTCCATGAATCGGGCGAATTCACCGGGGCCCGCGTCGATCGAATCGGGTGATTCAGTGATGCTCGAGAAGGCGATCCACGAAATCGGCGATCTAGCGAAGCAGTTGAGCGTAAAGGTGGACGTCGGCACGCAAAGTGGCGGCACCGCAATCGGGGCCCAGGTAGTTCTGGGGTTTATTCAGCAAGATCATGCCGCCGAGCCCATAACGCCGAGCCAGCTTCAATCGATAGGGTCCCTCTTTGCACGATCGGCGGGCTATTACGAAGTCCTATTTGACCTCTTAGCCCCTGGGTCCATCGTCGTAGTAACCGGCAAACCGGGTGTCGGCAAATCGATTACGGCCCTTGCATTACTGTCTGACATAAGCGGAATTGTGCCAGGGCAGCGGCGATTCAGAAGGCTCGGCTACGGCGCGGAACGGCTCATCGACGTAGATCGACTAAGAGACTCGAGCGACGTCTGCACGATCCTCGAGTTGCCGCCAGACGACGACGGGCGCAGTGGGGAACGGTCTTCAGTGTCGCCAGGATTTATGGTATCGAGTAGGTTCGGGGACCATCTGAATGCGATGGCCGCCGTCATGGCCGAAAGTGGCGGTCGGCTCGTAGTTGTTATTGATGAGAGACAGTGGGACAGGATCGGCGTTAATTCACCTTTTAAGGCGCACCATGTTACTCCAGCCCCCGGCGCAGAAATCATGCGAGGCTGGCTCGAACGGTACGGGAACAGGGACGTTGACCGCTGGCTCAGTGATGATGAGATAGTGCGCCTCTTAAAGGATGAAACGCCGAGAGGCGTGATGAGCGTGGTGCACCTGATCATGCGAGCCGACCGAGCTCCTGTGGAGCAACTTCCTGCCGTCTTGCAAGATCGCCAACTTTCAGAGATGAAGGTCGGCGACGAGATATTCCAGCGGCGAGTTTTTAGCGTGGTTGCGGCTAGGCGTAGTTGGCACAAAGAACTCCTTACTTGGCATTCGCAACCTGGAAGGAGTAGTTTCGAGCGCAACTTCATGCTTATCGCGGCCGCGTATGGTGATGCTCCTGTGGGTGACGTGTACGATGCCGCTCAACGTTTGGGCAAGCATTTCGGGGAGCCTTCTGCGGAATTTTCCACCAACGGTCAAGAAGGGATTGGCGTTCTCCAAGTAGTCGACCGGGTCGGGGCGGACCTGGCAGAGGATGCAGTCTCTTTTGCCCGTCCAGGATGGGAAGATGCTGTTGTCAAGTACTTCTGGGCAGACCGCCCGCGCTGCCGCGACGAGTTTCTTAGTTGGCTAGTGAACGACGTAGTTCGTCCGGTTAATGGCGAGACGGAAAGCAAAGAATTCAGAGCCAAGAGGGTAGTAGAGTTCTCATTAGCGTTCATGGTCCGCTTTGACAAGCTGGATCTTCTCGACACAATCGTCAAATCTTGGCATGGTGACGAAGCCCTCTACGAAGAATCCGTTCGGTTGGTGTCGCTGGCGTGCTTCGATCAATCAATTGACCGAAGAATGCACCATAAGCTGCGTCTGTGGGCTTCTGGAGGGGACGTAAGATTGATAGAGGCGAGTGCCCGTGTGTGCGCGGGGGCATTCGGACTCGCTTACCCCGGAAAGGCTCTGGTTCGACTTCGGCATGCGGCGAGGTCGAACGACCCTTCTGTTCTCAAAGCAGTGAAGGAGGCTGTCGAGACTTTATGGAATGAAAAAACAACGCGGCCGACTCTTCTGAAGCAGGTCGAAGCCTGGTGTAGCGGCAATGACTCGGCCGGCCCGAATATCTTCGGCGCGCTAGCGGCAATATTGGACGATACGCACCACAAGCCGTCTGTCCTCATTGCTGCCCAGGATAACAGCTCAACCGCGAACTTGACAGCCATTCTCAGTTGCTGGCAGACGTTCCTGGCTGCGCCCGTTGATGAGAATGAGTTAGACGAATGCGTTTGGAGTTGGTTCGAGGCGTGCCTGGCCTCCGCCGATGAACGCGAGTTCGTCTTGCAGCTTTTCAGAGATGTAGTCAATGGATCTAGCGTACCAACTTTGCTTCGTCATCGACTGGACGACTCGTTGCAGCGCTGGTCGATGGCATTGGACGTCGGCCCGGGGCGTAGGGAGCTTCGTCGAGAGCTAGACGAGCTGCTCTATGTGGACCGTTACGCTGCAGGTCAACGTGACGCCTCTGTTTACAGAATTCCCTATGAGCGGTCTGCGGACTACCCGGCCGATGATGCGGAGAGTCACCCCATTGCGGCTCCAGCCGCGTCTTGGTTCGAAGAAGATTCATCAGGATATGGTGCCCTACTATCGGGGCAGCCGGACGTATCGACGGCGGGTAGGCAACTATCTAATGCCGAACCAGACCTACCACGAGGTATCGCGCGGCCAGAATTGGATGCCGCAGCGTCGCCACCGGTGGTCGAGGTACTTCCGACGGGGTATGTCTCGTCCCTTGGCGCGAAGGACGAGAGCGAGACTCCTGGGATTCCCGACCCAACTCGCACACCGTGAACCTCAAGGCCCTTCTTAGTTTTTGGGCACGTCCTCGATTCGGCGACAACTGGACTTTTCAGTACACGGATCAGGTAGACAGTAGACGAAAAGTCTTTCCTTTCGACGTCCATGTGACGTTGTCTTGTCGTTCGGCCGCTGAGATGAGTCGTCAGCAAGCTGTTGCTCTGGCAGCTCGTCGTGCACGGCAGATAGTCGAGCCAGTTGCGGAGCGCTTCAACGTGCTGCGCTCGTCAACGACGGAGCAGGAGATTAACTATGTGCTGGGTCGCGATTTTCCTAGGGCCACAGAACAGGTAGAATTTATTTCCGCTCATGTCGCGGTCTCCGTAGCTGACGCTGTCTATAAGGCTGCTGAGCTTTATGAGGAGTCGGTACGCGAGATGTCGCAGAAGAGGCTCGAAAGGGAGAGAGTTCGAGCCGAGCTGACTTTTCTTAGGGACGATGTCTTCTGTGATCCTGCAACAGCCCGGCTGTACTGGATCACAAAGCATGGAAACCTGCCGGTGCCAGGCGACTTCGACGAAATCATGCGGTCCGTAAGTCAGTGGGCCCCCGGTAGCGAGTGGGTGGTCATTGCGCAATGCATCCAGAAATTTCTCGAGCAGTTTCCGAGGCAGAACGCCCGAGATCTGGTTCGTATGCTAGAACGACTCTTTCGTGAGAACGATAGGACGGATTTGGCTCATGAGTTGGCGAGAGTGTTGGATCAGGCTTAGCTGACCCCATTGGACCTTCTGCTAGAGGCTCCGAGGGGCCGCGCAGTAACGGCAAGCAGGGCTGTTGGATCCGAAGAGATGCCAGGGCCACCCAGTTAACGGTTCCATCCTTGCATTGGGCACGCGTTCATCGATGCTTATCCGTCTAACACGGCGGCCCCCACACTCGAGCGGGTCACAGGTGGCGTCACAAATCAAGATCAAATCGCTGGCATCATCCGGCGGTGCGCGGCATAAGCCGACATGGCCTGGAGTGCATATGCGCACTTGACGGCAGGTTTCGGCACGGTCCGGTATTGGCCGTGATGTGTCTCACCTTTCTGGCAGTGTGGGGGTCAGGGGTTCGAGTCCCCTCGGCTCCACCTTGTTTTTTTGTGCAGGTCGAGCGGCATTTCTCATCGAGGAATGCCGCTTTTCTTGATCTTTTGGTCACAGCCGGGCCCGACACACCTTCAAGACCGATCCATCAAACTCGGTACGGAACAGATGTATAGGTTGAGCTATAGTTCTTCCGTGACCAAGGGGCCAGTGCACCGCTAGGCGATCAGGACGACAGGTGATGTCCGTGACTGGTTACGGCACTGCGTCAGACAGACCCTGCGGCGTACCGGTCCGTGAACGCGGCGATCGACATGCTCGCCGAGACTGGTCCGGGTCTGGGGCGGCCGCTGGTCGACACTCTCCGGGGTTCGAGCCTCAGCAACCTCAAGGAACTGCGGCCGAGATCTGGCCGCGACGTCGCAATCCGGGTTCTGTTCGTCTTCGACCCTTGGTCGCAAGCGGTGCTGTTGGTTGCTGGCAACAAGGCCGGCGACTGGACGCGGTGGTACGAGAACGCGATCCCGATCGCCGAGGTCGCCTACGAAGGTTGGCTTGCCTTCGAGAGGAAGCGGAGGGAGAGCTGATGAGCGACTTCCATGACTGGGACGATATCCGCGCCGAGCTGCACGATGGGGACGACGATGCGCTCGACGCGGAACGCGCCCGTACCGAGGCATGGGTCAGCGCGTTCCACCTTGCCGAGGAGCGCAAACGTCTCGGTCTCACCCAGCGGCAGGTCGCCGAGTTGATGGGGGTAACGCCCGGCCGGGTGAGTCAGATCGAGAACGGCGACCTGGACGCCAATGAGGTGGCGACCCTCAGCCGATACGCACGAGCACTGGGCGCCCGGATGCGGATCATCTTCGACTACGGCAGTGACCTCCGGCAGATCGCCTGATCGCCGCGAGCCTCAGACGACATCACGCACGGCGAGAATGGTCGTTCCGGCCAACCCCGCCGTCGGCGAGCCGAGGTCAGCGAGCGCCGTCCGAAGCTTGTGAGCTGGGCAAACTCAGTGGTAGGGGGCCACCGGCGATCGTGGCGGTGTGATTCGCATGGTGGTGCCTCCGGCCCACCCGAGCGAAAACACCCTGGTGGGGGGACATGATCCCGTGCCAGGGCGTTTGCCGTATCTGCGATGGCGGGCGGCAGGCGCCTTCCCGATCACCCTCGAAGCCGCACCACCAGCTAACCGTGCCGGACGGATGCGGTGTGCGGCCCGCGGAGGCACTGAAGCAGGCGCAGCAGATCGGGCCACGTCTCGACCAATGCGGCGTCCCGGTCCGGGGCCTCGGCGATCCGTAGCACTGCCTCGTTCATCGCGCCGGAGAGCAAGGTGGCAGTTGCCTCGGGCGAGTTGACCTCAAGGTGCCCGGCTGCTGCCAGCGTGGCCACCGCCTCGGCCAGGTGGTGCCCGGAAGCGGCCGCGTCCTGGCTGCGCCACGTGCGCCAACCCATCACCGCGGGCGCGTCGACCAGCAGGATCCGCCGGTGTGTGTCGTCGACGCTGGCGGTGAGGAACGCCCGGCAGCCGGCGACCAGGCCGTCCCAAGGATCGGCGGCCGCTTCGGCGGCGCTGGCGACCGCAGCGGCGATCCGCTGTTGCGCGGCGGCTGCGACGGCTTCGAACAGGTGCTGCTTGTTGCGGTAGTGGTGGTAGACCGCACCCCTGGTGACCTGGGCTGCGGCGGCCACCTCCTCCAGGCGGACGGCGGTGTAGCCGCGTTCGGCGAACAGGGCGGTCGCGACGTCCCGGATGCGCCGGCCGGTGATCTCGCTCTGCTCCTTGGTGGCTCGCGCCATGCCGCACCCTTCCTTTACATGCTCCGTGTATGTATATTTCATTTACCTACACAGTGTATGTAAAGGAGTTCGGCATGGCACTCGCCAGCTCGTACCCGGTCCTCATGACGACCGACGTGACCTCGACCGCGGCCTTCTACCGCGAGCACTTCGGGTTCCAGCCGACCTTCGAGACGGAGTGGTACGTGAGCCTGCGCCGCGACAACTGGGAACTGGCGGTGCTGGACAGCAGCCACGAGACCGTCCCGGCGGCCTACCGCGGGCCGGTCGCCGGCGGGATGCTGCTCAACCTGGAGGTGGACGACGTCGACGCCGAGTGGGAGCGCCTGCGGCACCTGGAGGTCGTGCTTCCCGTCCGGACCGAGGAGTTCGGACAGCGGCACTTCATCCTCGCCGGCCCGGACGGCGTCCTGATCGACGTCATCACCAACGTGGAACCTGCGGAGGCGTACGCGGACAGGTTCATCTCCTAGCATCTCGCAGGCAAACGGCGCTCACGCGGCGCGGCCGGTGAGCACCAGCGCCCAGCACAGCGCGCCGAACCCGGCCGTACTCGCCAGCGTCCGCACCACGTTCCAGGTGACCCAGGCGGACTCGAAGCGCTCCCGAGCCGCAGCGAGATCGGCGGAACCAGCCGCCGCGAGCGCGTCGTTCAACGGCACGTTCACCGCCACGGTGACGACGAACATCACCAGGTACAGCGCCAGCCCGGCGAGGATCCACGGCAGCGCCGGCCGGGCCGCCCCGCGCCACGCCAGCACCGCCGCGAGCGCGGCCAGCACCGGCGTACCCAGGAACGCCAGCAGGAACCAGCCGTTGACGATGGTCACGTTGATCCGCTGCATCGCGTCCACGAACGTGCGGTCGTCCGCGCCGCGCAACGCCGGCATCACGGCGTACGCGAACGCGGCGAACAGGCCCGCCATCAGCCCGGCCCCGGCTGTGGCGCCGACCAGCGTCAGTTGTTGTACGAGTCGCATGTCCTCATCGAACCGCCACGTGGTGAGACGGCCCATGGCCGGGACGCGCGATCCTGTGTTCAATCGTCTCGTGGACGCTGTCTCCGGTCTGCTCGACGGTCCCCGGGCGCGGGGCGCCTTCCTGCTGCGCTCGATCCTCACCCCGCCCTGGTCGATGCTGATCCGGGACGAGGCGCCGCTCACGCTCGTCGCCGTGGTGCGCGGCGACGGCTGGATCGTGCCGGAGGAGGGGGAGGCCGCGCGGCTGACCGGCGGTGACGTGGCGATCGTGCGCGGCGCGGCCCCGTACACGGTGGCGGACGACCCGGCCACGGTGCCGCAGGTGGTCGTGCACCCGGGCCAGCGCTGCACCACGCCGGACGGGCGCGAGCTGTTCGCGATGACGCGGTGGGGCGTACGCACCTGGGGCAACGGGCCGGACGGCCGGACCGTGCTGCTCACCGGCACGTACCCGGTGCGGGGCACTGTGGGGCGGCGGCTGCTGGACGCGTTGCCGCCGCTCGCGGTGGTGCGGCGCGAGTCCTGGGACACGCCGCTGGTGCCGCTGCTGGCCGCCGAGATCGTCAAGGACGATCCCGGCCAGGAGGCGGTGCTGGATCGCCTGCTCGACCTGCTGCTCATCGCCGCCCTGCGGGAGTGGTTCGCCCGGCCCGGCGCCGCCGCGCCCGCCTGGTACCTGGCGTACGCCGATCCGGTGGTCGGCCGCGCGCTGCGGATGCTGCACCACGACCCGGCCCGGCAGTGGACGGTGGCGTCGCTCGCCGCGGAGGTGGGGATGTCGCGGGCGGCGCTGGCCCGGCGGTTCACCGCGCTGGTCGGTGAGCCGCCCATGTCCTATCTCACCGGGTGGCGGCTGGCGCTCGCGGCCGACCTGCTCCGCGAGCCCGGCGCCACGGTCGGCGCGGTGGCCCGCCGGGTCGGCTACGGCAGCTCGTTCGCCCTGAGTACGGCGTTCAAACGCCGGTACGGCGTGAGCCCGCGCCGGCACGTCGGCCCGGATAGATTGGCCGGATGACTGTCGACCTGTTCGCCGGCGTCCCGGTGCGCGACCTCGCGGTGGCGACGGACTGGTACGAGCGGCTGCTCGGCGCCCCGCCGCAGTTCCGGCCCGACGACAGCGAGGCGGTGTGGGAGCTGGCCGAGCACCGCTACCTCTACGTCGACGTGCGGCCCGAGCACGCCGGTCACGCCATGCAGACGGTCTTCGTCGACGACCTCGACTCCCGCGTCGCGGCGATCGCCGCCCGTGGGCTGACGCCGACCGCGCAGGAGACCTACGACAACGGCGTCCGGAAGGTGATCTTCCACGACCCGGACGGCAACGAGATCGGCTTCGGCGGCGGCCCGGCCTGACCGGGCCGCCGCCGGACCTCAGCGCGCCCGGTACGCCTTCGGCAGCCGCATCCCGCGCTCGGCCATGAGCTGCCGCACCCGGTTCGGGTAGTCGGTGATGATCCCGTCCACGCCCATGTCCATGAGCGCCGCCACGGTGGGCATGTCGTCGCAGGTCCAGGGGATGACCTTGAGTCCTCGCGCGTGCGCGTCGGCGATCATCCGGCGGTCCGGGTAGAAGCGGAAGTTCGGGTCGGCGATCGTGCCGTTCTGCGGGAACCCGTAGTTCGGGGACAGCGCGGTCACGCCGGGGATCGCGGCGGCGGCCCGGACGAAGTCACCACCGAAGTCGTCCACGTCCAGCCCGCCCAGCCACGGCGACGCGCCCGGCTTGCCGACCTGGAGGAAGTCGTAGTTCGTCAGCGCCACGAGGGGCCAGCGCGGCGCGAGCCGGTGCATCTCCCGCAGCGCGCCCCAGTCGAAGGACTGGATGGTGACCTGCCGTTCGATGCCCGATCGCCGGATCTCCTCGAAGACCCGTCGGACGAACAGCTCACGCGGCGCGGTCTGCTCGGGCGCGCCCGCCTCCACCTTGGTCTCGACGTTCAGCGTGATCCCGTGCGCGCGGTAGCGCTTCACCAGGTCGAGCACGTCGCGCAGCTCGGCCATCCGGGCACCGGCGATCTGCTCCTGCTCGGGGAAGCCGGGCAACTGCTGGTAGCCGCAGTCCATGGTCTTGACCTGCGCGAGCGTGAGGTCCTTGATGTACCTCCCGACGTACGGGTAGGCCGGGTCGCCGGGCCGCACCGGGGCGGTGTCGCGGCACTTCTGCGCGCTGACCTGCCGGTCGTGCGTGACGACCACCTTCCCGTCCCGGGTGACCTGGGTGTCCAGCTCCAGCGTGGTGACGCCGAGGCGCATCGCCTTGGCGAACCCGGCGAGCGTCTCCTCGGTGGTCATCCCGATGCCGCCGCGGTGGGCCTGAAGGTCGAAGTGGGTCCGCTGCGGCGGTACGCCGGGACGGTCGGCCGGACCCGCGTGGGCGACGCCCGGCACGGCGAGCACCGCGCCGGCGACGAGTGCCGTCAAGAGCTGACGGGTGGACATGGGGAAACCTCCGCTACCTCGGTTGTCGTTCGCGCAGCCGAAGCTAGGTGCGGAGTCGGTGCCCGCCGTGGCGTCGAGGTGAGGAGCGGATGAACGGTCGCCGGACGGCTGCCGGTGGCCGGGCCGCGGCGGTCCGCGGCCCGGCCCGCGACGTCAGCGGGGACGCCGGGTCTTCGGCAGGTCGAACTGGTCGGCCCGGCGGCAGTCCTTCGGGCCGCCGATCGCCTTCGGGCCGACCTCCTCCAGGGCCTTGCGGGCGCGCTGGCGGCCCAGGTTCCAGGCGTACCAGGGGTCGGGTTCGGCCAGGTCGTCGGCGATCCAGCTCAGCGTGCACCGGCGTACCGGGTCGGGAAGCTTGGCGAGCGCCGGGGTGGCGTCGGCGGACAGCGCCCGCAGGTACCAGGCGTCGATCTTGCCGGTCTGCTCGTAGCGGAGCGTGTTGCGGCGTGCGACGTAGTCCTCCGGGTTGAGCACGGCCAGGCCGAGCAGCATCGCCACCGCGAGCGCGAGCGTGGTGCCGGGAATCCACCGGCCCCGCCACTTGACGCCCGCCGCGATGATCATCAGGAAGACCGTGCCGAGCAGCATCTCGAACGCCATCACGAAGATCCGCTCGCCGGTGAAGCTGTAGACCCTCTGGTACGTCCACATCCGGGACAGTGCCGACGCCACGATCACCACGCTCAGCGCGCTGATCAGCCCGAGCAGCACACGCAGCAGGATCCGCTCGACCGGCCGCTCCCGGCGGGCCCAGCGGCTCACCCCGGCGAGCACCGCCACCGTCAGCAGCGTGACGAACAGGAGCTGCCAGAAGCCGCTGCGCGCGTACTCGGCGTAGCTGAGCCCGGCGATCCGCTGCACGTGCTGCTGGCCGCCGAAGAGCGTGGTGAACTGCACCACCACGAACCCGGCGAACAGCAGCGTGAGCGCGCCGATGGCCGGGGCCCACTCCAGCAGGCCGAGACGGCGCTCACCGACCCGATCCACAGTGGACAGGTCGGGCGGAGCCGCGAGCGTGTAGAGCGCCGCGACAGCGATCAGCCCGCCCACCACTGCGAGGAACAGCCAGCCGAACACCGTACCGACGTTGATCTCGGGGACGACCGAGCCGAGCGCCTCGGAGAACGCCGCGTCGGCCGACGCGAGCAGGCTGCCGAAGACCACGAGCACCACGACCGTGGCGACCACCGAGACGGTCACCTTGCGCACCGTCGCCTCCTGCGGCGAGGCGGTGATGTGCCGGCGTACCCACGGCAGGCCGCGCAACGCCGCGAACGGCGTCGCCACCAGGCCGAACAGGACCGAGCGCACCAGCCGCCCGCCGGTGATCGCGAGGGTGGCGCAGCCGAGCGCGCCGAGCACGCAGAACGTGACGAGCCACCAAGCGTTGCGGAACGCCGGCACGGCGATCAGGGCCAGCGCGGCCGCCGCCCACCCGGCCCGGATGAGCTTGTCGGCGCGCGGCAGGCCGGCGGTCTTCGACCGGACCGCCAGCACCACCGCGAGCGTGAGCGTGAGCCAGCCCAGGAACCAGCCGACGCCGACGCGGCCGAGCGGCACGAAGACCGCGCTGCCGACCGCGGCGGCCAGCACCGCGAGCGGCGCGGCCCGCCCGGTCGCCGCCTTCGGGCCGGGCCACCGCGCGCCGAGGAACGAGGTCCGCGGCACCGGAGGTCGCGGCGCCCACGTCGGTGCCTGCGGGTGCCCGCTCCACCCCGTTCCGGGGTGCGGCGGCGCGGCCATCGGCCCACCGCCGTGCGGAGGCGGCGTGCCCGGGGCACGCTGCGCACCCGGCGCGGTCGGCGGCCCGGAGGCCGGCTGCGTGCCCGGCGCAGCCCGTGACGCGGAGGCCGGCTGCGTGCCCGGGGGAGCGGCAGGCGTCTGCGAGGCTCCCGACGGGCCGGACGTCGCGGAAGCGGCCGTCTGCGGAGCGCCGTCGCCGGGACGCGTGCCGGTCCCGGCCACAGCGGAGCCGGCCGTGGCCGCCCCCGCCGCGGCGGCGCTCGCGACGGACGGCTTCGAGCCGGCCGCCTCGGTAGTGGCCGAAGCCACCGGGGTGGCGTCCGGCGTGGACAATGCCGCGTCGCCGGTGGCCTGCGCGGGCACCGCCGCCGCAGGCTGGCCGGTCACCGTCGGCTGGCCGGTCGCCGGGACCACCGGGACGAACAACGCGTACCCCTGGGTGCCGGGCGGCACGGTGACCGGAATAGCCCAGCCTGGTTGCCCCTCGGCGCCCGGCCAGGGCATCGGCGCGGGAGCGCCCTCCATCGTGGGCAGGACCAGCAGGTACGGCTGTGCGGGGGCGGGGACGTCGCCCGGCGCGGGCCCGGCCGCGGGGGCGGCGCGGGACGGCTCGGGGGACGGGGCCGGCTCGGACAAGGGACGCTCCTCGATCACGGGGTTTCGTCACTGTAGGGCCCGTCAGGTGTCCGTCGCCGCCCCGGTTGTCCGTTCGGTCATGCCGCCCCGGCCGATCGGCGCGGATCGAACCTTTGGCGGCTCGCGGCCGTACCAGTGCGCGGGAGGTCGATCACATGGCCGCACGTCGCGCGCTCGCCGCGCTCGCCGCCGTCGCCGCGACGGTGCCGCTGACCGCCGCGCCGGCCGCGGCGCACGGTGCGCCGACCAGCCCGTTGAGCCGGGCCGCCGCGTGCGGGCCGGAGGGTGGCCGGGCGCAGACGCCCGCCTGCCGGGCCGCGATCGCCGCCGGAGCGGCGGTACGCGAGTGGGACAACATCCGGGTGGCCCGGATCGACGGGCGGGACCGGGAACGCATCCCGGACGGGGAGCTGTGCAGCGGCGGGCTGTCCGCGTACCGGGGACTGGACCTGGCGCGTGCCGACTGGCCCGCCACCACGCTCACAGCCGGTGCCCGGCACACGTTCCGCTACCGCACCACCATCCCGCACCGGGGCACGTTCCGGTACTACGTCACCACCGGCTCGTACTCGCCGCGGCGCTCGCTGACCTGGGCGGATCTGGAGGAGAAGCCGTTCCTCCAGGTCACCGACCCGCCGATCCGCGCGGGCGCGTACGAGATGCGGGGGCGCCTGCCGGCCGACCGTAGCGGCCGGCACATCGTCTACGTCATCTGGCAGAACTCGGACACCCAGGACACGTACTACTCCTGCTCGGACGTGATCTTCCGGGCGGTACGCGGTAAGCCGGACCCGTCACCGGCAGCGCCGAAGGCGGGCGCTGCCGCTCCGCGTACCCTCGCCGGAGCGGCGACCGACGAGCCGGCGGTGCCGGTCGCGACGGTGACCGACGGCGGACCGCTGTCCCGGCCGGTCGTCGTCGGCGCGGCGGCGCTCGTCGTCGCGCTGCTCGCGGCGGCAGCGGTCGGACTGCGGCGGACCGGCGGGCCGCCGCCCGGGCGGCCGTGCGGTGTCCGCAACCACCGCGCCGGGCGGCGCCGCATCTGGTGACTCAGCCGAGCAGGCTCTCGATCTCGGCCAGGTCGTCCGCCGCGAGATCGAGGTTGTCCAGCACGGCCACGTTGCCCTCCAGCTGCGCCACGCTGCTCGCGCCGATGATGAGGCTGGTCATGCGCGGGTCGCGCAGCGCCCAGGCCAGGGCGAGCTGGGCGAGCGTCTGCCCGCGTCGCTCGGCCACCGCGGCGAGCCCCCGGACCGTCGCCATCGTCTCCTCGTCGAGGTCGCTCTCGTTCAGGAAGACGCTCGTGCGCACCCGGGAGTCGGCCGGGATGCCCTTCAGGTAACGGTCGGTGAGCAGGCCCTGGGCGAGCGGGCTGTAGGCGATGCAGCCGGCGCCGACGCTCTCCAGCGTGTCCAGCAGCCCGTCGCTCTCCGTCCAGCGGTTCATCATCGAGTACGACGGCTGGTTGATCAGCAGCGGCGTACCCAGGTCGCGCAGGATCTCGGCGGCCCGCTCGGTCTGCTCCGAGTCGTAGTTGGAGATGCCGACGTAGAGCGCCTTGCCGGAGCGGACGATCGCGTCGAGCGCGCCCATCGTCTCCTCCAGCGGGGTATCCGGGTCGAACCGGTGCGAGTAGAAGACGTCGACGTAGTCCAGCCCGAGGCGGCGCAGCGACCGGTCCAGCGACGAGATCAGGTACTTGCGCGAACCCCACTCGCCGTACGGGCCGGGCCACATCAGATAACCGGCCTTGCTGGAGATCACCAGCTCGTCCCGGTACGGCTTCAGGTCGGTGGCGAGCAGCCGGCCGAAGTTCTCCTCCGCCGAACCGGGCGGCGGGCCGTAGTTGTTCGCGAGGTCGAAGTGGGTGATGCCGAGGTCGAAGGCGCGGCGGACGATGTCGCGCTGCCGCTCGAAGGGGCGGTCCGGTCCGAAGTTGTGCCACAGGCCGAGGGAGATCACGGGCAGCTTCAGCCCGCTGCGGCCGGTGCGCCGGTAGATCATCTCGTGGTAACGGTCGTCGCTGGCGAGGTAGGTCACCAGGCCATTCTGTCCGGACCGCAGTGCGCACGCAGCGGCGCGGGTACGTTCGGCCCCATGCGTTACGTGCGGCTCGACACCCCCAAGCCCATCTCCAAGATCGGCCTCGGCACCTGGCAGTTCGGCTCGCGGGAGTGGGGCTACGGCCCCGAGTACGAGCGCCGGGCCGCCGAGATCGTCCGGCGGGCGCTCGACCTGGGCGTCACCCTGTTCGACACCGCCGAGCTGTACGGCTTCGGCCGCAGCGAGCGCATCCTCGGCGCGGCGCTCCGACCACTCCAGCGTGGCGCGTCTGACGCCGCGCCGCGATCTGGAGCAGTCGTCGGCGACGACCGGGCCAAGGTGGTGGTCGCCACCAAGATCTTCCCGCTGCTGCCGGTCGCCCCGGTGGTGCAGCAGCGCGCCGTCGCCTCCGCCGCCCGGCTCGGTGTCGACGGCATCGACCTCTACCAGGTGCACCAGGCCAATCCGGTGGTCGCCGACACCACCACCATGCGCGGCATGCGCTCACTGCAGGACGTCGGGCTGGTCGGCGAGGTCGGCGTCAGCAACTACGGCCTGCGCCGGTGGCGGTTCGCCGAGGCCGCGCTGGGCCGCCGGGTGCTGAGCAACCAGGTCCGCTACAGCATGATCGACCGCGGCCCCGAGGAAGACCTCATCCCGTACGCGGAGCAGGCCGGCCGCATCGTCATCGCGTACTCCCCGCTGGCGCAGGGTTTCCTCTCCGGCCGCTACGACGCCACGAACCCGCCCGCCGGGGCGGTACGCCGGGCCAACCCGTACTTCCTGCCGGAGAACCTGGAACGCGGCAGCGCGCTGATCGCCACGCTGCGCGAGGTGGCCGACGCGCACGACGCGACGCCGAGCCAGATCGCGCTCGCGTACGTGCTGCGGCACCCGAACGTGGTGGCCATCCCGGGCGCCTCCGGGGTCGAGCAGATGGAACGCAACGCGGCCGCCGCCGAGATCGATCTCGCCGACGACGAGTGCGCCGCACTGGTCGCCGCCGCACACGCGTTCCGCCCGGTCACCGGCCTGGCCGCGGTACCCCGGATGGTCCGCGCCCGCCTGGGCGGGTGAGCCGGCCGGGATCTCCCCGCCACGGGGGAGCCGGACCGGTGCGACGGGGCGGACAATGACCGGGTGACGGTCCGGGGGGTGTTCGCGCCGCTGGTGCGCGCCAGCACCTGGCGCCGTGCCGTTTTCCTGCTCCTCGGTGGCGTGCTCGCCCTGCCGTACGCCTTGCTGGCGGTGGTCTTCGCGCAGATGCTGGGAAACGCGACAGCGCCCCGCCCGCTCGTGCTCGGCCTGCTGCTGGTGGCCGCCGGGCTCGCCGTGGTGCCGGTGTTCCTGGCCGGCAGCCGGGCGCTGGAGATCGCCGCCGCCCGGGCGCTGCTCACAGTCGACCTGCCGGAGCCCGCGCCCGGGCACCGGATCGACCGGGAGACCCGGCTGCGCGCCGCACTCTGGATCGCCCTGCACCTGGGCACCGGCGCGGTGGTGTGGTTCGCCGCGATCAGCGCGTTTCCGATGGCGCTGGTCCTCGTCGCCGGCCTGGCCGGGATGGACACCGGCGCGGTGGCGGACCAGCGGTTCGGCCCCGTCGACCCGGCGCACCCGGTCCAGGCCGGGCTGGCCGGGATGGCCGTGCTGGCCGGGCTCGGCTACGCCGTCGCCGGCCTGGGTGCGCTCGCCGCCTCGATGGCGCCGGTGCTGCTCGGCCCGGCCCAGGCCGAGCGGATCGCCGCGCTGGAGGCCCACGCGGTACGGCTGGCCCAACGCAACCGGCTGGCCCGGGAACTGCACGACTCGGTCGGCCACGCCCTGACCGTGGCGACCCTCCAGGCGGGCGCCGCGCGGGAACTGCTCGACACCGACCCCGAGTTCAGCCGGCGGGCCCTGTCGGCCATCGAGGAGACGAGCCGCCGCGCCATGGACGACCTGGACCATGTCCTCGGGTTGCTCCGCGAGGCCGACACCGCGACGGCACCCGCGCCGCAGTCCACGCTCGCCGGACTCGACCGGCTGGTCGCCGCGGCCCGCGCCGCCGGGCTGGACGTCGAGTCCCGGGTCGACGGGGCGCTCGACGCGCTGCCCGCCGTGGTGTCCCGCGAGGGTTACCGCATCGTCCAGGAAGGGCTGACGAACGCGGCCCGGCACGGCAGTGGACCGGTCGCGCTGCGAGTCGCCGTACCCCCGGAAGGGCTGGTGATCGAGCTGGTCAACACCGTGCGCGCCACCGCTGGGCCGGCCCGCGGCGGGCGCGGCCTCGACGGCATGCGGGAGCGGGTGCTGCTGCTGGGCGGCCGGCTGGACGCCGGCCCTGGCGGGGATCGCTGGCGCGTCCGGGCCACCCTGCCGGTGCCGAGAGGGGAGGCCCGGTGACCATCGACGTGCTGATCGTCGACGACGACGAGCTGATCCGGGTCGGCCTGCGGGCGATCGTGGACGCCCAGCCGGACCTGCGCGTCGTCGGCGAGGCGGCGGACGGGGCCCAGGTGCCGCCGCTGGTCGCGAAGCTGCGACCGCGGGTGGTGCTGATGGACGTGCGGATGCCGGCCATCGACGGCATCCAGGCCACCCGCCGGTTGCTCGCCGCCTCCGCCGACCCGCCCCGGGTCCTGGTGGTCACCACGTTCGCCAACGACGAGTACGTCTACGAGGCGCTGCGCTCCGGGGCAGCCGGTTTCCTCCTCAAACGGGCCCGCCCGGCCGAGGTGGTGCAGGCGATCCGGGTGGTGGCGGCCGGGGAGTCGCTGCTGTTCCCGGCCGCCATCCGGCAGCTCGTCGACACGTACGGGCGGCGCGGCGGGGACCGGCTACGCGCCGCACGCCTGACCGAGCGCGAGGCCGAGGTGCTGCGGCTGATGGCCGCCGGCCTGTCCAATCCGGAGATCGCCGCCCGGCTGGTCGTCGGCATTGAGACGGTCAAGACGCACGTCGGGAACGTGCTGGCCAAGCTCGGGGTCCGGGACCGGACCCAGGCGGTGGTCGCCGCCTACGAGTCGGGCTTCGTGATCCCGGCCGGCTGACCGGTCCCTCCCGTGGGGGATCGGGTCCACCCCGTGGCGGGAGGGAACGCGCGGCCGGCCGGGCCAGGCTGAGGGCATGACGACGACCATCACCTCCGCACCTCCCCGGGACACCCGCAGCCGGCTGGACCCGGCCGCTCCGCTCGCCGCCGCCTGGCTCGGCGGCTGGGGCGTGCTCGCCCTGCTGTCCGCGCTCACCGGCGCCGGCTACCCGTTCGGCACGAACGATCCGCACGGCGGGGACGCCGCCGGCCTGCTCCAGTTGCTGCCGGACTCCGTCGGCCCGCCGCTGTTCGCGGCGGTGCTGCTGACCGGCGCCGTCGCCGCCCTGGCCATGACCGGCCCGGCCCGGCCGCCGTCCCGCCCGGTGCGCCTGCTGATCACCGGGTACGCCTCGATCGTCGCCCTCGCGTTGGCGGTGGTGGTGCCCGGGATGCGGGTGCTCGCCCTGCTCGGCTACGCGCCGATGCTGATCATCGGGGCGCCGTTCGGCTGGCCTCCGGTGGACTACGCCGACATCTTCACCTGGCCGCTGTTCGCCCGGCTGGCCGCCCTGGCGGGCGGAATGCTGCTGGCCGGCGCGCTGCTGCGCTGGCGACGCCGGATCGCCGACGGGTCCGCTCCAGGCTGGACCGCGCCCGCCGCGGCCGCCCGGTGGGGCCGGTGGGCGGCGTGGACGGCGGCCGTCGTCCCGGTGCTCTACGCGCTCACCCGGTTCGCCTGGCTGGCCGGCGTCCCGCTGGGAATGTCCCGGGAGACGCTCGCCGAGATGCGGGCCGACGGTGCGATCTGGGCGGGCGCCGGGCTGGGCGCGTTCGCCGTGGTCGGCGCGGTGCTCACGCTCGGACTGGTGGCCCGCTGGGGAGAGCGGTTCCCGCGCTGGCTGCCCGGGCTCGCGGGCCGGCGGGTACCGGTGCTCCTCGCGGTGATCCCGGCTGGGCTGGTCGCGCTCGCCGTGCTGGCGGCCAGCCTCGACCTGCTCGCCGCGCCGCAGTTCGCCGAGCTGATCCGGGAGGGCAACGCCGCCGCCCTGCCGATGGTGCTGTGGCCGGTCTGGGCGGTCATGCTGGCCGGTGCCGCGTACGCGTACCACCTGCGACGCCGCGCCTGAGACGTCGCCCGGAGGGTCGGTCCCGGCACGGGGCGGGACCGACCCCCGGGCGGTACGCGAGTTCTGAGCTAGCGTGGATCGAGTGACCGCTCCCAACCAGGTTTCCCCGGTCCCGCCCGCCGACCTGCCGAGCACGCTCGGCGAGCTGCGCGCGACCGGCCACCGCTACCGCACGGTCAAACAGGAACTCCGAGACAACCTCCTCGCCCGGATGGGCTCCGGCGAGGACCGCTTTCCCGGCATCGTGGGCTACGCGGACACGGTGCTGCCCGAGGTCGAGCGCGCGCTGCTCGCCGGGCACGACATGGTGCTGCTCGGCGAGCGCGGGCAGGGCAAGACGCGGCTGATCCGCGCGCTCGGCGCACTGCTGGACGAGTGGACCCCGGTGATCCCCGGCTCGGTGCTCAACGAGCACCCGATGCACCCGCTCACCCCGGCGTCCCAGGCGCTCGTCGACTCGGCCGGCGACGACCTGGCGATCGGGTGGCTGCACCGCTCGATGCGGTACGGCGAGAAGCTCGCCACGCCGGACACCAGCGTGGGTGACCTGATCGGCGACGTCGACCCGGTCCGCCTCGCCCAGGGGCGCACGCTCGGCGACCCGGAGACCATCCACTTCGGGCTCGTGCCGCGTACCAACAGGGGCGTCTTCGCCGTCAACGAGCTGCCCGACCTGGCCGAGCGCATCCAGGTGGCGCTGCTCAACGTGCTGGAGGAGCGCGACATCCAGGTCCGCGGCTACCAGTTGCGGCTGCCGCTGGACCTGCTGCTGGTGGCCAGCGCCAACCCGGAGGACTACACCAACCGGGGCCGGATCATCACGCCGCTGAAGGACCGGTTCGGCGCGGAGATCCGTACCCACTACCCGCTGGACCTGGACCTGGAGCTGGCGCTGATCCGGCAGGAGGCCGACCTGGTCGCCGTGGTGCCGGAGCACGTGCTGGAGGTGCTGGCCCGGTTCGCCCGCGACGTGCGGGAGTCCCCGTCGGTGGACCCGCGCTCCGGTGTGTCCGCCCGGTTCGCCATCGCCGCCGCGGAGACGGTGGCCGCCGCCGCGTTGCGTCGTTCGGGTCTGCTGGCTGGTGCCGGTGCCTCGGGTGGTGGGGCCGGGGCGGCGTCCCGGCCGGAGGCGCCGGTGGCCCGGATCGGGGACACCGTGTCGGTGACCTCCACGCTGCGCGGCAAGGTCGAGTTCGAGAGCGGCGAGGAGGGGCGCGAGATCGAGGTGCTCGCGCACCTGCTGCGTACCGCCACCGCCGAGACGTTCCGGGCCCGGCTCGCCGGGCTCGACCTGTCCGGCTTCACCGCGATCGTCGCCGAGGGCGGTGCCGTCGAGACCGGCGAGCTGGTCTCCTCGTCCGAGCTGTTGCGCCAGGTCGGGACCGTACCGGGGCTGGCCAAGGTGCTCGACCGGCTCGGGCTCGGCGACGCGCCCAGCCCGGAGGAGGCGGCAGCCGGCATCGAGTTCGTGCTGGAGGGGCTGCACCTGACCCGCCGGCTCGGCAAGGACGTCACCGACTCCGGGCGCACCGTCTACGGGGACCGGGACTGACGGTGGCCGGCGGCAACCGCTTCCGGTACGGGCAGTGGCGCGGCGGACCCGATCCGCTCGCCCCGCCGTACGACGTGCGTGCCGCTGTCGACGCGGTCGGCTCGGACGTGCTCGCCGGCGGCAGCCTGCGCGAGTCGCTGCGCGAGCTGCTGCGGCGCGGCCCGCAGGGCCGCGCCGGACTCGACGACCTGGCCGCCCGGGCCCGCCGCCTGCGCCGGGAGGCGCTGCGCCGGGGCGACCTCGACGGCGCCGTCACCCGGGCCCGGGCACTGCTCGACCAGGCGCTCGCCGCCGAACGCGACGAGCTGCGCGGCCGCGACGGCGACGACGCCCGGTTCGCCGAGGCCGTGCTCGACAACCTGCCCCGCTCCACCGCCCGCGCGGTGTCGGAGCTTTCCGGGTACGACTGGGCCAGCGCCGAGGCGCGGCAGACGTACCAGCGGATCCTCGACGGGCTGCGCGGCGACGTGCTGGAGCAGCGATTCGCCGGGCTGCGCGACGCGGCACGGGCCACCGCCGACCCGGCCGTCCAGCGGCAGCTCGCCGAGATGATGCGCGACCTCAACGACCTGCTCGCCCGGCACGCCCGCTCCGAGGACACCACCGACGCGTTCGCCGAGTTCATGCGCCGCCACGGCGAGTTCTTCCCGGAACGGCCCAGGAACGTCGACGAGCTCATCGACGTACTGGCCCGGCGGGCCGCCGCCGGTGAACGGCTCATGCGGTCGCTGTCGGACCGGCAGCGCGAGGAACTCGCCGGGTTGATGCGCCAGTCGCTCGGCGACCGGCTCGCCGGTGAACTGTCCCAGCTCGACGCGCACCTGCGGTCGCTGCGGCCGGACATTAACTGGCAGCGCGGCGAGCGGGTACGCGGCGACCAGCCGCTCGGCTACGGCGAGGCCACCGGCGCGCTCGACGAGATCGCCGAACTCGACGAACTGCTGGACTCCCTCGACCAGGACCAGCCCGGCGCCACACTCGACGACGTCGACGTGGAGGCCGTCGCCCGCACGCTGGGCCGGGACGCCGCCGACGACGTACGCCGGTTGCAGGAACTGGAACGCGAGCTGCGCCGCCAGGGGTGGGTCACCCGCGACGCGGACGGGCTGACGCTCAGCCCCAAGGCGCTGCGCCGGCTCGCGAGCACCGCGCTGCGGCGCGTCTTCGCCGACCTGACCGCCGGCCCGCGCGGCCAGCACGACCTGCGCACGGCGGGCGCCGCAGGCGAGGTGAGCGGGGCGTCACGCCCCTGGGAGTACGGCGACGAGCAGCCGCTTGACGTGGTGCGCACGCTCACCCGGGCGGTACGACGGGCCGGTCCCGGAGTGCCGGTGCCGCTCGCGGTCGAGGACTTCGAGGTGGTGGAGACCGAACGGCGGGCGTCGGCGGCTGTGGTGCTGTGCGTCGACCTGTCGTACTCGATGATCTCGCAGGGGCGCTGGGGTCCGATGAAGCAGACCGCGCTGGCCCTGTCGCACCTGATGGCGACCCGGTTCCCGCAGGACGCGCTGCAGATCGTCGGTTTCGGCCGGGAGGCGATGCCGCTGACCCAGCAGGAGCTGGCGGCGGTGGAGCCGGACATGCAGCAGGGCACCAACCTCCAGCACGCGCTGCGGATCGCCGGCCGGCACCTGCGCCGCCACCCGGGTGCCGAGCCGGTGGTCCTGGTGGTCACCGACGGCGAGCCGACAGCACACCTGGATCCGGAGGACGGTGAGGCGTACTTCCACTGGCCGCCGCTGCCGGAGACCATCACGGCGACGATCCGGGAGGTGGACCGGCTGACCCGGTACGGCGCGACGCTCAACCTGTTCATGCTCGGCGACGATCCAGGGCTGCGCCGGTTCGTGGACGCGGTGGCGCGGCGTTCGGGTGGCCGGATGTTCACCCCGGACCTGGACGACCTGGGCGAGTACGTCGTCTCCGACTACCTACGCGCCCGCCACGGCCGCCGCTGAGTTTGCCCCCGCACGCCTGCGCTCTCGCGTCCCCCCGCCCGTGCTCTCGCCCGCTCTCTTGCTCTCTCGCGCGCTCTCGTCGATCTTGGGGTTGGGGCGCCCATGATGCCCGGTTCGCGGCGTTCGCGAGGTGCCACAACTCGACGGTCGGCGGGCCTCTCCCGGGATCTCGGCGAGTCCTCGCCAGCTCGGGCACAAGAGCCGCCCAAGATCGCCGGGCATCCGCGATCTTGCACTTTCGTACCCCGCAATCCTCGTGAATGGGGCGTTGGGAGGGCGCGAACTGCAAGATCGCGTGGGTGGTCGGGGGTGGCGCGGTGCCTGCCCTCGGGCCGGGCTGCTCGGCTGGGGGGTCGATCATGAACTTGGCGGCGTGTGGTGTCCGGTTTGTGCCCGCTAACCTCATGATCGACGGGGCAGGGCGGGGGGCGGGTGAGGTGGGGGCGGGGTGGGGTGTGTCTGTGTGGGTGGGGGTGTGCGGTTCGGGGGTGGTGGGTGGCACTCTGCGGGTGGAATCGCTGGCGGGTGGGTGGCGTTGTAACCGGGTGAACGACCGAGCACCGGCGGCGCGCCCTGTGAGCGGGGCGGCATCCGCGAGCCGGGAATCATTCCGGGCTGCTGGTCGTTGAGTGCGGTTCCGGCGACGTGAGCCGTGGGGAATCATCCCGGCCGGCTGGTCGTTGACGGTGGTTCCGGCGACGTGAGTACGCCCGGGAATGATGCCGGGTGGCGGGTCGTTGACCATGCTTGCGGCGCCGCGACGAGGCATTCCCCCTGTCCTCGCGTGCAGCCGGATTCCCCTCTGGAAGTCTTTTGAGCGCCTGACGGTGCTCGCACCCGCGCCGAACTCCCCTGTCGGTGTGGGCGTCGATCCCCCGAATGGAGCCCTCATCATGAACACGATTCTGCGTAAGAGCGTTCTGGGTATTGCTGGTCTGGCTTTCACCGGTGGTGTGTTCGCCGGTCCGGTGGCCGCCCACGCGGCGGACACCGCCACCCCCACCAAGCCGGTTGCGGTGACGGTGCAGGGTGACAAGCTGATCCCGCACGGTGTGCAGGGTGAGCAGTCCCGCATCGACCTTGACGACGAGCAGACCGCCAACGTGAAGGCGATCATCGCGGCGACGAAGAAGGCCGGTATGGACGAGCGTGCCGCTGTGGTGTCGATCGCGACGGCGTTGCAGGAGTCGAAGCTGGAGAACCTCGGTCACCTCGGTGACCGTAACGACCACGACTCGCAGGGCCTGTTCCAGCAGCGTCCCTCCTCGGGTTGGGGCACGGTGGAGCAGATCACCGACCCCGAGTACTCGACCACGGCGTTCCTGAAGGGCCTCAAGCAGGTCGACGGCTGGCAGGACATGCCCCTGACCAAGGCCGCCCAGACCGTCCAGGTCTCCGCCTACCCCGACCACTACGCCCAGTGGGAACAGCAGGCCGCCGACCTCGTCGCCGAACACTGGAACAACTAAGTAAGACACACAGCGAAAAGGCCGGCACCCCGAACCAACGGGGTGCCGGCCTTCACGCGTCCGGGTGAACCGAGCCCGGTAGCCGGGGTGGCCGCAGCGGCCGCGAGGGTTGGATGCGGGGCATGGACGAGGTGGACGCCCCGGCACTGCGGCAGGCGTACGAGGAGTTGTTCGCGGAGATCGACGCGGGCGGGTTCGGCCCACCGCCCGAGGGTCAGCTGAGCGCCGAGCAGATCGTCGCGCACCTCGCCGCCAACGACGAGCTGATGAGCGAGGCGACCGAGGCGGTGCTGGCCGGGTCGCCGTTCGCCTACTACGACCTGGACACGATCCATCGTCCGCAACTGGACGCGCTCGTCTCCGAGTGCGGCGGGCTGGACGGCCTGGCCGCGCTGTTCCGGGCCACCAGCCAGAAGATGTGCGCGCTGGCCGAGCGGCTCGGCCCGGCGGCGGAGACGCCGGTGGACACGGTGCTGCGCGAGGGCTTCGACCTGGACGTGGACGACTCCCTGCCCTGGGGCAGGGCGCTGGACCTGCACATCCGCGTGCACCTGCCGCTGCACCTGGCCCAGCTCCGCGCCCTGCGCCGCCAGCCCCACCTCGCCTGAGCGGCAGACGAATCGATCATGGAGTGGTGGCAGTGGGCAACTCCGGCATGCCGGGCCTTCCCGGTGCCACAACTTCAAGATCGACAGAAGCGGGCGCGGGCGGAACAGCGGGCGCGGGCGGAACAGCGGGCGGGGGCGGAGCAGCGGGCGCGGGCGGGGCGGAGCGCGGGGCGGGGGACGTCGCAGGGGGCGGGCGGCGGAACGTGCGGCGGTAGGCGGTGGGAGCTACGCCTACCCGCGCGTGGAAGTGCTGGCGCAGCGCGGCGGTAGTGCCGAAACCCGCGTCCCGGGCGATCCGGTCGACGCTCAGATCAGTCGTCTCCAACAGCACCCGGGCGTGTTCGGTGCGCTGCTGGAGCAGCCACTGCGCCGGGCTGAGCCCGGTCTCGGAGCGGAAGCGCCGGGTGAACGTGCGGACACTCATCCGTGCGTGCGCCGCCATCTCCCGCAGCGCCACCGGCTCGTGCAGTCGCTGCCGCGCCCACTCGCGGGTTGCGGTGGTGCCGTTGTCAGCGACGCGGGGTACCGGCCGCTCGATGTACTGGGCCTGCCCGCCGTCGCGCCACGGCGGCACCACGCAGCGCCGGGCGGCCCGGTTGGCCACCGCGCTGCCGTGGTCGGTGCGGACGACGTGCAGGCACAGGTCGATGCCGGCGGCCACGCCGGCCGAGGTGAGCACGCGGCCGTCGTCGACGAAGAGCACGTCGGGGTCGAGCGGTACGCCGGGGTGCAGGCGGCGGAAGCGCGACGCGTACGCCCAGTGCGTGGTGGCCGGGCGGCCGTCGAGCAGGCCGGCGGCGGCGAGCACGAACGCGCCGGTGCAGATGGACATGACGCGGGCGCCCCGGTCGTACGCGGCCCGCAGTGCCTGGGCCACCTCGGCGGTAACCGTGCCGTCGGTGAGCGGCGAGCCGGAGTGGATGCCGGGGGCGATCACCGTGTCGGCGCGCTCCAGCAGTTCCAGCCCGTGCTCGGGGAGGACCTGGAAGCCGGCGCTGCTGCGTACCGGCCGCCCGCCCGGGGTGCAGATCGCCACCGCGTACAGCGGGGTTCGGTCGTCGGCGCGGGCGGCGCCGAGGACCTGGGCGGGGGTGCCGAGGTCGAGCGCCACCACGTCGTCGAGGGCGAGGAGGGCGACCCGGTGCGGTACGGACATGGCCCGATTATTGCGCACGATGGCTTTCCGGCCACTCGTCGGAGGAACCGCCCGGTCCGAGACTCGGCTGGTGACACGATCCCGCCTGCACCCGGCCTGGCTCGTCGCCGCCGTCGCCTTCGTCGCTCTCGTCGGCGCGGCCGGTTTCCGCGCCACCCCCGGCGTGCTGCTGAACCCGCTGCACGCCGAGTTCGGCTGGCCGCTGGCGACCATCTCCGCCGCCGTGTCGGTCAACCTGCTGCTGTACGGCCTCACCGCGCCGTTCGCCGCCGCGCTGATGGACCGGTTCGGCATCCGCCGCGTGGTGGCCGGCGCGCTGGTGCTGGTGGCCGCCGGCAGTGGCCTGACCGTGGGGATGACGGAGAGCTGGCAGCTCCTGCTGTGCTGGGGCGTCCTCGTCGGGCTGGGCACCGGCTCGATGGCGCTGGCGTTCGTGGCGACGGTGACCGGGCGCTGGTTCGTCAAGCGCCGGGGCCTGGTGACGGGTGTGCTCACCGCCGGGGGCGCGGCCGGGCAGCTCGTCTTCCTTCCGCTGCTGGCGGTGCTGGTGCGCGACCACGGCTGGCGCGCGGCGGCACTCGTCGTCGCCGGGGCCGCGCTGGCGGTCGTACCCCTTGTGGTGTGGTTGTTGCGGGAGCACCCGGCGGACCTGGGGCGGCCCGCTTACGGCGCGACCGAGGTCGTGCCGCCGGCCCGGCCGGAGGGCGGCGCCGCGGCGCGGGCGGTCGGCGCGCTCGCCGCCGCCGCGCGGACGCGGCCGTTCTGGCTGCTCGCCGGCGGGTTCGCGATCTGCGGCGCGACCACGAACGGCCTGGTCGGTACGCACTTCGTGCCCGCGGCGCACGACCACGGCATGCCGGAGACCACAGCCGCGGGTCTGCTCGCCGTGGTCGGGCTCTTGGACATCGCCGGTTCGATCGCCTCCGGCTGGCTCACCGACCGGGTGGACGCCCGGCTGCTGCTCGGCGCCTACTACGCGTTGCGCGGGGCGTCGCTGCTGGTGCTGCCGAGCCTGTTCGCCGGTACTGCGGAGCCGAGCATGCTGGTCTTCATCGTCTTCTACGGGCTGGACTGGGTGGCGACGGTCCCGCCGACCGTGGCGCTGTGCCGGGAGTGGTTCGGCGCGTCCGGCGCCGTGGTGTTCGGCTGGGTGTTCGCCGCGCACCAGTTCGGCGCCGCGCTGGCGGCCACCGGCGCGGGCCTGGTCCGGGACCGGCTCGGCGACTACGCGCCGGCCTGGTACGTGGCGGGGGCGCTGTCGATCGGCGCGGCCGGGCTGTCGCTTCTGCTGCGGCGCCGTCCCGCCGGCGAGCCCGCGTTCGCGCTGCCGGTGGCGGCGGGCCGGCGGGCCTGGAGCTACCGGGGCTGACGGGTGGGCTCTACCGGGGTGACCGGTCGGCGCCACCGGGGCCGACCGGTCAGCCGGCCGCCCACTGCTGCTCGGGAGCGCCGCTGCACGGTGCCTGCTCCAGCTCGCGGCCGGGCTCGGTGCCCGCGTCGTCGACCTGCGCGCACTTGCCGCTGTGCACGGCGACCAGCAGCGCCGCACCGTCACCGGCCCGCTGGAACCGCCACTGCTGGTTGGCCTGCCCGTTGCACGACCACTGCTGCACGTCGACGCCGTCGTCGGTCTTCGCCTCGTTGACGTCCAGGCACTTGCCGCTCGCCGCGTTGACGAGCAGGTAGGTGTCGTTCGTGACCGGCGTGACCACCCACTGCTGCTCCGGCCCGCCGGTGCAGTCGGCCAGCGCCGCCTGGGCGCCCTCGGCCTCGTCGCCGGTCACGCCGAGGCAGCGCCCGGACGGCACGCCCCGGATCACCTTCGGCGTGGCCACCGGCGCGGCGGGTGTGCTCGGCGCCGCGCTCACCGAGGGCGACGACGACGGCGTGGGCTCCGCCGTCGGTTCCGCGCTCGGCTCGCTCGGCTCCGCTGTGGGCACTGCCGCCGCCGGCACCACCGGTCGGTCGTCACCGCCGCCGAGCACGCCGGTGGCGAAGAAGACCCCGAGGAGTACGCCCGCCACGCCGACGCCCAGCGCGACCCGCATCAGCGGGTCCTGGGGCAGCCGGACGCCACGGGCGCGGCGGGCGCCGTAGACGGTGCCGGACGGGTCGGAGTGCGGGTCGGCCATGGGGGCATAGTGACCCACCGGGGCCGCCGGGTGCCAGTCGCCCGGCGGCACGGTGACTCAGTCGACGACCCGGACGTCCTTCCAGAACGCCACCCGGTCGCGGACCATCTCCGCGTCCGGCTTGGGATCGGGGTAGTACCAGACGGCATCCGGGCTGGTGGCCCCGCCGTGTTCGAGCGTGTAGTAGGAGGCCGTGCCCTTCCACGGGCAGACCGTGTGGGTGTCGGACTCCCGGATCAGGTCGTCGCGCAGCGCGGCACGGGGGAAGTAGTGGTTGCCCTCGACCACCACTGTGTCGTCGCTCTCGGCGACGACGAGGTCGTTCCAGACGGCTTTCGGCATGTCCTCCACGCTATGCCGGTGGCCGCGCGCCGGCCACCGCTCAGCGCGTCGGCTCCTCGTCCGTCACGTCGGCCACCGTCGCGTCGAGCGTGGCCAGCGCGGTGTCCGCGTCGACGGCGACGGCGAGGCCGTGCTCGCCCGCGCGCGCAGCTTCGGCCAGGAGATCACCCGGCCGCCGGGCGTCAGCACGAACAGCAGGTCGCCCTCGCCGCGGCGGACCACGATCGTCTTGACCACGCCGGGCACCTCGACGCCGCGCGCGGGATTCGGCATGGCGGTCACGGTAACGCGCGCGTCGTCGGCCAGTCGCCGAAAGGCCACCGTGGACATCCCACGAATTGTCGTACCCGAGCGTAAGGTGATCTCATGCACGCTGTCCGTGATCATGAACGGGCGGTGGACACGCTGCGGCGCTCCTACGCCGCGGTGCCCGCCGGGGAACCCGTACGGCTGGCCAAGCAGACCTCGAACCTGTTCCGGCCCCGCTCCGCGCCGCGTACGCCCGGCCTGGACGTGAGCGGCCTGACCGGGGTGCTCGCCGTGGACCCGGCGGCCCGCACCGCCGACGTGCAGGGCATGTGCACCTACGAGGATCTGGTCGACGCGACGCTGCCGCACGGCCTGATGCCGCTGGTCGTGCCGCAGTTGCGCACCATCACGCTGGGCGGAGCGGTGACCGGTCTGGGCATCGAGTCCACCTCCTTCCGCAACGGCCTGCCGCACGAGTCGGTGCTGGAGATGGACGTCCTGACCGGCGCGGGGGAGATCGTCACGACCCGGCCCCGGGGCGAGCACGCCGACCTGCACCGCGCCTTCCCCAACTCGCTGGGCAGCCTCGGCTACGCGACCCGGCTGCGCATCGAGCTGCAACCGATCCGCCGGTACGTGTCACTGCGCAACATCCGGTTCACCCGGCTGGAGGAGCTGGTCGACGCGGTCGGCGAGGTGGTCGCCAAGGGCGCCTGGGGCGGTGAGCCGGTCGACGCCATGGACGGGGTGGTGTTCAGCCCCGGCGAGGCGTACCTCGTGCTCGGCACGTTCACCGACGAGGCCGACGGCGGCCCGTCCGACTACACCGGCCAGGGGATCTACTACCGCTCGCTGCGCCGGCGCACCCGGGACACGCTCACCGCGTACGACTATCTCTGGCGCTGGGACACCGACTGGTTCTGGTGTTCGGCGGCGTTCGGGGTGCAGCACCCGGTGGTGCGGCGGCTGTGGCCGCGGCGCTACCGCCGCAGCGACGTCTACCACCGGATCGTGCGGCTGGAGCACCGGCACCAGGTGGCCGCCCGGGTCGACAGGTGGCGAGGCCGCCCGGCCCGCGAGCGGGTGGTGCAGGACGTGGAGGTCCCGCTCGACCGTACGCCCGAGTTCCTGCGCTGGTTCGCCGCGAACGTGGGCATGACGCCGGTGTGGCTGTGCCCGCTGCGGCTGCGGGAACCGTCCGGTCCCGGGTCGGCGAAGGCGTGGCCGCTATATCCGCTCCAACCGGGCGAAACGTATGTGAACATCGGCTTCTGGGGAAGCGTCGCCATCGCGGCGGGCGCCGCCGACGGCGACGTCAACCGCCAGATCGAGCGCACGGTGTCGGACGTGGGCGGCCACAAGTCGCTCTACTCCGACGCGTACTACGACCGGGGCGAGTTCGACCGGCTCTACGGCGGGGACACCTGGCGTGCCGTGAAGGACCGCTACGACCCGGACCACCGACTCACCGGACTGTACGAGAAGGCGGTATCCCGAGCATGAGTCTGACCGACCGAACACCGGGGGCGGCGAGCACCCCGGCCGGCCCGCCGGCGAGCGGGCGGCGTACCGGACCCACAGTCGCGGACGTGGTCCGCGCGGTCACCACCGGCGACCTGCCCGTCCGGGTCACCGGCTACGACGGCAGCACGGTGGGCCCGGCCGCCGCCGGCATCACCCTGGCGATCCGCACCGAGCGGGGCCTGTCCTACCTGCTCACCGCGCCGGGCGACCTGGGCATGGCCCGGGCCTACGTCAGCGGCGACCTGGCGCTGGAGGGCGTGCACCCGGGCGACCCGTACGAGGCGCTGCGGGTGATCAAGGACGAGGTGCCGCTGCGGATCCCGGCGATGAGCGAGGCGCTCACGCTGGTCCGGGGCCTGGGCTGGGAACGGTTGCGCCCGCCGCCGCCCCCGCCGCAGGAGGCGGCCCCGCGCTGGCGGCGGCTGATGACCGGCCTGCGTCACTCGCGCACCCGGGACAGCACCGCGATCTCGCACCACTACGACGTGTCGAACGCCTTCTACGAGAAGGTGCTCGGGCCGTCCATGACGTACACCTGTGCGGTGTTCCGCAGTCCCGGCGACACCCTGGAGGAGGCGCAGCGGAACAAGTACGACCTGGTCGCCGGCAAGCTGGCGCTCAAGCCGGGGATGCGGCTGCTGGACGTCGGCTGCGGCTGGGGCGGCATGGTCCGGCACGCGGCCCGCGAGTACGGCGTCAGGGCGCTCGGTGTGACGCTGTCGAAGGCGCAGGCCGACTGGGCGCGGGCCGCGATCGAGCGGGAAGGGCTGAGCGAGCTGGCCGAGGTGCGTCACCTGGACTACCGGGACGCGCCGCGCGAGCAGTTCGACGCGATCTCCTCGATCGGCCTGACCGAGCACATCGGTGTGCGCAACTACCCGGCCTACTTCGGTGCACTGCGCTCCCGGCTCAAGCCCGGCGGGCGGCTGCTCAACCACTGCATCACCCGGGCCGACAACCGGGCGCCGCACCGCTCCGGCGTGTTCATCGACAGGTACGTCTTCCCGGACGGTGAGCTGGCCGGTCCGGGCCGGCTGATCAGCGAGATCCACGACGCCGGGTTCGAGGTGCACCACGAGGAGAACCTGCGCCGGCACTACGCGCTGACGCTCGCCGGCTGGTGCCGCAACCTGGTCGAGCACTGGGACTTCTGCGTCGGCGAGGTCGGGCCGGGCACCGCGAAGGTGTGGGGGCTCTACATGGCCGGCTCCCGGCTGGCGTTCGAGCGCAACGGCATCCAGTTGCACCACGTGCTCGCCACGCACAACGGCCCGGAAGGGGTGAACGGGTACCCGCTGCGTCCGGACTGGACTCCCTGACGCGACGTACCGACGAAGGGCCGCGCGGACCGCGCGGCTTTTCGCCGAATCATTGACAAAGAATTTTTGTACGTACAACCTGATTTTGCCATGAGAGACGTCCTTTACCTGGAACAGCGCGAGCAGGCCGAAGTCCTGCTCAAGCCGCAGCGCATCGAGGTGCTGCGGCAACTCGCCGAACCCCGCACCTGCACCGAGGTCGCGGCCCGGCTGGAGCAGACGCCGCAGCGCGTCTACTACCACGTCAAGCAGCTCGTCGCGGCCGGGCTGGCCGAGCAGGTGGCGCAGCGGCAGGTGCGCGGCATCACCGAGGGCATCTACCAGGCCGTCGCCCGGTCGTACTGGCTCTCGCCCCGCCTGGTCGGCCGCATCGGCGGCACCCGCCGGGCCCGCGACGAGCTGAGCCTCGGCTACCTGCTCGACCTCATGGAGGAGGTCCAGGCCGACGTCGCCGCGCTCGACCGCACCGCCCCCGAACTGCCGTCCATCGGCGTCTCCGGTGAGATCCGCGTGCCCGCCGAGCGGCGGCAGGAGTTCCTGCACGACCTGCAGACGACGCTGCAGGACCTGTTCACGCGCTACGGCGGCACCGAGGGCGACGCCTTCAAGCTCGCCGTGGCCTGCTACCCGAAAGGCGACAATCATGACTGAGCCGATGACCATCCGCGCCCGCCTCGCCGCCCCGGTGGCGACCGTCCGCCGGGCCCTGACCGACGCCGCCGAGCTGCGCGTCTGGCTGGCCGAGCACGCCGAGGTCGAGCTGCCCCGGCGGTACGAGTTCTGGGGCCGCTACACGCCCGAGGGCGACGCGCCGCACCAGCGGCTGCTGCACGCCGACGACCGGACGCTGCGCTTCGCGTGGACGCTCGACGGGGTGGAGACCACCACCGAGTTCGGGCTGGAGCCCGACGGCGACGGCACCATACTCACGCTGCGGCAGAGCCACTTCAGCTTCGAGGAGGCGATGAGCGGCAGCAGCATCCGGGGCGTGCTCCAGACGTTCTGGTACCTGGCGATCGCCAACCTCAACGACCACCTCGACGGCCGGCCGCTGCTGCCGCGTACCGACTTCACCTCCGCCGACCTGCGCGGCGAACTGCTGATCGACGCGCCGACGGACAAGGTGTGGACCTCGCTCACCGACTCCGAGCAGGCCGGCGCCTGGTTCGGCTACCCGATCGGCATCGAGCCCTGGGAGGGCGGCCGGTACGCGATGGGCGGCTTCGACTCCGGTGAGGCCGCGAAGGTGTTCGACGTGAAGCCGGGCCGGGCGCTGTCCATCGACTGGGGATCGACCGGCGTGACCTCCTGGGAGCTGGACGAGTCCGAGGGCCGGACGAAGCTGACGTTCGTGCAGTCCGGCTTCGACGAGGGCAACCCGCCGTACGGCGCCTGGACGGGCATCGTCTCCGGGTTCGCCGAGCTGCGGCGCTTCCACGACGTGCCCGACTGGAAACCCATCTGGCTGTAAGGAAGGGGCCCCTCTTAACGCCTCCGGTAGAGGAGGGGGCCCCTTTTAACACGGGCGCCGGGCGGGTAATGCCGGGCGATGTTCTTCATCTTCGGGCTGCGGACCAAGGTCGTCCGGTCCGGTGTCGTCACCGCTGTCTGCCGTAACTGCGGCAACCAGGCCGCCCAGGTGATCACCCGCCGGGTCACCAAGTTCAGCCTCTTCTTCATCCCGCTGATCCCGCTGCGCACCCGGTACGCGCAGCAGTGCACGTTCTGCGGCGCCGAGTACGACATCTCCCGCGCCGAGGCCGAGCGCCTCCCGGTCGGCTGACCGGTGACGCGCTTCCTCTGCTGGCTGATCGGCCGGCAGCCCGCCACCCCGATCGCCCCGCCGGTGCACACCGCTGCCCGTCCACCCTGCACGCCCGGGCGCCGGCACCGCCGCCGGCGTCGTCCGGTGGCGGGCGCGCAGTCGCCCCGTTCGCCCTGGAACCGTTCCGCCGACCGCTGACGGGTGTCCCGCCCCAGGGCGAGTGGCAGCATCGGTGCGTGACCTGCCGACGAAAGGCTGATGCCGCGTAGGCGTCCCCCCGTGGGCTGCGGCAGCCGACGCCTGCGGGAGATCTGACCGCCGTGTTAAGAAGGGGCCCTTCCTCTACCGGAGGCGTTAACAAGGGGCCCTTCCTTACACTTCATCGGATGGAGGAGCGGCTGGCGCAGATCCGGGGTGGTGGGCCGCCCCGGCGGCACAACGCCCGTACCGTCGCCGCGTTGACCGGCAACCCCGGCTGCACCCGGCGCGCCGTGCTGGACAGCGCCGGCGCGGACAAGCCGGCGCTCGCCGAGCAGCTCGGCTTCCCGGCGAGGTTCGGCCAGTCCCGTTTCGCGATCACCCGGGGCAACGCGTTCGAGGCCCAGGTCAAGGCCGACGGCGGGGCGGAACTGCTGCGCCTGGTCGCGGAGCGGCTCGGCGTACCGGTCCCGGCCGATGCCACCTGGACCGACCTCGGTGCCGACGACGACCGGCCGGAACGGTCCCGGGCGGCGCTGACCGCGAGCGGCGACGGCCCGGCGTTCTTCGACCACCCGCTGCTCGGCCTGGACGTGGCCGGTACCCGGGTGCACCTGGAACCGGATCTGGTCGCCGCCCGGCTGGCCGGCCGGTTCCACGTCGTGGAGATCAAGTCGTTCCCGGTGATCGACGGGCAGGCCGACCCGGGCAAGGTCGCCGCCGCCGCGATCCAGTCCGCCGTCTACGTGCTGGCGCTGCGCGAGCTGCTCGCCGCCGAGGGGCGCGACCCGGAGCTGGTGTCCCACGAGGTGGTGCTGGTCTGCCCGCGCGACTTCGCCAACCAGCCGGTGGCCGGTCTGCTCGACGTGCGCCGGCAACTGCTGGTGCTGCGCCGCCAGCTAACCCGGATGGCCCGGGTCGAGGAGCTGCTCGCCGCCGTACCGGCCGGCTTCACTGTCGACCCGGCGGCCGATCCGGCCACGCTCGCCGCCGCGCTGCACCAGGTGCCCGCGCGTTACGCACCGGACTGCCTGGCCGCCTGCGAGCTGGCGTACTTCTGCCGGCACGAGGCGCGCGGGCAGACCGGCGCGCTGGGCCGGCCGGTCCGCGAGGCGCTGGGCGGCGTCGAGGACGTGGCCGACGTGCTGGCGCTCGCCGAGGGTGTGGCGGCGCCCGAGCCGGAGCAGGCGGAGGCCGCCGCGCTGCTGCGGGCCGCCGCGCGCCTGCGCGCCGACGCCCTCGCCGGACACCCCGCGTGAGTACGCTGCGCGCGCTCGCCCGGGCCCAGGCGGTCGCCACCGGGCGGGCCCAGCCGGTGGCAACGGTCCGCCACCTGCACCTGTCCGACCGGCCGCTGGTGCTGGTGCCGCTCGCGCTGGCCGGTGAGGCGAACGCCCCGCTCGCCGCGATGGTCGGGGCCGCGCCCGACGAGGCCCGGCTGCTCGTGGTGCCGCAGCCGCGCAACCGGGACCAGCGGTTCGCGTTCGCCGCCGAGCTGGCCGGGATCGTGCTGCCCTACCTGGACGAGTTCCGCGACCTGACCGAGGCGGTGCCTGTGGACCGGGGCCGCGACGTCCGCCACCGGTACGCCGACGCGCCGCAACTGCTGGTGCCGAACCCGGCCGGGATCACGTTCCTGCGGCTGTTCGGCCGTTCCACCCGGTTCCGCCGGACCGACGGCGACTATCCGGTGCACCAGTCGGTGCCGCTGCTCGGCCGCTGGCTGACGTTCTTCGCCGAGCGCGCCGAGCAGCCCGGCTCGTCGGCGTTGCCGGCGCTCACCGAGGCGCTGACGTCGCACTGGGCGACCGGGCAGAGCGTGGTGGAGGACCTGCACCTGCCGGCGGTGCTCGGCTGGCTCGACCCGCCGGCCGGGCTGACCGGCGCCGAGGCGGCGGCCCGCGCCGAGGACCCGGCACACTGCCCGCCGGCAGGCCCGGCCACCGACCCGGACTTCGACAACCGCCGGCTCGCCCCGGCGATCGAGGCGTACACCCGGGCCGAGGAGGACACGCCCGGCCGCGCGGCCGCGTACGACGAGCTCGCCGGCCTGCTGCGCGACCAGCTCGCGCCCACCTGGGAGCTGATGTGGCGTGGCGTCGGGCTGTTGCGGACGCTGCCGGCCGGCGCGCGGGTGACCGGCCGGTGGGCCGGTGACCGGGACGCGTTCACCGCGCACGCCGAGCACGTCGACGCCGGGGGCGGCCCGCAGCCGCGGCGCGACGGCGCGGTGGCGGCGGCGCTGCGGTTGCAGCGGCTGGAACGGGCGTCGGCAGCGTGGGCGGTGCAGCGCGCCTACGACGATCCGCTGGTGATGGCCGAGCACCGGCTGTCCGGGAAGGCGTTCGTCGGCGAGGTGACGCTCGCCGACCCGGCGCGGGTGGACGACTCCGGCAAGCGGCCGGTGCTGCGCCCGCGCATCCAGGTGGTCACCACCGAGCCGGTGCCGATGCCGGTCGGTGCGACGCTGTACTCCCCGGCCCGCCCGGGGCAGAAGGCGAAGGTCGTGTTCGTGACGCCCGGCGGCGACGGGAAGACCGAGGTGGTGCTGGAGCTGTCCGGCGGCATGGGCCGAGGGCTTTCCGCGCCGCCCGGCAGCGTGCCCGAGGTGGGCGAGCGGATCTGCCTGACCAGCCTGTCCGACGGTTTCCTGCCGGGTGGCGCGTTCCCCGCGCCGGAGGAGACGCCGTGGACGCACGGCGGGCCGCCGGGCACGGCCGCCGCGCCGCAGGACCCGGCTCCGGCGGAGGACTGGTCCTGACCCGCGGATCAATCCAGGGCGGCGAGAGCCGCCCGCGCCTCGGCCGCCGTCGTCCGGTCCGGGTCCGCCGCCAGCAGCGCCTCCAGGCTCCGGCGGTACGCGATGTCGCGTGCCCCGTCGGCCGGGCTCGCCAGGTCCGGGGTGACGCCGCGGCCCTCCCAGTTGGTGCCGCTCGCCGCGTGTACGGGCCGGGCCACCGGCACCGTCAGTTCCAGGTGCGCGTGCAGCCGGTGCCCGACCCGGGGATGCGCGCCGCCCCGGGTCGGCTCACCGACCACAGTGGCCCGGCCGAACTGCTGAAGGTCGTACGCCAGTTCCTCGCCACCGGAGAACGTCGCCGGACCGGTGAGCACGTGGACCGGCTTTTCCGGCGCGTAGCGGGGGACCGGCAGCCAGGCGGCGCTCCAGAACTGGCGGGTGGCGCCGGAACGCTCGTGCATGGTGTGCAGGTGCGTCGGCTCGGCGAAGAACCAGCCGCAGAGCAGCGCCACCCCGTCCGGGCTGCCGCCCTCGGTGCCGCGCAGGTCGAGCAGGAGCGCGTCGGTGCCGGCGAGCAGCCGCAGCGCGGCGGTCAGCGCGTCGCCGGCCAGGTCGGGCGGGAACACGTACGGCTGGATCTCCAGCAGCCCGACGTTTCCCGGCAGCCGTTGCACCCGGGTCACGCCGCCCATGCCGAGCGCGGCGAGGCGTGCGAAGTGCTCCCCGGTCGGGTCGTCGGCCTCGTCGGACAGCGGCTGCACGTGGTGCTTGAGCCGCAGGTGCAGGTCGCGGTTCGCCGACTGGAGGTCGGCGGTGACGAGCGCGCCGAGCGTGGCGGCGTCACCCGCCTCGGCGTACGCTCCGGCGCGCAGGCGCTCGCGCAGGTGGCCGGCGACCCGGTCGGCCACGTCGGGAAGGACGTACTCGTCGGCGACCAGGCCGGCGGCCCGCTCGACGATGCTCGTGATCTCGTCCGGACGCATCGGTTGCCCCGTTCTCGTGGTGGTGGAGAAGTAGAGCAGCCTGTTGACAAAGCGTCAAGAGAACTAGACGCTTTCGCGGTGACCGACGATCCGCTGGAGATCCGCGACCCGGCCCAGTTCAAGGCGCTGGCCCACCCGTTCCGGCATCGGCTGCTGTTCGCGCTCGGGGCCGGTCCCGCCACGCTCAGCCAGCTCGCCGCCCGCCTCGGCGCGGCGAAGGGCACGGTGGCCCACCACCTCGCGGTGCTGACCGAGGCCGGCATGGTCCGCCCGGCGCACAGCCGCCAGGTCCGGGGCGGCACCGAGCACTACCACGAACGCACGTTCCGCCGGCTCGTCGGCGCCGACACCCACGCGGGCGCCACGGCGGCGCTGCTGGGCGCGTACGCCGAGGAACTCGCCGGTGATCCCGACCCGCTCGTGCACCTGCGACACCTGCGGCTCACCCCGGCCCAGGCCCAGCGCCTCCGGTCCACGCTGGACGAACTGGTGGGCGAGGCCGAGGAGGCGCCGCCGGGGCAGCCGCGCTACGGCGTGCTGGTCTCCGTCTACCGGCACCCGCCTGCGGTCCGCTGACCGACAGTCGTCGGCTCTGGCGGCAGTCCCCGGCGCTGGCTAGGCTTGCGCCGTCCGTCGTCCGATCCTCGTCGTCGAGGGTGCACGTCTGGAAGAGAGCCGGAGCGCATCGTTGTATCCCAGCACGACGTGAGCCTCGCCGCCGCGGCGCCGGCCCGTCATCCGCTCGTCGGCCGTGTCGGACTTGTCGCGGCCGCTGTCGTCGTACTCGGGGAGATGGCCTGGCTGGCCGCCCGCCTGCCGGGCGCGGCGCTGGTGAGCGACCTCGGCGCGATGGCGGTGTCGAGCTGGGCGGCAGTGCTCTGCGCCGGCGCGGCGCGACGTCAGCCGGTCGTGTTGCGCCGGTTCTGGGAACTGCTCGCCGCCACCATGGCCCTCGCCGCGCTCGGCCGTGCGGTGTGGACGGTGGAACGGCTCGGCGGGCTCGGCCTGCCCCACACGCCGCTGGTGGCGGGCCTGTTCGCCGCCGGCATCGTCACCGGCACCGCCGCGCTGCTCTGCTCCCGCACCGGCCCGCGCAGCGTGATCGGCCGGGCCCGCACCCTGCTCGACGGGGTCATCGTCGGGCTGGCCCTCATCCCGATCGGCTGGGTGGTGGTGTTCCACCGGATCACCGACGCCGAGCTGACCGACCCGATGCGGACGTTCGGGCTGCTCTACCCGATGTTCGACCTGATGCAGCTCACCATCCTCGTGGCGGTCGCCGGTCCGGCCCGGCCGATGTGGCGGGCGCTCACAGTGATCGGTGCGGGCCTGGCGATCCGGTCCGGCGCGGACGCCGTCTACGTCTCCCTGGTCGCGCGCGGCGACTACACGCCGGGCCACCCGGTCGACGTCTGCTGGCCGCTGAGCTACCTGCTGGTCGGCCTGGCCACCCGCTACCCGCCGCCGGCCGACGGGGACGGCGAGGACGACGTGGTCGACTCGCCGCTGCCGCCGTGGTGGCGGGTCGCGTTGCCGTACCTGCCGGTGGGCGGCGCGATCGTCGCGGTCCTGCTGTCGCGGCAGCCCAGCGGGCAGACCCCGCAGGTCGTCTTCGTCGGCATGATGGGCCTGCTCGGGGTACTGGCACTGCGCCAGGGGCTGGCCGCGAACGAGAACCTGCGGCTGGTCGGGCGGCTGCGCCGGCTCGCGTACTCCGACCAGCTCACCGGCCTGCCCAACCGGCTGACGTTCGTACGGCGGCTGCGGCGGGCGTTGCGCGGGGGTGGGCCGGTCGCCGTGGTGCTGCTCGACCTGGACGGCTTCAAGCAGGTGAACGACAGGTTCGGGCACGCCGCCGGGGACCGGCTGCTGACCGCCACCGCGGAGCGCATGCGGGACGCGGTCGGCCCGGACGGGATGATCGCCCGTCTCGGCGGTGACGAGTTCGCCGTGCTCGTCGCAGGGGAGCGCCCGGTGTCACCCGAGGGGCTCGCGGTCCGGCTGCTGGCAGCCCTGGAGCCGCTGCCCGGCGAGGAGGATCTCGGCGTGCACCCGTCGGCGAGCATCGGCATCGCCGAGTACGGGCCGCAGCACACCTCGCACACCGACCTGCTCCGGGACGCCGACATCGCCATGTACGCGGCGAAGGCCGCGGGCAAGGCCGTGTACCGCACGTGCACGCCGGAGCTGCGCGAGTCGGCGGTCAGCCGGGCCGAACTGATCGCCGACCTGCGCCGCGCGGTGGACGAGGGCCAGTTGCTGATGGAGTTCCAGCCCATCGTCGACCTGGACACCGGCACGGTACGCAGCGCCGAGGCGCTGGTGCGCTGGCGGCATCCCCGGCTGGGTGTGCTGACCCCGGCGCGGTTCCTGCCGCTGGCCGAGGAGACCGGGCTGATCGTGGCCATCGACAGGTGGGTCATCCACGAGGCGTGCCGGGCCGCGGCCACCTGGCGCGAGCACGCGCCGGACGTGACGGTAGCGGTGAACATCGCCGCCGCCCACCTGTGCCGGCCCGACCTGATCGCCACTGTCACCGGCGCGGTCGGCGCGGCCGGTCTGCCGCCCCGCGCGCTCACTCTGGAACTGACCGAGTCGGCGCTGATCGAGGGCAGCGAGTCGGTGCTCGACCGGCTGTCCCAGCTGCGCGACCTCGGCATCCGCATCGCCATCGACGACTTCGGCACCGGGTACTCCTCGCTGAGCTACCTGCACCGTATTCCGGCCACCGAGCTGAAGATCGACAGGTCGTTCGTGTCCCGGCTGGACGCCGGCGACGCCCGCGCGTACGCCACTGTCGAGATGGTCAACCGGCTGGCTGGCGCGTTCGACCTGGCCGTGGTCGCCGAGGGCGTGGAGACGGTCGCGCAGCACGCGGCGGTCACCGCGATCGGCTGCCGGCAGGGCCAGGGCTGGCGGTACGGCCGTCCGGCCGCCCTGCGGGACCTGCTCCCCGCGTTGTCCGGAGCAGGCGTCGAGCGCTGACCGGCCCGGGTTCACAGGGGCCGAAGGTCCCGGACGGGACAGGGGATTCGACCCTGCTTCGGCCCGGCACGCGCCGTCATGATAGTTCTCGTCAACAAGCGAACACACACCCTTCACGCGGGAGCCTGATATGAAGCGACGGACGCTCGACCTGCTGTTCAGCATCGGTGGGCTGGGCCTGGCGGTCCTGCTGCTCGTCGTCGGCGTCGTCCTGACGACGAACGCCAACTTCGCCAACGACTACGTACGCGACCAGCTCGGCGCGCAGCACATCACCTTCACCCCGGCGGACAAGCTGTCCGACGAGGAGAAGAAGTCGGACTGCCTGCGCGAGTACGCCGGCCAGAAGATGACCACCGGCAAGCAGGCCGAGTGCTACGCCAACGAGTACATCGGCCTGCACCTGAAGAACATGGCCGGTGGCAAGACCTACGCCGACCTGGGCGAGCCGCAGAGCGCGCTGCGCGAGCAGGTGGCCCAGGCCGAGCAGAGCAACGCCGCCAACCTGGCCGACCTGCAGAAGCAGCTCGCCGAGGTGAGCGCTCAGCGGGAGAGCGTGTTCAAGGGCGAGACGCTGCGCGGCCTGCTGCTCACCTCGTACGGCTTCAGCGAGTTCGGCCGCAAGGCCGAGCAGGGCGCCCTGGCCATGTACCTCGGCGCGGGTCTGCTCATGCTGCTCTCGATCGCCGGCCTGGTGCACGCCTTCCGCACCCCGGCCAACGCGACCTTCGCGGCCCCCGAGAAGGAGAAGGTCACCAACTGACCGCACCGACGACGCCCCCGGCCGATCCTGGTCGGGGGCGTCGTGCTGTCCGGCTTGACCCTCACGCAGCGGGAGGCGGGAGTCTTGGTCGCGGAAGGGAGGGAACCATGGCGTACACGGTGGGACAGGTGGCGCGGGCGGCCCGGGTGACGGTCCGGACGCTGCACCACTACGACGAGATCGGGCTGCTGCGGCCGAGCGGGCGCACGCCGGCGGGATACCGCCGCTACGACGAGGCCGACCTGGACCGGTTGCAGCTCGTCCGGTACTACCGCGAGCTGGGGTTCCCGCTGGAGGAGATCGCCGCGATCCTGGACGATCCGGATTCCGACCCGGTGGCGCACCTGCGCCGGCAGCACGAGCTGCTGTCCGGGCGGATCGGGAAGCTCCAGGAGATGGTCGCGGCGATCGAACACGCGATGGAGGCGAGGACGTTGGGGATCCAGTTGACGCCGGAGGAGCGGTTCGAGGTGTTCGGTGACTTCGAGCCGGACGAGCACGCCGAGGAGGCGGAGCAGCGCTGGGGCGGCACCGAGGCGTACCGGCAGTCGCAGGAGCGCGCGGGCCGCTACTCTAAGGAGGACTGGCTGCGCAACAAGGCGGAGAACGAGGACTGGGGGCGGCGGTTCGTCGCGCTCATGGAATCGGGCGCGCCCGGCGACGGCCCGGAGGCGATGGCGCTGGCCGAGGAGCACCGGCAGCTCATCACCAAGTGGTGGTACGACTGCCCGTACGAGGTCCACACCTGCCTGGCCGACATGTACGTGGCGGATCCGCGGTTCACCGCGTACTTCGAGACGCTGCGGCCCGGGATGGCCGCGTACCTGAACGAGGCGATCCACGCCAACGCGATCACCCGGTCCTGACCGGGAGCCGTTGGCAGGTGACGGAGATTCCCTGACCGTCGCTAGATGAAGACGTCGAGCAGCAGGACGCCGAGGAAGCCGACCACCGAGATGATGGTCTCCATCACCGACCAGCTCTTGATGGTCTGCCCGACTGTCAACCCGAAGTACTCCTTCACCAGCCAGAAGCCGGCGTCGTTGACGTGGGAGAAGAACAGCGACCCGCAGCCGATGGCCAGCGCCAGCAGCGCCACCTCGGGGCCCTGGAGCGTGGCGGCCAGCGGCGCGACGATGCCGGCGGCGGTGATCGTGGCGACGGTGGCCGAGCCGGTGGCTACCCGGATGCCGACCGCTACCAGCCAGCCGAGCAGCAGCGGGGAGAGGTTGGCGCCCTCGGCGGCGTCCGCGACCAGGTTGCCCACGCCGGCGTCGACGAGCACCTGCTTGAAGCCGCCACCGGCGGCGACGATCAGCAGGATGCCGGCGATCGGCGGCAGCGAGCCGCCGAGGAAACCGGAGACCTGGGTACGGCTGAAGCCGGACCGGTAGCCCAGGAAGATCATGGCGAAGATGACGCCGGCCAGCAGCGCGATGATCGGGGTGCCGACGATGTCCAGCGCCTTGCGGCCGGCGGTGTCCTCGCCGAGGGCCAGCTCGCCGATCGCCCGCAGCAGCATCAGCACCACCGGCAGCAGCACCGTCACCACCGCCGCCCAGAGCGCCGGGGACCGGCGCGAGCGCCGCCCGGCCGGCTCGTCGATCGCCGCGCCGGGCCGTCCGGTGCCCGGGTTGACCAGGTCGTCCTCGGTGACCAGGTCGCCGTCGGCGTCGAGCCGTCCGTCGCCGGGCCGGGTCGGGCTGCGGTCGTCGGCGTCGCGCCGGGTCGGCAGCAGCGCGGCCGGTGCGGTGGCCGGCACGTACCGGGCGATGAAGTTGCCGAAGACCGGACCGGCGATGATCACCGTGGGGATCGCCACCAGCAGGCCCAGGGCGAGCGTCTGACCGAGGTTGGCGCCGAGCGCGTCGATCGCCACCAGCGGGCCGGGGTGCGGCGGCACCAGGCCGTGCAGCACCGACAGCCCGGCGAGCGCGGGAATGCCGATCTTCATCAGCGGCACGTTCACCCGCAGCGAGACGAGCAGCACGATCGGCACCAGCAGCACCACGCCGACCTCGAAGAACAGCGGCAGGCCGATGAGCGCGGCCACACCGGCCATCGCCCAGGGCAGCGCGGTCCCGGAGACCCGGCCGACCACCCGTTCCACGATGCCGTCCGCCCCGCCGGACTCGGCCAGCAGACCGCCGATCATCGCGCCGAGCGCGATCAGCAGGCCCACCCCGCCGACAGTGGAGCCGACGCCGCCGCTGAACGAGGTGACGATCTTGTCGACGGGTACGGCGGCGACCACGCCGAGCACCGCCGCGCCGAGGATCAACGCGAGGAACGGGTGCACCTTGCCCCACGCGATGAGCAGCACCACCGCGGCGATGCCCAGCAGGGCCGCGAGGACGAGTTGGGTGTCACCGGCGTTCGTGAGCGGTTCCGCGGGTGCGGCGAGCAGTGTGACCACGGCTATCACGCCCTTCGGTCGTCAGCGGGGTGCTGCGGTGGGTGGTGGTTCCGGCGGCAGGCTCGGTGCCATCCGCCGCAGGGACGCGAACGTGGGTACGAGCGCGTCGTACAGCTCGGAGAAGAGGGGGAGCAGCGCCGCGTACGTGGCGGCGGAGGCCGGATTCGGACGGACCGTCTCCTCGATCCGGACCAGATCGGCGGCGACCTCGATCGAGGAGATCAGGCCGAGCGCCTGCATGCCGAGCAGCGCCGCGCCGAAGCCGGACCCCTCGTGCCCGGCGGGGAACCGCACCGGCATGCCGAGCGCGTCGGCGAGGATCTGCCGCCACAGCGCGCTGCGGGCGAACCCGCCGCTGGCGCGGATCTCGCGCACCTCGTTCCCGGCGGCCCGGACCGAGGCGAGGACCAGGGCGAGCTGCTGGCAGACGCCCTCCAGCGCGGCCCGGACCAGGTGCGCCCGGCCGTGGCCGTGGGTCAGCCCGACGTACGCGCCGCGGGGCAGCGCGCTCCAGTGCGGCGCGCGCTCGCTGAGCAGATAGGGCAGCATGATCAGCCCGCCGGAGCCGACCGGCGCCGTGGCGGCCAGGTCGAGCAGCTCCTCCTCGGCGTGCTCGCCCAGCTCGGGGGCGAGCGCGTCGCCTGCCCACTGGAGGACGATGCCGCCGTTGTTGATGGCGCCGCCGACCACCCAGCGGTCCTCGGTGAGCGCGTAGCAGAACACGCCGCCGAGCGGGTCCACGCCGGGGCGTTCCACCATCACCCGCATCGCGCCGCTGGTGCCGATCGAGCAGGCCACCACGCCGGGGCGTACCGCGCCGAGCCCGAGGTTCGCCAGTGGCCCGTCGCCGGCGCCCACCACGAGCGGGGTGTCCACAGGCAGCCCGGTGGCGCGGGCCGCCTCGGGGGTGAGCCCCGGCAGCGCATGCGTGGTGGATACGAGCTGGGGAAGCTGCTCCTCGGTGATGCCGGCGAGGCGGAGCGCCTCGGTGTCCCAGGCCAGCCGGTGGATGTCCATCAGGCCGGTGGCGGACGCGACCGAGTGGTCGGTGACGAGCGCGTCGGCGAGCCGCCGCAGCACGAGATCCTTGATGCCGACCCAGTGCGCGACCCGCTCGTGCAGCTTCGGTTCCTGCTCGGCGAACCACACCAGCTTGGGCAGCGGCGCCATCGGGTGCACCGGGGTGCCGGTGCGCCGGTGCAGGGCGAGCCCGGACGGCGCGGCCCGCAGGCGCTCGGCCTGCGCGCTCGCGCGGGAGTCGGCCCAGGTGATCGACGGGGTCAACGGGGCGCCGTCGGCGTCCAGCCCGATCAGGCTGTGCATGGCGGTGCTGAACGACAGGCCCGCGACCGGTACGCGCAGTTCGTCCACCACCGCGCGGATCACGCCGATCACGGCTTCGTGGATGAGGTCCGGATCCTGCTCGGCCCAGCCCGGGTTCGGCTCCTCCAGCGGGTAGCCGATCGAGTGGCTGGCCAGTTGCCGGCCGGTGGTGTCGAACGCGACGGCCTTGGAACTGGTGGTGCCGATGTCCACTCCCACCACCACGGCCGGGTCGCCCACCGGTGCACCTCCTCGCCGCCCGGGGGCCGCGCTCCGCCCCGCCGTTGTGGCTGACGTTACCGATGTGTCCACGCGCGCGCATGACGAAGCGGGACCGCCGGGAGCCGGTGGCACGCAACGTGAATCGACGCGGGAGTTTCCGCCGATTGTGTAGGTCAATCAGCCGATCGGTCTAATTGGCGACTTTCGCGTGTCTTCGTACCCCTGCCGCGCAGTTGACATGAATGACACCCCGATTGGTGGGCTCGCGCGGCGGAGGAGTCGGCGTGGCGAAGACTGATTCGACGGGTTCCACATGGCGGTACCGGTGGGCGCACCGGCAGAACGAGCGGCGCCAGCGGGCCTTCCGCGCCGCCGACGAGGCGTGGCGACGCCGCGACGACGAGCTGCGCCGCCTGCGTACCCTCGCGGTGTCCTTCCACGGCTCGGCCCGGGCGGGCGTCGGCCTGCCGATGGAGCTGGCCCCCGGCGAGGTGGTCTTCTGGACGCTCCCGGCCGCGCAACTGGTGGAGGTGCGGCACACAGCCGTGCTGCCCGCCCCCGAACTGACTGTCGACCCCGACCCGCCCGTACTGCGCCCCCGCCGCCCCGAGGGCGTCAAGGTGGTCGACGCCGGGCTCGCCGTGCTCACCAACCGGCGTCTGGTCCTGCTCGGCGGGCGCGGCCGGCGCGACTGGGCGTACGGCCGGATGACCGGCCTGTCCCACGACCCCGGCGCGCCGGTCACCCTGATCCAGGTGCTGGACCGGCGGCGTACCTCCGGGTTGCTGCTGCCCACCGGTGCGGCGGCCGACTTCCGGTTCACGCTCACGCTGGCGTTCGCCGACGCGATCGAGCAGCGCGCCGCCGTCGTGGCCGAGCTGGACGAGCTGATCGCGGAGCACACGGCCGCGCGGCCCGAACGCCCCGCAGTGCTCACCCCCGCCCAGGCCCGCGTCACCGCGCTGGTGCCCGGCGGCCGGCGGACGGTGGCGGTCGGCGCGGCGCTCGCGTTGATCGTGCCGGCGATGCTCATCGAGTCCAACCCGCCCACCCGGGCCGGCTCGGAGCGCGCCGCCGCCGCGACCCCGGGCGCCACCGGCACGCCCGCGCCGCCGCACGTCGCGCCCGCCGTCCAGGTCCGGCCCAGCACGAGCCCGGAGCCGTCCCGCGCCCGTCCCGCACCGCCGCGCGGTACGCCGCAGCCGCCGGTCGAGCGCCGCTGCGGCGCCCCGGCGAACCCCTTCGGGTACGACTTCTGCGGCGGCCAGCGGATCCGCCGGCCGGCTGCCGGGGTGTGCGACTGGTTCGAGTGCGTCCCCGGGTTCTGGTCCGACCGCGGCTGGCTGGTGCAGTGCCGTGACGGCTCGGTCAGCCGCACCGGCGGCCAGCGCGACGTGTGCGCCGGTCACAAGGGGTTGCGCCGAACCGTCTGGCGGTGACGGAGGTCAGGCCACCGGGCGGGGCGTGACGCGCAGCGGCAGCAGCCCGGCCAGCACCAGCGCGGCGCCGACAGGCAGCAGGTTCAGGTTCACCGCGATCGCCAGGAACCCGGCGAGTGGCGAAACCGAGGACGCCGAGCAGGAACAGCGCGTGCCCGGTGTTCCAGGCCCAGGCGTCCTTGTCGCTGTGCCCGTCCAGCCGGTCGAGCAGGCGCAGCAGGCCGTAGCCGAGCAGCAGCACCGCCGACGCCACGGCGACCGGGCGTAACCACTGGTGCGTGGGACGTGTGCGGGAATCGAGAAGGCTCATCGGCTCAGCGTTCCGGGCGCCCGTGCCCGGGACATCGGGTAGCGGTCCCGCACCGCACCCGGATCAATCCCCTCGCCTCCCGTAGGGGTGCCCGGATACCGTCCGGCCGTGTCCCGCACCGTCACGCTGATTCTGCTCGACGCCGCCGGCCGTCCGCTGGGCGCGCTGCCGCCGTTCGACGTACCGCAGCCGTGGTGGCAGGAGGTCCACTCGATCGTCGACACGGTCCAGCGGCGCCACGGGCTGGAGATCGCCGTGCTGCGGCTGGTGGACGCCGACCGTCCCGCGCCTCCCGGCGGCCACGTCCGCTACCTGGCGCAGGCCGTCGACGCGCCCGCCGTACCCCTGGAACCGGCGACAGTGGACCTCGCGCCGCACCCGCTGCGCCAGCCGTGGGCGCAGGCCGGCGGCCCGGCTCGCAGCGTCGCGTGGGCGACCGGCGAGCTGCGCCGGCTCGACCGACGGGTGACGGCGGTGGCGCAGCGGCGCACCTGGAACCTCTCCGCCATCTGGCACCTGGACACCGACCGGGGCGCGGCATGGCTGAAGCAGCTTCCGCCCTTCGCCCGCCACGAGCCCGCGGTTCTCCGCCAGCTCCCCTCGGTGGCCGGGCTTCCCTGGGACACGAACTCCCTGATCGACGCTCCGCTGCTGCTCGCCGCCGACGGGCATGGGCGGATGCTGCTGGCGGACGTGCCGGGGCAGGACCGGTACGGGGCCGGGGAAGAGGAGCGGGCCACCATCGCGGCCGGGTACCACCCGGTGCAGCGGCGGGCGTGCGGGATCGTCGGCGAGCTGGTCGCGGCCGGGGTGCCCGATCTGCGTGGGGCAGGGCTGGCGGGGTGGATCCGGGATCGGCTCGCCGGGCACGACGTGTCGGTCGCGGCCGGCCTGCTCGACGGGCTCGACCGGCGGTTGCGGCAGGTCGTCGACTGCGGCCTGCCCGACACGCTCGTGCACGGCGACCTGCACCCCGGCAACGTGCGCGGCGACGCCGGGCGCCTGACGGTGATCGACTGGGCGGACTCGTTCGTCGGCCACCCGGCCTTCGACATCCTGCGCCTCACCGAGGACGTCGGCGCGGACGCCGCCGCCCGGCTGGTCGACGCGTGGGCGCGGCGGTGGCGGACCAACCTGCCCGGCAGCGACCCGCACCGGGCCGTCGACCTGCTCCGGCCGGTCGCGCCGCTGCGGCTGGCCGCCGTGTACGCGATGTTCCTCGCCGGGATCGAGCCGGACGAACATCCGTACCACGTGCACGACGTGCCGGCCGCGCTGGCGCGAGCGGCGGCGCTCTAGACCCGGCGCACCGGGATCCACAGCTCCGCGTCGGCGGTGCCGCCGTCCTCCGCGACCCGCACCCGCGAGATCTCCGGCCCCGGGCGGGCCTCGTACGGGTTGGACGGGAACCATGACGTGAACACGGCCCGCCACAGATGCTGCACCGCCACCGGGAACGCCCCGGAACTGGAGAACACCGCCCAGTCGCCGGCCTCGACCGGCAGGCTGCGCAGGTCGTCCGGCACGTCCGCGCCGGTGACCGCCGCGTACCAGTAGTCCAGCTCGGCGCCCTCGTCGCGGGCACCGGCCAGCTCGGCGCTGACGTTGACGATCCCGTGCGGCTCCTGGTCGGACAGCGCCTCGATGCGGCGTCCGGTGGCCGGGTCGACGCCCCTGACGAACGCCACGATGTGCGGGTTCATCCCCTCGTGCACGAGCGGCACCCGAGCCGTCAACCCGGCGAGCCGGAAGGCGTCCTTGGTCACGATCCGGTAGTCCATGCTGGTGTTCCCTTCGACGACGAGCCGGAAGGACATCCGGGGCTGGGACCGCAGCACCGCACCTGCCTGCCGGGCCTGCGTCGGCCCGACGCCGTGCACGGCCCGGAACGCGCGGGCGAACGCCTCGTTCGAGCCGTACCCCCAGCGGACCGCCACGGCGAGCAGCGACTCCCGGCCGGCGAGCACGTCGGCGCCCGCAAGCGTCATCCGGCGCCGGCGCACGTACTCCGACAGCGGCAGCCCGGCCAGCGCCGAGAACAGCCGGCCGAAGTGATGCTCCGACACGCCCGCGATCCGGGCCAGCGCGGCCACGTCGAGCGGCTGGTCGAGCCGCTGTTCGAGGTGGTCCAGCGCGGCGTTGAGCCGATCCAGCACCCGGTCTTCCCTCCTGGTGACGCCTTCGACGCTAGGTCCCCGGCCGCCCACCGGCCCGATCACACCGGACCCGGTCCGGTCGCCTCATCGACACTGGCGCCCGTGTCGCATCATGGCGTGGTGATCTTCCGGAAGCGGCACCACAAGAAGAAGAACCGGGGCTGCGACTGCGATGCGTTCGACTGCGAAGCGCTGACCTGCTGCGATCTCGGCATCTTCTCGACGCTGCTCACCCTCGGTTCGGTGACCGCGGGCGTCGTCCGGCGGCCCGTCGTGGACCGGGCCGGCCGGGCCGCCATCCTCGGTTACCGGCGCCGGCTGTCGCACCGCTGGCCGGGTACCTGCCGCTACACACCGACGTGCAGCGCGTACGGGCTCGCCGCCGTGGAGCGGTACGGGCTGGCGGTGGGTGGCCGGATGGCCGCCGACCGGGTGCGCCGTTGCCGTCCCGACGTCCCGCACGGCACCCACGACCCGGTGCGCTGACCCCGATCGCCTTCGCGCCGCGCGGACGTGCCGGCGCCACATCGGGGAAGTGGCGGTGTTCCGGTGTGCCGGATGCCACCACTCCGGCGACCTGGCGTCGATCAACGTGGCTGTCACCCGACCGACGTGGGACCGCCGAAGACGACCGGTACGCCGGGGGAGTAGAGCACGCTCACCGGCGGCCCGTCCGGTGCGGGCAGGCCCGCGGCGGTGACCAGTTCGTCGTCCAGGTGCAGCAGTTCGGCGCGGTGCAGCGGCCACTGTGGATGCCAGTTCGGCAGGTGGCGGGTGCTGCCGTACGCGCGGGTGTGCAGGCCCCAGCGGGCGGTCAGGAAGTGCTCCAGCGGCGTCGGCTCGGGGATCGGCGCGCCGACGCGTACCGCCATCCGGCTGCTCGCGCCGGCCGGGCCGGGCCAGCGGCGGCGGCACCGGTAGGTGAGCGTGTCCCCGGATCGGTCCAGTCGCATCGCCGACCACTTGTACGGCAGACGCAGGGTCACCTGGGCCACCAGCACCGGCACCAGCCGGGACGCGTCGAGCGAGCGGAACACGACAGCGCGCCGCCCCGAGCCGTCGACCGAGTAGAGCCGGACGTTCGTCTCCCAGAACGTGCCGAAGTAGGGCACACCCGGGCCACGGCCGAGCCCCAACGCGACCATCCGGAAACCGATCAGCCCCACGTAGGTGAGCCCGTCGAGCGTGTCCGGCCGGGTGCCGGCGGGCAGCAGCGGCGCCACCCGTTCCGGTGGGACCGCCCAGTGCAGGAAGGTGAGATCGTGCCAGCGCTGGGCCAGCCAGGCCCGGCGGATGGCGCGTACCGGAGCGTGCTCGACCGGCTCTGTCTCCACCTGTCCATCGTGCCTCCCGGACACGCCCGGACTCACTCCGGGCGGTGGCAGACCGCCTCGACGTTGTTGCCGTCCGGGTCGCGGACGAACGCGCCGTAGTAGGCGGCGTGGTATTCCGGCCACTCCTTCGGCTCGTGCAGCACCTCCGCGCCGGCCGCGACAGCCGCGTCGTGGAACGCGCGCACCGTGGCGCGGTCGGCCGCGGTGAACGCGATGTGCACCGGCACCGGCGTGGCGCCGGACGGCGCGGGCTCCACCCAGAAGTCGGGCGCGTCCACGCCGTAGCCGATCGGGCCGGGCTCCATGAGCCGGCGCCCGCCCAGCGGGGCCAGCACGGCGTCGTAGAAGGCGCCGCTGGCCGCCAGGTCGCGCACCGCTACGGAGAAGTGGTCGAGCACGTCGCCTCCCTGCGATCGTCGATGACCGCGCCAGGCTACGAGACCCCTACGACACTTCCGCCGGACGCCGCGCCGTCGGACCGGCCTGCGCCGTCGGCGAGAACGGCTCGCCGTCGCCTGCCGGTGTCCCCGACGATCAGCAGGCCGGGCGCCGCGCCGAGCAGCCAGATCACGCCCACCGGCCAGTGGATCGACTCGCCCACCGCGCCCCGGATCTCCGGCACGTCACCCACCACGTAGGACGCCTCCGGGTCGTCCGTGCGGCAGTCCAGCGTCCAGAGCCCCGCCGTGGGCACCCGTACCGTGGCCACCCAGGCGGACGTCGCGGCGTCGCCGCCGTAGCCGCCCGGCGGGACGGAGACCGGCTCGGCCGTCCGCACCTCCGCGCCGCCGCCGGTGACGCGACAGTCCGGGTCCGCCGGGGAGAAGCCCACCGCGAAGATCGCGTACGCCCCGGCGGCCGGTGCCGTGGACCGGCCCGCCGACGTCGAGTAGGGGCTGACGCCGCCGTACTCCCGAGGGGGTTGCCCGATCGTGCTGTCCTCGGCGCCGAGCCGTACCGCGGACTGCGCCAGCAGCGCGCCGAACACCACGGCGAGCCCGCCGATCAGACAGCCGCGCCGCGACGCCGGGCGGGCCCGGTGGGGCAGGTGCCCGCCCACTGCGTACCCGATCAGCGCTCCGGCCACCGCGAGCGCCGCGCCGCCGAGCAGCGCCCGCCCCCAGCGGGCCTCGCCGGTCAGCGGCACGACCCACCGGAAGAACGCCAGCGACAACGCGAGAAGCGCCGTCGCGACCAACGTGGACACGCCCAGGGCCGTCGCGGGCCGCCGGGCCGCCAGCACGGCGGCGAGCAGCGGTGACGCGAGCACCGGCGCCGTCGCCGCCAACCAGGCCGTCAGCACCCCGGGACCGGGCAGCGTCGCGCTCATCAGCCGATCCTCGACCACCCGGATCATCGGCGAAAGTCCGCGAGCCGTCCGAAAGGGATTGCTCACGCGGCGTAGGATCGCGTGCGACACAGCCGAACACACGGGGGAAGCGATGTTCGAGCGCCTGGGCAGATTCGTCGTGGGCAAGGCGTGGTGGGTGATCGGCGGCTGGGTCGTCGCCGCGATCGCGATCATCGCCGCCAGTCCTTCGCTGAGCGACATCACCTCCGCGGACCAGGAGAGCTTCCTGCCGCGCACCTACGAGTCGGTGCAGGCCACCGAGCTGGGCGCGAAGTCGTTCCCGCAGGCCGCCACCGCCACCGCGACGGTCGTCGTCAAACGCAGCGACGGCAGACCGCTGACCGCGGCCGACGAGGCGCGCGTGGGGCAGCTCGCCGCCGCGCTCAAGGCCCGGAACATCCCGGAGACCTCCGGCTATCTCACCGGCCCGCAGGCCGTCGCGCCGGACAAGTCCGTGCAGGTGGTCACCGTCGGTCTCGACGCCGACAGCCCCGACGACCCGCGCCTGCTCGACGCGGTACGCGACCTGCGCGCCGCCCTCGGGCCGGACCTGACCGGCAGCGGCCTGACCGCCGGGGTGGCGGGCGACGTGGCGAGCTTCGTCGACAACGAGGACACGTTCAACGAGGCGTTCGCCGTCGTCGGTGTCGCCACCATCGTCCTCATCATCGGACTGATCCTGATCATCTTCCGCAGCCCGATCGCCGCGCTGCTGCCGGTCGTGGTCATCAGCGTCGTCATGTCCGTCACCACCGGGCTGGTCGCCGCCGCCGGCAAGGCGTTCGACCTCAACGTCAGCCAGGACCTCCAGACCATCCTGCTGATCGTGCTGTTCGGCATCGGCACCGACTACATCCTGTTCCTGCTGTTCCGCTACCGGGAGCGGCTTCGGGCAGGCGACGACAAGCGCACCGCGATGATCGTCTCGGTGCAGCGGGTCGGCGAGGTCATCACCTCCGCCGCCGGTGCGGTCATCGTGGCGTTCCTGGTGCTGCTGCTCGCCTCGCTCGGCTTCTTCGGGTCGCTCGGCCCGGCGCTCGCCATCGCCGTCGGCGTCATGCTCGTCACCTCGCTGACCCTGATCCCGGCGCTCGTGTCGCTGCTCGGCCGGTGGGTGTTCTGGCCGTCGAAGGCGTGGCAGCGCCCGCCCAAGGCGACCCTGTCCCGGCGGCTCGGCGCCGTCGTCGGCCGCCGCCCGGCCGTGGTGGCCGCCGCTTCGGGCGCGCTGCTCGTCGCGCTCGCCGCCGGTGTGCTCGGCTACAAGGCCGACTACGACTTCGGCGCCGGGTTCCCGCAGGACACCGAGTCGGCGCGGGCCGCCCAGGACCTCCAGCGCGGGTTCGCCGCCGGGGCGCTCGCGCCCACCGAGGTCTACCTGACCACCGGCAACGGCACCCCGCTCACCGAGCAGCAGGTGAACGACTTCGCCGCCGCGTCGGCGCGCGCACCCGGTGTCGGGCAGGCGCAGCCGCCGGAGCGTAGCGCCACCGACCCGAGCGTCGTCCGGATCAACCTGCTGCTGAACGAGAACCCGATGTCCAACGAGGCGATCACGCTCGTACGGGACGACCTGCGGAAGTCCCTGCACGAGGCGGCTCCGCCGGGCACCAGGGCGCTGGTCGGCGGCACCACGGCGATCTTCGCGGACATCAACTCGGCTAACAACAGGGACCTGTCGGTGATCCTGCCGGTGGCCGCCCTCCTGATCGCGATCATCCTGGCGCTGCTGCTGCGCAGCCTCGTCGCGCCGGTCTACCTGGTGATCGCGGTGCTGCTCAACTTCGCCGCCACGCTCGGCGCCACCGTCTACGTGTTCCAGGGGCTCCAGGGCAACCCGGGCGTGACGTTCCAGCTACCGATCATCCTCTACCTGTTCGTGGTGGCGATCGGCACCGACTACAACATCCTGATGATCGCCCGGCTACGCGAGGAGGCACGCGAGGGCCACGAACCGCACCAGGCCGCCGCGATCGGTGTGGAACACGCCGGGCCGACAGTCGCCGCCGCCGGGCTGATCCTGGCCGGCACGTTCGGGGTGCTGATGCTCGCGCCGATCTCGTTCCTCCAGCAGATGGGCTTCGCGGTGGCCATCGGTATCGTGCTGTCCGCGTTCGTCATGTCGATGTTCTTCGTGCCGGCGCTGACCGGGCTGATCGGCCACAAGGCGTGGTGGCCGGGGCACGGCGACGAACGGCGCAACGGCGGCGGCCGGCACGCGGCACCGGAACCGGCGGACCCGGCGTCGGCCTGACTGCGACCCGCCCCGGCGCGGCTCAGCCCTCGCCGGGGCGGACCAGCCCGCTCTCGTACGCGATCACGACGAGCTGCGCCCGGTCGCGGGCGTTCAGCTTCTGGAGCAGCCGGCTCACACAGGTGCGGGCGGTGTCGGGGCTCAGGAACAACGCCTGCCCGATCTCCGCGTTGGACCGCCCGGCGCCCACCTGCGCCAGTACGTCCCGTTCCCGTGCCGTCAGCCCGGCCAGCCGTGCGGGATCGGCCACCGGTGAGCGGGCTGCCGCGGCGGGCACCCGCCGGGTGACGGCGGGGGAGAGCAGCGCGTCGCCACCGGCGACGGTCCGGACCGCGTCCCGCAGCGCGTCGGGTGGGGTGTCCTTGAGCAGGAAACCCGCTGCCCCGGCGCGGATCGCCTCGAACAGGTACTCGTCGTCGAACGTGGTGAGCATGACGACCTGCACGCCGCATCCACCCCGGCGTACGCCGTCCACGAGCGCCGGGAGCCGGTCGAAGCCCGGGACCGGTTCCCGTGGCCCCGGTTCGCGGCGCAGCGTGCCGAGCGTCGCCCGCAACTCCGCCATCGCGCTGCCGCTCACCGACCTGATCGCGGCCAGCGCATCCTCCGCCTGCGCCGGATCGCCCGGTAGAGGACCACGGCGGCGGGGCCCGGCCGGCAACGCCGCGGTCAGCCCGGCCCGGGGCGGAACGCGTCGAGATGGTCGGCGAGGAAGTCCTGGAACGCGCGTGGTTCGCGTCCGGTGAGATCCGCGATGGCGGTGGTCGGGGCGCTCCAGGCACCGGAGGCCAGGTAGACCATCGTCTCGCTTGCCTCCATCGCCACGGCTGCGGGCAGGCCATAGCGGTTGATCAGGCGGCCGGCCATGTCCTCGGGCGTCAAGTCGACATAGCGGATGCGGCGGTCGAGTGCGACCGTGAACCGGGCGGCGATGTCTTCGTGGGTTAGCCCCTCCGGCCCGGTCAGCACGAAGGTCTGCTCGTCTCCGATCGGCCGGGTCAGCAGCGCCGCCGCGCATCCGGCGATGTCCCGGCAGTCGACATAGGCGATCGCCCCGTCGCGGTAGGCGCCGAAGAACTGTCCGCCGTCGGCGATGTCGGGCGCGTCGGCGAGGAAGTTCTGCATGTAGCTGTTGGGCTTGAGCACTGCCCACGGAACGCCCGACCGCTTGAGGTGTTCCTCGATCTGGCCGTGCCAGCCGCGGGCGAGCCCGGCTGTCGGCGACGCGTCCTGCACCGATACCTTGACGATCTGGCGGACACCGGCGACGCGGGCGGCGTCGATCGCGTCGGTCTGCTGGCGCACCAGGGACGGGCTGGCGCTGGTGTTGAGGAAGAGGCGGTCGACGCCGGCAAGGGCCGCCGCGACGCTGTCGGGCCGGTCGAAGTCGCCTTCCGCGAACTCGCAGCCCGACGCCTCCCTCTGACCAGGGTTCCGCACGAACGCGCGTACCGGCGTGCCGGCATCGACGAGTTGGCGTAGCAGGTGACGGCCGATGGTGCCGGTGGCACCGGTAACAAGAATCATGACACCGCCATAACTGGATGATCAGCTTCCGATTGTGAAGGTAGCGAACCGGAAGGCAATCGTCCAGTTATCCTCGGTGCCGTGACCACCACTGACAGCGTGCCACTGCGCGCGGACGCCCGCCGCAACCGGGAACGCATCGTGTCGGCCGCTCGTGAACTGTTCGCCGAGGCCGGTGCAGCCGTACCGATGGAGGAGATCGCCCGCCGCGCGCAAGTAGGGGTGGGCACCCTCTACCGGCGTTTTCCCGAGCGAGAGGAACTCACCCGGGCGGTAGCCGCCGACTACATCGAGCGGCTGGCCGCGCTGACCCAGGCCGCCGCGGCCGAAGAGCCAGACGCGTGGCGAGCGCTGCGCCGGTTGGTCCGACAGTGCGCCGCGCCACAGTTGGGCGCGCTGTCCGCGGCGTTGAAGGTCGCACTACCAGACGCGTTCATCGCCGACCCCGACCTGACGCGGGCTCGACTGCGCTGGATGGCCCAGGTGGACGAGCTGGTCCACGCGGCGCAGGCCGACGGCGCTCTGCGCTCGGACATCGGCACCGGTGACCTCATTCTGCTGATCAGCCTACTCACCTGCCACCTACCCGAACTCCCCGCCCACCTCGGGCGATCACTGCCCGCCCGATACCTCGAACTCACCCTGGACGGCCTCGCCGCCGAACCCACGGCGCGGCTACCCGGAGTACCGATCACCGCCAGCGACCTCGGCACTGCCTCCGACAGCACCCGCACCGCAAAGTGCACCCAGCCAAGACAAGATGATCGATGAGACGGCGCCGCATCCCTTGCCGCAGAGGCGCTTCCGCGCACGCCGCGCCACAAACCTGACCCTGTACCAGGTCGCCGTGAATCACCGAGGCTAGCGTCGATGGCGTCCGCGAAACGTGAGGAGAACCCTCATGGTGCGCCCGCGACTGACCTGGCTTGCCCTTATTGTGATGGTCTGGGCGTCGATGATGTCGCTCGGCGGGGTCGCCGCCGAGACCGTCATGTTCTACCCGAACATCTTCAGCGACCCGCCCGCCTCGCTCGACCGGGCCCGCGAGTTCCTCGTCCACGGCGGCCCGCACGACTACTTCCCGCCGCTCGGCGCATCGGTGATCCTCAGCAGCGTCGCCGCGACACTGCTCACCTGGCGCGACCGCCGGCTGCGCTGGTGGGTCGCCGGCGCCACAGCCGTGTTCGTCGTCTGCGAGTTCCTGTTCTCCGCTGTCTTCCTCTGGCCGCGCAACGAGATCATGTTCGTGGCCCCGGAGGGGACGCACTCGCCGGCGTACCTGCCCCAGGTGGCGGCCGAGTTCGTCGCCGGTCACCGGGTGCGCTTCGCCGGGGATGCGGTGACGGCCGTACTCGCGTTCGTCGCGTTGCTGAAGTTCGCGCGCGCGACCGCGCCGGGCTCGGTGTCGGCTCCCGTACCGACGTCGGCTTCGGTCCCGTCGGAGGCGATGCGATGAGCGCGGGTCGCCGTACCCTCGGGTTCTCCTGGCCGGCGTTGGTTGCGCTCGCCGCGTTGGCCGTTCCGCCCGTGGCGCTGCACGACCTGGACGTCGTGCCGGAGGGCACGGCCGTGGCCGCGCTGCCGGCGCTCGGACCGCCGCTGTGCTGGGTGGTCGCCGTGCTGTGGCGGCGGCCACCGCGCCCGTTCCTGACTGCTGTGGTGATCGGGGCGCTGTACGGGGTGTTCCTGGCGGTCGGTCACCAGGTGTTCTGGGACTCGTCGCTGGGGATGGACGCGCTGCGGCCGGACGGGCTGGTGCCGGGGGCGCGGGAGGCGTTGTCGCGGGGTGTGGCGGTGATGTCGAGGCTGGTCACCGGGACGATGGTCGGGGTGGTCGCCGGTGGCGCGGGGATGCTGTTGTCCCGAGTGCTGCCAGCGCCAGCCCGGCCGACAGAGCCCAGTTGACAGGCGGTCTTCTAGGCAGCCGCCCGAAATTGTTCGTAGCGTGCCTCAAGCCTTCGACGATGGGGATGAGCAGAGCGCTCCCTAGGCAGCGCGATGTGGCATCCATGCATCTCCTGGATTCCATGACGCAGCATCGGTCCATCGACTTCCTTCAGGATGTCGGGACGCACCTCGACTCGGAGGTCGGGTCGGATTCCGATGATGTTCTGATCGAATGCCGCATGATGGATCTTGCAGAGGGCCAGGCCGTTGGGGACGACCGGATCGCCCGCCGGTTGGCCGTCCGGGATGATGTGGGCAGCATCCAGCAGCGACCGGTGGCGTAGTTGGCAGACCGTGCAGGTGTTTCCATAGGCCTGTAGCACTCGAGCCCGGAAAACTGGCTGATGGAGCCGTAGTTTCGTCAAGCGTTCGACGTACCGTCGCCTCTCCGTGTCGGCTGCATTCCCGGGCTGGATCAACCGCTGCGCTTCGTCAAGCGCTACCACGAACTGCAGTTCTTCCGGCTCGTCCGCAATGAGCCACACCGGGTAGCGCGGCAAGTAGAGAGCAGGCGCGATACCCACGAACCAGATTAGTGGCAGCCTGTGCTCGTATGCGCGACGCAGTGCGACATTCTCGTGGTGGTTGGGATCATCTCCGCGGTACTTGTATCGGAGGAGCCCATCCGGTCCCTCTCGGTCCTCGTAGGGCGGTAGCTGGCCAGGCGGCGTGAAGCGCGTGCGGATGGACAGCGCTGCATCGAGAAACGCTGGCTTGCGGATACCCCGCTGTGGATCTAGGAGAGCGACTCGTCGGCCTTCGAAGATGAACTGCGCTAGCTCTGCCTTTGTCGCCAGCTCCTGCTGGCGCTGTGTTCGTTCCGTAAGCCAAGCAGCAGCTGCTTCGCGAAGGCGGAGGTCGAGAGCCGCATCTGCCATGATCGACATACTGTCATGCCAACTCTGGACCTCCTTCCACTGAACGGCTAGTGATCGGGAACCACGTCGATTCGACCGGACCGGAGGTCGCGGCGGCCCATCGGATGGTGCCGCAGGGCTGGAAGAAGGCCCTGCGGCTTGTGCTCTGGAGGCTCTAGGAGCTCGAAGTGAGTTCCTTCGTGCGGACTTGGAACAGAGGCGCGCCCTCGCGCGTCGGCTGCAGCCACCCGGCCGGTCGCCAACCCCAGGAGTCATACGCCTGCTGGGCGGCGGCGTTGTCAGGCCGTACGAGCAGCGTCGCCCTCTCTTCCCGCCGGGTGCTCAGGAGCCGGTCGTGGAGCGCCCGCGCGATACCCTGACGTTGCCACGATCGCCGCACCAGCAATTCACAGACTGCGAAAGTCCGGCGCCCGTTCTCGTCCGTGAAGCCGTCCAGCACCGGCTCTTGGATGCCGTCCCACCAACGCGTATCGGCTCCGAGTGGGAAGCCGTAGACGTAACCGACCAGCTTGTCATCGACGCGGGCCGTCACCAGCTCCCAGCGTTCCCGGGGCATGTGTGCCGCGAGCTGCCGTTCGTACCGCTCGGCCGTATAGCGCGGACCGTCGTCGGCGTGCGCGTCGAGGTACACGTCCACGAGCTGGTTCACCAGGCCCTCGGCCTCTGCTGCGGTCCGGCGGCGTAGTCGCAGATTCTCCCCCACGTGACCAGGATCCCACCGAGCCGCAGGCGCTCGGCGAAGGGGCGATCAGACGAGATCAGCGTATGGCGTCCAACGCAGACCGTGATCGCTTCGTGTGACTGACTTCAATCGGTTGGCGAATTCGGCCGCCACGCTCGCCGAACCTGCGAGAAGCGGCGTCGCAGCAGCGATCATCTTGAGCTCGCGGGCTTCCCGCAGTAGCGGCCAGTCGCGGTCGGACGTCACGTCGTAGCCGTACGCTTCGGCGAGCGCCCGATGCGCCCCAGTCTTCCCGAAGCGGGCCTCGCCCACGGCGACCGCTGCCAGGTCCACCTGCCAAGGCCCGAGACAAGTGGCGTCGAAGTCGCAGAGCAGGATGCCGCCCGACGCATTCCGGAGCAGGTTGCCGACGTGCGCGTCCCCGTGGATGAGCGAGTGCGACGACCCCTGGTTGAGCTCGGCGACCTGCGGCTCCAAGCGGTCGCACCACGTCATCAGATAGTCGTGATCCTCTGCGCTCAAGCCGTCGGCATCCGCCAGGCGTCGGCGCGCATCCCCGATCGGATCCCACGTGGCCAGGGAGAAGGGCGGGGATCCGAGCGCATGAAACCGCCGCAGCGCCGAGCCGAGGTCATCCACCGTCGGAGTAGGCCGAGTGGGTGGCACGTAGGCCCATACCGAGGCGGCCAAGTCACCGACCGCAACCGGCTGCGCCACGCCAGGCGCCAGCCGGATCGTGGGCGCGTCCAGCTCGGCGAACCATCGCGCGAGCTGAACGACCTTCGTCACCCGATCCCGGAGCCGGTGCGTCCGCGCGATGCGTATGACGAGCCCGGAATCCGGCAACGCGAACACGGCGTTGTTGGTCAGCCGCAGGAGGCGGGCATCCTCGGCCGGCACCTGAAGTCCGCTGGCGATCTCCCGCATGGCGCGGGTCATCGCTTCTTCCGAGAACCGTCCGCTCATACCGTGGCCGCAGCTCGTGCGGTGAGTGTCCGATCGAATTCGGCAACGAGGGGAAGGTGGCGGTGCCGTCCGAGATCGCGCCGCAGGTTGAGTACTCGATCAACCACTCGACTGGAACTCAGCGCACGCGACTGCTCGACCACGCGCGTGCCGACCGCGACTGCCCGCTCGGGCTCATCAGTGAGGAAGAGCGCGCTGCACAAGCCGACCTCGTTCAGGACCATGCTGCGGACGTTCGCCGGGCCGAAGGCGACGATCGCATTTTCGACGCTCCGCACCGCCTGTGCCGCGTGCGTGCCGGTCTGCCGGGCCATGTCGCGGTACACGCGGCCGTACTGGGCTAGCAGTTCGCCACGGTCGTAGAAGGCCATCCAGGTCGGCTCGCGTTCGGGATCCACACGCTCGAACTGATCACTCGCGCGACCGAGGAGGGTCAGCGCGCTTCGGTGGTTGCCGATACGGCGGGGCCGGGGCTGCTCGGCGACCCCGACCAGCCCGGCTCCTGCCGACACCGCGGCGATGCCGGCCAGGAGGGTTCGCCGGCCCAGGTCTGGTGTTGCGCGGATCCCGTCGGCCGGAGAGTCTGGACCGACTGAGAACCAGAGAGACCTCGGCGGGATGCAGAGCACTGTCGCCCAATGCGTCAGCCGGTCGAGATGCACCAGGGCCGGCCCGTTCTCGATCCGGCTCAACTGCGCCTGCGTGATCCCCAGCCACCCCGCGACGATGCTCTGCGGCAGCGGGCTCCGCCCGTGGTACGGGTGGTGGCGGTACGCCCGGATCACCTGCCCGAGATGCCGCCGGGCCAGCGCTTTCCGCACCGGTTCATGATCCCAGAACGAATCGGGTACGGCGGGCGGCGCGCTGAGGCGGTCGCGTTCGGCGGCCTGGCAGGGCGCGCAGCGTCCCGTGCCGTTGTCGCGCGCCAGGCGGCCGCCGCAGCGGGGGCAGCTCGCAGGTGTCACCGGCAACCTCGCCGTTCGCGGAGAACCCGTGTCCGAAGTCGAGCCTAGCCATTCAACCCGTTTCGGAGCGGCCCGGTATACGCACCGTGCATATCGCTCGGCGTCTCGTGATGGTGACCGAGCGTATGCGGCGTGTGCATGGCGGCCACGATCATCAGGGCATGCGCCGCCTGCAGGGAAGGACTGAGGGTCAGCGCATGGCCCGGGGCGGGTGCTGGGCTCCGGTGGCACCGCGTCCCCCGATCGCGGCTTCCGCCGTCCCCGCCCGCCCCGGCGCCACTCCATGAGACCCGACCCGGAGGCGCCTGCCGATGTCAGCCGTACTCGCCGACTTCCCCGTCCTCACCCCTGTCACCGACGAGGATCTGCTCGCCGCCGCGCTGGCCGTGCGCGTACACGTGCCCGAGCGCTGGCCGCAGGGACCGCTGTGCCGTAGCGAGCGCGTCCCGTACCCCTGCCGGCTGGCCCGGTGGGGGAGGGCGACGCTCGCCGCGGCCGGGCTGCCCGACGAGGCCGTGGTGGTCGGGGTGGTGAGGTCGTGATCTACGTGACCGGGGAGCGGGTGCAGGCGTACCAGGTGCGCAGCGCCGTGTTCGACACCCGCTGGCGCGGGCTGGACCCGGCGCAGGTGCACGACTACCTGTGCCGGGTCGCCGACGAGATGGACCGGCTGCACCGGGACCCGACCACCGCTCGCGCCGAGTCGGAGCGGATCCGCCAGGCGCTGCGGCAGTGGCAGGCCCGCCACAACGGCTGCCGGCGGCGCGGCGACGATGGCTGAGCCGCGCTGGATAATCCACCTGCCGACCACGCTGACCAGCCGGGGAACTGGCCGCCGCGCTCGCCCGGTCGCTCGGCCATCTGGATGCCGTCGACTTCGGCGAGACGACGCTCAGCGAGGAGGACGCCCAGCACCTGCGGTACCGGGTCTGGTGCGACGTGCGGCTGCCCGACGGTGGGCGCTGCGGCCAACGGGATGGTCACGGCGGGCCGTGCGGCACGACGGAGCTGGGTTGACACCCGGGGCTGTCTCGGCGTGTCGATCGATGAGCGTCTTGGTGGTGGGCCGGACCGCCGGGAGCGGTCCAAACGGGGCGACCATCCACCCTGTACGGTCGCTACACTCCCGAAAACGCCCGGAACCGCCCACGGAGCCTGGAGACGCCTGTGACCCGCGACAAGGCCGCACCGCCCGGAATTGACGTCACCGTTCCCAGCGTGGCCCGGGTCTACGACTACTTCCTGGGCGGCAAGGACAACTTCGAGGTCGACCGGAGGGTCGCCGAGCACGCCCTGCGGATCACGCCGGACGGGCCGGCCGCCGGTCAGGCGAACCGGGCGTTCCTGCGCCGGGTGATCCGGTACCTCGTCACCGAGGCGGGCATCGACCAGTTCCTCGACATCGGGTCGGGCCTGCCCACCCAGGGGAACGTGCACGAGGTCGCCGTCGAGCACAACCCGGCCGCCCGCGTGGTGTACGTGGACAACGACCCGATCGTCCTGGCGCACGGGCGGGCGCTGCTCGCCGCGGAGGGCACCGCGACGGTGATCCAGGCCGACATCCGGGAGCCGGAGGAGATCCTCAACGACCCGGACGTCCGCCGGTTCCTCGACTTCGACCGCCCGATCGGGCTGCTGCTGTTCGCGATCCTGCACCACATCGGCGACGACGAGGACCCGCGATCGGTGGCGGCGGCGTTGATCGACGCGCTGCCGTCCGGCAGTTACGTCGCGATCTCGCACTTCCGAGACCCGGGTGAGCGGGATCCGGAGGGTTCCCGCAAGGCCCGCGAGGTCGAGCGGGTGTTCAACGAGTCGCTCGGCACCGGTCGTTGGCGTACCGACGAGGAGATCCTCGCCTTCGCCGACGGGCTGACGCCGCTGGAGCCGGGCCTGGTGCCGCTGGCGGAGTGGCGTCCGGACCCGGACGCGCCGGCCCCGCAGCAGACCGACACGTACCACACGTTCGTCGGGCTGCTCGCCCGCAAGCCGTAGGCGTCTGCTCGCGCACACCGCGAGCCCTCGACGGTACGACCCGAAGCGCAGGTGCCGGAGCCGCGCCGTGCCGGCACGTGTTAAGAAGGGGCCCCGCCTCTACCGGAGACGTTAAAAGGGGGCCCTTCCTTGCACGAAGCCGAGCAGGTGATCCAGCGTGTGCTGCGGGATCTGCGTGACGGCACGCACCGCGGCGTCGTCGTGGACTCGCCACCCGGCGCCGGGAAGTCCACGCTCGTCGTCCGCGCCGCCGTCGAGACCGCCGCCACCGGCGACCCGCTGATGATCGTGGCGCAGACCAACGAGCAGGTGGACGACCTCGTCGACCGGCTCGGCCGCAGGGCGCCGGAGCTGCGCGTCGGGCGGCTCTCCGCGACCGACTACCGGCCCACCGAGCGGGTCACCGCCCACCCGGCGGTCCGGGTCGCGGCGAAGGTCGCCGACCTGGGCGGCCCGGCGGTCACCATCGGTACGGCGGCCAAGTGGGCCACCGTGACCGAGGGGAGCTGGCCGTGGGCGATCGTGGACGAGGCGTACCAGATGCGCGCGGACGCGCTGCTGCGCGTGGCGGGGCGGTTCGAGCGGGCGCTGTTCGTCGGTGATCCCGGCCAGCTCGATCCGTTCAGCACCGTGGAGACGTTCCGCTGGACCGGGCTGACCTGGGATCCGATGCAGTCGGCGGTGGCCACGCTGCTGCGGCACAACCCGGAGCTGCCGGTGCACCGGCTTCCGGTGTCGTGGCGGCTGCCCGACTCGGCCGCGCCTGTGGTGTCCGCCGCGTTCTACCCGTTCACCGGGTTCCGCGCCGGGACCGGGCCGTCCGACCGGGCGCTGACGTTCACCGAACCGGGCGCGGGTGACAGCTACGACGCCTCGGTCGAGGTGGCCGCCGCCACCGGCTGGGCGTTGCACGAGCTGCCGGCCCGGCACACCGTGCGTACCGACGGGGAGGCTGCCGCGGCCTGCGCGGAGCTGGCGTTGCGGGTGCTGCGGCGCGGCGCGGTCGCGGTGAGCGAGGCCGCTCCCGGCGGCGCGCCGGTCACCGCGGACCGGATCGCCGTCGGTGCCGCGCACCGCGACCAGGTCGCGGCCATCCGGTCCCGGCTGGGCGCCGCCGGGGCGGGCGTCACGGTGGACACCGCCAACCGGCTGCAGGGCCGGGAGTACGACGTGACGATCGTGCTGCACCCGCTCTCCGGCCGGCGCGACGCCACCGCGTTCCACCTGGAGTCGGGGCGGCTGTGCGTGCTGGCGTCACGGCACCGGCACGCCTGCGTGGTGGTGGCGCGGGCCGGGATCGGTGAGCTGCTCGACGCGTATCCGTCGACCGAGCGGGTGCACCTGGACGTGCCGGTGAAGTTCCCCGACGGGTGGGAGGCCAACCAGACGGTGCTGAGTCACCTCGATGCGCACCGGGCGTGACGAGAGGGCCGTCGCGGCAGGATCGGCGGACCGTTCGGATCTTCCGGCGCTCGCGGGCGGTGGGCACGATGGCCGGATGCATCCTCACGATCCCTATCAGCAGGATCCGTATCAGCAGCCGTACCACCAGCAGCCGTACTACCCGCCTGCGTACGTGGAGCAGCCGAGCGAGGGGATGGGCAGGTGGGCGATCGTGCTGTGGGTCGCGGTGCCGGCACTGCTGGTGATCCTGTGCTGTGTCGGATGTGTCGTCTCCGGGTTCGCGGAAGGATTCATCGAGGGATTCAACGAGGGCCGTTCGTCGTCGTAGTAGGTGGCGGGCCGGCGGCGCACCGCCCCCTCGGCGCGCGGCGCTGGCGGCGGTGCGTTAGACAGGGATCATGACCGCGAGCGTGCTGCAGTGGCTGGGCGGTGGCCTGGTGGCGGTGGCCGCCGGTTTCGTCGCCGTCTCGCTGCCCCGGCGGCGCGTCCGGGCCGAGGACCGACGGGTCGCCTGGTCGTCGGCGCGGGCGGCGATCCACGACGCCACAGTCAGCCGGGACGCGTCCCGGGCGACGGTGCCGGAGGCCGAGCGGTTGCTGGCCCACGCCGAGTTGCTCGCCGCCGGGCGCAGCGGCGCCGACGCGGCCCGCGCGGCGGCCGAGCACGCCCGCCGCGCCGACGAGCTGTGGCGGGCCGGGCGGTGACGAGGGTACGCCGGGAGCTGCTGCGCTGGTCGCTGCTGGCCGCCGCGGCGGCGGTGCTCGTGGTGTTCCTGGTGGCGCAGCGGCAGAGCGTCGAGGTCAGCTACGGGCGTTCCCCGTCGGCAGCCGCACTGCCGGAGGGCTCGGCCGGGGAGTTGAGCGACGCGAGCGTGCCCTCGGTCGAGGAGATGACGGCGCTGGTCGCCGCCGAGCCGGTGGTGCGGCTGCCGGGGGCGGTCGCGCGCTGGGACGAGCAGCGGGTCCGGGCCGCCATCGGTGACCGGGGCACCCGCATCCTGGTCGCCCCGCCCGGCCTGGACGAGACCGAACGCCGGCGGGTGAAGGACGTGGAGAAGGCGGAGATCCGGATCGTCGGTACCGAGGTCAGCGGTGGTCTCTACGTGGCCTCGCCGGACGACCTGCCGGGCTGGCGGGCCCGGTTCGCCACCGGCGACGTGACCGGCCCGCTGCTCACGCTGCTGGCCGAGTTGCACGACCAGCCGACCCCGTCGGACGGCGACGACCTGCTCTGGCGGGAGCCGACCGGCCCGGAACTGGCCCCGGTGGTCGCCGCGCTGCGGGCCACCGGCCGGTACGTGGGCTCCGGCGCCACGCTGACCCGGCTGCCGGAGAAGGCCGCGGGCGCCGCCTTCCCGGACGGCGCCTGGTTCGTGGTGCTGCCCGCCCAGCCGTACGGGGAGCCGCTGCCCGCGTACGGGCCGGCGCTGCACCGGCTCGCCCCGGACCAGCCGCTGGTGGTGATGTACGGCGACTGGATCGAGTACCACGGTCCGGGTGCGGCGTCGTTCGCCGAGGTGGCGGGCGCGAGCTTCTACGCCCAGTTCGGCGGGCGGCTCGGCCGTTACGCCTATCCCCAGGAGAACGTGCTCGGCGCGTATCTGGCCCAGGTCACCGACGTGCGGTACGCGGGGCTGTTCGACCGTCCGCTGCCGTACCGGCCGTTCGACCCGCTGCGGGTGGCGTTGCCGGCGCTGCCCTGGATCTTCGCCGGGTGCGTGGCGGGTTTCGTGGTGCTGTCGATCCGTACCGTGCGGGGGTCCGGACGCCGTCCGGCCGACGTCGGTCCCGGCGGCACGCCGGCCCGGCTGGCCGGGCTCTCCGCGCTGGCGGTGGAGCTGTCGCTGCTCACCGGCGCGCGCAGCGACCCGGCGCTGGTCCGGGGCGTGGGCCGGTTGCGGGCGGCCCGGGACGCGTTCGACGAGGGGTTGCCCGACCGGCACGTACGCGAACTGCTCGCCGACGCGGCGGCCGAGTTGGACGACGTGGCCCGGGACGTGCGGATGCCCGGCTACCGGCCGGACGTCTACCTGCGGGCGAGGCTGTCGTGAGCCGCGTCGCGACCCGTCCCGAGCGGACGGCGACCCGTCGTGACGCCGTCGCGACCGGCCCGCGCCGGCTGCTCGGCCGCCTGGTCGGCACCGCGTTCGGCCGGGCGGTGCTCGTCTGCCTGGCGCTGGCGGGCTGGGCACTGTGGACCGGCGGCATCCTGGACGGTCCGGCCGCCCGGCAGGTACGCGGCTCCTCGGTCTACGCGGCGCCCGGAGTGGACCTGGACCGGGCCGCCGCCGAACGGGTCATCGGCAACCGGCGGCTGGTGGTGCTGATCATGCAGCCGGGCGCCGACCTGCGGGAGGCGTGCGACGACACCGAACGCGCCACGCAGGGCACGCTGGTGCTGGCGATGAGCCGCGACGGCGAGGACTGGGACACGTACGGCTGTTCCCGCCTCGGCGGCGACGGCCCGCGTGACCTCGGGCGGGCCATCGTCGCCGAGACCACGATCAGCCGGGGCGCGGACGCGTTCGTGGACCGGCCGGTCGAGGCGCTGAAGGTGATAGTGCTCAACTACGACCGGCTCGTCCGGGCCGGTCTGGTGCCGGACGGGGCCCGTACCATCAGCCCGTCGCTGCCCCGGTACCTGCTGGCCGGCGGCGCGGTGGCCGGAGTGGTGGCCGGTGCGGCGGTGCTCTGGCTGGGCGGCCGGCGGGCCGGACGCCTGGCCGACGCGCGCCGGGCCGGGCGGGACGCACGCGCCGACGAGCGGGCCGCGCTCGGCGCCGCCACCGCGGTTCTCGCCCAGCAGATCATCGACCTGGACCGGTACGTCGGCCCGGTCGCCCCGGCGTACCGGCGGCTGGCCGCCGACTACGTCGACCTGCTCGACGAGGTGTCCGACGTGGACGGGGACGCCGAGGCGCTGCGCCGGATCCGGGAGCGGGTCGAGGGGCTGAGCCGCCGCGCGGCGGATCTCGCCGACGACGCCGCGTCCGGCCGGCGCGGGACGCGCGGACGGGGCCGGCGCTGACCCGCCGACCCCGTCGTCACGGCGTCGTCAGCGCTGGGCGCCCACCGTCGCGGCGGCCGGCCAGCTGCCGGTGAAGACCTGGGCGGGCGTCGCGCTGCGGGCGGCGAAGCCGAACAGCGAGTCGACCCGGGCGGCCTCGGCGGAGCTGGGGTACGGGTTGGTGCAGCTCGTACCGGCGCTGCCACCGGACATCAGGATGGCGCAGTTGCCGTTGTAGTTGTCCGGCAGGCCGAGGATGTGGCCGATCTCGTGGGTCATGATGCGCAGCGGCGAGTACTGCTGGGCCTGGTAGTAGTCGATCACCACGCGGCCGTTGCCGAGGCTGGTGCGCTGGGCGTACGAGCCGCCGCCGTAGGTGTAGGTGATCCGCAGGTTGGACCCGCACTGAGCCATGTTGATGTTGTTCGTGTAGTTGTTCCAGATCGCCGCCGCCTGCACCGCCGTGTTGGCGAACGGGCCGGCCTGGCTGATGTTGTAGCAGACGTTGCGGACGGCGGCGGAGGCCGGAGCCGGGTTGACGGCTACCGCGCCGAGCGCTGCCAGCGTCGCGGCCGCGAGGGTGGCGAGGATCCGGGACAGCTTGGGCGTACGCATGGTTCACACTCCTTGGGATGGGGGTGAGCGGAACGCCGCAAGCCTATAGATAGGCATCTATTGATATCAAGAGGTGGGCATGTGCGGATCGGTCGCGTTCACCGCGCCGACGCCCTCGTCGTGGTCGCCACGCGCCTCGGCGTGACGGGGGAACCTCACCCGCTCGACATGGACCTCCGAGCGATTCCCGTCCGCCACGGCGTGAACGCGGCACAGGAACAGTCGTTCACGCCGCCGGGTATCCCCGGTTTTCCTGTCGGCCTCCCGTCACTCAGGGTGTTTTTCTGATCGCTTCCGGTCGATAGCGTCGGGCCACTGCCGTCGACGAAGGGCCGACGATGAACGACAACGGACATCCATTCGACCGTCGGCGACTGCTCGCCGGCGCGGCGGCGGCCTCGGCGGTCACAGTGACCGGCCTGGCCGTCGCCTCCACCACCGGCGCCGCGGCGGCCGCTCCGAGCCGCCCCGCGACGCCGCTCATCACCAGGGACCGCATCGCCACCGCCGCGCTGCGCGCACCCGACGGGTCCGCGCCCGCGGTCGCCGTCCAGGCCGACTTCCACGCCCGGCTCGCCGCCTGGCTGGCGTTCTGGTCGGCGAACTCGCCGTCGGCCTGGAGCGTGCCGGTGCAGGTGGTCGCCCGGATCGAGGCGGCCGGCGACGCGCTGGTGCTGCACGGGATCCGGCACCGCCGCGACGACGAGCTGCGCGCCGGGTTCGCCGCCGGTCGGCGGGACGCCACCCACCTGGCCACGCTGGCCAGCCTGCACCACCACTTCCCGAGCGTGCGGGTCCGCCCGGACGGCACGATCCGGGTCGCCGACGGACCCGCCGGGTTCACCGGCGCGCCGGAACAGGTCGCGTTCGCGGTCGCGGCCTGCCGCGAACTGTGGGGCGACGCAGCGGCGACCGCCCACCGCTGGGCGGAGCACGCCGCCCGGGTGCTCGCCCGCGCCGGGCACCGCACCGACGCCGCCTCGCACGCCGGCTGGGCGGCCTTCACCCGCACCAGCCTGCGTCGCGGGCTGGGCACCGAATCGTACGAGTGACCGGAGGTAGCACATGGCCCGCAACGAGTTCCGCTTCGTGGTCGACGGCGTCGACCTGAGCCCCGAGCAGCAGACCCTGATCGCCGCGGAGATCCAGAAGGCCGGCCTGGCCGCCCTGCGTACCGCCGACGCCAAGCTGACCAACCCGCTGACCGTCGGCCACGGCAACATCAAGCTGCGTCCCGAGTGGTACGGCCTCTGGGTCATCGACGGCCCGTTCGCCCAGGACCTCGGACAGAAGATCAACGACATCGGGTTCTGGATCCAGCGGTGACCGACGCCGCCCGGCCGGCCGGCACGCCGGAGCGGATGTGCCCGAGCACCCCGGCGTCGAACGCCACCGTGTTCCTCGGCATGATCACTCCGGCGGGCCGGGTGGCATACGTGACCCCGGCCGTACCGGCCGAGGTGGCGCTCGCCGGGCTCGGAGACTCGGACGAGCCGATCGAGTCGCGGGCCCGGCTCGCCGGCCCGTGCGTCACCTCGTCCTGCGGCTTCTGGACCGGCTCGCACTGCGGGCTGGGCGCCCGGATGGCCGCCTCGTACGCCGAGACCGCCCCGCCCGCCGAGGAGACGTTGCCGAAGTGCGCGATCCGGCGTACCTGCCGATGGTTCGCCGAACAGGGACCGGCCGCCTGCCCGGCGTGCGCGCACGTCGTCACCGACGCGCGGATCTGAACGCTTCCCCGGTTTGTCGGACCCTTCGACTAGCGTCGTGAGGTCATGGAGCCGAGGTTCGGCCAACACATCATCGGTCGGGAGCATCCCGCCGCGCTGCTGCGCGCCGAGGTGGCCCGGCTGGTCGACAGCCACGGCGGTCTCGTCCTGGTCACCGGCGAGCCGGGCATCGGCAAGACCACACTGGTCTCGGCCGCCGCCGACGAGGCCCGTCGCAGCGGGGCGCTGGTGCTCGGCGCCGCCTGCTGGGACTCCGACACCGCACCCGACTACTGGCCGTGGGTGCAGGTCTTGCGGCGGCTGGCCCGGTCCGCCGACGACCGGCGCGGGGTGCGGGAGGCGGCCGACGCGGGCCTGGCGGCACTGCTCGGCGAGCGCGCGGCGGGCGACACCGCGGAGGCGACCGAGCCCGGCGACACGACCGAGCCCGGCGACACGGCCGGGCCGGGCGACACGCACGCGGCCGAGCCGGGCGACCCGGACGGGCCGGGCGACGCGGGCCGGGCCGAGTTCGACAGGCACGACGCGGTGACCGCCGCCCTGGTCGCCGTCGCCCAGCACCGCCCGGTCGCCGTGGTCTTCGACGACCTGCACTGGGCCGACCCGGCGTCGCTGCGGCTGCTCCAGTTCGTCACCCAGCACGCCTGGTTCGAGCGCCTGCTGCTGATCGGCACCTACCGGGACGCCGAAGTCGAATCCGTCGAGCACCCGCTGCGGCCGTGGCTGCTGCCGCTCACCGCCAAGGCGACCACAGTCACCCTCGCCGGGCTCGACCGCGCCGAGGTGGCCGCGCTGATGGCCCGCACCGCCGGCCGGGACCCCGACGCGAACCTGGTCGCCGAGGTGCACCGGCGCACCGGCGGGAACCCGTTCTTCGTGGAGCAGACCGCCCGGCTCTGGCACACCCACGGCCTCACCGACACCGTCGCCCCCGGCGTACGGGAGGTGGTGCGCCGCCGGCTCGACCAGCTGCCCGTCCCGGTGGTCGAGGCGCTCACAGTGGCCGCGGTGCTCGGCCGCGAGTTCGACAGGCTGACGCTCGCCGCCTGCGTACCCGTCCCGGTCGCGCAGGTCGACCGGTTGCTCGGCCGCGCCGCCGCGGCCCGGCTGGTGCTGCCCCGGAGCGACGGACGGTTCGTCTTCGTGCACGACCTGGTCCGCGAGACGCTCTACGACGGACTGGCCGACGACGATCGGCGGGCCCGGCACGCGGCCGTGGTCCGGGCCGCCGACCGGTCGGACGTGCTCGCCGGCGTACTCAGCCCGGCACACCTGGCCCGGCACGCCTGGCTGGCCGGCGCCGAGCTGGAGCCGGAACGCGCCGGTGACCTGCTGCTGGCCGCCGCCCGCGACGCCGGCGGCCGGATCGCCGTTGACGAGTCGGTACGGCACTACCGGCGCGCGCTGGAACTGACCGGCGAGCCCGGCCGGCGGGTCCGCGTACTGCTGGAACTGACCGGGCTGTTGCACCACGCCGGCCCACCGGCCGAGGTCGAGCGGCTGCTGGCCGAGGCCGCCGCGCTGGCCCGGGAACTGCCCGATCCCGGCGCGCTGACCCGGGTGGCGCTCATCGCGCACCGGCAGCACTCCGCCACCCGCCGCAGGCTCGACGCCGCCGAGCTGGTCCGGGAGGCGTACCGGCGGTTGATCGCGGAACCGGAGCCGGAGCGGCCGGTACGCGCGCTGGTCACCGACCTGATCACGGCCACCGAGACGCTCGCCCGGCACGGCCGCGACGACGAGGCGCTCACCTTCAGCCTGTGGGCCCGCCACGACACCACCTGGGGGCTCGGCACCGCGCACGAACGAGCCGTGGTGACCGCTGAGATCCGCGAGGTGGCCCGTCGTGGCGGCGACCGGGAGACCGAGCTGTGGGCCACGGCGCTGCGCTGGGTCGCGTTGCTGGAGCTGGGCGATCCGGGCTACCGGCACGAGCTGACCGCGTTCGTGACCGGCGCGCGACGCGGCGACGTGGCCCGGCAGCGGGTGGCGGCGACCGCCGACAGCGCGATCATCGCCGCGTTCCGCGGTGACCTCGCCACCGCCGAGGCGTGCTTCGCCGAGGCGGAGAGCTACCGCGAGCCGGGGCACTCCGACCACGCGTTCATGACGCACCACATGCGCTGGTCGGTGCTGCTGCTGTACGGCCGCGTCACCGAGGCCGAGGCGGTGCTCGACCGGGTGGGCGCCGCGCACCCGCAGGCCGAGCTGCTCCGGGCGATCACCGCCGCCGAGCGCGGCGACGCGGCCACCGTGCTGCGGCTCACCGCCGCGATCGAGGCCGCGGGCACCGCGTACCCCCGGTCGGTGTCGCCGCTGTGGCTGCGTTTGCGGGCGCAGGCGGCGGCAGTGGACGGCGACCCGGCGCGGTGCGCGGCGGTGCGTGCCGACCTGGCCCCGCACCGCGGGCAGTGGGCGGCGGCGTTGTTCGGCTGCGACATCGGCGGCCCGGTCGACCTGTGGCTGGGCGGTGTGGACGCGGCCGAGGGCCGGTGGGACGAGGCGATCGACTGCTACTCGGCGGCCCGGGACGCCGCCGACCGGCTGGGCGCCCGGCCCTGGTCGGTGCTGGCCCGGGCCGGGCTGGTGGGCGCGCTCGCCGGGCGCGACGGGCCGGGCGACGCGGCCGAGGCGCGGCGGCTGCGGGCCGAGACGGTGGCCGAGGCGCGGTCGCTGGGAATGGTCCAGGTGGTGGACCGGCTGGGCGCGACGGATCCCGCCCCGGCGGCGGCGTCCGCCGTGGTCGCGCCGGTGGCGGCCCGGCTCGGTGCGGGCGCTCCGGCCCTGGCCGTCGCGTCGTCGTCCGGCCGCCGGGGCGCGTCGGGCCTGTCCCGGGTGGGTGTGGTGCACGGCAACGCGCGGCCGCCCGACCCCGGCGCGGGCGGTACGGACGTGATCCGGCCCGAGTTCCGGCCGGACGGGCCGGTGTGGCGCCTCGCGTACGACGGCGTCGTGGTGCACCTGCCCGACGCCAAAGGGCTGCACGACCTGCGGCTGCTGCTGAGCCGGCCCGGCACGGACGTGCCCGCCGTCGAACTGCTCGACCCGGCGGCCGGCCCGGAACTCGTCGCCGCGCGCCGCCTCGGCGCCGATCCGGTGCTCGACGACGAGGCGAAGTCCCGCTACCGACGGCATCTGCGGCGGCTCGACGACGAGATCGACCGGGCGGCGACGCGCGACGACGGGCGGCGGCTGGCCGAGCTGGACGCCGAGCGCGCGGCGCTGCTCGACCAGTTGCGTGCCGCCGCCGGGCTGGCCGGGCGCAGCCGGCGTCTCGGCGACCAGGCGGAACGGGCGCGCAAGGCGGTGACCGGGCGGATCCGGGACACCCTGCGCCGTATCGACGAGCGGCATCCGGCGCTCGCCGCCCACCTGCGCGAGTCGGTCACCACCGGTGGCGCCTGCCGATACCGGCCGGCCGAGCCGGTGCCCTGGCGGCTCTGACCGGTGAGGTGGCGGGGCCGTGTGGACCCCGCCACCGGTGTCACGTCAGCGACGGTTGTAGCGGTGCATCGTCAGCGTGCCGAACACGACCACGAAGAGGGCGCTCCAGAGCAGCATCCACATGGTGCTCGGGCCGTCCATCGAGCCGGCCATCGCCGCGCGGACCGAGGTGACGAGCTGGGTGATCGGGTTGACCTTGACGAACGCCTGCAGCCAACCGGGCATGGTGGACGGGTCGACGAACACGTTGCTCAGGAACGTCAGCGGGAACAGCACCATCATGCTGGTCCCCATCACCGACTTCTCGCTGCGCAGCACCAGGCCGAAGAACGTCCACACCCAGGAGAACGCGAACGAGAAGACCACAAGCAGCCCGATTCCGGCCAGCACCCCGAGCAGCCCGCCGTCGGGACGGAAGCCGAGCACCACGCCCACTGTGAGGATGACCACGGCGGCCAGGACGTAGCGCAGCACGTCGCCGAAGATCATCCCGACGAGTGCCGACGGCCGCCAGACCGGCAGCGTACGGATCCGGTCGAAGACGCCCTTCTCGATGTCGCTGTTGAGCCCGACCCCGGTGTACATGGTGATCATCACGACGCTCGTGACCATGATGCCGGGCAGGAAGAACTGGAGGTACGCACGCGGGCTGTCGGCGAGCGCGCCACCGAACAGGTACGTGAACATCAGCACCATGATGATCGGGAACGCGGTCACGTCGAAGAGCTGCTCGGGCACGTGCTTGATCCTCAGCAGCGCGCGCCAGCCGAACGTCAGCGACGCCGACAGCGCGCCGGGCCGGGCCGGCCGCTCGGCCGGCGCGAGCACGGTGGCCAGCGCCTCGGCGGACGGCATGTAGACGGACGGCGCCCGCCCGGTGGTGATCGCGGTGTCGCTCATCGCGCCGCCTCCAGTTCGTCGTCCCGCTCGTCCGCCGGGACGGCCGGGTGGTCGGTCAGGGCCAGGAAGACCTCGTCCAGGCTGGGCTGGCCGAGGGAGAAGTCGTCCACCACGATGCCGGCGGCGGCCAGCTCGCCGAGCGCCCGCGCCGCCTGCGTACCGGCCTCCAGGTCGGTGCCGTGCTCGCCGACGCGGGCGGTCAGCGCCGCCGGGTCCGCGGCGAGTTGCACCGGTACGCCGAGCGACGCCCGTAGCACCTGCTCGGCCTGCGGCCGCTGCTCCGGATCGCGCAGCCGGATGTGGACGCTGCCCGCGCCGATCGACGCCTTCAACTCGCCCGGGGTGCCCTCCGCGATCACCCGGCCGTGGTCGACCACAGCGATCCGGCCGGCGAGCTGGTCCGCCTCGTCCAGGTACTGCGTGGTCAGCAGCACCGTCGTGCCGTACGCCACCACAGCCCGCACGATCGCCCACACCTGGTTGCGGCTGCGCGGGTCCAGGCCGGTGGTCGGCTCGTCGAGGAACAGCAGATCCGGGGTGTTGAGGATGCTCGCGGCGATGTCGATGCGCCGCCGCATCCCGCCGGAGTACTTCTTCACCTGCCGTCCCGCCGCCTCGGTCAGCCCGAACGCGGCGAGCAGCTGCTCGGCCCGGTCCCGGGCGCCCGCCCGGCCCAGCCCGAGCAGCCGGCCCAGCAGGACCAGGTTCTCCGCCCCGGTCAGGTCCTCGTCCAGCGAGGCGTACTGGCCGGTCAGGCTCACCCGGGAGCGCACCGCGTCGGCGTCACGCACCACGTCGTGCCCGAAGACCCGGGCCGTGCCGCCGTCCGGGCGCAACAGCGTCGCCAGCACCCGTACGGCGGTGGTCTTCCCGGCGCCGTTCGGGCCCAGCACCCCGTAGACGGTGCCGGCGGGAACCCGCAGGTCCAGCCCGTCGAGTGCCCGGGTCGAACCGAAGGACCGGACCAGGCCCTCGGCCTCGACGGCCAGGCCGGTGTTCCGGTTGCTCATGAATCGCTACCTCTCCTCGTCGGTGTTCTCGACAGCCGTACGGGCGTGCCGCCCGACTGATCGCTTGTTTCAACGAGGCCGGGAAGCTGTGGTGTTGTGCCGGCCTCACCTCGAAGGCGCCAGACGGCCCGCCAGATCCGATCTGGCGGTGGCGATCCCCGGCCGACGGTGGCCGGTACGGGAGGAAGGCGGGGTTGTGACCGTTCCCGCGGCAGCCCGCGGATGACCGATCGCGGACGGCGCGTGATCGATCACCTGCCGTAGGCTGCGCCGGCATCCGACGCACGGGGCGCGTCCCGGTTGTGGGTACGCGGACGCCTTTCTACGCATTGAAACCGAGCGGGGGCCATCGTGTCCATCGTCCGTAGAGTGCTCGGCGGCAGCGGATCCGGCAGGTGTCCTCCACCTGACCGTGACCCGCCCGGCGGCACCCCGGCCCGGCGGCATCGTCGTCGGCCGTGACGGCGACTGACAGCAGCTACGACAGGAGTCTCCTGTCGTAGGACGAGTCCGGACGGCTCAGCGTGTCCGCGGGGGACACCACGGAGGTCTCCGAACGCCTGCTCGGGCCCAGCTCGTCCACCCTGCGGGTGCGGGACGCGCTCACCGGCGCCGTACGTCAGCTGTGCCGGCTGGTACGACGGCGCGGGCCGGGTGGCGTGTCGGCCACCCGGCCCGGCGCCGGTCAGCGCGCCGAGTCCAGCCTGGTCCGCTGCTCGGTGGTCAGGTCCAGGTCGACGGCGGCCAGGCTCTCCTCCAACTGCACCACCGAGGAGAAGCCGACGAGCGGGATCGACGGGATGTCCCCGCCCATCAGCCAGGCCAGCACCACCTGGTTGACGGTGGCGCCGGTCTCGTCGGCGACCGCTCGCAGCGCCGCCAGCCGGGCCGGAGTGGTGGGCAGCGCGTACTCCTCGCCGAGCCGCTCCGGCCGGACGTACGCGCCCTTCAGCAGCGGCGAGTACGCGACCAGCGTGAGCTGCGGCTCCGTACGCAGATAGCTGAGCAGGTCGGGGCCGACCCAGCCGACGTCGCCGTCCGGGTCCAGCTCGCTCGGCACGTCCGGGCGCCGGGGCAGGTAGCTGCGGTGGTACTGGAGCACCTCGTACCCGGGCAGGCCGGCCGCGGCGGCGAGCGCGCGGGCCCGCTCGACCCGCCAGGCGCGGTGGTTGCTGGCGCCCAGCAGCCCGACGGTGCCCTCGGCGACCAGCTCGGCGAAGCCCTCCACGGTCTCCCGCATCGGGATCGTCCGGTCCTCGATGTGGGCGTAGAGCAGGTCGATCCGTTCGACGCCGAGGCGCTCCCGGCTGCGCTCGGCGGACTCGCGGATCACCTTGGCCGACAGCCCTTCCGGGTTGTCGACATAGCTGGTGCCGGGGGCGAGCGGGCGGGCGCCCAGCTTCGTGGCGATGACCACCTCGCCGCCGATCCCGCGGCTGCGCCGCCAGCGGCCGAGCAGTTCCTCGCTCTCGCCACCCTGGCCCCCGTTGTGCCAGAAGGCGTAGTTGTCCGAGGTGTCGATGAAGGTGCCGCCCGCCTCGACGTACCGGTCGAGGACGGCGAACGAGGTGGCCTCGTCGGTGGCGGTGCCGAACAGCATCGCGCCGAGGCTCAGCGCACTGACCTCGCGACGCGTGGCCGGGTCCGTGCCGATGGTGCGGTAGCGCATGTCTTCCTCCCCGTCGGAGCTTTGCCGGTCACCCTGCCCCTTCGAGTGCGCGCGAAGTCAACAACGGAGGGGCCCGGTCTTCCGGGGCCCCTCCGACGCGCGTGGTGGCTCAGTTCGGGATGTAGTCGAACTCGTCCGGGTTCGGGCCCCTCCGGCCGGCCTCGCCCCGGTCCAGCGAGGTGAGCCGCTCCATCGCGGCGTCGTCGAGCGTGAAGTCGAAGATCGCGACGTTCTCCTCGATCCGCTTCGGCGTGGTCGACTTCGGGAAGACGATGTCGCCGCGCTGCACGTGCCAGCGCAGCACCACCTGGGCCGGGGTGCGTCCGGCCTGCTCGGCCACGTCGACGACTGTCGGGTCGTCGAGCACCTCGCCCTGCGCGATCGGCGACCACGCCTCGGTGAGGATGCCGTGCGCCTTGTCGTACGCCCGCACCTCCTCGTTGCCGAGGTAGGGATGCGCCTCGATCTGGTTGACCGCCGGCACCACGTCCGCCTCGGCGGCCAGCCGTTCCAGGTGCGCGACCTGGAAGTTGGACACGCCGATGGACCGTACGGTGCCTTCGCGCTGCAGGTCCTCCAGCACCTTCCAGCTGGAGACGAAGTCGCCGTCGTAGCGGGTGGGCAGCGGCCAGTGGATCAGGAACAGGTCGAGGTAGTCGAACTTCATCTCCCGCAGCGACTGCTCGAACGCCTTGCGGGCGTCGTCCGGGCGGTGGAAGCCGTTGTTCAGCTTGCTGGTGACGAAGACCTGGCCGCGGTCCAGCCCGGAGGCGCGCAGCGCCTGACCCACCTCGGCCTCGTTGCCGTACATCTGGGCGGTGTCGATGTGCCGGTAGCCGACCTCCAGCGCGGTGCCGACGGCCCGGGCGGTGTCCTTCGGCTCGATCTGGAAGACCCCGAAACCGAGCTGTGGGATGGTGTTGCCGTCGTTGAGTGCGATGTCCGGAACGCTGTTCGGGGCCATGAGAGCCTCATCTCCGATCGTGCGGTTGCCGGGGGCGTATCCGTGCCGATCGCCCCCGGCCGTGTCGACCGGATGTCTCTACCCGCTCGTCACGCTTCCTCACATCGCGGACGAGCGTCATCCCCAGATCGACCGCGCCCACTCGGGGTGGTCGACGAACGGGTTGCGGTTGCCCTGCCAGCGTTCGTAGATCCGCTGGTTGCGGCGCTTCTCGAAGGCGTCCGGCGGATCCTGGTCGTTCCAGGCCAGCAGCTTCGACAGCCGCCCCAGCCGGGGCGCGGAGCCGTTGGAGACCGAGTCGTTCGGTTCCAGGTCCGGCCAGCCGTCGCCGCCCTCGTACCGGACGGCCATGTAGAGGATCATGCGGGCCACGTCGCCCTTCACCGCGTCGCGCGGCTCGAACGAGTCGGCGTCGGTGTAGCAGCCGGGCGCCTCGGCCACCGCGCCGCCGCCCGCGTCGAAGTCCTTGTTGCCGCGCGACGAGTTGACCGACACGTCCTCCGGGCGCAGGTGGTGCACGTCGGTGCCGGGGCCGGTGGCGGTGCCGAAGTCGCCGTGCGACTTGGCCCAGACGTGCTCCCGGTTCCAGTCGTTGACGCCGCCGCCGTTGCTGGTCTTGCTCTGCGACCGTCCGCTGTAGAGCAGGACCACGTTCGCCGGGTTGGCCGGATCCTGGTCGGTGTCCTTGAGCGCGTCCCACACCTGGTCGTAGCTGAGTTTCGTCTGCACCTTGATGATGCCGTGCAGCGCGGTGCGCAGCGCCGGCCCGGTCTTGCCGGCCGCGCTCGCGTAGTACGCGTCCGGCCCGGCGGTGCCGGTCGGGCTCGGGGTCGGCGTGGGACTCGGTGTGGGGCTCGGCGTGGTGCCGCCGCCGAGGCTCATCGCGGTCGGGCTCTTCAGCCCGCCGTGGCTGAAGTACGCGGTGAGCGTGCCGGCCGCTGTCACCTGCCGCCCTCGCAGCGACGGGTTGGTGAGCAGCCCGAAGGTGCTCCGCCAGGCGGCCGTCACCTGCACGTACAGCATCCGGCCGGTGCCGGTCTCGCCGGCCTGGTCGGCGATGGCGATCGCGGTGTCGGCGGTGAAGCCGGACGTGAGCACCGTTGTGGTGGCTGTGGGCTGGCCGATGACGTAGCCGGTGACGGTGGCCGTCCGGCCGTCCTGGGCGGCGAGCGCCTGCGCCACGGTCAGTGTGGTCGCGGCCGACGCGGCGCCGGTCACGCCGAGCGGGAACGCTACCGCGACGGCCAGCACAGCCGCCGCGATCAGCCGCCCGGGTCGCGAGCGGGTGACGCGCTTGGTATTCATGATCAGCGATGTTAGTCGCCATCGGCCGGTTTGAGGAGAGGCACGCGGCCCGCTACGTCACGAGGACGCCAGCCGGGCGTAGACGTCGCCGGAGCGACCGGCCGGACGGTACGTCTCCAGCAGGCGCACCAGCTCGGCCGCGTCCAGCCACCGGTCGCTCGCGAACCGCATGGTCTCCACCGGCGAGTAGTTGTAGCGGTAGCCGCCCGCCGTCGCGCCCAGCCGTTCCACAAGCTCCAACGCGGTCAGCGCGGCGTCGTGCGCGGGCGGCAGGTACTCGAAGGACAGCCCGCGCACCGGACGACTCAGCCCGGCCAGCACGTCGACCTCGAAGCCCTCGACGTCGACCTTGCAGAACGCCGGTACGCCGTGCCGCGCGATCAGGTCGTCGAGCGTCACCACCGGCACCTCGACCGACCGGTCCCAGCGGACCCCGGCGAAGCTCGGATCGGCTGTGACCGACTCGATCCACGACGACGACATGGTGGACACCGTCGGCGTCGCGCTGGACAGCTCCAGCCGCGCGCTCCCGGGCCGCGCACCGACCGCCGTCGGCTCGATCATCACGTCGGCGTCCCGCCCGAAGCCCAGGCGCAGCACCCGCAGGCAGTCCGGCTGCGGCTCCACAGCGACCACCCGCGCGCCCAGCCGCCGCCAGGTACGCACCCGGCCGCCGACGTGAGCGCCGATGTCGAAGCCGAGGTCACCGGGGGAGAGGAACTGCCCGTAGAGCTGCCGGGCACGCCGGTGCTTGGCCGGCTGACCGTGGTAGACGGCCAGGGAACGGGTGATCCCCCAGGCCCGCGCGAGCATCGTCACGACATCCCTAACTGTGAGTGGTGGACTTCGGCCCGAACGCCCGCAGGAACCGGTCACGGAACGACTCCATCGGCCAGACCGGGGCCTGCGGGTCGGGGTTGAGGCCGTCCTGCCAGCCCCACCCGGCGATGCGGTCGAGCACTGCCGGGTCCTTGGCGACGACCGTGATCGGCACGTCCTTACCGGCGCCCTCGCCGGTCACCGCCCGGGCCGGCTGGTGGTCGCCGAGGAACACGAGCACCAGGTTCTCGTCGCCGTACCGCTGCACATAGGAGATCAACGTCCGCAGTGTGTAGACCACCGACTGCCGGTACGCCTCCCGGGTGCCCTCCGCCGAGCGGTCGGCGCGCGCGGTCCCCTTGTACACCGAGCCGTCACCGACGCCGTCCCAGTCGACCAGCGGCGGCACCGGCGTCCACGGGATGTGGCTGGACAGCAACGGGATCTCGGCCATCACCGGTGCGTGCCCGGGTCCGCGCTCGCGGCGCTGGAACGTCGACAGCGTGTACTGGTCCGGCGGTGAGGAGAAGCTGAACAGCGGTCCCCGGTAGCCGAGTTCCTTCGCGCCGTACACCTGGTCGGGGGAGAAGAAGTCGGCCTCCGGCCAGGCCCGGGTGAGCGCCGGCATGACCAGCGTGGTGCGCCAGCCGGCGCGCTTGAACGCGCCGTTGAGGGTCAGGTGGTCGCTGCGCACCAGGTTGGTGTAGCGCAACTGGTTGTCCGCCCGGATGCCGCTCATCAGCGTGGCGTGCGCGAGCCAGCTCCCGCCGCCGGTGGTGGACGAGGTGAGGAACGCGCTGCGGCTGCCGTATCCGGCCGCGCGCAACTGCCGGGTTCCCTCGTCGAGGACGGCGTCCACCTCCGGCGCGAGATCCGGGTCCTCCAGCGCGACCCGGCCGTAGCTCTCCACGAACGTGAACAGCACGTCCTTGCCGCGCAGCGCGGTCAGCAACTCGTCGCCCGGCACGTTCTGGAACGGGTCGCCGGCGAGCTGCGTGTTCAGGGTCTCCTGGTCGTTGAGGCCCGCCCGTACCTGCCGGGCCCGGTCGTAGAGACCGGCCGCGACCGTGTCGGCGGCGACCGGGACGCCCGGCACGATCTGCGCGCCGAGCACGGCGCAGACCATCCAGGCGGCGGCGAGCGCGGTGGTCGCGCGCGCGGAGACCACCCGGTGGTCGGCCACGACCCGGGCCAGCCGCCGCGCCGACAGCGTCACCAGCACCGGTACGGCGAGGACGGCGACCACCGCCAGCGCCACCGCGCCCACCTCGGCGGCCGGGCCGTACGACTCGGACAGGAACTCCGCGCCCGCGCCGAGGAACGTCCAGTCGGCGATCAGGTCGAAGGGGCGGTCCAGGACCAGCGAGAACCCGAGGTCGCCGACCTTGAGGACGAGGACCAGACCGAGCAGCGCGCCGAGGATCGTGGCCACCACCCGGCGCGGACGTGCCGGCAGGACGAGCAGCAGGGCGACGGCGACCAGCCCCTCCACCGGGATGCGCAGGAACGCGCCGGGGCTGAACCCGTTGACGTCGCTCGGCGCGACCAGTGCCACGAGCACGAGCGCGGCGGCCAGCGCGGTGACCGCGGCGGCGAGCAGCCGCCGGGTGCGCCCTCGGCCGGTCGCCGCGATGCCGTCGGCCCCGGCCACTGTGTCGTCGGGCGTGCGGTCAACCGGGCCGCCGACGGACGTGGCACTGTCGCCCGGGTCGCTCGTGGCGCGGTCGCACTCGGCCGTCGTACCGTCGGTCGTGGTGCCGTTGTTCGTGGTGCCGTTCGGGGCGTCGTCGCCGTCCGCCCGGCGGGACAGGTCGGTCACGGGCGTGGCCCGCCGACCTCGATGGGCCGGCGCGCGATCCGCACGCCCGGCGTCCACCCGGTCCGGTGACCGGCGGGCGCGGGGGAGACCGGCGCGGCCGGGAGCGGCACCGGGCGCCGCCGCGACGGTACGCGGTGCCGCCACAGCCAGGCGACGTCACGGCCGAACGACTCGACGAGCATCGCGAGCGCGCCGAGAAGCACCGCGACGGCCGGCAGCCGGGGCAGGACGCCCGCAGCCACCACCGCCAGCGCGATGCCCTGCGTGGCGGCGACCACCTTGCGCCAGTAGCGCGGCGGCAGCGAGCCGCGCATCCACGGCAGCACCCAGCCGGCGGCGACGAAGACGTACCGCATCGCGCCGATCACCAGCACCCAGGCGCCCACCTGATCGGCGACGTACCCGCAGAGGACCAGGACCAGGAAGGAGTCGACCTCCATGTCGAACCGGGCCCCCAGCGCGCTCACCGTGCCGGTACGCCGGGCCACCTGCCCGTCGACCCAGTCCAGGGAGAGTGCCACCGCGCTGAGCACGACCAGCACCGGCACCACGATCGGCTCGCGGAACGAGTCGACGGTCAACGCGGCCACCCCGCCGGCGAGCGTCGCCCGGGTGAGCGTCACCCAGTCGGCCGGGCCGAGCCGGTCCGCGCCCGAGCGGCACAGCCCGTATCCGAGCGCCGTGACCGTCACCACCCCGAAGAGCAGACCGGCAAGCCAGCCGTACGCGCTCAGGCCGACCGTGCCGTCCAGGGCCGCCAGTACGCCGACCTGGAGAATCGCCCCCGCGAATGGATCAGTTCGAAGTGCGGACACCATGCCTCCGAGGTAGACGTCACGAACCACACGTGTGTACGGAGAACATGCCCGAACAGTTCGTTCTGGTACCGGAAACGCGCCAGCGGATGTGGCATGTCACGCCGGCGGCGGGCCGGCCACCAGCCGCCAGTACTGCCGTCTGCCCTCGTCGCGGACCACGACGCCGAGCCGGGCCAGCTCCCCGTGCAGCTCCCGGGTCTCGGCGTCGTGGCTGCCGTCGAGCGCCCGCTGCCGGGCCCGCAGCAGGGCGTCCGCGCCGGGCGGCAGGCCGGGCAGCCCCTCCACCCACCGCCGGTACGCGTCCCGGTGCGGGTCCTGACCGGTCCACGGCCAGCCCTGCCGGGTGAACGCCTCCTGCAGCCGCCCGGCGTCCAGGTCGGACTTCTCCCGGGCCAGCTCGCCACCGGCGGTGTCCAGCAGCACCAGCGCCTTGCCGTCGACGAACACCCCCGCCACGTCGGCGCGGGCCAGGTCCCGGCCGTGCCCGTCGCGGTGCAGCCGCACCGTCCGGTGCCCGACCGTGACGGTCAGCCGCTCGCGGACCGCCACGACCGCCAGGAACAGGCCGCCGAGCAGGCCCACCCCGGCCCCGATCGGGTACGCCCGATCGTCCGGCCACCGGTCGAGCAGCTCGAACAGGCCCTGGAACGGGAACCAGGCCAGCCCGGCGATCCAGCCGGACACCGCGGCCAGCCCGCCGCCCAGCCCCGCGCCGAGCAGCGGGAACCCCGCCCACATCAGCACCAACTCGCCGCGTCCGCCGTCGACCACGACGTCCTCGCCGGGTTGCCAGTCGGCCACTGTCAGGACACCTCCCGGCGCATGGTGCGGACCAGGCCGGCGACCAGCGGCAGGAGCACCCAGACGGCGAGCGAGACGCCGAGCCGGCCCCACTGCCCGCCGGTCATCTCGGCACCGAGCAGCGGTTCCATCGTGTACGAGGTGTCCAGCCAGCGGGCCGGCTCACGCAGCGCCGAGATCATCGCGGCGAGCAAGCTCCACACCGTGGGCAGCAGCAGGTAGGCGACGATCGCCAGCGGCGTGTTCAGCAGCAGCAGGCCGAAGGCGGCGCCCATCAGCACGCTCGCCACCTGGAACACGGCCGCGTGCGGCAGCAGTTGCCAGTCGAACGTCCAGGCGCCCGCCCCGCCGGTGGCGCGGGCGGCGAGCGTGCCGACGGCGGCGACGGCCAGGCTGACCAGCACCGAGGCGAGCGCGGCGAGCACCACCGCTGCCAGTTTGGCGACGATCACCCGCTCGCGACGGGGCACCAGCGCGAACGTGGTGAGCGCGCTGCGCTGCGACCACTCGCCGGTGATGGAGAGGATGCCGAGCACCGGCAGCAGCAGCCCGACCGGCAGCAGCGACGGGGTGAAGAACGCGGTGAACGTCTGGTCCGGCGCGTCGACGACGAACAGTTGCACCACCACGATCGCGGCCGCGATCAGCCCGATCGTGATCAGCAGCCAGCGTCCGGCCCGGGTGTCGGCGAGCTTGCGCAGCTCCACGGCGGTCAGCCGGGCCAGCGAGGGACCGGCGGCGGCCGGCGCGTGCCGCGGCGGTGCGGTCGGAACGGCAGTGGTGGTCATCGGACGGCCTCCTTGGTCGACGCGCCGGCGGTGAGGGTGAGGAAGAGCTGTTCCAGGCCGCCGCTGCCGGCCGGGCGCAGCTCGGTGAGGACCAGCCCGGCGTCCGCCGCGGCCTGGCCGACCTGGCCCGGCTCGGCCCGGACGACGAAGCCGCCGTCGGTGCCGTCGGTGGCGGGCAGCGCGGCCCGGTCCAGCGTCAGGCGCAGGGCGTGCGCGTCGCGGGCGCGCACGAGCGTGCCGGCACCGGCGAGCAGCTCGTCCTTGCCGCCCTGGGCGACCACCCGGCCGCCGCCGATCACCACCAGCCGGTCGGCCACCGCCTCCACCTCGCGCAGCAGGTGCGAGGAGAGCAGCACGGTGCCGCCCCGGTCGGCGAAGTCGCGCAGCAGGCCGCGCATCCAGAAGATCCCCTCCGGGTCGAGGCCGTTGGCCGGCTCGTCCAGGATCAGGACCCGGGGGTCGCCCAGCAGCGCCAGCGCCAGGCCGAGCCGCTGCCGCATGCCCAGGGAGTACGCGCCGACGCGGCGCCGGGCCGCGGTGTCGTTCAGGCCGACCTGGTCGAGTACCGCCGCCACCCGCCCCCGGTCGACGCCCATGGTCCGGGCGGCGAGCGTGAGCGTCTCCCGCCCGGTGCGCCCGGCGTGCTGCGCCGAGGCGTCGAGCAGCACGCCGATCTCCCGCCCCGGGTTGGGCAGGTGCCGGTAGGGGCGTCCGCCGACCGTGGCACCGCCCGAGGTGGGTGGCGTCATCCCGCAGATCATCCGCATCGTGGTGGACTTCCCGGCGCCGTTCGGCCCGAGGAAACCGGTCACCGACCCCGGTTCGCACCGGAACGTGACGTCCTCGACGGCGGTGTGCGGGCCGTACCGCTTGGTGAGCTGGTCGACTTCGATCATGCCGTCGAGCCTGCCGGGGCCACCCGGTCACGCGCTGCGGCCGGCGGTCTGCGCCGCCGTCGACCTCGGTTCACCGCAGGCGTCGACTTTGGTAGCTGGTAGCCGGTCCGGAGGGCTTCCTAGCATGGACGGGTGACCAGCGCCGCCGTACCCGATTATCCCTGGCTCCTGCCGGGTTCCCTGGTGCCCGCCCGAGCCGCCCGGCGGACGCCGCGGGACTGGTTCGTGGACGGCGTGCTGTTCGTGGCCTCGCTGCTCTGGGTGCTGATCGCGCACGGCGACGTCACCAGCGCCACCCCGGAGTTCGGCCTCAACGCCGGCCCGGCCTGGCTGGAGGAGGTCGACCTGCTCATCGGCCTGCTCGTCAGCGGCGCGCTCTGGCTGCGCCGCCGCTGGCCGGTCGGGCTGGCGCTGGCCACCGCGCCGCTGGTGTTCTTCTCGGTCACCTCCGGCCTCGCGTTGCTCGTCATCACGTTCACCGTGCTCGTGCACCGGCCGCTGCCGGTGGGCCTGGCACTGGCGGTCTGGAACGTGCTGAGCCTGCCGGTCTACCTCGCCGTGCGGCCCGACCCGACGATGCCGTTCTGGGGTTCCGTGATCTGGACCGCGCTGTTCATCGGCGTGGTGGTGGCGTGGGCGCTGTTCGTCAGGGCCCGCCGCCAGCTGGTGCTGTCCCTGCGGGACCGGGCCGAGCGGGCCGAGGCCGAGCAGCAGCTCCGGCTCGACCAGGCCCGGCAGCTCGAACGCGGCCGGATCGCCCGGGAGATGCACGACGTGCTCGCCCACCGGATCTCCCTGCTCAGCCTGCACGCGGGCGCGCTGGAGTTCCGGCCGGACGCGCCGCCGGAGGAGGTGGCGCGGGCGGCCGGGGTGATCCGGGCGAGCGCGCACGCCGCGCTCCAGGACCTGCGCGAGGTGATCGGCGTGCTACGGGCCGAGGTCGGCTCCGAGGCCACGCCGGAACGGCCGCAGCCCACACTGGCCGACGTGCCCGCGCTGGTCGCGGAGAGCCGCGACGCCGGGGTACGGGTCACCGTCGTCGACGAGGTGACCGAGCCGGAGGTGGTGCCCGCGGCGATCGGGCGCAGCGCGTACCGGATCGTGCAGGAGGGGCTGACCAATGCCCGCAAGCACGCGCCCGGTGCGGTGGTGACGGTCCGGCTGGCGGGCGGCGCGGGAGACGGGCTGGCGGTGGACATCCACAACCCGTGGCCGGTCGGCGCCTCGCCCACCGCCATTCCCGGCGCCGGCACCGGGCTGGTCGGGATCGCGGAGCGGGTCACGCTCGCCGGTGGCCGCCTCGAACACGGGCGGGACGCCGACGGCGGTTTCCGGCTGACCGCCCGGCTGCCCTGGGCGGCCCGGTGAGCGCGCCGGTGCGGGTGCTGATCGTCGACGACGACCCGCTGGTCCGCGGCGCGCTGTCGATGATCCTCGGCGGCGTACCCGACCTGGCGGTGGTCGGCGAGGCCACCGACGGCGCCGAGGTGCCGGCGGCGGTCGCCGCGTACGCCCCGGACGTGGTGCTGATGGACATCCGCATGCCCCGGGTCGACGGGCTGGCCGCCACCGAGGCGCTGCGTGCCACCGCGGAACCGCCCGAGGTGCTGGTGCTCACCACGTTCGACGCCGACGAGCAGGTGCTGCGGGCGCTGCGCGCCGGGGCGAGCGGCTTCCTGCTCAAGGACACCCGGCCGGCCGAGATCGTGGCGGCGGTACGCCGGGTCGCGGCGGGGGAGGCGACGCTGTCCCCGGCGGTGACCCGCAAGCTCATCGCGCACGTCACAGGCACCGCGCCGGTGGCGGGCCCGGACCCGAAACGGGAGCGGGCGGTACGGCTGCTCGACGGCCTCTCCGAGCGGGAGCGGGAGGTCGCGGTGCTGCTCGGCCGGGGCCGCACCAACGCGGAGATCTCCACCGAGTTGTTCATGAGCGTGGCGACCGTGAAGGCGTACGTGTCGCGCCTGCTGACAAAGCTCGACCTGAACAACCGCGTGCAGGTGGCCCTGCTGGTCCAGGACGCCGGCCTGGTCTGAGTCGCCGGGTGGCGGGATTGAACTGCTGCCGTTTCCGGGCCGTACCAGTGGTCGAGGATGTGGTGCGGCCGTTCCGCCGCACCGCTGCCGAACTGCGGGAGGCCTGCCGTGCGAGTTGGTGAGCAGTCGACGGATCCCATCGACCAGATCCTGGGCGAGGTGCCGGTACCGGCGCCGTTGACCCCCGAGGACGTCCGCCTCGCGGTCCGGGCGGTGGTGGTGCACGCCGCCGAGGAGTGGCCCGCGGGGCCGAAGTGCCGCAACGACGGCTCGTCGTTCCCCTGCCGGTTGCATCGCTGGGGCCGGCGTGTGCTGGAGACACACGGTCTCAACGACCGCCAGATCGACGCGCTGATCCGGCACGGCAACCCGTTCGTGCACGTGCCCTTCCCGTTCGTGCTGACCGGTCCGTCCGGCGCCCGTCCGGCCCCGGGGCAGGTCGCCCGTCCGGCCGGACAGGTGACGCGGCCGGGCGTACCCGGTCAGGTGGCCCGGCCCGGCGTACCCGGACAGGTGGGGCGTCCCGTGCCGGGACAGCCGGCCCGGGCGGTGCCGGGTCAGGCCGGACGCCCTGCCGCCGCGGCCCCGGCGGCGCGCGGTCCGGTCCCGCGGATCGCCGCTCCGCCGGTGCGGCCCGGCCTGCGGCCCGTCGCCGGGCGGTCGGCTCCCGCCGCCCGGCCCCGCTGGCCCCGGGCGAGCTGATCCCCGTCGCCGGACCCCGGGCGATCCGACCCGTCGCCCGGTCCGGGCGAGGTGGGGCCGCGCCTCGCCCGGACCCCGGGCGGGCTGCCCGGACCCTCCGGCCCGGGTGAGCTGACGCCCGGCGCCCGGTTCCGGTCGCATCGACGCCCCGTCGCGGAGCGGCGTCGGTCGTGCCGGAGCATGCCGACGGCGGCCCGGCCGGGGAGCCCCCACCCCCGTGCCGGGCCGCCGTCACCGCACTACTCGACCCCGCAGTCCGGGGCGGACCAGTCCCTGGTGTTCGGCACCTTGTCCCGGTTGTTCTCCCGCCGCGAGTCCACGTGCGTGTGGTCGTCGTGGTCCGGGTAGCCGGGGCCGTAGATGCCGCTGAAGCCCTGGTCGCGGGCGGATCGGGCGATGTCGCAGAGGCTGCGGTGCTTGGCGATTAGGTCGGCCGCGTTGCCGTAGAGGTGCTGGCTGTCCGCGGCGCCGCCGACCTGCCGGTTGCAGGCGATGCTGCGGAATCCGCTGGTCACGTAGAGCGGCTTGTCGCCGAGGCTGCGCCGCAGCGCCTCCAGCTTCCACATGGTGCGCAGCGCGTTCTCCCGGGTGGCCGACGACGAGAGCGGACCCCCGGCCCACCCGCCCTTGCCGCAGCCGTTGTCCAGCTCGGCGTAGCTGAAGTGCTTCGGCGTGCAGTCGCTGTCCTTCTGCAGGTCGTAGATCTTGGCGAACGTCTGCGGTCCGGCCACGCCGTCGGCCCGCAGCCCGTACGCGGCCTGGAAGCGCTTGACAGCGGCGGCCGTCTCCGGGCCGTACACGCCGTCGATCCGGACGATGCCGCCGTATCCGGCCCAGCCGGCCACCCGGATCTGGAGCTGCCGTACGTCGGAGCCGGAACGTCCCTGGGCCAGCGTCCGGTTCCAGGTGTAGCAGCCGTCGGCGTGCGCCGGTGGCGCGGCCACGACGGTCGCCACGGCGGCCCCGGGCAGGGCCAGCGCGAACGCGACCGCCGCCCGCTTCAGGGTGTTGACGCGCACAGAGTCCTCCCGATGTCAGAGCGGAACTGGGGTTGGACGGGCACATCGACCGGTACGTCCCGTCTCTCTCACCGTGACAGGTGAGAGGATTCTTCGTGGTGATTAGCCGAAATTGTTCTCACATCGGGCGGTTGCGCGATATCGGCTGTGAATAGTGCCTGTTTGCGAACGCGCCGCCGGGTGTCGCCCGTCGGGGGTGAGCGGTAACGTCTGCTCCCGGACCCGGGCGGCGACCTCGACGGGCGGGGAGGTGGGCGTTGGCGCGTGGCGGCGTGTTCTGCGTCGAGGGGCAGTGGCACCGCGACCTCAACGAACGAGGATCCGTCCTGCCCACGCTCGACCTGCTCGAACGGCTCGGCCGCATCCGCTACATCCACAAGGACGCGGCCACCCGCGACGAGCTGTTCTACTTCGTCGACAGGTGGCTGCTCAAGCAGTACGCGGATCACCGGGTGGGCTTCTTCGCCATGCACGGCGAGCCGAGCCGGCTCTGCCTCACCGACTGGGACTCGGTCGAGCTGTCGGACGTGGCCGAGCGGATGGCCGGCCGCTGCGAGGGCCGCCGCCTCTACTTCGGCAGCTGCTCGGTGCTCCGCGCCTCCGACGCCACGCTGCGCGAGTTCCTCGACGTCACCGGCGCGGCGCTGATCTGCGGCTTCACCCGCGAGGTCGACTGGGTCGAGTCGGCCGCCTTCGAGACCGTGCTGCTCGACGTGCTCGCCAACGGGCAGCGGCACAACGCCGCCGAGGTGCGGATGCGCTCGGCGCACTGGGCCCCGCTCGCCGCGTACCTCGGTTTCCGGGTGATCTACGCCAACGGCCGTGCCTGGCGGCCCTCGGCCCGCCCGCGCGTGCCGGAGCAGGTCCCGGCGCAGCGGGCCGCCGGGCGTCCGCGCTGAGATCGACCGGGCGGCCTGGTAGAACCGAGGGCATGGCACGCAGCATCGCGAAGAACACCCGGGTCGACCGGGACGCCCTGATCGAGTTCCTCCGCCCCCGCCACCACGTCGTGCTGATGACCACCCGCTCCGACGGGCGCCCGCAGTCCTCCCCGGTGGCCTGCGGCGTGGACGCCGAGGGCCGCCTGGTGATCTCCACCTACCCCGAACGCGCCAAGGTCGCCAACATCCGCCGCGACCCGCGCGTCTCCGCGTGCGTGCTCTCCGACGACTGGAACGGCCCGTGGGTGCAGGTCGACGGCGTGGCCGAGGTGCTCGACCTGCCCGAGGCGCTGGAGCCGCTCGTCGGCTACTTCCGCAGCATCTCCGGCGAGCACCCGGACTGGGACGAGTACCGGTCGGCGATGATCGCGCAGGGCAAGTCGCTGATCCGCGTCACGATCGAGTCCTGGGGACCGATCGCCACCGGCGGCTTCCCGGCCCGGCTGGCCGGCTGAATCAGTACGCGCCGGATCAGTACGCGACGGTGAAGCGGGCGTTGCCGAACCGGGGATCCTCGATCTCGTCGACGATCGCCACCGCCAGGTCCTCGTAGGTGAGCACCGAACGGCCCTGCGCGTCGGTCACCGGCTGGTCGGTGCCGGTGCGGTAGTGCCCGGTCCGCTCACCCGGGTGGAACTCCAGCGGCGGCGGGGAGACGTACGTCCAGGTCACCCCGTCCGCGCTGGTGCGGTAGAACTCCAGGGCGTCGGCCTGGCCGTGCGCCGAGTCCCGGTACTCCTCCGGGAAGTCCGGCTCGTCCAGGTAGCGGGTGCCCTTCGGCGTGAGCAGCGTCGAGCCGCCGCCGACGTGGATCACCCGAGGCGGGTCCGGCAACTCTCGCAGCGTGTCGACCAGCGTCCGCGCGGCGTCGCGCCACAACTCGCGCTCGCCGCCGCCGATGGCCACCACCAGCACGTCCGCATCCTCGGCAAGTTCGCGTACGCTCCGCGCCGAGGTGGCGTCGCCGGTCACCGTGCGTACGCCGGGTGGCAGGTAGCCGACCGCCTCCGGACGCCGCACCGCCGCTGTCACCCGGTGCCCCCGCTCGACCGCCTCGGCGGCGATCCGCGAACCCGCCGTCCCGCCGGCGCCGAACACGACGATGTCGCTCATGCCTCACAGGCTAGGCAGCCCACCGGCGGGCGGCGGGGAGTTCCGCCGAACCGGCTCAGTCGACGATCGCCGAGTAGACGAGCTGGCGCAACTGGCTGCGCAGCGGGTACGTGCTCGACGGCATCAGCTGGGTGAACAGCAGCGCGGTGACCTCCTCCACCGGGTCCACCCAGAACGCGGTGCTGGCCAGGCCGCCCCAGTAGAACTCGCCGACGCTGCTGGGCACCCGCGACGGCACCGGGTCCAGCACCACCGCGAAGCCCAGCCCGAAGCCGATCCCGTCGAGGACCGTCTCGGCGAAGCCCTCCGGCGAGAACGAGGCCAGGTCCCGGTTGCCCGGCAGATGGTTGCGGGCCATGAAGCGCACCGTGCGGGGGCCGAGCAGGCGGACCCCGTCCAGCTCGCCGCCGCGCAGCAGGAACTGGGTGAACCGGTGGTAGTCGGCCGCCGTGGAGACCAGCCCGCCGCCGCCGGAGTGCCAGGTCGGCTCCGCCAGCGCGGCCCGGCCCACCCCGTCGGCGCGTACCGCCTGGCCGGTCGCCGGGTGCGCGGCGTAGAGGGCGGCCAGGCGCTTGGAGTCCGCCGCGTCCACCCACCAGCGGGTGTCCGTCATGCCCAGCGGGCCCAGGATGCGCTCGGCGAAGAACGCGTCGAGCGACTGCCCGGAGACCACCTCGACCAGGCGGCCCAGCACGTCGGTGGAGACGCCGTAGTTCCAGCTCGTGCCCGGCTGGAACAGCAGCGGCAGCCGGGCCAGCCCGGCCGAGGCCGCGGCCAGGTCCGCGCCCGGTGGCACGCCCAGGTCGAAGCCGGCCGCCCGGTACAGGCCGTCGACCACCGAGACCTGGGCGAAGCCGTACGTCAGGCCGGCGGTGTGGGTGAGCAGGTGCCAGATCCGGATCGGCTCGACCGCCGGCACGGTGTACGGCTTGAGCACCGAACCCCGGTCGTAGACGCGTACGTCGGCGAACTCCGGCAGCCAGCGGCTGACCGGGTCGTTCAGCTCGAACCGGCCCTCCTCCCAGAGCATCATCGCCGCGACCGAGGTGATCGGCTTGGTCATCGAGTAGATGCGCCACAGCGTGTCCGGCTCGACCGGCGTACCGGCCTCCCGGTCCCGCAGCCCGTACGTCGAGGAGTGGGCGACCTCGCCCCGGCGGCTGACGACGATCTGCCAGCCGGCGAGCCGGCCGTCGTCGACGTACCGGGCGAAGTGATCGTCGATCCGCGCCAGCCGGGCGGGATCGAAACCGACGTGGCCGGGGTCCGTGCTCACTGCGACACTCACGACGCGAACCTACCTGCCGGTACCGCGACCGGGAAGTGTCACTAGGGTCGGTGGCATGCCCGAGCCGGTCGAGGACGTCACCTACCGCCAGCAGGACTGGTACGCCGAGGAGCTGGCCGACCGGCACTTCGTGCGATGCGAGTTCTTCCACGTCGACCTGACCGAGGCGGTCAGCCGGGGAGCGGTCTTCACCGACTGCGTGTTCGGCAACGTGGCGTTCAACGCCTCCCGGCACACCGACTCGGCGTTCACCAGTTGCTCGTTCAGCAAGTGCAACCTCTTCGAGGCCGAGTTCACCGGCTGCAAGCTGGTCGGCAGCACGTTCGACCGCTGCGACCTGCGCCCGCTGCGGGTCGACCGGGGCGACTGGTCCTTCGTCACCCTCGCCGGCGCCGACCTGCGCGGGGCGCGGATCACCGACGTACGGATGCGGGAGGTCGACCTGACCGGCGCCGACCTGACCGGCGCGACGCTGACCGGCGTGGACCTCTCCGGCGCCCAGTTGCACGCCGCCAAGCTGATCCGGTCCGACCTGCGCGGCAGTGACCTGTCCGCGCTCGACCCGACGGCGGTGCAGCGTTCCGGCGCGCGGATCGACGCCGAGCAGGCGGTGATGCTGGCCCAGGCGCTCGGTTTCCAGGTCGGCTGAGTCCGCTGGGAAACGTGCCGCGGGCTGTCAGGTTTTCCGGACACACTCGGGCGCATGACATGGTGGTCCGACCTGGTGGCGGCCGAACCCGAGTTCGCGGCGCGGGTGCGCGCCCGCTTCGCGGTCCGCAAGCACGGCACGATGGCGACACTGCGGCGGGACGGCTCGCCGCGGATCAGCGGCACCGAGTTCGACTTCGGCGACGACGGGCACCTGCGGCTGGGCAGCATGGCCGGCGCGGTCAAGGCACTCGACCTGCGCCGCGATCCCCGGGTGGCGCTGCACAGCCCGACCGAGGACGCCCCGCCGGACGACCGAGGTCTCCACCGCCGAACCCCGCACTCCGTTCTCCGTGGACGGGTGGCTGGCAGGGGAGCGGCCGCTGATCAGGCGGCACGCCCTGACCGTGACCGGCGGGCAGAACGACGGGGTGGCACCGCAGGCGAGCACGGTAAGCTCAGCGGCCGGTCCGGCGAGCGGTCGTCAGGTAACGAACTGGAAACGCCCGTCACTCGACATATGGCGCAAAGAGCGGTCCAGTGACACCGTGAAGCCCGTCGCACACCGGCCGTTTCCGGCTGAGGTCGTGACCGAAGTGGAGGGTGTGGTGGGCCAGGAGGACCGTCCGCGTACCGGCCCCGGCTCGCACCGGCACGGCCTTCCGCGTACCCGGTCCGCGCTGCGCCGGCTGCGCCGCCGGCGACGGTTGATGCTGGAGGGGCTGGCCGCGTTCCTCTGCCTGGCGGCGCTGGCTGTCTACCTCGGCGTCGAGCGGCACGACACGCCACGCGAGGAGCACGCCGGAGTGCCGGTGGCGCCGCCCGGCCGGGTCGGGCTGCCGAACGAGGCCGACGACTCGGTGGTCAACCCGGGGCTGCGCCCCCGGCAGCGGCCGCCGTCGCCGAGCCCGTCGCCGTCCACGCCGTCGCCGTCACCGACGCCCGCGCCGCCGCCGACCGTCACAGTCACCCGCGCCGACGTGCCCGCCACCGTCGACCTCACCGCCGCCGGCCCCACCGACTGGGTCCACTGGGGGCTCACCGGCGCCGACCGGACGGTCCGCAAGCGCGGTGGCTCCGGCGAGATCCGCGACGAGGGCGGCCGGGGGCGGCGGGAGAGCTTCAGCAACAACCCCGAGGCGTACGCCTGGCGTGACGGCAACCCGGTCGCGTCGGCGCGCGGCACCATGTCCGGCGTCTACACCTGCCACCGGGGCAGCGGGTTCAACCTGTCGGTGGCCGCCGACGGGCAGCAGCGCACGGTGCGTCTGTACGCCGGGCTCTGGATGGCCCGGGGCCGCCTCGACGTGCACGTCTCCAGCGGCGGCCCGGTCACCACGCTGCGGATGGAGGATCCGCACACCGCGCTCACCGCCGAGTTCACGATCAGGTTCCGCGCCCCGCGCGGCGCGAAGCTGCTGTTGAACTGGACGGTGGAGGAGTCACTCGGCGGCTGCGGCAACGTCAGTCTCCAGGCGGTGGCGCTGCGCTGAGCGGGGACAGTTTGTCCGTCGCGTGCCGGGCCGGGCGCCGTACGTTTCGGTTGTCCCGTCCGACCATCCTCTGTGGAGGCCCGACCGATGACCGGCCCTGCCCCCGTCGCCCCCGCCCGCCCGCGCACCGACTGTGACATGCTGCGCGAGATCCCGATGCCGCCGTACGTGACGGTCGAGGACGTCCAGTTCGCGGTGCGGGCGGTGGTGGTGCACGCGCCGCGGGCCTGGTCGGGCGGAACCGTCTGCCGCAACGACGCCAGCCCGCACCCGTGCCGCCTGCACGTGTGGGGTCGCCGGGTGCTCACGCTGCGCGGGCTGCCGTCGGCCGAGATCGACGCGCTGGTCGAGCGCGGTGATCCCGCGGCCGACCCGCGTCCGTACCGCCCCGGCGCCTGAGCACCGGGGCGGTGCGGGCCGGTCAGCAGAGCGCGGGCTTCACCCAGGAGCACTCCCGGCCCTCCGGCACGCGCGGCGACTCGGGCGCGGCCGGCACTGTGCGCCGGGCGGTCGCCGTCCCCTTCTCGGTGTACGAGGCCAGCGCGATCGCGATCTGGTCCTCCAGCCCCTTCACCGACGAGGTGAGGTAGTTGTTCAGCACGATCGAGAAGGCGAGCAGCCGCCCGTCGGCGTCGGTGACGTAGCCGGAGAGCGCTGACGCGCCGGTCAGGCTGCCGGTCTTGGCGTGCACGTTGTTCGCTGCTGCCGTCCCGCCCATCCGGCTGCGCAGCGTCCCGCCCACGAACCGGTCCGGGTTGCCGGCCACCGGCAGCGCGGAATACCAGGTGTCGAACCACGGTTCGGCGCGGACCGCCGAGAGCAGCGTGACGAACTGGGCCGGCGGAACGAGATTGCGCCGGGACAGCCCGGAACCGTCGCGCTGGCGCAGCGTGCCGGTGTCCACTCCGGCGTCGCCCACGTACCCGCTGATCGCCGACAGCCCGGCGGCCCAGGTGCCGGATCCGGAGAGCTGCCGGCCCAGTTCCTTGGTCAGCACCTCGGCGTGACCGTTGTTGGAGAGCTTGAGGAACGGCACCATCAGGTCGGCCAGCGGCATCGAGTCGTGCCGGGCGAGCGGCTCGGCGGTATCAGGGGTGGCGGTGCCGAGCACGGTCCGGCCGAGCACCCGTACGCCGTGCCGCCGCAGCGCGGAGCGGAACACGTCGGCGGCGTACCCGGTCGGCTCCCAGACTGTCACCCAGTCGCTCTCGGGAGCCTGGCCGAGCGCGATCTGGCCGGTCACCACCACCGTGTTGCCGCCGTGCTCGCGCTCGAACGAGATGCTCGTCTCGCCGTCGGCGACCGTCTCGGCCCGGTTGTCGATCCGCAACCAGCCGTTGTCAGGGGTCATGGTGATCTTCGGCCGGGCGCCGGCCCGGGTGCCCGGCGCGGCGTGGACGATCACGGTGCCGGCGTCGTAGTCGGTGTCCGGGGCGACTGTCAGCGCCGACACCTGGGCGGCGTAGTAGTAGGGCTCGTCGTCCCAGGTCCAGTCCGGACCGAGCCGGCCGCTGTCGTACCGGGTGTCGTCGGCGACCAGGTCGCCGGCCACCACGCGTACGCCAGCCGCGGCGACCTGCTCGGCGAGCCGGTCGTAGTCGGCGGCGAGGACGGTGGGGTCGCCGCCGCCGCGCAGGTAGAGGTCACCGGAGAGAATCCCGGCGCGACGCGGCCCGTCGGCGCTCACCTCGGTGGTGAAGCGGTGGCCCGGACCGAGGAGTTCCATCGCCGCCGCCGAGGTGAGCAGCTTGGTGTTGGAGGCCGGGATGAGCCGCCGGGTGCCGTTGCGGTCGTAGAGCGTGCGGCCGGTGGCGGTGTCGACGACGACCACGCCTGCCTGCGCCCCGTCGAGCCGGCTGTCGGCAAGGACGGCGTCGATGGTGGCGTTCAGCCGGGTCTGCGCGGGGGTGGGCGCGTCGGCGGTGGCGGTGGTGGTGCCGGCGGCAGCCGCGGTGGCGACCAGCGCCAGCACCGCGAGCGCCCGGGGAAATAGGCGACGATGCATGGGAAGATGCTGCCACGGAGATTTCCTGCGGAGAAGACTCAGGCGCGAAAGGTTATTTGCGATCCCCGGCGCGGGTGCGGCAACCCTCCGGTGTTCCCGGTCCGGATCGGGGAAAACACCTGTTCACCGGGGAGCGGCCGATCATCGGGTTCCGTTTGACGGATGACCGGGCAGCGGGCACGGTGGGGGTGAGGGCGGTGGAACCGCTCTGCTTCCAGCGCGGCGAGATCGTGTCTCGCCCGCTTCCGGGTCGCGAGCCGACCGCGTGGGCCGTGTCGCCCGCGAAACCCGCCATCCAGCCATGAGGAGTTCAGCCATGCTGACCATGACCGACAACGCCGTCCTGGTAATCCGTGACCTCGCCGCCCAGCAGGACGTCGCCGATGCCGGCGGGCTGCGCATCGCCGCCGACCCCGACGCCGGTTCGCTCTCGATCGAGCTGGTGCCGCAGCCGGTGCAGGGCGACCAGGTGGTGGACACCGAGGGCGCGCGCATCTTCCTCGACTCGGACGCGGCCGAGCTGCTCAACGACACGTCGGTGGACGCGATGGTCGACGAGGAGGGCGTGGTCCAGTTCGGGTTCACCGAGAAGGAGTGAGCTCAGCCGGCGCGCTGGTCCGGTTCCGGCCGGACCAGCGCGGCCAGCACGTGCGCCAGGTGGTGCGAGGTGCTCCACGCGATCCAGTTGGCGGGTGAGCCCGCGCCGGCGCCCCGCCGGGCCCGCCGGACGATCTCGTGGTCGCCCCACGAGAAGCCGGCCCCGGCCGGAGACCAGTGCGGCGCGGCGGTGAGCGTGCGGCACAGGTCGGCGAAGCGCTCGTCGGCCCGTCCACCCCGCCGCGACCAGCGGTAGACCCACCACGCGTCGTCGGCCGCCCAGCGCAGCGTCGGTGTCCGGTCGCCCGGCTCGTCCGCGTCGCGTACCGCGCAGCCGACGCCGTAGTCGCCGTACCCGAGGCGCAGATCGGCCAGACGCCGCCAGAGCGACCAGTCGTACCGTTCCAGCCGGACCGGTTCGTCCACCGGCAGCCGGGACAGGGCCGGCGGCATCCCGCCGGCCGCCACCGTCACCGAGCGCCAGGCGTGCCGCCGGGCCCACTGCGCCGCCCGCCGGACCCTCGGCTCGGCCAGCCGGACGTCGGCCTGGCAGCACACGTCCCCGGCGTCGAGCAGCAGGTCGCACTGCTCGGGCAGCAGGCCCGTCACCCGCCACACCCGTTCCGCAGCCGCGGTTGCGGCGTCCGGCCCGCCCCGGTCCGGACCGACGCGCATCCGGACGACCGCGTGGTGTGCCCAGGCCCGGGCCGCCGCACCGTGCGCGGCCAACCGCCGGTCACTGTCCGCGAGACCGACCACCGGCACCAGCGGTACGCCCCAGCGGACCGGATCGTGTGCCGTGGCGTCCGGCAGCGCCGACACGTCGACGGCGGGCAGCAGCCCGGCGGGCAGCCGGGTCAGGGAGTCCACGATGGACGTCGCGGCCGCCGGGACGTCGAGGATCGGTGCGAGCAGCGCGGCGGAGGCGTCGTCGAGCCGGGTCAGCGCCTCCAGTTCCCCGCGCCGTGCGGCCAGCACCGGGCGGTAGACCGTCGGTCGACCTCGGAGCGGCTGCACCATACTTCAATGTAGCCAGATGATCGCGCTGCGTCATGGCTTCCGCTCGGCCCCGGTGTGACGAGCGGGGCGGTGAGGGTCGGCGGAGCGGACGGCGAATCGACGAACGGGTTGACGTTTCCGCAGCTCAGGGCCGTCCACTGTCAGTGATCGGACAGTTCGTCGGCTGGTTGCCGGGCGGTCGGCCGACATAGCGTCGGAATCATCGAGGGGGACCGCCGACGATCGCCCGGACGCGTACGAACGCCTCCTGCCGGCGTACCGGCGGGAGAGAGGATCACCATGCCCAGCCGTAGAGCTAGGAGGGAAACCACCGGCCAGCCGATCCCGAGCATGCGGGAGGCCGCGCGCGCCGACACCGAGATCAACTCGTGTTCGCCGGTCGGGTTGCCGGCTACCGCGCGCATGCTGTTCGCCGTGGTCGACGCCAGCGGAAGGCTCGTCCGCGGCCTCGGCGCCACCTCGGCCACCCGGCTCGCCGCCGGCATGTACCAGGTCTCGTTCGACCAGGACGTGGCCGGAGCGGCGTACGTCGGGACGGTCGGGCCTGCGACCGCCAACGGGCTGGTCGCGCAGGGCGTCATCACGGTGGCGCCGCGCTCGGGCATCGCCAACGCGGTCTTCGTCGAGACGCACGGCACGAGCGGGCACGCGGACCGCCCGTTCCACCTGGCCGTGCTGGCCTGACCGGACGCGCAGACGAGCGCACGGCGCCGCACGACCTCTGGTCGTAACGTCGCCGCGCTCCGGCCGTCTCCCACCACCGCAGCCGTACGGCGGTACGCCGGCGGGGACTTGGCTCGACCGGCCCAGCCCGCACCGGTCTTGTCGGCAGCACATGCCCGCTCTCCGGGGATCCAAACCGGATCGGCGTGGCGAATTCCACCATCTGCGACTCTCGGCGTGGCGGGCGCGGGATCGGGGTATGAGCGGACCATGGAGCATTTCACGATCGCAACGGTCGCCGAGAAGAGTCCCGATTTCCGCCGCGTCCTCTGGACCGGGGAGCACACCCAGCTGGTCATCATGACCATTCCGCCGGGCGGCGAGATCGGCGAGGAGGTCCACGAGGGCATCGACCAGATCCTCACGTTCGTCAGCGGCACCGGCGAGGCGCGGGTGGCCGGGGAGAAGAAGGAGGTCGTCTCGGGCGACCTGGTGGTCGTGCCGGCCGGCACGAAGCACAACTTCGTCAACACCGGGCCGAACCCGCTGGTCCTCTACACCGTCTACGGTCCGCCGGAGCACGCCGACGGCGCGGTGCACAAGACGAAGGAGGAGGCGGACGCCGCCGAGGAGGCGGGCGAGGACGAGCCGCCCACCGCCTGACCTCGAGTTCGAGCGGGGCGCCACGACCTCGCCTGTCACACCGGCGCCCCGCTGCGCACCAGGCCCGGATACTTGACACCGGCACCGGTGTTGAGCACCACCACGCGCTCCCCGGGCCGGATCCATCCGCCCGCGCGCAGGTGCCGGGCGGCGGTCAGGCAGGCCGCGCCCTCCGGGCAGAGCAGCAGCCCTTCCCGGGCGGCGAAGTCACGCAGGTCGGTGAGGATCTCCGCGTCGTCCACCGCGATCGCGGTGCCGGCGCTGTCCCGCAGCGCGGACAGGATCAGCTCGTCGCCGAGCGGCGCGGGCACCGTGATGCCGAACGCGACGGTGTGCGCGTCCTCCCACGGGGTGACGCGCTCCTCCCCGGCCGCGAACGCCCGCACGATCGGCGCGCACCCGGTGGACTGCACCGCGACCAGCCGGGGCAGCCGGTCCTCCACCCAGCCCAGCTCGCGCAGCTCGTGCAGCGCCTTGTGGATGCCGATCAGCCCGACGCCACCGCCGGTCGGATAGACGATCACGTCGGGCACCTGCCAGCCGAGCTGTTCGACGATCTCGTACCCCATGGTCTTCTTGCCTTCGAGGCGGTACGGCTCGCGCAGCGTGCCGGCGTCGAAGATCCCCCCGTCCGACCCGGCGATCAGCTCGGCGATGTCCCGGCCCGCGTCGTTGATCAGGCCGTCGATCAGCCGCAGGTCGGCGCCGGCGGCGAGGCACTCCTCGCGGCAGATCGCCGGCGCGGCCAGCGGCATGGCGATCGTCGCGCCCATCCCGGCCCGCGCCGCGTACGTGGCCCAGGCCGCGCCGGCGTTGCCGTTCGTGGGCATGGCGATCCGCTGCACGCCCAGCTCCCGGGCCCGGCTCACACCCACCGACGCGCCGCGCGCCTTGAACGACCCGGTCGGGGTCAGCCCCTCGTCCTTGACGATCAGGTCCGCGATGCCGATCTCGTGGCCGTACGCGGGCGCACGCCACATCGGCGTCCAGCCCTCGCCCAGCGTGGTGACGAAGCGGGGATCGGCCACCGGCAGCAGCTCCCGGTAGCGCCACAGGTCGGCCGGGCGCAGCCCGAACTGCTCGGGGGCGACCGTGGCGGCCACCGCGGCGAGGTCGTAGCGGGCCAGCAACGGCGAGCCGCAGCCGCACAGGTTCTGCAACACGCCGGCCGGGTGTTCACTGCCGCAGCGCGGGCACTCCAGGTGCGTCAGGTGCACGGTGGTCCTCAGCTCGCGTCGATGCTCAGCCAGTGCCGGCTGCGCCGGCCCGGCTCGTACGGGGAGTCGAGGCGTTTCGCCACCACTCCCGGGAGCCCCTGCTCACGGGCGGCCCGTAGGGCGTCCGCGCCGACTCCCGGGAACCACGGCGGAGTCTGCCAGTGCGGACCGGTGAGCGCCAGACCGTCGAGCAGGTCACGGCGTTGCGCGTACGGCACGTCGAGGCTGGACACACCCTCCAGCCAGAGCAGGTCGACGGCGAGGAACTGCCCGTCGCGCCGGGTCGGCGGACGGACCCGCCCGGCCGGGTCGATCCGTACCAGCACGCCGTCGATCACCGCCTCGGCCGGGGCCAGCGCCTCGGCCATCGCCCGCGCCCACGGGTACTCCCCGGTGACCTCCGCGTCGTCGCCGTCGAGCAGCCGCAGCCGGCCGCCCGAGACGTACGCCATCGCGCGCACGCCCGCCCAGCGCAGCTCGTACCCCCAGGCGGCGGCGTCGCGCGGCAGCCGCCCGCCCTCGGCGGGCCGCATCGGGCGGACCGGTTCGGGCATCGGCGTCCAGCCCTCCGGCGCCGGGTCGGTGCGCCTGATCATCCAGTCCCGGCCCCGGCCCCCGGTGGCGAACAGCACGTACCGGCCCTTCGTGCGCTCGCCGTCCAGCACCACGATCACCTCGTCGTCGCGCCACTTCTCCGCGCGGTAGGTGCCGGCGTCGTGCACGATCATCCGCCCGCCGCCGTACTCCCCGGCGGGGATCTCCCCGTGGAACGTCAGGTACTCCATCGGGTGGTCCTCGGTGTGCACGGCCAGGTGGTTGCGGCCCGGGTCGCGGGGCAGGCCGCGCGGCACCGCCCAGGAGGCGAGCACGCCGTCGTGCTCCAGCCGCAGGTCCCAGTGCAGGCTCCGGGCGTGGTGCTGCTGGATGACGAAGCGGGGCGCGCGCCGCGCGGACCGCTTCCGCCCGGGAGCCCGCTCGGGCACCGGTTCCGGGGTACGCGCGGCGTCCCGTTTCCGCCGGTACTCGTCCAGCCGGTCCGCCATCCCCGCATCCTCCCCCAGACCCGCCGTGCGCGCCGGGATGCCGGTGTGTGTGCGACGAACCGGGGTAGAACGGGGACATGGACAGCGACCAGCCCACCCTCCCGCTCACCGGCGACGTCCGGATCCCGCTGCTCGGCTTCGGCACGTGGCAGGCCACCGGCGAGGCCGGGTTCCAGGCGGTGCTCGCCGCGCTGGACGCCGGCTACCGGCACATCGACACGGCCACCATGTACGGCAACGAGAAGGAGGTCGGGCGGGCGGTCAAGGAGAGCGGGCTGCGCCGCGAGGACGTCTTCATCACCACCAAGCTGCCGCCGGACCGGGTGGGCCGGGAGCGGGAGACCATCGAGGCCAGCCTGGCCGCCCTGGACACCGACCACGTCGACCTGTGGCTGGTGCACTGGCCGCCGTCCGCGCCGGGCGACAGCATCCCGGTGTGGCGGGAGATGCTCGCCGCGCGGGACGAGAACATGGCGCGCACGGTCGGGGTGAGCAACTACTCGATCGGTCAGATCGACGAGCTGATTCAGGCCACCGAGGAGACGCCGGCGGTCAACCAGATCCGCTGGAGCCCGTCGCTGTACGACAGGCAGACCTACGCCGCCCACCGGGACCGCGGCGTGGCGCTGGAGGGGTACAGCCCGTTCAAGACCAGCGACCTGTCCGACCCGGTGCTGGTCCGCATCGCCCAGGCGCACGACGTGTCGCCGGCCCAGGTGGTGCTGCGCTGGCACATCGACCACGAGACCGTGGTCATCCCGAAGTCGGTCACGCCGGAGCGGATCCGGGTCAACGTCGACGTGTTCGGGTTCTCGCTCACCGCCGAGGAGATGCGCGACATCGACGCCCTCGCCGGCTGAGGCGTACACGGAGAGGGGCGCGGTCCGCAGCGGACCGAGCCCCTCTCCGCGTGCGGTGGTCAGCCGCGGGCGCAGGTGGAGCCGTTGAGCGTGAAGCTGCTCGGTGCCGAGTAGCTGCCGTTCAGCGTCGCCTGGTAGCCGAAGCTGGCCGACGCGCCGGGTGCCAGCGTGCCGTTGTAGCCGGCGTTGCGGGCGGTCACCGCCGAGCCGCTCTGGCTCACAGTGGCGTTCCACGCGTTGGTGACGGTCTGCCCGGAGGGCAGGTTGTAGTTCAGCGTCCAGCCGTTGATCGTGCCGGAGCCGGTGTTCTTGACCGTCACGTCGGCGGTGAAGCCGTTGTTCCAGACGTTCGCCGCCCGGTAGGTGACGGTGCATGACGCGCCGCCCGACGGCGGGGGCGTGGTCGGCGCCGACGTGGTCGGCGGGGCGCTCGTGGGCGGCGGGTTCGAGCCGGTGTTGACGCTCTGCGAGAACGAGTTCACCGCGAGCCCGACGCCGCCCTGCCACGGCTCGAAGCCGGCCTGGATGCTGGTCAGGTACCAGTCGTTGGTGATCGCGCCCCGGTTGCGGGTGTCGTTGATGAACGCCAGCGCGTCGAAGCTGAAGCTGGGGATGGCCGACGGCGACAGGTACGAGATGACGTTGTTGGAGCCGTTGCTGCCGCGCCAGACCTCCCAGGTGCGGCCGGCGATGCTGGCGGTGCCGACCGGCGAGCCGATGGGCTGGATCGAGCCCTGCCGGTTGAGCCAGATCATGATCTCCATCTGGTTCACGCCGTCGCGCTTGGGCGACGGGTCGAGCCAGATGTCGTACGACGCGTTGAAGATCGCGCCGCTGACGTAGTTGTAGCTGATGCTGGACGGTGCGCTGCTGATGTTCTTCACCTGCACCGGCAGGTTCGTGCCGGGCGAGCAGTTGGTGTAGTGGCAGCCCACGAAGATCGACGGGTACGCGACCGGTGCCCCGTTGGTCGGCGCAGAGCCGTCCGCGCGGGTGATCGAGAAGCCGGTCGAGGTGACGTTGATGCACTGCTGGGCGGTGGTGCCCCAGCGGTTGTTCTGCACCACGTACCTGCCGCCGATTGTGGTCGAGCCGTACTGCTCGCAGATCTGGGTGTCGGCGGAGGCGGTGCCGCCGAGCGCGACGGCGACGAGGGTGCCGGCGGCCAGCAGTCCGGCTGCCGCGAGGGCCCTGAGTGGACGCTTCATGATGCTCCTTGGCTCGGCGCGGGACGGCGCCGGTTCGGTCGGTGACTCGGGCGGGAGCGCTCCCACAATGTAGGGAATACATTTACATGTCTCGAATCATTGCGCAAATGCGCCGGGCTCGTTAACGCTCCGCGTCCGGCCGGTGGCGCGGCGGAGGGTCGCGACCGCCCCCTTCCCCCAGATGGAGGCGGGATTCCTGCCGCTGGGACGGGGTGCGCCGCCGACCGGCGGCGTGCGCCAGGGCGCATGGGCACTTCCGCCACCTGGTTGCGGCGAGTAATGTCTTGCCTCCAACGCGTTCCGATCCCCCTCCGGAGGCGTACCCCGTGATGGGTGGTTCCCCCCTGCGCATCCTCGTCGTCGGCGCGGGCATCGCCGGCCTCGCCGTGGCCCGGGCGCTGCGCCTGGCGGGGTTCCGGCCCGACGTCACCGAGCGGCTGCCACCCACCGAGTCGATCGACTCCGGCCTCTACCTGCCCGGCAACGCCGCCCGGGCGATGCGCCGGCTCGACCTCGACGGGCCGCTGCGCCCGCTCGGCCAGGTGATCCACCGGCAGCGCTTCCTCGACGCCGCCGGAGCGCCGCTGTGCGAGGTCGACCTCGACGCGCTCTGGGCCGGCGTGGGCGAGTGCCGGGCGCTGCCCCGGGCCGAACTGCACCGGGTGCTGCTCACCGGCGCCGGCGGCGCGGTGCGCCACGGCGCCGAGGTCAGCACCGTCGACCTGCTGCCCGGCCGGGTCGCCGTCGGCTTCACCGACGGCACCAGCGGCGAGTACGACCTGGTCGTCGGCGCCGACGGGCCCCGCTCGGCGGTACGGACGCTCGCCGCGCTCGGCGGACCGCCACGCCCCGCCGGGCAGGTGGTCTACCGCGCCCTGGTGCGCGGCGGCCCCCGCATCGCGGACTGGACCGCCCTGCTCGGCCAGCGGGCCGGGTTCCTGGTCGTGCCGCTCGGTGCCGGACGGCTCTACTGCTACGCCGACGAGGCCGGCACCGACCTGCCCGCCGACCCGCTCGCCCGCCTGCACGAGCTGTTCGGCTCGTACGGCGGACCGGTGCCCGAGGTGCTGGCCGCGCTGGAGACCGTGTCCGTGGAACGCACCGAGGAGGTCGAGCTGGGACGCTGGTTCCACGGCCGGGTGCTGCTCGTCGGTGATGCCGCTCACGCCACCGCGCCGACGCTGTCCCAGGGTGCCGCGATGGCGCTGGAGGACGCCGTCGTGCTCGCCGAGTCGCTGCGGGCCGCCGGTAGCGTCGAGGCCGCGCTGCTCGCGTACGAGAGTCGCCGCCGCCCTCGTACCCGCTGGGTGCGGGACCGGACCCGGGACCGCAACCGCACCCGCGACGTGCCGCCGGCGTTGCGCGACCCGTTGCTGCGCGGACGCGGCGGGCGGATCTTCCGGGAGCACTACCGGCTCCTGACCGGCCCGCTCTGACGGGCGGGAGATCGTAGCCGCCCACCCCACGCGGCGGGGCCACCTACCGGGGACTATCCTCCTTGCGGATGACGGCTGCGCCGATGACCAGCGCGCCGAGCGGGACAACCAGAACCGGAGGCCACTCGTGACCACCGTCGCACCCAAGCCGGTCGTGACCCGGCCCTGGCCGGTCCGGGAGCCGGTCAAGGGGTCGGCCATCGCGCGGCTGCTGCGCACCACGGACGCGAAGCAGATCGGGATCATGTACATGGTCACCGCGTTCGTGTTCTTCATGATCGGTGGCCTGATGGCCCTGATCATGCGCGCCGAACTCGCGCGACCGGGCCTGCAGTTCCTGTCGCCCGAGCAGTACAACCAGCTCTTCACGATGCACGGCACGATCATGCTGCTGTTCTTCGCGACGCCGATCGTGTTCGCCTTCGCGAACTACGTGGTGCCGCTGCAGATCGGCGCGCCGGACGTGTCGTTCCCCCGGCTCAACGCCTTCGCCTACTGGCTCTACCTGTTCGGCGGGACGCTCGCCACCGCGGGCTTCATCGCCCCGGGCGGCGCGGCCGACTTCGGCTGGACCGCGTACACGCCGCTGAGCACCGCCGACCACGCCCCGGGCGTGGGCGCGAACATGTGGGTCGTCGGCCTGGCCATCTCCGGTCTGGGCACGATCCTCGGCGCGGTCAACCTGATCACCACGATCCTCACCCTGCGCGCGCCCGGCATGACCATGTTCCGGATGCCGATCTTCACGTGGAACATGCTGGTCACCAGCCTGCTGGCGATCCTGGTCTTCCCGCTGCTGGCCGCCGCGCTGTTCGCGCTCGCCGCGGACCGCCTGATGGGCGCCCACGTGTACGACCCGGCGACCGGCGGCCCGATGCTGTGGCAGCACCTGTTCTGGTTCTTCGGTCACCCCGAGGTCTACATCATCGCGCTGCCGTTCTTCGGCATCATCAGCGAGATCATCCCGGTGTTCTCCCGGAAGCCGATCTTCGGCTACAAGGGCCTGGTGGCCGCCACCATCGCCATCGCCGCCCTGTCGATGAGCGTCTGGGCGCACCACATGTTCGCCACCGGCCAGGTGCTGCTGCCGTTCTTCAGCTTCCTGAGCTACCTGATCGCCGTGCCCACCGGTATGAAGTTCTTCAACTGGATCGGCACCATGTGGCGGGGCCAGATCACCTTCGAGACGCCGATGCTGTTCTCGATCGGCTTCCTGGTGACCTTCCTCTTCGGTGGTCTCACCGGTGTGCTGCTCGCGAGCCCGCCGCTCGACTTCCACCTGCACGACTCGTACTTCGTGGTGGCGCACTTCCACTACGTGCTCTTCGGCACCATCGTGTTCGCCGTGTTCGCCGGCATCTACTTCTGGTTCCCGAAGATGTTCGGCCGGATGCTCGACGAGCGACTCGGCAAGATCCACTTCTGGCTGACCATGATCGGCTTCCACACCACGTTCCTGGTGCAGCACTGGCTGGGCAACGAGGGCATGCCGCGCCGGTACGCCGACTACCAGGCCGCCGACGGCTTCACCACGCTGAACACGATCTCCACGATCGGCGCGTTCATCACCGGTATCTCGACGCTGCCGTTCATCTGGAACTGCTGGAAGTCGTACAAGACCGGCCCGGTCGTCGAGGTCGACGACCCGTGGGGCCACGGCAACTCGCTCGAATGGGCCACCAGCTCCCCGCCGCCGCTGCGCAACTTCGACCGCATGCCGCGCATCCGCTCCGAGCGGCCGGCGTTCGACGCGAAGTTCCCCGAGCTGGCCGCCGGGCAGAGCCTGGCCGGTCCGCCCGAGGGTGGCGCGAAGCCGCTGACCAGCGAGGTAAACGGTGGCGCCAGCTACCAGGAGGACACCACAGGCAACCTCGACCAGCGCTGACGCAGTAGTCCAAGGCCGGGCGCCGCACTCCCTCACAGGGGCGCGGCGCCCGCCCTTTTCCCTCCCGCCCCGTACCGTCACGCGAAGCCGGTTCGGGGGAGTGGTGGTGTCCGGGGTGCGTGGATGCAGCCACTTCCCCGTACTGGCTGCGGCCCCGCCTCGGGGAGTTGATCACGCCGGGTGGGTGGGTGGGTGGGTGGAAGGCGCGGGCGGGGGGGGCGAGGGCTAGCGGGAGGCGAGGGCCACGTCGGGGTCCGGGGCCGGGGTGGGGAGTTGGGCGCGGCGGTGGCGCAGCTCGATCGGGAGCACCGCGAGCGCCACCAGCGCGCCGATCGCACCGGTGACCACGAAGCCCCACACGGGCGCGGAGGCGTCGATCACCGCGCCGGCCAGCGGCGCGCCGAGCGCGATGCCGACCGTGACGGCGGAGCCGTGCAGGCCCATCGCCAGCCCCCGGACGGAGGGTGGGGCCAGTCGGCTGACCGCGTCGGAGGTGGACGCGATGGTGGGCGCGCAGAGCGCACCGGCCGGGATCAGCGCCAGGCAGAGCAGCCACCAGTGCGACCCGCCCAGCCCGACCGGGATGGTGGTGAGGCTCAGCGCGGCCATCAGCGCCAGCGGGGAGAAGGAGCGGCGTACCGCGCCGTAGGCGAAGCCACCTGCCAGCGAGGCGACCGCCCAGGCGGCCAGCACGGCACCGGTCCAGCCGACCTCGCCACCGGAGCGGAGCACGGCGACCACCGCGACGTCGGTGCCGCCGAGCACCAGCGTGGCGGCGAGGCTGACCGCCAGGACGGCGAGCAGGCGCGGGCTGAGCCACTCTCGGCGGTGCACCGGGCGCGGGGGCCCGGCCGGCTCGTCGGCGGCCCGGATCGGCGGGTCGAGCAGCCAGAAGCAGATGCCCGAGGCGACGATGCCGGCGCCGACCGCCCAGAGCGTCAGGCGCGGCGTGACGGCGGTGGCCAGTGCCACGGCGAGCGCCGGGCCGACCATGAACGACAACTCCACGGCCATCGAGTCCAGCGCGTACGCGGGACGGCGCTTCTCCACCGGCACGAGCGCGGCGATCGACTGGCGGACCATCGAGAAGATCGGCAGGGCGAGCAGCCCGGCGAAGAACGCGGCGGGCAGCAGCACCGGATACGGCAGCGTGGGCGCGGCGGACCAGAACAGCGCCTCGGCGACGGTGGTGAGCACCAGCACCGGCCGGAGCCCTCGGCGGTCGATGAGCCGCCCGAGCAGCGGGGCGCCGACCGCCGCGCCGACGGTCGACGCGGCACCGACCAGGCCGGCGGCGCCGTAGCCGCGGCCCAGGTCGAGCACCACGTAGAAGGTGAGCGTCACCCCGGTGGCGGTCAGCGGCACACGGGCCAGCACCGACACCAGCAGCAACGATCGGAGACCGGGTAGGGCGAGCGCCTCCCGGTAAGGCTTCAGGTTCACGACGGTCCGTACCTCCGGCGCCATCCTGGGGCCGGGGTACGACACCCGCAAGCGATTACCGGGTCAAGCGGTGGTGATCACAGGCTCGCCCACCGTCGTCACCCCGGCGCCGTCGAGCGCCCGCAGCGCCACGTCGAGCGTGTCCGGCGCGACAGCGGCGGTCAGGTCCAGCAGCACAGTGGTCCGGAAGCCCTCCCGGGCGGCGTCCAGCGCGGTCGCGCGCACGCAGTGGTCGGTGGCGATGCCCACGACGTCGACCCGGTCCACGTCGTGGCGGCGCAGCCAGTCGGCCAGGCACTCGCCGTCGGGGCCACGGCCTTCGAAACCGGAGTACGCGGCCGCGTGCTCGCCCTTGTGGAAGATCACCTCCACCCGGTCGGTCACCAGCTCGGGGTGGAACTCGGAACCGGAGGTGCCGACCACGCAGTGCCGGGGCCAGGAGTCGACGTAGTCCGGCGGGTCGCCGAAGTGCGCACCCGGGTCGACGTGGTAGTCCTTGGTCGCGACCACGTGGTCCCACCGGTCCGGCTCGGCGGCCAGCAGCCGGGAGATGCCGGCGGCCACGCCGGCTCCGCCACCGACCGCGAGGGAGCCGCCCTCGCAGAAGTCGTTCTGCACGTCCACGATGATCAGGGCGTTCGTCATCTGACGGGTTCCTCCTCAGCTCGCGGGTACGACGGTCACCGGTACGGCGGGATCTCCGGCGGAGAGCTTGAGCCCCTCCCACGGGATCGAGATCAGGCACTGGCGCAGGTGGTCCCGGGACTCCTCCAGCGTGGGCAGCGTCTCCGGTTCGCCCGACACCACGTACGAGTGCTGGAGCAGCCGGTCGTTGGGCTGCCGGTCCGGTACGCCCTGCGGCACGATGACCTCCTCGGTGGCGGTGCCGGTCGGCTTGTGCCGGCGGACCGCGACCTTCCGGCCGCCGATTGTGGCCTTGTGCTCGGAGCGTTTGACCACCGGCCGCCCCTCCACCTCGACCAGCTTGTAGACCAGGCCGGCGGTGGGCGCGCCGGAGCCGGTCACCACTGCGGTGCCGGCACCGTACATGTCCACGGGTTCGGCGGCGAGCGCGGCGATGGCGTACTCGTCGAGGTCGCCGGAGACGATGATCTTCGTCTCGGTGGCGCCGAGCGAGTCGAGCAGCTCGCGGGACTGCTGGGCGATCACCGCGAGGTCGCCGGAGTCGATCCGGACCGCGCGCAGCTCCGGCCCGGCCACCGCGATCGCGTTGCGGATGCCCTGGGCGATGTCGTACGTGTCGACGAGCAGCGTGGTGTCCTTGCCCAGCGTGGCGACCTGGGAGGCGAACGCGGCCCGCTCGTCGTCGTGCAGCAGTGTGAAGGCGTGCGCGGCGGTGCCCGCGGTGGGGATGCCGTAGCGCTGCCCGGCGGCCAGGTTGGAGGTGAACCGGAACCCGGCGAGGTACGCGGCCCGTGCCGCTGCGACGGCGGCCTCCTCGTGCGCCCGCCGGGAGCCCATCTCGATCAGCGCCCGGCCCCGGGCCGCGGTGACCATCCGGGCCGCCGCGGCGGCGATGGCGGAGTCGTGGTTGAGCACTGACAGCACGAGCGTCTCCAGCACCACGCACTCGGCGAACGTGCCGGACACGGTGAGGATCGGAGAGCCGGGGAAGAACAGCTCGCCCTCGGCGTAGCCGTCGATGTCGCCGGTGAACCGGTAGTCGGCCAGCCACTGCGCGGCCCGGTCGTCCACCACTCCGGTACGGCGCAGGAAGTCGATCTCCGCCGGGTCGAACCGGAAGTCGCGGATCATCTCGATCAGCCGGCCGGTCCCGGCGACCACGCCGTACCGGCGCCCGGCCGGCAGCCGCCGGCTGAACACCTCGAAGACGCAGCGTCGGTCGGCTGTGCCGTCACGCAGGGCCGCGCTGACCATGGTCAGCTCGTAGTGGTCGGTCAGCAGCGCGGGGCGAAGGGTGCTCACCGCTCCAGCCTAGAGTTCAGCCCGGGTCCGCGCCGTCGTGCCCCGGCATCGACCGCAGTGCGGCCCGCAACTCGCCGCGTCCGGCGACGCCGAGCTTGCTGTAGACGCGCTGGAGGTGGTTCTCCACAGTGCGCGTGGACAGGAACAGCCGCTCGGCGATGGCGCGGCTGGTCACGCCGTCGGCGGCGAGGCGGGCGATCTCCCACTCCCGGTCGCTGAGCGTCGGGCGCAGCAGCCGCAGCGCCGGGGTGGAGATCTCGTCGCAGCGGCGCAGCAGGTCGGCGAGGCGTTCCCGGATCGGCCCGGTGGCGCCGGCCCGGACGTGTCGCGTCCGGTGCAGCGCCAGGGCGGTCGCCTCGGCCGCGTACACGATCAGCTCCCGGTCGGCGAAGTCGTCGGCGACGGCCAGCAGCGCGTCCGGCGAGCCGTCGACGGCGGCCCGGCCGAAGCGGGCGACCAGCGGCGGCAGCACGCCGTCGACCTGCTCGGAGAGTTCGGCCAGGCGCTGCGCCACGGTGCGCCGGCCACCGTCGGTGCAGGTCGGGCCGACCGGCGCGGCGGCCTGATCCAGCCGGACCAGGTCGAGCAGGACGAGCAGTTCGTGCCCGGCCAGGCCGTCCTCGCGCAGCCGGTCGGCGAGTGCGCACAGGTGCTTGGTGGCCGCGGGCAGGTCACCGGTGGCGGCCTGGACCGCGCCCCGGGCCTGTTCCAGCCACGGATAGAGCACGGCCATGCCGGGCGCGTGGGTCCGGTCCGCCTCGGCCATCGCCTCGGCCGCGTGCGTCACGTCCCCGCGCAGCGCGGCGGCCTGGGCGCGCTCGGCGTGCGCGAGACCCGCGTACACCCGGCTGGTGGCGAGCACCGCGCACGCCTCCAGGCTGGTCCGCAGCGCGTCGTCCCCGCGCCCGCGCAGCCGCGCCGCGTACGCCTGGAGGATGGCCAGGTATCCGGTGCCGAGCCGGAAGTCGCCGGCTCCGGCCAGGTCGGCGAACTCGTCGGCGACGATCGCGTCGATGCCGGGCAGGTCGCCGGAGAGCGTCAGCCGGGTGCCCCGGGCCAGTTCCATGGCGAGCTGGAGGTAGGGCATGTCGGCCCGCCAGCACGCCGCCTCGGCCTGCACGCGGGCGATCGCGTTGGCGCTGAGCTGGTACTGCCCCTGCGCGGCCTGGAGGTGGGCGAGCGTGCAGCGGGCCAGCTCCCGGGCGGCCATCGGGGCGGCGGGCCGGTCCAGCACCTCCTGGGCCAGCCGTACCGCGACGTCGACGTCGAGCCGGTGCAGCCGCATGATGGCCTCGAACGCGCGTACGCGGGCCCGGTCGGCGGGGTCGCGCAGCTCCTCGCCCCGCGCGGCGATCTCCTCCACGGTGGACTCGCGGTTGAGCCCCCAGTAGCTGACCATGCCCCGGACGGTCAGCCACCGGCTGCGCCGCCGGTCGTCGTGGATCTCACCGGCGACCTGGTCGAGCACGCTGATCGCCTCGTCCGGCCGGTCGCCGAACATGAGGATGGTGGCGAGCAGCTCCGCCGCGTCCGTGCCGCCGCCGGCTTCCAGCGCGGCCCGCGCCAGCCGGGTGGCCAGCGGCACGTCGTACCTGCCGAACGCCTGCACCGCCGCGTCGAGCAGCAGGGCCACGTCCTGCGCCGTACCCGAGTCGAGTCGCCACACCGCGACGCGCAGCAGGTCGTCCCGGCGGCGCTTGCCGACCTGTTCCAGCAGTCCGGCGAGGGTGGCCTGGAGCCGGCGGGTGCGGCTGACCGGGCAGTGCCGGCGCATCACCTCGCCGTAGAGCGGGTGCGCCAGGCGGACGTTGAGCCGCCGGTCGTCGTGGACCAGCGCGATGAGCCCGCGTTCCTCGGCCGTCTCCACGTCCGCCGGGTCGACCGCCCGTTCCAGCAGTTGCAGGCCCAGCGGTTCGCCGAAGGCGACCAGCTCGACGACCGCCCGGACACCGGGGGTGAGCTGGCCGATCCGGGTGTCGATCAGGTCGGTGAGGCTGGGCGCCAGCTCCAGCCGGCCGGTCCAGGTCCAGATGCCGTACCTGGTGTTCAGCTCGTCCTCGGCGGCCAGCACCAGCTCCCGCAGCAGCAGCGGGTTGCCGGCGGAGAGCTGGAACAGACGCTCCGAGGAGCCGGCGTCGACCGGTCCGCCCACGATGGCGGCGAGCAGCCCGGTGGTCTCGCTGCGGCACAGCGGGCCCAGCTCGACCAGGTCGGCCAGGCCGTCGGTCCAGAGCGCGCGGATCGGCAGCGGGACCTGTTCGCCGTTGCGCAGCGTCCCGATGACGTACGCGTTCTCCGAGCGGGCGACCAGGTGCACGAGCGCCGCCGAGGGCGGGTCGAGCAGATGCGCGTCGTCGATGGCGAGCACGACGGGCCGGCCGGCGGCCTGTTCCTGGAGCACGTCCATGGCCCAGCGCAGGATCCCGGCGGGGGACAGGCCCTGCGGCTGCGAGGCGGGCAGCACCTGGACCAGCCCGCCGAACGGCAACGCGGCTGTGGTGGCGCTGGCCGCGATGGACCAGATCGCGTACCGCTCGGGGGAGAGCGCGGCCACCCCCTCGCGCAGCAGCCGGCTCTTGCCGACCCCGGCGTCACCGCTGAAGAGCAACCCGCGCCCCTCCGGCCCCCCGACCGCCGACAACAGACGGTTGAGTTCATCAGTACGGCCGACGAACTCCCACCTACTCATCGATGCAGCATATCGACCGTGTTCCGTCCGCGTACGCGCCGTCACGCAGTGAAGTTGAGTAATCTGTTCATTACCCGTGAGTACCGGATGTGTTGGTTGTCGGATGGCCGACACCCGTACTCTTCCGGCAGTCCCTGCAACCAGGGAGAATCCGCGATCGGTACCCCGGTCGCCAGACCGGGAGGCCCGCCTGATGACGCCAGGTTCGCTCCCTTCGGTCGACGTGCCCGACCCACGCCGCCGGGCCGAGTCCCCCGGATGTGCCCCGCTGCCGACCCGGCTCGGGGTGACCGCGCCCGGTCCGGACGAGCCGATGGCTGTGGTCGTCGCCGGTCCGGCCGGCGCCAGCCGGCGCGAGCTGATCGCCGGCCTGCTCGGGGTCGAGGCCGCGACGCTCGCCGTACCGCCGGGAAGCAACCTGCTGGTCCAGCACGCCGCCACCGCCACCCGCGCCGCGTACGTCCCGGGCTATCGCCAGCCGCACGCCTACGGCGCCGACCCGCTCGCCGCCGGTCCGGCGCTGGCCCGGCCGCCGCGCCGGGTCGAACTGAGCCTGCCCGATCCGCTGCTGCGGCACTTCGCGGTGGTCGACACGCCTGATACCGGCACGCTCGGCGTCGCAGGCGGCCGGGTGCTGCGCGACGCCGTCGGCCGGGCCGGCGCGCTGCTCTTCGTGATCTCCGCCGACCAGGCGTTCAGCGCGGCCGAGCTGCACCTGCTCGCCGAGGTGGCGCGTACCCCGGTCGAGGTGTTCTTCGCCGTCACTCCCGGCGTGACCGGCCCGGCGACGCCGGGCGACGGCGCGCAGGCCCAGGACCGGGCGGCGTCCGGCCGGACCGGGCCCACCCGGCGGCTCGACCCGGTGTCGGTCTCGATCGAGGCGCACCGCGCGGCGCTGCTGGCCGCGGTGCCGGCGCTCACCCCGGCCCGGTGGTTCCCGGCCCGCCGCGCCGAGCTGCCGCAGCTGCGCCGGGCGCTGGTCGGCTGGGCGGCCGACGAGGTGCTGCGTCGCGGCAGCGCCCGCCCGCCGGTGCCGGCCGGCGCGCATGGCCGGGTGCCGGTGCTCGCCGGCGTCGATCCGGGCGAGCTGGCCGACCGGATCGACCGCCAGGCCCGCGCCTGCGCCCGCCGGATCCGCCAGCACCTCGCCCTGGAACTGGCCAACATCCACCTGCGGGTGGTGCAGGAGATCGTCTTCGGGGTCGGCTGCGCCGGCCTGCCGCAGATGCTCGACCGGGAGCTGGAGGCGCTGTCGCTGCTCGCCACCGCCCAGTGCGACGAGACCGTGCGCGGCCTGGTCGACGAGGCCGCCGCCCGGGTGTTCGGCGCGCCGCTGGCCGAGGGGGTACGCCGGCGGATCACCCACGCGGTGCGCTGGGGCCTGGCCGACCACCCGGACGGCCCCGAGCTGGACCGGGTGCTCCTGGTGACCAGCACGGCCGGGGTCGCCGGGCTGACCGGCGCGGGCGCCCTGGACGCGCTGGCCGGGCTGCCCGGCGCGCAGCGTGACGAGGTGCTCCCGCCGGTCGGCGTCGCCCTCAACGGCGGCTGCTGGCAGCACTGGCGGGCGCCCGGCAACAACGACCCGAACGCCGCCCGGTCCTGGGCCCAGCGCGCGCTGCGCGAGGTCGAACTCGAACTGTCCCGCGAGGTGTCCCGCCGCTTCGAGGTGATCCGTCTCTCGCTGGGCGCGGTGCTCGCCGATGCGGTCGACCACGGCATCCTGCTTGCCTGACCACGCCACCGGCACACGGCGACCCGGGCTCGCGTACGCGGCCCGGGCGGGTGACGACGACCCGCGCGCCGTTCCGGTTCATCGGTTCCCCGGATCCGGTGGCACGATGGGGGGCATGGCGGCTCCACAGGTTGCGCCGGTCGAGACGCCGGACACCGAAGAGGTGCCGGTTTCCGACCGGCCATGGGTGACCATCGTCTGGGACGATCCGGTCAATCTGATGACGTATGTGACCTGGGTGTTCCAGAAGCTCTTCGGGTACAGCCGGGAGAAGGCGGAGCGGCTCATGCTGGACGTGCACCACAAGGGCAAGGCCGTGGTCTCCAGCGGCGCGCGGGAGCGGATGGAACACGACGCGGCGCAACTGCACGCGTACGGGCTCTGGGCGACGGTGGACAGGTCATGAGCATGTTCCGCCGCCGGGGCGACCACTACGTGGCCACGTTCGCGGTCGACGAGGTCCGGGTGCTGCGCAAGGTCGCCAACGAGGTGGTCGGCCTGCTGACCGACGGCTTCGACCACGGCGATCCCGTGGTCGGTCGGCTCTTCCCCGACGTCTACCCGGACGACGACGCCGGCACCGCCGAGTTCCGCCGCTACACCGAGGGCGACCTGAAGACCGGCAAGATCGACCAGGCGGGCGCCGTCCTCGCCGCGCTGCCCGACGGTGACGCCGGTGGTGAGGTACGGCTGGACGCGGAGGCGGCCGAGGCGTGGCTGCGCGCGCTGAACGACGCCCGGCTGGCGATGGGCGTACGCCTGGAGATCAAGGACGGCACCGACCTGGGCGAGGAACTCGACGACGCGGTGGCCGCGGACCCGGGTTCGTCCCGGGTGTTCCAACTGTCGGTCTACGCCTATCTCGGATATCTCCAGGAGTCCCTGCTCAACGCGCTGATCGACTGAGTGGTGACGGTCGCCACCTCGCCGCCCGGGCTGGCCAGGCGCTAGGCTTGGCGGCGTGCTGAGCATCGACCGGTCGATCATCGACGCGATCGTCGCCCACGCGCGTCGGGACCACCCGGACGAGGCGTGCGGCGTGGTCGCCGGTCCCGTCGGCAGCGACACCCCGACCCGGCACATCCCGATGGACAACGCCGCCCGCTCCATGACGTTCTACGAGTTCGACTCGATGGAGCAGTTGCGGGTGTGGCGCGAGATGGACGACCGCGACGAGGAACCGGTCGTCATCTACCACTCGCACACCGCGACGGAGGCCTACCCGTCGCGTACGGACGTCTCCTTCGCCGGCGAGCCGGGCGCGCACTACCTGCTCGTCTCGACCCGCGAGCCCGACACCGAGGAGATCCGCTCCTTCCGGATCGTCGACGGCGTGGTCACCGAGGAACCGGTGGAGATCATGGATGCCGCCGTGGACCCGAACGCCGTCCAGTCCTACATGTTCGGGCAGAGCCCGGCGACGGTCGACTACGAGTGTTCCGACCGCTGACCTTCAGCGCCGGCACCTTCCTTTCCCGTCACCTGGCACGATCCCGAACGAGGAGCACGAGACACCATGGCCATCGAGGTTCGCATCCCCACCATCCTGCGCAGCTACACCGGCGGCGCGAAGGTCGTCGAGGGCAGCGGCGACACGCTCGCCGACCTGATCACCGACCTGGACTCCCGGCACGGCGGCCTGAAGGCCCGCCTGGTCACCGACGCGGGCGTGCTGCACCGGTTCGTCAACGTCTACGTCAACGACGAGGACGTCCGCTTCCTCGGCGCGCTCGACGCCAAGCTCAACGACGGCGACAGCGTGACCATCCTGCCGGCCGTCGCCGGCGGCGCGTTCGGCTTCGCGGCCGCCGCGGCGATCGCCTCGCACGCGGTCTCCATGCGCGCCGCCCGCTGAGGGGCCCGCGATGGCGCGGTACGACAGCCTGCTCGACGCCTGCGGCGGCACGCCGCTCGTCGGGCTGCCCCGGCTCTCGCCGACGGTGCCCGAGGGTGCGCCGCCGGTGCGGCTCTGGGCCAAGCTGGAGGACCGGAACCCGACCGGCAGCATCAAGGACCGCGCGGCGCTGTTCATGGTGCGCGCGGCCGAGGAGGCCGGCCGGCTCCGCCCCGGTGACACGATCCTGGAGCCGACCAGCGGCAACACCGGCATCTCGCTGGCCATGGTGGCGAAGCTGCGGGGCTACCGGCTGGTCTGCGTGATGCCGGAGAACGTCTCCACCGAGCGGGTGCAACTGCTCCGGATGTACGGCGCGGAGATCATCTTCTCGCCGGCCGCCGGTGGCTCGAACCAGGCCGTCGCGACCGCGAAGCAGATCTCCGCCGAGCACCCGGACTGGGTGATGCTCTACCAGTACGGCAACGAGGCGAACGCCCGGGCGCACTACGAGACGACCGGGCCGGAGCTGTTGCAGGACCTGCCGGGCATCACCCACTTCGTGGCCGGGCTGGGCACCACCGGCACGCTCATGGGCACCGGGCGCTACCTGCGGGAGAAGGTCGAGGGCATCCAGATCGTGGCGGCCGAGCCGCGCTACGGCGAGCTGGTCTACGGTCTGCGCAACATCGACGAGGGCTACGTGCCCGAGCTGTACGACGCCGGGGTGCTGTCCCGCCGCTTCTCCGTGGGCACCCGGGACGCGGTGCTGCGTACCCGGCAGCTCGTCGAGGTGGAGGGCGTCTTCGCCGGGTTCTCCACCGGGGCCATCCTGCACGCCGCGCTCGCGGTGGCGCACGAGGCGGTCCGCGACGGCCGCCGCGCGGACGTGGCGTTCGTGGTCTGCGACGGCGGCTGGAAATACCTGTCGACCGGCGCGTACGGCGGCACCCTCGCCGACGCGGAGGATGCCCTGGAGGGTCAGCTCTGGGCCTGACGGACCGATGGCCGGTCCGGTCGGTGGCGTGCCCGCCGGCCGGACCGCCGGTCTCGTCCGGAGCGGACGTGTATGGGTGTCACGTTGATGACAACTTCCGGCAGATGATTCTTGCTCGACCGGGGCGGCGCGTAGGCTGCGCAGCGTGGCGAGCGCGTCGGTAGAGATCATCGGCGGCGCCGCCGCCGGCGCATCGACTACTCATCGTGAGATCGAGGCCACCGGATGAGACTGACCGTCCTCGGCTGCGCGGGCAGCTTCCCGGGGCCCGAATCGCCCTGTTCGGCCTATCTCATGGAAGCCGAGGGCTTCCGGCTCCTGATCGACTTCGGCGTGGGCTCGCTGTCCACGCTCCAGCGCTACGTCGGGCTGCACGCCCCCGACGCCATCCTCCTCACCCATCTGCACTGCGACCACATGTTCGACGCCGTGTCCTACGTGGTGGTACGCCGGTACGCGCCGGACGGCCCGTACCCGCCCCTGCCGATGTACGCCCCCTCCGGCGCGCCCGACCGGCTGGCCACCGCGTACGGGCAGGAGGAGGGCTCGGTGGAGGACGTCTACCAGTTCTACGGCCTCCAGCCGGGCACGTTCCCGATCGGCCCGTTCACCGTCACGGTCGACCGGATGAACCACCCGGTCGAGACGTACGGGGTGCGGCTGGAGCACGGCGGCCGGGTGTTCTGCTACTCCGCCGACACGGCGCCCTGTGAGGCGCTGCTGCGCCTGGCCCAGGACGCCGACGTGTTCCTCTGCGAGGCGAGCTACATGGACGGCGTGGAGAACCCGCCGGATCTGCACCTGACCGGCCGGGAGGCCGGCGAGGTGGCCACCAAGGCGGGGGTGGGACGGCTCCTGCTCACCCATCTCGTACCCGCCTGGGGCAGCGAGTCGCAGACGGTGGAGGCGGCAGCCGGGGCGTACGCCGGGCCGTTGGACGTGGTCCGGCCCGGCGCCTGCTACGAGGTCTGAGCCCGGCGGCGGCCGCGTCGTGTCGGCGGGCACCCGCGGGCGGTGCGATCACCGCACCGCATAGGGTGCAGGCATGGTGCGACCTGACGGGCGGCGGCCCGACCAACTCCGACCGGTGACCCTGACCCGGGGCTGGAGCACCCACCCGGAGGGCTCGGTGCTCGTCGAGTTCGGCGCGACCCGGGTCCTCTGCACGGCGAGCGTCACCGAAGGCGTGCCCCGCTGGCGCAAGGGCTCCGGGCTGGGCTGGGTGACCGCCGAGTACGCGATGCTGCCCCGCGCCACGAACACCCGCTCGGACCGGGAGAGCGTCCGTGGCAAGGTCGGCGGCCGGACCCACGAGATCTCCCGGCTGATCGGCCGCAGCCTGCGCGCCTGCGTCGATCTCAAGGCGCTCGGCGAGAACTCGATCGTGCTGGACTGCGACGTGCTCCAGGCCGACGGCGGCACCCGTACCGCCGCGATCACCGGCGCGTACGTCGCGCTGCACGACGCGGTGACCTGGCTCGCCGGGCGCAAGGCGCTGGCCGGCAAGGTGGAGAAGGTGATGCACCGCTCGGTGGCCGCGGTGAGCGTCGGGGTGATCGGCGGCGAGCCGATGCTCGACCTCTGCTACGCCGAGGACGTGACCGCCGAGGTCGACATGAACGTGGTCTGCACCGGCACCGGCGACTTCGTCGAGGTGCAGGGCACCGGTGAGGCGGGCGTCTTCGCCCGTGACCAGCTCGACGCGCTGCTCGACCTGGGCGTGGCGGGCTGCCTGGAACTGGCCGACGCGCAGCGGAAGGCGCTCTCGTCATGAACAAGGTCCTGCTCGCCACCCGGAACCGGAAGAAGCTGGTCGAACTCCAGCGGATCCTGGACGGCGCGCTCGGCGCGCACCGGATCGCCCTGCTCGGGCTCGACGACGTCGAGGAGTACCCGGAGCTGCCCGAGACCGGCCTCACGTTCGGCGAGAACGCGCTGATCAAGGCGCGGGAGGGCTGCCGGCGTACCGGTCTGCCGACCATCGCCGACGACTCCGGGCTGGCGGTGGACGCCCTCAACGGCATGCCTGGTGTGTTCAGCGCCCGCTGGTCCGGGGGGCACGGCGACGACCGGGCCAACCTCCAGCTCGTGCTGGACCAGGTCGCCGACGTGCCGGACGAGCACCGGGGCGCCGCGTTCGTCTGCACCGTCGCGCTGGTGCTGCCCGGCGGCAAGGAGCACCTGGTCGACGGCCGCCAGTCCGGCCGGCTGCTGCGCGCGCCGCGCGGCGACGGCGGCTTCGGCTACGACCCGATCTTCCTGGGCGACGGGCAGGAGCGCACCAACGCGGAGCTGACGCCCGAGGAGAAGGACGCGGTCAGCCACCGCGGCAAGGCGCTGCGGGAGCTGGCCAAGCTGGTCGCGAAGGTGCTCCCACCCGCCGCCTGACCCGGCCCCGCCGGGCACCCGGCCGCAGCGCCGACCGGGCACCCGGCCGGACGCCGGACCGGCCCCCTCAGGCGAGCGGGCCGATCTCCCGCTCGATCGCCGCGCGCAGCTCCGGGCCGCGTACCACCTCGCACGCGGCCTCCATCAGCGGCGCGAGGAACACGTCCGGTCCCGGCTCGCCGATGGTGCGGCCCAGCACGTCGAGCGCCGCCCGCCCGGCCGGTGACGGCGTCAGCGGCGCGCGGAGCTGGAGTCCGCGTACGGCCGACAGCAACTCCACCGCGAGCAGGCTGGTCAGGTTGTCCAGCACGGTGCGCAGCTTCTTGGCGGCCGCCCAGCCCATCGAGACGTGGTCCTCCTGCATGCCACTGGTGGGCAGCGAGTCGACCGAGGCGGGCGCGGCCAGCCGGCGGTTCTCCGCCACGATCCCGGCGGCGGTGTACTGGGCGATCATCAGCCCGGAGTTCACCCCGGCGTCCGGCGACAGGAACGCGGGCAGCTCCCGGGAGCGGGTGACATCCAGCAGCCGGTCCACCCGGCGTTCGGCGATCGCGCCCACCTCGGCGGCGGCGATGGCGAGGTAGTCGGCGGCGAAGCCGAGCGGCGCGCCGTGGAAGTTGCCGGTCGACTCGACCCGCCCGTCCGGCAGCACCACCGGGTTGTCCACCACCGACAGCAGCTCCCGGCCGGCCACCACCTCGACGAAGTCGAGCGTGTCCCGGGCCGCTCCGGCGACCTGCGGGGCGCAGCGCATCGAGTACGCGTCCTGCACCGCGTGCGCCAGGTCGTCGCGGTGCGAGTCCATCACCGCCGAGCCCTGCAACAGCCGGTGGATGTTCGCCGCCGACGCGGCCTGACCGGGATGCGGGCGGATCGCGTGCAGCTCGGGCAGGAACGGCCGCTCCGAGCCGAGCATCGCCTCGATGGCCAGGGCCGCCGTCACGTCCGCCATGGCGAACAGGTGCCGGGCGTCGGAGACGGCGAGCAGCAGCATGCCGAGCATGCCGTCGGTGCCGTTGATCAGCGCCAGCCCCTCCTTGGCGGCGAGTGACACCGGCTTCAGCCCGACCCGGCGCAGCGCGTCGGCGGCCGGGATGCGCTCACCGGCCGGGCCGAGCACCCAGCCCTCGCCGAGCAGGACCAGCGCGCAGTGCGCCAGCGGCGCCAGGTCGCCGGACGCGCCGAGCGAGCCGTGCTCGGGCACCCACGGGGTGACCTCGTGGTTGAGCAGGTCCACGAGCGCCTCGGCGACCAGCGGGCGGACCCCGGAGCGGCCGAGCGCCAGCGAGCGGACCCGCAGCAGCATCATGGCGCGTACCACCTCGCGCGGCATCGGCGCGCCCACCCCGGCGGCGTGCGAGCGGATCAGTGCGTGCTGAAGCTCGGCCCGGCGCTCCGGGGCGACGAACGTGTTGGCGAGGGCGCCGAAGCCGGTGGAGACGCCGTACACCGGGCGACCGGCCGCCTCGATGCCGTCCACGATGGATCGGGAGGCCGCCATCGCCTCGGTGGCGGCCGGGTCGAGCACGACCTTGGCGGTGCCGCGGGCCACCGCGAGCACGTCGGCGGGGGTGACGCCGGTGGACAGGACGGTCACGGTGGTCATCGCGGTACTCCGTTGTGCAGGACCCGGCGGATCAGTGGCACGCCCGGCCGGTAGGCCAGGTGCAGGTGGGACGGGGCGTCGAGGACGATCAGGTCGGCCCGCGCCCCGGGGGTCAGCCGCCCCACGTCGGTGCGGCGCAGCGCCGCCGCCCCGCCGGCGGTCGCGGCCCACACCGCCTCCGCCGGGGTCATCCGCATCTCGCGTACGGCGAGCGCGACGCAGAACGGCATCGACGACGTGTACGACGACCCGGGGTTGCAGTCGGTGGCGAGCGCGACCGTGACGCCCGCGTCGAGCAGCCGCCGGGCGTCCGGGTACGGCGACCGGGTGGAGAACTCGGCGCCTGGTAGCAGTGTGGCGACCGTCTCCGAGCCGGCCAGCGCGTCGACGTCGGCGTCGGTCAGGTGGGTGCAGTGGTCGACGCTCGCCGCGCCCATCTCCACGCCGAGCCGGACGCCCGGCCCGGGACCGAGCTGGTTGGCGTGCAGCCGTACGCCGAGACCGGCGGCCTGCCCGCAGGCGAGGATCGCGCGGGCGTGGTCGGCGTCGAACGCGCCCCGCTCACAGAACACGTCGATCCAGCGGGCGTACGGCGCGGCGGCCGCCAGCATCGGCCCGCACACCAGGCCCACGTAGTCGTCCGGGCGGTCGGCGTACTCGGCCGGGACCACGTGCGCGCCGAGGAACGTGGTGTCGCCTGTGAACTCGGCGGCGATCCGCAGCGAGCGGGCCTCGTCGGCGACGTTCAGGCCGTACCCGCTCTTGATCTCGACGGTGGTGGTGCCCTGCCGCAGCATCTCCGCGCGCAGCCTGCCCACCGTGGCGCGCAGCGCGTCGTCGGAGGCCGCACGGGTGGCGCCGACAGTGGTCCTGATGCCGCCGCCGGTGTAGGGCTCGCCTGCCATCCGGGCGGCGAACTCGGCGGCCCGGTCCCCGGCGAAGACCAGGTGGGCGTGGCTGTCCACGAAGCCGGGCAGCACCGCCGCGCCACCGGCGTCGATCCGCCGGTCGGCGGCCGGCGCGTGCCGGGCCGGACCGGTCCAGGCCACCTCGCCGTCCTCGATGAGCAGCGCGGCGTCGCGGCGGACGCCGAGCGGGTCGCCGTCGCGGCCGTCGTTGGTGACCAGCTCGCCGATGTGGTCGACGAGCAGGCTGCCGCGCGTCACGAGTCCTCCTTCGCGGTCACCGCCGCGATCGCGTCCCGCAGCTCGGTGGGTACGTCCACGGTCAGGTGCCGGCCGCCGTCCACCACGGGCCGGCCGTCCACCACGACGCTGGTCACGTCCGCGGCGGTGGCGGCGAGGAACGCGCCGACCGGCGGCACCCCGGCGGTGCGGGCGCTGTCGAGCCGTACCGTGACCAGGTCGGCCCGCTGCCCGACGGCGAGCCGGCCGGCGTCGCCCCAGCCCAGCGCGGCGTGCCCGCCGACGGTGGCGGCGCCGAGCAGCTCGGCCGGCGTGAAGTGCCCCCGCCGCCGGGTACGCAGCCGCTCGTCCATCTCCAGCGCGCGGGCCTCCTCGAACAGGTCCACCACGGCGTGACTGTCGCTGCCCAGGCTCAGCGGGCTGCCCGCGTCGGCCATCCGGCGCACCGGGCCGACCCCGTCGGCCAGGTCGCGTTCGGTGGTGGGGCAGACGCAGACCCGGGTGCGGCTGTCGCCGAGCAGCGCCACGTCGGCGGCGGTCGGGTGGGTGGCGTGCACGGCTGTGGTGTGCGGGCCGAGTACGCCGTGGTCGGCCAACAGCCGCGCCGGGGTGCACCCGTGCACGGCCCGGCAGGCGTCGTTCTCGGCCGGCTGCTCGGACAGGTGCACATGCAGCGGCAGTCCGTTGCGGTCGGCCCAGCCGGCCACCGTGGCGAGCTGCCCGGCCGGGACCGCGCGCACCGAGTGGATGGCCGCGCCGAGCCGGACGTGCTCGTCGGACGGGCGGAACGCGTCCACCCGCTCCGCCCAGCGCAGCGCGTCGCCGTCGCCGAACCGGCGTTGCGGTCCGGCCAGCGGCGCACCGTCCACGCCCCCGGCCAGGTACGCGGTGTCCAGCAGCGTGAGCCGGATCCCGGCGTGCGCGGCGGCCTCCACGAGCGCGGCGGACATGGCGTTCGGGTCGTCGTACGGGGTGCCGCCGGGACCGTGGTGCAGGTAGTGGAACTCGCCCACGCAGGTGATCCCGGCCAGCGCCATCTCCGCGTACACGGCTCGGGCCAGCGCCAGGTAGGAGTCCGGGTCGAGCCGGATCGCGACGGCGTACATCAGGCTGCGCCAGGACCAGAAGTCGCCGCGCCCGTCGTGGGTGCGCCCGCGCAGCGCCCGGTGGAACGCGTGCGAGTGGGCGTTTGCCAGGCCGGGAACCGTCAGGCCGGGCAGCCGGACCGCGTCGCCGAGCACCTCGACCCCGGCGGTCGGCGGACCGTCCACGGTCAGCGGGGTGACAGCGGTGATCCGCCCGTCGGTCGCCTCGATCAGCACGTCCCGGGTGGGCTCGGCGCGGTCGGGCAGCCAGGCGTACTCGGCCAGCCAGCGGGTCAGCGGCATGCCAGTTCCTCCAGCACCCGGGCCAGGGCGGCCACCCCGGCGGCGCAGTCGGCGTCGGTGGCCGCCTCGGCGGGGGAGTGCGACACCCCGGTCGGGTTGCGCACGAACAGCATCGCGGTGGGCAGGTGCGCCGCCAGCACACCCGCGTCGTGCCCGGCGCCGGTGGGCAGCACCGGCGCGCCGAGCAGCGCGGCCAGCCGGTCGGCCAGCCCGCTGTCGAACGCGACGAGTGGGGTCGCCGACTCCTGCGTGCAGGTCAGCGCGGTCCCGTCGCGGCCGGCCCGGTCGGCGGCCTTGGTGCGTACCGCCTCGACCAGACCGTACAGCGTCTCCGCCTCGGCCGCCCGCGCGTCCAGCCAGCCGGTGACCCGGGACGGGATCGCGTTGGTGGCGTTCGGCTCGACCGACACCCGGCCGACTGTGGCGTGCGCGTCGCGCAGCCGGGCCTCCTTGTTCGCCGCCAGCACCGTGAACGCGTAGGTGAGCATCGGGTCGCGGCGGTCGGCCATCCGTGTCGTGCCCGCGTGGTTGCCCTCGCCGGTGAAGTCGAACCGCCACCGGCCGTGCGGCCAGATCGCTGAGGCCACCGCGACCGGCGCGTCCAGGTCGACGAGCGCGCGGCCCTGCTCGACGTGCAGTTCCACGAAGGCCGCGAAGCGGCCGAGCAGCGCCGGGCCGGCGCCCACCGGCCGCTCGCCGAGCGCCTCGGCGAAGGTCGTCCCGGCCTGGTCGCGCAGCCCGGCCGCGCGGTCGACGTCGATCTCGCCGGTGAGCAGCCGAGAGCCCAGGCAGGGTACGCCGAACCGCGCGCCCTCCTCCTCCACGAACGCGGCCACCACCACCGGCCGGTCCGGGGTGACGCCCGTGGCCCGCAGCTCGTCCACGGCGAGGAACGCGCTGACGATGCCGAGCGGACCGTCGTACGCGCCGCCGTGCGGCACCGAGTCGAAGTGGCTGCCGGTGAGCACCGCGCCGCCGGCCGCCGGGTCACCCCACCAGGCGAACAGGTTGCCGTTGCCGTCCTCGGACACCGGCATGCCCCGCCGGTCGGCCTGCTCCCGGAACCAGCCGCGGAGCGTGCGCTCCGGTTCGGTCAGCGCGTAGCGCAGGTAGCCGCCGCTGCCGGCGTCCCGCCCGACCGGGGCGATCTCGTCCCACAGCTCCCGGAACCGGGCCGCCAGGTCGGTCACAGGTCTCCCTCGGCCATCGGGACGCGCACGCCGGTGCGCTCGGCGACCTCGCGGGCGTCGTCGTAGCCGGCGTCCACGTGCCGGATCACGCCCATCGCCGGGTCGTTCGTGAGCACCCGCTCGATCTTCTGCCCGGCCAGCGCGCTGCCGTCGGCCACGCAGACCTGACCGGCGTGGATGGACCGGCCGATACCGACGCCGCCGCCGTGGTGGATGGACACCCAGGACGCGCCGCTGGCGGTGTTGACGAGCGCGTTCAGCAGCGGCCAGTCGGCGATCGCGTCGGAGCCGTCGGCCATCGCCTCGGTCTCCCGGTAGGGGCTGGCCACGCTGCCGCAGTCGAGGTGGTCCCGGCCGATCACCACCGGGGCGCTCAGCTCGCCGGAGGCGACCATCTCGTTGAACCGCACCCCGGCGCGGTCACGTTCGCCGTAGCCGAGCCAGCAGATCCGCGCCGGCAGGCCCTGGAACGCGACCCGCTCGCCGGCCATCCGGATCCACCGGGCGAGGGACTCGTTCTCCGGGAACAGGTCGAGGATGGCCCGGTCGGTGGCGGCGATGTCCTTCGGGTCGCCGGAGAGCGCGGCCCAGCGGAACGGGCCCTTGCCCTCGCAGAACAGCGGCCTGATGTACGCGGGCACGAACCCGGGGAAGTCGAACGCCCGCTCGTATCCGCCGAGTTCGGCCTCGCCCCGGATCGAGTTGCCGTAGTCGAAGACCTCCGCGCCCGCGTCCAGGAAGCCGACCATCGCCTCCACGTGCTTCGCCATCGACGCCCGGGCCCGGTCGGTGAACTCGGTCGGCTCGGCCGCCGCGTAGTCCCGCGCGTCGGCCGGGTCCACCCCCTCCGGCAGGTACGACAGCGGGTCGTGCGCGCTCGTCTGGTCGGTCACGATGTCGATGGCCGCGCCCCGGCGCAGCAGCTCGGGGAAGACGGTGGCGGCGTTGCCGACCACACCGACGCTGCGTGCCCGCCGGTCCCGCTTCGCGGCGAGCGCCCGCTCGACCGCGTCGTCCAGCGAGTCGGCGATCTCGTCGAGGTAGCGGTCGTGCGCCCGTCGCTCCAGCCGGGACCGGTCGACGTCCACGATCAGGCAGGCGCCGCCGTTCATGGTTACCGCGAGCGGCTGCGCGCCGCCCATGCCGCCGCACCCGGCGGTGAGCGTCAGCGTGCCGGCGAGCGTGCCGCCGAAGCGCTTCTCGGCCACCGCGGCGAACGTCTCGTACGTGCCCTGGAGGATGCCCTGGGTGCCGATGTAGATCCAGGAACCGGCGGTCATCTGCCCGTACATGGTCAGGCCCAGCGACTCCAGGCGGCGGAACTCCGGCCAGGTGGTCCAGTCGCCGACCAGGTTGGAGTTGGCCAGCAGCACGCGCGGCGCCCACTCGTGGGTGCGCATCACCCCGACCGGGCGGCCGGACTGCACGAGCATGGTCTCGTCGTCGCGCAGTCCGGTCAGCGTCCGCACCAGCGCGTGGTACGACGGCCAGTCCCGGGCCGCCTTGCCGGTCCCCCCGTAGACCACCAGATCCTCGGGGCGCTCGGCCACCTCGGGGTCGAGATTGTTCATCAGCATCCGCAGGGCGGCCTCCTGCGGCCACCCCTTCGCGGTGCGTGCGGTGCCGCGGGCGGCGCGGACGGGCTGGTGCATCTCGTACTCCTCTCAGCCGAGGAACAACTGGCGGCGGGCGGCGGACGACTCGAACGCCTCGAGCCGGTTCTGGGTCTCGGCCGGTGCGGCGTCGCAGATCGCCTGGAGCACCACCATGGCCAGCGTCATCGGGGCGGTGTGCAGGTCGAAGACCAGGTCGGTGCCGACGGCGGCGGGCAGCACCACCTCGGCGTGCTCGGTGGCCGGGCTCACCGGCGAGTCGGTGATCGCCACGACCGTCAGCCCGGCGTCCCGGGCCTCGCGCAGCGCGTCGAGGGTCTCCCGGGGGTAGCGGGGCAGCACGAACGCGAGCATCGCCGTCGCGCCGGCCGCGACGGCCTGGTCCAGGCGGTCGACGAGCATGCTGCCGCCGTCGTCGAGCACCCGCACGTCCGGGTGCACCTTGGCCGCGAAGTACGCGAAGTACGCGGCGAGCGGCGCGGCGGCGCGCAGCCCGAGCACCGGCAGCGGACGGCTGGCCGCGAGGAGCTTCCCCACCTCGGCGACCCGGCGGGCGTCGGCGAGCTGCGCGGCGAGCCGGTCGAGATTGTCCCGTTCGGCGTGCACCGCCCGTTGCAGGGCGTTGCCGGCGGCCGGTCCGGCCGACCCGGTGACTGTCAGCTCCCGCAGGCGGCGGCGCAGCGCGGGATAGCCGTCGTGCCCGAGCGCCATGGCGAACCGGGTCACCGACGGCTGGCTGACGCCTGCCAGCTCGGCCACCTCGGCGGCGGACAGGTACGCCGCCGCGCCCGCGTGCCGCACCAGGCAGTGGGCGATGCGGCGCTGGGTCGGGGTGAGCCGTACGCCGTGGAACAGGTCGAGCAGGCGGTCAGGGGAGGCCGCACCGCTTCCATTCACCCCGCGACTCTATGCATGAAAACTTTCAGAACGCAAGAGTGCCGCGACCGCAGGGAGAGCCGATGGGCGCGCTCTCTGTACTATCCGCACGGCGGGTGAGCAGAGGAGTGGGGCATGCAGCCGGAAGGTCCGTACAGGTTCACCGAGGTGCTGGGCGAGTGCCAGGTCGGCAGGGCCTGGGCCGCACTCGACGGGCAGGACCGCGCGCTGACCGTGGCGGTCCTGGACGGCGCCGCAGCCGGCGACCAGCGCTGGCGCGAGGCGTTCACCAACGCGGCGAACGTACTGGCCCAGACACCTGGCGGCCACCGGTACGTCAACTCCGACTTCGCCGCCGGCCAGCCCTGGGTGGCGTACCCGTCCGAAGAGGACGGCGCGGCCGAGCGGCTGTTCCGCAGCCTGGGCATGGACTACCAGCGCACCGCCACCGCCGAGATCCTCCCGCCGCCCCCGCCGGTGTCCGCGCCGCCGCAGCAGGTCTCGTCCCCGCCGCAGTTGCCGTGGAGCCCGCAGCCGTGGGCGATGACGCCGCAGCAGCCGGTCTCCGGCGCGCCCGTCTCGTCCGGCGCACCCGTGTCACCCGGCATGCCGGTGTCGCCGGGCATGCCGGTGCCGGCGATCCCGGCCCAGGCCACCGCCCCGGATCCGCTCGCGCCGACCGGCGGTCCCCGGATCGCACCGGTCGCCCGCCCGCCCAAGAGCCGTACCGGACTGTGGATCGGCGGCCTGGTCATGGCGGCGGTACTGGCCGGCGGCGCCGGGCTGCTCGCCGGGCGGTCGCTCGCCGACGGTGGCGAACCGTCCACTCCGGCGGCCAGCGCCTCCCCGGCTCTCTACGAGGCCACCCAGCAGTCGCTGAACAAGGCGAAGTTCGACGCCACGCTCATGCCGATCGCCGAGCCGTGGCTCGACGGGGTGGGCGGTTGCGCGATCAACACCGAGAAGAGCGGCCCCGGGCTCTCCGCGGGCGAGAAGCAGCACGTCTTCTGCCGCTACCTGGGAGTGTCGGTGCACTTCGCCGAGTACGAGTCGGCCGAGAAGAAGGAGGCGGCGCGCGCCTTCCGCCAGCAGATGGGCATCATCGGCCGGGCGCTCGCGCCGGGCATGCGGGAGGCCGGTCCGGCCACCGGCGGCGTCAGCGGGGCGCAGGGCGGCTACGTCGAGTACGCCGGCAACGGCCAGGACGGCCGCCCGGTCTGCGGCATCTGGTGGGGTCGCGACGACGACACGAGCGCGATCTACATGGAGACGCCGTGCGGCGCCGGGCTCGGCGGCAACTGGGACGCCCTGCGCGACCTCTGGCAGAGGCACAGCTAGACGGCTAACGGACAGCCGCGCCGTTCGGCGGCGGCACCAGGCAGACGTCGCTGCCCTTGGTGACGCCCGCGGCCAGGTCGAAGCGGACCACGCGCGCCCCGCCGAACTGCCGCTCGGTGACCGCCACGCCGCTGCCGCCGAGCCGGACGATGACATCCCGGTTCGCCCCGTCGGCCCAGTCGGTGGCCTGGAACAGCCAGACCCGGGACCGTCCGGGCAGCAGCGCCGACACCGTCCGCCCCGGGCAACCGCCGGGGCCGGCCGCGACCACGTAGGCGTCCGCCGCCGGGCCGTACCAGGCCTGGGCGTTCCACGACACTGTGGTGGCCAGCACCAGGTCACCCGGTCGGCGCTTGTCAGCCAGATAGCCCAGTGCGCCCCGGTAGTCGACGGCGTTCGCGCCGCCGCCCTGGGCGAAGGCCCGCGCCGGATGCACTGTCGCCACCACGGCGGTGGCCAGCTGCGGAACGGCGAGCGCGAGCAGCAGCACCACCCCGGCCACCCACCTGATCCGGGCGGGCAGGCCGGCTCGCATCGGTGGCGGTGCGACGGCGAGCGCGGCGAGCAGCAGGCAAGCCGGCACCGCGTAGAGCGCCAGCCGGCCGTTGAACGGGTAGACCGACACGGCCGCGCCGGCCAGGCCGGCCGCCAGCGGCGTGAGTAGCACCAGCACCGCCACGGTGGAGAGCCGGCGCAGCCCGGCGGCCGCACCCAGCACCAGCAGCGGTACGACGACCCACGCCGACCAGGCGACGAACGGCACCGTGGCGAGACTCCGGTACGTCGCCGCGAGCCATTCCACAGTGGCGGCCAGATCGGTGAGCGAGTGCGCCGGATAGATCGACTTTGCCCGCCAGTACGCGGCGAGCTGCGGATCGGCGAGCCCCGGCGCCAGGAACAGCACGTACACCACGAGCGCGACCACGCCCCAGGCCGGCGCCGGGGCGAGGAACCGGCCCACCTCCCGCCACCTGCTCGCCCACCGCCGGTCCGGGCGGGACAGCGCGTACCCGCCGAGCAGCACGCCGAGCGCGCCGGTGACCGGAATGGACAAGGTGCTGACGAACGCCATGACCGCCGCGACCGACCAGAACACCGCCGACCCGGCCCAGGTGACGCCGTCCCGGACGAGCAACAGCGCCAGCCCGACCACGAGCGTGACGCCGAACGCCTCGGCGCTGTACTGCTTCAGCTCGTTGGAGTAACCGATCAGGAACGGCGCGACGGCGACCAGCAGCAGCGCCGCCAGCGCGGCGAGCGGCGGCAGGAGTGCCCGGCCGAGCCAGGCCACGAGCGGCAGCAGCGCCAGCCCGAACAGCAGCGGCACCAGCCGTAGCGCCCGCTCACCGTCGCCGAACTGCTCGAACGCGAGCCGTTCCAGCCACAGCCAGCCGGGCGGCGCGGACTGGCTGAACGCCAACGGCTGCAACAGGTCCAGGTAGCCGCGCTCCCGGATGTTGTGCGCCACGTACAGCTCGTCGCTCCAGAAGCTGCGCGCGTACGCCCACTGCCGGATCCGCAGCACGGCGCCCAGCGCGACCAGCAGGCCCGCGACGGACCAGTACGGGGACCGGTTCAGCCGGTCCCGCGCGAGCGCGACGAACGCCACCGGTGTGCCCGGCCGCGACGGAACCGGCGTCGCCGACGCGGGCGCCATCGAGGGGGAGAAGGCCGGGCGTGTCACGGACACGGCGAGACGGTATCAAAGCGTCATTCACGTCAGCGGCCCCGCGACCGGCTTCGATCACTGGTCGGCGCGTTCCGGCGTGGACGGAGCGGCGGAGACCGCAGTGCCGACCAGCCCGGCGGCCCGGCGGTGCCGGAGTGCCGGTCGCGGCAGGCCGACCAGGAACTCCGGGAACATGCCGAAGAACGTCCGGGCGCTGCGCAGCTCCAGCGTGTGCGCAGGGGACCAGCGCACCGAGTTGGTCGCGCGGGCCCAGTGGTGGGTCCACCGCGCGTCACCGAGCACCGCCACCGGCATCCCGTGCCGCCAGGCGCGTAGCCCCAGCTCGTGGTCCTCGTAGTAGAGGAAGAACCGCTCGTTCCATCCGCCCAGCTCGATGACGTCGGCGGTCCGGCCGGCCACCGCCGCGCCCATCACCCAGGCCACGTGGCGCGTCTCGCCGGGCGCGGCCACCAGCCGGTACGAGGCGTGCAGCCGGGACAGCGGCCACACCTTCCGGTTGCCGAGCTTCGCCGTCGCGTACGGGAAGCCGCGCCCGTTGGCCTGCGGTGTGCCGTCGGTGCCGAGCAGTTGCGGCGCGACCAGTCCGCCGTGCGTGTCCAGGTGCCGGGCCAGGGCGTCGAGTCCGTCCGGGCGCACCTCCAGGTCCGGGTTGGCGAACAACACGTACCGGCCGGTCGCCTGGCGCAACGCGACGTTGTTGGCGCGGGAGAAGCCGACGTTCTCCGGCAGCCGGATCACCCGCGCGCCCAGCTCCTCGGCGACCGCCGCCGAGTCGTCGGCCGAGGCGTTGTCGACGACCAGCCACTCGTACGGCTTCGGACCGCGCCAGCAGCGGCGCAGCGTGTCCGCCGAGTGGTAGGCGACAGTCACCACTGTCCACGGCTGTGCCGTCATCACGCCCTCCGAGCGGTCAGGTAGCCGAGCAGGGACGCGAACCCGAACCGCGGCCCGGTCCAGCGGCGGCGGGCCGCCGGCCCTTCGGCCAGCCCCCGTCCGACGCCGCGCAGGAACGGGCGCAGCAGGCCCTGCCGGACCCGCCGGGCGGCGAGCGCGAGGTGTGCGAGCGCCAGCACCGGCACCGCCACGAGCAGCAGCGGCCAGGTGAACGTGCGGGACGCGACCAGCAGCCGGTTGCGGGCCAGCAGGAACGCCCGGAACCCCGGCAACCGGTCGTCGCCGTCCACGCTGTGCCCGCCCGCGTGCGGCAGCACCACGTCCAGCCCGCGCGTGCGCAGCCCGGAGGCGTAGAGCCGGAACGCCAGGTCGGCGTCCTCGCCCCAGGCGAACAGGTGCTCGTCGAAGCCGCCGAACCGGCGATACAGCTCGGTCGGGAAGACCGCCGCGCCGCCGGACGGGCCGAGCGGGGCGCGGCCCGCGGTGGACCGCCTGTCGATGAACAGCGACACCGGGTTCAGGTCGATGCCCACGTACTCGCCGCCGTGCATGGCGAGGCCGACAGCGATCGGGGCGTCCGGGTCGGCGGCGACGGCGGCGCAGATCCGGGCCAGCGCGTCGTCGGGCAGCCACACGTCCGGGTTCAGCAGCAGCAGGTGACTCGTGGTGACCGTCGCCGCCGCCCGGTTGCAGCCGGCCGCGAAACCCGGGTTGGTGGAGTCGGGCAGGTACGCGTACCGGTCGGCGGGCAGACTCCCGGCGATCACCTCGGCGCATCCGTCGGAGGGCCAGTTGTCCGCGAAGACGAACCGGACCGGCAGGTCACCGGCGCTGCGTACCCAGGTCGGCAACGTCTCGGCGAGCATGCCGGCGGACCGGTAGAGGACGGTGACCACTGTGAGCCCGTCGAACGTCATACCGCGCTCCTGCCCAGCCGGTGCAGCACCCAGAGGCCGGGCACCAGGCTCAGCCAGGTCGGATAGATCAGCGGATACAACTCGTAGACGCCGAACAGCGCGAAGTAGACGACGAACGCCCGCGCCAGCTGCCCGGCCGGCGCGCGGGAGAACTCGAACCACCGCTCGGTCGCGCCCACCGCCAGCCCCAGCGCGGCCAGGAAGAACACCGCCCCCAGTGGGCCGTAGTCGAGCAGCGGGATGGCCACGAACGTCGCGGTGTTCATCAGGTACGGCTGGCTGAGCTGGGACGTCAGCCCGTACAGGTCCGCCTTGCCGACGATCGGCTCGACCCGGGAGCCGAGGAACGTCAGCGAGTACGTGCCGTACCGGGGTTCCAGGTGCTCCCGCTGCGACCACACCCGCCCGAACGTCTCGGTGGACGAACTCAGCGACAGGTCGAGCGATCCGGCACTGCTGGTGAGCGCGTTGCTGCCGTAGCGGGCCCGGAACTCGGTCTCGAACGCGCCGGTGCCGGCCATGGTGCGCTGCCCGCCGAGGAACACCGCCGCGCCGAGCGCCACCGCGCCGATCAGCAACACCACGGGCGTCCGCGCGGCCAGGAACGACGCGGCCCGTCCCCGGGTACGGCGGACCGACAGCGCCGCGATCAGCGCGGGCGCGATGCCCACCAGCACCGAGTTCTTGCTCGCGCCCAGCGCCGCGCCGACTGTGAAGACAGCGGTGAGCGCGTAGTACACAGGCAGCGCCCGGCCGCGCGCGGACAACGCGCGCAGCAGCGAGACGGCCATGCCGAGCGTCCACGCCTCGGACAGCAGCCCGACGACCAGGTTGGACTGTTCGCGCAGCACCTGCCGGGCGGCGTCCGGGTTGTCGGCCAGCAGCGGCGGCACTGTTCCCCGGAACCGGATCGTCGCGGTCACCAGCGCGATGCCGAGCAGCACGAACAGGTACGTCAGCAGGCGCCGTTCGGACGGCCAGGACAGCGCCGGACGGGACCGTTCGCCGTCGTCCCGCCTGTCGATTAGCCGTCGGCCGACCGCCCAGGCCAGCAGGAAGACGGTGACGTAACCGGCGAGCACCGGCAGCACGCCGCGACCGGCCCACGAGTCGTACGGGCCGGGCAGCACCCGCACGGCGAGCAGCGCGGCGGTCCAGACGGCGGCGCAGGCGGCGAGCGCCCACATCCGCAGGCGCGCGGCGAGCAGCGTGCCGACCGCCAGCGCGAGCGCGACGGCGATCCCGGTGTCGACTGTCGCCAGCAGCAGGGCCGCGCCGAGCGCGAACGGGATCCCGACCGACCAGAGGCGTCGCTCAGCGGCTGCCACGGGTGACCGTCCGGTACAGGTCGTGCCAGGTGTCCACGCATCCGTCGAACGAGTGCCGGTCCGCGTACCGCCGGGCCAGCTCGCGCCGCCGCTCGTCCCACGCGGCCGGGTCGGTGGCCGTCCGCACGGCGGCGGCCAGCGCCTGCGGCGTCAGGTCCGCCCGGTACGCGAGCACGCCGTCACCGGCGGCTGTCACCTCGGTCAGGCCGCCCGCGCCGGAGTGCACCACCGGCACACCCAGCGACATCGCCTCCAGCGCGCTGCGCCCGAACGCCTCCACCCGGGACGGCACCAGCAGGCAGTGCAGCCGTTGCAGGAACGGCGCGGCGTCGACCCGGCCGACCAGGTGCAGGTTCGGCCGCTCCGCGACGTCGGCGGTGCCCGCGCCGGCGACCAGGAACTCCACGTCGGGCAGCGCGGCGGCGACGTCCGCGAGCAGGTCGGCGCCCTTCTCCCGTTCCAGCCGGCCGAGGAAGCCGACCCGGACCGGGCCGTCCGGCGCGAGGCTGCCGGTGTCGGTGACCTGCGGCCAGATGGCGGGCAGCGGGTTCGGAATCACCCGCACGTCGCGGATCCGCCCGCGTACCCGAAGCTCGTGGGCCTCGAAGCCGGAGACCGCGACCGTCGCGTGCGGCCGCAGCCGCCGGAACATCAGGTCGGTGCTGATGTTGGCCTGCACCGCGGCCTTCGCGCGCAGCGTCTCCGCCGTGTCGCGGTACTGCCAGAGGCTGTTGTGCAGCGTCACCACCAGCGGCGTGCGGCGGCCCCGCACGCCCAGCCCGGCGCGGGCGTGCATCGCGGCGGAGAGCAGGTGCGCGCTCACCACGTCCGGCCGCAGCTCCTCGACCAGGGCGCGGATGCCGCGCGCGTACCCGAGGTCCACCCGCTTGGCCGCGCCCAGCGGACGCCACGGCACGCCCGCGTCCCGCAACGCCGCGGCGACCTCGTCGTCGGGCGTGGCGGCGACCACGTCGACGCCGCGGGCCGCGAGCGCCGGCAGCATCTCGATCAGGAAGCGCTCGGCGCCACCGAGCTGCCGCCGCCCCGACCCGCCGGTGGTGCAGACGAACAGCACTCTCATCGGACGCCCATGCCTTCCAGGGCGCCGCGGGCGATCGCCCGCCGCGCCGGCCCGCCACCCACCGCCGCCCGGGCGAGGACCCCCAGCGTGTACGCGGAGCAGGCCACAGCGCCCCGCCACCCGGCCAGTTCACGGCTGGCCCGGATGAACTCCCGGGTCTGCCGGCGGGAGATCTCCTCGGCCGCCCACCGGCGCTTCGCGCTCGCGTCGTCCTCGTGCGTGACCACGGCGTCCGGCAGGTACGCCAGGCGCAGCCCCAGCCGGCGCACCGCCCAGCACAGCCGCAGGTCCTCGGAGTAGAAGAACGACGACTCGTCCACCCCGCCGATCCGGTCCAGCGTCTCCCGCCGCATCGCCACGAACGGCCCGGAGAGCCAGTCGCCCCGCTCCGGCGGGGCCACGATCCGCAGCCTCGGGAACACCAGGCTGAGCCCGGTGGCGTGCGCGACGCCGGTGCCCACAGTGAGGAACCGGCCGGCGGCGGTCTGGTCCCGGCCGGTCGCGTCGAGCACCTTCGGGAACGCCGCGCCGACGGCCGGGTCGTCCAGCTCGGCCACGAGCCGCTCGATCGCGCCCGGCCGCACCAGGATGTCGTTGTTGGACAGGACCACCCGGGACCGGGTGCTGTGCCGGACACCGAGGTTCATGCCCTTGGCGTAGCCGAGGTTCGTCTCCGAGCGCACGTACCGGGCGCCGGTCTCGGCGCACATGGCCCGCAGCTCGTCGCTGATCACGGCGGCGCTGCCGTTGTCCACCACGACGGCTTCCACACCCTCGGGGAGCGAGCGGACGCAGCCGTCGGTGCGCTCGAAGTCTTCCCAGGTCAACACGACGATTGAGACGTCCACCGCTAGGCCATCCGATTGACGAGGAGGTGCGTGGACCGCTGGAGTCGCTGCCGGGTGCGCAACGCGTAGACGCCGTAGGCGACCGACGACGCGACCGCGGCGCCGAGCGCGCCGGCCCACGGGATGAGCAGAACGTACAGCACCACCGACACCGACATGGTGACCAGGGCCACGGCGGTGGTGGCCTGCTCCCCGGCGCGCTTGAGCAGCGCCGCGCTCCACGTCTTGCCGGCCGACAACGCCAGCGTCCCCGGCAGCAGGAGAAGCCCGAAGGTCCAGGCGTCCCGGTAGTCGGGCGCCAGCACGCCGAGCACCGCCAGGCCGATCACGGCGAGCGCGGCGATCGGCAGCGCCGAGCGGACGACCTCGCGGCCGTGGTCGCCGACCGCGTCCGGGTCACGCTCGGCCAGGATCCGCTGCGCCCGTACCACCGCGCCGGACTGGGCGAACTCCAGCGCCGCCACCGCCAGCGCGAACACGCCGAGCGCGCCCGCTCCGGCGAAGCGGGCCACCAGAACCTGGCTGAGCCGGTACGTCAGCATCTGCGCACACACCCCGACGTGCAGCCGGCCCACCGCGAGCAGGTCGGCGCGGTACTCCGTGCGCCCCGCCGTCGCCGCCGGCACCGGCCCGAACCGCCGCGCCCAGCCCAGCACCGCCACCCCGAGCACGGTGGCGGTGGTGACCTGGACGCCCAGCCAGAGCACGCTCCACAGGCCACCGTCGAGCCGGTGGCCCAGCCAGAGCAGCCCGTACCCGGCCACCAGCACCGCGCCGCCGAGCGCCCGCATGGTATAGACGAACCAGAACCGCTTGAGGCGCAGGCCGAGCGAGGCAGCGGTGTTGAACACGGTGAGCGCGCAACCCGCCCCGATGCCCACCGGGTGGCTGCCCAGCCCGGCCAGCGTGGTCAGCAGCGCCGCGGCCAGCGCGGTCAGGCCGAGCGAGACGGCGAGGATACCGGCGATCCACAGGCGACCGCGCGACATGATCCAGCCGGCCGGGCGGGACAGCAGGAACGTGTCCACGGACAGGCCGCCGAGCGCCGCGCCCACTGTGGCGCTCACCATGTTCGCCGCGAGTTCGCCGCGTTCCGCCGCCGGCAGCGTCACCGACACCAGCGCGGCGAGCCCGGTCAGGCCCAGTGCGACCAGATAAAGACGCTCGGGGGAGACGATCCGCCGGACCCGGCCTAACACCGGGCGCCCAGGTGCCGGCACCGGCCACGAGCCGGCCACGCGGAATCCACTCGTCTTCCCCCAAGATGCGCGGATGTGTGCGGGCCTGTTCTACCCGACATGAGCGCCGCCGCGCAATGGACCCGGCGGGCGGGTACGCCCGGGGCCCCGCGACGCCGGTAGGGTGACGCGTCGTGGACCTCGCCCACTTCCGCGACACGATCGGCAGGCGGTGGCCGATCGTGCTGGCGCTGACGCTGCTGTGCGGCGCGCTCACCGGGGTCCTCGCCGAACGCCGGCCGCCGGTCTACCGGGCCGAGACCCGGATGCTCGTCACGTTCGCCGCCGAGAAGTCGGCCGCGCCCCGGCCCCGCCCGCCGGCCGACGAGGCGGGCCGGCTGATGCAGCGGCGGGTCAAGACGTACACCACCATGATGAGCACGCCCCGGCTGACCCGCCCGGTGATCGACTCGCTCGGACTGCCGTACACCACCGACGACCTGGCCGGGCGCGTCGTCGCCTCGTCCACTGTGAACTCGCTGGCGATCGACGTGGCGGTCACCGACCGGTCCGCCGGCACGGCCGCGGCGATCGCCGCCGCGCTCGCCGCCGAGCTGCAACGGATCGCCGAACGCGACCTGCCGCCCGCCGGGCTCGGGCTCAAGGCCCACGTCGCGGTGGTCCGGGCCGCCGCGCCGCCGCCGCGTCCGGAGCCGGTGCGGTGGCAGTGGTACGCCGCAGGCGGCGCACTCGGCGGCCTCGCCGTCGGGGTCGGCATCGCCCTGGTGCTCGGCTACCGCCGGGCGGGTACGCCGGTGAGCGCGGACGTGCGGACGCTCTGGGCGACGACGGTGCGCCGTCGCCCAGCCGCTCCGGCTGTTCCGGCCGATTCGGCTGCTTCGGAGTCGCCGGAACCGGACGAGGCTGCCACCGGACCGGACGCGGCCGGGCTGCCCGACGACGGCGCGGAGGCGCCGGACACGGTGGCGCAGGACCCGGCCGGGGTGCCGGGTCAGAGCGACGGCCGGGTGTCCAACGCTTCGGTGAAGGAGCGGCAGGCGTCGTAGCCGGGCAGCAGACCCGCCGCCCGCGCCTCGGCCAGGCGTGGCGCTGCCGCGTCCCGCTCGGACAGCAGCGGCGTCGCCGCCGGCCAGTCGATCCCGAGCTCCGGATCCAGCGGGTGCACCGTGTGCTCGGCCGCCGGGTTGTACGTGGCGGAGCAGAGGTAGCTGAGCATCGCGTCGTCGGTGAGCGCGCATAACCCGTGCCCCAGCCCTTCGGCCAGGTAGACGGCCCGACGGTCGGTGTCGTCGAGGCGTACCGCCTCCCACCGGCCGTACGTCGGCGAGCCGGCCCGCACGTCCACCACCACGTCGAGCACCGCCCCGCGTACGCAGGTGACGTACTTGGCCTGGCCGGGCGGTACGTCGGCGAAGTGGATGCCGCGCACCACGCCCCGCGCCGAGACGGACAGGTTGGCCTGCGCCAGCCGTAGCGGATGGCCGACCGCCTCGGCGAGCCGGTCGGAGCGGTACCACTCCAGGAACAGGCCCCGCGCGTCGCCGTGCCGGCGCGGGGTCACCTCCCAGGCGCCCTCGATGCCCAGCGGACGGATCTTCACGACGCGCTCCCCGTCCCGGGCCGCTCGGCCAGCAGGCCCAGCAGGTACTCGCCGTAGCCGCTGCGGGTTAGCGGATGGGCAAGCATCCGCAGCCGCTCGTCGTCGATCAGCCCGGACCGCCAGGCGACCTCCTCGACGCAGCCGATCTTCATGCCCTGGCGTTCCTCGATCACCCGAACGAACTCGGCGGCCTGCATCATCGACGTGAACGTGCCGGTGTCCAGCCACGCGGTGCCCCGGTCGAGCACCGTCACCGTCAGTTCGCCCCACGCCCGGTACGTCTCGTTGATCGCGGTGACCTCCAGCTCGCCCCGGGCGCTCGGGGTCAGCTTGCGGGCGATGTCGACCACCCGGTTGTCGTAGAAGTAGAGGCCCGGCACCGCGTACCGGGACCGGGGGTGGTCGGGCTTCTCCTCGATCGACAGCACCCGGCCGGCGTCGTCGAACTCGACCACGCCGTAGTCCTGCGGGTTCGCCACCGGGTACGCGAAGACGCGCCCACCGGCCGGTTCGCCGTGCTGGGCGAGCTGCCGGCCGAGCCCGACGCCGTGGAAGATGTTGTCGCCGAGGATCAGCGCCACCGACTCGTCGCCGATGAAGTCGGCGCCGAGCAGGAACGCCTGCGCGATCCCCTCCGGGCGGGGCTGCTCGGTGTACGCCAGGCGCAGCCCCCACTGGCTGCCGTCGCCGAGCAGCCGCTCGAACTGGGCGCGGTCGTCCGGCGTGGTCACCACCAGGATCTCCCGCACCCCGGCCATCACCAGAGTGGAGAGCGGGTAGTAGACCATCGGCTTGTCGAACACCGGCATCAGTTGCTTGGAGACGGCCCGGGTGATCGGCCAGAGCCGCGATCCGGTGCCACCGGCGAGAAGGATTCCACGCACCCGCGGAGACTACCCGCGACGCCGCCGCCCCCGTGGTCCGTCGACGCCCCGCCCGGGCTGCCGCTACGGCGTAGACTCCACGACCCGTGAGGATCCTCGTCACCGGCGGCGCCGGCTTCATCGGGTCGGAGTACGCGCGGATGCTGCTGGGCGTGCCCGGCGGCGGCGCGTCCGGGGTACCGGTCGAGGGCCCGGCCGCGCTCACAGTGCTGGACAGGCTGACCTACTCCGGCAACCTGGCGAACCTCGCGCCGGTGCGCGACGATCCCCGGCTGCGCTTCGTCAGCGGCGACATCTGCGATCCGGCGCTGGTCGACGAGGTGGTGCCGGGACACGACGTGATCGTCCACTTCGCCGCCGAGTCGCACGTGGACCGGTCGATCACCGGCGCCGCCCCGTTCGTCACCACGAACGTCCTCGGCACGCAGACGCTGCTGGACGCCGCGCTGCGGCACGGCGTCCGCCGGTTCGTGCACGTCTCCACCGACGAGGTGTACGGCTCGATCGACTCCGGCTCCTGGACGGAGAGCCGGCCGCTGGCGCCGAACTCGCCGTACTCCGCCTCGAAGGCCGGGTCCGACCTGCTGGCGCTGTCCTACCACCGCACCCACGGTCTGGACGTCGTGGTGACCCGCTGCTCCAACAACTACGGGCCGTACCAGTTCCCGGAGAAGGTCGTCCCGCTGTTCGTGACCAACCTGCTCGACGGCGGCACAGTGCCGCTGTACGGCGACGGCGGCAACGTCCGGGACTGGTTGCACGTGCACGACCACTGCCGGGGTGTGGCGATGGTGCAGGAGAAGGGGCGGGCCGGCGAGGTCTACCACATCGGCGGCGGCACCGAGCTGACCAACCGGCAGCTCACCGAGCGCCTCCTGGCGGCGTGCGGGGCGGGCTGGGACCGGGTCGTGCCGGTCACCGACCGCAAGGGCCACGACCGTCGCTACTCGCTGGACATCAGCAAGATCAGCAGCGAGCTGGGGTACGCCCCGAGCATCGACCTCGACCGCGGCCTGGCCGAGACGGTCCGCTGGTACCGGGACAACCGGGCCTGGTGGGAGCCGCTGAAGAGGGCCGGCCCCGAATGACCCGGATCCTCGTCACCGGCGCGGGCGGGATGCTCGGGCGGGACCTGCTCGCCGTGCTGCGGACCCGGCCGGACCTGTCGGTCACCGCCGCCGGCCGCGCCGGCCTCGACGTCACCGACGCCCGGGCGGTCCGGGACGCGGTCGGCGGCCACGACGTGGTGCTCAACGCCGCCGCGTGGACCGACGTCGACGGCGCCGAGACGCGCGAGCGGGACGCCACAGCCGTCAACGGGGCCGCGGTCGCCGCCCTGGCCTGCGCCTGTGCCGGGTCCGGCGCGCGCCTGGTGCACGTCTCCACCGACTACGTGTTCGGCGGTGACGCCACCGAGCCGTACCCGGAGGACGCCCCGACCGGCCCGGTCAACGCGTACGGGCGCAGCAAGCTCGCCGGGGAGCGGGCGGTGGCCCGGCTGCTGCCCGAGACCGGGTACGTGGTGCGTACCGCCTGGCTCTACGCCACCCACGGCCGCAACTTCGTCACCACGATGCTGCGGCTGGCAGCCGAACGCGACCGGCTCGACGTGGTGGACGACCAACGCGGGCAGCCCACCTGGTCGTACCGGCTCGCGGAGCGTCTCGTCGCGCTCGCCGACGCGGCCCTCGCCGGCGACGCGGCACCCGGGACGTACCACGGCACCGCCGCCGGCGAGACCACCTGGTACGGCCTGGCCCGCGCCGTCTTCGCCCTGCGCGGGCTCGACCCGGACCGGGTCCGGCCGGCCACGAGCGACAGCTTCCCGCGTCCGGCGCCGCGCCCCCGCTACAGCGTGCTGGCGCACGGCCGGTGGGCGTCGGCGAAGCTGCCGCCGCCGGGCCACTGGCGGGCGGACCTGGCGCAGGCGCTGGCCGGCGACGGCGGTTAGCGGCCGCCGCCCCGGAAGACCTCGGTGACGGTACGCAGCACGATCTTGATGTCCAGCCAGAGCGACCAGTTCTCGACGTAGTAGTTGTCGAACCGGGCCCGGTCCGAGATCGGCGTGTCCCCGCGGAGGCCGCTGACCTGCGCCAGACCGGTGAGCCCGACCGGCACGCGGTGACGCATCGCGTACCCCGGGTATTCCATGGAGAACTTCTCCACGAAGTACGGCCGCTCCGGCCGGGGCCCCACCACGCTCATCTCGCCGCGCAGGATGTTCCACAGCTGCGGCAGCTCGTCCAGCGAGGTGCGCCGCATGAACCGCCCGATCGGGCCGACCCGCCCGTCGTGCGCGATGGACCAGGTGGTCTGCGACTCGTGCTCGTCGGCCGGGCGCATGGACCGGAACTTGATCACGTGGAACGGCTTGCCGTACCGGCCGACGCGCTCCTGGCGGAAGAACACGCCCCGGCCGCCGTCGAGGAACGTGGCGACGGCGCAGAGCAGCAGCAGCGGGCTCAGCGCCACCAGGGCGGTCACCGCGAACACCACGTCGGAGGCACGCTTGAGCCGCCACCGGGGACCGGTGAGCGTGGTGTCGCCGATCTTGACGATCGGGATGGCGCCGATGTGGTCGGGGTATCCGCCCTGCGACCGCGAGCCCCACAGGCGCGGCACCGCCCACAGGTCACAGCGGGAACTGGCCGGACGCAGCAGCGACTCCATCAGGTCGGCCTCGGAGCAGTCCGGGTCCGCGATGACCAGGACCTCGCACTCCAGCATCTCGGCGAGCTTCTCCAGGTCGTCGATCGTGCCGATGAGCGGCAGAGCGCCGATCCGCGGCCGCGACGGGGCGTCGACGGCGCCGACGAACCGCAGCCCGTACTGCGGGTAGCGGCGCAACAGCCGGGCCAGCTCACCGCCGATCGGGCCGCCGCCGATCACTATCGCGTTGTGCTCCACCCACCGGCGCCTGCGGGCCAGCAGGATGAGCCGGCTGTTCAGCGCCCGCCCGACGATCACCAGGCCGGCGGAGAGCGCGACGCCGCGCATGAACCCGCTGACGTACGGCACCGAGTCGTGCCGCAGCGCCGCGATGATCGCCCCCACCGCGCCGGAGGCCAGCAGCCGGCCGCCGAGGCTCGGTAGCTCGTCCAGGATGCTGATGTGCCGGCGCGGCCGGTAGAGCCCGCCCGCGGCGAACAGCCCCACGGTGAGCGCGGCGTTGAACAACGTCCCGCGCCAGTAGTTCTGGGTCAGCAGCAGCGGCGCGAGCAGCGCCGCGGCGTCGATGGGCGCGGTCACCATCCAGGCCCGCAACCGTCGGGTACGCGTCGACGCCCGCGATCCCGCGTACGGCAGTACTGTCGTCGTGTCCAGGCCGCTGTCCATCGGCGTGTTCATGGCCACACCGGACGGTGGCGCGGACGGATGCTCGAACGCCGGCAGGCGTGGCATGGCCGATCCTCCCCCGTGACGCCCCCGGCCCGGATGCAGAGACCGACGGCGATCGCAGGATACGAGCGGCCCCGCCCTGCCGCCAGCACCGGCATGACAGATCGACGTCCTACTTTCCGCTGATGGCGAGGATCTCGGGGACCGAGTCGCGGCGCACCGCGTCGAACAGCGTCTTCGAGCGCGCCGGATCGGGGAACACGACGCTCTCACTGCCGACCCGGCCGGTGCCCTTCACCGGGCAGGTGAAGAACGTCAGGTTGCCGCCGCGCAGGCCACGCATCTCCATCGCGAGGTCCACCAGCGACAGTGACTTGTCGACAGCGACCGAGTCGGACGTGGCGCGGACGAACGAGTTGAGCTTGGCCGGGTTGGTCAGCACCCCGCCCGAGGCGGCCTTGTCCAGAATGGCTTTGATCACCTGCTGCTGGTGCCGGATCCGCGCGAAGTCGCCGTCGGGGAAGGCGTGCCGCTCCCGCGCGTAGTCCAGCGCGGCGGCCCCGTCCATGGTCTGCCGGCCCTTCTCGAAGGTCCGCGTGCCGATCAGCGAGTACTTCGTGGTGAAGCCCTTCTCCACGTCGATCTCGACACCGCCGAGCGCGTCGATGATCTCCTTGAAGCCGGCGAAGTCGACCATCGCCACGTTGTCCACCCGTACTCCGCTGAACTTCTCCACCGTCTGCACCATCAGCGGCACGCCGCCCCAGGCGTACGCGGCATTGATCTTCGCGTCGCGACCGCCGCGGCCCTCCTTCGACTTCGGGACGGCCGTCCAGGTGTCGCGGGGGATCGAGATGAGCTGGGCGCTCGACCGGTCCTTCGGCAGGTGGGCCAGGATGATCGTGTCGCTGCGCGAGCCGCCGGTGCTCTCCGGGTCGCGGGAGTCGCTGCCCAGGATCATGATGTTCATGGCGCCCTTGGCCTCGACCTGCGGGCGCGACTCCTCCGGCACGCCCTCGAAGGCGTCGACCCGCTCGATGGACTTGTCGACCGAGCGGTAGTAGAGACCACCGGCCAGCGCGCCGCCGCCGGTGAGCAGCACCACCACCAGCAGCACGATCAGGGCGATCCGCCGGCCCCGGCGGCGCCGGGGCGCCTGCTCCTCCACGGGCCCGCCCGGCTCCACATCGGAGCCCTGCGCGCGCGGGTCGGAATCGGTGAGCTGGTGGCGATCTGACATGCCGCGATGCTACTGATTCGGGTGGCACCGTGTGGACCCGCGCCCGGACGGTGACGTCCCCGGAGGCGCGCGGCCGACCGGGCGAGGTGGCCGGCTCCGGGCCTTGCCGCGGGCACCGGCCGGATCGATGATGGTGGGGAAGGCCAAGTCGACCGAGGAGTCGAGATGCAGGTCATCCACCAACCGCGGGTGGCGTGGGACGCCGCCCGGGTCATCGGCGGGGCGATCCACGACGAGCACCTGTTCGGCTGGCTGCGCGGCGAACTCGGCGCCCTGATGGGCCCCGCCGCGGCGGCGGCCCTGGACGAGACCCGTGACCGGGTCCGCTGGGCCGGCGACGCCCGGCTGCCGGTCGAGACCGGCGTCTGGCGGGTCCGCCTGGAGGACTCGCTGCGGCAGGACCCCGACCTCGCGGGCGGGCTGGCCGGTGTCGTCTCCGCCGCCCGTACCCTGCGCCCGGTTTAGCTTTCGCTTAGCTCGCTTGTCCGGCGGCACGCCGGTCCGGCAGCATCGACCGTCGTGACCGACGGCACCGCACCCCACCCGCCGACAGCCGGCGACCCGCCCGGATCCGCCGACCCGGACGGTCGTCGCCGCGCCGCCACGCGGCGTCGCCGCCTGGCCGCCGCCGGTCTGGTCACAGTCGCCGCCGCGGTCGCGGTGACCCTCGCGGTACGCGGCGGTGCCGCCCCCGCCTGCGCCGCCCCGCCTCCGCGCGCTGCCGTGGCCGCCCTTCCGCCCGCGGCCGCCGCTCTGCGGCCCGGCGCCGCCCTGCCGGTGGCTGCCGCCCCGCCCGTCGGCGGCGCGACGCGCAGCGGCAAGGCGACCTTCTACGACTCCGAAGGGGCCGGCGGCAACTGCTCACGGCCCGCCGCGCCCGCCGACCGGATGTACGTCGCGCTCGGCCCCGGCGAGTACGCCTCCGGCGCCTCCTGCGGCGGCTTCCTCGACGTCACCGGCCCCCGGGGCACCGTCCGGGTGCTGGTGATGGACCAGTGCCCGGAGTGCGCGCCCGGCCACCTCGACCTCTCCGCCGAGGCGTTCGCCCGGATCGCCGACCCGGTGCAGGGGGTGGTGAAGGTCAGCTACCGCGCGGTGGTGAACCCGAGGCTGCCCGGCCCGCTCACCTTCCGGACGAAGGAGGGCTCGTCGCAGTGGTGGTTCGCCGTCCTGGTCGGTGACCACGGCAACCCGCTGCGCTCGGTCGAGGTACGGCAGAACGGCTCGTGGCGGGCAGCGCAGCGGCAGGACTACAACTACTGGCTGATCGCGTCCGGGGCCGGTCCCGGCCCGTACGAGATCCGGGTCACCGACGTGTACGGCCACCGCGCGACCGCCGGCGGCATCCGGATGCTCCCCGGACAGGTGCAGCGCAGCAAGGCCCGCATGTACGGCGCCGATCCCGCCACCCCCAGACCCACCCCGAAGAAGCCGACCCCCACACCCAGACCCCAGACCTCCAGCCCTTCGACCCGCACGCAGCAGCCCACCCCCGCCGCCCCCACCCCAGCCGCGACGGAACCCCTGGTGCAGGCAGCCGCCGCCCCTCCCGCCCGGGTGCCCTGCTCCTAACAGCCACGACACCCCCGCCCTGCCCCCGCCCTCTCGCTGATCTTGCACTTGCGGCCCTCGATCTGCCCTGGATGCGGCTTTTGCGGGAGCGGAAAATGCAAGATCGACCGGGCCGGCCAGGGCGGGGCGGGTGGGTCAGGGGGAGGTGGGGAGGTCGAGCCACATGAGGATCTCGTCGCGGGCGTCGGCAGGGGAGAGGCGCAGCGCGGCGGGGAGGCGGCCGATCTCGCGGTAGCCGAGGCGCTTGTAGAAGCGGTCCAGGCCCAGGCCGCCACGGACCGTCACGTGCAGCGCCGCCAGGCCGAGCCCACGGGCGATCCGCTCGGCCTCGCGCATCAGCGCCGCGCCGTGGCCGCGTCCCTGCGTGTCGGGGTGCACCATGACGCGCTTGAGCACCCGCCAGTGCGTCTTGAGGTGGAACCGGTTGTCGGCGATGACCAGCACCGCGACCGGCTGTTCGCCCTCGTAGCCGACGAGCAGCCGGTCCGGCCCGTCCGCCACCTCGTCGAGCGTGGAGGTGGCGAGCGGGCGTACCTCGTCCGCTGTCACCGGGGCGACGAAGCCGACGGCGCCACCGGCGTTCGTCACGTCCACCCACAGCGCGATGATCTGCTCACGCAGTTCGGGGGTCAGGTCGGGATCGAGTACGAAACGCAGGTCCACGACGCCATCCTGCGCGTGGCAGGGCGGTCCGAACCTGCGTTCGTGACGTTCCCGACAGTCACCGGCACCCGGTGGCACCGGCGAAACGAGTGGTAGGGCCGGCGGGATTCGAACCCGCACTGGTGCGGACCTAAACCGCATGCCTCTGCCGTTGGGCTACGGCCCCTCCACGGTGAACACCGGCCATTCCGGCCGACGCCGCAGGCGCCTGCGGACCGGTGACACAGCCTCCGGATCGTAGACCACATCCGGCGCCACCACTGCCGCCGCACGGGCGCCGGTGTGGCGGCCCGGTGGTGACGACCCCGGCCGGGCGGCCAACTCAGTCGAGGCTGAGGTCCCGGCGCAGCTTGGCGACGTGGCCGGTGGCCCGCACGTTGTAGAACGCCTGCTCGATCTTGCCGTTCTCGTCCACCACGAACGTCGAGCGGATCACGCCGGTGACCGTGCGGCCGTACATCTGCTTCTCGCCGAACGCGCCGTACGCGGTCAGTACCGCCTTGTCCTCGTCGGAGACCAGCGGGAACGTGATCGCGTCCCGGTCGCGGAACTTGGCGAGCTTCGCCGGCTTGTCCGGCGAGATGCCCACCACCTCGTAGCCGGCGGCCTGGAGGGAGGCGAGCGAGTCCCGGAAGTCACACGCCTGCTTCGTGCAGCCCGGCGTCATGGCGGCCGGGTACGCGTACAGGATGACCTTGCGGCCGCGCAGGCCGGACAGGGACAGCGTGCCGCCGTCGTCGGTGGGGAGGGTGAAGTCGGGGGCGGGGTCGCCGGGCTTGAGGCGGTCGGTCATGGCGGTGACGATACCGCCGGGCCGGTGCGGCCGGCGGACGGCGACGCGCGGGCGCGGTGACGAGCAACATGTGTAGTTGCAAGATATTGGCAACAGTGCCGTCCTGGAAATACGCTGAGCCCGTGGACACCCTGGCGATGCACATCTCCAACGGGATCATCAACGGTCCGGTCGCCGCGATCTTCGCGGCTCTCGCCCTCGCCGCGCTCGCCTTCTGCGTGCTGCGGGGCCGCGCCGACCTCGACGATCGGCTGGCCCCGATGGCCGGGTTGGTGGCGGCGTTCATCTTCGCCGTGCAGATGCTCAACTTCCCGATCTTCACCGCCGGGGTCAGCGGTCACCTGCTCGGCGGCGCGCTGGCCGCGCTGCTCGTCGGCCCGTGGGTCGGCGCGCTCTGCGTCGCCGTGGTGCTGATCGTGCAGGCGCTGGTCTTCGGTGACGGCGGGGTGGCGATGCTCGGCCTCAACATCACCAACATGGCGCTCATCGGCACCGCCGCCGCGTACCTGCTGATCGCGCTCCTGCTGCGCGTGCTGCCGCGTACCCCGGCCGGGCTGGCGGTGACCGCGTTCGTCTCCGCGCTGGTCAGCGTGGTGGTCGCGTCCCAGGGCTTCGTCCTGCAGTACTGGCTGGGCGGCACCACCGACCTCGGCGGCAACCTCACCGGCCTGGCCGGCACCATGGCCTTCGCCCACCTGCTCATCGGCATCGGCGAGGGCCTGATCACCGCGACCACTGTGGTCACCGTCGCGAAGGTCCGGCCCGACCTGGTGTACGCGCTGCGCGCCCTCAAGCCGGCCACGCCGGCTCCCGCCGTCCCGGTCGCCGGAGGTGCCCGATGAGCAAGCGTCACTGGCCGTTCGTGCTCGGCGGCCTGCTGGTAGCCCTGCTGCTGGCCGGCGTGGTCAGCAACTACGCCTCCTCGCACCCGGACGGGCTCGACTCGTCGCTGCTCAAGGGCTGCACCGTGAACGCCGACGACGAGATCACCGGCGGCAGCTGCCCGGCCCAGCAGGCCAAGGACCACGAGCTGGCGGACAGTCCGCTCGCCGACTACGGCGTACGCGGGATCGGCAACGACTTCCTGTCCACCGGCCTGTCCGGCGTACTCGGTGTGCTTCTCACCTTCGCGTTCGGCGGCGGCCTGTTCTGGCTGGCCCGCCGTCGCGGCCCGGCTACGCCTGCCACGCCCGGCCCGAACACCGCGAGCGCCGACCCGGCGGACGAGGCCGCGACTCCGTCCACCGGCACCCGCTGACCATGGGCGCCGGGCACGCGCACGTGCTCTACCGCGAGTCCGGCTCGCCGGTGCACCGCCTCCCGCCGGAGGCGAAGATCGCCGCGATGGTGCTGTTCACCGTCGCGGTGGTGGCCACGCCCCGGGAGGCGTACTGGGCCTTCGGCGGCTACGCGCTCCTGGTCGCCGTGGTGGCCGCGCTGGCCCGGGTCGGCCCGCGCTGGCTGCTCAGCCGGGCGCTGATCGAGCTGCCGTTCGTGTTGTTCGCGTTCGCGCTGCCGTTCCTCGGTGCCGGGGAGCGGGTCGAGGTGGCCGGGCTCGCCCTGTCCGTCGACGGGCTGCACGGTGCGTTCAACATCCTGGCGAAGGGCACGCTCGGCGTACTCGCGTCGCTCCTGCTGGCGGCGACCACGACGACGCGTGACCTGCTGCTCGGCCTGGACCGGCTGCGGTGCCCGCAGATCCTCACCCAGATCGCCACGTTCATGCTGCGCTACCTGGAGGTCCTCGCCGGCGAGGCCCGCCGGATGCGGGTGGCGCGGGTGTCGCGCGGCGACGATCCGCGGTTCCTGTGGCAGTTGCGCGGCTTCGCGGCCGGGGTCGGCGCGCTGTTCCTGCGCGCGTTCGAGCGCGGCGAGCGGGTCTACCTGGCGATGCTCTCCCGCGGCTACACCGGCCGGATGCCGGCGGTGTGGCAGGGGGCCGGCGCGGCCACCGCCGGCCAGTGGGCGGCCGCCGCGACGGTGCCGGCGATCGCGGCCTCCATCGCCGCCGTCGCGCTCGTCCTGCAATGATCGGGTACGTGCAGCAGCCGCCCTCCCTCGACGTCAGCGGCGTCCGGTACGCGTACCCGGACGGTCACGTCGCCCTGCACGGGGTGGACCTGACCGTGCCGCGCGGCGAGCGGGTGGCGCTGCTCGGGCCCAACGGCGCCGGCAAGACCACGCTCGTGCTGCACCTCAACGGCATCCTCACCCCGACCGAGGGCACGGTGAGCGTCGGCGGCCTGGTCGTCAGCCGGGATCGGGACACGCTGGCCGAGGTGCGCCGCCGCGTCGGCATCGTCTTCCAGGACCCGGACGACCAGCTGTTCCTGCCCACAGTCGCCGAGGACGTGGCGTTCGGGCCGGCCAACCTGGGCCTGCGCGGGGCGGAACTGGCCGCCCGGGTCGACGAGGCGCTGGCGGCCGTCGGCATGAGCGAGCACCGGGACCGCGCACCGCATCACCTGTCGTTCGGGCAGCGGCGTCGGGTGGCGGTCGCCACAGTGCTGGCCATGCGCCCGGAGATCCTGGTGCTGGACGAGCCGTCGTCGAACCTCGACCCGGCCGCGCGCCGGGAGCTGGCGGAGATCCTGCGCGCCCTGCCGGTGACGCTGCTCATGGTCACGCACGACCTGCCGTACGCGGCCGAGCTGTGTCCCCGATCGGTGATCCTGGACGGCGGCCGCATCGTCGCCGACGCCCCCACCGCAGACCTCCTGTCCGACGAGGTACTGCTGACCGCCCACCGCCTGGAACTCCCCTACGGCTTCGCCCCCCGCCCAACCTGACCCGCGCCCTCCGCCCTCCACCCTTCCGCGTCGATCTTGCACTTTCTGCCCGGGCAGACCGGGGCAAAAGTCACCTCCGAGGGGCAGCAACTGCAAGATCGCCGGGGCGGGCCGGGACGGGGCGGGGGTCAGGGCACGGGGGTTGGGTGAGCGGGGTGGGCTGCTCTTGCGGCTGTGCGCAGGCGCAGCAGCCCTGCCGCCACCGCGCCGGCGCCTGTCGCCAGGCTGACCACCACGAGCACCCGGACCAGCACGGCCGGACCGGCGGCGGGGGGGATCGAGCGGGACAGCGCGGCCAGGTTAGTCGCCCCGGCGAACAGCGTGAGGCAGGCGCCGGCGAGCGCCAGCACGAAGTCGGCGGCCGGGCGGCGGGCCAGCGCGTACCCGCCCGCGGCGAGCGCGCCGAGCCCGGTGAGCAGCGTCCACACCTGGCCGGTGACCAGCTCGGCGAGCGTTCCGCCGACGCCGGGGGCGCCGGTGTCCAGCGCGCGGGCGACGGTGAGCGCCACCGTGGCGGCGCCGCCCAGGGCGAGCAGGGCGCCGACCGCGCGCAGCGCCCGCACCCCGGCGGCGGTGCCGCCAGGCGCCAGCCCGGCCGCGCCGATCAGCAGGAAGCCCAGTGTGGCGGCAACCCACCAGGGGTACGGGTCGGGCGGCGGCACCCAGTCCAGCATGCCGCGTACGGCTCCGGCGGTGTCACCGGCGCGCAGCGGCACCGTCCAGTCGCGTACCCGGTGCTCCCGATCCGGTGCGGTGGCGACGGCGGCCGGCGGAGCCTCCTCCCGCCACAGCGTGCGCTGGTCGTGCCAGCGGGCTGTGGGTCCGTCGTCGATCCGCCGCCAGTCCGGCGCGGCGGCCGGGTTCGCCTCGGCCGGCAGCCGGGTCTCCCCGGCCAGCGTCCGGTTCAGGTAGGTGGCGGGGGAGCGGGTGTTCTCGTACACGCCGCCCGGGCCGATGCGCAGGTACGGCTCACCGGAGTAGCCGAGCACGGTGACCTCGGCGCCGGTGTCGTTCGTCAGCTCCAGCCGCGCGCCGGCCTCCACCATGCGCGCGGTGAGCCCGGGGCGGTCCGGGTCGACGCCGCTGATCGTGGCGCGGTAGTCGGTGCCGTCGGGCGCGTCCGCGCCGTGCGCGGCGGCCGGCGCGGCGAGCGTGAGCAGTGCGGTGGCCGCGACCGCGAGCACCAGCGCGGCCCGGCGCAGGGGTGCGATCACTTGCCGGCCGCCTCCACCGCCGACTTGATCCCCTCGGGGCTGCGGTCCTGGAGGTCACTGCCGTTGACCTTGATGGTCGGGGTGCTGGTCACGCCGGACTTGCTCGCCTCGTCGGTGACGTGCTCGGTCCACGGCCGGTACGTGCCGTCGGAGACGCAGGAGGCGAACTCGTCGCGGTTCAGCCCGACGCCCGCGCCGATGTCGACGAGTTCGTCGTTGCTGAGCCCGGCGCCGCCCTCCGGCGGCTGCTTGGTGAACAGCTGGTCGGTGAACTCGCGGAACTTGCCGCCCTGCGCGGCGCAGCCGGAGGCGGCCGAGGAGCGGGTCGAGTATTCAGTGGTGGAGAAGCGGTTCAGGAACGCGACCGGGTGGAACACCAGCCTCGCCTTGCCCTCGCTGACGAGCTGGTTGAGCGTCTCGCCGCTGATCTGCTGGAACTGCTTGCAGGCCGGGCAGAGGTAGTCCTCGTACAGGTCGATGGTGACCGGCCCGGTGCCGAGCACGATGCCGGTGCCGGCGTCGTCGGCCCCGGGCGGGGCGGTGAACTCGTCGGACTTCTGGCTGGAGTAGACCGCCCAGCCGATGCCACCGGCGATGACGAGCACCAGCACCGCGGCGATCGAGGTCCAGAGCGTGCGCTTGCGCCGCTTCTCCCGGGCGATCTGCTCGCGTACGACCCGGGCCGCGTCCTTGCGCCCCTTGCGACTACTCATCGGTGTCCTCCACGGTGTCGTCGCCCGCCAGCCACCCGTCCACCGAGAACGGGGTGCGGGGCCAGATCAGCAGGAACCCGGCTAGCACCAGGAACCCGAGGTCCCGGAGGATCTCCGGGAGGTAGCTGGGCGTCTGGCCGGCGGCGAGCTGCCCGCCGCTGCCGAAACACCCGCAGTCGATGGCCAGGCCGCGGGACCAGGCCGAGGCGATGCCGGCGATGAAGACCACGAGCAGCGCCGCTGACACGCCGGCGCTGATCCGGGTCGCGAGCCTGGCGAGCAGCAGGACGCCCAGGGCCAGCTCGACGAACGGCAGCGCCGCGCCGATCACAGTGGCCACGTCGTACGGCATCACCTGGTACGCGTTCACGGCCCGGCCGGAGGCGGCCAGGTCACCGACCTTGGTGCCGCCGGCGATCAGCCACACGGCTGCGAGTCCGAGGCGGGCCGCGACGCCGAGCCAGGGCCGCAGGGCCTGCCAGCGGCCGGCCCGAGGTGAGGGGGAGGGGGTCACAGTCATTCGTCGTCCGAGCGCCACGAAAGGTTCCCGCTATCCGGCCAGCGTGTCGCCGACGGCGTCGACCAACTCGTCGCGGGCGCGGGCGACCCGGGAGCGGATGGTGCCCACCGGCACCCCCTCCACGTCGGCGGCCTCGGCGTACGACAGGCCGAGCAACTGGGTGAGCACGAACGCGGAGCGCCGCTCGGCGGGCAGCCGGCGGACCAGGTCGGTGGCGCCGAGCTGCCCTGCGGGGTCCGGGTACGGGCGGTCGGTGGCGGCCTGGGCGGCGAGCCGCGCGTCCAGCCGGCGACGACGCACGACCGTGCGCAAATGGTCGGCGCAGGCCCGCCGGGCGATGCCGAGCAGCCAGGTCCGCACGCTGGAGCGCCCCTCGAAGCCGGACAGCGCCCGGAACGCCCGCAGGTACGTCTCCTGGGTCAGGTCGTCCGCGCTGTCCGGGTCGACGAGCGCGGCGGCGAAGCGCCACACCTCGGCCTGGGTGGCCCGGACGAAGGCGGCCTGCGCGTCGCGGTTGCCGTCGCGGGCGGCCAGCGCCCAGCCGGTGGCCGCGTCCCGGGCAGCGTCGGGCGCCGACTCGGGGCGGTCGGCGGCGGTGTCGCGCGGGCCGGGGATCACGTCACCCGAGGTTACGCGGCGTACCTGGAGGGGACAGGGTCCTTCGACCCATTCCGTGGTCCCGCACACGCCGGGAACTTTTTCCGCCGGCCGTCCGACTACCCTCCCATGACCTCCGAGCAGGCCCGGCGTGGCGCGCGCCGCCGTCCGGGTGGGCGCTCGGTCACGCCCGTTCGAGACCGGCTCGCCGGGCCCGCCCCGGTTCGGGAACCATGGCGGTCATGACTGCTGCCGTACGCCGCCCGTCCCGGGTCGTCGCCGTCCGCTCCGGGGCCGTCGCCGGGCTGCTGCTCCTGCTGGTCGCCCTGCTGCTCACGCCGGCCTCCCCGGCCGCCGCCCACGCGGTGCTGGTGAGCAGCAGCCCGGCCGCCTCCGCAGTGGTGCCCGAGGCGCCCGCGCAGGTGGTGATCACGTTCAGTGAGGGCGTCCGCAAGGTGCCCGGGAAGGTACGGGTGATCGCCCCCGACGGCTCGCGCGCCGACCGGGGCGAGCCGACGTTCCAGGGCGCCGAGGTCACCATCCCGGTGGACCCGTCCGGCGGGCGCGGCACCTACCTGGTGAGCTACCGGGTCATCTCGGCCGACAGCCACCCGGTCTCCGGCGCCTTCACCTACTCCGTCGGCGCGCCGTCCGAGCCACCCGCCGACAGCGGTTCGGACAACCGGGCGAACCCGGTCACCGAGAACGCGGTGAAGGTGACGAAGTACGCGGGCTACGTCGGGTTGCTGCTGCTCGTCGGCCCGGCGCTGGTGCTCGCCGCGCTCTGGCCGCGCCGGCTGTCCCGGCGGGGACCGGCGCGGCTGGCCTGGACCGGGCTGGGTCTGCTGGCGGTGGCCACTGTGGCCGAGGTGTGGCTACAGGTGCCGTACGTCAGCGGCGGCGGCCTGTTCGACGTGACCGGTTCCGGCCTGAGTGACGTGCTGGGCAGCGCCTACGGCACCACGCACCTGGTCCGGCTGGGCCTGCTCGCCGCGGCGGCGTTCCTCCTCCGGCCGCTGTCCGCCGGTCCGATCGGCCGTACCGACGGGATCATCCTGGCGGTCCTCGGCGGCGCGGCGCTGTTCACCTGGCCGCTGGCCGGGCACGCGGCGGCCTCGCCCGCGCCCGCGGTGTCGGTGGTGGTGGACGCGGTGCACCTGGGCGGCATGGCGGTGTGGCTGGGCGGCCTGGTCATGCTCGCGGTGTTCCTGCTGCGCCGGGCCGACGAGCGTGAGCTGGACGCGATCCTGCCGATCTGGTCCCGCTGGGCCGCGCTCGCGGTGGCCGCGCTGCTGCTGGCCGGCACCGTGCAGGGCCTGATCGAGGTGGCCGGCCTGCAGGCGCTGTTCGACACCACGTACGGCCGGCTCCTGCTCGCCAAGATCGCGCTGTTCGTGCTGGTGATCGGTGTGGCCGCGTACTCCCGGGCGCTGGTGCGGCGGCGGGTCGCCGCCGGCCGGCCGGGCTCGATGCGGCGGGCCGTGGTGGCCGAGCTGGTGATCACGGCGGTGGTGCTGGGCGTGTCGGCGACGCTCGTGCAGACCACCCCGGCGCGGACCGCCGCCGCGAACGTCGCGGGCGCCGAGCAGGGCTACTTCTCGGCCACGCTGAGCAGCCCGATCTACTCGCTGGAGGTCCAGGTGGACCCGGCCGAGACCGGCAACAACTCGATGCACCTGTACGCCTACACCAAGGACAGCCGCCCCCAGCCGGTGCAGGAGTGGAAGGTCACCGCCGCGCTGCCGTCGGCCGGGATCGAGCCGATCACCGTCCCGCTGCTGCCGCTGAGCGACAACCACGCCACCGGCGAGGTCAATCTGCCGGCCCGGGGCGACTGGCAGGTGCGCATCACCGTCCGCACGACCGACATCGACCAGGCCACGGTGACCGCCACCGTGCCGATCAAGTAACGGAAGGTCCCATCTGATGATCCGTCTCCGGCGCCCCACGACGATCGCCGCGCTGACCCTCACCGCCGTCGCCACGGCCGTGCTCGGCCTGGCCGGCCCGGCCTCGGCGCACGTCACGATCAACCCGGCCGAGGGTACGCAGGGCGGCTACGGCCGGTTCGCGTTCCGGGTGCCGAACGAGAGCGACACGGCGTCGACAGTCAAGGTCGAGGTGAACCTGCCGGAGAACGCCCCGGTCGGCTCGGTCTCCACCATGCCGGTGGCGGGCTGGACGGTGGCGGTGGAGAAGCGCAAGGTCGACCCGCCGATCGAGGTGCACGGCAGCCAGCTCACCGAGGCGGTCTCCAAGCTGACCTTCACGGCCGCGCCGAACGGCGGCGTGAAGCCCGGCGAGTTCCAGGAGTTCCCGGTGTCGATGGGCCCGCTGCCGCAGGTTGACACGATGGTGTTCAAGGTGCTCCAGACGTACTCCGACGGCAACGTCTCCCGGTGGATCGCGGAGCCGACGCCGGGCGCGGAGGAGCCGGAGAACCCGGCGCCGGTGCTCAAGCTGGCCGCGGCGGCGCCCGCCTCGCCGGGCGCGAGCGCGCCGGCCGCCGCGGCGGACGACGACGATGACGACGCCGGCGCCGGCGCGGCCGTCGCCCTCGGTGTGGCCGGCCTGGTCGCCGGGCTGGGCGGCCTGGCCCTCGGCGGCCTGGCGTTCGCGCGTACCCGGCGGGAGCCCGCCGCGAAGTCCTGAACGCGAGCCACGCACCGGCCCGGCGGAACGATCTGCCGGGCCGGTCGCCGTTCCGGCCCCGGTGCCGCCGATATCCGGCGATCGGCAGACCCCCGTCGGTAAGGTCGGCCGGGTAATCGGCTACCGAGAGGGACGACGCGAATGCGTTTCGTACGCACGATCACCGGCGTGGTGCTGCTGGCGTTGGGGATTCCGGCGCTGCTGGCGGGCGGGGGTCTCTGGCTCGCCGCCCGGCACGCCGGCCCGGACGGCGGCTTCGGCGCCCGGTTCGAGCCGGTCCGCACGCCGGCCCGCGCGGTGCTGGTGACCGACGTGGACGCGTTGCTGCGCGCCGACCTGCCGCCGGCGCGTACCGGGCGGGCCCGGCTGCACCTGACCGCGCGGGACGACGACGGCCCGGTCTTCCTCGGCCTCGCCCCGGCCGACCAGGTGCGACGGTGGCTGGCCGACGTCCCGCACAGCACCGTGCGCCGCGTCGCGGTCACCCGGGGCCCGCTGCCTGTCGATCTCGACCCGGCCACCGCCGGCGCCGCCACCGCCGCGCCGATGACGGAGCCCTTCTGGGTACGCGAGGGCGTCGGCTCCCTGCAGTGGAGCCCGGCGGAGCTGTCCGGCCGGTCGCTGAGCCTGGTCGTCATGCGCGTGGACGGCGCGGACGGGCTCGACCTGCGGATGCGTGCCGAGCTGCGGGCCGGATGGTTCCCCGGGCTGGCGTGGGCGCTGCTGGCCGGCGGGACGCTGCTGGTGGTGCTCGCCGTGGCGGTGCTGCTGCGCCCGCTGCGGCCGCGTGAGGTGGTCTTCGTGGTCGAGCCGGACCAGGTGCCGATGCTGGCCGGGCGTCTCGGCGTCACCTCGCTCAGCGGGCTGGGCCGGCAGCCGGGCCCGGCGTCGCGACCCGAGCGGCACCTGGTGGCGGTGGGCTCCGGGACGGGCGGGCGGACCCGTGCGGCGATCGCCGCGCCGCCCCGCCGGTGCCCCGACGACGAGCACTGACGACGGGAACCCGAACGGCCCTCCGTGCTGCCGACGCGGAGGGCCGTTCTTCACCGGGGGATCGGTGCTACCTGGGAGAAAACTGAGGTAGTTGATACCAGATTAGCGCTGATCGCGGTTTGTTGCGAGGTGTGTCCGTTCATTCCGGGTCATCGGTTCCTCGCCCGCATGCCGGCGGATCGGCAGCACCGCGAGCAGGAGCAGGCTGAGCAGCACGTACACGTTGCGGACGACGAAGTCGACAGGGTCGTCCGTGTGCACGATGGCGGTGCCCCAGTCCTGGAACGTCACCAACCCGTACACGATCGGCAGGCCGACGACGGCGACGAGCGCGAAGAGGCCGCCGCGACGGCGGGCCCCGGCGGGCGTCGCCGGATCGGCGTCCAGTGCCGCGTCGACGAGCACCACCAGCGCGGGGACGAACCAGTAGAGGTGGTGGATCCAGGTGATCGGGCTGACCAGCCCGCCCACCAGCCCGGTCAGGGTGAGACCCACCAGCGCGTCCCCCGCCCGGGCCGCGCGCGCCGCACGCCAGAGGCCGAACGCGGCCACCGCCAGCGCGAGCAGCAGCCACAGCAGCCGGTCCGGCTCGGCCGGCGCGGTCAGGCGGCTGAGCAGCCCTAACAGCGACTGGTTGCCGGTGTAGTCGGGGCGGCCCACCCGGTCGGTCACCCACAGCTCGTGGGTCCAGAACCGCCACGAGTCGCCCGGCGCGACCGCCGCGGCCAGCAGCGTGGCCACCGCCGCTGTCACAGCCGCCACCACCGCCGCCCGCCACTTCCGGGCGGCCAGCAGGTAGAGCACGAAGATGCCGGGGAACAGCTTGAGCGCCGCGGCCAGGCCCACGCCGACACCGGCCCAGCGCCGCCCCTGCGGTACGGCGAACAGCAGGTCGGCCAGGACCAGCACCACCAGCAGCATGTTGATCTGCCCGAGCGTGAGCGTCTCCCGCGTGCTCTCCACAGCCAGCACCAGCAGCACGGCGACGGTCAGGCCGAACCCGCGCGGCAGGTCGTGCCGCCGCAGCACCGGCAGCACCAGCCAGCGGGTGGTCACCACCACGGCGGCCACCGTCAGCACCGCGAAGGCGGCGATCGCCACCCCGAGCCGCAGGTACCCGAACGGCGCCAGCAGCAGCGCCGCGAACGGCGGATAGGTGAAGTAGAGGGCGCCCTGCACCCGGTCCGGCTGGACGTAGTCGTAGAGCGGATGCCCGGCCGCCCACCAGTCCATCGCCGACATGTAGATCTTCTGGTCGTAGTAGTCGTGACGCAGGTTGCGCAGGTAGAGCGCCGGCAGGATCGCGGCCAGCGCCAGCACCGTGACCACCCGGCGAGCCGTACGCCCGCCCGCGTCGTCGCGGGCGACGGCGGGTGGGGCGACGGGTTCGGCTGGCACGCAGGAAACCCTAGCGGTCCACCTCGGCCACCGGGCCGAGGCGCGGGCGGGTCGGCGGCGCGTAGTCTGTTCCGGTGGCTGATCTTCTCGTCTGGATCGACTGTGAGATGACCGGGCTCGACCTGCGGCGGGACGCCCTGATCGAGGTCGCCGCGCTCGTCACCGATCCCGACCTCAACGTGCTCGGTGACGGCGTGGACGTGGTGATCCACGCCGACGACGAGGCGCTCGACGGCATGCCGGAGATCGTGCGGACCATGCACGCCAAGTCCGGCCTCACCGAGGAGGTACGCCGCTCCACGGTGACGCTGGCCGAGGCCGAGGACATGGTGCTCGACTACGTGACCAGCTACGTGAAGGATCCGCGTACCGCCCCGCTGTGCGGCAACTCGATCGCCACCGACAGGGGCTTCCTGGCCCGCGACATGACCCGGCTCGACGCGCACCTGCACTACCGGATGATCGACGTGTCCTCGATCAAGGAGCTGTGCCGGCGCTGGTATCCGCGGGTGTACTTCGGGCAGCCGCAGAAGGGCCTGGCCCACCGGGCCCTCGCCGACATCCGGGAGAGCATCCGCGAGCTGGAGTACTACCGGCGGACCGTGTTCGTGCCGCTGCCGGGCCCGGACGTCGAGGCCGCGAAGGCGATCGCCGCCCAGCTGTGACGCCCCGGCCGAACCCGGTGGACGGGGTCGGCCGGAGTGTGGCTATGATTAGTCCGCGCACCGCCCCGGGTGACCGGAGCGGCGAGCATGGTGGCTGTAGCTCAGTTGGCAGAGCACCGGGTTGTGGTCCCGGTTGTCGTGGGTTCAATTCCCATCAGTCACCCCAACACGAAGCCCCCTCCTCCGGGAGGGGGCTTCGTCGTGTGCCGGGTGTCCCGGCGGCCGGTCAGGGGGTCGGCTCGACGCTCGGCGTACCGGCGTCCGGCGTGGTGTCGGCCGACGGCGGCTCGTACGGCAGGGCGCTGCCCTTGACGTACTCGTCCCAGCTCATGTTCCAGTCGGTCCAGCCGTTGCCGTTCTGGAGCTTGCGCTCGGTGCCCTTCACGGTGATCGGGTCACCGATGCGGGTGTTGGCGAACAGCCAGTTGCCTTCCTTCATCGAGACGTTGACGCAGCCGTGCGACACGTTCGTGCGGCCCTGCACGCCCTCGGACCAGGGCGCGGCGTGGATGAACTCGCCGCCCCAGGTGAGCCGCTGGGCGTAGTCGATCTCGGTGCGGTAGCCCTCCTCCGGGCCCAGCTCCTCCATGGTGTCGAAGACCGTGTGCCGGAGCTTCTCGATCACCACCATGGTGCCGCTGGAGGAGGGGGTGCTCTTCTTGCCCAGGCTCACCGGGATGGTCTTGACCACCTTGCCGTCGCGGGTGACAGTCATCCGCTTGGTGCGGTTGTCGACAGTCATCACGAACGACGGGCCGATCTTGACGTCGACGCTGAGGTCGGTGCGGCCGTACCAGCCGCCGCCCAGCGGCAGCCCGCCCGCCTGCACCTTGTAGCTGACCGTGCTGTTGGCCTTCCAGAACGTCTTCGGCCGGTAGCGCACCTCGGTCGGGCTCACCCAGTGCCAGATGCCCTCCTGGGCGGGCTTCGAGGTGACAGTCATCCGGCGCTGGATGTCGTCGCGGTAGTCCTCCGGGATGGCCCGGCCGAACTTCACGATCAGCGGCATCGCCACGCCCACGACCTGGTTGTCACCCAGGAAGCTGGTGACCCGGATCTGCTTGGCCGGCTTCGCCATCGTGGTGAACGTGCTGGTCGCGGTGGCGGGCTTGCCGTCGTCGCCGGTCGCGGTGACGGTCGCCGTGTACGTCTGCCCGTACTCCAGGGCCGCTGACGGCAGCCAGCTCGCACCGTCCGCCGCGAGCGTGCCGTCGACGACCTTGCCGGCGGCGTCCTTCAGCTCGATCGTGGTCTCCTGCGCCTCCTCTGTGGTGAAGGTGACGGCGGTGGACGCGGGCACGTCCTTGGCGTCGGCGGCGGGCTCGCTGATGGTGGCCGCCGCCTTCGGGGCCTTCTCGCCCCCGTCGTCGCCGCCCTGCCAGCTCGACGGCTTGTCGCCGCCGCTGGTGCAGGCGGTCAGGGCCATCGCGGCGGCGAGCAGCCCGGCCGCCAGCGCACGGCGGCGGCCGACGCGTCGGGCGCTCGCGCCCCGGGTCCGTTCGTCCTGGCCAGCTCGCATGAGTCCCTCACAAAGTGATGCCGTGCCCCGTCGTCTCTGGTCAGACGCGCCGGAGCGGGTACGCGTTGCCGGACGTGAAACGGAACACCCTGCGCGGGTGTAACGATTCCGCCGTCGCCCGGCGCTTTGTCGGAGGTGGCATGTCCGACCACGTTACGCCGGTCAGAACGGCGCCGGCTGCCCGCCCTGCGGAACCGGCAGCGCGCTGCCGGCGACGAACTGCGACCAGCTCATGCTCCACGCCGTCCAGCCGTTACCGGGGGCCAGGCGGCGTTCGGTGCCCTTCACCGTGATCGGGTCGCCCACGAGCGTCTTGCCGAACAGCCACCGGCCGTTGGCCATCGACACGTTGACGCAGCCGTGCGAGACGTTGCGGCGCCCCTGCACGCCCTCGGACCACGGGGCGGCGTGGATGTACTCGCCGCCCCAGGTGATCCGCTGGGCGAAGTCGATCTCGGTGACGTAGCGGTTGGCCGGGTCGGGCTCGCTGCGGGTGTCGAAGACGGTGGACTCCTTCTTCTCCATCACCACCATCGTGCCGCTGGATGAGGGGGTGCTCTTCTTGCCCAGGCTGACCGGCAGCGTACGGATGACAGTGCCGTTCTCGGAGACCGTCATCTGCTTGGTCGCGTTGTCCACGGTCATCTCGAACGCGCGGCCGATCTCGGCGGTGGCGCTGCGGTCGATGTTGCCGTAGCGGCCGTTGCTCAGCGGGATCCCGGCCAGCGCCAGCCGGACCCTGATCGTGGTGCCGGTCTTCCAGTACTCCGGGGCGCGGTAGTACGCCTGGGTGCCGTTGTCGACCCAGTGCCAGGCGCCGGGCTGCGGCGGGTCGGTCTGTACGAACATCCGCTTCTGCACCGCCGCCCGGTCCTTCTTCGGGATACCAGGGGAGAACTCGGCGACCACGGGCATGGCCACCCCGTACGTCTTGCCGCTGAACATGTAGAGGCCGGAGCCGATCATCGACTTGGGCTTGGCCATCGTGGTGAACGTGCTGGTGCCCTGGTAGGTCTGCCCGTCCTTACCGGCGCCGGTGACAGTGGCGGTGTACCTGGTGCCGTACTTCAGCGCGGCCGACGGCACCCAGCTGGAGCCGTCGCGCCGCATCCTTCCGGCGACGCCGGCGCCGTCGGCGGCGGCGAGCACCACCTTCGACACGGTGCCGCCGCCGGGGATGCGGGCGCTGATCTCGGTGCTGACCGGCCGGCCGTTCGCGCCGTCGGCCGGGCTCACCGTCAGCGGCGGCGCGGCGGCGCTGTCGCTGGGTGCGGCGCTCGGGTCGGGCGCGGAGGACGAGACGCCGCCGACCTGCTGCTGGCCGGGCACGAACTCCGGCTTCTTCCCCTCGTCGCCGCCGCCGCACCCGGTCAGTGCCAGCGACGCCGTCAGGACCAGGGCGCCCACCGTCGCCCCGGCCCGCGCGAACCTGCCCATGCCCACCCCTGTCCTCGCGTGCCTGGCGGACATCGTGCCGTATCGACGCTCGCACGCCCGCCCCCGCGCCGGGTCAGGTGACCGTTTTGGCCGCTTTCGCCGGTTAAGCTCGTCCGAAGGGTGGACCCCGGTATCGGATTGGAACCCGGCTCGGCGGGCGTGCTAATCTTCTTCCCGTTGTCAGCGAGCGCCGCTAGCTCAACTGGCAGAGCAGCGGACTCTTAATCCGCGGGTTCGGGGTTCGAGTCCCTGGCGGCGCACCAACGAGCAAGGCCCTGACCAGGTGTTCCGCGCCGGTCGGGGCCTTTTTCGCGTACGCGGGTGCCGCGCGGGCCGGCGCCGCCGGTGATCGTCCGTGGGTGGAACGCCGCGGGTGTCAACCCGGACGAAAGGCGCCCCCGGCGTTCCACCGAGGCGGTTGGCCTGGTGGTGCCGCGGGCCACGGCCTGTCGGCGCGTCTTGTGTCGCCGCCCTAAGCTGATCATGGTCGCGCGGCCACGAGGGACGGTCGGGCGACGACGATGAGAATGGGAGAAGACATGAAAGCCTTCCGACGGCCGCGGATCCGCAGCCTCGTCGCCGCCACCTCGGTCGCGGGCGCCCTGGTGCTCGGTCTGGGCGCGCCCGCGTACGCGGATTACTCGAGCCCGACCTACTCGACCCTGAAGGCATGCAACGAAGCCCGGCCCAAGTACCAGTCGTCGTGGACGAAGCCGCAGGCGTGCCGCCCCATGTACAACTGGGACGGCACGAAGGTGATCGGGTACGCGTTCCTGGTGATCACCCGGGCCTGATCGGCATCCGCCCGCGGTACCTGACGCCCGGGAGGGATCGTGTCCGCTGATGCCACCGGCAGCTCGGACACGATCCTCGTCTGCATCCGGGGCAACTCCGGCTCGGGCAAGAGCAGCATCGCCCGCGAGCTACAACGTGTACGAGGTGAGCCCGGCGTAGCCGACCGCCACGAGCAGGGCGCAGAACGCCAGTTCCCACAGCCCGAATCCGCCGCCGCTGACGTAGGCGGCACCGGCCCCGGTGACGACGAGCGCGTTCAGCCGTCGCCGGTGCGGCTCGGGCACGAGGGAGTTGAGCCCGACGTAGACCAGCCCGATCACGACCGGCATGACATAGCGAAGCACGACCAGCCCTCGTTCCCGTTCGTGGAGAAGCGTGTCGGGAAGGAGCCTAGGAAGGCCGGCCACCGGGGACGAGGGGCGAAAATGCCAGTGTCCGCCGGATTCTCGCCACGCCGGTGCCCACGGTCAGCGGTCCGCGCCCTGCTCGGCGAGCCGCTTGATGTTCAGCAACTGCCGGCGGGCCATCACCAGGTCACCGAGGCAACCGCCGAGGGCGATCACCGGGTTCGTCCGCATCACCACCTTGAGCAGCAGACGGGTGGCGGTCCCGGCGTCCGGCACCAGGACGTACGACAGCACCGCGCCCATGATCTCGCCGGTGAGGTGGTGTCCCGGCTCGACCGCGAGGATCCGGCCCCGCCGCCGCCCGCCGGCAGTCGTGAACGCCTCGCCCACCACCGGCTCGGAGAGGTCCACCAGCCGTTGCGGTGAGCGGCGGCCGAGGTTGTCGATCCAGTCGTACGAGTACGGCGCGAGCCGGATCTGGGCGACCCACCGCCACACGGCGGAAGGTGGCGCGTCCACGCTCACCCCGCGCCACGCCCGCAGGTTGGGCGCGGGAACGAAGTCGTCGCACGGGTACCGGCGACGTGTCTCGTCGTCGGAGACACCCCACCTGTCACCGAGCATCGGCCCGGCCCAGCACCAGCGTGGTCCGCAGGTCGAGCACGACTGTGCCGCCGAAGTCGTCGACCAGCCGGCCCAAGGCGGCGATCCCGTGTCGCTGCTGCTCCGCCGTGCGGGACAGGTACGGCCCGAACGTGCGCATCAGCGCCAGGTACCGCTCCTTGTCCAGCGGCAGCTCCCGCCGGAACACCTCCCGGCGTACGTCGTCGAACTGCCCGCTGTCGAGGATGTCCCGATGGAACCAGTCGACGGGCCGCTCCCGGACGGCGGGGTCGACCGATCGCAGCGCGGCCCGGACCGCGGCCTGCTGGTCGGCGTCGGCGTAGTCGTAGCGGTGCCCGAAGACGGCGAGCGTGCCGCCGGGCGCCAGGGCACGCCGGGCCAGGGCGTTGCGGGTGGCGGCGTCCAGCCAGTGCCAGGCCATCGCGCAGGCGAGCACGTCCACCCCACCGGCGGGCGGCGGCCATCGCTCGAACGTCGTCGCCTCGATGCGGGCCTCGGGGAACCTCTCGGCCAGCCGGGCCGCCATCCGTGCGTCGGGCTCCACGCAGGTCAGTGGCGCGCCGAGGCGGACCAGCACATCGCTGCCCTTCCCGGTGCCCGCGCCGACCTCGGCCACCGACGCCGGTGTGCCGCCGTGGTAGGCGAGGATCGCCTCGGCGATCTCCGGCGGATATCCGGGCCGCGCGCGCTCGTACAGGTCGGCCACCGTACCGAAGACATCCATCACCAGCAGGATACGGTTCCGACCGGTCCCCGACAGACCGTGCGGAAACCGGCCCACCCGCTTCTACAGTCCGCACCATGAGGTGGACCCTGCGGCTGGCTGTGGCGCTCGGCGTACTCGTGACCGCTCTGGCGACCGGGGCGGCGAGCGGCGCCGCGGCGCCCGCCGACGGCGGCCTCGGCCTGGCCCTGCGGCCCGGCCAGGCCGACTATCGCGCCGGGGACCAGGTCCGCCTCGACCTCACCGTCACGAACACCACCGGGTCGGCGTGCGCGCTCGCCACCCGGCCCGTCGGCACCGTGCAGGTCACAGGGGTACGCCGGGACGGGCGCGACGTCGAGCCGACGCTGGCCCGCAGCTTCTTCGAGGACGGGATCGGCGCGGCCTCCACCGTCGGTCTTACCACAGTGGAGCCGGGCGCGACCGCCGCCGTGGCGTTGACCGGGGTACGACTGGGCACCGGCGAGGTCGTGCTCCGCTCGGTGGCCGCCACCCCGGACGGCGGTGGGCTGGACACGCTCTGGCCGGTCGGCGCACCCGGCCGGTACGAGGTGACCGCCGGCTACGTGACGCTGCCGGTCACCGGCGCGACGAACCCGTGCGCGGGCGCGACAGCGCTGCGGACCGCCACGTTCACCGTGTCCGACGACGGTGGGACCGGCCCGCGCCGGCTCTGGGTGGTGGCCGGGGGAGTGCTGGCGCTGCTCGTCGTCGCGCTGGTCGTGCTGCTGCTGGTACGCCGCCGACGTCGGCCGACAGCCGCCGTCGTGGCGCTGCTGCTGGTGGCCGTCGGCGCGTACGTCGGCGGTGGTGCCCGGACGGCGCGGGCCGACTACGGCGTCGACCCGACCGCCGGGGTGCCGGTCAGCGGTGTCGACTTCCAGGCGGCTGTCGACGGCTGCCTGGCCGGGTTCGCGCTGCCCGGCGGCGACCCGTCCGGCCTGCTGCCCCGGTTGCGCGACAAGAAGAGTCCCCGTGTGCGGATCATCCCGACCACAGGTGGCTCCGGCGCGTTCGAGACGCCGGACAGCGCCGAGGGCAAGGGCTCCTCGACCGTCACGTGGAACCCGACCTCCACCGACCCGTACGGCGACGGGGTGGCCCGCGACCCCTGCGCCGCGCTCTACCACGAGCTGAACCACGCCGACGACATCTCCCGGAACGCGGTGCCGCAGGGGGAGTGCGGCGGCACCGGCATCCGTACCGCCGAGGTGAAGGCGACGCTCGCGGAGAACCGCTACCGGGCGGCGAAGGGGCTGCCGCCGCGCACCGAGTACGACGGGAAGACGCTGCCGAAGAACCTCGACGAGTGCAAGAAGCCGGCCAGGAAGACGCCGCCGCCGAAGGGGCCGGTGAAGCTCTGCGAGGACGGCGCTGACTGCGGCGGCAGCAACGGTGACCCGCACCTGGTCACGTTCGACCGGGTCGCCTACGACTTCCAGGCGGTCGGCGAGTTCACGCTGGTCGCGTCCACCGGCGGCGACCCGCTGGAGGTGCAGGTCCGGCAGGCCCCGATGGCCGGCACGCGTACCGCCTCGGTCAACTCGGCTGTCGCGTTCCGGATCGGCGCGCACCGCGTCGCGTTCACCCTCACCGACGGCGGCACCCGGGTGCACGTCGACGGCGTGCCGATCGCCGCGCCGCCGGGCCGCACCGACCTGGCCGGGGGCGGCACCCTCACCCGCCGCCCGTCGGACACCGGCCCCACCGACGGGTACGACGTGACGTGGCCGGACGGGTCCGCGGCGGCGGTGGACCAGATCGGCCGCTACGGCTACCGCGTGCTGGTCCGGCTGGCCGAGACCCGGGCCGGGAAGGTACGCGGACTGCTCGGCGACTTCGACGGCGACCCGGCCGACGACATCGCGCCCGCCTCCGGGGCGGCGCTGGCCCAGCCGGTGCCGTTCGGGAAGCTCTATCCCGCGTACGCGGACAGCTGGCGGCTCGCCTCGGACCGCTCGCTGCTGCACTACGACGACGGGCAGGACACCGGCACCTTCACCGACCGCGCGTTCCCGGAACGGGAGGTCACAGTCGGCGACCTCGACCCGGCCCGGCGCGCCGCGGCCGAACAGGTCTGTCGCTGGGCCGGCGTGACCGCGCCCGCCCAGCTCGCCGAATGCGTCTTCGACGTCGCGGTGAGCGGCCGACCCGAGTTCGCCGTGGCCGGCGCGAGCACCGAACGGGTCGCGCCGCCGGCCGCCACCCCGATCGCCGCCGTACCCGTCGCCACCGCCACGCTCACCCCCGGCGGGGCGCCGCTGACGTTCGCCGCCCGCGCCGGGGACGCCGTCTTCGTCGACGCCACCGCGCCGGGAATCGGCGACCGCTGCTCGCCGTACGTGCTCACCGAACCGGGCGGACGGGAGATCGCCAGCGGATGCAACATCAGGGGCAGCGGGTACGTCGACCGCGTCGACCTGACCGCCACCGGCACGTACACGCTGCGGGTCACCGCCGCACCCGGCGACACCGGCCGCGCCGCCGTGCGGGTGTACGCGGCCCGGGACAGCGACGGGACGCTGCAGCCGAACGGCCCGGCGGTCACCGCCACCGTCGCGCAACCCGGCGCTCGGGCCCGCTACCGGTTCACCGGGCGCGCGGGGGAGCGCGTCTACGTGGAGGTGCCCGCGAGCAGCCTCACCGACCAGTGCTCCCCGCTGGAGCTGCGGGACGCCGAGGGGCGGCTGCTGCGCAGCGGCTGCGTGATCAACGGCGTCGGTGAGATCGACGGCACGCCGCTGCCCGCCGACGGGACGTACACCGTGGTGATTGACCCGACCGAACGCGGCACCGGCACGACCACGCTGCGGGTGGTCACCAGCCGGGACCGCGAGGCGACGATCTCGCCCGGCGGCCCGCCGGTCGTGGCCGTCGTGGACCGGCCCGGCGCGATCACCGGCTACCGGTTCACCGCCACTGCCGGCACGTCCGTGACGGTTACCGCGACCGCGTCGGACCTGCCGGACCAGTGCGGGGTGCTGGCGCTGCGCGCACCGGACGGCAGCACTGTGACCACCGGCTGCGTGATCAACGGGGCGGGTGAACTCGGGCCGGCGGTGTTGCCGGCCTCCGGGGCGTACACCCTGGTGGTGGACCCCTTCGGGGTCGCGACCGGGCAGGTCACGCTGGCGCTGCGGTGAGGCCGACCCTGCTTTTCCGGGGTGGTGGGCGGGCGTGCTAACGTCTCGTCCCGTTGTCAGCGAGCGCCGCTAGCTCAACTGGCAGAGCAGCGGACTCTTAATCCGCGGGTTCGGGGTTCGAGTCCCTGGCGGCGCACCAAGCAGCAAGGCCCTGACCTGGTAGAGCTATGCCGGTCGGGGCCTTTTTCGTGTTTGTCGTGATGGATGGTCGCTCGCCGGGTGCTCGGGAGCCGTTGGACCGGGTCGGCGGTGCGGGGACCGGCTGTTTCCGGTGGGACGCGGCGTGGAGGGGAGGCGATCACCGTTGGGTGATCATGGCGAAGTCGATCTCGTCATCTTCGACTGTGACGGGGTGCTGGTGGACAGCGAACCGATCGTGAGCCGGGTGCTCGCCGACCGGATGCGGCACCTGGGTATCCAGATCACCGACCAGGAGTGCGCCACGGCGTTCGCCGGTCTCGATCAAGCAGCGGCGGCCCGGCTGATCGCCGATCGCCTGGGCGATGCCGTGCCCACCGGTTGGTTCGATTCGCTGACCGTCGCGGTGGATACCGCGCTGCGTGCCGAGGTGGCTCCGGTGCCCGGCGTCGTGTCAGTGCTGCAGCAGTTTTGTGTTCCTTTCTGCGTGGCGTCGAACGGGCGTCCCGAGAAGGTCGCGTTGACCCTGGGCGTCTGTGGCCTGGCGCCGTACTTCGAGGGCCGGATCTTCACGGCTGCCGAGGTCGCGCATGGCAAACCTGCTCCTGATCTCTTCCTGCTGGCAGCGTCCAGGATGGGCGTACCACCTGCCCGCTGCGTCGTCGTCGAGGACAGCGAGTCCGGAGTGGTGGCTGCACTCAGCGCAGGAATGCGCGTCCTGCGGTACGTGCCCGATGGCTCCACGTCGGGGTCAGTCCGAACCTTCGGGGACATGGCGGAGTTGCCGTCGCTGCTCGGCCTTGCCGATACCAACAACAGCATTTCGGTACGCGCCGACAGCCGATGAGGACGGAAGATCGAAGGCTGCTCACGGTAATGTCGTGCCCATGGGTTCGACGGCGCGAAGGGTATCGCTGACCGGCATCAAGCCGACCGGTGAGCCGCATCTGGGCAACTACATCGGCGCGATCCTGCCGGCTCTGCGTTTGGCCGACAGTTACGAGTCGCTGTACTTCATCGCTGACTATCACGCGCTGACGACGATCCGCGACCGTGAGCTGATGCATCACTACACCCGCTCCGTGGCGGCCACCTGGCTGACGGCCGGACTCGACCCGGATCGCACCACGTTCTACCGCCAGTCGGATGTCCCGGAGATCTTCGAGCTGAACTGGATCCTGGCGTGTATGGCCGGCAAGGGCCTGATGAACCGGGCGCACGCCTACAAGGCGGCGCGTGATCGCAACCGGGAAGCAGGCAAGGATGATCTTGACGCCGGTGTGAACATGGGCCTGTTCAACTACCCGGTGCTGATGGCGGTCGACATCCTCATCATGGACGCCGACGTGGTGCCTGTCGGTCGCGACCAGGTCCAGCACGTCGAGTACGCGGCAGACATCGCTGGCAGTTTCAACGCCGTCTACGGAGACCGGTTCAAGTTCAAGATCCCCACGGCTGTCATTCCTGACGAGGGGTCGGCGCACACCCTGCCCGGCACCGATGGTCGCAAGATGAGCAAGTCGTACGGCAACACGATCCCCTTGTTCGCGCCAGAGCCAAGCCTGCGGAAACTGGTGCGGCGGATCCCGACTGACAGCGTGCCCGTGGAGGAACCGAAGGACCCGGATTCGGCTGCGGTGTTCAAGTTGCTTGAGCGGTTCGGTGCGGTGGACGTGGTCGCCGACACGCGGGCGCGGCTGTCGGCCGGCGGGATGGGCTGGGGAGAGGTCAAGGCGCAGCTCGCTGACGCGCTCGTCGGCGAGTTCGCGCCGCTTCGGGAGCGTTACGAGGCGCTGATGGCGCAGGGGAGCGAACTGGACGACCTTCTCGCCCAAGGTGCGGACAAGGCCCGGAAGCAGACCAGGCCGTTGCTGGAGCGGGTGAGAGACGCCATCGGCATCGGATAGCTCGCGCCCCGTCTGTCAGGTGAGTGCGTCGACCACCTGGTCGGCGCAGTGCCAGGCGGTGGTCCATTTGCCGGGCAGCGCGACGAGCAGGTTCCCACTGGGAGTCCACCCCTCGGGAGGTCGTCGGAGGTCCACGACAAGGCTGGATGGGTCGGCCAGCAAACTGGTTGGCTCGCACACGGTCCCCCAGATCATGCTGAGTTCCGGCCGGGATTGGCTCAGGCGGTGTCGATCGAGCGCGTCCAGTAGTCGAGCACGCTCCTCTGTGGCTGTTCCATATTCACCCTGAACGCTGGGCAAGCCCGCTCGGATGCCGCTTTGATCCGGGCTGAGGGCGAGTAGATCGCCGTCCAGCCAGTAGGTCACGCCCTCTACCGCAATGCCAGGCTGCCGGCCCCAGGCAATTCGGCGTGTGCGCAAGGTGTGCTGAATTCCGGCGTCGGACAGCAAAGCCGGTGTGCTGGCACCGGCTGCCAGCACCACCACCCGCGCCCGCGGTACTGGAGGCGCGATCGAGACGAGGGTGCTCTCCGGATCACGCCGCAGGATGGCGGCATGTCGCTGCACAGCCGGGACGCCGCTGGTCCGTGCCAAATCGACGAGGCCGGCGCTGAGGGCCAGCAAGTCGATGCTGTAATCGGGGATGCGGAAGGCGGCTGCCGGCGATGGGGAAGATCTCACGCTTCGCGGGTCCACCTCCTCGACCGGGATACCGATTCGGTTCCAGGAGTCCAGGTAGCGCTGGACGGTATCGGCTGAATGAAACAGCGCAAGCCCGTCGGCTTGCCCCACCCGCGCTGGCACGGCCAGGTCGTGCCAGCGGTCTCGGTGATCCCAGCAGGCTGCGCTCAGTGAGGGAAGCACAGGGGCGTAGACGGCGCCTGAGTGCAACTGCCCGAAGTTGGCCAGCGAGGCACCGGGACGTCCGTCGTCGAGGCAGTGGACGCGTAGCCCGCGCCGGGCAGCGGTAACGGCGATGGTGAGGCCACACAGTCCCGAGCCGATGACGAGGACATCGACACTGTCGTCAATCATGAGCCCCCCCGACGGGCAGGACCGCCGCCGGACCGCTCATCGACGACGGCAAGGTGGTATCGATTGGCGAATCGGCGGACCAGTTCCGCCGGTGCGCGGTGGTGGTCGAGGCGGAACCGAAGTCGCTCGGGCGTCCAGCCCAGCCGGCTGCGGGCTGCTGCTCGATGGGCGAGCATGGAGTCGCGGTCGAGCACGAGACTGTGGAGATGGGCCCGAAGCGTGCTGCCGCTGGTATCCGTGTGGCTGCTCTCGACGTCGGCGACGAAGGCAGGCACGCGGACGGTGAAGCCGTTGAGCGGCGCGGCTGACACGGCGGTGAGCAATGCCTGAGCGGCCCTCTCGAAGGACCAGGGCGGTTGAGGTTTCGACGTGGTGCGGGATCTCTGGCCGAGTTGCGGAAGCAGGAGAGCGGTGCCCGTGACTCCGGAGCGGGCATACGTGACGACCTGCTTGCGCTTCGCGAGCCCGTACGGTGTCTGGTAAAGGCCAGGGGCGAGCACAGCGGTCGTACTCGCGGCGATGAGCGTCGTTTCCTGGCCAGCAGCGCGGAATTCAGCTCGAAGGTGCAGTACACCCTCGGTCGCGCCTCGGATGCTGCGGCGCATGGCGTCTACCCCGCTACGGTCTAGAACGACGTCCACGACGTAGACAGGACCGGGTTCCGCAATTCGGTTCGCCGTGGCGGCGGCAACTCGGGCACGGTCCCGGACGACCGTCAAGTCCGCTGCAACCGACTGAACGCTGTGCGACCTTGGGAGAACCGGCGGTGTCCGTGCGACCGCAACGACGTGGAATCCGGCAGCGACAGCCTGCGGTTGGACAGCGCGGCCGAGTCGTCCCGACACACCGAGGAGGACGAGGACCGGCTTCACCGGGCGCACCGCTGCCATATCCCAGCGAACTGGGCGAACGAGCGACAGAACTCATGTCGCGCCTGGCGCCATCCGTCTGGACGCAGGACTCGGTCTTCGAATGCCTCGCGAGCGCGGGCGACCTCCACGGAGTCCCAGCCGCTGCTGAGCTCAATCGCCGACAGCAAGGCGGCCTCGGACGACTCCTCATCGTCCATCACCCGGTCGGCGATCTCGGCCTGCGTCATGTTGAGGTGAATGCTCGATGCGGGGATGCTCTTGGACATCTTGGGGTAGCCGGCCAACCCTTCGAGGACCCGGAAGTACAGAGCACCGACATGGCCTTTCCAGCCGAGGCTCAGCTCACCGGCGTCTGCTTGTCGTGACAGCGCCAGGCGAGCCAAGTCAGTGAAGTACGCCTCTTCCATGCCCGACACCATGAGCACGTTGCTGGCACCGTTGTCGAAGGGGCCGAGTACGTCAGCGACCGTGTACAGCGAGTCGACGATTACCCCGATTTCGCTGCCCAGCAGACCGTGTTCGGCGTAGAGCTCCAGGAGGCTCTCACGATGCTCCTGAAAGTCGGCCCGGGACAGATAGCGGGCGACCCGACCGGCACGGACGAGGTTGTCGTGCGCAAGGTGGGACCGTAGCTCGGCTCTGTGCGGCCCCAGGCCGAGTTCGACGAGGAACGCGAGCATCTGGTCCCGAACCTGCACCAGAGCCGACCAGCGAACGTTGCGGGAGTTCCACGCCCCGAGGTCGGAGATGACGACTGTCATCGGCACACCGAGACGTCGCTGTAACTCGACCGCACCGAGCATGACCGACAAGGTGCCGGCGGTCGGCGCGTTCGTCGGACCGAAGCCGGTCACGATCTCCAACGATTCTCGTCGGCCAGGGTCCAAGACCCCTAACGCGTCGTCAGCGTGAGTGAACCGGACAGCGGCCGGTCCGAGGTGTTCAGTCAGGAGTGCTGCAGATTCGGCGTCGAGAGAGGTGGCGGGCATGGCAGCTCCTTCGATTAGGTAAGCGTGTTCAACAGGCGCAGGGCGCGTCCGGACCGGCGGGAGTGGCGGACCGAGGCGAGGGCCACGTCGATGTCGGTCCCGCTTGCTCCGACGACGAGGGCGGCGTTCAACTCGACCAGTGCGGTGGCTGGTGTGTCTTCTCCGGGACTGAGCGCTGAAGCAACGAGTGCGGCGTTGCCTCGGTGAGTGGGCCGGTGGGCGACCGCCTGGCGCCAAGATCGGGTCGGATCATCTCCCTTGTGGATTCCGCAGGTGATGAATCCGTTGGCGACGCGGGCCAGCCTTCGGGTACCGACGTCACCGTGCTCGTCGATCATCTCGCCGACGGACAGCTCGGTGGCGGCGACGACGCCGGTGGTGAGCTCGGGCCTGATCCGTCGAAGGGTTGCTGCGGCGAGGGTGACGTCCCGATGCGCCAGGCCCAGCACGTAGCCCCTGGCACGAACGCAGATGGTTGCGACCGGCATGAAGAAGCTCGCCGGATTCAGGGCATCGAAGACGTCGTCGTAACGAGCCGCGTAGCGCGGGCAGAATGCGGGGTAAGGGACGAAAGCGATCCCTTGCCGATCCAGTATGTCGGATATGGCTTCCGGCCGGCCGACCGCACCTATGGCGAGCACATCCAGGATGTCGGCGGCTCCGGAGATCGCCGATACCGATCGAGAGACGCCTTTGACCACGGGTGTCCCCGCGGCAGCGGCGAGGATCGCGGCGGCGGTGCTGACGTTGAAAGTCTTGAACTGCTCCTTGCCGCTGCCCGCGACGACAACGGAGCCGTCGGGCACCTCCAGCGGCTGCTCAACATAGCCTTCCAGCACTTCGTCGAACTCGGTGATCACCTTCCACCACTCGGACAGCTCGGCCGGACCGAGGCGATCGGCGCGGAGGAGATCAGCGCACCAACGTCGCCACCGCTCATCTGCGGACGGTGAGGTGTCCCGTAGGAGGGTGTGCAGAACTGCCGGAGACCATGGGTCGGCCGGGGCGGCGACCTGTCGGGCAGTCACGCCGACCACCACGAGCCCGACATGCCGTTCTGGCGAGCGACGCACAGCTCGGGAAGGGGTGCACCGGGTGTGCGGCGTGGTAGCTGCCCTCCCGGCCCGGCGGCGAGGTGCAAGCTGCTGTCGCAGCCGGCAGCGTCGAGCGGGTCGGCCAGGTCCCTGCAGCACGAGGAGAATTGCGTACCGACGGCCGTACCAGCCAAGCTCTCGTCCGCCGATGGCTGCTCGGCCAGTCGGCGACGATCTACGACGGCGACTGTGCTGCCGCTGTCCGACAGCGCGCGGATCAGATGCGAGCCGATGAATCCGGCGGTACCAGTGATAGGGGCCCGAAGCATCATCGTTGCTGTTCCTCTCGCAGGGTCTGCTCGAATAGCTGCTGCCAGACGTGGTTGAACAGGGGCGGGTCAGCGCGCGAGAGTTCCACTTGCTCGGCCACCAGCACGGGTTCAGCGCGGACCGCCCCGATGGAGTTGTTGGCGGTCGATGCGGTGGCATGGCGGGAGATGTAGAGCGTCATCGCCACTGCGCCCCGGGCTCCGCTCTCTGCTGCGTAACCTGCGGCTGGCTGTTGGGCACGCCGCATTGGCGACCGGTGTGGCGGACCCGCCGGGAGCCTGGCGGGTCCGCCACCGGGAGGCGGCGAGTGGGGGGTTCTCGCCGGTCACTCGCCCGCGCAGCCTCGTTGGCGGTACGCGGGCGCGGAGTCAACCTCACGGCACCGGAGCCGACCGCCGTCGCGGCAATCGGATCCGGTCGGGGCGACGCAAACTCGGGTCTGTGCGACGTGACCACCATGAACCTCATGCCGTTGACGGGGATTGGTCGGCGACCATCGGGGCCAGCCCAGAGCAGGCGGCTTCGATGCTCGGCAATAGCGAACCGTCCACGGCAGCGGACCGGTACCGTCCACTACCCGTCCAATCGCAACCACGTGGTGACGACGGGTAGCCGGACTGGCTAGCGTGATCGAAGTCGATAGGCGATGCCCGGAGGTGCGCGATGGCGGGACGGCGCTACCCCTCGAACCGGCGGCTAGCGTGGGAAAGACTCCAACGCGGCTGGTCCTACGAGGAGGTGACCGAACGCATCCGCACCGAGATGAGCCGCGCTGGAGAGACCGACACCGGACTCAACGCCAACACCGTCCGGCGGTGGGAGATCGGCGAGCGGTGGCCAGACCCGCGGTACCGCAAACACCTGGTCGCGATCTTCGGGAAGCCGGCCAGCGACCTCGGCCTACTCACTTCCGACGAGCTGGCCGTACGCCCGGACACCGAAAATCTGCACGAGTTCAGGAGGCTATGGGACATGCTCACTGCAGACGACAACGGTAACGGTTGGGACCGCGCGTCCGTGCTCCGCGCACTCGTCGGTGCCAGCATGCTGCCCCTGGTCGCACCCCTGCTGTCCCTCGACCCGAAAGCCGCACACGCCGACGGCAAGACCATCGGCCCCGACTCGTACCAGCAGATCGTGCGGTGCCAGCGGGAGCTGTACTGGACCAGCCCGGCCCGGCCGCTCTACGAGGCTGCCTACGCCCACACCCAGCTCGGCGTCGGGCTTCTGCGCGCGGCGACCGGTAGCAGCCGAACCAGCCTCGCCTCCGCCCTCGCGGAGTCCGCGCTGCTCACCGCTCGGCTCGCCTTCTTCGACCTCAGCCAACCCGCCATCGCCGAACGTTGCTATGACGTCGCCCTCGCCGCGACCCGCGAGGCCGGTGACCACGCCCTGGCCGCTGCTGTCCTCGGCCACATGGCCTTCGTTCCCGCCTTCGGCCACCAGCCGGCCAACGCCCGGCCGCTGATCGACGCTGCCCTCCAGCACACCTGGCACGGCGTCAGCCCCATGGTCCGGTCATGGCTGCACTGCGTCGCCTCGGAAGTCGAGGCGCGTGCCGGAGCCGCCGCCGCGAGCCGCCGCCACATCGACCTCGCCGCAGGCGCGGTCGACGGTGACGACACCCCGCCCGAATGGCTCGACTTCTACGACAACGGCCGCCTGCACTCGTTCGCGGGATACGCAGCCCTCGCTGGCGGCGACCACAGCGAAGCCGCCGGCCAGCTCAACCAGGCACTCGCCGCGCTCACCGCCACTGGCGCTAAGCAGCGCAGTGTCGTACTCGCCGACCTCGCCACCGCCCAAGGCCAAGACGGCGACAAGGCCGCCGACTACCTCAACCAGGCCGTCGACGCCCTGCACAACGACTGGTACGGCGTCGGTCTCGACCGGGTCCGAGCTGTCCGTCCCATGCTCGGTGACAGCCGATACGGCACCCTGCTCGACGAACGCGTCGCCGCCCTCACCGCCGGCCGCGCCGCACTTCCGGGCAGCTAACGCGCCGACTCGTTGTGCTTGCGGACGAGGTCAGGCAGCTCGGCCAGTGAGTCGAGCTGGAAGAGGCATCGGTCGCTGACCGCCTTGTCACCAAGGATCCAACCCCACGGTCCGCGACGGATCAGGGCGGTCGCGATACCCGCCTCCTGCGCCGGCCGGATGTCGTTGTCCAGCCGGTCCCCGACGTAGAGCACCTGATCAGCCGGGCATCCCGCCTCGGCGACCACTCGGTCGAAGAACGCGGCGGAGGGCTTCTCCACACCCCAGCCGTCCGAGGTGCCGATCACGTCGACCGGTAGGTCCAGGGCGCGCAGAATCGTCTCCGCCCGCGCCGTCTGGTTGCCGGCCAGGCCGACCTGTAGCCCGGACTCGCGTAGCGCGGCCAGGCACGGACGGGCGTCCGGATAGAGGTCCTCCTCGGTGAATGACTCGGGCTGTCCTGCCGCCGTCCGGCGCTCCCGCTCCTCGGCCAGGTCGAAGCCGGGCCGGAAGACCTGGAACGTCTCCCGGTAGTCCAGGCCGCGAGCGATGATCGCCCCGAAGACGGCCGAGAAGGTGTGGCGCGGCACCCCGAGCCAGTCCGCCCAGGTGCCGTACTCCCGGGACTCGTCGACGATTGTTTCGCCCACATCGAAGAACACGCTCGCGATCACCCGGCGATTGTGCCCGGTGCTCCTATCGGGATCAACGTGTACCGCGAGCCGAGCCGCCCGGTGGGCCAGTGCTGAGCCGTCGCCACACCGAGTGCAACCCGGTTGTGGAAGCCATGCGGGTCCGACTCGCCGACGGGGACCTCGGCGACCCCTACGCGGGCCCGCTCGGTCAGCGAGAGGACTGTCTCACAAGGTGATATGGCTGAACAGGTAGGCCAAGATTTTTCGGCAGGGAATCTGTCCGGCTGGGGACCCTGTGCGGGTTGGCGGGTGCCAGTGGGTCCGGCTGGGTCCGGAAACGTCTTGATCGACTGCCGGTGATGCTGGTTGACAGGGTGCTGCCGGCGGAGGCGTACTGGTACGAACGCGACCGCGTGGCGGTCTGCCGCCGGGTCGGATCGGCCGGTTTGGTGGCGCTCCTTCGGAAGCGTCGCCGGTCGTTCGAGGCTCGGGAGTGGGCGGGCCGTCGATGGGTTCGAGTGGCAGGGGGTTCGGCATGAAGGATCTTTCTCCGGCGGGTTGAGTCGACGCCCCACCGGGCCGTCGTGATGTCGACGGCTCCCGGAGTATCTGCCCCAGGCTGAGTCGAGCCCGCTACCGGCGTGGCACGGTGCCGCCCTGCCCTCCGCAACTGCTACCGCTGTTCCCGCTGTCGCGATCGCCTTACTGGTGGTCGTGTTGGTCGTTGCTGCCCTGATCTGTCCTCGTGTCGGCCGGTGCGCCGGTCGGCGTGTTCATTGACAACTTCACAGTGCGCCTTGCCGCAGTCTCCCGTGCCCGCATGTGGTTGCGGCGCACACCTACGGCGTCGTGACCGTCGACGCCACCATTTCTTCGATCAAGGAGCTCTCGTGTTCTCTGTACATCCCATCTCACTGCGTTCCGGTCTTCTGCCGGTGGCGGTGACAGATCCCGTGTTGACCCCCGTTCCGGGGTCCGAGTTGACGTGCCCGTTGGGGTCGGTCTTCAGCCGGACGCCCGAACGGACCCCCTTTTCCCGCTCACACCGCAGGTCAGTCCGTCTGTCAGTACTGGCTGGTTGTCCTGCGACAGACCCGTCCTGGTCTCGGGTCTCTCCCCCTGGGGAGCCCACATGCGTATCGGAGTGGAGGCGATGGTGGATGGATGATCCGGTTCTGCGGGTGCAGTCGCAGTTGACCACCCGTGATCGGGTGCTGCTGGGCTGGCTGTATGAACCGCTCTGGGTTCTGTGGAGACCTCAGCTGTTGGCTCCAACCGCCTCGCGGGGCTGGGGTTGAGCGTAGAACATCGATTCGTATTCGGTGGGCGGGAGATGCCCGATGGCGGAGTGCAGGCGCTGGTTGTTGTACCAGTCGACCCACTCGGCGGTGGCCAGTTCGACCTGGGCGAGGCTGCGCCACGGGCCTCGGGGTTTGATCAGCTCGGTCTTGTAGAGGCCGATGGTGGATTCCATCAACGCGTTGTCCAGGGCGTCGCCGACGCCGCCGCTCGAGGCGTCGATACCGGCGTCGAGCAGGTGGGTGGTGAACCGGAACGACGTGTACTGACTGCCCGCGTCGCTGTGATGCACCAGGCCCGCCCCGACCGGTTGGCCGGCGCGGTCGCGGCGCCACAACCCCATGTCCATCGCGGCCAGAACCAGCGGGGTCCGTTTGTTCGTCGCCGCGGACCAACTGACGATCGCCCTGGAGTAGACGTCGACAACGAACGCGACGTAGACAACGCCGGACCAGGCCGCGACGTGGGTGAAGTCCGCGACCCAGCACCGGTTCGGCCGGGCGGCGGTGAAGTCCCGGTTCAGCAGGTCAGCGGCCCGTTCATGTCCGGGATCGGCGACCGTGGTGCGGATCTTCTTGGCCCGCACGACACCGGTCAGGCCGGCATCACGCATCAACCGCTCGACCGTGCACCGGGCCGTCGGATGCCCTTGGCGGCACAGCTCATGCCAGACCTTGCGAGCCCCGTAGACGCCGTAATTCGCCGAATGGATCTCCCGCACGCGTGCTGTCAGCTGCGCATCACGCACCTGCCGCTTCGACGGCGGACGCTTCCTGGCCGCCCAATAGCCGCTCGGGGTGATCTGCAGCCCGTGCTGACGCAGCACGCGGCAGATCGGCTCGACTCCACCGAAGCGGTCCCGATGCTCGTCAACGAAACTCACGAGCGTGTCGTAGGCCGGTCGAGCTCGGCCGCGAAGAAAGCCGACGCGGCCTTCAAGATCTCATTCGCCCGCCGCAACTCGGCGTTCTCCCACCGCAGCCGCTTCAGCTCCGCCGACTCCTCCGACGTCACCCCCGGCCGCTGCCCGCCGTCGACCTGCGCCTGACGGACCCACTTGCGCAACGTCTCGGCCGTGCCGATCCCGAGCCGGGCCGCCACCACCGTGAACGCCGCCCAGCCCGACTCGTAGTTCAGCCGCACCTCCGCGACCATCCGCACCGCCCGCTCCCACAACTCCTGCGGATACGGCCTCGTTCCTGCCATCTCTCGATCCTTCCCAAGCGGGGAAGTCTCTACAAGATCCGGGGCGGTTCAACAATGCTCGTTCCGAAAAGGGAGGGGCTCGTTTGTCTTGTTGCCATCCCCCTGTACTCCGTCGTCGTACCCGAATCGCCTCCCGCGCGGCGCGGGGCGGCGGACGCCGCCGGGTGGGGTGGGCCATTACGCGGCCGACACCGCCGGGGGCACCGGCGCGATCGACCGGTACGACCCGTGGAGATAGAGCAGCGGCGCCTTCGCCGGATTCAGTGGGCCGTACGACACCGCCTCCCCGATGACCACCGAGTGGTCGCCCTGGTCGGAGAGGTCGCGTACGCGGCAGTCGAAGTAGGCCAGTCCCTCGCTGAACACGAGGCAGCCGGTGGCCGGCGCCCGGTGCACCCGGACGCCGGCGAACGCGGCCGCGCCGGAGGGTCGCCGGGCGTCGGCGAACCAACGGGCGACGTCCCGTTGGTCCGCCGCGAGCACGGTGACCGCGAAGATGCCGGAGTCGCGGATCTGGGTGAGCAGTCGACTCCGGTGCTTCAGGCAGGTCAGGACCAGGGTGGGGTGCAGCGAGACGGTGGTGAACGAGTTGACCGTCATCGCCAGCGGGATGTCGTCGTACACGCTGCTGACGATGCCGACGCCGGTGGCGAACGCCCCGGCGGTACGGCGGAACTCCACTGCCCGGTCCTGGTTGGTCATGGCGTCAGTCCTGACCCCAGACCAGGCAGAACGGGTGTCCCACCGGGTCGGCGTAGACCCGGAAGCCGTGGTTGCGGCTGCCGCCGCCGCGCAGCAGGGTGGCGCCCAGCCGCAGCACCGCCTCCTCGGCCTCCTGGATGTCGTCCACCTCCACGTCGAGGTGGGCCTGCTGCGGGAAGGCCGGATCCGGCCACTGCGGCGGCTGGTAGTCGGCGACGCTCTGGAGGCAGAGGCGGGGATGCCCGTCCGGGCCCTTCAACGTCACCCAGTACCCGTCGCTGTCGGCCCACTCCAGGCCGGTCAGCTCGACGTAGAACTCCGCCAACTTCTCGGCGTCCGGACAGTCCAGCACCACCGAGTGCAGTCGACCGATCATCCGACCCCTCCCGTCATCGTCGTACGCGCGATGACCGGCGCCCCCGGTCACCGTGTCAGTGAAGGTACTCGCCGAAGGTGGTGAAGTAGTCGATGGCGCGCACGGGTGGCCCGGTCTCGGTGGAGACCTGGAGCAGCACCACCCCGCGGTCGTCGCCGTCGCCCGGTCCGCCGCTGGCGACGACCACACCGCCGTAGCCGGCCTTGACGATCCGGCCGGGCGTGCCGCCGTGCGCCCGGGTCGGCCGGGTGGCGGCCTTGACCCACAGCCGGAACCCCCGGTGCGTCGTCCACGCGTTGACGAACGGGTCCGACTGGCCGCGCACCAGGTCGCAGATGGTGGTGGCGCTGTCCCGCCAGTCGATGCGGGTGTCCTCGACGCCGATCCGGTGGTAGAACGACGCGCCCTCGGGCGGCTGCGGCTCGCCCCGGTGGCCCTCGGCGACCCGCTCCAACGCCTCCAGCGTGACCGGCACGTACTCCGCGAGGAGGCGCTCCAGGATCTGGCCGGCGGTGTCGTGCGGGCCGATCTTCACGCGGGCCTGGGTGATGATCGGGCCGGTGTCCAGCTCCTCCGCCATGTAGTGCACGGTGAGGCCGGTCTCCTCCTCGCCGTTGCGGATGGCCCAGTTGACGGCGCCGAACCCGGCGTACGCGGGCAGCAGCGCGTCGTGCGTGTTGACCGCGCCGCGTTCCGGGATGCGCAGCACCTCCGTCGGCACCCGGGTCCGCCAGTTGGTGGAGACGATGAGCTCCGGTGCGAGGTCGCGCAGCTGCTCGTGCAGGTCGGGCTCGCGGGCGGTGGCCGAGTAGCGCACCGGCAGTCCCAGGTCCGCCGCGGCCAGCTCCACGTCCGGCTCGCCGAGCCCGCTGAACTCAGCCCTGTGGGTGAGCACCAGCAGCACCTCGTGGTGCGGCGCGATGCCCCGCAGCACGGTCGCGCCGAGCTCGCCGTACCCGAAGAAGACGATCCTCACGGCTTCGCCGCCCCGGTGGCCCGCCCGGCGCGGAAGCGGACGGTGTTGACCCGCAGCCAGCCGGAGGAGTCGCGCTGGTCGAACACGTCGTCCGCCTCGAAGGTGGCGAACGCGGTGTCGTAGCGGCTGTGCGGGGAGCGGCGGCCGATCACCTGGACGGTGCCCCGGTGCACCCGCAGGATCGCGTCGCCGGTGACGTCCTGCTGGCTGAAGTCGATGGCGGTCTGCAACATCAGCCGCTCGGGGGCGAACCAGAGACCCCGGTAGACCAGGGCGGTGTACTTCGGCATCAGCTCCTCCTTGAGCTGCGCCACCTCCGGGTCGAGCACCAGCGACTCCACCGCCCGGTGGGCGTGCCAGAGCAGGCTGCCCGACGGGGCCTCGTAGATGTTGCGGGTCTTCATGCCGAAGATCCGGTTCTCCACGATGTCGAGCCGGCCGATGCCGTGCCGGCGGCCGATCCCGTCGAGCGTCTCCAGCACGGCGCTGGCGGACAGGGGCGTCCCGTTGACGCCGACCGGGTTGCCGCCCTGGAAGTGGATCTCGACGGTCTCGGGCTCGTCCGGTGTGTCGGGGAGGTCGCGCACCCGGAACAGCAGCCCCTCGGGCGCGGGCTGCGCCGGGTCCTCCAGCGCCTCGCCCTCGTACGAGGTGTGCAGCAGGTTGCTGTCGATGGAGTACGGCCGTTCGCCGCTGCTCAGGTCCAGCTCGATGCCGTGCCTGCCGGCGTACGCGAGCAGGTCGCTGCGGGAGGCCAGGTCCCACTCCCGCCACGGGCTGATCACCGTGAGGTCGGGGCGCAGCGCGGCGAACGTCATCTCGAAGCGGATCTGGTCGTTGCCCTTGCCGGTGGCCCCGTGCGCCACGGCATCGGCGCCGACCTCCTCGGCCACCCGCACCTGCGCGGCGGCGATCAGCGGCCGGCCGATGGAGGACCCCATCAGGTACTGCCCCTCGTAGAGGGCGTTGGCCCGGTACATGGGGAAGGCGTAGTCCCGGGCGAACTCCTCGCGCAGGTCGACGACCCGCACCTCGTCGGCGCCGAGCTTCTCGGCCTTGCGGGCGGCCGTGTCCAGCTCCTCGCCCTGCCCGAGGTCCGCGATGAACGCGGTCAGCCGGCAGCGGTACCGCTCCTTGAGCCAGACCAGGGCCACCGACGTGTCGAGCCCACCGGAGAAGGCGAGCACGATGTGCTGGGGGGCGATGTTGTTCCGAGTCGACATGATGGTCACACCTCTCCGGCGGGCACGGTCGCCCACAGTTGGTCCATGGTTTCGTGGGTGAAGTCGCGGGTCAGGTCGGACGTCGAGGCGTACCCCATGTTGATGATCTTGCGGCGGCCCTGGCGGACCGGGGCGACCCGGTGCAGCGTGGTGTTGGTGCGCATCAGGTACAGGTCGCCGGGGAACAGCTCCATCGAGTAGATCGGACGGCTGACCAGCGCCCGGTTGATCTCCGGGCGCTCCTTGTTCCAGACGGTGTTGGGCACGCACTGGACAAAGCCGCCGTGCTCCACCGGCGGGCACTCGACCACCCAGACCAGCGCGAAGGTGAAGTCGTCCCAGTGCCAGCCGTGGGTGTCACCGTCCTTCTCCAGGCAGGTGATGACGAACTGCTCCGGCTCGTACGGGCAGGGGTGCACCGGCTCGCCGGCCACCTCCGACAGCACCCGCAGGATCGGCTCCGCGGCGTAGATCCCGTTGATGACGGTGCCCAGTTCGGCGATCTCGGCCCGGGTCACGTTGCGCATCCGGCGTGGCGTGTAGTCGGTCTCGGCGAACCGCAGGTCCCGGCGCGTGCCGGCCTTGTCGATCAGCTCGTTGACCTCGTCGGCGATGGCCTTCTTGACGCTGTCGGGGGCGACGAAGGAGACCTTCGCGTGCCCCAGGTAGGAGAAGTCGCGGCGGGCCGTGGCGACGTCGTCCGGCGCCACGTCGCGCTCCACGTGCTCCCGCAGTTCCTGGTACAAGACTCTCGAGTCGAACACGGATCCTCCTTGGTTAACCTCGCGCCGCCGCGACGCGCGCGAAATCGATGACGGCCGCCGCCACCTGCGTCACGGCGGCGGAATGCAACACTCTGAAGTGGTCGGTGCCGATCCGCTGGGACCGGGCCGCCCCGACTCGCGCCGTCCACTGGGCGAGCTGCGCGTCGAGCAGGTCCGCGCCGATCACCAGCGCGGGAGTGTCGACCGGGCCGTCGTGGACGTACTCGGCGCTGGCCCGGACGTGGCGCTCGTAGCTGCGCCACCGGTGCGCCAGCAGCGCCGTGGGCACCGGCTGCCCGACGGCGGCCAGGCTGGCCGCAAGCGCGCCGAGGGCCAGCCGCTCGTCGAAGCCGGCCGGCTCCGGGCCACCCGTCACCCGGGGCCTCGGGGCGTCCGGCTCCAGGTCGAGGGCCCGGTGGATGTTCTCGGTGAAGGTGTCGAAGCGGTCCCGGACCTCGTCGGCCGGCAGCTCGTACCCGACGGGCGGGGCGGAGTCCAGCACGACCAGCGCCGAGCGCCGTCCGACCTGGTCGGCGGCCATCTGGTAGGCGACCTGACCGCCGAAGGACCACCCGCCGAGCAGGTCCGGGACCAGCCCCGCCGCGTCCAGGTCGGCCCGGTACCGCTGGGCCAGCGCCGCCACCGTCGGCAGCTCCGCGCTGTCGCGGGAGGCGGTCACCCGCCAGTGCTCCGGCAGCTCCGCCAGCAGGTCCTGGTAGTCCTGCGGGCTGCCCCCGGCGCCGTGCACGAGGTGCAGGTGCGGCCCCGGGCCCGCCCGCAACTCCACAAGCGTCGACTCCGCCGCCACCGGCTGCGACCCGTTGCCCAGCAGGTCGGCCAACCGGCGGGGGGTCGGCTCGCCCAGCCACCGCACGACGTCCACCGCCGGTCGCCCGTCGGCCGCCACCGCGTCCACGAGGCGAAGGGCGCTCAGCGAGTTGCCGCCGGCGGCGAAGAAGTCGACGTCCGCGTCGGCCGGCCGGCCGCCGAGCACGTCGGTCCAGGCGGCGACGACGCGCTGCCAGTCCGCCGACTCGGGCAACGGGCCGGTCGCCCGGTCGCGGTCCACGGTGGCCGGGGCCGCGCGGCCGGCCCGGGCGCGGGTGGCGACGTCGAACGAGCCGACCGTACGCTGCGGCTCGGCGCCGCCGTCGGCCAGCACCTCGTCCAGGTCGTGCAGCAGGGCCAGCACGCTGCTCTCCCGGTAGCGCCCGGTGTGGTACTCGATCTCGGCGAGGTAGCCGCCGTCGGCCTCCCAGACGGACATCGCCAGGTCGGCCCGGGCGGCCCGGTTCGGGCTGGGCAACAGCGTCGCCGGGACCGGGCCGAGCCGCAGGTCGGTGCCGATCGGGCCGAGGTAGCTCAGCAGCAGCGGCGCGGGATCGCCCAGCGCGCTCCGGGTCGCCTCGGGCAGCGCCCCGAACACCACCGGGTACGGCACCGCCTGGTGGGTCAGCATCTGCCACATCCCGTCCCGGGCGGCACCCACCACCCCCGCGACGGTGTCCGCCCCGTCGACCGTGGCCCGGGCCACGCAGAGGTTGGCGGTGTACCCGAGCAGCGCCTGGTCGCGGGCGGTCATCCGGTTCGCGGTCACCACGCCCACCGCCACGTCCGGCCCGGCGCCGGCCCGGGCGAGCACGATCTGCGCCGCGCCGAGGATGACCGCGAACGGGGTGGCGAAGGTGGACTTCGCCAGGGCGGCGATCCCGGCGCCCGCCTCGGCGCTGAAGCCGTAGCGCAGGATCGCCCCGGGCGCGCCGCTGGCCACCTCGCCCGGCAGGTCGGGTTCCAGGACGGCGGAGGCGGCGCCCGTGAGCGCGTCGCGCCAGTACGCCAGGCTCTTGTCCCACCGGCCGTCCGCGCGGGCCGCGGCCTGCTCCCGCGCGTACGTGCTGAACGGCACCGGGTCGGCCGGGAAGCTGACGGCACGTCCCTCCCGCGTGGCCGCGTACGCCTCGGACAGCTCGCCGACGAGCAGTTGGACCGCCCAGCCGTCGAGCACCACGTGGTGCACGGTCAGCAGCACCTCGTGCCGGTCGCCGACCCGGACCAGGGTGATCCGGGCCAGCGGTGCGGCCTCCGGTTCCATCGGCCCGGCGTGCACCTCCTCGGCGACGAGCCGCAGCAGGGTGCCCGGGTCCGCCGGTCCCGGGTCGTCCACCTCCACCCGGTGCGGGCCCACGACGATCCGGGGCGCCACCACCAGCGTGACGGCGTCCGCCTGCCGGACGACCGAGGTCCGCAACGCCTCGTGCCGGTCGACCATCGCCTGCCAGGCGACGGCCAGCGCCGCCTCGTCGAGCGGCTCGTCGACCGCGAGCCGCCAGGTGAGGTGGTAGACGGACCGGTCCCGGGCCCGCTGGTGCACCCACCACAGGGCCTCCTGCATGCCGGTGGCCGGGACCGGGCCCGGGGCCGCCCCGGCGTGCTGCTCAGCCACGGGTGGCGAGCAGCTCGGAGGTCAACCGCTTGCGGTCGACCTTGTCCACCTCGGTCAGCGGGATCTCCGCCCGGTGGTGGAACGCCCGTGGCCGCATGTACGGGGGCAGGTGTCCCACCAGCCGGGTGAGGTCGTCGTCGGCCAGCGCCGCGCCGGTGTAGACGGCGTGCAGGTCCAGCTCTCCGTCGGCGCCGGCCACGGTGAGCACCACGGCCTCCACCACGTCGGCGTGGGCGCGCAGCGCGGCCTCGATCTCGGCCAGCTCGACGCGGTTGCCGCGCACCTTCACCTGGTGGTCGATGCGGCCCTGGTGCACCAGCTCGCCGAACTCGCGGCGGACGCGGTCGCCGGTGCGGTACCAGTGCTCGGCGGTCAGCGGCCCGGTGCCGTCGTAGAGCCGGCCCCGCTCACCGTCGAAGGAGACGAACCGGCCGGCGTTCTCCGTCGGGTCCAGGTAGCCGGGGAAGCGCTGCTCGCCACGGACGCACAGCTCGCCGTCGTCGCCCGGGCGCAGGTCCTCGTCGAGCAGCACGTAGTCGAGGTGCGGGTAGATGTCCCCGATCGGCACCGACCGGTTCGACGACTCGATCCGGGCGGCCGGGTCGGCGGGCACCTCGTACGCGGTGACGATGCACGTGGTCTCGGTGGGGCCGTAGCAGTTGATCACGGCGGTGTTCGGCGCGGCGGCCGTCCAGTCGTTGACCTGCTCGATGGTCAGCGGCTCCCCGCCGAAGGAGCTCAGCCGCAGCGTCGGCATGCTCTCCGGCGCCAGCGCCCGCAACCGCTTGGCGAACGAGATCAGCGACGGCACGGACAGCCAGTGCGTGAGCCGCTTCGTGTTGATGAAGCGCACCGGCGTCAGCACGTCGCCGCGCTGCGCCACGCACAGGGTGGCCCCGGTGCCCCACGCGCCGAACATCGCCAGGATCGAGCCGTCGAAGCACATCTCGAAGGTCTGCGAGACCCGCGACTCGGGCCGGAACCGGTACCGCTTGGTCACCTCGGTCAGGAACGAGTCGACGTTGGCGTGGGTCGCCGGCACGCCCTTGGGCTTCCCGGTGGTGCCGCTGGTGAAGATGATGTACGCGAAGTCGTCGCGGCCCCGCTCCACCTCCGGCGGGATCTCCGCCGCGTCGCCCGGGGCGAGGAACCGGCGCCAGCCCTCACCGGTCAGGTCGAGGACCGTGACGGTGGTCTGCGCGCGGAACTCGGCCAACCCGTCGCCCGAGGTGTCGTCGACCATGACGAGGTCGAGCCCCGCCTCGTCGGAGATGGCGAGGTTCCGGGCCGCCGGGTTGGCGGGGTTGAGCGGCACCACCGTCGCACCCAGCCGCAGGGCGGCCAGGTAGGCGATGTAGCCGACGAGGCTGCGGGAGGTGAGCAGCCCGACCCGTCGGGGTGGCCGTCCCGGCACCCGCTGCATGGCGGCCGACAACCGGTCGGCCGCGGCCCGCAACTCGGCGTAGGTCAGTGCGTCCGAGGCGACCTCGATCGCCACGTTGTCCGGGTACTGCCGGGCCGACGTACGGAACCAGTCGTAGAGGGTACGGGTCTGCATCGCACATCCTTCACAAGGTCTGCCGGTGGGGGCGTTCCGCCGCCGGCGCTGGGGTGGTCGACCGGTCTCGTTCCAGGTGCCGCAGGTGGTCGAAGGTGGTCCGCACCAGCGCGGACCGGGGGCGTCCCCGGCGGGCCGACTCCACCGCGAAGCGCAGGGCCCGGGGCAGGTCCGCCCAGGCCCGCGCCGCCTCGTCGTCGCCGAGGTGGCGGTACCGGAACGTCCGGTGCCGCACGACGGCCCACAGGTCGTCCAGGTGCGCCCCGGCGGCCTCCGGGTGCGCGACGACGTGGTCGCGGAGGAACTCCAGGGCCTCGTCCTCGTCGGTCAGCCAGTCGCCGGGCAGCTCCGGCTCGTCCCCGGCGCTGCCCGTACGAACCAGCCACTGCGGCTGCGCGCCGGCCGGCGGGGGCGTCCAGAAGCCGAAGGCCAGCGCGTTGCGCCGGTCCTGTTCCGGGCGCCACACGGGCGGCGGGGTCATCGCGGCGAGCAGCCCTGCCGTGCCGAGCCAGCCGGCGTACGGCTCCTGTTCGCCGGCGGGCAGCAGCCCGCTGAACCCGTCGACCACGTGCCAGTCGTCGCCGCGCCGGTCGTCGACCAGCAGCCAGTGCGGCGCGTGGGCGGTGCCGCCGGTCGAGGGGGACCAGGGCAGCGCCGCGTTGTCGGTGACCACCAGCACCCGGCCGTGGCGCCGCAGCTCCGCGTCGACGGACTCGACGACGCCGTCGGCCGGGGCGGTGGCCCAGGCCAGCCGGGTGCCGTCCGGCAGCCGGTCGAGCGGCACCCGGTGGTGGGAGAAGGCGAGCTGCCCCTCCGGCAGGTCCGTGCGCACCGCGACGCGTACCGAGTCGGCGAACCGGTCGGGGGTGTCGGCGAACTCGCCGGCCCGGTAGCCGGCCAGGTTGGCGGTGTAGCAGCTCAGCCCGGCGAAGCGGGGGTCCGGGGCGGTCATCGCGTACCCACCACGTGCGCCACGCTCGCCGGCACCCGGCTGTGCCCGCGCAGGCTCACCCACCGCAGGTCGGCCCAGCGGCCCGTCCGCCGCCCCGCCGGCACCTCAATGGCCCAGGGGCGGCCGGCGAGGCCCGCGCCGGTCGCCTTCACGCACGCCTCCTGCACGGTCCAGATCCAGGCGAACTCGCGGTCCCGGGCCGGTGCGGGCAGCCGGTCCAGGGCGGCGCGGACCGCCGGGGCGCAGCAGCGGCGCAGCAGGGCCGGCGGCGCGGGCACGGGCACCTGGACGTCGACGCCGACCGGCACGCCCCGGCCGAGCGCGGCGGCCACCGTCCCGGCGTCGTGGGACAGGCTGACGCTGATCCCCGGCCACTCGGGCAGGTGCGGCTGGCCGCCGTCGTGGGCGGCGATCGGCGTGGCGCCAGCCGTCCGGCCCAGCTCGGCGGCGAGCAGCAGGCGCAGCAGCGCCCGCGCGGCCAGCCGTTCGGCGCGCGGACCGGCGGGGAGGTCACCGACGGTCGCCAGGTCCGCCGGGGCCGGCGGAAGGTGGGCGAGCAGCCGCTGCTCGGCCACGGCCACCCGCACCCGGGCGCCCAGCCGCAGCCGGACGATGCCCCGGTGGTGGCCCGTCGGGTCCCGGCGCGGCCGTGCCCGGCGGGCCAGCGCCGTCCGCTGCCGGGCCGTCACCACGGCCGGTCCCGCAGCAGGTCCGGCACGTGCTCGGCGATGCCGGCGAGCATCGCGCCGGTGGCGCCCCCGGCCGTGGCGAACATGCCGGCGGCGGCCCGCAGCTGCGCCAGCCCGCCCTCGGCGTACGCCTCCGCGCCGAGCAGGGCGGCGCACTCGCCGAGCACCACGTCCAGGCCCTGCGCCACCGAGGTCTTCAGCAGCATGCTGGTCACCAGGGGCTCGGTGCTTCTCCGGTGGGCGTCGCAGGCCGCCTCGATCCGCCAGGCCTCCACCACGCACCGGGCGAACCGCTCCCGGATCGCCACGTTGTCCCAGGCCCGGCCGTCGCCGAGGGGACGCTCGACGAGCCGGCGGTGGGTGTCGGCGAGCACCCGCCGGCACATCGCGGCGGCCCACACGCCGCCCGCGAAGCGTTCCGTGGCGATGTGCCGGGCGAAGCTGACCATGCCCCGGCCGGGCCGGCCGACCAGGTACGACCGGTCCAGGCACACCTGGTCGAAGTGCAGGTCGCCCAGGCCGGCGCCGGTCAGCGGGGTGCCCCGGGTCGCGGACACCCGCACGCCGGGGGCGTCGGTGGGCACCAGCACCCACACGAAGCTCGTGAAGTGCCGCTGCGGGCGGTGCCGGGCCAGCACGAGCGCGTGGCCGGCGGTGCGGGCGTTGGTGATCCACCGCTTGCCGCCGTCGAGCACCAGCGACCGGTCGTCGAGGCGTACCGTCGTGCCCAGCTCCATCAGGTCGGAGCCGGCGCCGTCGCGGTCCGTCGCTGCCAGCGCGAGCGTCGCGCGACCGGCGACCGCGTCGAGGTACGCGGCCCCCACCGGCCCGTCCGCCGGCTCCGCGTCGACCTGTTCGCGCAGGACGGGCAGCGCGCTGGCGACCTGGACGCAGACCGACAGCACCACCCCCACCGGGCAGTACGCGTCGAGGGTGCCGAGCAGCCCCGGCAGCTCGGCCGGCCCGAGGTCACGCAGCAGGCCGTGCTCGCCGAGCGCCCGCCACACGGCGCGGGCGTCCCCCGGGGACTCCAGCCCGCGCAGCACCGCCCCGGTACGCGCGGCCACGTCGCCGCCGGGATCGGGTGCCGCCGGGCCGGGCCCGGTGGGGGCCGCCGCCGGTGCCGTCCGCAACTCAGGCAAGGTGCACCTGCCGGTCGCGCAGCGTCAGCGCCCCGTTGACCAGCAGCAGCCGGTCGTTGGCGTAGTTCAGCGAGGCCGCGCGGAGGTCCCGGAACACGCGCTCCAGGTACAGCGGCGACGACCTGAGGTAGCCGTGCCGCAGGCCCACCAGCTCCACCATCTCGTCGGCGGCGGCGAAGCACTGCTCGGCGGCGTGCACCTTCAGGGAGTTGACCAGCAGCTGGGTCGGCGGGTCGGCCACGTCCGGGGTGCCCTCCACGGCGGCGACGGTGTGCCGCAGCAGGGCGTTGACCAGGTCGAGCCGGCCCCGGACCCGGGCCAGCCGGGTCAGCAGCAGCTCCGACGACGGATCGAACTGGCCCCGGCCGGCGTCGCGGATGTGGTGCAGGATCCGCGACAGCGCGCCGGTCGCCGCGCCGAGCCACGCCGCCGACCAGCCGATGTGCGCCAGCGGCCCGAAGGTGGGGGCGACGATCTCGCGGAACTTCCCGGGAGCGCCGATCACCTGGTCGGCCGGCACCCGCCCGGTCAGGCGCATCGGCACGCTCTGGGTGGCCCGCATCCCGAGCGGCTGCCAACCGCCGCGCACCTCCAGCGTGAGCTGGTCGCGGCGGGCGTACACCAGGGAGACCTGGCTGGGCGAGGTGGCGTCCGGCGCCAGCGTCGTGATGAGGTACGCGTCCGCGTGCTGGCCGCCCGTCACGATCGGGGCGTCCCGGTCGATCGTCAACGTCCCGGCGTCCTGCCGGACCGTCGACTCCGAGCTGAGCAGGTGCCCGCCCTTGCCGCGCTCGGTGGTGACCGAGGCGAGGTAGACGTCGCCCTTGCCGAGCTCCGGCAGGAGCCGCGCGGCGAACGGGCCGTCGGCGTGCCGGACCACCGCCACCACCTGCTGGCAGTGCATCGCGAAGATCAACGCGACGGACATGTCCACCCGGGCCAGCCGCAGCGTCACGTCGACGAGGTCGCCGAGCCCGCCGCCCCCGCCGCCGTGCTCCGCCGGCACGAGCAGGCCGAGCAACCCGGTGGCCCGCATCGCGTCCAGCGCCGCGACGGGGAACTCCGCCGCCTCGTCGGCCTGCTCCGCGTGCGCGGCGGTGGCGGCCAGCACCTCCTCCAGCGCGGCCTCGTGGCGGGTCGCGGTGCTCACGCCGCCCGCCCCCGCAGCGACTCGATGGTGTTCCACAGGCTGCCCGCGGTGGCGAAGGTGCTGTCGGTCAGCAGCTCGTCGGGCATGGACACGCCGTAGGTGTCCTCGATGGTGAAGAGCAGCTCGATCGCGCGCATCGAGTCCAGGCCCAGCTCGTTGAGCGAGGCCTCGGCGGTGATGGGCTGCGTTCCCGCGTACTTGAGGAACGGCTTGAGCAGGTCCGGAAAAGCGGCGTCCATTGTCAGATCAACCCCTGTCGCTGCCGATGACGGTGTGCCGGGTGAGCTCCAGCCGGGTCACGCCGGTGATCCGGCCCCCGGCGACGGTGACCTCGACCGGCATGGGATGCGCGAGGAAGGCCACCAGGCTGGCGTAGAGGCCGTACGCGCCCACGTTGGGCACGGCGACCAGCTGGCCCGGGACCAGAGGCGGGAGGGCGGCGGCGCGCGCCCACGTGTCCAGCGGCGTGCACAGCGGCCCGGTGACGATGGTCCCGGGCACCGGCGCGCCGGCCGCCGCGTCCACGGAGACCAGGTCCGGCACGATCGGCGGCAGCCGGCGCAGCCCGGACATCCCGCCGAGGTGGTGGATGCCCGACTCCAGCACCACCACGGTGGCGCCCTGCGACCGCTTCACGTCCAGGACCCGGGTGACCAGGGTGCCGCAGGTGCCGACCAGGTACCGGCCGGACTCGAAGGCCACCCCCGGCCCGCGCTCCGGCCAGCCCGGGAAGGCGTCGCCCAGCAACGCCGTCAGCCGGTCCGCCAGCTTCGGCAGCTCCGGCCGGGTGCCGGCCCGCGCGAATGGCGCCCCGAAGCCGCCGCCCAGGTCGATCAGCTCCGGCTGCGTCCCGGTCGCCGCCGCCAGCCGCCGTACGGTGTCGACGGACTGGGTGAACTGGGCGACCAGGGCGTCCTCGCCGTCGACGTTGCTGCCCATGTAGAGGTGGAACCCGACCGGGGACACGTTCCGGCGCGGCCCGAACAGCTCGGGCCGGTCCAGCACCCAGCGCACGTCCGCGCCGAACTGCGAGGCGACACCGGTCATGGTGAGCCCCTGCCCGGGGGCCGGGGTGTCGTCGTTGATCCGCACCAGCGCGCGTACCTCGACGTCGTGCTCGCGGGCCACCCGGTCGAGCTGGTCCAGCCCGTACGGGGAGTCGACGGAGAAGAGCCCGACGCCGGCCCGTACGGCCTCGGCCAGGTCGACGTCGCGCTTGCCCGGCCCGGTGTAGAGGACCTCGGCCGGGTCGCAGCCGGCCGCCAGCGCGACGCGCAGCTCGCCGGGGGAGCAGACCTCCGCCCGGCACCCCGAGGCGGTGAGGTCGGCGACCACCGCCGGGTGCGGGTTGGCCTTGAGCGAGTAGAACAGCTCGGCGGGCCCGGGCAGGGCGGCGCGCAGGGCCGCGTACGAGCGGGCCAGCTCGTCGGTGTCGTAGAGGTACGCCGGGGTCTGCGGCGCGTCCGGCCGGTCGAAGAGTTCCGCGAGCTCAGACACCGGCGCGCTCCGACCACATCCGGTACAGCTCGGCCCGGTCGACCTTGCCGTTGCGGGTCAGCGGGATCTCCGGCACGACCAGGCAGGTCCGGGGCGTCTTGTTCTCGTCGAGTTCGGTCCGCAGCGCGGCGAGCACCTCCGGCGCGGTCAGCTCGGTCACCGCGAACAGGGTGGCCGAGTCGCCGCCGTCCTCGGCGCGGGGCGGCAGCACGGCGGCGGCCTGCACCTGCGGTATCCGGTGCGCCGCCGCCTCGACCTCGGTGACGCTGACGCGGATGCCGCGTTCCTTGTAGATGTCGTCGCGCCGGCCGTGGAAGTAGAGGTAGCCGTCGGCGTCGAGCCAGCCGTGGTCGCCCGTGCGTAGCTGGGGGAAGAGCCCCTCTGCGCGGGGGAAGCGCTGCGCGGTGAGTTCCGGGCGACGCCAGTAGCCGGCCATCACGTGCGGGCCGCGGACCACGATCTCGCCGACGGTGCCGGGCGGCACCGCCGCGCCGTCCGCGTCCACGATCAGGATCTCGGTGCCCGGCAGGGCCCGCCCGGAGGCGCCGGGCCGGCGCAGGTCCTCGTCCACCGGCATGATCGCCGCCCGCTTGCACTCGGTGAGCCCGAACATCAGCTGTACGCGCAGCGTGGGGATCCGGGCGCGCAGGTCGCGCAGCACCTCGGGCGGCATCGCCGCGCCGGTGTTGGTGAGCAGGCGCAGCGCCGGCACGGCCGTGCCCGGGCGGGACAGCATCCGGGCCAGGCCACGGGCGAGGGCGGGCACGGCGGGCAGCACGGTCGCGCCGCTGTTCACCAGGTGCCGGGGCAGCGTCGGGCCGGTGTCGGCGGTGGAGGCCAGGTGCAGCCGGGCGCCGGCCAGCGTGCTGAGGAAGATCTGGTACATGCCGTAGTCGAAGGAGAGCGGCAGGGCGCACCACACGACGTCGTCGGCCCGGTAGCCGAGCTGGGCGGCGATGGCCCCGGCGGCGAAGACCACCTGCGCGTGGGTGGACACCACCGCCTTCGGCATGCCGGTGCTGCCGGAGGTGTAGATGAGGCAGACCGGGTCGACGGCCAGCGGGGCCGCCGCCGGCTCGGCGTCCGGGCCGTCCCGCACGATCCGGCGCAGGTCCGCCGAGCCGACGGTCGGCACCCCGCGCTCGGCGGCCACGGCGAGCGCCCGGGGGCTGTCGGTGACGAGCAGCGCCGGCTCGGCGTCGGTCAGCACGTGCGCCAGGGCGATGGCGGGGGACTGGTCGTTGACGACGCTGAACACGGCGCCCGCCCGGGAGCAGGCGTACAGCAGGGCGGGCAGCAGCGGGTCGGTGGGCAGGCAGACCACCACCCGTTCGCCCCGGCGCACACCCCGCCCGGCCAGCCAGCCGGCGAGCCGCCGGCTGGCGGCGTCCAGCTCGCCGTAGCTCTGGACCAGGTCGCCGTGTGCGATCGCCGGCGCGTCCGGCCGGGCGGCCGCGGTGCGGTCCAGCAGTTCGTGCAGCAGCCCGCTCACCGGCCCGACACCCCCTGCGTCGCCGGCCGGGCGCGCTCGAACACGGCGCCCAGCGAGTCGAGGTCGTGCAGGGCCGGGCCGGTGAGGTCGTCCGGGTCCAGCTCCACCCCCAGCCGGGCCTCCGCCCGCTCGATCACCTCGACCAGCCGGAACGAGTTGAAGCCCGACAGCGTCCGCAGCGGACGCCCGTCGACCGGCACCTCCGGGCCGACGCCGAGGACGCCACGCACCTCGTCGGCCAGCACCTCGCGGATCCGGTCCGGGTCGGCGGCGGATCCGTCCCTCGGCGGTGGCACCGGCCCGGCGTCGGCGAGCCGTCCGGCGAGCGCCACGTCGTCGCGCAGCAGGCCGGCGAGCTGGTCGAGGACGGGGGCGGGGAAGACGCCGCCCCGACGGACCCGGCGCATCGCCACGTAGCTCTGCCCGGCGAGCGCGAGCCAGGCGTCGGCGCGACCGGCGGCCTCCCGTGCCGCGTCGGCGGCGCCCGGGTCGCCGGCCAGCCAGGCGGCGTGCAGGGCCCGGGACCGGCCGAGCAGCCAGACGTCGAGGACCAGTTGGGCCGCCGCCTCCGCCTCGCCCGCCCGCTGCCGGACCGCCGCCAGGTAGTCCTCGATCCGGTCGGCGGCCGCGCGCAGGGCGGCGGCGTTGTCCCGCAGCAGCGCCGCCCGGTCGAGCAGCGGGGCGCCGTCGGCGACGACTGTCATCGCGGTCGCGTGGGGCACCGCCGCGTCGAAGTCGGCGGCGGACATCCGCCACGTCCCCGGTCGCGCGTCGCCCCACTGGGTGGAGTTGTGGTAGCCGTCGACCACGACGCAGTGCTCACCGGCGTCGACCAGCAGGAAGCTGTGCTCCATGTGCTGGTTGCCGGCGTACGGCAGCCAGCTCATGGTGAACGTGTCGGCGACCACGTAGAGCGGCGAGTGCTCCGCCACCAGCTCGCGCAGCCGCGCGCCCGGCACGTCGTCCCAGCGTCGGGTGACCCGCAGGCCGAGCAGGTCGGCCGCCTCGGCCAGCCGTTGGTCCACCGACGCGGTCACCGCCGGCGTCCCGGCCGGACCCTCGGCGGTGTGGAAGCGCAGGGTGGCCCCGAGCGCCAGGTGCGCGCCGGGCCCGTAGGCCCGGTCGGCCAGCGCGGCCAGGTTCACCTGTACGCAGTCCAGCAGGTCGGCGCGGAGACCGGTCAGCACCGGCGTCCACTCCCGGCTGCGCGTCGGCACCGCAGGCACAGCGACCATGTCACGCCCTTCAGATCTCGTGGACCGCGCGCAGCGACGCCGTCGCCTCCCGCAACGCGTCCGCGTCGGCCGGCCGGTCCTCGGGCAGACCGGCGAGGAGCTTGTCGTACGCGGCCAGGTCGAGCAGGCCGTGCCCGCTGACGCAGACCAGCACCCCGTGCCGCGCCGGGTGCCCGGACTCGCGCCCGGTCGCGACGCGGGCGGCGGCGGCCAGCGCGTGACCCGACTCCGGCGCGGGCAGCACCAGCTCGGTCAGGGCGAACGTCCGGCCGGCGGTCAGCGCCTCCCGCTGGCCCACCGCCAGCGCCGAGATCTGGTCCCGGTGCCGCATGGCGGAGATCAGCTTCGCCGCGCCGTGGAAACGCAGCCCGGCCGAGTGCGACGCGGGGATCGCGTAGCCGCTGCCGATCGTGTACATCGGCTCCATCGGGCCGGTGCCGGTGGAGTCGGTGTGGTCGTAGGCGTACACCCCACGGGTCAGCTTCGGGGTGGCGCTGGACTCGACCGCGATCAGGTCGGCGGGCACGTCCAGCTCGCCGGCCCGCCAGGCGGCGAAGAACGGCAGGGCCAGCCCGCCGAAGTTGCTGCCGGCGCCCACGCAGCCGATCACCGCGTCCACGGTGGCGTCGACGGCGGCGAGCTGGTCGATCGCCTCCAGGCCGATCACCGACTGGTGCAGGATGCTGTACGTCTCGCCGCTGCCGATGCAGAACGCCCGCTTGGGATCCGCCCGGGCGTACTCGACGGCCTCGCCGATGGCCAGCGCGAGGCTGTTGCCCTGCCCCGGCCGCTCGGCGGCGGCGCGTCCCACCCCGGTCAGCGGGCTGGGACTGGCGTGCAGCTCGGCGCCGTAGAGCCGCATCAGGCTGCCCCGGTACGGCTTGTCGCGCAGGCTCCCGCCGACCATGAAGACGGTGCAGGCCATGCCGAACGCGGCGCAGGCGGCGGCGAGGGCGCTGCCCCACTGCCCGGCGCCGGTGCCGGTGACCAGCTCCCGGAAGCCCGCCCGGTGGTAGTAGTGGGCCTGCGCCAGCGCGGTGTTGAACTTGTGGCTGCCCGAGATGTTGCCGCCCTCGTACTTGACGTAGATCGGGACGGTGGCCCCGATCTCGGCCTCGAAGCGGCGGGCCCGCCACAGCGGCGCGGGCCGGTAGGCCCGGTAGCGCTCGGCCACCGGCTCCGGGATCGGCCAGAACTCCCGGGCCGACACGCTCTGCCGGATCAGCTCCAGGGGCAGGGTGGCGGTCACCGGACCGTCGGCGTCCTCCGGCGTCAGGTCCGCGGGCAGTTCGTAGCCGAGGTGCGGCAGGACGCTGCGCCAGGCCCGGGGTGTCTCGGTCACGACTCCTCCTTCACCACGTCGGCGACGACGTCGACCAGGTCCGCGACGGTCGTGAAGACCCGCCCGGCGAAGATGTCGTCCGGCAGCGTCACGTCCAGCTCGTCCTCGAGCCGGACGAGCATGCCGAGGAAGCCGAGCGAGTTGACCCGCAGCATGTCGCCGTTGAGCGGTTCGAGGTCGTCGACCGTGCCGGGGTCGACCGCGAGCCGGGACTCGCGTACGACCAGCCGTTTCACCGCCTCGTTGATCAGGGACCGGTCCGTCATGCCGCCTCCGTCCCGGCGCCGCGCAGCCGGCCCCCGGCGTTGACGACCCAGCTCCAGGTCAGCAGGGCGGAGAGGTCGACGGGCCCGCGTACGTGCAGCCGGCCCGTGCTGATGGACAGCTCCGGTCCCAGGGCCATCGTCGGACCGTCGTGCAGGCGCAGGGAGCCGTTGACCACCAGCGCGGCGGCGTCCACCCTGGCCAGGAACCCGTCCACGACCGTCGGGTCGGTGGCCACCACGCCCTCGGTGTGCCGGGAACCGAAGCGGCGGATGTGGGCCGCCGCCTCGTCGAGGCCGGCGACGGGCCGGATGCCGACGGCGCGTTCCAGGAACTCGCGGCCGTCGTCGGCGGCGGTCAGCTCGGCCACCGGCGCCCCGGCGGGCACGGCGGCGGTCAGCCGGGGGTCGACCCGCAGCAGCCACGGCTCGGCCAGCCCGGCGCCGGCCCGCAGCAGGGCCCGGGTCAGCTCCTCGGCCACGTCGGCGTGGGCCAGCACCAGTTCGAGGGTGTTGCAGGCGGTGGGCTCGCCCAGCTTGCTGTCGAGCGCGATCCGGGCGGCCAGTTCCAGGTCGGCGCTGCTGTCGACGTAGAGGTGGTTGACCCCGCCGCCGCTGGCGATGACCGGGATGGTGGAGCTGGTCTGGCAGTAGTCGATGAGCGTCGGGCTGCCCCGGGGGATGAGCACGTCGACCGCGTCGTGCCGCTTCAGCAGGGCCCGTACCAGCCGGCGGTCGGGGTCGGTGACGATCCGTACGGTGCCGTCGGGCAGCCCCGCGTCCGCCAGCGCCTGCCCGACGACGACGGCGAGGGCGCGGTTGGTGGCCGCGATCTCCGAGCCGCCGCGCAGGACGGCCACGTTGCCGACCGCCACCGGGAGCAGGGCGCCCTCCACCGTCACGGTCGGCCGCGCCTCGAAGATCATCAGAACCACGCCGAGGGGCTTGGGCAGCCGGCGTACGGTGGCGCCGTTGCCGGCCCGGTGTCCCTCGGTCGGCGCGGTCACCACCGGCAGCGCCGCACGGGTCCGCGCGATCAGGTCGACCAGCGCGTCGAGGTGGCGCTTGCCGAGCGCCAGGCGGTCCACCAGCTCGGGGCCGAGGCCCGCCTCGGTGCCCCGGGCCACGTCGGTGGCGTTCGCCGCCAGGACGTCGGCCCAGCCGGAGGCGAGCCGGTCGGCGAGCGCTTCGCAGTACCGGTCGTAGCGCCCGTCGCCGGGCGGGGGCAGCTCGGCCCGGGCCCGCGTCGCACCGTCGAGGATCTCGTCCACATCGGTCACCACATGAACTGCCCACCGTCCACGATCAGCTTCTGCCCGGTCAGGTATCCACTCGCCGGCCCGACGAGGAACTCCAGGGCGTCGGCGATCTCCTCGGTGGTGCCGATGCGGCCCCGGGGGATCTCCGCGACCACCGCCGCCCGGGCGGCCGGGTCGTCCAGCCGGAACCGGGTCACCAGCTCGTCGGTCTCGGTCATGCCCGGGATCAGGCAGTTGACCCTGATCCGGGGCGCCAGCTCCAGCGCCAGGCACTTGGTGAGCTGGAGCAGGCCGGCCTTGCTGGCGCAGTAGTTCACGCCGTTGCGGCGGGGGCGGATGCCGGTGGTGGCCCCCACGTTGACGATCACGCCGTCGCGCCCGGCCGCCAGCATCGCGGGCGCGAACGCCCGGGTGAGGTGGAAGACGCCGGAGAGGTTGGTGTCGAGCACCCGCCGCCAGTCCTCGGTCGACATCTCCAGGAACGGCCTGTCGATGTTGATGCCCGCGTTGTTGACCAGCACGGTCGGCGGGCCGTGCTCCGCGAGGACCGCCGCCACGGCGGCGTCGACCGCCTCGGCGTCGCCGACGTCGAGCCGGACCGGGTGGAACGCGGCGCCGAGCTCGGCCGCCGCCGACGCCGCCGCGACGGCGTCACCCCGGTACGGCGCGACCACCCGGTGCCCCAGCTTCACCAGCCGGCGGCTGAAGGTGAGCCCGATGCCCCGGGTGCCGCCGCTGACCACCGCGAGCGGGCTCATCGCAGCACCGCACCGGAGGCCCGGCCGAGGAACGGCGTCACCTCGTCGACGAGCTGCGGCAGGCGCTCGGGGTCGAAGACGTCGAAGTGCCCCGCGTCGAGCCGCCCGGCGCTCAGCTCCGGCGCCAGTTCCCGCCACCGGGCCTCGGCCTCCGCCCGGAACCCGAACTCCTCGTCGGTGCACATCAGCATCAGCACCCGGCCGGCGTACGGCCGGTCGGCCCGGTAGTCGGCGAGGGCGGCGACCTGCGTGTCGAAGACCCGCCGGACCCGCTCGACGGTCTCCGGGGCGGGGCGCGGCCCGAGCATCCCGACGACGGTCTCGCGGACCCGGGCGTCCTCCTCGGGTGTGGCGCGGCGCGGCAGCGGCGTCGCGTCCACCAGCACCAGGTCGGGCAAATGCCCCCGCTCGGCCAGCCGGACGCACAGCTCCCAGGCGACCGAGCCGCCGAGGGACCAGCCGAGGACGGCCGCCGGGACCGTGCCGTCCGCGTCCAGCGCATGCGCCGCCGCGTCGGCCATCTCGGCGATGCTGAGCTCCGGCTCCTCGTCGGGCAGCAGGCCGGCCGCGCGTACGGCCGCGACGTTGTGGGTCTTGCCGATGGCCGCGGCGAGCCGCAGGTAGGGGTGCAGCCCGCCGCCGGCACCCGGCAGCAGTACGCACGCCGGTCGGGCGCCCCGCCGCAACAGGGGGACCAGCCGGCCGGGCAGCCTGGTCGTCACGGCGTCACCGCCGCATCGTCGTCGCCCCGCCCCGCGCGGACGAGCCCGGCGAGGGTGGCCACGGTGGGCGCGGCGAAGAAGTCGACAAGCGGCACCGCCACCCCGTAGCGTTCCTGCACCTCGGCGAGGGTGGTGAAGATGTTCAGCGAGTGGGCGCCGTACTCGATGAGCGGCCGGTCCGGCCGGATGCCCTCGACGTCGAGCACCCCGCCCCACAGCCCGGCCAGCTCCCGCTCCAGGTCGTCGGCGTACGCGACCTCCGTGCTGTCGGCGCTCTGCTGCTCGACCAGCAGCTCGTCGGCGAGCCGCAGCAGGGCGTCGCGGTCGGTCTTGCCGGTCGGCGTGGTGGGGACCCGGTCGGCCGGGAAGATCCACAGGGGACGCATGTAGACCGGCAGCGCCGTGGTCAGCCGTTGGCGGACCTGTTCCGGGTCGACGGTCGAGTCCGCGTCGGGGCGGACGAACAGCCCGAGTTCCCGGTCGGAGCCGGAGCCCCGGACCACGGCCACCGACTGTCGGACGCCGTCGACCTGGTTCGCGACCGCCTCGATCTCGCCCAGCTCGATCCGGTATCCCCGGATCTTGACCTGGGTGTCCATCCGGCCCAGGAAGACCAGGTCGCCCCGGTCGTCGCGGACCACGAGGTCCCCGGTGCGGTACATGGTCGCGTCGGGCGCGCCGGAGAACCGGTCGGGCACGAACCGCTCGGCCGTGATCTCCGGGTCGTTGATGTAGCCGTCGGCGGGGCAGTCCCCGCCCAGGAGCAGCTCGCCGGCGACGCCGGGCGGGGCGAGGTGGCCGGTGGCGTCGACCACGTACGCGCTCACCCGCGGGTACGGCTGGCCGATCGGCACGTGGGTCGGCCACACCGCGTCCCGGTACGACAGCCGGTGCGAGGTGACCGCGTGGGTCTCGGTGGGGCCGTACAGGTTGACCAGGGTGCAGTGCGGGTGGGCGAGGAAGAAGTCGCGGATCTCGTCGTCGACGATGAGCTGCTCGCCGGAGACGCACAGGTAGCGCAGCGCGGGCAACCGGGTGCCCCGGCTCGCGGCGGCTTGCACCAGGGGACGCAGCGCCGCGACCGGCAGGTAGACGTGGGTCACCTCGGTCCTGGCGATCCGGCTGAGGACGGCGGTGAACATCCGCCGGTCGGCCGGCTCGCGGGAGACCACCGTCCCGCCCGCCGCCAGGGTCGGCAGGATCTCCTGGAAGGAGACGTCGAAGCCGAGCGGGGCGTACTGGAGGAAGCGGGTCTCGGCGTCCATGCCGAGGGCCGCGATCTGCCAGCTCGTGAGGTTGGCCAGGGGGCGGTGTCCCATCTGGACGCCCTTGGGCTGCCCGGTGGAGCCCGACGTGTACATCACGTAGATCGGGGCGTCCGGGTCGGCCAGCGGGCCGGGCACCGGCTCCGTCGTGGCGGCCAGGTCCGCCACCGCGACCGTGAGCACGTCGGGCACCAGGGCCTCGCCGACGACGAACTCGCAGCCGGCCCGCCGGACCATGTACTCCAGCCGCTCGGCGGGCAGGCCCGGATCCAGGGGGAGGTACGCCGCGCCCCGGCGCAGGATGGCCAGGATGGCGGTCACCGTGTCGCAGAGGGTCGTCGCGGCGAGGCCCACCACCGCCCGGGGGCCGACGCCGTGCGCGGCGAGCCCGGCGCTGATCCGCTCGGCCTCGGCCAGCAACTGACGGTAGTCGAGCCGGCGGGTCGGGTCCTCGATCGCGGGGGCGTCGGGCCGCTGCCGGGCCACCGCCGTCACCCAGTCCCACGGCGTGTCGCCGGTCAGCGGGCTGGTCCAGCCGTCGGAGCGGACGCTGGCGGCGGCGGAGGCGTCGGCGAAGAGGTCGCCGAGCCGTTGCGAGCCGTCCCGGACCGCCCCGCGTACGGCGTCGCGCAGCGAGGTGAGCAGTCCGTCGGCGACGACCGGTGCGATGAGCTGCCGGTCGTACTCGATCTCGAGCAGCCAGCGGCCGTCGACGGGGGTGGCGCCCAGCCAGAGGTCGAACTTGGCGGTGCCGTTGCCGGGCTCCAGGACCCGCAGCACGGCCCCGCCCGCCTCCGGCGTGAAGGTGTCCTGCATGGCGAGCATCGCCGAGAACAGCGGGTTGCGGTTGCTGGAGCGGTCGGGCCGTACGTCGGCGACGAGCCGGTTGAAGGTGACGTCGACGTTCGCCCGGCAGAAGTCGATGGACTCCCGGACCACCTTGCCGAGATGCTCGTCGACGGTGCGGCTCCACTCCACGTCGACGGTGACCGGCAGCGTGTTGACGAAGAAGCCGCCGAGGTCGAAGGCGCCGATCGTGCGGCGGGCCATGAACGGGCTGCCGACCAGGACGCTGGACACGTTGCCGTGCCGGGCCAGCACGGTGCCGTAGATGCCGGAGAAGAAGACGAAGGGGGAGATCTCCAGCCGCCGGCAGGTCTCCGACAGCGCGGCCGTCTCGGCCGCGCTCAGGTACCAGCTGACCCGGTCGCCGGTGAACTCCGTCTGCGTGGCGCGCCCGGGCAGGGGAGCCAGCACCAGGGGCGGGACCTCCCGCAGCCGGGCCGCCCACTCCCGGGACCGGTCGACGACGCGGTCGGAGGTGGCGGTGCGGTTCTGTGCCGCCAGCTCCTTGACGAAGGCCTTCTCGCGGGCGGCGCGCCGCTGCTCGACCTCCGCCCCGGCGAGGCGGCCGGACAGTGCCTCCTGGAGGTCCCGCACCAGGGGCCCCATCGACACGCCGTCGAGGATGATGTGGTGGTCGCAGAGGAGGATCGCCACCCGGGGCTCGTCGACGCAGCGGACGACGGCGAAGCGGTACGCGGGACCGTTGGCCAGGTCGAACTCGGGTCGGCCGATCCGCCGCTGCGCCGCTGCGACGGCCTCCTCGAAGTCGCGCAGCCGGGCCGTGACCCGTTCGAGCGGGAAGTCCTCCGGTCCCGGCGGCGGGGTGAGCCGCGCGTGCATCTCGGGGAGCAGCCCGAAGACCTGGCGCATCGCCGGCTGGACGGCGACCACAGTGGCCAGCGCGCGCTCGATCGTCTCGTCGGGGATCGACGGGTCGATGTCGAAGCGGACAAGCTGGTTGTAGACGGCGCGGCCGGGCGAGCGTTCGTTGACGACCAGCAGCCCCTTCTGCGACTCGGTGATCGGCAGTCGCACCGGCCCGGTGTCCGTCGCGGGTTGCGTCCCGGCCGTCGTGGTCACCGTGCGCCCCCGGTCTCGGCGCCCACGGCGCTCAGCTCGCGTAGCCACTGCTTGAGGTCGCCGACGGTGCGGAGGTCCACCAGGCGGGTGGCGTCGATCTCCGCGTCGTCGTCCTCGGCCAGCTCGACGGCGAGCCGCAGCAGGGACAGCGATTCGAGGCCGGCCTCCAGCAGGGGGGTCGAGTCGTCGAAGGCCACCGACGCGTACTTCGCGATCGTCGTGTCGAGGTCAGCTGGAGTCGTCATCCCTGCTTCCCGTTCACTGAGGTCGGCCGCGCCGCAATGATCGGAAACCGGGCGAGGAGCCGGGTCGTCGATCGAGGTGGGGTCGACTGAATTTGCGCTTGGAAGTTCTACGGGTCCGAGCATCCCGGCGCCGATGTTCTCTCGATGTTCGCGGGATGGAATGTCGTTGGTCGCTGATTCGGTCGGCACCCCGGAGCCCGTCCGGCTGCCGGCGTAAAAGGGGCGCTGGCCAGTGGCGGAGGCGGGGCGACGGTGCCCGGCGGGGCGGCAATGCCGCCGTAATCGCCTCAGATGCGGCACCGGGCGACAGAAACGGGCCGTACGTATTATTCGGGTCCCCGGTGGGCTGTCGTGGCCGCTGCCGGAGGGCCGGCCGACCCGCTGACGTGAGGATGGACACGTTCCCCCGGATGACCTATGGTGCAACCAGCGCAACGCAGAGTATTCCCAATAAGGCGCGAAAGGGACTTTTCCGCGATTGTTGGAGCCGCCTGTCGATACCCGTACGACCACCCTGTCAACGCGCGGACCCCGATGACCTGCGACTCCGTTCAGCCCCGGCGACCGGTCCGATCGGAATTGCCGGCGATGGCCGGGGCAGAAGTGCGGGATCGGTCCCCGACCCGCTCGGCATTGCGTGTCAACTAATTGACAAGCGCGGCCGGGTAAATGGTCCCTTATCGTTTGTCCGGGTGCTGTGCGAACTTCGCGGCGGAGTTCCGATTCACTTCTCCCAATTCAAGACCGTGCGAGGGATTGTCGTGGCCACAGCTCAAACCACAGCGCAGGCGGATCCGCCCGGAGCCAGGCGAAACGAATGGCTTCTGGTCGTCTTCACGGGCACCACGAACATCGCCGACGCGGTGGCCCGGATCGCCCTCCCGCTGCTCGCCGCCCAGATCAGTCGATCGCCCGTCGTGGTCACCGCCGTCGCGGCCATCATGAGCCTGCCGTGGTTGGTGGCCGCGCTGCACGTCGGGGTCTTCGTCGACCGGATGGACCGGCGGGCCCTGCTGATGGGCGCCGAGATCGCCCGGATGGTCTCCGTCGGCGCGCTCCTCGTCGCCGTGCTCGCCGCGAGCCCGACCCTGGCGCTGATCTACGCCGCCGCCCTGGTCATCGGCCTGGCCGACGTGGTGGCCGGGATCGCCGGAGTCTCCATCGTCCCGTCGGCCGTGCCGAAGCACCGCTGGGAGACCGCCAACGCGCGGATCACCGCCCTGGAATACCTGTTCAACGGCTTCGCCGGGCAGCCGATCGGCGGCTTCCTGGTGGCGGTCGGGTTCGGGCTCGCGCTCAGCGTCACCGGCTTCGCCTACGTGGCCGGCGCGGTCCTGCTGCTCCTGCTCGTCGGCAACTTCAAGGTCGCGGCCCCCGAGCGCAAGCGCTCGGTCAACGAGGACATCCGCGAGGGCCTCCGGTTCCTCTGGCAGCACCGGCTGCTCCGGACGATGGCGCTGCTCATCGCGATCATGGCCGGCTGCTGGGCGGCGTGGCTCGCCCTCATCCCGGTCTACGCCGTCGGCGGCCCGCTCGGCCTCGACGAGCGGCAGTACGGCTTCCTGCTCACCGGCCTCGGCGCGGGCGGGGTGATCGGCACCGTCATCGTCGGGCCGGTCAACCGGTGGATCGGCCGGCGCTGGTCCATGTTCACCGACATCGTCGGCGCCTTCGCCCTCGTCGCGGCGCCGGCGCTGCTGCCCGCCGCGCCGTCGAGCGCCTGGGCCATCGGCGCGGCGGCGTTCCTCGCCGGCGCCGGCGGCACGATGTGGACGGTCAACTCCCGGTTCATCACGCAGTCGCTGGTGCCGGCCGACATGCTCGGCCGGTTCAGCGCCGCGAGCCGACTCGTGGCCTGGGGCATGACCCCGGTCGCCGCGATCCTCGCCGGCGTCCTCGCCGAGTTCTTCTCCTACCAGGTGGCGTTCGGCTTCTTCGCGGTGCTCTGCGTACTGCTGATCTACCCGTTCTTCAAGGTGGTCACCCGGGAACGCATGGCTGAGGTCGACGGCCCGGCCGCCGCGCCGGCGTCCGGCGACGCGGACGACAGCGGGGGCGCCGGCACGGCCGACGACGGCGGGGACCTGCCGGAGGCGGCGACCACCGGCGGCTCCCGGTGAGCGCGGACGGCCCGACGCTCTTCCAGGGGTTCACCGACGCGGTCCGCCGGCATCCCGACGCTCCGGCGCTGCGCGTCGCCGGGCACGAGCTGACGTACGCCGAACTCCTGGACCGGGTCGAGCGACTGGCCACCCGGCTGGTCGCCCTGCACGGCCGCCCGCCCCGGGTCGTCGGGCTCTGCGCGTCGCGCAGCCTCGCGGCGTACGTCGGCTATCTCGCCACGTTGCGGCTGGCCGCGACCGTCGTGCCGCTCAGCCCCGACGCGCCGGCGGAACGGATCCGGCGGACCTGCGCCCACGCCGGCGTGGACGCGCTGCTCGCCGACGACGCGGGCGGCCGGGTGGCCGACGAGGCGGCCGGGACGGTCGGCGTCCTGCACCTGCCCGACACCCCGGAGCAGCGTTGGTACGACGTGCCGGCCGAGCGGTGGACCGACGCGTACGCCGGCGGCCCCGGCGACGTCGCGTACACCCTGTTCACCTCCGGATCCACCGGCACGCCCAAGGGGGTGCCGATCCGGCACCGCAACCTCGCCCCCTACCTCGCGCACTGCGTGCAGGCCTACCAGGTGGGGCCGGGGTCGCGGCTGTCGCAGACCTTCGAGCTGACCTTCGACCCGTCGGTGTTCGACATGTTCGTCGCCTGGTCGTCCGGCGCGCTGCTGGTGGTCGCCGCGCCCGGCGACACCCTGGCCCCCGTCAGCTACGTGAACGACAACGGGATCACCCACTGGTTCTCCGTACCGTCGGTGATCTCCCTGGCCCGCCGCCTGCGCACCCTGCGTCCCGGCAGCATGCCGGGCCTGCGGTGGAGCCTCTTCGCCGGTGAGCAGCTCACCCTGGCCCAGGCGCGGGCGTGGGCGGACGCCGCGCCGGGCAGCACCCTGGAGAACCTGTACGGGCCCACCGAACTCACCGTCACCTGCACCCGCTACCAGCTTCCCGCCGATCCGGCGCGGTGGCCCCGCACCAGCAACGACACCGTGCCGATCGGGCGGATCCACCCGCACCTGGAGGGGGTCCTGCTGGCGGCCGACGGGGCCGCCGGAGACGACGGCGAGCTCTGCGTGCGTGGCGGCCAGCGGTTCGACGGCTACCTCGACCCCGCGCAGAACCCCGGCCGGTTCGTCGACCACGACGGCCGCCGGACGACGCCGGTCGACGGCCCGCCCGGCCCGGCGAGCTGGTACCGGACGGGGGACCGGGTCCGCCGCGAGGACGGCGAGCTGGTCCACCTGGGCCGGCTCGACGACCAGGTCAAGATCCACGGCTACCGGATCGAGCTGGGCGAGATCGAGTCCGTCCTGCGCCGGCACCCGGGAGTGCACGACGTCGTCGTCCTGGCGCTGCCTGGCGCCGGAGCGGTCGAGCTGCACGCGCTCTACACCTGCGACACCGTGGCGGAGGCGGCCCTGGCGGCCCTGGTGGCCGACCACCTGCCGCCCTACATGGCACCGGCGCGGTACCACCGGGTCGAGTTCTTTCCGGTCAACGCCAACGGCAAGGTCGACCGCCGGCGGCTGGCAGCGGACGTCGGACTGGTCTGAGCGGCACCGACTCCCACCACGCTCACGAATCGGGAGCAGAGATGCCCATCCCGCGGCAAGCACCACCCGCCCGCCTGCGTTTCCGGTTGATGGGGCCGGTGGAGTTCCACGACGGCGTCCAGTGGCGGGGGATCGGGTCGGCGAAACAGCGCGCGTTGCTGGCGATGCTGCTGCTCAAGGCCGACCAGGTGGTGTCGCTCGAACAACTGGTGGCCGAACTCTGGGACGACAACCCGCCGGCCTCGGCCAGCGGTCTCGTCGCCGGGTACGCGTGGCGGCTGCGCCGCGCCCTGAACGACCGCGACAGCCGCGTCCTGACCACCCGTAGTCCCGGCTACCGCCTGGTGGTAGCCGCGGAGACGATCGACATCGGCGAGTGTGAGCGGCTGATCAGGCAGGCCCACGCCGATCTCGCGGCCGGCCTGCCGGACGCCGCCGTCGAGGGGTTCGACGCGGCACTGGCGCTGTGGCGCGGCGCCCCGCTGGCCGACGTCCGGCCGACCCCGCTGGTGATGGCCGAGGTGGCCCGCCTGGAGGAGACCCGGATCGCCACGGTCGAGGCCCGCATCGGCGCCGAGCTGGAGCTGGGCCGGCACAGCATGCTGCTGCCGGAACTCAAGGTGCTCGTCAGCCAGCATCCGCTGCGGGAGCGCCTGCACGCCCACCTGATGACCGCCCTGTACCGCGACGGCCAGCAGGCGGTCGCCCTGGGTGCGTACCGCGACCTGCGGCGGTTGCTTGTCGACGAGCTGGGCATCGAGCCCAGCGAGTCCCTGCGCGACCTGGAACAGCGGATCCTGCGCAACGATCCGGCGCTGCGGCTGCACCACCCCGGGGCCCGCCCACCCGTACGGGTGGTCACGCCGAGCCCGCCGGCCTCCCGGTTCCCCGCCGACCCGGTGGCCCTGCACGGGCGGGCGGCCGAGCTGGGCCGGCTCGTCAAGGGCGTGCGGTCCGGGCGGCCGGGCGTGGTCCAGGGGCTGGCCGGCGCCGGCAAGACCGCCCTGGCGGTGCGCGCCGCGCACGAGCTGGCCGCGGAGCACCCGGGCGGGTCGGTGTTCGTACCCATGGGCGGGGGGACACCCGACGGGCCGGCGGAGGCCGCCCGGGCGGTGCGGGTCCTGGCCGAGGCGCTCGGGTTGTCGTCGCCGACGGGCGACCACCCCGCGTCGGGCTGGTCGACCCTGTTGACCGGCCGTCGGGTCCTGGTCGTCCTCGACGACGTGGCGACCGCCGCCCAGGTACGCGTCCTCGGGCCGATGCCCGTCGGCTGCGCCCTGATCGTCACCTCACGCTCCGGGATGACCACCCTCGACGGGGCCACCCGGGTCTCCGTCGGCTCCCTGGACGCGGACGACGCGCTCGACATGCTCCGCTACCACCTCGGCGCCGAGGTGGTAGACGCCGAGCCCGAGGCGGCGCGCACGCTCGTGGAGCGCTGCGACGCGCTGCCCCTGGCCCTGCGGATCGCGGCCGCCCGGCTGGCGACGCGGCAGAACTGGTCGCTCGCCGCCTTCGCCGCCCGGCTGGCCGATCCCGCCGCCCGGCTCGACGCCCTGGTCTGCGAGTCGATGTCGATCCGGGACTGCCTCGCCGGCGCGGTGCGGGTGCTGACCCGGTACGGCGACGGCGACGGCGTGGCGCTGCGGGCCCTGCGGCTGCTGAGCCGGCTGGACCGGGGCCTGGTCAGCGTGTCGAACCTCGCCGCGCTGTCGGGCCAGCCGATGGCCGCCGCCGAGGTCGCCGCCGAACGCCTGGTCGACGCGGGGCTCGCCGAGGCTCTGCCGGACGGCCGCTACCGGATCCCCGAGCTCGTCCGCGCCCACGTGCGCGAGCTGGGCCGCAGCCCGGAGTGCGACCAGGTGGTGGCCCTGCGCGGTCAGCATTCCCCCACGACTGCCCGACCGCGCCGGTGAGCCGGCCCGAACGGGCACGCGGCGCGGCGGCCCGGCTGCTGGCGGCTGATCGTTGCCGGACGGGCCGGTCAGGCGACGGCGATCGCCTCGATCTCGATGATCCACTCCGGGTCGAAGATCCCGGTGACGATCACCGTCAGTGCGGGGCGGTGCGCGCCGAGCACCTCGTTGCGGACCTTGGTGTTGACGTCGGCGTGCCGGCGGTCGGCCAGGAACGTGGTCACCTTGACTAGGTTGTCGACGTCCATGCCGGCGTCGGCGAGGACGGCCCGGATGTTGTCCCAGACCAGCCGGCACTGCGCCTCGGGGGTGGCCGGGACGTGGCCGTCCCGGGTCTGGGGGATCTGCCCGCTGATGAACAGCATCCGCCCGGCGGTCTGGACCTCCAGCGCGTTGTGGTAACCGCCCGTGGCCTCCGGCACCGACTCGGGGTTGATCGGCCTCATCTGCATGGTCTCGATCACGTGTAGTCCTTCCGATTGTCCGGGGGAATCCGGATTACGGACTGTGACCTTAGTCTAAAGGTCGTCCCGGGGGACCGAATCCCGGACGGACCGGAAACGCGTCCCGTCCGGGTGCCTTCTGGTACCCGGATCGGGCTCTCGCCCAACCTTCCCCGGCGACGGGGACTCCGATGGTGGTGCCGACCGTCTGACTCCGGGGGTTGACCTGAAGCGGGATTGAGGTTGTCGGATGGGGGCATGCGTGCCGTTCGGCTTCACGAGTTCGGTCCCCCCGGAAACCTGGTGCTCGACGAGCTGCCCGACCTGACACCCGGCCCCGGCCAGGTCCGGATCGCGGTGTCGGCCAGCGGCGTGCACCTGCTCGACACGACCCTGCGCCGGGGCGAGGCCGGCGGCCCGCTCCCGCTGCCCGACCTGCCTACCGTCCCCGGCCGGGGTCTGCTGCACCGATAGGTGACATCTGAGATGGCTTGCCCTGACGGCGAGCTGGAAGGATGATCCTGTGCCGAAGCCTTACCCCCGTGAGTTCCGCGATGACGTCGTGCGTGTCGCTCGTGACCGCGAGCCAGGCGTGACCGTCGAGCAGGTCGCCAAGGACTTCGGCGTGCACCCGATGACGTTGTTCAAGTGGTTGCGCCAGGCCGACATCGACGCCGGCGCCACGCCCGGGACCTCCAGCAGTGAGTCGGCCGAGCTGCGCGAGGCGCGTAAGCGGATCAGGTTGTTGGAGCAGGAGAACGAGGTCCTGCGGCGGGCCGCTGCCTACTTGTCTCAGGCGCATCTGCCGGGAAAAGGCTCTACCCGGAGGTCCTCCGCCGCGCCCTGACGGCGTCGGGGCGGCCGGTTCCGCTGCGGTTGGGTCAGCGGCCCTCCGGCAGGGCGGATGCCCTGCTGTTTCTGCCGTTGATCGAGGTGTTGCGGCGCAACCCGAGGCGGTGCGAGCTGTTCCAGTGGCTGGCGACGATGGATACCTCGTCATGGTTGCGCCAGCACGACCTCGCGCAGTTGCGGGCCGACGGCTACGGCATATGGCTGCAGGACGGGCGGTGCCTGCGGTTCCTGGTACACGTCGACCGTGGCCCGGTCGGCGACGTTGTCGCCGAGCATGAGCGGCCGGCGTCAGGGCTGGGTGGACTGCTGGTCGGCTACCGGCGTGCGGACCGGCTGGTGCCGGTCGGGGCGATTCTGGTGATCGCGCAGGACGCCGAGCGGGAGGAACGACTGCGGACCGACCTGCTCCGTGGGCCGCTGCGGAACGTTGTCACCACGACCACGCAGCAGTTGTTGTACCGCCACTGGCCGGACGAGCAGGTATGGCAGGTCCCGGGTGAAACTGGCAGGCGTCGCCTCATCGAGCTGGGAACCTGACCGCACACGTCACGATGCCCCGACCGCCGCCAACCTCCTGATCCTTAGGAGGCCAGCGGCCTGGTGCTGGAGTCAGCGGCGTCGTGTGCCCTGCTACCCCTACGCTGGCGGCATGAGGGAACCCAGCGCGGACCGAACTGGTAGGTGCTGATGAACCGGCATGCGGCGGCACCTGCCGAGGCGATCCCCGACGCGATCCGGGCGGACGTGGAGACGCTCTGGCGCTACCACGACATGGGTCACGAGTTGCGCCCGTGCGACGTGGGGATCGGATTGGGCAGTCATGACCTCGGGGTGGCTGTCATCGCGACGCGCTTGTTCCGCGAGGGCCTGTTCCCCAGGATCGTGTTCACCGGCGCGAACGCCCCGACGACCGTCGAGCGTTTTCCGCGTGGAGAAGCAGTGCACTACCGCGAGTACGCCGTCGAGCAGGGCGTACCCGGGGACGCGATTCTCGTGGAGCCGCGTGCCACGAACACGGCCCAGAACCTGGAGTACTCGCGTCAGCTCCTGACCGAACACCAGATTCCGGTGAAGTCGGTGCTGATCATGTCGCGGCCCTACCAGCAGCGTCGGGCCTACGCCACCTGCAGGCTGATGTGGCCGGAGGTCGATGTGGTGTGCGCGTCGAACCCGCTCGAACTGGACGACTACGTGAGTAGCATCGGCGACCCGCGTCGGGTGGTGGACATGCTGGTCGGCGACACGCAGCGGATCGAGGTGTACGCCGAGCGCGGGTTCGCTATCCCGCAGGAGATGCCGGACGAGGTGCGGGCGGCCTTCGAGCGCCTGATAGCGGCTGGCTACACGAGCCGGCTGATCTGAGCTCAGCTACCAGCGCGGCCCTCCCGACCGGACGCCCATCCGGTCGCTGAGTTCGACGGCCAGCCGAGGTGGTCGGGGGCGGGTGAGGATGTCCCGGACGAGATCGCGGGAGAGCCGGTGGTAGCGCACCTGGTCGGGGCCGATGACCTCGGCGTCCAGAAGCGCGGCGAGGGCGTCGTCGATGCGGTTCCACCGGGCGAGGGCTCGGGCGGTTTCGATGGCGTGCCGAACCTGCCGCTCGACGGGCACGGTGCTGGTGTCGAGTGGGGCGCCGATGGCGATGGCGCGTTGCACGTCGCCGAGTTCCATGGCCACGGTCGTCTTGTGGATCGACACGTTGGTCGGTCCGAACGCGGTCCACACGTGGTTGCCATCAGCGCCGAGCCGCTGCGCGGCGGCATCGGCCTCGGCGATGTGGGTGTCGGCCGACGCGCGGTCGTCGTCCCGGGCGGCGGCCAGGGCGCAGACGAGGTGCAGGCTGCCGTAGACCGACAGCAGCTGCGGAGTCGGCTTGGCGAGCCGTGGTTCCAGGAACTGCGCGGCCGTGGCGGCGAGGCCGCGGGCTTGGGCGTACTCACCGATGGACGCCAGCGAGTGCGCGGCGGAGCGGCTGAGTGAGCCGATGACGACGTGATCGTGGCTGGCGTTCGCGGCGGCCAGCCCTCGGCTGGCGGCCGTCCACGCGAGGTCACCTTCGCCGAGCTTGGTGAGGAACAACGCGGCGAGCTGGTGGGCGTAGGCGGTCATCGCGTGCGCGCGCTGGCCGTCGTCCCCGTCGTACGCCTCGGTGGCGGTGAGGCAGTCGTGGATGAGGTAGGGCAGCCGGCGGGCGAGGGTGCCGTACCGCGAGTGCTGGTAGGCGGTCCAGATCTCGGCGACGTCGTTCTCGATCTCGCGCAGGGCGGAGGCCTCGACGTCCCCCGTGCTGGCCAGCGCCGGCGCGAGGTGACGATAGTCGTGAAGCGCGGCCCGCAAGGCCGGGATCGTCTCGCGCCCTGAGTCGTCCGACCACTCGAACAGGCTCGGTGCACCGATCAGGTCGCCGAGGGACACGTCGAGGGCCTTGGCGATCGCGCGAATGACCGACAACCGGTCCAGGTCGGCCCGGTTCGTCTCGACCTTGCGTAACCACTCCTGCGTCTTGCCGACCAGACCGGCCAGCACCTCCTGGGAGAGCCCTCGCCGACGCCGGTAGAAGGCGACGCGCTGGCCGATCGTCATGTCGTCCGTCATCCCTCGCACACCATCACCCTGCCCGCTGAAGCCCGCCGGACCCGGTACGGATTTTCCCGGTCCTCCGTACAGGCCGCCCCTACGTTCAGTTCACCTCGGATCACCGTCGCGTGTCGATGCCGGTGTCGGGATCACTGACAGGGAGCTGCAGATGGAGGGATCGATGAGCGGCGCACCACACCACGGTATGGGCCGCTGGCTCGGCCCTTCCGGGAGCGAACTGTCTCGGTGCTTTCCCCGCCTGCGTACCGCCGTGAGGGCTGCGCGGGTGGGTGATCGGCGGTCTGCTCCCAGCCGCCGCGGTGCGGTGGCGGGCTCGCCCTTCCCCCGGCGGGCCCGCCGCTCATCGTCCCTGACGGGGGTGGCGGCATGACGGCGTACGTCTCGCGTAACGCCATGGCCAGCCAGGCGCGGCGCCCCGAGCCCGGGTGGACGGCCTCGCCGGGGCAGGTGTGGCCCGCTGATCCGCCGCTGCTCACCTTCGTGTGGCGTCGGCTGTTCGCGCAGCAGGCCCGCGAGGGCGGTCGCCGGTGACCGGGCCGCAGCGCCGTCTCGCGGCTAACCGGCGCGCGCCCGCTGAGGTGGAACATCTGCCGATGCGCCCGCTGTGGCTGTGCCGCCGGTGCGGGCAGCCGTGGCCCTGCGGCGCGGCGAAGCTCGCCCTCCTGGCCGAGTACCGCGAAGTGCCGGTGAGCCTGTTCCTCTACCTGGCTGGCTGGCTGCCTGCACGACGCGATCGATGACCTGCACCAGCTCAACCCGAGCATCACGGGCAGCGCCGCCGACATGTTCGACCGGTTTCTCGGCTGGCCCGCCCGCCACACCCACGCCTACCGCCTCAGCACCACCACGGCCGTCAGCATCGAAGAGGCCCCCTCGTGAACGGCATCGGCCTCATCAACGCCACCGGCCAACCGGCGGTCGCCAGCAGCTTCCACACTCTGGTCGTGCAGCCGACGAGCTTCTGCAACCTCGACTGCACCTATTGCTACCTGCCCGACCGAAGAACGCATCGCCTGATGAGCAGCCCGGTCGCGCGCGCTTGCGCCGAGTCGATCGCCCAGCAGAACAGCAGCCATCCGGTGAGTGTCGTGTGGCACGGGGGCGAACCCACCGCCACACCCATCGGGCTGTTCCGGGATCTACTGACCCCGTTCGAGGAGCTGCGGCGCGCGGGGATGGTGCGTCACGAGATTCAGACGAACGCGACGCTGATCAACCGCCAGTGGTGCGAGCTGTTCACCGCTTACGGGTTCGAGGTCGGGGTCAGCATCGACGGACCGGGCGCGTTGAACCGGAACCGCCTCGACCGGGCCGGCAACCCGACGGACGCCCGCACCCTGCGCGGCATGCAGACTCTGGCCGCCGCCGGGCTGGTGTACTCGGTGATCTCTGTGGTCACCCCGGAAACCATCGAGCATGCGGAAGCCCTCGTCGACTTCTTCACCGGCCTGCCCGGCTGCGAGTCGGTGGGCTTCAACATCGAAGAGCAGGAGGGCGCCGACCGCGCACCGGTCTCGGAGGATGACGCGTACCGGTTCTGGCAGCACCTCATCGCACGTCGCGTCGGCGGCAACCCGCTGCGGATCCGCGACGTGGACCGGCTGGCCGACTATCTCGCCGCCACCCGCGCCGGACACGTCGACCACGCGCCGTACGAGCCGATCCCGACTGTCTCCTGGGATGGGCAGGTGGTGTTGCTGTCACCGGAGCTGCTCGGCATCACCGAGCCGCGATACGGCGACTTCATCGCCGGCAACGTCCTCCAGCAGCCGATCACCGCCATGCTCGCCCGTGCCGGCGACCTGGACTACGTCGCCGAGTTCGTCACGGCCCTCAACGACTGCGCCGACCACTGCACCTTCTACGACTTCTGCCGGGGCGCCCAGGCCGGCAACCGCTACTTCGAGCACGCGACGTTCACCGCCCGAGAAACGACCTACTGCCGGACCACCCGACAGGCCCTCGTCCGCTCCGCCGCGAACCACGTCACCCCCCAAGGAGGAGCACCATGACCAACGCTCTCGCGGTCCTCGTTCACGCCGCACCCGAGCAACTCGCCCGCCTCGGCGTCGACCCGCAGCGGTCGGCCGCGGCGATCGACGCGGCGAAGTTCGACAACCGCCCCACCTGGGCTAACAAGGGTAAGTTCGACAGTCGACCAGGCTGGGACAACTGGAACAAGAAGAAGTAGCCGCCCCCACCACGGGGACGCGCGGGGCGGCGTGCCCACCCCGCGCCCGCACAGGTTGAGGACACATGCGCACCAGCACGATCGGCGACGTGAAGGTCCTGTTGCCGGACCTCGAACCGGACGACCTCGACACCACAACGGACCTGACCGGCGGCCTCACCGAGGCCCTCGTCGAGGGCGCAGCGTGGCACGGCTCGCACCTTGAGGACGTCAGCATCCGCAGCAGCCTGCTCACCGGCGTGGACCTGAGCGAGAGCACCTGGGAAGCCGACAGCCTCTACGGCTGCGAGATCGCCCGCACCGACTTCTCCGGCGCGACTCTGACCGGCATCACCATCGAACGGAGCGCGATCACCGGCTCCCGGTTCACCGGCACCAGACTCACCGACGTACGCCTCAAGGATGTCCTGTTCGACGGCTGCCGCTTCGACTACGCCACCCTTCAGCGTGTCACCGCCTCCGGCTCGGTCGCGTTCACCGACTGCACTCTCACCAACGGCGCGTGGTCTTCCTGCCGCCTACCTCGCGTCGCGCTGCGATCCTGCGACCTGGGCGGTCTGGAACTGGAATCCTGCCGCCTCGACGGCGCCGACCTGCGGGGCAGTCGGCTCCAGGGCGTCAAGACGCCGCTGGACAACCTGAGCGGTGTCACCCTCGACGAGGAGCAACTTCCTGACCTCACCCAGCTGACCGTCGCCGCCCTCGCCCTCACCGTCCGCAACGACTGAAGCAGAGGAGGCGTCGTGGTCGCTGAACCCACCGGCAGCCCGGACACGATCCTCGTCTGTATCCGGGGCAACTCTGGCTCGGGCAAGAGCAGCATCGCCTGCGAGCTACGACGTCGGCACGGCCGGGGCTGCGCCCTGGTCGAGCAGGACTACCTGCGCCGGATCGTGCTGCGCGAGCGGGACAAGCCCGGCGGCGCGGCACCGGCGTTGATCGCGCAGACCGTCCGGTTCGCCCTCGACCACGGCTACCACGTGGTCTTGGAGGGCATCCTGCACAGCAGCCGCTACCGCAGCATGCTGACCGCCCTGCGGGACGGCCATCGCGGTCGGTCGCTGTTCTGCTACCTCGATGTGTCCCTGGCCGAGACCCTGCGCCGGCACCTCACGCGCCCGCAGGTCAGTGAGTTCACAGCCGAGCACATGAGCGGCTGGTACGCCGCCCATGACGTCCTGGGCTGGCCCGACGAACTCGTCCTCCCCGAGACCACCGGACTGTACGAGGCCGTCGAGGCCATCGCCGCTGTGGCTGGCCTACCCCAGACCGGACGCGACGACGGCCTGCTACCGAACGTTTCGCCCCCGTAGAGCAGCTCAGCCGGCTACTGGTATCGCCGTTCCGGCGCACCGTTCGCCAACATCAGTCCCGAGTGGCCAGCCCGTCAAGCACGGCGACTGCGACGGCGTGCAGCTCGCCCTACCGTGCCCGCCTGAGCCAGCTCTCGATGACGGTGAAGTCGTGCTCGGTCAGCCCGCGACGTGGGTCGACCCGATGCAGCAGGGCCGGACCTGGGTGATGAGTCAACACCCACTGCTGATCGGCGTGGGAGATCTCGTCGTCGACCCAGACGAAGGGGCGTCCCTGCGCCCATTCGACCAGCCCACGGGTCTTCCAGTGCAGGGGTCCCACCTCGTCGGAGTCGGGCCAGTCCACGACGGGCAGCGGCGGCAGCCCGAGCAGGGGTGCGAGCACGTCGTTCGCGTCGCTCATCCAGGTCGTCGCCCACACCAGATCGCACGGCAGGGCCTCCAGCCGGCGGCCGTGTTCCGGATCGACCTTGTGCAGCAAGGGATGGGCGTCGGCCGGTAGGGCCGGTGCTACGGGGCGGCCATACGACTTGCCCGGCCCGGCCGCCGCGGGTGTGCCGAACGGGCGGTCCGTTCGGTGGAACTCAGAACTCCTCGTACGCGGCGGGGTCCTGGTTGTTGATACGGCCGTCTGGGCGGCCAAGCGCCGTAATGGCTGCGACCTCGGCGGCCGACAGCACGACGTCGAGCGCGCCGAGATTCTCGAGTTGGCGCTGCTGAGTCGCCGCTTTTGGTAGCGGGATCGCGCCGACGGCGACGTGCCAGGCGAGCACCGTTTGGGCGGCGCTGATGCGGTGTTGGTCGGCAATGGCGGTGATCGTGCGGTTGCTGAGCAGGTCGTTGCCCCGGCCGATCGGACTCCACGCCTGGGTAAGGATGCCGTGCTCACGATGGTAGGCGAGCGCGTCGGTCTGCGGGAAGTACGGATGCAGTTCGATCTGGTTGACCACGGGACGTACGCCGGTTTCGGCCTCGATGCGTTCCAGGTGCTCGGGTAGAAAGTTGCACACACCGATCTCGTGCACCAGCCCTCGGGAGCGGGCCTCGATGAGCGCCGCCCACGCCTCGACGTAGAGGTGCTGGGACGGATTGGGCCAGTGGATCAGGTAAAGGTCGAGGTGGTCGAGGCCGGTGCGGTAGACGCTCTCCTCGACCGTCTCGAGGGCGGCTGCGAACCGTTGGTGCCGGCCGGGCAACTTCGAGGTCACGACCAGCTGTTCACGAGCACTCCGGTGCGCGCGGACCGCCGCGCCCACCGCACCCTCGTTGTCGTAGTTGAATGCGGAGTCCAGCAGCGTGTACCCGTTGTCGATCGCGCGCCCGATCGCCTCGACCCCGGCCGTTCCGTTTAGCCGGTACGTGCCGAAGCCCAGCGCGGGCAGCCGATAGCCAGAGAAGCTGGACAGTTGTGGGATCGCCATGGATCGGATGTCCTTCCTGTGCAGCTCGGTACTGTCTCAGCCGGGGAGACCGGACGGGGCGGCGCTCAGCGAGATGCGTAGCCGTCAGCCGGGTGGCAGCGACAAGATGAGCGGCATCTGTCATTCACAACCCTGCCACAGGCGCTTGAAGCCGCCTTCATGACTCCGATTACTGCTCACCTCGACGATCGGGGAAGCAGAGGAGCGCGGTCGGGCACGTCGCCGCGAAGGCCGGTCAGTGGTTTGCGGCGCACGGTGACGGGTAGCCGCGCTTCGGCGCCGACCCGCCGCACGGTGACTCACGGGTGAGGAAGTACGCGCATGGCATCTCGGCCACAGCAAGAGGACTCCCGCCTCATCCCCGTGTTGTCCGCCGATCGAGTTTGGAACGGGGTCACCACCACGTCGAACGGCCGGATATTTGTCAGCTTCCCGTCGGCGGAGGGGCCAGGAGTGCAGCTCGCTGAGGCCGACGGTGACGGCGGGTTCGCTCCCTACCCGGATGCGGGATGGAACCAGGCCCGGGACGACCACCAACCCGACGGGGCTTTCGTGTGCGTCAACGCGCTACGCATCGGCCCGGACGGCCGCCTGTGGGTGATAGATGGCGGTGCCCCCGGCTTGGGTATGCCCGCCGTTCGGGGTGGCGCGCGGGTGATCGTGATCGATCCTGCCACGGACTCGGTTGTCCGAATCTACGACCTCCGTCCGGCGCTGAGGGCGACAAGCTTCGTCGATGACCTTCGTTTCAATGGTCGGAATGCGTACCTCACGGATGCCGGCGCACCCGGAATCATCGTGCTCGATTTGGATAGTGGGCAGTCCCGTCGGACGCTCGACGGCTGCCCGAGTGCGACCGCGCGGCGCCCCATGCACGCGGACGGGCAGCGTCTGCGCGATCAGGACGGTGGGAACCTGCGCATCCACACCGACCAGCTTGAGGTGTCCCCCGACGGGCGGTACCTGTACTTCCAGCCGGCGTCCGGTCCGCTGGCCCGGCTGGAGACACGATGGCTCGACGATCCGGCCGTCCCGGCCGATGTGCTGGCAGAGCAGGTCGAGCCGTGGCTCGACACCCCGACGACCGGGGGCACCGCTATCGATGCGGCCGGCACGATCTACCTCAACGACGTGGAAGAGAGGCGGATCCTGACCATCACGCCCGACCGGAGAGTGCACACCCTTCTCGCCGATCCACGCCTGATCTGGGCCGACGCGATGTGGATCGACGGATCCGGCTACCTGTGGATTCCGGCGGCGCAGTTGAATCGCACGCCCGGGCTGGCGGGCGGTGTGAACTCTGTCGTCTACCCCGTCTGGATCTACAAGATGCGGATCGATGCCGCTCCGAGAGCCGACGTCCGTCCGGATCGGTCAGGTTCGGCCTGACTGTCGCGCCATCGCTGGCGCCGCGTCGTCGCGGCCAGGAGTGCCGCCGCATCACCCGGCCTACCCGCGGTCACGCCCCGCAAGTCGACCGCTGACACAACTCCTGCACCGCACCCGCACAGCGCACCGGTTGCCGCGCACCGGTCGGGGACCGGCGTGGCCTGGCCCGTGAGGACGTTCCGGAACCGGGTATGCCCGCCAGGAACGACGAATGCACACCAAGCCCCACCGGCGCGGACGATCCCACGGAGGTGCGAATCGACATGGCGCAGCCACAGCCCCGCCCTCGCGGCATCGATCACGTGGGTATGAGCGTCGACGACATCGACGCGGCCACCGAATTTCTGCGCAAGGCGTTCGACGCCAAGGTGTGTTACGACACCCAGGCGCGGGACATGCCCCCGCGGCAGGGGCCCGAGACCGAGCGTCAACTCGGCATGCCACCAGGATCGAGGATCACCCGGCAGCGTCTGGTTCAGATCGGCACCGGGCCGAGCATCGAGCTGTTCGAGACCAGCGGCGCCGATCACGGACGTGCGGCGTTGCTGACCGATTACGGGCTCAACCATCTGGCCCTCTACGTCGACGACATCGGGGCGTCGGCCCGCCGGCTCGCCGAGGCGGGTGCCCACATGCTGTCGGACGTGCACGGCAACTCGCCTCATGAGCAGACACCCGGGAACGGCAGCGTCTACGGTCGTGCGCCCTGGGGGACGCTGATCGAACTACAGACGTATCCGGGTGGCATCGACTACCCGGCCGACAGCGAAACCGCGCGGTGGACGCCACCGCCCGTCCACGCGGACGAGGACCGCCAGGACGCGAGCGCCAATCGCGGGTTGACCGGCCACGATGCTCAGGGCGATGCTTCCCGCCTGGTGGATCAGGGCGGCGAACTCGTCGTACCGGAGATCGTGCAGGTCGACTGCGGCCTGTCAGAGGAACATGCCGTCCAGATCATCCGCACGGCGCAGCTGCTCTACACGTTCTGGAACACGGGCCGGCAGAGCTACCTCGACAAGGCGCTGTCGCCGTCCTTTCGGGACAACATGCTCCCGCCGGGCAGGCCGCAGGGCCCGCAGGGGCCGCGCGCCGGCTCGTCCGCGCTGCGCGACGCCATGCCGGACCTGACCCTCGATCTGCACGCCATCTACATCACTGGGAATGTCTTCACCGCACGTGTCACCTACCGCGGTCACTTCACCGGCACCTACAACGGTGTCCAGGGTCGGGGACAGGCGGTCACATTCGACGCGCTCGACGTCGAGCAGCTCGGCGACGACGGCAAGATCACCCAGGAGTGGCACGTCGAGGACAACCTCGGATTCCTGCAACAGGCCGGCCTCGCGACGATCGCGCAGGGCTGAGCCGTCCCGCAGCGGCCCGTGCCGCCGGTCGTGACCAGGAAGGCATGATCATGAAGAAGCTGGAGTTGACTGACGGTGGCCGGCGTGTGCTGGTGGTCGCCGTAGACAAGGGCGAGGACGCGGTCACCGCCATCCACGACACCGCAGCCCAGTACGACATCCGCGGAGCGCGGATCACCGCTGTCGGCGGTTTCCACTCCGCAGAGGTGGGCTACTTCGACCGGCAGGCACGCGACTACGTCCACATCCCCGTAGCGGAGCAGGTCGAGGTTCTTTCGCTGCTCGGCGACATCGCCGACAACCAGGGTCAGCCGGCACTCCACGTGCACGCGGTGCTCGGTCGTCGTGACGGCTCGACGGTGGGGGGTCACCTGCTGCGGGGGGAGGTGTGGCCGACCCTGGAGGTCATCATCACCGAGGTCGCCGCCGAACTCACCAAGCAGGTGGACCCGGAGACCGGTCTCGCCCTGCTCTCCGGCGGGGCCCGTCAGTGACCAGGTGACCCGATCGAGGGCGCAGGCACGGCACCCGACGCGACATGGGTCGGGTGCCGGCTACGGCTCGGCGGTCAGGTGTCACCGACCCTCCGGTCGACTGCGGTCCGGGTGCCGGTGATGTCCATCTCGACAGTCGGGGCGAGGGTGCCGTCCCGACGACCTTCGACGTCGTCGATGAACGATTCGACCAGCCCGCCGGGCATCACGTAGTGCGAGTACGCCTGGAACTGGCGTGGGTTCTGCCTGGGATCGGTGGAGCCGATGTTGAGGTCGGTGGAGTTGCCCAGCGCCAGCCCGTCCGTTGAGGGGCTGGAGGTCGCTGCGGGTGCCATCGCCGACGAAGCCGTGCCTGCCGGGGAAAGGAACGCCGGGCGGGTGACCAGCTTCCAGACCGACGTCGCCGACGACGAGTTGCCGGCCGCACGCGGCGCCGATCGCGGCACACCAGGCATCGACGTGTGAGGCGGACACGACCGGCCCTCGCCAAGCGTCTCGCGACCCGGGCATTCGTGCCCGATGGCGCGGGGGATTGCCAGCGGACGAGGCTCAAGTTAGGGTGCCCTTAGTTACCCCCTATAACTAGGAGCCGACGTTGCCAGGCCGCGACGGGCGTACGCCGCGCATCAGCACCGACGACGTGGTCCGGGTCGGTCGTGGTCTGGGCCTGAACGCCGTGAGCGTCAAGGCGGTAGCCGCCGGTCTCGGTGTCACCCCGGCGGCGCTCTACCGTCACGTGAAGGGGCGGTGGGACCTGGAACGGCTGGTCGGTGAGAGCATCCTCGCCGAGCTGCGCCTGCGCGACGATCCGCGGCACGGGCTCGAGCCCCATCTGCTCTCCTTCGCGCTGCAACTACGGGCCTTCGCTCTCGCACATCCCGGACTGGCCCGGTACATGCAGTTGTTGTTCCCGCGCGGCGCCGCCGGCCGGCGGGTGCTGACCGACGAGGTGGAGGCGCTGGTCCGGCGTGGCTACACCCCGGACGCGGCCATCGTGGTCAGCGGCGCTGTCGCCTCGCTGACCATCGCCATGGCGGCCTCCGAGGAGCAGAGCGCGCTGGCGGAGCGGGAGGACGGCGACGGGTTCGACCGGGAGCGCCGCGCCGCGACCCTCGGCGTCGAGATCGACGACGGCCTGGCCCCCGCCCACGCGGTCCTGCCCCAGGTGGAGCGTGCGGAATACGTGCGGCTCGTGCTCACCGGTGCCATCCGGGGTCTGCTCGGCGCGGCGCCGCCCGGGAGACCCGTCGCCGACATCAGGGCGGATCTCGCCCGCACCGAAAGAGAGTTGTAGATGGCCAAGCGTGGGTTCACCGGTGTGGTCATGCGGAGCTACGGAGTTCGCGAGCACGAGGTCACGGTGCTGGGCAGGGAACTTCTCGCGCCGCACGTCGTGCGGGTGCGGCTGTCCTCGCCGACGCTGTTCCAGGACGCGATGGCCGCCCCGACCGCCTGGTTGCGGTTCTGGTTCCCCGACCCGTACGACGGCACGACCGAGCACCAGCGGGCGTACACCATCTCGTCCGCGGACGAGGCCACCGGCGAGTTCGCGATCGACATGGTGCTGCACGAACCCACCGGCCCGGCCTCGGCGTGGGCCAGGGACGTCGAGCCGGGCCGGACCATCATCGCCACCTCGCTCGGCTCGTCGCGGTTCGCCGTGCCCGACGACCCGCCGGCCGGATACCTGCTGATCGGCGACTCCGCCTCGATTCCCGCGATCAACACCATCCTGGACACCGTGCCGGCGCACGTGCCGGTCGAGGTGTATCTCGAGCAGCACACCGAGGACGACCCGCGCATACCGGTGACGGCTCATCCCCGCTCGCGTGTCCACTGGGTTCCCCGGCGCGGGCCGGCATCGCTGGCGGCAGCGATCGAGGGCCGGGACTGGTCGAACTGGTACGCGTGGGCTGGCCCGGAGGCGGGCTCGCTCAAACACCTGCGTACCCGGCTACGCGACGAGTTCGGATTCCCGAAGTCGGAGCTGTACGCCCAGGCGTACTGGTACCACGGCCGTCCGTTCGGCAAGCTACGCGGCCCGAGTGAGCCGGAGCCGGAAGCGACGCCCCAGCCGGACGTGTCCGGGGCCGGGGAGACGCGGACGGAGGCGCCGACCACATCGAAGGTGCGTGGGTCGTGGCGAGCCCAGGGAGCCGGCCGGTTGCTTGCCCCGCTGCGGCGGACACTGATCCTGTCCGGCGTGTTGCAGGCCCTGGTCACCCTCGTTCAGCTCGCCCCGTACGTCCTGCTCGTGGAACTGGCCCGGCAGATGCTCGCCGGGGCGGGCGCGCCGGCGCTCTGGACCCTCGGCGGCTGGGCCGTCGGTCTCGTCGGCGTCGGCACGCTGCTCGGCGCGGCGCTCGTGCTCTGGCTGCACGCCGCCGACGCGCGCTTCGCGCGTGGCGTCCGGCAACGACTGCTCGGCAAACTCGCGCGGCTGCCACTCGGCTGGTTCACCACACACGGCTCCGGGCACGTGAAGCAAGTGGTGCAGGACGACACCCTCGCACTGCACTACCTCGTCACACACGCCATCCCGGACGCCACCGCGGCGGTCGTCGCTCCGGTAGCCGTCATGGTCTACCTGTTCGGCGTGGACTGGCCGACCGCGCTCGCGCTGCTGCTGCCGGTCCTGGTCTACGTCGTCGTGATGTGGGTGATGGTGGTGCAGTCCGGTGCGCGTACCGGCAAGGCGATGTGGTGGGCGGAGCGGATGAACCGGGAGGCGGCCGGATTCCTGGAGGGCCAGCCGGTCATCCGGGTGTTCGGCGGCGCCGCGGCGTCGACGTTCCGGGCCCGGCTCGGGGAGTACGTCCGGTTCCTCGACGACTGGCAGCGGCCGTTCTCCGGCAAGAAGGCGCTGATCGACCTGGTCACCAGGCCCGCCACGTTCCTCCTGCTGATCGCCGTCATCGGCACCTGGCGGATCACCTCCGGCGCGATGGACGCGCTGTCGCTGCTGCCGTTCCTGTTCCTCGGCACCACCTTCGGTGCCCGGCTGCTGGGTATCGGGTACGGGCTGAGCGGGCTGCGGGCCGGCCTGCTCGCCGGTCGCCGGATCCAGGCGACCCTCGACGAGCCCGAACTGGAGACCCGGGTCGCAACGATCCCGGAGGCCACCGACGGGCCGGGAACTGTGGTGTTCGACCGGGTCGGTTTCGCGTACCGCCCGGGTGTCCCCGTCATCGAGGAGTTCTCGCTCGTGCTGCGTCCGGGCACCGTCACCGCGCTGGTCGGCCCGTCCGGCTCGGGCAAGTCGACACTCGCCGCGCTGCTCGCCCGCTTCTTCGACGTGTCCACAGGCGCCATCCGCGTCGGCGGGCACGACGTACGCGACCTGAGCGGTGACGATCTCTACCGGCAGGTGGGCTTCGTGTTCCAGCAGACGCAACTGGTCCACGGCACCGTCCACGAGAACATCGCGCTCGCCGTGCCCGACGCCACCCGTCAGCAGGTGGAGGAGGCGGCCCGTGCCGCCCACATCCAGGAGCGGATCCGGCGCCTGCCGAACGGGTTCGACACCGTGCTCGAACCCGACGCCGCGTTGTCCGGCGGCGAGCGGCAGCGCCTCGCGATCGCCCGCACGATCCTCGCGGACCCGGCCGTGCTCGTGCTCGACGAAGCCACCGCCTACGCCGACCCGGAGTCGGAGTACGCCGTCCAGCAGGCGTTGAACCGGCTCGCCGCCGGCCGGACCGTGCTCGTCATCGCGCACCGCCTGCACACGGTCACCGAGGCCGACCACATCGTCGTGCTCGACGGCGGTCGACTCGTCGAGGCCGGAACCCACGCCGAACTGCACGCCGCGGGGGGCCGGTACCGGCAGCTCTGGGAGGCCGGCCGGAGCCGCCCGATGTCCGAGGAGGTGGCCCGGTGATCCGTACACTGCTTCTGCTGCTACCGGCCGACCAGCGCCGCCGCGCGCTGGTTCACACGGCGCTGACCGTGTGCGGCGTCGTCCTGCGGGCTGGCGGGACGGTGGTGCTCGTACCCCTGGTCGCCGACCTGTTCGGTCCCGATCCCGGCGCGGCCTGGCCCTGGCTGGGCATCCTGGCCGTGGTCACCGTGACCGGCTGGGCCGTCGACGCCGTCGCGGCGCGGACCGGGTTCGCGCTCGGTTTCGCCCTGCTCGACCACGGTCAGCACGGCGTTGCCGACCGGCTCGCGCGGGTGCGGTTGACCTGGTTCACCGCGGAGCACTCCGCCACCGCCCGCCAGGCGATCGCGAGTACCGGACCGGATCTCGTCGGTCTCGTGATCTACCTCGTCACGCCGGTCGCCGGCGCGGTGCTGCTGCCGGTGGCACTCGGGCTCGCGCTGCTGCCGCTGTCGATCCCGCTCGGCCTGGCGGCCCTCGCCGGCGTGCCGGTGCTCCTCGGCGCCTACTGGGGCGCCCGCCGGATCGGCGCCGCCGCGGACCGGGCAGCGGCCGACAGCAACAGCGCCCTGACCGAGCGCGTCGTCGAGTTCGCCCGCACCCAGCCGGCGCTGCGGGCGGCCCGCCGCGCCGAGCCGGCCCGCAGCCTCGTCGGCGCCGCCCTCGCCACGCAGCACGGCGCCACCATGCGGCTCCTCCGGTGGCAGATCCCCGGGCAGTTGCTGTTCAGCCTGGCCAGCAACATCGCCCTGACCGTGCTGGCGGGCACGACGACGGTACTGGCGGTGCGGGGGAACATCACCGTCGCCGAAGCGATAGCGCTCGTCGTCGTCATCGCCCGCTATCTGGAGGCGTTCGTCGTGCTCGGCGAACTCAGCCCCGGGATCGAGGCCACGACGACGGCACTGCGCCGGATCCGTGCGGTGCACGCCGCCCCGGAGGTGCCCGCGCGGCCCGCACGGCAGCCGGCCGCCGCCCCCCGGATCCGCCTGGAACAGGTCTCCTTCGGCTACGACGAGGACAGCGAGCCGGTGGTGCGGGCGTTGAACCTCACCTTCGAGCCGGGCACCACCACCGCGATCGTCGGACCGTCCGGCTCGGGCAAGAGCACAGTCCTCAACCTGTTGGCCGGGCTGCACGAGCCGACCGGCGGACGCGTCCTGGTCGACGACGCCCCGGTCTCCGCCACGGCGGTCAGTGTCGTCTTCCAGCACCCGTACCTGTTCGACGGCACCCTTCGTGAGAACATCCTCGCCGGTGACCCCACTGCCGACGCCGACCGGTACGACCACGTCGTCGCCCTCGCCCGCGTGGACGAGATCACCGCGCGACTGCCGGACGGCGGGTCGACGGTGGTCGGCGAGGCGGGTGGCGCGCTGTCCGGCGGCGAACGCCAGCGGGTGAGCATCGCCCGCGCCCTGCTCAAGCCGGCGCCGGTGCTCCTGGTAGACGAGGCCACCAGCGCCCTGGACACCGAGAACCAGGCGGCCGTCGTCCGTGCGCTCGCCGACGACAGCGTGCCACGTACCCGCGTCATCGTGACTCACCGCCTCGACAGCATCCGCCACGTCGACCGCGTGATCTTCCTCGATGAGGGCCGTGTCGTGGAGGACGGTCCGGTCGAGGCGTTGCTGGCCTCGGGCGGACGGTTCACCGACTTCTGGCGCCAGCGGGAAGATGCCGCCGGATGGCACGTCGTCGCACGTGGTCGTGACGCCGACAGGCGGGACCGGAACCCGCGGACCGCTTGACAGGTTAGGTTAGCCTAACCAACTATAGAACGCGGTCGCGTCCCGACCTGTCGAGCTTGGAGTCCCGCTGGTGCCACTATCCGCCGCCGATGTCGCTCGCACACTGCTGTCGGGTCACATGCGAGGCCGGCTGATGCTGAACACGACGACCGAGACCCATCCCGTTGCCCACGCCACCACGCCGGACGGTGAGGTGCTGATCGCGGTACGGCACAGCGCGCAGGCCTGGTCAGCGTTGACCGTGGCCGGTGAAGGTGCCGAAGCCGAGCTGGCGGCCGACGACGTCCGGCCGTACCCGGAGTCGCCATGGCTCGGCCGGGCACTTGCCCGCGGTCGCCTGCGCCCCATCCCGCGGCACGAGCTGCGCCGGGCCGGGCTGGAGTTCGCGTCCGTCAACCCGCTGGCGGACCTGCTCGATCTCGGCACCGCCGTCGGCCTCTTCCGGCTGGACCTGACCGGGGTGCGCCTGGTGGGGCGGGAGGTGGTGCCCGTCGACCCGGATGCGTTCGCGGCGGCGGACCCCGATCCGCTCCATCTGATCGAGCGGGAACTGCTGGAGGATCTGCGGCTGCACCACCGTGCGGAGATCGCCTCGCTGACCACCCCGCCAGGACAGGGCGACGTGCCGGTGCGGCTGGACCGCTACGGGCTCGTGCTGGCGCTGCCCGGCCTGCGCCGCATCGAGTTCCCCACGCCCGCCGACTGTCCCTCCTGCGTCTCTCGCATGCTGCGTCTCAGCCACACGAACCATCCGTGAGTGTCCGCACCGGCGTCCGACAGGGGAGAGTCACCATGACCGAGAAACACCGCGTCGACCTGGGCCCGGTGCAGGAGACACTGCTGATCCCCCTGTACGGGCGGGCGGTCGAGAGCCGTAAGCCGCGGCCCCTGGTGCGCGACCCACGCGCCACCGAACTGGTCGGGTCGATCGACTACGACTTCGCGAAGTTCGACGGCGGCCGCAGTCTGGTCGGCTCGGTGCTCCGCGGCATGGTGTTCGACCACTGGGTCGCCCAGTTCCTCGCGGAACACCCGGCCGGGACCGTCGTCGAGATCGGCGCCGGCCTGAACACCCGGTTCGAACGCCTCGACAATGGTTCCTGCCACTGGATCGACCTGGACCTGCCGGACTCGATGCGGCTACGGCGTCGCTTCTTCGCCGACACCGAACGCCGCACCATGCTCAGCGGGTCCGTGGTCGACGGTGCCTGGCTCGCGGAGGTCCGGGATCGTCCGGCTCCGTACTTCTTCGTCGCCGAGGCGGTCCTGATCTATCTCGACCGGGCGGACGCCCGCACCGCGGTCCGGCAGATCGCCTCGCGGTTTCCGGGCAACCAGCTCGCTTTCGACACCTGGGGGCGGTGGATCCTGCGCAACCAGCACCGCCACGACGCGCTGAAGAAGACGTCCGCCACCCTGCGCTGGGCGTGCGACGACCCGCGCGACATCGAGTCGTGGCAACCCGGAATCCGGCTCGTCGAGAGCAGCACCGTCGGCGCGCAACCCGACGTGCTGCGCAGGCTTCCCCTGCCGTACCGGATCCTCATGCCCGCACTCAGACTCCTGCCCCAGGCACGCGCCTACCGGCTCAACCTGTACCAGACCTAGGTGAGCGGAGCCCGGCGATTCCTGCGACAACGTGACATCACTGAGGTGATCTCAGCGAGGAATGGCGGTTGATTCGGCATGACACGGGCCAACTGGTTCGTACCGGACGGTCCGTGGCAGGGAGGGAGCGGCGGGTGCCGGGAGACGACCGGTAGGTGGAGCGGACCGGGTACCCGGTCAGCCGCTCTATCGCTGGCGCGTCGATGAGATCGAGGGCGCTGGGGGTGGCGGTGACCGTCGTTGTCCACGACTGCTGCGTCGCATCGGTGACCAGTTGTGTCACGTCTGCGGCTGGTCCGGCAGCGCAGGCAACGATCTGCAGGTGGCCCTTGGTCATACGCGGATCCCGGCGTGCTGGGCGAAGTCGAGGACTGCGCTGCGAACGTGGCCTCTGGTTAGGACAGCCAGGTCGCCGGCGATGCGCTGGACCGCTGGCCGACCCGGGACCGGGGGACGGGTCAGCCCGGCGCCCGCTTCGGCAGCAGCAGTTCCTCGTGGTCGAGTTCGCGTTCCAGCACGCGCAGTTCCTCGTCCGGCAGCCGGCCGGAGTCGCGCCACCGCAGCAACTCCTCGCGCTGCGCTTCGAGGACGGTCCGGCGGACCCGCAGCGCCGTCTCGTACTCCGGTGAGGTGGGCAGCTCCGACGAACCGCTCTGCTCGATCAGGTCGAGCCGCCCCCGGTAGCGGGCCAGCCGGGTCTCCAGCTGGGCCCGCGTGGTGTCGACTGCGACCCTGCTGTCCGGCTCCTCGTCGGCGACTGTGTCGAGGCGGGCCAGGGCGGCCTCCACCGCGGCGGAGCGGGCCTCGTTGCGTACCCGGGCCTGGTCGGCCTCGTTGGCGCGCAGGCCGAGCATCCGCACGAGCGGCGCGAATGTCAGGCCCTGCCCGACCAGCGTCACCAGGACGACCACGAAGGTGCAGAACAGCAGCAGGTCACGATCGGGGAAGGGGGCGCCGCTGTCGGTGGTCAGCGGCAGCGTGAAGATCGCGGCCAGGCTGATCACGCCACGCGTACCGGACCAGCTCAGCGCCACCACCTCGCGGGAGGTCAGCCCGCGGGCGTTGCGGTCGACGCCACCGAGCCGCCGCGCGGCATCAGGCTCGTCGGTGTCGTCCTGTTCGGCGACGCCACCGAGCCGGGTGTGCAGCGACCGGGGGAGCCACTGGGTCAGGATCAGCCAGGCCGGGCGCAGGAGCAGCACCACGCCGACCGACACGGCGACGGCGACGGCGATGGTCGACGTCTCGTACTGGCGCAGGCCCCGCATGACGGCGGGGAGCTGCTGGCCGATCAGCAGGAAGACGAAGCCTTCGAGGAGGAAGTCGACGAGCCGCCACACGGCGTTGGTCTGGAGGCGGGCGGCCCCGGAGCCGAACTGTGGCGTCTGGTGGCCGACGATCAGGCCGGCGACCACCACGGCGAGCACGCCGGAGACGTGCAGCGCCTCGCCGAGCAGGTACGCCACGAACGGCGTCGCGAGCGAGATCGCATTCGACAGCAGCGGGTCGGCGGTGAGCGGCCGGACCAGCCGTTTCGCCCAGGCGACGACCACGCCTACCGCGATGCCGCCGGCCGCCGCCAGCACGAACTGCCCGATCGCGGCGGGAAACGAGAACGTGCCGCCCACGGCGGCGGCCACGGCGACGCTGAGCATGGTCAGCGCGGTGGCGTCGTTCAGCAGTCCCTCGCCCTGGATGATCGTGACCATCTTCGGCGGCAGGTTGACCCGGCGGCCCACGGCCAGGGCGGCGACCGGGTCGGGCGGGGCTACCGCGGCGCCGACAGCGATGCCTGCCGCCAGCGTCGCGCCGGCGACGAACAGGTGGAACCCGACGCCCACGAGCAGTCCGGTGAGGAGTACCAGCACCACGGAGAGGCTGACCACGATCCGCAGGTTGCGGCGGATGTCCAGCAGGGACGAGTCCAGCGCGGCGCTGTAGAGCAACGGCGGCAGCACGATCATGAGCACCAGCTCGGGATCGAGGCCGATGTTGGGTCCGGGGAGCAGCGCGTACGCGATGCCGATGAGTGGCAGCAGCGCCGCCGCCGGCAGACCGGTGCGGGACGCGACCCACCGCACGGCGACGACGACCGCGACGGCGGCGAGCACGAACAGCAGAGTCGAATGGGTGCTCACCCCGACCGACCCTACCGGGGCCGAGGTCACCGTGCGACACCGACGGTACCGTCAACCGAGGGTTGACGGAGAACATGCGTCAACCTATGGTTGACGCGTGGAGGAGACCGAACCGCTCAAGATGACCCATCCGGTACGACTCGACGACCTCATCGACGGCATCAAGAAGGCACACACCGACGCGCTCGACCAACTGGCCGGCGCTGTTCTCGTCGCCGACCACCTGGGCGACGTGGCCGACCACCTGATCGGGCACTTCGTGGACCAGGCGCGCCGCTCCGGCGCCTCGTGGACGGAGATCGGCCGCAGCATGGGCGTGACGAAGCAGGCCGCCCAGAAGCGTTCCGCCGCCAAGGCGGAGACCGCCGCCGCGCTCGACCCGAACTCGGGGTTCGGCCGGTTCACCCCGCGTGCCCGCAACGTGGTGCTGGCCTCGCAGGAGGAGGCGCGGACCGCGGGCAACGCCGAGATCACCCCGGGGCACGTCGCGCTCGGGCTGCTCGCCGAGCCGGAAGGGCTCGCCGCCGCGGCGATCGTGGCTCGGGGCGTACCCCTGGAACGGCTGCGGGAGGTCGTCACCGCGACGCTGCCGGCGAAGGCCGCCCAGGTTCCGGACCTGGTCCCCTACGACGCGCGGGCCAAGAAGGTCCTGGAGCTGACGTTCCGGGAGGCGCTGCGGATGGGACACAACTACATCGGTACGGAGCACATCCTGCTCGCCCTGCTGGAGGAGGAGGGCGACGACGGCGTGCTGCGCGGGCTCGGCCTGGAGAAGTCCGCGCTGGAGTCGGCGTTCGAGGCGGCGCTCGCCGAGATCACCCGGAAAGGGGCCTGACCCCGCGCCGGGCACGCGTCACGGGGGCGCGTGCCCGGCTCCGGGTGTCAGTCGGTGGCGGGGAAGCCGTACCGGGCGGCGTGCTCCGGGTCGGCGGGATCGATCTGGCGGATGCCGGCGTCGGCCAGGCGCTTGTTCACCTCGTCGAGGTGCTCCCGGACCAGCCGGGCCTCCTCCTCGGTGACCCGGCCGCGGTGCGGGCGGCCGGCGTGCTCGATGGTGCCGTAGTCGATCTTCTCGGTGGTGCGGCGGGCCTTGGGCGGCTTGACCCGCTCGGCGGTGCGCAGCAGTTGCGCCATCGGCACGTCGGTCGCCATCGCGTCGAACTCGCTGGCGGTCAGTACCACCCGGCGCGGCTCACCGTGACCGTGCCGGTCGTGGATCTCCACCACCGCGACGTCGAGTGCGGCGTCGTCGATGCTCTCCACGTCGACCGGGGTGGCGTCCAGCTGCACGGGGCCGGCGACCAGGTCCGGGTGCTCCAGGACGACGACCTTGACCACCTCGTCGTCGGGGCTGAGCACCTGACCGGTGAAGTCGGAGACGTGGATCGTCTTCTTGCCCATGCGCGGAGCTTCTCCTGTCGTAGGCCGAAATCGGACCACAAGACGCTACCGCACAGGTGTGCGAAGGCCGGTACGCCCGCCCGGCCGGTGTGTCGCCGCCCGCGTAGATCCGGTCGTAGCCGGCGTCGTGGTGCGGCACCGTGACGCCGTGCAGTTCGGCGGTCGCCGTGATGATCAGGTCAGGCGGGCGGACTCCAGCCGTTCATCGTTCACGCTTGAGAGCGGTGCGTCAGCCGGTCGCTGATCCACGCCAGGCGGCGGTGCCGGTCGGCTGCGCGTTCAGTTCGGCCCAGGAGAGTCCCCGGTCGCGGGCCTCGCGGTACGCCGGCTGCGCCGGGAACCGTCCGGCGTCTGCGGCGGCCCGCCAGCCGCGCTCCGCGTCCTGCTGGAATCGGTCATTCGGTTCGTGAGGCATGACCACTACCGTCCCAGAGAAACTTGTCCATGTATGGAAATGAATATGACGCAGGGGCGATGCCTTCGGTTCCGCGAAGCGCCGGGGTCCTGCGGCCGGTGGCGGAACCAGGAATCGGCGCCCGTCGCTGGCGTGCCGACCCCCTACCCGCCTGCCGCGCGTCTCAACCGCGCCGCGATCGGCGAATTCCTCGGGCACGGGCGCGGCGTCCCGGCGTACCATGATCACGTGCTCGACCGGCGGGTCTTCCTCCATCTGGCGGCCTGGTTGGGACAGTGGCCGGCCGGCCCCGGGCTGCACGTGGTCCGGTCGCACCGCCGCGCCCGTCCGGCCTGGGACGGGCGTCTGCGGCCGGCCGTCGCGGTGACAGCGGACGGCAGCACCGTCCTCTCGGTCGCCGCCGACCGGGTGGAGGCGGTCCGGACGCTGGTGCGCGACCGGCCGCTCGGGGAGTGGCTGCCCGCCCTGCCGGACACGGTCGGCACGCCGGAGTTCATCGCGCACACCTCGGTCTTCCGGTGGTGCACCGACCCGGCGCCGCTGCCCGAGGTGGGGGAGTGGGTGACGCCCACGCTGCCCGGGCTGCCGCCGTGGCTGCGGCTGTTCGACCGGGAGGTGCTCGTGGTCCGGGGTGCCGACGGCGCCTACCGGGCCGGCGTGGGGATCAAGCGGCACGACGCGTACGGGCACGAGCTGGCGGTGGGCACGGTGCCGACGGCGCGCGGGCGCGGCCTGGCCCGGCGGCTGGTCGCGCAGGCGGCCCGCCGGGTGCTGGACGAGGGGGCGATTCCCACCTACCTGCACGACCCCGGCAACGCGGCGTCCGGCCGGGTGGCCGAGGCGGCCGGGTTCCCGGATCGCGGCTTCACCGCGTTCGGCGTCTTCCCCCGCTGAGCCGGCCCGGATCCCCGGCCCGGCGCGGACCGTGGATCCCGGGCCGGATCCACGGTCCGCTGCTCACCCCCAGGCCCCGACATCGGTAACGCTATGTGTTGGTGCCGGTGGTCAACAAGGGGTGTGCCACTGTCCGGTTACAGACTCTCACCTGCGCAATCATTGGCAATCGCGGCGGCGAGATCAGTGACGCAGCGTATGGATCAGGGTGAGCGCCTGACGGGTGACAGGCCGCAGCACGCGCAGCCGCGACAGCCCCACCAGCCGGTCCACGAGCGGCACCACGCCGTCGATGAGCTGCCGGGTCTTGACCTGCCCCTCCGAGCGGTCGTGCACCCAGTAGAGCACCACACCCATGTAGCCGAGCCAGAGCAGCTCGGGCAGTGCCTCGCGCAGCTCGTCGTCGACTTTGACGGTGGACCCGGTGAGCGCCTCGCGGAACAGCGCGACGGACATGTCCCGGGGCGCCGACGACTCGGCGGAGAACGGGCTGAGCGGCGAGGTCGGCTCGGCCGCCGTCTTGAAGAAGGCGCCCGCGAACGCGTGGTACGGGCTCAGCACGTCGATGCCCGCGTGCAGCACCCCGGCCAGTCGCGGGCCGAAGTCCCGCTCCCGGGCGAGTGCCGGGTCGGCCGCCGCCCGGTGCTCGCGTTGGGTGCCCGCGTAGAACTCCTGGACCAGGTGCTCCTTGGAGCCGAAGTAGTAGTAGGCGTTGCCCACCGCCACGCCCGCCTCCTGGGCGACCGCGCGCATCGTCGTGCGGGCGTATCCGCGCTCGCGGAACAGCCGCATCGCGGTGTCCAGGATCAGCTGACGGGTCTGCTCACCCCGGGCCGTCGACCCGCCCGGCCCACCCGCAGTTGTCGTCGGCGCACTCTGCTCGGTCATCGTCGTCACCGTATCCCGGTTCCCGGATCCGCTCGCGGACCGCTGAGGCCGCCGCCACCACCCGCCGAGCCAGCGGCAGCAGGTGCGGCCGGGCCAGCCGCTCGGCCGTACCGCGATGCTCGGTGAGCGCCCAGAGACAGGCGAACCAGGCGCCGTCGCCGCGGTAGACCGCGCCGGTGTCGGCCACCACCGTCAGGTCGCGCAACGTGGCGTCGTGGTCCAGCCCGGGAAAGCGCCGCCGGGCCTCGGCGGACCCGGCCGGCACGAACCCCAGCGGTACGAGCTGGGCGCGCGAGGCGAGCCACCGCCGGGCGGCCCGGCACATCGGGCAGTCCGCGTCGAACAGGACGGTGAACCCGCGGATCCCACCGGCCCCGTACCCGGTGGGATCCGGCCGGTGCCCGCCCGGGGCGGACGTCACCGGGCCGGCGGGTTCGGCCCCGCCGGTAGCGGTCCGCCCTGCGGCGGGAGCATTCTGACCGGCGGCAGCGGCGGGTGGGTGGCCTGCTGCCGCAGGCGGCCGCGCCGGTAGCGGCCGAGCGCGAAGACGTTGAAGAAGTGCAGCGCGCCGAGCACCAGCAGGACGAGTCCCACCTTCATGGAGAGCTGCTCCAGCGCCTGGCTGGCGTCGCCGACCGGACCGGACTCCTTCATCGCCACCGTGACGTAGCCGAGGTTGAGCAGGTAGAAGCCGACCACCAGCAGGCTGTTGACGGCCTCGGCCAGCCGGCTGTCGGCGAACACGTCCTGCAGGAACACCAGCCCGTTGCGGGACAGTGCCCGTGCCACCCAGACGGTGAGGCCGATGCTCACCGTCAGGTAGGCCAGGTACATCCAGACCTTCGCGTCCATCCCCGTAGCCTCTCTTGAACATGTTCAAATCAAGGACGCCCCGAGCGTACGACAGAACTTGAACGCGTTCAAGACGGCGACCCGCCGCCCTTCCGGGCGGCGGGCCGGGTGGGTGCGTGGGTCAGGCGGTCAGGCCGAGCGCGTCGGCGGCGGCGCGGCCGTTGGCGTGGCTGGCGCCGTGGGTCGCGACGAACGCGCGCGCGCCCGCCGGCCGCCACGCCCCCGGCCAGCCCATCTCGACCACCGTCACCTGATGCGAGGCGGCCAGCGCCTCGACCAGCTCGCGCGCGCCGGGCAGCCGGTGCAGGTGCCGCCCGACCAGCACGACCGGCCGGTCCCCGGCGAGCCGCCGCAACTGCTCCGGGTCGGTCTCGCCCGCCACCGCGCGAGCCTGCTCCACCCCGGCGGCCAGGTGCGGGCCGAGCCCCCAGGGCACCCGCCCCTCGGCGATGGTAGAGGTGGCGTGCACCTGCACCACCAGCGGCGCGGTGTCGCGGACGAGGTCGCCCTCGACGCGTACCGCCCGCAGCGCGGCGGCGTAGCCGAGGCCGTCGACGGCTGGGGGCGGGGCGTCGGCGGGGCCGGTGGTGGCGAGCGCGGCGGTCCGGCCGGCGGCCTCCTCGACCCGTTCCCGAGCCAGCCGGCCGTCGGCGATCGCCGTGGCGATCTCGGCGGCGACCGACTCGACCAGCTCGGCGTCGACCCGGGCGCCGATGCACAGCAGGTCCGCGCCGGCGGCCAGCGCCCGGACCGCGCCCGCACCGACCCCGCCGGCGGCGAGCACGGCGCCCTTCATCTCCAGCGCGTCGGTGATGACCGTGCCGGTGAAGCCGTACTCGACGCGCAGCAGGTCGTGCAGGACCGCGCGGCTGAACGTGGCCGGGCCGTCGCCGGTCAGCGCCGGCACCCGGATGTGCGCGGTCATCACCGCGCGGACGCCCGCGTCCACCACGGCGGCGAACGGCGGCAGGTCGCGTTCCCGCAGGACGGCCGGCGGCACGTCGACCGTGGGCAGCTCGTGGTGGGAGTCGGCGACTGTGGCGCCGTGCCCGGGGAAGTGCTTGGCGCACGCGGCCACACCGGTCGACTGGAGACCGGCGACGGCGGCGGCCGAGTGGACGGCGACCCGCTTCGGGTCCGCCCCGAACGAGCGGGTGCCGATCACCGGGTTCTCGTCGGCGGTGTTCACGTCGACGGTGGGGGCGAGGTCGACTGTGATGCCCAGCGCTGCCAGCTCCGCGCCGATCGCCGCGTACACCCGGCGGGTGAGGTCGGGGTCGTCCACCGCGCCGAGTGCGGCGTTTCCCGGGTACGGGCTGCCGGTGGCGTGCGCCAGCCGGGTGACGTCGCCGCCCTCCTCGTCGATCGCCACGATCACGTCCGGGCGGCCGGCGCGCAGCGCTGCCGTGGACGCCGCCACCTGGGCCGGGTCGTGGATGTTGGTGCCGAACAGGGTGTGCCCGGCGAGCCCGTCGGCGAGCAGGTCGACCGCCCAGTCCGGCGGGACCGGTCCCGGGTACGCGGCCAGCAGCGTGCCCAGCGCGAGCCGGCGCAGTCCTGGATCCAGACCCACGAGTATCCCCTTTCCCTGCCGGGTCGTCCGACCTCTGCGGACGGGGGTGGCCGATACGCTAACGGGCGCCCCTCGGCAGGCGTTTTGTGGTTAGAAAACCTTACTGAAAATTGAGGACGTTGGCATGAGTGCGACCCGGCTGCCCGGCACCCCCCGACTCCTGCGGGCGCTCAACGATCGTGCGGCCCTGGAGCTGCTGCTCGAACGCGGCCCGCTGACCCGGGCCCGGATCGGTGAGCTGACCGGGCTGTCCAAGGTCACCGCGTCCCAGCTCGTCGAGCGGCTGGAGGAGCGCGGCCTGGTCGCCCGGGTCGGCGAGCAGGCCGGCGGGCGGGGCCCGAACGCGCAGCTCTACGCCGTCCGGCCGAGCAGCGCGTACGTGGTGGGCGTGGAGGTGGGCGCGGAGCGGGTGGTGGCGGCCTGCGCCGACATCACCGGCACGGTGGCCGGCCGGGTCGAGCAGTCCACGAAGGACACCGACGACCCGGTCGGCGTGGTGCACAACGCCGTGGTCCAGGCGGCGAGCAGCGCCGGGGCGGAGCTGTCCGCCGTCCGGCGCGTCGTGCTCGGCACCCCCGGCCTGGTCGACCCGCAGACCGGCGACATCACGTTCGCGTTCAACCTGCCGCGCTGGCACAGCGGCCTGCTCGCCGCGCTGCGCGAGGACCTGGACACCCCTGTCGTGTTCGAGAACGACGTGAACCTCGCGGCGGTGGCCGAGGCGCAGTCCGGCGCGGCCCGTGGCACTGCCGACTTCGTGCTGGTCTGGGTGGACGCGGGCGTCGGCCTGGCGATCATGCTGGGCGGCCGGCTGCACCACGGCAGCAGCGGTGCGGCCGGCGAGATCGGCTACCTGCCGGTGCCCGGCGCGCCCATCCCGCGCGACGTGTCCAAGCGGGCCAAGCCGGCGTTCCAGCAGCTCGTCGGCGCCGACGCGGTGCGCGCGGTGGCCGCCGAGCACGGTACCGCCAGCCCGGAGGCGGCGGAGCAGGGCGTCGCGGCGGCCCGGGCGGCCGAGGTGGTACGCGCGGCCATCGCCGCCGGCACCGCCGGTGGGCCGATGCTCGACGAACTGGCCCGGCGGCTGGCTCTCGGCGTGGCGAGCACCTGCGTGGTGCTGGACCCGCCGCTCGTGGTGCTCGCCGGGGCGGTCGGGCAGGCCGGCGGGGCGGCGCTGGCCGAGCGCGTGCAGCACGAGGTCGCCGCGATCACGCTGGTCCGGCCCCGGGTGGTGGCCACCGGGCTGACCGAGGAGCCGATCCTGCGCGGCGCGCTGCGTACCGCGCTGGACGCCGTCCGCGACGAGGTGTTCGGCTCGACGGTCGGCTGACCGCGTCGTGCACCCTGGCGCCATGTGAAGGAATCCTTCATCATGGCGTCGGGGTTCGCAAGGAGTTGCCGAGGTGTGGCTCCGGTCAGATCAGGTCGCGGCGGCGGAACACCGTGAACGCGGCGGCCACCAGCGCGCCGGTGAGCCCGAGCAGCACCACCAGGCCCGACGTCCAGGTGAGGGTGTAGGAGCCGTCGCAGTAGCCGGAGATCCCGGGGCCGCAGGCGTTGCTGTCCCAGAGCCGCACCTCGCCGGACAGCCAGGCCGCCAGATAGCTGGACAGCATGTACCGGTCCGGCCGGCCCACCTCCAGGATCTGGAACACCAGCCGCGCCCCCAGCTCCCACACCACCACGTACGCGGCCACAGTGCCGAGCGCCGCCGACGTGTGCCGGCCCAGCGTGGCCACGGCGAACCCGAGCGCCGCGGCGAGCAGCACCAGCATCAGCCCGCGAACCCAGATCGCTGCGAGCGACGGCCAGAAGTCGCCGCCGGTCCGCCCGACCAGTCCCGACGCCTGGCCGATCAACCAGAACGCCCCCAGGTACGCCGCCGACGCCAGCACCGACAGGCCGAGCAGCCCGCCCAGCAGCGTGCCGAGCTTCGCGGCGAGCACAGCGGGCCGCCGCGGCCGCCACAGCAGCAGGTTGACCACCCCGCCCGAGTTCAGGTCGGCCCCGATGTAGGAGGCGCCGACGAGGAATCCGAACAGCGTCAGGAACGCGATCAGGAAGTAGAGCAGCGGCTCGGCCTCCTTGGCGAAGACGAACACGCCGCTGAGGTAGTCGGCCGCGCTCGGCAACTGGTCGAGCTGGGCCGGGTCGATCTGGGCGCAGTCGCGCGGCAGGTAGTCGTTCTCGCCCGGCGGGAGCGTGCCCTCCCGGATCCGCAGGCAGCGGTCGTACGTCATCTCCATCTGGCGCACGCTCTCCGCCGCCTGCGCCTGCGCCCGGCTCAGCTCCGCCGGGCTCGGCCGGTGCGAACCGGCGAGCGTGGTCACCACCGTCACCGCGAAGGCGACAGCCAGCAGCACCACCATGAGCTGTACGAAACGCCGGGCGGCCAGCCGCTCCAGTTCGGCACGGACCAGGTTCACGCGTCCACCTCCCGGGTCTCCCGGACGTCGAGGTCGATCACTCCGTCGCTCGGCGGCGCGCCGTCGACCTGCCGCGGCACCGCCACGTGCTCGTGGCCGCCGGTCAGCTCCAGGAAGACGCTCTCCAGGTCCGGCCGCAGCGGGACCAACTCGCGTACCCACATGCCCTGCTCGCCGAGCGTCCGGCTGATCGTCTCCGGATCCTGCACACCGGTCGCCACCAGGTGGTCCGGCGCGACCGTCACCGACAGGCCGGCCCGGCCCAGCAACTCCCCGGCCCGCTCCGGGTCGGCCACCCGGACCCGCCACTGGTGCTGGTCGAAGCCGGCCAGCACGTCCTCCACCGGCCCGTACGCGACCCGCCGCCCCCGGCTCACGATCGTCACGTGGTCGCAGATCAACTGGATCTCGGCGAGGATGTGGCTGGACAGCAGCACCGTCACCCCGGCCTCGGCCAGCGACCGGGTCAGGTCACGCATCTCCCGGATGCCGGCCGGGTCCAGCCCGTTCGCCGGTTCGTCCAGGATCAGCAGCTCCGGGTTCTTCAGCAGGGCCGACGCGACCGCCAGCCGCTGCTTCATGCCCAGCGAGTAGCCCTTGACCCGCTCGTCGCCCCGGTCGCGCAGCCCGACCTGCTCCAGCACCTCGTCCACCCGGGCTGTCGGCACACCCCCGGCCAGGGCCAGCAGCCGCAGCGTCCGGTGGGCGGTGAAGTTGGCGAAGAACTGCGGGCTCTCCACGATCGCGCCGACCCGCCCGGCCACGTCCGGCAGGTGCTCGGGCGACTCGGCGCCCAGCACGCGCATCCGCCCGGCGTCCGGCCGGACCAGCCCCAGCAGCGCGCGCAGCGTGGTGGTCTTCCCGGACCCGTTCGGCCCCAGGAAGCCGTGCACCTGGCCCGCCTCGACCAGCATGTCGAAGCCGTCGACGGCGACCCGGCGCCCCTGGCGCAGAGTGTGGAACGTCTTGCGGAGGCCGGCGATCTCGATGACCGCGCTCATCCGCGCGCCTCCCGGCAGCGGTCGGGCATGGGTGTCCTTCCGGAAGCGGTGACCAACGACACGGCGCCCCACCCTATGGCGGCGGCGCCGCCCGTGGGGGGCGCCGGGCCGGGTGCGTGATTGGATGGAGCGGTGACTGGTGACCTGATCCCCGGCGCCCCGGGCGCCCTCGCCCCCTCGACCGTGGACGCGGATCTGGTGGTCAGCCTCGACGGGGTCGGCGTCAAGCGTTCCGGCACCGCGCTGGTGCACGACGTCGACTGGCGGGTCGAGCTGGACGAACGGTGGGTGGTGCTCGGACCGAACGGCGCGGGCAAGACCACGCTGCTCAACCTGGCCGCCGGCCGGCTGCACCCGACCAGCGGCGTCGCACACGTGCTCGGCGAGCGCATCGGCCGCACCGACGTCAACGAGCTGCGTACCCGCATCGGCCTGTCCACAGCGACGCTCGCCGAGCGGATCCCCGCCGAGGAGCGCGTCACCGACGTGGTGGTCACAGCCGCCTGGTCGGTGGTCGGCCGCTGGCGGGAGAGCTACGACCGCACCGACGAGGCGCGCGCCGCCGCGCTGCTGCGCCAGCTCGGCGTCGGCCACCTCACCGACCGCACGTACGGCACGCTGTCCGAGGGCGAACGCAAGCGGGTCCAGATCGCCCGCGCCCTGATGACCGACCCGGAGCTGCTGCTGCTCGACGAGCCCGCCGCCGGGCTCGACCTGGGTGGGCGCGAGGACCTGGTGGCCCGGCTGGCCGAGCTGGCGTACGACCCGGACGCGCCGGCGATGGTGCTGGTCACCCACCACGTCGAGGAGATCCCGCCGGGCTTCACCCACGCGCTGCTGCTGCGCGAGGGTGCCGTGGTGGCGCAGGGCCTGCTCGCCGACGTGCTCACGGCCGACAACCTGTCGAAGGCGTTCGGCCTTCCGCTCGTGGTCACGCGGTCCGGCGACCGCTGGGCCGCCCGCGCCGCCTGAGCGACGGGACGACACAGTGCCGCAGACCCGGATCGCCGTCGTCGGCAGCGCCAACATGGACCTGGTCGGCATCGGCGCCGCGCTGCCCCGGCCCGGCGAGACGGTGCTGGGCGACGACTTCGTCATGCTGCCCGGCGGCAAGGGCGCCAACCAGGCGGTCGCCGCGGTACGCGCCGGAGCCTCCTGCGTCTTCCTCGGCGCGATCGGCTCGGACTCGTTCGGCGTGACGCTGCGGGCCCGGATGACAGCGGCCGGCGTGGACACCGGCCACCTGCGGGTGGTCTACGGCCCGTCCGGCGTCGCGCTGGTGATGGTCGGTGGCGCGGGGGAGAACGCCATCCTGGTCACCCCCGGGGCGAACGCCGCGTTCACGTCGCTGACCGCCGACGAGCTTTCCGCCGTACGCGATGCGGACGTGCTGGTCGCGCAGCTGGAGGTGCCGGTCGAGACGGTGACCGAGGCGGCGCTGGCGGCCCGGTCCGCGGGCGCCCGGGTGGTGCTCAACGCCGCGCCGGCCCGGTCGGTGCCGGCCGAGCTGCTGGCGGCCACCGACCTGCTCGTGGTGAACGAGCCGGAGGCGCAGGCGCTGACCGGTCGCGGCCGGGACGAGCCGGCGGCGCTGCTCGACCTGGTGCCCCGGGCGGTGCTCACCCTCGGCGGCGACGGTGCCTGGTACGTCGACCGGGAGCGGCCGCCGACGCACGTGCCGGCGGTGCCGGTGGACGTGGTCGACTCGACCGCCGCCGGGGACGCGTTCACCGCCGCGCTCGCGGTGGCCTGGGGCGAGGGGCGGGACCTGGCCGACGCGGTCCGCTGGGCGGCGGCCGCGGGTGCGGCGTGCGTGCGCAAGCTCGGCGCCTCGGTGGCGCTGCCGCACCGCGCGGAGATCGACGAGCTGTTCCCCGGCGGTTAAGAAGGGGCCCTTCCACTACCGGAGGCGTTAAGAAGGGGCCCTTCCTTACACCTCGTCGGTGAGGCGCTCGCCGCGGCGGCGCAGCATGCCGAGCCCGGGGATGCCGGCGACCGCCAGTTTGAGATCGCGTGTGACGTCCAGCAGGTCGTGCAGGTCCGGGCCGACCCGGTCCAGCGTGGCCAGGATCGGCAGCACGTCCGAGGTGAGATGGTCCTTGAGCTTCGGCAACTCGTCCACCAGCCGGATCGCGGCGGTCACCTCCTCCGGGCTGAGCTGCTCCACGAAACGGGCCGCCATCGGCGCGGCCCGGCGCAGCGTCGCCTCGTACGCGGTCAGCAGCTCGGTCGCGACGCCCGTCGCCTTCTCGGCGGTCGCCAGCGTGCCCGCCGCGCGGGCGGTCACCGTCTCCGCCTCGGTCACCACACCGGCCGCCGTCCGGGCCACCCGGTCGGCCTCGCCGACCACGGTGGCCGCCGCCTCGGAGACCCGCTGCGCCTCGCCGACCACCACAGTCGCCGCGGCGGCCACCTCGGTCGCCGTGTCGATCGCCGCGGTGGCGGCGGCGCTGATCACCGCCACCTCGCGGACCGCCGTCTCCGCGTCGGTGAGCACCCGGTCGGTGCGGTCGAGCGTGCCCTCGATCCGGTCCACCACCCCGTCGATCCGCCGGACCAGCGCCTCCACCTGGTCGAGGACGGCGAAGGCGCGAGCGGGTACCGAGGCCACCGTGGCGGCCGAGCCGAGCGCCTGGTCCACTGCGGTACGGGTGAGGCCGAGCAGGGCGCCGGGCCGGGGAAGAGGGATCGCCATGGCATCCAGTGTGCGGCGTCGCGGCCAGTGCCGCCGGATGAGGTGGCCGCCGCGCGCCGGGCCGGCTCACCGCAGGTCGCCCTGCTCGACGGCCCGCTGCACGGCCCGGTAGATCTGCCCGAACCGCAGCGCGTCCGGTGTGCGGACCAGCATCGTCTCCCGGCCGTGGTGCTGCACCCACAGCTCGTGCACCCGGTTGCCGCGCTCGTAGGAGCGGTCCAGCCAGCCGAGCGGCACCTCCAGGAACGGGGTGAGCGCCAGACCGGCCACCACGAACGCGGCCAGGATGATCAGGGCGAGTTTCCACTCGCCGCGGTCCTGCGCGGACCAGGCCAGCGAGAGCACGCAGACCACCGCGACCAGTGGCGGCAGCGACAGCAGCAGGACCAGCACGCCGCGGCCCAGCACCCGCCCCCGGACGGCGAGTGTGGTGGTGCCGCGCGCGTGCCAGACGTACGTGACGTCGGCGAGCGCGACGACCTGCCCGCCCGCGTGGATCGCCTCCGAGGTGACCTGCACGGCGTCGTCCCGGTAATAGAGGACCATGAATCAGCCTAACCGCGCGTGTCGATGCCGGCGATGCGTGCGCCGGTAGGCTGGCGGCATGGCGGACCGGAGCGGGGCCGGAACCGGCGGCGACGAGCCCGCAAGACGTACCGCCTGGCCGGTGGCCGGATCGTGCAGTTCTGGGGCGAGCAGGCCACCTACGGCCTGTTGCGCGGGCTCGGCCTGCTGCCGGACGAGCCGATCACGTTCTGACCCGTCGCGGCAGGACCGGTCGCGGGACGACCGGGTGCGGCACGGCCCGGCCCGGGGCGACCCGGCGCGGGCGGCAGGCTCTCCATGGCCCGCTGCACCGCCCGGTAGACCTGCCCGAAGCGCATCGCGTCGCGGGTGTGCAGCAGCCGCACCGGGCGGCCCCGCCATTCGGCCCACATCTCCATCTCCCGGCTGCCCCGGGCGTACGAGCGGTCCAGGTGTTCGAAGAGGAAGTCCGCGAGCGGGCCGACGGCGAGGCCGACCAGCACCGAGACGCCGACGACGGCGACGGTGACCGCCGCCGAGCGCTGGAGCCACACGGCCAGCGCGATGCCCAGCACGGCGGCCACCAGCGGCCCGGCGAGCGCGGCCCCGATCGCGCCGCGCCCGGCGAGCACCCGCCAGGAGCGGTCGCCCCGCCGGTGCCACACGGTGGTCAGCTCGGCCAGCGGATAGCTGCGCCCGTCCACCCGTACCGCTGTGGAGGTGACCTGGACGGAGCGGTCGTCGTAGTAGGTGATCATGGCCTCACTCCCGGTGGCGGGGCGGCGACTCCGGCGCGGCGACCTGGGGAGTCGCCGACACCACACTGTCTACCCCAACGAGGCGAGTCGTAAGGTTGGCACGCGACTTCGACGAGGAAGTGAGGGCAGCGTGGGCGAGTTCGTCAGGCTGGAAGTGAAGGACGGCATCGGCACCATCCGGCTGGAGCGGCCGCCGATGAACGCGCTCAACACCCAGGTGCAGGAGGAGTTGCGCGCCGCCGCGTCGGCGGCCACCGCCGACGCCGAGGTCCGCGCCGTGATCGTGTACGGCGGCGAGAAGGTCTTCGCGGCCGGTGCGGACATCAAGGAGATGGCCGACATGTCCTACGTGGACATGGCGGAGCGCGCGGCCGACCTGTCCAGCGCGCTCGGCGCGATCGCCCGCATCCCCAAGCCGGTCGTCGCCGCGATCACCGGGTACGCGCTCGGCGGCGGCTGCGAGCTGGCGCTGGCCTGCGACTGGCGGATCGTCGCCGAGGATGCCAAGCTCGGCCAGCCGGAGATCAAGCTCGGCATCATCCCGGGTGCCGGCGGCACCCAGCGGCTGGCCCGCCTGGTCGGCCCGGCCCGCGCCAAGGACCTCATCATGACCGGGCGGATGGTCGACGCCGCCGAGGCGCTGCGGATCGGCCTGGCCGACCGCGTGGTCCCGGCCGCCGAGGTCTACGACGCCGCCGTGGCGTACGTGAAGCCGTTCCTGACCGGGCCGGTGCAGGCGCTGCGCGCCGCGAAGGCGGCTGTCGACGGCGGCCTGGACATGGACCTCACCTCCGGCCTGGCGTGGGAGAGCCAGCTCTTCGCGGCGCTGTTCGCCACCGACGACCGGCGCGAGGGCATGGCCGCGTTCGTGGAGAAGCGCAAGCCGGGCTTCACCGGTCGCTGACGCGAGAGCTGTTCACATCCGCGATACCGGCCAGTAACGTGACCCCGGTCGGTCGACGAAGGGGAATGGCATGACGGAGCGGATCGAGGGCCACGGCGGCGATCTGGCACTCGCGGCACTACGCGCGCACGGCGTACGGGAGATGTTCACGCTCTCCGGCGGGCACGTCTTCCCGCTGTACGACGCCGCGCACCAGGCGGGTTTCCCCCTCTACGACGTGCGGCACGAGCAGTCCGCGGTGTTCGCCGCCGAGGCGGTGGCCAAGCTCCAGCGCCGCCCCGGCCTGGCCGTGCTCACCGCCGGCCCCGGCGTCACCAACGGGGTCTCCGGCCTGACCAGCGCGTTCTTCAACGCCTCGCCGGTGCTGGTGCTCGGTGGGCGGGCGCCGCAGTTCCGCTGGGGCTCGGGCAGCCTCCAGGAGATGGACCACCTGCCGCTCGTCGCGCCGGTGACCAAGCACGCCGAGACGGTGTTCAGCGCCGACGACATCCCGCGCGCGGTGTCGGCGGCGCTGACCACCGCGCTCACCCCGCACCGCGGCCCGGTGTTCCTGGACTTCCCGCTGGAGGCGGTCTTCTCCGTCGGTGACGCCGACCTGCCGGCGGTCACGCCGCCGGCGCCGATCGAGCCGGACCCGGACGAGGTGTCGAAGGCGGCCCGCCTGATCGCCGGCGCGTCCCGGCCCGTGGTCATCGCCGGTTCCGACGTGTACGCGGGCGACGCCGTCGAGGCGTTGCGCGCCGCCGCCGAGTCGCTTCGGGTGCCGGTGTTCACCAACGGCATGGGCCGGGGCGCGCTGCCGCCGGAGCACCCGCTCGCCTTCGCCAAGGCCCGCCGGGTCGCGCTCAAGGGCGCCGACGTGGTCGTGGTGATCGGCACCCCGCTGGACTTCCGGCTCTCCTTCGGCGACTTCGGCGATGCCCAGGTGGTGCACGTCGTGGACGCGCCCAGCCAGCGGGCCGGGCACGTGCAGCCGGCCGCCGCGCCCGCCGGTGACCTGCGGCTGATCCTCGGCGCGTTCGCCGACCACACCGGTGACCGTGCCGACCACACCGACTGGATCGCCGAGCTGCGGACCGCCGAGGACGCGGCGAAGGGCCGCGACGCGGAGGAGATGGCCGCCGAGAGCGACCCGATCCGCCCGGCCCGGATCTACGGCGAGCTGCGCAGGGTGCTCGCCCCGGACGCCATCACCATCGGCGACGGCGGCGACTTCGTGTCGTACGCCGGCCGCTATCTGGAGCCCGCCCAGCCGGGCACCTGGCTCGACCCCGGCCCGTACGGGTGCCTCGGCACCGGCATGGGCTACGCGATGGGCGCCCGGGTCAGCCACCCGGACCGGCAGATCTGCGTGCTGATGGGCGACGGCGCGGCCGGCTTCTCGCTGATGGACGTGGAGTCGCTGGTCCGGCAGAAGCTGCCGGTGGTGATCGTGGTCGGCAACAACGGCATCTGGGGGCTGGAGAAGCACCCGATGCGGGCGATGTACGGCTACGACGTGGCCGCCGACCTCCAGCCCGGCCTGCGCTACGACAAGGTGGTCGAGGCGCTCGGCGGCGCGGGCGAGACGGTGGAGAAGGCCGCCGACCTCGGGCCCGCGCTGGGGCGCGCGTTCGACTCGGGCGTGCCGTACCTGGTGAACGTGCTGACCGACCCCGCTGACGCGTACCCCCGGTCGTCGAACCTGGCCTGAACACGGCGCGTGCGGGCCGTCCACCGGGTGACCGGCGGGCGGCCCGCGGCGCGTCTCAGACCTCGGGGCGGTCCCGGTCGTCCGGGCGGCCGCGCAGCTCCTCCTCGCGGCGGCGCAGGTCCTCCTCCCAGAGCCGCAGCCGTTCCTGGTCCTCGCGGCGGGAGCGCTCGTCGAGGGAGGCGAGGAACTCCGGGTCGTCGTCCGGCGCGAGCGGGGGGCGGGCCGGGGCGGCGGGACGGGCCGTGCCGGTGACGCCGACGGTTCCGGCCGGGCGCTCGCGCCCCACCAGGAACCAGGCGATCGAGCCGACCAGCGGGAAGAAGAGAATGATCAGCACCCAGATCATCCGGGGCAGCGCCTTGACCTTCTCCTCGTCGGCGGAGAGGCAGCTGATCAGCGCGCACACGGCGAGGACGATCTGGACCAGGAAGAGCAGCACGTAGAGGCGGGCCATGCCCCATGATGGCTCACCGCCGCTCGTCAGCGCACCCCGCCGAGCACGTGCGCCACACCGAGCACCGCAAGTCCGGCCGCACCGAGCGCGGTCAGCGGCACCGACCAGCGGTCGAGCCGGCGCGGTCCGGTGCCGGTGGCCCGGTGCCACGTCACCACCAGCACGGCGAGCCAGAGCACTACCGCGAGCCCGGCCGGCGCCGCGTCCGCGGCCCGGCCGCCGAACGCCGGCCGGAGCTGGAGCAGCAGCACCGCGGTGAGCGTGAGCAGGGTCCGCCGCCAGGCCAGCCGGGTGCGCTCGGGTTGCAGGCCCGGGTCACGGGTCACCGCGCGCCGCCCAGCAGCACGGCGGCCACCAGCAGCAGCGCGCCGACCGCGACGACGAGCGCGAGGACGGCCGGGAAGCGGGAGGCGGGCAACTCCTCGTCGAGCCGCATGGCGCGCTCGGTGCGCGCCCAGTGGTCGACCGCCCGGATCGAGACGGTGGCGCCGAGCAGCAGCAGCACTACCGCGAGCGTCTCGCGCAGGTGGGCCAGGCGCAGCGGCGGTAGGAACTGCGCGGCGGCCAGCCCGCCCGCCACCAGCGCGAGACCTGTTCGCAGCCAGGCCAGGAACGTCCGTTCGTTCGCCAGCGAGAAGCGGTAGTCCGGCGGGGTGCCGATCGAACGCAGCTCACGCGGGTCGAACCAGCTCTTGATCGACTCCCACACGCTGCCGATTATCCGCTTTGCCCCGCGCCTAGCCTGGGGGGATGACCGATCTTGACGCGCGCGAGCTGCGCGACGCCTACGACAGCCAGATCCGACCGGAGCTGCCGGACCCGCTGCCGGCGGGTGTGACAGTGGAGCGCGACGGCCCGTTGTTCCGCGTGCTCGGGCTCGACCGCCGCGGCTTCCTGACGTACCGGACGCTCGACGGTCTGGCCGGCGCCGAGCTGGACGCGCTGATCGCCCGGCAGGTCGAGGTCTTCCGGGACCGGGGCGAGCCGGTCGAGTGGAAGCTCGCCGGTCACGACGAGCCGGCCGACCTGGGCGACCGGCTGCGGGCCGCCGGGTTCGTGCCGGAGGACCAGGAGACGGTAGTGGTCGGTCCGGTCGCGCCGCTCGCCGCCGCCGTCCCGGTGCTCCCCGAGGGGGTACGCCTGCGCGAGGTCACCGGCCGGGCCGACCTGGAGCGGATCGCCGCGATGGAGGAGGAGGTCTGGCACTCCGACCGCAGCCACCTGGTGTACGGGCTGGTCCGGGAGATCGAGGCCGACCCGCAGTCGATCACGATCGTGGTGGCGGAGGCGGGCGAGACGGTGATCAGCGCCGGTTGGATCCGCTACCAGCGAGGGACCGGCTTCGCCAGCCTCTGGGGCGGCTCGACGCTGCCGCAGTGGCGCAGGAAGGGCGTCTACCGGGCGCTCGTGGCCCACCGGGCGCGGCTGGCGCAGCAGCGCGGCAAGTCGCTGCTGCAGGTGGACTGCTCGCCGGACAGCCGACCCATCCTGGAGCGGCTCGGGCTCGTTGCGGTCACCACCTCCACGCCGTACGTCTACACTCCGTGATCATGGAACGGTTGACGGCGGACGAGCGGCTCACCCTGAAGACCGGCGCCTTCGGTGCCGTGTTCCTGGTCTCCAACGCCGTACCGGGGGTGCTGGCCATGGTGCGGGAGAGCTTCGCCGCCTCCGGCGCGCTCGCCGAGGTGGGGGGCGTGGTCAAGGAGGCGCTGACCACCGGGCCGCTGCCGCAGCTCCCCCGGGACTCGGTCCTGGAGGTCGAGTCGGTGGTGCTGCCGGCGCTGGGCCGGTCGGTGGAGGTCCTGCGCGCCAAGTCGCCGGGTGACGTCGAGACGTACCGGTCGGTGGTGCTGGCCGCGGCGGAGCGGGTGGCGCAGGCGCACCGGGGGATCGAGCCGGCCGAGGCGGCGGCGATCGAGAAGATCCGGCAGGCGCTGGCCGGGCCGGCGTGACGGTGGTGAGTCGCGTCACTCCGGGCCGCCGGAGCGGCCATGCTACTTGCGGGTAACATTGCCCCGTGGGGAAGTGCACAGCAGCCCGCGGTTGACCCACGTTGCGTCACGCGGGAGGCTGCGCCCGTGACCGGGCGAGTGATCGCTACACCAAACAGGAGGGTCGTCGAAGCGCGATGAACATCGTCGTACTCGTCAAGCAGGTGCCCGATTCGGGCGCGGACCGCAACCTGCGTTCTGACGACAACACCGTCGACCGCGGTTCGGCGAACAACGTCATCAACGAGATGGACGAGTACGCCATCGAAGAGGCGTTGAAGATCAAGGAGGCGCACGGCGGCGAGGTCACCATCCTGACCATGGGTCCGGACCGGGCGACCGAGTCGATCCGCAAGGCACTCTCCATGGGCCCGGACAAGGCCGTCCACGTGGTGGACGACGCCCTGCACGGCTCCTGCGCGGTGGCCACCTCGAAGGTGCTCGCCGCCGCCCTCGGGCAGCTCAACGCCGACCTGGTCATCTGCGGCGCCGAGTCGACCGACGGCCGGGTCCAGGTCATGCCGCACATGATCGCCGAGCGCCTGGGCGTGGCCGCCCTGACCGGCGCGCGCAAGCTCACCGTCGACGGGGCGAACCTGACCGTCGAGCGGCAGACCGAGGAGGGCTACGAGGTGGTCACCGCCTCGACCCCGGCCGTGGTCTCCGTCTGGGACACCATCAACGAGCCGCGCTACCCGTCCTTCAAGGGCATCATGGCCGCCAAGAAGAAGCCGGTGCAGACGCTCTCCCTGGGTGATCTGGGCGTGGCTCCGGCCGAGGTGGGCTTCGACGGCGCCACCAGCGCCGTGGTCGAGCACTCGAAGCGCCCGCCGCGCTCCGGCGGCGAGAAGATCACCGACGAGGGCGAGGGCGGCGTGAAGCTGGTCGAGTTCCTCGCCACCGAGAAGTTCGTGTGAGAGGTCACTGACATGTCTGAGGTTCTCGTCGTCGTCGAAGCCACCCGGGAGTTCGGCGTCAAGAAGGTCACCCTGGAGATGCTCACCCTCGCCCGCGAGCTGGGCACCCCGAGCGCTGTCGTCCTCGGTGGCGCCGGCGCCGCGGAGGCGCTGAGCGCCAAGCTCGGCGAGTACGGCGCGGAGAAGATCTACGCCGCCGAGGGCGAGGAGATCGACGGCTACCTGGTGGCCCCCAAGGCGACAGTGGTCGCCGAGCTGGTCAAGCGCGTCCAGCCCGCCGCCGTGCTGCTCGCCTCGTCGCAGGAGGGCAAGGAGATCGCCGCCCGCCTGGCGGTCAAGCTGGACAACGGCATCCTGACCGACGTGGTCGGCCTGGCCGCCGACGGCACCGCCACCCAGGTCGCGTTCGCCGGTTCCGCCATCGTCAAGTCCAAGGTCACCAAGGGCCTGCCGCTGGTCACCGTCCGGCCGAACTCGCTCAACCCGGCTCCGGCCGCTGCGACCCCGGCCGTCGAGCAGCTCACCGTGTCGGCCACCGACGCGGACAAGCTGGCCAAGGTCGTCGACCGGGTCGCCGAGCAGAAGGGCTCCCGCCCCGAGCTGACCGAGGCGTCGGTGGTCGTCTCCGGCGGTCGCGGTGTCGGCAACGCCGACAACTTCAAGCTGGTCGAGGAACTGGCCGACCTGCTCGGCGGCGCGGTCGGCGCGTCCCGCGCAGCAGTCGACTCCGGCTACTACCCGCACCAGTTCCAGGTGGGCCAGACCGGCAAGACGGTCTCCCCGCAGCTCTACGTCGCGCTGGGCATCTCCGGTGCGATCCAGCACCGGGCCGGCATGCAGACCTCGAAGACCATCGTCGCGGTGAACAAGGACGCCGAGGCGCCGATCTTCGAGCTGGCCGACTACGGCGTGGTCGGCGACCTGTTCAAGGTCGTCCCGCAGGCCGCCGAGGAGATCCGCAAGCGCAAGTGAGCGTCGCGTGAGAGAAGGCCGCCGCCCGGTGCACCGGGCGGCGGCCTTTCCTCGTAGGGAGCTGATCGGCGGGCCGGGGAGCTGAGCCGGCCCGCCGATCAGCCCGTCAGGGTGCCCCTCAGCAGGCTGTCGCCGGAGTGGCCGGGCTTGTTGTCGTACTGCTCCGCGCTGACGTCGACCACGGTGTAGGTGCGCAGGTCGACGTTCGGGGGGATCGGCAGGAGCGCGTCCCCTGACCCGTCGCTCAGCGTGCCCACGGAGAACATATCCATCGTGTTCGGATCGATCAGCCAGACCTCGTAGTACCCCGGAACGGTCGGGAGATTCGTCACGTGCAGGTGCAACCGGTGGTCGCCGAGCACCCGGGCGTCGCCGGAGGCGTCCTTCGGCGTCGTACCGAACGCGGCGAGCGGCGCGCTGGCCAGCACCGGCGGCTGCGGATCGGTCGGCTCGCCGCCGCCGAGCACCGCGGCGGTGCCCGCCACGCCGAGCATCGCGGCGGCGGTGGCGGTGACCGCCGTGGTCGCCCACCCCGGCCAGCGCCGGCTCCGCCGCGGACGACGTGCCACGACGGGTACGGCGGCCGGCTCGACCGGGTCGGCCGGGCGCGGCAGGCGCCTGTCGGTCAGCGCCGGAAGCTGCTCGGCGGCCCGGACCTCGGCCACGATGCCCTGCCAGATGTGCTCCGGCGGGTCGGGCAGCTCGGCCAGCCCCTGCGTGCCCGCGCCGAGCCCGGCGACGTGCTGGAGCGTCTCCACCTCGCCCCGGCAGTGGTCGCAGGCGTCCAGATGGGTGGCCTCGCCGTCAGCCGCCTCGCTCTCACCGAGCGCCAGAAAGACCAGCCGGTCGTGGTCCAGGTGCTGCACCGTCCACCTCCCATCTGCGTTTCAGGCTCTGCATGCCGCGTCTGATGTGACTCTTGACAGTGCCGAGCGGCACTCCGGTCACCGCCGCGATCTGCTGGTGTGTCAGGTCGTCGTAGAACGCCAGCTCGAGCATCCGGCGCTGCTCGTCGGGGAGCCGGGCCAACTCGTCGGCGACCACCAGCCGGTCGACCACGGTGTCCGGGTCGGGGCCGGTGGAGACCGGCTCCGGCAGTTGCCTCACCGTCTCGACCACCCGGGTCTCCCGGGCCGCGGCCCGGATCCGGTCGACCACCTTGCGCCGCCCGATTCCGAGCAGCCAGCCGACCAGTGAGCCTTTCGCCGGGTCGAACGTCTCCCGGCCGAGCCAGGCGGCGACGAACGTCGCCTGGGTCACGTCCTCGGCGTCGGTGCGGTTCACGAGCGTCGTGGTGGCCAGGTGCAGCACCGCCCGCCCGTACCTGTCGTACGCCTCTCGCAGGGCCGCCTCGTCGCCGTCGCGGAACCGGGTGGCGAGGTCGTCCTCGCCCGGCGGTTCGGGGCCCTGCCTCACCGCCGTCACCGGGCGGCTCGCCTTCCGTGGGGCATGCCCGACTGTAACCCCCACAGCCTTCGCCCCACTCTCCCGGCGTGTCAGTCACGACCCTCGTCACCTCTCCTTCGTCGCCGGAGGGTCCGGCGGATGCGCCCGGAGACGGGAGAAAGAAATCGGATCCGGGCGCATCCGGGGGCGGCGGAGCCGGCGTAACCCGTTCTGCAAGCCAGGCCTGACGAATCAGCATCAACCACCAGGAGGCAGACAATGCAGTACGCGATGTTCCGTCGGGTCGCCGCGGGCGGCGCGGTGGCCGCCCTCACCTTCGCCGGCGTCGGCGCCGCCACCATGAGCCCGGCCTACGCCGCCTCGTCGAAGGTCTCCGTGGTCCACGGCATCCCGGACACCCCGGTCGACGTGTACGTCAACGGCGAGAAGACGTTGAGCAACTTCAAGCCCGGCGACGTCGCCGGCCCGCTCACCCTGCCCGAGGGGGAGTACGACATCGCCCTGACCAAGCCCGGCGAGGCGATCGACAAGGCGATCCTGAAGGTGGACGACGCCGCGGTGCCGGGCGGGGCGAACATCAGCCTCGCCGCCCACCTGAGCGCCGACGGCAACCCGCAGATCACCCCGTTCGTCAACGACGTGTCCAAGGTGGGCGCCGGCAAGGCCCGGCTGATCGTCCGGCACACCGCCGCCGCCCCGGCCGTCGACGTGCGGGCCGGCGGAAAGCCCGTGTTCGAGGGCCTGACCAACCCGAAGGAGGCCAAGGCGGACGTGGCCACCGGCCCGGTCAAGGCGGACGTGGTGCTCGCCGGCACCGACACCGTCGCCATCGGCCCGGCCGACCTGAACCTGAAGGAGGGCACCGCCACCATCGTCTACGCGATCGGCTCGGCCGAGGCGAAGAACCTGAGCGTGGTCGCCCAGACCGTCAACGGCCTGCACTCGGCGCCGGGCGGCGTGCCCAGCGGCACCGGCGGCCAGGCCGGCGCCGGCGTGGACACCTGGTGGTACGTGCTGGCCGGGGCCGGCGTGCTGCTCCTGGTCGGCGGCGGGGCGCGGGTGGCGGCAACCGCCCGGGCCGGTCGCCGGTGACGGTGCGCAACCGCGGGGCGCTGGCGGCGATGGCCGCCGGCGCCGCCGCGCTCGTCCTGGCGAGCGTGGTGGCGTGTGGATCCGAGCCCGCCGAGGACGTCGGCGGCGACGAGGTGACGGCCCTGGCCAGTGCCACGCCCACGCCGGCGGCGACGGGCGGCGGTTCGGTCCCGGTGAACCCGGGCACGCTGCCGGCCGACAGCGAGGTCGTGCCGCCGGTGAGGCTGAGCATCCCGCCGATCCGGGTCACCGTCACCGTGAACCCGGTGGGCGTCGACGAGCGCACCGACGAGTTCGAGGTGCCGCCCAGCGTGGACCAGGTCGGCTGGTACCGCTACGGCCCGGGACTGGAGGCCGGCGCCGGCTCGGTGGTGATCGCCGGGCACGTGGACAGCGCCGAGCAGGGCAAGGGGGCGTTCTTCCGGCTGCGTGAGCTGGGCCGGGGGGACGAGCTCACCGCCACCGGCTCGGACGGCCGCGAGCGCTCCTACCGGGTGGTGGCCCGGGAGGAGTACCGGAAGTCGAAGATCCCGCTGGAGCGGTACTTCGCGCGCGACGGCAGTCCCCGCCTCACGCTGATCACCTGCGGCGGGCCGTTCGACGCGAAGACCCGCAGCTACCGGGACAACATCGTGATCACCGCCGTTCCCGCGTGAGCGGGCCCGAGCGGCCCGCCCCGCCCCGGATGGGGCGGGGCGGTCCGGCCCCCGGTCCCGGGTCCGCAGGCCGTTAGGCTGAACCGTGATGGCATACCTTGATCACGCGGCGACGACCCCGATGCTGGACGAGGCACTCGAGGCGTACGTCGCTGCCGCCCGCGAGGTCGGCAACGCCTCGTCGCTGCACGCGGCGGGCCGCCGGGCCCGGCGGCGGGTGGAGGAGTCCCGCGAGCGGGTGGCCGCCGCGCTCGGCGCCCGCCCCTCCGAGGTGATCTTCACCGGCGGCGGCACGGAGAGCGACAACCTCGCCGTGAAGGGCGTCTTCTGGGCTCGTCGCGCCGCCCGGGCCGACCGGGTCCGGGTGGTCTCCAGCGCGGTCGAGCACCACGCCGTCCTCGACGCGGTGGACTGGCTGGTCGAGCACGAGGGCGCGCAGGCCGGCTGGCTGCCGGTCGACGCGGCCGGGCGGCTCGATCCGGAGCGACTGCGCGCCGAGCTGGCCGAGCACGGCGAGCGCGTCGCCGTGGTCACCGCCATGTGGGCCAACAACGAGGTGGGGACCGTCCAGCCGGTGGCCGAGCTGGCCGCCGTCGCCGCCGAACACGGGGTGCCGTTCCACACCGACGCCATCCAGGCGGTCGGGCAGGTCCCCGTCGACTTCGCCGCCAGCGGCGTGTCGGCGCTCACCGTGACCGGGCACAAGCTCGGCGGCCCGGCCGGTGTGGGCGCGCTGCTGCTGGCCCGCGACGTGGTGGCCACCCCGCTGCTGCACGGCGGCGGCCAGGAGCGCGACGTACGCTCCGGGACGCTCGACACCGCGGGCATCGTCGCGTTCGCGGTCGCCGTCGAGGCCGCGGTCAAGGGCCAGCAGGAGTACGCCGCCCGCGTCGCCGCGCTCCGCGACGAGCTGGTCGAGCGGGTCCGGCAGGCAGTCCCCGAGGTGATCTTCAACGGCGACCCGGCCGACCGGCTCCCGGGCAACGCGCACTTCTCCTTCCCCGGCTGCGAGGGGGACGCGCTGCTGCTGCTCCTGGACGCCCAGGGCATCGCCTGCTCGACCGGGTCGGCCTGCTCCGCCGGGGTGGCCCAGCCCTCGCACGTGCTGCTGGCGATGGGCGCCGACGACGACCGGGCCCGGTCCTCGCTGCGCTTCACGCTCGGCCACACGAGCACCGGCGCGGACGTGGACGCGCTGATCGCCGCCCTGCCCGCAGCGGTGGAGCGGGCCCGCCGCGCGGCCGCCCTCCGTACTCCCCGCTGACCCGGATACCCTCGGTGAGGACGAGGGGAGTGGGCCGGTGAGGGTTCTGGCGGCGATGTCGGGCGGGGTGGACTCCGCCGTCGCGGCGGCACGGGCGGTGGAGGCCGGGCACGACGTGACGGGCGTGCACCTGGCCCTGGCCCGTAACCCGCAGACGTACCGCACCGGCGCCCGGGGCTGCTGCACGCTGGAGGACTCCCGGGACGCGCGGCGCGCCGCCGACGTGCTCGGCATCCCGTTCTACGTGTGGGACATGGCCGACCGGTTCCACGACGACGTGGTGGACGACTTCGTGGCCGAGTACGCCGCCGGGCGTACCCCGAATCCCTGCCTGCGCTGCAACGAGAAGATCAAGTTCGCGGCGGTGCTGGACCGGGCCGTGGCCCTGGGCTTCGACGCGGTGGTGACCGGCCACCACGCCCGGCTCGGCGCGGACGGCCTGCTGCGGCGCAGCGTGGACGCGGCCAAGGACCAGTCGTACGTGCTGGCGGTCCTGACCCGCGCGCAGCTCGACCGGTCGATCTTTCCGCTCGGCGACTCGACGAAGGCCGAGGTGCGCGCGGAGGCCGCCCGGCGCGGCCTCGCCGTGGCCGACAAGCCGGACTCGCACGACATCTGCTTCATCGCCGACGGCGACACCCGCGGCTTCCTCGCCGAGCGGCTCGGCGAGGCGCCCGGCCAGGTGGTGGACGCGCTCACCGGCGCGGTGGTGGGCAGCCACAGCGGCGCCTACCAGTACACCGTCGGGCAACGGCGCGGCCTGCATCTGGACCGCCCGGCGCCGGACGGCCGGCCCCGCTACGTGCTGTCCATCACCCCGACCACGAACACGGTGACGGTCGGCCCGGCCGAGGCGCTGGAGGTCTCCGACGTACGCGCGACCCGCCCGGTGTGGACCGGCGGGCCGCGCCCGGACGGGCCGGTCGAGTGCGAGGTGCAGCTCCGGGCGCACGGCGACGTGGTGCCGGCCGCCGTCGAGGTCGACGCCGACGGACTGCGCGCGTCGCTGCGCCGCCCGGTCCGGGGTGTCGCAGCCGGCCAGGCGATCGTGGCCTACCGGCCGGACCCGGCCGGCGACGTGGTCCTCGGCTCCGCCACCATCACCGCCGCCTGACCGGCGACGGGCAGCGGATAGGCTGCGGCCGTGACTGAGCAGGCGTGGCCCTGGCCCACCGGCGCGGCGACCGGCATCGGGTCGCTGCCCGGCACCGACATCGCCGAGGCGCAGCGGATCGCGCTCGGCGAGCTGCCCGCACTGCCGCACCTGCCCGAGCTGCCCGCCCGGGGACCGGGCGCGGACATCGTCGGCCGCACCGCCGGCCTGCTCGTCGAACTGCCGGTCGAGCTGTACGCGGCCCGCTGGCGGATCGCCCCGCGCCCCGGCCGGGACGTGCGCCGCGCCCGCGACCTGATGGAGCGCGACCTCGACCAGCTCGCCGAGCAGGCCGAGGCGTACGCCGGACCGGTCAAGGTCCAGGCCGCCGGCCCGTTCACCCTCGCCGCCGCGCTGGAGCTGCCGATCGGTGGCCGGATGCTGCGTGACCCGGGTGCGGTACGCGACCTCGCCGGCTCGCTCGGCGAAGGGCTGCGCGGGCACGTCGAGGCGGTGACCCGGCGGCTGCCCCGCGCCTCAGTGCTGCTCCAGCTCGACGAGCCGTCCCTGCCGGCGGTGCTGGCCGGCCGGGTGCCCACCGAGAGCGGATTCGGCACCCACCGTCCGGTGGAGACCGAGGTGGCGCGGACGCTGCTGCACGACGTGATCGAGGCGGCCGGTGTTCCGGCGCTCGTGCACTGCTGCGCGCCGGACGTACCGCTGGAGCTGATCCGGTCCGCCGGTGCGGTCGGCGTCGCGCTCGACCTGTCGCTCGTCACCGACCTCGACCCGCTCGGCGAGGCGATCGACGCCGGGCTCGGGCTGCTGGCCGGCGCCGCGCCGACGCTGCCGCCGCCGTCCGGCCGGACGCCCACGTCGGCCGAGGTCGCCGATCGGGTCCGGCGGGTCTGGGACCAGCTCGGCTTCCCCCGCCGCCGGCTGGCCGAGCAGGTGGTGGTCACCCCCGCGTGCGGCCTGGCCGGTGCCACCCCGGGGTACGCCCGCGCGGTGCTCACCGCCTGCCGCGACGCGGGCCGGCGGCTCGCCGAGGACTGACGTTTCTCCGTCGTACCCGCCGGGCACGATGACCGGCATGATTGGACGACTGCGTTCCACGGTGATCGACTGCCCCGATCCGCGGGCGCTCGCCGCCTTCTACTCCGAGCTGCTCGGCCTGCCCCTGGTGGAGGAGAACTCCGACGGCGACGAGTGGGTGGTGCTCGGCGGCCCACCCGGGCACCAGCCGCGGGTGGCCTTCCAGCGGGCGCCGGGCCTGCGCAGCCCCGACTGGCCCGACCCGGCCCGGCCGCAGCAGCTCCACCTCGACGTGAGCGTCGACGACATCGAGGCGGCCGAGAAGGCGGTGCTGGCGCTGGGCGCACGGCGGCTGCCCGGTGAGGGGGAGGGCTTCCGGGTCTACGCCGACCCGGTCGGCCACCCGTTCTGCCTCTGCTGGGACTGATCTTCCGCGGCTTGCGTGGTGGGGGCATGATCGCCACCGTGACCGCCTCCACCGCCACCGGCCGCGCCGCCGGTTCGCTGTTCGGCCTGGCCTACGGCGACGCCCTGGGCAAGCCGACCGAGTTCCTCACCGTCACCGAGATCGTCCGGCGCTACGGTCCGGCCGGTCCGCGTGAGCTGACCGGCGACCCGGCCCTGGTCACCGACGACACCCAGATGGCGCTGGCCGTGGCGTGGGCGCTGCACGACGCGCCCGCGTACACGGCCGAGGTGGTGGAGCCGCTGCTGCGGCAGCGCTTCGTCGACTGGTCGGTCAGCCCGGAGAACAACCGCGCCCCCGGCATGACCTGCCTGCGGGCCTGCGCCGAGCTGGCCCGGGGCGCCCGCTGGCAGGAGGCCACGGTCGCCGGTTCGAAGGGCTGCGGCGCGAACATGCGCGTCACCCCGGTCGGGCTGCTCGACGTCGACCTGGACACGATGGCCGGGCTGGCCCAGCTCCAGGCCGGCCTGACCCACGGTCACCCGACCGGGTTGGCGGCGAGCGAGCTGACCGCGTACGCGGTCCGGCTGCTGCGCGACGGCGCGGCGCTGCCGGAGCTGCCCGGCCTGCTCACCGAGCGGGCCCGGGAGCAGCGCACCGTCTACCGGGACGACTGGCTCGGTGACCTGTGGCGGCGGCCCGGCGAGAGCGGCGCGGCCGAGTTCGTCGCCCGGGGCTGGGACGACTGCCTGCGTGTGCTGGGCCGGCTGGAGGCGGCGCTGGCCCGCCCGGACGACGGCGGAGACCCGTGCCGGCTGACCGGCGAGGGGTGGATCGCCGAGGAGGCGCTCGCCACCGCGCTGCTCTGCGCGCTGCGCCACAGCGACGACCCGGTCGGCGCGCTGGCCCGGGGTGCCACCACGGCCGGTGACTCGGACTCCATCGCCGCGCTGGCCGGCGCGTTCGTCGGCGCCGCCTACGGCACGGCCGCCTGGCCCGCCGGGTGGGCCGGCCGGATCGAGTACGCCGGCCAGCTCACCGCGCTCGCCGCCGCGTTCGACTGACAGGCGTCCGGCGGGCTCGCCCGGTGCGGGCCGGGGACCGGCGACGTGACCCCGCCTCGCGGGTGCGGCCGGGGCGAGGCGGCTGGCTCAGCCGGTGAGGTGGCTCAGCCGCCGGACACCACGCCACAGGTCCGGGTCGCAGGTGCCGGCCCGGTCGGCGAACGCGCTCAGCGGCACCGGGATCGGCTCGCTCACGTCCAGGTAGCTGTCGTGGTCGGCGCCCGGATCCCAGTCCCGGGTCGGGATCGGCAGGTGGTCGTCCCGGTCCGACTTGTCCTGGCTGGTGATCTTCAGTACCTCGGCGTCCCGGCCGTCGACGCGCAGCACCAGGCAGGGACGCACCTTCGAACCGGTCCCGTCGGCGTAGGGCACGTCGGCCCACCAGATCTCCCCGGGCCGGGGCTCGTCCCGGTCCGCCCGCCCGGCGCCACGTGGCCTCGGCGGCGCCGCCGTGCGGTCACCCCGCGGCCCGGTGCCGGCCCGGTCACCGCGGCGTCCACCGCCGGACCGGTCGCCGTCCGGTCCGCCGGTCCGGCTGCCACGCCCGGTGCCCGGCCGCCGTCCGTCGGTCCGGTCGCGCGTCCCGCCGGCCCGGTCGCGCGTCCCGGCGCGGTCGGCCGCGCGGCGGCGCCACTCGTTCCACAGCCAACCGGCCGCGACGCAGGCCACGATCACCAGCGCCCAGACCACCCCGTCGCGCATCCGCCGCCCGCCTTCCGACCGTTGTCGCCCACTACCGCCGACGCGATCGTCGCACGGCCGGGGCGGACCCGCCCGGGTGGCGCGGCGGGCGCCGGTTCGCCCTGCTCGGCGCGGGTGACCGGACGACTGTCACAGCCGACCGCTACGGTTCTCGGGTAGCACGAACACGGGAGGTCGACAGCGGTGTCCGAAGGCGGCGGCGTGTCCGAAGAAGCGGTTCCCCCGGCGGTCGACGCCGCCCAGGACGCGGCGGCGGGTGCCGAGCCGACCCCGGCGGCCCGGGAGCGGCACGCCACGCTCAGCCAGGAGCTGACCGAACACCAGTACCGCTACTACGTCCTCGACGCGCCGACCGTCACCGACGCCGAGTTCGACAAGCAGCTGCGGGAGCTTGAGGCGCTGGAGGCCGAATACCCGGCGCTGCGCACCCCCGACTCGCCCACCCAGCGGGTCGGCGGCACCTTCTCCACCGACTTCACCCCGGTCGCGCACGCCGAGCGGATGCTCTCGCTCGACAACGCCTTTGCCGACGAGGAACTGGCCGCCTGGTCCGAGCGGGTCGAGCGCGACGCGGGCGGCCCGGTGCCCTACCTGTGCGAGCTGAAGGTCGACGGGCTCGCCATCAACCTCACCTACGAGAAGGGCCGGCTGGTGCGCGCCGCCACCCGGGGCGACGGTCGCACCGGCGAGGACGTCACCGCCAACGTGCGCAGCATCAAGGGCGTGCCGGCCCGGCTGACCCCGGCCGACGACTTCCCCGACGTGCCCGATCTCCTGGAGGTGCGCGGCGAGATCTACTTCCCGGTGGCCGCGTTCGCCGACCTGAACGCGAGCCTGGTCGAGCAGGGCAAGGCGCCGTTCGCCAACCCGCGCAACGCCGCCGCCGGCAGCCTGCGCCAGAAGGACCCCCGGGTGACCGCCTCCCGCCCGCTGCGCCTGGTGGTGCACGGCATCGGCGCGCGCACCGGGTTCCGGCCGGCCGCGCAGTCCGAGTCGTACGCCGCGCTCAAGGCGTGGGGGCTGCCCACCAGCGACCGGTGGCGGGTGGTGGACGACCTGGCCGGCGTCGCGGAATACATCGCCTACTACGGCAGGCACCGGCACGACGTCGAGCACGAGATCGACGGCGTGGTGGTCAAGGTCGACCCGGTCTCGATCCAGGGCCGCCTCGGCTCGACCAGCCGCGCGCCCCGCTGGGCGATCGCCTTCAAATACCCGCCGGAGGAGGTCAACACCAAGCTGCTCGACATCGACGTGAACGTCGGGCGCACCGGCCGGGTCACCCCGTTCGCCGTCCTCGAACCGGTCCGGGTGGCCGGCTCCACCGTCGCGCAGGCGACCCTGCACAACGCCCGCGAGGTCGAGCGCAAGGGTGTGCTCATCGGCGACACGGTGGTGCTGCGCAAGGCCGGCGACGTGATCCCCGAGGTGCTCGGCCCGGTGGTCGAGCTGCGCCCGGCCGACGCCCGCCCGTTCGTCATGCCGACCACCTGCCCGGCCTGCGGCACGCCGCTCGCGCCGGCCAAGGAGAGCGACGTCGACATCCGCTGCCCCAACGGGCGGGCCTGCCCCGGTCAGATCCGCGAGCGGGTCTTCTACCTGGCCAGCCGCAAGGTGCTCGACATCGAGGTGCTCGGCGAGAAGGGTGCGGCGGCGCTGCTGGACGCCCAGATCATCACCAACGAGGGCGACCTGTTCCAGCTCGACGCCGAGCAGTTGAGCCGGTCGCCGTTCTTCGTCAACAAGGACGGCAGCCTGGGCACCAACGCCACCAAGCTGCTCGACAACCTCGCCGAGGCCAAGGAACGCGACCTGTGGCGGGTGCTGGTGGCACTGTCCATCCGGCACGTCGGCCCGACCGCCGCCCAGGCGCTCGCCCGGCACTTCCGCTCGGTCGCCGCGATCGAGGCCGCCGGCGAGGAGGAGCTGTCCTCGGTGGACGGCGTCGGCCCGACCATCGCGGCGAGCGTCAAGGAGTGGTTCGCCGTCGACTGGCACCGCGACGTGGTGCGCAAGTGGACCGAGGCGGGCGTACGGATGGCAGAGGAGGCCGCCGACGAGGGGCCGCGACCGCTCGACGGCGTCACGGTGGTGGTCACCGGCACGCTGAGCGGATTCAGCCGCGACCAGGCGGCCGAGGCGATCCAGCTCCGGGGCGGCAAGGTGACCGGCTCGGTCTCGAAGAAGACGAGCTTCGTGGTGGTCGGCGACAACCCCGGCTCCAAGGCCGACAAGGCCGCCACCCTGAAACTGCCGATCCTCGACGAGGACGGATTCCGCGTGCTGCTCGACTCCGGCCCGGAGGCCGCCCGCGAGGTGGCCCGGGCGGAGGACTGACAGGCTGGTCACAGCGATCGTCCGGCGGATACCAAGTTAATTACGACTACGACCGATTCGTGACTGTCGTGTCGGGGAAATCGCCTCGGAGGGCGTTTCATTGGCGTACGACGCATGACGGCGCGCGCCAGGACGTTCCCCGGGAGGTGCGATGGAGACCGGCGACCCGCGTAACTCCGTCCCGCCCGGGCGGAGCGGGCTGTTCTTCGGCTTCGTGGGCGCGATCGGCGTGGTCGCCCTGGCGGTCTCGGCCGGGCCGCTCGTCGCGCTCGCCGACAGGTGGAGTGAACTGCCGGCCGCGTTCTGGACCATGGCGGCGCTCGCCGTCGCCTGCGACGCCCGCCCGTTCGTCCCGCCCGGCCGGCGGCAGACCTCGGCGGTGTTCCCGTCGACCTGCTTCACCTTCGCCATCCTGCTCGGCTGGGGCTTCGGTCCGGCCGTCGCGGTGCAGGCCGTGGCGGTCGCGGTGAGCGGCTGGCGGCTCGGGTACGCGCCCTGGCGCACCGGCTTCAACGCCGCGCAGTACGCGTGCGCGCTCGCCGCCGCGTACGCGGTCACCCGGCTCGGCCCGGGCGAGCTGTTCGGCGGCGGCCGTCTGCACTGGACCGACGTGGCGGCGGTGGGCGGCGCGACGCTCGCCTGGTTCGTGGTCAACTACGGGCTGGTCAGCTCCGCGGTCCGGCTGCGTTTCGGCGACAGGTGGTGGCCCAGCGTCCGCAGCGGCCTGGCGTACGAGCTGCTGTCCACCGGTTCGCTGCTGCTGCTCGCGCCGGTGCTGGTGGCCGCCGCCCGGGCCAGCGCGGCGCTGATCCCGCTGGTGCTGGTGCCGTTGTTCGCTGTGTACCGGATGGCCCGGCTGTCAGCCGAGCGGGAACAGCTCGCCGACGTGGACCCGCTCACCGGGCTGCCCAACCGCAAGGCGCTGCTCACCGAGGTGGCCGAGCAGGTGCACCTGCACGGCGAACGGGCCGCCCGGGGCGCGCCGGACGCGCACCTGGCGCTGCTGCTGCTCGACCTCGACCGGTTCAAGCACGTCAACGACGCGCTCGGGCACGCGGTGGGGGACCGCCTGCTGGTCGAGGTGAGCGCCCGGCTGATGGGCGCTGTGGGCACCGGTGACATGGTGGCGCGGCTCGGCGGCGACGAGTTCGCCATCGTCGTACCCCGGCTCGCCGACATCGACCAGGCCCGCGAGCGGGCCGACCGGGTGGTCGCCGCGCTCGCCGAACCGGTGCCGCTGGACGGGCTGCCGCTGGACGTGGGCGGCGCCATCGGCATCGCGCTCTACCCCGACCACGGCGAGGACTTCGCCACCCTGATGCGTCACGCCGACGTGGCCATGTACGACGCGAAGCACCGCAACGACACGGTCGCGGTCTACGCGCCGGAGTCCGACCACAACTCGGCCGAGCGGCTGAGTCTGCTGGCCGACCTGCGCCGGGTGCTGGAGTCCGGCCCGTCCGCGCAGGGCGGGGAGACTGTGGGCGTACGCGGGGGTGACGGCGCGGCCCTGACCCCGGCGCTGCCGGTGCGGGCCGACCGCCCGGCCCGCAACCAGCGCCCGGCGCGCGACGGCGGCCGGCGGTCCGGCGGCGGGCCGAACCGCTGGCTGCGACGGCGCCGCGAGCGCGTCGAGGAGCGGCACGACGACCTGATCGAGCAGATCCTCACCGGCGCCGACCCGATCCGCCGCCGGGCCGCCCGGTCCGGCGGCGGACCGGGCGCGGGTCCGCTCGTGGTCGGCGACGCGGAGCTCGCGCCGGCGGCCGAGACCGCCGACGCCGACGTCTCCGACGACGCGGAGGCCGCGGTGAGCACCGGTGCGCCGGGCGTCATCGGGCCGACCGCCGACGGGAGCACAGCGGCCGAGCCGGACGACCAGGCCGGGCACCCGGGTGAGATCACCATGTACTACCAGCCGCAGATCGCCATCGCGACAGGCGAGGTGGTGGGCGTCGAGGCGCTGCTGCGCTGGCGGCACCCGCGCCGGGGCATGGTCGACCCGGGCGAGCTGATCCAGGTCGCCGAGCAGAGCGCGGTGATGCGGCTGCTCACCCGCCGCGTGGTGGACGACGTGGTGGAGCAGCTCGCAAAGTGGTCGGCGGCCGGGCTCACGCTGCGGGCCGCGCTCAACGTCAGCGTCCGCGACCTGCACACCGGCGAGATCGCCGACCAGATCGCCGACCGGCTGGCCCGGTACGGCGTGCCGCCGGAACGCCTCCAGGTGGAGATCACCGAGGGCGCGCTGATGGCCGACCCCCGGCGGGTGCTCGCCAGCATCACCCAGTTGCACCGGATCGGCGTCGGCATCGCGCTCGACGACTTCGGTACCGGTTACTCGTCGCTGCAACACCTGCGGCGGCTCCCGCTGTCCGAGGTGAAGGTGGACAGGTCGTTCGTCCTCGGGATGGCCGAGGACCCGGACGACGCGGCGATCGTCCGCTCGATGATCGAACTGGCCGGCGCGCTCGGGCTGCGTGTGGTGGCCGAGGGCGTGGAGGACGAGCGCACCTGGCGGATGCTGCACGCGGCCGGGTGCGACGTGGCGCAGGGCTGGTTCCACGCCCGGCCGATGCCGGCCGAGGACCTGGTGGCCTGGCTGTCCCGCTACCGTCCGGTGCGCCCGGCGGAGGCAGGAAGCCGCGGCGGTCCGGTGCCGGAGGGGGAGTCGAAGGCGTCGTCGTGACGGCGGGACAATAGACTCGCTCCGGTCACCGCGCGTCATCGAGTACGCCCGTACGCGCGGCCGGCCCACCGCAGACGTCTCAGGACAGCCACGAAGGGGGCACTGATGGCCGCCATCTCCCGCGAGGAGGTCGCGCACCTCGCGCGACTGTCGCGGCTCGCCGTCACGGATGAGGAACTGGACACCTTCGCCGGCCAGCTGGATGTGATCCTCCAGTCGGTCGCGCAGGTCGGCGAGGTCGCCGCGGCGGACATCCCGCCGACGTCGCACTCCGTGCCGCTGACGAACGTGCTCCGCGAGGACGTGGTGCGGCCGGGCCTGACCCCGCAGGAGGCGCTGTCGGGCGCCCCCGACGCCGAGGAGCAGCGGTTCCGCGTCCCGCGGATCCTGGACGAGGATGTGGCCTCATGAGCGAGCGCAGCGAGCGAACCATCAGGCTCAGCGTGGCTGTCCGTCATGACGGCACGGAGCGAAGCGGAGTGCCGGCATGACCGACCTGACCAAGTTGAGCGCTGTCGAGATCGCCGGGCTGGTGGCGAGCGGCGAGACCTCCGCGGTCGAGGTCACCCGGGCCCACCTGGACCGGATCGGCGCCGTCGACGACCGGGTGCACGCGTTCCTGCACGTCGACACCGAGGGGGCGCTGGCGGCCGCGCGTGCCGTGGACGAGCGCCGCTCCGCCGGTGAGGAACTGGGCCCGCTCGCCGGTGTGCCGGTCGCCGTGAAGGACGTGCTGACCACCAAGGGCGTGCCGACCACGGTCGGGTCGAAGATCCTGGAGGGCTGGCGCCCGCCGTACGACTCGACGATCGTCGAGCGGCTGCGCGACGCCGGCACGGTGATGCTCGGCAAGACGAACATGGACGAGTTCGCGATGGGCTCCTCCACCGAATACTCGGCGTACGGGCCGACCCGTAACCCGTGGGACCTGGAGCGGATCCCGGGCGGCTCCGGCGGTGGCAGCGCGGCGGCGCTGGCCGCGTACGAGGCGCCGCTGTCGATCGGCTCGGACACCGGCGGCTCGATCCGCCAGCCCGGCGCGGTCACCGGCACGGTCGGCGCGAAGCCCACCTACGGCGGCACGTCCCGCTACGGCCTGGTGGCGTTCTCCTCGTCGCTGGACACGCCCGGCCCGTGCGCGCGTAGCGTGCTCGACGCCGCGTTGCTGCATCAGGTGATCGGCGGTCACGACCCGCGCGACTCCACCTCGATCCCGGCTCCGGTGCCGGACGTGGTGGCCGCGGCGCGGCGCGGCGCCACCGGTGACCTGACCGGCGTCAAGCTCGGCGTGGTCACCGAGTTCACCGGCGAGGGCGCGGAGCCGGGCGTGATGGCCGCGTTCCGCGACGCCGCCGAGGCGCTGGCGAAGCTGGGCGCCGAGATCGTCGAGATCTCCTGCCCGCACTTCAAGTACGCGCTGCCGGCCTACTACCTGATCGCGCCGAGCGAGTGCTCCTCCAACCTGGCCCGGTTCGACGGCGTCCGGTTCGGCCTGCGGGTCGGTGACGACGGCAACCGGTCGCTGGAGGAGGTCATGTCGCTGACCCGCGAGGCCGGCTTCGGTCCCGAGGTCAAGCGGCGCATCATGATCGGCACGTACGCGCTCTCGTCGGGCTACTACGACGCCTACTACGGCCAGGCGCAGAAGGTCCGCACGCTGATCACGCGGGACTTCACCAGCGCGTTCGAGCAGGTCGACGCGCTGATCTCGCCGACCACGCCGTTCGTGGCGTTCCCGATCGGGTCGCGTACCGCCGACCCGTACCAGATGTACCTGGCCGACCTGTTCACCATCCCGACGAACCTCTACGGCGGCCCGGCCATCTCGGTGCCGTGCGGCCTGTCCGACGGGCTCCCGGTCGGCTTCCAGATCATGGCGCCGACGATGGCCGACGACCGGATGTACCGGGTCGCCGCCGCGCTGGAGAACGCCGTCGGCACGCTCACCCCGCCGGCGCTCTGAACCAACCGGTACGGAGGCGGTCCGCCCGCCTCCGTACCGGAGAAACGTCCCGCGCCCGGTGCGGTCACCACGACCGCGCCAGGCGCGGCTGTCGTCGCGGCGACACGGTGATCATCGGTCAGTGGATTGCCCGGGGTCACTGGCACTGGTCGAATGAGCTGCGAGTCTGCCGGATCGACTGGACTGTGGCCCGCTGGCGGAGGCGAGCGGTTCCGACCGAGAGCTGGATGTGCGATGGGGACACTTCGCCCGGTCATGGCCCTGGCGATGGTCGCGGCGTTGCTGCTGGGCGCCGTGCGGCCCGCCACCGCGCAACCGGCCACCGCCGTCACGGAGACCGTCGCCGCCCGGAACCCGGCCACCCCGACGGCGTCCCCGGCCGACCCGACGGCCACGCCCACCCCGGCCGACCCGACTGCCACGCCGACGCCGAGCGACCCGGCCGTCACGCCGCCGGAGAGCGGCACCGCGGCGCCCCAGCCGACGCCCTCGCCGTCGAAGGTGAGCGGCGCGTGGCTGCCGATCACCGGGCCGGGTTCGCCGCTCGTCCTGCTGCTGCTGAGCGTCGTGGCCCTCTCCGTCGGCGGCATCCTGCTCGTGCTGGCGTACAACCGCCGGCGGAGCTTCACCACGCCCGAGTGACGCCCGGCCCGGGCCCGGCCGTCGTGGCGGGCCCGTGCTGATCTCGAAGCCCGGCAGCGGGGTGGCCGGGCCAGCCGATTAGGCTGGAACGGTTCTGTCCGGATCGCGCCTGGAGCTCAGATGACGACGACACTGCCCGCGTACGACGAGGTCGTCGCGCGCTTCGAACCGGTGATCGGCCTGGAGACCCACGTCGAGCTGGGCACGAACACCAAGATGTGGTGCGGCTGCCCGACCGACTTCGGCGGCGAGCCGAACACCCGGGTCTGCCCGGTCTGCCTCGGCCTGCCCGGATCGCTGCCGGTGGCGAACAAGGCCGCCATCGAGGCGACCATCCGGATCGGGCTGGCACTGAACTGCTCGATCGCCGAGTGGTGCCGGTTCGCCCGGAAGAACTACTTCTACCCGGACATGCCGAAGAACTTCCAGATCAGCCAGTACGACGAGCCGCTGTGCTTCGACGGCTACCTGGACGTCGAGGTGAACGGCGAGCTGGTGCGCATCGGCATCGAGCGGGTGCACCTGGAGGAGGACACCGGCAAGACGCTGCACGTCGGCGGCGCCACCGGTCGCATCCAGGGCGCCACCGAGTCGCTCGTCGACTACAACCGGGCCGGCATCCCGCTCGTCGAGATCGTCACCAAGCCGATCCCCGGCACCGGCGCGCTCGCGCCCGAGGTCGCCCGCGCGTACGTCACCGAGCTGCGCGACGTGATCCGCTCGCTCGGCGTCTCCGACGTGCGGATGGAGGAGGGCTCGTTGCGCTGCGACGTCAACACGTCGCTGAACCGGCCGGGTGAGGAGTGGGGCACCCGCACCGAGACGAAGAACGTCAACTCGCTGCGCTCGGTCGAGCGGGCGGTGCGCTCGGAGATGCTGCGCCAGGCGTCGGTGCTGGAGGCCGGCGGCCGGATCCACCAGGAGACGCGGCACTTCCACGAGGACACCGGCGACACCACGTCGGGCCGGTCCAAGGAGACCGCCACCGACTACCGGTACTTCCCGGAGCCGGACCTGGTGCCGCTCGCCCCGGACACCGCGTGGGTGGCCGAGCTGAAGGCCGCCCTGCCGGAGCTGCCGCGGCTGCGCCGCAAGCGGATCCAGCAGGAGTGGGGCCTGTCCGACCTGGACATGCAGTCGGTGGTCAACGCCGGCGCGGTCGAGCTGATCGAGGCGACCGTGGCCGCCGGCGCCACCCCTGCCGCAGCCCGCAAGTGGTGGCTGGGCGAGCTGTCCCGCCGCGCCAACGAAACCGGCGGGGAACTGGCCGACGTGGGCGCCACCCCGGCGCAGGTCGCCGAGCTGCAGGGCCTGGTCGACGCCGGCAAGCTCAACGACAAGCTGGCCCGTACCGTGCTGGAGGGCGTGGTGGCCGGCGAGGGCTCGCCGACCGAGATCATGACCAACCGCAACCTGGAGGTCGTCTCGGACACCGGCGCGCTCACCGCCGCCGTGGACGAGGCGATCGCCGCCAACCCGGACGTGGCCGACAAGATCCGCAGCGGCAAGGTCGCGGCGGCCGGCGCGCTGGTCGGCGCGGTCATGAAGACCACCCGCGGCCAGGCGGACGCGAAGACCGTCCGCGAGCTGATCCTGGCGCGCCTCGGCGCCTGACGTGTGTAAGGAAGGGCCCCTTCTTAACGCCTGGTGCATGGGAAGGGGCCCTTCCTAACGCCTCGCCACCCCTTCCCGGACAGGGCGTCAACGGCGACGCCCGGATGGAGTCACCGTGAACCAGCACGACCTCGACGTCCTCGACGAGATCCAGCGCCGGGTGCTCTGGCTCGCCACCCGCATCGTCGACGCGGCCAACCACGACCGGGACACCGGCGACGGGGTGAAGGTCGGCGGCCACCAGGCGTCCAGCGCCTCCCTGGTCACCGCGATGACAGCGCTCTGGTTCCACCACCTGGACGGCGAGGACCGGGTGGCGGTGAAGCCGCACGCCTCGCCGGTGTTCCACGCCATCCAGTACCTGCTCGGCAACCTCGACAAGTCGTACCTGCCGATGTTGCGGGCGCGCGGCGGGCTCCAGTCGTACCCGTCGCGCACCAAGGACCCGGACCAGGTGGACTTCTCCACCGGCTCGGTCGGCCTGGGCGCCGCCGCGCCGCTGTTCGCCGCAGTCACCCGCCGCTACGTCGACGCGCACTTCGGCCCGCGCCCGCATTCCCGGTTCGTCGCCATCATCGGTGACGCCGAGCTGGACGAGGGCAACATCTGGGAGGCGGTCGCCGACCCGGCCACCACCGGCCTCGGTAACGTGATGTGGCTCGTCGACTTCAACCGGCAGTCGCTCGACCGGGTCGTACCGGGCATCCGGATCAACCAGTGGCGCGGCCAGTTCGAGGCGGCCGGCTGGCACGTCGTGGAGGTCAAGTACGGCCGCAAGCTCGCCGAGGCGTACGCCCGGCCGGGTGGCGCGGCGCTGCGCGACTGGATCGACCGGATGCCCAACGAGCAGTACCAGTCGCTGTTCGGGCTGGCCGGGCCGGCGCTGCGCAAGCAGTTCCTGGACGGCGCGCCGGCCGAGGTGGCCGCGTTCGTCGCCGACATCGGCGACGACGAGCTGGGCCCGCTCGTCACCGACCTGGGCGGCCACGACGCGCAGGCGATGCTCGACGCGTACGCCCAGTGCGACGCCGTCACCGACCGGCCCAGCGTCGTGTTCGCGTACACGGTCAAGGGCTGGGGCCTGCCGATCGCCGGCAACCCGCGCAACCACTCGGCGCTGCTCACCACCGAGCAGGTCGACGCGCTGCGCGCCGCGCACGGCCTGACCGCCGAGACCGAGTGGGACCGCCTCGACCCGGCGTCCCCGGCCGGCATCCGGGCCGGCGAGCGCCGGGAGGCGCTGTCCCGCCCGCCGCGCGAGCGTGCGCTGAGCGTCACCGTTCCGGAGACCACGAGGGTACGCGCGAACAAGCCCGTCTCCACCCAGGAGGTCTTCGGCCGGGTGCTGGTCGACCTGGCCCGCGATCCGCAGGTGGCGCCCTACCTGGTGACCACCGCGCCGGACGTGGCCACCTCGACCAACCTGGCCGGGTTCATCAACAAGACCGGCGTGTTCGCACCGACCGAGCAGCGTTCCTGGACCGAGGACCGGATGCTGCGCTGGACCGAGAGCCCCGCCGGGCAGCACATCGAGCTGGGCATCTCGGAGATGAACCTGTTCCTGCTGCTGGGCCAGCTCGGCCTGTCGTGGGACCTGTCCGGCCAGCCGCTGCTGCCGGTGGGGACCGTGTACGACCCGTTCGTGCTGCGCGGTCTCGACGCGTTCCTGTACGGGACGTACTCCGGTTCCCGGTTCGTGGTGGCCGGCACCCCGTCCGGCATCACGCTGGCTCCGGAGGGCGGTGCGCACCAGTCCACCATCACCGCGTCGGTCGGCCTGGAGCTGCCGGGGGTGACGTTCCTGGAGCCCGCGTACGCCGGCAGCCTCGACTGGCTGCTCTGCGACGCGCTCGGGCAGATCGCCGGTGGCTCCGCTCCCGCCGCGACAGCCGCGCCGGCCGAGGACGGGGCGTACTACTTCCGGCTCAGCACCCGGCCGATCGACCAGGCGCCGTTCGAGGCGGCCCGGGCGCGGCTCGGGGACGCCGTGCTGCGGCGGCAGGTGGTGGCCGGCGCGTACCGGCTCGTCGACGCGCACCAGGCGTACCCGGATCTGGCTGACGCCCCGGTCGTGCAGCTCGCCGCCTCCGGCGCGGTGCTGCCGGAGGTCCTGGCGGCCGCCGCGGAGCTGGCGGAGGAGGGCGTGGCCGCGCACGTGGTCGACGTGACCAGCCTGGACCGCCTCTACCGGGCGTGGCAGCGGACGCTGCGCCAGGGTGTGCGGACCGCGACCGTGCCGAGCGTGCCGGGCGCGCTGCGGTCGGCGTTCGCCGACCGGGTGCCGGTGGTCACCGTGCACGACGCGGCCTCGCACGCGATGGCCTGGCTCGGCTCGGCGGTCGGCGCCCCGGCGGTGCCGCTCGGCGTGGACGAGTTCGGCCAGTCCGGCAGCGTCCGGGAGCTGTACGAGCTGCACGACCTGCTGCCCGGCAGCATCGTCAACGCCGCGCTGGCCGCGATCGCGCTGCGCTGAGGCGCGCGTCCGTTGCGCTGACCGCCCCCACGGGCCGGCCGGACATCCCGGGCGGCCCCGGCCCTCGCGGTGGAGGTCCGGCCTCCGTGCGTGCCTCAGCCGCTCGGCTCGCCGGCCTTCCGGTGCTGTCGGGCCGATCCGGCCTGCCCCCGGCGCCCGGCCCGGTGCGTCCTGCGACGGGCTCTGCCGGCGTTCCTGGCTCTCCCGGATCGACTCCGGTACGGCGGGCAGTGTCCTGGCCGATTCGGGTGGCGCGGTGGCAGAGCGCCGGACCGACCGTGAAGGGAGGCGGAGAGAAGCGGGGCGGTCAGCTCGTGGGGGTGGGGCTCAGCGTGGTCGTACCCGGTGACGGCGACTCCGACGGGCCGCGGGTCGGGGTCGGGGTGACCGGGACCTGGTCGCCCTTGGCCGGGTCGCGGATGACGTGCCGCTCCAGGTTGACCTGCGACTGCCCGGTGCCGCCCACGGTGATGTCGTCGTACGCCTGGAGCAGCTTCTGCTGGTCGAAGTAGAGCACAGTCATGGTCAGCGGCGTCGGCTTCTCGCCCTCCAGGCCGCGCAGCCCGGCACCGCCGGTGGAGCCCTGCACCATCAGCGTGGTCGGCTGCTTGCCCTCGATCTGCGGCAGCTTCGACACCTGCCGGGAGTGGGTGTGCCCGGAGAGCACCAGCGGGCAGGTGCCGGAGAGCGGGCCGGCCGAGGCGGGATCGTGGACGAGCGCGATGTCGACCTTGTGCGGCGACTTCTCGATCGTGCCGGCGAGCTGTTCGCCGGCGCCGATCACCTGGTCGGCGACGGCCGAGGTGAGGCCGCTGCCGGCCGGTGAGGTCTCCTTGTCCGGGGTGAAGCGGGGGTCGCCGATGCCGGCGATGGTCAGCCCGCCCACTGTGGTGACCGAGTTGTTCAGCACGATCGCGTTCGGCTGCTGCGCCACCGCGGCGGCGGTGCGCGGCGAGTCGTGGTTGCCGCGGATGAACACGTAGGGCTTCTTGAGCAGGCCGATCGAGCCGACGAACGAGGCCTCCGGCTCGCTGCCCCAGTCGGTCATGTCGCCGGTGTCGATCACCACGTCGATGCCGAACTGCTCGACCACGGTACGGATCAGCTGCCAGCCGGTCGGGTTGAGGTGGATGTCCGACACGTGCAGCACCCGTGTGGTGCCGGGCGACGGCTGCACCACGGGCAGGGCGGAGACCGTGGTGTAGAGCTTGCTGACGTTGCCGACCAGCCGTTGGAGCTGCTCGGCGTACTTGGTGTAGTCGTTCGCGATCCGCCGCGCGTCACCGACGATCGCCGGCGCGTTGACCAGCAGGCCCTCGTACCGCGGCTCCTCGATCGCCTGCGGGCGTAGCGTGCTCGCGGCCACCCCGAGGCTGCCGGCGGTCACGACCAGCGCCAGACCGCCGGCCCACGCGGTACGCCGGACGTCCCGGAAGACGAGCGCGGCCAGCAGCAACGTGGCCAGCACCGCCGAGGCGAGCGTACGCAGCCCGAGCCGCATCACGCCGTCGCGGACGTCCTGGACCGCCGACTGGCTGGCCCGGCTGATGCTGGCCGGGTCGTCGATGAGCGCCTCGGTGCGCCCCTGGTCCAGCGAGCCCACCTCGACTGTGAGGTACGCCGGGCCGTCGTGGCTGTCCAGCAGCAGTGCGCCCAGTGGCGGGATGTCGACTGTGGTGCCGCCGCTGAGCGACGGGCTGAGCTTGAGTTCAGCCCGGAACGGGCCGATGTCGGTGCCGACGTGGCCGCCCGCGTACGTGCCGACCACGATGCCGCCGAGCGTGACCGCGAGCAGAGCCAGCGCGACACCCAGCCGGCGCAGCCGGTGACCCGGCCGCCACGCCGTCCAGCGGCGGGCGCGCCCGCGCACCGGAGCCGTCTCGTCCCCGGTGCGGTGCTGTTCGTTCTCGTGGCCGTCCATGCTGAGATCCTGACCTGCCCCTTGAGCGATCTTGACAAACCCGGTGGGCCGGATCAGCTCCGGCCGGCGCCCCCGTCGGCGAAGACGAGCCGCAGGATGCGGTCGTCCTCGGCGGTGGGCGTACCCCGCCCGTCCCGGTTCGAGGTGCTCACCCAGAGCGATCCGTCCGGCGCCGCCGCGGCGGCCCGTAGCCGACCGTACCGGCCGGTGAGCAGCTCGCGCGGCTGACCGAGGACCGTGCCGTTGCCGGCCAGCTCCACCAGCCAGAGCCGCTGGCCGCGCAGGCAGGCGGCGACGAGCAGCCGGTCCGCCGCCGCCAGACCGGAACAGGAGGCGTCACCGGTGGGCCACTGCGTGATCGGGTTCACGTAGCGCTTGTCGTCGCCGCGTCCCTCGACCCGGGGCCAGCCGTAGTTCCCGCCCTTGTCGATCTGGTTGATCTCGTCCCAGGTGTTCTGGCCGAACTCCACCGCGTACATCTTCTTGTCGGGCGTCCAGGCGAAGCCCTGGACGTTGCGGTGGCCGGTCGACCAGACAGGCGACCCGGCGGTGGGGTTGCCCGGCGCCGGCTTGCCGTCCGGGGTGATCCGGAGGATCTTGCCGCCGAGGCTCCTGGCGTCCTGGGCGTTCTCGGTGCGCCCGGCGTCGCCGGTGCTCGCGTAGAGGTGGCCGTCCGGCCCGAAGCCGAGCCCGCCGCCGTTGTGCGTGCCGGCCTTCGGGATGCCGGTCAGGATCGGCTTCGGCGCCTGCCCGAGCTGCATCTTCGCGATCCGGTTGTCGTCCTCGGCTGTGTAGTAGACGAAGACCGTGCGGTCCCGGGCGTACGCGGGGGAGACAGCGATGCCCAGCAGGCCGCCCTCGCCGCCGGCGGCCACGTCCGGCACGGTCTGGACCGGCCGGACGGCCAGCCCGTCCGGGCCGGACTCCGGGCCGACCTGGAGGATCCGTCCCTTGTCCCGCTCGGTCACCAGCGCCCCGCCGTCGGGCAGGAACGCGATGCCCCACGGCACCTCCAGCCCCTTGGCCAGCACGGTGGCGACAACCTGCTGACCGGCCCCGCCGGGAGACGCGGTGCCGGACGGTGTCGGCAGGTTGGGCGGCGCGCCGGCCGGGTCCGGCTCGGGCTCGCCGAGGGCGCAGCCGGCGGCGCCCAGGAGCAGCGCCGCGCAGGACGCCGCCAGCGCCGTCCGGAGGCGGCTGACACGGGGGTACGCAAGACGCGGGCTCACCCGCCCCAGCCTAGCCGGGCGGACCGGCGAACCGGGCGCGTCGCGCACACGCCTGTCCGCGTCCGGCCGTTCGGGGGAGTGCCGGTCAGCCGGCCCGCAGCGCGAGCAGGGCGACGTCGTCCTCCCACTGCTGCGCCGCGGCGAGCAGCCGGTCGCAGAGCAGGTCCAGCGGCACGCCCGGCCCGCCGGCGCCGAGGTGGGTCAGCAGATCGGCCTGCCCCTCGTCGATCGGCTGGTCCCGGCGCTCGATCAGCCCGTCGGTGTGCAGCAGCAGCGTGTCGCCGGGGGCCAGGGTCAGCGTCCGGCCGGTGCGCCGGGGCGGCCGGGCCAGGCCGAGCAGCGGTCCGCGACCCTCCGCCACCGAGACCGTGCCGTCGGCGCGGACCAGCAACGGCGGCGGGTGCCCCGCGTTGCACCAGGAGACCGCCAGCCCGTCGTCGGCCGGGCGGACCCGGGCCAGCACGGCGGTGGCGACGGTGGGCACCCGCAGCCCGCCCATGGCCTGGTCGAGGTGGGCGACCAGATCCTCCACCGGATCGTCCCGGCCGTACGCGTTGCCCCGCACCAGGTTGCGCAACTGGCCCATGGTGGCCGCCGCCTCGATGTCGTGCCCGGCGACGTCGCCGATCGCGGCGATCAGCTCGCCGTCGGGCTGGACGAACGCGTCGTACCAGTCGCCGCCCACCTCCACCCGGTCGGCGGCCGGCAGGTAGCGGGCGGCCAGCTCGATCCCGGGCACGGCCGGCAGGCTCGGCAGCATGCTGTGCTGGAGCACCTCGGCGACGTGCCGCTGCTCCCCGTAGAGACGGCTGTTGCCGACCGCCTGCCCGGCACGTACCCCGATGTCCTGCGCGGTGCGCAGGTCGCTGGCGTCGAAACCGCGCCGCCCCTGACGGTTGACGAGCGTGACGACCCCGATCACCCGGTCCCCGGCGGCGGTGATCGGCACTGTCAGGTGGGAACCGATGCCGAGCCGGTCGGCGAGCGGCACCAGCTCCGGGCGCGTCGTGCCGCGCGCCACGTCGTCCAGGTCGGCCACTGCGCGCACCACCGGCCGCCCGGTACGCAGCACCGACCGGATCTGCGACTCCGCGCTGAGCCCGGTGGTCAGCAGCTCGGCGAAGCGGGCCAGATCGGCCCCGCGCGCGGCGTCCCGGTGTACGCCGGTGACGGTGCGCGGCCGCCCGGCCGGGTCGACGAGCGTGATCAGGCACCAGTCGGCGAGCAGCGGCACCATCGCGTGCCCGAGCCGGTCGACGGCGGTTGCCACGTCGAGCGTGCCGCCGAGCATCTCGCTCATCCCGGCCAGCATGGCGAGCCGGTCGTGCGCCTCCTCCGCACGGCGGCGGGCCTGCTCGGCACCGCGGACCGCGATACGTAGTCGCAGCTCCGAGGAGCACGCGGCGGCCAGGTCGGCGAGCGTCCGCAACTGCTCCTTCGTCCAGGCCCGGGGCTTGCTGTCGATCGCGCAGAGCGAGCCGAGCACCCGCCCGTCCAGGTCGGTCAGCGGCATGCCCGCGTACGCCACCACGCCCAGGTCCTCGACGGCCAGGTTGAGGCGTACCCGGGGGTAGAGACGGGCGTCGGGCAGCACCAGCGGCATCTCGATGTCGACGACGTGCTGGCAGAACGAGTGGCTCAGCGGCGTCTCCCGGCGGGCCGCCCACGGCTCCGGCAGGCCGGTCGCGCCGGGAAAGAACTGGCGCTCGGCGTCCACCAGGGAGACGAGTGCGACAGGCACGTCCAGCAGGTCGCCGACCAGACGCGCGAACCTGTCGAACGCCTCGTCCGGTACGGCGTCGAGCCGGGTCTCGTCGAGTGAACGCAACCGGTCGGAGTCGGCGAGCGCCGGAATCGGCACGGACACCCGTCTTCGGCCGTGCTCGCTCATCGCCACCGCCCTCAGCAACCGGGAACGCCCGACCGGCACCCCGTCCTCGGTTATACCCCGCCGGACTGTCAACGGACCCCCGGCGGGGTGTTCGTCACGACCCACGCCGCACCGCCCGGCCGGGGCCGATATCGTCGGCGGTCGTGAAGGCATGGATCCCGCACCCCGAAGGCCGCCGGCTGCTCGGCGAGTTGCCGCCCGGCGTCACAGTGGAGCTGCTGGACGACCCGCGGCGGCTTCCGTCGTCCCCGTCGGGGGTGCGGTTCTGGGTGCCGCCGTTCCTGTCCGGCCCGGACGCCGGGACGCTCCTCGCCGAGCTGCCCGACGTCGAGGTGGTGCAACTGCTCTCCGCCGGGGCGGACGCCTGGGTGGGGCGGATCCCCGACGGCGTGACGCTCTGCGACGCCCGGGGCGTGCACGACTCACCCACCGCCGAATGGGTGGTCGCCGCGATCCTCTCCTCGCTGCGCGGATTCGCGCCGCTGGCCCGCGCGCAGGCCCGGCGCGAGTGGGCGTACGACGAGGTGGCGCCCACCGACGAACTGGCCGGCAAGCGGGTGCTGATCGTCGGCGCCGGCTCGATCGGCACCGCGGTACGCGACCGGCTCGCCCCGTTCGAGGTGAGCTTCACGCTCGTGGCCCGTACGCCCCGACCCGACCAGGGCGTGCACGGGGTGGACGAGCTGCCCGCGCTGCTGCCCGAGGCGGACGTGGTGGTGCTCCTGGTGCCGCTGACCGAGCAGACCCGGGGCATGGTCGACGAGCGCTTCCTCGCCGCGATGCCTGACGGCGCGCTGCTCGTCAACTCCGCCCGGGGGCCGGTGGCGCGTACCTCGGCGCTGGTGGCCGAGCTGACCTCGGGCCGCCTGCGCGCGGCGCTGGACGTCACCGACCCGGAGCCGCTGCCCGCCGACCACCCCCTGTGGGAACTGCCGAACGTGCTGCTCACCCCGCACGTCGCCGGCTCGGTACGCGGGCTGCTGCCCCGCGCGTACCGCCTGGTGGGCGAGCAGTTGCGCCGGTACGCGGCCGGTGAGGAGCTGACGAACCGGGTGGTCGACGGCTACTGATGGCCGGCTTACCGATCGCCGGCCTACTGATCGCCGTCGGCGTCCGGTGGTTCCTGCCCGGTGACCGCGATCAGCCGGGGCAGTTCGGTGGCGCGTACCGCCGGCAGCATCACCACCTCGCCGTCGTCGAGCCGCGCCACCGCCCGGCCGCGGGAATCCCCGGCGAGTTCGGCGACCCGGTTCCACGGCACCCGGCGCTGCCCGGCTAGCGCCCGCAGCCGCAGCTCCCGGGCGTCGGCGTCGGTGCCGGCCCGCCACGCCCAGACCGCGACGGCGAGCGGTACGAGCAGCACCCAGAGCAGCCACCAGCGGGCGGAGGCCAGCGGCAGCGCGCCGACGAAGGCGACGATCGCGGCGACCAGGATGGCCTGGTTGTGACGGAAACGGACGGTATCGGCGCGGCTCACCCCCCGATGATCCCACCCGGCCGGTCCAAGCCACCCCGCGGCGTCCCCACCCCCTCGGTCGAGCCGGCCGCCCTCGGTCTGCCCGCCACCGATCTTGGTACGGTTCCGCCCCTCGCGGGGCGGTCCGGTACCAAGATCTCCATCGATTTGGAGATCTTGGAAGCGTTGGGCCTCTCCGGGGGGCGTTTCCTTCCAAGATCTCGGGCGGAGGGGTGACGCGGGGTCCGGGCGCGTCGATCTTGGGCGTGGTCTGGGGCTTGGCGTCTGCTGATGTGACGGACGTCACTGTGCCGGTGACGTCACCGGGCGCTTCCGGGATCGTTTCTAGGCGTGGCCGCAGCGGCCCCCGCCGATGCGTTCCCGTCCCGCCCCCGCACGTCGTACCGCGTACCGCAACCGCACCGCCCCGTGCCCCCTCACGAAGGCGACCGCCGTGCCCGTCCCCCCTCCCGCCGTTCCCCGTCGGCGATCAGTCCTGCCCGATGTCGCCGTGTCGCTCACCGGCACGGCCTTCCTCCTCAGCGGCGTCGCCGGTACCCTGCCCGGCCCGGCCGCCGCCGCGCTCGCCGTCGCCGGAGGCTTCGCCCTCGCCTGCGTCCGGCTCGCCTGGCTGGCCGGAGCCGCCTCACCGACCGACCGTCCCGCGCCGACGGACCGTCCCGCGCCGACGGACCGTCCCGCGCCGACGGACCGTCCCGCGCCGACGGACCGTCCCGCGCCGACCGGCCACCGCGCGCCGACCGACCGTCCTGCGCCGACCGACCGTCCTGCGCCGACCGACCGTCCCGCGCCGACCGACCGTCCCGCGCCGACGGACCGCCCCGCGCCGACGGGCGAAGCGCCGGACCTCGCTGGAACGCACGGCGCGACGGCGCTCGGCCCGGGGACCGGGCGGCGGGCTCGCCGGGCTGCGCTGTCCCGCCGGGTCGCCGCCATCCTGGACGGCGCCGTCCTGATCGCCGGGCTCACCGTCGCGGTGCTGCCGCTGAGCGACGCCGCCCACCGGCTGCCGGTCGCGCTGGCCGGGCTGTGCCTCACCGGGGCGCTGCACGTGACGGCCCTGCTGCGCCTGCCCGGCCGATCTCGGCTGTCCGGCCCGGAGCTGGTGCGCCGTACCGTCGACGTGCTGGCGCTCGGCGTCAGCCTGGTCTTCGCGGGCTGGATGCTGCTGCCGGGCGGCCCGGTCCCGGCCGTCGCCGGGGTCGTCGCGGCGGGCGGCGCGGTGGTGCTCGCCGTGCTCGCGGTGGCCGCCGTCGCCGAACGCCGCCGCCGGCCGGGCGCCGCGCGCTGCCACGCCGGGGCCGCCCTGATCCTCGGCGGGCTGACGCTACTGGTCGTGCTGCTGGCGTACGACGCGCCGGACCGGGCGCTGCCGCTCGTCGCGGCGCCGCTGGTGGCCGGGGCGCTGCTCACCGTCGCAGGCGCCCGGCGTACCTCGGGCGGTGAGCGGCCGGGCCGGGACGCGGCGCCGGCCGCCTGGCCCCGCCTCACCGCGCCGGCCGGGATCGCCGCGCTGGCCGCCGGGATCCACCTGGGGGCGGCGGGGGAGTTCAGTACCGCCGCGATGGCCCTGGGCCTGGCCGTCATTCCGCCGATCATGGTGGGTGAACTGCTCGCCGCCGCCGACCAGCGCCGCCGGGTGCAACGGCTCGCGGCCCGCGAGGCGTGGTTGCGGCGTCGGCTCGGACCGGACTCCCGGCCGGTGGAGCCCGTGCCGCTGACGCGCGCGGATCTGGTCCGGGCGATGGCGGAACGCAGTGGCGGCGCGCTGCTCGTCGTCGACCTGCACGGCACGGGTGGCGCGATGCTGGAGGGGTCGGTGCTGACCGAGGCCGCACGCCGGTTGCGGGCGGGCGCCGAGACGCAGGATCTGGTCGCCCGGCTCGGCGACACCGAGTACGCCGTCCTCACCGACCGGGGGCCGGTGCTCGCGTACGCGCTCGGTCTGCGGCTGCTGGCGGCGCTGGTCGAGCCGTACCCCCGGCCCGGCGGTCTCGCCCGGTTGAGGGTGAGCGTCGGGCTGGCCGAGACCAGCGGCGGCGATCCGGAGGACGTGCTGCGGCAGGCGGACCTGGCCCGCCGCCGGGCGGTGCAGCTCGGCCGGGACCGGGTCGAGTGGTACGACGCCTACCTGGAGGAGCAGTTGGTCCGCCGCCTGGATCTGGAGCGGGAGCTGCCCGGTGCGGTGGCGCGCGGTGAGCTGGACCTGGTCTACCAGCCGGTGGTGGCGCTCGCCGACCGGACGCCGGTGGGTACGGAGGCGTTGCTGCGCTGGCGCAGCCCGGCGCTGGGCACCGTGCTTCCGGCGGAGCTGTTGCCGGTGGCGGCCGACCTGGACCTGACCGGCGAGATCGGGCGATGGGTGCTGGACCGGGCCTGCCGCCAGCTCGCCGCCTGGTCGGAGGGCGGCCGTGAGTTGTGGATGGCGGTCAACGTGACGCCGCGCGAGCTGGCCGCGCCGGACTTCGTGGCGCGTACCGCGACCGCGCTGGCCGCGTACGACGTGGCACCGGAACGGCTGGTGGTGGAGGTGGCCGAGCCGGTGGTGGGCGCGGAGCTGTCCACAGTGGTGGCCCGGCTGGCCGGCCTGCGGTCGATCGGTGTGCGGATCGCGCTCGACGACTTCCGGGCCGAGCACGCCTCGCTCGCACAGCTCCGACGGCTGCCGATCGACCTGCTCAAGGTGGGTCCGCACCTGGTCGGCCCGGTTGGGGACGGCCAGCGCCCACTGATCGACGTGGTGGCGAACCTGGCCGACCGGCTCGGCGTGGAGCTGGTGGTCGAGGAGCTGGAGTCGGAGGGGCAGGTGGCCGGCGCTCGGCGGGCCGGCTGCCGGTACGGCCAGGGCTTCGCGCTGGCCCGCCCGGCGACCGCCGAGCGGGTCGAGGCGTGGTTCGAGGAGTACCCGTCCACCGCCCGGTGAACTGAACCGGTTCAGCGGGCCGTCGTACGAGGTGGGGCGGTGCTGCCACGCGGCGTCAGGTGCGCCGTCTCGTCCTGGACGACGGCTGCCGGCTCGCCCGCGATCACGGCCAGGAGCCGCCGGGCGGCGTGCGCGCCGTACGCGGGGATGTCCCGGCCCAGCGCGGTGAGCGGCGGGTGCACCAGCCGGCAGAGCGGCGAGTCGTCCCAGGCCACGATGGACAGGTCGCCGGGTACCGTGAGGCCCATCTCCTGGGCCACCGAGAGCCCGGCGATCGCCATCACGTCGTTGTCGTAGATCACCGCGGTGGGGCGGCCGGTGGAGCTGAGCAGCCGGCGGGTGGCGCGCGCGCCCTCCTCACCCGTGTAGTCGGACCAGACGGTGGTCGCCTCGTCCAGCCCGAGCCGCCGGCACACGCGGGTGAACGCCTCGGTGCGGATCTCGGTGTGCAGCAGCGAGGGCAGCCCGCCCACCCGGGCGATGCGCCGGTGGCCGAGCGCGACCAGGTACTCCACGGTTTCGACGAGGGCCGCCGCGTCGTCGGCCCAGACGCTCGCCAGGCCGCCGGTGTGCCCGGGGCCGCCGATCACCACCGCCGGCAGTTGCAGTTCCTCCAGTGCCGGCACCCGCCGGTCGTCGGTGCGCAGGTCGCAGACGAGCACGCCGTCCACCCGGCGTTCGGCCCACCACCGCCGGTAGACGGCGATCTCGGCCTCCTGGTCGCTGACCACCTGGAGCGTGAGCGCGTACGAGCGGGCCGACAGCTCGGCCTCGACGCCACTGATCAGCTCCATGAAGAACGGCTCGATGCCGAGTATCCGGGCGGGGCGGCACAGCGCCAGCCCGACCGCCTTGGCGGTGGCGCCGGACAGCGCGCGGGCGGCGCTGCTCGGACGGAAGCCGATCTCGGCGGCGATGGCGAGGATCCGCTGCCGGGTCGCCTCGGAGACACCGGGCTGGCCGTTGAGCGCGTACGACACCGCGCCCTTGGAGACCCCGGCGCGCCGGGCGACGTCGGCGATGGTCGGCCGCTTCACCGAAGCGTTCCTCCACTGTGTCCGGCCCTCGCGGGCGCTCTCGGTCGCCGGGTCACCGGCGTCTGGTGACGCTACTGCACGCGCCGCCGGTCCCGGGTGCCACCGGCGGTGGCGGTGGACGGGCTCGGGCGGCCGTCGCTTGTGCGGTTCAGCTTAGAGCGCCGATCACCGGGCACCTGCCGTGGACGGCCCCGAACCGTAGCCGTGAGCGGGGGCGAGGTTACCGGATGGGCACATCGGTAACCGCCCGTTGACAGCCCTCAAGGTGAACCGTACGGTGGCCTCACTTATCCGGTTCAGTCAACGTTCCTCGATATCGGGAGCGTTCCCATTCGGCGCGGAGGATGACATGAGACGGTCCTGGACGCACCTGGCGCGCGTGGCCGCCGTCGGTGCCGTCAGCCTGGTCATGATCGCCGCCTGTAGCGGCAGGAGCACCACCGGCGGCTCGGACTCGGCCGGTGGTCAGGTCACGCTGAAAATCAACTTCTGGGGTGACTTCGGGCTTCAGGATCTGAAGGCCAAGTACGAGGCCGAGCACCCGAACGTCAAGATCCAGCTCAACTCGGGCGAGTACAACGCCCAGCACGAGGACCTGCAGAAGAAGCTGGTCGCGGGCAACGGGGCGCCCGACATCGCGGCGATCGACGAGGGCTTCATGGTCCAGTTCCGCAGCCAGTCCGACAAGTTCGTCAACCTGCTCGACAAGGGCGCCGGCTCGTACGAGAGCAAGTACCTGCCCTGGAAGTGGAAGCAGTCGCTGTCGGCCGACGGCAAGACACAGATCGGCCTCGGCACCGACGTCGGCGGCCTGGCGATGTGCTACCGCACCGACCTGTTCAAGGCCGCCGGCCTGCCCACCGAACGCGACCAGGTGTCGGCGCTCTGGCCCACGTGGGACAAGTTCGTCGAGGTCGGCCAGCAGTACACCGCCACGACGAAGAAGAAGTTCATCGACGCCGGCACCAACCTGTTCAACCCGATCCTCGGCCAGCAGCCGGTCGGCTTCTACGACGAGCAGGACCAGCTCCGGATGGAGCAGGGCCCGAAGGTGGCGTTCGACTACACGGTCAAGGCCGTGGGCGCCGGGCTGTCGGCCAACCTGGTCAGCTTCCAGGCCGACTGGGACAAGGGCTTCACCAGCGGCGCGTTCGCGGTGCTCGCCTGCCCGGCCTGGATGCTCGGCCACATCAAGGACACCGCACCAGGCACCGAGGGCAAGTGGGACATCGCCGCGGTACCGGGTGGCGGGGGCAACTGGGGTGGCTCCTTCCTGACGCTGCCCAAGCAGGGCAAGAACGTCGACGAGGCGTACAAGCTGCTGACCTGGCTGGTCGCGCCGGAGCAGCAGATCGAGATCTTCAAGAAGGTCGGCAACCTGCCGTCGCAACCGGCGCTCTACACCGACCCGGCGATCGCCGACTTCAAGAACCCGTTCTTCAACGACGCCCCGGTCGGCCAGATCTTCCCGAAGATGGCGCAGGGTCTCACCCCGCAGTACCTGGGCCGGAGGAACGGCCCGACCCGGGTGGCGGTGGAGAACGTGATCCGGCGGGTGGAGAACAAGTCGCTCAAGTCCGGCGCCGCCTGGTCCGAGGCGGTCAAGGAGGCCGAGAAGGCCGCCAAGTCCTGACGTGTCACAGGTGACGGGGCGGCCCGGTCCGTCCCGTCACCGTCCGATCTCCCGGCCCTGGAGTGAACCGATGTCCAGCACCCGTGCCGCGCCCGCGCCACCCGGCCGCCCACCCGAGCGCAAGCCCGGCCGCACCGGCGGCGGCGACCGGCGGATGAGCTGGCGCGACCGGCTGTACCGCTTCGACATGCGCTACATGCCGTACCTGATGATCGCGCCGTTCTTCCTGCTCTTCCTCGTGTTCGGGCTGTTCCCGCTGCTGTTCAACGCGGTCGTGTCGCTGCGCAACTACCGGCTGGACGACCCGACGCTGCCGTACTGGGCGGGCGCCGAGAACTTCAGCCGCCTGTTCGCCGACGAGGACTTCTGGAACGCCCTCTACAACACGTTCGGCATCTTCCTGCTCTCCACCGTGCCGCAACTGCTGCTCGCGCTGCTCGTCGCGTCGCTGCTCAACCGCAGGCTGCGGGCGCAGACGTGGTGGCGGGTGGGCGTGCTGCTGCCGTACGTGACACCGATCGTGGCCTCGACGATGGTGTTCAGCGTCTTCTTCTCCCGCGACTTCGGCATGGCGAACTGGGCGCTCGGCCTGCTCGGCATCGGCGGCCCGGACGACCCGATCGACTGGCGGGCGGACAAGCTGCACGCCTGGATCGCCATCGCCACCATGGTCAACTGGAAGTGGATCGGCTACAACGCGCTGCTCTACCTGGCCGCCATGCAGTCCATCCCGCGCGACGTCTACGAGGCCGCCGCGATCGACGGCGCCGGGCCGTGGAAGCAGCTCTGGCGGATCACCGTCCCGATGATCCAGCCGGTGGTCCTGTTCACAGTCATCCTGTCCACCATCGGCGGGTTGCAGCTGTTCACCGAGCCGATGCTGTTCGACCCGAACGCCCAGGCCGCGACCGGCGGGCCGGACGGCGAGTGGCAGACCATCGCCCAGCTCATCTACAAGGTCGGCTGGAAGGACCTCAACCTCGGGTACGCCGCCGCGATGTCCTGGGCGCTGTTCCTGATCATCCTGGTCGTCGCCGGTCTCAACTACCTGCTGACCAACAGACTCTCCGGAGGCCGCCGGTGACGACGCGACGCGTGGTGGCGCGGGCGCCACAGGACACCCCGGCCGGGCTCTGGACCTACCTTCTGCTCGCGGTGAGCATGTTGTTCGCCGCGTTTCCGCTCTACTGGATGTTCGTGATCGCCACCAGCGACGACGAGGCGCTGGCGAAGCTGCCACCGGCGGTTGTTCCCGGCGACCGCTTCCTCACCAACGTCGACGAGGTCTTCTCGCTCCAGGACGTCTACTTCGCCGCCTCACTCGTCAACAGCGTCATCGTCTCGGTCGTGGTGACCGCCTCGGTGCTGTTCTTCTGCTCGCTCGCCGGGTTCGCGTTCGCCAAGCTGCGCTTCACGGGCAGCCGCGTCCTGATGCTGTTCGTGGTGCTCACGCTCACAGTGCCCAACCAACTCGGCATCGTGGCGCTCTACATCGTGATGGGCGAGCTCGGCTGGAACGGCACGCTGCTCGCCGTGATCGCGCCCGGCCTGGTCACCGCGTTCGGCGTGTTCTACATGCGGCAGTTCATCGTGAACACCGTCCCGGACGAGCTGATCGAGTCGGCCCGGGTCGACGGCGCCACGACCATGCGGGTGTACGCGACGATAGTGCTCCCGGCGATCCGCCCGGCCCTGGCGGTGCTCGGCCTGCTCACGTTCGTGGCCACCTGGAACGACTTCCAGTGGCCGCTGATCACGCTGAGTGGCACCGACTACCCGACGTCGATGGTGGCGGTCTCCGACCTGGCCAGCGGCAACTACGTGATCTACCGGCGGGTGCTCGCGGGCGCGTTCATCGCCACCGTCCCCCTGCTGGTCATGCTGTTCATCGGTGGACGTCAGATCGTCCGCGGAATCATGGAAGGCGCGGTGAAGTCGTGAGCTGTCGAACGCTGCTGCACGAGGGGTGGACGCTGCGGGCCGAGCCCGGCCCGGCGGTGCCGCCGGAGATCGCCGGGAGGGCGGTGCCCGCGACGGTGCCCGGTTGCGTCCACACCGACCTGCTCGCGGCCGGTCTCATCCCCGACCCGTACCTCGACGACAACGAGAACCGCCTCACCTGGATCGGCCGCACCGACTGGGTCTACGAGACCACGTTCGCCGGGCAACCCGGTGCCGGGGACCGGGTCGACCTGGTCTGCGCCGGGCTCGACACGGTCGCCACCGTGACGCTCAACGGCGTCGAGGTCGGCCGCACCGAGAACCAGCACCGCTCGTACCGCTTCGACGTCCGCGCGCTGCTGCGCCCGGACGGCAACACCCTGGCCGTACGCTTCGACTCCCCCTACCGGTACGCCGAGGCGCACCGGGACCGGCTCGGTGACCGGCCCAACGCGTACCCGGAGCCGTTCCACTTCATCCGCAAGACCGCCTGCAACTTCGGCTGGGACTGGGGGCCGACGCTCGTCACCGCCGGCATCTGGCAGGACATCGGCCTGCACGCCTGGTCCACCGCCCGGCTCGCGTCGGTGCGGCCGATCGTCACGGTGGCCGACGACATCGGCCGGGTGGAGCTGCACGTGGCTGTCGAGCGGGCCGGCGACGAGCCGCTGACCGTCCGCGCCGCCGTCGCCGGGGTCACCGCCGACGTCGCCGTACCGGCGGGGGAGCGGACCGCCGTCGTGACGCTCACCGTCGCGGACCCCGCGCTGTGGTGGCCGATCGGGTACGGCGACCAGCCCCGGTACGACCTCGACGTGAGCCTGCACGGCACCGACGGCCGGGAGCTGGACGCCGCGTCCCGGCGCATCGGGTTCCGTTCGGTCCGGCTGGACACCACGCCCGACGCGCACGGCACCCCGTTCACGCTGCACGTCAACGACGTGCCGGTGTTCGTCAAAGGCGTCAACTGGATCCCCGACGACGCGTTCCCCAACCGGGTCACCCGGGAGCGCCTCGCCGAGCGGTTCGGCCAGGCGGCCGGCGCGAACGTCAACCTGCTGCGCGTCTGGGGCGGCGGCCGGTACGAGTCGGACGACTTCTACGACCTCGCCGACGAGACGGGGTTGCTGGTGCAGCAGGACTTCCTGTTCGCCTGCGCGGCGTACCCGGAGGAGGAGCCGTTCCGCACCGAGGTCGAGGCGGAGGCGCGGGAGCAGGTGACCCGCCTCGCCGGGCACCCGTCGCTGGTGCTGTGGACCGGCAACAACGAGAACATCTGGGGCTGGCACGACTGGGACTGGCAGGAGCCCCTGGCCGGGCGCACCTGGGGACGCGGCTACTACCTGGACCTGCTGCCCGCGATCGTCGGCGAGCTGGACCCGACGGTCCCGTACTGGCCGGGTAGCCCCTGGTCCGGCAGCGAGGACATCCACCCCAACGACCCGGCGCACGGCACCACGCACATCTGGGACGTGTGGAACACCGACGACTACACGCGTTACCGGGACTACGTGCCGCGCTTCGTGGCCGAGTTCGGTTACCAGGCGCCGCCCGCGTACGCGACGCTGCGCCGGGCCCTCTCCGACGACCCGCTCACGCACGACTCGCCGGGCATGACCCACCACCAGAAGGCCGCCGACGGGGACGGCAAGCTCCGGCGCGGGCTCGACGCCCACCTGCCGCCGCCCGCCGACTTCGACGACTGGCACTACCTCACCCAGCTCAACCAGGCCCGCGCCATCCAGCTCGGCGTGGAGCACTTCCGCTCGCACCGGCCGGTCTGCACCGGCACCGTCGTGTGGCAGCTCAACGACTGCTGGCCGGTCACGTCCTGGTCGGCGATCGACGGCGACGGCCGCCGCAAACCCCTCTGGTACGCGCTGCGCCGCGCATACGCCGCCCGCCTGCTGACGGTGCAGCCGCGAGACGGCGGGCTGGCGCTGGTGGCGGTGAACGAGACCGCCCAGGCGTGGAGCGGGACGGCCACTGTCACCCGGCTGGCCCTCACCGGGGAGCCGAGGGCGAAGACCTCGGTCGGCCTCGACGTCCCCGCGTACTCCTCGGTGGCGCTGGCGCTGCCGGCGGAGCTGGCGCGGCCGGACGACGGCCGGGCCGAACTGCTCGTCGCGGACGCCGGGGACGCCGCGGAGCGCGCGCTGTGGTTCTTCGCCGAGGACCGCGACGTTCGGTGGCCGGCGGCGCAGTGGGATGCGACCGTCGAGCCGATCGACGGTGGCCGGCGCGTCCGGGTGACCGCCCGGACCGTGCTGCGCGACCTGACGCTGTTCCCTGATCGCCTCGATCCGGCCGCGCAGGTGGATCGGGCCCTGGTGACGCTGCTGCCGGGGGAGAGCGCGACGTTCACGGTGCGTGCGCCCGGCCCGCTCGACGCCGACGCGCTCACCCGCCGGCCGGTGCTGCGCTGCGTCAACGACCTCGGCTGAAGGGCCTTACCCGCATCTCCGTCGATTTGAAGATTTCTGCAAGTGTTAAAGTCTTCAGGGTCGTCGAAGGGGTGTTCATGTCGGTGCCGCTGTACCAGGCCAAGGCGGAGCTGTTCCGCACCCTCGGGCACCCCGTGCGCATCCGGGTGCTCGAACTGCTCCAGGACGAGCCCAAGCCGGTCCGCGACCTGCTCGCCGCCATCGACGTGGAGGCGTCGAACCTCTCCCAGCAGCTCGCCGTGCTGCGCCGGGCCGGCATGGTCACCTCGTACCGGGACGGCCCGCTGGTGATGTACGCCCTCAGCACCCCCGACGTGGCCGACCTGCTCGCCGCCGGACGGCGCATCCTCGGCGCGGTCCTCACCGACCGGGACGGCCTGCTGGACGAGCTGCGGGCTTCCGGGACGGACCGGTGAGCGCGGCTGCCCTTCGCGCCGGTGACGTCGTACGGCAGGCGGGCCGGCTGTTCCGCGGGCTGCTGCCCGGCCGGGCCGACTGGGCGGCCGCGCGCCGCTCACCCCGGCGCGACCTGCTCGCCGGGCTCACCGTCGCCGTGGTGGCGCTGCCCCTGGCGCTCGCCTTCGGCGTCACCTCGGGGCTCGGCGCGCAGGCCGGCCTGGTCACCGCCGTCGTCGCCGGAGCAGTCGCGGCGGTCTTCGGCGGCTCCAACCTCCAGGTCTCCGGTCCCACCGGGGCGATGACAGTCGTGCTGGTGCCAGTGGTGCAGCAGTTCGGCGCCGGTGGCGTGCTGATGGTCGGCGCGCTGGCCGGGCTGATCCTGATCGCGCTCGCGGTTGCTCGCCTCGGCCGGTACGTCCGCTACCTGCCGGCCCCGGTGATTGAGGGCTTCACCGCCGGCATCGCCGTGGTCATCGCGCTGCAACAGGTGCCGTCCGCGCTCGGCGTCACCGCCGCGCACGGCGAGAAGGTGTGGGCGGTGGCCGCCGACGCGGTCGCCCGGTTCGCCGCGCACCCCCGGCCCGCCGCGATCGCTGTGGCGCTCGGCGTGGCGGCGCTGATGCTGCTCGGCGGCCGGTGGCGGCCCGCCGTGCCGTTCTCCCTGGTCGGGGTGGCCGCCGCGACGATCCTCGCCGAGCTGGCCCCGATCGACCTGGCCCGGATCGGCGAGCTGCCGCAAGGGCTGCCCGCGCCGTCGCTGGACTTCGTGGACCTCGGCGCGCTGGGCGTACTGCTGCCGAGCGCCCTGGCAGTGGCCGCGCTCGCCGCCCTGGAGAGCCTGCTCTCCGCGACGGTGGCGGACGGCATGACTGTCGGCGAGCGGCACGACCCGGACCGGGAACTGTTCGGCCAGGGCCTGGCCAACCTCGCCTCCCCGGTCTTCGGCGGCATCCCGGCGACCGCCGCCATCGCCCGTACGGCGGTGAACGTCCGCGCCGGGGCGTCCTCGAAGCTCGCCGCGCTCACCCACGCGGTCGCCCTCGCCGCGATCGTGCTCGCCGCCGCCCCGCTGGTCGGCCGCATCCCGCTGGCCGCCCTGGCCGGGGTGCTGCTCGCCACCACGGTACGGATGGTGGAGGCGGCCTCCCTGCTCGCGCTGATGCGGGCCACCCGGGCCGACGCGGTGGTGCTGGTGCTGACGTTCGCCGTCACGGTGATCTGGGACCTGGTGACAGCAGTGGTCGTCGGGCTCGCCGTCGCGGTCGTCCTGGCGCTGCGCGCGGTGGCCCGCAGCGCCAAGCTGGAACAGGTGCCGCTGGACACCGGCGAGCACAGCGACGAGGAACACGCGCTGCTCGCCGAGCACATCGTCGCGTACCGGCTGGACGGGCCGCTGTTCTTCGCCGCCGCGCACACCTTCCTGCTGGAGCTGGCCGAGGTGGCCGACGTGCGGGTGGTGATCCTGCGGATGTCCCGCGTCTCCACCATCGACGCCACCGGGGCCCAGGTGCTCGGCGATGCCATCGCCCGGCTGCGCGGCCGGGGGATCACCGTGCTGATCTCCGGCATCACCCCGGGCCACGACCAGGTGCTCAGCACGCTCGGCGTCGCCGACGAGCTGCGCCGCGAGGGCCTGGTGTTCGCGGACACCCCGGCCGCCATCCGGTACGCCCGGGGTGTCGCCCTCGCCGCGAGCCCCGCCTAGGCTTCGGTCCCTTGGAGTGCCCGCCTGCGCACGCCGAAGACGATCAGGTAGCCGAGGATCCACAACTCCCCCACCGTGGCGGGAACCACCAGCAGGTCGCCGGCGAGGCCGGCGCCGGGGGCGAGGTAGGCGACGAACGTCATGAGCACGTAGCCGGCACCACCGGCGACGAGGACCCAGCCCAGCGGCCGGGGCAGCCAGCCCGACCGGAGCACGCACCAGCCCATCGGCACCAGCCAGAGGCCGAAGAAGAGCCCGCCCACCTCCCACAGGTTCCCGCTGACCAGGTAGAGCAACTGGACGGTGTCGGCGTCGCCCGGCCCGGCGGTCGCGACCTGCAGGGCCGTCGCGAGGACGGCGGCGCTGCCGAGGATCGCGACGGCGTTCACCAGCCCGAAGGCGGCGATGCTGCCCGAGGCGGTGCCGTCGACGGTACGGAACAGGCGGTGGAACCAGACGGCGGTGAGCGTCTGGGTGAGGACGACGAGCAGTTCGAGGGCGATGCCGACCCGGGCCAGCGACTCGTGGGCCACCAGGTTGGCGAGCGTCGTGCCCGCGTCGTCGGCGTCGAAGATCATGGGACGGACGGTGAGGAACCCCAGCGCGCCGGTGACGGCGAGCCCGAGGTAGAACAGCCCGGTCACGCGGGCGGTGCGGATCAGCTGGTGCATGGCGGCTCCTCGGGGGTGGTCGACGTGCCGTGGCCGGGTCGCCTTACATCGTAAGGCCAACCATACGTTGTAAGGTCAAGGGAGATGGGAAGCCGGATGGGAGCGAGGAAGCCTCGGGAGCCGCTGAGCCGCGAGCGGGCCCTGGCCAGCGCGATCGCCCTGGTGGACGCCGAGGGGATGGCGGCGCTCACGATGCGCCGGCTCGCCGCCGAACTCGGCGTCGAGGCGATGTCGCTCTACCACCACCTGCCCGGCAAGGCCGGGCTGCTCGACGGACTCGTGGACGCCGTCGCCGCGGAGATCACCTCAGCCGCCGAGCGGGCCGAGGCGGACGCGCCCGGCGGTGACTGGCGTACCCGGCTGCGGCTGCGCTTCCTCGCCGCGCGTGCGGTCATGCTGCGGCACCCGTGGGCCCCGGCGCTGCTCAGCTCCCGCCCGGCAGTCCCGGCGGGGGTGTACGCCTACTACGACGGCATCCTCGCCACCCTCGTCGAGGGCGGCTTCTCGTACCGGATCGCCCACCGGGCGCTGCACGCCTTCGGGAGCCTGGCGCTCGGCTTCGCGCAGGAGGTGTTCCGGCCGGACGCGGGCGGGGAGGCCGACGTGGACGCGGCGGAGGCCGAGCTGGTGGCGCTGGCCGAACGGCTGCCGCACCTGGCCGCCATGGTCGCCGCCGAGGTGCACGACGTGGCGGATCCGACCCTCGGCTGGTGCGATTCTCAGACCGAGTTCGAGTTCACCCTCGACCTGCTCTTCGACGGCCTGGAACGACACCGCCCGAGCCACTGAACCGGCCCGCGCCATTCGCAGTCAGGTATCGGACTGAGAAGCCGACAAAAGCCGAACTGATGAGACGGCGTATCCGTCCGGCATTCGGGCTCGGCCGGGATGGATCGCTCGACATCCGACCGGTCAACTCTTTCCGTTCGTACGCGCCAATTGTCGCGCTGCTTTCCAGCCGGGCTCGCGAGTAACTTCTCGTACCACCGATTCACGAGGGGTCACTTATGTCTGAGGAAACCTGGCTCGCGGCGCGTCTGATTCCCACCTCGGGTATCAACGGCGCCGAGGAGCAGGAACGCCGGGCGACCTCCGCCCTGCTGGCCGTGATGAGCGCGGTCCGGGAGTTCGGGCGCGTCCTGACCCAGTCCGTCGGCGCGCCGGCCGGAGTCGTGCAGACCTTCATCGAGGTTCCGTTCAAACTCGGAAACCAGCAACTCTTCCCGGACGGCCTCATCCGCGTCACCAGGGGGCAGCGCCGATGGACCGCGCTCGTGGAGGTGAAGACCGGCAGTAACCCGCTGCGATCCGAGCAGTTGGAGGCCTACCTGGACATCGCGCGGGAACAGGGCTTCGACGCCCTCATCACGATCTCGAACGAGATCGCTCCCGTCCCGGGGCAGCATCCGACGACAGTCGATCGCCGGAAACTGCGGAAGGTCGCCCTGTATCACCTGCCCTGGACGGAGATCCTGACCCAGGCCGTGATTCAGAAGGAATACCGCGGCGTCGCAGACCTGGATCAGGCATGGGTTCTGGGCGAGCTGATCCGGTACCTCGAACACCCGCGTTCGGGCGCTCTCGAGTTCAGCGATATGGGACCGGCCTGGGTGCAGGTGCGGGACGGGGTGTCGGCCGGGACACTGCGGGCCGGCGACGGTGCGGCGGCACAGGTCGCCGGGCGCTTCGACGCCTTGATCCGTTACGCGTGCCTCCGGCTCGGCCGACAGTTGGGCACCGACGTGACTCCCGCGCTGAGCCGCCGCGACCTCGCCGATCCGGCCGCACGCACCCAGTCGCTTGCCAACCAACTCGCCAGTGCCGGCACCCTGAGCGGCAGCATCCGGATTCCGGGCGCGGTCGGGCACCTTCACGTGACGGCCGATCTGCGGGCCGGGCAGATCGTCTGCCACGTCGATGTCGACGCTCCCCGGTCGGGCCGGCCGACCACCCGGGTGAACTGGCTGGTCCGTCAGCTGAAGGACGCGCCGGACACGGTCCGGATCGAGGCATTCGCCATGCATGCCCGAGGCGGTGGCGCCACCGATCTCCTCCGCCAGGTACGCGCCGAACCGACGACGCTCATCACCGACCCCTCGCGCGAACTGCGGGCATTCCGTATCGCCCAGAGCACGGCTGCGGGAACCAAGCGTGGCAGTGGTAGGGGTGCCTTCATCGACTCCGTGCTGCACGCGGTCGACGACTTCTACGAGCAGATCATCCAGAACCTCAAGCCGTGGATGCCCGCGCCGCCCCGGCTGCGTACGTCGGAGGACGTGATCCCGGTTCAGCCGGTCGCTTCCAGCCTCGTCTCCACCGCCATCTCCTCCCAGGACAGCCCCGAGTTCGACACCCAAGGAACGTCCCGCGGCTCTGATTCCTCCAACCGCGCCGACGAGTGATCCCACCCTCTCGCCGTCGCGCTCCCGACCCGCACTGGTCGAGTTAGCCCAGCGGCGGTGGCCGCCCGCAGCTCGTCCAGGGCGGCAAGGGCGTACGGCGCGAGTGAGTCCTCGGCGCCCTCGCTCTCGGACCACTCGGCGTAGCCGCGCTTGAACGCCAGGACGCCCAGTTCACCGGCGAGGGTCGCGATCGGGGCGGGTGCGCCCCGGGCGACCAGCGCGGTGGTCATCGCCGCCGCCCGCCCTCCGCGCCGACGTTCCGGCGGACCGGCGGGTTCGGGCGGCGCACGCCGGGTACCAGGACGGCATGACTGATCCGGTTGAGCTGTCCGAACTGCACGCCGGTGGCGCCGACCCCGGCGACGTCACCCCGGAGGACCCGCACGCGGACCTGGACGGCACCGACGAGAACTCACCCGCGGAGTTCGGCCTGCCCATCGACGGCACCGCACCGGCCGACGAGGACCCCACCCAGTCCTGACGCGCCCGTCGCGTGGGCTGGCGGTCGCTGGTTGGGGAGGGCGGCGAGGCCGGCCAGCAATTCCCACCGCTCGGCCTCGGTGAGGACCGCGTACGCCGGGCCGTCGCGGCGGTCGGTGTCCGCCTCGATCGCCGCGCGTTCCGGGCCGTCCGGCAGCGCGCGGATCCCTTCGGCGGTCAGCGCGGCGGCCCGCCACGCGGCCCGGTGCGCGTCGGTGCGGTGGTGGCGCAGCGAGCCCGGCCGGGTGACGAGCAGCAGCGCCGGGGAGGCGCCCTCCGGCTCGTACGGCGGGGACATCGCCCGGAACACCGGCCCGCCGGTGGCCTGCGCGTGCGTCAGCACCCGGCCGACCAGGTCGGCGAGGCGGGGCACGATGCCCTGCTCCAGCTCCTCGTCCACCCTTCCGGAGGTTACCGGCGCGCTGGCGTTAAGAAGGGCCCCCTCCTCTACCGGAGGCGTTAAGAGGGGGCCCTTCCTTACGTCACCCGGGGACGCGACGGTAGGCGCCGTCGCTGGCCGAGGTCGCCATCGACGCGTACGCGCGCAGCGCCGCCGACACCGGGCGCTGCCTGTCGACAGGGGTGTACGGGCGGTCCCGCTTCTCCTCGGCCACCCGGCGTGCCTCCAGCTCGTCGGCGGGCACGTTCAGCTCGATCGACCGGCCCGGGATGTCGATGACGATCTCGTCGCCGTCGCGGACCAGCGCGATCAGCCCGCCCGAGGCCGCCTCCGGGGAGACGTGCCCGATGGACAGGCCGGAGGTGCCGCCGGAGAACCGGCCGTCGGTCAGCAGCGCGCAGGAGCGGCCCAGCCCACGGCCCTTGAGGAACGAGGTGGGGTAGAGCATCTCCTGCATGCCGGGGCCGCCCTTCGGGCCCTCGTAGCGGATCACCACCACGTCCCCGGCGACGATCTCCTTGGCGAGGATCGCTGTCACCGCGTCGTCCTGCGACTCGTAGACCTTGGCCGGGCCGCGGAACGTCAGGCACTCCTCGGGCACACCGGCGGTCTTCACCACGCAGCCGTCCGGCGCGAGGTTGCCGTGCAGGATGGCCAGGCCGCCGTCCGCGCTGTACGCGTGCTCCCGGTCCCTGATGCAGCCGCCGGCCGCGTCGGTGTCCAGCGACGACCAGCGGTTGGTGGTGGAGAACGGCTCGGTGGTGCGCACCCCGCCCGGCGCGGCGTGGAACAGCTCGACCGCCTCTCGCGTGGCCGAGCCGCCACGGACGTCCCAGTCGGCCAGCCACCGGTCCAGGTTGGGGGAGTGCACCGCGCGCACGTCGCGGTGCAGCAGCCCGGCGCGGTCCAGTTCGCCGAGGATGGCCGGGATGCCGCCGGCCCGGTGCACGTCCTCCATGTGGTAGTTCGGCGAGTTCGGGGCGACCTTGGCCAGGCACGGCACCCGGCGGGAGATCGCGTCGATGTCGGTCACGCCGAAGTCCAGCTCCGCCTCGCGGGCGGCGGCGAGCAGGTGCAGCACGGTGTTCGTGGAGCCGCCCATCGCCACGTCGAGGGCGACCGCGTTCTCGAACGCCTCCCGGCCGGCGATCGAGCGCGGCAGCACCGAGGCGTCGTCCTTCTCGTACCACTGCTTGGCGATCTCGACGACGGTGCGTCCGGCCTCGACGAACAGCGACCGCCGCGCGGCGTGGGTGGCGAGCGTCGACCCGTTGCCCGGCAGCGCGAGGCCGATCGCCTCGGTGAGGCAGTTCATCGAGTTGGCGGTGAACATGCCGGAGCAGGACCCGCAGGTCGGGCACGCGGAGCGCTCGATCTCGCCGAGCTGGTCGTCGGTGACCGCCTCGTTCGAGGAGGCGATCATGGCGTCGATGAGGTCGATCTTGGAGTGGACGACGCCCTCGATCGCCACCGTCTTGCCGGCCTCCATCGGGCCGCCGGAGACGAAGACGGTGGGGATGTCGAGCCGCAGCGCGGCGAGCAGCATCCCCGGGGTGATCTTGTCGCAGTTGGAGATGCAGACCAGGGCGTCCGCGCAGTGCGCGTTGACCATGTACTCCACCGCGTCGGCGATCAGCTCCCGGCTGGGCAGCGAGTAGAGCATGCCGCCGTGGCCCATGGCGATGCCGTCGTCCACGGCGATCGTGTTGAACTCCCGGCCGACGCCGCCGGCCTCGGCCACCGCGTCGGCGACCAGGCCACCGAGGTCCTTGAGGTGGACGTGACCGGGTACGAACTGGGTGAAACTGTTCGCGATGGCGACGATCGGCTTGCCGAAGTCGTCGTCGGTCATCCCGGTGGCCCGCCAGAGGGCCCGGGCGCCGGCCATCGTCCGACCGTGGGTGGAGGTCCTCGACCGCAGCTCAGGCATGACAACCAGTCTGACACCATCCGCGCGGCGACTCCGCCGCACGAACCCTGTGTCCCAACAGTTGCACACCCGGTCCCCCACGGGAGGCGCTCATCCGGCAGAGTTGACGCGTGCAGTCGTCCCCGGGGATGGTCACCGTCGCGGTGTTGAGCGGGATCACCGCGGCCGGTGCCGCCGTGCTGCTCGTCGCGTCGGTGCGGCGCCGCACCGGCCCCCGCCGGCCGGCTCACCTGCTGCTCGCGGTCGCCGCCGGTGCCGCTCTGTTCAGCCTCCTGGTCGGCCTGGGCGGTCTGCTGGCCGCCGGTGACCACTGGGCGCACCGGCAGGGCCAGCGGACCGGGTGGGCGGTCCTCGTCGCCGCCGGTACGACGCTCGCCGCGCTCGGCCTCGGCGCCGCCGTCCTGCGGCTGCCCGGCGCCGCCGCGACCCGGGCCGCCACCGCCCGGTTGCTGCTCGACGGCCTGATCATGGGCAGCGCGCTCTGGTTCGTCGGCTGGGTGGCGTTCAGCGAACCGACCCGGCTGCTCGGTGACGCCACCCCCGCCGCCTGCCTGCCGATCGTGCTGGCCACCGTGAGCGCGGCGCTCACCACGGGGCTCACAGTGATCGTCGTGCTGCGGGTCGCGCCGCCGCGCGGGTGGCTCACGCTGCTCGCCGCCGGCGCGACAGCGGTGACGGCCGGCGGGCTGGCCGTGTCCGCCGGGCTCTGCCAGGCCGGTCCGGGCGTGGTGCTCACCGGCGCGGTGCTGACCGCCGCCGGTCTGCTGGCCACCGCCGTGGCCGGGCGCCGGGCCGACCTGACGCAGCTCGACGTCGACTTCATCCGCCGCGACGGCGAGTACGCCTTCGTGCCGATGTTCGCCATGGCCGCCTCCGCGATCTACCACCTGGTGCAGGGCGGCGGGTTCGACGGGTACGCCATCGTGGCCGGCACGGTCGAGGGGTTCGCCCTGGTGACCCGGCAGTACCTCGCCCTCAACGACGTGCGCGGCTACGCGATCCGGCTGGCCGAGCGGGAGGCGCACTTCCGCGAGCTGGCGCACACCGACCCGCTGACCGGGCTGGCGAACCGGCGCGGGCTGCTGCGTGCCCTGCACCGCAGTGCCGAGGCGGGCGTGCCGTGCGTGCTGCTCGGGCTCGACCTCGACGGTTTCAAGAACGTCAACGACATGCGCGGGCACGACGTCGGCGACGCGGTGCTGATCGAGGTGGGGCGGCGGCTGCGGGGCAACCTGCGCCCGGGTGACCTGGCCGCCCGGCTCGGCGGCGACGAGTTCGCGGTGCTCATGCACGGGTCGGCCGAGCCCGGCCCGGTCGCCGACCGCCTGCTCGGGGTGCTCGGCCGCCCGTACGAGCAGGGCGACGGGCCGGTCTTCCTGTCGGTGAGCATCGGCGTGGCCGCCGGGCACGGTGAGCAGGACGTCGAACTGCTGCTGCGCAACGCCGACCTGGCGCTGCGTTACGCCAAGCAGCGCGGCAAGAACCGGATCGAGCGCTACGACGCCACGTACGACCAGTTGCTGAGCCGGCGTACCCGGATGGAGCACGAGCTGCGCGGCGCGATCGAGCGGGACGAGCTGCGGCTGGTCTTCCAGCCGGTGGCCTCGCTGCCGTCGGTGCGGCCGGTCGGCGCGGAGGCGCTGCTGCGCTGGCGGCACCCGGAGCTGGGCAACGTCCGGCCGGACGAGTTCATCCCGCTCGCCGAGGAGTGCGGGATGATCGCCAAGCTCGGCGCGTGGGTGCTGCACCAGGCCTGCTACCAGCTCTCCCGCTGGCTGGCCGACGGGCATGACGTCTGGGTGTCGGTGAACGTGTCGCCGCGCGAGCTGCACGCCCCGGAATACGTGGTCCAGGTCGCCGACGCGCTGCGCGCGCACCACGTGCCGCCGCAGCGGCTGGTGCTGGAGGTGACCGAGCACGCGGTCGCCACCGACCTGGACGAGCTGATCCGGCGGCTCACCGCGCTGCGGCTGACCGGCGTCCGGATCGCGCTGGACGACTTCGGCGCCGGTTACTCGTCGCTCGGCCAGCTCCGGCGACTGCCGATCGACATCCTCAAGATCGACCACAGCCTGGTCGCCGAGCACGAGCCGGTGCGGCCGGTCGGGCGGGACGGTCCGGCGTTCGCCCCGATGGTCGACATCGTCATGCGTCTGGGGCACCAGCTGGGGCTGGAGGTGATCGCCGAGGGCGTCACCAACCCGACCGAGCTGGCCGCGGTGGTGGCCGCCGGGTGCCGGTTCGGTCAGGGCGCACTGTTCGGCTGGGGCGTACCGGCCGAGCACCTGGAGGCGATGCTGGAGGCGGCCACGGCGCCCGGCAACCGGCACACCGCGATGCCGCCGGCGCCGCCGCCCGCGCCGGCGCGCGCCCCGTCGCCGCTGCTGCCCCGGCTGCGCAACAATCCGCCCGCCCCGCGTCCCTCGATGGAGGGGTCGTCGCAGGTGGCACCGGGCGCGGAGGGGGTCGCGACGGCCGACGCGCCCACGTCCGTGAACCAAAATGTGGGATCAGTTGACTCATCGCGTGAGATGCGTCAGGCTTAGCCGCATGTCGTCGAACCGGTCGCCGCGAGTACTTACCTGAGCGCACTCTCCCACCGAGAGTGCGCTGGCCCCGTGCATCCTGCACGTGGGCTTTTTTGTTGCCGTCGGACCATCGCCGGGACCTCCCCGTCCCATCCTGAGAAGCGCGTCACCCACTCACTTCCGAAGGCTTGAACCGCCATGACGAGACCCACGCCAGAGACCCTCGCCCACTCCGCCCGCCGTGCCCGCTCCGGCACCGGCGCGGCCGGTGACTCCGACCCCGCCGCCCGCCCCGGCCGTGCCGTCCCGGCGGCCGCCACCACCGAGACGCCCGTACGGGAGCCCGCCACCGCGCAGGTCTCGGGCGCCGGTTCGCTCGTGCGGTCGCTGGAGGCGCTCGGCGTCGACGTGGTCTTCGGCATTCCGGGCGGCGCGATCCTGCCCGCCTACGACCCGCTCTACGACTCCACGGTCCGGCACATCCTGGTCCGCCACGAGCAGGGCGCCGGGCACGCGGCCACCGGCTACGCGCAGGCCACCGGCCGGGTCGGCGTCTGCATCGCCACCTCCGGCCCGGGTGCGACGAACCTGGTGACGCCGATCGCGGACGCGTACATGGACTCGGTCCCGGTGGTGGCGATCACCGGGCAGGTGGCCCGGCCGTCGATCGGCACCGACGCCTTCCAGGAGGCGGACATCCAGGGCATCACGCTGCCCATCACCAAGCACAACTTCCTGGTGCAGACCGCCGACGAGATCCCCCGCGTGCTGGCCGAGGCGTTCCACCTGGCCGCGACCGGCCGGCCCGGCCCGGTGCTCGTCGACATCCCCAAGGACGTGCTCCAGGCGCCGGCGACGTTCTCCTGGCCGCCCACGCTCGACCTGCCCGGCTACCGGCCGACGCTGCACCCGCACGGCAAGCAGATCCGCGAGGCGGCCCGGCTGATGACCGGTGCCCGCCGTCCGGTCCTCTACGTCGGCGGCGGCGTGCTCAAGGCCGGCGCCACCGAGGGGCTGCGCAAGCTGGCCGAGCAGACCGGCATCCCGGTGGTCACCACGCTGATGGCGCTGGGCGCGTTCCCCGACTCGCACCGCCAGCACCTGGGCATGCCCGGCATGCACGGCACCGTCGCCGCGGTCTACGGCCTCCAGAAGGCCGACCTGATCGTGGCGCTGGGCGCCCGCTTCGACGACCGGGTGACCGGCAAGCTGGACTCGTTCGCGCCGGACGCGACAGTCGTGCACGCCGACGTCGACCCGGCCGAGATCGGCAAGAACCGGCACGCCGACGTCCCGATCGTGGGTGACGCGCGGCACGTGATCGACGAGCTGATCGCCGCCGTCACCGCCGAGCAGGCCGCCCGCCCGCCGGCCGACCTGACCGACTGGTGGGCCCAGCTCGACGACCTGCGCGAGCGGTACCCGCTCGGCTTCGAGGAGCCGGCCGACGGCACGCTCTCCCCGCAGTACGTGATCAAGCGGCTGGGCGAGATCGCCGGCCCGGACGCGGTCTACGTGGCGGGCGTCGGCCAGCACCAGATGTGGGCCAGCCAGTTCATCTCGTACGAGAAGCCGCACACCTGGCTCAACTCCGGTGGCCTGGGCACCATGGGCTACGCCGTCCCGGCCGCGATGGGCGCCAAGGTCGGCAAGCCGGACACCACGGTGTGGGCGGTCGACGGCGACGGCTGCTTCCAGATGACCAATCAGGAGCTGGCGACCTGCGCGCTGGAGGGCATCCCGATCAAGGTCGCCGTGATCAACAACGGCAACCTCGGCATGGTCCGGCAGTGGCAGACCCTGTTCTACGGGGAGCGCTACTCCAACACCGAGCTGGGCACGCACAAGCACCGCATCCCGGACTTCGTCAAGCTCGCCGAGGCGCTCGGCTGCGTCGGGCTGCGCTGCGAGAACGCCGCCGACGTGGACAAGACCATCGAGGCGGCCATGGCGATCAACGACGCGCCGGTGGTCATCGACTTCGTGGTCGGCAAGGACGCGATGGTCTGGCCGATGGTCGCCGCCGGCACCAGCAACGACGAGATCATGTTCGCCAGGGGCGTGCGCCCCGCGTTCGACGAGGACGAACTCTAGATGACGATGCACACGCTGTCCGTGCTGGTGGAGAACAAGCCGGGTGTCCTGGCCCGGGTCTCCGGGCTGTTCTCCCGGCGCGGGTTCAACATCGACAGCCTCGCCGTGGGCGAGACCGAGAACCCGGACGTCTCCCGCATCACCATCGTGGTCAACGCCGAGTCCTCGCCGCTGGAGCAGGTGACCAAGCAGCTCAACAAGCTGGTCAACGTGCTCAAGATCGTGGAGCTGGACCCGCAGGTGTCGGTGGCGCGGGAGCTGCTGCTGGTCAAGGTGCGCGCGGACCGCACCGCCCGCGCCCAGGTGCTGGAGACGGTCGGCCTGTTCCGCGCCCGGGTCGTCGACGTCGCGCCGGACACGCTGACCATCGAGGCCACCGGCACGCCGGACAAGCTCGACGCGCTGCTGCGCGACCTGGAGCCGTTCGGCATCAAGGAGATGGTCCAGTCCGGCACCGTGGCCATCGGGCGGGGTTCGCGGGCCATCACCGCCGGCCCGGCCCTGCGCGCCGCCTGATCCGTACCCACAAGTTTCTCGACGGGCCGACGGGCACCGCCGTACGAAAGGGAAGTCAATGAGCGTTGAGGTGTTCTACGACGACGACGCCGACCTGGGCCTGATCCAGGGCCGCAAGGTCGCCGTGATCGGGTACGGCAGCCAGGGCCACGCGCACGCGCTGTCGCTGCGCGACTCCGGCGTCGACGTGGTGATCGGCCTGCCCGCCGGGTCGAAGAGCCGGCCGAAGGCCGAGGAGCAGGGCCTGCGGGTGCTCACGCCGGCCGAGGCGGCGGCCGAGGCCGACGTGATCATGATCCTGGCGCCGGACACCGCCCAGCGTGGCCTCTACGCCGAGGCCATCGCGCCGAACCTGGCCGCGGGCAAGGCGTTGTTCTTCGGGCACGGCTTCAACATCCGGTACGGCCTGATCAAGCCCCCGGCCGACGTGGACGTGGCGATGGTCGCCCCGAAGGGCCCCGGTCACCTGGTCCGCCGCCAGTACGTCGACGGCAAGGGCGTGCCCTGCCTGGTCGCGGTCGAGCAGGACCCCAGCGGCAACGCGTTCGGCCTGGCCCTGGCGTACGCCAAGGCGATCGGCGGCACCCGAGCCGGCGCGATCCGGACCACGTTCACCGAGGAGACCGAGACCGACCTGTTCGGCGAGCAGGCGGTGCTGTGCGGTGGCGCGGCGGCCCTGGTGCAGACCGGTTTCGAGGTGCTCACCGAGGCCGGCTACGCGCCCGAGGTGGCCTACTTCGAGTGCCTGCACGAGCTGAAGCTGATCGTCGACCTGATGTACGAGGGCGGCATCGCCCGGATGCGTTACAGCATCTCCGACACCGCCGAGTACGGCGACCTGTCCCGTGGCCCGCGCGTGATCGACTCGCGGGTCAAGGACGAGATGCGCAAGATCCTCGGCGAGATCCAGTCCGGCGAGTTCGCCCGCGAGTGGGTGGCCGAGGACGAGGCCGGCCGGCCGAACTTCGCCAAGTGGCGGGCCGAGGGCGCGGCGCACCCGATCGAGGAGACCGGGCAGAAGCTACGCGCCATGATGAGCTGGGTCGACCGGCCGATCACCGAGACCGCCTGAGCTTTTCCCCCGTGCGGCCCGCGGTCCGACGCTCTCCCCGGCGTCCGGCCGCGGGCCGCCGTTCGTTCACGTGCTGGGACACGGTGGGCAACGCCTCGTCGCGCACCGTCCCCGGTGAACGGGGGATGACAGGCGTGCGACGGGCCTGTGTGAGGGCCCTCACCCCGCAGTCCGGGACACGCCGGGCGGGCGGCCACCTACCATCCTTGGTGTGGTGCCCGAGCGCACCCGACGGCCGTGGCACGGATCGGCGCAGGGCGCAGCGCGGCGCCCGGGCGCCCCAGGCCGAACCATTACCGAGCGTCTACGAGGACCGATGAATCCTGTCGTACTGATCGCCGAAGAACTCGCCCCCGCCGCCATCGAGGTGCTCGCGCACGACTTCGACGTGCGCCACGTGGACGGCACCGACCGCCCCGCTCTGCTCTCCGCCCTCTTCGAGGCCGACGCGGTGATCGTACGCAGCGCCACCCAGATCGACGCCGAGGCGATCGCCGCCGCGCCGCGACTGAAGGTGGTCGCCCGGGCCGGCGTCGGCCTGGACAACGTCGAGGTGCCGGCCGCCACCGCCCGGGGCGTCATGGTCGTCAACGCGCCCACCTCGAACATCGTCTCCGCCGCCGAGCAGGCCGTCGCGCTGCTGCTCGCGGTCGCCCGCAACACCGCCAGCGCCAGCGCCGCGCTCAAGGCGGGGGAGTGGAAGCGTTCCAAGTACACCGGCGTCGAGATCCAGGGCAAGACCGTGGGCGTGGTCGGCCTCGGCCGCATCGGCGTGCTCTTCGCGTCTCGCATCGCCGCGTTCGGCACCCGGCTGATCGCGTACGACCCGTACATCCAGCCGGCCCGCGCGGCGCAGCTCGGCGTCCGCCTGGTCGGGCTGGAGGAGCTGCTGCGGGAGAGCGACTTCATCTCGATCCACCTGCCCAAGACGCCGGAGACGGTGGGCCTGATCGGCGAGAAGGAGCTGGCGATCGTCAAGCCGGGCGTCCGGATCGTCAACGCCGCCCGCGGTGGCCTGGTCGACGAGCAGGCGCTCGCCGACGCGATCGCGGAGGGCCGGGTGGCCGGCGCCGGTGTCGACGTGTACGCCAAGGAGCCGTGCACCTCCTCGCCGCTGTTCGCCTTCGACAACGTGGTGGCCACCCCGCACCTGGGCGCCTCCACCAACGAGGCGCAGGACAAGGCCGGTCTCGCGGTGGCCAAGAGCGTCAAGCTCGCGCTCCAGGGCGAGTTCGTCCCGGACGCGGTGAACGTGCAGGCCGGTGGCGTGGTCGCCGAGGACGTCCGCCCGCTGCTGCCGCTGGCCGAGCGGCTGGGCCGGGCGTTCACCGCCCTGGCCGGCGGGGTGGCCGCCAGCGTCACCGTCGAGGTGCGCGGCGAGATCGCCGCCCACGACGTGTCGGTGCTCAAGCTCGCCGCGACCAAGGGGCTGTTCAGCTCCGTGGTGGAGGAGCAGGTCACCTACGTCAACGCGCCGCACCTGGCCGCCGAGCGGGGCGTCGAGGTCACGCTCGCCACGCCGGGCGAGACCGTCGACCACCCGAACCTGGTGACAGTGCGCGGGGCGCTGCCGGACGGGCGCACCGTCCGTGTCTCCGGCACTGTGGCACACACCGGCACCCGCGACGTGTTCAAGCTGACCGAGGTGGACGGTTTCGACGTGGAGATCGGCGCGGAGGGCATCCTGGTCTTCCTGCGCTACGCGGACCGGCCCGGCGTGGTCGGCACCGTCGGCACGCTGCTCGGCGAGGCCGGCGTCAACATCGCCGCCATGCAGGTGGCCCGCCGCGAGGCCGGTGGCGAGACGCTGATGACGCTCACCGTCGACCAGGCGCTCGGCGCCGACCTGCTCACGTCCGCCGCCGACTCGATCGGCGCGGTCGCGGCCAGCGCGGCCGACCTGCGCGACGTGTAGTCCGAACAGGACACATCGGGGCCCGGCCGAATGCGGCCGGGCCCTTCGTCGTCCCGGTGGGTCAGGAACGGACGCGGGCCGGTGGCGGGTAGACCGAGCCGTCCTGCGCGTCGAAGAGCATCAGGTCGTGCTCGCCGGCCAGCCGCTCGATGTCCAGCAGGACCTGGTCCGGGCAGGTCGGATGCAGGTTCATCTCGATGTGGTCGGCGGCCGTGTGCAGCGGTGCCACCTCCCACGGCGTGCCCGGCCGGGCCGGGCGGTCCGGATAGCTCGCCGTGATCGCCCGGTAGAAGGCGACGAGTCGCGGGTCGGGGTGCTGCTCGCCGTGGCGGCCCTCGCGGCACTGCTGCACGGCCGCCCGCACCTGCTCCGGTGTCGCCCCGTTCGGCAGGGCCCACACGCTCAGATCGAAACTCACGGCGGACAGCGTGCCATCCCGGGCCCGGCCCGTCACCTCTGCCCCACCGTGCGTTCACCGCTGATTGCCGACATCGTTCACCGGCGTCCGCTGTGGAGACTCTTGCGTCGAGTTGCGTCGATTCGCTAGCGTACCGATGCGGTTTCCGCTGAGTCGATCCCCGGCCCGTCTTCGGGTGGCGCGGTCGGGCGCCCGGCCCCTCGGCCCGCACCCCTCGATTGCGCGAGCCACGCGCACTCGTCGCTGACCGGCCCTCACGGTCGTTGCCGAGACCGTGGGGGCCGATCGCGCTCAGCGGCCGGCTCAGCGCCGGTGGTGTGCGAGCAGGGGGCGGTAGTCCGCGTCGTGGCGGAACCAGGCGAGCCCGGCCGGTCCGGCGGCGTACAGGGCGGTGGCGTAGGCGTCGGCGACTGCGAGGTTCGGGCCGAGCACGGTGGCGGCCACCAGCCGCTCGGTCGGCTCGCCGGTGTGCGGGTCGATGACGTGTCCCCGTCGGCCGGTGACGCCGGACGTGCCGACCGCGCCTGTCGTCATCTCCAGCACGACAGGTGTCCGGCGGGTGTCGGTGGGGTGGTGCACCGCGACGCGCCACGGCCCGCCGTGCGCCGCGTGCCCGCGTACCGTCAGGTCGGCGCCGCTGAGCACGGCGTAGTCGTGGATGCCGGCGGCGCGCAACCGCGCCGCGGCCCGCTCCACCGCCCAGCCGCCGAGCAGGCCGCCCGGGTCGAAGCCGCCGGGCACGGCCCAGGCGTCGAACCAGCCGTCGGTGGCCGCCCGCATCGCGGCGCAGAGGTCGATCAGGTCGGCCAGCGGGGGGTACGAGTCGGGGCTGATCTCGTCGCGGCGCAGGCGGGAGACGAGGCTGTCCGGCCGGTTCGGGCCGTAGGTGAGGTCGACGGCGCGCAGCTCGGCGACGGCGTCGCGCAGCGCCTCGCTGACCGCCCGGTGGCCGAACCACTCCGGCGCGTTGAGCAGCATGGTGTAGTCGGCGGTCGAGGTGGTGACGGTGTGGCGGACGCTGATCCGGCCGGACGCCGCGGCGCCGGACCGCTCGACGCGGTGGTTCGTGGCGCCCAGGTGCAGGTCCGGGCGGGCCGGGCGGAACGCGGACTGGTCGACCCAGCGGGTACGTGGCTGTTCGTCCGCCCAGCGGACCCGCCGGTGCTCGATCCGCATGACACCCGCCCCCTCGGTGGTCGCCGCTGCGTCGCGGCGGTGCCGGATTCCGGGCCCCCGTCGGCCCGTGAACTCGACCCTAAGCAGTGGAGATGACCGCAGCATGAGTGCCGGCTGGGAGCCTCCTGTGATTCGCCATCCCGGATGATGGAAGATTCGTACCGGGGGGCGGGACGGCGACGTACGGTTGCGCCTAACGACGAGACGAGGAGCCTCAGGTGGCACACATCGCGGTGGTGGCCGGCGACGGCATCGGACCCGAGGTGGTCGCGCAGGCCCGCAAGGTCCTCGACGCGGTGGTGCCCGGTGTCGAGGCCACCGAGTACGACCTGGGCGCGGCGCGCTATCACCGCACCGGCGAGGTGCTGCCCGACTCCGTCCTCGACGAACTGGCCGGTCACGACGCCATCCTGCTGGGCGCGGTGGGCGACCCGACCGTGCCGCCGGGTGTGCTGGAGCGCGGTCTGCTGCTGAAGCTCCGGTTCGCCTTCGACCAGTACGTCAACCTGCGCCCGTCCCGGCTCTGGCCCGGCGTCGCCGGTCCGCTGGCGGCGGTCAAGCCCGGCGAGGTCGACCTCGTGGTGGTCCGCGAGGGCACCGAGGGGCTGTACGCGGGCGCCGGCGGCGCGCTGCACCGGGACACCCCGGCCGAGGTGGCCACCGAGGAGAGCCTGAACACCAGGCACGGCGTCGAGCGGGTGATCCGCGACGCGTTCGCCCGCGCCGGTCGCCGGGAGCGGCGCAAGGTCACGCTCGTGCACAAGACCAACGTGCTCACCCACGCCGGGTCGCTCTGGGCGCGCGCCTTCGACGCGGTGGCCGCCGAGCACCCGGACATGACCACCGAGTACCAGCACATCGACGCCGCCGCGATGTTCCTGGTGACCAACCCGTCCCGGTACGACGTGGTGGTCACCGACAACCTGTTCGGCGACATCCTCACCGACATCGCGGCCGCCGTGACCGGTGGCATCGGGCTGGCGGCCAGCGGCTGCATCAACCCTGAGGGGCGCTACCCGTCGATGTTCGAGCCGGTGCACGGTTCGGCACCGGACATCGCCGGCCAGGGCCTCGCCGACCCGGTCGCCGCGGTGCTGTCCGCCGCGCTGCTGCTGGACCAGCTCGGCCACGCCGACGCCGCCGCCCGGGTCACCGCCGCGGTCGGCACCGAACTGGCCGGGCGTACGCCGGGCGCGCCGCTGCGCACCGAGGAGGTCGGCGACCGGCTCGCCGCCTACGCCGTAGCCTGACCGGGCCGACCCTCCTGGCGGCCCGGTACCGGGCGCCAGACCCGTCACCGGGCCCCACCCGAGCGTCCGGCGCGTCGCATCCGCCGGGGCGGAGCTATCCGCTGAACGACCGTTCGGGGTAAGTTTCTGGCACCAGTGACGTCGGCGTGCGATCTCGCATGCCGTGAACCCGCAGGGAGGTCAGCGCGATGAGCGGTGGTGACAAGCTCGATTTCGAGATCCGTCCGAATCCCGCGCCGGTAACCGCCGCCGACCGGGCCGCCCTGCTGGCGAACCCGGGCTTCGGCCGGGTCTTCACCGATCACATGGTGACCATCCGCTACGCCGAGGGCAAGGGCTGGTACGACGCCCGCCTGGAGGCGCGGGCGCCGATCCCGATGGACCCGGCCGCGGCGGTGCTGCACTACGCGCAGGAGATCTTCGAGGGGCTGAAGGCGTACCGCACCGGTGACGCGGTGACCATGTTCCGCCCGGAGGCGAACGCGGCCCGGTTCAACGGGTCGGCCCGCCGGCTGGCCATGCCGGAGCTGCCGGAGGAGACGTTCGTGGAGTCGCTGCGCCGGCTGGTCGAGATCGACCGGGCGTGGATTCCCGAGCACGAGGACGCCAGCCTCTACCTGCGTCCGTTCATGTTCGCCAGCGAGGTCTTCCTCGGTGTGCGCCCGGCCAACGAATACCTCTACTGCGTGATCGCCTCGCCGGCCGGTGCGTACTTCGCCGGTGGCGTGAGGCCGGTGACGGTGTGGGTCTCGCCGGACTACACCCGGGCCGCGCCCGGCGGCACCGGCGCGGCCAAGTGCGGCGGCAACTACGCCGCCTCGCTGGCGGCCCAGGCGGAGGCGATCGAGGCGGGCTGCGACCAGGTGGTGTTCCTGGACGCGGTGCAGCGGTGGTACGTCGACGAGCTGGGCGGCATGAACGTCTTCTTCGTCTACGACGACGGCAGCATCGTCACCCCGCCGCTGGGCGGCACGATCCTGCCGGGCATCACCCGGGACGCGATCCTCAGGCTGGCCGCCGAGGCCGGGCACGAGGTGCGGGAGGCGCCGGTCGCCTTCGACGACTGGCGGGCCGACGCGGCGAGCGGGCGGCTGCGCGAGGTCTTCGCCTGCGGCACCGCCGCCGTGATCACCCCGATCGGCGGCGTGCGCTTCCCCGACGGCGAGTTCCTCGTCGGCGGCGGCGAGCCGGGTCAGGCCACCATGGCGCTGCGGCAGAAGCTCGTCGACATCCAGCGCGGGCGCGCCGCCGACCCGCACGGCTGGGTCACCCGGGTCCTCTGACGGCGCTTCGCGGTGATCGAGGGGTTAGCTCCTCGATCACCGCGAGGCGGGTTGTCAGTCCAGGAGGTGGGTGCGGAGGGACTCCAACTGCGCCTCGGTGACGCCGGCGTGGGTCAGGTAGCCCTCGACGGACCCGTAGCCGGTGCGCAGTTCGGCGAGGAACAGCTCCATCGCCTCGGCCGGTGACTCCAGGAACGGCGGCGGCGGTTCCTCCGCGTCCGGCAGCGTGGCGCGGACCCACTCGGCGAAGCGCTGCGACGCGGCGGTGCTGAGCGCGTAGTCGGCTACCACGTCCCCGTCGGGCACCCCGAGCACTGCCAGCGTGAGCGCGCAGACGATGCCGGTGCGGTCCTTGCCGGCGACGCAGTGCACCACCACCGGGGCGTTGGCGCTGTCCGCGATCAGCCCGACCGCCTCGGCGAGCCCGGCGGTTCCGGTACGCGCCAGGTCGGCGTACCGGTCGGCCAGGTAGCGGGCCAGGCTGACACCGGAGGAGTCGAACCGGTTGGCGCCCCAGTCGGCGTGCTCGGGGTGGATGTGCCGGTAGGTCAGCCCGTCGTAGTCGGGCACCCGCCCGTCACGTTCCACCTCGGACGGCCGGCGCAGGTCGATGACGGTGCGGATGCCGAGCGCCGTGAACGCGCTCCGGTCGGTGTCGTCGATGCGGTGCAGCGAGTCGGAGCGGTAGAGCCGGCCGTGGCGGACGGTGCGCCCGTCACGAGCGGCGTGTCCGCCGACGTCGCGGAAGTTGAACAGGGCGGGAAAGGGGCTCTCCGGGGTGTCCACAGCTGACACGGTAACGGCCGGCGGGGTGTTCACACGTCCCCGCCGGCCGTCGCCGAGGTGTCAGGCGCGCGGCGGTACGTCCGGCGGCAGCGCCGAGTGTTTCTCGCCGTAGTAGCCGCCCAGCCGGTCCCGGTAGCCCGGGTCGGCGTGACTGGACCCGTCGTACTCCGGGGCGGCCTTGATCTGGTCCTTCTCCCGGTCGACGTGCACGGTGCGGGCGTCGTGGTCGACGTGGTTCACGGTCCCGGCCGGGAGCATCACCTTCTTGCCGAAGATCCACGGCCCGGTGTCCACGACCAGGTAGCTGTCGTCCACCTCGTGGCTCGCCCGGTCGATCTTGCCGATGGCGCCGTCGGTGGCCTCGACCTTGTAGCCGGTCAGGTCGGCGCTCGCCACACCCGCCTCGTCCCGGTAGCGCCACGGGTCGAAGGCGCCCGCCGGAGCGCCCCCGGCGACCGTGCCCCGGCCGTCGTCCAGGATCGGCTCGGTGCCGCCGTGCGTGGCGCGCGGATCCAGTCCGTCCATGTGCCGCCTCCCGTCCCCAGGGCCGCGGCCGTCGCGGCGCCGTCGTCAGTCGGGAGGGTTACCCACCCTGTCCGGGCACCAACCCGCCGACGGCCGACCCGCCGACGCCGAGGGGCCGGCGCCACGGTGGTGACGGCGGCCCCTCGGGTCGTCGGCCCGCCCGGTGCCGGTCGGGCACGTGCGGGCCGGTGGATCAGGCCAGTGCGGCCTCCGCGTCCAGGGTCACCGCGGCGGCGTGTACGACGGCGGCGATCCGCAGCCCCTCGTGCACCTGCTCACGGCTGAACCCGGCCGCGCGCAGCGTCTTCTCGTGCGACTCCAGGCAGACGCCGCAGCCGGTGATCGCCGAGACGGCGAGGCACCACAGCTCGAAGTCGGTCTTCTCCACGCCGGGGCGGGCGATGATCTGCATCCGCAGCCGGGCCGGCAGCGACGCGTACTGCTCGTCGCCGATCAGGTGCTTGGCCCGGTAGTAGACGTTGTTCATCGCCATGACCGCCGCCGCGCCCTTGGCCGCCTCGACCGCCTCGGGTTTGAGGTGACCGGCCGCCTCGGCGGCGATCTCCCGCAGCACCACCGGGTTGCGGGCCGCCACCGCGCAGGCCAGGGCGGTGCCCCACGCCTGCTCCGGCTTCAGCGTCGAGGTCGTGATGGTGGAGCCGAGGTTGAGCCGGATGTCCTTGGCGTAGTCGGGCAGGCCCGCCTTGATCGCGTCCAGGCCCATGGTCAGGCCCCGGCGCCGGCGAGGAGCGCGTTGGCGTCGAGCGTCGCGCCACCGGAGTTCCAGTTGCACGGGCACAGCTCGTCGGTCTGGAGGGCGTCGAGCACCCGCAGCACCTCGGAGACGTTGCGGCCGACCGAACCGGCGGTCACCATGACGAACTGGATCTCGTTGTTCGGGTCCACGACGAAGGTGGCCCGCTGCGCGACACCGTCGGCGCCGAGCACGCCGCAGGCGGAGGTCAGCTCACGCTTGATGTCGCTGAGCATCGGGAAGGGCAGCTCGCGCAGGTCCGGGTGGTCCTTGCGCCAGGCGTAGTGGACGAACTCGTTGTCGACGGAGACGCCGAGCACCTGGGCGTCGCGGTCGGCGAACTCGCCGTTGAGGCGACCGAACTCGGCGATCTCGGTGGGGCAGACGAAGGTGAAGTCCTTGGGCCAGAAGAACACGACGCGCCACTGACCCTCGTGGGACTTGTGGTTGATCGTCTCGAACGCCTTGTCGGCGTCGAGCGACACGCAGGCGGTGAGTTCGTACTCGGGGAAGTGGTCACCGACAGTGAGCACGGGTCCTCCTTGAGCGTGGCCGGGCGGGGCGGCCGGGCCAGTAACTGGATCAGTTCAAGATTCTTCCGTAGCCCCGTTTGCGCTCGGGACGGGCGGTGGCCAGGTGTGAAGACGGTCACCGCACGCGCGATCGTCCCGGAATATGGGTTTCGCCTCCCAAAACCGGGGCCGGGGTGGCAGAGTACGGGTCGTGACCAGCTTCGTCCTGATCATTAGCAGCTAGCGCGCCGGCCCTTCCCCCGCCGAGCGCGCAGACCTCCCGCATCCGCGGGGGGTCTTTTTGTTTGCTCCCCAGGGCACGAGAAGAGGACTCCGATGACGTTCCAGGTGTACGACACGACGCTGCGCGACGGCGCGCAGCGCGAAGGGCTCACGTACTCGGTTGTCGACAAGCTGGCGGTGGCCCGCCTGCTGGACGACCTCGGAGTCGGCTTCATCGAGGGCGGCTGGCCGGGCGCGGTGCCGAAGGACACCGAGTTCTTCCGCCGCGCCCGTACCGAACTGGAGCTGCGGCACGCGATCCTGGTCGCCTTCGGCGCCACCCGCAAGGCCGGCCTCGCGGTCGAGGACGACCCGCAGGTGCGCGGCCTGCTCGACGCCCGGACTCCGGCCGTGGCCCTGGTCGCCAAGGCGGACCTGCGGCACGTGGAGCGCGCGCTGCGCACCACCGCCGAGGAGAACCTCGCCATGATCCGCGACACCGTGTCGTACCTCGTGGCGCAGGGGCGGCGCGTCTTCGTCGACGGGGAGCACTGCTACGACGGATTCCGGTTCGACCCGGGCCACACCTCCGCCGTGGCGGAGACCGCGCTGGCCGCCGGCGCCGAGCGGTTCGTGCTCTGCGACACCAACGGCGGCATGCTGCCCTCCCAGGTCACCGCCGTGATCGAGGGACTGGTGGCGCGGACCGGGATCGCGCCGGAGCGGCTCGGCATGCACGCGCAGAACGACACCGCCTGCGCGGTCGCCAACACGATCGCCGCGGTCGAGGCGGGCGTCCGGCACGTGCAGGGCACCGCCAACGGGTACGGCGAGCGCCCCGGCAACGCCGACATCTTCGCGATCGTCGCCAACCTCCAGCTCAAGCTGGGCATGCCCGTCCTACCGGAGGGCTGCCTGGAACAGATGGTGCGGGTCTCGCACGCCATCGCCGAGATCGCCAACATCGCCCCCGACACCCACCAGGCATACGTCGGGGCCGCCGCCTTCGCTCACAAGGCGGGGCTGCACGCGAGCGCGATCAAGGTCGACCCGTTGCTCTACAACCACGTCGAACCCGCCGTGGTGGGCAACGACATGCGGATCCTGGTGACCGAGATGGCCGGCCGGGCCAGCATCGAGCTCAAGAGCCGCGAGCTCGGTCTGGACCTGGCCGGCCATCCGGACACCCTGTCCCGGGTCACCGGGCGGGTGAAGGAACTGGAGGCCGGCGGCTGGTCGTTCGAGGCCGCCGACGCCTCGTTCGAGCTGCTGGTCCGCTCCGAGCTGCCGGATGCCGCGCCGGCCCGGCCGTTCGCGCTGGAGTCGTACCGGGTGATCGTCGAGCACCGCGAGGACGGCGCCGTCGTCTCCGAGGCGACGGTGAAGATCCGGGTACGCGGCGAGCGGGTGATCGCCGCCGCCGAGGGCAACGGCCCGGTCAACGCGCTGGACGAGGCGCTGCGTGTGGGCCTGGCCCGGCACTATCCGGAGCTGCGCGACTTCGAGCTGGCCGACTACAAGGTGCGCATCCTGGAGGGCAGCCACGGCACCGGCGCTGTCACGCGCGTGCTCGTGGAGACGGCCGGCGCCGGGCGCGACTGGACCACGGTGGGCGTGCATCCGAACGTGGTCGAGGCGAGCTGGCACGCCCTGGTGGACGCGCTCACCTACGGCCTGGACCGGGCCCGGGTGCCGGACGGGAGCGCGGCCTGACTCACCCGGCGGGCAGGCGCAGTTCGGCCAGCAGCGCACGGTGGTCGCTGCCCGGCACCGGGTAGGTGCGGGCGGCGTGCACCGCTACGCGCCGGTCCACCAGTACGTGGTCGATGGTGACCGGCGGGATCGGGTCGCCGTCGTAGGGACCCCAGGTGCCGCCGAACCCGGCTCCGGCCGCGTCCGCCGCGTCGGTGTAGCCGGTGGCGATCAGATTTCGCAACGCGGCGTGGTCGAGCGTGGCGTTGAAGTCGCCGGCCAGCACGCTCAGCCCGCCGTCCGGGGTGGCCGGCGGCTGGGCGCGCTGGTCGGTCCACCAGTCCGGCACCACGTGCGGGGCGTACGGCGCGGCCGGGTGCGCCGACTCCACCCGCAGCGGTGGCGCCCCCGGCACCGTCACGGTGGCGTACGCCTGGGTGAAGAAGAAGCCCTTGTTGCGCCGGTGACCGGTGTCGCGCAGGGGGTGCCGGGCGTACACGCCGGAGCCGGTCGAGCCGACCTCGGGGGTCAGCGACCGGTGCGGCAGCAGCGCGGCCAGGCCGAGCCGGTCCAGCTCGGCAGCCAGCGGCGGGGTGAGTTCCTGCACCGTGAGCACGTCCACCCGCCGAGTCCGGACCAGGTCCACGAGCGCCGCCGGGTCGGCCGAGCCGAGGCGCAGGTTGGCGGTGAGCAGCCGCAGCGTCGGCCCGCCGGCGGCGGGCCGGTCGCCGGGGACCGTGCGGGGCGCCACCGCGCCGATCAGCGCCAGCGCGGCCAGCGCCGCGACCACCGCCGGTGCACGGCGCCGCAGGGCGAGCGCGGCCACCGCCACGACCGGGGCCACGGCGGCGGCGTACGGCGTGAACGCGACCGCCTGCACCAGCGGGCCGCGTTCCAGCCCGGTCAGGCGTACCAGCGCCCACGCGGCGACCGGCGCGACGGCGAGCCAGCACGCGACGGTACGCGGGTGGCCGCCCCGGGGCAGTCGCGGCAGGGTGATCATGACGGTCAGGCTACCCGGATCAAAGTGGGCGCGATGCCCTCCGAAACAATCTCGTGAATTGTTTCTCGCAATTTCCGGGCATCTTTGCGGATCGGTCGGACACGCAATATTGCTATTGACCGCCCGCATTTTCCGGTGCTAGGTTCCACCTGGTTGAGACGTCGCGACTCTCTGTAGTAAGGCCAGCTCACGAGCGGTGCGCTCCCGGCGGATACCCGATGATCCGCAATTTGCCGCGCGCAGTCGCCGTATCACCACGGTCTACCAAGGGAGAACTCATGGCCACATTCTTGAAGCGAAAGGCGACGGTGGTGGCGCTTGCCGCGCTGTCGCTCAGCCTGGCCGGTGGCGGGATCGCCGCCGCCGCCCAGTCGGAGGCGAAGCCGCAGCCCGGTGCTCGGCACTCCACGGCCCAGCCACCGGTGACCGCCGCCGAGCGGCAGGCCGCCCGCACCGCCATGCGGGCGACACTGGCCCCACCGGCGGCCGGCCAGGTCGCCTGGGCCGTCGTGGCGGCCAACGGCACGCTGCTGCAGCACTCCGGCAACGTGGTGTCCTCGTTCCGGTTCGCCCCGGGCGTCGGGGTGTCCCCCGGGCAGTACCAGGTGCTGCTGGACTACAACGTGTCCGCCAAGGCGTACGTGGCGACCATCGGCACGAACGACACGGCGAACGTGCCGCCGGCCGGTGAGGTGTCGGTGGCACCCCGCACGCTGACCCCGAACGCCGTCTTCGTGCAGACGCGCAGCTCCTCCGGCAGCGCCTCGGACCGGCCGTTCCACCTGGTCGTCGCCAACTGACCCGTCCGGCACCGCACCGGCCCCCGCTCCGGCGGGGGCCGGTGTCGTGTTCCGTACCGGTCCGGCCGGTGCCGCGCCGCTTCGTGCCGTTCCCGCCCGGCTGGGGAGATACTGCCGGTCCGGCCCGCCGGCCACCGCCCAGGGGCCGATAATCCGACGTTTGTCGCCGGTCCGGCACGGGAAGCAAGCACCGTGACGGACATCTCGGACACCCCGGCCAGCGTGCTCAGCCCGGTCGACGCCGACGCGAGCGGCGTCGAGCTGGAACAGACCCTCGTCGAGGTCAAACGCGTGATCGTCGGGCAGGATCGGCTCGTCGACCGCCTGCTCACCGCCCTGATCGCCGACGGGCACTGCCTGCTGGAGGGCGTACCGGGGGTGGCCAAGACGCTGGCGGCGCAGACGCTCGCCACAGTGGTCGGTGGCACGTTCTCCCGGATCCAGTTCACCCCCGACCTGGTCCCCTCCGACATCGTCGGCACGCGCATCTACCGCGCCTCGACCGAACAGTTCGACGTGGAGCTGGGGCCGATCATGGCGAACCTGGTCCTCGCCGACGAGATCAACCGGGCCCCGGCCAAGGTGCAGTCGGCGCTGCTCGAGGCGATGGCCGAGCGGCAGGTCTCCATCGCCGGCCGGAGCTGGCCGGTGCCGGACCCGTTCCTGGTCCTGGCCACCCAGAACCCGATCGAGTCCGAGGGCGTCTACCAGCTCCCGGAGGCGCAACGCGACCGCTTCCTCATGAAGGTCGTGGTCGACTACCCGAGCGACGCCGACGAGCTGGCCATCCTCTACCGGATGAGCACCGACCGCCCCACCGCGCGTACCGTGCTCGACCCGGTCCGGCTGCGCGAACTCCAGCGCCGCGCCACCGACGTGTTCGTCCACCACGCGCTCGCCGAGTACGTGGTCCGCCTCATCCTCGCCACCCGCGACCCGGAGCGCTTCGGCCTGCCCGACGTCGCGCCCCTGCTGGCGTACGGGGCCAGCCCCCGGGCCACGCTCGGCCTGGTGGCCGCGGCCCGTGCCCAGGCGCTCATCCACGGCCGGGACTACGTGCTCCCCGAGGACATCCGGGAACTCGCGGTGGACGTGCTGGCGCACCGGCTCGTGCTCTCCTTCGACGCGATCGCCGACGGGATCTCCGGCGAGGACGTGGTGCGCCGCGTGATCGAGGCGGTGCCGCCACCCCGGCTGGTGAACGGGCCCACGGAGACGGTGAACGACCTGGCGGCGGCATGACCGGCGCAGCCGGACCCGGGCTCGCCGATCTGGCCCCGGACCAGCGGCTGCGCCGGCTGGAGCTGACCGTGACCCGGCGGCTCGACGGCCTGCTGCACGGCCGGTACCGCGGCCTGCTCCCCGGACCGGGCAGCGAGGCGGCCGGCAGCCGCGAGTACCGCCCCGGCGAGGACGAGGTACGCCGGATGGACTGGGCGGTCACCGCGAGGACCACCGTCCCGCACGTCCGGGAGGTCGACGCGGACCGGGAGCTGACCACCTGGCTGCTCGTCGACGCCAGCCCCAGCATGGAGTACGGCACGTCCACGCTGGACAAACGGGAACTGGCGGTCGCCGCCGTGGCGGCCGTCGGCTTCCTCACCGCCGGAGTCGGCAACCGGCTCGGCGCCCAGGTGCTCACCCCGGGCGGGTTGCGCCGGTTCCCGGCCCGCAGCGGGCGTACCCATCTGCTCGGGCTGCTCCGCGCGCTGCTCGGCGCCCCGCGTACCGGCGACCTTTCCGACTCCGGCGGCGCGGGCGCGGCCGGCGCGGGCCGGACCGAGGCGGCGCCCGGCCTGGCCGACGGGCTGGACGGTCTCCAGCGCGTCGCCACCCGGCGCGGGCTCGTGGTGATCGTCTCCGACTTCCTCGACGAGCTGCCCGAGGACCCGGACGCCGCGCCGCCGCCGTGGGCCGCCGCGCTGCGCCGCCTCGCGGTACGGCACCAGGTGCTCGCGGTCGAGGTGACCGACCCGCGCGAGCTGGAACTGCCGGACGTCGGCCTGGTCACGCTCGTCGACCCGGAGAGCGGCCGGCACCGCGAGGTGTGGACCGGTGACCCGGGCCTGCGCGAGCGGTACGCGCGCGCCGCCGCCGAGCAGCGCGACCATGTACGCCGCACGCTGCGCCGGGCCGGCGCGACCCACCTGGCGCTGCGCACCGACCGGGACTGGTGCGCGGACGTCGTCCGGTACGTGCACGAGCAGCGCCGGCTGGCCACAGTGCCGGCGGCGGCCCGCGGAGGTGTCGCATGACCTGGCAGTCACCCGCCCGCCTCTGGCTGCTGCTCGCCGTCGTCGCGCTGGTCGCCGGCTATCTGGTGCTGCAACGGCGGCAGAGCCGGTACGCGGTGCGCTTCACGAACCTGCGCCTGCTCGACCGCGTCGCCCCGCGCCGGCCGGCCTGGCGGCGGCACGTCCCGGCGGGCCTGTTCCTCGCCATGCTGGCGTTGCTCGTGGTCGGGTTCGCCCGGCCCGAGGCGGAGGTACGGGTGCCCCGGGAGCGGGCCACAGTGATGGTGGCGGTGGACGTCTCCACCTCGATGCTCGCCGGTGACGTGGACCCGGACCGGCTGACAGCGGCCAAGGAGGCGGGCCGGCGGTTCGTCGACGGGCTGCCGGACGAGTTCAACGTCGGCCTCGTCGCGTTCGCCGGCAGTGCGGCCGTGCTGGTGCCGCCGAGCACCGACCGGGAGGCGCTGCACGACGGGATCGGGCGGCTGGCCGAGGGCATCACAGGCGTGCAGGGCACCGCCATCGGCGAGGCGATCAGCACCTCGCTCGGCGCGGTCAAGAGCCTGGACGCCACCGCCGCCAAGGATCCGCCGCCGGCCCGGATCATCATCCTCTCCGACGGCGCCAACACCTCCGGCATGGACCCGATGGAGGCCGCCGACCAGGCGGTCGCCGCGAAGGTGCCGGTGCACACCATCTCCTTCGGCACGCCCGGCGGCTCGGTCGACAGGGGTGGCCGGGCGATCCAGGTGCCGGTGGACGGCCAGACGCTGCGCGCGGTCGCCGAGCAGACCGGCGGCGGCTTCCACGAGGCGTCCACCACCGCCGAGCTGAAGGACGTCTACGAGGACATCGGCACCTCGGTCGGCTACCGCACCGAGCGGCAGGACATCTCGGCCCGCTTCATCGGCCTCGGGCTGGTCCTGGCGATGGGCGCCGCGGCCGGCTCGCTGCGGTGGTTCTCCCGGCTGCCCTGACCCGCACACCACTACCGCACGACATGTGAGGAGCCAGGCATGGCAGTGCAGACCGGACTCGGCGAGCCACGCGGACCGTGGTTCGTCTCGCCGGAGCTGGACCCGGACGGGCGCGGCCACCGGGACGTACCCGGGGGCGGACCGGAGGCCGGGCGGCGCAGCCTGCGGCACCGGCTGCTGAGCGTGGCGGCGGTGGTGGCACTCTCCACCGTCTCCGGCGCGGCGGCCGGCACCTGGGCGGCCGACCGGGGCGCGCCGGGACCGACGGCGGCGTCCGCCGCGCCGGTGCCGGCGGAGCTGATCACTGCCGCCGGCAAGACGGTGCCCGGGGTGGTGTCGGTGATGGTCGGGGGCCGCTCCGGCGCGTCCGCGTCCGGCTCCGGGTTCGCCATCGACAACGAGCAGCACATCGTCACCAACGACCACATCCTGGCCCGGGGCGGTTCCGGCACGGTGACCGTGGAGACGTCGGACGGGCGGCGCTTCCCGGCCGAGGTGGTGGGCCGGGAACCGGCCAGCGACCTGGCCGTGCTGAAGGTGCCCGCGTCGGCCGGGCTGCCGCCGTTGCCGCTGGCCAAGGCGAACTCGACGAGAGTGGGGGAGCCGGTGCTCGCGGTCGGGTCGCCGCTCGGGCTCGCCGGGACGGTCACCGCCGGCATCGTCAGCGCGCTCAACCGGCAGGTACGCATCGGCAACGGCCGGCACACAGCGGTGCAGACCGACGCCTCCATCAACCCGGGCAACTCCGGTGGTCCGCTGGTGAACGCACGCGGTGAGGTGGTCGGCGTGAACACCGCGATCGCCACCATCGACGGCAACGGCTCGATCGGCATCGGCTTCGCCATCCCGATCGACCAGGTCCAGCAGACCGCGGACACCATCATCGGCCGGGGCGGCTGAGTCGTCTGCGCGGCCACCCGCGCGGGCCCGGCCTGGGCGCCCGCGCGGTTGTCGCCCCGCCGCCCGCGCGGCGCTCACCTGCACAAGCGCCACAAGATCGGTGCGAAGTGTCGGATACCCGGCGTGGGATCATTGGGGCATAGAAATATTACGCTGAGTATGAATACTGGCGGAGGTGGAGCAAGCTGTCATTGCGGCCCTCCTCGTGGTGGGCCTGATCATCGGCGCCGGTGTCGGCGCGTCCTACGCGCGTGCGAAACGTGGCTGGACCGACTACCAGACGATCCGGACCAGCGTCCCCGGTGCCCGGCGCAACGCCTGGCTCTCGATCCGGGGCGTGGCCGTCAAGCTCGCGGTGATCGCCCTGCTGCTCGTCGGCGCGGCCGCGTACGCGGCGTCCGGCGGCGGCGAGGAACGGGCCGGTCCCACGCCGAGGGCCACCCCCACCCCGAGTCACCGCGCCGGGCGCTAGCCTCGGGGAGTGGACGACGGACTGCGGGTCACCGACCGGCTCACGGTGCCCGCCGCCGAGCTGCGGGAACGGTTCTCCCGCTCGTCCGGGCCGGGCGGGCAGGGAGTCAACACCACCGACTCCCGGGTGGAGCTGAGCTTCGACCTGGGCGGCTCGCCGAGCGTGCCGGAGACGCTGCGGGAACGGGCGCTGGCCCGGCTCGCCGGCCGCCTGGTCGGTGGCGTGCTGACGGTCACCGCCAGCGAGCACCGCGCCCAGCTGGCCAACCGGGAGGCGGCCCGCGAGCGGATGGCCGCGCTGCTGCGGGAGGCCGTCGCCCCGCCGCCGAAGACGCGCCGGCCGACCCGCCCCTCCCGTGGCGGCAAGGAGCGTCGCCTGGCCGAGAAGAAGCGTCAGTCGCAGCGCAAACGCGACCGCCGGGTGGACGGCGACTGACCGAGAGCCTGTTGAGCCGCCGAGCGCGCCGCCCGGAGAATTCCGCCACGTGATCGACTTCTCCGTCAAGCCCACGCTCACCGGCGAGCGGGTGGTGCTGCGCACCCGCAACAGCCAGGACGACCGGCTCGACCTCGCGGTGGTGGACCGGGCGAGCGGCACCTGCGTCGGCGCGCCTACGAGAAGGTGGGCTTCGTCGCCGAGGGGACGCTGCGGCAGGTGCTGCGCGACGGCGACGACTGGGTGGACGCCACCGTCATGTCGATCCTCGCCCCGGAGTGGGACCGGCACCGGGGGCACCCGGAGGGTTGAACCGGAGGCGTCGAAGCGCTCCAATTCGTACGGGAGCTTCAAGGGCCGTCACCGACCACCACGTCACAGTGACAGGAGTCCCTTCCGCATGTCCCGTAACCCCCTGCGCGTCGCGCTGACCGTGCTCGCCGCGCTGCTACCGGTCCTCGCCCTCGGCCTCGCCCTCACCGCCACCACACCCCCGGCCGCCGCGGCGGCCGCCCCGGTCCGCGTCATGCCGCTGGGCGACTCCATCACCGGGTCGCCCGGCTGCTGGCGGGCAGTGCTCTGGAACCGCCTCCAGTCCACCGGCCACACCGACGTCGACTTCGTCGGCACGCTCGGGCCGCAGGGCTGCGGTGTGCCGTACGACGGCGACAACGAGGGGCACGGCGGCTACCTCGCGACGAACGTGGCGAACCAGAACCTGCTGCCCGGCTGGCTGTCCGCCACCCGCCCGGACGTCGTGCTCATGCACTTCGGCACCAACGACGTGTGGAGCAACATCGCGCCCGCCACCATCCTGGCCGCGTACTCGAAGCTGGTGGACCAGATGCGGGCCGCCAACCCGGCCACGACCGTGCTGGTCGCGAAGATCATCCCGATGAACCCGGCGAGCTGCCCCGAGTGCGGCCGGCGGACGGTGGCCCTCAACTCGCTGATCGACGGTTGGGCGGCCGGGAAGACGACAGCCGCGTCGCCGATCGTGGTGGTCGACCAGTGGACCGGGTTCAGCACCGCCACCGACACCTACGACGGCGTGCACCTGAACGCCGCAGGCGACCAGAAGATGTCCGACAGGTGGTATCCGGCGCTGGTCGCCGCGCTGGACCGGACCACGCCGGGCCCGACCGCGTCCCCGACCGGCGGCCCCACCTCGTCGCCCACCGCCAGCCCGTCACCGACGACCAGCCCTTCACCGACGACCAGCCCTTCACCCACGACCAGCCCGTCGCCCACGACCGGCCCGACGTCGGCGCCCGGCGGCTGCACCGCCACCTGGCGGGTCGCCGGTCAGTGGCCGGGCGGCTTCCAGGGGGAGGTGACCGTCCGCAACGACGGCGCCGCGCCGATCGCCGGCTGGACAGTGCGCTTCCCGCTCACCGCGGGCCAGCGGATCAGCCAGGCGTGGAGCGCCGACGTGACGCAGAGCGGAACCACTGTGACCGCCCGGAACGCGAGCTGGAACGGCGCTCTGGCCCCGGCCGCCCAGACCACGTTCGGTTTCCTGGCCGACGGTGCCGTCCCGAGCCCGGCGCCGGCACTGACCTGCGCCGCCAACTGACCCCCGCGCCGGCCGGCCCCGCGCTCAGCGGTGGCCGGCCGGCGCGGCCCGGTCCAGCGCGGCCAGCAGCCGGACCCGCAACGCGGCGGCCCGCTCGGCGAAACCGCGCTGCGCCGCGGCGTACTCGGCCCGGCCCTCCGGCGTCTCCACCCGCACCGGCGGGTAGCCCAGGTCGGCCAGGTCGTACGGGCTGGCCCGCATGTCCAGCGCCCGGATCTCCCGGGCCAGCGCGAAGCAGTCCGCCACCAGCTCCGACGGCACCAGCGGCGACAGCTTGTACGCCCACTTGTAGAGATCCATGTTGGCGTGCAGGCAGCCCGGCTGCTCCAGCGCGTGCTGGCCCTCCCGGGTCGGCTGGAGCACGTTCAGCGGCCGGGCCGGCGCGGTGAAGAACCGGAACGCGTCGAAGTGGCTGCACCGCACGCCGCGCCCCTCGACCACAGCCGCCGTCGCCGCCGGGCTCAGCCGCAGCGGCCAGGCGTTGTGCCGTACCTGCTCCTGGGTCTGCCGGTAGACCATCGCCCACTCGTGCATGCCGAAACAGCCGAACTGCGCCGGGCGTCCGGCGGTCGCCGCGAGCAGCGTACGGATCCAGGTGATCGACTCGGCGCGCCGCTCGCGTACCCGATCGGTGTCGAGGGTGAGCCCGGCGGCGCCCGCCGTGTAGTCCGGGCCGAGATCGCCCGGGTCGGCGTCGCGCAGCACCACGCCCGCGCCCGGGTGCCAGCGGCGCAACTGCGCCGGGCGGTGCGAGTAGTAGGTGAACAGGAAGTCCTCCACCGGGTGCTTCACCCCGGTGCGGCGGCGTTCCAGGTGCGGCGTCAGCCAGGCGTCCACCCGCGCCTCGTGCGCGTGCCGGCGCGCCTGCCAGTCGGCCAGGTCGAGCGCGGGGGCGAGGGCGGCGGTCACACACCCCAGGGTACGACCGCCGCCCGTGCCCGGATCACGCCACGTCCACCCGCACGCCCGCCGAGAAGACGCCGCTGCGCAGCTCCAGCCGCTTCGGCGGCTCGTCGCCGCGCATGGTGAACACCAGCGGCAGCAGCACCCGCCGCCCGGCGGCCACCGGCTGGGAGAAGACGTCCCGGCCCAGGTTCGCCACCCGGGTCGCGTCCTCGTCGGCTGCCACCCAGTTACCGCTGGGCAGGTACGCCCGCTGCAACTGCCCGTGCCAGGTCTGGTCCTCGGACGTGAGGTTGCGCACCCCGACCGTGGCCAGGCACGGCCGGCCGCCGCCCGGCGCCGGTGGCAGCACGTCGGCGGCGCAGCTCAGCCGGTAGACGGTGAACTCGAACGCGGTCTCGCGCAGCGGCTGGCCCAGCGCGCCGGTGACGCTGCTGCCCACCCACGCGCCGCTCGTCGGCTGCTTGGTGGTGTCCATCGCGGCCACCCGCTGCGTGGCCGACCAGGCCGCCGCGCCCACCACACCGGCCAGCACGGCCGCCGCCACGCCGACCACGAGCCAGACCGGCGGCCTGCGACGGCGGCTCGCGGGCGACGGCACTGCCGTACGCGGATAGACCGTGCCGCGCTCGGGCGGCCCACCGGTCGTGCCCTTGCCCGGCCCGCTTTGGCCCGGCCCGCCTTGGCCCGGCGTGCCGTGGCCCGGTCCGGCTCCGCCCGGCATGCCTCCGCCGGGCACACCGCTTCCGGGGGTGCCGGTGTGCATCGCGCCGCCTCCCGGCGTACCGGTGGGCGTCGCGCCGCCTCCGGGGGCGCCCGTTCCGCCGCGGGCCATGCTGCCCGGTGCGGCGCTTCCCGCCGCGGTGCGCCGGCGGCGGCGCCACACCGCCCACCACACCACACCGGCGGTGACCACCAGCAGCGCGGTGAACGCGGCGAGCAGCACCGGCGGCCGCCGCCAGGCCGGGGCTGCGGTGACCTGCGCCGCCGGGGCCGTCGCGGCGCCCACCCAGGTCGCCGTGGCACAGTCGAACGGGCGCGTGCCGTCCGAGCCGTAGACGCAGGTGGGGGCCGTCACCGAGCGGCCCGGACCGGGGACCGACAGCGCGGTGTGCAGGGTGGTGGTGCTCTTCGCCGGCAGCCGCAGCCGCCAGGTCACCTCACCGGCGCTCATCCCGGCGGGACGGCTGGTCCGCCCACCGCCGGTCACCGCTGTGGCCCGCGACCCGTTCGGCAACTCCTGCCGGACCATCGTGTCGACGGGTGCGGTGCCGGCGTTGCGGACCTCGATCCGGTAGCCCGGTGCCGGGGTGCCCGCCGCGCCCACCGCCACGCTGACCGGGGGCATCGACGGGCGGACCGGTGCCGGGCCGGTGGTCGGCACCGCCGGTGGCACCGCCGGCACGCCGGTCGGGATCGGGGTGGCCGCGGCACCGGGGATGACCGCCGGTGGCGGGGCCGGATGGGCGGGGGCGGCGGCCGCGCGGGGCGTCGCCGGGGACAGCGCCGGTACGGCGGCGATGACGCCGAGGCAGTTCACGAACACTGCCAGGGCCCTGTGGTGTCGTCTCGATGCAGGCATACCAACGAACCTCCGGACCCGAAGCTATGGGCCGCGGCCCGCCGGGCGGGTACGAAGCCGCCATTCCCGCCCCGTCCGGCGCGATCGCGCGTACTCTTTCCCGCTCCTGCCGGTCGGGGCCGCCGGCCCCCGGTGAGGGTGTGGTGCGCGGCGGCCGGGGCGTGCCGCCTGCCGGTGTCCGCCGGGCGGCCCGCGGGCGGGGATAGATTGGCCGGGTGCGTATCGCTCGTTTCGCTCATGCCAAGGGAATGTCGTTCGGGGTCGTCGAGGGCGAGCCGGAGGCCGGGCCGCAGGGCCTGACCATCGCCGAGATCGAGGGCCACCCGTTCGGGCAGATCCAGTTCTCCGGCGCCCGCTGGGCGCTCTCCGACGTCCGGCTGCTGTCGCCGATCCTGCCCAGCAAGGTGGTCTGTGTCGGCCGTAACTACGCCGAACACGCCGCCGAGCACGGCAGCGAGGTGCCGAAGGAGCCGCTGCTGTTCCTCAAGCCGTCCACCTCGGTGATCGGCCCGCGCGACGCCATCCGGCTGCCGATCTTCTCCAAGCAGGTCGAGCACGAGGCGGAACTCGCCGTGGTGATCGGCGCCCCCGGCGCCCGCCGCGCCGACCGGGCCGCCGCCGAACGGGCCATCTTCGGCTACACCTGCGCCAACGACGTCACCGCGCGGGACCTCCAGCGCTCCGACGGGCAGTGGACCCGCGCCAAGGGCTTCGACTCGTTCTGCCCGATCGGGCCGTGGATCACCACCGGGCTCGACGTCAGCGACCTGGAGATCCGGTGTGAGGTGGGCCGCAACCCGGAGGAGATGGAGGTACGCCAGCTCGGCCGGACCAAGGACATGGTGTTCGACGTACCGGGACTGGTGTCGTACATCTCGCACGTGATGACGCTGCTGCCCGGCGACGTGGTGCTGACCGGCACGCCGGCGGGGGTTAGTCCGCTCACCGAGGGGGATACGGTCACCGTGCGGATCCAGGGGATCGGGGAGCTGAGCAACCCGGTGGTCCCCGTCGCCTGATCCGTTCCGATGCCTCGTTTCCGCTGGTCAGGTGGGTTTCGAGGGGTTGGATTTGGCCTGTCGGCAGCGGGAGGGTAAAGTTCATTCCCGGCGCCGCAAGGGGCCAATGGGGTATGGGGTAATTGGCAGCCCGACTGATTCTGGTTCAGTTAGTCTAGGTTCGAGTCCTGGTACCCCAGCGCAACCGAGGGTTCGCGAGAACCCTCGGACGCTGGATTCCGGCAGCTCACGCTGGCGGAGTGCAATGAAGGTTCTGGCCCCGTCGTCTAGCGGCCCAGGACGCCGCCCTCTCAAGGCGGTAGCGCCGGTTCGAATCCGGTCGGGGCTACAGCACCGACAGCCCGTCCCGTTTCCGGGGCGGGCTTTCTGCTGTCCTGCCCACGTGCGCAGGGGGCGACCCCCGGCGGTGGTGCCGCGCGGGATGCCGCTAGACTACTGCCACGCCGCCCGGCAGGGTGGTGAAGCAGGAAAAGTGCCTGGCCCCGTCGTCTAGCGGCCCAGGACGCCGCCCTCTCAAGGCGGTAGCGCCGGTTCGAATCCGGTCGGGGCTACATCCACGAACGGCCCGTCTCGCCAAGCGAGGCGGGCCGTTCCCCATTCCCACCCCCGCCCCCTCCCGCCCCGGGCCCCCACCCCCGCCGCGTTGATCACGAAGTTGGCGGCAGTCAGGGAGATCGAAAATGCCGCCAACTTCATGATCAACCCGACAAGGGCGTGGGGTGGGAGGGGGAGGGGGAGGGGTCAGAGGCCGGAGAGGCGTTGGCCGGCTCGGACGACGGCCATGGCGTGGCGTTCGCCGGGGCGGCGGCCGAGGCGCTCGATCGGGCCGGAGATGCTGATCGCGGCGATCACCCGCCCGGTGCGGTCCCGGATCGGGGCCGAGACGCTCGCCACACCCGCCTCCCGCTCGGCGACGCTCTGCGCCCAGCCGCGCCGCCGCACCTCGGCCAGCGTGCGACCGGTGAACTTGGAGCGGGGGAGCAGCGGCATGACCGCCTCCGGTGGCTCCCAGGCGAGCAGGATCTGCGCCGCCGAGCCGGCGGTCATCGGCAGCACCGAGCCGACCGGGACGGTGTCCCGCAGGCCGCTGACGCGCTCGGCGGCGGCCACACAGATCCGCTCGTCGGCGCGGCGCAGGTAGAGCTGGGCGCTTTCGCCGGTGGCGTCCCGTAGCGCGGCGAGCAGCGGCTCGGCGGCGGTCAGGAGCACGTCCGGGGCCGCGTTGGCCAGCTCGCCCAGGCGTGGACCCGGGCGCCAGCGCCCCTGGGTGTCCCGGACGAGCATCCGGTGGATCTCCAGCGCCTGTGCCAGCCGGTGCGCGGTGGCCCGGGGCAGCTTGGTGCGTTCAACGAGTTCGGCCAGGCTGGCGCCGTCGACACAGGCGGCCAGGATGACCACCGCCTTGTCGAGAACGCCGACACCGCTCATACTGTGTCCCACAAGCCGAAATTTACCTCCCAGAATTTAGGATGTCCAGATGGTGGGAGTCACTCGACCGAGGACCCTGGCCGAGAAGGTCTGGGACGCACACGTGGTCCGCTCCGCCGCCGGCGAGCCGGACCTGCTCTTCATCGACCTGCACCTGCTGCACGAGGTGACCAGCCCGCAGGCGTTCGACGGACTGCGTCTGGCCGGGCGCGGGGTCCGCCGTACCGATCTGACGATCGCGACCGAGGACCACAACACCCCGACCGGGTACGACGACCCGGCGTTCCGCCTCCGGCGCGGCGACCTGCTCACGATCGCGGACCCCACCTCCCGCACCCAGATCGAGACGCTGCGCCGCAACTGCGCCGAGTTCGGCGTGCGCCTGCACCCGCTGGGCGACGAGAACCAGGGCATCGTGCACGTCATCGGCCCGCAGCTCGGCATCACCCAGCCCGGCATGACGATCGTGTGCGGCGACTCGCACACCGCCACACACGGCGCGTTCGGCGCGCTGGCGTTCGGCATCGGCACCAGTGAGGTCGAACACGTGCTGGCCACGCAGACGCTGCCGCAGGCCCGCCCGAAGACCATGGCCGTGAACGTGGTCGGCGAGCTGGCGCCCGGCGTCACCGCCAAGGACCTGGTGCTCGCGCTGATCGCGCAGGTCGGCACCGGCGGCGGGCGTGGTCACATCGTCGAGTACCGGGGCGAGGCGATCCGCGACCTCTCGATGGAGGGGCGGATGACGATCGCGAACATGTCCATCGAGTGGGGCGCCAAGGCCGGCATGATCGCGCCGGACGAGACCACGTTCGCGTACCTGAAGGGGCGGCCCAACGCACCCCAGGGCGACGACTGGGACGCGGCGCTGGAGTACTGGCGGACCCTGCCCACCGACGAGGGCGCGACCTTCGACACCGAGGTCACGCTCGACGCGAGCCGGATCACGCCGTTCGTCACCTGGGGCACCAACCCCGGGCAGGGCGTACCGCTGGGCGCGACAGTGCCGGACCCGGAGGACTTCGTCACCGAGCCGGAGCGGGTCGCCGCCCGCCGCGCGCTGGAGTACATGGACCTCACCCCGGGCACCCCGATGCGCGACCTCGCCGTGGACGTGGTGTTCGTCGGCTCCTGCACCAACGGCCGCCTGGAGGACCTGCGGGCCGCCGCCGAGGTGCTGCGCGGGCACCGGGTCGCCGACGGCGTACGCATGCTCGTGGTCCCCGGCTCCGCCGCGGTCCGCGAGGCGGCCGAGATCGAAGGGCTGGACGAGGTCTTCCTCGACGCCGGCGCCGAGTGGCGCTTCGCCGGCTGCTCCATGTGCCTGGGCATGAACCCGGACACGCTGAAGCCGGGCGAGCGCTCCGCCTCGACCTCCAACCGCAACTTCGAGGGCCGCCAGGGCCGGGGCGGGCGTACCCACCTGGTGTCCCCGCCGGTCGCCGCCGCCACCGCCGTGGCCGGCCGGCTGGCCGCCCCCGCCGACCTGTAGAAGGGCAGCCGACAGATGGACAAGTTCACCAGCCACACCGGCACGGCCGTGCCGCTGCACCGATCCAACGTGGACACCGACCAGATCATCCCCGCCGTGTACCTCAAGCGGGTGACCCGGACCGGATTCGCCGACGGTCTGTTCAACGCGTGGCGGGAGGACCCGTCATTCGTCCTCAACGATCCCGTCCATTCAGGCGCGTCGATTCTCATCGCCGGTCCCGAGTTCGGCACCGGATCCTCCCGGGAGCACGCCGTCTGGGCGCTGCGGGACTGGGGCTTCCGGGCCGTCATCTCGCCTCGCTTCGGTGACATCTTCCGCGGCAACGCGCTCAAGGAAGGCCTCCTTCCGGTCGAGCTGGAATTGAAAGCCGTGGAAGAACTGTGGGATCTGGTGGAATCCGAGCCGACCACGCCGATCACTGTCGACCTCGCCGCGCGTCAGGTCCACGCCGGTGCCGCCACCTGGGCGTTCCCGCTGGACGACCACAGCCGTTGGCGGCTGATGGAGGGCTTGGACGACATTGGACTCACCCTCCGGCACGAGGCCGCGATCAGCGCGTACGAGGCCGCCCGGCCGGCGTTCCTGCCCTCGATCGCCTGATCTCAAGCGCTATTCGCCCCCACCGGTGCATCCGGTGGGGGCGAATCCGTTGCGACACAAGGGCTTTTTTCCACCGAATGTTTGTGTCCAGGCAGCACAGGGCATACCGTGCGCGCAGAATGGCTCGCGTCGAGTCAGTTGCACAATCGGGAGGAAGTCGTGAACAAGGCCGAGCTCATCGAGGCGCTCGCCGTTCGCCTGGGGGACCGGAAGACGGCGACGGCCGCGCTCGACGCGGTTCTCGCTGAGGTCCAGGCGGCGGTCACCAAGGGCGAGAAGGTGGCGATCACCGGTTTCGGAGCGTTCGAGAAGCGCGTCCGGGGAGCCCGAACAGCGCGCAACCCGCGGACCGGCGAGGCGGTGAAGGTCAAGAAGACCTCCGTCCCGACGTTCCGGGCGGGCGCGGGCTTCAAGGAGATGGTGGCCAGCGGCAAGGTGCCCAAGGACACCGCCGCCGCGAAGAAGACCACCGGTGCCGCCAAGGCCACCGGAGGCCGGACCACCGCCGCCGCCAAGAAGACCACGGCGGCGAAGGCCACCAAGACCACCGCGACCAAGAAGGCCGCGCCGGCGAAGAAGGCCGCCGCGACCAAGACAACGGCGGCGAAGAAGACGACCGCGGCGAAGTCCACCGCGGCGAAGAAAACCACCACCGCCAAGAAGACGACCGCGGCGAAGTCCGCCACGGCCAAGAAGACCACGGCGGCGAAGAAGACCACGGCGGCCAAGAAGGCGCCCGCGAAGAAGGCGCCGGCCAAGAAGGCCGCCACCCGGCGCTGACCGGACGGCCCACGAAGGGCGCCCACCGTTCGCGGTGGGCGCCCTTTCGCATGGGTACGCGTTGACCGCCCGCCGTCGCGCCCCGCAGAATCGCCGTGCCGAAAACCCCCGTCGGTCACGAGAAGAGGCGCCCCGTGCGGCACCGTCACCTCTCCACCCTCACGCTCGCGCTCGGTATCGCGGTCCTGCTGGACGTGTTGCGGGTCTGGCTGCCGTCGGTCATCACCCTGTTCGGCCGGGCCGCCGAGACGCCCGCCGAGTTGCTCGGCGCGTTCGCGCTCGGCTGGTTCCTGCTCGCCCTCGCCGCGCCCACGCTCGTACGCCGCGTCGGCGCCGCCCCGGTCGGACTCGTCGCCGCCGGTGTGCTGGCGGCGGCCCGGCTGGCGCTCACCGCGCAACCCGGCGGCCCGGCCCAGCTCTGGCTGGCCTGCGCCGGACTGTTCGCCGGCCTGGTCTGGCTCGCTGCCGTCGCCGCGTCCGTGCCCCGCCCGGTCGCCGGGCTGGCGCTCGGCCTGGCCGGGAACGCGGTCGGGCACGCCCTGCTCGGCACCGAGGATCTGGTGTGGCGCGGCGGCGTGCTCGCCTGGAGCCTGAGCGCCCTGCTGGTGTCGGCGTTCCTGGCCGCCTCGGTGGCGGTACGGCGGGACCGGGCCGCCGCCCGGGTACGCGGGGACGCGGTGCGGACGGCCGCCCCGGCGGCGGATGTGGCGGACGCCGACGCCGGGCGGCGCGCGCCGATCCCGGGCCGTAGAGCCTGGTTGCTGTGCGGGCCGGCGCTGCTGCTGGCCGGGCAGGTGGCGCTCGCCCCGGCGCTGTGGAGCGCCGCCGCCGGCACCGGATCGCCTGACTTCCCCGGCCTCGCCCGCCCCGGCAACGGTGCCCTGCCGGGCGCGCTCGCGGTGCTGCTGTTCCTCTCGGCGGCGTTGTTCCGGGCACCGGCCCGTCTGGCCCGGGTGCTGTGGCCGCTCGCCCTGCTCGCCGGGCCGGTGCTGTTCGTGACCGGGCTGCTCGTCCCGGCGTACCTGCTCACCGCCGCCGGTCTCGGCGGCTGCCTGGCCCTCACCGATGCGATCGGCGACGGGCAAGCGGCTGCCGACGAGCGAGGCGCCGCAGCCGACCGAAGCGCCGCCGAGGAGCGAGGCGCCGCCGACGACCGGGCCGCCGGCGACGCGGCCGGGCACGGCGACGACGGGTGGGCGGGGGCGCGGCGCGGGCGGGCGGCGGTGCTCGGCATGCTGGTGTTCGCGGTGACCACGGTGGCCTACTACGCCGCCTACGACCTGGGGTACCCCAACGGCTGGGCTCCGGTCGCCACGGCCGTCCTGGTGGCTCTGGTGGCGGCTACGGCACCTCTCCGCCCCGGGCCGACGCCGTCCGGCGCGGCATCAGCCGGCCCGGCATTGCCCGCCACGGTCCGGGTCGCGGCCCTGGCCGGGCTCACCGCGCTGGCCGGGCTCGCCGCCGCGCTGCACGTACCGCCCGCACTGGCCCGGGCCACCACCACACCGACGGCGGTACGCGTGGCCGCGTACAACATCCGGATGGGGTTCGGCCTGGACGGCCGGCTGGACGTGGACGCGGTGGCCCGGGAGCTGCGCGGCGCGGACGTCGTGCTGCTCAGCGAGGTCGACCGGGGCTGGTGGCTCAACGGCGGCCACGACACGCTGGCGTTGGTGGCCGGGCGGCTGGGGATGCCGTACGTCTTCGCGCCAGCCGCCGACCCGGTCTGGGGCGACGCGGTGCTCAGCCGCTTCCCGATGCGCTCCGGGCAGACCCGGCGGCTGACCGCACACGGCGCGCCGACCGGGGCGCAGGTCCTCGGCGTCACGCTCGACCTCGGCGGCCGGGAACTCGCGGTGGTCGCAACGCACCTGCAACCGCCGCCCGGGCGGGATCCGGTCGAGCAGGCGGGCGAGGTGGCCGCGTTCGCCGGCCGGTACGCGAACGGCCGTCCACTGGTGCTGGGCGGTGACCTGAACACCGAGCCGGACGACCCGGCGTTCGCCGAGTTCACCCGCTCCGGGCTGGTGGACGCGCTGGCTGCGGCCCGGCCGCTGCGGACCAGCCCGGCCGACGATCCGCGCGCCCAGATCGACCACGTCTTCGTGTCGCCGGTCCTGACCGCCGACGAGGTACGCGCGCCGCGCACCGAGGCCAGCGACCACCTCCCCGTGACGCTCACCGTCACGCTGCCCTGAACCGCCGCCGCGCAACCGGTACCGCCGCGCGGCCGCGGCCCGCCTCACAACCGGTCGGGAAGGACCAGCCGGTCACCGGCGAACGGCAGCAGCCAGCCGCCGCCCTTGGCGGTGGTGAGGTCCTCGTCCACGCGGCCGGTGAGCCGTTCCAGCGCGCCCGGGATCACCTTGCCCTGGCTGCACACCGCCACCGTCCCGACGGCCTGCGCCAGCGCGGTCAGCCGGGCCGCGGCGGCGAGCGCGCACTCCTCGACCTGCTGGCCCGGCGCCGGTTCGTCGAAGTCGCCGCAGACCTCGATCGGCAGGTCGAGCCGGGCCGCCGCCGGGTCCAGCGTCTGCACGCAGCGCCGGGCCGAGGCGGAGAACAGGCGGGCCGGGCGGACCAGCGCGACGAGCGGGACCAGCGCCCGCGCCTGCGCCCACCCCTGTTCGTCGAGTGGTCGGCCGTGGTCCGGGCCGGTCCAGGTGCCGCGCTTGCCCGCGTGCGCGTGCCGGACCAGCAGCACCGTCGCGGTGACCGGCGGCAGCGCCGCGAACGCGGCGATCACCTCGGCGTCGTGCGGGTAGCTGACCCGGCGTACCGCGTCGTCGACCGGGAACCAGGCCACGTCGTCGACCTCGGTGCCGGGCTGGAAACCGCCGGTGCCGGCCGCCCGCATGGACCAGTAGTCGACCGCCTTCGCGAGACCCTCGCTCCGGTAGCGGACCGTGGGCAGGCGGACCTGCGGCACGGCGCTGACGTCGGACTCCTCGGCCACCTCGCGGACGGCCGCCACCAGGGGGTGCTCGCCGCGGTCCAGCTTGCCCTTCGGCAGCGACCAGTCGCCATAACGGGGGCGGTGCACGAGGCAGACCTCGACGCCGGCCGGACCGGGGCGCCACACCACACCGCCGGCGGCCCGGATCCGTACCGGTTCGTCGTCGCTCACCCGCTCACCGTATGCCCGCCCGGCACGCGCCACGGCCCGGTCAGTCCGCCCGGCCGCCGACCCGGCGCAGCAACAGATCCTGGAGGTGGGTCAGCGGCACGTCGCCGTCCCCGGTACGCCGGTGCCAGGTGCCGTCGGCGGCCAGCTCGAACGCGTCCACGTCGGGATCGAACGCGGCGGTGAGGACGTGGTCCAGTTCGGCCCGGGCCACCGGGTCGCTCACCTGCACCAGCGCCTCCACCCGGCGGTCCAGGTTGCGGTGCATCAGGTCGGCCGAGCCCATCCAGAACTCGGCGTCGCCGTTGTTGCCGAACCGGAAGATCCGGGAGTGTTCCAGGAACCGGCCGAGGATCGAGCGGACCCGGATGTTCTCCGACAGCCCCGGCACGCCCGGCCGCAGCGTGCACATGCCACGGATCAGCAGGTCCACGTGCACGCCGGCCCGCGACGCCCGGTAGAGCGCGTCGGTGATCTCCTCGTCCACCAGGGAGTTCACCTTGAACTGCACGAGCCCCGGCATGCCCAGCCGGACGTGTTCGATCTCCCTGTCGATGCGTTCGATCAGGCCGCTGCGGATGCCCTGCGGCGCCACCAGCAACCGCCGGAACGCGGTCTGCCGGCTGTAGCCGGTGAGCACGTTGAACAGGTCGGTCAGGTCGGCGCCGATCTCCGGGTCGGCGGTGAGCATGCCGAAGTCCTCGTAGAGCCGGGCCGTCTTCGGGTGGTAGTTGCCGGTGCCGATGTGGCAGTAGCGGCGGATCTGGTTGCCCTCCTGGCGTACCACCAGCGCGGTCTTGCAGTGCGTCTTGAGCCCCACCAGGCCGTACACGACGTGGCAGCCGGCCCGTTCCAGCGTGCGCGCCCAGCCGATGTTCGCCACCTCGTCGAAGCGCGCCTTCAGCTCGACCAGCACCACCACCTGCTTGCCGGCGGCGGCCGCGTCGACCAGCGCGTCCACGATCGGGGAGTCGCCGCTGGTGCGGTAGAGCGTCTGCTTGATGGCGAGCACGTTCGGGTCGGCCGCCGCCTGCTCCACGAAGCGCTGCACGCTCGTCGCGAACGAGTGGTACGGGTGGTGCACCAGCACGTCGCCGTCACGCAGCGTGGCGAAGACGCTGCGCGGCACCTCGCCCTCGGCCAGCCGTGGATGGGTGGCCGGCACGAACGACGGGTCCTTCAGGTCAGGCCGGTCCGCCTCGCCGTACACCTGCCACAGCGCGGACAGGTCGAGCAGGCCGCGGACCCGCAGCACGTCGTGACCGTCCATGTCCAGCTCGCGGACCAGCAGCTCCAGCATGTGGTCGGAGATGGACGCGGCGACCTCCAGGCGTACCGGCGGGCCGAACCGGCGCCGGGCCAGCTCCCGTTCCAGCGCCTGGAGCAGGTCCTCGTCGCGGTCCTCGTCCACCTCCACCTCGGCGTTGCGGGTCACCCGGAACAGGTGGCACTCGACCACCTGCATGCCGGAGAACAGCTGGCCGAGGTGCACCGAGATGAGGTCCTCGACCGGCAGGAACCGCACGCCCGGCTGGTCGCGGTGCACCCGGACGAACCGGGGCACGTTGTTCGGCACCTTGACCCGGGCGAACAGCTCCGAGCCGCCGTCCGGGTCGCGTACCGACACGGCGAGATTCAGCGACCGGCCGGAGATGTACGGGAACGGGTGCGCCGGGTCGACCGCCAGCGGGGTGAGCACCGGGAAGATGTGCTCCCGGAACCAGGTGCGCAGCCGCTCCCGCTCGGCGTCGTCCAGGTCGCTCCAGCGCAGGATGCGGATGTCCTCGGCGGCGAGCTTCGGCAGCACGTCGTCGACCAGGCAGGCGGCGTGCCGGGCGACCAGGCCGGCGGCCTTCTCGGTGATCAGGTCGAGCTGGGTGCGCAGCGGCAGCCGGTCGCCACCGCGTACCGGCAGGCCGGCGGAGAGCCGCCGCTTCAACCCGGCCACCCGGACCATGTAGAACTCGTCCAGGTTGCTGGCGAAGATGGCCAGGAACTTCGCCCGTTCCAGCAGCGGCGTGCGCGGGTCCTCGGCGAGCGCCAGCACCCGGGCGTTGAAGTCGAGCCAGGACAGCTCCCGGTTGAGGAAGCGGTCCTCCGGCAGCGGCGGCGCGGTCGGCGGGGCGGCGTCCGCGGCGGTCTCGCCGGCCGGGCCGGGGCCCTCCACCGGGTCGAGCGGCTCGTCCAGGCCGGCCGCGCCGGCCGCGTCCGGGTCGGCGCCGAGGCGCTCCTCCGGGGGCCGGGTCTGGCGGAACCGCCCGTCCGGGCCGCGGGTGGGGCGGCCGTTACGGGACGTGCCGGGGTCGAGGATCGGCGGCGGACCGTCGGGGTGCTCGCGAGGGGTGCTCACCACCCCATGATTCCCCGATAAGGGTGAACGGAAAATGAACTCGGGCCAGGTTGTTCACGCCATCGTCGGCAAGGTCACCCGGACCACCTCGCCGTCGGCGTCCCGCTCGATCCGGACACGCTGCCCCAATCGGAGCAGCCGCAACCCGGAGGCGTCGAACGCGCGGGCCGGGAACGCCAGCTCGGTGCCGTCGTCGAGCAACAGCACGCCGCTGCGGGTCGACGCGTCGTAGGTGGCCACCGTCCCCTGCATGCCAGCACCGTACTCCACCGCTGCGGCGACCCGGTCCAGCAGCGCGGCGGTGCGCGGCCCCACGCCGAGCCCCGCCGCGTCGGCCAGGTCCGCCGGGGTGTCCACGTCCCGGCGCAGGCTGGGCCAGTCGCCGGCGAGCGGCAGTGCCCCGCTCGCCACGTGCGCCGCGGCCGAGCCGGGACCGAACTGCGGCGACAGCACCGCACCGGCCGGCGCGGCGAGCAGCACTGTGCCTCCGCCCGGGGCGTCAGCCACGAACCCGCGTACCCCCTGGGTGGCCCGCAGCGCGGCGGCCAGGTCGGCCGGTCGCAGCGCGGGCAGGTCGGCGGTCAGGCCGGCGACGGCGGCGCGCGGCCCGGCGACCGCCGCGCCGTGCCGGAACGCCGCGTTGAGCCCGCCGCCGGGGTCGCCGGCGACGCGGGCGCCCGCCACGCCGGCCGCAGCGGCCACCAGCGGGTCGTCGGTGACCACGAGCACCACGGCCACCGCCGGGCACGCCCGCACCGCGCGCAGCGTGTCGGCCGCCAGGGCCAGTGCCAGCTCCTCGTGGGGTACGCCGGGCAGCGCGCCCCGCAGACGGCTCTTCGCCGCCGGAAGGCGCTTCACCGGCATCACCACGGTCCAGCGGGCCTCAGACACGCCGACCATCCTGCCAGCGGGAGCGCCGGTACCCGCACTGGCCGCAGCGGGGGCGAACAGGCATGATTCTGTGCCGGGGCGCGAGGGCGGATCGAGGAGGCACTGTGGCACGGCGGATGCTGGGGTTCTGGCGACGGCTCGCCGTGGTGCTGGTGAAGCCGCTGATGACGGTCTGGACCCGGCGCACCTGGCGGGGCATGGAGCACCTGCGTCGCGACGGCGGCGTGATCCTCGTGCCGAACCACATCTCGCACGCCGACCCGCTCGTGGTCGCGCACTACATCTACGACGCCGGGCGCTGGCCGCGCTTCCTCGGCAAGGCCAGCGTGTTCCGGGTGCCGGTGGTCGGCTGGATCCTGCACCGCTGCCAGCAGATCCCGGTCGAGCGGGGCACCGTCGAGGCGGTCAAGTCGCTGGACAAGCTGGTCGCCGCGCTGGCCGAGGGGGGCGCCGTGGTGATCTACCCGGAGGGCACCACCACCCGGGAGCCGGACCTGTGGCCGATGAGGGGCAAGACCGGCGCGGCCCGGCTGGCGCTCGCCACCGGAGCCCCGGTGGTCCCGATCGCGATGGTCGGCCCGGAACGGATGTTCGACCCGCGGACGGCCCGGTTCGGGCTGCGCCCGCGTACCCCGGTGACGGTGATCGCCGGGCCGCCGGTGGACCTGAGCCGCTGGGCCGGCGCCGCGCCGACCCGGCCGATCCTGGAGGAGATGACGGACACCATCATGCTGCGCATCCGGGATCTGGTCGCGGAGATCCGCGGCGGCACCCCACCGCCGCTCTGGCAGCGGCCCGCCCGCACCGGCACCCGGGAGGTCACCGAATGAGCGGGCACGTCGCCGTGCTGGGCGCCGGTTCCTGGGGGACCGCGTTCGCCAAGATCCTTGCCGACGCCGGCCGGGACGTGACGGTCCTGGCCCGACGGGCCGCCGTGGCCGAGGCGATCCGGACCGGGCGGCACAACCCGGAGTACCTGCCGGGGATCCGCCTGCCCGAGCGGGTGACCGCCACCGGCGACGCCGCCGAGGCGATCGAGGGGGCCGAGATCGTGGTGCTCTCGGTGCCCTCGCAGACGCTGCGCGGCAACCTCGCGGACTGGACGCCGTACCTGGCGCCGGACGCCACGCTCGTGTCGCTGATGAAGGGCATCGAGCTGGGCACCACCAAGCGGATGAGCCAGGTGATCACCGAGACCGCCGGGGTGCCCGCCGACCGGGTCGTGGTCGTCTCCGGGCCCAACCTGGCCCCGGAGATCGCCGCCGAGCAGCCGGCCGCCACTGTGGTCGCCGGCACCGACAGCCGCCGTACCGCGCTGGTGCAGGCGTCCATCCGGACGCCGTACTTCCGCCCGTACACCAACGACGACGTGATCGGCTGCGAGCTGGGCGGTGCGGTCAAGAACGTGATCGCGCTGGCGTACGGCATCGCCACCGCGATGGGCTTCGGCGACAACACCCGGGCCATGCTGATGACCCGCGGCCTGGCCGAGACCGCCCGGCTGGGCGTGGCGCTGGGCGCCGACCCGATCACGTTCGCCGGGCTGGCCGGCATGGGTGACCTGGTCGCGTCCTGCTCGTCGCCGATGGCCCGCAACCGCACCTTCGGCGAGCACCTGGGCCGGGGGGAGACGCTGGAGCAGGCCCAGGCCGCCACCCGGCAGACCGCCGAGGGCGTCAAGAGCTGCCTGGCCATCCGCGACCTGGCCCGGGCGCACGGCGTCGAGATGCCGATCACCGAGCAGATCGAGCGGATCTGCCACGAGGGGACGGATCCGCGCCTGGCGGTGGACGCGCTGATGAGCCGTACCGCCAAGCCCGAGTCGTACGAGTGAGCCGAGCCGGGATGAGCAGCGAGCGCTGGGGTGACGGCACGCGCAGCGTGCACGCCGGCCTGCCGGACGCGGTACCCGGTCAGCCGTTGCTGCCCGGCCCGGTCTTCGCCGCGCCGTACCACCTGGACCCCGAGCGCGGCCCGTCGGCGGCAATGGACGGGTACGGGCGGCCCGACAACCCCACCCGGCGGCTGCTGGAGGCGGCGATCGGCGAGCTGGAGGGCGGCGACTGCCGGGTCTTCGCCAGCGGCCAGGCCGCCATCACCGGGCTGCTGCTGACAGTGCTGCGCCCCGGCGACACGGTGATGCTGCCCGCCGACGGCTACTTCTCGGTGCGCTCGTTCGCCTCGGACACGCTGGAACAGCTCGGCGTACGTGTGGTGCTCGTGCCGACGGCCGGGCCGTACCAGTCGTTCGACGGCGTACGGCTGGTGCTGCTGGAGACCCCGGCGAACCCCGGCCTGGACGTCGCCGACGTGCCGGCGGTGGCGGCCGCCGCGCGCGCCGCCGGTGCGCTGGTGGCGGTGGACAACACCACCGCCACGCCGCTCGGGCAGCGCCCGCTGGACCTCGGCGCGGACGTGGTGGTCGCCTCCGGCACGAAGGCGCTGACCGGCCACTCGGACCTGCTGCTGGGCTACCTGGCGACACGGGACGCCGGGCTGCGGGACGCGGCGACCGCCTGGCGCACCGCCACCGGCGGGGTACCGGGCGCGTTCGACTGCTGGCTCGCTCACCGCTCGCTGGCCACGCTCGACCTGCGGCTGGCCCGGCAGACCGCGAACGCGCGGGCGCTGGCCGACCTGCTCGCAGCCCGCCCGGACGTCACCGGGGTGCGCTGGCCCGGACGGCCGGACGACCCGGCGTACCCGGTCGCGTCGGCGCAGATGCGGCGCGTACCGGGCGTGCTCTCGTTCGACCTGGGCGACGAGCGCCGGGTGGCCCGGTTCCTCCGCGCCTCCCGGCTGGTGGCCGCCACCACCTCGTTCGGCGGGCTGCACACCACAGCCGACCGGCGTGCTCAGTGGGGCGACGACACGACGCCGGGATTCGTGCGGTTCTCCTGCGGCATCGAGGACACCGGCGACCTGCTCGCCGACGTGACGGCGGCGCTCGACGCGGCGGGCTGACGGCGCGACGGCCGCTGGGCTAAGGTGACGGGCAGCCACGGCCCGTGCGGCCCCGACCCGAGGAGGTGAGTCCGATCCACCAGCAGAGGACCGGCGCTCCCTCCGAGTCCGCGTCGCTTCGGGGCTGAGGCGACGCCGGGGGCGCCGACGAGCGCTTCCCGAAAGGCTTGCCATGGCATCCACCGTGTTCACCCCCGACCGTCCGGCCCTCGTCCGGCGGCTGCGCGCCGCCGGTTGCGTCTTCGCCGAGGACGAGGCGGAACTGCTGATCGCCGCCGCCGACTCGGCGCAGTCGCTGACCCGGCTCGTCGACCGTCGCGTCGCCGGCCTGCCGCTGGAGCACCTGCTCGGCTGGGCCGAGTTCTGCGGGAGGCGGATCGCCGTCCACCCGGGCGTCTTCGTGCCGCGCGGTCGTACCGCGCTGCTGGTCGACGCGGCGGCGGCGCTGGCCGGGCCGGCGCCGGTGGTGCTCGACCTGTGCTGCGGCTCCGGTGCCGCCGCCGTGGTGCTGCACGAACGGTTGACGCCCCGCTGGCTGGCCGCCGCCGACATCGACCCGGTGGCGGTGGCCTGCGCCCGGCGCAACCTCGAACCGCTCGGCGTCCCGGTCTACCAGGGCGACCTGTTCGACGCGCTGCCGGCCGGCCGGCGCGGGACGCTGGACCTGGTGGTGGCGAACGCGCCGTACGTGCCGACCGCCGCGGTGGCCTCGCTGCCGGCCGAGGCGCGCCTGTACGAGGCGCCGGTGGCGCTGGACGGCGGCACGGACGGCCTGGCCGTGCTGCGCCGGGTCGTCTCCGGCGCGGCCGAGTGGCTCGCCCCGGGCGGGCACGTCGTGGTCGAGGCGAGCGTCGCGCAGGCCCCGGAGCTGTGCGCCGTGTTCACCACCGCCGGGCTGGAGCCGGCGGTGGTTCGCGACGAGGAACGCGAGGCGACAGCGGTCACCGCCCGCCGTCCCGGCTGACCGCGGCGGGGGAGTCCCGCCCGGGGGCGTGGCGGGTGGCCCGGGTGGGAACTAGCCTCGGGTCAGGCGCGGCGGGAGGCGGTGGCGGTGGGCAGCGCAGGTGTGCCGGTGGTGGTGGGGCTGGACAACGGGGGCACGAGCGACAACGCCACGGTGCTCACAGTCGACGGCCGGTTCCTGGTGGACGGGTTGCTGGAGATCCCGAGCGAGGTCGGCGCCGGGCCGGAGGCCGCGGTGGAGGCGCTGGCGCGGGCGTTCGACGGCGTCCTGGCCCACACCGGCGTGCCGCGCGACCTGGTCCGCGCGGTCGGGCTGGACACGCCCGGCCCGGCCAGCGCCACCGGCGTGATCTCCTCCCGCGGCTCGACGAACTTCTCCCAGCCCGCCTGGCGGGGCTTCGACGTGCGCACCGCGCTGGAACGGCGGCTGGGCCTGCCCGTCGTGTACGCCAACGACGGCAACGCCGCCGCGCTCTACGCCCACCACGTCCACTTCGGCGCCGAGGCGATGGCCCGGTCGTCGGTGTCCGCGATCGTCGGCACCGGGCTCGGCGGGGGCGTGGTGGAGTCCGGCCGGGTGGTCGGCGGCGCGGCCGGTATGGCCGGCGAGTTCGGGCACGTGCACATCCCGCTGGACGGACTGATCGAGCCGGACCAGGCGGCGCCGGTCTGCGCCTGCGGCTTCACCGGGGACGCGGAGAGCGTCGCCTCGCTCACCGCGATCCGGCGCAACCTGCTGCCGTACTGGCTGGCCCGGCATCCGGAGCACCCGCTCGCGGCGGAGGAGCCGGACCGGGCGGCGAAGCTGCTGCGCGGCTACGGCGAACGCGGCGACCCGCTGGCCCGCCTGGTGTTTTCCCAGCAGGCCAAGGCGCTGGGGCGGCTGTTCACCATCGCGGCCAACTTCACCGACCCGCACGCGTACTTCGTCGGCGGGGGCGTGGTGGAGGCGGCCCCGGAGTTCCGGGACTGGTTCCTCGCCGCTGTCGCCGAGCACACGGTGCTCCGGGAGGAGCAGCGGGCGGTGGCCACCTTCGCGCTGGTGCCGGACCGGGACATGGCCGGCGCGCGCGGGGTGGCCATCGCGGCGCTGGAGGCGGTACGCGGCATCGTCACCGCCGCCGCCCCGCTCGGCTGACGCCGCCCGCCGGGCGGGCCGCTCGGGGGCGGCGTCACGCTCGGGCGGGCGGCGGCGGGCCGCTCAGGCGCTCGGCGGCGCGGCGGTGAACGCGGCCCAGGCGTGCGGCGGGAACACCAGCACCGGACCGGCCGGGTCCTTCGAGTCGCGGACCGCCACCGCGCCGGGCAGCGGCGCCATCTCCACGCACGCGCCCTCGTCGCCGCTGTGGCTGCTCTTGCGCCAGCGGGCCGGTGTGGGGGTCGTGCGGTTCGTGCCGTTCATCTGGTCACCTCTCGTTCAGCAGGCGGAGGAGCTGGTCCCGACTGGCCGCCGGGCTCAGCGCCACGGTCCGCAGGTGCTCCATGATCTTGGCGCAGGTTCGCAGGTCACCCGGCCGGTCGAGGACCATCTGCCCGGCGACTGTCTCCACCGAGGCGATGATCGGGTCCTCCGGGTCGGCGAACTCCAGGATGTGCAGCGATCCCCGGGTGCCCCGGTGGTAGCCGGCGGCGAGCGGGATCACCTGCACCGTGACGTTCGGCAGCTCGGCCATCTTCAACAGGTGCTGGAGCTGGCCGGACATGACCGAGCGGTCACCGACCGGGCGCAGCAGCGCGCCCTCGTCGATGATGGCGTCGAGGATCGGCGGCTCGGCGCCGGAGAGCCGCTGCTGGCGGTCCAGTCGTAGCTGGACCCGCTGCTCCACCTGCTCGTCGGTGAGCGTGTGCGGCCCGCCGCGCATCACCCCGCGGATGTAGTCGGCGGTCTGGAGCAGGCCGGGCACCACCGACGGTTCGAAGTTCGCGATGCCGGTGGCCTCGGCCTCCAGCGCGATGAAGTCGATGGTGCGCTGGTCCAGCAGGTACGAATAGGACACCCACCAGCCCGGCTTGCGGGCGTCCTTGGCCAGCTGCACCGCCGCGGCGATGTCGGCCGGGTCCACGCCGTAGCTGGTCAGCAGCGCGCGCACGGTGGCGGGGCTGACGAGTGTCTGCGCGTTCTCGTAGCGGGACAGCGTGCTCCGGGTGCTGTTGATCTCGTCGGCCGCGGCCTCCAGGGTGAGGCCGACGGCCTCCCGGTGGGTCCGCAGGGCGATGCCGAGCCGTCGGGCCCGGGCGGTCTTCGGCGCCATGCATCGATGGTCGCACATCCCGCGGGAAAATGGGCATGAGAGAAAGTCGATGAGAGTTGCATTCACGCCGGTGAACCTGTCAATGTGTGACGGCGTCCTCACCGCCGGTTGTCGTGGCGACGGTGGTGGTGAGCGACCGGAGGGGATGGGGCGCGCGGTGGTCGGATTTTCACTCCCCCACGATCCGACCGCCGCGTGCCCCTGCCGGTCCACGAGACGGGAGGGATTGCTGCGGTGACCAGGTTCCTCGTCGTCCTCACCGACGTGCGTCCGCCGGACGGCAGCCGGCGCGACGAACGGACCAGCCCGGAACGCCGCCGTCAGGTCGTCGGCGCGAGCAGCCGGGAGGCGGCCGACCGGATCGCCGGGGCGTTCATGGCGCTGGGCATGGTGCGGGCCGGCCGGCAGCGGGTGAAGGTCATCGCGGTCGGCCGGCGGCCCCGGCATCCGGCCTTCTGAGACACGTCGTTCCGTTACTCCCCGTATAGGTCGCCTTGACCGTTTGCCATGCGACTCCGCGTCTCCCCGGGTAACGACCACCGCTTGCGGCAACGCACAGTAAGGTCAGTCGGGTGAGCGCCACCGGCGAGCACGGCCAGCCGCAGTCGCGAACGATGAGGTGACCATGACCACCCCAGGCAAGACCCGTGTGGCGATCGTCTTCGGCGGCCGCAGCCCCGAGCACGGCATCTCCTGCGTCAGCGCCGGCAGCGTGCTGGCCGCGCTCGACCCGGACGAGTTCGAGGTGGTCCCGGTCGGCATCACCCGGCAGGGCCAGTGGGTGCTCGCCAGCGGCGACCCGAGCCGGCTCGCCATCGCCGACCGCAAGCTCCCCGAGATCACCGCCGGCTCCGGCGCCGAACTGGTGCTGCGCGCCGACCCCGCCGTCGGCGGCCTGATGGTGCTCGACCCGGCCCAGGGGCCGGTCGCGCTGGCCGACGTGGACGTGGTCTTCCCGGTGCTGCACGGCGCGTACGGCGAGGACGGCACCATCCAGGGCATGCTGGAGATGGCCGACATCCCCTACGTCGGCGCGAACGTCTTCGCCTCCGCCGCGGCCATGGACAAGGAGTTCACCAAGAAGCTCTGCGCCGCCGAGGGCATTCCGGTCGGCCCGTACGCGGTGCTGCGCGCCGGGATGTCGCTGAGCGAGGAGGACAAGGAGCGCCTCGGGCTGCCCGTCTTCGTCAAGCCGTCCCGGGCCGGCTCCTCGTTCGGCATCACCAAGGTCGACGACTGGGCGGACCTGGACGCCGCGCTCGTCACCGCCCGCGAGATCGACAGCAAGGTGCTCGTCGAGGGCGCCGTGGCCGGCCGCGAGATCGAGTGCGGCGTGCTGGAGGGCGAGGCCGGCGGCGCGCCGGAGGCGTCCGTGCTCGCCGAGGTGCGGATGATCGGCGACCGTGACTGGTACGACTTCGAGGCCAAGTACATCTTCGCCGACGAGGTCTGCGAGTACGACGTACCCGCCGACCTGCCCGAGCCGGTGGCCCGGCAGGTGCGCGACTACGCCACCCGGGCCTTCACCGCGCTCGACTGCTCCGGCCTGGCCCGGGTCGACTTCTTCGTGACCCCGCAGATGGACGTCTACCTCAACGAGATCAACACGATGCCGGGCTTCACCCCGACGTCGATGTTCCCGCGGATGTGGTCGGCCAGCGGGCTGGAGTACCCGAAGCTGGTCAACCGCCTGATCCGTACCGCCCTGCACCGCCGCGCCGGCCGCTGACCGCCCGCACCGCCCCGCCGGCCGCTGAGCCGGCCGGGGTCAGGCGGAGCAGCCCGAGGGGGCCTGCTTCGCCGAGGGGACCGAGCTGACGATCGTGTCGGAGATCGAGGTCACCCACTGCAGCGGCGGTTCGTACGACTTCGGCACCCGGACCCGGATCGGGGTCTCCCGGTCGACTGTGGTCAGCACCGTGGCGTCGGACTCCTCGGCCGCGTGCCAGCAGACCTGGTTCACCTTCCACACCTCGTCGGTGGGCGGGAACTCCGCCGGGCTGCCGCCGCAGGCCACCGTCAGCGCCGGGTCGCCGTACGCCGCGTTCTGCTCCGGGCCCGCGGTGACCGGGCGCTGCGTCAGGTCACGCACGCTGTCCGGAAGCTGTGACATCAGGGCCCGGCAGAGGACGGTCGGGCGCTCGGCCAGCGCCGGGGCGGGCATCTCGACCGGCGCGCTCGACTGCGCCCGGGGACTCGCCGACGCGCTCGGCTCGGCCTCCGGCGACTCCGGGGCCAGCTTGGCGAACGTGAACCCGGCGACCGCCACGGTCACCGGCACCGCGACGAGCGTCGCCCAGAGCGCGGCACGGCGGGTGGCGCCGTCCCGGCGGGGGGAGGTGTCCTTCTCGTCCACTTACAGCCGCACCACCGAACACGTGAGGGTGCGGGTGATGCCGGGCACCATCTGCACCTTGCTGACGATGAGTTTGCCGAGCTCGTCGACGGTGTTCGCCTCGGTGAGCACCACCACGTCGTACGGCCCGGTGACGGCGTCGACCCGTACCACGCCGGCCAGGTCCGCGATCAGACCGGCCACGTCACGCGCCCGGCCGACCTCGGTCTGGATGAGGATGTACGCCTGTACCACGACTCGACCTCCGTCCGTCGCCTCCGGGCGACCCGAAGGGTGAAACTACCGTACTGAGCGGCCGTGATCCCTATCGGTCGCCGGTCGGACGCGGTGAGCGAGCACACGCCGGTACGGACAGGGGTGGGACGTGCGGGACGACGCAGCGGAGCGAGGGGACGGAATGACTGTCACTGATGTCGGCGAGTTCGGCCTGATCGACCGGGTGACCGCCCGGCTGGCGCAGGGACAGAGCTGCCTGCTCGGCCCCGGCGACGACGGCGCGGTGGTGGCGGCGCCGGACCGGCGGGTGGTCGCCTCGACCGACGTGCTGGTGGAGGGGCGGCACTTCCGCCGCGACTGGTCGTCGGCACGGGACGTGGGGCACCGGGCGGCGGCTGCGAACCTCGCCGACATCGCCGCCATGGGCGCCACCCCTACCGCGCTGCTGGTCGCGCTCTGCATGCCGGCCGAGTTGGACCCGGCCTGGGCCGAGGGCCTGGCCGACGGGCTGGGCGCGGAGGCGACGCTGGTCGGCGCGAGCGTGGTCGGCGGGGACATGTCCGGCAGCCCGACGCTCACCGTCGCGGTGACGGCGCTCGGCGACCTGGCCGGCCGCGACCCGGTGGTGCGCTCCGGCGCCCGCCCCGGCGACGTGGTGGCGCTGGCCGGGCGGACCGGCTGGTCGGCGGCCGGCTACACAGTGCTGTCCCGGGGTTTCCGCACGCCCCGGCTGCTGGTCGAGGCGTTCCGCCGCCCCGAGGTGCCGTACGCGGCCGGACCCGCTGCCGCCGCGGCAGGGGCCACCGCCATGATCGACGTGTCGGACGGGCTGCTGGCCGACCTCGGGCACGTGGCGACCGCCAGCGGTGTGGCGATCGACGTGAGCCGTGAGGCGTTCGAGGTGCCCCGGCAGATGCGGGACGCGGCGCAGGCGCTCGGCGTCGACCCGTACACCTGGATCCTGGCCGGTGGCGAGGACCACGCGCTGGCCGCGACGTTCCCGGCGGACGCCGCGCTGCCCGAGGGCTGGCGGCCGGTCGGGCGGGTGGCGGCCGGCGCCGGTGTCACAGTCGACGCCGCCGCCTACAGCGGCCCGCGCGGCTGGGACCACTTCCGCCGGACGGCGGAGTAACCGGCACAGCCGGCGGACGGCGGAGTAACCGGCACAGCCGCCGGACGGCGGACCAGCCGGCACAGCCGCCGGACCCGCGGACCAGCGGGCCGGGAGTGATCTGCGTCCGACCCCGGGCGGCCCGGCCGGGCCGGGACCGGCGGCGGTCGTAACCTGGCACGGTGAACGAGATCGAGATCCGGGAGCGGCGCTTCGACGCGCCCGAGTCGCAGGCGCTGATCCGGGCGGCGCTGGCCGACCTCGGCGCCCGGTACGGCGGCAGCGGCGACGAGACCCCCGTCGACGCGGCCGAGTTCACCCCGCCGGACGGCGCGTTCCTCGTCGCCTACCTGAACGGGCGGCCGGTGGGCTGCGGCGGCTGGCGCAGCCACGGCGAGGACGGCGACACGGCCGAGCTGAAGCGGATGTACACCGACCCGGCGGCCCGGGGCCGGGGCGTGGCCCGCGCGGTGCTCGGCGCGGTCGAGCGGTCCGCCCGCGACCACGGCCGCAAGCGGATCGTGCTGGAGTGCGGCGACAAGCAGCCCGAGGCGATCGCCATGTACACCTCGGCCGGCTACGAGCGGATCCCGAACTTCGGCTTCTACAAGGACGCGCCGGGCTGCCTGTCGTACGGCCGCACGCTCTGAGGACCGTCAGCCCACCGAGATGCGGATCTCGCTCGCGGCGCGGCGCACGGCGTTCGCGGCCTCGTCCGGTGTCGCGCCCCAGGCCATCAGGTGCCCGCTGCGGTGCGCCGAGGAGAGCAGCTCCGGCACGGTCTGACCGACCTTCGTCTCCACCTGCACGTCGAGCACGCCCGGCACGCGCAGCGCGTCGCGCCTGCCGTTTACAGCGATGACCCGGCCGGGCGGCGCGATCAGGAACTCGATCGCCGCCGCGCCGGTCGCCCGCGCCGGCAGCTCCGGCCGCTCGCCGCGCAGGATCCGCAGGTACGCCTCGATGACGTCCCGCTCGTAGGCGATCGAGATGAGCGCGGTGATCATGTCGCCGGGCATCCGGGCCGCGCACTCCACCAGCGTCGGCACGCCGTCGGCGAGGAACCACTCGCTGTGCAGCATGCCGCTGCGGAAGCCGGCCGCCTCGGCGAGACGTACCGCGGCGGCGCGCAGCGCGTCGTGCGCGTCGGCGGGCAGCGCGGACGGCACGGTGTGGCCGGTCTCGACCGGGTAGCGGCCACCGGCGATCCGCTTGTCGGTGACGTTGGCGAAGACCACCTCGCCCCCGGCCACGAGCAGCTCCACGCTGTGCTCGGAGCCGACGAGCAGTTCCTCGACCAGCACACCGGTGGGCAGGCCGCGCTCGGTGGCCTCGGCCGGGTCGGGCGGGGCGGCGCTCGCCGCCCAGCGGGCCTGCACCTCGGCCGGGTCGGTGATCAGCTGCACGCCCAGGCTGCCCGAGCGGCGGGTGGGCTTGAGCACGCACCGGCCGCCGTGCGCCAGTGCGAACTCCACCGCCCGCGCCGGGTCGTCGACCAGCTCGTACGCCGGGTTGGCCAGCCCGATCCGGTCGGCGAGCAGCCGCATCCGGTGCTTGTCGGAGAAGACGTCGGCGGCCTCCACCCCGGCACCTGGCAGGCCGAGGCGTTCGGCGAGCCGGGCGGTGGCGCCGACCGCGTACTCCAGGCCGGGCAGCACCAGCCGGGCGTCGGCGAGGCCCGGCTCGCGGGCGAGCAGGGCGTCCGGGTCGAAGCCGGTCTGGTACTCGGCCGCGACGAGGCGCCCGATCATCGGCAGCCGCTCGGCGAACCGGGCCAGGTCGCGGCGGGCGATCACGTCCGGCTCCTCGACCAGCACCACGCTGCCGGGCGGCAGCTCCTGGTCGAACCAGCTCAGTGAGCCGAACGACGCGCCCACCACCACCAGTTGCTCGCGACCCAGATCGAGGTCCACCGGTCACCCTCCCCACGGCTCGCGCCGGAACCGGGCGGCCGGCGCAGCAGCACCCTAACCGGCCGGATCGCGGCGGTCGCCGTACGGTCGGTCAGGGGTGCGGGGGCGGGTCGGCCGATACCGAGCCGATGGGTGCGGCGGGTCGGCCGGACACGACAGAAGCCGGCGGACCCCTTCGGGATCCGCCGGCGACCGACGATGTTCCGGTGACGCTACCGCGTCAGGCGCGGGTGACCTTGCCGGCCTTGATGCACGAGGTGCAGACCTGCAACTTCTTGGTGGTGCCACCACCGGCCGGGGTACGCACCGACTGGATGTTCGGGTTCCAGCGGCGGTTGGTCCGCCGGTGCGAGTGGGACACGTTGTGGCCGAAGCCCGGCCCCTTGCCACAGACGTCGCACACGCTAGCCACGGGATACTCCTGGGATTGAAACGTTCATGAGGTCGCCGCCAGGCGCTGCCCGGGCAACCTGGTCAGGTTACCCGATGACAGTCGGTACGCCCAACCGGCCCTTTCGCGAGCCCACCCAGCGTACCGGCGTCCCGGCCGGGCCGTCGGCCGGGGCGGACACGCGGCGGACGACCCCGGCGCGTGTCGGTGTACGCCAGTAGGCTTCCCGACGTGCTGGAGACCCTCGACGCCGCAGCGGTACGCCGCTGGTGCGCGAGCGGGCTGGACGCCCTCCGGGCGCACCAGGGCGAGATCGACGAGCTGAACGTCTACCCGGTGCCCGACGGCGACACCGGCACCAACCTGGTCCTCACGCTGACGTCGGCCCAGCAGGCACTGGCGATGGATCTCGGCACCCTCCCCGACGACGGGCACACCCCGCACGGGCACGCGCTGCGGCTGATGGCCCGGGGCGCGCTGCTCGGTGCGCGCGGCAACTCCGGGGTGATCCTCTCGCAGATCCTGCGTGGTCTCGCCGACACGCTCGCCGCCGTGCCCGCGGTGCGCGGGCGGCAGCTCGCCGACGCGCTGACCGACGCCACCACCGCCGCCTACGCGGCTGTCGCCCGGCCGGTCGAGGGCACGCTGCTGAGCGTGGTCGCCGCCGCGGCCCACGCGGCACGCCAGGCGGACAGCGACGACCTGCGCGCCGTGGCCCGGGCCGCGAGCGAGGCGGCGGCGCACGCGCTGGCGCGTACCCCCGAGCAGTTGCCGGAGCTGGCCCGCGCGGGCGTGGTCGACGCCGGCGGGCGCGGCCTGTGCCTGCTGCTGGACGCGTTGGTCGAGGTGATCACGGGGGAGAGCCCGGGGCAGCCGGCGCCCGCGCCGCCCGCCCGCCGCGCGCCGGTCACGGCCGTGCGGGAGAGCGGCTCCGACGCGTACGCCTACGAGGTGCAGTACCTGCTCGACGCCACCGACGAGGCGGTGACCCGGCTGCGCGCCGAGCTGGACGCGCTCGGCGACTCCCTGGCGGTCGTCGGCGACGGCGCCGGCACCTGGAACGTGCACGTGCACGTCAACGACATCGGGGCGGCGGTCGAGGCGGGCGTGGTCGCCGGCCGCCCGCACCGGATCAGCGTGACCCGCTTCGCCGACCAGGGCGCCCCGGCGCCGCAGGTGACGCTGCCCGACGGGCGGGCCGCCGTGGTGGTGGCCACCGGCGCGGGCATCGCGGAGCTGTTCGCGGCCGAGGGTGCCGTGGTGGTGCCCGCCAACCCGTCCACCGGTGAGCTGCTCGACGCGATCCGGGCCACCGGCGCCGCCCGGGTGGTGGTGCTGCCGAACGACCCGAACACCCAGTCGGTGGCGAGCGCGGCGGCCAGGGAGGCGCACGGCCTCGGTGTGAAGGTGAGCGTGGTGCCGACCCGCTCGCCGGTGCAGGCGCTCGCGGCGCTCGCCGTACGCGATCCGAAGCGGCGGTTCGAGGACGACGTGATCGCGATGGCCGAGGCGGCCGGCGCCTGCCGGTACGCCGAGGTGTGCCACGCCGCCCGGGAGGCGCTCACCGTCGCCGGTCCGGCCCGCCCGGGTGACGTGCTGGCCCTGGTCGAGGGCGAGGTGCACCTGATCGGGCAGGATCTGGTCGACACCTGCACCGCCGTGGTGGACCGGATGCTCGGCGGTGGCGGCGAACTGGTCACGCTGCTCTGCGGCGCGGACGCCCCGGCCGGGCTGGCCGACCGGGTCCGCGCGCACGTCGAGGGGGCCTGGCCGTTCGTCGAGGTGCAGGCGTACGAGGGCGGGCAGCCGCACTATCCGCTCCTGGTGGGGGTCGAATGACTGGTGAAGCGGCCACTGTGGACACGCCGCTGAAGAAGCTTGTCGGCGAGCGCACCGCGAAGGCGCTGGCCGGGCACCTCGACCTGCACACCGCCGGTGACCTGATCTACCACTTCCCGCGCCGGTACGACGAGCGCGGCGAGCACACCGACATCCGCTCGCTCGACGTGGGGGAGCAGGTCACAGTGCTCGCCCAGGTGCAGCGCACCGCGGTCCGCCCGATGCGCCAGCGGCGCGGCAACCTGCTGGAGGTCACCGTCGGCGACGGCTCCGGCGGCGTGCTCACCTGCACGTTCTTCGGCAACCAGGCGTGGCGGGAACGGGAGCTGCGGCCCGGCCGGTGGGGGCTGTTCGCCGGCAAGGTGACCGAGTTCCGGGGCAAGCGGCAGCTCAACGGCCCGGAGTACGTCCTGCTCGGCGAGGGCGGCGAGGGCGAGGCGGCGGCCAACGAGGAGGTCGAGGAGTTCGCCGGGGCGCTGATCCCGGTCTACCCGGCCGCCGCGGCGGTCCCGACCTGGGTGATCGCCCGCTGCGTCCGCGTCGTGCTCGACACGTTCACCCCGCCGGAGGACCCGCTGCCGGCCACCGTGCGGGCCACCCGCAACCTGATCGGCATCGGCACCGCGCTGCGTGAGATCCACCGTCCGACCAGCAAGGAGGCGCTCTACCGGGCCCGCCGCCGGCTGAAGTGGGACGAGGCGTTCGCCGTGCAGCTCACGCTGGTGCAGCGCAAGCAGCGGGCGGCGGCGTCCCGGGGGCGGGCCCGGCCGGCGAAGGCGGGCGGCCTGCTCGACGCGTTCGACGCCCGGCTGCCGTACGAGCTGACCTCCGGCCAGCAGGTCGTCGGTCGGGAGATCGCCGCCGACCTGGCCCGGCCGCACCCGATGCACCGGCTGCTCCAGGGCGAGGTGGGCTCCGGCAAGACGGTGGTGGCGCTGCGCGCCATGCTCCAGGTGGTCGACGCCGGTGGGCAGGCCGCGTTGCTGGCCCCCACCGAGGTGCTCGCCGCCCAGCACCACAGGGGCATCCTCGACCTGCTCGGTCCGCTCGGCCGGGCCGGTGAGCTGGGCGCCGCCGACGACGCCACGCGGGTGGAGCTGGTCACCGGCTCGCTCGGCGCGGCGGCCCGGCGCCGGGCGCTGGCCGAGGTGGCCGAGGGGCGCGCCGGCATCGTGCTCGGCACGCACGCCCTGCTCTACGAGGGCGTCGACTTCCACGACCTCGGCCTGGTGGTGGTGGACGAGCAGCACCGCTTCGGTGTGGAGCAGCGCGACGCGCTGCGCGCCAAGGCCGAGCAGCCGCCGCACGTGCTGGTGATGACCGCCACCCCGATCCCGCGCACCGTGGCCATGACCGTCTACGGCGACCTGGAGACCTCCACGCTGTCCCAGCTCCCGCAGGGCCGCTCGCCGATCGCCTCGCACGTGGTCCCGGCCGCCGAGAAGCCGGCGTTCCTCGACCGGGCCTGGCGCCGGTTGCGCGAGGAGGTCGCGAAGGGCCACCAGGCGTACGTGGTGTGCCCGCGCATCGGTGATCCGAGGTCCGGGGCCGGAGCGGCCAGCGCGGAGGCGCCGGACTTCGGACCAGGTCCGGTGTCGGACGAGGAGCCGCCACGGGAGGACGACAACGGCCGCCGTCCGCCGCTGGCCGTGACCGAGGTGGCCCCGCTGCTGGCCGAGGGGCCGCTGCACGGGCTGCGGATCGGGGTGCTGCACGGGCGGCTGCCGGCGGACGAGAAGGACGCGGTGATGCGCGCGTACGCCGACGGCGAACTGGACGTGCTGGTCGCGACCACAGTGGTCGAGGTCGGCGTGAACGTGCCGAACGCGACAGTGATGATCGTGCTGGACGCCGACCGGTTCGGCGTCTCGCAGCTCCACCAGTTGCGCGGCCGGGTCGGCCGGGGCTCGGCCGCCGGTCTGTGCCTGCTGGTCACCGAGGCGGCCGAGGGTTCGTCCGCGCGGGAGCGGCTGGACGCGGTCGCCTCCACCACCGACGGCTTCAAGCTCGCCGAACTCGACCTGGAGCAGCGCCGGGAGGGTGACGTGCTGGGTGCGACCCAGTCCGGTCGGCGCTCGCACCTGCGGCTGCTGTCGCTGCTGCGCGACACCGAGCTGATCCGCGACGCGCGGGCCGAGGCGACCGAACTGGTCGAGGACGACCCGGATCTTTCCCGGCATCCGGCGCTGGCGGCGTCGGTCGCCGCGCTCGTCGACGAGGAGCGCGCCGAATACCTGGAGAAGGGCTGACGCGCGGGCCGGCCGGGGCCCCGGTGCGGCCTCGCGGGACTGCGGCACGGGCGTCGCGTGCCTAGGCTCGCGCAGATGTCGACACCATCACTCGAACACGGCGTGCTGCTTCTGACCCGGGGCGACGAACTCGTGGTGGACCGGTCGGCCGGAGTCGCCGACGAGGCGTCCGGCCGGCTGTGCACCGCCGCGACGCGGTTCCAGATCGCCTCGATCAGCAAACAGATGGCCGCGGTGGCGGTGCTGCTGCTCGCCGAGCGGGGATCGCTGAGCCTGTCCGATCCGGTGGTACGCCGGCTGCCCGGCACGCCGCCGCCGGAGTGGTCCGGCATCACGCTGCACCACCTGCTCACCCACACGTCGGGCCTGGGCCACTGGGAGGACTACCCGGCGATCGACCTGCACGGGCCGGCCGAGCCGGACGAGCTGCTCGACCGGTTCGCGGGGCTGCCGCCGCTGTTCCGGCCCGGCGCCGGGTGGCACTACAGCAGCCCCGGCTACGTGCTGCTGGCCCGGACCGTCGAGCGGGTGGCCGACCGGCCGTACGCCGAGTTCCTCGCCGACGAGGTCTTCGCGCCGCTGGGCATGACCGGCAGCTTCGCCGGTTCCGGCGACGGGCAGCCGGACGTGGCGGTCGGACACGAGGGCGGCCGTCCGGTGCCGTCCTGGGACCTGGCGACGGTCAGCCTGGGCGCCGGCGACGTCTGGTGCACCGGGGCGGACCTGCTCACCTGGCTCGACGTACCGCGCCGGGGCCGGCTGCTCGCCCCGGACTCGACGGCGGCGATGACCGCGCCGCACGCGCCCACCGGGCGGCCCGGCGAGGCGTACGGCTACGGCTTCTTCGTCGGCCCGCTGGCCGGCCGGCGGGCGCTGCACCACTCCGGGGACAACGGCGGCTACAAGGCGCTCGCCGCCTGGCTGCCCGACTCCGACCAGCGGCTCGTGCTGCTGACGAACCGGGCCGAGGTCGATCCGAGAACGATCACGTCGGCGCTCGACGCGGCCTGACCGCCCGTACGCACGGCGAGGGCGCGCCGGCCGGGTGGTCGGCGCGCCCTCGATGCGGATCAGCGGATCGGCGAGATCGGCGGATCGGGGGTCCGGCGGTGAAGCGGGTCAGGCGGTGAAGCGGATCCGGCGGCGACGGGCCACCACGAACAGCACCGCGCCGGCGGCGAGCAGCAGCGTCGCGCCCCCGGCGATGGCGCCCGCGGCCGGGCCGGTCACCGGCAGGCCGCCGCCCTGCCCGGAGCAGTCCCGCGGGGCGGTGTACGGGATGGTCTCGGACTCCTCGACCACGTCGTACCTCACGGTGACGGTGAGGCCCCGGTACGCCTCGAACTCGACCGAGCCGGCCTTGCCCGGTTCGGAGACGAGCTTCCTGCTCTCGCCCTTGTCGGTGGTGAACGTGGCGGTGAAGGCGATGCCGTCGGCCGGGTTCTCCACGATGAAGGTCATCGAGTCGCAGTCCTGGTCCAGCTTGAAGACCGGTTCACCGGGCTCGGCCGGCGGGGTGGACGGCGTCGGCGGGGTGGACGGGCTCGGCGGGAGGGACGCCGACGGAGTCGGGGTCGGCGAGGCGGGCGTGCTCGGCGTGGGCGTGGGGCTCGGCGGCGTGCTGGGCGACGGCGACGGGCTGTGCGTCGCGCAGTCCCGACCCGGGCGGGCCACCACCGTGCGCTCGCCGTCGTGCGACTTGCGGCCCCGCTCCCAGTGCGCGGCGACTGTCAGCTTCAGCTCCGGGATCGGGCCGGTGAACGCGTGGGTCTGGGTGCCGGTCAGCGGGCCCTGGCCGGCCGGCTTCAGTTCCGCGCCGACCGCCAGCCCGCCGCTGATCGTGCCGGGCACAGTGGATTCGACAGTGGTGATGCGGCCGGAGATGTCGGTCTCGCTGCTGGTCACCGACCAGGTCACGGTGACGGTGCCGTTCTCGGCGGCGCAGTAGCTGCCGGACGGCTCGGGGTGGTGGGCGGCGGCCGGGCCGGCGACGGTGCCGATGCCCGCGAGGCCGAGCAGCGCGCCGGCGGTGAGGACGGCGGCACGCCGGAGGTGGAGACGGTTCACGCCTACTCCTGACGAGGGGAGGATGGGAGAGACCGGGCGGAGGGACCGAAGCCACGCGTCCGCTCGGCAATCGGGCCAGACCCTAGCGAGATCGACAGTGCGGGCGTCACCGTGATCGAAAGGTCGTAAAGGGTCTGTTATGTATTTGAGATCATTGATGCACGCCGAGTCACGGATCGTCGCGCCGGGTGCGTCGTGCCCGCTTTGCGGCGTCGCGTAGCGTCGGGGCATGCGCAGGGAGCGACTGTGACCCGGATCGTGGCCGGCACGCTCGGCGGCCGGCGGATCGCCGCGCCACCAGGTGCCGGCACCCGGCCCACCTCCGACCGGGTCCGCGAGGCGCTGTTCAGCGCCGTGCACTCCCACGCCGACCTGGACGGGGCACGCTTCGCCGACCTGTACGCCGGTTCCGGCGCGGTCGGTCTGGAGGCGCTGTCCCGGGGCGCGGCCCACGTCCTGCTCGTCGAGTCCGACGCGCGGGCCGCCCGGGTGATCCGGGAGAACATCGCCGCGCTGCGGGCCGCGCCGGCCGCGCGCCTGGTCACCGGCAGGGTCGCCACCGTGCTGGCGGCCGGCCCCACCGAAGGGCCGTACGACGTGGTCTTCGCCGATCCGCCGTACGCGGTGCCGGACGCCGAGATCGGCGCGATGCTGGCGGCGCTGGTCGACGGCGGCTGGCTCGCACCGGACGCCCTGGTGATCGTCGAGCGGTCCAGCCGTACCGGACCGGTCACGTGGGTGGAAGGTGTCACTCCGGAGCGCAGCAGACGTTACGGCGAGACCACTCTTTGGTACGGTCGCCGATCATGAGACGTGCGGTCTGCCCGGGCTCGTTCGACCCGGTCACCAACGGACACCTCGACATCATCGGCCGGGCCAGCCGGTTGTTCGACGAGGTGATCGTCGGAGTGCTGGTCAACCAGTCGAAGCAGGGCCTGTTCACCGTCGAGGAGCGGATCGCCATGCTCCGCGAGGTGACCGCCTCGTACGACAACGTCCGGGTGGAGTCGTTCCGCGGCCTGCTCGTCGACTTCTGCCGCGCGCAGCAGGCGAGTGTCCTGATCAAGGGTCTGCGGGCGGTGAGCGACTTCGACTACGAGCTGCAGATGGCCCAGATGAACATCGGCCTGGCCGGCGTGGAGACGCTCTTCATGCCGACCAACCCGCTCTACTCGTTCATCTCGTCCAGCCTGATCAAGGACGTGGCGAAGTGGGGCGGCGACATCTCCGCCCACGTCCCCGACCTGGTCCGAGCCCAGCTCTCCGCCCGCCTCCGCCCCTAACCCACCCCCTCGTCCCCCCACCCCGCCCCCCTCCCGACCCCCGCGATCTTCCACTTTCGGCCCGGACATTCCTCCCGCAGCGGGACGAACGCCGGGCCGAAAGTGCAAGATCGCCGGGGAGAGGAGCGGGGAGGGGCGTGGGAGGCGGGGCGGGCGGGGTCAGGGGCGGGCGACGCGCCGGGTGGGGCGGGTGGCGCGCGAGTGGCCGGGGCGCGACATGATGTCTGCAACGCCGAGACGGGGCGCAGGCCGCATGATGGAGGGTGGCCGACGAAGACAGGAGTGAGGTACCGGTGGACCCGCTCGATCGCATCGACGAACTGATCGCCATGGTGGAGCAGGCCCGCTCCGTCCCGATGTCGCGCAACAACTGCATGTTCGACCGGGGCGAGATGATCGCCACGCTCGACGAGTTGCGCGCGGAGCTTCCCGCGGACCTGCGCCGGGCCGCCGCGCTGCTGGAGGAGCGGGACAAGATCATGGAGGCCGGCAAGCGCGAGGCCGACCGGATCATCAGCGAGGGTGAGGCGGAACACGCCCGGCTCGTCTCGGTCAACGAGATCACCGTCTCGGCCGAGCACGAGGGCGCCCGGATCATCGCCGAGGCGCGGGCCGAGGCGCAGCGCCTCCGCGAGGAGGTGGACGACTACGTCGACACCGCGCTGGCGAACTTCGAGCAGTTCCTCACCCGGGCGCTGGCCTCGATAGAGCGCGGCCGGGACAAGATGCACGCGCTGCGCGAGATCGGGACCTTCGGCGGGGACGAGGCGGACCGCCCGCTACCCTTCTGAGCGGCGCGCGGGCCGGTCGCCGACAGCCGGCTCCCGTCGGGCCGGAGGCGAGCCCCCGGTTCGACGGTCCGCCCGTCTGGCAGGTAACCTTCTTTGTCGGCCTCTCAACGGCCGGAGTCTGACTATGCCCAAACACTCGCCAAGCACACTCGACCCCAGGTCGCCGCTGGTCCTCGATACGAGGGAACTGCCGCGCCGACCTGGCGCGTTGCGTACGCACAAGCGGGTCGTGCCGGCACCGGCGGACCTCGGCGTGGAGTTGATCGGCGTGCCGGAGGGCGCGGACCTCGACCTCGACCTGAGGTTGGAGTCGGTGTCCGAGGGCGTGCTCGTCTCCGGGACCGTCACCGGTCCCGTCAAGGGCGAGTGCGGCCGCTGCCTGCGCGAGATCGACGACTCGTTGGCCGTGACGATCCAGGAGCTGTACGCGTACGAGAACAGCACCACGGACGACACGACCGACACCGACGAGGTGGGCCGGATGCAGGGCGATCTGATCGACCTGGAGCCGGCGTTGCGGGACGCGGTGGTGCTGACGCTGCCGACGAACCCGCTCTGCCGGGAGGACTGCCCAGGCCTGTGCCCCGAGTGTGGGGTGCACTGGGACGATCTGCCGGCCGACCACAGCCATCAGCAGGTCGACCCGCGTTGGGCGAGCCTGACGCAACTGACCCGTACAGAGGAGTAAGAACCGTGGCCGTCCCCAAGCGCAAGATGTCGCGCAGCAACACCCGCGCCCGCCGGGCGAACTGGAAGGCCTCGGCGGTGGCGACCGTGGCCTGCCCGCAGTGCAAGTCGGCCAAGCTGCCGCACGCCGCCTGCTCCGTCTGCGGCACCTACAACGGCCGTCAGGTCCTCGAGGTCTGACCCGGCCGCCGAGTGACGTCCCCGATCACCGGTCGGGTGACGCGCGCACCAAGGCTCTCGCCCGGTGCCCCGGCTCCCGCCACCGCCGACCGGCTCACGGCCGGCGGACCGTCGGAGCCGGGCACCGCGCGGATCGCCGTCGACCTCCTCGGCGGGGACGATGCTCCCGCCGTCGTGGTTGACGGCGCTCTGCGAGCGGTACGCACGGATCCCGCCCTGCACCTGATGCTCGTCGGCCCGATCGAGGTGGCCGACGAGCTGATCGGTGCGCTCGATCCGGCTCAGCGCGCCCGGGTCACGGTCCGCCCGGTGCGGACCGCCGTCGGCATGGCCGACCATCCCACCGCCGCCCGCGGCGAGAGCACGGTACGCACCGCCGTGCAGGCCGTCCGCGACGGGCTCGCCGACGCGGTCGTCTCCGCCGGCTCGACCGGCGCCACGGTCACCGCCGCCGCGCTCGGCCTCGGCCGCTGGACCGGGATCCGCCGTCCGGCGCTCGCCGCCACGCTGCCCGCCGTCGAGGGGCCGGTGGTGCTGCTCGACGTCGGCGGCACGCTCGAACCGGGACCGGCCACGCTGGCCCGGCACGGCCTCCTCGGCGCCGCCTACGCGTCGGTGGCCCACGCCGTCACAGCACCCCGCGTCGGGCTGCTCTCCGTCGGCCTGGAGACGGGCAAGGGCGACCGGCTGCGCCGCGTGGCCGCGCCCGCGCTCGCCGCCGCGCCGCTGCCCTGCGACGGCCGCTACGTCGGCCTGGTCGAGGGGTACGACATCTCGCTGGGCGCCCGTGCCGACGTCGTGGTGACCGACGGCTTCACCGGAAACGTCCTGCTGAAGGCCATCGAGGGCGCGTACGCCATGGCCGGCGGCCCACCGTCACGCGGTGGCGCCCCGCGTGCCGCCGCGCTGCTCGGGGTGGGCGGCACCGTGGTGGTGTGCCACGGCGCGGCCGGCTCCGAGGACGTCGCCTCCGGTATCGCGCTCGCGGCCCACCTGTGGCGCCGCGACGCCGCCGGAACGGTCCGCGCCCTGCTCGCCGACATCCCGCACGATCTCGCACCTGACCGACACGACACCGAGGTAGCACCATGACCAACGACAAGCGGCGGCGTGCTCCCGTCGGCCACCTGGAGGCGGCCTTCGGGGTGTCGCTCGACCCGGAACTGCTGGAGCGCGCGCTGACCCACCGCTCGTACGCGTACGAGAACGGCGGCCTGCCCACGAACGAGCGGCTGGAGTTCCTGGGCGACTCGGTCCTCGGCGTGGTGATCACCACAGCGCTGTTCCACAACCACCCCGACCTGCCCGAGGGACAGCTGGCGAAGCTGCGCGCCAGCGTCGTCAACATGCGGGCGCTCGCCGACGTGGCGCGTGGCCTCGGCCCGGACGGGCTCGGGGCGTACCTGCTGCTCGGCAAGGGCGAGGAGGCCACCGGCGGACGGGACAAGGCGAGCATCCTGGCCGACACGCTGGAGGCGCTGCTGGGCGCGATCTATCTCCAGTACGGCCTGGACACCGCCGCCATCGTCATCCACCGGCTGTTCGACCCGCTGATGGCCGAGTCGGCGGGCCGGGGCGCGGCCCTGGACTGGAAGACCAGCCTCCAGGAGCTGACCGCCGCGCTCGGGCTCGGCGTGCCCGAGTACCGGATCGAGGGCACCGGACCGGATCACCTCAAGACGTTCACCGCCTGGGTGGTGGTGGCCGGCAACCGCTACGGCGGCGCGGAGGGGCGCAGCAAGAAGGAGGCCGAGCAGCGCGCGGCCGAGTCGGCCTGGCGGACGCTCACCGAGCAGGCCGAGGCCGAGGCGGCGGCACAGGCCGAGCCGGCGGCGCGGGCCGAGGAGGAGACGAGCGACACCACCGACGTCGAGGCGGGCGCGGGCCGTGCCTGAGCTGCCCGAGGTCGAGACCGTCCGGGTGGGACTCGCCCAGTGGGTGATCGGCCGGCGGATCGCCGCCGTCGAGGTACGCCACCCCCGGGCGGTACGCCGGCACGCGCCCGGTGGCGCGCACTTCGCCGATGTGCTCGCCGGCCGGACGGTCACCGGCGTGCAGCGCCGGGGCAAGTACCTCTGGCTGCCGCTGGACAGCGGCGACGCGGTGATCGGCCACCTCGGCATGTCCGGCCAGCTGCTGTTGCAGCCGGTCGGCGCGGCCGACGAACTGCACCTGCGGGTCCGGTTCCGGTTCGCCGACGACGGGCCGGAGCTGCGCTTCGTCGACCAGCGCACGTTCGGCGGGCTGTCCGTGTCCGCCGGTGGGGCGGAGCTGCCCGCCGAGATCGCCCACATCGCGCGCGATCCGATGGACCCGGAGTTCTCCGACGAGGCGTTCGTGGCGGCGCTGCGGCACAAGCGTACGGAGATCAAACGCGCGCTGCTCGACCAGACGCTGATCTCCGGGGTGGGCAACATCTACGCCGACGAGTCGCTGTGGCGGGCGAAGCTGCACGGCACCCGCCCGGCCGACGCGCTTACCCGTCCGGCCGCGCTGCGCCTGCTCGGGCACGTCCGGGACGTGCTCGCCGAGGCCATCAAGCAGGGCGGTACGAGCTTCGACGAGCTGTACGTCGACGTCAACGGCGAGAGCGGCTACTTCGACCGGTCGCTGAACGCGTACGGCCGGGAGGGGGAGCCCTGCCCGCGCTGCGGCGCGCCGATCCGGCGGGAGGCGTTCATGAACCGGTCCTCCTACAGCTGCCCGCGATGCCAGCCGCGGCCCCGGGGCACCCTCCGGGGATGACCCCGAGCCGATTCGGGGTTGCGCCTGTGTGCGTCGCCCGGCGGTCCCCGGAGACGCGCCGGAGCGTACCCGGAGATGCCCTTCTCCGCCCGGTCCGTGCGGCCGGTTCCGGCCGCGCGGACCTCGCCCGCCGGATCGGGGACGAGCGGGGGCCGTTCCCCGATGCCGGGGCCCCGCCTGCTGCCTAGCGTCATCTGGGGTCGGCGCAGGGCCGGCATCAGGAGGGTGGAACCCGGGACATGGGCAGGCGACCGGTGACCGTGCGGGTGGCACGGTGGAGTGCGGAGCATCCGTGGCGCGCGATCGCGTTGTGGGCGGTCTTCGTGGCTGTGTGTTTCGTGGGCGGCAGCGCCGCCGGGCTGAACGAGGCGACCGACGAGGATCAGGCGATCGGCGAGTTCGGACAGGCACAGCTGATCGTCGACAGTGGCGGGTTCGACCGGCCGGCGACCGAGAACGTGCTGATCACCGCCCGCTCGGGCTCGCTCGACCAGGCCGCGGCGAGGGTTGCGGCGCAGGACGCGGCGGACCGGCTGCGGCAGGTCGACGGCGTGGCCTCGATCGGTACGCCGATGCCGTCGCGCGACGGCAGCGCGCTGCTGGTGCCGATCACCATGACGGGCGACCCGGGCACCGCCGGTGACCGGGTGCAGCCGTTGCGGGACACCACCGCGAAGGTGCAGGACGCGCACCCGCGGCTGCGGGTGGAGCAGGTCGGCGGCCCGTCGATCGACAAGGCGCTCGACGACACGCTCGGCAAGGACTTCAAGCGCGCCGAGCTGCTCAGCCTGCCGGTGACGCTGGCCATCCTGATCATCGCGTTCGGCGCGCTGATCGCCGCCGGGGTGCCGGTGCTGCTGGCGCTGTCCTCGGTGGCCGCCGCGATGGGTCTCTCCACACTCGCCTCGCACCTGGTGCCGGCCACCGACACCACGGCCAGCGTCATCCTGCTGATCGGCATGGCGGTCGGCGTGGACTACTCGCTGTTCTACGTGCGGCGGGAACGGGAGGAACGGGCCAGGGGCCGGTCCGGACTGGATGCGGTGGAGATCGCGGCGGAGACCTCCGGGCACGCCGTGGTGGTGTCCGGCACCGCCGTGATCATCTCGATGGGCGGTCTGCTGCTCGCCCAGGACGCGATCTTCTCCTCGCTGGCGGTCGGCTCGATCCTGGTGGTGGCGGTCGCCGTGATCGGCTCGCTCACAGTGCTGCCGGCGCTGCTGGCGAAGCTGGGCCGCTGGGTGGACCGGCCGCGGGTGCCGCTGCTGTGGCGCCTCACCGCCCCGGGTAACGGGCAGCCGGCCCGGCCCCGGTTCTGGCCGGCGGTGCTCAGGCCGGCGCTGCGCGCGCCGGTGGCCACGCTGCTGATCTCGGTCGCGCTGCTGCTCGCGCTCGCCGCGCCCGCGCTCGGCATGAAGCTGAAGTTCCCCGGTCCGGAGGACGTGCCGCGCACCACTGCGGCCATGCAGGCGTACGACCGGCTCACCGCCGCCTTCCCGAGCAACGGCACCAGCCACACGGTAGCCGTGCGGGCACCCGCCGAGCAGGCCGGCCGGGTGCGGGCCGCGCTCACCGACCTGGCCGGCCGTACCGCCGCCGACCCGCTCTTCGCGCCGGCCGAGGGGGACGGCCCGGAGATCCAGGTGTCGGCGGACCGGCGGGTGTCGGTGCTGGAGGTGGCCACGCCGCACGCCAGCCGCTCCGACGAGGCGTCGAGGTCGCTGCACGAGCTGCGCGAGGACCTGGTCCCGGCCACGCTCGGCGGCATCCCGGGCGCGGAGTACGCGGTCGGCGGCGGCGTGGCCGCCAGCGAGGACTACGCCGCCCACATCCGGGCGAAGCTGCCGATCGTCGCGGCGTTCGTGCTGGCGCTGACGTTCCTGGTGATGGCGTGGACGTTCCGGTCGGTGGTGGTGGCGCTGACCTCGATCGTGCTGAACCTGCTCTCCGCCGGCGCCGCGTACGGGCTGCTGGTGCTGGTCTTCCAGAGCACCTGGGCGGAGGGGCTGCTCGCCTTCACCTCGATGGACGCGATCGTCACCTGGCTGCCGCTGTTCCTGTTCGTGGTGCTGTTCGGACTGTCGATGGACTACCACGTCTTCGTGGTCAGCCGGATCCGCGAGGCGGTCGACCGGGGGATGCCGACCCGGGAGGCGGTGGCGCACGGCATCACCTCCTCGGCCGGTGTGGTGACCAGCGCGGCGGTGGTGATGGTGGCGGTGTTCTCCATCTTCGCCACGCTCAGCATGATCGACTTCAAGCAGCTCGGCATCGGCCTCGCGGCGGCGATCCTGCTGGACGCCACGATCATCCGCGCGGTCGTGCTGCCCTCGGTGATGACGCTGCTGGGTGACGCGAACTGGTGGGCGCCGCGGTTCATGCGCCGCCGTACGCCCGCCCCGGCGGTCGACCCGCCGCCCGCCCCGGCGCCGGAGCTGGTCGGCGCCCGCTGACCCGGCCGGATCGGACCCGCCCCGCCCGCTGACCCGGCCGGATCGGACCCGCCCCGGCCACCGGCGCGCCTACCGGCTGAGCGCGCACCCCGGCGCCCCCGCTCCCCGACGGGCGGGGGCGCCGGGGTGTCACGGCAGCGCGCACGGCTCCCGCCAGGCGTCCAGTTGCCGGTCCTTGCGGATCGAGGCGAAGCCGTAGCCGACCGAGGTGACGCAGAAGTCCGCCGGCTCGCCGGTGTACTCGACGTGGAAGACCGGCTTGCCGGCGTCGACGAACGGCAGCAGCTTCGCGCACTCGCGGCGGCGTACGCACCCCTGGTTGACCGCGAAGTCGAAGTCGGGGGCCAGCGCGGCCACCTGCGCCACGTCGTCGACCAGGCCGGGGGAGAGGTCCAGCTTGCGGGCCAGCCCGGCCAGCCGGCGGTTGAACAGCAGTTGGTCGTCGAAGTCCAGCGGGAAGCCGGAGCGGTGCCGGTAGCCGTCCGCGTCGGCGAGCGCCACCGCGCCGAAGCCCTTGCCCCGGCACAGCCGGAACCGGTCGGCGAGCACGGGTGCGAGCGCGTCCCAGCCCCGTACGTCCAGGAACCGGCTCCCCGGCCGCCCCGGCACCGCCGCGCCGCGTACGGCGGCAGGGAAGCGGGTGGCGTCCGGGTCGTCGGCGGCGTACGTGCCGACCCGGACGTGGCAGACCAGCCGTCGGCTCCGCTCGCGCAGCGCGGCGGTCTCGGCCGAGGTGGTCGCCACCGGGTCGAGGAGGAAGACGTCGGCGTCGACCGTCACGTCCACCGGCGTGGTGAGCTGCCACTGCCACCGCCAGTTGTCGGCCTGCGCGGCCGGCCAGGGCGTGGGCGCGCCGGGCGGCGTGATCGGCCGGCGGCAGGCCGGCACCGGGGCGAGCAGCAGCGCGGTCAGCGCGAGCGCCACGCCCCGGCGCGGGCCACGTCGGCGGACGTGGGCCGGCCGGGAGCGCGGCACGGCCCACGTCGGCCGGATCCGCATCGACAGCTCCCCGGACGCGGGCGGCCCGGCGCCGCCCCCGCCCGGTCAACGAGCGCCGGGCCGGTCACGACGCGCGGTCAGCGCGGCGTGCCGAAGACCTGCGTCCAGTACGGCCCGTTGCTGCGCGCCACGCCCACCCCGATCTGGGTGTACGAGCAGTTGAGGATGTTCTTCCGGTGGCCCTCGGAGTTCATCCAGCCCGCCATGACCGCCGCCGGCGTCTGGTAGTTCCAGGCCACGTTCTCGCCCACCATGCTGTACGAGTAGCCGGCGGCCTTGACCCGGTCCCAGGGCTGGCTGCCGTTGCTGCCCGTGTGGTCCATCTTCTTGTGGTCGGCCTGGTCCTGGCTGTGCCGCTGGGCGGCCAGGTTCAGCTTGGTGTTGACGGTGAGCGCCTTGCAGCCGGCCTTCGCCCGCTCCTGGTTCACGATCGTGACGACCTTCTGGAGTTCGGCGCTGAGCCCGGTCGTGCCGGTGGCCGTGGTGCTCGCGGAGCCGCCGCTCGACGTGCCGCTGCTCGGGGCGCTGCTGCGCTCCTGCTGCCGCGACGGGGCGGTGCTGCGGTTCGGCTTCGGGGTGGCCTTCCGCGTCGGGCTCGGCGCGACGGTGGTCGGTACGGCGGACGGGCTCGCCGACTCGGGCGCGAGCGCGTCGGCGGGTGCCTCATCGGTCCCGTCGGGCGCCTGCGGCGCGGCGGCCACCGGCGCGTCTGCGGAGGTGCGCTTCGTGTCCTGGTCGTCGCCGGGCAGCAGGACGGCGCCCACGCCGAGGCTGACCACGAGCGTCGCCGCGGCGGCGGCCCCGCCGATCACGAGCGGCCGGGACAGGCGCCGTTTCGGGCGCCGCCGGTCGTCGGCCGGGGTGCCGGTCGCCGGCTGCCAGGTCGCGGTGGGCTGTTCCCAGCCACCGGCCGGTTGCTCGTGCCCCTGCCAGGCGGTGGGCTGGTCCTGGCCCTGCCACGCCGCGGGCTGCTCGTGGCCCTGCCAGGCAGGCTCCTGGCCGTGCCACGCGTCGGCCGGCTGCTCCTCGCCGTTCCACCTGTCCCGGGCCGGCGGGTACGAGCCTGCGGGTCCGTAGGCCGGGGGTGCGCTCTCGGGGCGGAAGCCCCCGGCGGCCGGCTCGACGCCGTGACCGGCGGACCGCTGCCGCGCTTCGTCCCCGAACAGGTACGACGACCGCGGCTCGGGCCGGTCGCTGAGCCACGCCGGACCCTCTTCGGTCGGCGGCTCGGGACGCCGGCGGGCGCCCTCCGGTTCGATCGGGTCGTTCCAGCGGTACACGCCTGTCCCCTCCACGTGTCGGTTGCGGGCCGGGGTGACGCTACGGGCGCACTCCGAGCTGCGGCAACGTGGCTAAGAAAGAGTTAAGGCGAAGCCGGCGGCAAGGATGAGTCGTTCACGCATTCCCGGCGTACAGTAAAGGCGTCCGGACAGAGCGTGTCCGCGCCTTGTGGCAGCCCCCCGGCGAGTGGACCGGCCGACGTGGAGATGATCTACGGCCTTGGTCAACTTGACGAAGGAGGGGGTTTCGGCTCAATATATAGGTGTCGCCAGTCGCGCCCAGCCATGCCCCGATGCAGTGGGAATGGCAGCCGCGAACATCATGGGCGCGCGTTGGCCGGCCTTTCCGGCAGCGCACATCAAGGAGTCAGCATGGCGAAGGCCCTCTACGGCCACGTAAGTGCAGCGCCCGACCGGCGTCTGCTCGACGAGGTCACCCGACTGCGTGCCAGGGTTCAGGCACTGGAGTTCGAGATCACGCGTCTGCGCGCCGACAACGATCGGCTTGCGGCGGCAGCGGCGGAGGCCGATGACCTCCTCCGTCTGGCCGAGCCCGCGCTGACCTGATCTCCAGTTGTCGGAAAACTGAATCGCACCACACCGAAAAGCGCGCCGACACTCAAGTGCCGGCGCGCAGCCATGTGCGGACCCCTTTTCGTCGCCGCCGCCGCAATTCTCGATCTTGCGGAACCGCCCGAATTGCGCCCGGCAATTGTGATCATGTATTTCCGTTCCGTCCGCGACCGCCGGGCGGAAAGCGGACAGCCGGTCCGGCGGGTGGGTCGCGTGGCGGCGGCGCCCCGGTCCCGGGTTAGTCTGCGGGTTCACCAGGTCCGCGCAGCCGGCGACGGTACGGCGGCCACCGGACGAGGATCGAGAAGGTGCATCTCAAGAGCCTGACGGTGAAGGGCTTCAAGTCCTTCGCCTCCGCCACGACGTTGAAGCTGGAGCCCGGGATCACCTGCGTGGTGGGCCCGAACGGCTCCGGCAAGTCCAACGTCGTCGACGCCATCGCCTGGGTGCTCGGCGAGCAGGGCGCCAAGGCGCTGCGCGGCGGCAAGATGGAGGACGTCATCTTCGCCGGCACCGCCGGACGGGCGCCGCTGGGCCGGGCCGAGGTCACACTCACCATCGACAACACCGACGGCGCGCTGCCGATCGAGTACACCGAGGTCTCCATCACCCGCCGGATGTTCCGCTCCGGCGAGAGCGAGTACGAGATCAACGGCGACTCCTGCCGCCTGCTCGACATCCAGGAACTGCTGTCGGACTCGGGCATCGGCCGCGAGATGCACATCATCGTCGGGCAGGGCCGGCTCGACGGCATGCTGCACGCCAAGCCGGAGGATCGGCGGGCGTTCATCGAGGAGGCGGCGGGCGTCCTCAAGCACCGCAAGCGCAAGGAGAAGGCGCTGCGGAAGCTCGACGCGATGCAGACCAACCTCAACCGCCTGACCGACCTCACGGCCGAGCTGCGCCGCCAGCTCAAGCCACTGGGCCGGCAGGCCGAGGTGGCCCGCCGCGCCGCCGGCATCCAGGCCAACCTGCGCGACGCCCGGCTGCGGCTGCTCGCCGACGACCTGCACACACTGCGGACCACACTGGACAAGGAGGTCGCCGACGAGACCGCGCTGCGCGAGCGGCGCGAGCTGATCGAGGCCGAGCACGGCGAGGTGCAGGGCCGCCTCGGCGAGCTGGAGGCGGCGCTGGCCGAGGACGCGCCGCTGCTCGCCGCGGCGCAGGACACCTGGTACCGCCTCTCCGCGCTCCAGGAGCGGTTCCGCTCGATCGAGCAACTGGCCCGGGAGCGGCTGCGTCACCTCAGCGCCGCCGGCGACGACGAGCGCCCCGGGCGCGACCCCGAGCAGCTGGAGGCGGAGTCGCGGCGGGTCCGCGAGCAGGAGGAGGAACTGCGCGCGGCGCTCACCGAGGACCAGATCCGGCTGGCCGAGGCGGTCGAGCACCGCCAGGAGCTGGAACGGCAGCTCGCCGCCGCCGAACGGGAACTGGTGGCCGCCGCCAAGGCGATCGCCGACCGGCGGGAGGGGCTGGCCCGCCTGACCGGCCAGGTCAACTCCGCCCGGGCGCGGACCACGAGCGCCGGCGAGGAGATCGAACGGCTCGCCGCCGCGCACACCGACGCGATGGGCCGCGCCGAGAAGGCGCAGGCCGACCTGGACGCGGTCGCCGAGCAGTCGACCGAGGCGGACCGGGACAACGCCGACCTGGACGCCCGGCACGACGAGGCGGTGGCCGTCCACGAGCGGGCCCAGGCCGCGGTGCGCAGCCTGGCCGACGGTGAGCGCGCCGCCGAGAAGGACGCCGCCACCTGGAAGGCCCGTGAGGAGGCGCTCGCCATGGGGCTGCGCCGCAAGGACGGCGCCGGGGAGCTGCTGGCCCGCGCCGACCAGGTGCCGGGGCTGCTCGGCAGCCTCGCCGGGCTGCTCACGGTCGCCCCCGGTGACGAGGCGGCGCTCGCCGCCGCGCTGGGCGGCCTGGCCGACGCGGTGGCCGTCAGCGGTGTGGACGAAGCGGTCGAGGCGATGCGGCTGCTCAAGATCTCCGACGCCGGACGGGCCGGGCTGCTGGTCGGCAGCCCCGCCGGGCCGGGCATGGACGGTCTCGCCGACGCGTTGCGCCCGAAGCTGCCCGAGGGCGCCCGCTGGGCCCCCGACCTGGTGGAGTGCTCGCCCGCGATCCGACCGGCCGTGCACCGGGCGTTGCGCGACGTGGCGCTCGTCGACGACCTGGCCGCAGCGTCCGCGCTCGTCGCCGCGAATCCGGAGCTGCGCGCGGTCACGCCCGACGGCGACGTGGTCGGGGCGTACGCGGCGGCGGGCGGGTCGGCCAAGGCGCCGAGCTTCATCGAGGTGCAGGCCGCCGTCGAGGAGGCGCGGGCCAACCGGGCCACCGCCGAACGCACCGCCGCCGAGCTGCGCGAACAGCTCGCCGAGGCGCGCGCCGAGGTGGCCGCCGCCAAGGAGGCCGTGCAGCACGCCGCCGCCGCCAAGCGGGAGGCGGAGAGCCACCGCAACGCCGCCGCGCGCCGTCTCGCCGAACTGGGTGCCGCCGCCCGGTCGGCCAAGGCGGAGACCGACCGGCTCGGCGAGTCCCGGGCGCGTGCCGAGGCGGCCCGGGAGCGGGACCTCGCGGCGCTCGCCGAGCTGGCGGAACGGCTGCGGCTGGCCGAGGCCACCCCGCTCGACGCCGAACCCTCCACCGAGGAGCGCGACCAGCTCGCCGCCATGGTGCCGCAGGCACGGCAGAACGAGATGGAGGTCCGGCTCGCGGTGCGTACCGCCGAGGAGCGGGTGGCCTCGATCGCCGGGCGGGCCGACTCGCTGGCCCGGCAGGCCACCGCCGAGCGAGCGGCGCGGGAGCGCGCCGCGGCCCGGCGCGCGGCCCGCACCCGGGGCGCCCAGATCGCCCGGGCCGTGGTCGGCGGCGCCCGCGAGGCGCTCACCCGGCTCACCGTCTCCATCGCCCGGGCCGAGGAGCACCGCGACGCCGTCGCCCGCGAGCGCGCCGCCCGCGAGGCCGAGCTGTCCGAGGTACGCGGCGCGGCCAAGCGCCTCGCCGCCGAGCTGGAGCGGCTCACCAGCCAGGTGCACCGCGACGAGGTGGCCCGCGCCGAGCAGCGGATGCGCATCGAGCAGCTGGAGGCCAAGGCCGCCGAGGACTTCGGGCTGGACGTGGCCACGCTCGTCGCCGAGTACGGCCCGGACCGGCTGGTCCCGCCCACCGACGCGGACGTGGCGCTCGCCGGGAAGGACGGCCGGCCGGTGCCGGAGCCGGTCCGCTACGAGCGGCCGGTGCAGGAGAAGCGGGCCGCCAAGGCCGAGCGGGAGCTGGCCCTGCTGGGCAAGGTGAACCCGCTCGCGCTGGAGGAGTTCGCGGCGCTGGAGGAGCGCTTCAAGTTCCTCTCCGAGCAGCTGGAGGACCTCAAGGCCACCCGGCGCGACCTGCTCACAGTGGTCAAGGACGTGGACGACCGGATCCTGGAGGTCTTCGCCAGCGCGTTCGCCGACACCGCCCGGGAGTTCGAGCAGGTCTTCACAGTCCTGTTCCCCGGCGGCGAGGGCCGGCTGGTGCTCACCGACCCGGAGGACCTGCTCACCACCGGTGTCGAGGTCGAGGCCCGCCCGCCGGGTAAGAAGATCAAGCGGCTCTCGCTGCTCTCCGGCGGTGAGCGGTCGCTGACCGCTGTGGCGATGCTCGTGGCGATCTTCCGCGCCCGGCCCAGCCCGTTCTACATCATGGACGAGGTGGAGGCGGCGCTCGACGACGTGAACCTGGGCCGCCTGATCACGCTGCTCGCGCAGTTGCGGGAGAAGAGCCAGCTCATCGTGATCACACACCAGAAGCGGACCATGGAGATCGCCGACGCGCTCTACGGAGTGACCATGCGCGCCGGCGTGACCCAGGTGATCAGCCAGCGGCTCAACCGGGCCGACGACGAGGAACAGGTGACAGACGAGTGAGTCGGGAACGCGCCACGGCGCTCCTGGTGGACTTCGACGGCGTGCTGCGCCGCTGGGATCCGGCGGTGGCCGCCGGTGTCGAGCGGCAGTACGGGCTGCCCGAGGGTGTCCTCGGTGAGATCGCGATGTCCTGGGGGCTGCTCCAGCCGGTGCTCACCGGCCGGGTCAGCCACGCGGAGTGGATGGCGAGCGTGGCCGATGCGCTGATCCCGACGATCGGCGACCCGGAGCGGGCCCGGGCGGCTGTGGACCAGTGGCAGAGCTACCGCGGCGAGGTCGACCCGGACGTGCTGGCGTTCGTCCGCGAGGTGCGGGCCGCCGGCGTACGGGTCGGGCTCGGCACCAACGCCACCGACCTGCTCGACGCCGACCTGGCCGCGCTGGGCCTGACCGGGGAGCTGGACGTGATCGTCAACTCCTCGGTCGTCGGGGTGCACAAGCCGGCGAAGGAGTACTTCCAGGCCGCCTGCGAGGCGCTGGGGACGCCGCCGGGGCGGGTGCTGTTCGTCGACGACGAGGACCGCGCGGTGGCCGGTGCCCGGGTGGCCGGCCTGTCCGCGCACCGCTGGGGCGGCCCGGCCGACCTGCGGTACCTGCGGGCGGCGCTGGCGTACTGAACCGGCTCAGGCACCGGTGACGCCGTCGATACGTTCCCGGATCAGGTCGGCGTGGCCGTTGTGCCGGGCGTACTCCTCGATCATGTGGACGTACACCCAGCGGAGGCTGATCTCGTTGCGGGTGTCGCCCCGGCGGTGGACGAAGGTGTGCTCCAGCGGCAGGTCCGCCACCGCCTCCCGGCCCGCCTCGATCTCCGTGCGCAGCGTGGCGAACGCCTCGGCGGGGTCGGCGTCGGCGATGTCGTTGTGGTCGGCGTCCGGGTCGGCGCTGTAGTCGTAGAGGTCGGGCAGTTCCAGGGCGGCGGCATGGTGGCGGAACCACCAGCGCTCCACGTCGGCCATGTGCCGGACGAGGCCGAGCAGGGTCAGCCCGGAGGGTTCCACGCTGCGGGTACGCAACTGCTCCGCGGTCAGCCTGGCGCACTTGTGCACCAGGGTGTCGCGGTGGTGGTCGAGCCAGCCTTCGAGCATGGTGCGCTCGTCGGCGACGTAGGGCTCGTGGCGGCGGTCGATCTCGGGTGCGGTCCAGGTCATGGGGGCAGATGTTAAGAGGGGCCCCCTGTACAACGCGAGGCGTTAACAGGGGGCCCTTCCTTACATCTCAGGGCACCACGACGACCGGCCAGCGGCCGGTGCGCACGAGCCGGGTGGCGACCGAGCCGACCAGCTTGTGCCCGGCCTGCTCCGAGGAGCCGACCACCACCATGTCGGCCCGGTGCTCGTCGGCGGCCCGGCACAGCTCGGTGTAGGCGTCGCCGCGCCGGCACAGGAACGTCACCGGCAGGTCCAGTTCCTCGGCCCCGCGCCGGCACTCGGCGCGCAGCTCGTCGGCCAGCTCGTCGTGGGTCTGCTGGATCGCCCCGGCCACCACGCCGGAGAGCATCGCGCTGTACGAGGCCGGTGAGCTGACGAACACCGCCACCAGCGTGGCGCTCTGCCGCCGGGCCAGGCCGGCGGCGTACGCGGCGGCGCGCATCGAGGTGCGGCTGCCGTCCACGCCGACGAGCACCACCCGTGGCCCGTCGGTACCGCGCTCGTAGGGGAGCGGCCGGGTCTGCGGGCCGTACCGCTCGCGCTCCGCGGCGTCCATCGTCAGTCCTTCGTTCCGGCCGGGATCGCCTCGGCCGTCTCCCGCCCGGCCGGGACCAATTCGGCGTTGGAGCGGCGCAGCGGCACCTCCCGGATGAGGACCACCGCGATCAGGGCGAGCAGCCCGAACGGGGCGGCGGCCAGGAAGATGTCACCCGCGGCGTGCCCGTACGCGGCCTCGACCACTGTGCGGATCGGGCCGGGGAGCGTGTGCACGTCCGGCAGACCGCTGCTGCCCGACCCGGAGGCCGGGATGCCGAGGCGGCTCAGGCCGTCGGCCAGGTAGCCGGTGACCCGGTGCCCGAGGATCGCGCCGAGCGCGCTCACGCCGATCGCGCCGCCGAGGCTGCGGAAGAAGGCCACCACGGAGCTGGCCGCGCCGAGTTCGTCCGGGCGGACCGTGTTCTGCACGGCGAGCACCAGGTTCTGCATGCTCATGCCGACGCCGAGGCCGATCAGCGCCATGAACACGGCGAGGCGCCAGTACGGGGTGTCCGCGCGCATGGTGCCCATCAGCGCGAAGCCGGCGGTGAGCAGCACCGAGCCGATGACCAGCCAGCTCTTCCAGCGGCCGGTGCTGGTGATGATCCGGCCGACCACTGTCGAGGAGACCAGCAGGCCGCCGATCATGGGCAGCGTCATCAGGCCGGACATGGTCGGGCTGGCGCCGCGGCTGATCTGGAAGTACTGCCCGAGGAACACCGAGGCGCCGAACATGCCGACGCCGACCGCGATGCTGGCGATCACGGCGAGCGTGATGGTGCGGTTGCGGAACAGGTGCGGCGGGATCATCGGGTCGGCGGCACGCTTCTCGACCCGGGCCGCGAGCGCGCCGAGCAGCGCCGCGCCGGCCACCATCACACCGCTCTGCCAGGAGATCCAGTCGTACCGGTCACCGGCCAGGGTGATCCAGACCAGCAGCAGCGAGACGGCGGCGGTGATGAGCGTGGCGCCCCACCAGTCGATCTTCACCTCGCGCCTGACCACGGGCAGGCGCAGTGTCCGCTGGAGCACGATCAGGGCGAGCACGGCGAACGGCACGCCGACGTAGAAGCACCAGCGCCAGCCGAGCCAGGAGGTGTCCACGATGACGCCGCCGATGAGCGGGCCGCCGATGGTGCCGACGGCCATGACCGCGCCGAGGTAGCCGCTGTACCGGCCGCGCTCACGCGGCGCGATCATCGTCGCCATGATCACCTGGGCGAGGGCGGTGAGGCCGCCCGCGCCGACGCCCTGCACCACCCGGCAGGCGATCAGCTCGCCTGTGGTCTGGGCCTGCCCGGCGAGCACCGAGCCCAGCACGAAGACCACCAGGGAGAGCTGGACCAGCAGCTTCTTGCTGAACAGGTCGGAGAGCTTGCCCCAGATGGGTGTGGTCGCGGTGGTCGCCAGCAGCGTCGAGGTGACCACCCAGGTGTACGCGGACTGGCCGCCGCGCAGGTCGGTGATGATCCGCGGCAGCGCGTTGGAGACCACGGTGGAGGAGAGGATCGCGACGAACATGCCCAGCAGCAGGCCGGAGAGGGCCTCCAGGATCTGCCGGTGGGACATGTCGACGGCGGTCGCCCGTGCGGGCGCGGTCGCCTGGGTCATCGTGGAGTGCCTCCGGAGCGGGGAAAAAGGTTGCCTCGGGCAACCGTAGAAGTCGTTGCCTTGAGCAACAACTCGGGCCGGGCCGGGTTTGTTCCCCCTCGCCGAGGGCTCAGAACGACTCGTTGAAGCGGTGCATCAGCCGGGCCAGGTCCGCCACGTCCTCTTTCGGCCAGCTTTCGAGCGAACGCCTTATCTGTCCGAGTCGCGCCGCCCGGGCCGCGTCGAACCGCCGCGTGCCCTCCTCGGTGAGGCTCAGCTGGGCCGCCCGCCGATCGGTCGGGTCCGGGTCGCGGCGGACCAGGCCCAGCGCCTCCAGCCCGCCGATCTGGCGGCTGAGCGTCCCCTTGCCGATCCCCAGCTTCGCGGCCAGGTCGGTGAGCCGGATCGAGCCGGAGCGGCGCAGCCAGAGCAGCAGGCCGTACGCGTTGGGCTCCAGGTTCGGGTGGACCTCGCGGGCGATCTCCCAGGACAGCGCCCGGCCGCGGCGCAGCAACGCGGTCAGCTCGTGCTCCACGGCGCGCAGCGTCTCGTCCACGCTCAGAGGGTACTCAGTCCCCGTCGCTGAGTTGCTGTCGCGCCACCGGTCGCAGCTCGCCCTCGCTCGTCGTCCCCTCGATCACCACGGCGGCCCTGCGGCCCTGGTGCGTGAGCGTGGCCACCGCGTTCCCGAAATAGGGCCCGGCCAGCTTCCGCCAGCGCACCGGCGGGCGGCGTACGCCGGCCGAGCGCGCCAGCGCCCGGGTCGCCCCGGCCGGGCCGGGAGTCCAGCCCAGGGCCATCAGCGGGCGCATCGCGGCCGGCACCTGGTTGTGGATCGGCGAACAGGTGAGCTGGTGCACGGGCGTACGGACGTCGCGGTCGGCGAACCGGGCCCGGGCCACGTACGAGTGGTGCACGTCACCGGAGAGCACGCTGATCGACGCCGGTCGCGCGTACGCCGGCCCGGCGCCCACCCGTGCCCCGGTGCGCGGCGCGGTGCCGCTGCCCAGCCGCGCGAACAACTCGCCCAGCGCCTCGAACGAGCGCCGGAACGCCCCCCAGTGCTCCAGGTCCAGTGCCCGGCGGATCTGCTCGGAGAGCCGGGCCACCCAGGGGCGGCCGGAGTCGGCCAGGCGCTCGTTCCACGCCTCGACGTGGTGGATGCCCGGCGGCAGCAGCCACGGCAGCGAGCTGCCCACCACCAGATGGTCGTAGGTGCCGTGCGCCTGGTCGAGGAACCACGACCACTCGCCCGGCGGCAGCATCGCCCGGTTACCGGGCTGGAGCACCCGGCTGGACCGGTTGTCCAGCATGACCAGGCGGGTGCGGCCCAGGTCCAGCGCGTAGCTCCACTGGTACTGCACGGCCCGCCAGCGCTCGGTGTCGTGCGCCAGGTCGGCCTCGGAGTCGACCCGCTCGCCGAACTCGTGCAGCACGCCTGTGGCGTCCTCGGCGGCGACCACCTTCGCGTACACCGGGTCGGCGGCGATCTCGTCCGGGCTGAGGTTGCCCAGGTGCTGGTAGACCCAGTAGGAGGCGAGGCCGCTGCGGATCCGCTCGGCCCACCACGGCTGCTCGCGCATGTCCGCGCGCCACGACTGCGAGGTGTTCCAGTCGTCGATCACCTCGTGGTCGTCGAAGATCATCACGCTCGGCACCGTGGAGAACAGCCAGCGGATCTCCGGGTCGCGCCACGACTCCAGGTAGAGCTTGGTGTACTCGTCGAAGCTCACCACCTGCGTGGCCGGGGCGTCCTTCGGCCGCCGCCGGCGCCGCTTGAGCAGCCGCCGCACGGTCGGCGAGGTCTCGTCCGCGTACACCTGGTCGCCGAGCAGCACCAGCAGGTCGGGCAGCACGGCCTCGTCGGGCGCGGCCATCACCCGGCGGGCGTACGCGTCGAGCGCGTCCGGCGGCAGCTTCCGCGCGGTGGAGTGCTGGGTGGTCTCCCGGCAGGAGCCGAACAGCAGCCGTACCGGCTGGTCGGCGTCGTCGAGCGCGCGGGTCCGGATCACGCTGGGCGGGAACGACGAGTCGGGCAGCGGCCATGCCACCTCGTCGTCGATCAGCACCTCGTACGTCGTGGCACTGCCCGGGGTGAGCCCGGTCACCACGACGATCGCGTAGTGGTGGTCGTACGCGGAGAAGGTGGGCGCACTGCCGGTGGCGCCGTCCGCAGTGCGGACGGTGACCACGGCGGGCGAGCTGGTCTCCACCCAGACGGTCGCCCGCGTGTCGACGACCCGGCGCAGCAACGGGCCGATGAGCAGGCGGGAACCGGGCACGACATACCTCCGACAAGATCGTTTCGGCTGTTTCCTACCCGGCCGGCGGTCGCGGCACGCCTTCCGGTGCGAGCGTACCCGCAGGTTGTTCGCGTGCCGAGGCGGTGAGTGGGACGCGGTCGCCGGCATCTGACAGGATTTCGGGCATGACGGAATACCTCCTCGTCGCTCTCGCCCTGCTCGGCGTGCTGATCATCGGCGGCCTGAGCCTCGTGGTGCCCCGGCTGCGCCGGCGCCCGCAGCCGCCGCTGCCGCGTACGGAGGTCGACACCCGGACGGAGGAGGACCTGGCCGGCCCGCCGGTCGAGGCCCCCGAGGCGGAACTCACCACCGGTGTGGTGGTCGAGGCGCCGCCGGCCCCTCCGGTCGAGGTGCCGCAGGTCGAGGTGCCGGAGCCCACCGCCGGCCGGCTGGTCCGGCTGCGCTCGCGGCTGTCCCGCTCGCAGAACGCCTTCGGCAAGGGCCTGCTCGGCCTGCTCAGCCGCGACCGGCTGGACGAGGACACCTGGGAGGAGATCGAGGACAGCCTGATCACCGCCGACGTCGGCATCGACGCCACCCGGGAGATCGTCGACCGGCTGCGCGAGCGGACCCGGGTGCTCGGCACCCGTACCGGGGAGGAACTGCGGGCGCTGCTCGCCGCCGAGCTGGTGAACGCGCTCGACCCGGGCCTGGACCGCTCGCTGCGCACCGCGCCGGAGGAGGGCGTCCCGGCGGTTGTGCTCGTGGTCGGCGTCAACGGCGCCGGCAAGACCACCACCTGCGGCAAGATCGCCCGGGTGCTCGTCGCGGACGGCCGCAGCGTGCTGCTCGGCGCGGCCGACACGTTCCGGGCCGCCGCCGCCGACCAGCTGGAGACCTGGGGCGGCCGGGTGGGCGCCGAGACGGTCCGCGGGCCCGAGGCCGCCGACCCGGCCAGCGTCGCGTTCGACGCGGTCAAGCGCGGCATCGACACCGGCGTCGACACCGTGCTCATCGACACCGCCGGCCGGCTCCAGAACAAGATCGGCCTGATGGACGAGCTGGGCAAGGTCAAGCGGGTGGTGGAGAAGCACGGCCCGATCGACGAGACGCTGCTGATCCTCGACGCCACCACCGGCCAGAACGGGCTGGAGCAGGCGCGGGTCTTCACCGAGGCGGTGAACGTCACGGGCGTGGTGCTGACCAAGCTCGACGGGACGGCCAAGGGCGGCATCGTGATCGCCGTGCAGCGCAAGCTCGGCATCCCGGTCAAGCTCGTCGGCCTCGGCGAGGGCAAGGACGACCTGGCCCCGTTCGACCCGGCACAGTTCGTCGACGCGTTGCTCGGCACCGAGCCGCTCGCCCGGGACGCGTAGCCTCACCCGTGACGACTGACGATCGCGCCTACGCGGGGTGGCGCGACCCCAGCCACCCGTCGCCACGCCTCGGGAGACCGTACGTGACTTCGCAGGAGATCCCGCTGCACGGCGGGAACGTGAGCACAGTGGTCCGTGTCGGAGACACGGTCCGGCGCAACGCCGGCCCGTGGACGCCCTCCGTGCACGCGCTGCTGCGCCACCTGGAGTACGTCGGATTCACCGGCGCGCCCCGGGCGCTCGGGATGGACGAGCGCAACCGGGAGGTCCTGTCGTACCTGGAGGGGGAGTGCGGGGAGTACCCGCTGGCCCCGCACTGGGTCACCGACGAGGCCCTGGTCACGGTGGCCACCATGCTGCGGATGTTCCACGACGCGCAGTACGGCTTCACCCCGCCGCCCGGTGCGGTCTGGCGCTCGTTCGGGCCGCCCCCGCCGGACACCGAGGTCATCTGCCACCACGACGCCGCGCCGCACAACGTGATCTGGCGTCCGGACGGCACGCTCGGACTGATCGACTTCGACCTCGCCTCGCCCGGCGCCCGCATCTACGACGTGGCGTACGCGGCCTGGACCTGGGTGCCGATCTTCTCCGACCGGGACTCGATCACGCTCGGCTGGAAGCACCCCGACCGGCCGCGCCGGCTGCGGCTGTTCGCCGACGCGTACGGGCTGATCCCGCGTGACCGGCACCGGCTGATCCGGACCATCCGCAAGCGCATCGTCGACCACGTCGAGGGCATCCGGCGGATGGCCGCAGCCGGTGAGCCGGCGTTCGTCCGGATCGTCCACAAGGGCCACCTGCGTCGCCCCATGCGTGACCTGCGGCTGCTCGACTACGAGCGGCACCAGCTCGAGTACGCGCTGCGCTGACCAAGATCGGCGTTCTTCACACGCCGGAAACAACCCGTCACGCGTCGGAAATCGCGCGGTGTCGCTGAAGGAAACAGCCGGCGACAAGGCTTCCGCGCAACCGGCTGACGGGCGATGCTGCCAGGTCTCAGTCGGAGGGAGGAATACGACAACGAGAGGAGGCAGCGTGGAGATCGACACCGGGAACACCGCCTGGTTGCTTGTCTCGACTGCCCTCGTGCTGCTCATGACCCCCGGTCTCGCGCTGTTCTACGGCGGGCTGAACCGGTCCAAGGGCGTTCTGAACATGATGATGATGAGCTTCTCGTCCATCGGGCTCGTCAGCATCCTGTGGCTTTTCTACGGCTTCACAGTCGCCTTCGGCGAGGGCGGCAGGTTCTGGGGTGACCTGGGCCAGTACCTGGGCACCAAGACCTTCGTCGGCGAGAACGACCTGTGGGGCGAGACCGGCATCCCGATCTACGTCTTCATCGCCTTCCAGATGATGTTCGCGATCATCACCGTGGCGCTGATCAGCGGCGCGCTGTCCGACCGGGTGAAGTTCGCCGGCTGGCTGCTGTTCGCGTTCGGCTGGGCCACCCTGGTCTACTTCCCGGTCGCCCACATGGTCTGGGGCGGCGGGCTCATCGGCGGCGACATCGGCGCGCTGGACTTCGCCGGCGGTACCGCCGTGCACATCAACGCCGGTGCGGCGGCGCTCGCGCTGGTGCTGGTGCTCGGCAAGCGGGTCGGCTGGCCGCGCGAGAGCATGAAGCCGCACAACGTCCCGATGGTCGCCCTCGGCGCCGCGCTGCTGTGGTTCGGCTGGTTCGGCTTCAACGCCGGCTCCGAGCTGACCGCCGACGGGGTCACCGCGCTGGCGTTCATCAACACCCAGGTCGCCACCGCCGCCGCGCTGCTCGGCTGGATCGTGGTGGAGTGGCTGCGCGACGGCAGGCCGACCCTGGTCGGCGCCTCCTCCGGCGCCATCGCCGGCCTGGTCGCGATCACCCCGGCCTGTGCGTTCATCACCCCGGCCGCAGCGGTGCTGCTGGGCGTGGTGGCCGGTGCGGTCTGCGCCCTCGCGGTCGGCCTGAAGTACCGGCTCGGCTACGACGACTCGCTCGACGTGGTGGGCGTGCACTTCGTCGGCGGCTGGATCGGCTGCCTCTGGATCGGCCTGTTCGGCACCGCCTCGGTCAGCTCCCTGGTGGAGACCGACGGCCTGTTCGTCGGCGGCGACGCCTCGCTGTTCGGCAAGCAGGCGATCAGCGCGCTGATCGTCAGCGTCTACTCCTTCGTGGTCGCCTTCGCCCTGGGCTTCGTGATCGACAAGACGATCGGCCTGCGGGTCTCCGCCGAGGCCGAGGTCGACGGCATCGACATCGCCGAGCACGCGGAGAGCGGCTACGACCTGTCGCCCACCACGGGCAGCAGCGGTGGCGCGTTCGCGATGGCCGGGATCGGCGCCGGCAAGCCGGCCGCGGAGCCCGCTGTCGAGACCGACGAGTCCGCGCCGGTCAGCGAGAAGGTCGCCGGTTAACGTTCCTGGGATGGAGGGGTTGGACATGAAGCTGGTGACCGCGGTCATCAAGCCGTACCAGCTGGACGCGGTGAAGGAGGCTCTGCACGCGCTCGGCGTGGCCGGGCTGACAGTCAGCGAGGTCCAGGGCTACGGCCGGCAGAAGGGGCACACCGAGGTCTACCGGGGTGCCGAGTACACGGTCGAGTTCCTGCCCAAGATCCGGGTCGAGGTGCTCACCGACGAGATGGACGTCGACAAGATCGTGGACGCGATCGTCGGCGCCGCCCGGACCGGCAAGATCGGCGACGGCAAGGTCTGGGTGACCGGCGTCGAGGAGGTCGTCCGGGTGCGTACCGGCGAGCGCGGGCTCGACGCCCTCTGACCGCCGGACCCGCCGACGTGACCTCGTTGACCACGGCCGCCGCCCCCAGCGGGGACGGCGCGCCCGTGGTCAACGAGGTCGCAGGCGTACCCGCAGGGATCGGCGCGGCGGCCCGGTCCGCGCGGGCCGACGCGCTCGACGCCTGGCTGTGCCGGGCCCTCCCGGACCGGGACGGGGTGGCGCTCGTCGCGGTGGGCGGGCTGGGCCGCCGCCAGTGCGCCCCCTACGGCGACCTCGACCTGGTGCTGCTGCACGCCGGGGTACCAGGCATCGACGAGCTGGCGGCGTCGCTCTGGTATCCGATCTGGGACGCCGGGCTGCGGCTGGACCACTCGGTGCGCACGGTCGCCGAGGCGCTGTCGGTGGCCCAGGACGACGTCAAGGTCGCCCTCGGCCTGCTCGACGCCCGGCACGTGGCGGGCGACCCGGCGCTCACCGACCAGCTCTCCCGTACCGCCACCGACCACTGGCGGCGGACCGCGATCCGCCAGCTCCCCGGCCTGCGCGAGATCACCGCCGCCCGCTGGGAGGCGCACGGCGAACTGGCGTTCCTGCTCGAAGGCGATCTCAAGGAGGCGGCCGGCGGGCTGCGCGACGTGGGCATCCTGCGCGCCATCGCCACCGCCGGAGTCACCGACGCGCTCCGCCCGGCCGTGCACGCGGCACACCGGCGGCTGCTGGACACCCGCGACGCGCTGCACCAGCAGGTGGGCCGCCGGGTCGACCGCCTGGTCGCCCAGGAACGCGACGGCGTGGCGCGCCTGCTCGGCGCCGAGGACGGCGACGCGCTGCTGCGGCTGGTGGCCGGCGACGCCCGCACGGTGAGCCACGCCCTGGACGACGCCTGGCGGGCCGCCGACCGGCTCCGCTCCGGCCGGCACCGCGCCGCGCCGGGCCGTCCGCTGCGCCGCCCGGTCGCCCGGGACGTGGTGGAGCAGGACGGCGAACTGGTGCTCGCCCGTACCGCCATCGGGGTCCGCCCCGACCCGAGCCTGTCGCTGCGCGTGGCCGCCGCCGCTGCCACCATCCGGCTGCCGATCGCGCGGGCCACCTGCGAGTGGCTGGCCGCGTACTGCCCGCCGCTGCCCGCGCCCTGGCCGTCGGCGGCCCGCGCCGCGCTGATCACCCTGCTCGGCGCCGGTCCCGGCCTGGTGCCCGCCTGGGAGACCTGCGACAGGTACGGGCTGATCGACCGCTGGCTGCCCGAGTGGACCCGGATGCGCAGCCTGCCCCAGCACAACCCGGTGCACCGGTTCACGCTCGACCGGCACCTGGTGCAGACCGCGTACGAGGCGAGCCGGCACACCCGCGACGTGGAACGACCGGACCTGCTGCTGCTCGGCGCGTTCCTGCACGACATCGGTAAAGGGCTGGACGGTGACCACTCGGTGGTCGGCGCGCCACTGGCCGAGGCGGTAGCCACCCGGATCGGGCTGCCGCCGGCCGAGGCGGCGCTGATCGGCACGCTGGTCCGGCTGCACCTGCTGCTGCCCGACGTGGCGACCCGGCGCGACCTGTCCGATCCGAAGACGGTCGCCGGTGTCGCCGAGCGCGTCGGCGACACCGGCACGCTGGAACTGCTGCACGCCCTGGTCCGCGCCGACGCCGCCGCCACCGGCCCGGCCGCCTGGTCCGGCTGGAAGGGCCGGCTGATCGCCGAACTGGTGAGCCGGGTGCGCACCACGCTGGACACCGGCGTGGTGCCCGCCCCGCCGGCCCCGGACCCGGCGCTCGTGGCCGGGCCGCTGCCTGTCGTACACCTGGGGGAGGACCGGGTGTCGGTGGCCGCCGCCGACCGGCGCGGGCTGCTCGCCACTGTCGCCGGTTGCCTGGCCCTGCACCGTCTGGAGGTGATCTCCGCGGACGCCGCCACCGTCGACGGCCGGGCCCTGGTCGAGTGCCGGGTGCAGCCGCGCTACGGACTGGCCCCGGACCCGATCGCGCTCAGCGCCGACCTGCGCCGCGCGGTCGGCGGCGACGTGTCGGTCGTCCAGCGGCTGCGCGGCCGGGCGCTGGCCGCGCGCAGCCAGGGCGCCGCCCCACGGGTGGTGTGGCACCGGGAGGCGGCCACCGACGCGGTCCTGCTGGAGCTGCGGGCCGCCGACGCGGCCGGGCTGCTGTACCGGGTCACCTGCGCGCTGGACGACGCGGGCGCCCAGGTGCGGGCGGCCCGGATCTCGACGCTGGGCGGCGACGTGGTGGACGCGTTCTACCTGGTCGGCGGCTGGCCGCCGGACGAGGAACGGGCCCGGATCGAGGCCGCCGTGCTCGCCGCCGTGTAAGGAAGGGCCCCCTGTTAACGCCTCCGGTAGAGGAGGGGGCCCCTGTTAACACCCCGCCGACGAGCGGCGCACGCCCGTGGACGGCCGGGCCGGAGCGAGCGGGTGGGCGGCGGGCTACCCTAGCGGTGGGCTGGACCACCGGCCCGGCAGCATGTGCCCGCCGAAAACGACAAACGGGATGTTCGCGTGTTTGACACCTTGAGTGACCGCCTGTCCGGGATCTTCACCAAGCTCCGCGGCAAGGGCCGGCTCACCGACGCCGACATCGACGCCACCGCGCGCGAGATCCGGATGGCGTTGCTGGAGGCCGACGTCGCCCTGCCGGTGGTCAAGGGCTTCATCGCGAACGTCAAGGAGCGGGCGCGCGGCGCCGAGGTTTCCCAGGCGCTCAACCCGGCGCAGCAGATCGTCAAGATCGTCAACGAGGAGCTGATCAACATCCTCGGCGGCGAGGGGCGGCGGCTCCAGTTCGCCAAGCACCCGCCGACCGTGATCATGCTGGCCGGCCTTCAGGGTTCCGGCAAGACGACGCTCGCCGGCAAGCTGGCCCGCTGGCTCAAGAGCCAGGGCCACCAGCCGCTGCTCGTCGCCGCCGATCTCCAGCGTCCCAACGCCGTCGGGCAGCTCCAGGTGCTCGGTGGCCGGGCCGGGGTCGAGGTGTACGCCCCGGCGCCCGGCAACGGCGTCGGTGACCCGGTTCAGGTGGCCCGCGACTCGATCGAGCACGCCCGCCGCGCCGCCCGGGACATCGTCATCGTCGACACCGCCGGCCGGCTCGGCATCGACACCGAGATGATGCGGCAGGCCGCGAACATCCGCGACGCGGTCCAGCCGGACGAGGTCATCTTCGTCATCGACGCGATGGTCGGCCAGGACGCGGTGCGCACCGCCGAGGCGTTCCGCGACGGCGTCGGCATCACCGGCGTGGTGCTGTCCAAGCTCGACGGCGACGCCCGCGGTGGCGCCGCGCTCTCCGTCCGCGAGGTGACCGGGCAGCCGATCCTGTTCGCCTCCACCGGCGAGAAGCTGGAGGACTTCGACGTCTTCCACCCGGACCGGATGGCCAGCCGGATCCTCGGCATGGGCGACGTCCTCACCCTGATCGAGCAGGCCGAGGCGGCCTTCGACACCGATCAGAAGGAGAAGATGACCGCCAAGCTGATGGGCGGGGAGACCTTCACGCTGGAGGACTTCCTCGATCAGCTCATCGCGGTCCGGCGGATGGGCCCGATCGCCAACGTGCTGGCCATGATGCCGGGCATGGGGCAGATGAAGGACCAGCTCGCCGAGCTGGACGACAAGCACTTCGACCGGGTCACCGCGATCATCAGGTCGATGACCCCGGCCGAGCGCACCAACCCGAAGATCATCAACGGCTCCCGCCGGGCCCGCATCGCAGGCGGCTCCGGCGTCACGGTCATGGACGTCAACCAGCTGCTCAACCGCTTCGCCGACGCGCAGAAGATGATGAAGCAGATGGGCGGCATGATGGGCCTGCCCGGCGGTGGCCGGCGCAAGGCGACCAAGTCGCCGAAGAACAAGCGCAAGGGCACGAAGGGCGGCGGGCGGCCGCGTACCGGCGCCGGCATGCCGGGCGGCTTCCCGGGCGGGATGCCGCAGCTCCCGCCGGGCCTGGACCCGGGTGACCTGGCCGGTGGTCAGGGCCTGCCGCCGGGCTTCAAGCTGCCGAAGATCGACTTCAACAAGCTCGGCAAGGGCGGCGACAAGGGCCCCCGCTAGCGCGTCGGTGACGGTGGGCGACATCGCTGTCTCTTAAAGTGATGTCGCCCCCTGGAGGGAGATATCATGACCGCGGCCCCGATTCTGCGGGAGCGGCACGAGTGGACGGTCGACGACCTGGGCGAGCTGCCCAAGGACCTTCCGTACGAACTGATCAACGGAAGGTTGATCGTGCCGTCGCCCACTCTGCTGCACCAGGACATGTGCGTCCGTCTCCTGCTCGCGTTGGAGGTCAACTGCCCGAAGGAGTATCAGGTCGGGATCGATCTGTCGATGCGGGTCGACCACCGTAACGAGCCCCGGCCGGACGTCGCTCGCCGGCGGGAAGGACTGATCGGGTAGGACTGTGCACATGGCTCTGCACGTGCGCGGTGTGTTCCTTCCCGACGACGAGGTCCGGGACGTCTGGCTGGTCGGCGACCGGGTCACCTTCGAACCGGTGCCCGGCGCCGAGACGGTGGCCGACGGCGGCTTCGTGCTGCCCGGCCTGACCGACGCGCACTGCCACATCGGCATCGCCCGCGGCGGCAGCCCGATCACCTCCCTCGACCAGGCGCGGGACCTGGCCCGGATCGACCGGGACGCCGGCGTGCTGGCGATCCGGGACGCCGGGTCGCCGTACCCGTACCCCGAACTGGAGGACGAGCCGGACCTGCCGCGACTGGCCCGCGCGGGCCGGCACGTCGCGCCGCCGAAGCGCTACCTGCGCGACATCGGCGTGGAGGTCGGCGCGGCGGAGGTCGCCGCGACGGTGGCCGCGCAGGCAGCGGCCGGCAACGGCTGGGTCAAGCTGGTCGGCGACTGGATCGACAGGGGCGTCGGCGATCTGGCGCCGGCCTGGGACGCCGACACGATGACCGCTGCGGTCGCCGCCGCGCACGCCGCCGGGGTACGCGCCGCGGTGCACACGTTCTCCGAGTCGGCCGTGGAGATCATGGTGCGGGCCGGTGTGGACTCGGTGGAGCACGGCACCGGGTTGAGCCTCGACCTGATCGACCTGATGGCCCGGCAGGGCACCGCGCTGGTCCCCACGATGATCAACATCCGGACGTTCGGCCACATCGCCGAGCAGGCCCGCGCGAAGTTCCCCGGGTACGCCGACCACATGCTCGCCCTGCGCGACCGCTTCCCCGAGGTGGTGCGCGCCGCGCACGAGGCGGGCGTACCGATCTACGTCGGCACCGACGCGGGCGGCGGCATCGACCACGGCCTCGCGGCCGAGGAGATGCTGCTGCTGCACGAGCAGGCCGGCATGTCCGCCCCGGACGTGCTCGCAGCCGCCTCCTGGCGGGCCCGCGAGTGGCTCGGCTTCCCCGGACTGGTCGAGGGCGGCCTCGCCGACCTGGTGGTCTACCCCGAGGACCCGCGCCGCGACCTGCGCGTGGTCCGGGCGCCCAGCCGGATCGTGCTGCGCGGCCGGGTCGTCCGCTGACCGGCCGCCGCGTCGGCCCTAGCGGGCCGTCGCCGCCATCAGGAACAGGCGCACGGCCAGATCGGCCAGCCGGTCGGCGGTCTCGTCGACCGGGCCGCCGGGCAGCACGATGTGGCTCACCACCAGGCGTACGACGCTGTCCGCCGCGAACGCCAGGGCGGCCGGATCGGCGTCCGGCAGGCGTTCACCGGTCCACTCCAGCAGCGCCGCCGTGGCTTCGACGAGCACCAGCTCGGACCGGGTGGTCAGGTACGGCAGCAGCTCCTCCGAGCCGCCCCGGGTGCTGGTCAGCACCGCCCGCACCAGCGGGTTCTCGGCGGCCGAGGCGAGCGTGCGGTGGATCGCCGCGTACGCGGCCGCGCGGACGTCGGAGTCGTGCTCGTCGAGCGCGGACCGGACCTGGCCGACGAACCGGTCCACCTCGTGCCGGGCCAGCGCCTCGCCCAGGCCCGCCTTGGTGCCGAACTCGTTGTAGACCGTCTGCCGGCTCACCCCTGCGGCGGCGGCCACCGCGCCCACCCGTACGCGGTCCCACCCGTGGGCCACGGTCTGCGCCCGGGCGGCCTCCACGATCGCGTCCCGTGTCTCACCCATAGCCATCGAAGTCTACGGCCGCGCCCTGCGACACGGCGCGGCCCGGCTCCCCGGCGCACCCGCGCCCCGCGCGGCGAATAGGATGTGTGGTCATGGCTCGCGTGCTCACTCCCCGTGCGGAGGACTTTCCCCGCTGGTACCAGGACCTGATCGCCAAGGCGAAGCTGGCCGACAACGGCCCGGTCCGGGGGACCATGGTCATCCGACCGGCCGGCTACGCCATCTGGGAGCGGATGCAGGCCGAGATGGACGCCCGGATCAAGGCGGCCGGCGCGGAGAACGCGTACTTCCCGCTGTTCATCCCGGAGAGCTACCTCAAGCGGGAGGCCGAGCACGTCGAGGGCTTCTCGCCGGAGCTGGCAGTCGTCACGCACGGTGGTGGCAAGCAGCTCGCCGAGCCGGTGGTGGTGCGCCCCACGAGCGAGACGGTCATCGGCGAGTTCATGGCCAAGTGGATCGACTCGTACCGCGACCTGCCGCTGCTGCTCAACCAGTGGGCGAACGTGGTCCGGTGGGAGCTGCGCCCGCGGATCTTCCTGCGCACCAGCGAGTTCCTCTGGCAGGAGGGGCACACGGCGCACGCCACCCGCTCCGACGCCCGCGCCTACGCCCGGCGGATCCTGCACGAGGCGTACGAGGACCTGATGGTCAACGTGCTCGGCATCCCGGTGGTGGTCGGCCTGAAGACCGCCCGGGAGCGCTTCGCCGGCGCCACCGCCACGTACACATGCGAGGGCATGATGGGCGACGGCAAGGCGCTCCAGCTGGGCACCAGCCACGAGTTGGGCCAGAACTTCGCCAAGGCGTTCGACATCAGCTACTCCTCGGCCGAGGGCGGCCGGGAGCACGCGTGGACCACCTCCTGGGGCACCTCCACCCGGATGCTCGGCGGCCTGATCATGTGCCACGGCGACGACAACGGGCTGCGGGTGCCGCCGAAGCTGGCGCCGGTCCAGGCGTACGTGATGATCGTCAAGGACGGCGAGGGCCCTGGCGGTCCTGCCGAGGCGGCACAAAAGCTCTATGACGCGCTGCGTGACGCCGGGGTGCGGGTGGCGCTGGACGACCGGACCGACACCGCGTTCGGCCGCCGTGCCGTCGACGCCGAGCTGCGCGGCTACCCGGTACGCGTCGAGGTCGGCCCGCGTGACCTGGCCGCCGGCAACGCGGTGGTGGTCCGGCGTACGGACGGCTCGAAGGCCCCGACGCCGGTGGCCGACGTGGTCGGCGCGGTCCTGGCCGCGCTGGAGGCCGACCAGCAGGCGCTGCACGACCAGGCGCTGGAGTTCCGCCGGTCCCGGACCGTCGAGGTGTCGACGCTGGCCGAGGCGATCGAGGCGTCCGCCACCGGCTGGGCGCGGGTGCCGTGGTCGGCGGTCGGCGTCGAGGGCGAGGCCGAGGCGAACGGCCAGGGCGTGACGGTCCGCTGCCTGGTGCGCGCCGACGGCTCGGTGCCGGACTCGGAGGACGAGCCCGACCTGGTGGCGATCCTCGCCCGCGCCTACTGAGATGTAAGGAAGGGCCCCTTCTTAACGCATTCCGCAGAGGAGGGGCCCCTTGTTAACACGACGGCGGGGGTGAGCGTGCGGTTCGAGCCGGGGCGGCTGATCATGCACCGGAACGTGCGCAACGGCCGGATCGGCTGGGTCCGGTCGGCCCGGGTGGTCTCCGACGACGAGCGCGGCCTGGTGCTCTGGGTGGCGCGCGAGGCGCCCGTCGCGCACGAGGTGAACGCCGCCGGCCTGGGCATGCGGGCCGTGCCGTTCGCGGAGTGGGTGACGTCGTCCTACCGGCTCGCGCAGGGGCTGTGGAACGGCCCGCCGGTGCTGAAGTTCCTGCCCGCAGGCGCGGCCCACTCGGTCTGGTGGTTCCGCGACGCCGCCGGCCGCTTCCAGAACTGGTACGTCAACCTGGAGGAGCCCGGCGTCCGCTGGGACGACGGCACGGTGGCCGGGGTCGACATGATCGACCAGGATCTCGACGTGGTGGTCCGCCCGGACCTGAGCTGGGAGTGGAAGGACGAGGACGAGTTCGTCGAGCGGCTGGCGTTCCCGGCGCACTACTGGGTGGCCGACGAGAAGGCGGTACGCGCCGAGGGCGAGCGGGTGATCCGGATCGCCGAGGCGGGCGAGTTCCCGTTCGACGGCACCTGGTGCGACTTCACCCCGCCCACGGAATGGGACGTACCGGTCGAACTGCCGCCGGGCTGGGACCGTCCGCCGGTGCGCTGAACCGGTGTCCTGCGTCACGGCCCGGACCGCCCCGGGCGTGGTGTCCGGGTCCGGTGTGAGAGTTCGGGGCTGGATCTGGCAGAATGGTTCGCTGGTATCCGGCGCGCGTCCGGCGCCCTCTAACCCGGGCGCGTCGCCAGTTCACCGAGCAGTCTCCGGCCCAAACCCCACTGTGCCGGTCGGCGCTCACCCGCCACACCGCCCGTACGGGCCGGTGAGATCGCAACAGGAGCGAAACAACTGTGGCCGTAAAGATCCGGCTCCTGCGGATGGGCAAGATCCGCAACCCGCAGTACCGCATCGTCATCGCCGACTCGCGCACCAAGCGTGACGGTCGTGCGATCGAGTTCGTCGGTGTGTACCAGCCGAAGGAAGACCCTTCGGTGATCGAGGTCAAGTCGGAGCGGGTCCAGTACTGGCTCTCGGTCGGCGCCCAGCCGAGCGAGGCCGTGCAGCGCCTGCTGGAGCTGACCGGTGACTGGCAGAAGTTCAAGGGCCTGCCGGCCCCGCCGCCGCTGAAGGTCGCCCCCGAGCGGGCCGACCGCAAGGCGGCGTACGAGGCCGAGGCGAAGGCCGCCGCCGGCGTGGCGGACACCCCGGCGAAGCCGGCCAAGAAGGCCGCCAAGCCGGAGGCCGAGGCTCCCAAGGCCGAGGAGCAGACCGGTGCCGAGTCCGGCGAGCAGGCCTGACATGCCGCTGCGTCCCGCTCTGGAGCACCTGGTCAAGGGCATCGTCGACCACCCGGACGACGTCCGGGTGCGCATGGTCGACTCCCGTCGGGGCAAGCGCCTCGAAGTCCGCGTGCACCCCGAGGACCTCGGCACGGTGATCGGGCGGTCCGGCCGGACCGCCAAGGCGCTGCGCCAGGTGATCGGCTCCATCGGCGGGCGTGGGGTACGCGTCGACATCGTCGACTCGTACTGATGCTTCTCGTCGTCGGCCGGATCGGTAAGCCGCACGGCATCCGCGGTGAGGTCACCGTGGAGGTGCGTACCGACGAGCCCGAAGCACGGTTCGCCCCCGGTTCGGTGTTGACCACCGAGCCGGGGGTCACCCCGTCGGAGCCCGGCGCCTGGCGGGTGCCCCCGACGCTCACAGTCGAGTCGGCCCGCTGGCATCAGGGCCGTCTCCTCGTCGCCTTCGAGGGCGTGCTGGAGCGCGACGTCGCCGAGGCGCTGCGCAACACGCTGCTCGGCGTGGACAGCGCCGACGTCGCCCCGCCGGAGGACCCGGAGGAGTTCCACGACCACCAGCTGGTCGGGCTCACAGTGGTCACGCGGGACGGCGAGCACGTGGGCGAGGTGACCCGCATCGACCACGCGCCCGCGTCCGACATGCTGGTGCTGCGGCGCCCCGAGGGGCGTACCGCGCTGGTCCCGTTCGTCAAGGCGATCGTGCCCGAGGTGGATCTGGCTGGCGGTCGCGTCGTCGTCGACCTGCCCGGCGGCCTGCTCGACCTCTAGCTGGAGCCACCGCATGCGCGTCGACATCGTGTCGATCTTCCCCGAGTACTTCGCCCCGCTGGACCTGTCGCTCATCGGCAAGGCCCGCGCGAACGGCACGCTGCGGCTGGCCGTACACGATCTGCGGACCTGGACCCACGACGTGCACCGCACCGTCGACGACACGCCCTACGGCGGCGGCCCGGGCATGGTCATGCGGCCGGAGCCGTGGGGTGAGGCGCTGGACGCGCTGGCGCCCGGCGAGCTGAGCCCGGACGGGCACACGCTGCCCCGGCTGCTCGTGCCGTCGCCCGCGGGCGTCCCGTTCACCCAGGCCCTGGCGCACGAGCTGGCCGCCGAGTCGCACCTGCTGTTCGCCTGCGGCCGGTACGAGGGCATCGACCAGCGGGTGCTGGACCACGCGGCGACCCGGATGCCGGTGACCGAGGTCTCCCTCGGCGACTACGTGCTGTTCGGCGGCGAGGTGGCCGTGCTGGTGATCCTGGAGGCGGTCACCCGGCTGCTGCCCGGCGTGCTCGGCAACGCCGGGTCGCTGGACGAGGAGTCGCACGCGCACGGGCTGCTGGAGGCCCCGCTCTACACGAAGCCGGCGAGCTGGCGCGGGCTGGACGTGCCCGAGGTGCTGCGCTCCGGCGACCACGCCCGGATCGACCGCTGGCGGCGGGACGAGTCGCTGCTGCGGACGGCGGCCCGGCGTCCCGACATGATCGGCGCGCTGGCGCCGGAGACGCTCGACGAGCGGGACCGGGCGACGCTGGGCCGGGGCGGATTTTCCTCGCCACCGGGGCATGTGGCAAAGTAGAGGGGTTGCCGCATCCGTCCACGCCGTGGGCGGTTGCGAGGACCCTCGACCGGGGCTGGTCTCGCCGGTCACCACCCGGGGGTCAGAATCACCCATCCGCGCATCGACTGACGATGCGCCGTGAGCCTCACGAGGACGCAGCGATGAACATCCTGGACGCCCTTGACGCCCAGTCGAAGCGTACCGACCTGCCCGACTTCCGTGCCGGTGACACCGTCAAGGTGCACGCGCGGGTCGTCGAGGGCAACCGGTCCCGGGTCCAGATCTTCCAGGGCGTCGTCATCCGCCGCCAGGGTGACGGTCTGCGCGAGACCTTCTCGGTCCGCAAGGTCAGCTTCGGCGTCGGCGTGGAGCGGACCTACCCGCTCAACGGCCCGGGCATCGACCGGATCGAGGTCGTGACCCGCGGTGACGTCCGTCGCGCCAAGCTCTACTACCTGCGTGAGCTGCGCGGCAAGAAGGCCAAGATCAAGGAGCTGCGGGAGAAGCAGCCGGCGAACTGAATCCCGTACGCCACGCCGCCCGAGCTGCGCGGATGTCGTATCGACCAGACCGCACTACCCTGGTCGGTACGGGCGCAGCCGGACGGTGCGAAGCGGTCCACTACCGCCCGTGGGGTCTCCGAGGGGACTTCCGGGCGGTAGTGGCGTTTCCGCGGACCGGAGAGTGGCATGGTGCAGATGGTTGACGAGGACGGCGCCGTCGATCCCTGGCGCCGGCGGGCCCGCCGTCGCCGCCAGATGCCGCTCTGGCAGGAACTGCCGCTGCTGCTGATCGTGGCGTTCTGCCTCGCCGTGCTGATCCGCACGTTCCTGCTCCAGGCGTTCTTCATCCCCTCCGGGTCGATGGAGGACACGCTGCTCGTCGGCGACCGGGTGCTCGTCAACAAGGTCGTCTACGACGTCCGCGACCCGGTCCGCGGCGAGGTGGTGGTGTTCCGGGGCACCGACCGCTGGGTCGCCCAGGAGGCGCCCGCGCCGCCGGCCAACTTCGCCGGCCGGGTCGGCCGTACGCTCGGTGACCTGGTCGGCGTCAGCCGTCCCGGCGAGAAGGACTTCATCAAGCGCGTCATCGGGGTGCCGGGCGACAAGGTCTGGTGCTGCGACGACGGCCGGGTGGTGGTCAACGGGGTGCCGCTGGACGAGACGGCGTACGTCTCCGAGGACTCCCCGGTCGAGCTGCCGCCCAATCCGAAGGAGTGCCGGTCCCGGCAGTTCACCGAGGTGGTGGTGCCGCCGGGGCAGATCTTCGTGATGGGTGACCACCGGCTCGTCTCGCAGGACGCCCGATGTCAGGGGCCGGTGCCGATCGAGAACGTGGTCGGCCGCGCCTTCATGATCGTCTGGCCGTCGCAGCGGTGGACCGGTCTGCCCGTACCGGAGACGTTCACGAGCGTGCCGCGCGCGGACGCCGCGCCCGCGGCGGGGCCGGTGCCGGTGGATCCCGACCCGGTCGGCGGCGTCGTCCTGATCCTCCCGCTCGCGGCGACGCTCACCGTTCTGGCGGGTTCGGGGCGACCGCGCCGCACCCGGCGACGTAGGCTCCTCCCGTGATCGACGAGCAGACCGAGAAGCCCCGCAGCTCCTTCTGGAAGGAGCTGCCCATCCTCCTTGGCGTGGCGATCCTGGTCGCGGTGCTGGTGCGTGCCTTCGTGCTGCAGACCTTCTTCATCCCGTCGCCGTCCATGGAGAACACCCTCAAGATCGACGATCGGGTGCTTGTCAACAAGCTGGTCTACGACTTCCGCTCGCCGCACCGGGGCGAGGTGATCGTCTTCAAGGCGCCCACCGAGTGGAGCGGCAACCCCGACGGTGAGGACTTCATCAAGCGGGTGATCGGCGTCGGCGGCGATCACGTCGTCTGCTGCGACCGCACCGGCGGCCAGGAGCGTCTGGTCATCAACGGCAAGCCGATCGACGAGCCGTTCATCTTCCCCGGCAACAAGCCCGCCGACCAGGACTTCGACGTCACAGTGCCGAAGGGGCGCCTGTGGGTCATGGGTGACCACCGGGAGGCGTCCGGCGACTCGCTGGAACACTGGCAGCAGTCGGGCGAGGACATCAACGTCGCCACCATTCCCGAGGGCGAGGTCGTCGGCCGGGCCTTCACCATCTTCTGGCCGGTCAGCCGTGCGACCTGGCTCAGCGTCCCCGAGCAGTTCGACGGGATCCCCAATCCCTGAGCCGGCCCGCGCCACGCTCCGGCACGCCTGCCACGCCTCGGCGGCGGGAGGGCGTGGTGGTTCGTCGCAGGCGTCTGGCAGGCTGGTGCGGTGACCGTCTACACCCCTCGTCGCGCGGCCCGGGTGCTGCTGGTCGACGCGTCCGACCGGGTGCTGCTCTTCGAGGGCAGTGATCCGGCCCGGCCGGGTCACCGCTACTGGTTCACCCCCGGCGGCGGGCTCGACCCGGGGGAGTCCCCGGTCGACGGCGCCGCCCGGGAGCTGGCCGAGGAGACCGGCCTGCGGCTGGCCCCGGCCGAGCTGGGCGCGCCGGTCTGGTCGGAGACCGTCGAGTTCCCGTTCGACGGCGTCTGGTACCGCCAGGACCAGCAGTTCTACCTGGTCCGGGTGACGGGCTGGGACGTCGACACGACCGGCTTCAACGACGTCGAACGGGCGAGCGTGCACGGGCACCGCTGGTGGCCGGTCGCCGAGCTGGCCGCCTCCGCCGAGCGCTACTACCCGCCGGACCTGCCCGGCCGGCTCGGCGCCGTGCTGGCGGGAGGCGTCGCATGCTGACCCCGCCGCGCACCGTGGTCCGCCGCGACGGCGGCCTCTACGCGCTGGAGCGCGCCCTGCAACGGCGTGGCTTCCGGCACGTGGCGGGTGCCGACGAGGCCGGTCGGGGCGCCTGCGCCGGGCCGCTCGTGGCGGCCGCCGCGATCCTGCCCGAGGGCCGGCGCGGCGAGATCGACGAGCTGGCCGACTCGAAGCTGCTCACCCCCGCCGCCCGCGAGCGCGTCCACGACGAGGTGGTGGCACGGGCCCTGGCGTACGCCGTGGTGGTCATCCCGGCCGAGGAGGTCGACGCCCGCGGGCTGCACGTGTGCAACCTCGCCGCGATGCGCCGGGCGCTCGCCTCGCTCACCACCCGCCCCGAGTACGTGCTGACCGACGGCTTCGGCGTCGACGGGCTGGACGTGCCGGGCCTGGCGGTCTGGAAGGGCGACCGGGTGGCCGCGTGTGTGGCGGCGGCGAGCGTGCTGGCCAAGGTCACCCGGGACCGGATCATGGTGGAGCTGGACGGGCGGTTCCCCGGCTACGGCTTCGCCGAGCACAAGGGCTATATCACCGCCGAGCACAGCGCCGCGCTGCGCGCGCTCGGGCCCTGCCGGGAACACCGCTTCTCGTACGTGAACGTGGCCGCCGTCTCCGGACGGGACGGCCGGCCTCCCCGCGCCCGCCGCCCGGCGGGCGCCGACGCGGCCCCGCCCGAGCCCGCGGCCGGGCTGCCGGGTCTCGGGCCCGGAGCGTTCGCCGGCCGCCCGGACGAGCCGATGGGGCACTGCGGCGCGTCAGGGGGTACCGTCGGCGTGGCGTTGGGCGAGCAGCCGCGACCTCCGGCGTCGGTGGGGGAAGATGTGGTCATGGAAGGCGGAGTGCGATGAGCGCGGAAGATCTCGAGAAGTACGAGACCGAGATGGAGCTGCAGCTCTACCGGGAGTACCGGGACATCGTCCGCCAGTTCTCCTACGTGGTGGAGACCGAGCGCCGTTTCTACCTGGCCAACCAGGTCGACCTGCACGTGCGCAACTCCGACGGCGAGGTCTACTTCGAGGTCGAGATGCACGACGCCTGGGTGTGGGACATGTACCGCCCTGCCCGTTTCGTCAAGAATGTTCGAGTGATGACGTTCAAGGACGTCAATGTGGAAGAGCTCGAAAAGCCCGACATCTCGCTTCCCGCAGATTCCGGATTCGGGAGCTGACCGAGGGCGGCTGGACGCCCCCGGATCACTCCGCCGGCACGCCCACCTCGACCCGCTGCACCAGGTTGTTCGCGAACCCGCCCCGGTTCCACGGCTGCTCGACCGGCTGGGTACGCCCCGACCCGTCGGTCGCCCGGGCGCCGAGCACGTACCGCCCCGGCGTCGCCGTCCAGCTGACCGACCACCGGCGCCACGCCCACTCGCCACCGGCCGGCTCGTCCAGGACCGCCGGTGTCCACGTCTCGCCGCCGTCCACCGTCACCTCGACCGAGGTCACCGGCGCGTGGCCGGACCAGGCCCGGCCGTCCAGAGTGCACGGCCCCGGCCGCAGCACCCGGGTGCGGGACATGAAGTCCGGGAACCCGGGTGGACGCACCAGCGCACGCGGCTCGATCCGGGTCACCGGCACACCCGGGTCGCCGGCGTCGCGCCGCAGCCGGTAGGCCACCGCGTTCTGGTAGCCGTCGAACGGCTCGGTCGTCACAGTGATGTCGCGCAGCCACTTCACGTGCGCCATGCCGTACCAGCCGGGCACGATCACACGCAGCGGCGCGCCGTGCTGCGGCAGCAGGGGAACGCCGTTCATCTCGTACGCCAGCAGCACCTCCTCGCGCAGCGCGTCGGCCACCGGCAGCGCCCGCTGGTAGTCCTGCTCGACGCCGCGCTCCACCCCGTGGTCCGCGCCGGTGAACACCACGTCCACCGCGTCGCCGGACAGGCCGGCCTCGCGCAGCAGCGGCGCCAGCGGCGTACCGGTCCACTCGGCGTTGCCCACCGCCTCCACCAGCCAGGGCTGGCTCACCGGCCGGGGACGCAGCAGCGCCCGGCCGTTGCCCGCGCACTCCAGCGTCACGCCGTGCGTCACTCGGGGCCGGTCGCGCAGCGCCGCCAGGTCCACCCGCAGTGGACGCTCGACCGCACCGGACACGCTCAGCGCGTACGCGGCCGGGTCGACGTCCGGGATGTCGTAGTGGATGAGCAGGTAGTGCAGACCTGCCGGGGTCACGTCGTACCGCAGCGCCTCCAGCGGGATCCCGTGGTTACGCGCGGCGAGCTGAAGCTCCTCGACGCTGATCGCCTCGTCCGGCCCGGCCACCCGCGAGGGCCGGCTGACATCGTCCACTGTGGTCATGGCCGCTCCGTCCGCTCCAGCACGTCGTAGCCCACGAACTCGAACATCCGCGCCCCGGGCGCCAGCGGGCGGGGCGTGCCGGTGAACCGGTGCGCGCCGACGCCCACACCGTCGGCCGGGCTGTTCGCCGCGACCAGCTCGAAGCCCTCCTCGGCGAACCACTCGCAGATGACCGGCACCAGGTCCGGCTCGCGCCGGTGCCGCGTCCACAGCACCGTGCCGCCGGTGGCGCAGAGCGAGGCGCAGTGCCGCACAGTGGCCCGGATGTCGTCGTCGCTGATGTTGCCGAAGATGCCGCAGACCAGCACCAGATCCGCCGGGGCCAGGTCGGCGCAGCTGTCGGTCAGCGAGGCGTCCCCGGTCACCACCTCCACGCCGGTGAGCCCGGTGTCGGCGGCGGCGCGGCGCGCCAGATCGGCGTTGCGCGGATCCAGCTCGACCAGGCGGGCGGTCACGTCGCCGCCCCGGCGATGGTCGGCCAGCACCGGGATCAGGTCGCGGCCCTGTCCCGCGCACAGACTCAGCGCGCGCAGCGGACCGGGCGGCGCCGCGTCCAGCGCCGCGGAGACACGCTGCCGCACCTCGTCGAGCCGTCGGGCCAGTGCGGACTCGGGCTGGTCGTAGTCGCTGTGCCAGGCGTACCAGTCCTTCGTCACCCGGCCAGCATAGGCGTCCGGGCCGTACCAGATCGGCCCCGATCTCGGGGCTCGTCCACAGTCGGGGCGTCGTCCACAGCGCGGTCGGGTCGGGTTCGCGGGACGGTGCTCGGGTGGGCAGGGTGTTCGGCGTGCGTTCCTCGATCTCTCACGCCGGCAGGGCCGTGCTGGTGGTGTTGTGTCTCGTCGCCTGCCTGCCGGGCACCTCCCCACCGTCCCGGGCCGGGACGCTGTCGTCCTCGGTCGGGCCGCCGTCGTCCCGGGCTCGCGTCCACTCGCTTGCGGCCGGGCCGTCGCCGGATGCTCCTGCGGGTGCGCCGGGTGGTCCCGCATCGGCGGGTGTCCCGCCCGCGAGCGTCCCGGCTCCTCGTGCTTCGGCGGCGGGACGCGAGGGTGCGTCCGGCGGACGGTTCCGGTGGCCGCTGCCGGGTGCGCCACGGGTGGTGCGTCGGTTCGACCCGCCGCCGCGGCCCTGGCTGTCCGGGCACCGGGGCGTCGACCTCGCCGCGGCACCCGGTACCCCGGTGCTGGCAGCCGGAGCCGGGACCGTCCTGTTCGCCGGCACCGTCGCCGGCCGGCCGGTGTTGACAGTCGGTCACTCCGACGGGCTGCGCACCACCTACGAACCGGTCCGATCGGGGCTCACCGCCGGTACCCCTGTGGACACCGGCACGCCGGTCGGCGAACTGCTCGCCGGGCACCAGGGCTGCGCCGAGGCGGCCTGCCTGCACTGGGGGCTGCGACGCGACGCGGAATACCTCGATCCGCTGGCCCTGCTCGGGCTCGGTCGCGTCCGGCTGCTGCCGCTGCACCCCGTCCCCGGCAGTCCCGCCGACGTCGCCGAGTGATCGGCGGCGGCGTCGGTGAGCGGTCGGCAGGCGCCCGGTTCAGCCCTGGGCGAGCAGCGTGGGCAGCCGGACGGCCAGCCGGTCGTACTCGTCGGGGGTGTTGTAGACCTGGCCGCACAACCGCAGGTAGCCGTGCCCGTTCCAGCCGGCGATCGACACCTCGGCGGAGAGGCGTTCGGCGATCCGGGTCCGCAGCTCCCGGGCCGCGTCCAGCGTCGTCGCGACACCGGGCGGCAGCGGCACGAGCCGCATGGCGACCGCCGGCCCGCCGGGGTCCGGCAGCCGCTCGGGCGCCACACCGAGCGCGTCCCCGACGACCCGTTGCCCGTACGCGGCCAGCGCCGCGTTGTGCGCGCGTACCCGGTCCACGCCGAGGCTGCGCAGCGCGAACAGGCCCACCGGGGCGGCCAGCCAGCCGGTGTAGTCGAGCGTCGCCTGCCACTCCACCCGGACCGGGAACCCGCTGTCCTGCTCCCACGAGACGACGAGCGGCTGGATCCTCTCCCGCCACTGCGGCGCCACCACGAGCACGGCGGTGCCCCGTGGCGCGTACGCCCACTTGTGCAGGTTGCCGACCCAGAAGTCGGCGCCGACCGAGGCGACGGTGGCCGGCAGCATGCCCGGCGCGTGCGCGGCGTCCACCAGCACCGGCACGCCCTGCTCCCGGGCCACCGCGACGACCGCCGCGACGGGGAACAGCCGGGCGGTCGGCGAGGTGAGCTGGTCCACGATCAGCAGCCTGGTACGTCCGGGGCGCAGCCCGGTGCGGACGATCTCGACCACCTCCTCGGCGGTGGCGGTCAGGGGCACCGGCAGGGTGCGGTGCGCCGCCCCGCTGCGGCCGCACTCGCGGGCGACCGACAGCGCCACCGCCCCGTACCCGTGGTCGGTGGTCACGATCTCGTCGCCCGGGCGCAGCGCCAGCGACTGCAACACCACGGCCGCCCCAGTGGTGGCGTTGCCGACGAGCGTGGTGCCGTCCGGGTCGGCGCCGAGGAACGTGGCCAGGTGCCGCCGGGCGTGGGCGATCCGGTCGACCAGACCCTGCGTGAAGAACCGCAGCGGGTTGGCCTCCATCTCGTCGCGCAGGCGCTGCTGGGCGCGTTGCACGGCGACCGGTACGGCGCCGAACGATCCGTGGTTGAGGTGACTGACGGAGGGATCGAGGGAGAAGAGCAGCCGAGCCCCGGGAATCGGCTCGGGCGGCTGCGGCACCGTCATCAATCGATCCTAGCCCGAGATGGATCATGCGCCGGCCGGATTCCGCCCGCTGACCGGGTCCACCGATGCTGCCCGCGTGCTTTCGGCGGTCAGGCGCGGGGGTGCGCCTGCCGGTACGCGGCGCGGAGCCGCTCCACCGAGACGTGCGTGTAGATCTGCGTGCTGGCGAGCGACGAGTGCCCCAGCAACTCCTGCACGGCGCGCAGGTCCGCGCCCCCTTCGAGCAGGTGCGTCGCGGCCGAGTGGCGCAGCCCGTGCGGCGTCACCCGCGGTATCCCGGCGGCACCGGCCCAGCCGGACACGATCCGTCGCGCGGTGGTCGGGTTGAGCCGTCCACCCCGCGCCCCGAGCAGAAGTGCCCGGCCCGAGCCCGGGGCCAGCAGGGCGGGCCGGCCGTCGCGCAGCCAGGCGTCAAGCGCCCGCTGGGCCGGCACCCCGTAGGGCACCGACCGCTCCCGCCCGCCCTTGCCCAGCACGCGTACCACCCGGCGGCCCTGGTCGACGTCGGTCACGTTGAGGCCGCACGCCTCGCTGATGCGTACCCCGGTGCCGTAGAGCAACTCCAGCAGCAACCGGTCGCGCAGCAGCACCGCGTCGGGCGGTCCGTCGCCCGCCGATTCGGCGGATGCCGGCTCGGCGACCGTTCCGTGGTCGCCTCCGAGCCCGGCGTGGTCGGGGTGGCCCGTCGAGCGGTCGGCCCCGGGCGGGCTCGGGCGCTGCCGCGACGGGGCCTCCACCAGAGCCGCGGCCTGGTCGGCCCGCAGCACGGTGGGCAGTTCCCGCCGCGCACGAGGGCTGGCCAGCGGCGCCGCCACGTCGTCGGCGAGCAGGCCGGTCCGGTGCGCCCAGGCGCTGAACGTCCGGGCCGCGGCCGCGCGCCGCGCCATCGTCGTCCGGGCCGCGCCCATGGTCCGTTGTTTCGCCAGCCAGCTGCGCACCACGGCGAGGTCCAGCTCCGCCAGTTCGGCGCAGCCCATCCGGACGGCGTGGTCCAGCAGCGACACGAGATCCGTCACGTACGCCCGGACGGTGTGGGCGGAGCGGTTGCGGACCCGCGACAGGTGGTCGGCGAAGTCATCCACCGCCTCGCGCATCGAGGCGGGCAGTTCCTCGTGCGCCTGCCGGGTGCCGCGCTGCCGCTTGCTCACCGCGGCGCCCAGTCCTGGCGCACGCGGTCGCGGCGGGGGAGGCGGCCAGCGATCACCGCCCCAGCGTAAGGCCGGAGCGCCGCCGTTCGCCGTGTCGCCGTCCCCACCGCTCGCCGTGCCGCCGGACGCCGTGCCGCCCTCGCCGTGCAGTCGCCTGGCCGCCGTGCCGCCCTCGCCGTGCAGTCGCCCGGCCGCCGTGCCGCCCCACCGTCCTGCCGTTCGCCGTGCCGGCCCGGCAGCCGGTCCGTCTTCGTGGTGTCGGCCCGTCGCCAGTGGGTCGTGCCGTCCGCCACTGCGGCCACGTCTTCCCGGCGTGGGGCAGGTGACGACGCGCTGAGCGGGCTGGCAGAAGCCGGTCTGGACAGGGGAAACTCATGCTGCGGCACGCTCCGGTGCGGCGACCGGCGGGCAGCGTGGCCGAGCCGGCCCCGACGGAGGGTCGATCCGGCCGCGATCAGGCCAACGCGTCCCCGTGACGGTGACGCCGGTACGAGGAGGCCGAGAGTGGGAGTGGACGCCGTCCTCTACCGGCAGATATCGGCGGGCACCGGTCGTCGGCGGCCCGCGTACGTCTCGATCGAGGTCGTGGCGGATCCGCAGGACGTGCTGCTCGACCTGCTCAAGCGTGTCCGCGGCCGTGGGCGGACCCCGCTGCTGGACCGCGTCGACCCGCTCGGTGAGCTGACAGTCGGCGCCGAGCGGATGCCGCAACTGCTCGCCGAGCTGCGGTGCCTCGCCGAGGTGGCCGGGGCGCCGGCCGAGGTCGACCACGTCCACCTGCTGGCCCGGCTCGTCCGCCGATGTGCGGAGCGCCGTGACGCCGAGATCCGGTTCGAGGGCGACTGACACGCTCACGTCCGGGCGGCCGGTGGCGGCGCGAGCGCGTAGCCGCCGTCGCGGCGTACCACCATCGCCAGTTCCTCCAGCATGGACAGCTTGCGCATGGCGGTACGCAGGTCCACCCCCGCGCGCGCCGCGACGCTCTCCAGGTCGAGCGTTCGGCGGCGGGGTAATGCCTCCAGTACCTGGGTGGCCTCCTCGTCGAGCCGGTCCCGAGGGCGTTCGGGGGCCCGGGCGGGCGGGGCCAGGTCGTACCCGATCCGCCCCACCTCCTCCAGCACGTGCGCGACGTTAGTGACCAGCCGCGCCTCCGGCCGCTCCCGCAGCACCTCATGCCCGCCGACCGACATGGCTGACGTCACCGGCCCGGGCACCACCATCGCCGGGCGGCGCAGGCCGAGCGCCCGGTTGAGCGTCTGGGTGGCGCCGCTGCGGGCGGCGGCCTCGACGAGCACCGTGCCGCTCGTCGCCGCCGCGATCACCCGGTTGCGGATGAGGAACCGTTGACGCAGCGGCTCCGCGCCCGGAATCCACTCGCTCACCAGGAGGCCGGTCTCGGCGATCCGGTCGAACAGCGCGGTGTTGCCCATCGGGTACGGGCGGTCCACGCCGCAGGCGAGCACGGCGACGGTGCGCCCGCCCGCTGTCAACGCCCCACGGTGCGCGGCGGAGTCGATGCCGAACGCGCCACCGGACACGACTGTCCACTCCCGGTCGGCCAGGCCGTAGCCCAGCTCGGTGGCGATGTGCGTGCCGTAGGGGGTGGCCGCCCGGGCGCCGACCACCGCCACCGAGCGCGCCAGCGCCTCACCGAGCGGCCACGCTCCGCGTACCCAGAAGCAGAGCGGAGGGTCGGTCTCCACGTCGACCCGCCGGGTGGCACCGGACAGCGCCAGCCGGCGCAGGTCGCCGACCTGGGCGGGCCATTCGTCGTCCTCCGGGGTGACCAGGCGGGCGCCGAGCCGTTCGCCGCGGGCCAGCGCGTCCGCCGCGACCGCCCGGGCGTCGCCGGAGACGCCGCGTGCCGCGACGGCCGACCGCAGTGCCCGCTCCGGCGCCTCGCCGGACAGCAGCAGGTCGAGCGTGGCGACCGGGCCGATCCGGTCGACCAGTGCGTACACCGACCGGGTGCCGGGCTCGGCGAGCCAGGTGAGCGCGACCCGCGCCAGCCGGCGGTCGTCGGCGCTCACGCGACCTCACCGGTCCGGAGCTGGATGGCCTCCGCGACGTCGTCGTGGCCGGGCCGGTCCCGCCCGTCCAGGTCGGCGATGGTCCAGGCGAGGCGGAGTACGCGGTCGTAGCCGCGCGCGGACAGCGAACCGGTGTCGAGCCGGTGCCGCAGGTCCGTGGTGACCCGGGCGGGCAGGTGCCACGGCGGCCGGCGCAGGTACGGGCCGGGGACGTCGGCGTTCACCCGGTGCCCGGTGGCCGCCCAGCGGTCGGCGGCCGCATGCCGCGCGGCGACGACCCGGGCGGCGACGGTGGCCGAGGACTCGTGCGTGGCGTCGGTGCTCAGCAGCTCCGCCGCGCGTACCGCAGTCAACCGGACCTGCACGTCCACCCGGTCGAGCAGCGGACCCGACAACCGTCCCAGGTAGCGCCGCCGGGCCGCCGGCGGGCACTCGCAGTCGACGTCGCCGGAGGGCTTCGCGCAGGGACACGGGTTGGCCGCCAGCACCAGCTGGGTGCGGGCCGGGTACTCGGTGGCGCCGCGGGTACGCGCCACCCGCACCCGGCCGCTCTCCAGCGGCTGCCGCAACGCCTCCAGCGCGCCCTTGCTGAACTCGGGTGCCTCGTCCAGGAACAGGACCCCGCGGTGGGCGAGCGACACCGCGCCGGGCCGGGCCAGCCCGGAACCGCCTCCGACGAGCGCGGGCACACCCGCTGTGTCAGCAGGGGCGGGGTTGCTTCTGAGACAAAGACCGTGTTCCGATCCCAGCATGACGACCGAGATACTCCGGGGGTACCTCCGGATCAGCCAGGACCGACAGGGGCGCAGCACCTCAACTGAGCGCCAAGACGCCATCCTGACCGAGCACTGCGCGCGGCTGGGCTGGACGTACCACCCGAACCCGTACGTCGACCGGGGCCTGTCGGCCTCCTCCTACGGCAGCAAGCCCCGGCCCGACTTCGCGGCTCTGATGGCGGATCTGGCGGGCGGGACGCTCGGCGCGTCGGTCGTCGGCATCTATGAGTCGTCCCGGGGCAGTCGGCAGCCAGCAGAATGGGAAGAGCTAATCCGGCTTGCCCGCGCGGCTCGCGTGCGGTTCTACGTCGCCACCCACGGCCGGGTCTACGACCCCCGCAACTCCAGGGACCGGCGGAGTCTGCGCGAGGACGCAACCGATTCGGCGTACGAGTCGGACAAGACCAGCGAGCGGGTAACCGCAGACGCCGCTGTGAAGGCGGCCGAGGGCAGGCCCTGGGGGAACCTGCCGTACGGGTTCATGCGGGTGCGCGACCCGAGGACCGGAGCGCTCGTCGCCCAGGTGCCGCATCCGCAGGAGGCACCGAACGTGCGGGACCTGTTCGAGAAGCTGGCCGACCGGTGGACTTTGGCCGCCATCGCCAGGCAGTGGGAGGGCCGGGGGGTGCTCAACGCCAGCGGCCGACCGTTCAGCCCAAAGCACCTGCGGCAGCTTGCGATCAAGCCTGCCTACGCCGGGTGGAGGGTCCACCACCCGAGGGCGGACCGAGAGGAGGGATTGCCGCCTCGGGTTTACTCGGCGAAGTGGGAACCGCTGGTACCGCCGGAGCTGTTCGACACGGTACAGGCCATCCTGCGCGACCCGACCCGCAAGACCACCCGGGCAGGGCTCGGCATTCACCTCAGTACGGCGGTCGTCCGGTGCGGAGTGTGCGGGGGCCCGACCTCATCCAGCGAGCGCGGAGGCGAACCCCGGCACCTGAGGTGCCACGACCGCGACTGCCTCCAAATCAACCAAGAGTTCATCGACTACCTGGTTGAGGAAGCGATCATCGACGCGCTGACGGACGAGAGCCTGACGAGGCGGCCAGGCGGGACGGACGAGCGACTCGACCAGGTGCGCGCCGAGCTGGCCGCCGTCCGGCTGCAACTGACCGACCTCGCCGCAGCGGTGGCCGCCCGCAAAATCTCGGTCTTGCTCGCTGCCTCGGCCGAACCGCCGCTGCGGCAGGAGCTGGCCCGGCTTGAGGCCCTCGACCGGGAGCTGTCGGTGCCGCCGGTCCTGTCTCGGTTCGTCGCCCCGGCCGACACCGAGGCCCGTAAGCGGTGGGCCGGGATGCCGATGTCGGCCCGGCGGGACGCGGCCCGCGCGCTGTGTGTCCCGGGGCGTCTCGGAGTGCCGACGGTGCACCGGACGACCGATCGGGGCTGGTGTGCGGCCCGGGAGCACGAGAGGCCCCTCCAAACCTGCGTGCACACCGTGGGGCGTCGACTCACCTGGGAGGAAGCTGCGGTTTAGATCGCTTTGTGTGGCGGGCGGGCGGCGTGGTCCCCTAGTGGGGTACAGGGCCTCGGCCCCCGTGCGACATCTCCCACCCCTGGGTCTCTATCCGTTCCAAACCGATAGGACCTTGAGATGTCAGAGCTTCACAAGGCTGCGGGCCGCATTGGACCGCTGACCCAACGCCACGGTGCCGACTCGCCCGAGGTCGCGGCGGCCAAGACCGAAATGCGGGTCGTCCGCATCGAACTCGCCATCTGCGACCTGATCAACTCGGCCCCCGCCCCGACCCCGGAGCAGCTCGACCGGCTGCGGCGGCTGCTGCCGCCCGTCGGCATCACCGGATCGGCGGTGGCCGCATGAGCGCCGACATCCCCGCCCGGGACCCCCGGATCGAGATCCGGTACACCGACGACGACCCGACCCCGCGCCCGACCGAGGTGCACGAGCCGGAACCTTTCGAGGTCGACTGCCCGCACCTGCGACACCAGCTCGGCACCCCGGCTGCATGGCTGCCGACCAAGGGGCACGCGCTGCTGACCCAACTGGCGATGCCGATCAGCCTCGCGCTCGGTCGGCCGGTCGCCGCCCTCGGGTTGGCCGAGGACCAGGGGCCGCTGATCTGCTGCTGCGCCGACCTGAACGTGCGGCAGGCCCTCGACGCGGGAGCGATCGTCGCAGTCCCGGCGACCGAGTACGACACCCGGCAGGTGTTGACCCTGCTGGAGCTGCCGCCGGGGGCGAAGGTCGACGTCAACTGTGCGGTCATCAACAGCCCGGGTGAGCCGTCCGTCTTCGTGCTCGGGATCTCGCTCGGGACGATGCGGGTCTTGGCCACCCTGGCGACCTTGCGGGAGGTGACCGACGGTGGCGACAACGACTGACCGGCGGCGGACCAGCCCGAGGGGCAAACGCGGGACGAACAGGGGCCGGGGCCCGGTACAGATCAGCGTGAAGCGCAGCAGCCACGCCCGGATCGTCCTGGTGCACCTGCTGGCCTACAGCGCCGGACCCGACGGGTGGGCGAACTACTCGGAGTTGCTGGCCGCCTGCGGACGTCGGGGGATCACCGAGCCGCAGTTCCAAGCCGAACTGGGCCGGTTGTGCGACGAGGGCCTCGTGTCGACCGCCCAGCACCGGACCCCGGCGGGGGTCCGCTTCAACCAATACCGAATCGACGGGGAGGTCAAGGTCCGATGAAGACCACGGAGAAGCCGAAGTTCACCAGGGGCGATCAGGTCGTGGCCGCCGGGTTGGCCGGGGAGGTCGTCGACCCGGACGCGGGTACCGCCGGGGGCGATCGGGTGTACGGACAGCCGGAACGTCTCGTCTCGGTCCGGTGGGCTGGCGAGACGACCCCGGTCGAGGTGCGGGAGTCCCTGCTGACCAAGCGAGGGTCGAAGCGATGAGCCCGACGATGCGGCACGCGGCCGAAGTCCAGCGGGCGGTGGCGGCCCTGCTGCAACTCGTCCAGCGGGCAATCGCGACAGCCGAACGGCGAGCGGAATAGAGCTGAGCCGCCTCGGGGGATGGCGGCCCCCGGGCGGCTCCACAACTCGTGATCTAGGAGCAGCAAAACATGAGCTTTACCGATGTGGCAACTCCGCAGTTCGGACCCCAGCAGGTCACGGCCCGGCTCGACCTTGAGCAGGTCACCGGCTGGCTGCGCCGACTTTGCCCGCCCGGGACCCCGGGCCTGGTCTGGATCGGATCGAAGTCGACGCACTTCCGGGGCGAGCGGTTCCAGCCCGAAGACCTGCCCGCGATGCTGCGCGAGGTGCGCAAGCGCGAACGGGACCCCGGGGTCTTCGTTCGCATGTCCACCATCCGGCCCGAGGCCGAGAAGCGGGGGACCGCCGAGGATTCGGTGGCGCTGTTCGGCCTGTGGGCCGACATCGACATCGAAGGACCGGGGCACAAACACGACCCGAGCAGGTACGAGGGCCGTCGGCTGCCGCCCGACCAGGCAGCGGCCGAGGCGATCGTGGCCCACCTGCCCGAACCGACCGCCTGGATCGCTTCGGGCGGGGGTTACTACCCGATGTGGCTGCCGGTTCGCCCTTGGGTGCTCGGCCGGGATCTGACCGCCGAGCAGTGGGTGGAGCTGTCCGAGGACCTGCAGGCCAGCGTTTACGAGGCGGCCAAGCAGAACGGGTGGCATTTTGGGGTGGGCACCGGGGACATCGCTCGGATCCTGCGCATCCCGGGGACGGTGAACCGCAAGATCGAGGGTGACCCGAGGCCCTGCTACGTCGAGTGGGGCGGGGGCCCGAACTACACGTACGAGGAGCTGCGCGCCGCAATCCCGCAGCGCGAGAAGGCCCCGGCGAGGCCCTCCGCTGCCCCGCCCGCGAGTCGACAGGCCCCGATCCCGGTGCCGGTACCCTCGGCCCGTCTCGTGGCTCCCGTGAACGGATACGAGAGCGACGGACTGAGCCCGGCGGAGTGGTTCAACCAGAACAACGACCTGTGCGCGCTGTTGGAGGCCGACGGGTGGACGTTCGCGGGCGAGCGGCAGGGACGACGCGACTACGCCCGGCCCGGCAAGCACCCGCGTGACGGGATCTCGGGCAACGTCATGGACGACGGGGGCCGACAGGTGTTGTACGTGTTCAGCGAGTCGGCCGGGTTGCCGACCCAGCAGGGGTTGTCGCCGTTCGACTGGTACGCCGAGCGGCACCACGGCGGGAACGCGCAGGAAGCCGCCCGGCAGATCCGGGGCCTGATGCCCAAGAAGGCCCCGACGATGGCCCCCGGAGCCACGGGGAGCGCACAGATGGCCGGGCCGGGGCTGCCTGCGACCGTCCGAAGCGTCGAAGAGGGGTTCTGGGCCCGTCGCCCAGTGCTGGCCGCGATCCGGCAGTCGGCTCGGGTCCGTCGGGTCGGCCCGTTCGCCGTTCTCGGTGCGGTCCTGGCGCAGGTCGCCTGTCGGATCGGGCCCCACGTGGTGTTGCCGCCGACGGTCGGAGGGGTCGGGTCGCTCAACCTGTTCGTCGGGCTGGTCGGGCCCTCCGGTGCGGGCAAGGATGCCGCGATCGACACGGCAGACGAGATCCTCGGCCGGGGTGCGCCGAACGCGCGGGTGGAAGCCGCAAGTGGGCAGGGCATCGACGCCGCGTTCACCCACCCGCACCCCAAGGAGGGGCCGATCCAGTTCTGCGACTCGGTACTGTTCGAAGTCTCGGAGATCGACTCGCTGGCCGCAGCCGCCGGGATGAACGGATCGACGACCATGCCGACGCTACGCAAGGTCTTCACCGGCAAGGCCCTCGGCGCGCACTACGCCGCGAAGGACAAACGCCGACCGGTCGGCCAGCACAAGTACCGCGCCGCGTTGGTCGCGGGCATCCAGCCCGCACGCGCCGGGGTGCTGCTCGATGACGCAGACGGTGGAACCCCGCAGCGTTGGGTGTGGCTGCCGACCAACGACCCGACCCGGTACCGGGGCCGGTTCGCCATGCCGGAACAGGTCATCGAGATCGGGTGGACCGACTACGACACCTACAGCGCGGTCGGGGTCCAGCCCGACGATGAGCCGGTCAAGCACAAGGATCGGGTCGTGGTGGAGATCTGCCCAACGGCCGAACAGGCGATCCTTGCCGTCCAGGAGGCGAAACTCGGTGCAGATCTGATCGGGCAAGCGGGCGACCTGCAGGGGCACGCCCTCTTCACCCGCTTGAAGGTCGCCGCCCTGCTCGGGTTCCTTGGGCAGCGCCGGGGCCCGGCCGAAGTGACCGAGGAAGATTGGGAAATCGCCGGACTGCTGATGACGGTTTCGGAGCACACCCGGGGGCTGTGCCAGCAGGTGCTCGCGGAGAAGGCCCGGCAGACCTCGGTGGCCCGGGGCAGATCCCGCGCCCGGCAGGCAGAAGCCGAAGCCGACGAGGCGGCCAACATCGCAGACGAGCGGCAGCAGCGGATCGAAGAGCTGACCGGCAAGGCGGTGGAGAAGCTCAAGGCGGCGGGCGGTACCGAAATGTCACCCCGGGAGCTGCTCAAGGGCTGCATGGACGGCGCGACCCGAGCCCGGCTCGGTGACGAGGTGCTCGCCCAGGTGGTCGAGGTCGCCGGGGTGCAGCAGGGGCCGGAGGTCAGCGCCGGGGGCCGGAAGATCCGGAAGCTGAGGTGGATCGGGTAGGCCGAGCGGTCGGCCCACGGGTGCCGGTCGGGGTGTGAGCCTCGACCGGCACCGTCGTGTCTGGAGGCGGCCAGCACAACAAGTCATCGGGGAGCGGGGAGCACGACCAGTTAGCGGGGAGCGGGGAGCGGGGAGAAGGGTATCCCTGTGGGGTATCGCAGCGGAGGAGCCCAGGTAGGGGCCTCTCTTTCATCATTCTTACTTCTTGTAACTACGGAGGGCGCCACGGCTATACGAGAAGTGACAGCAGCGGGGGAGACAGCTCTCATGTCCCCGATGCCCCTCGTCTCCCCGCTCCCCGCTCCCCGCTAACGAGGAGTGATGGCCGGCGCGTTCTGGCCGCCGACTCGCCCACCGGCCCCGGGCGACCCCAGCCCCCGCCCGGGATCGCCCGGGAACCCCGGTCACGCCTCGCGCTTCAACACGAAGTTGATCGCCGTGAGCAACACGATCAGGGTCGCTCCGAAGGCACCCCCCCCGGCGAGCAGGGCCTTGCCCACGCTCGGGTCGAGTGCCCAGGAGATCCACCCGGTGACGAGGCCGACGAGGCTGGCCGCCAGGACGGCGACGAGCAGCAGCAGCACCCGGGTAGAGACGTTGTTGGCCATCGAGGGGGAACCTCCACTAGACGCAATGATCCCTTTTGGATCTGCGGTGGGTTCCAGGCCCTGCGGCTTCGCCTTGCTTCGCAAGATGCCAACCCAGACTGGCCCGTGTCAAGGATTTGCTCAGTTCGCACTTCGCTAACCATCGGAAAGTACCCATACACGACAAAATTCCCTAGCCCGTGCCCCGAACCTCGTGGTCCGATCCCGGCATGACCGAAGAGGACATCGCCTTCACCGCCGTGACCCTCGTGCGGCTGCTAGACCGGTACGGCACCATGCCGGGCCGACGCCTGATCGACGGAACCCACGGCTTCCGCCAGGTCGCCAAGGAAGCGCTGCCCTGGCTGGTGCAGCTCGGGATCGTCACCCGCAGGCACCGCATGGAGCTGGGAGGCAACCTGTACTCCCTCGCCGTCCCGTGCACCCCCGAACTGCTCGAACGGATCAGACCCACCCCACCCCTGCCCGAGCTGGAGCGGGAACCTACCCCCACCCACGTCCACTTGGCCGCCCGATGAGGAGAAGTACCAGGCCCCGACCGGGTTACCGACCTGGAGAACCCGCCTGCCCCTGCTGTGCCGGACCGAGGGCAGTTAAGCGACGGATCGCCCGAGGATGGAAGTGGCGACCCCGGCTCGGCTGGCACCCCAGCTAACGAGCCCTCTCCGTTGGCCTCCGTCGGCCTCGTCCGGCCCGAGGGTGCGTCGATACCCACGACCACGCTCCGATTCAAGGACGGACAAGCGAGAGGCCACGACGATACCGACGGACGACAGACAACAGCCGCTCTTTTCAGAGCCGACCGGCACGGAGACCCCGCCACTCGCCGTTGCTTCTCTCTCTCCGAAGTCTCGGGGACTCTGCCGGGCCTTGCTGCCGGTTGAAATCTGCTGGTGGGATTGGGGGATGAAACCGATACGTGCGAAGCGACCGAGGTCGCACCGTCGGTACCGCGTGGCACGAGAGCTGATGTTCCAGTTCTATGGAACCGAATGCCACCTCTGCGGGCATGGTGGGGCGAGGGAAGCTGACCACCTCACCCCGATTCGGGATTTGCCGAATCAGACCCCGGACCCCCACGCGATGCGGCCAGCCCACGGGGCCCTGTACAAGAGGCGAGATGGGACGGTCCTGCGGGATAACCGGTGCCCGACCTGCGGCAAGGCGTGCAACCAGAGCCGGGGGGCTAAGCCTCTTGTTGGTGTGGCCGCCTCGGAGGTCGAAGGCCCGGCCGAGGACTTCGTTGACGACGAGTGGTGAGCGCAGTCATATCGCCTCGGCCCGGCGCAAAACCGCATGTTGGAATGGAATCAAGCGCACGGCGGTATTGCCACGAGGGTCTTCTCATTGCCCCTCCGATGGCTCTAAAGCTCGGCTCTTAAACCCTCCCCTCAGAGGGTGCCGAAGCTGCCACCACCGAACGCCCAGCGGGGTTTAACCTCCGCTCCCGGCCCGGCACCCGGAGCACCACTCCGGCCCGCCACCCGGGGCCCCCAAGTCGAGTGTCAATGCGACTTCCGGGTCACCGGAGCGCGGAATGGGAGTGGTAAGTAAATGGACCTCAACAAGGTTCTCGCTCGGATGCAGGACATCCTCGACGGTGCCGAGTCCGCCGGACGTGACCTGACCGCCGAGGAGGCGGAGGAGTTCGACCGTCTGGAGCGTCAGGCCAAGGACGGCGAGCAGACCGAGCAGCAGGAGCGGCAGGCCCGTTCGGAGCGTGTCCAGCGGTCCCGGTCGAAGTGGAACAGCGTCGAGGTGGGCGAGGTCAAGAACGACCCGTTCGACATCGACCTGCGCCGGGCCGACTCGCAGACTGTCCTGAGCCGGGCCCGCAGCCTGGTCGGTCAGGACAACGGCGAGGTCACCGAGCACCTGTCGACCGAGCAGCGCTCGACCGTCGACAAGCTGCTGCGGACCTACAACGACGCGTCGGACAACACCGACCTCGCGCGTCGGCTGCTGGCGACCTCCCGGCCGGAGTACCGCACGGCGTTCATGAAGTTCGCCGCCGGACGGGCGGACGAGATCTCCGACCCGGAGCGCCGGGCGGTCGCTGAGGTGCGGGCCCTGGCCATCGGCACCCCCTCGGCGGGCGGGTACGCGGTCCCGGTGGTGGTCGACCCGACCATCATCCTGACCGCCCAGGAGACGCCGAACCCGATCCTGCGCAAGGCCCGGGTCGAGCGGATCACCACCGACAGGTGGAAGGGCCTCAGCTCGGCCGGGATGTCGTGGAAGTGGGACGCCGAGGGTGCCGCGTCGAACGACAACAGCCCGACGATCTCCGCGCCGGAGGTCAAGACCTTCCGCGCCGACGGGTTCATCCCGTACTCGATCGAGGTCGAGATGGACTGGCCGAGCTTCGCCTCCAACATGGCGATGCTGATGGAGTCCGGTTACGATGAGCTGGTCACCCAGGCCCTCACCAACGGCAACGGCACCACCGCGCCGAAGGGCATCATCACGGCGGTGGTCGCGGCCGGGGGCAAGACGGTCCAGGTGGCGACCTCGGCGACGCTGGCCGCCTCCGACGTGTACAAGCTGTGGGCGGCCCTGCCGCAGCGGTACCGGGCCCCGGGTCGCCGGAACGACAACGCCTGGATGTCCTCGACTTCGGTGGAGAACATCATCCGGCAGGCGGGCACGACGGACCCGAACTTCTCGGTGAACATCACCGCCGAGGGCATCCCGGTGCTGTTCAACCGGGAGTTCCTGGAGAACGACCTCATGCCGTCGATGCCGACCGGGACCACCACCGACCCGCTGCTGCTGGTCGGGGACTTCAAGCAGTACCTGGTCGCCCAGCGTATGGGCATGACGGTCGAGCGCATCCAGATGCTGTTCGACCCGGCGAACAACCGCCCGACCGGTCAGCGGGGCATGGTCGCCTACGCGCGGCTCGGTGCCGACATCGTGGACGCCAACGCGTTCCGGCTGCTGATCAACAAGTGACCCTGACCCCTCGTCGGCTGGCCGCCCGACCAGGCAGCCAGCCGACAGGGACGGGCGACCTTGAAGGGAGGTCGGGAGATGAACTACGCACTGTTGGCGCGACAGGCACGGCACATGCGGCTGCAGGTTGACCTGACCGGTCACTACCGGGGCCCGTTGGGCGAGCAGCGCCGATGCGCCGGGCCTGGCTGTCGCGCCGTCTGTGGCCGCTACGACGGTGGTCGGGCCGATGTGTTCTGTCGGGACTGCCGCGAGCAGCGGTCGTCGGAGCCCACGCCGCGCGAGCGACTGGCCGCCCTGCGACAGCAGCTCGCCAAGTAGAACCTCCGCCCGAGGCCCCCGGCTCTGGGGTGGGGCCGCTGGGCCCCGGGCGGGGCACCACCCCTCAAGCTTGTAGGAGTAGGCGATGACGTTCTCGTTGGTCCCTCTGGCCGCCTCGGTGGAGCTGCTGATCGGTGGCAACGTCGGCTGGGTCGACATCACCGAGGATGTCCGGCTGGAGTCGGCCAGCAGCGGGGGCGGCATCCAGATCACCCGGGGGATGTCGGCGGAAGGTAGGCGGGCCGATCCGGGGCGGTGCCTGTTCACGGTCGACAACCGGTCGGGTCGGTACTCGCCGCGTAACCCGATGGGCGAGTGGTTCGGGCTGTTCGGGCGGAACACCCCGGTTCGGGTTGGGGTCGACCTCACCGCGGACTCATTCACCCGAACCGTAGGCGCCGGGTGGGGTCAAACCGACGACGGGCGGACCTGGGCCCCCTACAGCGGCACGAACGCCGACCTTTCGGTCAACGGCAGCCACGCGCGGATGCTCCACCCCACTATCAACGTTGTTCGGGGCGCTCGTCTCGACCAGGATTGGCAGGACGCCGAGCAGGTAACCCGCATCTCGGTCCCGGCGGTCGCCACCGGGGCCTCGGTCGTGGCCGGTCACGTGGCCCGGCACCAGACCGGTAGCGGGGACTACTACTGGCTGCGGCTGGAGTTCGACGTAGCGGGGGCCATCTCGGCGAAGATCTCCAAGCGGGTCGGCGGGGTGTGGACCGAGCTGGCAGTCAGCAGCCAGATTCCCGGTCTGAGCTACACGGCGGGGCAGTGGTACAACCTGCGTTCGAGTGTGTGCGGTCGCCGCCTGTCGCTGAAGGTGTGGCCCGATGGCACCCCCGAGCCGGTTGGCTGGATGCTCTCGGCGGTGGACGATTCGATTCTCACTCCGGGACGGACCGGGTTGGCATCTTGGGTGGTCGGCGGTAACACGAACACCAGCCCCGAAGTCCGGTTCGACGGCTACCGCGTGGTGAACCGCCGATTCTTCGGGGAGATCGCGGAATGGCCGCTGCGCGGTGATGTCGGCGGCTTCGACCAGTGGGTGCCAGTCGAAGCGTTCGGCATCCTCCGGCGGCTGAACATGAACAATGCCCCGGTGAAGTCGCCTCTGCGCCGGACGATCGAGGCGACATCGCCGGTCGCATACTGGCCGGGCGAGGACGGGCGGTCGTCGAACTCGGTGGCCTCGGCCATCGCGGGGCACCCCCCGCTGCTCATGTCGGGCAGTCCTGAGTTTGTCGATGTCGAAGACTATGTGGGGCAGACGAGGACGTTCCGGTACGGGTCGGCATCGCTGGTGGACCTGTCGACCGGGACCATGATGGGAGCCCGGACGACAAGCGGTGTCACGGCGGCCACCGGGTCAGCGTGGACAGTCCACGTGCGTGCCGACGTCGATCCCTCCTCGATCTCTGGCGATTTCCCGCTGATCGAGTGGGCGTGCGCCGACGGGACCAGATACCGGATCGTGGTCAACCCGCTGGGCAGTCGGCTGGTGAGGATCACCAAGGCCGGTACGGCTACGACCCTGATCAATGGTGATCTCCCGTTGGGCCTGGCCGCCTGGTCGGTATCGGCGAAACAGACCGGTGGGAACATCACCTACACGTACCGCAGCGCGTACGACCAGAGCACGGTGGTAGCGGGCAGCCTGACGGGGATCCAGCAGGTGGCGCTGAACCCGGACAGGGCAACAGCGACCCGGCAAACCTGCGCCGGCCATCTCGCGATCTGGTCAGGCGATGCGGTGCCGTACCTGGACGTGGACAGCTCGACCGACGTCTACGGGCAGACGGTTTTCAGCGTCGGCCTGTCCGCATGGAACGAGTCGGCGCAGGCCCGGATGGTTCGGCTGTGCGCCGAAGAGGGGATTCCGCTGGACATCGCCCCCGTCGGAAGCCAGAGGGCAACCCGGATGGGCTGGCAGCCGACCGGGACGCTGCTGGAACTGCTGGCCGAGTGCGTCGAGGTCGAGGGAGGCGTGCTGGTTGAGCAGCGCGACGGGCTGGGGCTGGCCTACCGGTCCCGCTGGGAAATGTACAACCAAGACCCGGTGCCGCTGTCCTATGGGCAGCTCTCACCGCCGTTCGAGCCGGTCGAGGATGACCGCGCGCTCGCCAACGTCGTCACCGTAGAGCGGAGCGGAGGCAGCAGCGTCACTCTCGCCGAGACTTCGGGACCGCTCGCTGCGCTGGACATGCCGGTCGGGGTTGGGGTGTACGAGTCCTCCACCAAGCTCAACCTTGCGACGGACGGCCAGCTCCGCGACCAGGCTGGTTGGCGGCTGCATCTCGGAACAGTCAGCGAGGCTCGATACCCCTCGATCACCGTCGATTTCTCGGCTCCTCCCTGGGTCGCCTCAGGCCCGGCCCTGACGTCTCGCGCTCAGTCGCTTGACTCCGGCGACATCCTCGTGTTGACCGACCTGCCTGCCTGGTGCCCGCCGGGCCCGGTCAAGGCGATGGTCCGGGGGTACACCGAGTCGCTCGACGCGTTCCGGTGGGATCTGACCTGGAACGCGGCTCCCGGCTCGCCCTGGTACGTCGGGGCAGCCCAACAAACCCGGGTGGCCTCGGGTCGGGGGCACTCCCGCCTTGCTTTGCCGGTGGCTGCTGCTGATCTCGCGGCGACGATGGTCACTAGCCTGGAGAACGGCCCGTGGACCGAGGACCCGGCCCACTTCCCGCAGAACCTCGTGATCGGCGGTGAGCTGGTCACCGTCTCGGCGATCGGCCCGGCGGTCAGCGACACCTTCACCCGCACCGTCTCGAACGGGTGGGGTCTGAGCTGGGACCTGCTCAACGGGGCGGCCAGCGAGTACGCCGTGTCGGGCACGGTCGGCACCATCGCCCCGGCTGTCGTCAATTCGGATCGGCTGGCTGCCTGGAAGGTGGGAGGCCCGGACCAGGACGTCAAGGTGTTGGTAAAAGGGCTGGCGTCCAACCCGGTCGGGGCGAACGTCTCGCAGGGTCTGGTGAGCAGGCTTGCTGACGGATCGAACTTCTATCGGGCAGTCCTCGGTTTCACCCCTGCTGGGGCAGTCGGCCTGTTCCTGCACAAGCGTGTCGGGGGTGTCCTCACAGCCCTCGGGGCGGGGGCGAGCCTGACCGGGGCGGCCACCCAAGATTGGTACCTGCGGCTGGAGTGCCGAGGGGACCGGATCTCCGCCAAGGCATGGCCCGCCTCCGGCACCGAACCCCGGATCTGGCAGGTGGTCGTCACCGACAGCTCATTGCCGACCGGCGACTATGCCGGGGTGGTCGGTCGGCGGGAGACAGGCAACACCTCGCCGCTAGCCCAAGGGTTCGACAACTTCGTGGTTCTCAATCCGCAGAAACTGACGATCTCTGCTCGGGCGGTGAATGGCGTGGCCCGGGGCTGGTCCGCCGGGACTGAGGTGCAGATCGAGGACCCCCGGGTTTTCGCGCTCTAGCTCGACCCCGGGCCCTGTCGGTCCGGGGTCGACGCGTATTCGATCGCACCTGAACACGCCCGGGGTGCGCGGAGGGATTGTGTCATTTCCTACCTACATGATGGGATTTTCCCGAGAGGCAAGATCATCTAGCAGCGGGAGTGGTGAAATGGCAAAGCGGACCAAGGTCGGGAAACTCGGCCCCTGCACCTGCTCCAAGTTCGAAGTCGGCATCACCGTCGACGGACCCGACGGCAGCGAGCCGGACGTGACGATCGAGACGACCGGGTGTGAGAAGCAGACCCCCCGGCTGTTCGCCCAGGGGCATGACGCGCGGCTCGTCAGCTTCCTGGTTCGGGCCGAGCTGGACGGCAAAGAGGTCCGGTACGGGCGGGGCGAGGGCACCGTCATCACCTCCGACGCGGTGACCGCGCTCAAGCCGATCAGTGAGGCCCTCGCGGTGAAGGCGGCGGCCATGCTCGCCAAGGCCCAGGAGCGGGCGGCCAAGAAGACGGCCAGCAAGAAGGCCGAACCGACCCCGGAGCCGCAGCCCGAACCGAAGGCGGCCCCGGGCAACCCGCACGGGCACGGACAGCGGATCAAGGTCGGCCGGTGGGTCTACCCGGCGACCGTCATGCCACAGGGCTCGGCGGTCTACCACACCCCGAAGGGTGAGCGCCGGGTCGCCGAGGCGGGCAAGTGGAGCTTGGTGGAGGAGGGCAAGTGACTCCCGTGGATCTGCTGGCCGAGGCGGAGGTCTGTCTCGGGCTGGCCGCCGATGAAGCCGCAAGGGTCGTGCGTTGGCGGCTGGCGAACGGACACCCCGACCCCTTGGAGCCGTTCACGCGGTGGTGGTGGGTGCCGACAGCCGCGATGAACCTGGCGGCGGTGAGGGCTGCCGGTTGGCTGCTGGGCGCGGGCACCGAGGACGAGCGCGACGAGCGGGAGTTCCTGCTGAATATGGCGGTGTGGGAGGTCGTGGGCGAGTCGGCCGACGAGTACGCGGTCTGATTCTCCGAGAGCCTGACGGGCCCCGGGGGTGCTACGGCACCCGCCGGGGCTCTCTCGTGTCTCCGTGGGGCTCCGAGATACCTCGTCGGCCTACTCGTCGTCGTCTGCTGGCCGGGGCTGTCGGTGCTCTGCGATCCAGGCTTCGACGTCGGCCTTGAGCCAAACCTTCGTGGCCCGCAGCTCCTGGTACGGCTTCGGGAACGAGGGGCGCATGGCGATCTGCTGGAATCGCGACCGGGAGACGTTGAGCCGCTCGCAGATCTCCCACGGCCCCATCAGTTCGCCCGGTCCCTCCGTCATAAGCCGAACCTAGGCACGGCTGAGGCCCCCCGGACGGGGGTCCCCGATCGGGGACACGCAAAAGGGGGTTCCCAGATGATTGACGGAGGGGTAACCGCTGGGGTGCGATGGATCAAGGCCCCCCGCCCGGTGGCGAGTTTCGCGGCGGGCGGGGGTGCCACCTGGAAGCCGACCCACCCAGGAGGCCCCGAGTGACCCAACGCCACGCCCCGCTGAAACCCCTGTGGGTCTGCACGGCAGACCTGCTCAACTGGCCATGCGAGAAGGCCAAGGTCGAATTGGTCGCGGACTACAGGCACGACCGGCGTAACCTCGCCGTCGACCTGGCCGCCCTGATGCGGCAGGCAACCGACGACCTGACCCGGCTCTACTCCGAGCCGCCCGACCCCGCCGAGATGCACGCACGGTTCCTCGGCTGGCTGCGGTCGGTGCGCAGTGTCTGACCCGATCGGTACCGGTCTGCTGTTGGCCGCCGTCATCGCCCAAGCGGTCGGCTGCTGGGTCGCCTGGTCGTGGGGGCGGCAGGCCCGGCGCAGCCTGCAACGGACCATCGACCAGGCGACCCCCGAGCCTCCATCCGGCTGGCAGCCACGGCATCGGCTGTCCGCGCTGAACGCCCCGACCCGGCGATATCCCGCCCTCACCCCGCGCCAGTAAGTAAGGCCCCCGAGCCCTCGGCCCCTGCTGGTCGGGGGCTCAGGCGTAGGCCCCGCCCATCCTGACAATGCGGGCACCGTGGCGGTGTGGTGCGGCGCCTGGAACGGGGGACGGCGCAGCAGCCCGCCGCCGGGTGGCAGCAGGCCGGCGATCGAGTGCAGTGCGGTCACCTCCAGGGCTGCCTCGTCGTCCAGTGCGGGCAGGATCGACGGGAGCCGCTCGGCGAGCATCGTCTTGCCGGCGCCGGGTGGACCGAGCAGCGCGAGGTGGTGGCCCCCGGCGGCGGCGATCTCCAGGGCGCGCCGCCCGAGCGGTTGCCCGGCCACGTCGACCAGGTCGGGCCCGGCCGGGCCGCCGGCCGGGACGTGAGCGGGTGGGGCGAGCAGCGGGGTGCCGTCGCGGACGTGGGCGACGAGCCGGTGCAGCGTGTCGACCGCGTGCACGCGTACGCCCGGGATGACTGCGGCCTCGGCGGCGTTGCCGGCGGGTACGACGACGCGGGTGTGCCCGGCGCGGGCGGCGGCGGCGACCATCGGCAGCGTGCCGCGGACGGGGCGTACCGCGCCGTCGAGGCCGAGTTCGCCGAGCACGACTGTGGCGTCCAGGGCGACCGGTGGCAGTTCGCCCGAGCCGGCCAGGACGGCGAGCGCAATGGCGAGGTCGAACGCCGAGCCGTACTTGGGCAGGGTGGCGGGGAGCAGGTTGAGCGTGATGCGGCGATTGGGCCACTTCTGGCCGGAGTTGACGATCGCGGCGCGGACCCGGTCGCGCGCCTCGTGCAACGCGGTGTCGGGCAGGCCGGAGATGATCACCGCGGGCAGTCCGGGAGCCAGGTCGGCCTCGACCTCGACGAGATGCCCGGCGACTCCGGCCAGGCCGACGCTCAGCACTTTCGCGTACCCCATGTCAGAACGCGCCGCGGAGGTGCTCGACCCGGGCGGGGCCAGTGAGCGGGAGCCGGACGGACAGCACGTCGAAGCGGACCTCGTCGGCGGTGGTGCCGGTCTCGGCGAGCCAGCGGGCGGCCAGGCCGCGCAGCCGGCGGGCCTTGGCCCGCACGACGGCCTCGGCGGGGGAGCCGAACTGCTCGCCACGGCGGGTCTTGACCTCGCAGATGGCGAGGACCGGGCCCTCCCAGGCGATGATGTCGATCTCGCCCTCGGGACAGCGCCAGTTGCGGGCGACCGGGCGCAGGCCCGTCTCGATCAGGTGCCGTAGCGCGCACCGCTCGCCGTACGCCCCGACGGCTCGGTTCCGGTTCGTCATGCCGGCCAGGATGCGTCGGGGCGACCCGGGGTGGCGGGGCGGATGCGGTCGCCCTGTGGACAGTCCGGCGATTGTGGACGGAGTCACGATCTTCGGATCGACGTGGTAGGGGTGTCGGCGGCAAGAGTCGAGACGCCAGTGGCGGACGGTGATGGCGGCGACGGCCTCGGGAGCATGTGGGCGGTTTGCGCTCACCAGTTGTGACGTCTCTTTACAGCGCGTGTAGCTGATCTTTACTGTCGCATCGCTGAGGATAAGTGAACGGGGGCTGTAGTGGGGTTGGGCTTGATCTTTGGGGTGACTGTCGCGCTGAGCCACACTCGCCGGCGCAATCGTCGATCTAGTCGCCTGCTGACGAGCTGCCCGCGCTGACACATCCCGACGTCGGGCGCCGGAGCAACCGCCGCCCGCTGCAGGTTCTTGATTTCCACGCCTGAGTCCCGTGTCCCGCACGGCCCTCTGACGTGCCAAAACGCAATGAGGAGTGTCTAGGTGAGAGCACCTGGATCGGTTATTGCCGGGCGTCATCGCAGTTTCGCCGCCGCAGTCGTCACGGTAGCCCTGATCGCGGTCGGCAGCCCGACCGTGCTGCCGTCGCCAGCGGTGGCCGAAGCTCCGGCGGCTCCGGATGCCCCCGTGCTGAGCGAGGTCGACGCGCTCACGCAGGCCAGGAAGCTCAAGATGCAGGTGGAGGTCACCAGCCTGAAGAGCGAGAACTCACGTGTGCTCGCCACACCCCAGGGCAACCTGGTGCTGGAGTCCTACGTGGAGCCGCAGTGGACGAGGACTCGCAACAACAACTCGTGGCAACGGATCGATACCCGGCTCGAACGGCGACCCGACGGTTCGCTGGGGCCCGTGGCGACGCTGGCCGACGTGTCGTTCAGCCAGGGCGGAAGCGCACCGGCGATTCGGCTGCCGGTGGCCGACGGGCAGGTGTCGTTGTCCTGGCCGGGAGAACTGCCGGCCCCCTCGCTCGACGGTGACACCGCCGTCTACGCCTCGGTGCTGCCGGACGTGGACCTGCGGCTGCGGGCTCTGCGCGACGGGTTCACCTGGGCGCTCGTGGTGAAGTCCGCGCAGGCCGCGGCGAACCCGCTGTTGAACGAGCTGCGCTTCTCGTTGCGGACTGCGGGCTCGCTGACCAAGCGGTCCAAGGCAGGCGGCGGGTTCGAGGTGGTCGACCGGACCGGCGGGTCGGTGCTGTCCGCGGGCGGCGCGCTGATGTGGGACTCGGCCGGGGTGGCCCCGAAGGCCCGCGCGGCGACGAGCCGGGCAGCCGCCGAGTTCGCCGCCTTTGACAGGCGGGAGTCGTTGCGGGTGGCACCGGACCACGCGCGCAAGGCGGAGATTCCGACCCGGGTGCAGGGCGATGACCTGGTCATCGTGCCGGACCAGGCGCTGCTGCGGGGCAAGAGCACGGTCTACCCGGTGGTCATCGATCCGTGGAGCACGATCGAGAAGACCCGGTGGGGTTACTCGAGCACCAACAACGCGACGCGCAACGACGGTGTGGCCCGCGTCGGCAGGGATCCCGAGGGGTCCGGCACCTACCGGTCGTACTTTTCGTTCAAGCTCACCTCGCTGTCCGGCAAGACGGTGCGCAGCGCCAAGTTCCTGACCGAGATGACGCACTCGTGGGACTGCGGTAACACCCCGGTCAACCTCTGGCGGACCGCCGACATGGCGACCACGGGCAAGCAGACCTGGTCCGGGCCGAGCTTCTCCAAGTGGTTGGAGAAGCGGTCAGGGCACGCGCACAAGCCGTCCACCGGTGAGGGCTGCGCCGACGACCCGCAGCCGGACCAACCGATGGAGTTCGCCAGCGCGAACGTCACCGCCGACATCAGCGCCAACCGGGGCCAGGAGATCTACACACTGGCTCTGTCGACCCGCGAGTCCGACGGAACGTCGGAGTCGACGAGCAACTGGTGGAAGAAGTTCGACCCGGTGCAGACCAAGCTGACTGTGGAGTACAACACCAACCCCAACACCCCGACCGCGGCGCAACTGTCGACCCACGCCGGCTACACCGCTCCGCCGCAGGCGTGCGTCACCGGTACGTCGCGGCCCGCCGTGCGCTCGGACTTTCCGTGGCTCAAGGCGACGGTGAGCGACCCGGACGGCAGCGGCGGCGGCAGCCTCTCCGGCGTCTTCACGCTCCAGAAACTGGTGAGCGGCACCTGGACGAACGTGTCCGGCTGGCCCAAGACCGACTCCGGCGTCGCGCCCGGAGCCAAGGCCGAGCTGCAACTGTCCGCGAAGACGGTCAACGGCGAGACCTACCGGTGGCAGGTGCAGACCAAGGACACCCTCGGTGGGTCGTCCACCGCGTCCCCGTGGTGCGAGTTCTCCGTCGACTACTCGGCACCCGAGGCGACCCCAGGGGTCACCGCCGCCGACGGCCTCTACCTTGAGTCGCCGCCACGGGGCACGAACCAGGACCTGCGGGGCTCGGTCGGATACACCGGGCGCTTCACCTTCTCGGCCAACGGCGCCGCCGACGTGTACGACTACGTCTACCAGATGAACGGCGGCCCGGAGATGGTCGTGCGTGCCAGCAGTCTCGGCGGCACCGCCACCACAGCGGCGACGCCGACGCTGCGGCATGAGAACGTGCTTACCGTACGGAGCCGCGACCAAACTGGGAACTCGTCCGCCCCCTACGACTACAGCTTCCTGGCCAACGACCCAAGTGGCCCGGTGGCGCACTGGGCGATGGATGAGGGGAGCGGTCTCACCCTGAACAACAAGGTCGAGGGCGCTCCGGTGGCGACCATGAGCCCGTCCCCGACCTGGGCGGACTCGCGTGTGCTGGGCACGAGCCGGCGAACCGGCAAGGACTGGGCGGTCAAGTTCGACGGCGACGACCAGGCCGCGACCACTGGCCCGGTCATCGACACCACCCGCAGCTTCTCCTTCGCCGCATGGGTCCGGGCCGATGTTGCCGGCGGGGTGGTCATGGCGCAGGTTGGCACCAACAAGAGCCCGTTCGAGCTCCAGTACCACCCGGCGAAGCAGCGATGGTGCTGGGTCACCTACGCCTCAGATACGGTCAACGCTCCGGCGACGCCGTCACCCGCGTGCGGCACCGAGCCGGTGCAACCGGGCGTGTGGGTACACCTCGCCGGTGTCTACGATGCCGGCTCGACCAACCAGCTTTCGTTGTACGTGAACGGGGTCCGCAAGGGCGTGGGCATGGCCAACGCCTCAGTGTGGTCCGCGTCCGGGCCACTGATGATCGGCTCCGCGCGCAACGGTGCGCCAACCGGTTGGATCAAGGGTGCCATCAGCGAGGCCCGGGTTTGGGACCGGGCCATCGACCCGGAGACGGACCTGTCCGAGATCGTGGCGCCTGTCCGGGTCGGCCAGTGGGACATGGACAGTGACGACCAGGACGAGCCGAGGGAATCTGGAGACTCCTCTGATTATCGGACGCCGCTGACTCTCGGTCCGGCGCCGGCCGCGAATTGGACCACGGAGGGCTTCAACGGGTCGACGGCCCTGCGCTTCGACGGGATCTCCGGTGCCGCGCAGACCAGCGTCCCGGTGCTGCGCACCGACCAGTCGTACACCGTCTCGGCATGGGTACGGTTCGCAGGCGGCGGGGGCGCCCGCACGGTGATTGCCCAGGACGGCGTGAGCATTTCCAGTTCGTTCCTGAGCTGTCGTACCGACGCGAACGGATCGAAGTGGTCGATCATGCTCCGCTCCGGCGACTCGACCGCCGCGCCCGGGTTCTACGTGACCGGCGGCACCTGCCTGGTCAACCAGTGGACGCACCTCACGGCCGTGCAGGATGCCACGAGCCGGACGATGAGCCTCTACGTGGACGGCAATCTGTTGAGTCAGCTCACCCCCACCTTCAACCCGTGGCACGGAACAGGCGGGCTGGCGGTCGGCCGAGGCAAGTGGGGCGCGCCCACCGACTACTTCAACGGTGACATCGACCGTGTCCAGGTGTGGCAGGGCGCGCTGAGCGCCGCAGAGGTCCAGGCGGCGTTCGCCGCAACCGACTGACCCGCGTCTACCCGTCCCGTCCGCAACGCAGGTGCGGCAACCTCTCGTTCTTGAAGGGCAGAAATGAGAATCGTTCGAACCGGCCGACCGCAGCCAGGCGGTGGACGGATGCGGGTCAGCGCCGCGGTGCGGCGGGGCGCCCGTCGTACCCTCGTCGCGGGTTTGGCCGCGGTCCTCGCCGCCACGCTCGGCGGCCAGTTGCCGGCTCGCGCGGAACGGCCGGAGCAAGCCCCCCACCTCGACCCGCAGCGGTACTCCTCCGCCCCGCTGCACAAGGCCGCGTCCAGCAAGCGGATTCCCGACAAGGACGCCGCGGCGGCCAAGGTGCGGCGTCCCGCACCGGTCTGGCCGACGGCGGGTTCGGCCGAGGTGTCACTGGCGGCCACCGCCGGCGCAGCGGCAACCCCGGGCCGGGCCGGGTCGTTGCCGGTCACGGTCCGGCCGGCTACCGCGTCGTCGACCAGCCGCACCGCGGTGGCCGCGCCCGCCAAGGTCCGGGTCGAGGTTCTGCCGAAGGCCCAGGCCGAAGCGGCCGGCATCAACGGCCTGCTGGTACGCCTCGGCCGCGCTGACGGGGTGCGGGCGGCCGGCCCGGTCGAGATGAGTATCGACTACGCCGCCTTCGCGACCGCGTACGGCGGCGACTGGGCGTCGAGACTGCGGTTGGCGCAGTTGCCCGATTGTGCCCTGAGCACCCCGACCGCGGCGGACTGCCGCAGCACGCCGTTGAACTCGCGTAACGACGTGCGGACCCGGACGGTCACCACCACCGTGTCGGTGCCCGAGGCCCGGTCCGCCGCGGTCTTCGCCCTGGCCTCCGGCCCCTCCGGTGGAGCCGGCAACTTCGCCGCGTCCAGCCTCGCCTCCACGTCTTCGTGGAGCCACAGCGGTGCCACCGGCAGCTTCCAGTGGTCGTACCCGATGCGTGTCCCGCCGGGCCCCGGCGGGCCGGAACCGACTGTCGGTCTCGGCTACTCCTCCCAGTCGGTGGACGGCCGGCACGCGGCGAGCAACAACCAGCCGAGCCTGTTCGGGGAGGGCTTCGAATACTCACCGGGCTTCGTCGAGCGGCGCTATAAGGCGTGCGCCGATGACATGGGCGGCAACGCGAACAACTCGGTCAAGACCGGGGACCTGTGCTGGGGCCCGGAGAACGCTGTCATGTCGCTCAACGGCAGTACCGTCGAGCTACTCAAGGGCAGCGACGGCAAGTGGCACCCCCGCAGCGAGAACGGCACCAAGGTCGAGCTGCTCACCGCGTCGGAGTATGCCAACGGCGACAACGACAACGAATACTGGAAGGTCACCGGCACCGACGGCACCCAGTACTGGTTCGGGCGCCACCGGCTTCCCGGTTGGACGACCGGTCGCCCGACGACCAACTCGGTACTCACCGTTCCGGTGTACGGCAACAACCCTGGTGAGCCCTGCAACGCCGGTACCTTCGCCGCCTCCGACTGCAACGGGAAGCCGCAGGCCTGGCGGTGGAATCTGGACTACGTCCAGGACATCCACGGCAACACCATGTCCTACTGGTGGGCCAAGGAGACCAACTACTACGCCAAGAACCTGGCGGGCACGACGCCCGTCGTCTACGACCGGGCCGGTTACCTGACCCGTATCGACTACGGCAGCGACAACCGGGACAACAACGAGTACGGCGCCACGTCGCCGTACATCGAGAACGTGCCGGGACGTATCGAGTTCACCAACGTGGACCGGTGTCTGCAGAACTGCACCACGAAGAACGCGACGAACTGGCCGGATACTCCCTGGGACCAGAGTTGCACCGCGTCTACCAACCCGTGCACCAACGGCTCTCCCACGTTCTGGTCCGCCAAACGCACCACGGAGATCACCACCAAGGCGTGGAAGGCGTCCGCCTCGGCCTACCAGAAGGCGGACTCGTGGACCTTCCGCCACGCGTTCCTTGACCCCGGTGACGGCACGCGCGCCGGTCTCTGGCTCGACGGCATCACCCACAAGGGCCTCAACGGCGGCACGATCACGACCCCGGAGGTGACCTTCTCCGGCATCCAGATGCAGAACCGGGTGGACGCCGCCGGGAGCGACTGGGCCCTGGCGATGAACTGGCACCGGGTCAACCTGATCACCCTGGAGACCGGCGGACAGATCTTCGTGACCTACAAGCAGCCGCAGTGCGTCAGGGGCAGCGTGATGCCCTCGGTCGGCGCGCTGGACAGCAACAAGCTGCTCTGCTATCCCGTCAAGTGGACACCCCCCGGGTATACCGACAAGGTCACCGACTTCTTCCACAAGTACGTTGTCGAGGAGGTCCAGCAAATCGACCCCACCGGTGGGTCGAGGCCGCTGCGCACCGCGTACGAGTACCTCAACAACGACAACGAAGCGTTGTGGCACTACGACGATGACACCGGCATCACCCCGGACGACCGCCGCACCTGGTCGCAGTGGCGTGGCTTCCCCCGGGTGGTGACCTACGTCGGTGAGGGCGCCGCACGGACCAAGACCGAAACCCTCTACTACCGGGGGATGTACGGCGACAAGCTCGCCGGTGGCGGCACCCGCACGACGCAGGTCCAGGGCCTCGAGGGCGGGGCGGTAAACGACTACGACCACTTCAGCGGCTCACCCCGCGAAACGATCAGCTGGCTGGGCGGCAACGTGCTGTCCGCGACCGTCCACACGATGTGGCGTTCCGAGGCGACGGCCACCCGGGCGGGAAGCCCGGTCGCCGAATCCCGGTATACCCGGGTACGCACGGTGAGTTCCCGTACCGCCACGGACTCGGGTTGGCGGCGTAGCACGTCGACCACCGACTTCGACGACTACGGCATGCCGACCACCCAGGAGGACAGCCCCGACGGCAGCCCCACCGGGGACAAGCGGTGCAGCAAGACCGAGTACATCCGCAACACCACTCGGTGGCTGCTCACGCCGGTCAAGCGGATCAACGGATGGGTCGGGGCCTGCTCCGCCACGCCCACCAGCGAGCAGCAGATCCTCGGCGACGTCCGGTTCAGCTACGACGGGCAGGCGTACGGCACGGCACCGGACAAGGGGCTGCTCACCGCGACCGAGAAGATCGTGGCCTTCGCCGGCGGCAACCGGACCTACCAGCAGGTGGGGACGGCCAAGTACGACCTCCGGGGCCGTACGACCGAGGTCGCCGATATCGCCGGGAAGAAGACGACGACATCGTACGTCCCGGCCACGGGCGGGCCGGTCACCCAGCGGACAACCACCAACCCGTTGCAGTGGACCTCGACTGTCGACCTCGATCCGGCCACCGGCCTTGCGCTCAAGAGCACCGACGTCAACAACTACGTCACCGAGTACACCTACGACGCCTTGGGTCGCGCTCTCCAGGTGTGGTTGCCCAACCGGGCGCGTGCCACCTACCCCAGCGCCCCGTCGACCAGTTACGCCTACACGCTGTCGAAGACGGCGCCGTCGTACGTGGTGACCACCGCGCTGAACGCCCTCGGCGGCAACGACACCTCGTACATGATCTTCGACGCGCTGGGCCGCCAGCGGCAGACACAGGAACCGGCCAACGGCGCCGGCCGGATCATGACCGAGACGTTCTATGACGCGGCCGGTCGCATCTACAAGTCCAACTCGGCCTACTACGACTCCGGCGCGATCGAGAGCACGACCATCAGGTCGCGGCTCGACCAGGACGTGCCGAGCCAGACCCGGGCTCTCTACGACAACGCCGGCCGTCAGACCCACTCGCTGCTGCTCGGCTCGGTCGCGAGCGTCCAGGTCGAGAAGGCCAGAACCTCGACCACGTATCACGGCGACCACGTGACCGTGGAGCCGCCGGTCGGGCAGGCCGCCACCACTGTGTGGACCGACCCGTACGGCCGGACGGAGAAGTTGTGGCAGTACCACGGGCGGGCCGCCACCGGGACCTACGACGAGACGAAGTACACCTACCACCCGGTCGGACAACTGGCCACGGTCAAGGACCCGTCCGGTAACACCTGGTCCTACACCTACGACATCCAGGGCCGGTTGGTCTCGTCGAGCGACCCGGACGCCGGCACCGCCACGAAGCAGTACAACACCCTGGGGGAGTTGGAGAGGACCACTGACTCCCGCCCCGACACGCCTGACCTCTGGTACACCTACGACGAGGTCGGACGGCCGCTCACCACCCGTGAGGGCAGCCTGACGGGGCAGAAGCGCACGGAGCTGACCTACGACTCGCCGGTCAAGGGCGTCACCAAGTCGTCGTCGCGGTGGATCGGGTCCGAGGAGTACCGCTCCGAGGTCGTGTCGGTCGACAAGATGTACAACCCGACGCAGACCAAGCTCACGCTTCCGTCGTCGCAGGCCGGGTTCTGCGGTATCGGCAAGGTCACCTGTAGCTTCACGTCCAAAGCGACCTTCCTGGGGGACGGCTCACCCAACACCCTCACCGTCCCGGCCGCAGGTGGTCTCGACCAGGAGGTGCTGAACTACAAGTACGACACCACGTACGCGATGTTGGACCGGCTGGCCACCGACTACATCGACGCCACCTACTACGTGGTCGACGCCGGCTACAGCAACCTGCACGAACTGAGCACGATCACCCGTGCCACCGCGTTGACGGGCGCGAAGTCGGTCCAGAGCAAGAACCTGTACGACGACACCACTGGCCGGGTCCGCAGCAGTTCGGTGACCCGCTCGGTCGCACCGTCGTACGTGGTGAACACGTCCTACGACTACGACGCCAGCGGCAATATCACCAAGATCGACGACAACACGGGTGCCCGACCACGCGACACCCAGTGCTTCACCTACGACCACCAGCGCCGGCTCACCGAGGCGTGGACTCCGGCTTCCTTCGACTGCACGGCGAAGCCGCAGATCGAGACGGAACTGGGCGGCCCGGCACCGTACTGGCAGCAGTGGTCGTTCGGCGCGCCGAACGACCCGAAGGGCCGCATCGGTAATCGTCTCACCCAGATCGAGCGCGGGACCGCGACCGGCACTGTGACGACGTCCTACTCCTACCCGGCGGCGGGGGCGGCACAGCCGCACCGGCTCAACGGATGGAGCAGGACCGACAACACCGGCACCACCACCGGCTCGTACACCTATGACGAGACCGGCAACATGAAGAGCCGGCCGGGCAAGTCCGGGCAGCAGGCCCTCACCTGGGACGTCGAGGGGCAGCTGGCATCGGTGACCGACAGCACCGGCACCAGCTCCTACATCTACGACGCGGGCGGCAACCGGCTCATCGCCGCCGATCCCACCGGAAGCACGTTGTTCCTCGGGGATCAGGAGATCCGCAAGAACGGCACCACGGGGCAGGTGACGGCCACCCGCTACTACTCGTTCGGCGGGGAGGTGGTCGCGCAGCGCACCGTCACCGGCATCACCTGGCTGGCCAGTGATCACCAGGGAACCTCGCAGGTCAGCATCGCCAACGACACGAACCAGACCATTACCCAGCGCCGCCAGACGCCCTACGGGGCGCCACGGGGCGCGGCGGTGACCTGGCCCAACCAGCAGGGATTCCTAGGTGGTTATCAGGACCTCACCGGCCTGACCCATCTCGGAGCCCGCGAGTACGACCCGACCATCGGCCGGTTCATCTCGGTCGACCCGATCAACGACCCGGGCAACCCCCAGCAGTTGTCCGCGTACACCTACGCGTCGAACAACCCGGTCACGTTCAGCGACCCGAGCGGTCTGATCATCCCCGAGTACCTCAACCCGACGGACGATCTCAGCCTCGACATGTGCAATCACCATGGTCTCGGGGGCTATGCGTGCCAGAACTATACGGAGGGCACGAGCGGCCAGGGCCAGGGCGACACCCGCTACGACGGCAGTGGTGGACCCGCGAAGAAGACCGGCCGGCAGAAGACGCACGAGTTTCTTGAGGGTTGCGGCCTGTTGCTTCCCGTGGGCGCCGGATGTGACGTTGTCAACGGAGTCGTTTACGCCACCGAAGGAAACTGGCGGGAGGCCGCGCTGTCCGGCGTCTCGACCGTGCCCGGACTCGACTGGGCCTGCAAGATCGGCAAATGGTGCAAGCGGGTGATCGACTGGGGAGCCGACAAGGCCGGCGCGGTCGTGGCGCGCATTCGGTGGGGCAAGCCCCCGTCGATCAACCCGGCGGCCGAGGCCAAAGAGATGGCCGCACTGAAGAAGGAGATCCGCGAGACCCCGCGGCCACCGGCACCGAAGACGCCCACGCCTCCGAAGAAGGAGCCCGTCGCGCCTGCCAAGGGCAAGACCGGCGGGGACAACGGCGGAGGCGCACCCAGTTCAAAGGGTGGCTGCCCGACCCACAGTTTCTCACCGGACACCCCTGTCCTCATGGCTGACGGGACGACGCAGCCGATCGCCGAGGTGCGGGAGGGCGACCAGGTTCTCGCCCACGACCCCGAGCGCGGGGCCACCAGTGCCCAGACGGTGGAGAAGCTGCACATCAACCAGGACGACGCCCTGACCGACCTGGTCGTCCGCGACGGCAAGGGCGCTGTGTCGACGATCGACACGACGCAGCACCACCCGTTCTGGAGCGTCACCCGCAAGCAGTGGGTCGGCGCGGGTGAGCTCAAGGCCGCCGAAGGGCTGCTCGCGGCGGACGGGTCGACGGTGAACGTCGTCAAGGTCCGCAACTTCAGCGGCAGTGAGGTGATGCGGGATCTGACGGTCTCCGCCGTCCACACGTACTATGTGATCGCCGGCAACACCCCGGTCCTCGTACACAACTGCAACCTTGCAAACTATGCCGACAGCGTGCGCAATAAGCCTGGAGTCAAATTTGCCTCGGAGTACACATCGCCTTCAGGCGCCAAGTACTACGGCCATAATAGGCATGGACAGCAGGCAGAAGGACCGCTAGCGGACGCGCTTGAACGGGCGGGCCACCATGGAGGGTGTGCAGAGGTGCATTGCCTGATCCAAGCTCAGGCAGCGGAAGGTCCCGACGCTATCAGGGGTGGAACCATGCGCACGGTGCAGACGAGAAACAATTCTATGCCGACGTCAAATACGACTGGTCATGGCGAACCGGCGTACCCTTGCGGTCGTTGTAGTCGGCTACTGGAAGATCTCGGGATCGGGTGAACTTATGATCCGCTTTGACTCACTCAGTCAGGACGTGCTTAGAGCGCTTGACGCCTCCGGGTGGAGCGTAGACCGCGCCGTTGACGCTGGCCAGTGGGTAGAACCTCTGGAGAGAGAGGGCTACCGGGTCCATACTCTGGCTATAGCTGCCCTGTCTGCGCTAGGAGGGCTTTCGCTTGAGCCGCGCAATGCGGTTGGCCCAAACTTTGCTAATGATGAGCCTTACAATTTCGATCCGATCGCGGCCGGATCGGGTCAGCGCGCCCTAGCTGTGGAGGTAGAGACTGTTCTTGGTGGACAGTATTTCCCCATCGGTGAATGGCTAAGCTACTCAAGCGTTTTCCTGGAATCTGGGGGGAGAGTGGTTGCTGCTGGTATGGGATGGTTCTGGGAAATGGGTTCGAGCTTTGAAGAATCCTTGGAGCTGGCAGTTTGCGCGAACCGCCCGCTGCTCTGTCTGTACTCTGATCCGGGTGTGGCCCCCTGGCCGCCCGCGTGATCTCTGCGTTCACTCGCTCATTCAGGATTGCGGTTACAGCGCGTAGCGCAGAGCTGTCGGGGGTTGATGCCGTCTGTCTGCGTTGCCGTCACGGTTGCCGTCAGCGCGGGGTTGGCATCCAAGTATGCCGATGAGCACCTCGGTCGTGCGTGACCATACGGTTCGGTGGTGCAGCTTCGATCCCGAAAGCCACCCATCGTGATGGCTTCGAAGGAATTGTCATGGCGCCCCCGACAGAACCCTTCTCGGAGTTGGGTGGCTCGGTATGGCGGGCGTGCGCGCGGGGCCGTAGGCCTGTAGCGCGTGCGCGCGGCCCCGGCTTCGGCCGGGGCCGTTCTTGATCCTGTAGAGCAGTTTTGAGCCAGTCGGATCTTGGTCGAGGGCCTTGGTCCGGCTGGCTTACTGCTTCGGTGCGCGGTCGCGGCTGCTGCGGGGACGCTTGGCGGGCGGCGGGGCCTGGTCGCTGTCGCTGCTGGCGGGTCGCCGTCACCGTCGCCGTCAACACCGATGAACTTCGATGCGGCGGGTTGGCGCTACACCCGAAAGGCCAGGTGAAACACCATGAAAACGTAAGTCACACTGCGTGACGGGCTGAAAGTCCCACACGTACTATGTGATAGCCGGCACCACACCGGTGCTCGTACATAACTGTGGGGAAGGGCGGGATCTGATTGATGGAGATGCTCAATACCACATCATCACAGGAAACCGGATTGGCGGTGGCCACAAATGGCCGGGTCAGCCGGGCAAGACCGTGTTTCCCCCATCCTGGGATACGGATAAGATTCTTGATGGCGTAGCAGACGTGGCCACTAATCCGTCCAGCACGTGGACATGGCAAACCGGTGCGCGTGGCTCGATGTACACAAGGGCGGGCGACCCGTCCAGGGTCAAAATTGAAGGCGTGTATGACGGCGTAAATATGCGCGTCATCTTTGAACCGGCTAACGACCGTATCGTAACGGCCTTCCCGATAGGATGATGTCGTGGACTTTAGGCAGGTGCAGGCCGGCATACTGGCGGCTCTTGCGGATTCGCCAATAGCTTCTCCGTCCGTTGCGCAGGACGTCAAGGAGTCGGTGCGGGTGGGCGAGCTGGCTCTCGCCTTCGACACCCTGTGTTCGTGGCTGTACGAGGACTCATTGCCGATATCGCGGTTACTTTTTGAGCGATTGGTATCGCTGTCTGTTGAACTCGAAGAGCCAAGGGCTGTGGAAAAACTCCATGAGCTGGTTACCGGCTAATTGTGTCTGAATAGAAGACTCTGCTCTCGTCAGCCATTTGCGAAAAAAGGTGGTGCCGGCTGTCCGTCATGGCGGCCGGCGCCGCGTCTACCTCGACTGGTCGCCGTTCACGGAGCGTAATCGATGGGCGTGGACGTTCGCGCCGGTCGCCCTACGTTGCCGTCGCGGTTGCCGTCAGTGTTCAGGCGTCCATCCGTGTCTGTCGATGTGTTTGCCGGACTGGCGGCTGGAGGTGGCGGGCCGCTCGGTGGCGTGCCGCGTAGCGATGCGGCGGCGATCCCCCGGAAGGGGTCTGTCAAACGAACGGCCCTGTCTCACTTTCGGTGGTGACGGAGGGTGCTGTTATCCGAGGAGGATGCGGTGGCGGAGCAGGGTGAAGCCTGCTCTTGCGTGCATTTGACGTGCGATTCGTTTGGTCTTGGTGTTGACGCCTTCGGTGGGGCCGTTGCTGTAGGGGAGCGTGAGCGCGGCGTTCACGGCGTCGCGGTCGCGTTCCAGGCCTCTGGTGAAGGCGTGCAGGTGAGGTAGATCGACTGCGCGAACCCGCAGGATCCAGTGCGAGAGCCGGTCGGTGTTTGTGGGCTGAGGCGTCAGGAACTCGGCGAAGCGTCCGACAGCCGCGGCGAGGTGGGTCATCTCTGGGCAGGCTGCGGTGAGTCGTGCCAGTAGATCTTGGTGCTCGGGTTTGAGGTTGTCGGGCCTGGTGAGGATCATCCGGGCGAGGCGGCGTGGGGAGATGTGGCTGCGGTCGGTGTCCGCGCGGCCTTGGTTGATGTACTTGTGCAGGAGGTTGAGACAGCCGGTGAAGCCGAGGGTCTTGATCTCTTCGAAGAGGTGCTTGACGCCGACGCCGGGGTCCTCGGCTCGACGTTTGCGTAGGTGTTCGCGATAGGGGTCGACGAGGCTGGCACGGTATTTGGGGACCCGGAGCATCCGCTCGGGCCGGTCGGCTCGCGCGTAGCGCTTGATGGTGTTCAGGGCCAACTGCAGGCGGCGGGCGCACTCCAGCAGACCCACGCCCTGGTCGAGGAGGTCATGGACCTGGTGCCAGCGTTGCTGGGTCGTCTGCGCGCGGGGGCCGTCATAGATGGGTGCGTCCAGGACGGGGGCCCAGCAGGTGCTGTGCGCCTTCACCTCGCTGAGGGCGGCTTCACAGAGGTTGTGCCAAAGGTGCCACCGGTCTGCGACCTGCACCGCGCCGGGCAGAGCGCGGCGGATGGCCTCGGCGTAGGTCGCCGAGCCGTCACGGCATACGACCTCAACGCCGGGATGTGCGCGCAACCACGCTTCGAGGGTGTCGGCGGTGCGGTCGGGTAGCACGTCGATCCGCTCATGGGACTCGGCGTCGATCACCACGGTGGCGTAGCGGTGCCGCCGGCGTAGAGCGAAATCGTCAACGCCGATCACCCGAGGTGTCCGCTCATTGGGCAGCGGGATGCGCAGCAGGGCGCGTAGGGCCGTGTGACGGGACAGGCCCATGGCGAGGATCGCCAGCAGACGTGACCCTGCCCGGCCCGCCAACTCTTTGACGACGGCTTTGACCTGCCTGTTCAAACGGGCTGTGCGGCGCTGGTATCGCTCCAGCACCCCGGGCACCTGTTCACGGAAGGTATGGCGGCAGCCGCGCGTGGGGCACACCAGACGCCGCACCCGCACACGGACCACCACCCGGCGCCCGTCGACCGGAACGTCGGCGACCGTCCGCCAGTGATAGCCGTGCACCCGTTCGGACGAGGCCCCGCACCTCGGGCAGACCGCGGTGTCACGCGGCGTCCGGGCCCGCACCACGATCCGCTCATCCTCGTCGGCCACGTCCTCGACGACCAGCGGGGACAGCCCCGAGAACACCGTCTGGACAAGTCTGTTGACATCCTCCACATAGGAGCAACGACACTCGCCACCCTCCGTCACCACCGAAAGTGAGACAGGGTCGTTCGTTTGACAGACCCATTTCTTTAACATCAGGGTGGTCCGATGACCAGGGATGGTAGGCAGAATTGCGAGCTAACGGTTGATGAAGCGATCAAGGTGGCTGAGGACCTAAATGAATTCGTCGTCGTGTTCGACCAGATTCTTTCGCGAGTCGCCTTCGGGGTGGCGAATGCAGATTTGTTGGTGAGTTACGTGACGGAAAGAGATGTTCGGCGACGTCTTGCTTGGCGCGGAGTGCGATTTTCGGCGCTCTTGAACGGGCGATTGGACAGGAGGCTGCAGACAGGATTGCAGAAGAGGGCTACAGGCTCTTCGACTGATCTATGGTCAGTCTTCGTCTTTCTGCGTTGTATCCCTCGAAGGTCAGCCCCCGTGGCCGAAGCCGAAGTGACGCATCCACTTGCACTGAGAGGTGTTGGGTGACGAAGGCTAGTCACATCTGAAGCTGGTGTCGTCGCCAGGTGAGGACAGATTGTGCGGAAAGAGGGGCGCTCCGGTCGGACCGTACCGGCCGGGGCGCGCTTCCTGCCGATCGGCCTGGCGAAGCTGCGCGTTCGGAGGGAGAGCCCGTGATGAGTCAACCAGTCCGCTCCCGCGCCACTGGCCGTGATGGATTGATGATCTGAGTAGTCCGTCCGAGCTGGGCCTACGTCCTGACGGGCCCGCATGGCGCGGCTGGAGCCGGTCGCATACCGTGCCCGTCGTGGACGGACGACGGAGCTATCCCGAGGATGAGCAGGGGTCGCGGTGGGGCGACCGCGGATATGAGTCGGACTGGCGCGCCGCGGGTGAGCCCCGCTACCGCGACGACGACTACCGCACGCCCGAGCAGCGCGCCGGCGAGAACCGGTACGCCGAGCCGGGCCGGTACTCCGCCGCCGATCCTCTGGTGGACGACACGAGCGGCTGGCGGTCGCAGCGGCCGGACGATCCGGAGATCTCCGGTGAGCTGCCCGGGTCGCGCGCCGGCCGTCGCGCGGCGCGCGAGTCGGCGGCCGATCCGCTCGGCGCGGTGTCGCGCAGCGGTGTCGACGCGCTCGGCACCGCCCCGCACGGGAACCCGCTGTCGAGTTCTCTGAGTACGTCGGCGACCGCCCCGCTGACCGGCGCGGCTCCGGCGGGTACCGACCCGTACGGCCTCATCGCCCACGGCAGTGACCCGGCCGGTGGCGCCGGCGTCGACGCCCGCAGCGCTGTCGGCGGCGTCGACAAGCCCCGGCTCAGCCCGATCGGCGGCTACCCGATCGTCGAGCCGGCGCCCGGTGCCGACGGCGGGGCCGACCCGTCGGCCGCGGCGCGGCTCAATCCCGGCGAGGCGACTCCGCTGCGGATCGGTGAGCGTCCGGGCGGCCCGGCCCAGCCGGCGGCGACCCCGAATCCGCTGGAGATGCCGACCGGCCCGATGCCGGCACTCATGCCCCGGCCGGACGGGCCGCCGCCCGGTGACGGCGTGTACCGGACCCGGCGTCCGGCGCTCGCAGTGCTGCTGGCGGTGATGGTGCTGGTGCTGGAGGTGCCGGCGGTGCGGGTGTTGCTGCACGGCCTGTTCGGCGACCCGGTGTCGACGTCGCACGTGGTGGTGGGCATCTTCCTGGTGGTCGGCCTGCCGATCTTCGGCACCGGCCTGTACGGGCTGCGCACCGGCGGGCTGGCGCTCGCCGACGGCAGCCGGGGCTGGCTGCGCCCGCCGACCGCCTATCTCACCGTCGGGCTGGTGCTGTTCCTCGCCGCCGCCCTCGCGGCGGGTTGAGCGGGTGAACGACCGCTGAACCACTACGCCGAAGTGGCGGGGTCACCGACAGGTTGACACCGCCACTTCGCCGTACCGGTGTCGATCAAGCCCGTACCGGTGTCGATCAAGGCCGTACCGGTGTCGATCAAGGTCGCGCTGGCGTCGATCAGGCCGGCCTTCCGCACCCCAGGGCCGTGCGGCGGAGAGAGCGCGTACACTGGTCGACTGGCGACCGCCTCGTGCGGTCGACCTCGCGTGCCCTCTCCACGGTCTCCTCCGTGGGGCGACGGCCTCCCTGGTCCCGGTCTGACGTACCGGGCCCACCCTGGCCGGCGACCGGGTGCCAGGCGTCCGGCCGCCGGCCGGACGGACAACCAGGGACAACGTAGGAGTAACCCACCATGGCCGTCGTGACCATGCGTCAGCTGCTGGAAAGCGGTGTGCACTTCGGGCACCAGACCCGGCGCTGGAACCCGAAGATGAAGCGCTTCATCTTCACCGAGCGCAACGGTATCTACATCATCGACCTGCGCCAGACGCTCGACTACATCGAGAAGGCGTACGAGTTCGTCCGCACCACCGTCGCCGGTGGCGGCAGCATCCTGTTCGTCGGCACCAAGAAGCAGGCCCAGGAGGCCATCGCCGAGCAGGCGACCCGGGTCGGCCAGCCGTACGTCAACCACCGCTGGCTCGGTGGCATGCTGACCAACTTCCAGACCGTGTACAAGCGGCTGCAGCGGATGAAGGAGCTGGAGGCCCTGGGTGACCTGAGCGGCACCGCCGCCGGTTACACCAAGAAGGAGACGCTCCAGCTCTCCCGCGAGAAGATCAAGCTCACCAAGACCCTCGGTGGTCTGCGGGACATGCAGAAGCTCCCGGCCGCGGTCTGGATCGTCGACACCAAGAAGGAGCACATCGCCGTCGACGAGGCCCGCAAGCTGGGCATCCCGGTGATCGCGGTGCTCGACACCAACTGCGACCCGGACGAGGTCGACTTCCCGATCCCGGGCAACGACGACGCCATCCGCTCGGCCGAGCTGCTGACCAAGGTCGTCGCCGCCGCCGTCGCCGACGGTCTGATCGCCCGTTCCGGCCGTAACCGGGGCGCGGACGAGAAGCCCGAGGCCGGTCAGGTCGGCGCGGACGAGCCGCTGGCCGAGTGGGAGCGCGAGCTGCTCGAGGAGCCGAAGAAGGCCGACGAGCAGCCCGCCGCCGCCGAGCCGGCCGCGCCGGCCGCCGAGCAGCCGGCGACCGCCTCCGCGGAGTGATCTCGCCGTCGCGTCCCCACCGTCGGCGATCCCCGGCGGTGGGGACGTGACGGGTACGCCGGGCAGAACCGGCCCGGAACCGGGTAACCAGCACCCCAGACCACCTCACTGACACCGAAGAGAGAGTCATGTCCAACTTCACCGCCGCGGACGTCAAGAAGCTCCGCGACCTCACCGGCGCCGGCATGATGGACTCCAAGAAGGCGCTGACCGAGGCCGAGGGCGACTTCGACAAGGCCGTCGAGATCCTGCGCGTCAAGGGCGCCAAGGACGTCGGCAAGCGGGCCGGGCGCACCGCCGCCAACGGCCTGATCGCCCACTCCGGCCAGGCGCTGCTCGAGCTCAACTGCGAGACCGACTTCGTCGCCAAGAACGACGCCTTCATCGCGCTGGCCCAGCAGCTGGTCGAGCACGGTGTGGCCAGCGGCGCCACCAACGCCGAGGAACTGCTCGCCAGCAGCATCGACGGCAAGAGCGTGGCCGACCTGATCCAGGAGCAGTCCGCCAAGATCGGCGAGAAGCTGGTGCTCAACCGCTTCGCCAAGCTGGACGGCACCACCGCTGTCTACATGCACCGCAAGAGCCAGGACCTGCCCCCGGCGGTCGGTGTGCTGGTCGAGTTCACCGGCACCGCCGGCGCGAGCGCCGGCCAATCGGCTGCGGACGACGAGGCCGCTGCCTCGGATGCGCGCGCCGTGGCCATGCAGATCGCCGCGATGCGGCCGAAGTACCTCACCCGCGAGGAGGTGCCGGCCGAGACCGTCGAGTCCGAGCGGCGCATCGCCGAGCAGACCGCCCGTGAGGAGAACAAGCCCGAGGCGGCGCTGCCGAAGATCGTCGACGGCCGGGTCAACGCCTTCTTCAAGGACTTCGTCCTGCTGGAGCAGGCGTCGGTCGCCGACAACAAGAAGACTGTCAAGCAGGTGCTGGCCGACGCCGGCATCGAGGTGACCCGCTTCCTGCGGTTCGAGGTCGGCCAGGCCTGAGCCGCCGCACCGGGCCGTCCGGCCCGGGCACAGGGGAGAACGTCGACGAGGAGGCCGCCGGTGTACGCGACAGGCACCGCGGCCTCCTCGTCACATAGGGTCGGCAGGGGCACGTACGCGACGCTCGCGCGATGCGCGGGGAGAAGGGGCGGGGCGGATGACGCAGGTTGTGAGTGACCGGAGCCTGGCGGCGGAGGATCCGACCGCCCCTCCGCCCGGTCGGTCCCGCCGGGTGGTGCTGAAGCTCTCCGGTGAGGTCTTCGGCGGCGGCGCGATCGGCGTCGACCCCGACGTCGTGCAGGGCATCGCCCGCCAGATCGCCACAGTGGTACGCCGCGGCGTGCAGGTGTCGGTGGTGGTCGGCGGCGGCAACTTCTTCCGCGGTGCCGAGCTGCAGAAGCGCGGCATGGACCGGGCGCGCGCCGACTACATGGGCATGCTCGGCACGGTCATGAACTGCCTGGCCCTCCAGGACTTCCTGGAGAAGGAGGGCATCGAGACCCGGGTGCAGAGCGCGATCACGATGGCCCAGGTCGCCGAGCCGTACATCCCGCTGCGCGCGATCCGCCATCTGGAGAAGGGCCGTGTGGTCATCTTCGGCGCGGGCGCCGGCATGCCGTACTTCTCCACCGACACGGTGGCCGCCCAGCGGGCGCTGGAGATCCGCGCGGACGTGGTGCTGATGAGCAAGAACGGCGTGGACGCGGTCTACACCGCCGACCCCCGGATCGACCCGACCGCGAGCAAGCTCGACTCGATCACCTTCTCCGAGGTGCTGCGCCGTAACCTGCGGGTGGCCGACGCCGCCGCGTTCAGCCTCTGCATGGAGAACGGCCTGCCGATGCTGGTCTTCGGCGCCCAGGGCGACGACACCATCGTCCGGGCCGTCGGCGGCGAGAAGATCGGCACCCTGATCACCGCCTGACCGGCCCGCCGGACCGGCAGCGGTCCCTCTGCCACGGCAGCACCCGCACCACACACGACGAGCGACAGAAGGAGGCGAGGAGACCGGTGATCGACGACACCCTCCTCGAGGCGGAGGAGAAGATGGAGCGTGCCATCGAGCACGCCAAGGAGGAGTTCGGCGGCATCCGTACCGGACGTGCCAACGCCGCCATGTTCTCCCGGATCGTCATTGACTACTACGGCAGCCCGACCCCGCTGCCGCAGATGGCGTCCATCGCGGTGCCCGAGCCGCGCATGGCGATCATCAAGCCGTACGACAACTCGCAGCTGGGCGCCATGGAGAAGGCGATCCGCGACTCGGACCTCGGGGCCAACCCGAACAACGAGGGCAACCAGCTCCGCATCGTCCTGCCGCAGATGACCGAGGAGCGGCGCCGCGACATGATCAAGGTCGCCCGGCAGAAGGGCGAGGAGGCCAAGGTCGCCGTCCGCAACATCCGCCGCAAGGCCAAGGAGGAGCTGGACCGCCTGGTCAAGGACGGCGAGGTCGGCGAGGACGAGGGCCGGCGCGCGGAGAAGGAGCTGGACGACCTGACCCAGCGCTTCGTCGCCGGCGTCGACGAGCTGGTCAAGCACAAGGAGAGCGAGCTGCTCGAGGTCTGAGCACCCGCGTACCTCGCACGGCACCGCGCCGCCGTCGTCCGTCCGGGCGGCGGCCCGGTGCCGTCGTCGTGCCCGGCGGCGCACACCCTCGGCGCTCCGGCGGGTGCAGTAGGCTCGGCACGATTCCCGACCACCACGGGGTGAACGGCGGGAGTCGCCCGGCCGTCGGTCGGTTAACAGGAAGTCTCACGCCGGTAGGGGATGGTCTTGGTCTTGCGTCATGTGGTGGCTCTCGTACCGGCTGCCGGTGCGTGATGTCCCACCCCGACCCCTACGGCAACACCGAGTCGCGTGGCTGGGACCGCCCGGCCGCCCCGGCCCTGCCCTGGCCGGACACCGATCTGGAGCCCGGCCCGTGGCGTCCCGGTCCGGCCGCGCACACCCACCCCGCCGAGCCGGACACCTACGCGCGTCCCGGCGCAGGCCCGGACGCGTACGCCGGTCCGGACACATATGCCGCTCCGGACACGTACTCCGGGCCGTACCCGACGACCTCGCGGCACCACGACGGCCCGGGCCGGTACGACGGACCGCCGGCCGGCGACCGCGGCCGGCCCGACGGGCCGGAGCACGACGGCCCGTGGGGCGAGCCCGCCCGCGACGACGAGTACCCGACCGCGCAGATCGCGCCGGTGCGCGACGAGCCCACCGGCCAGATCCCGGCGGTACGCGACGAGCCCGCCTCGGAGCCGCCGGCCGGCCGCCGTGGGCCGGGACGCCGACGGGCGAGCGCGGAACGCCCGCCGACCACCGCGCCGAAGACGTCCCGGGCGGGGCGCAACCTGCCGGCCGCGATCGGCGTCGGGGTGGCCCTCGGCGCGGCGGTCGTGGTGCCGCTGTTCTTCTTCATGCCGGCGTTCCTGGCCGTGCTGGCGGCCGCTGTGGGGATCGGCATCTGGGAGATGGCCCGCGCGGTACGCCGCAGCGGCGCCCACCCGCCGCTGGCGCCGCTCGTCGCCGGTGGTGTGATCACAGTGGGCCTCGCCTGGTACGCGGGCCCCGACGCGCTCTGCCTCGGGCTGCTGGTCACGGTGCTGGGCACGATGATCTGGCGGCTGGGCGACGGGCCCGGCAACTACCAGCGCGACCTGACTGCGGCCACCCTGATCGCGGTGTACGTGCCGTTCCTCGCCGGGTTCGCGGCCATGCTCGCGGCGGCGCCCGGCGACGGGGCCCTGCGGGTACTGGTGACGCTGGCTGCGGTGGTGCTCTCCGACACCGGCGGGTATGCCGCGGGCGTGTCGTTCGGCAAGCACCCGATGGCACCCACGATCAGCCCGAAGAAGTCCTGGGAGGGCTTCGCCGGCTCGGTGACGGCCGCGGCGGCGGGCAGCGCGGCGCTGCTGTGGGCGTTGTTCGACGTGGCGCCCTGGTGGGGCGCGTTGTTCGGGATGGCGATCTCGGTCTCGGCGGTGCTCGGTGACCTCGCCGAGTCGATGATCAAGCGGGATCTCGGCGTCAAGGACATGAGCAACCTGTTGCCCGGGCACGGCGGCCTGATGGACCGGCTCGACTCGATCCTGTTCGCCGTGCCGGTGGCCTACCTGCTGCTCGCTGTCTTCGTCCCGGTGGTGAGCTGAGGCATGCGTCACGGCGGCGACCCGCTGCGGGCCGGGTGGCCGGGGGCGATTCGACACGTACGGACAGGTGCCTCCGGGCGGCAGCGTGTCAGACTGGACGCGCCATGACGAGTCTCCCGCTGATCTCCGTAGACCCCGACGCCCGCGGCCGCCGGCCCGCGATGCCTCCCCGCCACCTCGCCGACCTGGACCTGCCGGGCCGGCAGGCGCTCGTCGCCGAGCTGGGTGAGCCAGCGTTCCGCGCCAAGCAGGTCTCCAACCACTACTTCGGCCGCCTGGTGCGCGACCCGGAGCGGATGACCGACCTGCCGGCGGCGACCCGGGAGCGGCTGGCGGGCGAGCTGCTGCCCACGCTGCTGACCCCGGTCCGCGAGCTGGCCTGCGACGACGGCGCGACCCGCAAGGCGCTCTGGCGGCTGCACGACGGCTCGCTGGTGGAGAGCGTGCTGATGGGCTACCCGGACCGGGTGACCGTCTGCATCTCCAGCCAGGCCGGCTGCGGCATGGCCTGCCCGTTCTGCGCCACCGGCCAGGCCGGGCTGACCCGCAACCTGTCCACCGCCGAGATCGTCGACCAGGCGGTCTACCTGGCCGGGGTGGCCGCGTCCGGCGCGGTGGCCGGTTCGCCGCCGCGGCTGTCGCACGTGGTGTTCATGGGCATGGGCGAGCCGCTCGCGAACTACTCGCGGGTGGTGGCGGCGGTCCGCCGGCTGGTGGCCCCGGCCCCCGAGGGGCTGGGCCTGTCGCAGCGGCACATCACCGTCTCGACCGTCGGTCTGGTGCCGGCGATCCGCCGACTGGCCAGCGAAGACCTCTCGGTGACCCTTGCGTTGTCGCTGCATGCCCCCGATGATGAGCTGCGCGACGAACTCGTCCCGGTCAACCAGCGCTGGAAGGTGTCCGAGGTGCTGGATGCGGCGTGGGACTACGCGGCCACGACGGGACGTCGCGTGTCCATCGAATACGCGATGATCAAGGACGTGAACGATCAGCCGTGGAGAGCCGATCTGCTCGGGCGGCTATTGGCCGGCAAGCTGGCCCACGTGAACCTGATCCCGCTCAACCCGACTCCGGGCAGCCGCTGGGACGCCAGCCCGAAGCCGGTCGAGCGGGAGTTCGTCCGGCGGTTGCGCGACGCCGGGGTGTCGACCACGGTGCGCGACACCCGGGGATGCGAGATCGACGGGGCCTGTGGGCAACTCGCCGCCGCCGGGGACACGGACGGCGACTCACGCGCGGCAACGGCGTAGCGGTACGAGACCAGGAGACATAGTGGCGAGTCAGGGTCAGCGTTTCCGGCGTAAGGCGCTCCGCCGGGGCTACAAGGTCGACGAGGTCGATGCCTTCCTGGACCGGGTCGAGGCGACACTCGACGGCCAGCCGATCGGCGCGCCCGTGGCCTCCCAGGAGGTCCACGACGTCGTCTTCCGGGTCCGGTTCAACGGCTACGACGAGTGGCAGGTCGACCTGCACCTCGATCGGGTCGAGCGCCAGCTCGCCGAGCTGGAGGAGCGTGGCGGCGCACCGGCCGGGCGCGGTGGCGACCCCCGGATGACCGACCGGCTCGGCCCGCCGATGCGCGACGACCGGGGCATGTCGCCGGTGCCGCAGCCGCCGATGCCGCCCCGGCAGATGCCCGCTCAGCCCGGCCCGCCCGCCGACCGGTACGGCAACCGCTACGACGAGCCGACCGGCGCGTTCGCCGGTGGCTACGACGGCCCGCGCGGTGGCTACGACGGCCCTCGCGGCCCGGGGGGCCCCGGCCCGATGGGCCCGGGCGCGCCGATGGGGCACGGCGGCCCGCCGCCGCGCGGCCTGCCGCCCGGCCCGGGCGGGTACGGTCCGCCGGACAACGGCCCCGGCGGGTACGGTCCCCCGGACAACGGCCCGGGCGGCTACGGTCCCCCGGACAACGGCCCCGGCGGGTACGGCCAGGAGGAGCGCTTCGACGGGTTCGAGGCCGGCCGGCGCGCCCGTGCCGACATGACCGCCGAGATCCGCATGCCCGAGCGTGAGCTGCGTGGTCGGGGCCCCGGCGGCCCGCCGGCGCTGCCGCAGCAGGGCTACGGCGCGCCGGAGCCCGGCTACGGCCCGCCCGACGCGGGTTACGGTCCGCCGGACCAGGGCTACGGCCCGGGCCCCTCGATGACCGGCCCGCCGCTCGTGGGTCCGCCGGCCGCCGGTCCGCCGATGGTGGGGCCGCCGGCCGCCGGTCCGCCGATGGTGGGGCCGCCGATGGCCGGCCCGCCCGGCAGCGACCTGCACCGGGTCGACCAGATCCGGCGCAGTTTCCAGGTCCGCCGGTTCGGTAGCGGCTACGACCCGGACCAGGTCGACCGGTTCTTCGAGACGCTGCTCGGCGGCATGCAGGGGCGCAACCCGATGCCGGTGAACCCGAAGGAACTCGACACGCTCCGCTTCGGGCTGGTGCCCGGTGGCTACTTCGAGGCCGAGGTCGACGCCGCGCTCAAGGACGTGCAGGACATCCTGCTCGGCCGCTGACGCCGCTCACGAGACGACGAAGGGCCCGTCCCCGGTGAGGGGGCGGGCCCTTCGCGCACTACCGTGGGCGCCGCGCGTCAGGACCGCAGGCCGTTGCGGCGCAGCACGGCGTCGCCGATGACGATGGCGATCAGCAGTCCGGCGATCCCGAACAGCCAGATGTGCTCCACCCGGCCCTCCTCGATACCGCAGAGCCCCATCAGAACCAAAGCCACCGCCGACAGCACCGCACCGATCCGTCCGGACTTGCGGTGTCCGGGCTTGTGCTGATCTGGCGCGGTTACCGGCTCGTCTCCTGCCACTGTCGGTCCTTCCCTCGCGATCGGATCTCCGATCAGTCTGGCACGCCCCCAACCGGGCCCGGCGCAGGGTCCGATCTCCTGCGCCGGGGATGACCCGGGCGGGCGACAGCGGGCGGGCCCGGCCGGCCCGGGTCGTTGGTCCCGTACCGGTGGGGGCGGATGGCCACTACCGGCGTCGCGGGACGGCGAGCACACTGCCTCCGGTAGCGTCTTGACGTACACCTTGATGCCTTTTTGAGGAGGACTGCGGTGCGAGTGACCGGTACGGGGCATGCCAGCATGCGGATCGACACGGCCGCGGGCAGCATCCTGTGCGACCCGTGGGTCAACCCCGCCTACTTCGCCTCGTGGTTCCCCTTCCCGGACAACTCCCTCCTCGACTGGGCGACCCTCGGCCAGGTCGACTACCTGTACGTGTCGCACCTGCACCGGGACCACTTCGACGCGAAGCACCTGCGGGACTTCGTGTCGAAGGACGCCACAGTCCTGCTGCCCGAGTTCCCCACCTCGGAGATGGAGGACGAGTTCCGGGAGCTGGGCTTCACCAAGTTCCTCAAGGCCCCGAACGAGCAGGTGATGGAGCTGCCCGGCGGCCTGAAGATCATGATTCAGGCGCTGACCAGCCCGACCGACGGCCCGATCGGCGACTCGTCGCTCTGGGTCGAGTACGACGGCGTCCGGCTGCTCAACCAGAACGACGCCCGGCCGACCGACCTGAGTGTGTTCGCCGAGCTGGGCCACGTGCACGCGCACATGCTCCAGTTCTCCGGCGCGATCTGGTACCCGATGGTCTACGAGCTGCCGCAGGCGGCGAAGACCGCGTTCGGCAAGCAGAAGCGGGACCGGCAGTTCGACCGCACCTGGCGCTACATCGACGACCTGAAGGCCGACCACGTCTTCCCGATCGCCGGCCCGCCGTGCTTCCTCGACGACGAGCTGTGGCAGTTCAACGACATCTTCGGCGACGAGGGCAACATCTTCCCCGACCAGTCGGTGTTCCTGGCCGAGTACGCCAAGGTCGGCGGCACCAACGGCATCGTGCTGCTGCCGGGCAGCGTCTCGGAGATCACCACCGAGGGCGCGACCACCACGCACCCGGTGCCGGTGGCGGAGTTCTTCGCGGACAAGGTCGCCCACCTGGAGGAGATGCGGGAGCGCAAGCGCCCCGTCATCGAGGCCGAGAAGGCGTCCTGGCGGCACCCCGAGGTCGACGTGCTGGGCGAGATGAAGCGCCGGATCGAGCCGCTGCTCGACGAGTCGATCTACCTGGCCAAGGGCGTCGGCGGGCCGGTCCGCTTCGACCTGGTCGGCTACGACGGTGTTGAGGTCGAATCGATCGTGGTGGACTTTCCCGGCAAGGAGGTCCGGCCGTACGCGGACGAGAAGGTCCGCTACCGGTTCCGTACCGAGCGGTCGCTGATCGAGCACCTGCTGCACATCGGCGAGGTGGACTGGGTCAACTCCCTCTTCCTCTCCTGCCGATTCTCCGCGGCCCGCATCGGCCAGTACAACGAGTTTGTCTACGCCTTCTTCAAGTGCCTGTCCGAGGAGCGCCTCCAGTACGCCGAGGGCTGGTACGACGAGCACGAGCGGGCGGTCGACGCCGAGGACATCACGCTCGACGGCTGGGTGGTGCAGCGGCGCTGCCCGCACCTGAAGGCGGACCTGAGCCGGTTCGGCATCGTCGACGGCGACCAGCTCACCTGCCAGCTGCACGGCTGGAAGTTCGACCTGGCCAGCGGGCGCTGCCTGACCAGCGTCGGGCACAAGATCCGCGCGCACCGCGCCGACGCGGAGACTCCGGCGCCGGCCGGGGAAGCAGCCATCTGACCGTTTCTGCCCCGTCCGCCGCCCCCGGCACGCGACCATCGGTCGTGAGGGGGCGGCGTGACGGGTGCGGACAGGGAGCCGGCGTACCGGTTCGGGCGTGGCAGCGAGATGGCGCGCGACGCCTCCCGGGTGGAGGCGTTCAGCGACGCGGTGATCGCCATCGTGCTCACTCTGATGGCCGTCGAGCTGCTGTCGTTCGACCCGGACACGCCGCAGGACGACGGGCTGCCGGCCGCGTTGCTGCACGAGTGGCGCGCCTACCTGGCGTACGTGATCACCTTCGCCATCGTCGGCCAGGTCTGGCTGACCCACCACAACATGTGGCGTTACGTCCGCCGGGTCGACCAGATGCTGCTGGTGCTGAACCTGCTGCTGCTGATGTTCGTGGCGGCGATCCCGTTCACCGCGGACCTGCTCGCTGACAACCTGCGCGGCACCGTCGGCGACCAGCGGCTGACCGCCGCGCTGTACGCGGGCGTGGTGCTCGGTGAGGCCCTGTTCTTCAACCTGAGCTGGTGGTGGGCGCGCCGCCGCGGGCTGCTGCAACCGGGGCTGGACCCGGGGCTGGCGCGGGCGGTGGCCCGCCGGTTCCGCCTCGGTCCGCTGCTCTACCTGGTCGCGTTCGCGATCGTGTTCGTCGACCCAGTGCTGAGCCTGCTGGCGTACCTGCTGCTGGTCGGCGTCTACCTGGTGCGCGGGCCGGGCGACCTCCCGCCCGCCGGCCAGGAGGCACCCGAGACGCCGTGAGCGGTTGTTAAGAAGGGGCCCTTCCTCTACCGGAGGCGTTAATAAGGGGCCCTTCCTTACATCTCGGCGAGGATGCGGCGGGCCGCGTTGTGCCCGGCCGCGCCGATCACGCTGCCCGCCGGATGGCAGCCGGCGCTGCCCGCGTACACGCCGTCCACACCCGTGGCGTACGGCATCCGGTCGGTGAACGACACCGTGTTGTCGACGTGGTGGATGTGCCCGCCGGTGATGCCGAAGTGCGCCTCGATGCCGGGCGGTGGCAGCGGCACCGCGTCCGCGACCAGGTCACCGGCGCCCGGGGCGTACCGCTCGCAGATCGCGAGCAGCCGCTCCACGTAGCCGGGCAGCGCCGCGTCCCAGGTGGTGCCGGCCGGCTGGTAGGGGACCGACTGCACGAACAGCGCCGACGAGTGGTGCCCCGCGTCGTCGGACAGCGACGGGTCGACAGTCGTGTGCAGGTACCACTCGATGGTCGGCTCGTCCGGCAGCCGCCCGGCCCGTACGTCCGCCCACATGCCGCGCAGCGCCGCCATCGGCGACTCGCCGCCGTCGCCGACGAGCGACGCCGAGCCGGGCAGCAGGTGGATGGTCGACCCGAACGGGCTCGGCGCGTCGTCCGGCAGGCAGGAGAAGCGCGGCAGCCCGGTCAGCGCCAGGTTGAGCTTGAGCGTGGTGCCGGGGCGGCGGACCGCCGTCATCCGCGCGCCCAGCTCGGCCGGGAGCGCGCCGTCGGGCAGCAGGTCCATCAGCCGGTACGGGTCACAGGCGCCGAGCACCACCGGGGCGTCCACCTCCCGGCCGTCGGCGAGCGTCACCCCGGCGGCGGCGCCGGAGGCCAGCCGGATCGCGGTCACCGGCGCGTCGGCCACGATCCGCGCCCCGGCGCGCACGGCGGCCTCGGCGAACGTGCGGGACACCGTGCCCATGCCGCCCCGGGTGATCATCCAGGTGCCGTCCGCGCCCGGCAGCCGGCACATGTTGTGCACCAGGAAGTTGTGACCCGTCCCGGGATCGTCCGGGCCGGCGTTCAGCCCGGACAGGCCGTCGGTGACCGCGTACATGCTGACCAGCAGCTCGGAGCGGAAGTCGAAGCGGGCCAGGTGGTCGGCGACCGAGCCGCGCACCAGGTCGACGAAGACCTGCCGCAGCGCGGGCCGCACGTAGCGTTCGGCGGTCTCCTCGACCGGCAGCGGCTCGGCCAGCCACGCCGGGGCGAGATCCTCCCGGAGCTGGGCCAGCTCGGCGTGCAGCGCGTCGTCGGCGGCGACGTCGGCGGGCGAGAACATCTCCGCGAGCTGCCGCCGGCCGGCCGCGACGTCGCTGCCGGCCAGCAGGTACGGCGAGCCGAGCCCGCCCGGCGTGGGCAGGAAGTAGTGCGGGTCGCGGCGCAGCACCGGGATGGTCACGTCGAGCGTAGCCAGCAGCTCCGGCGGCATCAGCCCGAGCAGGTACGAGCCGGTGGAGTGACGCAGCCCCGGCACCTTCGGGAACGGGTTCTCGGTGCGGGTCGCCCCGCCGATCACCGCTGACGCCTCCAGCACCAGCACGTCCAGGCCGGCACGGGCCAGCAGGATCGCCGAGACCAGGCCGTTGTGCCCGGCGCCGACCACCACGACGTCGGCGCGGGACGGCAGCTCACTCGCGTCGCTCATGGGACCGGAGCGTAGCGGCGACGGGTCCCGTGCGGGAGGGTTCGCGGCGGGGCGCTACCGTTCCCGGCATGTCCCCGGCTGTCCAGATCGCGCTCGCGGTGGCGCTCGTCGTGGTGGTGCTCCTTCTCCTGCTCGTGCTGCGGCGCGACCGTCCCCGGGACCTGGTCGCCCCTGATCGCCCGGCCGGCGACGGGCAGGCCGAGGTGCTCCGGCTGGCCCGCGCGGGGCGTACGGTCGAGGCGGTCAAGGTGCTGCGCGAGCAGACCGGGCTGTCGCTGCTGGACGCGAAGCGGGCGGTGGACGCGCTGGCGGCCGGCGGATCCTGGTCGCCCGGCCCTCCGGCGCCCGGAAAGGGCGTCGACGAGGCGGTGCGGGCCGAGGCCGCGCGGCTGCTGTACGGGGGCAAGAAGATCCAGGCGATCAAGGTGGTACGGGAGCACACGCACATGTCGCTCGCCGACGCCAAGCGGTACGTCGAGGGCCTCTGACGGCCGGACGGCAGTCACCGGGCGTTCACCCTACAGTGGCAGTTGTCGATGCATTTCCGTCCTACCGTCGATGGGACACCCGCCGCCTCCGGGAGGTAATCCCCGATGGATCGTCGTACCGTCCTGCGTGCCACCGTCGCCGGTGGCGCCGCCGCTCTCGCCGGTGGTCTCTGGGCCGTCGCTGCCGCCCCGGCCCAGCCCGCCCAGCCCGGCCCCGGCCCGTACGGCGACCTGCTGGCCGCCGACGCCAACGGCCTCCAGGTGCCGGCCGGCTTCACCGGCCGGGTGATCGCGCGTTCCGGGCAGCGCGTCGCGGGCACCTCGTACACCTGGCACCCGGCACCGGACGGCGGCGCCTGCTTCCCGGCCGGCGACGGCTGGATCTACGTCTCCAACTCGGAGGTCCCGCTCGTCGGCGGCGCCTCGGCGGTGCGGTTCGCCGCCGACGGCGCGATCGCCGCCGCGTACCGGATCCTCGGCGGCACGAACGTCAACTGCGCCGGTGGGCCGACCCCGTGGGGGACGTGGCTGTCCTGCGAGGAGGTGCCGCTGGGCCGGGTCTTCGAGACCTGGCCGGAGGGCGGCCGGTCCGGCGAGGAGCGGAGCCGGATGGGCCGCTTCAAGCACGAGGCGGCGGCCTGCGACCCGGTGCGGCGGGTGGTCTACCTGACCGAGGACGAGGGGGACGGCTGCTTCTACCGGTTCGTCCCGGACACCTGGGGCGACCTGCGCACCGGCCGGGTGCAGGTGCTCTGCGCCCCGGACGGCCAGGTGACCGGGCCGGTGACCTGGCGGGACCTGCCGGACCGCGACGGCTTCCCGGTGCCCACCCGCTACCAGGTCGGCGCTGCGCAGACGTTCGACGGCGGCGAGGGCTGCTGGTACGCCGACGACACCTGCTGGTTCACCACCAAGGGCGACAACCGGGTGTGGGCGTACGACGCGGTGAACCAGCGGCTCGACCTCGCGTACGACGACTCGCTGGTGCCGGCCGGGGCCGCGCCGCTGACCGGCGTCGACAACATCACCGGCACCGCGGGAGGTGACCTCTACGTGGCCGAGGACGGCGGCAACATGGAGATCAACCTGATCACGCCGTCGGGCGTGGTGACCCCGTTCCTGCGGCTGCTCGGCCAGTCCGCGTCGGAGCTGACCGGGCCGGCGTTCTCCCCGGACGGCAGTCGCCTCTACTTCTCCTCCCAGCGTGGCACCAGCGGCGCGCGGGCCGGGACCGGCGGCATCACGTACGAGGTGCGCGGCCCGTTCCGGCGCTGACCCACGGCCGTCAGGCGCGGGCCGCCTCCCGGGCGGCCCGCCACCGGCTCGCCGCCAGCGTCGCGGAGTAGCCGGACAGCACGATCACGTGGAACAGGTACAGCCAGAGCAGCACCGCCACGCCGCCGCCGATCTCGTCGAAGCCGCCGAACGGCACGCCCAGATGCAGCGGCAGCGAGCAGAACAGCACGAAGCCGTGCAGGAAGCCGGACAGGTTCGCCGCCGTGAACGAGCCCAGGCCGACGGTGGCGAGCCAGTCCGGGGAAGCCGGGCCGACCACCCGGAACACCCAGATCAGCACCGGCGTGAGCACCAGCCACACCGCCAGGAACGACAGCACCACGCCGAGCGCGCCGACCCAGCCGCCCTGGCGTACCAGCCGGGTGGTCAGCGGCAGTCCCAGCAGGATCGACAGCAGCAGCGCCGGGGCCGGCGCGAGCAGCGGGAGCAGCAGCAGGCGGCCCCGCCAGCCGACCAGCGCGCCGGACTCGGCGCGCGGCTCGGCCACCGAGACGAACGCGCGGCGCAGCCCCTCCCCGTAGAGCGAGGCAGGCAGCAGCGAGGCCAGCGCCAGCAGCGGGGTCAGCCCCAGCCCGGCCTCGACCAGCGCGGCCGCCGCCCGGTGTGCGCCGATGTCGGTGGGCAGCGTGTCGATGGCGTACCCGGTGAGGCGGCGAACCCGGTCCGCCCCGGCGAGCAGCCCGGTCAGCCAGATCGCCAGCAGCGCCACCGGCACCACGGCGATCGCGCCGTAGAACGTGATCGCGGCGGCGTGCAGCGACAGGTCCCGGCCGCGGACCGGCCGGAACGCCGCCGCCGTGATCCGCTTCGCCCGATCCCACCCGCCGCCCATCGCCCTCTCGTTCCCCGTACGATCGCGCGCCACGCATTACGATCCGGCGGCATGACGATCGCCACTACCGACCGGCTTGTGCTGCGGGACTGGACCGAGTCGCCGGACGACCTGGCCCGCGTCTACGACATCTATTCCCGGGACGAGGTGATGCGCTGGCTGGGCGGCGGCATGGGGCGGATGACCGACCCGTCCGAGGCGCGCGAGCGGGTCCGGATGTGGCACGAACGCTGGGCGCCGTACGCCGGCCGCTGGGGCCTGTGGGCGATCGAGCCGCGCGACGGCGGCCCGCTGGCGGGGAGCATCCTGCTCAAACCGCTACCGGGACGCGACGGCGTCACCCTCACCGACGACATCGAGGTCGGCTGGCACCTGCACCCCGACGCCCAGGGCAACGGCTACGCGACCGAGGCGGCCCGCGCGGTGCTGGAACGCGAGTTCGCCACCGGCACCCCGAGGGTGTACGCGGTGGTGATGGCCGGGAACGACCCGTCGATGGCGGTGGCCCGGCGGCTCGGCATGACGCACGCAGGCGTGCGCACCGACTGGTACGGCGGCGCCGAACTGGAGACCTTCGTCCTGGAGCGCCCCGCCTGACCGTTCGGCGGAGCCGCTCCCGCCCCGGCGATCATGAAGTTGGCGGCGACGAATCGGACTGCCGACGCCGCCAACCTCATGATCGGCGGCGTGGTTGGTCGGCGCCGGCCCCGACCGGCCAGCGGCGGCGCGGACGGGAGCCCAGTGGCGGGGTCGGTCGAACGTGAGTTGCCGTATCGGCTGCACCGGGCCGCCCGGCGTACCGGGCTCTGGGTCTACCCCGAGATCAACCTGATCTCCGGGACGGACCTGTTCACCCCCGGCATCGCCGTGCTGCGCTCCTCGGGCGGTGGCCGAAGCGCTGTCGACATCGGTCAGGCTGTGCTTCTCGGTGAGATAGTTGCGCCCGGCAACCGGCGTACGGACGTGATCGACCGGCCGCCGGCCGCCGCGGACGTGATCGACACCGGTTCGCCGAGGTGGTGGCATCGCGGTAATCCTGATGCCGCCACCTCGGCGAAGTGGAGTCGATCATGCCGGCGGGCACTCCGGGACGAACCGGGGTGAGGCGCTGGGGAACAATGGTGCGGTGACCACTCCCCGAGATCTCGTGCTGCTCGGCTCGACCGGCTCGGTCGGCACCCAGGCCATCGACATCGTCAAGCGCAACCCGGACCGCTTCCGGGTGGTGGCCCTCGGCGCGGGTGGCGGCAACGTGGAGTTGCTCGCCGCGCAGGCGCTGGAGCTGGGCGTGGAGGCGGTCGGCGTGGCCCGCGCGTCCGCCGCGCAGGATCTTCAGCTCGCGTTCTACGCCGAGGCGAGCCGGCGTGGCTGGGCCACCGGCGACTTCAAGCTGCCGAAGATCGTCGCCGGGCCGGACGCGATGACCGAGCTGGCGCAGTGGCCGTGCGACGTGGTGCTCAACGGCGTGGTCGGCTCGCTGGGCCTGCCACCGACGCTGGCCGCGCTGCACGCCGGGCGTACCCTCGCGCTGGCCAACAAGGAGTCCCTGGTGGCCGGCGGCCCGCTGGTCAAGGGCGCGGTGACGCGCCCGGGGCAAATTGTTCCGGTGGACTCCGAACACTCGGCGCTGGCGCAGTGCCTGCGCGGCGGCGCCCGGGGCGAGGTGCGGCGGCTGGTGGTCACCGCCAGTGGCGGCCCGTTCCGGGGGCGGCGGCGTGACGAGCTGACCGCCGTGACGCCGGAGCAGGCGTTGGCGCACCCGACCTGGAACATGGGCCCGGTCGTCACGATCAACTCCGCCACGATGGTCAACAAGGCGCTGGAGGTGATCGAGGCGCACGAGCTGTTCGACGTGCCGTACGCGGACATCGAGGTGATGGTCCACCCGCAGTCGGTGATCCACTCGATGGTCGAGTTCGCCGACGGCTCGACGCTCGCCCAGGCCAGCCCGCCGGACATGCGGCTGCCCATCGCGCTGGGGATCGGCTGGCCGGACCGGGTGTCCGGCGCGGCCGCCGCTGTCGACTGGACCACGTCGCACACCTGGGAGTTCTTCCCGTTGGACGACGCGGCGTTCCCGGCTGTCGCGCTGGCCAAGGCGGCGGGCGAGGCCGGGCGGTGCCGCCCGGCGATCTACAACGCGGCGAACGAGGAGTGCGTGGCGGCGTTCGTCGCGGGCCGGCTGCCGTTCCTCGGCATCGTCGACACCCTCCAGCGGGTGCTGGAGGACGCTCCCGATTTCGACGAACCAGGTACCGTCGAGGACGTGCTCGCCGCCGAGTCGTGGGCACGGGCGCACGCCCAGGAGATCATCGTCGGGTCGGTGGAAGGAGCTCGATGAGCTATCTGCTCGGGGTGGTGCTGTTCGCCCTGGCGATCCTCATCTCGGTGAGCCTGCACGAGGCGGGGCACATGCTGACCGCCAAGGCGTTCGGGATGAAGGTGACCCGCTACTTCGTCGGCTTCGGCCCGACGCTGTGGTCGTTCAAGCGGGGCGAGACCGAGTACGGCATCAAGGGCATCCCGCTCGGCGGCTTCTGCAAGATCGTCGGGATGACTCCGCAGGACGACGACGTCGAGCCGGGGGACGAGAAGCGCGCCATGTGGCGCTACCCGGTGTGGAAGCGGACGATCGTGATGTCCGCGGGCTCGATCACCCACTTCGCCCTCGCCCTGATCGCGCTCTGGATCATCGCCGTGTCGGTGGGGCTGCCGAACCCGAAGTTCCCCAGCACCGAGGCCGGCTTCCGGGCCGAGCCGGCGGTGATCGCCATCGCGCCGTGCGTGGTGGTGGAGAACGCGGCCCGCGCCTGCGAGTCCGGCGACCCGGCCAGCCCGGCCGAGACGGCCCAGCTCAAGAACGGCGACCGGATCACCGCGGTGAACGGCAAGCCGGTCTCGACCTGGGGTGACATGCTCGACGTGGTCCGGGCCACCCCGCCCGGTACGGCCACCGTCGCCTACGTGCGTGACGGCAATCCGGCCGAGGCGCGGGTCGACCTGGCCTCGGTGCAGCGTCCGCCGCTGGGCGACCCGAAGGGTGCCACCTCGGCGGTCTCCGCGCTCGGCGTGGCGCTCTCGCCCAGCACCCCGGCCAGGGTCGAGTACGGCCCGGTCGCCGCGTTCGGCGCCACCGCCGACTTCACCGGCACCATGGCCGTGCAGACCGCGCACGCCATGCAGCGCATCCCGCAGAAGGTGCCCGCGCTGTGGAGTGCGATCACCGGCAGCGAGCGCGACATGGACACCCCGATCAGCGTGGTCGGCGCCACCCGGCTCGGCGGTGAGGCCGTGGAGAACAACGCCTGGCTGGTGTTCTTCATGCTGTTCGTGTCGCTGAACTTCTTCATCGGCGTGTTCAACCTGCTGCCGCTGCTCCCGCTGGACGGCGGTCACATCGCCATCGCCTGGTTCGAACGGGCGCGCTCCTGGCTGTACGCGCGCATCGGCCGCACCGATCCGGGCCGCGTCGACTACCTCAAACTCATGCCCGTCACGTACGCGGTGATCCTGATCGGTGGCGCGTTCACGCTGCTGACAGTCACCGCTGATGTCATCAACCCCATCACGCTCTTCTCAAGGTGAGTGCCTGAAGTGACCGCTGTCAGTCTCGGTATGCCCCCCGTACCGCCGCCGCCGCTGGCCCCGCGCCGGGCCAGCCGCCAGATCATGGTCGGTTCGGTGCCGGTCGGTGGCGGCGCGCCGGTCTCGGTGCAGTCCATGACCACGACCCTCACCGCCGACGTCAACGCCACGCTCCAGCAGATCGCCGAGCTGACCGCGTCCGGCTGCCAGATCGTCCGGGTCGCCGTGCCGTCGCAGGACGACGTGGAGGCGCTGCCGGCGATCGCCAGGAAGTCGCAGATCCCGGTGATCGCCGACATCCACTTCCAGCCGAAGTACGTCTTCGCGGCGATCGACGCCGGGTGCGCCGCGGTGCGGGTGAACCCGGGCAACATCCGGCAGTTCGACGACAAGGTCAAGGAGATCGCCCGGGCCGCCGGTGACGCCGGCACGCCGATCCGGATCGGTGTGAACGCGGGCTCGCTGGACAAGCGCCTCCTGGCCAAGTACGGCAAGGCCACCGCCGAGGCGCTGGTCGAGTCGGCGCTGTGGGAGTGCTCGCTGTTCGAGGAGCACGGCTTCCGGGACATCAAGATCTCGGTCAAGCACAACGACCCGGTGGTGATGATCCGCGCGTACCGGCTGCTCGCCGAGAAGTGCGACTACCCGCTGCACCTCGGCGTCACCGAGGCGGGTCCGGCGTTCCAGGGCACGATCAAGTCGGCGGTGGCGTTCGGCGCGCTGCTGGCCGAGGGGATCGGCGACACCATCCGCGTCTCGCTGTCCGCCCCGCCGGTCGAGGAGATCAAGGTCGGCGCCGCGATCCTGGAGTCGCTGGGCCTGCGCGAGCGTGGCCTGGAGATCGTCTCCTGCCCGTCCTGCGGCCGGGCACAGGTCGACGTCTACAAGCTGGCCGAGGAGGTCACCGCCGGGCTGGAGGGCCTGCCGGTGCCGCTGCGCGTCGCGGTCATGGGCTGCGTGGTGAACGGCCCGGGTGAGGCCCGCGAGGCCGACCTCGGTGTGGCCTCCGGCAACGGCAAGGGCCAGATCTTCGTCAAGGGCAAGGTCGTCAAGACCGTGCCCGAGGCGCAGATCGTGGAGACGCTGATCGAGGAGGCGCTGCGGATCGCCGACGAGATGGGCGCCGAGATCCCCGAGGAGCTGCGCGACCTGGTGCCGGGCGCCACTGTCACCGTGCACTGATCCGATCCCGCGTCGCCGTGCGGCCGTCCCCGAGACAAGGGGACGGCCGCACGCGCCGTCTCAGGGCCGGGCGCGACGGCGAAGTGCGGCTCCGCGGCGGCGCACTATCAAGTTCTGCCCGTGATCGGTCGCCGGAACGGACCCCAGGAGACGAAGCGGTCGAACATCTCGCGTGGGCTCTGCCCGTCGTGCGGGTTCAGGTGATAGAGGTCCCGCATCGCCTCGAACATCAGCCCGGCCAGGTAGATCGACAGGCCCGGTTGGTTGTCCTCGTACTCGGCCCGGAGCAGGAGGCGGGCGTCCGGGCACGGCCACGGGTTGCCGCACGACCGGCACGCCCACACCGGGCGCAGTGGTGTGTGCGGCGGGACCGTCTCGGTGCGGTAGCGCGGCCGGTCCGGCGTGGGGCCGGTGGACGGGAACGGCAGCATGGACGAGATCACCACCGGCCCCCGTTCGCCCGGTACATCTGGGCCGGTGTCAGGTTGCCGGCGCGGCCCGGACACGTGGTCGGAAAGAGGTCGGTCGGGGCGGTGGCCCACGCCGGGCGCTGTGGTGCCGGGCGCGGGCCGGGCTTCGGCGAATCGGGGTCACGGTGCCAGAAACGGACTCGCACGGGTGGTCTCCTTCGTGTCGATGATCGTGCGGAGCCGCCCCGCCCCTTCCCGGGACGGCTCCGCTCGGTTCCGCCCCCGGCTTGTGCTCCGCAAGCGGTTCCGCTGGTGACACTCTCGGTGACGCGGCATACGATCGGAACACTCTGGGCTGTCGACAAGAGACTGTCGGTCACTCCCGAGTGGCGTCGGAGTTGATCTACCCGAGACGAGAGAGGGCGAGGATTTCCGTGAGCATGTCCCCGTACGAGTTCCTGCTCCGGGAGATTCGCCTCGCCCGCACCGCCGCGAACCTGACCCAGGACGGCCTCGGAGAGCGCATCCACTTCTCGCCGCAGAAGGTCAGCGCCATCGAGACGGGGCGTGCGCCCTTGACGGCTGAGCTGATCAATCTGATAGACGACGCGACAGCGGGAGCGGGCCGGCTCGTCAGGATGTGGGACGACCTCGTCAAAGACGGTTCCGCGCCGACGTGGCTACGCGAATGGATCGAGATCGAGCGCGAAGCGGTCGCGCTGCGTTGGTACGAGCCGGCCTTCGTCCCCGGCTTACTTCAGACCGAGGCATACGCGCGGGCGGTACTGGGAGCTGGCGGTCTATTACAGGTTGACGAGGTGGAGGGGCGTGTTCAGTCACGGCTAGAGCGCCAATCGATCCTGACGCGCGAGCGCCCGCCGAGTCTCTACGCCGTCATCGATGACGCGGTGCTGCGGCGGACCGTTGGCGGAGACCGCGAGCTGATGCGCGCCCAGCTAGAGCACCTGGCGGCCTGTGCGGAGCGGCCCCACGTTCATATTCACGTTGTACAGGCTGGCAACGAACTCTATCTTGGTCTCGCCGGGGCTTTCATCATCGCCGAGATGGCGGACGCGGTCCGTTACGCGCATCTGGACCACCAGGTACGCGCACAATTCGTTGATCGTCCGGACGACATTGCTACCGTGCAAGCTGCATGGGATGCTGTGTGCGGCGAACAACTCCCACGGCGGCATTCACTGGACGTCATCAAGGAAGCTGTGAAGACATGGACGTGAACAGCACCGCGCCGCAGTGGCGGACGGCAACCTACAGCAGCACCAACGGTGGGTCGTGCGTGGAGGTTGCCGACAACCTCGCCGGGGTCGTCCTGATCCGCGACACAAAGGACCGCGCGGGCGGCACGCTGGCCTTCGGTCCGGCCGCCTGGCAGGGTTTCGTGGACCTCGCGAAGCGCATCGGACCCGTCGGCTGATTCGGCACCGGCGAAAGCCCCCGGCATACGTCGGGGGCTTTCGCGTGTCCGGGCCGGACGCGGTGACGCGGGGGCCGCAGCACCCTCACTCGGACTCGGCGAGGATGGCGTAGAGCTTGCGCCGGGTCTCGTCCAGCACCTGGGCGGCCCGGGCGCGCTGGTCGTCGGTGCCGGTGGTCATCACCTGCCGCAGCGCCTGCATGGCCTGCGCTCCGGCGTCGCGGATGTCGTGCCAGCTGTTGACGGTCTGCTCGGCGAACTCCGCCCACGGCGGGGCCTGCGCCGCGCCGGCCGCCTCGGCCTGGCCCGCCTCGGTCAGCGCGAACCGCTTGCGCCCGCCCTCGGAGTCGGCGGCGGTGGCGATGAGCCCCTCGTCCTCCAGCAGTTGCAGCGTCGGGTAGATCGAGCCGGGGCTGGGCCGCCAGGCCCCGCCGGTGCGGGAGTCGATCTCCTGGATCATCTCGTAGCCGTGCATCGGCCGTTCGGTGAGCAGGGCCAGCACGGCCCCGCGCACGTTGGGCCGCCGTCCGCGTCCCCGGCCGCCCCGACCCCGCCCGTGACCGTGGGGTCCGGGGGAGAAGGGCGGCGGACCCGGGGGTACGGGCGGGAAGCCGAAGCCGCCGTGGCGGCGCATCTCGTCGTGCATGGCGTGCATGCGTCGGTGGAAACCCATCAGGTTCTCCTTCTGTCGTCGTATCACTGATGCATCAACGATATATCGGCAATGCATCGCCGACAAGGCGTTGAGTGAACCGAACTGCAAACCGTACGTACGTCTTGCTAAGGTGCCGGTGTGCGCCTGCTTCCCGAACCCGGGCCGTCCCGGACCCTCGCCCTCTCCACGCTCGTCAACACCGTCGGGCGGGGCACCTGGCTCACCGCCAGCGCGTTGTTCCTCACCCGCTCGGTCGGGCTCACTGTGGCCCAGGTCGGCGTGGCGCTCACGCTCACCGCGCTGGTCAGCCTGGTGGCCAGCACGCCGATGGGCTACCTGGCCGACCGCCTCGGCCCGCGCGGGTTCCAGATGGCCGCGCTGCTCGCCTCGGCCGCGTGCACGGCCGCCCTGGTCGCGGTGCGCTCGTTCACCGGCTTCCTGGTCGTCGGCGTGCTGATGGCGGTCGCCGACGCGGGCGTCCGTGGCGCCCGGGGCGCGCTGATCGCCGGCGCCGTCCCACCCGACCAGCGGGTCCGCACCCGCGCCTACCTGCGCGCGGTCACCAACGTCGGGATCTCGGTGGGTACGGTCCTGGCCGGGTTCGCGCTCGCCGCCGACACCCGTGGCGCGTACGTCACGCTGATCCTGCTCGACGCCGCCACCTACGTGCTGGCGGCGGCGGTGCTGCTGCGGCTCCCGCCGGTGCCGCCGATGCCCGCCCCGGCGCACGGGCCGCGGCTGATCGCGCTGCGGGACCGCCCGTTCCTCGCCTTCACCGTGCTGGATGGGCTCATGTCCATGCACTTTTCGCTGATCAACATCGCATTGCCGCTGTGGATCGCCGGGCACACCAGCGCGCCGAACTGGCTGATCTCCGTCTGCCTGCTCGTGAACACCGTGGTGGTGATCCTGTTCCAGGTCCGCGCCTCGCGGGGCAGCGAGGACCTGACCGGTGCGGGCCGGGCCGCCCGGCGGGCGGGCGTCCTGCTCGCTGCCGCCTGCGCGCTGTTCGCCGCAGGTGGCGGCGTACCGGTGGCGGTGGCGGTGCCCCTGCTGCTGGCCGGTGCGCTGGTGCACGTGGTGGGGGAGTTGTGGCACGCGGCGGCCGGCTGGGGCATCTCCTTCGGCCTGGCCCCGGCGCACGCGCACGGGCAGTACCAGGGCGCGTACGGGATGGGCATGCAGCTCGGCTCGATGGTCGCCCCGGTGGTGGTGACCACGCTCGCGATCGGCTGGGGTGTGCCCGGCTGGCTGGTGCTCGGCGTGGTGTTCCTGCTGCTCGGCGCGCTGGTGCCGCCTGTGGTCCGGTGGGCCGCCCGGACCCGGCCGGCCGCGCCCGAACCGGTGCCGGTGCCGGCCGGTTGAGCGCCGTGCGGCAGGTGCCCGGTCGGCCCGCGCACGCCGGGGTGGATCTGGCAGGCTGGTAGCCGTGCTCACCATGCCGGTACGCCAACTGGGGGAGTCGGAGCGCCGCGCGGTCGAGCGGCTGCTCGACCTCGACCCGTACGCCGGCGCGCAGGTCGCCGAGCGGGTGGCGGCACGCGGGCTGGCCTGGTGGCGGGCCGAGGCGCGGATCCTCGGGTACGGCTCCCGGCGGCACCTGGAGTCGATCTGCTGGCTGGGCGGCAACCTGACCCCGGTGCTCGCGTCCGAGTCGGCGGTGACCGCGTTCGCCGACCAGCTGAGCGCCGAGGAGCGGCTCTGCTCCTCGATAGTGGGCCGGGCCGACGCGGTGCTCGGGCTCTGGGACCGCCTCTCCGCGCACTGGGGGCCGGCTCGGGACGTACGCCCGAACCAGCCGTTGCTGGCGACGGACGCGCTGCCCGCCGTGGCGCCCGACCCGGACGTACGGCGGGTGCGCGGCAGCGAGGTCGACCGGCTGTTCCCGGCGGCGGTGGCGATGTACACCGAGGAGGTCGGGGTGTCGCCGCTGGCCGAGGACGGCGGGCGCGGCTACCGGCGGCGGGTGACCGAGCTGGTGCGCGCCGGCCGCGCCTACGCCCGCTTCGTCGACGGGCGGGTGGTCTTCAAGGCGGAGCTTGCCGTGGTGACCCGCCGGACCGCGCAGGTGCAGGGCGTCTGGGTGGCGCCCGAGTGGCGCGGCCGGGGCATCGCCGCCGCCGCGATGGCCGCAGTGGTCCGCGACGCGCTGGAACGGGTCGCGCCGACCGTGAGCCTCTACGTCAACGACTTCAACCTGCCCGCCCGCCGGGTCTACGAGCGCTGCGGCTTCCGCCCGGTCGGCACGCTCGCCACAGTGCTGTTCTGAGGATCACTCCCGACAGACGTCCCGAACCGGACACCCGGCGCTATGCTGGGCATGTTTTTATACTGACTAGTCAGTTCTGAATTCGGGAGCGGAATGAACATCGTCGAGGCCGTCGGCCTGGGCCTGCGTACCCACCGTGGCTGGGTCTACCGGGACGTCGACCTCACCGCCGCGAGCGGTGAGCTGCACGCCGTCACCGGCCCGCCCGGCAGCGGGCGCACCTCGCTGCTGCTCGCGCTGGCCGGGCGCTTCCCGCACAACCACGGCGAGCTGCGCCGCCGGGGCCCGGCCGCACTCGGCCAGGTGGCGGGCGTGCACGAGCCCGACCCGACGCTCACCGTCGCCGAGCACATCACCGAACGCCTGCTGCTGCTCGGGCCGGTGCCACGCCGCCGGCGCCGCCTCGTGCCGGTGGCAGCGGTCCGGGCCCGCCGGGCCTACCGCCGCGACGCCTACGCCGCCGCCATCGCCGGCGCCGGACTCACCGACGCGCCACTCGACCCCGACCGGTACGGCCGCGACCTCACCCCGGTCGAACGTCAGGTGCTCGGCCTGGTGCTCGCCAGCCTCGGCGGCCCCAGCCTGATCGTCGCCGACGACGTGGACGCCGGCGCCGACCGCCCCGAGCGGGAGTGGATGTGGGGGGCGCTGGAACGCCTCGCCGACCAGGGGTACGCGGTGGTCGCCAGCGCCCGCGCCGTCGAACCCGGGGTGGCCGCCACCGTGCACCGCGTCGGCGACCCGGCCCTGCCCGTCCCCGCCCTGACCGTGCCCACCGAGCCCGCCGAGGTGCCCGCATGAGCGTCCTGCGACTGGCCCTGTTCGAGCTGCGCCGGATGACCCGGGGCCGGCTACCGCGCGCCGCCCTGGCAGTGCTCACCATCGTCCCGCTGCTCTACGGCGCGCTCTACCTGTACGCGTTCTGGGATCCCTACGGGAAGATGGACCGGATTCCGGTCGCCCTGGTCAACGCCGACCGCCCGGCCACCGCCGGTGACGGCAGCGAGGTGCACGCGGGGCGCGACCTGACCGAGAAGCTGCTCGACCGCAAGGTGTTCGGCTGGACCGTGACCGACCAGGCCGATGCCACGAAGGGGCTGCGCGACGGGCGCTACCACCTGGTCTTCTCCATCCCGGAGGACTTCTCCGCCACCCTCGCCGCCGGCCCGGAACCGGACCGCCCGGCCCGGCGGGGCGAGCTGAAGGTCGTCAACGACGACGCCACCAACTACCTCTCCGGCCTGCTCGCCCGGTCGGCGTTCAGCGAGATCCGGGCCGCCGCCGCGCAGAGCACCGCCGCCACGTACTTCGACAAGATGCTGATCGGCTTCACCGACGCCAAGGCCGAGACCGGCCGCGCCGCCGACGGCGCCGGGAGGATCGCCGACGGGCTCGGCAGCTCCCAGCAGGGCGCGGGAAGGATCGCCGACGGGCTCGGTGACGCCGAGGACGGCGCCGGGCGGCTCGCTGGTGGACTCAACCAGTCGGTCCAGGGCGCGGACAAGCTCGCCAAGGGCCTCGACCAGCTACGGACCGGCGCCGCCCAGCTCGCCGACGGCGCCGGGCGCGCCGCCACCGAGACCACGGCGGCGGCGGCCACCGTGAACGCCGCAGCCGACAAGTACGAGCCGGTGCTGCGCCGCAACGCCGACAAGATCGAGAAGGCGGCCACGCTCGTCGCCGACGGCGCGCAGCAGCTCGCCGCCGGGCTGGACGCGCTACCCGGCAAGGCCGCCGAGGTGGTCGCGACCGCCGAGGAGGTCGGCGACCGGCTCGACGCGGTCGCGAAGGAACACCCCGAGCTGGCCGACGACCCGGACTTCGCCGCCGCCCGCAAGGCCGCCGACCGGGCCGCCACGCAGGCCCGTTCAGTGGTGGCCGCGCTGGACAGGACCGACATGGCCACGTTGCGCAGGCAGATGACCGACGTGGCGAAGACCGCCCGCGAGGTGGCCGCCGCCGCGCCGCACCTGGCCGACGACGTCGCCTCCGCCCGCGCGAAGGTCAACGAGCTGGCCGGCGGGCTCACCACGCTGGCGCAGGGCAGCGCCAAGCTCCGCGACGGGCTGGGCGACGCGTCGACCGGCGCCGACCAGTTGCGCGGCGGCCTCTACCGGCTCGCCACCGGCGCCCGCCAGCTCGACGGCGGCCTGGCCCAGCTCGGCAGCGGCAGCAACCGCCTGGTCGACGGGCTGACCCGGCTGGAGGGCGGGGCCGGCGACCTCGCCGACGGGCTCGCCGCCGGGGAGCGGAAACTACCCGGGTACGACGACGCGACCACGCGCGCGGGCGTCCTCGGCGACCCGGTCGGCCTGATCCGCGACTCGCAGAACCCGGCCGGCTCGTACGGCGTGGGCTTCGCCCCGTACTTCCTGTCGCTGGCGCTCTGGGTCGGCGCGATGATCACGTACATGCTGTTGCGGCCGGTCAACCGGCGGCACGTCATGTCCGGCGCGCCCGGCTGGCGGGTCGTGCTCGCCGGGTGGCTCCCGGCCGCCGGCATCGGCCTGGCCCAGGTCACGGTGCTCTACACGGTGGTGACGCTGGCGCTCGGGCTCGACCCGAGGCACGGCCCGGCCACGTTCGGGCTGCTCGCCCTCACCTCGCTGGCGTTCACCGCGATCATGCAACTGCTCGGTGCGGCGCTCGGCCCGGCCGGGCGGCTGGCCGCGCTGGCGCTGCTGATGCTCCAGCTCACCTCGTCCGGCGGCACCTATCCGGTGCAGACCTCGCCCGGCTTCTTCCAGGCGATCCACCCGTGGCTGCCGATGACGTACGTGGTGGACGGCCTGCGGCACACCATCAACGGCGGTACGACCGCCCCGGTGGTCACCGCCGCGCTGGTGCTGCTCGTGTTCGGGCTGGGCGCGATGGCGCTCACCGTCGGCGCGGCCCGCCGGTCCCGTCGGCTGACCCCGTCGAAGCTGCACCCCGAACTGACCATGTGAGGATGAGCCGGTGACGGACGGACGGACACGCCGGCGCGAGGACACCCGCCAGCGCCTCTTCGTGGCGGCTGTGGACCTCATCGCCGAGCGGGGCTTCTCGGCCACCACTGTGGACGACATCGCGGCCCGGGCCGGTGTGGCGAAGGGGACCGTCTACTACAACTTCGAGTCCAAGACCGTCCTGTTCGAGGAACTGCTGCGGCACGGCATCGGCCTGCTCACCGCCGAGTTCCGGGCCGCCGTCGACGGGCTGCCTCCGCTGGAGGCGCTCGGCGCGCTGGTCCGCGCCCAGCTGGAGTACATCCGCCGCTACCGCGCCTTCGCCCAGCTCCTGCTCTCGGAGATGTGGCGGACCAACAGGGAGTGGCAGCAGACGCTGCGGCTGCTGCGCGGCGAGGCCATCGCGGTGATCGCCGACACGGTGGAGGCCGGGGTGGACAGCGGTGACCTCCCCGCCGACCTGGACGTGCGTACCGCCAGTTCGGCGCTGTTCGGCGTCGGGCTGGTGGTGGCCGTGGACTGGCTGGTCTTCTCGCCGGAGCGGCCGATCGACGAGGTGCAGGAGTCGCTGCTCGGCATCGTCAGGCGGGTCGCCCGGACCTGACCGGCGGTCGGTAATTCGGTTGATTCCGGGCCGCCGGACGGGTGAGGGTGGGGGCACCGCCCTCACCGATCCGAGTCCGGAGGACCTTCCATGCGCCTGCTCCGAGACCTCTGGGCCACGGCACCCCGGCGGATGGCGGCGGTCCTGCTGCTGATCGTGCTCGGCGCCGGTGGACAGGCGGCCGCATCCGCGCTGGCCGGGCCGGTGCTGGTGCACCGCTCGTCCGGCTGGTTCGTCGCGCTGGCGGTCGCGCTCGTCGCCGCTGTCGTCACCGACCTGCTGATCGGCCTGATCATGGCCCGGCTCACCGCCGACTGGTCGGCCGAGGTGCGGCGGCGGCTCTGCCGGGTCGCGCTCGGCCAGGACCTGCCCACCCTGGAGACCACGCCGGTCGGCGAACTGCTCGACCGGATCGACAACGACGTCTACCAGGTCGCCGCCGAGATGCGGAACACCGGCGTACGGCTGGCGCAGGGCCTCGCGGTCTGCGCCCTCGCGACGGTGAGCGCGCTGATCGTCTGGTGGCCCGCCGGTGTCGGCATGATCGTGCTCACCTCGCTGCTCGCGGTGACGCTGCGCCGCCCGACCGCCCGGATCGCCCCGGCCCGGATGGCCGAGGAGGAGGCGTGGTCCGACCTCGCGGCGGTGATGGAGGAGGCGGTGCACGGGCAGGACGACGTGCGCACCAGCCTCGCCCGGCCGTACGTGCTGCGCCTCTACGCCCGCCGCGCGGCCGAGGTGATCGCCCGGTGCAGCCGGGTGTTCCGGCTCTCCGCCCGGGTCACCGCGGTCGCCGCCGGCGCGGTACGGGTCGGCATCGCGGGCGTGGTGGTGGGCGGTGCGTGGGCGCTCGCCACCGGCCGGGTGGACGCCGCCCGGCTCACCGCGATCTGGCTGCTGGCGATCGCGTTCGGCGCGACTGTCGAGCACATCGCCCGCTGGGTGCCGCACCTGCAACAGGCGTTCGGCGCGTGGGGCCGGGTGCAACTGCTGGCCGGGTCGCCGCAGGAACCGGACGGCGGGGCCAACCCGGTCGACGGCGACCTGACCGTGCGCGGGCTCACCTACCGCTACCCGGCCGGCGGGGACGACCGCGGGCCGGCGCTGCGCGACGTCCACCTCGACTTCGTCCGGGGCCGCTCGTACGCGCTCGTCGGGCGTACCGGCTCGGGCAAGTCGACGCTGGCCAAGGTGCTCACCCGGGCGGTGGACGTGCCGCGCGGCACGGTGTTCCTCGGCGGAGCCGACCTGGTCGACCTGGACGTGGAGGAGCTGCGCCGGTGGATCGCCGTGGTGCCGCAGCGCACCGAGATCCTGGCCGGCACGCTCGCCGAGAACGTGGCGCTGTTCGACCCGGAGCTGCTGGACGCCGCCGAGCGGGCGCTCGCCGAGCTGGGCCTGGCCGGCTGGATCGCCGAACTGCCCGACGGCGTGCACACCCGGCTCGGCGACGGCGGCTACGTGCTCTCCGCCGGGCAGGAACAGCTCGTCGCCTTCGCCCGCATCCTGGTCCGCGACCCGCACGTGGTGATCCTCGACGAGGCCACCGCGCGGCTCGACCCGGTCACCGAGAGCCGGGTACGCGAGGCCACCGAACGGCTGCTCACCGACCGGATCGGCATCGTCATCGCGCACCGTCTCTCCTCGGTGCGCCGCTGCGACGAGGTGGTCGTGATGGCCGACGGCGCGGTGCTGGAGGCCGGTCCGCTGCGCGAGTCGGCCCGCTTCGCCGAACTGCTCGCCACCAGCCACGCCGGGGCGTACGCCGGAGTGGGCGCCCGGCGCGGCGGTGTGGACCTGCTCGACGCGCCCGCCTGGGACGACGCGCCCGCCACACCGGCCGCGCCCTCGACGCGGCCGGCCGCCGTGCCGCGCACCGACCCGCCACCGGCGCCGCCCTCGCCGCCCGCGCGGACCATGCGGGAGATCCTCCGGCTGGGCACCAACGACCCGCGGTACGGCCTGGTCTCGGTCGCCCTGTTCGTCGTGTTGACGGTGCTCGGGATGGACGGCGCGGTGCTGCCCTGGCTCTGGGCCGACCTGGTCGGCGGCGGCGAACCCTGGCTGCCGGCGCTGGGCATCGTGGCCGGGCTGCTCGTGGTGCTGCCGGTGCCGTACCTGACGAACCTGTGGTTCCCGCAGTGGTGGATCCGGCAGATGCTGCGGATCAGTGCCCGGCTGGTGCACGGGCAGACCGGCGCGCGCCGGGTCAGCGGGCACACCCCGGCCGAGGTGGTGGCCCAGGGCGGCGACACCGACCGGGTGGTGCACCTGGCCGACAACCTGATGGACCAGTTCATCTCGCTGGTCATCGTGGTCACGATGACGCTGGTGACCGGCAGCTTCGTACCGGCGGTGTTCTTCGTCGGCACGATGGTGGTGTCCGGGCTGGCGGCGACGCTGTTCGGGCCGCGGCTGGAACGCACCGCCGCCGGCACGGTGAAGGCGCGCGCCGCGTTCGCCACCGCGCTGGTGTCGGCGCTGTCCGCCGCCCGTACGGTGAAGCTGGCCGGCGCCACCCGCCCGGTGCTGCGCCACCTCGCCCGGCTGGACGAGGTACGCAGCGAGCGGCAGCGACGCGAGATCGCCATGCAGGTGTGGGCCCGGTCCACCCCATCGGTCGCCAGCGGTCTGCTGCCGATCGGCGCGTGGGCGCTCTACCTGGCCGGTGAGCTGTCCGCAGGTGCCACGCTGGTGGCCGTGTCCACACTGGGCGCGGCCCGCTGGTTCGCGTGGACCACCGCGTCACTGGTGTCGCAGTACCCGTCGGCGCGCGTGTGGACCAAGCGGACGGTGGCGATGACCGGCGAGGCCGTGTACGCGGCGCCGGTGCCCGGCCTCGATCTGGTCGCCGGCACCGCGCCCGCACCCGAGCCGCCGCCCCGGCACCCGCTGCGCCGCCTGGAGCTGGCCGGCTTCGGCGCGCTGCACTCCGACGGCACGCTCGCCGTCCGCGACGTCGACCTGGTGGTCGAGCGCGGGCAGTTGGTGCTGGTCGTCGGGCCGGTCGGGTCCGGCAAGTCGTCGCTGCTGCGCGCGCTCGCCGGGGTCGTGGACCACGTCGGCGAGCTGCGCTGGAACGGTGACCCGGTCACCGAGCCGGAGATGTTCCTGCGTCCCAACCAGGTCGGGTACGTGGGACAGTTGCCCCGGGTGCTCTCCGGCACGGTGGCCGACAACATCGCGCTCGGCCACCAGGTGGACGCCGCCAGGGCGGTCTCGACCGCCCAGCTCGAACACGACCTGGCCGCGGCCGGGGGCGGACTCGGGCTGCTCATCGGGCACAAGGGCACCCGGCTGTCCGGCGGTCAGCTCCAGCGGCTGGCACTGGCCCGGGCGCTCGCCCCGCGTACCGAGCTGCTGGTGGCCGACGACGTGTCGTCGGCGCTGGACGTGAGTACGGAGCTGGCGCTGTGGGCGGCGCTGCGCGAGCACGGGGTGACTGTGGTCGGCTCGACCGCGAAGCGGGCCGCCCTGGTCCGGGCCGACCGAGTGGTGGTGCTGATCGACGGCACCGTGGCCGACCAGGGCACCTGGACCGACCTGGAACCCCGCTGGAACCACCTGGCCGGCTGACCGCCCCGCCCTCCCGGGTGGGTCAGGAGGCTCGGGTGTACTGGTCGGGCCAGGTTGGGGTGGCGCCTAGCTTGGCGGCGGCGCGGCGCGGCCAGTACGGGTCGCGCAGCAGTTCCCGGCCCAGCAGCACCAGGTCCGCCTCGCCGCCGGCCACGATCTGCTCGGCCTGCTCGGGCTCGACGATCAGGCCCACAGCGCCGGTCGGCACCCCGGCGTCGCGGCGGATCCGGGCGGCCAGCGGCACCTGGTAGCCGGGTCCGACCGGGATGGACGCCCGGACCGCCGCGCCGCCCGAGGAGGTGTCGACCAGGTCGGCACCGGCGGCGGCCAGTTCCCCGGCGAGCACCACGCTGTCCTCGACTGTCCAGCCGTCGTCGGTCCAGTCGGTGGCGGAGATCCGGGTCAGCACCGGCACGGACTCGCCGACGGCGGCGCGTACCGCGCGGGCCACCTCCAGCGTGAGCCGCATCCGGGCGGCCCGGTCACCGCCGTAGCCGTCGGTGCGCCGGTTGGTCAGCGGGGACAGGAACTCGTGCAGCAGGTAGCCGTGCGCGGCGTGGATCTCCACGGCGGCGAACCCGGCGTCGAGCGCCCGCCCGGCGGCGGTGGCGAAGGCGTCCACCACGGCCGCGATGCCCGCCTCGTCCAGCGCGGTGGGCGTGCGGTACTCCGGCACGAACGGCTGGTCACCCGGGCCGACAGGGGTCCAGCCGCCCTCGGCGTCCGGCACGCCGCCGCGCGCCGGTGCCCACGGCCGGTACGTGGACGCCTTGAACCCGGCGTGCGCGAGCTGCACGGCCGGCACCGCGCCGTGGGCGGCGACGAACGCGGTGATCGGCCGCCACGCGTCGACGTGCGCGCCGGACCAGAGCCCGGTGTCCTGCGGGCTGATCCGGCCCTCGGGCACCACCGCCGTCGCCTCGGTGATCACGAGCCCGGCCCCGCCGACCGCGCGGGAGCCGAGGTGGACCCGGTGCCAGTCGGTGGGCAGGCCGTCCGGCCCGGCGCTGTACTGGCACATGGGTGCCAGCGCGATCCGGTTGGGCAGCGTGACGCCGCGCAGGGCGAGCGGGGTGAACAGGGCGCTCATTCTCGGATCCTCCGGTCACAGCAACGGGTGCCCCCTTCTCCGGAGACGCACCCGACGAGGTGTGGATCAGGCGGGTACGGGGTCGAGCCGCTCGGTCTCGGCGGGCTCGATCAGGTCGCGCTTGCCGGCCGAGTCGTACGCGGCCCGGTCGAGCGTGCCCTCCCGGGCGGCCACGATGGTCGGCACCACCGCCTGCCCGGCCACGTTCGTGGCGGTACGGATCATGTCCAGGATCGGGTCGATGGCCAGCAGCAGGCCGGCCCCGGCCAGCGGCAGGCCCAGCGTGCTCAGGGTCAGCGTCAGCATGACGATCGCGCCGGTCAGTCCGGCGGTCGCGGCCGAGCCGACCACCGAGACGAACGCGATCAGCAGGTAGTCGGTCACGCCCAGGTTCACGCCGAACACCTGCGCCACGAAGATCGCGGCGAGCGCCGGGTAGATGGCGGCGCAGCCGTCCATCTTCGTCGTGGCGCCGAACGGCACCGCGAAGGAGGCGTACTCGCGGGGGACGCCGAGGCGCTCGACCGAGCGCTGGGTCACCGGCATGGTGCCCACCGAGGAGCGGGAGACGAACGCCAGCTCGATGGCGGGCCAGGCGCCGGCGAAGAAGCGCAGCGGGTTGAGCTTGCCGGCCACTGCCAGCAGCACCGGGTAGACCACGAACAACACCAGCGCGCAGCCGACGTAGACGGCTGTGGTGAACTTCGCGAGCGGGGCCAGCAGGTCCCAGCCGTACGAGGCGACGGCGTTGCCGATCAGGCCGAGCGTGCCGATCGGGGCGAGCCGGATGACCCACCAGAGCGCCTTCTGCACGATCGACAGCAGCGAGCGGTTGAGCGCCACGAACGGCTCGGCGGCGTCGCCGACCAGCAGCGCGGCGGCGCCCACCACCAGAGCGAGGAAGACGATCTGGAGGACGTTGCCCTCGACGAACGCGCCGACCGGGTTGGTCGGGACGATGCCGGTGAGGAAGTCGATCCAGGAGCCGGTGGTCTTCGGGGCTGTGGCACCGGCCGGGTCCAGGTCGACGCCCCGGCCGGGGTCGGTGAGCAGGCCGATGCCGATGCCGATGCTCACCGCGATGAGCGCTGTGACGCCGAACCAGAGCAGCGTCTTGACTGCCAGCCGGGCGGCGTTGGCGACGCCGCGCAGGCTGACCACGCTGACCACGATGGCGGTGAAGACGAGCGGCGGCACGGCGAGCTTGAGCAGCTGGACGAAGAGGCCGCCGACGGTGTCGAGCGTGCTGGTCAGCCAGGCGAGGTCGGCGGCGCGGGCGAGGAAACCGAGCGCCACGCCGAGCACGAGGCCGAGCAGGATCTGGACGGAGAAGGGGATTCTGCGCAGGGCGGAGGTCATGAGGACGGATCCAAGGTCTGGAGAAGGAGGGCGGGCGTCGGGGGCGTGGAGCTACGCCGGACAGACGCCGCTGGCCTGCCGTCGCAGATCGACGTACAGGCGCTCGGTGAGGCACCAGACATTGGTCATCGTCGCGACACGTTACTCCCGTCCCGCGCCGGAACGGAAGGACCGTCGCCGGTGAGGATCCTTACAGCCAGGTAGCCGGAGGTGGCCAGTCCCCAGGCGGCGACCACGACCAGCAGCACCCGTTCCGACACCCCGAGCAGCGCGCTGCGCCCGACCAGCAGCAGCGCCAGCGCGACCACCACGGCCACCGGCAGCGCCAGCGCCGCGCCGACCGCGGCGATCCGCCGCAGCCCCCGGTCCGCCGGGGAGAAGAGCAGCGCCAGCATGGCGAGGACCACGGCGGCGGTCGCCGCGATGCTCGCACCGCCGTGCACCAGGTCGGCCACCGTGGTCGCCTCGAACGGCGGCAGCGGGCAGCCCTCGCTGCACGTGACAGCGCCGGAGAGCACAGTGGCGACCGCGCCGGTGCCGAGCAGCCCGGCCACCGCCCGCAACCTCGGCGGCAGCGCCCCGGCGAGCAGCAGCAGCGCCGCGGCCACCGAGAAGATCCCGATCCGGTACGCCCCGGCGTACCCGCTGTCGGTGATGCCCGCCTCGCTCACGTACGCGATGGGGCCCGGGCCGGGACCGGCGACCACCGCGACGGTGACCGCTGCCGCACCGGCGGCCAGGCAGACGGCGGCGAACGCGGCGGCGATCCGGCGGCCGGTGTCCTCAGCCACGTCCGTGCGGGGTGGTCCAGCCGGACTCGTCCGGGCCCAGCGGCACGATCCGGGTCGGGTTGATCATGTCGTGGGTGGCGTAGTAGTGCCGCTTGATGTGGTCGAAGTCCACCGTCTCGCCGAAGCCGGGCGTCTGGAACAGGTCCCGCGCGTACGCCCAGAGCACCGGCATCTCGGTGAGCTTGCGCTCGTTGCACTTGAAGTGCCCGTGGTACGCCACGTCGAAGCGCACCAGCGTGGTGAACAGGCGTACGTCCGCCTCGGTGATCGCGTCGCCCATCAGGTAGCGCCGCCCGGCCAGCCGCTCGCTCAGCGCGTCCAGCCGCGCGAACAGCGCGGTGAACGCCTCGTCGTACGCCTCCTGGGAGGTGGCGAAGCCGCACCGGTAGACGCCGTTGTTGACGTCCCGGTGGATCTCCGCCATCAGCGCGTCCATCTCCGGGCGCAGCTCGACCGGGTACAGATCCGGCGCGTCCGGCGCGTGGAACCGCCGCCACTCGGTCGAGAGGTCCAGCGTGAGCTGCGGATAGTCGTTGGTGACCACCCCTCCGGTGAGCGTGTCCACGAGCGCCGGCACCGTCACCCGGCCGGTGTAGTCCGGGTCGGTGGACAGGTACGCCTCGGACAGGAAGCCGATGCCGAGCACCGGGTCGAAGCCGTCCGGGTCGAGTGCGAACCGCCAGCCCCGCTCGTCCCGGATCGGGTCGACGGTGCCCAGCGAGATCACCTCGTCCAGCCCGAGCAGGCCGCGCACGATCCGGGCCCGGTGCGCCCACGGGCAGGCCCGGCACCAGATCAGCCGGTAGCGGCCCGCCTCCAGCGGCCAGCGTCCCTGCTCGTCCGGCCCCCCGCCCCCGGGTGACGTGGAGTGCGGGGTGACCCGGCCGGTGAACCGGTTGGGCTGGCGGACGAACGCGCCGCCGCCGCTGGTCTCTGCGCTGAACTGGGCCCCGGACATGCGGCAAACCTATCCGCTCCGGTCACGGATATCCTGGCGCCGGGTACCCCCGCGACCCGCCGACCGACCCCTTCCCACCCCCGAAGGACGTACGCGCGATGACAGTGGCCTATCTCGTTGCCGGAGTCCGCACCCCGATCGGCCGGTACGCCGGCGCCCTGGCCGGAGTCCGCCCCGACGACCTGGCCGCGCACGTCGTCCGCGAGCTGGTGGCCCGTCACCCCTCGGTCGACTGGGCCCGCACCGACGACGTGATCCTGGGCTGCGCCAACCAGGCCGGCGAGGACAACCGCAACGTGGCCCGGATGGCCGCGCTGCTCGGCGGCCTGCCGGAGGAGGTGCCGGGCAGCACCGTCAACCGGCTCTGCGGCTCCGGCCTGGACGCGCTCGCGTCCGCCGCCCGCGCGATCGTCGCCGGGGAGGCCGACCTGGTGGTGGCCGGCGGCGTGGAGAGCATGAGCCGCGCGCCGTTCGTCATGCCGAAGGCGGCCACGCCGTTCGCCCGCACCGCCGAGGTGTACGACACCACGATCGGCTGGCGGCTGGTCAATCCCCTGATGCGCAAGGGGTGGGGCATCGACTCGATGCCGGAGACGGCGGAGAACGTGGCAGCCGAGTTCGGCGTGGACCGGGCCGCGCAGGACGCCTTCGCGTACCGGTCGCAGCAGCGGGCCGCCAAGGCGCAGGCCGACGGGCGGCTGGCCGAGGAGATCGTCCCGGTGACGGTGCCCGCGGGCAAGCGCGAGACGAAGCTGGTCGAGGCCGACGAGCACCCGCGCGAGACGTCGCTGGAGAAGCTCGCCTCGCTGCCCACCCCGTTCCGCGACGGCGGCACCGTCACCGCCGGGAACTCCTCCGGCGTCAACGACGGCGCCGTCGCGCTGCTCGTCGCCTCCGCGGCCGCCGTCGAACGCTACGGCCTCACCCCGCTGGCCCGGGTACGCGGTGCCGCGTCCGCAGGCGTACCGCCGCGGATCATGGGCATCGGCCCGGTCCCGGCGACCCGGAAGCTGCTCGGCCGGACCGGCCTGTCGCTCGCCGACGTGGACGTGATCGAGCTGAACGAGGCGTTCGCCGCGCAGTCGGTGGCGGTGCTGCGCGAACTGGGCCTGCCGGAGGACGCCGAGCACGTCAACCCCGGTGGCGGGGCGATCGCGCTGGGCCACCCGCTCGGCGCCAGCGGTGCCCGGCTGGCGTTGACCGCCGCGCTGGAACTGCGCCGAAGGGGTGGCCGGCGGGCGCTCGCCACCATGTGCATCGGCGTCGGCCAGGGCATCTCGCTGCTGCTGGAATCGGCCGCCTGACCCGGGTCGGCAGCATCGCCTCCGGTGGATCTCCCGAACCCGGCCGTACCGGCCTAGAGTGGTCTGGACCACATGATCCGCCATCGACGGCGGACGACGACCTGGGGGACCGAGCGATGCAGACGCCGGAGAGCCTGCCCACCGAGATCGACCTGAACCGGCCGAGCGCCGCCCGTGTCTACGACTACTTCCTCGGCGGGGCGCACAACTTCGAGATCGACCGGCAGCTCGCCGAACAGATCGCGGCCATGACGCCGAACCTGGCCGCCACCATGCGCTCCGGGCGGGAGTTCCTGCGCCGGGCCGTACGGGTGCTGCTCGACGCCGGCATCGACCAGTTCCTCGACATCGGCTCCGGCATCCCCACCGTCGGCAACGTGCACGAGGTGGCCCAGGCCGCCGACCCGCAGGCCCGCATCGTGTACGTGGACATCGACCCGGTCGCGGTGGCGCACAGCCACGAACTGCTCGCCGGCAACGAGCGGGCCACGGCGGTCCTGGCCGACCTGCGCGAGCCGAAGCTGGTCCTGGACCACGCCCGCGCCAGCGGCCTGATCGACTTCGACCGGCCGCTGGGCATCCTGCTCGCCGGCGTGGTGCACTTCGTGCCCGACACCGACCGCCCGGCCGACATCCTGGCCACGCTGCGGGCCGCCGCCGCGCCCGGCAGCTACCTGGTCATCTCCCACTCCACGTTCGAGGACCAGCCGCAGGAGATGCTGGACGCGCAGCGGCTGTCGGCGCGTACCGCCACGGAGATCACGCTGCGCTCCCGGGCCGAGATCACCGGCTTCTTCGGCGACTGGACGATCCTCGAACCGGGCGTGGTGCACATGCCGCTGTGGCGGCCCGACTCCCCGTCGGACGTGGACGAGCACCCGGAGCGGTTCGGTGCCTTCGGCGGCGTCGCCCGGCACGACCGCGCCGACGGCTGATCCCATGCGCGCCCCGGACAGCGACGGGGGAGACGTCAGCCGGCCCGGCGCCGCCGCGTACGCCGCCGAGTGGGCTCGCGCGGTGCGCCGCATCGGGTTCGTGCCGCTGAGCGCTGCCGAGACCGAGCGCCTGCTGGTGCCGCTCACCGAGCGACTCGGCGAGGCCCTGCTCGCCCCCACCTTCTCCGCCGGCCCGGCGGAGGAGGTGGGGCGTGCCCTGGTCCAGGCGCACCTCACCGAGCCCGGCGTGCTCGACTGGTCGGTGCAGGCGCTCGGCGACCGGCTCCTGCCCTGGGTGCTGCCGTCGCGCACCGAGTCGCCGGAGCTGCGCGAGCGGGTCGCGCTGTTGCAGGGCGCGTTCGCCGCCGGGTTCGCCCGCGCGCTGCGCGACCGGGTCTTCAGCCAGCAGGAGCGGATCGCCCGGTCCGCGTGGCAGGCCCGGGACACCGTGGAGCAGGCGCTGCGGGACAGCGAGGCCCGCTTCCGGGCGGTCTTCACCGGCGCCGCCATCGGCATCGGCATCGCCGGTGTGGACGGGCAGATCATCGAGGTCAACCAGTCGTTCGCGGACATGCTCGGCTACGCCGTCGCGGAGATGCGGCGGATGAACGTGTCGGCGTTGTTCCACCCCGACGACGCGGCCGGGATGTGGGAGGTGTACCAGGAGCTGATCGAGGGCAAGCGGGACAGCGCGCGGGTGGAGAAGCGCTACTACCGCAAGGACGGCAGCGTGGTCTGGACCGACCTCGCGGTCTCACTGATCCGGTACGACGACGGCCGCCCCCGGTTCACCGTCGCCATGGTGGAGGACATCACCCAGCGGTACGAGTTGCAGCAACGGCTGCGCTTCCAGGCGCTGCACGACCCGCTGACCGGGCTGCCCAACCGCACGCTGTTCTTCGAGAAGCTCGGTGACGTCTTCGACGGCGCCGGCCCGGACCAGCGCGTCGGGCTGTGCTTCATCGACCTGGACGGCTTCAAGGCGGTGAACGACAGCCTCGGGCACGACCTGGGCGACCGGCTGCTCAAGGTGATCGCCCGCCGGCTGAGCGACTGCGTGGCCGGGCGCGGTCACGTGGTGGCCCGGATGGGCGGCGACGAGTTCGTCATCCTGGTCGACTCCGACGGCGGCATCGACGACGCGGTGGAGGTCGCCGAGCTGGCCCTGGCCGCGGTGTCCGCGCCGGTGCACGTCGCCGACCAGCAGCTCGCCGTGTCCGCGAGCATCGGCATCGTGGAGTGCCCGGCGGCGGAGACGAGCGTCGGTGACCTGATGAAGGCCGCCGACACCACGCTCTACTGGGCCAAGGCGGAGGGCCGGGGCCGCTGGGCGGTGTACGACCCGGAGCGCAGCGCCGCCGACATCGCCCGTTCCGCACTGGCCGCGAACCTGCCCGCCGCGCTGGACCGGGGCGAGTTCGTGCTGCACTACCAGCCGATCGTGTCGCTGCTGGACGGCACGATGGTGGCGGTCGAGGCGCTGGTGCGCTGGCAGCACCCGGAGCTGGGGCTGATCGGGCCGGACCGGTTCATCGGGCTGGCCGAGGAGACCGGCCTGATCGTCCGGCTCGGCGCCTGGGTGCTGCGCCAGGCGTGCCGCGACGCCGAGTCGTGGCGGCGCGCGTACCCGGACACCACGCCGGTGGTGAGCGTCAACCTGGCCGCCCGGCAGGCCGACGACCCGGCCATCGTGGAGACGGTTGCGGAGGCGTTGCAGCACACCGGCCTGCCGGCCGAGCTGTTGCAGCTCGAACTGACCGAGAGCGCCGTCATGGGCAGCGCCGGCGAGCCGCTGCGGACGCTGCACCAGCTCGCCGGCCTCGGGCTGCGGCTGGCCATCGACGACTTCGGCACCGGCTACTCGAACCTGGCGTACCTGCGGCGGCTGCCGATCCACTGCGTGAAGCTGGCCGGCCCGTTCGTCGAGGGGATTCGGGGTGACGGCGGGGACGCGGTCGCCGACCACCGGGACGAGCGGATCGTGGACGCGCTGGTCCGGCTGGCGCACGCGCTGGAGCTGTCGGTGACGGCCGAGGCGGTGGAGACCGAGGTGCAGGCCGAACGGCTGCGGGCGCTGCGCTGCGACACCGGGCAGGGCCGGCTGTTCGGCGCCCCGATGCCCGCCGACGGCATCCGCGCCCGCCTGGGCGGGTAAGGCGGAAGGGCCCCCTCTTGACGCCTCCGGTAGAGCAGGGGGCCCCGCTTGACACCTCCCGCGCACGCGGCAGGCGAGGAAAGGAGAACCGGTGAGCCTCACCGATTCGCAGGCCGTGGTGTCGGTGGTCGCCGCGCTGGCGATCGTCGCCGGCCTGGCCGGAGTGGTGGTGCCCGGGTTACCGGCACTGCCGCTGTGCTGGGGCGGCGTACTGGTGTGGGCGCTGTTCGGCGACGCCGGGCCGGGCCGCTGGGCGGTGCTCGCCGCCGCCACTGTGATCGCCGCCGGCGGCACCGTGCTCAAGTACCTCTGGCCGGGGCGCAACCTCAAGCGGACCGGAGTGCCCACCACCTCGTTGCTGGCCGGTGGGCTGCTCGGCGTGGTCGGGTTCTTCGTGATCCCGGTGGTCGGGCTGCCGATCGGCTTCGTCGGCGGGATCTTCGGCGCGGAACGGCTGCGGCTGGGCGACACCCGGCTCGCCTGGCCGGCCACGGTGCAGGCGCTCAAGGCGGCCGGGTTGTCGATGCTCCTGGAGTTCACGGCCGGTCTGATGATCGCCGCCCTCTGGGTGGCGGGCCTGCTGTTCGTCTAGCCGACCCCGGCGGGCGCGGGGATCTCCTCGATCCGGGACACACCACTGGCGGCGTGGGCGCCGTGGCGCTGCCACGTCTCGTGCAGGAGGATGCGCCCGTCGGGAAGGATCTCGGGGACGCTGTGGCACTCGCCGACGATGATCCGCCCGTCGTCCAGCACCATGCAGTACGCGAAGTCGAGCGAGCCGTCCGCCCGGCACCGGCCGGTGAGGGTGCCCCGGCGCGCGTGCCCGCCGGTGAACTCGCCCCAGAGCAGATCGCCGTCCTGGTGGTAGTGCGCGACGCGGCTGTGCTCCCCGCTGCCGTCGGCGACCGGCCGGAACCGGCGGCCGTGGTAGTCGATCGTGGGCATGCGTTCTCCTAGGGGTGGTCGGCCGGTCTGTCAGTCGAGCAGGACGACGCTGCGCAGCACCTCACCCCGGCGCATGCGTTCGAACGCCACCTCCACGTCGCCCAGCCCGATCCGTTCGGTGACGAAGAGGTCGAGCGGCAGCCGGCCCTGCAGGTGCAGGTCGACGAGCGCCGGCATGTCCCGGGACGGGAGACAGTCGCCGTACCAGGAGGTCTTGTAGGTGCCGCCGTGCAGGAAGAGGTCCAACAACGGCATCTCCAGCCGCATCGACGAGTCCGGCCGGGCCACCAGCACGAACGTGCCGCCGATCGCGCGTGCCCGGAAGGCCTGCGTCCAGGTCTCGGGCGACCCGGCGGCGTCGATGGTCACGTCCGCGCCGAGACCGTCGGTGATCTCCCTGATCCTGGCGACCACGTCCGGTTCCCGGCTGGCGTCGACGACGTGCGTGGCGCCGAACCGGGTGGCCATCGGAAGCTTCCGCGGATCGATGTCGACGGCGACGATCGTGGTCGCCCCGGCCAGCCGGGCGCCGGCCACCGCCGCGCAACCCACCCCGCCGCAGCCGATCACCGCCACGGTGTCGCCGGGGGCGACGCCGCCCGTGCGCCGCGCCGCGCCCAGTCCGGACATCACACCGCAACCCAGGAGGCAGGCGGCGGCCGGGTCCACCGCCTTGTCGACCGGTGTGCACTGTCCGGCGTGGACCAGGGTGAGCCGGGCGAAGGCGCCGATGCCGAGGGCCGGGCCGAGCGGCTCCCCGGTGGTCAGCGTCATCGGCTGACCGGCGGTGAACTCGTCCAGACACGCCTCGGGCACGCCGCGCCGGCAGGGCCGGCACCGGCCGCACACCGCCCGCCAGTTGAGGATGACCCGGTCACCCGGCGCGACATGGCTGACGTTGTCCCCCACCTGCTCGACGACGCCGGCTGCCTCGTGCCCCAGCAGGTACGGGTAGCCGGAGCCGATGACGCCGTCGCGGTAGTGCAGATCGGTGTGGCAGACACCGCAGGCGAGCACCCGTACGGTCGCCTCGTCCGGTCCCGGGTCCGGCACCACGATGTCGCGGAGTTGCACCGGTTGGCCCGGGCCGAGCGACACCACTGCCTCGACTGTCTGCGCCATGAACCATCGTCCTTGTCTGTCTGTGGAATGAAGGGCGGGCGGGGAGCGACCTCAGCCGGCGAACGTCACCTCGACCAGATCCGCGAACCGGATCATGGTCGAGAAGGCGTCCTCCTCCGAAGCCCCTGTGGTGCCGAGGAAGCCGAGGATGGTGTTGCCGTGCGGTGGGCGCTTGATCACGTCGCCCGGCCGAGCGGTGATCTTCAGGTCGAACGTCTGCGCCGACTCGCTGACCTCGGCCGGTACGTGCACCTCCGCGATGGTGCCGGCCGGGCAGATCAGGCACATGGAGGCGGTGTGCGTGCCGGTGGGCTGGAAGTGCCGCACCCGGGGCCGTACGCCACGGGCGATGTCGACGACAGCCGCGATCGGGTCGTGGTCGGCGGTGAGCCGGGCGATCAGGTCGAGGCCGCCGCCACCGACCCGCGCGGCGATCTCCAGCAGGTACGGCCGGCCGTCGTGGAACCGCACCTCCGCGTGGGCCACGCTGCGGCGCAGCCCTTGCGCCCGCACCCCGGCGGCCACCACCTCGTGCACCGCCGCCAGCTCGCGCGGGCTCATCGACGTCGGGGCGCGGTGTACGTCGTCGTCGAAGGTCTGCCCTTCGAGGGTGACCCGGTCGACCACCGAGCCGAGATAGACCTCGTCGTCCCAGACGACGACCTCCATCAGGTGCTCGGCGCCGTCCAGGAACGACTCCACCAGCAGGCCGCTCGGTCCGAGGTCGACCCCCTCCGGCTCGGAGCGCGCCCAGAACATGTCCCGGCTGCCCTCCTCCGCCTGCGCGTACCGCTCGGCCAGCTCGGCCGGCGACTCGACCTTGAACACGAAGTTGCTGCCCGCCCCGTGCGTGGGTTTGATGATGACCGGGTAGCCGAACTCCGCCGCGGCGGTCTGCGCCTCGGCCAGCGAGGTGGTCAGCCGGAACCGCGGCGAGGGCGCGCCGGCACGCTCGTACGCCTGCCGCATCAGGTACTTGTTGCGGCAGTTCACGGCGGTCCGTAGGCCGATGCCGGGCAGACCGAGCGCCTCGGCCACCGCCGCCACGGTGATCACCGACGACTCCGAGAAGGTCAGCACCCCGTCGAAGCCCTCGGCCTGGTGCCACTGCTTGGCGACGGCGATGATCTCGTCGATCTGGCGGGACCCGGCGATCCGGTACCGGTCGGCGGGCCAGAACTCCGGCTCACCCTCACCGTTGAGCACGTACAGCGTCGCCCCGAGGGCCTCCACCTGCGCGTAACGCGACCGGTAGTAGCCCAGGTACTGGCAGGTCTCGATGGCCAGCAACTTCATCTGTTTCTCCTACGATGCTCGTCCGGCGGCGGTGGCCGGCCTCTGGTCGGATGCGGCCGGCAGCGTCGGCAGCCGGAACATCGTGACCTTCTGCGTCGGCCGGTCGTCGATGCGCAGCGGTACGCCTGCCCCGGCCAGCGTGTCGGTGACGTCGATCAGGATGGGTGCCGCGTACGCCAGCAGGGTCTGCACCTGGGCCAGCACGTCGGCGGCGTTCTCCGCGTCGAGGCCGGTGCGTGCCAGCCGCTCCAGTTGGTTCGCGATCGTGTCGGCGACCCCGGCCGGGCTGAACCGGTCGTCCCGGTAGTGCCGGCCCAGCCGGTCGGCGACAGTCCGGGCCCGGTCCTGGCCGGCGGTGCTCACCGGCAACACGGTGCCGTCCGGGACGGCCAGGTCGGCGAGCGCCGCGGCCAACCGGTTCCAGGGCCGCACCAGCCGGGTGCCGACCACATGTCGCAGGTCGGCCTCGGTGAAGTTGGTGCGCTGGAACTCCGGGGCGGTGAGGGTCAGGTAGAACCGCGCCAGGTCGCGGGGCACCCGGTCCAGCAGGTCGGTGGCGGAGACCAGATGGTCGCGGCTGGTGGAGAACTTCGACCGCTCCAGCTCGTAGAACTCGTTGGTGACGGTGACCGTGGGGGTGGCGTACGGCTGCGGGTGCGACAGCAGCATGGCCAGGTCCAGCATCCCCCAGTGGAAGACGTTGTCGTACCCGTGGAAGTAGACGATCGTCGGCTCCTGGTCGCTCAGCCAGAGCCGGTCCACCCGCTCGGCCGGCCGGCCGAGCTGTGCCGCCGACCACCACGTGCTGTAGATGACCGCGGGCATCGCCTCGATCCACGGGTACAACCGCTGTCCGGGCGTCTCGGCGAACGGCGCCGGCAGCCCCCAGTCACCGGGCACGGTGACCGGCACGTCCGGCAGCGGACCGGCCATCAGTTCGGTGATCAGGTCACGGGCGTTCGGCCGCCACCGTGGCGTGTGCCGGGCGTAGTAGTCGGTGAGCTGAGCGCGTAGCCGTTCCAACGGCAGGACGAGGATCTCCACCTCGCGGTACTCGATCTCGTCGGCGGGGTCGAGCGGGTAGTACGGGTCGAGCAGTTCGTCGAAGTTGTTGGGGTGTCCGCACGCCTCGCACGCGCCGCCGGAACTCTGCGCCAGGCACGTCGGGCAGGTGCCGGCGACGAACGCGTCGTAGAGGCAGACGCCGGCCCGCCGGGCGTACGGGAAGCGGACCGTACGCAGCTCGAAGGCGCCGGCCCGGTGCTGGGCCGAGACGTGGTCGAGCACCGTGCGCCGGTAGGTCTCGTCGATCGGCGGCAGCCCGGGCACTGTGGCGCCCAGCGCGGTGAACGCGCGCCCGATCCGGGCGGTGGCGTCGCGCGCCAGCTCCGCCGGTGACACTCCCAGGACGGCGGCCCGGGTCGCCACGTAGGACTGGCTGTCGTCGGTGCAGGTCGTGTGCAGGACGAACCGGCCTCGCGCGCGCTGGTAGCGGGCGTAGACGTCGGCGGCCAGGTACGGCCCGGCCAGGTGCCCGACGTGCAGGCCCCCGTTGGAGGTCGGCGTGGCCGGGACGACGATCACCGGAGGTTCGCCGAGGGTCATCGGGCGGCCCGGTGGCGCTCGACGAACCGGTCGGCCAGATCGTTGTCCCACCAGATGGCGTACATCTGGAACGGCTGGTCACCGCGGTTGACCACCTGGTGCCGCTCGTGTGGTGGGAAGTGCACGACGTCGCCCGCGACGAAGGGGGTCACGCCGGCGGCGGTGACGAGTTCCGCCTCGCCGGTCATCGCGATCCAGATCTCGTACTCGTGGTGACCGTGCGCCCCCGATTCGCCTCCGGGCGGCACCACGCACCAGGAACCCTCGAAGGGCGCGTTCACCACGTCCCAGGGCATCAGCCGCTGCGCCCGCAGCCCGTTGTCGGGCTTGAGGCCGTCCCGGTCCAGCTTGCGGATCTCCATGACTCAGTCGTCCCTTCCCTCGATGGACCTGCCGTCGGTCGGCCCGGTGCCGACCAGTGCCGGCGGGCTGTCGCCACGTGCGCCGAGCATGTCGGTCACCATCTCGCCGGCTCGGATCGCCAGGACGCTGATCAGTGAGTCCGCGATGCCGTGCGTCGCCTCGTTGACCCCCTGCAGATAGCAGCCGGCGGTGACCGGGTCCGGCGTCACCAGGCGGTAGTTGCGGTCGACCGCGATCTCGGTCACCCCTACCGAGGCGGCGGTCTGCCGGATCAGCGCCGGCATGCCCTGCTCGAAGCCGGTGCCCAGGAGCACCAGGTCGGTGCGAAGCTCGTCGGTGGTCCCACGCAGCCGGTCGTGCACCGTCAACACCACCTCGTCGCCGTCCATCCGGGCGGCGAGCACGTCGGTGAGCGTGTGCATGGCGATCCGGGCCCGGCCGGTCAGCCGGTCCTGGTACATCTGGCGGTACAGCGTGTCGAGCATGCCCGGCGCGAGCCCGGCGTAGTTCGTCCGGTGCATCTCCTGCAACACCTGCGACCGTGCCTCGGCGGAGCCGGCGTAGAACTGGTCGACGAAGGACGGGAAGTACAACTCGTTGGTGAAGGCACTGCTCTCGTAGCCGCGCAGGCCGGCGGAGCGCATCACCATCCGGCACTCGGCGTCCGGGAACCGCTGGTACATCGTCCACAGCATCTCGGCGGCGCTCTGTGCTCCGCCGACGACTGCGACGCGGCGTACCGCAGCCGGGTCGAGCCCTTCCAACCGGGTGGTGAACCCGGTGCTGTGGATCAGCCGGTCGGCGGGGAGGTCCAGGAACGCGGCGGGGATGTTCGGCGCCCGCCCGACCCCGATCACCACGTCCCGGCAGCGGACCACCTCGCCGGTGTCGAACTGGACCCGCCACCGATCCGACACCCCGTCGTCACGCGACGAGACCGGCGTGATCGCGGTGACCGACCGTCCGTACTCCACCTGTACCAGCTCCAGCGACTTGGCCACCCATTGCAGGTAGGCGGAGACCTCCAGCCGGTACGGCAGCGACGTGCCGAGGTTGATGAACTCGTCCAGGCGGCTGGTCGAGTGCAGGTAGTTGACGAAGGAGTAACGGCTGCGCGGGTTGCGCAGCGTCACGAGATCCTTGAGGAAGCCGACCTGGCTCTGCGCCCAGGGCAGCAGCATGCCGCGCTGCCAGGCGATGTCGTCGTGCTGCTCCACCAGCAGGGTCTCCTCGGCCAGGTGGGGAGCCATCTCCTCGACCGCCACAGCGAACGCGAGGTTGGCCGGACCCGCTCCCACCGCGACCACTGACTTGTCTCGTTCCATGCCGTCCCTCATCTCGACGCCTGCTCGCCCCGCCCCCGGCTGACGGGCACCGGGTGCTCGAACATCTGTGGCGGTTCCACGTCGATCGACGCGCACACAGCCGCGGCGGCCAGCCGACTCGACGCCAGAACACTCTTCGCGGCGCCTCCCGCGCCGCCGGTGAAGCTGAAGACCCCCGGCATGCCGTCGACCGGCCGCAGCCGCAGCCCGCCCTGTCCGGCGAAGCAGTCCACGCCGGCGACCGACAGCCGCGGCGGTGGCAGCGGTCCGTCGAGGGCGAGGACGCTCCGGGCGACATCCGACACCCGGTCCAGGTACGCGGGGTCGACGCGGTCGTCACCGGGCGGCGCTCCCCACGCCGAGGTGGCGACACCGAGCAGTACCGATCCGGCCTCGTGGCACCGGCCGTAGAGGGTGGACACGTCGTCGACGAGGCACCCGAGGTCAGGCCGCGCCAGCGGGTAGACGCCGTACTGGATGCGCCGGTTGCGCAGTGGCACCGGCACCAGCGCGTCGGACCACGCACCGGCCGCGACCACCACGACGTCCCGCTGCCGGGCGACGCCGCCCACCGTCACCGCCGGTCCGGCGGTCACCGAGTCGACAGTCTCGGGGTGCACCCGGGCACCTGCCGCGGCAGCCCGGGTGAGGGCGTGGTGGCGCATGGCGTCCGGGCGGACATGACCCGCGTGCCGTTCGACGACCGCGAAGGTGCCCTCCGGCCGGGGAGCGAGGCCGAGTGTCCGCGCTGCCTCCGCGGCGGGCACGAGCCGGGCGGAGCCGCCGAGCAGGTCGTCCAGGAGGGCGAGCTGGTGTTCCGGGTCGGCTCCCGGACGCAGGAAGTAGGAGGAGGTCGACTCCCGGTATCCGGCCGCGCGGGCCAGCGCCGGGTCGCGGCGCAGCTCGGCGAGGCTCTCGGCCGCCAGCCGGCAGTCGTCGAGGTTCGTCTCGAAGCCCCGGACCAGACCACCGGAGGCGGCGGTGGCGTCCCGGTGACGGGTCGCGGCACCCAGGTACAGCTCGACGCGTGCTCCGCCGAGCAGCTCCGCGAGCCGGAGCGTGAGCAGGGCGCCGGCGACCCCGCCCCCGACGACGGCCACCGATCTCCGCACCGGGTCAGGCTTCAACGGTCACTCGGGCCGAAGACGTACGTCGTGCAGAACACCTGTCGTAGCCCACGCATGATCACTCCGCAGCCGGGGAGGAAGAGGTGCCGCTGTGGCGACTGTGGTTGCCGACGATAGAGCGCCGTCGAAGTGACGACAACCGATCGAGGGCGGCGGCGGCGCGTGTGAAGCGCCGCTCTCCCGTAGTGATCACGCCTGTTTCCGTCGAACAGCTTGATCCGATCGCCGTCCGGGCAGCGACGCGGCCCGGACGGCCCGTCACACCTCGACGGGCGGCCGGATGTCCTCCTGCGGGGCCGTGTCGTCGCCGGCTGCGGCGTCCGGGCTCGGCTGGCGGGCGACCAGGAGCACGGAGACGGCCGTCAGCACCACCGAGGCGACGATGGTGGCGGTGTAGTTGTGGTGCAGGTCGGCGAGGATCGCCCCGCCCTGGCTGGTCACCGCCACGGCCAGCATGTGGACCGCCCAGAGCACTCCGAGCGCGGTGCCCCGTACCCCGGGCGGCAGGGCCCGGGTCACCCAGACCGTCGTGGCGACCACGGTGGCCAGGTAGCTCGCGCCGAAGACCGCGCCGAAGGCGATGACGGTGGCCGGGAGGTCGACGAAGAGCAGCATGACCATCGCGGTGGCGCGCAGCGCGTACGCGGCCATCAGGGTGGCGCGCGTCCAGCCGAGATCGCAGAGCCGTCCGGCGGCCAGCGAGCCGGCGATCTCCAACGCGCCCAGCACCGCCACCGCCGAGGCGCCTACCGAGTCGGAGATGCCGTGGTCGTGCAGGTGCGGGAAGAGGTGCACGTCGATGAAGGCCATCGTGGTGCCGCAGCCGACGAAGGCCAGCACCAGCGCGCGCATCTGCGGGTGGCGGAACGTGATCGCCGTCGCGCTCCAGAACGACACCCTCGGCGCCGCCGCCGCCGCGGCCGGCCGCCGCCGGACCGAGAGGCGTACCAGTGCCAGGGAGAGCGGCAGCAGTACGACGAGGAACACCACACCGATGGCGAAGAGCACCCGGTTCCAGGACATCCGGTCGTCCAGGTACGTCCAGAGCGGGACGAGCACGATGAACCCGACCGCCGCGCCGTTCGTGAGCAGCGCGTAGAACAGGCCGCTGTTGCGTCCCTGGAACAACTGGTCGGCCAGCACGCCCAGCGGTACGAAGGAGAGCATCGTGACAGCGACGGCGCCGACCACCCCGTAGGTGAGGACGAACATCCACAACTCACCGGCCGTGGCGCTGACCAGCAGCACGATCCCGTTGAGCGCGGTGCCGATCGCCAGCACCGGGATGGCGCCGATCCGGTCGGCGAGGTGCCCGATCACCGACGACGTGATCGCTGTGACCACAGCGAACAACGTCGTCGCGATCGCCAGGCTGCCGCGGCTGACGTCGAAGCCGTCCGCGATGTTCAGGAAGAAGACCTGGACCGTGCTCTTCAGCGAGGATCCGGCGAGAGAGATCAAAAAGCTGACGGCTGCTGCGAAGATCGCGAAAGCCGTACCCACCTTGGCGGTCCTGGTCATGGAGAGCCTCTGCTTCGGAGTGTGCCGACGATGAACGTAAATGCCGGGACATCCTGGCATGAGCGTCAGTCACTGACCAAGGGTGGTCGCGCCGATACGGTCCGCCGATGGGTGCGGCGGCGCGGGGCGTCCGGAGGGTACGGCCGATCGCCGTACATCAGTGAGAGAGAGGTGGACGCCGCGCGCCGCCGCGGACCGGGCGTTGCCGAGCGCCCGGTGCCGGCCCGTCGGGTCGGGCCTGGTCACGCCCACAATGATGCCCCGGGCGGGACCGGGCGACAACGCAATTACCGGGGTACGCATCGACCACCTTGATCGGCCGGGAGTGCGCGTCCGGTGCCTGCCCGGTCCGGCCCGGTAGGTGGCCTCGACATGAACGACCGGTCGAGCGTCTTCATCCTCGTGACGAGGTGCGCCGGGTCGGCCGCGCCTTGAAGCTCGGCCAACCGAAGGTCCCTGTGCCCCTTGCCGTCGGCTCGAAGGAGGCGCGGAGGCGTCGGACGCCTGAAAACGAAGAAGGCCCTCAGCGCGATGCTGAGGGGCCTTCTTCTGCGCTGCTGGTCAGTGCTGCTTGGCGAACTCCACGAACGAGCGCCAGGTCTGGGGGTCGAAGGTGAGGGCTGGGCCAGAGGGGTTCTTGCTGTCCCGCACCCCGACGATGCCAGAGAGGTTATCGGCCACCTCCACGCACTGCCCGCCGTTGCCTCCACTGCGGCTGCTCTTGCGCCACACGGCACCGGTAAGGTTGCTCATCGTTACATCTCCTTGGCGATCGTGGCTAATAGATCGGCCGATCGGTCCGCGTCGAGCGACAGACCTTCGAGCGCTCTCCAGCTCACAGAGTACGCCGCGACCTCGGATAGCTTGTCGAGATATAGAGCGCCTGTGAGTGACTCGCTGTAGACGGTGCGGCCAGCAGGAAGCCCGGAGTAGCCGCCGAACCCGGCGCACTCGCAACGAAGAAGCCCCTCAGCGCGAAGCTGAGGGGCTTCTGTGTTGTGTCAGGACTTCTTGGCAAACGCGAGAAACGCCTTCCAGTCCTGCGGATCGAAGGTGAGCGCCGGACCGGACGGGTCCTTGCTGTCCCGCACGCCGACGATGTCGGGAAGGTTGTCCGCCACCTCCACGCAGTCGCCGCCGCCGGAACCGCTGCGGGTGGACTTGCGCCACTTGGCACCGATCAGGTCCATGACTTCTTCCTTCATCAGCTCGGTCGACAACCGCCAGGACAGCTATTCATTGCGGACGGATTACCATCTCGACAACAGAGTAGATAGGTCTTCATCCCTCTTACAAGCAACCCGCTAAATTGATTTCCAGCTTACCTACCCAGTTTCCCTCCGCGCTGCTCAGCAGGAGACCAGCCGGGCCACGCTGTGACAGAAGCGGGCCAGCCTGGTCGAGGCTGGCCCGCTTCGCTCAGGGGGCACCGGTACCTGCGGTGGAGATCGCTGTCGTCTCGGTCTGCTTCGTGCTGCTCGGCGTCGCGATCTGGTGGTACGCCTCGGCCCGCAAGCGGTTCACCGGCCCGAGCCGCACCGTCGACCAGGCCGAGCCCGGGCCCGCCGAGCCGTCGTGACGTGTCGGTGGGGCCTGCCATGATCCGGCCATGAATGCGGAAGCGGTGGTACGCGCGCTGTGGGATCGCATGCAAGCCCGGGACTGGACCGGCGTCGGCGACCTGCTGGCCGACGACGTGGTGGTCGAGTGGCCGGTCAGCGCCGAGCGGATCGTGGGCCGCGATCACTACGTGAAGATCAACGCCGAGTACCCGGAGGGCTGGTCGATCCGGGTGCTGCGGGTGGTGGCATCGGGAGACACCGTGGTGTCCGAGGTAGAGGTGCCCCACGACGAGATGGGCGTGTATCGCGTCGCGTCGTTCTGGACCGTGCGCGACGGGCGGATCATCGAGGGCCGGGAGTACTGGACGAGCCTCGGCGCGGAACCGTCCCCGCCGTGGCGATCCGCCTGGGTCCAGCCGATGTGAAGTTCATCGCGAGATCTTGGCGCGTATTCGTCAAGATCTTGCAGCGATGGCCTGCTGGTCAGGCCGCGGGTCCGGTCTGCTTGGCCAGTGAGACGAACGACCGCCACGAGGACGGGGTGACGTGGAGGGTTCCGCCGTCGCGGTCCTTGCTGTCGCGTACCAGCACCACACCCGGCAGGTTGTCGGCCACCTCCACGCAGTCGCCCCCGCTTGTACCGCTGCGGGTGGACTTCTTCCAGATCGCGTTACTGAGGTCCATGCTGACTCTCAACTTCCTTGATCAGGGCGACCGACAGGGTCTGCGGCAAGGCTACGCTGCGGACGCCTTCCCACCGTGCCAGGAGCGTCGCCATCGCATCCTCGCCATTGATGAGCAGACCGTCAAGCTGGTTCTCCAGGTGTCCCACCCAGCCGCCCTCCGCCGAGTGGGCCAGCGCCAGCGGTCCGGAAAGGCCGACGTGATGACCGGCGTCGGCTGGAATGACGTGTAGTTGGACGTGCGGGAGTTCGGCCACGTGCAGCAGGTGTGCGAGCTGCTCGGCCATGATGGCGTCACGGCGGCGGAGCGCTGACTCATCAGTCACTACGATGACGAGCGGGGGATGGTCGCGGAGCAAGATCTCCTGCCGCTCCAGCCGTCCAGCTACCCGCTTCTCCACTTCCTCGGAAGGTCTTGTGCTGTCGAAGCGCAGCACCATGCGGGCATAGTTCGCCGTCTGAAGCAGGCCAGGGATCAGCGACGGATTGAAGTACCGAAGCTGTCGGGCCGAGCGTTCGGCCTCCAGCCAGGGCTGGAACCACGAAGGCTGGCTCTCCCGTTTGGCCATATTCAGCAGTGTCGTCAGCAGATCGCCGGTCTTCAGCGCCTCATCTGCTCGGGCGAGGAACACGCGATCCAGTGGACGGGCGCCAGTCTCCACTGCCGAAACCATGGAGGCGGAGTAGTGCAGGAGCTTGCCGAACTCCTCTTGACTGAGACCGGCGGCGGAGCGCATCCGGCGGAGTTGCGATCGGATGAGGTCGGCTGTCGGTTCCTCCACAGTTCCTCCACAGTTCGTGCGTGAATTTCATTCGCCATCCGGTGCTGGGATGTGCGCTTCACTGGTGCGCCGTGACCAGGCTCGATGCCTTCCGACCGTAGCGGTGTCCTCACCAGACTGTCACGCATGCGGATCCGCTCGTCGCAGGCGAGCACGGGCGGATTCCAGCCCGGGGCCGCCCGTGCTCGCCTGCGACGAGATGCCGGGCGGCCCCCTCCATCTACGAGGAGGCCGATGTGCGTGTCCGATGGTTCCGGTGCCGTACCCGGGAGTTGCCCACCCTGCCGAAGCGCGATCCCGGTGGCAACCTGCCCGCGTGGATGCGCGAACCGACCCGGCAGTTCCCCACGGTTCGCCCAGGCAGTCCGGGGCATCTGACGCCGGCGCAGGAGTGGCGGGCGAACGGGGGCCGCTGGTGACGGCTCTGGTCGGTGTGCTCAGCGCCATCGGTCACGTCGGGTACCAGCCGGACTGGGTATGCGAGCGCTGCCGGGAGCCGTGGCCGTGTCCCACCCTGCGTCGCATCCCGCGCGATCAGCTCGATCCGGCGGCGCTCATCCGGGTGATGGCGTTCCTCGTCCGTGGCGCGATCCGGGATCTGCGCGGTCGCGTCGACGGACCGGAGCCACCCGAGATCGTCCGGCGGTTCTTCTGGTTTCTTCCGCTCACCGACGACGAGGCGCGTGCGATCGCCCGAAGGCTGCGGTGATGGGCCGTCGCGTGATCCCGCATCTGCCTGTGCGTCCGCTCTGGCGCTGCCGCAACTGCGGCGCGGAGTGGCCCTGCCAACCGGCCCGGCTGTCGCTGCTCGTCGAGTACCGGGAGGACCGCACCGCGCTGCTGCTCTATCTCGCCGGGCTGATGGCCGAGGCGCGGGAACAACTCGCCCGGTTGAATCCCGACCACGCGCCGGACCTGCACCGCCGTTTCCTGGCCTGGGCGCGGGTTCGTGGCTGACGCGGGGTGGGCTGTCCGCGTACCGCAGGGGTCAGATCGTGGGGCGGCGGTGGGTGAGCGGGAAGCGGAGGATGCGGTCGTCGCCGGCCGCCGCGGTGCCTCGGCCGTCGCGGTTGCTGGTCGCCACCCAGAGCGCACCGTCGGGCGCGACCTCGACGGTACGCAGGCGGCCGTAGGTGCCGGCCAGCTCCGCCACCGGTACGCCGACGCGGCCGGCGGCGTCGACGGGCACCGCCCAGAGCCGGGCGCCGCGCAGCGCGGCGACGTAGAGCGTGCCCCGGGCGAGCGCGGCGCCGCTCGGGGACGCCTGCGCGGGCGGCCAGACGACGACCGGGTCGCGGAACCGGGGGTCACCGGCGATGCCCTCGACGAGCGGCCAGCCGTAGTTGCCGCCGGGCACGATCCGGTTCACCTCGTCCCAGGTGCTCTGCCCGAACTCGGTGGCGAACAGCCGCCCGTGCCGGTCCCAGGCGAGGCCCTGCACGTTGCGGTGGCCGTAGCTGTAGACGAGCGAGCCGGGGAACGGGTTGCCGGCCGGCACGCCGCCGTCCGGGCGGATCCGCAGGATCTTGCCGTTGCGGCTGGTCAGGTCCTGCGCGCGGGCGGTCACCCCGGCGTCGCCGATCCCGGCGTAGAGCATGCCGTCGGGGCCGAACGCGATCCGGCCGCCGTCGTGGACCGCGCTGCGGGCGATGCCGCTCACCAGCACCTGCGGCGGCTGGGACGAGCCGAGGCGGAACCGGACGATCCGGATGTCGGCAGCCGTGGTGTAGGCGGCGTAGACCCACCGGTCGCTGCGGTACCGGGGGGAGACCGCGAGCCCGAGCAGGCCCGCCTCGCCGCCCGCCGCCACGTCCGCGATCCGGGCCACCTGCCGGGCCGGCCGACCCGGGCGTACGCGCAGGATCGTGCCCTGGTCCCGCTGCACGACCAGGGCGCTGCCGTCGGGCAGGAAGTCCAGCCCCCACGGCGCCTCCAGCCCGGTCGCGACGACGCGGGGACGGGTCAGGTCGTAGCCGGACCAGCCGGCACGCCCGTCGAAGCCGCGCAGGTCGAGCGCGACCGGGCGCTGTCGCGCGTCGGCGGGGACCGGCCGGTCCAGGCCGTCCGCGGCCGGGCGGCCGGCGGGCCGGTTGCCGGCGTGGGCGTCGGTCGCTGCGAGCACGACCGCGAGGACGGCGGCGACGACCGCGACGGTACGACGGCGCATCTGCGCTCCTCGGTTTCGCCACCGGCCGGGCCGGGGCATTGACGGTGATCCGGTTTGCCAGTAGACCTTGGTGATGGAGGCCCCTGATGAAACCAACGCCGCTCTCGCTGGAACAGTTGCGGGTCGCCGTCACCGAGGGTGAGATCGACACGGTGGTGCTCGCCCTCACCGACATGCAGGGCCGATTGCAGGGCAAGCGGTTCCACGCGCCCTACTTCCTCGACCAGGTGGTCACGCACGGCAGCGAGGGCTGCAACTACCTGCTCGCCGTGGACGTCGACATGAACACCGTCGACGGGTACGCGATGTCGAGCTGGGAACGCGGCTACGGCGACTTCGCCATGCGCCCCGACCTGGACACGCTGCGCCGGATGCCCTGGCAGCCCGGGTCCGCGCTGCTGCTGGCCGACCTGGAGTGGCTGGACGGCTCCGGCCCGGTGGTCGCCTCACCCCGGCAGATCCTGCGCAGGCAGCTCGACCGGCTGGCCGCGCACGGGCTGACCGCGTACGCCGGCACCGAGCTGGAGTTCGTGCTCTACCGCGACTCGTACGAGGAGGCGTGGCGGCGCGGGTACCGCGACCTGACGCCGGCCAACCAGTACAACGTGGACTACTCGCTGCTCGGCACCGCCCGGGTCGAGCCGCTGCTGCGCCGCATCCGCACCGAGATGGCCGGCGCCGGGCTCACCCCGGAGAGCGCGAAGGGCGAGTGCAACCTCGGCCAGCACGAGATCGCCTTCCGGTACGACGAGGCGGTGCGCTGCGCCGACCACCACGTCGTCTACAAGAACGGCGCCAAGGAGATCGCCGCCCAGGAGGGCATGGCGATCACGTTCATGGCGAAGCCGAACGAGCGGGAGGGCAACTCCTGCCACATCCACTTCTCGCTGCGCGACGCCTCCGGCTCGTCGGCGATGCCGGGGGACGGGCCGGCGCACCTGAGCGTCACCGGGCAGCGGGTGCTGGCCGGGCTGCTCGCCACCATGCGCGAACTCAGCCTGTTCTTCGCGCCCAACATCAACTCGTACAAGCGCTACCAGCCCGGCTCGTTCGCGCCGACCGCGTTGCGCTGGGGCACCGACAACCGCACCTGCGCGCTGCGGCTGGTCGGGCACGGGCCGGGGATGCGGGTGGAGAACCGGGTGCCGGGGGCCGACGTCAACCCGTACCTGGCGATCGCCGCGCTGGTGGCCGGGGCGGTGCACGGCATCGAGAACGAGCTGGAGCTGGCGGACGAGTGCACCGGCAACGCGTACGACGACCCGGACGCCGAGCGGGTGCCCACCACGCTGCGTGACGCGCTGGACCTGTGGCAGCGCTCGGAGGTGGCCCGGGAGGCGTTCGGCGACGAGGTGGCCGCCCACTACGCCAACCAGGCGAAGGTCGAGCTGACCGCCTTCGACGCCGCGGTGACCGACTGGGAGCTGACCCGTGGCTTCGAACGCCTCTGACCCCCCACCCCCACCCCCACCTCCACCTCCACCTCCACCCTCGAACCCGCGCGATCTTGCACTGTCGGCCCTCGGTGCGGGCGTTATGCGGCTTTCGCCGGGGCAGCAACTGCAAGATCGCCGAGGTGACGGTGAGGGTGAGAGGGAGAAGGAGAGGGGGCCGTGTGGGTGAGGTGATCTCGCCTGTCGACGGGGCGGGGATCGGGGTCGTTCCGGGGTGCTCGGTTGGGGACGTGGATTCGGCCGTCTCGCGGGCGGCTGTGGCGTTCGAGGCGTGGCGTCACGTGGCGCCGGGGGATCGGGGGCGGCTGCTGCGACGGTTCGCCGCACAGGTCGACGCGCACCTGGAGGAGCTGGCGCGGCTGGAGGTGCGCAACGCCGGGCACACCATCGGCAACGCGCGCTGGGAGGCGGGCAACGTCCGGGACGTGCTCGACTACTACGCGGGCGCGCCGGAACGGCTGACCGGGCACCAGATCCCGGTGCCCGGCGGGCTCGACGTCACGTTCCACGAGCCGCTGGGTGTGGTCGGCGTGATCGTGCCGTGGAACTTCCCGATGCCGATCGCCTGCTGGGGATTCGCCCCGGCGCTCGCCGCCGGCAACACGGTGGTGCTGAAGCCGGCCGAGCTGACCCCGCTCACCGCGCTGCGCCTGGCCGAGCTGGCCCGCGACGCCGGCCTGCCCGACGGCGTGTTCACAGTGCTGCCCGGCCAGGGCAGCGTGGTCGGCGAACGGTTCGTCACCCACCCGGCGGTCCGCAAGGTCTGCTTCACCGGCTCGACCGAGGTCGGCACCCGGATCATGGCGGGCTGCGCCGCCCAGGTGAAACGGGTGACGCTGGAGCTGGGCGGCAAGTCGGCCAACATCGTCTTCGCCGACGCGGACCTGGAGAAGGCGGCGGCCACCGCGCCGTACGCGGTCTTCGACAACGCCGGCCAGGACTGCTGCGCCCGCTCCCGGATCCTGGTCCAGCGCCGGGTGTACGACAGGTTCCTGGAACTGCTCGAACCGGCCGTACAGGCGGTGCGGGTGGAGGACCCGGCCCGGGAGACGGCCGAGATGGGCCCGCTGATCTCCGCCGCGCACCGGGACCGGGTCGCCGGGTACGTCGACGGCGCGGACGTCGCATTCACCGGCTCGTGCCCCGACGGCCCCGGCTTCTGGCACGCCCCCACCGTGCTGCTCGCCGGCTCCCCGGCTGACCGGCACTGGCGGGAGGAGGTCTTCGGCCCGGTCGTCTCGGTGCTGCCGTTCGACGACGAGGCGGACGCGATCCGGCTCGCCAACGACACCGAGTACGGGCTCTCCGGCTCGATCTGGACCCGGGACGTCGGGCGCGCGGTGCGGGTGGCCCGCGCCGTCGAATCCGGCAACCTCAGCGTCAACTCGCACTCCTCGGTGCGCTACTGGACCCCGTTCGGCGGGATGAAGCGCTCCGGCCTGGGCCGGGAGCTGGGCCCGGACGCACTGCACGCCTTCACCGACGTCAAGAACGTGTTCATCGGCACCGAGGAGTGATCACAGTGCAGGGACGGCTTTCCGACCGGGTGGCAGTGGTGACCGGCGCGGGCAGCGGCATCGGGCTGGCCACCGTACGCCGTTTCGCCGCCGAGGGTGCCCGGGTGGTCTGCGTGGACATCGACGCCGACGCCGGCACCCGGGCCGCGGAGGAGGTGGGTGGCGAGTTCGTCGCCGCCGACGTGGCCGACGAGACGGCCGTGCGTGACCTGTTCGACGGGGTGGCGCAGCGGCACGGCCGGGTGGACGTGTCGTTCCACAACGCGGGCATCTCGCCGCCGGACGACGACTCGATCCTGGAGACCGGCTTGGACGCCTGGGAACGGGTGCTGCGGGTCAACACCACGAGCGTCTACCTGTGCTGCAAGTACGTCATCCCGCACATGCGCCGGCAGGGCAGGGGTTCGATCATCAACACCGCCTCGTTCGTGGCGCTGATGGGCGCTGCCACGTCGCAGATCGCGTACACCGCGAGCAAGGGCGGGGTGCTGGCGATGACCCGGGAGTTGGGCGTGCAGTTCGCCCGCGAGGGCATCCGGGTCAACGCGCTGTGCCCCGGGCCGGTGGCGACGCCGCTGCTGCTGGAGCTGTTCGCCAAGGACCCGGAGCGGGCGGCCCGGCGGCTGGTGCACGTGCCGATGGGCCGGTTCGGCGACCCGGCCGAGATCGCCGCCGCTGTGGCGTTCCTCGCCAGCGACGACGCCTCCTTCATGACCGCCGCGCAGTTCGTCGTCGACGGCGGCATCACCGGCGCCTATGTGACGCCCCTGTGAGCGTGAGGAGTGAGCCGGTCTTGCGAGCCCCGCAGTCGCGAACCTGGCGGGCACTGTGAGCGTGAGGAGTGAGCCGTTCTTGCGAGCCCCGCAGTCGCGAACCTGGCGGGCACTGTGAGCGTGAGGAGTGAGCCGTTCTTGCGAGCCCCGCAGTCGCGAACCCAGGCGGGCACTGTGAGCGCGCGAAGGCCGGTCATCGGCATCACCGCGTACGTCGAGCCGGCCGGCTGGGCGGTGTGGCGGGACGTGCCGGCGACGCTCGTGCCGCACGCGTACGTCCGCTCGGTCACCGCGGCGGGCGGCCGGGCCGTGGTGCTGCCCCCCGACGACGCGGACGCGGACGTGCTGGGGCTGCTGGACGGGCTGCTGCTGGCCGGCGGCGCGGACGTCGGACCGGAGCGGTACGGCGAGCCGCCGGACCCGCGTACCGAGAGCCGGCCGGAGCGCGACGCCGGGGAGGCGACGCTGCTGACCGCCGCGCTCGCCGCCGACCTGCCGGTGCTGGGCGTGTGCCGGGGGATGCAACTGCTCGCGGTGGCGTACGGCGGCCTGCTGCACCAGCACCTGCCGGACGTGGTCGGGCACGACGGGCACCGCCCCGCGCCGGGCGTGTACGGGTCGCACCCGGTGCGCTTCGTCCCGGACAGTCGGGCCGGGCGGGTGATGGCCGGGGTGGACCGGGTCAACTCGTACCACCATCAGGCGGTGGCCGACCCCGGCGGCCTGACGACGACCGGCTGGGCCGACGACGGGGTGATCGAGGCGGTGGAGGACCCGGCGCGGCGCTTCGTGCTCGGCGTGCAGTGGCACCCGGAGAACGAGCAGGACCCGCGGCCGGTGGCCGCGCTGGTCCGGGCCGCGATGTCGGCCGGATCACACACCCGCGTTTCGTAGGTGGCGGCAGTCGAATCGGCGGCCCCGCCGACCGGGCGAGGACCGCCCGAGTCGCCCCGGAGCGTCGGTTACGCCAGGATGAGGCGGAGGTAAGCAGCGTCGAACGGTGCGGGTGCGTTACGTTGCTCGTCCGTCGGGGTAGTACGCGGGGACGGTCGGCGGAGAATCGCCGACCGTCGTGATCATGGCCGGAGCGGGAGGCTGCATGGGCTCGGCCCTGGGGGGCGGGGACGACTGTCGTTCGTTCCCGGCGGCCGGCGAGGCGTCACTACCGCCGCTGCTCGTCGCGGCGTTCGCCGCCGGCGGGGAGATGGGCGGCCGGCTGCGCGGCTTCGACTGGTCCGCGACCCCCCTCGGCAGCCCGGACCGCTGGCCCGCGGCGCTCTGCCACGCGCTGAGCACCATGCTGTCGTCCCGCGCCCAGGTCGTCGTCTTCTGGGGCGAGGAACACCTGGCCTTCTACAACGACGCCTACCGGCCGACCATCGGCGACAAGCACCCGGCCGTGATCGGCCAGGCCGCACGGCTGCACTGGGCGGAGACCTGGGACGTGCTCGGCCCGCTGCTGGACGGGGTGCGCCGCACCGGCGTGGCCTACCGGGGCGAGAACCATCCCTTCGTGCTCAACCGGCACGGCTTCCTGGAGGACGTCTACTTCGACGTCTCCTACGACCCGATCCGCGGCGGCGACGGCACCGTCGGCGGCGTGTTCTGCTTCGTCAACGAGACCACCGGCCGGGTGCTCGGCGAACGCCGGCTGCGCGCCCTCGCCGAGCTGGGCAACGAACTGGGCGACGTGCCGGGCGTGCTGGAACTGGGCCAGGCCGTCGCCCGGGTGCTCGACGCCCACCGCGCCGACGTGCCGTTCAGCGCGCTGTGGTTCCCCGACGAGCGCGGCACGCTCGTACCGGGAGGCTGCTCAGGTGTGGATCCGGCCACTGTCGCCGGCCCGCTGCCCGGCCTGGCCGAGGGCGAGCCGTTCACCGAGCCGCGCTGGATCGCCACCGCGGACCTGCCGGGCGCGGTGCCGCCGGACGCCGCCGACGAGGCGCTCCTGCTGCCGCTGACCGCCACCAACGAGCCGGCCGGCGTGCTGCTGCTCGGGGTGTCGCGCCGGCTGCCGTTCACCGACGACTACCGTGACTTCGTCGACCTGGTCGCCGCGCAGGTGTCCCGGGCCGTGGGCAAGCAGCGGGCGTACGAGCAGGAGCGCGCCCGCGTCGCCGAGCTGGCCGCACTGGACCGTGCCAAGACCAACTTCTTCGCCAACGTCAGCCACGAGTTCCGTACCCCGCTGACGCTGGTCCTCGGGCCGCTGGAGGAGATGCTCGCCGACCGGGAGCTGCTCGAGCGGTACCTCGACCGGCTCACCGTCATGCACCGAAACGGGCTGCGCCTGCTCAAGCTGGTCAACACGGTGCTCGACTTCTCCCGGCTGGAGTCCGGCCGGCTGGCCGCCCGCTACCAGCCCACCGACCTGTCCGACTACACCTCCCGGCTGGCCAGCACGTTTCGCTCGGCCACCGAGCGGGCCGGGCTGCGCCTGGTGGTGGACTGCCCGCCGCTGCCCGCGCCGGTCTACGTCGACCGGGACATGTGGGAGAAGATCGTCCTCAACCTGCTGTCGAACGCGGTCAAGTTCACCTTCGACGGCGAGATCCGGGTCCGGGTCCGCGCGGACGACGACGCGGCCGTCCTGGAGGTGACCGACACCGGCGTCGGCATCGCGCCGGAGGAACTGCCGCAGGTCTTCGAGCGGTTCCACCGGGTGGCCGGCGCCCGCGCGCGTACCCACGAGGGCACCGGCATCGGGCTCGCCCTGGTCCGCGAGCTGGTCGAGATGCACGGCGGCACGGTGACCGCGTACAGCGTCGTCGACCGGGGCACCACGTTCACCGTGACCATGCCGTTCGGGTACGCGCACCTGCCCGCCGACCGGGTGGCCGCGCTGTCCCCGGTGCCGCTGAGCGAACCGGAGCAGGCCCGCCTGTACGTCGCCGAGACGGCGCTCTGGACCGACGAGGTGGCTCGCCCCACCGGACTGCCGGAGGCGTCCGGCGCGCCGGGTGGGTCCGGTCGCATCCTGTTCGCCGACGACAACCCCGACCTGCGCGAGCACGTCGTCCGGCTGCTGTCCCCGGCGTACGAGGTGGTGGCCGTGCCGGACGGCGTGGAGGCGCTGCGACTGGCCGTCGAGACCCCGTTCGACCTGGTGCTGACCGACGTGATGATGCCCCGGCTGGACGGCTTTGGGCTGGTCGCCGCGCTGCGGGCCGACCCGGCCACCCGGCACGTGCCGATCGTGCTGCTCTCCGCGCGGGCCGGCGCCGCCGAGGAGGTCGCGGGCCTGTCCACCGGCGCGGACGACTACCTGACCAAGCCCTTCTCCAGCCAGGAGCTGGTGGCCCGGGTCCGGGCCAACGTCGAACTGGGCCAGTTGCGCGGGCAGATCATCCGCCGGCTGCGGGCTCTCGCCGACGCCGCCGTGGAGATCAACACCGCGCGGTCCACCGCCGAGGTGGTCCGGGTGGCCGCCCGGCACGCGCTGCGTCTCGCCGAGGCCGGACGGGTCCGGGTCACCGCCACCGGAGCCCGCCACGAGGAGGACGCCGGCGGCGACCTGCCCGCCGAGCCGACCGTGGTGCTGCCGCTCACCGGCACCTCCGGCGAGCAGCTCGGCGAGCTGCACGTGTGGCGCCGGGAGGGCGGCGGCACCGAGGAGGCGGCGCTCACCGAACTGGCCCGGCTGATCGGCGTACGGCTGGAGAACGCCCAGCTCTACGAGGCCGAGCACCACATCGCGACCACGCTCCAGCACAGCCTGCTGCCGCGTACGCTGCCGCAGTTGCCCGGCGCGGTGGTGGCCAGCCGCTACCTGCCCGGCAGCGCCGACGTGGAGGTCGGCGGCGACTGGTACGACGTGATGGCCACCGCCGACGACGACCTGGTGCTGGTCATCGGCGACGTGGTGGGCAAGGGCGTGCGGGCCGCCGCGGCGATGGGCCAGCTCCGCAACGCGCTGCGGGCGTACGTCCTGGAGGGCTACGACCCGGGCGAGGCGCTGGCCCGGCTCAACCGGCTGGTCCACTCCGCCGGCAGCGGCTCCTTCGCCACAGTGGTCTGCCTCGGCTTCTCCCCGCGTACGGGCCGGATCCGGTACGCCAGCGCGGGTCACCCCTCACCCCTGCTGATCCGAGGAGACGACGTGGCGTTCCTGCACGATCGGGCTCTCGGACCGCCGATCGGGGCGATCCCCGGCACGGCCTACCCGACCGCCGAGGGGGATCTCGCGCCGGGCAGCCGGCTCCTGCTCTACACCGACGGCCTGATCGAGGACCGGTCCGCGGGGATCGACGCCGGGCTGGGCCAGTTGCGGGCGGACGCGACGGCGCGCGCCGGGCACGTGGCCGACCTGGTCGACGCCGTGGTCGAGCGGGTCGCCGGGCGGTCCCGGCACGACGACGTGGCGGTGCTCGCGCTGGAGGCAACCGAGCTGAACCGCTTCGCGCTGCGCCTGCCCGCCGACCCGACCCGGCTCAGCGTGCTCCGCAAGCGGCTGGAGGACTTCCTCGTCGCCCACCACGTCGGCGAGACCGACCTGTTCGACCTGACGGTGGCGGTCTCCGAGGCGGCGGCGAACGCGATCGAGCACCCGGTCGACCCGGTGGACCCGACGATCGAGGTCGAGGTGACGATCGCCGACCGTACTGTCACCGCGACCATCCGGGACAGCGGACGCTGGCGGGAGTCGAGCGGGTCGACCTTCCGGGGGCGCGGGCTGGCGCTGATCCAGGCGCTGGGGGAGATGAACGTGACCCGTTCCGCGAACGGCACCGAGCTGACGCTGCGCCGCCGCCTGGCCGACTAACGGGCGAGCCAGTCCTGTTCGCCCAGGCCGGAGATGTCCAGCACGCGCCGGACCTGCGGGGACGGCAGCACGGTGAGCGTGTCCGGGAACCGCTGGGCGAGCCGGACCACCGCGTGGATGGCTGCCGAGTCGAAGAAGGTGACCGCCCGCAGGTCGAGCGTGAGCCGCTTGCCGGGCTCGCGGAGCGCGGTCTGGAACATGGTGTCGGCGGTCGCCATGTCGACCTCGCCGGTCACCTGGACGCGTAGTTGGTCGCCGTCGGCCTGCGCCGTCACGGAGAAGACGGGCGCCGCGCCCCCTTGATCCACGGAGCAACAATGGCACAGCGTTTGCGGTACGGCAACAACCTGCCCGGCGGGCCTGTGGCGAGGGGCACACCGGTCCCGGCGATAGGCTTGCGCCATGACCGTCCGTGCGCCGCTGACCCCCGGCACGCTCTCCCCGTGGCGAGCGGTCCCCGCCCACATCCCACGCCCGGAGTACGTGGGTAAGAAGCGTCCGCAGGAGTGGCGCGGCTCGCACGTGCAGACGCCGGAGACCATCGAGAAGATGCGCGTGGCGGGGCGTCTCGCCGCCCAGGCCACCCAGCTCGCCGGTGAGCACTGCAAGCCCGGGGTGACCACCGACGAGATCGACAAGGTGGTGCACGAGTTCCTCTGCGACCACGGCGCCTACCCGTCGACGCTCGGCTACCGGGGCTTCCCCAAGTCGTGCTGCACCAGCCTCAACGAGGTGATCTGCCACGGCATCCCGGACACCACAGTGCTCCAGGACGGCGACATCATCAACGTCGACGTCACCGCGTACCTGAACGGCGTGCACGGCGACACCGACGCCACGTTCTGCGTGGGCGAGGTGAGCGAGGAGGCCCGCCTGCTGGTCGAGCGGACCCACACGGCGATGATGCGCGGCATCAAGGCCATCGCGCCGGGTCGGCAGATCAACGTCATCGGCCGGGTGATCGAGTCGTACGCGAAGCGCTTCGGCTACGGCGTGGTCCGCGACTTCACCGGGCACGGCATCGGCGAGGCTTTCCACAGTGGCCTCTACGTGCCGCACTACGACAGCCCGCGCCCCACCGACGTGATGGAGCCCGGCATGACGTTCACCGTCGAGCCGATGATCACGCTCGGCACCTACCAGTACGACATGTGGGACGACGGCTGGACCGTGGTCACCAAGGACCGCAGGTGGACGGCGCAGTTCGAGCACACCATCGTCGTGACCGACGACGGCTACGAGATCCTGACCCTGCCGTGACCGACACCCCGGCGGCGCTGCGCGAGGCGCACCACGCGGACGTCTCCGGCGGCTGGCTGCGTCCGGCCGTCTTCGGCGCGATGGACGGGCTGGTCACCAACATCGCGCTGATCGCCGGTGTGGGCGGCGGCGGGGTGTCCCCGCGCAGCGTGGTGCTGACCGGCACGGCCGGCCTGGTGGCCGGTGCCATCTCGATGGGCCTCGGCGAGTACACGAGCGTCCGGTCCGCCAACGAGCAGGTCGCCGCCGAGGTGGCCAAGGAGCGGCGCGAGCTGGAACGCCACCCGGAGGCCGAGGCCCGGGAACTGGCCGACGCCTGGGTGGCCCGTGGCCTGTCCCGGGAACTGGCGACGCAGGTCGCTGATGCGGTACGTGCCAACCCCGATGAGGCGTTGCGGGTGCACGTCCGGGAGGAACTGGGCGTCGACCCCGACGACCAGCCCAGTCCGTGGGCCGCCGCGATCTCGTCGTTCGCCTGCTTCTCCGTCGGCGCGCTGGTGCCGCTGCTGCCGTACCTGCTCGGCTTCACCAGCCTCTGGCTGGCCCTCGCCGTCGGCGGCGTCGGCCTCTTCGTCGCCGGTGCGATCGTGGCCCGGTTCACCAACCGCGACTGGTGGCGCAGCGGCCTGCGGCAGCTGCTGCTCGGCGCGCTGGCGGCCGGCGCGACCTACCTGATCGGCGCGCTGATCGGCGTCGGCATCGGCTGACGGTCGGCCGTCGGCGGGCCGTCAGCCGGACAGCAGGTCGTCGATGGTGCCGTCGACCGGCCGCCCCCGGGCGGCCAGTTCCTCGGCCTGGCGGGTCAGTGCCGCGCCCACCTCGGTCATGTCCGCCCCGGCCAGCCCGGTACGCCGCACCGCGTCCCCGGGGTCGCGGAAGTAGGTGCGGCTGAACAGCCCCTGCACTGTGGCGGCGGCCAGCCGTGCCTCGCCGAGCATGAGCAGCGCCTGGTCCGTCTCGTACCACTCGGCCAGCCGCAACGCGCGGGCGTGCGCCGCGCAGCCCCGGTACCACGCCTGCCGCGCGGCGCCGGTGAACTCCGCCGGCCGGGCGCGTGCCAGCCGCGCCAGGTGCTCGTCGCGCAGCTTCCGCAGCCAGCCGGTCGGATCGTGCAGGGCGCGGGTCGTGACGTACCGGTCCGCGGCCAGCGGCCAGCGGGACGTGATCGTCGTCGCCCGGCGCAGGTAGTCGTCCGCCCCGGCCACTGTGAGGTCGACGAGCACCCCGTCCACCCGACGGGTGGCGGGTGGGGGTCCGGCGCCGGGCCGGTAGGTGACGACGAGCAGGCCGACCTCGCGGTCCCCGCCGCCGTCGTCGTCGCCGTGCGCGAGCGGGCCGTGTACGGCGACCGCCAGCACGTCGGCCGGGAACCGCCGCAGGACGGCGTCACCGACCCGCTCGGCCACCTGCCATCGCGGGTCGTCCAGACGCCGCTCGGAGTCTCGTTCGCCGGTCAAGGCCACCGCCAATCCGCAACGTCGTCAGTTCCAGTTGTACGACTCGTACGAGCTGTACGCTTCAGGTATGACCGAGCCCGCTGCCGAGCTTCCGATCTCCGACGCTCGCGAGAATCTCGCGGATGTCGTCTCACGTGCTCACTACGCCGGTCGCATCACCTACGTCACTCGTCGTGGGCAGCGGCTGGCTGCCATTGTCCCGGCGGACCTCGCCGAGGCGATCGAACGCGCCGAGGACGCGATCGACGTCGAGGCCGCCCGAGCCGCCCTGACCCGTCTGGATGCGGGTGAAGCGCCGATCTCGCTCACCGACCTACGCAAAGAGCTGGGCCTCTGAGAAGCTGGCCGCCAGCGGCTCATTGCTGCTGAGGCGACCGGCGCGTTCCAGTCCGCGACTCCTCGGCGATCCGCAGATCGCGTACCAGCAGTTCCATCGAAGTACCCCACGGCAGCTCGGAGTGCCCGGCAACTCGCCAGCCGTTGCGCCGGTAGATGCCGTTCGCCAGGCTGCGCGGATCGGAGGCGAGGGTCGCCCAGCTCTCCGGGCGCCCCTGAAGGAGCCGACGCATCAACTCCGCGCCGATGCCGTGAGACCGATGCCGCGGATGGACGATCCATTCCAGTACGGCGAACTTGTCGCGATCCCGCACCTCCGCCGGGGGTTCCTCCTTCGCCCGCGACCACCAGGTGCCGGCTGCCATGGTCCACCCGTACGCCGCTCCGATCAGTTCTTCGCCCTCTCTTGCCAGGACGAGGCGGAATCCGGGCCGTGCCGCCTCGTCGGGCAGCCCGGCCCGGAACCGGGCGACCTGTGCCGGGCCTTCGAGGTAAGGCGGTTCGGCGTAGACCAGCGCGTACAGGTCGGCGAGAGCGTCGATGACAGACATCAACTCGTCCGGACGGCATCGGTCGAAGGTGACGGACGGCGGAGGCGTCACCGCTGGACTCGGTCCATGAGTTCCGTGTAGAGCGGCCGGTGCCGCTCTCTGTCGGGTACCGCCGCTGTGACCTGCAGAGCGACCGCGCGCACGAGTTCGTTGTGTTGTTCCCGAGGCAGGCGGTCCAACAGATCGGCCGCCGTTGTCAGACCGTCGGTGATGTCACCGGCCCGGACCGTGGCCGCCGCCTGATGCAGTTGTACCTGCGTACGCAGCCGGATCTGGGAAGCGGGATACAGCTCCAAGGCCCGGGCCTGCGCTGCCGCAGCCGCCCTCCGGCCACCAGAATGGGTGTAGACCCAGGACTCCGTGTGTCGCAGGCGATGCTCCGGCCAGCCCCACAGCGATTCGACGTCCCCGACGACGGCGGCCGGGAGTTTCTCGATCTGCTCGCTCAGATGACGCACGGTCGCGACTGCCTCGTCGTGCCGGCCGGCGAGGGAAAGTGCCTGCGCCCGGCCCGCCAGCAGACCGCAGGTGGCAGCCGACGGCCTCCCGGCGAGCGGCAGCACCTCATCGGAGATCGCTACGACGGTCAAGGGCCGTCGACCGTCGTAGCAGCCGTTGACGACGTCCCAGGCGCGGGTCAGGACTCGCGTGTCGGGGTCACCGGACTCGTCGGCGGCTCTCTGGGCGCTGGCCCACCATCTCCTCGACAGCAGAGCATGTCCTGACGCGACGAGGCTGAGCGCGACGATCACCGACAGCGCCGCGGCGGCACGTAGCAGCTGTGGGCGGCGCCGATCGTCAACTGCGGCGAGCTGATGCTGGAGGACCGTCAGATCCCGGCCGAGTTGGGTCATCAGCTGGTCGTGCGGCTGGCGATAGTAGGCCGTGCCGTAGGAGGCGACGATCTCTGCCCACGCGTCGGAGTCGACGTCGATCGCGGTGTCGAGGCCGTGCCGCAGCGCCTCCCAGCCGACCAGCCGGTCGACTGTGGGGAGAGCAGCGAGCGAAGTCATGGCCTGGAGGACCGACCTTCTCGGCATGTCGATGTCGTCGGCACGCCTGCTGTTGTACGCCTTCTTGAGCGATCCGTCCGTCGATAGTGCCCTGTCGTAGGCGGCCACGACGGCGGGGTTGACGGGTCGGTCGCCACGCTCGATCTGCCCGAGGTAGCCGAAGTCGTATCTGATGAGGTCGGCGAACTTCCGCAGCGACCAACCGGCGGCTACCCGGTGCTGCCTGAGTATGTCCCCGAAATGGTCCATGCCGCCCTCTCAGGTCGTGGGCTTGCGTGTGGGCCCACTGCTCACCGCTGCCGCCTGCGCTCCGTAATCAGGATGCTACCGAGGCCGACCGATTCGGCGCGGCCCGTGTGAGCCCTGTCGGCGTACCGCGATCACGCTGCGACGGCAGGTGCCGGGGGCGGGCCGTATCGGCCCGCCCTCAACGGGCGGATGGCACCGACAGAGGACAGGTTCGATGAGGATCATCCCTTTCCGACGCCTGCACAACCGCCGGCCCGAGCGCCGCGCGACGTGCTACCGCTCCGCGGTCTACCGGCCGCTGCGCCCATGGCAGGTACGGGAGCGAACGTTCAGCTCCACGCCGCTGGGTCGACGCGGGCTCGATCCCGAACAGGTTCGGGAGTTCCTGGACCTCGTGGCGGGCGATCTCGCGACGGTCTATGACGCGTTGGCCGAGAGCCGCCGGGAGACCGACCGGGTGAAGGACGCCCTGCGGCGCTGGCAGTCCGAGCAGGCGCGTGCCCGGGCCGAGCGGGAGCAGGAACGATGACCAAGCGGTGGGTCATCCATCTGCCGATGGTCGTCAACGACCTCGTGTCGGCGCAGCGACTTGCCCGGGTGGTGGCACATTGGAGCCACGTCCTCCCGCAGACCGAACCCGGTGGCACCAGCGTCTCGCCCGAGGACGACCAGAACGTACGGCACTGGGTCTTCTGCGACCGCAACCTGTCCGAGGGGCGACGCTGCCTGCTCCGGCCGGATCACGACGGCGACTGCTCGCCGCGATTCCGGCCACGGTGAGCCGCCCGCTCAGGCGTTCGGGACCAGGCGGAACACGCGGATCTCGCGGCCGCCGGCCCGCTCGACGTACGTGCGGTACGCGGGCCACTCCTGCACCAGCCGCTGGAACAGCCGTTCCCGTTCCTCGCCGGTGACCTGCTCGGCGGTGACCGGGATCCGGCGTCCCTTGACGTCCACCTCGGCGGCCGGGTGGGCCATCAGGTTGAACGTCCAGGACGGCTGGTGCTGCTGCCCCCAGTTCGAGCCGATCACCACGTAGGCGTCGCCGTCGGGGACGTACACCAGGGGATTGCTGCGGGGCTTGCCGGAGCGGCGGCCGGTGGAGGTGAGCACCAGGGTGGGCACGAGCCCGAAGGCGACCACGCGGCCCTTCGTCATCCGGCCGACCAGCCGGTCGGCGGGGACGAGCAGGCGCATGGTGGCGCCGAACCAACGCTGGTGACCGAGACGGCGGGTGAGGGATCCCAGTGCGGACACCCGACCAGTGTGCCGCCCCCACCGCGCCCCGTCACCCCCTCGGAGACGGTCAGTCCGCCCCAAGGTCGACTCCATTTCGCGGAAGTGGCGGCATCCACCCCACCGGGATACCGCCACCCCGGCGAGATGGAGTCGATCATGGCTGGGCGGGCCAGCTCAGTCGAGCCGGCGTTCGATCGGCAGGCGGGACCGGGTGAACAGCGCCGCGCCGCCCATCGCCACCAGCGGCACCACGACCAGCGCGGCGAGCGTCACGCCGGGTACTGTCACCGGGTACGGCGGCTGCACCGGCCAGGACTCCGCGTACCGCTGGTTGAGCGCGGCGAGGACGACCACGGCGGAGCCGAGCCCGGCGACGATGCCCAGCGCGGAGCCGAGCACCGCGATCACCCCGGCCTGGCAGAGCGACAGCAGGCGGCGTACCCGGGGATCGGCGCCGACAGCCGCGAGCGTGGACAGGTCCCGGCGGCCCTCGGCCGCGGCGAGGCCGGTGGCGACCGCGGCGGCGCCCAGCGTGATCACCCCGGAGGCCACTGCCAGCAGGAGCAGCATCGGGCGCTGGTCCGACGGCGGGTCGGCGGTCGCCACCTGCGCCGACATGGGCCCGATGTCGTACAGCTCGTCGGTCAGCATCTCGGTCTGCCGCTCGGTGGGAGAGGCGGCGGTGTCCAGCAGGAAGCCCAACGGTACGGCGGACAGGCCGAGCGCGTCGGCGGCGGCGGGGGAGAGCACCAGCCGGTCGACTGCGAGACCGCCGCGCAGCGCGTACCCGGGCAGGAGACGCCCGGCGGGCGGCCCGCCGGAGTTGTAGTTGACCTCCACCCGGACCTGCCCGTCCGTCACCCAACGGGAGTTGGTGACCACCACGCCGCCGGCCGCGAGCGTCCGGCGCGCGGCGGCCAGCTCGTCGGCGGGCGCTCCGGTGAGCGCGGCCAGCGCGCCACCGTCGTCCACGAGCGCCGGCAGGTAGACGTCGGCCGGCTCCTGGAGGGAGCTCACGCAGCGCGGGTCGCGCCGGGCCGAGTCGGGGACGACCGGGTCGGAGAACGTGTACGGGCAGCGCTGCTCGGGCGGGACGACCGCGTACGCGGCGCAGTCGTCCTTTTCCCGGACGGTGCCGGCGCAGCCGGGGATCGCGACGGGTGCCACAGTGGCGTCGGGCAGGACCGTGCGGGCCCGGGTGGCGACGACGTCGGCCGACGGCGGGTCTGCCGGGGTCTCACCGGAGTAGGTGACCAGCACGTTCCCCGGCGGGAGGCCGGGTTGCCAGAGCTCTCGTGACCGGGACTCGTCGCTCGCCACGTAGACGCCGAGCGCGACGCTTCCGGCCACCGCCGCCATCACCGCCGAGATGGCGGGCGCGGCCGACGACCGGTTGCGGCTGGCGTCGCGCAACGCGAGCCGGGGGGTCAGCGGCAGCAGCCGGCCGGCCCGGCCCAGGACGCCGACGAGCGTCGGGGTGCAGAACACCAGCCCCAGCTCGCCCAGGGCGACGCCGGCCAGCACGCCGGTCTGCGAGGTGCGGCCGGCGGCGATCGCGGCGATCGCGGTTCCGGCGACGGTGAGCGCCAACCCGATCAGCAGCCAGCGGCGGCGCGGCCGGCTCGCGTCGCGCCGGCCCGCCAGGCCGGTCGCCACGTCCTGCCGGGCCGCCGTCCAGGCGGGCGCCATCGCCGCCAGCACCCCGGCCAGCACCGCCGTCGCGGCGATCGCCACCAGCGCGCTCGGGAAGATCCGGTACGCCCCGAGGCGCTCCCCGAGCACGTACTGCTCGACGATCGGCCGGCCGGCGAACGCGGCGCCGATGCCGAGCAGCAGGCCGAGGACGGCCCCGCCGGCGCCGAGCACCACTCCGTCGGCGAGCACGATCCGGCGCAGGTGGGAGGCGTCGCCACCGGCCACCGCGACGAGTGCGAGGTCCCGCCGCCGGCGCCGGACGCTCACCGCGAAGGCCGGGCCGACCAGCAGCACCACCTCCAGCAGGCCCAGCCCGCCGACCACCCCGACGACGCCCGCCTCGTCGGCGTCCGGTACGGACATGCCGCGGGAGACCTCCTGCCGCCCCGGCAGCGGGCCGCGGGCGACGACCTGGACACCCTGCGCGTTCAGCCGGTCGACGAGCCCCGGGTCCAGCGGGCCGGGCAGGTCCACCAGCCAGGTGTCGGTGCCGGCCGTGCTCTCCGGGGTCACAGCGGCCAGCGTGATCACGGCCCGGAGGTTGTCCGGATACTCCATCACCCCGACCACCCGGTACGTGGCTCCGTCGATGGTGCGTACCGGGTCGCCGATGCGGGTCTCCAGCCGGCGCAGCGCCGTCGGGCTGACCGCGATCTCGTCGGGGCGTACCGGAGGCCGGCCGTCGTGTACCCGGGCCAGCGGCCGGGTGAGCGGGTCGGTCAGGTCCAGGGCGCGCGCCTCGATCGACTCGACATGCCGGCCGACCCGTGTCGAGAACGTCATCCACAATCGGACGCGGCTGACCCGGCTGCCCTCCGGCAGCAGCGCGCGTACCTCCTCGGCGGTTGCCGGACGGGTCCGGCCGGCCCAGTCGCCCTGGGCCGGCCACGCCGACTCGCCCCAGGCGTCCTGCGTCACCGGCGTCAGGCTGTCCCAGCGCAGTGCGACGTCGGCGCCGCCGAGCTGGCGCTCGACGCGCTCGGCACGGGTCAGATCCGCCATGTCGTAGCTGACCGCGACGAAGCTGAGGCCGAGCACCGGCAGCGCGATCATCACCAGCACCAGCAGCGTGCGCCGCCGGGACCGCCGGGCCTCCCGGCGGGCGATCCGCAGCGCGGTCCGCCACGACCCGCGTGCGGCGGCGAGGCGGCCGCGGGTCACCGGATGCTGCCGCTGAGCAGGTGGTCGACGCCGATCAGCGGGGCGGTCGAGTCGACCATCACCCCGTCGCGCAGGAAGACCACCCGGTCCGCCCAGCCGGCGTGCCGGGCCTCGTGGGTGACCAGCACCCCGGCCGCCCCGGCGTCCACCCGGCGGCGCAGCAGGTGCAGCACCGCCTCGCCGGTCTGCGAGTCCAGCGCGCCGGTCGGCTCGTCGGCGAGGACCAGGCGGCGTTCGCCGACGAGGGCCCGGGCGATCGCCACCCGCTGCTGCTGGCCGCCGGACATCTGGTCCGGGAAGCGGTCGGCCAGGTCCTCCAGGTCGACCTCGCGCAGCGCGGCCAGCGCCAGATGGCGGGCCGCCCGTACGCCGGTGCCGTCCAGTTCCAGTGGCAGCGCCACGTTCTCCACGGCGGTCAGGCTGCCGAGCAGGTTCAGGTCCTGGAAGACGTACCCGATCCGGCGGCGCCGCAGCCGGGCCAGCTCGCGGGCGGACAGCCCGACCAGCGTCTCGCCCTCGACCACCACCTCGCCGCCGGTGGGCCGGTCCAGGCCGCCGGCGAGCGCCAGCAGCGTGGACTTGCCGGACCCGGAGGGGCCCATCACCGCCACCAGCTCACCGGCCCGCACGGTCAGGCTCACGCCGCGCAGCGCGTGCACGGCTGCCTCACCGGCGCCGTGGGTCCGGCGTACGTCCCGCAGTTCCAGCACCCCGTCGATCGGGTCCATCAGCGCCTCCCGTGCCGGATCACCGGCGGGCTTCGTCGCCGGTCCGGTCCACCGCCTCGGGGCGGTCGACCGCCCGGATCGGCGTCGGGCGGTGCCGGACCAGGCTCGTCTCGCAGTGGTCGAGCCACCGCACCTCGGCCTCGGTCTGGAAGATCATCGCGTCCAGCACCAGCCGCCAGGGTAGATCCTCCGGCTTGTCGCTCGTGTACTTCAACCGGGTGAACTCCTGGAGCGCGCGCATGGTCGCGGTGCGCTGGGTCTGCACCACCGACCGCACGTCGACGCCGGGGGTGGTCAGCGCCAGCGCCAGTTTGATCGACAGCTCGTCGCGGGGCCGGTCGGCGCGGCTGATCGGTGTGGCGAACCACAGCGCCAGATCCGCCCGTCCGGCGTCGGTGATCTCGTACGGCCGCTGCCCGCTCTCGTTCTCCGGCAGCGGGCGGACCAGTCCGTCACGTTCCAGCCGCGCCAGCGTGGTGTAGACCTGTCCGATGTTCAGCGGCCAGGTCGACCCGGTGGACTCCTCGAACGCGGCACGGAGCTGGTAGCCGTACATCTGGCCGCGTTCGAGCAGGGCGAGCAGGCCGTGACGGATGGACATGACCGCGAGTATGCATACCTGGTATGCGCTACGCAACCGGAGGGTTCCGCCGGGTGACCGGCGTCGCGCTCAGGCCCGGCGGCCCGGGAACGGAACGGTGACCGGCGTCACGCCCGCCGTGCGCCGCCAGCGGGTGGCGCGCAACGCGCAGTCGGTGAGCGCGGCGAGCGCCGTGTTCCGGTCCGCGCCGGTGGTGTGCGGCAGCGCGGCCCGCCAGTGCCCGGCCGTCCGCTCCTCGATCTCCACCGCCAGGCGCAGCGCGCTCGCCCGGTCCGTCACCGGGTAGGGCAGCGCGTACCCGGCCCGGTCGGCGGGCACCTGCCCGGAGCCCTCGGCGAGCTTCAGCAGCAGCGCGTCGCGGCGGGACCGGTGGGCCGCCTCGGCGGCACGGGCGGCCGTACGCGCCGCCTCGGTCAGGTGCACACCGATCACCCCGTACGCCCAGATCGCCGCGTACTCGGCGGCGAGCGCGTCGGCGAGCGCCGTGGCCGGACCGGTCGTCGGGTTGTTCACTTGAGCGCCTCCACGTGTGTGGCCCGCGCCGCGGCGATCGAGCCGAGCAGCGCTGCCCGCTCGGCCGGCGCTGCCGCGCACGCCCTGGCCGCGTTCGTCCGGCCCTCCTGCTCGGCCCGGCGCAACTCGGTGACCGCGGCGTCGGGCGCGGGGGCGCTCGCCGGGCCGGCGGCCGGCGTGCCGGAGGGTGCCGGCCGGCCGATCACGCGGCGTAGCTCCTCGGCGTGTGCCCGATGCGCGTCGGCGATCGGGGTGAGCCGCCCGGCCAGCGCCGGCGCGGCGGTGGCGGCGGCCCGGTAGCGGGCCTCCAGCGCGAGCGCCTCGGCGACGAGCGGCTCCAGCGCGTCCGGCTCCGGTGGCTCCTCGTCGCGGTCGAAAAGATCACAACCGGTCAGCGGCGCCGTCGCGCCGCCGAGCGCCACGAGCCCACCGGCACGCAGCAGCCAGCGCCGGGAATGCCCCGCTCTGACCTGGTCGGATGGTGTTCTGCCGATCCCCACCTGACAGAGTCAACACCATCCGCGCCGCCTCGTGGGGCAGGGTCTCGGTGCGCCGCCGGGTCCGTCGACGGCCACAAGCGTTACGCTCTGCGCAACCACCGGGCGCGGACGCCCCGGTGGCGCGCCGGTATGGCGGGCCGAACGCCCGCACCGGCCCGGGACAACACGGCCCGCGGGTCGTGGCAACAGCAGGAGAGGTGCGCGCAATGACGCAGCGTGGCCGTACCACCCGGTCGACGGGGCCCGCCGGGCGGCCCCGCCGGTCCGACGGGCCCCGCGGCACGGACCGGAGCGGCGCACCCCGCAGCGATCTCGCCGCCCGCCGCAACCGGCTGCGCGAGGTGATCGAACCGGTCGTCACCGCGGCCGGTTACGACCTGGAGGACCTCTCCGTCTCCCGCGCCGGCCGGCGGCACGTGGTCCGGGTGATCGTGGACGCCGACGGCGGGATCAACCTGGACGGCGTGGCGGACGTCTCCCGCGCGGTCTCGGCGGCGCTGGACGCGGCCGAGGAGGCCGGCGGCGACATCGTGGCCGGCGAGTACCAGCTTGAGGTCAGCTCGCCCGGCGTGGACCGCCCGCTCACCCTGCCCCGCCACTGGCGGCGCAACGCCGGGCGGCTGGTCAAGGTCACCGTCCGTGGCGACGCGGGGGACCGCCAGCTCACCGGCCGGATCACGGCCGCCGACGACGAACGCGTGGTGCTGGAGACCGACGCCGGCCCCGCCGAACACCCGTACGCCGAACTCGGGCCCGGCCGGGTCCAGGTGGAGTTCAACCGCCTGGACGACCTGGCCGACGAGGACTTCGGTGACGACACCGACGACGACGAAGATCTGGAGGACGAGGAGAGGTGAACATCGACCTCGCGGCGCTGCGCGCCCTGGAGCGCGAGCGGGAGATCCCGTTCGACACGATCCTCGCGGCGATCGAGACCGCGCTGCTGACCGCCTACCGGCACACCGACGGCGCCGAGCCGCACGCCCGGGTGGAGATCGACCGCAAGAGCGGGGCCGCCTCGGTCTACGCGCAGGAGCTGGACGCCGACGGCACGGTGACCCGGGAGTGGGACGACACTCCGCACGACTTCGGTCGGATCGCCGCCATGACCGCGAAGCAGGTGATCCTCCAGCGGCTGCGGGAGGCCACCGACGAGGTGCACTTCGGCGAGTACGTCGGCCGCGACGGTGACCTGGTCACCGGCGTGGTGCAGGCGCACGAGACCCGCCGGGAGAAGGGCATCGTCAGCGTCGACCTGGGCAAGCTGGAGGGTGTCCTGCCGCAGTCCGAGCAGGTTCCCGGCGAGCGGTACGAGCACGGCGAGCGGATCCGCTGCGTGGTCGTGCACGTCGCCAAGGGCATGCGCGGCCCGCAGATCACGCTGTCCCGGTCGCACCCCGCGCTGGTGAAGAAGCTGTTCGCGCTTGAGGTGCCGGAGATCGCCGACGGAACCGTGGAGATCGGCGCGATCGCGCGTGAGGCAGGTCACCGTACGAAGATCGCCGTGCGCTCGACCACTCCCGGCGTCAACGCCAAGGGCGCCTGCATCGGTCCGATGGGCCAGCGGGTCCGCGCCGTGATGAGCGAGCTGCACGGTGAGAAGATCGACATCATCGACTGGTCGGACGACCCGGCCACCTTCGTCGGCAACGCGTTGTCGCCGGCCAAGGCGCTGCGGGTCGAGGTGGTCGACCTGGCCACCCGTACCGCCCGGGTGACCGTGCCGGACTTCCAGCTCTCGCTCGCGATCGGCCGGGAAGGGCAGAACGCCCGCCTCGCGGCCCGTCTGACCGGTTGGCGCATCGACATCCGGTCCGACGCGGAGACCGCGGCCCCGCAGAGCCGGGGCGGAGCTGATCACGTCCCGGAGCCGGGCGGCGCGATCTCCGGCGGCTAGGGGTAGACTTACTCAGTGGCACGACGCGCGATTCCGGAGCGCACCTGTGTGGGCTGCCGGAAACGAGCGCCGGCCAGCGAGTTGTTGCGGGTCGTCGCGATCGGTGACGAGGCTGGTCACATCAGCCTCCGGCCCGATCCGGCCCGCAGACTGCCGGGTCGGGGAGCGAACATGCACCCTGATCCGGCCTGCTTCGCGCAGGCGGTGCGACGCCGCGCCTTCGGGCGGGCACTGCGCCTCACCGGGGTCCCCGACCTCGGTGCGCTTGCGGAGCACGTCGACGCGCAACCCCCGACGACCGGTCAAGCCCGACCGGTCGAGGGTCGCTAGCAAGGTAGGACGACCGACATGAGCACACGATGAAGTCCCTGAAATGACCAGGCTTCAAGTGCAGGAGTGAGGTCGCTGCGGGTGCTGCCCGCACGACCTCGGAGTGAGGAGTGCAGTGGCAGGAAAGGCCCGCGTACACGAGCTTGCCAAGGAGCTCGGGGTCGAAAGCAAGACCGTTCTCGCCAAGCTCAAGGAGATGGGCGAGTTCGTGAAGTCCGCGTCCAGCACCGTCGAGGCGCCTGTCGCCCGGCGGCTGCGTAGCGCGTTCGTAGCCGGTTCGTCGGCGCCTGCCGGCCCGCCGGCTGCCGCGCCCAGTGGCCCGGCACCGACCCCGACGCCCACCCCGACCCCGGGTGTCCCCCGGGTCTCGGCCAGGCCGATGCCGCCCCGGCGTCCGGCCGCGCCGACCCCTGGACCGAAGCCCAAGGGCCCGGTCCCCGGCCCGCCGCAGCCGGCGACTCCGGTCGCCAAGCCGGCGAGCGCGCACGACATCGAAGTGGCGGCCGCCGAGGCGCGTGCCGCCGCGCTCAAGGCTGAGCAGGAGGCCGCGGTCAAGGCCGCCCAGGCCGCCCGTCAGCAGCAGCGCGAGACCGTACGCCGGGAGCCCCCGGCCGAGGGCGGTGCTCGCCCCGGTCCGCGTCCCGGCCCGAACGCCATGCCGCCGCGTCCGGGTTCCCCGGCCGCCGGTCGTCCCGGCGGTCCGGGTCAGGGTCAGGGCCCCGGTGCCCGTCCCGGCGGTCGTCCGCCGGCGCGCGGCGCCGGTAACAACCCGTTCGGTATCCAGGGCGGCCAGCAGCAGCGGCCCCCGGCCGCCGGTGCGGGCGGTCCCCGTCCCAGCCCGGCCGGCATGCCGCCGCGGCCCAGCCCGGCGTCGATGCCGCCGCGGCCGAGCCCGGCCTCGATGCCGAGCCAGCGCCCGACCACCGGCCGCCCCGGCGGCCCCGGTGGCGGTCGTGGCGGACCGGGCGGTGGCGCCGGTCGTCCGGGCGGTCCCGGCGGCGGTGGCGGTGGCTACCGCGGTGGACCCGGTGGTGGCGGCGGTGGCGGTGGCTACCGTGGCGGTCCCGGTGGTGGCGGCGGTGGCGGTGGCTACCGTGGCGGTCCCGGCGGCGGTGGCGGTGCTCCCGGCGGTGGTTTCCGTCCGGGTGGCCCGGTCGGCGGCGGTGGCCGTCCCGGCGGCGGTGGCCGTGGCCGTGGCGGTGGCGCGGCGGGTGCCTTCGGGCGTCCCGGCGGCCGGCCGACCCGCGGTCGCAAGTCCAAGAAGCAGCGCAGACAGGAGTTCGACAACCTGTCGGCCCCGACCATGTCCTCGGGCGCGCCCCGCGGTCAGGGTCAGGTTGTCCGGTTGTCCCGTGGCGCCTCGCTGTCGGACTTCGCCGACAAGATCAACGCCAACCCGGGCTCGCTGGTCCAGGAGATGTTCAACCTGGGCGAGATGGTGACGGCGACCCAGTCGTGCTCCGACGAGACCCTGCAGCTGCTGGGTGAGCACCTCGGCTTCGACGTGCAGATCGTCAGCCCGGAGGACGAGGACCGCGAGCTGCTCGCGCAGTTCAACATCGACCTCGACGCCGAGGTCGCGGCGGACCGCCTGGTCAGCCGTGCGCCGGTCGTGACCGTCATGGGTCACGTCGACCACGGTAAGACCAAGCTGCTCGACGCGATCCGCAAGGCGAACGTGGTGGCCGGCGAGGCGGGTGGCATCACCCAGCACATCGGCGCCTACCAGGTCCACGTCCCGCACGAGGGCGAGGACCGCGCGGTGACGTTCATCGACACCCCGGGTCACGAGGCGTTCACCGCCATGCGTGCCCGTGGTGCCCAGGTCACTGACATCGTGATCCTGGTGGTCGCGGCCGACGACGGCGTCATGCCGCAGACCATCGAGGCACTCAACCACGCCAAGGCGGCGGACGTGCCGATCGTGGTCGCGGTCAACAAGGTCGACAAGCCCGAGGCGAACCCGGACAAGGTCCGCCAGCAGCTGACCGAGTACGGCCTGGTCGCCGAGGAGTATGGCGGCGACACCATGTTCGTCAACGTGGCGGCCAAGCCCGGCATCGGCATCGAGGAACTGCTCGAGGCCGTGCTGCTGACCGCCGACGCGTCGCTGGAGCTGACCGCTCCGATCGACGGGCCGGCGCAGGGTGTCGCGATCGAGGCGCACCTGGACAAGGGCCGTGGCGCGGTGGCGACCGTGCTGGTGCAGAAGGGCACCCTGCGTGCCGGTGACTCGATCGTCGCCGGTGGGGCGCACGGCCGCGTGCGGGCCATGCTGGACGAGAACGGCAAGCCGGTCGACTCGGCCGGTCCGGCGCGTCCGGTCATGGTGCTGGGTCTGACCACGGTGCCGGGTGCGGGTGACACCTTCCTGGCCGCCGAGGACGACCGCACCGTGCGGCAGATCGCCGAGCAGCGGCAGGCACGGAGGCGGGCGGCGTCGTTCGCCAACTCCCGCGGCCGGGCCACTCTCGAGACGCTCATGGAGCAGCTCAAGGAGGGCGAGAAGACCTCGCTCAACCTGGTGCTCAAGGGCGACGTCTCCGGTTCCGTGGAGGCGCTCGAGGACGCGCTGTTCAACCTCGACATCCCGGAGGAGGTCCAGCTTCGGATCATCCACCGGGGCGTGGGCGCGATCACCGAGAGCGACGTCATGCTCGCGAGCGCCTCGTCCGAGGCGGTCACGATCATCGGCTTCAACGTGCGGGCCTCGAACAAGGTCCGCGAGATGGCCGACCGCGAGGGCGTGGAGATCCGGTACTACACCGTCATCTACCAGGCCATCGAGGAGATCGACGCCGCGCTCAAGGGTCTGCTCAAGCCGGAGTACGAGGAGGTCGAGCTGGGCACCGCGGAGATCCGCGACGTCTTCCGCTCGTCCAAGATCGGCAACATCTCCGGCTGTATCGTCCGGTCCGGCCTCATCCGCCGCAACGCCAAGGCGCGGCTGCTGCGGGACGGGGCGGTCGTGGCGGACAACCTCACGATCAGCTCCCTGAAGCGGTTCAAGGACGACGCGACCGAGGTCCGCGAGGGCTTCGAGTGTGGTCTGACGCTGGGCGGTTACAACAACGTCCAGGTCGGCGACGTCATCGAGACGTTCGAGATGCGCGAGAAGCCGCGCGCCTGAGAACCACGCGCACGACCGGCCGGCGGCCGGGGCCTTCGGGCCCCGGCCGTCGCCGTCTGTGCAGGCTGCGACAATCTGCGGCGTGATCCGGTACGCACTGCTCCTCGCGCCCTCCGCCAACCGCGTCTACGCCGATGCGGCGGCCCGGCTGGCCCGCGCCGAACTGGCCGTGTTCGCCGGTTCCGGCGTACTAGGCGCCGTACCGGCCGACGCGGAGGTGACGCGGATCGGCGGGGTGGAGTACCTGACGTTCGCCACCGCCGAACCCGGGCTGGGCGAGCGGGACCTGGCCCACCTGGCGAACCTGTCGGCCGCGTACGCGCTGTTCGAGCGCGTCGGCGACGACCTGCTGCGGCCGGTGCCGCTGCGCCCGCTGGCCCGGTACGACTCCGACCTGATCACCATTCCCAAGTACGCCGGCAAGACCAACGAGCAGTTCACCCGGCTGCTGCTCAACGTCACAGTGCTCGCCTCCGCCGCCGCGCCGCGGATGCTGGACGGGCCGGTGGTGGTGCTGGATCCGCTCTGCGGCCGGGGCACCACGCTCAACCAGGTGCTCATGTACGGCTACGACGGCATCGGCATCGAGCGCGACGGCAAGGACGTGGACGCGTACGCCGCGTTCCTGCGTACCTGGCTGCGCCGCAAGCGGCTCAAGCACACCACCGACTCGACGTCGGTGCGCCGGGACCGCAAGCTGGTGGCCCGCCGGTTCGAGGCGGTGCTCGCGCCGTCGCGGGACGAGCACCGGGCCGGGGCCACCCAGCGGGTCACAGTGCTGCACATCGACACCACCCGGGCCCGCGAGGCGCTGCGTCCCCGCTGCGCCGACGTGATCGTCACCGACGCGCCGTACGGGGTGGCGCACGGCAGCCGTACCGATCACGGGTTGTCCCGTAGCCCGCTGGAGCTGCTCACCGCCGCCGTGCCGGTGTGGCGGGAACTGCTGCGCCCGGGCGGGGCGCTCGGCCTGTCCTGGAACACGCACGTGGCCCCCCGGGCGCAGGCGGAGGCGGTGCTGGCCGACGCCGGGCTGCGCGTGCTCGACGGCCCCGGCTTCGGTGACTTCGCCCACCGGGTCGACCAGGCGATCGAGCGGGACGTGCTGGTGGCGGTCGCGCCTTGAGTGCGTGCCGTGGATGAGGCCGAGGGCGGCTTGAAGTTCGGCGGGTAGGGGGTCCGCTGCGGCTGTCTCACATCCGCACATCGGCCAGATCCGTGCCCGGCGGCCTCGATCACTCTCACGGCTACCGGGCGATGATCGCGCCGTTGCCCCGGCTCCGACGCGGGCGCCGCCTCCGACCGAAGCTGTCACGCCGGCAGAAGGCCGTCACGCGAAGGTCCGTGCCCACGGCGAACGCGACGTCCGGGTATGCCTAGCCATACTCGCAATACGCCCACGAGTGTCAGTGACCGCGACACGAACCCCATGATCTTCTGGCTCTGCAACGGAACCAGAAGGAAGGTGGCACTTCGTGACGACGAGAATGAAAGGGGTGCTGGCATTCTTAGTCATTTCGTTTGGGATGAGTTGGGCGTGGTTGCTCCTCGCCCGGCTGGGCTTGGGGCTTTCGCTGGTCAACCCGCTGGTTCAGCTTCCTTTTGGCTTCGCCCCAGCCATGGCTGCGATCGTCGTACGTCGGTGGATCACACGGGAGGGGTTCCGCGATGCGGGGCTCGCTCCTCGTTTGCGCGGTGCGTGGTCCTCCTATCTCGTGGCTTGGCTCGGTCCGATGGGGCTCGTGGTGGCTACCGTCGGGTTGGCGGTGGCGACGGGCCTGTGGAATCCGGATCCCTCTGCCCTGGACGGCGCCGTTCCTGGGCTTCCGGGGTGGGCGCTCGTTCTTCTGCTGATGGTTGCCGTCCCGTTGCTCACCCCCTTCTACTGGGGTGAGGAGTTCGGCTGGACGAGCTATCTGAGGCTCAGGATTTTCGTGGGCAGGCCGCTTATGTCGGCCACCGTGACAGGGCTCATCTGGGCGGTCTGGCACTATCCGCTCGCCTTTCTCGGTTATATCGAATTCACCAATGTTCTCCTCGGGCTGTTGGTCTGGACAGTGGGTTTCCTGCTGCAGGAAATCATTCTCGCCTGGCTGCGCTCGCGGAGCGACAGTATCTGGCCGCCGAGCCTGGCTCACGCCGGCAACAACATGGTTCTGGCCCTGCTGACAGGATTGCTGCTGAGCGAAGGCGGAGGACTCGGCGAGATCACGGTGATGCTCCTGACGGCGGTACCGATGGCGGTCGTGTGCGTCTGGATCCTGGCCGGACGACGGCTCGCGGTACCGAGGGCCGTCGATGACCAGGCAGAGAGCGCCGCCCAGCCCGAGCCGGCCGGCAAATGGCAGCGCGGAGTCACGCCGCAGGCGTACCGTTGCTCGCCGTGTATACCGGAACCGCGCTGTTCGACCTGTTGCTCCCGGGTGACTCCCGGTCCCTGAAGGCCAAGCGGTCGTACGTCCGGCCGATCGTCGCCGCGCTGCGCAAGTTCGAGGTCTCCGCCGCCGAGGTCGGGGCGCTCGACCTGCACGGCCGGGCGGAGATCGGCGTGGCGGTGGTGGCCGCCACGCCGGCCCATGTCCGCGAGGTGCTCGACTCCTGCGAGCGGCTGGTCGCCGCCCGCCCGGAGACCGAGCTGCTGTCGGTGCGCCGTCGCCTGCACGGCGAGGAGGACTGACAGGCGCCGGCCCGTCGCGCGGCAGTCCGGCCGTGCCGCGTGACGTCCGGTGGGACGCGGGTAGTGTTCTTCAGCGTTGGGCGGTCGGACCCGGCGGCGCCCGCGGGCCTGCTGTTTCCGGCCGGCGGCCCGGGTCGCACGCCGATCCGGCGCCGTCATCGGTAAAGGTGATCCCGGAGGTGGGGGACATGACGGATCAGGCAAAGGTTCGCCGGCACGCGGAGCGCATCCGGGAACTCGTCGCGTCGGTGGTGCGCAGCCAGATCAAGGATCCCCGGCTCGGCATGATCACGATCACCGACGCCCGGATCACCGCCGACCTGCGCGACGCCACGGTCTTCTACACGGTGCTCGGCGACGCGGCGGCCCAGGCGAGCACCGCCGCCGCGCTGGAGAGCGCCAAGGGCATGCTGCGCAGCACCGTCGGCAAGGCGCTCGGGTTGCGGCACTCGCCGACGCTCACCTTCGTCCTGGACGACGTGCAGGACCAGGTCAAGCACATCGACGACCTGCTCGCCGCCGCGCGTACCGCCGACGCCGAGGTGCAGCGCCTCGCCGCCCAGTCCTCGTACGCGGGTGACGCCCAGCCGTACCGGGTCGAGGACGACGAGGACGCCGACGACGCCTCCGCCGGGGACGAGGACGACGACGAGCCGCGCGCCGGCGAGAGCCGGTGACCGAGGCGGCCGGGCCCACCGAGACCGCGTGGGCGGCCGCCGTCGCGGCGGTGCGCGACCTCCCCGCGGAGGCGCGGGTGCTGCTGATCTGCCACGTGAACCCGGACGGGGACGCGCTGGGCAGCATGCTCGGCTTCGGTCTGGGTCTGCGCCGGCTCGGCGTACGCGATCTCCAGGCCACCTTCCCCGGCCCGCCAGAGGTGCCGGAGCCGTTCCGCTGGATGCCCGGCACGGACCTGCTGGTGCCGCAGGACGACGCGTACCCCGCGCCGGACCTGGTGATCTGCTTCGACGCGGCGAGCGAGTCCCGGCTGGGCGACCTGGCCGACCGGCTGGACACGGCCGGCACGTCGCTCGTGCTCGACCACCACGCCTCGAACAGCGGGTTCGGCCGGATCAGCCTGGTCGACCCGCACGCCGCCGCCACCTCCGTGGTCGCGCTGGAACTGCTGGACCGGCTCGGGGTGACGCTGGACGCGGATATCGCGACCGGGCTGTACGTCGCGCTGACCACCGACACCGGCTCGTTCCGCTTCGAGGCGACCACACCGGCCGTGCACGAGACGGCCGCCCGCCTGGTCGCCACCGGCATCCGGCCCGGTGACATCTCCCGGCGGATCTTCGACACCCGCCCGTTCGGCGCCGTCCGCCTCTTCGGCGAGGTGCTGGGCCGGGCCACGCTGGAACCGGCGGCCGCCGCCGGGCACGGCCTCGTCTGGACGTACGCCACCCGCGACGACCTGGTCCGCCACGACCAGCCCGCGTACGTGCTGGAGGCGCTGATCGACTCGGTGCGCTGCACCGCCGAGGCGGACGTGAGCTGCGTGGTGAAGCAGGCCGGTGAGGCCGAGTGGGCGGTGTCGCTGCGCAGCAAGGGCGCGGTGGACGTGAGCCGGGTGGCGGTGGCGCTGGGCGGCGGCGGGCACCGGTTCGCCGCCGGCTTCACCGGCCGGGGAGCGCTCGACGAGGTGGTCGGGCGGATCCGTGCCGAGCTGGCCACCGGCGCGGTGACCCCCGTGGCGTGAGACGCCCGGCTGGAGCGATTTGTCCTTCTAGTCCGGTCGATCCGGTGTGGCGGCCATCGGAAGTGTGAGCTGATCGGCCCGTTTTCGAGGGACCACGACGCGCGCCGGGCTTCCCGCGGTGCGTCACGCTGGGGACAATCGGGTGATGGATCATCCCCGTGAGCTCACCGTCGAGGCGCCCCGGGCCTGGGACCGGCCGGTCGTCTCCGTGCCGGTGCTGATCTGCCTCTCTCTGGTCGGCGGCCAGATGCCGTCCTTCTCGACCGCGGCGAACCTCTACATCCTCACCACCGGCGGGGGGTTGATCTGGGTCGGCCTGAGCAACCGGGTGCCCCGGCGTCCGGCGCCGCGCCGGCTGCCGTCGGTCGCGCTCTGGTGGCTGGTCCCGGTGACCGTCTTCGGGGTCTTCGAGGGCGCGACGTTCGTGATGGCGGCGGGCGACGACTTCCCCACCTTCTCCCGGCTGGCCGATCCGCTGCTGGAGGGCAACCTGGCCCGCTCGGCGGCCTGGTTCGCGTGGCTGTCCGCGTTCTGGGGACTGGTGCGCCGATGATGCGGGCACTGGCGATCGGCGGGTTCCTGGTCTCGATCGTGCTGTTCGCCGTGGTCGAGTGGGCCGCGCGCCGCGAGGGGTCGCGGATCCCGTCGCTGGCCGACGTCTGCGCGTTCGTGATGCGGTACGAGGTGGGCCCGGTGCCGGTGGGCCGGATCGGGCTGTTCGGCTTCTGGTGGTGGCTGGGCTGGCACTTCCTGGCCCGCTGACCGCCCTCCCCGGACCGGGACGACGACGTTGATCTTTCCGCATTTCGGGAACAGTGGGCAGCATCTGGAAAGTGAACGTTAATTTGGGTGCGGGACCGGCGCTTCGCGCGCCGGTCGCGGGCGGTGGTGCCGCACCCGGCTTCGCCTCCCTCCAGGGTCAGACCGACCCGGGCTCCCGCTGCCAGGCGAGCCGCTCCGGTGATCCCGGACCGCTGCCGGGCGCTCAGCCGCCGACGACTTCCGGTCGCGGCGCGATTCGCTGTCGCGCCGATCCGGAGCGCCGGGCGCCCGTAGGACCGCCACGTTCCGGCGGTCCGCACCCTGGAAGGACCTCAGATGCCGAGCAAGCGCAAGCCGCAGACCGAGACCACCACCGACGAGGCGCGCGAGCAGATGCGCCGCGCGCTGCAGACCTCGATGGACACCCGTCAGTGACGTACGCCGTCCGGCGGTGACGCCGGCCGGGCCCGAGGACCACACCCCGGCCCGACGCCGGTGCGCCGCCTGCGCGGGCGGCGTGACACCGCCCGCTTCCTGGCCGCTGTGGGTAAGTAGCCACCTACCTTGCAAGCCTTACTGACGGCGTGCCAGGATCGGCGGCGATGAGCACCACCGCCACCCCCGTCACCGCCTCGCCGCGGCGGATCGCCGCGCTCGCGCTGCCCGCCCTCGTGGTGCTGGCCGCCGAGCCGCTCTACGTCCTGGTCGACACCGCAGTGGTCGGTCACCTCGGGCGGGTGCCGCTGGCCGCGCTTGCCGTCGGCGGCACGGTCATGACGCTCACCGCCTGGGTCGGGACCGTCGTCGCGTACGGCACAACGGGCCGCTCGGCCCGCCGCTTCGGGGCGGGGGACCGGGCCGCCGCGGTGGCCGAGGGCGTCCAGGCGTCCTGGCTCGCGCTCGCCACCGGAGTGCTGGTGGCGGTCGCCATCGGCATCGGCGGGGGCGCGCTGGCGCGTACCCTCGTCGGCGGCCCCGGCGAGGTGGCCGACGCCGCCGCCGGGTGGCTGCGGATCGCGGCGCTCGGCGCGCCCGGCCTGCTGCTCGCCGCCGCCGGCAACGGCTGGCTGCGCGGCATCCAGGACACCCGCCGCCCGCTGCTGTTCGTGCTCGGCCCGAACCTGCTCTCCGCGCTGCTCTGCCCGCTGCTCGTCTACCCGGCCGGGCTCGGCCTGGTCGGCTCGGCGGTGGCGAACGCGACCGCGCAGACGCTCTCCGGGGTGCTGTTCGCGGCGGCGCTGGTGCGTGAGCGGGTCTCGCTGCGACCCCGGCCCCGGGTGATCGGGCAGCAGCTCGTGCTCAGCCGGGACCTGCTCGTGCGGGGTGTCGCGTTCCAGGCCAGCTTCCTGTCCGCCACGGCTGTCGCGGCCCGCTTCGGCGCCGCAGCGGTCGGCGCGCACCAGATCGCCGTACAGCTGTGGTTCTTCACCGTGCTGGTGCTCGACGCCCTGGCCATCGCCGCACAGTCGCTGGTCGGTGCCGCGCTCGGCGCCGGCGACGCGGCCGGCGCGCGGTTCCTGGCCCGCCGCGTCGCGCTGCTCGGCGGCCTGTGCGGCGTGGCCTTCGCGGTGCTGATCGCCGCCGGCGCCGGCGTGGTGCCGTCGTGGTTCAGCTCCGATCCGCAGGTACGCGAGCAGGCCATGACGGCCTGGCCCTGGTTCGTGGCGCTCCAGCCGATCGGCGGCGTGGTGTTCGCGCTCGACGGGGTGCTGATCGGTGCGGGTGACGTGCGCTACCTGCGCAACCTCACCATCGTGTGTGCGTTCGGCGGGTTCGTGCCGGCGATCTGGCTGGCCTACGGGTTCGACCTCGGGCTGGGCGGGATCTGGGCCGGGCTGACGCTGTTCGTGGTGCTGCGGCTGGCCGGCCTGCTGCTGCGGATGCGCTCGGGCGCGTGGGCGGTGGTCGGCGCGGTCCGCTGACGCCGGTCAGCAGGTGTCCGGCAGGTCGACGGTCTTGTCCGGGTCGAAGACCGCGTCCGGGTCTGGGTCGGCCGGACCGCCGAACGACTGCTTGCCGAGCGCGAGCAGGCCCTTGTCCAGGGCAGCGCAGTCGATGTTGGAGGCGTACGAGTCGGCCCGTTCGATCCACAGCCCGGCGGAGGCGGTGGTCACGTCGGCCGGGTGCGGGGTGCTCCACTTCACCGTGTCGTGGACCACCACGACGCCGTCGCCCGGCGTGGGGCTGGTGGTGGGGAACGCGTACGCCCAGACGAAGTTCGTGGTCACCTCCAGGATGCGGATGCCGTCCCGGTCCTTCGTCGCCCGGTAGCTGATCCGGCCCTTGACCCGGGGCTGGTCCGCGGTGAGCCGGGCGCCGGGGGCGAGCCGGGTCGCGTAGGTGCCCGCCTCACCGGTGGGGAAGTCGTCGCGCACGCCGGCCCGCGCGTCCGGGGCGAACTGGCGCACCAGCCGCTCCGGGTCCTTCGCGGTGAAGAAGGTGCGGTCCAGCCGGGCGGTGACCAGCGCCTTGCGTATTTTGGCCAGCGCGTCGGCCACCTGCTTCTCGGTGAACGGGCCGGTGCGCTTGGCGCGGGGCAGCGCGATCCCCGCCGCGCCCTCCGGGAAGCCGGCCGCCGGGGTGCCGTCGAACGGGCCGGCGGCCGGTGGCGGGGACGCCGACGAGGACGCCTGCTCACCGACCGGCAGGCTCACCGTGGGGTGTTCGGTGGCCGGCTCACGCCAGCGCTGGAAGCCCTGGTAGCCGAGGCCGCCGACGAGCCCGAAGAATGCGAGCAGCACCAGCACGAGTACGCCGCCGAGCAGCTTGCCGGAGTGCCCGCCGAGCGCGATCCGCAGGCGGTCCGCGCGGCCGGGCGGCACCTCGGGCTCGGGGCGGCGCAGCCACTCGGGCACCCGCCCCAGTTCGTCCTCCGGCGGGCCGGCGGAGAAGTAGGGGTCGGGGGTGGAGCGGTGATCGGTCATCGGACTTCCCGGGCAGACGGGCGGTGGCGCACGATCTTGACACCCAGCCGAAGCTGGGCGGTATCCCCCGCAGGGCCGATCACCGCCGTCTGGCAGGCTTGGCGGTCGTGAGCACAGACGGTCTGATCGTGGTCGACAAGCCCGGCGGCATGACGTCGCACGACGTCGTGGCCCGCGTCCGGCGGCTGGCGCGTACCCGCCGCGTCGGTCACGGCGGCACGCTCGACCCGATGGCCACCGGTGTCCTGGTGATCGGGGTGGGCCGGGCGACCCGGCTGCTCACGTACGTGATCGGCGCCGGCAAGAGCTACGCCGCGACGATCCGGCTGGGACAGGCCACAGTCACCGACGACGCCGAGGGCGAGGTCGTCGCGACCACCCCGGCCGGCGCGGTCACCGACGACGGGGTACGCACCGCGCTGGCCGCCCTCACCGGCGAGATCGACCAGGTGCCGAGCGCGGTGAGCGCCATCAAGATCGACGGGCAGCGGGCGTACAAGCGGGTCCGCGACGGCGAGGCGGTCGAGCTGCCCGCCCGCCGGGTCACCGTGTCGCGGCTGGACGTGCTGGCGATCCGCCGGGACGTCCCGGACGTGGTGGACGTGGACGTGGACGTGACCTGCTCGTCCGGGACGTACATCCGGGCGCTGGCCCGCGACGCGGGCGCGGCGGTCGGCGTCGGCGGTCACCTCACCGCGCTGCGCCGGACCGCTGTGGGCGGGTTCACGCTCGCCGAGGCGGCCACGCTCGACCAGCTCCAGGAGCGCGCGCCGGACGTGGTGAACCTGCCGCTCGACGCCGCCGCCGGGCGGTTCTTCCCGCGCCGGGACGCCACCGCCGACGAGACCCGGGTGCTGTCCCACGGCGGGCCGCTGGCGCCGGCCGGCATCACCGGGCCGTACGCGGTCTTCGATCCGGCGGGCGGGCTGATCGCTATCGTCAGCGAGCGGGACGGCCGGGCCCGCGCGGAGATCGTGCTGGCCCCGGCCTGAACGGCGCGCGGGCGGACAGGGGGAGGAACGGCATGCAGCGGTGGCGGGGGTACGAGGCGGCGCCCGGCGGCTGGGGACGCTCGGTGGTCACCATCGGCGTCTTCGACGGCGTGCACCGGGGGCACCAGGCCACCATCGGTCACGCCGTGGCGCGCGCCCGGGAGCTGGGCGTCAAGTCGGTGGTGGTGACGTTCGACCCGCACCCCGCCGAGGTGGTACGCCCCGGCTCGCACCCGGCGGTGCTGACCGAGCCGGCCCGCAAGGCCGAGCTGATCGAGGCGCTGGGCGTGGACGTGCTCTGCGTGGTGCCGTTCACCGTCGAGTTCTCCCGGCTGCCGCCCGAGGCGTTCGTGCACGACGTCCTGGTCGCGCACCTGCACGCCGCGCTGGTGGTGGTCGGTGACAACTTCCGGTTCGGGCACCGGGCCGCGGGCGACGTGCCGCTGCTGGAGCGGCTGGGCCGTACCTTCGGGTTCGCCGTCGAGGGGGCGCCGCTGGTCGCCGAGGCGGGCACCGTCTTCTCCTCCACGTACATCCGGTCCTGCGTCGACGCGGGCGACGTGGGCGCGGCGGCGGCGGCGCTCGGCCGCCCGCACCGCGTCGAGGGCGTGGTGGTCCGCGGCGACCAGCGCGGACGTGAGCTGGGTTACCCCACCGCCAACCTGCTGACCCACAGGTACGCGGCGGTGCCGGCCGACGGGGTGTACGCGGCCCGCCTGGTGCGCCGCGACGGCGAACCGCTGGCGGCGGCCGTGTCGATCGGCACCAACCCGACGTTCTCCGGCCGGGAGCGGCGGGTGGAGGCGTACGCGCTGGACTTCACCGGCGACCTGTACGGCGAGCGGCTGGCGCTCGACTTCGTGGCGCACCTGCGTGAGCAGCGGACATACGACGCGATCGAACCGCTGGTGGCCCAGATCGCCGAGGACGTGGAGCGCACCCGCCGGGCGGTGCTCTGACCCGGGTGGGCGACCTTGACCGGCCGTCCGTCCCGAGGGCTGGTAGGCTGGCGGAGACGTCGGCTGACCGACGGGGGCCTCGCGTGCCTGCACGACGCCGCGGGTGCGAGGAACCGGTCCGTTGCACCGGTCACCACGACCGCTCCGGACCTCATCGAATGACCCACGAAACAGGGAGAACATGGCGCTCGACCAGGAAGCCAAGGCCAAGATCCGCCAGGAGTACGCGACCGCCGAGGGCGACACCGGCTCGCCCGAGGTGCAGGTCGCGGTCCTGACCAAGCGGATCGCGGAGCTCACCGAGCACCTGAAGGTGCACAAGCACGACCACCACAGCCGCCGTGGGCTGCTGCTGCTGGTCGGCCGGCGCCGCCGGCTGCTGAACTACGTCCAGAAGAAGGACATCAACCGCTACCGGTCGCTCATCGAGCGGCTCGGCCTGCGCCGATGACCTGACGGGGGAGTGGCCGCCTGGCCGCTCCCCCGTTGCAGTACCACCGAAGAACCCGGCCGCGCGACACCCGAGAGGGAGCCGGTCAGCACCGGTCTCCGGTAGTGGCCCCCGGGAATCCCGGCACGACGCCGGCCACCCCGGGCGCTTCGATCGAAGACCGGCCGCCTGAGCAGTTCCCGTGTCGTCGGCCGACGACGCGAAGGAGCACCACAGCACATGACCGAGACCAACCTCGGCACCGAATCCCGCACCGCGGTGATCGACAACGGGGCCTTCGGCACCCGCGAGATCACCTTCTCCACCGGCCGCCTGGCCCGCCAGGCCGCCGGCTCCGTCGTCGCCCAGCTCGGCGAGACGGTCGTCCTCTCCGCCACCACGGCCGGCAAGCAGCCGCGCGAGTCGTTCGACTTCTTCCCGCTGACCGTGGACGTCGAGGAGCGGATGTACGCCGCGGGCCGCATCCCCGGCTCGTTCTTCCGCCGCGAGGGCCGGCCCAGCGAGGACGCCATCCTCACCTGCCGGCTGATCGACCGGCCGCTGCGCCCGTCGTTCGTCAAGGGCCTGCGCAACGAGGTCCAGGTCGTCGAGACCGTGCTGGCACTCGACCCGCAGCACCCGTACGACGTGGTGGCGATCAACGCCGCCTCGATGTCGACCAAGCTCTCCGGCCTGCCGTTCTCCGGCCCGATCGGCGCGACCCGGGTCGCGCACGTCGACGGCCAGTGGGTCGCCTTCCCGACCCTGGAGGAGCTGGAGCGGGCCACCTTCGACATGGTCGTGGCCGGCCGCACCCTGGCGGACGGCGAGGTCGCGATCATGATGGTCGAGGCCGAGGCCACCCCGAACGCCGTGACCCTGATCTCGGGCGGCGCGACCGCGCCGACCGAGGAGATCGTGGCCAGCGGCCTGGAAGCCGCCAAGCCGGCCATCCGCGAGCTGTGCCGGGCGCAGAGCGAGCTGGCCGAGGTGGCCGCCAAGCCGGTCGCCGAGTTCCCGATCTTCCTGGACTACCAGGACGACGCGTACGACGCGGTGGCCGAGGTGGCCCGCGCCGACGTCGCCGAGGCGCTGAAGATCGCCGGCAAGGCCGACCGCGAGGAGGCCCTGGACCGGATCAAGGCCAAGGTCGCCGAGGAGCTGACCGGCCGGTTCGAGGGCCGCGAGAAGGAGCTGTCCGCGGCGTTCCGCTCGCTGACCAAGTCCGAGGTCCGCAACCGGGTGCTGCGCGAGCAGGTCCGCATCGACGGCCGCGGCCCGCGTGACATCCGCCCGCTGACCGCCGAGGTCGGCGTGCTGCCGCGGGTGCACGGCTCGGCGCTGTTCGAGCGCGGCGAGACCCAGATCCTGGGCGTCACCACGCTGAACATGCTGCGCATGGAGCAGATGGTGGACACGCTGTCCCCGGAGAACCGCAAGCGCTACATGCACAACTACAACTTCCCGCCGTACTCGACCGGTGAGACCGGCCGGGTCGGCTCGCCGAAGCGGCGCGAGATCGGCCACGGCGCGCTCGCCGAGCGGGCGCTGATCCCGGTGCTGCCCTCGCGCGAGGAGTTCCCGTACGCCATCCGGCAGGTCTCCGAGGCGCTCGGCTCCAACGGCTCCACCTCGATGGGTTCGGTCTGCGCCTCGACGCTGGGCCTGCTCTCGGCCGGTGTGCCGCTGAAGGCGCCGGTCGCCGGCATCGCCATGGGCCTCATCTCCGACGAGGTCGACGGCAAGACCCAGTACGTGACGCTGACCGACATCCTCGGCGCCGAGGACGCGTTCGGCGACATGGACTTCAAGGTCGCCGGCACCCGTGACTTCGTCACCGCGCTCCAGCTGGACACCAAGCTGGACGGCATCCCGTCGGACGTGCTGGCCGCCGCGCTGCAGCAGGCGCACGAGGCCCGGCAGACCATCCTCGACGTGATGCAGCGGGCCATCGAGGCGCCGGCCGAGATGTCGGACTACGCGCCGCGGGTGACCACCGTGAAGATCCCGGTCGACAAGATCGGCATGGTGATCGGCCCGAAGGGCCAGACCATCAACGCGATCCAGGACGAGACCGGCGCCGAGATCTCCATCGAGGACGACGGCACGATCTACGTCGGCGCGACCAACGGGCCGGCGGCCCAGGCCGCGGTGGACCGGATCAACGGCATCGCCAACCCGACGCTGCCCAAGGTCGGGGAGCGGTTCCTCGGCACCGTGGTGAAGACCGCCGCGTTCGGCGCCTTCATCTCGCTGCTGCCGGGCCGCGACGGCCTGCTGCACATCTCCAAGGTGGGCGACGGCAAGCGGGTCGAGAAGGTCGAGGACTTCCTCAACGTCGGCGACAAGGTCGAGGTGGAGATCGCGGACATCGACGCCCGCGGCAAGATCTACCTGGACAAGATCCGTCCGGAGGGCGCCGAGGCACCGGCCGCCGGTGAGGCGGCCGGTGGCGACCGTCCGTCGGGCCGGGACCGCGGCGGCGACCGTGGCCCGCGTGACCGCGGTGACCGGGGTGGTGAGCGCCGCTCCGAGGGTGGCGAGCGCCGCTCCGAGGGCGGCGAGGGCGGCGGCGAGTCCCGTCCGCGTCGCCGGACCCGGCACAGCTGATCCACCGACCGGCCCGGGTGACGTCCGCGTCGCCCGGGCCGGCCCACGGCTCCAGATCGCCTGCGCGAGCTGGAGCCGTCGTACGTCCCGCCGTTCCTCGTCATCCGGAGAGCAGGTTCTCGTGAGTTCGTCAGTCGCCTCGACGGGACGGGGGGTGGCGTCGACCGGTTCGGCGGCCCGCGCGGTCACCCGGACGCTCAGCGACGACCCGCTCGGCGGCACCGTCCGCCGCACCGTGCTGCCCAGCGGGCTGCGGGTGCTCACCGAGGCGATCCCGGCGATGCGCAGCGTGTCGTTCGGCATCTGGGTGGCGGTCGGCTCGCGCGACGAGACCGGCTCGCAGGCCGGCGCCGCGCACTTCCTGGAGCACCTGCTGTTCAAGGGCACCAACAAGCGCAGCGCGCTGGAGATCTCGTCGCAGATCGAGGCCGTGGGCGGCGAGACGAACGCGTTCACCACGAAGGAATACACCTGCTACTACGCGCGGGTGCTGGACGAGGACCTGCCGCTGGCCATCGATGTCATGTGCGACCTGGTCGCCGACTCGGTGCTGACCGCCGCCGACGTGGAGACCGAACGCGGCGTCATCCTCGAAGAGATCGCCATGCACGACGACGAGCCCGGCGACGAGGTGCACGACCTGTTCGCCCGCGCCGTCTACGGTGACCACCCGCTGGGCCGGCTCATCTCCGGCACCGAGGAGACGGTCACGCCGATGACCCGGCGGCAGATCCAGGGCTTCTACCGCCGCCGCTACACCGCGCCGCAGATCGTGATCGCCGCCGCCGGCAACCTCGACCACGCCGCAGTGGTCAAGCTGGTCCGGCAGGCGCTGCGCGGCACCCCGCTGGACACCGACCCGGCGTCGCCGGCGCCACACCGCCGGGCCACCCCGACGGTACGCACCAAGCCGGCCACCACGCTCGTCGAGCCGAAGGAGACCGAGCAGGCGCACGTCATCCTCGGCTGCCCGGGAATCGACCGCACCGACGACAGGCGGTTCGCGCTCGGCGTGCTCAACAACGTGCTCGGCGGCGGCATGTCCAGCCGGCTGTTCCAGGAGATCCGGGAGCAGCGTGGCCTGGCGTACTCGGTGTACTCATACGCCAGCCAGTACGCCGACAGCGGCGTGTTCGCCGTCTACGCCGGGTGCGCGCCGGGCAAGGTGGACGAGGTGCTGGACCTGACCCGCGCGGAGCTGGCGCGGGTGGCCGCCGAGGGGATCACCGAGGCGGAACTGGCCCGGGGCAAGGGGATGAGCAAGGGCTCGTTCGTGCTCGGGCTGGAGGACACCGGCTCGCGGATGAGCCGGCTCGCCAAGGGGGAGTTGCTCTTCGGCAACCTGATGCCGGTGGACGACCTGCTGGCCCGGGTGGACGCGGTGACGCTCGACGACGTGAACACGCTCGCCGCCGACCTGCTCGGCCGGCCCATGTCGCTTGCCGTGGTGGGTCCGTTCGACTCCGGCAGCTTCACCGTCGACCGCTGAGCGACGTCCGGTCCGCCGGATGCCGGGCGGCGGTGCGGTCCGCCGGACCGCGTGGTGCGGGCTGGGATAGGTTGTGGCCCGTGACTGAGCAGCGGAAGACGGCGGCCCGGGTCGGTGTGCTCGGCGCCCGGGGCCGGATGGGCATGGAGGTCTGCAAGGCGGTCGACTCCGCCGCCGACCTGGAGCTGGTCGCGGCCGTCGACCAGGGCGACGACCTGGACGCGGTGGCGCAGGCGGGTGCCGAAGTGGTCGTCGACTTCACCACCCCCGACGCGGTCATGGACAACCTGCGCTGGTGCGTCGAGCACGGCGTGCACGCGGTGGTCGGCACCACCGGCTTCACCGGGCAGCGGCTCGCCGAGGTGCGGGGCTGGCTCACCGGCCGGCCCGGCGTAGGCGTGGTGATCGCCCCCAACTTCGGCATCGGCGCGGTGCTGATGATGCAGTTCGCGGCGCGCGCCGCCCGCCACTTCGAGTCGGTCGAGATCGTCGAGCGGCACCACCCGCGCAAGCTCGACGCGCCGAGCGGCACCGCCACCCACACGGCCCGGCTGATCGCCGCCGCCCGCGCCGACGCCGGCCTGGGGCCCGCGCCGGACGCGACCCGCGACGAGGCGGCCGGCGCCCGCGGTGCCGACATCGACGGGGTACGCGTGCACGCGGTACGCGCCACCGGCCTGGTCGCCCACCAGGAGGTGCTGTTCGGCACCACCGGCGAGACGCTCACCATCCGGCACGACTCGTACGACCGGGTGTCGTTCATGCCCGGCGTGCTGCTCGCGGTCCGGGAGGTGGGTCGCCGGCCCGGTCTCACAGTCGGCCTGGACGCCCTGCTCGACTGATCCGCTGCGGGCACCGCGCTCCGGCCGGCGGCCGGAAACCGTTTTGCCTGGTCGGCGGTGCCCACCTAGGCTGCTTTCATGATCGATTCCGGACACTCCGACCGCACCGGCCGCCGGGTGACGCTGCGCCCGGTGGACGACGACAACTGGCGGGCCGTGGCGGACGTCGCGCCGCACGACGACCAGCGCGCCTTCGTGGCCGCGCTGGCCGCCCGATACCTGCTTCTCACCGAGCGCTCGGACGTCTGGAACTCGCTGGCCGTCTACGCCGACGAGACGGTGGTCGGCCATGTCATGTGGGGCGTGGACGACGACGAGTCGCGCTGGATCGGCGGCATGGTGATCGACGCCGCCGAGCAGGGCCGGGGCCTGGGCCGCGCCACCGTTCGGACGCTCGCCGACTGGCTCGCCGAGGCGGGCCGCCCGATCCGCCTGAGCTACCACCCCGACAACAAGGCCGCCGCCGCCCTCTACACGTCCCTGAACTTCCACCCCACAGGCGCGACCGAGGACGACGAACTGGTAGCCGAACTCCCCCCGGCCTGACCCCAACCCCCCACCCCACCCCCGGCCCGCCCCTGGTCGATCATGAGGTTGGCGGCGGTTGGGGAGATCGAAGAGGCCGCCAACTTCATGATCGACTGGATCAGGGCGGGGGGTGGGGGTGGGGTGGCGGTCCTGCCCCGTGCCGGGACCGCCGGCCCACCCACGTCGGGGTGGACCGGCGGCCGGGCGGAAACTCATCGCTCGGCTGAGGATTCTTCCTCTGCGGTCTCCGGGACTGCCACGTGCAGGCGGATCTGGGGGACCAGCATGTCGTCCACGTCCAGCGCGCGGGCCGCACCGTCCGGCTCCCAGCCGGTCGAGCCGAGGAACTTCCGGGTCGCGGCGTCGGCGTCGAACGCCCACGCCACAGCCCGGGTCAGACCGTCGGCGCGCCAGTTGTCGACGGCCGCGGCGAGCAGCCGGCTGCCGTGCCCGCGCCGCCCCCACCGGGGCTCGACCAGCAGGTCCGTGACCGCGGCGACGTCCGAGCCGAGCGCCTCGGCCGGCTCGTCGGGGGCGAGCGCGTCGGCGTCGGCCGGACCGGAGGCGACGAACCCCACCAGATAGGATTGCGCCGCCTGTTCGACGGCGACCAGCACCCGGTGCGCGCCCGAGGGCGGCTCCTGCACCGCCGCACTCCACCGCCGCGCGAGGTACGCCTCGTCGAGGTTGTCGAGCACGTGCCGGGGCAGGATCCGGCGGTACGCGACCCGCCAGGTCGCGAGCTGGATGCGTGCGATCTCGCCGGCGTCCTCGGGACGCGCGGGCCGGACGTAGCCTGCAGCCATGGCACGTGAGCCTACGCAGGGCGAGGAGGGTGACGGTGGCGCAGGGTGCCGGGCGGACGATCACGCAGGTCGTCGCCGTGGTGGCGCTCGCCGCGGCGGTCACCGTGTTCCTCTCCGTGGCGGCGGTGCGGCACGGCTTCTTCGACCTCCAGGTCTACTACGGCGCGCTGACGTACTGGGCGCGTGACGGCGGGGAGATCTACGACTTCCTGCGCCCCGGCACGCAGTACGGCTTCACCTATCCGCCGTTCGCCGCGCTGGTGATGCTGCCGATGGCGTACCTGCCGTGGAGCGCGGCGATCGTGGTGAGCGTGACCGCGACGGTGCTGGCGAGCGCCGTGGTGGTCTGGCGGCTGCTGGACCCGGTGGCCCGCCGGTCCGGCTGGACCCGCTGGTTCGCGCTCGCTGTCGCGCTCTGCCTGGCCGCCGCGTACGAGCCGATGCGCGAGACTGTCAACTTCGGCCAGGTCAACATGCTGCTGCTGTTCCTGGTGGCGGTGGACCTGCTGTGGCTGCTGCCGGCGCGCAGCCGCTGGGCGGGCGTGGGCATCGGCCTGGCCACCGCGATCAAGCTGACGCCCGGCATCTTCCTCGTCTATCTGCTGGTCACCGGCCGCTGGCGGGCCGCGCTGACCACCGTCGGCACCGCCGCCGTCGCCACGCTCGTGGCCGCCGGCCTCTTCCCCGACGCCTCCCGGGAGTTCTGGACCGAGGCGCTGTGGAACACCGACCGGGTCGGTGAACTGGCGTTCGTCTCCAACCAGTCGCTGCGCGGGGTGGTGGCCCGGCTCGACCCGCAGCACCCCAGCACGATCGCCTGGCTGGTGCTCGTACTCCTGACGCTCGTGGTGTGGGTTTGGCGCTCGCGGGCGGCGGTGGCCGCCGGCGACGAGGCCACCGGCCTGGCCCTCACCGGCGCCGTGATGTGCCTGGTCAGCCCGGTGACCTGGGTGCACCACCTGGTCTGGCTGCTGCCCGGCCTGATCCTGCTCGTCGACAACGGCATGGCGGCGCCCGCGCGCAGCCGCCGGCGCCGTCTGCTGCTGGCCGCCGCGTTGATCGGGTACGCGCTGCTGTGCAGCCGGATCGTCTGGTCCTGGGAGAAGGACTTCACCGGCGTGGACGGCTTCCTCGGCAGCAACACGTACGTGTGGATCAGCCTGGCGCTGCTGCTCGGGCTGCCGGTCCGCCGCCGGCTCACGCCGGCCGGCGGTGAGCGTCCCGGCGGCGGCGTCCCGGCCGGGTCAGCCTCCGGCGGTGTACCGCAGCTCGCGGAGCAGGATCGGGGTCCGGCCACCGGAGAGCGGCACCGGGTAGGTGGACTCCTCACCGTCCGGTGAGTGCCCGGCCCGCTCGTAGAAGCGGCGGGCCCGGGCGTTGTCGGCGAGCACCCAGAGCCGGTACCCGGTCCAGCCCCGCTCGGCCAGGCCGTCGCGGGCCGCCGCGAGCAGCGTCCGGGCGGCGCCGGAGCCCCAGTGCGCCGGCTCCAGGTAGATCGCCAGCAGCTCGCCGTGCGCCGGGTCGAGGTCGCCGCGGTCCTGGTTGTTCCGGTACGGCCCGAACGTGGTGAACCCGACGATCGTGCCGTCGTCCACGGCGACGAGCGTGGTGAACGGGTGCTCCGGATCGGCGGTGCCGAGGTCGCGGCGGCGCTGCGCCCAGGCGCGGGGGTTCAGCCGGCTCAGCACCTCCTCGGGCATGATCCCGGCGTAACCGGCCTGCCAGCCGTGGACGTGCACCCGGGCGATCGCCTCGGCGTCGTCCGGTTCCTCCCGGCGAATGGTGAGCACCTGTCCGTTCTATGCCCCGACGGGCGATCGGTCCAGCCGCCGCTCCCGATGTCGTACCGCTGGATTAGGGTCGCCGACGATGGCCGTACCGGAATCGCTCTCCCTCGCCCAGGCCCGCCGGATCGCCCTGGCCGCCCAGGGCTTCGCCGACCCGGCGCCTTCGGGCGTGCCCACCCGGCGGCACCTACGGCGGGTGCTCGACCGGGTCGGGCTGATCCAGATGGACTCGGTGAACGTGCTCCAGCGGGCGCACTACCTGCCGCTCTACAGCCGGCTCGGGCCGTACCCGACCGCCCTGCTCGACACCGCCGCCTACCGCCGCCCGCGTGAGCTGTTCGAATACTGGGCGCACGAGGCGTCGCTGGTGCCGGTGGGGCTGCATCCGGCGTTGCGCTGGCGGATGGCCAAGGCCCGCGACGAGGCGTGGGGCGGGATGCGCCGGATCGCCGAGGAGCAGCCCGAACTGGTCGCCTGGGTCCGCGACGAGGTGGCCGCCCGGGGGCCGCTGACCGCGGCCGAGATCGAGCACGACGCCCCGCGGGAGACCGGCAACTGGGGCTGGAACTGGTCGGCCGTGAAGCGGGCGCTGGAGTTCCTGTTCTGGGCCGGCGAGGTCACCGCCGCCGACCGCACCAACTCGTTCGCCCGCCGCTACGACCTGCCCGAGCGGGTGCTCCCGGCCGCCGTGCTGGACGCGCCCACCCCGAGCGACGCCGAGGCGCACCGGTCGCTCGTGTCGATCGCCGCCCGCTCGCTCGGCGTCGCCGCCGAGACGGAGCTGCGCGACTACTTCCGGCTGCCGGTCGCCGGGGCGCGGCGTGCGGTGGCCGAGCTGGTCGAGGCGGGCGAGCTGACCCCGGTCACGGTGCAGGGCTGGCGGCAGCCGGCCTACCTGCACGCCGACGCCCGGCTGCCCCGCTGGGTACGCGGCAACACGCTGGTCAGCCCGTTCGACCCGCTGGTCTGGGAGCGGGCGCGCACCGAGCGGCTGTTCGGCTTCACCTACCGGATCGAGATCTATGTGCCGGCGCCCCAGCGGGTGTACGGCTACTACGTGCTGCCGTTCCGCCAGGGCGAGCGCTTCACCGCCCGCGTCGACCTGAAGGCCGACCGGAAGACCGGGGCGCTGCTGGTGCCGGCCGCCTGGGCCGAGCCGGGCGCCGACCCGGGGGAGACCGCTGTGGCGCTCGCCGCCGAGCTGTACCGGCTGGCCGGCTGGCTCGGCCTGGACGCGGTCGCCCCGCCCGCTGCGGGCGACCTCGCGGGGCCGCTGGCCGCCGCGCTGGTGGGCGTGGCAGGTGTACGGTGAGCGCGTGACGAGCGTTGACCGGCCTGCCACCGCGCCCGACCCGCACCCGCACCCGCACGGGCACGCGCAGCCGGAGTCCGGATCGCCGTCGCACGCGCACGCCGGCCCGCCGGCTCCCGCCGGAGCGCCGTGGCCGGGTTACCCGGTGACGTACCAGCCGGTCGAGGCCGACCGGTTCACCCGGATGGTGCTGCGCCTGCACGCCCGCGCCCCGCGCTGGGCGGTGCCGCTGGCCGCGCTCGGCTGCGTCGGCCTCGGCATCGCGTACGCCCTGATCAGCGACCCGACCCGGAGCGACCCGGACGCCGCGCCGACCTGCCTGCTCAAGCTGACCACCGGCCTGGACTGCCCCGGTTGCGGCGGCACCCGCGCGCTCTGGTACGTGCTCCACGGCGACCTGCCCGCCGCCGCCCGGCACCACTTCCTGTTCATCTTCGCGCTGCCGTTCCTGGCCTGGCTCTTCGTGGCCTGGGCCGGCAACCGGGCGTTCGGCTGGAAGCTGCCCGAGGTCCAGTTCAGCCCCAAGGTCATCGGCATGTTCCTGGCCGCCTGGGGGATCTTCTCGGTCGCCCGCAACCTGCCCTGGGCACCCTTCACCTCGCTCTACGTGTGACCTCCCGCCGGCGGGACGGATCGCGCGACGGCGCCCCTGGAGACCTTGGACATCTGGGCGTGAGCGCCGGCTGGTCGGCCGCGTGCCCGATTTCCACGGCGACGGCGCGGCCACTACAGTCGCAGGAATGCCGGAGATGGTTCAGCCCCAGGTCAAGTTGATCGCGTGGACCCAGTTCCAGGCGCCCGGAGAGGTGCCCTGGTCCACCGACGCCGACGGTGGGCAGGCGCTCGCCGAGTTCGCCGGCCGGGCCTGCTACCAGAGCTGGAAGAAGCCGAACCCGGCCACCGCCACCAACGCCGGCTACCTGGCGCACATCCTGGAGGTCGGCCACCTGAGCGTGCTGGAGCACGGCTCGGTGAGCTTCTACTTCAGCGGCGTCTCCCGCTCGTTCACCCACGAGCTGATCCGGCACCGGCACTTCTCCTACTCGCAGCTCTCCCAGCGCTACGTGCCCGAGCGGGACGCGGCGATGGTCGAGCCGTCGGTGATCGCCGACGACCCGGAACTGCACAAGAAGTTCGTCGAGGCAACCGACGCGGCGGTGCGGGCGTACACCGAGTTGCTGGAGGGGCTGGAGGCCCGCTTCACCGATGAGCCCAACCCGACGCTGCGCCGCAAGCAGGCCCGCCAGGCGGCCCGGGCGGTGCTGCCGAACGCCACCGAGACCCGGATCGTGGTGACCGGCAACTACCGGGCCTGGCGCCACTTCGTGAAGATGCGCGCCACCGAGCACGCCGACGTGGAGATCCGCGAGCTGGCGGTGGAGTGCCTGCGCCAGCTCAAGGGTGTCGCGCCGAACGTCTTCGCCGACTTCGTGATCGCCACCCTGCCCGACGGCTCCGAGGTGGCTGCGTCGCCGCACGCGGAGTGACTCGTCGCCCTTCGCCGCCAGGCCACCGGCGGCCGTCCGCTAGGTTGTGAGCATGACGCACGACCACTCCGCCGCCTCGAGCCGGGGCGCGTCGCGCCCGTTCGGGCGGGTGATGACGGCCATGGTGACCCCGTTCACGCCGGACGGCGGCCTGGATCTCGACGGCGCCGCCCGGCTGGCCGAACATCTCGTCGACGAGCAGGGCAACGACGCGCTGGTGCTCAACGGCACCACCGGGGAGTCCCCGACCACCACGGAGGCGGAGAAGGAGTCGCTGATCCGCACCGTGGCCGAGGCGGTCGGCGACCGGGCCCGCATCGTCGCCGGGGTGGGCACCAACGACACCCGGCACACGGTCGAGCTGGCCACGCAGGCCGAGAAGGCCGGTGCGCACGGCCTGCTGGTGGTCACGCCGTACTACAACAAGCCGCCGCAGGCCGGTTTGCTGCGACACTTCACCACGGTCGCGGACGCCACCGGCCTGCCGGTCATGCTCTACGACATCCCGCACCGCACGGGCGTGGCGATCGCCACCGAGACGCTCGTCAAGCTGGCCGAGCACGGCCGGATCGTCGCGGTGAAGGACGCCAAGGGCGACCTGTTCGCCACGTCGGAGGTGCTCAGCCGCGCCGACCTGGCCTACTACAGCGGTGAGGACGCGCTCACCCTGCCGATGCTGTCGATCGGCGCGGTCGGCGTGGTCGGCACCTCCACCCACTTCACCGGCGCGCTGACCAAGCAGATGATCGAGGCGTTCGAGGCGGGCGACAACGCCGGTGCGCTCGCGCTGCACCGGCGGTTGCTGCCGCTCTACACCGGTATCTTCCGCACCCAGGGCACGATCCTGGTCAAGGCCGGCCTGGGGACGCAGGGTCGCCCGGCCGGCCCGGTGCGGCCGCCGCTCGTCGACGCCACCGGTGACGAACTGGCCCAGCTGCGCGCCGACTGCGCCGCGGCGGGCCTGCCCCTGCCCGAATGAATCAACGACACGACGGACGCCGCGCGACGGCGTCGCAGAATGAGGTGACGCGTGACCGAGGCGCACATCGAGGGTGAACTGCCCCCGCCGCTGCCCGAGGGCGGCCTGCGGATCATCCCGCTCGGCGGACTCGGCGCCATCGGCCGGAACATGACCGTCTTCGAGTACGACGGCAAGCTGCTGATCGTCGACTGCGGGGTGCTGTTCCCCGACGTCGAGCAGCCGGGCGTGGACCTGATCCTGCCCGACTTCGGCCCGATCCTGGACCGGCTGGCCGACGTGCAGGCGATCGTGCTCACGCACGGCCACGAGGACCACATCGGTGCGGTGCCGTACCTGCTCGCGCACAAGCCGGACATCCCGCTCGTCGGCTCCCAGTTCACCCTGGCCCTGGTCGAGGCGAAGCTGGCCGAGCGGCGGATCCAGCCGTACACGCTGACCGTGCGGGAGGGCGGCCGGGAACGGCTGGGCCCGTTCGAGTGCGAGTTCTTCGCGGTGAACCACTCGATCCCGGACGCGCTGGCGGTGGCCATCCGTACCCCGGCCGGGCTGGTGCTGCACACCGGCGACTTCAAGATGGACCAGCTTCCGCTCGACGGGCGGATCACCGACCTGGCCGGCTTCGCCCGGCTCGGCGCCGAGGGCGTCGACCTGCTGCTGTCCGACTCGACGAACGCGGAGATCCCCGGGTTCGTCACGCCGGAGCGGGAGATCGGCCCGGTCCTCGACTCGATCTTCGCGAAGGCCAAGGGGCGGATCATCGTCGCCTCGTTCGCCTCGCACGTGCACCGGGTGCAGCAGGTCTTCGACTCGGCCGTCGAGCACGGCCGCAAGGTGGCGCTGATCGGCCGGTCCATGGTCCGCAACATGGGCATCGCCCGCGACCTGGGCCTGCTCAACATCCCGCCCGGCCTGGTGGTCGGGATCGAGGAGGCCACCAACCTGCCGCCCGAGCAGATCGTGCTGATGTCCACCGGTTCGCAGGGCGAGCCGATGAGCGCGCTGGGCCGGATGGCCAGCGGCGACCACCGGCACATCACCATCGCCCCCGGCGACACGGTGGTGCTGGCGTCGTCGCTGGTGCCCGGCAACGAGACCTCGGTCTACCGGGTGATCAACCGCCTGGCCCGGGCCGGCGCCGTGGTGGTGCACAAGGACGTCGCGAAGGTGCACGTCTCCGGCCACGCCCCGGCCGGCGAGCTGCTCTACCTGCTCAACGTGGTACGCCCGAGCAACCTGATGCCGGTGCACGGCGAGTGGCGGCACCTGCGGGCGCACGCCCGGCTCGGCATCGAGTCCGGCGTCGCGCCGGACCGGGTGGTGCTCTGCGAGGACGGCGACGTGGTCGACCTGGTCGAGGGCCGGGCCAGCCTGGTCGGGCGGGTCAAGAGCCGGTACGTCTACGTCGACGGCCTCGCCGTGGGCGACGTCAGCGAGTCGTTGCTGACCGAGCGCCGGATCCTCGGCGACGGCGGCTTCATCGCCACCACCGTGGTGGTCGACTCCGTCACCGGCAAGGTGGTCGCCGGGCCGACCGTCTCGGCGAAGGGCTTCTCCGAGGACCCGGCCGCGTTCAACCCGGTGGTGCCGCTGGTCACCGAGGCGCTGAACCGGGCCGCCGCGGACGGCATCACCGACCCGCACCAGCTCCAGCAGATCGTCCGCCGCACTGTGGGCCGCTGGGTCAACGACGCGTACCGCCGTCGGCCCATGATCGTCCCGACCGTCGTCGAGGTCTGACCCGACCGCGCCGCGCGCCGGTCCACCCTCCACGGTGGGCCGGCGCCGTCGCTTTCCGGGTACGCCCCGACACGGCGCGTCGAAACGTGCCGCCCGTACTCATCCGATCGGCGTCCGTCTCCGTACCTCCCGATGGCCGGCGTGCCCCTGCGCCGGTCGGGAGGAGCGTGGCGGATGGACCGCAGACGGATGACAGTCATCGGCGTACTGGTGGCGGCGGCCGGGTTGACGGCGGCCGTGACCGTACCGTCGTTCGCCGGCGAGGAACCCCGGCGGGCCGCGCCGGCGGCCGACGGCGTCGCCCCGGAGGTCCTTGACGCGATGGGCCGCGACCTCGCGCTGACCCGCGACCAGGCGGTGAAGCGGCTGCGGACCGAGCGGTGGGCGGCCGGCACCGTCACCCGGCTGCGCGGCGAACTCGGCGCCGGTTACGGCGGAAGCTGGCTCAGCGCGGACGGCGCCACGCTCACAGTGGCGGTGGCCGACCAGGCCGGCGAGGCGCGGGTACGTGCCGCGGGCGCGGTGCCGAAGCGGGTGGCCCGGGGCGTCGCCGAGCTGGACGCGGTCAAGAGCCGGCTGGACGCGGCGGGCGCCGACGCCAGCCCGGACGTGGCCGGCTGGTACGTCGACGTGGCCGACAACGCGGTGGTCGTGATCGCCCGTCCGGGCGCGGAGGCCGACGGCCGCCGGCTCGCCGCCGCCGCGGGGTCGAATGCCGGGATGGTCCGGGTGCGGACCGCCGACGAGGCCCCGCGTCCGCTGTTCGACGTGCGGGGCGGTGACGCCTACCTGATCAACAACGCGGGCCGCTGCTCGGTCGGCTTCTCCGTGGTCGGCGGGTTCGTCACCGCCGGGCACTGCGGCCGGCCGGGGGACCGCACCACCGGATCCAACCGGGTCGCCCAGGGCACGTTCGCCGCGTCCTCGTTCCCCGGCGACGACTGGGCGTTCGTGCGGGTGAACGCCGACTGGACGCCGCAGGGCGTGGTGACCGACTTCGCCGACGGCGGCACTGTGGCGGTGAACGGCTCCACCGAGGCGCCGGTGGGCGCGTCGATCTGCCGGTCCGGCTCCACCACCGGCACCCGCTGCGGCCTGATCCAGGCGAAGAACGCCACGGTCAACTACCCGGAGGGCACAGTCACCGGGCTGACCCGGACGAACGTCTGCGCCGAGCCGGGTGACTCCGGCGGCGCGTGGCTCTCCGGCGACCAGGCGCAGGGCGTCACGTCCGGCGGGTCCGGCGACTGCACCCGGGGTGGCACCACGTTCTTCCAGCCGGTGAACGAGATCCTCCAGCGCAACAACCTGACGCTCGTCACCGCAGGCGACCAGCCCGCGCCCACGCAGCCGCCGGCCGGCGGCGGCGAGACCACCCCGCCCGCGACCGTCGAGCCCACCCCGCCGGCGGGCGACACCGAGTGCTCCGGCCAGGTGAGCCGGACCGGCCGGATCGCCGCCGGACGGACCCAGATCCAGCCGGACGGGCGCTTCTACCGGGTGCCCGACGGCACCCAGGAGGCATGCCTGTCCGCGCCGGACGGCGTCCGGGCGGTGCTGGAGCTGCAACGCTTCACCGGTGGCGCGTTCCGCACCGTGGCCCGCGCGGCCGCCGCCGACGGCACGGCCCGGCTGACCGCCGAGACGTCGGCCGGCGCCTACCGGTACCGCGTCGTCGGGTTGTCCGGCTCCGGCGAGTACACGCTGGGGTTCTCCGCCCGCTGACCGCCGCACCCGGACCGCGGCCCCCGACCACCACCGCCCGGTGATCGGGGGCCGCGCCGCGTCGGCGGCACGGTTCCTCCGGGAACCACCACCGCCCGGTGGTCGGGGGCCGCGCCGCGTCGGCGGCACGGTTTCTCCGGGAACCACCACCGTCCGGTGGTCGGGGGCCGCGCCGCGTCCGCGGTGCCGTCGGTCGGTGCGCGGCTCAGGGCAGTGCGGCGACCGCTTCGGCGTACGCGGTGCCGGTGCGGACCGCGGCGGCCACCAGCACCGCGAGCTGCGCCGGGGCCACCCCGCAGGACAGGTCGGTGGAGACGCCCGCGGCCAGCACCAGCGTCCCGTCGCCGGGCTCGTGGACGTACGCGGCGGGCAGCAGCCGGTCGTGGTTCCAGGCGTTGCAGAACGCGTACGCCTCGGCGCGCCGACCGGCCGGCAGCCGCCGCTCCGCTACCACCCGGGCGTGCAGCACGTCGCCCTCTCGGCCGAGCAGGCGGAACTGGATCGTGGCCCCGCCCCACCGCCCGGCGAGCGTGCCGTCCGGCTCAGGCGTGTACGGCTCGCCCCGGGCGTCGAGGGCGGCGGCGAGCAGCGCCGCGTCCAGCGGTGCCGGTTCCTCCGGACCGGGCGGCCCGGGTTCGGCCGGATCGGCGTCCGGCTCCTCGTCGAACTCGCTCTCGGCGGCCAGCGACACCGGCGCGGCGAGTGGCCGCTCGGCCAGCCAGGAGGCGATCCGGCCGGACTGGTGCCCGGTGCCGTTGCGGGCGTCGAAGCTGCCGGCCAGCGCCGTCGCCAGCGCCTGCAACTGCGTACCGAGCGTCGCCACGTCCACCTCGGCCGCCGGCCGGGAACCGTGCCCGGGGCGGTGGATGCGCCGCCCGCCCAGCCCGGCCTCGGCGGCCAGTCCGCACAGCAGCGCGCCCGCCGCCGCGAACTCCATCGCGGCCAGGTCGTCGGCCGGGCGGTCCAGCTCGGGCAACTGCTCGGTGAGGATCTCCAGCCCGCGGTGCAGGTAGCCACCCAGCGCACAGAAGCGCAGATGCGCGGCGAGCAGCGGGAACGCGGTCCGCTCGCCGCGGTGCCGGCGGTACGCGCGTACGTGCGCCCGGGCCGCCCGCGCCACCGCGCCGGTACGCAGCCACGGCAGCAGCCCCACGGCGAGCGCCCGTTCCGGCTGGTCGGTGCAGGCCGTCGCGCCGGCCGCTGCCGCCTGCCGTTCGCCCCGCCGGGTCGGTACCGGCTGCGGCTCGACCCAGCCGGTCAGCGCGGGCGCCAGTGCCGCCAGTGCCGCGTCCGGCTCGCCCCAGCCGGCCAGGAGGTCGGCCCGCCGCGCCGGGGCGCACCCCGCACACCCGCCCACCGGGTCGTTCTCGTCCGCCGCCGACCAGCGCTCGTACGCCCGCCGGGCCGCCGGCTCGTCGCCGAGGTGGTCGGCGAGGCGGCAGCGCAGCTCCGCCACCGGCGCGGCGTCCTCGCCCAGTTCCCCGGCGAGCACGTCCAACAGGGACCGGGCCTGGTCCAGGCCCACCCGGGGAGTGCCGAACGACGCCTCCACCGCCTGCCGCTGATGCCGGCGCAACCGGATCAGCTCGTCCGGGCGGGCGTCCAGCAGCCCGGGGTGCCCGTCGAGCGTGGCCCGCATCCGCCGGACCGGCTCCACCGCCCGCCACCGCTCGCCCCGGTGCAGGTAGGCCTCGACCAGCGCGAACCGCGCCGAGAGGGCGGTACGCGGGTCGCCTGTGGCGTCCGCCCGGGACGCGATCCGCTCCAGCTCGGCGCAGCGCTCCGCGCCGTCGGGCCGGTCCCGGGCGTCGGCGAGCGCGGCGGCCAGCCCCCTGTCGCGTGCCGTGGTCACCGGAGCGTCCCGCCGGCCAGCTCGTCGACGGCGGCGGCGAGCTGGCACCCGGTGGTCACACCACAGTCGACGAGCCGGTCGAGCTGGTGCGGCGTCACCCCGCGCTCCAGGTCGGTGGTGACCTCGCCGCACACCTGGGCCGACCCGTCGTCGGCGACGTGCACGTACGCCTTCGGCCAGAGCCGGTCGTGGTTCCACGTGTTGCAGAAGGCGTGCAGCTCGGGCACGCGCTCGATGCCGAAGTGGTCAGCGACGACTGTGCGTACCTGGAGCAGCTCACCGGCCACGCCCCGGCGGTGGAACCAGATCAGGTTCCGTTCCCAGCGGCCCACGAGCGCGCCGCCGGGTTCCTCGGCGACCGCGTACCCCCGGTGGCCGAGCACGGCGGCGATCAGCTCGCCGGTCAGCGGGCGCAGTTCCTGCGGGTGTCCGGCCAGCGGACCGTCCGGACCGTCCTCGATCTCCGGCGACGCCATCGGGCATCCCTTCTGAGGCGAATAACACAAACGACGGTCCGACCCGTGCTGCGACGCGCGGACACGACCCGGAAAAGCGGCGATCCACCGGGTGACGCCGTTACCGTGACTCTATGGCGGGCCGTACCTCTCAGGCGAGCCGGCGGCGCGGCGCGTCGCCGCGTGGCACCACGAACAACCGCGCCCGTCAACCGGCGAAGAAGGCGGCGGCGCGGAAACCGGCGCGGCGGCGCCCGGCCACCGGGCCGAGCCCGGCCGCGTTCGTCGGCCGGGCCGCGGGCGCCGTCTGGATGGGACTGGCCCACTCGGTGGGCTGGGCGTTCCGGGCGGCCGGGCGGCAGGCCGCGTCCACCCGGGAGCTGGATCCGGAGCACCGCCGCGACGGCGCCGGGCTGCTGCTGTTCGGCCTGGCCATCCTCAGCGCGGTGGGCATCTGGGGCGGCGGCGCCGGGCCGGTGGGCCGGCACCTGGCCGACACCGTACGGCTGTTCGTCGGCGCCATCTCGATAATCCTCCCGGTGCTGTTCATGGTCGGCGCGTGGCGGCTGATGCGGACCCCGGCCGACCCCGAGCACCGCGGTCGCGGCCTGGTCGGCTGGGGCTCGATGATGCTGGCGACCGCCGCGATGCTGCACATCGGGCAGAACCCGGTTGACGAGGTCCAGCGTGACTTCGCCGGCGGCCTGATCGGCGCGGGCGTGGGCGACCTGCTGAAGTCCGCGGTGACCGCCTGGGTGGCTATGCCGCTGCTGCTCCTGCTGCTGGTGTTCGGCCTGCTGGTGGTCACCGCGACGCCGATCAACAAGATCCCGGAGCGGCTCGGCCTGCGCGCCGACCCGGCCGGGGCGGACGCCGACGAGGAGTTCACCGAGGACGAGGCGCCGGCGAAGCCGGCCCGCAAGCGGCCGGCGAAGCGGATGCCGCCGCCGCTGGAGCCGCTGGACCCGGACGACGAGCTGGCAGGCGTCGACCTCCAGGAGACGCTGGTGCTGCCGCGCAAGCCGCCGAAGGTGCCGGCGAACCGCAAGCCGGTCGAGCCGCCGGAGCACTCGCCGCTGCCCACCCGCGCCGAGCAGCTCGCGCTCACCGGGCTCGCCGGCGACTACACGCTGCCGCCGGCGAACCTGCTCGGCGGCGGCGCCAAGCCGAAGAGCCGGAGCAAGGCCAACGACGAGGTGATCGCGGCGCTCACAGGCGTCTTCGAGCAGTTCGACGTGGACGCCGCCGTCACCGGCTTCACCCGCGGCCCGACAGTCACCCGGTACGAGGTGGAGCTGGGCCCGGGCGTCAAGGTCGAGCGGATCACCCAGCTGTCCCGCAACATCGCGTACGCGGTGAAGTCGCCGGACGTGCGCATCCTCAGCCCGATCCCGGGCAAGAGCGCTGTCGGTGTGGAGATCCCGAACACCGACCCGGAGAACGTGTCGCTCGGCGACGTGCTGCGCTCCCGCGAGGCGACGAGCGACCACCACCCGATGGTGGTGGCGCTCGGCAAGGACATCGAGGGCGGCTACGTGGTGGCCAACCTCGCCAAGATGCCCCACATTCTCATCGCGGGCGCGACCGGCGCCGGCAAGTCGTCCTGCCTCAACTCACTGCTGGTCTCCATCCTGACCCGGGCCACGCCGGACGAGGTGCGGCTGCTGCTGATCGACCCGAAGCGGGTCGAGATGACCGGCTACGAGGGCATCCCGCACCTGGTCACGCCGATCGTGACCAACCCGAAGAAGGCGGCCGACTCGCTGGAGTGGGTCGTCCGCGAGATGGACATGCGCTACGACGACCTCGCCGCCAACGGGGTCCGGCACATCGACGACTTCAACCGCAAGGTCCGCAACGGCGAGATCAAGGCGCCGCCGGGCAGCGAGCGGGAGATGCGGCCGTACCCGTATCTGCTGGTGATCGTGGACGAGCTGGCCGACCTGATGATGGTCGCGCCGCGCGACGTGGAGGACTCCATCGTCCGGATCACCCAGCTCGCCCGGGCCGCCGGCATCCACCTGGTGCTCGCGACCCAGCGGCCCTCGGTCGACGTGGTCACCGGCCTGATCAAGGCGAACGTGCCGTCCCGGCTCGCGTTCGCCACCTCCTCGCTCGCCGACTCCCGGGTCATCCTGGACCAGCCCGGCGCGGAGAAGCTGCTCGGCCGTGGCGACGGTCTGTTCCTGCCGATGGGCGCGTCGAAGCCGCAGCGCATCCAGGGCGCCTGGGTCACCGAGCGCGAGATCGCCGACGTGGTGAAGTTCTGCAAGGACCAGCGCGAGCCGGAGTTCCGCCCCGACGTGCTCGCCCCGGCGCAGGACAGCAAGAAGAAGATCGACGAGGACATCGGCGACGACCTGGACCTGCTCGTGCAGGCGGTCGAGCTGGTGGTCACCTCGCAGTTCGGGTCGACCTCGATGCTCCAGCGCAAGCTGCGGGTCGGCTTCGCGAAGGCGGGCCGGCTGATGGACCTGATGGAGACCCGGGGCGTGGTCGGCCCGTCCGAGGGCTCCAAGGCCCGCGACGTGCTGGTCAAGCCGGACGAGCTGGAGGAGGTCCTGGCCGGCCTGCGCGGCGGCGAGGACTGACGGTCCCGCAACGGACGACGGCGGCCCCACCCCGAGGGTGGTGGCCGCCGTCGTCCGTCACGGGTCAGTTGAGCAGCGCGGCGACGAGCACGGCGCCGATCACCGCGCCGACCACGCTCGCGGCGGCGGCGTACCAGCCCAGCGGCTTGTCACCGAGGACGGCACCGACGATGCCGAGGACCAGGCCGAGGACCCCGAAGATGAGCGGGGACACGAAGATCGCGAGGGCCGCGAAGACGAACGCGACGATGGTGCAGATGCGGGCGGCGTTGCTGCGCGGGCGGGCGGTGGCGTGGATGTCGGCCATGGTTTCCTCCGTGAGTGGACTCGCTACGTGTCGGCGGAGGATCGGGTACCCCGGCCGCCGCACGGTCCAAACCGGATGCGGCATCGATCAGCTGAAAAGCTTCAACCCGATCACGCCGACCACCACCAGCAGCAGACAGGCCACGCGCGGCAGGTTGACCGGTTCGCCGAGCGCGAGCATCCCGACCAGCGCGGTACCCGCAGCGCCGATGCCGACCCACAGCGCGTAGCCGGTGCCGACCGGGATGTCGCGCAGCGCGTACGCCAGGCCGGCCATGCTGGCCACCAGCGCGACGGCGAAGACGGCCGAGGGAAGCGGACGGGTGAAGCCGGCGCTGCGTTCCAGCGCGATCGCCCACACGGTCTCCAGGAGTCCGGAGATCACCAGCACGATCCAGGCCATGGGTATCACCTCTGACGGGTGGGCCCGGCGCGGAGCGGGCCGGGCGACGGTCGGGTCACGCGGGGCGTCTTGGCCTGACCGGGTACGCCCACCACTCGTCCGGGACGGCCCACGGGCCGTCGTGGCCGACGGTAGCACCGGGCGGGCCGGGTCGGCGGGGTGGTGAGAAAGGCCACCAGCAGTGGAGTTGACGTCAACTTCAAGTTGCAGGATGGATGCCATGACCCTGCTCTTCTCCGACGACGACGTCGCGGCCGCCGTGGACGCCCCGCTCACCGTCGCGGCCATGCGGGACGCGCTGCTGGCCGCGTACGCCGGGCGGCTCATCGCCCCGCCCCGGGCGTCCGCGCCGCTGGGCGGGGGCCGGATGGTGCTCACCGCCGGTCACCTCACCGGGCAGTGGTACGGCTTCCGCTCGTACGACACGTTCGGCCACCCGGAGAGCGGTCAGCTCGTCGTGCTGCACGACGCGACCACCGGCGCGGTACGCGCCATCGCCGTCGGCGAGGAACTCGGCTCCCGGCGTACCGGAGGACTCGGTGGGGTGGCGGTGGACGCCCTGGCCCGCGCGGACGCCGCCACGGTCGGCGTGGTGGGGTCCGGCCGGCAGGCGTGGACCCAGGTCTGGGCCGCGGCGGCGGTCCGGCCGCTGCGCGAGGTGACGGTGTTCAGCCGCTCGGCGGCCCGGCGGGACGCGTTCGCCGCGCGGGTCCGCGCCGAGCTGAACGTGCCGGCCCGCGCCGTCGGCTCGGCCGCCGCGGCGGTACGCGACCGCGACGTCGTGGTGCTCGCCACCACCAGCACCGTCCCGGTGCTCGACGCCGCCGACCTGGCCCCCGGCGCCCACGTCAACACCGTCGGCTTCAAGCAGGTCGACCGGCACGAGTTCGGCCCGGACCTGCTCGACGCCGCCGACCTGCTGGTCACCGACTCACCCGGGCAGGCCGCCGCGTACGTCCCGCCGATGCTCGCCGCCGCCGAGCCGTACGCCGGGCGGTTGCGCGACCTGGGCGCGGTGCTGGCCGGCGCGGTTCCCGGCCGGACCGGCGCGGACCAGATCTCGGTCTTCTGCTCCACCGGCCTGGCCGGCACGGAGGTGTTCCTCCTCGATCGGCTGGCCCGGGTGGCCGCCCCCGCTCGCTGACCCGGCCGGACGGGTGCGCGGCGGTCCGGAACCGGCCCGGTACCCTCGGATGGTGTCTGCCTCCTCCTCCACCCCGCGATCCGACGGGCGCCGCGTCGCCCTGCTGACCCTCGGCTGCGCACGTAACGAGGTCGACTCGGAGGAACTGGCCGCCCGGCTGCACGCCGACGGATGGCAGGTCACCACCGACGGCGAGGGCGCCGACGTGGTGGTGGTGAACACGTGCGGGTTCGTCGAGAAGGCCAAGCAGGACTCGATCCAGACGCTGCTGGCCGCCGCCGACACCGGCGCGAGGGTCGTCGCCGCCGGGTGCATGGCCGAGCGGTACGGCCGTGAGCTGGCCGACAGTCTCCCCGAGGCGCAGGCGGTGCTGAGCTTCGACGACTACCCGGACATCGCCGCCCGCCTCGACTCGGTGCTCGCCGGCGAGGCGATCGGCGCGCACACCCCCCGCGACCGGCGGGAGCTGCTGCCGCTGACCCCGGTGAAACGCCGCGACGCGGCGGTGTCGCTGCCCGGACACGGCACCCCCGCGCGGGTCGCCCCGGAGACCGACGCGCACACCCCGGCCCACCTGCGGCAGGTGCTGCGGCACCGGCTCGACACCGGCCCGGTGGCGTCGCTGAAGCTCGCCAGCGGCTGCGACAGGCGGTGCGCGTTCTGCGCCATCCCGGCGTTCCGCGGCGCGTTCGTCTCCCGTACCCCGGACGAGCTGCTCGCCGAGGCCGAGTGGCTGGCCAAGACCGGCGTCCGGGAGCTGGTGCTGGTCAGCGAGAACTCCACCTCGTACGGCAAGGACCTGGGCGACCCCCGCGCGCTGGAGAAGCTGCTGCCGCAGCTCGCCGCGATCGACGGGATCGTGCGGGTACGCGCCAGCTACCTCCAGCCCGCCGAGACCCGGCCCGGCCTGGTCGAGGTGATCGCCAGCACGCCGGGTGTGGCCGCGTACTTCGACCTGTCGTTCCAGCACTCCAGCGAGCCGGTGCTGCGCCGGATGCGCCGCTTCGGCTCCACCGACCGGTTCCTGGAACTGCTCGCCTCCGCCCGCGCGCTGGCGCCGGACGCGGGCGCGCGCAGCAACTTCATCGTCGGCTTCCCCGGCGAGACGAAGCAGGACGTGGCCGAGCTGGTCCGGTTCCTGACCGAGGCGCGGCTGGACGCGATCGGCATGTTCGACTACAGCGACGAGGACGGCACCGAGGCCGCCGGCCTGACCGGCAAGGTCTCCGCCGCCACGATCAAGCGGCGGTACGACAAGCTCAGCGCGCTGGCCGACGAACTCTGCTCGCAGCGCGCCGAGGAGCGCCTCGGCGCGACGGTGGAGGTGCTCGTGGACTCGACCGCCGACGGGGTGGTGGAGGGGCGGGCCGCTCACCAGGCGCCCGAGGTCGACGGCTCGACCACGCTCGTCGCGCCCGTCGGCGGTGGCGTCGATCTGGCCGCGCTGCGCCCCGGTGACCTGGTCCGGGCCACGGTGACGGCGACCGAGGGCGTGGACCTGGTCGCCGTACCGGATGAGATGATCTCGGCGGCGCCCGGCGCGGTACGGTGACGGCGGGCCCTGATGGAGCGGGGAAGCCACGTGGGGCGATGCGGGACATGACGGGAGCGGAGTCGACGGCGGCTGCCCCCGTACCGCTGCTCAACGCGGCGAACCTGCTCACCGGCGCGCGCCTGGTGCTGGTGCCGGTCTTCGTGGCCACCGTGATCGCCTCCGGCATGAGCAACGCGGGCTGGCGGACGGCCGCCTGCGTGATCTTCGTGGTGGCCTCCGCGACCGACCTGGTCGACGGCTGGATCGCCCGCCGGTACGAACTGGTCACCTCGCTGGGCAAGGTGGCCGACCCGATCGCCGACAAGGCGCTCACCGGCGCAGCCCTGGTGCTGCTCTCCTTCTACGACCGGCTGCCCTGGTGGGTGACTGTGGTGATCCTGGCCCGCGAGCTGGGCATCACCGGGCTGCGCTTCTGGGTGATCCGGCACGGGGTGATCGCCGCCAGCCGGGGCGGCAAGGTCAAGACGGCGCTGCAGATCCTGGCCATCACCTGGTACCTCTGGCCGATGCCGGAGGCGCTCGCCGCGGTCGGGCCGTGGATCATGGGCGCGGCCGTGGTGGTCACCGTGGTCACCGGGTTCGACTACATCGCCCAGGCGTTGCGGCTGCGCCGCCCGGCCCGTTGAGCCGGGCGGCGGATCCGTCGGTCCGGGCGGAGTGCCCGTCGGCCCGGGTCGCGGGTCCGCCGGTCCGGGCGGCGGACGAGTAAGCGGGTGCGGGGCGGGAAATGGGGGCGGGCATGGACACCGACGCGAGAGACCAGCGGCCCGCCGGCAGCCCGGCGGCCGCCGTGGTGCACCGCCTGCACGAGTGCGGCGAGACGCTGGCCACCGTCGAGTCGCTGACCGGCGGCCTGCTCGCCGCCGCGATCGTGGAGATCGCCGGGGTCAGCTCGATCTACCGGGGCGGCATGGTGGTCTACGCCACCGAACTCAAGGCGACGCTCGCCGGCGTACCGGAGGACCTGCTGGCCGACCGCGGCCCGGTCGACCCGGACGTGGCGGCGGCGCTGGCCGAGGGCGGACGGCAGCGCTGCGGCGCGGACTGGGGCCTGGCCACCACCGGCGTGGCCGGTCCGGAGCCGCAGGACGGCAAGCCGGTCGGCCTGGTCTACGTGGCGGTCGCCGGACCGGACGGCACGGAGGTGCGCCGGCTCGATCTCGAGGGCGGCCGCGACCACATCCGCTTGGCCGCGGTGAACGAGGCGCTGCGGCTGCTCGCCGACCGCGTCCGGCTCCCCGCCGACGCCGACGCCGCCGAGGCGGCGGGGGCCGGCCGCCGCTGAGCCCGCGCGGCGCCGGCACGCCCGGCGGCGGGATCGCCGGACCGGTCGATCCGCCCGGATTTTCAAAGGCGGGGTGGGATGTCGTCGTGGCGACCAACGGGTACGGTTGCGGGAAGGCTCCGGCGGTCGCTGTCGGCGCCGGAGCGGTCCGCCGCGTCCGGCGCGACGTGTTCCGGCCGGGGATGGTGGTCCCGTTCAGGGGGAGGTGCGATGGTCCTGCTACGCCGGGTGATCGGTGACGCGCTGCGAGCACGCAGGCAAGGGCAGCACCGCACCCTCCGCGAGGTCTCCTCCGCCGCCAACGTCAGCCTCGGCTACCTCTCCGAGATCGAACGCGGCCAGAAGGAACCCTCCAGCGAGCTGCTGGCCGCGATCTGCGACGCGCTCGGCGCCCGCCTGTCCGAGCTGCTCCGCGAGGTGAGCGACACCGTCGCCCTGGCCGAGCAGATGCCCGGCGTGCTGGTGCCGGTGACCGACGAGCGGGTCGAGCCGGCCCCGGTGGGCCCGTCCGCCGTGCGCAAGGCCACCAACCGCGCTGTCCGGCAGGTCACCTCCGACGGCGGGGTCGCCGTCCAGGTCCGGCAGGACTCGCCGCTCAAGGCCACGCTGCGCAGCACCCGCGTACGCCCCGCCGAGCGGGATGTGGTCTGCGCCGCCTGAGCCCGGCCGCCGCGTCGTGGGCAGTGCTGGCGTTCGGGTCGTACTGTTGATCAGGAGCGTACGGGTGCCGGAGTGGCGTCCGGCTGGGACCATGTAGGCGCGACGCTACTGAGGGGACAAGGCGGAGATGGCGAACCCGTTCGTCAAGGGTTGGAAGTACCTGATGGCGCTCTTCGGCGCGAAGATCGACGAGCACGCCGATCCGAAGGTGCAGATCCAGCAGGCCGTCGAGGAGGCGCAGCGCCAGCACCAGGCGCTGGTGCAGCAGGCGGCGGCGGTGATCGGCAACCAGCGCCAGCTGGAGATGAAGCTGTCCCGGCAGATGACCGAGGTGGAACAGCTCCAGGGCAACGCGCGGCAGGCGCTCGCAGTGGCCGACCAGGCCCGGGGCAAGGGTGACGAGGCCGAGGCCGGGCGCTACGAGCAGACCGCCCAGATGCTGGCCACCCAGCTGGTCTCCGCCGAGCAGGCGCTGGAAGACCTCAAGACGCTGCACGACCAGGCGCTCGGCGCGGCCGCGCAGGCCCGCAAGGCGGTCGAGAACAACTCGATGATCCTGCAGCAGAAGCTGGCCGAGCGCACCAAGCTGCTCAGCCAGCTGGAGCAGGCCAAGATGCAGGAGAGCGTGGCCCGCTCGCTGGAGTCGATGTCGTCGCTCACCGCGCCCGCCAACACCCCCTCGCTGGACGAGGTACGCGACCGGATCGAACGCCGCTACGCCACCGCGATGGGCCGGGCCGAGCTGGCCGGCAACTCGGTCGAGGGCCGGATGCTGGAGATCCAGAAGGCCACGCTCGACTCGGCCGGATCGGCGAGACTGGAGCAGATCCGGTCGAGCATGGCCGGCGAGCAGCTCGGCAGCCGGTCCGAGACCCCCGCCGTGGGGCAGCCGGCCGACCCGGCAGCCGCAGCCCGTCTCGACGAGATCCGGGCCAGCATGAGCCGGGAACGCGGCACCGGGGAGACCACGACCGGCTGACGGAGGGGCGGACACGATGGCGGACGAACGGGCCCGGCACTTCCGCAGGCTGCGCAGGCTTCGCAACTCGGCGCGGCGGTGGAGCGTGCTGGCCGGAGGGCTCGGCGGTGCCGCCGCGGTGCTGACCCCGTACGCCGGACTCGGCCTGGCGGACGCGGCCTGGGCCGGTGCCGCGGGCAGCGCGATCGCGGTGGCCGCCTGGCGCTGGGTCGACCACCGGGCGCTGGCCGCCGTGCCGCCCCCGCCCGCCCTGGACCCGGCGGAGGCCGCCGCCCGTTCCCGCGCCCGGCTGGTCGCCGCCGTCGAGCGGCTGCCCGTCGGCCCGGGCGTCGTGGCCGAGGTACGCCGGGTCCGCTCCCGCCTCGCGCTGCGCGGCACCGCCGCGGCCGAGCCGTGGGCCCGGCTGGACCGGGCCGCGCTCACCCTGGCCGGGCTGGCCGGACGGCTGACCGGACTGGCCGAGCCGGCGGTCCGGGAGGCGGCCGAAGCCGATCGTTCACTGCGTGAGCTGGCGACCCGGGTGGCGAGCGTGGAACGCGCGGCGAAGCTGACCCCGCAGAGCACGCTGAACGAGGTACACGCGACGCTGGTGGCGCAGTTGGAGGACGGGGTGGCCGCGTACGAGCGGCTGGTGGTGGCCGCCGCCGGTTACGTGGCCGAGGACGCCCGCCCGAACACGGAGCATCCGGCCGCCGCGCGCCTGACCGAGGCCACCGACCTGCTGCACGGCGTAGCCTCGGCCCTGGCCGAACTGCGAACCCCCTTGCGCGCCCCCTGACGGCCCCCTTCCCGCGCCTCGTCCCGCCGTCTCCCCCCAGGCTCCGCCCCGCCAGGCTCCGCCCGGTGATCAAGGAGTTTGTGTCCTCCCCACAGCCGGATCCGACACAAACCCCTTGATCACCGCCCAGGCGCGCCCGACCAACGCGATCGATCATGAGGTTGACGGCAGTTTCGATCTCCATTTCGGCCGTCAACTTCATGATCGCCGGGTTCCGGCGGGCCGGGCCGACCTCACGTGCGCGGGGGGAGGGGACGGGAGGGGAGGGGGGAGGGAGGGTCAGGTGGGGGTTGTTGTTCGGGCTGGGGGAGTCCAGGGGGAGGTGCCTACGACGTTTGTGGCGCGTACCCGGTAGTGGTAGGTCATGCCTTGCGCGAGGCCGGTGTTGGTGAAGCCTCGGCCGGTCACGTGGAACGTCGCCGGTTCACGGGTGAAGGCGGCGTCGGTGGCGCGCTGCACGATGAACCCGGCACCCGGTCCGGCCGGTGTCGGCGCCGACCAGCTCACCGTCACGGTGGCGGTGTCCGGCCCGGACGCGCTCGCGGTGACGCTCACCCCGGTCGGTGCGACCGGCCGGGCCGGCGTGGTCACAGTGGCCACCGTCGACCAGGGCGAGGCGGCACCCAGGTACGTCGTGCGTACCCGGTAGTAGTACGTGGTGTCCGGCGCGGCCGCCGGGTCCACGTGGGACTCGCCCACGGCGATGGCTGTGGTGCCCGGACCGCTGGTGAACGTCGGGTTCGTGGCCCGCTGCACGTCCACCCCTGTCGCGAAGGAGTGGTTGGCCCAGCGCAGCGCCACGCGCAGCGGCGCGGCCGGCGGCAGCACCGCTGTCAGCCGGGCCGGAGCGGCCAGGTGCACCGCCGCCGGTACGGCGTTGGACCACGACGAGCAGCTCACCGCGTTCTCGGCGCGGATCCGGTAGTGGTAGGTGACGCCGGGGGTGACTGTGGCGTCGGTGTACCGGGTGGCGGTGGCGGCCACCGTGATCTCGGTCAGCCCGGTGGTGAAGGTGCTGTCGGTGGCGCGTTGCAGCCGGTGGCTCGTCGGTACGGGACGGCTGCCGTTGCCGGTCCAGGTCAGCGCGATGGCGGGAAGCGCGGTGGCGCTGCCCGGCGCCGGGATGGCGGTGAGCCCGGTCGGCGCCTTGGGTGCCACGCGCAGGACCAGCGGTCGGCTCATACCCTGGTCACGTAGTCCGGCCGAGCGGGTCTGCCAGCGGTACTCCCAGCCGAGGTTGACCAGCTGGTTGACCACGACCGCGGGGCGGCCGTCGACCGGGCTGACCGGGCCGGCGTCCAGCCGTGCGCCGGCCGGGCGGGCCGGGTCGAGCAGCCGTACGCTGTCGCCGATCTTGAACGGCAGGGTGGGCGGGACGGGACGCAGCGCCACCACGACGTCCTCCCGGGGGTTGACCCGGACGGTGTCCTTCCAGCCCAGCTCGCCCGGGTCCGGCGGGCGGACCGTGCCGTCCCAGCCGACCCGGTTGACGAGCTGTACGTCGCAGCCCTCGATGTGGACCGGGTGGGTACGCGGGGCGTCGCCGACGATCCGCCAGAGCTGCGTGCCGTCGCCGGGCGCGCCGACAGCGACGGCCGGGTCGGTGGCGTGCAGCACCTCGGTGGCCGGGTCGGCCGGACCCAGCGGCAGCGTGGCGGGGGCGAGCGGCCCGGCGACCGGGTGGCCGACGCCGAGCCGGCCCACCGCGCGGCCGTGGCGGGCCTCGAACACCTGCCCGACCGACTTCACCGCCAGCGGCAACGTGACCGGGGCGGTCGCGCCCGCCGGGGTGAACGTGACCGAGGTGGCCCGCGCGGGGACGAGCGTCGGGCGCGGGGTGGAGGTGCCGATCGCGGCGTCGTACGCGGGTTGCGGCACGATCGGCGGCGGCTGGCTGCGCGCGTACGCCCCGGGCAGCCGCTCGGCGAGCCGCCGCGTGTCGTACGGCTCGGCGGGGGTGCCGGTGACCCGGATCTGGAGCAGCGTACGGGTGTTCGGGCCGTACCCGGGGCGGGTCGGCGGCAGACCACCGGCGGCGGTCCGGTCGGGCGCGCCGGTGTGGTGGTCGTAGCGGGTGTCGAACCGGGGCAGCGGCGCGGGGCAGTCGTTGTAGAGGATGAGCGTGCTGCCCGGCGGCACAGTGGAGAAGTCCACCACCACGTCGGCCCGTTCGCCGGGGGCGAGCAGCAGCGCGTGCCCGTCCACGTTGAGCACCGTCGGGTCCTGCCTGTCGTACCGGTAGTCCACCGGTCGGTTGGTGCGCATCACAGGAGCGGGGAGCAGGCCGCCCTCGTTGCCGATCTGGATCATCTCGGGTCCGGCGGCGGCCGGGTCGGGTACGCCGCCGTCGCGCCCGTCCGCCGGCCAGTACGCGGGCCGTCCGGTGGCGCGGACCGCCTCGACCATCGGCACCTCACCGGCGTCCGGGTCGGCCGGGCTGCCGTCGTCGGCCCACATCGGCGCGTCGGAGGCGGCCCGGTAGAGCTGGAGGTTGAGCGCCCGGTCCGCGCAGGCGTTGAGGATCCGGAACCGGTACGCCCGCGGCGCGACCTCCAGGTACGGGTAGGCGACGCCGTTGACGAGCGGAGTGTCGCCGTACGCGTCGGGGACCGCCGACGGGTGCGGCACGCCCGGTACCAGCGGTGGCTCGTCCGGGTCGGTGTCGGGGTCGTGGTGCGGGTTCGGCACCGGGGCGACCCACGGGCTGGCGCCGCCGTCCGGGTCGTGGGTCCACGGCCCGTAGTCCCAGCGCCCGGTCGGGTTGGTGCCGGTGAGCCGGTACGGGTTCTGCCGCGGCTGGTAGACGTGCGGGTGCCACAGGCTGCCCTTGGCGCCCCAGCGGTCCCGGTCCCAGGTGGGGTCCTGGGCGGCGAGCTGCGCGTCGTCGGGTACGAACGTCTTGTCCTCGATCACCAGCGGAAGCTGGTCGGCGGGCAGCACGCCGTCGTCGACGAGCCGTTCCTCGGCCGGGTCGGTGAGCAGGTAGAGCGCGATCTGCCCGGAGTAGACGGTGAGCCGGGACAGGCCGAGCGTGTTGTCGTGCAGCCACATGAGCCGGCCGCTCTGGTCGTTCGGGAAGTACAGCGTGGTGGCGCCCGCGCCGGGCGGCGGCATGTCCGGCACCGGCGTCACACCCACACCCATCGGGTACGGGGTGATCTCGCCGGCCGGGGTCACCCACTGCCACGGGTTGCCGGCGCTGATCCAGCCGGTCCGCGCGCCGGACAGGTGCGGTATGGCCCGGTTCTGCGGGTACGGCGCGGGACCGTCGAGCGGCCCGGCTCCGGCGCCGTCGACCGTCTCGTCCACGGGCAGGAACAGTTCCCCCGCTCGTCCGGTGGGGAGCTGGTTGATGAACTTGATCCGCACCGGGCGGCCCCGCCGGGCCACGATCATCGGGCCGAGGTGCCAGGGGCGGTCGGGCGGGCCGACCGTGTTGTGGCCGGAGGCGTCGGTGCCCAGGTTGAGCTGGCGGTAGCCGCGCAGCCGGGTGGCAGGCAGGTCGCGGTGCAGGCGTTGTGCGTACTCCTGGAGGCCGATCTCGTAGTAGTCGCAGCCCGGCCAGGTGATGGTGTCCGGGACGGCGACGGGCAGGCGGGCGCCGAGCCCGGCGGTGGCCGGCTGCCCGGGCAGCGGCAGCGCGTCGACGAACTTGCGGATGCCGGTGCCGGGGACCGGGCGGCCGTCCGGGTCGAGCGTGGGCAGCGGGCTGGCGGCGGTGTTCGGCACCGGGCCGAACAGGCGCGGGACGGCGGCCGGGTCCAGGCTCGCCGGCGCCGGGCCGCCCGGTTCCTCGTCGCCGCCGCGAGCGGCCGGAACGGCGGGCGCGACGGAATCGGCCGGCGTCGGGTCACCGGTGGGCACGGTCTCCTCGGCGACGAACGCGACGACGGCGGCGCGGTCCGGGCGTCCGGGCCGGCTGCGGCGGAACAGCACCATGGCTCTCCCCGGGGTCGGGGCGCGCCGGCCGACACCCCGGCGTGGCGGGCGTACGCGCTGCTGACGATCCGTGAGCGGTCCACCGCAGCATGCGACGTCACAGGGGTGAGGCGGAAGTACCCAATCGTCCCTATCTCGGCCGATCTTGGGCGTTTCGTGGAAGTTCCACGCCCGGCTGGCAGGCCGGGCACCAGTAGGTGACCCGTTCGCCCAGTTCCTCCTTGCGGATGGCGGTCCCGCAGCGACGGCACGGCTGCGCCCGGCGGCCGTAGACGTAGCTGGTGCCGCCCCGCTGCAGCACCCCGGTGGTGCTCTGGGTCCAGCGGCCCCGGTTGGCCGCGAGCAGCCGCTGGGCCAGCGCGACGGTGCCCGGCAGGTCCGGCACCGCGCCTACCGGCGTCCACGGCGACACGCCGCGCAGGAACAGCACCTCGCACTTGTAGAGGTTGCCCACCCCGGCCAGGTTGCGCTGGTCGAGCAGCGCCTCGCCGATCGTGCGGTCCGGTTCGGCCGCGAGCCGGCGGACCGCCTCGCCGGCGTCCCAGTCCCGGCCGAGCAGGTCCGGGCCGAGGTGGCCGACGAGCGACTCCTCGCCGGCCGTCGGCACCAGCGCCAGCTCGTGCAGGTGGTAGCCGACGGCGACAGCGGCGGGGGAGCGGAGCACCACCCGGATCAGGTGCGCCGGCCGTCCGCTCCAGCGCTCACCCGGGGCGTACGCCCGCCAGGCGCCGTCCATCCGCAGGTGCGAATGCAGCGTCCAGGGCTCGGCGTCGGTGCCGGTGAGGCGCAGCAGCAGGTGCTTGCCGCGGCTGGCCGACTCGCGCACGGTCCAGCCGGTCAGGTCGGTGGTGGCGAGCTGTGGCACGCGGAAGTCGGACCCGGTGAGCCGGGCCCCGGCCAGCGCGCGTTGCAGGACGCGCGCGGTGTTCCAGACGGTGTCGCCTTCGGGCACCACGCCATTGTCCCCCGGCCGAGCAGAATTCGCATGTGTCGCTATTTGTACTGAGGTTCCACTTGATCTGCGGAAACGCAACGATCAGGAGGTTCTGAGGAGAATGCTGATGGCACCTTCACGACGTCGTACCGTCGTCGCCCTGACCGCCCTGCTCACCGTGGCCGCCGGACTGCCCGGCACGCCCGCGCCGGCCGCGCCCCCGCCCGCCGCCGTACCGGCCCGCGCCGCCGCACCCGGCCCCGAACGCTGGTCCGTCGACCTCGCCGTCGCCGGCGGCGACGACGTCAACGTCGCCTGGCGGTCCGGCCGCCTGCGGCTCGCCGACCCCCGTCCCAACGCCCGCACCCGCCCGGCCGCCGTGGGTGGTCCGGTCGCCGAGGGCATCCTGCTGTCCGCGTCGCGCACCCTGGACCGGCCCGCGACCCGGGTACGCGCGCAGTTCGCCGCCCGCACCGGCGACGGGGGTACGGCGGTGGCCCAGGTACGCGGCTGGCGCGGACGCGGCTGGACCGAGTGGCGCGACGCCACCGAGGCGGTCTTCGACGCACCGGTCAGCCGGGTCCAGGCGCGCGTCGTGCTGACCACCAGCGACGCCGCGTCGGAGGCCACAGTCACCGGCCTGACCCTGGCCGCCGACCGGGTCGCCACCACGGCGGTCCAGCCGGCCGCCGCCCTCGAATACCGGGTGTACGCGACCCGGATCGGCCTGGTCGGCGGCATCACCGCCAACGGGCACACGGTGCGTACCCGGGACCACTTCGCGGCGCTGCCCACCCGGCGCGGCCTGTCCCCGCGGAACACCGGCGACTACACGGTCAAGGTCTGCACGACGAACGGCAGCCGCTGCGAGTACGCCCCGGTGTGGGACGTCGGCCCGTGGAACACCCGCGACGACTGGTGGAACCCGGCGTCGATCAGGGAGAACTGGAAGGACCTGCCGCGCGGGTTGCCGGAGGCGCAGGCGGCGTACCAGAACGGCTACAACGGCGGGCGCGACCAGTTCGGCCGTACCGTCCGCAACCCGGCCGGGTTGGACCTGGCCGACGGGACGTTCTGGGACGGGCTGCGGCTCACCGACAACGCCTGGGTGGACGTGACGCTGCTGTGGACCGGCGGCGGGGCGCGCGCGGTTGTCGGCTCCGGGCCGCTGAACCTGCGCGCCGGGGCGAGCACCTCGTACGCGAGCCGGGGCCTGGCGGCCACGTACGCCCACGTGCCGGTGCAGTGCTACGTGACCGGGCAGCGGATCGCCGGCACGTACCGCACGACGACGAGGTGGTACCGCCTGGTCGGCGGCAACTACGTCAGCCACGCGTACCTGTCCTCGATCTACGGCGGCACAGTCCCCCGCTGCTGACCGGTGCTCCCCTCGCGGAACTCCTCCGCGATCTTGCAGTTTCGGCCCTGCCCCGGGGGCATTCGCCCGCTATGCCGCCACCTGCTCTCCTCCCCGCTCGCGTCCGGCACACCCTAACCGGGACTCCCGGGCGGTCAGCCGCGCAGGCGCAGGCCGCGCGGGATGGCGCGGAAACCGGCGGCGGTGAGCGCGTCACGCAGCGGGGACGCGTGCACGGCCTCGCCGTCGGCGCGTTCCACCGAGATCGCGCCGAGCGCACCGGAGTGCACCGCGTCGGCGAGCGCCTTGCCGGCCGCGCCGAGCGTGTCGGTGTCGTCGGTGAACGACAGGATCGTCCGGCCGCCCCGCTCCACGTAGAGCACCAGGTCACCGCCGACTAGCACGACCAGCGCGCCCGCCTTGCGCCCGGCCCGGTGGCCGGTGGCCGGTGCCGCGCCGTCGCCGGAGTCGACAACGCGTTCCGGCCAGGGCAGCGCCGCGCCGTACGGGTTCGCCGGGTCGGTGGCGGCGAGCACGACCGCCGGCCCGCCCCGGCCCTGGGTGTCGTCGGCGAGCGCCCGGATGCGGTCCACCGCGCCGGGCACCGCGAACTGCGCCGCGCCGAGCCCTTCGACGAAGTAGCCGCGCCGCGCCGCCCCGCGTTCCTCCATCGCGGACAGCACCGGGTAGACCCCGGCGAAGCCGCCGGTGACCTGCTCGGCCACGACCGCGCCCCGGGTCACCACGCCGTGCCGTTCCAGCAGCAGGTCGGCCAGAGCGGCGGCCCGGCGGGTGGGGTCGAGGTCGCGGTCGGGCAGCCGGGACCAGCGGCCGGCCATCGTGGGCGGACCACCCCGGCTGGGCAGCGCCACCCGGCCCGGACGGCGGTAGCGGGTGCGCGGCGCCGACGGCCGGGACCGGTGCGCCCCGCCCGCGCCGAGCGCGGCCCGCAGCGGGGCGAGCGTGTCGTTGGTGAGGTGACCGGCCCAGACCAGATCCCACACCGCGCCCGACAGCGCGGCGTCGTCGGTGGCGCCGACCCGGTCGGACAGGGAGCGGAAGAACAGCGCCTGCCCGTCGGCGAGCGCGTCGAGCACCGACTCGTGCAGCGGGGTCGGCGTCAGCGCCTCGTCCGGCGGCGGGAGCAGCAGCGGCGCGACGTCGGCGTACGCGAGCGTCACCCATCCGTCGCCGCCGGAGATCGCGCCCGCGCCGGCCCACACCACTTCGCCGCTGGCGCACAACTCGTCGAGCTGGGCGGGGGAGTAGTCGGCGACCCGGGCCGGGAGCACCAGGCGTTCCAACGCGGACGCGGGCACGCTCACGCCCTGCAACTGCTCGACGGCGGCGGCGACCGCCTCGACGCCCCGGGCCGACGAGCCGACCTGCTGCCAGCGGGGCAGGAACGCGGCGAGCGCCCGCGGCGGGACCGGCTCGATCTCCCGGCGCAGGGCGGCCAGGGAACGGCGGCGCAGCAGGCGCAGCACCTCCGCGTCGCACCACTGGGTGCCCACCGTGTCCGGGGCGAACTCGCCGGAGACCACCCGCCCGCCCGAGGCGAGCCGCCGCAGCGCCTGCTCGACCACGAACACGCCGAGCCCGAACCGGGCCGCGCAGGTGGCCGCCGCGAACGGGCCGTGCGTGCGGGCGTACCGGGCGACCAGGTCGGCGAGGGGGTCGGCCACCGGCGCGAGGTACGCCTCGGCGACCCCGACGGGCAGCGCCACCCCGAGCGCGTCGCGCAGCCGGGCGGCGTCCTCGACGACCACCCAGCGGTCCTCGCCGGCGATGCGGACCCGCAGCACCCGCCGGGCCGCCGCCAGCTCGTCGGCCCAGGACTCCGGGACTCCCCGTTCGGCCAGCTCGGCGCTGCTCAGGTCACCGACCACGCGCAGCAGCTCGACCACGTCCTCCGGGTCGCGGGGCCGCCGCTGCTCGGTGAGCCAGCGCAGTTGACGTGCCGTCTCGGTGAGCACCTCCGGGTCGAGCAGCTCCCGCAGGTCGACCCGGCCGAGCAGCTCGCCGAGCAGCCCGGAGTCGAGCGCCAGCGCGGCGGCCCGCCGCTCGGCCAGCGGCGCGTCTCCCTCGTAGAGGAACGCGCCGACGTACCCGAACAGCAGCGACCTCGCGAACGGCGACGGGCGCTCGGACTCCACCTCGACCAGGCGCACCTTGCGGGCGGCCAGGTCGCGCATCAGCTCGCCGAGGGCGGGCTGGTCGAAGACGTCCTGGAGGCACTCCCGGGCGGCTTCCAGCGTGACCGGGAAGTCGGCGTACTCGCGGGCCACGTCGAGCAGTTGCGCGGCGCGCTGGCGTTGCTGCCACAGCGGCTGCCGCCGCCGGGGGTCACGGCGTGGCAGCAGCAGCGACCGGGCCGCGCACTCGCGGAACCGGGACGCGAACAGCGCCGACGTGCCGACCGACTCCTCGACGAGCTGGGCGATCTCGTCCGGCTCGAAGACGACCACGTCGGCGCCGGGTGGGGTGTCGGCGGTGTCCGGCAGGCGTACCACGATGCCGTCGTCGGAGGGCATGACCTGGGCGTCCACGCCGTACCGCTCGGCCAGCCGGCGGCCGATCGCCAGCGCCCACGGCCCGTTGACCCGGGCGCCGAGCACCGAGTGCACGGCGAGCCGCCAGTCGCCCAGCTCGTCGCGGAACCGTTCGACCACCACCGTCCGGTCGTCCGGCAGCGACCGGGTGGCCGCCTTCTGCTCGCGCAGGTAGTTCATCAGGTTCCCGGCGGCCCAGTCGTCCAGCCCGCCCGCGCGCAGCGCCGCCACCGCGTCGGCGTCGGACAGCCGCAGCAGCGCCCGGACCCGGGCACCGATCGCCCGGCCCAGCTCGACCGGGCGGCCGAGCTGGTCGCCCTTCCAGAACGGCATCCGGGCCGCCTGGCCGGGCGCGGGGGAGACGAGCACCCGGTCCGGGGTGATCTCCTCGATCCGCCAGGACGACGAGCCGAGCAGGAACACGTCGCCCACCCGGGACTCGTAGACCATCTCCTCGTCCAGCTCGCCGACCCGGGCCGCCCGCTCCGCGCCGGCCAGGAACACGCCGAACAGGCCCCGGTCGGGGATGGTCCCGCCGCTGGTCACGGCGAGCCGCTGGGCGCCGGGCCGCCCGGTCAGCACGTCGGTGGCGCGGTCCCAGACCAGGCGCGGCCGCAGCTCGGCGAACGCGGTGGACGGGTAGCGCCCGGAGAGCATGTCGAGCACCGCGTGCAGCGCCGAGTCGGGCAGCTCCGCGAACGGCGCCGCCCGCCGGACCAGCACGGCCAGGTCGCCGAGCCGCCACGGCTCCAGCGCCACCATCGCGACGATCTGCTGGGCCAGCACGTCGAGCGGGTTTCGCGGGTAGTGCAGCTCCTCGATCGCCCCGGCGCCCATCCGCTCGGCCACCACCGTGCAGGAGAGCAGGTCGCCCCGGTGCTTGGGGAAGACGACGCCGCGCGAGACCGCGCCGACCTGGTGCCCGGCCCGGCCGACCCGTTGCAGCCCGGCCGCCACGCTCGGCGGCGCCTCGATCTGCACCACCAGGTCGACAGCGCCCATGTCGATGCCCAGCTCCAGGCTGGACGTGGCGACCACGGCGGGCAGCCGGCCGGACTTGAGCGCCTCCTCGATCTGCTTGCGTTCCTCCCGGGACACGCTGCCGTGGTGCGCCCGCGCGATCACCGCCGGCGCCCCGGCCGCCGCGCCGGACTGCGCCATCACCTCCGCCGGCTGCCGAGGCGCACGCACCGGCCCCACCGGGCCGCCGAACGCCGCCGCACCCCGCCGTGCCCGGCCCTCGTCGCCGGGCCCGCCGCCGGACACCGGGCCGAGCCCGCCGGCGTCGTCGAGCCCGGCGCCGTCGCCGGCCGGCGGGCCGTCGGCACCGGGCAACAGCTCGGATACGCGCACCGGCTCCCCGCCCCGGGCCACGCGGCTGCCGTCCGGGGCGGCCGCCGCCTCCATCTCCTCGGCGGCCAGCTCGTTGAGGCGGGCGCAGAGGCGTTCGGCGCCGCGTCGGGAGTTGGTGAACACGATCGTGGACCGGTGCGCGCGGATCAGCGCGAGCACACGTTCCTCGACCGCCGGCCAGATCGAGGGGCGGCGGGGCGCGAGGCCGCCCAGATCGTCCTCCGGCGGCTCCTGCTCGTCGAGGCGCGTCATGTCCTCCACCGGGACCTGGACGCTGACCTCGATGGTCTTGTTCGCCGGCGGCTGCACCACGTCGACCGGGCGCGCGCCGCCGAGGAAGCGGGCGCACACGTCGATCGGTCGGACGGTGGCGGACAACCCGATCCGCTGGGCGGGGCGCTCCAGCAGCGCGTCGAGCCGTTCCAGGGACAGCGCCAGGTGCGCGCCGCGCTTGGTGCCGGCCACCGCGTGCACCTCGTCCACGATCACCGTGTCGACGCCGCGCAGTGAGTCCCGGGCGGCGGAGGTGAGCAGCAGGAACAGCGACTCGGGCGTGGTGATGAGGATGTCCGGCGGGGTGCGGGCGAAGGCCCGGCGCTCGTCGGCCGGGGTGTCGCCGGTCCGCATGCCGACGGTGATGTCCGGCGGGACCAGGCCGAGCCGGGAGGCGGCCTGGCGGATGCCGGTGAGCGGGGCGCGCAGGTTGCGTTCCACGTCGACGGCGAGTGCCTTGAGCGGGCTGACGTAGAGCACCCGGCAGCGGCGCCGGGGATCGGCCGGCGACGGCTCCTTGGCGAGCCGGTCGAGCGACCAGAGGAACGCCGCGAGCGTCTTGCCGGAGCCGGTCGGCGCGACGACGAGGGCGTTGCGGGCGGCGGCCACCGAGCGCCAGGCGCCCTCCTGTGCCGGGGTGGGCGCGGCGAAAGCCGCGGTGAACCACTCCCGGGTCGCCGCGCCGAACTCCGCCAGCATGCCGCCTGACCTGCCTGACCTGCCTGACCCGTCTGACCTGCCTGACGGGGTCACCTCGTCCGCCACGCTCCCATCCTGCCGCGCGGGTGTGACATCCCGCCCGTCGCCGGACCGTTCCGTCCCCGCCCGCAACAGTCCGAGAATGGAATGGGCGATTATTCCGTTAAGTCTTACTTAACTGCTTGCTTGTGGGCTGCAACATAAAGTAACTTCACTCGCGATGCGGCATGGGGTGGAGGCGTGGATGACCGTCGAGGAACGTGGCCTGGGCTCCGGAACCGACGTGCTCATCCGCAAGGTCGAGAGTCGGCTGGCAGCGCTCCGCGCCGCGCTGCACGGTCCCGATCTGGAGCTGGCCGAGGAACTGGCCGCGCGGCTGCGCGAGATGATCCTCGCGACCGCCCGGTCCAGCGCCGCCGACCGCGCCCGGGTCCGGGCCGCTGTGCACTACTTCGTCCAGCGCCGGGAGAGCCGGGACGCCCGGCTGCCGTTGCGTTCCCTGGTCGCCGCCCAGCGCGCCGCCGACCGGGCCGCCCGCCAGTTGGCCACCCCCAACCCCACCCCCTGACCACCGCCCCCGTCCCTCCCCTTCCCGGGGCTCACCCCGGTGATCAAGGAGTTTGCGGCGGGATCGGGCGCGCCTGCGGACACGAACTCCTTGGTCACCGCCCAGGAGGCCGGGAAGGCCGCGCGGAGGTAAGGGTGGGTTTTGGGGAAAACGGCCCGGTTCGGTGCCTCTGTGGCGTGTGATCGGTTGTGAAACCAGCGTGGTCCGGCGCGCTGTCACCTCGACCGGGAGTACGCGTGCTCGTCCTGCTGATCGTGCACCTGGTGGCGGCGCTGCTCGCCCCGCTGCTGGTCCGCCGGTGGGGTCCGCGCGCCTGCCTGATGCTCGCGCTCGCCCCGGCCGCCACAGCGGTCTGGGCGGCGGCCCACACCGGGGCGGTACGCGACGGCGGCGCGGTGGTCGAGACGTACCCCTGGATCTCGCAGCTCCAGCTCGACGTGGCGCTGCGCGTCACCACGCTGTCCTGGCTGATGCTGCTGCTCGTCGGCGGCGTCGGCGCGCTGGTGCTCGTCTACTCCGCCCGCTACTTCCCGCACGGGTCGACCGGGCTGGCCCGGTTCGCCGCCGTCATGGTCGCCTTCGCCGGGGCGATGCTCGGCCTCGTCGTCTCCGACGACCTGCTGCTGCTCTACGTGTTCTGGGAGCTGACCACCGTCTTCTCCTACCTGCTCATCGGGCACAGCACCGAGCGCCGGTCCAGCCGGTGGGGCGCCGCGCAGGCGCTCACCGTCACCACGCTGGGCGGGCTCGCCATGCTCGTCGGGTTCCTGCTGCTCGGCCACCACGCCGGGAGCTACCGGTGGTCGGAGGTGGCGGCCGCGCCGCTGCCCGGCGGCGGGTACCTGACCGTCGCGGTGCTGCTCGTCCTCACCGGGGCGCTGGCGAAGTCGGCGATCTTCCCGTTCAACGCCTGGCTGCCGGTGGCGATGGCCGCCCCGACGCCGGTGAGCGCGTACCTGCACGCGGCGGCGATGGTGAAGGCCGGCATCTTCCTCATCGGACTGCTCGGCCCCGTGCTCGCCGCTGCCGGGCCGTGGCGGCCGGTCACGGTGGTCGCCGGACTGGTGTCGCTGGTCCTGGGCGGCTGGGCGGCGCTGCGGCAGACCGACCTGAAGCTGCTGCTGGCGTACGGGACGGTCAGCCAGCTCGGCCTGCTCGCCGTGGTGTTCGGCGCGGGCACCCCGAAGGCGGCCCTGGCCGGCGTGGCGATGCTGGCGGCGCACGCCCTGTTCAAGGCCGCGCTGTTCCTGGTCGTCGGCATCCTCGACCACGAGGCGGGCAGCCGTGACCTGCGGGACCTGTCCGGCGTGGGCCGGGCCGCGCCGGTGCTGGCCACCGCCGCCACACTCGCCGCCGCCTCGATGGCCGGCGTGCCGCCGCTGCTCGGGTTCGTGGCGAAGGAGTCGATGCTCGCCGCGTTCACCGGCGACCCGCTCGTGCTCGCCGTGCTGGTGGCCGGCAGCGCGCTCACCGCCGCGTACAGCATCCGGTTCGTGTGGGGCGCGTTCGGCACCCGGACCAGCGTCCCGGACACGGTGATGGCCCAGCCGCCCGCCGCGATGCTCGTACCCCCGGCGCTGCTCGCCGTGGCCGGGCTCGCCGCCGGTCCGGCCGCCGGGTGGCTCAGCGGCCTGTTCGAGCCGTACGCGGAGCTGTTCGGGCCGGTCGAGGAGCACCTGGCGCTCTGGCACGGGCCGACCGCGGCGCTCGGCCTCTCCGCCCTCGTGCTGGCCGGCGGCGTGGTGCTGCACCTGGCCCGTGGTCGGCTCGCGCCCGCGCTGGCGCGGCTGCGCTCGCCGGTGAGCGGCAACCAGGGGTACGAGTGGGTGACGCACGGCTTCGACCGGCTCGCCATCGAGGTCACCGGCGCCACCCAGCGCGGCTCGCTGCCGCAGTACCTCGGCACCGTGCTGCTCGCGCTGGTGTTCGTGCCCGGCGGGGCGATGCTCGTCACCGCGCCCTGGCGGGTCGACCTGGCGCTCTGGGACAACCCGGCCCAGCTTGTGGTCTGCGCGGTGATCGCGGTCGCCGCGCTGCTCGCGGTCGGCGCGCGCCGCCGGCTCACCGCGATGCTGCTGGTCGGCGTGACCGGCTACGGCACCGCGATGATGTTCGTCCTCTACGGCGCGCCGGACGTGGCGCTCACCCAGTTCCTGGTGGAGACCGCCACCATCGCCGTGTTCGTGCTGGTGCTGCGCCGGCTGCCGGAACGCTTCTCGGCCCGCCCGCTGCGCCGCAGCCGCTGGGTGCGGCGCGGTGTCGGCATCGCCGCGGGCGTGGTGATGGCCGGCCTGACGCTGACCGCGGCCGGAGCCCGCCGGGCGCCGTCGATCTCCGCGGCCTTCCCCGAACTCGCCGTCGTCGAGGGGTACGGCCGCAACGTCGTGAACGTGGCCCTGGTGGACATCCGGGCCTGGGACACGATGGGGGAGATCGCGGTGCTCGTGGTGACAGCGACCGGTGTGGCCAGCCTGATCTTCGAGCGGTCCCGCACCGGGCCGCGTCCGCGCCGTCCCCGGCCGGTCGCGCTGCGCGCCGGTGACGGGCGCACGGTGTGGCTGCGCGGCGGGCAGACGCTGCCGGAACGGCGGCGCTCGATCGTGTTCGAGGTGGTCACCCGGCTGATCTTCCACACCGTCCTGATCTTCTCGCTGTTCCTGCTCTTCTCCGGCCACAACGCCCCCGGCGGCGGCTTCTCCGGCGGGCTGGTCGCGGGCCTCGCGCTGGCCCTGCGCTACCTGGCCGGCGGCCGGTACGAGCTGGCCGAGGCGGCGCCCGTCGGAGCCGGCACGGTGCTCGGCGCGGGTCTGGGCATCTCGGTTGGCAGCGGGGTGCTCGCCCTGGCGCTGACCGGCCAGGTGCTGCAGAGCGTCAAGGTCGGTCTGTGGCTGCCGGTGATCGGCGACTTCTACGTGGCCACGTCGCTCTTCTTCGACATCGGCGTCTACCTGGTGGTGGTCGGGCTGGTGCTGGACATCCTGCGCAGCCTGGGCGCCGAGGTGGACCGGCACGTGGAGGCCGCCGGCGAGGCGGGACACGGCTTGGTCGTCCAGCGGGACGGCACATCGTGAGCGCGAGGAGTGAGCCGGGGTTGCGAGCCCCGCAGTCGCGGACAGGGGTGGCTCGGTGAGCGCGAGGAGTGAGCCGGGGTTGCGAGCCCCGCAGTCGCGAACAGGGGTGGCTCTGTGAGCGCGAGGAGTGAGCCGGGGTTGCGAGCCCCGCAGTCGCGGACAGGGGTGGCTCTGTGAGCGCGAGGAGTGAGCCGGGGTTGCGAGCCCCGCAGTCGCGGACAGGGGTGGCTCTGTGATCCGGGGTGCGGCCGGGCCGACGATGGTGCTGGTGCTCGCGGTCGGTGTGCTGGTCGCCGCGGGCGTCACGTTGCTGCTGGAACGCAGCCTGACCCGGATCCTGCTCGGCATCATCCTGCTCGGCAACGGCGTGAACCTGCTCATCCTGCTGGGCGGGCGATCCGGCGCCGCCCCGCTGGCCGGTACCGCGGCACAGGACGAGATGAGCGACGCGCTGCCGCAGGCCATGGTGCTCACCGCCGTGGTGATCACGTTCGGGCTGACCGCGTTCCTGCTCGCTGTCGCGTACCGCAGTTGGTACACCAGCGGCGACGACGAGGTGCAGGACGACCTGGAGGACCGGCAGATCGTCCGGCTCGCCGGGAGCAACGAGGTGTCCACCGCTGATCTCGGCGGCGAGGGCCCGGACGGCGACCCGGAGCAGGTGGACCCGGAGCCGGCCCGCCGTCGGTTGCGCCGGGACGGTGAGGCCCAGTGAGCGCGAGGAGTGAGCCGGGTTTGCGAGCCCCGCAGTCGCGAACGGGGGTGGCTCGGTGAGCGCGAGGAGTGAGCCGGGTTTGCGAGCCCCGCGGTCGCGAACGGGGGTGGCTCGGTGAGCGCCCTCGTGCCGCTGCCGGTGGTGGTGCCGCTGCTCGGCGCGGCGCTCACCCTCCTGCTGTCCGGCCGCCCCCGCCTGCAGCGGTCGGTGAGCGTGCTCTGCCTGTCCAGCGTCCTGGTGGTGGCGGCGGTGCTGCTGGTGCAGGCGTACCGCTTCGGGCCGGTGGTGGTGCAGGTCGGCGGCTGGCCGGCGCCGGTGGGCATCGTGCTGGTGGCGGACCAGTTGGCGGCGCTGATGGTGCTCGTCTCCTCGGCGGTGACGCTGTGCGTGCTGCTCTACTCGATCGGCCAGGGACGGGGGGAGACCGGGGAGACCGCGCCGGTGAGCATCTTCCACCCCACGTACCTGGTGCTGACCGCGGGCGTGACGAACGCCTTCCTGGCCGGGGACCTGTTCAACCTGTTCGTCGGTTTCGAGATCCTGCTGGCCGCGAGCTTCGTGCTGATCACGCTGGGCGGCACCGAGGTGCGGTTGCGGACCGGATCGACGTACGTGGTGGTCAGCATCCTGTCGTCGCTGCTGTTCCTGTCCGCCGTGGGGCTGGTGTACGCGGCGACCGGCACGCTGAACATGGCGCAGCTCGCCGGGCGGCTGGACGCGCTGCCGTCCGGCGTACGCCTGACCCTGCAACTGACGCTGCTGCTCGCGTTCGGGATCAAGGCGGCGGTGTTCCCGCTGTCGGCGTGGCTGCCGGACAGCTACCCGACCGCACCCGCCCCGGTGACGGCGGTCTTCGCCGGCCTGCTCACCAAGGTCGGCGTGTACGCGATCATCCGTACCGAGACGCTGCTGTTCCCCGGTGGCCAGGTCGCCACGCTGCTGATGGTGGTGGCCGGGCTGACCATGGTGGTCGGCATCCTCGGCGCGGTCGCCCAGTCGGACCTGAAACGGCTGCTGTCCTTCACGCTCGTCAGCCACATCGGCTACATGATCTTCGGGGTGGCGCTGAGCAGCGTCGCCGGCCTGTCCGGGGCGATCTTCTACGTGGTGCACCACATCACCATCCAGACCACGCTGTTCCTGGTCGCCGGCCTGGTCGAGGAACGCGCCGGCAGCACCGACCTGCGCCGTATCGGCGGCCTGGCGCGGATCGCGCCGATGCTCGGCGTGCTCTTCTTCGTCCCCGCGATGAACCTCGCCGGCATCCCGCCGTTCTCCGGCTTCCTCGGCAAGCTCGGCCTGCTCCAGGCGGGTGTGGCCGCGGGCGGCACGCTGCCCGCCGTGCTGGTCGCCGCCGGCACGCTGACCAGCCTGCTCACGCTCTACGCGGCCTCCCGGGTGTGGAACATCGCGTTCTGGCGGGCGCCCCGGCTAGCCACCACCACCCCGCCGGCCCGGCTGCCCGGAATGATGGTCGGGGCGACCACCGCCCTGGTGGCGCTGGGCGTGCTGTTCACGCTGGCGGCCGGGCCGCTGTTCCAGGTCACCGCCGACGCGGCCACCGACCTGCGCGAGCGCACCCCGTACGTGCGGGCGGTCCTGCCCCGGGACGTGCCGTGACCGACGACCTGCCCCCGGGCGGGGGCACGACCGGTGAGCCCACCGGCGTACCCCGTGCGGCGCCCGCCCCGGACGCGCCGGCGCCGAGCGTCGGCCGGGGTGGGCGGCGGCGGGACCAGGCGGTGGCGCTCGGCTGGCTGGTCGTCGCGTGGATGCTGCTGTGGGGCGACCTGTCCTGGGGCAACCTGGTCGCCGGTCTGGTGGTCGGCGTAGCGGTGCTGCTGTTCTTCCCGCTGCCGCCGGTCACGTTCGGCGGCCGGGTACGCCCTCGCGCGCTGCTGGTGTTCGCTGCGACGTTCGTCGCGGAGCTGGTCAGCGCCAGCGTGCACGTGGCCGCCGTGGCGCTGCGCTTCGGCTACCGTCCGCGCGGCGCGATCATCGCGGTGCCGCTGCGCGTGCGCACCGATCTCAACCTGGCGCTCACCGCCGAGGTGATCTCGCTGGTGCCGGGCACGCTGATCCTCGACGTCGACCGGGCGGAGGGCGTGCTCTACGTGCACGTGCTCGACGTGCGCGGACCCGAGGACATCACCGGCAGCCGCGAGCGCGTGCTCGCCGTCGAACGGCGCATCGTGCGCGCCATCGGATCTCCCGACGAGGTACGCCGGCTCGACCTCGAATCCGTGGAACGGAGGAACCACCCGTGACAGTCCTGCTCGCCGTCGCACTCACAGTGCTGCTCTCGGCCACCGCGCTGCTCGCGCTGGCCCGGATCTACCGCGGCCCGTCCCTGCTCGACCGGGTCGTCGGCGCCGACCTGCTGCTGTCGGCGATGCTCGCCGCGGTCGGGGCGGAGGCCGCTGTGAACCGGCACGCCACCACGCTGCCCGTGCTGGTGGTGCTCTCCCTGCTCGGCTTCATCGGGTCGGTGTCGCTGGTGCGCTTCGCGGTCCGGGCTGAAGCGTGAGCGCGGTCGCGGACTGGGTGGGTGGGATCCTGCTGCTGGCCGGGGCGGTGCTGGCCCTGGTCGCCGGCATCGGGCTGGTGCGCTTCCCGGACGTGCTGGACCGGATGCACGCGGCCACCAAGCCCCAGGTGCTGGGCGTCCTGCTGCTCCTGGCCGGGCTGGCGTTGCGCCTGCGTACCCCCTCGGATCTGGGCATGCTGGTCCTGGTGGCGATCTTCCAGCTCTCCACCGCGCCGGTGGCCGCGCAGATGATCGGCCGGGCCGCGTACCGTTCCGGGCGGGTCGACCGGACGCTGCTGGACGCCGACGAGCTGGCCGGACGCTGAACCGGACGGGTGGGGGGCTTCCCGGCACCCTCAGCGGACGTCCAGCAGGTACCGATAAAATGGGTCGCATGATCGACTCTCCTGCCCCGGAGGGCAGCAGTAGCCGGCCGGGTAATACCCGGCGAATTCCCTCCCCGACGACCCCGGGAGCCCTGAACCTCCCGTGCTGATCCTCGTCGGTTTCCTTCTCATCACCGTGCTCACCGCCGCCACCGGTTACTTCGTGGCCCAGGAGTTCGGTTACGTCGCCGTGGACCGGGGCAAGCTCAAGCAGCTCGCCGACGGTGGCGATCGTGCCGCGGCCCGGGCCCTGGAGGTGACCGGGCGGCTCTCCTTCATGCTGTCCGGCGCTCAGCTCGGCATCACAGTGACCGCCCTGCTCGTCGGTTACGTCGCCGAGCCGTACCTGGGCGCCGGGCTGGCCGACCTGCTCGGCCTCGCCGGGCTGTCCAGCTCGGTGTCGCTGCCGCTGTCGGTGGCCCTCGCCCTGATCATCGCCACAGTGGTGCAGATGGTCCTCGGCGAGCTGGCCCCGAAGAACCTGGCCATCGCGCGGGCCGAGCCGTTGGCCCGGGCGCTGTCCCGGTCCACCCTGATGTACCTGAAGATCGCCGGTCCGCTGATCACGCTGTTCGACCGGGCCGCGGTACGGCTGCTCCGCCGTGTCGGCATCGAGCCGATCGAGGAGCTGCCCAGCGGCGCCACCCCGCAGGACCTGGAACAGATCATCGCCGAGTCCCGGGAGGAGGGGCACCTCGACGCCGAGATGTCCGACCTGCTGGACCGGGGTCTGGACTTCCGGGAGCTGACCGCCGGGGAGGCGATGGTGCCGCGCGTCGACGTGCACACCGTCCGGGCCGACGAGCCGGTCAGCCGGATCGTCGAGCTGCTGGACACCGGCCACTCCCGGTTCCCGGTGAGCGGCGCCGAGGGCGTCGACGACCTGATCGGCGTGGTCGGCATCGCCGACGTGCTCGGGGTGCCCCCGGCACAGCGCGCGACCACCCGGGTCGACGCGGTGGCCGTACCCCCGTTGCTGGTGCCCGAGACGCTGCCGCTGCCGACGGTGCTGGACCGCCTGCGGTCCGGGCACCGGCAGCTCGCCTGCGTGGTCGACGAGTACGGCGGCTTCGCCGGCGTGATCACGCTGGAAGACCTGGCCGAGGAGCTGGTCGGGCCGATCCGCGACGAGGACGACCCGCCGGACCGGGCCGCGGCGCGGCAGGAGGACGGCTCCTGGGTGGTCCCGGCGCGCTGGCGCATCGACGAGGTCGCCGACAGCACCGGCATCGAACTGCCCGAGGCGCCCGAGTACGACACGCTCTCCGGTCTGGTGATGCGGGAGCTGGGCCGGGTGCCCGAGGTCGGTGACCGGCTGGAGATCCCGGCCGCCACGGACGGCGACGGGACGGCCGCCGGCTCGCGGGTGCTGGTCGAGGTGCTGGCCGTGGACCGGCACGTGGCCGACTCGGTGCGGCTGCGGCCCACCGCCGACGTGTCCGGGGAGGGTGCCGCATGAGCCCCGGGTTCGCGTTGTTCTTCTCCGTGGTGCTGCTGGCGCTCAACGGGTTCTTCGTGGCCGCCGAGTTCGCGCTCGTCGCGTCGAAGCGGTACCGGCTGGAGCAGGCGGCGGCCGGTGGCGGCCGGGCGGCCCGCGCGGCGCTCGACGGCGTCCGGGAGCTGAGCCTGATGCTGGCCGGCGCGCAGCTCGGCATCACGCTGTGCACGCTGGGTCTGGGCGCGCTGGCCGAGCCGGCCATCGAGCACCTGCTCAGCCCGCTGCTGCACGCGGTCGGCCTGCCCGAGGCGGTCAGTCACGTGGTGGCGCTGGTGTTCGCGCTGTCGCTCGTGACGTTCCTGCACCTGGTGGTCGGCGAGATGGCCCCGAAGTCGTGGGCGATCACCGACGCGGAGCGTTCGGCGATGCTGCTGGCGCTGCCGTTCCGGGCGTTCGCCCGGATCGCCCGGCCGGTGCTGTCCGTGCTCAACGGGCTGGCGAACGCGATGCTGCGCCTGTTCGGGGTGCAGCAGCAGGACCAGCTGGCCCAGGTGCACGGCCCGGACGAGCTGCGCATCCTGCTGGAGCAGTCCCGGGAGCACGGGCTGCTCGGTGCCGAGCAGCACCAGTTGCTGACCAGCATGCTGGAGCTTCAGGGCACCACTGTCGCGCAGGTGATGGAGCCGTTCGACCGGATCGTCACTGTGGGCCGGGGCGAGACCGCCGAGCGGATCGAGCACGTCTCGCGCGACAGCGGCCGGTCCCGGCTCGCGGTGGTCGACTCCGGCGGCGAGGTGTGCGGCCTGGTGCACGTACGCGAGGCGGTGCGCGCCGTCACCACCGGCCGCCCGGCGATCGCGGAGGAGCTGATGACCAGCGCCTTCACGCTGCCGGCCGAGGCGTCGGTGACCGAGGCGGTGGCCGCGATGCGGGCGCAGCAGGCGCAGCTAGCGCTGGTGAGCAACGGTGGCGGGCCGACCCGGCCGATCGGGTTCGTCGCGCTGGAGGACCTCCTGGAGGAGGTCATCGGCGAGTTCGACGACGAGACCGACCCGGTGCCGCGCGGCCGCCGGATGCGCTGACCGTCGTGATCCGTACCGGCCCGGCGAGGTGGGACAACCACTTCGCCGGGCCGGCGTCCGTTCCGGCTGATCGGTGTCTTTCCGCTTCCGGCGTCGGCTTCGGCGGGCTTCCGTTGCCGGCGGCCGGCGTCCGTTCCGGCGGGGCATGGCCGGGCGGGCAGCGGGAAAGCCCCGGCATGCGGTTGACCGGCGTGTCGCGGGACTCCGCCTGGACCGGGCTCTCGGTGAGCACCACGCTGCCCAACCCGAGCACCCGGCCGGGCCTGCGGCTGCCGGGCCGGGTGACGCTCGCCGCCGGCGGGTCGGACGTACCGGTCCGGCACATCCGGCTCGGCCTGGTCACCCAGGTCGAACCGGAGGACCCGGAGGCGCCGCGCCGCCTGGTGCAGTTCCAGACGTGGACCATCGCGGGCCGGTTCGTGGTGCCGGCCGGGCGGCGGCGCGCCGTCGAGTTCGCCGTGCCGCTGCCGTGGGAGTCGCCGGTGACCACGTACGGCGGGGTGCCGCTGCTGAGCCTGCGTACCGGGCTGCGCACCGAGGTGTCGGTGGACCCGGAGGTGGACCAGGGCGCGATGGTGCCGGTGCTGATCCATCCGCTGCCCACCCAGGAGCACGTGCTCGCCGCGCTGGACACGCTCGGCTTCGCGATCCGCCAGGCGGGGCTGCGGGACGGCCGGCTGCCGGGCGTGGAGCAGACGCTGCCGTTCCAGCAGTGGTACGGCTTCTGGGCCGCTCCGCTCTACGCCGGTCCGATGACCGAACTCGAAATGATCATGCTGGCCGATCCGGCCGGCATGGAGGTGCTGCTCTGGCTGGACCGGCGGCTCTCCCTGGCCGGGATCACCCACCAGAGCATCAGCCGGTTCCGGGTCTGGCACGCCGGCGCCGACAAGCGCGACTGGGTGGCCACAGTGGACGGCTGGCTGCGGCACGCCATCGACAGGCACGCGGCGGCCGCGGCGCACGCCGACTGGTCGGCCACGATCCGCGAGTCGGCGCACGTCAGCCGCCCGCCGGACCGCCCGGTCGCGCCGGGTTACGGCCTCGGGGGTACGGCCGGCGGCGCGGGCGTCGGCGGAGGTGGCGGAGGTGGCGACGGCACGTGAGCGCGTGCGCGTGCGCGTGCGCGTGCGTTGTTAAGAAGGGGCCCCTCCTCTACCGGAGGCGTTAAGAAGGGGCCCTTCCTTACACCTCAGCCGGCGGCGAGCTTGAGGCTGAAGCCGAGGAACAGCACCGCGACCGCCGTGGTGCCGCTCGCGGCGAGCCGCTGGCGCCGCCGGAACTGGGCCGCCAGGTACGTGCCGGTGAAGATCAACGCGGTCAGGTAGAGCGCGCTGGCGACCTGTGCGATCAGCCCGAGCAGCAGGAACGACAGCGCCGGCCACGCGTACCCGGGGTCGACGAACTGGATGAAGAACGAGACGAAGAACAGGATCGCCTTCGGGTTGAGCAGGCTGATCACCAGCGCCCGGCGGAACGGCTCCCGCTGCTCCGCCGGCTCCACCTCGTCGATCAGGCGCGGCGTGGCCGGGTCGTTGCGGTCGCGCCAGCGCCGCCACGCGCCGCGCAGCATGGCCAGCCCCAGATACCCGAGGTACGCCGCGCCGGCGTACTTGATCACCAGGTAGAGCGGCGGGTACGCCTGGAGCAGCGAGGCCACTCCGGCGGCGGAGAGGACCATCAGCACCGCGTCGCCGACGAACACCCCGGCCGCGGCCCGGTAGCCGGTGGCCACGCCCCAGCGGGCGGCGGTGGCCAGCACGAAGAGCGAGTTCGGGCCGGGCAGCAGCACGATCGCCACGGTGCCCAGCACGTACGTCCAGATGTCGGTGATCCCCAGCACGCCGGACATCATGACGCCGCGGGTGCCGTCGGGCGAAGCCTTTCCCGCAGGCTGACCTGTGCCGTCGGCCACTCCTGGGCGAGCATGGAGTACTGCACGGTGTCCCGCCAGGAGCCGTCGGCGCGCTGCTTGTGCCGGCGCAGTACGCCCTCCCGGCTCGCGCCGAGCCGTTCGATGGCCCGCTGCGAGCGTTCGTTGCGGATGTCGGTGTGCCAGACCACCCGGACCGCGTCCAGGTCGTCGAAGGCCCGGCCCAGCAGCAGGAGCTTCGCCTCGGTGTTGACGCCGGTACGCCACCACGGGCGGCCCAGCCAGGTGTAGCCGATCGCCAGCGACCGGCGGACCGGGTCGATCTCGTAGTAGGAGGTCGCGCCGATCATCGCGCCGGTGACGGCGCAGCGCTGCGTCCAGCACACCTGCTCGCCGCGTTCCTGCGCGTCCAGGTAGGCGGCGACCACCCGGCGCATACCGGCGGCGTCGGCGGGCTGCGTGCCGCCCAGGTGCCGCCACACCTCCGGGTCGGTGGTGGCGGCGTACAGCTCGTCGGCGTGGGCGAGGTCGAGCGGCTCCAGCACGACGTGCTCGCCGCGCAGCACGGCCGGCTCGTGCCAGGGCGAGCGGGCCGCCCGCAGGTACGCCGGCACCGGCGCGCTCACCCCGGGCGCGGGTTCGGGGCGGCCCGGCGTGAGCCGCAGCGGAACCACACCGGCCCAGTACGGCAGCGTCTCGTCGGCCGGCTCGTCGTTGACGCCACCGGTGCGCATCCGTACCGACACCTCCCGCAGCGGCAGCGCCAGCACCGCGGTCTCGGCCAGCTCGCGCCGGTTCGGCGGGCGGCTGTCGGCGGACCGGTCGGCGGCCACCTTCTCCACCAGCGCGGTCATCACCGCGGCCTTCTCGCCGGCGTCGTCGACCAGGCGGGCGGTGCCGTGCGCCACCACCGACCGGTAGTTGGCGCTGTGGTGGAACTGGGACCGGGCGTAGATCAGCCCGTCGAGGTGGGTGACGGCGACGCAGACCGGCAGCCCGGCCTCGCCCCGGGCGGCGAGCAGCGGCCGGCTGCCGGTGGACCCGTGCAGGTAGAGCGTCTCGCCGATGCGTACGTGCAGGGTCGGCAGGATGCGCGGCTCGCCGTCCACCGTGAACGACAGCGCGCAGTGGTACGCCTCGTCCAGCAGCGCGTGCGCGGTGGCCCGGTCGTAGTGCATCCGGTCGCGGGTGCGGGTGGCGGTGGTGCGTTCGGTCGGGGCGTACACGTGACATCCCACCTTTGTTCTAGTACAATATCTAAACTGTGGCAGCACAATATCAGGTCATCGGCTCGACCTCCGCCGCGATCTCGGCAAGCGTCGAATCCGGCATCCGCACCGGTGACCTCGCACCGGGCGACGCCCTGCCCGCGGTCCGCGCGCTCGCCGCCGACCTCGGCGTCAGCCCGGCCACAGTCGCGAAGGCGTACCAGGAACTGCGGCAACGCGGCCTGGTCGCGACCGCCGGCCGGCACGGCACCCGGGTCCGCCCCCGCCCGCCGGTCGCCGCCCGCCGCGCCGCGTTGCTGCCCCCGCCGCGGCCCGGCGGCCGTGACCTCTCCGCCGGCCAGCCCGACCCCCGGCTGCTGCCCCCGCTCGGCCCGCACCTGGCCGCGCTCGCCGCCGAGATCGGACCCCCGGGCGGGTACGCGACCGACGCCGTGCTGCCCGACCTGGCCGCACTGGCCCGGGAGCGGCTCGCCGCGGACGGGGTGCCCGCTGCCGCGCTCACAGTCACCGGAGGCGCGCTCGACGGCATCGAACGGCTCCTCGCCGCCCACCTGCGCCCCGGTGACGCGGTGGCGGTGGAGGACCCGGGCTGGGCCAACCTGCTCGACCTGATCGCCGCGCTCGGGCTGCGTACCGTCGGGGTGCCGGTGGACGACGAGGGCCCCACCGTCGCCGGGGTCCGGGCGGCGCTCGCCGCCGGGGTCCGGGCGCTCGTGGTGACCAGCCGGGCGCAGAACCCGACCGGCGCTGCCGTCTCCGCCGACCGGGCCGACGCGCTGCGGACGCTGCTCGCCGGCCGGGCCGACCTGCTGCTGATCGAGGACGACCACGCCGCCGAGCTGGCCCGCGTACCCCTGTGCCCGCTCGCCGGGGCGACCCCGGCGTGGGCCTTCGTCCGGTCGGTGAGCAAGCCCTACGGGCCTGACCTGCGGCTCGCGGTGCTGACCGGCGACGAGGCCACGGTGGCGCGGGTGGCCGGGCGGGCGCGGGTCGGCGCCGGCTGGGTCTCCACTGTGCTGCAACGCCTGGTCGTGTCGCTCTGGCGCGACCCGGCAACCGCCGGGCTGGTACGGCGCGCGGCGGACAGCTACGACAGGCGGCGCGACGGGCTGGTGGCCGCGCTCGCCGCGCGCGGGGTGACCGCGCACGGGCGTACCGGGATCAACGTCTGGGTGCCGGTGCCCGACGAGACGGTGGCGGTCACGACGCTGCGCGACGCCGGGTGGTCGCTCGCCCCCGGCGGCCTGTACCGGATCGCGGCCGCCCCCGCCGTGCGCGTCTCGGTGAGCGCGCTGGACGAGGCGGACATCCCCGCGCTCGCCGACGCCCTCACCGCGGAAAGGAAGGGCCCCCTCTTAACGCATTCGGTATAGGAAGGGCCCCTTCTTAACACCTCCGGACCGCGCGGCGGGCCGCTCGCGTGCACGCCGCCGGACGGGGTAGAACGATCGGCATGGCCGAGATCGAGAGCGCACCCGGAGCACAGGAGTTCATCCCGCCGTCGGCGGACACCATCGACGAGCTGCGCGCCGCGGCGGGCGGCTGCCGGGGCTGCGAGCTGTACCGGGACGCCACCCAGACCGTCTTCGGCCGTGGCGACGAGCACGCGCGGGTGGTCTTCGTCGGCGAGCAGCCGGGCGACATCGAGGACCAGAAAGGGCTGCCGTTCGTCGGGCCGGCCGGGCGGCTGTTGCGCAGGGCCGTCGACGACGCGGCGCTCGACCCCGCCCAGATCTACCTGACCAACGCCGTCAAGCACTTCCGGTTCGAGCTGCGCGGCAGGCGGCGCATCCACCAGACCCCGGACCGGGTGCACGTCACCGCCTGCCGGCCCTGGCTGGTCGCCGAGTTCGCCCGGCTGCGCCCGGAGATCGTGGTGGTGCTCGGCGCCACCGCCGCCAAGGCGCTGCTCGGCCCGAGCTTCCGGGTGACGAAGCAGCGCGGTGAGCTGCTGCCCTGGCCCGCCGCCGCCCAGCACCCGGAGGACTTCGAGCGCGTACCTGTCGACCGGACCGGCGCGGTCGCCGACGCCCCGGCGGCCCGGCTGCTCGCCACCATCCACCCGTCCGCGGTGCTGCGCGCCGACAACCAGGACGTCGCGTACGAGGGCCTGGTCGCCGACCTGAAGGTGGCGGCCAAGGCGCTGCGGTGACTCAGGAGCGCTGCTGCCAGGTGCAGAGGCAGACCCGGTTGCCGTCCGGGTCGGCGAGCACCCAGACGCTCGGCGCCTCCGCGTCGCTGACGAGCGTCCCGCCCGCCGCCAGCGCGGCGGCGATGCGCGCGTCCACCTCGGCCGGGTCGACCCACACGTCCGGGTGCCACCGCTGCCGCGGCTCGTCCCGGCCGGAGCGCTGGAACCAGACAGTGGGCAGCACGCCGTCCGGGTCGCGTATCTCGTCGTCGTCCGGGCCGCGGCCGTCCGGCGACTGCCAGGCCAGGACCGCCCGCCAGAACGGCATCACCGCGGCGTGCTCCGGGGTGTCCAGCGCGAGTTCCAGGCGGGCCAGCCCGGCCGGCGACAGGGTCAGCCCGGCGTCCGCGGCCAGCGCCGAGATCGTCCGGGCCAGCCGCAGGTCACGCTGCGTCACCGCACCCGCGTCGTGCGACCAGAGCCGCACGTCCACGTGGGTGTAGCGCAGGTCCAGATCGGGATGATGGTCGACCCGCTCGGCCTCCGCGCCGACCGCGGCCACCAGCGCCAGTCCGGCCGCGAAATCGGGGGTACGGATGCGCGTCTGCAACGCCCCCAGCAGGTACGTCCACCCGTCCAGCCCGGCCTCGGCGACCTGTCTCCCCGTGAGTGTGCTCATCCCGCCATCCTGGTCCACCACGTGGCGGCGGGCCACCCCGTCCGGTCCCCCTGTCCGGCGCGGGTGAGCGGTGCCAGACTGGCCGCCATGGAGCAGCATCTCTACGAGCCCGTCCACGACGAGTTCCGCGACCTGTGCCGCCGTTTCCTGACCCGGGAGGCGGTGCCGCACCACGAGCGCTGGGAGGCCGACGGGATCGTCGACCGGGAGGTCTGGCGGGCCGCCGGCGCGGCCGGGCTGCTCGGCCCCGACGTGGACCCCGAGTACGGCGGTGGCGGGCAGCGCGACTTCCGGTTCAACGCGGTGCTCGACGAGGAGATCGTCGCGGCCGGGTGCACCGGTCTGGGGTTCGGGCTGCACAACGACGTGGTCGCGCCGTACCTGACCGAGCTGACCACCGGCGACCAGCGCAAGCGGTGGCTGCCGGGCTTCTGCTCCGGCGACCTGGTCACCGCCATCGCGATGAGCGAGCCGGGCGCGGGCAGCGACCTGGCCGGCATCCGCACCACGGCGGTCCGCGACGGCGACAGCCTGGTCCTCGACGGGCAGAAGACGTTCATCACCAACGGTGAGATGGCCGACCTCGTGGTCGTGGTGGCCAAGACCGCGCCGGACCAGGGCGCGCACGGGGTGAGCCTGGTCGTGGTGGAGAGCGGCACGCCGGGCTTCAGCCGGGGCCGCCGCCTGGCGAAGGTCGGGTTGAAGGCCAACGACACCGCCGAGCTGTTCTTCGACGACTGCCGGGTGCCGGCGGAGAACCTGATCGGCACCGAGAACCACGGCTTCTACCACCTGATGGCCAACCTGCCCCGGGAACGGCTGAGCATCGCCGTCGCCGCCGTGGCGGCCTGCGAGAAGCTGCTCGCGCTGACGATCGAGTACGCCCGCTCCCGCGAGGCGTTCGGGCGGCCGATCGGCAGGTTCCAGCACAACCGGTTCCTGCTGGCCGAGCTGGACACCGAGGTCACCATCGCGCGGACGTTCGTCAACCACTGCGTCACCGAGTTCAACGCGGGCCGGCTCTCGGTCACCGACGCGGCGAAGGCCAAGTGGTGGACCACCGAGTTGCAGACCAAGGTCGCCGACCGGTGCGTGCAGCTGCACGGCGGCTACGGCTTCATGCTGGAGTACCCGGTGGCGAAGGCGTGGCTGGACAGCCGGGTGCAGACCATCTACGGCGGCACCACCGAGATCATGAAGGAGATCATCGGCCGGGGCCTCGGCCTGTAGCGAAACCGGGTTGCCGGTCGAACGGACCGGCGGGAGAGGATGGGGCATCCGTCCTCACCAGGAGCGTGCATGTCCACCGACCTGACCGCGCTGGCCCCGCCCCGGCCCGACGTCGCCGGCATCCAGCGGCGTACCGTCCGGCTGCTCTTCCTCACCCAGATCATCGGCGGCATCGGCGTCACCATCGGCATCTCGGTCGGCGCGCTGCTCGCCGCCCGGGTCGCCGGCACCGCGCTGGCCGGGGTGGCGCAGAGCGCCGGTGTGGTCGGCGCCGCGCTGCTCGCGATCCCCGTCACCCGGCTCATGGCAGCCCGTGGCCGGCGGCCGGGGCTGGTCCTCGCGTACACGGTCGGCGCGGTCGGCGGCGTGCTGGTGGTCGTCGCCACCGTGACGCGCCTGGTGCCGTTGCTCTTCGTCGGCATGCTGCTGTTCGGCGGCGGCACGGCGGCCAACCTCCAGGCCCGCTACACGGCCGTGGACCTGGCCGAGCCACAACGCCGGGGGCGGCAGCTCTCGCTGGTGGTGTGGGCCACCACCATCGGCGCGGTGGCCGCGCCGAACTTCGCCGCGCTCGCCGACGACACCACCCGGGGCTGGGGCCTGCCGGCGCTGGCCGGCCCGTTCGCCTTCAGCGCGGTCGCGTTCACGCTCACCGCCGTCGTACTCCTGGTCCTGCTCCGGCCGGACCCGCTGCTCACCGCGCGCCGGCTGGCGGCGGCCGAGCCGGCACCCGGCGCCGCACCGGCTGTCACCCGCCGCGGTGGCATGGTCGCCGCGTGGCGCACGGTACGCGGGCGGCCGGCCGCACGCCTCGGCATCGCCGCTGTCGCGGTGGGGCACCTGGTGATGGTCGCCGTCATGTCGATGACGCCGGTGCACCTCGGCGAGTGGCACTCCGACGAGGACGTGCTGCCCGTGGTCGGCCTGGTGCTGAGCCTGCACATCGCCGGCATGTACGCGCTGTCGCCGGTGGTGGGGTGGCTCACCGACCGGGTCGGCCGCCGGCCGGTGATCCTCGGCGGGGTGGCGCTGCTGCTGGCCGCGTGCGCGGTCTCCGGCACCGCCGGGCACCACACGGCGCTGCTGTCGGTGGGGCTGACGCTGCTCGGGCTGGGCTGGTCGGGCACGATGGTGGCGGGCTCGACGTTGCTGTCGGAGTCGGTGCCCACCGCCGACCGGCCCGGCGTTCAGGGCCTGTCCGACCTGCTCATGGGGCTGGCCGGGGCGGGTGCGGCGGCGGTGAGCGGGTTCGTCATGCGGGCCGTGGGGTACCCGACGCTCACCCTGCTGGCGGCGATCGCCGTGGTGCCGCTGGTGGCGCTGGCGCTGCGCCGTACCGGCACGCAACCATTCGACGAGGAGGACTGAACACGTGCGGCTGACCGACTTCTGGACGCGGCTGGAGGAGGCGTTCGGCCCCGGCTACGCGACCAGCATCGCCCGGGACCAGGTGCTGTCCCAGCTCGGCGGGCGGACCATCGAGCAGGCGCTCGCGGCCGGTGAGCAGACGCACGTGGTGTGGCGCGCCGTGGTCGCCGCCTATCCCGACCGGGTGCCCGCCCGACTACGCTGAGCAGCCTTTTCGTCGATCCCGCGTGTCGCTTGCCCAGTCGTACACCTGTTCGGCTATTGTCCACAGCGGGGTGCTCGTCCACAGCTCACGGCCCGTCGGCTGGTTTTCTGTCGGACCCAGCGCCTAGCGTGTCCCGCGTGACGCGAAGCTCAGGAAAGACGCCGGCGAAGGCAGGGGTGGCAACGATGGCAGCAGGGCCTGACCGGGAGAAGGCGCTCGACCTTGCTCTCGCTCAGATCGACAAGCAGTTCGGCAAGGGTTCGGTGATGCGGCTGGGGGAGCGGCCCGTCGTGCAGACGGCTGTCATCCCGACCGGCTCCATCGCGCTCGACGTGGCGCTCGGCGTGGGCGGTCTGCCCCGCGGCCGGGTGGTCGAGATCTACGGTCCGGAGTCCAGCGGTAAGACCACCGTCGCGCTGCACGCGGTGGCCAACGCCCAGCGCGCCGGCGGCATCGCCGCGTTCATCGACGCGGAGCACGCGCTCGACCCGGAGTACGCGCGGGCCCTCGGCGTCGACACCGACGCCCTGCTGGTCTCCCAGCCGGACACCGGCGAGCAGGCGCTGGAGATCGCGGACATGCTGGTCCGCTCCGGCGCGATCGACATCATCGTGATCGACTCGGTGGCGGCCCTGGTGCCGCGCGCCGAGATCGAGGGCGAGATGGGCGACAGCCACGTCGGTCTCCAGGCCCGGCTGATGAGCCAGGCGCTGCGGAAGATCACCGGCGTGCTCAACAACACCGGCACCACCGCGATCTTCATCAACCAGCTCCGCGAGAAGATCGGCGTGATGTTCGGCAGCCCGGAGACCACCACCGGTGGCCGGGCGCTGAAGTTCTACGCCTCGGTCCGGCTCGACGTGCGCCGCATCGAGAGCCTCAAGGACGGCACCGACGTGGTCGGTAACCGCACCCGGGTCAAGGTCGTGAAGAACAAGGTCGCCGCGCCGTTCAAGCAGGCCGAGTTCGACATCATGTACGGCAAGGGCATCTCCCGCGAGGGCTCGCTGATCGACGTCGGCGTGGAGCAGGCGATCATCCGCAAGTCCGGCGCCTGGTACACCTACGACGGCGACCAGCTCGGCCAGGGCAAGGAGAAGGCCCGCGAGTTCCTCCGCGAGAACCCGGACGTGGCGGCCGAGATCGAGAAGAAGATCCTGGAGAAGCTCGGCGTCGGCACCGGTGGTGCCGGTGACGCCGCCGGTGGCCCGGAACTGCCGCCGGTCGACTTCTGATCCGCTGACCCGTGGCAGGACGACGCGCCCGTACGGGCCGGGGCTGGGATGCCGGCCCACCCCGTACGGGCGACGCCACAGGTACGCCCCGGCCTCGCCGGGGGCGCCGTGATCGCGCGGCGGAGCCCGATGCAGGGGAGGCTCCGGCTCCGCCGCGCGACGAGGCCGAACTGGCCCGGGAGATCTGCCTGCGGCAGCTCGCGGTGCGCCCGCGCACCCGGGCCGAGCTGGCCGGCGCGCTGGCTCGGCGCGGCATCTCCGAGGAGGTCGCCGAGCAGGTCCTCGACCGGTACGACGAGGTCGGCATCGTCGACGACGCCGCCTTCGCCCGCGCCTGGGTGAGCAGCCGGCACAACGGCCGCGGGCTGGCCCGCCGGGCGCTCGCCAACGAGCTGCGCCAGCGCGGCGTCGACGTCGAGGTGGCCGGCGCGGCACTGGACGGGCTGGACGAGGAGACCGAGGCGCAGACCGCCCGTGCCCTGGTGGACCGCAAGCTGCGCAGCACCAGGGGCGAGCCCGACGCGGTGTTCCGGCGCCTGGTCGGCATGCTGGCGCGCAAGGGCTACCCGGCCGGGGTGGCGATCCGGGCGGTGAAGGACGCGCTCGCCGCGCAGAGCGCCGAGGCGGCCGAGTTCGCCGAGCACATCGACGCCGACGCGCTGGCCGACGCCGAGCACGACCTCGACTCGCGCCGGCTCGACTGACCGACCGGCGGCCGGTGTCGCGGCCGCCGTCCCGAGGGGAGGCGCACACCCGTGCTGAAGGCGTGTCTCAACGGCACCCGACGGCGGGACGAGCACCCCGCCGTACCGCTCACTCCGGCCGAACTGGCCGCCGACGCGGTGCGCTGCGCGACCGCCGGGGTGGCGGCGGTGCACGTGCACCCGCGCGACGACGCCGGAGCCGAGTCGCTCGACCCGGAGGTGATCGCCGCTGCGGTCACCGCCATCCGGGCCGCCCGTCCCGGCCTGCCGGTCGGCGTGAGCACCGGCGCCTGGATCGTTCCCGACCCGGCCGCGCGGGTCGCCGCCGTCCGCGCCTGGACGGTGCTGCCCGACTTCGCCTCGGTCAACGCCCACGAACCCGGAGCGGCCGAGGTCGCCGCCGCCCTGCACGAGCGCGGTGTGATGGTCGAGGCCGGCGTGTGGACCCCGGCGGCGGCCGACGCCTGGCGCCGCTGGTCCACGCCCACCGGGCGGGTCCTCGTCGAGTGCATGGCCGAGCAGGGCGAGACGGCACTGGCCGACGCGGCGGCCATCCTGGCCGCGTTGCCGGGCGAGCGCCCGCCGGTGCTGCTGCACGGCGAGGGCCCGGCCACCTGGCCGGTGTACGCCGAGGCGGTCCGGCGGGGTCTGCACACCCGGATCGGCCTGGAGGACACGCTGCTGCTGCCCGACGGCACCCCCGCCCCCGACAACACCACCCTGGTGACCGCCGCCCGCGCTCTCGCCACTCCCGCTTGATCCCACCGCTTCCGTGGATGGGTGGCTTGATCCACTGCAGGCCGGGGAGGTGGCGGGGTCGAAGGCACTGGGATGCCGCCACCTCGGCGAAATGGAGTCGATCATGGGGGCCGGGTGCCGCGAGGGGCCTGAGCAGGCCGGGAGTGTCGGAAAGCGGCGCCGGAGGGTGAGGTTTGTCCGGGCCTGTCCGGCATCTGATCACCACTGAGTGACGCCGCAACTTCTCTCCGTCCGGGTGGTTTGATCATGACTCCTTGACCGAACGGCCCCTCGCGACCTAGCCTCGCCATACAGGCTCACTTTGCCCGACCAGCGCAGGCTAAGCGCACAACATAGATCTCGTAACAGAACAGCATCACTTTGGCCAGCTACACCGGCCCTTGACGGGCGTTCCGGAGCCACCGGAGCCTCCGACAACTGCAACCGGCCGCCAGCGGTGCCCCCTATGGGACACCGCCGACGGAAAGCTGCCCACAGCCAGCCGCTCCGGTCGGGCGTCCAGAGCCGCAGGCGCGTGTCCTTCGCGCGTGTCCTGCGGCGCCGACGTTTCAGGGGGAGGCGGCCATGGCAGGGCGGCACAGGTTCACCGGCGGTCTGCCACACGGCCCCGATCCCTCCCCGGCGGGCGACAGCCCCGCCACCGAGCCCCGACCGGCCCGCGACGCCGGCCGGGTCACCGGAGCAGGGCGGAACGGCGACGTCGCCGGAGTGCGGCGGGCGGGCGTGCCCGCGTACCGGTGCGGAGCGGCTCGATGAGCGCCTTCGACGTCGTCCTCCTCCTGGTCGTGCTGCTGCTGGTCGTGGTGGTGGTCGGCGCCGTGCTGTTCGGCGTGCGTACCCTCAAGCGGCTCAGCCTGGCGCCCGCGCCGGAGGACCCGGCCTTCATCGCGGAGAAGGACCGGCAGGAGCAGTCCCTCGCGGCGTTGCGGACGGCCGCCGACGAGGTGAACAGCACCATCGACGTGGCGAAGTCCGCCGCCGCGGCGGCGCGCGCCGAGGCGGCCGCCGCCAAGGCGGAGGCGAAGGCGGCCCGGGCCGAGGCTCGGCGGGTGCTCGACGACGCCCGCGCCGAGGCGGACACCGTGCTGGAGCGGGCGCACAAGCAGGCCGAGGCGGACGCCGAGCAGTTGCGCGCGACAGCGCGGCGCAGCGGTGAGCGGGAGGTGGCGGTGCTGGCCGCCACCACCCGGGAGCAGGCGGCCGAGGTGGAACGCCGGGCCGCCCGGATGGACGAGCGGGAGCGGCTGCACACCGAGGAGGTGGAGCGGCTGGCCGAGCGGGAGCGGCAGCTCACCGCCGCCACCGCGGCGCTCGCCGCCCGGGAGGCCGCCCTGACCGAGCGGGAGCGGACGCTGACCGAGGTGGAGGAGCAGCGTCGCCGGGAACTGGAGCGGGTGGCCGGTCTGACCGCCGACGCGGCCCGCGCCGAGCTGGTCGAGTCGATCGAGGGGCAGGCGAAGCGGGAGGCCGCGCTGCTGGTCCGGGAGATCGAGGCGGACGCGCGGGGCAGCGCCGAGCAGCGCGCCCGCAACATCGTGGTGGACGCCATCCAGCGGGTCGCCAGCGAGCAGACCGCGGAGAGCGTGGTCAGCGTGCTGCACCTGCCCGGCGACGAGATGAAGGGGCGCATCATCGGCCGGGAGGGGCGCAACATCCGCGCCTTCGAGTCGGTCACCGGCGTCAACCTGATCATCGACGACACGCCCGAGGCGGTGCTGCTGTCGTGCTTCGACCCGGTACGCCGGGAGGTCGGCCGGGTCACGCTGGAGAAGCTGGTGCTGGACGGCCGGATCCACCCGCACCGGATCGAGGAGGTCTACGACCTGGCCCGGCAGGAGGTCGAGGAGCTGTGCCTCCGGGCCGCCGAGGACGCGCTTGTCGAGGTCGGCATCACCGAGATCCACCCGGAGCTGGTCACGCTGCTGGGCCGGTTGCGCTACCGGACGTCGTACGGGCAGAACGTGCTCAAACACCTGGTGGAGACCGCGCACATCGCCGGGGTGATGGCCGCCGAGCTGCGGCTGGACGTACCGACGATCAAGCGGTGCGCGTTCCTGCACGACATCGGCAAGGCGCTCACCCACGAGGTGGAGGGCAGTCACGCGATCATCGGCGCGGACGTGGCCCGCAAGTACGGCGAGAGCGAGGACGTGGTGCACGCCATCGAGGCGCACCACAACGAGGTGCCGCCGCAGACCATCGAGGCGGTGCTGACCCAGGCGTCGGACGCCTGCTCGGGCGGGCGGCCGGGCGCGCGGCGGGAGAGCCTGGAGGCGTACGTCAAGCGGCTGGAGCGGATCGAGGAGATCGCGGCCGGCAAGCTGGGTGTGGAGAAGGTCTTCGCCATGCAGGCGGGCCGGGAGATCCGGGTGATGGTCAAGCCGGACGACGTGGACGACATCGGCGCGGCGGTGCTGGCCCGGGACGTGGCCAAGCAGATCGAGGAGGAGCTGACCTACCCGGGTCAGATCCGGGTGACGGTGGTGCGCGAGTCCCGGGTCACCGAGATCGCCCGCTGAGCGGCAGTACGGAGAACGGGCGGGTGGGGGAGAACCCCACCCGCCCGTTCCGTGTCCGTCGACTCAGAGAGGCGTGACGCCGGTACCGCCGTCGGTCTGCGTCGCCGGCAGCGGCTTGGCCGCGGTACGCGGCAGCCGGGTCAGCCGCTTCTGCAGCCACCAGGCCAGCACCGACAGCAGGCCGCAGATGCTGATGTAGATGGCCGCGACGATCAGGTACGTCGGCACGTACGGCAGGCCGAACGCCAGCCGGCCGCCGATCTGCTTGCCCACGAAGAGCAGCTCCGGGTACGTGATGATGAAGCCGAGCGCGGTGTCCTTGAGCAGGACGACGAGCTGGCTCACGATCGCCGGGAGCATCGACCGGAACGCCTGCGGCAGCAGGATCAGCCGCAGCACCTGGTTCTTGCGCATGCCGATCGCGTACGCGCCCTCGGACTGCCCGTACGGCACCGCGTTGATGCCGGCGCGGAAGATCTCCGCCAGCACCGAGCCGTTGTAGAGCGTCAACCCGATGACCAGCGCCCAGAACTTGTCGATCGGCCAGCCGTACTGGAGCGGCACGTAGTAGCCGAAGAAGATCAGGATCAGCAGCGGGATGGCCCGGAACAGCTCCACCACGAACGTGGCGGGAGCGCGGAACAACACCTTGTCGCTGAGCCGGGCGCTGGCGAAGAACGCGCCGAACAGCAGCGCCAGCACGGTGGCGACGGCGGCGACCTTCAGCGTGGCCCAGAGGCCGTTCAGCAGCTCCCGCTGCACGGCCGCGTACTGGAACTGCTCCCACTTGCGGGCCTCGAACTGGCCGGTGTCGTTGAACTTGTAGACCACGAACGCGATCAGCGCGGCGATCGCGGCGATCGCGACGATGCCGAGGATCCGGTTGCGCCTGCGGGCCTTCGGGCCGGGGATGTCGTAGAGGACGCTGCTGCTGCTCACCGGGCCACCGCCCACTTGCGCTCGAGGATCCGCTGGAGCACCACCAGCGGGAGGATCAGGATCAGGAAGCCGATCACGATCCAGGTGAGCACGACGAACTGCGGCTCACCCCGTTCCGACATGTACGACGGGATGGCGCCCGCTTCCAGCACGGAGAAACCGGCGGCGATCGTGGTGTTCTTCAGCATGGCGATGAGCACGCTCATCAGCGGCGGGACCATCGCCCGCAGCGCCTGCGGCAGCACGATCAGCGTCAGCACCTGGCCGAACGTCATGCCCAGCGCGCGGGCCGCCTCGGCCTGGCCCGTGGCGACCGTGTTCACGCCGGAGCGGACCACCTCGCAGATGAACGCCGAGGTGTACGCGATCAGCGCGATGCAGGCGCTGTTGAAGTAGTCGATGTTGACGTCCAGCTTCGGCACCGCGAAGACGAGGAACGCGAACACCAGCGTCAGGGGAGTGTTGCGGACCAGGTTGACGTAGGTGGCGCCGAACGCCCGCAGCGCGGGCACCGGGGACACCCGCATCGCGCCGAGCAGCATGCCGAGGACGAGACTGCCGACGCCGGCGATCAGGAACAGCTTGACGGTGTTGAAGAACCCCTCGCGGAACAGGCTCGCGTTGTCCGTCAGGACGCGGAAGAACTCGCCCATACCTCGCTCTCACTCTCTCCAGACGGGACCGGGCGGGGAGGAGGACCTCCCCGCCCGGTCCGACGTCGGTGCGGACCGTCAGTACCGCTCGAGCTGCGGCGGGGTGGCCGGCGAGCCGGACTTGCCGAGCGTGCCGTCGTAGATCTTCTTCCAGGTGCCGTCGGTGAACGCCGCCTCGATCTGGTCGTTCACGTAGTCACGCAGCGCCTTGTCGTCCTTGGGCAGGCCGATGCCGTACTTCTCGGTGCTGAACGGCTGGCCGACGACCTTGAGCTCGTCCGGGTTCTGCGCGGCGTAGCCCTTGAGGATGGCGTCGTCGGTGGTCACCGCGTCGACCTTCTTGTCGAGCAGCTGCGAGACGCACTCGGAGTAGGTCTTGAACTCGACGATGTTCTCGCCCTCGGTCAGGCCCTCGTCGCGGATCTTCTGGATCGGCGTGGAGCCGGTGACCGAGCAGACCTTCTTGCCCTTGAGCGTGTCCTTGCCGGTGATCGACGACTCGTCCTTGCGGACGAGCAGGTCCTGGCCGGCGACGAAGTACGGGCCGGCGAAGGAGACGTCGTTCTTGCGCTTGTCGGTGATCGAGTACGTGCCGACGTAGTAGTCGATCTCGCCGCCCTTGATCGCGGTCTCCCGGTTGGCGGACGCGATCTCCTTGTACTCGATCTTCGCCGGGTCGACGCCGAGCGTGCTGGCGACGTACTGGGCGACCTCGATGTCGAAGCCGCAGCGCTTGCCCTGGGCGTCCTTGTAGCCGAGGTTCGGCTGGTCGAACTTGACGCCGATGACGACCTTGCCGGCCGACTTGATCTTCTCGAAGGCCGGGCTGCCGGCGACGTTGGCGTCCGTCTTGGGGGTGAAGGTGACGCCCGAGCTGCTGCAGCTGTCGCCCTGAGCTCCACCGCTGGCGTTGCCGCCGCCGCTGGGAGTGGGGTTCCCCTCCTTGCCACAGGCGGCCGCGGACAGGGCGAGCGAGGCCATCATGGCCACCGCCGCCACGCGCTTGTAACGCATACTCAATCTCCTTCTTCGACGGAGCCGCCGGGGACGACTCCACTACGGACGCTCAGTGAGTGAGGATCTTGGAGAGGAAGTCCTTGGCCCGCTCGCTGCGCGGGTTCGCGAAGAACTCGGCCGGCGGCGCGTCCTCGACCAGCTTGCCGTCGGCCATGAAGATGACCCGGTTGGCCGCGTGCCGGGCGAAGCCCATCTCGTGGGTCACCACGACCATGGTCATGCCCTCGCTCGCCAGCGACGTCATCACGTCCAGCACCTCGCCGACCATCTCCGGGTCCAGCGCGCTGGTCGGCTCGTCGAACAGCATCGCCTTGGGCTGCATGGCCAGCGCGCGGGCGATCGCCGCCCGCTGCTGCTGGCCGCCGGAGAGCTGCGCCGGGTACTTGTCCGCCTGGTTGGCGATGCCGACGCGGTCCAGCAGGGCCAGGCCGCGCTCACGGGCCGCGGCCGGCTTCTCCTTGCGGACCTTGACCGGCCCCAGCGTGACGTTCTCCAGGATGGTCTTGTGCGCGAAGAGGTTGAACGACTGGAACACCATGCCGACCTCGCTGCGCAGCTTGGCCAGGGGCTTGCCCTCGGCCGGCAGCGCCTGCCCGTCGAACGTGATGGTGCCGTTGTCGATCGGCTCCAGCCGGTTGATGGTGCGGCAGAGCGTCGACTTGCCGGAGCCGGACGGGCCGATGACCACGACCACCTCGCCCCGGCCGACGGACAGGGACACGTCGTCGAGCACGTGCAGCGGCCCGAACCACTTGTTCACCCCGTCGAGCACGATCAGCGGGTCGCCCGTCGTCACGTCGTCCACCGTCCCTGTCGTCCATGGCGGAATTCGAGGGTCGGTCGACCCCCGGTTGGGCAACTGTAGGCGGCGTGATGTGGCAGAACGCAACTCAGATGGTCACGGAGCGGTAACACCGGTTACCGGCGTACCGGCCCGTCCGAATTTCGTCACCCACCGGGTGGGCCGGGTGGCGCCGTCGCCGCAGGCAGGAGATCATCAGGCGATGACCGACGCGATCCGGCTGACCGACTACGCCCGCGGTGGCGGCTGCGCCTGCAAGATCCCACCGGGCGAGCTGGAGGCGATGGTCGCGGGGCTCGGCGCCACCGGTGGATCGGCCGACCTGCTGGTCGGCCTGGAGAACGGCGACGACGCCGCGGTGGTCCGGCTGGACGAGCGTACGGGCCTGGTCAGCACCGCCGACTTCTTCACCCCGGTGGTCGACGACGCCTACGACTGGGGGCGCATCGCCGCCGCAAACGCGCTCTCCGACGTGTACGCGATGGGCGGCACCCCGCTCGTCGCGCTGAACCTGCTCTGCTGGCCGCGCGGCGTGCTGCCGCCGGAGATGGCCCGCGAGGTGCTGCGCGGCGGTCTGGACGTGGCCCGGGAGGCGAACTGTCACCTGGCCGGCGGGCACAGCGTGGACGACGACGGCCCGAAGTACGGCCTGGCGGTCACCGGCGTGGTCCGGCCGGAGGAGCTGATCACGCTCGACGCGGGGCGGGCCGGGCTGCCGCTGTCGCTGACCAAGCCGCTCGGCGTGGGCGTGCTCAACACCCGGCACAAGCAGACCGGACGGCGCTTCCCGGAGGCGGTCGAGTCGATGGCCCGGCTCAACCGGGACGCGGCCCGCGCGGCGGTGGCCGCGGGCATCCGCTGCGGCACCGACGTGACCGGCTTCGGCCTGCTCGGGCACGCCTCGAAGCTGGCCCGCGCGAGCCGCCTGACGGTGGCGATCGACGCGGCGGCGGTGCCGTACCTGACGGGTGCGCGGGAGGCGCTGCGCGACGGGTACGTCAGCGGCGGCACCCGGCGCAACCTGGAGTGGGTCACGCCGTGGACCGACTTCGGTGGCGCGGACGAGGGAGAGCGGCTGCTGCTCGCCGACGCGCAGACCTCGGGTGGCCTGCTGGTGGCCGGTGAGGTGCCGGGCGGCACGATGATCGGTGAGCTGCTGCCCGCCTCGGAGCACCTGATCCGGGTGCGCTGAGCCGCCGGATCCACGGCGCGGCCGGACCACCGCCGGAGCACCGTACCCGATAAACTGTCATCTTCCAGCTACTCTGGGCAACGTCGCCCGAGGGAATTTTGCCCGGAATGGTCACAGACCGGTAACTTGCGCCCGGCTGAGGTCAAATGCACCCCACCATCGTCATGAAGGCCCGATCCGGAGGCCGGTGGAACGAGCGCAGCGAGGAGGCGGCATGACCGAGCTGTGGAACTGGAGAATCGACGGCGGCGAGCCGGTGGAGGTCTACCCGGCACTGGCCGAGGCGCTCGGCCGGGTGGTGATGCCCATGGCCGTCGCCGACCCGATGCGGCTCCCCGCGTATGCGGTGGTCTGCGACGTGTGGGAGGCACCCGGGCTGTACGGCACCGTGGCCGACTGTTACGGCGTGCCCGAGAGCCTGACCGAGCTGCCCGCGATCGCGGCGCTGGCCCGGCTGCTGGGCCGCAACTGCCTGATGCGTGACGACACGCTCGACGCCGGCCGGCACCTGCTGGTCGCGCCGGACGGCACGATCCGGCCGGTGCACTTCGACGTGGCCGACACCGACGACGGCGAGGTGCTCAGCCACCACCGGCTCTGCACTGTCGCCGACGCGCGCTGCCGGGGCTGGTCGCAGTGCCACCGCTCCCGCTGGGCCCCCGACACGGTCGCCCCGGCGCTCGCCGCCGCCTGAGCGCGGGCGCCGGCGCGCGCCCGTGAGCGGTGCTCGCCGCCGTGCCCCCACCGGCGGCGAGCGGTGGCGGCCCCGGGCTCAGCTCCGGGCCGCCGGCTGCTGCCCCCGCACCACGAGCTGGTCGAGCAGCGTCGCGGTGGCGGCGGCCACGGCGTCCACGGCGGCGTCGAACGCGGCCGCGTTGTGCGCCGCCGGGGTACGGAATCCGGAGATCTTCCGGACGTACTGCAACGCGGCGGCGCGGACGTCCTCCTCGGTCACCACCGGGACGTACGGTTCACGCAGGGTCTTGATGCTCCGGCACACGGCTCCTCCTCGTTCGATCCGATCGGCTCCACCCGGATACGCTGTCCGGGTCATGACTACCGCAGCCGCGGGCAGCCCGCGCACCTACCAGGTGCGTACGTACGGCTGCCAGATGAACGTGCACGACTCCGAGCGCATCTCCGGCCTCCTCGAGGACGCCGGGTACGTGCGCGCCGCGGAGGCCGACGAGCAGCCCGACGTGGTGGTGTTCAACACCTGCGCGGTCCGGGAGAACGCCGACAACCGGCTCTACGGCAACCTGGGTCATCTGCGCCCCGTGAAGGCGAGGCACCCGGGGATGCAGATCGCCGTCGGCGGCTGCCTCGCCCAGAAGGACCGCGGCGACATCGTCCGCAAGGCGCCCTGGGTGGACGTCGTCTTCGGCACGCACAACATCGGCTCGCTGCCGGCGCTGCTGGACCGGGCGCGGCACAACGCCGCGGCCGAGGTCGAGATCCTGGAGTCGCTGGAGGTCTTCCCCTCCACGCTGCCGACCCGGCGCGAGTCGACGTACGCCGGGTGGGTCTCGATCTCCGTCGGCTGCAACAACACCTGCACGTTCTGCATCGTGCCCTCCCTGCGCGGCAAGGAGAAGGACCGCCGCCCCGGCGACATCCTCTCCGAGGTCCGCGCGCTGGCCGACTCCGGCGTGCTGGAGGTGACGCTGCTCGGGCAGAACGTCAACTCGTACGGCGTCGCGTTCGGCGAGCCCGGCGAGCCGAACCGGCGGCGCAGCGGCGACCGATCCGCCTTTGCCGAGCTGCTGCGCGCCTGCGGCGACATCGACGGGCTGGAGCGGGTGCGGTTCACCAGCCCGCATCCGAAGGACTTCACCGACGACGTGATCGCCGCGATGGCCGAGACGCCGAACGTCTGCCACTCGCTGCACATGCCGTTGCAGTCCGGCTCGGACGACGTGCTGCGGGCGATGCGCCGCTCGTACCGGTCGGAGCGCTACCTGGGGATCATCGAGAAGGTCCGGGCGGCGATGCCGGACGCGGCGATCACCACCGACATCATCGTCGGCTTCCCCGGCGAGACCGAGGCCGACTTCGTCCGCACGCTCGACGTGGTGCGGGAGGCGCGGTTCTCCTCGGCGTTCACGTTCCAGTACTCCAAGCGCCCCGGCACCCCGGCCGCCACGATGGACGGGCAGTTGCCCAAGCAGGTCGTGCAGGAGCGCTACGAGCGGCTGATCGCCTGCGTCGAGGAGATCACCTGGGCGGAGAACAAGAAGCTCGTCGGCGAGACAGTCGAGGTGCTGGTGGCGGTCGGCGAGGGCCGCAAGGACGAGCGCACCGGCCGGATGTCCGGCCGGGCCCGCGACGGCCGGCTCGTGCACTTCGCCACCGGTCAGCTGGCCGGGCGGATCCGCCCCGGCGACATCGTGCACACCACTGTCACGTACGCCGCCCCGCACCACCTCAACGCCGACGGTGCGCCCCTGGCGCACCGGCGCACCCGGGCCGGGGACGCGGCCGAGGCGGGACAGGTTCCGCGTACCCCCGGGGTGCTGCTCGGCCTGCCGACGATCGGCGCACCGGCGGCCCCACCCGCCCCGATAGGCGGCTGTGCCGCCCACTGACCCCGTGTAAGGAAGGGCCCCCTTTTAACACTCGGTGTTAATAGGGGGCCCTTCCTCTACCGGAGGCGTTAAGAAGGGGCCCTTCCTTCGTCAGCAGGCGGTGCCGTTGAGCTTCACGCCGCCGGGCGTCGCGGCGGTGCCGTTGGCGGTGAAGCCGACGGTGACCGACGCGCCCGGCGCCAGCGACGACGCCCACGCCGGCGCGGCCGCGGTCACAGTGGTACCGGACTGCGTGACTGTGGCGTTCCAGCCGCTCGCCAGCGTCACCCCGGACGGCCAGGTCCAGGTGGCCGACCAGGGGTTCACCGCGGCGGTACCGGTGTTCTTGACCGTCAGCTCACCCTGGAAGCCACCCGACCAGGAGTTGATCTGCTTGTAGGTGGCGGTGCAGCCACCTGTCACCGGAGGCGGCGGGGTGGTCGGCGGCGGCGAGGTGTTCGGCGTGCCGGTCGGGGACGGGCTGGTGGTGCCGCCGCCGGTGGGCGGGATCAGGTACGGCGTGAGGATGTCCTGCTTCGGCTGGTTGATGGTGGTCCAGTCGTCGTTGGCGATGCCGCCCGTGTCGCCGGAGTTCGGGTTCCACGACCAGTACGTGAACGACATGCCGTTCACGCCGGTGCCGGTGTACGCCATCAGGTTCTGTAGCCAGATCTTGTCCTTGGGGTCCTGGAGCGTGGTGCCGAACTCGCCCATCATGATCGGCGCGATGTTCTGCTTGTAGAGGTAGCCCCAGTACTTGTCCCAGATGGCCGGCATGTTCGCCGGGTACGACGGGTCGTCGAACCAGGCCTGGCGGTAGACCGAGGTGGCGTACTCGTGCGGCGAGTAGACCAGCCGGTTCGCCACGTTCAGCCGCACCGGGAACTGCCCGGCCTTGGACAGGTTGCCGCCCCACCAGCCGCAGTCCTCGTCGTTGCTGGGGTCGTTGTCCCAGACGTTCGACAGGCCGCCGCTGGGGCAGCTCACCCCCTCCACGAAGATCAGCCAGTTCGGCTGCACGCCGAGGATCGCGTTGCCGGCCCGCTCGGCGGCCAGCCGCCAGTCCCGGGCGGTGTCGCCGCAGCCCCAGCAGGCACCGGTCGCGGCCGGGTTGGTGCCCTCGGCGTGCGGCTCGTTGTGCAGGTCCGCGCCGATCACAGTGGTGTTGCCGGCGTACCGCTGGGCCAGCATCTTCCAGTCGTTGATCCAGGTCGCCTCGGAGACCGTCGAGGTGTACCAGAGCGGCGACTGCCCGGCCGACGTCGGCCGGTGCCGGTCCAGGACGACCCGCATCCCCTTGCTGCCTGCGTAGTCGATGACCTTGTCGAGGATCTGCAGCGGGGAGAGCCCGATCAGGTCCGGGTTGACGAAGTCGTTGATGCCGGTGGCTGTCGCGCCGGGCTTGAGCGCGTCGTTCGAGTACGGGATCCGCAGCGTGTTGTAGCCCAGCCGGGCCATCGTGTCGAGCTGCGAGCGCCACGGGTTGCTCGACCACAGGCCGTGGAACGTCTTGTTGTCGGTCTCCATCCCGAACCAGTTGATGCCGGTCAGCCGGACTGTCGCGCCCGTACTGTCGACGATCTTGTTGCCGCTGGTGTGCAGGTAACCGGTGCCGGTGCCACCGGCCGCCGCGGCGGCCGGTGCGGTGGAGACGGCGGCGGCGACGAGAACGCCTGCTGCTGCGGTGGCGAGCGCCGTCAGGGCGCCGCCGAGGGCGGTGCGTCGGTGCATGGAAGCTCCACTTCGGATGCCCGCGCCGCGCAGGCGCCGCGGGCGGCAGGACCAGGAGGCACGTCCCGCTCGTCATCGAGTACGCGCGCGGCGCGCGCCGGGCCGTGTCGTGTGGACGGCCACCCGCGAGATGTCGCACCGGCGATCGTCGACGGCGCAGATCAGCCGTCGATGCCCTCGTGCCGGTGCCTGAACCTGGCTCCGCCGCTCATTCTGATCAGCCTGCCTCGATGCGTCAACCCGGCCCGGACGCGGGTGAGTCCCCGGCCGACCCGGCCGGGGGCTCACTCGATGTGTCCGTCCGCCGGGCTGCCCGGCCGGGGTGCTCGCGTCAGCCGGCCTGCTCGGCGAGCTGGAGGAACTGCCGCTTCGAGGCGAGCGCCTGCTCGGCCTCCTTGATCCGGCGGGCGTCACCGGCGGCCTGGGCGCGGGCCAGCCGGTCCTCGGCCTCGGCGACCTGGGCGCGCATCTGCGCCAGCAGCGGGTTGTCCTCCTTGGAGGTGCGCCGCCACGCCGAGTCCATCACCTCGCGGACCTTGTCGTCCACGGCCCGCAGCCGGCGCTCCAGCCCGGCGGCGGCCTCGCGCGGCACCCGGCCGGCCTCGTGCCACTGCGCCTGGATCTCCCGCAGCTTCGCCTGGGCGCCCTTCGGGTCGCCGTCGACGTCCAACGCCTCGGCCTCGGCCAGCAGCGCCTGCTTGCGCTCCAGGTTGGCGCGCTGCTCGTTGTCGCGGGCGGAGAAGACCTCGCTACGGCGGGTGAAGAACTCGTCCTGCGCGGCGCGGAACCGTTCCCAGAGCTTCTGCTCGGCCTCCTTGGCGGCGCGCGGCGCGGCCTTCCACTGGGCCATCAGGTCCTTGAGCTGACCGGCTGTGACGCCCCAGTCGGTGGAGTCCTTGAGCTTCTCCGCCTCGGCGACCAGTTCCTCCTTGACCGTCTGCGCCTGCTTGCGCTGCTGGTCGAGGGACGCGAAGTGGGCGCCCCGGCGGCGGGTGAAGCCGTCCCGCGCGGCGGCGAACCGCTTCCACAGCTCACCGTCGGTCTTCTTGTCGACGCCGCGGATGGTCTTCCACTCGTCGAGGATCTCCTTGAGCCGGTCACCGGCTGTCTTCCAGCCGGTCGACTCGGCGGCCAGCTTCTCGGCCTCCTCGACCAGTGCGGTCTTGCGTGCCAGCGCCTCGCCCCGGGCGGCTTCGCGGGCCGCCTTCGCCTCGCCGGCCTTCTCCTCGGCGACGGTGGCCAGCTTGTCCAGGCGGGCGGCAAGGGCGTCGATGTCACCGACGACGTGCGCCTCGGCAAGCGACCCACGGATCCGGCGGATCGTGGTCAGGGAGTGGCCGGCGTCAGCCGCGCCCGAGTTGAGCCGGGCCTCGGTCAGGTCGACCTCGGTCACCAGGTCGGCGTAGCGCCGGGCGAAGTGGGCGAGCCCTTCCTCCGGTGCCCCTGCCTGCCAGGATCCGACCACCCGCTCGCCCTCGGCGGTCTTGACGTAGACGGTGCCGTCCTCGTCGACCCGTCCGAAGGCAGTCCAGTCGCTCATGTGCCCATCCTCGTTCTCCCGGCGTCGAGGGGACAGCCCCCTCGTTCGCCGCCACGGCGCAGCAAACTTTCTCCCGGCATTGTCACAGGTCCGCCCCCGTCCGTGTCGAGCGCCTGTCGCCGACCGTGACCATACGGTGTTGTACGCCCTCGATGACCGGATCGGCGCGGGGACGCACCGGGCGATCCCGATAGGTTTGGGGGTGTGCCCCTGGTCGCCGCCGCCGTCTGCCCCCACCCGCCGTTGATCGTGCCCGAGCTGGCCGGCGCCGCCGCGCCCGAGCTGGACGACCTGCGCGCCACCGCCGACGCCGCTGTGGCCCGGCTGCTCGCCGCCGAACCCGAGGCGATCCTGCTGGTCGGCGGCGGACCGGAGACCGTCCGGTTCAACGCGGCCGACTCGGGCTCCCTGCGCGGCTTCGGGCTCGACCGGCCGGTGCGGCTGTGGAAGATCTCCTGCTCCGGTGGCGAGGTTCTGCCGCTGAGCCTGACCCTCGGCGCCTGGCTGCTGAACCGCTCCGGCACCGAGCTGCCCCGGCTGGCCCGCTCGGTGGCGCACGACGCCACACCGGCCGAGTGCGCGGCGCTCGGCGCGAGCCTGATCACCGACGACGATCCGCGGGTCGCGCTGCTCGTGCTCGGCGACGGGTCCGCCTGCCGGGGCGTCAAGGCGCCGGGGTACGACGACCCGCGCGCCGAGGCGTACGACGAGGGGGTCGCCCTGGCCCTGGCCGGCGCGGACGCCGACGCCCTGCTCGGCCTGGACCCGGTGCTGTCGGCGGAACTGCGGGTCGCCGGGCGGGCGCCGTGGCAGGTGCTGGCCGGCGCGGTCCGGGCGGCGGGCGGTGACTGGCGCGGCGAGCTGAGCTATCACCGTGCCCCCTACGGCGTTGCCTACCTCGTGGCGAACTGGGAGCGGGCATGACAGTCGTGGCGGTGGTCGGGCCGACAGCGGCCGGGAAGTCGGCGCTGAGCATCGCGCTGGCGCACGCGCTCGGCGGCGAGGTGGTGAACGCCGACTCGATGCAGCTCTACCGGGGCATGGACATCGGCACCGCGAAGCTGACGCCGGCCGAGCGCGAGGGCGTGCCGCACCACCTGCTCGACATCTGGCCGGTGACCGCGCCGGCCAGCGTCGCCGAATACCAGGCGCTGGCCCGCGCGGCGGTCGACGACATCCTGGCCCGGGGGCGGGTGCCGCTGCTGGTGGGCGGCTCCGGGCTGTACGTGCGGGCGGTGCTGGAACGGTTCGAGTTCCCCGGCACCGACCCGGCGCTGCGGGAGCGGCTGGAGGCGGAACTCGCGGCGGTGGGCCCCCTGCCGCTGCACGCGCGGCTGACCGAGGCCGACCCGGGCGCGGCGGCGAGCATCCTGCCCACCAACGGGCGGCGGATCGTCCGGGCGCTGGAGGTGATCGAGCTGACCGGCGCGCCGTTCACCGCGTCGCTGCCGTCGCCGACGCCGTACTACCCGTCGGTGCAGCTCGGCGTCGACCTGGACACCGCGCGCCTGGACGAGCGGATCGCGCTGCGGGTGGACCGGATGTGGGCCGGCGGCCTGGTCGACGAGGTGCGGGCGCTGGTCGCCGAGGGGCTGCCCGAGGGGCGGACGGCGAGCCGGGCGCTCGGCTACCAGCAGGTGCTGCGGTTCCTGGCCGGGGAGCTGACCGAGGCCGGGGCGCACGAGGAGACGATCCGCGCCACCCGCCGGTTCGTCAGGCGGCAGCGCTCCTGGTTCCGGCGTGACCCGCGAATCCACTGGCTGGACTCGGCCTCGCCCGCGTTCCTCGACACTGCCCTGCGGGCGGTCGCCGAGCATCGGCGATGATGGGGGAGTGGAGTTCACCAAGGGTCACGGCACCGGCAACGACTTCGTCATCCTGCCCGACCCGGACGGCACCCTCGACCTGACACCCGGTCTGGTCGCCGCGCTCTGCGACAGGCGGCGCGGGCTCGGCGGCGACGGCGTGCTGCGCGTCGTACGCGCCGCCGAGCACCCGGAGGGCGTCGCGCTCGCCGGTGAGGCCGAGTGGTTCATGGACTACTGGAACTCCGACGGCTCGTTCGCCGAGATGTGCGGTAACGGGGCCCGCGTGTTCGTCCGCTATCTGCTGGACCGTTCGCTCGCAGCCCCGTCGGGCGGGACGCTGCCGATCGCGACCCGCGCCGGCCTGGTCCGGGCCCGGGTCGAGGGCGCGGACGTGGCGGTCGAGATGCGCCGCCCCCGGCTGTACGACACGGCGACAGCCACGCTCGGCGGGCTGACGCTGCCCGGCACCGCGGTGGACGTCGGCAACCCGCACCTGGTGTGCCCGCTGCCCGCCGCGCTGGGGCTGACGGCGCTCGACCTGACCCGGGCCCCGGAGGTCGACGCCTCGACGTTCCCGGCCGGGGTGAACGTCGAGTTCACCACGCCGGGCGAGCCGGTCGACGGCACCGACGGGCACGTGCTGATGCGGGTGTACGAGCGCGGCTCGGCCGAGACGCTGTCCTGCGGCACCGGCGCGTGCGCGGTGGCGGCGGTGGCGCTGCGCGACGCCGGCCTGGACACCGGCACGGTGGCTGTGGACGTGCCCGGCGGACGCCTCACGGTCACAGTGACAGCCGAATCCTGCTGGCTGTCCGGCCCCGCCGTCCTGGTGGCGACAGGCACCCTCACGCCCACAGCCCCGCACCCGTAGCCCTGCCCTGCCCTGCCCCGTCCCGTCCCGCTCCGCCCGGTGCCGCCCGCTCTCCCGCCCCGGTGATCAAGGAGTTTGTGGCGGATTCCGGGGCTCCGGATGACACGAACTCCTTGGTCGACATGGTGACGAGTGGTGCCCGCAGCACGGCAGGCCCGCCTCGGCCGTTCCATCCCGCCCCGGACCGTCATGATCAACGCCAGCTCGCCGAAGTGGTGGTGTCGCCGAGCCGCTGATGCCGCCACTTCGGCGAACTGGTGTTGATCAAGGGTGGTGATGCCGCCACTTCGGGGAAGTGGAGTCGGTCAAGCCGTGGTGGGCGGCTTCTGTCCGACTTGCCGGCCCTCGGAGGGTTGCCGCTGGCGATCTTGGAAGATTCGGGCCCCGATGAGGGTCGTTTCCTTCCAAGATCTCGCAGTGGACAGGGCGGGGGCGGCGTCAGGGGGTGGCGCTGGCGGTGGCGGCGATCTCGGGGAGGTCGGCCGGGCCCGGGTCGGCCGCCGGGGCCGGCGTCGCGGCCGGGTTCTGGGCGGCGGCCCGTACCGCGGCGGCCACCGCCGGAGCGACCCGGGAGTCGAAGACGCTCGGCACGATCACCGTCGGGTTGATCTTGTCCTCGCCGACCACGTCCGCGATGGCCCGCGCGGCGGCGAGCGCCATCTCCTCGGTGAACTCCTCGGCGTGCGCGTCCAGCATGCCGCGGAACACGCCGGGGAAGGCGAGCACGTTGTTGATCTGGTTCGGCTGGTCCGAGCGGCCGGTGGCGACCACCGCGGCGTACTTGCGCGCCTCCCGCGGGTCCACCTCCGGGTCGGGGTTGGCGAGCGCGAAGACGATCGAGTCCTTCGCCATCGCGGCGACGTCCTCGCCGGTGAGCAGGTTCGGCGCGCTCACGCCGATGAACACGTCCGCGCCCCGTACCGCCCCGGCCAGGTCACCGGAGTAGTTCTCCTTGTTGGTGTTCTCGGCCAGCCACTGCCAGGCCGGGTTGAGGTCCGGCAGTCCGCGGTGCAGGGCGCCCTGGCGGTCGTACGCGATGATGTCGCCCACGCCCTGACGCAGCAGCAGCTTCATGATCGCGGTGCCGGCCGCGCCGGCGCCGGAGACCACGACCCGGACGTCCGCGAGCTGCTTGCCCACGACGCGCAACGCGTTCGTCAGCGCGGCCAGCACGCAGATCGCGGTGCCGTGCTGGTCGTCGTGGAAGACCGGGATGTCCAGCGCCTCGCGCAGCCGCGCCTCGATCTCGAAGCAGCGCGGCGCGGCGATGTCCTCCAGGTTGATGCCCCCGTACGCGGGCGCGATCGCCTTGACGATCGCCACGATCTCGTCGGTGTCCTGGGTGTCCAGCACCACCGGCCAGGCGTCCACCCCGCCGAAGCGCTTGAACAGCGCCGCCTTGCCCTCCATCACCGGCAGCGACGCGGCCGGCCCGAGGTTGCCCAGGCCGAGCACCGCGGTGCCGTCGCTGACCACGGCGACGGTGTTGCGCTTGATGGTGAGCCGGCGGGCGTCGGCCGGGTTCTCCGCGATCGCCATGCAGACCCGGGCCACACCCGGGGTGTACGCGCGGGACAGCTCGTCGCGGGTGCGCAGCGCGACCTTCGGGGTGACCTCGATCTTGCCGCCGAGGTGCAGCAGGAAGGTGCGGTCGGAGACCTTGCGGACGTCCACCCCGTCGAGCGCGGTGAGCGCGTCGACGACCTGGTCGGCGTGGCCGGCGTCGGCGGTGTCGCAGGTGAGGTCGACGATCACGTGCGAGGGGTCGGAGTCGACCACGTCCAGCGCGGTGACGATGGCCCCGGCCTCACCGGCGGCGGTGGTGAGCCGGCCGATGGAGGAGGCGTCGGCGGGTACCGCGATCCGGATGGTGATGGAGAATCCGGCACTCGGCAGTCGTGTGTTGGCCACGAGAAACTCCTCCGTCGGCGCTGAGCGGCTCGACTGGCATTTGTACTCGCCCGCCCAGGTCGCCCGGCATCCGCCCCCGCTACCCGTCGGTAGCGTCACGGGCATAACACAGGTGCGTCCGGCGTTGTCACATGTCAGGATTGCTGTCACGCGCCGAAAATTCTCGGCGTTGCCTAAAACGGACAGGAGGCGCAGTTTGCGCGAGCAGGAGACCTTCCATCCCTACGAGGACGACGAGCTCGACACCACCACCGGTGGATACGAGCTGTCGGAGCGGCAGGCGCTGCGGCGGGTCCCCGGCCTCTCCACCGAACTCACAGACGTCACCGAGGTCGAATACCGCCAGCTCCGGCTGGAGCGGGTCGTCCTCGTGGGGGTCTGGACCGAGGGCACCCAGTCCGACGCCGACAACAGCCTCACCGAGCTGGCGGCGCTGGCCGAGACGGCCGGCTCGCAGGTGCTCGAAGGGCTGATCCAGCGCCGCCACCGGCCCGACCCGGCCACGTACATCGGCCGCGGCAAGGTCGACGACCTGGGCGCGGTGGTGCTCGCCACCGGCGCCGACACGATCATCTGCGACGGTGAGCTGTCGCCGTCGCAGCTGCGCAACCTGGAGCAGCGCACCAAGGTCAAGGTGGTCGACCGCACCGCCCTGATCCTCGACATCTTCGCCCAGCACGCCAAGAGCAAGGAGGGCAAGGCGCAGGTCGAGCTGGCCCAGCTCGAATACCTGCTGCCGCGCCTGCGCGGCTGGGGCGAGACGCTGTCCCGGCAGACCGGTGGCAGCGGCCGCGGCGGTGGCGCCGGCGGCGGCGTGGGCCTGCGCGGTCCCGGTGAGACCAAGCTGGAGACCGACCGGCGGCGCATCCGCCACCGCATCGCGCGGCTGCGCCGCGAGATCAAGAGCATGGCGACGGTACGCCAGACCAAGCGCGCCCGGCGTACCCGTAACGCGGTCCCCGCGGTGGCCATCGCCGGCTACACGAACGCCGGCAAGTCCAGCCTGCTCAACCGCCTCACCGGGGCGGGTGTGCTGGTGGAGAACGCGCTGTTCGCCACGCTGGACCCGACCACCCGCCGGGCCACCACGTCCGACGGGCGGCTCTACACGCTGTCCGACACTGTCGGGTTCGTCCGGCACCTGCCGCACCAGATCGTCGAGGCGTTCCGCTCGACGCTGGAGGAGGTCGCCGACGCCGACCTGGTCGTGCACGTGGTCGACGGCACCCACCCGGACCCGGAGGAGCAGGTCCGGGCGGTACGCGAGGTGCTCGCCGAGGTGGGCGCCGACCGGCTGCCGGAACTCCTGGTGGTGAACAAGACCGACGCCACCGACGAGGAGACGATGCTGCGGCTCAAGCGGCTCTGGCCGGACGCGGTCTTCGTCTCCGCCCACAGCGGGCGCGGGATCGACGAGATGCGCGAGGCCGTCGAGCGGCGGCTGCCCCGGCCGGCCGTCGAGGTACGCGCGGTGCTCCCGTACGACCGGGGTGACCTGGTCGCCCGGGTGCACCGGCAGGGTGAGGTGCTCAGCACCGCGCACCTGCCCGAGGGCACGCTGGTGCACGTGCGGGTCAGCGAGGGTCTGGCCGCGGAGCTCGCGCCGTACCGGGCGGGTGACCGGCTGACCAGCGACGAGCGGGTGGGCGCCGGGCGGTGAGCCGTCCGGCGTCACCCGCCGGAAACCCGCGCCGTGCGACACTGAGCGTCATGCGGCACGTTGTCTCCTCGGTCACGCTCGCGCTCGGCCTGGTCGGCGCGGTCGTGGCGCCGGCCGGGCCGGCCCCGGCGGCTCCCGCCGCGGCCCCCGTGCTGGCCGCGGCTCCCAAGAAGAAGTGCACCGTCGAGGACAATCGCCTCCGCGAGCTGTCCGGCCTGGTCGCCACCAGCAACGGGTACGTCGTGATCAACGACGGCACCGACGACGCCAGCCGTAAGCGGGTCTTCTACCTGGACGCCAAGTGCAAGGTCGACAAGGAGGTCCGGTACTCCGGTGACGGGCCCTTCGACACCGAGGACCTGGCGCTCGGCCCGGACCGCAAGACCCTCTGGATCGCCGACACCGGCGACAACGTGGAGAAGAAGACCCGCCGGGAGCGGGTGGCGGTCTGGACGATGCCGCTGAGCGGCTCGAAGCAGCCGGTGCTGCACCGGCTCAGCTATCCGGGCAAGGAGCCGCACGACGCGGAGGCGCTGCTCGTCGGCGACGACAACATGCCGTTGGTGATCACCAAGGCCCTCTCTGGCAAGTCGGAGATCTTCACCCCGACTGTGAAGCTGAAGGCGGGCGGCGACACCGAGCCGATCCCGATGAAGAAGGTCGGCGAGTTCACGCTGCCGGAGACCGCCACCGAGAACAAGCTCGGCTCGCCCGGGCGGGCGCTGGTGACCGGCGCGGCCCGCTCCCCGGACGGCAGCAGGGTCGTGCTGCGCACGTACGCCGACGCGTTCGAGTTCGACGTGGCCGGCGGCGACATCGTGAAGGCGCTCACCACCGGCAAGCCCCGGGTCACCCCGCTCGCCGACCCGTTCGGCGAGGCGATCTCCTACACGCCGGACGGCAAGACGTTCGTCACCGTCTCCGACGGCGGCACGCTCGACGAGTCGGACCCGATCGACATCCTCAGCTACACCCCGTCGACCACCGGCGCCGAGGCGCTGCCGAAGGGCGGCAAGGCCGAGACCAAAGCGGCCGCCGAGAAGTCCTGGCTCGAAGGGCTCTCGCTCGACGAGATCACGTACCTGATCGCGGCGGTCGGGGTGCTCGGCGCGCTCCTGGTCGGCGCGGGCGTGTTCGGCATCCTGCGGGCGCGGCGCAAGCCGGCGCCCCGGGCGCCCGCCGACGAGCCCGAGCGCAGCGGCGAGTTCCCGGTGAACAACGGCTTCCCGTCGGGCGAACGGCCGGACGCCTCGCGCGGCGGTGTCTACGGCGGCGGTCAGGGCGGCGTCTACGGTGGCCCGGCCAACGGCGACCACCCGGCGTCCGGCGGTGTCCACGGCGGTGGCCGGCAAGGCGGCGGCGTGTACGGTGGCGGCCCCCAGGACGGCGGTCGTGGCCAGGGTGGTGGCCGTCCTCCGGGCGCGGGCCGTCCGCAGGGCGGCGGCGTGTACGGCGGCGGCGGAGCCCCGGCCGGCGGCGGAGGGCGCGGTGGCGGCGTCTACGGCGGCGGAGGTCAGGGCGGGCCGGGCGCAGGCCAGGGCGGTCCGGGTCGGGGCGGCCCGGGTGCCGGCGGCGGCCAGGGCAGTCCGGGACGTGGCGGCTACGGCGGCGGCCCGGGCGGGGCCGGATATCGCGGGCAGCCGAACGGCGGCGGGCCGCGCGGAGAGGGCGGCCGGGCCGAGCCGCCGCGCCGCGGACAGGAGCCGCGTGGCGGGCGCCGCGACGGCTACGACGACCAGGGCCGGTACGGCCCGGTGTCCGGCGGTGGCCGGGAGTACCGCGGCGACCGCTACTGAGACGACACGACGAAGGGGTGACCGGCGACCCGGTCACCCCTTCTCGCTTGCTGTCGTCAGATGCGGCGCAGGACCGCCACCACGCGGCCCATGATGGTGGCGTCGTCGCCGGGGATCGGGTCGAAGGCCGGGTTCTGCGGCATCAGCCAGACGTGCCCGTCCCGCCGCCGGTAGGTCTTCACCGTCGCCTCACCGTCGAGCATGGCGGCCACGATGTCGCCGACCTCGGCGTTCGGCTGCTGCCGGACGACCACCCAGTCGCCGTCGCAGATCGCCGCGTCGAGCATCGAGTCGCCCTTGACCTGAAGCATGAAGACCTCGCCCTCGCCGACCAGCTCGCGGGGGAGGGGGAAGATGTCCTCCACCGCCTGCTCGGCCAGGATCGGCCCACCGGCTGCGATGCGGCCCAGCATCGGCACGTACGCCGGGGCGGGCCGCTGCGCACGGGCCGCCTCGTCGTCGGCCTCGCCCGGCGCGCGCACGTCGACGGCGCGCGGACGGTTCGGGTCGCGGCGCAGGAAGCCCTTCTTCTCCAGCTCCTTGAGCTGGTAGGCGACGCTGGACGGGGACACCAGCCCGACCGCCTCGCCGATCTCGCGCACGCTCGGCGGGTAGCCGTGGCGCTCGACCCAGTTACGGATGAACTCCAGGATCCGCCGCTGCCGGGCGGTCAGGTCGACCGTCGCCGGGTCGGGGAAGCTGCTCACCACCGGGGTGACCGGACGCACCGCCGCGGGGGCGGTGCGGCTGCGGGCGGTGCGGGGGCGACGGGTCGCCGGAGGACCCGCCCCGTCGTTCGGCTGCGGGTTCTTCTGCCGGCTGGCCCGGTCCTCGGTCACGTCCGTCCCTCCCTGGTCGGCGCTGGGGTGCCTCGTCGGCTCGTGGTGCGTGTGGTCTGACCGTATAGGTGAGATCGGCCATTTTCAAACATCTGTACGACCTGCTGTCGGCGTGTCGCGCCGAATTCCTGGATTTCCGAACTGGTGTTCTGATAAAAGAGTACGCCGCTCGAACGGATGTTCTATCCCGGCCGCCCGTGACCAGTGCGGGAGGCCGTCCGTTGGGCTCCTCGGCGGCGTCGCGCCGGGCGTGATCCTGATGACTCGCCGGACACGCCCGCCAACTTGACCTCGCTTGGGGTTCGGCATACGGTCGACCCCTAGATGTAGTAGTCACACGGGCGTAAGTTGCCTACAGGTTGGGTTCAACTACCGAACGCGCTCCCGCACCGCGCACTCGGCGACGGTCATCCGACGATGGCCCCGCCGTGCCGACGCGTGCCCGGGAGCCGGTAGGTGTGCCCGCGATCGACGGAGGAGGTCGGGCGAATGCGGTGTCCGTACTGCCGGCACGCCGACTCCCGGGTGGTCGACTCGCGGGAGGCCGACGACGGCCAGCTCATCCGGCGGCGACGGTCGTGCCCGGAGTGCGGCAAGCGGTTCACCACCGTCGAGGAGGCGGTGCTCGCGGTGGTCAAGCGCAGCGGGGTGACCGAGCCGTTCAGCCGCACGAAGATCATCGGTGGGGTGCGCAAGGCGTGCCAGGGGCGGCCGGTCGACGACGACTCGATCGCGCTGCTGGCACAGAAGGTCGAGGAGACCGTGCGGGCCAAGGGGGCGGCCGAGATCCCCAGCCACGAGGTGGGCCTGGCCATCCTCGGCCCGTTGCGTGACCTCGACGAGGTGGCCTACATGCGGTTCGCCAGCGTCTACCGGTCCTTCGACTCGCTCGCCGACTTCGAGCGCGAGATCGAGACGCTGCGGGCCGCCGCGCGCGCCCGGGAGGGCGCCGGTGCCGGTGCGGCGGACGCCGCCGGCGCGATCAGCTGACATTCACGGGTTTCTGACAGGTACACGAGGCGCGGTGGGTGACCGTTGCCGACGAGGGGGGCGAGGGCGTGACGACCAGCAAGTCACGGAACAAGGCCGGGGCGGGGCTGAAGATCGAGCGCGTCTGGACGACCGAGGGGGTGCATCCCTACGACGAGGTCGCCTGGGAGCGCCGCGACGTCGTCATGACGAACTGGCGGGACGGCTCGATCAACTTCGAGCAGCGCGGGGTGGAGTTCCCCGAGTCCTGGTCGGTGAACGCGGCGAACATCGTGACCACCAAGTACTTCCGGGGCGCGGTGGGGACCCCGGAGCGGGAGTGGTCGCTGCGGCAGCTGATCGACCGGGTGGTCGAGACCTACCGCACCGCCGGTGAGGAGTACGGCTACTTCGCCACCCCGGCCGACGCCGAGGTGTTCGCGCACGAGCTGACCTGGATGCTGCTGCACCAGGTGTTCAGCTTCAACTCGCCGGTGTGGTTCAACGTCGGCACGCCGTCGCCGCAGCAGGTCAGCGCCTGCTTCATCCTCTCCGTCGACGACTCGATGGACTCGATCCTCGACTGGTACAAGGAGGAGGGGCGGATCTTCCAGGGCGGCTCCGGCGCCGGGGTCAACCTGTCCCGGATCCGTTCCTCGAAGGAGCTGCTCTCCTCCGGCGGCACCGCCTCCGGCCCGGTCAGCTTCATGCGCGGCGCGGACGCCTCCGCCGGCACCATCAAGTCCGGCGGCGCCACCCGGCGTGCGGCGAAGATGGTCATCCTCGACGTGGACCACCCGGACATCGAGGAGTTCGTGGCGACCAAGGCGCGCGAGGAGGACAAGATCCGCGCGCTGCGCGACGCCGGGTTCGACATGGACCTGGGCGGCGCCGACATCGTCAGCGTGCAGTACCAGAACGCCAACAACTCGGTCCGCGTCTCCGACGAGTTCATGTCCGCGGTGGAGAACGGCGGCGGCTTCGACCTGCGCGGCCGGCTCGACGGGCAGACCATCGAGACGATCGACGCGAAGAAGCTGTTCCACACCATCTCCCAGGCCGCGTGGGAGTGCGCCGACCCGGGCCTCCAGTACGACGACACGATCAACGACTGGCACACCTGCCCGGAGACCGGGCGGATCACCGCGTCGAACCCGTGCTCGGAGTACCTGCACCTGGACAACTCCTCGTGCAACCTGGCCTCGCTGAACCTGATGAAGTTCCTCCGCGCCGACGGCGGCTTCGAGGTGGAGAAGTTCGTCAAGTCGGTCGAGTTCGTCATCACCGCGATGGACATCTCGATCTGCTTCGCCGACTTCCCGACCGAGAAGATCGGTGAGACCACCCGCGCCTACCGGCAGCTCGGCATCGGGTACGCCAACCTGGGCGCGCTGCTGATGGCCTCCGGCCTGCCGTACGACTCGGAGCAGGGCCGGGAGGTGTCCGCCGCGATCACCTCGCTGATGACCGGCACCGCCTACCGCCGTTCCGCCGAGCTGGCCGGCATCGTCGGCCCGTACGACGGCTACGCCCGCAACGCCGAGCCGCACAAGCGGGTCATGCGCAAGCACGCCGCCGCGAACGACGCGATCAAGCCGACCGGCACCGTGGCGACCGCCGTGCAGCGCGAGGCCACCAAGCAGTGGACGCTGGGCAACAAGCTGGGTGACAAGTTCGGCTGGCGCAACTCGCAGGCCAGCGTGCTCGCCCCGACCGGCACCATCGGCCTGATGATGGACTGCGACACCACGGGTGTCGAGCCGGACCTGGCACTGGTGAAGTTCAAGAAGCTGGTCGGCGGCGGCTCGATGCAGATCGTCAACCAGACCGTACCGCGCGCCCTGCGCAGCCTCGGCTACCCCGAGGAGCAGGTCGAGGCGATCGTCGAGCACATCGCCGACCACGGCCACGTGGTGGACGCCCCGGGTCTGAAGCCGGAGCACTACCCGGTCTTCGACTGCGCCATGGGCGAGCGCTCGATCGCGCCGATGGGTCACGTGCGGATGATGGCGGCCGTCCAGCCGTTCATCTCCGGCGCCATCTCCAAGACGGTGAACATGCCGGAGCAGGCCACCGTCGAGGACGTCGAGAAGATCTACTTCGAGGGCTGGAAGCTCGGCCTCAAGGCGCTGGCGATCTACCGGGACAACTGCAAGGTCGGCCAGCCGCTGTCGGCCGCCAAGCCGAACAAGGGCGCCGTCGAGGCCCAGGCCCCGGCCGCCGCGCCGGAGAAGGCCGTGGAGAAGGTCGTCGAGTACCGCCCGGTGCGCAAGCGGCTGCCGAAGAAGCGCCCGTCGGAGACCATCTCGTTCTCGGTCGGCGGCGCGGAGGGCTACCTCACCGCCTCGTCCTACCCGGACGACGGCCTCGGCGAGGTCTTCCTCAAGATGTCGAAGCAGGGCTCGACCCTGGCCGGCGTGATGGACGCCTTCTCGGTGGCCATCTCCATCGGTCTCCAGTACGGCGTCCCGCTGGAGACGTACGTCAGCAAGTTCACCAACATGCGCTTCGAGCCGGCCGGCATGACCGACGACCCGGACGTGCGGATGGCCGCCTCGGTGATGGACTACATCTTCCGTCGCCTGGCGCTGGACTTCCTGCCGTACGACCGCCGCGCCGAGCTGGGCATCTTCACCGCCAAGGAGCGGGCCGCCCAGCTCGCGGCCGAGGCGGAGGCGGAGGCGAGCGGTGCGGACCTCACCGCGATGGCCGCCTCCGCCCCGGTCGAGGCGCCCGAGCCGAGGACCGGCCCGATCGCGCAGCCGGCGCAGGAGATGGCCGACGCCGCGGCCGTCAAGCCCGCGCCGTCTGTGGGTTCCAGCACCGAACTGCTGGAGGCCGTGATCGGCAAGGCCGCCGACGCGCCGCTCTGCTTCACCTGCGGCACGAAGATGCGGCCCGCCGGTAGCTGCTACGTCTGCGAGGGCTGCGGCTCCACCAGCGGCTGCAGCTGACGCACGACCGACCACGCGAGCGCGGCAGGGGAGCCCCTGCCGCGCTCGCGCGCGTTCGTGACTCCCCACATCGGGGTTGCCGGCTTCTGCTCGTCCTCAACGCGGCCACCGCGCGCTCCGGATGAGTCGGGCTCAGCGCAGGGTACGGAGGAACAGCCGCCACGGCTCACGCCCGAAGCACAAGACCGGGCCGCACACGTCCTTGCTGTCGCGGATCAGGATGCTCCCGTTGACGGCGGCAATCTCTACGCACGCTCCGCCGTTGTTGTCGCTGCGACTCGACTTGCGCCACTTGATGCCGATCCGGTCTGTCATGCCACCTCCATTTCCTGCCAGCGCCTGGCACGAGCACCGCTGAGGTGGGCGCTCAGCGCAGGGTGCGGAGGAACGCCTGCCACGGCTGACGCTCAAAGCGTAGAACCGGGCCGCCTACATCTTTGCTGTCGCGGACTTCTACTGCCGGGTCGGCGTATCTCGCTTCGACGCAGGCTCCGTTGGTGCCGCTCCGGGTGCTCTTGCGCCACTGCGAGTCCACGTCCGCCTCCTACTCTATGGGCAGCGCGCCTCGGATCGCTTCGATCATGGCCGCCGAGTCGGTTGGCGACAGGGCCGCGGCGCGCAGGCTGTTGAACACCACCGTACAGCGGCGTACATCCTCGCCCTCCGCGTAGAGATCGCCCGTCAGACCCTCGATGTAGACCACGCTGGGGCCGTCAGCGAAGTTGAGGATGTGGAAGCTCGACAGCATGGAAGCGTAGGCACCTTCCCGGAACGGGATCACCTGGACCGTGACGTTCCATCGGCCGCCGGCGTCGAGCAAGGCGGTGAGCTGGTCGGCCATGACGGCTGCACCACCGATCTGGCGGTGCAGGACTGCTTCGTCCAGTACAGCCACCAGCCGAAGCTTGCCCGAAGAGATCAACTCTTGGCGGTGCGTCCGGACGGCGACTCGCCTCTCGACCGCCTCGGGTGAAGGCTCGAAGGCGTCCTCCGCCATCATTGCCCGCGCGTATGCCGGTGTCTGGAGCAGGCCCGGCACGACAAGCGTCTCGAAGGTCTGCACCTCCTCGGCGGCGGATTCCAGGCCGATGTACTGGCGGTACGACGACGGCAGGTCTCCGTACTTCGCCCACCAACCGCGCTGCTTTCCAGTGCGCGCCATCGACAGCAGCGTGTCGCGCAGTTCGGCATCGGTGACGCCGTAGCGATCAAGCAACGCGTTGAGCGCAGGGCCTTTGATGCCGACCCGGCCGGCCTCGATACGCCGCAGGGTGCTGGCGGTCACCTCGATCGCCGCGGCTGCTTCCTCGGCGGTGACATCGGCCTGCTCCCGCGCTTTGCGCAACTGCGCCCCGAGCTGGAAGCGAACGAAGGTCGGACTCTCCATGGCGGTGATTGTGCCGCCGATCGGCGCGCCGTGGACATGCGACACGCCCGCGCGACATGCGCGCCCATCGTTGACTAGACAAAAATGCGCGCGCAAAATTAGCGGCGCATGGGCGACGGTGGGAGGCGGCATGCGTGCTCGTGTGTCGTACGAGGAGTACGTGGTGGCGGTCGCGCTGACCCTCGCTCGGCGGCACCGTCCGGTGTGGTCCTGGCGGCGGTGGCGGCGGATCTGCCGCTGCGGTGCGGAACTGCCGTGCCGCGCACGCCATCGCATCCCGATCCGTCGCGGCCACTGGCCGGGAGAGGAGCAGACGTGACGGAGCCACAGGTCCGGCAGATCCTGTCGGTGCACGTACCCGGCGTCGACGGCTTCTGCACGGGGTGCCGGGCGTGGTGGGCGCGGCTGTCCCCGTACCCCTGTCAGCAGGTCGAGTGGGCGGCCCGCCGCCAGGCGCGGACCGCCACCCGGCGCTTCCTGGACGGCCTTCGGTGACCACCCACGGGCCGGTTCTTCCGCTCTGGAGCTGCGGTGGGTGTGGCGCTCCGTGGCCCTGCCCGACGCGGCGTCGTGAGCTGCGGGCCGAGTTCGATGGAGCGCCGGTGTCGTTGGGCTTGTACATGGGGGCTTATCTGGTGTGGGCGGCGGAGGATCTGACCTGGGTGCCGGCCGGGGTGTTGCATCGGCGCTTCCTCGGGTGGGTGCGATGAGTGTCATTCGGCCGGGCGACGAACGGTTTCATTACTGCGACGGCTCGCACCGGTGGGTGCCGCTCGATCCCGACTTCGACCAGGAGGTCTGGGAGGCCATGGTGCGTGAGCATCAGCAGCGGCACCTGGAGGAGCTTTCGCGAGGGCTGCGGCCCCGCCGACCGAGAAAGCAGTAGGTGCCGGCGGTCACAGACCATCGTGTACGCGAGCTGGAATGCTCGGGGGATGAGCACGACCGACATCTATCGGGTCTTCGCCGAGCGTGAGACGCGCGGCGTGTCCCCGGCGTACGAGCGGTTGTCGCGGGCGGTGGCCGGTGATCCGGAGCTGCTCGCCCTGCTCGACACGCTGCCGCCGGCCAAGCGTCAGCCGAACCTGCTGTTCGGGGTGGTGCGGCTGCGCGGCGGGCCGGTGGACGACCCGGCGGCGTTCCGCGCGTACGTGATGGCGCACTGGCCGGACGTCGCGGCGCAGATGCGGCTGCGGGCGACGCAGACGAACGAGGCGGGGCGGTGCGCGGTGCTGCTGCCGGTGCTCGCCGCGTTGCCGCAGCCGCTGGCGTTGCTGGAGGTGGGTGCGTCCGCCGGGCTGTGCCTCTACCCGGACCGGTACGCCTACCGCTACGGCGACCGGCGGATCGGCGAGGGCGAGCCGGTGCTCGACTGTGACCTGACGGGCACCGATCCGCCGCGGCGGCGTCCGGAGGTGGTGTGGCGGGCCGGGCTGGACGTGAACCCGCTCGACGTCACCGACCCGGCCGACGTGGCCTGGCTGGAGGCGCTGATCTGGCCGGAACACCGGCACCGCCGGGAACGGCTGCGCGCCGCCGCTGCCGTCGCGGCGGCCGACCCGCCCCTGCTGGTACGCGGTGACCTGGTCGACGACCTGCCGGCGCTGGCGGCGCAGGCCCCGGCCGGGGCGACGCTCGTGGTGTTCCACAGTTCGGTGCTCTACCAGGTGCCACCGGCACGCCGAGAGGCGTTCACCGCGCTGGTCCGGACGCTGCCCGGCCACTGGATCGCCAACGAGGACCCGTCGGTGCTGCCGCACGCCGACCTGCCGGAACCCCCAGCCGGCGGCTTCCACAACGTCCTGGCCCTGGACGGCAGCCCGCTCGCCTGGACGACAGGCCACGGCCAGTCCCTCACCTGGTTCCGCTGACCCACCCACTCACCCCGCCCGGCCCGCTTGTCCTCGTTGATCGATCATGAAGTTGACGGCGCGACACGCCGACGCGACGGCCGCCAACTTCATGATCGACCGGCAGATGGGGGGCCCGGGGAGGGGCCCGTAGACTTCAGCGGTGCGTGACGAGCTGGCGGACCGGCCCCTGACCGAGCCGCACCCGTCGCGGCTGCCACCGGACCACCCCGGGCGGGCACGCATCCTCGCCGCGCACGCGGCCGCCCTGGCCGCCGGGGAGGCCGGCTACCTGGACCCGGAGACCGGCCTGTTCGTGCTCAGCGCCGGATTCCTGGCCCGGCGTGGCACGTGCTGCGGGCGAGGCTGCCGGCACTGTCCGTACGTGGCCGATTAGGGGGCTTCCGTCCCCGCTGGGGCACCCCGTACGGTGTCCGACGGAACTCCGGCGGGTCGGACCCGCCGCCGACCGCGGAGGTCTCCCGTGCGTGCCCGAATCTGGCTGGCCGTTCCGGCCGTCCTTCTCGCCGCCGGCTGCGCCGATGAGGCGCCGGCCGAGACCGGGCGGCCCGCTCCGCCCCCGCCGGTCCCGGTCGCTGCGGCGTCCTCGGGCGGGGCGTGCCGGCTGCTCGACTTCGCGGTGATCGCCGAGCACACCGGCGGCACGTTCGACGTGGCGGCGGCCACCGAGCGGGGCGACACCCACACCTGCGTGGTCCGGGCGGCCGGGGCGGTGCTGCCGGAGCTGACGCTGTCGGTGACCGAGACGTCGATCGACGCCGCGACGTTCGCCCTGGACGTGCAGCCGAGCGGCGCGGCGAAGATCAGCAAGCTGGGCAAGGCCGCCTACCGGCGGACGCTGCCCAAGACCGCGAAGTCCGGCCCGGCCGCCGAGGTCGGCTGGCTGGCCACCGAGGGACGGCTGGCCAGCCTACGCTGGACCGCCCCGGCCGGCACCGCGAAGGCGGAGGCGGACAAGACGGCCGGCAAGCTGGTCACGCTGGCCAAGGTGATCGACACAAGGCAGCTCTGACCGCAGGTCGCACAAGGCAGCTCTGACCGCAGGTCGCAGGCGACGGCTCTGACCGGGAGCCGGCCTCAGCGAGCCGCGACGAACACCCGGGACGCCACCTCGCGGGGCAGGCGGACCCGATCGCCGGAGCGGTCGATGGAGACGGCGTCGCGTTCCTGCGCCACAGTCACTGTCGCGCCCGGGTCGACGCCGGCGGCGTGCAACTGCCGGAGCACGTCCGAGTCGGTCTGCACGCTCTCGCAGATCCGCCGCACCACGACCGGGCCGGACAGGCCGGGGAAGGCCAGGTTGCGCTCGCCCTCGACGGCGTCGGCAGGCGTCTGGCCGGGGTCGCCCAGCTCCGCCAGGCCCGGGATCGGGTTGCCGTACGGCGAGCGGGTCGGGCGGTTGAGCAGGTCGAAGACCCGCTTCTCCACCGCGTCGCTCATCACGTGCTCCCACCGGCAGGCCTCTTCGTGGGCCTCCTCGTAGGGCATCCCGATCACGTTCACCAGCAGCAACTCGGCCAGTCGGTGCTTGCGCATCACCGACACGGCGGTGTTGCGCCCCTGCGGCGTGAGAGTCAGGTGCCGGTCGCCCTCGACGGTGAGCAGGCCGTCGCGCTCCATGCGGGCGACGGTCTGGCTGACGGTCGGGCCACTCTGCTTCAGCCGCTCGGCGATGCGGGCACGAAGCGGCGGCACCCCCTCCTCCTCGAGTTCGAGGATGGTGCGCAGGTACATCTCGGTGGTGTCAACAAGGTCGTGCTTCACGTCTGCGGCCTCCTAAACTCCGATGGTACCCGCTTCCCGCCGACCATCGACGCAGGCCAAGCCGGAGGTGGCGCGCCGGATGGTGTTGACTGGACCGTATGTCCGCCACCGCAGACCTGCTGGTCGAGCCCGGCCGGCTCGCCGCCGAACTCGATCACGCCGACCCGCCGGTCCTGCTGGACGTCCGCTGGCGGCTGACCGGCCCGCCCGGCCGCGACGACTACGCCGCAGGCCACCTGCCCGGCGCCGTCTTCGTCGACCTGGACACCGAGCTGTGCGGGCCGCCCGGCGTCGCCGGGCGGCACCCGCTTCCGGACCCGGCGGCGTTGCAGGCCGCGCTGCGGGCCGCGGGTGTCCGCGCCGGTCGCCCCGTGGTGGTGTACGACGGCGGCGACGGCATGTCCGCCGCCCGGGCCTGGTGGACGCTGCGCTGGGCCGGGCACCGGCAGGTGCGGGTGCTGCACGGCGGCTTCCCGGCCTGGACGGCAGCCGGCCTGCCGGTCGACACGAGCGTGCCCGCCCCGGTGCCGGGCGACGTGACAGTGGCGCCCGGCGCGTTGCCGGTGCTGGACGCCGCCGCTGCCGCCCGGCTCGCCGCCGCCGGACCCGGCGTGCTGATCGACGTACGGGCCGCGCCGCGTTACCGGGGCGAGCACGAGCCGGTCGACCCGGTCGCCGGGCACGTGCCGGGCGCTGTGAACGTGCCCGCACCGGAGTACGTGACGCAGGGTCGGTTCCCCGCCGCCGGGGCGCTGCGGGAACGGTTCGCCGTCGCCGGGGTGGACGCGGACGCGCCGGTCGGTGCGTACTGCGGCTCCGGAGTGACAGCCGCGCAGGCCGTGTTCGCGTTGCACCTGGCCGGTCGCCCGGACGCCGCGTTGTACGTCGGCTCGTGGAGCGAGTGGGTGGCCGACCCGGACCGTCCGGTCGCGACCGGTGGCACGTCCGGCCGGTGAGCGTGCGACTGGTGGGCGCGTCCCGGACCACGTGCGACGATGGCCGCATGGCCGACGACACGGTGGTGGTGTGGGACGAGGCTCTCCTCGCCTACGACATGGGTGACCATCCCCTCGACCCGGTCCGGGTCGAGCTGACCATGGCGCTCGCCCGCGAACTGGGTGTGCTGGACCGGCCCGGCGTGCGGCTGGTCAAGCCCGAGCCGGCCGACGACGCGCTGCTCACCCGCGTACACGATCCGGCCTACCTGGACGCGGTCCGGTCCGCGCCGCGTGACCCGCTGTTCGCCGGCTTCGGTCTGGGCACCTCGGACAATCCGGTCTTCGACGGGATGCACGAGGCGAGCGCGCTGATCGCCGGCGCCACGACGGCCGCCGCCGAGGCGGTGTGGCGCGGCGACGCCCGGCGCGCGGTGAGCGTCGCGGGCGGGCTGCACCACGCGATGCCCGCCCGCGCCGCCGGGTTCTGCGTCTACAACGACCCGGCCGTGGCCATCGCGCGGCTGCTCGACCTCGGCGCGCAGCGGATCGCGTACGTGGACGTGGACGTGCACCACGGCGACGGCGTGCAGGAGGTCTTCTACCGCGACCCGCGGGTGCTCACGATCAGCCTGCACGAGACGCCGCTCGCGCTGTTCCCCGGCACCGGGTTCCCGGACGAGACCGGCGGCCCGGGCGCGGAGGGCACCGCCGTCAACGTGCCGCTGCCGCCGGGGGTCGGCGACGCCGGCTGGCAGCGGGCGTTCCACGCGATCGTGCCGTCGGTGCTGCGCGCGTTCCGGCCGCAGGTGCTGGTCACCCAGTGCGGCGCCGACGGGCACCGCAAGGACCCGCTGGCCGACCTGCACCTGTCGGTGGACGGGCAGCGGGCCACCTACCGCACGCTGCGGGCGCTCGCCGACGAGCTGTGCGACGGCCGCTGGGTCGCCACCGGCGGCGGCGGGTACGCGCTTGTCGAGGTGGTGCCCCGGGCCTGGACGCACCTGCTGGCGATCGCCACCGGCGAGCCGGTCGACCCGGCCACGCTCACCCCGCCGGGCTGGCGGGACCTGGCCGCGCGGCGGCGCCCCGGGCACGAGGTGCCGCTGCGGATGACCGACGACGTCGACCCGTCGTACCAGCCGTGGCAGCCCAGCGGCGAGCCGAACGCGGTGGACCGGGCCGTCGCGGCCACCCGCAAGGCGGTCTTCCCGCTGCTCGGGCTCGATCCGCACGACCCGCGCGACTGAGCCGGCGGCAGGGGAGGACCGACCGGTGACCACCGTCGAGCAACCGCTGGACGTGCTGCTCAGCGACGGCACGACCGTCCAGCTGCGACCGATCCGACCGGAGGACGCGCCGGAGATCGTGGCCATGCACGGCCGCTTCTCGGAGCGCACCCGATACCTGCGGTACTTCTCGCCGTACCCGCGTATCCCGGAACGCGACCTGAAGCGCTTCGTCAACGTCGACCACCGCGACCGGGAGGCGTTCGTGGTGCTGGCCGGCGAGCGGATCGTCGCCGTCGGCCGCTACGAGCGGCTCGGCCCCGCCTCGCCCGAGGCGGAGGTGGCGTTCGTGGTCGAGGACGCCTACCAGGGCCGGGGCATCGGCTCGGTGCTGCTGGAGCACCTGGCCGACGCGGCCGGGCGCCACGGGATCGTGCACTTCGTCGCCGAGGTGCTCCCGGCCAACGGGGCGATGCTGCGGGTCTTCGCCGACTTCGGCTACCAGGTCCAGCGCCAGTACGCCGACGGTGTGGTGCACCTGAGCTTCCCGATCGCGCCCACCGAGGCGACCCTTGAGGTGCAGCGCGGCCGGGAGCACCGCACCGAGGCCCGGTCGATCGCCCGGCTGCTCGCGCCGCGCGGCATCGCCGTCTACGGCGCCAGCACCACCGGCCAGGGCGTCGGCGCGGCGCTGCTCGGGCACCTGCGCGACGGCGGCTTCGCCGGGGCGATCGTGCCGGTGCACCCGAGCGCGGCGACGGTGGCGGGACTGCCCGCGTACCCGTCGGCTGCCGACGCCGGCCAGGACGTCGACCTCGCCGTGGTGGCTGTCCCGCCGGACGCGGTGACCGACGTGGTGCACGATGCCGCCCGCGCGGGCGCGCACGGCCTGTTGGTGATCTCGGCCGGGTTCGCCGAGTCCGGCCCGGCCGGCGCGGCGGCGCAGCGCGCGCTGGTCCGCGCCGCGCACCTGGCCGGCATGCGGGTGGTCGGCCCGAACTGTCTCGGCGTCGCCAACACCGACCCGGCGGTACGCCTCAACGCCACGCTCGCCCCGGTGCTGCCCGCGGCGGGCCGGGTCGGCGTGTTCAGCCAGTCCGGCGCGTTCGGGGTGGCGCTGCTGGCCGAGGCGTCCCGGCGCGGGCTCGGGCTGTCCAGCTTCGTCTCGGCCGGCAACCGGGCCGACGTGTCCGGCAACGACCTGTTGCAGTACTGGCAGGACGACCCGGCCACCGACGTCATCACGCTCTACCTGGAGACGTTCGGCAACCCGCGCAAGTTCGCCCGGCTGGCCCGGCGCATCGGCCGCCGCAAGCCGGTGGTGGCGCTCGCCTCGCTGGCCCGGCCGCCGGGCGTGGGGGACGCGCCAGCGCTGGACGCGGCGGCGGTGAGCGCGCTGTTCGCCCAGTCCGGGGTGATCCGGGTGGACACCGTGTCCGAACTGCTCGACGTGGGCGTGCTCCTGGCCCACCAGCCGCTGCCGGCCGGGCGGCGGGTGGCTGTGGTGGGCAACTCGTCCGCGCTGACCGGGCTGGCCGCGACCGCCTGCGCGTCCCAGGGGCTGGCGGTGGCCGACGGCTACCCGCAGGACGTCGGGCCGAGCGCCGGCGCCGCCGCGTACGCCGCCGCGCTCGGTGACGCGGTGGCCGACGAGCGGGTGGACGCCGTGGTGGCGGTGTTCGCGCCGCCGCTGCCGGGCCAGCTCGCCGACCCGGTGGCCGACTTCGCGGCGGCGCTGCCCGACGCGCGGGTCACCGGGAAGCCGGTGGTGGCGACGTTCCTGGCCGGGCTGGTGCCGGCCGGGGTGCCGGCGTACCCGAGCGTGGAGGAGGCGGTACGCGCGCTGGGCCGGGTGACCGCGTACGCGGACTGGCTGCGTCGGCCCGCCGGTGCGCTGCCGGAACTGGCCGACGTGGACCGGGCGTCCGGGCACGCCGCGCTGCGCCCGGACGGGGCGGACGCGGCGGCGTTGCTGCGCGCGTACGGGATCGACGTGGTGGAGTCGGTGCCGGCCGGCAGCGCCGAGGAGGTGCTGGCGGCTGCCGAACGGCTCGGCCGGCCGGTGGCGCTCAAGGCCGCCGCCCCCGGGTTGCGGCACCGCCTCGACCTGGGCGCGGTACGCCTCGACCTGGCCGACGCCGCCGCGCTGCGCCGCGCGTACGCCGAGATGGCGCCGGTGTTCGGCGCGGAGGTGCTGGTGCAGCCGATGGTCGCGCCGGGTGTGGCGTGCGTGGTGGAGCTGGTGGAGGATCCGGCGTTCGGGCCGGTGGTCGGTTTCGGGCTGGGTGGCGTGGCGACCGAGCTGCTGGGCGACCGGGCGTGGCGGGCGGTCCCGCTCACCGACCGGGACGCCGCCGAACTGGTCGACGAGCCCCGGGCCGCGCCGCTGCTGCGGGGACACCGGGGCGCCGCGCCGGTGGACCGGGCGGCCCTGGTCGACCTGCTGGTGCGGGTCGGCCGGCTCGCCGACGAGCAGCCCCGGGTGCGGTCGCTCACGCTGAATCCGGTGCTGGCCCGGCCGGACGGCATCTCGGTCCTGCACGCCACCGTGCGCACCGGCGCGGAAGCCCCCCGCCCCGACACCGGCCCGCGCCGCTTGTAAGGAAGGGCCCCTTCTTAACGCCTCCGGTAGAGAAAGGGCCCCCTGTTAACGCCGCTCAGCCGCGCCGCGCTCGGAGATCTGCTGCACCGACCACTCGTTGCCGTCCGGGTCGCGGAAGAACAGGAAGCCGACGTTGTCCAGCGGGTGCGGCACCGGGCGCGCGTTCTGGCCCATCACCTGGATCTCGCTCACCTCGACGCCCCGCCCGACCAGTTCGGCGCGCGCCCGCTCCAGGTCCGGTACGACCAGTTGCACGCCCTTGAGCGAGCCCGGCGGCATCTCCGGTACGACGTCCCGGCCGAGGACGATCGAGCACCCGGAGCCCGGCGGAGTGAGTTGGACGATCCGCCCCACCAGCGGACCAGCAGCTCCGGACGGGTGAAGGCGGCGGACGCGAAGTGGCGGGGAGCGGCGAAGTCGCGGCTGAGCCGGATCTCCCGGTCGCCGGGCAGGGACACGGTCAGGCCGGTCACCGCTGCTCCCCGGCGGTCAGTGCGGCGAGCACCTCGTCCAGTCGCGCATGGCTCTCGGCCCGGTGGTCCCGGTGGTCCGCCCACCACGCGATCGCCTCCCGCGGCGGCCGGCGTCGAGCCGGCAGGGACGGCGCTGGGCGTCCCTGCCCCGGGTTATCAGGCCGGCGCATTCGAGCACCTTACGGCGGGAGCGCCCGGGTCAAGCACGACAGGCCCCGGCGAACCGCCGGGGCCTGTCGGGGCTGTGGTGGGTCAGCAGGCGTACGCCTCCAGCCGGTTCGCCCGCTCCGGGTCGCGCAGCTTGAGCAGCGTGACCTTCTCGATCTGCCGGATCCGCTCCCGGGACAGGCCGAACTCGCGGCCGACCTCGTCCAGCGTGCGCTGCCGGCCGTCGTCCAGGCCGAAGCGCAGCCGGATCACCGCCTGCTCCCGCTGGGACAGCGTGGCCAGCACGATGCGGACCTCGTTGCGCAGCTCGCCGTTCGTGGCGGCGTCGCCCGGCTCGGCACGCGGGTCGACAGCGGCGACGAAGTCGCCGAGCGCGCTCTCCCCGTCCTCGCCGACGGCCTGGTCCAGGCTGACCGGCTCCCGGTCGTAGGAGATCAGCTCGATCACCTGGAACTCGGGGACCTCCAGCGCCACGGCCACCTCGCTCACTGTGGGCTCGCGGCCGAGCGTCACCGACAGCTCGCGGCGCACCCGGACCATCCGGTTCACCTGCTCGACCATGTGCACCGGGATGCGGATGGTGCGGGCCTGGTCGGCCATGGCGCGGGTGATGGCCTGGCGGATCCACCAGGTGGCGTAGGTGGAGAACTTGTAGCCCTTGGTGTAGTCGAACTTCTCGACCGCGCGGATGAGGCCGAGGTTGCCCTCCTGGATGAGGTCGAGGAAGGCCATGCCGCGACCGGTGTAGCGCTTGGCGATGCTCACCACCAGCCGCAGGTTCGCCTCCAGCAGGTGGTCCTTGGCGGCGCGGCCCTCGGCCGCGATCAGCACCAGGTCCGCGTGCAACTCGGCGGAGACGGGGGTGCAGGTGGCCAGCTTCTCCTCGGCGAAGAGGCCGGCCTCGATCCGCTTGCTCAGCTCGACCTCCTGCGCCGCGGTGAGCAGCTTGGTGCGGCCGATGCCGTTCAGGTACGCCCGGACCAGGTCGGTGGAGACGCCGCGCTCGTCGGTGGCGTCGAGGTCCGTGAGGGTGACGTCCATGTCCTGGTGCTCGATCATCTGCTGGGTCATCTCTGTTCTCCCCGTGTCCGACGTGCCTACCGGTCCCGTGCCGCCCACGCGGTGGTGGCCGATGACAACAGCTTGGCGGTCGGGGCGTGAGACGGGAGTGAGGCGATCGGAGACCCGACAGGAATCCTCGTCGGAATCCGGCGTTCCCTTGCCCGGCGCGGTTACCGTGCCACCGACCGGCCGTCGGGGCCGGCACGGCACTGACGATCGGAGAACGTGGTGGTCTTCAAGCGGCTCATGCAGGCGATGGGTGTGGGCGGACCGTCGGTGGAGACGGTGCTGGCCAACCCGAACTGCCGCCCCGGCGGCGAGCTGACGGGCCGGATCCAGGTGGTCGGCGGCGACCACCCGGTGGACGTGAGCTACATCGCACTCGGCCTGGTCACGCGGGTCGAGGTGGAGAGCTCCGACACCGAGTACGACGTCAACCAGGAATTCGGCCGGGCCCAGGTGACCGGCGCGTTCCGGCTGGAGCCGGGGCAGCGGCACGACGTGCCGTTCCGCTTCCAGGTGCCCTGGGAGACGCCGCTGACCGACCTGTACGGCCAGCACCTGCACGGCATGACGATGGGTCTGCGTACCGAGCTGGAGGTGGCTCGGGCGATGGACAAGGGCGACCTGGACCCGGTGGCGGTGCACCCGCTGCCGGCCCACGAGCGGCTGCTGGAGGCGCTGCTACGGCTGGGCTTCCGGTTCGCGCGGGCCGACGTCGAGCGTGGACACATCTACGGCCTGCACCAGCAGCTGCCCTTCTACCAGGAGATCGAGTTCTACCCGGCGCCGCAGTACGCGGGCGCGATGAACCAGTTGGAGGTCACCTTCGTGACCGATCCGCGCCAGGTCCACGTGGTGCTGGAGCTGGACAAGCGGGGCGGCCTGTTCACCGAGGGCCGGGACGCGTTCGGCCGGTTCACTGTGGACCACGCGACGGCGGACCGGACGGACTGGGCCGCCCAGCTCGACGGCTGGCTGCGTCAGTCGCTGTCCCGCCGGGGGCTGTTCTTCTAGAGGTCGAGCACGAGGGTCCGGGGGCCGACGTTGACGCTCTCCACCAGCATGTGGGCGCGGAAGCGGCCGGTCTCCACCTTCGCGCCCCGGGCGCGCAACTGCTCGACCACGGCCTCCACCAGGGGTTCGGCCACCTCGGCGGGCGCGGCGGCGGTCCAGCTCGGCCGCCGGCCCTTGCGGGCGTCGCCGTAGAGCGTGAACTGGCTGACCACGAGCAGCGGCGCCCCGACGTCCACGGCGCTGCGCTCGTCGTCGAGGATACGCAGCTCGTGCAGCTTGCGGGCCATGGTGGCGGCCACCTGCGGGGTGTCGGTGTGGGTGACCCCGAGCAGCACCAGCAGGCCGTCGGCGATCTCACCGGTCACCTCGTCGTCGACTGTCACCCGGGCCCGGCCGACGGTCTGCACCACCGCCCGCATCAGTCGGTCACCGGCTCGACGATGCCGCGCTCGACCAGGTGCGCCACGATCGGTCCGGCCGCCTCGGCCAGCTCGTCCGGGGCCACGTCGTGCGCGGCGGCCAGCAGGGCGAGCTGGTCGCGCAGCGGCAGCCGGCCGTCGGCGCCGCCGACCAGGGCGAGCACCAGCGGGTCGATCTCCTCGGACCAGCGCAGCCCGCGCGGCATGGCCAGGACCTGCCGGTCCACCGCCCAGCCGTCGTCGCCCATGGTGGCCTCCTGCCGGAGCTGGAGCCCGTCGGCGGCGCGGTAGCGGGCGGCCAGCAGGCCCTCGGTGTCCCGGGTGCGCAGCCAGTCCTGCCGGGCGAACCACTCGCCGATCCGGTCGCCCAGCGGCGGCTCGACCCGCTGGCGCAGGTCCTCCACCCGGACGACGGGCTGTTCGTGGCCGGAGCGGCGCAGCGAGACGATGCCGAAGCCGATCGCCTCGACCTTGTGCGCGTCGAACCAGTCCAGCCAGGCCGCCATCCGCTGCGGGTCGGCGCTCTCGCCGACGTCGGTGAGCCACAGGTTCACGTACGCCATCGGGTCGGCCACCTCGCGCTGGATCACCCAGGCGTCCAGGCCGGTGCCGGCGAACCAGCCGGTGACCCGCTCGGCCCAGTCCTCGCCGGTGACGTGCACCCAGTTCGCCAGGTACTGCATGGTGCCGCCCTCGGTGAGCAGATCCGGCGCGGCCGCGGCCAGCTCCGCGCCGATCGCGTCGCCGACCCGACCGGAGTCCCGGTAGACGTGCGTGGTGGTGCCCGGGCCGACCACGAACGGCGGGTTGCTGACCACCAGGTCGAAGCGACGTCCGGCCACCGGCGCGACCATGTCCCCGCGTAGCAGCTCCCAGTCCTGACCGTTGAGCGCGGCGGTGGTCGCGGCGAACCGCAGCGCCCGCTCGGAGACGTCGGTGGCGGTGACCCGGCGGGCGTGGGTGCCCAGGTGCAGCGCCTGGACGCCGGAGCCGGTGCCGAGGTCGAGCGCGGTGTCCACGGCCGGGCGGACGGCCGCCGAGATCAGCGTCTGGGTGGCGCCACCGATGCCCAGCACGTGCTCGGCGTGCAGCGGGCGCCCGGGCCGCGCGCTGGCCGGCACGTCGGCGAGCACCCACCAGTCGTCCCCGTACGGCTCCAGGTCGACCCCGGCGCGCAGGCCGTCGCCGTGCCGCTCCACGATGCCCCCGGCCAGTGCCTCGTCCAGGGCGAGCGGGGCCAGCGCGGCGGCCACCGCCGTCTCCGGCTCGGTCTGGTCGCAGATGAAGACGCGGATCAGCGTGGCCAGCCGGTCTCGGTCCTCGGTGGCGCGCAGCGCGGCCCGGTAGTCGTTGCGGGCCACCGCGCCGGTGCCCTGCGGGCCCAGGCGGTCGGCGATCCCGTTGGCGGTGAAGCGGGCGAGCGTGAGCGCGGTGCGCAGCGCGTCGACCCCGGCGGGGGAGAGCAGCATGTCGTGACGGTCCACGTGCTCATCCTGCCTCGGGCGCGGTCCGGCGTGGCGCGCACCCGCCGATCCATAACGTGGACCGTATCTATCGGCAACTATCTCTTTCATGTATATCGATCTCTGGTTAGCATTCCTGACAACATCCGTCGATGGGGCGATCCGGCCACAAACCGGGCCGCCCGGTAGGGAGCCAGACGATGCCCGACGTGTCCCTTCCCCGGCGGCGCGCGCTGCGTGCGCTCGCCGTCACGGCCGCCGCCGCGGCCTTCGCCGCCGCCGCCTCCACGCCCGCTCTCGCCGCGCCCACCGGGGAGATCCGGTACGCCGGCACCGCGGACGCCGTCAGTGGCAGCTACGTGGTCGTGCTCAAGGGCGACGCGGTCGGCACGGCGAACACCCTCGCCGCCCGTACCGCCGTCCCGGACCGGGCCGCCGGCCTGGCCAAGCGCTACGGCGGCAACGTCGGCACGGTGTGGAGCTCCGCTCTCACCGGCTACAGCGCGAAGATGACCCCCGCCCAGGCCCGCCGCCTGGCCGCCGACCCGGCCGTCGCGTACGTCGAGCAGGACCGCGTGATGACCACCCAGGGCACCCAGACCGGCGCCACCTGGGGCCTGGACCGGATCGACCAGCGCAACCTGCCGCTGAACGGCACCTTCACCTACCCGAACACCGCCAGCAACGTGCGCGCCTACATCATCGACACGGGCATCCGCACCACGCACACCGACTTCGGTGGCCGGGCCACCTGGGGCACCAACACGGTGGACACCAACAACACCGACTGCAACGGCCACGGCACGCACGTCGCCGGCACGGTCGGCGGCACCAGGTACGGCGTGGCCAAGGGCGTGCGCCTGGTGGCCGTCAAGGTGCTCAACTGCTCCGGCAGCGGCACCACCGCCGGCGTGATCAGCGGCGTCAACTGGGTCACCTCGAACGCGGTGAAGCCGGCCGTGGCCAACATGAGCCTCGGCGGCGGCGCCAGCACCACGCTGGACAACGCGGTCGCCAACTCGATCAACTCCGGCATCACGTACGCGCTCGCGGCCGGCAACTCCAGCGCCAACGCGTGCAACTCCTCGCCGGCCCGGGTCGCCTCGGCGATCACCGTCGGCTCGACCACCAGCACCGACGCGCGGTCGTCCTTCTCCAACTACGGCTCCTGCGTGGACATCTTCGCCCCGGGTTCGTCGATCACCTCGGCGTGGCGTACCAGCGACACCGCCACCAACACGATCAGCGGCACCTCGATGGCGTCCCCGCACGTGGCCGGCGCGGCGGCGCTCGTCCTGTCCGCGAACACCTCGTACACCCCGGCTCAGGTGGCCAGCTACCTGACCAGCAACGCCACCACCGGGAAGGTGACCAGCCCGGGCTCGGGCTCGCCGAACCGGCTGCTCTTCGTCGTCAACTGACGACACGGGTGACCTGACCACACCGTGGGCCGCGGCCCGGTGGACCTCCCAGGGGTCCGCCGGGCCGCGTCACGTCGTCGGGGAGTCGCCGCACCGGACCGGCGTACGGCGCGGCACTATGGTTCCCATGACGCTGTCACTGCCCATCGACCCGCAGGCGAACGAGCTGCTGGACCGCAACCCGCTGGCCCTGCTCCTCGGCATGGTGCTGGACCAGCAGGTGCCGATGGAGAAGGCGTTCTCCTCCCCGTACGTGCTGGCGCAGCGGCTCGGCCACGAGCCCGACGCCGCGGAACTGGCCGGATACGACCCGGAGGCGCTGGTGGAGATCTTCGCCCGGCCGCCCGCGCTGCACCGGTTCCCGAAGGCGATGGCGGCCCGCGTGCAGGAGGTGTGCCGGGCGCTCGTCGAGCGCTACGACGGCGACCCGGCCCGGCTCTGGTCCGACGTGACCGACGGCCGGGAGCTGCTGCGCCGGGTGGGTGAGCTGCCCGGGTTCGGTCGGCAGAAGGCGCAGATCTTCGTCGCGCTGCTCGGCAAGCGGTTCGGGATCACCCCGGACGGCTGGCGCGAGGCGGCCGGCGACTACGGCGACGCGGACGCCCACCGTTCGGTGGCGGACGTGACCGATCCCGAGTCGCTGCGCCGGGTACGCGAGTTCAAGCAGCGGATGAAGGCGGAGGCGAAGGCCGCGAAGGGCTGATCCGCCGCACGCCGCCGCAACCGGCCCGCCGCCCCTGTCGTTGGTCGCCAGGACGGGGGACGGGGGCGGACGATGACCGAGCAGCGGGGCGGGGCGCTGCTGCGGAGCGCCTCCAGCCCGGGGCGGGCCACGTTCCTGGAGCTCTTCTTCGACCTGGTCTTCGTGTTCGCGCTGACCCGGGTCTCCCAGCGGCTGATCAACGGCGTCGACGGCTCCGCCGGCGCGGTGGCCGCCGACGTGGGCAGGACCCTGCTGCTGTTCCTGGTGCTCTGGCAGGTCTGGACGATCACCACCTGGGTCACCAGCCGGTACGAGCCGGAGCGCACCGTCATCCAGGCGGTGGTGGTCGGCACCATGTTCGGCAGCCTGGTGCTGGGGGTCACGCTACCCCGCGCACTGGAGGAGCGGGCGCTGCCGTTCGCGCTCGCGTACGTGGTGGTGATGGCCGGTCGGCCGTTGGTGATCGCGGTGGCGTTGCGCGGCCACCCGCGGCGTCTGGTCCCGCTGCGGCTTGCCGTCTGGGCGGGGGCCAGCGCCCCGCTGTGGCTCGCCGGCGCGCTGATGCCCGGCCCCCGCCTGGCGCTGTGGGTCGTCGCGCTGGCGGTGGACCGCCTCGGCACGTTCCTGGGCTGGCCGCTGCCGTGGATCGGGGCGTCGCGCATCCGGCAGTGGCTCGTCACCGGGGAACACCTCGCCGAGCGCTACCAGCAGATCTTCCTCATCGCGCTCGGCGAGTCGATCCTGGTGATCGGCGTGACGTACAGCGGGAAGGAGTTCTCCGGCGAGGCGGCGGTGGCGTTCACGATCTCGTTCGTGATCACCGCCCTGCTCTGGCGGATCTACTTCTACCGGGCCGGTCACCTGCTCGCGGAGGCGCTGCGGACGGCCGGCACGCCGGGGCGGCTGGCCGAGTCGGCGGCGCAGACCCATCTGTTCATGGTGCTCGGGGTGCTCAGCGCCGCTGTCGGTTACGAGCTGGTCATCGCCCACCCGTACGACACCGCCCGGCCGAGCTGGCTGGTCTTCGTGGTGGGCGGCCCGGCGCTGTTCCTGGCCGCCCGCGCCCGTTTCGAGTACGAGATCTTCGGCCGGGTGTCCCGCCCCCGGCTGGCCGGGCTGCTGGCCCTGGTGCTGCTCCTGCCCGCGCTGGCGACCGTGCCGGCGATGTTCGCGCTCGCCGCGGTGGCCCTCGTGCTGGCGCTCGTCGCGTCCGCCGACGCGCGCCGGGCCCGGCACCGGCCGCCGGAGCGCTCCGCCTCGCCGATCGGGCGGGAGACGCTCGGCGAGGCCGGCCCGGAGGCGTGAGCCGTCAGGCGGCGGTCGGGCGGGACAGCGACGCCAGCGCGCGGCGTACGTCGGCCAGCGAGACGGTGGCCGAGTCGTCCAGGTCGGCCAAACCGGCCTCGATCCACTGCCGCATCAGCGTGGTCACCCCGATGCCGCGCGCGTCGGCGGCGGCGCGGACCCGCTCGTACGTCTCCAGCGGGAGCCGGACCGACCGGCTGACCATCGGCACGTCGGTGTCGGGAGTGGGCAGCTGCGCCGGTGACGTGTCGTCGATCAGGTCGGCGAACGCGTCGCCTCCGGCGTGGAACCGCTTGGTCGCCTCGTCACGGTGCATCGTGACCGCCTCCTCGTCGGCGTGGGTCCCGCACCGCCTCGTCGTAGCGCTTGGCCTCGACGTCGCTCAGTTCGCGGGCGGAGAGGATGTCCCAGTCGTTGTCGGTGCCGTCGGCCTCGGCCAGCAGCACGGCGAGCCGCCGGCCCCGGTGGTCGGTGGCGTAGACCACCATCACGTCGTCGCCGAGGTGGCGGATGACCCGGCGCTTGCTGTGCAGGGCCTCCCAGACTTCCCCCGGTGTGACGTCGTAGATCCGCAGGTTCGCCAGCGCCTCGTCGGTGAAGCTGAACCGGTTGGGCACGGGCGAAGCGTACCACGCACGTAACACGCACCGGCTGTCACGAATTTCGCCGATCATCCGTCCGGAGTGACAGGATGGGCCCTATCCCCTCGTAGGAGGTCCGTGGTGAAGCGTCAGGCGTACCAGCCGATCCTGATCACCGACGCCCCGCGCAGCCAGGACGACCAGCTCAACAGCCGGCAGAAGCGGTACGTGCTGATGATGGCCATCCGGGTCGCGTGTCTGGTGGCCGGCGCGATCCTGGTCGGCGCGAAGGCCCCGCTGCTCTGGCTCTGGCTGCCGCTGTGCGCGCTCGGCATGGTGCTCGTGCCCTGGCTCGCGGTGCTGCTGGCGAACGACCGGCCGCCCAAGGAGGAGCACCGGCTGGCGAACCGGTTCCAGAACCGGCGCCGTGAGGAGCCCGTGCCCACGGCTCTGACCGCCGAGGAGACCCCGCATAAGATCATCGACGCCGAGCCCTGACCGGCCCGGGCGGAGCACCACCCGGACCGGCCGCCGGCGTCAGGGCGCCGGGCGGGCGCCCACTGTCGTCACGGCGAGCGCGCCCAGGTCACCGGCCCGGGCCAGCGCCGCACGCGGATCGGCCCCGGCCATCCACGCGGTGAGCAGCCCGGCCGCGAACGCGTCCCCGGCACCCGTCACGTCCACCACGTCCACCCCGGGCGCAGGGGCGAACTCCACCACACCGCCGCGCTCCACCCACACCGCGCCCGCCGCGCCGCGCTTGACCACCACCCGGTGCGCCACAGCCGTGAGCGCCCGCGCCTGCGCCGCCGGGTCCAGCCCGCCGGCCAGCACCGTCGCCTCGTCCGTGTTGACCAGCAGCAGGTCGACGTCGCGTACCCAGGTCAGGAACGCGCCGCCGACGCGCCGCAGCGGCGCCGCGGACGCCGCGTCGACGCTGACTGTCAGCCCGCGCTCGCGGGCGGTGGCCAGCGCGCGCAGGCCGGCGCCGCGCGACCCGACGTCCAAGAGGGTGTACGCGGACAGGTGCAGATGCCCGGCGCCGGGCGCGGTGGCCAGCGCCGCGTCCACGTGCGCGGCGGTCAGCCGCAGGTTCGCGCCCCGCTGACTGATCATCGTGCGCTCCCCGTCGTGGGCGAGCACGATGACGGTGCCGGTCGGGTAGCCCTCGTGCCGCTCCACCGCGCAGTCGACACCGATCCGGGTCAGCTCGGCCACCCGCTCCCGGCCGGTCTCGTCGTCGCCGACGGCGGCGACGAGCGTCACCGCCGCGCCCTGCCCGGCGAGCCAGGCCGCGGTGTTCGCCGCCTGGCCGCCGCCGCTGAACCGGATCCCGGCCGCGGTGTCCGAGCCGGTCGCGAGCGGCCCGGACAGCACCGCGAGCACGTCGGTGATCACGTCGCCGACGACGACTATCCGCGGCGTCCCGCTGCTGTGCCGGTACGGCATGCCCTCACGGCCCTCGCCGCGCTCGGTGCGATCGGTCATGCGGTACCGGCCGGGCATGCCCTCACGGCCCTCGCCGCGCTCGGTGCGATCGGTCATGCCGTGCCGGCCGGGCATGCCCTCACGGCCCTCGCTGCGCTCGGTGCGATCGGTCATGCGGTACCGGCCGGGCATGCCCTCACGGCCCTCGCTGCGCTCGGTGCGATCGGTCATGCCGGAAGGGTGCCGGCGGTGCGGCGGACCGCCGCGGCGACCGCGATCCGGGCCGCGAGGTCGGCGTTGCGCAGGATGATCCGGACGTTCACCGCCAGGCTGGCGCCCTCTGTCGCGGAGTGGAAGTGCGACAGCAGGAACGGGGTGACCGCCTTGCCGGTGATCCCCTCGCGGGCCAGCGCGGCCAGGCCCTCGGCGAGCGTGCGGTCGTGCAGTGCCGGGTCGAGCTGCTCGTCGGCGGGCAGCGGGTTGGCCACCACCAGACCGCCGTGGTGCACGCCGTGCGCCGCGCGGGCGGCCAGCACGTCCGCCACCTGCTCCGGCGAATCGACCGACCAGTCCAGGTCGAAGCCCGCGTCGGTGAGGTAGAAGCCGGGGAAGCGGCGGGTGCGGTAGCCGACCACGCCCACCCCGAGCGTCTCCAGGCGCTCCAGCGTGGCGCCCACGTCGAGGATCGACTTCACCCCGGCGCAGACCACGGCGATCGGCGTCCGGGCCAGCGTGACCAGGTCGGCCGACTCGTCGAACGTCTGCGCCGCCTCCCGGTGGACGCCGCCGAGCCCGCCGGTGGCGAACACGCCGATCCCGGCCGCCGCCGCGACCGCGCTCGTGGCCGCGACTGTGGTCGCGCCGTCCGCGCCTGTCGCCGCCGCCGGGGCCAGGTCGCGGACCGAGAGCTTGCTCACGCCGTCGACGGTGGCGAGCCGGGTGAGCTGGGCGTCGTCCAGCCCCACCCGCAGCTCGCCGGCGACCATGCCGATGGTGGCCGGCACCGCCCCCGCGTCCCGTACCGCCTGCTCGATCTCGCGCGCCACCCGCAGGTTGTCCGGCCGGGGCAGCCCGTGCGAGACGATGGTGCTCTCCAACGCCACGACCGGGCGGCCGTCCCGCAGGGCGTCGGCCACCTCACTACCGAGACTGATGTGAAAGTTGGTCACGTCGGTTACCGTACGGGCCGCTTCCGGCCGGGGCCCAGGTGGACCGGGGCGGAGCGACCTGCAAAACTGGAACGCCGGAGGTGTAGTCGTGAGCACAGAGGTTCTCGAGCGTCCCGAGCTGAAGGACGCGGACACTGGTCCGGAGATGTTCCACTACGTCCGCAAGGAGAAGATCGCCGAGAGTGCCGTCATGGGCACCTACGTGGTCGCGCTCTGCGGCGAGACGTTCCCGGTCACCAAGGCGGCCAAGCCGGGCTCGCCGGTGTGCCCGAAGTGCAAGGAGATCTACGACTCGTACGCCGAGTGATCCCGGGCGGCTCCGCCGCCCCTGCACGTAGCCTGCGGCGGTGACCACCTCCACCGCCCTCCTGCTCGCCGACCTCACCGGCGTGGCGGTCTTCGCCGCCTCCGGCGCCTCCGCGGCGGTGGCGAAACGGCTCGACCTGTTCGGGGTGGTCTTCGTCGGCGTGGTCGCCGCGCTCGGCGGCGGCATCTTCCGCGACCTGGCCATCGACGAGGTGCCCCCGCTGGCGTTCGCCGACTGGCGCTACGCCGCCACCGCGGCCGTCGTCGCCGCGGCCGTGTTCTGGCTGCACCCCCAGCTCGCCCGGCTGCGCACCACCGTGCTGGTGCTGGACGCGGCGGGTCTCGGCCTGTTCACGGTCACCGGCACCCTCAAGGCCCTCGACGCCGCCGTGCCGGCGGTCGGCGCCTGCATGATCGGCATGCTCACCGCGATCGGCGGCGGGCTCGGCCGTGACCTGCTCACCGGCGAGATCCCGGTGGTGCTGCGCCGGGAGATCTACGCGCTCGCGGCGCTCGCCGGCTCGATCGCGGTGGCGGTGCTGTCGGCGTGCGGACAGGCCACCACCGTGCCGCTCACCGGCGCCGCGCTGCTCGTGTTCGGGCTGCGCCTGATCGCGCTGCGCCGCCGCTGGTCCGCCCCGGTGGCGATGCTGCGGCCGCCGCGCACCGGCACCCGGGGACCACTGCGCCGACCCGATCCACGCGGGGGCGGGCGGATGTGACAGGCGTGGCGTCGAGTGGGGCGTACGGCCCGCGCTGGTTATGCTGAGCCGGCCTTCGCGGCACGGATGCGCGAGGGCGTTTTCATGGGCGGCGGCTCCCGTGGCCCCGGTCGGGCCCGCCGCCGTCCGCGGCGGAGAGGAGCTACGCGTGCCACCGCGGATGCCGGCGCTCGACACGTTCCCGCCCCTGCGCGCCTGGCAACGCAAGGCGCTGGTGGAGTACCTGCGCCGCCGGACCGAGGACTTCACAGCGGTCGCCACGCCGGGCGCCGGTAAGACCACGTTCGCGCTGCGGATCGCCGCCGAGCTGCTCGCCGACGGCACCGTCGAGGCGGTCACCGTGGTCGCGCCGACCGAGCACCTGAAAACCCAGTGGGCGCAGGCCGCCGCCTGGGTCGGCATCCAGCTCGACGCCGCGTTCCGCAACGCCGACCTGCACTCCGCCGCCGACTTCCACGGCGCCGTGGTCACCTACGCCCAGGTCGGTATGGCGCCGCAGGTGCACCGGCGGCGCACCATGACCCGCCGCACGCTCGTCATCCTCGACGAGATCCACCACGCGGGCGACTCGCGTACCTGGGGCGACGGCGTCAAGGCGGCGTTCGAGCCCGCGGTACGCCGGCTGATGCTCACCGGTACGCCGTTCCGCTCCGACGACAACCCGATCCCGTTCGTCAGCTACGAGCGCGGCGGCGACGGGCTGCTGCGTTCCCGCGCCGACTCGGTCTACGGCTACTCCGACGCGCTGCGCGAGGGCGTGGTCCGGCCGGTGCTGTTCCTGGCGTACTCGGGGGAGACCCGGTGGCGCACGAACGCCGGCGAGGAGCTGGCCGCCCGCCTCGGCGAGCCGATGACGCAGGACCTGATCGCCCAGGCGTGGCGTACCGCGCTGGACCCGGCCGGCGACTGGATGCCGCAGGTGCTGCGCGCCGCCGACGCCCGGCTGAGCGTGCTGCGCGCCAACGGCATGCCCGACGCGGGCGGCCTGGTCATCGCCAGCGACCAGCAGGTGGCCCGCTCGTACGCGAAGCTGCTGGAGCAGGTGACCGGTGAGAAGGCCGCGGTGGTGCTCTCCGACGACCAGGGCGCGTCCGCACGGATCGCGACGTTCGCCGCCTCGCAGCAACGGTGGCTGGTCGCGGTGCGGATGGTGTCCGAGGGCGTCGACATCCCCCGGCTGGCAGTCGGCGTGTACGCGACCAGTGCCAGCACCCCGCTGTACTTCGCGCAGGCGATCGGCCGGTTCGTCCGGGCCCGCCGTTCCGGCGAGACCGCGTCGGTGTTCCTGCCCAGCGTGCCGCACCTGCTCGGGCTGGCCAGCGAGATGGAGGCCGAGCGGGACCACGTGCTCGGCAAGCCGAAGGACCGCGAGGGCTTCGACGACGAACTGCTGGAGCGCGCCCAGCGCGACGACGGCGCCAGCGGGGAGCTGGAGAAGCGCTTCGCCGCGCTCTCCGCGACCGCCGAGCTGGACCAGGTGATCTTCGACGGCGCGTCGTTCGGCACCGCCGCCCAGGCCGGCACGCCGGAGGAGGAGGAATACCTCGGTCTGCCCGGTCTGCTCACCGCCGACCAGGTCTCGCTGCTGCTGACCAAGCGGCAGGCCGAGCAACTCGCCGCGCAGAAGCGCCGGGCCGCCCAGCGGACCGCTGAGCCGGCCGCTGCGGCCCCGGCGGCGGCGCCCCCACCGATGAGTGCCGCCCAGCGCCGGGTGGCGCTACGGCGGCAGCTGAACGCCCTGGTGGCCGCCCGGCACCACCACACCGGCCAGCCGCACGGCAAGATCCACGCCGAGCTGCGCCGGCTCTGCGGCGGCCCGCCCAGCGCGCAGGCCACGATCGAGCAGCTGGAGGAGCGCATCGCCACCGTGCAGACCCTGTAAGGAAGGGCCCCTTCTTAACGCCTGCGGTAGTGCAGGGGCCCCTTCTTAACACCGTCGCGCGCACCGTGGCACCGGCACGAAAAACCGGCCGGAGGCGACCCGTGTGGGTGCCTCCGGCCGGTTATGTCGTGCTGTGGACGTTCTTGTCGGACCTCAGTTCGCCATCAGATCGGCGCCACGCCAGCTGAACTCCGGGTCCGACGCGTAGCGCACGGTGATCTTCACGAGATCCTCCGCGTACTTGTTCGCGTGGTGCCCACAGAACACCAGCTCACTCCCACCCGCCAGAGTGATCCGGAGCTTGCCGGCAGCATTGCAGCGGTCGCACCGTTCATCGGCGGCCGGGGGGCTCACCGTCTCGGGCGGCGGCGTGAGGGTCGGGGTCATCGCCTTCCTCCTCTGGTCGTCACCGATGAACACTCTCTTCGGTTGCTCACCTATCGTGCAACACCCATCTCGGGCCCTGCCTTCCCTGTGTGCCCGCGGGGGACCGAGGTCACACCTGGCGTGGAGGACAGTGTGCCGTGCACCAAGGGTGCCACGTCAACGATCACAAACAGGCAACCGAACGATCACCAAAGAGTGTTCTACGGCTGGTGATCAAACCGGCACGATTTGTTGACGTGCGCGGTCAGTCCAGGTAGTCGCGGAGCACCTGGGAACGCGAGGGGTGCCGCAACTTGGACATGGTCTTGGATTCGATCTGCCGGATGCGTTCCCGGGTCACGCCGTACACCTGGCCGATCTCGTCCAGAGTGCGCGGCTGGCCGTCGGTGAGGCCGAAACGCAGGCGCACCACGCCCGCCTCACGCTCGGACAACGTCTGCAGGACCTGCTGGAGCTGGTCCTGCAGCAGCGAGAACGACACCGCGTCGACCGCGACGACCGCCTCGGAGTCCTCGATGAAGTCGCCGAGCTGGCTGTCGCCCTCGTCGCCGATGGTCTGATCGAGCGAGATGGGCTCCCGGGCGTACTGCTGGATCTCCAGCACCTTCTCCGGTGTGATGTCCATCTCCTTGGCCAGCTCCTCCGGGGTGGGCTCGCGGCCCAGGTCCTGGAGCAGCTCGCGCTGGATGCGGCCGAGCTTGTTGATCACCTCGACCATGTGCACCGGGATGCGGATGGTGCGGGCCTGGTCGGCCATGGCGCGGGTGATGGCCTGGCGGATCCACCAGGTGGCGTAGGTGGAGAACTTGTAGCCCTTGGTGTAGTCGAACTTCTCGACCGCGCGGATGAGGCCGAGGTTGCCCTCCTGGATGAGGTCGAGGAAGGCCATGCCGCGACCGGTGTAGCGCTTGGCCAGCGAGACCACCAGGCGGAGGTTGGCCTCCAGCAGGTGGTTCTTGGCGCGCTCGCCGTCCCGGGAGATCCACATCAGGTCGCGCTGGAGGTCGCGGACCAGCTTCTCCTCGCCCTCGTCGGCGGCGCGCAGCCGCTCGGCGGCGTAGAGGCCGGCCTCGATCCGCTTGGCCAGCTCGACCTCCTGCTCGGCGTTGAGCAGCGGCACCTTGCCGATCTGCTTCAGGTACGCCCGCACGGAGTCGGCGGAGGCGGTCAGCTCGGCGTCCCGGCGCGCCTGCTTCAGCGCCTCGGACTCCTCGTCGTCCCACTCGAAGTCGTTGTCGGTGGCGGAGCTGGCCGCGTCGGCCTCGGCGGCCTGGGTCAGCTCGGCCGGCTCCTCGACCACCACGTCCTCGATCTCGGCAGCCAGCTCCTCCGGGTCGATCTCACCGTCGGCGCCCTCGGCCTTGCCGCCGGCCTTGGCCGGCTTGGCCGCGGCGGTCTTCGCCGCCACGGTGGCCTTGGTGGCGCGGGTCGCCTTGGTGGCCTTCGCCGGGGCCGCGGCCTTCGCCACGTCGGCGGTGGTGGCCTTGCGCGCGGTCGCCTTCCGGGGGGCCGGGGCGGGCGACTCCTCGGCGGCGGACGCCTGCTTCGGGGCGGGCGCGGCGGCCTTCTTGGTGGTCTTGGCCGTGGTCGCGCGGGAGGCCGGGGTGGCGGACCGGGCGGCGGCGACGCGTCGGCGGGTGCTCGCCGAGCCGTCCACCACCACCGTCACGCCCGCCTCGGAGAGCGCGCGGAGGATCTTCTTGGCCTGGGCCGGGGTCACCTCAGCGGACTCGACGGTGCGCGCGAGCTGGGCCGACGTGAGCTGGCCGCCGGCGCTCTGCGCGTGGGCGATCAGGGTGTCGGTGAGCGAGCGAACGTCGGCGCCGGTCTGGCGGGGATCTGTCACGAAGACCTTCCGGAGGCGAAAGAGCGAGCACGGCCGGGTCGTCCGGCGCAGCATGGGACGGCCGCGCCGGGCGAGTCGTTGAGGACCCCCGTGTCCCGGCCCGTCCGGTCGCTGGCGGTCCGTGGCGCGTGGGCAGGGTGAATTGTAACGCCGTCTGCCGCGATCATCCCGCGCCGCACGGCGGACCTGCGGTCGGGACCGCAGATTCGGCGCAGATGTGGACTTTGTAAGGATGATACCCGCGCACGAGACGGCCGGTCCCGATCGTGCCGGAAGGGGAGAGACATGATCACCTCGACGCCCACGGCGCGGGAGTTGCTCACGATCGCTGTCGACGTGGCCCGGGAGGCCGCCGCCACCGCGTACCGGATGCGGGTCGAGGGCGTCTCGGTGGCCGCGACCAAGAGCACGGTGACCGACGTGGTCACCGCCGCCGACCGGGCGGTGGAGCGGCAGGTGGTCGCCGCGCTGCGGCAGCGCCGGCCCGGCGACGCGGTGCTGGGCGAGGAGTACGGCGCGGGCGAGACCGGCCCGGCCGACCCCGACGGCGTGCGCTGGATCCTCGACCCGATCGACGGAACCGTGAACTACCTGTACGGGCTGCCGTACTGCGCCGTCTCGCTGGCCGCCGAGGTGGCCGGTGAGGTGGTCGCCGGCGTGGTCCGCAACATCGTCACCGGCGAGGAGTGGACCGCGACGCTCGGCGGCGGCGCCTGGCGTGACGGGCAGCGGCTGCACGGCTCCACCGCCACCGACCTCGGGCAGGCGCTCGTCGCCACCGGGTTCGGCTACGACGCCGACCGCCGGGTCCACCAGGCGCGGGTGGTGACCGAGCTGATCCCGCACATCCGGGACATCCGCCGGATGGGCGCCGCCGCGCTCGACCTCTGCCTGGCCGCCGAGGGGCGGGTGGACGCGTACTACGAGAAGGGTCTGGCCGACTGGGACCTGGCCGCGGGCGGGCTGGTCGCCCGGGAGGCCGGGCTGCTGGTGACCGGCCTGTCCGGCCGCCCGGCCGGCCCGGACCTGGTGCTCGCCGCGCCGCCGGCGCTGCACGGGCCGCTGCACGACCGGCTGGCCGACCTGGACGCCTCGGGCGGGCCGTGACGGCGCCGGACACGCGACAGGGCGGCCTCCCCCGGGGAGACCGCCCTGTGCCGTCGTTGCGCCCGTCGCCTACTTCTCGATCGGCATCGGGCAGGTCTCGGGCGGCGCCTGCGGCGCGCCCAGGTCGCCGAGCGACTGGTTGACCTCGGTGGTGGTGGCGAGCTGCTGGAACTGGTTGCCCAGGACCACGTCGACCACGTCGTCCTTGCGGTTCGCGTCGAAGGCCTGGTTGGCCTCGTTCAGGAAGTACGCGCGCAGCAGGTGCGCCGAGCCCACGGCCTTGGGCCCGAACCGCAACTGGGCCACGCCGTCGAACGCCTTCTTCTCGTTGCCGACCTTCTTGACCTGGAACTTGCGGTTACGGAAGTCGTCCGCGACGCTGCCGGCGCGGCCGGCCTCGTCGGTGGCGTTGTAGACGTTGATCTTGACGTCCTTCTGCTCCCGCAGGCGCAGGTCGACGAGCGGCCAGCCGTCCGGGCAGGCGGCCGCCGTACCGGCTGTGCCCTGACTGTCCTTCAGCACGGCGACGACCACGACGACCAGGGCGACAGCCGCCAGCAGTCCGACGACAACGAGTGCCCGCACTCGCGCAAAACTCATCCTGGGCGCTCCCCGGACAGTGATTGGGTGGTGGCGGGCGACGCGGTCGGGCCGCGACCGGTCGGCCGTCCAGTACGCCGCTGAGGTTAACGCTTGTCCGGCTCAGGCGTGGAAACAGTCCGACATACCGGCGCGCCACGCGGTGAACCGGTAGGACTACCCCTATCTTCGTGTCGCCTGAGTCACATTGGGAACAACTTCGGGCGCAGAGGCGTACATCTCTCCCGCGAGGGCGGTATACATGCCTCGCCCGCAGGGGGGTAAGGTTCCGCGCTCACCGGGGGCGTTTCACACCGGCGCGCCCGGCCCACCGTTCGTCGGGTCGGGTGCCCGACAGAGATGGTGGCCGGTCAGGGGAACCGAAACGGCGTCGTCCGGCGTTACAACCGGCAGCGACAATATCGATATTGGAGAGTGAAACCGATGGCCACCGACTACGACGCCCCGCGTCGCGACGAGGTCGACCTCGGCGAGGACAGCCTGGAAGAGCTCAAGGCCCGGCGGGTCGACTCACAGTCGGGCGCCGTGGACGTCGACGAGGCCGAGGTGGCCGAGAGCTTCGAGCTGCCCGGCGCCGATCTGGCCGACGAGGAGCTCACGGTCAAGGTCCTCCCGATGCAGCAGGACGAGTTCCGGTGCGCCCGCTGCTTCCTGGTCCACCACCGCAGCCAGCTGGCGGTCGAGCGCAACGGCGACCTGATCTGCCGCGAGTGCGTCTGATCCCGGCCGGGGACACCAGCGGCGGCCTCCTCGACGGGGCCGCCGCTGTTCGAGCCGCCGCCGTGCGCGCGTGGCCGGGAGCTGCTTGACTCGTACGGGCGGCTGCCACGCCGCGCGGAGCAGGAGGGCGGACGGGTGAGCGAGCGCAGCGAACAACCCGGCCCGGACACGCCCGGCCCGGACGTACCCGGCCCGGACGGCCCGGACACCGAGGACCTGGGCGCCACCGTCGCCGCCCTGACCGCCGACGACATCGCGCCCGCCCGCCGGCGGCAACTGCTGACCCGGCTGGTCGGGCAGGCCCGCGCCCGCGGGATCACCGACCTGTTCAAGCCCCGCGCGGCGGTGCGCTGGATGACCGACACGGTCGCCGAGGTCGCCCCGCACGTGCCGATCCGCGACCTCGCCACGCTGCGGCGGCACTTTCCCGGCCTGGACGACGAGGCGCTCGCCGACCGGCTGGTCCGCAACGCGTCCCGCGCCACCGCCGGAGTCGGCGCCGCGGGCGGCGGGGTCGCCGCCGTCGAGTGGGCGGTCACGCCCACCCTGCTGTCCGCTCCCGTCCTGCTGGCCGCCGAGACGGTGGCCGTGGTGGCGATCGAGCTGAAGCTGATCGGGGAGCTGCACGAGGTCCACCGGGTGCCGCTGCCGCCCGGTGGCACCGGCCGTGCCGTCACGCTCGTGCAGTCCTGGGCCACCCAGCGGGGGGTCAACCCGATGATGCCGGGCGTCGGGGTGAGCGCGGTGCTCGGCACCGCCGCCCGCCGGGAACTACGGGACAGCCTGATGCGCCGCTTCGGGCGCAACCTCACCACGCTCGGGCCGTTCCTGACCGGCGCCGCCGTGGCCGGCTACCTCAACCGCCGGGCCACCCGCGCGCTCGGCGAGCAACTGCGCAAGGACCTGCGGCGTACCGCGCGTGCCCTGCCGGAGGCGCCGTCCTGACCGGTCCCGCGCCGGGCCGGGTCGCGGCGGGCCGGGTCGCGGCGGGCCGGGTCGCGGCGGGCGAGCCGGGCCGCGGCGGGCGGTCAGGCCGCGTCGCGGGCGGCCAGCAGGGCGATCGCCAGCTCGACCGGGCGGCGCGTGCTGACCACCCAGAACGGCGTCGGGTCGGCCGGGTCGTCCAGCACCACCTGCACCGCGCCGCCGATCCACGGCCGCTGCACCACGAAGGCGAGCGGGTCGGAGCCGACGCCGAGCACCTCGCGCCGACCGGCCGCGTCCAGCGGCACCACGTCCGCGACGTACCGCACCGGCAGGTGGGCGTCGTCGACCCGCAGTTCGCCGTCACGCACCTCGACCCGGATCCGGCCCAGCCACCACAGTGCGGCCACCGCGGCGGGGATCAGCAGCACGAACGGCAGCCAGGCGCGCACCCCGGTCGCGCCCATCCACAGCTCGACCGCGAGCAGGACGGCCGCGGCCAGCCCGGCCGGCCAGGCCCACCAGGGCAGCCCGAGGCGCTCCGCGTACGACGCGGCGGTGGCGGTCGGGGCGGCCGGAGATGACGACTGACGCACACGGACGAGGGTACGGCGCGCGGGCGGCCCGGCAACCGGCAGGATGGCAGGGGCACCCCGCAGGACCGGACGGAAGAGGATGACCGTGACAGACGTCGTACCCGTGCCCGTGCGGCTGCTCGACCCGGAGCTGCCACTGCCGGCGTACGCCCATCCCGGCGACGCCGGTGCGGACCTGGTGGCCGCCGCGGACGTCGAGCTGCCCCCCGGCGGCCGGGCCCTGGTGCCCACGGGCGTGGCGGTGGCGCTGCCGGACGGCTACGTCGGGCTGGTGCACCCCCGATCCGGACTCGCGGCCAGACTCGGCGTGACGGTGCTCAACGCGCCCGGTACGGTCGACGCCGGCTACCGGGGTGAGATCCTGGTCAACCTGATCAACCACGATCGGGACACGCCGGCCAAGATCAGCCGGGGTGACCGCATCGCGCAGCTCGTGGTCCAGCGGGTCGCCCGGGCCGAGTTCCGGCCGGTGGCCGAGCTGCCCGAGTCCCGGCGTGGCACGGGCGGGCACGGGTCCACCGGCGGGCACGCCGGGCTGGTCCCGGCGCCGTCCGGCGGGCAGAGCGAAGAGGTGGCAGGGTGAGTGTGAACAGCGGAGGGTGGGCGCAGTGATCTTCTCCCGGAAGCGGGCCGACGAGGCGCGTGACAATGGGGTCCTCGACGCCGAGGAGACCCCGTCGGCGCCGGACCGCGGCCCGTACGACGTCAGCGAGGCCCCGGAGGCGCCTCGCCTCGACCTGGGCAGCCTGCGGATCCCGGCGGTGCCGGACGTCGAGGTGCGGGTGCAGGCCGACCCGCAGGGCGTGATCCAGCAGGTCGTGCTGGTGCACGGGCAGAACGCGCTCCAGCTCGGGGTCTTCGCCGCGCCCCGGTCCGAGGGCATCTGGGACGAGGTGCGCGAGGAGATCCGCCAGTCGCTCGTCGGCGACGGCGCGACCGCCCAGGAGGTCGAGGGGGAGCACGGGCCCGAGCTGCGCGCCCGGGTGCGTACCCCGGACGGGCCGACCGACCTGCGGTTCGTCGGCATCGACGGCCCGCGCTGGATGGTGCGCGGCGTCTTCCAGGGCACGGCCGCCACCGACCCGGCCGCGGCCGGCCCGCTCGCGGCCTGCCTGGACGGCCTGGTCGTCGACCGCGGCCAGGAGGCCAAGCCGGTGCGCGAGCCGCTGCCGCTGCGGCTGCCCCGCGAGGTCGCCGAGCAGCAGGCCGCGGACTCGCAGGAGGTCTGATCCACACGTGCCCGGGCCCGGCGTCGTACCGGCGCCGGGCCCGCGGCGTGTCCGGTCCCGGCCGGCGGTACGCGCCACGCCGCTCCCGTCGGGCGGCCACTGCGCGTACGCTGGCGGGACGGTTCCGCCGCCCGCGGGGCCCCGCTGTGGAGAGGGTGACGCGGAGGTCATGACGACCGACGAGAGCCGGGGGTCGCTGCGGCGGCTCCTGCACCGGCTCACCGCGAGCGAGGCCGAGATCGAGGCGCAGGAGCTGCGCCGGGAGAGCGCCGAGTCCGGCGGCACGCCCGCCCACCAGTGCAACAGGGGCCAGGTGGTGTCGGTGGCCGGGCGGCTGCGCACCGTCGTCTACACGCCCCGCACGAACCTGCCCACTCTGGAAGCCGACCTCTACGACGGCACCGACGTGGTGACGCTGGTCTGGCTGGGCCGCCGGCACATCGCCGGGATCGAGCCGGGCCGGCACCTGACCGCGCGCGGCCGGGTGGCGGTGCGCGACGACCGCAAGGTGATCTACAACCCGTACTACGAGCTGGAGTCGCCGAAGTGACGACCGGACAGCAGCACACCCCGTCGGGTCTCGGCCCGCAGGACGAGGAGCGGCTGCCCAGCCTCGCCGAGCAGATGGCCGACCAGCTCGGCGGATGGCGCGGGCTGGTCGAGTCGAGCATCCCGGTGGTGGTCTTCGTGATCGCCAACGTGATCGGCGAGCTGCGCCCCGCCGTGTACGCCTCGGTGGCGGTGGCGCTGCTGATCGCCGGGCTGCGGCTGGCCCAGCGCAAGCCGGTGCGGCACGCGGTCAACGGGCTGTTCGGCGTCGGCATCGGCGCGCTGCTGGCGCTGCGCACCGGCGACGAGCGCGACTTCTACCTGCCGGGCATCCTCTACGGCATCGGGTACGGCCTGGCGCTACTGCTGTCGGCCGCGATCCGGCAGCCGCTGGTCGGCTGGATCTGGTCGGTGCTGGTGGCCAAGGGCCGCTCCGAGTGGCGCGACGACCCCAAGCTGGTACGCACCTTCACCCAGCTCACCGTGCTGTGGGGCGTGGTGTGGCTGGCCAAGGTGGGCGTGCAGGCCGGGCTCTACCTGGCCCACCAGGACACCGCGCTCGGCGTGGCCCGGCTCGCCCTGGGCTACCCGCCGTACGCGCTGCTGCTGCTGATCACGGTGTGGGTGGTGCGCCGGGTCACCCGGGAGACCGCGCCCACCCCGCTACCAGGCTCCTGACGCCACCGCCTCAGGCGCGGTCCCGGTGCCGGTCCGCGCTGGGCGGGCCGAGGATCACCGCGCGCACGTCGTCCTCCACCGCTGCGGTGCAGACGAACACCAGCTCGTCGCCGGCCTCGATCGGGTCGTCCGGGGTGGGCACCAGCACCCGCTTGCCGCGCACGATCGCCACCAGCGCCGCGTCACGCGGGATCGGCACCGCGTGGATCGCCTGCCCCACGTAGGGCGCTGTCGGCGGCAGCGTGATCTCGACCAGGTTCGCCTCGCCCTGCCGGAACGTCATCAGCCGGACCAGGTCGCCGACGGTGACCGCCTCCTCGACCAGCGCCGCCATCACCCGCGGCTTGCTTACCGCGACGTCCACGCCCCACTGCTCGGTGAACAGCCACTCGTTCTCCGCCCGGTTGACCCGGGCCACCACGCGGGGCACCGCGAACTCGGTCTTGGCCAGCAGCGACACCACCAGGTTGACCTTGTCGTCGCCGGTGGCGGCCACCACCACGTCGCACGCGGCCAGCCCGGCCTCCTCCAGGCTGGCCAGCTCGCACGCGTCGGCGAGCACCCAGTCCGCGGCCGGCACCCGGTCGGGCCGCAGCATCTTCGGCTGCCGCTCGATCAGCATCACCTGGTGGCCGTTGTCGATCAGCTCCTGGGCGATCGAGCGGCCCACGTTGCCGGCGCCGGCGATGGCGATCCGCATGGCTCAGTGCCCCCCTTCCGGCGGCGCCGCCGCCGCCGACGTGACCGGGCCGTTGATGTCGTCGGTCACCAGCATGTAGACCTGGTCGCCCTCCTGGATCACAGTGGAGGCGGTGGGCAGCGTGCCGATCCCGAACCGGTTCAGGTAGGCCACCCGGGCGCCGACGGCCTGCTCCAGCTGCCGCAGCGGCCGGCCGATCCAGTCCTTGTGCACCGGCGCCTCGATGATCGAGACGGTGCTCGTCGGGTCGCGGAAGATCTCCACGTTGCCCTCGGGGACGAGGTGGCGCAGCATCCGGTCGGCGGTCCAGCGGACGGTCGCCACGGTGGGGATGCCGAGCCGCTCGTAGACCTGGGCGCGGCGCTGGTCGTAGATGCGGGCCGCGACCCGGGACACGCCGAACGTCTCCCGGGCCAGCCGGGCCGAGATGATGTTGGAGTTGTCGCCGCTGGACACCGCCGCGAACGCGTCGGCCCGTTCGATGCCGGCCTGACGCAGCACCTCGCCGTCGAAACCCGCACCGGTGACGGTGATGCCGGCGAAGTCGGGCCCGAGACGGCGGAACGCGTCCGCGTCCTGGTCGATCACCGCCACCGAGTGTCCACGCGACTCCAGGCTGTGCGCCAGGGTCGACCCGACCCGCCCGCAGCCCATGATCACCACATGCACGGTGTCCGCTCCTCCCACGGCGCCGCCCGCCGACCCGTCGTCTGCGAGCCTGCCACGTCCCCCTGCCGGACGGGGGACCGAACCGTACCGCGCGGCCGCACGCGGGACGGATCGACCACCCCCGCGCCCCGGACCCGGTGGTCGTACGCTTGGCGGTTGTGGCCCGACCCACCTCGCTGCTGAAGCGACTCCTTCTCGGTCGACCGTTCCGGTCCGACCGCCTCCAGCACACCCTGCTGCCGAAGCGCATCGCGCTGCCGGTCTTCGCCTCGGACGCGCTCTCCAGCGTGGCGTACGCGCCGGACGAGATCCTCCTGACGCTGTCCATCGCCGGCGCCTCGGCGTTCTTCTTCTCGCCGTGGGTCGCGCTCGCGGTCGTCGTGGTCATGCTGACGGTGGTGGCGAGCTACCGGCAGAACGTGCGCGCCTACCCCTCCGGCGGCGGCGACTACGAGGTGGCGACCGTCAACCTCGGTCCCAAGGCGGGCCTCGCGGTGGCGAGCGCGCTGCTCGTCGACTACGTGCTCACAGTCGCCGTCTCGGTCTCCTCCGGCGTGGCCAACCTCGGCTCGGTGGTGCCGTTCGTGGCCACCCACAAGGTGCTCATCGCGGTCAGCGCGGTGGTGCTGCTCACCGCGATCAACCTGCGCGGCCTGCGCGAGTCGGGCACCGCCTTCGCCATCCCCACGTACGGCTTCGTGATCGTCGTCGGCGGCATGCTGCTGACCGGGCTGATCCGGATCTTCGTGTTCGGCGACGACCTGCGCGCGCCGAGCGCCGACCTGGAGATCCACGCCGAGCACAGCGTGACCGGGTTCGCGCTCGTGTTCCTGCTGCTGCGCACGTTCTCCTCCGGCTGTGCCGCGCTCACCGGCGTGGAGGCGATCTCCAACGGCGTACCGGCGTTCAAGAGCCCGAAGTCGAAGAACGCGGCGACCACGCTGCTGTTGCTCGGCGGCATCGCGGTGGCCATGCTCGTCGGCATCATCTGGCTGGCCCGCCTCACCGGCCTCCAGTTCGTCGAGGACCCGCAGTCGCAGATCGTCTCCGGCCCGGCCGGGTACGTGCAGAAGACCGTCACCACCCAGCTCGGCGAGACCGTGTTCGGCGGCGGCTCGGTGCTGCTCTACGTGGTCGCCGGGATGACCGCGCTGATCCTTTTCCTGGCCGCCAACACCGCCTTCAACGGCTTCCCGGTGCTCGGCTCGATCCTCGCGCAGGACCGCTATCTGCCCCGCCAGCTGCACACCCGCGGCGACCGGCTCGCGTTCTCCAACGGCATCCTCTTCCTGGCCGTCTTCGCGATCGTGCTGATCATCGGTTTCCAGGCCGAGGTGACCAAGCTCATCCAGCTCTACATCGTCGGGGTGTTCGTCTCGTTCACGCTCTCCCAGGCCGGCATGATCCGGCACTGGAACCGGCACCTGCGCCGCGAGCGCGACCCGGAGGCGCGCCGCCGCATGCTCCGTTCCCGGGCGATCAACACGTTCGGCATGATCATGACCGGCGTGGTGCTGATCATCGTGCTGGCCACCAAGTTCCTGCTCGGCGCCTGGATCGCGATCGTCGCGATGGCGGTGATGTACGTGGTGATGCTCGGCATCCGCCGGCACTACGACCGGATCGCCGAGGAGTTGGAGCCGACCGAGCAGCGGGGCGTGCTGCCCGCCCGCAACCACGCCATCGTGCTGGTGAGCAAGCTGCACAAGCCGACGCTGCGGGCCGTCGCGTACGCCCGGGCCACCCGGCCGGACACGCTCACCGCGGTCACCGTGAACGTGGACGAGCAGGACACCCGCGATCTCCAGGCCGACTGGGAGCGCCGCGAGCTGCCGGTGCCGCTCACCGTGATCGACTCCCCGTACCGGGAGATCACCCGCCCGATCCTCAACTTCGTCGCGTCGGTGCGCCGTGAGTCGCCGCGCGACGTGGTCACCGTCTTCATTCCCGAGTACGTGGTGGGGCGCTGGTGGGAGAACCTGCTGCACAACCAGAGCGCGCTGCGGCTCAAGGGGCGGCTGCTGTTCGAGCCGGGCGTGATGGTGACCAGCGTGCCCTGGCAGCTCGCGTCCACCGCCGGCAAGAACCTGGACCGGCTGGACGCCACGCTCAGCCGGGGCCCCGCGCGTGGCCCCCGGGTGGCGCCGCAGAGCACCCTGCCGCCGCCGGTGGCGTCCACGCCCTCCGCCGATCGGGAGGAGCGCTCGTGAGCGCGACGGAGCGTCCCGGTCCCTCGTTGCCGGCCGGGCGGCCCGGTCCGGCGCCGGTGCACCGGCCGGGTCTTGCGTCGTCGGCCGGGCGGCCCGGTCCGGCGCCGGTGCACCGGCCGGGTCTTGCGTCGCCGGCCGGGCGGCCCGGTCCGGCGCCGGTGGACCGGCCGGGGCTGGAGGAGGCCGAGCGGGTCGAGCTGACAGTCGACGCGGTCGCGCCGGGCGGGCACTGCGTGGCCCGGGTCGGCGGGCAGGTGGTCTTCGTCCGGCACGCGCTACCCGGCGAGCGGGTGGTGGCCGAGGTGACCGAACTGCACCGGGGCTTCGCCCGCGCCGACGCGGTGGAGATTCTCACCGCCTCGCCGGACCGGGTCACCCCGCCGTGCCCGTACGCCCGGCTGGGCCGGTGCGGCGGCTGCGACCTCCAGCACGTCTCCCCGGCCGCCCAGCTCGACTGGAAGCTCGCTGTGGTGCGCGAGCAGCTCACCCGGCTGGGCGGCCTCACCGCGGAGCAGGTGGACGCGCTCGGCGTACGCATCGAGGCGCTGCCCGGCGGGCCGCTGGGCTGGCGTTCCCGGGTCCGCTACGCGGTCGACGCGGCCGGCCGGGCCGGGCTGCTCAAGCACCGCTCGCACGAGGTGGTGCCGATCGACAGGTGCCTGATCGCGCACCCGGCGATCCAGGAACTGCCGGTGCTCACGCCCACCGGCGCCCGCTGGCCGGACGCCGACGCGGTGGAGACGGTCGCCAGCACCGGCGGGGACGTCGCCGTTGTCGCGTACACCGATGGGGTTCCGACGGCAGTCAGCGGGCCGGGGCGGGTCCGGGAGACGGCGGCCGGGCGGTCCTTCACGCTGCCCGCCTCCGGGTTCTGGCAGGTGCACCCGGCTTCGGCGGACGCGCTGACCGGCGCGGTCCTCGACCTGCTCGACCCGCGGCCGGGGCAGACGGCCTGGGACCTGTACGGCGGGGCCGGCCTGTTCGCCGCCGCGCTCGCGGAACGGGTCGACGGGGCCCGGGTGACGCTCGTCGAGTCGGCGCCGGACGGGGTGGCCGCGGCCCGGGAGAACCTGGCCGGCCTGCGCGGCGTCGAGGTGGTCGCCGCGCGGGTGGAGACCGCGCTGGCCCGGCGCCGGATCACCGGCCCGGTCGACCTGGTGGTGCTCGACCCGCCGCGCTCCGGCGCGGGCGCCCCGGTGGTCCGCGGTGTGGTGGCCGCCGGGCCGCGCGCCGTCGCCTACGTGGCCTGCGACCCGGCGGCCTTCGCCCGGGACGTGCGCACGTTCGCCGAGGCGGGGTGGCGGCTGGCCGCGCTGCGCGGCTTCGATCTGTTCCCGATGACCCAGCACGTGGAGCTGGTGGGCCTGTTCCTGCCCCCGCCGCGTTGATCTCGTCCTCGGCTCCGCGCGTTGATCGCGTTAACAAGGGGCCCTTTTACTACCGGATCCGTTAAGAGGGGGCCCTTCCTTGCGCATCGTCGGGCTGATGTCGGGCACGTCCTACGACGGCGTGGACGTGGTGGCGGCCGAGTTCACCGCCGACGGCGACACGCTGCGGCTGCGACCGCTCGGGCACCGGGAACTGGCGTACCCGGACGACCTGCGGGCCGAGATCGGCGCGCTGCTGCCCCCGGCGGCCACCACGATCGAGGCGGTCTGCCGGCTGGACAACCGGCTCGGCGAGGTGTTCGCCGAGGCGGCGGCGACCGGCGTCGAACTGGCCGGGGGCACCGCCGACGCGGTGGTGTCGCCCGGGCAGACGGTCTTCCACTGGGTCGAGGACGGCCGGGTACGCGGCACGCTCCAGCTCGGCGTGCCGGCCCGGGTGGCCGCCCGGGTGGGCGTACCGGTGCTGCACGACCTGCGCTCGGCGGACGTCGCGGCCGGCGGCCAGGGCGCGCCGCTGGTCCCGGCGTTCGACGCGCTGCTGCTCGACCCGGCCGCAGGTGCGCGGGCCGCGTTGAATCTCGGGGGGATCGCGAACCTCACCGTGGTCGCGCCCGGGGCGCCCGTCCTCGGGTACGACGTGGGCCCGGCCAACGCGCTGCTGGACGCCGCCGCCCGGCGCTTCCTGGACCGGCCCTGCGACGTCGACGGTGCCCGCGCCGCGGCCGGGCGGGTGCACGAGGCGCTGCTGGCCCGGCTGCTCGCCGAGCCGTACTACGCCGCGCCGCCGCCCAAGTCGACCGGTAAGGAGCTGTTCCACGGCGGCTACCTGGACGCCGCGCTGGCCGCGCTCGGGGAGCCGGTGGCGGCCGACGACGTGCTGGCCACGCTCACCGAGCTGACCGCCCGCACGGTGGCCGACGCCTGCGACCGGCACCGGGTCACCGAGGTGGTGGCCGCCGGCGGGGGAGTGCGCAATCCCACACTCCGGGCACGGCTGGCTGCCCTGGGCGCGGGACGCTGGCGGCTGCGCACCACCGACGAGCTGGGCGTACCGGCCCAGGCGAAGGAGGCGTACGCGTTCGCGCTGCTGGGCTGGCTGTCCTGGCACGGGCTGGCAGGCGCGGTGCCGTCGGTGACCGGGGCGTCCCGGGCCGCCGTGCTCGGCTCCTGGACCCCTGCGGGCCCGTCCGCCGCCGCGCCCCGCCCGCCCGCGCCCCGGCGGCTGGTGGTGGACGCCTGACCTGGGTCGATGCACGGCCGGGCTGCGGACTGTTCCGCGGCCGATAGACTCTCGGGTCATGAGTGTTGAAGAGGGCACGGCCAACCACGGTCGGCTGCTGGGCACCGTCCGCAGCCCGCAGGACGTGAAGCGGATGACCGCCGAGCAACTGGACATCCTCGCCGCCGAGATCCGTGACTTCCTGATCGCCAAGGTCTCCCGCACCGGCGGCCACATCGGTCCCAACCTCGGTGTGGTCGAGCTGACCCTGGCGATGCACCGGGTCTTCGACTCCCCGCGCGACCGGCTCCTCTTCGACACCGGTCACCAGGCGTACGTCCACAAGATCCTCACCGGCCGGCAGGAGGGCTTCGACAAGCTCCGCCAGCGCGGTGGCCTCTCCGGCTACCCCAGCCAGGCGGAGAGCGAGCACGACCTGATCGAGAACTCGCACGCCTCCACCGCCCTGTCGTACGCCGACGGCCTGGCCAAGGCGTACGCGCTGCGCGGCGAGAAGCGCTCCGTGGTCGCCGTGGTCGGCGACGGCGCGCTCACCGGCGGCATGTGCTGGGAGGCGCTGAACAACATCGCCACCGCCGGCAACCCGCTGGTCATCGTGGTCAACGACAACGGCCGGTCCTACTCGCCGACCATCGGCGGCCTCGCCGACCACCTGTCGTCGCTGCGGCTCAACCCCGGCTACGAGAAGGTGCTCGACACGGTCAAGGACGCGCTGGGCAACACCCCGTTCGTCGGCAAGCCGATGTTCGAGGTGCTGCACGCGGTGAAGAAGGGCATCAAGGACGCGGTCGCCCCGCAGGCCATGTTCGAGGACCTCGGCATCAAGTACGTCGGCCCGGTCGACGGCCACGACGTGGCGGCGGTCGAGGCGGCGCTGCGCGCGGCGAAGAACTTCGGCGGACCGGTGATCGTGCACGCGGTCACCCGCAAGGGCTACGGCTACCGTCCCGCCGAGGACGACGAGGCCGACTGCCTGCACGGCCCCGGCGGCGCGTTCGACGTCGAGACCGGCCAGCTGGTCGCCGCGCCGTCGGTCAAGTGGACCCACGTCTTCGCCAACGAGCTGGTCGCGATCGCCGACGAGCGCCCCGACGTGGTCGGCATCACCGCCGCCATGGCCGAGCCCACCGGTATCGCCACGCTCGCCCGCAAGTACCCGGAGCGGGTCTACGACGTGGGTATCGCCGAGCAGCACGCGGCCACCTCCGCCGCGGGCCTCGCCATGGGCGGGCTGCACCCGGTGGTCGCTGTCTACGCCACGTTCCTCAACCGCGCGTTCGACCAGGTGCTGCTGGACGTGGCGATGCACAGGCTGCCGGTCACGTTCGTGCTGGACCGGGCCGGCATCACCGGCCCGGACGGGCCCAGCCACTACGGCATCTGGGACATGTCGGTCTTCGGCGTGGTGCCCGGCCTGCGGATCGCCGCGCCCCGCGACTCGGCCACGCTGCGCGAGGAACTGCGCGAGGCGGTCGCCGTGGACGACGGCCCGACCATCCTGCGCTTCCCGACCGGCACCGTCGCCGCCGACCTGCCGGCCGTACGCCGGGTCGGCCCGGTCGACGTGCTGGCCGAGTCGGCGCGTACCGACGTGCTGCTGGTCGCGGTCGGCTCGTTCGCCGGCCTCGGCGTCGAGGTCGCCGCCCGGGTCGCCGAACAGGGGTACGGCGTGACAGTGGTCGACCCGCGCTGGGTCCGCCCGGTGCCGGCCGAACTGGTCGAGCTGGCCGCCGGGCACCGGCTCGTGGTCACCGTCGAGGACGGGGTACGCATCGGCGGCGTCGGTTCCGCGCTGGCCCAGGCGATGCGCGACGCCGACGTCCGCGTACCGGTCAAGGACCTGGGTGTAGCGGCCGACTGGCACCCGCACGGCACCCGGCCGCAGATCCTGGCCGACCTGCGGCTGACCGCGCAGGACGTGGCGCGCGACGTCACCGGCTGGATCTCCGGCCTGGACGCCGCCCCGGTGGACCCGGCCACAAACGGAGCCCGAGCCCAGAGCTGACCTGCTCCACCCACCCCGGTCCTCGCCTGGTTCCCGCGTCGATCTTGCACTTGCGGCCCTCCTGATATCGGCTTCGCCCGATTAGGGAGGGCCGCAACCGCAAGATCGCCGGATGTCTTGTGTCGAGGGGAGGGATCGTGGAGATTCGCGAGGCGGGGCTGGGGGATCTCTCGGGGATCGTCGGGCTGCACAGCCGGGCGCGGGTGGCCTACTACGGAGCCGGTGGGCTGCCGGTCGGGGAGATCCTCACTCCGGAGCTGGCCCGGGAGCAGCGGGAGGGCTGGGCGGCGGCGATCACCTCGGCGCACAAGCGGGTGCAGTGCGCCATCCTGGACGGTGTGCTGGCCGGCGTGGTGGCCATGGGACCGCCGCACTCGTCCGACCTGGATCCGCGGACGACCGCGCAGCTCTACCAGATCCACGTCGACCCGGAGATGTGGGGACGAGGCGTGGGGAGTGCGCTGCACGCGCTGTTCGTGCGGCACCTTGAGGACGAAGGGCCGGCGCTGGGCGTGCTGGAGGTGTGGGAGCGCAACACCCGGGCTCGGGCGTTCTACACCCGCCACGGTTGGCGCCCCGACGGCACCTCCCGCCCCGGCCCGGCCCGGACCCCCTACCTGGGCATGCGGCTGACCCACCCCTAGCTCCCCCGCCCCTCAGCCCCACCCGTCCCCCGGGCTCTCGCCGCAGTTCGCGCCCGCACCCGCCCCGATCCCGTCGATCTTGCACTTCCGGCCCCCGGATTGCCGGTTATACCCCGATTGACGGGGCCCCAACTGCAAGATCGCCGAGTCGCGGTGCCCTCGCCCGCCCCGGCCCGTCCTGTTGACCAAGGAGTTCGGGTGTGTGGCGGGCCTCCCGGATGACACAAACTCCTTGATCGCCGGCCGGGGCGGGTGATCATGAGGTTGGCGGTGCTGGGTGTCCGGATTGTCGCCGTCAAGTTCATGATCGACGGGACTGGGCCAACGCGCGGGGAGGGGAGGGGAGGGGGGGAGGGGTGGGGCGGGGGTTAGGGGGTGGGGAGGGAGCGGTACCAGGTCTTCTCGGTGCCGGCCAGGCTGAACGTCTGCCTCTGGTCGGTGTGCTCGACGACCACCAGGCCGGGACGGTCGACCAGGCGAGTCGTGCCGGGCGGGGCGGAGAACGAGGCGTCCCGGGTGCGCCAGGACAGCACCGCCAGCGGCCGGCCCGGCATCGGCAGGTGGTACGCCTGGAGCGTGGTGGACCGGTCGGCGGGGGAGACCACCGGAGTGCCGCCGTCGGCGGGCCGGTAGACCACAGCCGTCATCGTCCCGGCCGGCGTCTCCCAGCTGAGCTGCTCCAACTCGCCCGGCTCGCCCTCGGCGAGAGCCACCGAGCCGAGCGAACGCGTCGCGATCTTCGCCATCGGCCAGGACTCGGGCGCGGAGCGGGGTGCCTCGCGGTCGCCGATGCGGCGCGGCACGCTGCCGAACGGGCCCCGCTCACCGGCGAGCACGCAGGTGTCCAATCCGGTCAGCGCGCGCCTGCCGGCGCCCGTCTCGTCCCGTACCAGGGGGTAGCGGGGCGCTTCGGTGGCCGTACCCAGGTCGAGGACGCGGTCCGCGGCCCGGCCGCGCGGCAGCGACGGCGTGGACCGCAGCGTCGCGGTCAGTTCGACGGCCCGGCAGTCCGGTACGGCGACCGGGTCGGTGACGCCGTCGGTGCCGCCGAGGAGCTTGCCGTCGGGTCCGGTCAGGCGCTCGACGCGGGCCGAGGTGAGGTAGCGGCGGCCGGACGGCTCCCGCACCGGCAGCACGTCGGAGTAGACCAGGTAGCCGGGATCGGTGTACTCGGTGGCGTGGACGACCCGCCAGCGCTGCCCGTCCCGGTCGAGTTGCAGCAGCCAGGAGGCGGACTCGCCGGGCACGTCGGCGGCGACGAGCGCGAGCGCCGACCCGGCGACCTGGCCGGAGAAGAGGATGCCGGACGTGGGCACGTGCACCCGGTCGTCCACCGGGGAGCGCCAGTCGCGTACCGCTGTGGTGATCGCGGCGGTGGCCGCGGCGTCGCGGGCCAGGCTGCCGCGCGGCGGCCACACCGCGAGGGTGCCGTCCAGACTGTCGTAGCCGACCCGCAGGTCCGCCGGCCGCCGTTCGGCGACCGGTCCGCAACCGGCCGTGACCAGCAGCAGAGCTGCCAGTGCGGTGCCCGTCGTAGCGCCTCGGCGGGCTGAAAGCACCCTGATCCCCTCGCCGGTCGTCGGTCGGAAGCCCACATGGTACGAGACGACAAGTCGCCCGGCCGCGCCCGGCTCACCCTTTCGGCCGATCGGCCACTGCGGAACGTGACGGGCGATTCGGGTACCAATATCCGGCTCCGGTAGACTCCGCCGACTGTGACGCCTGCCGAGACCCGCGGCGCCTCGACGCCGGACACCGCCGCCCCGACGGGCCACCGCGCCGTCACCCTGGACCCGCCGTCGATCACCATCACCGCCGAGCCGGAGCCGGTGATCACGACCCCGCCGGGAGTGCCGACCGAGCCGGAGACGCCGGCCACGCCGGGCGCGCGGCGCGCGCGCCGGTGGCGGTGGACGCGCCGCCGGATCGACCTCACCGTGTACGGCGGATTCCTGCTCGCCGCGATCTGGGTGACCAGCGGCATCTGGGTCGACCCGGCCGGACGGGTCGCCGCGCTCTACAGCAGCGATCCGGCGCAGGTGCAGTTCTTCCTGGCCCACTCCGTGCGGGTGGTGCTGCACGGCGAGTTCCCGTTCTTCACCGAGCAGTTCAACTACCCCGACGGCGTCAACCTGATGGCGAACACCGCCATCCTGGCGCTCGGCATCCCGATGGTGCCGGTGACCCTCCTGTTCGGACCGGCGGTCTCCTTCGTCACGCTGGTCACGCTCGGCCTGGCCGGCACCGCCGCCGCCTGGTACCGGGTGCTGTCCCGGCACCTGGTCCGGCACCGCCCGGCCGCCGCGGTGGCGGCCTGGTTCTGCGGGTTCTCACCGGCCATGCTGTCGCACGCCAACTGGCACCCGAACATCATCAGCCAGTTCCTGCTGCCGTTCATCGTGTGGCGGGTGCTGGTGCTGACCCGGTCGGCCCGGCCGGTCCGCGACGGTGTGCTGCTGGCGCTGCTGGTCACCGCGCAGGCGTTCGTCAACGAGGAGATCCTGCTCTTCGCCGCGCTGGCCCTGGGCGTGTTCCTGATCGCCGTGGTGGTGCAGCAGCGCGAGCGGTGGACCACCGCGTGGCGGCCGCTCGGCGCCGGGCTGGCGGTCTGCGCGGCGCTGGCCGGGGCGCTGCTGGCGTACCCGCTGTGGGTGCAGTTCGCCGGGCCGATGGCGTACCACGGGCTCAGCGACGCGGTGCGCGACTACGGCAACGACATCGCCGCGTTCTTCGCGCCCGGCTCGCCCACGTTCGGCGGCAACGAACGCGCCAACGTCAACCTCGCGCCGAACTACTCGGAGGAGAACGCGTTCTTCGGCTGGAGCCTGTCGCTGCTGGTAGTGGGCATCGTGGTGTGGCTGCGGCGGGACGTGATCGTCCGCGCGCTCGCCGCCACCGGGCTGTTCTTCGCCGTGCTCTCCCTCGGCGAGCGGATCTCCTGGTGGGACCGGGAGATCGCCACCGGCCCGTGGGAGCTGCTGGTGCGGCTGCCGCTGCTCGACGCCGTGGTCCCGACCCGCTTCGGCCTGATCACCGGCGTGACGGTGGCGATCCTGCTCGCGTACGCGGTCCGGCGCGCCTGGGCCCTGCGCGGCGTGGACCGGCGGACCGCCCGCAAGCTCACCGCCGCGGGCCTGGTCCTCGCGCTGCTGCCGATCGCGCCGATGCCGTTGCGGGTCACCACGCGGGAGCCGGTGCCGGAGTTCATCACCGCAGACAGGTGGCGCAAGTACGTCGGGCCTGATCAGACGCTCGTCTCGGTGCCGGTGCCCGCGATGGGCAACACCGACCCGATGCGCTGGGCGGCCAGCACCAACCTCGACTTCAAGATCCCCGGCGGCTACTTCCTCGCCCCGCGCAACGGCGTCACGGGCGACCCCGGGCGCTTCGGCGGCCGCCCCAGCGGCATCGGCGAGATGCTGCGGGAGGTATCGTCCACCGGCCGTACGCCGAAGCTGGACGACCGCCAGCGGCGCCGCTACCTGGACGAGCTGCGGCACTGGAACGCGGCGGTGGTGGTGCTGCCGCGCGACGAGCAGAACGCCGAGCCGCTGCGCCGCACCGTGGAGCAGTTGGTCGGCCCCGGACGGCAGGAGCTGGACGTGTGGCTGTGGGACGTGCGGAAACTGACCAGCCGGTCCGCCTGACCGAACCGGCGGTCGCCGCCCCCGCGCCCCGCCGCCGCCGGCCCCGCCCGGCCGACGTGCTGGTGGTGGCCGGCTACCTGGGTCTGGCCGTGCTGCTCGCCACCGGCCAGTGGCGCCGGCCGGAACGGCTGTTCCACCAGCCCGGCGACCAGATGCTGTTCGAGTGGATGCTGGCCCGGGCCGCCCGCGCGGTCACCGGCGGCGAGAACCCGCTGTGGAGCGGCGCGCTGAACGCCCCGGACGGGGTGAACCTGATGGCGAACACCTCGGTTCTCGGGCTGGGCGTGCCGCTCACCCCGGTCACAGTCGCCTTCGGCTCCCAGGCGGCCTTCCTCGTCGCCGTGACGCTCAGCCTCGCCGGGACCGCCACCGCCTGGTACGCGCTGCTCGCCCGCCGGCTGGTCCGGTCCCGGGCCGCCGCCGCGGTGGGCGGCCTGTTGTGCGGCTTCGCCCCGGGCATGGTGGCGCAGGCCGGTGCGCACCTGCACATGGCCGCCCAGTTCCTGGTGCCGGTGATCCTCGCGCTGGTGTTCCGCCCGGCCACCGACCGGGTCCGGCGCGACGGCGTGCTGCTCGGGCTGGCCGTCGCGTACCAGGTGTTCCTCGGCGAGGAGGTGCTGGTCTTCCTGGCGCTGGCCGCCGGGGTGTTCGCCGGGGCGTACGCGCTCGCCGACCGGGCCGCCGCGCGCCGGCTGGCGCCCGTGGTGGCCCGGCGGCTGGGTGTCGGCGCGCTGGTGGCGGGCGTGCTGCTGGCGTACCCGCTGTGGTTCCAGTTCGCCGGGCCGGGCCACTACCGGGGGATGCCGTTCCACACCGGGGGCTACCGGCTGGACGTGGTCTCGTTCGCCGCCACCGCCCGGCAGAGCGTCGCCGGGGACGCCCACCGGGCCGGGCTGCTGTCGCCGAACCCGACCGAGCAGAACTCGTTCTTCGGTCCGTTCCTGCCGCTGCTGGCCGTACTCGTGGTGGTGCGGCTGTGGCGGCGGCCGCTGGTGCGCGCGCTCGCCGCCTGCGGCCTGCTGTTCGCGCTGCTGTCGCTCGGTTCCCCGGTGGTGGTGAACCGGCACGACACCGGGCTGCCCGGCCCGTACCGCCTGCTCGCCGGCGTGCCGCTGCTGGACCTGGTGGTGCCGGCACGGTTCGCGCTGGTCTGCGTACCGGTGCTCGGGGTGCTGCTCGCGCTGGCAGTGGACCGGGTCCGGCACGGCGGCGTGCGCACCTGGGCGCCGTGGGCCGGCGCGGTCGCCGCCGCGCTGCTGCCGCTGGCGCCGACGCCGATCCGCGCGGTGCCGGTCACGCCCGTCCCGGCCGTGGTGTCCGGCGGCGGCTGGCGGGAGTACGTGCCACCGGGCCGGTCGCTGGTGCCGGTGCCGCCGGTGACCGGGGCGGCGGTCAGCCCCGCCATGTTCTGGTCGGCGCGCACCGGGCTGGCGTTCGACGCGCCGGGCGGCTACTTCATCGGCCCGCGGTCGGCCGGCGACCCGGCGGCCCGCTGGGGCGCGCCGGACCGGCCCACGTCGCTGCTGCTGCGCCGGGCCGCCGAGACCGGCCGGGTGCCGCCGGTCGGTGAGACGGAACGCCGGCAGGCGGTCGACGACCTGCGGCACTGGCGGGCGGCGGCACTCGTGCAGGCCGACTCGTCACCCGGCGACCCGGTCCGCGCCACAGTGGACGCGCTGGTCGGCCCCGGCCGGGACGTGCCGGGCGGGTACCTGTGGGACGTCCGCCCGCTCGTCGGCTGACCGGCACCGGGGGTCACACCCGGTCGCGGACGTCCCAGATCCACACGTCGTCGACCCGCTGCGGTGGCCCGAGCAGCTCGGCCATCAGGTCGCGCAGCACCGCCTCGCGCGAGCCGGCCCCGAGCACCACCACCGACGCCCGCCAGAAACGCAGGTCGTCCACGGCCTGACGGCGGTTCTCCTCGGTGATCTCCGGCACCTCGTTGGCGTCCATCGTGGAGTAGATGAGCGTGCTGGTGGGGCGGTTCGGGGCGCCGAACACACCCTCGCCGCGCTCGTTCGGGCCGATGAAGTAGCCGCCCGGGACCGGGAACTCCTGCCCGGTCAGCGCGCTCCAGCGCAGCGTGTGCAGCCCGTGCACATTGCTGGGGATCGGCACCGGCACCAGCGTGCGGCCCTCGGGCACGTACGGCCGCCAGCCGCCCGCGGTGATGAAGTGCGGCGGCGGGTCGATCCGCTCGGCCGGCAGCGGACGCGGGATCAGCGGCACCACGGCGGCGGCGATGGCGACGAGCCCGGCCAGGCGCAGCACCCGGCGGCGCGTGTCCCGCGCGGCCGTCCCGTCGTCTCCGCCGTCGTCGGCGCCGGAGCGGGGGGCGGGCACCGGCGGGCGGCCGGCACCGGCCAGCGTGTCCCACGCCACGGCGAGCAGCACGCCCACGGCGGCCACCACGACCAGGCTCAACCGGGTCGGCATCATCATCTCGACAAGCGGCAGGTCGTCCGGCACGTACGCCCACGGCCCGTCGATGTCGGTCTCCGCGCCGTCGAACCGCACGACCGGGCCGATCGAGGCGATCGTGAAGACCACCACCAGCACGGCCAGGATCCGGGCCGGCACCGACCGGCGGACCAGCAGCACCAGCGCGGCCAGTGCCACCAGCACCAGCGGCCAGCCGAACCAGGTGTTCTGCTCGGTCAGGCCGATGGTCTTCTCCACCGCCTCGTCGCCGGCGATCGTGTCCCGGGCGAACGTGACGAAGGCGACCAGGTCCTCGCCCCAGTTGTGGAAGACGCCGCCCTGCAACCCGCGGTAGGACTGCGGGCCGTTGAACTGGAACCAGATCGGGTACGCCGTCAGCAGCAGCGCCAGGCCGCCGCCGAGACCGAGCGCGGCCAGGAACGACCCGGCCCGCTCGCGGACCGCGCGAGGCCGCTGCACCGCGTACGCCACCACGACGACCAGGCAGGCCAGCGCGGTCAGCAGCAGCATCTCCTCGTTGATGAAGATCTGGTACGCGACCAGCAACCCGAGCGCCAGCCCGTTGCGCCGCCAGCGGCCCGGCTCGCCCAGCCGCAGCACCCGGGCCACGATCAGCGGCAGCAGGAAGTTCGACACGAAGTTGGGCTGGCCGTTGGCGTGGTGCACGATGCCCGGCGCGAAACCGAGGAACGCGCCGCCGACGAACGCCCCGGCCCGGGACCGGACCAGGTGCCGGGACAGCACCCAGTACGACGTGGCGGCGGTCGCGGACAGCGCGGCACCCAGGTAGAGCGCGTACATCACCTGCGGGCCGAGCAGCAGCGTCAGCGGCGCCAGCGGCAGCGTCACACCGAGCAGCGAGGTGTTCGCCATCATGTTCACCCCGTCCGGCGCGTTCTGCCGGGTGGTGAACAGCGGGTTCTCCAGGTGCTGCACCGAGTACGCGCCGTGCGCGAACAGCCACTCGAACCAGCTGTGGTCGGTGGGCAGGTGCGAGGAGACCCGGTTCTCGACGTCGCCCCAGTAGTTGAGGCAGACGAGGACGCCGAGCAGCACATAGGCTCCGATGGCCAGCACGTCGGCGCGGGCCGGCCGGCGACGGGCGCGGCGCGGCGCGTCGGCCACGACGGCGTCCGCCTCGACGGGCGAGGGGTTCAACGAGGGGTCCACCACGGGCACGGCCACGACGCGCCATCGTACAGGCGGTTCGTCACGCGGCCGGTCACGGCCGGGCGGCGGCTCGGCGCGCGGGAGAGGATGGTCGTGACCGTCATCGATCTGGGGGAGCCGCGCGACGGCGCACCGCCCGGTCCGGCGCCCCGCCCCCCACGCGCCGTCGGACGGCCGTTCCGCCTTCTCGTCGTGCTGCTGCTCGTCGGCGTCCCCGACACCGCCATCGACGACGGCCTGGCGGTGCTCGACCGGGACGACGGGCGGCTGATCGCCGACCTGGCCGGCTGGAGACCAATCCTTCTGGTCTGCCGCCGGCCCGGTGGCGACCACATGGTGTGGCGGCTGACGTGAGCCCGGTGATCGAGCTGGGGGAGATGCGGCACGGCGAGTCCGCCGACGAGCCGGCTGCCGCGCCGCCCCGCCGGCCGCCGGGCCCCACGGCACGGGTGGCGCTGCTCGGCTGCCTGGTGCTGCTCGTGGTCACAGCCTCCGCGGGGCTGCCGCGACGGCCCGAGCCGATCCGGGTGCCCGCCCCGCAGGGCGCGGCGTTCGTGGTCCTGCCGGGCCGCGTGGTGGTGGCCGACGGCTCGGGCGCGATCGGCCGGGGCGTGCGGGTGGTCGCCGCGTACCGGCTGCCCGACGGGGAACCGGCGTGGCGGTTCGCCCTGACCGACGGCGACCACGTGCTCGGCCTCACCGCCGTGCCCGGGGGACTGCTGGTGACGAGCAGCCCGGCCGGGGACGGCGACTCGGTGTCGGCGATGCTCGACCCGGCCACCGGCACGCTGCGCTGGCGGCATCCCGGCTATCCGGTCCGGACCGCGTCAGGCGGGCTGCTGCTGGAGAACCCCCGCCCACCCGGTGCGGGCACGGTGGTCGCCGTGGACCCGGCCTCCGGCGCGGTGCGGTGGACGCTGCCCGTGCCGGGGCAGGAGGTGGGGTACCGCCGCGACGACCACGGGGTGACGCAGCTCGTGCTGGTCACCCCGCAGGGCCGGGTGACCGTGTACGACGCGGACTCCGGCGCGGTCGCGCACACCGGGCGGGTGGCGCCCGCAGCCGATCGCGCCGCCTACCGGTACGCGCAGGTGGTGGCCGACCTCCTGCTGGTCGAGGATGCCCGGGGCACAGTCACCGGATACGGGCTGGACCGGCTCGACGAGCGGTGGAGCCGGCCGGTCGGCTCCCGCGCCGGGCTCTGGTTCGCCGACTGTGCCGGGATGGTGTGCCTGCGCGACCAGGTGGGCGGCGCGCAGGCCCTCGACCCGGCCACCGGCCGTCCGGCCTGGTCGGACGAGCGCTGGCTGGGGATGGGCCCGGTAGGCGACCGGCTGATCGCCGCCGAGCGCGGCGTCGGGGAGGAACTGGAACTGTCGGCGCTCGACCCGTCGACCGGCCGCGTGCTGGCCCGGATGGGGCGCTGGCGCGTCTCCGGCAACGACCTCCCGTCCGGGCCGCTACCAGGGCTGCGCACGCTCACCGGGGACCGGACGCTCGTCGGCGCGCTCGACGTGGCGGCCGGGCAGGTACGGATCCGGGGGATCCTGCCCGGCGCCTGGTCCGAGTGCGCGGACACGGGTACGGAACTGGTGTGCCTGCGACCGACCGGCGGCATGGCGATCTGGCCGGTCGGCCGCTGATCACCAGTTGGCCTGCGCCGGAGGCGGCGGCAGCGGCGTCGACTCGGGCCGCAGCACGTACGCGATCCCGCCGCTGCCCGCCTGCCAGGCACTCTCGAACGGCGCGCGCGGCACGGTGCGGCGGACCCGCTCGTCGTCCGGTGCGTACGGGTCGTTGAGCACCGGATCGCCGTCGGCGGTGAAGCCGGCCAGCACCATGAGGTGTCCCCGCGTGTCGTAGTCCAGTCCGGGCACCTGACCGGCGGTGAACGCGGCCGAGACGATCAGCGGGATGCCGGCGGCCACGAACCGTTCCGCCTCGGCCAGCGAGCGCAGCCGGGTGACGAAGGCGTCCACCCCGTGCGTCGCCGCGTACGCCGTGTTGAACGGCCAGTTGCCCGGCCCGCCGTAGGCGTGGTCGTAGCAGTGCCGGGCGGCGTGCACCACCTGCGGGCGCGGGCCGGGCGGCGCCACCCAGGCGTACCGGTCCGGGGTGGGTCCGGCGTCCCAGAAGCCGAGCACCATCGACACGCAGGTGGGGCTGCACCAGGAGTCGCCGCCGCCACCCCAGCGGGTCTCCCCGGCGGCGTGCAGCCGCTGCGCGTAGCGCGGCACGTCCAGCACGCGCCCCCACGCCTCGCCGGCCTCCGCGCCGCCGGCCTCCGCGCCGCCGGCCTCCGCGCCGTCCGGAGGGTCGGTGGAGGCGACCACGCCCACAGTGCGCAGCACCGGGCCGGCGGGCGCGTCGAGCCGTCGGAGCAGGGTCACCCGGGCCTGCCAGCCGGTCACCGTCGCGCCGGTCACCCGCAGCGTGTCGGCGGCGACACGCGCCCGGTCGTCCTCCTGCCCGGGCACCGAGGCGCGGTGCACGGCGCTGTCGTCGGCGGCCCAGTGGCCCAGCTCGTACCAGCCGGTGGTGGCCGTGCCGTCGGCCCAGCCGCGCAGTTCGACCCGCAGCCAGCAGCCGGCCGGGGCGTCGGCGGTCCACGAGGGCACCAGCTCGGCGGCGGCGAAGCCGACGGGCGTCACGGGGGAGGTCCAGGTGCCGGCGGCGTACTCGGCCGTGGTCCCGGAGTGCGGGTCGGTGTGCGTGACCCGGCCGGGCGAGCCGTCGAGCGTCAGGCCGTCCGGCCCGGCGCGCAACCCGTCCGCACGACCCCGGTCCCGGTCCGCCGGGAAGCGGAACCGGCGGTACGCGATGTCGCGGCCACTCATCGGGAACCCGCCCGCCGTGGCCGTGACCTGTGCCTGCTGCGCTTGTCGATCATCGCCGCCGAGCATCGCGTACCCGAAGGTTTTCTGCAACGGCGGCCCGTGCCGCCGCACGCGGCCGGCCCTCCCGCCGTGCCGTCACCGACCGTAGCCGCGGCGCGCCCGCAGCATGGTCCCCCGCGCGCCCTTTGCTCTCTGCAGCGGGCATCAGCGTGACGAAGAGTCACAACTCAAGGCTCCGGGCCGGGCGAGGTGGCCCGAGCGCACCACCGCGCGTTCCCCGGCGGTGCGCTCGTCGACGGGCGTCTCGGGGCTGGCTCCTCCGGCGGCGGATTTTGCCTGCCGCACTAGGTTGTCAGGGGTCACGAGGTGGGAGGCCGGGATGCGGGTACTGGTGGTCGAGGACGAGCGCAACCTCGCCGACGCGATCGCGCGCGGGCTGCGCAAGCGCGGGATGGCTGTGGACGTGGCCTACGACGGCGACGCCGGGCACGAGGCGGCGTTCGTCACCCGCTACGACGTGGTGATCCTGGACCGCGACCTGCCCGGCGTGCACGGCGACCGGATCTGCGCCGACCTGGCCGCCTCCGGCGCGCTGACCCGGGTGCTGATGCTGACCGCCAGCGGCACGGTCGCCGACCGGGTCGAGGGGTTGCAGCTCGGCGCCGACGACTACCTGGCCAAGCCGTTCGCGTTCGACGAACTGGTGGCCCGGGTGCAGGCGCTCGGCCGCCGCGCCACCCCGGCCGCGCCGCCGGTGCTGGAGGTGGCCGATCTGGTGCTCGACCCGGCCCGCCGGGTGGTGAGCCGGGGCGGCGTGCCGCTCGACCTCACCAACAAGGAGTTCGGCGTGCTCGCGGAGCTGCTCAAGGCGCGCGGCGCGGTGGTGTCCAGCGAGGAGCTGCTGGAACGGGTGTGGGACGCCAACACCGACCCGTTCACCACGATCGTCCGGGTCACCGTGATGACACTGCGCAAGAAGCTCGGCGACCCGCCGCTCATCGACACGGTCGTGGGCGCGGGCTACCGCATCGGCGGGGTACGGCGGTGAGCGCGCGAAGCGCCCGCCGGGTACGGCCGACGCTGCGGCTGCGGCTGACCCTGCTCAACGGCGTGCTGCTGGTCGGCGCGGGGGCGATCCTGGTGCTGCTGGCCTGGCTGCTGGTCCGCGACGCGCTGCGCCCCACCGACGAGCTGCTACCCGGCACCACTGTGGTGCTCACCGACGGGCGCACGCTCGACGCCGGGCAGTGGCAGCGGCAACTGGTGGACGCCGCGTCACAGGAACTGCTCGTCAAGGGTCTGCTCGCGCTGGTGGCGATCAGCGTGGTCGGTGTGGCCGGGGCGTACCTGGTGGCCGGCCGGGCGCTGCGCCCGCTGCACCAGGTCACGGCCACCGCCCGCCGGCTCGGCGAGGCCACGCTCGACGAGCGGATCGGCTGGTCCGGCGCCGACGACGAGGTGGCCGAGCTGGCCGAGACGTTCGACGCGATGCTCGACCGGATCAGCGGTGCCTTCCAGGCGCAGAAACGCTTCGTCGCGAACGCCTCGCACGAGCTGCGGACGCCGCTGGCGGTGATGCGTACCGAAATCGACGTCACGCTCAGCGACGACGATGCCGACCTAGCCGAGTACCGCCGCATGGCCGGTGTGGTGCGCGACGCCTCGGAGCGCGCCAACGGCCTGGTCGACGCGCTGCTGGTCCTGGCGCGCAGCGAGGCGCAGACCGGCCGTCGGCTGGCCCGGCGCGCCGAGTCGGACCTCGCCATCGGCACCGCCAACGCGCTGTCAGCGGTCTCCCGGGAGGTGGAGCGCATCGGCCTGAAGGTGCACACGTCGCTGCGCCCGGCGCCGGTGGTCGGCGACCCCGGCCTGCTCGACCGGCTCGCCGGCAACCTGGTGGAGAACGCGGTCCGCTACAACCACCTGCACGGCCGGATCTGGATACGCACCGGCACCGACGGGGAACGGTCCTGGCTGGTGGTGGGGAACACCGGGTTCGAGGTCGCCCCGGCCGACGTACCCGGGCTGTTCGAACCGTTCCGGCGCGGCGGCCAGGAACGCACCGGTGCGCGCGGCTCCGGTCTCGGCCTGTCGATCGTGCGGGCCGTCAGCGACGCGCACGGCGGCACGGTGAAGGCGGTCGCCCAGCCCGGCGGCGGCCTGGAGGTGACTGTCACGCTTCCGTCGGCCGACCCGGCGGCGGCCACCTGACCGCCGAGCCGGCCCGCCCGGCCGGTGAGACGGCCTCACCTTTTCGTGCGGACGACCTCGGCTGTCCCGGCCGGACCCGACGGTGGTCGGACCCCGACGCACGGTGGTCGGGCAGAATGCGCCGTCCACGCTGGACGCGGAGCCGGGGATCAACGGAGAGTAAGCGCAGCGACGCCTCACCCTGCTCACCCACCGGAGCTGCCCGTGACCCACCCCTCGGCCCCGCGCCGCCGCCGTCTTCTCGCGGTCCTCACCGCCGGCGCCCTCACCGTCGCCGGCCTCTCGCCGGCCACGCCGGCGGCAGCCGTCGCCGCGCCCGGCCACGACAAAGTGGTCCACACCGTCCCCTCCACCGCCTCGCCCGACGTCCAGGACGGCTCGGTCGACGCGATCCACGACGCCGGTACGAAGATCATCGCTGGCGGCTCCTTCACCCGGGTGCAGAACCGCAACTCCGACGTCGACATCCCCCGCGACTACCTGCTCGCCTTCGACAAGGCCACCGGGCAGGTGGACACCGCGTTCGCGCCCACGCTCGACAACGAGGTGACGGCTGTCGTCGCCGGTCCCACAGCGGGAACGGTCTTCGTCGCCGGCAAGTTCAACACCGTCAACGGCGTGACCCGGCGCAAGGTGGCCCTGCTCGACGTCGCCACCGGTGCGGTCGTCACCAGCTTCACGCCGCCGGCGTTCAACGGGCTGATCAAGGACATCGCGCTCGTCGGTGACCGGCTGCTGGTCGGCGGCATCTTCACCACGGCCGGCAACCCCAACCCGCGCGGCGGGCTCGCGTCGCTCAACGCCACCACCGGCGCGGTCGACAGCTACCTCACCACGACGCTGACCGAGAACCACAACTGGGACGGTGTCAGCGGCGCCAAGGCCGGCGTGGGCGCGGAGAAGCTCGCCGTCTCCCCGGACGGCACGCAGCTCGTCGTCATCGGCAACTTCAAGAAGGCCGACGGGGTCCTGCACGACCAGATCGTCAAGATCGACCTGGGCGCCACCGCCGCCACGGTCGCCGACTGGAACACGGCCCGCTACACGCCGCGCTGCAAGTGGCAGTCGTTCGACTCGTACGTCCGCGACGTCGCGTTCTCCCCGGACAACAGCTACTTCGTGGTGGTCACCACCGGCGCCCCGTACGGCGGGACGCTCTGCGACACCGCGGCCCGCTGGGAGGCCGGTGCGACCGGCAGCAGCCTCCAGCCGACCTGGGTGGACTACAGCGGCGGCGACACGTTCCTGTCCGTCGGCATCAGCGAGCAGGCGGTCTACGTCGGCGGCCACCTCCGCTGGCTCAACAACAGCACCGGCACCGACAACGCCCGGGCCGGCGCGGTCGGCCGGGCCAGCATCGCCGCGCTCGACCCCGCCAACGGACTGCCGCTGTCCTGGAACCCGGGCCGGCACCCGCGCGGCATCGGCGCCTCCGAGATGCTCGTCACCCCGGCCGGGCTCTGGGTCGGCGGCGACACGCTCTGGATCGGCAACTTCCAGTACCGCCGGGAGCGGATCGCGTTCTTCCCGCTCGCCGGTGGCAAGGCCCCGCACCCGACCACCACGGCCACGCTGCCCGGCAACGTCTACCAGGCCGGGCTGCCGAAGCCGACCAACGTGCTGTACCGGGTGAACGCCGGCGGCCCCGTGGTCGCCGCCACCGACGGCGGACCGGACTGGGCGGCCGACACCGGCTCCAGCCCCAGCCCGTACCACAACACCGGCAGCTCGACGTCCAGCTTCAACACGGTCGGCAGCCTGGACGCGACGGTGCCGGCCGGCACCCCGGCCGCGCTCTACAGCGACGAACGGTACGACCCGGCCGGCGGCGCCGAGATGCTCTGGCAGTTCCCGGTGCCCACCGGCACCGAGGTGCACGTGCGGCTCTACCTGGCCAACCGGTACGACGGCACCTCCGCGCCCAACACCCGCGTCTTCGACGTGGCGCTGGACGGCACGGTCGTCCTCGACGACCTGGACCTGTCCGCCAGCGTCGGGCACAACGTCGGCACCATGCGGGAGTTCACGGTGACCAGCGACGGCACCGTCGACATCGAGTTCCGACACGTCAAGGAGAACCCGCTCGTCGACGCCGTCGAGATCGTCAAGACCGGGCCTCCGCCGGCCGGCACCGGCGAGGAGGTGCAGGTCCGCTCGTACGACGGGCTCACCGGCGTCGGCGCGCCCGCTCCGGTGGCGAACCCGGACGAGACCGCGTGGTCCGCCACGCGCAACGCGTTCTGGGTCGGCGGGACGCTGTTCTACGGCACCGGCGGCGCGCTGTGGCGGCGTACGTTCGACGGCACCACGTTCGGCACGCCCGAGCTGGTGGACCCGTACCACGACCCGTACTGGGACACCGTGGTGACCAACTCGGGTCCGGCGGGGCAGACGTACGTCGGCACGACCACCGGCTTCTACGCCGAGATCCCGAACGTGACCGGCATGTTCTACACCGGCGGTCGGCTCTACTACACGCTGACCGGTCAGAACGGCCTGTTCTGGCGCTGGTTCACGCCGGACAGCGGCGTGGTCGGCGCCGACCGCTTCTCCGTGGCCGGGGCGAGCGGGTTCTCCGACGCGGGCGCCGTCTTCGTGGCCGGCTCCACGCTCTACAAGGTGAACCGGAGCACCGGTGACCTGTCCGCCGTCGACTGGGCGAACGGCGCTCCGTCGGGGACGTTCACGGTGCGCAGCGGCCCGGCGGTCGACGGCGTCGACTGGCGTGCGAAGGCGGTGTTCGTCGGCCCGTAAGGAAGGGCCCCTTCTTAACGCCTGCGGTAGAGGAAGGGCCCCTTGTTAACACCTCGCTGTCATCAAGGGGCCACAGGAGGAAGCACAGTGAGTGCACAGATCCACTGCGTGACAGTCGAGACCGACGACCCGTACGCCCTGGCCGGCTGGTGGGCCCTGGTGCTCGACCGCCGGCTCGCCGACGACGACCATCCGGGCGACCCGGAGGCGGTCCTCGCCGCACCCGACGGGCACGGCCCCGACCTGCTGTTCGTCCGGGTGGACGAGCGGCACGGCAAGGGCGCGTTCCACCTCGACCTGCACCCGGCCGAAGGCACCCGGGACGAGGAGGTGACGCGGCTGCGCGAGCTCGGCGCCGCGCTGGTGGCCGACCGGCGCCGCCCGGACGGGAGCGGCTGGGTGGTGCTCGCCGACCCCGAGGGCAACGAGTTCTGCGTCTGCCGGAGCCCCGCCGAACGGGCCGCGTCCGCCTGATCCGGAAACGACACCGGGCCCCCGCCGTCACGGCGGGGGCCCGGTGCGTGAGGGGTGTCAGTCCTGCTTCTCGATCTCGCCGCGCATCGTCAGGAACTCCGACTGGAGCTCGGCCGCGGACTTGAAGTAGACCACCACCATGCCGAGGCTGCCCCGGTCGGCCCAGATGCAGACGGCCACCGGCACGTCCGACGCCTTGCCGTCGGAGCACTTGGCGTCGCCGCCCAGCGGGCCCGCGTCGACAGTCTTGAAATCCTTGGTGGCCAGGTCCGGGGTGACCGCCGCGGTCGCGTCGGCCAGCTCCTTCTTCGGGTCCGCCATCACGCCGGACACCGCGACGATCATGACCAGGTCCTTCTTGGCCGGGTCGCCGTAGAAGGCGCCGACGGTGCTGGTCGCGTCCGGCACGTCCTTGCTGAGCTCGGACTTCATCTGCGCCGCGGCGGTCTGCAACTGCGGGTCGGTGACCTTGGCCCGGCCGCCGAGCGTCTGCGGCTCGACCACCCGCGTCTTGGTGGCGGTGACCACCTCGTTGACGGTGTCCTTGGTGACGATCCAGGTGACGATCCCGCCGCCGACGCAGAGCACCAGGACCACCGCGAGGACGATCAGCAGGATCTTGCCCACGCCGGACTTCTTCGGCGGGACCGGCGCACCGAGCTGGCTGCCGTACTGCGGCTGCTGCGGCGGGTGTTCACCGCCGTACTGCTGCTGGGGAGCCTGCGGGTAGTCACCGCCGTACTGCGGCTGCTGCGGCGGCTGGTAGCCACCGGGCTGTTGCTGGGGAGAGGGGTAGTTGCCGGAGTAGGGACTGGACGGCGGCTGGGACATGTAGGCAGCTCCTGTGAGAAAACTGGACGCGTGATGGTAGCCAGCACCACCGACAGCCCGCTGTCCGCCCTAGGGCGGCGACGCCAAACCGCGACCTACCCGTGACCTGGGCCGCAGACGCCGATCGCGGTGGCCGGACCGTCCGGAACGGACAGCCCGGCCACCGCGATCGATGGGGTGTACCGGTCAGCGCAGGCTTGCCACGCCGCGCGGCAGGAACCGCTTGCCGGTCACCCGCTCGGAGGTGCCGGTCCGGTCCAGGTACGGCGTGACGCCGCCCAGGTGGAACGGCCAGCCGGCGCCGAGGATCATGCACAGGTCGATGTCCTGCGCCTCGGCGACGACGCCCTCGTCGAGCATGAGCCGGATCTCCTGCGCCAGCGCGTCCAACGCGTTCTGCCGGACCTGCTCGGCGGTGAGCGGCTCGTCGCCGACCACCAGCAGCTTCGCGACCTCGTCGTTGATCTGGTCGTCGACCACGATCGGCTGGCCCGAGTCGGCGATCCGCTTGAGGTTCTCGCTGACCCCGAACCGGTCCGGGAACGCCTCGTGCAGGGTGCCGCCGACGTGGTACGCCACGGCCGGCCCGACGAGTTGCAGCAGCGCCAGCGGACGCATCGGCAGACCCAGCGGGTCCAGCGCGCTGTTCGCCACGTCCAGCGGAGTGCCCTGGTCGACGGCGGCGAACACGGTGCCGAGGAAGCGGGTCAGCAGCCGGTTCACCACGAACGCCGGAGCGTCCTTCACCAGCACCGACGACTTCCTGAGCTGCTTACCGACAGCGAACGCGGTGGCCAGCGTGGCGTCGTCGGTCCGCTCGCCGCGGACGATCTCCAGCAGCGGCAGCACCGCGACCGGGTTGAAGAAGTGGAAGCCGACCACCCGCTCCGGGTGCTCCAGCTCGGCGGCCATCTCCGTGATGGACAGCGAGCTGGTGTTGGTGGCGAGCACCGCCTCCGGCTTGACGATCTTCTCCAGTTCGGCCCAGACCTGCTTCTTGACGCCCAGGTCCTCGAACACGGCCTCGATGACGAAGTCGCAGTCGGCAAACGACGTGCGCTGGCCCTGGGCCGAGGCGGCGAAGGCGTCAGCCTTTGCCGAGCCGCTGACCAGGCCGTAGAGCTTGGCCGCGGTGCCCTTGTCCATCCGGCCCTTGCTGACGGCCTTCTCGATCTGGGTGTGCACGTAGCCGACGCCCTTGTCCACGCGGGACTGATCCAGGTCGGTCATCACGACCGGCACCTGAAGACGCCGGGCGAACAGCAGCGCGAGCTGGCTGGCCATCAGGCCGGCGCCGACGATGCCCACCTTGGTGACCGGCCGGGCCAGGCCCTTGTCGGGCGCGCCGGCCGGGCGCTTGGCCCGCCGCTGCACCAGGTCGAAGGCGTACAGGCCGCTGCGCAACTCCTCGGAGAAGACCAGGTCCGCCAGGGCCTCGTCCTCCGCCGCGGTGCCGGTGGCGAAGTCGGCGTCCTTCGCCGTCTCCAGCAGGTCCAGCGCCTTGTACGCGGACGGGACCGCGCCGTGCAGCCGCTGGTCGAGGGTCTGCCGGGCGAAGTAGAGCACGCCCGCCCACATGTCCTTGTCGACCTCGGGACGGGTCACCGTGACCTCGCCCCGGACCACGCCGGCGGCCCACTCCAGCGACCGCTCCAGGAAGTCGGCCGGCTCCAGCAGCACGTCCGCGATGCCCATCTCGGCAGCCTGCTTCGGCTTGAGCATCTTGTTCTGCATCAGCGGGTTCTGGATGATCACCTGCGTCGCGGCCGGGATGCCGATCAGGTTCGGCAGCAGCTGCGTACCACCCCAGCCGGGGATCAGGCCGAGCGAGACCTCGGGCAGCGCCAGGGCCGCCGCGCCCGCCGACAGCGTCCGGTAGTGGCAGTGCAGCGCCAGTTCCAGGCCGCCGCCCATCGCCGCGCCGTTGACGAACGCGAAGGTGGGGACGCCGCTGTCCTTGAGCCGGGCGAAGACGCGGTGGCCCAGCCGGCCGATCTCCAGCGCCTGCTCGCGGTCCTCCAGCGCGGGCAGGCTGGTGATGTCCGCGCCCACGCAGAAGATGTACGGCTTGCCGGTGACCGCGATGAACGCCGGCTCCGCCGCCAGCGCGGCGGTGATCGCCTCGTCCAGGCTGGTCAGGCCGGCCGGTCCGAAGGTGTTCGGCTTGGTGTGGTCGAAGCCGTTGTCCAGGGTGATGAGGGCGGCGGGCCGGTCCAGTCCGGGTACGGCCACCTGCCGCAGCAGCGCCTTGGTGACGACCTCGTTCGGTGCGGCGAGGCTCACTGCGACTCCTTCGTTCGCGACTGCGGGGCTCGCAAGCTCACTCCTCGCGCTCACTGATCTCCACCCTCCCAGTGCGGGTTCTCCCAGATCACGGTGCCGCCCATGCCGATGCCGATGCACATGGCGGTGAGGCCGTAGCGGACCTCGGGGTGCTCGGCGAACTGGCGGGCGAGATGGGTCATCAGCCGGACGCCGGAGGACGCGAGCGGGTGACCGATGGCGATCGCGCCGCCCCACGGGTTGACCCGCGGGTCGTCGTCGGCGATGCCGAAGTGGTCGAGGAAGGCGAGCACCTGCACCGCGAACGCCTCGTTCAGCTCGAACAGGCCGATGTCGTCGATGCTCAGGCCGGCGATCCGCAGCGCCTTCTCGGTCGACGGGATCGGGCCGACGCCCATCACCTCGGGCTCGACGCCGACGAAGCCGAACGACACCAGGCGCATGCCGACCGGCAGGCCCAGTTCGCGGGCGGTGTCCTCGGCCACCAGCAGTGCGGCGGTGGCGCCGTCGTTCAGGCCGGCCGCGTTACCGGCGGTGACCTTGCCGTGCGGCCGGAACGGGGTCTTCAGGCCGGCCAGCTTCTCCATCGAGGTGTCGCGGGGCGCCTCGTCCACTGTGGCGAGGCCCCAGCCCGCCTCCGGGTCGCGGACCGCCACCGGCACCAGGTCGCCCTGGAGCTTGCCGTTGGCGTACGCCTTCGCGGTCTTCTGCTGCGAGGCCAGCGCGAACGCGTCGGTGCGCTCCTTGGTGACGTGCGGGACGCGGTCGTGCAGGTTCTCCGCGGTGGAGCCCATCACCAGGGCGGACGGGTCGACCAGCTTCTCCGCGACGATGCGCGGGTTGGGGTCGACGCCCTCGCCCATCGGGTGGTGGCCCATGTGCTCGACGCCGCCGGCGATGGCCACGTCGTAGGCGCCCATGGCGATGCCGCTGGCCACTGTGGTGACGGCGGTCATCGCGCCGGCGCACATCCGGTCGATGGCGAAGCCGGGCACGGTCTTGGGCAGGCCGGCCAGCAGGGCGGCGGTGCGGCCGATGGTCAGGCCCTGGTCACCGATCTGGGTGGTGGCGGCGATGGCCACCTCCTCCACCTTCTCCGGCGGAAGTTGCGGGTTGCGGCGCATCAGCTCGCGGATGCAGCGGATCACCAGATCGTCGGCGCGGGTGTTGGCGTACATCCCACCCGCCTTGCCGAACGGGGTACGGACGCCGTCGACGAAGACGACATCCCGGACTTCACGGGGCACTTGGAGCCTCCCTCGGCACGGGCATTTCCCCGGATGCTACTCGCCAGTAACCAAACGTGGCACCACCCCCCGCGTGGCCCACCTCACACCCCGCCCGGGGCCGTCACTGCTGCGGAGTGTGCAACGCCTCCGTCAGCGCGGGCAGGAGCAGCCCGAGCTGCCACTCGCGGGCACCGAACCCGCGCAGCGTCTCCGCCACCGTCTCGTCGGTGATCTCCGCGGGCGGCTGCCACGCCAGCCGGCGGATCGAGTCCGGCGCGATCAGGTTCTCCGCCGGCAGCCGGTGCGCCCCGGCGGTGCCGACCACCACCTCCCGGGCCCGGGCCAGCCGCCCGGCCGCCACCGGATCGCGTTCGGCCCACCGGTGCGGCGGAGGCGGACCCTCCACCGCCGGGCTCACCGGCAGCGCGTCGTCCGGCAACTGGCGCGCGTCGTCCAGCGCGGCCAGCCAGGTACGCGCCAGCCGGCGCACCGACCGCCCACCGAACCCGGGGAGCGTGAGCAGCGTCTTCTCGTCCTTCGGGTCCAGCTCGGCGGCGGCCACGATGGCCGAGTCGGGCAGCACCCGGCCCGGCGCGGCGTCCCGGCGGGAGGCGATCTGGTCCCGCGCGTACCAGAGGGAACGCACCCGGGCCTGGGCGCGCGCGCCGCGTACCCGGTGGATGCCGGACGTGCGCCGCCACGGCTCGGCGCGGACGCGCGCCGGACGGGCGCCGTTGCGCACCAGCGCGTCGAACTCCTCCGTCGCCCAGCCCGACTTGCCCTGCCGCCGCAACTCCTCGTCCAGCGCGTCGCGCAGGTCCACGAGCAGCTCCACGTCGAGCGCCGCGTACGTCAGCCAGGAATCCGGCAGCGGCCGGCTCGACCAGTCGGCGGCGGAGTGGTGCTTCTCCAGGCTGAACCCGAGCAGCTGTTCGGTCAGCGCGGCCAGGCCGACCCGCTCGAACCCGGCCAGCCGGGCGGCCAGTTCGGTGTCGAACAACCGGCGCGGGCGCAGCCCCACCTCGGCCAGGCAGGCGAGATCCTGGCTGGCCGCGTGCAGCACCCACTCGGTCTCGGCGATCACCGTGTCCAGGGCGGACAGGTCGGGCAGCGGCAGCGGGTCGATGAGCGCGGTGCCGGCGCCGCCGCGGCGTAGCTGTACCAGGTAGGCGCGCTGGCTGTAGCGGTAGCCGGAGGCGCGTTCGGCATCGAGGGCCACCGGGCCGGTGCCGGCCGCGAAGCGGGCCACGACCTCGTCCAACTCGGCAGGTGTGGCCACCGGGGCGGGCGTGCCGTCGCGCGGCGCGGTCAGGGGGACGGCCGCGGCCGGATCGGTCTCGGACCCCGCGTCCGCCGGCTCCGGCAGGGCCGATGTCGGCTGGGCGGACGCCTCCCCGGTACGGCTTTCGGCGGCCCGACGGCGCAGGGGTGGTTCGTCGGTCACCTGACAACCCTAGTAGGCCGGACGATCCGGTGTGCGCAGCCGGTCCGGCGCGTGTCGGCGGGGTGGCCGTCCGGTGGCCGGAAAGCGTGCGGGTTGCGGGGCCGTGAGAGGGTCGGACAAGGGGGAAGACAAAGCCCGTTCCCGCCGGTACGGTCCATCGAGCCGCGAACGGCGTACGGGTGCCGCAGCGGGTCGGGGGCGTCGGCGAAGGCGACGGGGAGGACGGTAGAGCATGACAGGCGGGTACGGAACCGGCGACGACGTGCCGGGGCACGGCGGCGGCGACACGGCAGCCGACCGGCCGGGGCCGTTGCCGCCGCGCTTCGCCCCGCCCGCCGGTTCGGCCCCGGTGCCGGGATCGTCCGCCGGTGGATCCGAGTGGGGCGGCACGCCCGGCTATCCGGCGCGGGCCGCCGTCCAGCCGCCCGCCGGCTACCCGGGTCTCCCGGACCCGGCCGGCACACCGCAGTCGACGCCCTACGCGGCCCCGCCCGCCACGGCCCAGCCGTCGTCCTACGGCGCCACACCGGGCCAGCCGTCCTACGGCAGCGTGCCGGCCGCACCGGGCCAGGCGCCGTCCTACGGCTCGGTACCGTCCTACGGCGCCGTACCGGCGCAGACCTCCCGGTCCGCCGCTCCGGCGTACCCCGGACAGCCGGCCGCCTCGCCGTCGCATCCGGGGCAGCCGGTCTCCGCGTCGCCGTCGTATCCGGGCGGGCCGGGACCGTCGTCGTACCCGGACCGGCAGCCCGCCTCGCCGTCGTATCCGGGCCCGTCCGGCAGCGGTCCGTCGTATCCGGGGCAGCCCGTGTCCGCGCCCGCCTACCCGGGTCAGCCCGTGTCCGGGCCGTCCCAGCCGGGTGCCGCGTACCCCGGTCAGAGCGGCCCGGGCGGCTTCGGCGCACCGGCGGCCGGCCAGGCGTCCCGGCGCAGCCGGGTGGCGGTGGTGGCGCTGGCCCTGGCCGCCGTGCTGACCGTGGTCACCGGCGTGCAGGCGTACCAGATCTACCGGCTCGACGACCGGCTCGCCGCCGCCGACAAGCGGATGGCCGAGGGGCAGGACGCGGACGCCGGCCGGCTCGACGGCCTGGAGCAGCGCGCCGGCAGCCTGGAGAAGAAGGCCGGCGCGGCCTTCAACCCGGAGGCGGTGGCCAGCGCGGTCCTGCCGAGCGTGTTCCGGGTGCGGGCCGGGCAGTTCACCGGTACGGCGTTCGCCGTCGGCAAGGCGCCGTCGGGCGGCGGCACCACGCTGCTGACGAACTTCCACGTGGTCGAGTCGGTCTTCACCGCGGGTGAGCGCAAGGTGTTCCTGGAGCGCAAGGACCAGCGGTTCGAGGCGACGATCATCGCCACCGACAAGGACAAGGACCTGGCGCAGTTGCAGACCAGCGCCAAGTTCACCGGGCTGGTAGCGGCCCGCGACCCGGTGCGGTCGGGCCAGCAGATCATCGTGGTCGGCGCGCCGCTCGGATTGCAGGACAGCGTCACCACGGGCGTGGTCAGCGCGTTCCGCGAGGACGAGCGCGGCGGCGGCCCGGTGATCCAGTTCGACGCGCCGATCAACCCGGGCAACTCCGGCGGCCCGGTGATCAACGGCTCGAAGGAGGTCGTCGGCATCGCCACGGCCAAGGCCCGCAACGCCGAGGGCATCGGGCTCGCGGTGCCGATCAAGACCGCCTGCGACCGGTTCCGGCTCTGCTGACCGCTGGCCACACCGGCCCGGCCGCACCGCATCGACCCCGGCCCATCGGGCCACCCCACGGGGGACCAGCACATCTGGAGGAACGACATGTCCTACCCACCGGCCGGGGGCGACAACCCGCCCCCGGCGCCGGGGGGCACGGTCTACGGCAACCCGTACGGCAGCCGGCCCGCGCCCCAGCAGCACGACCCGAACCAGCCCGCGCCGACCCTGCACCAGCCCGCCGTGCCCGACGGCGCACCCGGGTACGGCGGATACCAGCCCGCCACGCCGGGACAGCCGGGATACGCGCCCGGCGCCGCCCCGGTGCCCCCGCCGGCGCAGCCGATGTCGGCTCCGCCGGTCTCCGTCCCGCCGGTCTCGGCCCCCGGCTACGCGCAGCCGATGTCGGTCCCGCCCGCGTCGGCTCCGCCGGTGTCCGGCCCCGGCTTCGGGCCGCCGCCGATGTCCGGGCTGCCCGGCCCGTACGGCCCGGCGGCCGCCGCGCCTGCCACCGGTGGCGGCAGGAAGTGGGCCGCGCTGGTGCTCGGCCTCGTCGCCGCGTTGCTGTTCGTCTTCGGCGGTGTGATGACGTTCCTGTACGTCTCCACGGACGGCGACCTGGACAAGTCCCGGCAGACGGTCAGCCAGCGGGACGGCACGATCTCGGCGAACCAGCAGGAGATCGACAAGCTCAAGGGTGAGCTGAAGGCGATCCAGGAGCGGCTGTCGGACACCCAGCAGGACCTGACCGGCACCAAGAACGACAGGGACGAGCAGGCCCGGCAGAAGAAGGTCATCGCGAACTGCCTGGACAAGCTGACCACGGCCATGGCGGCGGCGTCGCGCGGCGACCGGGCCGCCTTCGAGGCGGCCAGCAAGGGCCTGGACAAGATCTGCGACGAGGCCGAGAACTACCTCTGACCGGTGTCCGCCGAAGGCCGCCCCGGCTCGTCCGGGGCGGCCTTCGCGCATCAGGCGGCAGATCCCGGGGTACGCCCGCCGCGAGCCGGTGGCGGTGCACCGGCGGGCATCCGGTCCCGGCCCGGGCAGCGGTGGTCAGGCGGCCCCGGCGGAGCGGCGGGTGGGCAGCGCGGTGACGCCGGGCGGCGGCAGGCCGGCCGTGGAGGCCAGCAGCGTGCACCAGCCGAGCAGGTGCGGGCCCAGGTCGGCGCGCAGCGGCGTCCAGGAGGCGCGGATCTCGATGTCACCCGCGGCGGGCGGGCCGGCCAGCTCGCCGAACCTGGTGGAGAGCGTCTGGGTGACGGTGCCGCCGATCGCCCGGTGCCCGGCGCCCTGCGCGTCGAGCGCGTCGGTCAGCCAGGTCCAGCCGACGCCGGGCAGCAGCGGATCGCTGGCCAGGTCGACCTCCAGTTCGGCGGTGACGTACGTGACCAGGCGCAGCGTGCCCTGCCACGCCTCGTGCCCGGCCGGGTCGTGCAGCAGGATCAGCCGCCCGGTGGCCACCTCGTCGTCGTCGCGCATCACGGCGGCGGAGAGCGCGAACGCGTACGGGGCCAGCCGCTGCGGCGCGCCGACCTCCTCCAAGATGATCTCCGGGCGGGGTGTGACCGATCGCAACCCCGCGACCGCGCGAGCGAACGTTTCCGGGAGCGCGATCGGGGGGGCCATGCGGGCAGCCTATGCCGCGCTCACCGCACGGCGCGCGACGGCACGCCGGGTGATCGACAGTTAAGAAGGGGCCCTTCCGCTACCGGAGGCGTTAAGCGGGGGCCCTTCCTTCTACGTCACAAATGCGGACGGTGAACGCGGGCGCGTACCGGGGGCGTGGCACGATGGCCGCGATGACCACCGACACCACGGGCACTGCCGCCCGAGACGGAGAACCCCGCCGCGGCGGGCCGGCCGACTCGCCCTTCGTCCGCGCCTGCCGGCGCGAGCCGGGCCCGCACACCCCGGTCTGGTTCATGCGGCAGGCCGGCCGGTCGCTGCCGGAGTACCGGGAGATCCGGGCCAGCGTGCCGATGCTGGAGTCCTGCCGCCGGCCCGAGCTGGTCATCGAGATCACGCTCCAGCCGGTGCGCCGGCACGGCGTGGACGCGGCGATCCTGTTCAGCGACATCGTGGTGCCGGTCGCCGCGGCCGGCGTCGATCTGGACATCGTGCCCGGCACCGGGCCGGTGGTGGCCGAGCCGGTCCGTACCGCCGCCGACGTCGAGCGGATCACCCCGATCGGGCGCGACGACGTGTCGTACGTGGACGAGGCGGTCCGCCGGCTCGTCGTCGAGCTGGGCGACACCCCGCTGATCGGTTTCGCCGGCGCCCCGTTCACGCTCGCCAGCTACCTGGTCGAGGGCGGCCCGTCGCGTACCCACGCCAAGACCAAGGCGCTCATGTACGGCGACCCGGACCTGTGGCACGCGCTGTGCGCGCGGCTGGCCGAGGTGACGCTGGCGTTCCTCCAGGTGCAGGTCGACGCCGGGGTCTCCGCGGTGCAGCTGTTCGACTCGTGGGCCGGCGCGCTCTCCGAGGCCGACTACCGCCGCTTCGTGCTGCCGCACTCGACGTACGTGCTGGGCGGGCTCGCCGGCGCCGGGGTGCCGCGGATCCACTTCGGTGTGGGCACCGGCGAGCTGCTCGGCGCGATGGGCGAGGCCGGAGCCGACGTGGTGGGCGTGGACTGGCGGACGCCGCTCGACGTCGCCACCGGCCGGATCGGGCCGGACAAGGCGGTGCAGGGCAACCTCGACCCGACGGTGCTGCTCGCCGGATGGCCGGTGGTGGAGGCCGAGGTGCGGCGCATCGTCGAGCAGGGCCGGGCCGCTCCCGGCCACGTGTTCAACCTCGGTCACGGCGTCCTGCCGGAGACCGACCCCGAGGTGCTGACCCGGGTGGTCGCGCTGGTGCACGAGCTGACCGCGCGACCGGAGCGCTAGGAGGAGGCAGTGGTGCGACCGTGGCGGGTGGCGATCGTCGGTGGCGGGATCACCGGGCTGGCCGCCGCCGTCCGGTTGCGCGACCGGGCCCCCGAGGGCACCGAGATCACCGTGTACGAGCAGTCCGGCCGCCTCGGCGGCAAGCTGCACACCGGTGAGCTGGCCGGTGGCCCGGTCGAGTTCGGCGCGGAGTCGTTCCTGATGCGCGACCCGGCCGGTGGCGAGTCGGCTGCGGTGACGCTGGCCCGCCGCCTCGGCCTGGACGCCTCGATCGTGCACCCCACAGTCGGGCAGGCCGCCCTGCTCGTCGACGGCACGTTGCACCAGGTGCCGGGCGGCACGCTCGTCGGCGTACCCGGGGATCTGGACCAGGCGGCGGCGGTCGCGCCGCCGGTCGCGGACACCGACCTCGACGCGGGCCACCCGCTGCTGGCCGACGGCGAGGACACCTCGGTCGGTGAGCTGGTCCGCAAGCGTCTCGGTGACGCGGTGGTGGAGCGGCTGGTCGACCCGATGCTCGGCGGTGTGTACGCCGGACGGGCCGACGACCTGTCGCTCGTCACCACGATGCCAGCGCTGGCCCGCGCGGCACGCGCCGAGCACACGCTGGTCGGTGCGGTACGCGCCGCGCAGGCCGCCGCACCCCGCGCGCCGGGCACACCGGTCTTCGGCACCCTCGCCGGTGGGCTGAGCACGCTGGTCGAGGCGGCGGCGACGGCGAGCGGGGCGACGATCCGCCGGGGCGCCGCGGTACGCGAGCTGCGCCGCACCCCGGACGGCTGGCGGCTCACCGTCGGGCCGACCCGCGACGCCGAGCACGTCGAGGCCGACGCGGTGCTGCTCGCGGTGCCGGCCCGCCCGGCCGCCCGGCTGCTCGCCGCCGTCGCGCCCGAAGCGGCCGGCACCGTCGCCGCGCTCGACTACGCGAGCGTCGCCCTGATCACCCTCGCGCTTCCCGGCCCGGCCCTGCCGGAGCTGTCCGGCTTCCTGGTGCCGGCCGGCGAAGGGCTGCTGATCAAGGCGTCCACGTTCTTCACCACCAAGTGGGGGCACCTGCGGCGGCCGGACGGGCTGGCGCTGGTGCGCGCCTCGGTGGGCCGGTACGGCGACGAGACGTCGCTGCAGCTCACCGACGACGACCTGGCCGACACGGTGCACCGGGAACTGTCGGCGGTGCTCGGCGCGCCGCTGCCGGTCCCGGCGGCCCGGCACGTGCAGCGGTGGGGCGGCGCGCTGCCCCAGTACACGCCCGGGCACACGGCCCGGGTGGCGGCGTTCCGGACGGCGTTGCGCGCCGCCCACCCGACGCTGGCAGTGGCCGGGGCCGGCTACGACGGCGTCGGCATCCCCGTGTGCGTCCGCTCCGGGGAGACGGCGGCCGAAGCGATCATCACGGCACTGGGAGGATCGGCAGCATGACCGAGCAGACCAACGCGGCGCGGCTGCGGGAGCTCAACGAGACCATCCGCTACACCATGTGGTCGGTGTACCGGGCCACCAGCCCGCTGCCGTCGCTGCGGGAGAACGTCGTCGACGAAATCGAGTCGCTCTTCACCGAGCTGGCCGGCAAGGACGTCACGATCCGGGGCACGTACGACGTGGCCGGGCTGCGCGCCGACGCCGACCTGATGATCTGGTGGCACTCGTCGTCCAGCGACGCGCTGCAGGACGCGTACCTGCGGTTCCGCCGCACCACGCTGGGCCGGGCGCTCACCCCGGTCTGGTCGCAGATGGCGCTGCACCGCCCGGCCGAGTTCAACAAGAGCCACATCCCGGCGTTCCTGGCCGACGAGGAGCCCCGCGCCTACCTGTGCGTCTACCCGTTCGTGCGCTCGTACGAGTGGTACCTGCTGCCCGACGCCGAGCGGCGCGAGCTGCTGACCGAGCACGGCAAGATGGCCCGGGGCTACCCGGACGTGCGGGCCAACACGGTCGCCTCGTTCGCGCTCGGCGACTACGAGTGGATGCTGGCGTTCGAGGCCGACGAGCTGCACCGGATCGTGGACCTGATGCGCGACCTGCGGGCCTCCGGCGCCCGCCGGCACGTGCGGGAGGAGATCCCGTTCTACACCGGCCGCCGCCGCCCGGTCGCCGACATCGTCAACTGCCTGGTGTGAAAGGAAGGGCCCCTTCTTAACGCCTGCGGTAGAGGAAGGGGCCCTGCTTAACACCACGACGGTGTCGAGCAGGGCCCCGACCGGGACGGCAGCCGTCAGGCGGTCGTCGTGCAGGACAGGATGCCGGGCACCGGGTTCGTCGCACCGGCCGAGCCGGTGAAGCCGAACGAGGTGCTCGCACCCGGCGCGAGCGAGCCGTTGTACGCCACGTTGCGTGCCGTGACGAGCGTTCCGCTCGTGGTCACAGTGGCGTTCCACGCCGAGTTGACCTGCTGGCCGTTCTGGTAGTTCCAGCTCACCGACCAGCCGCGGATCGGCGAACCGCTGCCGTTCGTGACCTTCACGTCGGCCTGGAAGCCGCCGCCCCACGAACCGGTGATCGCGTACGTCGCGGTGCAGCCACCGGCCGGGTTCGGCGTGGTCGGCGGCGGGCCGGTGGGCGGTGTGCTCGTCGGCGGTGTGCTGGTCGGCGGTGTGCTGGTGGGCGGTGTGCTGGTCGGCGGGGTGGTCGGGCCGGACCCGCCGAAGTCCACGTCGCTGCACAGGTAGTAGGACTGGTCCAGGTGGCTGGCCTGCCAGATCGTGTAGACGACGTGCCGCCCGGTGCGGCCCGTTGCGTTCGCCGGGATCTGGACCGACACGCCGTCCACCTCACGCGTCCACTGGCTGGCCGGGGTGGTGCCGATCTGGCCGACCAGTTCCAGGTCGCTCCAGCGCAGCGGCGAGGTGAGCGCGTTGTAGCCCTGCTTGCTCACGTACACCCGGATGTAGTCGGCGCCGTGGCTGGCCTGGTCGAACAGCTTGACCCGGAAGTTGTTGGAGACCGACGTGGTCTTCCAGGCGCCGACCGTGTCGAGGGCGTTGTAGCGGCCGCTCTGGGTGCGCCCTCCGCTGCACAGCTGCCCGTCGGGGATGGCGCCCTGGTGGTTGCCGGCCACGCCCTCACGGAACAGGCCGTTCCAGTTCCACATGGCGTTCGGGTCGGCCTGCCACGCCTGCCAGCACATCGGGTCCTGGGTGGCCATCGCCGGGTTCTGGAAGTCACCGCCCCAGCGCTGCCAGCAGCCGTAGTTGCGCGAGGCCGGGTCGACCACGGACCCGTGCGCCGAGGCCGGGCCGGAGAACGCGGTGGTGAGCAGCGCCGCGACGACAGCGCAGACGCCGAGGATCGCCGCCGCGAGGGGTAACGGGCGGCGGTACGGAGTGGACATGGAAAGCCTCCGGGGTGGGTGTCGGTGCACGACGCCCGGACTGTCGGGAGTTGCCCTCTCCCGCGTGGCGGCTCCGCCCGCACGCTGCCACGAAAAGCGACAAACGTCAATGAGTCGGGTCGCGGCGCATCGGGGTGTGCGGGATGCCGTCCTCGACGTAGCCGGGGCCGCCGACCTCGAAACCGAGCCCCGCGTAGAAGCCGACCAGGTGCGTCTGCGCGTCGAGCACACACGGCCGGTCACCCACCACGGCGAGCGCCTCCGTCATCAGCGCGCCGGCCAGGCCCGCGCCGCGGGCCGCCGGCGCCACCACCACCCGCCCGATCCGTGCGACGCCGCCGGGGTCGGCCAGGATCCGCAGGTACGCGACCACGGCGCCGGCGCTGCTCAGCCACAGGTGGCGGGTGCCGGGTTCGACGTCCCGGCCGTCCAGTTCCGGGTACGGGCAGGACTGCTCGACCACGAACACGTCGATGCGCAGCCGGAGCAGGTCGTGGAAGGTGCTGGTGTCCAGGTCGGCGAAGCCGGCCAGGTGGGACTCGACGGGCATCGGCCCAGGGTAGGTGGCGCGTCTCCGGCCGGCCGTGCCCCCTGGCGCGACACGTCGGCTCGGCGCGCCGGCCCGTCGCGGCCCGTCGCGTTCAGCCCTTCGACGTGCGCAGCCCGGTGGCGGTGGCGGTGACGGCGCGCTCGAACCAGGTGCCGGTGTAGGACGCCGAGCGGGTCCACACCCCGACACACTGGGTCACCCGGCCCCGGTGCAGGCAGCCGTAGCGGTGCGGGAAACGGGCACCGTCGGGCACCGTCATGGTCGCCGACACCACCCGGCCCGGCACGCCCAGCCCGGCGGGCAGGTCTGCGGCGGTGTGTCCGGCGGTCACCTGGCCGTCCTCCTCGTCGCGCTCGCACGCCTCCAGCACGCCGAAGATCTGCCGTACCGCGTCCGCCGCTGCCGCCTCGTCCGGGTAGACCACCGTCTCTTGGGCGACCTCGACGAACTCGCCGGCCGGGGTGCCCTGCGGCGTGCCGAAGACCCGGGTGGACGCGACGAGCCGCCGGTCGAGCAGGGGCAGCGGTCGACCGCACACGACGCCGTCGTAGTCGAGCCGCTCGCTGGCGTACTCGGGGTCCTCGGCCAGGCCGGCCAGGCTTCCGGTCGCGGCGTACCGGTCGCGCAGCGCCGCGGCGGCGCCGCCGTCGGTGGGCGAGGGCGCGACGAGCGCCGGATCGGGGGCGGTCGCGGCGCCGGGCTCGGTGGCGGAACCGCAGCCGGTGAGGGTGGCGACCAGGGCCGCCGCGATGATCAACCGTCGGGACACCGGAGGGATGCTAGACGGAGGTCGATGCCGGTGCCACCCCGGGCACGCCCATGTCAGGCGGGGCGGGCGCCGACCGCGTCGCGTACCTCGGCGCCCTGCTCGCCCTCGACGGCGCGGGCGCAGTGGGCACAGCAGAAGAAGCGGCCGGAGACCTCGACGCCGTGCCCGACGATCTTGATCTGGCAGTGCTCGCAGATCGGCGCCATCTTGTGCACCGCGCACTCGAAACAGTCGAACGTGTGCCGCGACCCGTCGACCGTGCGCACCTCGAACGCCATCCAGTAGTCGTTGCCGCAAACCTCGCAGGCAGCCATACGAAACCCCCCGAAAACGGACCTGTCATCCGAGGGTTGCGCAGATGACACCTTCGAGCAACCGGAACCGGCGAACCTGATCCGGCCCCACGGCGAGTCGCTCCCGGCGTGTCGCGCGTTGACCCCTGTGACAGCCGAAAATCCCCGGAGGATTCGTGATCAAGCGCAACAAGCTCTTCGGCAACCAGACCCGGGTGACGTTCTCGCTGCCCCGGTACACCCCGGCCGGCACGGTCAGCGTGGTCGGCTGCTTCAACGGCTGGGAGCCCGGCCGGCACGAGCTGGTGCCGCGCCGCGACGGCACCCGTACCGTGACGGTCCGGCTCGCGCCGGGGGAGTACCGCTTCCGCTACCTCGCCACCGGCGGGGTGTGGCTGGACGACGAGGCCGCCGACCAGGTGGACGAGGCCGGCGGCCTGCTGCGGCTGTGACGCCGCCGTCAGCCGGCGCTGGGCTCCAGCCGCACCGAGATCGAGTTGACGCAGTGCCGGGTGTCCTTCGGGGTGAAGCCCTCACCCTCGAAGACGTGCCCGAGGTGGCTGTCGCAGCGCGCGCAGCGGATCTCCACGCGCCGCATCCCGAGCGTGTTGTCCGGGATCTCCTTGACCGCGCCCGGGATGGCGTCGTCGAAGCTCGGCCAGCCGCAGTGCGAGTCGAACTTGTCCTGGCTGCGGAACAGTTCCAGCCCGCAGGCCCGGCAGTGGTAGACGCCGGGGGTCTTGGTGTCGACGTACTCACCGGTCCAGGGCGCCTCGGTGCCGGCCTCGCGGAGCACCCGGAACTCCTCGGGGCTCAGCCGGACACGCCAATCGTCCTCGGTTCGGGGCAGTTCGTTGTCGGAAAGACTCACCGTTCCACGGTACGTCGGGTGTCGGTGGCATCGCATATGGTCGCGTGATGGCGGGCAAGGGTGCGGTCGAGGAGATCGAGGTAGCCGGGCACACGGTGCGGCTGAGCAGCCCCGATCGGGTGATCTTCCCGCAGCAGGGCTTCACCAAGGCCGACGTCTTCCGCTACTACCTGGCCGTCGGCGACGGGATCATGCGCGCCCTGCGCGACCGGCCCACGACGCTCCAGCGCTTCCCCGACGGCATCGAGGGGGAGATGTTCTTCCAGAAGCGGGTGCCGCAACGGGGCGTGCCCCCGTGGGTCCGCACCGCGCGGATCACCTTCCCCAGCGGCCGCCCGGCCGACGAGCTGTGCCCGGCCGACCTGGCGCACGTGGCCTGGGCGGCGCAGATGGGCACTGTGGTGTTCCACCCGTGGCCGGTGCGCGCCGCCGACACCGACCGCCCCGACGAGCTGCGCGTCGACCTCGACCCGCAGCCCGGCACCGACTTCGCCGACGCGGTGACCGCCGCCGGTGAGCTGCGCGGGCTGCTCGACGAGCTGGGCGTGCCCGGCTGGCCGAAGACCTCCGGCGGCCGGGGCGTGCACGTCTACCTGCGCATCCAGCCGCGCTGGACGTTCGTGGAGGTGCGCCGGGCCACCATCGCGCTGGCCCGCGAGCTGGAACGCCGCCGCCCCGAGCTGGTCACCACCGCCTGGTGGAAGGAGGAGCGCGGCGAGCGGGTCTTCGTCGACTTCAACCAGACGGCGCGGGACCGCACCATCGCCTGCGCGTACTCGTTGCGCGCCAACGGCCGCGCCACCGTCTCCACCCCTGTCGACTGGGACGAGCTGCCGGAGGTCGACCCGGACGACTTCCACCTGGGCACGGTGCCGGCCCGGTTCGCCGAGCGCGGCGACCCGCACGCCGGCATCGACGACGCCCCGTGGGACATCACGCCGCTGCTGGAGTGGGCCGAGCGGGACGCCGCCGACGGGCTGGGCGACATGCCGTACCCGCCGGAATACCCGAAGATGCCCGGCGAGCCGAAGCGGGTCCAGCCGTCCAAGGACCGCGACCGCCCCCGCCCCTGACACCCGCGACAGCGGTCAGACCGGTGGAGGCGGGCACTCCAGGACGGCGATCGAGTTCCCGGCGAACAGCCCCAGGTGCGGGTGCCCGGAGAAGATCCGCACCGCCTCGTCGTGCGAGTCCGCCTCCACGATCGCGTAGGCGACCAGGTTGTCCGTGACGTCCTCGACGCCCCGCGCCGTGACCAGCTTCTTCGCGTACAGCGGAGCGCCGGGGTCGACGAGCGCGCTCTCGTTCGCCTGCGCCCATGCCGCCCAGGCGTTCATGAAGTCGGTCTGCTGCTGTTCGTTGAGGTCGGCCTTGCCGGCCTCGTCAGCGGCGCCGTTGAAGAGTGCAAGGAACCTGCCCATCCCCGGATGCTACCGACGGTCTCTCTTCCGTCAGACCCAGCGCGCGGGCGCCGGGTCACGCGCCGCACGGACCGCCGTGGTCGTTGCGGCGGCCGCACCGGCCGGCGCCGTCGAGCCGGGCGTCGCACCAGACCCGGGTACGCACGAACTGGCTGTCCTCCTCGCTCAGCGTGGTCTCGCCGAAGTCGACGACAGTGACATGGCCGAGCGAGTCGCGCAGCGTCACCGCGAGGGCGGCTGCCTCGTCGGCGCTGGTCAGCGTGGTGGGCAGGTGGATGATCCACCGTTGCTCGGTCACCGTGGCCACCCGCCCGGCGGCGCGTCGGGGTCGCGGAGGCGGCAGGCGCGATGCTGGGACTGCCACTGCCGCAGCGCCTGGCGGACGCGCTCGGCCTCGGTCCGCGTGGTGACCAGGTCACGGCTCAGCCGGTCGAGTTCGTCGGCGACCCGGTCGAGGTGGTCGCGGACCTGGGCCGGGTCCAGGCCCCGCCAGCGCCTGTCGAAGTAGGCGGCGCGCACATGGTGGGGCAGCAGGCGTTCCCCGGTCACGTAGATCACCGCACGGGTGCCGTCTGCTCGGCGACGAGCGCGTGGACCTGCCGGTCGGTGAGCCCGCGCAGGTCGAGCACCCGTCGGCCCCAGCGGTGCAGCCGGCACGGGTGGGGTGCCCGGTCGTTGCGGCAGCGTGGTCCCTCGGGCCACTGCTCGGGTACGTGCACGGTGATCGCCCGGACCGCGAAGGCGACATCCTCGGCGGTGACATAGGGCGGAAGCGGAATGTCGCCGAGGATACTATCGATCGAGTCCATGGCTCTCCTTTGTGGATCGATGCCAGGCGCGGGGACGGATACCGGGATGAGGTTTCGGGTAAGGCATCCGCCCCCGCGATCCCGCCGTGTCCCGGCGGGCACCACAATGGTCAATTCACCTCTGGTCCGGGGCAATCTTTCGCGGCAGAATGCAGACCAAGGGATGAGGTGCCTTACGCGACAACACCGAAGGAGATGACGTGGACGACTCGGGAAGCACCGTCCCGCGTAGGCAGCTCGGCAGGTATTTGAGAGAACTTCGCGAAGGCGCGCATGTCACGGTGACCGCGGCGGCGAAGGAACTGGAATGGTCGGCGCCCCGGATCTGGCGTTACGAAACGGGCCAGGTGCCGATGCACCCGAACGACGTGGAAGCGATGTGCCGCGTTTACGGCGCGTCGCGAGAGACCATCGAAACCATGCGCTCTCTGGCCCGGGAAACCAAGGCGCACGGCTGGTGGCACAGCTACGGGGAGGCAGTAGAGGATTGGTTCAAGCTCTACGTGGGTCTGGAATCTGCGGCGACCAAGATCCGCAAGTATGAGGCCGATCTGATCCCAGGGCTCTTGCAGACGGTCGAGTACATGCGCGAACTGATCGCGGCAGACCAGCCTGGCTTGTCGGAGGCCGAGCGTCAGGCGAAGATCGATGTTCGGTTGCGTCGGCAGCGACTGTTGGCGCGGGCGGTACCGCGAGCTCCCTATCTCGACGTGATCCTTAGCGAGGCAGTGCTGCGCCGGCCGCTGCGGGACCGCGCGGCGATGGGGCGGCAGCTGGACGCGCTCGTGGAGAACGGGCGGCGACACAACATCAGCGTTCGAGTTCTCCCCCTGCAGGCGGGCTTGTCGCGATGGGCGTCCACCGGCACCTTCACGATGCTCGACTTTCCAACGGAGGTGCGGGCACCGGAGCCGACCACGATCTATATGGATGGCCCCTGCGGTGCCGTTTATCTGGACAAGCCACACGAGATCCAGATTTACGAAGACGCGTGGCGGTCGCTCATGGAGCGAGCACTCGATGCGGATGAGTCCCGTGAGTTGATCGGGGCGATAGCGAAGGAGATTGTCGATGGAGCGTGATGGAGCGTGGCGCAAGTCGTCTCGGTCCGGCAGTAATGGCGATTGCGTCGAGGTGGCCGGGTTTGCCGATGTGGTTGGCGTGCGGGACACCAAGGATCGGCAGGGGCCGGCGTTGAGCTTCGACCCGGCGGCGTGGACCCAGTTCGTCGGGGCGGTTCGCGCGGGCCGGTTGAACGACCGGCCCTGACCGCGACGACGGGTGGTGTCGGCGCACCGGCACCACCCGCCGCTCATGCTCACGCGACAGGCAGGCCGAGTTGTTGCGCGATCGACTGGCCGTCCCGTCCGGCGAACGGGTCGTAAGGGCGCTGGCCGGCGACGATCTCGGCGTTGAGCGCCATCAGTCGGCGACTGATCTCGTCCTTGTCCTGGGCGATCGACTTCGGCCAGCCGTAACAGGCGGCCACCGCCTCGTCCAGGTCACGGTGCAGCTTCCTCAGGTCGGCGTAGGCGCCGTCATCGACCAGGTTGTAGAGCCGGGTCAGGCCGATCTGTTCCTCCGCGCAGATCTCCTGGCGGCGGGCGATCATCCGCCGGCTCGCCTCGGCGACCCGCTCCCGCTGTTCGTCGGTCACGGGATAGGGCCACGGGAATGGCAGAAACGCCGACGTGGGCGTGTATCGGATGTCCCGCTTCAGGGTCGAGGACTGGGACCAGGCGAAGGCGCTGTGGGTGAACGACGACAGCACGCCCATCGAGTAGTCGTCATCGAACGCGAACACGTAGACCAAGTCGCTCGGGCAGGTCCACGCGTCACACCAGGTCAAGAGCAGTCGCTTTCCGACCCTTCCCGCGCCAATGTAGCGAGGCAGGCCCGATAGGGCGTCACGGACCGCTGTGTACGGCCTGCCGAAGCGCCACCAGTTCTCCCGTCGGAAACGGTCCCTGTTCGTTTCGCGTACCGGTTTGACCCGCTCTCGAACAATCTTGATCGCGGCTGGATACTTCATGGCCAGTTCCAGCGGACGATGACCGAAGTCGATGATCCACCGGCCCGGACGCTGCTCCGGGTGGTCGGCGATGTCCTCCCCGATGAGGTAAGGACGGACAACGTCTCGATAATCGGCGTCTGTGGCGACGAGAAGGGTCTTGGCTTCGACGTCGCTGAGGATGAACCCCTCACCGACCGGCGTCATGCCCTGGAAACAGCGCCCCTTGTTGGCCGGCAAGGCGGGGGCGTCGCCAGTGGACAACTCTGGGGGGCGCAGCTCGGCAGTGATGCCGCTCACCGGCTTGTTGTCCAGCATGAACTCGGTGGGCGGCTTGGTCGGCGCGTTCACCCAGTTGACGAGGCTGACGTGGACCTTCGCTTCCCCCGGCCAGGTCTGGCTGGAGACCGCGTCGGTGATGACGCCGCCGTTGCTGGTGACGTACTCCAGGCTGACAGAGCGTGCGCGGTTCTGGGAGATCGAGTTCGTGCCGACCAAACCGGCCCGCTGGCCCGGCTTGAGGTGCTGGTGGGCACGCCGGAACCAGTAGACACAGAAGTCCTTGATGCCGACCTTGAAGGTGATGGTCAGCCACTTGAGGTAGTCGTCGCCGTGGGCGTCGCGCATGAACTGTGAGCCGAGGAACGGTGGGTTGCCGACGATGCAGTCGGTCTCGGGCCAGGGCACCCGCAGGGCATCAGCCGTCCGGATGGAGGCGAGGCTGACAAGCGGCAGCGGCGGCTCGGCCGCGCCGTACTTCTCGATCATCTGCCGGTGGCCCATCCAGAGGGTGACCCGGGCGACGGCGGTCGCCATCGGCACGACATCGATGCCCTGCATGTTGCGGAGGGGGAAGTACGGCAGCTCGGTGGGGACCGGCAGGCCGGAAGCCTTGGCCAGCGAGGTGATCCGCTCTTTCAGCGTGTGTTCCAGGTGGCGCAGCTCCCGGTAGGCGACGTAGAGGAAGTTGCCGCAGCCGCAGGCGGGGTCGAGCACCCGGAACCGGCACAGCTCGTCCAGCAGGGCGACGCCTTCGTCCGGCGTGGTCACCGCGTCGATCCGGGCCCGCCACGGCTTGACGATCGTCGGCCGGACGATCTTCAGGATGTCGACCTCGTGCGTGTAGTGGGCACCGAGGGCACTGCGATCGCTGCTGAGGAAGCCCTCGATGAGCGACCCGAAGATGGTCGGGTCGACCTGCCGCCAGTCATACCTGCAGATCTCCAGCAACTCCGCTGCCTCTTCCCGGGTCAGGTGGACGAGCGCGGGCTTGTTGAACAGGTCGCCGTTGACGTACTGCGTGCCCTTCAGCACGCCCCGCCGGCCGTGGTCGTCGGGATCGTTGAGGGAGGTGAAGAGGCCGCCCAGCATCAGGTAGGACGACCACACCTCGCCGACCTCGGTGAGGAACTTGAGCGTCTGCTCGGTCGGCCGGCCCTCGATCATGTCGAAGTCCTCGGCGAAGAACAGCCAGACCATCTGGAGGATGAATCGCTGAATCGACTCCGGTGCGGCCGCCTCCCGGTCGAGGAGGCCCTGATAGATCCGGGCGACCGCGACGGCGGCGGATCTGGTCAGCTCCTTGCTGCTGTGCTGGAACAGCGGTTCCTCGCCAGCCAGCACCATCAGGGACTCGTAACGGTCCGGCAGGTCGGCGAGGCCGAATTCCATCAGTGGCGCGTTCGGATACTTCCCCGGCTCCCAGATCTCGAAGCGCTGGAACGAGCAGAGCACCACGAACCGGGGAGCCGGCCGCTCGGTCGCCACGTCGGCCGAGTTGTGCCAGTAGTCGAGCGCCTGCTTGCGGTGCTGAGGGAGTCGCGTGCCCTCCTTGGGCGCCTTCATCTCGACGATGAGCTGGCCCGGCAGGTGCAGATCCATGATTCCGGTGGACGCGTGGGCGTCCTCGAACACCGCTCCGGCGTCCTTGCGGTTACGGCCGTAGCACTCGAACAACTCGTTGAGGAAGGTCTGGGCCTCGGAGCGCTCCGTGCCGGAGTAGCCCTGCCACCGGTCGGCGAACTTGACCAGCGCCGACCGGATCTGCTCACCACTGCGCATGGTCAGAAGAGCTTAGGCGAATCCGCCGAGAAGTAGGCGCCCTGAAACAGGTCCTTGCGGGCGATTTCCAGGTTGCGTGCGGCCGTGTCCAGCATCCGCGCGAGATCGTCGCAGCCGACGGTCATGGACACCGTGCGCTTCGCCCGCTGGGTTCTCTTGATCGCCTGCTCGATGTTGAGCAGTGCCTCCGAGACCTCGCGGAGGCCGGCCTCCCGGGCGGCCTGTTCCGGGGTGTGGTCAAGATCAGACATGTGCGGTCCTTTCGGGGCCGAGCGGACCCAGCGTACGGCGTGGTCAGGGGTTCCGCGAGCGGCACCGGTCATGGCGTGACACACCCAACGGTCGCTCCCCGGGTCCGGGGCGCTGTGCGGTAGGCCGATAACGATCATGTAACGGGCGCGAACCTTTTGGCGGGCGTCACTGCTCTCTCTCGGCATCGGCTCACCGGGGCCAGGAGAGGACGTCGGATGAAGCTGGTGTGGAGGCGGGCGATAGAGGCCCGAGGGCTGCTGCTCGCCGCCGCTGTCGCGGCACTCGTCGCGGTCGCGCTTGTCACCGGGCTCTCCGACTACAACCGCCGGGCGGTCGAGGCGGGTGCCCGGGCGGTCCTCGACGCCGCACCGGCCGAGGAACGCAGCCTGCTGATCAGCGGCTCCGGCGGCGCGGACGCCGCCGCGTTCGCCGAGCGGGACCGGGCGGTACGGGAACAGTTCGCGAACGGGCTCGGCGGCGCTCCGGTCACCGTGGCCGGGACCCGCTCCGGGACCGGTCGGGAGCTGACCGGTGACGTGGGTGCCGCCCGTACCGACGACGACCCGATGTTCGCCAACCTGGCCACGCTCGACGACCTGCCCGCGCACGCCGAGCTGGCCGCCGGGGCGTGGCCGGTGCCCGGCAGCAACCCGTTGCAGGTGACGCTGCCGGAGAAGGTGGCCGCGCAACTGAGCCTGGAGGTCGGGGAGCGGGTGCCGCTGCACGACCGGGGCGCGGAGCGCGCCGGCACGGTGGTGGTCGCCGGCACGTGGCGGCCGCGCGACGCCGCCGAGGCGTACTGGCGTCTCGCCCCGGGGGTGGGGGAGAGCCAGGGCGACGCGGCTGTCACCTCGTACGGGCCGTTCGCGCTGGACCCGGCCGACTTCGCCCGCACCTTCCCGGGCTCCACCTCGGCGGCCTGGGTGGTCGACCCCGACCTGGTGGCGGTCGAGCCGGCCCGGCTGCCCGCCGTGACCACGGCGCTCGACGAGATCACCGGGAAGCTGCCCGAGGCCACCGGCCTGGGCTCCTCGACACAGCAGGTCAGCCACCTGGACCGGCTCGTCGACCGGCTCAGCCGGGCCGACCTGGTGGGCCGGTCCGCGCTGCTCACCCCGCTGCTGCTGATCGTGGTGCTCGGCGGGTACGCGCTGGTGCTGGTGGCCGCGCTGCTCAACGAGGACCGGCGGGCGCAGACCGCGCTGCTGCGGGCCCGGGGCGCCGCCCGGGGGCAGATCGCCGGGCTGGCCGTACGCGAGGCGACGCTCGTGGTGGCGCCGGCGCTGCTGCTGGCCCCGGCGCTGACCGGGCAGGCGATCCACTACCTGGGTGCGGACCTGGGACTGGCCGACGGCGACCTGGCCCGGGTGTGGGTGGTCGCGGCTGGCGCGGCGGCGGGCTGCCTGCTCGCCATGGTGCTGCCGGCGATGCGCCGGGCCGGCACGTACGTCGCCGACATGGCGGCCCGGTCCCGGCCCTCCCGGGGTGCGGCGGTGCAGCGGGCGAGCGTCGACGTGGCGCTCGTGGCCCTGGCGGTGCTCGCCTGGACCCAGTTGCGGCAGTACTCATCGCCGCTCGCAGGCGCGAACGGCAGCCTCGGCATCGACCCGCTGCTGGCCGCCGCGCCCACCATCGGCGTGCTCGCCGGCGCGGTGATCGCGCTGCGGCTGCTGCCGCCGACCACCCGGATCGCGGAACGCATCGTCGACCGGCGGACCTGGAACGCCACCATGTTCGGCATGTGGCAGGCGGGCCGACGTCCGCACGCCGGTCCGGTGCTGCTGCTCGCGCTCGCCGTCGGCGGCAGCACGCTCGCCTGGTCGCTCGTCGCCTCCTGGGAACGCTCGCAGCGCGACCAGGCGCAGCACACGGTCGGCGCGGACCTGCGGCTGACCGAACGGGACGGCACCGCCCCGGTGGACCGGGCCGCCCAGCTGGCCGCCGTACCGGGCGTGGAGCGGATGCTGCCCGCGTGGCGCGACGACGTACGCGTGGGCCGCGAGGCCCGGCCCGCCACAGTGGTGGCGCTGGACGCCGCCGCCGCGAAGGGGATGATCCGGCTCGACGACACCGGCGGCGACGCGCCCACCGGCACCCTGCTGGACCGGCTGGCGGGCGGCCGGACCGCTCCGGTCGGCGGCGTCCTGCCCGAGGGGGCGAAGACGCTGTCCGGCACCGTGCGCACCCCGGTCGAGAGCGTGTTCGAGCGGCCCCGGGTGGCGGTGACCGCGTTGTTCACCACCGACGCCGGGGCCACCTGGCGGGTCCGGCTGGCCGAGGCGGGCGGCGACGGCAAGCCGCTGCGCTTCTCGGTGCCGCTGCCCGACAGCGGCGGCGTCCCGCTGCGCCTGGCCGGCTTCGAGGCCGACGGCGGCGACGCCACCGGCAGCTCGTACCGGCTGCTCCTGGACGAGCTGCGCCTCACCGACGCCGCCGGGGCGGCCCTGAAGCTGCCGGTGGAGGGGTCCTGGCGGGTGATCGACCCGGGCTCCGGACCGGGCGGCACCGCCACGGCGAGTCCGACCCGGGTCGACGGGGTGCAGGGCTTCGACGTGCCCGCCGGGCTGTTGCAGTTCGCCCGCGTGCCCTCGTCCCGGTTCGCGCTGGTGCCGCAGGTGCCGGACGGTCCGGTGCCGGTGCTCGTCACCCCCGGCGTGGCCGCCGCGATGAGCGTCGAGACCGGCGACACCGTCAAGTTGTCGGTCGCCGAGGTGACGCTCGATGTCACAGTGGTCGGCCAGGTCGCCGCGGTGCCCGGCACCGGGGGCGACGGAGTGCTGGTGGATCTGCCCACCGCCACCACGCAGCTCCTCGAACGCAGCGGCGGCGTCCGGCCGGTGGCCGAGTGGTGGCTGGACACCACGCCCGGCGGGCACACCGCCGCCGCGGACGCGCTCGCCTCGACCGGCGGCACGGTGCTGCTGGACCGGCGGGCGGTGGCCGCGGAGGCCGCCGAGGATCCGTACTGGCAGGGCGCGCGTACCGGGCTGCTGGCCGCCGCGCTCGGCTCGGTGCTGCTCGCCCTGGTCGGCCTGGCGGTCGACGTCTGGGCCACCACCCGCCGACGGCTCACCGAGTTCGCCGTGTTCAACACGCTCGGCGCGAACACCCGGCTGCTCGCCCGCGCGTACCTCGCGGAACAGACGTTCCTGGCCGCGATCGGCGTCGGCGTCGGCATGCTCGTCGGCGCTCTCGTCGCGGCCACCATGGTGCCGCTGGTGATCCTCACCCCGGCCGCCGGCCGGCCGGTGCCCGAGGCGGCCTTCACAGTGCCCTGGGTGCCGATCGGGGCGACGGCCGCCGGGTTGCTCCTCGCCGCGCTCGCCTTCGCCGCCCTCATCACCACTGGCATCCGCCAGCGGATCGCCGCCGCGCAGCTCCGGATCGGAGGAGAACGATGAGCCTTCCTGGTGCCGCGCGCCGGGTCCGCGCATACGGGGGGCAGTTCCTGCTGCTCGCCGTCCTGACCCTGGTGACCGCCCTGCTGATCACCGGGGTGCCCCGGGTCGCCGACCGGCTGACCGGGCAGGGGCTCACCGAGTACGTCGCCGGCCAGCCGGTGGCCCGCCGCGACCTCACGTACAGCACCGCGCCGGACGTCGTGTCGCCCTCGGACCAGCCCGTCGTCGCCGGACGAGGGGCGCAACTCGCGGCGATCGAGGAGAAGATGCCCGCCGACGTGCGCGACACGATCGGTGAGCGCTGGTTCGTGGCGCAGACCGTGCCCGGACGGCTGCGCGGCCCGGCACTGAGCGACGACAAGGGACTGATCGACCTGCACCTGCGCGCCGGCACCGGCATCCGGGAGGCGGCCACCCTGGTAGACGGGCGGTGGCCGGAACGCGGCGTCACCCCGGCCGGCGCGATCGAGGTGACGCTCGCCGAGACGATCGCCACCACGCTGGGCGTCGCGGCCGGTGACCGGTTCCGCCTCTCGCTGCTGGACGCCGGCGGCGATGTGCTCAAGTCCCGCCCGGTCGAGCTGGTCGGCGTGTGGCGGCCGAACGACCCGGCCGACGGCGTCTGGGACACGCTGCCGTCGATGCTGACGCTCGCCCCGCCCGAGGGCGACGGCGACCCGTTCGTGGGCGTCGCCTACACCGCCGACGCGGGCCTCAACTCGATCACCGGCCGCGAATGGCCGGTCACCTTCGGCTGGCGGTACCGGATCGCCCCGGACCGGCTCGAACCGGCCCGGCTCGACGCGCTCATCGCCGGTGTCGACGGGCTGGAGCGCACCCGTCCCACGGTGGCGACGCTCAGCCAGGGCGTGGACATCCCGCTGCGGCGCTTCGCCGACTCGCTGGCCGCCGCGCGTACCCTGCTCGCGGTCATCGCGGCCGGGCTGCTCGCCACGCTGGCCGGGCTGACGCTGCTGGCCGCCCGGCTGGCCGCGCGCCGCCGCCGCGCCGAGTTCCACCTGATCCGGGCGCGCGGCGGCTCGACCGGCGCGGTGCTGCGCCGCGGCCTGGCCGAGTCGCTGCTGGTGCTGCCAGCCGCGGCCGGGATCGGCTGGCTGCTCGGCGGGTTGCTGCCCGGCACCGGGGCGTCGTGGCGCTGGGTGGTGGTCGCCGGGCTCCTGGCCACACTGCTGCCGCCGCTCGCCGCGCTCGCCGTCGGCCGCCGGGCCGGTGGCCGCACCGACCTGGGCGGCCGGTCGCCCGCCGTCCGGCTCACCGTCGAGGTGGCGGTGCTCGGGCTCGCCGTGCTCGGCGCATTCCTGCTGCGCCGCCGCGGGCTCACCGCCGGTTCGGTGGACCCGCTGCTGGTCTCCGTACCGGTGCTGCTGGCGATCGCGGCGGCGCTGCTGGCGCTGCGCGCGTACCCCTGGCCGTTGCGGCTGGTCAGCCGCGTCGCCGCCCGGGCGCGCGGCAGCGTGGCGTTCCTCGGCACCGCCCGCGCGGGCCGGGCCGCGAGCACCGGGCCGCTGGTCGTGGTGGTGCTGGCCGTCGCCACCGCCGCGTTCTGCGGCGTGGTGGCGACCGGCATCGAGACCGGCCGGGACACCGCCGCGGCCCAGGCCGTGCCCGGTGACCTGCTGGTACGCGGGGAGCGCTTCACGCCGGACACAGCTGAGAAACTGGCCGGACTGCCCGGGGTACGCGCCGTCGCGCCGTTGCTGACAGTGCCGGCCGAACGCCCGTACTCCGACCGCGCCGGGCGCCCCGCCCCGATCACCGAGCTGCGCGTGGTGCTCGTGGACGGGGAGCGGTTCGCCGAGGTGGCGCGGCAGGCCGGCGTACCGGTGGACGTGCCCGACCCGGTGCGGGCCCGCGCCGACGGGAGCACGCCGCTGCCGGCGCTGGTCTCACCGGCGGTGGCCGAGGAACTGGCCGACGCGGGGCTCGCCGACGCCCGGGGCGAGCGGCCCGCCTGGCTGGACGTGCAGGGCAACCGGCTGCCGGTGCGGACCGCCGCCACCGTCGACGGGTTCGCGCTCGTCGGCGACGGCGTACGCCGGTTCGTGGTGCTGCCGTGGCCGGCGCTGCCGGCCGACGCCCCGCACCAGCTCGCACCCACCGGTTTCGTGCTCGCCGGGTCCGGTGTGGACGCGGCCAAGGTGGACCGGGTGGCGCGGGACGGGCAGCGGCGCTACCTGCGCATCGGCGCTGTCGACACCGGGGCCCGGGCCCGCGCGCCGGAGGTGACGACCCGTGCGGCCGTGCGCGCCGACCTGGGCGGCACCGGCGTGAACGGCCTGCTGGTGTTCGGCTTCGTGCTCGGCGCCGGGGGCGGCGCCGCGCTGGGCCTGCTCGGGCTCGCGCTCGCGGTGCTCGCCGGGGCCCGCTCGCGCGGCCAGGTGCTGTCCCGGCTGCGCACCATGGGCCTGTCCCGCCGGCAGTGGCGCGGACTGCTGATGGTCGAGCTGACGCCGCTGGTGCTGGTGTCGGTGCTCACCGGAGCGGTGGTCGGCGCGTCGCTGCCGCTGCTGCTCACACCGGTGCTCGGGCTGCCCGCCTTCACCGGGGGCGTGGACGTGCGCCCGAGTTTCGAACCCGGCCTGGTGGGCGGGGTGTCGGTCCTGGCCATGCTGGCCCTCGGCTTCGCGATCACCGTGGAAGCCGTGAACAACCGCCGGTTGCGCCTCGGTGAGGTGCTGCGGCTCGGAGAGGAGAGCTGACATGACCGCGACCGCTTCCGGCCACCCGGGTCCGGCGCGTCTCACGCCGCGCGACGAACCGTCGTCCGCCGTACCGGATCTGGCGTCGCTGCAACAGCGTGCCGCCCAGCGCGCCGCCGAACGGGCCGGCGGGCGCGACCGGCTGCGCGGGCACATCGTCTGCGACGGCCTGGTGCGCATCTTCAAGACCGAAGGCGTCGAGGTCGTCGCGCTCCAGGGCCTCGACCTGGTCATCGACCGGGGCGAGCTGGTCGCGATCGTCGGCGCGTCCGGCTCCGGCAAGTCGACGCTGCTGAACATCCTGTCCGGGCTGGACACCCCGACCGCGGGCATCGCCCGGGTCGCCGACTACGACCTGCTGTCGCTGTCGAACAAGCGGCGGCTCGCGTACCGGCGGGACATGGTCGGCTTCATCTGGCAGCAGACCAGCCGCAACCTGCTGCCCTACCTGACCGCGCTGGAGAACGTGGAACTGCCGATGAAGCTCGCCGGTCGGGCCGGCGGAGGGCGCGGGCGGCGGGAACGGGCCCGCGAACTGCTGGACATGGTGGGCGTCGGCTACTGCGCCGACCGCCGGCCGGGCCAGATGAGCGGCGGCGAGCAGCAGCGCTGCGCGGTCGCCGTGGCGGTGGCCAACGACCCGGAGATCCTGTTCGCCGACGAGCCGACCGGTGAGCTGGACGAGGCCACCGGCGCCGAGGTGTTCGCCGCGCTGCGCACCATCAACGCCGAACTGGGGGTCACCATCGTGGTGGTCACCCACGACCACGCCGTGGCCGGCCAGGTCCGCCGTACCGTCGCGATCCGCGACGGCCGGACCGCCTCCGAGGTACGCCGGACCGCGCGCGTCACCGCCGACGGCGGCACCGAGATGGTCAGCGAGGAGTACGCGGTGCTGGACCGCACCGGCCGGATGCAACTGCCGGCGCAGTTCGTGGAGGCGCTGTCCCTGCGCGACCGGGTCCGGCTCGACCTGGAACCCGACCACGTCGAGGTGCGCCCCGGCGACCGGGCGCACGGCGAGGAGAGTGAGTGATGACCGACCGGACAGTGGTGCTGTCGGCGGTGCCGGCGTCGGCCGTCGAGGACGTGGTCCGGGTCGAGGGGGTGAGCCGCACCTTCGGCAAGGGTGAGCACGCAGTGCACGCGGTGCGGGACGTCTCGTTCACCGCGGGACGCGGCGAGCTGGTCGCCGTCCGGGGCCGCTCCGGCGCCGGCAAGACCACGCTGCTGAACCTGGTCGGCGGCCTGGACCGGCCGGACGCCGGGCGGATCCGGGTGGCCGGGCACGACGTCACAGCGGCAGGCGAGCGTGAGCTGCTGTCGTTGCGCCGGGGCACGATCGCGTTCGTGTTCCAGACGTTCGGCCTGGTGCCGATCCTGTCCGCGGCGGAGAACGTCGGGGTGCCGCTGCGGCTGGCCAGGGTGCCGGCGGCCGAACGGGAGCAGCGGGTCGCGGTGCTGCTGGAACTGGTCGGGCTGGGCGGGCACGCGGGGCAGCGCCCGTACGAGCTGTCCGGCGGCCAGCAGCAGCGGGTGGCGGTGGCCCGGGCGCTGGCGAACGAGCCGGACCTGCTGATCGCCGACGAGCCGACCGGCCAGCTCGACTCCGAGACCGGGCGGTCGATCATGGACCTGCTCCGGGCGGTGGTGCACGCCCGGGGCATGACAGCGCTCGTGGCCACGCACGACCCGGCGCTGATCGAGCTGGCCGACCGTACGCTCACGCTGCGTGACGGCCGGCTGGTGCCGGAGGACTGACCCGGGCACCGGGCCGCGCACCGTCGGGTGGCGGCCCGGTGCGGGTCACGGCCCGGTCAGAGCGCCAGCTTCATACCCTCGTGGCTGGCGACGAAGCCCAGGTCGCGGTAGAACCGGTGCGCGTCGGCGCGCTGCTTGTCCGTGGTGAGCTGCACCAGCGCGCAGCCGTGCTCGCGGGCCCTGTCGATCGCCCAGCGCATCATCGTCCGGCCCAGACCGCGGCCGCGCCGGTCGGAGCGGACCCGCACCGACTCGATCAGGCAGCGTTCGGCGCCGTGCCGGCCCAGCCCCGGGATGTACGTGAGCTGGAAACAGCCCACCAGTTCCCCGCCGTCGTCGGCGACGATCAGGTGGTTGCGCGGGTCCGCGTCGAGGTCGGCGAAGGCCCGCTCGTACGCCTCGTCCACCTCGGGCAGGTCGCGGGTGCGGCCCAGCACGTCGTCGGCGAGCAGCGCGAGCACGGCGGGCAGGTCGGCGCGGACCGCCTCCCGGAAGATCACCTCGGTCACCGGGCCAGCCTGGCACAGCGCCGCGCGCCGGTGTGGCCGGGCGGCGTCAGCCGTCGTCCAGCCAGCTCCACGGCGCCCACCACCGGTGCACGGTCTCCGGCACCGTGCACCGGGCGCCCTCCTCGACCGGTGGCCCGCCGGTCAGCCCGCGCAACCGCCGGTCGCGCCGTCACCGGGCGGGGCAGCGCAGCCCCTCCCGGGGGACGGTGAGCGAGATCAGGTACGCGTCGACTGCCGACGTCACGCACGACGTCTGCGGGTAGGCGGTGTGCCCCTCGCCCTCCCAGGTCAGCACCCGTCCCACGCCGAGCATCGACGCGAGCGCGGGCGTCTGCTCGTACGGCGTGGCCGGGTCACCGGTGGTGCCGACCACCAGGATCGGCGGGGCGCCGTCCGCCCTGCCGGTCGGGTACGGATCCCGCTCGCCCGGCCACTCCACGCAGCCCAGCATCCCCACCGCCAGGGCGGGACCGAACAGCGGATACTTCTGCCGCCACTGCGACTGCAGCGAGCGGACCTGCTCGCGCGACGGCTTCTCGGTCTCGTCGGCGCAGTTGACCGCCAGGTTGGCGTCGAACAGGTTCGAGTAGTGCCCGTCGGGCTCGCGGCCCGCGTACGCGTCGGCCAGCTTGAACACGCCGTCCGGGTCGCCGCCCTGGAGGTCGTCGATCGCCCGGGCCAGTTCCTGCCAGCCCTGCTCGGTGTAGAGCGACGAGATCACCGCGTAGAAGACCCAGCCGGCGGTGGCCTTGCGGCCGTCCTGCGCGCGTACCGGAGAGACCTTCGCCTTGGCGATCGCGTCGGTGACCGCACCGCGGGCGTCCGGGGCGATCGGGCAGCGGCCGGCGTTCGCCGCGCACCACCTGGTGAAGTTGTCGAACGCCCGCTCGAAGCCCTTCGCCTGGCTCTCCGACCCGGCGATCAGCTTCTGCCGCGGGTCGACAGCGCCGTCGAGCACCAGGGCGCGCACGCGCTGCGGGTAGAGCTGCGCGTAGGTGGCGCCGAGCAGCGTGCCGTAGGAGTAGCCGAGGTACGTCAGCTTGTCGTCGCCGACCGCCGCGCGGACCGCGTCCATGTCCCGCGCGGCCTGCTCGGTGCCGTAGAGCGGGAGCTGGTCGCCGTACTTCGCGCCGCACCGCTCGCCGACACGCCGGTTGAGGCCGACGAAGCCGTCGAACGACGACTGGCTCTCCGGGTCGGGGTCGTAGCCGAAGCTGGCGTCCAGGTCGGCGTCGGAGATGCACTTGACCGGGCTGGACCGGGCCACGCCGCGCGGGTCGAAGCCGACGATGTCGAACCGGTCGGTGATCGCCGTCGGCAGGCCGCCGAACGCCGGGCCGAAGGACAGGTAGACGGCGGTGTCGATGCCGGACGCGCCGGGGCCGCCCGGGTTGATGACCAGCGACCCGATCCGGTCACGCTGCTTGGTCGAGCGCGCCCGGATCAGCGCGATCTCGAACGTCTCACCGGCACCCGGCCCGGCGGTCGCGCCGGTGGTGGCCCCGGTGCCCCAGTTGCGCGGCACGGCGATCCGGGCGCAGTCGTAGCGCATGTCCGCCGCGCCCCGGCCGACCAGCTCGTCGGGCACCTCCGGGCAGGCCCGCCACTCCGGCGCGGTGCCCGGCGGGGCGGCCTCACCCTCGCTCTCGGCGCGCGGGGCGAACGCCGGCAGCGTGCAGCCGGCGGTGAGCACCACCGCCGCGACGAACGAGGCCAGGACGGGCCGGAACCGGCGGGTCCGGTCGGGGAAGCGGGTCACGTGGGCGCCCTCCATGATCGTGTCGACCGTCAGGCTACGCCCGGCCGCGGGTGTCACCGACCGTCGCCGCCGGATCGCCGCGCAGCACCTCGTCGACGTCGTAGCGGATCGGGCGGTCGAGCTGGCCGTAGTCGCAGGAGCGGGCATCACGGTCGGGTCGCCAGCGCAGGAACCGGGCGGTGTGCCGCAGCCGGTCGCCCTCCATCGCGTCGTACGCCACCTCGACCACCAGCGCCGGGCGCAGCGGCTCCCACTCCAGGTTCTTGCCGCCGGTCCACCGGCTCACCCCGCCCGGGATGCGCTGGCCCCGCTCGTGGTCGCCGTGCACCCACGGGTGCTCGTCGCCGACGTCGCGGTAGGGCTCCAGTTCGTCGAGCAGCTCCTTGCGGCGGGCCATGGTGAACGAGGAGCTGACGCCGATGTGGTGCAGCACGCCGCCGTCGTCGTAGAGGCCGAGCAGCAGCGAGCCGACCACCGGACCGGACTTGTGCCAACGGAAACCGGCCACCACCGCGTCCATCGTGCGCGCGTGCTTGACCTTGAACATGAGCCGCTTGCCCGGCTCGTACGGCAGGTCGGCCGGCTTGACGATCAGCCCGTCCAGCCCGGCGCCCTCGAACACGTCGAACCAGCGGCGGGCCGTCTCCGGATCGGTGGTCACCTGGGTCACGTGCACCGGCGGGCGCACCCCGGACAGCGCCTGCTCCAGCCGCTCCCGCCGCCGGGGATAGGGCTGGTCGACGAGCAGCTCGTCGTCGATCGCCAGCAGGTCGAACGCGACGAAGTCGGCCGGGGTGGTCTCGGCCAGCAGCTTCACCCGGGAGGCGGCCGGATGGATCCGCTGGGCCAGCAGCTCGAAGTCGAGCCGCGGCTGCCCACCCGGGCCGTCCCGGCGGATCACGATCAGCTCGCCGTCGACCGCGCACCGGGCCGGGAGCTGCCGGCGGGCCTGCTCGACCACCTCGGGGAAGTAGCGCGTCATCGACTTGCCGCCCCGGCTGGCCAGCTCGACCTCGTCGCCGTCGCGGAACACGATGCAGCGGAAGCCGTCCCACTTCGGCTCGTAGGTCAGACCGGCATCGGTGGGCAGCTCGGCGACGCTCTTCGCGAGCATCGGCTCGACCGGGGGGTTGATCGGCAGGTCCACGGCGACCAGTCAACCAGACCCCACCGACAGTGGTGAGGCAGATCACCGTGGGTGGCCGGGCGGCGTGTCCCGTCCCGGCCGCGTTCGTCACCGCCGCCCGAATGGTGAGACCGCAGGTCAGAGCTACCGTCGCGGCGTGCCGGAGTGGAGTTGCGGATGCTGCGGGCGCTGGCGGGTCAGCGTCGAGATGGTCCACGGCCGCTACCGCTACCGGCTGGCGCACCGCTACCCGCCGGAGCACGGCGGCGGCGCGAACGTCCTCGGCGAGGCCGCCTCGGTCGCCGAGCTGGAACGCCTGCTGAAGCGGTACGCCCCGGTCACCCTGGCCGACCTCCGCGAAGCCGCCTGACCCCCGGGCGCGCCCCGCCCGGTGCCTGGCTTCCTCCTGCCCGGCGTGCAGATCTTGGACAGTTCTTGTTAGCTCCGCACGACAACTGTCCAAGATCTCCTTCTGTGCTGGGGGAAGGGGGAGGGGGAGCGGGGGAGGAGCACGCGGGCGTAGCCTGAGCTGACGCGGCCACGGGGAGGAACGCCGATGCGGTTCGTGGAGTCCGCCGAGATCGCCGCCGGCATCGACCGGGTCTGGGCGGTGCAGACCGACGTGGAGCGCTGGCCGGAGTGGACGCCCTCGGTCACCGCGGCCCGGCGGCTGGAGCCCGGTCCGCTGGCGCTCGGCTCGACCGTCCGGCTGGAGCAGCCGCGGCTGCGTCCGGCGGTGTGGCGGGTCACCGAGATCGAACCGCCGTACTCCTTCGCCTGGGAGTCGGCGAGCCCGGGCGTGCGCAGCCGGGGTGAGCACCGGCTCGTCGCGCTCGGCGACGGGCGGACCCGGGCCGAGCTGGCCCTCGTGCAGAGCGGCCCGCTGGCCGGCCTGATCGGATTGCTCGGCGGCTCGATCATGCGCCGCTACCTGCGGCAGGAGGCGGACGGGCTCAGGCACCGCTGCGAGCGGGACTGACCGTCTTCCCCAGCACCGCGAGCCGGTTGCCGCTCTCGTCCGGCCGGCGCGCCATTACCCGGTAGCCGCGCCGCGGGTACCGGGCAGGTTCGCCTCACCACAGCTCTTCGGTGCGGCCGTACCCTGGCGGGTGTTCCCGTGAACGAGGAGGTGACCGGCGTGCCGGAGCTGACGTACCCGGAGGTGGGCGCGACCCGCTACGGCGCCCTGCCGGACGGTTACCACCACCTGCGCCACCGGGTCCGGCTGCCGGACGGCGGTTTCCCGGTGGCGGCGGACGCGGTGCTGGGCTGGCGGCTGCACCGCGCCGCCGGCGTGGTGATGCGCGCGGACGCGCCGCGCGCGGCACCCGGGGTACGTGTCACGCCGGGGCTGGGCGTCGGCCCGGTGCGGCTGTGGGGTCCGACCGAGGTGGTCTGGACGGTGGACGAGCCGGACCGGGCCGGGTTCGGCTACGGCACGCTGCCCGGGCATCCGGAGGTCGGTGAGGAGGCGTTCCTGGTGACCCGGGGCGCCGACGGCGTCTGGTTCGAGGTGACCGCGTTCAGCCGCCCCGCCCACTGGTACGTGCGGGCCGGCGGGCCGGTCGTGCTGGGCTTCCAGCGGACGTACGCCTGGTGGCTGGGGCGCACACTGCGGCGGCTGTGCCCGCGGCGCTGACCGGTCAGTAGCGGGCGAAGGAGCGGATCGGGGCGCGCGGACCGTACTTCGGTGCCTGGACGCCTGCCGCCTCCAGCAGCACGCACACCCGGCCTCGGTGCCCCCGGAACGGCTCCAGCAGCGCCAGCATCCGGGCGTCGTCGCCGCGCGCCTCACCGGCGAGCGCCCACGCCACGGTGTTCGGCACGTGGTAGTCGCCGACGCTCACCGCGTCCGCGTCGCCGTACGCGATGCGCACCACCTCGGCGGCGGTCCACGGCCCGATGCCGGGGACGGCGGTGAGCCCCCGGGTGGCCTCCGCCGAGTCGGCGCAGCGTTCCAGCCGGTCCGCGACGGCCGCCGCGCGGCGCAGCGTGTCGGCGCGCCGCTGCTCGACCCCGAAGGGGTGGAACACCCAGTACGGCGTGGCCGCCACCGCGGCGGGCCCCGGCGGCAGCAGCAGTGGTTGCAGCGGACCGGGCGCCGGTTCCCGGAAGTGCCGCACCGTGGCGGCGTACGCCCGGTACGCCTCCTTGCCGGTGACCTTCTGCTCGAAGACCGCCCGCAGCAGCCGGGGGAAGATCTGCCCGGTGGCGGGCATCCGCAGCCCGTGGTGCGTGTGGGCCAGCCGGGCCACCAGCGGGTGCGTACCGGCGAGCGCGGCGAACCCGGTCAGGTCGTCGCAGAGCCCGGCGATCCGGTCGGCCCGGTCGGTCACCCAGGCCGCGCCCGGGCCGTACCCCTCGGCCAGCAGGTCGCCGGCGGACGGGCGCAGCGCCAGCGTGGCCGGGCCGTCCGGGGTGCGGGTGGCCCACCAGAACGTGCCGGCGGCGATCCGCGCGCACGGGTCGTACGGGCTGAACATGAGCGCCCGCACCGAGGCGGCCAGCCGGTAGCCGGCCGGCGGGCGCAGCGTACGGCGGGCGTCGGGCGAGGTCACCAGGCCACTCTGCCACGCGACCCGGCAGTGACGCCGGGCACGCCCCGCGTGCCGGGAGGCGGGCCGATGCCGGTGCGGCCCGCCTCCCGGGTTCGCGACGGTGACCGGCCGCGCCCTCCCCGGCGGCGACCGGTCACCGTGTCCTGCGGTGTCAGTACGAGTAGTCCGAGCCGCCGCCGGAGCTGCCCGAGCTGCCCGCCGCGGGCGGCGCGACCGCCTTGGGCGTGCCGGTCGGCAGGCAGGTCAGGTTCTTCTTGCCGTTCGGGTCGACCACGAACCAGGTGCCGCCGACGCCCTGGCCCTTCCACTGGCCGGGCTTCTTGTCGCCGATGTAGCGGTAGACCGGCCAGCCGCCGATGGTGAGCTGCCGGGTGCCGTCCTGGCGGGTGATGGTGCCGACCTTGTCGTCGGAGACGCCGCGCAGCTGCGGGTTGCCGTCGGTGAGCGACGGCGGCCACACCTCGGCGCACTTGTCCACGCAGTTGGACTGCGGCGGGTCGTCGGAGTCCTTGTCGAACCGGTACAGCACCCAGCCGTCCTGGTCGGTGACGACGCGGCCCATCCGGGGCAGCTTCTTGCCGACCAGCTCGTCGGTGATCTTCACGTTGGACGGGGGCGCCTTGTCGGCCACCGGCTCCTCGGGAGCCGCCGACGCCTCCGGCTCGGCCGCCGCGGTGGGTTCGGCCGCGGCTACGGCGACCGGCTCGGCCGCGCCCGAGTTCGCCCCGTTGTAGCCTGCTGGGGCGCAGGCCGTAAGTGCGACCATCGCGCTCGCGACGATGACGGTCGTCCGCTTGTGGTGTGCCACGTGCCCTCCTCGTTCTTGGCAGTTCGCCGAGTAGTACGGCCGCAGCGCTGTCAAGGTTGAACCCGCAAGGGTGGCACATTTCACAGTGGACCGATTGAACCGATGGACACCGGCGTGCGTGCGTCAGCACGAGGGGGTCCGTCGGCCCGGACACGACACGACGGCGCCGGGTGGCCGAGCCACCCGGCGCCGTCGGCACCACCGATCAGATGTCGTCCACGGTCACCAGCGTGCTGGCCACCCCGTTCGCGTCGACCGACTGCACCTGGAGCTTGTCGATGTCACTCACCGTTGCCGAGGTGGACGCGCTCAGCTGCAGCGGAAGCTGGTTCTGGTTCGTCCCGTAGCCGCCGCCCGGCACCGACCAGGTGGAGATCACCTCGCTCGTGGCGTTCTTGCGGACCACCACCAGCCGGCACGTGCGCGGCCCCGGCAGGCGGCTGAGCAGCACCCCGATCTGCGTGCCGTACTCCTTGCGGGCCAGCCACATCGTGGTCTGCACGCCGGTCCCCGGGTCGGTCGCGTTGTGCTGCTCGCCCTCGATCTCCTCCGGCCCGCCGACGCCCGGGTCGTTCGGGTTGCCCGGCTCGCCGCTCGGCGCCACGGACGGCGCGGCCTGCGTCGGCACCGCCTGCGGCGGCGCCGGATCGTCGCCGAGCATCCCGGCCGCCGCCGCGCTCGCGCCGCCGAACACCACCACGGCCGCCGCTGTCGCCAGCAACTGCCGCACCCGGGTACGACGGCGGTCCCGCCGTACCGCCATCAGCGTCCGGTCCAGCAGCGCCGGATCGGTGTGCGTCTGCTCCAGCGCGGCCATCGCCTCGCCGTCGATGCCGGAGAGCAGTCCCACCACCGGGACCATCGTCTCCAGTTCCGCAGCGCAGGCCCAGCAGGTGGCCAGATGCTCCTCGAACCGCTCCGCGTCCTGCGCGTCGAGCACGCCGAGCGCGTACGCGGCGACGTCCATGTGATCGGCCCGGCTCATTCGGTCACCCCCCTCTCCTGCAGAGCCGTGCGCAGCGCGCGCAGCGCGTAGTAGACCCGTGACTTGGCGGTACCGAGCGGGAGCCCCAGCTCCTCGGCCGCCTCCGGCACGGTGCGCCCCCGGAAGTACGTCGCCACCAGGATCTCCCGGTGCGACTGGCTCAGCGTACGCAGCGCGTCCGCTACGGTCATCGTGCGCAGCACCCGGTCGGTGCTGTCCGACTCGGCGAACATGGTCAGATCCCGGTCGTACGTCTCGGGCGGGCGGGCCTGCTCACTGCGGTGCTCGTCGATGGCGATCCGCCGGGCCACTGTGACGAGCCAGGGGCGCAGAGATCCCTGGCCCTGCACGCCGAGCCGGTGCGCGTTGCGCCAGGCCCGCAGCAGCGTCTCCTGCACGATGTCCTCGGCGCGCTGCCGGTCCCCGCCGGTCAGCCGCATCACGAACATCAGCAGCGGGCCGGCGTGCTCGGCGTACAGCAGGCGGATCAGCTGGTCGGAGTGGCTGGCCTCGGCGGAGGTCGCCTGGTGGCGTCCGGGAGCGGGTCGCGGCGGCACCGGGTCATTCTGGCGATCGGTGGACCGGGCGTCGACCCCCCGGCCCGAACGCGAGGCGCGCGAGTGTGGTTGTGCCCGGGCGAACATCCACCCGGGCCGCGCCACCTCGCCGTGCCAGCCGGCCGCCACCGCATGCATGCAGACCTCCGCTGTCCAATGACATCAGCCGGCCCCCCACGGGCATGGCCGCCCGGGGATACGCAGCGATCAGCCGATCGGATCAACGTCTGACCGAAAAAATTCCCGGCGGTGGGGGAGTGGAGTCGACGGCGTCCGCGTCGTGGACCACCGCCGCGCCGCCGGTGAACCGGTCCAGCTCGGCGCCGGCAAGCACCCGGCCGGGGAACCAGTCACCCGCCGCCCGCCGGGTCAGCTCCGGCACCGGCGGCTCCGCCCGGGACGCCACCAGGACCAGGTTGCCGTAGCGACGGCCGCGCAGCACCGCCGCGTCGCCGACCAGGCAGGCCCGGGGCAGCACGGTACGCACCGTCGCGACCTGGGCGCGGGCGTGCCGCAGCGGCGGCCCGTCGGCCACGTTCGCCAGGTAGCTGCCGCCGGGCGCGAGCACGCGGGCCACCTCGGCGGCGTACTCCACCGACGTCAGATGCGCGGGGGTACGGGCGCCGGCGAACACGTCGGCCACGATCACGTCGTACGCGCCGTCCCGGCTCGACGTCAGCGTCGCCCGCGCGTCGGCCACCCGGACCTTCAGGCGCGGATCCGACGGCCAGGGCAGCTCGCGGCGGACCAGCTCGACGAGCGCGCCGTCCACCTCGGACACCCGCTGCGTCGAACCGGGCCGGGTGGCCTGCACGTAGCGGGGCAGGGTCAGCGCGCCGCCGCCCAGGTGCAGCACCCGCAGCGGAGCCCCGGCCGGCGCGACCAGGTCCAGCGCGGCGGCCAGCCGCCGGACGTACTCGAACTCCAGGTGCGAAGGATCGTCGAGGTCCACGTGCGACTGCGGCGCGCCGTCCAGCAGCAGCGTCCACGAGCCCGGGCGGTCGGCGTCCGGCACCAGCTCGGCCCGGCCGGTGTCGACGTCGGCGGTCACCCGGTCGGAGTCACGTCGCCGGCCCATCAGCGCCGCATCCCGCGCGCCGCGACGGTGAGCACCCGGTGCAGCAGCCGCGCGTCGCCGAGCATCCCGCGCAGCCGGCGCTCCAGCCCGGCGATCGGGACCAGGTTCTGCGGGGCGCGCGGATCCTTGTACGGGGTGGAGGCGAACCGGGGCAGCGTCACCAGCGACAGGTCGGCCAGCGCGATCGCCTCCGGCACGGTCAGGTCGGCCGAGCACTCCACCCGCACGATGCCCGCCCAGGGCGCGCCGGCGCGCACCGGCAGCCGCAGATACCACGACCAGCCGCCCCAGGCCGTGCCCAGCCGGAACACCGGGCACCGCTCGCCCGGCGCCAGCCCGGTCACCACAGCCGTCAGCCGGGCGTCGAGGTATTGGCTGTGCTGCGTCTTGATGTACCCGAGCGTGCGTGGCAGGTTCCGCCGGCTGCGCAGCGGACCGTCCACCACCAGCAGGTCGCCGTCGGTGCGTACCGCGTCGGAGACGGCCACCTCCAGCGCGGTCAGCGGCGCCTGCACCGCCGCGGGCAGCTTGCTCAGCTCACCGGTGCCGCTGACCCGGTGCACCGGGTAGCGGACCGTCCCGGCGACCACGTCCTGCGCCGACGGGCTCGCGGTGAACAGGCCACGGCCCACCCGGGAACCGGCCATCTCGGCGGCGCCCCGGTCGAGGTCGCAGCGGACCACACCGGCCGCGTACGAGGCGGCGATGCCGGGGAACGAGCCGCCGTCCTCCTCGGCCGTCCAGACGCTGGCGTCGATCCGGCGTACCCCGTCGACGAGCAGCACCACGTCCGGTGCCCGCACACCCGCACGGGGGCCGATCGCCCGCCAGCCGGTGGCCGGCAGCTCGACGTCGGCGTCGACCTGGGCGCTGCTCGGCGCGGCCGGCCCGGACCCGCCCGCCGCCTCGAACGACGCCCCGTACGCCGGATCCCAGGCGTCGACGAAGAACGCCGGCGACGGCCCGGTCATGCGGGGCTCCGCCGGCCCGTGCCGGTCACAGGCCGGTCCGTTCCACGCGGGCCGTCCGCGCGTCCTTGCGGACCTCGAACCGGACCGGGATGCGCTCGGCCAGCGCCGGCACGTGGGTGACCACGCCGACCATCCGGTCGCCCCGGGCGGCCAGGTTCTCCAGCGTCGCCGCGACCGTGTCGAGCGTCGCCGCGTCGAGCGTGCCGAAACCCTCGTCCAGGACGATCGACTCCAGGCTCGCGGCGGTGGTGGACATGCCGGCGAGCTGCTCGGACAACGCCAGCGCGAGCGCCAGCGACGCCTGGAACGTCTCCCCGCCGGACAGCGTTCGCACCCCGCGCCGCAGCCCGGCGTCGTGGTGGTCGACCACGAAGAACTCACCCTTGTCGTGGACCAGGTCGTACTGCCCGCCGGACAGCTCCCGCAGGATCCCCGACGCGCCGTCGACGAGCAGGTCCAGCGCCTCGGTGAGCAGCCAGCGCTCGAAGTTGTTCGCCCGCAGGTGTGAGGCGAGCGCCCGCGCCACCCGCGCCTCGTGCTCGTGCCCGGCCCGCTGCTCCCGCAGCTCGGCGGCCTGCTCGCGGCGCTCGTCGAGCCGGCGCAACTCCGCCTCGGCCCGCTCCACAGCCACCGCCACGTCGCGCGGCGCGTCCCGCGGGGCGTCCAGCCCGGCGGCGGTGAACAACGCGGCGATCCCGTCGGCGACCTCGGCCGCGGCGCGCTGCGCCGCCTCCACCGAGTCGGCCAGCCCGTCCCGCTCCGCGCGCCGCGCCTGCGCCTGCTCGCCGGCCCAGCCGGCCAGCGCCGCCCACGCCGCCGCCACGTCGTCCCGGTCGGCGGCCGGCGGCCCGAACCGGGCCAGCCCGTCGCGTACCGCGTCGAAGTCACGCCAGGCCCGGCGCAGCCGCTCCTGCGCGGAGTCCAGTGCGCCCCGCGCCCGCCGGGCCGCCTCCCGGCCGGCCCGCACCGCGCCGGCCGCCTCCTCCAGCGCGGTCCGCAGCCGCGCGTGCTCGGCCAGCGACTCGCGCAGCCGCTCCGGCGCGGGCGCGTCCGCGAGCTGCTCGTCCAGCTCGGCCAGGCGCGCGCCGAGCTGGTCGTGCTGGGTCCGGGCGCGCAGCAGCACCCGGTCCAGGTCACGGGCCGCGGTGTCGCGTTCCTGCACCACCCGCTTGGTCGCCTCGCTCGCCGCCCGCGCCGCCTTGCCCGCCTCGATCGCCCGGCTCACCGCCGAACCCTTCGGCACCACCGGCACCGTGGTGACGGTCTGCTCGCACACCGGGCACGGCGCGCCGCCGACCAGGTGCGCCCGCAGCGCCACCGCCTGGTCGGCGGCCTTCGCCTCCTCGTGCGCGCGGAACGCCGACTCCAGCTCCGCCTCGGCCCAGTGCGCGTCCGCCCGCGCCGCCGCCAGCGCCTCCACCGCCGCGTCGTGCTCGGTCCGCGCCGCGTCCACAGCCGCGCGGACCGTCGCCGCCTCCGCGGTCAGCCGGTCCCGGTCCGCGTACGCCTTCAGGTGCAGCCGGAGCGCGCTCTCGTCACCGGCGGCGGCCAGCTCCCCGCGCAGCTTCTCCTCGCGCTCCTCGGCCAGCCCGACCGCGCCCGCCGCCTCGTCGGCGGCGACCCGGGCCTGCGCCACCGCCCGCGCCAGCTCGGCGGTGCCCTCCGGCGGCCGGACCCCGGCCAGCACACCCAGCTCGGCGTCGAGGGCGGCCAGCGCCGCGGCCCGCTCACCCGCCGTCGCACGGGCCCGCTCCCATTCGGGTACGGCGGCAGCGACCGCTGCGGCCAGTTCCCGCATCGCGTCCACCCGCTCCCGGGCGGCGGCCAGGCTCTCGTCGTCGACGTCGGCGAGCCCGCCGAGCATCTTGTCGACAGTCTCCAGCTTCGCCTCGGCCTGCCCGGCCCGCTCGACCGCCTTCTTCTGCACCTCCTCGTAGACGCCCAGCCCGAGCAGGTTCACCAGGATCTGCTGGCGGGTGGCCGGCTTGGCGTGCAGGAAGTCGGCGAACTGCCCCTGCGGCAGCACCACGCAGGAGGTGAACTGCTCGTACGGCAGCCCCACCGCGTCGAGCACCGCCTGTTCCATCTCGGCCGGGGTGCCCGCCACCACCTCGCCCAGATCCTCCGGGCTGAGCCCGGTGTCGAGCTTGGTGACGTCGAACCCCGGCGGCATGAGCTGGAGACCGGCGTTGGCCGTCTTCACGGTGCCCCGGCCGTCGCGCCGGACCACCCGGGTCGCCACGTAGCGGTCCCCGGCGGACTCGAAGACCAGCCGGACCCGCGCCTCGGTCGCCGACGGCGCCAGCGCGTTCGCCAGCCCCCGGGCGCCGCCCCAGCGCGGCACGGTGCCGTAGAGCGCGAAGCAGATCGCGTCGAGCACAGTCGACTTGCCCGAACCGGTCGGCCCGACCAGCGCGAAGAAGTCCGCGTCGGTGAAGTCGACTGTGGTCTCGTCGCGGAACACCGTGAACCCGGCCATGTCCAGCCGCATCGGCCGCATCAGTGCTCCACCTCCTCGAGCAGCTCGTCGAAGAGTTCCCGGACACCCTCGTCGGCGTGCCCGCGGCTGTCCAGGTAGTCGCCGAACAACTCGCCCGGCGACCGGCCCGCCCGCTGGGCGGTCCGTGTGCCGCTGCCCGGCGCGGGCACCAGCTCCGGGTCGATCCGGATCTCCAGCGCCCGGGGCAGCAGCTCCTGCACCTCCTCGCGCAGCCCGGCCCGGGGCTGCTCGCGGACGTAGACGCGCAGCCACCCCTCCGGCGGCTCGATCTCGGCGAGCTGCGCGAGCGTGCCGCGTACCGTGCGCAGCGGCACCGCGCCCGGCACCGGCACCTCGCGGATGCGGGCGGCGGTGGTGGCTGTGACCTCCACGATCGTCACCGAGCCGACGTTCTCCTGCTCGCCGAAGTCGACGGCGAGCGGGCTGCCGCTGTAGCGGATCGGGCACGGGCCGACGACCCGCTGTGAGCGGTGCAGGTGACCCAGCGCCACGTAGTGCGCGTTGCCCGGGAAGACCGTGGCCGGTACGGCGTACCCGAGCACTGTGTGCGCGTCCCGCTCACCGCCGCCGGTGCTCGCCCCGACCACTGTGAGATGCGCCGTGACCAGGTGCACGCGGTCCGGCTCGGTGAACCCCTCGGCGAGCCGGTCCAGCACCCGGCCCAGGTGGTCGGCGTACGTCTGGTTGGCCTCGGCCGGGGTGAGCGTGTACATCTCCACCGCGCGCACCGCGTACCGCTGGGACAGGAACGGCAGCGCGGCGAGCCGCCAGCGCTCCCCGCCGGCGGTGACCCCGTCGACGACGTGCTCGTCCGGGTTGTCCCGGACGCTGCCGCGCAGCGTGATCCCGGCGGCCTCGGCCCACGGGCGCAGCGCGTCCAGCGCCGCCCCGTTGTCGTGGTTGCCGCCGATCGCCACCACGTCGGCCCCGGTGCGCCGCAGCGCGGTGAGCGCCCGGGTGACCAGCCGGGTCGCCTCCGGGGTGGGCGCCGCGGTGTCGTAGAGGTCACCGGCGACGATCACCAGGTCCGGCCGCTCGCGCTGGGCGATCTCGATGACCTGGGCGAGGACCTGCTTGTGCTCCTCGGCCCGGGACTGCCCCTTGAGGACCTTGCCGACGTGCCAGTCGGAGGTGTGCAGGATCTTCATCTGGGTGCCGCCTAGAACGGGATGTCGTCGTCGGAGGAGCCGGAGCCGACCACCGCGAACGGATCGGCGGCCTGGGTGATCGACCGTAGCGTCTCCGAGGGCGCGCGGCCCGCCTCCGAGACCCGGGTGGCCCACGCCGGGAACGGGAACTCCAGGCAGAGCGGCACCGGGATGTCGGGCTGGTTGACGAACATCGTGCCCGGCTTGGCCAGCAGCGCCCGCTGCCGCTGGGCGGGCGGCAGGAACCCGTACTCCGGGCGGGACGCCTCGGCCGGGTCGAGCCGGCCCACCACCCGGATCGCCGAGTTGGTGACGATCCGCCGTTCCACCTCGCTCGCGGTCTGCTGCGCGCCGACCAGGATCACGCCCAGCGAGCGGCCCCGCTCGGCGATGTCGAGCAGCACCTCCTTGATCGGCGACGAGCCCTCTCGCGGCGCGTACTTGTTCAGCTCGTCGAGCACGACGAACAGCAGCGGCTTGGCGGTGCCGGCCTTCTCCTTGCGCTCGAACTCGCTCTTGAGCGTCACGCCGACCACGAACCGCTGCGCGCGGTCCGGCAGGTTGTGCAGGTCGACCACAGTCACCTGGGCGCTCTCCGCCGTGTTGATCGAGTGCGGGCGGCGGGTCGCCAGGTCACCGCGGATCAGCCGGCCCAGGTCCTTCTTGCTGCCGATCAGCCGCCGGGCGAACGCGTTCACGGTGCCCAGCCCGACCGCGCTGCCCGCCCACTCGCCGCGCGTCTCGTCGTCGTTGAGCTGCTCGACCACGTGGTCGACCAGATCGGCGTACGAGCCGAGCCGCACCCCGTCGATGCTCACCCCGCCGTCGGCCGGCTGGGCGTAGCGGGCCAGGTGGGCGGCCACCGAGTGGACCACCATCGTGTACTGCTGGCGCTCGTCGTCCGCGTCCGCGAACACGTACGGCAGGAGCCGGTCGGCGCAGAACTCGGACAGCGTCCAGTAGAAGCTGTCCACGCCGGTGAGCCGGCTGCTCACATCAGGCGTGCCGGAGGAGTCGCCGACCCGCGGCGGGGCGTACACCCGCACGTCCGGGAACGCGCCGGCGTCCAGGCCCAGCTTCGCGTACGCGGCCCGGGTCGGGTCGTCGAGCCGGCTGTTCGGGTGGTCGAGGAAGAGCAGGTCCTCGCCTTTCACATTGAAGATCAGCGCCTTGGCGTTGACCGCGTCGCCGCCCAGCACGCCGGAGCGGAACACCGAGTAGAGCAGGAACGTGGCGAAGCTCGTCTTGGTGGCGACGCCGGAGATGCCGGAGATCGACACGTGCGCGCCCCGGGTGCCGTCGAGGAAGTCGGCGTTGAGATAGACCGGCACGCCGTCGCGGCCCATCCCCATCGGGATCCGCCGCTCCATCCGGTCGAAGTGCAACGCCCGCGCCCGCGCGTCACCCTCGGCCCGGTGCACCACCGCGCCCGGCGTGGGCGGCACGTAGAACTCCGGGTCGACCCGCGTGGTGGTCACTTCGGCCGCCTCCTGCACCTGCGCCGGCAGCGTGCCGTCGGCGATGGCGAAGACGTCGGAGTCGAACTGCGCGCCCTCGTGCCGGGCGCGCACCTGGGTCACCACCCCGGCGATCGTCACCGGCTCACGGTCGGGCAGGTCGCGGCGCGTCACCACCACGTCGTCGAGTTGCAGGTAGCTGCCCGGCGCGACAGCCGTCCAGAAGGTGAGCGGGGTGGCGTCGGCGGTGCCGAGCACCCGGCCCACACCCTCGCCGGACCCGTCGAGCTGATCGTCGGTCATCGGCGGTCTCCGGTCGGCTGGTCGTACCGTTGGCGGTGCACGTCGTGCATCCTGCCCGAGGGATGCGACAGGTTGCCACGCGACGCGGCGGACGCCACGTCACCCGTGCGCCGAACGGTAGCCACCCGGATTCGCCCGATCACGATGCGTGCGTTTCCTCCACGTTCACCCCTCCGGCCGCCGCGCCGCCCGCCGCCCGCCGCTGCGGGGCCGGCGCCGCAGGCTCCCGGGCGGCCCGCCCGATGACCGCCAGCGATGCCGTCGGGTGGTCCGAGATGCGGTCCGGCGCGGCGAGGCGCGGTGCTGTCCGGCCCGGCCCGGCCGCTCGGTGGAACACCACGGGTGTCTCCGCGGGCCTATGGCACCCATGGAGTTCCACCCGTCGCCTGCCCACCTGGGATTCGCCGCTTCCGGTCCGTACCGTCCCGGGCAGCGGGAGTCGTGTCCCGCATGTCAGGACGCTGCGGAGATCTTGGTACGAAAGGGACCTTATAGGGGCCGTTTGCTACCAAGATCTCGCGTGGCCGCGTGGCCGCGTGGCCGCGTGGCCGCGTGGCCGCGTGGCCGCGTGGCGCGTGCGGGTCAGGCGGCGGGGGCGGAGCGGGCGGGCGGGGTCTCGGCGAGGTCGCGGGCGTAGCGCAGCATCAGCACGCCGTCGGCGGCGGCCAGCACGTGGCGCAGCGGCAGGTGACGCGGGACGCTGGCGTCCCCGGCGGTGATCCGGCCCGGGCCGGCGCCGGCGAGCAGCGGTGCCACGGTCAGGCACAACTCGTCGACCAGGTCGGCGGCGGTGAGCGCGCCGAACAGGTGCGGGCCGCCCTCGCAGAGCAGTTGGTCCAGCCCGCGCCGGCGCAGCTCGGCCAGCCCGGCGGCGAGATCGACCCGCCCGGGCGCGTCGGCGTGGTCGGTGCCGCAGCGGACCACGTCGGCTACGTCGGTGAGTCCGGGCGGCGGTACGGCGTCGGCGTGGGTGAGCACGATCGGCCGGACCGGGGCGTCGGCGAACGCGGCCTGCGCCGGGTCGAGGTCGAGCGAACCGGAGACGACCACCAGTGTGGGGAACTCGGCCAGCCCCTGCTCGCGGCGCCAGGCCCGGCGCTCCGGGCTCAGCCGGACCGCCCGGTAACCCTCGTGGCGCAGCGTGCCGGCGGCCACCACGAGACCGTCGCACAGCATCCGCAGCAGCCCGAAGACCCGCTTGTCCGGCTCACCGGAGAGCCCGGCCGAGTATCCGTCCAGAGTGACCGCGCCGTCGGCGCTGGCGACGAAGTTGACCCGCAGGTGCGGGCCGGCGGTTCGGCCGTAGAGCGCGGTGAGCTGCGGATCGGTGAGCGCACCGGTGACGGGTGCGGGCCAGATCCGTTCGATCGGGGTTCCGACGGTCATTCGCCGGCCGGACCGGTGACCGGAGGGGTGGGTTCGGGGGTACGGTGCTGGCAGTCGCACCACTTCCGGCCAGGACAGTCGTCGTGCCGCCGTTCCCGGCAGGCTCGGCAGATCATGCAGGCAGCCTATGCCCAGGAAGGATGGGACGTCGTGTCGCGTCAGATCTTCCAGCTCATGGTGTCGCTGGCCGGCGTCCGGCCGCCGGTGTGGCGGCGGGTGCTGGTGCCCGGCGGCTACACGCTGGACCGGCTGCACCGGGTGATCCAGCATTCGATGGGCTGGCGCGACTGCCACCTGCACTCGTTCGACGTGGACGGCCGGCAGTACGGCGAGCCCGACCCGGACGGCGAACTGGCGCTGCGCGACGAGCTGGACGTCCGGCTGGACGCGCTCGTGGGCAAGGGCGACCGGTTCCGCTACACGTACGACTTCGGTGACTGGTGGGAGCACGACCTGGTGGTGGAGGACTGCTGCGCCGCCGACCCGGACGAGCGCTACCCGCTGTGCCTGGACGGGGAGCGGGCCTGCCCGCCGGAGGACGTGGGCGGCCCGGCCGGGTACGCGGTCCTGCTGGCCGCGCTCGCCGACCCGGCGCATCCGGAGCACCGGACCATGCGCGAGTGGGCCGGTCCGGCGTTCGATCCGGCCGCGTTCGACCCGGACCGCGCCACCGTCCTGCTGCGCCGCTGCTGCTGACCTGAGCCCTCGCGCCGGCCGCGCCCCCACCGCCGAGCCCCGCCGGCCCCGCTCCCACCGCACCGCCGGCCGCGCGACCACTGCACCGCCTGGCCGCACCACCCTCCGCGCCACCGACCGCGCGGCGGGTCGCGCCACCTCCGCACCGCTGACCGTGCGGTCCCCGCGCAGGGGCCGCGCGCCGACGCGGTAACGAAATGGGAACGCTCCCAACGGTCTATTGACACCCCTGTCACGTCCCGGCAACCTCATGGGAGCGCTCCCGGGAGTGGTGCGGATCTCGTTCCTGCCCGCTCCGGCCCGCGCGACGCACCCCCCACCACACAGCAGATATCGCCTCACCACCGAAAGAGGGGTCTCGGATGAGCGTCCCAATCCGTCGTCGGCGCTTCGCGGCCATCGCGCTCGCGTCCGTCGTCGTGCTCGGCACCACCGCCGCCTGCGGCGACGACTCGGACAGCGGCGACAGTGGCAGCGGCGGCGGCCCGGTCACCCTGGTCGTCGACGTCTTCGGCGACCAGGGCTTCGGCTACGAAGAGCTGTACAAGCAGTACGAAGCGGAGCACCCGAACGTCAAGATCCAGGAGCGGGGCAAGGGCCTCGGCCTCGGTGACTACAACACCCGCCTCACCCAGCAGATCACCGCGGGCTCGGGCGCCGGCGACGTGGTGGCCCTGGAGGAGGGCACCATCGTCCAGTTCTACGCCCAGGCCGACAAGTTCGTGAACCTCGCCGACCACGGCGCGAACGACCTCAAGGGCAACTTCCTGCCGTGGAAGTGGGAGCAGGGCACCACCCCCGACGGCAAGGTGCTGGGCCTCGGCACCGACGTCGGCTCGATGGCGCTGTGCTACCGCAGCGACCTGTTCAAGGCCGCCGGGCTGCCCACCGACCGCGAGCAGGTCGGCGCGCTCTGGCCGACCTGGGACGAGTTCATCGCCACCGGCCAGAAGTTCGCCGCCGCCGACAAGAAGCACAAGTTCGTCGACTCGGCGACCAACTTCTACAACGTCGTGCTGATGCAGATCGCGGGCCAGGGCACCGGCTACACCTACTACGACAAGAGCAACAAGCTGGTCATCGACCAGAACCCGGACGTGCAGGCCGCGTACCAGCTCACCACCAAGATGATCGCCGCCGGGCTGTCCAACAACCTCCAGTCGTTCTCCAACGAGTGGAACGCCGGCTTCAAGAACGGCACCTTCGCCACCATCGCCTGCCCCGCCTGGATGACCGGTGTCATCAAGGGCCAGGCCGGTGACGCGGCGGCCGGCAAGTGGGACATCGCCAAGGCGCCGGGCGCCGGTGGCAACTGGGGCGGCTCCTTCCTCGGCGTGCCGAAGTCGAGCAAGCACCAGAAGGAGGCCGCGGAGCTGGCCAAGTTCCTGACCAGCGCCAAGGGCCAGATCGGCGCGTACAAGGCGGTCGGCAACCTGCCCTCGAACCCGCAGGCCCTCACCGACCCGGCGGTGGCCGACTCGACCAACGACTACTTCAGCAAGGCCCCGGTCGGCAAGATCTTCGCCGCCGGCGCCACCGACCTGAAGCCGGTCTACCTCGGCCCGAAGAACAACGCGGTCCGCACCGCCGTGGAGAACACGCTGCGCGCCGTGGAGCAGGGCAAGTCGGCCGACGAGCAGTGGCAGGCGGCCCTGAAGAACGGTGCGGCCGCCGGTAAGTGACCGGTTGAGCCGCCCGCGGGTGGCGTCGACAGCCCCGGCTGCCGGCGCCACCCGCGGTGCCCGCAGAGTCCGGTGTCACCCGTGTGGCGGGTGACGCCGGCCGAGGAGAAGGACTCCCCATGAGCCTCGACCTGCACGCCGCGGCGCCGCCCGAACCCGGCCCGCCGCGCGCCGCCCGTCACACGCGCCGCCGTGCCGCCTCACTGACGCGCCTGGACCTGAAGTACTCGCCGTACCTGTACGTCCTGCCGTTCTTCGTGATCTTCGCCGTGTTCGGCGTGTACCCGATCGCGTACACGGTCTGGATCGCGCTGACCGACCGGTCGCCGCTGAACTCGACGATCTCCTTCGTCGGGATGGACAACTTCGTCGAACTGATCACCGAGGACCCGCAGTTCTGGAACGCGGTGGTCAACACGTTCGGCATGTTCCTGCTCTCCACAGTGCCTCAGTTGCTGCTGGCGCTGATGCTCGCCAACGCGCTGAACCGGAAGCTGCGCGCGCAGACGTTCTTCCGGATGGCCATCGCGATGCCGATCATCACCTCGACCGCTGTGGTCGCGCTGATCTTCTCGATGATCTACGCCAAGGACTTCGGCCTGGTCAACTGGCTGCTCGACAGCGTCGGCCTGGACCCGATCGACTGGCGGGCGAACCGCTTCGCCTCCTGGTTCGCCATCTCCACCATGGTCGACTGGCGCTGGGTCGGCTACAACGCGCTGATCTACCTGGCCGCCATGCAGTCGATCAGCAAGGACATGTACGAGGCCGCGGCGCTGGACGGCGCCTCCCGGCGGCGCCAGTTCTGGTCCATCACGGTCCCGCAACTGCGCCCCACGATCATCTTCACGCTGATCATCTCCACCATCGGCGGCCTCCAGCTGTTCACCGAGCCCCTGCTGTTCACCAGCGGCTCCGGCGGTCTCTCCGGCGGCTCGGAGGGGCAGTTCCAGACCATCACGATGTACCTGCTCGACGTGATGAACCAGCGCTTCCGGTGGGGCTACGCCGGAGCGGTCGCGCTCGTGCTCTTCGTGCTCATCGCGTTGATGTCGGCGATCAACTACCTGCTCGCCCGCCGCATCAGCTCCGACAAGTGAGGTGACGAGATGACGACCACCGCGGTCCGCCCGCCCACCCGGCAGATCCCGCCGGTCAAGACCGCCCACCGGGCCGAGCGGCTCTGGAAGGCCAGCCCGCTCACCATGATCGGCCTGATCTTCGGCGTGCTGCTCTCCCTGTTCCCGTTCTACTGGATGATCGTGATCGCCAGCCGGACGAACGACGCGGCCAACTCCTGGCCGCCGCCGTTCCTGCCCGGCGGCAAGCTCGGCGAGAACATCGAGCGGGTGCTCGCCAACAGCGACGCCAACATCGTCAAGGGCCTGATGAACTCGTTCCTGGTCTCCGGGACGATCACCGTCGCGACCGTGTTCTTCGGCTCGCTGGCCGGCTTCGCGTTCGCCAAGCTCCGCTTCCGAGGCAAGAACGCGCTGCTGCTGATCATCCTCACCTCGATGATGGTGCCGATCCAGCTCGGCGTGCTGCCGCTCTACATCCTGATGGCCAAGCTCGACTGGCTGAACACCATGCCGTCGGTGACCGTCCCGTTCCTGATCGGCGGCTTCGGCATCTTCATGATGCGCCAGTACGCCGAGCAGGCGGTACCGAACGAGTTGATCGAGGCCGCCCGGGTGGACGGCTGCTCCACCTGGCGGGTGTACTGGCACGTGGTGGCGCCCGCGCTGCGTCCGGCCGCCGCGGTGCTGGGCCTGCTGACCTTCATGGAGCAGTGGAACCAGTTCTTCTGGCCGTTCGTGGTGCTGGCGGACCCGTCGAACCCGACCGTCCAGATCTCGCTGCGCAGCCTCAACACCGCCTACTTCGCCGACAACTCGCAGATCTTCGCCGGTACGTTGATCGCGACCCTGCCCCTGTTCGTCGTGTTCGTTCTGTTCGGCCGCCAGATCATCGGCGGCATCATGGAAGGCGCCGTCAAGTCGTGAGCAACCCAGCAAGCCCGCCCGCCGTCGGCGTCCTCGACGCCGGCCCGGCCCTCACCTTCCCGTCCGACTTCCTCTGGGGGGCGGCCACCGCCGCGTACCAGATCGAGGGCGCGGCGACGGAGGGCGGCCGTGCCCCGTCGATCTGGGACACCTTCAGCCACACCGAGGGCCGGACGGTGGCCGGGCACACCGGCGACGTGGCGTGCGACCACTACCACCGGATGCCGGACGACGTGCGGCTGATGGCCGACCTGGGCCTGCGGTCGTACCGCTTCTCGGTGAGCTGGCCGCGGGTGCAGCCGGGCGGCGCCGGCGGCGTCAACCAGGAGGGCATGGACTTCTACCGCCGGCTGGTCGACGAGCTGCTCGGCCACGGCATCGAGCCGTGGCTCACGCTCTACCACTGGGACATGCCGCAGCCGCTGGAGGACGCGGGCGGCTGGCCGGCCCGGGACACCGCCGCCCGCTTCGCCGAGTACGCCCACCTGGTCGCCGAGGCGCTGGGTGACCGGGTGACGTACTTCACCACGCTGAACGAGCCGTGGTGCTCGGCGTTCCTCGGCTACGGCTCCGGCGTGCACGCGCCGGGTCGCAGGGACGGCGCGGACGCGGTCCGGGCCGGGCACCACCTGATGCTCGGTCACGGCCTGGCCGTGCAGGCGGTCCGGGCGGCCCGCCCGGAGGCGCAGCTCGGCATCACCGTCAACCTGTACCCGGTGACCCCGGCGAGCGGGTCGGCGGCGGACGCCGACGCGGCCCGGCGGATCGACGCGCTGGCGAACCGGTTCTTCCTCGACCCGGTGCTGCGCGGGGCGTACCCGGCGGACCTCGTCGCGGACCTGCGCCAGGTCACCGACATGGGGCACGTGCGCGACGGTGACCTGCCGACCATCTCCACGCCGCTGGACATGGTCGGCGTCAACTACTACAGCCGGCACGTGGTGGCCGCGCCGGTCGAGGGCGCGGAGCCGGAGCCCTACTGGCGGGCGCCGTCCTGCTGGCCGGGCAGCGAGGACGTCCGGTTCGTCACCCGGGGCGTCCCGGTGACGGACATGGACTGGGAGATCGACGCCCCGGGCCTGGTGGAGACGCTGGAGCGGGTCCACCGGGAGTACACCGACCTGCCGCTCTACGTCACCGAGAACGGCTCGGCGTTCGTCGACGAGCTGGTCGACGGCCGGGTGGACGACCCGGACCGGCTGGCCTACTTCGCCGCGCACCTGCGCGCGGCGCACGCCGCGATCGAGGCCGGCGTGCCGCTCAAGGGCTACTTCGCCTGGTCGCTCCTGGACAACTTCGAGTGGGCCTGGGGCTACACGAAGCGGTTCGGCATGGTCTATGTCGACTACGACAGCCAGGCCCGGATCGCGAAGTCCAGCGCCAGGTGGTACGCCGACGTGATCCGACGCAACGGACTGCCCGCACAATAAGCTGGGCCAGCCAGTAACGGGCGGCCCGGCGCCGACGCCTCAATCGGTGCCGGGTCCGCCCGACCGTCGGAGGAGCACAACGATGACAACGCAGCGCACCCGCTCGCTCGGGCGTCCGACCCTCGACGCGGTCGCGGCCCGCGCCGGCGTCGGGCGCGGCACGGTCTCCCGCGTGGTCAACGGCTCGCCGCAGGTCAGCCCGGAGGCCCGGGCCGCCGTCCAGCAGGCCATCGCCGAACTGGGGTACGTGCCGAACCGCGCCGCCCGTGCGCTGGTCACCCAGCGGACCGACTCGGTCGCACTGGTGGTGTCCGAGTCGGGGGAGCGGGTCTTCACCGAGCCGTTCTTCGCGGCCATCGTCCGGGGCGTCAGCTCCGGGCTGCTGGAGACGCCGATGCAGCTCTGGCTGGCCATGGTGCAGTCGCCGATCGAGCGGGAACGGGTCGAGCACCACCTGACCAACCAGCACGTGGACGGCGTACTCCTGCTGTCCCTGCACGACGCCGATCCGCTGCCCACGCTGCTGGAGGAGCGCGGCCTGCCGACAGTGCTCGGCGGCCGTCCGGCGCGGATGCTGCACCCGAACGCGCAGCCGGCGTGGTTCGTCGACATGGACAACGTCGGCGGCGCGCGGCAGGCGGTGGAGCACCTGTTCCGGCAGGGCCGCCGGCGGGTCGCGACCATCGCCGGCCCGCAGGACATGGGCGCCGGCCTGGCCCGGCTCTCCGGCTACCAGGAGGCCGTGCGCGCGGCCGGCGGCCGGGTCGACCCGGGCCTGATCGCGTACGGGGACTTCAGCGAGGGCAGCGGCACCGCGGCCATGCGCCGGCTGCTCGATGTCTGCCCGGAGCTGGACGCCGTGTTCGTGGCCTCCGACCTGATGGCGTTCGGCGCGCTGCGCGCGTTGCGCGAGGCCGGCCGCCGGGTGCCCGAGGACGTGGCGGTGATCGGCTTCGACGACGCCCCGATCGCGCGTCAGGCCGAGCCGCCGCTGACCACGGTGTTCCAGCCGGTGGAGGAGATGGGCCGGCAGATGGCCCGGCTGCTGGTGTCCCGCATCCGCGGCGAGGAGGTCCCCTCCCCGCACGTGCTGCTGGACACCGAGCTGATCCACCGGGCCTCCGGCTGACCCGCCCCCGGCGGGGCAGCGGTCAGGACCAGCGGCGCAGCTCGCGGCGGGCCAGCGACGCGCGGTGGACCTCGTCGGGGCCGTCGGCCAGGCGCAGCGTGCGGGCCTGCGCCCACAGCTCGGCCAGCGGGGTGTCCTGGCTGACCCCGGCCCCGCCGTACGCCTGGATCGCCTTGTCGATCACCCACTCGGCCATCAGCGGCGTGGCGATCTTGATGGCCTGGATCTCGGCGTGCGCGCCCTTGTTGCCGACGGTGTCCATCAGCCACGCGGTCTTGAGCACCAGCAGGCGGGCCTGCTCGATCCGGACCCGCGACTCGGCGATCCACTCGCGTACCACGCCCTGCTCGGCGAGCGGGCGGCCGAACGCGACCCGGTCGAGCACGCGCCGGCAGAGCAGTTCCAGGGCCCGTTCGGCCATGCCGACCAGGCGCATGCAGTGGTGGATCCGGCCGGGGCCGAGCCGGGCCTGGGCGATGGCGAACCCGGTGCCCTCGTCGCCGACGAGGTTGTCCACCGGTACCCGAACGTCTGAAAAGTCGATCTCGGCGTGCCCGCCGTGCGGGGCGTCGCTGTAGCCGAAGACCCGCATCCCGCGCCGTACCGTCACGCCGGGGGTGTCCCGGGGGACCAGGATCATGCTCTGCTGGCGGTGTCGGTCGGCGTCCGGGTCGGTCTTGCCCATCACGACGAGGATCTCGCAGCGCGGGTCCATCGCCCCGGACGACCACCACTTGCGGCCGTTGATCACGTAGTGGTCGCCGTCGCGGATGATCCGGGTGGCGATGTTCGTCGCGTCCGAGGACGCCACCTCCGGCTCGGTCATGCAGAACGCGGACCGGATCTCACCGGCCAGCAGCGGCGTGAGCCACTGCTTGCGCTGCTCCTCGGAGCCGAACTCGGCCAGCAGCTCCATGTTGCCGGTGTCCGGCGCGGCGCAGTTGAGCGCCTCCGGGGCCAGGTGCGGGCTGCGGCCGGTCAGCTCGGCCAGCGGCGCGTACTGGAGGTTGGTCAGCCCGGCGCCGTAGCGGGCGTCGGGCAGGAACAGGTTCCACAGCCCGCGCTCCCGCGCCTGCGCCTTCAGCTCCTCCATCACCGGCGGGCGGGCCCACGGGTCGCCGGCCGCGGCCACCTGCTCGTGGTGCACCGGCTCGGCCGGGTACACGCACTCGGTGAGGAACGCCTCCAGCCGCTGCCGCAGCTCGACCGTCCGGTCGTCGTACGCGAACTCCATCTAGCCCTCCCTCACCGCGTGCAGCCCGTGCGCCACGAGCGGCGCCACCATGTCGCCGATCCGGTCGAAACCCTCGCCCAGCGTCTGCCCGAGCGTGTGCCGGTAGTGGATGCCCTCGCAGATCACCGCGAGCTTGAAACAGCCGAGCGCCACGTGCCAGTGCAGCGGCCCGACGTCGACGTCGCTGCGCCCGGCGTACCGCTCGATCAGTTCGGCGCCGGCGGGGAAACCGGCGCGCGGGCCGATGCCGTCGGCCACCGGGTTGCCCTCGCCGTGGTCGCTGTCGCCCAGCACGTCCCAGTACGTCAGCAGCAGCCCGAGGTCGGCCAGTGGGTCGCCGAGCGTGGCCATCTCCCAGTCGAGCACCGCCCGCACCGCCACCGGGTCGACCGTGGCGAGCAGGTTGTCCAGCCGGTAGTCGCCGTGCACGATCCGGCCCGCGTTCGCGCCCTCGGGCACGCTTTCGGCCAGCGCGTCGCGCAGCTCGTCGATGCCGGGCAGCGGCCGGCTGCGGGACCGGTCGAGCTGGCCGGCCCAGCGGCGCACCTGCCGCGCCAGGTAGCCCTCCGGGCGGCCGAAGTCGGCCAGCCCCACCTCGGCCGGCTCGACCCGGTGCAGCGTGGCGAGCGTGTCCATCATCGCCATCGCGAGGTCGCGCCGCTGCGTCGCGGTGAGCGCGTCGGTCTGCTCCCGCCGCCGGTAGACCTCGCCGTCGACCTTCGCCATCAGGTAGAACGGTGCGCCGACGACGCTCTCGTCGGCGCAGAGCAGCAGCGCCTCCGGCACCGGTACGCCGGTCGGGGCGAGCGCCGAGATCACCCGGTGCTCCCGGGGCATGTCGTGCGCGGTGGCCAGCACGTGCCCGAGCGGCGGGCGGCGCAGCACCACCTCGCGGTCACCGGCGCGCAGCAGGTAGGTGAGGTTGGACTTGCCGCCGGCGATCAGCCGCGCCGACAACGGTCCGCTCAGGTCCGGCCGGTGGACCGCCAGGTGGGCGGCGAGCCGGTCGAGGTCGAGCCCGCGCGGGGCCGGACCGGTCGAGGGCGCGGCGACATCGGCGGCCGGATCGGTCATCCGATTAGTTGATGGCAGCTCAGCTTTGTTGTCAAGGTCGGGCTTTCCCGGCGGGACATGCCCCTGCAACAGGGGCGAAATGGTCAACCGGCAGGCTGGGCCCCAGCCTGCCGGCCGCTCGGCCGGCCCGCCGAGCGGAGGGGATCAGACATGCTGCTGAGAGTTCGGGTGACCCTGCCGGACCGTCCGGGCACGCTCGGCCAGGTGGCCCGGACACTCGGCGTATCCGGCGCGGACATCGTGCAGGTGGTGGTGCTGGAACGGCTCGGCGGCCGGGCGGTGGACGACTTCACCGTGGTCTGGCCGGGTGCGGCGCGGGTGGAGCGGATGCTCGCCGGGCTGGCCGCGATCCCCGGCGTCCGGGTGGACGGCGTGTGGCGGGCGATCGGCGCGCCCACCACCACCGGGCAGGACGCCGAACTGCTCGCCCAGGTGGCGGCGAACCCGGTCGACGGGGTGGCCACGCTCGTCGACGCGGTGCCGGGGCTGCTCGCCGCGGACTGGGCGGTGGCCGCCGTCGTACCCCTGGACTGGGCCTCGCGCAGCGGCGAGGCCGGCGTCGCCGCGATCGGGCACGCGAGCTGGCGGGCGCCGGTGCCGCCGCGGCTGCCGGAGGTGACCCCGCTGCGGGCGCGCACCATGACCGGCCCGGACGGGCACCACTACGCGGTGGCGCCGTTCGGCCGGGCCGGGCTGGTGCTCGTGGTCGCCCGCGACCACAGCGAGCCGCTCGCCGCCGCCGGGTTCCACTCCACCGAGGTGGACCGGCTCGCCCAGCTCGTCCGCGCCAGCGCGGTGATCCTCGGCGACCGGCTGGACCTGGTCGGCACGCCGCCCGTGACCACCGTCACCTGACCGGACGGCCCGCGTCACTCCCGGGCAACGGGCCCGCAACAGGCGGACGGCATGGTCGGAGCTGAGGAAGGGAGACAACCATGGCGCTCTGGCGGATCCGAGCCACTGTGGACGACCGGCCGGGCTACCTGTCGGTGCTCACGGCGAGCCTCGCGTTGCGCGGGGTCAACATTCTCAGTGTGCAGGTGTACACCACTGAGGCCGGCGCGGTCGACGACTTCCTGGTCGACGCGCCCGAGCCGGTGACCGAGGCGGAGCTGCGGGCCGCCGTGGAGCGGGGCCGGGGCCGGGACTGCTGGATCGCGCGCAGCGGGGCGCGCGGGCTGGCCGACGAGCCGACCCGGCTGCTCGGGCTTGCCGGGCGGCTGGTCCGCGACCCGGAGGCGACCGGCGAGGTGCTGCGCACGCTGCTCGGCGCCGACTCGGTGACCTGGCGTCCGACGTTCGCCGCCGCGCCGGGCGGGGTGGGCGGCACCACGATGGTGCTCGCCGACCCGGCCGGCGGCGCCCACGAGCTGCACCGCCGGGAACCCAGCTTCACCCCGGCCGAGTACGCCCGCGCGCAGGCCCTGGTCGAGCTGGCCGCGACGCTGGCCCGGCGGGACGCCGACCGGATCACGCTGGTGCTCCCGGACGGCGGCGAGGTGTCGGTGCGGGCCGCGACCGCCGAGGACGTCCCCGGCGTACGCGAGCTGCACGCCGCCTGCTCGGCGCGCAGCCGGCAGCGGCGCTACCTGAGCGGGGCGGCGGACCCGTCGCCGGCCCGGCTGCGCCGGCTGCTGGAACCGGCGCGGGGCGTGACACTGCTCGCCACCGCGGGCTGCGGCGGGGCGGCGGAGCCGGTCGTGGCGATGGCGAACCTGCTCGGCGAGGGCGACGAGGCCGAGGCGGCGCTGCTGGTCCGCGACGACTGGCAGCGCCGGAGTCTCGGCTCGGCGCTGCTGCGTCGCCTGGTCGGTCACGCCGACCGGGCCGGCTACGCCGCCGTGCTGCTGCACGTGCAGTCCGAGAACACGCCGATGCTGCGGACGCTGCGCCGGCTGGACCGTCCGGTGGCGATGGAACGCGACGGTGGCGTGCTGACCGCGACGCTGCCGCTGGCCGCACGGCCGGCGGCCGAGCAGCCCGCGCGGGCCGAGGTGACGGTGCCGGCACAGCGGTCGAGTTGAGCTGACGGCCGCCGGCCGGATCCCGGAGGTGCGCCGCAACGGCGCGGCACACCCGAGGGGTACGGCCCGGACGGCCGCAACCGGCGCGGTCACGCGCCACCCGGGCCGACCTCCGATACGGGGGACGGTGACACGGCGGGGCTCCCGATGCGGGGGCCCCGCCCGTCTGGGTGCGATCAGGTGGCCGGATAGCTGCTGTAGTCGGGGAAGTTGCCGTAGAGCCGGCCGTCACCGCCGACTGTGACCGCCTGCACGAGCAGGTCGCCGCCGACGAACGCGCCCTTCCAGGACGCGCCCCGGCCGCCGAACGGCTCGTCCCGGTCGCCCCGGGAGCGCGGCTTGTTGATGCCCACCTTGAACGCCTGGAGGTCCACCGCCAGCTTGCCGGCGAGTTCCTCGTCGTCGCAGGCGAGCGACGCGACGAGCGCGCCGTTCGAGGCGTTCATCTGGGCCAGCAGCTCGTCGGTGGTGTCCACCACGACGATGGTGTCGACCGGGCCGAACGGCTCGGCGTGCATGAGGCGGGACCGGCCGGGCGGGGCCAGCAGCACGGCCGGTGCGACGTAGGCGGACGTGTCCTGCCCGTCCAGGAACGGCGCGCCGTCCAGCTTGCCGCGGTGCAGCGGCACGGCGCCGCCGCGTACCGCCTCGTCGACCTTGCGCCGCAGCTCGTCGGCCTTCGCGGCGCTGATCAGCGGCCCGAAGTCCAGCTCGGGCAGCGGGTCGCCGGCCCGCCACGTCTCGTCCACCGCGAGTGGATGGCCGAATCGGATCGAGCGGACCACCGGCAGGTACATGTCGAGGAACTCGTCGACCAGGTCGCGCTGGACCACGAACCGGGGGTACGCGGTGCAGCGCTGCTTGCCGTACTCGAAGCCCTTGCGCAGGTGCGCGGCGAGCGAGTCCCACTGGGAGAAGTCCCAGATGCCCCAGGCGTTCAGGCCCTCCTGCTCGATGAAGTGCCGCTTGTCGCAGTCGAGCAGCGCGGCGGCGACCTTGCCGCCGTTGGAGCGCCCGCCGACGAACGCCACAGCGCCGATCTCCGGCGCGCGGACGAGCACCTCGGACAGCTCCTCGCCGCTGCCGGACAGCAGCGTGGCGGGCAGCCCGGCGCGGCGCATCAGCGCGTGCGCGACGGTGAGGCAGACCGCGCCGCCCTGCGACGGCGTCTTGGCGATCACCGCGTTGCCGGCGAGCAACTGCACCAGCTCGGCGTGCACGAGCACGCTCATCGGGTAGTTCCAGGAGGCGATGTTGCTGACCGGGCCGGGCAGCGGCTCCCGCCCGTCGGCGAGCATCCGCTCGATCTCCTGCACGTACCAGCGCACGCCGTCCAGCGCGCGGTCCACGTCGGCGCAGGCCAGGCGCCACGGCTTGCCGATCTCCCAGACCAGCAGCAGGGCGAGCAGGTCGCGGTGTGCGGTGAGCGCGTCGAGCGCGCCGGTGACCCGGGCGACGCGCTCGGCCAGCGGGGTTCGTGCCCACTCCCGGTGCGCGTCGGCGGCGTGGGCGACGGCGGCGCGGGCCGTGTCGGCGTCGAGCCGGGCCAGGTTCACCAGCACGGTGTTGTCCACCGGGGTACGTACGGCGGTGGGCGTGCCGAGCGCGTGCCAGCCGCCCTGGACGAGGTGGTGCAGCGTCGTGGTGCCGTCGGGGCCGGTGCCGAACGCCTCGGGCGTGGCGGCCACCGCCCGGGCGAGGGTGTCGGACCAGGAGGTGCCCTCGGCGAGTCGTAGAGCCATCGCGATCTCCTCAGTGTCGTCCGGGGAGCGGCGGCGTCGATGGCACCGCAGGTGAGGCGTACTGTCCCGCGGGCCGAAGCGGCCGGGCAACCGTACGCTCGTATGCCAGGACGGCCGCGCCGCCGGCGGCGCCCTCGCGGGTGCGTTCAGCACCGTGACGATGCCGCTGAGCTGGGACCGAACACGCTCTATATCGACCAGTGTCGATGATGTGATCCAGCTCCCGATGGTTACCCGTGAGTACGCCCCGGGCGCCCCGGCTCGGCGCGCTCTTCCCCGACCGCACCGGCTACACCATCGCGCCCGCCGGGCAGTCGCAGCACCGGATGGAGGTCCAGTTCAAGATCGGGGTGCCGGAGGGCGGGACCTGGGAACGTGACGCAGACCGGTACGGCGGTGACCGCGTCGAACCTCTCCTACAACGGGATGCTGGCGCCCGGGGGCGTCGACGAGCTTCGGCTTCAACGGCACCCACACCGGCAGCACCGCCAAGCCCACCACCTTCACCCTCAACGGCTCCCCCTGCGCCGTCTCGTAGCGGGACCGGCTCCGCGATCTTGGACAGTTGTCGTTCGTGGTGCACGGCAACTGTCCAAGGTCCGCACCGCCTGCCGGTGCGGGGCGGTGCGTGGTGCCGGGTGGAGGTCAGACTGCGGTGATGCGAGGGCTCCTGGGCGATGTGGACGAGCTGGAGTGGCTGGCGTTCGGACAGGCCGGGGTGGTGACCACCGCCCAGGTGACCGGATTGCTGGCCGAAGGCGCGGTACGCGGCCTGGTCCGATCGGGACGATGGCGTTCTCTGTGCCGTGGACTCCTGCTCACCGGCAACGGTCGGCTCACCCGGGACCAGCAGCTCTGGGTAGCCGTGCTGGCCACCGGGCCGGGCGCCGTTCTCGCCGGCGTGACCGCCGCTGCGGAAGGAGGCGTGCGAGGGCTGCGGCCCGATCCGCTGCATGTGCTCGTGCCGGCGGCCCGCCGGGCCGGACGCAATCTGGGCGGGCTGCCACTCGACATGCCGGGAGTGGTCGTGCACCGTACGACCGCGCTGCCGGCGGAACACCGCCAACGGGCCCGCCCACCTCGCACGACGACGGCACGCTCCGTCGTGGACGCCGCGAGCTGGGCGACGTCCGCCCGGGAGGCGCAACTGGTGCTCGCGGCGGCCTGTCAGCAACGCCGCGTCACGCCTTCGGAGATCGGCCAGGTTCTCGCCCTGATGCCGCGGGTCCGGCGGCGGCAGCTGATCCGCCAGGCCGTCGCCGACATCGCCGGGGGAGCGGAGGCGTTGTCGGAGCTGGACTTCGTCCGGCTGTGCGAGCGGCACGGGCTTCCCCGGCCCGATCTGCAACACCCTCGCCGCGATGCCGAGGGCAGGAGGCGCTGGCTGGACGCCTACTGGCGGGAGTGGCGGCTGCACGCGGAGGTCGACGGCGCTCACCACATGGACGCACGCCAGTGGGCGGACGACATGCGCCGGCAGAACGCGGTCTGGACGGAAGGTGACCGGATCCTGCGTTTCCCGGCGTGGCTGGTCCGGGCCCGCCCCGACGAGGTGGCCGGCACGCTGCGGCGCGCGTTGCTGGCCGCCGGCTGGCGCCCCACCTGCTGAATCTTGGACAGTTGTCGTTCGTGGTGAACGGCAACTGTCCAAGGTCCGCACCGCTCTCAGTCGGGGAGGTCGGTGGCGAGCAGGTCCATCAGCAGCGCGTCGTGCCAGCGCCCGTCCGCGCCGCGCTCGTAGCGGCGCATGATGCCCACCGGACGGAACCCCACCTTCGCGTACGCCCGGATCGCCGCCGTGTTCGCCGCCGCCGGGTCGATCGTGAACCGGTGGTGGCCGTACTCGTCGATCAGGTGCCGGACCAGCGTGCGGATCGCGTCGCCGCCCAGCCCCGAGCCGCGTACCGCCGGGTCGAGGAACACGTCCAGGCTGGCGTGCCGGTAGTCCGGGTCGGTCTCGGCGTACCACTGGATCGCGCCGACCAGCTTGCCGTCGTGCTCGACGGCGTAGACGGTCAGCGCGTCGTCGGCCAGATCGGCCCGGACCGACTCGGCCAGGTCGTCACCGCCGCGCCACCAGCGGCGCACCTCCGGAGTGGCCCGGATCGCGGCCAGGGCGGGCACGTCGGCGTCGGTCACCGGCCGCAGCGTCACCGCCCGCCCCCGCAGCACGCCTCAGCCCCGCCGCTCGCCGTGCTCGACGCAGACCGCCGACCAGCCGGTCGGTACGACCTGCACCTTCATCCGCCGACGGCAGGACGCGCACCAGCGCGGTGGCTCCCACGCCCGCGCCGCCTCGCACGCCGGGTGCGGCCCGGCCGCCACCGACTCGCCGCACCTGTCGCACCAGAGCGCGGCGGGGGCCGCCGTGGCGGGGGAGGATTCGGTCACCGCTGCCTCACAGGGTCGCCGAGAGCGCCTTCACCGGCATCTTCAGGTCTTCCAGCAGCTTCAGGTCGGCCGTCGCGGGCCGCCCCAGCGTGGTCAGGTAGTTGCCGACGATCACCGCGTTGACGCCGCCGAGCAGGCCGTCGCGGGTGCCGAGGTCACCGAGGGTGAGTTCGCGGCCGCCCGCGTACCGCAGGATGGTGCGCGGCATGGCCAGCCGGAACGCGGCGATGGCGCGCAGCGCGTCCTTGCCCTCCACCACCGGGCGATCGCCGAGCGGCGTGCCGGGACGCGGGTTGAGGAAGTTCAGCGGCACCTCGTGCGGGTCCAGCTCGGCGAGCTGGGCGGCGAACTCGGCCCGCTGCTCGACCGTCTCGCCGAGGCCGAGGATGCCGCCGCAGCAGACCTCCATGCCGGACTCGCGGACCATCCGCAACGTCTCCCAGCGCTCCTCCCACGAGTGCGTGGTGACCACGTTCGGGAAGTAGGAGCGGCAGGTCTCCAGGTTGTGGTTGTAGCGGTGCACACCCATCTCGACCAGCTCGTCGACCTGCTCCTTGGTGAGCATGCCGAGCGAGGCTGCGACCTGGATGTCGACAGCGGCGCGGATGGCGGCGACGCCCTCGCGCATCTGCTTCATCAGCCGGGCGTCCGGGCCGCGCACGGCGGCCACGATGCAGAACTCGGTCGCCCCGGTCGCTGCGGTCTGCTTCGCGGCCTCGACCAGCGCCGGGATGTCCAGCCAGACCGAGCGCACCGGCGAGGTGAACAGGCCGGACTGCGAGCAGAAGTGGCAGTCCTCCGGGCAGCCGCCGGTCTTCAGCGAGACGATGCCCTCGACCTCGACCTCCGGGCCGCACCAGTGCATCCGGACCTCGTGGGCGAGCTGGAGCGCGGCGGGCAGGTGCTCGTCGGGAAGGTTCAGCACCGCGAGGACACCGGCCTCGTCGAGGCCGACGCCGTTGCCCAGCACCCGCTCCCGGGCCTGGTCGAGGATCTCTGGCATGGCTCGTAACCTAACAGGCCACCGGAAGCGCGGGAAACCACAGCTGCCGGCCCTCCGGCGAGCCGGGACCGCGCCACGCCGGGGCCCTCGGCGCGGGTGGTAACTTCGCCCCGCGGAAGCGCCCGGCGGGGGCGGGGAGTCGGCGGGAGGGGACGGCACGGTGGCGGACTGGCTGGCGGCCCTGGACCGCCGCGCCGAGCTGCGGGCCCGGGCGGGGCTGACCCGCACGCTGCGCCCCCGCGCCGCCGACGACGCCGTGGTCGACCTGGCCGGAAACGACTACCTCGGCCTGGCCACCCACCCGGAGGTCACCGCCGCCGCCGCGACGGCCCTGTCCGCGTACGGGCTGGGCGCCACCGGATCACGTCTGGTACGCGGGTCCACCGACGCGCACCACGCGCTGGAGGACGACCTGGCCGGCTGGCTCGGCGTCGACCGGGCGCTGGTGTTCTCCTCCGGCTACCTGGCCAACCTCGCCGCCGTCCGGGGGCTGGCGCAGCCGCGTACGCTGCTCGTCTCCGACGCCCACAACCACGCCTCGCTGATCGACGGCTGCCGGATCTCCGGCGCCGAGACGCTCGTGACGCCGCACGCCGACGTGGCCGCTGTGGCGGCGGCGCTCGCCGCCGCGCCGGGCCGCCCGGCGGTGGTGGTGACCGAGTCGGTCTTCTCCGTCGACGGCGACCTGGCCCCGCTCGCGGAGCTGCACGCGGTGGCCCGCCGCCACGGCGCGCTGCTGCTCGTCGACGACGCGCACGCGCTCGGCGTCACCGGCCCGGCCGGGGCCGGCGGGGTCGCCGCCGCCGGGCTCGCGGGCGCGCCCGACGTGGTGGTCACCGCGACGTTGTCCAAGGCGCTCGGCGGGGCCGGCGGTGTGGTCGCCGGGCCGGCCGAGTTCGTCCGCCACCTGGTGGAGACCGGCCGCACGTTCATCTTCGACACCGCGCCGCCGCCCGCGGTGGTGGCCGGGGTCCGCGCCGCGGTGCGCCTGGCCCGCGACGGCGACGCGCTGCGCGCCGAGCTGGCCGACCGGGTCGCGGCGGCGGTGCGCCGGCTCGGCGGGGCCGGGCTGTCCGTGTCCGCCCCGGACGGCGCCGTGATCTCGGTGACCGCGCCCGGCCCGCAGGAGGCGACGGCCTGGGCCGCCGCCTGCCGGGACCGGGGTGTGGCGGTCGGCTGCTTCCGTCCCCCGTCCACGCCGGACAGCCGCTCCCGGCTGCGGCTCACAGTCAGCGCCCGGGTGGACCGGGCCGACTTCGACCGGGCCCTGGACGTGATCGTGGAGTGTGCGCCATGAGCTTCGGCGACGCCTGGACCGGGCCGGTGCTGGTGACCGGCACCGATACCGAGGTCGGAAAGACGGTGGTGACCGCCGCCGTCGCCGCCGCCGCGCAGGCGGCCGGCCTGCGGGTCGCGGTGGTCAAGCCCGGCCAGACGGGTACGGCGACAGGCGAGCCCGGCGACGTCGACTCGGTGACCCGGCTGGCCGCCCCGCTGACCGGCCGGACGCTCGCCAGCTACCCCGATCCGCTTGCTCCGCTGGCCGCGGCCCGGGTGGCGGAGCTGCCGCCGCTGGAGCTGTACAAGGCGGTCGACGCCGTCCGCGAGGAGGCGGACAAGCACGATCTGGTGCTCGTCGAGGGCGCGGGCGGGCTGCTCGTACCGATGGGGCTGCGCCCGTCCGGCGAGCCGTGGACGGTGGCCGACCTGGCGGTGTCGCTCGGCGCGCCGGCGGTGGTGGTGGCGCGGGCCGGTCTCGGCACGCTCAACCACACCGCGCTGACGCTGGAGGCGCTGGAGCGGCGGGCGGTCCCGGCCGGTGTGGTGATCGGCGCCTGGCCGGCCGAACCGGAACTGGTGCACTGGCTCAACCTGTCCGAGCTGGTGCCGAACCTGCTCGGCGCGGTACCGGCCGGCGCGGGCGGGATGGACCCGGGCGTGTTCCGCCGGTCCGCGCCCGGCTGGCTCACCCCCGCCCTGTACGGCGTGCTGGACGACTGGCGGGCCTGGGCCGAGGAGACCTGACTTTCGTCGGTGCCCGGCCCGGCCGGGCGTGGGTAGCGTGACCGCCGTGGAACCCCGCGAACGACAGCGCCGGGCCGGTGACCTGCTGCTCTGGGCCGTGCTCGCGGCACCTGTCGCGTACGGCCGGCTCACCCCGCCGTGGCGCGCGGACGAGCTGCCGCCGCTGGCCGCCGCGCTGGTGCTGCTCGGCGCGGCGGTGTGGATCGGCCGCCGGTGGCCGCTGGTCGCGGTGCTCGCGGTGGTGGCCGGTTCGCTCGTCGACGGCAACGTCGTGTTCGCCATCCCGGTCTTCGGCTACCTGGCCGGACGACGCAGCGAGCGGGCCGCACCGGCCGCCGCCGTCTTCGCCGCCATCGCGGTCACCGGTTCCGTGCTCAACCTCGGGCTGCTCGGCACCGAGCCGTCCACCTGGTTCCTGCTCTCCTCGGTGCTGCTGTTCGCCGGGGTGTTCCCCTGGCTGCTGGGCCGGCTGCGGCGGCAGCACCGCACGCTCGCCGACGCCGGGCTGCGGCACGCGCAGGCCGAGCGCCGGGCCGAGGTCGAGCGGGTACGCCTGCGTGAGCGGGCCCGTATCGCCCAGGACATGCACGACTCGCTCGGCCACGACCTGAGCCTCATCGCGTTGCGGGCGGGCGCGTTGGAACTGGCGCCGGACCTGTCCCCGGCGCACCGGGCGGCGGCCGGTGAGCTGCGGGCGAGCGTCGCCGCCGCCACCGAGCGGCTGCACGACGTGATCGGCGTGCTGCGCGAGGAGCGCACGCTGCGGTCGCCGGGGGAGACGGTCGCCGACGTGGTCGACGGCGCGCGCGACGCCGGGATGACAGTCGACCTGCGCGCCGACGCGCCCGACCTGCCGCCGCTGCCGGCGCACGCGGTGCACCGGGTGGTCCGCGAGGCGCTCACCAACGCCGCCCGCTACGCCCCCGGCGCCCCGGTCACCGTCGCTGTGACACGCGGGGCCGACGCGGCGACGGTCGCGGTGGTGAACGCGCCACCGCCGGCCGGCCCGCTGCCCGGACCGCCGTCGCACGGCTCCGGGTTGCTGGCGCTGCGCGAGCGGGTACGCCTCGCCGGCGGTGCCCTGGACGCCGGTCCCCGCGACGGTGGCTGGGCGGTCACCGCGCGGCTCCCGCTGGACGGGGTGGCCGCCCCGCGACCCGTTGACCCCGGCCTCACGGACGCCGGACCGCTCGCCGGTGCCGGCGTACCCCGGCGGGGTGAACCGGGGGACGCGGCCCGGCGGCTGCGGGAGGCCCGGCGGCGGGTGCGGCGCAGCCTGCTCGTCGCGATCGGCGCCCCCGCCGGGCTGGCCCTGGTGCTGGCGCTCGTCTACTACCCGCTCGCCACGGCCGGCGCGGTGCTGGACCGGACCGGCTACGAACGGCTGCGGCTGGGTGAGCCGCGCGACGCGCTCGGTCTGCCCCGCCGGCAGGCCGACCCGCCCGCGACCGGCGCCGCGCCGGGCTGCGAGTTCTACACCGACGGCAACTTCCCGTTCGCCCAGGCGACCTGGCGGCTCTGCTTCGCCGGCGGGCGGCTGGTCAGCAAGGAGCAGATCGCACCATGAGCGACGACCACGACCGCCCGCTGCGGGTGGTACTCGCCGACGACGAGGCACTGGTCCGGGCCGGGGTCCGGGCGATCCTGGCCGCCGACCCCGGCATCGAGGTGGTCGGCGAGGCGGGCGACGGCCTGGCCGCGGTCGAGCTGGTCCGCGCGCACCGGCCCCGAGTGGCGCTGCTGGACATCCGGATGCCCCGCGGCGACGGGCTCAGCGCCGCCGCGCAGATCCGCCGGCTGGTGCCGGAGACGGCGGCGGTCATGCTCACCACGTTCGGCGACGACGACCTGATCGCCCGCGCGCTCGGCCACGGTGCCGCCGGGTTCCTGCTCAAGTCCGGTGACCCGCGCGAACTGCTGGCCGGGGTGCGCGCGGTGGCCGACGGCGGGGCGTACCTGTCGCCGCGGGTGGCACGCCGGGTGATCGAGCTGAGCGGGGGACGGCTGGCCCGCGGCCCGTACGCGCGGGACCGGCTGGCGGGGCTGACCGACCGGGAACGCGACGTGCTGGCGCTGGTCGGCGCGGGACTGTCGAACGCCGAGATCGCCCGCCGGCTGCACCTGGTCGAGGGCACCGTGAAGAGCTACCTGACCAGCATCTTCACCCGGCTGGACGTGCGCAACCGGGTGCAGGCGGCGATCCTTGCGTACGAGGCGGGGCTGGTCCCGCCCGCCGGCTGACCAGCCCCGCCCCCGTTCAGGCGTCGCGCCGTGCCAGCGCCCACCGGCCCAGCGTCAGCGCGGCGGCGGCCCAGGCGGCGAGCAGCAGCAGCCCCGCCACCGCCGGGTACGGCTCGGTGTCCCCGGCCAGGAAGTGGTCGCCGGCCACCCCGGGGAACGCGTCGGCGATCCGGGTGAGCACCGTGATGTCCGGCTCCTGCAACGACAGCGGCACGATCATCAGCAGCGCGAACAGGACGGTCAGGGCCAGCGCCGCGCCGCGCAGCGCCGCCGCCAGGCCGAGGGCCAGCACGCCGAGCAGCGCCAGGTACGCCGCGGCGGCCACCACGTCGGCCACGGTCCCGCCCAGCGGGGCGCGGCCCCACTCGCCCAGCACCGGCCGGGCCGTCACCGCGCCGACCGTGCCGAGCAGCAGCCCGACGCCGAACGTCACAGCGGCCACCACCATCGCCTTCGCGGCGAGCACCCGCCCCCGTGACGGGGTGCACCGCAGCGTGGTGCGGATCGTGCCGGTGGTGAACTCGCTGGTGATCGCGAACAGGCCGAGCGCCAGCACCACGTACTGGGTCAGCTCCAGCGACCCGGCCACGATCTCGCCGACGTCGACCACGCCCGGGTTGTTGGCCGGGTCGTCGTCGGTGTTGGCGTTCTGCGCGTAGATGGCGAGCTGGGCGCTGGTGGCCGCCATGGTCAGCACCGCCGCGAGCAGCGTCCACCAGGTGGAGCGGACCGACCAGAGCTTCGTCCACTCGGCGGCCACCGCCCCGGCGAGCGGGTGTCCGGCCGGGGCGGGCCGGGCGGTCCGCCGGGCCGGGTCGAGCGTGGACTGTGCGGTCATCGGGTGCCACCTCCGGTCGGGCCGGCGGCGTACTCGACGCTGTCGGCGGTCAGTTCCAGGAACGCCTCCTCCAGGGAGGGGGCGACGGGGGTCAGCTCGTGCAGGCGTACCCCCATCTCGTGCGCCAGGTCGCCGACCCGGCCGGCGGTGCTGCCCGCGACGGACATCCCGCCCTCGTCGGCGGTGACAGTCGCGCCCTCGGCGGCGAGCCGGTCGCCGAGCGCGGCGAGCGCGGCCGGCTCCGGCCCGCGTACCCGCACCGACGCGGCGGGCCGCGCGGCGATCAGCTCGGCCAGCGGCGCGTCGGCGACCAGCCGGCCGCGCCCCAGCACCACCACCCGGTCGGCGGTCTGCTGCATCTCGCTCATCAGGTGGCTGGAGACGAGGACGGTGCGCCCCTCGTCGGCGAGACGGCGGGTGAACCCGCGGATCCACCGCACCCCGTCCGGGTCGAGCCCGTTCACCGGCTCGTCGAGCAGCAGCACCGGCGGGTCACCGAGCAGCGCGCCAGCGATGCCGAGCCGCTGACCCATGCCCAGCGACAGCGCCCGGCCCGGTTTGCCGGCGGCGCGGGCGTCCAGGCCCACCAGGTCGAGCACCTCGGTCACCCGCCGGGCCGGTACGCCGTTGCTGCGCGCCATCGCCCGCAGGTGCGCCACGCCGGAGCGGGCCGGGTGCACGCCTGTGGCGTCGAGCAGCGCACCGACCTCGTGCAGCGGGTGCCGCAGCGTGCGGTAGTCCCGGCCGTTGACAAGGGCCTGCCCGGCGGTGGGCCGGTCCAGGCCGAGCACCATCCGCATGGTGGTGGACTTGCCCGCGCCGTTCGGGCCGAGGAACCCGGTGACCTGGCCGGGGCGGATCTCGACGGTCAGGTCGTCGACGGCTGTCACGTCGCCGAACCGTTTCGTCAACGCACGAAGTGTGATCATGCGGCGACGCTATTCGGCCGGGATGCCCCCGCACCGCCGTCGAACGGCAGCCACCCACCCTGACTTTCGTAAGGAAGGGCCCCTTCTTAACGCCTCCGGTAGAGGAAGGGCCCCTTGTTAACACCCGCAGGGCTCAGGCGCGGCTGACCACGAACGCGTCGGGCATCCGGAAGGTGAGGTTGTCCGGGCACCACGGTGGGCGGACGACCGTCACGTCGTCGAGCAGCGCGGTGGCCTCGGCGACCACCACTGCGGCCTCCATCCGGGCCAGCTGCGCGCCGACGCAGCGGTGCGGCCCGGCGCCGAACGCCAGGTGCCGCCGCGAGCCGGGCTGACCGGGGCGGAACTCGCCCGGCGCGTCCACCACGGCCGGGTCGCGGCCGGCGCGGGCCAGCCAGGCCACCACGCTGGTGCCCGCCGGTACGGGCACCTCGCCGAGCATCGTGTCGACTGCCGCCACCCGCCGCCAGGTGACGATCGGCGGCTCCAGCCGCAGCCCCTCCTCGACCACGTCGTCCACGCCGACCTCCCCGGCGCGCAGTCCGGCCCGTACCGCGGGTTCACCGGACAGCCGGTGCAGCAGCAGGGTGAGGAACTGCGAGGTGGTCTCCTGACCGGCGACCAGCAGGAAGAACAGCGCCCCGACGACCACGTCGGGGGAGTGCCCGGCCGCGCGCAGCCGCGCGGCGAGCCCGCCCCCGGTGGCGGCGAACTCCCGCAGCACGGTGTGGAACCGGCCCACCTCGGCAGCCAGCGTGAGCTGCCGGGAGGAGTCCAGCGGCGCCCAGAACAGCTCCAGCGCGGCCCGAGCGAAGCCCTTCACCGCGCCGACCGGGGCGTCCGGCAGCTCGACCAGCCGGGCCAGCACCAGCAGCGGCAGGTCGGCGGCGAGACCCGTGTACAGGTCGACCGGACGGCCCGCGTCGAGCGCCGCCGCCAGCCCAGCCACCCGCTCCCGGACCAGCCCGGTCAGCCACTGGCGCTGGGCGTCCACCCGGTGCGGGTGCAGCGCGTCGGCCACGATGCCGCGGATCTCCGGGTGGCTCGCGCCGCCATTGTTCGCCAGCGTCGGCGGCAGCCGGAACCGGTGTCCGGCGAGCACCCGCAGCGCGGCCACCGGGATCGGGGTGACCGCGTCGAGCGCGTTGTCCGGCCGGAACGTCACCGGATCGGTGAGCAGCCTGCGAACGAGCGCGTGCCGGGTCACCACCAGGTGCGGCACGCCGACGTGGTCGACAACGGTGGCCGCGTCCGGCCACCGCCCGTCGACGGACTCCCCCCAGCCCCGGAACAGCACGCGGTAACGCTAGCGGCGGGCGCCGGGCGGGTTCGGGTCCAGCTCCCAGACGGTGGTGTGCTTCACCAGTACGCTCTCCAGCGCCTCGGACACCGGCACGTCGTACGCGGCCAGCTCGTGGAAGCGCTCGCGCGGCAGGAACGCCCGCCCCGGGTCGCCCACCAGCACCCGGGCGCCGGAGCGGGCGGCCCGGAGCAGGAAACGCAGCATCCGGCGGGCCATCGCCTCGCTGTAGAAGACGTCCCCGGCCAGCACCACCTCGGCGTCACCGGCGTCGGAGTCGAGGATGTCGCCGAGTTCGGCGTCGACGCGTACCCCGTTGGCCTCGGCGTTGAGCGCGACGGCGGCCACGGCCCGCTCGTCCACCTCGACCGCCCGGACGGCGGCGGCGCCGGCGCGGGCGGCGGCGACGGCGACCAGGCCGGAGCCGGAGGCCAGGTCGAGCACCCGGCGGCCGGCGACCACCTCGGGGTGGTCGGTGACGTAACGGGCCAGGCCCTGCCCGCCGGCCCAGGCGAACGCCCAGAACGGCGGCGGCTGGGAGCTGCGGAACTCGCCCTCGGTCAGCTCCCACAGGCCGATCGGCTCGTCGGCCTGGTGCAGCCGCACCTCGGGTACGAACGCCACGGGGGCGAGGCGGGCGTGCAGCCGGACGAACGCGGCGGACAGCTCGGACACCGGAGAATTGTGTCCCACCCGGGTTCCGGGCCCGCATTCCGGGCGTGTCGCGGCGACGTCGTGACCGGTTCACCACGCTCGGTGAAACAGCCCCCGTGTTGTGGCGTTGGATGCGAACACGCCCGTCTACCGGCGTGCCCGGCGCGCTCCTAGCGTTGCCTGTGGACACGACCGAGGGTGAGGAGGCGTGGTGAGCGGGTGGCGGCAGGCGCTGCGGATCGGACTGGTGCTGACCTTCGTGGCCGGGACCGGGTACGGCGGAGCCCTGCCGGCGCGGGCGGCGGCGGCCTTCTCCACCGAGTTGAGCGGCCTGCCGGACGAGTTCACCGCCGGGAACCGGGTGGAGACGTTGTCCGCCGTGGTGTCCCGCTCCGACGGGGGCGGCTGTGTCAGGGTGCGCTGGTCGATGCTGGTGCGGGTGCAGGGCCTGCGGCTGGACCAGCTCAAGGTGGACCGGGTGGAGGACAGCGGCTCGTTCCCGCTGGAGATCCGTACCGAGGGAGACACCGCCCGGCTCACCGACCGGCAACTCGACCCGGGTGTGCTCTGTCCCGGCCGTACCGTGACCGCCCGCTACCGGGTGGCGTTCGCCGAGGACGTGGGGCGCGGGCGGGTGAGTTTCGCCGCCGAGGCGTACGACCCGCAGTTGCGCCTGCTGGCCCGGCGGACCGCCTCGCGTGAGGTGGTGGGGGAGGAGGCAGTCGAGCCGACGCCCTCGCCGAGCAGCGCGGAGCCCACACCGAGCGACGAGCCGTCCTCCGAGCCGTCCTCCGAGGCGCCCGACGTGGAGCCCACTGACGAGCCGGCCGGCGCCGCGGTGGTGGAGCCGCCCGCGTCGGGTGGCGTGGCCGGGCGGCCGGTGGCGGACAGCGGCGGATTCGGCATCGTCCAGGCCGCGTTCCTGCTCGGCGGGCTGCTGCTGTTCCTGGGCGCCGGTCTGCTGCTGCGGATGCGCCGCCTGCTGCGCCCGTCCGCGCAGGCTGAACCGGAGACGCTCCCGCCCCCCTTCGAGCGCCCCCGCCCCCGCTGGCACTGACCCGCCGCGGGCCGGGGTCAGTCGAGCTGGCTGGGCTCCAGGCCCAGCTCCCGGGCGGCCACCAGGCGGATCCACTCGGCGATCTGCCGGCGGGTGATCACCCGTTCGTGCACCGCGAGCTGGACCGCGAGCCCGTCCATCACCGCGCTGATCCGCCAGGCCGCGCCGGCCGGGTCGGGGCAGTCGAAGGTGCCCTCGGCGACCCCGTCGCTGATCACCGCGGCCAGGTCCTGCCGCCACCGCAGGTCGAGGCGGCGGGAGAGCTTCTCCAGCTCCGGCGTACGCAGCGACCCCGCCCAGCCGTCGATCCACATCGACCAGGAGGTGGCCCGGCCGGTCGGCGTGTAGAGGCGCAGCATCCGGCGCAGCTTCGCCAGCGGCGGGGCGGAGGAGCGCAGCACCGCGTCGAGGCGGGCCAGATCCTGCTCGACCGCGTACGCGAAGGCCTGCGCGAGCAGCCGGTCCTTCGTCGCGAAGTGGTAGAAGACGAGCGCCTGGCTGACCCCGGCGGCCTCGGCCACGTCCGCGGTGCGGGTGTTGGCGAGCCCTCGTTCCGCGATCACCTCGCAGGCCGTGCGCAGCAGCGCGTCCAGGCGGATCTCGGCGGCTCGTCTCGTCACGGCGTTACGGTAACCCATCCGTATGACCACGGGGAGTTACCGAAGCGGCCGGTCGGCGGCGGGACAGTCGGATGCCGGACACTCGACTCGCCGAGCGGATTCCGCAGGTCGTGGCCCTGCCCCCCCGGCCGTCGGCGGCAGCCACCCAGGCTCCTAGGAAGCCTGCGCCGCGAGCCGCCGGCAACATCCGGACGCGCCGGAAGGGCCCCCGATTTGGCAACCGTTCCCGGGCTCGGCTAAAGTTCTCATCCGTCACCGGATAACACCGGGGGCGTGCGGACGTAGCGCAGCTGGTAGCGCATCACCTTGCCAAGGTGAGGGTCGCGGGTTCGAATCCCGTCGTCCGCTCGGAGATGCCGCCACGCAGTTCGGGGGCAACCTCGGTGGAGTGGCCGAGAGGCGAGGCAACGGCCTGCAAAGCCGTGTACACGGGTTCAAATCCCGTCTCCACCTCGCAGTAGACGAGGGCGATTGGCGCAGTGGGAGCGCGCTTCCTTGACACGGAAGAGGTCACTGGTTCAAACCCAGTATCGCCCACCAGCGGAAAGGCCGTGTCGATCATTCGACACGGCCTTTCTCGTCGCCGTCGATCAGTCCAGTGCCGCGCCGCTGGCCATTGCCGTGGCCGGATCGCCCCGCCCAGACTGGCCCGGTGGACGATCAGCAGACCCGAGCCCGGCAGTTCCGCGCCCTGCACCTGCCCGGTGAGCCACTGATCCTGGTCAACGCCTGGGACGCGCTGAGCGCCCGGATCGTCGCCGCAGCCGGCGCCCGTGCGGTCGCGACCACGAGCGCCGGGGTCGCGTGGAGCCGCGGCACCCCGGACGGCGACGCGCTCGCCCGGGACACCGCCGTCGACGTGATCCGCCGGGTAGCGGACGCGGTCCGCGTGCCGGTCACCGCCGACATCGAATCCGGGTACGGCGACAGCCCCGCCGACGTCGCCGAGACGATCACCGCGGTGCTCGCGGCCGGGGCCGTCGGCGTCAACGTGGAGGACTCCCGGCACGACGGCGGAGGCCCGCTGCGCCCGGTCGACGAACAGGCCGCCCGGCTCGCCGCGACCAGGGCCGCCGCCGACCGCGCGGGCATCCCGCTGTACGTCAACGCGCGGGTGGACACCTATCTGCGCGGGGCCGGTGGCGTACCCGAGACTGTGGCACGCGCCGAGGCGTACCTGGCGGCCGGCGCGGACGGGATCTTCGTACCCGGAACCGTGGAACCGGAGACGGTGGCCGCGCTGGCGGCGGCGATCCCGGCGCCGCTGAACGTGCTGGCCGGGCCGGGCGCGCCACCGGTCGCCGAGCTGGCCCGGCTCGGCGTGGCCCGGGTGAGCATCGGACCGGCGGTGGCCGAGGCCGCGTACGCGGTGGCCCAGCGGGCGGCGGCGGAGGTGCTCGGCGCCGGGACGTACGGCGCGCTAGCCGACGGGCTCGACTTCGACGCGCTGAACGAGCTGATGCGGAGCTGACCCGGACGGCACTCCGCGCGCCGCCGTCGACGGCGGGCGCTGTAGCAGAGCGGGCCGGCCGGATCGGGTGATCCGGCCGGCCCGAGCCGGGACCGATCGGCTCCGTCGGCCCCGGTCGCTGTCACATCGGCGGGGCGACGTCCCGGCGCTCCTCGACCCGGCGGTACTCCACCGGCTGCTCGGCGGTGGTGGTGACCACCTGGCGACGGCGGCCCCGGCGCAACCGCACGGCCGCCGGGCGCGGCGGGGGTCTGCCGCACGGCGATCTTGGCATCGGGTAGAGTTCACCCCGTCGCCGGCGCGAACCGGCGGCACGCGGACGTAGCGCAGCTGGTAGCGCATCACCTTGCCAAGGTGAGGGTCGCGGGTTCGAATCCCGTCGTCCGCTCGCGAGTGCCCGGGCGATTGGCGCAGTGGGAGCGCGCTTCCTTGACACGGAAGAGGTCACTGGTTCAAACCCAGTATCGCCCACCGAGAGTCACCCTCCCCGCCCGCCGGCGACGCCGGTCGATCGGCGGACGTATCCCACCGGACGGTTCGTACCGGCCACATCGGTCACCCGGCTCCACCGTGCGGGTTATTCAGCCGCTGCCACCACGCGTGTCACTGTGATGCCCGATACGCAGGGAGGCGGTCACATGCACATGATCGAGCGCGGACGGTGGCGGCGGACGGCCGCCCGGTTAGGGGTGGCGACTGTCGTCGCGGCTGCCGGAGTGACGGTCTCGGCCGCGCCCGCGCAGGCCACCGCGACACGGACGGTGGCGTTCTTCAGCATGGACGAGCCGACGTCGTCGACGGTGCTGACCGACTACAGCGGCAACGGCCGCCACGGCACGATCGGCGGCGAGGTGGTCACCGGCGCGCTCTACGCCGGGGCGACCGGCCACCGCTTCGCCACCCACCTGCCCACCGACAAGGAGTACGTCCCGGGCCACGTCGACCTGGTGCCGCACAGCACCGACTTCAACCCGGACGCCGGGGACTTCTCGGTGACCATCCGCTACCGGACCACGTACTCCTTCGGGAACATCCTCCAGAAGGGACAGGGCAACACGGCCGGCGGCTACTGGAAGTTCGAGGCCCCGAACGGCAAGCCGAAGTGCCTGTTCCGGGGTGCGGACGGCGCCTCGCGTACCGGCTACACGGACGTGCCGATCTCCGACGGCCAGTGGCACACGGTCACCTGCAACCGCACCTCCGCGTACGTGGAGATGTACGTCGACGGCGTGCGGACCAGCCGCCTCAACGGGCCGACCGGCACCATCGCCAACACCTGGCCGCTGTCCGTGGGCGGCAAGAGCCAGTGCGACGGTACGAAGGTCACCTGCGACTACTTCGCCGGCGACATCGACTACGTGAAGATCCTGAAGGGATCGGGCGGCCCGGCCAACCAGGCACCGGTGGCAGCGCTGACGCCCACCTGCTCCGGGCTGGTGTGCACGTTCTCCGGCGCGGCCTCCACCGACGCCGACGGCGCGATCCAGGACCACAACTGGGCCTTCGGCGACGGTGACATCACCGGCACCGCCTCCGTACCGACCACGTCGCACACGTACGCGGCTGCCGGCACCTACCCGGTCACGCTCACCGTCACCGACGACCGGGGCGCCACCGGCACCGCGACCGTCGACGTGACAGTGGCGCCCGTACCGGAGCGGATCTCGTTCGTCGGCCAGGCCACCGCGAACGCCAACTGGACCAGCCACACCGTCACCGTCCCGGCGGGCGTGCAGGCCGGTGACACGCTGCTGCTCGTGCTCAGCCAGAACACGCACACCGGCACCGGTGAGCCGAGCGGGGTGACCGGCTGGACCAGGCTCGACCGCCTCGACGGTGGCTTCGCCACCACCACCGCCTGGTGGAAGACCGCGAGCGCGGGTGACGCCGGCACTGCCGTCCGGGTGACACTGGACAGCCAGGCGAAGGGCAACCTGGTGCTGGCCGCGTACCGGGGGGTGGCGCCGGGAGGGCCGGTCCTCAGCAGGGCCGCCGACCCGGCGAGCACCGCCACCCGGATCACCCCGCACGCGCCGGTGACATTCGCGCAGAGCTGGGCCGTGTCGTACTGGCTGCACGGCGACAGCACCTCCACCGCGCTCACCCCGCCGTCCGGCTTGGCGGTGCGCAGCAACAGCTCGCAGACCGGCGGCGGCCGGGTGACCGGCCTGCTCGCCGACTCGGCGAGCAGCGTGCCGACCGGCAGCTACGGCGGGCTCACCGCCACGGGCGCCGCGGCCAGCACGACCACCACCACGTGGACGTTCGTCCTGCCCCCGGCCTGACCCATCGGGTACGCGTGAAGGCCGGCACCCCGTTGGTTCGGGGTGCCGGCCTTTTCGCTGTGTGTCTTACTTAGTTGTTCCAGTGTTCGGCGACGAGGTCGGCGGCCTGCTGTTCCCACTGGGCGTAGTGGTCGGGGTAGGCGGAGACCTGGACGGTCTGGGCGGCCTTGGTCAGGGGCATGTCCTGCCAGCCGTCGACCTGCTTGAGGCCCTTCAGGAACGCCGTGGTCGAGTACTCGGGGTCGGTGATCTGCTCCACCGTGCCCCAACCCGAGGAGGGACGCTGCTGGAACAGGCCCTGCGAGTCGTGGTCGTTACGGTCACCGAGGTGACCGAGGTTCTCCAGCTTCGACTCCTGCAACGCCGTCGCGATCGACACCACAGCGGCACGCTCGTCCATACCGGCCTTCTTCGTCGCCGCGATGATCGCCTTCACGTTGGCGGTCTGCTCGTCGTCAAGGTCGATGCGGGACTGCTCACCCTGCACGCCGTGCGGGATCAGCTTGTCACCCTGCACCGTCACCGCAACCGGCTTGGTGGGGGTGGCGGTGTCCGCCGCGTGGGCGGCCACCGGACCGGCGAACACACCACCGGTGAAAGCCAGACCAGCAATACCCAGAACGCTCTTACGCAGAATCGTGTTCATGATGAGGGCTCCATTCGGGGGTCGACGCACCCAGGGGGAACGGGATGCGTGGGCACCGTCAGGCGCTCAAAAGACTTCCAGAGGGGAATCCGGCTGCACGCGAGGACAGGGGGAATGCCTCGTCGCGGCGCCGCAAGCATGGTCAACGACCGCCACCCGGCATCATTCCCGGGCGGTCTCACGTCGCCGGAACCACCGTCAACGACCAGCCGGCCGAGATGATTCCCCACGGCTCACGTCACCGGAACCCTACTCAACGACCAGCAGCCCGGAACGATTCCCGGCTCGCGGATACCGCCCCGCTCACAGGGCGCGCCGCCGGCGCTCGGTCGTTCACCCGGTTACAACGCCACCCACCCGCCAGCGATTCCACCCGCAGAGTGCCACCCACCACCCCCGAACCGCACACCCCCACCCACACAGACACACCCCACCCCGCCCCCGCCTCACCCGCCCCTGCCCTGCCCTGCCCTGCCCCGTCGATCATGAGGCTAGCGGGCACAAACCGGACACCACACGCCGCCAAGTTCATGATCGACCCCCCAGCCGAGCAGCCCGGCCCGGGGCAGGCACCGCGACACCCCCGACCACCCACGCGATCTTGCAGTTCACGCCCTCCAAACGCCCCATTCACGAGGATTGCGGGGTACCAAAGTGCAAGATCGCGGGCTGCTCGGGAGAGGGCGTCTCCCGGCGTGCCCCGTGCTGTGCGGAGTCTCGTGCGCCCTCGTTCGACCCTGGAGTTGTGGCGCCCCGATTGCCTGGTAAGCGTTGTTCGCGAGGTGTCAGAACTCCAGGAATCGTGTCCGGTGGGGACGAGGGCGGCGGGGCCCGGGAGGGACGAGAGACCGGGTTCTGCCGTTGGCAGATCTGCTGACCGTGAACGGGGCACCTGCCGGGCGGTGCCGGGCGGCACCCTGGGGCCATGCGACTCCTGATGCTTGGCGGTACGGGCTTTGTCGGCGGTGCGGTAGTGGCCGAGGCGGTACGCCGCGACTGGCAGGTGACCGTGTTCAACCGGGGTGTGCACGGGCGGGTGCCGGACGGCGTACACCGGTTGCGGGGCGACCGGACCGCGCCGGACGGGCTGGCCGCGCTCACCGGCGGCGAGTGGGATCTGGTGGTGGACACCTGGGACGGCGCGCCCCGGGCGGTACGGGACGCCGCGTCGGCGCTCGTCGACGCGGTGCCGCACTACGTCTACGTGTCCAGCGGATCGGTGTACGCGCCACCCGTCGCGCCCGGCAGCGGCGAGGAGGCGCCCACAGTGCCGGCCGACCCGGACGCCGACGACGGCGACTACCCGGCGAACAAGGCCGGCGGGGAACTCGCCGCGACGCAGGTGTTCGGCGACCGGGCGCTGCTGGCCCGCGCCGGGCTGATCCTGGGCCCGGGGGAGGACATCGGGCGGTTGCCGTGGTGGCTGAACCGGGTCGCCCGGGGCGGGGACGTGCTGGCGCCGGGGCCGCGTGACCTGCCGATCCAGTACGTGGACGTCCGGGACCTGGCGACCTGGCTGCTGGACCGGGGCGCCGAGGGCGTGGGCGGGGCGTACAACGTGGTGGGTCGCACCGGGCACGCGACGATGGGTGACCTGCTCGACGCGGCGGTGGCGGTGACCGGGTCGGGCGCGACACTGCGGTGGACGGCTCCGGAGCCGATCCTGGCCGCCGGTGTGGAGCCGTGGAACGACCTGCCGGTGTGGATTCCGCGCGGGCACGAATACAGGTGGTTGCAGGAGCGAGACGTGGAACGCGCGTACGCGGCGGGGCTGGTCTGCCGGCCGGTGACCGAGACGGTCGCCGACACCTGGCGGTGGCTGCGCGAGGTGGGGAGTGTGCCGGACCGGGCGGGGCGTCCGGCGCGCGCACCGGTCGGCCTGGCACCGGAGCGGGAGGCCGCCGTGCTGGCCATGCTCCCGGCCTGACCCCGAGATTCAGGTCCGCGCGGCCGGCCCGACCTGCCGGGGGTACGGGTCAGGCCGGCACGACCGGCAGGTCGAGCACCTCCTCGACCGGGCGACGCGGGGTGGCGTGGCCCGGCTGGCCGTACCCGATCCGCATCACCATCTGCGGGGTGCCGAATCGGCCCAGCGACATCCGCAGCGCCTCGCGTGCGGCGGGCACCTCGATCGGCTGGGACAGCATCGACACGCTCAGCCCGGCGTCGGTGGCGGTGAGCAGCACCCGTTGCAGCGCCTGCCCGGCCAGGATCTGGTCGGCCGAGGTGTTGCCGGCCGAGCCGAGCACCGCGACCAGCGGCTCCGGCTCGAAGTCGTGGCCGGGGGCGCGGTTGCGTCCGCCGAAGCCGCGCTGGGGCAGCAGGTCCTGCGGCTCGCTCTGCGGTCCGCCGGCGCCGGTGGGCACGCCGTCCGGTGCCGGTTCGGAGCGGATCCACTCGGCCCGTTCGGCCACGTACGCGGGGTTGCGTTCCAGCACGCGGTGGGCGCTGCGGGCGACCTCGGCGACCGCGTTGACGGCGCTGGTGCCGATGACCAGTTCCAGCCAGCACTGCTCGGCGCGGGCCGCCTCGCCGAGCCGCCAGCGGGCCTCGGCCGGCACCGGGTCGGGCCAGAACGGCGCGCGGTTGCTGAACCGGCGGCCGATCGCCCCGTACAGGCTCTGCTCGACCGGGGTGGGGCGGCGCGGCACGTCCGGCACCAGCCGGGCCACGACGTCCGGGTCGGCGGGGTACGGGCGCAGCCGCACGGTGGCCGGGGTGCCCGCGACGGCGAGCGCGAGCCGCAGGTTGAACAGCGCCGCGCCGGCGGCCACGCGCGCGCCCCAGCCGGTCGGGTCGGTGGCGGGCAGGCCGCGCAGCGGGTCGACTGACACCTCGATGCCGCCGTCGACGAGCCGGAACCGCCACGGCTGGGTGTTGTGCAGCGACGGCGCCCGGACCGCGTCGGCGACCGCGGCCCGCAGCTGCTCGCCGGTGTATTCGGTCGTCATGGTGGTGCTCCCTCTCGTGCGGCGCCGGCTTCCCCGGACGGGATACCACTACGGTGCGTCAGCGGGCGGCACGGTGAGCAGGGCCGGAGGTCCCCACCTGGGCCCGGCCGTCGGTCCCGGGCGGCGCCGGGAGAACGGGACTTTCGACCCGTGCTGCCGGAGCGGGAAAGCGGGTAGAAAGGACTGATGATCCGGGTGTTCCTGCTCGACGACCACGAGGTCGTCCGTCGTGGCCTTGCCGACCTGCTCCAGAGCAGCGGCGACATCGAGGTGGTCGGCGAGTCCGGCCTGGCCCAGGAGGCGGCGCGCCGCATCCCCGCGCTGCGCCCCGACGTGGCGATCCTCGACGCCCGGCTGCCCGACGGCAACGGCATCGACGTCTGCCGGGACGTCCGCGCGGTGGACTCCTCGATCAAGGGGCTGATCCTCACCTCGTACGAGGACGACGAGGCGTTGTTCGCGGCGATCATGGCGGGCGCCGCCGGGTACGTGCTCAAGCAGATCCGCGGCACCGACCTGGTGGACGCGGTCCGCCGGGTCGCGGCCGGGCAGTCGCTGCTCGACCCGGCGATCACTACCCGGGTGCTGGAGCGCATCCGCAGCGGCGTGGAGCAGCCGCGGGAGCTGAAGTCGCTCACCGAGCAGGAGCGGCGGATCCTGGAGTACGTGGCGGAGGGGCTCACCAACCGGGAGATCGCCGGGAAGATGTTCCTGGCCGAGAAGACGGTGAAGAACTACGTCTCCAGCGTGCTCGCGAAGCTCGGCCTGGAGCGGCGTACGCAGGCGGCGGTGCTGGCCACCCGCCTGCTCGGCAAGAACACCTGACCGCCCGTCAGTCGAGCGGGACGCTCCAGCGCACCTCGGTGCCGCGCGGCTCGGCCCGGCGAAGTGAGAACTCGCCGCCCAGCCGCTCGGCCCGCTCCCGCAGGTTGACCAGGCCGCTGCGGGCCGCCTCCGGGTCGCAGCCGACGCCGTCGTCGGTGACGGTGATCTCGACCCGGCCGGCGTCGACGCGTACGCGCACCGACACCCGGTCGGCCTGCGCGTGGCGTACCGCGTTGGAGAGCGCCTCGCGCAGCACGGCGGTGAGTTCGGGGCGCAGGTCGTCCGGTACGGCGCTGTCGATCGGGCCGGTCAGTTCCAGCTCGGGGCGGTAGCCGAGCGACTCGGCGGCCACCTCGATCGCCTCGCGGATCTCGGTGCGCAGCGCCGCGCTCATCGGGGTGCGTAGCTCGAAGATGGTGCGGCGGATGTCGCGGATGGTGGCGTCGAGGTCGTCGACGGCCTGGTTGATCCGCTTGGCCGCCTCGGGGCGGGCGTTCATCGCGCCGCTCTGTAGTTGCAGGCCGGTGGCGAACAGCCGCTGGATCACCACGTCGTGCAGGTCACGGGCGATGCGTTCGCGGTCCTCCAGGACCACCAGCAGCTCCCGCTCCTCCTGGCCGCGGGCCCGTTCCATGGCGAGCGCGGCCTGCCCGGCGAAGCTGGCGAGCAGCGCGAGGTCGTCGTCGGCGGCGGGCCCGTGGTCGGGCCGGTAGCCGATCACCAGGACACCGTGCAGCGTGTCCGCGGCGGCGAGCGGGGACACCACGGCCGGCCCGGCGACCACCGGCCGGGGCCAGGGCGCCGCGGCGGCGAGGTCCTCGACCTGGTCGTGCCGGCCCCGCGTGACGGACGCGGCGAAGCTGGTCTCGGCGGCCGGCAGCACCGCGCCGACCAGTTCCCGGGTGACCGGGTCGGCGCCGTCGACCACCTCGACGGTGAACTGCGCCTCGTCCTCGTCGTAGAGCAGCACCAGCGCCAGTTCGGCCTCGGCGACCTCACGGGCGCGGCGCGCCACGAGCGTCAGCGCGTCGGTACGGCGTACCTCACCGAGCAGCACCGAGGTGATCTCCGCGGCGGCCGCCAGCCAGCGTTCCCGCCGGTGCGCCAGCGCGTAGAGGCGGGCGTTCTCGATCGCCACGCCGGCCGCGGCGGCCAGCGCCACCACGATCTCCTCGTCGTCCTCGGTGAACTCGGCCGAGCCCTGCTTCTCGGCCAGGTAGAGGTTGCCCCAGACGTGGTCGCGGATGCGTACCGGCACGCCGAGGAAGCTGTGCATCGGCGGGTGGTTGGGCGGGAAGCCGTACGAGTTGGGATGCTTGGTGATGTCCGGCATGCGGACCGGCTTCGGGTCGTCGATGAGCAGGCCGAGCACGCCCCGCCCGTGCGGCAGGTCGCCGATCTTCGCGTGCAGCTCGGGGCTGATGCCGTGGACGATGAAGTCGTGCAGCATGCGGTCGGGCCCGATCACGCCGAGCGCGCCGTAGCGGGCGCCGGCCAGCTCGCACGCCGACTCCACGATCCGCTGCAGCGTGCTGCGCAGATCAAGGTCGGACCCGATGCCGACGACCGCGTCCAGCAGGGCCCGCAGCCGCTCGCGGCTGGTCACCACCTCGCCGACGCGGTCGAGCATCTCCTGGAGCAGTTCGTCCAGGCGGACACGGGACAGCGGGGTCAGCCCGAGCGACGGCGTGAGGTGCTCGTGCCGGGACTGGGGTGCGGCGGCCACCCGGCGATGGTATCGCCTGGTGGCCGCCCTGATCGAGACCGGTCAGGCGAGCCGGTCGCGGACCGCCGAGGTGTCGACCGTCTGCGTGACGTCCAGCCGGGGCGTGTGCGGCGGGCCGGCGTGCGTCGGGTCGGCCAGTCCGAGCCGCATGCTGATGTACGGGAACCCCAGGCCGGAGAGCATCTGCCGCAGCACCTCGCGGGTGCCCTCGACCTCCACCACACCGGACAGCGGCACCAGCGACACCCCGTGCCGGGTGGCGGTGAGCCAGGCGGCGGAGAGCGCCTCGCCGGCGCGCAGCCAGCTCATCGTCTCGTCGTCGGAGCCCCACAGGATCCCGTAGACGGCTGCCTTGTCGTGGCCGGGCCCGATCGGCAGCGAGCCGGCGCTGCCGAAGTCGCGGGCCGGAACGGTCGTCTGCGGCGCCTGGTCGGGCAGCACCTCCGGCGGCAGCCCGGTGCCGGTGCCGGCCCGGCTGGTCCAGTACGCCAGTTCCTCGCGTAGCTCCGGGCTGTCCGCCTCGACGGTGGCGGCCTGCTGGGCGGCGCTCGCGAGCTGGATCTTCTGGGTGTCGTCGAGCAGTTGCAGGTTCACCCCCTCCAGCGTGGCGGCCCGGTCGATGTCGTTCAGCGCGGCGGTGGGGATCGGCTCGTCGCTGACCGGCCGCCGGTCGGTGTGCCGCACCTGCATGCACTGCACGACGTGCATGGCGTCGGGGTCGGCGCCGGTGTGCTTCAGGCTGGTGATCCGGGCCAGCAGGTCGGGTTCCTTCGGGTCGGGCAGCCGTTCCACCACCGGGGTCCAGCCCTCGGCGGCCAGCGCCACCCGGGCGTGGTGCAGCGCGGCGCCGCAGCTCACCACCAGCAGGTGCCCTTCCGGGTCCATGGCGCTGAGGTGCCGTTCGCGGACCACCCGCAGCTCCAGCGCGTCGGGCAGGACCGTCCAGTGCCACGGCTGCGTGTTGTGCACCGAGGGGGCGTGGCCGGCCATTCCGGCGGCCTCCGCGAGCGCGGTGGTCAACGGGCGATCGCCGGCCGGCGTCTCGTGGCTCATCGTCACGACCTTTCCTGTTTTCCCCATCGTGCCCCACGCCCGGGACGCCCGGGTGGGGATGCCGCTCCATCCTCGGGCATGCCCGGCCGTCCCCGCAGGGGCCTTCGCCCCCGCAAGGCCCCGATGGTACGGCTGGCCGACCGGTACGCCGCCGCGTTCGTGCCGTTCACGTGGACGGGCGGATGGTGCACGTCGGTCAGCTCGCCGGGGAACCGCCGGAGTGGGCGGGCCGGCTCGGTGAGCGCGCCGAACGGGCCGGGCGTTCCGCGGTCTGGGTCAGCGACGACCACGGGCCGCTCGGCGCGATCCTGCTGGAGGACCCGGTCCGCGCGGACGCCCGCCGGACCGTGCGGCGGCTGCGCGAGGCGGGCCTGACCCGGCTGGTCATGGTGACCGGCGACCGTCCGGGCACGGCCCGGCAGGTCGCGCAGGTCGTGGGCGTGGACGACGTGATCGCGCGGTGCTCGCCGCAGGAGAAGGCCGATCGGGTACGCCAGGAGTCGGCGCACGCGGTGACTGTGATGGTCGGCGACGGTGTGAACGACGCGCCCGCGCTGGCCGAGGCGCACGTGGGCGTGGCGATGGGCGCGACCGGGGCGACCGCCTCGGCGGACGTGGCCGACGCGGTGCTCACCGTGGACCGCCTGGACCGGCTCGCCGACGCCGTCGAGATCGCCCGGTACGCCCGCCGCGTCGCGGTGCAGAGCGTCACCGTCGGGATGGGCCTGGCGGTGCTGGCGATGCTCGTCGCCGCGGCGGGCCGGCTGTCCCCGGTGGCCGGCGCGTTCCTCCAGGAGGGCATCGACGTCCTGGTGCCCGATCTGCTGGCCGCGCTCTACGGCCTGGACGCGGTGCTGCGCCCGCACCTGGCGCAGGAGGAGGAGGACTACTTCTCGCTCAACCCGGAGGAGGGCTCCACCGCGCCCGGCCGCTGAGTCAGCGCTCGCGTACCACAGCGACGGGGCAGTGCGAGTGCTGGATGAGTTGCTGGCTGACCGAGCCGAGCAGCATGCCGCGCAGGCCGCCCCGGCCCCGGCTGCCGACCACCACGAGCTGCGCCGACCGGCTCGCCTCCACGAGCAGCGCGGACGCGCTGCCGGGGACCGCCTCGATCTCGACCGGCACGTCGGGGAAGCTCTCCCGCCACGGCGCCAGCTCCGCCTCGGCGGCGGCCCGTTCGCTCGCGGCGACCTGCTCCGGGTCGAAGTCCGGCGGCACCCACCTGTCACCCGGCGGCTCCCAGGCCCGCAGCACCCGCAGCGGCACGTCCCGCTGCGCGGCCCGCTCGACGGCGAAGCCGAGCGCCCGCAGCGCCGACTCCGAGCCGTCCGAGCCGACCACCACCGGCCCGGACGTGGCGGCCTGGCCGTCGCGGACCACCACCACGGGGCAGTGGGCGTGCGCGGCGACCGAGACCGCGGTGGAACCGGCGAGCAGCCCGCCGAAGCCGCCGTGGCCCCGGCTGCCGAGCACCAGCATCCCGGCGTCGGCGGACCGCTCCTGGAGCACCAGCGCGGGCGGGCCGTCGAACACCTCGCCGTGCACGGTCAGGCCCGGCCGCTCGGCGGCGGCGTCCGCCGCCGCCTTGCGGACCAGTTCGTCGACCTGCTGCCGGGCGGCCTCGTCGGGCCACACCCCCGGCGCGACACCGGGGCCGATCCAGCCGGTCACCGTCAGCCACTCGAAGACGTACGCCAGGCGTACCGGCCGCCCCGACCGGCCCGCCTCGTCCAGCGCCCAGTTCAGGGCGACCGACGCGTCGCCGGACCCGTCGTAGCCGACCAGGATCTCCTCGCCGCTCATTCGCCACTCCTCACGGCCGGGTCGTTCTCGCGGATCCAGCGCCACTCGGCGACCCGGGGGTCGTCCTCGCCGTAGCGCCGGGTGTAGTCGCGGCAGGCCTGGCGGGCGTCCACCATGTCCTGGCGCAGGTGCGCGGCGCGCGACCGCAGCCCCGGCACCCGGTCGATCACGTCGATGACCAGGTGGAAGCGGTCGAGGTCGTTGAGCATCACCATGTCGAACGGCGTCGTGGTGGTGCCCTCCTCCTTGTAGCCGCGCACGTGCAGGTTCTCGTGGTTGGTCCGGCGGTACGTGAGCCGGTGGATCAGCCACGGGTAGCCGTGGTAGGCGAAGATGACCGGCTTGTCGCGGGTGAAGATGGTGTCGAACTCGTTGTCCGGCAGGCCGTGCGGGTGCTCCGACGGCGGTTGCAGGCGCATCAGGTCGACCACGTTGACCACCCGCACCTTCAGGTCCGGCAGGTGCCGGCGCAGCAGGTCGGCGGCGGCGAGCGTCTCCAGCGTCGGCACGTCGCCGGCGCAGGCGAGCACCACGTCCGGCTCGGTGCCGTCGTCGCTGCTGGCCCAGTCCCAGATGCCCAGGCCGCGGCGGCAGTGCTGGATCGCCTCGTCCATGGTCAGCCAGTTCGGCGCGGGCTGCTTGCCGGCCACCACAACGTTGATGTACTGCCGGCTGCGCAGGCAGTGGTCCATGGTGGACAGCAGCGTGTTGCCGTCCGGCGGCAGGTAGACCCGGACCACCTCGGCCTTCTTGTTCACCACGTGGTCGATGAAGCCCGGATCCTGGTGCGAGAAGCCGTTGTGGTCCTGGCGCCACACGTGGCTGGACAGCAGGTAGTTCAGCGACGCCACCGGCTCCCGCCAGGGGATGTTCCGGGTCACCTTCAGCCACTTGGCGTGCTGGTTGACCATCGAGTCGACGATGTGGATGAACGCCTCGTAGCTGGTGAAGATGCCGTGCCGGCCGGTCAGCAGGTAGCCCTCCAGCCAGCCCTGGCACAGGTGCTCGGAGAGCACCTCCATCACCCGGCCGTCGGGGGAGAGGTGGTCGTCGCCGGGCACCTCGGCGCCCACGAACGCGCGGTCGGTCACCTCGAACGCCGCGCCGAGCCGGTTCGAGGCCACCTCGTCCGGGCCGAACAGGCGGAACGTCTCCGGGTTGCGGGCGATCACGTCGCGGACCCAGGGGCCGAGCACACCCGTCGCGCCGGCCATCGGCTCACCCGGCGTCGGTACGTCGACCGCGTAGTCGCGGAAGTCCGGCAGCTCCAGGTTGCGCAGCAGCCTGCCGCCGTTGGCGACCGGGTTGGCGCTCATCCGGTGGTCACCGGTGGGCGGCAGGTCGGCCACCTCGGCGACCGGGCCGCCGGTGGCGTCGAACAGCTCCTCCGGCCGGTAGCTGCGCAGCCAGCGCTCCAGCTCGGCCAGGTGCTCCGGATTGTCCCGGACCTCGGAGATCGGCACCTGGTGGGCGCGGAACGTGCCCTCGACCTGCTTGCCGTCGACCCGGGACGGACCGGTCCAGCCCTTCGGCGTCCGCAGGATGATCATCGGCCAGCGGGGACGCTCCACGTGCTCGCCGGAGCGGGCCCGGCGCTGGATCGCGGCGATCTCGTCGACCGCCCGGTCGAGCGTGCCGGCCAGCAGCTGGTGCACTGTCGCCGGGTCGTCGCCCTCGACCACGTACGGCTCGTAGCCGAACCCGCGCATCATGTCCCGCAGGTCCTCGCCGGGGATCCGGTCCAGCACCGTCGGGTTGGCGATCTTGTAGCCGTTGAGGTGCAGGATCGGCAGCACCGCGCCGTCGCGGGCCGGGTTGAGGAACACGTTCGACAGCCAGCTTCCGGCCAGCGGGCCGGTCTCCGCCTCGCCGTCGCCGATCACGCAGGCCACGAGCAGGTCCGGGTTGTCGAACGCGGCGCCGTACGCGTGGCTCAGCGCGTACCCCAGCTCGCCGCCCTCGTGGATCGAACCCGGCACCTCCGGCGCCACGTGGCTCGGGATGCCGCCCGGGAAGGAGAACTGCCGGAACAGCCGCTGCATGCCGGTCTCGTCCCGGGGGATGTGGTGGTACAGCTCGCTGTAGGTGCCCTCCAGCCAGGTGTTCGCCACCAGCGCCGGGCCGCCGTGGCCGGGGCCGGTGACGAAGATGGCGGACAGGTCCCGGTTCACGATGACCCGGTTGAGGTGCGTGTAGAGCAGGTTGAGCCCGGGGCTGGTGCCCCAGTGGCCCAGCAGGCGCGGCTTGATGTGCTCGGGCTTGAGCGGTTCGCGCAGCAACGGATTGTCGAGCAGATAGATCTGGCCGACGGTCAGGTAGTTCGCCGCGCGCCAGTAGGCGTCCAGCCGGCGCAACTCGTCTTCGGTCAGGGGGCTGTGCAGGTTCACCGCGGTGTCCATGCTGCGTTAGCCTCTCGTGGCTCGGGGTCGGCTGCCACTCGGGGACCACATTTTCTTCCCCGGCGCGTCCAGCCTCGCCCCCGTCGGGGGTCGCCGGTCAGGGCCGTAGGTCCCGCCTCGCGCGGGCGTCATGACCCGTGTCCGGCGTCCGCGGGGACGCCCCGCACGACGATCAGCGGGGCCGGCGAGTGGTAGAGCAGGGACTGGCTGACCGCGCCCAGAGTGGACCCTACCGGCCCGTCTCCCCAGGCGGCCACCACCGCGAGCTGCGCGGCGCGGGACCGGTCGAGCAGGACGGACCTCGGCTCACCGTGGACGGTCTCGCAGTCGGCGGCGACCCGGGGATACCGCCGGGCCTGCCGGGTGACCGCCTCCTCCAGCCGCCCGTCGTCGCGGTCGCCGGACTCCGGCTCGATCACCCGGACGGCGAGCAGGCGGGCGTCGCGGTGCTGCGCGCAGTCGAAGGCGTACGCGAGGGCGGCCTGCGAGCTGGGCGACCCGTCGAAGCCGACGAGCAGCGGCCCGGGCGGCGCCGGCTGGGTGCGCCCGACCAGCACCGGGCAACCCGCCCGGGCGGCCACGTCCACTGCCGGCGTGTCGGCCGGTACGCGGTCCGGGTGGGCGGACATGCCCCCGTCACCGAGCGCGATCAGGAATGCGGTGTCGGCGACCCGCAGCAGCGCCTCGACCGGCGAGCCCTCGACGATCCGCCCGCTGACGGGCACCTCCGGCGCGCACTCGGCGGCGACCTGCCCGGCGTGCTCCAGCACGTTCTCCGCGTCCGTGCGGGTGCCACCGGCCGGGGCCGGGCCGGGCGTCGCGGCCCAGTTGAACGCGTGCAGCAGGTGCAGCGGCCGGTCGTGGGCGGCGGCCTCGGCGGCGGCCGTGCGGACCACCGTCAGATCGGCCTCGGACCGGCTGACTCCGACCACCACCGCGCCGTGGCTGGGTGCGGCCACCCCGGCTCACCTCCCGAACCCTGCTTTTCACCCACCGTAGTCGTGGGACCGGGTGCGCCGGAGCGGGTCGGCGGAACTGGCGGTCAGCGCGGGGCGGGCAGCGCCGGGTGGACCCGCAGCACGACGGCTGTGGCGTTGTCCTCGCCGCCCTCGTCCAGGCTGGCGGCGAGCAGGGCCTCGGCGGTGCGCGCCGGGTCGCGCCGCGCGGAGAGCAGGTCGCGCAGCCGGTGGTAGCCGAGCTGGTCGCTGATCCCGTCGGTGCACAGCAGCCAGGTGTCGCCCCGGCGCAGCGGCACGGCGAGCAGGTCCGGCTCGGGCTGGTCCGGGTGGCCGACGTAGCGCAGCAGCTGGTAGCGCGCCCGCGCCGCCTCCGGCGAGCCGGCCGGCCACCAGCCGTGCAGCAGGCCGAGCCAGGCCATCGTGTGGTCGACGGTGACCAGTTCCAGCAGCCCGTCGCGCAGCCGGTACGCCCGCGAGTCGCCGAGCTGGACCAGCCAGCCCTGGTCGCCGTCCGGCTCGACCACGAGCGCGGTGAGCGTGCACCCGGTCAGGCCCGGCTGCGCGGCGCCGGCCTGGCGTACCCGCCGTTGGGTCTCGGCCACGGCGGCGCGCAGCGCGGCGGCGCCGACGGCGGGCCAGCCGGCACGGACCCGCGCGGTGAACGTCCGGGCCGCCGTCGTGCCCGCCACCCGGCTGCCCTCGCCGTCGCCCATCCCGTCGCAGACCACCGCGAACGGCAGCTCGGGGTCGACGTGCAGCACGTCGTAGTTCTCCGGGTAGCGGTGCCCGACCACGCCGCCGCCGGCGATCTCCAGGGTGAGGCGGCCGGCGGTGAGCCGGCGCGCGGGCTCGACCGGCCGGTCCAGCGGACGGCGGCGGAACACCAGCGGACCGTAACACCGGGACGGGCCGGACAGCGGTAGGCCGGGTCACCTGTCAACCAGGGTTGACAGGTGAAGGGCTGTCAACCTACATTGACAGCATGAGTCAAGCGACGGAACTCGCGGCGGCGGCCGGCAGCACCGACCCCAAGGTCGGCCTGCGCGCGGTGCTCGCCCTGCGCCGGCTGCTCGAACGGCTCGAGGTGATCCAGGTCGACAACGCCCGGCGACAGGGCTGGTCGTGGCAGGAGATCGCCGACGCCCTCGAGGTCAGCCGGCAGGCGGTCCACAAGAAGCACGCCGGGCGACCGGCGGTGCGCGAGAGCTGGGAGGCGTGATGTTCGAACGATTCACCGACCGGGCCCGTGCCGTGGTGCACCACGCGCTCGACGAGGCCCGCGCCGAGGGGCGGCGGCCGGTCGGCACCGAGCACCTGCTGCTGGGCGTGCTCGCCGACCGCGACAGCCTGGCGGTACGGCTGCTGGCGGCCGGCGGCGTCGACGCCGGCACCCTGCGCGCCGCGGTGGCCCGCCACACCGCGCAGGGCGTGGACGGCCTCGGCGCGGCGGACGCCGCGGCGCTGCGCGAGATCGGCATCGACCTCGCCGCGATAGTGGCCCGGATCGAGGAGTCCTTCGGCCCCGACGCGCTGCGCGAGGCGACCCCGCGCCCGCGCCGGTGGTGGCGTCGCGGGTCGCACCACGGCACGTTCTCGCCCCGCGCCAAGAAGGTGCTGGAGTTGTCGCTGCGCGAGGCGCTGCGGCTGCGCCACCGGCACATCGGCACCGAACACATCCTGCTCGGCCTGCTGCGCGAGGGCGACGGGCCGGCCGCCGCGGTGCTCACCGAGGCCGGGGTGGACATCGACGACCTGCGGCGGCGCGTCGACGCGGCGCTACGCGAGGCGGCCTGACCCGCACCCGGTTCTCAAACCTGTTTGCGGTCCTCGCAACGTCCCGCTGCGCCGGGTCGCCGTCACGCCACGTCTCCTGCACACTGACGCCGTGAACGGTGCAGACGACAAGCGCCCGGTGAACGCGGACAACCGCACCCCGCGCTCGGCAGTGGTGGTCAACCCGGTGAAGGTGGCCGACCTGGACGAGTTCCGCCGCACCGTGGACGGCGCGCTCGCCGCCGCCGGATGGCCGGCCCCGGCCTGGTACGAGACGACGGTCGAGGACCCGGGCCGCGGCCAGGCGGAACAGGCGGTGCGGGCGGGCGCGGAGGTCGTCTTCGCCTGCGGCGGCGACGGCACGGTGATGGCCTGCGTGACCGCGCTGGCCGGCACCGACGTGGCGCTCGCAGTGCTGCCCCAGGGCACCGGCAACCTGCTGGCCGCCAACCTCGGCCTCTCAGGCGACCTGGCCGCCGGGCTGGAGGTCGCCGTCGAGCGCGGGATGCGCCGCCTCGACGTCGGCGTGGTCGGCGACAAGTGCTTCGCGGTGATGGCCGGGATGGGCTTCGACGCCCAGATGCTCGACTCCACCTCGGAGACCACGAAGAAACGGATCGGCTGGCCCGCGTACGTGGTGGGCGCCGCCCGCCACCTGCGCGACCGGCCGATGCGGGTCTCGGTGCGAATCGACGGCAAGCCGCCGCTGCGCCGCCGGGCCCGCTCGGTCCTGGTCGCCAACGTCGGGCGTCTCCAGGGCGGGGTACGCCTGCTCACCGAGGCCGAACCGGACGACGGCTGGCTCGACGTGGCGGTGCTGACGCCGCGTACGCTGCGCCACTGGCTCGCCATGGGCTGGGCGGTGCTGCGCCGCCGCGACAGGGTGCCCGGGATGGAGGTGTTCCGGGCCCGCGCGGTCGAGATCACCAGCACCCGGGCACAGCCCCGGCAGCTCGACGGCGACCTGATCGAGCCGGGCCGCTCGCTGAAGGCCACCATCCGCCCCGAGTCGCTCTGGCTCTGCGTACCGCGCCCGGAGGAGCATCCCGACCTGGCGGTGGACGCGGACGCGGTCGGCGAGCGCGGTGAGCACCTGGTCGAGGAGGCCCGCCGTGAGTAGCACGAAGCTGGTCCCCGAGACCCGGCTGATGACCGAGGACCAGCTGTCCGCCGACGACGCCTGGCACACACTGCGCCGGCACGGCGGCTGGTGCCTGCTGCGGGACGCGTTCATCCGGTTCCGCTACGGCGACGGCTTCAGCCACTCCCGGGCGCTGGCGTTGCAGCTCTGCCTGGCGGTGGTGCCGTTCCTGATCGCGCTCACCGGTCTGATCACCGACCTGGGCGTGGACGAGGGCGGCAAGGTCGTCGCCGACACGGTGCTGGCGATCACGCCCGGCCAGAGCGAAGCGATGGTGCAGGACCTGCTGACCGACAGCGAGCGCACCGAGGACGCCGGTGAACTGGCGCTGACCCTCGGTCTGCTGACCGGGCTGGTCGCGCTGACCACCACGATGGCGCAGATCGAGCGGGGCGCCAACCGGATCTACGGCGTCGAGCGGGACCGCCCGGCGCCGGCGAAGTACCTGCGCGCCGCGGTCCTCGCGGTGATCGCCGGCGTACCCGCGCTCGCGGGCTTCCTGATCCTGGTCGGCGGCCGGTCGATGGGCGCGTCGGTACGGCGGCACTACGAGTGGGGCGACCTCGCGATGGCCGGGTGGGACGTGATCCGCTGGCCGCTGAGCCTCGGCCTCACCGTGCTCGCCGTCGCGGTGCTGTTCCGGCACGCCCCGCGACGCCGCCAGCCCGGCCTGTCCTGGCTCTTCTTCGGCGCGTCCATCGCCATCGCGATCTGGTGGCTGGCCAGCCTGCTGCTCGCCGCCTACGTGAAGTACAGCGGCGGATTCGGCCAGACCTACGGCGCGCTGACCGGCATGATGGCCCTGTTGCTCTGGGCCAACCTCACCGGGATCGCGCTGTTCGGCGGGCTGGCCTTCGCCGCCCAGCTCGAAGCGATGCGCATCGGCGTGGAGGAGCCCGCCCAGCCGGACCTGTGGGAGCCGGAGGCGCAGCGGGCCGAGCTGTTCGACACCGGTGAGATGACCTCGCTCTGACGCCGCGCCGGTACGGCGTGTACGGGACACGCCGATCGGGTACAGCGCGCCTCGCAGAAGAACGAGGGAGGTGTGTGGTGTGACAGCGGTCAAGGAAGCCGGGAGCCGGCCGCTCAGCCATTTCGCGGAGCGGAGCCTCGCGGGCCTGCTCGCCGTGGCCGGCACGGGAGTCGGGTTCGGCGTGCTGCTCATGCTGGTGCGGTTCCGGTGGAGCCCGCTGGCCGACGCCGACCACGCGGCGGCCGAGTGGTTCAACAACCTCGTGGCCCCGCACGGCCCGCTTGTCACAGTGCTTCAGGCGATCACCGACCTGGGCGGACGGCCGGTGCTGATCTGGCTGGTCACCATCGCGGTGGTGGGCCTGCTGATCCGCCGCCAGCCCCGGCTGGCGGTCTACCTGATCGTCACCGGCACCGGCGGGCTGATCCTCGACCCGTCGCTCAAGGCGCTGGTCGGGCGGCTGCGCCCCGTGGTGGACGTGCCGATCGCCAGCGCGCCGGGCAACAGCTTCCCGAGCGGCCACGCGCTCGGCTCGTTCGTCGCGTACGGGGCGCTGCTGCTGGTGTTCCTGCCGGCCATGTCGCCGCGCTGGCGCAAGCCGGCCGTCGCCATCGCCGGCGTGCTGATCTTCCTGGTCGGGCTGACCCGGATCGCGCTGGGCGTGCACTTCGTGTCCGACGTGATCGGTGGCTGGCTGCTCGGCGCGGCCTGGCTGGGCGTGACCGCGTACGCCTTCCGGCTGTGGCGGCGCGAGCGCGGCCGGCCGGTGCCGCCGCTGCGCGAGGGCCTGGAGCCGGAGGCGGGCGAGGACCTGGCGCTCGCGCCGGACGAGGAGAAGGTGCTGGAGCACCCGCGCTCGGCGGTGGCCGAGCTGCTGGTCGGCTGGGTGCTCGTCTTCGGTGTGCTCTACGCGTTCGGCATGTTCGTCAGTTACCACGCCAAGGGCACGTTCCTCGACACGCTCGACACCGAGGTGCCGCGCTGGTTCGCCGAGCGGCATGCCGGCGTGCTCACGGAGCTGAGCTGGTGGTGGAGCAAGTTCGGCGACACCCACGCCATCCTGCTGGTGTCGCTGGTGTTCTGCCCGATCGTGCTGGCCGTGTGGCGGCGCTGGCGGCCGGTGCTGTACGTGGTGCTGGCGATGGTCGGCGAGCTGAGCCTGTTCCTGGCCAGCGCCCGGGTGGTGGACCGGCCCCGGCCGCCGGTGGAGAACCTGGACGGGCAGATGCCCACCTCGTCGTTCCCCTCCGGCCACATCGCGGCGACCATCTGCCTCTGGGTGGCCATGGCGGTCATCGTGTTCCCGCGTACCGACAGGTGGTGGCGGTGGCTGTTCGTGGGCATGGCCGTGCTGATGCCGGTCGGCGTGGCCACCTCCAGGATGTACCGGGGCATGCACCACCCGACCGACTTCATGGGCGCGATCCTGCTCGGCGCGCTCTGGCTGTCGTTGCTGTACTGGGTGATCCGGCCCAACGCCGACGTGTACGAGGGCAACCGGCCGGCGATCGAGTCCGAACAGGTGGACGAGCTGGACGACGAGCTGGCCAAGGCCGCGCGGCCGGACTGAGCCGATGCTGCGGGTGATGACCTGGAACATCCGGACCGGCGGGCGGGACGGCGACGGCACCGACCGCCGGGACCGGATCGTCTCGGTCGTCACCGCCCAGCGCCCCGACGTGCTGGCCCTGCAGGAACTGCGCGGCATGGACGCCACGCTGGGCGGCCTGGCCGGGCGGCTCGGGATGGCGGCGTACCCGGCCCGGTCCTGCTTCGGTCAGCCGGTGGCGGTGCTGGTCCGCCCGCCGCTGCGGGTGCTGCGCGCCGGCCGGGTCCGCCGCCCGTTCCACCACGCCGCCGCCCGGGTACAGGTCGCGACCGGCGCCGGACCGCTCACCGTGCTGAGCACGCACCTGTACCCCTACTCGGGCGGGCGGCGGCGGATGGAGGCGGACTGGCTCGCCGCCGCGCTCCGGCGTACCGGGGGAAAACTGGCCCTGCTCGCCGGGGACCTGAACACGCTGGAGCCCACAGCCGACCACACCGCCCGGCTGGCCGGGCTGGCCACCCCGTACCGGCGGCGGCACCTGCGCCGCGACGGTCGTACCGTGGACACCCGTGCGGTGGCCCGGCTGCTCGACGCCGGTCTGGTGGATCTGTGGCCGCGGTCCGGCGGCGACGAACCCGGCGGCCTGACCGTGCCGACCCGGCACGGCGGCGCCGAGTTCGCCGGGATGCGGCTGGACTACCTGCTCGCCACCCCGGCGCTGGCCGACCGGGTACGCGCGGTGCGTGTGGTCCGCGACGGTGACGCGGACGCGGCGTCGGACCACTATCCGGTGCTGGCCGAGGTGGACCTCACGGCCGGCTGAACGACCCGGACGTCAGGTCGGCCACCACGAAGGCCGCGAAGATCAGGATGACCGTCTCGCTGACCAGCCAGGAGTGCCTGTCGGTCCAGGAGCGGAACGCGGGCAGCAGACGCTCCGCGCGCTCGCCGGACAGCAGCAGCACGAGCAGCGGCAGGGCCAGCAGCAGCACGGTGAGCGCCACGAACGGCAACAGATGCCACCACGGGCGGCCGTGCCCGGCCATGCTCCCCGCGACCGACGCCATGACCAGCTCGTCGCTCGGTACGGCGACGGCGAGCACCAGCCCCAGACCGAAGGCGTACGCGGGCCGGGGGTCCTGCAACCGGCGCAGCCACCCGGGCGGCCGGTCGCGCCGCCGCCTGCGGAACGTGATCACCATGAGGACCGCCAGCAGGCCCAGCACGATCCAGTCGATGAGCCGCCGGCTGCCGCCCACCCCGATGCCGTGCACGGCGGTGTGCCGCACCACCCGGAACGCCGCGTACCAGAGCGTCAACGGCCCGAGGACGCCGACCGCCACACCGCCCAGGAAGGCCGCCGAGCTGCGCCGCGGGTGGCGGGCGGAGGCGAGGACGACGGCGCTGACGAGCTTCGACCCGGCGACCATCTCCAGCGCCAGCGGCAGCGCGGTCAGCAGGGGCATGCCCCATTCTGGCGTCGCCGTCGCGCGCGCCGGGCCGGGTTCTACAGGACCAGGTTGAGCAGCACCGTGAGCACCACCGAGGCGACGATCGAGAAGAGGATCATCAGCAGGCAGCCGAGCCCGCCCCCGGCGGGCCGGATCTCGGTGTTCCCGATACGCATGGCGTCAACTCCTCAGCGGGGTGGCGAGCACTGTCACAGCTCGCGCAGCCGGGGCAGCAGCTCCTCCTGGGCCCAGTCGAGGAACATCGGCTGGGTGTCGCCGCCCACCTGGACCAGCGCGACGTGGGTGAAGCCCGCGTCGACGAACTTCTTGAACGCCTCGATGTGCCGGTCGGTGTCCGGGCCGCAGGAGATGCCCTCGGCCACGTCCTCCTCCCGGACGAACCGGGTGGCCGCCTCGAACGACTCCGGGCCGGGCAGGTCGGCGTTGACCTTCCAGCCCAGACCGAACCAGCGGAACTGCTCGTGCACGATCTTGCGGCACTCGTCCTCGTCCGGGCCGTAGCAGATCGCGACCTGCCCGTAGCGGGGGCTGCCCGCGCCGCCCGCCTCCTCGTACAAGTCGATCAGATGGGGCAGCGGGTCGGTGGCGATCATGGCGTCGGCGTACTCGGCGGCCAGCGTGGCCGACTGCCGCCCGGACGCGGCCACCGCCATCGGCACCGGCCGCTCCGGCCGGTCCCAGACGTACGCGTCGGGCACGTCGAAGTGGTTGCCGGAGAATGTCAGCGTCTCGCCGTTGAGCAGTGGCCGGATGATCTGCAGCGCCTCCTCGAACATCTCGTGCCGCTGCTGCACGTGCGGCCATCCGCCCACCACGTGCTCGTTGAGGTTCTCCCCGGCGCCGAGACCGAGCGTGAACCGCCCGTCCGAGAGCACCCCGATGGTGCTGGCCTTCTGCGCCACCACCGCCGGGTGGTACCGCCGGATCGGGCAGGTCACGAACGACATCAGCTCGGCCCGGGTGGTGGCGTGGGCGACCGCGCCGAGCACCGACCAGGCGTACGGGGAGTGGCCCTGGGACTCCAGCCAGGGGTAGTAGTGGTCGGACATGACCAGATGGTCGAAGCCGGCGGCCTCGGCGCGTACGGCGTGGTCGACGAGTTCCTTCGGGCCGGCCTGCTCGCACATGAGGGTGTAACCGACGTTGACCATGGCACGTCTCCTTCCCGGGCGGATCGTCCCCGGATACCCCGCCCGGCGCCGGTCAACCCTGCTGTCCGCTTCCCCGCCCGCCTCCGGTCAGCTCTCTTAACCGGTTCAGTGCGTGTGGCCGGTCAACCCCTTTCGCCTCCCCGCGCGCCCTGCTTAACCGGTTGCCTAATGCCTTCCATCGCCCTACGCTGATGCCTGCGTCCGTTCGGGAACCGGGCGGCGGCTACCGGGCTCAGTCGCCACCACCTCGTCACAGTCACCGCACCCCCGCTCGGGCACGGGGGAGACCTTCCCCTGAGGACAGCCATGAAGAAACTGCTCTCCGTCGCGGGCGCCGCCCTGCTGACGGCCCTCGCCGCCGTCTTCGCCCTCGGGCAGCCGGCCCAAGCCGCCACCGGGTTCTCCGTCTCCAACGGGCGGCTATACGACGCCAACGGCTCCGAGTTCGTCATGCGCGGTGTCAACCACGCGCACACCTGGTACCCGCAGCAGACCAGCTCGTTCGCCGACATCAAGGCGCTCGGCGCGAACACCGTCCGGGTGGTGCTCGCCAGCGGCGACCGCTGGACGAGGAACAGCGCCGCCGACGTGGCCAACGTGATCTCGCTGTGCAAGACCAACCGCCTGATCTGCGTGCTGGAGGTGCACGACACCACCGGGTACGGCGAGGAGGGCGCCGCCGCCTCGCTCGCGAAGGCCACCGACTACTGGCTGAGCATCGCCGACGTGCTCAAGGGCCAGGAGAAGTACGTCATCGTCAACATCGGCAACGAGCCGTTCGGCAACCAGGGCTACAGCGCCTGGACCACCGACACCTCGAACGCGATCAAGCGGCTGCGCGCCGCCGGTCTGACCCACACGATCATGGTGGACGCGCCGAACTGGGGCCAGGACTGGTCGTTCACCATGCGCGACAACGCCGGCACCGTGTTCGCCGCCGACCCGCAGCGCAACACCGTCTTCTCCATCCACATGTACGGCGTGTTCGACACCGCCGCCGAGATCAGCGACTACCTGGGCCGGTTCCGTACCGCCGGGCTGCCCGTCGTGGTCGGCGAGTTCGGCTTCAACCACTCCGACGGCAACCCGGACGAGGACGCCATCATGGCGTACGGCCAGGCCAACGGCATCGGCTACCTCGGCTGGTCGTGGAGCGGCAACGGCGGCGGCGTGGAGTACCTGGACATGACCACCGCGTTCAACCCGGCCCAGCTCACCACCTGGGGTCAGCGGATCTTCAACGGCGCCAACGGCATCGCGGCCACCTCCCGCGAGGCGTCGGTGTACGCGGGCAGCACCCCGACCGCCGGCCCCACCGGCAGCCCGACCACCAGCCCGACGCCGACGCGCAGCCCCAGCCCGACCCCGCCGCCGACCACCACGCCCCCACCGTCCGGTGGCTGCACCGCCGCCTACACCGTCGCGAACTCGTGGCAGGGCGGCTTCCAGGGCGAGGTCAAGGTGACCGCCGGCGCCGCGGCGATCACGGGGTGGACGGTCCGCTGGACGTTCGCCAACGGCCAGTCAGTCACCCAGGCGTGGAACGCCAGCGTCAGCAACAGCGGGTCGGCGTACACCGCCCGCAACGTCGACTACAACGGCCGCCTCGGCGCCGGCGCGAGCACCAGCTTCGGCTTCATCGGCAGCTGGCAGGGCACGAACTCCACCCCCGCCGTGACCTGCACCCCCGCCTGACCCCCTAGTGGCGTGATCAAGGAGTTCGTGTCCCGATCGGACCTCGACGGCGACACGAACTCCTTGATCACCGGGGTGGGGGGTCAGGCCGTGGTCACCTCCAGCAGGAGGGCCTGTTCGGGATGCAGGGCGGGGAGTTGCAGGCCCACCGTGCCCAGCACCGAACCGGTCACCGCGATCCCGTCGCCCGGCCGGGCCAGCCAGCCCGGTGGGGACAGCTCCAGCAGGGCGGGTTCCGGCACCCCGGCGGGCGGGCGGACCCGGTAGCGCCGCCGCGGGTCCAGCCCCGGCAGCCGTACCGCGCCCGGCACCTGCGCCGCCGAGGTGGCGACCCGGCTGACCGCGTACACCGCATGCGAGCTGTCGTGGGCGACCACGCCGTGGGCCTGCACGGCCGGGTCCGGGTGGTCGACCCGGACCACCCGGCCGGTGTGCAGCAGCGGGCGCAGCCGCTTGTGCAGCGCCACCCAGGCGGCGAGTTCGGCCCGCTCGCCGGCGTCGATCGCGGTGATGTCCCACTCGATGCCGTGGTGGCCGAACAGCGCGGTGACCGCACGGAAACTCAGGTCGTGCACACGGTGCGTGGTGTGCGAGCGCTCCGGGCCGATGTGCGTGCCGATCAGCTCCGGCGGCAGCAGCAGGCCGGTCCAGCGCTGGATGGACAGCCGTTCCAGCGCGTCGTTGCAGTCGCTGGCCCAGACCCGGTCGGTGCGGCGCAGGATCTCCAGGTCGACCCGCGCGCCACCGGAGGAGCAGCTCTCGATCTCGACGTCCGGGTGCCGGGCGCGCAACTCGTCCAGCAGCCGGTAGACCGCGAGCGTCTGCGCGTGCACACCGGGCCGCCCGGCATGCCCGGCCTCGGTGAGGTCGCGGTTGTGGTCCCACTTCAGGTACGCGATCCCGTCGTGCTCGCTCAGCACCGCGTCGAGCCGTTCGAGCAGATAGGCGTACGCGTCCGGGCGGGCCAGGTCGACCACCTGCTGGTGCCGCCACGGCGGCGGCAGCCGGCCCGGCGCCTGGAGCACCCAGTCGGGGTGGGCGCGGAACAGGTCGGAGTCGGGGTTGACCATCTCCGGTTCGACCCAGAGCCCGAACCGCATGCCGTGCCCGCGTACGTGGTCGATCAGCGGCTGCAACCCGTCCGGCCAGACCTCGCCGTCGACCCACCAGTCGCCGAGCCCGGCCTGGTCGTGCCGCCGGCCGCGGAACCAGCCGTCGTCCAGCACGAAGCGTTCCACACCGACCTCGGCGGCCGCGTCGGCGAGCGCCCGCAGCCGATCCAGGCCGTGGTCGAAGTAGACCGCCTCCCACACGTTCAGCGTTACCGGCCGGGGCGTGCGCGGGTGTGACGGGCGGGCCCGCAGGTGGGTGTGCAGCGCGTCGCTGAGCCCGTCCAGCCCGTCGGCCGAGTGCGCCGCGTAGAGCAGGGGAGTGGCGTACTCCTCGCCCGGCCCGAGCACGATCTCGCCGGGTGCGAGCAGCTCGCCGCCGCCGAGCGTGGACTCACCGGTCGGACGTCGTTCGGCGGCCGTGACGTGGTCGCCGCTCCACGCGGTGTGCACCGCCCACACCTCGCCGTGCCGGAAACCGAACCCGGCGGTGCCCGCGACCAGCAACAGCGTGGCGTCGTGGCCGGTGCGGCCGTGCCGCCCCTCGCGTACCCACGCGCCCATCGGCCACGGGTGCCGCTGCGGCGCGCGTTCCCGGCACCACCGGCCGGTCAGGTCGAGCAACTCGGTGGCGACCGCCGGCACCGGCAGCACGGGCGTCAGCTCCCGCACCTCGTACCGGCCGTCGCCGTCGTTGCGCAGCCGGTGCCGCAGCGTCAGCACCCCCGCCGCGTCCAGCGTGATCTCGACGGTCAGGCTCAACCCCGCGCCCGGGTCCGCCGCTCGCACCACCACCCGCCCGGAGGTAAGGAAGGGCCCCTTGTTAACGCCTGGTGCATGTAAAGGGGCCCCTCCTAACAGGGCGGGCGCAGCGTCGGGCGGCGGCGGTGCCGTGGGCTCGTCGTGCACGTCGAGGCCGGTGAGGCGGAACGCCGTCGACCAGTCCCGGCCGTCGCGGTGACCGGCGAGACCGGGCCGCCCGCTCCACCCGGCACTCGCCTCGGGCAGCAGCGACAGCACGGTGGGCGTGTCGAAGCTGCTCGGCACCACCGGCGGGACCGTGGCGTCGACGAGCGCGGGCAGGTCCTCGCCGGGCAGCGGGCCGAGGTCGGCGCCCCAGTGCACGACCCGGGGCAGTCCTGTGCCGCGTGCGTCGAGCACCAGGCTGGTCCGCGCGCGGCGCAGGTGGACGATCGTCATCCCTTGGAGGCCCCCAGCGTCAGACCCCGGACGAACTGCTTCTGCAGCAGGAAGAAGATCACCAGGGTGGGGATCGCGACCAGCACCGAACCGGCCGAGACCAGGTTGTTGTCGGTGAAGAACTCGCCGCGCAGGTTGTTCAGTGAACTGGTGACCGGGAACTTGTCGCCGGTCCGCATGAGCACGGTGGCCCAGAAGAACTCGTTGTAGATCCAGGTGACCTCCAGCGTCGCCAGCGCGGCCAGCGCGGGCCGGCACAGCGGCATCGTCACCTGCCAGTACTGCCGCCACACGTTCGCCCCGTCGACCATCGCGGCCTCGTACAGCTCGTGCGGCAGTGCCTTCATGTAGTTGCTGAGCACGAACACGCAGAAGCCGCACTGGAACGCGACGTTGACCAGGATCAGCCCCCAGTAGCTGTCGTACAGCAGCTCCGAGTCGCTCATCCAGGCCGGCAGCGGGATCTCGGTGAACATCCGGAACAGCGGGATGAGCAGCGCCTGTTGCGGCAGCAGGTTCGCCGCGGTGAACAGGCCGAGCAGCGCGATGTTGAGCTTCCAGCTGAACCGGGCGATCACGAACGCCACGCAGGAGGCGAGGAACAGCGTGAGCAGCACCGCCGGGACGGTGATGTACGCCGAGTTGAGGAAGTGCTTGCCGAACTCGGCGGTACGCCAGGCGGTGACGTAGTTGTCGACCGTCCAGCCGCCGAGCGACACGTAGCCGTTGGCGGCTGTGTACTCGTAGGAGCGGAACGAGGTGAGCACCGCCCAGAGGATGGGGAACAGCCAGCCCACGGCGACCGTACCCAGGAACAGGTGCAGGACGACCCGGGCGGGCCGCACGGGGCGGCGGCGGCCGGCGGAGACGGCGGTCATCGCTTGTCCTCCCGCATCACGGTCCAGAGGTAGATGGTGATGAAGACCAGCGAGACGGCCAGCATGATCGTCGCCAGCGCCGAGCCGAAGCCGATCCGGCTGGCCTCGCCCACCACGTTCTGGGTGACCAGCGCGGAGATCAGCTCCAGCCCGTTGCGGCCCTTGTTGATGACCCAGACCAGGTCGAACGCGCGCAGCGACTCGATCACCGTCACCACCAGCACGATGATGTTGATCGGCCGCATCACCGGGAAGACGACCCGGAAGAACGTGCTGGTCTCCGAGGAGCCGTCCACCGCGGCGGCCTCCCGCAGCGACGGGTCGACGCCCTTGAGGCCGGCCAGGTAGAGCAGCATGACGTAGCCGACGTGCCGCCACCCGGCCGCCACCAGCACGGCCCAGATGTTGACGTTCGGGTCGCCGTACCAGTCGGTGTCTCCGCCGAACACGCCGTTGAGCAGCCCCTGGTCGCGGCTGTAGATGAGCTGCCAGACGAAGCCGATGAGCGCCAGCGACAGCACCACCGGCAGATAGAGCGCGGTCTGGTAGAAGCGGCTGCCGCGCAGCTCCTTGTCGAGCAGCACGGCGAGGAACATGCCGAACGGGGTGGCCACCACGAACAGCGCGGCCAGCCAGAGCAGGTTGTTCTGCACCGCGGGGACGAACGGCGGGTAGATGTTCACCACGTCGTCGTAGTTCTTGACCCCGACCCATTCGATCTCGCTGATCGGGCCGATGCCGTCCCAGTTCGTGCCGGACAGCAGCACGGTCGCCACCGCGGGCAGCCAGACCAGCCCGGTGACGAGCAACAGGGGTACCAGCACCATCAGCGTGATCACCACGCAGTCGGTGCGGGACAGGAGCCGTAGCCGGCGACCGCGACCACCCTTGGTGGTGGTCGCGGCCGGCGGCGGCACGGCGCGATCCGCTTGGATCAGGGGCAGGTCGGACATGATGTCCTTCCCCCTTCCGCCGTCAGCTGGTGAAGATCGACTTCTTCTGGTTCTCGATGCTGGTGAGCAGCCCGCTGATGTCCTTCGGGTCCTTGATGAACTGCTGCAGCGCCGGGATGATCACGGTGGAGGCGAAGTCCGGCCGGGTGTCCCGGTCGAGGAACTGGGCGATCTCGGTGGCGGAGCCGACCAGCTCGGCAGCCTTCTTCTGCAACGCGGTGTAGGCGCCGGTGTCCCCGCCGCTGTTGGCGACCAGCGTGCTCGGGTCGTTCTTGACGGTGATGTCCGCCGCCTCCTTCGAGCCCAGGTACGTCAGCAGCTTCTGCGCCGCGTCCTTGGACTTCGGCTTGCGGGCCATCATGTAGCCGTCGATCGGGGCGTCCAGCGCCTTCGCGCCGATCGTGGAGTCGACCTCGGGGAACGTGAAGAAGTCCAGGTCCTCCAGGTCGGCGCCGCTGAACTGCTGGCCGACGAACAGGCCGAGCAGGTACATGCCGCTCTTCTTCTGCTGCAACGACTGCGCGGCCTCCTGCCAGGTACGGCCGAGCGAGTCCGGCTGGTGCAGGGGGAGCAGCCCGGCCCAGGTGTCGAAGACCTTCTTCACCTTGTCGGAGGTCCACGCCTCCTTGCCGGCCATCAGGTCGATGTGGAACTGGTAGCCGTTGATCCGCAGGTTGAGGACGTCGAACGTGCCCATCGCCGGCCAGCCGTCCTTGTCGGCGAACGCGATCGGGACCAGGCCGTCCTTCTTCATCCGCGCGCCGAGCGTGTTCAGGTCGTCGAGTGTCTTGGGCACCTCGTAGCCGCGCTGCTGCCACACCGACTTGCGGTAGAAGACCGCCCACGGGTAGTACGACGCCGGCACGAAGTACTGCTTGCCGTCGTCGCCTGTGGACGCCTTCTTGAACGCGTCGGAGTAGCCGTCGAGCTTGCCCCACACGTCGCTGAGGTCACCGGCCAGGCCCTTGGCGGCGAAGAACCGCATGCGGTAGCCGGCGAACCAGGTGAACACGTCGTCCGGCTTGCCCTGCAGGTAGTTGTTGATGTTCTCCTGGAACGTGTTGTGGTCGACCGTGTTGATGTCGACAGTCACGCCGGATGACGTCTTGAAGCCGTCCATCACCTTCGCGACGACGTCCTTGGGTTTCGGGTCCGACTGGTTGGAGCCGAGGGAGACGCTCTTGGCGTCGCCGCCGGACCCGGAGTCGGAGTCGCCGCAGCCGGCGAGCATTCCGGTGCCGAGCAGCGCTCCCGCGCCGGCCGCGCCGGCGAGCAGCGAGCGCCGGTTCAGGCCGGCGACGGACGGGGGTACGAGCCGGGCGAGGTATTCGGCTTGCGAGCGGGGACGGGACATGGTGCCTCCTGCGTGGAAGAGGTGCGCTGCGCTCATGGACCGTGATCGTTGGCGGTGAGCGGTGTGCGTGTCGGCCGCGGCAGATCCACCGAGAATCCACACGTCCGAACACAAACAGCCGGTGGCGCTTGAAGCTACCGCTTGGCGCGGCGCTGTCAAGAGGGCAAAAAGACGACGCTGCCGGCGGTGAGGCAGGGCAAAGAGCCGGTAAACGTTGGAACTTCAGTCGATGTTGGAAAGTGTTGACTTGGGTGCTGTTCGGGGGCACCCTCTGCTGTCATGCGGAACTGGCACGGCGAGGGCATCTGGTACGGCGCCGACTACAACCCGGAGCAGTGGCCCGAGCAGACGTGGGCCGAGGACGTCGAACTCATGCGACGGGCCGGGGTCAACCTGGTCTCGGCCGGCATCTTCTCCTGGGCCCTGCTGGAGCCCGCCCCCGGCCGGTACGCCTTCGACTGGCTGGACCGGGCGATCGACCTGCTGCACGACGGCGGCATCAGCGTCGACCTGGCCACCGCCACCGCCAGCCCGCCACCGTGGCTGGCGCATCGGCACCCGGAGACGCTGCCCCGCCGCGCCGACGGCACAGTGCTCTGGCCCGGTGGCCGGCAGGCGTACTGCCCCAGCTCGCCGGTGTTCCGGGACCGCTCGCTCGCCCTGGTCGAGGCCGTCGCCCACCGGTACGCGCGCCACCCCGCCGTGCTGCTCTGGCACGTCTCCAACGAACTCGGCTGCCACAACGTGCACTGCTACTGCGACGTCAGCGCCGAGGCGTTCCGCGGCTGGCTGCGCGAGCGCTACGGCGAACTGGACTCGCTCAACGCGGCCTGGGGCACCGCCTTCTGGAGCCAGCGCTACCACGACTGGGCCGAGATCAACCCGCCGCGTACCGCGCCGACGTTCGCCAACCCGACGCAGCAGCTGGACTTCCTGCGGTTCTCCTCCGACGAGCAGCGCGCCCAGCTGCGCGCCGAGCGGGAACTGCTGAAGCGGATCGTCCCGCAGCCCGTCGCCACGAACTTCATGATCGGCACCGGCATCAAGTACCTGGACTACCACTCCTGGGCCTCCGACGTGGACGTCGTCGCCAACGACCACTACCTCACCGCCGCCGAGCCGCAGCCGCAGGTCAACCTCGCGCTGGCCGCCGACCACACCCGGGGTGTCGCCGGCGGTGCGCCGTGGCTGCTGATGGAGCACTCCACCAGCGCTGTCAACTGGCAGCCCCGCAACGTGGCCAAGACGCCCGGTCAGATGCGCCGCAACAGCCTCGCCCACGTCGCGCGCGGCGCCGACGGGGTGCTGTTCTTCCAGTGGCGGGCCTCCCGGGCGGGCGCGGAGAAGTTCCACTCGGCGCTGGTGCCGCACGCCGGGCCGGACACCAAGGTGTTCCGCGAGGTCTGCCGGCTCGGCGCCGACCTGCGCGCGCTCGCCGAGGTGCGCGGCAGCTGCGTCGACGCCGAAGTGGCGATCCTGTTCGACTACGAGGCGTGGTGGGGCGCCGAACTCGACTCCCACCCGAGCGTCGACGTGACCTACACCGACCGGCTGTCGGCGCTGCACGCCGCGCTGTGGCGGGCCGGGATCACCGCCGACGTGGTGCACCCGTCGGCCGACCTGTCCCGCTACCGGCTGGTCCTGGCGCCCACGCTCTACCTCGTCCGCGACGCCGACGCCGACTCGCTGCGCCGGTTCGTGGAGGCCGGCGGAACCGCCGTGGTCACCTACTTCAGCGGCATCGTCGACGAGCACGACCACATCCGGCTCGGCGGTTACCCCGGCGCGTTCCGCGACCTGCTCGGCGTGCGCGTCGAGGAGTTCTTCCCGCTGCGGGAAGGCGAGACGGTACGCCTCGACGACGGCGCCCGCGCCGACGTGTGGACCGAGTGGCTGCACGCCGAGGGCGCCGAGGTGCTGGCCGCGTACACCGACGGGCCCCTGCCGGGCGTGCCGGCGCTGACCCGGCACGCGGCCGGCGCGGGCGCCGCCTGGTACGTCGGCACCCGGCTCGACGACGACGCCACCGACCGGCTGGTGGCCCGGCTCCTCGCCGAGACCGGCGTACGCCCGCCGGTGGGCGCGCCGGCCGGGGTGGAGGTGGTCCGCCGCCGCTCGGCGGACCGGAGCTGGCTGTTCGTGGTCAACCACACCAGCGAACCGGCCCGGCTGGCGGTCAGCGGCGTCGAGCTGCTCGGCGGCGCCCGTTGCGACGGCGAGCTGGAGGTGCCGGCGGGTGAGGTGGCGGTGGTCCGCGAGGAGCCCGCGCCGGTGCCCGCGACCGCCTGACCGGTACCGTGCCGTTCGCGCCGAGGAGGTCCCCATGCTCGCCCAGCAACGGCAGAGCGCCATCCTGGAGTTGATCCGCCAGCGCGGCGGCGTCCGGGTCAGTCACCTGGTCAGCCGCTTCGGGGTGTCCGACATGACGATCCGCCGCGACCTGGAGGTGCTGGCCGACCGCGGCCTGATCGACAAGGTGCACGGTGGTGCGACCCTCGCCGGACCCGGCTCCACCGAGGAGCCCGGCTTCGCCGCCAAGTCGGTACGCCAGCAGGCCGAGAAACGAGCCATCGTGGAACGGGCCGCCGAGCTGGTCGAGCCGGGGATGGCTGTGGCGCTGTCCGCGGGCACCACCACCGCCGCGCTGGCCGCCAGGCTGGCCGAGGTACGCGGGCTGACGGTGGTCACCAACTCGATCCCGGTGGCCGACGCGCTGTACCAGAATCCCCGCGCCGACCAGACGGTGGTGCTGACCGGTGGCATCCGTACCCCGTCGGACGCGCTCACCGGCCCGGTCGCCGAGGCGGCCATCGCCGCGCTCAACGTCGACCTGCTCTTCCTCGGCGTGCACGGGATGAGCCCGCGTACCGGCTTCACCACGCCCAACCTGCTGGAGGCGGCGGTGAACCGGCGGCTGATCGGCGCCGCCCGGCGGCTCGTGGTGCTCGCCGACCACACCAAGTGGGAGACCATCGGTATCGCCACCATCGCGCCGCTGGAGGAGGCCGACGTGCTGATCACCGACGGCGGCCTGCCGCCGGAGGCCCGCCGGCAGCTCGGTGAACAGGTCGGCGAGCTGGTGGTGGTACGCGCGGACTGAGATCCCGGCGTGCCTCACAGAGACTTCTCAGCCGCGCCGAATAGGGTGCCCTGACGAAGCGTCCGACGGTCCATGTCGGAGTGCCGTTCAGCGGGAGTGACCGATGGTCTTCAAGAAGATGTTGAGCGCGTTCGGCGTGGGTGGCCCGAGCGTCGACACGGTGCTCACCAACCCGAACACCCGGCCCGGCCTGACCCTCGACGGGCACGTCAACCTGGTCGGCGGCGACGGCGCGGCGCGGATCGAGCAGATCAGTCTCGGCCTGGTCACCCGCGTCGAGATCGAGAGCGGCGACCACGACTACGCCGGCGTCATGGAGTTCCACCGGCTGCCGGTCAGCGGCGCGTTCGAGCTGGCCCCCAAGCAGCAGCTCTCCATCCCGTTCCAGATGCCGGTGCCGTGGGAGACCCCGATCACCGACGTGTACGGCCAGCGCCTGCACGGCATGACCATGGGCCTGCGCACCGAGCTGGCGGTGGCCCGCGCCGTCGACAAGTCGGACCTGGACCAGGTGTCGGTGCACCCGCTGCCGATCCACGAGCGGATCCTCGACGCGTTCCAGGCGCTCGGCTTCCGGTTCAAGCACGCCGACCTGGAGCGGGGCCACGTCTACGGCGTGCCGCAGACGTTGCCGTTCTACCAGGAGATCGAGTTCTTCGCCGCGCCGCAGTACGCGCAGACCGTCACCGAGGTCGAGCTGACGTTCGTGACCAGCCAGCAGGGCGTCGAGGTGATCCTGGAGTGCGACAAGCGCGGCGGCTTCCTCAGCGCCGGGCACGACGTCATCGGCAGGTACTCGATTCCGCACAGCGACGCCGCCCGTACCGACTGGGTGCAGGTCGTCGACGGCTGGCTGCGGGAGACCACCGGCCGCTACGGCAGCCTGCGGGCCCAGGGCTTCGGCATGCCGCACGGCGGCGGCCACGGCTACCCGGGTCACCACGGCCACGGGCGGCGTGGCCCGGGCATGGGTGGCGTGGTCGCGGGTGCCGCGCTCGGTGTCGCCGGCGGCATGATCGCCGGTGAGATGCTCGATGACGCGTTCGACGGCGGCGGCGACGACTTCGGGGACTTCGGCGAGGAGTGAGCAGACGCGACGACGCCCCCGGGACGGATCCCGGGGGCGTCGCCGTTCGCGCGGCGTGCGGTCAACGTCCGCGGCGCTCCTTGCCGGAGCGACGCGCGCTGCCCGCCTTCGACAGGCCACGGCTGACCAGGTACGCGCCGGTCAGCGCGGTCAGGTACCACCAGGCCTGGTTCGGGTTGTTGATGTTCAGGCCGTTGGTGGCGGCGCCTCGCCAGAACGCGGCGATCACGACGACCGCGACCGCTGCGGCGTACACCCAGAACTCGGTGGTCAGGAACGCCTGCTTCGTCTCCGTACCCGGGGACGGCATGTTCTCCCGGTGACCGTCGTGCATCGACGGCATCTGCCGGGTCGACGTGTCCTGCATGTTCGACCGGTTCTGGACGTCGGACATCGGCCGGTTCATCGGCCTGGTGGATGCAGCCTGCGTGCTCATCTGGTCCTCCTCAGGATTTGATGAGTCGTTAACCTGCACACCCTCGCCCCGCTACCGCAGGTCGGCCACGGCGCGGTTCGCGCTCTGTGGCGGGGGCACCCTGGGTCTACCCGGGGCCGGAGACAAGGTAACCGCCGGTCACCGCCGAACGGCCGCCGCGCTCGGCTCGCGGTCGGAACCGGACACCCGGGCGTACACCGGTCCTCCCGCCGCCGGTTCCGGTTTCAGCCACCCACCCTCGGGCACGCAACACCGATACCCCGAGAGAGCTGCGAGGTGGTTGACGTGCGTGAGGACGACATGCGGCAGGACGCCGCCCGGCGGGCCGAGCGGCGGGTCGCCGGAGGCGTGTACGGCGAGGGCGCGCTGGACGAGGTCACGGTGCCCCAGACCGATGTCGAGCGGATGCGGCAGGAACTCGACCCGGACGACCCGGCGGACGTACCCGTCGACCCGACGGTGCTGCGCGACGGCGGACCGACCCGGGGTCAGGGCGCGGTGACCACGACCGGCGGTACTGCGGGCCCGGCCAGCGTGCGCCGGGTGGCCCGGCAGCCCGAGAAGCACCCGGGCAAGGTGGCCCCGACGACGACCGGTGACGCGAGCACGGGTGGCCTGAGCACCCCGGCCGGCGGCTCCACGAGCGACAACTCGGCCACGGGTGCCCAGGTGGGCAACTTCACCGACAACCGCCCCAACCCAGGCTGACCGAGACGGACGGCTGTGGCGGGGGCGGCCTCCGGCCGCCCCGTTACCTTTTTGATCGTCCCCAGCCGGGGACCCTCGGTCGCCCGGCCCGGTATGACTTCCTGCCCCTGTCGTACGCATGATCCGGGGGGTGTTGTCGCCGGGTCGGGTGGCGTCGGCGGACCGCTGATAGGGACACGGCCACCCGTGTTCGGGTAGGTCTCTTCGTAACGTGGCTGCCGGCAGTCCGACGCCTGGACCAGCGGCCGAGACCACGATGCGATGCGTGGAGGCGGGTCTGGTGAACGACGGATACGGCGTCTACCTCGGCTTGGACGTCGGTAAGGGTGACCACCATGCGGTCGGGTTGGCTCCGGACGGCAAGCGGCTGCATGATGCGGCGTTGCCGAACACAGAGGCCCGGCTGCGGCAGCTGTTCGACAAACTCGCCCGTCATGGTCGGCTGTTGGTGGTGGTCGACCAGCCGGCGTCGATCGGCGCCCTGCCCGTCGCGGTGGCACGGGCGTGCGGGCATCAGGTGGCCTACCTACCCGGCCTGGCCATGCGCCGCATCGCTGACCTGCACCCAGGCACGGCGAAGACCGACGCCCGCGACGCCTACGTCATCGCGGATGCCGCCCGCACCCTGCCCCACACGCTGCGGCGGGTCGACGTCGGCGACGAGACCCTGGCTGAGCTGGAAGTCCTCGTCGGCTTCGACGACGACCTCGCCGGCGAAGCCACCCGAATGTCCAACCGCATCCGAGGACTGCTCACCCAGATCCATCCCGCCCTGGAACGAGTCCTCGGCCCGAAAGTCCACCACAAGGCAGTCCTGGAGCTGCTGTCACGCTGCGGCGGACCCGTCGGTCTGCGCAAAGCCGGCCGCCGCAAACTCCTGTCCATCGCCGCCGTCCACGCACCCCGCATGGGGCAACGCCTCGCCGAGCAGATCATGACCGCCCTCGACGAGCAGACCGTCACCGTCCCCGGCACGACAGCGGCGGAAACGATCCTGCCCCGCCTCGCCGACAGCCTCCGCGACGTCCTGCGACAACGCGACCAGGCCGCCGTCGAGGTCGAGAGGATGCTTGATGCGCACCCTCTTGCCCCGGTCCTGACCTCGATGCCCGGCATCGGCGTCAGGACCGCAGCCCGGATCCTGCTCGAAGTCGGCGACGGCAGCAGCTTCGCCACCCCCGGCCACCTCGCCGCCTACGCAGGCCTGGCCCCCGTCACCCGACGATCCGGCAGCAGCATCCGCGGCGAACACCCACCCCGAGGCGGCAACAAAAACCTCAAACGCGCCTTCTTCCTCGCCGCGTTCGCCGCCCTCACCGACCCCACCAGCCGCGCCTACTACGACCGCAAACGCGCCGAAGGCAAACGCCACAACGCCGCCCTCATCTGCCTCGCCCGACGCCGCTGCGACGTCCTCTTCGCCATGCTCCGCGACAAGATCCCCTACCAACCACGGCCGATAGATCAAGCACCCGTCCCCGCTTGACGAAACCCATAGGGACACCCCCCACAGCCGTCCCCTTCTACTCGCCGACCTTGCACTTCCGGCCCCCGATTTGTCTGCGAAGCGCATTTCGCAGGGGCAGTAAGTGCAAGTGCAACGGGAGAGTGGCGGGACGGGGACGGGTGGGGTGGGGCGGGTGAGGGGTTACGGGGTGCGGAGGACGCCTAGGCGTTGGGTGGCTCTTGTCAGGGCCACGTAGAGGTCGCTGTGGCCCCTTGGAGACTCGGAGACGATGCGGGACGGGTCCACCACCAGCACGGAGTCGAACTCCAGGCCCTTGGCCTGCTCGGTGGTCAGCACCACGATCCGGTTCGCCAGCTCCGGCTGCTCGCCCACCGTCGCCTCCGGCAGCGCCGCCACCACCGCGCCGCCCAGCTCGGCCACCCGCCCGGTCGGCACCAGCACGCCGAGCCGCCCGTCGCAGAGCGACGCGGCCTCCCGGGCGGTGGCCTCGACCAGCTCCGTCACGAGCCGGTCCGCCGGTACGGTCCGGTTCCACGGCGGTACGCCGGTGGCGCGTACCGAGCGGGGCGGCCGCAGCGCCGGGTCGATCTCGGCGAGCACGTCGGCGGCGACCGCCATGATCTCGGCCGGGGTGCGGTAGCTGACTGTCAGCTCCTCCAGCCGCCACCGGTCCGCCACGTACGGCGCCAGCGCCTCGCCCCACGACGGCGTGCCCGCGAGCGCCCCGGTCTGCGCCACGTCGCCGACGATCGTCATGGACCGGCTCGGGCAGCGGCGCATCAGCAGCCGCCACGCCATCGGCGACAGCTCCTGCGCCTCGTCCACGATGACGTGCCCGAACGCCCAGGTGCGGTCGGCGGCGGCGCGCTGGGCGGTGGTGAGCCGGTCGGACTCCTCCTGCCGCTCGGAGAGCCGGTCCGCGTCGATCAGGTCGGTGACGCCGAGGATCTCACCGCCGTCGGCCTCGTCCTCCACGTCGATGGAGCGGGAGCCGCGCCAGATCTCCAGCACGCCCTCGGCGTACTCGCGTTCCAGCGCCCGGATCCGCTCCCGGCGGGCCACGGCGGCGCGCTCGTCCTCGCCGAGCAGTTCGGCGGCCTCGTCCAGCAGCGGCACGTCGGCGGGCGTCCAGCCGCCCGGCTCGCGGTGCAGCGCGGCCCGCTCGTCGTCGGTGAGCATCGGCGCGGCGGTGGCGATCCGTTCCGGCGAGGCGTACAGGTCGGCGAGCAGGCGTTGCGGTGTCAGCACCGGCCACAGCTCGTCCAGCGCGGCCCGGATCTCCGGCTCCTCGCGCAGCTCGCGGCGGATCTCCGCGCGGTCGGCCTCGGAGAGCAGGTTGTCCCCGCCCAGCGGGTCGGCGCCGATCCGCTCGGCCACCTGGCCGGCGAGCGCGTGCACGATCTCCACGTCGAACAGGGCACGGGCCAGGTTGTGCGGGCGGCCGGTGCGGCGTACCCGGTCCCGGGCCTGCCGCACGGTGTCCGGGTCGAGCGTCAGCACCTCCCGCTGCGGCAGTTCGATGGTGACCGGCTCGTCGGGCACCCACTGCCTGTCGCGGACCGCCGTGGAGAGCACGTCGGCCAGCACCGCGCGGCCCTTGAGCGCGGCGGTGGTGGCCGGCTCCTCGCGGCGGGCGTGCACGCCGGGGAAGAGGTCGGCCTGGGTACGCAGCAGCACGCCGGTCTCGGCCAGCGTGGGCAGCACCTGGGAGATGTAGCGCAGGAACGTGGCGTTCGGGCCGACCAGCAGCACGCCGCGGGTGGAGAGCTGCTGGCGGTGGGTGTAGAGCAGGTACGCGGCCCGGTGCAGCGCCACGGCCGTCTTGCCGGTTCCGGGGCCGCCCTGCACCACCATCACGCCGGGCAGGTCGGCGCGGATGATCCGGTCCTGCTCGGCCTGGATGGTCTCGACGATGTCGCGCATCCGGCCGGTGCGCCCGGCGTTGAGCGCGGCGAGCAGCGACGCCTCGCCGGTCAGTTCCTCGTGTGCGGTGGGGGAGGCGGCGGCGATGTCCAGCACCTCGTCGTTGAGCCCGGTCACCTTGCGGTCGCGGGTACGCAGGTGGCGGCGGCGGCGTACGCCCTGCGGGTTGGCGGCGGTGGCCAGGTAGAACGGGCGGGCGGCGGGGGCGCGCCAGTCCATCAGCAGCGGGTCGTAGTCGCCGCTGGAGTCGAAGATCCCGATCCGGCCGATGTAGCGGACGGTGCCGTCGTCGCCGTCGAGGCGGCCGAAGCACAGGCCGCTCTCGACAGCGGAGAACTGCTCGACCTGGTCGGCGTACATCGCCACCGTCGAGTCGCGCTGCGACCGGGCCTGCTGCGTGCCACCGGTGTGGCGCAACTCCTCGTCGAGCCGCCGGGCGGCCTGTTCCCGCATGCCGTCCAGCCGGTCGTACAGCATCGAGACGTACTCCTGTTCCCGGCCGATCTCGTCGTCCTGGCGCAGGTCAGCCGACACGTCGGAGTGCGTTGACAATCCGGCTCCTCATTGACTAGAATTGCCACAGGAATGGTATTCAGAAGCCATTCCTTTTTTGTGCCTGAACTGAGAAAGATAGCGCGTCGGCAGCCACCCGACCAAGCCCGGACACGACTCGGGGCCCGGCCGGCGTCAGCCGGCCGAGCCCCGGGCACGGCAGTTCTCAGCCCTTGGCCGCCTCGTAGAGCCGCTCCGGCGTGACCAGACCGGCGATCACCCGGCCGTCGTCGGTCAGCAGCACGCTGAACAGCTTGCCGCTGAGCAGCCGGCCGCTGCCCCAGTCGCCGCTGACCTTCGGCAGGTCACCGAGCACGCCGGCCAGCATCTGGGCATCCGGCGCGTCCGCGCCGGGCTTCGCGCCGCCGCCCGTCGCCGCGTCGCCGATCTTGGCGACCACCACCGTGGTCCAGCCGGTGCCGACGGTACGCACGTCCGGCTTCTCGGCGTCCTTCTTCTCGAACCGCTTACCCGCCGGGCCGGGCCGCTCGCCCTCGGTCACCTCGGTGACCTTGACGCCGGGCGGCGGGTTGAACCGGAACTGGTCGGCCTCCGGCGTGCGGAAGTCGACCTGGGTGAACGCCACCTGGAACGCGGGCTCGTCCTGCCCGTCGGCGAGCACCTGCAGGCGCAGCGGCACGTGCTCCTTCGCGTCGAGTGCGATCCGGACCTGGTGGACCAGTGACGCCTTGTCGCGCGGCGTGAGCACCAGCTCGTACGCGTCCCGACCGGCGACCGTGGCGGTGCGGCCGACGGTGACCGCGGTGGTCGGGTCGATCGCCTCCAGCGCCCGGTCCGCGGCGTCGGCCGGGGTGGCCGGCACTGTCGCCCGGTCCGGCGCGTCGGCCGGCAGCAACCGGTGCGTGGCGGTGTTCTCCCGGCTGTTCCAGGTCCAGACGTCGCGCCCGTTGCGCAGGATGTCCTGCTCACCGAGCGTGTCGACCAGCGCGAGCCGCTGCCGGTCCTCGCCGCCGTACCAGACGCGCAGCGTGTGCGTACCGGAGACCAGGCCGGCCAGGTTGTTGCCGGTGGCCTGGCCGGCGAGCGCGGCGATCGGCGGCAGGCCGAGGTCGGCGCGCTGCACCACGGTGCCGGAGAGCCCGTCCAGGCGGGACGTGCGCAGGTCTTCCAGGAGCTGGGCGGCGCTGCGCGGCGGCAGTGCCGGGTCGGCACCGGCGGCGAACGTGCCGACGGCGGCGCCACCGCCGATCACGGCGACCCCCGCGGTCACCGGGACCAGCCAGCGCAGCACGGCGCGGTTCTTCATCACTGACATAGTGTGCACCTCCTGGGCACCATGCTGCGCGACCGTCGCTGTGACAACGCTGAGGAGATCCCCTACGGGTGACCCCATGGTGGCACCCTTGACCGGTGCGGTTGCTGGTGGTGGAGGACGAGACGCGACTCGCGGCGGCGCTGCGCCGGGGCCTGTCGGCGGAGGGCTTCGTGGTCGACGTGGCGGCCACCGGCCCGGACGGGCTGGACGCGGCCCGGCACGGCGAGTACGACGCGATGATCCTCGACGTGATGCTGCCGGGCCTCTCCGGCTACGAGGTGGTCCGCCGGCTGCGCGCCGAGCAGCGCTGGCTGCCGGTGCTGATGCTGTCGGCCAAGGACGGCGAGTACGACCAGGCCGACGGCCTGGACTGCGGCGCCGACGACTACCTGACCAAGCCCTTCTCGTACGTGGTGCTGCTGGCCCGGCTCCGGGCGTTGCTGCGCCGCGGCGCGCCCCGGCGGCCGACCGTGCTCACCGTCGGGGACCTGCGCCTGGACCCGGCCCGCCGCCGGGTCACCCGGGCCGACGCCGAGGTGGTGCTGACCAGCCGCGAGTACGCGCTGCTGGACTACCTGATGCGCCGCCCCGGCGAGGTGGTCTCCAAGACCGAGCTGCTGGACCACGTCTGGGACGCCTCGGTCGACACCGCGCCGAACGCGGTGGAGGTCTACGTCGGCTACCTGCGCCGCAAGATCGGCCGGGAGCGGCTGGAGACGGTGCGCGGCGCCGGTTACCGGCTGGTCACATGAGCCGGTGGGTACGCGGCCCGCTGCCGCGGCTGGGCCTGCGGGCGCGGCTGCTCGTGCTGGGCGTGGTGGGACTGGTGGTCGGGTTCGCGTTCGGCGGGGCGCTGCTGCTCGGCGCGCTGGGCTGGACGCTGCAACGCTCGGTCGACGAGGAGGCGCTGCGTACCGCCGACGCGGTCGCGCTACTGGCGGCCGAGGACGCGCTGCCGGACCCGCTGCCGGTGGCCGGCGGGCAGTTGCGGGTGCAGGTGGTCGACGCGCAGGGCCGCATCCGGGCCGCCTCGATCGACGCGGACCGTCTCGTGCCGATGCTCGGCCCGGACGAGCTGCGCCCCGGGCAGCGGCAGCGGCTGGTGGTGGACGGGCGGCGCGCCGGCATGCCCGGCCCGGTCCGGGTGGTCACCGTGCCGGCCGGCACGGCGCAGGAGCCGCGTACGGTGCTGGTCGCCAAGTCGCTCACCGACGTGCGGCACAGCCTGCACGTGGTCCGCAACCTGCTGCTCGTCGGTTTCCCGCTGCTGGTCGCCGGGCTCGGCATGGTGGCCTGGCGGGTGGTGGGCGCGACGTTGCGCCCGGTCGAGCAGTTGCGCAGCGGCGCCGCCGAGATCACCGGGCGGGCCGGGGCGGAGCGGCTCCCCGTACCGGCCGGACAGGACGAGATCCACCGGCTCGCGGTCACGCTCAACGACATGCTGGACCGGCTGGCCGCCTCCCGGGACCGCCAGCGCGCGTTCGTCGCCGACGCCGCGCACGAGCTGCGCAGCCCGCTGACGAACATGCGTACCGAGCTGGAGGTGGCCCGGCGTCTCGGCGACGACACGGACTGGCCGGCTGTCGCCGACGACCTGCTCGCCGACGCCGAGCGGCTGAGCCGCCTGGTGGACGACCTGCTGCTGCTGGCCCGCCTCGACGAGCAGGACGCCCGGCCGTCCCCGGTCGGCCCGGTGGAGCTGGGGGAGCTGCTGCGCGGTGTGGCCGCCCGCTACCCGTCGCCGCCGGTCCGGCTGACGCCGCCGGACGCGCCCCGATGGGTCGAGGGGGACGCGGGGGAGCTGCGGCGGGTGCTGGTGAACCTGGTGGACAACGCGCTGCGGCATGCGTACTCCGCGGTGGAACTGGCCGTGAGCGGGCCGGACGGTGCGTACCACCTGATCACTGTCACCGACGACGGGCCGGGCGTTCCGGCGGCGGACCGGGAGCGGGTGTTCGCCCGGTTCACCCGGCTCGACGACGCGCGGGCACGCGACGCGGGCGGCGCGGGCCTGGGCCTGGCCATCGTGCGTGAGCTGGTACGGCGGGCCGGCGGCACGGTGGAGCTGGCCGACGCGACGTTCGGCGCCGCCGCCCCGGGGCTGCGCGCGACGGTACGGCTGCCCGTGCTGGCGGAGCCGGACGCGGAGTGAGCGGTCAGCGGCGGCGCCTGGTGCAGACCGGGCCGGTGCGCGCGACCGTGTCGGTGGACCAGACGAGCGCCACGGTGAAGCAGTAGTCGGTGGTGCGGTCGAGCCCGTAGGCGATGTAGTCGGCCGACCCGGCGGGCAGCGTCGCGAACGTGCCCTGCGGCTGCCCGGCCCGGCCCCCGGCGACCACCACGGGGCCTTCCGCGCCGGCCGGGTACGTCCAGCTCAGCACGATGCTGTCGCGCCGGTCGGTGAGCGTGAACCTCCCGGGCGGCGTGCCAGGCGTGGCGACGGCGGGAGTGGACGGCGCGGGAGCGGCGGAGGTCGGCGGTGGCGCGCTGGTGGCCGGTGGCGGGGTGTCGCGACCGTCGTCCACCCGGGACACCCCGGCGATCACCGCGACGGTGCCGAGCAGCAGCGCCACCGCGACGCCGAGCACCACGAGCGGCAGCCAGGGCCGGGCGCGCCGCTCCGCGACGGGTGGCCGGGGCACGTGCACCGGCAGGTAGCGCGACGGCGGCTCGGGCGGGGGCTGCGGCACGTGGCGTACCCCGGCCTGGTCGTCGGCGAGTCCGACCACTGTGGGCGGCAGCGGGTCGGGGTCCGGGCGCCACGGCTGCTCGGCCGGCTCGTCGGGCGGCCACGGGTAGTCGTCGAACGCGTCGCCGTCGGCCTCGGGCGCGGTACGCGGCGTCGGCACGTGCGCGGCCTCGGCGGCCCGGCCGGGCGGGTGGTAGAGCGGCGTCTCGACCGGGTCGTCGAGCGCGGGCGGCGAGTACGGCGGCAGGTCGTGCGGCCCCTCGGCCGGCGGGGGCACCCGGGCGGCGGGCACCACAGGCGTGGTCCGGGCGGGCGGCGGCTCGGGAGCCGCGGCGGGGGCGGGGCAGACGTGGTCCGGGTCGGCGGCGGCGCGGGCCAGCCCGGCCACCTGCGCGGCGAGCGGGTCGTCGGAGTCCAGGTGCAGCCGGCACAGCTCCTCGGCGAGCGCCAGGTGCTCGTGGGAGCCGGCGTACCGGCCGCAGTCGCGTTCCATCGCGCCGAGCTTCGCCAGCATCTTGATGCCGCTGGGGTGACCGTCGCCGTAGACCTCCCGGTGCAGCTCCCAGGCGTCCTGCAACCGGTCGCGGGCCACCTCGCACTGGCCGCGCGCGTACTCCACGGTGGCCAGGTCGGCGTGCGCGGCGAGCACCCGCTGCGACTCCGGGCCGTCGCGGGCGGTCAGCTCGATGATGACGTCGGAGTAGAGCCGGGCCGCCCGGGCGTCGCTGCCGACCCGGTGCAGCACCGCGGCGAGCGTCGCGGCGGCGGTGACGGTGCGCTCGTCGGAGCGGCCGAACAGCCGGGTGGCCGCCGCGTACGCGAACGCGGCCCAGCCACGGGCGGAGTGCGGCTCGCCGAGCGCGACCAGTACCCGGGCCTGGAGACCGGCTGCCTCGGCCAGCTCGGGGGAGGCGTTGCCGGGACGGGGATCCGCGTCGCCGAGCGCGTCGGCGAGCAGCCGTTGCGCGCCGTCGAGGTCGCCTTCGGACACCAGTTGGTGCGCCTGGACGGTCAGGTCAGCGAAGCCGGAGGACACGCCCCATCGTGCTCGTCCGGCGACGGTATGTACAAGACCCGCAGTGGATCAGTTTGGTCCCGAATCCGTCAGGTGGTCGGCGAGCGTCTCGCTGATCCGGCGGAGCTGGTCGACCTGGGCCGGGCTGAGCGCGTCGAACAGGTGCCGGCGTACCCCCTCGACGTGGCCGGGCGCGGCGGCGGCCAGGGTGGCGAAGCCGTCGTCGGTGAGTACGGCGACCTGCCCGCGCCGGTCGGTGGGGCAGTCCTCCCGGCGGATCCAGCCGGACGCCTCCAGCCGGGCGGCGGCGTGCGACAGCCGGCTGCGCGAGGAGCCGGTCAGCTCGGCCAGCTCGCTCATCCGCAGCCGCCGCCCGGGGGCCTCGGAGAGGCGGACAAGGATCTCGTAGTACGCGTGCGGCATGCCCGCGTCGTGTTGCAGCTCGCGGTCGAGTGTCTCCATCAGCGCCCGGGAGGCGGTCAGGAAGGCCCGCCAGGTCCGCTGCTCGTCGGGGTCCAGCCACCGGGTCATGACGCCCATCATAGCGCCGATAGTTGAACGCTCAATCAAATGGGGGTACAGTCGGTGGCATGGGCATCCACCGACTCAACCACGCCGTCCTCTACGTCAGTGACCTGGAGCGCAGCGTCGCCTTCTACAGCGACGTGCTGGGCTTCCGCCGGGTTCCGATGACGCCCGAGGGCTTCCGCGGGGCCGCCTTCCTCCAGGCGCCCGACTCCACCAACGACCACGACCTCGGCCTGTTCGAGATCGGCGCGGCGGCCGGGGCGCCCCAGCCCGGCCGGGCCACCGTCGGGCTCTACCACCTGGCCTGGGAGCTGGACACGCTCGACGAGCTGGGCGCGACCGCCGAGCGGCTGTCCGCCGCCGGAGCGCTGGTCGGCGCGTCCGACCACGGCACCACCAAGAGCCTCTACGGCCGCGACCCGGACGGCCTGGAGTTCGAGATCGTCTGGATCGTCCCGGCCGACCGGCTGGACGACGCCGCGCTCGCCGCGCGGACCCGCATCGGGCGGCTCGACCTCGACCGCGAGCGGCAGCGCTACGGCGGGCAGACGCGCGGCGGCGTGGGCATCTCCGTCCCGGTCTGAACGGGGTTCACGGCCGGGCCGCCGCGCCGTGCGGTAGAAACGGCACCATGTCCACCGACGCCGTCCTGCGCGAGCTGCTCGTCCGCCGGCTCGACCACTGGCTCCCCGCCGCGCTGCACCGGGCGCGGCGGGCCACGCTCGCGCTCGCGTACGGCGGCGGTGACGCCACCGGCGCCGAGGAGGCGTTGCGGGTGGTGGCCGAGTTCGCCGACCGGCTGCGCGGGCGGCGGCTGACCGTGCTGGTGGTGGCCGACGACGGCACCGACCTGCCGGTACGCCTCGGCACCGCCGAGGCCGCGCTGCCCGCCGACGTCGCCGTGCACCTCGTGCCCGGTGGCCCGGACCGGCTGCCGGTGGCGCTCAAGGCGGCCGGTGCGGCCGGTGCGCCGCTGCTCACAGTGGCCGACGGCGCCGACCCGGACCCGGCCCTGCTCGCCGCCGCCGCGTCCGGGCGCCCGGCCGAACTGCTGCTCGTCACCGCGCCCGGCCGATCGCTGCGCCCGGCGCTCACCGACGCCGGGTTCCCGCTCGTCACCGAGGTCGAGCTGGTGCCCGACGGGGACGGCCCGGCGCGGCTGCTCGGCTACGGCACGGTCTCCGACCACGGGCTGGAGGCGGTCAAGGAGGCGCTCTGGGCGGTCGACGAGTACGCCGGCGTGCGCTACCGCGACCCGGCCGACCCGCAGGGCCGGCTGCTCGACATCTCGCTCGATCCCGAGCCCGGTCCGCTGCGCCGGGAACTGCTGGCCGAGCTGGCCCGCTCCGGCCCGCGTACGGTCACCGAGCTGCGCCGCTTCGCCACCACAGCGACCGTCTACCGGGCCGCCGACGTCAACCGGGCGCTGACCTCGCTGCTCGCCTCGGGCGCGGTGACCCGCGACCCGGAGCGCGGCCGGCTCGGCGGGGACGTGTCGATCAGCGCCGTCCCGACCGCTGGGTCATCTGCCTGACCACTATCGAAGCCCCGGTGGCGACCACACCGATGCTGAACACGATCGGGGCGCCGGCGAAGTCGCCGGCGCCCCGATCCATGTCCGGGTGTTCAGGCCCGGGTCTTGTCCTGCTTCCAGGACAGCGGTCCCGGAAGGTCCACGCGGTGGGCGCGGGTGTTCGAGTTCCAGGACCAGCGGCCGATCTTGATGCTCCACGACGAGAAGCCGTTCTGGGTGAAGTGGAGGATCAGCGGCCCGTACTTCTTACGCTTGCGGAACTGGACGCCCATCGGGGGTGCCTCCTTCGTCTCCCTGCCTCTGCAGTCGTCTCCGTGCCTTCGCGGCAACGAACATGCCCGGATCGACGATTCGCGAAACCCTGCCCGATCCGCTCTGGACGGTGGGACTGGCGCCCGGCAAAATCTCTATCCAACGGGTAGGTGTTAAGGAGTCGTAAATGCTGGTGGAGGCGTGTCGTAACAAAGCCAGCGATAAGAGTCTCACTGGTTGGAAGGGCGTTGACCGGCATGGAGAGCGGTCGGCAGCATGAGGACATGTCGCAGCGGAACGAGCTTCTCCTCACCGCTCGCGTGCACGTCGACCTGGTCCGGCACGCGAGCGCGCTCTGTTGAGCCGAGCGCTCGTCGTTCCCTCTCCGCCCGTCCGTTCCCGCAGCCGGCGCACCGTGGCCCGGCGCGGTACGGCGTGCTCCCCGGCCCCGCGCGGGCCCCCTCCACCGCATCGTGGACAGATCAGGAGACTCCGCCATGCCCTCGACCCGATCGCCGCGGCGTGCCCTCACCGCCGCCGTCGCCCTGCTCGCCCTCACCACCGCCACCGCGTGCGGCACCGACGCCGCCGGCGGCGTGCAGACCAAGGAACTGCGCTACCAGGGGTCGGTCGGCCAGGTGACCCTCCCCGAACTCGCCGCCGACCTCGGCTACCTCGGCGACGTCAAGCTCGACTGGATCGGCAACGTCACCGGCGGCCCGGCCGACATCCAGGCCACCGCCACCGGCCAGAGCGACTTCGGCGGCGCGTTCAACGGCGCGATCGTCAAGCTCCAGGCCGCCGACGCGCCGATCACCGCAGTCGTCAGCTACTACGGCTCCGACGCGCAGACCTTCCAGGGCTACTACGTGCTCGACGGCAGCCCGATCCGCGGCCCGCGCGACCTGATCGGCAAGCGGGTCGGCATGAACACGCTCGGCGCGCACGCCGAGGCCGTCCTGCGCACCTGGCTGGCCCGCGGCGGCCTCACCGCCGCCGAGATCGGCAAGGTCGAACCAGTAGCGCTGCCGCCGGTCAACACCGAGCAGTCGCTACGCGCCCGCCAGATCGATGTCGCCGTCCTCGGCGGCGTGATCCGCGACAAGGCGGTCGCCAACGGCGGCATCCGTACCGTCTTCACCGACTACGAACTGCTCGGCCCGTTCAGCGCCGGCAGCTACGTCTTCCGCGACGACTTCCTCACCCGTAACCCGGACACGGTCCGGACGTTCGTCACCGCAGTGGGCAAGGCGATCGAGTGGGCGCGCGCCCAGCCGCGCGAGACGGTGGTGGCCCGCCTCAAGGCGATCATCACCGCGCGCGGGCGCAACGAGGACACCACGCTCGTCGAGTACTGGAAGTCCAGCGGCGTCGCCGAACCCGGCGGCGTCATCACCGACCGGGAGTTCGCCACCTGGATCGACTGGCTGGTTGGCTCCGGCGAACTCAAGGGCGAGCGGCCGAAGCCGTCCGACCTCTACACCAACCGGTTCAACGCGGCCGCGACCCCCGGCGGTGGCGCGTGAGCACCGACAAGATCCTCTTCGACCGGGTGCGCAAGGTCTTCCCGGGGCGGCGTGGTGGCGGCGGCGCGGTCACCGCGCTCGACGATCTCACCCTCGGGGTACGCCCCGGCGAGTTCCTCGTCGTCGTCGGTCCCAGCGGCTGCGGCAAGTCCACACTGCTCGACCTGCTCGGCGGGCTGGCCGCCCCGACCGGCGGGCAGGTGCTCGTCGACGGCCACCCGGTCACCGGGCCCGGCCTCGACCGGGGCATCGTCTTCCAGCAGTACGCGCTGCTGCCCTGGCGCACCGCCGCCGGCAACGTCGCGTTCGGACTGGAGGCCAAGGGCCTGCCCCGCGCCGAGCGCGCCGACCTGGTCGCGTACCACCTCGACCTGGTCGGGCTCACCGGCTTCGCCGACCGCTACCCGCACGAGCTGTCCGGCGGCATGAAGCAGCGCGTCGCCATCGCCCGCAGCCTCGCGTACGACCCGGACGTGCTGCTCATGGACGAGCCGTTCGCCGCGCTCGACGCACAGACCCGCGACTCGCTCCAGGACGAGCTGGTGCGGATCTGGCAGGCCACCGGGAAGACAGTCGTGTTCATCACGCACGGCATCGACGAAGCGGTGCACCTCGGTCAGCGGGTCGCCGTCATGACGTCCCGGCCCGGCCGGATCAAACAGGTCATCGACATCGAGCTGGGCGACCGGGAGGCCGAGGAGGACGTCCGGTCCACCGACGCGTTCCGCCACCACCGGCACCAGATCTGGACGCTGCTGCGCGACGAGGTGCGCGCCGCGCAGTCCGCCGTACGCGAGGAGGCCCGCGTTGGTTGACGTCGCCACACCACCGGCCCGGCCGGTGGCAGCACCCGCCCCGCCCGCGCCGGCCGTCGTGCCCCACCGGCCCGGACGCCTGCTCGGCCTCGGCGCACGGGCGCTGCACCGCAGCGCCGCGCTGCTGGCGCTGGCCGCGATCTGGGAGACGGTGCCCCGCGCCGGCCTGGTCGACCGGGTCTTCCTGCCCCCGCTGTCCGAGGTGCTCGCCGCCTGGTGGGAACTGCTGCGCAGCGGGCAGCTCGCCGACCACGTCGGCGCCAGCGGAACCCGTTCGCTGACCGGGCTGGCCCTCGCCGTGGTCACCGCCATCCCGCTCGGCCTGCTGATCGGCTGGTACCGGCCGCTCGCTGACCTGCTCAGCCCGCTGCTGGAGGTGTTCCGCAACACCGCCGCGCTCGCGCTGCTGCCGGTCTTCGTGCTCATCCTCGGACTGGGCGAGACGTCGAAGATCGCCCTGGTGGTCTACGCCTGCTCCTGGCCGATCCTGCTCAACACCATCGCCGGCGTGAAGGGCGTCGACCCGCTGCTGATCCGCTCGGCCCGCTCGATGGGGCTGAACCACCTGCGGCTGTTCCAGAAGGTGATCCTGCCGGCGTCCGTACCGACCGTGTTCACCGGCGTCCGGCTCGCCGGGGCGTACTCGATCCTGGTGCTCGTCGCCGCCGAGATGGTCGGCGCGAAGGCCGGGCTCGGCTACCTCGTGAACTACGCGCAGTACAACTTCGCGATCCCCGACATGTACGCCGGGATCATCACCATCTCCGCCATCGGGCTGGTGGTCAACCAGCTCCTCGTCGCCGGGGAACGCCGCTTCTCCACCTGGCGCGTCGACGTCACCACCGCCTGAGAGGAACCGCCATGTCCCGGACCCTGCACCTCAACGCCTTCCTGATGGGTGTCGGCCACCACGAGGCGGCCTGGCGGCACCCCCGCGCCGACCCGGGCCGCCTGGCCGACGTACGCCACTTCCAGGAACTGGCCCGCATCGCCGAGCGGGGCACGCTCGACTCGGTGTTCCTCGCCGACGGGCTCGCCGTCGGCCCGGCCGTACGCCACAACATCCAGGCCGTCTTCGAGCCGATCACGCTGCTCGCCGCGATCGCCACCGCGACCGAGCACATCGGCCTGATCGCCACCGCCTCCACCACGTACACCGAACCGTTCAACCTGGCCCGCGCGTTCGCCTCGCTCGACCACCTCAGCGGCGGGCGGGCCGGCTGGAACATCGTCACCTCCGCCCAGGCCCGGGAGGCCCGCAACTTCAACCTCGACGACCACCCCGCGCACGCCGACCGCTACCGGCGGGCCGCCGAGTACGTCGACGTGGCGATCAAGCTCTGGGACAGCTGGGAGGACGACGCGCTGGTCCTGGACACCGCGGCGGGCGTCTTCGCCGACACCGCCCGGGTGCACGAGATCGGCCACACCGGCGAGCGGTTCCGGGTCCGCGGGCCGCTGAACACGCCCCGCCCGCCGCAGGGCCGGCCGCTGCTGGTGCAGGCCGGCTCGTCCGCCGACGGCATCGCGTTCGCCGCCCGGTACGCCGAGGCCGTGTTCACCGCCCAGCAGACACTGGCCGACGGGCAGGCGTTCTACGCGGCGCTCAAGCGGGCCACCGCCGACGCCGGCCGCGACCCGGACCTGGTGAAGGTGCTGCCCGGTATCGCGCCGGTGATCGGGGGTACCGAAAGGGAGGCCCGTGCCCTCGCCGACGAACTGGAGGCCCTGATCGTGCCCGAGCACGCGCTCGCCCAGCTCTCCGGCATGACCGGGCTCGACCTGACCGGGCTGCCGCTGGACGGCCCGCTGCCGGACCTGCCGGACACCGGCGCCGTGCAGTCCCACCAGAGCCGCTACCAACTCGTCGTCGACCTGGCCCGGCGGGAACTGCTCACCCTGCGGCAGCTCATCGGCCGGCTCGGCGGCGGACGCGGGCACCGCGTCGTGGTCGGCACCCCGGAACAGATCGCCGACCAGATCGAGCTCTGGTTCACCCAGGGCGCCGCCGACGGCTTCAACGTCATGCCACCGCTGCTACCCGATGGACTGGAGGCCTTCGTGGACCACGTCGTACCACTGCTGCGCCGGCGCGGGCTGTTCCGGTCCGCGTACACCGGGCGCACCTTGCGCGAGCACTACGGCCTGCCCCGCCCGGCCAGCGTCTACGCGACCCGTGAGCTGGTGGCGTCGTGACCACGGTGGACCGGCCCGGCTCCGGGACCGTCGAGCTGCGCCCGGTCGACGTCGACTCGTTCCGCGGCCTGCTGCGCCGCCAGGCGTCCACTGTCACAGTGGTCACCACACCGGGCCTGCGCGGCAACCGGATGCGGCCGGACCTGCCCCCGGCCGGCTTCACCGCCACCTCGTTCACGTCGGTGTCGCTCGACCCGCCGCTGGTCTCGGTCTGCCTGGGCCGCGCGTCGTCGAGCTGGCCCACAGTCGAGCAGGCCGAACACGTCGCGGTGCACCTGCTCGCCTCCGGCCAGCAGGAGATCGCGCAGATCTTCGCCACCAGCGGCATCGACCGGTTCACCGCCCACCCGGGCTGGACCATCGGGCCGTTCGGCGTGCCGCTGATCGGCGATGCGCTCGCAGTCCTGCTGTGCCGGGTCGTGCGCCGGATCGAGGCGGGCGACCACACCATCCTGCTCGGCGAGCCGCTCGCGCTCGGCGCGGGCGAGGACGGAGACCCGCTGCTGCACCACCGGGGCGGCTACACCACCACGCTCGGCGACTGGCCCGAGGCGTGGTGACCACCGCCGCCGACGAGCTGATCGCGCTCGACCGGGCCGCCCAGGACCTGCTGTTCCGGGCGGCCCGCACGGCCAACGCGTTCACCGACGAGCCGGTCGCCGACGAGCAGGTCCGCGCCGTCCACGATTTGATCCGGTACGGCCCGACAGCGATGAACGGCCAGCCGCTGCGGGTGCTGCTGCTGCGCTCCGCGGCGGCCCGGGCGCGGCTGCTGCCGTACGTCAGCTCCGGCAACCGGGACAAGACGGCCACCGCGCCGCTGACCGCCGTGCTCGCCGCCGACGTGGACTGGCACGACCGGCTGCCCGAACTGTTCCCGCACCGCCCCGGCGCCCGCGACTGGCTCACCGGCGACCCGGCCGGCCGGGAGGCGCAGGCCCGGTTCAACGCCGCGCTCCAGATCGGCTACCTGCTGGTCGGCGTACGCGCCGCCGGGCTGGCCGCCGGGCCGATGGCCGGATTCGACGCCGCAGGCGTGGAACGGGAGTTCTTCCCCGGCGGGCGGCACCGGGTGCTGCTGCTGATAAACATCGGCCGCCCTGCCCCGGACGCCTGGCGGGAACGGCTGCCGCGACTGCCCTACGAGGAGGTCGTCGGCACGCTGTGAATCAGCGCGGCTCCCACGCGTCCGGCTGCGCGGTCAGCTTGCGCACGTGGGCCGGCAACCGGCCGCTGACCAACTCGTCCAGGCTCACCTCGTCGACCACCCGGCGCACCGACGCGCGTACCGCCACCCAGAGGCGGGGCAGGTTCTCCGCCGCCCCCTCGTACCGGGTCTCCTCGGGGCGCAGCCCGCGTACCCCCGCAAGCGGACCGTCGACGGCGCGCAACACGTGCCCGATGGTGATCTCCCGCGGCGGCCGGGCCAGCGTGTAGCCGCCCTCGGCGCCGCGCTGGGCCCGGACGACCCCGGCCCGGCGCAGGTCGGCGAGCACCGCCTCGAGGAACTTGCGCGGCATGTCCTGCTCCGCCGCGATGGCCTGGGTGGACAGCAGGGTGGGGTACGCGGTGGCCAGGCTCAGGGTTGCCCGGACCGCGTAGTCGCCGCGCGCGGAGATCTGCACAGTGCCATCATGCCTGGCCGCCCGGCACGGGGGAGTCGGCGGGCGGCCGGGGCCGCACCAGACGGACGGCCAGCGGGCGCTCGCGCTCGGCCCGGAACGTCCCGGGGCTCACCCCGACCTCCCGGGTGAAGAAGCGGCCGAAGTTCGTCGGCTCGGGAAAGCCCAGCTCCCGGCCGATCGAGGCGATCGACTCGTCGGTGGCGGCGAGGAGCCGGCGCGCCTGCAACGCCACCCGCTCGTCGATCACCTGCTTGGCGCTGCGGCCGGTCACCGCCAGGCAGGCCCGGGTCAGGGTACGCACCGAGCAGCCGATCTGGGCGGCGTAAGCCTCCACCCGGCGGGTGTGCCGGTAGCCGCGCTCCACCTCGCGGCACAGCCGCCGGAACGTCTCCGTCTCGGCGCGGGGCGTCGCGCCGTCGCCCGGATGCGGCAGCAGGCTCAGCCGCAGCAGCAGCACGGCGAGCTGGTGGCGCAGCAGCGCCGCGGCGGCCGGCACCAGCGCGTGCCGGTCGGCGTCCACGGCGAGCTGGCTCACCTCGCTGATCACCGCGTCCTCGTCCTCCCCGGCGAGCTGACGGTGGGCGGGCACCGCGTCCGGGTCGACGTCGAGGCCGCGCAGCGCGTCCGGCCGCCAGCTCACCACTGTCGCGTCGAGCTGGGTGCCGACGAACCGCAGCGCCTGGCCGGGGTGCGCGCGCAGCAGCGTGCCCGGACGGCAGGGGACCGGCCGGAAGTCCAGCTCGGCGGTGCCGTGGCCGTGGGTGACCAGGATCAGCAGATCACGGTCGAGCAGGACCGGGCGGGGCCAGCCGGGCTCGGCGGCGAGGTCGCCGAGCACACCGGTGACGATCTCGTCGGTGCCGGGGCGGAAATCCGGCAGGCCGGTGCGGGTGGCCGGGGAGGGCTGACCGGTAGTGACCATCATCCCGACGGTAACCGGAGCGCCCGCACGTTGCATCTCGACGGTTTCACCCGCTCGGGCCGCTCTTGTCCGCAGCCGAGCCGGACGGTTAGGTTACCGATCGGTAAGACCCGGGCCGGCGTGCGTTGCGCACCCCGGCCGATGCGGCCCCGGCCGACCGGCCCGCGGCCGGGAGACGGCGATGGGACGAACATGACGGATCTGTTCTCGGTCGACGGCAAGACGGTCCTGGTGACCGGCGGCTCACGCGGGATCGGGCTGATGATCGCGCGGGGCTTCGTCCGGGCCGGCGCCAAGGTGATCATCTCCTCGCGCAAAGCGGACGTGTGCGAGTCGGTCGCCAAGGAACTGTCCGCCGAGGGCCACTGCGAGGCGATCCCCGCCGACCTGGGCAGCGACGCGGGCGCGCTGACGCTCGCCGAGGCTGTGCGGGAGCGCCACGACCGGCTGCACGTGCTGGTCAACAACGCGGGCGCTACCTGGGGCGCGCCGCTGGAAAAGTACCCGGAGAGCGCCTTCGACAAGCTCTGGGCGGTGAACGTCAAGGCCGTCTTCCGGCTCACCACCGCGCTGCTGCCGCAACTACGCGCCGCGGCCGGCGCCGACGACCCGGCCCGCGTGATCAACATCGGGTCGATCGACGGCATCCGGGTGCCGTGGATGGAGGTGTACGCGTACTCCGCCACGAAGGCGGCGGTGCACATGCTCACCCGCGGCCTCGCCCACCAGCTCGCCGGCGAGCAGATCACCGTCAACGCGATCGCGCCCGGACCGTTCGAGAGCAAGATGATGGCGTTCGCGCTGGACGACCCCGAGTCGCGCGCGGCCATCGAGCAGCAGGTGCCGCTGGGCCGGATCGGGCGGCCCGAGGACATGGCGGGCACTGCCATCTACCTGGCGTCGCGGGCGGGCGCGTACCTGACCGGAGCGGTCATCCCGGTCGACGGCGGGATCACCACGCGCGGCTGACGCGTACCCCCGGTTGGAGACGGCCCGGGGCCGCGCGGACTCGGCAGATCCGCGCGGCCCCGGGTATCGCCGTGTCAGCGACCGGCCAGCAGCCGGTTCACAGCGGTGTCGACGTCCAGGTGCTCGGCCTCGCGGCCGCGCGGGACGACGACGTAGGTCCGGCGCAGGAAGCGCACCAGCACGCTGCGCGGAACCTCGAACAGGGCGTTGCCGTCCGGCGACGACAGCGCCAGCGCGACGAAGTCGCCGCGCGGGGTGGCCCACGGCCAGACCCGCACATCACCGATGCCGGCCGGTTCGTCGAGCCCGGTGACCAGCAGTTCGCGAGCGAACGACCAGCTCACCGCCTCGCCGCCGGCGGACTCGGCATGGAACAGGACATGGACCGCATACGGGTCAGCAGGGTCGTAACGCAGACTGGCACGCACCGGCAAGGCGGTGGCGTCAGGCGCGACGAGCCTTAGCGACGTCTCGACCTCTACGGTCGTCGGTCGGATGACACTCATGGACGTTCTCCCCCCGGCACCGCTGCGGAACGCGCGTGTCCCGCTTTTCCCATACTCAGGTGCTGCTCCTGGCTACGCTCCGCCATACGCTGACTTCACCCAGTGGTGGGAAGGGGTTCCGAAAGCCCCCGGGACCGCCTGGCCCCGCGTAGAGTTTTCGGTTCCGCCCACTCCGTCGTTCCGCCCCGGCAGCGGGTGGTTCAGTCGTCGACTTACTCCGGTAACGTCCAGTCGTGAGCAGGGGTGACGGTCCCGCGCGACACTGGGGGTGGAAATGGTCACGAGGGGCTCCTCGGTGACGTCGCGGACCACGGCCGAATCGCCGAAAGGTGCGGTCCGAGCAGCCGAAAGTCGGGGGTACGAGGTGCCGGTGGAAGGGCGGTCGCAAGGCGCTCTCATGGAGCGGCGCCGGCGGCGACGGGGCTGGCGCGGACGCCTGCACACCACGCTCGACCTCATCCGCGCCAACCCCACCGGCCGCGTCGCCCTGAAGATCTTCGTCGGCATCCTCGGCGCCATCGTCGTCACGGTCGGTATCGCGCTGATCCCGCTGCCCGGGCCCGGCTGGCTGCTGGTCATCGCCGGCCTCGGCGTCTGGGCGGTCGAGTTCCACTGGGCGCGACGGCTGCTCGCGTTCACCCGCCGGCACGTCAACTCCTGGACGCGCTGGGTGACCCGGCGGTCGCTGCCGGTGCGGTTCGTGCTCGGCGCGGTCGGGCTCGCGTTCGTGTCCGCGGTGGTGTGGCTGTCGCTCAAGTACAGCTTCGGCATCGACGTGGTGGCGGAGGCGCTGCACTACCTCGCGACGCACTGAGGCCCGGTTTTTGGTCCGGGCGGGCGATCGGGTAGAGTCATGCGCGCTGAGGGCGATTAGCTCAGCGGGAGAGCGCTTCGTTCACACCGAAGAGGTCACTGGTTCGATCCCAGTATCGCCCACCGTAGATGTATGCAGGTCAGGGGCCCGTCGCCGGAATCACCGGTAACGGGCTTCTGCCGTCTCGCCCCTTAGATTGGGAGCAGGACGTCGTGCCGGCTCACCGGGTCCTACCTCGGAGCAGTAAGGCGGTGGCACTGGTAGAGAGGCGCGGGCATGTAGCAGTCGCGGCCTCGGCGAACGCAGTCGGTGCCTAACAGCATGCGAAGAGCGGCGCCGCCAGGTTCTGCGGAGCCGCAGAGCCGGTGTAGGGCACTGCCCCGCACCACCTAGCCGACTGGCGAAGCCTCATCGCTCTGCCGCTGCGCCAGAACGCAGTCCTCATCGGACGGCCGCGTTGCGGGACCGTGCGGCCCTGGTCGGCAGCGGCTCGACGAGCTATCCGGTCAGGGCGGCAAGGCTTGGGTCACCGTGAGGCCTCACGAGGCGCTCGCACGGGGGCTGCCACTGTGCATGCTGGCTTCGCGGGCCGCCCATGGATTGCCTCCTATCCTGGTCGGCGTTCCCCAGGAAAGCCGGAATGTTCCCCGGTGCTTGGTGACCTCTTCGGTGCGTCCGAAGGGTCAGGTGCGGCCCGCATTTCGTCCCTGCGGGCACGCTGCGTGGCTGTGGAGGCCGGTTGGTGGAGATAGATGATCGTTCGTGCCAACCATCTGTGATCTTCTATTGACTGTTGGTTGGTGGGTGGCTACGTTTCGCTCACTCTTGATCGTGTGGGGACGGGGGGCGGTCGTGGACCAAGAGGTTCGTTCGTCGCGGGTTATTGCGGCGACCCGGTGGTTGCTGTGTCGGGGCGCGGTGGCTGTGTCGGTGTTGCTGGCGGTGACGCTGTTGCCGTTCGTGCCGGCGTACGCTGCGCCTTCTCGCAGCGGTGCGGCGGCGAAGGATCGCTCGGTTCCGGTCTCGCGAGTGACTCCGCGCAAGCCGGTGGTGTCGCAGTCCAGTAAGCAGCAGTGGAAGTCGTCGCCGGGACGTGCTGCATCCGGTGGATCAGCTGACCTGGATGTTGCGTCTGCGGCGTCGACCGCGGGGCGCCGGCGTTCTGACGTCGGGGGCCTGCCTGTCTCTGTGACGGCGGATGGATCTGGGCCCGCGCCGCGCGGTGTGCACGTGCAGGTCTTCGGCCAAGGTCAGGCGCGTAAGGCGGGGGCGGCGGCGGTAGTGCGTGTCGCGGCCCGCGACACGACCGACGCCGCGGGCCGGACTCGGGTAGAGATCGACTATTCGGGGCTGACGGGGCTCTACGGCGCGGCGTGGGCTTCACGGGGTTTGCGCCTGGTGTCGTTGCAGGGCTGCCTGACGGATGCGGCGGGGGAGCTGTCGTGCCGGATGGCGGCACCGTTGCCGACGCGCCACGACAGGGCGGCGCAGGTGGTGTCGGCGGCAGTTGAGGTGCCGGCGCGGAGCGCGTTGGGGCCGGATTCGCTGCAGACGCAGCCGCTCGACGGTGCCATGGTGGCCTTGGTGGCGGGGCCGGCAGGGCAGACCGGCACATTCCTGAAGACGCCGTTGAACGCCTCGGCGAGCTGGTCCGCCGGCAGCCAGTCGGGAGACTTCTCCTGGTCATACGACATGGCGGTACCGGAGTCGGCGGGTGGATTGGACCCCGAGATCGGTCTCAGTTACTCCTCGGGTCGAGTCGACGGGCAGACCAACGGGGAGAACACACAGACGTCGTGGATCGGCGAGGGCTGGGACTACCACCCCGGTTACATCGAGCGCTCCTACCGAACGTGCAAGGACGATCTGGCGAACTCCCCGGCCTACACCAACGCCACCGGTGACCTGTGTTGGCGCGACTACAACGCCACTTTGATGTTGGACGGCAAGTCCACCGATCTCGTGTGGGACGATGCGACCGGCCTGTGGCGGTTGGCCGACGACGACGGCTCGAAAATCGAATACCTGACGGGTGGGACCAGCGACACCCGCAACTGGAGCAATGAGCGGTGGCGGCTGACGACCCCGGACGGCACCCGCTACACGTTCGGAGCCAACTGGGTCGATGGCCGGGAGACGTTCTCCGTTCAGGGTGTGCCGGTTTTCTCCAATCACACCAGCGACCCCTGCTACAAAACGGGCGGATTCGCCGGCTCGTGGTGCGGGATGGGCTACCGGTGGAACCTCGACCTTGTCGAGGACACCAGCGGCAACGTCATGTCGTACTTCTACTCCAAGGAGTACAACCGGACCACGCGGGCGGGTAACGCCAGCGCCCTGTCTACCTATGACCGGGCCGCCACGCTGTCGCGGATCGAGTACGGCTCGCGGGGCTTCCCCCAGCCCACGACGGCACCCATGCAGGTCGTGTTCTCCACCGCGCCTCGCTGCCTGGGGACCTGCGGCACCGAGACGAGCCCGACGACCGCGAACTGGCCGGAGACGCCCTGGGACCTCAGGTGCTCGACCGCTCCGTGCACCGTGTCCGGTCCGACGTTCTGGACCGCGCGGCGGCTGCAGTTCATCACCGCGCAGGTTCGACGCGGCTCCAGCTATGTCGATGTCGACAAGTGGGAGTTGTTGCACCAGTTCCCCGCTACGGGAGAAGACCCTGCGCTGACCTCACCGGCCTTGTGGCTGGCGCGGATCCGTCGCACCGGCGGAGACGGCACGGCCACTGAGACGCTGCCGGATGTCACGTTCGGGGGCACCCGCTATGCCAACCGCACGGACTACAACGTCGCGGCTGGTGTGCCTGTTACGAACAAGTACCGGGTGACCGCTGTCGGCGATGAGACCGGCGGTGAGGTCTTGGTGACCTACGAGGGTTCCGACTGCACCGTCACGAGTCTGCCCGCTGACCCGGCCCAGAACACCAAGCGTTGCTTTCCGCAGTACTACAGCCCGCCGGACAATGTCGGCGGCTGGTCGTGGTGGAACAAGTACCGCGTCAAGGACGTGACCGAGCGGGACAACGTCGGTGGATCCCCGAACGTCACCACCTCATATGCGTACGCCACCACCGCGACCGTCGGCTCGGTGATCGTGGGGTCGGCGACCAACGTGCTCTGGCACCACAACGACAACGCCTGGGCTTCACCGCTGGAAAAACGTAGCTGGTCGGAGTTCCGCGGGTGGCCCATCGTCACCGTGACCAAGGGCGCCAGCCCCGAGACCCGTTCCCAGTCCATGTACGTGTACTTCCGCGGCATGTACGGCGACCGCACCGACGCCGGGGAGAACACGCGTGCGGCCACCGTCGTGGCCTCGGACAACTACCCGGTCACGGACTTCAACGCCTACGCCGGCATGCTGCGCGAGCGCATCGACTACGCCACCCCCGGCGGGCAACCCCTGCTGCGGCAGATCTACGGGCCATGGCGTGGCCTGACCGCCAAACGCGTCGAGCCGCCGGCGTATGCGCAGCCGACCACCTTCGAGGCGTTCTACGCCCAGCCGCGGGTCTTCCACACCTACGAGTGGATCGCCGCCACCGGCACCTGGCGCCGATCCGAGGTGTTCCACCAGTTCGACACCACCTACGGCACCCCTTTGAGCACCACCGACAACGGTGACACCTCGGCAACGGGCGACGAAACCTGCACCACCTACACCTACGCCCGTAACGTCACGCCCGGCTTCTGGCTGACCGAGCTGCCCGCTGAGGAGCTCACGACCGACTGCACCGCCGATCCCGCGCCCGCGAACATCCTCGCCGGCACACGCACCTACTACGACGGATCCACCACGCTCGGCGCCGCCCCCACCAAGGGCCTGGAAACCCGCGTCGACGAGTTGGCCTCCTACACCGGCACCACCCCGAACTGGACCACCACCGAAACCATCACCTACGACCTGCACGGCCGGGTGAAGACCAGCAAAGACGGCCTCAACTACACCACCAGCTTCGACTACGTACCCGCCACCGGCAGCCCGGTGACCGCCGTAACCGAAACCAACCCGGCCGGACACACCACCACCGACACCCTCGACCTGCGTGGTCAGCCCACCTCATCGGTCGACGCGAACACCAAGACCACCACAGCCCAGTACGACCCTCTCGGACGCCTCATCAAGATCTGGCAGCCCGGCCGCACCACATCGCAGACGCCGAACACCGAATACGCCTACAGCGTCACCAAGACCGCACCCACCACCGTGCAGACCAAGACGCTCGGCCCCAACGGCAACCAGATCAGCTCCTACGAGATCTACGACGGTCACCTGCGCCTGCGGCAGACCCAGACCACCGCCCCCGACGGCAAACGCGTCATCAGCGACACCCGCTACGACACCCGAGGTCTCGAAGCGGCCGAATCGGCGTTCTACAACAACGCCTCCGGACCCACCGGCACGCTGTACACCTTCGCCGACGCCGACGTCAGCACCCAACGCCGCTACACCTACGACGGCCTCGAACGCCCCACCATCGACGCCCTCTGGACGCAGAACGTCAAGAAATGGGAGACGCTCGCCGCCTACGACGGCAACCGCGTCGACATCACCCCACCAGCCGGCGGAACCCCGGCCACCCTGATCAAGGACGCCCAAGGCAACACCACTGCCAAACGCCAATACCAGGGCGCCACCCCCACCGGCGCCTTCGACGAAACCAGCTACGGCTACGACCGCCTCGATCGACTCACCTCCATCACCGACGCCGCCGGCAACACCTGGACACACACCTACGACCGGCTCGACCGCCTCGTAGCCAGCAGCGACCCCGACGCCGGCGACTCGTCCTACAAGTACGACGACGCCGACCGGCTCACCACCACCACCGACGGCCGCGGCGAAGTCCTCTACCGCGCCTACGACGCCCTTGGCCGCCCCACTGAGCTCCGCGACGACAACGTCACGGGCAACCTGCGTGCCAGTTGGACCTACGACACCCTCGCCAAGGGCTACCTCACCTCGACCACCCGCCACGACACCTCCGGCGCCTACACCCAACAGGCCACCGGCTACACCGACCTGTACCAGCCCAGCGGTCAAAGCACCGTCATTCCCCCCAGCCAAGGAGCCCTCGCCGGCACCTACACCACCGACTACACCTATTACGCCGACGGCTCACTGGCCACCATCGACCTGCCCGCCAAGGGCGGCCTGCCGGTCGAGACCGTCACCAACACCTACACCGACCAGGGCTACCTCACCAGCGTCACCGGACTCGCCACCTACCTCGCCAGCACCCAGTACTACTGGCACGGCGCCGTCAAACAACAAGTCCTCGGCTCCGGCGCCAAACGCGCCCGCTTCACCACCACGATCGACGACGCCACCGGCCGCCTCACCGCTCTCCTGGCCGAGACCGAAAACCAGACCACGCCCGGCAACTGGGACGAGAAACTCACCGAGCAATACACCTACGATCCGGTCGGCAACATCACCGGCATTGCCGAAACCAACGCCAGTACCGTCGTGGCCAATCAATGCTTTGGCTACGACTACCTTCAACGCCTCACTGAGGCCTGGACCACGACTGCCGCCACCTGCCAGAGCAGCCCCAGCCAAGCCCTCATCGGCGGCGCCGACGCCTACTGGCACAGCTACACGTACGACAAGACCGGCAACCGCACCACCGACACCCGCCACACCGCCGGCGGCGACACCACTCGCACCTACACCTATCCCGACCCAGGAACCCCCCGCCCGCACACCCTCACCGGCACCACCACCAACGGCGGCGGACCCACCACCACCTACACCTACGACAACGGCGGCTACCTCAAGACCCGCGCCGCCACCGGCAAGCCGAACCAAAGCCTCACCTACGACGCCGAAGGCCACCTCACCGCACTCGCCAACGGCACCACCACACACACCTACATCTACGACGCCGATGGCAACCGGCTCCTCGCCGACAACCCCGGCGTGGAAAAGACTCTCTACCTAGGCGACACCGAATATCGCCTCAGCCACACCACCGGCGCAATCAACGCCATTCGCTACTACCCCAACGCCATTCGCGCTACCACAGGCGGCCTTACCTGGATGGCTGCCAACCACCATGGCACCAACCAACTCGCCATCGACGCCGCCACCCTTACCGCTACCCGCCGGCGCTTTACCCCGTTTGGCGAAGACCGCGGAGCAACACCATCCACTTGGCCTGACGACAAGGGCTTCGTCGGCGGCACCACCGACCCCACCGGGTACATCCACCTCGGCGCTCGCGAATACGACCCCTCCACGGGCCGATTCCTTACCGTCGACCCCCTTATCAACTACAACGATCCCCAGCAACTCAACGCATACGCTTACAGCAACAACAGCCCTGTCACCTTAAGCGACCCAGACGGCCTCGCACCGTGCGGCAAGTGTGTTGGCGGAGGCGGTTCAGCCGGTGGACCGGGGGCGGGATCCGGTGCCGGTGGCGGCGCCTTAGTCAAAGCCGCCGCTGCCGCCGCTGCCGGGGCGATCGCTAAGGCAATGGCCAAGCACATAGGCAAGGCTGTTACCGCAGTCGGCAAGATCCTGAAGAAGTTCACGAAATCAAAGAATACGCCGACCAAGTCCAAGACGCCGGCCAAGCCCAACAAGACGCCGGCCAAGCCCAACAACACGCCGGCCAAGCCCAACAACACGCCACCCAAGCCCAACAACACGCCACCGAAACCGAACCAAAGGCCCCGCGCTCCCACCAAGCCGACCGCCAAGCCCCGCACCAATGCGGACACTCCAGAAGTAGGCTCTTCGCTCAGGGATATCAACCCTTCCGGCGGCAACCAGAACTGCGTCAGATGCGCCATCGAGACAGACAAGATGCTGGCTGGGAAGGCATTCAAACCAGCTCCGCCTGGAGGTCCCTTCCCGATCAACGAAATTAGCCGTTATGCTGGACGTCCATTCCACCAACGTAGCCTCGATGATATCGTGAAGAGCATGGAGAGATTTGGGCCCGGAACGAGGGGGATTGTTGTAGGCCTCCGAGGTCCACATAGGCAGGGGCACGCCTTCAATGTTGTGAATCAAGGCGGCACGGTTAGGTTCCTTGATGGCCAGTCGGGCCGAGCGGCAAACCTTCAAGACGGGTATGTGTCTTTCCTCATCACGTTCACTCGGAAAGGCCTCGGATAATGCTATCTATGGGAGAAGCCCGCGACGTTGCCGAGAGGTTTCTTGATATCGAGGTGCGCCCGCGGTTCAGCCACAACGTAGTTGTTGTTGAATACGCAGTTGAGGAAGACGGGAGTTCCTGGGTTTTCCCCTATAATGGCGAAGCTTATGTTCAATCAGGGGACTGGAGCCAAGCAATGGCAGGGAATTCTCCCGTGGTCGTAGACAAGGCGACCGGACATGCATCTTTTGCTGACCGCACGTCCTGAGCCAAGGGAAGCGGCGGTTTTGGGTCGAAAGTCAGCCCCCGGAAGGCGGCTGAAGCTGGGCTCGGGTTATCCCGAGCCCAGCACCGTCCCTAGCGGGTGGTGCCCCGCTTCTATTACGGCAGCTGAGTTCGTCACGTAAAAGGCTGACGATTAGCCCAGCCGAGTGGGGCGGCCCGGGTGCCGAATAGTCGGTAGAGTGCGGCGCGTAAGAGATCTGCCTTACTCTCATCTCGTCTGACCGATCAAGCTGCGTAGCTTGCACTGCCGCAAACTGCGCCCGCGGTCGCTCGGTGAGCTAGCTGATGATGCCGCCGAGGCAGCGACCGTGTGGCAGCCGAGGGTTTAAGCCGCGCGTCTGGCACCAGCGCCGGTTTGCGTGAGGTGTACGGCGCTCGCCCGATCAGTTGCTGTCGGTTTCCCGCCGAGATTGGGGGGAGCAGGTTGGGAGCAGACGGATGCACTGAACGGCGTTAAACAGTGCCTAGTACTCCAACGTCACTTGGCTTCGGCGTTGGGCGTGGCGTGGGCATGAAGACGGCCACCGCGTTGATCATCGATGGTTTGTGAGGACAACCGAAGATCGCGCGATGGCCGCGTGCCACAGCGTAGACCCCGCCGGGTGGCGGGTCATCCTGGACGAGGCGCAGAAGCGTGTCGCTGGCCGGTTCGTGCGGGCGGAGCCGCGGCGGACCGCCGGGCAGTTCGTGGAGGGGCTGCTGTCGGGCGTGGAACGCAAGACCTGCTGGTCTCTCGCCGAACGGGCGGGTCACGCCGATCCGCAGGCGATGCAGCGGCTGCTGCGCACGGCGGTGTGGGACGCCGACGCCGTCCGTGATGACGTGCGTTCCTGGCTGGTGGAGCAGCTCGGGCACACCGACGCTGTCCTGGTCACCGACGAGACCGGCTTCCTGAAGAAGGGCCTGTGCTCGGTCGGGGTCCAGCGGCAGTACACCGGCACCGCCGGCCGGATCGAGAACAGCCAGGTCGGGGTGTTCCTGGCCTACGTCACCCCGCACGGGCGGGCGCTGATCGACCGCAGGCTCTACCTGCCCGAGACGACGTGGTGCGACCAACCCGACCGCCTCGCCGCCGGCGGCGTCCCCGACCAGGTCGGGTTCGCCACGAAGCCTGCGCTGGCCCGGCAGATGATCGCCGACGCCCTGGACGCCGGCGTTCTGGCGGGGTGGGTGACCGCCGACGAGGTCTACGGCGCCGACCCCGGCCTACGCGCCGACCTCGAACAGCGTCAGATCGGCTACGTCCTGGCCATCGGCTGCGACCGACGCGTGCACGTCAACGACGGCCGCACCCTCATCCGCGTCGACGAGGTCGCCGACCGGATCCCCACCGCCGAGTGGCAGCCGCACAGCTGCGGCCCAGGAGCGAAAGGACCACGCGAATACCTGTGGGCCTGGATCACCACCGCCACCCACCCCGGTGAGCACCGATGGCTGCTCATCCGCCGCAACCGCACCACCGGTGAGCTGGCCTTCTACCTGTGCTGGTCACCCCACCCCGTCCCGCTGCACACCCTCGTCACCGTCGCCGGCTCCCGCTGGAGCATCGAAGAGCTGTTCCAGACCGGCAAAGGCCAGGTCGGCCTGGACCACTACCAAGTCCGCGGCTGGACCAGCTGGCACCGCTTCATCACCCTGGCCATACTCGCCCTCGCCGTCCTGACCATCCTCGCCGCCACCACGCAGCAACCCCACGCCGACCCGGAGATCATCGCGTTGACCGTCGCCGAGACCCGCCAACTCCTCAACGCCCTCGTCCTCACCGTGACGCTCCCACCAGAGCACACCCTGCACTGGTCGATCTGCCGACGAACATCCCAAGCCCGAGCCCGCCGATCCCACTACCAGCGCAGACAGGCCAACTGACGTTGGAGTACTAAGGCCGTCGGCGGCCTGCTGATAGCGGCTCGCCCGCCTGTCGGCGAGGCGGAGCCGGCGCGGCTTGATGTGGCGCACCGGGCACTGGCCGGCCGGATCGCCTCAAGGGCTCGCCGAGCCTGGTCGGGCTTCTGGAGGATCAACAGCCCCACCGCCGCTTGCATGGCCATCAGCGCCAGGCCGCGCCCCGCCACGTCGTGCACCTCACCGGCGATCCGCATCCGCTCCTCCAGCGTCACCGCGCGGCCAGATCCTGCCGGGCACGTGCTCGACCGGCCGCTGCCACGTGGGCCAGCGAACCCAGCGACCAGGGCACGATCAGCCAGCTCGTCCGGGCCAATGCCAGCCAGCGGGGTTCGCTGGCGTCGGACGCGAGGCGGACGAAGACGGTCCCGGAAGCGAGCACCGCCGCCAGCCCGCAGGCCGGCAGCGAGATCCGGATAGGCGGCCGCCGGGCGGCTTCGACCAGGTCCAGGCCCGGGTCCGACGGGCGAAGGCGGGAGAATCCACTGTTTCACGCCGGAACGCGCTGGCTGCGGATCTCACTCCAGCGCCCATAGCGGGGATCGAGGAGCCTGGACGGGCACCGACAGGCGCGGCATACGCAGGCGGTCGTCCCAGCCGGCTTCGACCAGCGGAGGCCGGACCAGCGGTCGTGCGCCGGGTCCACAGGTGGCGGACAGGCGGCCTACAGTCCTCGCCGAGCCACCGCACTTAGCGTGATCGCATGACCGCGAGTGAGGAGAGTTCCCGTGTCCAGGACGGATGAACCGCGCAGGTATCAGGGCCGACGGCTACCCCGGCCCGATGACGAACTCGTCGATCAGGGTCTGTCGTTCGACGTCGGTACGTTGCTGAGCCGACGTCGCGTGCTGGGGCTGTTCGGCGCGGGCGTGGCGGGGCTGGGTCTGGCCGCGTGCCGCAGTGGCATCAGTGATTCTCCGGGTTCGACGGGGGCGACGAGCGGTAGTTCCGGGCTGACCGAGATCCCGGATGAGACGAACGGTCCGTACCCGGCGGACGGGACGAACGGCCCGGACATCCTTGAGGAGAGCGGGGTGATCCGTCAGGACATCACCAGCAGCTTCGGCACCAGCACCACGAAAGCCGAAGGCATCCCGATGACGCTGACGCTGATCGTGCTGGACATGGTCAACGGAGGTACGCCGTTCGCCGGCGTCGCCGTCTATGTCTGGCAGTGCGACCGTGACGGCAACTACTCGATGTACAGCAGCGGCCTGGAGGACGAGAACTACCTGCGTGGTGTGCAGATCGCCGACGCCGACGGGAAGGTCACGTTCACCAGCATCTACCCCGCCTGCTACTCCGGCCGCTGGCCGCACGTCCACTTCGAGGTGTACCCCGACCAGAACAGCATCAGCGACGCCGACCAGCGTCTGACCACTTCCCAGGTCGCCCTGCCGAAGAACGTCTGTGACGCGGTGTATGCCACCACCGGCTACCAGGCGTCGATCGACAAGTTCGCCAGACTGACCCTCGCCACTGACAACGTGTTCGGAGACGACGGCGGCGTCCGCCAGATGGGTGCTGGCAGCGGTGACGTCACCAGCGGCTACCAGGTGTCGTTGACCGTGCCGATCGACACGAGCACCGAACCCACCGGCGGAAACGCTCCCGGCGACGGCGGTGCGCCGCCCAGCGGTGGCACCCCTCCCGGAGGTGGAACCCCGCCGTCCGGCGCACCGAACGGTGGCATCCCCGGCTGACATCCGGTCGGAGGCGGCTACGAACGCCGGGTGCCGCCGCTGGTCTCGTCCCCGTCGTCGCGCGTCGGTGGTCCGCAGGCGCACCCGGGTGATGGCCCGCCCTGTCACCTCCGCCACCTCGGCCGTCCGGCCGGACAGCTCGATCGTCTCGACCTCTACACGCTGCGGGCCCTGGAGGCCCGGCTGCGCCGCCGCCGCGAACGGTGGCCGGCCGCGACGAACAGATATCTGCTCATCAGCAGATACACGGCTCGGACCACCGGCCCGGTCGGCACCTACACACTCGCCCACCTGTTTCGGCCCGCGTTGCCGCCTTTGGACCGGGTTCGCCGGGACCGGCAGCTCGAAGAGGCGTTGAGTTGCCCGGACCCCCTACACCTGAGCATCATGTTCGGGATCCAGGGCACCACCGCCGCGTTCTACGCCGAGAGCGCGCGACAGCGGGTCGAGCAACCTGAACGCGGTCAGGGTGCCGTGGACGAAAGAGGTCCTTTCTGAACGGTGTTGTCGGTCAGCCGCAGGCGAGCCTCCGACGAGGATCACCGGAAGAGTTTGGCCAGGTGCAACGCGGTCTTGTCGTCGTGCTTCTTGGTCCGGGGCCAGCGGCGGCCGTCGGGATCTGTTTCCTCGGTTAGGTGAGTACGGTTCAGCCAGGCAGCGATGCCGTGACGAGATAGCTCGCTGTGCAGGCCGGCCCAGTCGGTCAGCTCGTAGTCGGTGACACTGGCGGCGGCACCGTCGGTCATCAGCGTCAGCGCGTCGACCTCGTCGACGGGCAGAGTCCGGCAGACGGCGTGGCCGGCCGCGGCAGGCTCGGCCTCGGCGACCCAGAATCCGCCGGGCTGGTTGAAGCTGTGCCGCTCCGTACGCTGGAGCGTCGCGATCAGGTCGGCGAGATCGTCGTCGAAGCCACGGCCCTCGCGCAGATGGTCCCGGTAGGCGTCGCGTTCGGCGGGTGCGGTCGCGGCGAGGCGTTCATCGGCGACCAGGACGTTCGTCCCGTCGCTGTAGTGGACGAGCGCGGGAGTGTCGCCGAGCACGAGCAGGTCGATGACCTTGGAGTTCCACCGGGTGAGAGTGGCGGTGCTGTATGGGCTGTCACCGGGTTTGAGGCCGTAGGTGCCGCGGACGTCAGCGATCGCTGCCTCAAGGATCACGTCGAGCGGCGTGCCGTGTCCGGGCAGCCGGACCGCCAGAGCCGCGCCGAGGACACGGGTGTACCAGCCGCCGTCGCGGGATTCCGGCTCCTGATCGGTGTGCAGCCATGAGGTCGCGCCGTCGAGGACGGCGGCGGCGCCGTCGACCACGACGTATTGGTCCTGGTTGGTGGTGCGGTCACCGCGCAGGGTGGCCGCCGAGCAGATCCAGTGCACGTTCTTGTCGCCGATACGTGGTTGAGCTCTGTCAGTAGTCGCCGCTGGCTGGGGCCGCGACGGCGGTGGGGTGTTCGCCGCGTTCACGGGCGGCAAAGTCGTCGAGGATGGCCTCGGTGGCGGTCGCGCCGAATCGGGTCGCTCCGGCCTGGTGCAGGGTGAGCAGGGTGTCCAAACTGCGGACGCCGCCGGCTGCCTTGACCTGGATTCGCGAGGAGACCGTGGCGCGCATCAGCTGGATGTCGTCCAGGGTGGCACCACCCGGGGCGAAGCCGGTGCTGGTCTTCACGAAGTGCGCGCCGGCCTGCTCGGCCAGGCGGCAGCCGGTGACCTTCTCATCGTCGGTCAGGTATGCGTTCTCCAGGATCACCTTGACGACCCGCCCCTGTGCTGCGGCGACCACTGAGGCGATGTCGTCGTGCACGTATGCGGTGTCGCCGCTGCGCAGCCGGCCGATGTGCAGCACCATGTCGACCTCATCCGCGCCGGCCCCTACCAGAGCGCGGGTCTCCGCGGCCTTGATCGTGGTGCGGGTGTCACCGTGCGGGAATCCGGTCACGGTGCCGACGAGCACGCCGGTGCCGGAAAGTTCGACCTCGGCGATCCCGACGTCAGACGGACGCACGCAGACCGAGGCGACCTGGCGCGCTGCTGCGATCTCGCAGCCGCGCCGGACGTCGTCGGTAGTCAACTCGGGGCGTAGCAGCGAGTGGTCGATCATCTTGGCGACGTTCATCGGGGGTCTCCTGTGTGGGGTGGCTGCACGTCGAACGTGACTTGCAGGTCGTAGCGGTCACCGACGTAGCGGCTGACGGTGTATTCGAGGGGCGCCGAGTGCTGATCGACGATCAGCCGGGTCTCGACCAGCAGCGGTTCGTCGGCCGGCACGTGGAGGCGTTCGGCGTCGGCGCTGGCCCGCTGGGCGGTCAGCCGGGAAGACCCGAGGGTGGGGCGCAGCCCTCTCTCGTGCAGGGCGCGGTGCAGCGAGCCGGATTCCAGGTCGAGGTCGAGCAGGACGCTCAGGTGCGGCGGGAAACAGGCATATTCGACGGCCAGGGGCACGTCGTCGGCGCACCGCACTCGCACGATCGAAACCACGCGCGGTGACGCAGCGGTCAGTTGCAGCGCCGCCGCCTCCGCCGCGGAGGCCGTCCGCACCTCGGCCTCGACCAGATGCGACGAAGGGGTACGGCCCCAAGTACGAACCTGATCCTGGAAACTCATCAGGGTCCCGGCGGCCCGCGGCTCCGGTCGCTGCCGAACGAAGGTCCCCCGGCCCTGGATCCGCTCGATGAGACCGTCATCTTCGAGCGCGTTGAGCGCCGCCCGGATGGTCATCCTCGCGACCCCGAACTCCTCCGCGAGCACCGACTCGGCCGGCACGAGTTCGCCGGGCTCCGCCTGCGCGAGCCGGACCCGCAGTTCGCGTTCGATCCGCACATACAGCGGCGTCTTCGCCATCACCCCTCCAGGTCATCTAGACAACCTAGATGTTGACACGAAGGGCCGCCCGGCGTCCACCGGCCGCGCTCCATCGGCCGCGCCCGCGATCGTCCCGGTCCTCGACAACGACTACACGCGCAGGCCACTCGCGGTGATCCTGGCAAAGGAGGACGGCTCTGCCGATAACCAGATCGGGTAGCTTCCCGACCGACGACGCGCGACTCTTCAGCTGCGTCTGCGTCTGCGTCTGCGTCTGCGCATCGCGCAGCGGGAGGACGTCCACCAGGAGAACATTGAGATCGTGCGGAGGGCCAAGCCCCGACGTAGAGCAGCCGCGGGAGGCGCGCGGCCACCGCACGATCTTCGGTTGTCCTCACAAACCATCGATGATCAACGAAGTGGCCGTCTTCATGCCCGCCCCACACCCAACGCCAAAGCCACCCTCCCCTCCCCACCCTCTACCTCAACAACACCGCCCAAACCCCAACCTGGCGGTTCACTCCCTATGGCGACCCACGCGGTGCAACTGCCACCTACCCCGACAACCGGGGTTTCCTCAACAAGCCCCTCAACGCAACCACCGGACTCACCCGACTCGGCGCTCGCGACTACGACCCCACCACCGGCCGATTCGTCAGCCTTGACCCCCTCCAAGACCTCGCAGACCCGCAGCAGTGGAACGGCTACGCCTATTCCCACAACAACCCGACGACGTTCAGCGATCCCAGCGGTCTGATTGACACTGACTGCCTCACCCAGTCCAGCTGCCCCGACTACCAATTCGGTAACGAGAAGGGCAACCGCGACAACAAGGCGAAAAACCCTGGCTGCTGGCCACGCTGCTCCATAAGTGGGTCCCCAAAGCCATTCAAGGCGCCGACCATCAACGACATCCGCGGTGGCAAGTTCCCGATGCCGGACAAGTACAAGACGATCCTCGAAGGCAGAGGTTACGAGGGCTCCGACCTGTACACGGTGGGCGAGGTTACCGACTGGGCGGCCCAAAGCCGCGAGAATTACGTCTTCGTATGCTCGACCATCTTGGGCGGCGACCCCCTCGTCTGCGACGTTCAGAATCCGCTCCTGCCCAAGCGGGGCGCCGTCCAGGATCTCATCCTCATGGCCATGATTGTCGGTGTGGTGGCTTGCCCTATGTGCCTAGCCGAGGCCGCATTAGAAGAGGGCACGTTCGCTGCCACCGGCGCCATGTTTGGCGCGAGCGGACTGGGGGCGCTGCGGCCGTTCGTCGCCGGTGAGCGGGCGGCCGGGGCTGCTGCGGCCTTCTGCAGCTTCAGTGGGGACACGCAGGTACTCATGGCTGACGGCACCTCCAAGCCGATCAGCGAAGTCAAGATCGGTGACGAGGTCGAGGCCGCCGATCCCGAAACAGGCGAAAAGGGCGGCAAGCCTGTCACCCACCTGTGGATTCACCAGGACTCTCTCCAAGATCTCCTCGTCAACGGAAAGGTTCTTACCACCACCGAAGATCACCCGTTCTGGAACGCCACCGACCACAGGTGGGAACGGGCAGACGAGCTCGACCCGGGTGACCTGCTCCAGACGCCAGATGGCTTAGGGGCCACCGTAGGCAGAATCTTGCCCGGGACCGCCCACACAGGTGCTGCCTACAACCTGACCGTCGCCGACATCCACACGTACTATGTGTTGGCCGGAACTACTCCAGTGCTTGTTCATAACACGGGCGTCGGGCTCTGCCCGGCGAACGGGCTGCCGCATGGGGCGATGGGAGAGACGGCTACTCAACGCAGGATGATGTCGGAGGGGTTCACCAACATTGAGAGCCAGGTGAGGTTCCGGAACAGCAATGGTGACATCTTCGTTGCCGACTTCGTAGGAAGGGATAAGAATGGCAACTGGATCGCGGTGGAGGTTAAGACGGGTCGAGGTGCCACGATCAGCCCCGCGCAACAAGTTGGGCTATCCTGAACTAGAGTCAAGTGGAGCCGTTGTTGACACAAGTAAGCTTGGGCCGCATGGGATTCCGAAGGGCTCTAGAGTGACAATGGGCGTCGAATTTGATCTTTGGGAGTGTCCAGCATGCGGATCCTAGCGGGCGAACTTAGAAGGAGGTTGGCTGAAAGCCTTAGCCCTCTAGGGTGGGTGGACGGGCCGAGTAATGAAGAAGACTACGTCACGTTCCTAAGAAAGGGGAAGGATGACCTGGTCTTCCAAATTGGACTGGACTTTAAGGTTCGTGACTACGGTCTGTCGCTGAATCCGTCTGTGAGTGTCAGTCGCAACAAGGTTTCTGATTTAGCTGCGACGTTCTATGGCCTTCCCGTAGGGGCATCCGTCCTGGGTGCGTCTCTTGCGGACCTGTTTGAAGCAGAAGGGCGCGAAGGCGGTCTGTTGCCGCGCTGGAGTGTTTTCCCACAAGATGATCTAGGTCTCGTGGCTGACCTGGTTGTATCGGATCTTGAACGGTTCGGCTTTCCTTTCCTGGATGCTTTCGCTTCTCTATCCGATATCGTCCGCCACTTGGAACATGCAAAGAAATCTCGGTTCGACCTCGGGCACCTAGCAATTGCATTCGCTGAGATGGGTGACTTTCCCAACGCCATCTCGGCTATCGAAGAGCTGGCGTCTGCCGCAAGCGGCGAACCACCCTTCGTTGCCGAACAGGCGGACCTTTTCGTTGTAAGGTTCAAGGAACACTATCGTCTTGACTGAGCTTGATCTTTAACCTGTGCGGCGTGGACGGGGATTGACAGTCTTCGTCTTCTTTGCGGCTGAGGTCTTGACGTTCGTGGTGGTCGCGATGTGGACGTTGTGGCGCGGGGTGGGGTGGGTGTTGGGTCGTCCGGGTGGTCGTCCTGGTCCTGGCCGGGAGGGTTTGGGTGCACCGGCCGGGCAGGTGGCCTTCGTAGGGAGGTGCCGAAATCGTCGGCGGACGCGGGCGGGTGACAGGCGCTGTGGTGGTGCGGGTTTCTCTCAGGGGCGGCGCAGGTCGGCGGCGAGGGCGCGGGCCAGACGGAGTTGGGTGTAGGCGGCGAGGATCATCCAGGTCCATCGGTCGGCTGCTTGCGGGGTGCGGATCTTGGGGCAGGTCCAGCCGAGGGTCTGTTTGAACAGGCGGAACGTGTGTTCGATGTCGAAGCGGCGTAGGAACGTCTGCCAGAGCCGGTCGACGTCGGCGGCGGTGGCGTCGAGGCCGGACCACCACAGCCAGACCGGTTTCGGGGTCGCGCTGCTGGGCAGATGTCCAACCTCCAGACGGATGACGGTTCCCTCGATGACCGGCAGCACTGTCGCCGCGTCGGTCCAGGCGGATCGGTGGGTCAACCGGGGGTGCAACCGGTCCCAGGCGCGGGCCCTCGTGTCCCATCACCTTCGCCGCGTCGTTGGTCGGTACACCGTCGGACACCAGCCATGTTGCGTAGGAGCGCCGGAGGTCGTGAAAGTGCAGTGCCGCCAGCAGGGCAGTTCGTTGCAGAGGCGGCTTCCAGCGTGGACTCCTCGTCGGTGAGCACGTGCGGCTACCAGAACCACGACCCCCGGCTCGTGCCGCAGAAGATACCTACGGCCGTCACGCCGCCGCTGCCCTGAGTAGCGTCCGGGCAGGATCGGCGAAGGGTTCAGCAGGCTGCTGCCACGCGACGATGATGGCGCGATGCTCGACAACTGGACAGCTGTTCTTTACAGGGATGATGGTCGATTGACATGATCGTCAGGGAAGGTTGCCGTCCCCCTCCTTGACGAAAGGCGCAGCCATGCCGATCACGCCCCCTACCCCCGCCACGCGTGCCAGGCGCCGTGCCGCCGCGATCACTGTCGCCGCACTCGTGGGCGCTGTTCTCGCCGTTGTGAACGGCCAGGCAGCTTCGGCTACCCCTCCCGGCATCCCGTCTAAGGCGACGGCGCAGTCTCAGCTCAACGCGCTGACAGTGGCAGCTCAGGGCTCGATGGCCGGCTACTCGCGGAACCTGTTTCCCCACTGGATCACCATCACCGGTGCCTGCAATACCCGCGAACAGGTGCTCAAGCGCGACGGCACCTCCGTCGTGCTCAACAGCTCCTGTGCCGCTACCTCCGGGCGCTGGTACAGCCCCTACGACGGTGCGACCTGGTACGCCGCCTCCGACGTAGACATCGACCATGTCGTACCTCTCGCGGAGGCATGGCGATCCGGGGCCAACTCCTGGACCACGAGCCGCCGGCAGAGCTTCGCCAACGACCTGACCCGCCCGCAACTGATCGCGGTCACCGACAACGTCAACCAGTCCAAGGGCGACCAGGACCCCTCGACGTGGCAGCCGCCCCTGACGTCGTACCGCTGCACCTACAGCAAGATGTGGATCACCGTGAAATACAACTGGGGCCTGACACTCCAATCCTCCGAGAAGTCCGCACTGCAAGACATGCTCAACACCTGCGCCTCCTGACCGCGGGAACCTCGCACTCGACCACGAGAAAGCGGAGAGGCAGCCATGCGAGCAGCCTGGCTGCGGGAGAAGGGATCAGGCAGGCGAGGCGAGGCAGCCAGGAGGCGGCGAAACGGCAGCGACGGCCGGCGGCGGACGACACGGGAGATCAAGCCGACCATGGCCGGCAGCACAGAACGGTGTCCGACGGCACTCATCGGTGGGGCCTGTCCGCGTTCACACCGAAGAGATCGCTATTTGATCCAGGGGTGCGGTGGGTCCGAGGCCACTTCCCCGAGAAGTGAGCAGCGTGGGCATCGACGTACGAAGGGTCGGGGGCACCGTCGATGGGGTGGCGGCCGGCTGATTCGCCTGGCCTCTTGAGCTGGGAGCGGCGCTATGGCCGCGTCCGTCGATCCGCGCCCTGGGATGGCTCTGCGGGAGTTGCGGGAGGGGCGTGGCCTGTCGCTTCGGTCTCTGGGGCAACTCGCTCACCGGAGTAAGAGCCATCTGCACGAGTTGGAGGCAGGGCTCAAGGCTCCGACGGTCGACACAGCGCGCCACCTGGACCGGATTCTCGACGCCGGGGGAGTGCTTGCCCGGCTGGTCGATGCGCCGATCGATCATGCGGCCGAGGCCGACGAGTTGCGGGCGAGAGTCGCTGCCAGTGATGTCGTCAACGCCCTGCTCGAACGGATCGGGCAGGGCGTTGACGACCTCGCCAGCTCCTATCCGACGATGCCCCGGCTGATCGGTTGCCGTTGGCGCGGCGGCGGACCGGGACCATCAGGAGTGCCCCGGGCGTCATGCGGATCGGGAACGGAACAATCGGCGGGCCGGCGGGGAAAGCCGATGTCGTCGAACAGCGAGTGGTGATCGGCGAAGGCGCCGACTGCCCGGTGGGCGGCGGCCACTGTCCCGTCCACCGTGCTGAGTTCCTCGACGATCCGCATGACCTGTGCTCGCCGGCCGGATAGTGGAAAACCGGCTGGAGGAGGTCGACGTCGATGCCGCGGTCAGCGTGGAGCCGTCTTCGCGAAGCGTAAGCCGCAGGTAGAGGCGGTTCTCAGACGGCCCGTCCGTGACCTCCACCGGCACGTACGGCAGCCTGATCGTCAGGGCGTCGAACTGCAGGCGTCCGCCGAGCGGGGGCCGGCCCGCCGCGTCGTACGGGCCGAACAGCAGCCGGCTGCCCCACACCAGCACCTCGTCGTGCCGCCGTCGGCGTCCGGCACGAAGAGGTCGTAGCCCAAGCGGATCTCGGTGAAGGTCCGCTCGACGGCCCACGACGTCTCGGTCACGCCCCGCAGCAGAGCAGCCATCGCCGAACTCACCGTCATCGTGGGGAGCCTGCTCCCGTGTCGCGTTCCTCGGCCAGGATGGCGGCGCTGACCTCGTGCACGAACGCCCGGACCTCGTCGAACCGGCCGGGATCGCTGTCGTGGCCGGAGTCGTACCACCAGTCGCGCGCCCAGACGATGAGGTCCGCCCATCGCGGGAGGGCGGCGATCGTCTGCCCGGCGGCCTGCCGCTTGGACAGTTGCCGGCCGTCGCGCAGGCGCTGAAAGGCCCGGCAGAGCGTGAGCACCGCGTACGACTGGGCTCCGGGTGGGGTCATCTGGGTCACCCAGGCCGGCCAGTCGCGGACGTGGTCCCGCAGGGCCGCGCGGACGAGGCCGGGTTCGACGGCGGGCAGCAGCTCGCCCGCCGGCGGTCCCAGCAGCGTACGGCCGTAGTCGTGCACGGCGGCCCAGGTCACGACGCGGTGGGTGGTGGCGGGCAGCAGGTGCAACGACTCCCCGGGACTGATCCGGGCGATCACGTGATTCCGGCCGGGAACGGCGCGTACCGCGTCCAGTGACACGTATTCCACCTCGATCCGGCCGGCCCACAGCGGATGCCGCCGGTCGAGGTTCGCGTGCAGCTCGGCGAGGACGTCGAGGAGCTTCTGGTCCGGGTCACTCGCGAGCACCGCGAGCAGGTCGAGGTCGCTGCGGTTCACGTCGAAGTCGCCTGCCACGAGCGACCCGTGCAGGTACAGGCCGAGAAGGCTGTCCGCCAGCGTGCCGCGCCACGCCTCGCGGAGGTCGGAGAGAACGGTGTCGGGTGGGACCACCAGGTGATCCTGCGCGGTGGGTCGCCGTGGGGCCACCGATAAAACCGACCCGCGCGGCCGGTCCGCCGGTGCGGGCGACGGCGGCCGGTCAGTTCCAGAAGCTGCTGGTGTTCGCGCCCCACGGCGACGAGTCGAGACGGCTGTCGACCTAGTGTGAGTTCCGGCCGCCGTCGAGCAGACCGGCGTCCCGGGTGAACCGCGGCATCAGCGCCCGCGCACGGCGACCCCCACGAGAACCACCACGGCCACCAGGCCCTCGGTCACACCGACCAGTCCCGCTGCCACCAGCTTCACGAGCAACGCCGGGGGCAGCACCACCAGCAGGATCGGCAGCAGCACCCGACGGCCGGGCGTCCGCGCGAGACCCCGCGCGGCCAGGCCCCGTCGCACGTCGCGGAGCGCTCGCAGGATGCGCTTCTGCCGGGCGAGTTCCCTGGGGCCGACGGATCCGTAGCGGGCGGCGTACAGCGCCCGCTCCAGCGGCTCGGCCTCCGGCGGAAGCGACGCCGTCCGGCGGATCCGGCCGGCCGCTGCCGACAGGACCCCGCGCGCGTTCAGCATGGCCAGAGCAGCCGCTACCGCTGCCTGGTCACCGCCCGGCAGCAGGCCGATCCCGGTGGCCGCAAGCGTCTCCGCGTCGCCCATGAGCCCAGGATCAGGGGTACGCGCAGGCACATCCGCCGGTCGCGCCTACGTGGTCGGTGGGTTGCGGTGCCGCTCGGCGAGGCCCGACGCGATCTGCCGCTGCGCGTCGTGCCGGTGCCGGTCGGCGTCGGCCTGGCGGACCGCAGCCGAATCCTCGTCCGACTGGCGCCTCGTCCGGTCGCGCCGGGTGACGAAGACGACGAGCGCGAGCACCACCACCACGATCACCGCGAGCGACACCAGCATCGATCTCATGCCGTCGATACTACGGCGTACGCGCCAGCCTCGGCGTGGTGACGGTCAGGGGGCTGCTCCGCCCGCCGCCGGATGGCAAGCTCACGTGTCGTGATCGATGACTTCGCGAACAGCCGTCCGCGCCGGCGCCCCAGGCCGGCACGTCACACGCCGGTCGGGAAGGGCGGTGGGGGAACGGTGCGGAACCCGGATCCCATGGAGGCCCGCTCGTGAGGGCGGTCATCGTCGCGGCCGCCGTCGCATTCGTCATCTCCCTGTTCGGTACGCCGGTGGCGATTCGCGTCTTCAGCGCGCTGAAGGCCGGTCAACCGATCAGGTCGATCGGGCTCGCCAGCAACGAGGGCAAGAAGGGCACGCCCACGATGGGCGGCGTCGTCTTCATCGTGGCGACGGTCCTCGCGTACGTCGCCGGGCACCTCGCCCTGACCACCCTGCCCGAACGGCAGATCGCGCAGGAGGGGCCCACCATGACGGCCCTGGTGCTGCTCGGGTTGTTCGTCTTCTGCGGCGCGGTCGGCTTCTTCGACGACTTCCTCAAGGTGCGCCGGCGCAACTCCGACGGGCTGTCCGCCAAGGGCAAGCTGCTCGGCCAGGCGCTCGTCGGCGGCGGGTTCGGCGTCGCCGCGCTGTACGTACCGAGCACCAACGGCCAGACCGTGGCCAGCGAGCACATCTCGCTCATCCGCGACATCAGTTGGCTGGACGTCGGCAAGGTCGGCGCGGTCATGGTCTTCATCTTCGTGATCACGGCGATGTCGAACGGCGTGAACCTCACCGACGGCCTCGACGGCCTGGCCACCGGCGCGTCGATCCTGGTACTCGGCGCGTACTCGCTGATCGGCTTCTGGCAGTACCGGCACTGGTGCGCCGACGACGGGTACGCCCGCGTGAACGACTACTGCTACCAGGTCCGCGATCCGCTGGAGATCGCCATGATCGCGGCAGCGGCTGCGGGCGCCTGCGTGGGCTTCCTGTGGTGGAACACGTCACCGGCGCGGATCTTCATGGGTGACGTGGGCGCGCTCGGGCTGGGCGGCCTCATCGGCGGGCTCGCGGTGGTGACCCGTACGACGCTGCTCTCGATCCTGATCGGCGGACTGTTCGTCATCATCACCACGACCTGGGTGATCCAGATCGTCTCGTTCCGGACCACCGGCAGGCGGGTCTTCCGGATGGTGCCGTTGCACCACCACTTCGAGCTGGCCGGATGGAGCGAGTCCACCATCGTGGTCCGCTTCTGGATCGTGGCCGGTGTCTGCGTCGCGGCCGGTCTGGGCCTGTTCTACTCGGACTTCCTGGCGGCCGTGGGATAGCGACGGGAGACGCCGGCTCAGACGGAGCGCTGCGCGGTCTCGTCGAGAACTACTGGCCGCCGTCACCGGCCGTCCCGGACGACCCGTTCACGGATGCGTCGGGCGCGGATCTCTTCGCCGCCGGTCACGCGGCCCTCACCGCGGCAGGAGTGCGTGTCCCGCATCTGATGATGATCGACCGGGACGGCCGTCACCTCGACGCCGACATCGCGCTTGTCGAGGACGCCGGCGCACGACGGCTGGAGGCGTTGCTGGAGCACGATCCGGCCACCGCCGCCACGCCGCTGTCCGCGCTCGGCGACGCCCTGCGCCGCATGCACACCGCCTTGGGTCCGCACTACGGCAAGGTCGCGGCCGTCGCCCGAGGTGAGGCATCCCAGACGCGGCGTACGGAGGACGTCGTCGTCGACCGCGCGCTCAATCACCTCGACGCGGCAGCGGCCCGCGACGCCCGGCTGGCCGATGCCCATCACCGGATCACCGCCCACGTACGCCGTCTCCGGGGCGCGGTCACCCCGCGCGAGGAGTACGGGCTGGTACACGGTGAACTCGGGCCGGATCACGTACTCGTCACACCCGCCGACGAGGCCGTCCTGATCGATTTCGAGGGGCTGACGTATTTCGACGTCGAGTGGGACCACGCCTGGCTGCGGATGCGTTTCGGCGACGCCTACCCGGCGCTGCGTCCGGTCGATCTCGACCCCCGTCGGCTGGCGCTCTACCGGTACGCGCAGACGTTGTCCCTGATCGAAGGGCCACTGCGGATCGCGGACACCGACTTCCCGGACCGGAAGCGGATGCTCGATCTGGCCGAGCGGAACGTCACGAGGGCGCTCGCCGCGATCTGACGGCAGCCTCAGTCGGCGGGGCCGACGTGTGCCGCGAGCAGGCGCCACCCCGCGTCCTCGTCGAGGATCCATGTGCGCGTGTAGCGGACCCGGGCGAGAAACGGCTCGCCGGCAACGGTGCCCTCCACGGTGCCGAGGAACCACGTCACACCGGTACCTCCGGCGACGAGGACCGCCAGGTCCTCCTCGTCCACCCGGGTCATCGTCTGCTGGCCCGACCGGTGCACGTGCAGGTCGTCCTGCTTGGAATAGAGACGGCCGTCCGGCCCGGTGAACACGAGGCGGTCGTCGATCAACCGATCCAGCGCCGCGACATCGGAGGACAGTTGGGCACGTTGAAGACGTCGCTCGGCGGCGCGTAGACCTTCGACGCCGGCGAGATCCGCGCCGCCGTCACCCGTGGGGAGATCGTTGTCGTCCATTGACGACAACCTAACAGCGATCTTCGGGGAGCGCCCGCCGCCTGTGCAGGTCAGCGGGGACGGCGAGGGTTCGCCCGTCAGCGCTTGGCGACGGTGAGCAGCACCGCTGAGTCTTCGAGCGCCTCCAACGTGCGGGTGAACCCGGGAGTGCGCTGGTCGCCCTTACGGGCCGGCCGGCGCACCCCCGGTTCAGCGTTCGAGGAGCCGGCGGATCGAGTGGCGGCGGCCCCACGCGATGAACACGAACAGCGCGAACAGCACCACGGGCGTGAGCACCAGTGCGCCCCCGTGCAGGATGAACGCCTGGGTGACGGCGGCGCCGACCATGAGCAGCGCGAGCCCGACGGCGGCCAGGCCGGCCAGCCGCGGCACGAGCAGTCCGATGCCACCGGCCAGTTCCAGCAGGCCGACGAGGTAGCGGAACCAGGTCGCGGCGCCCATGTCCTCGAAGGTCTGGACCGCGTTCGTCTCGCCGAACAGCTTGGGACCGGCGGAGGCGACGACGAGGAAGACTCCGAGGACGCCCTGCAGCGCCCACAGCGTCCGGTGCAATCCGCGCGCGACGGGCGGGGGAGTGGTGTCGACGACGGTCATGGTTCTCGTCCCTCCTGGCGGTTTGCCGGTTCTCCGTATCCGATCGGATACACCGGGTCAGACCGGCCAGGGCGGGCGAACTCATCGCGCCTGGAGCGGGACGAAGTCCAGAATCAGCTGCCGGAGGGCTCGGGCTGGTGGTTCTCGGGGGTCGCGAGGCGTTGCTGCAGGCGGTCGGACTGGGCGACTGACCCGCCGCTCACGCCCAGACCGCGCCGAGCCGCGTCATAGAAGCGATCACGGCGTGTGTTGGCCTGCTGATAGAAGTCGGTCAGCGGCTCGGTGGTATCCCCGACCTCGAGGGCTCGGTGCTCCAGCCGCCAGACCGCCTCGCGCCACTCCTGCGCGGCGGCGACCGTGGCGGCGTCCCCGAGCAGCAACAGGCGCTCCCACGCGAGGGTGTGCCTGATGTCCGCGTCGGCGAGCCGGGGCAGCGCCGCGGCCTTGTCGAACCCTGAGCGGTACTTGTCGCCGTCCGCCGCGGCCAGGACCCGCAGTGAGATCGCCTGGATCTCCTTGAGCACCTGCGCGAACTCGCTGTACGCCTCCAGTCGTCGTTCGTCCCACCGTACGGACTGACCGCGCTTCCACTGACTCCTGGTGGACAGGAAGGTCACCAGACCCGTACCGAGGGCACCGACGACGACGCCGAGCAGCGCCGGCAACTGTGAGACGAACGCGTCCATCGGCGCAAGCGTGTCATCCGGCGTCGACGCACGCCAGCATGCCGGCTCCGCCGCCTCGTCCGCTCCTCCGCGTTGCCCTCGATCCCGGGGTACTCGTCGACGAAGTTCTCCCGGTCGACGCCCCACGTCAGCACGGTCTCGGCCGTGTAGGCGTCCCGGTCAGTCCTCGAAGCCAGCCGGGTGGGCGTCGCCGACCGCGTTCAGCAGCACACCCTGCTCCAGCAGCGCCTTGCAGGCGCAGAGGACCATGGTGAACCCGCCCATCGAGTCGATCGCCTTGCTCACGGCCTGGTCGGCGGTGCCGGCGAAGCCCGTCTCGGTGATCCGGACCAGTGTGGTGCTGTCCTCGCCCGGCAGGAACCGCCACTCGACCTGGGTGGGGGACGCCGGATCCCACTCGGCAAGGATGCGGCGGTTCTCCTCGACGTCCTTGACGGTGACGACGGTGGAGACGCCGTACATCTCCCAGTCCCAGGTGACGACGGCGCCGGGTTCCAGCCGTCCGCTGCTCCTGGTGAACCAGAACCTCGTGGTCACCGCCGGGTCGGCGAACGCCTGGAAGACCTCGGCGGCGGGCCGGCGGATGAGCATCTGCGCGGTGATGACAGGGGGCCGGGTCAGACGGTCACTGTCCACGAGGGTCACTCTACGGCCCGGAAGCACCGCGCCGGACCACGAGCGGATCACCGAGGAGGACCGGAATTCGCTTGAGCGGCGCCGCGACATGGGTCAGAGTCGTTCCATGATCTCCAACCGGAAGGGCGGCGACGCCCTGGCGCGATGAGCGCCCCCACGCGGCGCGACGACGCCGCGAAGATCCCGCACGACCTGTGGCAGCAGGCGGTCCGGATCCGCCAGGAATGGCTCGACCACGCCCTGTCCACACAGCCGGCCGACCGGCAGACCGCCGAGCGCTGCCTGACCGCCCTCTACGCGAGGGCGTCGCGGTCGCGACCCCGGTTCGAATGGGTCGACTCGCCGGCGAAGGCACTGCCGCTGGTCAGCGGCTGGCCCACCCTCGACCACCTCCACGAACGCGTCCGGGCGGTACGGCCGCCCCGGGCACCCCTGCTGGCGAGCGACATCGCCATGATCGTCTCCCAGCTCCGGGGCGCGCTCAGCGCGGGCGTCGTGCACACCGATCCCGAGCTGTCACCCGCGCGCCGGGGCAAGGCCAAGGAGCCGTGGCCCGAGCTGGCGCCGCTGCGGGCTCTCGACGGCGGCGTACCGCTCGCCGTCGTCCTGCACCAGGGGGTACGCGCGGCGCTGCACCGCAGCCTCGCGCACGGGTTCTACCTGCCGGTACGTGGGGCGCTCGCGGGCGACGGCCCGGTGCCCGTGTGCTGGTACGGGCAGCAGGACGCGTCCTGGATCGCGTACTACGACGTGCTGCGCCGGCTCGGCCTCGCCGGGTACGGACCGGACGAGGCCGGACACCTCGACAGCTGGGCCGACCTGGCCCGCTCCTGCGGCTGGTGGTGGCCGGGGGAGGAGGTCTGCGTCGTCGTGGACCGGCCACAGACGATCCGCACCGAGCCGGTCCCTGGTGCGCCGCACGACCGGATCCGGCTGCGACCCGGTGGTGTGCGCTATCGCGACGGCTGGCAACCACTGCGCGGCGGCGCGGGCGCCGATCCGGGATGACGGGCGGGCACAGACCTTGTTTGGATAGGCGACGGTAAATAGATTGGGCTCGGGTGCCGCCGAGGTCCGCACACCGGACCCCGGCGGCTGACCGGGCCGCCTTCGAGCCGGGCACATCGGTCGTACGCATCGACCACTGGCGCATCGCCGCGCCGCACCCTCCCGCGCTGCGGCGTCCGTCCCGGACGCGCGTCGCTGCGCCCTGTCCGACGCCGAAGGACTTCCCATGACGATTCTCCGTGCCCGCCCCGCCTCGCTCGTGGCGGCCGTCGCCGCGCTGGCCGCCGTCACCGCGGCCGGTACGGCCCTGCTCACCGGCCCGGCCGCAGCCGCACCGGGCTGCCGGGTCGACTACACACCCGACCAGTGGCCCGGCGGATTCACCGCGAACATCAAGGTGTCACCGGGTGACACAGCCGTCTCCGGCTGGACGGTCACCTGGACGTACGCCGGAGACGAGCGCGTCACGAACGGCTGGAACGCCACGGTGAGCCAGTCCGGGTCGACTGTGACAGCCCGCAACATGTCGTACAACGGCAGCATCCCGGCCGGCGGCTCGACCGAGTTCGGCGTGCAGGGCACGTTCGGCACCGCCGGCGGCGCGCCGACCGGGTTCAGCCTCAACGGCGTACCGTGCGACGGCACCGGGCCCGGCCCGACCACGCCGCCGCCCACGACCGCCCCAGCCACGACTGCTCCACCGACCACGCCTCCACCCACCACGGCCCCGCCCACGACGCCGCCGCCGACCACCCCACCGCCGAGCGGGTGCGCTGGGGCGGTGCTCTGCGACGGCTTCGAGAACCAGACCGGTTCGACGCCGTCGGGTGACTGGAGCGTGGTGAGCCCGGACTGTTCCGGCGCCGGCACAGCCACCATCGACACGTCCACCACGCACAGCGGCAGCCGGGCGGTCCGGATCAACGGCGCCGCCGGCTACTGCAACCACGTGTTCGTCCGGACCACGAAGAACCTGGGCAACCTGGGCAGCGTCAGGTACGCCCGGATCTGGGTCCGGCACACCACCGCCCAGCCCACCGACCACACCACGATGATCACCATGTCCGATGCCGCCGACGGCAACCGGGATCTGCGGCTGGGCGGCCAGAACGGCGCGCTCCAGTGGAACCGCGCCTCCGACGACGCCACGCTGCCCGAGCAGAGCCCGGCCGGTGTGGCGCAGAGCGTGCCGCTGCCCACCAACCGCTGGGCCTGCCTGGAGTTCATGGTGGACGGTTCCGCCGGCCAACTGCGTACCTGGCTGGACGGCGTCGCCGTGGCCGGGCTGACAGCGGACGGCGTACCGACGCACGACATCGACGGCCAGTGGTACAACCGCACCTGGCGACCGCAGCTCACCGACCTGAAGCTGGGCTGGGAGAGCTACGGCGGCGGCGCCGACACCCTCTGGTACGACGACGTGGCGATGGGCTCCACCCGCATCGGCTGCTGACGCACTCTCACCGCTGGTGGAACGTCATGGGTGTCCCGGCGCCCGTCCGGCACCTATGACGTTCCACCCGGGCGGGCGGCCGGTGGACGGCTGCTCGTCGCGGCCGGGGTCAGTGCTCGACCGTCATGCGCTGGGTGCCGATCACGGAGAGCAGTCGTAGCGCCTCCTCCGGCGGCGGCGCGCGGGCCTGACCCGGCTCAGACGGCGGCGTCCCGGACCGGCCGGTGCTCGACCGGGCCGGCCGTGACGGGGGAGGGGCGGAAGCCCTTGACGACCAGGTAGACGCCGAGCGAGAACTCCCACACCGCGATGGGGAGCGCGGCGACCGCCGCCACCGCTGACAGCCGGTCCCAGGCGCCGAACAGGGTGCCGAGGTCGGAGGCGACGAGCAGCGGTGCGCCGACGAGCCCGAGCACCGGCAGCACGCGCGGTACGAGGCGTGACTGGTAGAGCAGGGTGCCCAGCAGCAGCGCGTTCACGGCCGGCAGGAAGCCCTGGCTGAGCAGGAAGACCGAGTCGTAGAACGCGACGAGTGCGCGGCCGGTGACGAGCGCGTCCGGCCCGGCGTCGGACTCCCGCAGCGCGACGAGCGTCAGGATGCTCGCGACGCCGACGAGGATGCCGGCGGCTTCGAGCACCCGGGCGCCGACGAAACCCAGCGCCCGGGCCGGACCCTGGCGCGTGAGCACCGGGTACAGCGCGACGGAGGTGCCGACGCAGGCGAGCGCGACGATCATCTCCAGGACGCCGCCGAGGACGACCGGGGCCTGCGACGTGGTGCCGAGGACGTAGTCCGACTCACGGACCGGGGCATACAGGGCGACGGTGGGGATCGAGACGAAGGTGAGCAGATAGGCGCCACCCGCGACCAGCGAGATCCTCCGCAGTGGGTCCATCGGGGCCTCCTCGTCGCCGCGCGGCCGATGGCGGTAGTGCCTCCCACTCTCCTGTGGACAGGCGAGCGGCGCATCGGCCTCTCGGACAGTCGCCTCGCGTGATGCGCGCGGGCCAGCACGAGCGCGACGAGCACCAGCGCGGCCAGCACGGCCGCCGCGATCTCCGCCGTGCCGTAGGGACGCTCGCCGATGACCTCACCGGTGCGCCCGTTGACCAGAACCCGGTACGACCCGCCCGCCCCAGCGTGTACGTCCCGGGTCCGAAGTCGCCCCGGAGCTTGTCCATCAGCCGATCGGGGTCGTTCAGCCGGTTTCGCCGGCCATCGATTCGCCTGTGGCCGTACGCTGCTCCGGCACCCGGGACGCCCGGCCGGGGGTGTCGACCACGCGCTCGGTCTCCTGCACCAGATAGTGCGGGCGGCGCTTGGTCTCGTAGTAGATTCGGCCGATGTACTCGCCGATCACGCCGAGGATCATCATCTGGATGCCGCCGAGCCCGATCACGCTGACGATGATCGTGGTGTAGCCGGGCACGTCGATGCCCTTCTCCACGGCGTCCGCGACCACCCAGGCCATGTAGCCGACCGCGATGAGCGTGAGGAACAGGCCGCCGTAGATAGCCAGGCGCAGCGGCCGGTTGTTGAACGACAGCAGGCCGTCGAACGCGTAGTTGAACAGCTTGCCGAACGTCCAGCGGCTCCGCCCGGCCTGCCGGGTCTCGTTGCGGTGCGCCACCACGGCGGTGCGGAAACCGATCCACGAGAACAGGCCCTTGGAGAAGCGGTTGTACTCCGGCATCGCCAGGATCGCGTTCACCGCGAGCCGGGACAGCAGCCGGAAGTCACCGGCGCCGTCGAGCAGGCGGACGTCTATCCACCAGTTGACCAGCCGGTAGAAGGAGCGCGAGGCGACCATCCGGATGAACCGGTCACCGCGGCGGTCCCGGCGGGCGATCACCTGGTCGAACCCCTGGCGGTAGAGCATCACCATCTCGGGCAGCAGCCGCGGCGGGTGTTGCAGGTCGGCGTCCATGATGACGACCGCGTCGCCGGTGGCCCGGCGCAGGCCGGCGAGCATGGCCGCCTCCTTGCCGAAGTTGCGGCTCAGCGACGTGTAGCAGACGGTCGGGTCGGCCGCGGCGAGCCGGCGCAGCGCCGCCAGCGTGGCGTCCTCGCTGCCGTCGTCGACGTACACCACCTCGACGTCCACGTCGGACAGCTCGGCGAGCGCGGCGCTGAGCATCTCGTGCAGCCGCTCCACCGACGCTTCCTCGTTGAAGCAGGGCACCACCACCGACAACCGCACGATGCTCACCCCGCCCGGCCCGGGCACACACATCCGGCGCCCACGCCGTCAGAGGCGGTAGACAAGCGTGCCATCGACATCCTCCCGGGTGATGCCCAGCCCGTCGACCGGCCGGGTCTCGATGCCCTCCCACGGCGTCCCCGCCGCGCGGCTCGGCACCGCGACGACCGACCGCACGCCGATCCCGCGCAGGTAGGCCACGCTGCCCGGGTCGGGGAACGTCGCCACGGCGGCCCGCGTCCGGGCCTGGGTGACCGGCTCGAAACCGCCGAGCCCGTTGGTGATCCGGGGGAACCCGTCGGTGGACCAGAGCATGTAGGTGAGGTCGCCCACTCCGCCGGCGGGCAGCACCAGCATCGGCTCCGGCGCGGTCCGCATCGCGGCCGGTGGCGTCGGCACGGCCGGGTGCGGCGTGCGGTTGACGCCCTCCAGCGTGACCAGGGCGAGCGGCACCAGCAGGACCAGCGCCGCCACGGCCCGGGACGCGCGTGCGGCCGCCGGCCGGCGCCACGACTCGGCCAGCGCGGTCACCAGCCCGGCCGCCAGCACTGCGAGCAGCAGGCTGGTCCAGTGCATCATCCGGCCCGGGGTACGCAACGCGTCCCAGCCCGGCAGCAGGTCGGACAACGTCAGGTAGCCGGGGTCGCCGTCCCCGCCGAGCGTGGCGCCCAGGCCCAGCAGCACCGTGCCGGCCACGCCGAGCCCCAGCGCGACCCGGTGCCGCACCGGGAACGCCGAGACGAACAGCCCCGCCGCGGCCAGCCCGATCAGCGTCATGCCGGGTAGCAGCGCCATCTCCGGCGGCCAGGACAGCTGCTCGCGGGCGGCGGCGTGCCGTTCCCCCCACAGCCAGGAGTCGCCGGGCGCGGTGACGAACCCGATCAGCGGCGGGGAGAACATCCTGGTCCAGTCGAGCGAGCGGACGGCCTGCGGGTTGAGGTCGACCACGCGCAGATAGACCAGCCCGAGCAGCAGCGTCACGGTGCCGAACACGGCGCCGCCGGCCAGGTCCGCGACGAGCAGCCGCCGGCCGAACGGGGGCCGCTCCCGCTTGCGCCACCGGGACCAGCCGTAGCAGCCGGCCGCCACCAGCACGGCGGCCAGCAGGAAGTAGACGAGCGGCAGCCCGATGCCGAAGCCGAGCGTGACCTGCCAGGCCGCGACGAGCCACCCGGCCACGGCCCAGCCGGGCTTGCGGCGTTCCGGGCGGTAGCCGTGGCGCAGCGACCAGCCGTGACCGCGTGCCAGCATCGCCAGTGCCAGCGCGATCCCACCGCTGGACAGGATGTTCAGGTGGCCGGAGTGCGCCAGCCGCCAGGGCGCGTACGCCCACGCCACACCGGCGACGGCTCCGCCCCAGCGGTTCGCGCCGAGCTGCCGGGCCAGCGCGTACGCCCCGAGGAACGCCAGCGCGTGCAGCAGCACGTAGAGCACGTTGTAGCGGATCACGGCGGCCTCGAAGCCGGAGCCGAGCATCCCGAACGGGGCGTACCCGAGCAGGGTGTCGCTGTAGGCGTACGTGTACCGCTCCGGATAGAACGTGTTCGAGTTCCAGAGGTTGGCCGGGTCGCTGAGCAGGGCGTGCCCGGACCAGGCGACCTGCCACGCCTGCAACGTCGGGTCACCGAGGTCGCCGGGGATCGTGGTCGCCGGGTGCCGCATCGTCGGCCAGGTCAGCACCACAGCCAGCAGCAGGCTGCCGAGGATCGCCAGCGTCCACTCCGGGTTCGGCCGCCACCGGCGTCTCTCGTCCGTGGGCCGCTCACCGGAGGGCCGGTCGTCCGAGGGCCGGTCGGCGGGAGGCTGCTCGGGACCGGTGTCCTCAGCGGTCGGCGGGGCGACGGCGGGCCGGATCTTCATGGGATAGATGCTTCACGATGCTGCTGGTCCTGTCGATCCGCTGTCCGAAATGTGGTTGAAACTTCCGGCCGGAACACCGGAAGGACCGGCTACGCGAACCGGTCGGCGAGCGTCGTCAGCTTGCTGACGTACGCCGGCCAGTCGTAGCCGCCGGGGATGTTCCTGTTGTCCCGCCCCAGCCCGATCGCCGCGTCGTGCTGCTCGCGCATGATGTCGGCGTGGCCGGCGTGCCGGGCCAGGTCGACGCAGACGTGCACGATGACCTGGTGCAGCGTCACGTCCTGCCGGCCGGGCCGCCACCACGGCACCCGCCCCGGTGCGTCGAGCGGCAGCATCTCGATCGTTCGGTCCGCGAACGCCGCCACGCGGCGGTACAGGTCGATCAGCCCGTCCTTGGTCTCGTCCTCCCGGGCGTACCAGTCCGCCTGCGGATCCGCGTCGACCGCGTCGTCCGAAACCAGCTCCCCGGGTGTGGGGAACTCCCGGCCGAACGTGGTCCCGAAGTAACCGGCCTCGACGTTCAGGCAGTGCTTGAGCAGGCCCAGGAAGTTGTTGCCGGTCGCGGTGCGGGAAGCCGGGCGTCGCGTTCGCTCAGCCCGTCGAGCTTCCAGATCAGGTCCTCCCGGATCTCGCGCAGGTACGCGTGCAACGCGGTCTTCGGGTCCTTCGGTGCGGTCATGCCCGACACTCTGCCGTACGGGTCGGACATCGTGGGGGCGGCGCTCAGCCGGTCCGGCTGCTGTCCTTGTGCGCGCCCCACCCGGGCGTGGTGGGCCGCCGCCGGATGGCGGCGGCCCACCACGCGTCGCAGGCCCGGTGGGTCAGCCGGCCCGGCGCAGCCGGCCGAGCATGCCGGCGAGATCCTGGACGAACAGCTCATGGCGGAAGTAGTGCCCGCCCGGCACCTCCCGCCACTCGTGCGGGATGCCCGCCCGGCTGAGCGCTCCCCGGAACTCGCGCTGGCCCGCCAGCACCTGACCCTCGTTGACCGAGTCGAACCAGTTGACCGGGTCGGGTGACGTACCGGCCGCCAGGAAGATCCGCTTGTTGCGGTAGCTCTCGATGCGCTCCATCGGGTTGTCCGCGCTGACCCGTGCCTCGTCCCACAGGGGCGCGCCATACACGGTGCCGCCGCCGAGGTCGAGCGCGGCCGAGGTGACGTTCGCCCAGTGGACGACCAGGCCGAAGTCGCGGCGCAGGCTGGCCGGCCCGGAGTGCGCGCTGACCGAGCAGAAGTGGCCGTAGTACTTCGCCGTGTACTTGAGCGCCCCGAAGCCGCCCATCGAGAAGCCGGCCACGGCGCGGCCGTTGTACTCGGGGAACGTGCGGAAGTTGGCCTCGATCCAGGGGAGCAACTGGGCGATGTGGAACGTCTCCCAGTTGCGCGGCCCGACGTTGGTGCTGACCGGGTTGCTGTACCAGCCGGTGGAGGCGTCCGGCATGACGACGATGATCTCGCGGCCGGCGGTGAGGTTGATGATGTTGTCCTGGAGGTGGAACGTGCGGAAGTCCGCGTTGCCGCCGTGCAGCAGGTACAGGACCGGGTAACGCTTGCGGCTGGTGTGGTAGCCGTCGGGCAGCAGCACGTTCACCGCCGGATCCCACTCGATCGCGTCGGTGGCGAAACGGTAGTACTGCAACCGGCCGCCGTTCTCGTTGCGGTCGACGATGCGCAGGCCGTACCCGTTGACGGCGGCACCGGCCGCGGACGGCGCGGTGAAGGCGCCGGCGAGGGCGCCGGTCGCCGCGACCGCGGCGGCGCCGGTGAGCAGCCGCCGGCGGCTCACGGTGGGGGAGACGTTCCGGTCGTGCGACATGGGTTACCTCCTGGGGTCAGAGTGTGGTTTCGCCGGTGAGGCCGAAGTAGTCGTGCCATTTGGTGGAGGGGGCGAAGGTGGTGCCGGTGGAGAGGGCGACGTAGATGTCGTTTGTGGTGCCTTTGGTGAAGACGATGAGGTCGTCTTTGCCGTCGCCGTTGGTGTCGCCGAGGTAGGGGAATTCGCCGGGTAGGCAGAAGTGGTCGTGCCATTTGATGGTGGTGCCGGTGAAGGATGTGCCGGTGGAGGTGGCGGCGTAGACGTCGGCGTCGGTGTTGCAGGTGAAGGTGACGATGTCGTCTTTGCCGTCGCCGTTGATGTCGCCGATGCGGGGTTGTTCGGTGCCGACGGCGAACAGGTCGTGCCATTTTTGGGGTGGGCCGAAGGAGGTGCCGGTGGAGAGGGCGACGATGACGTCGGCTGCGGAGGCGGGGCCTTGGGTGAAGGTGATGATGTCGTCTTTGCCGTCGCCGTTGACGTCGCCGAGGGCGGGGAATTCTCCGGGGATGGAGAAGTAGTCGTGCCATTTGACTGCGGTGCCGGTGAAGGAGGTGCCGGTGGACAGGGCGACGTAGACGTCGGCGTTGGTGTCGTGGGTGAAGGTGATGATGTCGTCGCGGCCGTCGCCGTTGACGTCGCCGACGGCGGGGATTTCGGTGCCGGGGGCGAACCAGTCGTGCCATTTCGCTGAGGTGGTGAAGGAGGTGCCGGTGGACAGGGCGACGTGGACGTCGGCGGTGGTGCCGTGGGTGAACACGATGGCGTCGTCTCGTCCGTCGCCGTTGACGTCTCCGGTCAGGGGTGTCTCGCCGGACAGGGCGAACCAGTCGTGCCACTTGACCGAGGTTCCGGTGAAGGAGGATCCCGTCGAGGTGGCTACGTAGGCGTCGGCGAGCGGGCCGTGCGTGAACGCGACCACGTCGTCGCGGCCGTCACCGGTGAAATCAGTCGGCGAACCACCGAAATAGCGGGGCGCGGGCGGCGGCGGTGGCGTGCCGCAGTTGTCGCTGACCAGGAACCTCTGGTTGTACTGGCCGGGATACGGCGCGAGCGAGACGCCGTTGATCGAGATGACCTGGCCGACACCGTTGTAGAGCTGCTCGTAGTGCACGTGCGCGCCGGAGGAGTTGCCGGTGCTGCCGGTGATCCCGATCTGCTGCCCCTGCTGCACGTAGGCGCCGTCGGGCACCGAGTAGGCGCTGAGGTGGAAGTAGTAGGTGGTCCACCCGCCGCCGTGGTCGACGACGATGTAGTTGCCGGCGCCGCTGGGCTGCGAGTAGCGGCGGGCGACTCCGGCGGCGGACGCCACCTGGGGCGTACCGCCTGTGACACCGCCGTCGGCGCGGACGAAGTCCAGCGCCTGCCGCACCTCGGCGCTGTGGTGGCTGTACGTCCACCGCTGCCCGCAGGGGAACGGTGCCTTGAAGTTGGGCGCGGCGAGTGCCGGTGACGGGGCGACCGTCACCGCGGTGAGGATGGCCGCGGCCAGGGTGAGCAGCGCGACGAGGGCGCGCCGGGCGGCACGTTTCGGGAATCTGGGCATGCGGTGACTCCTCGTCGGAAGAGGGATGCACTGTCGGAGCGGCGCGTGGGCGCGTCAGGCCAGGGGCCGGTGTCGCCGATGGGCGGGCCCTGACAGTTCGCGTCGGAGAGAGGGGCGGCTGGCGTCCCGATCGGCGGGACGGTGGCGCTGAGGAGAAGTGAAACCGCATACTTCGGAGCCTGTCAATACCCGCCGGGGTGGTTCGTGCCGGCGGAAAACTTCCTTCAGCGTCGCTCCCGCCCGGCCTGGCTGCGCGGCGTGCGGGTCGACCCGCCGCGAAGATTCCTGCCCCGGAGGGAAAGCCGGGCGCAAGTATTGACAACCGTGGAAGCCTCGAAGTTAACTCGCCAGCAATCGATTTCTCAGACTCCTACGGCTGCTCGGAAGGGACACCGATGAGGCTTCGCATCGGCCGTTGGGCCGCCGCCGCAGCAGCCGCGCTGCTGGCCGTTGCCGTGCCCGCGACCTCGTCCGCCGCACCGCCGGCCGCCCCGTCGGCGCCCGCTCCCGCTCCCGCCGTCGCCGTCGCCGACGACAAGGGGCCGATCGGCTGGGACGCCTACCGCCGGCTCGACCGCCTGCCGGAGCTGGCCGCCGGCACCCGTACCCACCAGTTCTCCAGCTTCGGCCGCGACGGCTCCAACGACGACGGCTTCGTCGGCACCTGGTCCTGCCTGCGCCAGAGCGGCGGATGCGTGATCGCCGAGGCGCGCGGCCCGGGCGAGGTGCAGTCGATCTGGTTCACCCGCGACGAGGGCAACGTCCGCGCCACCGGCTGGATCCGCGTCGAACTCGACGGCGTCGTGGTCGTCCAGGCCGACCTCCAGGACCTGGTGGACGGGCGGCTCGGCAGCCCGTTCGTCGCGCCGCTGGTGAGCAACGCCGACCAGACGTCCGGCGGCGTCACGGTCAAGGTGCCCATGCCCTACCGGGAGTCCATGCGGATCACCACCCAGCACAACCCGCTGTTCCATCACGTCACCTACCGCACCTTCGCCGACGCGGCAGGGGTGTCCCGGTTCGACCCGGCCGACCCGGCCACCGACGTGGTCGCGCTGCTGCGCGCCGCCGGCACCCGCGACCCGAAGCCCGCCCAGGCCGGCGCCGCCACCATCCGCGCCACAGTCACCGCCCCGGCGCAGGGGCAGGTGTCGCTGGCCGCCCTGACCGGGCCGCGTGCGATCACCGCGCTGCGGCTGCGCGTACCGGACGCCGCGGCCGGGGCGCCGACGCTCGCCGGGCTGCGGCTGCGGATGACGTTCGACGGACGTACGACAGTGGACAGCCCGGTCGGCGAGTTCTTCGGCGCCGGGCTGGGCGAGCGCACCGTACGGTCGCTGATGTTCGCCATGGACTCCGCGCCGGGCGGCTGGTACAGCGCATGGTGGCCGATGCCGTTCCGCACCGCCGCCGCCGTGACGCTCGTCAACACGACGGGCACCGCAGTCGGCGGCGTCGAGGTCGAGGTGACGTCGGCGCCCGGCGCCGAGTGGACGTCCCGGCTCGCGGCCGACGGCAGCGCCGGTTACTTCACCACCCAGTCACGCCGCGCCGAGACGGTCGGCGGCGCGGATTGGATCATCGCCGACCAGTCCGGCCGGGGCCGGTTCGTCGGCGTCTCGCAGACCATGCGGGGCCACATCATCGGCGGCAACACCCGCAACTACCTGGAGGGCGACGAGCGGGTGCACGTGGACGGCTCGCCCACGCCGCAGATCTACGGCACCGGCACCGAGGACTTCTACGAGTCGGGCTGGTACTTCAACCGCGGCGAGTACAGCGGTGTCTTCACCGGCAACACCGCGCACCTGGTCCGCGGCGGCGGATGCGCCGACGAGTGCGACGCCGCCTACCGGCTGATGATCGGCGACGCGGTGGCGTACGGTACCGCGCTGCGCTTCGGCATCGAGCACGGACCGGCCAACGACATGCCCGCCGAGTACGCCTCGACCGCGTTCCTCTACACCCAGCGCACCGTCACCACGCGCCGGACCGACACCGTCGTCACCGGCGACGCCGCCAGCCGCGCCGCGCACGCGTACACCGACTCCGCGGCGACCCAGACCGCGCTCACCGCCGCCTTCGAGGGCGACGACGACAACGTCCCGCAGACCGGCCAGGTCCGCGCCACCACCGCCCCGGTCCGCTTCCGGCTGGCGATCGACCCGGCCAACCAGGGGGTACGGCTGCGCCGCCACGGTGACCAGGCCGGTGGCTACCAGCAGGCGGCCGTGTCGGTGGACGGCACACCGGCCGGGGTGTGGCTCCAGGCGCTGGGCAACGACAGGCAGCGCTGGCTGGCCGACGAGTTCGTGCTGCCCGCGGCGCTGACGGCGGGCCGGTCGGCGGTGACCGTCCAGCTCACCCCGGCGAGCGGCGCGCCGGCCTGGACCGCCGCCCGATACCTGGCCGACAGCATGGTCGCGCCGTTCACCGACACCGTCGCCCCGGCACCGGTCGCCGGTCTCACCCTGTCCGGCGGGCGCGTGCACGCGCTGGGCCTGACCTGGTCCCCCTCCGCCGACGACGTCGGCGTGGTCTCCTACCGCGTCTACGCGTCCCGGAACCCGGGGGTGGCGATCACCGCCGCCAACCTGGTCGGCACCACACGTGCCACCACGTTCCGGCACGGTCCGCTGCCGGCCGCGCAGACCCGCTACTACCGGATCGTTGCCGTCGACGGGTCGGGCAACGCCGCCGCGCCCTCGGCCGAGGTGTCGGCCACCACCCGTACCCGCAACACCAGCGACGCCAACGGGGACCGCCGCGACGACGCCGTCGACTTCACCCGCGGCGCCACCGCCGACGTGTTCACGTCGCTCTCCGACGGCACCCGGTTCGTGCCGGACAGCCGGCCCTGGAACGACTTCTTCGCGGTCGGCGCGGAGGTGCCGCTCACCGGCGACGTCAACGGCGACGGCCGCGCGGACGTCATCACGTTCACCCGTGGCGACAGCGCCGACGTCTACGTCGGGCTCTCCACCGGCTCCGGCTACTCCGCGGGCGTCAAGTGGCACGACTTCTTCGCCGTCGGCGCCGAGATCCCGGCGGTCGGCGACGTCAACGGCGACGGCCGCGCCGACATCATCACGTTCACCCGCGGCGCCGCCGCCGACGTCTACGTGGCGCTCTCCACCGGCTCCGGCTTCGGACCCGGCGTCAAGTGGCACGACCACTTCGCGCTCGGCGACGAGTTCCCGGCGGTGGGCGACGTGGACGGGGACGGGCGGGACGACATCGTGACCTTCACCAGGGGTACGACCGGCGACGTGTTCGTGTCGCTCTCCGACGGCACCCGCTTCGTGGAGGACGGCTGGAAGTGGCACGACAGCTTCGCCGCCGGCGACGAGCTGCCGGCGGTGGGCGACGTGGACGGGGACGGGCGGGACGACATCGTGACCTTCACCAGGGGTACGACCGGCAACGTGTTCGTGTCGCTCTCCGACGGGGGCCGCTTCGTGCAGAGCTCCTGGAAGTGGCACGACCACTTCGCCTTCGGCGACGAGCTGCCCGGGGTGGGGGACTTCAACGGCGACGGGCGGGCCGACGTGGTCGCGTTCACCAGGGGCCTGACCGCCGACGTGTTCGTCTCGCTCTCCACCGGCGGTGGATTCGGGCCACCGGGCAACCGCTGGCACGACCGGTTCGCCCCCGGCACCGACCTGCCCCGCCCGAGCGTGTCGTGATGCGCGCCCGGCGTGCCCTCGCGGCGCTCCTGCTCGGGGTGGCCCTGGTGGCGGTCCCGGCCGGACCGGCAGCGGCCGACGACCCGGTCCGGTTCGAGGCCGAGTCGCTCGCCGTCGTCTCCGCCACCGCGCCGGTCGGCGCGCAGGCCGACTGCTGCGGGGTGAGCTGGTCCGGCGGACGGCAACTGTGGTTCCGGGGCGCCCGCGCCGGTGACGCGGTGACGCTCACGCTGCCGTCGGTGCCGGCCGGGCAGTACGACCTCGGCGCGGTCCTCACCCGGGCCGGCGACTACGGCACGCTGCGCTTCGCCGTCGACGGGGTGGCGGTCGGCCAGCTCTTCGACGGGTACGCGGGCGCGGTGCAGCGCACCGGGGCGGTGCCGCTGGGCTCGGCGTCGCTGACGGCCGGCACCCACCGCCTCACCGTCACGGTGACCGGCCGGTCCGCGTCCTCCACCGGCTTCTTCGCCGGGCTGGACACGGTGACGCTGCGTCGCGTCGGCCCGCTCGCGGCGGTCACCACCACGCCGTACGAGACGCTCGGCGAGACACCGGCGCGGGGCGCGTCCACACGCGTCTACGACCCGAGCGCCGGGGAGTCGACGACCTGGTACTACAACGACCACACGCTGGTGCGGCACGAGCAGACCGGCGTGTGGCACCTGTTCGGCATCACCCACGCCGAACCCGGCGCGCCGCAGGACGAGAAGGTCTTCGGGCACGCCACCGCGCCCACCCCGACCGGCCCGTGGACGAAACGGCCGGTGGCGCTGGCCGCCGACCCCGGGGCCGGGGAGCAGTGGATCTGGGCCCCGCACGTCGTCCACCACAACGGCGTCTACCACATGTTCTACGCGGCCGGGAACCCGGACTACGCCCGGTACCGCATGCACCTGGCCACCTCGACCGACCTGTTCACCTGGACCCGAAGCTCCGCCAACCCGCTGTTCACCGACGGGTGGGAGGGCCGCGACCCGATGGTGACCCGGGTCGGCGACCGCTGGGTCATGTACTACACGGCCACGTCGAGCCCGTCCGGCGGCAACCATGTCGTGGCGTACCGGACCAGCACCGACCTGCGCTCGTGGAGCGGCCGCGCGATCGCGTACACCTCGCCGCACACCGGCCGGGCGGGCGGGCAGACGGAGTCGCCGTTCGTGGTGCGCCGGGGGGAGTGGTGGTACCTGTTCGTCTGCTGCGACGGCACCGACTACGGCGCCGCGTACCGGCGCACGGCCGTCTACCGCAGCCGCGACCCGCTGCGCTTCGACGGTGCGGAGAAGGTGACGGTGCTCGACGCGCACGCCGCCGAGGTCGTGGTGGACGGCTCGAACTGGTACCTGACCCACGCCGGCTGGGGTCAGGGCGGGCTCTGGCTGGCGCCGCTGACCTGGTCGACCGGCGTGGTGGCGCGCGGCTGGACGGTGACCACCGGTTTCCTGCGCGCCGACGTGCGCACCTGGCCCAGCGCCCGGATCGCCGAGCTGGCCGTCGACCCGGCCGGGGCCGGCAATCACCGGCCCGCGCTCGACTCGTCGCACCGGGGCACCGGGCCGTACCTCGCCGTCGGCCGGTTCGACGTGACCGACCGGGCCGGGGCGCCGGCCCGGGTCGACGTGTCCGCCGACGGCTCCCGGATCAACCTGGTCGGCATCCCGTTCGGCGACGAGCCGGTCACCGCCGACTGGCTGCTCACCGTGACGCCCCGGTGGACCGGCCCCGGGTTGCAGAGCGACGTCACCTGGTCGGTGAACGGGTGGCCGACCGCAGCGGTGTGGGAGGTGGCGTTCAACATCGACGGCGCGTCCCCGCTGGTCGGCGACCCGGCGGTGGAGGCGCGGCCGACAGGTGACGTCACCGGCCTGCCCCGCTGGACGATGAGCACCGGCGACGGGCTCTCGGTGGTCGCGGCGCACCGGTGGGGGTCGGCCTGGCGCGGCGACAACACCTGGTACGACGCCGGCCACGCGATGGCGGCCTGGCAGCCGCTGTGGCGCTCCGGCGGCCTGTCCTGGGCGCCGGGCCAGTACGCGGGCGGCACCTGGCGTCTGACCGCGAGCGGGATCCGGCGGGACGTGCAGTTCGCCGACGCCGCGCACACCGCGATCAACGCGATCCCGTGACCGGCGTGGACACCCGCGACGCGCCCGACCCGAGCGGCCGGGTGGTGGTCGCGGCGACCGGAGTGGCCAAGCGGTTCGGCGGCGTGACGGCCCTCGACGGCGTCGACTTCGACGTACGGGCGGGCGAGGTGCACGCGCTGCTGGGCGAGAACGGCGCGGGCAAGTCCACCCTGATCAACATCCTCTCCGGCGTGATCACCGACTACGACGGAGAAGTCGCAGTCGACGGGACGCCGGTACGGTTCACCGGCCCGGCCGCCGCCCAGGCCGCCGGGATCGCGACCATCCACCAGGAACTCGACCTGGTGCCCGCGCTGTCGGTGGCCGACAACCTCGTGCTCGGGCGGGAGCCCCGGACCCGGCTGCGCACAGTCGACCGGCGGGCCGCGGCCCGTACCGCGCGCGAGCACCTGGACCGGCTCGGCGCAGACATCGACCCGCGCCGCCCGGTGGGCTCGCTGCGTGTCGGCGAGCAGCAACTCGTCGAGATCGCCAAGGCGCTCGCCCTGGACGCCCGCGTACTCGTCATGGACGAGCCGACGGCCGCGCTCGCCGACGGGGAGGTACGGCGGCTGTTCACCACAATCGGCGGCCTGCGCCGCCGGGGCGTCGGCGTCGTCTACATCTCCCACCGGATGGAGGAGATCGAGGTCGTCGCGGACCGCGCGACGGTGCTGCGCAACGGTTCCGTCGCCGGTGTCGTACCGGCCGGCCGGATGGACCGGCGGCGGATCGTGGCGATGATGGTCGGCGGCCGGGCCGCGTCGCTGTTCGAGCCCGCCCCGGCGGACACGGCCGGCGCTCCCGGCCCGCTGCCCGGATCGGCCGGCGGCGGCCCGTTGCTGCGTGTCACCGACCTGGCCGTGCGGCCCCGGACGCCCCGGCCCGGCCGCTGCGAGCCGGACGGCGTCAGCCTGACCGTGCGGGCCGGCGAGATCGTCGGCCTGGCCGGGCTGATGGGCGCCGGACGTACCGAACTGCTGGAGACCCTGTTCGGCGCCGGGTCCGCGGGTCGCCGCACTGGCGCGGTGCTGCTGGCCGGCCGCCCGTACTCGCCGCGCCGCCCCCGCGCGGCACTGCGGGCCGGCGTCGGCTTCGTCCCGGAGGACCGGCGCCGGTCCGCGCTCGTCCTGGACCACCCGGTCGGCCGGAGCGTCGTGCTGGCCGCCCTGTCCAGGCTGACCACGGCCGGGATCGTCAGCCGACGCCGGGAACGGGCGGCCGTCGCGCGGTCGGTCAGCGACCTGGCGATCAAGACGGCGTCGGCGGTCACGCCGGTCGGCGCGCTCTCCGGTGGCAACCAGCAGAAGGTGGTCTTCGCCCGGCACCTGCTCACCGAGCCGCGGCTGCTCCTGCTGGACGAGCCGACCCGCGGCGTCGACATCGGGGCGAAGGCGGAGATCTACCGGCTGCTGCGCCGGCTCGCCGGCGACGGCATGGGCATCCTGCTCGCCTCCTCGGAACTGCCCGAGCTGCTCGGCGTCTGCGACCGGGTGGTGGTGCTGCGCCGCGGCCGGGCCGTGGCCGACCTCGCCACCGGCGGCTGCACCGGCGAGGACATCCTCGCGGCGGCGATGGGCGGCCCGGCCGCCGGAAGGGACGACCGATGACCGACACCCGAGTGCCGCCGCCCGAGCCGGCCGTGACCGGGGCGCCGCCCGCCGCCGGTACGGCCGGACTGCGCGGCGCGACGGCCCACTGGCTGCGCCGGCCGCGCAGCCGCCGGGAACTCGCCGACCGGCTCTTCGCGGTGCAGAGTCTCTTCGCGCTGCTCGTGATCTTCGTCGTGGCGATCCTCGCCTCACCGCGCCGCGACGGCGAGATCCTCTTCCTCACCGCCGGCAACCTGGGGAACATCGTCCGCGCGGTGTCGGAGATCGGCATCATCGCGATCGGGATGACGTTCGTCGTCCTGCTGGGCGGCATCGACCTGTCGGTCGGGGCGATCCTCGGCCTGTCGGCCGTCGGCACCGCGACGCTCATGGTCGACTCCGGACTCGGCATCCTGCCCGCCGTCGCCACCGTGCTCGCGATCGGCGTGCTGTTCGGCGCGCTCCAGGGGTACGCCGTGGCCCGCCTCGGCATCCAGTCGTTCATCGTGACACTGGCCGGTCTCCAGGTCGCCCGGGGCATCGCCCGGATCTGGTCCGGCGGCCTCGGCATCCCGATCGCCTACGGCGACGGACCCCAGGAGGCGCCGCCCGCCTTCGAACTGCTGAACGGCTCGATAAACGGCGTGCTCCCGGTGCCGGCGGTGCTGTTCGTCCTGATCGGGGTGGCCGCTGTGGTGGTGCTGCGGACGACGGCGTTCGCCCGGCACGTCTACGCGATCGGCGGCAACGAGAAGGCGGCCCGGCTCTCCGGTGTGCCGGTGACGCGGGTCAAGGTCGCCGTGTTCGCCGTCGCCGGCCTCCTGGCGGCGGTGGCCGGCGTGGTGCACGCGGGACAGCTCAACCAGGGCAGCCCGAACGACGGCGCCGGATACGAGCTGGACGCGATCGCCGCCGTCGTCATCGGCGGCACCAGCCTGGCCGGTGGCTCCGGCTCGATGGGCGGCACCCTGGCCGGCGCGCTGCTGCTCGGCATCCTCAACAACATCCTCGCGCTCAACAACATCGACGCCAACGTCCAGCTGCTGATCAAAGGACTGGTGATCGTGCTCGCGGCGGCGCTGCAGAAGCTGCGCCGCGGCATCGCCTGACCGAACCGACTCCGAGGAGCCACCCGATGGACAAGCGAACCACACTGCTCGCGCTGCTGGTCACCGGCGCGCTGGCGGTCACGACGGGGTGCAGCGTCGAGAAGCCGTCCGACGACGCCGGGCAGGCCCGCGCCTGCGGCGCCGGCAAGGACTTCCTGATCGGCATGTCCCAGGCCAACAACGCCGAGCCGTACCGGCAGGTGATGAACAACGACGTGCAGACGGCGGCGAAGTCGGTGCCCGGCTTCCGCGTCGTGGTCTCCGACGCCGCCCAGGACAACAGCAAGCAGGTCGCCGACGTGGAGAACTTCCTCACCCAGAAGATCAACCTGCTGATCATCTCGCCGAACGAGGCCAAGCCGCTCACCGCTGTGGTGAAGAAGGCGTACGACCAGGGCGTGCCGGTGATCGTGCTGGACCGCAAGGTCGAGGGGGAGGCGTACACCGCGTTCATCGGTGGCGACAACGTGGCGATCGGCAAGGCGGCCGGCGAGTTCTACGCCACGACGCTGCTGCCCGACGGCGGCAAGGTGATCGAGATCGCCGGGCTGCCCGGCTCGACCCCCGCCGCCGAGCGCGCGCAGGGCTTCCGCGACGGCATCGCCGCCAACCCGAAGATCCAGATCGTCGCCTCCCAGCCCGGCGACTGGCTGCGGGAGAAGGGACAGTCGGTGGCGGACGCGCTGATCAAGGCCCACCCGGACGTGTCCGCGATCTACGCGCACAACGACCCGATGGCCGAGGGCGCCTACCTCGCCGCGAAGTCGGCGGGCAAGGCGCAGCGGATCAAGTTCACCGGCATCGACGCGCTCCCGGTGCCCTCCGGCGGGATCAAGGCCGTCGAGCAGGGCCGCCTCGCCGCCACGTTCCAGTACGCCACCGGCGGCCGGGAGGCGGTCGAGCTGGCCCGGAAGATCCTCGTCGACTGCGCCGAGGACGTCCCGCGTACCACCACGCTGGGCACCATGCGGATCACCAGGGAGAACGCCGCCGAGGCGTACGCGAAGCTCGGTGGCCTCTGAGCGCGGGGGCCGGGATGCGCAGCGCGAGCGTGCGGCGGGCGGCGCCGGTGGTGCTCGGCGTGGACATCGGCACGTCGAGCAGCAAGGGGGTTCTCGTCGACTCCGACGGGCGGTTGGTCCGGTCCCGGGTCCTGGAGCACCGGGTCGACCGGCCCGGCCCTGGCCGGGTCGAGATGGACGGCCGGATCTGGTGGCGGGAGTTCGTCGCCCTCAGCCGGGACCTGCTGGCTCCGGGTGACGTCCGGGTGTGCGCGGTCGGGGTGAGCGGCATGGGTCCGTGCGTGCTGCTCACCGACGCCGGCGGCACTCCGCTGCGCCCGGCCGTCCTCTACGGCGTGGATACCCGCGCCGGGGAGCAGATCGAGCGGATGAACGAGCGGTTCGGCGCCGACGAGATCATCCAGCGGTGCGGGTCGGCGTTGTCCAGCCAGGCGGCGGGCCCGAAGATCGCGTGGGTGGCCGACACCGAACCGGAACTGTTCGCCCGTGCCCGCCGGCTGTTCATGCCCAGTTCGTGGCTGGCCTACCGGCTCACCGGTCGCTACCTGCTCGATCACCACTCGGCAAGCCAGTGCACGCCGTTCTACGACACCGAGGCCCAGGACTGGTACCGGCCGTGGATCGACCCGTTCGCACCCGGACTGGAGCTTCCGCCACTGTGCTGGCCCGGCGACGTGGCCGGTGAGGTGACGGCCGGGGCCGCCGCCGAGACCGGCCTGCCGGAGGGCGTCCCGGTGGTGGCGGGCACGATTGACGCCTGGTCGGAGGCGTTGAGCGTGGGTGCGCAGGGCGTGGGCGACCTGATGCTCATGTACGGCACCACCATGTTCCTCGTGCACACCGTGCCGCACCGGCTGACCAGCCCGTCGCTGTGGGGCACCGTCGGCGCGCTGCCGGGCACCCGCAACCTGGCCGGCGGGATGGCGACCTCCGGCGCGATCACCGGCTGGCTACGCGACCTGGTGGCGGGCACCGACCACACCGAGCTGCTCCGCCTCGCCGAACGCTCCGGCGCCGGTGCCCGCGGGTTGCTGATGCTGCCGTTCTTCGCCGGGGAACGCACGCCGATCCTCGATCCCCGGGCCCGCGGCCTGATCGCCGGTCTCACCCTCTCGCACGGCCCCGGCGACATCTACCGGGCGGCGCTGGAGGCGACCGGACTGGCGGTACGGCACAACATCGAGACGATCGAGGCGGCCGGCGGCGACATCCGCCGGATCGTCGCGGTCGGCGGCGGCACCCGGGGCGGGCTCTGGACCCAGATCGTCTCCGACATCACCGGCCGGGAACAGCAGATCCCGGCGCAGACCATCGGCGCCAGCTACGGCGGCGCTTTCCTGGCCGCCCGGACCGTGATGGACGTCTCGATCGAGACGTGGAACCCGATCGCCGGGGTGCGGCGGCCACGACCCGAACCCGCCGCCGACTACGACGAGCTGTACCGGCTCTACCGCGAGCTGTACGCCGGTAGCCGATCTGTGGTCCACGCCCTTGCGGCCCGGCAGGAACGCCTGCTGGGCGCGTTCCGCTCCACCCACCGTCCGCCCGCCGAGGGAGCTGCCCCGTGACCCGTTACACACTGCCCGTGCCGGTCGAGCGCCCGGCCGCCCCGCCCCGCACCGTCTACACAGTCGCCAGCGGTGACCTCCGGCTGAGCGCGAACGTCACCTGCTGGCCCACCCAGCGGCAGCTCGAAGCCGACCTCACCGCCGCGGTCACCGCGCTCGGCTGGCAGGTCCGGCGCGGTCACGACGTCGACCCGGGCAAAGGACACGGCTTCATCGACAGCCAGCGCGCCGGGATCGAGGTCTTCCGGAGCATTCCGGCCGACGTGCCGCTCGTCGTGGTGGAGGCGGTCTGGCAGTACAGCCACCACGTGCTGGCCGGGCTGCGCGCCCACCGCGGGCCGATCCTGCTGGTGGCGAACTGGAGCGGCGAGTACCCCGGCCTGGTGGGCCTGCTCAACCTCGCCGGCAGCCTCACCAAGGCGGGCGTGCGGTACTCGACGCTGTGGAGCGAGGACTTCACCGACGAGTGGGCGCGCGACGGGCTGAAGAAGTGGCTGGAGACCGGCCGGGTGACGCACGACGAGAGCCACGTACGCCCGCTGCCGGTGCTGCGGCCGGACGAGGAGGTCGAACTCGGCGTGGCGCTGGCCCGGCAGCTCGTCTCCGAGCGGGCCGTCATCGGCGTCTTCGACGAGGGCTGCATGGGCATGTACAACGCCATCATCGACGACGAGCTGCTCAACCCGCTCGGCGTCTTCAAGGAACGCCTGTCGCAGAGCGCGCTGGTGGCGGAGATGGCGCGGGTGCCCGACACCGAGGCGCGGGCGGTGCTGGCCTGGCTGGAGGCGGCCGGGATGACGTTCCACACCGGCACCGACGAGGCCACCGAACTGACGTACGCCCAACTGCTCAGCCAGTGCCGCATGTACGTCGCCGCGCTGCGCATCGCCGACGACTTCGGCCTGGACGCCGTCGGGATCCAGTACCAGCAGGGGCTCAAGGACACCGTGCCGGCCAGCGACCTGGCCGAGGGGCTGCTGAACAACGTCGAACGCCCCCCGGTGACCAGCCGGGACGGCTCCCGGGAGCTGTACCCGGGCGTCGCGCTGCCGCACTTCAACGAGGTCGACGAGGGCGTCGCCGTGGACTCGCTGGTCACCAACCGGATCTGGACCGCGATGGGCCTGGACCCGGCGACGACGCTGCACGACATCCGCTGGGGACAGCAGTACGGCGAGCACTTCGTCTGGGTCTTCGAGATCTCCGGTGCGGTGCCCGCGTCGCACAACGGCGGCTACGACAGGTCGTACAGCATGCGTCAGCCGCCGATGTACTTCCCGCTCGGCGGCGGCACGCTCAGCGGCGTGTCGAAGCCGGGGGAGATCGTCTGGTCGCGCGTGTTCGTGATGGACGGCGGCCTGCACGTCGACCTCGGGCGCGGCACGGTGGTGGCGCTGCCCGAGGCGGAGACCCGGCGGCGGCTGGACGCCACCACACCGCAATGGCCGATCATGCACGCCGTGCTGCACGGCGTGGGCCGCGACCAGTTGATGGCCCGGCACAAGGCCAACCACGTCAACGTGGTCTACGCGCCGGACGCCGGCACCGCCGACCGCGCGCTACGGGTCAAGGCCGCCCTCTTCGCCGAGCTGGGCGTACGGGTGCACCTGTGCGGGGACGTCACGATCTGAGCGAGCCGGCGGCAGTGCCGCGCGACCGGGTACGGCCCACCGCGTGGCCCTGCCGGCCGGCCGACGGCGCCGAGCTGTCGCGTACCCGCAGCTCGGTGTGGAGCACCACTGTCGAGGGCGCCTTGGCCGGGTCGGCGATCCGCTCGACCAGCAGCGTGGCCGCGGTACGCCCCAGGTCGTAGGTGGGCTGCGCGACGGTGCTCAGCGAGGGCCGGACCAGGTGCGCCCAGGGGATGTCGTCGAACCCGACGATGCCGAACGGGTCGGGCACGCCGATGCCGTTGTCCACGAGGCACTCGACCGCGCCCACAGTCATCAGGTTGTTCGCCGCGAACACCGCGTCCGGCGGCTCGGCGGTCTCCAGCAGGGAGGCCATCGCGCGGTAGCCGCCCTCCTCGCGGAAGTCCGCGTACCGGATCAGGTCCTCGGTGGTCTGGCGTCCGCTCGCCTTAAGCGCCCGCTGGTAGCCCCGCAGCCGCTGCATGGCGGTGGAGATCCGGCGTGGGCCGGTGATGCAGGCGATCCGCCGGTAGCCGCTGCCCACCAGATGGGCGGTCGCCTGCTCGGCGCCGTGGGTGTTGTCCACCAGCACGGTGTCCACCTCGACGCCGCGTGGTTGCCTGTCGATCGCCACGACCGGGATGCGGGCCTGCACCAGGCGGCTGATCAGGGCCGGCCGCCCGGACGAGGAGATGATCACCCCCGCCATCCGCTCGGCCAGGGCCGCCGCCACGTAGCGGGCCTCCTTCTCCGGATCCTCGTCGCCGTTGCAGAGCACGACCGAGAAGCCGGCCTCCTGCGCGACGTCCTCGACACCGCGCACCATCGAGGTGAAGAACGGGTTCCCGATGTCGGAGATGATGACCGCCCAGAGGCTGGTCCGGCTGCGGCGCAGGCTGCGCGCGACGGCGTTCGGGCGGTAGTCGAGGTCCTGCGCGGCCTGCCGTACCCGGGCGGCCATGTCCGGGTCGACCGAGGCACGCCCGTTGAGGACGCGGGAGACGGTCGCCGGCGACACTCCCGCGCGACGCGCCACGTCGTAGATGGTCGTCATCGCGCTCCCGTCGTCGTCGCCCGGGCGCTCCGGCCCGGCCCCCGTCGGATGGTGACGTACCGGAGTGAGACCGCCACCGCGGGAGATCGCTCGGAATCCTATACCGTCCAGCAATCGATTTCCGACCGGGTCGATCGCGTCCCATCGCCGCTATTGACATCGATGTGGGTGACTACGAGACTCGTCAGCAATCGATTTCTCGCCCGGTGCCGCTGGTCACCCCCACACCCCCGAGGAGCACGGTGAGACGAAATCTGCTGGCGATGCTTGTCGCGCTCTGCACCGTCACGGCGGCCGGCGCGGCCGGCGCGCCGGCCGCCGCCGTACCGATCGGCACGCTCGCCTGCCCGTCCGTCCCGGCCACCCACGACCCCGCCGTCACCGTGATCGTCTACCGGGTGGCCCGGTCGTACAACGTCAACGACAAGGTCATGCTCTCCACCTTCGAGGCGGGCTGGGTCGAGTCCCACATGAACAACCTGCCCTGCGGCGACAAGTCCAGCCTGGGCGTGTTCCAGCAGCGCTGGGACTACGGCTGGGGCACGCCGGAGCAGATCATGGACCCGGTCTACGCCACCACGCAGTACGTCACGCGTGCGATCACCTGCGACCGCAACAACCCTGGCTACACGGCGGGCCAGGTCGCCCAGTGCGTCCAGCGATCGGGCTTCCCCGACCGGTACGACCAGGTGGCGGCGACCGCGCGCACGCTGCTCAACCAGGCGGCGCGTACCCACGGCATGGCCGGCGGCTCGTCGACGGACGTGAACGGTGACGGCCGCGACGACATCCTCACCTTCACCCAGAACGCCTCCGCCGACGTGTACGCGAGCACGTCGACCGGAACCGGCTTCGCCGGAACGTCGGTGAAGTGGAACGACTTCTTCTCCGTCGGCGGGGAGACCGCGTCGACGGGCGACGTGAACGGTGACGGCCGCGACGACATCGTCACGTTCGCGCACGGCAACACCGGCGACGTGTACGTGGCGCTGTCGAACGGGTCGGCGTTCACGTCGCCGGGCCGGTGGCACGACTGGTTCGCCCCCGGTGCGGAGATCGCCGCCGTCGGTGACGTCAACGGCGACGGCAGGGACGACATCGTCGCGTTCACGCACAACGCGACGGCGGACGTCTACGTGGCGCTGTCAACCGGGTCGTCGTTCTCGGGCACGGCGGTGAAGTGGCACGACTACTTCTCCATCGCCGGGGAGTTCCCCGCCCTGGGTGACGTCAACGGCGACGGCAAGGACGACATCATCACCTTCACCCAGGGCCCCGCGTCAGCGGCGGACGTGATCGTGGCGCTGTCCACCGGCACGTCGTTCGGGGCGCCGCAGAAGTGGCACGACCTGTTCGCCGTGGGTGCCGAGCAGCCGCGGGTGGGGGACGTCAACGGCGACGGCAAGGACGACGTCGTCACGTTCACCTGCAACGCCGACGCCGACGTCTACGTCGCCACCTCCACCGGCACCGGCTTCGCCGGCACCACCGTCAAGTGGCACGACTTCTTCTGCCTGCCGGGCGAGTTCCCCTACCTGGGCGACGCGAACGGCGACGGCAAGGACGACCTCATCGTCTTCACCAAGGGCGCCACGAACGACGTCTACGTCGCCCTGTCCACCGGCACCACCTTCGGTGCCAGCAGCAAGTGGCACGACTACTTCGGGCTCACCGGCGAGGTGACGCTGTGACACCAGGATGGGAGGCCCCCGTGGCCGGAACACGACGGAGACGGCGGCGCACCGGCGTCGCCCTGCTGGCCGCGGCGCTCGCCGGCGGGATCGCGGTGCAGCCCGCGCCGGCGTCCGCGACGCCGCCGGGCCGGGCCGCGCTGGACGCGGCCTTCGTGCGGGCGGCGCAGGAGTACGACGTGCCCCGGGACGTGCTCGTCGCGGTCGGCTACGGCGAGTCCCGCCTCGACGCGCACGGCGGCAAGCCGAGCCAGGCGAACGGCTACGGGGTGATGCACCTGGTGAGCAACCCCGCCCAGCACAGCCTGGAACGGGCGGCGAAGTTGACCGGGGAGCCGGTCGCGCGCCTGAAGACCGCCACGCCGGCGAACATCCGCGGTGGCGCGGCAGTGCTGCGCGAGCTGGCCGACGCCGAGGGGCTGACCGAGCGCGACCGGGACCGGGTGACCGCCTGGTACCCGGTGGTGGCGCGGTACGGCGGCGCGGCCGACGACGCCACCGCCCGGCTGTACGCGGACGGGATCTACGAGCTGGTGCAGCAGGGCATTCCGGGCGCGGTGCCGGTCCGGGCGCACCGGGTCGAGCCGGAGCGGGGTCGCTACGCCGCCGTGGCGCCCGCCGGCACCGCGTCCCGTACGCTCGCCGCCGCCGTGCCCGAGTACCCGCCGGCGCGGTGGGTCGCCGCGAACGGCGCGAACTACGGCGTCGGGCGGTCCAGCCGGATCACCACCGTGATCCTGCACGTCACCCAGGGCTCGTACGCCGGGACCATCAGCTGGTTCCAGAACCCGTCGGCCGGCGTCAGCGCCCACTACGTGGTGAAGTCCAGCAACGGCGAGATCACCCAGATGGTCCGCGAGGGCGACACCGCCTACCACGCCCGGTCCGGCAACGCGTACGGCGTCGGCATCGAGCACGAGGGGTACGTCGACAACCCGGCCTGGTTCACCGACGCGATGTACCGTTCCTCGGCCGCGCTGACCCGCTACCTGTGCGACAAGTACGGCATCCCGAAGAACCGCACCGGCATCAAGGGGCACAACGAGATCCCGGGCAACGACCACACCGACCCGGGGCCGAACTGGAACTGGAACTACTACCTCTCACTGGTGAACCAGGGCGGTGGTGGATCGGCCGCCCGCTATTTCGGTGGTTCGCCGACTGATTTCACCGGTGACGGCCGCGACGACGTGGTCGCGTTCACGCACGGCCCGCTCGCCGACGCCTACGTAGCCACCTCGACGGGATCCTCCTTCACCGGAACCTCGGTCAAGTGGCACGACTGGTTCGCCCTGTCCGGCGAGACACCCCTGACCGGAGACGTCAACGGCGACGGACGAGACGACGCCATCGTGTTCACCCACGGCACCACCGCCGACGTCCACGTCGCCCTGTCCACCGGCACCTCCTTCACCACCTCAGCGAAATGGCACGACTGGTTCGCCCCCGGCACCGAAATCCCCGCCGTCGGCGACGTCAACGGCGACGGCCGCGACGACATCATCACCTTCACCCACGACACCAACGCCGACGTCTACGTCGCCCTGTCCACCGGCACCTCCTTCACCGGCACCGCAGTCAAATGGCACGACTACTTCTCCATCCCCGGAGAATTCCCCGCCCTCGGCGACGTCAACGGCGACGGCAAAGACGACATCATCACCTTCACCCAAGGCCCCGCCTCCGCAGCCGACGTCATCGTCGCCCTCTCCACCGGCACCTCCTTCGGCCCACCCCAAAAATGGCACGACCTGTTCGCCGTCGGCACCGAACAACCCCGCATCGGCGACATCAACGGCGACGGCAAAGACGACATCGTCACCTTCACCTGCAACACCGACGCCGACGTCTACGCCGCCACCTCCACCGGCACATCCTTCACCGGCACCACCATCAAATGGCACGACCACTTCTGCCTACCCGGCGAATTCCCCTACCTCGGCGACACCAACGGCGACGGCAAAGACGACCTCATCGTCTTCACCAAAGGCACCACAAACGACATCTACGTCGCCCTCTCCACCGGCACCACCTTCGCCCCCTCCACCAAATGGCACGACTACTTCGGCCTCACCGGCGAAACCACACTCTGACAACGGACAGTGAGGGACGCCGGTCCACCTGGGCCGGCGTCCCTCGTCGGGAAGGCCGGACGACGCCCTGCCTCTCCGGCTCCGGCAACCGGCACCTGGTGCTCGGCCGGCTGCTCGGACGTCGTACCTCCGCACCGACGGGCTGGCCTCCGCCGCCGACCTCGACTCGGCGGGCGTGGTGCCTGCGCCTGTCCACCCGGCCGGTCGGGCGGCGGACGGGAACCAGGGCGCCGGGCGTGGCAGGATCGGCGGGTGCACATCGGGTTGCTCGGGCCGTTCCAGGTCACCACGGACGGCGGTGTCCCGGCCGACGTGCCGGGCGCGCGGCTGCGCGGGCTGCTGGCCGCCCTCGCGCTCCAGCCCGGCCGCGTGGTCCCGAAGGCGACGCTCGTCGACTGGATCTGGGGCGAGCAGCCGCCGGCCGACGCCGCGAACGCGCTGCAACGGCTGGTCTCCCGGCTGCGCAAGGTGCTGCCGGCGGGCGCCGTCGACGGGCTGCCCGACGGCTACCGGCTCGCCGTCGAGCCCGACGCCGTCGACGCCGTACGGTTCGAACGTCTCGCCCGCCGGGCCCGCGAGGGTGACGGGCCGCAGCGGGTACGGCTGCTGCGCGAGGCGCTGGGCCTGTGGCGCGGCGACGCGCTGCGCGACGTCGGCCTGCCCGACAGCCCGGCGCTCGACGCGGCGGCCACCCGGCTGGAACGGCTGCGCCTGACCGCGACCGAGGACCGGTACGACGCGGAGATCGGGCTCGGCCGGGAAGCCGACCTGATCCCGGAGCTGACCGACCTGGCGGCCGCCCATCCGGTGCGCGAACGGCTCGCCATGTCGCTGATGCGCGCGCTCGTCGCGGCCGGCCGGGACACCGAGGCGCTACTGGTCTACCAGCGCACCGCCGACGCGCTCGCCGACGCGCTGGGCGCCGACCCGTCGCCGGAGCTGTCGACGCTGCACGTCGCCCTGCTGCGCGGCGAGACGGTACGCCGGGAGGACACCCGCCGGACCAACCTGCGCGCCGAGCTGACCAGCTTCGTCGGGCGGGACGCCGACCTCGCCGCGGTCGGCGCGCTGGTGACCGGGCACCGGCTCACCACGCTCACCGGTCCGGGCGGCTCCGGGAAGACCAGGCTGGCTACCGAGACCGGGCGCCGGATGACGGGCGACCTGCCGGACGGCGTGTGGCTGGTGGAGTTCGCCGCCGTCAGCGCCGACGGGGACGTGGTGCAGGCGACGATCTCCGGGCTCGGCCTGCGCGACGCGCTGCTCGGCGACGCGGGCAGCGCGGAACCGGCCGACCGGCTCGTCGCGGCGATCCGGGACCGGGAGATGCTGCTGATCCTGGACAACTGCGAACACGTCGTCGACCAGGCGGCGGCCCTGGCGCACCGGCTGCTCGGCGAGTGCCGGCGGCTGCGGATCCTGGCCACCAGCCGGGAACCGCTGGGCATCACCGGGGAGACGCTGTGGCCGGTCGCGCCGCTGGGCCTGCCGGACGGCGACGCTCCGATCGCCGAGGTCGAGTCGTCGCCCGCCGTCCGCCTGCTGCGGGACCGGGCCGCTGCGGTACGCCGGGATCTCGCCTTCGACGCCCGTACCGCGACGACGATGGCGCGGATCTGCCGCGCGCTCGACGGTATGCCGCTGGCGATCGAGCTGGCCGCGGCGCGGCTGCGCACCATGTCGGTCGACCAGCTCGCCACCCGGCTCGACGACCGGTTCCGGCTGCTCACCGGCGGCAGCCGGACCGCCCTGCCCCGGCACCGGACGCTGCGCGCGATGGTCGACTGGAGCTGGGAACTGCTCAGCGACGCCGAACGCGCGGTGCTGCGCCGGCTGTCGGTGTTCTCCGGCGGGGCGAGCCTGGACGCGGCCGAGCGGGTCTGCGCCGGCGGCACCGTCGAGCCGGGCGACGTGCTCGACCTGCTCACCGCGCTGACCGACAAGTCGCTGCTGGTCGCCGCCGGTGACGTCGCGCCGCGCTACCGCATGCTCGGCACGATCAAGGAGTACGCCGCGCAGCGGCTCGCCGAGGCGGGGGAGGAGGACAGCGCGCGCCGCGCGCACCTGGCGTACTTCACCGCGCTGGCCGAGACCGCCGAGCCGCGGCTGCGCCGCGCCGACCAGCTCACCTGGCTCGCCCGGCTGGAAGCCGAGCACGACAACATCACCGCCGCGGTGCGGGGAGCGCTCGCCGCGGGTGAGGCGCGCGAGGCGATGCGGCTCGCGGCCGCCGCCGGCTGGTACTGGTGGCTCGGTGGCCACCGCACCGAGGGCATGGAACTGATCCTCGCCGCCACCGAGGCGCCGGGCGACGTGCCCGACGATATCCGAGCCGTGGTGTACGGACTCGTGGTGCTGTTCCTCAGCTCCGGGCCGGGCGACGCCCAGCACGCGGCCGAGTGGATCCACAAGGCGTACCGGTTGAGCGGGGAAGACCACTGTGGTCACCCGGAGCTGGCTCTGGTCGTGCCGATGGAGCGCATGCTGCGGGAGCCGGACGCGCTGCTGCCCGCCTGGGAGTCGCTGCTCGACCACGAGGATCCGTGGGTACGCGCGCTGGCCCGGCTGCACCTGGGCAAGCTGCGGGTCATCCTCGGCGTCGAGGCGGCGGAGGCGCAGGCGTGCCTGCGGCAGGCGCTCGCCGAGTTCCGGGCGGTCGGTGAACGCTTCGGGATCTCGTTCGCGCTCAGCGAGCTGGCCGAGCTGATCGCCGTACGCGGTGACGTCGCCGCCGCCTGCGACTACTACGAGCAGGCAGTCGCGGCGGTCACCGAGGTCGGCGCCGTCGAGGACGTGATCCGGATGCGGGCGCGGCTGGCTTGGCTGTACCGGCTGGGCGGCGACGAGACGGCGAGCGCGGCCGCGCTGGCCGAGGCGCACCGGCTCGCCGCGGGGGTCGCCTGGCCGGGCGCGCTGGCCGAGCTGGCGCTGGCCGAGGCGTACATGGCCCGCCACGACGGCGACGCGGACGAGGCGTACGCGCAACTACGGGCGGTGTCGGCGCTGCTCGGCGACGAGGCGGACCTGGCGAGCGTCCGGGCGGGTACCCAGGATCTGCTGGGTTACCTGGCCGAGGACGTCGAGCAGGCTCGTACCCATCGGGCGGCGGCGTGCCGGGCGGCGCGCGAGGGTGGCTACGCACCGCTGACCGCGCAGGTGCTCGTCGGTGTCGCGGACCTGGCGTTGCGGCTGGACCGGCCGGACCAGGCGGCGCGGCTGCTCGGCGCCGCCACCGCGGTACGCGGGCTGCCCGACCGCGCCCACCCCGACGTGCCCCGGATCGGGGCGGCGGCGCGCGACCGCCTCGGCGACGCGGGGTTCGCCGAGGCGGTCGCACAGGGCCGGGAGACCGGCTGGGAGCGGCTGGTCGAGGTCACGCTCGCTTCGTGAACGTGGACCGCGCCCACAGGTAGCCGACCACCGCGATGCCGGCGCACCAGACGACAGCGGGGACCACGTCGCCGGCCGACGGCGCGCCGTCGAGCAGGCCGCGCAGGGTCTCGATGATCGGCGTGAACGGCTGGTACTCGGCGAACTGCCGCAGTCCCGGCCCCATCCTGTCCGCCGGGACGATCGCGCTGCTGAAGAACGGCAGCAGGACCAGTGGCACGGAGGCCATGCCCGCCGACTCCGGCGACTTCGCGAACAGGCCCAGCGCGACTGTGAACCAGCTGACGGCGACGCTGAGCAGCACCACCACGCCGGCCACGCCGAGCCAGTGCAGGGGATCGGCGGCCGGGCGGAAGCCGAGCAGGAACGCCACCCCGACCAGGGCCGCGACCGCGAGGACGTTGGTGAGCACGGTGGCGATGACGTGGCCGGTCAGCACCGCGCCCCGGGAGACGTGCATGACCTTGAACCGGTTGATGACGCCCCTGGTCATGTCGGAGTTCACCGCCGTCGCGGTGCCGCCGAGGCCGTAGCAGACAGCCAGCAGCATCAGGCCCGGCGTCGCGTAGTCGACGTAGTCGACGCCGACGGAGAACGCGTCGCCGAGCATGTACACGAACATCAGCATCACGATGATCGGCATCAGCACCGCGTTGAACACCGAGGTCGGGTTGCGGCGCAGGTGCGTCAGGTTGCGGCGCAGCATGACGACCGAGTGGTTCCTGCTCACTTGGCGGCCACCTCCGGGGTACGGCCCGTCAGGGCCAGGAAGACGTCGTCGAGGTCGGGGGTCTGCACGGACAGGTCGCCGGCGCTGATCGCGTGCGCGTCGAGCCGGTCGAGCAGGGCGCGCAGCGCCGCGGTTCCGCCGTCGGTGGGCACCCGCAGCGCCAGCGACTCCTCGTCGCGTACCGCCTCGGGCAGCACCAGTGCCGCCGCGTCGAGTTCGGCGACGGTGCCGAACCGCAACCGCACGTGCGTGCCGGGGATCCGGCGCTTCAGCTCCTCCGGCGTGCCCTGGGCCACCAGCCGGCCCTGGTCGAGCACCGCGATCCGGTCGGCGAGGCGGTCCGCCTCGTCGAGGTACTGGGTGGTGAGGAAGACCGTCACGCCGCCGGCCACCAGATCCCTGATGATCGACCACATGGTGCGCCGGCTGCGCGGGTCCAGCCCGGTCGTCGGCTCGTCCAGGAAGATGATCCGCGGCTCGCCGACCAGCGTCATCGCCAGGTCCAGCTTGCGGCGCATGCCCCCGGAGTACGTCGACACCAGCTTGTCGGCGGCCCCGACGAGGTCGAACCGCTCCAGCAACTCCGCGACGACCCGCTTGCCGGGCACCCGGTTGCGCGGGCCGAGGTCGACCATCAGTTGCAGGTTCTCCCGCCCGGTCAGCAGTTCGTCCACCGCCGCGAACTGCCCGGTCACGCCGATCGCCGCGCGGACCGCCTTCGCCTCGGTGACGACGTCGTGCCCGGCGACCCGCACCGACCCGGCGTCGGCGCGGATCAGGGTGGTCAGGATGTTGATCGCTGTGGTCTTGCCGGCCCCGTTCGGGCCGAGCAGGGAGAAGATCGTCCCGGCGGGGACGTCCAGGTCGATGCCGTCGAGCACCACCTTGTCCCTGTACGCCTTGCGCAGCCCGGAGACCGTTATCGCTGAACTCGTCATGCGACCACCGTGGGCGGCCGTACCGCCACCGCCCTGACACGGCGCTGACACGGCCGCTGACAGCTTGTCGGTGGGCCGGCGCGATCCGCCTCCGGCCCGATCCGGGGCGACCACTGGTCCGCCAGGGCCCGGGTGAGCGAGCATGGTCGGCATGGCCGGGTCGACGGGTGCGAGGCTGCCGCTGCAGGGTGGGCTGCCACCCGGCGAGGCGCTGACCGGCGCGGTGGTGGAGATCGCCTGCGACGAGTCCGGCTTCTCCGGCACCAACCTGCTCGATCCGGCCACCCCGGTGATCGTCCACGCCAGCGTCGACCTGAGCCGCGACGAGGCGGCCGCGTTGATCCGTACGCTGCGGTCCGGGTTCCGGTTCTCGCCCGACGAGGTCAAGTCCCGGCAGTTCCTGCGCCGCCGCGAAGCCGCCGAGGCGGTGCGGTGGTTCCTGTCCGCGCTGCGCGGCCGGGCGCACGTGTACCTCGTCGACAAGGAGTTCTTCCTCGCCACCCGGGTCGTCGACCTGCTGCTGGCCGAGCCGTCGTACGCGGCGGGCACCCGCCTGGCCGGTGACCGGCGTCCGGCCGCGGCGGCGCTGCACCGGGCCGGGCGGGCGGCCGGGCCCGAGTGGACGGCCTTCCTCGCCGCCGTCGTCGAGATGCTGCGCACCAAGCGGCGGGACCGGGCGGACGACCGGAGCGTGGCACGGTTCTTCGCCGCCCGGGACGCGTTACGGCGTCACGTCGGCGACGCGCAGGCCGGCGCGGTCCTCGACGCGCTCGGCCCGGCCCGGGTGGCAGCCGTGCAGGCCCGGTTGTACACGGGCGACCGGACGATCCCGCCACCGCTGGAGCCGCTGCTGCCGGCGCTGGCCGAGACCGTCCTGCACTGGAGCGGCGGCCGGCGGCGCGTGCTGGTGATCCACGACGAGCAGAGCGCGCTCACCGAGGACCGGCTCCGCCGCCTCCAGGCGGCACTGGCAGCGGGCGACCCGGCCGGCCCGTCACCGCTGGCCGGGCTGGTGATGACCGATTCGCGCGACGACCCGCGCGTCCAGGCCGCCGACCTGCTCGCCGGGGTGGCCCGCCGGATGCCCGGCATCCCCGGCGACGGACCGCTGCGCCCGCTGCTGTCCCCGCCCTCCGGGGACGCCCCGGGTGCCGCCGCTGTAGCGCACGATCCGGGCGCTGTCGCCGCGACGCACGATCCGGGCGCCGTCCCGGCGGAACAGGAGGCGACGTGATCCTCGACGACGTGACGCCGACCGGCGGGGTGCACTGCGAGACCACCACGCTCGGCGTGCTGACGAGGCACTCCGGCCTGGACCTGTCCGAGCCGATGCTGTTCGGTCTCGGCGAGGGGCTCGGCTTCGTCTACTGGGACGCCAAGGGCATGGACGTGCCGTTCCTCGGCGGGCGCACCAAGCCGCTGTGCGTGACCCGGGCCGCCGCCGTTCGCCTCGGGCTGGACCTGCGCGTCCGGGAGACGACGTCGGCGGCCAGGGCGTGGCGGAACGTCACCGAGGCGCTGGACGCCGGGCACCCGGTCGGCCTGCAACTGGACTCGTACCACCTCGACTACTTCACCACCCGGGTCCACTTCGGCGGGCACACAGTCGCCGTGTACGGCTACGACGACTCACACGCCCACCTGGTCGACACCGCCCAGCAGGGCGGCGCGGTGACCACCACGCTGGACAGCCTGGCCCGGGCCCGCGCCGCCCGTGGGCCGATGACCGCGCGCCACCTGTCGTACACGCTCACCGTGCCCGGCGGCCCGCCGGACCTGGACGCCGCCGTCCGCGCGGCGGTACGCGCCAACGCCGGGGCGTTCCTCGACCCGCCGATCGCCAACCTCGGCCACCGGGGGATCGCCACCGCCGCCGCCCGGGTGACCCGCTGGCTGGACCGCGCCGCCGACCCGGCACGCGACCTTCCGCTCGCCGCGACGCTGATGGAGCGCGGCGGCACCGGCGGCGCGCTGTTCCGCGCCCTGTACCGGGACTTCCTCGCCGAGGCCGCCACCGTCACCGGCGACGCCCACCTGCGCCGGGCACAGCTGATGTACGCCGGCATCCCGCCGCTGTGGACCGCCGTCGCCGACCACATCGCCACCGCCGGGCGGACCGGAGACGCCGCCCACCTGACCCGCGCGTCTGCGGTCCTCGCCGAGCTGGCCGTCCGCGAGCGCGAGGCGATGACGGTGCTGGCCGCCGTCGATGCCGGGTAGGCGTCAGCCGAGCTGCTCGGCCAGCGCCACGATGACGCCCGCCGGGCCGCGCAGGTAGCAGAGCCGGTAGACGTCCCCGTACTCCGCCACCTCACCGATCAGCTCACCGCCGTGGGCCCGCAGCCGGGCCACCGTGTCGTCGACGTCGTCCACGGCGAACATGACCGACCGCAGGCCCAGCGTGTTCGGCGGGGCGTCCGGCGGCTCGGCGGCGACGAGTGCCGGCGCCCGGAACCGCGTCAGTTCGAGCTTGCCGTGGCCGTCCGGCGTCCGCATCATCGCGATGTCGACACGCACGCCGTCGATGCCGTTGACCCGGTCCACCCACTGCCCTTCGACCGGCATCTCGCCCTCCACCTCCATCCCGAGTTCGGTGAAGAAGGCGATCGCGGCCGGCAGGTCGTCCACCACGACGCTGACGTGGTCCATCCGCTGAAGCGTCACGCCCCGAGCATAGGGCGACGCCCGGCATGGTCAGCTCATGTCGAGCGTGTACGCGGCCTCCCGCACGTCGGCGTCCGGGTGACGGCGCAACCCGACGAGCAGGTCCCGCCACGGCGTCTTCCACCCGAACTCCGACCCGTGCGCGACGAGCGCCACCGCGAACAGGCCACCGGCCAGGTCGCCGCGCCCGGCGAGGTGGCCCACCGTCTCGGCGAGGGCCGCCGGATCGGGCCGCCGCCGCGTGGTGAGCAGACGATCGCGGACGCGTTGCGCGGTGCGGACCGCGGTCACGGGCCGACCGGCGCAGAGCGCGGCGACCTCGTCCAGGTCGTCGAGCCGGCCGAGGTCGACGAGCAGCCCGGTGGCCGTACCCAGGAAACCGTCCTGGCGGGCGAGCCACTGCGCCGCCTCGACCAGCCCGGCCCGGTCGGCGCCGGCGGGGCGGCTCTCGGACCACAGGGCCGCGCCCTCCGCGAGCGACTCGACGCGCCGCCGGGCCGGCCGGTCGGTCACCGGGCCGCCCGGGTCGCCGTCGGCGGCGTCCCGCTCCACCAGCCGGGCCAGCGCGGCGCGAAACGCCGCGTCGCCACCGGCCCGCAGCAGGTTCGCCACCCCGATGGCCGGCGTCGTCTCGTCCGGGTCGGTGAGCCGGTCCACGACCAGGTCGGTGACGCCGGTCAGCCACTGCGACCACTCACCGAGCGCGTCGAACGCGGCGCGGCGGACCTCCCGGTCGTCGGCCCGGCACGCCTGCACCACCAGCGTGGCGTAGGTGCGGCGGTGGCGCTCCGAGATCTCCGACGGGTACGCCCCGAGCACCGCCCGCCGCTCCTCGCGGCCGGCGTCCACCGCCGTGCGCAGCACGGTCCAGGTCGCCTCGGTGCCCAGCCGCTGCCGGGCGGCGGAGACGATCGCCGCGCGCACGTCGCGGTGTGTGCCCGGATCGGCGTACGTCTCGCCGAGCGCCGCCATCGCGTCCACGTGCGAATAGCGGGCCAGCAGCCGGGCGGCCTCCTTGCGGCTGGTGACCTTCGCGGCGCCGGTGAGCACCCCGCCCAGCAGCTCGACCAGGCGGGCCGGCGGGACGTGGCGGGCGGCCCGTCCGGCGGCGTACAGCGCGACGCGCGCCCGATCGCCGTCGGCGTACCGGAGCAGCAGCGGGAACGCCTCGTCCGGCCGGTCGGTCCAGACCAGCGCGCCGAGCGCCGCCTCGGCGACCGGCACCTCGGACGCGCCGACGTGGCGCAGCACCAGATGGCGTCCGGCCGGACCGGCCCCGGCGGCGGCCCGGATCGCCGCCGCCCGCTGCCACACCCGGTGGCCGGAGTCGGCGACGACGCGCGCCTGAAGCGCCACGAAGCGTTCCTGGTGGCGGGGGAGCCACCGCTGTGCGTACGGCGCCGGGCCGGGCACCCACCGCTTCCCGTTCTCCACGAATCGGCCGCGCGGCGGTCGGTCCAGCACGCGGTCGAGCAGGTCGGTGCGGGACGTGCAGACGATCGCCCACACCTCGTGGATCGCCACCGCCGACGCGTCGACGCCGAGCACCTCGGCGACGCGCCGTGATCGGGTACGCGGATCGGCGAGCCACAGCCCGGCGGCCGTCCGGGCCACAGCGGGCAGGGTGTCCGGCCCGATCGCCCGGCGCAGCAGGTCCTGCAGCTCCGGCAGCCGCCAGGCCCGCCGGCCGAGCGCGTGGGTGAGCGCGAACAGCAGCCCGTACCGGCCGCGCGCCATGCCCGCCTCGATCCGGCTCCGGAGCCGATCGAACACCACCCTCTCCTGGCCGTGCCGCAGCACCGTGTCGAGCCGGCGCAGCACCGGCACGTTCGCGTCGCCGCTCACCGCGTCGATGGTGAGCAGTGCCCACTCGGCCAGCTCCGGCACGTCCACGTGAAGGGTGAGGACGTCGACAGCGAGCCGGCTCAACGCGGTGGTGGTGGTCGCCGAGGTGTCCCGCGCGTCGACCGCGTCGGTGGTGAGCCCGGTCAGTCCACCGGCGCTCGTGGCGGTGAGCAGCGGCGCCACAGTCGCCAGCGCGGTGAGCGCTGCTGCGCGTACCGGGTCCTGCTCGTTGCGCAGGCGGCCCAGCCGGACCACGACCTCGGCCACCGTGTGCGGGTCACGGGAGCGGCGGGCGGCCGCCACCAGCAGCCGCCACCCGTCCGCCCGTTCGTCCGCGTCGCCGGAGCGTAGCGCCGCGCTCGCCGACGCGGACGCCTCCGGCCACGGCAGGTACGCGCTCCAGAACCGCACCTGCTCCTCCCGCTCCCGGACCGACGGGAGGGTCAGCACGCGGGCCGCCTCCCGTGCCCGTACTGTCGCCGGCAGCATCTCCATCACCGCGGCGCCGGGTAGCAGCGCCGCGGTGTCGGTGTCGGCCAGCGCTCCGTCGTACAGCTCGGCCCGGCGGTTCGGCGGCACGGCGCGCAGCAACGCGGCGAGCGCCTGGTCGTGCTCCCGCAGCCGGGCGGCCAGCGGGACCAGCTCACCCGTGGGCAGCGTGGCGAGGCGGAGCAGCAGCGCCCGGGGCAGCACGATCCGTGCCAGCCAGGCCGCGCGGTCGGGCGAGATGAGCAGGCGTACGACCCGGCGCGCGTCGTGTGCGGCGAGCCGCCCGTACGCGACGAGCGGGCCGGGCAGCGACTCCTCGGTCGCGTACGCGTCGAGCAGGTCCAGAGCCCGCGCGGGCTCACCGCGCAGCACCGCGCCGGCGACCTCCGCCCAGATCCGCCCGCGCGACTCGGGCGGGGCCGCGGCGAGCCGCTCACCGGCGCGCGTCAGCACGATGTCGCTGTGCGTCCGCATCAGCCGTTCCGGGTTCAGCGCGTGTTCCAGGTCGGGCAGCCAGGCCCGTACCGTCTCGGGGCCGCAGGCCGGCAGCAGCGCGGCGGCCTCGTGGTCGCCGAACCGCTCGCGTACCCCGATGATCAGTGCGACGGCGACGGCGACGGCGGGCGACGGCCGGCGGCGCAGCGCCCGGTAGACGCGCCGCCGCGCGTTCGCCGGCCGGTCGGTCAGGTCGGCGGGCGTCACGCCGGCCCGTACGGCGGCGGTCAGCGCGGTGGCGGCGATCGCGGGCTCCGGGTCGTACGTCGCGGCCAGGACGGCCGCGGTGTCCCGGCCGGCCAGGGCGGCGAGCAGCGCGAGACGCCGCTCGTACGGGCCGTGCCGGCGCAGGTCGGCGCAGACCTGCGCACGGTCGGGCGCGGTGCGTGCCCATGCCACGAGACGCCGCGTCCGGTCGCGGTGGGACAGCGGGTCGAGGGCGGTCAGCAGGTCGCGGGTGGCGGTGAGCACGGCGTTCATTGTGCCGGTGCGCGGGCGGGCGCTGCTGTCCCTCGCGCTTATTCCGCAACTCCTATGGAAATTGTAGATTTTCAGCTCACTCCCAGCTGTCCGGGATTGACATTAATCGGACCGTCGGGGATATTCCTAGCGGCGCGTCGGGGCGCGGGGCGGAGCAGGCGAAGTCTGCGGACTTCACCTGCGTGACGTGCGGAAAGGTGTTCGTGCTGCCCCTGCTCCGCGGGGTCCGGATGAGGTTGGGAAATGATTAATCGGGCCGTCGAATTCGCCAAGCACAATTCACCGAATTCTCTGCGCGTCACGGCCCGGCGGGCACAGATGGAAGCGCGTAACGCCCGCATGCGACTCACCGTTCCGGTGGTGGCCCGCAGCGAGTTCGACAACATCTTCCACTGCACCGTCCGCAAGACCGGCAGCCAGTGGATCAAGGCGTTGTTCAGCGACCCGGCCGTCTACCGCCACTGCGGGCTGCTGCCCTACGACCCGCGCTTCTACGCCGGCGGCGCGACCGCGCCGGTGCCGGCCGGCCGTATCGGCCTGGCGATCTTCCTCTCCCACAAGCGGTTCGAGGCGGTGCCCAAGGCCGGCAGTTACCGCGCGTTCTTCGTGATCCGCGACCCGCGCGACGTGGTCGTCTCCAGTTACTTCTCGCTGCGCAACTCGCACGCCCCGATGGGCGACATCCCGCAGGCACGCAAGACCCTCCAGGAACTGCCGAAGAAGGAGGGCATGCTCTACGTCATCGACCGCCTGCGCGACAAGAAGCAGTTCGGGCAGATGCGGTCCTGGGCGGTCGCGCCGAGCGACGAGACGTTCCGGCTGTTCCGCTACGAGGACCTGACCGGCGAGCGGCAGGCAGACGAGGTCGACCAGCTCCTGCGGCACTGCGGCATCACCCTGCCTCCGGCCGAGCTGGAGGCGCTGCTGACGCGCTACAGCTTCACCAAGATGAAGAAGTCCAAGGAGACCCCCGGGCGGATCTCCCACTACCGCAAGGGTGCGTCCGGCGACTGGCGCAACCACTTCGACGACGACGTCTACGCCGCGTACACGAAGGCGGCCGGTGACCTCGCCGAGATCCTCGGCTACCCCGCCTGCGACGAGACCCCCGCCCGCTGACGATCGCCGTATGCTCCTGCCGTGGAGCTGCGGTTCACCACGCGGGCGTCCGGCTCGGCCTGGATCGACACCGTGTGGACCTGCACCAGCGATCGGGTCGACGAGATGACCTCGGTGGCGACGCCGTGCTGGGGGCTCGTGTTCTGGCAGCGCGACGGGCGCTCGTACGCGGCCGTCTCCGGTCCCGAGACCGCTACCGGCACGGCGCCGGTGCCCGAGGGCGCCACGTTCGTCGGCATCGAGTTCGCGGTGGGCACCTCGCTGCGGCTCGTGCCCACGCCCGACCTGGTGGACGGCGGCGCCGAGCTGCCCGACGTGGGCCGCCGGACGTTCCGGCTCGACGGCGGCCGGTGGCCCACGCCCGGACCGGACGACGCCGAGGCCCTGGTGGAGCGGCTGGTCCGCGCCGGCACGGTGGTCCGCGACCCGCTCGTCACCGAGACGCTGCGCGGCGGCCGTCCACCGGCGTCACCGCGTACCCTCGAACGCCGGTTCCGGGCGGCGACCGGGCTGACCCGGGGCGCGGTGCGGCAGATCGACCGCGCGCGCCGCGCCGCCGTGCTGCTGGCCGCGGGTGGCCCGCCCGCCGACGCGGTCGCCACCTTCGGGTACGTGGACGAACCGCACCTGGCCCGCGCGCTGCGCCGGTACGTCGGACGGACGGCCGGTGAGCTGCGCGCGAACGCCGGCGGGGCGATCGCGCTGGACCCGGCTCAGCGGGTCACGTCGTAGATCAGCTTGACGACGCCGTTGGGGTAGGTGGCCGAGTCGCGCAGACGCAGCGTCTGCCGGTCCCGGTCCGCCTGGCTGAACAGGCCCTTGCCGGCGCCGAGCAGCACCGGGAAGACGAGCAGGTGGTACCTGTCGATCAGGTCCGCCTCGGCGAGACGGCGGGCGAGTTCGGCGCTGCCGTGGATGAAGATGTCGCCGCCGTCGCCCTGCTTGAGCGCGGCGACGTCGGTGGTGCTGCGCAGGATCGTCAGCGGTCCCCAGCCGTCGACCAGCGCGTCCTCGGGCAGGGTGGACGACACCACGTACTTCGGCAGGTCCCGGTAGGCGGCGTGGTCCTCGGAGTCGCGCCAGGTCGGCGCGAACGCCTCGTAGCTGCGCCGCCCGAACATCAGCGCCGTGGTCTGTGCCAGCTCCTCGCCCTTGAGCGAGAACGCCTCGGGCAGGAACTCGATGTCCTTGACGACCCAGCCGCCGCTGCGGTGCTCCTCGCCCGGACCGCCGCCGGGGGAGTCCACCACGCCGTCGAGCGACATGAATCCGGTGTAGACGAGATCACGCATGCGGCAATGCTAGGGACGGCCGCCACCCGCTGTCTTGTACGGAACCGACACGCCTCAGCAACCGCACGACGCGCCGGCCGGGGCGGTGAGGTCGTCGGCGGGCCGCCGGACCAGCCCCGCCTCGGTTCGTACCGGGAAGCCCTCCCGCACCCAGTACTCGTACCCGCCGATCATCTCCTTGACCGGGCGGCCGAGCCGGGCGAACTCCAGCGCCGCGCGGGTGGCGCCGTTGCAGCCCGGCCCCCAGCAGTACGTGACCACAGTGGCGTCCGCCGGTACCAGCTCGCCCGCCCGGCCGGCGATCTCCGCCGTGGGCAGGTGCACGGCGCCGGGGACGTGCCCCTGCCGCCACGCCGGAAGGGAGCGCGAGTCGACCACGATCAGGCCCGGGACGCCCGCCTCCAGGTCGGCGTGCACGTCGCTCACGTCGGCCTCGAAGGCGAGCCGGGCCGCGAAGTGGGCGAGGGCGTCGGCGGGACGGGCGGGGGGAGTACGCAGAACGTTCGACATGGCACCCATCGTGGCGGCCGCCGTCCGGTCGCTCCAGTGGCGCGAGCGACGCTGTTCGCTAAGATCCCGCCATGGACCGTGCCACCGTCTCCGTGCTCGCGTACGAGGGCATGTCGGCGTTCGAGACCGGGATCGTCACCGAGGTATTCGGCCTGCCCCGCCCGGAGTTCGACGTCCCCTGGTACGAGCTGGCCGTCTGCGCGGAGACACCCGGCGCGGTGCGGCTGGTCGGCGGCGCGACGCTGCACACCGGCCACGGCCTCGACACGTTCGCCGCCGCCGACACGCTGATCGTGCCGGGCGTCGCCGACGTGCACGCCGACCCGTCGTCGGCGCTCACCGACGCGCTCCGCGCGGCCCACCGGCGCGGTGCCCGGATCGTGTCGATCTGCTCGGGCGCGTTCGCCCTGGCCGGCGCGGGACTGCTCGACGGCCGCCGCGCCACCACCCACTGGCGGTACGCCGGCCTGCTCGCCCGGCGCCACCCGGCGGTACGCGTCGACCCGGACGTGCTCTACGTCGACGACGGGGACATCCTCACCAGCGCCGGCAGCGCGGCGGGTCTCGACCTCTGCGTCCACCTGGTCCGCCGCGACCACGGCCCGACGATCGCCAACGCGGTCGCCCGCCGGCTGGTCGTACCGCCGCACCGCGAGGGCGGCCAGGCGCAGTTCATCGAGGCGCCGGTGCCGGGCGACCCGGAGGACGACCGGCTCGCCGCGAGCATGTCCTGGGCGCTGGCGAACCTGAACACCCCGATCACCGTCGACCGGCTGGCGCGGCGGGCGCACATGTCGGCGCGTACCTACCTGCGGCACTTCGCGCGGGCCACCGGCACCAGCCCGATCCGGTGGCTGATCGACCGGCGCGTCCAGGCCAGCCTGCCGCTGCTGGAGACCACCACCGCGCCGATCGAGGAGGTCGCCGCGACTGTGGGGTTCGAGACGGCGGTGACGTTCCGGCACCACTTCACCGCCGCGATGCGGACCTCGCCGTCGGCGTACCGCCGGGCCTTCACCGGGGCGTCAGGCGGTGCTCACGCGCCGGGCAGAGGGACGACGTAGGAGTCGACGCGGGCGATCAGCCCCTCCCGGAACGTGAACAGGTCGGTGAAGGCGAAGCGGAACGGCCCGTGCTCGGCGCTGACGCCCCGGCCCTCGCCGGTCACCACGACGACCGGCCCGTCCTCGTGCACGCGCTCGACGTCGAGCTGCGGGCTGCCGGTGAACGCCGGGTTCTCGATCTCGCCGTCGAACTCCGTCCGCCCCCGGGTGGTCCGGTGGCCGTGGATGACCCACTCGACGTCGTCGGTGAGCGTGGCGAGGATGCGCTCGTGGTCGCTCGCCCGGAAGCCGGCGAAGTATTCGGCGACCAGGTCACGCTGGGTTGCTCGGGTCACTGCTGTCTCCATCGTGGTGGTGTCGGAGATGGGCGGCGAGGGCGTCGAGGATCGAGGCGAGCCCGTCGGCCGCCTGATCGGTGCGCAACTCGGGCGGAAGCTTGCGCTGGTGCACTGTGAGGTCGGTGCCGCACCCGGCGGGCCGCAGCGTGACTGTGGTGCGCAGGCCGGTGACCGGCTCGTCGAACACCAGCTCGCTTGGCGGTTCGACGCGTACGTAGACGAACCGCAGCCGCCCGGTCCGGCCGTCCGGGGCGCGGGTGTCGAGCGCGAACTCCCCGCCGGGTCGCAGATCGACAGTCACCGACGCCTGCGGCACCGTGGCGTGCGAGCCGCCCCAGAACGCCGCGATGCCGGACGGTGAGGTGAAGGCCTCCCACACCCGGTCCGGCAGGGCGGCCAGGTGGCGGCGGGCGATCAGCTCGTCGCCGTGCCGTTCGGTAGCCGCCCTCACCGGGTCGCCTCCGGATCGGAGAGGTGCGTCTCCAGCGCGTCGAGGCGGTCGTCCCAGGCGCGGCGCTGCTCGTCGATCCACGTACTCAGCCGGGTGAGCCGGTCGACGCGCAGCCGGCACGGTCGCCGCGTGCCCTCCCGTCGCTGCTCGACCAGGCCGCACCGGCGCAGGACGCCGACGTGGTGGGAGATGGCCTGCGGCGTCAGGTCGAACGGCTCACCCAGCTCGCCGACTGTCGCCTCACCACGGGCGAGGCGGGTCACCAGGGCGCGGCGGACCGGGTCACCGAGGGCGGCGAAGGCGAGGTCGAGGTCCGGATCGGAGCGCATGCCCTCACGCTATCGCAAACAGTCATTTGCGCAAGCATCCGTTTTCAGTGCCAGTGCCAGTGCCAGCGCCACCGACCACCGCACAGCCCCGCTGACGGCTCGCCGGACCGGCCGGAACCCGACAGCGGGGCCGGGCGTTGGGGAAGTGGCGGTGCTGTTTCGGGTGACGCCGCATCGGGAATTCGTCGGGACGGACCCGGGACGGAGGTCGACGTGAGGACACCGAGTCGCCGTAGACGGATGCTTGGCGTACCCCTGCTCGTCACCGCGCTGCTGGCCGGCGCGTGTGGCGACGGCGGTGCGAACGACGGTGGCGCAGCGGGGACCACCTCGCCGCCGGCCCCTGCCTCGACGACCGCGACACCGTCGGCGTCGGCGTCGGCCTCGTCCGGCGGGCGCGTCACGATTCCGACGTCAGCCTTCGCCGACCTGCCGCCGGAGCTGCGCAAGACCGACGCGCAGCAGATGGAGGTCACCGACGCGCTGCCCGGGTTGTGCGACCAGGAGTTCCGCAGCGGCGGGCGGTCGGTCACCGCGAGCGCCGCCATGATGAGCGCCTACAAGCAGCCCAAGGATCCGCCGGAGAACGTCCCCTACGGCACGCTGCACCAGACCGTCTTCGCCTTCGAGGGCACCGGTGCGGCCGACTACCTGCGCCGGGTCGGCGGCGCGGTGGCGGACTGCCGGTCGTTCCGGGCCCCGGGCGGCACCGTCACCGTCCGGTCCGAGCCGATGGCCGGGACCGGCGACGAGGCCCTGCTGGTGACGGTGAGCCGGCCGGCGACCAGCCTGGACGGCAGCCCGGCCGAGGGCCGCACCACCAGCCAGATCCTCGTGATCCGGGTCGCCGACGCGGTCACGGTCGTGCACGACCAGGGCTGGGAGGGCACCAGCAACGATCCCGGCCTGGCCGACGACGTCGCCCGGTCCGCGGTCCGCGGCCTCGACTCCTGGCAGCGCTAGCAGCAGTGGCCGCGCCGCCGCCCGGCGGCGCGGTCAGGACACGGCGGTACGCACCAGCTCGGCGATCTTCTTCTCCACCTCCGGGCTCCACTTCACCAGCGCGAACGACGCCGGCCACATGTCGCCGTCGTCGAGGTTCGCCGCCTCCTGGAAGCCCAGCGTCGAGTAGCGGTACTTGAACTTCCCCGCGTCCTGGAAGAACACGACGATCTTGCCGGCGGCGTTGGCGTACGCGGGCATGCCGTACCAGGTCTTCGGCGACAGCTCCGGCGCGGCGGAGGTGATGGTCATGTGCACGCGCTCGGCCAGCTCGCGGTCCTCCGGCGCCATCTGCGCGATCCGGTCGAGCACCGCCTGGAGCTCGTCGGCCTTCTTCGCGCCCTTCTTGCCCTCGGCGCGCAGCTCGGCGGCGCGCTCCTTCATCGCGGCGCGCTCCTCGGCGCTGAACCCGTCGGACATCTCGGTTCCCCCTCGTGACTCGCGGTCCGCGTGGTGCCGACCGTCTGACGACAACGCTATGGCGCGGCGGTCACGGTCCGCTTCTCGATTCCTGATCACCTGCCGGGACCACGGCCACCAGGCGCGGCATCTACCATCGCCGCCATGGCAACCCGGCTCGTGCAGATCAACATGAAGGCCCACGACGAGGTGGCGCTCGGCGGCTTCTGGGCGAAGGTGCTCGGCTGGGGGATCTCCAGCGAGGCCCCCGGCGTGACGAACCTCGAACCCGAGGGCCTCACCTACCCGGACCCCCGTGCCCTCTACGTCGACCTCGTCGTCTCCACCGAGTCCAAGACGGCGAAGAACCGCGTCCACGTCGACCTCGCGACCACCTCGGCCGCGCACCATGCGGAGCTGGTCGCGCGCCTGACCGCGCTCGGCGCCACCCCCGCCGACGTGGGCCAGGGCGACGTGCCGTGGACGGTCCTGGCGGACCCGGAGGGCAACGAGTTCTGCGTACGGGAGCCGAACCCGCGGCACGCGGATACGGGGCCGATCGCCGAGGTGGTGGTCGACTGCGCGGACCCGCGCGCCATGGCGGACTTCTGGGGCCGGGCCACCGACTGGACCGTGCACGAGGTGACCGACCGGCAGGCGGTGCTGCGCTCCGCTCGGGGCGTCGGGCCGTACCTGCGGTTCGCCCGCACGGCCGACGCGAAGACCGGGTGGAACCGCGTCCACCTCGACGTCCGTCCCTACCCGGGCGACGACCTGGACGCCGAGGAGGCCCGGCTGCTGGCACTCGGCGCCACCGCCGCCGGCCTGGGTGGGGCCGACATCCACTGGCGGGTGCTCGTCGACCCGGAGGGCAACGAGTTCTGCGTCCTCACCCCGGCCTGACCCACCGGCGGCGCCGCCGACGGGCGGGTGGGCGGGGGCACGCCACCGGGTTCCACGTTCTGATCCCGGGTGACGTCGTCGCGGGCCGATGAGTTTGACACGGTGCGGTGGTCAACCCGTCGAACCCACTGCGAAGGAGCACCGCGATGGCCACTGTCATCTCCACGCTGTTCATCTCGGCCGACGGTGTCGCCGAGATCGACCCCGACTGGCACTTCCCGTACTTCGACGAGAACATGAGCCGCGCCGTCGCCGAGGACTACGACACCTCCGACGTGCTGCTGATCGGCCGGGAGACGTACGACAGCTTCGCCGGCGCCTGGCCGGACCGCGAGGCCGCCGGAGGTGAGGACGCGCCGTTCGCCGAGCAGCTCGGCGACATGCGCAAGGTGGTCGTGTCCCGCCAGCCGCTGGAGTTCTCCTGGCGCAACTCCGAGCTGATCCAGGGCGACCTGGCCGACGCCGTACGCGCGCTCAAGGCCGACGCCGGCATCAAGGGCGTCCTCATCCCCGGCTCGATCTCGGTGGTGCAGCAACTTCTCGCCGCGGGCCTGGTGGACGAGCTGCGGCTGCTGGTGCACCCGGTCGCCGCCCGCAAGGGCCGCCGGCTGTTCGACGAGGGCGACGCGCCGTACCACCTGCGGGTGGCCGAGACCGAGGCGTACCCGACCGGCGTGATCCGGGTGATCTACACCCCGGCCCCGGCGCCGGGCGCTGTCGGCTACGACGACGTCAAGGACCAGGTGCCGGCCGGCAGCTGACGATCGCGGGGCGGCGGCCCGGTGTGCCGGGAAAGGATCCGCCGGTGCGTCGCGCCCCGCTGCTGCTCGGCTACGCCGCCGCCGGGCTGCCGGCGCCGCGCTGGGCGGTTCCGGCGGCGCCCGCACCGCTGATCGTGGACGCGGTCCGCACCATGCCGGACGAGCCGGGCGCCGGGAAGGTTCCTGTACGGCGGCGGTGACAGCGCCTTCGACCGGACGGCCGGCTTCGACGCGGCGTTCGCCGGGAACTGGGCGGCGCTGGTCGCGTACCTGCTGCTCGTCGCGGGCCTGACCGACGCGGACCGCGCCGCGCCGGCGGCCGGCTGACGTCAGGCGGTCGACTCCAGCTCGTCGAAGGCCATGTTCCACCACGACTCCGGATCCGCGAACGCCACCGGGTCGACCGGGCGCAGGTCGTCGCGGATCGCCGCCGCCCGTGCGGCCCGCTCCCGCCCGCCCGGGTCGGTGGCGATGAGCTGCCCGAGCCGGTAGAGGAACTCCACGAACGCGGCGAACGTGCCGTTCACCGTCTCCAGGTTCGGCGTCTCCAGGTCCAGCAGGATCACCGCGCCGGTGCCCGCATCCAGGCAGAACAGCAGCGCCGGATCCTCCGGCGAGGCGCCGAGCACGACGTACGGGCGGGGGCCCTGGTCGCCCAGCTCGATCGACAGCGTGGCGAACAGCTCCACGTCGGGGACCGAGACGTCGACTGTGAACAGGATCGGCACCTCGACCGGCAGTGCGCCGTCGGGCGGGAACACCTCCGGCCCGAGCGGCCCGAGGATCGCGTCGAAGCGCTGGTCGGGGAAGTAGATGACGCCCCGCTCACCCCACAGCGCGGTGAGCTGCTCCCGGGTCACGGTCACGGCTGCGCCTCGTCCTCGTCGACCTCGTCCGCGTCGTCGAGCAGGCCCTGCCGGTCGAGGAACGCGTACCACGCGTCGTCGTCGGTGACCAGCTCGGCGTAGCCGGGGCCGAGCAGGTAGTAGTGCACGAACGAGTCGAGGTCGGGCGCCAGCTCCTCGAACGCGTCGCCCATGAACCACTCGGTGCCGGTCGGCGGGAAGTACCACACCGTGCCGGTCGTCCGCTCCAGGAAGATCGGCTCGTCGCTGCGCGTGCCGACCACCAGCCAGCCGGTCTTGTCCTGCGGGATGGGGGAGAAGCCGGGCGCGTAGTCGAGGAAGTACTGCACCGCGGCGAGCCGGCCGGTCGAGGCCAGCTCGAACGCCCCGGCACGCAGGCCGTCGGCGGCGAGCAGCAGATCACGCAGGCCGGCCGGCAGCTCCGCCGGCACGTCGCGGTCGTCGGCGGGCGCGCCGATCTGCGCGTACGCGAGACTGGCCGGCTCGTCCGCGGCCAGGTCGGCGCGGAGTTCGTCGAGAAGCTGCGCGAGATCGGAAGTCAATCCACTACCTCTATTCGGATCGGGGTTCCGTCCGGCAGATTCTGGATCTGCCCCCAGATCTGGGAGCCGATGTCCGTGTTGGTTCTACCATGCAGCAGCTTGAGGTTGTCGACCGTGTCCGGCCCGCCGAGCTGCAGTTCCCACACGTGGTCGGGATGGTAGTCGCTGAGCCGTTGACTGAGCCGGTTGGCGAGGTCCTTGTCGTGCGGCCAGTACTTGTCCCAGATCTTCTGCCGGATCCGGTCCTTGTAGCCGTCGGTGATGCTCTTGTCGCGTGCCACCGGGTTGGTGGCCTTGTAGAGCTTGCCCTCGTCGCTGAGCTTCTTCAGCGCGGCCATCTTGCGCCGGAACTGGGCGGTGGCGTGGAAGTCGCGGCGCTCGACCCGGACCACCTTCGTGGGCAGGCTCCGGTTGGGCCCGGTGACCCGGACGATCGGCTTCTCCAGCTTCTCGACCGCCTTGCGGACGATCTTGCCGGCGGCCGGTTTCGCGGCGGCGCCCCGGCCGCGCCTCGGGCTAGGCATCGAGCAGTCTCCCGATGACCTGGTCGATGAGCGCGCCGACGATCTCCCGGGTGATGATCTGGAAGATCGGGATCTCGGCCAGCGAGGCGCCGAACGTGACAACGGCGGTGGCGATCGCCTGGGCGACCTGGAACGCGAGGATGGCCAGCTGCACGATCACCGCGATCTTCAGCGCCAGGACGATCGCCGCGCAGATGATCAGCCCGGCGCCGAGCAGCGTCGCCGCGGGCATGCTGTCGTGCAACACGAGCGGACCGTTCTGCTCGCCGCCCCACCACTTCTGGAACGCCGCGATCGCCGGACCGACGTTCTGCGTCCACACCTGCGCGGCAGCGGCGTCCGCCTCGCCGGCCGCCGCCCCGATCCGGCCGCCGAACTCCAGCCACGCCTGGCCCATCTCGAAGAGCTTCTCCTCGTCGGCCGCCGGCCAGGTGTAGCCGATCCAGCCGAGCGCAGTGATCAGCTCACCGGGTAGTTGCAGTCCCACGGCTCACCCCAGTCCGCCGGCGAGCGAGCGCATGGTGCCCGCGCCGTCCTCGTCGACCCGCTCGTACGAGTCGGCCATCCCCGCGATGTCGGCGCCCGCGGAGGTGAACTCGTCGGCGGCCATGCCGAGGCAGTCGAAGATGTAGTTCGCCACCTCGGTGTACGCGATGCCGATGAGCGATCCGATGTCGTCGGCGCCCCACGGCTCGCCGTAGCCCTGCATCCGCGCCTCGAACGCCTCCAGCTCGCCGGTGAACCGCTTGGCCACGTCGCTGACGCCACGCCCGGCGGCCCGGATCAGCGGCGGGTGCACCTCGAAGCCGCCGCCGCTCATCGCTGCCCGCCGCGCGCCAGCCGCTCCTGCGCCTCGGTCAGCGCGTCGAGGAACGACCCGAGCCGGGGTACGGCCGTGTCCCGTACCTCCTGCAACTGCTCCCGCAGCTGCGACATGTCCGCGACCTGCGGGGCCGGGCCGGTCCGCAGCCCGTCGATCGCCGCGTTGACGGCGGTGACGATGTGCGCGGTCAGTTCCTCGGAGCCGAGCCGCATCAGCCGCGGCTCGACGTGCAGCGAGTGGAGCCTGCCGTCGCGGCCCATCTCGGCACGGACCTGCCCGTCGGCGGCCTCGCCCACCGCGGGTGTCTCCGCCTCACCCTCCGGCGGCGGACCCACAGTCCGAAGTGCCGCCATCGTCGCGTCGAGCATGCGGGTGAAGTCGCCGCTCATCGAAGGATCCGCACTCATGAGCCGTTACCTTTCAGTGCGCTTTGGTGAGCACACGGTCGGTAGTCCTGCCTTGCGGTGGGACGGTCCCGGTCTGACCCACGGTTGTGGTGCCGGGTTCACGTTTCGCGGCCACCTGCCCGCGTGTGCGGGTCTTCTGGTCGGCTCCACGTGCTGCCGCCGGGCCACTCCCGGCGGTGTCGAACTCACCGGCCAGAGCGGCCAGGTTGAGGGCGGCGTTGCGGTCGCGGTCGATGACCAGACCACACGCCTGGCACTGGTATTCACGCTCGTGCAGGGCCAGCTTGGCTTTCACCGCGCCGCAACCCGAGCAGGTCTTGGCGGACGGATACCAGCGGTCGGCCAGCAGCAGCCGGCGACCCTGCGCGGTCAGCGCGGCCCCCACGTACTCGGCGCCGAACCGGGCGAACCGGTCCCGGGGCTCCACCACGATCGTCGACACAGTCGGATCACGCAGCAGCTCGAGGAACTTCTCACGGTGGCCTTTGAGCGCCGAGCCGACTTCGGTCACCACCCGGTCCACGCCGAGTTTCTGCCCGGTGGCCCACACGGTCACCCTCGCGACCTGCCGGTCCAGGTCGGCGTTCTGATCAACCGACGACACCCGGGCGTACGCCACCGTCCACCCGGCCCGGGCCCCGGCCGCCGTGCCGGTGACCGGCTCCCCGACCATGATCAGACGACCGAGGCGGTCAGCCGGAACGGGCAGCGTCCCGGACTCGTAACGCCGACTACTGAGGACCCGACACACCAGCAGTTGTCACCCCCAAGGCCAAACGCCACGAGCGTAACCGAGACGGACAAAGGGATTCGCCCCGTGTGCTGCCCCGTCCTGGACAGCGGGTACGCCGGGCGGCGACGATCGGCGGGGCGACGACGGTACGGGCGACGGGAGCGGACCATGACGAAGGCGGACGTGGTGGTGGCCGGTGGCGGCGTGATCGGGATGACGACAGCGCTCACGCTCCAGCGGCGCGGCGCGCGGGTCACCGTCCTGACCGCCCACGATCCGGCCGACACGGTGTCGACGGTGGCCGCCGCGGTCTGGTACCCGAGCCACACCGAGGAGGATCCCCGGGTGTTGCGCTGGGCCCGGGACACCCACGCCGAGCTGCGCCGCCAGGCGGCCGACGGCGTGCCGGGAGTGGTCGACCGGCCCACTCGGATGTGGCTGCGCCACACCTACACCGGCCCGCCCTGGTGGGCCGACGCCTGCGGCGACCTGACGGCCGAGCCGGCGGAGCCGCCGTACACCGCGCTGCTGCGGTTCACCGCCCCGTCGGTGGAGATGACCAGCTACCTCACCTGGCTGCGGCAGCGCCTGGAGGCGGGCGGCGGCCGGATCGTCCGCCGCGCGCTGGGCACGCTCGCCGAGGCGTACGAGGTCGCGCCGGTCGTGGTCAACGCGACCGGCCTGGCCGCCGGCCGGCTCGCCGCCGACCCGGCCGTGTACCCGGCGCGCGGGCACGTCCTGCTGGTGGCGAACCCGGGCCTGACCGTGTCGGTGCGCGACGAGGAGGACCCGGCGGGCGTCACGTACGTGCATCCGCGCCGGCACGACGTCGTGCTGGGCGGCACCTACGAGGCGGGGGTGGGACACACCCGCCCCGACCCGGAGGAGGCGGCGGCGATCCGGCGCCGGTGCGTGGCGCTGGTGCCGCAGCTCGCGGACGCGCCGGTGCTGGGGGAGCGGATCGGGCTGCGGCCGGCCCGGCACGGCGGCCCCCGGGTCGAGGTGGACCCGGCGGACGGGCGGCTGGTGCACGCGTACGGGCACGGCGGGGCCGGCGTGACGCTGTCCTGGGGCTGCGCCGCCGAGGCGGCCGATCTCGCCCTGAGCGCCTGACCGTCCCGGCGGCGCGGACCGGTCGGGAACGCGCGGACCGGTCAGGAATCGAGAAGCCCCGGGCATGCGCCCGGACCTAGCGTTTCCGGCACGGGCCTTCCCGCCGGGGAGGCCACCGGCGAGAGGTCACCGTCCATGGACACGCGCATCCGTCAACTGCACCGCTGGTTCTCCGTCGCCTTCACCGTGACCGTCGTGATCACCTTCGTGGCGCTGGCCCAGAAGGACCCGATCGTGTGGGTCTCCTACGTGCCGCTGCTCCCGCTCGCCCTGCTCCTGATCAGCGGCCTCTACCTGTTCGCGCTGCCGTACCTGCGGCGTCGGCGCACCTCCGCGCGTACGCGCTGACCTGGGGGATTAGCGGGGCCGGTCAGCGGGCAACACTGGCGGATGGAGCAGAAGGTGATGGTGTTCGCCCCGGCCCCGCTGTTGACTGTGACGATCGAGCAGCAGGGCGGCGTACCCGAGCTGCACCTGCACCCCGGCGGGCAGGGGGTGTGGCAGACCCGGATGATCGCGGCGCTCGGCGTACCGGTGACCATGTGCGTGGGTCTCGGCGGCGAGGTGGGCGACGCGGTCCGCAAGCTGCTCGACGACGAGGACGTCACGGTCCGGATGGTGCGGCGGGAGTCCGGCACCGGCTGGTACGTGCACGACCGGCGCGACGGCGAGCGGTCCGAGATCGCCGAGCACCCGGGTGCGCCGATGGTGCGGCACGACATCGACGAGCTGTACACGGTGACGCTCACCGAAGGGCTGCGCGCCCCGGTCAGCGTGCTCAGCGGGCCGGCCGACCCGCAGGTGGTGGACCCGGACATCTACCGCCGCCTCGCCGCCGACCTGAGCGCCAACGGCGGGACGGTGGTCGCCGACCTGTCCGGGCCGTACCTGGAGGCCGTGCTCGACGGCGGCGTGAGCGTGCTGAAGGTCAGCCACGAGGAGCTGCTCGACGACGGCCTGGCCAAGGACGACAGTGTCGAGGCGCTGCGCGACGCCGGTCGCCGGTGCCAGGAGCGGGGTGCGCGGACGGTGCTGATCAGCCGGGCGGGGGAGCCCGCGCTGGCGCTGCCGGAGGGCGGCGACCCGCTGCTGGTGCACGCGCCGACGCTGGAGCTGGCCGACCACCGGGGCGCCGGTGACTCGATGACCGCCGGGGTGGCGGCGGTGCTGGCCCGGGGCGGCGACATGCGGGAGGCGCTGCACGTCGGCGCCGCCGCCGGAGCGCTGAACGTGACCCGGCACGGGCTCGGCACGGGCCGGGCCGAGGCGGTACGCGAACTGACCGGCCGGGTGCGGCTGACCTCGCTGGACGGTGGCGACGATGACAGCTGACCGGCCATCCCGGGTGCTGGTGACCAACGACGACGGCGTGCACGCCCCCGGCATCCGCGCGCTGGCCCGGGCGGCGTACGAGCGCGGAATGGACGTGGTGGTCGCGGCGCCGGAGGCCGAGGCGAGCGGGATGAGCGCGGCGCTGTCAGCGGTGACCGACGACGGGCGGCTGGTGTTCCGCGAGACCGAGCTGGACGGCCTCCCCGGTGTGCCCGCGTACGCGGTGGCGGCGTCCCCGGCGTACATCGCGGTGCTGGCCGGGCTCGGCGTGTTCGGGCCGGTACCGGACCTGCTGCTGTCCGGCATCAACCGGGGCGCCAACGCGGGCCACGCGGTCCTGCACTCCGGCACCGTCGGCGCGGCGCTGACCGCCGGCAACAACGGCATCCGCGCGCTCGCCGTGTCGCTCGACGTGCTCACCCCGGCGGCGGCGAGCGCCGGCAGCGGCGGCGCGGCGATCGCGGTGCTGGACAGCGTCGACGACGAGTCCCGGCACTGGCCGACAGCCGCCGGGCTGGCCGCGACGCTGCTGCCCTGGCTGGCCGGCGCGGGGCCGGGCACCGTGCTCAACCTCAACGTGCCCGACCTGCCGGCCGCGCAGGTGGCCGGGCTGCGCCAGGCGACACTCGCGCCGTTCGGGCAGGTGCAGGTGTCGGTCGCCGAGCGTGGTGAGGGCTTCGTGCGTACGGCGGTGGAGGCGAACGCGGTCCGCGCGGTCCCCGGCACCGACATCGCCTGGCTGGCCGACGGGTACGCCGCGGTGACGGCGATCCGGGCGCTCGGGCACCTGCCCGACGTGGAGCTGCCGGTCGACGGCTGAGGACGGCTCCGCCCCGCCACCGTCGCACGGGTGGCGGGACGGAGAGCGTCACTCGCCGGCCGCGCGCCTGCGGTCGGCCTCGGCGTCGGCGGCGCCCACCGGGGTGCCGTCGCTGTCCCGGTCGGCCCGGGACAGGTCCACGTCGGCGCCGGCCCGGGCGGCGTCGGCAGCCGCGTCGTCGGCGCCGACGACCTCACCGCCGTCGGTCTGTCCGTCGTCAGGGACCAGCCGCCCGGCGGCGGCCAGCCCGATCGGTGCGTACCTGGGGTCGGTCATCTCGTCCTCCTCACCGGTGCTCCTGCCTGAGCGATACCCCGGGGCGGGACGCGGCAACCACGGCTGTCGCTCTCGAGGCAGGTCTGCCTCCCCACCGGCATGAACTCCCGGTCATTCATGGTTGCGTGCAGGTGACCTTTAAGACGCCGTCCGCGCTGGTGTTGCCGCCTCGCTGTTGGGCTGGATGGTCCGGAAGAGTGGTGGCTGGTCCGCCTATCCGGCGACGAAGCTACGCAGTCCCCGGGAGGCGCCATGGCCACCGTCTTGGTTCATCGGTGCGAACCGCTCGTACACGTGGCTATGGGCCCACACCACGGCGTCCACGTTGTGGTCGTAGAGCGGGCGGGTACCGGTCGACGGCTCGTGGTTCGAGCTTGAGGTGTTGAGCGGTTGGTGCCAGTACATCAGGTGAACGGCTTGGTGCCGGCCGCCAGATTCGAGCGCAGCCGTAGTCGTGGACGTTGTCTCCCAGCCTTACCAAATGTCGAACTTGGTCTGGACGCGCAGTCAGGTGCTTCAGTCTGGTGGATCCATCCAAGTTGAGGGGTCATTCATGCGTGACGGGTTCCTTTGGCCATCCTCATCGATCGGTGCCGCAGCCGCTGGCATGACGTTTTTTGCATCTAGCTACTGATTGCCCAGTTATGTGCCCCAGGGTCTCCTGATGCGTGCCGCTTCTGTACACTTCGTCAAGTGCAACGGTCGGTGTCAATCCGACGAGTTCCTCGGAAAGGGAAAAGAATGCGCATTCCAGTTGCAGGTGCAGTGATCGCTTCCACGCTGACTGCCGCCATTTTGGTGCCGGCGACGCCCGCTCTTGCCGCTACTGTTCAAATCAAGAACCAATTTCCTGGCATGTGCATCAGCCTTTCCGGTGGCAGCCTGGCGAACAACACCCCCGCCGTGCAGTGGCCCTGTTCCAATACGGCGGACCAGCGGTGGATCGACATCACTTCTTCGGGCAGTAACGCCTATGAGATTAAGAATGCCTCCAATACCAACAAGTGCCTCGGCGTTGCTGCCAGCAGCACTGCTTCGAATGCGCCGATCGTGGTTTTTGATTGCGTTAGCTCGCTCGATCAGCGCTGGTACAAAATCCCGGCGAACACGCCTGGCTACTACGGCTACGTAAACGCCAAGTCGGGCAAGTACATGGCGGTGTCGGGAGGGAGCACGGGCTCAAACGCCAAGCTCGTGATCTGGGACAAGACTGGCGGATACGACCAGCAGTGGAAGGCCTTCTGAGTGGCTTAGAGTTCCTAACTGAATGATGTTGGGCGTAACCGACTGGACGTGAGGGTCGTTTCGTTTGAACGTGAGGAGGGGTGAGCAGCCGCCGTGGGTGGTCTTGGTTGAGTTGTGGGCCGAGATCGCACCGCTGCTGCCACCCCGCCCACCACGGCGGGGCCCGGCATCCCGGGCGTAAGCCGCTGGATGACCGGAAGGTGCTGTGCGGGATCTTGTTCGTGCTCTACACCGCGAACCCGAGTTCCTGCTCCAGGAACTCGGGTTCGGGTCGGGGATGACCTGCTGGCGCATGATGCGGGACTGGAATGACGCCTGGGTGTGGCAGCGGCTGCACGAGCTGCTGTTGGCCCGGCTGTGGGGTGCCGGGCAGCTGAACCTGTCCAGGGCGGTGATCGACGGCTCCCACATCCGGGCGCTCAAGGGCGGCGCAAAACCGGTCCGAGCCCGGTCGACCGCCGCAAGCCTGGCTCGAAACACCGCGTCATCACCGACGCCGGCGGCATCCCCCTCGCGGTCACACTGACCGGCGGCAACCGCCACGAATGCACCCAGACCATCGCCCGGCTCGACGCCATCCCCCCCCGATCGGCGGACGCCGAGGCCCACCGAGGCAGCGCCCGACCGGCTCTACGCCGATCGGGGCTACGACTACGACAGCCACCGCCAACAAGTAGGCGCCCGCGGCGTCACCCCCGTCATCGCCCGACGTGGCGCACCCCACGGCTCCGGCCTCGGCACCACACGCTGGGTCGTCGAACGCACCATCGCCTGGCTGCACTGGTTCCGCCGCCTGCGCATCCGCTGGGAGATCCGCGACGACATCCACCAGGAATTCCTCAGCCCGCCTGGGGTCTGTCTCGCTAACGGCCCTGTCTCACTTTCGGTGGTGACGGAGGGTGGCGAGTGTCGTTGCTCCTATGTGGAGGATGTCAACAGACTTGTCCAGACGGTGTTCTCGGGGCTGTCCCCGCTGGTCGTCGAGGACGTGGCCGACGAGGATGAGCGGATCGTGGTGCGGGCCCGGACGCCGCGTGACACCGCGGTCTGCCCGAGGTGCGGGGCCTCGTCCGAACGGGTGCACGGCTATCACTGGCGGACGGTCGCCGACGTTCCGGTCGACGGGCGCCGGGTGGTGGTCCGTGTGCGGGTGCGGCGTCTGGTGTGCCCCACGCGCGGCTGCCGCCATACCTTCCGTGAACAGGTGCCCGGGGTGCTGGAGCGATACCAGCGCCGCACAGCCCGTTTGAACAGGCAGGTCAAAGCCGTCGTCAAAGAGTTGGCGGGCCGGGCAGGGTCACGTCTGCTGGCGATCCTCGCCATGGGCCTGTCCCGTCACACGGCCCTACGCGCCCTGCTGCGCATCCCGCTGCCCAATGAGCGGACACCTCGGGTGATCGGCGTTGACGATTTCGCTCTACGCCGGCGGCACCGCTACGCCACCGTGGTGATCGACGCCGAGTCCCATGAGCGGATCGACGTGCTACCCGACCGCACCGCCGACACCCTCGAAGCGTGGTTGCGCGCACATCCCGGCGTTGAGGTCGTATGCCGTGACGGCTCGGCGACCTACGCCGAGGCCATCCGCCGCGCTCTGCCCGGCGCGGTGCAGGTCGCAGACCGGTGGCACCTTTGGCACAACCTCTGTGAAGCCGCCCTCAGCGAGGTGAAGGCGCACAGCACCTGCTGGGCCCCCGTCCTGGACGCACCCATCTATGACGGCCCCCGCGCGCAGACGACCCAGCAACGCTGGCACCAGGTCCATGACCTCCTCGACCAGGGCGTGGGTCTGCTGGAGTGCGCCCGCCGCCTGCAGTTGGCCCTGAACACCATCAAGCGCTACGCGCGAGCCGACCGGCCCGAGCGGATGCTCCGGGTCCCCAAATACCGTGCCAGCCTCGTCGACCCCTATCGCGAACACCTACGCAAACGTCGAGCCGAGGACCCCGGCGTCGGCGTCAAGCACCTCTTCGAAGAGATCAAGACCCTCGGCTTCACCGGCTGTCTCAACCTCCTGCACAAGTACATCAACCAAGGCCGCGCGGACACCGACCGCAGCCACATCTCCCCACGCCGCCTCGCCCGGATGATCCTCACCAGGCCCGACAACCTCAAACCCGAGCACCAAGATCTACTGGCACGACTCACCGCAGCCTGCCCAGAGATGACCCACCTCGCCGCGGCTGTCGGACGCTTCGCCGAGTTCCTGACGCCTCAGCCCACAAACACCGACCGGCTCTCGCACTGGATCCTGCGGGTTCGCGCAGTCGATCTACCTCACCTGCACGCCTTCACCAGAGGCCTGGAACGCGACCGCGACGCCGTGAACGCCGCGCTCACGCTCCCCTACAGCAACGGCCCCACCGAAGGCGTCAACACCAAGACCAAACGAATCGCACGTCAAATGCACGCAAGAGCAGGCTTCACCCTGCTCCGCCACCGCATCCTCCTCGGATAACAGCACCCTCCGTCACCACCGAAAGTGAGACAGGGCCGTTCGTTTTACAGTCCCCCGGTTTGCCGGTACTCGCGTTGATCCGGCATGTGGGCTAGTTTCGGCGGGGTGAGCGAGGTGGCGAGCGTCCCCGTCGAGGCGCAACTCGAGGCGTACCGGTCGGAGCTGACCGGCTACTGCTACCGGATGCTGGGTTCGGCCTTCGAGGCCGAGGACGCGGTGCAGGACACGTTCGTCCGGGCCTGGCGTAACTTCGACAAGTTCGAGGGGCGGTCCGCGCTGCGGACCTGGCTCTACCGGATCGCGACGAACGTCTGCCTGTCCATGTCCACCAGCGCGCAGCGCCGGGTCCGGCCGATGGACCTCGGTCCGGCGGGCGTCGGCACCGCCACCCACCCCGGCGAGCCCCGCCCGGAGCAGATCTGGCTCGGCCCGGCACCCGACGACCGGGTGCTGCCGGAGGTCGCCGACCCGGCCGAGGTGGTGGCCGGCCGGGAGTCGGTCCGGCTGGCGTTCGTCGCGGCGTTGCAGCACCTGCCGCCGAAGCAGCGGGCCGTGCTGATCCTGCGCGAGGTGCTGGCCTGGTCGGCCCAGGAGGTCGCCGACCTGCTCGACACGACGGTGGCGAGCGTCAACAGCGCGCTGCAACGGGCGCGGGCCACGCTCGCCTCGGCCGACACCGAGGCCGAGGTGCGCCGGCCGCTCGACAGCGAGCAGCAGGCGCTGCTCGCCCGTTACGTGCGGGCCTTCGAGGCGTACGACCTGACGGCGCTCACCGCGCTGCTGCACGAGGACGCGACGCTGTCGATGCCGCCGCTGCCGCTGTGGCTGCGCGGCCCCGAGCACATCGCCGCGTGGATGGCCGGCACTGGTAGCGGCTGCCGCGGCTCCCGCCTGGTGCCGACCGCCGCCAACGGCATGCCGGCGTTCGGGCACTACCGGCGCGACCCCGACGGCTCAGGCCACGTGCCCTGGGCGCTGATCGTGATCGGCGTCTCCGGCGGCCGGATCACGTCGCTCAACAACTTCCTCGACGTCGACCGCCTGTTCCCGCTGTTCGGGCTGCCGGACCGGATCGAGGAGGGCACCGGCCAGCCCGAGCAGGCCGGCGAGCTCGCGTAGGTCGTCGCCGGCGCCGCGTACCTCCAGCCGCCAGCCGAACCGCCGCGCGGTCAGGCGGATCCGTGCCAGCACCTCGACCGTGACCAGGTCGGGCGCGCTCACCGCGGACACATCGCACACCACCACGCCCCGGTCGCGGCCGCGCAGCGCCGCGGCCAGTCCGGCGCAGCGGGCCGCGACGTCCGCGCGGGTCGGCGTCCCGTCGGCCAGGCAGAGCAGGTGGGTGATCACACGCATTGGACCGCCGTACGTCCCGGCTCTCATCGGTACGCCCGCACCGGCGCAACTTGCCTCGAACACCTTGTTGCAGGCAGTTACATCGACGTTAACTGCTATACCAATCATCGGTGCTCGGCTATATGATCCCGGTAGTTCACCCCGAAGCCTCACGAAACCGCAGCTCCCGCACCCCTCGGGTCGAACTCCGCAAGCCAGGTGCCTCCGCATCGTCGTGCCCGGCGACCGCCCGGCGTTGTGGTTCGGCCTGCCGGAAAGGTGGGAACGGATGACAGGGCTCCCGTCCTTGGTCATCGGCATCGCGTCCTCGTCGGCCGAGCGCCGGCAGCTCGCCCAACTGCTCGGCGGCACCGAGTCGTTCCTGATCGTGTCCAGCGCCCATCAGGCCCGCCGCTTCCTCGACCTGGTACGCCGGCCCGCGCTCGCCCCGGCGCCGCAGCCGCCCGCGAGTGACGAGGCACCGGCCGAGCCACCCGGGCGGGAACTGGCCGTGGACTCCGACCGGCGGGTGCTGCGCTGGCGGGAGCGGGAGATCGGGTTGACGCCGCTGGAGCACGACCTGCTCGTCTGCCTCACCGGTACGCCCGGCCAGGTGTGGACGTACGCGCGGCTGCACCGCGCCGTCTGGGGCAACGACCACCTCGGGCGGGGCTCGGACATGCACTCCGTGGTACGCCGCCTCCGCCGCAAGCTGGGCCGCCTGGACGCTCCCGCCATGATCCACGCGGTGAGAGGCGTAGGCTTCCGCCTCACCCCCTGACCCCCTTCTCGCCGTCGATCTTGCACTTGCGGCCCTCGGGGTGGGGCTTTTGTGCGCCTTGTCCGGGCAGTAAGTGCAAGACCAACGGGAGCGGGAGCGGCCCGCCCGGGGTGGTGTGCCGGGCGGGCCGTCCTCGTCAGTCGCTGGGGTCAGCAGCGGGTGGGGGAGAGGGTGAAGTCCTCAACAGTGGGCGTGCTGCTGTTGACCTTCGTCTGGCGCGTCTGGGGCTTCCAGCCGTCCTTCGCGACGATCAGCGTCAGCGGGTTGTTGCGCCGGTCCATCCAGTAGGCGTACCGGCCCTCGGCGTCGGTGGTGAAGGTGTACGAGTTCGCCCAGGAGTCGACCTGCACGGTCACGCCCGCCAGCGGTGCGGTGGCGCCCTGGCAGCTCTTGCCGGAGACCGTGCCGGACAGCTTGCCCCAGGTGGTCGGCGGCTGCGCGATCATCGTCACCGCCACCGGCTCCACCGTGTACGGCGTGTTCTCCTTGATCACCACGGAGGCGGAGTACGTACCGGGCTGGTCGACGTTCGCGGTCATGCCGACCGTGACGGTGACCTTCTCACCCGGCGCCAGCGTGACCTTCGACTTGTCGACGGTCAGCCAGCTCACGTCGGCCGCGCCCTCGGCGCACTCGCCGAAGCCGGGCAGGACCTCGCTGTCCTTGGTGGCCGTGAAGCCGCCCGACGAACCGCCGATCTTGTAGAACCCGCAGGCCGCGCCACCCCGGTAGCGGGGGGCGTTGGCGTTGGGCAGGTTGGCCCACGAGTTGGTCGCCGGGTCGAAGGCGAAGCCGGCGTTGGTGATGGCGCCGCCCTGCGACCCGCCGACGACCAGGAGCTTGCCGTTGGCGACCGCGTACGAGGAGGCCCAGCTGTCGGCCGGCGCGTCCGGGATGGCGGTCCAGGCGCCTGCGCCCGGGTCGAAGGCGTAACCGACCTTCTGCGAGGCCGTTCCGTCGTTGCCGCCGGTGCAGTAGACGGTGCCGTCGATCCCGCCGCAGGACAGGAACGCCACCGACTTCGGGTACGCCGGCAGCGTCTCCCAGGTGTCGGCGCCCGGGTCGTACCGGACCACCGAGTTGGCCATCGGCGTGCAGCTCGCGGTGGTGCAGCCGCCGATCGCGTACAGCTTGCCGCCCGCGACCGCCTGGCCCGCCGCCGCGCGCGGCGCCGGGTTGTCGGCCTTGCGGGTCCAGGTGTTCGCCGCCGGGTCGTACGAGAAGGTGGCGGCGTCCGGACCGGCGGCGCCCCAGCCGCCGGTGGCGATGATCTTGCCATCGAGCACGCCGACCGTCATGGCGTTACGCGCGCCGGGCAGGTCGGCGATGCCGGTCCACGTCTGGGTGATCGGGTCGTACCTGTAGCTCTTGGCGCTCGACGCGGTGCCGTCGCCACCGGCGATGGAGTAGACGGTGCCGTCGACGTTGACGACCCGGTTGTCCATCACGTTCGCCGGGTAGCCCGGGATGCTGGTCCAGGGGTCCGCCTGGGGTGCGGCGGCGGCGATCGCGTTCGACGACTTGCCCGACGAGCGGGCCGCGAACGACGTGGCGGCGGTCAGCCGCTGGACCGGGGCACCGGTGGAGCCGAGCAGCGCCTGCTCGGACAGCCGGGAGCCGTCGGCGCGTTGCAGCACGAACCCGCCGTCGCGCTCACTGAACTCGGCGGTGACCGGGGCTCCGCCGGTGTTGGTCACAGTGAAGGTCTTGCTGACCTTCCCGCTGGGCATCCGGACCGTGCCGGTGATCGAGGTCGGCTTCACCGACAGCCGGCCGGCGGCGAGCTGGAAGTTGGCCGCTGTGGCCCAGTCCTCCTCGACCGCCACCTGCTTGGTCTGGCTCACGTAGTTGCCGGCACCGGCGGTGAACGGGTGCGTCCCGGTCAGCGACGAGAACATCCAGTAGAAGCCGTCGGGCAGCTCGGTGTCGTCGGGCGTGGCGACTGTGGTGGCCTTCTCCGCCGGTCGGTCCTTGCTGGTCACCGTGGCGCCGTTGACGTAGCTGTTGTCGTTCTTGTCGCGGACGTGGCCGAGCACCAGGCCGCCCTTGACCGGCTCGCAGACGAGCTTGCTGCCGATGAGGACGTTGTCGACCTGCCACCACCATTCCCAGCTCGCCTCGTAGTAGTGGAAGCGCACCTGCACCTGCGACTGGCCGGCCGCCTGCGGGATCGGCACCTCGGTCACACGCGGGCCGCGTACGTCGGCCGCCTGCCGGAGCACGTTGCTCCACGTGCTACCGCCGTCCAGGCTCAGGTCCACGTCCGCGCGGTCGCTGTTGAGCCAGTTGTAGTCCTGGTTGAACCGGATCACCGGCGCGGTCACGCCGGTCAGGTCGACCACCGGGCTGACCAGCGACGTGTCCTGCCGCCCGCCGCTGCCGTAGTTGTCGCTGTCGATGATGGCGAAGTTGCCGCTGCCGCCGGTCAGGTTGCCGCGTTCACCGGCGTCGGTGAACTCCCAGACCTGGCCGGTGCCGGCGTTGTCCACCACGGTCCAGCCGTCCGGGACACCGGTGCCGTCGAACGTCTCGTACTCGCCGTCGGAGCTGACCGTGTAGCCGGGGGCGGTGGTGCACGCCTCCGGGTTCGCCTGCACCGCGATGTTGGCGGTCACGTTGCCGGTGCCGACCGTGACCTCCTTGGTGGTGGTCAGGTAGCCGGCGTACTGCGGCTCGACCTTGAGCCGGTACGTCGCCCCGGACGGCAGCGACAGGCTGTAGCGGCCGGTCGTCGGCGTGGTGTAGTCGGAGATCGGCGTGCCCTCGACGCTCACCTTCGCGTACAGCGGCCAGCCGTGCCCGGAACCGTCGGTGACCTGCCCGCTGACCGTGACGCTCGCTACCGCGGTGAGCGCGACGTCGAGCGTGGTGGTCGTGTTCGCGGTGATCGTCGCCGACAGCGTGCGGGTCGCGTACCCGAACGCCGAGACCACGACCTGGTAGTCGCCGGCCGGCAGGAGCGAGGAGTACGTCCCGTTCGCGCCGGTGGTCAGCGCGCGGTCGGCCGCGCCGGACAGGGTGACGGTCGCGCCGGCGATCCCGGCGCCGGTGGCGGCGTCGGTGACCTTGCCGGCCAGGGTGCCGTTGTCGCCGATCGGGGCGGCGGCGAGCAGCGCGAGCGCGTCCAGGCGGCCCTCACCGTAGACGTTGTTGTCGTCGGTGGTGCCGCCGCACTGCGCGTCGCCCTTGTCGATCGCCGTGTCGTTGAGCAGCGCGCGGGTCGCCGTGATGTCGCCGACCAGCGTGGGCGCCGCCGACCAGAGCAGCGCGATCGCGCCGGCCAGGTGCGGCGCCGCCATCGAGGTGCCGCTGATGCTGGCGTACGAGTTGGTCGGCACGCTGGAGCGCACGTTCACACCCGGCGCCGAGATGTTCGGCTTGATCTCGCCGTTCTGCCCGGTGCCCCGGGACGAGAAGCTGGCGATGTTGTTGTTGACGTCGTACGCGCCGGCCGAGTAGTTGCTGACCAGGCTGCCCGGTGAGCCGCTGGTCTGGCAGGACGGGCCGTTGTTGCCGTTGGACCAGACGCCGAAGATGCCGGAGGCGGTCCAGGCGTTCGTCACGTCCTCCATGAACGGCTGGTTGGACGGCGCCGTGGTGCCCCACGAGTTGTTGATGATGTTCGGCCGCTTGCTGGCGTCCGGGTTCTGGCCGTTGAGGTCGGTGGGCTCCAGCATCCACTGGCCGGAGGAGATCAGCGCGGCGTCGGACGGGCAGCACCCGTTCGCGGCGATCCACTTGACCTCGGGGGCGACACCGATCTGGTTGGCCCCGTCGGCGCCGGCCATGGTGCCCATGGTGTGCGTGCCGTGGCCGTCGGAGTCGCACGGCGCGGTGGCGCACTCGCCGGCCGCGTCGAACCAGTTGTAGTCGTGGTCGAAGGTGCCGTCACCGTTGTTGCCCCGGTAGGCGTTCACCAGCGCCGGGTGGTTGAACTGGACGCCGCTGTCGATGCTCGCCACGGTGATCCCGGCGCCCTTGACGCCGTACTGGGACCAGACGTCGTCGGCGTTGATGTTGGCGATGCCCCACTCCAGGGCGTTCGCCGACTTCTCGTCGGTACCGGGGGTGGTCTCCGGCAGCTTGTACTCCACCGGCGCGTACAGGCCGTCGACCTCGGAGTGGGCGGCGAAGTTCTGCGCCATGGCCAGCGAGCCGTCGGTGACCTTGATGGCGTTCGTCGCCCAGAAGGTCTGGTACTTCGTGCCCGAGCGGTCCAGCTCGGCGCGGATCTTCGACTGGCTGTCGGCGGCGGTCTTCTTCAGCGCCGCCGCGACGGCGGCGCCGCGCTCGTTCCAGTCCTTGATCGAGGCGGCCCTGCTCAGGTCCGCCTTGGCGCCGAAGTGGATCCAGAAGTCGCCCTCGCTCTTGCCCTGGAGCTGGCGGGTGAGCTCGGGACGGATCTTGTCGCCGGCCGACGCGCCCGCGCCCGTCTCGGCCTGTGCCGCGGTGCCGGTCGCGGCCAGCGCGGTGGCGGCGAGCACCAGGGCGGCACCCGCGCTCACCAGCCGCCGGGCCGGGCCCCATCTGTGTGGACGTCTCAGCATCGGTGCTGCCTCCTCCTCCGATGACCCGCTGATGATCGAGCCATGGCAGAAGGGCCAGGAGACGTACTCTCCCGACTACGACACCGGTGTGAAAAGAACCCCCCAGGCCCCCTAGGCGCCGTGCGGGTCTGCGCCGGACGCCTGAGTGGACACTATGATCGACAGTGAGGAACGATCAATAACCGTACGTGAGCAACATGTCACCAACAGGCTCCCGGAGAGGGCAGCCTGTTGACAGTTTTTGTCACGGTGGGGCGCGGTGACGACTGACGGCACGAACGCGGCGAACTCCGGCACCGACCCGTCGGAGCATCCCTTCTCGCTCGTCATCGGGGTGACGTCGTCCCCGGCCGAACGGCTGCGGCTGACCGAGTTGCTGGACGGCGTCGCGCCCCTTCTGATGGTCGCCGATCTGGACGAGCTGCGCGAGTTGATCACGGATGCGCCGGCCCCGGCGCACGCGCCCGCACCGGCCGTCGCGCCGGCTCCGCCCGTACCCCGGGACAAGCCCGCGCCGGACGGCGCGCTGGTGATCGACGCGGCCCGGTCGACCGCCCGGTGGGGCAACCGGGAGACCGCCCTGACCCGGCTGGAACGCGACCTGCTGACCTGCCTGACCGTCGAGCCGGTACGGGTGTGGAGCTATTCCGAGCTGCACCACGCGGTCTGGCACGACGCGCCGACGCACGGCCGGGCCGACGTGCAGTCCCTGGTGAAACGGTTGCGCCGTAAGCTCGACGAGTTGGGCACCGGCGTCACCATCGCGGCGGTACGCGGCGTCGGGCTGCGGCTGACCGACCACCGCCACCCCCGGGTGCGGGGCGACTGACCGCACGTCCATTGTGAAGGGATGGCATTGGCACCCTGGCGCTGGCTCCTGGCGGATCAGGTCGGACCGCACTTCCTCGACGACGACACACAGCCCGTCCTGCTGGTGGAGGCCCGGTCGCTGTTCGCCGCCCGGCCGATGCACAGGCAGAAGGCACACCTGCTCCTGTCCGCGCTGCGGCACCGCGCCGCCGAACTCGGCGACCGGGCCCGGCTGGTACGGGCCGGCACGTTCCGCGCCGCGCTCACCGGGCTGGGCGAGCCGGTCGAGCTGGTGCACCCGGCGTCCCGGGCGGCGCTGGCGTTCGCCGGAACCGTGGACGGGCTGACAGTGCTGCCGCCGCGCGGATTCGTCACCGACCGCGCCGACTTCGCCGCCTGGGCGGACCGGCGGCGCGGCCGGCTGCGGATGGACGACTTCTACCGGTACGCCCGCGACCGCCACGACATGCTGCGCGACCTGCCCCCGCCGGCCCGCCGTCCCCGCGCCCGGCCGTCCGTCGACGTGCCGCCGCCCCCGCCGGTCGTCGAGGACGACATCGACGCGCAGGTCCGCCGCGACCTGGACCGCTGGGCGGACGAGGGGATCCGGTTCACCGGCCGGGACGGACCGCGCCGCCACCCGGCCACGCACACCGAGGCGCGCGCCCGGCTCGCGCACTTCCTGACCCACCGGCTGCCCGCGTACGCCGACACCCACGACCTGCTCCGCGATGGCGACGGACTGCTCGCGTACAGCGCGCTGTCGTCCTCGTTCAACAGCGGCCTGCTCGACCCGGAACCGGCGATCCGGGCCGCCGAGCGCGCCGCCCGGGACGGCGCCGCGCCGCCCGCCGCGGTGCACCGGTTCGTGCGCGGCCTGTTCGGCTGGCGCGAGTTCCTCTGGCAGCTCTACTGGTACTTCGCGCCGCGGTTCCGGGGCGCCGGCTGGCTCGCCGCCGCGCAGCCGCTGCCCGGGTGGTTCGACCGGCTCGACGCCGACGCGGTGGAGGCCCGCTGCCTGGCCGACGTGCTCGCGGGCGTCCGGGACACCGGCTGGGCGCACCACACCGCACGGCTGACGGTGCTCGCCAACTACGGCCTGCAACGCGGCTGGCGTCCCGCCGACCTGGCCGACTGGTTCCGCCGCAACTTCGTCGACGGCGCGGACTGGGTCATGAACGCCACTGTCATCGGCATGAGCCAGTACGCCGACCTGGCCCGCATCGACACCCGGCCGTGGGCGTTCGACGGCACGCACGTGGACCGGATCGGCGACCACTGCGCCGGCTGCCGGTACGAACCCGACGTGGCGCTCGGCGACACGGCGTGCCCGTACACAGGCGGTTTCGAGGCGTTCTGGCACCGCAACCGGGAGCGGCTCGCGGCCGACCCGAGGCTGGCGGCGGCGCTCGCCGGACGCGACGACCCGCAGCGCCGCGACGCGGTGCTGGCGCAGGAGGACAAGCGCGGCAGCGAGGCGCCCTGACACCCGCCGGGACGGAGGTGTCGCGGACCCGACGGCGCGCACGGCCGGACGGTGACAGCCGGTGACCCGATCGGTGGAGGCGCGCTGCCGGTGTGGCCGAAATTGATGGCGACCGGTCGATTACCGGTGCGGCACGTATCGCGAGAAGCCTTTGCCTCCTACGGTGGCGTCCGGCACGCGGACGAAGGGGACTCGGGAATCACCCGAGGGGGCCGTCCCGGCGGACAGGGAGAGTTGTCTCGATGCGAGTTTGGCTTCGCGCGGTGACGGTCGTCGTCGCCGGCGCGGTCGTGGTGGCGGGAGTGCCGGCGCTCGCCGCCACCGTCACCGTGCGGGACGCCGGCGTGGCCGGCCACACCGGCGCACAGGCGACGGGAAGCAGCGCCGCACTCGGCGCCGCGCGCACCACGGCGACCCGTGCGCTGGTCACCCCCGGGGACACCCGGCTGATGCCGACCACCCCCCGCACCGACACCCCGCGGATCACCAACGGCGAGATCACCGACATCGAGGTGATCGGCAACCGCGTCTTCATCGCCGGCACGTTCACCTCGATCGCCAACAACGGCGGGTCCGCGATCGCGCAGCGGTCCCTGGCGTCGTACAACCTGGACACCGGCAAGGTGGACACCGGGTTCAAGCCGGTCATCGACGGCGCGGTCGCCGCGGTGGAGGCGTCGCCGGACGGCTCGTCGCTCTACATCGCCGGCACGTTCAACACGATCAACGGCGTCACCAAGCGCAAGATCGCCCGGCTGAACCCGGCCACCGGCGCGCCGGTCGCCGCGTTCACCGCCACCGCGAACGCGCGGGCCACCGCCCTGGCCGTGAGCGGCAACGCCGTCTACGTCGGCGGCCAGTTCGCCACCGTCAACGGGGTCAGCCGCAGCGGCCTGGTCGCGCTCAACCCCACCACCGGCGCCGTCGACACCGGCTTCAACCTGCCGCTCACCGGCGGCATCGGCGTCGGCGGCATGCTCACCGTGCAGCAGCTCAAGCTCACCCACGACCGCAGCAAGCTGCTGGTCGTGCACACCGGCCGCCAGATCGCCGGCCAGGACCGCTACGGCGTGGCGCTCATCGGTACGGCCAGCAAGGCGCTGCTGCCCTGGCGTACCCGGCTGTGGGAGGACAACCTCTCCTTCGTCGGCGGCATCCAGCGCGTCTTCGCCGGTGACATCGCGCCGGACGACTCGTACTTCGTGGTCACCAGCGGCTCCGGCGGCGACCGCCCGCCGATCAACGACACCGCCATCGCGTACCCGCTGACCGGAAACGACAACGTCGAGCCGCTCTGGATCTCCCGGCACTTCGACAGCATCTACTCGGTCGCGATCACCGACACCGCCGTCTACGTCGGCGGGCACTTCAGCTGGCAGGAGTCGCCCACGTCGAACGTGCCGTGGCCCGGCCTGGACAACGTCGGCTACGGCACCGGCCAGGGGCTCAGCGGCTACGGACTCGGCGACCAGGTGGTCCGCCGCGACCACCTCGGCGCGCTGGACCCGCTCACCGGCACCGCGCTGGAGTGGAACCCCGGCTCCAACTCGTACGAGGGCGAGAAGGCGATGCTCGCCACCTCGCGCGGCCTGCTCGTCGGCGGCGACGGCAACGTCAAGGGCGGCAAGACCACCGGCCGGGTGGCCTTCTTCGACCTCTCCAAGGAGCCCAAGCCGGCGGCGCTGGACACCACTGTCACCACGCCGATCGAGGGCGCGGTGAAGCCGGCCGGCGAGTCGTTCACGATCAGCGGCCAGGCGCTCGCCCCGGCCGGCGTGGCCCGGGTGCAACTGGAGATCCAGGACCGCAACAGCGGCAAGTACCTCCAGGCCGACCTGACCACGTGGGGCGCGTTCAAGGCGATCAACACGACCGTCGCCGCGCCGAACGCCACCTCCACCACGTGGAGCCTGCCGGTGACACTGCCCGCCGGGGTCTACCAGTTGCAGGCCAAGACGTTCGACCGCAACGGGGCCGGCGACACCACCAAGGCGGTCAAGAAAATCGAGGCGTTCCGCTTCGACGACCTGCCGCCGACGACCCGGATCAGCTCGCCGTCGGCCGGCCTGCTCGCCACGCAGACCTTCGTGGCCTCCGGCACCGCCACCGACGACAAGGGCGTCAACTCGCTGATCTACTCGTTCCGCACGCCCGACAACCGGTACCTGCAGGACGACGGGACCGTCGCCGCCGTCTACAACACCTTCCGCGGCGAGCCGGACGTGATCGGCGCGACGTCCACCACCTGGCAGTACGAGGTCACGCTGCCCACCGAGGGGCAGTGGAGGATGACCGCGACCGCGGTCGACACGACCGGGCAGAGCGACCTGCGCGGCGACACCCGCGACTGGACCGTCTCGGCCAACGGCGTACCGCCGACAGTGGCGATCACCTCGCCGGTGGCGATGACCCCGCCGGGCAACCCGGCGCCGTTCACAGTCGCGCCCGGCGGCGCGGTCACGTTCGCCGGCACGGCGCGCGACGACGACGCCCTGAAGTCGGTCGAGATCTACCTGCGCAACAACACCACCCGCGAGGCGCTCGCCAGCGACGGCACGTGGGGCGCCGACTCGGTCGCCGGCTACCACCGGATCTCGCCGACCAACCTCGACGCCGCGACGTTCGACTGGTCGTTCACCACGGTGCCGCTCACCCCCGGTGTCTACGACTTCCGGGTACGGGCGACCGACAAGCTCGGCCTGACCACGTCCAGCACCAACATGGGCCGGCTCACAGTCACCGCCCAGGTGCCAGGCGACGCCTTCCCGAACGGGCTGCTCAGCTTCACCGGCACCAACCAGGACATCGACCAGCTGCACCTGGACCTGACCGGCACGGCGACCGACGACAAGGGCGTGCGGGCGGTCCGGATCGCGCTGCGCGACCTGGACACCGGCCGGTACGTGCAGCCCAACGGCACCATGGCCGCCGCGTTCGCCACAGTCGACGCGACGCTCGCCGCGCCCGGCGCGACCAGCACCGCGTTCACGCTCTCGATCGACCTGCCCACCCGGGGCACGTACAGCGTCGAGGCGTGGGCCGTGGACACCGCCGGTCAGCAGGACAACTCGACAAGCGGCGCCACCGCCCGCTACCTGGTCTACCCGGGTGACACCGACCCGACGCTGGAGCCGAGCATCACGCCGGTCGAGGGGCAGGCGTACACCGGCGGCCGGATCGTCATCACCGGCCGGGCGGTGGACGACGGCGGGATGCAGAAGGTCGAGGTGCAGATCGGCAACAGCGCCGGGCAGGGCATGAACTCCGCCGGCACGTTCGGCCGCGCGGGCGCGCCGACCAGCTGGCCGTGGATCGCCACGTTCCTCACCAGCCCGGGCTCGCCGGGGTCGAACTTCGCGTACACGTCGCCGGTGATCCCGGCCGGCACGTACACGGTGACGATCCGCGGCATGGACAACCGGGGGCAGTACCAGCAGCCGCCCCGTACCGTCACGGTGACCGTCACCGACTGACCGGACGGCCTCGCGGGCCGGTCCGCGCCGGGTCTCCCGGTGCCGGGCCGGCCCGTGCCCGTTCAGGGACGGATCAGGCACATCCCGGGGGTGGCCGGCCGGTCCATCGTGGCCAGCGCGTCTGGCGCGGCGGCCAGGTCGATGGTGCGGGTGACCAGCTCGGCCGGGCGCAGCACCCCGGCGGTGACCAGCCGCAGCATCTCCGGGTACGCGTGCGCCGGCATGCCGTGGCTGCCCCGCAGCTCCAGCTCGTACGCGATCACCAGGTCCATCGGCAGCGCGGGCCGGCCCTGCGCGGCGGGCAGCAGCCCGACCTGCACGTGCCGGCCGCGGCGGCGCAGGCCCTCGATCGACGCCACACAGGTGGCGTGACTGCCCAGCGCGTCCAGCGACAGGTGGGCGCCACCGCCGGTGGCCTCCCGGATCACGGCGGCCACCTCGCCGGGACCGGCGAGCGCGCTCGCGTCCACGCAGACCGCGGCGCCGCTGAGGCGGGCCAGCTCCAGCGCGCCGGACGACACGTCCACCGCCACCACCCGCGCCCCGCTCGCCGCCGCCACCATGACGGCGGACAGGCCGACGCCGCCGCAGCCGTGCACGGCCACCCACTCGCCCGCCGCCGCCCGGCCCTGCGCGACGACGGCCCGGAACGCGGTGGCGAACCGGCAACCGAGCGCGGCGGCGGCCGCCTCGTCCAGCTCGTCCGGCAGCCGGACCAGGTTGACGTCGGCGTGCCGTACCGCGACCAGCTCGGCGAACGAGCCCCACCCGGTGAAGCCCGGCTGGGTCTGCCGCTCGCAGACCTGCTGGTCGCCGGCCAGGCAGGACGGGCACCGCCCGCACGCGCAGACGAACGGCGCTGTCACCCGGTCACCGGGCCGCCAGCCGCGGACGTCCGCGCCTGCGGCCACGACGACACCGGCGAACTCGTGGCCCGGCACGTGCGGCAGGCGGATGTCCGGGTCGTGGCCCTGCCAGCCGTGCCAGTCACTGCGGCACAGGCCGGTCGCGCCGACCCGGACGACCACCCCGTCCGGCGCCGGCGCCGGGTCGTCCACCTCCCGGACCTCCGGCCGTACCCCGAACTGCTCGAACACCACCGCACGCATGCCCCGATCCTCACACCCACCCGTCCCGCCCCCGCCCCCGCCCCGCCCTCCGCCCTCGCCCGCTCTCCGCGATCTTGCACTTGCGGCCCCGTCGATGTCGTGGCTGCCCCGGTCTGACCGGGCAGAAAGCGCACGATCACCGGCGAGGACCGGTCCCCGCCTCACCTGCTCCTCCCCGACGCGTCATGCCTCCCCACACGTGAGGGCTGCGGTCCGTACGCCTGAGCAGCCGTGGATCTTGGTACGAGCGCGCCCTCATGGGGGCCGCTTCGTACCAAGGTCCACGTGGCTCGGCCTTCCTGCGCCGGTGATCAAGGGGTTTGTGTCCTCGCCAGGGCGGTTTCGGCCCGCAAACTCCTTGATCATCCGGGAGAGGGAGAGGGAGAGGGAGAGGGAGAGGGAGAGGGAGAGGGAGAGGGAGAGGGAGAGGGAGAGGGAGAGGGAGAGGGAGAGGGAGAGGGAGAGGGAGAGGGAGAGGGAGAGGGAGAGGGAGAGGGAGAGGGAGAGGGAGAGGGAGAGGGAGAGGGGGAGGGGGAGGGGGAGGACTGGCTACGGGTGGTGGACCTGGGACGTGTGGGCGATGATGCCGTCGAGCGGGGTTCCCGGGGGGAGGGTCTTCGGGTCGAAAGCGCGGCATCACGGGTCTGCCACCGGCGGATCTCGCGGTGCAGGTCACCGGTATCCTCACCGGCCCGGGTGGCTGGACCACCGACGGACGGATCGCTCTGCGCCGCGTCGGCGCCCGCGGGCCCGCCGACTTCACCGTCTACCTCGCCACCCCCGGTACGCGCGACGACCTGTGCCGGGCCGGTACACCTCCTGCCGTAGCGGGGACCGGGTGGTGGTCAACGTGGCCCGCCGGGTGCGCGGCGCGCCCGCCTACGGCAGCGACCTCGCCCGTACCGCCGATGCGTGGTCTACCACCGCCTGGGTCACGGGCACGAGCGCTGCCCGGGGCGGGGACGCCCGGCGCCGGTGATGCAGCGGCAGACGCTCGGCCTGCACGGCTGCGCCCGAACCCGCTGCCGTTCCTGCGCGGCGAGCGGTACGCGGGACGGTCCGGCGCGTACGATGACCGCCTGCCCCCGCCCGAGGGCGGCCGAGCAGGCTGAGCGGGCTGGTGGCGATCTGACCCGGCGCTCAGAACAGCGTCGCCGGGCCGACCGGCTCCGGCTCGGGCAGCGGCGCGAGCCCGGGCACCCGCTCGCGGACCTGGTCGTGGAAGCGGCGGGCCAGCTCGGGCGCGTCGGCGTTGTCCGGCGTGTGCACGAACACGGTCGGCGAGCGGCCCTCCCGCAGCCAGCCGGTGACCACGTCCAGCCACGGCTGCCAGCCCTCGACGGTGCGGGCCGGGTCGTCGCGACCCAGGTAACGCACGATCGGCCGGTCGGTCAGCGCCCGGGTACGCAGCGGCAGGCGCGGCTTGCGCGTCCACGCCTCCCGCTCGGCGTCGCTCGTCGGCGGCGTCCGGAAGAACGCTGTGGTGTCGAACGGGATCCACTCGGCGCCGGCCCGGTGCAGCGTGGCCTCCAGCGCGCGTACCGCACCGGCCTCGGTGAGGAAGGCGGGGTGGCGGACCTCGACGGCGTACCTGTGGGTGGTGGGCAGCGTGCGCAGGAACCGGTCGAGGTCGGGCACGTCACCGGGGCCGAACGAGCCGGGCAACTGGATCCAGAGCGCGTCGGCCCGCGGGCCGAGCGGCTCCATCGCGTGCAGGAACGCCCGCAGTTCCACCTCGCCGCCGGTGAGCCGGCGCTCGTGGGTGACCACCTTCGGCAGCTTCGGCAGGAGACGGAAGCCCGGCGCGGTCTGGTCGGCCCAGGACGCCACCGTCTCCCGGGCCGGGGTGGCGTAGAACGTGGTGTTGCCCTCCACGGCATTGCACCACCCGGCGTACGCGCGCAGCCGCTCGTGTGCGGGCAGCGGGTGCGGCAGGAAGCGGCCGGACCAGGACTTGTGCGTCCACATGGCACAGCCCACGTGCAGGCGCATCCCGGTCACCGGCAGGGCCGGCTCGTCGAGGCGCCGCGCAGCTCCGCTCCCGGGTTCCACTTCCGGGTGAGGTACCGCGCGAGGCAGCCGAGCCCGCGGCGGGAGGTTGGCGGAAGAGCTCTCGCCGCCACCGGACCGGTGTTTGCCCGTCGCATCCGTCCTCCTCACGCGCCGTACGTCGGCGGGCGGGGCCGCCCGTCCGCCGCGCCCACGGTAGCCGGGCCGGTGATGGACTGCGGATTGGGCCGTGACCGGCGGGGCAAGAGGAGGCCGGAGGTGGTGACGATGACCGACGGACCGGGTCTGCGGCTGTGCCAGGTGGTGCTGGACTGCACCGACGCGCGCGCCCTGGCCGAGTTCTACCGCGCGCTGCTGGGCCTGGTCTACCGGCCCGGTGACGAGCCTCCGGCGGCCGGGGAACCGGACGAGCGCGGCCGGGACTGGCTGGTGCTGCGGACCGCGCAGGGCGTGCCGCAACTGGCCTTCCAGCAGGTCGACCGGCTGCCGGAGGCGACCTGGCCGGAGGGCGAGGTGCCGCAGCAACTGCACCTCGACCTGACCGTGCCGTCGGTGGCCGAGCTGGACCGGCAGCACGAGCGGGTGCTCGCGCTCGGCGGGCGGCTGCTGCGGGATCGGTCCGACGACCCGGACGAGCCCCTACGGGTGTACTCCGACCCCGCCGGCCACCCGCTCTGCGTCTTCGTCGGTTGAGCGCGGGCGGGCAGGGGTCACGGCCCGGCCCGGGTCACGGCCGCTCCACCCGTACCGGGTCACCGCGCACGAGGTCGTCGTGGACCCGCCAGCGGGCGTCGACACCCGCGCGCCGGGCCGCCTCGTCGTCGGCGGCGATCCGCTGCCGCAGCAGCTCGACCGCGATACGGCGGTTGAGGTGCAGGTGCCGTTCGGTGTCCACCACCACTGTGCGGCCCGACGGGCGGTGCGTGGCCCGGACGGCGGTGCTCGCCTTGTCGCGGTGTTGGCCGCCCGGCCCGCCGGTGCGGCACGGCACGAACTCGACGTCGGCCTCGCCGAACGGCGTGACCACCACGTCGGTCCGGCACGTCCGCGCGGTGACGTACCAGTTCTTCCGTCCGTGGCCCGTCCGGTACGGGCTGGGCGCCTGCCAGCAGAGCGTGCCGGTCCACCCGGCCGCGAACGCCTCCGCCCCGGCGCCGGTGATCCGTACCAGCACCGACCGGTAGGTGCCGGCCCGGTCGCCGGGCACCGTCTCGACCCGCTCGGTACGCAGGCCCCGCCGGGCCGCCTCGCCTTCCAGGCGGGACAGCAGCCCGGCCAGCGTCCATGCGCACTCGGCCGGTCCACGCCCGGCGGACAGCAGCAGCTCGGTCACCGGCGGCCCTTCCGGCGCTCGTCGCGGCGGCCCACGTCCGGCGTCTTGTAGGTGACCAGCGGAACCGTCGTGGTGATCGGCGTGGCGAGGTCGTGCGCCACCAGGTCGCCGATCACCTGCTCGATGCGCTTGTACGCGGTGGGTGCCTCCTCGAACAGCAGTTGCCGGTCGCCGCACACCACGATCGAGCCGACCGGCGTACGGCGCAGCTCCTCGACTGTGTGCTTGGCCCGGCCCCGGCGCAGCGCGTCGGCGCGGGACATCTTGCGCCCGGCACCGTGCGCCACCGAGTAGCCGGCGTCCGGCCCGGCGTGCGCCGCCACCAGGTAGGAGGGCGTGCCGCGGGTGCCGGCGATCAGCACGTCCCGGCCGTCACCCGGCGTCGCGCCCTTGCGGTGCAGGTAGCGCCCGTCGCGGATCTCGACCAGGTTGTGACACTGGTCGACGACCGGCTCGGTGGGTTCGGCGCCGAGCGCGTACGCGACCCGCGCGGCCAGCAGCCGCCGGTTGAGCGACCCCCACCGCACGGCCGCGTCGTGCCGGGCCAGGTAGGCGTCCGGGTCGGGCGCGGGACCGGCGCCGTGCGTCTCGGTGTGCTCGCGCAGGATCCGTTCGCCCAGCCCGCGCGACCCGGAGTGCACCACGAGCACCAGGTCACCGGCGTCCAGCCCGAGCCGCGCGGCGTGCTCCGCCGCGAGGATCGGCCCGACGCGGGCCAGCTCGACGAAGTGGTTGCCGCGCCCGACGGTGCCGAGGCCGTCGAGGTGACCGGCCGGCACGTCGCCGTCGAGCACCGACCAGGCCGGGTCGTCGGCGTCCCGGTCCGGGTCGAGTGCCCGGTCCAGGTCGGGGAACCGGGCCGCGAGCCGTTCCGGTACGACCCGGCGCAGCGCGATCGGGAAGACCGCGATGCCGCAGCCGATGTCGGAGCCGACGAGGAACGGGTAGAGCACCGTCGAGGACATCGCGGCGCCGATCGGCGCGCCCTTGCCGGGGTGCAGGTCGGGCATGGCGGCGACGTGCGCCATGCCGTCCAGGGCGGCGACCTGACGGCACTGGTCGAGCGCGGCGGACTCGATCCAGCTGCCGGGGGAGGCGAAGACGGAGACGGTGGCGGGCACGACGGCCCGCCCGGAGGGGTACGCGGACACAGACGCTCGTTTCTGGAGGAGAGCGCGGAGGACGGCGGACGGCAGGCGGCGCGGGCCTGCGGGCGGGGATGCGATCCGTCAGAACGTCATGCCGCTCAGCCTCGCGGAGGCGGCCCCGGGGCGGCAACCGACTTTCGACCCGCCGGAGCGCCCGCGTCGACATCGGGTGACCCGATCCATAGACTCCGGTCGTTCTGGTACCACGAGTCCAGGGAGGACCACCGTGTCGAGCGAAACCCGAACGCACGCCGCATCACCCCTGCTGGCCCGCCTCGCCGGGGTGAGCCTGGCCGCCGCGACGATCGTCGCCGCCGCAGGTGTCGCCGCGACCGCGGCACCCGCCGCCGACCCGGCGCCCACGAAGGGGCCGTGCGCGTACACGCCCACGCCGGACGAGCCGGCCGCCCGTCCGGTGTCGCTGCCGCCGGACCCGCGCCGTACGCCGGACCGCGGCACCGTGCGGGTCACGCTGCGCACCAACCAGGGGCCGATCGGGCTGACGCTGGACCGCGAACAGGCGCCGTGCACCGTACAGAGCTTCCTGCACCTGGTCCGGAAGCGCTTCTACGACCGGACGCCCTGCCACCGGCTCACCGCGTACCCGACGCTCACGGTCCTCCAGTGCGGCGACCCGTCCGGCACCGGCGAGGGCGGCCCGGGCTACCGCTACCGCGACGAGCTGCCCACCGACCTGCCGCCCGCGCCGACCGACCCGACCGGCGTACGCCGCCTGTACGCGCGCGGCACACTCGCCATGGCCAACGCCGGCCCGGACACCAACGGCAGCCAGTTCTTCCTGGTCCAGGCCGACTCGGCGCTGCGCCCCAACTACACCGTGTTCGGTCGGGTCGACGCGGCCGGGCTGGCCACGCTGGACCGGATCTCGGCCGGCGGTATCGCGCCCACCCCCGAGGACCCGGCGCCGGTCGACGGCGCCCCGGCGGTGCCGGTGGAGATCTGCCGCGCCAAGCAGGGCCGCTGACGCGACGGCCCGGCGGGACGGCTGCGGAGGCCGCCCGCCGGGCTCGCGCCGCCGCCGGTAGCCTGCGGCGATGACGCATGAGCGGGAGATCACCGAGCCGGTGGACCTGTGCCGGCCGGACGGGCGGCTGAACCCGGACGCGGTCGGCTGGAGCCGCCGGCCGCTGCACCGGGCGAACCTGCGCGGCTGGGGCCGGGCCAAGCGGTGGGAGCACTGGGGCGTGGTCACGCCGACGCACATCCTCGGCCTGGTCGCGTCGTCGCTGGACTACGCCGGGGTGCAGAGCCTCTACCTGCTCGACCGGCGTACCGGCCGGGAGACGACGGCGGAGGCGGTGGTGCCGTTCGCCCGGGCCACGGTGCTGCCGCCGGTCAGCGGCACCGGTGCGGTCCGTGCCCGGGGCGGGAAGCTGGACATCGCTGTGGAGCAGGGCCCGGACGGCAGTACGGTGCGGGCGAGCGCACCCGGCGTCGAGGTGGACCTGACCGTGCCGCTGCCGCCGGGGCACGAGTCGCTGGGCGTGGTGGTGCCGTGGAGCACCCGCCGGTTCCAGTACACGGTCAAGGACATCGGCCGGCCGGTGCACGGCACGCTCACCGTGGACGGCACGGCGTACCCGGTGGGGGAGGGGTCGTACGCGGCGCTCGACCACGGCCGCGGCAAGTGGCGGTACGCGGTCCGGTGGAACTGGGCGGCCGGCAGCGGACCGGGCCGGGCGATCCAGCTCGGCGGCACGTGGACCGACGGCACCGGCTCGACCGAGAACGCGGTCTTCGTCGACGGGCGCCTGCACAAGATCGGCGCCGACCTGACCTGGGAGTACGACCGCACCGACCGGCTGCGGCCGTGGCGGATCACCGGTGACCGGGTGGACGTGACGTTCCACCCGTTCCACGAGCGGGTGGCGCGGACCAACCTGCTCGTGCTGGCCGGGGAGACGCACCAGTGCTTCGGGCACTTCACCGGCTGGGCCGCGACCGACGACGGCGAGCGCGTGGATCTGGACGGCCTGGTCGGCTGGGCCGAGGAGGCCCGTAACCGCTGGTGAGGCCGGTCCCCGCCGGGCCGGGCCGCCCGGCGGGGAAGCCCGATCAGGCCGGCAGCCGCCAGACCTGGTTGGCGCCGCCGAAGCAGTCCCAGATCTGCAGCCGGGTGCCGTTGGCGGAGCTGTTGCCGGTGGCGTCCAGGCACCGGCCCGACGCCGGGTTGCGCAGCGTGCCGTTGCTCTGGGCCTGCCACACCTGAGCGCCGGTGCCGTTGCAGTCCCAGAGCTGGATCCGGGTGCCGTTCGCGGTGCCGGCGCTCGTCACGTCGAGGCACTTGCCCAGCGCCCGCAGCGTGCCGTCGCCGGCGACGGTCCAGCTCTGCGCGGCGGTGCCGTTGCAGCCGTACAGCTGGATCGCGGTGCCGTTCGCGGTGCTCGCGGCCGCCACGTCCACGCAGGCGCCGCCGATGCCGGTGATCGGCCCGGTACGCCCGGACGGCGGCGGGGTGCCGCCGCCGGTGACGGTGTCGTAGATCGCGCTGACCAGCGAGGTCGAACCGGTGGTGTCCTGCGACAGCTCCCAGTTCATCATCCCGCCGGCGTTCGCCAGGGCCCACTGCGTCTTGCGCTTCACGGTCGGTACGCCGTTGTAGCACTGCTGGGCGCCGCCCACTGTGGTGCAGTCCCGGTTGGCGTTGGCCGGGTCCATGCCGACCAGCGCCGAGTAGGTGTAGTAGCCGGGCCGGCTGTAGAAGGGCACGCCGAGCACCGCCTTGGCGGCGGGCAGGCCGCGCGACTTCCACCTGTTGACGCTGGCGACCGACCAGTCGTAGTTGGCGTGCGGGCTGCCGCCGTCGTACGCCATGATGTTCAGCCAGTCCACCGAGCCGAAGACGGCCGTGGGCACCCCGTCGACGTAGTAGCCCTCGGAGACCACGGCGGCGGTGAGCAGCTTGCCGCGGCTGTGCAGGGCGCTGCCGAGCTGCTGCATGAGCAGCGTGTAGTTGTTCGCCGAGGCGCCCGGGTCGGGATACTCCCAGTCCATGTCGACGCCGTCGAGGTTGTACTGGTTGACGAAGGCGATCAGGTTGTTGACGAACGCGGTGCGCGTGCCGGAGTTCGCGGCGAGCGCCTCGAACGCGGAGTCGTCGCCGTCGTTCCAGCCGCCGACGGCGATGGAGACCTTGACGTTGTTGGCGTGCCCGAGCGACACGAGTGAGGACAGCTTGCCCGGGTTCTCCACCGGGCGCAGGCTGCCGTCGCCGTTGGGCAGGACGAACGCGTAGTTGATGTGGGTGAGCTTGCCGTACTGGACGGTGTTGACGTTGCCGCTCCAGGACGGCATGTAGCCGACGCTCTTGAAGTTGTTCGGCAGCACCACCGCCTCGGCGGCGGCCGGGGCGAGGGTGAGCGTCGCGGCGGTGGTGGCCAGCGCGAGCGCACCGGCGGCGAGGCGCCGCCGGAGGTGAGGTGTGGGCATCGAGGGCCTTCCCGGGGGACGGGGGCGGATGGGGGTCTTCCTCGAGGTGGCCCAAATATTAAAGAGTATTAACTAAGGCGTCAACGACAATCGTCGATGAGCGGGACGTACGCACAGCGTGGGGCGGCCCCCGTCCGGGACCGCCCCCACGCGCGACCCGGGATCAGGCGACCGAGGCCGGGAACCTCTCCCAGACCCGGTGCGCCGCCATCAGCCGCTGCACCTCGCCGAGCACCTCGGCCCCGGAGCCACCGGTCACCACGCCCGGCGTGCCTGCGACGCCGGCCTGGTGCAGCACCTCGGCGCCCGCGCCCCAGGCGCCGATCACCTTGGCGTGCCGCCACGCCTCCTCGACCAGCAGCAGCACCCGCGGGTCGACGGTCGGGGAGCCCGGCGCGCCGGCCTCGACGTCGCGGGCCGGCAGCGCGTCCGGCGCCGGGGTCGGGGCGCCGGCCAGCAGCACCGCGTCGAACTCGACCGAGCGGCCGGTGGCGAACGTGCGCTGCACCGGCAGTCCGTCGACGGTGCCGCCGTGCGCGGCGATCAGCAGCGGCACCATGCCGGCGGCGAACACCTCCCGGCGTACCTCGTGCACGTCGCCCAGGTCGGCCTGGGCGTCGACCACGATGCCGACCATCCGGCCGTCGGCCGGCCACTCCCGGCCCACCTGGGACAGCGCCGGGCTGGGCTGCACCTCCGCGAGCGGCACCGTGGGCTGCGGCACGGGCAGGCCCAGACCGGTCGCGACCTGCTCGCACAGCACCGGGTCGACGTTCGCCAGGCACTGGAGCTGCCGCTCCTTGATCGCCTGGTGGTAGCACTTGCCCAGCTCGAACGTGTACGCCCGGACGATGTGCTCCTTCTCCACCGGCGACATGCTCTGCCAGAACAGGCGTACCTGGCTGTAGTGGTCGTCGAAGGAGGCCGGCGCGGCCCGCACCTTCGGCGCCTCGGCCACAGTCACCGGCGTGTCGACGAACGCGTGCTCCCGGTCGCCGGCCGGGAACGGGTTGCCGCCGTCGAGCGAGTTCGGCCGGTACGGCGCCACCCCGGCGTGCACCGCGTGCTGGTGGAAGCCGTCACGCAGCATGTCGTTGACGTCGACGTGCGGCCGGTTGATCGGGATCTGGGTGAAGTTCGGTCCGCCCAGGCGGGTGAGCTGCGTGTCCACGTACGAGAAGAGGCGGCCCTGCATCAGCGGGTCGTTCGTCACGTCGATGCCCGGCGGCAGGTGCCCGACGTGGAACGCCACCTGCTCGGTCTCGGCGAAGAAGTTACGCGGCGTCTTGTTCAGGGTGAGCTTGCCGATCGGCTGCACCGGCGCCAGTTCCTCCGGCACGATCTTCGTCGGGTCGAGCAGGTCGATCCCGGCGAACGTCTCCTCCGGCGTGTCCGGGAAGACCTGGATGCCCAGATCCCACTCCGGGTACGCGCCGGCCTCGATCGCGTCGTACAGGTCGCGGCGGTGGTAGTCCGGGTCGATACCGCCGATGAGCTGCGCCTCCTCCCAGGTCAGCGAGTGCACGCCCAGCTTCGGCTTCCAGTGGAACTTGACCAGCGCTGTCGCACCTGCGTCGTCGACCAGGCGGAACGTGTGCACGCCGAAGCCCTCCATGGTCCGGTAGGACCGCGGAATGCCCCGGTCGGACATGTTCCAGATGGTGTGGTGCTGCGCCTCGGTGTGCAGCGAGACGAAGTCCCAGAACGTGTCGTGTGCGCTCTGCGCCTGCGGGATCTCCCGGTCCGGGTGCGGCTTGCCCGCGTGGATGACGTCCGGGAACTTGATCGCGTCCTGGATGAAGAACACCGGGATGTTGTTGGCGACCAGGTCGAACGTGCCCTCGTCGGTGTAGAACTTGGTGGCGAAGCCGCGGGTGTCGCGGACCGTGTCGGCCGACCCGCGCGAGCCCAGCACCGTGGAGAAGCGGACGAAGACCGGCGTCTCGCGACCCTTCTTCAGGAACCCGGCCCGGGTCACCTCCTCGGCGGTGCCGTACGCGACGAACGTGCCGTGCGCGCCCGCGCCCCGGGCGTGCACCACCCGCTCCGGGATCCGTTCGTGGTCGAAGTGGGTGATCTTCTCCCGCAGGTGGTGGTCCTGGAGCAGGACCGGGCCGCGCGGACCGGCCTTCAACGAGTGGTCGGTGTCGCGCAGCCGGGCGCCGTTGGCGGTGGTGAGGTACGCGCCCTGCTGCCCCTTGGCGATCTTCGGCACACCGGTCTGGGCGCCGGTCGGGGTCCGGGTGTCCGGCGCGCCCTGCTCGTCCTTGGGCGGCAGCGGCCCGTGCGGCGTGGTCGGCTCCTCCAGCGGTGGTGGCGCGCTGCCGGGAGCGCCCGGAACGTCCGGAGTCAGCGCGTCGCCGACCTTCTCGACGGCGGCTTCGACGACACCCTTGACGATCTGGGTGGGCTTGCTGGATTCCATCAGGACCTGTCCTCCTACAGCGAAATGTCCAGGCCCCCTCGGCCCTACCCCAGGTCAGGGCGGGCAAACCGGAACAATCGCGGTAACGCTGGTCAGGACCGGTGCGGCACGGCCACTGCGGTGAGCAGCAGCCCGCGGGTGACCAGCCAGCGGCCGTCCAGGACGTCCAGCGGCGGGCCGCCGTCGGTACGCGTGCCGTCGACCAGGATCCGGGCGGTGAACCGGCCGGACCGGTCGAACGTCAGCTCCGCCTCCTCGAACCCGAGCCAGCGCCCGGTCAGCGGGTACCACGCCTTGTAGACCGACTCCTTGGCGCTGAACACCAGCCGGTCCCAGTGCGTCGCCGGATCGGCGTCACACAGCGCGGCCAGCCGCTCCGGCTCGCCCGCGGTGAGGACCACCCCGGCCACGCCGTCGGGCAGCGGCTCGTGCGGCTCCGCGTCGATGCCCAGCCCGGCCAGCGCCCCGGCCGGCGCCACCGCCGCCGCCCGGTAGCCGGTGCAGTGCGTGATGCTGCCCACCACGCCGTCCGGCCACACCGGCTCCCGCCGGGGCCCGGGACGGATCGGCGCCGGGGCGTACCCGAGGCGGGCCAGCGCCTCCCGCGCGCAGCGGCGGGCCGTGACGAACTCCTGGCGGCGGGCGGCCACCGCGCGGGCCACCAGGTCCTCCTCGCCCGGGTACGGCGTCTCGTCCGGCACGTCGGTGAACGCCTCGACGGCCAGCGCCCCGGCCGGCAGCAGCGCTCCGATCATCCGAGGATGCGTTTCATCGGCGCCGGCTCGCCGCCGCGGCGCCGCCACTCGCGCGGGTAGCCCAGCGACACCTCCTCGAAGCGCACCCCGTCGTAGTGCGTGGTGCGCGGGATGTGCAGGTGGCCGTAGACCGCGACGGCGGCGCGGTGGCGCACGTGCCAGTCGGCCGTCCGGTCGGTGCCGCACCACTGGGCGAACTCCGGGAACCAGAGCACCTCGGTGGGCTGCCGCACCAGCGGCCAGTGGGTGACCAGCACTGTGGGCAGCGCCGGGTCGGTGGCCGCCAGCCGCCGCCTCGTCACCTCCAGCCGCGCCGCGCACCAGGACTCCCGGTCCGGGTACGGGTCGGGGTGCAGCAGCATCTCGTCGGTGCACACCACACCGGCGTCGTACGCCGCGCGCAGCGACTCCTCCTTGGTGGTCGTGCCGGGCGCGCGGAACGAGTAGTCGTAGAGCAGGAACAGCGGCGCCACGGTGACCGGCCCGCCTTCGCCCCGCCACACCGGATAGTCGTCCTCCGGGGTCAGCACGCCCAGCTCACGGCACATCGCCACGAGCGCGTCGTAGCGGGCCACGCCGCGCAGCGTCACCGGGTCGTTGGGGTGGGTCCACAGCTCGTGGTTGCCGGGTGCCCACACCACCCGCGCGAACCGGTCGCGCAGCAGCCGCAGCGTCCGCTCCACGTCGGCGAAGACCTCGCCCACGTCGCCGGCCACGATCAGCCAGTCGTCCGCCGTCTCCGGCCGCAGGCCGTCCACCACCGCGCGGTTCTCCGCGTACGACACGTGGAGGTCACTGACCGCGTACAGCGCACCCGTCACCCGGCCGATCTTGCCAGCAGCGCTCCCGGATGACCAGGCTCTCGCCCGCCGGGCTGCCGGGGGTCCGACCGGCCCGGTCAGCCGACGGTCGCGGTCACCTCGTCGAGCGCGCGCAGCACCTCGCGCGTGACGGCCGGCTCGGCGGCGGAGTGCCCGGCCTCCGGCACGATCCGTAGCGTCGCCTCCGGCCACCGGCGGGCCAGGTCGTACGCGGACACCGGCGGGCAGCACAGGTCGTAGCGGCCGTTGACGATCACGGCGGGCAGGTGCCGGATCCGGTCCACGCCGTCGAGCAACTGGCCCTCGGCGAGGAAGCCGCCGTGCACCGCGTAGTGCGACAGGATCCGGGCCACGGGCAGCGCCTGGTCGTCGGCGGTGAAGTGGGCGAGCATCTCCGGGTCGGGCCGCAGCGACGAGTTGACCGCCTCCCACCGCCCCCAGGCCCGCGCGTACTCCCGGGCCCGCGCCTCGTCCGGGCCGTGCAACCGCCTGTGGTACGCGGCCAGCACGTCGTCGCGTTCGCCGGGCGGGACCGGCGCGACGAACCGCTCCCACTCCTCGGGCTGGAGGTGGCGCAGCCCGCCCTGGTAGAACCAGTCCCGCTCGCTGCGCCGCAGCAGCAGCACGCCGCGCAGGACCAGCCCGGTCACCCGATCCGGGTGCGCCTGCGCGTACGCCAGGCCGAGCGTGGTGCCCCACGACCCGCCGAACACCAGCCACGAGTCGATGCCCAGCCGCTGCCGGATCGTCTCCAGGTCGGCCACCAGATGCCAGGTGGTGTTGGCGCGCACCTCGCCGTGCGGGGTGCTGCGACCGGCGCCGCGCTGGTCGAACAGCACGGCCCGGTGGCGGTCGGGGTCGAAGAACCGGCGGGCCACCGGCACCAGGCCGCCGCCGGGCCCACCGTGCAGGAACACCACGGGTACGCCGTCCGGTCGCCCGACCTCCTCCGCGTACAGGACGTGGCAGTCACCGACCGGGATCCGGTGGGTGGCGTACGGCTCGACGGGCGGGTGCAGGCCGGTCATGCCCTGTCATCCTGCCCGGCGTGGGCGTGCCGGATGGTCCCGCTCAGCAGGCGACGTTGCCGCCGAGGTTGTCCAGCAGCGCGTCGGCGACCCAGCCGGAGACGCCTGTGGTGACGTCCCGCAGGTACGTCCACGTGTAGGTGGTCTTGCCGTTCGCGGTGACCCGGTCGCCGCTGGCAAAGCAGTGGAAGTCGACCGTGTGACTGAGCTGCCCGTATCCCAGTGAGGCGCAGGTGGTGTGCGGGCCGGTACGGATGTTGACGTTCGTGGCGTTGAACAACTGGCCGAACTTGCTGTCCACGTTGGAGTGGGAGTGGCTGCACCCGGCGCTCGCCGGTCCGGCCGTACCGGCCACCACGGCGCCCGCCGAGGCGACGGTCAGGACGACGGCGGCACCGATCGAGGAAATCTTCCGCATACCCGTCAACCCCCGAATAAAGATCGAGATGCACCAGCAGATCGATCCAAATATTTGCATATCGCAAGGTCGATGGGCAAGATGCGGGCCGCCGGCCCGGCCGGACCGGCGGCGCCGATCGCTCAGGCGGTGGCCGGTACGCCGTTGTCGGTACCAGTGGTCTCCGCCTCGGGCACGCCGCGCGGAGCCGGTGCGCGGACCGCGAACGCGTCGAAGCTCGGCCCGTCCAGCCGCTCGACGAACGGCTCCACGAGCGGCGGCTCCGACCGGTCCGGCTCGATCGCGTCCGGCTCGGTCCGCCCGTCCACGGCCCGGGGCGTCACCTCGGCCGGCACGGTGATCGGCGGGCGTGCCCCCACCTGCGGGTACTCGGCTGTCTCCCCGCCGCCCGCGGCGGCCGCCATGACCGCCGCCGCGGCCAGGTCGGCGACCCGCTTGGCCTCCCGCTGCACCCGGGCCCGGGTCTCCTTGGCGTGCTGCTCGGCCAGGTCCGCCGCGCGCCGCGCCTCGTTCAGCCGCTTGGTCTCCGCGGTCAGCTCCCGGCGAACGCCGACCAGCCGCTCCTCCAGCTCCGCGCCGGTCCGCTCGATGGTGGCGATCTCCCGCCGGGTGTCCTCCAGCTGCCGGGAGACCGTCTCCAGCTCCGCCTTGAGCTGGGTCAGCGTCTCCTGCCGCTGCTGGATCTCCCGCTGCACGCCGGCGAGCTGCTCCTGGTGCGCCCCCGTCTCCTCGTCGGCCCGTTCCCGGACCTCGGTGGCGTACTGCTGCGCCTCGGCGACCAGCGCGGCGATGTCCTTCTCCGCGGCGGCGGCCCGGTCGGCCAGCTCCTGCTCGGCGGCGGCCCGCCGCTCGTCCAGTTCCTTGGCCATCGTGGCCTGCCACTGGGCCAGCTCCTGCTGGGCCTTGCTGCGGTTGGCCTGGACCTCCTGCTGGATCTGCGTCCGCGCGGCCCTCACCAGCGCCTCGGACGCCGAGCGCGCCTGCTCGACCTGCTGCGCACTCTGCTCGGTGACCCGCTTCGCCTCCTGCTGGGCCCGGTCGTGCGCGGCCTGCCCCTCGACGCGCAGCTTCTCCGCCAGCTCCCGCACCGCGGTCAGCTCCGCCTGCGCGGCGGCCCGCCGCTCCTCGTCCACCCGCTCCTGCTCGGCCCGGCGGGCGGACAGCTCCTCGTCCAGCTCACGCCGCTCCCGCGCGGCCTGCTCCTGCGCCGCGGCCAGCAGCTTCTCCGCCTGCCCCTGGACGTCCTCCGCGCGCCGGGTGGCCACGTCGGTGATCTGGCCGGCCTGCTTCTCGGCCAGGTCCAGGATCTGGTCGACCATCGGGCCGAGGTCGCGGAAGGACGCCCGGTCCACAGCCGTCGGACGGTCGCGCAGCTCCACCGCCTCGGCCTGCACCCGCTGCACCTGCGCGGTCAGGTCGCGCACCTGCGTGTACGCCCGGTCCCGTGCGGCGGTCAGCGCGCTCACCTCGGCGTCGACCTGCTCGACGTACCGGTCCACCTGACGTTTGTCGTAGCCGCGCAACGCGGGATCGAACCGGGGCCGCCCGGACAGGTCGTCGTGGGGTGCGAACGGCTCGGCACCGTTTGACATGCGCCATCCTCCGTCGGTTCGCCAGCGCCAGGCCGGCGGATGACCGCCCCGCAGGGCACGATGAGGCGCTACGGTACCGCGTCCGCGCGCGGGGCTCGCCCCGCCCCGCCCCCTGCCCGCCGACCGGCGGCAGGGTCAGACCGGGAAGTGCGGGTTCCCCGCCGTCAGGCGGATGGTGAAGCCGGTCGCGTCCCTGTGGTACGTCACGTGGTCGCAACTCTGGTGGCTGATCCACAGGCCCAGGCCGCCGTCGGAACCGTCGCCCGCCGGCAGCAGCCCGGCGAACGGGTCCTTCGGGCCGGTCCCCCGATCGTGGACGGTCACCACGATCCGGTCCGGCGCGCGCCACAACCGCAGGCACACCGGCGGTTCGCCGTGGCGCAGCGCGTTGCTCACCACCTCGCTGACGGCGATGACCAGGCCGTCGAGGCCGTCGGGCGGCAGCAGGCCACGGTCGGCGGCGCGCACCTCCGCGCGAGCGCGGGCCGGCGTCGGGTCGACCAGCTCGACGAGCGGCGCCGTCCGCTGCACCGGGTCCGCGGGCGCCGGACGGAACTCGGTCAGATAGCTCGTCGGCTCGGTGTAGAGACCGGCCGCCTCGTGCCCGCCGTCCGGCCGCGCCACCAGCGGATGGGTACGTGCCACGTCGGCGAGCACGTGCGCGGGCGTGCCCCGACGGTCGTAGGCGCAGATGCCCCACAGCGGGAAGTCGTCGTAGGCGTGGTTGATCGCCGACTCGTAGCGCGCCCACCAGTCCCAGGTCGCGCCGAGCAGCACCGGAGGCAGTTCGCCGACCATCCGGATCTGTGCCGCCCCCGCCGCCACGTACGAGGCGAGCAGCTCCCGGTAGGAACGCAGCGCGACACTGGGCCGGGCGTAGACGTCACCGACCGGCAGGAACGTGACCTCGGCGCCGGTGGGCAGCGCCCGGCGCACCAGCTCGGCGTTGCGCTCGTCCAGGTTCACCGCAGTCGGCTCGCCGGCCGCGATCCCGTCCAGCAGGAACGGCAGCGCCACCGCCAGCAACTCCTCGTCGGAGCCGTAGACGAACGCCTCGTGGAAGTAGCCCACGTGGCCGGAGGCCGCGCCGCTCCTCATCGGACGACCTCCACCCGTACCTCGGACAGACCGAGCAGGTCGACCAGCCGGGCCGGGGCCCGGCTCGGCGTGCGCAGCACCGCGACGGCGTCGTGCCGGCGGGCGTGGTCGCGCAGGTGCAGCAGGCTGCGGTGGTCGACGAAACGCAGCTCGGCGGCGTCGAAGACGATCCGGCCCGCCACCGGCCGCGGGTCGGCCCGCTCCAGCGCGGCGGCGAAGTCCCGGTGGTTGGACGGGTCCAGCTCGCCGGCCAGCGCCACCACCGAGTCGCCGTCGCCGGCGTGCAGCCGGAACAGCACGTCCGCGTTCGTCACCGAGTGCAGGCAGGCCAGCTCGGCGATCGCCGCGTCGTCCAGCCGCCGGCGGTCGTAGGCGCAGACCGCCGACATCGGCCGGTGCCGCATCCAGTGGTCGATCCGGTGCTCGTAGCGGGCGAACGCGTCCCGCTGGGCGGGGGTGCGGACCAGGCTGGTCGCCTCGGCCAGCACCCGCAGACCGGTGTGCCCGGCGGTGAGCGCCTCGGTGGTGGCCCGCACGTACGCCCGGACCTGCCGGTCGGGGTCGACGATCTCGTCGTGCCGGTACGCCTCGCCGACGGGAACCACCCGTAGCGCGTCCCGCCGGCGCGCGGCGTCTGCCCCGGGAACCGAGGCCAGCCAGCCGGTGACAGTGGCGCGATCCTCCGGACCGACCACCCAGACCTGCTCACCGGCGGCGAGACCGGCGGTGACCTGCTCGACCGCCAGCGCGCGCAGCACTGCCGGGTCGTCGTAGGCGAGGCAGCCATGAGTGTAGCCCGGGTACGTCACGCCCCCGCTGGTCACCGACTACGCCTCATGGGCCCAGTCTATGCCGGGCCCACCTGGAGATCGCGCCAGGCCGTGGCATCGAGCGGCGGGTCACCCAGCTCGAACTCGGCCCAGTTGTTCCAGTACGCGATCGCGTCCACGTCGTTCTGCTGCCGCAGCCACGTGACGTGCTCGCGGATCGTCCGCGCCCGGCCCGCGCCTGTGGTGTCCGCGGCGATGCGGCTCAGCCCGTACTCGGGCACCAGCAGCCGGATGCCCGGGTACGCGGCGCGCACCTTGCCGAAGGCCACGCCGAACATCCGGGAGGCGGGCCAGTACGCGGCGGTGTCCCGGGAGTAGCAGTCCACGCCGTAGTGGGTCATGCCCGGGTAACCCCAGTCGGCCGGGTTGCCGCGCCCCTCGTCCAGCCAGTAGCGGGTCACGATCGGGCCGTGCCCGAGCACCCACCGCCGGTTGCGGTGCGCCGCCAGGATCTGGGTCACCCGGCTCGCCGTCGCCCGGTACGTCGCGGGGGCCACGTCGCCCATCGGCTCGTGGTACCAGGTCAGGTAGATCGGGCGGTTCACGCCGTCGAGCCAGCCGGCCAGTTGCTCGACGTCGTCCTTCCAGCTGACGTGCATCACGGCCGAGGGCGCGTCGGCGAACTTGCCGGCGTTCAGTGGAGGCAGTTCCGGCAGCGCGTCCGCGTCCGGGCCGTCCGTGCCGAAGTCGCGCATGTAGCGGATGCCCGGATAGTCGGCCACCGCCCGCTGGGTCCGTGCGCCCTTCTCGGCGCTCATCCCGACCAGCAGCGGCACGGTCAGCGTGGTGGTGCCCGTGCCGGTGCGGCCGGCGCCGTCACGCGCCGTCGCGGTCAGCGTCACCGTGCCCCGGCCGGCCAGCACGGTGACTGTGAAGCGGCCCGGATCGGCGCTGCTCGGTGTGACAGTCACCCCCGGCGAGGCGCCGGCGAGTTGAATGGTCAACGGGATGCTCAGGTCCACCCGGACCGGGCTGTCCCAGGTGACGCCGGTGGGGTCGCTGACCCGGCCGGCGAGCGTCAGCAGGCGCGAGTCAGGGTGGTAGGCGTCGACCCGGACGGTGGTCGACTGGCCGGGCAGCAGGACGGTCTGGTCGGCGGTGACGGAACGGACGACGGGTGCGGCCATGAGGCTCTCCTTCGACGTGCTTCGCTGCCGCTCCGGCCGCACGTCTTCGGGTGGCCAGAGTGGCTCTGACCTGCGCTTTTACCAGCTTGCGTCGGTTCTTCCCCGATCGTCAGGTCGGCCGCAGATGGCGCGAAACCCGGTCGCCGCCCCGCTGTCGCGCCCGCATCCTGGACCGATGCCGATCATCGTGCGGGACCTGCGCCGCCCGCCCAAGATCGACACCGGTTCGGCGAGGTGGCGCTGTCGGAGGGGGTCTGGTGCAGCCATCTCCCCGAGGTGGCGTGGATCTTGGCGGGGGAGGGCGTCAGGGCAGCGGGTGGGAGATGTCGCGGGCGTGGTCGGCCACCGCCGCGCCGACCACTGTCGCGGTCAGCGGCAGCACCTCCAGGCAGCGGCGTACCGCCGCGCCCATCAGCGGGTTCGGCACCCGCATGGACAGCGTGCAGTGCGGCACCCAGCGGCCCGGCCGGTAGTGCTCCACCACCTCGACGCCGGCCCGCGTCAGCCGTTCGTGCACCGTGGCGTGGTGCGCCAGCAGCTCGGGCGTCGGCGCCGGCCCGAGCCAGAGCACCCGCCCGACGAACTGGCCGGCGTGCTGGAACTCCAGCCGCAGCGGCGCCGCCACCACGGTTCCGGCTAGCGCCCCGGCGACGCGCTGCGGGTCCAGGCGGGGCGCGACCGCCAGCGAGACGTGCGGGCGGTGCCGCTGCGCCAGCAGGGAACGCATGCTCGGCACCCCGTCGGACTCCAGCAGGTCCCACAGCACCCGGATCCGCCGGGTGGCGTCGGTGTCCAGATACAGCTCCAGCGCCGCGACCACGCGATCACCCTAGAGGCGGGGCCCGCGCCGAGGTTTGCCGGGCACTGTGGGCGGTACTGCCCGATGGTACGCACGACAGGACAGGGGAGTGAGGCGCGCGTGGACGTGACCGACGTGCTGACCGAGGCGTACGGCCGGTTGCCCGATCTGGTCGCCGGGGCGCTCGACGGGCTCGACGCGGCCCAGCTGCGGCAGACGCCGGCCGACGGGGCGAACCCGGTCGGCTGGCTGGTCTGGCACCTGACCCGGATCCAGGACGACCATGTCGCCGACGTGATGGGCGAGCCGCAGCTCTGGGCCACCGGCGACTGGGCGGCACGGTGCGGCCTGCCGCCGGACCCCGCCGACACCGGCTTCGGGCACGGCCCGGAGCAGATCGCTGCGGTACGCCCCGAGACCGGCGGCGTGCTGCTGGACTACCACCGGGCCGTGGTGGACCGGAGCCTGGCGTACCTGCGCGGGCTGAGCGCGGCCGACCTGGACCGGGTGGTGGACGAGAACTGGGATCCGCCGGTGACGCTCGGGGTGCGGCTGGTGAGCGTGCTCGACGACGACCTCCAGCACGCCGGTCAGGCCGCGTACGTGCGGGGGCTCATCCTGTGCTGAGCGCCGCACCGGCCCGGCGCAGCGCGGCGTGCCCGAGCAGGTGACACGCCTGCGCCTCGGGCGAGGTGCCGGGACGCTCGAAGTCCGGCGCCCCGCTGACGCCCGTCACCCGGCCGTACGCGTCGATCCGCCCGGCGGCGGCCGCGAGCAGGTCCGCGCCCACCTCGAACCACGACCGGGACAGCCACCCGTCGGCCACTCCGGTGAGGGCCGCGTACCCGAGCAGCTGGGCGGTGTTGGCCTCGCGGAACGCGTCCGGCTCGTCCAGCACGTCGGGGAAGAGGCCGTCCGCGCCCCGGTACGCGAGGCAGGCGGTCAGCACCTCCTCGGCGTGCCCGGCCAGCTCGGCGCGGAGGTCACCCGGCCAGTCCGGCGCGAGCCGCAGCGCGCGGGCGATCCCGGCGACCACCCAGCCGTTGCCGGTGCCCCAGGGTCCGGGCCGGTCCGGTTCGCCCCGGTCCTCGTCCCAGCGGGCGGCGTACAGGCCGGTGCGCGCGTCGTACAGCCGTCGCCGGTGCCCCGCCACCTGCGCCGCGGCCGTCCCGGTGCGACCGGTCAGCGCCAGCAGCGGCACCACCATGTAGATCGTGTCCGCCCAGACCTGGCGGCCGTCGAGCAGGTGGAACAGCGTGCCGTCGGCGGCCCTCGGCGCCCTCCGGGTCAGCCAGTCGAGCTGGGCGTCCAGCGCCACGGCGTACCGCCGGTCGCCGGTGCGGCGCGCGGCGTGCCGGACCACCTCACCGCACGCGGCGCCGTTCACCGCGCCCACCGAGCCGGCCGGCTCCCCGAGCCGCCCGTCCGGCCGTTGCCGGGTCACCGCGGCGTCGGCGACCAGCACGGCGGCCTCGTCCAGGCCGAGGTCGAGCAGCGCCTGACCGAGGATCCCCTGCTCCCAGGACTCGCGCTGCATGGTCAGCAGTGCGAGCAGCACCCGGTCGGCGGTGGCGTCCCCGGTCGTCGGCATGGCTCAGGGATACCCGCCGCTCCGACCCGCCTCACCCGGACCGGGTGAGTTCGCCTCACCCGCGACGCGGGGACGCTGCGGGACGAGCGGCGCCGGCAGGCGGGCGGCCGCGACCACCGACGAGGAGGCCCGATGAGCGTCTCGGCCGTGGAACATCTGACCCGGGGGACCGCCGGCCGGCACCCGGAGCTGCCCGAGACCACCTCCGGCACCATCCGCCTGGATCTGCGCGACGAGGGCTGCACCGAGCACTGGTACCTGACCATCGACCGGCAGGACGTCCGGGTGGACCGCGTGGCCGAGGAGGCGGACCTGGTGGTCGGCGCGAGCCGGGAGGTGTTCGACCGGATGGCGGCGGGGCGCCTGCACCCGGCCGCCGCGCTGCTGCGCAACGACCTCGCCGCGCGCGGCGAGCTGAAGCTGCTGATGACGCTGCGCCGGATCTTCCCCGGCCCGCCGGACGCCCGGGACCCCCGCGACGTGGCCGGTGAGCAGGTGGTGGCCCGATGAGGCAGGAACTGGTCCACGTCCTCGCGGGCAACACCTTCGCGTTGAGCGACGCGCAGGGCGACATGGAACGCGACCCGTGCGCCCCGATCGGCCTGTTCTCCTTCGACACCCGGTTCCTGTCCCACTGGGTGCTCATGATCGACGGCGAGCGGCTGCACGCGTTGTCCCGCGACGACCTGACCTACTTCGAGACCCGCTTCGTGCTGGTGCCGGGTGCGGCCAGCCACTACGTGGACGCCGACATCTCGGTGATCCGGCACCGCTCGATCGACGAGGCGTACCACGAGAGCGTCACGGTGCTGAACCACTCGGCCGAACCCGCCGAGTACACGGTGCGGATGGAGATGGCCGGCGACTTCGCCGACACCTCCGAGATCCTGCGTCCCGGCCCGCGCCGCCCGACCGTGATCCCCGAACCGGAGGGGCAGCGGTTGCGGATCCGCTACGAGCGCGGGCGGTTCGCCCGGGAGACGTGCATCTCCAGCACCGCCCGGGCCGAGGTGGACAAGCGCGGGATGACCTTCCGGATCCGTGTCGAGCCGCAGGGCAAGTGGCACGTCGACCTGCACGTCGCCATGATCATCGAAGGCGCGGGCGGGCAGGACCTGCGGGCCGGCATCGAGTCCCACAGGCAGCACGTCCGCCAGGACATGCGGGACGGCCTCGAACGGTGGTTCGACCGGGCGCCGCAACTGGTCTCCGGCCGGTCCGCGCTGACCGCCGTGTACCGGCAGGCCCTGACCGACCTGGCCGCCCTGCGGTACATGCCGCTGGCCTACGCCGACCGGGTGCCGGTCGGCGGGATGCCCTGGGCGATGGCGCTGTACGGGCGGGACGCGCTGATCACCTGCCTCCAGACGCTTCCGTTCACACCCGAGCTGACCCCGGCCACGCTGCACGTGCTGGCGATGGTGCAGGGCGGCCGGCTCGACGACTACCACGAGGAGGAACCCGGCAAGATCGTCGCTGAGTTGCGGTACGGCGAGGCGGCCGCGTTCGACGAACAGCCCACCACGATCTACTACGGGGCGGCCGACACCACGCCGCTGTTCGTGATCCTGCTCGACGAGTACGAGCGCTGGACCGGTGACACCGACCTGGTCCACGAGTTGCGGCACCCGGCCCGGATGGCGCTGGACTGGCTGACCCGCTACGGCGACCAGTGCGGCGACGGTTACCTGCGGTACCGGCCACGCAACACGGTGAACGGGGTGGCCAACCAGACCTGGCGGAACACGCCTGCGGCGATCGTCGACCGGCACGGCGTGGAGCCGCCGTACCCGCGCGCCACGTGCGAACTCCAGGGGTACGCGTACGACGCGCGGATCCGGGGCGCCCGCCTGGCCCGGGAGTTCTGGGACGACCCGGGCTACGCCGAGCGCCTGGAGGCGGACGCGGCGCGTCTGCGGGAGCGGTTCAACAATGACTTCTGGTTGCCGCAGCGGGGCTACTACGCGCTGGCGCTCACCCCCGACGGCGAGCCGGTCGACGCGCTCACCTCGCACCTGGGACACCTGCTGTGGAGCGGCATCGTGGAGCCGGACCGGGCCGACGCGCTGGCCCGGCACCTGCGCGGGCCGGACCTGTTCTCCGGCTGGGGCGTGCGCACCTACGCGCAGGGGCAACTGCCGTACAACCCGGTCGGCGCGCACCTCGGCGCGGTGTGGCCCTGGGACAACGCGATCGTCGCGGCGGGCCTGCGGCGGTACGGCTTCGACGAGGAGGCGGCCGACATCGCCGCGGGCGTGTTCGCGATGGCGGAGACGCTCGGCGGATCGGTCCCGGAGACGATCGCCGGCTACCCCCGCGCGGTGACCAAGTACCCGGTCCAGTTGCCGGAGGCCGGGCGACCGCAGTCGTGGGCCTCCGGTGGGCTGCTGATGCTGCTGGCGACGATGCTGGGGTTGCGTCCGTGCGGGGAGAACCTGCTGGTGAATCCGGCCGTCCCGAGCGGGTTCGGGCGCATCGAGCTGCTCGACGTGCCGGGCCGGTGGGGTAGAGCCGACGCGTACGGCCGGGAACGCGGCTCGGGCTGGCGGATGCGCGCGGGCCAGCCGGCCCACCGGGCCGCCTGACCGGCCCGCCGCTCAGGCCGAGCCGGTCGTCTCCCGCTGGGCTGCCGTCGCCGGCTCCACCGGCCCGGCCGCGGGCGCCTTCTCCACCGCATCGGCACGCCCGGCCCGGGCGAGCAGCCGGTCCACGCCCACGAACAGCAGGCCCAGCACCCAGAACACCGCGGCGAACCCGGCCGCGCTGACCGCCACCCCGTCGTAACCCAGCTCGCCCGCGTCGATGAACGGGTACGGGTACCTGTCCACGATCAGGCCGCGTACCAGCGCGAACCCGAGGTATCCGAGCGGGAACACCAGCCACCAGGCGGCGTACCGGGGGCGCAGCCGGCCGCGCCTGCCGAACAGCGCCCAGTCGGCGACCGCCAGCAGCGGTACCACAGTGTGCAGGAACTGGTTGCCCCACCACTCGCCCGGTTGCCGGTCCGGCTGAGCCATGGCGAACGGACTGGCCGGGTTGGCCAGCACCAGGTGGTAGACGGTGCCGGTGATGGTGATGTAGAGGGTCACAGCGCCCTTGAGGACGCTCGGTGGCTCCGGCCGGCCGCGCAGCGCGCACCAGGCGGCGTACCCGGCGAGGACGCCGACCGCCACGTTGCTCTGGATGGTGAAGTACGGCAGCAGGCCGGTCACCGTGGCCGGGCCGAGCGCGGTGAGGACGATGCCGGCCAGCACGGCGAGCACCACAGCGAGGCGGAGGAGGATCGCCGGTAGGCGACGCCGGGGGGTCACGGGGGGCAAGTTACCAGCCGGTCGTCAGCCGGGACGCCACCCGGGCGGGGCGCCGGTGAGCCGGCCGGGTGGCTCGGCCGGGCCGACGGCGCAGGGGGCGCGGTGGCGACCGGCGGCGCTGCCGGACGCGCGGCGCGCGGCAGGTTCCCGGTCGCGGCGAGCGCGACGCCGCCGGTGAGGGACGCGGCCAGTGCGGCCACTGCCACCCGTACGCCGAACCGGGCACCGCGGCGACGGCGCATCCACCGGGCGGCCCGGAACGCCGCGACCGCTGCCGCCTCGCCGTCGAGTTCGCCCGTGCCGGGCGCGGCGCGGACCGCGTCCAGCACGGCGGCCAGTCCCGGCGGGGCGGTCGGCGTGTCGCCGAAGCGGCCGACGAGCAGCCGCTCGACGGTCTCCTGGTCCAGGCCGGATGCGTCCATCTCGTCACCCTCAGCGCCGCCACCCGGCCGGGCGTCACACTCCGGCACGCCCCGGAGCCGGTGAGGCGGTCACCCGGCGCCGGTCACGGCAACGGGGCATCTCCGGTTGCCGATGTCCCGCACTCGCGATGAACTGAATCACATGGGTGTCATCAAGGTGGGCACGTCCTCCTGGGCCGACCAGACGCTGGTCCGCTCCGGCTGGTATCCACGCGGGGTCAACACGCCCGCCGGCCGGCTCGGCTGGTACGCCGAGCGGTTCGGACTGGTCGAGGTGGACACGTCGTACTACGCCGTGCCCGCGCCGGAGACGACGGCGGGCTGGGCGACCGCCACCCCGGCCGGGTTCACCTTCGACGTCAAGGCGTTCCGGCTGTTCACCGGCCACCACACGCCGGTCGACGCGCTGCCCCGCGACCTGCGTCCGGCCGGCGGCCCGAGCCGGATCCGCTGGCGTGACCTGCCCGCCGGGGCGTACGACGAGTTGTGGGACCGGTTCCACGCGGCGCTGGCGCCGCTCGCGGCGGCCGACCGGCTCGGCGCCGTGCTGTTGCAGTTCCCGCCGTGGCTGGCCCGCGGCGAGGCGGCCCGGCGGCGGATCCTGGACGCCGCGCGGCGCTGCCGCCCGTGGCCGGTCACCGTCGAGCTGCGGCACTCGTCCTGGTTCGACGGGGACGCGATGGCCGACACCGTCACGTTCCTGCGTGAGCACGACCTCGGGTACGCCTGCGTGGACATGCCGCAGGGGCACGTCTCCTCGGTGCCGCCGATCCTGGTCGCCACCACCGATCTGGCCGTGATCAGGTTCCATGGGCACAGCACCGCCTGGGAGAGCGGCGACAAGCAGGAGCGGTTCCGCTACGCCTACGGCGAGCGGGAGCTGCGGCACTGGTCGGTGCTGCTGCGCGAGCTGGCCGACCAGTGCGCCGAGCTGCACGTGCTGATGAACAACTGCTGCGGCGACCAGGCCCAGCGCGACGCCGCCCGCCTGGCCGGCCTGCTCGGCGTCGCGCCCGCCGCCGCACGCGCCTGACGTTTCCTCGGCCGTCGTCCGGGTACCGCGGCAGCATGGCGCCGGGCCTGGTCGACGACACCGGGCACCCGGTGGCCGAGTCACCGGTGCCGGACAACGAGCCGTCGGCGCCGGGCCGGCCGGGTGAGGACGGCACCGGCTCCTGAACTCTCAGGGACGCGTCTCCGGGTGCATCCCGGTGGCCTCCTCCAGCGCGTTGTCACCGAGGTCGCCGTCCGCGCTGTCGTCCGGGAACGTCCGTCCCGACGGGGCCGGATCCGGCGGCGCGCCCGGCCCGGCCTCGGGCGTCCGGGTCGGCTCGACGGATCCGAACCCGTGCCGGCCCGCCTTCGGTCCGCCCGGCCCGGCGCCGGCCGCACGGCGCTCGCCGAGCCGCCCCTCGGGTACGGCGGTCTCCTCGCTGCCCTCGTCCATCGGGTCGCTGTCACCGGCGCCCCACGGCGGGTCGGCGTCGAAGCCGTCGGTGGTGCCCCACGGCGCGACCGACTCCGGCCCGCGCCCGTCACCCGTACCCGGACGGTCCCTGCTGGTCATGGTCACCTCGCCTGGCTGCTCATGTCCGTGCCGCCCGCCGGCGGACGGTCTGGTCCCGGGGCACCGCGCGGCCGGTGACCCACCCCGATGTGGGTCGCCGGCCGCGCGGTGGTCAACGGGCCGCCCCGACCAGATGACGTCCGGCCGCACCCACTGCGGCCACCTTGCCGATGTTCTTCGGCGCGGACATCAGCCCGCCCGCGCGGTCGAGCATGCCCCGGAACACCTGGCCCGGTTTCTGCTGCTCGCCCATGTACGCCGACACCACGACGAGCGCGCCGGTCAGCGCCGGGACCGCCCACTGGAGCAGCCTCATCTGCCGCTGGCTGGCGGCGACGTTCGCCGGGGTGTGGTGGTTGGGCTCGGTGGTCCCCTCGACCGGCGGGCCGCCGGCCTTCTCCAGCCGCATGCCGACCAGCCGGCTGTAGCCGGTCACCGCCAGCGCGCCGACTGTCAGCGCGGTCTTCACCGCGCTCATCTTCCCCACGCCCGCCTGGCGGGCCATCCGCGGGCTCTCGGTGACCAGTTCACCGACCGCGCCGGCCAGGTGCGCGCCGATCGCCGCCGCGTTGACCGGTGTCCACCGCGCCCACCCGGCCGAGGCCACCGGCAGCCGCTCGGTCGTGTCGTTGATCCGTGCCGCCGCGCCGTTGACGCCGAGCGCCCCCATCAGGGAACCGCCGAACCAGGCCGCCAGGCCCAGGTCGTGCATCGAGCGCAGCGTGGTGTGCCGTTCTGACATCAGATCCCCCTCCGCCGTGTTCGGGCGGTGCGGCATACCCACGATCGGGCGACTCACGCCCGGCGTGGCGGGGAGAAGGAGGGCTCAGCGGCGGGGGAGCGTGCCGGCGAACGCGGCGACCCGGTCGGCCAGGGGCGCCGACGCGCGTACCCAGGTGAAGTGGTCGAGCGGCGCGCCCGCCTCGGCGACCGTGTAACGGTGCCGCGTCACCGGCGCCGCGGTCAGCTTCTCGCAGAGGTGGTCGAGGGTCTCGTGCGGCGTGTACTGGTCGTCGTCGACGCTCACTGCCAGCACCGGTGTGCGGATCCGCCGCACGGCGGCCTCCGTGTCCACCCCGTCCAGCGCCGGGAAGCGGCCGGTGCGGGCCGTGTGCGCCCAGTCCCGGATGACGCCGGCGGCCTGCCGGCCGCCGAAGCCCCAGCCCGGCCAGACGCCGAGCAGCCGGGCCGTGGCCGCGATCGCCTGGGTGTACGGCAGCACGCCCCACCCGCGCAGGCCCGGGTACCGCCGCCACCACGGCAGCCCCACCGCCACCAGGGCCAGCCCGTCCACCCGGTCGTCGTCGTGCAGCGCCTGGCGCAGCACCGCCACCTGACCGCCGAGGGAGTGCCCGAGCAGCAGCCGGGTACGGCCGTCCAGCCGGGGCTTGAGCGCGTCGAGCACGGCGCCGATGTCGGTGGCCATCTCCTGGTAGCCGTAGCGGCAGGCGCGCGACGGCGCAGGGGTGCTCTCGCCGGTGCCGCGCAGGTCGGCCACGATCACCGCGAGCCCGGCGTCGCGCAGCGCGGCGGCGAACGGCCGGTAGTAGCGGGCGCGTACGCCCATGGCCGGCCAGATCAGCACCACCGGCGCGCCGGACGGACCGGCCGGTTCCGGGTAGACCTGCACGCCGATGCGCGCGCCGTCGACGTCCACGAACTCCTGGGTGTAGTCCCCGCTCACCCGGATCAGGGTACGGCCCGAACCTACCGGTGGGTAGCAAGGGGTGGCGGGACCCGTTCGCCGTGCTTGCGGCGGCTGAACCGCTCCTCCTCGGCGGCGGCCAGCACCCGGCCGTCGACCACCGGGGCGGCGGCCGGGTCGCGGAAGATCGCGTTGTGTCGCGGCGGGGCGTCAGCCCGGCAGCATCCCGGGACCGAACACCTCGTAGGCGATCCGCTCGACCGGCACACCCCGGCGCAGCAGGTTGCCCCGGACCAAATTCATGAACGCGACCGGACCGCACAGGTGCGCGGCCACCCCGGCCGACAGCGGGAGCCGGTCCGGGTCGATCAGCCCGGCGGACACCTCCGCCTTCAGGCCGGGCAGGTCGGCCCCGGCGGCGTCGAGATACCAGAGGTGGACGGCCAGGTTCGGCAGCCGCTGCTGGAGCACGGGGAGTTCCGCGCGCAGCGCGTGCGCCTCGGCGTCCCGGTCGGCGTGCGCCAGCGTCACCCGGCGGCCGGGGTTCCGGTCGGCCAGGTGGGCCAGCGCCGCCATCGCCGGGGTGAGCCCGATACCGGCGCTGACCAGCAGCAGCGGCCCGTCGCCGCCGGTGGCGTCGACCTCGCCGAACGCGGGGCTCAGCCGTAGCGTGTCGCCGACCGCGACCCGGTCGTGCAGGTGGCCGGAGACCATGCCGTCGGGCGCGCCGCCCTCGCCGCGTACCCGCTTCACGGTGATCCGCCACGTGTCGGCGCCGGGGCGGCCGGAGAGGCTGTACTGGCGGATCTGCTGTCCCCGGCCGCCGTCCAGGTCGACGGCGACCGAGACGTACCGGCCGGGGGTGAAGCCGGGCGCGGCGCCGCCGCCGGCCGGCGCGAGGGTGAGCGAGACGACGTCGGCGCTCTCCCGGGCCCGGCCGGTCACCCGCCAGTCCTGCCACACCGGGCCGTCCTCGGGCACGCCGGCACCGGCGTAGAGCCGCGCCTCACGGGCGATCAACTCGCAGGCCAGCAGCCAGTAGACCTCGTCCCAGGCGGCTGCCACCTCCGGTGTGACAGCGTCGCCGAGCACCTCGCCCACCGCGGCGAGCAGGTGCCGGCCGACGATCGGGTACTGGGTGGCGGTGATGCCGAGCGAGGCGTGCTTGTGCGCGATCCGGTCCAGGACCGGTCCCCACGGCATGCCGGTGTCGGCGGTCAGGTGCGCCGCGTACGCGACCACAGCCGAGGCGAGCGCGGCCTTCTGCGCCCCGGTGGCCTGGTTGCCCCGGTTGAACAGGTCCAGCAAATCCGGGTGGGCGTCGAACATCCGCTGGTAGAAGCGGCCGGTGATGGCCTCGCCGTGCGCCCGCACGACGGGCAGGGTGGCGGTCACGACCGCAGCTGAGGATTCCGAGAGCACGACCGAATCTCCTTCCGGGGCTCGAACAGGTCGATCCCACGAAACAGGAATCTGCGATTCCTCTTTTAGGGCCGAAGGTCCCGGTGCCGAGGTGGCATGGGTCACCGTGAATCTGCTGGTGTCCCGGACGGCGTCGAGTGGCTAGGGTCGGTGCGTGAGGCTCAACCGGTCGACCGACATGGCGTTGCGGATCGCCATGCTGACCGCCGCGTCCCCGGTCCGGGCCACGGTCGACGAACTCGCCACCCGGCTCGAACTGCCCCGCAGCCACGTCGCCAAGGTGGTGCAGCGGCTGCAACGCATCGGCGTCCTGGTGACCATCCGGGGCCGCTCCGGCGGCGTGACCTTCGCCGAGCACGCCGGGGACCTCACCGTCGGCCGGGTGGTCCGCGCCTTCGAGGGCGACGGCGAGGTTGTCGACTGCGCGCAGCCGGTCTGCCCGCTGGTCGCGGAGTGCCGGCTGCGCGGTGAGCTGCGCCGCGCGCAGGCCGCCTTCCTCGCCGTGCTCGACGGGGTACGCCTCGGCGACCTGGTCGAAGGATCCGCCGGCCCGCTCCTGCTCAGCCTCGGCGCGCCACCGGCCGGCCGCTGATGGCCGTCTCCCATCCGATCTTCTCCCGGATCTTCGCCCGCGCCAGCGTCGCGATGGACCAGGCCGGGATGGCCGAGCACCGCGCCCGCCTCGTCGCCGGGTTGCGCGGCCGGGTGGTCGAGGTCGGCGCCGGCAACGGGCGCAACCTCGCGCACTACCCGCCGCAGGTCAGCCGGGCGCTCGCCGTCGAGCCGGAACCCCGTCTGCGCGCGCTGGCCCGCGCCGCCGCACCCGGCGCCCCGGTGCCGGTCACCGTCGCCGCCGGGCTGGCCGAGGCGCTGCCGGTCGCCGACGGCACCGCCGACGCGGTGGTGCTGTCGCTCGTGCTCTGCTCGGTGCCGGACCAGGCGGTCGCGCTGGGCGAGGCACGCCGGGTGCTGCGGCCCGGCGGCGAACTGCGCTTCTACGAACACGTGGTGGCGCAGACGCCCGGCCTGCGCCGGGCCCAGCGCCTGGCCGACGCCACGCTCTGGCCGCTGTTCTGCGCCGGCTGCCACACCGCCCGGGACACGGTGGCCGCGATCCGGGCCGCCGGGTTCGAGGTGACCGCGCTGGACCGCTTCCGCTTCCCGCCGACCGGGCTGCCGGCCCCGGCCTCGCCGCACGTGCTCGGCACCGCGATCCGGGCCTGACGCGGCCGGCGTCCCGCGTCGCGGGACGCCGGCCGCCGCTGTCAGCTCACGCTCACCGTGCCGTCCGGGGCGCGGACGCAGGAGACGGTACGGGCGCCGGTCGCCGCCGCCCCGGCCAGGCACCGGCCGAGCACCTTGTGCCCGGCGGCGTTCGGGTGCCACGACTCCTGGCAGGTCTGGAAGTACGTGCCGCAGGCGTTGGCGATCCGCTGGATGTCGAGCTTGTCGTACCCGGAGAGGCTGGTGACGAACGTGCCGCTCGGGCCGTCCATCAGCCGGATCGGCGTGGCCACGGCGTTGCCCGGGCTGCCTGTCGACTCGCAGAGCCGGGCGCCGTCGAACGCGCGCTGCACGTTCAGGTAGACCAGGTCGTCCTGCGGGAACTCACCGGCCAGCGTGCCGCGTACCGAGCTGACGAGCGTGCCGAGCCCCTGCGAGAAGCGGTGGCCGGGCGCCAGGCTGGCCCGGTGGATCGGGCAGCCGGCCGCGTACCGCTCGGCGCCCAGCGCGCGGAACTTGTCCCGGGTGTCGTCGCGGCTGTCCTCGGTCCAGTAGCTCTGGTCCAGCTCGAACGGCAGCGGGTTGGTGTAGTCCTGGAACACCACCCGATGCTGCCCGTCGGCATCGATCTGGTCCAGCGTGGTGAGCAGCTGCCGCAGCGCCGCTGTGGTCTCCGCGGTGGCGGCGGTGAACTGCGCGGCCGTGCCCAGGTCGGCGTCGGTGCACGGCTTCTGCTCCACCGGCCCGCCCAGGTACGCCCAGAACTCCCACCAGCCGGTCCACGCGTCGGCGATGAACCGGTTGGCGCACTTCTCCGCCACGCTGCCGAAGGTGAACGAGCTGTTGTTCGAGCCGAGGCCGACGAGCACCAGGTCGATGTCGTGGGTCCGCGCCACCGACCGGAGCTGGTCGAGCTGGGCGGCCACCTGCCGCCCCTTCGTACGGGTGGCGGAGGCGTTCGCGATGTCGTACGGCTGGCCGCCCGAGCAGGCCAGGTTGAACCGCGCGGAGATGCCGGGCAGGTCGGCCTGGAACAGCGAGGCGTTCGGGGAGCGGTGGCAGAAATAGGCGTTGGCGTTGGCGGCGGACCAGCCGGGGAAGCCCTGGGACACCCCGTTCACGTCTGCCACCGGCGCGTACGCCCCGGCGCCCTCACCGCTGATGAAACTGTCTCCCAGCGCCACCGCGGCGGTGGGCAGCGCGGCGGCCGCGGGCTGGGCTGGTGCCGCGGCGGCGGGTAACGCCACCGTGGCGAGCGCCAGCGCCGCCGCGAGCGCGGAACGACGGAACACGGACATGCCCGACCTCCCAGACATCGAAATGTGAAAGATTCTTCAGGGGGGCGATCAGATCACGCACGTGTGACGGACGTCAATGGCCCGACATCAGTGGCCCCGCACCGGGGAAGACATCCGGCGCCCGGGTCGTTGTGCCGCCTGGAGCCCCCGCCCGTCCCGCCGGCCGCCGTACGCGGCCGCGGCGCGGACCCGGCCGGCAGGCCGATCGCGCAACGCACCGCCCCGGTGCCGCCGACCTGTCGGGGCACCCGGCTAGGCTCGCTCCGGCGCGCCGCGCCCGGCGATCATCGTGGGGGGATCACACGGTGAACGGCACCACACCGCCGAGACCTGGGAGTACGACCAGTTGACCGCACAGCCTGAGACCCTCTACGGGGCCGACGACCTGACGCATCTGGAGGGCCTCGACGCCGTCCGCAAGCGCCCGGGCATGTACATCGGCTCGACCGACAGCCGTGGCGTGGGTCACCTCGTCAACGAGATCCTCGACAACTCGACCGACGAGGGTGTCGCCGGTCACGCCACGAAGGTCGACGTGATCCTGCACGCCGACGGCTCGGTCCAGGTCGACGACGACGGCCGGGGCATCCCCACCGACGTGCACGCCAAGTCCGGCATCTCCGGCGTCGAGCTGGTGCTGACCCGCCTGCACGCGGGCGGCAAGTTCGGCGGCTCCGGCTACAAGACCTCCGGCGGCCTGCACGGCGTCGGCGCGTCAGCGGTCAACGCGCTGTCCCGGCGCTTCGACGTCACCGTCCGGCGTGGCGGCAAGGTCCACGCCATGTCGTTCCGCCACGGCGTGCCGGGCGTCTTCGACGGCGACGGCCCGGACGCGCCGTTCACCCCCGGCCCCGGTCTCCAGATCGTCGGCGCGATCAAGCGCGGCCAGCGCACCGGCACCTCGATCCGCTGGTGGCACGACCCCCGCTACTTCGAGACCGGCGCCGCGCTCGACACCGAGGCGGTCCGGCTCAAGCTGCGCAACACCGCGTTCCTCGTCCCCGGTGTGGCCTACCGGCTGCGCGACGAGACCGGCGAGCAGAGCGTCGAGGAGAGCTTCCACTTCCCCGACGGCCTCACCGACATGGTGGAGTTCCTCGCCCCGGCCGGCGACCGGGCGGTCTCCGGCACGCTGCTGGTCACCGGCGAGGGCACCTACCGGGAGAACGCCGCCGACGCCAACGGCGTCATGCAGTCCAACGTGCAGCGCCGCGCCGAGGTCGAGGTGGCGTTCCGCTGGGGCACCGGCTACGAGCGCACCGTCGAGTGCTTCACCAACACCATCCGCAACGCCCACGGCGGCACCCACCGCAAGGGCTTCGAGCGGGCGCTGGCCCGCACCCTCGCCGACGCCGCCCGCAACGCCCGCGGCCTGCTCAAGCCCAAGGAGGACGCGCCCACCCTGGACGACGTCCTGGAGGGCATGACAGCAGTGGTGCACGTGCGCATCCCGGAGCCGCAGTTCACCTCGCAGACCAAGGACGAGCTGTCCACCGCAGGCATCACCAAGGTGCTCCAGGGCCTGGTCGAGGCGCACCTCAAGAGCTGGCTGGAGGACCGCCGGACCAAGGCCGAGGCCCGTACGGTGCTCCAGAAGATCGTCGACGCGGCCCGCGTCCGGCTCACCCAGAAGCAGCAGAAGGACGCCGCCCGCCGCAAGACCGCGCTGGAGGGCGCGGCCATGCCGGCCAAGCTCGTCGACTGCCGCGCCACCGGCGTGGAGCGCAGCGAACTGTTCATCGTGGAGGGCGACAGCGCGCTGGGCTGCTTTACCGGAGACACCATGGTCGCACTCGCCTCCGGTGAAGCCCGCTCATTCGCAGACCTCGCCGCCGACTGGGCACGGGGCGTCTCCCACTTCGGCTACACGACCAACAAGGCCGGTCGGGTGGTGGTCGCACCGCTTGAGGAGCCTCGGCTCACCAAACGGAACGCCGAACTGGTCCGCGTCACCCTAGACGACGGCGAGTCAATCCGATGCACGCCGGATCACCTCTTCCGGTTGCGCGACGGCTCCTACCGCCGCGCTGACGCGCTGACGCCCGGTGACTCACTGATGCCGCTCTACCGACGTCTCTCCAGCAAAGCCGAGGGGCACAACCTGCACGGCTACGAACAGATCTGGATGAACGACCGCGCGGAGTGGGTCTACACCCATTACCTCGCCGATGCCTGGAACATCCGGCACGGCAGGGACAGCGCCGCCGCCGAGCGGGCCCGGCTGTTCTTCGCCGACCCGGCTCGCCGTGAAGAGTGGCGCAAACGCTCGGTTGGTCAGTGGCAGGACGAAGACCTGCGTACGTGGCGGAGCCAGAAGACCAGCGAGCAGTTCACGGATCCGGCCGAACGGGAGCGGCAGCGTAACGCCGTTCTGGCCTGGCACGAGAGCAATCCGGAGTTCCGGCGAGCCCACTCCCGTCGAATGGCGGGCCGAATGTCCGGCCCGACCACCGGTCACCTTGCCAAGGCGCAGGCGGGGCGGGCCCGCTACGTAGCGGGTGTCCCCAGGGCCGAGCGGGTCGCACAGCAGAACGAGGGGCGACGGATGGCCGCTTTGCGGCGCCTCGCGCCGCTGGTGTCCCTAGCCGATGCGGAGATGGCCGCCGCGTATGAGGCCGAGCGGAAGCGGAGCGCACGGACCGGTCTGCGATTCGACCGGCTTCTGGCCCTGCACGGCGGCGACTACGAGCGGGTGCGCGATGCCGTCGCGCTCGTCAACCACAGCGTCGCTTCGGTCGAGCGTCTGAGTGAGACTGCCGACGTGTACGACCTGACGGTGGAGGGCTACCACAACTTCGCCCTGGAAGCCGGTGTGTTCGTGCACAACAGTGCACGGGTCGCACGGACGTCGGAGTACCAGGCGCTGCTGCCGATCCGCGGCAAGATCCTCAACGTGCAGAAGGCCAACCTCCAGCAGGTGCTGGACAACGCCGAGTGCGCCGCGATCGTGCAGGTGCTCGGCGCCGGCTCCGGGCGGACGTTCGACCTGTCCACCCTGCGGTACGGCCGGGTTCTCATCATGGCCGACGCGGACGTCGACGGCGCGCACATCCGTACCCTGCTGATCACGCTGTTCGCCCGCTACATGCGGCCGCTGATCGAGGCCGGGCGGCTCTACGCGGCGATGCCGCCCCTGCACAAGATCACCACGAAGGGGCGCAACCCGCAGACCGTCTACACCTACACCCAGGCCGAGATGGAGGCGACCGTGCGCAAGCTGGGGAAGGCCGGCAAGCAGATCGTCACGCCCATCCCGCGCTTCAAGGGACTCGGTGAGATGGACGCCGACGAGCTGTGGGAGACCACCATGAACCCGGCCACCCGTGCGGTCCGCCGGATCACGCTCGACGACGTCGAGGCCGCCGAGCGGATCCTCGAACTGCTCATGGGGGAGAAGGTCGAGCCCCGCCGCAACTGGCTGATCGACTCCGCCGACCGGGTCGACCGCGACGCCATCGACGCCTGACCAACGGGTTCGTCTCGGAAGGAAACCGCACCATGGCACGCCGCAAGGACGACCGCGCCAAGGCTGACCTGGCCGCCTTCGACCAGGCCGGCGCCCGCGTCTTCGACAACCCGCTGGTCACCGAGGTCTCGGACTCCTACCTGGAGTACGCGTTCTCGGTCATCCACTCCCGCGCCCTGCCCGACGCGCGCGACGGGCTCAAGCCGGTGCACCGGCGCATCCTCTGGTCGATGCACGAGCAGGGCCACCGCCCGGACCGGGGCCACGTCAAGAGCGCCCGGATCGTCGGCGACACGATGGGCAAGTACCATCCGCACGGCGACACGGCGATCTACGACGCGATGGTGCGGCTGGCGCAGGACTTCTCGCTGAACGTCCCACTCATCGACGGGCACGGCAACTTCGGTTCGCCGGACGACGGACCGGCCGCGGCGCGCTACTGCGTCGTGGGTGACACCCGGATCCGCCTGGCCGATGGCAGCAGCCCTCGGATCGGTGATGTGGTCGACCTGCCGCCGAACAGCGAGGCGGAGGCCGATTTCGAAGTCCTCGACAAGGACGGCAAAGCGGTTCGCGTCAACAAGGTCTTCAACTCGGGCGTCCACCCGACGCTCCGGATCACGACTGAGACCGGATTCTCCCTGCGGGGTAGTGAGAATCATCTGGTTCTCTGCCTCGAAGCCCCGGTGGGCGTCCCTGTCTTTCAGTGGCGTCGGCTCGACGAGGTAACGCCGGGCTTGGTGGTCTGTATCGCTCGGAACGCATGGAACCAGGTCGTTCCCACCGCCCGTGAGTACATGCTCGGCGTGCTCGGTGGTGCGTGGGTCTCTGAAGGCTTCGCGAGCGAGTCGCGGGCAGGATTCAGCAATACCGACGAGCATTTCTTCGGCGAGGTCCTGTATGCCTACGACCGGGTCGTGGCTGGACGACGCTACGTCAACGAACGGCACACGCGCCGAGACCGTCGCCGCATACACGAACTTGACGTCCAGGACGTCGCCGGCGGGATGGACGCCTTCCGGGCGAGTCCACTCGCCGAGCTCATCGGTCACCAGGCGAGGGACAAGTTCGTGCCCGAATTCGTCTGGGCAGGGGGGTGGGGCATCAAGCGGGCCTTCCTGATGGCCCTCTTCGAAGGTGACGGCGGAGTCCGCGTCGCCGACAGCAGCTTCACCATCCAGTACACCAGCTACAGCGAGCGTCTGGCTCGGGAGGTGCAAGAACTGCTCGCGGAGTTCGGTGTGATCGCCTGCCGACGCCACTACACCCGGCCCAGTGGCTCGGTGGAGCACCGCTTGGTGATATCCGGGACGCGAAATATCAGAGCTTTCGCAACTCGTGTCGGCTTCCTCCGTACCAAGCAGGCGGTGCTGGCCGAGATGTTGCGGCACGCGCCGCTGCGCCCGCATCGGCTCAGCCAGGACCATGTCCCCTTTGTGGCCGACTACGTGCGCAGCAGCATCGACTTCGATCGTCGGGGCAGCGGACGAAAGTGGCTCACCAGCCACAACTTCGATCGTGTCGAGCGGTGGGAGACCGAACGACTCCGCATCATCGACCGCATCAAGGACACCGAGATCCTTGCCACGATCCTGCCCGTCATGGATGCGGGCTATCGATACGAGAAGGTCGTCGCGGTCTCTCCCGACGAGCCGGCGGAGGTCTATTCCGTTCGAGTCGAATCCGCCGACCACTCCTTCCTGGCCGGTGGTTTCGTCAACCACAACACCGAAGCCCGGATGTCCCGGGAGGCGATGCTGCTCGTCGGCGAGCTGGGTGAGGACACAGTCGACGTCGAGCCGAACTACGACGGCTCGCTGACCCAGCCCACTGTGCTGCCGGCGGCGTTCCCGAACCTGCTGGTCAACGGTGCGTCCGGCATCGCGGTCGGCATGGCGACGAACATGATTCCGCACAACCTCGGCGAGGTGGTCCAGGCGGCCCGGTGGCTGATCAACCACCCGGACGCCACGCTCGACAAGCTCATGGAGTTCGTGCCCGGCCCCGACCTGCCGACCGGCGGGGTGCTGCTCGGCCTGGACGAGGTGCGCCGCGCGTACGAGACCGGGCGCGGCGTGGTGCGCATGCGCGGCCGGGTGGAGATCGGCCCGCTGGAGGGCAGCCGTGGCCGGCAGGCCATCACCGTGACCGAGCTGCCGTACGGTGTCGGCGCCGAGAAGGTCATCGCGGCCATCACCAACGAGGTGAACAAGACCAAGCGGCTGACCGGCATCGCCGACGTCAAGGACCTCACCGACCGGGAGAACGGCACCCGCCTGGTGGTGGAGTGCAAGGTCGGGGTCAATCCCCAGGCGCTGCTGGCCGACCTCTACCGGCTCACCCCGCTGGAGCAGTCCTTCGGCGTGAACAACCTGGTGCTCGTCGACGGCCAGCCCCGCACGCTCGGGCTCAAGGAACTGCTCGACGTGTTCCTGGCCCACCGCTACGAGGTGGTGACCCGGCGCAGCGCGTACCGCAAGCGCAAGCGGGAGGAGCGCCTGCACCTGGTCGACGGCCTGTTGATCGCCCTGCTCGACATCGACCGGGTGGTCAAGCTGATCCGCGCCAGCGAGGACGCCCAGGCCGCCAAGGACGGCCTGATGCAGCGGTTCAAGCTCTCCGAGATCCAGGCGACCTACATCCTGGACACTCCGCTGCGCCGGCTGACCAAGTACGACCGGCTGGAACTGGAGGCCGAGCAGGAGAAGCTGCGCGGCGAGATCGCCGAGCTGTCGAAGATCCTGGACGACGAGAAGGTGCTGCGGAAGGTGGTCTCCGACGAGCTGGCCGCCGTGGTCAAGCAGTTCGGTGCGCCGCGACGCACCACGCTCGTCGACGGCGACCTCAAGGAGGTGCTCGCCGCCTCGGTGCCCGCCGGTCCGCTGGAGGTCGCCGACGACCCGTGCCAGGTCATCCTCTCCGCCACCGGACTGGTGGCGCGGACCGCGGCCGAGTCGGAGGAGGCCGCCGAGGCGCGCCGGCGCAGCGGCCGGGTCAAGCACGACGCGGTACGCGCGCTCGTGCACTCCACCGCCCGTGGCCGGGTGCTGCTGGTGACCAGCGCCGGCCGCGCGTTCAAGATCGACGTGCTGCCGTTGCCGGTGCTGCCGGAGCAGTCCGGCACGGTGTCGCTGCGCGGCGGCATGTCGGCGGCGGAACTGGTGCCGCTGGAGCCGGGCGAGACGGTGGTCGGGCTCGCCCCGCTGGGCCCGTCCGCGCAGGGGTCGCCCGGCCTGGCGCTCGGCACGCGGGCGGGTGTGGTGAAGGTGTGCGCCCCGGACTGGCCGGTCCGTTCCGACGAGTTCGAGGTGATCTCGCTGCGTGACGGCGACGAGGTGGTCGGCGCGACCTGGCTGACCGACGGCGCCGAGACGCTGGCGTTCGTCTCGTCGGAGGCGTCGCTGCTGCGCTTCGCCGCATCCGTGGTGCGCCCGCAGGGGCTCAGGGGCGGCGGCATGGCCGGTATCAACCTGCCGGGCGGCGCGCGTGCGGTCTTCTTCGGCGCGATCCGCACCGACGACTCGAAGCACGGTGAGCCGATGGTGGTCACGTCGACCGGAGCCACAGTGAAGGTGACGCCGTTCAAGGCGTATCCGGCGAAGGGAAGGGCGACCGGCGGCGTACGCGCGCAGCGGTTCCTCAAGGGCGAGGTGGAGTTGTCGGTGGCCTGGATCGGCCCGCGGCCGGTGGGCGCGACCGCCACCGGCGATCCGGTGGAGTTGCCCCCGGCCGACCCGCGCCGAGACGGCTCCGGTTTCGCCGTGATGCTCGGCCCGGCCGTCGTGGGCCACCACATCGACCGCGACTGACGGGTAGGGGCGGGGCGGCCCACCCCACCCGCCCCTGACGGTCAGTCCCGCTCGGCCGCCCCTCTCGGCCGCCCTCCGGCGCGTCGTCGGGGCGCTCGACCCGGTTGATCAAGGAGTTTGCGGCCCATTCACGCCTCCCACCGGCCGCAAACCCCTTGATCACCGCAGCGTGGGTGCCCTCGCGGACAGGGCATGCCGGCCTGCTGGCGCACTCCTGGACCGTCTGGGCAGAGACGCCCGTCCTGCCCGGTCGATCATGAGGTTAGCGGCGACAAAACGGACACCGAACGCCGTCAACCTCATGATCGACGCAGCCGGGGCAGGGCTGGCCCGGGGTGGGAGCGGGGCGCCGCGCGGCCCGGCTCACGTGATCTTGCAGTTCGGGCCTCCGGGTGCCCCGATCGCACCCCCACCGCCTGTTGACCATGGAGTTGGCGGGCGTGAATCGGGCAATGTGTGCCGCTAACTTCATGATCAACGGGGTGGGGCCCGCGGGCGGGCCGTGGGGTGGGGCCGTGGGGTGGGGTGGGTGGGTCAGAGTTCGGGGGTGGGGGACTGGCGGGACTCGGGGGTCGTGCCGCGCAGGCGGGCGATCAGGCGCATGCCGTGGTAGATGACCAGGGCGGCAGCAGTGCCGAGCGCGATGCCGTTGAACGACAGGTCGCCCGCGGTCAGCGTGTAGTTGGCGGCGCCGATGATCACCGCCACGGCGGCGGTGAACAGGTTGATCGGGTCGTGGAAGTCGACTCGGCTCTCGATCCAGATCCGGGCGCCCAGAATGGCGATCAGGCCGTACAGGGCGGTGGTGGCGCCGCCGAGCACGCCGGCCGGCACGGTCAGGATCAGCGCGCCGAACTTCGGGCAGAGCCCGAGCAGGATCGCCGTGGCGCCGGCCACCCAGTACGCGGCCGTGGAGTAGACGCGCGTCGCCGCCATCACGCCGATGTTCTCCGCGTACGTGGTGGTGCCGGAACCGCCGCCGGAGCCGGCCAGCACCGTGGCGACGCCGTCGCCCAGCAGCGCCCGGCCCATGTCGCGGTCCAGGTTGCGGCCGGTCATCGCGGCGACTGCCTTGACGTGCCCGGCGTTCTCCGCGATCAGCACCAGGATCACCGGGATGACGAGCACGACGGCGCGCGCGTCGAAGCTCGGCGTGTGGAACTCGGGGAAACCGATCCAGGCCGCCTGCCGCAGCCCGCGGACGGCCTGCTGGTCGAGGTTGCCGGTGAGCGCGGCGAGCACCCAGCCGGCCACGACGCCGACGAGGATCGACAGCCGCGCCACGAAGCCGCGGAACAGCACAGTGGTGAGCAGGATCGCGACGAGGGTGACCACGGCGATCAGCGGCTGCGCCTTCACGCCGGTGCCGGAGCCGTCGCCGTCCCAGGCGACGGGCGCGAGGTTGAGGCCGATCAGCATGACGATCGCGCCGGTGACCACCGGCGGCATCAGCGCGTCGATCCAGCGGGAGCCGGCCACCTGCACCACCACGCCGACGATCGCCAGCGCGACGCCCGCGACCACGATGCCGCCGAGGGCCGCGCCGATGCCGCCGTCGGTCTTCGCCGCCAGGACCGGCGCGATGAACGCGAACGACGAGCCGAGGTACGAGGGCAGCCGGTTGCCGGTGATCAGCAGGAACAGCAGCGTGCCGAGCCCGGAGAACAGCAGCGTGGTGGCGGGCGGGAACCCGGTGATCAGCGGGACGGTGAAGGTGGCGCCGAACATGGCGACCACGTGCTGCGCGCCCACGCCGATGGTGCGCGGCCAGGAGAGCCGTTCGTCGGGCTGGACCACGTCGCCGGGGCGTACCCGGCGGCCGTCGCCGTGCAGGGTCCACGGGGACCAGCGGGAGGTGGGGGACTGGGTCATCGGTCGCCCTTCGCGTCATCGGGTGACGGGGGCGTGATCGACCCTGGGAGTTGTTTCTAGCACGTGCCCTGGCGAGACGTGGGCCCGCCCCGGGCTCAGGCGACGCCTGTGGGACGGAACTGGACGCTGACCCGGGGGCCGACCGGCCGGGTGGTCTTCGGCACCGCGTGTTCCCAGGTGCGCTGGCAGGAGCCGCCCATGACCACGAGGTCGCCGTGGCCGAGCGGGAACCGCAGGCTGCCGCCGCCTCCGCCGCGGGGGCGTAGCAGCAGCGCGCGCGGGGAGCCGAACGAGACGATCGCCACCATGGTGTCGGTGTGCGCGGAGCGGCCCAGGGTGTCGCCGTGCCAGGCCACGCTGTCGTGGCCGTCGCGGTAGAGGCACATGCCGGCGGTGACGAACGGCTCGCCCAGTTCGGGCGCGTAGTGCCGGGTGAGGGCGTCCCGGGCCGCGGTGAGCACCGGGTGCGGCAGCGGCCGGCCGGCGGCGTACCAGCAGAGCAGCCGGGGCACGTCGACCTCGGTGTCGTACATGGTGCGGCGTTCGGCCCGCCAGGGCACGTCGTGGCGCAGCGTGTCGAGCACCTCGTCGGAGCCGCGCACCCAGCCGGGCAGGTGGTCGACCCAGGCGCCCCGGCTCAGTTCATGCCGGCGCAGCGCCCCGGCGAGCGGGCCCAGGGTCGGGCCCTGCTCGGCCAGGTCGAGCATCGAGGGCTGGTACGCGTCGGACACGCAGCCGATCGTACCCCGCTCTCGAACAGGCGTACGACGGTCAGCGCCGCAGCATCCGGCGGACCTTGCCCGGGACGGCCTGCTTGATCCGCTCCCGGAGCTGCTGCGAGCGCATCGCGTCGATGGCGGCGGTGAGCTGGGCGTTCTCGTCGCGCAGCCGTTCGATGCGGGTCAGCAGTTCGGCCGGCGTGGTGGCGGCGGCGGGCCGGACGGCCGGCGGGAACACCGTCTCGCCGACCCGCCGGTCGAAGCGCGTGGCGCTGTCGCCGTCGGCGAACGAGGTGCCGAGGCCCTGCTTGGCCAGGAACGCGGTGATGGTCTCGAAGCGGGCCTTGTGGCCGTCGTTGAGCGCTGTGTAGTCGGCCTCGGCGTAGAGGTCGGCGGCGTCGACGTCGGCCGGCACGTCCCGCATGATCCGGTGCGGGATGCCGAAGTAGCGGGCCAGTTCCAGGGTGCGCGAGTCGTGCGCGAACAGGTAGCCGGGCGTGCCGGCGACGAGCGCGGTGATGGTGCCGTGGATGCGGGTGCCGAACGCGAAGTCGTACCCGGACAGGTGCGACATCCAGGTCCACGGGTCGACGAACATGCGCACCTTGTCCTCGGCGAACAGCGGGTGCGAGGTGTGCAGCGGGATGTCGCTGCTCTGGCCCCGGTGCTCGGGCGCGTCGCCGTAGAGCAGGGTGCCGAGCGTCCGCAGGTCCTGCGGCACGTAGCAGAGGTTCGGGTAGCGCTCCTGGTGGTGGCGGACCACCGAGGCCATCGAGCGGACGTACGGGGAGATGGTGAGCGCGACCTTCGAATCGGCGGTCAGCTCCGGGCGGCTCTTCTCCAGCTGGAACGTGTCGCCGTGCAGGAACATCGACGGGCAGCCGATCTGCTCCACGGCGGAGAAGCCCAGCGCGTTGAGGTAGCTCTCGGTCACCTCGCCGCGTACGCCGATGCTGTGCGAGCGGTCCAGCACTGCCTTGCAGAACGCGCGGACCGGCTCGTCGATCGGCCGCAGGTACTCGCGGTCGCCGTCGACGTTCGTCTGCACGCCGACGCCGAGCACCACCACCGGGATCTTCAGCCGCTCGATCAGCCGGGTCAGCGGGGTGAGCCGGTGCACGAAGCTGCGCCGGAACGCGTTCGCCAGCGGTACGACGAACACGTCGTGCCGCTCGTTGATCTCGTCGGCGAGGCGCGGGTCGGCCGGGGTGCGTGTCGGTGTGATCTCGGCCGTGGAGGTGGCGAGCAGCTTGTGCGCGGCGTGGCTGAAGACCAGGTTGCCGCTGTTGTCGCCGATCCAGTTGCCGGCGAACGTCTCCTCGGGCGTGAGGACGTCGAACGGGCCCTTGCGGGCGCGGAGCAGGATCCGCTGGTGCATCCGGTTCGCTCACCTTCCGTACGGCACGGCGTGCGGGCGGAGCCGGGTGGGTGCCCGCGCGTGCAGAACGGAAATCCTATCCGCCGGCCCAGCGGAGCCGACCGGACGTCGGCTCGCCGGGAACGTCCCGGTTCCCCGGGGTAGGGTGCCCGGAATGACCAGCGCGCCGACCGTCACCCGTGCCCCACGACTGCCGTCGCTGACCGGATTGCGGTGGGTCGCCGCGCTGCTGGTCTTCGCCTTCCACGCCGGCACCATGGGGATCATCGCCGAGCCGCACCTGAAGACAATGGTGGACAAGGCGTTCAGCCTGGGCCTGTCCGGCGTCGAGTTCTTCTTCATCCTCAGCGGCTTCGTGCTGGTCTGGTCGTACCGGGACGGTGAGCGCGCGTGGACGTTCCTGCGCCGCCGGTTCGCCAAGATCTACCCGAACCACGTGGTGACGTTCGTCGCGGCGCTGGCGGTCGCGGCCTGGTTCGCCGACCCGGTCGTGCCGTGGGCCGCGATCGCCAACCTCTTCCTGGTCCAGGCGTGGATCCCGATCGGCGGCTACTTCTACAGCGTCAACAACGTGAGCTGGTCGCTCTCCTGCGAGCTGGCCTTCTACCTGTGCCTGCCGCTCGTGGTGCCGTGGCTGCGCCGGGCCCGTACCGGGGTGCTGCGGACCGTCCTGGTCGCGGCGCCGCTGCTCATCCTGGCGCTGTGGCCCGGCCAGCAGTTGGTGCCGGAGGAGCAGCGGTGGTGGTTCACCCAGATCCTCCCGGTGACCCGGTCGCTGGAGTTCTGGATGGGCGTGGCCGCCGCCGAGCTGATGCGCCGGCACCGCTGGCGCGGACCGAACCTCGCCGCTGCCACCGGGATCTTCGTCGCCACCTGGGTGATCGCCGCGCTGTGGATCCCGGCCGAGTTCTGGGCGGCGCTGCTCGCTGTCGCGTACCTGCTGGTCATCGCCGCCGCGGCGGACGCCGACGTGCGCGGCCGCCCCACCCCCTGGCGGTCCCGGGCGATGGTCTGGCTCGGTGAGGTCTCGTTCGCCTTCTACCTGGTCCACGTGCTGGTCATGGTCACAGTGCTGCGGCTGACCGGGCACTGGGGGAACGGCCTGCCCGGCTGGCGCGGCCCGGTCGCGGTGCTCGGCTTCCTGGTGGTCACGCTCGCGCTGGCCGCCGCGCTGCACCGCTGGGTGGAGACACCGATGATGCGCCTGCTCGGCCCGTCCCGCCGGGCCCGCGCGGCGTCGCGCGCACCGGCCGTGCCGGCTCCGCGCAGGCCCGCCGAGACCGCCGCCGGCCCGGTCGCCGACGGCGGCGCGAGGCCCGTCACCGGTCCGGCCGAGGACATCGAGTACGCCGGGCGGCGTCGCCCGGACTGACACGCGCACACGTCCGCCGGTCGATCCGCGACACGCCGTGCGGCGGTGCGTTAGTGGGGGGTTCGGCGGTAATTTGTACCCGTGCTTCCGATCGCGCTCACCTGCCCCGTCTGGTGGGTGGCGCGCTGGACCGCCCGGATGCTCGCCAGTCTCGCCGTGGTCGTCGCCTGTTCGTTCGGCGCCGCCACGCTGCCGTCCGGTGTCGCCGCTGCCGCCCCGGCTCCGGCGGTCGCCGCCTCGACGTACACGGTCACCGGCGCCTCGACCGCGACGCGGCCGGAGGCCGACCGCGTGGCCGAGCGGCAGGCCCCTCCCGCCGAGGTGCCGGCGCCCGAGCCCCGGGCGGCCGTCCCGGCCGTCGCGGAGCCGGTCCCGGCCGGACGGGCCGCCGCACCGGCCGGCCCGCGGGCCCCGCCCGCCCGCTGACCCGCTCACGGGCCGCGCCCGTTCCCCGCACCCACCGCACGTCATCCCCGCACCCGCCCCGGCGGCCCTCTCCACCGGCTCGCCCCGGCGAGGTCGTGCGGGCCCTCCCGCCAGGTCCTTCCCGTGAGGTGCCGACCATGTCGCAGACCGCTCTGTACCACTTCCTCACCTCCGTGCCCGAGGCCGCCGCCATCTGGTCCTTCCTGCTGCTGCTCGCGCTGGGCCTGCTCGCCGTGCTCGTCGCCCGGCCCGAACGCGACCCCGCGCCGGAGGCGGCCCCCGAACCGGCCGACGCCGACGCCGCCCGCCGCGACGACCTGATCCGGTACGCCGAGGAGGTCGCGGTGGCCGCCGCCGGGGCCGCCCAGACGGCACGTCGCCGCCGGGAGCGGTGGCTGGCCGCGCAGGACGACGCGGACCGGGCCTGGACCGCGTACGACGAGGCGGACACCGCCGCCCGCCGCCTCGCCGGCGCCGCCGCGCTGCCCGCCCCGCGCACGCCACGCACCCCTGCCGAGTACGCGGCCCGGGAGCGCTGGCTGCACCACGCCGCCATGACGGCGCACTGGCGGGGCGACCTGACCGCCCGTCAGCTCGCCGACGTGCTGGCGCGCCGCAACGGGTGGGATCCGCGCCGGCACCCGGCCGCGCAGGAGATCGTGCTGGCCCGCACCGTCCGGGACGGGCGCCGGGCCGGATGGGAGAGCGCCGCCGCGCGGGAGCGGGCAGCCTGGCGGGACGCCGAACTGGCCGCCGAGGCCGCCCGGACGCTCGCCGCCGAGGCGTACGCGGCCACTGCGGCGCTGCGGCCCGTCCCGGCGTACCGGAGCGCGACGCCGAGCGCCTCGCCGGTGCCCGCGTCGGTCCGGAACGCGCGGTGGCGACCGGCCCGGGTCGGCTGAGACGGCCGTCTCGACCGAATCGTTACCCGGAACGTGGTGAACCCGGTCACCCGGGCCGCCGAAACGGGCGTCGGGCGCAGAACAGGTCACCGAGTTGCGCAATTGCGCGCGGGGTCCTCGCCGTCTGTCCGCTTTCCGCCGCCGGGTGCCGTCGAAACTGCTTGTCCCATTGAGTGAAGTCAGTAACCGGGTGTTCCGAAATCCGTTACCAAGGATCATGTTTACGCAGGTCGGGGCGCTTGGCAGGGGACATACCCACCGGTAGTGTCGGCGCGTCCGATGCGGTAATCGATCGCCGACGGCGACGCCGCACCGACCCGCCTAATCGTGTTCCACGAACCGGGGACCCATGAGCAACATCGGGGTGAATCCGCGAGCCCACGGCCCGCGGTAGGGCGTACTTCCCGCCCGAATCCGTCAGCTAACCCGGTCGGCGGCCACGGAAGGAGTACCCCTCGTGCCCACCCCTCGATCGTCCCCCCGCCTCCACGGCACCGCGGTGCCCTCGCGCGCCTGACGCGCGACCGGCAACCGCCCCCTTGGGCGCCCGGCATCACGGGCGTTCCCGATCCCCCGGCCATCCGGCCCGCCAGCACGTGTGAGTTCCTCCGCGTGCCGGGCCGGCGTGCGCCGCTCACGCCCCGTGGAGGATTTCGTGAAGCACCACCTGAAGCGTCAGCTGCGACGGATCGTCACCGAACGCCCGTACCAGATCATCGCCGGCTCGGCCGCCGCGCTCGTGCTGGCCGCCGGTGCCGGCACCGTCGCCACCGCCGGTGACGACGCCCCGGTCCAGGAGAACACCGCGGCGGTCGCCGAGCTCGGCGCCGCCCGCCTCGGCGAGCAGCCCGCCAGCCGCAGCGAGGCCCGCATCGCCGTACCGCAGGCGCCGCCAAGCGTCTCCGCCACGGCCGGCGCGTCGCCGAGCGCCTCCCCGTCCGCGAAGGTCACGGCCGACCCGGACACCACGCCCAAGGCCAAGCCGAAGCCGCCGTCGAGCAAGTCGCTCGACTACGACTACCAGGCGCAGATCAACTACTTCTACTGCGGCCCGGCCGCCGTGCGCAACGCGCTCAGCGCCGCCGGCATCGAGCGCAGCCAGGATGCGCTCGCCGGCCCTCTCGGCACCACCGAGATGGGCACCAACTCGGCCGAGGACACCACCCGTGTGCTCAACCAGCAGGTCAAGGGCAACCCGTACCGGACCCGGATGATTCCCGGCTCGGCCACCCCGGCCCAGATGGACCGCCTCCAGGCCGACGTGGTCGAGGCGATCAGCAACGGCCGGGGGGTCGTCGCGAACGTCGCCGGTACGGCCACCGACACCAACGGTGGCTGGCACTCGTTCCCGGGCGGCCACTACGTCGCGGTGGTCGGCTACAAGGACGACGGCCGGACCGTACGGATCGCCGACTCGGCCGACCCGTCGCTGCCCTCGTACTGGGTCACCACGATCGACCTGGCGCACTGGATCGCCAGCCGCGGCTACTCCGCCTGAGAAGTCCCGCACGCTCCGAAGGCCGGCACCCCACCCCGGGGTGCCGGCCTTCCCCGCCCCCGCTCCGCCCTCGCCCCCGGGGCCCTCGGCTCGCTGACCTTGCACTTGTGGCCCTGTCATAGCGGACGAGCCGGGCATCCTTGGGGCCGCAACTGCAAGATCGAGGGGGCGAGGGGGGTGGGGGTTCGGTCTCGCGTGGGCGGGGCGGGCGGTGGCAGACTGCGCCAATGGGCGATGCGACGGGGAAGCGGCACCTGATTCTCCTGCACGGCATGGGTGCCACCGGCGAGGTGTGGCTGCCCTGGGCGCCGCTGCTGGAGCGCCGCTGGCCCGGCCGCTGGCTCGCTCCCGACCTGGCGGGTCACGGCTGGTCGCCGCCGCTCGACGGCTACTCGTTCGAGGCCCTGGCCCAGCGCGTGGTCGACGGGCTCGGCCCGGTCCGGCTCGGCCCCGAGGACCGGCTGGTGCTGCTCGGGCACTCGCTCGGCGGGGTGGTGGCGCTGGCGCTCGCGGCCCGGCAGCGAGGGCTTCCGGTCGACGCGGTGGTCGGGCTCGGCATCAAGGCGGTCTGGTCCCCGGCCGAGCTGGCGAAGTCGGTGGAACTGGCTGCCCGGCCGGTCACCTGGTTCGCCACCCGTGACGAGGCGGCCCGCCGCTACCTGCGGGTCTCCGGGCTCGCCGGGCTGTTCGCCCCGGACCATCCGGTGGTGGAGGCGGGACTGCGGCGGAAGGACGGCCGCTGGCGGCTCGCCATGGACCCGGCGGCGTTCGCGGTCGGGGAGCCCCGGCTGCCGGTGCTGCTGGACACCACCGATGTGCCGGTGCTGCTGGCCCGGGGCGAGCTGGACCCGATGGTGACCGACGCGCAGCTCAAGGAACTGGGCGTGCCGGTGGCCACGCTGCCCGGGCTGGGCCACAACGCGCACGTCGAGGACCCGGAGGCGGTGCTCGCCCTGCTCGACCCGTACCTCTGAGCGGGCGAGCCGGGCGCGCGACGGGCCGGGCCGCCCGCGTTTCTAGCCGGCCGCGCGCGGCACCGGGACCGCCCAGTCGGGTTCCAGCTCCCGGCGGGCGGCGGACAGGAACGCCTCGGCGTACCCGTCGGCGGGGAAGTCGCCCAGGTAACGGGTCCGGGCCGCCCAGCGCTGCGCCGCCTTCGGGTCGGCGTCCAGCAGGCCGGTGAGCACCTCGTCCACGTTGGACATGTCGCGCCGCAGCACGTAGCCGGACGCCGCGAGCGGGAACCGCTCGACGAAGTGCTCGCCGTCGGCGCCGGTGTCGGTGACCGCGTACGGCTTGCCGGAGTAGAGCCAGTCGGAGATGACCCCTGACACGTCGGAGACCAGCGCGTCGGCGCGGTTGACGCACTCGGTGAGCGTCAGTTCGCGGGCCGCGGCGGCACCCCACAGGTGCGTCCGGCCCGTCCTGGCGCGGTCGGCGGCGAGCAGTTCGGTGAGCCGGGCGAGCTGGCGGGCCGAGGCCGGGTTCTTGCCGGTGTACGGGTGGGCGCGCAGGATCACCGCGGCGCCCCGGTCGATCAACCGGCGGATCAGCGTCTCGGCCACCGGCAGCGAGCAGTAGTTCGCGTCGGCGTGGTGCCCGGTCCAGGTCGGGGTGTAGAGGACCGTGGGGTGTGCCGCCGGGGTGACCGGCTCCCGGCGTACCTCGATCGCCTCGACCTGGGGCCGGCCGACCACGACGAACTTGTCGGCGGGGATCTCCACGCCGGCGCGGGCGTACCTGTCGATCGCGGCCTGCCCGGCCACGAAGATCTTGTCGAAGATGGCCGAGACCGGGTTGGCGCTGGGGGCCTTGTCGCTGTCGCCGTGGTGCAGCTGCACGTGGGTGAGCTGGTTGAACCGGATCACGTGGGCGTTCTTCGCGCCGTGGTTGACGTAGAACGCGACCCGCAGGCTGGGCACCAGCGCCTCGTCGAGCGCCTTCAGTGTGGGGCAGAGGACCACCGGCGCGCTGGTGGCGGCGGCCACCGCGGGCAGGAGCTCCGGCTCGCGCAGCACCACCACGAACGGGCGGCCGATCCGTTCCAGGTAGGGCAGCCACATGGTGACCTGGTACTCCGAGCCGGGCGGCGCGGAGAAGTGCAGCACGAACTCGGGCCGGTGGCGGCGCAGTGCCCGGCCGACCGGGCCGCCTCCGGCGGGCGGCCGGAACCGGCGCCGGGCGAGGTCCAGCGCGACCGCCCCGCATCCGGCGCCGACGAGCAGCGTGGCGGCGAGCGCCGTCCAGGCCGGCAGCGTCAGGGCGGCGGAGAGCGCCACCAGGGCGAGTAGCACCAGCAGCGCGTCGCCGAGCCGGGCGGCGACCACAGGTGTCCACGCGCGGACCGGGAGGTTCGCCGCCCGGATCTCCAGCGCGCCGGCCTGCCGCAGCGGCCCGACCAGCAGCACCAGGCCGAGCAGGACCAGCGCGGTGGCGGTGAGCGCCGGGTCGAACCCGTCGTCGAGGCGCCGGGCGTAGCCGACCAGGATGCCGGCGGCGACGAGCACCGTCTCGGCGAGGCCGTCGGCGGACGGCCGGACCCGGCGCTCCCAGGCGGTGGCGGCGAGCGCCGCGACCGCCAGGGCCAGGCCCCAGCCGGTGGCGCCGGTGAGCGCCACGACGAGGAAGGCCAGCACCGCCAGCCCGGTGGTCAGCCCCCGGGCGAGCAGCTTGCGGACCAGGTCACCACGCATCTGGTACGTCCCGTCGGGTTCAGGCGTCGGCGGACAGCTCGGACCGGTGCGGGCCCGGCTGGGCCGGTACGGCGGCCACCTGCTCGCCGGGGGACCGGCGTACGTCGACCACCTGGCCGGTCAGGTCGGAGATCAGCACGTCCAGGGACGCCTGCGCGACCGCCTCGGAGGAGAGCAGCGTGTGCTCCGGCTCCTCGCCGAACGCCCGCGTCCGCATCGGAGTCGCGGTGCGTTCCGGGTTGACGCAGTTGACCCGTACGCCGAACTCGGCCCACTCGTCGGCGAGCGCCTGGGTCAGGTTGACCAGCGCGGCCTTGGTGGCCGAGTAGAGCGCGTAGCGGGCCCGGCCCCGGGTGTACGAGCTGGACGTGTAGAGCAGCAACTGGCCCTTGGTCTGCTGCAGGTACGGCAGGGACTGGCGCGCGATGGTGACCGGGCCGACGAAGTTGACGTGCAGGAGGCGGTCCATCGTCTCGGAGTCCATCTCGGCCAGCGCGCCCTTCTCCAGGATGCCGGCGGTGACCACCACGTGGTCGATCCGGCCGGTCGCCTCGAAGGCGGTCTTCAGCGCGGCGGCCACGTCCTCGGCGCGCTCGACGTGCGTGCCGGTGGTGGAGCGGCTGAACGGGAAGACCTGGGCGCCGTAGCCGCGGGCCAGTTCGGCCAGGTCGTGGCCGATGCCGTAACTGCCGCCGAAGACCACGACGGTCCGGCCGGTCAGCTCCTCGGCGTAGCTGCGGTGGTCGGTCAGCCGGGGTGCCTGGGCGGCGGCGAGCTGGAACAGCTTGTCGGCCAGGTGCACGTCGACCGGGTGGGTGACCTTGATGTTCTCGTCCGAGCCGTCGATCACCTTGATCGGCGTGCCGGGCAGGTAGCGCAGCACCACGCCGCAGTCGTCGGTGGCGGCGAAGTCGGGGTCGCCCTCGGCGCGGCGGTACGCCTCGCGGATGGTGCCGGAGCGGAACGCCTGCGGGGTCTGGCCGCGGCGCAGCCGGGAGCGGACCGGGATGTCGGTGATGCAGTCGTCCGCGTCGACCTGGATGATCGTGTCGGCGGACGGGATGGCCACGTCGACAGCCGAGTACGTCCAGAGCGCGTTCACGCACTCGCGCACGATCCGGGCGCTGACCAGCGGGCGGACCGCGTCGTGGAAGAGGATGTTGACGTCGCCCTCGCCGACCGCGTCGAGCGCGATCCGAGTGGTGTCGTTGCGGGTCTCGCCGCCCTCGATCACCTTGGTGACCTTGCGGAAGCCGGCGTCGGCGACGATGCGCCGAGCGTCGTCGACGTGACCGGTGGCCATCAGCACGATGATCTCGTCGATCTCCGGCGCGGCCTCGAAGACGGCGAGGGTGTGCTCGATGATCGGCTTACCGGCGATCTTGAGGAGCTGCTTCGGGATGCCCAGCCCGAGGCGCGTGCCGGTCCCCCCGGCGAGGATCACGGCCACCGTACGCGCGGGGCGCCAGGGTGCCGGGCTCGCCGGCGCGGCGTCCGGTGCGGTGGTGTGGTCCTGCGTCATTGCCGTACCTCACTCTGGGTGAAACGGGATGGATCCGAAAACCTTAACGCGTACCCCGGAGCGCACCGCCCCGGGCGGAACCCGGTGCGGTGCGCTCCAGGGCGCTACTTCTGGTTCTCGTACGCGTCGCAGACCTCCTTGGTGGGGCCGTCCATCTTCAGGACGCCGCTCTCCAGCCAGATGGTCCGCTCACAGGTGTCCCGGATCGAGCCGATCGAGTGGCTGACCAGGAAGACGGTGCCGGCGCTGTCGCGCAGCTCGCGGACCCGCTGCTCGCTGCGGACCCGGAACTTGCGGTCGCCGGTGGCCAGCGCCTCGTCGATGAGCAGCACGTCGTGCTTCTTCGCCGAGGAGATCGCGAAGCGCAGCCGTGCGCCCATGCCGGACGAGTAGGTGCGCATCGGCAGCGAGGCGAAGTCGCCCCGCTCGTTGATCCCGGAGAACTCGATGATCTCCGGGGCGATCTTCTTGACCTCGTCCGGGTGCATGCCCATGGCGAGGCAGCCGAGCACCACGTTGCGCTCACCGGACAGGTCGTTGAGCAGTGCGGCGTTGACGCCGAGCAGCGACGGCTGGCCCTGGGTGTAGACGGCGCCGCGGGCCGGCGGGAGCAGCCCGGCGATGGCCCGCAGCAGTGTGGACTTGCCGGAGCCGTTGCTGCCGATCAGGCCGATCGCCTCACCCTCGTACGCGGTGAAGCTGACGCCCTTGACCGCGTGCACCTCGCGGATGTTCGGCGCCTTGGTGCGGGAGACGATGCGCTTGAGCGCGGAGACCGGGGTGGTGCCGCCGGTCGCGCCCTTGTGGATCCGGTAGATCACGTGCACGTCGTCCACCACCACTGTGGGGACGCGGCCCGAGTCGGTCACCGGGCCGGCGTTCAGCGGCAGGGTCTGCTCAGCCACGGCCGTACTCCTTCTCTCCGCGCCAGAAGTAGACGAACCCGCCGACGCCCATCACGACCGCCCAGAACACCCCGAGCGCCCACAGCTTCGCCGGGGAGCTCACCAGGTGCGCCTGGTGCGAGTCGAGCAGCGCGTAGCGGGCCAGCTCGATGAAGACCAGCGGTGGGTTCCACTCCAGGATGTTGGCCGCCCACGGCGGCAGGTGCTCGCGGATGAGCGTCACCGGGTAGAGCACGCCGGAGGCGTACAGCCAGGTGCGCATCACGAACGGCATGACCTGCTTGAGGTCGGTGACCTTGGAGCCGAGACGGGCCATGACCATGCTCAGCCCGACGTTGAAGATCGTCTGGAGCAGCAGCATCGGGAGGACCAGGACCCAGCGGAACGTGAGCGGCTCGCCGGTGACGAGCACGATGCCGGCCAGCACCACCATCGACATGAGCAGCTGCTGGAGCTGCACCAGCGTGACCGTGATCGGCAGCGCCGCCCGGGGGAACTGGAGCGCCCGGATCAGGCCCAGGTTGCCGGTGATCGCGCTGACGCCGTTGGAGGCCGCGGTCTGCGTGAAGATGAAGATGAAGACGCCGGTGCACAGGTACGCGATGAAGTTCGGCACGTTCCGGTGCTGGCCCAGGATGACGCCGAAGATCAGGAAGTAGACGGCCGCGTTGGTGAGCGGTGTCAGCACCTGCCAGAGCTGGCCGAGCTGGGTGTTGCTCAGCGAGGAGGCGACCTTCGCCCGCGAGTACGCGGTCATGAAGTGCCGGTACGCCCACAACCGGCGGGCGTACTCGCCCAGGGGCGGTCGTTCCCCGGCCACCCGCAGTCCGTACCGCTGGGCCAGCTGGGCCCGGGTCAGTCCGGATTCGGGGTCGGCCACCGCGGTGTTGGCCATGTTCAGGCGCTCCGATCTTTCGTGCTGATGGGGAGCAGTGCGGTGAATGAGATCCAGCGTGGCCGGGCGGGGAGGAGCCGCCTCGCTGCTGCATGGAAGGTAGTCCACCGAACGTCGGGACGCAACCGTACCGTCGTTGCGCTACATTGTTCCACGTGACGACCGAGAAGAGGCGTGCCCCGGCCGGCGCGGCGGTGCTGCGCGGGGAGATCACCAGTGCCATCCGCGCCGCCGTGATGCAGGAGTTGGCCGAGGTGGGCTACGGTCGCCTCTCCATCGAGGCGGTGGCCCGCCGGGCCGGTGTGAGCAAGACCGCCATCTACCGCCGCTGGCGTTCCAAGCTCGATCTGGTGCTGGACATGGTCTCGGCGGTGGCGGGCCGGAACATCCCGCTGCTGGACACCGGCAGCCTCCTCGGCGACCTGGAGATCCTGCTGCACGTGATGGCGCGTGCACTGCGTCACCGGCTGGCCGCGCAGATCATCCCGGACCTGCTGGCCGAGGCGGCCCGCAACCCGCAGATCGCGGAGAAGCTGCAGGCCGCCCTGGACGACTACCAGCAGGCCATCGGCCGGATCCTGATCGGCCGGGCGGTCGAGCGCGGTGAGCTGTCCGCGGACACCGACCGGCGCGCCGCCGTCGATCTCATCGTCGGCCCGGTCTACTGGCGGATGGCGATCTCCCGGGCCCCGCTGGAGCCCACCGAGGTGCCCCGGATGGCGGCCGCGATCGTCGCCGCCCTGCGGGTAGCATGCGTGGGGCCTGTACGCGACGAGGTGGAAGTCTGAACCCCGGACCACCCCCGGAGGGCCGTCGTCGATCATGAACAGAAGGTCACATCCGGTCGGACAATCAGTGCAACCCACTGGTCTTCCCGACAGACCGGTACCATCCCCCGAAATGTCTCTCTCATGAGCCACGCGTCGACAGGAGGAAGCCCCATGGTCGGGCCGCATCCAGAGTTCATTCCCCCCGCACGGCCGATCATCGGCGAGGCCGAGATCGAGGCGGCCGTCCGGGTGCTGCGGAGCGGCCGGGTCGTGCAGGGCCCCGAGGTCGCCGCGTTCGAGGAGGAGTTCGGCGATCTGGTCGGCGGCCGGCACTGCGTCGCCGTCAACTCCGGCACCTCCGCGCTCCAGCTGACGCTGATGGCGCTCGGCTTCGGCCCGGGTGACGAGATCATCGTCCCGTCCTTCTCCTTCGCCGCCAGCGGCAACGCGGTCCGGCTGGTCGGCGCCGAGCCGGTCTTCGTGGACATCGAGCCGGGCAGCTTCTGCGTCGACCCGGAGGCGGTCGCCGCGGCGATCACGCCGAAGACGGTCGCGATCATGCCGGTGCACCTCTACGGCCACCCGGCCGCGATGGACCGGATCATGGCGATCGCGCAGCAGCACGGCCTCGCCGTGGTCGAGGACGCCGCGCAGGCGCACGGCGCCGAGCTGAACGGCACCCCGGTCGGCGCGTTCGGCACCGCCGGCTGCTTCAGCTTCTACCCGACGAAGAACATGCACTCCCTCGAGGGCGGCATGATCACCACCGCCGACGCGGACCTCGCCCGCACCCTGCGGCTGCTGCGCAACCAGGGCATGGAGCAGCGGTACGCCAACGAGATCGTCGGTGCCAACATGCGGATGACGGACGTGGCCGCCGCCATCGGCCGGGTGCAGCTCACCCAGCTCGCCGAGTGGACCGAGCAGCGCCGCGCCAACGCCAAGTTCCTCGACTCGGCGATCACCGGCATGGTCACCCCGCCGGTCGCCGACGGCGCCAAGCACGTCTACCACCAGTACACCGTGCGGGTGCGGGGCGACCGGGACGCCGCCCAGGCCCGCCTCACCGAGCTGGGCATCGGCAACGCGGTCTACTACCCGACCCCGATCCACCGGCTCAAGCCGTACCTCGACGCCGACGGCAAGCCGGGCGCGTGGGACCTGCCGGAGACCGAGCGGGCCGCCGCCGAGGTGGTCTCGCTGCCGGTGCACCCGTCGCTGAGTCCCGCCGACCTGGAGCGGATCGCCGAGGGCGCGAACCTGGCCGGCGGTGCCCGATGAGCGGCGGCGGACGGAAGCTGCGGGCCGGCCTGATCGGCCTCGGCGCGATGGGCCGCAACCACGCCCGCGTGCTGTCCAACCTGGACGGCGTCGAGCTGGTCGGCGTGGTCGACCCGGCCGGCGACGTGACCGGCACGCTGCGCGCGCCCGTCGTACCCGAGCTGAGCGACCTGCTCGCCCTCGGCGTCGACTACGCGGTGGTGGCCTGCCCGACGGCGCTGCACGAACCGATCGGCATGGAGCTGGCCGCCAACGGCGTCTGCGCGCTCATCGAGAAGCCGCTCGCCCAGTCCGTCGACGCCGCCACCCGGCTGGTCGAGGCGTTCGAGAACGCCGGCCTGGTCGCCGGCGTCGGGCACATCGAGCGCTACAACCCGGCGCTGCAGAGCCTGCGCACCCGCCTGGAGGCGGGCGAGCTGGGCGAGGTGTTCCAGGTCGTGACCCGGCGCCAGGGCCCGTTCCCGCACCGGATCGCCGACGTCGGCGTGGTGATGGACCTGGCCACCCACGACATCGACCTGACCGCCTGGGTGACCGGCCAGCAGTACAGCTCGGTCGCCGCCCGCACGGTCTCGCGCAGCGGCCGGCTGCACGAGGACATGGTCGCCGTGGTCGGCCAGCTCGCCGACGGCACGATGGTCAACCACCTGGTGAACTGGCTCAGCCCGCTCAAGGAGCGGTCGACCGTGGTCACCGGTGACAAGGGCTGCTTCGTGGCCGACACGCTCACCGCCGACCTGACCTTCTACGCCAACGCCGCCATCGACACCGAGTGGGAGGCGCTGCGCGCGTTCCGCGGCGTGGCCGAGGGCGACATGGTCCGCTACGCGATCCCGAAGCGGGAGCCGCTGCTGGTCGAGCACGAGCGCTTCCGGGACGCGGTCGAGGGCAAGCAGAGCGATATCGTCACGCTGCGGCAGGGTCTGCGTACCGTGCAGGTCGCGGCCGCCCTGCTGGAGTCGTCCGCCGACGGCAAGGTCGTGTCCGTCGCGGCCAGCGGCAGCGACGCGGAGCCGGCACTGCGATGAGCCCGGCGCCGGTGCGGCGGACGGTCTCCGCGGTACGGCGGCGGATTCCCCGGCGGTGGCGCATCGCGCTCCGCCGGGCCGCCGCCGGCACGCGCCCCTGGGAGACCCCTTCGGTACGTGAACTGTGTGAACTTCCCGCCGGCACGCCGCTGCTGGTGCACGCCGGCGGGATCACCGGCGACCGGGCGCTGGCCGGCGTGCTGCGCGCCCTGGCCCGGTTGCCCGAGTTCCACCTGGCGCTGGTCTGCGACCCGGCGGAGCAGGCGGCCGCCCAGGACCTGGTCCGCCGGGCCGGCAAGGCCCGACGCCGAGTCCACCCTGTTCCGCGCCCCCGTACGATGACGGCCGCGTTCCTCGCCTCGGGGGACGTGGCCGTGTTCGGGTTCGCCCCGGACGCCGGTCTCGGGCTGCTCGACACCTGCCTCGCCGCCGGGCTGCGGGTGGTCGCCGCCGACAACCGGGTGGTCCGCGAGCACCTGGCCCGCCACCGGGCCGGTGACTTCTACGCGCCCGGCTCGGTGCCCTCCTTCGCCAAGGCGGTCGAACGGGCCTGGCAACGGGGCGACGACGTGCCGGAGCCGCAGGAGCCGGCGGTCGCGCCGGTCGAGGCCGGCACCCCGGGCCGGTGGCGGGCGCTCGGCGCCGGACCGGTCCGGCTGGGTCTGGGCACGGCGAACTACGCCGGGCAGCTCTCCGCCCTCGCGATGGCGATCAGCGCCGCGCGGGCAGACGTCGGCATCGAGCTGGTCGTGGCCAAGCCACCGGCCACCTACCGGTACCCGGCCGACCGGTATCTGCACTTCCCCGGCGAGCACCGGCTCGACGTGCAGGTGCAGCAGGCCGCGCGGGTGCTCGGCTGGTACACGCACCTGATCGTGGACGCGTTCCGGCCGGTGCTCGGCCGGCTCAACGGCGACGACATCGCCGCGGACCTGCCCGCGCTGCGCCGGGCCCGGCTCAAGGTCGCGCTGCTGGCGCACGGCAGTGAGATCCGCCACCCCGGCGCGCACCTGGAACGGCACGCCGAGTCCGCGTTCCGGGACGCGCCGGAGGAGCTGCGCGAGCGGCTCACCGTGGTGGCCGAGCGGAACCGGCGCACCGCCGAGGAGAGCGGCCTGCCGTTCTTCGTCACCACGCCGGACCTGCTGGACGACGTGCCGTTCGCCACCTGGGCGCCGCTGATCGTGGACGTGGACGCCTGGGCCTGCGACCGCCCGGTACTGGAACGCACCCGGCCGGTGGTCCTGCACGCCCCGTCCAACCGCTGGACCAAGGGCACCGACCGGCTCCTGCCCCGGTTGCAGGAGCTGCACGATCGACGGATCATCGAACTGCGCCTGGTGGAGGGTCTGCCGCACAGCGAGATGCACCGCCTGGTGCAGGACTGCGACATCGTGGTCGACCAGTTGGTGATGGGCAGCTACGGCACCTTCTCCTGTGAGGGGATGGCCGCCGGCAAGGTCGTGGTGGCGTACGTGAGCGAAGGACCGCACCGGGCCGCCGGGGTCCGGCCGCCGATCGCCAACGCCACACCCGGCACGCTCGTCAAGACGATCGAGTCGCTGCTCGACGACAGGCCCGCCGCGGTCGCCCTGGCCGCGGAGGGCGCGCGTTACGTCCGTGACCACCACGACGGCCGGCGGACCGCCGAGGCATTCGACGCCTTCCTCCGGTAACCCGCCGACCGTCCGTGCACCGCCCCGCCAACGAGGAGAAGCACCCGATGCAAGCTGTCCCGAGTAGCGATGCCCGACCGACCCGGGGACGGGTGGTGATGCTGGTCGACAACGGGGTCAACGGCGACTCCCGGGTGCAGAAGGCCGCCCGCTCCGCCGCCGAGGCCGGCTGGGAGGTGATCCTGGTCGGCATACTCAAGGGCGCGGTGACCGAGGACACCTGGCGCATCGGCGACGCCGAGGTCCGCCTGATCCGGATGCCCCGGCGGCTGACGCACCCGGTCGCGTACCGCCGGGCGCTGCTGCGCCGGCCGCTGGCGTACAAGCCGGGTCCGGACGCCAAGCGGCGGCTGAACACGCTGCGGGCCCGCCGGGACGACCTGACGTTCCGTCTCTCCGAGATCAAGGTTAACCGGGCGGCGGGCGGCCCCCGCTGGGCCGAACTGGCCGGCAAGGCCAGGCTGGCCGTGCCGTACTTCCTCAACAAGACGGCGTTCCAGTGGGTCAAGTTCCGCTCGGCGGAGCTGCAGCGGCTCCAGGAGAGCCAGCAGGACCCGAACTCGCGGCTCGACCGCGCCGCGCTGCGGTTCTGGCAGCGGGTACACGGCGACCGGGCCTGGCGCCGGCTGGATCCGGAACTGTGGGACTTCGAGCTGGCCTTCGCCTCGGTGGTGGACGAGCTGCGGCCGGACCTGATCCACGCGCACGACTTCCGGATGCTCGGCGTCGGCGCACGGGCGGTCGTGCGGGCCCGGGCCGGAGGCCGGGACGTCAAGCTTCTCTGGGACGCGCACGAGTTCGTCCCCGGCATCATCGGCCGGCCGGCCAACCTGCGCTGGCTGCCCGCCCAGATCGCCTACGTGCGGGAGCACGCGTCGTATGCCGACGCGGTCATCACCGTCTCGTCCACCCTTGCCGACCTGCTGCGGGAGAGCCACGACCTGCCCGAGCGGCCGGCCGTGGTGCTGAACGCGCCGCCGCGGTCGCTCACCGCCGAACAGCGGGCCACGCCGGTACCGGACATCCGGGCGATGTGCGGCATCGACGCCGGCACACCGCTGCTCGTCTACTGTGGCGGCATCAACCCGTCGCGCGGCGTGGACATCATGATCCGTGGGCTCACCGAGATACCCGAGGCACACGTCGCGCTGGTCTCGGTGCACCCCAACGGCAGGGCCCCGATCATGGACGAGCTGGAGGAGCTGGCCGCCGAGCTGGGCGTGGCCGACCGGGTGCACCTGCTGCCGTACGTGCCGCACTGGCAGGTGTCGGCGTTCGTCTCCCCGGCCGACCTCGGCGTCATCCCGATCCACCACAAGCCGAACCACGAGATCGCGCTGATCACCAAGTTCTTCGAGTACGCCCACGGTGGCCTGCCGATGGTGGTCAGCGACGTGCGGACGATGGCCGAGGCGACCCGGGCCACCGGGCACGGCGAGGTCTTCCGGGCCGAGGACCTGGACGACTACGTCCGGGCGGTGCGTACCGTGCTGGCCGACTCGCAGCGGTACCGGGCCGCGTACGACCGGCCGGGCGTGCTGGAGCAGTGGACCTGGGAGGCGCAGGCCCGGGTGATGGACGAGGTCTACACCCGGCTGCTGCCGAACCACCCCGGGCCGGTGCGGCCGGCGGAGGCGGACACGGCCGTCACGGCGGTGCCGAACCAGCGGACGGCGGTGCCGGTGCGCTGACCGGCGGGGAACGACAGCGGGGCCCGGCCGGTCGGCCGGGCCCCGCTGCGTCACCGTGTTCAGTCGCCCAGCAGCAGCCGGTCGTAGTCGGCCTGGGTGACGGCCCAGTCCCAGGTCTTCAGCACGTGCTCCGAGGCGGCCCGGCCGGCCTCCGCCCACGCCTGCTCGGTCGCAGTGACGGCCAGGATCCGCTCCGCCGCCTCCGCCGGGCTGTCCACCATCCAGTCAGCGGGGAACAGGGTACGGGCGCCGTGCGGCTTGCCGGCGAAGAACGGCCAGTCCCGCACCACCGGCACCGCGCCGCTCGCCACGCCCTCCACCAGACCGCAGTGGAAGCTCTCCCGCACCGAGGTGCTGAGGATGACGCCGACCTCCTGGAGCGCGCCCGGCACGTCGTCGGTCTGCCCGTAACGCCGGACCGCGCCCAGCGGCTCCAGTTCGGCCAGGTCCTTGGCAAGCAGCCGGCCGTAGTCCTTCGCCGGCTTGCTGGTCCGGTTGTTGAAGTTGCTGCCGATCAGCGTCAGGCGGTACCGCTCGTCGTGCTCGCGCAGCTTCCGCAGGACGTCGATCGCCCACCGCGGGTCCTTCGCCACCGAGCTGAACCCGACCAGCCCCAGCGTGAACCGGGCGTCGGCCGACTTGGCCCGGGGACAGCGCTGCAGGTCCATCGCGTTGTCGACCACCCACAGGCGCGGGGCGCGTTCGCCGGCGAGCTGCGGCAGCACGGCGGTGGACAGGTCCCGCAGGTGCTCGGAGACGAAGACGACGTCGTCGACCCGGGAGAAGTCCACCACGTGGGGCCAGAAGTTGAACGCCTCGAAGCTGTGCAGCCGGACGATGATCCGGGCGGTCCCCGGGTCGTGCAGCGTGAACAGCGCGGCGGTGGCCTGGCACCAGTCGACGAAGACGGTGTCGGCCCAGTCCAGGTGCGGCCGCAGCCACTCCTCGATCTTGGCCCCGTATGTCGACTCGGCGCCGAGCAGGTACTCCATCACGGTGCTGCCGCTGAGCGCCAGCGGACGGGTCACCGGGTCCTCGTACAGATCCAGGAAACGGACCTCCACGTTCGGCATGGCCCGGTAGCGCTCCAGGATCTCCTGGAGGAAGTTGTCGTTGATCAGCGTGGTGACCAGCAGCCGCAGCGGCCGGTCGGTGGGCGCCGGGGCGGCCGGGGCGAGCCGGCCTCGCGGCTCGGACAGCTTCCGGGCCGCCGCGCTCTCCCGGAACGGCGCCAGGAAGGCGCCCGGATCGTCGCTCATCGGCGAGGAGAGCCGGTCGAAGTGCAGCACCCGGTTGGACGCCAGGCTCCACGCCCGCGACACCGCCGCGGCGGCCTTCTTCGGGTCCTTCGCCAGCCGGGCGTCGGCCAGCGCGAGTTGGGCGCGGATCGCGTCGTGCAGGCCGGACGGGACGTGCCCGAGGGCCAGTTCGCCCTGCGCGGCCTTGGTGAGCACGTCCGCCCGGGTGGCGGCGCTGTTGATCCGGCTGACCGCGGCCGCGGCGGTCCGGGCGGCGACCGCCGGGCGGCCCGCCTTGACCGCGCTGTCGTGCAGCCGTACCGCGAGCTTGCTGCGCAGCCGGTCCGGTACGCGGGGCGCGGCCACCGCGCGGGACCAGAACCAGGCGCCGGCCGGGTTGCTCATGATCCGCTGGCCGGTCGCCTTCTGGACGGTGGTGCGCACGGTCTCCACCGCCGCCCGCTTGGCGCCCCGGGTGCCGATGCCGGCGGCCGCCGCGACCTGCCGCTCCAGCCGCTTGCCGACCGGCTCGGCACGGGGCGCGTCGAGCGCCCGCTGCGCCGGCACGAGCCCGTAGTGCGCACCGGCCCGGGTGTTGCGCTGGGCCATCTCCCACACCGTGTAGACCGACCGGGGGTCGAGGGCCACCAGCAGGTCGGTGGACCGGAAACGCTGCCGCAGCCACGCGTGACGCTGCGCGTGTAGCCAGATCTTGCGGTTGGCCTGCGCCCGGCCGAGCGCCCGCCGCAGCCGGGCGTCACGCTTCTCGGCGGGTACGACGAACGACCGTACCTCGGCCAGCGCCGGGTCGATCGGGAGTTCCTCGGCGTCGAAGAAACAGGCCACTGTGACGCGGGCACCGCGGCTGCGGAAGCGTTCCAACGCCTCGATCAGCACGGCCGGCTGCTTCGGCGCGGCGGCGGCCACGATGAGCACTGTGGTCACGGTCGGGCATCTCCCGTCGAGGGGGTCGTGGCCGGGGTGGCCGCGCCGGCGCCGCTCGGCCGGACGAGTTCGGTGAGGCGGCGGACCGCCGGGGCCAGCACGGCCGGCCGGGCGAAGCGGCGGGCCAGTTCCCGGGCGGCGGCCCGGTCCGCGTCCGTCGCCTTGAGGGCCATCCGGCCGGCCTCGACGAAGGAGCCGGCGAGCCGGTGCGGGTCGAGCCCGACCGCCCCGGTCCACAGCGGATGGCCGGCCAGCACGTTGCTCGCGTCGTGGTCGACGTCGTGGGCTGAGAGCACGGGCAGGCCGCTGGCCATGAACTCGTACACCTTGCCGGAGGTGACGAAGCGTCCGCCGACGAGCATCAGCACCAGCGCGTCCCAGGAGCCGTACGTCGCCGCCAGTTCGGCCTTCGGCACCGGGCCGCCGAAGCTGACCCCGTCGACAGCTGCCTCCTTGAGCAGGTCCATGTGCCGGTTGGCCTCACGCGCCGCGCCCGCGCCGATGTGCCCGCGCACCTCGAACCGGGACCGGGCCAGCAGCGGGTCGTCGCGCCGGGCGATCCGCCAGGCGTCCAGCACCGACTCCAGGAACGCCGGGCTGAAGTTGACCGAGCCCAGGTAGCCGAAGGTCAGCCCGGCGGCCGGGTCCGGCGAGCGGCCGGAGATGTCCGGGAGGCTGTCCTCGTCGTAGCCGTTGCGCACCACGTGCACCCGCTCGGCCAGGCGCGGGTACCGCTCGCGGTAGAAGCCGGCGATCGGGTCGTTGACGCACCACACCGCCTGCGCGTGCTCCAGCACCGTGGACTCCCACCGGCCGGACACCGAGTCGCGGGTGAACGCCTCGCCGCCGCCGATCACGTCGAGCGACCAGCCGTCGCGGAAGTCGACCGCGTACGGGATCTTGTGTTCCTCCCACAGCTTCCAGGTGGCCGCCAGGTTCACGTACGGGGCGCAGGAGGCGAGCAGCAGGTCGGCCGGATGCTCGCGGTGCAGCCGCAGCACCGCCTTCTCCAGCTCGTACCGCCAGCCGCCGAACACCGGCTCCGGGAACGCCTTCTGCTCGCGCTTGCGCAACCGCTTGATCCAGCCCGCCGGGTCCAGCGAGCGCTCCTCGGAGAACACCCGGATGTCGGTCTCCAGGTCCTCCCGGATCAGCGGCAACTCGACCACCCGCACCCGCGGGTCGACCTTCTCGGAGAGCGTGTGGTCCAGGCCGTACTCCCGCTCCCACGCCTGCTGGCAGATCGTGATGACGGTGATGTCCCAGCCCTGGGCGACGAACTGGTTCGCCGTCTCGCGCAGCCGGTACGCGCTGCTCTTCGCCGCGGGCGGGAAGCCGATGGCGAGGTAGATGGCGTGCGGCCGCTTCCCGCCGCGCGAGCGCGAGAGCGGGACGGTGCGGTTGGTCATCGCGGATAACCGATCGTGAGGAGGGCGCGGGTCGTCATGCCAGGTGCCGCCGCAGCGTCTCGGCGACCCGCCGGGCCGCGCGGCCGTCACCGTACGGGGTGCCGCGTGGCACCTCCGGGACGGGCCGGGTCGCCGTGGCCGCCCACCGGTTGCCCAGCTCGCGCGGATCCGGCACCAGCACGTTCCAGCCGTCGGCCAGCGTCTCGACCCACTCCGTCTCGGTGCGCAGCGTGGTGCACGGCCGGTCCAGCAGGTACGCCTCCTTCTGCAGGCCGCCCGAGTCGGTGACCACGCCGGTGGAGCCGACCACCGCGGCCACCATCGCGGCGTACGGCAGCGGCCGGCCGGCGTGCAGCGCGCCCCGGTTGAGCTTCAGCCCGTGCTCGTCGGCGCGGGCGACCAGCCTCGGGTGGGCCAGCAGCGCGACCGGCACGGGCAGGTCGGCGAGCGCGTCGAGCAGCATGGCGAGCCGCTTGGGGTCGTCGGTGTTCTCCGCGCGGTGCAGTGTCGCGAGCAGGTAGGGCGCGTCCGGGTCGATGCCGCCGGGCAGCGCCGGGCGGGGCTGTCCGCCCCGCGCCACGTCGTCGCGGACCCGCAGGCAGACGTCCACCATGACGTCACCGACCAGCTCGGTACGGGCGGCCAGGCCCTCCGTGGCCAGGTGCCGGACGGCCTCCTCGGTGGGGGCCAGCAGCAGATCGGCGGCGTGGTCGGTGAGCACCCGGTTGTGCTCCTCCGGCATCCGCCGGTTGAACGACCGCAGTCCGGCCTCCAGGTGCGCCACCCGCAGGTGCTGCTTCACCGCCGACAGAGTGCCGGCCAGCGTCGAGTTGGTGTCGCCGTACACCAGCACCCAGTCCGGCGCCTCGGCGGCGAGCACCGGGTCCAGGGCGGCCAGCGTGTTGCCGGTCTGCACGCCGTGGCTGCCGGAGCCGATCCCCAGGTGCACGTCCGGGTCGGGGATGCCGAGACCGGAGAAGAAGACGTCGGACAGGTCGGCGTCGTAGTGCTGACCGGTGTGCACGATCACGTGCTCGCACCCGTCCTCGGCGAACGCCGCCGCGATGGGCGCCAGCTTCACCAACTGCGGTCGGGCGCCGACGATGCTGACGACCTTCACACGTGACTCCTCGTGATCTGCGACGGATTCTCGGTGCGGACCGGCCGCTGCCCGAGTCGGGAGGCCGTGGACCCCGGCCACGTGGCCGGGCCGGTGCCCGCAGGCCCTAGGAATAGTAGTGCCCCGTCCGGCACCGGACGACGTACGCGGACGTGGCCGGCACGTGATGGTGGGCCGGGCCACCCCTCGTCACCGGACGCCGCCGCCCCGACGGGGAGCACGGTGACCGGTGGCGTGGAACGGGACACGAGGGACCAGCCTAACCGAACCGGCCGGATCACCCCGATCCGCCGGGTGCCCGGCCGGGGGCGGGTGCCCGCGGCGGCGCCGCCCGGTCACCGCGGGGACGTCCCGCCGTCGGTGGATCGTCGCCGACTCTTCACCGGGCCGGGCGAGCCTGGCCCGGGGCCGCGGTCCGGCTTGCGTACACTACGGCGCCATGACCGCCCCCGGGCCCGAGACCCGTACCCGCACCGCAGACGCAGGTGGGTCGGTGGCCGACGCCACTGACGAGACCCCGAAGCCGCCGGCCTCCGAGGGCGCGGACCGGCCCGCCGACGCCGCGCCGCAGCAGCAGGCGCAGGCGGCCGCGCCGGAGCGCGCCGACCGCCCGGGGCGGTGGCACCGGATGCGGCCGGACCTGCTGGTCGCGGCGATCTACCTGGCCGGCGCGTTCTGGGTGACCGCGCGGGGTTGGATGAACCCCGACGGCCGGCTCCTCGGCAGCCGCCCGAACGACCAGGGCTTCAACGAGTGGATGCTGGCGTACGCCGCGCACGCGGTCAGCAACCTGGAGAACCCGTTCTTCACCACGTTGCAGAACGCCCCGGACGGCGTGAACCTGATGACCAACGTCGGCATGCAGCTGCCCGGGCTGGTGCTGTCCCCGGTCACCCTGCTGTTCGGCGCGCCGTTCGCGTACCTGCTGTTCATCACGCTCAACCTGGCCGGTACGGCGTACGCCTGGTACCACGTGTTGTCCCGGAACCTGGTCTCGTCGCGGGCGGCGGCGTTCGCCGGTGGCCTGTTCTGCGCCTTCGCGCCGGCGCTGGTGTCGCACAGCAACGGCCACCCGCACATCACGGCCCAGTGGCTGGTGCCGTTCATCCTGTGGCAGGTCGTCAGGCTGGCCCGGGACGGCCGCCCGGTGCGCAACGGCCTGGTGCTGGGCGCGCTCGTGGTGGCGCAGTTCTTCGTCAGTCTGGAGATCCTCTTCCTGACCGCGCTCGGCTGTCTGATGATGGTGATCGGCTACGTGATCTTCCGGCCGCGCGAGGCGCTGCGCCGGGCCGGGCCGATGCTCGGCGGGCTCGCCGTGACAGGTGTGCTCGTCGGGGCTGCCGCCGCGTACCCGCTGTGGATGCAGTTCGCCGGCCCGCAGCACCGGGTCGGTCACCCGGGCAACCCGGACGTCTACGCGCTGACCCTCGGGTCGTTCGTGCGGTACGCCACCGAGTCCGTGGCCGGCAGCCCCACCAGTGCCCTGCGCTGGGGCCCGAACACCACCGAGCAGGCCAGCTTCTACGGCTGGTCGGTGGTGATCCTCGCGCTGGGCGCCGCCTGGTGGCTGCGCCGCGAGGTCGTGGTCCGGGTGCTCGCCGTGGTCGCGCTGATCTCGGCCGTGTTCTCGATCGGCACCACCTGGACCGCCGGTACCCGGCGCACCGACGTGCCGGCGCCGTTCGCGCTGGTGTCCGAGCTGCCGGTGTTCGACTCGGTGGTGGTCTCCCGGTTCGCGCTGATCACCACGGTGGCGCTCGGCGTGCTGTTCGCGGTCGCCGGAGACCGGGTGACCCGGGTACGGGCAGGCGAGGCCGGCCGGTCCCGGCTGGTTCCCCGCCTGGCCGCGGTCGCGCTACTCGCCGCGTTGCTGCCGATCCTGCCCACCCCGCTGGAGGCGCGCGGGCGCAACCCGGTGCCGGACTTCGTCACCGCCGGCGTCTGGAAGGACCACGTCGCCCCCGGCCGCACCCTGGTGCCGGTTCCGGTGGACGGCATGACGTCGCTGTACTGGAGTTCCGCCGCGCTGGCCGGCTTCGCCGTCCCGGAGGGGTACTTCCTCGCACCCGTCTCCAAGACCGACAACACCGGACGGTGGGGCGTCGAGCCGCAGCCGACCGCGAAGCTGCTCACCGCCGTGTCGCGGGGCCAGCGGGACACCGCGGTCGGCCCGGCCGACGTCGAGCAGGCCCGCGCCGACGTGCGGCACTGGAAGGCCGACGCGGTGGCGCTGCCGGACCGGGCACGCCGCCACGACGACCTCAAGGTGGTGCTGGACGCGCTGTACGGGCCGGGCCGGCGGGTGGCGGACGTGTGGCTGTGGGACGTCCGCCCGCTCACCCGCTGAGCGTCACGGCGACCTGGTCCAGATGAGCAGCAGGTAGCCGCCGAAGTAGGTCGAGAACGCGGTGAGCGTGACCAGAACGGTGACGGCCCGGGCCCGACCCGCCCGGGCCAGGCCGACGGCGGCCGGCAGCAGCAGCGCGAACGCCGGCAGCAGGAACCGCGCCTTCGAGTGGTAGTAGCCCGCCGCGCCGAGCGTGGTGACGAGCATCAGCCCGCTGAACAGCAGCAGTTCCCAGGGCTGGCGGTCGATCACGCTCAGCACGAAGAACATCAGTGCCAGCAGCAGCACCACGCTCACCACGAACATCTGCGGCGTCGCGGACATCGCCAGCACCTCGCGCCCCCGCTGGAACGTGTCGACGCCGAAGTCGAAGTGGCTGCGCCAGCCGGCGGACTGGATGTGGAACCAGCCGTCCGGCCGCCCGGTCTGGACGCCCACCCAGGTCAGGTAGCCGAGCCATCCGGCCGGGGCGAGCAGCATGGCAACCCATGGCCGCCAGCCGTCCCGGCGCCGGACCACAGCCAGCAGCGCGGCCAGGCCGACCACCGGGATCAGCGACGAGGCGGTGGGCCGGGTCAGGCCGGCGAACAGGCAGAGCACGCCCGCGGTCAGCCAGTGGCGGCGCAGCAGCGCGTACAGCGTCCACGCGGCCAGGGCGGTGAACAGCGTCTCGCTGTAGGCCATCGACTGCACGACGGCGTGCGGCAGCGCCGCCCAGAGCGCGGCGAGCAGTACGCCGGTGCGGCGGTCGTGCAGGTACGAGCCGATCGCGTACAGCGCCCAGGCCGCCGCCACGCCGGCGAGCGTGGCCACCGCCAGCCCGGCGGTGCGCGGGCCGAGCGGGGTGAGCCGTTCCACCACGCCGATCAGGGCCGGGTACAGCGGGAAGAACGCCAAGTCGCTCTGCACCTGCTCGTACCCGTCGTAGCCCCGCTGGGCGATGGCAAGGTAGTACGTCGCGTCGGACAGAGTCAGCTCGCGCACCGGGGAGAGGTTCAGCGACCGGGCCCAGACGTACACGGTCAGCACGCCGATCAGCCGGATCACCGTGTACAACGCCAGCGCGGGCGTCGCGTCCCGGGCGGCGTCGCGCAGCCGCCGGACGGGGCCGGGCCGGACGCGGGCGGTTGGGGCCGGGCCGGTCGGCGGGGCTGGTGCGGGCCGGCTGGGTTCCTCGGTGGTCACCACGTCCATTGTGCGGTCCCGTTCGCGCTGAGCTGCGATTGTCCGGCGGCCCGCGTGGCGCGGCCGGCGACCCGGCGAACGACCCGGAGCGGGCGCCGGTCGTTGAACAGGATGGAGGGTAGCAACCGTCACACCAGGTCGTGGGGCACCGGCGGCGGCGGGCGTTCGAGCCCGATCCGCTGTCGTAGACTCGCTCGGGTCCGCGGGCGCGGTGCTGGCGACGACGAAACGGGCAGGAATGGGATCTGACGGCACGACCGCAGCGGCGGGCACCCGGGGACGGGTCGTGATGCTGGTGGACAACGGGGTCATCGGGGACTCCCGGGTGCAGAAGGCGGCCCGTTCCGCCGCCGACGCCGGCTGGGACGTCGTGCTGCTCGGCCGCGCGCCGGTCGGCAGCCCGCAGAGCTGGCGCCTCGGCGCCGCCGAGGTACGCCTCGTGCCGATGCCCGAGCCGTTGGCCCGCCGCCGGCACGAGTTCCGCCGGGCCTGGCTGCGGCACCCGCTTGCCTATCCGCCCAGCGGCATCGCGGCGCAGCGTACCCAGGCGGTGAAGGCCTGGCGCGCGGACCTGGCGGTCCGCCGGGCGGCGCTCACCGTCGCGGCCAGTGGGTCCGGCGCGGGCCGGCCGGGCGGGCTGCCCTGGGTCGCGCTGCGCGCCGAGGAGAAGCTGTCCGGCCTGACCCGCAAGTGGGTCGGTTTCCGCAACCGCCAGCTCACCCGGGCCCGCAAGGGCCGCAAGCTGGACGGCCCCTGGGACCGCGCGTACACGCTGTTCTGGCGCAAGCTGCGCGGCGACGGCGCGTGGCGGCGCCTGGAACCGGGCCTGTGGGACTACGAGCTGGCCTACGGCCCGGTGGTCGACGAGCTGGCGCCGGACCTGATCCACGCCAACGACTTCCGGATGCTCGGCGTCGGCGCCCGCGCGAAGGTCCGGGCCGCCGCGAAGGGCCGGCGGATCGCGCTGCTCTGGGACGCCCACGAGTACCTGCCCGGCGTGCAGCCGTGGCGCGACAACGCCCGCTGGCTGCCCGGCAACGTGGCGCACGAGCGGGAGTACGTGCCGTACGCCGACGCCACCATGACCGTCTCCGGCGGCCTGGCCGACCTGCTGCGCAGCGAGCACGGGCTGACCGAGCGGCCGGCGGTCGTGCTCAACGCCCCGGCTGTGGATGAGTTGCCCGCGGATCCGGCCGGGCCGGCGCCGGACATCCGCGCCCGCTGCGGGCTCGGGCCGGACGAGCCGCTGCTGGTCTACAGCGGGGTGGCCGCCGCCAAGCGCGGTCTCGGGGTGATGGTCGAGTCGCTGCCCCGGCTGCCCGGCGCGCACGTCGCGTTCGTGGTCAACAAGCCCGACTCGGCGTACGTCCGGGGCCTGGTCACCCGGGCCGGCGAGCTTGGCGTGGTGGACCGGGTGCACGTGCTGCCGTACGTGCCGCACCACCAGGTGGTCCGGTACCTCGGCGGCGCGCAGGTCGGCGTCATCCCGATCCAGCACTGGCCGAACCACGAGATCGCGCTGATCACCAAGTTCTTCGAGTATTCACACGCCCGCCTGCCGCTGGTCGTCTCCGACGTGCGCACCATGGCCGAGACCGTCCGGGAGACCGGTCAGGGCGAGGTGTTCCGCGCCGAGGACGTGGCCGACTTCGTCCGCGCGGTCACCGCGGTGCTCGCCGACCCGCAGCGGTACCGCGCCGCGTACGACCGGCCGGGCCTGCTGGCCGGCTGGACCTGGGAGGCGCAGGCGCGGGTGCTCGACGAGGTCTACTCCCGGCTGCTGCCCGACGCGCCGCCCCGGCCGACGCCGCCGGCGCACGCCGCGGTGGAGCCGGCACAGGTGGAGGTGGGCGCGTGAACGGGCCGGACGTGACGGTGGTGGTCGCCGTCTACAACACCATGCCGTACCTGACCGCCTGCCTCGACTCGCTCGTCGGGCAGACCATCGGCCGGGACCGGCTGGAGGTCGTCGCCGTCGACGACGGCTCCACCGACGGCAGCGGCGCGGAACTGGACCGCTACGCCGAGCGGTACCCGGGCACGGTCCGGGTGCTGCACCAGGCCAACTCCGGTGGCCCGGCGGCGCCGAGCAACCTGGCGCTCGACCACGCCCGCGGCCGGTACGTCTTCTTCATCGGCTCGGACGACCACCTCGGCCCGGAGGCGCTGGAGCGCCTCGTCGACGCCGCCGACCGGTGGGACTCCGACGTGGTGCTCGGCCGGATGGTCGGCACCAACAAGCGCTACGTGCACCAGGCCGTCTACGCCACCACCCGGGAGCGGCTCGACCTGTTCGACAGCGACCTGCCCTGGTCGTTGTCGAACACCAAGCTGTTCCGCCGGGACCTGATCGAGCGGCACGGCCTGCGGTTCCGTACGGACATGCGGATGGGCAGCGACCAGCCGTTCACGCTGGAGGCGTGCTTCCGGGCGAAGAAGGTGTCGGTCCTCGGCGACTACGAGTTCTACTACGCGGTCAAGCGGGACAACGCCCAGAACATCACGTACGCCAGCCGGTTCGAGGAGCGGTTGCGCTGCGCCGAGGAACTCGTCGGGTTCGTCGCCGGCCTGATCGAGCCCGGCCCGCGGCGGGACGCGGTGCTGGTGCGCCACTTCACCTGGGAGGTGGCGAAGCTGCTCCGCGCGGAGTTCCTCGCCCTCGCCCCGGACGTGCAGCGGCACGTCCACGACCGGATCCGCAAGCTCGCCGAGGCGTACCTGACCGACGGGGTGACCGCCCGGATGGCGTCCGAGGAGCGGCTGCGGGTGGCGGTGGCGCGCGACGGCGACCTGGACGCGCTGTGCACGCTCATCGGCCAGCAGTCCGACCGGTCGCTGCCCGAGGTGGTCGTCGACGGCGACCGCTGGTACGCCGACCAGGTCGGCTTCCGCGACCCGGCGTTCGGCTACCCGGACGACTGGTACGACGTCACCGAGCGGGCCGCCGCGATACTGGCCAAGCTGACCGCGACCGGGCTGGCCTGGGGACGCGACGCCGCCGGGGCGCGGGCCCTGGTGGTCACCGCCCGCAGCCGCTGGGCCGAGCTGGCCGAGCTGAGCGCGGAGGCGCTGCGGGTCAGTGTGGGCGATCTGACGGGCGTCACGTCGGCCGAGTCCTCCGGCAGCGGTACCGTCGTACGAACGGACTTCGCGGTGGACCGGTTGCTGGCGGTCGTCGCGGGGACAGGCGAGCGTCGTATCGTACGCGCCGAGGTCTCCGCCCTGGGCGGGACGGGCTCGGCGCCGTTGCGCACCGACCGCCCCGTCGCCGCACCCCGGCTGGTGGCCCGGCGCGGTGTCCGCTGGCACCTCGTCACACCCACCACGAACCACAAGGGCCAGGTGATCGTCGCGATCACGCCGGTGACCCCCGGTCGGTTCCTTGCCCGCCTGCGCCGAATCTGGCCCTCTGGAGGAAAGTAGTTCATGAACATCTGCGTCGTCGCGCTCGGCAAGATCGGTCTGCCGCTGGCCGTGCAGTTCGCGTCCAAGGGGCACCGGGTGATCGGCGCCGACGTCTCCGAGCGGGTCGTCCAGCTGGTCAACGACGGTGCCGTGCCCTTCCCGGGTGAGGCCGACCTGGACGTCAAGCTCAAGGAGACGGTGGCCGCCGGCCTGCTGTCGGCCACCACCGACACCGCCGCCGCGGTCGCCGAGTCGGAGGCGGTCGTCGTGGTCGTGCCGCTGTTCGTGGACGCCGAGGGCGTGCCGGACTTCGGCTGGATGGACGACGCCACCCGGTCCATCGCCCGTGGGCTGAAGCCGGGCACGCTGGTCAGCTACGAGACCACGCTGCCGGTCGGCACCACCCGTGACCGGTGGGCGTCGATGCTCGCCGAGGGCTCCGGCCTGACCGCCGGCACCGACTTCCACCTGGTGTTCAGCCCCGAGCGGGTGCTCACCGGGCGGGTCTTCGCCGACCTGCGCCGCTACCCGAAGCTGGTCGGCGGCATCGACGAGGCGTCGGCCGCGCACGGCGTGCGGTTCTACGAGGCGGTGCTCGACTTCGACGAGCGCCCCGACCTGGACCGCCCGAACGGCGTGTGGGACCTCGGCTCGGCCGAGGCGTCCGAGCTGGCCAAGCTCGCCGAGACGACCTACCGGGACGTGAACATCGGCCTGGCGAACCAGTTCGCCCGCTTCGCCGACACCGTCGGCGTGGACGTCACCAAGGTCATCGAGGCGTGCAACACGCAGCCGTACAGCCACATCCACTCGCCGGGCATCGCGGTCGGCGGCCACTGCATCCCGATCTATCCGCGCATGTACCTGTGGAACGACCCGGCCGCCACCGTGGTCCGCTCGGCCCGCGAGGCCAACGCGGCCATGCCGGAGTACGCGGTCGACCTGCTCGCCGCCGCGTACGGCGACCTGACCGGCGTGGGCGTGCTGGTGCTGGGCGCCGCCTACCGGGGTGGCGTCAAGGAGACCGCGTTCTCCGGCGTCTTCCCGACCGTGGACGCGCTGCGCCGCCGGGGTGCGGTGCCGTACGTCTCGGACCCGATGTACACCAACGAGGAACTGGTCGCGCACGGCCTGCCCGGGTACGACGGTGAGCCGGTCGGCGCCGCCGTGATCCAGGCCGACCACGCCGAGTACCGTACCCTCGCCCCGGCCGACCTGCCGGGTGTGACGGTGCTGGTCGACGGCCGCCGGGTCACCGACCCGGCGCGCTGGACCGGCGTGCGCCGGGTGGTCATCGGGGGCTGACGCCACCGGCTCCACGGGGCCCCGGCCGTCTCGAACGGCCGGGGCCCGTCGCGTTCCGCCGCCGGAATGAACCGGGATCACGCCGTGCGGAGTTCACCTGCCGGACACCCCGGCAATACTTGTGTCATGTGATCCGTTTAGGGTCGCAGCCGTCGGAAATCGACTCGCACCGACATCGGTGGGGCAGAAAGGGAGCGTGTCGTTGTTCAGCAGAGTACGCAGCCAGCAGGGTCTCGCCGCGGTCGGCGCGACACTCCTCGGCTACGCGGTCATGGTCCTCGCCGGAGTCCTCGGCCTGGTGGTCCCGTACGCGGTGGCCGCGGTGGTCGCCGTCGCCGGTGAGCTGGCCCTGGCCGGGCGGCACACCGAGACCGCCACGCTGCTCGACAAGGCCGGTCTGGGCGAGACGTTCCGGCGGCTGGTGCGGGACCTGTCGGTGGTCCTGCTCGTGGTCGCCGCGGTGCGTCCCGGCGTGGCCGGCACCGTCGCCGTCCTGCTGCTGCCCGCCGCGCTGTGGACCGTGGCCGTCGCCACCAACGCGGTGACCAAGGTGATCGACGGCCGGGTCGACCCCCCGGCGTACACCCGCAACATCGACCTCGGCGCGCTGCGGCGGGTTCCGGTGCCGCCGGCCTGGGCACGGCGGCTGGCCGGGCTGCGCATGCCGCTGCTGAACGTGCTGCTGGTGCCCGCCGCAGTGGTGGCCGCCGCGCTCGATCGGGTCGCCCCGGTGGTGCTCACCGCCCTGGTCACACTCGCCGTCGGCCTGGTCACCGCCGCGGTGCTGGCGCTCACCGCGCTGCGCGGCCGGGGCAAGGCCCCGGGTGTGCTGCCCGCCGTGCACGACTGGATGGCCCGGGAACGGCCCGAGGTGGCGCTCTACTTCGCCGGCCCGGCCAAGGACGTCTACCAGGCCAACATGTGGCTCGCGCCGGTGGAGGCGACCGGCCGTCGCGCGGTCGTGCTGCTGCGCGCCGCGGACGCGTTCGAGCAGCTCGCCGACACCCGGCTGCCGGTGATCTGCGTGCCGGCCGGCGTCGACTTCATGAACCTGGACCTGGGCTCGCTGCGCGTGGCGCTGTACGCCGCGAACGTCGGCGCCAACATCCACCTGCTGCGGGAGCCGGGCGTGAAGCACGTCTTCGTCGGCCACGGCGACAGCGACAAGCAGGCGAGCGTCAACCCGTACAGCAAGGTGTACGACGAGGTCTGGGTGGCCGGGCCGGCCGGGCGGGAACGGTACGCCCGGGCCGACGTCGGCGTGCTGGACCGCGACATCGTGGAGGTCGGCCGCCCGCAGCTCGCCGGGGTGCACACGTTCGGCTCCGGCGCCGCCGACCACCGCTTCACCGTGTTGTACGCGCCGACCTGGGAGGGCTGGCTCGACGACGACCCGTACCACACGTCGCTCGTGCTGATGGGTGAACGGATCGTGTCCGGCCTGCTCGCAGCCGGGGACGTGCGGGTGATCTACAAGCCGCACCCGCTGACCGGAACGCGCTCGCCCAGGGCCCGCGCCGTGCACGAGCGGATCGTGTCCCGGCTCAAGGCCGCCGGCGGTGAGACCGATCCGTCCTCGCTGGACGGCACCGCGCACCTGGTGGTCACCGGCCGCACGCCGGGGCTGTTCGACTGCTTCAACGTCACCGACCTGCTGGTCAGCGACGTGTCCAGCGTGGTCTCCGACTTCGTGCAGAGCGAGCGCCCGTACGTGGTGGCGAATCCGGCCGGCCTGCCCGAGGACGAGTTCCGGCGGCAGTTCCCGACCGCTCGGGCGGCGTACCTGCTCTCGGCGGACTGCGGCGAGCTGACGAAGATTCTCGACGTGACCCGGGCCGGGGACGACCCGATGACCGGGGCGCGGCGGGAGCTGAAGGAGTACCTGCTCGGCCCGGCCGGGTCGAACCCGATGGACCGGTTCCGGGACGAGATCGGCCGGCTCTGCGGCTGAGGCTCACCGACGGAGCAGGGGCGACGACCGCGCCGGTCGTCGCCCCTGCACGTCTGGTCAGCCCTGGTGCGGCGGGTTGTCGACGTCGCGGGAGACGACCTCGCCCCTGGCGTCGACCCAGCCCTTCGGGCGGGCCGGGTTGCCGGCCACCAGCTGGTACGGCTCGACGTCGCGGGTCACCACCGAGCCGGCGGCGATCATCGCGTACTCGCCGACCTCGATGCCGCACACGAGCGTGGCGTTCGCGCCGATCGACGCGCCCCGGCGGACGAGCGTCGGGGTGATCGTCCAGTCCGGATTCTGGGCGCGCGGGCGGAAGTCGTTGGTGAACACCGCGCACGGGCCCACGAACACCTCGTCCTCGATGGTCACGCCCTGGTAGACCGAGACGTTGTTCTGGATCTTCACCAGGTCGCCGACCGTGACGCCCGCGTCGACGTAGACGTTGCGGCCGATCACGCAGCCGGCGCCGACCTGGGCGCTGGACCGGATGTGCGCCAGGTGCCAGACCTTGGTGCCGTCGCCGACCTGGGCGCCGGACTCCACGTCGGCCGTCGGGTGGACGAAGACGGAGGCGGACCGGTCGTTGCTGTCAGTCATCTCTACTCGCATCATGCCAGGGCGCGTCGCGCCGTCGGGCGGGCTCGACGCAGCATAACGAGCGCTCACGCGAGCAGTTCGGCCACCGCGTCGGCGGCGGGGCGATCGGCCGGCAGCGGGTGCGCGGCGACCACCGCGTCCACCGGCAGTGCGCCGTACAGGTGCGGGAACAGCGCGCCGCCACGGGACACCTCCCAGCGCAGCGCGTCGCCGAGCCGGGTCTCGTCCACGGCGAGCACCGTCAGGCCGGTGACCCCGGCGAAGAAGCGCCGGGCGGTCTCCACCACCTGGTCGACGGCGGAGAGGTGGACGTAGCCGTCCTGCCGGTCCATCGCGGTGCCGGCGAACCGCCCGTCCGCCCGCGCCTGCGCCCACTCGTCGTCGGAGAGAATCTTGTAGATCACGGCAGCAGCCTAGAGCGGCCTCGCGCCCGCGCGGCGCGTCTGCCACCATTCGCAGGGCAACACGTCGAGCGGAGGGAGGCACGGGTGCGGATCCTCCTGGTCGAGGACGACCTCCGGGTCGCCGCGGCGTTGTCGTCAGCGCTGACCCGGCGCGGCTACCAGGTGGAACACGCCGCGACAGTGGCCGCCGCGCTCTCCGCCGCCCCCTGCGACCTGGTGCTGCTCGACCTCGGCCTGCCCGACGGCGACGGCACCGACCTGTGCCGCGAGCTGCGCCGGCGCAGCAGCCGGCTCGGCATCATCGCGGTGACCGCGCGCGGTGAGGAACGCGACCGGGTGCTGGGGCTGCGGCTGGGCGCCGACGACTACGTGGTCAAGCCGTTCTCGATGGTGGAGTTGCAGGCGCGGATCGAGGCGGTGCTGCGCCGGGCCGCGCACACCGCGCCGCAGCGCAACCTGATCGAGGCCGGCGCGGTCCGCATCGACGTGGGTGGCCGGACTGTGAACGTGGCCGGCCGCGACGTGACGCTCACCCGCAAGGAGTTCGACATCCTGCTGTCCCTGGCCCGTCAGCCGGGGGTGGCGGTGCCGCGCGAGCGGATCCTGCTCGACGTGTGGGGCACCACCTGGGCCGACCGGCACACGGTGGAGGTGCACGTCGGGTCGCTGCGCGGCAAGCTCGGCGACCCGACGCTCGTGGAGACCGTGCGCGGGGTCGGCTACCGGCTCCGCGACGCGTGAGGAGGGGCCCGTGCGCCGCCGGCTGGTGATCAGCTACCTGCTGCTGATGGTGCTGGTCCTGCTCGCCCTGGAGACCCCGCTGGCGGCCACGCTCGCGACCCGGGAGACCGACCGGGTGCGCGCCGACCGCCTCGCCGACGCCACCCGCTTCGCCTCGCTGGCCGGGCCGGCGTTGCGCGGTGGCAGTCCCGGCCCGCTGGACGGGGAACTGGCCGCCTACGACGCGCTCTACGGCATCGGCGCGGCGGTGGTGGACCGGGACCGCCGTACCGTGGTGGCCTCGTCCGGGTGGGAGCCGGGCCCGGGCACCGGCCCGGCGCTCGACACCGCGCTGTCCGGGCAGCAGTTCAGCGGCCCGGAGCCGGTGTGGCCGTGGGTCAGCGGGCCGGTGGTGACGGCCGTGCCGATCAACGACGGCGGCGAGGTGCTCGGCGCCGTGGTCACAACCAGCCCGGCGGACGGGGTCCGCCGCGCCGTCGCCGTGTGGTGGCTGCTGCTCGCGGGCATCGGCCTGCTGGCGGTGCTGGCCTGTGTCTCGACCGCGTTCGGGCTGGCCGGCTGGGTGCTGCGCCCGGTCACCGCGCTGGACGCGGTGACCCACGAGATCGCCGAGGGCCGCCGCGGCGCGCGGGTCCGCGCCGGACTCGGTCCGCCGGAGCTGCGCCGGCTGGCGACCAGCTTCAACGACATGGCCGACGCCGTCTCCGACGTGATGGACCGGCAACGCGCCTTCGTCGCGCACGCCAGCCACCAGCTCCGCAATCCGCTCACCGCGCTGCGGTTGCGGGTGGAGGAACTGGGCTCCAGCCTCACCGACCCGGACGGACGTGCCGAGCACCGGCTGGCGCTGGAGGAGACCGACCGGCTCGCCACGGTGCTCGACGCGCTGCTCACCCTGGCCCGCGCCGAGCGGGAGGAGAACGAGCGGGTGACAGTGGACGCCACCGCCACCGCCGCGTCCCGGGTGTCGGCCTGGCTGCCGCTGGCCCGGCATCGCGAGGTCACGCTCCGCCTCGACGCCGGGGCCGCGCCGGTGTACGCCCGGACCGTGCCGACCGCCATCGACCAGGCGCTGGACGCCCTGATCGACAACGCGGTGAAGTTCAGCGGCAGCGGGGGAGAGGTGACGGTGACCGTACGCGCCGCCGACGGCGGGACGGCGCTGACCGTCGGCGACACCGGCCCGGGCATGACCACCAGTCAGCTCGACCAGGCGACCGAGCGGTTCTGGCGGGCGCCGGACGCACAGAACGTGGACGGCGCGGGCCTCGGCCTGACCATCGCGGCGGTGCTCGTGGACGCCTCCGACGGCCGGCTCACCATGCGTCAGGGCGAGCCCCGGGGCCTGGTCGCCGAGCTGTGGTTCCCGGCGCCCGCCGACGTGCCGGTCCGGTGCTGACCCGCGTCAGGGCTTCGCGGCGCGATACCACTGCGCCGCGCCCGGATGCAGCGGCAGCGGGGTGGTGACGATCGCCGACCGGGGACTCATCCGTCCCGCCGCCGGGTGCGCGGCGGCCAGTTCCTCCCGGCGGTCCATCAGCAGCCGGGTCACCTCCCGCACCAGGGCGGCGGGCAGGTCGGCGCGGACGACCAGGTAGTTCGGGTTCGCCACCGTGCTGACCGGGTCGGCCCGGTACACCGAGCGCGGCACGTCCCGGGTCACGTAGACCTGCCCGTACGCCCGGCGCAGCGGCTCGGTCCAGTCGCCCAGGTCCACGATCCGCAGCGAGGTCCGCTCGGCCAGGTCGGCGACGCCGCGCACGGGTAGCCCGCCGGAGAAGAAGAACGCGTCGATCCGCCCCTCGCGCAGCGCCGCCACCGAGTCGTCCAGCCCCAGGTGTTCCTGGCCTACCCGGTCGCCGCCGAGCTGGGCCACCGCCAGCAGGCGGGTGGCGGTGATCTCCGTGCCGGAGCCGTCGGCGCCCACCGACACCCGCCGGCCGCGCAGGTCGCCGAGCGTGCGGATCGGCCCGCCGGCGCGGGTGACCAGGTGCAGCAGGTCGTCGTAGACCCGGGCCACCGCGAGCACCGCCGGATGCTCGGGCTCGCGCGGCGGCAGCACGTCGGCCTGGGTGAAGCCCAGCTCGGCCTCCCCGGCGCCGACCAGCCGGACGTTCTGCGCCGAGGCGGCGGTGACCACCACCTCGGCCCGTACGCCGGGCAGCTCCCGGTTGAGCAGCGCGGCGAGCGACTGGCCGAAGGCGTGGTAGACGGCGGTCGGGCTGCCGGTGGCGATGCGGATGCGGGTCGCCTCGGACGGCTCGTCCCGGCAGCCGGCCAGCCCGGCGACGAGCAGGAGCACCAGCACGGGGGCGGCGGCGCGCACAGGCCAGTGTCGGCTCACGGGCTGCACTCTGCGCCGTGCACCCGCCGCGGCGCAAGCCCACGCACCGCCGCGCGGGCTCGGGTCGGGCCGGTCAGCTCGCCGCGGACAGCTCCGCGCTCTCGGTGATCCGCTCCCGGTACTCGCCGTTGGGCACCACCACGAGGAAACAGCCCGAGCCGGGCCGCAGCGCCGCCGGCACGTCCAGCAGCGCCGCGCCGCGTACCAGCACCGCCGCCAGGTCCCGGTCGGAGAGCCGGATGCCGAGGCAGTGCCGGCGTACGTGCCGGCCGCCTGCGAGCAGCGCCGCCCGCCAGGCCGCCGCCGCCAGCCGGGGCCGCCAGAGCCGCCGCGGCGCCGATGCGCCCGGGAACGGCCCGCCGAGCAGCTCCCGGCGGCCCTGCCGCCAGCCCGCGGTCAGCAGATTCGCGTACGCCGTCCGGTGCTGCGGCGGCACGGACAGCCGGTGCAGCTCGTAGCGGCGGCGCAGCCCACCGGTGGTCAGCTCGTGTTCCACCGGCACGTCGAGGCGTCCCAGCAACTGCCGCATCCGCTGCGCCGCGTCCTCGCGGTTGAACTCGGCGATCCCGCCCCGGTGCGGTCCGGAGTCGAGACGGCGGACGTCGGTGGCCGGCGGCGGCGTGCAGCGCACCATGCAGGCGATCTCGAAGGCGTCGGTCAGGGTCAGCCAGTCCAGCGGCGGCGACGGGCGCGGGCGGTCGAGCAGCGTGGTGGGCATCGGCGCGGCTCCTCGGTCAGAGTCGGGGTGCCTCTACCGTCGCTGCCGAGCGCCGGGCCGGGAACGGATGCGCCCCAGCCTTGAGCAAAATTTGCGGGAAGCCCGCGGCTCAGAGTTCGGTGACCACCAGGTCGACCTGCCGGGGCCGCCCGGCCGCCCGGGGCGCCTCCTCGACCGTGTATTTCAGCTCCCGCAGCGCCCCCACCAGGGCGTCGGCGGTGCGCGGCCGGGCGTCGGCGAGCAGCAGATCCCGCACCAGCCGGCCCTTCGTGGCCTTGTTGAAGTGGCTCACCACCGACCGGGCCGGCGTGCCGTCCACGATCCGTTCGTGCAGCACCCGCACCGTCACCGTGCGTTCGGCGAGCGCGCCGCGCGGCGTCCAGGTGGCCGCGTACGCGCCGGAACGCAGGTCCAGCACCGGGCCGCGCCCGGCGGCGGGTTCCAGCACCGGGCCGAGCGCCGCCCGCCAGTACGCCGACAGCGCCCCGAGCCCCGGCAGCCGCGCCCCGATCGGGCAGCGGTACGGCGGGATCCGGTCGGCGAGGCGTACCGCGCCCCACAGGCCGGAGCTGATCAGCACCTGGCGGCGGGCCGCCCGCTGCGCCTCGGGGGGCAGCGTGTCCAGGCCGAGCGCCTCGTAGAGCACCCCGGTGTAGAGGCGTCCGGCCGGTGCGGTAGCCGCCTCCCGCAGCCGGGCGTTGCGCCGCAGCTCGCCGAGCTGCCCCTCGGTGAGGCCCAGCGCGGTCCGGGCCGCCGTCTCGTCCGGCCCGGCGCACAGGTCGGCGAGCGCGGTCAGGACCGCCTCCCGGGCCGGGTTCAGCTCGGTCAGGGACAGCCGGGACAGGTCCAGCCGGCGGCCGGTGCCGGCCTCGGCCTTCCCCTCCGACGGGGGCAGCAGGATGAGCACCGGCACAGCGTACGGGCCGGGGTCAGCGCCACGGCCGCACGGCACGGTCGGGGTGGTACACGCGACTGCCGCCCACCTCGGCCACCACCGCCGCGTCGGCACGGTCGCCCAGCAGCCGCCGCAGTGTGCGCTCGGCCGGGGAGCCGACCGTCACCACGTACCCGGGCCGTGGCGCGCGCCCCACCCGCTGCCAGTACGCCGGATAGCGGTTCTGCCCCGGCGTCAGCGCGCTGTCGAGCACACCGCAGGCAACGGTCTCCCCGGTGTTGAAGATCAGCCGGTTGCAGGTCCAGTAGTCCCCGTACACCTCGTGCAGACCGGCCTCCCGCACCGTGTCGGCGAGGCGGCGGGCCGTGCGCTCCTCGTCCCGTACGCCCGGCACACCGGTCAGGAACGCCACGGTCCCGGCGACCGTGGCGGCGGTCAGCCCGGCCAGCACCACCGCCGCCGCGGTGCCGCCGAGCCGGGCCGCCCACCCGGTGGTGGCCCGCAGCGCGTGCGCGGCGGCCAGCCAGAGCGGCCACAGCACGGCCGGCAGCGAGATCTGGAGCACCGACAGGTAGCGGGCGTTGCCGAGCGGGTCGGTCGCGGCGAGCGGGCTGCGCACGTACGCCAGAAGTGTCAGCGCCGCGCCCACGACCAGGGCGAGGATCGCCACGGCGCGGACCCGCGCGGCGTGGTCGGCGGCCCGGCGGTACGCGCGCAGCCCGAGCGCGGCGGCGGCCACCAGCAGCACCGGGTAGAGCACGCCGAACCACTGCGCCCAGCGCGCGCAGCCGTCCATCGGGCACAGGCCGGACGCCAGCGGCACCCCCTCCAGCAGTCCGCCGCGCAGGCGTTCGGCCAGTGACGGCGCGACGCCCTCCTTGGTGCTGATCTCGCGCAGCACCGACAGCGAGTCCTGCCCTGGTGGCGCGACGAGGTTGTCCTTGACCACCGGGGCGATCCCGGCCAGGAAGCCCGTCACCAGCAGCACGCCCGGCCAGCCGATCAGATCGCGGGGCACCGCCGCCGCGAGCACCACGGCCGCCACCAGCAGGTACGGCGCGATCAGCCAGTCCGACCAGAGCGCCAGCCCGGCGAGCAGCCCGAACGCGCCGGTGGCCAGCCAGCGGTGCCGGATCCGCCGGCCGCCGAGGGCCACCGCGATCAGCAGCATCGCCAGCACCGCCGGCTTCGCCTCCGGGCGGCCGCCGACCACAGTTAGCTGGTCGCGGACCACCCGCTCCGAGCCGAGCGCCAGCAGGCCCACCACGGCGACCGCCAGCCAGGGGGAGAACAGGCCGCGGGTCAGCCGGTACGCCAGCCACAGGAAGACCGCGAAGAGCGCGAGCAGCGGCAGCCGCAGCACCGGCCAGCTCGGCCCGGCCCAGCCGACGAGCGGCGCGGCCAGATACGACTCCAGCACGCCCATGTAGCGCTGGCCGTAGAGGAAGACCGGCCGCTCACCACCGGCGGCGATGTGCAGTGCGGCCAAGCCGAACGTGGCCTCGTCGCTGTTCGACGCGGGCACCGTGAGCAGCGTCAGCACCAGCCGGTAGCCGACCCCCGCGGCGCCGAGCAGCAGCGCCACCAGCGCCGGCGCGTCCGGACGCGGTCGTACCGGGTTCCGCTTCGTCGTCGACACGACCAACGCCCCCGTCGTCGTCCCGACCGCAGTCTGTCACGGCGGCGCCCGGCGCCGGGGCGGATCGGCGTGGATCACTCGCGTGGCCCGGCCGGGCCGGTTGTGGCACTGTTGCCGTGTGCCGCCCACACCACCGGACCAGCTGGCCGTACCGCAACTGCACCGCGCCGCGCGCTTCGAGGACGCCGTGCACGGCCTGGTGGAGCGCCGGTTGCGGCGCACCGGGTGGCAGCCCAACATCATCGCGTACGCGGGCTACGGCGCCCCGGGCTGGGCGCGCGTGCTCTGCCGGGTGCTGCTCGGGCGTCCGGACACGCGGCGGCGGGGCCGGCTGGACAAGGTGCGGGGCTGGCGCAGCTTCGCCACGCTGCCCGCCAAGCACATCACGGTGACCATCGAGGCCGACGGCGTGCGCCAGGAGGTGACCGCCGACCGCAGCGGCTTCGTCGACACCGTGATCGAGGCCGGCTTCGCTCCCGGCTGGGGGTGCGTACGCCTCAGCGTCGCCGGCGCCGAACCCGTGGAGGCGCTGGTACGCATCCTCGACCCGGCGGTCCGCTTCGGCATCCTCTCCGACATCGACGACACCGTCATGGTGACCGCGCTGCCCCGGCCGCTGCTGGCCGCGTGGAACACGTTCGTGCTGGACGAGCACGCCCGCACCGCCGTGCCGGGCATGGCGGTGCTGTACGAGCGGCTGGCCACCGCCCACCCGGGCGCCCCGGTCTTCTACCTCTCCACCGGCGCCTGGAACGTCGCGCCGACGCTCACCCGGTTCCTGTCCCGGCACCTCTACCCGGCCGGGCCGCTGCTGCTCACCGACTGGGGGCCGACCGCCGACAGGTGGTTCCGCAGCGGCCGGGAACACAAGCGGGCCACGCTGGCCCGGCTGTCCCGCGAGTTCCCCGAGGTGCGGTGGCTGCTGATCGGCGACGACGGGCAGCACGACCCGGAGATCTACCGGGAGTTCGCCGCCGCGCACCCGGACAACGTGGCAGGGGTGGCGATCCGGCGGCTGTCCCCGACCCAGTCGGTGCTGGCCGGTAGCCTCCCGGCGCCGGCCGGCCGGTCCTCGTCGGGCCCGATAGGCCAGAAGTGGCTGAGCGCCCCCGACGGCGCCGGCCTCTGGAAGCTCCTCCGAGAAGCCGACCTGGTCTGACCTCCCCCGGACCTCCCCGTCCCCCGGCCTCTCGGCCTCTCCGGCTGGGGGTCAGCCGGGGGTCAGCGGGGGGTGAGCCAGAGGACGCCCAGCGGGGGGATGCGCAGGGACGCCGACGCGGGCAGGCCGTGCCAGGGGATGTTCTCGGCGTGCACCTCGCCCAGGTTGCCCACGCCCGACCCGCCGTAGTGGTGCGCGTCGGTGTTCAGCGCCTCGGCCCACGTACCGGCCGCGGGCAGGCCGATCCGGTAGTCCTCCAGCGGCAGCGCGGAGAAGTTCGCCACGCACACCAGCGTCTGCCCGTCCGGGGCGATCCGGATGAACGACACCGTGTTGTTGGCGACGTCGTCCCCGGCGATCCAGCGGAAGCCGGCCGGGTCGGTGTCCTGCGCCCAGAGCGCCGGGCTCTCCCGGTAGACCCGGTTCAGGTCGGCGACCAGCCGCTGCACGCCCGCGCGGGCCGGATCGTGCGTCAGGTACCAGTCGAGGCCGCGTTCCTCGCTCCACTCCCTGTCGTCGGCCAGCTCGCAGCCCATGAAGAGCAACTGTTTGCCCGGGTGCGCCCACATGTACGCCAGCAGCGCCCGCACCGTGGCCAGCCGCTGCCAGGTGTCGCCGGGCATCTTGCCCGTGAGGGAGCCCTTGCCGTGCACCACCTCGTCGTGGCTGATCGGCAGCACGTAGTTCTCGCTCCACGCGTACGCCAGCGAGAACGTGAGCTGATGGTGGTGGTGCTGCCGGTAGATCGGGTCCTTCGAGGTGTAGAGCAGGGTGTCGTGCATCCAGCCCATGTTCCACTTGAACCCGAACCCGAGGCCGCCCTCCGACGTCGGCCTGGTGACGCCGGGCCAGGCGGTGGACTCCTCGGCGATCATGAGCACGCCCGGGTGGTGCCGGTAGACGGTGGCGTTCACCTCCTGGAGGAACGCGATGGCCTCCAGGTTCTCCCGGCCGCCGTGCACGTTCGGCGCCCACTGCCCGTCGGACCGGGAGTAGTCCAGGTAGAGCATCGAGGCGACCGCGTCCACCCGCAGCCCGTCGACGTGGAACTCGTCCAGCCAGTACAGCGCGTTCGCGACCAGGAAGTTGCGCACCTCGTTGCGGCCGAAGTCGAAGACGTACGTGCCCCAGTCGGGGTGCTCGCCGCGACGCGGGTCGGGGTGCTCGTACAGCGGGGTGCCGTCGAAACGCGCGAGCGCCCACTCGTCCTTCGGGAAGTGCGCCGGCACCCAGTCCAGGAGCACGCCGATACCGGCGGCGTGCAGCCGGTCCACCAGGTGACGGAAGTCGTCCGGGTCGCCGAACCGGGCGGTCGGCGCGTAGTAGCCGGTGACCTGGTAGCCCCACGAGCCGCCGAACGGGTGCTCCATCACCGGCAGGAACTCCACGTGGGTGAAGCCCATCTCCAGCACGTACGCGGTGAGCTGCTCGGCCAGCTCCCGGTAGCCGAGGCCGGGCCGCCAGGAGCCCAGGTGCACCTCGTACACGCTCATCGGCTCCTGGTGCGGCGCCTGCCGGGACCGGCGCGCGAGCCAGTCCGCGTCGCCCCACTCGTACCGTGACTCGTGCACCACCGACGCGGTGGCCGGCGGCACCTCGGTGCGCGCGGCCATCGGGTCGGCCTTGTCCCGCCACCGGCCGTCGGCGCCGAGGACGCGGTACTTGTAGCGGCTGCCCACCGGCATGCCCGGCACGAAGATCTCCCACACGCCGCTGGACCCGAGCGACCGCATCGGCCACCCGTCGTCCGGCGCCCAGCCGGTGACGTCGCCGACGAGCCGCACGGCGCGGGCATTGGGCGCCCAGACGGTGAACGCGACGCCCTCGTCGGACACGCGGGCGCCGAGCGCCGCCCAGAGCCGCTCGTGCCGGCCCTCGCCGATCAGGTGCAGGTCGAGGTCGCCGAGCGTGGGCGGATGACGGTACGGGTCGTCGTGCGTCGTGCCGTCCACCTCGACCCGGTAGTCGAGCACCTCGCCGGGGAGGATCGCCTCGAAGACACCGGCGTCGTGCACCCGCTTCATCGGGTGCCGTTCGCCGTCGGCGAGCACCGCCACCTCGCCCGCGCCCCGGCGCAGCGTGCGGATCGTGGTGCTCCCGTCGGCCGGGTGCGCGCCGAGCACGGCGTGCGGGTCGTGTACCTCGCCGGTGATCAGCTGGTCCATCGGGCGTCGTCCTTGTCGGGCGGTGCGGTCGGGGCGGTGCCGCCGGAGAGGTCGGCGGGTACGTCTTCGACTGTGAGGTCGGGCGCCGCCGGGTGCTCCGGTTCGGCGACGGCCTCCGGTGCGGCCGGGCGGCGCACCGTGAGCACGTGCGCGGGTTGCAGGTACGGGTCGAGGCGTACCGCGTTGCGCTGCCCCCAGTCGTACTCGGCGCCGGTCAGCTCGTCGCGCACGGTGAACCGTTCGTGCCAGTCCAGGCCGAGCGCCGGCATGTCGAGCGTGGTGTTGCCCCACTGCACCTCGCGGGAGTCGAACGAGCAGACCACGATCACCGTGTTGCCGGTCTCCGGGTCGTGCTTCGACCAGCACAGCAGCGCCGGGTTGTCGATGTCGTGGAACCGCAGGTTGCGCAGCCGGTGCAGGGCTGGGTTGTCCCGGCGTACCCGGTTCAGCGTGGTGACGAACGGCGCCAGCGACCGGCCCTGCGCCAGCGCGGCGTCCCAGTCCCGGGGCCGCAACTCGTACTTCTCGTTGTCCAGGTACTCCTCGGCGCCCGGCCGCGCCACGTGCTCGAACAGCTCGAACCCCGCGTACATGCCCCAGGAGGGGGACAGCAGCGCCGCCAGCACCGCCCGGATCTTGAACATCGGCGGGCCGCCGTGCTGCAACGACGAGTGCAGGATGTCCGGCGTGTTGGGCCAGAAGTTCGGCCGCATCCAGTCGACCGAGGCGACCAGTTCCTCGCAGTACTCGCGCATCTCGGCCGCCGTCGTGCGCCAGGTGAAATAGGTGTACGACTGGGTGAAGCCGATCTTGCCGAGCCCGTGCATGATCGCCGGCCGGGTGAACGCCTCGGCCAGGAACAGCACGTCCGGGTCGACCTTCTTGACCTCGCCGATCAGCCAGTGCCAGAAGTCGAACGGCTTGGTGTGCGGGTTGTCGACCCGGAAGATCCGGATGCCCTCGCCGACCCAGTGCAGCACCACCCGCAGCACCTCGGCCCGGATGCCCTCCGGGTCGTTGTCGAAGTTCAGCGGATAGATGTCCTGGTACTTCTTCGGCGGGTTCTCCGCGTACGCGATGCTGCCGTCGGCCCGGGTGGTGAACCACTCCGGGTGCTCGGTGACCCACGGGTGATCCGGCGCGCACTGCAACGCCAGGTCCATCGCCACCTCCAGCCCCTGCTCGGCGGCGGCGGCGACGAAGTCACGGAAGTCCTCCGGCGTACCCAGATCGGGGTGGATGGCGTCGTGGCCGCCCTCGGCCGCGCCGATCGCCCACGGCGAGCCCACGTCGTCCGGCCCGGCGGTGAGCGCGTTGTTGCGGCCCTTGCGGTTGACCCGGCCGATCGGGTGGATCGGCGGCAGGTAGAGCACGTCGAAACCCATCGCCGCGACACCGGGCAGCCGTTCCGTCGCGGTGGCGAACGTGCCGGAACGCGCGGGCGCGTCGACAGTCGCCGGGATCGCGCCCTCGGAGCGGGGGAAGAACTCGTACCAGGCGGAGAAGAGCGCCCGCGGCCGGTCCACCCACAGCGTGCGCTCCTCGCCGGTGGTGACCAGCTCGCGCACCGGATGCTCCCAGAGCAGGTCGGCCAGGTCCAGCGCCGCGCTCACCCGCCGCGGCAGGTCCAGGCCGTCGTCGGCCAGGGTCCGCACGGCTTCGTGTACGCGAGCACGGTCGGCCCTCGGCACCAGGTCGAGCGCGGCGGTGAGCACCCGTACGCCCTCGGCCAGGTCGTTCGCCAGTTCGGCCGCGCCCTGGCCGGCGGCGAGCTTCTTGGTGACGGCGTTCTGCCAGGTGAGGTACGGGTCCTGGAACGCCTCCACGGCGAAGCGCCACAGGCCCACCGTGTCCGGGCGGATGGTGGCGTGCCAGCGGTCCTGCCCGGGTTCACCCGGGCGCATCCGGGTGAACGGGCGGGCCGCGCCGTCCGGGCCGAGCCAGACCACGTTGCACCCGAGCGCGTCGTGGCCCTCGCGGTAGGCGCGCGCCGACACCGGCACGACCTCGTCGACCACCGCCTTGGCCGGGTAGCGACCGCAGGAGACGACGGGGGAGACGTCTTCGATCGGGAACCGTCCAGTCACCCGCTCAACCTACTGCGCGAGATCCTCTCGCGCTCGGCTGCGACCCGGATGCACCCTCTCCGCGCGGCTGGTCCGCCCGGGAGTGCGTGCCCAGTCGTCGTCGGTGCGGAAGACCTGCGCCACGTTGCCGGTCATCACGGCCGGGTCGGCGCGCAGCGGCGGCAGCGTCGTGGCGTCGCCGTGGATCCAGCGGACGCGGCCTTCCCGGTCCCTCCGACCGGGCGACGGCGAGGGACGCCCCGGCCGGGTCGACGCCCACGACGGTACGGCCCGCCGCCCGCGAGCGGGCGACGTCTGCGGCGTGCCTCGGGCGGGCTGTTAAGAAGGGGCCCTTCCTCTACCGGAGGCGTTAAGAAGGTGCCCTTCCTTACACGCCGACCGAGCGGTACACCTCGATCGTCTGCCGGGCGATCGCGTCCCAGGAGAAGTGCTCCACCGCTCGCCGCCGCCCCGCCGCGCCGAACGCCGCGATCCGCTCCGGGTCGGCCAGCAGCTCGTTCATGCGTGCGGCCAGGTCGGCCACGAAACGCTCCGGGTCCAGCGGGGTGCCCGAGCCGTCACCGGCCTGCTCGATCGGCACCAGCAGCCCGGTCTCGCCGTCGGCGACCACCTCCGGGATGCCACCGGTGGCGGTCGCCACCACGGCGGTCTCGCAGGCCATCGCCTCCAGGTTGACGATGCCCATCGGCTCGTAGACGGACGGGCAGGCGAACACGGTGGCGTGGGTGAGCACCTGGATCACCTCGTGCTTGGGCAGCATCGCCGCCACCCAGATCACCCCGGACCGGGTGGCCCGCAGCTCCGCCACGAGACCCTCCACCTCGGCGGCGATCTCCGGGGTGTCCGGCGCGCCGGCGAGCAGCACGAGCTGGGTGTCGGCGGGGAGTTCCCGGGCCGCCCGCAGCAGGTACGGCAGGCCCTTCTGCCGGGTGATCCGCCCGACGTAGACCACGCTGGGTCGCGCCGGGTCGATGCCGAGCCGGTCGAGCACGTCGGTGCCCGGGTCCGGGGCGTACTGCGCGGTGTCGATGCCGTTGTAGACCACGCGTACCCGGTCGGGGTTCACCGCCGGGTACGCGGTGAGCACGTCGCGGCGCATGCCCGCGCTCACCGCGATGATCGCGTCGGCCGCCTCGAACGCGGTCCGCTCGCACCAGGAGGAGAGCGCGTACCCGCCGCCGAGCTGCTCGGCCTTCCACGGGCGCAGCGGCTCCAGGCTGTGCGCGGTCACCACGTGCGGTACGCCGTGCAGCAGCTTCGCTGTGTGCCCGGCCAGGTTGGCGTACCAGGTGTGGCTGTGCACCACGTCGGTGCCGGCCGTGCCGGCGGCCATCTCCAGGTCGACGCCCATGACCCGCAGCGCGGCGTTCGCGGCGGCGAGCGGGGCCGGCTCGGTGTACGCGGTGACGCCCTGCTCGTCGCGGGGCGCGCCGAAGCAGTGCACCCGCACGTCGGCGAGCCGGCGCAGTTCGCGGGCGAGGTATTCCACGTGCACCCCGGCGCCGCCGTACACCTCCGGCGGGTACTCGCGGGTGAGCAGGTCGACGCGCATCGGTGCCATGCCCGCACCCTAGTGCAGAGCGCCACCTCGCACCCGGTGCGCAAGTGTGGGCGTCCGAGTGGTGAAGTCGGTTCCGGGTCGTTAGCGTCTGAGCATGGCTGCCAAGGTGCTCGCGATCGTCCTGGCCGGCGGGGAGGGCAAGCGCCTGATGCCCCTGACCACCGACCGGGCGAAGCCCGCCGTCCCCTTCGGCGGGATGTACCGCATGGTCGACTTCGTCCTGTCCAACCTGGCGAACGCCGGCTTCCTCAAGATCGTCGTGTTGACCCAGTACAAGTCCCACTCGCTGGACCGCCACATCACCAAGACCTGGCGGATGTCGACGCTGCTCGGCAACTACGTCACGCCGGTGCCCGCGCAGCAGCGCCGCGGCCCGTGGTGGTTCGCCGGCTCGGCCGACGCGATCTACCAGAGCTTCAACCTGATCAACGACGAGCAGCCCGACCACGTGATCGTCTTCGGCGCCGACCACATCTACCGGATGGATCCCCGGCAGATGGTCGAGGACCACATCGCCTCCGGCGCCGGGGTGACGGTGGCGGGCATCCGGCAGCCGCTGTCGACGGCCGACCAGTTCGGCGTGATCGAGGTCGGCGAGGACGGCAAGCGCATCCGCGCGTTCCGGGAGAAGCCCACCGACGCGGTCGGGCTGCCCGACGCGCCGGACGAGATCTACGCCTCGATGGGCAACTACGTGTTCAGCACCCGGGCGCTGTGCGAGGCGGTCGAGCGCGACGCGGCGGACAAGACGAGCAAGCACGACATGGGCGGCAGCATCATCCCGATGCTCGTCGAGCGCGGCGAGGCCAACGTCTACGACTTCAAGGACAACGAGGTGCCCGGCAGCACCGACCGCGACCGCGGCTACTGGCGGGACGTGGGGACGCTCGACTCGTTCTACGACGCCCACATGGACCTGATCAACGTGCATCCGGTGTTCAACCTCTACAACTTCGAGTGGCCCATCTACACCGAGCAGCCGCCGTACCCGCCGGCCAAGTTCGTGCACGCCTGGGGCGAGCGCGTGGGCCGCGCGGTCAGCTCGATGGTCTCGCCCGGCTCGGTGATCTCCGGCTCGCTGGTGGAGAACTCGATCGTGGCGCCGAAGGTGAAGGTCCACTCGTGGGCGCACGTCGACGGCGCCGTGCTGATGGAGGGTGTCCAGATCGGCCGCCACGCGGTCGTCCGGCGCGCGATCCTGGACAAGAACGTCCACGTCCCGGAGGGCGCCGAGATCGGCGTCGACCTGGAGAAGGACCGCCAGCGCTACACCGTGTCCGACAACGGCATCGTCGTCATCGGCAAGGGCCAGCGCGTCGAGCCCTGAGCAGTCCGCACCGCATCACCGAGGAGGATCCCGCAGTGGCCCACCCCCGTGCCGGCCAGCCCGCCCAGCCCGCCGACCTGGTCGACGTGCCCCGGCTGGTCACCGCCTACTACGCCGAGCACCCGGACCCGGACGACCCGGCGCAGCAGGTCTCCTTCGGCACCTCCGGGCACCGCGGATCCAGCCTGCGCAACGCCTTCAACTCCGACCACATCCTCGCCGTCACCCAGGCGCTCTGCGACTACCGGCGCGAGCAGGGCCTTTCCGGGCCGCTGTTCCTCGGCCGGGACACCCACGCGCTCTCCGCCCCGGCCGAGGCCGACGCGCTGGAGGTGCTCGCCGCCAACGACGTGACGGTGCTGCGCGACAGCCGCGACGGCTACACCCCGACGCCCGCCGTCTCGCACGCCATCCTCACCCACAACCGGGGGCGCACCAGCGGCCTCGCCGACGGCATCGTCATCACGCCGTCGCACAACCCGCCGTCCGACGGCGGGTTCAAGTACAACCCCACCCACGGCGGGCCCGCCGACACCGACGCCACCAGGTGGATCCAGGACCGCGCGAACGCCATCCTCGCCGCCGGGCTCAAGGAGGTGAGACGCATCCCGTACGCGCGGGCGCGCGCCGTCGCCACCACCGGGGAGTACGACTTCCTCGCCCGGTACGTCGACGACCTGCCCGCCGCGCTGGACATCGACGCGATCCGCGACGCCGGGGTGCGCATCGGCGCCGACCCGATGGGCGGGGCGAGCGTGGCGTACTGGGGCGAGATCGCCGAACGGCACCGCCTCGACCTCACCGTGATCAACCCGCTGGTGGACCCGACCTGGCGGTTCATGACGCTCGACGGCGACGGCAAGATCCGGATGGACTGCTCGTCGCCGAACGCGATGGCCTCGCTGATCGCCGCCCGGGACGACTACGCGGTCTCCACCGGCAACGACGCCGACGCCGACCGGCACGGCATCGTCACGCCCGACGGCGGCCTGATGAACCCCAACCACTACCTGGCCGTGGCGATCGGCCACCTGTTCCGTACCCGGGAGCAGTGGGGCCCGGCCGCGGCGGTGGGCAAGACGCTCGTCTCCTCCTCGATGATCGACCGCGTCGCGGCCGACCTCGGCCGCCCGCTGCTGGAGGTGCCGGTCGGGTTCAAGTGGTTCGTGCCTGGCCTGCTCGACGGGACCGTCGGCTTCGGCGGCGAGGAGAGCGCCGGCGCGTCGTTCCTGCGCCGCGACGGCGGCACCTGGACCACCGACAAGGACGGCATCCTGCTCTGCCTGCTCGCCGCCGAGATCATCGCCACCACCGGCAGTACGCCCAGCGAGCACTGGGCCGAACTGGCCGACCGCTTCGGCGCACCGGCGTACGCCCGGATCGACGCCCCGGCCGACCGGGCGCAGAAGGCCGTCCTGGCGAAGCTGTCGCCGGACCAGGTGACCGCCACCGAACTGGCCGGTGAGCCGATCACCGCGATCCTCACCACCGCACCCGGCAACGGCGCCGCGATCGGCGGCCTCAAGGTGACCACCGGGTCGGGCTGGTTCGCCGCCCGCCCGTCCGGCACCGAGGACGTCTACAAGATCTACGCCGAGTCGTTCCAGGGCCCGGAGCACCTGGCCCGGATCCAGGAGGAGGCCAAGGCGCTGGTCGACGGCGCGCTCGCCACCGGCTGACCCGGCTCAGCGGGGCGGGGGCAGCTCCCGGCGGTTGAGCTGCTCCCGCAACCCGTCCGGCAACAGCTCGCGCAACTGGTCCGGCAGCAACGGCAGGTCCAGCAGGCTCAGCTTGAGCTGGTTGCGCTCCTGGTAGCGGCGCGGGTCGAGGCGGACCACCCGGCCGGCGTCCTTGACGTACCGGATGTGCACCGAACCCTCGGTCGCCGCCTGCCGGATCAGCAGGCCGTCCATCTCCACCGCCACCGGCGCCGAGTCCGCCCGCAGCTCCAGGTGCACCGTCTCGTGCGCGGAGAGCAGCACCGAGCGGGCGATCCCGGCCATCGGCGCCGACGGCGTCACCACCATCGCCTCGGTGGCCGGTGAGATCAGCGGCCCGCCGGCGGCGTAGCTGTACGCGGTCGAGCCGGTCGGCGTGCTCACCACCAGCGCGTCGCACCGGTAGTAGCCGTACCGCTGGCCGTCCACCGCCAGGGTGGCCGTGACGAACCCGGCGCCGGGCTGCCGGACCAGGGCGATGTCGTTGAACGCCACCACGTCGTCGCCGCAGACGTCGCAGGCCAGGCAGGCGTGCGACTCGACGGTGAAGTCGTGCTCCACCAGCCGCTCCAGCGCCCGGGGCAGGTCCGGCGGCTCCACCTCGACCAGGAAGCCGACCCGGCCCAGGTGTACGCCGAGCACCGGCTTCGGGTCGCGGACGGCCAGGCGCAGCGCGCCGAGCATGGTGCCGTCGCCGCCGATGCTGATCAGCGCGGCGCAGTGGTCGGCCAGTTCGTCCGCCGCGATCGCCTCCACCGCTGCCGGTACGCGGGCGCGGTCCTCGGCGCGTACCGCGAGGGTGATCCGGTGCCGGGCGGCCCAGTCCGCGACGATCCCGACCACCTCGGAGACGTCCCGGGTGGGGTGCAGCACCAGACCCAGCACGTCGCCCGCCACCGCTACAGCTCATCACACCGGGGACGCACGGCAGCGGTTACCGGAGGCGGACCACGCCCGGACCCGGCAGCCGGGATCCGAAATCCCCCTTTGGGGTGGTAGCGGCCACTATGGTGGGAACATGCCGGTCCCGTATGGTGTCCAGTCGACAGTCCCCGCCTCCAGCGTCGGAGTGCCGGACGCGCCGGGTCTCCGGGTCCGCCCGGCCACCGTCGCGGACGCGGAATGGCTGGCCGAGGTCAGCCGGGCGTCGTTCGCGCGGCATCTGCACGACTACCTGACCTCGGCCCAGCCCGGCGTCGGCCGGTTCTGGGAGGTCGTGCTCGGACACCCGGAGTCGTTCCCCGGCCGGTGCTTCCTGGTGGCCGAGGACCAGGACGGCCGGCGGCTGGGCTTCGCCGACCTGACCCGGGTCGAACCGGGCCTGGCGCACCTGTCCTACATCTGCGTGGTGGAGGCCGCCCGCGGCCGTGGCGTCGCCCGGGAGCTGCTGCGCGCGTACGCTCGCGCCCACCGCGACCTCCGGTCGATGCGGCTGGACGTGTTCGCCGACAACGCCCCGGCCCGCGCGCTCTACGACCGGCTCGGGTTCGCGGGCGACTCCACGACCACGTGGTGGGTCGCCGACCTCACGCTCGGCGGGGTCGCGCCCGCAGCCGACGTCCGCTACGAAGGGCTGCACGCCGCCCGGGCCTGGCTCGACACGTACGGCTTCGGTGAGCTCACCGTCGTCGCCGGAGACGCCACCCACGTCCTGGGGCGGCCGAGCCCGCGGGTGCTGCGGTGCTTCGACCCGGCGACGCTGCGACGGCCGGCGGTGGTCGCCGCCGTGGTCCGGGCCTTTCCCGGCATCGACCGCGTCCTGGTCATGACACCCGGCGAGGACGCGCCGCCCAGCGCGGTCGGCCCGCTGCGGGCCGTCAACCGCTCGCTCAGGATGTCCACCTCCGAGATCCGCGCCAGACTGGAGCTTCCGTGACGCAGACGATCCCCAAGACCGCCACCGACCCGGGTGCCTTCCGCACGCCGAGCCTGTCCTACCGGGCGGCCCGGGAGGGCATGCGCGACCTGCTCGCCCAGCCCGAGGTCTGGCGCGGCGACCGGCGCGACATCCTGCTGCCGTCGTTCATCGGCTGGTCCGCCAACGAGGGCAGCGGCGTCTTCGACCCGGTGACCGAACTCGGGCTGGAACCCGGCTTCTACGGCCTGACCGAGGACCTTGCGGTGGACGTGTCCTCGCTGGAGGCACGGCTCGCGGAGCGTCCCTACGACGTCGTGGTGGTCATCCACTACTTCGGCCGCACCGAACGGGCGATCGGCCGGATCCGGGAGCTGACCGACAGGCACGGCGCCCTGCTGCTCGAAGACCTCGCCCACGCGTGGTTCACCCACGCGCTCGGCGGTCCGGCCGGCCGGACCGGGCAGGTCTCGCTCTACTCCCTGCACAAGATGCTGCCGATGCCCGGCGCGCGAGGCGGGATGATCACCTACCGCGACCCGGGCCGGCTCACCGGGCAGCGGGAGACCGAGCCGGACCTGTCCCGGTACGTGCTCGACCACGACACGCTGGGCATCGCCGCGCGGCGGCGGGAGAACTTCCGCGCCCTCACCGCGCTGCTGCGCGACCTGCCCGAACTCGGCGGCGCGTTCGAGCTGATGTGGCCCGAACTGGCACCGGACGACGCCCCGCAGACGCTGCCGGTGCGGATCCTCGGGACCGGCCGGGAGAACCGCGACCATGTCTACGCCGAGATGAACCGCGAGGGCTTCGGCATGGTCAGCCTCTACCACACGCTCATCGAGCAGTTGCGGGACCATCCGTCGATGGCACGGCTGTCCCGGCAGATCATCAACTTCCCGGTACACCAGGACGTCGCACCGGCCGACTATCCAGTGCTGGTCGCGAGCTTCCGGCGGGCGCTGGACACACTCCCCGAGCGCGGCGCGCTCGCGCCGGCCGGACGTCCGGCGGCACCGGCCCAGAGCGGCGTCTCGGCGCCGCGACCGTCCGGCGTGCCCACCGCCTCGGCCTGAACGGGCGTCGGTGCCCGCCCGCGCCGGGTGGGCACCGACGGGCTCAGCGGACGCCGGTGAGGTGCCGTTCCTGGTCGAGGTCGAGCATCTGCGCCGACGGGTCGACCGCCACGCCGGAGGCGCGCAGGACCTTGCCCGCCGTCCGCGCGAGGATGCGCAGGTCGAGCCAGAGGGACCAGTCGAGAACGTAGCGGACGTCGAGTTCCAGGCGCTCGGTCCAGGCCAGGTCGTTGCGGCCGTTGACCTGCGCGAGCCCGGTGATGCCCGGCCGGACCTCGAACCGCTTGCGCTCCCGGTCGGTGTACCAGGGGTCGTAGCGCAGCAGCAGCGGCCGGGGACCGACCAGGCTCAGGTCGCCCCGCAGCACGTTGACCATCTGCGGCAGCTCGTCGATGCTCAACCGTCGCAGCGTCCGGCCGACGCCCCGGCAGCGGACCCCGTCGGGCAGCAGCCGGCCCTCCGCGTCGCGGTCGTCGGACATCGTCCTGAGCTTGAGGACCCGGATGCGGCGCTCGTACCGACCGGTGCGTTCCTGCCGGAAGAAGACCGGGCTGCCGAACTGGGCCAGGACGAGCAGCGCGGCGACGGCCACGACCGGCGCGGTCACCACGAGCACGACGAACGCCACCGTGATGTCGACGAGCCGCTTGAGCCGCAGCTCGATCGACCGCCGGCCGGGGCTCACCGGGAGTGCGCCTTCCCGGCGGCCTGCGGGGCGTACTCCCCGGGTGGTCCGCCGACGCCCGCGGCGTGCTCGATGACCTCGGCCATCCGCACCGCGGAGATCCGGTTGTCGAAGTGCCGGTGCGACCGCTCGCGGGCGCGTACGCCGCGCTCGGCGAGCCGCCCGGACCGGAACTCGGCGTACGCGTGCTCGACGGCCTCCGCCAGGGCGCCCGGGTCGTCCCGGGGAACCACCCACCCGCAGCTCTCGTCCACCGTCTCCGGCAGCCCGCCGGCGTCACTGACGATGCTGGGTACGTCCAGCAGCGCCGCCTCGGGCGGCGCGCCGTGCCCTTCGCTCAGCGACGGGCTGACGCTGAGGTCCGCCGCCCGGTAGTAGGGCCGCACGTCGTCGGCGGTGTCGATCCAACGGACGGAATGGTCGTCTGCGACCCCGAACCGGCGGATCAGCTCCTGCCGGTGGTCCTCGCCGGTCTGGTCCGAGCCACCCCCGACGAGCATCAGCACCGCCTCGGGGTGCCGGGACCGGATCTCCTGCCACGCGGCGAGCAGGACGTCGTGGCCCTTGAACGCGCGGTCCCGGTGGGCGGCGAGCTTCCGCGGGGGATAGACGTACGCCACCATGATCACCACGAACTGGTCCGGGCTCAGCCCGAGATCCGCCCGGCACTTCGCCCGTGCCTCCGCCCGCGTCGCCGCCGTGTCGTCCGGCAGGTCCGCGGTCGCCCAGGCCAGGTTGAGTCCGCTGGTCACGGCCGGCCGGCGCGCCGCCGGTACGCCCAGCTCGCCGTAGAGGCGGGAGGTGTAGCGGGTGCCGCAGATGATCGTGCGGTCCAGGCGCCAGAGCAGTCGCTCGACCATCCGGACCGCCCGTGACTCCAGGAACGCGGGGCCGGCGACGAACTGCACCCGCGCCAGCGGCAGGCCGACGGTCGCGAGCCGCGCGCCCAGCGTGGCCGCGTACAGGTGGTGGTAGAGCACCTGGGGGCGCAGACGGCGGACGAGGCGCCGCAGCCGCCACAGCTCGGACAGCGTGCTCAGGCTGGGCCGGAAGCGGAACGAGAACGGCGACGCCACAGTCCGGATCCCGGCCTCGGCCAGACGCGCGTTCAGCCGCCCGCCGGGCGGGCAGATCACCACCACCTCGTGTCCGCGATCCCGCAGGGCGCACGCCTGTGGGATGGTCCAGAGCCCGCCGTAGTTCGTCTTGACGATGACGGCGACGCGCAGTGACCGGCGCCCGGGTGGGTCGCCGGCGACGCCGGACCGGGGATCGTGCCTCACGTGGTTCGCCTCCAACAGTCGGCGCGACGTCGTTCGCCGCTCCACCCAGGGCAACGAGCTTTGTGGTGTTTAGTAACCAACGTCGGATTCTCTCGTTGGCCCTGCGGAGAGAGCACCGGCGAGCGGTAGGAGCGCACGTGAGAGTCGTCGTCACGGGAGGCGCCGGTTTCATCGGTTCCAACCTGGTGCGGGCCCTGTCGGAAACGGGCCGGGTCGCCGAGATCGTCGTCGTCGACGACCTCTCCACCGGGTCGGTGGAGAACGTGCGCGGGCTGCCCGTGGAGCTGCTGATCGGCACCGTCCTGGACCCCGCACTGCTCGACCGCGCGATGGCCGGCGCGTCCAGCGTGGTCCACCTCGGAGCCCTCGGCTCGGTGCCCCGCTCCATCGACGACCCGCTGCGCAGCCACCACGCGAACGCCACCGGCACCCTGACCGTCCTCGACGCCGCCCACCGAAACGGCGTCCCGCAGTGCGTGCTGGCCTCCTCGTCCTCGGTGTACGGCGCCAACCCGGTACTGCCACGCCAGGAGGGCCTGCGGCCCATGCCGGTCAGCCCGTACGCGGTGTCGAAACTGGCCACCGAGGCGTACGGGATCGCGTTCGCCAACTGCTACGGCATGGCGGTCCTGCCGTTCCGCTTCTTCAACGTCTTCGGACCGAGGCAGGCGGCGAACCACGTGTACGCCGCAGTGGTCCCGCGGTTCGTCACCGCCGCCCTGGAGAACCGGCCGTTGCAGGTGCACGGCGACGGGCGGCAGTCCCGGGACTTCACCTACGTGGGCAGCGTGACCTCGGTGATCGTGGACGCCGTGCTGCGGCAGGTGGCGGCCCCGGACGTGGTGAACCTCGCGTTCGGCGCGCGCATCTCCCTGCTCGACCTCATCGCCGAACTGGAGACCGTGCTGGGGCGGCCGCTGGAAGTCGTGCACGTGCCGGCCCGGCCCGGTGACGTCCGCGAGTCCCAGGCCGACCACACGCGACTGCGCGAGCTGTTCCCGACCGCATCGCCGACGCCCTTCGCCGAAGGGCTGCGGGCTACGGTCGAGTGGTTCCGGTCGCTTCGGGTCGACGAGCCCGTCGGGTCCGGCACGTCCGGCTGATCCCGACCCGATCGGAGCCCCATGGCAAGGATCCTGCTGTTCGGCGCGTCCGGCTTCCTCGGCCGGGCGGTCGAGGCGGTCCTCGCGGAGCACTTCACCGTCGTCGCGCCCAGCCGCCGGGAATGCGATCTCGTCGCCGAGGACCGGTCGGGGCTGGCCGCGTTCCTGCGCCGGGTACGACCCGACGGGGTGGTCAACTGCGCGGGCCGGATCGCCGGGACGAGCGCGCAGTTCGTCGAGTCGCACACTGTGATCACCGCCAAGCTGATCGACTGCGTGGCCGAGGTATCGCCGGGCGCGCGGCTGGTCCGGATCGGCTCGGCGGCCGAGTACGGGGTCGTCCCGCACGGCACGGTCGCGGCCGAGGCCGACCCGGCCCGGCCGGTGAGCGACTACGGGATCAGCCAGCTGGCCGCGACCGACCTCGTGCGGCTGGCCGCCGCCAGTGGCCGGGTCGACGCGGTGGTGCTGCGGGTCTTCAATCCCGTAGGGCCCGGCTCGACCAGTGGCAACGTGCTGGGACGGGCCGCCGAACTGCTCCAGGTGGCGTTGGACCGGGGGGACCGACGGATCGAACTGGGGCTCAACGACTCCTACCGCGACTTCGTCGACGTCCGGGACGTGGCCGCGGCGGTGCTGGCGGCGCTCGACGCCGGGCGGCTGCCGGGGTCGATCTACAACGTGGGCAGTGGACAGGCGGTCGCCACGCGGGAGGCGGTCGAGATGCTGGCCCGCCACGCCGGGTTCACCGGACGCTTCGTCGACGGGCTCCGCTCGCCGACTGCGGACCGGTCCGCGGCGGTGCCGTGGATGTGTGCCGACATCAGCCGGATCGCCGACGCCCTCGGCTGGGCGCCGAGATATTCGCTGGGCGAGTCCCTGGCCGCGCTGTGGGCCGCCCGCTCCCACGTCACGGCCGGCTCCGGGGCCCGCCGCGACGTGACGGTCAGCGCGCGTCCGGCACCAGTTCCGCCGTCGGCGCCGGTGCGGTGAGAGGTGCCGCGACGCGGGCCCGCCGGTTGAGCCGCACACGCAGGACGACCAGCACGACGACGGAGAGCAACGCATACAGCGCGATCGAGGCGGTCGCCGCACCCATCGTTCCCCAGCGGGAGATGGCGAGGCCGTAGCAGGCGACCGACGCCACGGCGGCGAGCAGACCGACCCCGGCGGCCTGTTTCGTGCCCCCGGTGCCGAGCAGGGATCGGCTCGCGATGCCGAACGGCGCCAGGCACAACTCGGCGAGCAGGAGCGGCACGATCAACGGGCGGGCGGACCCGAACTCCGCGCCGAAGACCGGCACCACCAAGAGCCAGCCGCCGGCCGCGACGACGGCGCCGCTGACGAGCGTCGCCAGCAGCGTGTAGCCGATCGCGCGGAGCGGCCAGGGATCGCCGTCGCGCTGCGCGGCCTGCCGCTGCGACAGCTGTCCGATGGCGGCCGGAAGGAGGCCGATCACGCTGCTCAGCGTCGCGGCCAGCGCGTAGATGCCCACCGCGCCGGGACCGACGAGGACGCCGAGCAGATAGCGGTCGGCCCGCTGGAGGAAACTCGTTCCGAGGGAGAACCCCAGAGACGGGGCGCCCATCCGGATCAGCCCGGCGACGTCCCGCCGTCGTGCCCGCGCGAACCGCGCCAGTCCCTGGCCGCGTACCAGCGTCCACTGTGTCACCGCCACCGCGAGCAGCGCGGTGGCCTGGCACATCAGGAGGAGCCACACCTGCGCCGAGACGGCGACCGCGACGGCGATCCCGATCAGGCCGGCGGTGGTGGCGGCGATGTTCCACACCGCGCCCCGGCGGAAGTCCCCGTCCGCGAACCGGAGATCGGTGAGCTGGTCGAGCGCGATGTTGGCGGCGCCGCCGAGCGCGACCGCGGCGAGCAGCCGTACATCGGTCAGCGCGGGGCCGAGCAGCGGCGCGGAGAGACGGACCGCGGCGGCCGCGGCCACTCCGGTGCAGACCGCGGCCACCACTGTCATCCAGCAGTACGCGGAGAGCAGTTCGTCGCGGCGGTGCCGGGAGGCTGCCTGCGGCAACTGCGCGCGCATGGCGGTGCCGCAGCCCAGGCGGCCGACCAGCATCACCACGCCGGCGACAGTGAGGACCAACACCATGACGCCCCGGTCGGCCGGTCCCAGCGCCAGGGTGGCGAGGACGGCGACCCCGCTGCTGCTCAGTGCGGCAATGCCGTTGGCGCCGGTCAGCAGGACGATCGTGCCCAGATGGCGGCGGCTCATCCGGTGGGCACCGCCGGCCGGTCCGCTCCGCCGCGCGGCGGCACGGCGTTCCGGCCGTAGATGGCCAGATGCTGCTCGACCGACCGCTCCATCGTGAAGACGCTGTCCCGGAAGGCCGCCAGCGCCCGCCGGCCGCCCCTCGGCCGTCCCGGCACGAGGCCCAGGCGGTGAACGGCGTCCGCCCAGCTCTCGGCGTCGGCGTCGACCGGAACCAGGGCGACCCCGGCGAGCTGGTCGTCGATGAACCGTGCGCCGGGCAGGTCTGACGCGACCACGGGGGTGCCGACGGCCCGGGCCTCCAGGACCGTGCCGGGCAGACCTTCGAGCGCGGAGGGTTGCAGCAGGAGGTCGGCCTGGGCCAGGAACTCCCCGACGTCAGCCCGCGGACCCACCAGGTGCATCCGGTCGAGTACGCCGTGCCGGGCGGCGGCCTGCCGGACGGCGTCGTCGTCCCGGTCGTCGTGCGGACCCACGAACACGGCCCGGCAGCCGATCCCGCGCTCGCGCAACGCGGCGACGATCGACGGCACCATCGACCGCCGCTTGAGCGGGTGCGGGCGGCCGATCACCACGCAGACGAGGTCGTCCGGGGCGGCGCCGATCTCGTCGCGGAGCCGCAGCGTCGACCGGCGGTGCAGGCGGCCCAGGTCGAGGCCGTTGGGCAGCACCCGGCACCGCGGGTCGGCCTCCCACGACGGCCGGTAGCACGAGGTGAGAGCGCCGGGGGCGACGCCGAGCACGTCCGTCGCGCAGAAGTGGATGAGGCGCACCATCACGCCCCGCTGCAACCGGCGGCGCAGGCTGTCCGGATGTCCGTCGCGGTCGGACCGGAAGTGCGCGATCCGGATCGGCACCCGCGCCAGTGCGGCGAGGAACAGCACGAAACCGGAGAACGTCGCGACGTCCGAGTGCACGGCGTGCGGACGGATCTGCCGAAGCAGACGGTAGAAGCGGACCGGGAACCGACGGTCCAGCCGGATCGGGTGGATGCGTGAGCCCAACTGCTCCACCTCGTCACCACGCGCGCCCTTGACGCCGCTGAGCGTGACGAAGGACGTCCGTACCCCGGACGCCGCCAGCCGGGGCAGCAGTTCGATGGTGCGCTGCTCGGCGCCGCCGATGTCGAACGCGCCGAGGACCCGTACCACGCGGATCTCCGGAGGCCGGGGGGCCGGCGCGCCGGATGCGCTCGTCGTCACCGGGTCGCTGTGGCTCGCGCTGGACATCGTCTCTCCCGTGTCGGGCCGGCCGGTCCTCATACCGGTCGGTTCTCCTGCTGGACGGACTCCACGGCGGGGGCGGCGGACTGCGGCAGCGGACGGCGGTTCGCCATCAGGTCCCGGGCCGCCCGGTAGAACTCGCTGCGCCGCGGCGTCAGCCGGTCCGCGGCGAACTCGCGGGCGACCGCGAGGTTGCGACGCGAGGCGGCCGCCATGGCGTCGGGGTCCGCGAGGGTACGGCGGATGGCGTTGGCCAGGCTGTCGGGGTCGTCCGGCGCAACCAGCATCTCCGGCGGCAGCAGCTCGGGTATGCCACCGACACGCGAGCCGATGGCCGGCAGCCCGCGGGCCATCGCCTCTATCAGGGCCCGGGGCAGGCCCTCGGTCCGGGACGGCATGACGAACAGGTCGGCGGCGTCGAGGTGCCGGCGCAGCGCCTCGACATCGGTGATCAGGCCGGCGAACGTGATCCGGTCGCGGACCCCGAGGCGGGTGGCCAGATCCTCCAGCACCGGTTGGCAGCGCCCGGGGCCGATGTGCACGTGCCGTACCGGCGGGGCCGAGGACCGCAGCAACGAGATCGCCTCGATGAGCGTGTCGATGCCCTTGTAGAGCTGTTCCAGGGAACCGACCGACACGAGGGTCACCGGCCCGGCCGGCAGCCGGGGCGGGCGGGGCTCCCGCACGAACGCCGCCGGCGGCAGGTTCACCGAGCTGAGACCGATGGAGAGCGCCCCCGGGCGGGTGGGATACCGCTCCTGGAGCGAGCGCTTCGTCTCGTACGACACGGCGATGGCGGAACGGCACTGACGCCGGAGGTTGCGGGTGCTCCACACACGCAGGAAGGGCCGCAGCGGGTGCTCGATCACCCCGGGGGCGAAGACCGCGTACGGGTCGCCGATGACCTCCATGGCGTAGGCGAGACCGCGACGGGTGATGTGCCGGTGCATCAGTGTGGCGATCGACGACGGCGCCCGCAGCAGCACCGCCTCCGCGTCCGCGGCGATCCGGCGGACGGCCCGGTCGATGCGGGGCAGGCGCCGCAGGTACTCCTGCGGTCCGAGGTAGTGAGGGAGGGGCGCCACGGTCACCCCGTCGCCGTCTACCCGGACCGCGTTGGGCGGGATCTCGATCTCCGGTACGTCCCGCGCCCGGGCCACCACCCGTACCTCGTCGAAGGCCGCCAGGTATCGCGCCCAGAGCGCGTAGCCGGTGCCGAAGTCCACCCAGAATCGGTTGTCCGGAGTGCGGAGGTACCGGCACTCCTCGGTGATGGTGAGCCTCACGCGCGATGTCCTATCGGTTTACGGGAGCAAGGTTGCCGTGCGGGACGCGCACCTCGGGGCGCGCGGTCGGCGGGACGGAGCGGCCCTTCAACGAGCCGAGCCAGATGACGGCGTAGAACGCGACGCCGTGCAGGAGGGTGGCGAGTACGCTGGCACTCTCCCCGCGGAACCCGTACATCCAGCTGATCGTGTAGAGGATGCTCGCGTAGGCGTAGACGTGACCCCGCGCGGCGCGGAAGAAGAGCAGCCGGTGCCCGAGGGCGAGCGCGGCGAAGACCACAGGGACGCCGAGGTAGCCGAAGTTGACGTACGCCTCCGCGGTCAGCGAGAAGCCGAAGCCGGAGGACGAGCCCGGCAGCCAGGCGTCGACCAGCCAGGACATGAGCATGGGCCGTTCCGGGACGAGCGCCGACGGCATCGCGGTGAGGACGCCGTTGAGGTAGCTCTCGCCGGGCCACAGATGCAGGCCGTCGGCGGCGTTTGTCAGGACGAAGGTGTCCACGAAGAGGGTCGAGCCCTCGTTGAGGACCTTGCTGAGGTTCAGCGCGTCTCCGCTGCGAACGGAGCTGAGGTAGGTGGCGGTCAGGACGAACGCGACGCCGGCGATGCCGAACTTCGGCGAGATCCGCCGCCGCTGGAGCAACAGGACGTGCAGCACGACGGCGAAGAGGACGAAGAGGAAGTCCCGCTCGTTCGTGGCCAGGCAGTAGAGCACGTAGAGGCTGAGGTTCGCCCAGTAGGCGATGCGGGCCGGGCGCACCGCCCGGGCCAGGAAGTAGATCGAGCAGGCGCACATCTCGACGACCAGGTAGCGGGTGTGCAGCGGACCGGCCAGCTCGACCCGTCCGAGCTTGTCGGCGGCCAGCATCGCCGGGCCGCGGGTGACCAGGACGGCGAGGGTGTAGGCGGCCAGCCCGTAGAGCACCACCGGAAGGACCGGATTCTCGCGCGGTATCCGGCCGAGTGCGGTCAGGTCCGGCAGCCGGTCCCGGACCGGCATGAGCAGGCCGACCAGCGTCACACCGCCGAGCGCCAGCACCAGCACGAGGCAGGCGGCCGGGATCTTGTCGGTGACGATGCCGATGTAGATCTCGTTGCCGAGGGCGTAGTTGATCGCCGGGCCCAGACCGAAGAAGGCGAGGTAGGCGAAGACGTAGGGCAGGAGATCGGTCCGGCCGGACCGGAGGAACAGGGCCAGCAGCATCGCCAGACTGGCCGCGAGGGTCAGCCATATCGCGGTGGTGGTGCTCAGCTCCACGGAGACTCCAAATCGGTATACGGACACTCCGGACCGGGAGCGGCCGGGGGCGAGAGCGGATTCCGCTCCACATGCGTGCCGGCTGCATTCAAATGTCTAGCAGGAGATGCCTCCCATAGGCGGCGATTGCGTTTATCGCATTGACTCGGACGGTGCCGTAACCCGTTCACCCGTCACTCGTTCCTCGTCGCATTCGAATCACTTTCGGATGCGATTCTCCGGCCGGTCAGCGTGCGGCGAGGAATTCGCCGAGCGCGCCGAACAGCCGGTCCGCGTCGGCCCCGACCAGGGTCGACCCGCTGGGCAGGGAGACGCCGGTGGCGAAGAGACGATCCGCCGCGCCGCTCAGGACCGCCTCGTGCCCGCGATGAGCGGGTTGCTGATGCATGGGCTTGAACATGGGACGCGTCTCGATGTTGTGCCGGGCGAGGTGCGCGGCCAGTTCGTCGGCCCGCCATCCGGCCCGGGTGGGGTCGACGACGAGGGTGGTGAGCCAGCAGTTCGACCCGGGGTCGCCGTCGCCGAGAATCCGGGTGCCGGGAACCGCGGCGAAGAACTTGGCGTACCGCTCCCGTATCGCCCGGCGGCGCTCGATCATGCCGCTCAGCCGTCGTAGCTGCGCCCGCCCGAGCGCGGCGAGCAGATTGCTCAGGCGGTAGTTGTAGCCGACCTGCCGGTGCTCGTAGTGCGCGACCGGCTCCCTGGCCTGGGTCGCCAGGTGACGTGCCCGGTCGATCAGTTCGCCGTCGTCGGACACGAGCATTCCGCCGCTCGATGTCGTCATGACCTTGTTGCCGTTGAACGAGAAGACGCCCAGCCGGCCGAACGTGCCCGCGTTGCGGCCGCGCCAGGCCGCGCCGAGCGCCTGGGCGGAGTCCTCGACCAGTGGGACGTCGAAGTCCGCGCAGACCGGCAGGATGCGGTCGTAGTCAGCGCATCCGCCGTTCAGGTCGACCGTCATCACGGCCGCCACGCGGCGCCCCTGCTCCCGCAGCCGGCGCAGCAGCGGCGGCAGCAGGTCGGGATCGAGGTGTCCGGTGGCGGCGTCACAGTCCACGAAGACCGGCTCGGCCCCGGTGTACCTCACCACGTTGGCGGTCGCCACGAACGTCATGGTGGGCACCACCACGAGGGAACCGGGCCCGGCTCCGATCACCGCCAGCGCCAGGTGCAGGGCGGCGGTCCCGGAGCTCACGCCGACGGCGTGGCCGCCGCCCACCCGGTCCGCCAGCTCGCGTTCGAAGGCGGCCAGGTCGGGCCCGTCCGGCGCGACCCAGCCCGAACGGACCGCCGCCAGGATGGACGCCTCCTCGGCCGGACCGACGTCCGGCGGGGAGAGATAGATCCGTCTGGGGACACTCGTGCCGTCCTGCTGATGGGCGGGTCGAGCCATCAGTGAGTAGTCCTGTGCCACGGTGCTGGTCTCCGATGGAAGTGTGGGTGTCACCCGGCGACGCGCAGGGGCGGGACGGACGCGCGGACCTGATCGTCGCGCCGCTGCGACCTGGTCCGTCGAGTCGGGACCGACTGGTTCAACGCGTCGGCGGCGGCGGCCGTTACGGTGTGCCGGCCGACTGCGGCCGGCGCCTCACGATCCCGCGGGCTCGGGCAGCGGACACCGGTATTCGGGGAAGTAGTCCGAGGACGCGGACCAGGCCGGATCCCGCCGGGATCCCTCCTGCCGGTGCGCCGTCGACAGCCGCCGGTACGCCGGCTCGTCGAGCACCCGCGTGCCCAGGTGGAACGGGACCAGACCGTTCGGGGCGAAGGCGCGCTTGTACCGGAAGATGCCGTCGTCGGGGGCGTACCCGCCGCCCAGGACGAACCGGATCCGCCCCTGGGCGCGCCCCCATCGGCAGATCTCGAACTTCAGGAGATCGTTGGGCCGCAGGTCGAACGCCGCCTCGTCGGTGCCGCCGAGGTACGAGTAGAGGTTGAGCGCGGAGACCAGCACCAGTTCGGTCGAGACGACGCGCCCCTCGTGCACGGCGTGGAAGAAGGCGAACTGGCCGGGCAACTCGTCGACGATCCGCTCGAAGAACTCGCGGGGGAAGTAGTAGCCGCTCGTCGCGGCTCGCCGGTCCATCGTGCGCTCGTAGATGCCCAGGAAGTCGTCGAGCCGCCCCCCGTCGAGATCGACCACGACTGTGACGCCGTTGCGGCGGGCCTTGTTGACGTTCTTGCGGACCTTGTGGTCGAACTCGCGCCACATCTCCTCTTCGCCGGTGCGCAGGTCGCGGACCACGTTCACCAGCTTCTGCCGGACCGGTCCCGGCGAGGGCAGCCGCTCCTCGCCGAAGAGCGTGAGCCGGGTGACCTCGGCGACCACCTGACGCGACCCGCACCAGGCGTCGAACGCCTCCCAGAACTCCTTCGCGTCGAGTTCGGTCGCGCCCTCGGCGAAGGCGCCTCCGTAGCCGTACGCGTTGACGATGTCCCGGTACCGTCGCCCGGGCTCGGCGAGGTGCGGCGCGTCGACCGGGCGGAGCAGGAACGGATACAGCACGAAACCGTGTTCGGTCCGGGCGTACGCGGCCAGCGGCTCGTCCTGTGGCCCGGCGAACAGCCGGAGGTAGGCCGGGTGGGCGAAGACCTCACGCCGGTCCCAGTCGCGGTGCAGAGCGCGCCAGCGCTCGTCGTCCGCCGGCTTGCGGGCGTCCAGGATCTCCAGTCGCATCTGCGCTCCCCGTCGCCTGGCCACGGCCGCCCCGATGGCGGCCGGCCACGTGTCGTCCGTTCTGGGTAACGAGGATCGGCCGGGACGGTGTCGACAGGTGACCGGGCCGGGTCAGGGCCAGTGGTCGCCCGCTTCGAGGCGCGCGCCGAGCAGCGCCGTCAGCGAAAGGGACTCCCCGTCGCGTCCGCCGCGGCCGATGACGAGTGACGGTGTGGACGGCTCCGGCCGGGCGCCGAGCAGCCGGGCGCGTAGCCCGGCCGGCACGGTCAGCAGGTAGTAGCGGCCCTCGGTGTCCACCGCCCGGCTCCGTGCCCGGTCCACGTACCAGCCGACCAGCGGGGTCCGGTAGCGGCCGCGTCCGCTGTAGGGCGTGGCGACGAGCCGCTCGGTGCGCAGGCCGCGCCGGGCGGCCTCGGCCGCGAACCGGGCGACCAGCTCCGCGGCCTCGGCCTGCTCCGCGGCGCGCTGCCGGGCGTCGGCCTCGGCGTGCGCCCGCACCGCGTGGCGTCGCCGCTCCCGCCACCGCTCGTCGTCGTCCGCACCCACGACCGCGAGGGTACGCCCGCCCGACCCGACCGTTCCCGGGCCGGCGGGGGAGGCGTGCCGGGCCGTCGCGCGACCACCTGTCACCCCTCGCGTGGGCCGTCTGGGGTGCTGACGTCCGTCGCGCCCATCGAGGAGCCTGGTTCGTGCTGCACATCCGGGTGATCGCACCAGCGGACCGCTCGTCCGACATCGCCGACATGCTTGCCGCGGACCGATCCGTCGTCGGGAGGGCACCGGTCGAGCTGACTCGTTCGTGACGCCAGCCCGACCGGCGGCCGCAGACCGTCAGGCCAGGCCGGCGCGGCGCAGCGCCTCCGCCATGGCGTCGTTCACCGGCGCCGCCGGTCCGCCACCTCGTCCCTGCCGCTGCGACGGACCGCCGCGCGAGCCGCCCCGTTCGCCCTGGCCGCCACGCCGGGTGCCGGCGTCGCCGCGGTCACCCCGCTGCCCAGCACCGTCACCGCGCTGTCCGCCACCGCGCCGGCCGCCGCGCTGCTCGCCGCCCGGACCCCCGGCCGCGGGACGGCCGCCGGCCGGCGCCTCGTCGTCCAGCCGCAGCGTCAGCGAGATCCGCTTGCGCGGCACGTCCACGTCGAGCACCCGGACCTTGACCACGTCGCCGGACTTCACCACGTCGCGCGGATCCTTGACGAAGGTGTGCGACATGGCCGAGACGTGCACCAGTCCGTCCTGGTGCACGCCCACGTCGACGAACGCGCCGAACGCGGCCACGTTCGTCACCACGCCCTCCAGCACCATGCCGGGCGTCAGGTCGCTGATCTTCTCCACGCCCTCGACGAACGTCGCGGTGCGGAACTCCGGACGCGGGTCGCGGCCGGGCTTCTCCAGCTCGGCCAGGATGTCGGTGACGGTGGGCAGACCGAACGTGTCGTCGACGAAGTCGGTCGCGCGCAGGCCGCGCAGGATGGCCGACCTGCCGATCAGCCCGCGCAGGTCCTGCCCGGTGGTGGTGAGGATGCGGCGCACCACCGGGTACGACTCCGGGTGCACGCTGGAGGAGTCGAGCGGGTCGTCGCCGCCGGGGATGCGCAGGAAGCCGGCGCACTGCTCGAACGCCTTCGGCCCGAGCCGCGGCACCTTCTTCAGCTCCGCCCGGGTGCGGAACGGCCCGTTGGCGTCGCGGTGCAGCACGATGTTCTCGGCCAGCCCGGCGCCGATGCCGGAGACCCGGGTGAGCAGCGGCGCGGAGGCGGTGTTGACGTCCACACCGACCGCGTTGACGCAGTCCTCGACCACCGCGTCGAGCGAGCGGGACAGCTTCACCTCGGACAGGTCGTGCTGGTACTGCCCGACGCCGATCGACCGCGGGTCGATCTTCACCAGCTCGGCCAGCGGGTCCTGGAGGCGGCGGGCGATCGACACCGCGCCGCGCAGCGAGACGTCCAGACCGGGCAGTTCCTGGGAGGCGTACGCGGAGGCGGAGTAGACCGACGCGCCGGCCTCGGAGACCACCACCTTCGTGAGCTTCAGCTCCGGGTGCTGCTTGATCAGGTCACCGGCCAGCTTGTCGGTCTCCCGGCTGGCGGTGCCGTTGCCGATCGCGACCAGCTCGACGCCGTGCGCGGCGGCGAGCGTGGCGAGCGTGTGCAGCGAGGCGTCCCACTGCCGGCGCGGCTCGTGCGGGTAGACGGTGTCGGTGGCGACCACCTTGCCGGTGGCGTCGACCACCGCCACCTTCACGCCGGTCCGCAGGCCCGGGTCGAGGCCCATCGTCACCCGTGCCCCGGCCGGCGCGGCCAGCAGCAGGTCACGCAGGTTGGTGGCGAAGACCCGGACGGCCTCCTCCTCGGCCGCCTGCCACAGCCGCATCCGCAGGTCCGCGCCCAGGTGGATGAGGATCCGGGTACGCCAGGCCCAGCGCACCGTGTCGGCCAGCCACCGGTCGGCCGGGCGCCCCTGGTCGCTGATGCCGAAGCGTCCCGCCACGGCGGCCTCGTAGCGGCTCGGCCCGGTGGTCGCGTCGGCGTCGCCCTCGGCCTCCGGATCCATGGTCAGCTCCAGCACGCCCTCCTTCTCGCCGCGGAACACGGCGAGGATGCGATGCGAGGGCAGCTTCGGGTACGGCTCGGCGAAGTCGAAGTAGTCGGCGAACTTCGCGCCCGCTGTCTCCTGGCCGTCGCGTACCCGGGAGACCAGCCGGCCCCGCGACCACATCTGCTCGCGCAGCGTGCCGATCAGGTCGGCGTCCTCGGCGAAGCGCTCGATCAGGATGGCCCGCGCCCCGTCCAGGGCGGCCGCCGCGTCCGCGACGCCCCTGTCCGGGTCGGCGAACCCGGCGGCGACCGCCTTCGGGTCCTGGGCCGGATCGGCCAGGAGCGTGTCCGCGAGCGGCTCCAGCCCGGCCTCGCGGGCGATCTGCGCGCGGGTGCGCCGCTTCGGCTTGTAGGGCAGGTAGATGTCCTCCAGGCGGGACTTGGAGTCGGCGGCGAGGATCTGCGCCTCCAGCGCATCGTCGAGCTTGCCCTGGCTCCGGATCGACTCCAGCACGGCCGCGCGCCGCTCGTCCAGCTCGCGCAGGTAGCGCAGCCGCTCCTCCAGCGTGCGCAGCTGCGCGTCGTCGAGCAGGCCGGTGGCCTCCTTGCGGTAGCGGGCGATGAACGGCACCGTGGCGCCGCCGTCGAGCAGCTCGACTGCCGCCCGTACCTGCCGTTCGGCGACGCCGAGTTCCTCGGCGATCCGCTGGTGCACAGACTGGGTCACGATCTGATCCGCCTTCTCGGGTGGGTTCCGTCGTGCATTCTGCCCGTTGCTGCGGCACGTGCCGCACCGGCCGGACGGCGGGTCCGGGCCGATATCCCGAAAACGGACTTCCAGCCTCAGAAACCCCTCTAGCCTCCAATCAGGTGATTTCCTACGGTTGTCTGGAGCCCGGGTGAGCGCTGAGAAAGTGGTCGTCATCGGTCAGGGGTACGTCGGTCTCCCGCTGGCCATGCGGGCCGTCGAGGCCGGCTTCGACGTGGTCGGGCTGGACGTCGACGCCGACCGGGTCAAGCGGCTCGCCTCCGGCGAGTCCTTCGTGGAGGACATCCCCGCCGATCGGCTGGGCCGGGCGCTCGGCAGCGGCCGCTACCTGCCGAGCACCGAGTACGCCGACGCCGAGGGCTTCGACGTCTGCGTGATCACGGTGCCGACCCCGCTGCGTGACGGCACGCCGGATCTCAGCCACGTGGAGCAGGCCGGCCGGGGCATCGGCCCGTACGTGCGGCCCGGCAGCACAGTGGTGCTGGAGTCGACGACCTATCCGGGCACCACCGAGGAGCTGCTGCGTCCGCTGCTCGAAACGGCCAGCGGGCTGCACGCGCCCGGCGACTTCCACCTCGGGTACAGCCCGGAACGCATCGATCCCGGCAACCCGACCTGGCGGCTGGAGAACACACCGAAGGTCGTCTCCGGCGTGGACGAGCCCTCGCTGGAGCGGGTGGACGGGTTCTACCGCCGGATCGTGGACCGGACCGTGCCGGTGCCCTCCACCCGTGTCGCGGAGCTGACCAAGCTGATCGAGAACACGTTCCGCCAGGTGAACCTGGGCCTGATCAACGAACTCACGGTGCTCTCCCACCACCTGGGCATCGACGTCTGGCAGGCGATCGACGCCGCGGAGACGAAGCCGTTCGGGTTCATGCCCTTCCGCCCCGGCCCCGGTGTCGGCGGACACTGCCTGCCGATCGACCCCTGCTACCTGTCCTGGCAGGTCAAGCGGCGTCTGGGCCGCCAGTTCCGGTTCATCGAGCTGGCCAACGACGTCAACCACGAGATGCCCGGGCACGTGGCGCAACGGGTGATGACCGGCCTGAACCGCACCGGCCGTGCCGTCAAGGGCGCGCGTCTGCTGATGCTCGGCCTGGCCTACAAGAAGAACACCGGGGACATGCGGGACTCGCCGGCGGTGGACGTCGCCCGGCGGTTGTGCGACCTCGGTGCCGACGTCCGCGCCGCCGAGCCGTACGCCGAGTCGCACCAGATCCCGGGTGGGGTGCTCGTCGTGCCGCTGACCGAGCAGGAGGTCGACGCGGCCGACGCGGTGGTCGTCGCGACCGACCACGACGTCTTCGACTACGAGATGGTGTCCCGGCGGGCCCGCTACGTGTTCGACGCCCGCAACCGGTGCTCCGGGCCGGTGGTCGAGCGCCTCTAGGCACACCCTGCCCGGCCTGCCGCCGGCTGCGCTAGCGTGGCGATCATGGAGGCACCTGCGGATCCGCGGGCCCGGCGGCTCTTCGGGGGCAGCGCCCGGGCGCTCGGCGACCTGGCCGTCGGCCCGTTCCGGGCCGACCGGGACCGGATCGTCGGCTCGCCGTTCTTCGCCCGGCTGGGCGGCGTGACCCAGGTGATCAGCCCGGGCGGGTCCGGGCTGCTCGTGCACAACCGGCTCACCCACAGCCTGAAGGTGGCCCAGGTGGCCCGGGCGATCGCCGAGCGGCTGACGGCCGACCCGGCGCACCGGGACCTGCTGGAGAAGCTCGGCGGCTGCGACCCGGAGGTGGTGGAGGCCGCCGCGCTCGCGCACGACCTCGGGCACCCGCCGTTCGGGCACCTGGGGGAGCGGGTGCTCGACCGGCTGGCCCGGCAGCGACTCGGGCTGGCCGACGGCTTCGAGGGCAACGCCCAGTCGTACCGGATCGTCACCAGCACCGAGATCCGCGGCGCGGCGACCACCGGGCTGGACCTGACCGCCGCGGTCCGGGCGGCGATGCTGAAGTACCCGTGGACCCGGCTGGACCATCCCGATCCGCACCCGCGCCACCTGGACCCGGCGCCCCGGGGCGCGGCGGCGCCGCCGGAGGATCCGGAGAGCGGGTCGGTGAAGTTCGGCGCGTACCGCACCGAGCTGGACGACCTGCGCCAGGCGCGGGAGCCGTTCGCCGGCCGGATTCCGGACTGGCAGCAGACGCCCGAGGCGTCGGTGATGGACACGGCCGACGACATCGCGTACGCGATCCACGACGTGGAGGACTTCTACCGCGTCGGGGTGCTCCAGCAGGGCGCGGTGGCGGCCGAGCTGATGGCCTGGCAGCGCGAGTGCGGGCACCTGCGGTCGATCACGGCGTCGGCGCTGGAGGGTGCGGGCCGGCGGCCCGGCGCGGCGATCGAGCGGCTGCGCCGGCAGCTGCACCGCAAGGACGGCTGGATCGCCGACGACGAGGCGTTCGCCGCCGCCGTCGAGCACGTCCGCGAGGAACTGGTGGAGGGGCTGCTGGCGCTGCCGTTCGACGGCTCGATCGAGGCGGAGCAGTACGTGGCCCGGTTCTCCGCCCGCTGGTCCACCCGCTTCGTGGACGCCATCACCGTGACGCCGGACCCGGGGGTTCGCTCCGGGTACGTGCTGCTGGCGAAGGCGCAGTGGCACGAGGTGCAGGTGCTCAAGTTCGTGCACCACCGGTTCGTGCTGGCCCGCCCGGACCTGGCCCTGCACCAGCGCGGTCAGGCCCGCCTGCTGGGCACGCTGGTGGAGGCGCTCTGGGAGTGGCTGCTGGACCCGGACGAGGAGTCCCGGCTGCCGCGCCGGCTGCACGACCTGGTGGAGCTGGCCGAGGCGGAGCTGCACCCGCGTACTCCGGACCGGATCGGCCGGGCCCGGGGCCGGGCGATCATCGACTTCGTCGCGCAGCTCACCGACGGTCAGGCGGTGGCGATGCTCGACGCGTTGTCGGGCCGCTCGGGCGCGCTCTGGACGGACGCCTTCGTGCTCTGAGCCGGCTCGGAGCACGAAGGTGGCCGCGCCACCCAGGGATCGCGCCGCGTCAGGCGACCGACTGCCACCAGCCGTCCACCGCCGGCGGCTCGTCCACCACGACCCGCTCGCCGGGGCGCGGCACGGCCAGCCGGACGTCCCGCGCCTTCGCCTCGGTCCACAGCCGGTCCACCGGCTCGGACCAGTCGTGCAGGGCCAGGTTGAACGTGCCCCAGTGCACCGGCACCAGCAGTCCGCCGCGTACGTCGAGGTGGGCGGCGACGGCCTCCTCCGGGAACATGTGGATGTGCGGCCACGCCCTGTCGTACGCCCCGATCTGCATGAGCGTCAGGTCGAACGGGCCGTGCTCGGCACCGATCGCCGCGTACCCGTCGAAGTAGCCGGAGTCGCCGGTGTAGAAGACCTTCCGGTGCGCCCCGGTGAGCGTCCAGGAACTCCAGAGCGTGCCGTCGCGGCGCAGCCCGCGCCCGGAGAAGTGCTGCGCGGCGGTGGCGGTCAGCGTCAGCCCGCCGACCCGGTGGCTCTCCGACCAGTCCAGCTCGACGATGCGCTGCTCGGGCACGCCCCAGCGGGCCAGGTGGGCGCCGACGCCGAGCGGCACCACGAACGGCGCGGACTGGAGATCGGCCAGCCTGCGGACGGTCCCCATGTCCAGGTGGTCGTAGTGGTCGTGCGAGATCAACACCGCGTCCAGCGGGGGCAGGTCGGTCAGGCGGACCGGCGGCTCGTGGATGCGCCGCGGGCCGACCAGCCCGGACGGGGAGCACCTGTCGCTCCACACCGGGTCCAGCAGCACCCGGTGCCCCTCGATCTCGACGAGCGTGGAGGCGTGGCCGTACCAGACGACGTTCAGCTCGCGGGCCTGGTCGGCGGCCGGCGCGACGCCGGGGCGCAGCAGCGGCACCGGACTGCCCGGCCGCCGCTTCTGCTTGCCGAAGATCAGCTCCCGGACGAGGTTGCGGCCCGGGTCGGCGACCATTGTGGCGCCGGCGCCGGCCGGGTTGTGGAACGTGCCGTCGCGGAACCGCGGTGACCGGGCCGCGCGCTCCGCCCGGGCGCCGGTGAGCCGGCCGCCCAGTTGGGCCGGTACGTCGCGCGCCACCCAGGCCAGCCCGGCGACGGCGGCCAGCCCGGTGATCTTCCACACCCGCCCGCCACGCGTCCGGTCCGGTTCCCGCCCCGTTGGTTCCCGCATGCCCGTCCCCTCCGCCGTGTCCCGTCGTACACGGTAACCACCCTCGTCCCGGCCCGCCCACGGGACGGTCCGCCCGCACGACAACCGCCGCACGACAGCCGCCCGTGGGGCGGTCCGCCGCAGCGGTCAGGGCAGCCGGCGGCGTACCGCGGACGCCACGGTGGCCGCCCGCCCGCCGACGGCACGGACCACCTGTGACGCGTCCGGCAGCCATCCGCCCCGGACCGCCTCGCCGGCCGGGTTCGGTGTGAACACGGTGCCCTGGTGCGCGGCGACCGGCTGCCGGGTCAGGCCGGCGAGTCGCATCAGCGGCCCGACCAGCACGTCGTACACGCCGGGCAGGACCGTGAAGCCGACGCGCATGACCACGTTGAGCCGCCCCACCGAGACCTCCCGGCGCGGCCGGTCGAGGCAGTGCGCGATGGCCCGCGCCGCCCGTTCGGGCGAGGCGATCGGGGGCGGCGGGCGGCCGATCCGGCCCAGGTAGTTGGCCGCCTGCCGGTAGACGGGTGTGTCGACGCTGCCCGGGTTGACCACACAGATCGCGATGCCGGGCGTCTCCCGCGCCTCCTGCTGGAGCGTGCGGGCCAGCCCCTGCAGGCCCCACTTGGCCGCCACGTAGCCGCTCATGTAGGGCGCGGTGATGTGCCCGAGCACCGAACCGGTGAGCACCAGCGTGCCGCCGCCGGCGGCCCGGAACCGGCGCAGCGCCTCCCGGGCCACCGCCGCCGCCGCGAGCAGGTCGGTGCGGACCACCTGCTCGAACACCTCGGCCGGGGTCTCGTCGAAGCGGCCGTAGGACATCACCGCGGCGGTGTGCACCCAGGCGTCGACGCCGCCGAACTCGGCCCGCGCCGCGTCGGCCAGCGCGGCCACCGCGCCGGGCTCGGTCACGTCCGTCGGTACGGCGATCACCGCCGCGCCCGCCGCCCGGCACTCGTCGCGTACCTCGTCAAGAGTGGCGGGGGAGCGGGCCGCGAGGACCAGCCGGTCCCCGCGGCCCGCCAGTTCCCTGGCGGTCGCCCGGCCGATCCCGCTGGTCGCGCCGGTGACGACCACCGTCCGGGTCACGGCGCGAGCACGACCTTGACGCAGCCGTCCTCCTTCTTCTGGAACATCTCGTACGCGCGCGGCGCGTCGGTCAGCGGCAGCCGGTGGGTCCGCAGGTCCTCGACGCCCAGCGGATCGTCGTCGCGCTCCAGCAGCGGAATGATGTCGTCGACCCAGCGCCGCACGTGGCACTGGCCCATTCGCAGCTGGATGCCCCTGTCGAACATCTCCATCAGCGGCATCGGGTCCTGCTCGCCGCCGTACACGCCGGAGATCGACACGGTGCCGCCGCGCCGCACGGCCTTGAGCGCGGCGTGCAGCACCACGAGCCGGTCCACGCCGGCCTTGTCGGTCATCGCCTGGGCCAGCCTGTCCGGCAGCAGACCGGCGGCGGTCTGGGCCACCTTGCCCAGCGGCGCGCCGTGCGCCTCCATGCCGACCGCGTCGATCACCGCGTCCGGGCCGCGCCCGTCGACCAGGTCGATGAGCGTGCCCGGCACGTCGTCGAGCTGGCTGACGTCGAGCACCTCAATGCCGTGGCGGCGGGCCATCTCCAGCCGCTCGGGCACCAGGTCCAGCCCGATCACCCGGGAGGCGCCCAGGTGGCGGCCGATCCGGGCGCAGAACTGTCCGACCGGGCCGAGCCCGAACACGGCCAGGGTGCCGCCGGGCGGGGTGTCCGCGTACCTCACCGCCTGCCAGGCGGTGGGCAGGATGTCGGACAGGTAGAGCCAGCGCTCGTCCGGGCCGCTGTCCGGGATCGTGATCGGGCCGAACTGGGCCTGCGGGACGCGCAGGTACTCGGCCTGGCCGCCGGGGATCGAGCCGTACAGCGAGGTGTATCCGAACAGGGACGCGCCCTTGCCCTGGCTGGTCACCTGCGTGGTCTCGCACTGCGCGTAGAGCTGCCGCTCGCACATCCAGCACGAGCCGCAGGAGATGTTGAACGGGACGACCACCCGGTCGCCCTTCCTGAGCCGGGTCACCCCCGGCCCGACCTCCTCGACGATGCCCATCGGCTCGTGCCCGAGGATGTCGCCGGGCTTCAGGTACGGCCCGAGCACCTCGTACAGGTGCAGGTCGGAACCGCAGATGGCGGTCGAGGTGATCCGGACGATCGCGTCGGTCGGCTCCTCGATCCGGGGGTCCGGGACGTCCTCGACGCGAACGTCCCGCTTGCCGTGCCAGGTCAGTGCCCTCATGTCCGATTGTCCCCTCGTCGGTGCCGCGCATGGGACTGCTACCCGCGGGGAGCGACTTGAACCGGCGCCGTCCGGCCGGACCCGGGAGGACTGGATCGGGAGGTCAGAAGGGTGGCCGGGCGCGGCCGACGACCGCACCCGGTACCACCGTGGTCAGGCGTCGAAGCTGCCGGCCTTGATGCCCTGGACGCAGCCGGTCCACCGGTGAGACACCCGAGCGGCGAGGTCCCGAACGGCGGCCGCGCACGGAAGTCCCGTCCCCGCCGGGTCGCTCCGGTGCGCGTACCCCGGAGAAGGGCGACCGCCGCGCCCCCGGGTGCGGGGCGCGGCGGTCGCGTGGGTCGTGCCCGCGGGTCAGGAGCCGGACGTGCCCGAGCGCTTGGCCGTGGCCTTCAGGTAGTCCCGGTTGAGCCGGCCGATGGTGTTCAGCGGGATGCCCTTCGGGCAGGCCGCCGCGCACTCGCCGATGTTGGTGCAGCCGCCGAAGCCGGCCTCGTCGTGCGCGTCCACCATGCCGATCACCCGGGTGTAGCGCTCCGGCTGGCCCTGCGGCAGCAGCGAGAGCTGGGTGATCTTCGCGGCGGTGAACAGCATGCCGGAGCCGTTCGGGCAGGCCGCCACGCAGGCGCCGCAGCCGATGCAGGCGGCCGAGGAGAACGCGGCGTCCGCGTCGGCCTTCGGCACCGGCACCGAGTGCGCCTCCGGGGCGCTGCCGGTCGGCGCGGTGACGTAGCCGCCGGCGGCGATGATCTGGTCGAACGCGTTGCGGTTGACCACCAGGTCCTTGACGACCGGGAAGGCCCGGGCCCGCCACGGCTCGATGTCGATCGTCTCGCCGTCGGAGAACTGTCGCATGTGCAACTGGCAGGCGGTGGTGCCGCGCTGCGGGCCGTGCGCCTCACCGTTGATCATGAGGCTGCACATGCCGCAGATGCCCTCGCGGCAGTCGTGGTCGAACGCGACCGGCTCCTCGCCGTCCAGGATCAGCCGCTCGTTGAGGACGTCGAGCATCTCCAGGAAGGACATGTCCGGGGACACGTCCTGCACCGGGTAGGTCACCATCCGACCCTTGTCCTCGGGGCCGTGCTGGCGCCAGATGCGCAGGGTCAGGTTCACTTGTAGCTCCGCTGCGTGGGGTGGACGTATTCGAAGGTCAGGTCTTCCTTGTGCAGCACGGGCTCACCGGTGCCGGTGAACTCCCAGGCGGCCACGTAGGCGAACCGGTCGTCGTCGCGCTGCGCCTCGCCGTCGGGCGTCTGGTGCTCGGCCCGGAAGTGGCCGCCGCAGGACTCCTCGCGGTGCAGGGCGTCGACGCACATCAGCTCGGCCAGCTCGAAGAAGTCGGCCACCCGGCCGGCCTTCTCCAGCGACTGGTTGAGGCCCTCGCCGTCACCCGGCACGCGCACCCGCTGCCAGAACTGCTCGCGCAGCGCGCGGATCTCGTCGATCGCCTTGCGCAGACCGGCCTCGGAGCGCTCCATCCCGCAGTGCTCCCACATGATCTGGCCCAGCTCGCGGTGGAACGAGTCCACGGTGCGGTCGCCGTTGATCGCGAGCAGCCGCTTGATCCGGTCCTCGACCTCGGTGCGCGCCGCGACCGCCTCGGGGTGGCTGGCGTCGACCTTGTCCAGCGCACTGGAGGCCAGGTAGTTGGCGAGCGTGTTCGGCAGCACGAAGTAGCCGTCGGCCAGGCCCTGCATCAGCGCCGAGGCGCCGAGCCGGTTCGCGCCGTGGTCGGAGAAGTTGGCCTCACCGATCACGAACAGGCCGGGGATGCTCGACTGGAGGTCGTAGTCGACCCAGAGGCCGCCCATCGTGTAGTGCACGGCGGGGTAGATCCGCATCGGCACCTCGTACGGGTCCTCGCCGGTGATCCGCTCGTACATCTCGAAGAGGTTGCCGTACTTGGCCTCGATGGCCTTGCGGCCGAGCCGGTTGATCGCGTCGGCGAAGTCCAGGTAGACGCCGAGGCCGGTCGGGCCGACGCCGCGTCCCTCGTCGCAGACGTTCTTCGCGGCGCGGGAGGCGATGTCGCGGGGGACCAGGTTGCCGAAGGACGGGTAGATCCGCTCCAGGTAGTAGTCCCGCTCGTCCTCGGGGATGTCCCGCGGGCCGCGCTGGTCGCCCTTGGCCTTGGGCACCCACACCCGGCCGTCGTTGCGCAGCGACTCGCTCATCAGGGTCAGCTTCGACTGGTGATCGCCGGAGACCGGGATGCAGGTCGGGTGGATCTGCGTGTAGCAGGGATTGGCGAAGTACGCGCCCTTGCGGTGCGCCCGCCAGGAGGCGGTGACGTTGCAGCCCTTGGCGTTCGTGGAGAGGTAGAAGACGTTGCCGTAGCCGCCGGAGGCGAGCACGACCGCGTCGGCCGTCTCGGTGCTGATCTCACCGGTGACCATGTCCCGCACCACGATGCCGCGCGCCCGGCCGTCGACGATCACCAGTTCGAGCATCTCGTGGCGGGCGTTCATCTCCACGTTGCCCAGGCCGATCTGCCGCTCCAGCGCCTGGTACGCGCCGAGCAGCAGTTGCTGACCCGTCTGGCCCCGGGCGTAGAAGGTGCGCTGCACCTGCGCGCCGCCGAAGGAGCGGGTGTCCAGCAGGCCGCCGTACTCGCGGGCGAACGGCACGCCCTGCGCCACGCACTGGTCGATGATGTTCACCGACACCTCGGCCAGCCGGTGCACGTTCGACTCGCGGGAGCGGAAGTCGCCGCCCTTGACCGTGTCGTAGAAGAGGCGGTGCACCGAGTCGCCGTCGTTGCGGTAGTTCTTGGCGGCGTTGATGCCGCCCTGCGCGGCGATCGAGTGGGCCCGGCGCGGGCTGTCCTGGTAGCAGTAGGACCGCACCTGGTAGCCCTGCTCGGCCAGCGTGGCGGCGGCGGAACCGCCGGCCAGGCCGGTGCCGACCACGATCACCGTCATCTTCCGGCGGTTGGCCGGGTTGACCAGCTTCATCTCGAAGCGGTGGCGGTCCCACCGTGTCTCGATCGGGCCGTCCGGGGCCCGGGTGTCGGCGATCGGGTCGCCCTCGGTGTAGAGATCCATGTCAGGACACCAATCCGGTGATCACGGCGAACGGAACCAGCAGGTAGCCGCCGACGAGCGCGACGGCGAAGACGAGCGCGGCGATCCGGGCCCGGCGCTCGCCCTTCGGCGTCTGCTGGCCGAGGCTGCGGAACGCGCTGAACGCACCGTGGCGGAGGTGGAAGCCGAGGGCCACCAGGGCGAGGGTGTAGAAGAGCGTGACGTACCAGCGCTCCGGCGCGAAGTCGGCGACCACGTTGCCGTACGGGTTGGCCGGGTCGCCCTGCGGGTTCAGGTGACCCGTGGTCAGGTCGAGGATGTGGTAGATCACGAAGAGCAGGATGACCACACCACCCCAGCGCATCGTGCGGGCCGCGTAGTTCACGTGGATCTTGCGGCGGTGCGCGTACCGGACCGGGCGGGCGGCCCGGGACCGCATCGCGAGCACGGTGGCCGCGCCGATGTGCCCGAGGACGGCGACGGTGAGCACGGTGCGCTGGATCCACAGGAACCACGTCGCCGGCAGCAGCGGCGTGCCGATGTCCCGCAGCCAGTGCGCGTAGTGGTCGAACGACGTCTCACCCGTGAAGATCTTCAGGTTGCCGAGCATGTGCGCGATCAGGAACAGCACGAGGATGATGCCCGTCACCGCCATGACGGCCTTGAGGCCGACGTTCGAGCGGATGGGCGACCGAGTTTTCGTGATTACCACGTGGTCGACGCTAGGAGCACTTCGATCAGGCGTCCAATGCATCGAAATCGCAGTGTTGATAGCCGTAAGCTATGTAGATGCAGCTCCATCAGCTTCGGTACTTCGTGGCGGTCGCCGAAGTGCGACATTTCACCCAGGCGGCCGATCTCGTCGGCATAACGCAGCCCTCGTTGAGTAAGCAAATTCACGCCCTGGAGGCCGACCTGGGGGCCCCGCTGTTCGAACGGGTAAGGGGCAACATCACAGTCACAGCGGCCGGTGAGGTGCTGCTGCCACTCGCCAAGCGGATCCTCGCCGACGTGGACACCGCCACCCGCGAGGTGCAGGAGCTGGTGGGGCTGCGCCGGGGCCGGGTCCGGCTCGGCGCCACCCCCAGCCTCGCCACCTCGCTCGCCCCGCCGGTGCTGCGCCGGTTCCGCGACGCGCACCCCACGATTGACCTGCGCGTGGAGGAGGGCGGCTCGCAGGACCTCGTCCGCGACCTGCTCCGTGGCGACCTCGACCTCGCCCTGATCATCATGCCGTCGGCCGGCACCGACCCGGGGCTGCGCGCCGACCCGATCCTGCGCGAGAGCCTGGTGGTCGCCTCGGTCGACCCGCTGCCCGGCGCCTCGGAAGCCGGGGAGCTGCGCATCACCGACCTGCGCGAACAGCCACTCGTCATGTTCCGCGAGGGCTACGACCTGCGCGACGCCACGCTCCAGGCGTGCCGGGCGGCCGGGTTCGAGCCGACCCTGTCCGTCGACGGCGGGGAGATGGACGCCGTGCTCAGCTTCGTCGAGGCCGGGCTCGGCGTCGCGCTGGTGCCGGGCATCGTGGTGGCCCGCCGCGCCGGCATCCGGGTCACCCGGCTCGTCCCGCCCGGCGTCCGCCGGACCATCGCGGTGGCCCGCCGCCGCGACGTGGTGCCCACCCACGCCGGGCGCGAGCTGCGCCGCATCCTCCTGGAGTACGTCCACGACGCCACCGCCACCGCCGAACTCCCCCCAGGCGTAGAGCCTCTCTGACGGTCCCCTCCTTCTCCCGCGATCTTGCACTTTCGACCCCGGCAAGAGGTGCGAATGACACTGCGTGGGGCACCAAGTGCAAGATCGACGGTGCGGGGTGGGGCGGGGTGGCAGCGGGTCAGCGGGACTCGGCGTCGTCCATGGCTCGGTAGATTCGCTGCTCGGAGACCGGGTACGGGGTTCCGAGGGCCTGGGCGAAGACGTTCACCCGCAGCTCCTCGATCATCCAGCGGATCTGGCGGGCCGCCGGGGTAGCGCGCCGCGGCGGCGGCAGCGCGGCGAGCATGTCCTGGTACTCCTTCTGCACCACGGCAACCCTGTCCTGCTGCTGTTTGTCCCGCTGCGGGTTGCCGGGCAACCGGTCCAGCCGCCGCTCGATCGCGGTCAGGTAGCGCAGCACGTCGGGCAGGCGGGCGTACCCCGTCTCGGTGACGAAGCCCTTGTGCACCAGGCCGGTGAGCTGGCTGCGGATGTCGGCCAGCGCGGCCACCACGGCCAGGTTGCGGGTGGCGCCGAGCCGCTGCTCCACCGCGTACGCGGAAGCGAGCACCCGGCGTACCCGCTCCATCACCTCGACCACGGTGTCCACCAGGTCGGCGCGCACCCTGTCGCGCAGCGCGGCGAAGCCCTCGGCGTCCCAGGCCGGGCCGCCCGCGTCGCCGATCAGCTTGTCGATCGCCGCCCCGGCCGCGTCCTCGATCAGCTCCGGCACGCTGCCGTGCGGGTTGCGGGACAGCGCCAGCTTCGCCTCGTTGCTCAGCCGCCCCTGGAGGAACTTCGCCGGTGACGGCGTCGTCAGCCGCAGCAGCCGCCGGGTGCCGGCCCAGTGCGCGGCCTCCTGCTCGGCGGCGGAGTCGAACACCTTCACCCCGACCGTCGCGCCCTCGTCCACCAGCGCCGGGTACGCGGTCACCGCGAAGCCCGCGCGTACCTGCTCGATGGTGCGCGGCAGCGCGCCGATCGACCACTCGGTCAGCCCGGTACGGGCCACGTCGGGCGCGGCGGCGGCCACGACCTGGCGTACCTCCTGGCGCAGCTCGCGTTGCAGCGCCGGCAGGTCCTTGCCCTCGGCGACCGGCTTGTCGTCGTCGCCGAGCACCCGGAACGTGACCCGCAGGTGCGGCGGCAGCCTGCCCAGGTCCCACGCGTCCGCCGGAACCGTCACCCCGGTCATCCGGCGCAGTTGCCGGGTCAGCGCGGCCAGCAGGGGCTCCTCGCCCGGCGTGATCGCGGCGAGCGCGGCGCGTGCGTAGTCGGGCACCGGGACGAAGTTGCGCCGTACCGGCTTGGGCAGCGACCGGATCAGCGCGATGACCAGTTCCTCGCGCAGCCCCGGCACCTGCCAGTCGAAGCTCTCCGCCGGCACCTGGTTGAGCAGCGGCAGCGGGATGTCCACTGTGACGCCGTCGGTGGGCGCGGCCGGGTCGAACGTGTACGTCAGCGGCAGCGTCACCCCGTCGGCCCGCCACTCGTCCGGGAAGTCCTCCTCGTCCACTCCGCCCCGGCCGTCGTTGACGAGCAGCTCGCGGGTGAACGTGAGCAGGTCGGGCCGCTCCCGGCGGGTCTTCTTCCACCAGGAGTCGAAGTGCCGGCCGGAGACCACGTCGGCGGGGATCCGCTGGTCGTAGAAGGCGAAGATGGTCTCGTCGTCGACCAGGATGTCGCGGCGCCGGGCCCGGTTCTCCAGCTCCTCGATCTCGGTCAGCAGCCTCTGGTTGTCCCGCCAGAACTGGTGGTGGGTCTGCCAGTCGCCCTCGACCAGGGCGTGCCTGATGAACAGCTCCCGGCTCAGACCCGCGTCGATCCGCCCGAAGTTCACCTTACGGGAGGTGACGATCGGGATGCCGTACAGCGTGACCTTCTCGTAGGCCATCACCGCGGCCTGCTTCTTCTCCCAGTGCGGCTCGCTGTAGCTGCGCTTGACCAGGTGCTGCGCCAGCGGCTCGACCCACTCCGGCTCGACCCGCCCGGCCACCCGCCCCCACAGCCGGGAGGTCTCCACCAGCTCGGCCGCCATTACCCAGCGCGGCGGCTTCCGGAACAGCGCCGACCCGGGGAAGACAGCGAACTTCGCGCCTCGCGCGCCCAGGTATTCGTGCTTCTGCGCGTCCTTGAGGCCGAGGTGCGACAGCAGGCCGGGCAGCAGCGACTGGTGCACCTTCGGGGTGTCGATCTCCTCCGGCAGGTCGGCGCCGGCGCCGCGCCGGCCCTCACCCCTGTCGGAGGTACGGAGCACCTGGCGCAACTGGCTGACGATGTCCTGCCACTCGCGTACCCGGAGGTAGTTGAGGTATTCGGCCTTGCACATCCGGCGGAACGCGCTGGACGACAGCTCCCGCTGCTTCTCCCGCAGGTAGCGCCACAGGTTCAGGTACGCGACGAAGTCGGACTCGGAGTCGGCGAACCGGGCGTGTGCCTGGTCGGCCTGGGCCTGCTTGTCGGCCGGGCGTTCGCGCGGGTCCTGGATGGACAGTGCGGCGGCGATCACCACGACCTCGGTGGCACAGCCGTTGCGCTCGCCTTCGAGGACCATCCGGGCCAGCCGGGGGTCGACCGGGAGCTGGGCCAGCCGCCGGCCCAGCGCGGTCAGCCGCTTCGCCGGGTCGGTCTCGGCCGGGTCGAGCGCACCCAGCTCGTGCAGCAGGTTCACGCCGTCGGTGACGTTGCGCCGGTCCGGCGGGTCGATGAACGGGAACGCCGCCACGTCGCCGAGCCCGATCGATGTCATCTGGAGGATGACCGAGGCCAGGTTGGTCCGCAGGATCTCCGGGTCGGTGAACTCGGGGCGGGAGGCGAAGTCCGGCTCGTCGTAGAGGCGGATGCAGATGCCGTCCGAGGTACGCCCGCAGCGGCCCTTGCGCTGGTTGGCGCTGGCCTGCGAGACCGGCTCGATCGGCAGCCGCTGCACCTTCAGCCGGCTGGAGTAGCGGGAGATCCGGGCGGTGCCCGGGTCCACCACGTACTTGATGCCGGGCACCGTCAGCGAGGTCTCCGCGACGTTCGTGGCCAGCACCACCCGGCGGTTGGCGTGCGCGGCGAAGACCCGGTGCTGCTCGGCGGTGGACAACCGCGCGTACAGCGGCAGGATCTCGGTGCCGAGCAGCGACCGCTTGGACTGCACCAGCTTGCCCAGCGCGTCGGCGGTGTCCCGGATCTCCCGCTCGCCGCTGAGGAACACCAGGATGTCGCCCGGCCCCTCGGCGGCCAGCTCCTCGACCGCGTCGCCGATGGCCTGGATCTGGTCCCGGACGTTCTCCTCGTCGGCGTCGTCCTCCTCCTCGGCCTCGGTGACCTCGACCAGCGGCCGGTAGCGGACCTCCACCGGGTACGTGCGCCCGGACACCTCGACCACCGGCGCCGGGTTGCCCTCGGCGTCGGCGAAGTGTCTCGCGAACCGGTCGGTCTCGATGGTCGCCGAGGTGATGACCACCTTGAGGTCGGGCCGTCGGGGCAGGAGCTGCCTGAGATAGCCGAGGATGAAGTCGATGTTGAGGCTGCGCTCGTGCGCCTCGTCGATGATCAGCGTGTCGTACTGCCGCAGCATCCGGTCGGTCTGCAACTCGGCCAGCAGGATGCCGTCGGTCATCAGCTTGACCAGGCTGTTGTCGCCCACCTGGTCGGTGAAGCGCACCTTGTAGCCGACCACGTCGCCCAGCTCGGTGCCGAGTTCGTCGGCGATCCGGTCGGCGACGGTGCGGGCCGCCAGCCGGCGGGGCTGGGTGTGCCCGATCAGGCCGGTGATGCCGCGCCCCAGCTCCAGGCAGATCTTGGGGAGCTGGGTGGTCTTCCCGGAGCCGGTCTCACCGGCCACGATCACCACCTGGTGGTCGCGGATCGCGGCGGCGATGTCGTCCTTGCGCTCGCTCACCGGCAACTGCGGCGGGTAGGTGATCACCGGGACGGCCGCGCGGCGCGCCTGGAGCCGCGCCTCGGCCCGGGTCACCTCGGCGGCGATCTCGGCCAGCGCCGCCTCCCGCCGCTGCGGGTCGCGCAGCCGGCGCACGCCGTCGAGCCGCCGCTGGATCCGGCGCTGGTCGCGGAACATCAGGGGGGCGAGGCGGCGGTGCAGGTCGCGGGCGGTCTCAGGGGCGGCGGGTACGGCTGGATTCTGCATGTCGTCGCCAAGGATAGGCAGCCGCGCGGCGGACCGCCCCCGGGTTACCGGCGCCGGGCGTGCCCTCCCTGTTCCGGCCGTCCCCGCCGGATAAAGTCGCCGACGAGGCCGACGGACGAGGCCGACGAGGGGCGGGGATGATCATGCGGGACACCGACCGGGCGCTCGTGCAGGCCGCCACCGCCGTCGCGAAGCTGCGCTGCCGCAGCGACAACCACACAGTCGCCGCCGCCGTACGCAGCACCGACGGCCGGGTGTTCAGCGGCGTGAACGTCTACCACTTCACCGGCGGCCCGTGCGCCGAGGTGGTGGCTCTCGGTGCCGCCGCGACCCAGGGCGCGGGCGAGCTGGAGGCGATCGTCGCGGTGGGGGACCGGGGCCGGGGCGTCCTCCCGCCGTGCGGGCGCTGCCGTCAGGTGCTGCTCGACTACTTCCCGTCGATCAAGGTGATCGTCGGCCCGCCCGACGGGCTGCGCGCGATCCCGATCACCGACCTGCTGCCCGAGACGTACGTCTGGGCCGACCAGCAGGTCGAGGTGCCGGTCGCCGCCCGCGCCGGGGTGTGGCCGACGCCTGTGGTGCCGGGCAGCCGGCAGGCCCCGGAGGACTGACGGCCCGGGGCGCGGCGAGCCGCGGCACTCAGTCGCCGGCCGCTGCCTCCAGCATCGAGCGGGGAACCGGCACCTGCTCGAAGCGGACCTGGCCCTCCGGCACCATCCAGCTGCTCACCTGCGCGACGAGTCGTCCCGCGCGGACCGCCGGGTCGTTCGCGTACAGCTCACGGGCCATCTGCGGATCGACCGACAGCACCACGAAACCGCGGACGCGCCCGTCGTCGCCGTTCAGGAACGGCCCGGCCGCGAGCACCGCGCCCTGCTCCACCAGCCCGGCCTGGTGCGCCAGGTGGGCGTCCTGGATCCGGTCGAGGGCGTCCTGCGGCAGGTCCGGCGCGTCGTCCGGGCGGACCAGGAGGACCACCGTGTGCCTGTCGAATCGCATGTCCTCAGGCTAGGTGCTGCCGGGCGCGCAGTGCCCGAACCCGCACCCCCCACCTCCGCGATCTTGCGGTTGCTGCCCCGGCGAAGCGGACAAATTTCCCATCGGCGGGCCGCAAGTGCAAGATCACCGCGTGTTCGGTGGGGTGGGGTGACGCAGTCAGGCCAGTAGCTGCCAGAGCAGGAAACCGTTGAGCGCCACCACGAACGCCGTGATGGCGACCGCGGCGGCGGTGGTGGCCCGGCGGTTGACCAGGCTGCCCATCAGGTCCCGGCGGCGCGTGAACATCACCACCGGGATCAGCGCGAACGGGATGCCGAAGCTCAGCACCACCTGGGACAGCACCAGCGCCCGGGTCGGGTCGACGCCGATCGCGAGCACCGCGAGCGCGGGCAGCAGCGTGATCATCCGGCGTACCAGCAGCGGGATCCGGCGGCGCAGGAAGCCCCGCATGATGATCTCGCCGGCGTACGTGCCGACGCTCGTGGAGGCGAGGCCGGACAGGAGCAGGGCGACCGCGAAGCCGACCGCCGCAGCCGTGCCGAGCGTGGTGGCGAGCCCGGCGTGGACGCCTTCCAAAGTGTCGGTGCCGGGGATCGACGTGCCGTGGAAGCTGCTCGCGGCGACCAGCAGCATGGCCAGGTTGACAGCGCCGGCGATGCCCAGCGCGATCAGTACGTCGACCCGCAGGCCCTTGGCGATCACCCGCCGCTGCGTCTCGCCCTCCGCGGGCAGGCGGTTCGGGGTCAGCGCCGAGTGCACGTAGATGACGTGCGGCATCACCGTCGCGCCCAGGATGCCGGCGGCGAGCAGCATGCTGTCGGTGCCCTGCATCCGGGGCAGCAGCCCGGCCGTGGCGTCGGACACGTCCGGTTGCGCGCTGACCAGGTTGACAGCGAACGCCAGCACGATCACGCCGAGCAGCACCGCGATGGCGATCTCGAAGGTCCGGAAACCCCTGGCGCGCAGCGCCAGGACGGCGAACGAGGCGGCGCCGACGATCAGGCCGCCGGGCAGCAGCGGGACGCCGAACAGCAGGTACAGCGCGACCGCCCCGCCGATCACCTCGGCCAGGTCGGTGGCCATGGCGACCAGTTCGGCCTGCGCCCACATGACCCGGTTGAGCGGCCGGGGCAGGTGTTCCCGGCACAGTTCGGGCAGGCTGCGCCCGGTGGCCAGGCCGAGCTTGGCGGTGAGCGTCTGCACCAGCATGGCGGCCAGGTTCGCCGCCACGACCACCCAGACCAGGAGATACCCGTACCGGGCGCCGGCTGTGGAGTTGGTGGCGAAGTTGCCCGGATCGACGTAGGCCACAGCCGCCACGAACGCGGGCCCGAGCAGGATGAGACGGCCGCGTACCGGGCGCGGGGAACCGACGGTCCGCAGCGGGGGTACGACAGGCGTCACCACTGTTGCGCCTCGACGCACGACGGACGGCCGGGTGAGTTCATGGAGTCAAGGGCCATGCCCGGCTGTTCCCGGTGATTACCCGCATATGCCACTTATCTAGAGTCGGAAGGGAAAAGCGGACACGACGAACGGCCGCCCTCGCGAGGGCGGCCGTTCGGGTCGATCGGTCAGGCGGCGGTGGACCAGATGGCCCGGAACGCGGCCGCCTCACCGGCCAGCCACTGCTCGATCTGCTCGGGCTTGACGTCGGCGGGCATCCGGTGCGCCTCGCCGCGCCGGACGTCGACCAGGACCGGCTCGGCGTGCGGCAGCACCGCGTCCATGTGCCGGGCCATCAGGTGCAGTGTGGCCAGCGTCGTCTCCTCGCTCGGCGGCGCGTCGTCGAAGTGCAGCCGGATCGCCTCGGCCCGGCCGTCGGCGTACCGGACGCCGAACTGCGGGTTGATCTTCACGGGCAGGTCGCCGAGCATCGCCAGGGCGTCGCGGGTCTGGGCCAGGTCGACGCCGGCCGGTTCGCCGAGCGAGTGCAGCCAGCGGGTCGCGCCCGGCACGAGCGCCTCGTAGAGCGGCCGCCAGCGCGGCTTGACCAGGTCGGCGACCTGCGCGAGGTGCGTGCCGCCGGTGTGGAAGGCGACGTCGGCCTTGAGCGCCTTGACGAACTGGCCGTGCGGGTTGAAGCCGTGCCGGCTGGCCCGCTGCCGGCGCAGACCGCCGACGAAGGTGGCCTTCGTGGGGCCGGTGCGGTCGACGTACCGGGTGAATCCGAGGAGGGTGGCGTAGGGGGTGACAGGGGTCGCGGAGGTGGGCGCAGTCACGAGCATCCTCCCAGGTCAGCAGCTCGATTAGTACATACATTCTAATCGACGGGTCTGACATCGCCCAGGGTACGAAAAGGGCCGCCCGGACATCCCGGGCGGCCCTTTTTCGCGTAGTCCTAGAGCTGGCCGACGTCGGTGATCCGGACCGCCGCCGCGCCTGTCTCGTCCGAGGCGGCGAGGTCGATCTCGGCGCTGATGCCCCAGTCGTGGTCGCCGTCCGGGTCGTCCAGGATCTGCCGTACGGTCCACCGCTCGCGGCCCTGCTCGATCATCAGCAGCGCCGGTCCGCGCGCGTCCGGCCCCACCCCGATGGAGTCGTACGTCTCGAAGTACGGCTCCAGCGCGTCGGCCCAGGCGTCGGCGTTCCAGCCGTCGCCCGCGTCCAGCTCGCCGAGCAGGTCCCAGCGGCGCAGCGCGGCCAGCTCGACGCGGCGGAACATCGCGTTGCGCACCAGCACCCGGAACGCCCGCGCGTTGCGGGTCACCGCCGGCGGCCGGTCGTCCAGCGAGGCGGCCACCTCGGCCACGTCCGACGGGTTGCGCAGCCGTTCCCACTCGTCGATCAGGCTGGAGTCGACCTGACGGACCAGCTCGCCCAGCCACTCGATGAGGTCGACCAGCTCCTCGGTCTTCGCGTCCTCGGGGACGGTCTGCCGCAGCGTCTTGTACGCGTCGGCGAGGTAGCGCAGCACCAGCCCCTCGGACCGGGACAGCCCGTAGAACTGGACGTACTCGGGGAACGTCATGGCCCGCTCGTACATGTCCCGGACCACGGACTTGGGGGAGAGCCGGTGGTCGGCCACCCAGGGGTGTCCCTGCCGGTACATCTCGTACGCGGAGTCCAGCAGCTCCGCGAGCGGCTTGGGCCAGGTCACCTCGTCGAGCAGTTCGAGGCGTGCCTCGTACTCGATGCCTTCCGCCTTCATCGCGGCGACCGCCTCGCCGCGGGCCTTGAACTGCTGCGCGGACAGCACCTGGCGGGGGTCGTCCAGGATCGACTCGATCACGCTCAGCACGTCGAGCGCGTACGACGGCGACTCCCGGTCGAGCAGCTCGACGGTGGCCAGCGCCAGCGGTGACAGCGGCTGGTTCAGCGCGAAGTCGAGCTGGAGGTCGACGGTGAGGCGCACCCGGCGGCCGGTCTCGTCCGGCTCGGGCAGTTCCTCGACCACGCCGCCGGCGCGCAGCGCGCGGTAGACGGCGATGGCCCGGCGGATGTGCCGGCGCTGGGCGGCCGGGTCCTCGTGGTTGTCGGTGAGCAGGTGCCGCATCGAGGCGAACGCGTCGCCGGGGCGGCCGATCACGTTGAGCAGCATCGAGTGGCTGACCTGGAAGCTGGAGGTGAGCGGCTCCGGCTCGGCCTCGACCAGACGCTGGAACGTCGGCTCGCCCCAGCCGATCGAGCCCTCCGGCGGCTTCTTCTTGACCACCTTGCGACGCTTTTTCGGGTCGTCACCGGCCTTCGCGAGCGCCTTCTCGTTCTCGATCACGTGCTCGGGGGCCTGCACCACGACCCGGCCCAGCGTGTCGAACCCGGCCCGCCCGGCCCGGCCGGCGATCTGGTGGAACTCGCGGGCCTTGAGCAGCCGGGTGCGGGTGCCGTCGTACTTGCTCAGGCCGGTGAACAGCACGGTACGGATGGGGACGTTGATGCCGACGCCGAGCGTGTCCGTACCGCAGATGACCTTGAGCAGGCCGGCCTGGGCGAGCGTCTCGACCAGGCGGCGGTACTTCGGGAGCATGCCCGCGTGGTGCACGCCGATGCCGTGGCGGACCAGCCGGGACAGCGTCTTGCCGAAGCCGGAGGTGAACCGGAAGTTGCCGATCGCCTGGGCGATCATGTCCTTCTCGGCGCGGGTGCAGACGTTCACGCTCATCAGCGCCTGGGCGCGTTCCAGCGCGGCGGCCTGGGTGAAGTGCACGACGTACACCGGGGCCTGCTTGGTCTCCAGCAGCTCCTCCAGGGTCTCGTGCAGCGGCGTGGTCGCGTACGAGAAGAGGAGCGGGACCGGCCGCTCGGCCGAGCGGACGACGGCGGTCGGCCGACCGGTGCGCCGGGTCAGGTCGTCGACGAAGCGGGTGGTGTCGCCGAGCGTGGCCGACATCAGCACGAACTGGGCCTGCGGCAGCTCGATCAGCGGCACCTGCCAGGCCCAGCCCCGGTCCGGCTCGGCGTAGAAGTGGAACTCGTCCATGATCACCTGGCCGACGTCGGCGCGGCGGCCCTCGCGCAGCGCCAGGTTGGCCAGGATCTCCGCGGTGCAGCAGACGATCGGCGCGTCCGCGTTGACGCTCGCGTCGCCGGTGAGCATGCCGACGTTCTCCGCGCCGAAGACCTCGCAGAGCGCGAAGAACTTCTCCGAGACCAGCGCCTTGATCGGCGCGGTGTAGAAGGTCGTCCGGTCGTCGGCCAGCGCCGCGAAGTGCGCCGCGATCGCCACCAGGCTCTTGCCCGAGCCGGTCGGCGTATTCATGATCACGTTCGCGCCGGAGACGATCTCGATGACCGCCTCCTCCTGATGGGGATAGAGGTCCAGGCCGCGCTCGGACGCCCAGGAGGCGAACGCGTCGTAGAGGGTGTCGGGATCGGCGGTCTTCGGCAGCGCGGCGGTGAGAGTCATGGCGGCTCCCATCGTGCCTGGATCACACCACGCCGCGCCAACCGGGTTCAGCGCCGCCGGTGGATCAGGTCGAAGACCTCCCGGCCGGCGGTCAGCGCGCGCCGCTCGAACTTCGTCACCGGCCGGTGCACCGGACGGGGCGCGTAGCCGCCGTACACGTCGGCCAGCTCCGGGTCGGCGGTGAGCGTCTCGCGCATCGACTCGGCGTACTCGGCCCAGTCCGTCGCACAGTGCAACGTGCCGCCCGGCGCCAGCCGGGACCGCAGCAGCGCCACGTGCGCCGGCGCGATGATCCGCCGCTTGTGGTGGCGCGTCTTCGGCCACGGGTCGGGGAAGAAGACGTGCACCGCGTCCAGGCAGCCCTCCGGCATGGCCCGGACCAGGTCCAGCGCGTCGCCCTCGGCCACCCGCACGTTGTCCAGACCGTGACGTTCCACCAGGTCGAGCAGGTTGGCGATTCCCGGCGTATGGACCTCGACCGCCAGATAGTGTCGGACCCGGTCGGCCGCCGCCATCGCCGCGGTGGCGTCGCCCATGCCGGAGCCGATCTCCAGCACCAGCGGCGCCCGTCGTCCGAACAGCGCCGTCGGATCGCACGGCCCGTCGAGGGCGGCGATCTCGAGGCCGTACGCGGGCCAGAGCCGGGTGAGCGCGTCGCGCTGCCGCTCGCTCATCCGTCCGCGACGCGGATGGAAGGTGCGGATGCGGCCGGCGGCGATGTCGGGGAGGGTCACAGCGACCCGAGCCTAGCCCGGATCGGATGTGATGTGCGGCCGGGGGTGAGAGGATTCATCCCGTACGCCGGGAGGGGTCATGGGGTCGTTCAGGGTACGTGAGGCGCTGCTGGTCGCGGTCGCCGCGTGCGGCGCCCCGCTGGTCGGCGCGCTGCCCGCCCAGGCCGCGCCGCACGCCGCCGAACCGGTGCCGGAACAGCCCCCGGCCGACGTGATCTTCGTGGAGGTCACCCCGGGCACCGTTTCGCCCGGCTACCTCGTCGGCATCCGGGCGAGCTGCCGAAACAACACCGTGCCGGCGATCGTCACCTCGGACGCGTTCGGCAAGATCCAGGTGCAGCCGCAGCGCGGCCTGCTCACCGCCTCGCCGATGGTCCACGAGCGGACCCGGCCCGGCAACTACCGGGTGAAGCTGGAGTGTCCCGGCGGGGAGACCGCCTCCACCATGCTCCAGGTGGTGAAACAGGGGCAGCCCACCCGGCAGCCGCCCCAGCCGAGTCATCTGCCCAGCCGCGGTCCGGCGACCGGCTTCGGCGGCACCGCCGGCCCCGGGCTCGGTGGCCTGCTGGTGCCCGTCGGGCTGGCGGTGACAGTGGTCGGCGCCGGGCTCGGCGTGGCCGCGTCCCGCCGGCACGCCCGCGGCGCCGCCAGAGGCTGAGGCCGGCCGTGGCCGAGCACTTCGTCCCGCCGCCGGCCGGAGCACGGCGCTCCGGCCGGCCGTTCCTGGCACTGCCCCCGCCCGCCGCACCACCGGCCGACGCCGCCCGCCCGTCCCGGGGCGGCCCGCCCGCCGCGTCGCGACAGTGGTATCCGCCGTCGGCCGATCCGCCGGCCCTGCGCCCCCGGCCCGCCGGGCCGCCGCCGGTCGAGCCGCCACCGGCGTCGCCGGGCGGGCGGGACCGGGGCCGGGGCTCCTGGTCGAAGCCGCTCGCGGTGGTGCTGGTGCTGGTCGGCGTGTTCGCCACCGGGGCCGGGCTCGGCCGCACGGCCGGGCCGTTCGACTTCGCCGACGCGTCGGCCGGGTCGAGCCGGTCGGGCGGGTCGGGTGCTGCGGTCCCGGCGAGCGCAGCCGCCCCGGTTCGGAAGCCGGCGAGCCGGCCGGTACGCCTGGCGGTGCCCGCCATCAAGGTCAACGCACCGGTCACCCCGGTCGGGCAGGCGAAGGACGGCTCGGTGGACGTACCGCCGCTGACCGAGCACGACCAGACCGGCTGGTACGACAGGGGAGCGGTGCCCGGCGACCCGGGCCGGGCGATCATCGTGGGCCACGTCGACACCAAGAGCGGACCGGCCGTCTTCTACCGGCTGCGCTCGCTCAAGCCCGGCTCCCGGATCCAGGTGACGCGCGCCGACCGCAGCGTGGTGAGCTTCAAGGTGGACAGCGTCGAGTACTTCGACAAGGCGAACCTGCCCGCCGCCCGGGTCTACGGCGACTCGGGCCCGGCCGAGCTGCGCCTGATCACCTGCGGCGGCGACTGGGTCGGCGGCCGTACCGGCTACCAGGACAACGTGATCGTCTTCGCGTCCCTGGCGAGCTGACCGTTGCCCGCCGCCCCACTCCGGCGGGGAGGGGGTCAGGAGGTGGCGGGGACCTGCTGGACCACCTCGAACTCCAGCAGGGTGGCGCCGGTGGCGACGGGCTTGCGGGGTTCGCCGCCCCCGGCGTGCGCGGCCCGGGACGGGCCCTGCGCCCACGCCTGGTACGCCTCCTCGCTCTCCCAACGCGTGTACACGAAGTAGCGGGTGTCCCCGGCGACCGGGCGCAGCAGCTCGAAGCCGAGGAAGCCGGGGGAGTTCTCCACCGCGCCGGCCCGGGCCGCGAACCGCTTCTCCAGCTCCTCGCCGGCACCGGACGGGACGTCGATCGCGTTGATCTTCACGACAGCCATGTGCCCACCCTAACGAGCGCCGCCCTCAGAACGTCTCGACGGCCGGTGCCAGGTCCGCGTCGACCACGATCGGGGCGTGGTCGGAGGGGCCCTTGCCCTTGCGGGCCTCCCGGTCCACGTAGGCGGAGCGGACCGCGCGGGCGAACGACGCGCTCGCGTACACCAGGTCGATCCGCATGCCCTTGTTCTGGTGGAACATCCCGGCCCGGTAGTCCCAGTACGTGAACGGGTGCGGCCCCTTCATCGGCGTCGGCACCACGTCCTCCAGTCCCAGGTCACGCAACGCGGCCAGGGCGGCCCGCTCGGCCGGGGTGACGTGGGTGGAGGTGACGAACAGCGCGGGATCCCAGACGTCGGCGTCGGTGGGCGCCACGTTGAAGTCACCGCAGACGGCCACCGGCAGCGCGCCGGCCACCTCCGGTTCGAGGGCGTCGCGCAGCGCCGCGAGCCAGGCCAGCTTGTACGCGTAGTGCGGGTCGTCCGGCGCGCGGCCGTTCGGCACGTACACCGACCAGACCCGCAGCCCGTCGCAGGTGGCCGAGATGGCGCGGGCCTCGGGCTCGGGGAACCCGGGCTCGCCGGGGAAGCCGGCGGTCACGTCGGCCAGCCCGACCCGGGACAGCACGGCGACGCCGTTCCACCGCCCGTCGCTGTGGCCGGCCACCTCGTAGCCCAGCTCGCCCACCTCGGCGACCGGGAACGCCCCGTCGGGGCACTTGGTCTCCTGCAGGCACACGACGTCGGGTTTCGTGGTGGCCAGCCAGTCGAGCAGCCGGGGCAGGCGGGCCTTCACCGAGTTGACGTTCCAGGTCGCCAGGCGCATGCCACCAGCCTGCCGCATCGCCGCCCGCCCCGCCCGGTCAGCGCTCCGGGGTGTCGCCGGGACGGGTCTGCTCGGCGAGGAAGCGTTCCAGCTCGGCGCCGAGTTCGTCGGCGGTGGGCAGCGGCCCGGTCTCGCCGGCGAGCAGGCTCTTCTCGCCCCGGCCGCGGGCGAACGCGTCGTACTGCTCCTCCAGCGCCTGGACCAGCGTCGCCGCCTCCTCGGTCTGGGTGACCTGGCGGTCGATCTCCACCCGGACCGCCTCGGCGGAAGTCCGCAGCGCCTCGACCGGCAGCAGCAGGCCGGTGCTGCGGGACACGGCGGACAGCAGCGCCTCGGCGGCGGCCGGGTACTCGGCCTGGGCCACGTAGTGCGGCACGTGCGCGGCGAAGCCGAGGGCGTCGCGCCCCCGCTCGCCGAGGCGGTACTCCAGCAGGTGACCGACACCGGCCGGCACCTGCACCTTCTGCAACCACGGCTCGTGCCCGGCGATCAGTTCCTTGCGGGTGGCGTGCGCGGTGACGCCGCTGGGCCGGGTGTGCGGCACCGCCATCGGGATCGAGTTGAGCCCGACTGTGAGCCGGACGTCGAGGCGGGCGCTGAGCCCGGTGACGGCGGCCACGAAACGCTCCCACTGCAGGTCCGGCTCGGGGCCGGTGAGCAGCAGGAACGGGGTCTCGTCGTCGTCGCGCAGCAGGTGCAGCTCCAGCGCCGGGGCGTCGTAGGACTCCCAGTGGTCCTCGACGAACGTCATCACCGGGCGGCGGGAGCGGTAGTCGAAGACCTGGTCCACGTCGAAGCGGGCGACGACCCGGGCGTCGAGCGAGGTGAGCAGCTGTTCCCGGGCCAGCCGGGTGGCGTTGCCGGCGTCGACGAAGCCGGTGAGCGCCTGGATCAGCACCGGCTGGCCGAGCTCGGGCAGCTCGTCGGTGAGTTCGTAGAGCTCGTGTGGATCGAGCACCGGTGGGGTCCTCCCTGTCGACGCGTACGGGGGAGCGCCGAGCGTGCGGCGTCCCCGGTTCGGCCAACGTACCGGGGCGGGTGGTCCATTCCGTTACGGCCACGTCCGATGCCCGGATGATGATCACGATTCGGCTACGCCCCGGTCCGGCGACCCATATCCGGATCGTCCGAACGGACGAGTTAGTCGATCATCGGGTGGGACCGGGAGGTCTGCGGCGTTCCTGCCCGGGCCGCTGCGCGCGCCGCCGCCCGGGTGATTGGTCCGGTTCCCGAGGTCCGTGGTCCGCCGGTTCGCACTGGGGTGGGCCGTCCGCTTCGGAACGGCCAAAGTGTGGCGAAGGCCACCCTATGGGCCTGGGTGATCCCGGTTTGCCCTGCCTAGCCTCGTCGGATGCGTAACGACGGCAACCTCGACGACCCGAACGGCTCCGGCCGCCCGGCTGACCGTTCGGACGATACCACCTCCGCCAATCGGTTGACAACACTCCGGGGACTGGTCCGGCGTACCCGCTTCTGGGCACCCACGAACCCCCGGCCCGGCCGGACGAAGCTGGCGGTCGCCACCGGCGCGGCCTGCTGCCTGGGCCTGGTCGGCGTCAGCCAGACCGGCTTCGGTGCCCCGGACCGCGCCGCCGACCCGGCGCCCCCGGCGGAGGTCGCCGAGCGCGCCGCGGTCGACCCGGCCTCCCGGGCCATGGCCCGGCCGAGCGCCGCCCCCGCCACCCCCAGCGCCGGCCCGTCCGCGACGGTGAGCCCGAAGGCGACCCCCAAGGCCAAGGCCACGCCGAAGAAGACGGTGCGGCAGATCGTCCCGGTCGCCGGCCTGGACCGCACCCAGATGAACAACGCCAAGAAGATCGTGCAGGCCGGCAAGGAGATGGGCATGCCGCGCCGCGCCCTCGTCATCGCGGTGGCGACGGCCATGCAGGAGAGCACCCTGCTCAACTACGCCAGCGGCGTGCTGCCCGAGTCGCAGAACTACCCGCACCAGGCCATCGGCTGGGACCACGACTCGGTCGGGCTGTTCCAGCAGCGCCCGAGCAGCGGCTGGGGCACGGTCGAGCAGCTCATGGACCCCGAGTACGCCACTAAGGCGTTCCTGTCCGCGCTGGCGGAGATCCCCGGCTGGCAGGACCTGCCGCTCTCGGTGGCCGCCCAGGCGGTGCAGATCTCGGCGTTCCCGGACGCGTACGCCCAGCACGAGTGGCGGGCCGGCGAAGTGGTGGCCGAGATCCTGGGCTGACCCGGACGGGTGGTTGCCGAAGGGCCGATTCGGGTATCAGGGACTTGCCGGTCCCAGGTACACATGAAGGGGACCGCGGGACGGGAGGACGCTCATGTCGCTGATGCAACGGATCACCGCCTTCCTGCGGTCGCCGCGGGGCCAGCAGTTGGTCGACCGCGGCCGGCGTGAGATGTCGAAGCCGGAGAACCAGGCCCGGCTGCGGCAGATCGCGAACCGGCTGCAGTCGCGCCGGCGCTGACCCGCGTCACCCCCGCGCCGCACGAGCCTCCGGAGCCCTTCGTGACCGACCCCGCCCCCGTCGACGGGGAGCCCAACGCCGTCCCCGCCGCCCCCGTCCCGCCGGTGGAGGCGCCCGAGGCGCCACCGGCCAAGCTGTGGGACCGGATGCGGGACGACCCGCAGTACGCGCCGGAGCACCTGGCCCTGGAGGCGGTACGCCGGCTCGGCCCGGAGGCCGCACAGTGGGCCGCCCGCGAGCGGGCGCTACGGCCGGACGCGCCGCCGGAGCACTTGGCCGACCAGGCGGTCCGCAAGTTCGTCAACCACGCCCGGCTCTCCGGTGCGGTGTCCGGCGCGGCCGGGCTGCCCGGCGCGGTGATCGACGTGGGCGTGCTGGCCTGGACCCAGGCCCGGCTGGTGCTGCACGTCGCGGCCGCCTACGGCGCCGACCCGGCGCACCCCGACCGGGCCACCGACCTGCTGGTGCTCCAGCGGGTGCACAAGGCCGCCGAGACGGCCCGCCTCGCGCTGGGCGTGGCCGCCGGCCGGGAACGGGCCGGTGCGCTGTTCGGCTCCGCCGGTGACCGGGCGCTGGGCCGGGTGATGCTCCAGCTCGGGGTCCGGCTGGCCCGGATGGCCGGGGTGCGTGCCGCCAAGCGGATGTTCGCCAAGGTCGTGCCGGGCGCCGCGATCGTGCTCGGCACCTGGGCCAACTCGTCGGCCACCAAGGAACTGGCCGACCGTACGCGCGCCCTCTACCGCGTCGCCGGTCCTCGGCAGCTACCCGGCCCGCGTCAGCCCTGACCAGCCGGAGGCGTTCCAGGCCACCTCGGCCAGCCGGCCCTGCCCGGTCGCGTTCGGGTGGAACCAGTCGAGCGCGTTGACCTGGTCCAGGTCGAAGCGGTGGCGGTGCACCGCGCCGCCGTCCCACCGGCAGCGTGACCCGTACGCCCGGCAGGCGGCGCGCAGTTGCCCGTCGTACGCCTCGATCCGATCCCTGACGCGGGCCCGGCGGGCGGCAGCGGCGGGCGCTGTGGACGTGGCGTCGGCGAGCAGGGACGGGCAGACGCCCCGCGACCAGGCCCGCACGGCGCGGGGCTCGGCGTGCCCGATCTGCCAGAGCCGGTACAGGTCCGGGATGCTGACCACCAGCACCCGGGCCTTCGGCCGTCCCTCGCGCAGCACGCCCAGCGCCGCGTCGACCTGGTCCCGGAAGGTCGCCACCGGAGTCATGTCGTCGACGTCGCCCCGGCAGACGTCGTTCGCGCCGATCAGCACGGTGACCAGGTCGGCCTTGTCGCGTACCGCCGACCGGGCCTGTCCGGTCAGCGCGGTCGCGCGGGCCCCGGGCACGGCCCGGTTGTACGCCCGCAGCCCCGGCGCGTCGGCGCGCAGCCGCCGGTAGAGGCTCTCCACCCGCAGGCCGTCCCCGGTCGACCAGGAGTTGCGTTCGCAGCTCACCAGCACCAGGCAGGAGCCGTAGCCGGTGCTGACCGAGTCGCCGAGCGCGACCAGCACCCGGGGTTCGCCGGGGGCGGGTGTGCCGGACGGCCGTGGCGACGCCTCGCCGGAGCCGTCACAGGCCAGCGCGACGAGCGCTGCCAGGCAGGCCAGCGCGGCGATCCAGCGTCGAGGCATCGGTCCCCCGTCCGGCGGCGGCAACGAGCGCGTCGACCCTATGCCCCGGCGGCGCCCCGGTGGCGGTTCTGTCGGCTATCGGGCATCGGCCACCGTCGTTCACATCTGCCGTGCCGGCGCCGGCCGTCCGTGCAGCCACCGGTGCAGCGCCCGGGTGATCCGGGGCAGCACCAGATACGTCATCAGCGGGGTGAGCACGAGCGTCATCAGCAGCGTCCGGCCGGCCAGCGGCACGCCGGCGAGGAACCGGGTGGTCAGCAGCGTGGCGGCCAGGCTGAGCGGGAAGAACGCCAGCCAGATCGTGACCGCCTGCTTCCAGCGTGGCGGCGCGGCCGGTTCCGGCTCGCCGAACGTCTCGACCACGTGGTCCACCGGCGGGTCGAACCAGCCCTCGATGCCGGTGCGCCGCTCGACCCGGGTGTGCTCGACGATGCCCTGCGCCGAGCTGAGCCACCAGCGCCGCTGCGGCGAGTCCTCCCAGTCGCGCAGCGTGTCCGCGTCGGCGAAGCGGTACATCACGTGCCACTCGCCGGAAGCGGGGGCGCTGCGGACGAAACCGGCGCCGAGGAAGCCGGGGAAGCTCTCCGCGAGCGCCGTCCCGGCCCGCATCCACGCCACCACCTCGTCGGTACGCGCCGGGTCGGCGCGCCGGGACACGGCGACGGTCACGGGTACGGCCTGAGTCGTGGTCATGCCATCCTCTCCACCGTTCCGCGGGATCTCCGCCGGAACCGGCAGACCGAAGTAACGCATCCGCCCGCCGGCTGCATCCGGCGCCTGCCCGGCGGGTGTCCCGGATCACCGCTGTTCCCGCACCGGCCGGTTATTCCGGCCCGTGCCGGGGTAGGCCCCAGGAATGACCCGATCACAGCCCCGCCGCGCCCGTGGCACGGTCGGCCACGCGAACAGCGCCCTGAACCTGCGGCTCGCGCTCGCCACGTTCGGTCTGGTCGTGATGACCGTCCTCGCGGTGCTCGCGTTCGCCGCGGGCATCGCCTGGCTGGGTGTCGTCTGCGCGCTGCTCGCCGCGGTGGCGGTGGTCGACCTGGTCGTGATCCAGCGCCGCCGCGCCGCGCGCCGCCGGGAGGAGCCGGGCGTGCGGCACTCGCTGTTCGAGTGACAGGAGTACGACATGCCCATCGCCACCACCAATCCCGCCACCGGACAGGTGCTCAAGACGTACGAGGCGATGTCGGACGAGCAGATCGACGCCGCGATCGAGCGGGCCGACCTCGCCTTCCGGCAGTTGCGCGACACCACGATCGCGCAGCGGGCCCGGTGGCTCCTCGCCGCCGCCGACCTGCTCGACGCCGAGCGCGACGAGACGGCCCGGCTGATGACCACCGAGATGGGCAAGACGTACGCCGCCGCGAAGGCGGAGGTCACCAAGTGCGCGGCCGCCTGCCGCTTCTACGCCGGCAACGCGCCGCGGATGCTCGCGGACGAGCCGGCCGACGCCGCCACGGTCAAGGCGAAGCGGGCGTACGTGCGTTACCAGCCGATCGGCCCGGTGCTGGCGGTGATGCCGTGGAACTTCCCGCTGTGGCAGGTGATGCGGTTCGCCGCCCCGGCCCTGATGGCGGGCAACACCGGCCTGCTCAAGCACGCCTCCAACGTGCCGCAGACCGCGCTCTACCTGGAGGACCTGTTCCGCCGGGCCGGTTTCCCCGAGGGCGCGTTCACCACGCTGCTGGTCGGCTCCGACGCGGTCGACCGGATCCTCAGCGACCCCCGGGTCCGCGCCGCCACGCTCACCGGCAGCGAGCCGGCCGGCCGGTCCATCGCCCAGATCGCCGGCCGGGAGATCAAGAAGACGGTGCTGGAGCTGGGCGGCAGCGACCCGTTCGTGGTGATGCCCTCGGCCGACCTGGACACCGCCGCCGAGGTCGCCACCACCGCCCGCTGCCAGAACAACGGGCAGTCCTGCATCGCCGCGAAGCGGTTCATCGTGCACACCGACGTGTTCGACGCGTTCGCCGAGAGGTTCGCCGCCCGGATGGCGGCGCTGCGCGTCGGCGACCCGATGGACGACGGCACCGACGTCGGCCCGCTGGCCAGCGAGCGCGGCCGCGACGAGGTGCACGCCCAGGTCGCCGACGCGGTGGACCAGGGCGCGACTGTGCTCTGCGGCGGCGAGAAGCCGGCCGGGGACGGCTGGTACTACCCGCCGACGGTGGTCGCCGACCTGCGCCCGGAGATGCGGATGTGGTCCGAGGAGGTGTTCGGGCCGGTCGCCGGGCTCTACCGGGTCGGCTCGTACGAGGAGGCGATCGAGGTCGCCAACGGCACCAGCTTCGGCCTCGGCTCCAACGCCTGGACGAACGACCCGGCCGAGCAGGAGCGCTTCGCCGTCGACCTGGACGCCGGCAACGTGTTCATCAACGGCATGACCACGTCCTATCCGGAGCTGCCGTTCGGCGGTGTGAAGAACTCCGGGTACGGCCGCGAGCTGTCCGCCGCCGGCATGCGCGAGTTCTGCAACACCAAGACCGTGTGGATCGGTGCGGGCGAGGCCGGCGCGGGCGCCGGGGCGCACTCCGAGTAGACGCGATTGGCCGGACGCCGTCACGGGTAGGAGTGGCGACCATGACGGCGTTCGGCTTCCACGCATCCCACGAGCAGGTCCACCCCGCCCGGCTGCTGGAGGCGGTGATCCACGCCGAGCGCGCCGGCTTCGACGCGGCCATGTGCTCCGACCACTTCTCGCCGTGGAGCGAGCGGCAGGGCCAGTCCGGGTTCGCCTGGTCCTGGCTCGGCGCCGCGCTCCAGGCCACGAACCTGTCCTTCGGCGTGGTGAACGCGCCCGGCCAGCGCTACCACCCGGCGATCATCGCGCAGGCCATCGGCACGCTCGGCGCCATGTACCCGGGCCGGTTCTGGGCCGCGCTGGGCACCGGCGAGGCGGCGAACGAGCACATCACCGGCGAGGTCTGGCCGCGCAAGGACATCCGCGGCGCCCGGCTGCGCGAGTGCGTCGACGTGATCCGGGCGCTGCTGGCCGGCGAGGAGGTCAGCCACGACGGCCTCGTCACGGTGGACCGGGCGAAGCTGTGGACCCGGCCGGAGGAACCGCCCGCGCTGGTCGGCGCCGCCGTCAGTGTCGCCACCGCGCGCTGGTGCGCCGAGTGGGCCGACGGGCTGATCACAGTCAACGCGCCGGTCGAGCACCTGCGGCGGATGATCGACGCCTACCGGGACGCGGGTGGGCGCGGCCCGCTGCACCTCCAGGTGCACGTGAGCTGGGCGCCCGAGCAGGAGCGGGCCGAGGCGATCGCGTACGAGCAGTGGCGCAGCAACGTGTTCGCGCCGCCGGTCTGCTGGGATCTGGAGACCCCCGAGCACTTCGACGTGGCGAGCGCGGACGTGCCGATGTCCAAGGTCGCCGAGACCGTGCACGTCTCCGCCGACCTGGGCCGGCACATCGGCTGGCTGGAGGAGTACGTGGCGCTGGGCTTCGACCAGATCGCCCTGCACCACGTCGGGCAGGAGCAGCGCGCGTTCGTCGACGCGTTCGGCGCCGAGGTGCTGCCGAAGCTGCGCTCCGCCGCCTGATCCTGCCTCCTGAGGAGATCGGCCGACTCAGCCGACCCGGCGCTCCAGCACCTGCCCAGGCCACGGCTCCCGGCCCGGCCGCTCCACGGTGAACGGTTCGGTGGCGGTGAACCCGCAGCGCTCGTAGAACCGCACGAGCGCCCGGTCCGGGCTGCGGAAGCAGTCCACCCGCAGCAGGCCGACGCCGCGTTCACGGGCCAGCTCCGCCGCGTACGCCAGCAACCGCGCCCCGACCCCGCGCCCCGCGTACGCCCGGTCGGTGACCAGGAGGTTGACGTACAGCTCCGGCTCGGTGGCGGGCGGCACGTACCCGGTCGCCGCGCCCACCACCAGCGCGCCCGCCACAGTCGCGTCGATCTCGGCGAGGTACAGGCCGTCCCCGGTGGCCCACGCCTCGGCCTGGGCGATGCGGCGCGGGTCGATCGACGCCGGCTCGATGCCCCACTGGTCGGTACGCCCCAGTTCGGCCAGCCAGGCGGTGGCGCTGTCGAGCAGCCGCAGCAGCGTGGGCGCGTCGCCGGGCCCACCCGGACGGATCGTGGTGCTCTGCCGGTCGGTCATCCCGCCATGCTGCTACACGCGGCTCACCCCGGCACACCGGCGGGCCGGGTCTCCGGCACCCGCCGGTTCGCGATCGCACGGCCGGCCAGCGCCGGGGCGGCCAGCCCGGCGGCGGCGAAGATCCCGCCGAGCACCAGCCAGCCGACCGGACCGCCGCCGAGCACCAGCAGCGTGAGCAGGCCCCGGCCGAGCGCCTGGGCCAGCCCGGCGAGCAGGCCGTCCGCGCCCTGGTAGGCGCCGATCGCGCCGGACGGGGCCAGGTCGTAGGCGAGGCCCTGCGCCGGCCGCGCTGTGCCACAGGTCGCCCACCGTCCACACCGCGGTGGCGACGAGCAGCAGGACGATCGCCGGAAGCACCGGCAGGGCGGCCGTCGCCGCGTACGACGGTGTCGCCGCGGCGAGCACCAGCCCGGCCCGGCGCAGCTTCCGGGCGGCCGGCGCGGCCCGGTCGGCACCCCGGCTCAGCCGGACCGCGAGCAGCACGGTGAGTACCGTGTTGGCCAGCAGCACCGCCGACACCACAGGTGGCGGCGCGCCGGCCCGGTCCACAGTCCACAGCGGCACGACGAGCACGAGCACCGTCACGTGCGTGCTGAGCACCGCCGAGACGCCGCTGACCGCGAGGAACCGCCCGTCCCGCAGTGGCCCCCGTCGCGTGCCGGTGGTCGTCAGCGGTCCGTCCGTTGCCCCCGACGCAGCGGCCCGGCCCGCGTCGGCCGGCCCTCGCGGGCCGGCTGACCCGTGCGCCGCGCCGGCCTCCCGCGCGGCGGCGACGGGTTGCGGGGGCAGGCGCAGCAGCAGCGCCGCCGAGAGCAGGTAGCTGGCCGCGTTGCCCACGACGAGCACCTGGTAGGCCCGGTGCGTGTCCACGGCGAGCGCGATCCCGGCCAGCGCGGTACCGAGGGTGATGCCCAGGTTCGCCACCGCCCTCAGCGTCGCGAAGGCGTGCACCCGGCCGTCCGGGCCGCCCACCGCCGCGACGAGCGCCGCCCGTACCGCCAGGTTGCCGGCCGCGAGCAGCGCCTCCGGCACCGCCACCGCCAGGAACGCCGGGAACGAACCGACCAGCAGGTACGCCAGCGCGGCGACCGCCTGACCCACCTGGAGGACGGCCCGGAGCGTACGCGGATCCCACCTGTCGGCCAGCGCGCCCAGCGGCACGCTCGCGCTCAGCCCGACCAGCCCGGCGACTGTGAGCCCGGCGCCCACCGAGGTGGCGGAGAGGCCCACGTCCCGGGTCAGGTAGAGCGCCCCGCCCGCCAGCCACAGCCCCGCGCCGACGGTGTTGACCAGCGTGGCGTATGCGAGGGTGCGCAGAGGGCCGGGCGGCGGGAGCGGCGAGACGCGTCCCATCAGCGGGGTCCGTCGGGGGCCATGCGGTCGACGCTAGGCCCGGGCCGACTGTCGCGGCGTCCCGGAACCGGCGACGCCTGTCACACCCGAGGGCTCGGCCGGGAGGCATGTCGCCCGGAGGGGCAACCCTTCAGTTCCGGGGTGACACGCCGCTTCCGAGCGGGTGCGTTAACCGGTCGCCCCGGGGCGCGGGCCGTGCCACGATCGCGCGATGCCCGCCTCCGTGACCGGCCTGCTGCGCCGGCAGTTCGACCTGACCTGGGCGCTCGCCGAGTACCACCTCGACCGGCTGGAGCCGGCGGACTTCCTCTGGGAGCCGGGCGCACTCTGCTGGACCATGCGTCCCGGCCCGGCCGGCGGGTGGCGTCCCGACTGGGCCGAGACCGAGCCGGACCCGGTGCCGGCACCTACGATCGCCTGGCTGACCTGGCACATCGGCTGGTGGTGGTCGGTCGCGGCCGACCACGTGCGGCAGCGGACGGCTCGGGAACGCGACGACATCCGCTGGCCCGGGCCGGACGCGGAGACTGTCGCGTGGCTGCGGGAGTTGCGGACGGAGTGGACGGACGCGCTGGACGGGCTGACCGAGGGCGACCTGGACCGGTCGTCCGCGTACCCCTGGCCGGCCGACGCCGGGCTCACCGTCGCGGACCTCGCCGCGTGGGTGAACGCCGAACTGATGAAGAACGTGGCCGAGATCGGGCAGCTGCGGCTGCTGCGGGCGGCCGGGCGGGCGGCCTGAGCCGGGCCGCGCTCAGTGGGCACCGCCGAGGTTGAGCACGACCACTCCGGCGATGACCAGTCCCGCCCCGACCACCTTCGTCACGCTCAGCGGCTCACCCAGGAACGCCGCGCCGATCGCCATGATGGCGGCGGTGCCGAGGCCGGACCAGACCGCGTACGCGACGCCGACCGGGATGTCCTTCACGGCCAGCGAGAGCAGCCCGAACGCGGACAGGTACGCCACGGCGAGGCCGGCCGTGGGCCAGAGCCGGGTGAAGCCGTCGGTGGCCTTGAGGAGGCTGGTGCCGATCACCTCGGCGGTGATCGCGCCGAGCAGGAACAGGTACGCCATCGCAGGACCGTACCCGGTCCTGCGATGGCGCCCGGTCAGCTCGGTCAGGAGACCGTGCAGGCCTTTCCGTTCAGCGTGACGAGCCCCGGATCCGGGTTGGGGAACCGGGTGGCGGTCCCGTTGAAGCCGAACGTGGTGGACGCGCCCGGCGCCAGCTTCGCGTTCCAGGACAGGTTCTTCGCGGTGACTGTGGCGCCGCTCTGGCCGAGTTGCGCCGACCACGCGTGGCCCACCTTCTGGTCACCGAGGAAGGCCCAGCGCAGGCTCCACCCGTTCACCGCAGTCGTGCCGGTGTTGCGCACCGTCACCTGGGTGGTGAAGCCGGACGGCCAGCTCCCGTGCGTGGTGTACGTGACCGCGCAGGACGGCGCCGGCACCGCGCCCGCGTCACCCTGGTCGGCCAGGAACGACGCGAGCCACGCCAGCGCCGAGTTCCAGTTGATCGCCACCTCGTTCGTCGCGTACGAGTTGATGTCGTCGACGTAGCAGAACATCGGCGCGCACCCGGCGAGCAGGTTCGCCGCGAACGGGTCCTGGAGCGCGGCGTTCGGACCACCGGCGAGCGAGCCGGCCGGCGGGCGCGGCAGGTCCGGGTTGAGCTGGTGGCCGAAGATCCGGCTGTGCTGGTTGCGGGCGTGCTGCTCGCCCCAGCCGGTCACGTAGGACATGTTCAGCGCGTTGCGGCCGAACAGGTAGTCGGCGGCCTGCACCGCGCCGTCCCGGTACTTCGCGTCCCGGCTCAGGTCGAACGCGGTGGCGAGCACGATCGCGTTGTTCACCAGGTTGCTGTTGCTGCCCCAGACGTACGCGTCGGCGCTGCCCGGGAACGGCAGCCCGTACGCCTGGCCGGCGATCGTGGTCAGGTAGCTGTCGGCGGCGGCGGTGATGGACTCGCGGATGCGGGTCTTCTCCGCGGCGGGCAGCGTGTTCGGCACTGTCGCCAGGTCGAGGCGGCCCAGCGCGGCGACGCTCTGCCACCCGAACGCGCCACCGGCGGCGAACACGTCGGCGGTGTGCAGCGGCGAGCCGGTGACGTCGGCCAGGTACGCCTTGTCGCCTGTGGACAGCCACAGCTCGGCCCCGGCCCAGTAGAACTCGTCGCTGACGTCGGTGTCGTCGTACGCGCCGCCGCCGGTGCTGTCGCTGGCCGGGGCGTAGACCGCCGGGTTCGCCTTGGCCGCCGCGTACGCGGTCTTCGCGGCGGTGCCGCAGCGCGCGGCGAACGCGGCGTCGTACGGGGCGTACAGCCGCTGGCACTGCGCCGCGACGGCGGCCAGGTTCAGCGTTGCGGCGGTGGACGGCGCGTGCAACTCGCGCGGCTGCGGGTCGTCCTGGGGCTGCAGCGGCAGGCCGGTCCAGTTCCGGTCGTGGATCTTGTGGTGGACCATCCCGGCCAGCGGCTTGCCCGCCGGCACCTGCATGCGCAGCAGGAACTCCAGCTCCCAGCGGGCCTCGTCGAGCACGTCCGGCACGTCGTTGCCGCGCTCGGGCAGCCGCAGCGTGGAGTCGCCCAGGGCGGCGCCGCCGCCGGCGGTCTCGGCCGCCTTGGTCCGCTCGAAGGTGCTCAGGAGCTGGTAGGTGGCGATGCCGCCGTTGACGACGTACTTGCCGTGGTCACCGGCGTCGTACCAGCCGTCGCGCACGTCCAGCGAGTAGTCGCAGACGCCGGCCTGGCACGGCACGTCGGTGTCGCCCTGGTTGGGCGCGACGCCGAGGTGGCCGGCCGGGCGGGCGTACTCCTCGCCGATCAGGTCGCCGTTGACGGCGATGCCGCTGCGCTGGGCGTAGAAGAACTGGAGCGAGTCGGCGCGCAGCCGGTCGTAGAGCGCGCCGGAGATGTCGAACGGGTGACTGGTCTCGCCGTCGACGGTCAGCGTGTAGCCGGTGCCCGGCGTGCGGTACGCGGAGAAGTCGGCCGTCTGCACGTTCTGCGCGGAGGCCGCGTCGGTGCCGCGCGGTGTGGTCCGCCCGCTGGCGACCACAGCGCCGCCGGCGGACTTGAGCTGCCAGGGCAGCGCCTCGGTGGCCTCGGTGACCACAGTCGCGTGCTTCGGCCCGCCGGGCAGGTAGCCGACCTGGTTGACCCGGACCCGGGGCCCGGTGTCGGGCTCGTACGGCGGCGCCGGCTCCCCGCCGCGCAGCGACACGTTGTCCAGGCAGAACGTCTGCGCCTGGGCGCTGCCGCCGACCTGGAAGATCAGCTGGGCGGTGGGGTTGTCGGCCGGCGAGATGAACGTGGTGGTGACGCGTTTCGCGGTGCCGGTGGCTGTCGCGTCGACGCTGGCGTACGTGGTGTACGGGGCGCTGCCGAGCTGGAGCACCGCCTTGACGGCCGCGCCGGGGGTCGCGGAGACGTCGAAGGACAGCTCGTACTCGGCGCCCTGGGTCAGCGGCACCGCGTCCTGGCCGATGCCGGCGTCCCACGGGTTGGCGGTGCCCGCCGCCACCGTGGTGCAGAGACGGCCGTCGACGACCGCGAGGTCGCCGGTGCCGTACGAGAACCAGGGTGAGACACCGGCGCTGAAGTCGCCGTTGCGGAGTTGTTCGGGGGCGTCCGGCGGCACCTCGGCGCTCGCCGGGCCGGCGGTGAGGCCGGTGAGCGCCAGCGTGGTGGCCGCGAGTGCGGCGAGCCGACGACGGGATCGGGTCACGGAGGTTCCTTCCGTGCTCGGAGACGGTGGGGGAGACCGGGAGCTGGGAGCGCTCCCAATATCAGCCCGATGTTTCCATCGCGTTCCACCGCTGTCAATCGATCCGGCCCGATGAGCACCGCGCGCCCACGCGCGGCGGGATCCGGCGCGCCACGTACGATGTCAGTGATCTCCTAGAGACATCCGAGCCCTCGACCTGGCAGGCTGCGACCCATGACCCTGAAGCTTCGTTCCGTCGGAGCGAGCGACCGTGGGCTGATCCGCAGCGGTAACCAGGACGCGCAGCACGCGGGCGCCTGGCTGGTCGCGGTCGCCGACGGCATGGGCGGCATGGCGGCCGGCGACCTGGCCAGCCGCATCGCCATCGACGCGATCGCCCCGCTGGACGTGGAGACGCCGGAGGACGCACTCGTCGCCGCGCTCCAGGGCGGGATCGAGGTGGCCACGGCGCGGATCCGCCAGGCCGTCGAGGAGGACCCGGAGCGTCAGGGCATGGGCACCACGCTCACCGCGCTGCTGTTCGCCCGCACCGGCAGCTGCCTCGCGCTGGCGCACGTCGGCGACTCCCGGGCCTACCTGTACCGCGAGGGCGTGCTCAAGCAGGTCACCCGCGACGACACGTTCGTGCAGATGCTCGTCGACCAGGGCGTCATCACCGCCGAGCAGGCCAGCAGCCACCCCCGCCGTGCGGTGGTGACCCAGGCGTTGCAGGGCGACGAGGTCTCGCCGTCGTACGCCACGATGGTGCCCCGGCCCGGTGACCGCTGGCTGCTGTGCAGCGACGGCCTCTCCAACGTGGTCCGCGCGGACACGCTCACCGAGGTGCTCAGCGAGCAGCCGGAACGCGACGCCTGCGCGGCCCGGCTGATCGACCTGGCGCTGCGGGCCGGCGGGCCGGACAACATCACCGTCGTGATCGCCGACGTCGTCGAGGAGTAGCCCTCACCGCCGCCGCGGGGCGGCCCGGCGGGTCGGCTCGGCTGTGGTCGGGTCCTCCGGCCAGGGATGGCGCGGGTAGCGTCCGCGCAGCTCCGCCCGCACCTGCTGATAGCCGGTGCGCCAGAACGAGGCCAGGTCCGCGGTGACCGCCACCGGCCGCCCGGCGGGGGAGAGCAGGTGCAGCAGCACCGGCACCCGACCGTCGGCGATGCGCGGCACGTCCCGCCAGCCGAACGTCTCCTGGAGCTTGACCGCCAGCACCGGTGCGGCCGGGTCGGCGTAGTCGACCCGGATCCGCGACCCGCTGGGCACCTCGATCCGCTCCGGGGCCAGCTCGTCCAGCCGCGCCGCCTGCCGCCAGTCCAGCAGCCGCCGCAGCGCCGCCGTCACGTCCACCCGGCCGAGGTCGGCCCGGCGCCGGGCGCGGGCCAGCTCCGGGCCCAGCCAGACGGGCGCGCCGGCGATCAACGCCGCGTCGGAGACGTCCGGCCAGCCGTCGCCGAGCGCCTGGCGGCAGAACGCCAGCCGGAGGCGCAGCCCGGTCGCCTCCGGCGTCCAGCGCAGCAGCCCCGGCCCCTCCTGCCGCAGCCCGTCCAGCAGCGCCGCCGCGACCAGCTCCGGGTCCGGCGCGGCGAGCGGCCGGTCGACCAGCTCGACGGCGCCGAGCCGGACCACCTCGCGGGCCACCACGTCCCCGCCGGACCAGGCCACCTCCCGTCCGGTGTCCAGCAGCGCCGCCCCGGCCTCCCGGGCGGTCGCCTCGTCGATCGGCGCGGCCAGCCGCACCCGGGCGGCAGGCGCGCCGGGGGAGCGGTCGGCCACCGCTACGGCCAGCCACGCCGCACCGGCCAGCCCCGACCCGGGCGCCAGCTCCGCCGCGGTGCCGCCGGCCATCAGGTACGCGGACCCGCCCGGCCGCCGCGCCCGGGCCAGCCGTTCCGGGTACGCCAGTCCGGCGAGCAGCCCCGCGGCCAGATCGTCCGGCAGGCGCTCCCGGTCGTCTCCCGCCGGCCGTCCACCGTCTCCGCTGCGGTGCACCGTCGACTCGGCGGGGTGCCGGTCGGCGGGCAGGGCGGCGCGCAGGCGGCGTACCTCGGTGCGCCAGCGCGCGGTGGCGGCCGGGTCGGCGCCGTCGCGCAGCCGCCGCCAGCGGGCGGGCAGATCGTCCCCCGTCCCGCCCAGCGTGTCCTCGCCGAGGATCGCCACCACCTGGGCGGCCCGTTCGGCGCCCACCCGGGGCGCGCCGTCCAGCAGCGCCCGCGCCAGCCGGGGATGCGTGCCCGCCGCCGCGACCGCCCGCCCCCGCACGGTGATCCGGCCGTCGTGGTCCACCGCGCCGAGCGTGGTCAGCGTCTCCCGCGCCACTGTCAGCGCGGCCGGTGGCGGTGGGTCGGGCAGCGCCAGCCCGGCGCCGTCCGGCGTGCCCCAGGCCGCCAGCTCCAGCGCGAACCCGGTCAGGTCGGCGGTGGCGATCTCCGGTTCGGGCTGCGGGGCGAGCCGCTCGTGTGCCGCCTCCGACCAGCAGCGGTAGACCGTCCCGGGTGCCTCCCGTCCGGCGCGGCCGGCGCGCTGTGTGGCCCCCGCCCGCGACACCGGCACTGTCACCAGCGCGCCCAGCCCTCGGGCCAGGTCGGTGCGGGGAACCCGGCTCAGTCCGGCGTCCACCACCACCCGTACGCCGGGGACGGTCAGGCTGCTCTCGGCCACCGCCGTCGCCAGCACGACGCGCCGCCCGGCGGCAGGGGTGAGCGCCGCGTCCTGGGCGGGCCCCGGCAGCCGTCCGTGCAACGGCAGCACGGCGGTGTCGCGGAGGTCGGCCAGGCGGCGCGCGACGGCGGCGATCTCACCCGCGCCGGGCAGGAAGACGAGCACGTCACCGTCGCGTTCGCGCAGCGCCCGGCGGACGGTGGCGGCCACGTGGTCGAGCAGCGCCGGATCGACCCGCCCGGCGCCGGGCGGCGTCACCGGGCGCGACGGTGGCGCCCACACCCGCTCGACCGGGTGCAGCGCGGCCTCGGCGCGTACCACGGGGGCGGGGTCGCCGGCGCCGAGCAGCGCGGCGAACCGGTCCGTCTGCGGGGTGGCCGACATCGCCAGCAGCCAGAGGCCCGGGCGCAGTGTCGCGCGGGCCTCGACGCTGAACGCCAGTGCCAGGTCGGCGTCGAGGTGCCGTTCGTGGCACTCGTCGAGCACTACCGCGTCCACGCCCGGCAGCTCCGGGTCGTGGTGCAGGCGGCGGACGAGCAGACCGGTGGTCACCACCTCGACCCGGGTACGCGGCCCGGCCCGGCGCTCGCCGCGCACCGCGTACCCGATCCGGTCGCCGACCCGCTCGCCGAGCAGGGCGGCCATCCGGTGCGCGGCGGCGCGGGCGGCCACCCGCCGGGGCTGGGCGATCACCACCCGGCCGGTGACCGCGTCGGCGATCGCGAGCGGCGCGGTGGTGGTCTTGCCGGTGCCGGGCGGGGCCACCAGGACGGCGGCGCCGCGCTCGCGCAGCGCGCCGACGAGCGCCGGCAGGACCGGGCGGACCGGCAGGTCGAGCGGGATGTCGGCGAGCACCGACCCACTCTCGCACCGCGCCGCCGGACGGTCCGCGTTGCCCCCGGGACGCGGAACGGCCCGGCCGGCGCACCGCCGGCCGGGCCGGGTGGGCCGCCGCGCCGGGTCCGCCGACCCGGCCGCCGCCCCCTCGCTAGTACGTTCCGTCGAGCTGGCCGCGCAGCTTGGTGAGGGCCCGGGCCAGCAGCCGGGACACGTGCATCTGCGAGACGCCGATCTGCTCGGCGATCTGCGACTGGGTCAGGTTGCCGTAGAAGCGCAGCGTGAGGATCTTCTGCTCACGCTGGTCGAGCGTGGCGAGTGCCGGGCCGAGGGCGACACGCATCTCGGCCAGCTCGAACTCGCCGTCCTCGCCGCCGAGCAGGTCGCCCAGCTCGGTGGCGCGCTCACCGTCGCCGGTCGGGGTGGACAGCGACACCGCGTTGTACGCGCGGGCGCCCTCCAGGCCCTCAAGCACCTCTTCCTCGGTGAGCTTGAGGTGGGCGGCGATGTCGGCGACCGTCGGCGAGCGGCCGAGCGTCTGCAGCAGCGTGCTGTTGGCGTCGGAGATCGCCAGGCGCAGCTCCTGGAGCCGGCGGGGCACCCGGATGTCCCAGGTGCGGTCGCGGAAGTGGCGCTTCAGCTCGCCGATGATGGTGGGGATGGCGTAGCCGGCGAAGTCGACGCCGCGCGACGGGTCGAACTTGTCGATCGCCTTGATCAGGCCGATCGCGGCGGTCTGCGCCAGGTCGTCGCTGGGCTCGCCCCGGCCGCTGTAGCGGTGGGCCAGGTGGTTGGCCAGCGGCAGCCACGCCTCGATGGCGCGGTCGCGCAGAGCCGGCCGCGACGGGTGGTCGGCGGGCAGCGCGGCCATCGCGGCGAGCAGGTCGGCGGCGCTGTCGGTGAGCGAGCGGGGGTCGAGCTTCGCGGAGGCGGCCGGCGTGGTCGCCCGGGCGCTGATCGTGGGAGCGGTCATGGGTTGTCCTCCCTGCACCTCGTCCACGGAAGAAAAAAGACGTGACGCTCAGGTTTAGGTTTCGGTCGTACGTTCGGAAGTCACCATAGCCCGATCGTGCTGCGGAAATCTAGCCGAAAGTACGATGTACTTAAGGTGTAAGCAGCCACGAAAGACGTGAGTCGGTCGATATCGCGCTCGGCAGGGTGGTGGGGTGGCGCTGACCGGTCGGCCCCGGTCGTACCCCGACCGGTCAACGTGAAATCCGACAGGTGGGCGAAGTGTCGCCTTTCTGTCGTTGTCCCGCCGGTGGGACCGCCCGTAGCGTCCGTAGCGACACGTCAACGGAGGCACCGTGCTGGATCCCGCCGCGCCGCAACTCGTCATCAACGCCCGGACGCTGCTGTTCAGCTGGCTCCCGGCGGATCCGGGCGCGATCGAGACGCTGGTCCCGGCCGGCCTGCGCCCGCACCCGCAGCGGCAGGTGTTCGTCAACCAGTACGTGGTCGACGACGAGACGCAGACCTCCGGCTTCGGGGCGTACTCGCTCACCTACCTGGGTGTCTCGCTGTCGGACATGGACCCGCCCGACGGCGGGACACCGGGCGGCTGGTGGACGCACTACTTCTCCTCCAGCGAACGGGTCCGGCAGTACGCCGCCGCTCGTGGCGCGCCGTCAGCCGGAGGACAGACCCGCGTGGACGTGCGGGGTGAGCGGCTCACCGCCGAGACCCGGGCCGCCGACGGCACGCTGCTGATCCGGGTCACCGCCCGGGTCGGGCACACCGGCACCGAGGCGCACAACGGCCACCACCGCTACCTCACCCGCCGCGACGGCGAGCTGACCGTCACCGACTACCCGTACGTGGCCGAACCGGTGTCACCGTTCGAGGTCGAGTCGGTGGAGTTCCCGGCGCCGGAGCACCCGGTCCACGCGCTGCGTCCGGCCAACCCGCTGCACGTCTGCTGGGGCTTCTACTCGCCGCGCGTGTCGTTCGCGTACCCGGCCCGCCCGAACGTGCCGGACGAGATGGCGGACCTTCACCAGGTGCCGGCCCGGCGCGCTCGCAGCGGCCTGCCGTCCGGGTCGTAGACCAGCCGGTACGCGGGCAGCGCCCAGAGCCGCGTACGCCAGGGCAACCGCTCCGGACGGTGGGGCCGCAACCGGCCCGGCGGCCGGGGACCGGCCCGGCCCCCGGCGTGCCAGCGATCCAGTTCCTCCGCCGCCGCGGTGATCGCCGCGACCGCGTCCGCCGGGTCCAGCAGGTCGTCGTCCTGCGCGCCGCCGGGGTCGCGGTCCAGGTGCTCGCGCCACAGCCGCAGCCGCAGGTCGCGGGCGAACACGCGGGCGCCGTCGCCCAGTCCGGCCGGGTCGGCCGGCGTCCGCTCGTCGCGGGTGTCGTCGAGCACCGCGCAGGACAGCTCGCTGTCGTGCGTCCAGGACCGGCGGTTGAAGTTGTCGCTGCCCACGCTGGCCCACACGTCGTCCACCACGCAGACCTTGGCGTGCACGTACACCGGCGTGCCGTCGTGGTTCTCCACGTCGAACACGTGCACCCGCTCCGGCGCGGCCCGGTGGCACAGCGACAGCGCCTGCTCCCGGCCGACCATGTTCGGCGGCAGCGCGAGCCGGCCGTCCACGTCCGGGTGCCGGGGCACGACCGCCACCAGGTGCAGGTCCGGGTGCTCGTGCAGCGCCTGCGCGAACAGCTCGGCCACCTCGGTCGACCAGAGGTACTGGTCCTCCAGGTAGATCAGCCGCCGGGCCCGGCGTACCGCCTTGGTGTAGCCGCGGGCCACCGTGCGCTCGCCGTCCGGGGCGAAGGAGTAGCGGGGCCGCACCGCCGGGTAGGTGCGCAGCACCTGCACGTGGTGCGGCCCGCAGGGTGGCGGGTCGGCGGGCTGCGCGGGCAGCGGGTCCGGGCGCAGGTCGGAGCCGCGCAGCCGGTCCCGCAGGTACGCCATCGGGTTCTCCGAGTCCAGCGGCATCGGGTCGGTCCACCGCTCCCGGAACGTGGTGTCGAGTGCGCCGACCACCGGCCCGCGCACCGCCAGCTGCACGTCGTGCCAGGGCGGCGTGGGGCCGTACCTGGGGGACATGCCGACCGGCTGCGGGTCGCCGGCGTGACCGGCGTCGTCGCGGCGGCTGTGGCACAGGTCGATGCCCCCGGCGAACGCGATGTCGCGGCTCGGGTCGCCGGGCCGGCGCAGCACCACCAGCTTCTGGTGGTGCGAGCCGCCGCGCCGGACCCGCTGGTCGAGCAGTACCTCGCCGCCCGCCGCGCGGACCGCCTCGCTGAGATCGCGGTTCTCCTCCTCGCTGTAGGAGAGCGAGTCGAGGTGGGAGCGCCAGATCAGGCCCTTGACGATCACCCCGCGCTGGGATGCCTGCGCGAACAACTGCGCCACCGTCGGGCCGTCCGGGCGCATCCGCTCGTCCGGGTCACCACGCCAGTCGGTGAAGAACAGGTGGTCGCCCGCGGACAACGCCTCCACCTCGCTGACCAGGCGGTCGAAGTACGCGGCACCGTGAATCAACGGCTCGGCGAGGTTTCCATCGGCCCAGACGGGTAACTCAGACCCCGGGTTGGCGCGTTCCTGTGCGGTGAGGAACCAGTCCCGCAGAGCCACGTTCCACCCCCCGAGGTCGACGACGTCCTCACACGGTAGGACCCCCGGCAGGGCCCCGCACGTCGAGCAGCAGGTCGGCGTCGGTGCCGCGTGTCAGGGGTGCGCCGGACCCCTGGATCGCGAAACCGAGGAGGCACCGACATGCCCGCCGAGACGACGAACACCGTGGCCGACCGCGACCAGGCGGTGGAGGGGGAGCGGGGTGCGCTGGTGGCGGTCCTGTTGATGGTGATCCTGGGGGTGGCCGGGATCTTCGCCGTCTCCTGAGGCCGTGGCCGGGCGCCCCGGCGGACCGGGGCGCCCGTAGGAGGTCAGGGCTGGTCGCCCTGGCCGTCGCTGTGCGGCACCCGCCCGGTCGGGATCACTCCGAGCCGGCCGGCCTGGAAGTCCTCGACCGCCTGGATCAGCTCGGCGCGGGTGTTCATCACGAACGGGCCGTAGTGCGCCACCGGCTCGCGGATCGGCTGACCGCCCATCAGGTAGAGCTCCAGCGCCGGGGCGTTGGAGTGCTGCGTCCGGTCGGCGGTGATCCGCAACGCCTCACCGGGACCGTGCACGGCGAGCTGGCCGAGGTGGATCGGCCGCCGGTCGGTGCCGACCGTGCCACGGCCGGCCAGCACGTACACCAGCGCGTTGAAGTCCGACCGCCACGGCAGGCTCAGCTCGGCGCCGGGCTGCAACGTGACGTGCGCGATGGTGATCGGCGTGTGCGTCGAGCCCGGACCCCGGTGCCCGGCGACCTCGCCGGCGATGACCCGGATCAGGCCGCCGCCGTCGGGCGTGCTCAGCAGTGCCGACTCCCGGCCGCGGATGTCCTGGTAGCGCGGCGCGTTCATCTTGGCGACCCGGGGCAGGTTGACCCAGAGCTGCAGGCCGTGGAACAGCCCGCCGCTCATCACCAGGTGCTCCGGCGGCGCCTCGATGTGGAGCAGGCCACTGCCCGCCGTCATCCACTGGGTGTCACCGTCGGTGATGGTGCCGCCGCCACCCGTCGAGTCCTGGTGGTCCATGATCCCGTCGATCATGTAGGTCACCGTCTCGAAGCCGCGGTGCGGGTGCCAGGAGGTGCCCTTCGGCTCGCCCGGCGCGTAGTCGACCTCGCCCATCTGGTCGAGGTGGATGAACGGGTCCAGCTCGGTCATCGGCACGCCGGCGAAGGCCCGGCGGACCGGGAAGCCCTCGCCCTCGTACCCGCTGGGGGCGGTGGTGACCCGGCGGACCTGGCGGTATTCGGTGGCCTCGCCGAGTTCGGGCAGGCGGGGCAGGACGAGGACGTCGTCGACGGTGATCGCGGGCATCGCGGGACTCCTTACTTGTCGGCCGGGGTGGACGACGCGGTGCGGCCAGCCTGCAGGCGCCGGCCCAGTCGCTCGAAGACCCGGGTGAGGCAGGCGACCTCGGCGTCGTCGAGGTCGTCGATCAGGTGGGCGCGTACGGAGCGCAGGTGGTGCGGCGCGGCCTCGCGCAGGGCGAGCAGGCCGGCCGCGGTGAGCACTGCCTCGCTGCCGCGCCGGTCCGCCGGACACGCCTCCTTCGCCACCAGGCCGCGCTTCTGCATCGTGGTGATCTGGTAGGTCAGCCGGCTCGGTGAGAACACCAGCCGGTCGGCCAGCTCACCCATGCGTCTCCGCTGGCCGGGCGCCTCGGAGAGCAGCACCAGCACGTGGTAGTCGGCGAAGCTCAGGTCGCTGTCGGCGCGCAGGTCGTCCTCCAGGCGGGTGAACAGCCGCTGGCTCGACTCGATGTACGCGCGCCAGCAGGCCATCCGCTCCGCGTCCAGGCTCTCCGTCATGGCTCCGAGAGTAGCACTACTTAAAATTTAAACAAGCATGTTTGCCGTGCTCGGGTGGCCCCGGCTTGGTTGATTCTTTGAAACCTGAACGGGTGACCCGGCTAGGGTCGGGGGATGGACGATCTCGACCTGCTCGACTGGCGGGAGCGGGTGGCCCGGCTCTACCTGTCCGACCTCGACCTGACCGGGTTCCGGGCCGCACGCGACGAGCTGTTCCGCACCCATCCGAGCAGCCCGGTGCCACCCGCCGACCGGCCCGGCCTCACCGGGCTGCGCTGGTACCCGCCCGACCCGTCGGCAGTGGTGGAGGCGCCGCTGCGCCCCGCCTCCGGGGAGCTGCGCATCGACACCGGCGGCCCGGACGGGGTGGTCGCGTACCGCCGGGTCGCGGTCGCCGGGACGTCGTGGGGGCCGCTGACGCTCTGGTGGATCGAGGCGTACGGGGGCGGGCTGTTCCTGCCGCTGCGCGACGGCACCTGCGGCGACGGCTCGTACGGCGGGGGCCGGTATCTCACCGACACGGTCAAGGGCACGTTCGGCCGTGGCCTGACGGTGCTGCCCGGTGGCCGGGTCCGGCTGGACGCCAACTACCTCTACAACCCCAGTTGTGCCTACGACGACAGGTGGGCCTGTCCGCTGGCGCCGCCGGAGAACCGGGTGGACGTGCCGCTGCGGGCCGGTGAGCGGGCGTACCACTGACGCGGCGAGGGAGGACCCCGGCGGGGCCCTCCCTCGTTGTCGCGTACCGCCGGTCAGCGGGCGGTGGCGCCGGTCGGTGTCAGGTGCATCCGGCCGAGCAGTTGCTGGGCCTGACCGGCCAGCTCCGCGTCCACTGTCACCGCGTACTGGGCGGCCCGCAGCGAACTGGCCGACGTGAAGTCACGCTGCCCACCGCTCATGGCGTGCGCGACCGCGCCGAACACGGCACCCCAGATCGCGCCGATCACCAGCCCGACCAGGATCACCGCCAGCCAGTTCCCGGCGGTGAAGATGCCGAACAGCAACCCGATGAACAAGCCGAACCAGGCGCCGGTACCGGCCCCGAGCAGGGCCGCGCGGCCCGTGGTGAGCCGTCCCATCACGGTCTCCACGAGCGTGAGGTCCGTACCGACGATCGAGGTACGTTCCACCGGGAACCGGTTGTCGGCCAGATAGTCCACCACGCGCTGGGCGGACGGATAGTCCGGGTACGAGCCGATCGTGACGGTCGCCGCCCCGGCCTGCGGGCCGTGCCCGTCCCCGCTCGGCGGCGTCGGGCGACCGCCCGGGCCGGACGGGAGGTTGTCGCTGCCCGGCATTCCGGGTTGCCAGGCCGCGGTCGGAGTCGAGGGTCTGGTCATGAGCATCCTCCTTCGTCAACCCGCCGCGTTCCCGCCGCCGGGCGGCGGTAACGCGCCGACCGGGACCGATGTGGCCAGGCATGGCGGCACCCGGGCCGGGTAGCCACAGTCGTGCCGACCCGACGGATCAGCGAGCACGGGTTCATCGCCGACAGGCGCAGCGCGGCGCTGGTCGACAGCGACGGCTCGGTCAACTGGTGGTGCCCGCCCCGGTTCGACGCGCCGTCGGTGTTCGGGCGGCTGCTCGACGAGGACGCCGGGCACTGGAGCATCCGCCCCGAGGGCGCGTCCACCAGCAGCCGGTCCTACCTGGACGACACGCTGGTGCTGCGTACCGTCTTCACCACGGCGACCGGCACGGTCGCCGTCACCGACGCGCTGGCGCTGGAGCCCGGCGCGCGTGGTCACGAGATCGGGATGCGCTCGCCGCGGGTGCTCGCCCGGCTGGTCGAGGGGCTGAGCGGCGAGGTGCCGATGCGTGTGGAGTACGCGCCGCGGTTCGAGTACGGCCGGGTCGGCGCCTACCTGACCGAGCGCGACGGGGTGGTGGCCACCACCGCCGGCGCCTGCCGCCTGGAGCTGCGCGCCGACGTTCCGCTGACAGTCACCGAGGGGACCGCCGCCGGACGGCTCACCGTCCGCGCCGGCAGCACCCACCGCTTCACCCTCGGGTACGCCCCGGCGTACGCCGGGGACGCACCCGCGCTGCCCGACGCCGCCGAGGTGGTGGCCGGGACGGTCGCGGGCTGGCGGTCCTGGTCGGCGCTGCACGACTACCAGGGCGAGTACCGCGACGAGGTGCGGCGCAGCGCGCTCGCGGTGCAGGGCATGACGTACGCGCCCAGCGGCGCGGTCGTCGCGGCGGCCACCACCTCGGTGCCGGAGAAGGTCGGCAGCGATCGCAACTACGACTACCGCTACGTCTGGCTGCGCGACTTCAGCCTCACGCTCCAGGCACTGTGGCGGGCGGCCTGCCCGGACGAGGCGGACCGGCAGTTCACCTGGGTGGCGCGGGCGATGGGCCGGATCGGTGACGAGCCGGTGCCGATCATGTACGGCGTGGAGGGGGAGCGGGACCTGACCGAGCACGACCTCGACCACCTAACCGGGTACGAGCACAGCCGGCCGGTGCTGGTCGGCAACGACGCCTGGCGGCAGCGGCAGAACGACGTGCTGGGCGAGGTGCTCGACGCCGCCTGGCTGATGCGGTACTACCTCGACCCGATGTCACCCGAGGTCCGCGACCTGCTGCGTACGCTCGCCGACCAGGCCGAGCGCGGCTGGCACCGGCCCGACGCGGGGATGTGGGAGGGGCGCGGCCCGGAGCGGCACTACGTGTCGTCGAAGGTGGAGTGCTGGACCGCGCTGGACCGGGCGGTCCGGTTCGGCTCCCGCATCGGCGAGCCCGCCGACGTGGCGCGCTGGGCCGCCGCACGTGACGAGATACGGTCGGCAGTGCTCACCCACGGCTGGAACGAGCGGGCCGGCGCGTACACCGGGGCGTTCGGGTCCGACGACCTGGACGCCTCGGTGCTGGTCATGCCGCTCGTCGGTTTCCTGCCGGCGAACGATCCGCGGATGCGCGCCACGATGGACGTGCTGGAGCGGCGGCTGTCCCGCGACGGGCTGCTGCGCCGCTGGGACGGCGACCCGGCCGGGTTCGTGATCTGCTCGTTCTGGCTGGCCGCCTGCCTGGCCGAGGCGGGGGAGCTGGACCGGGCCCGGCGGCTGTTCGAACGGCTCGCCGCCCGCACGAACGACCTCGGCCTGTACGCCGAGCAGATCGATCAGGACACCGGCGAGCAGGTCGGCAACTTCCCGCAGGCGTACTCACACATCGGCCTGATCATCGCCGCCGGCCGCATCACCGACGCCGCCGCCCGCGCCCCCTCCTCCCGCCACCCCGCCACCGCTTCGGCTTCGGCTTCCGCTTCGGCTTCGCGTCGATCATGAGGTTGACGGCAAAGTCGATCTCCCTGAGTGCCGCCAACTTCATGATCGACCCGGGACACTGGGGGTGGGAGGGGGAGGGGAGAGGGGGGAGGATGCGGGGGTGGACGTTGTGATCATGGCGGATACGCATGTGCCTCGACGGGCGCGGGATCTTCCGGGGCCGCTCTGGGGGGCCGTGGCGGCCGCGGATGTCGTCGTGCACGCCGGGGACTGGGTGGACGTGGCGCTGCTGGACGCGCTGGAGACACGGTCGCGCCGGCTGATCGGGGTGTACGGCAACAACGACGGCCCGGAGCTGCGCGCCCGGCTGCCCGAGGTGGCCCGGGCCGAGCTGGACGGCCTGCGCGTCGCCGTCGTGCACGAGACCGGGCCGAAGACCCGCCGCGAGGAGCGCTGCGCCGCCGCGTACGGCGACTGCGACCTGCTCGTCTTCGGGCACTCGCACATCCCCTGGGACACCGTCGCCCCTGGTGGCCTGCGCCTGCTCAACCCCGGCTCACCGACCGACCGGCGGGCGCAGCCGTACGCCACCTACCTGACCGCCCGGGTGGCGGCGGGGCGGCTCGACCGGGTCGAACTGCACCGCCTGCCCCCGCGTTGACCTCAGCGGCCCCGGCCGGTCTCCGCCTGGAGCTCGTCGATCCGCCGGGACGCCTCGGCCTTGGTCAGGCCCTCCGGCACCGGCTCGCCCGCCTCCTGGGCCAGGGTGTGCAGGTACGACTCCTGGGCGGCGGTGGGCGGCTCGTCGCCGGTGACCCAGTCGTCCGGATCCTTGACGGCGGCGTCCGGGTTCACGTTCCTGCCGTTGGTGCTGGCGCGGTCGGCCATGCTGATCACCTCTCCTCGAACAGGTGTACCACTACCCCCGGCCCGGCGGGTTCATGCCGCCAGCCGCCTACGATCAGCTGGTGACGGCGCACCGGGCGGGCGTGGTGGTGGTCGGTGCGGGCATCGCCGGGGTGGCGTGCGCGGCCGAGCTGGCGCGGGCCGGTGTCCCGGTGCGGGTGCGCGAACGGGGCCGGGTCACCGGCGGGCGGATGGCCAGCAAGCGGTTCGACGGCCGCCCGGCCGACCTGGGCGCCGCGTACTTCACGGTGGACGACCCGGACTTCGCCGCCGTGGTGGACCGGTGGCGGGCCGCCGGCCTGGCGCGGGAGTGGACCGACACGCTCGTCGCGTACGGGCCGGGCGGGCGCGAGCAGGTCACCGGCCCGATGCGCTGGGCCGCCCCGCGCGGGCTGCGGTCGCTCGTCGAACACCTCGCCGCCGAGTTGCCGGTGACGCACGACCGGCTGGTGATGAGCGTCGAGCCCGGCCCCCGCGTGGACGGCACCGAGGCCGAGGCGGTCGTGCTCGCCATGCCCGGCCCGCAGGCGGCGCTGCTGCTGGACCCGGCGCTGGCCGGGGCGACCCGGGCGGTGGCCGCGCAGCGCTGGTCGCCGGCGTTGACCGGGGTGCTGCACTTCCCGGCCCGCCGCTGGACGGACCTCCGTGGCGCGTTCGTCAACGACCACCCCGTGCTCAGCCTGGTCTGCGACGACGGCGACCGCCGCGGCGACGGCGCGCCGGTGCTCGTCGCGCACACCACAGCCGGGTTCGCCGCCGGGCACCTGCTCCAGCCCACCGCCGCCCGCCCGGCCATCGAGCAGGCGGTCCGCGACCTGCTCGGACTGCCCGAGCCGGTGGTGTCGGCCCACGTGCACCGCTGGACGTACGCGACGCCGGCCGCGCACGCCGGGAACGCCACGTTCCACCTGGACGACGACGGCATCGGCCTGGCCGGTGACGCGTTCGGCCGCCCGCGCGTGCAGACCGCCTGGCGCTCCGGCCGGGACCTCGGCCGCGCGCTCGCCGCCCGGCTGGGCTGAGAGCCCCGGCCTGGTCAGCCGGTTGCGCCCACCGGTTGCGCCGCCGACCCGGCCCGCGTGTCCTCGCCGGTGCGTTCACCCTCCCGGTCCAGCAACTGCATGACCGGTGTCGCGGCGATGCCGTGCGCCACCACCGACACCACCACCACGAGACCGACAGTGGCCCAGACCAGACCCGCCTGCGGGAAGTCGGTCTTGCTGGTGGCGTACGCCAGGTAGTAGAACGAGCCGACGCCGCGGATGCCGAACAGCGAGATCACCCAGTGCTCGGCCGGCTTGCCCGGCGCCCCGCGCAGCGACAGCCACCCGGCCAGCGGCCGGATCACCAGCACCAGCGCCAGCCCGGCCAGCGCCGCCGGCCAGGTCAGCGGCGCGAGCAGCCCGCCGATCACCGCCCCGCCGAACAGCAGCAGCAACAGCACCGTGAGCAGCCGCTCCACCTGCTCGGCGAAGTCGTGCAGCACGGAATGGAACTCGTGCGTACGCTCGGCGGCCCGGATCGCGCGGGCGGCCACGAACACGGCCAGGAAGCCGTACCCGCCGACCACCTCGACCAGCCCGTACGCGAGGAACGTCGCGGCCAGCGCGAGGAAGCCCTCGGAGTGCCGGGCCAGCCGCAGCTTGCTCGGGGCACGGAAGAACAGCTTGCCGAGCAGCCAGCCGACGAGCAGCCCGCCGCCCACCCCCGCGGCGAGCTTGTAGAACACGTCCACGGCGAACCACTCGGCGAGCCAGTCGGACGGCGCGAACCCGGGGGTGGCGATCGCGATGGCCGCGTACACGAACGGAAAGGCGAGCCCGTCGTTCAGGCCCGCCTCCGAGGTGAGCGCGAAGCGCACCTCGTCCTCCGAGTCCTCCACATCGGTCGGTTCGCCCACCTGCACGTCGGAGGCGAGCACCGGGTCGGTGGGCGCGAGCGCCGCGCCGAGCAGCAGCGCCGCGGCGGGCACCAGACCGGCCCACCACCAGCCGAGCAACGCCACCGCGGCGATGGACAGCGGCATGGCGATCGCCAGCAGCCGCCAGGTCGACGACCAGCGGGCCCAGCTCAACGGACGGTCGATCTTCAGGCCGGCGCCCATCAACGCGACGATCACCCCGACCTCGGTGAGGTGGGTGGTCAGTTCCGGCCAGCGCAGCGGGTCCGGTGTGGGCAGACCGGTGGGCAGCACGAACACGAGCATGCCGAGCCCGAGGAACGCGATCGGCATCGACAGCGGCCGCCGCTCCAGGAGCCGGGGCAGCACCCCGGCCAGCAGCGCACCGACGCCCAGCAGAGCGAACGCGACATCGACCGGTTCCACGACACCACCCTTCCGGCGCCCGGTGGCCGGGCGGTGGAGTCCAGCAGTGCCCCGAAGCAGGTCCGGCTAAGCCTGACGCGTGCCCGCCGGTTGACCGCCGGTCAGCCGAGCGTGCCGATGGCGCTGTCCGGCAGGGCGTGCAGCAGCGCCGCCGGGTCGTCGTAGACCGCCACCGCGCCCGCGCCGGCCAGCTCTGCCCGGCCGGTGCCGCCGCAGGTCAGGCCGATGCAGGGGATGTCCAGCTTGCCGGCGGCGGCCACGTCCCACACCGAGTCGCCGACGAACACCACCCGCTCGGCGGCCAGCCCCGACTGGCCCAGCGCGGCGACCAGGATGTCCGGCGCCGGCTTGCTCTCCTGCGCGTCGGCCGACGAGGTGACCGAGTCGATCACGTCGTCGGCGTCCAGCGCGGCCCGCAGCGCTGTCACCTCGTGCTCGGCGGCCGAGGTCGCCAGCACCACCCGCAGCCCGCGTTCCGCGCAGGCGCGCAGCAGTTCCCGGGCCCCGGGCAGCGGCGCCAGCCGCTCCCAATATTCCGCGTAGAGCGCGTCGTGCGCGTCGCGCAGCCGGCCGTCGGCGTCCCGGTCCCGCTCGGCGCCGAGCAGGTGATCGAGCAGCTTGTCCGAGCCCATGCCGATGGACCTGTGGATCCGCGTCATCGGCACCCGGTGGTCGGCCTGGCGCAGTGCCTCCCACCAGCTCACCGTGTGCAGGTACGTCGTGTCGACCAGGGTGCCGTCCACGTCGAAGAGGACACCGCGTCGCTTGTCGTCGGCCATGTCCGGCTCCTACCCGGCCGGGGCGTCGCCGACGCGCGGCTCGCCCGCCGGGATGAGGATCTCGAACCAGACCGTCGAGCCGCGTACGGTCGGGTCGGTGCCCCAGGCGTCGCTCAGCTCCTCGATCAGGCCGAGCCCGCGGCCGCGACTGCTGAGCGTGTCGGTCTGCGCCCGGGTGACCTGGCCCCGGGTGCCCGAGTCGGCCACCGACACCAGCAGCCGCTCGGCGGACAGGTCGACCTCGACCCGGGCGGCGGTGCCGGCGTGCAGCAGCGCGTTGGTGGTCAGCTCGCTGGTGCACAGCACCGCCGCGCCGATCACCGCCTCCGGCACCCGCCACTCGCCGAGCTGCGCGGTCATCCAGTGCCGGACCCGGCTCGGTGCGGTCGGCTCGGCCGGCACCTCCATGCTCGCCGATCGGCTGGGGCGCACCGCGTACTCGACAGCGAGCACCGCCACGTCGTCCTCGGTGGCGCCCGGCACCGACGCGGTCGCCACCGCGCACAGCGCGCGCGGATCGCCGCCGGCCGCCCCGGTCACCGCCGCGCCCAGCCCGGCCATCCCGGCGGTCAGGTCCTGCCAGCGCCGCTCCACCACGCCGTCGCTGTAGAGCAGCAGGGTGTCGCCGGGGCGGAACGGCACGGTGGCGGTACGCGCCCGCCCACCCAGGCCCAGCGGAGGGGCGGGCGGCACGTCGACGAACTCGGCCACCGCCGCGCCGGCTCCGGCGCGCCGGATCAGCGGCGCGGGATGACCGGCGCTGGCGAGCGTGATCAGCTCCCGGTCCGCCTCGACCACGCCGAAGACCACTGTCACGAACAGCTCCTGGGTGCCGCCCTCGACGCCGAGGCTGCTGACCAGACGGTCGAGGCCGTCGAGCACCGCGTCCGGGCGGGGGTCGACCAGGGCGAGCGCGCGCAGCGCGGCGCGTACCTGGCCCATCCGGGCGGCGGCCTGCACGTCGTGCCCGGCCACGTCGCCCAGCACCACACCGAGCGCGCCGGTGGGCAGCAGGAACGCGTCGTAGAAGTCGCCGCCGGCCGCGTTGCCGTCCACGCCCGGGTCGTAGCGCGCGGCGATGCGCAGCCGGGGCAGGTCCGGCAGCCGCTCCGGCAGCATGCTGCGTTGCAGCATCTGGGCGGTGCCGTGCTGGGTCTCGAAACGGCGGGCCCGCTCGGCGGCCTGGCCGACCAGCTCGGCGGACGCGGCCAGCAGCGCCCGTTCGGCAGGCGACCAGGGCCGCGGCGCCCGGTAACCCACGGTCAGCGAACCCCGCACCACTGTGGTCCGCAACGGCAGCGCCGCCATCGCACGGATCTTCTCGTCGTGCCGGTCGGCCGCGACACCGCGCAGCGGCTGCCCGTCGGCGGTGAACGAGGCGACCCCGCTGCGCGCGGTCACCACCGCCGGCAGCGCCGACTCGGCGGACATCCGCCGCCACAGCGGGGGCAGCCGCTCGTCGGCCTCGTCGAGCAGCTCACCGCGGATGCGGCGGACCAGCCGCCACGCGCTGCCCTCGTCCACCGCGAACGACACCCGGTCGGCGTCGAAGGAGTGCAGGCAGTAGCGCAGCGTCACCCGTGCCACGTCGTCGAGCGTGAGCGTGCCGGCCAGCGCCGCCGCGAAGTCGCTCAGGCTCTGCAACTGCTGGGTCAGCTGGGTGGTCTGCGCCGACACGGTCAGTACGCCGACGACGCGGCCGGTGGAGTCGCGTACCGGGCAGTGGCCCCTGGTGAACACGGCCGGCTCGGCCGGGCCCTGCCGGTCGGCCGGCAGCACCGCCTCCCGCTGCAGGAACGGTTCGCCGTGCCGGTAGACCCGCTCCAGCGCCTCGCCGGCGGCCGGGTCGCGCCACACCTCGGCGAACGCCTCGGCCGCCGGCCGGCCCAGCGCGTCCGGGTGCCGGTCGCCGATCAGCTCGGCGTACCCGTCGTTGTAGAAGACCACCAGGTCGTCGCCGAGGAGCAGGGCCATCGGCACCGGGGAGGCGAGCACCACGTCCGTCACGGCGCGTACCGCGGGATCCCAGGTGTGCGGGGCGCCCAGCGGCGTACCGGCCCACGGGTGGGCGGTCCCGGCCGCCTGCCCGCCGACGACGGGATCGGTGGGCGCTCCCGGTGCGGGGGCGGACGGTGTGGGAACCCGACCGACGGTGCCTGGCATGACCGCAGCCTAACCGGAGCGTGGCCGGGTGGTTCCGATCATGCGTCCGTGGCGGGTGCGGGTGCCGGGCGGAGCGGATGTTCGGGCAGGTCAGGCCGGTTCGGCAGGGCATGTCGGGAAATTGCCCCGGTCCGGCCCGGCGTGCTGCCCAGGTCACCGGGTATGCGGGCGGCGCAGTTCACGCGACAGGAGGGACATCATGCCGAAAACCCTCGCGGTCGGACAGGTCGACATCAGTGCGGCCTGGACCGACTTCTGGAGGTCGGTGCTGCTCTTCGTACCGCGGGCGATCGCGTTCATCGCGATCCTCGTCGTGGGTTGGCTCATCGCCCGAGCCGTCCTCAAAATCGTGGACGCGGCACTGGAACGGGTCGGGTTCGACCGCGCCGTCGAACGCGGCGGCGTCAAACGGGCCCTGGAACGCACCAAGTACGACGCCAGCGACATCCTGGCCAGACTGGCCTACTACGCGGTCCTGTTGTTCACCCTGCAGTTCGCCTTCGGGGTGTGGGGACCGAACGCGATCAGCGACCTGATCCGCGGGGTGGTGTCCTGGCTGCCGCGGGCCTTCGTGGCGATCGTGATCGTGGTGATCGCCGCCGCCATCGCCAACGCCGTCCGGGACCTGGTCTCCGGCGCGCTGGGTGGGCTCTCGTACGGCCGGGTGCTGGCCGACGTGACGGCGATCTTCATCCTGGCGCTCGGCGTGATCGCCGCGCTGAACCAGGTGGGCATCGCAACCACGGTGACCACACCGGTGCTGGTGGCGTTCCTCGCCACCGTGGCCGGCATCCTGATCGTCGGTGTCGGTGGTGGTCTGGTCAAGCCGATGCAGGACCGCTGGGACGGCTGGCTGCACCGGGCCGCCGAGGAGTCCCGGGCGTTCCGGGAGCAGCGGCAGGCGCAGCAGGCCGGCCGGGGCGACTACGAACGCCGGATGGCCGACCGGGGCGGGCAGCCCACGCGGGCGGCGCAGCAGTCGTCCATGTCGGGCGCGGGCACGTCTCGCTCCGGCGAGGCGGGCGACGAGACACAGCAGTTCCGCCGGCCGAACGGCTGACGGCAACGGGTGACGGGGTGTCCGCGGGGCGATCGCGGACGCCCCGTAGCCGTGCCCGGGTCAGGCCAGGTGACGCGGGTCGAGCCCGCGGGCCAGCAGGCAGACCGCGAGCAGGCGGGTGAGCGTCCAGTCCGGCTCGGACCAGTCGACCGGCTCGGCCGGCGGCGTCCAGCCGCGCTCGGCTGCCGCGTCGCGCAGACCCTCGGCGTAACCGGCGAGCGCCGCCACCGTCAGCGGGCGGCGGTCTCCGTCGAGGCTGTCGCGTACCCCCGCGGCGTGCTGGTCGACCTCGGCGAGCAGCCCGGGGTTCGCGTGGGCCGCGGCGAGGCCGACGGTGCCGACGGCGGTGGTCAGCGTGGTGAGGGTCGTCCGCGCGGCCATCGCCGCGGAGCGGGTCGCGACCCGGTTGTTCGGCACGCGCATGGTGTCCGAGGCTAACGCCGGTCGCGGCGGGCCGGCCTCGGCCGAGCGGAGGATGCCCGGATCGTCCGGGGGAGCGGCCGCCTCCTCCGCCGGGATTGAGTCGCCCGTGCGGGGGCAGAAGTCCGGTACGCAGACCACGCGATCGGGGTCACGGAGGGACACGATGGGACAGCGGGCCGACGGACCGGACCGGGCACACCGGCGCCCGGACGGAGTGAGTGACGCCACGGTCGAGGCGCTGGGCAAGCTCAGCGAGGCTCTGGAGTGCGTCGAGCGGGCCCGCGGCCACCTGTACGAGCTGCACCAGCTCATCGGCCACGCGGACCTGATGCTCGACGACGCGGTGGAGATGTTCCGCTCCGCCGGTCATCCGGCGCTCGCCGAGCGGATCGACAGGGAACTGCTCGGCCGCAACGTCATCGCCGGGCGGTGGACGTTCCAGATCGTCGAGGACTTCGACGACGGGTACTACGCGCTCTTCCGGGAGCTGGACCGGCGGGCCCGCGACGAGCTGGTCGACGGCCGGCGGCACCTCTACGAGGCGGAGATGAAGGAACGCCGCCGCAGCCGGGGAGTGCCGGGGCACGAGGCGCGCCCCGGTACGCGCTGACTCAGTCGGAGGAGCGGGCGGCGGCCGGGCGGCGGCGGGCGCCGTCGTCGGCGATGATCACGGTCGCGACCATCAGTGCCACCACCACGCTGAACAGCCAGGAGCTGTCCTCGGTGAACCGGGCGGAGACCGGAGCCTGGATCGCGGCGAGCAGGAAGCCCAGCCACGCGAGCTTGCGCTGACGGTTGGAGAGGAAACCGGAGCCCTGTTGCATCCCGAAAGTCTTGCGCGCATCAGGGGGAGTGCCGTCAGCCGTTCGGCCGATTCTAGATGGGCTGTCCGTTTTCCCGGCCGTCCGTACCGCACTTTTTGTCGTTTCGACCGAGCATGAATCCGGCTGCTGCGGGCATCGGCACGGATGCCCGCAGCAGCCGGGATCACATGCTGTCGGGGCCGGTCCGTCCGATCGTCGACGGCCGGTAGGCCCGGTCCGCATCGGTCATCTCCCGGCGTTCGGCCTCCGGGCCGGCGCCCCGGTCCACCGCCTCCGGGCCGTGGCCGAACGCGGCCTCCTCGCCGGCGTCGTTGGCGGTGACGTCGTCGCCCTGGCCGTCCGTGGCCGACCGGGCGATGGCCTGGTCCAGCTCGTGCAGGGGAGTGCGGTCCTCGTCGCGCCACACGTGGCGGTCGTTGTCGGTCATTCTTCTGCGGTACCCGGACCGGATGATCGCAAACGGCCGGACACGGCGATGGCCGCCGGCACCGCCGGCGGCCATCGAAACTCGGGTACGGGGGAGGTGGCTCAGGGGGTGGGACGGTCGACCGAGCCGCGCCAGGCGCCGGTCTCCTGACCGCGCCGCTCGATGAACTGCTTGAACCGCTCCAGGTCGCCCTTGGCGCGCCGGTCGACCACGCCCAGCTTGTCGCCGGCCTGCTCGACCACGCCGTGCGGCTCGAACTCCATCTGGAGCGTGACCCGGGTGTGCCCCTCGTCGAGGCGGTGGAAGGTCACCACGCCCGCCTGCTGGGTGCCCCCGGTGGAGCGCCAGGCCACCCGCTCGTCCGGCAACTGCTCGGTGATCTCGGCGTCGAACTCGCGCTTCACGCCCGCGATCTCGACGGTCCAGTGGGTCATCGTGTCGGAGAGCTGCCGGACCTCCTGCACGCCGTCCATGAAGTGCGGGAACTCCTCGAACTGGGTCCACTGGTCGTACGCGGTCCGGATCGGGACGTCCACGTCCACGTGCTCGGTAACGCCGCTCATGTCGGGGTTCCTCCTGTTCCGCCGGTGTGTCTCTGCGGGCCGTGGGCCGGCCCGCTCACCAGCGCGTCGTCTCGTTCCTGTGCCCGAGCGCGGCCCACACCTCGGAGATCGTCTGGTAGTGGGCGCCCGCGGGCAGGGTCTCCAGGGCGGCGACGATGTCCGTCGGCGCCTCGTTCTCCCGCGCGTTGGCCAGCAGCGCCTCCCGGTCACCGGGCAGGGCGGTCATCGTGATGAACCGCCCCAGACGGCTGCGCGCCTCGACGTCCTCGGAGCTCATGCCCTGCGGCGTGCCGCTGCGCAACTCCCCGGCCGGCGCCGTGGTGGCCTCCGGCTGGTCCTCGCCGGCCGGCTCCGGGATCCGGAACTCCTCGGCCCGTGAGCCGCCGGTGCCGGCGCTCTGGACGAGACCGCTGACCTCGCTGCTCATCTGGTCGTCGACCCTGGGCGAGTGCTTGCTGCTGCCACGTTCCATGCCTTGGGAGATGCCCCGGGGGACCGCCGGTAAACCGGCGCGGGCCGGGGGAGCCGGTCATCCGGGCGGCAACCGGTCGGCCGTCTTCTCCGCATCCGCCGCCTCGTCGTCGGCCGGGGCGCGCGGCGGCAGCACCGGGTCGTCCGGCTCCTCGACCCCCGCCTGGATCGCCCGCCCGCGTTGCAGCTCGGCGTTCACCTGCACGCCGAGCATCAGCGCGCAGTTGGACAGGTAGAGCCACACCAGGAACGCGATGACCGCCCCGAGACTGCCGTACGTGACGTCGTACGAGCCGAAGTTCGCCACGTACAGGCCGAAGCCGAAGGAGACGAGCACCCAGGCCACGAGCGCCAGCGCGCCGCCCGGGGTGAGCCAGCGGAACCGCGGCTGGCGGACGTTCGGCGCGATCCAGAACAGCAGCGACAGCAACGTCATGGCGACCACGGCGAGCAGCGGCCACTTCGCCACCGACCACGTGGTGCGGGCCACCGCACCGGCGTGCAACAGGTCACCCACCGCGTCGGTGACCGGGCCGCTGACGATCAGCCCGGTGGCCACCACCGCCAGCAGCACGATCGTCAGCGCGGCCATGCCGATCTGCAGCGGGCGCAGCCGGTAGAACGGCCGGCCCTCCCGTACCCCGTAGATCGCGTTGGAGGCGCGGGTGAACGCGCCGATGAACCCGGACGCGGACCAGAGCGCGCCGAGCAGACCGAAGCTGAGCAGCACCTTCGCCGAGCCCTGCTGCTCGACCACGTTGCGCACCACGCCCACGAACGCGTCGTTGCCGACCACCGAGCCGGCGCCGATCTCCCGGGCCAGGTCGATCACGGTGTCGACGGTGCGCGGGCCGTCGGAGACCAGGCCGACCAGCGCGACCACCACGATCGTGGACGGGAACAGGGCCAGCACGCCGTAGTAGGTGAGCGCCGCGGCCCAGTCCGCGCAGTTGTCAGTGACGAAGCCCTTGCCGCTGCGTACCAGCACGCCGCGCCAGGTGCGCCAGTTGAGCTGGCGGATCCGGCGGGGGAGACGGGACCGCGTCCGGCCGCCGACCGTCTGTGGTGTCGTCACGGTCATGTCCGCCTCCTCCAGGCCCCGCCACCGGGCGTGGCCGGGCGGTACCCCCGGGGGGAAATCGACAAACCGGGTGCCGGTTTGCCCGCCGGGTGGAAGGGAACCACACCAGACACCCGACCGAGACTCCAGGAGGACGAGATGCCCGGGCGCGAGGTACTGCCCAGCACGCTGCGGCGCTCCCCGGCGAAGGCGCAGCGGACCTGGGAGAAGACGCACGACTCGGCAGTCGAGACGTACGGCGAGGGGCAGCGGGCGCACCGCACCGCCTTCGCCGCGGTCAAGCACGAGTTCGAGAAGGTGGGCGACCACTGGGAGCCCAAGGGCCGTAAGGGGCCCAGCGACAAGCAGGCCGAAGGCGGCGGCCCGGCCCGGCGCGCGCCGACGGCCGGCGGGGTGGACGCCAACGCCACCAAGGACCACCTCATGGAGGTGGCGAGGAAACTGGACGTGCGCGGCCGGTCCCGGATGACCAAGCCGGAACTGGTCAAGGCGATCGAGAAGGCGAACAACAACGCGACCCGCAAGGCCCGCGGGGGTCGCTGACCCCTGGGGGTACGCGTCGAGCCCGGGACCGCCTCGGTCCCGGGCTCGTGTCGTGCCGTCTCACCAGTGGCCGCCGCCCGGCGCCTCCAGGTGAACCGCCTTCACGGTGCTGAACTCGTCCAGCAGCTCCGGGCCGTACCCGAAGCCCTGGCCACTGCCCCGGCGCGGCTGGGCGGCGCCGCCGGGCGCCCCGCCGAACACGGAATTGACCTTCACGGTGCCGACCGGCAGTTCCCGCCAGGCGCGCTGGGCGTGGCTCATCGAGCCGGTCAGCACTGTGGCGGCCAGCCCGTACGGGGAGTCGGCCGCGCAGCGCAGCCCTTCGCTGAACGAGTCGACCACCACCACCGGGGCCACCGGCCCGAACGTCTCCTCCCGGACCAGCGCCATGTCGTGGCGGCAGCCCTCGACCACTGTGGCCGGGTAGAACGCGCCCGGCCCGTCCGGCAGCACGCCGCCGGCGCGGATGCGGGCACCGTCGGCGAGCGCGGCTGCGACCTGCCCGTGCACGTGGTCCCGGTGCCGCCGGTCCACGAGTGGCGCGAGCTGTGTGCCCGGGTCACGGCCGGGGCCCGCCGTGAGCGCCCCGGCGCGCGCCACGAGCGCGTCCAGGAAGCCCTCGGCGACGTCGCGGTGCACGTAGATCCGCTCCACCGCCACGCAGATCTGACCGGCGTTGGCGAAGCAGCCGAGCGCCGCCTGTTCGGCCGCCCAGATCGGGTCGACGTCCGCGTCCACCACGAGCGGGTCGCTGCCGCCGTTCTCCAGCAGCACCTTCGCCCCGGTACGTGCGCCCGCGGCGGCGATCGCCCGGCCGGTGGCGGTGGAGCCGACGTGCGCGATCACGTCCAGCTCCTGCCCGGCCAGCGTGGCGCCCACCTCGCCGCCGCCGGTGAGCAGCGACAGCACCCCGGCCGGCAACGCCGAGTCCAGCGCGCGGGCGAGCAGCCAGCCGGTGGCAGGGGTCCGCTCGCTCGGCTTGTAGACCACCACGTTGCCGGCGACCAGCGCCGCGCCGAGCAGGCCGCAGGACACCGCGACCGGGTCGTTCCACGGGGTGATCGCGGCGACCACGCCGCGCGGCTCGGGGGCCATGAAGTCCAGCGCGCCGTGCGTGCCGTGCAGTGTCCGGCCGCCCCGTAGCGGGGCCAGTTCGGCGTACTGTCGCAGCGTGCCGACGCCCGCCGCCACCCCGCCGCGCGCGTCGTCGAGCGGCTTGCCCATCTCCGCCGTGGTCGCCTCGGCCAGTTCCCCGGCCGCCGCCTCGACGGCGTCCGCCGCCCGGTGCAGCGCGTCGGCCCGTTCCGCGGGCGCGGTCGCGGCCCACTCCGCCGCCGCGCCCCGGGCCGCCTCCACCGCCTTCGCCACCTCGTCGCCGGTGGCCACCGGCGTCCGCGTCACCGGCGACCCGTCCGCCGGATCGTGGACGACCAGTTCGCCACCCTCGCCACCGGCGCCCCACACTCCACCAATGAGCTGCGCAACCGTGTACATGCGGCCATGCTTGCCCCGGCCTGGGCGGGGCAAACGCGTTTCACCCGGTGACCGGCCGGGTAGACGGATCGGATGATCTCCACCGCCGACGCCGTCGTCATCGGAGCCGGGCACAACGGGCTGGTGGCCGCGAACCTGCTGGTGGATGCCGGCTGGGAGGTCGCGGTCCTGGAGGCCACCGAGGCGCCCGGCGGGGCCGTCCGCTCCGCGTACGTGACGGCGCCCGGCTACCTCAGCGACCTCTACAGCTCCTTCTACCCGCTCGGTTACGCCTCCCCGGTGCTGGACGGGCTGGGCCTGGAACGGCACGGCCTGTCGTGGACGCACGCGCCGGACGTGCTGGCGCATCTGCTCCCGGACGGGCGGGCCGCCGTGGTCAACCGCGACCTGGACGTCACCGCCGCGTCGCTGGAGGCGTTCGCGCCCGGCGACGGGGAGCGCTGGCGGCACGTGTACGCCGACTGGTGCCGGATCGCCGAGCCGATGCTCCAGTCCATCACCACCCCGTTCCCGCCGGTGCGCGGCGGGCTGGGCCTGCTGCGGCAGCTCCGGGTCGGTGGCGCGCTCCGGCTCGCCCGCCGCCTCGTGCTGCCGGTCCGCAAGCTGGGCGCGGAACTGTTCGAGGGCGAGGGCGGGCCCGCGTTGCTGGCCGGCTGCGCGCTGCACACCGACCTGTCCCCGGACGAGGCCGGTTCCGGCGTGTACGGCTGGCTGCTCGCCATGCTCGGCCAGCAGGTCGGCTGGCCGGTGCCGGTCGGCGGCGCCCAGCGGATCACCGACGCGCTCGTGGCCCGGCTCGTCGAGCGGGGCGGCCGGATCGAGTACGGCGCCCTCGTCGAGCGGGTGCTCACCGCCCGGGGCCGCGCGATGGGCGTACGCACGGCGGGCGGAACCGACTGGCGGGCGCGGCGAGCGGTGCTCGCCGACGTACCCGCCCCGGCGCTCTTCCTCGACCTGGTCGGCGCGGCTGCGCTGCCGCCCCGGATGGTCGAGGACCTGGCGCACTTCAAGTGGGACGGCTCCACGCTGAAGGTCGACTGGGCGCTGTCCGCGCCGGTGCCGTGGAAGAACCGCGACCTGGCCGGTGCCGGCACCGTGCACCTGGGCGCCGACCTCGACGGCCTCACCACGTACGCGGCCGAGCTGGCCCGCGGCGAGCTGCCACGGGATCCGTTCCTGCTGGTGGGGCAGATGTCGGTGGCCGACCCGAGTCACTCACCGCCCGGCACCGAGTCGCTCTGGTCCTACACCCACCTGCCGTTCCGCCGGAACTGGCGGGCCGGGGAGGTGGCGGGGCACGTGGAGCGGATGGAGGAGGTGCTGGAGGCGGCGGCGCCGGGTTTCCGGGCGTCGGTCGTCGGGCGGCACGTGGCCGGCCCGGCCGACCTGGAGGCCGCCGAGCCGAGCCTGGTCGGGGGAGCGCTGGGCGGCGGCACTGCCGCGGCGTACCAGCAGTTGTTCCTGCGGCCGATCCCCGGCCTGGGCCGGGCCGACACCCCGGTGGACCGGCTCTACCTGGCCAGCGCCTCCGCCCACCCGGGCGGCGGCGTCCACGGAGCGCCGGGGGCGAACGCGGCACGGGCCGCGCTGGCCCGCGACCGGGCCGTCACCGGCGCGCTGTACGCCCGCACGATCGCCGCCGCCCACCGCACCGTCTACCGCTGACCCGACCGCCGCAGAGCAAAGGGGCCGACGACGGACGTCGCGGAGCGACCGCGCCCTCACGCGCGGTGACAATGGCGCAGCGTGAGGGCGCGGTGGACGTGCGGGAGCGGTCAGGAGTCGAGGTTGCGGTGCCGGCTGCGGAGCTTGAACGGCATCAGCGCGCTCTCGATCTTCGTGGCGGTGGTCATCTTCGAGTCGCCGTCGCGGCGCTCCTCGAAGCGGATCGGCACCTCGAGGATCGTGTGGCCGAGCCTGGTGGCGAGGTAGTGCATCTCCACCTGGAAGCTGTAGCCGTTGGACTGCACCCGCTCCAGCCCGATCGCGCGCAGCGCGTCGGACCGCCAGATCTTGAAACCGGCGGTCAGGTCGCGGATGCGTACCCGCAGCAGCGTGTGCACGTACAGGTTCGCCCAGCCGCTGAGCGCGCGCCGGTACAGCGGCCAGTTCTCGTCCAGCTCACCGCCGGGCACGTAGCGCGAGCCGATGACCACCGAAGCCTGGGTGGACAGCAGCGCGCCGAGCATGCCGGGCAGCGCCTCCGGCGGGTGCGACAGGTCGGCGTCCATCTGCGCGACGAAGTCCGCGCCGTCGTCGAGCGCCCGGCCGATGCCGTCCACGTACGCCCGGCCGAGACCCTCCTTGCCCGGGCGGTGCAGCACCGTCACCCGGTCCGGGTGCTCGATGGCCAGCTTGTCGGCGACCTCGCCGGTACCGTCCGGGGAGTTGTCGTCGGCGACCAGCACCTTCAGCCCCGGCAGTGGCAGCGCGAGGAGGCGCTCGACCAGCACCGGAAGGTTGCCCGCCTCGTTGTAGGTCGGAACGACGACGGTCAGGCGCGCATCCCCCCACGGGGAGGGTAACTGCACGGGTTCGATCATCACGGACATCCTCGGTCAGCCGACAGGTTCACCTGAGAGGGTAGCCAGTCCCGCTCGCGGCAGCCGCACAGACGCCCCGCCACCGATCGATCACCGCTCCGGCTTCTGCCTCGTCGCGATGTCGGACAGCCGGGCCAGCGTCTCCCGGTTGCGCAGGTGCAGCACCAGGTCGTTGAGCTTGGTCCGGACCCACCGCAACGGCCCGGCCGCGAACTCCTCGCCGATCGTCACGCGGGTCCTGCCGCCCTCCAGCGGCTCCAGGGCGAACGCCACGAGCGCCTCCCCGGCCGGCCACAGCCCGGCGCGCAGCACCAGCCGGTGCGGCGCCTGGCACTCCAGCACCGTCGACGTGTCCTGGAGCGAGAACGGCCAGGGCCCGGCCCGGTGGTGCAGCCGGCTGCCGACGCGCGGCCACGTGTCGTCCACGTTCCGCACGTGCGCGGTGCCCACCACCCAGTCGCTGTACGTCCACCCGTCCGCGAGCACCTCGAAGACCTGTGCCGGGGGCGCGTCGATCACCTTCTCCACAACCGCCATCGTCGACCGGTACCCCGGCACGGGCCGTCGCTAACGGCGATCCGGGTTAGCTTCTCCGGGGCGGCGGGTATCGCCGGACCGGGCCGGTCGTGGCAGGCGTGCACCCGGCCGTGCGGCACCGGCGGGGCGGCCTGGCGCCGACGTCGACGTTTACTCCTCGGGGCCCCGGGAACCCGCCGCCCGTGCGACGGGACCACGAGCGGGATCAGTGCAGGTCAGCCCGGGTTGACCCGGGTGCTGACCGGTTCCCGTCCGGCCTGTACGACGCGGTCCTGCTGGACCGCGACGGCACGCTGGTGGAGGACGTGCCGTACAACGGCGACCCGGAGAAGGTACGGCCGGTGCCCGGCGCGCGGGAGGCGCTGGACCGGTTGCGGGCCGCCGGGTTGCGGCTGGCGGTGGTCACCAACCAGTCCGGCCTGGCCCGGGGCTGCTTCACGGCGCACGACCTGCGCCTGGTCAACGCCCGGGTGGAGGAACTGCTCGGGCCCTTCGACCACTGGGCTATCTGCCCGCACGCCGAGGCCGACGGGTGCGCCTGCCGCAAACCCGCGCCCGGCCTCGTCCACGAAGCCGCGGCCGCGCTCGGGACCACGCCCACCCGGTGCGTGCTGATCGGCGACATCGGCGCGGACACGGCAGCCGCCGCCGCGGCCGGCGCCGCCGCGATCATGGTGCCCACGCCCGCCACCCGGGCCGCCGAGGTGGCCGCCGCACCCACCGTCGCTGCCGACCTGCCCGACGCGGTGGGCATCGTGCTGGCCCGGATGCGCCTGACGGCCGCGCCGCACCCCGCGCGCCGGTCGCGCCGGGGAACCGTGCTGGCGGTGCGCAGCGACGCGGCGGGCGACGTGCTGGTGACCGGTCCGGGCATCCGGGCGGTAGCGGCCGGGGCACAGCGGGTGGTGCTGCTGTGCGGACCGCGCGGCCGCGCCGCCGCCGAACTGCTCCCCGGCGTGGACGAGATCATCGAGGCGTCGCTGCCGTGGATCGACGCGCCCGCCCCACCCGTCGATCCCGGCGCCGTGCGCGCGCTGACCGACCGGCTGTCGGAGGTACGCGCCGACGAGGCGGTCGTGTTCACCTCCTTCCACCAGTCCGCCCTGCCCCTGGCCCTGCTTCTGCGCCTGGCCGGGGTGCCCCGGATCAGCGCCATCAGCGACGACTACCCCGGCAGCCTGCTCGACGTACGCCACCGCGTCCCGGCAGGCGTACCCGAACCCGAACGTGCCCTGTCCCTCGCCGCCGCAGCCGGCTTCGCGCTGCCCGGCCACGACGAACCGGCGCTGCGCATCCGCACCGACCGGCTTCCGCCGTCCGCGGCCGACGCCGGAGCACCCGGCTACGTGGTCCTGCACCCGGGCTCCTCGGTGGAGACCCGCGCCTGCCCGGAGGAACTGGCCACCCGCGTCGTCCGCGTGCTCGGCGCGGCCGGTCACCGGGTCGTGGTCACCGGCGGGCCGGACGAGCGGGAACTGACCGCGCGGGTCGCCGCGGCGGGCGGCGTCGACCTGGGCGGGCGGACCGGGCTGGACGAACTGGCGGCGCTGATCGCCGGCGCCGGCGCGCTGGTGGTGGGCAACACCGGCCCGGCGCACCTGGCCGCCGCGCTCGGCGTGCCGGTGGTGAGCCTGTTCGCCCCGACTGTGCCGTTCGGACAGTGGGGGCCCTACCGGGTGCCGACAGTGCGGCTGGGCGATGCGGCCGCGGCGTGCCGGGACACCCGCGCCACCGCCTGCCCGGTCCCCGGGCACCCGTGCCTGTCGGCTGTCGAGCCGGGACGGGTGCTGGAGGCGTTGCGGCTGCTCGGCGTGCCGGCGCCGGTGGCGGGCGGGGTGGCCGGATGAACATCCTGCTGTGGCACGTCCACGGGTCGTGGACGACCTCCTTCGTGCACGGCAAGCACCGGTACCTGGTGCCGGTCACGCCGGACCGGGGTCCGTACGGGTTGGGCCGGGCGCGCACCTACCCGTGGCCGGACAGCGCCGTCGAGGTCACTCCCGAGGACCTGCGCGACACCGACGTGGACCTGGTGATCCTGCAACGCCCGGAGGAACTCGACCTGGCGGCGGAGTGGCTCGGCCGCCGGCCGGGCCGCGACGTGCCGGCGATCTACGTCGAGCACAACACCCCGAAAGGCGACGTGCCGAACACCCGGCACCCGATGGCCGACCGCGACGACCTGCTGCTCACGCACGTCACCGCGTTCAACGAGCTGTTCTGGGACAACGGCGGCACCCGCACCACAGTGGTCGACCACGGCGTCGTACCGCCGGACGTCGAGTGGACCGGGGAACTCGACCGCCTCGCCGTGGTCATCAACGAGCCGGTACGCCGCTGGCGGGTCACCGGCACCGACCTGCTCGCCCGGTTCGCCGCGCTGGCGCCGCTCGACGTCTACGGGATGAAGGTGGACGGTCTCGCCGCCCACCTCGGCCTGCCCGAGGACCGGCTGACCAGCCACGACGACGTACCCCAGCACGCCATGCACGCCGAACTCGCCAAACGGCGCGCGTACCTGCACCTGTGCCGCTGGACCTCACTCGGCCTCAGCCTCATCGAGGCCATGACCATGGGCATGCCCGTGGTGGCACTGGCCACGACCGAGGCGGTGGAGGCGGTGCCGCCTGCCGCGGGCGCGCTGTCCACCCGCGTCGACACGCTCGTCGACGCCGCCCGTGGCCTGCTGGACGACCCGGAGTCCGCCCACCGGGCGGGCGCCGTGGCCCGGGCCGCCGCCCGGGACCGCTACGGCCTGGATCGATTCCTCGCCGACTGGGACCGGCTGCTGGAGGAGGAAGTATGCGCATCGCGATGATCTCGGAGCATGCCAGCCCGCTCGCCGTCCTCGGCGGGGAGGACGCCGGCGGCCAGAACACGCATGTCGCGGAGCTTTCCGCCGCGCTCGCGGCCGCCGGTCACGACGTGCGCGTCTACACCCGCCTCGACGCGGTGGACCTGCCGGTGAGCGTCCGCACCCCGGACGGGTACGAGGTGGTGCACGTACCGGCCGGGCCGGCCGAACCGGTGGCCAAGGACGACCTGCTGCCGTACATGCCGGCGTTCGGGCAGTGGCTGGCCGACCGGTGGCGCACCGGCGACTGGCAGCCCGAGGTGGTGCACGCGCACTTCTGGATGAGCGGGCTGGCGGGTCTCGCCGCGGCCCGCCGCGCGGGCGTGCCGATGGTGCAGACGTACCACGCGCTCGGCACCGTCAAGCGGCGCCACCAGGGCGTGCAGGACACCAGCCCGCCGGGCCGGGTCGAGCACGAGCGGAAGCTGGGCCGCTCGGTGGACCGGGTGGTCGCCCAGTGCCAGGACGAGGTCGCCGAACTGGTCCGGATGGGCGTGCCCCGGTCCCGGATGACTGTCGTGCCGTCGGGGGTGAACCTCACGACGTTCGCCCCGCTCGGCCCGGTCGCCGACCGCGACGGCGGCCGGGCCCGCATCCTCACCGTCGGCCGGCTGGTCGAGCGCAAGGGCTTCCAGGACGTCATCCGGGCCGTCGCCGAGGTGCCGGACGCCGAGTGCGTGGTCGTCGGCGGGCCGCCGGCCGGGCTGCTGGAGACCGACCCGTACGCGTTGCGCCTGCGCGCGCTGGCCCACTCGCTCGGTGTCGCCGACCGGGTACGGCTGGTCGGCGCGGTCCCCCGGGAGGAGATGGGCCGCTGGTACCGGTCGGCCGACGTGCTCGTGGCCGCCCCCTGGTACGAGCCGTTCGGGCTCACCCCGCTGGAGGCGATGGCCTGCGGCGTACCGGTGGTCGCGACGGCTGTCGGCGGGCTGATCGACACGGTGGTGGCCGGACGCACCGGCGACCTGGTGCCACCCCGGGAGCCGGCGGCCCTCGGCGCGGCGCTCCGGGGCCTGCTCGGCGACCGGATCCGCCGCTTCGCCTACGCCACCGCCGCGCTGGAGCGGGCCCGCACCCGCTACTCCTGGGCCACCACGGCGGATCGCCTCACCGAGCTGTACGGCGAGGTGGCCACCGTGCGCCGCCCGACCCGGGTGGTCGCCTGATGACGGCCGGGACGCCGGCCGCCGGCGCGACGGTGCTGGAGGACCACCTGAGCCTGCTGGCCGCCGCGTTGCTGCCGCTGCGGGAGGCCGAGCAGATGCTGGCCCGCTGGGGCGAGGAGCTGGCGCAGCGGCTCGCCGCCGGTGGCCGGTTGCTGGTGGCGGGAAACGGCGGCAGCGCCGCCGAAGCCCAGCACCTCACCGCCGAACTCGTCGGCAAGCTCCGCCACGACCGACAACCCCTCTCGGCCATCGCCCTGCACGCCGAAACCAGCGCGCTCACCGCCATCGCCAACGACTACGGATACGACGAGACCTTCGCCCGGCAGGTCCGCGCCCACGGCCGACCGCACGACCACCTCCTGCTCATGACCACGAGCGGCACCAGTACCAACCTCCTCACCGCCGCCCACGCCGCGCACCAGGCCGGTCTGCGCTGCTGGGCCTTCACCGGACCCGCACCCAACCCCCTCGCCGACCTCTGCCACGAGCATCTGGCGATCGACTCGCCGGACGGGCAGGTGGTGCAGGAACTGCACCTGGTGGCCTCGCACGTGCTCTGCGAGTACGTCGAGCTGGCGCTGCCCGCTGCGCTCGCCGCCCAGCCGGCGGCCGGGCCGGTACGCGCCGGTGTCGAGGTCGTCCTCACCGAGCCGGACCCGACGGCGCCGGCCGGCCGGGGAGGCCCGGCATGAGGGGACCGGTGGTGGTGCTCGGTGACACGCTGCTGGACCGCGACGTCGAAGGTCTGGTGAACCGGCTCTGCCCGGACTCCCCGGTGCCGGTGCTGGACGAGACCGTGTCCGTCGACCGGCCCGGTGGCGCCGGGCTGGCCGCCGTCTTCGCCGCCGCGCAGGGCGCCGAGGTCGCGCTGGTCACCGCCGTCGCCGACGACGCCGGCGGGGCCCGGCTGGGCACGTTGCTCGCCGCCGCCGGGGTCCGGTTGTACGCGCTTCCGCTGGCCGGCGCCACCCCGGAGAAGATCCGGCTGCGGGCGCGCGGACGGGTGCTGCTGCGCCACGACCGGGGCGGGAGCGCCGGTGCGCCGGGTCAGCCCAGCGACGCCGTGCTGCGGCTGATCGCCGACGCGTCCGCCGTGCTGGTGAGCGACTACGGCCGGGGCGTGGCCGGGCATCCGGCGCTGCGCGCGGCGCTGGCCGCGACCCGGGCGCCTGTGGTCTGGGATCCGCATCCGCGCGGGCCGGCCGCCGTACCCGGGGTGCACCTGGCCACCCCGAACGAGCCGGAGGCCCGCGAGCTGGCCAAGACGCCGCCGGGCGGCTCCCGCCTGGCCGTCGCGTCCCGCAGCGCGCACGCGTTGCGCCGCCGCTGGCAGGCGCGCGCGGTGGCGGTGACGCTCGGCGGGGACGGCGCGCTGCTCAGCCACGCCGGATCCACGCCCCTGGTGGTGCCGGCGCCGCCCGCCGAGGGGGACACCTGCGGGGCCGGCGACCGGTTCGCGTCCACCGCGACGCTGGCCCTGGCCCGGGGCGCGCTCGTGTCCGAGGCGGTCCAGGAGGCGGTCACCGAGGCGTCGGCGTACGTGGCCGGCGGCGGCGTCGCCGCCGCGCTGCCCGCGCCGGTGCGGGCGGTCGCCCCGGCGGTGGTCACCGGCGGCGGGGACCGGATCGGCGCCGGGGCGGCCGGTGAGGTGGTGGCGCGGGTACGTGCGGCCGGCGGCACGGTGGTCGCCACCGGCGGCTGCTTCGACCTGCTGCACGCCGGGCACGTGGCGACGCTGCAGGCGGCCCGGCAGCTCGGCGACTGCCTGGTGGTCTGCCTCAACTCCGACGCCAGCGTGGCGGGGCTCAAGGGTCCGGAGCGCCCGGTCGTGCCGCAGGGCGACCGGGGGCGGCTGCTCGCCGCGCTCGGCTGCGTCGACGCGGTGCTGATCTTCGACGAGCCGACACCGGAGGCGGCGCTGTCCTGGCTGCGCCCGGACATCTGGGTCAAGGGCGGCGACTACGCCAGCGGCGGCGGCCCGGAGACCTTGCCCGAGACGGAGATCCTGGCCCGCTGGGGCGGTCACACGGTGGTGGTGCCGTACCTCGACGGGCGTTCGACCACCGACATGATCGCGGCGGCGCGGGCCGGGCGGGGCAGCGGCGGCTGGCCGGCCGGGCCGGTCGACCCGGCCGAGGCCGTCGCGCAGGTCCGGTCCACGGCGAAGGGAGCACGATGAACGAGCGACCCATCCGACCCGGCGCGGTCGCGCCCCCGGCGGTGGCGGCGTGAGCGCCGGCGCGCCCGGAGCCGGGCCGACCGTCCTGGTCACCGGCGGCTCCAGCGGGCTCGGCGCGGCGGTGGTCGCCGCGGTGGCCCGCGCCGGTGGGCGCCCGCTGGTGCTGGACCGTCAGCGCCCCGCCGACGGGGTGCCCTGGGCCGAGTGCGACCTGGCCGACACGCGCGCCGCCGAGGCCGCCACCCGCGACCTCGCGGAACGCTCCGGCGGGCTGGACGCCGTGGTCACCGCCGCCGGCATGGACGTGCCCGGGAAGCTGGCCGACATCCCGGCCGAGACCTGGGAGCGGATCGTCACAGTGGACCTGCTCGCCACCGCCGCGGTGATCCGGGCCGCGCTGCCCTGGCTGGAGGCGTCCCGGGGCAGCATCGTCACCGTGGCCTCCACGCTCGGGGTGAAGGCGGTCAGCGACGCGACCGCGTACTGCGCGGCGAAGTTCGGGGTGGTGGGCTTCACCAGGGCGCTCGCCGCGGAACTCGCCGGCGCTGTCGGCGTGACGCTGCTGATCCCGGGCGGGATGCGGACCGCGTTCTTCGACGAGCGGGACGCGCAGTACCGCCCCGGCTCGGACGCGGTGCTCAACGAGCCGGCCGACACCGCTGCCGCCGTCATGTTCGCGCTGTCCCAGCCGGCCGGCTGCGCGGTACGCGAGATGGTGGTCTGCGCCGCGCAGGAGTCCTCGTACCCGTGATCCTGGTGCTGCGGGCGCTCGGGGTCGGCGACCTGGTCACCGCCGTGCCGGCGCTGCGTGGCCTGCGCGCCGGCCTGCCGGGCCGGGAACTGGTGCTCGCCGCGCCGGGCTGGCTGGCGCCGCTGGCGGAGCTGACCGGGGCGGTCGACCGGGTGCTGCCCACCGCCGGGCCGGACCGGATCGCGTGGACCGGCCCGCCCCCCGAGGTGGCGGTCAACCTGCACGGCCGCGGGCCGCAGTCGCACCGGGCGCTGGCCGCCGTACGCCCCGGCCGGCTGCTCGCCCACAGCAACCCGGGTGCCGGGCACCCGGACGGCCCGGCCTGGGACGACGACGAGCACGAGGTGCGCCGCTGGTGCCGGCTGCTGCACGCGTACGGGCTGCCGGCCGACCCGGGGGACCTGGCGCTGCGGCGTCCGGCGCTGACCGGCGTACCGGCCGGGGTGACGCTGCTGCACCCGGGCGGCAAGATCCCGGCGAAGCGCTGGCCGGCGGACCGGTTCGCCGGGCTGGCCCGGGAACTGGCCGCGCGCGGGCACCGGGTGGCGGTGACCGGCTCGCCGGACGAGCGGGCGCTGGCCGAGCGGGTCGCCCGCGACGCCGGGCTGCCGCCGGAGGCGGTGCTGGCCGGCCGGACCGGACTGGCCGAGATGGCCGCGCTCGTCGCGGGCGCGCGGCTGGTGGTCAGCGGGGACACCGGCGTGGCCCACCTCGCCACCGGCTACGGCACCGCGTCGGTGGTGCTGTTCGGGCCGGTGCCGGCGGCGCACTGGGGCCCACCGCCGGACCGGCCCCGGCACCGGGCGCTGGGTGCGATCGAGCCCACGACCGTCAACCCGGATTTGACCGGGTCGGGCGGGGTACGAACCCACCCGACATTGGATGCCATCGGGATCGACGAGGTGGTGGCTGCGGTGGCAGACGTGGAACGGGTCTCCGGTGCGGTTGCGGCGTAGCGACCCGGGCCGGCCGGGATACGCGCGTCGGCGGCGCGGCAAGGGCTGGCTGTTCCTCGACCCGGCCGGCGAGCCGGTGCGCGACGCCGGGGAGCTGACCCGGCTGCGTGAGCTGGTGATCCCGCCCGCCTGGCGGGACGTGTGGATCTCGCCGTACCCGAACGGCCACATCCAGGCCACCGGCATCGACGCGGCGGGTCGCAAACAGTACCTCTACCACCCGGGCTGGCGGCGCAAGCGCGACGAGGCCAAGTTCGACCACGTGCTGGAGGTGGCGCACCGGCTGCCCACGCTGCGCGACCGGGTCACGCACGACCTGGCGCTGCGCGGCCTGCGCCGCGAACGGGTGCTGGCCACCGTCGCCCGGCTGCTCGACATGGGCGCGTTCCGGGTCGGCAGCGACCAGTACGCCACCGGCGACGACCCCACGTTCGGCGTGTCCACGCTGCGCCCCGAGCACGCCCGCTCACGGGGCGGTTGCGTGGTGTTCGAGTTCCCGGCCAAGGGCGGCATCGACCAGGTCCGCCGGATCGAGGACGCCGAGCTGTGCCGGGTGCTGCTCAACCTGCGCCGCCGCCGGCAGGCCCAGGAGCGGCTGTTCGGCTACTGGGACGGTCGCGCCTGGCGCGACGTGCGCAGCGACGAGGTGAACGACTACCTGCGCGACGCCAGCGGCGGCGAGATGACGGCGAAGGACTTCCGCACCTGGCACGCGACTGTGCTCGCCGCAGCCGAACTGGCCACTGCGGGTCCGCAGCGCTCCGCCACCGCCCGCAAGCGCGCCGTGGCGGGGGTGATGCGTTCGGTGGCCGAACTGCTCGGCAACACCCCGACGGTGGCCCGGACCTCGTACGTGGACCCGCGCGTGGTCGACCTCTACCACGACGGGGTGCTGGCGCCGGTGCAGCCGGAGATGCCGCGCGAGGCGGTGGAGAAGTCGGTGCTGGCGTTGCTGGAGGAGGAGGCCGGCTGACAGCCGACCGGCTCGGACGCGGGAGACCACCGCCGGGCGGGCCGCCCGCGGCCGGACCGCCACGGACGCCACGCCACGGCCCCCCGATACCGTGGGCCGCCACCGCGAGCGGTGCCGGCCCCGGTGTTCAGTATGTCCGCGTCGAGTTGACTGCGGATGCCGTGGTGTTGACGATCCGTGCCCGGTCCAGGTGACGGGCCCGGTACGCCTGCGGCGTCTCGGTGTACGCGGCCCGGAACGCGCGGCTGAAGTGGGCCTTGTCCCGGAAGCCCCAGCGGGCGGCGATGACCTGGATCGAGCGGTCGCCCAGCGCCGGGTCGGCGAGGTCGCGGCGGCACCGGGCCAGCCGCTCGTCCCGGATGTACGCGGCCACCGTGGTCTCCTCGTCCTCGAAGAGCCGGTGCAGGGAGCGGACCGAGACGTGGTGGGCGTCGGCGATCGTCCCGGGGTCGAGCGTGGCGTCGCCGAGGTGCTGCTGGACGTAGGCGCGTACCTGGACCACCAGGGCGCGGCGCCGGATCTCGGTGGGCACCGCGTCCTCGGAGACCAGGTTCCGGCCGAGCAGCGTGGCGACGAGGTCGAGTCCGATGCCGCCGAGCCGCTCGGCGTCGGCCGCGTGGTACTGCTCGGGGCGGCTGGTGAGCCGGACGAGGAAGTCGGCCAGCAGGCCGCCGACGCCCGCGGAGCCGGACATCCGGCCGGCGAACAGGGGAGTGAGCCGCCGGTGCGGCAGCGGCAGCGCGTCGTACGGGATGAAGGCCACGAGGGAACTGGCGGGCGGCCCGTCGCCGGTGTCGGTGTGGTGGCTGAGTTCCTGCGGACGGGCGCAGTCGTAGAAGGTGAAGTCACCGGGCGGGCAGATGCCGCGCTGCCCGTCCTGGTCGGCGACCCCGGTCCCGGTGAGCGTCAGCGCGAGCACGTAGCAGTCCGCGTCGGACCGCTGGATCAGCTTGCGGGTCCGGATCCCGTCCAGCGAGGGGTAGCGGTGGCGGATGACCTGCATCGGGCCCAGGTCGAGGAACTCCGCCCGGGCCACGAAGTTGTCCGCGTGGTCGGTGCGGACCCGCATGAGCCCGGGCGTGCGGGCGAGCATTTCCAGCCAGCACCCGAAGCGTTCCCCCGGCGGCAGCGCCTCCGTGTCGAAGACCTGCCGTGGCAGCGTGGTGTCCATGGACGTCCCCCGTGGTTGGTCACCTCTCCACAAGCAGGACGCCCCACGGGGCCGGAAAGCGACACCCGTGGGGCGTGACGTCCGTCATTGACGGACCTGCAAACGTTCTGTTAGGAGTCCGGTCAGTCGTTCAGCACCTGGGCCAGCCGGTCCCGGAAGCGGCGCTCGGAATCGGTCACCGCGTCGCCGCCCAGACCGAGGATGCCGCCGGTGGAGGCCGCGCCCACCACCTGCTCGGCGATCTCCACCAGCCAGTGCCGGTACGCCCCGGCCTGCCCCTCGTCCACCCGCGCGGCGAGCAGTGCGGACGCCTGCCCGGCCCGGGCCAGCACGTCCTCGATCATCGTCGTCGGGTCCGGCGGCGTGATCACCGGCAGCTCGGCGCCGGTCTCCGGGTCGCCCACCCGGTCGACGACCTCACCGGCCACCGCGGCGACCAGCGGGCTGGCCGACTCCCGGCCGGTGGCGATGGTCTCCAGCCCGGCGGCGTTCTCGGCCATGGTGCGGCGGGTGCCGTCGGACTCGGCGGCGGCCGCCGCGGTGAGCACCGACTGCGGCAGCCCCACAAGAAGTCCCCACTCCTCGTCGGAGACGCCGAACCGGGTGTACGCCGGCTGCTCGATCACGATCAGGCCCCTTTCGCCGTGGTCGTCGTTGTCGACGGGCGCCCCCGCGGCGCCCGGGTCAGGCTAGTCCAGCTCCAGCAGGCCCTGTTCGGACACCACGCGCACGGACAGCGTCTTGTAGCCCACCTCGTCGAAGAGCACTGTCATCCGGTCCTCCTCGTAGCTGAGCACCAGACCGGCGCCCCATTCCGGGTGGCGCACCTGGCTGTGCACCGGGAACGGCCCGACCGCGCCGTCACCCGCCACACTGGTGCCCGCGTGGCAGTTGTCGCAGTGCCCGCAGACCTCGTGCATCTGCTCACCGAAGTACGCCAGCAGGGCCTGGCCCCGGCAGCCGGTGGTCTCGGCGAAGGCGCGCATCATGTCGGTACGCGACCGGGTCACCGTCTGCTGCCGTTCCGCCTCGGCCAGCGCGGCGCGGCCGGACTCGGCAGCCGTCGGCGCGTACCGGGGCGCGCCGATGCGCTGCCCGGCGCGTGGCTCGGCGGCGCCGACCTGCTCCAGCAGGGACAGGTACTGCCCCAGCTTGCGCGGACCGAGACCGGTCAGCTCGCGCAGCTCCTTGCGGTTGCGGGCCTTGCCGCGCAGCACCGCGGCGAGTTCGGTCAGTTCCTTGGAGTCCGGCAGACCGCCGCTGAAGTAGCGCTGGAGGCCGACGTCCTCGGAGCGCCACAGCAGCAGCACCCGGGCCGGCGAGCCGTCGCGCCCGGCCCGGCCGATCTCCTGGAAGTAGCTGTCCGGCGAGTCGGGCAGCGCCATGTGCACCACCCAGGCGATGTTCGGCTTGTCGATGCCCATGCCGAACGCCGACGTGGCCACCATGATCGGCACCCGGTCGGCGAGGAACGCCTCGTGCAGCTCGTGCCGGGCCGCGGTGGGCATGCCGCCGTGGTAGAACTCGGCCGGGAAACCGGCGCCGGTGAGCCGCTCGGCCAGCTCCTCGGCCGCCCGCCGGGTCGGCACGTAGATGATGCCGGGCCGCTCGTCGTCGCGCAGCAGCGCGATCAGCCGCCGCCACCGGTAGTCGTCGGTCGGGCAGTAGGCCACCTCCAGGAAGAGGTTGGGCCGGTCCAGCCCGGAGACCACCACCTCCGGCTCGCGCAGCCGCAGCCGGGCGACGATGTCGTCGCGTACCGGCGGGGAGGCGGTCGCGGTCAGCGCCACCACAGGCGGCCGGCCGAGGCCGTCGATCAGGTGACCGAGCGCCAGGTAGTCCGGCCGGAAGTCGTGGCCCCACGCGGAGATGCAGTGCGCCTCGTCGATCGCGACCAGCGCCGGCTTCAGCTCGCGGACCTCGGCGAGCCGGTCCGGGTTGCTCAGCGCCTCCGGCGTGATGAACAGGAACTCCGCGCGCCCGGCCCGGATGTCCTCGATCGCCTCGGCCTGCTGGGCGGCGCTCTCGTCCGAACTGATCCGCACCGCGCGCAGCTCCGGGCGCTGCCGTTCGTTGAGCGCGGCGATCTGGTCCTGCTGCAACGCCAGCAGCGGGGAGATCACCACAGTCGGGCCGGGGATCAGGCTGGCCGGGATCTGGTAGATCGCCGACTTGCCGGCGCCGGTGGGCAGCACCACCAGGGCGTCGCGGCGCTTCATCACGGCGCGCATGGCGGCGAGCTGGTTGGGCCGCAGCGCGGTCCAGCCGAACAGGTTCCGCGCCGCCCGGCGCAGGCTGGAGGAGTGCGTGGTCAGTTTCATCAAGCGCCTCAGCTACCCCCGGCGGTCCCGCGCGAAACCGCCACCGCCGCTCACCGCAGCCGCGGCAGGACCTCGCGCTGGTACAGGTCGAACAGGCCCTGCCAGTGCGGACCGGTGCCGGCGACGTAGACCTCGTCGAAGCCGGCCTCGGCGTACCTGTCGATCATCTCCAGGTGGGCGTCGGCGTCCCGGCCGCAGACGAACGCCTCCCGGACCTGCTCCGGCCGGACCGGCTTGCCGCCGCCGCCGGACTCGCGGAACCGGTGCACCGTGTCGGCGTCCGGCATGGTGCTGACGTAGCCGTCGCCGACCCGGCCGACCGGCTCGATCGACTTCGGGCCGAAACCGGAGACGTAGATCGGCGGGGGCGTGTCCGGCCGGGTGCGGATCCGGGCGTGCTCGACCGTGTAGTGCCTGCCGTGGTGGTTGACGAACTCGCCGCGCCACAGCTCGCGGATCACCTCGACCGCCTCCTCCGTCGCGTCCGGACACGGCAAGCCCCACCCCCGGCTGCGGGCTCCGACCCGTCGGCGCGGATCAGCGGCGGAACATGGCCCGGATCGCGATCAGCAGGAACAGGCCGCCGACCACCAGGCCGAGCAGGCGTACGCCGGGGATGTCGGCGGCGCTGGTGGCGTCGGCGAGCGGCAGAGCGGACATGCGGGAACTCTCCCACGGGCTGCCGCAGGGCGCCAGCGGCTAACAGTAAGGATTGTTGACTATTTAGCGGAGCGGTGTGACCATGTCAGCACCCGCCGGCCCCGGCGGGTCCGTGGGGGAGACGGGGGTACGACAGCACATGAGCGAGCGGACCGAGGGATCGACCGGAGACCTGGCGGCGCTCGCCGCCGCCGTCCTGCAACCGGGGTTCGTCGGCACCACACCGCCGCCGTGGGTGCGCCGCTGGCTCGGCGAGGGCCTCGGCTCGGTCGTCCTGTTCGCCCGCAACGTCGTCGACCACGAGCAGGTCGCCACGCTCACCGCGAACCTGCGCGCCGAGCGGCCCGACGTCATCGTGGCGATCGACGAGGAGGCCGGCGACGTCACCCGGATCGAGTCCGCGAGGGGCAGCTCCCGCCCCGGCAACTACGCGCTCGGCGCTGTCGACGACCCGGCCCTGACCGAGGAGGTCGCCCGCGACCTGGGCGCCGAACTGGCCGCCGTCGGGGTCACGCTGGACTACGCCCCGGACGCCGACGTCAACTCCAACCCGGCCAACCCGGTCATCGGGGTGCGCTCCTTCGGCGCCGACCCGGACCTGGTCGCCCGGCACACCGCCGCCTGGGTACGCGGCCTGCAGTCCGGCGGCGTCGCCGCCTGCGCCAAGCACTTCCCCGGGCACGGCGACACCCGGGTCGACTCGCACCACGACCTGCCCCGCATCGGCGGCGACCGGGCCCGCCTCGACGCGGTCGAACTGGCCCCGTTCCGCGCCGCCGTGGCCGCCGGGGCGCAGGCGGTGATGACCGGTCACCTGCTGGTGCCGGCGCTGGACCCGGAACTACCCGCCACGCTCAGCCCGCGCGTGCTCGGCGGCCTGCTGCGCGAGGAGATGGGCTTCGGCGGCGTGGTGGTCACCGACGCGGTGGAGATGCGCGCGGTGGCCGACCGGTACGGCTTCACCGGCGCCGCCGTGCGCGCGCTCGTGGCCGGCGCCGACGCGATCTGCGTCGGCGGGGAACGGGCCACCGAGGCCGACGCCCGCGAGCTGCGCGACGCGATCGTCGCGGCGGTGGTCAGCGGGGAGCTGCCCGAGGAGCGGCTCGCCGAGGCGGCCAAGCGCGTCGGCCAGCTCGCCGCGTGGAGCGTCGCCGCCCGCGCCCGCCGGGCCACCGGCACGCCGCCCGCCGACGGCTCACCGATCGGGCTCGCCGCCGCCCGCCGCGCGGTCCGGGTCACCGGCGACGCCGGGCTGCTGCCGCTGACCGGTCCGGCCCACGTCGTGGAGTTCGCGCCCCCGCGCAACATCGCCATCGGCGAGGAGACGCCGTGGGGCATCGCCGCACCGCTGGCCCACCTGGCGCCCGGCACCACCACCGCCCGCTACGCCGTCGACGCCGTACCGGCCGACCCGGGCGCGACGCCCGCCGGCCGGCCGCTGGTGCTCGTGGTGCGCGACCTGCACCGGCACGACTGGATGCGGGACGCGGTACGCCGCGCGCTCGCCGCCCGCCCGGACGCGGTGGTGGTCGAGCTGGGCGTGCCCGAGCTGGTCACCGGTGCGGTGCACCTGGCCACCCACGGCGCCACCGCCGCGGCGGCACGGGCCGCCGCCGAGGTGCTGACCGGGGCGCGCTGACTCCCGGCCCGGCCGGGTGGGAAGGTCCCCCGGCCGGGCCGGGCCTCACGGCTTGTCGATCACCAGGTCGGCGTACTCCGGGTGGCGCTCGATGAACGAGGCCACGAACGGGCACTGCGGCACGATCCGGCCGCCCCGGGCGCGGACCTGGTCCAGCGCGCCCCGGACCAGCGCGGCGCCGACGCCCTGACCCTGGAACCGGTCGTCGACCTCGGTGTGCGTGAAGACCAGCGTCTCGCCCCGGGGCGTGTACGCGGTGAACCCGGCCAGCGCGTCGTCCACCAGGATCTCGAAGCGGCGCTTTGCGGTGTTCTCCTCGACCAGAAAGCTCACCGGATCATTCTCCCCTCGGGCACGGCCAGCCGGTCCAGTTCGGCCAGCAGCCGGTCCACCTCGTCGACGGTGTTGTAGTGGTAGACGCCGGCCCGCACGGCGCCGCCGCTGCCCCGCAGGCCCATGCCCTCGAAGTACTCGTAGGCGTAGTAGTCACCGTGCGACAGGCACAGGCCCGCCTCGCCCAGCGCCGCAGCCGTCTGCGCCGGGGCCTGGCCGGCCACCCGGAACGACACGGTCGGACAGCGCCGGGCCGGTGCGCCGTACACGGTCACGAACGGGCGGTCGGCCAGCCCGGCGAGCAGCCGGTCGAAGACCGCCTCCTCGTGCGCCTGCGCGGCGGCCAGCCCGGCGCGTGCCCGCTGGCCCCGGTCGCCGGTCGCCGCCGGATCCAGACCGGCCAGGTGGTCCACCGCGGCGGTCACCCCGGCCAGCAGCGGGAAGCTCGGCGTGCCGTACTCGAACCGGTCCGGCACCCCGTCGGCGGAGGGGAGCAGCTTCGCCGGGCGCAGCGCCTCCCAGCGCGCCGGGTCGGCGACCATCGCCGCCAGGTGCGGACCGGACCACTTGTATGCGCTCGTCACCAGGAAGTCCGCGCCGAGCGAGGCCAGGTCGGTCGGGCCGTGCGGCACCGAGTGCACGCCGTCCACGCAGACCAGCGCGCCGGCGGCGTGCGCGGTCTTGGCGATCGCCGCCACGTCCGGCACGGTGCCGATCGCGTTGCTGCCGGCGGTCACCGCCACCAGCCGGGTGCGCTCGGTGACCAGGTCGGCGTACTGGCCGGCGGGCAACTCGCCGGTCGCCGGGTCGAACTCGGCCCAGCGCACCGTGGCGCCGGACGCCTGCGCGGCCTGCACCCACGGGCGGACGTTCGCGTCGTGGTCCAGCCGGGAGACCACCACCTCGTCGCCCGGACGCCAGCCGGCGCCGATCGTCCGGGCCAGCGTGTACGTCAGCGCTGTCGCGCTCGGCCCGAGCACCACGCCCGACGGCTGCGCGCCGAGCAGGTCGGCGACCGCGGCCCGCGCCCCGGCGACCAGATCCAGCGCCCGGCGGCCGGGAGAGAAGGCGGTGCTGCGGTTGCCCGTCGCGGCGCGCATCGCCCCGGCCACCGCCTCGACGACAGCGGCGGCGGTCTGGGTGCCCCCGGCGCCGTCGAAGTGGGCGAATCCCTCGCTCAGGGCAGGGTAGCCGGCCCGGACCCGGGCGACGTCGAAAGCCATTCCGGCACCCTAGCGCGCACCCCGGACACCCCGCCCGGCGTGGCCGCCCGCGCCCGCCCGCGAGGGCGCGGTGGCGCATGCCGCCTATCCTTGGGCGGGTGACGATCCGACGCGCCACCTCCGCCCCCGCCCGCCGCGCCGCCGGTCTGCTCGCCGGTCTCGCCCTCGGCGCCGCACTGCTCGCCGGATGCAGCTCCGAAGGTGCCGAGACCGACTGCGGCCTCGACGCCTGCACGATCACCTTCGACCGCGGAGTGGAGGCCAGCGCCCGGATCCTCGGCGTCGAGGCGAAGCTGATCGGTGCCGAAGGCGACCAGGTCACCGTCGAGGTCGCCGGGGAACAGCTCTCGCTCACAATGGGCCAGCAGGCCACCGAGGTCGCCGGCTTCCAGGTCAGCCTGGACAGCGTCAACGATCAGCAGGTGGTGGTGCGGGTCGCCCGGGACCTCAGCGCCTGATCCGTTTCGGCCGTCCCGGCGGGCGGCGACGTTTGGAGAATCGCCCGCCGGGAGATTGAGGGCTCATGTCTCTCACCCGGAACGCCGGAGCCACCGCCGCCCAGGCTCGAAACAGCCGCTGGCTCGAACTGTTGACCCGTGCCGGCTTCATCGGATACGGAATCGTGCACCTGCTCCTCGCCTGGCTGGCGCTGCAGATCGCCTTCGGGAACTCGGGCGAGGAGGGCAACCAGAACGGCGCGCTGCGCACTCTCGGTGAACAGCCGCTCGGGAAGTTCCTCCTGATCGCGATGGCTGTCGGCCTGTTCGCCATGGCGATCTGGCAGGCATTCGAGGCGATCTCCGGCCACGTGTCCAGGACGGGCAAGGAACGACTGTTCGAACGGATCGCCTCGGTGGTCCGGGTCGTCGTGTTCGTCTGGCTGGGCTGGACCGCGATCAAGGTCTTCCAGGACGCCAGCTCCAACGCCTCCGACCAGCAGCAGCAGCTCTCCGAGAAGCTGATGGCCTCCGACGGCGGCCGGTGGCTGGTCGGCCTGGCCGGGCTCGCGCTCGCCGCGCTCGGCGTCGGCATGGTCGTCTACGGCCTGAAGAAGAAGTTCGAACGCAACCTCAAGACCGGCGAGATGAGCCCGAAGACCCGCCAGCTCACCCGTCGGCTCGGCATGGCCGGGTACGCCTCCCGGGGCGCCGTGTTCGCCATCGCCGGCCTGCTGATCGTGGTCGCCGCCGTGAACTACGACCCGGAGAAGGCGCGTGGCCTCGACGCCGCGCTGCGGACGCTGCGCGACCAGTCGTACGGGCCGTGGCTGCTGGCGCTCATGGCGCTCGGCATCGCCGCGTTCGGTGTCTACTGCTTCTTCCAGTCCCGGTACCGCAAGGTCTGATCCTGGTCGATACCCGGGCCGCCGGGCACCATTGGGCCTTTGCCCGATTCCCGCCCGGTCGGAGGGAGAGAGAGTTCGTGCAGAGTTACGTCGTGACAGTCGCCGCCGCGCTCGCCGCGGCGGCGATCGCGTTGGTGCTGGCCCAGGTGGTGCACCGGGTCACCCGCCGCCTCGGCCGCCGCTCGTTGCTGATGACCGAGCTGACCGAGCACGCGCACCGCGCGTTCCAGGTCGCGGTCACCGTGGCGGCGGTGCAGTTCGCGATCCGGTTCACCACCGCGTACGCGGTCGGCAGCCCGTGGCGGCAGTTCGTCCTGCACACGCTGGTGCTGGCGACGATCGCCGCCACCGCGTGGCTGGTGGCCTCGCTGCTGGTGGTGGCGGAGGACACCGCGCTGGCCCGGTTCCGGGTCGACGTGCCGAACAACAGGCACGCCCGCCGGGTCCGTACGCAGGTGGTGCTGCTGCGCCGGCTCACCATCGCGGTGATCGTGATCCTCACGGTCGGCGTGATGCTGATGACGTTCCCGGCCGTGCGCGGGGTCGGCGCCGGTGTGCTGACCTCCGCCGGTGTGATCGCCGCGGTCGCCGCGCTGGCCGCGCAGAGCCTGCTCGCCAACGTCTTCGCCGGTCTCCAGCTCGCGTTCAGCGACGCGGTACGCCTCGACGACGTGGTGGTGGTCGAGGGGGAGTGGGGCCGGATCGAGGAGCTGACGCTCAGCTACGTGGTGGTGCAGGTCTGGGACGACCGCCGGCTCATCCTGCCCACCTCGTACTTCACCAGCCGGCCGTTCCAGAACTGGACCCGGACCGAGGCGGCGGTGCTCGGCACCGCCGAGTTCGAGCTGGACTGGGCGATTCCGGTGCAGGCGATGCGGGAGGAGTTGCGCCGCCTGTGCGAGGGCACCGAGCTGTGGGACGGCCGGGTCTGCGTGCTCCAGGTGACCGACGCGACCGGCGGCATGGTCAAGGTCCGCGCGCTGGTCAGCGCCGCCGACGCGGGCAGCCTGTGGGACCTGCGGTGCCTGGTCCGTGAGCACCTGGTGACCTGGGTACGCGACCAGCGCCCGACCGCCCTGCCCCGGCTGCGCGCCGAGGTCGGCGACGCCACCGGTCCGCTGCCCTGGCAGGCGGTGCAGCCGCGCCGCCCGGTACGCCGTCCGGCCGGCACCGAGGCGCCCGACGACGCGCGTGTCTTCGGCGGCAGCGACGACGGCGAGGCCCGCAGCGAGGTGTTCGTGGGCCGGGAGGAGCACGCCGAGGCGCGTCGCTGATCCCGTACCCCGATCGGAGCCCCCGGCCGCCCACGGCGCCGGGGGTTCCCGCGTCCGGGCGGCTTTCCGGCCGGGCGGGTTTGGCCGGGCCGTTGCGGGGGACGTGGTGCGCACGCCCCGGATCCGGTGCCCGGCACCGGGTCCCGGCGGGGCGCGGCCGTGCGGACCGGCTGCTCCGCGCAGGATTGACGGGCGGCGACTCCGGGCATACAGCGCGGTGATGACGAAAGGAGGACAGCATGGCTGACGTCGCGAGTCGCAGCACGTCGCGGACCGGGAACGAGCCGTCCACCGCCGAGTTGGTACAGCGCGCCACCGAGCAGGTCACCCGCCTGGTGCGGGACGAGCTGGCCCTGGCCCGTGCGGAGCTGACCCAGAAGGGCAAGCACGCCGGGATCGGGATCGGTCTGTTCGGCGGCGGCGGGGTGATGGCGCTCTACGGCGCCGGAGCCCTTGTCGCCACAGTGATCCTGCTGCTGGCGCTTGTCATGCCGGCGTGGCTGGCCGCCCTGATCGTGGCGGTGGCGCTGTTCCTGCTCGCCGGGATCCTGGCGCTGGTGGGCAAGAAGCAGGTCAGCCGTGCCGTCCCGCCGGTGCCTGAGGCGGCGGTCCGCAGCGTTCGGGCGGACGTCGACACGGTCACCGCCGCGGTGAAGGACGGGAGACGGGCATGACCGGTAACGGGACCGGGGACGTGGCGGCGCTCCGGGAGGAGATCCGCCGGACCCGGGTGGAGCTCGGTGAGACGATGGAGCTGCTCGCGGCCAGGGCCGATCCGAAGGCGCTGGTGCGGCACTCCGCCGAGCAGGCGAAGGCGCGGATGCGCGAGCAGGCGTCGCTGACCGCGGCCCGGGTGCGCGGGCGGGCGGCGGAGCGGGCCCGGCTGGTCCGGGCGCAGGCGTACGAGAAGGGTGAGGCGGTCGGGCGCAACCCGTTGCCGTGGGCGGCCGTCGCGGCCGGCGCGCTGGTGACCGCGGTGGTGCTGGTGATCGTCCGAGGGAGGCGCAGGTGAGCGGCAGGATCGGCAAGGCGGCGTACAAGCCGGTGGGGGTGCTGCTCGGCCTGGCCGCCGGTACCGTCGCCGGGGTGATCTTCCGCCAGGTCTGGAAGGTGACGGCGGGCGACGGCGATGCGCCGAGCGCCACCGACGAGGACCGCCGCTGGGGCGAGGTGCTGGCCGCCGCGGCCCTCCAGGGGGCCATCTTCGCGGTGGTGCGGGCTGCCGTCGACCGGGGCGGAGCGGTGGGCGTACGCCGGCTGACCGGTCGCTGGCCGGACTGATGAAAATGGCCGGAAAGGCCCCTTTCCCGAGCGCGGGAAAGGGGTCTTTCGCATGGCTCCGGCGGGGCCGCGCAGCGCCGTTCGCGCGACCTTCAGGTCACATGTCGGAGAATTTCGTCCGGTAGGCTGTGCGAAGTTTTTGCGTACGTGGTTTGCTGTCTCACGCTGTTGAGAGACGCGTGGGTTGAGAGAAGTCTCCTGCATTGGGGGCCGCCTCAGGCGCCGCTGCTCGAAAACGGCCAATCGGCCGCACGGCGTGCTCGGCCGCCAGTTTTAGAAGGAGATACACATGGCGCAGGGAACCGTGAAGTGGTTCAACGCTGACAAGGGCTTCGGCTTCATCACCGTCGACGGCGGGGGTGCTGACGTGTTCGTCCACTTCTCGGCCATCCAGACCAGCGGCTACCGCACGCTGGAGGAGAACCAGCGGGTGGAGTTCGAGATCGCCCAGGGTCAGAAGGGTCCGCAGGCCGAGCAGGTCCGCCCCATCTGAGCTGACCGCACCGGCCGCGCCGGCCGGTGCCGGAAGCCCCGCACCCCCTACGGGAGGCGGGGCTTCACCGTGCCCGGCTCCTCAGCGGCGCCGTGCCCGCATGCCCCACCAGAGCCCGGCCAGTCCGAACAGGACCAGCACCGGGCCGACCATCGCCCAGATCCGCTGGTCGCTCATCGCGCTGCCCTCGACGTACCCGAGGCCGAGCACCGTCCACAGCGCACCGATCACCACGGCGAGCAGCCCCAGGGTGAGCCGGAACCAACCCCTCATCGTTCCCCCTCCGACGACAGTCCCGCTCCAGCATGCCCGCCGCCGGCGCCCGGCGACGCCGCGCCGACCGGCCGGTTCACCACCGGTCGTGCACCTGCGGGCGGATCAGCTCGTCGTAGGTGGCCCGCACCGCGGCCAGCTCCACCTCGGTCAGTGCCGACTGCCCGGCCGCCTTGGCGTTGCGTCGTGCCTGCTGGGCGGAGCGGGCGCCGGGGATCACCACTGTGACGCCGGGCTGGTCGAGGACCCACCGCAGCGCGAACTGCGCCATCGTGCGGTCGTCGCCGACCAGTGGTGCGAGCCGGCGTACCGCCTCCAGGCCGAGGTCGTAGTCCACGCCGGAGAACGTCTCGCCGACGTCGAACGACTCGCCGTGCCGGTTGAACGTGCGGTGGTCGTTCGCCGGGAACGTGGTGTTCTCGTCGTACCGCCCGGAGAGCAGGCCGCTGGTCAGCGGCACCCGGGCGATGATCCCGACCCCGGCGGCAGCGGCGGCGGGCAGCACCCGCTCCAGCGGCTTGTGCCGGACCGCGTTGAGGATGATCTGCACGCTGGCCACACCGGGCCGGGCGATGGCGGTGAGCGCCTGGTCGCAGGTCTCCACGCTGACGCCGTACCCGGCCACGCGTCCCTCGTCGACGAGCGTGTCGAGCGCGTCGAAGACCCGGTCGTCGGCGAAGACGGCGGTGGGCGGGCAGTGCAACTGCACCAGGTCGAGCGTGCCGACGCCGAGGTTGGCCCGGGACCTGTCGGTCCAGGCCCGGAAGTTGTCCAGGGTGTACGCCTCGGGCGTCTGCTCCACCCGGCGGCCCATCTTGGTGGCGACGGTGAGCCCGTGCCCGGGGCGGGAGCGCAGGAACCGGCCGATCAGGGCCTCGCTGCGGCCGTCGCCGTACACGTCGGCGGTGTCCAGGAAGGTGACGCCCGCGTCGACGGCGGCGGCCAGTACGCCGAGCGCCGCGTCCTCGCTGACCTCGCCCCAGTCCGCGCCGAGCTGCCACGCGCCGAGTCCGATGATGCCGACGTGCCGGCCGAGCCGGTCGAAGCTGCGCTGTTCCACCCGGTCGAGCCTAGTGAGCGGCTTGCCGTGGCGCGCGCCGGGCCGTACGGTCCAACAAGACGTACGTACGGTTTGGGGGTTGTCATGTGGGATCCGCGCACCTACCTGCGCTACGGCGACGAGCGCTCCCGGCCGTTCCACGACCTGCTGGCCCGCGTCGGCGCCGAGCACCCGCGCGCCGTGGTCGACCTCGGCTGCGGCCCCGGCACCCTCACCGCCACGCTCGCCGCACGCTGGCCCGGCAGCCGGGTCACCGGCCTGGACTCCTCCCCGGAGATGATCGCCCGGGCGACCGCCGAGGGCGGTCCGGTCACGTACGCCGTCGGGGACGTCCGCGACTGGCGGCCGGCGCCCGACGTGGACGTGCTGGTCGGCAACGCCGTGCTCCAGTGGGTGCCGGAACACCGCGACCTGCTCCGCCGCTGGGCGGGCGCGCTGCCGGGCGGCGCCTGGATGGCGTTCCAGGTGCCGGGCAACTTCGGCGTGCCGTCGCACCGGCTGCTGCGCTCCGTCGCCGCCCGGGCCCGATGGCGCGACGCGCTCGCCGGCAAGCTGCGCGAGGCGCCCGTCGACGAGCCGGTCGGCTACGCCACGCTGCTGGCCGACGCGGGCTGCGCGGTCGACGCCTGGGAGACTACGTACGTGCATCTGCTGCCTGCCACCGGCGCCGGCCACCCGGTGCTGGCCTGGATGGAGGGCACCGCGTTGCGCCCGGTCCGCACCGCGCTGGACGCCGCCGGCTGGGCCGCCTTCCGCGCCGAGCTGGGGGTACGGCTCGCGCAGGCGTACCCGGTGCGGCAGGGTCAGGTGTACTTCCCGTTCCGCCGGATCTTCATGGTGGCCCGTACCGGCACCCGCGCAGAGGAGAACTCGTGACCGACCTGCCCACCTTCATCGCCGGACTGCCCAAGGTGGAGCTGCACGTGCACCACGTCGGCTCGGCCTCGCCCCGGATCGTCGCCGAACTGGCCGCCCGGCACGAGGGGCGCAGCCCCGTCCCGGCCGACCCGGAGGCGCTCGCCGACTACTTCGCGTTCCGCGACTTCGCCCACTTCATCGAGGTCTACCTCAGCGTGGTGGACCTGATCCGCGACGCCGACGACGTCTGGCTGCTCACCCACGAGGTCGCCCGGGAACTGGCCCGCCAGCAGGTCCGCTACGCCGAGCTGACCGTGACGCCGTACTCGCACGTCAACCGCGGCATCCCGGCGCCGGCGTTCTGCGAGGCGATCGAGGACGCCCGCAAGCGCGCCGAGGCCGACTTCGGTATCGCGCTGCGCTGGTGCTTCGACATCCCCGGCGAGGCCGGCCTGCCCGCCGCCGAGCAGACGTTGCGGATCGCGCTCGACGAACGACCCGACGGGCTGGTCAGCTTCGGCCTCGGCGGCCCCGAGATCGGGGTGCCCCGGCCGCAGTTCAAGCCGTGGTTCGACCAGGCGCGGGCCGCCGGGCTGCGTTCGGTGCCGCACGCCGGCGAGACCACCGGCCCGGAGACGATCTGGGACGCGCTGCGCGAACTGGGCGCCGAGCGGATCGGCCACGGCATCTCCGCCGCCCAGGACCCGGCGCTGCTGACCCACCTCGCCGAGCGGCGGATCCCGCTGGAGATCTCCCCGACGTCGAACGTGCGCACCCGGGCCGTACCCAGCCTGGACGCGCACCCGCTGCCCCGGCTGGTCGAGGCCGGTGTGCCGGTCAGCATCAACTCCGACGACCCGCCGATGTTCGGCACCACGCTCAACGACGAGTACGCGGTGGCCGCCCGGCTGCTGCGGCTCGGCCCCGACGGGGTCGCCGCCCTGGCCCGCGACGCGGTCGCGGCGGCGTTCCTGGCACCGACCGAGCAGGCCCGGATCACCGCCGAGATCGACGCGTACCTGGCGAGCGCGGCACGCTGAGCGGCCGTACCGGCGCCGGCCGCCGGGACGCCCGGTGCCGCACGGTCAGCATCAGCCCGGACGGCGCCGGCGCGGCGAGCGCGGCAGCGGGACCGGGAGTGACGGGAGAGCGCGCGCGACGGGAGCGAGGTGTGGGGGGACCGGACTCCCGCCGCGCGCATAATCCGTCCGCCGGAAGGTCTTACGGGGCGTCCCGGCCGACGGAACTGATGGGTTCTGTCAGCGATCCTGGCAGTTCACGCCGGTTTTCCGGCCGTCGTTAAACCACCTTTAAGGAGAACTTGCGCCCGTACACAGTCAGCGGTCAGCGCGGGCGCGGCCAGCGCCGCCCGGGACGCGGCTCGCGTGCCTCCCGGGCCATCCGCCCGACCAGCCCGAACCGGTTCACCTGCCGGGGCGCCGCGTCCGGGTCGGCCAGCAGCATCACCACGCTCGCCCCGCCGAGCCGGGCCCGGTCGATGCTCACCGAACCGTTCGCCTGCAACGCGACCCGCTTGGCGATGTCCAGCCCGAGCCCGGTCGAGCCCTTGTCGCTCTCACCCCGGCGCAACGCCCGGTCCGGGTCGGCGACGCCCGCCCCGGCGTCGTCGATGCGGATCGCCACCCAGCCGTCCCGGCGGCTCACCGCCACCTCGAACGCGGTGCCCTGCGGCGTGTACCGGAACACGTTGCCGATCACCGCGTCCAGCGCGGCGGCCAGCTCGGCGCGGGGCACCGGCGCCGGGATCCGCAACTGCGCACCGACCACCCGGTGCGGCCGGTTCTGGTCACCCGCCAGCGCCGACCAGAAGACCATCCGGTCCCGGACCACCTCGCTCACGTCGCACGACGCCGGTGCCGTCTCCTGGGCGACCGCCTTGCGGGTCGTCTTGATCAGCTGGTCGACCTCGCCCTCCAGCGTGACGATCGCCTGCCGGATCCGCCGGATGCCGCGCCGCCGGTCCAGCTCCGCCTCGCTGAACGTGCCGATGCTCGTGTCGTCGGACTCCAGCGCCTCGGCGTCCAGCCGCAGCGCGGTCAGCGGCGTGCGCAGGCGGTGCGACAGGTCGGCGACCAGTTCGTGCTCGTCGGCGCGCAGCGCCACCAGCCGTTCCGTCATGCGGTTGAACGCGTGCCCGGCCTCGGCCAGCTCACGCGGGCCGGTCGGCTCGACCCGTACCCCCAGCTCGCCGTCGCCCACCGCGAGCGCCGCCTTGACCAGGTCGCCGGTGGCGTCCACGGCCCGGGCCGCCACCCGGTCGACCACTGCCACCGCCGCGCCGACGAGCGCCAGACCGATCGCGAGCAGCAGCAGCCAACGGCCGCCGCCGGAGTCGAGCACCTCGTCGGGGACGAAGACCTCCACCACGGCGACCCGGTCACCCAGCACCACCGGGTCCAGCCGCAGCACCCCGCCGTCCACCTCGGTGACCACCGACCGCCGCTGCGCCGCGGCGTCGGCGAGCACCCGCGGGTCGGCGCGGCCGGCCGACTCGTCAGCGCCGATGCCGTGCACGACCGGCCGCATGGCCGGATCGTCGCCGGCCGCGGCGGCCACCGCCCGCTCGATCGTCGCGGTGTCCGTGCTGACCGCCAGCGCGCCGGTCACCAGCGCGGCCCGGTGGGCGGCGTCGGCCAGCTCCGCCTCCCGGGTGCGGTCGGCGAGGGTGAGCCCGAGCGGGATGAGGAAGGCGAGCGCGATCAGGCCGCACAGCCCCGCGGTGAGCCCGGCGAGGCTGAACCTCAGTCCGGGGCCACCAGCCGGAAGCCGACCCCCCGCACGGTGCGCAGGTAGCGCGGCTTCGCCGCGGACTCGCCCATTTTGCGGCGGAGCCAGTACAGGTGAACGTCGATGGTCTGGTCCTCGCCGACCGATGGCTGCCGCCATACCTCCTCCAAGAGTTCCCGCCGGGACACTACCCGGCCGGGACGCGCGGCGAGATACGCCAGCAGGTCGAATTCCTTACGGGTCAGCGCCAGCGCCTCCCCGTCCAGCACCGCGCTGCGCTCGCCCACGTCGACACGCAGGCCGCCGACCGTGTGCACGGCCGGGGCGACGGTACGGCTGGCCCGGCCGGCCCGCCGCAGCACAGTGGTGATCCGGGCGTCCAGGTGCGCCCCGGTGAACGGCTTGACCATGTAGTCGTCCGCCCCGGCGCGCAGCAGCCGTACCACCGACTGCTCGTCGTCGCGGGCGGTGGCGATGATGATCGGCACGTCGGTGATGCCGCGCAGCATGCGCAACGCGTCCGAGCCGTCCAGGTCGGGCAGACCGAGGTCGAGCACCACCAGGTCCGGTGTCTCCGCGGCGACCCGGCGCAGCGCGTCCAGCGCGGTGCCGACGGCGTGCACCGCGTGCCCCCGGTCGGTCAGCGACCGCAGCATGGCGCCGCGCACGACGTGGTCGTCTTCGACCAGCAGGACGGTTGCCACGTCAGCACCGTACTCGGCGTGGCAAGCCGGTCGCGTTGCGGCGGTCCGGGGAAGCGGGCAAGCTGGGACGGCGATGACGTTCACGCTCTTTCCCGACACCCGCCTCACGCTCGCCCGCGACGCGCTGGCCGGCCTGTCGGTGGGCGACGCCCTCGGCTCCCAGTTCTTCGTTCCCGGCCGGCACCCGGACGACCTCGCCGCCGGGCGGCTGCCCGCGCCGCCGTGGGAGTGGACCGACGACACCGAGATGGCCTGCTCGGTGGTGGCCGAGCTGGCCGCCGACGGCCGCATCGACCGGGACCGGCTGGCGCTGGCGTTCGCGCAGCGCTGCGAGCCGTACCGCGGGTACGGGCCGGGCGCGGTGACGGTGCTGCGGCTGATCCGCACCGGTACGCCCTGGCCGGTGGCCGCCGCGTCCGCGTTCGACGGGCAGGGCTCCTGCGGCAACGGCGCCGCGATGCGTGTCGCGCCGCTCGGCGCCTGGCACGCCGACTCCACCCGCCGCGCCGCCGAGCAGGCCCGTGTCTCCGCCGAGGTGACACACGCCCACCCGGAGGGCGTCGCCGGCGCGGTAGCGGTCGCGGTGGCCGCCTCGCTCGCCGCCCGCGCCCGCCTCGACGGCGGCCGGCCCGACCCGGCCCGGCTGCTCACCGCCGTCGCCGGGACGCTCGACCTGGCCGGTGAGGTGCACCGCGGGGTACGCCGGGCCGCCGCGCTGCTCGGTCACTCCGCCGCCGAGGCGGCCGACGCGCTCGGCAACGGCTCCCGGGTCACCGCGCAGGACACCGTGCCGTTCACGCTCTGGGCCGCCGCCACGCTGCTGCACGACTACCCGGCCGCGATCCGCGTCTGTGTGGAGGCGGGCGGCGACGTGGACACCACAGCCGCGATCGTGGGCGGGATCGTGGCCGCGTACACCGGGGTGGGCGCGCCGGGCGGCGTGCCGGAGGGCTGGCTGACCGCCCGCGAGCCGCTCCCCGGCTGGCTAACCGCCACCGCCTGACCCCACCCCACCCCACCCCACCCCACCCGCGCCCGCGGCTGCGGTCCGCCGCCGGTGGAGCCCGAGATCTTGGTACGAAACGGCCCTCCTGGGGGCCGTTTCGTACCAAGATCTACTGTGGTCTCGCATCGTGGATGAGTGTTCCCGCTTGTTGGGCGAGTGGGCGAGTGGGCGAGTGGGCGAGTGGGCGAGTGGGCGAGTGGGCGGGTGGCGGTCAGGGGCGCGTGGAGGCAGCGCCGGCGGGGACGGGCTCGCCGGCTTCGGAGGTCGCGTTGTCGGGGGTCGCGGTGGCGTCGGTGGTGTCGGAGGGGCCGTCGCTGTCGTCCGGGAGGGTCATGGTGTCGCGCCGGCGGCGACTGAGCAGCCACCCGATCGCCGCGCCGCCGGCCAGCCCGGCGAGCAGGCCGCCGCCGAGCAGCAGGTCGGCGCTCGGCCCGTCGTCCGCAGCACCGGCCGCCGGTGCCGTGCCGCCCGCTGCGCCGCCCTGCGCCCCACCGGCAGCGCCAGGGGCGCCCGCGGCGCCGTGACCGCCGTGCCCGGCGCCGCCCGCTCCGGGGACGCCGTCGTGCGTCACGGTGCCCGGCAGCGGCGGCAGCAGGTCGAGCGCCGGCGCGGGGTGCGCGCCACCCGCCGGGTCCGCCCACCGGACCACGGTGCCGTCGTCGTACGTCTGCGTCACCGTGAACGTGAGCCGGTCGGTGGCGGGCATCGGTCCCATGCCCAGCGGCAGCCGGGCCGCCCCGGTGCCGGTGCCGGGCATCCGCAGCCAGCTCACCGAGTGGGTCACCTGGTTCAGTTCGGCCGCGTGCATGCCGGGTACGGGCTGGTCGAGGGTGCGGGTCGTGATGGTCGGCGCCCAGTCCGGCACCGACAGCGGGTACACCTCGCCGATCGGGGCGTCCGCGGGCATGGTCAGCTCGATCCGGGTGGTCCGGGTGCCGGGCTTGTCCGCCGGGACCAGCACCGACAGTTCGATCGCGTCGCCCTGGCGTACCTGGGCGGGCGAGGTCGTGACGGTCACCCCGGCCGCGTTCGCCGCGCCCGGCCAGCCCACCGCCCCGGCGAGTACGGCCGCCAGCAGCGCAGCCGCCCACCGGCCCTGACGGGTCATCCTCATGGTCGTCCCCATCCTTCTCGACTGGGGCCGGTACCGGCTCCGGCCCCACCTGGTAGTTCGGGCGGCGGGGCGAAAAGGTTCAACCCGGCACGGAACTCGCCGACGGCGGGCACCGGCGTCGGCGGCGGTCCGGGTCCGGTCGACCGATAGCATCGCAGGGGCCGGTCACCGGCCCTTCCGTACCGTCGACGACAGGAGTCACCGTGTCCGCACCCCGTACCCCCGTCGTGGCCGACCCCGTCGTCGTCGCCGCCGGGACCACGGCGGCCGACGCGGTGGCCGCGGCCGGCCTGCCGACGAGCGGGCCGAAGGCGATCGTGGTGGTCCGCGACCCGCAGGGCCAGCTCCGAGACCTGGACTGGCGCCCGGCCGAGGACGTCGCGGTCGAGCCGGTCACGCTGGACAGCCCGGACGGGCTGAACGTGCTGCGCCACTCCACCGCCCACGTGCTGGCCCAGGCCGTGCAGGACGTCTTCCCGGACGCCAAGCTCGGCATCGGCCCGCCGATCGAGAACGGCTTCTACTACGACTTCGGCGTCGACAAGCCGTTCCAGCCGGACGACCTGACCAAGCTCGAGAAGCGCATGCAGGAGATCGTCAAGTCCGGCCAGCGGTTCCGCCGCCGCCGGTTCGCCGACCTGGACGAGGCGCGGTCCGAGCTGGCCGCCGAGCCGTACAAGCTGGAGCTGATCGAGGTCAAGGGGGAGGGGCTGGACTCCTCCGAGGTGATGGAGGTGGGCGGCGGCGAGCTGACCATCTACGACAACCTCGCCGCGAACGAGGACAAGGTCTGCTGGTCGGACCTGTGCCGGGGCCCGCACCTGCCGAACACCCGGCTGATCGGTGCGTTCAAGCTGATGCGCTCGGCCGCCGCGTACTGGCGCGGGTCGGAGAAGAACCCGCAGCTCCAGCGCGTGTACGGCACCGCGTGGCCGACCCGGGACGAACTCAAGGCGTACCTGAAGCTTCTCGAGGAGGCCGCCCGCCGCGACCACCGCAAGCTCGGCGCGGACCTCGACCTGTTCAGCTTCCCCGACGAGATCGGATCCGGCCTGCCGGTCTTCCACCCCAAGGGCGGCGTGCTCAAGCGGGTGATGGAGGACTACGTCCGGGCGCGGCACGTCGAGGAGGGCTTCGACTACGTCGGCACCCCGCACATCTCCAAGGAAGGGCTCTTCCACACCTCGGGACACCTGCCCTACTACAAGGACACGATGTTCCCGCCGATGGAGATGGAGGGCAGCGACTACTACCTCAAGGCCATGAACTGCCCGATGCACAACCTGATCTACCGGTCGCGCGGGCGGTCCTACCGGCAGCTGCCGCTGCGGCTGTTCGAGTTCGGGACGGTCTACCGGTACGAGAAGTCGGGCGTCATCCACGGCCTGACCCGGGTGCGCGGCTTCACCCAGGACGACTCGCACTCCTACTGCACCCGGGAGCAGGCGCCGTCGGAGATCAAGCACCTGCTCGGCTTCGTGCTCAGCCTGCTGCGTGACTTCGGCATCGACGACTTCTACCTGGAGCTGTCGACCCGCGACGATTCGAAGCCGGACAAGTTCGTCGGCTCCGACGAGGACTGGGCGACCGCGACCGCCGTGCTGGAGCAGTGCGCGCTGGAGACCGGCCTGGAGCTGGTGCCGGACCCGGGCGGCGCGGCGTTCTACGGCCCGAAGATCTCCGTGCAGGCCAAGGACGCCATCGGCCGGACCTGGCAGATGTCGACCATCCAGTACGACTTCAACCAGCCCAAGGGCTTCGGGCTGGAGTACCAGGCGGCCGACGGCACCCGGCAGCAGCCGGTGATGATCCACTGCGCCAAGTTCGGGTCGATCGAGCGGTTCATCGGCGTGCTCACCGAGCACTACGCGGGCGCGTTCCCGGCCTGGCTGGCGCCGGTGCAGGTGGTCGGCATCCCGATCCGCGACGAGCACGGCGACTACCTGGTCGACTTCGCCGCGAGGCTGCGCCGGCACGGCATCCGGGCCGAGGTCGACCTGGGCGACGACCGGATGCAGAAGAAGATCCGCAACGCGCAGCAGCAGAAGATCCCGTTCATGGTGATCGCCGGTGACGACGACGTGGCCGCCGGCACCGTCTCGTTCCGCTACCGGGACGGCTCGCAGCGCAACGGCGTACCGGTCGACGAGGCGGTGGCGCACGTCCGCGAGGTGGTGGAGTCACGCACCAACGCCGGCCCCACCGCCACCGCCGCCGAGTAGACGCTCCGCCGACCGCGCCGCCCGGGCGGCGGCGCGGTTCGGCGGCGGCCCGGCCCGGATCGTAGGATCGCCTGTGTGACAGGGGCGGAGCGGGACACCGGGTACGGCGGCGACGACGGTCTGGCGGACGGGCTGGACCGGCTCTGGACGCCGCACCGGATGACCTACATCTCCGGCGAGGACCGTCCCGAGGGCGGTTACGAGAAGCCGGCCGGCTGCCCGTTCTGCCTCGCGCCCGGCCTGCCGCCGGAGGAGTCCCTGGTGGTGGCCCGGGGCGAGCACGTGTTCGCGGTGCTCAACCTCTACCCGTACAACCCCGGCCACCTGCTGATCTGCCCCTACCGGCACGTGGCCGACTACACCGAGCTGGACGAGCCGGAGACGGTCGAGCTGGCCGCCTTCACCAAGGCCGCCATGCGGGTGGTCCGGCACGTCTCCAGCGCGCACGGTTTCAACCTGGGCATGAACCAGGGCGGCGTGGCGGGCGCGGGCATCGCCGCGCACCTGCACCAGCACGTGGTGCCGCGCTGGGGTGGCGACGCCAACTTCATGCCGGTGATCGGCCGGACCAAGGTGCTGCCGCAACTGCTCGCCGACACCCGGGAGCTGCTCGCCAAGGCGTGGGCGGCGGCCTGACGGGGAGCCCGCCCCGACAGTACGATCTTGCGCATGGCTCTCCTGCACCGCGCGGAACTGCGTCCCTCGAAACTGGAGCTGCTCGCCGGCTGGCTGCCCGGCCGGCAGTGGTTCGCCGGCGAGGCCGGCGCGCCGGTCAGCCGCGTCGCGGCGTACCGGTTCGACGACCCGGCCGGCGAGGTCGGCATCGAGACGCTGCTCGTGCGCGCCGGTGACGGCCCGGTGCTCCAGGTGCCGCTGACCTACCGGGGCGCCCCGCTGGCCGGGGCGGACGAGCACCTGGTGGGCGTCGTCGAGCACTCGGTGCTCGGCCGCCGCTGGGCGTACGACGCCTGCGGCGACCCGGTGTACCCGCCGCTGCTGGCCGCCGCCGTGCTCGCCGACGCCGGGCAGGCCGAGGAGTACTTCGAGGTCGACGGGAAGCGCGAGGTGCGCCCGGCGAGCATGACGCTGGCGGGCAGCCGTACCGGCCGTCCGGTGCCGACCGGTCCGGCTTCGGCCGGCCCAGTGTCGGCCGGCCCGGTGTCGGCTGGTTCGGCTGCGGCCGGCTCGGGTGACGGCGGCGTGACGGCGGTCCGGGTCGGGGACGTCGAGCTGGCGGTGGTCCGGCGGCCTGTGCCGGCCGAGGTGCCTGACTCCGGCGGGCTCACCGGCACGTGGCCCGGCCAGGACGAGCCGGTACTGCTGGCCTACGCCCGCTGACGGATCGCGACCCGGCGCGCTGCCCGCCCGGCGCCCCGACGGTCTCGCAGCCGGCGCGGAGCGGGTCGACGGCCTTCATCGCGGGCGAATCGTCCGGGCCGGTCGTCCTTCGGGCCCCGGGAACCTCTCCGCTCCATCCACGAATGACCCCGGTCGCCGTCACGTGGTGTGATCATGACGGGACTCCTGGCTGACGAATCGGCCCGCAGGCGCCGGGAAGGTGACAGGATGCGGCGGTGGCAGTCGACACGCGACAGTTGGGGCGCAGCGGCATCGAGGTGAGCGCCCTCGGCATGGGGTGCTGGGCGATCGGCGGCCCGTGGGCCGAGGGTGCCCGGCCGCTGGGCTGGGGCCGGGTCGACGACGACGAGTCGGTACGCGCCGTCCGCCGCGCGCTCGACCTCGGCGTCACACTGTTCGACACCGCCGACACGTACGGTGCCGGGCACGGCGAGCGGGTGCTCGGCCGGGCGCTCGCCGGCCGGCGTGACGAGGCGGTGATCGCCACGAAGTTCGGTTACACGTTCGACGAGCGGACCCGGCAGGCCACCGGTGAGAACGCCTCGCCGCACTACCTGCGCCGGGCGGTCACCGATTCGCTGCGGCGGCTGGGCACCGACCGCATCGACCTCTACCAACTGCATCTGGGCGACCTGCCGCTGCCCCGGGCCGAGGCGCTCATCGGCACGCTCGACGACCTGGTCGACGCCGGCCTGATCCGGGCGTACGGGTGGAGCACCGACCGGGCCGACCGGGCCGCCGCCTTCGCGCAGGTCGCCCGCGGCGCCGCCGCCGTGCAGCACGCGCTGTCGGTGCTCCGGGACGCCCCGGCCATGCTGGACGCCTGCGACAAGCACGACCTGGCGGGCCTGGCCCGGGGGCCGCTCGGGATGGGTCTGCTCACCGGCAAGTACACGCCGGAGTCCACGCTGCCCCGCGACGACGTACGCGGACTCGGGCCGACCTGGCTGGAGTGGTTCCGCAGCGGCCGGCCCGCGCCGGAGTGGCTGCGCCGGGTCGCCGCCGTCCGCGACGCGCTGACCGCCGACGGCCGCACCCTGGCCCAGGGGGCGATCGGGTGGATCTGGGCACGCAGCGACCGGGCCGTGCCGATCCCCGGTGCCCGTACCGTCGCACAGGTCGAGGAGAACGCGGCCGCGCTGGCCCGGGGCCCGCTCGCCCCGGACCACTTCGCCGAGGTGGAGCGGCGGCTGGCGGCGGTACGCTCGGCCGCGCTCCGGGACGCCGACCGCCCCCACTGGCCGATGCCCCCGGTCCCCGCCGTCCGCCCCTGACCGAGCCCCCCGCGCCACCCACCCGCCCCGCCGAGCCGTCCCCTCCCGCCGAGCCGTCCCCTCTCGCCCGCCCGCCGAGATTCGCCTCCCGACTCCTGAGACGCCACAGATCTTGGTAGGAAGTGGCCCCTCTAGGGGCCACTTCCTACCAAGATCTACACAGTCCCCGCGCCAGCCCAGCCCAGCCCCGACCTCGTCGACGGCGATCTTGCACTTGCGGCCCGCATCTTGTCGGCAATGTCCCCTTTAGGGAGGCTACAAGTGCAAGATCGCGGGGGCGGGGGTCAGTGGGGGGTGGACTCCTTGCGGGCCTGGTCGGCGAGGTGGACGGGCATCGGGTCGTGGCGGGCGAACTCGCGGCGGAACGTGCCGGTGCCGGCCGTCATCGAGCGCAGCTCTACCGCGTACCGCAGCAATTCCGTCGCGGGCACCTCGGCGCGGACCAGCGTCCGCCCCTCGGCATCAGGGTCCGGCTCGGTGCCGAGCACCCGGCCGCGTCGCCCGGACAGGTCGCCCATCACCGCGCCGACCGACGAGTCGGGCACCCGTACGGTGATCTCGTCGACCGGCTCCAGCAGCGCCGGCTGGCCCTTCTCGACGGCGTCGCGCAGCGCCAGCGCGCCTGCGGTCTGGAACGCCGCGTCCGAGGAGTCGACGCTGTGCGCCTTGCCGTCGACCAGCGTCACCCGCAGGTCCACCACCGGGTAGCCGGCTACCAGGCCGCGTTCCATCTGCGCCCGTACCCCCTTCTCCACCGAGGGGATGTAGTTGTGCGGGACCGCGCCGCCGACCACCCGGTCGACGAACTCGAAGCCGGCGCCCCGGGGCAGCGGCTCCACCTCGATGTCGCAGACCGCGTACTGGCCGTGACCGCCGGACTGCTTGACGTGCCGGCCGTGCCCGCGCGCGGCGGCGGTGAACGTCTCGCGCAGCGGCACCCGGACCGGCTCGGTGTCCAGCTCGACGCCGCCGCCGCGCAGCCGGTCGAGCACCACGTCGGCGTGCGCCTCGCCCATGCACCAGAGCACCAGCTGGTGGGTCTCCGCGTTGCGTTCCAGCCGCAGCGTCGGGTCGCCGGCGACCAGCCGGGACAGGTTGCGGGCCAGCGCGTCCTCGTCGGCCCGGCTGCGCGCCACGATCGCCACCGGCAGCAGCGGCTCCGGCATCTCCCAGGGCGCGATCAGCAGCGGGTCGTCCTTGGCCGAGACGGTGTCGCCGGTCTCCGCGCTGCCCGACTTGGTGATCGCGCACAGGTCACCGGCGACGCAGGCGGACACCTCGCGCAGCGTCGCACCCAGCGGGCTGTAGACGTGGCCGACCCGCTCGTCGGCGTCGTGGTCCGGGTGGCCGCGCTCGGCCATGCCGTGGCCTGACACGTGGATCACCTGGTCGGGGCGCAGCGTGCCGGAGAAGACGCGTACCAGCGAGACCCGTCCGACGTGCCGGTCGACGGTCGTCTTGACCACCTCGGCGACGAGCGGGCCGTCCGGGTCGCAGGTCAGCGGCGGGCGGGGCGAGCCGTCCACGCCGGTGACGGCGGGCAGGTCGTGCTCCAGCGGGGACGGGAACGCGGCGACCAGGCCGTCGAGCAGCGCGTCCAGGCCGACGCCGGTCTCCGCGCACACCGGCACCACCGGGTAGAAGTGGCCGCGAGCGACAGCCGTCTCCAGGTCGGTGATCAGCACCTCGGAGTCGATCTCCTCACCGCCGAGGTAGCGGTCCATCAGGGTCTCGTCCTCGCTCTCCGCGATGATCCCCTCGATCAGCTCGTCGCGGGACTCCTGGATGGCCGGCAGGTGCTGCGGGTCCGGCTCGCGTACCGCAGCGGGCAGCCCGCCTGAGTAGTCGAACACCCGGCGGGTGATCAGCCCCATCAGCCCGGCCACCGACTCGCCGTCGTCGCCGAGCATGGGCAGGTAGAGCGGGAGCACGTTGTCGCCGAAGACCCGCTGGCACAGCGCCACGGCCTCGTCGAAGTCGGCGCGCGGGTGGTCCAGCCGGGAGACGGCCACCGCCCGGGGCATGTCGACGGCGGCGCACTCCTCCCAGAGGGCGGCGGTGGCGGCGTCCATGCCGTCGACGGCGGAGACCACGAACAGGGCCGCGTCGGCGGCGCGCAGCCCGGCGCGCAGCTCGCCGACGAAGTCGCCGTACCCCGGGGTGTCCAGCAGGTTGACCTTGACGTCGCGGTGCGTCAGCGGGGCGCACGACAGACTCACCGAGCGCTGCTGGCGTACGGCGGCGGGGTCGTGGTCGCAGACGGTGGTGCCCTCGGTGACGGCGCCGGCCCGGCCGATCGTGCCGCTGGCGGCCAGCAGCGCCTCGACGAGTGTCGTCTTGCCGGCGCCGGAGTGCCCGACGAGCACCACGTTGCGAACCCTGCCGGGCTCGGTCACCACCGGCGCGCCGCCGGTGACACCCTTCTCGTTCTTCTGCGCCATCGCGGCGCACCTCCCTCAACCGGTGGTGGTGGCGACCGCCGCGGGCGACGGGGGAGCGGACCCGGGACGGGCGCCGCGGCGATATCTTCCGGTGATCTCCTGCTGGACGGGAACGCGGACCGGTGATCCGGTGAACTGGCTCACCTCCTGGCTCGATCTCACACCCGCAGGGGTGCCCGCACAAGGGCCGTCGGGCGGGTCGTACGCCCGGCTGTGTCCCCGGCGGTTGCGGGCCGTTATCGTGGGACCGCCATGGCGAAGATCTTCCAAGTGACGGCCCGCGCGGGCATGACCCGCGTCGTGGAGCCGGTCGCCCGCGCGCTGCTGCGTGCGGGCGTGTCCCCCAACGCGGTCACCGTGACCGGCACCGTCGGCGTGCTCGTGGGCGCGCTCGGCTTCGGCGCGCGCGGCCATCTGGTCGCCGGTGCGCTGATCGTCACGGTCTTCGCCCTCACCGACCTGCTCGACGGCACGATGGCGCGGATGAGCGGCGGGTCCACCCGGTTCGGGGCGTTCCTCGACTCGAGCATGGACCGGGTCGCCGACAGCGCGGTGTTCGGCGCGGTGGCGTACTGGCTGGCCACCGAGCACGACTACTCGGGCGTGGCGGCGGCGCTGATCTGCCTGGCCGCGGGCGGGCTTGTCTCCTACGTCAAGGCCCGCGCCGAGGGCCTCGGGATGACCTGCAACGTGGGCATCGCCGAGCGCACCGAGCGGCTGCTCATCGTCGGCGTCGGCGGTCTGCTCACCGGCGTCGGCGTCCGTCCGGCGCTGGAGATCGCGCTCTGGCTGCTCGCCGCCGTCTCGATCTTCACGGTGGGGCAGCGGATGGCCCACGTGTACCGGCAGGCCCAGCGGGTCGGCGCGGAGTGAACCTCACCGAGGCGGGCTTCGTCGCGGGCTGGCGCCTGGTCCGGGCGCTGCCCCGGCCCGTCGCGGCGGCGGCCTTCCGGGTGGGCGCCGACCGCGCCCACCGCAGGGACGGCGGGGGTACGCGTCGACTGCGCGCGAACCTGCGCCGGGTGGTCGGCCCGGAGATGCCCGACGCGGAACTGGACGCGCTGGTGCGCGACGGGCTGCGCTCGTACGCCCGGTACTGGATGGAGGCGTTCCGGCTGCCCGGCCTGAGCCGCACCGAGATCCTCGCCGGGTTCCGCCTCGACGGGCAGGAGCTGCTCGCCGCCGACGTGGCCGCCGGCCGGGGCGCCGTGGTGGCGCTGCCGCACGCCGGCAACTGGGATGCCGCGGGCGCCTGGGTGGCGGCCACCGGCTGGCCGATGACCACGGTGGCCGAGCGGCTCCCGGACGGCGTCTACGAGCGGTTCGTCGGGTTCCGGGAAGGGCTGGGCATGGAGATCCTGCCCAACACCGGCGGCCCGCGGCCCGCGTTCGACGTGCTGGTGGACCGGCTGCGCACCGGTTACGTGGTGCCGCTGCTCGCCGACCGGGACCTGTCCGCCCGGGGCGTGGAGGTGGACTTCTTCGGCGGCCGCACCCGGATGCCGGCCGGTCCCGCGCTGCTGGCCATCCGCACCGGTGCCCCGCTCTACGTGGCCTCGATGTGGTACGAACCGGACGCGGCGTGCGCCTCGATCGAGGGCCCGCTGCCGCTGCCGGACCCGGACAGCGCGCCACTCGACGAGCGGGTCCGCACCGTGACGCAGCGGATTGCCGACGGTCTGGCGGCGGGCATCGCCCGGCATCCGCAAGACTGGCACATGTTGCAGCGGATGTGGCTGGACCAGGGCCGGGACGGTACGCCCACGTCGGCGCAGCCACCGGCCACCACCGGGACGGTCTAGGGGGACGCAGTGCGTATCGGCATCGTGTGCCCGTACTCGTTCGACGTGCCGGGCGGGGTGCAGAACCACGTCATGGACCTGGCCGAGGCGCTGCTCGGGCTCGGCCACGAGGTGAGCGTGCTGGCGCCCGCCGACGAGGACTCGGCGCTGCCGCCGTACGTGGTGTCGGCCGGGCGGGCGGTGCCGCTGCCGTACAACGGGTCGGTGGCCCGGATCGCCTTCGGCCCGGTCTCCACCGCCCGGGTGCGCCGCTGGATCACCCGGGGCGACTTCGACGTGCTGCACGTGCACGAGCCGCTCACGCCGAGCCTGTCGATGCTGGCGGTGCTCTGCGCCCGCGGCCCGGTGGTGGCCACCTTCCACACCGCGATGACCCGCTCCCGGGTGATGTCGGCCGCGCAGGGCGTGCTCCAGATCGTGCTGGAGCGGATCACCGCCCGGATCGCGGTCAGCGCGCTGGCCCGCAAGGTGCAGGTCGAGCACATGGACGGCGGCGCGGTGGAGATCCCGAACGGGGTGGCGGTGGCGAAGTTCGCCGGGGTGCCGCCGCTGCCGGGCTGGCCGGGGGAGTGCGCCCCGGGCACCGGCGGCACGCTGGGTTTCCTGGGCCGCTTCACCGAGCCGCGCAAGGGCTTCCCGATCCTGCGGGACGCGTTCGTCGCGCTGGCTCCGTACCGCCCCGGCCTGCGCCTGCTGGTCGCCGGTCCGGGTGACGCCGACGAGTTGTACGGGCGGTTTCCGGCCGCGCTGCGCGACCGGGTCACGTTCCTCGGCCTGGTCTCCGAGGCGGACAAGGCACGCATGCTGCGCAGCGTGCACCTCTACGTCGCACCGAACACCGGAGGGGAGTCCTTCGGGATGATCCTCACCGAGGCGCTCGCCGCCGGCGCCACTGTGGTCGCCAGCGACCTGGACGCGTTCCGCCGGGTGCTCGACGGGGGGCGGGCCGGCCGGCTGTTCCCGACCGGCGACGCGGCCGCGCTGGGCGCCGCGCTCTCCGAGCTGCTCGACGACGACGGCCGCCGGGCCGGGCTGACCGCCTGCGGCGACCAGGTGGTGGCGAATTTCGACTGGCCCGTGGTTGCCCGCCGCGTTCTGGAGGTATACGCAGCCGCGATCGAGGCCACCGACGGCCGGGTCATGGACCAGGAGTGGGCGGGTCTGGGCTGACCGCTGTGGCCGCTGCGGCCGCTGTGACGAGCGCGTCGACCGGTGCACCTCGCCGGCCGGCCGGGATGAGGAGCAGCACTACGATGCCGGGCATGTGGTGGGTGGTGGGCGCGGTCGCGGTGCTCGGGCTGCTCTCGGCGTACCTGATCTGGACCTCCGGCCGGGTGCAGCGGCTCCAGGTCCGCGCGGACTCGGCGGCCCGCGCGCTGGACGCGCACCTGCTGCGCCGCGCGGCCGCCGCCGCGGTCCTGGCCGAGCAGCGGTACGGCGTGGAGCTGTACGCCGCCGCGCGGATCGCGCTGGACGCCGCTCCGGAGGAGCGCGAGGCGGCCGAGAACGACCTGACCCGGCAGTTGCGCGCGGTGCGGCTGGACCCGGACGACCCGGCCTGCGCGGCGGTGATCGCGGCCAGCAGGCGGCTGGCGCTGGCCCGGCAGGTGCACACCGACCTGGTCCGGGACGCCCGCTCGGCGCGGGGGCGTCCGGTGGTGCGGCTGTTCCGGATGGGACGGGGGCGGGAGTGGCCGCGCTACTTCGACATCGACGACCCCACGCTGGCCCCGCACGCGGACGTGACCACCGGCTGACGCACCGGCCGTGACGGGGGCCACACGGCAGGCCACCGGGGGTTCGATTGGCGCTCGGAACGGCGGCGCGACGGTCGTAGCATTCCTGCGCAGTCACCTCCCGAGCACGCCGAGGAGCGATGTCCCGTGTCTGAATCCGCAGCCCCGACCACCGCCACCGCCGTCGGCACCGCCCGCGTCAAGCGCGGCATGGCCGAGATGCTCAAGGGCGGTGTGATCATGGATGTGGTCACCCCCGAGCAGGCGAAGATCGCCGAGGACGCCGGCGCGGTCGCCGTGATGGCCCTGGAACGCGTGCCGGCCGACATCCGCGCGCAGGGCGGCGTGTCCCGGATGAGCGACCCGGACATGATCGACGGCATCATCCAGGCCGTCTCGATCCCGGTGATGGCCAAGGCCCGCATCGGCCACTTCGTCGAGGCGCAGGTCCTCCAGGCCCTCGGTGTCGACTACGTCGACGAGTCCGAGGTGCTGACCCCGGCCGACTACGCCAACCACATCGACAAGTGGGCGTTCACCGTCCCGTTCGTGTGCGGGGCGACGAACCTGGGCGAGGCGCTGCGCCGGATCACCGAGGGCGCCGCGATGATCCGCTCGAAGGGCGAGGCGGGCACCGGTGACGTCTCCAACGCCACCACCCACATGCGCCGGATCCGGCAGGAGATCCGCCGGCTCCAGTCGCTGCCCGAGGACGAGCTGTACGTCGCGGCCAAGGAGCTCCAGGCCCCGTACGAGCTGGTCAAGGAGGTGGCCGAGCAGGGCAAGCTGCCGGTCGTGCTGTTCACCGCGGGCGGCATCGCGACCCCTGCGGACGCGGCCATGATGATGCAGCTCGGCGCCGAGGGCGTCTTCGTCGGCTCGGGCATCTTCAAGTCCGGCAACCCGGCCCAGCGGGCCGCAGCGATCGTCAAGGCGACCACGTTCCACGACGACCCGGACGTGCTCGCCAAGGTCTCCCGCGGGCTGGGCGAGGCGATGGTCGGCATCAACGTCGACGAGATCCCCCAGCCGCACCGCCTGGCCGAGCGCGGCTGGTAGATGTAAGGAGGGGCCCCCTGTTAACGCCTCTGGTAGAGGCGGGGCCCCCTTTTAACACCCCGGAAGGAACATCGTGGCCGTACCGGTGATCGGCGTGCTCGCCCTTCAGGGCGACGTACGCGAGCACGTCGCCGCGCTGGCCGGGGCGGGCGCGGACGCCCGGCCGGTGCGGCGCCCGGGTGAGCTGGACGCGGTCGACGGGCTGGTGGTGCCCGGCGGCGAGTCGACAACGATCAGCAAGCTGGTGGACATCTTCGAGATGCGCGAGCCGATCGACAAGCGGATCACCGCCGGGATGCCGGTCTACGGCTCCTGCGCCGGCATGATCATGCTGGCCGCCGAGGTGCTGGACGGCCGCCCCGACCAGTGCGGCTTCGCCGGCGTCGACATGACGGTGCGGCGCAACGCGTTCGGCCGCCAGGTCGACTCGTTCGAGGCGCCGGTGGCGCTCACCGGCGTCGACGGCGGCCCGTTCCACGCGGTGTTCATCAGGGCGCCCTGGGTGGAGCGGGTCGGCCCGGACGTCGAGGTGCTCGGCCGGGTGACCGAGGGTCCGGCCGCGGGCCGGATCGTCGCGGTACGGCAGGGCAACCTGCTGGCCACCTCGTTCCACCCCGAGCTGACCGGCGACCTGCGGCTGCACCGGTCCTTCGTGGAGCTGGTCCGGGCCGTCTCCTGAGCGGACGGCGGCCCGTACCGGCCACCGGTCAGCGGTGCCGGGGGTTGGGCGCGGCCCACCCCCTCAGCACCGGGTCGGTGAGATGGTTGAACCGCTGCATCCGTGTCGGCTGCTCGCTCTTGAAGGCGACCACCTGCTCGCCGGGGGACAACTGCAACAGCTCACCCACGTTGACGCCGAGACGTCGGGACAGCTCGTGGGCGGCGCCGAAGTTGGCCGGGCTGAACACCTGGAGCACGCCGGAGTTGTTGATCATCGTCTCGCCGACGCCCTCGTAGATGCTCGTGAGCTGGGCCAGGTCCTGCCAGAAGGTCCAGGTGCGCAGCCCGTAGCCGCGCAGCAGCGTGATCGCGTCCTGGAGCAGGGAGAACCGGCCCAGCTGCGCCGCCTCGTCGATGAGGAACAACAGGCGCGACTGGTTGATGGTCCGGCTGTTCATCACGTAGTAGAGCAGGCAGCCGACCCAGGCCCGCAGCAGCCGCTGGTGGGTGCGGAGCTTGTGCGGCGGAACGACCACGTAGATCGAGATCCGGCGTTCCGGGTCGACCAGGTGAGCGAGCGGGAAGCTGGTCCGGTCGGTGGCGTCGACGGTCCGCTGGGAGCTGAACGGCGCGAGCTGCTGGGCCGCAGTGACCACGATGCTGGGGAACGTCTTCTGCTGGTCGACGCCGAGCAGCATCTGGAACTCCTGGCTGGTGCCGGCCGGCATCCGGCCGTCCCGGTCGTCGTCCAGCGCCTGGGCCATGTACATCACCAGGTCGCTCTGGAACAGCCGGCTGCGCAGCTTCTGCAGGGTGAGCGACGACGCGCCCTCCGGTCCGGCCTCGGCCTCCGCGGTGATCAGGTGAGTGGTCAGCCCGGCGATCAGCAACTGGGCCATCTCGTCCCAGAACGGTTCGACTGTCGACTTCTCGCCCCCCATCAGCAGGTCGGACAGGAGCCGCCCGAAGTCCTCCGGCTCCTCGGCGTCCTCGTTGCCCCGGCGGAGTTCGGCGAACACGTCGAAGGGGTTGAGGGCGCCGCGCTCGGACCGGCTGCCGCTGCTGGCGCCGAACGGATCGAGCAGCACGATCTCATGGCCCAGCGCGTCGCGCCGGTGGGCGTGCGTGACGTCGTAGTTCTCGCCCTTCGGGTCGAGCACCACCACCGAACCCTCGTAGCTGAGCAGGTTCGGGATGATCACGTCGCGGCCCTTGCCGGCGCCGGTGGGCGCGATGGTCATGAGATGGCTGTCGTCGTCCGAGGCGACCACCGGGCCCAGCGCGTCGTCCGAGATGATGTGCTCCTCGCGCAGCCCGAGCCGGATCCGGGCGTCGGTGACGCTGGGGCGGCGCAGCGCGAACTGGCTCCGGGACTTCGGCTCCGGGTCGAGGTGGCGGGCGAGGAACCGCCCGATGATCAGCTTGGACACGGCAACTCCCCTCAGGCCCTGCGGCGGGTGATCCGGGCCGGCAGGAAACCGGTCATCGTGCCGCTGCCCGATCCGGCGGAGACGCGCAGGTTGAGCGGCTTGTCGTGGTCGTGGCCGAGCACGTCGTAGTAGCGGATGCGCAGCACCAGCGAGCCCACGTCGGGGATGCGCGGCGGTTCGGTGAAGCGCAGCCGCTGCTCGACTTCGGTCATCGGCTGCACCGCGTCCGCCTTCGGCTCGCCCAGCGGCACGAAGGCGAGCGCGGCCCGGTCCAGCGTGATCCCCTCGATACGCAGTCCGAGCATGGGACCGGCGCCCACGTTGCGCAGCCGGACCGAGAGCACCACCAGTTCCTGTCCACGCCAGGTGAGCCGGGAGTCCTGGATCATGGCGACCGGCACGACCGACGCCTCCAGTTGCTCGCCGGCGATCCGCGCCTCCCGGGCCGTGGCGCGGTTGTTCTGCCAGGACAGCACGAGGGCGATGACGCTGAGGGTCAGGGTGACCGCCAGCCCGGCGACCTGGAGCGCGTTGAGCGTCTCCTGACTCACGGCATCGTTCCGACGGCGCAGGAGAAGTTCCACTCCCGGAAGAAGTCGGCCATGAACCCGCTCACCACCCGGTCGCGGAAGAAGTCGCGATACGGGACCTCGTAGTTCTCCAGCAGGAAATCCGGCCGGGGCGCGACGCGGGCGCCCAGCTCGGCGTCGTCCGAGCCGATCGTCTCGGCGATCGAGTGGAAGTCCAGCCAGATCCCCCGGTACCCCTGATTGGCCGGCGCCTGGATGTCGTAGACCTCCCGGAGATGGACCCCGGGGGCGGCCTCCCGGAAATTGGAGATCTTGAGGTCGAGCCGGCCGGTACGCAGCGAACTGGCCGCGTCCCGTCCGGTGGGCACCGGGCGGAACCGGCCGTCCTCGCCCGGCCGGCGGGACAGCAACGGTCCGATCAGCTCGTGACTGCTGACCGGCTTCTGCCGGTGCGCCGGAATGAAGTCGTAGACGATCAGCGAGAAGCGATAGGCGGCGCGCAGGGGTTGCAGATCGAAGTCCGAGCGCAGCACCTCGGACAGGTCGATCGCGATTCGCGAGATGAGCCCCCTGATGTACGGCATCAGCAGGCGGTACCAGTTGTGGAACAGCCGCAGCGACGACCCCGAACGGCTGAGCGTGATACGCAGGTCTCGCCGGATGTCGATGCGGAAACCGAATGAGGGGTCCTTGTAGACCACACCGACGTCCCCGTCGCTCCAGTCCAGCCGCAGGGTGTCCACCTCGTGCAGCTCGCTGGCCTCCAGCACCTCCGCCACCGCCCGGTACAGACGCGCCCCGAGATCGTGCCGCAACGTGTCCAGCCCCTGCAGGTCGCGTGCGGCGGGCAGTTCGACGATGAGCGAGAAACCGTTCAGGGCGTCCACCCCGTGCGGCCCCAGCATGTCGATTCCGGCGGAGAATTCGTCGAATGTCTCGAGCACGCGTCCTCCGTTCACGACCTACGGGGAACTGGAGGCTAGCGGGATGTCATTCGGTGCCGCAGGGGCGGACACGGCAGGAGCGGATGCCTCGTCGGCGGGACCGGGTGACTGTTCGGTTGATCGCGCGCCGTCCGCCGTCCCGGAAAGCGCAGGTGGGACCGGAACGCGCGAGCCGAAAGGTATTGGGCGGGGCTCGCAATTCCCGCGCCAGGGCACCGCGAGAAATTGTCGGATCCCCGTCAGCCGGCCGGGCGGGCAGCGGTCCGGTGACGGGCGGCCGGGCCGCCGGGTGTGACAGGCCCGGGTGCCCCCTCGGTAGGATTACTGGCGGTTCGGCAGGGCCATCACCCGCCGCAGCCCCTCCACGGGGAGCCGTCGGGCAGCGCCCACGGCTCGCGGCACCCGTCCCCGGGGGTGGGGTGCCGGCGTGAGCAGTCGACGCAGGCGTGGGTCAACAGACGGAGGTAACAGATGTCCGGCCACTCAAAGTGGGCGACCACCAAGCACAAGAAGGCCGTGATCGACGCCAAGCGCGGCAAGATGTTCGCCAAGCTGATCAAGAACGTCGAGGTGGCGGCCCGTACCGGCGGCGGCGACCCGGCCGGCAACCCGACGCTCTACGACGCCATCCAGAAGGCGAAGAAGAACTCGGTCCCGAACGACAACATCGACCGCGCGGTCAAGCGCGGCTCCGGCCTGGAGGCCGGCGGCGCCGACTGGCAGACGATCATGTACGAGGGCTACGGCCCGAACGGCGTGGCGATGCTGATCGAGTGCCTCACCGACAACCGCAACCGTGCCGCCACCGAGGTGCGTACCGCGCTGACCCGCAACGGCGGCTCGCTGGCCGACGCGGGCTCGGTGTCGTACATGTTCTCCCGCAAGGGCGTGGTGATCGTCCCCAAGACCGGTACGACCGAGGACGACGTGGTGCTCGCCGTGCTCGACGCGGGCGCGGAGGAGGTCAACGACCTCGGCGAGGCGTACGAGGTGGTCTCCGAGCCGGGTGACCTGATCGCGGTCCGCACCGCGCTGCAGGACGCCGGCATCGAGTACGAGTCGGCCGAGTCCTCCCTCATCCCCAGCGTGAACGTGCCGCTGGACGAGGAGGGCGCGCGCAAGATCTTCAAGCTGATCGACGTGCTGGAGGACTGCGACGACGTGCAGAACGTCTACGCCAACTTCGACGTCTCCGACGAGGTCATGGCCGCGGTCGGCTGACCCCGCCCGACGGGCCGAGCGCCGGCCCCCGGATCCCGGGGTGGCCGGCGCTCGGCGTCTCACGCGCTCAGCCGATCGGCTCCCGCTGCCGCCACGCCGCCCGCACCGAGGTCCGCCCGTTGGTGCGTAGCAGCGAGCCCTCGTAGATCCGCGCCCCGGCGAGCAGGAACCCGGCCGCCGCGAGCAGCAGCAGCGCCAGCGACACGATCGGCTCCCAGGGCGCCGCGTCGCCGGTGAACAGCCGTACCGGCATCGCGGTCGGCGCGGAGATCGGCAGGTACGACAGGATCCGCATCGCGGCGGCGTTGTCGTTGAGGAACACCACGGCGAAGAACGGCGCCATCACCGCGAGTTGCACAGGCGTGGACGCCCCGGCGACGTCCTCCTGCCGGTTCACCAGCGCACCGGCGGCCGCCCACATGGCCGCCAGCAGCAGGAAGCCGCACAGGAAGAACGGCACGAACCAGCCGATCGCGGGCGCGATCAGGCCCAGCAGGTCGCCGCCGCCGGTCAGGCGCATGCCGATCAGCGCGACCGCCGCGATCAGGGTGATCTGTCCCAGCGCCAGCGCGCCCGCGGCGAGGATCTTGCCGGCCAGCAGCGCCCGGGCCGGCACGGCTGCGACCAGGATCTCCACGATCCGGGTCTGCTTCTCCTCGGTGACGCTCTGCGCGATCTGCAACCCGAACGTCTGGGACATGAAGAAGAAGACGAACGCGAAGGCGAACGGCACCAGGTACGCGACGAGCGGATCCACCGCGTCCGGGTCCAGCAGCTTCACCTGCGGGGCCGCGCTGAGCGCGGAGACCACGTCGTCCGGGGCCCGCTCGTCGGCGACCACGAGCGGACCTGCCACCACCGCGGCGTCCGCGTCACCGTCGCGTACCGCCTGCTCGGCGGTGCCGTCGTCGGCGACCACGAGGACGTCCAGCCCGGCCGCGCGCAGCGGTCCGGCGCCGGCGGCGGTCACCGCCACAGTGGACGGACCGCTGCTCATCATGGCCGGCACCACTGTGGCGACGACGGCGAGCAGCAGGAAGATCAGCGTACTGTAGAGGAACGTCTTGTCGCGGACCTTGACCTTGATCTCGCGGGCCGCGACCAGCCGGGTGGCCTGGAACGTGTTCACTGGTTGACCTCTCGGAAGATCTCGGCGAGGGACGGGGTGACCGGGCCGAACGCGCGCACCGGGCCGCGGGCCAGCGCCGCTCGCAGCACCGCCTGGTCGTCGGCGGGCGGGTCCACCTCGAACACGGCGTGGGCGCCGTCGAGGTCGACCAGCCGCACGCCGGGCTGGTCGCGCAGCCAGCCGGCGTCGCCGTCCACCACGAGCGAGAACCGGGGCAGCGTGTACGCGGCGCGCAGCTCCTCGCGGGCGCCGGCGGCCCGGATCGTCCCGCCCGCGATGAGCACCAGGTCGTCGCAGAGCCGTTCCACCACGTCGAGCTGGTGGCTGGAGAACAGCACCGGCGCTCCGGCGGCGGCGCGTTCCCGCAGCACTGCGACCACCATGTCGACGGCGAGCGGGTCGAGCCCGGAGAACGGCTCGTCCAGGATCAGCACCTCCGGATCGTGCACCAGCGCGGCGGCGATCTGCGCGCGCTGCTGGTTGCCCAGCGACAGCGTCTCCAGCAGGTCGTCGGCCCGCTCGCCGAGACCGACCCGCTCCAGCAGCGCGTCGGTACGCCGGCGCGCCCCGGCGGCGTCCAGCCCGTACAGGCGGCCGAGGTGGACCACCTGCTCGCGGGGGGTCATCTTCGGGTAGAGGCCGCGTTCCTCGGGCATGTAGCCGAACCGGGCCCGGGCCTCGCGGGTGAGCGGCCGCCCCCGCCACGTCACCTGCCCGGCGTCGGGGGCGAGCACGCCGAGGATGATCCGCATGGTGGTGGTCTTGCCGGCGCCGTTGCCGCCGACGAATCCGGTCATGCGCCCGGCGGTCACGTCGAAGGAGACGTCCTTGAGCACCTGACGGCCGCCGAAGCTGCGGTCGACGCCGTCGAGGCGGAGCACGCTGGTCATGATCCCGACGCTACGGCGGGCCCTCGTTCCCGTCGTCCCACCACGGGGCGATCACGGGGTCCGTCGCGCGGCGGACGGGCGTCAGCCGCCGGGCCGCACCACCCCGTGCTCGTACGCGAACACCACCGCCTGCACCCTGTCGCGCAGCCCGAGTTTGGCCAGTACGCGGCTGACGTGCGTCTTCACGGTCGCCTCGCCGACGTGCAGGACGTCCGCGATCTCGGCGTTGCTGGCGCCGCGCGCCACCAGTTCCAGCACCTCCCGCTCGCGCGGGGTCAGGTCCGCGGTGGCCGCGTCGTGCCGCGGGTCCGGCGGCACCGCGCCGGGCCGGGCGAAGGTGGAGATCACCCGCCGGGTGAGCGCCGGTGCGATCAGCCCCTCGCCGCGCGCCACCACCCGCACCGCCTCGATCAGGTCCTCCGGGGTGCCGTTCTTGAGCAGGAAGCCGCTCGCCCCGGCGCGCAGCGCGGCGAACAGGTAGTCGTCCCTGTCGAACGTGGTGAGGATGAGCACCGCCGGGCCGCCCGGCGTCGCGTCGGCGGTGATCCGGCGGGTGGCCTCCAGCCCGTCGAGCACCGGCATCTCCACGTCCATCAGCACCACGTCGGGCCGCAGCGCGGACGTCATCGACACGGCCCGCTGCCCGTCGGCGGCCTCGCCGACCACCTCGATGTCGTCCTCGACCTCCAGGATGACCCGGAAACCGGTCCGGACCAGGTGCTGGTCGTCGACGAGCAGCACCCGCACCGGGGCGCTCACGCCGCCCGCCCGGTGGCCTCGACCGGCAGCGGCATGCGCGCCCGGACCCGGAACCCGCCGCCGGGGCGCGGCCCGGCCTCCACCTCACCGCCGTGCGCGGCGACCCGCTCCCGCATGCCGATCAGGCCGAGCCCGGCCCCGGCCGCGGGTACGCCGCCGTGTCCGTCGTCGCTCACGTCGATCTCCAGTTCCCTCGCCAGATAGCGGATGCGCACGTCCAGCGTGGTGGCGCGGGCGTGCTTGACCACGTTCGTCACCGCCTCCTGCACGATCCGGTACGCCGCCTGCGACACCGAGCGGGGCAACGGCACCGGTTCCCCGTACACACCGAGGTCGGCCCGCAGCCCGGTGTCCCGGGCCCGGTCGACGAGCGCGGCGACCTGGTCGATGCCGGCGGTGTCCTCCGGCGTGGTCGCGCCGGCCGCGGCGTCCGGGTCGCGCAGCACGCCGAGCATCCGGCGCAGCTCGTCGACCGAGGTGCGGGCCGTCTCCTCGATCGCGGCCAGGGCGGTCCGCGCCTTGTCCCGGTCCCGGTCGAACACGCGCCGGCACGCGGCGGCCTGCACACCCATCACCGACACGTGGTGGGCGACCACGTCGTGCAGTTCGCGGGCGATGCGGACCCGCTCGCCCATCACCGCGCGCTCGCGCGCCTCGACCTGTGACCGGCGTAGCCGCTCGGCCTGCTCGTGCAGTTCGTGCCGGCGGCGCGCGGCCACCCAGGCGGTCTGCCCGGAGTAGTAGGCGAACCCGAAGAACAGCACGTTGTAGAGCACGCCGTTCACCACGGCGGCGAGCACCGGCGGCACCGGGCCGGCGGCGTCGGCGAAGGAGGCGGCGGTGATCTGGTCGGCCCGCAGCGCGAGGGACAGCGCGAGCCAGCCGAACATCGCCACGATGATGCCGGCCCGCAGCCGACCGGCCGGCCGCCGGTCGGCGCCCCACGCGCCGAGCGTGAAGAGGGCGGCGAACAGCGCGCCCGACGGGAGCTGGGCGAGCGGGACCGCCCGTGCCTGCCCCGCGACGAAGGCGATCGAGACGATCACGGCGACGGTGGCGGGCCACCGCCGGCGTACGGCCAGCGGTGCGGTCACCGCCACGGTCCACCAGACCTGCTCGGCGACGCTCGGCGGCGGCCCGAGCAGGAAGGCGCCGGTGCTGCGCGCCAGCGTCAGCTCGAACAGGGCCAGCACGGTGACCGCGAGTCCGACCCAGAGGTCGGCGCGCAACTGCGCGGCCGTGGGAGCCGACCGGCGCCAGGCGGTGGTGGGTGCGGTGCTCACCGTACGACCATGCCACCGCTGCCGCCGGTGCGGTGCCCGGGGCGTAAACGGGTGGGCCGGACGACAGTGGCGGCATAGCCTGCCGGGGTGTTCGTGCCCGATCTGCCGATACGCACCGAGCGCCTGCTGCTGCGCGCCTTCACCACCGACGACCTCGCCGTGGTCCGGGACTACCGGGGCCGCCCGGAGGTGACCCGCTACCTCTACCACCAGCCGTACGACGACGCCGCCGCCCGGGCCGCGATCGACCGGCTGGTCCGGCGGACCGCGCTGCGCGCTCCCGGCGACGTGCTCAACCTGGCGGTGACGCTGGCGGACACCGGGGAGTTCCTCGGCGACGTGCTGCTGAGCTGGACCAGCGGGGAGCACCGGCAGGGCGAGATCGGGTACGTGGCGCACCCGGCGCACACCGGCCGAGGGTACGTCACCGAGGCGGGCCGGGAGCTGCTGCGGATCGGTTTCGACGGGCTGGGGCTGCACCGGATCGTGGGCCGGCTGGACGCGCGCAACGCCGCGTCGGCCCGGGTGCTGGAGCGGCTGGGCATGCGCCGGGAGGCGCACCTGCGGGAGAACGAGTTCGTCAAGGGGGAGTGGACCGACGAGGTGGTCTACGCGCTGCTGGCCCGGGAGTGGCGGGCGGCGGCCTGACTGTCCGCGTACCCGAAAGGCCCGGCACGCCCTCGACGGGGCGTGCCGGGCCTGGCGGGGCTCAGGCGGCGCGGCGGGCCTTGACCGCGCTGTCGATCACGTCCCAGACCGCGACGAGCACGACCACCGCGGCGGTCACCCGGGCGACCTGGTCGATTCCGCCGTCGCGCAGCCAGGCGAACCGCTCGACCAGCTCCGGGTTGAACAGCCGGTCGGTGGCCAGCAGCCAGAGCACCGGGGCGGCGAAGGCCACGTTGAGCACCGAGTTGACCGCCACCAGTGGCCAGGTCCACCGCCCGGACCGGTACTTGGCGATCTCCAGGCCGATGGTGGCCAGCAGCACCACGATCAGGGCCGGCAGCCAGAAGCTCCAGAGCGCCGGGTCGAGCGCCGGCAGCCGGGTGCCGTCGTCAGTGGTCCAGCGCTGGAAGTGCTGGCCGATCAGGAGGCCGACGGTGGCGAGCAGGAACACCACCGAGGCGATGCTGTCGGAGTGGCTGACCTGCCGCTCCCGGGTCTCCTCGGGGAGCTGGTCGACTGTCCACTCGGGCAGGCCGAGCGGCGTCTGCGAGCGCTCCAGCACGGCGAACACCAGCGTGACCCAGAACGCGATCTGCACGGCGGTCTGCATCGCGGCCACGATCCCCGCGCCGATCGCCGCGCCCGGCTCGCCGTCGATGAGCGCCTTGCTGAGGCCGGTGAACACGCCGACGATCGCCGGGATGTACGTGAGCAGCAGCCGCAGCAGCCGCCACCACGTCAGGTAGTACCGCGGGCCGATCAGTTGCAGGGTGCGGTCGCTGTAGCGGGCCGCGAGCTTCTCGGGGTGGCCCAGCTCGGTGAGCACCTCGCGCTCGGCGGAGGCGTGGTCCTGCCCGCCCGAGGTCCGGTCGTCGATCATGTCGGCGATGGAGCCGCGCAGCTCCTCGGCGAGTTCCAGGCGGCGCTGCGCGGGCACGGCGCGCATGGTGGCGGCGACGTAACGGTCGGTCAGGGAACTCATCGTTCCGCTCCTTCAATCAGTTCGGTGACGGACGACCGCACCGCGGTCATGTCGTCGAGCAGGCGGTTCAGGACGGCTTCGCCATCGTCGCTGGTCCGGTAGAACTTGCGCGGCCGGCTCTCCTCGGTGTTCCACTCGCTGGTCAGCAGGCCCTGGTCCTCCAGCCGGCGCAGCAGCGGGTAGAGCGTGTTGGCGTCGACCGCGAAGCCGTGCGCGGCCAGCCGTTGCAGCAGGGCGTATCCGTAGTCGGGGCGGCGCAGGGCGACCAGGCTGGCCACCACGACGGTGCCGCGTCGTAGCTCCTGGAGGTGGGTCCGGAGGACCTCTTCGCTGACCATGTGCAACACGATACTGTGTGCCACACACTATTGCAACAGGGGGAAACATCGCGTGCCGTACACCGGTCGGTCGGAGAGACCCGGGCCACCCTCGGCGCGGACGGTGGAGCCCGCACGATCACCTCGGTAGGGTGGGTCGGTCGACTCCGACGCAGCTTGATCCACAACCCGGGGGGCGCCACGCATGGGCGATTCGTTCGCGCATCTGCACGTACACACCGAGTACTCGATGCTCGACGGGGCGGCCCGGCTCAAGGACCTCTTCGCCGAGGCGGCGCGGCTCGGCATGCCGGCGGTGGCGATCACCGACCACGGCAACATGCACGGCGCGAACGACTTCTACAAGCAGGCCATGGACGCCGGGGTCAAGCCCATCCTCGGCGTCGAGGCGTACGTCGCGCCGGAGTCGCGCTTCCACAAGGCCCGGGTCAAGTGGGGGCGCCCCGAGCAGAAGAGCGACGACGTGTCCGGCAACGGCGCGATCACCCACATGACCATGTGGGCGGCCAACCGCGACGGCCTGCACAACCTGTTCAAGCTCAACTCCCGCGCCTCCATGGAGGGCCACTACGTCAAGTGGCCCCGGATGGACATGGAGCTGATCGCCGAGCACGCCGAGGGCATCATGGCCACCACCGGCTGCCCGTCCGGCGCGGTGCAGACCCGGCTGCGGCTGGGCCAGTTCGACGAGGCGCTCAAGGTCGCGGCCGCGTACCAGGACATCTTCGGCAAGGACAACTACTTCCTGGAGATCATGGACCACGGCCTCGACATCGAGCGCCGGGTCCGCGACGGGCTCACCGAGATCGCCCGCAAGCTCGACATCCCGCCGGTGGTCACGAACGACTCGCACTACACCCACGAGGCGCAGGCCGAGGCGCACGACGTGCTGCTCTGCGTACAGACCGGCAGCAACGTGGCCGACCCGAACCGGTTCCGGTTCGAGGGCGGCGGGTACTTCGTCAAGTCCGCCGACCAGATGCGCGCCGTCGACTCCTCCGAGTTGTGGCAGCAGGGCTGCCGCAACACGCTGCTGGTGGCCGAGAAGGTCGACCCGGCCGGCATGTTCACGTTCCACAACCTGATGCCGCGGTTCCCGATCCCCGAGGGCGAGACCGAGGAGTCCTGGTTCCGCAAGGAGACGTTCGCCGGGCTGGCGCGCCGCTTCCCGAACGGCATCCCCGAGGGCCACGTCGTCCAGGCCGAGTACGAGCTGGGCGTCATCATCCAGATGGGCTTCCCGTCGTACTTCCTCGTGGTCGCCGACTTCATCCAGTGGGCCAAGAGCCAGGGCATCGCGGTCGGCCCGGGGCGTGGCTCGGCGGCCGGCTCGCTCGTGGCGTACGCGCTGGGCATCACCGACCTCGACCCGATCCCGCACGGCCTGATCTTCGAGCGGTTCCTCAACCCCGAGCGCGTCTCCATGCCCGATGTCGACATCGACTTCGACGAGCGCCGGCGCGGCGAGGTCATCAAGTACGTGACCGACAAGTGGGGTGAGGACAAGGTCGCGCAGATCGCCACGTTCGGCACGATCAAGGCGAAGGCCGCGATCAAGGACTCGGCCCGTGTGCTCGGCTACCCGTACGCGGTCGGCGACCGGATCACCAAGGCCATGCCCCCGGCGGTGATGGGCAAGGACATCCCGCTGTCCGGCATCTTCGACCCGAAGCACCCCCGCTACGCCGAGGCGGGCGAGATCCGCGGCCTCTACGAGTCCGACCCGGACGTCAAGAAGGTCATCGAGACCGCCAAGGGCATCGAGGGCCTGATCCGGCAGACCGGTGTGCACGCCGCCGGCGTCATCATGTCCGCCGAGCCGATCATCGAGCACATCCCGCTGATGCGGCGCGACTCCGACGGCGTCATCATCACGCAGTTCGACTACCCGACCTGCGAGTCGCTCGGGCTGCTGAAGATGGACTTCCTCGGCCTGCGCAACCTGACGATCATCGACGACGCGGTGAAGAACATCCAGCTCAACCACGGCCGGGAGCTGGACCTGCTCGGCCTGCCGCTCGACGACAAGGCGGCGTACGAGCTGCTGGCCCGCGGCGACACGCTCGGCGTGTTCCAGCTCGACGGCGGGCCGATGCGCTCGCTGCTGCGGCTGATGAAGCCGGACAACTTCGAGGACATCTCCGCCGTCCTGGCGCTCTACCGGCCCGGTCCGATGGGCGTGGACTCGCACACCAACTACGCGCTGCGCAAGAACGGGCTCCAGGAGATCACCCCGATCCACCCGGAGCTGGAGGAGCCGCTGCGCGAGATCCTCGCGCCCACCTACGGCCTGATCGTCTACCAGGAGCAGGTGCAGCGCGCCGCGCAGATCCTCGCCGGCTACACGCTCGGCCAGGCCGACCTGCTGCGCCGGGCGATGGGCAAGAAGAAGAAGGAGATCCTCGACAAGGAGTTCATCCCGTTCCGGGACGGCTGCCGCGAGCGCGGCTACTCCGACGAGGCCATCCAGGCCGTGTGGGACGTGCTGGTCCCGTTCGCCGGCTACGCATTCAACAAGGCCCACTCCGCCGCGTACGGCCTGGTCTCCTACTGGACCGCGTACCTCAAGGCGCACTACCCGGCCGAGTACATGGCCGCCCTGCTCACGTCAGTCGGTGACGACAAGGACAAGATGGCCATGTACCTGTCCGAGTGCCGCCGGATGCGCATCCAGGTGCTCCCGCCGGACGTCAACACCTCGGCCGGGCCGTTCACCCCGGTCGGCAAGGAGATCCGCTTCGGTCTCGGCGCGGTACGCAACGTCGGCGCGAACGTGGTCGCCTCGATCATGCGGTGCCGTGAGGAGAAAAGCGACTACGCCGACTTCTACGACTTCCTGTCCAAGGTCGACGCCGTGGTCTGCAACAAGAAGACCGTCGAATCGCTGATCAAGGCAGGGGCGTTCGACTCGCTCCAGCATCCGCGCAAGGGCCTGCTGGCCGTGCACGCCGACGCCATCGACGCGTACGCCGACGTCAAGCGCAAGGAGGCGGTCGGCCAGTACGACCTGTTCGGCGCCGGCTTCGGCGAGGCGGAGACCGGTGGCACCACAACGGTCATGCCGGTCATCGGCGAGGGGGAGTGGGACAAGCGCGACAAGCTCGCGTTCGAGCGCGAGATGCTCGGCCTGTACGTCTCCGACCACCCGCTGTTCGGCCTGGAACACGTGCTCGGCGCGGCGGCGGACACCACGATCGCCGCGCTGTCCGAGGAGGGCACAGTGCCCGACGGCGCGGTGGTCACCCTGGCCGGCATCCTCTCCGGCGTGCAGCGCCGCGTCACCAAGCAGGGCCGGGCCTGGGCGTCGGCCACGCTCGAAGACCTGGCCGGCGGCGTGGAGACGCTGTTCTTCCCGAACACGTACGAGGTGATCGGGCAGTACATCGCCGAGGACGCCATCGTGGTGGTCAAGGGCCGGGTCGACCGGCGCGACGACACCCCGCGCATCATGGCGATGGACATGTCCATGCCGGACGTCACCAGCAACCCGGCGAACAAGCCGGTCACCCTGACCATCCCGGTGCACCGCTGCACGCCGCCACTCGTGGAACGGCTCAAGGAGACGCTCGTGCTGCACCCCGGCGACACCGAGGTGCACGTCAAGCTGCTCAACGGCGGCAAGGTCACCACGCTGCGCCTCGGCCCGTTCCGGGTCGCGCCGACCACAGCGCTGATGGGTGACCTGAAGAGCGTCCTCGGCCCGGCCAACGTGAGCTGACCGGGCCGAGCGCCCCGGCGCGACGCCGGGACGTACCGCTAGACGCGGGTGACGCGGATGGCGTCGGCGATCACGTACCCGGTGCTGCCGGACCACCGGCTGACACCCACCTTGTTGGCGTCCCCGGCGGCCAGGGTGAAGGTGCCCAGCGAACGCCACCCGCCACCGTTCGTCGTCTGGTTCACCGAGACCGTCTGGTTGCCGCTGGTGGTCGCGACGATGTACGGCGTGCTGGTGTTGTAGCCGGCGACGGCCGGATACCAGACCTCCACCCGGTAGGTGGCGGTCGCCGGGATGTTCACCTTGTACCACGCGGCGTCGCTGGCCGCGACGGGGTTGGCGTACCGATAGTCGGCGCCGTAGCGCTGCGCCGAGTACGTCGAGGTGCCCCAGTTGGCGCTCGCGGTGAACCGGCCGGCGGTGGTGTTGTCCACGATGGTCGACCAGGCGGTCGGCGGGGGCGTGGTGCCGCCGGTGACGAGCTGCATGTAGTAGGTCCAGTTCCAGTTCGGACCCGGGTCGGTGTGCGTGGCGCCCGGCACCTGGTTGTGCCCGATGATGTTGTTGCGGGTCTTCGGGATGCCGTACTTGTCGCACAGGAACCGGGTCAGCGCCGCCGACGACCGGTACATCGCGTCGGTGTACCAGGAGGCGTTGTCGACGTACCCCTCGTGCTCGATGCCGATCGACTGGGTGTTGTAGGTCCAGTTGCCGGCGTGCCAGGCGATGTCCTTGTCCCGCACCATCTGGGTCACCGCGCCGTCGGAGGAGCGGAGCAGGTAGTGCGCGCTGGTGCCGGCGGCGGCGTTCTGGAACCAGCTGATCGAGCCGGCGTAGCTGCCCTGCATGGTGTGGACGACGATGTAGTTGATCGGGTACGCCGACTCGCGGCTGGAGACCGTGTAGTTCGACGAGTTGGCCGGCACCCAGGCCGCCGGGCCGTAGTCGGTGCTCAGGGTGCCGAAGTCGCCGGTGCCCAGCGGCGCCACGTCGGCGTACCGGCCCCGCTGGGGTGCGACCGGACGGCCGTCCACGCTGACCTCGCCGCCGGCCGTGGTCGCGATGAAGCCCCTGGCGAGCAGGTCGTACACCGAGTCGGCGTACAGCCGGGCGGTGGCCTCGTCCGTCGAGCCCCCGTAGCGGGCGATCGGGCCGTACCACTGGTTGACGTCGTCGCGCTGCGCCGCGGTGAGCCCGGCCTCGTCGGCGTAGGAGCGCAGCACCGCCGCCGCGCCGGCCACGTTCGCCGCGTCCCGGGTACGCAGTTCGGCGCGGTCCAGCCGGGTCCGGCGCGCGGCCTCGTCGAGGGTCCGCACCTTCGGGTTGCTGGTCAGGTGCATCACGCCGTATCCGCCGGAGACGCTGGGCTCGCCGCCGTGGCCGTCCAGGCGGGTCTCGGCGTACCCGAGTGCGGCGAGCAGGTCGCGCGGCACGTCGGAGCCGGCGGCGGCCCGGTCGAAGGCCGCGGCGAGCGGCTGCGCGCCGTGCTGAGGCGCGGCCTGGGCCGGCTGGCCGGTCAGGCCGATCATGATTATCAAGGCGCCGCCGAGCAGGTGGCTCACCCGACGCGAGGGTCTCCGAATCGTCACAGGCACTCCTCGTCCACTACAGGGGGCGACTGTGCTCACGTCGCCGGTTCGCCGCACCCTATAGCGTGACGTTCGTCTATGTCGATACCTTGCATCGACGGACCTTTTGATGAAGACTTCCTTCAGGTGTGGCACGTCCGGCACAGTCGCGCCGCCCGCCGCTGCGCCCCGGACCCGCTCCGGAGGCGGTGTCCACCGCGCACAGGGATGACCCCTCGGCCCGGCCGCGTGATCTGCCCCCGTACCGTCGTGGTGTTGCCCGGCGTGCCACGGCCGGGCAGCATCGTGCGGATGCCACCCACCGACCTGCTGCGCGTCCGCGACCTGGTGCCCGACTTCCTCGCCCGCGCCGAGGGGCGTCGGTCCGCGTCGCCGGAGTCGTGGAGCGCCCACTACCTGGCCGCGCATCCGGACGTGGTCCGGGCGCTGCGCCGCGACGGCGGCTGGTCCGACGCCGCCGGCGTGGCATCCGTCCTGGACGGGCTCCGCGACCGGGCCGCCGACCTGGCGGCACGAGCCGAGACGGTACGCGCGCTGCTGCCCGGCGGCGTCGCGGCGGTGGCCGGCGCGCTGGGCTGGTCCGGCGACGGCGGGCCGGTCGAGTGCGTGGTGCTGGTCGGGCTGAACCAGGCCAACGGCTGGGCCGGCGAGCTGAACGGCAGGTACGCGCTCTTCCTCGCCGTGGAACAGCTCGGGCCGCCGGAGGACCTCGACCTGCTGGTGCGGCACGAGGCCGCGCACGTGGTGCACGACCGCGGCGCCGCTATCCGCGACTGGCCCGAGTACGGCGTGGCGAACGCGTTGTTCACCGAAGGGCTCGCCACCCAGGTCACGGCGGAGCTGGACCCCGGTCGCCCGGACGAGGAGTACCTGTGGTTCGGCCGCCCCGGTCACCGGCAGTGGCTCGACGAGTGCCGCCGCCGGTGGCCGGAGATCCTGCGGCGGGTACGCGCGGACCTCGACGCCACCGACGCCGACCACCACGCCCCGTACTTCCTGATGCGGGACTCACCGCTGGCCGGCGGCCTGCCCAAACGCTGCGGCTACCTGGTCGGCCTGACCGCGGTACGACACCTGCGCCGGCGCCACACCCTGCGCGACCTGGCCACCTGGCCCTTGCCGAGGGTGCAATCGGAGATGGCCGAAGCGCTGACCAGCCTCCCCCCACCCACCCCGCTCGCCGCACCGCCCCACCGCGACGATCATGAAGTTGGCGGCGACAAATCGGACCGCAGACGCCGCTAGCCTCATGATCGACCGGGCGAGTGTGCTCGTGTGACGCGCGCCGGCTCGCCGCCTCATCCCGCGATCTTGCACTTCCCGCCCGACTCCGCCTGCTCCGGTCGCGCGATCTTGCAGTTTCGGCCCTGCGATTCGCGGCTTTGCACCAATTGCCGGGGCCGAAAGTGCAAGATCGCGGGGTCCGGGAGCCGGGGGTGGGGCCACGCGGGTGGGATTGGCGGTGTCGGGGTGGGGGCGAGGGTGGCTAGCGTCGGGTTGTGGAGCTGGAGCAGGCGCGGAAGTTGTGGCAGCCGGAGCCGGGCTGGTTGAACACGGCCACCTACGGACTGCCGCCGGAGCCGGTGTGGGACGCCGTGCAGCGGTTGCTCGCCGACTGGCGGACCGGGCGGGTGTCGTTCGAGGTGTGGGAGGAGTCGGTGGACCGGTCCCGGGCCGCGTTCGCCCGGCTGACCGGTGTGGACGTCGCCGACGTGAGCATCGGCGCCAGCGCGTCCCAACTCGTCGCACCGATCGCGGCCGGGCTGCCGGCGGGCGCGACTGTGGTGGTGCCCGAGACCGAGTTCACCTCGATCCTGTTCCCGTGGCTGGTGCAGCGGGACCGCGGCGTGCGGGTACGCACCGTGCCGCTGGCCGGCCTGGTCGACGCGATCGACGCCGACACCGATCTGGTGGCGTTCAGCGTGGTGCAGTCCGCCGACGGCACAGTGCTCCCGTACGACGAGATCGTCGCGGCGGCCCGGGCGCACGGCGCGTTCGTGGTGGCCGACGCGACGCAGGCGTGCGGGTGGCTGCCGTTCGCGGCGGACCGGGCGGACGCGGTGGTGGTGGCGGCGTACAAGTGGTTGATGGCGCCGCGCGGCGCGGCCTTCGCCTACCTGGCCCCGGCGTTGCGCGAGCGGATGCGCCCGGACGCGGCCGGGTGGTACGCCGGACGCGATCCCCACGCCTCCTACTACGGACTGCCGCTACGCCTGGCCGACGACGCCCGGCGTTTCGACATCTCCCCGGCCTGGATGAGCTACGCCGGGGCGGCTCCGGCGCTGGAACTGCTCGCCGACCTGGACCCGGAGGCGGTGCGCGCGTACGACGTGGGACTGGCCAACCGGTTCCTGGCCGGGCTGGGCCGCCCGCCCGGTGACAGCGCGATCGTCACCGTGGACGTGCCGGACGCGCAGGAGCGGCTGGCCCGGGCCGGGGTGCGCGCGGCGGTGCGGGCCGGCCGGGTGCGCGCCTCGTTCCACCTCTACACGACCGAGGCGGACGTGGACCGGGCGGTCGAGGCGCTGACCGGCTGACCGCTCAGGCCAGGTGGCCGCCGATCTTCGTGTAGCCGCGCAGCAGGTCGCGGGAGATGATCAGCCGCTGCATCTCGTCGGTGCCCTCGAAGATCCGGTACAGCCGGACCTGCCGGTACCAGCGTTCGATCGGCAGCTCACGGGTGTAGCCCATGCCGCCGTGGATCTGGAGCACCCGGTCCACCACCCGGTTGACCATGCCGGCGCCGTAGAGCTTGCCCATGGAGGAGGCGTGCCGGGGGTCGAGGCCCTGGTCGACGGTCCAGGCCGAGCGCAGGATCAGCCAGCGGGCCGCCTCCAGCTCGGTCTCCGAGTCGGCGATCATCCACTGGATGGCCTGGTTGGTGGCGATCGGCGCGCCGAACGTCTCCCGCGTGTTGGCGTGGTCGACGGCCATCTGGAGGGCGCGCTCGGCGATGCCGATGGCGTGTGACGGGATGGTGTAGCGGCCCTTGCCGATCCACTCCATGCCGAGCGTGAAGCCCTGCCCGATCTCGCCGAGGATGTTGCGGTGCGGCACCCGTACGCCGTCGAAGATCAGCGAGGCGGGGCCGCCCTCGCCCATGGTCTGGATGAACTCGGACCGCCAGCCCATCGCGCGGTCCACCAGGAACGCTGTCGCGCCGCCGCGGCGGGCGCCCTTCTCCGGGTCGGTCACCGCGACCACGATGGCGAAGTCGGCGTCGTTGCCGTTGGTGATGAACGTCTTCTCGCCGTCGAGGACCCAGTCGTCGCCGTCGCGGCGGGCGCGCAGCTTGATGTTCGCCGCGTCGGAGCCCGCGCCGGGCTCGGTGATGGCGAAACAGGAGATCCGTTCGCCCTCGATGGTGGGGATCAGGAACTCGCGCTTCTGCTCCTCGGTGGCGTGGAACAGGATGTTGTCGGCCTCGCCACCGAAGCGGAACGGCACGAAGCTGCGGCCCAGCTCGGTCCAGATCAGCGACTGCACGACCGCCGGCAGGTCCATCCCGCCGTACTCCTCCGGCGTGGCCAGGCCCCAGAAGCCGAACTTCTTCGCCTCGAGCTGGAGTTCGCGCAGCTCGGAGCGGTCCAGGCCGGGCTGGTGGGCGCGCTCGCGGCGCAGCACCTCCGCCTCCAGCGGCATCACCTCGCGGGTGACGAACGTGCGAACGGTGTCCCGGATCGCGCGTTCCTCGTCGGACAGTGCGAAGTCCACGGTGCCCCCTCAGGTCGACTGGCTCTAAACTAGCGCTGTAAGTTTTACCGCGTCCAGACCCGATGTCGAAGGGAGGATGATGACCAGGTGCCCCGACCCCGACAGGCCCTGCTCACCCGCGACCGGATCGTCGAGACCGCGCTGGCGCTGATCGACGCCGACGGGCTGGACGCGCTCTCGACCCGGCGGCTCGCCGCCGCGCTCGGCGTCCGCGGCCCGTCGCTCTACAACCACTTCGCCACCAAGGAGGAGATCCTCGACGCGGTGGCCGACGGCGTCGCGGCAACAGTCGACATCGGCGTCTTCGACGAGTACGAGTGGCGGGACGCGCTCGGCCGCTGGGCGTGCTCGTACCGGGCCGCGCTGGCCGCCCACCCGAACATCGTGCCGTACCTGGCGCAGGGGCCGGGCCGCCGTCCGGCCGCGCTGGCCATGGCCGACGCGGTCTACGGCGCGCTGGTCCGGGCCGGCTGGCCGCCCGCGCGGGCCACCCACATCGGTGCCGCGATGCGCTACTTCGTGGCCGGGTCCGCGCTCGGCTCGTTCGCCCGTGGCTTCGTCGAGGACCCGTCGCTCTACGCGGCGCACCCGCACCTCAACCAGGCGCACCGGCTCGCCGGTCACCAGCGCAGCGTGGACGAGGGCGCGTTCGCGCTCGGCCTGGACGCGCTGCTGCACGGGCTCACCGCCGAGTACGCGGCCACCGTCGCCCCGCTGGAGCGGGCCGGCGGTCCGGAGTAGCGTCGAAACTCCCACCGCTAGTTTCCGCCGCCCCCGAAGGACGCCATGGATCTCGCCGCCCCTCCCGCCCTGCTGACGCGCCGCCACCTGCACGTCGCCGGTGACTGGGCCGACCCGTCGTCGGACGACACCATCCCGGTGGAGAACCCGGCCACCGGGAGCATCGTCGGTGAGGTGCCCGCCGGCGCACCGGCCGACGTGGACCGCGCGGTCGCCGCCGCAAGCGCCGCGTTCCCCGGCTGGGCCGCCACCACCCCCGAGCAGCGGGCGGCGCACCTGGACCGGCTGCACAGCGCGCTCGCCGCCCGCGCCGACGAGATCGCCCGCACCGTGGCGACCGAGCTGGGCACCCCGCTCAAGCTCGCCACCCGGGTCCAGGCCGGCCTGCCGCTGACGGTGCTGCGGAGCATGGTCGACCTGGCCGCCCGCCCTGCGGCCGAGCACACGGTCGGCAACTCGCTCGTCGTCCGGGAGCCGGTCGGCGTGGTCGGCGCGATCACCCCGTGGAACTACCCGCTGCACCAGGTGGTCGCCAAGGTCGCGCCCGCGCTCGCCGCCGGGTGCACGGTGGTGCTCAAGCCCAGCGAGCTGACGCCGCTGACCGCGTACCTGCTGTTCGACGCGATCACCGACGCCGGCCTGCCACCCGGTGTGGTGAACCTGGTGCCCGGCACCGGCCCGGTGGCCGGCGAGGCGCTCGCCGCGCACCCCGGCGTCGACCTGGTCTCGTTCACCGGCTCCACCGCCACCGGCCGGCGCATCGCCCACCTGGCCGCCGAGCGGATCGCCCGGGTGTCGCTCGAACTCGGCGGCAAGTCGGCGAACGTCATCCTGGCCGACGCCGACCTGCCCACCGCGGTCAAGGTCGGCGTCGGCAACGCGCTGCTCAACTCCGGGCAGACCTGCACCGCCTGGACCCGGATGCTCGTACACCGCGACCGCTACGCCGAGGCCCTGGACCTGGTCGCGGCGGCGGTGGCCGGCTACCGGCTCGGCGACCCGTTCGACCCGGCCACCCGGCTCGGCCCGCTCGCCTCCGCCGCGCAGGCCCGGCGGGTACGCGACCACGTGGACCGGGCGCTCGCCGACGGCGCCCGGCTCGTCGCCGGTGGCCCGGACGCGCCACTGCCGCAGCGGGGCCACTTCGTCGCGCCCACCGTCTTCGCCGACGTGCACCCGGACAGCGCACTCGCCCAGGAGGAGGTGTTCGGGCCGGTGCTCGCGGTGATCCCGTTCGCCGACACCGACGAGGCGGTCGCCGTCGCCAACAACTCCCGGTACGGGCTGGCCGGTGCGGTCTGGTCCGCCGACGAGGACGCGGCGCTGGCAGTGGCCCGGCGGATGCGTACCGGCCAGGTGGACGTCAACGGCGGCGCGTTCAACCCGCTCGCCCCGTTCGGCGGCTACAAGCAGTCCGGTCTCGGCCGTGAGCTGGGCGCGTACGGCGTGGAGGAGTTCACCGAGCTGAAGGCGATCCAGCGGTGAGGGCGCTCGTGGTACGCGGCCGGGGCGCCACCCCGGCGGTCGAGGAGGTACGCCTGCCCGCGCCCGGCCCGGGTGAGCTGCGGGTACGCATCCGCGCCGCCGGCATCTGCCACTCCGATCTGGCCATGGTGGACGGCACGCTGGCGCCCGCGTACCCGCTGGTGCTGGGGCACGAGGCGACGGGCGTGGTGGCCGAGGCCGGGCCCGGTACGACGCTCGCGGCCGGCACGCCTGTGGTGCTCAACTGGGCGCCGGCCTGCCGCGACTGCTGGCACTGCCGGCAGGGCGAACCGTGGCTCTGCGCCGCCAACCCGAACCCGTCCACACCACGGGGTGAGACGGCAGCCGGTGAGCCCCTTCAGGCCACGCTCGGGCTCGGCGCGCTCGCCGAGGAGGTGGTGGTGCCGCAGCACGCCGCCGTACCGGTGCCCGCCGGACTGCCGCCGGAGCAGGCCGCGCTGCTGGGCTGCGCGGTGCTCACCGGCGTCGGCGCGGTCCGCAACACCGCGCGGGTCGCACCCGGCGAGTCGGTGGCGGTGATCGGGCTCGGCGGAGTGGGCCTGGCCGTGCTGACCGCCGCGCGGCGGGCCGGCGCGGCGCCGATCCTCGCCGTCGACGTGGTGGAGGCCAAGCGGGATCTGGCACTCGCCGCCGGGGCCACCGGCTTCCTGCGCTCCGACGACCGGCTGGGCAAGGAGATCCGGGCCCGCACCGACGGGCGCGGCGTGGACCACGCGTTCGAGTGCGTCGGCCGGTCCGTCACCATCCGCGCCGCCTGGCGGGCGACGCGGCGCGGGGGAGCGGTCACCGTTGTCGGCATGGGCGGCAGGGACGACATGCTCAGCCTCTCCGCGCTGGACATCTTCCACTCCGCGCGCACGCTGCGCTCCTCGGTGTACGGCTCGACCGATCCGGACCGGGAGGTGCCGGAACTGGCTGCCGAGCTCGCCGCCGGTGACCTGGAGCTGGGACCGCTGGTGAGCGGCACGGTGCCGCTGACCGAGGCGCCCGCGGCGCTGGAGCGGCTGGCCCGCGGCGAGGGCGCCCGCTGGGTCGTCACGTTCCCGGACTGACCGGGCTCCGGCCGGATTCGCCGCCGGCGCATCCGGATCGGGCCGTGCGGACGAACCCCCGGGTAGGAGAGCTACCCGGGGGTACGTCAGTTGCTGACCGAGAACATGCCGGCCGGGGCCGCCGAGACGGCCCGCAAACGGCTGACCGCCGCCGCCGAGGACCTGGACGACAACCGGGTCGCCGGGCTGGTGCTCGACCTGGCTGCCGAGGCCGGGGTGGTGTCCGCCTGGGAACAGGTCTGCCTGCCGCTGCTCGGCACGCTGCGCGGCGACAGCGCCGCCGAGATCGCCGTCGAGCACGCCCTCTCCGAGGGGGTACGCGTCGGCCTGGACGTGTTCGGCCGTGAGCCGTCCGGGCCGCTTCCCGCCCAGGGCGTGCTGCTCGCGGGCGCCGAGAACGAGACGCACTGCCTCGGGCTGCACGCGCTCGCCGCGGCGTTGCGCGAACGCGGCCGGGGCGCGCTGCACCTCGGCCCGGCGCTGCCCTGGTCCGCGCTGGCCAGTGCCGTGGCCCGGGTCCGTCCGCGGGTGGTGGTGGTCTGGTCGCAGACGCCGCTGACCGGCCGCGCGTACCGCCTGGTCCGTCTGCGGCGGGACCTGCCCGGGGTACGCGTGCTCGCCGCCGGTCCGGGGTGGATCGAGCCGTTCCCGCCCTCCTCGGCCGTCCCGCAGCGCCTCACCACGCTCGGCGAGGCGACGCTTGCCTGCCTGGCCGCCGGAGGCGCCACCTGACACCGGCTCCTGACACGGGGGACTGACACCGGGCGCGAGCAGGATCAGCCGGTGCGGAATCCGCGCAGCAGCGTGGCGACTGCCGGCTCCGGGTCGAAGCCGGCATCAGGGGAGGCGAGCTGGTTGCCGAGCAGCCCGTCGACGAGTGCCAGCAGCATGCGGAAGTGAGCCGGCGGATCGGCCGAGCCGAGCGTGGCGAGCAGCGGCTCCCCCCAGCCGGCCAGCCGTGCCCGGGCGGCCTCGGCGACGCCGCGCACGCGATGACGCCGGACCTCGGGCAGGGCGCCTGCCAGGCGCTGATCGACGCGGTGGCGCTCGCCGACTGCCTGCGCGACGCCGGCGACGTGCCGGCCGCGCTGCGCGCGTACGACAGGCGACGCCGGCGGCCCACGCAGCGGATCGCGGCCGGCGCGCGGTGGGCGGGGCGGCTGTCCGGCGTACGGCGGCTGCTGCCGGGGCGGGACGCGTTGCTGCGGCTGGCGCTGGCGGCCGGGCCGCCAGCGTGACCTGAGACACATTCGATACGAACCCGTTCCGTATCGAAACCCGCTCACCTACGCTCGGCTCCGTTACGAGTCTGACCCGTATCGTATTCCGACGCGGGGAACCGGGGGGAGCACGGACGTGGAACCACACGAGAACACCGGACACCCGAGGAGGTGGGCGATCCTCGGGGTGCTGGTGATCAGCCTCCTCGTGGTCGTCCTCGACAACACCATCCTCAACGTCGCGCTGCGCACCCTGGCCGACCCGGTGCACGGCCTCGGCGCCACCCAGGGCGAGCTGGAGTGGGCGATCAACTCCTACACGCTCGTCTTCGCCGGACTGCTGTTCACCTTCGGCGTGCTCGGTGACCGGCTCGGCCGCCGCCGCTTCCTGATCCTCGGGCTGGCGCTGTTCGGCCTGTCCTCGCTGCTGTCCGCGTACGCGCAGGACCCGGCCCAGCTCATCGCGGCCCGCGCGCTGATGGGTGTCGGCGGCGCGGCCATCATGCCGGTGACGCTCTCGATCATCTCCAACGTCTTCGACCCGCGCGAGCGCGCCAAGGCGATCGGCGTCTGGGCCGGCGCGGTCGGCCTCGCGGTGGCGATCGGCCCGGTGCTCGGCGGCGCGCTGCTGGAGCACTTCTGGTGGGGCTCGGTCTTCCTGATCAACGTGCCGGTGGTGGTGCTCGGCGTGGCGCTCGTCGCGGCGCTGGTCCCCGAGTCCCGCGACCCGAAGCCCGGCCGGGTCGACCTGCTCGGCGTGCTGCTCTCGGTGGTCGGCCTGGTCGCCCTCACCTACGGCATCATCGACGGCGGCGAGCACGGCTTCGCCCGCCCGCAGGTCTGGGTGGCGGTGCTCGGCGGCCTCGCGGTGCTCGGCTGGTTCGTCGCCCACGAGCTGCGCAGCGACCACCCGTCGCTGGACGTACGGCTGTTCCGGGTGCCCCGGTTCGCCGCGCCGGTGGCCCTGGTCGGGCTGGTCTTCTTCGCCGCCATGGGCGTGATGTTCTTCGGCGCGTTCTACCTCCAGCTCGTGCGTGGCTACAGCCCGCTGGAGAGCGGCCTGCTGTTCCTGCCGTTCGCCGCGGCCCAGCTCATCTTCGCGCCGCGCAGCGCGGCGATGGTCCGCCGCTACGGCGGCCGGGCGGTCGCGGCCGTCGGGCTGCTGCTCACCACTGTGGCGCTCGCCGCGTTCGTCCTCATCGACGCGGACACCCCGATCTGGATCTTCTCGGCGCTCGGCTTCGTCCAGGGGGCCGGGATGGCGAACATCATGCCGCCGGCCACCGAGTCGATCATGTCCTCGCTGCCCCGGGAGAAGGCCGGTGTCGGTTCCGCGGTCAGCAACACCGTGCGCCAGGTGGCCGGTGCGCTCGGCGTGGCGGTGCTCGGCTCGGTGCTCTCCGCCGTCTACCGCGACCAGGTCGGCCCGGCGGTGGCCGCCCTGCCCGCTCCGGTGCGCGACGCGGCCCGCGAGTCGGTGTCCGGGGCGTACGCGGTCGCCGGCCGGCTCGGCCCCGACGGGCCGCGACTGATCGACGCGGCCAACGACTCGTTCGTCTCGGCCATGCACTGGGCGGCGGGCGCCTCCGCGGTGGTGGCCGCACTCGGCATCGTGATCGTGCTGCGCTGGATGCCGGGCCGGCCGGTCGTCGCCCCCGACGCGGCGCCGGTCACCGACAGGGAGTTGGCCGGTACCGCGTAGGTTCGTGGACAATGTCTGACATGACTTCCACGGCGGATGTTCCGCGGTCGCCCGGGCGACCGCGGAGCACCCGCGCGGACGAGGCGATCGTCGACGCCACCCTCGACCTGCTGGCCGAGGGCAGCACCATCGAGTCGCTGTCGATCGAGGCGATCGCGAACCGCGCCGGGGTCGGCAAGGCCACCATCTACCGCCGCTGGCCGGGCAAGGACGCGTTGCTGCTGGACGCGTTGCGCACGCTCAAGGGGCCCGCGCCGCGCACCGACGGGCGCTCCGTCCGCGACGACCTGGTGGTGCTCGTCGGCGCGGTGGGCCAGCACGCCGACCCCCGCGTTCGCAAGATCATGCCCTGCCTGGTGCCGGAGGTGAACCGCAGCTCGGCCCACCGGCAGGCGTACGAGGCGATCATCGAGCCCCGGCGCGCGGCGATGCGCGAGGTGCTGCGCCGCGGGATCGAGCGGGGCGAGCTGCGCGCCGACCTCGACGTCGAGGTGACCATGTCGCTGCTCACCGCGCCGATGCTCACCCAGCGGATGCTGCGCTGGCACCCCGAGCGCGACGAGCGGATGCTGCCCGAGCGGATCGTGGACACGGTCCTGGACGGCCTGCGCGTCCGCTGACCGGGGCCGGTCGGCCCGCCCGGTCGGGCCGTCGCCCGCCGCTCAGCGGGCGGGCGTGCGCAGCCGGTGCAGGCGCAGCGCGAGCTGCACCTCCAGCGCCCGCTCCGGCCGCTGCCAGTCCGCCCCGAGCAGGTGCCCGACCCGTTCCAGCCGCTGGGTGACCGTGTTGACGTGCACGTGCAGCTGCTCGGCGGCCCGGGCCAGGCTGCCGCCCACCCCGAAGTACGCCTCCAGCGTCTTCACCAGCGCCGTGCCCCGCCGGGCGTCGTAGTCCAGCACCGGCCCCACTGTCGTGGCGAGGAACCGGGCCACGTCCCGGTCCCCGGCGTCACCGACCGCGCCCAGCAGCAGCCCGACGAAACCCAGCTCGGTGGTGCTCGCCCCCTGCCCGGCCCGGCCCAGCGCGCCGAGCGCGGACAGGCAGCGCTCCGCCTCGGCGAACGTGACGGCCAGCGACGCCGGACCGGTCGACGGCCCGCTCGCCCCGGCGGTCACCGGGCGGCCGGTCACCCGGGACAGGTCCCGGGCCACCGCGCGGGCCGCACCGCCGGCGTCGTGGCCGGGCAGCATCAGCACCACCCGTCCGTCGCGCGCCGCGGCCAGGCCACCCCGGGTCGAGGCGTACGTGGTGGCCCAGGACAGCACCCGCTGCCGGGCCGAGCCGGTCTCGGCGAACGCGTCGTCGCCGATCGCCACCAGCACGTGCGGGGCGTCCAGGTCCACTCCGATCCGGCGGGCCCGCGCGCGCAGCGCGTCGGCGTCGTGCAGCGGCCGGGCGATCAGGTCGTCCAGCAGCTCACCGCGTACCCGTCCCTCCGCCTCGGCCACGGTCCGGCGGAACAGCAGCAGCAACGCGGTCACCAGCGCGGCCCGCTCCAGGATGCGCTGGTCGGCGTCGACCAGCTCGTCGTCCGGGCGCAGCACCAGCGCGCCCAGGTTCTCCGCGCCGGCCACCACCGCGGCGTACCAGAGCGGGCCCCGGCGTACGCTGCGCCCCTCGGTACGGGACGCGGCCACCGCCTCCACGATGTCGGCCCGCTCCGGCTCCTCGATCTCACCGACCCGGGCCAGCCGACGGCCCTCGGCGTCCAGCGCCAGCAGCGCCCCGCCGAGCACCTCGGTGACCGCCGCCGCCACGTCCTCCATCCCGCCGCCGCGCACCACCAGCGCCGTCATCCGGTCGTGCGCCGCGGCGGCGCGCTCCACCGAGCTGCTGTGCGCCCGGATGGTGCTGTTCGCCGCGGACAGCTCCGCCAGCGCCGCCCGGGTCTCGGCGAGCAGCCGCGCGGTGTCGATCGCCACCGCCGCGTGCGCCGCGAGCGACACCAGCAACGACACCTCCTCGCGGGCGAACGGCCGGGCCGAGCGGTTCGCCGCGTACAGCACGCCGATCACGCTGGACCCCAGCCGCAGCGGCACGCCGAGGATGGCCACCAGGCCCTCCTCGCCCACGCCGCCGTCGATCTCCCCGGTGTGCCGGAACCGCTCGTCCTCCTGGTAGTTCGAGGTGACGTACGGGGTGCCGGTCTGCGCGACCAGCCCGCCGAGCCCGTCGCCCAGCTCCAGCCGCAGCCGCTGGAACCGGGCCGAGATCGAGCCGTCGGTGACCCGCATGTACGTGTCGCCGCGCTCGTCGTCGTTGAGCGTCATGTACGCCACGTCCGTGCCGAGCAGGATCCGCGCCCGGTGCACGATCGCGCGCAGCACGTCGTCGAGGTCGCGCAGGCCGGCCAGGTCGCTCGCGGTGTCGTACAGGCCGGACAGCTCGGTCTCCCGGCGGCGCCGGCGGGCCAGCAGGGCCCGTACCCGCAGCGCCACCACCTTCGCCTGCTCCAGCTCGGCCAGCCGTTCGGCGGGCAGGCCGGCGGCGCGCGCGGCCACCAGCGGGCCCTCGAACTCGACCGCGGCGGCCTCGCGCGCCAGCAACTCCAGGAACTCGACCGGCGACGACATGACCGACATTGTGCGCGCGCCCACTAGTTCGCCGTCCAGCCCCCGTCGAGGGCGATCGAGGTGCCGGTGAGGAACGCGGCGGGTGGGGAGCACAGGTACGCCACCAGTTCGGCCACCTCCGCCGGCTCGATCAGCCGCTTGATCGCCGCCCGGGCCAGCATGATCTTCTCGACCACCTCGTCCTCGCCGATGCCGTGGGTGGCCGCCTGGTCGGTGATCTGGCTCTCCACCAGCGCGGTGCGCACGTACGCCGGGTTGATGCAGTTGGCGGTGACACCGTGCGCGGCGCCCTCCAGCGCCACCACCTTGGACAGGCCCTCCAGCGCGTGCTTGGCCGAGACGTACGCGGCCTTGAACGGCGAGGCGCGCAGCCCGTGCACCGAGGAGATGTTCACGACCCGGCCCCAGCCGTTCGCGTACATCCGGGGCAGCGCGCGGCGGATCAGCAGGAACGGCGCCTCCACCATCACCCGCTGGATGTACTCGAAGCGCTCGACCGGGAAGTCCTGCACCGGCGCGACGTGTTGCAGCCCGGCGTTGTTGACCACGATGTCGGCGTCGACGTCGAGCGCGTCCACAGCCGCCGGGTCGGCCAGATCGACCCCCACCGCCCGGCCGCCGGTCTCGGCGGCCACCGTCTCGGCCGCCGTCACGTCGCGGTCCAGCACCACTACCGTCGCGCCGGCCGCCGCCAGGCGCAGGGCGCAGGCCCGTCCGATGCCGCCGCCACCACCTGTGACCAGCGCGGTGCGACCGGTCAGGTCGACGTGTACGACGTGGGGGACCGCCACGGGTTCTGCCGTCATGGCGCATGAACGTACGAGCCGGGTGCCCCCTGGCACATGGGGCGGCGACACATACTCCACCGCCCGCGTGTGTGGTGCGCCGCGTCACCGCCCGCGCCCGGCGTGTCCGCCCGTCCCGGTGTCGGCGGGCACCAGTAGGGTGTGTCGAACACACGTACTGCTGGCGGCTCGGGGAGGAGGCGGCGTGCGCGTGCTGGGCGTCGACCCGGGGCTGACCCGGTGCGGGGTCGGCGTGGTCGAGGGCGTGCCGGGCCGAACCTGCACGCTCGTGGCCTACTACGTGGTCTACACCGACCCGGAGGACGACCTCGCGCTGCGCCTGCTGCACCTGGACCGCTCGCTCACCGACCTGGTCGCCGAGCACCGGCCGGACGCGGTTGCGGTGGAGCGCGTGTTCAGCCAGCACAACGTCCGCACCGTGATGGGCACCGCGCAGGCCAGCGGCGTCGCGGTGCTCGCCGGGGCCCGGGCCGGGCTGCCGGTGACGACGTACACGCCGAGCGAGGTGAAGGCGGCGGTGACCGGCTCGGGTCAGGCGGACAAGAAGCAGATGACCACCATGGTCACCCGTCTGCTGCGGCTGCCCGAGCCGCCGAAGCCGGCCGACGCCGCCGACGCGCTGGCGCTGGCCATCTGTCACGTGTGGCGCGGCGGCACCCGGTCCAAGCTGGCCGCGGCCGCGCAACGGGCCCGACGAGGAGGGACGCGATGATCGCGAGCGTACGCGGCACGGTGACCGCCACCGGCCCGGATCACGCGGTGGTGGAGGTGGGCGGCATCGGCCTGGCCGTGCAGTGCGCCCCCGGCACGCTCGCCGACCTGCGCGTGGGCCAGCCCGCCCGGCTCGCCACCAGCCTTGTGGTCCGGGAGGACTCGCTCACCCTCTACGGCTTCGCCGACGACGACGCCAAGCAGTTGTTCGAGCTGCTCCAGACCGCCAGCGGGGTCGGTCCCCGGCTGGCCCAGGCGGTGCTCGCCGTGCACACGCCGGACGCGGTCCGCAAGGCCATCGCCAACGCCGACACGGCGGCGCTGACCCGGGTGCCGGGCATCGGCAAGAAGGGCGCCGAGCGGCTGGTGCTGGAACTGCGCGACCGGGTCGGCCCGGTGCCGGTGGGCGCCGACGGCGCGGCCGGGGTGACCGGGGGCGCCTGGCCGGAGCAGGTCCGCCAGGCCCTCGTCGGGCTCGGCTGGACGGCGGCGCAGGCCGAGCAGGCGGTGGCCGCGGTGGCGGAGACCGTCGACGGTGACACCCCGCCGGTGCCGGTGCTGCTCAAGCAGGCGATCCGCCTCCTGGGCCGGACCCGGTGACCGGGGAGAACCTGGTCTCGGCGTACGTGAACGACGCCGAGCGGGACGCGGAGGCCAGCGTCCGCCCGAAGCGGCTGGACGAGTTCATCGCCCAGCACCGCGTCCGCGACCAGCTCGACCTGCTGTTGCAGGGCGCGATGCGGCGCGGCTCCCCGCCCGACCACATCCTCCTCTCGGGGCCGCCTGGCCTCGGCAAGCCGGTGTCCGTGGAGGCTCTGGTCCTGTTGGAGAACGGATCACGGCGTCGGCTCGGTGACATCGAGGTGGGTGACCGGGTCATCACCCGGACCGGGGCGGGCGCCACCGTGCTGGCTGTGCACGAGCAGGGTGAACTGGAGTCGGTCCGGATCCGGACCACGAGCGGGCGGGACGTCGTCGCGGCACCCGACCACCCGTTCTGGACCACCGAGGGCTGGACGAAGGCGGGAGATCTCACCGACCGCGACTTCGTCGCCAACGTCCTGTGCCCGGAACTGGTCGCGGACGCCGTTCAGGACGTCGCCGAGTACAAGCTCGCCGGCTATCTCGTCGGCGACGGATGCACGACGAATCAGGTCACCTTCACGGGGGGCGACGAGGACGTGCTGGCCGACTTCCGGTCTGTTTGTGACCGGCTCGGGCACAGTCACGTGACCCGGCCCAACAGTGCCCGCAGTTCGTTGGTCCGCATCTCGGGTCTTCAGCCCTGGCTGGCCGAACACGGACTGCTCGGAAAGAACGCGTGGCAGAAGCGCGTGCCCGACTTCGTGTTCGAGGGTGACGCCTGGCAGGTGTCGGCGTTTCTCGGCGCCTACTTCGCCTGCGACGGCACGGTGAGCCGCCGGGGACGTGACCGGTACGACGTGGTCGTCGAGTTCTACAGCGTTTCACGAGGGCTGCTGGAGGACGTACAACACCTGCTGTTGCGGCTCGGTGTTCAGTCACGGCTCAAGCTCAAGCGCGGGCGTTACCAGGGTCGGCCGCACGAGTCCTGGCGGTTGAGCGTCACCAGCCAGGACGACGTGGCGCGGTTCGCGCAGCGTGTGACGGTGATCGGTGAGCGGGGTCGGCGGCTCGCCGAGTGGATGCCGCGCCGAGATCGATTCGACGAACGGCTCGCCGCCGACCGGGTGGCCTCCGTCGAGGCGGTGGGCCTGCAGGAGTGCCGGTGCCTGACCGTCGACGGCGACCACACCTTCACGGTGAACGACTTCGTGGTGCACAACACGACGTTGGCCAACATCGTCGCCGCCGAGCTGGGCACGGGCCTCCGGGTGACCAGCGGTCCGGCCATCGAGCGCTCCGGCGACCTGGCCGCGATCCTGACCAGCCTCGCCGAGGGCGACGTGCTGTTCATCGACGAGATCCACCGGATCGCCAAGCCGGCCGAGGAGCTGCTCTACAGCGCCATGGAGGACTTCCGTGTCGACGTGGTGGTCGGCAAGGGCCCGGGTGCCACCGCCATCCCGCTCGACGTGGAGCCGTTCACGCTCGTCGGCGCCACCACCCGGTCCGGCCTGCTGACCGGTCCGATGCGCGACCGGTTCGGGTTCGTCGCGCACCTCGACTTCTACGCGCCGGCCGACCTGGAGACGCTGTTGCACCGGTCGGCCCGGATCCTCGGCGTGCCGATCACCGCGGACGGCGCGGCGGAGGTCGCCGGCCGGTCCCGGGGCACCCCGCGTATCGCCAACCGGCTGCTGCGCCGGGTCCGCGACTACGCCGAGGTGCGTGCCGACGGCGTGGTGACGCTGGAGACGGCGCGGGCCGCGCTGACCGTCTACGACGTGGACGCGCTGGGCCTGGACCGGCTCGACCGGGCGGTGCTGACCGCGCTCGTCGACTCCTTCCGGGGCGGCCCGGTGGGCCTGTCCACGCTCGCCGTGGCGGTGGGCGAGCAGCCGGACACGGTCGAGGAGGTCTGCGAGCCGTTCCTGGTCCGGGCCGGGCTGCTGGCCCGGACCCCGCGCGGGCGGGTGGCGACCGAGGCCGCCTGGCGCCATCTGGGCCGCACGCCCCCGAATGGTACATTTGGTGCGGATGTCCCTCCGGGGCCCGATCTGTTCTCGGTGCAGACCGACCAGCCGTGATCCGTTCGTGATCTGTGCCGCATTCGGTCTTCTCAGGAGCAGGGACTAGACTTCGCCGCGGTTTGTACAGGACGTGAGAATCCGCTTCCGCTGCGGCGCCCTACGGCGCCGGGGCGGACGCCAACCGGAAGGTCTACACCGTGCTTTACGCAGCAGCGAGTGGCGGGGGAGCCGGCAGTCTGACGCCGATCCTCATGATCGCTCTGCTTTTCGTCGTCATGTACTTCATGATGATCCGTCCGCAGCAGAAGCGCCGCCGCGAGGCCGAGCAGATGCAGGCCGCCCTCTCGCCGGGCGACGAGGTGGTCACCATCGGCGGCCTGCACGGCACTGTCACCGCGGTCGAGGACGAGACGGTCCTGCTCGAGGTCGCCCCGGGCGTGCAGACCCGGTACGCCCGCCCCGCCGTCGCGCGGGTGATCAAGCGCGCCGAGGCGCCGGCGGCCGAGACGATCACCGAGGAAGCCGAGCCGGTCAAGGAGTGACCATCCGTCCCGGACGGGGCAGCGGATTCATCCGTACAAGTGGATAGTTGGGGTCGGCGCGCGGCGCCGGCATCCGGCCGGGCCGTGCGGCGCCCCCGCGCCGTGCACCAGCCGGCGTGCCGTCCTCCGGTGCCGACCCGCCGGAGCAGTCGGGCGGACACCCCCGGCCCGACAGTTGTCGCCGCCGTGGAAGCGGCGCGACCGTACAGGGAGACAGGACAGCCGTGGCACCACCTCAGGGACAGATGCGGCCCGGACGGCAGCTCGCCGTGCTCGGGTTCATCTTCGTCGTCCTCTATCTATTGGTGTTCTTCTCGGGCGGCGCCAGCGGTGGCTGGAAGGACCGGTTGGAGCCCCGGCTCGGCCTGGACCTCGTCGGCGGCACCCGGCTGACGCTCGAGGCCACCAACACGGTGGACGGCAAGCCCCCGACCGCCGGCAACCTCGAGGAGGCCCGCCAGATCATCGAGAGCCGGGTCAACGGCTACGGCGTGGCCGAGGCCGAGGTGGTCACCGAGGGCAACCGCAACATCGTCATCTCCCTGCCCGGCCAGAACCGCGACCTGACCGACGTCGGTGAGGCCGCCGAGCTGCGCTTCCGCAAGGTGCTCAAGGCCACCGACGGCAGCGGCGCCGCCGCCGCGCCCGCGCCGGTCCCGAGCGCCACCCCGTCCGGTGCCGCCAGCCCGACGCCGTCGGGCAGCGCGTCGCCCAAGGCGAGCACGAGCCCCAAGGTGAGCGGGTCGCCGAGCGCCGGCGGGCAGGGCGGCATGGCCCCCACGCCGAGCGCCAGCGCCTCCGCGTCCCCGTCGGCCTCGCCGAGCACCGTCGCGCCGAGCCCGAGCGCCAGCGCCGAGCCGGTGCCGCAGAGCATCGAGCAGCAGCGCAAGGCCGTCGAGCAGAAGGTCGGCGCGGCCGCCTGGGCCGCCGCCTCGGGCCTGCAGGCCCCGGCCGACCTGACCACCGACCCGTCGCTGGCCGACAAGCTCAAGCCGTTCGGCACGCTCACCCCGCAGGAGATCGCCGTCCTGCCGGTGGAGATGCAGTTCAACGTCCCGACCATCACCTGTGCGCAGCTCGACAAGCGCCCGGCCGCCTCGATCAAGGACGAGAAGCAGAAGGCCGTCGCCTGCGAGTCCGGCGCGAAGTACCTGCTCGACGTGGCCAAGGTGCTGGGTACCGACGTCAAGAACGCCTCCGCCCAGCTCGACCAGACCAGCTCCTGGGTGGTCAGCCTCAACTTCACCGGCGGCGGCCAGGAGAAGTGGACCGCGCTGACCCGCGAGGCGTTCACCAACGAGGGCCAGGCCTGCGACCAGACCGCGCTCGGCCAGGACGGCAAGTGCCGGGTCGCCGTGGTGCTGGACAACAAGATCGTCTCGTCCCCGGAGATCCAGGGCGTGTTGACCGGTGACTCGCAGATCACCGGCAACTTCGACAACAAGACCGCCAACGCGCTCGCCAGCCAGCTCCGCTACGGCGCGCTGCCGGTGACGTTCGAGCCGCAGGAGCAGCAGAACGTCACCGCGACGCTCGGCGACAGCCACCTCAAGGCGGGTCTGCTGGCCGCGGGCATCGGCATGCTGCTGGTCATCATCTACTCGTTCTTCTACTACCGGCTGCTCGGCTCGGTCATCTTCCTGAGCCTGGTGCTCTCCGCGCTGCTGGTCTTCGGCGCGCTCGTGGTGCTCGGCCGGTCGATCGGCTTCACGCTCACGCTCGCCGGCATCGCCGGCATGATCGTCTCGCTGGGCGTCGCGGCGGACTCGTTCGTCATCTACTTCGAACGACTGAAGGACGAGATCCGGGAGGGCCGCAGTCCACGCAGCGCGGTGCCGCGTGCCTGGATCCGCGCCCGCCGGACGATCATCTCGGCGAACGCCATCACGCTGATGTCCGCAGTGGTGCTCTACATCGTGTCGGTCGGTGCGGTGAAGGGCTTCGCCTTCGCGCTCGGTCTGGCGACCGTGCTCGACCTGGTCGTCGTGTTCCTCTTCCGCCACCCGATCATGACGATGTTCGCCCGGACCCGGGCGTTCCTGTCGCCGCGGGTCAGCGGTCTGGGCCGGGCGCTGCCGGCCCGGTCGGCCGAGCCGGGCACCGCCCGCAACCCGCGTGTGAAGGAGGCCTGAGATGGCTAAGAGCGGTCTGGCCGCCCGGCTCTACCGGGGCGAGGCGGATCTCAACATCGTCGGGCGGCGCAAGCTGTGGTTCGGCGTGGCCGGCGTGCTCGTGCTGATCGCCGTGCTGAGCTTCGCGATCAGCGGCTTCAAGCTGGGCATCGAGTTCGCGGGCGGCAACTCGTTCCAGGTGCCGGCCAGCGTCGGCACCCTGGACCGCGCCGAGCAGGTCGTCGACGAGGTGCTGGCCGACGAGGCGCCCGGCGTCGAGGTGGTGAGCGCGCAGAAGGTCGGCGGCACCAGCGGCGAGTTCTACGAGATGCGAACCGGGCAGCTCTCCGCGGAGCAGGCGAACGCGGCCAAGACCGCGATGGCGCAGGAGTTCGGCATCCAGGCCGACCAGATCAGTGGCAGCCAGGTCTCCGAGGCCTGGGGCAGCCAGGTCACCTCGCGCGCCTTCCTCGGTCTGGTGATCTTCATCGCGGTGGTGTCGATCTACCTGGTGCTGCGCTTCGAGTGGCGGATGGCGGTCGCCGCGATCATCTCGCTGCTGACCAACCTGGCCCTGACCGCGGGCATCTACTCGCTCGTCGGCTTCGAGGTCACCCCGTCGACGATCATCGGCTTCCTCACGATCCTGGGCTTCGCGCTCTACGACGTGGTGGTGGTCTTCGACAAGGTGCAGGAGAACACACGCGGCATCACCGCGAACAACAACGTCACCTACGGCGAGGCGTCCAACCTGGCGCTCAACCAGAGCCTCATGCGGTCGCTGAACACCTCGGTGGTGGCGCTGCTGCCGGTCGGCGGTCTGCTCTTCATCGGCGCCGGCCTGCTCGGCGCGGGCACGCTGAAGGACCTCGGCCTGGTGCTGTTCGTCGGTATGGCTGTCGCGTTCCTCACCTCGATCGTGCTGGCCACCCCGCTGCTGGTGCTGCTGAAGAACATGGACCCGCGGATCAGCGCGCACAACAAGCGGGTGCTGTCCCGCCGGGCCGCGCTGGCCCGGGGCGAGATCACGCCGAAGGGTCCGCGTGCCACCACGCCGGCCGCCGACGCGCCGATCGACCCGGAGGCGGCCGCGCTGGCCGGCGCCGCACCCAAGGTGGGCGCCCGGCCGGCCGGCAAGCGCCCCAGCGGAGCCCGCGGTGGTCGCCCCGCCGGGGGCGGCGGCAACCGGCCCGGCGGCAAGCGCCGCTGACCGCAGGGCCGGACGGAATCGGTCCGACGGCGTCCGTCATGCTGATGTCACGGCATGACGGACGCCGTCGTCGTTTCGAGAGGACATGGGACGCACAGTGACGGAGACCCACACCACAGAGGTACGGGGAGACAGCGGCCCGGAGGTCGCCCAGCTCGTCGCCAACCGCTTGCTGGACGTGCCGGACTTCCCCAAGCCGGGTGTCGTGTTCAAGGACCTGATGCCGCTGTTCGCCGACGGTGAGGCGTTCCGTGCGGTCATCGACGGCATCATCGCGTACCACGGGCCGGAGTCGTTCGACACCGTCGCCGGCATCGAGGCGCGGGGGTTCGTGCTGGCGGCGGCGGTCGCGTACGCCACCGGCGTCGGCGTGGTGCCGGTGCGTAAGGCCGGCAAGCTGCCCCGCGCCACCCACTCGGCCTCCTACGCGCTGGAGTACGGCGAGGCGACGCTGGAGGTGCACCAGGACGCCTTCACCGCGGGCCACCGGGTGTTGGTGCTCGACGACGTGCTCGCCACCGGCGGGACCGCCGAGGCCACGCTCGACCTGGTGGAGCGGGCCGGCGGCACGGTGGCCGGGTTCACCGTGCTGCTGGAGCTGGGTTTCCTCGAAGGCCGTAAGCGGCTGGCGCAGCGCCCGGTCCATGCCCTGTTGACCGTTTGACCAGGCCGGCCCGTCGGGCCGGTCGGCGCCGACCGTCCGGGGGAGCGGTGGCGTACCCTGCGTACGGGTAGGATTGCCCTTTGCCCGACCCGGCCGAGCTGTCCGGGGCGGCGAAGGCGCCGGGGCCCGGCCCCGGCGACCGCGTGGAACAACACCGGCCCCCGGGCCGGTTGAACCAGACGTCGGCCGGACGGCCGGCGCATCCCGGCGAGCGGTGAGGAGGCCGGTGTCCCACGATGTCGTCCCTCCGGTGGAGGGCACGGTGCACCCGACAGGCGACGCGGACGGCTCGGTGACCGAGCGCAGCGGCAACCGGCCGGCCCGGGCGACCGGCGCCACCGGCGGCGCGTCCGACGCGACGGCCGACGGCGGGGCGGTCGTGGTGCCGTTCCCGACCGAGGGTTCCACCGAGTCCACGCCCGGCAGCGGTTTCGCCCTCTCCAACGCGCCCACCGGCCGGCGGGTACGCGCCCGGCTGGCCCGGTTCAACGCGCCCTGGCAGACCTCGCAGGTCAGCGAGGTGCTGGAGCCTTTGATCGCGACGCACCGGGAGAACCATCCCAAGGCCGACGCGCGGCTGCTCCAGAGCGCCTTCGACACGGCCGCGCGGTGGCACTCGGGGCAGTACCGCAAGTCCGGCGACCCCTACATCACGCACCCGCTCGCGGTGGCGACCATCCTGGCGAACCTGGGCATGGACACCACGACGCTGGTCGCGGCGCTGCTGCACGACACCATCGAGGACACCGAATACACGCTCGACCAGATGCGCGCCGACTTCGGCGGTGAGGTCGCGCTGCTCGTCGACGGCGTCACCAAGCTCGACAAGGTCAAGCTCGGCGACGCGGCCAAGGCGGAGACCATCCGCAAGATGGTCGTCGCGATGGCGAAGGACCCGCGGGTCCTGGTGATCAAGCTGGCCGACCGGCTGCACAACATGCGGACGCTCACCTTCCTGCCCCGCCCCAAGCAGGAGCAGAAGGCCAAGGAGACGCTGGAGATCCTGGCCCCGCTGGCGCACCGCCTCGGTATGAACACGATCAAGTGGGAGCTGGAGGATCTCGCCTTCGGCACGCTGTTCCCGAAGCGGTTCGAGGAGATCAACCGGCTGATCGGGGAGCACCAGCCGCAGCGGGAGGCGCTGCTGCGCCAGGTGACCCAGAAGGTGTCCACCGACCTGAAGGCCGCCAAGATCAAGGCGGAGACGACCGGGCGGCCGAAGCACCTCTACTCGATCTACCAGAAGATGATCGTGCGGGGGCGCGACTTCAACGACATCTACGACCTGGTGGGTGTACGGATCCTGGTCGACACGGTGCGTGACTGCTACGCGGCGCTGGGGGTCATCCACGCCAACTGGCAGCCGGTGCCGGGCCGGTTCAAGGACTACATCGCCATGCCCAAGTTCAACATGTACCAGTCGCTGCACACGACTGTCATCGGGCCCACCGGTAAGCCGGTGGAGATGCAGATCCGCACGTACGCGATGCACCGCACGGCCGAGTTCGGCATCGCCGCGCACTGGAAGTACAAGGAGCACAAGGGCACCCCGGTGGTGGGACCGCCGGCGCACATCGACGAGATGACGTGGCTGCGGCAGCTGCTGGACTGGCAGCGTGAGGCGGCGGATCCGAGCGAGTTCCTGGACGCGCTGCGGTTCGACCTGTCCAGCCAGGAGGTGTACGTCTTCACCCCGAAGGGCGACGTCATCCCGCTGCCGACCGGGTCGACGCCCGTGGACTTCGCGTACGCGGTGCACACCGAGGTCGGGCACAAGTGCATCGGCGCGCGGGTCAACGGCAAGCTGGTGCCGCTGGAGTCGACGCTGTCCAACGGCGACGTGATCGAGATCTTCACGTCGAAGTCCGACACGGCCGGCCCGACGCAGGACTGGCTGGGCTTCGTCAAGAGCCCGCGGGCGCGCACCAAGATCCGCCAGTACTTCAACAAGGAGCGGCGCGAGGAGGCGATCGAGGCCGGTAAGGACGCGATCGTCAAGGCGATGCGCAAGCAGGGCATGCCGTTGCAGCGGATGCTCACCTCGGACGCGCTGATGGCGATCGCCCGGGATCTGCACCTCGCCGACGTGGCCTCGCTGTACGCGGCGGTCGGCGACAGCCAGGTCTCCGCGCAGTCGGTGGTGCAGAAGCTGATGGCGTCCTACGGCGGCGAGGAGGGCGCGGCGGAGGACATCGCCGAGACCGCCGTCGCCACCCGGCCGCCGCGCAGCCGGCAGAGCAGCGCCGACCCGGGTGTGGTGGTCCGCGGCGTCAGCGACGTCTGGATCAAGCTGGCCCGCTGCTGCACGCCCGTACCGCCGGACTCGGTGTTCGGGTTCGTCACCCGCTCCGGCGGGGTGAGCGTGCACCGGGACGACTGCGCCAACGCCGAGGACCTGCGCGCCCAGCCCGAGCGGGTGGTCGAGGTGAGCTGGAAGCTCACGTCCGCCTCCACGTTCCTGGTCGCCATCCAGGTCGAGGCGCTGGACCGGCACAAGCTGCTCGCCGACGTGACGAGGGTGCTGTCCGAGGAGCGGGTGAACATCCTCTCCGCGACGGTCACCACCACCCGCGACCGGGTGGCGGTCAGCCGGTTCAGCTTCGAGATGGCCGACCCGAAGCACCTCGGGCACCTGCTGGCCGCCGTCCGCAAGGTCGACGGCGTGTTCGACGCGTACCGGGTCACCTCGGGGGCCTGAGCCACCACGCACGCGAAAGCGCCCGCCGGCTGCGATCAGCCGGCGGGCGCTTCGTCGTCGTGCGGGTGCGGTCAGCCGCCCTGGATCGGGCTCATCGTCACCTTGGTCATGGTGATCTCCTTCTTCGGGTGACCACCGCCGGCCTGCTTGGCGAACGCGCCGTCGTCACCGGCCGCGGCGACCTGCTTCACCACGTCCATGCCGCCGGTGATGGTGCCCAGCACCGTGTAGTTCGGGTCGAGCGGAGAGTCGCCGTACACGATGAAGAACTGGCTGCCGGTGCTGCCCGGCTGGCCGGAGTTGGCCATCGCGATGACTCCCTCCGGGTACGGCGGGCGCTTGTCGGTCGGGAGGTTCTCCTCGGCCAGGTTGTAGGACGGGCCGCCGGTGCCGTCGGTGTCCCGCCAGCCCTTGCCGGTGGCGCTCGGGTCGCCGCACTGGAGCACCTTGATGCCCTCGGTGACCAGCCGGTGGCACTTGGTGTTGTCGAAGAAGCCCTTACTGGTTAGGTGCGTGAAGCTGCCGGCGGTGCAGGGCACCTTGGCGCGGTCGATCTTGGCGGTGATCGGGCCCAGGTTGGTGTCGATGGTCATCGTCTGGGTGCCCTTGCCGGCCTGCTGGGTGGTCGGCAGCCCGACGTCCTTGATCTGCGCCGGCCGGCCCTCCTTGGGCACCTCCGTGTACGCGCACTGCACGGCCCCGGCTCCGGCGGCGGTGCCGCCCTGCTTCTCGTCGTCGCCGAGCGCGGCGACGAGCCAGACCGTGCCGGCCACGACGAGCACCAGCACCGCCGCGGCACCGACGATCGCCTGGGTCTGCCGGCGCTTGCGGGCCCGGCCGGCCCGCTCCGCCATCTCCCGCTCTAGCTTGGCCCGCGCCGCCGCGCGCTGGCGGTCTCTGGTGGACGTCACGGTCACTCCTCACCTGCTGCGTATGGGGTCGGCGCGCGCGCCGCCGGGTCAGCCGACGGCCCGCCGCCTGCTCGCCTGTGTTCTCAGCCCGCGCTGGCGCTGGGCGACGGCGCGGGACTGCCGGCCGGCGCCGCGCCGGGCTCGCCGACAGTGACGCTCTGGACCAGCACCTGCGTCTTCGGCTTGACCTTGGCGCCGTTGCCATTGTCCACCGTCGGCATGGCGCCGATCTTCTCCACCACGTCGAGCCCGCCGGTGACCCTGCCGACCACCGAGTAGGCCGGCTTGGCCGGGCTGGCGTCCTTGAAGAAGATCAGGAACTGGCTGCCGTTGGTGCCGGGCGGGTTGCCGATCATGGCGACAGTGCCCTTCGGGTACGTCGCCGGCTGCCCGGGCGCCGGCGAGGCCGAGGGGCTCGGCTCGGGCGCGGTCGGGATGTTCTCGTCGTAGAACGAGTAGGTCGGACCGCCGAGCCCGGTGCCGGTCGGGTCACCGCAGCGCAGCGCGCCCTCGGCGGTGATCTCGTGGCAGGTGGTGTTGTCGAAGAACGACCGGCCGGCCAGGTAGCTCAGGCTCGCCGCGCCGCACGGCGCGTCGGTCTGGTCCAGCTCGACGGTGATCGGCCCACCCTGGTTGGTGGTGATCGTCATCGGGCGGGTGCCGGAGGTGGGCAGGCCCGTGGTGGGCGGCTCGCCGACGTCCTTGAGGTTGGTGTTGACGGCGCCGTCCTCCGCGCTCCAGAGGCAGACGTCCTCGGCGGCCTTCTTCTCCGGCTCGGGGTCGAACGCGCCGAGCGCCCAGGCGGAGCCGGCCACGATCAGCACGAGCACCACCGCGGCGCCCACGCCGGCCCGGATCTGCCGGCGGCGCTTCGCGACCGCCGCCCGCCGGGCGAGCTGCCGGTCGAGCTTGGCGCGCGCCAGTTTGCGCTGCCGGTCCCTGCTGGAAGCCACGCGCGCTCCCCTTCCTCTGCCTGATCGCCGCCGGCGCCGGGCGCCGTCCGCCGTTCCGATCGGGGTGCGCCACGCCACACGCCCGCCAGAGTGTACGGGTAGCGACTGTGAATGTGGTGTACGAGGTCCCGCCGTCTCGGACCGGCCGGGGCGGACGGGCCGGTGGCGGACGGAACCCGATAGTTGTTACCACTACCCTGTTAGGCAGACGACGACCGGACGGAAAGGGGAGCAACGTGCTCGTGGCCGGCTTTCCCGCGGACGCCTTCGGCACCAACTGCTACGTGGTGGCGACCGGGCCGGGGGAGCAGTGTGTGGTGGTCGATCCCGGCATCGGGGTGCTCGACCGGCTCGACGCCCTGCTCGCCGAGCACCGCCTGCACCCGGCCGCCGTGCTGCTCACCCACGGCCACCTGGACCACACGTTCTCCGTCGCCCCGGTCTGCGGCGCGCGGGGCATCCCCGCCTACGTCCATCCGGACGACCGGGAACTGCTGGCCGACCCGAGCAAGGCGCTGTCGATGGACCTGACCCAGCTGTTCGGCGGCCGGCTGCCGTACGCCGAGCCGGACGACGTGGCCGAGCTGACCGACGGCGCGACGCTGTCGCTGGCCGGGTTGGAGATCACCGTCGACCACACCCCCGGCCATACCGGCGGGTCGGTGCTGTTCCGGTTGCCCGGCACCGGCTCGCGCTGGGAGGCGGAGCAGATCTGCCTCTCCGGTGACGTGCTGTTCGCCGGCTCGATCGGCCGTACCGACCTGCCGGGCGGCAGCATGCCCCGGATGCTGTCCAGCCTGCGGGACAAGGTGCTCCCGCTGGCCGACGACACAGTCGTCCTGCCCGGCCACGGCCCCGCTACGACGATCGGCCGCGAGCGCGCGACCAACCCGTACCTCGTCGAGGTGGCGGGCACCGGCGGCGCGCGCCCGGCCGCGCCCACCCGCGGCCTCTGACCGCCGCGGCCCACGACGTTCGCCCGCGCCGTGCGCGGGATCGAGGAGTACGCCATGAGCAAGCCCACGCCCATCTCCGGCTTCCCCGAGTGGACGCCGGCTCAGCGGATGATCGAGCAGTTCGTGCTCGACCGGATCCGTGCCACTTTCGAGCTGTACGGCTTCGCGCCGCTGGAGACCCGCTCGGTCGAGCCGCTGGACCAGTTGCTGCGGAAGGGGGAGACCGCCAAGGAGGTCTACCTGCTGCGCCGGTTGCAGGCCGACGCCGACGGCCCGGCCGGTGACGACGCGCTCGGCCTGCACTTCGACCTGACCGTGCCGTTCGCCCGCTACGTGCTGGAGAACGCCGGCAGGCTGCAGTTCCCGTTCCGCCGCTACCAGATCCAGAAGGTGTGGCGCGGTGAGCGTCCGCAGGAGGGCCGGTACCGGGAGTTCCTCCAGGCCGACATCGACATCGTCGACCGGGACACCCTGCCGGCCCACTACGAGGCGGAGATGCCGCTGGTCGTCGGCGACGCGCTGCGGTCGCTGCCGATCCCGCCGGTGCGCATCCAGGTCAACAACCGCAAGATCTGCGAGGGGTTCTACCGGGGCATCGGGCTGACCGACGCGGAGGCGGCGCTGCGCGCCGTCGACAAGCTCGACAAGATCGGCCCGGCCGGGGTGACGGAGCTGCTGGCGAGCACCGCCGGGGCGAGCGAGGCGCAGGCCAAGGCCGTGCTGTCGCTGGCCGAGATCTCCGCGCCGGACGCCTCCTTCGCCGACGCGGTGCGCGGCCTCGGAGTGAGCGACCCGCTGCTGGACGAGGGCGTCGCGGAGCTGACGGCCGTGGTGGAGACCGCCGCCGCGCACGCGCCCGGCCTCTGCGTGGCCGACCTGCGCATCGCGCGGGGCCTAGACTACTACACGGGTACGGTCTACGAGACGCAGATGATCGGCTACGAGCGGTTCGGCTCGATCTGCTCCGGCGGCCGGTACGACAACCTGGCCAGCTCGGGCAACGTCCGGTTCCCCGGGGTGGGCATCTCGATCGGGGTGACCCGGCTGCTCGGCCTGCTGTTCGGCGCCGAGGCGCTGTCGGTGTCCCGCTCGGTGCCGACCTGCGTGCTGGTGGCGGTCACCGCCGAGGAGGACCGGGCGGCCAGCGACGCGGTCGCGGCGGCGCTGCGCTCGCGCGGTGTGCCCACCGAGGTGTCCCCGTCGGCGGCCAAGTTCGGCAAGCAGATCCGGTATGCCGAGCGGCGTGGCATCCCGTACGTCTGGTTCCCCGGCGCGGACGGCGACGAGGTCAAGGACATCCGTTCCGGCGAGCAGGTGCCCGCCTCGGCGGGGGAGTGGACGCCGCCCCGGGCGGACCTGAAACCGCTGGTCGGCCCGGCCGGCACTGGCGTCTGAAGACGTTTCGACCTACGGTGGCGTAAGTTACGCCACCGTAGGGAGAACGTCGTGACCGTGCTCAGCCAGACCGCTCTGCTCACCGAACTCGAGCCGGTGGTCGAGAAGAACCTCGACCGCCACCTGTCGCTGGCCAAGGAGTGGTTCCCGCACGAGTACGTGCCGTGGAGCGAGGGCCGCACCTTCGACGGCCCGCTCGGCGGAGAGGCCTGGTCGCCGGAGGACTCGACGCTGCCCGAGGTGGCGCGTACCGCGCTGATCGTCAACCTGCTCACCGAGGACAACCTGCCCTCGTACCACCACGAGATCGCCACCCTGTTCGGGCGCGACGGCGCGTGGGGCACCTGGGTGCACCGGTGGACCGCCGAGGAGGGGCGGCACGGCACGGCGATCCGCGACTACCTCACGGTGACCCGGGCGGTGGACCCGGTGGCGCTGGAGCGGGCCCGCATGGTGCACATGTCGGCGGGCTACCAGAACGTCCACGACCAGGAGATGCTGCACTCGCTGGCGTACGTGTCGTTCCAGGAGCTGGCGACGCGCATCTCGCACCGCAACACGGGCCGGGCCACCGGCGACCCGACGTGCGAGGCGCTGCTGGCCCGGGTGGCCGCGGACGAGAACCTGCACATGGTCTTCTACCGCAACCTGCTCGGCGCGGCGTTCGAGCTGGCGCCGAGCCAGGCCATGCGGGCGGTCGCCGACGTGCTCGCCGACTTCCAGATGCCGGGTGTGGGCATCGACGGCTTCGCCCGCAAGTCGGTGGCGATCGCGCTGGCCGGGATCTACGACCTGCGCCAGCACCGTGACGAGGTGGTGATGCCGGTGCTGCGCCAGTGGAACCTGTTCGAGGTGACCGGCCTGAACGCCGACGGCGAGGCCGCCCGCGACCAGATCGCCGCCCACCTGGACACCCTGGAGACCCAGGCGTCCCGCTTCGAGGACCGCCGAGCCGCCCGAGCCACCCGGGTGGCCGCCCGCACCGCCTGACCCCGCCCCCCACTCGCGCGATCTTGCACTTACGGCCCCCGCAAATGCCGCGAACACGGCGCGGCGGGGGCGGCAACTGCAAGATCGCCGAGAACAAGCGGGGCGGGTCAGGGGAGGGGGAAGATGAGGCAGGTCGAGGTGGCGTGGGCTACCAGGCGGTCGGCCGGGTCTGTCAGGCGGGCCTCGGCCAGGGCGGTACGGCGGCCTCGTCGTGCTCCGCGAGGTCTTCAACGGCGTACGCCGGTTCGACGACATGCGGGTGCGGACCGGCATCCCGCGCCAGGTGCTGACGAACCGGCTCGCCATGCTCGTCGAGCGCGGCGTGCTGCGCCGGGAGCCGTACCGCGAGCCGGGCAGCCGGCCGCGCCACGAGTACCGGCTCACCGAGATGGGGCTGGAACTGTGGCCCGTGCTCGTCGCGGTGCTCGGATGGGGTGACCGCCATCTGGCCGGCCCGGAGGGCTCGCCACTGAGCGTGGCGCACCGCGACTGCGGCGCCGAGGTCCGGGTCACCTTGCGCTGCGGCGAGGGGCACGAGATCAGCGAGGCGCGGGACGTGCTGCCCCGCCCGGGCCCGGGCGCCCGCCGCCGTACGCCGTGAACCGGCTCTGACAGATGATGTCGATGTTGTTGCTCCGGCGTTACACCGGGTGCTGGTGCGAATCCGGGCAAAGCCATGTCTTGCTTACGATCTTAAATGTGTGAATACTTTGGGCACCCGGGCGGTTTCCCCAGGTCGCCCGGGTTGTCCTCGGGCGCGCCCCCATGACAGCGCCCGTTCACCCCCATTCGGAGGTTGTTACATGCGACCCACGAGGTCCACGCTCCGCCGCGCCGCCGCCGTCGCCGTCGCCGGCACCCTGGTCACCGGTTCGCTGCTCGGCGCACCCGCGCAGGCCGCCCCCGCGGCCCTCTCGCCGGACGCCGCCGCCACCCTCGTCGAGAAGCTCGGTGCCCGCGCGGCCGGCACGTACGCCGACGCCAGCGGCAAGATGGTCGTCACGGTGACCGACACCGCGACCGCCCGCCAGGTGCGCGCCGCCGGTGCCGTCCCGAAGATCGTGGCGCGCGGTGCGGACAAGCTCAACGCCGCCACCAGCGAGCTGGAGCGCTCCGCCAAGATTCCCGGTACCGCCTGGTGGACCGACCCGGCCACGAACCAGGTCGTCGTCTCCGTCGACAGCACCGTCACCGGCGCCAAGCTGGAGCGGGTCAAGGCCGCCGCCGCCCGTCACAACGGCGCGATCCGGATCGAGGCCGAGGCCGGCACGCTCAGCACCCGGATCTCCGGCGGCCAGGCCATCTACGCCGGCGGCGGGGGCCGCTGCTCGCTCGGGTTCAACGTCCGTAGCGGCTCGACCTACTACTTCCTCACGGCGGGCCACTGCACCAACATCTCGTCGAGCTGGTACAGCAACTCCGCGCAGACCAGCCTGCTCGGCACCCGGGCCGGCACCAGCTTCCCGGGCAACGACTACGGCATCGTCCGGCACAACAACTCGGCCAACGCGGCCGGCAACGTCTACCTCTACAACGGCAGCTACCGCGACATCACCGGCGCCGGCAACGCCTACGTGGGCCAGAGCGTGCAGCGTTCCGGCAGCACCACCGGCCTGCGCAGCGGCAGCGTCAACGCGCTCAACGCGACCGTGAACTACGCCGAGGGCAGCGTCTCCGGCCTGATTCGGACCAACGTGTGCGCCGAGCCCGGCGACAGCGGCGGCTCGCTCTTCTCGGGCAGCACCGCGCTCGGCCTCACCTCCGGCGGCAGCGGCAACTGCTCCTCCGGCGGCACGACCTACTTCCAGCCGGTCACCGAGGCCCTCAGCCGCTACGGCGTGAGCGTCTTCTGATCCACGCACTCCCACGAACGGGCCGCCGGGTGACCGGCGGCCCGTTCCGCGTACCCACCTCAGGCGCCTGCCCCGAGGCGGCCCGGACCGACCGGCGGGCCGTCCGGGCGGGGCGGGTCCGAGGGCCGGGCCGTCCAGTGCCGGTGGGCCCGCCGCGCCGACAGCACCGCCGCCAGCGGCCAGAGCGTCACCGCGAGCGCCGCCACCCGCTCGGCCAGCCCGGTCCGGGAGCCGCCCGTCACCTCGGCCACCGACCAGCCGAACAACGCCAGCAGGACGGCCGTCACGGCCAGCGCCACCGGCCGGCGGAACGCCCACGGCGGCCGGCCCGCCGGGGAGGCGGCCACCTCGCGCGGCACCCTCCGGGGCAGGCGCAGCGCCGACCCGGCCGGCCAGAGCGCCAGCGCGAGCACCGCCACGGTGGCCACCACCCCGTGCGCCGGGGAGCCACCCACCTGCGGCCGGGGGAACGCGATGAGCGCGACGGTGGACACCCCGCCGACCGCCAGCAGGAAGCGGCTGGGCAGCCCGGCGGCGTGCAGCGCGGCGGCGGTGGCGCAGTAGCAGCAGCCGAGCAGCACCAGCGCGCCGCCCATCAGCCACGGATCGGTGGCGCCCTCGCCGGCCAGCTCGCTGATCGTGTCACGCACCGGGTCGTACCCCGGCCCCTGACGGGCGCCCGCCACCGTCCAGCCCGCCACCAGCAGCGCGGGCGCGGCGGCCGCGGTGACGACGGCCCAGCCCGGTACGGCACGCACCCGGCCACGGTAGACCGCCGGACCCGGCCCGCACGGCGCTTTCGCCACCGCCGGGGCGGACCGGCTCGACGGGTGCCCGGGAGCGGGCCCGCCCGCCCTGACAGAATGCGGGGGAGCAGTGAGTGGACCAGATTGAGGAGACGCCAGCCGTGATCCGTACCCACAATGCCGGAAGCCTGCGCGCCGCGGACGCCGGCTCGACGGTGACGCTCGCCGGGTGGGTGGCCCGCCGGCGCGACCACGGCGGTGTCATCTTCGTCGACCTGCGCGACGCCTCCGGCGTCGTGCAGGTGGTCTTCCGCGAGGAGGACGCGCACGCGCTGCGTAACGAGTTCTGCGTCAAGGTCACCGGCGAGGTGACCCGCCGCCCGGAGGGCAACGAGAACCCGGACCTGCCCACCGGTGAGGTCGAGGTGACAGCGACCGCGCTGGAGGTGCTCTCCGAGGCCGCGCCGCTGCCGCTGCCGGTGGACGACCAGATCGAGGCCGGCGACGACATCCGGCTCAAGTACCGCTACCTGGACCTGCGCCGGGGCGGCCCGGCCAAGGCCATGCGGCTGCGCTCGCGGGCCAACCAGATCGCCCGCGGCGTACTGCACGAGCGGGACTTCCTGGAGATCGAGACGCCGACGCTGACCCGCTCCACCCCGGAGGGCGCCCGCGACTTCCTGGTGCCGGTGCGCCTGCAGCCTGGTAGCTGGTACGCACTGCCGCAGTCGCCGCAGCTGTTCAAGCAGCTGCTGATGGTCGGCGGCATGGAGCGGTACTACCAGATCGCCCGCTGCTACCGCGACGAGGACTTCCGCGCCGACCGGCAGCCGGAGTTCACCCAGCTCGACATCGAGATGTCGTTCGTCACCGAGGACGACGTGATCGACCTCGGCGAGGCGATCGTCTCGGCGCTGTGGAAGGACCTCGCCGGCTACGAGATCACCCGGCCGATCCCGCGGATCACCTGGCACGACGCGATGTCCCGCTACGGCTCGGACAAGCCGGACCTGCGCTACGGCGTGGAGCTGACCGAGCTGACCGACTACCTGCGCGGCACCGGGTTCCGGGTGTTCGCCGGCGCGATCGACGCGGGCGGCTACGTCGGCGCGGTGGTCATGCCCGGCGGCGCGTCGCAGACCCGCAAGGAGCTGGACGGCTGGCAGGACTGGGCCAAGGCGCGCGGCGCGCGCGGCCTGGCGTACGTGGTGCTGGACGCAGAGACCGGCGAGCCGCGCGGCCCGGTGGCGAAGAACCTGTCCGAGGCGCACCTGTCCGGCCTGGCCGACGCGGTCGGCGCGAAGCCCGGCGACGCGGTCTTCTTCGCCGCGAGCACGAACACCCGCGAGGCGCAGGAGCTGCTCGGCGCGGCCCGGATCGAGATCGCCAAGCGGGCGAACCTGGTCGACGAGAGCGCCTGGGCGTTCTGCTGGGTCGTGGACGCGCCGATGTTCGAACGCACGGACGACGGCGGCTGGACCGCCGTGCACCACCCGTTCACCTCGCCGAACGCCGAGTGGGTGGACCGGTTCGAGGAGGCACCGGACCGGGCGCTGGCCTACGCGTACGACATCGTCTGCAACGGCAACGAGATCGGCGGCGGCTCGATCCGTATCCACCGCGGCGACGTGCAGCAACGGGTGTTCGACCTGCTCGGCATCACCGCCGACGAGGCGCAGGACAAGTTCGGCTTCCTGCTGGAGGCGTTCAGGTACGGCGCCCCGCCGCACGGCGGCATCGCGTTCGGCTGGGACCGGGTCTGCATGCTGCTGGCCGGCGCGGACTCGATCCGCGAGGTGATCGCGTTCCCGAAGACCCGCGGCGGCTTCGACCCGCTGACCGGCGCGCCCACCCCGATCACCGGGCAGCAGCGTGCCGAGGCCGGCATCGACGCCAAGCCGAAGGCGGCGGCCGGCCCGCACGCCGGCACCGCCGGCCCGGCCGCGCCGGTGGCCGACCCGACCTGATCCTCGCCTCGCCGAAGGGCCCGCCTCATGATGACGCGGGCCTTTTCGATCTTTGACCGACAGCGCCGCCGTGCGCGAGCTGCTGATCCGGGTACGCCCCGACGCGGTCGTCGCCACCTGCTACCGGTACGACGAGCTGCGGACCCGGCTGCGTGGGATCACCGAGTTGTACGGTTAGTTGCACAGATTCTTTGCAAGCACCTTGTGCATGGAGAGTGTGCACAGATATTGTGCATCTTATGGAGGAGAAGAAGCGGCCCGAGGAACGCGCCGTACGCATCGACCACCGCCAGGTCCGCGCGCTGGCCCAGCCGCTGCGCATGCGGCTGATCGGGGCGCTGCGCGTGGTGGGGCCGTCCACCGCGACCGCCCTGGCCGAGATGCTCGGCACCAACAGCGGCGCGACCAGCTACCACCTGCGTCAGCTCGCCGAGGTCGGCCTCGTGGTCGAGGACCCCGACCTCGGCACCGGGCGGCAGCGCTACTGGCGGGCCGCGCACGACGTCACCAACTGGGAATCAAGCGACTTCGACGACGACCCGGACTCGCGGGCCGCGATCGAGTGGCTGGAGGCGGACTACGTCCGCTTCTTCGCCGGGCACGCCGAACGCTGGTTCGCCCAGCGGCACCAGTGGTCGCCGGCCTGGCGCGACGCGTTCGGCCTGGGCGACTTCTTCATGCGGATCCCGGTCTCCCGGCTCGAAGCGATCAAGGAGGAGGTCTTCGCGCTCTTCGAGCGGCACCGCGACGAGACCGACCCCGACGATCCCGACGCCGAGACGGTCCAGCTCTACCTCGCCGCCCTCCCGATGGACGCGGCGTTCCCGCGGCGCACCCCGCCGTCCACCGAGGAGAAGCCGTGACCGCGCTGTCCGTACGCCAGATCCGGTTCCGCTACCTCACGCTGTACGGCCTGCGCTGGCTGCCCAGCGGCCTGCTCATGCCGGTGATGATCCTGCTGATGCAGGAACGCGGCCTCACGCTGTCGCAGATCGGCCTGGTCGCCACCGCGCAGGGCCTCGTCGTGCTGGCGCTGGAGCTGCCCACCGGCGGCTTCGCCGACGCGCTCGGCCGCAAGCCGGTGCTGGTCGTCGCCTGGGCGATCGGCCTCGGCTCGCTGGCGCTGATGGCGGTGGCCGACTCGTTCTGGATGTTCTTCCTGGTCTGGGCGTTGCAGGGTGTCTACCGGGCACTCGACAGCGGCCCGATGGAATCCTGGTACGTCGACGCCACGCTCGCCGTCGACCCGAAGGCCGAGTACGAGCGCGGCCTCGGCTGGGCCGGCACCGTGATCGGCGTCGCCATCGGCGCGGGCGCGCTGCTCAGCGGCGGCCTGGTCGCGCTCGGCCCGGTCGGTCCGGTCAGCGCGCTGGCCCTGCCGGTGATCGTCGCCGCCGTGCTCCAGGCGGTGTCCATCGTGGCGCTGCTGTCGCTGATGGCCGAGCGACGGCCCGCGTCCGGCCCGGCCGCGCTGCGCGCCTCGGTTGTCGACGCGCCCCGGATGGTCGGGCAGGCCGTCGGGCTGCTGCGCCGCAACCGGGCGCTGGCGGCCCTGGTCGCCGTCGAACTGTTCTGGGGCTTCGGCATGGTCACCTTCGAGTCGCTGCTCCCGGTACGCCTCGCCGAGGTGGTCGGTGACGCCGACCGCGCGGCGGCGCTGCTCGGTCCTGCCGGTTCGGCGGCCTGGCTGGCGAACGCCGCGGGCGCCGCGCTCACCCCGTTCCTGCTGCGCCGCCTCGGCGCCGCCCCGGCCGCCGCGCTGATGCGCATCCTCCAGGGCGTGACTGTGGTCGGCATGGGCCTGCTGGCCGGCCCGGTCGGCATCCTCATCGCGTACCTGGCCTGCTACGCCGTGCACGGCGCGTCGAACCCGCTGCACATGGGACTGCTGCACCGGCAGGTCGACGGCCCGTACCGGACGAGTGTGCTCTCGCTGAACTCGATGGCCGCCCAGCCGGCCGGCGCGCTCGGCGCGGTGACGCTGACCGCGCTGGCCGACGCCACGAGCATCAGCACCGCCATGGTCGTCGGCGCGGTGATGCTCGCCGTGGCCGCGCCGCTCTACCTGCCGGCCTGGCGCGCCGCCCGCCGTACCCGGCACGACGTCACGGTGGAACCGGAGGGGACGGGCGGCGGCCCCGGTCAGACCGGCCCGGCGTCCGAGCCGGCGCCGGTGGTCGTGCCGGCGTCGACGGGCCGCGACTGATCCCCGCCCGCCCGCACGGCAGCGCCGGCCGGCTCGGTGGGACGCGGGGAGATCTTGGTACGCGAGCGCCCCTGCGGGGGCCGTTCCGTACCACGATCTCGGCCCGGGGACGGTGCGTCAGGCGAGCCGGATCGACGTGCGGCGTTCGGTGGCGGCGAGCAGCGTCTCCCGCTCGGTCAGCGACTCGTCGACCGTGATCATCTCGCCAGCCTACGAGCACCCCCGGCCCGTGCCGGAGGTCGGGCCGCTACCCGTTACACGGTGGAGATTGACGAACAGACCGATTGGGTACATCCGTCGCCGACCTGCTGGGAACCCCACCGGAGGAACGACATGCTCGCCATTCTCGCGGCCATCGTGTTCGGCTTCGCGCTGCTGCTCGACTTCATGAACACCGACCTCGGCGCGCCCGATCTGTTCAGTACCACGACGCTCATGCTCATCGGCTTCCTGCTGCTCTCGCTCTACCTGGCCGGGGTCGGCTCCGGCCCGCGCGGCGGCGGTGGCGGCCGGTGGTACCGGGGCCGGCGGCCGGGTCGCGGCTGACCGGAAAAGACCACCCGGGTCGGGGCGGCGGCGCGATTCCGGCGTCGTCGGCCCGGCCCGGTACTGTTCTCGTGATGGAATCGGACGCCCTCTTCACCCTCGGCGAGCCGGCCGGCGCACCCGCGGGCGCGGGCGGCGCCGACGGCTTCACCGACACCCGGGCGGACTCGCCCCTGCCGGTGCGGATGCGGCCGGCCGGCATCGACGAGCTGGTCGGGCAGGAACACCTGCTCGCGCCGGGAGCGCCGCTGCGCCAGCTGGTCGAGGGCGCGGCGCCGATGTCGGTGATCCTCTGGGGGCCGCCGGGCAGCGGCAAGACCACCATCGCCCACCTCGTGGCCCGGGCCACCGACAGGCGGTTCGTGGCGATGTCCGCGCTCACCGCGGGCGTCAAGGACGTCCGCGCCGTGATCGACACCGCCCGGCGGCAACGCCGGTCCGGCGGCCCGCCGACTGTGCTGTTCATCGACGAGGTGCACCGGTTCAGCAAGACCCAGCAGGACTCGCTTCTCGCCGCGGTCGAGGACCGCACGGTCACGCTGCTGGCGGCGACCACCGAGAACCCGTACTTCTCGGTCATCTCGCCCCTGCTGTCGCGCTGCGTGCTGCTCACCCTCCAGGCCCTCGACGACGACGACGTACGCGGCCTGCTGCGCCGCGCGGTAGCCGACGAACGCGGGCTCGGCGGCGCGCTGGTCCTGGCCGAGGAGGCGGAGGACCACCTGGTCCGGCTCGCCGGGGGCGACGTGCGCAAGGCGCTCACCGCGCTGGAGGCGGCGGCGGCCACCGCGACCGCGCTCGGCACCGGCCGGATCGACCTGGCCGTGGCCGAGCAGGCGGTCGACGTGGCGGCGGTGCGCTACGACCGCGACGGCGACGCGCACTACGACGTGACGAGCGCGTTCATCAAGAGCATGCGCGGCTCGGACGTGGATGCGGCACTGCACTGGCTGGCCCGGATGCTGGTGGCCGGGGAGGACGCCCGGTTCGTCGCCCGCCGGCTGGTGATCTTCGCGAGTGAGGACGTCGGCATGGCCGATCCCACAGCGCTGACGGTGGCCACCGCCGCCGCCCACGCCGTCGAGTACGTGGGCCTGCCGGAGGCACAGCTCAACCTGGCCCAGGCGGTCATCCACCTGGCCACCGCGCCGAAGTCGAACTCGGCCACGACAGCGATCGGTGCCGCCGTCGCCGACGTACGCGCGGGCCGTGGCGGCGCGGTGCCGCGCGGGCTGCGCGACGCCCACTACTCCGGCGCACGGGGCCTCGGCCACGGCGCCGGCTACCGCTACCCGCACGACGACCACCGGGGGGTGGTCACCCAGCAGTACGCTCCGGACGACCTCGTCGGAACCGACTACTACCAGCCCAGCGGTCACGGCGCGGAGCGGGCGGTGGCCACCAGGCTGCCGCTGCTGCGCCGGATCGTGCGCGGGCTGCCGGCTCCGGCGACCCGGGCGGAGGCCGGCGCCCCGGCCGCCGTGAACGGGGCCCGGGTGGGGGGCGGCGAGCAGGCCAGCGGGGCGAGTGAGGGCGGCAGCGACGCCGCCGAGGGGGGTCAGTAGTGATGGCGCGTGGTCCGGAGCGACCGGCGGACGGCCCCGACGAGCGGCGCGACCCGCGCGGCAAGGGCCGCCGGTGGGGACGCGGCCGGGCCGAGCCCGAGCTGGACCCGACTGTCGTCGGCGAGGAACTCGGCTGGATCGACGACCTGCGCACCGCCAAGCAGCAGGGCGGCGAACTCGGACCGGACGGGGGCGTGCCCGCGCCGCGGCCCGACGCCGACCCGTCCTGGCCGGACGGCGACCCGTCCCGGCCACCCCGCCCGGCCGCCGCACCGGGGCCGGGCCCCGGCATGCCACCCGCCGGCCGACAGGCTCCGCGGCCCCCGGCGCCGGGCTCCCAGCCGCCCTCGACCGGTCAGCCGGTTCCGCCACCCTCGCCCGCCGGCCGGCCCGGTACTCCGCCGGCAGGCGCGCCGCAGGCTCCCGGCCGGGTCGTTCCGCCGCCGGCCGCCGCGCCGCAGACTCCCGGTCGGGCCGATCCGCCCCCGGCTGCCACGCCGCAGACTCCCGGCCGGCCCCGTCCGGGCGGGCCCGCTCCGGTCGGCCGGACCGACCCGACGCCGCCGCCCGTGACCGGCCGCCCCGGCCCGGCTGCGCCCCCGGCCGCCGGCCGTCCCGGGGGACCGGTGACCGGACGACCCGGTACCGGCCTGCCCCCGGCCCCCGGTCGGCCGGCCATGGACACGCCTCCGCCGCCGGGACGGTCCGGCATGGGCACCGCCCCGCCGTCCGGCCGGCCCGGCGTGGACATGTCCCCGGTCCCCGGGCGTCCGGCCGGGGACGCGCCGCCGGGGGCCCGCCGACCGGTCGTGGACGCGCCCTCCGGCGGTGGCCGTCCCGGCCCGGAGACGCCGCCCGGTGGCGGCCGGCCCGGTCCGCGTCCGCCGGTCATGCGCCGCCCCGACACGCCCGGTCCGGCCGCGCCGCCGGTGCGCTCCGGCGGTCCCGAGACCGGTGCCCCGCGCCGGCCCGGTGACGGCCCCTGGCCGGGCGGCCCCGAAGCCGGCGCCGCTCGCCGCCCCGTCGACGGCCCGTGGCCCGGCGTGCCCGAGGCACCCCGTCCGGCCGATGCGCCGTACCGCCGCCGCGTGGACGGACCCACCGGCCAGCAGCCCCCGGTCGCCGGCACCCGCGTCCCGCCCGCCGCGCCGACGCCCGGGCGGGCACCCGCCGACCCGGGCCGCCCGCCCGTCGACGGCGACAGCCGCGTACCGCCGACGCCCCGCGGCCGGCACGGAGCGGGCCCCGAGGTCCCGCACCAGGCCGATCCGACGATCCCGCCGCCGTCCGGCGGCCGCCGGGCCCGGCCGGACGACACCGCCGGCATCCAGCCGGTCTCCGGTGGTGCCCGCCGGGCGCGCGGCGAGGACACCGACGCCGTCCAGCCCGTTCCGGGGGGACGCCGAGCGCGGCCCGATGACGTTCCGCCCGGCACGCGGCCGGTCTCGGGGGCGGGCCGCCGGACCCGTGCCGACGACGTGCCGCCCGGTAGCCGGCCGGTCTCCGGTGCGGGCCGTCGCGCCGCGCCGGAGGGCGTCGTACCCGGCGGGCCGGCCGGACGAGCCGTTCCGGACTCCGCCCCGGTCTCCGGTGGCGGGCGACGCACCCGGCACGACGAGCCCACCGGCGGCCACCACCGGCCCGCGCCCGGCGGCGGATCCGCAGCGGTGCCCGCTCCGGGCACCGGCCGGCGGGCCGCCCCGGACCGCTCCCCGGCCGTACCGCGCAGCGGAAACGCGCCGGACCTGCCGGGCGCGCCCGTCTCCGGCACTCCGGCGACCGGCTCGACCCCGCCGGCCGGCCACCGCGGCGCGCCCGCCGGTCGCGGTGCCGCACCCGACGTACCCGGCAGTCGGCGGGCCGCGCCCGACGAGCCGGGCGGTACCGGCGTCGGCGCCGGGACACCCGGTCGCCGGGCCGCCCGTGACGACGCCGGTGAACCGCGGCCGCAACGGCCCGACCGGCCCGCCGACTGGCTTCGGCAGGCGGGTCGCACGCCGCACACCGACCCCGCCATGCCGGTCACCCGCCGTTCGGCCGGCCAGCCGTCCGGCCGTTCCGAAGCGCCCGCCGGCCGGGCTGGCGTCGCCGTCCCGCCGGTGCGTCCCGAGCCGGGTACGCCGTCCCGGCGGCCCGGACAGCCCGACCCCGATGTGCCTGCGCGCGCCGAACCGGCGGTCCGCCCCGACCAGTCCGGCCCGGTCGTGCCCCCGGCCCGGCCTCAGCCGTCCGACCCGTCGCCCGGTAGGCCCGGCCCGGCCCGCGGTGCGGCCCGCCCCGGTGTCGCGCCCACTCCCGGCCCGCGTGGCGACCTCGATCGCGCGGGTGGGATTCCGGCCGGCGGTGGCCGTCCCGGTGGTGGCCCAGCCGGTCCGGCCGGCCCCGGTTCCCGTGGTGACGCCGATCGAACGGGTGGGATTCCGGCCGGTGCCGGCCGCCCCGGAGCCGGTCCGGCTGGACCCGGTGGCGACGGGCGCGGGTCGGCACGCCCCGACGACACCCGGCCCGGTGCCGGGCCTCGTCCGCCGGTGGCCCCCGGCGCCCGAGGGCCGGCAGGCGACGGCCCGGTGCCGCCCGGTGCGCCGGTGACCGCCCGCGCGGCGGCCGGCGTGGCCCGCCCGGCCGCGCCGGACGAGCGGACCACCGGACGGGCGACGCCACCCGGGGCGGAGCCGGACCGGCCCGGACCGGGCAACGCGGCGACACCGGCGGCGGCCCGGGCGGCTGTGGTCGTACCCCCGGGGGAGCCCACGGGGCCACGGCCCGCAGCGGGCGGCGCGCCACGGCCCGGCGGTCCCGGACCGGACGACAGCGACGCGGAGGCCGGTGGTCTGCGCGGCGCCCGGTCGGAGCTGCGCCGGCAGATGCGCGAGCGCAGCCGGCTGCGGCTGGGCATCCTCGCCCTGGTCAGCCTCGTGCTGCTCGGTGCGGTGCCGCTCTACTTCGGGATGCGTACGCTCAGCCGCGACCCGGTCTTCGACACCCTCGACGCGCTCGCCGTGCCCGCCTGGGCGCAGAGCAACACGGTCGACAACGTCAGCGGCAGCCGCTGGTGCCTCCAGGACTGCCGCCTGCGTGAACGCTCCGTCGAGTCGGAGCAGGGGTGGAAGGAGACCGTCGCGGTCTACGAGGAGGCGCTGGCCGGGGACGGGTGGCGGCGCTGGACGGTCGACCGTTGCCCGGACGAGAAGGTCCCGGGTAGCTACACCTGCTGGCGCCGGGACGAACTCACGCTCGACCTGTGGGTACGCGACCGCACCTGCACGCCCCCGCCGGTGGACGGGGCGCCCGCGCCGACCGCGCCGGCCGCGCCCGCAGCGGCGGAGTGCACCGGCTCGTTGGTGTCGGTGAAGGTGCGCAACGCGATCGACGACGAGCGCACCGGACCGACCCCGACCACCGATCCGTCACTCACCGGTGAGGATCCGTACCCCACCCTGACCGACGACCCGCTGGGCGAGGCGACCCCCTCACCGTCGTGAGCCGACTTTCATCACGGACGGTAGGGTCTGGGGCTGGCACGCCCGTCCGTGCCCGGTGACCGGGTCGGCGTGGCGCGAAGTGGGTAGGTACGGTCGCGCGTTCCGGGGCGTCGGGTTCCGGGACACTGCTTGAGGAGGACGTGCACGTGAACGGTAGCGAGGTCGCTTGGCTGGTCCTGGCCGGCGCGTTCCTGATGCTGGTGCTCGTGCTGGCGGTGCCGATCCTGCGGCTGCGGCACACCGTGGACGCGACGACCCGCATGATCAACGAGCTCAACGACCGCACCGCGCCGCTGCTCGGCGACGTGAACACCACTGTGAAGAACGTCAACGTGGCCCTGGAGCAGGTGCAGACCTCGCTGGACGGGGTGAACCTCCAGCTCGCCAAGGTGGACACCATGACCAGCCACGCGCAGAACGTCACCGCGAACGTGGCGAACCTGGCCACCGTGGTCTCCGCCGCCGCCGCGAACCCGCTGGTCAAGGTGGCCGCGTTCGGGTACGGCGTGCGCCGGGCCGCCTCCGCCCGCCGGCACGCCGAGACCGAGCGCGAGGTGCGCGACACGATCAAGCAGCAGCGTCGCGCCGCCAAGCGCGGCAACCGCTGACCCCGACCGGCGTACGCGGGAAGGATGAGAACATGAGGCGGTTGTTCTGGCTGGGCATCGGGCTGGCCGTGGGCGTCCTGGTGGTGCGCAAGGCCACCCGGACCGCGCAGGCGTACACCCCGGCCGGCATCGCCAGCGGGCTGTCCGAGTCCGCCGGCGGTCTGGTCGAGTCCGTCCGGGCGTTCGTGGACGACGTCCGGGTCGGCATGGCCGAGCGTGAGCAGGAGATCCACGAGGCCTTCGCCCGCGGCGAGGCGTACGACGACCAGTTCGCCGAGCTGCGGGAGGACCCGCGGATCGGCGACCGAGAGATTTTCCCGGAGGACCACCAGCGATGAAGACGGCGGAGATCAAGCGGCGGTTCCTCGCCCACTTCGAGGCGAACGGGCACATCGTGGTTCCGTCCGCTCCGCTGCCCGCCATCAGCGACCCGAACCTGCTGTTCATCAACGCGGGCATGGTGCAGTTCGTGCCCTACTTCCTGGGCCAGCAGACCCCGCCGTACGCGCGGGCGACGAGCGTGCAGAAGTGCATCCGGACGCCGGACATCGACGAGGTCGGCAAGACCAGCCGGCACGGCACGTTCTTCCAGATGAACGGCAACTTCTCCTTCGGTGACTACTTCAAGTCCGGGGCGATCCCGCTGGCCTGGGACCTGGCCACCAAGCCGGTCGAGGCGGGTGGCTTCGGGCTGGACCCGGAGCGGATCTGGGCCACCGTCTACCTGGACGACGACGAGGCGTACGACATCTGGCGTGCCACCGGCGTGCCGGCCGAGCGGATCGTGCGCCGCGGCAAGGCCGACAACTTCTGGTCGATGGGCATCCCCGGCCCGTGCGGTCCGTGTTCCGAGCTGTACTACGACCGGGGCCCGGCCTACGGCCGCGAGGGTGGCCCGGAGGTCGACGAGGACCGCTACCTGGAGTTCTGGAACCTCGTCTTCATGCAGTTCGAGCGCGGTCCGGGGGTCGGCAAGGAGGACTTCCCGATCCTCGGCGACCTGCCGGCGAAGAACATCGACACCGGCATGGGCCTGGAGCGGATGGCCTCGCTGCTGCAGGGCGTGGACAACCTCTACGAGATCGACGAGGTCAAGCCGATCCTCGACAAGGCCGCCGAGCTGACCGGCAAGCGCTACGGCGTGCACTCCGGTCACGCGGCCAACGAGTCGCACCCGGACGACGTACGGCTGCGGGTGATCGCCGACCACGTGCGCACCTCGCTGATGCTCATCGGCGACGGGGTGACCCCGTCGAACGAGGGCCGGGGTTACGTGCTGCGGCGGATCATGCGCCGGGCGATCCGGGCGGTGCGGCTGCTCGGCTACCAGGACCGGGCGCTGCCGGAGCTGCTGCCGGTGGCCCGCGACTGCATGGCGCCGTCGTACCCGGAGCTGGCCGAGGACTTCGGGCGGATCTCCCAGTACGCGTACGCCGAGGAGGACGCCTTCCTGGCCACGCTGCGCGCCGGCACCACGATCCTGGACACCGCCATCGCCGAGACCAAGTCGGCCGGCAAGGCGGCGCTCTCCGGCGACAAGGCGTTCCAGCTGCACGACACGTACGGCTTCCCGATCGACCTGACCCTGGAGATCGCCGCCGAGCAGGGGTTGCAGGTCGACGCGGAGGGCTTCCGCCGGCTGATGGCCGACCAGCGCAGCCGGGCCAAGGCCGACGCGCAGGCGCGCAAGACCGGGCACACCGACGTGTCGGCGTACCGGTCGGTGCTCGACGGCGGCGGGCCGGTGGAGTTCACCGGCTACACCGAGCTGAGCCGGGAGTCGCGGGTACGCGCGCTGCTGTCCGGCGGCGCCGCGATCTCCGCGGCGGTCGAGGGCGACACGGTCGAGCTGGTGCTCGACACCACCCCGTTCTACGCCGAGGGTGGCGGTCAGCAGCCCGACCAGGGGCTCATCACTGTCGGCGGCGGCCAGGTCGAGGTCTTCGACGTGCAGCAGCCGGTGCCCGGCCTGATCGTGCACCGGGCCAAGGTGGTGCGCGGCGAGGTGCGTTCCGGGGAGACCGGGTACGCCGAGATCGACGTGTCCCGCCGCCGGGCGATCTCCCGCTCGCACACCGCCACGCACCTGGTGCACCAGACGATGCGCAACTTCCTCGGCGAGTCGGCGACCCAGGCGGGTTCGCTGAACGCGCCGGGCCGGCTGCGGTTCGACTTCAACACGCCGACCGGTGTGGCGCCGAGTGTGCTGCACGACGTCGAGCAGCAGGTCAACGAGGTGTTGCTGGCCGACCTGGAGGTGCACGCGTTCGTCACCAGCCAGGAGGAGGCCCGCCGGATCGGGGCGATGGCCCTGTTCGGCGAGAAGTACGGCGAGCGGGTCCGGGTCGTCGAGGTCGGCGACTACGCCCGCGAGCTGTGCGGCGGCACGCACGTGGCCCGCTCCGCCCAGCTCGGCCTGGTGAAGATCCTCTCGGAGGCTTCCGTGGGTTCCGGCGTCCGCCGGATCGAGGCGCTCGTCGGCATGGACGCGTTCGGCTTCCTGGCCCGCGAGCACCTGCTGGTGTCCCGGCTGGCCGAGCTGTTCCGGGTGCCGGGGGAGCAGGTCGCCGACCGGGTGGAGCAGACCGTCACCCAGCTGCGCGACGCGGAGAAGGAGCTGGAGAAGCTGCGCGCCCAGCTCGTGCTCGGCGGGGCCGGCGCCCTGGCGGCGCAGGCGAAGGACGTGCGCGGCGTCGCGTACGTCGGCACCGAGGCACCGGAGGGCGCGGCGGCGAACGACGTGCGCACCCTCGCCCAGGAGATCCGGGGCCGGATCGACGCGGCCCGCCCGGCTGTGGTCGCGGTGGCCGCCCGTTCCAACGGCAAGGCGTCGCTCGTGGTGGCCGTCAACCAGGCCGCCCGGGGGCGGAACCTGAGCGCGAAGAACCTGGTCAAGGCGGCGTTCTCCGGCCGGGGCGGCGGCAGCGACGACCTGGCCCAGGGCGGCGGCCTGCCCGCGACGGAGGCGCCGAACCTGCTGGTCACCGTCGAGCGGGCGGTCGCCGAGGCGGCATGAGCGAACGCACCGAGCGGAGCGAGGGCCGTGAGGGCATGCCCAGCCGGCACGGCATGAGCGAACGCACCGAGCGGAGCGAGGGCCGTGGGGGCATGCCCAGCCGGCACGGCACGAGCGCACGGATGTACGCCAGGGCGGACCACCCGGTCCGCCCTGGCCCGTTCCGGCGGGGAGGTGTCCGCCCGTGACCGAGCTGTCCCGTGGCGTCCGGCTGGGTGTCGACGTCGGCCAGGTCCGGGTGGGGGTGGCCCGCTGTGATCCGCACGGCATCCTCGCCACGCCCCTGGTGACGCTGGCCCGTGACCTGACCGCGGAACCGGACGCGGTGCCCGGCGACATGGCCGAGCTGGTCCGGCTCGCCGCCGAGCACGAGGCGGTGGGGATCGTGGTCGGGCTGCCTGTCAACCTCGCCGGAAAGCACGGCCCTGCGGCGGTGAACGTATCAGCATATGCCAGCCGATTGGCTGATGTGATGAGGCCGATTCCGGTGACGCTGACGGACGAGAGGATGTCTACCGTCGTCGCGAGTCGTAGGCTGGCCGAACGGGGCGTCCGGGGAAAGCGTCAACGAGCGGTGGTCGACCAGGCCGCCGCGGTGGAGATTCTGCAGAGCTGGCTGGACGCACAGCGGAGGCGGACGCAATGATCGACGATCTTGATCTGGGGTTCGACGAGCCGGACAGGGGGGAGAAGGGCCGGCACCGGCGCGGCGCGGTGCGCCGACGCCAGGGCAAGTCCGGCGGCAGCCGGGGCAAGACCCTTCTCGCACTCGCGCTCGCGCTGGTCCTGCTGGGCGGCATCGGCGGCGGCGCGTTCTACGGCTTCGACCGGGTCCAGAACTACTTCGTCACACCCGACTACGACGGCTCCGGCACCGGCGAGGTGACAGTCGAGATCAAGCAGGGCGCGCTGATCGCGGACATGGCCGACGCGCTCGTCGCGGCCGACGTGGTGAAGAGCACCAAGGCGTTCATCGAGGCCGCCGAGGAGAACTCGCGCAGCAAGAACATCCAGCCCGGCACGTACAAGCTGCGCAAGCAGATGAGCGGTGACGCGGCGGTCGCGGCGATGCTGGACCTCAAGAACAAGATCGTCAACGGGATCACCATCCCCGAGGGCCTCACCGCGAAGACGGTCTACAAGCGGCTCTCCGAGAAGACCGACATCCCGGTCAAGGACTTCGAGGCGGCGGCGAAGGACCCGGAGGCGCTCGGCGTACCGGACTGGTGGTTCAAGCGCTCCGACGGCAAGAAGGTCAACCCGTCGATCGAGGGCTTCCTCTTCCCGGACACCTACGAGATCCCGCCGAAGGCCACCGCCGAGACGGTGCTCAAGCTGATGGTGGACAACTTCCTCACCGTCACCTCCGGCATGCAGTACGCGGAGAAGGTGCAGAAGGACCGCGGCGGCATCACCCCGTACGAGGCGCTGATCGTCGCCTCGCTCGCGCAGGCCGAGGCCGGCAACAAGGCCGACCTGGGCAAGGTCGCCCAGGTCGCCTACAACCGGGTCTACAAGGGCAACTTCGACTGCGGCTGCCTGGAGATGGACGTCACGGTCAACTACTACCTGGAGCTGACCGGGCAGAAGACCAAGACGTCGAAGGAGATGACCGCCGCGGAACTGGACAACCCGAAGAACCCGTACAACCGCAAGCTGCGCGGCCTCATCCCCACCCCGATCAACAACCCGGGTAAGGACGCCCTGCAGGGCGCGCTGAGCCCGCCGCCGGGCAAGTGGCTCTTCTTCGTGGCGATCAGCAGGGACGGCCGGTCCGCGTTCGCCGAGACCTACGCCGAGCACAAGCGCAACGAGCAGAAGGCCAAGGAGGCGGGGATCATCTGATGGCCGATCCCCGCCGCGCCGCGGTGGTCGGCAGGCCGATCGCCCACTCGCTCTCCCCGGTGATCCACACCGCCGGGTACGCGGCGGCCGGGCTGACCGGCTGGTCGTACACCCGGATCGAAGCCGGCGCCGACGAGCTGCCCGGCCTGGTCGCGGGCCTCGGCCCCGAGTGGGCCGGGCTGTCGGTGACCATGCCGGGCAAGGAGGCGGCGCTCGCGCTGGCCGGCGAGGTCTCGCCGGTCGCCGCCGCGGTCGGCGCCGCCAACACGCTGGTACGCCGGCCAGACGGCACCTGGTACGCGGACAACACCGACGTCACCGGCATGGTCGAGGTGCTCGCCGGCGCCGGCTGCGTGGCCGGGGCGGTCGTCACCGTGCTCGGCGCGGGTGGCACCGCCCGGGCCGCGATCGCGGCGGCGGCCCGGATCGGGGCGGCCGAGGTGACCGTGGTGGCCCGCGGCCCGGAGGCGGTCGACGCGCTACGTCCGGTCGCGGCGGCTGCAGGCGTGCCGCTCGTCGGCGCCGAGTGGGACGGCGCACCCGCCCACGCCCGCGCCGACGTGGTGATCTCCACAGTGCCCAAGGGCGTCGCCGACCCGCTCGCCGACAACTTCGACTGGCGGCCGGAGTCGGTCTTCTTCGACGTGCTCTACGACCCCTGGCCCACGCCGCTCGCGGCGGCGGCGCTCGCCGCCGGGTGCCGGGTGGTCTCCGGGCTGGACCTGCTGCTGGCCCAGGCGGTCGGCCAGTTCGAGCGGTTCACCGGCGTCGCGGCTCCGGTGGAGGCGATGCGCGCGGCGTTGGCGACCGGCCGTCGCCACTGAGCCTTCCGGCTCCGGCAGGTTCACGGATCGTGATCACCGCGTCCGGCTATCGAGAGTTCCGGCTGGTCGGAGGCATCGATCCACGTCATCCCACGGTGACGGAAAATCATGATTGACGTTGATCTCTTACCGACCGTAGCGTTCCCCCCACTATCAGCCCTAGTTCACGGGGGAGGGCCCTGGTGGCTCCTGCGCGCGCGCGAAAAGTCCTACACCTGTCCATATTGGATAGAACACTCAGATCCCGGTGGGGAAGGACGGGGGTGGCCGCCCTCGCTGCCACCATGGCGATGACGCTCTCCGACGTTCCGCTCCGGCAGGCGGAGGCGGCGCCCAAGCCCAAACCGGCCGAGGTCCTGGAGCGCCCAGACGAGATGGCGGCGCTGGTCACCGCACGGATGACGGGCCGAGACGTCCGCATCACCGGCATGACCACCGAGTCCGCCGAGTACGTCGCCCATCCCGACGGGCGCATTCAGGCGACCGTCCACGCCGGCCCGGTTCGGATGCGGCAGAACCAGAAGTGGGTGCCGATCGACCTCAGGCTGCAACCCGCCGCCGACGGCTCCGTACAGGCGGTGGCGCATCCGCTGGACCTGCGAATCTCCGGCAAGCGCTCCGGTGCGGGCGAACTCGCCGCGGTCGGTACCGGCGACGGCCGGTTCGCTCTCGGCTGGCCCGGCGCCCTGCCGACGCCCGTCCTCGACCAGAACCGCGCCACCTACCCGGAGATCGCGCCCGGGATCGACCTCGTGGTCGAGGCGACCCGGACCGGCTTCTCCCAGTACCTCACCGTCAAGAGCCGGGACGCGGTGGACCGGCTGCCCTCGCTCGCGCTGCCGCTGACCGGCAAGGGGCTGGCCTCGTTCACGCAGGACTCGGCCGGTGGCCTGACGCTGCGCAACGCCAAGGGCAAGCCGCTGGCCACCGTCCCGGCCCCGCAGATGTGGGACGCCCGTCGCGCCCCCGGCTCGGCGGAGCCGACCCGGCGCACCATGGTCCGCACCAAGGCGGAACGGCAGGCGGCGGCGAACCGTGGCGCGGCCGCGAACGGGCTCACCATGCGGTTGCAGCCGGACCTGGCCTGGCTGAAGGACCCGGCCACCCAGTACCCGGTCACCATCGACCCGCAGATCAACCCGCTCTACACCTCCTTCGACACGTACGTGAAGGAGGGCGACAACGTCGACCGCGGCGGGGCGAACGACCTTCAGATCGGCCTGCTCGCGGGATCGCCCAACGTCAAGTCCCGGGCGTTCGTGCACTGGCCGGTCTCCGCGCTCGCCGGCAAGCAGATCACTGCGGCGACCGTCTACTTCTGGAACTTCTGGTCCCACACCTGCACCGCCACCTCCTGGGAGATCTGGAGCACCGGTGCGGCCTCCTCGGCCACGCGCTGGGGCACCCAGCCGGCCTGGGTCCAGAAGGAGGCGACCTCCACCCAGACCAAGGGCTTCTCCTCGGCCTGTAACGACGGCTGGGTGAGCATCAGCGGCACCAGCTTCTTCCAGCGGGCCGCCACGGCCGGGCAGTCGACCGCCTACATGGGCGTGCGCGGCACCGACGAGACGACGACCAACAGCTTCAAGCAGTTCCGCTCCCGCAACGCGGCCGACAGCAGCCAGGTTCCGTACGCGGTCGTCACGTACAACTCGTACCCGACAGTCGGAACCCGCTCCACGGTCCCGTCGACCGCCTGCGTCACCGGCACCTCTCGGCCGACCGTCAACACCGCCACCCCCCAGCTCAAGTCGGTCGTCTCCGACGGCGAGGGCTCGACCGTGAAGGCCGAGATGGAGTGGTGGACGCTGACCGGCACCACCAAGCTGGGCAGCACGGTCACCGCCACCGGCGCCTCCGGGAGCACCTTCACCGCCACCGTGCCGGCCGGTGTGATGACGAACGGCTCGTCGTACAAGTGGCGGGTCCGCGGCAACGACGGCAGCGTCAACGGCAACTGGTCGTCGTTCTGTGAGTTCACTGTGGACACCTCCATCGGCGCACCGCCGATCGTCAGCTCCACCACCTACCCGGAGAACGCGTGGGGCGGCGACGCGAACGTCGCCGGCAACTTCACCTTTGACCCGAACGGTGTCGCCGACGCCGCGGCCTACGAGTACAGCCTCGACGTGTCGCCGCCCAACAAGGTGGTGAACGCCCCGGCCCCGGGCGCTGCGGCGACCGTGAGCATCAAGCCGCTCACGCCGGGCTGGCACAACGTCTGGGTGCGGACCCGGGACTCGGCCGGCAACGTCACCGCGCTGCGTGGTTACCCGTTCAAGGTCGGCTCCGGCGCCCAGGACTCGCCGAAGGCCGGCGACGTCAGCGGTGCCAAGGTCGCGCTCGGCTCGACCGCCGCGCCGTCCTTCGCCGACGTCACCTATCAGTGGCGGCGGGCCGGCTCGGACGGCTGGGTCACCATCCCGGCGGGGCACGTCACCTACGCCGTCGGTGGCGGTCCGGTCACCTGGCCGGTCACGCTCGCCAGTGGCATCGCGCCCAAGCTGAACTGGGACGTCGCCGCCACGCTCGCCTCGGTGGACGCGGCCGGCATCCCGCGTGACGGGCCCGTCCAGGTCCGGCCGTTCTTCAACCAGAGCAACTACGGGGCACCGGCGGACCAGGTCAAGTTCACCTTCGACCGCGACCTCGCCTCCGCCGCCGCAGCCGAGGTGGGCCCCGGCTCGGTCAACCTGATCACCGGCAACTACCAGATCACCACCTCCGACGTCGCGGCCGGCGGCCTGGCCGTCTCCCGTACGCTCAACAGCCGCCAGCCCGGCGGCCTCGACCCGCTCTTCGGGCCGGGCTGGGTGTCCGGCCTGGTGGTGTCCGACGCGGAAGCGCCGTACACCCGGCTGACCACCCACGGCAGCCTCGTGCAGGTCCACCTGCCGGACGACTCGTCCATCGGCTTCACGAAGGTCGACGGTGCCGGCGTCAACTACGAGCCGCAGGTCGGCGCGGAGTCCTTCAAGCTGACGTTCGCCTCGGCCACGAGCACCTTCACCCTCTCCGACGACAAGGGGAACGTGGTCACGTTCACCCGGACCGCGACGGACCCGGCGAACGTCTACACCCCCACCGCGGTCACGCCGCCGGGCTCGGGCAACGCCACCACCTACTCCTGGGAGAAGGTGACGCTGGGGACCAGCGACGTCATGCGGCCGACGCGCCTGCTCGCCCCGGTGCCGGCCGGCGTCAACTGCGCCACGCTGGTCCGCGGCTGCCAGGCCCTGACCTTCACCTACGCCACCACGACCACTGCCACCGGGCTCGGCGACGGCCAGTGGGGTGACTACCTCGGCCGGGTGAAGCAGATCTCCTACACCGCCTGGGATCCGGACCTCGCCACCCCGGCGATGCGGACCGTCGTGCTGGCCCGGTACACCTACGACAACAGCGGCCGGCTGCGGAGCTTCTCGGACCCGCGGCTGGACTACACCGACGGCACCGGTTCACACTCGCTGCGCACCGTGTACTTCTACGACTCGAACGGCATCATCGTCTCGCTGACCCCGCCGGCTCAGCAGCCGTGGCAGTTCTCGTACACCACGACGCCGAGCGACCCGGGCAAGGGCCGCCTGTACAAGGTCACCCGGTCGGCGTTGACAGCGGGAACCTCCGTGGAGACTGTCGTCTACCGGGTGCCGACGTCCGGCTCGGGCGCGCCGTACGACCTGTCCGGCACGCAGACCGCCCGGTGGGCGCAGAGCGAGCCGCCCACCGACGCCACCGCTGTCTTCCCGGCTGTACATGTGCCGACCGGTGACCCGGCGACCGGCACGCTGCCGGGCTCCTACGACCGGGCGACTGTCATATACCTGGACGCGAACGCCCGCATGGTGAACGTGGCCGAGCCGAACGGGCAGATCACGAGCACGTCGTACGACCAGTACGGCAACGTCGTGCAGGAACTGTCCCCGGGCAACCGCCGGCGGGCGCTGGACGCGTCACCCGGCGACGCCGCCGGCGCCGAGGCGCAGATCGCGGCGAGACTCGCCAGCGTCAGCGTCTACTCCACCGACGGGCAGCGGTTGCTGGAGACCTTCGGCCCGGAACACGACGTGATGCTCGCCTCCGGCACGGTCGTACGCGGCCGGCAGCACACCCGGCGCACCTACGACGAAGGGGCGCCGAGCACCGGTGGGCCGTTCGGCCTGCTGACCACCGAGCGGGTATCGGTCAGTTACGTGAACGCCGGCCAGACCGTGGACGCGGACGACCGCACGACGACCACTGAGTACGACTGGACCCTGCGTCAACCGGTCAAGTCGACTGTCGACCCGGGCGACCTGGATCTCGTCACGCGCACCGGCTACGACGCTCAAGGCCGCGTGATCAGCACCACGACCCCGGCCGGCGGCAGCGCGGACACCACCCCGGCGACCCGGCTCGTCGTCTACTACACGGCGGCGGCCAACAGCACCCACACCGAGTGCGGCAACCGGCCGGAGTGGCACGGCCAGGTCTGCCGTACCCAGACCGGCGGCCAGCCGGAGAGCGGCCCGGAGGTGCCGGTCACGGTCACCACCTACGACATGTACGGGCAGTCGCGCGTGCAGTCGACGAAGACCGGATCGGGTGAGCTGCGGCGGACGGAGATCACCTACGACGCCGCCGGCCGCCAGCGGGAGAACGCGGTGACCGCCGCGGGTCTGGGCACTGCCCTGGAGAAGCGGCGCACCGTGTACGACCAGGCCAGCGGGCAGGCCGTGCGGACCCAGACGGTGAACGCGTCCGGCGCGGTGACGGCGCAGGTGATCCGGGCGTACGACAGCCTGGGCCGGATGACGTCGTACACCGACACCGACGGCACCATCACCACCAGCACCTTCGACATCGCCGGCCGACCGGCCACGGTGAACGACGGCAAGGGCACCCGCACCTACACCTTCGACGGCGGCAGCGAGCGACGTGGCCTGCCGACGTCGGTGGCGGACAGCCAGGCCGGCACCTTCACCAGCACCTACGACCACGACGGGAACCCGGTCAGCCAGACCTGGCCGAACGGGCTCGTGGTCGGCCACACCACCGACGAGACCGGCGCGGCCAGCGGCATCACCTACACCAAGCCGGGCTGCGGCCAGGCCGACTGCACCCTCTACACCGAAACCGCCATCTCCAGCGTCCACAACCAATGGCGCAGCCGGACCTCGACCCTGTCCGCGCAGACCTACACCTACGACGGCGGCGCCCGGCTCACCGGCGTGGCGGACACCGTGGCCGGACAGTGCACCACCCGGAAGTACGAGTTCGACGCCGCCACCAACCGCACCAACCAGGTGACGTACGGGCCAGGGGCGGGCGGCGCGTGCCAGGCGACCACTGTCGGCACCGCCCGGGAGTGGAGCTACGACAGCGCCGACCGCACCAGCGGTGCCGGCTACACCTATGACGCCCTGGGTCGAACGCTGACCGTGCCGGCCGCCGATTCCGCTGTCGCCGGCGGTGCCGGCAGCACGATGGCCTACCACGTCAACGACATGGTGCGCAGCATCACCAAGGGAACGCGCACCGCCACCTACACGCTGGACGTCATGTCCTCCCGGATCCGCTCCTGGACGGACACGGGTGACAGCCTCACCAGGATCAACCACTACAGCACCGACGGGGACAGCCCGAGCTGGACCGACGAGGGCGGCGGTAACCACTCCCGTGCCATCGGCGGACTGGCCGGGATCGCCGGCCTGTTCACGAACTCCACCGGTGTGGCGTGGCGGATCACCAACCTGCACGGTGACCTCGTCGCCGGAATGACCGAGACCGGCGCGGGACTGGCCTACACCAGCGAGTACGACGAGCACGGCAACGCCCGCAATCCCGGCGACGCCGGCACCCGGCGTTACGGCTGGCTCGGCAGTCACCAGCGTGCCGCCGACACCCCCGACGGCTCGATCCTGATGGGCTCCCGGCTCTACAACCCCGGCACCAGTCGTTTCCTGTCCACCGACTCCGTCTACGGCGGCAACGCCAACCCGTACGAGTACGCCACCGGTGACGCGGTGAACAAGGACGACCTCTCCGGGAACCTCTCGTGCTGGCGCACCAGTCTCAGCAAGCGCAAGTGGTACTACTGGTGGGGCACGTGGGGCGGGTACCGCGTCGACTGGCGGTTCCAGTGCTACATCTCGAACTGGGACGTGAAGTTCCTGACCAGGTGGGGCTTCGCGTACGCCATCATCGGCGCTATCGCGGGCGTCTTCTATCCCCCGGCGGGTGCGGCGTTCGCCGTCGCGGCCGGTGCCATCGCCTGGATCGTGTGGGAGTACTACGAGGCGTGCACCCGGCGTCGCGGGGCCTACATGAGGGGTTACTTCCGCTGGTGGGTGAACCGGAGCTGGAAATTCCAGCACGGTTACGGTTGGCTCACCTCCAAGTACTGTGCCTAGGCCAGGCGCGGATTCCGGAGAGGCAGGCAGATGGACGCGGTAGTGGATGTGTGGTTGGCCGGCCCTACGGCCGGGCAGTTGACGCCTCCGCCACTGTCACTCACCGACGGCAGTGAAACGTTCGCCACCGTGCGCGCCTGCTCGGTGCGGCGGTTCGGACCGGGCCGGGCGGCGGTCAGCCTTCCGGTCGACGCGGCAACCGGAAGGCGGCTCGCCCTGACCTGCCGGATGGAGGCGATGTGGAGGCGTGCGGTGTTTCCGGCGGTTCTCGTCGCGGAGGTCGTGCTCGTCGTCCTGTTCGTCGTCGACGACGTGCGCGACGACGCGCGGAACGCGAGTCTGCTGCTGCTGGTCGCGGTCGGTCTGGCGGTCGCGGTGCTTGCCGGACGGATGGTGCTGAATCTGCTGCGTTCACGGCATCATCCGGAAGAGGTGAAGGGCGACGTCTACATTCGTGGCGTCGACCGCCGGACGGCCGAGATCTGGGCCGGCCTCAATCCGGCGGGCGCCGTGAAGGTTGTCGACAGGTAGCAACCTGACTTGTCCGGCAGACGAGACAGCCCTGGGTGGGTGCCGCAGCGGCGCTCACCCAGGGCGTGTCGCACCGAACCGGCGGGCCCGGACGGGCTGGAGTGACACCGATGTCCGCAGGGCGGGATGCGGCGGGCGGCGTACGGCGGTGACCACCGGGCGTGACAGACTGACAGTCGTGTTGCGCTGGCTGACTGCAGGTGAATCGCACGGACCCGCCCTCGTCGCGATGCTGGAGGGCGTACCCGCCGGCATCGAGGTGACCACCGGGGATATCTCCGGCGAACTGGCCCGGCGCCGGCTCGGCTACGGCCGGGGTGCCCGGATGTCGTTCGAGCAGGACGAGGTCGAGATCATCGGCGGGCTCCGGCACGGGGTGACGCTCGGCAGCCCGGTGGCGATCCGGGTCGGCAACTCCGAGTGGCCCAAGTGGCGCACCGTGATGGCCGCCGACCCGGTCGACCCGGAGGAACTGGCGAGCCAGGCCCGCAACGCGCCGCTGACCCGTCCCCGCCCGGGTCACGCCGACCTGGCCGGCATGCAGAAGTACGGGCACACCGACGCCCGGCCGATCCTGGAGCGCGCCAGCGCCCGGGAGACCGCCGCCCGGGTCGCGGTGGGCACCGTCGCCAAGGCGCTCGTGCGTCAGGCGCTCGGCGTCGAGATCGTCTCCCACGTGGTCGAGCTGGGTCCGGTGGCGGTCAAGCCGGGTCTGCGCCCCGCCCCCGAGGACGCCGCGCGCATCGACGCCGACCCGCTGCGCTGCCTCGACGCCGAGGCGAGCGCCCGGATGGTCGCCGAGGTCGACGCCGCGAAGAAGGCCGCCGACACGCTCGGCGGCGTGGTCGAGGTGCTCGCATACGGGGTGCCGCCGGGCCTGGGCAGCCACGTGCAGTGGGACCGCAAGCTCGACGCCCGCCTCGCCACCGCGCTCATGTCGATCCAGGCGATCAAGGGCGTGGAGATCGGCGACGGCTGGCAGCAGGCCCGCTCGCGCGGCTCCGAGGCGCACGACGAGATCGTGCCCACCGCCACCGGGGTGCGGCGGATCACCGACCGGGCCGGTGGCCTGGAGGGCGGCATCACCACGGGGGAGCCGCTGCGGGTGAAGGCGGCCATGAAGCCGATCTCGTCGCTGAACCGGGCGCTCGCCACCATCGACGTGACCACGGGTGAGCCGGCCACGGCTATCAACCAGCGCTCCGACGTGTGCGCGGTGCCGGCCGCGGCCGTGGTGGCCGAGGCGATGGTCGCGCTGGTGCTGGCCGAGGCGGCGGTGGAGAAGTTCGGCGGCGACTCGGTGGCCGAGATGCGCCGCAACCTGACCGGTTACCTCGACGGGCTGGTCGTCAAGTGAGCACCCGGCCGGTCTGCGTGCTGGTCGGGGCGCCCGGCTCCGGCAAGACCACAGTCGGCACGGCGCTGGCCGAGGCGCTCGGCGTCGGCTTCCGGGACACCGACGCCGACATCGAGAACCTCGCCGGCAAGCCGATCCCGGAGGTCTTCGTGGACGAGGGGGAGGAGCACTTCCGTACCCTCGAACGGGCCGCCGTGGCGGCGGCGCTCGCGTCGCACGCGGGCGTGCTCGCGCTCGGCGGCGGCGCGGTCCTGGCCGAGGAGAACCGGTCCGCGCTGATCGGCCACACGGTGGTGCACCTGTCGGTGGAGCTGCCCGACGCGGTCAAGCGGGTCGGTCTCGGCGCCGGACGGCCGCTGCTCGCGCTGAACCCGCGCGCCACGCTCAAGCACCTGATGGATCAGCGCCGCCCGCTCTACGCCGAGGTGGCGACCGCGACCGTGGTCACCGACGGGCGTACCCCGCAGGAACTGGCCGCGGAGATCGCCGCGCTGCTCAAGCCCTGACCTGCGCGGCCGGCACCGGCGCGGACCGGGCGGCGCGGCGGCGCCGGACCGGTTCGGGCCGCCAGGTGGCGAGCAGCGCCAGCGCCAGGGCGATCTCGGCCAGGTCGCCCAGGTAGTACATGAGCGTGGCCCCGGCCCGCAGCTCGGCGGCGGTGGCCGGCACGTCCACGAACAGCCCGGCGTAGAGCAACTGGGCGATGGTGGCGTGCGCGGCCACCCCGAACCCGATCACCACCAGGCGCACCGGTACGCGGGGGCGGTGCGGTCCCGGGTCCGGACCGGCGACCGACCAGGCGAACAGGCAGCCGCTGAGCAGGAAGTGCAGGTTCACCAGCGTGTGCAGGACCGGGCTGTCCAGGGTGGCCCGGTACAGCGGGGTGAGGTAGAGCAGCCAGAGCCCGCCCGCGGTGAGCAGCAGGCCGGTCACCAGCAGCAGCGCGCCCAGACCGAAGCTCGCCGTGCGGGCGTGCGGCCAGCCCGGCCCGCCCGGGTCGCGCAGCCGCAGCGCGGCGGCCAAATACGCCCAGAACAGCGCCGCCGGGACCAGCGCGGTCACCGGGAAGGTGTCGGTGTGCCCGGCGTGCGCAACCGTCACCGGTGCCCCGGCGCGCAGAGGTCAACCGGCCGGGCACGGCGCTGGATCGCCCAGCCCACAGCGATCAGCACCACCCCGAGGGCGAGGAACCCGAGGTCCCACCAGAGCTGGTTCGGGCCGCTGCGGACGTGGTGGATGCCGAGCAGGTGGTGGTCGACGACGCCCTCGACCAGGTTGAACAGGCCCCAGCCGACCAGCGCCCAGCCCCACAGCATCGGCGAGCGCCACAGCCGGCCAAACACCCAGGGAGTGGACAGTCGCCGCGCGGGGGCGGCGCGCTGGACTAGGCTGCCCGCGATGGACGAGGTGACCCGGATCCCGATCGGCGGTGAGCGGCCGTACGACGTGCTCGTGGGACGTGACCTGCTGGACCCGCCGCCCCGGTTGCTGCCGGGCGCCGAGCGGGTGGCCTTCCTGCACGCGCCGCCGCTCAAGGCGCTCGCCGACAGGCTCGCCGGCGGTGTCCGCGAGGGCGGCGTGACACCGCTGCTGATCGAGGTGCCGGACGCGGAGGCGGGCAAGCACGTCGACGTGGCCGCGGCCTGCTGGGACCGGCTCGGCGACGCCGGGTTCACCCGTACCGACGCGGTGGTCGGCGTGGGCGGCGGCGCGGTCACCGACCTGGCCGGGTTCGTCGCTGCCACCTGGCTGCGCGGCGTGCGCTGGGTGCCGGTCGCCACGTCGCTGCTCGGCATGGTCGACGCCGCAGTGGGCGGCAAGACCGGCATCAACACGGCCGCCGGCAAGAACCTGGTCGGCGCGTTCCACCCGCCGGCCGGCGTGCTGGCCGACCTGGCGACGCTGGACAGCCTGCCCCCGGCCGACCTGTCCGCCGGGATGGCCGAGGTGGTCAAGTGCGGTTTCATCGCCGACCCGGTCATCCTCGACCTGGTCGAGGACGACCCGGCCGCCGCGCTGGACCCGGCCGGGCCGGTGCTGCGGGAACTGGTCGAACGCGCGGTCCGCGTGAAGGCCGCCGTGGTCGCCGGGGACCTGCGCGAATCCGGGGTACGCGAGGTGCTCAACTACGGGCACACGCTGGCGCACGCGATCGAGAAGGTGGAGGGCTACCGCTGGCGGCACGGTCACGCGGTGGCGGTCGGCCTGGTGTACGCCGCCACGCTGGCCCGGCTCGCCGGCCGGCTCGACGCGGCCGACGCCGAGCGGCACCGCCGGGTGCTGACCGCGCTCGACCTGCCCACCGGCTACCGGGCCGACGCCTGGCCGGAGCTGCTGGCCGCGATGCGGGTGGACAAGAAGGCCCGGGGCAGCCGGCTGCGGTTCGTGGTGCTCGACGGGCTCGCCCGCCCGGCGATCCTGGAGGCGCCGCCGGACGACCTGCTCGCCGCCGCGTACGCGGAGATCAGCTCGTGAGGGTGTACGTGCTGAACGGCCCGAACCTGGGCCGGCTCGGCACCCGCCAGGTCGACGTGTACGGGGTGACCGGCTACGCCCAGCTCGTGGCCGACTGCGAGCGGCACGGCCGGGAGCTGGGTCTGGACGTGGTGGTCCGGCAGACCGACGCCGAGCACGAGATGCTCGCCTGGCTGCACGAGGCGGCCGACGAGGCGGCGGCGGTGGTGCTGAACCCGGCCGCCTGGTCGCACTACTCGATCGCGGTGCGGGACGCCTGCGCCATGCTGCGCGGCCCGCTGGTCGAGGTGCACATCTCCAACATCCACGCCCGGGAGGAGTTCCGGCACCACTCGGTGGTCTCCGCGGTGGCCACCGGCGTGATCTGCGGCCTGGGCGTGGACGGCTACCGGCTGGCGCTGCACCACCTGGCCGCCCGGCTCGCCGCAGGCGCCTGAGCCGGTCCGTTCCGTGGCGCGAGTCCGATTCGACAGAGCGAGTAGACTTGGCCGGTCTGTCCGCCAATTGATGATCAAGGCAGGAAATGGCCACCACCAACGACCTGAAGAACGGCCTGGTACTCAACCTGGACGGCGAGCTGTGGGCCGTCGTCGAGTTCCAGCACGTCAAGCCCGGTAAGGGTGGTGCCTTCGTGCGCACCACGCTGAAGAACGTGCTGTCCGGCAAGGTGGTCGACAAGACCTTCAACGCGGGCACCAAGGTCGAGACCGCGACCGTGGACAAGCGCACCATGCAATACCTCTACGCCGACGGCGAGGACTACGTCTTCATGGATCTGGAGACGTTCGACCAGATCACCGTCCCCGGCGGCACCGTCGGCGAGGCCGCCAACTACCTCCTCCCCGAGGCCGAGGCGACAGTCGCCACGCACGAGAGCGTGCCGCTGTACATCGAGCTGCCGACCTCGGTCGTGCTCGAGGTCACCTACACCGAGCCGGGCCTGCAGGGCGACCGCTCGACCGGCGGCAACAAGCCGGCCACCGTCGAGACCGGCGCGACCGTGCAGGTGCCGCTGTTCATCACCACCGGTGAGAAGATCAAGGTCGACACCCGCGACGGCCGTTACCTCGGCCGAGCCTGATGGCCGAGGGCCCCAAGCAGCAGATGCCGGCGCGCCGCAAGGCGCGCAAGCGGGCGCTGGACGTGCTCTTCGAGGCCGACCTGCGGGACCGCCCGCCGGTCGAGGTGCTCGCCGGTTACCTGGAACGGATCGAGCAGCCGCGCCCCGACCACCTCGGCTACGCGGTCGGGCTGGTCGAGGGCGTGGCGGCGCACCTCGACCGGATCGACGAGACGATCGCCAGCTACGCCGAGGGGTGGACGCTGGAGCGCATGCCGGTGGTCGACCGCAACCTGGCCCGGATCGCCGTGTACGAGCTGCTCTACGTCGACGAGATCGACGACGCGGTGGCGATCAGCGAGGCCGTGGAGCTGGCCCGGCAGATGTCGACCGACGACTCGCCCCGCTTCCTCAACGGCATCCTCGGCCGGATCGCCGAGTACGCCACGCGCTGACGCGCCGCGACGACGAAGGGCCCGGTGCCGACCGGCACGGGCCCTTCGTCGTGCGGGGGACGTCAGGACGCGAAGAACGCCCGCGGGTCGGCGACCAGCACGCCGTGCTCGGTCAGCCGCTCGATCAGGCCCGACGGCGAGGCGTCGTAGACGATCGCGAGGGCGCGCAGGTCGTCGGCGCGGATCGAGAGCACCCGGCCGTTGTAGTCGCCGCGCTGCTGCTGGATGGCGCGGGCGTAGCGGGCCACGTACGCGAGGTCCTCGGAGGCCTCGTCGTAGAGCCGCTCCAGGTCCAGGACGATCTTGCTGGTGGGCTCGTGACGCACCCCGCTGCCGTCGGGCAGCAGCTCCGAGACGGGAACGCGGTAGAAGTCGGCCAGCTCCGCCAGGCGCGACACGGTGACGGCGCGGTCGCCGCGCTCGTACGAGCCGACCACCACGGCCTTCCACCGCCCGTTCGACTTCTCCTCCACCCCCTGCAGGGACAGGCCCTGCTGCTGGCGGATGGAGCGCAGGCGGGCGCCCAGCGACTTGGCGTATTCAGAGGGCATTCGGACACTCCCAGTGCTGTTCGGGTTCCCCGAGCTATCGCTACGGAGCGTGACGGTACGGGGATTGCGACATGTGGTCAAGTGTTGCCGTCCACCGGGTCCGGCACCCACGTGTGGCTTGTCCCCATTTCTCCGGGCTGACCAGCAGGTCAGGACCGGCGGCGGGCAGCCCGGTGACCGCTGGTAACGTGGCGTGAAGCCCCGGTCCGGGCCCCGCGCGGGCCGGCCGGAGCAGACCAGACGTCCTTTAACGACCCGTCCCGTGAGGCGGGGAAGGAGGTCCGCCGTGGCCTACCCACCGGCTGCCCACTCGTCGCCGCCGCGACAACCCTCGGTGAAGGTGATCCTCGCCGCAGCGGACGTGTCGCGGGTGGTCGACCGCATCGCCCACCAGATCCTGGAGAAGACCCAGGGCGCCGCCGACACCGTGCTGCTCGGCATCCCCACGCGGGGCGTGCCGCTCGCCCACCGCCTCGCGGCCCGGATCAGCACCTTCGAGGACGTCACAGTCCCGGTCGGCGTGCTCGACATCACGCTCTACCGCGACGACCTGCGCCGGCACGCCACCCGCGCGGTCGGCCCGACCGACCTGCCGACCGGCGGGATCGACGGCAAGCGGGTGATCCTCGTCGACGACGTGCTGTTCTCCGGCCGCACCGTGCGGGCCGCGCTGGACGCGCTCAGCGACGTCGGCCGGCCGGCGTCCGTGCAGCTCGCGGTCCTTGTCGACCGCGGTCACCGCCAGCTGCCGATCCGCGCCGACTACGTCGGCAAGAACATCCCCACCGCGCTGGCCGAGAACGTCAGGGTCACCCTCGCCGAGACCGACGGCGCCGACGAGGTACGGCTGTTCGGAGGCTCGCTGTGAGCGCGAGGAGCGCAGCGAAGCGGAGCCCCGCAGTCGCGAACGAAAGGCGGCGCCCCGCATGATCAGACACCTGCTCTCCGGCGCCGACCTGGACGCCGGCACCGCCACCCTGGTCCTGGACACCGCCGCGGAGATGGCGACAGTGGCCGGGCGCGAGGTGAAGAAGCTGCCCGCGCTGCGCGGGCGGACAGTGGTCAACCTCTTCTACGAGGACTCCACCCGCACCCGGATCTCGTTCGAGGCGGCCGCCAAGCGGCTCAGCGCCGACGTGATCAACTTCTCCGCCAAGGGCTCCAGCGTGGCCAAGGGAGAGAGCCTGAAGGACACCGCGCTCACGCTCCAGGCGATGGGCGCGGACGCGGTCGTCGTCCGGCACCCCGCCTCCGGCGCGCCGCACCGGCTCGCCGGATGGGTGGACGGGTCGGTGGTGAACGCCGGTGACGGCACCCACGAGCACCCCACCCAGGCGCTGCTCGACGCGTACACGATGCGGTCCCGGCTGGGCCGGCTCGACGGCCTGCACGTGGCGATCGTCGGCGACGTGCTGCACTCCCGGGTGGCCCGCTCCAACGTGCTGCTGCTGTCCACGCTCGGCGCGAAGGTGACACTGGTCGGCCCGCCCACCCTCATCCCGGTCGACATCGCCGCCGCCCTGGCCACCGGCACCGACGTCTGTTACGACCTCGACGCCGTTCTCCCGGATGTGGACGTGGTGATGATGCTGCGGGTGCAGCGCGAGCGGATGGGTGACTCCTACTTCCCGTCCGCCCGCGAGTACGCCCGACGCTACGGGCTCGACGGGCCGCGCATGCGCCGGCTGCCCGAGCACGCGATCGTCATGCACCCCGGCCCGATGAACCGGGGCATGGAGATCACGCCCGAGGTGGCCGACTCGGCCCGCTCCACGATCGTCGAACAGGTCGCCAACGGGGTCTCCGTGCGGATGGCCGTGCTCTACCTGCTGCTCGGAGGGAACAACCGGTGACCGCGTACCTCATCACAGGCGTCAGCATCGTCGGCGGCGAGCCGACCGACCTGCTCATCCGCGACGGCGTGGTGGCCGGGACGGGCCGCGGGCTCGCCGCGGACGACGCCACAGTCGTCGACGCGACCGGCCTGGTCGCGCTGCCCGGCCTGGTCGACCTGCACACCCACCTGCGCGAGCCCGGCCGGGAGGACGCCGAGACGGTCGAGTCCGGTTCCCGGGCGGCGGCGCTCGGCGGCTACACGGCGGTGTGCGCGATGGCGAACACCTCACCGGTGGCCGACACCGCGGGCGTGGTGGAGCAGGTCTGGCGGCTCGGCCGGGAGGCCGGCCTGGTCGACGTGCAGCCGATCGGCGCGGTCACCGTCGGGCTGGCCGGCGAGCGCCTGGCCGAGCTGGGCGCGATGGCCGACTCGGCCGCCGGGGTGCGGATCTTCTCCGACGACGGGCACTGCGTGTCGGACCCGCGGCTGATGCGCCGGGCGCTGGAGTACGTCAAGGCGTTCGACGGCGTGATCGCCCAGCACGCCGAGGAGCCCCGGCTGACCGAGGGCGCGCAGATGCACGAGGGCGAGGTGTCCACCCGCCTCGGCCTGACCGGCTGGCCGGCCGTCGCCGAGGAGGCGATCATCGCCCGGGACGTGCTGCTCGCCGAGCACGTCGGCAGCCGGCTGCACGTCTGCCACGTCTCCACCGCCGGCAGCGTCGAGGTGCTGCGTCAGGCCAAGGCGCGCGGGGTACGGGTCACCGCCGAGGTGACGCCGCACCACCTGCTGCTGACCGATGAGGTCGTGAGCGGGAGGAGTGGGCTTGCGAGCCCCGCACTCGCGAACAACTGGAGCCCGGCGGGAAGCTACGACCCGGTCTTCAAGGTCAACCCGCCGCTGCGCACCGCCGCCGACATCGCCGCGCTGCGGGAGGCGCTGGCCGAGGGCGTGATCGACATCATCGCCACCGACCACGCGCCGCACGCCGTGGAGGACAAGGAGTGCGAGTGGGCGTACGCCCGGCCGGGCATGCTCGGCCTGGAGACGGCGCTGTCGATCGCGCTCGACGTGTTCGGCCCCCGCTGGGACCTGATCGCCGAGCGGATGTCCCGCACGCCGGCCCGGATCGCCGGGCTGGCCGGGCACGGCCTCGACCCGGCGCCCGGCGTACCGGCCAACCTGACAGTGGTCGACCCGGCCGCCCGCCGCGTCGTCGAACCGGCGGAGCTGGCCAGCCGTAGTCGCAACACCCCGTACGCCCGCATGACGCTGCCGGGTCGCATCGTGGCGACCTTCCTGCGCGGCGAGCCGACGGTCCTGGACGGAAAGGCTGTCAAGTGATCCGAGCGAGGAACGTAGCGGAGCGGAGTCCCGCAGTCCGGATCGAAGGGGGCGCGGCATGGTGAAGCGTAGATCGGCGATCCTCGTCCTGGAGGACGGGCGCACGTTCCACGGCGAGGCGTACGGCAGCGTCGGGGAGACCTTCGGCGAGGCGGTCTTCAACACCGGCATGACCGGCTACCAGGAGACGCTCACCGACCCCTCGTACCACCGGCAGGTGGTGGTGCAGACCGCGCCGCACATCGGCAACACCGGCGTCAACGGCTCCGACGACGAGTCCGACCGGATCTGGGTGGCCGGGTACGTGGTGCGCGACCCGGCCCGGATCAGCTCCAACTGGCGGGCCGACGGCGGCCTGGAGGACCGGCTCGCCGCCGAGGGCGTCGTCGGCATCAGCGGGGTGGACACCCGGGCGCTGACCCGGCACCTGCGCGAGCGCGGCGCGATGCGCGTCGGCGTCTCCAGCGTCGAGGACGACCCGGCCGCCCTGCTGGAGCGGGTCCGCCGCTCGCCGCAGATGGTCGGCGCGAACCTGTCCGACGAGGTGACCACGGCCAAGCCGTACGTCGTCGAGGCGCAGGGCGAGCACCGGTTCACGGTGGCCGCTGTGGACCTGGGCATCAAGCGCAACGTGCCGCGCCGGCTCGCCGCCCGCGGCGTCACCACCCACGTGCTGCCCGCCGGGTCGACGATCGAGGACCTGCTCGCCACCGGCGCGGACGCGGTCTTCTTCTCACCCGGCCCGGGCGACCCGGCGACCGCCGACGGTCCGGTGGCGCTGGCCCGGGAGGTGCTGACCCGGCGGATCCCGCTGTTCGGCATCTGCTTCGGCAGCCAGATCCTCGGCCGGGCGCTCGGCTTCGGCACCTACAAGCTGGGGTACGGCCACCGCGGCATCAACCAGCCGGTGCTCGACCGGGCCACCGGCAAGGTCGAGGTGACCAGCCACAACCACGGCTTCGCGGTGCAGGTGCCGGGCGCGGGGGACGGCGCCGTGGTGCCGGATCAGGTGATCCAGACCGAGTTCGGTGGTGTCCAGGTGTCACACGTCTGCCTCAACGACAACGTGGTCGAGGGGCTGCGGGCCGTGGACGTGCCCGCCTTCACCGTCCAGTACCACCCGGAGGCGGCGGCCGGCCCGCACGACGCGGACTACCTCTTCGACCGTTTCGCCGAGTTGATCGAAGGCGGAAAGAATGCCTAAGCGGACCGACCTCAAGCACGTCCTGGTGATCGGCTCCGGGCCGATCGTGATCGGACAGGCCTGCGAGTTCGACTACTCCGGCACCCAGGCCTGCCGCGTGCTGCGCAGCGAGGGGATCCGGGTCAGCCTGGTCAACTCCAACCCGGCGACGATCATGACGGACCCGGAGTTCGCCGACGCCACGTACGTCGAGCCGATCACCCCGGAGTTCGTCGAGCTGGTCATCGCCAGGGAGCGCCCCGACGCGCTGCTGCCGACGCTCGGCGGGCAGACCGCGCTGAACACCGCTGTCGCCCTGCACGAGGCGGGCGTGCTGGAGAAGTACGGCGTCGAGCTGATCGGCGCGAACATCGATGCGATCAACCGGGGCGAGGACCGGCAGCTGTTCAAGGAGATCGTCGCGAAGGCCGGCGTACGGCTGGGCCTGGCGGATCCGTCCGCGCTGGTGCCGCGGTCGCGGGTCTGCCACTCGATGGACGAGGTCCGCGAGACGGTCGCCGAGCTGGGCCTGCCGGTGGTCATCCGGCCGTCGTTCACCATGGGCGGTCTCGGTTCCGGAATGGCGCACACCGACGAGGACCTGGAGCGCATCGCCGGTTCCGGCCTGGCGGCCAGCCCGGTGCACGAGGTGCTCATCGAGGAGAGCGTGCTCGGCTGGAAGGAGTACGAGCTCGAACTGATGCGCGACCGCCACGACAACGTGGTGGTGGTCTGCTCGATCGAGAACGTCGACCCGATGGGCGTGCACACCGGCGACAGCGTCACCGTCGCCCCGTCGATGACGCTCACCGACCAGGAGTACCAGCGGCTGCGTGACCTCGGCATCGCGGTGCTGCGCGAGGTCGGTGTGGACACCGGCGGCTGCAACATCCAGTTCGCGGTGAACCCGGCCGACGGCCGGATCGTCGTGATCGAGATGAACCCGCGCGTGTCGCGCTCCTCGGCCCTGGCGTCGAAGGCCACCGGCTTCCCGATCGCGAAGATCGCCGCGAAGCTCGCCATCGGCTACACGCTCGACGAGATCCCCAACGACATCACGCTGAAGACGCCCGCGGCGTTCGAGCCGACGCTCGACTACGTGGTGGTGAAGATCCCCCGGTTCGCGTTCGAGAAGTTCCCCGGCGCCGACCCGGAGCTGACCACCACGATGAAGTCGGTGGGCGAGGCGATGAGCCTGGGCCGCAACTTCACCGAGGCGCTGAACAAGGCGATGCGCTCGATGGAAACCAAATCATCTGGTTTCTGGACCGTCCCCGACCCTCAGGGCGTGACCCGGGAGAACACCCTCGCGGCGCTGCGCACGCCCCACGACGGCCGGCTCTACACGGTCGAGCGGGCGCTGCGCCTCGGCGCGTCGATCGCCGAGGTGTCCGAGGCGTCCGGCGGCATGGACCCCTGGTTCCTGGACCAGATCGCCTCGCTGGTCGAGCTGCGCGCCGAGATCGTGGACGCGCCGGTGCTCGACGCCGCCCTGCTGCGCCGCGCCAAGCGGGCCGGCCTGTCCGACCGGCAGCTCGCCGCGCTGCGCCCGGAGCTGGCCGCCGAGGACGGCGTCCGCACGCTGCGGCACCGGCTCGGCGTCCGGCCGGTCTACAAGACGGTGGACACCTGCGCGGCCGAGTTCGAGGCGACCACGCCGTACCACTACTCGACCTACGACTCGGAGACCGAGGTGGCGCCCTCGGTGCGGCCGAAGGTGCTCATCCTCGGCTCCGGACCGAACCGGATCGGGCAGGGCATCGAGTTCGACTACTCGTGCGTGCACGCCGTACAAGCGCTGCGAAGCGCGCCGATCGGCACAGCCGCCGCGTCCGGTTCCGGCGCCGAAGGCGTCGGTTACGAGACCGTCATGGTCAACTGCAACCCGGAGACCGTCTCCACCGACTACGACACCGCCGACCGGCTCTACTTCGAGCCGCTGACGTTCGAGGACGTGCTGGAGGTCTGGCACGCCGAGGACTCCTCCGGCAAGGAGGCGGGCGGCCCCGGCGTCATCGGGGTGATCGTCCAGCTCGGCGGGCAGACCCCGCTCGGCCTGGCGCAGCGGCTCAAGAACGCCGGCGTGCCGATCGTCGGCACCTCCCCGGAGTCGATCCACCTGGCCGAGGAGCGCGGCGCGTTCGGCGCGGTGCTGGCCCGGGCCGGGCTGCGCGCGCCCGCGCACGGCATGGCCACCTCGTACGACGAGGCGAAGGCGATCGCCGACGAGATCGGGTACCCGGTGCTGGTCCGGCCCTCGTACGTGCTCGGCGGGCGCGGCATGGAGATCGTCTACGACGACGCCACGCTGCGCGACTACATCGGCCGGGCCACCGCCATCTCGCCGGACCGCCCGGTGCTGGTGGACCGGTTCCTGGACGACGCCATCGAGATCGACGTGGACGCGCTCGTGGACGCCGACGGCGACGTCTACCTGGGCGGCGTGATGGAGCACATCGAGGAGGCCGGCATCCACTCCGGCGACTCGTCCTGCGCGCTGCCGCCGATCACCCTGGCCGGTTCCCACCTGGCCCAGGTGCGGCACTACACCGAGCAGATCGCCCGCGGCATCGGGGTGCGCGGCCTGCTCAACGTCCAGTACGCGTTGCAGGGCGACACGCTCTACGTGCTGGAGGCCAACCCGCGCGCCTCCCGGACCGTACCGTTCGTCTCGAAGGCCACTGCGGTGCCGCTGGCGAAGGCGGCGGCCCGGATCGCGCTCGGCGCCACCGTCGCGCAGCTGCGCGCCGAGGGGATGCTGCCGCCCACCGGCGACGGCGGCACCATGCCGGCCGACGCGCCGATCGCGGTGAAGGAGGCGGTGCTGCCGTTCAAGCGGTTCCGCACCCCGTCCGGCAAGGGCATCGACGTGCTGCTCGGCCCGGAGATGAAGTCCACCGGCGAGGTGATGGGCATCGACACCGGCTTCGGCCAGGCGTTCGCCAAGTCGCAGGCCGCCGCGTACGGGTCGCTGCCGACCGCGGGAAAGATCTTCGTCTCGGTCGCCAACCGGGACAAGCGCGGCATGATCTTCCCGATCAAGCGCCTGGCCGACCTGGGCTTCGAGATCGTGGCCACCACCGGCACGGCCGAGGTGCTGCGCCGGCACGGCATCGCCTGCGAGCAGATCCGCAAGCACTACGAGTCGGGTGCGGGCGCGGACGCGGTCTCCCTGATCCTCGGCGGGGACGTGGCGCTGGTGGTGAACACGCCGCAGGGCTCCGGCGCGAGCGCCCGTTCCGACGGGTACGAGATCCGCAGCGCGGCGGTGAGCGCCGACATCCCGTGCGTCACCACGGTCCCCGGCGCGGCCGCCGCGGTCATGGGCATCGAGGCCCGCATCCGGGGCGACCTGAAGGTCCGCCCGCTGCAGGACCTGCACGCCGCCCTGCGGGCGGGCGAGTGACCCCGCGCCTCCGCGCGCCGATCATGAGGTCGGCGGCGGATTCGGAGATCCACATCGCCGCCAACCTCATGATCAACGGGGAGACCGGGGGGACCGGGGGGACCGGGGAGACCGGGCGGGGGGCCGGGGCGTGATCTTCGAGAAGGTGGTGCGGCCCCGGTTGTTCTCGCTCGCGGGCGGGGACGCCGAGGGGGCGCACGAGTGGACGCTGGCGCGGCTGGCCGCGGTGTCGCGGCAGCCGGCGGTCCTCGCGGCGCTGCGCGCGGCGTACTTCCGGTCGGCGCCGCGCACCGTGTTCGGGGTGCGCTTCCCCAATCCGGTCGGGCTGGCGGCCGGGATGGACAAGAACGGACTCGCGTTGCCGGCCTGGCCGGCGCTGGGCTTCGGCTTCGTCGAGGTCGGCACCGTGACCGCGCACGCCCAGCCGGGCAACCCCCGGCCCCGGCTGTTCCGGCTGCGCGACAGCGAAGCGGTGATCAACCGGATGGGCTTCAACAACGCCGGCGCGGCGGCGCTCGCGGACCGGCTGGCCGCGTTGCCGCGCCCGCTCGGCGTGCCGCTGGGCATCTCGCTCGGCAAGTCCAAGGTGACCCCGCTGGACGAGGCGGTCGAGGACTACCTCGCGTCCTACCGGGCGCTCAAGGACCACGGCGACTACTTCGCCGTCAACGTGTCCTCACCGAACACTCCCGGGCTGCGGTCGCTTCAGGACCGGTCCCATCTGGACGCGTTGCTCACCGCGTTGGTGGGGGAGAAGCCGGTGCTGGTGAAGATCGCCCCGGACCTGACCGAGCCGGCCGTGGCCGAGCTGCTGGAGGTGTGCCTCGACCGGGGCGCGGCCGGGGTCATCGCCACCAACACCACGCTCGCCCGCGACGGGCTCGCCCCGGCCGACCGGGAGCGCGCCGCCGAGGCCGGCGGGCTGTCCGGCCGGCCGCTGACCGCCCGGGCCCGGGAGATGGTCGCCTTCGTGCACCGGGAGACCGGCGGCCGGCTACCGGTGATCGGCGTGGGCGGCATCCTGCACCCGGACGACGCGACACGCATGTTCGACGCCGGCGCCTCCCTGCTCCAGCTCTACACCGGCTTCATCTACCGGGGCCCGGCCCTCACCCGAGCCATCACAACCCGAACCTGACCCGCGCGATCCCGCAGTTCCGGCCCCGGCACACCGCCTCACTCCGCGCGCTGCCGGGGCGGCAACTGCAAGATCGCGGGGGAGAGGGGCGAAGGAGGAAACGTGACGCCCGAGGAGATCCTGGAAGTCGACCGGCGGCACGTGTGGCACCCGTACGCCCCGATGCCCGGCGCCAGCGAGCCCTACGTGGTCGACAACGCCGCGGGGGTGCGGCTGCGGCTCGCGGACGGGCGGGAGCTGGTCGACGGCATGTCGTCGTGGTGGGCGGCGATCCACGGCTACCGGCACCCGGTGCTCGACGCCGCGGTGACCGACCAGCTCGGGCGGATGAGCCACGTGATGTTCGGCGGGCTCACCCACGAGCCCGCCGTACGCCTGGCGCGCACGCTTGTCGAGCTGACCCCGGACGGCCTGGAACACGTCTTCCTGGCCGACTCCGGCTCGGTCAGCGTCGAGGTCGCGGTGAAGATGTGCCTGCAGTACCAGCGGGCGCTGGGACGCCCGCAGCGCCGCCGGCTGGGCACCTGGCGGGGCGGCTACCACGGCGACACGTTCCACCCGATGAGCGTCTGCGACCCGGAGGGTGGCATGCACCACCTGTGGGGCGACGTGCTGCCCCGGCAGGTGTTCGCGCCGGTGCCGCCGCCCGGCTTCGACGCGGCGCCGGACCCGGCGTACGAGGCCGCGCTGGTGGAGGCGGTGGAGCGGCACGCCGGCGAACTGGCGGCGGTGATCGTCGAGCCGGTCGTCCAGGGGGCCGGCGGGATGCGGTTCCACCACCCGCACTACCTGCGCGTGCTGCGCGAGGTGACCCGCAGGCACGGCATCCTGCTGGTCTTCGACGAGATCGCCACCGGCTTCGGCCGGACCGGCCGGATGTTCGCCGCCGAGCACGCCGGCGTCACCCCGGACGTGCTCTGCGTCGGCAAGGCGCTCACCGGCGGGTACCTGACGCTCGCCGCGGCGCTGTGCACGCCCGAGGTGGCGCGGGCCGTCTCCGCCGACGGGGTGCTGGCGCACGGGCCGACGTTCATGGGCAACCCGCTCGCCTGCGCCGTCGCCAACGCCTCCCTGGACCTCCTGCGGGCCGGGGACTGGGCGGGACGGGTGGCGGGCATCGCCGAGGGCCTGCGGGCCGGCCTGGCGCCGTTGCGGGACGCGCCCGGCGTGGCCGACGTACGCGTGCTCGGCGCGATCGGGGTGGTGCAGCTCGACCACGAGGTGGACCTGCCCCGGGCGACCGCCGCCGCGGCGGCCGAGGGGGTGTGGCTGCGCCCGTTCCGGGATCTCGTCTACACGATGCCGCCGTACGTCTGCGACGCCGCCGACGTGGCGCGGATCGCGGCCGGAGTGGCCGCGGCGGTCAAGGCCGGCTGAGCCCGGCCGGGTTCGACAGGGCGCGACGGGAGGCCCGTCGCCGGACACGCCAGGCGGCCCGGAGCCGCCGGGAGAGGGAGAGACGCATGGAGACGTTCGGCGCCCGTCTGCACCGGGCCGTGGCGGAACGAGGGCCGCTCTGCGTGGGGATCGACCCGCACCCCGGGTTGCTGACCGCCTGGGGCCTGTCCGACGACGTGGCGGGCCTGGAGCGGTTCTGCGCGACTGTGGTGGAGGCGATCGGCGACCGGGTCGCCGTGGTCAAGCCGCAGTCGGCGTTCTTCGAGCGCTTCGGCGCCCGGGGCGTAGGCGTGCTTGAGTCAACTATCCGACAGTTGCGAGATTTGGGGGCGCTCGTTCTGCTTGACGTCAAGCGTGGTGACATCGGCTCGACCGTCGCCGCGTACGCCTCGGCGTACCTCGATCCATCCAGCCCTCTGTATGTCGATGCGGTCACCGCGAGCCCCTACCTGGGAGTAGGTTCGCTCGCCCCGATGTTCTCGACCGCCGCCGAGCACGGTGGCGGGGTCTTCGTCCTGGCGCTCACCTCCAACCCGGAGGGCGCCTCCGTGCAGCGCGCCGTGGGCACCGACGGGCGCACCGTCGCGCAGACCGTGATCGACGAGATTTCCCAGCTCAACCGCGGTGCGGAGCCGCTCGGCAGCTTCGGTCTGGTGGTCGGCGCGACGGTCGGTGAGACAGGTCACGATCTGGACTCGGTCAACGGTCCGCTGCTCGCGCCGGGGCTGGGCGCGCAGGGCGGAACGCCCGCCGGGTTGCGTACCGTGTTCGGCGCGGTGCTGCCGTCGGTGCTGCCGTCGTACTCCCGGGAGGTGCTCGGCGCGGGCCCCGACCCGGCCGACCTGCGGGTCGCCACCGAGCGGGTGCTGGCCGACTGCCGGGCCGCTCTGGGCGCGGCGGACTGACTGACGGCTCGGTCACTTTGGGTTGATCAGTGCGCGTCCACGTTGCCGAAATCCCCGTTGACCGCTAGTTTTCCCCGCGCTGGGAACCACGGACCCCTTTGGTTGCCAGCGACACCACGTTTCACAGATGCGGTGGGGCGCTCAGCCCGCCGTACTAGGGACCTGAGGAGAACTGGTGCCGCTCCCGTCACTGACCCCCGAGCAGCGCGCTGCCGCGCTGGAGAAGGCCGCGGAGATCCGCAAGGCCCGCGCTGAGCTGAAGGAGCAGCTCAAGCAGGGCAAGACCACCCTCGCCACCGTCCTCGAGCGGGCCGAGTCCGACGACGTCGTGGGCAAGCTGAAGGTTTCGGCCGTGCTCCAGGCGATGCCTGGCATCGGCAAGATCCGGGCCACCCAGATCATGGAGAAGCTCAAGATCGCGGACAGCCGTCGCCTGCGCGGCCTCGGCGAGCAGCAGCGCAAGGCTCTGCTCGGAGAGTTCGCCGCCAACTGAACGGCCCGCCGTGTAGAAACAAGCGGTGAGCACGGATGACGAGGCGCGCTCGGCGGCTCGGCTCACTGTCCTGTCCGGTCCCTCCGGGGCCGGCCGGAGCAGTGTCGTCGAGGCGGTCCGGGCGCGCCTTGCGTCTGTCTGCGTGCCGGTGGTCGCCACCACCCGCCCACCCCGTCCGGACGAGCGTGACGGCGTCGACCGCGTCTTCCTCGACGCGCCCGGCTTCGACCGGCTGATCGCCGCCGGGGAGCTGCTGGAGTGGTGCCGGATCGGGCCGTACCGCCGGGGGGTGCCCCGGGCCGAGGTGCGGGCGCGGCTCGCGGAGGGACGGCCGGTGCTGCTGCCGCTGGACCTGGCCGGCGCGCTGGCGGTACGGGCGGCGGCGCCCGGCGCCCGGCTGGTGCTGCTCGCGCCCCCGGCGTACCGGGCCGACCCGGACGTCGCGGCCCTCTTCGCCCATGCCGTGGCACACGACCACACCGAGCGCGCCGCGGCGGAGCTGGTAGGATTGATCGGTTCGTCCTTCCTGGCTCCGGCCCGACCGCCCGCGGGCGGCGCACGAGACGCAGAGGTTTAATTCGTGGGATCCATCGCCACCAACCCCGAGGGCATCACCAACCCGCCGATCGACGAGCTGCTCGAGAAGACCACCTCGAAGTACGCGCTGGTCATCTTCGCCGCCAAGCGCGCCCGTCAGGTCAACGCCTACTACAGCCAGCTCGGTGAGGGCCTCCTCGAGTACGTCGGCCCGCTGGTGGAGACCACCCCGCAGGAGAAGCCGCTCTCCATCGCCATGCGCGAGATCAACGCGGGCCTGCTCACCGCCGAGCCGACCGACCAGCCGTAACCCCGCCCGCGCCGATGCCCGCCGAGATCGTCCTCGGGGTCGGCGGCGGCATCGCCGCCTACAAGGCGTGTGAGCTGCTCCGGCTCCTCACCGAGTCGGGTCACCGGGTCCGGGTCGTGCCGACGGCCTCGGCGCTCCGCTTCGTCGGGGCGCCGACCTGGGCGGCCCTGTCCGGCCGGCCGGTCGCCGACGACGTCTGGTCCGACGTGCACGAGGTGCCGCACGTGCGGCTCGGGCAGCACGCCGACCTGGTGGTGGTCGCCCCGGCCACCGCCGACCTGATCGCCAAGGCCGCCCACGGCCTCGCCGACGACCTGCTCACCAACACGCTGCTGACCGCCCGCTGCCCGGTGCTGCTGGCCCCGGCCATGCACACCGAGATGTGGGAGCACCCGGCGACCGTCGCGAACGTGGCCACGCTGCGCTCGCGGGGCGTCCGGGTGATCGAGCCGGCGGTGGGCCGGCTCACCGGGCGGGACACCGGCAAGGGCCGCCTGCCCGACCCGGCGGAGATCTTCGCGGTGGCCCGCCGGGCCCTGGCCCGTGGCGCCGAGGCCGAGGCCGATCTGGCCGGGCGGCACGTGGTGGTCACCGCCGGCGGCACCCGCGAGCCGCTGGATCCGGTCCGGTTCCTGGGCAACCGGTCGTCCGGCAAGCAGGGGTACGCGTTCGCCCGCGCCGCCGTGGCCCGGGGCGCCCGGGTCACGCTCGTCGCGGCCAACGTGGCGCTGCCCGACCCGGCCGGGGCGGATCTGGTCCGGGTGGGCACCACCGAGGAGCTGCGCGGCGCCACGCTCGCGGCGGCCGCCGACGCGGACGTCGTGGTGATGGCCGCCGCGCCCGCCGACTTCCGGCCGGCCAGCTACGCCACCGGGAAGATCAAGAAGTCCGACGACGGTGTCGCGCCGACCATCGAGCTGGTCACCAACCCGGACATCGCTGTCGAGCTGGGGCGGCGTCGCCGGCCCGGGCAGGTGCTGGTGATCTTCGCCGCGGAGACCGACGACGCGGAGGCCAACGGCCGGGCCAAGCTGGCCCGCAAGGGGGCCGACATGATCGTGGTCAACGAGGTCGGCGTGGACAAGGTCTTCGGCGCAGACACCAACGCGGCCACCGTGATCGGCGCCGACGGCGCCGTGCACCGGCTGCCCGAGCAGCCCAAGGAGGCCCTGGCCGACACCGTCTGGGACCTCGTCTGTCCGCGGCTGCCGTCGCGTTCCTGACGGTTGGTCGACCGCATTCATCGGCTCGCGGCGGAACGATGATGACTAAACTGCCGCCGAGCGACCTTTAAAAGTCTTCACATGCTTAGGAGTGCCGTGACACGTCTCTTCACGTCCGAATCGGTCACGGAGGGCCACCCGGACAAGATCGCCGACCAGATCAGTGACGGCATTCTCGACGCGCTGCTCGCCCAGGACCCGCACAGCCGGGTCGCGGTCGAGACGTTGATCACCACCGGTCAGGTGCACGTGGCCGGCGAGGTGACCACGAAGGCGTACGCCGACATCCCCACCATCGTCCGCGAGACCATCCTCGGCATCGGCTACGACTCGTCGAAGAAGGGCTTCGACGGCGCGTCCTGCGGCGTCAGCGTGTCCATCGGCGCCCAGTCGCCGGACATCGCCCAGGGCGTCGACAACGCCTTCGAGTTGCGTACCGGTGGGTCGGAGAGCGCGCTGGACGCGCAGGGCGCCGGCGACCAGGGCATGATGTTCGGCTTCGCCTGCTCCGAGACGCCCGAGCTGATGCCGCTGCCGATCGCGCTGGCGCACCGGCTGGCCCGCCGGCTCGCCGCGGTCCGCAAGGACGGCACGATCCCGTACCTGCGGCCGGACGGCAAGACGCAGGTCACCATCTCCTACGACGGGCTGCGCCCGGTCCGGCTCGACACAGTCGTCGTGTCCAGCCAGCACGCGGCGGACATCTCGCTGGAGTCGCTGCTCACCCCGGACGTCCGGGACCACGTCATCGCCCCGGAGCTGGAGGGCCTCGGCCTGGAGACCGAGGGCTACCGGCTGCTGGTGAACCCGACCGGACGGTTCGAGATCGGCGGCCCGATGGGTGACGCCGGACTGACCGGCCGGAAGATCATCGTGGACACGTACGGCGGGTACGCCCGGCACGGCGGCGGCGCGTTCTCCGGCAAGGACCCGTCGAAGGTCGACCGGTCGGCCGCGTACGCGATGCGCTGGGTGGCCAAGAACGTGGTCGCCGCCGGGCTGGCCGAGCGGTGCGAGGCGCAGGTCGCGTACGCGATCGGCAAGGCGCACCCGGTGAGCCTGTTCATCGAGACGTTCGGCACCGAGACCGTGCCGGTCGCCTCGATCGAGAAGGCCGTGGCCGAGGTGTTCGACCTGCGTCCGGCCGCCATCATCCGGGACCTGCACCTGCTGCGCCCGATCTACCAGCAGACCGCCGCGTACGGCCACTTCGGCCGGGAGCTGCCGGAGCTGACCTGGGAGGGCACCGACCGGGCCGCCGACCTCAAGTCGGCCGCGGGAGCCTGACCGCCACCACGCGCCGCGACCGGCGACCCGCGCAAGGGTCGCCGGTCGCGCGCGTCTGCGTGGACGTGCCGCTGCCCCACCTCGACCGTCCGTTCGACTACCTGGTGCCGGAGGCGCTCGACGCCGACGCCGGTCCGGGCGTGCGGGTGAAGGTGCGGTTCGCCGGGCAGCTCGTCGACGGCTGGCTGCTGGAGCGCGCCGAGTCGTCCGAGCACCCGAAGCTCGCGTACCTGGAGAAGGTCGTCTCCCCGGTGCCGGTGCTGTCCCCGGAGGTGGCTCGGCTGGCCCGCGCGGTCGCCGACAGGTACGCCGGGAGCCTCGCCGACGTGCTCCGGCTGGCGGTGCCGCCCCGGCACGCCCGCGCCGAGAAGGCCGTCACCGCCACGGACGTGCCACCGTCCGCCGACGCCGACGCCGACGCCGACGCCGACGCCGACGCCGACGCCGACGCCCGGCCGGGCGGCCGGGCGGAGGTGGATCCGCGCGGCTGGCGGGACTACCCGGCCGGGCCGGCGCTGCTGCGCGCGCTCACCGACGGCCGGCCCGCCCGCGCGGTCTGGTCGGCGTTGCCGGGGGAGGACTGGGCCGACCGGTACGCCGACGCGGTCGCCGCCGCCGTGGCCGGTGGCCGTGGTGCCGTGGTCGTGGTGGCCGACGCCCGCGACCTGGACCGGCTCGACGCCGCCCTGACCGCGGTGCTCGGGGCGGGACGCCACGTCCGGCTCACCGCCGCCGACGGCCCGGCCCGCCGCTACCGGGCCTTCCTCACCGCCCGGACGGGCGTCGTGGACGTGGTGATCGGCACCCGGGCCGCGATGTTCGCCCCGGTGCGGCGGCTCGGCCTGGTGGCGATCTGGGACGACGGCGACGACCTGCACGCCGAGCCCCGCGCGCCCTACCCGCACGCCCGCGACGTGCTGCTCACCCGGGCCCGGCTCGGCGACGTCGCCGCGCTGGTCGGCGGGTACGCCCGTACCGCCGAGGCGCAGTTGCTGGTGGAGACAGGCTGGGCGCGCGAGGTGGTGGCCGACCGGGCGGTGGTGCGCGTCCGTACCCCGGCCATGGCGCCCACCGGCGACGACCCGCAACTGGCCCGCGATCCCGGCGCGGCCTCGGCGCGGCTGCCGAGCCTGGCCTGGACCACCGCGCGGGACGCGCTGCGCGCGGACCTGCCGGTGCTGGTGCAGGTGCCGCGCCGGGGTTACGTGCCGTCGGTGGCCTGCGCCGACTGCCGCGCCCCGGCCCGCTGCCCGCACTGCGCCGGGCCGCTCGCGCTGCCCTCGGCGCAGGGCACGCCCGCCTGCCGCTGGTGCGGGCGGGTGGCCGCCGCGTACGCCTGCCCGGAGTGCGGCGGGCGGCGGCTGCGCGCCTCGGTGACCGGTGCCCGGCGGACCGCCGAGGAGCTGGGCCGGGCGTTCCCCGGTGTGCCGGTGCGGACCTCGGGGCGGGAGGAGGTGCTGGCGACGGTGCCGGGCGGCGCCGGGCTGGTGATCGCCACACCGGGCGCGGAGCCGGTCGCGGAGGGCGGCTACGGCGCGGTGCTGCTGCTCGACTCGTGGGCGCTGCTGACCCGGGCCGACCTGCGGGCCGGTGAGGAGGCGCTGCGGCGGTGGATGGCCGCCGCCGCCCTGGCCCGGCCGGGTACGGCCGGCGGCCGGGTGGTGGTGGTCGCGGACGGCGCGCTGGCCCCGGTGCAGGCGTTGCTGCGGTGGGACTCCGCCTGGTTCGCCGCCCGGGAACTGGCCGAGCGGCGGGAGCTGGGCTTCCCGCCGGCGGTGCGGATGGCGAGCGTCACCGGCGCGGCCGAGGCGGTGGCCGACCTGCTCGCCGGCGCCCGGCTGCCGGGCGACGCCGAGGTGCTCGGCCCGGTGCCGGCCGACGAGGGCCGGGAGCGGATGCTGGTACGCGTGCCCCGGTCCCGGGCCGCCGCGATGGCCGAGGCGCTGCACGCCGCCGCCGGGCAGCGCAGCGCCCGCAAGGCGGCCGACCCGGTACGGCTCCAGGTCGACCCGCTCACCCTGTTCTGATCGGGCGGGTCCGTGTGACAGTGCGCACGCGGACCCTCGCGCACGGTCGTGACCTGGGGTTTGCCGCACACCTGGTCCGGCAATCGAGTAGCGGGCGGTGATAGCATCGCCCGTCATGCCCAGCCGCGCGGTTTTCCCGCGCGGGACGCGGCGCGACGGGTGCCAGAGCACGTCGGGCCGACACGGATTCGATGTCGTCAGTCAGCCGGTGAGCAGGGGTGGACCAGTCGTGACCGTTCGTCAGTCGATCGTCTTCAACGGTGACCTCGGCAGTGGCAAGAGCACCGTCTCGGTCGAGATCGCCAAGCGGCTCGGGCTGCGCCGGGTCAGCGTCGGCGACCTCTACCGCCAGATGGCCCAGGAGCGGCAGATGACCGCCCTCCAGCTCAACCTGCACGCCGAGCTGGACCAGGCCGTCGACGGGTACGTCGACCAGCTCCAGCGCGACATCGCCGCCTCGGGCGAGTCCCTGGTCATGGACTCCCGCCTGGCCTGGCACTTCTTCACCGACGCGCTCAAGGTGCACATGATCACCGAGCCGACCGAGGCGGCCCGGCGCGTGCTGGCCCGCCCGTCCGGCCCGGCCGAGAGCTACACCTCGCTGGAGGAGGCGCGGGCCAAGCTGCGCGAGCGCAGCGAGAGCGAGCGTGGCCGGTTCATCGTCCGGTACGGCGTCGACAAGGCCCGCCTGCGCAACTACGACCTGGTCTGCGACACCACCCGGGCCAACCCGGAGCAGGTCATCCAGCACATCGTCGACGTCTACGAGGGCCGCCTCGGCGCGGACGTGCTGCGCGCCGGCCGGCCGCTGCTGCTGCTCGACCCGAACCGGGTGTACCCCACCGAGGACGTGTCGACGCTGCGCGGCCTCTGGGACTCCGACGCCGCCGCCGAGGCGGCCGACAACGACGGCGAGCCGGAGCCGCTGAGCATCGGCTACACCGGCGAGTACTTCTTCGTCGTCGACGGGCACCGGCGGCTCAGCGCGGCGGTGCGCGCCGGCCTGCCGATGGTCCCGGCCCGGCTGGTCGCCGAGGTGGACGAGCCGGTGGTCGGCGGGATCAGCGCCGTCGACTTCTTCACCGCGCAGGCCCGCCCCGGGCTGATCCACGACTGGGAGGACGCGCACGGCATCACGCTGCCGCTGCCGGAGCACGCGCTGCTCGGCGGCGGCCCGGTGCTCGCGGGGGAGCCGGGCGCCGGCGCCTGACCGCCGGGTCCGGCTCACCCTGCGTGGTCACACCACGCTGCCGGGGCGCGTGGGGCGGGAGGCGGCCCCGGTCACCGTTCCCGGTACGCCACCCGGGGCGGCCGGACCGACTCCGTAGACTGGTCGCGCATCGTTCGACCCAGACAAGGAGCCACGCCGAGTGACCGTCCAGCCCATCCGTCTGTTCGGCGATCCGGTGCTGCGCACGCCGGCCGACCCGGTCGTCGACTTCGACGCCGAGCTGCGCAAGCTGATCGCCGACCTGACCGACACGATGCGCGAGCAGAGCGGCGCCGGCCTGGCCGCTCCGCAGCTCGGGGTGGGCCTGCGGGTGTTCACCTTCGACGTCGACGACGTCCTCGGCCACCTGGTCAACCCGGTGCTGGAGTTCCCGGACGAGGAGGAGCAGGACGGTCCGGAGGGTTGCCTGTCCATCCCCGGGCTCTACTTCGACACCAAGCGCCGGCAGAACGTGATCGCCAAGGGCTTCAACGGCTACGGCGACCCGTTGCAGATCGTCGGCACCGGCCTGATGGCCCGCTGCGTGCAGCACGAGACCGACCACCTCGACGGGGTCCTCTTCGTCGACCGGCTCGACGCGGCCGGCCGCAAGGAGGCCATGAAGGCGATCCGCCAGGCCGAGTGGTACGACCAGGCCGCGCCGCCCACCGTCAAGCTCAGCCCGCACGCCGCCGGCAACCCGTTCGGTCTGGGGCGGTGACCCGGATGCGCCTGGTCTTCGCCGGCACGCCGGCTGTCGCCGTACCGGCCCTGGACGCGATCGCCGCCTCCGGGCACGAGCTGCTCGCCGTGGTCACCCGCCCCGACGCCCCGGCCGGGCGGGGCCGCGGACTGGTCCGCTCGCCGGTCGGCGCGTGGGCCGACGCGCACGGCGTCGAGGTGCTCACCCCGGCCCGTCCGCGTGAGCCGGAGTTCCTCGACCGGCTGCGCGAGCTGGCACCGGACTGCGTACCGGTGGTCGCCTACGGCGCGCTGGTGCCGCCGGTGGCGCTGGAGATCCCCCGGCACGGCTGGATCAACCTGCACTTCTCGCTGCTGCCCGCCTGGCGCGGCGCCGCGCCGGTTCAGCACGCCGTGCTGCACGGCGACGAGCTGACCGGGGCCAGCGTCTTCGAGCTGGAGGAAGGGCTGGACACCGGCCCGGTGTACGGCACCGTCACCGACGAGATCCGTCCCGCCGACACCTCCGGTGACCTGCTGGAACGGCTCGCGTACTCCGGTGCCGGGCTGCTGGTCGCGGTCCTCGACGCGATCGGCGCCGGCACTGCCCGGGCCGTGCCGCAGCCGGCCGACGGCGTCTCGCTCGCCCCGAAGCTCACAGTCGAGGACGCCCGGGTCCGGTGGGGCGACCCCGCGTTCGCTGTGGACCGGCGCATCCGCGCCTGCACGCCCGCGCCCGGCCCGTGGACCACGTTCCGCGACGACCGGGTCAAGCTCGGCCCGGTCACCCCGCTGCCCGCCGGCCCGGAGCTGAAGCCGGGGGAGCTGCACGTGGAGAAGTCCGGCGTGCTCGTCGGCACCGCCACCACGCCCGTGCGCCTCGGCGAGGTGCGCGCCGCCGGCAAGAAGGCCATGCCCGCCGGCGACTGGGCGCGCGGCGCCCGGGTCACCGCCGGCGAGGTGTTCGCGTGACGGGGCCGCAGCGCCCGGACCGGTCCGGCGGCGACCGGCGTGGCGGCGACCGGCGTGGCGGGGACCGCTTCGGTGGGGACCGGCGGGGCGGGCGTCCGGCCCGTCCGGCAGTCGACCTGCCCCGGCAGATCGCGTACGAGGCGATCGCGGCGGTGCACCGCGACGACGCGTACGCCAACCTGGTGCTCCCGGCGATGCTGCGCGAGGCCGGGCTGACCGGCCGGGACGCCGCGTTCGCCACCGAGCTGACCTACGGCACGCTGCGGCACACCGGCACGCTCGACGCGATCGTCACCGACGCGGCCGGGCGGGACGTGCAGCGCATCGACCCGCCGGTGCGCGACGCGCTGCGGCTCGGGGCGTACCAGATCCTGCACACCCGGGTGCCCGCGCACGCCGCTGTGTCGTCCACCGTGGACCTGGTCCGGTCCGTGGGGCCGGGCGCCACCGGGTTCGCCAACGCGGTGCTGCGGGAGATCACCAGCCGGGACGCCGACGCTTGGGTGGCGAAGCTCGCCCCGGCCGAGGAGACCGACCCGATCGGGCACCTCGCGCTCGCGTACAGCCATCCGCAGTGGATCGTGCGGTCGTTCGCCGAGGCGCTCGGCGGCGACACGGGCGAGACGACCCGGCTGCTCATCGAGGACAACGAGCGCCCGCCGGTGCACCTGTGCGCCCGGCCGGGCCTGGCCGATCCGGTGGCGCTCGCCGACGAGGTGGGCGGCGCGCCCGGCGCGTTCTCGCCGTACGCGGTCTACCTGCCCGGCGGCGCGCCGGGTGACCTGCCGGCGGTGACGGACGGCCGCGCGCACGTGCAGGACGAGGGTTCCCAGCTGGTGGCGGACGCGCTGGTGGCGGCACCGCTGGACGGCCCGGACGGCCGGTGGCTGGACCTGTGCGCCGGTCCGGGCGGCAAGTCCGGCCTGCTCGGCGCCCTCGCCGCGACCCGTGGTGCCCGCCTGACCGCTGTCGAGGTGGCCGAGCACCGGGCCCGGCTGGTCGCCCAGGCCACCCGCGGACTGCCGGTGACCGTGGTGCACACCGACGGGCGCACGGTGGGCGGCGACCCGAAGCTGCCGGAGGAGCACTTCGACCGGGTGCTCGTGGACGCGCCGTGCACCGGGCTGGGCGCGCTGCGCCGTCGCCCGGAGTCGCGGTGGCGCCGCCAGCCGTCGGACCTGCCACCGCTGACCCGGTTGCAGCGGGAACTGCTCACCGCCGGGCTGCGGGCGGCCCGGCCGGGCGGCCTGGTCGCGTACGTGACGTGCTCGCCGCATGTGGTGGAGACGCACGTGACGGTGACCGAGGCGGCCCGGCGGTGCGGCTTCGGCGTCGACTTCGTCGACGCGCGGCCGTTGCTGCCGGCCGGCATGCCGGGCCTGGGTGACGGCCCCACCGTGCAGCTCTGGCCGCACCGCCACGGCACCGACGCCATGTTCCTGGCGGTCCTCCGCCGGGTCTGACCCACCTCTCCTCGCAGTCGACCAAGGAGTTCGTGTCACCGGGCCGCCGTGCCCGGACACGAACTCCTTGATCGTCATGCGGAGAAACGGGGGAGGGACGGAGCGGGTGCGGCATCCCGGTGCGGAGAGGGGGCCGGCGGGATGTGACAGCCCGTTGACTGTTCGATCGATGCATGTAACTGTTTCGACCACCGGTCCCGGCACCCCCGCCCGCCGAACCCCCACGAGGAGTCTCCATGAGACGCAGAACGCCGACCACGAGCCTCGCGCTCGCCCTCGTCGCCACCCTGACGACGGCGAGCCTGGCCGGCACCGCCTCCGCCGCGCCCGCCCCGGCCGCCGCCCCCGCCCCGGCCGTCGCCGCCCTCGCCGCGCCGGACGTCTCCCTGAGCAACATCCAGGCCCACCTCACCCAGTTCAACTCCATCGCCACCAGCAACGGCGGCAACCGGCGCTCCGGCTCGGCCGGCTACACGGCGTCGGTCAACTACGTCAAGGGCAAGCTCCAGGCCGCCGGCTACACGGTCACCGAGCAGAACTGCTCCACCTGCACCTACCCCGGCAACAACCTGATCGCCGAGTGGCCGCAGGGCCCCGCCGACCAGGTCGTCATGTTCGGCGCGCACCTGGACGGCGTCGCCGCGGGCCCCGGCATCAACGACAACGCCTCCGGCTCGTCGGTGCTGCTGGAGAACGCGCTGGTGCTGGCCGCGCAGAACCCGACCATGACCAAGCGGGTCCGGTTCGCCTGGTGGAACGGCGAGGAGCAGGGCCTCCAGGGCTCCAAGCACTACGTCAACCAGCTCAGCTCCACCCAGCGCGGCTACATCAAGGGCTACTACAACTTCGACATGGTGGGCTCGCCCAACGGCGGCTACTTCATCAACCGGATCACCTCGGCCACCGCCGCGCCGCTGAAGGCGTACTGGGACTCGTTCGGTATCTCGCCGGAGGAGAACACCGAGGGTCAGGGCCGCTCGGACGACTACTCGTTCGCCAACGCCGGCATCCAGACCTCCGGCTACGCGGCGGGCGCCAGCTACACCAAGAGCTCGGCGCAGGCCAGCAAGTGGGGCGGCACCGCCGGTGCGGCGTACGACGGGTGCTACCACCGCTCCTGCGACAACACCAGCAACATCAACACGACGATCCTCAACCGCAGCGCGGACGGCGTGGCGTACGCCATCTGGGCGCTCGCGGTCGGCGGCGGCACGCCGTCCAACGACTTCTCCGTCTCGGTGAGCCCCACCTCCGGCACCGTCGCCCGGGGCGGCTCCACCACCGCCACGGTCAGCACCGCCACCACCGCCGGCAGCGCGCAGACGGTGGCGCTGTCCGCCGGCGGCGCTCCGAGCGGCGTCTCGGTGAGCTTCAGCCCGTCGTCTGTCACCTCGGGCGGCTCGGCCACCATGACCGTCACCGCCTCGTCGACGGCCACCACCGGCACGTTCACCCTCACCGTGACCGGCACCGGCTCGGCCACCCGCACCGCCAGCTACACGATCACCGTGACCGGCGGGAGCGGCGGCTGCACCGGCGGCCAGCTCATCGGCAACAGCAGCTTCGAGTCCGGCACCACGCCGTGGACGGCCAGCTCCGGCGTCATCACCAGCAGCTCCAGCCAGGCGGCCCGCACCGGGTCGTACAAGGCGTGGCTGAACGGGTACGGCACCTCGCGTACCGACACGCTGTCCCAGTCGGTCACGCTGCCGTCCGGGTGCAGCAGCTACACGTTCTCGTTCTGGCTGCACATCGACTCGGCCGAGACGACCACCTCGACCGCGTACGACAGGCTCACCGTGCAGGTCGGTTCGACCACGCTGGCCACGTACTCCAACCTGAACAAGGCCACCGGCTACACCCAGCGCACCTTCAACCTGGCCGCGTACGCCGGTCAGACGGTCACGCTGAAGTGGACCGGGGTCGAGGACTCCTCGTTGCAGACCAGCTTCGTCGTGGACGACGTGACGCTGCAGGTCGGCTGAGCGGTCCCGGGCGGGGTGGGCGCCGGCCCGCCCCGCCCGGGTCTCACGTGATCGGCAGTGCCTTCGCGCCCGCGCCCTTGACCGACCGGGTCAGCGAACGTTCGGAGACCCACAGGAAGCACTGCACGCCCCGGTCACCGTCGCGCCACTGCTCCTCGAACGGGTGGTAGATGATGGTGCCGGCCCGGTACTGCATGTTGCCGTCGTTCGGCAGCCCGGCGTACTTGGCGATCAGGCCGCGGCAGGCCTTGTGCGTGCGCAGCGGCGTGCGCTCGAACTCGGCGTAGCTGATGTCCGGCGCCTGGTAGACGCCGACGAACTCGGCGCGGTGCCTGGTGGTGCAGGCCACCGGCCGCATCGACTGCACCTCGTCCTTGCTCAGCTTCGGGTTGAAACAGCCGAGCGCGAGCTTCGAGCCGGGCTTCAACGCACCCCGCAGGCTGCCGGTGCGCTGGGCCACGGCGCCCTCGTCCAGATCGGTGATCTCGGCGACGTCGCAGCGGTACCAGCGGGCCCCGCCGGACCACGCGAGCGCCGAGGGGAGGACCACCGCCAGGCGTAGCCGCCCGCCGCGCCAGTCCCCGCCGACGGCCCGGGTGACCTGCCGGGCGCAGTCGGCGTGCGCGGCGCGCATGCCGGCCGAGCCGGACCGAGGCGGTGCGGAACGCTCCGCCTCCGCGCCGGTCATCGTGCCCACGTGCAGCGTCTCGGTGCGGTGCGGGGTGGCGCAGTCGACCGGCTGGTAGCCGCTGAGGTAGCCGACGTCGGCGACAGTGGGATGACAGGCACCGCTCTGCGGCACGAACCCGACCGGCGCGGCGAACGCGGGCCAGTCGTCGACCAGGTCCCGGTCCACTCCGGCCGGCGCGGCACAGCCGCCGAGCGCCAGCACCAGCGCCGCGCCCACAGTGACCGCCACCCGCCATCGCCGCATCCCGACCGACCTCCCCCGCGCATCCGGCGCCGCCCGGCCGACCGGTACGCCTCGGCGGTGCAGCATACGGCAGCCGCTCAGGTGACCGGGAGTCCCTCGGGTCCGGCGCCGCGCACCGAGCGGTTCAGCTTGCGGTCGTCACTCCACAGGAAACAGCGCACGCCCCGGTCGCCCTCCTCCCACTCCCGCTGCGACGGCGGGTAGAAGATGGACCCGGCCCGGTACGGCAGCTCGGCGTTGTCCGGCACCTCGGCGAACGCGGCGATGAGCGTCATGCAGCGGCGGTGCGTGGCGGGCGCGCCCCGGGTGAACTCCGCCCAGCTCATGTCGCGTTCCTCGTACACGCCGACGAACTCCGCCCGGTGCGGTTCGGTGCACAGCACCGGGGCCATGTAGTTGAGGTTCTGGCCGATCAGCTTCGGGTCGAAGCACCTGTGCACCAGCGGGTTGTCGCCGACGAGCGCGCCCCGCAGGCTGCCGACCCGGTTGACCGGGCGGGTGTTGTCGATGCTGTCGGTCTCGGCCAGGTCGCAGCGGAACCAGCGGGCGCCGGACGTCCAGGCGGTGGCGGTGGGCAGTGCGATGTTCAGCGTCAGCCGGGCGGCCCGCCAGTCCCCGCCGATCATCTCCCGGGTCCGCTGGTCGCACTCGGCGCGTGCGGTCCGCAGCGCCGGCGAGCCCGGTTCGGGGCGTACGCCCTGCGCCACCGGCTCGCTGAACCGGCCGACGTGCACGGTCTCGGCCAGGTGGCTGCCCGCGCAGTTCACCGTCTCGTACGTGGCGGCCGCCACCACTGTGCTCAGCCGGGGCAGGCACGCCTCGGTCGCCGGGACGAACAGCTGCGGCGCGGGCAGCGCCGCCCAGTCGTCGATCAGGTCGCCGTCGGCCCGGTGCGTCTGAGCGCATCCGGCGAGCACCGCGGTCGCGGCGCCGGCCAGCGCGAGCACGTGGAGCCACCGTGGCATCGTCCGCCCCTTCCGGGAGAGATGACAGCCGGTCGCCACAGGCCCGACCGGCGTCCCCCGCGCCCGGGCGTGCAGCATACGTGACCGTCCCTGTAGGAGTTTCGTCATCTTTCAATCGATCGGCCAGTCACCGGCGACTATTCGTGCCGATTCTCTCTCCGGACGGCCGGATGGTGCACCGGTGGTGAAGGACGCATCACCGCCTGTCACTCCGGGAGACGTGCCGCGACCTCCGGAACACCGCGTTCGTACACTGGCCCCGTGACCGTACCGCCGCCGATCGTCGCGCCCAGCATCCTGGCCGCCGATTTCGCCCGCCTCGCCGACGAGGTCCGTGCCGTGGAGCCCGCCGCCGACTGGCTGCACGTCGACGTCATGGACAACCACTTCGTGCCCAACCTGACCATCGGGCTGCCGGTGGTGCAGAGCCTGCGCGCCGTCACCGGGATCCCGTTCGACGTGCACCTCATGATCACCGACCCGCGTCGCTGGGCGCCCGGGTACGCCGACGCCGGGGCGTACAACGTCACGTTCCACGCCGAGGCGTGCGACGATCCGGTGGCGCTGGCGAAGGACCTGCGCTCGGCCGGAGCGAAGGCGGGGCTGGCGATCGACCGGGACACCCCGATCGAGCCGTACCTCGAACTGCTGCCGAGCTTCGACACGCTGCTGATCATGACGATCAAGGCCGGCTTCGGCGGCCAGCGCTTCCTGCCGCAGATGCTGGACAAGGTGCGCGCGGCCCGCCGGCACGTCGACAGCGGGCACCTGGAGCTGCGCATCGAGGTGGACGGCGGCATCGCCGCGGAAACCATCGAGCAGGCCGCCGCGGCCGGCGCCGACGCGTTCGTCGCGGGCACCGCCGTCTACGGCGCCGACGATCCCGCGGAGGCGGTACGCCGCCTGCGGGGCCTGGCGGAACGCGCGATGACCGGGGCCTGAGATGGAACCGGCCGGCGAGCGACCCGACGTGATCCTCGTCGTCGACGACGACGAGGACATCGCCCGCTTCGTCGAGTTCAACCTGCGCCTGCACGGCTTCGAGGTGCTGCACGCCGCCGACGGCCAGGAGGCCCTGGAGGTCATCGAGCGGCAGCGGCCCGACCTGGCAGTCGTCGACCTGATGATGCCCCGCATCGACGGGCTGGAGCTGACCCGGCGGCTGCGCGCCGACCCGATGACCTCGGCCCTGCCGGTGATCATGCTCACTGCGAAGGGGATGACCCAGGACAAGGTCAACGGGCTCAGCGTCGGCGCGGACGACTATCTGGTCAAGCCGTTCGACACGCTGGAACTGGTGGCCCGGGTCAACTCCACGCTGCGGCGCAACAAGGAGTTCCGGGAGGTCTCGCCGCTGACCGGGCTGCCCGGAAACAGCCGGATCCGGCGGGAGATCAGCGACCGGGTACGCAACGGCGTCGACTACGCCGTCGGCTACATCGACATCGACCGGTTCAAGAGCGTCAACGACCGGTACGGCTTCGTGCGCGGCGACGAGTTCATCTCGGCGCTGGCTCGCAGCCTGCACCGGGCGGTGGTGTCGATCGGGCTGCCGCCGGCGTTCCTCGGCCACGTCGGCGGCGACGACTTCGTCATCGTCTGCGCGCCGAGCCAGGTCCGGCCGTTGACCAGCCGGGCCGTCGTCGACTTCGAGAAGGCCGCCGACGCGCTCTACGACCCCACCGACCGGGAACGTGGCTTCGTCGAGCTGAAGGACCGGCGCGGCAACATCCGCCGCGCCGCGCTCGTCACGCTCTCCATCGGCGTGTCGCTGTCCGATTCCGGCAAGCGGTTCACCGACCCGCTGGAGGCGATCGCGGTGGCCTCGGAGATGAAGACGGTGGCCAAGAGCCAGCCCGGCTCGTACGTGGCGGTGGACCGCCGGCGCGGCGTCACCTGACCGGTCCTGTGAGGTAGCTCGCCTCTGTGGCGCGCGCCCGGGCGGAACGTGTAAGACTTCTCTCTATACCCACCACGCGCTGGCGGGGCTCGGTGAGATTCCGAACCGGCGGTGATCCACGGTCCGACCGTGGTAAGCCCGCGACCCGGACGGCTTCGGCCGGACGGTGGACCTGGTGAGAATCCGGGGCCGACGGTTGGGGTGCGGCTCGTCCGCCCCCAGAAAGTCCGGATGGGAGACAGCGCGCGGAACGGGGGAGGCCCCTGCCGGCCGCTGAGCACCCTCAGCCGCCGCGTGGGCTCCCCGGGGTCGGCGTCGCCGTCCCCGGGTTCTCCGCCGCCCGCGTGTCCGCGGCTTTCGTGGCCGTTCCTCCCGAACCCCGCCCGCGCGCGACCGGCGAGCGGGAGGACAGGCGGCCATGGCGAGCGTCTCCGTCGACGAGGCGATGCGTCGTGCCATCGAACTGGCCGCACGCGGCCTCGGCGCCACCAGCCCCAACCCGGTCGTCGGCTGCGTGCTGCTCGACACCGGCGGCGAGGTCGTCGGCGAGGGCTTCCACGCGTACGCCGGCGGCCCGCACGCGGAGATCGTCGCGCTGGCCCAGGCCGGCACGCGGGCCCGCGGCGGCACCGCCGTGGTCACCCTGGAACCCTGCGACCACACCGGCCGCACCGGCCCGTGCAGCCACGCGCTCATCGCCGCCGGGGTCTCCCGCGTGGTGATCGCGGTGCCCGACCCCAACCCGGTCGCCTCCGGCGGCGCCGCCACGCTGCGCGCCGCCGGGGTCCAGGTGGCTCTCGGGGTACGCGCGCAGGAGGCCGAGGCCGGCAACGTCGCCTGGCTCACCTCGATGCGCCGCGGCTGGCCGTACGTGATCTGGAAGTACGCGGCCACCCTCGACGGGCGTTCCGCCGCGTCCGACGGCACCAGCATGTGGATCACCTCCGAGGCGGCCCGGATCGACGTGCACGCGCTGCGCGGCACCGTCGACGCGGTGCTCGCCGGGGTGGGCACCGTGCTCACCGACGACCCCCGGCTGACCGCCCGCAACCTGCGCGACGGCACCCTCGCCATCCGGCAGCCGCTACGGGTGGTGGTGGACAGCTCGGGGCGTACCCCGGCCGACGCCCGGGTCCGCGACGGCGCCGCCCGCACGTGGATCGCCACCGCCGCGGAGGTCGGCGCCGGGCCGGACGGCCGGGTCGACCTGCCGGCGCTGCTCGCGGAGCTGCACCACCGGGGCGTGCGGGCCGCGCTGCTGGAGGGCGGGCCGACGCTGGCCGGCGCGTTCCTCGCCGCCGGCCTGGTCGACAGGATCGTCGGGTACGTCGCGCCGAAGCTGCTCGGCGCCGGCCCGACCGCGCTGCTCGACGCGGGCGTGAGCACCATCGCCGACGCCATCGATCTGGAGATCACCGACGTTACGCGGGTCGGTCCCGACCTGCGGATCACCGCGCTGCCCCGGAAGAGGGAGAGCTGACATGTTCACCGGCATCGTCGAGGAACTGGGCGAGATCGTCCGGAGCACCGAGACCGGCGACGACTCCGCGCTGGTCGCCATCCGCGGCCCGCTCGTCACCTCGGACGCCCGGCACGGCGACTCGATCGCCGTCAACGGCGTCTGCCTCACCGTGGTCGACGTCGACGGCGGCGTGTTCACCGCCGACGTGATGGGCGAGACGCTGCGCCGCACCGCGCTCGGCGCGCTTCGCCCCGGCGACCCGGTCAACCTGGAACGGGCCGCCGCGCTCAACAGCCGCCTCGGCGGGCACCTGGTGCAGGGTCACGTCGACGGCGTCGGCGAGATCGTCGCCCGGGAGCCCGCCGCGCAGTGGGAGACCGTGCGGTTCCGGCTGCCCGCCGGGCTGGCCCGGTACGTGGTGGAGAAGGGTTCGATCACCGTCGACGGCGTGTCGCTCACAGTCGCCGAGGCGGGCGACGACTGGTTCTCGGTCGGGCTGATCCCCACCACGCTCAAGCTCACCGTGCTCGGCACGAAGCGGATCGGCGACCCGGTCAACCTGGAGGTCGACGTGCTGGCCAAGTACGTCGAGCGGCTGCTCGGCGACCGCGGCGCGGGAGGTGCCCGGTGATGGGCCCGCTCGGCTGGCTGCTCGACGCCCAGGTGCACGTGGCCGGCTCGCCGGTGCTGGTCCGGGAGATCGTCGGCAACGTCTTCGGGCTCGCCTCGGCGCTGCTCGGGCTGCGCCGGGTGGTCTGGGCCTGGCCGGTCGGCATGATCGGCAACGCGCTGCTGCTCACCGTGTTCCTCGGCGGCGTCTTCGTCACCCCGCAGGCGCACGACCTCTACGGCCAGGCCGGCCGGCAGGTCTTCTTCTTCGCCGTCAGCGTGTACGGCTGGTGGCGCTGGTCGCGTAACCGGCGTGCCGGTCGCGGGGACGAGCCGGCCGTGGTGCCGCGCTGGGCCACCTGGCCGGAGCGGCTCGGCCTGCTCGTGGCCGCCGCCGCCGGCACCGCCGCCGCGTACCCGGTGCTCGCCGCGCTCGGCTCGTGGGGGCCGCTGCCGGACGCCTGGATCCTGGTCGGCAGCCTGCTCGCCACCTACGGCATGGCCCGCGGCTGGGTCGAGTTCTGGCTGATCTGGATCGCCGTCGACGCGGTCGGCGTACCGCTGCTGCTGCGCGGCGGCTTCTACCCGTCGGCCGCCATGTACCTGGTCTACGGCGCGTTCTGCGCCGCCGGCCTGTACAGCTGGTGGCGCACCTCCCGGGCCGTCGCGACCGCGCCCGCCCCGATCCCGGCGACGTACTCGGAGGCCGTGGCATGAGCACGTTCGGTTCGATCGAGCAGGCGGTGGCGGACATCGCCGCCGGGCGTCCGGTGGTCGTGGTCGACGACGAGGACCGCGAGAACGAGGGCGACCTGATCTTCGCGGCCGAGCTGGCCACGCCGGAGCTGGTCGCGTTCATGGTCCGCTACACCTCCGGCTACATCTGCGTGCCGCTGACCGAGGGCGAGTGCGACCGGCTGGACCTGCCGCCGATGCACCACACGAACCAGGACCGGCGCGGCACCGCGTACACGGTGACGGTGGACGCCCGGGAGGGCGTCAGCACCGGCATCTCGGCCGCCGACCGGTCGCACACCATCCGGCTGCTCGCCGACGCCGCCACCGGCCCGACCGACCTGGCCCGGCCCGGTCACGTGGTGCCGCTGCGCGCCCGCGCTGGCGGGGTGCTGCGCCGTCCCGGGCACACCGAGGCGGCGGTGGACCTGACCCGGCTGGCCGGGCTGCGCCCGGCCGGGGTGCTCTGCGAGCTGGTGAACGACGACGGCACCATGATGCGCCTGCCGGACCTGGAGAAGTTCTGCGCCGAGCACGGTCTGACGCTTGTCACGATCGCGGACCTGATCGCCTACCGGCGGCGTACCGAGAAGCAGGTCGAGCTGGCCGCCGAGGCCCGGATGCCCACCCCGTACGGCGTGTTCCGGGCGCTCGGCTACCGCGCCGAGCACGACCCGGCCGAGCACGTCGCGCTGGTCATGGGCGACCTCGGCGACGGGCGGGACGTGCTGGTGCGGGTGCACTCCGAGTGCCTCACCGGCGACGTGTTCGGCTCGCTGCGCTGCGACTGCGGGCCGCAGTTGCAGGCCGCGCTGGCCCGCGTCGCCGCGGAGGGACGGGGCGTGGTCCTCTACGTGCGCGGGCACGAGGGCCGGGGCATCGGCCTGCTGCACAAGCTGCAGGCGTACCAGCTCCAGGACCAGGGCCGCGACACCGTGGACGCGAACCTCGACCTGGGCCTGCCGGCCGACGCCCGCGACTACGGCACCGGCGCGCAGATCCTCTACGACCTGGGCGTCCGGACGATGCGGCTGCTGACGAACAACCCGGCCAAGCGGGCCGGCCTGGAGGGGTACGGCCTCACCGTGACCGGCCGGGAAGGGCTGCCGGTGCGGTCCAACCCGGAGAACGTGCGCTACCTGCGCACCAAGCGGGACCGGATGGGTCACCTGCTGGACGGACTGGACGAGGTGACCGAGGCGCCGATGGGCCGCCCGGTCGCCGGTGACGAGATCGGAGCGTAGGGCGATGGCGGGATTCGGTGAACCGGGCGCGACCGCTGTGGACGCCGCCGGGATGACTGTCGGCGTGGTGGCCGCCCGGTGGCACGGCGACCTGACCGACCACATGACCGAGCGTGCGGTGGCCGCCGCGCAGGCGTGCGGGGCGCGGGCCGTGGTGGCCCGGGTGGCCGGTTCGGTGGAGCTGCCGGTGGTGGCCCAGGCGATGGCCCGCCGCTACGACGTGGTCGTCGCGCTCGGCGTGGTGGTACGCGGTGCGACGGCGCACTTCGACTACGTCTGCAAGTCGGTCACCGAGGGGCTGACCCGGGTGGCCCTGGACGAGGGCAAGCCGGTGGCGCACGGGGTCCTCACGGTGGACACCGTCGAGCAGGCCCGCGACCGGGCCGGGCTGCCCGGCTCGGCCGAGGACAAGGGCTGGTCGGCGACTGTGGCCGCGCTGGACGCCGCCCTGGCCGTCCGCGCCCTCGACGCCCAGTCCGCCCACCGGGTCGGCTTCGCCTGACCCACCCGGCCCGTCACCGCAAGCGGCTGGAAGAATCGCCTTCCGTGAAGACGTTCGAGGAGTTGTTCGCCGAGCTGCAGGCCAAGGCCGCCGCCGGCACCCCGGGCTCGGGCACCGTCGACGCGCTCGCCAAGGGCGTGCACTTCATCGGCAAGAAGGTCGTCGAGGAGGCGGCCGAGTCGTGGATGGCCGCCGAGCACGAGGGCCCGGAGCGGGCCGCCGAGGAGATCTCCCAGCTGCTCTACCAGGCGCAGGTGCTGATGCTCGCCACCGGCCTGGAACTGAAGGACGTCTACCGACATCTCTGAGTGCCCGTCCGCTGATCATCCGATCGAACGAAGGAGCACTCCCATGCTGCGTGTCGCAGTACCCAACAAGGGCGCCCTGGCCGAGTCGGCAGCCGGGATGCTGCGCGAGGCGGGCTACCGCCAGCGCACCGACCCGAAGGACCTGGTCTGCCGGGACGAGGCCAACGACATCGAGTTCTTCTACCTGCGCCCCAAGGACATCGCCACCTACGTCGGCTCCGGTGACCTGGACGTCGGCATCACCGGCCGCGACCTGCTGATCGACTCCGGCGCACCGGCCGAGGAGATCGTCGACCTCAACTTCGGGCGGGCCACGTTCCGGTTCGCCGCCCGGCCCGACGACGTCGCCTCCGTCCAGCAGCTCGGCGGGCACCGCATCGCCACCGCGTACCCGGGTCTGGTCGAGCGGCACCTGGCCGAGCTGGGCGTCAAGGCCGACGTGATCCGCCTGGACGGCGCGGTGGAGAACGCCATCCGCCTCGGCGTGGCCGACGTGGTCGCGGACGTGGTGGAGACCGGCGCGACGTTGCGCCAGGCCGGCCTGGTGGTGTTCGGCGAGCCGCTGCTGCGTTCCTCGGCGGTGCTGGTCCGCCGGGCCGGTGCGCCCGGCGGCCCCCAGCAGGAGCAGTTGCAGCGCCGGCTGCACGGCGTCCTGGTCGCCCGCCGGTACGTGATGCTCGCCTACGACGTGCCGGCCGGCCTGCTCGACCGGGCCAGCTCGCTGACCCCCGGCATCGAGTCGCCCACCGTCTCGCCGCTGCATCGGGAGGGCTGGGTCGCGGTGCAGGCGATGGTGCTCCGCGACGACGTCCACCGGATCATGGACGAGCTGTACGAGCTGGGCGCCCGCGCGATCCTGGTCACCAACATCCACGCCTGCCGGCTGTGAGACCGCTGCCGCTCCCGGCCGCGTTGGCCGTGGTCGTGGCCGGCGGCGTGGCCTCGGCCGCCCAGGGCGCGGTCAACGCCGAGATGGGCGAGCGGACCGGTGCCCCGGTCTTCGGCGCGGTCGTCAACAACCTCGGCGGCTGCCTGCTGGTGCTGGCCGGGATCGTGGCGCTGCCCTCGATGCGCGCCGGGCTGGCCGGGCTGCGCCGCTCCGGGCTGCCGTGGTGGGCGTACCTCGGCGGGGTGGGCGGCGCGGTGATCGTGCTGGTCGCGCCGGTGGTGGTGCCGGTGCTCGGGGTGGCGGTGTTCACGATCGCCCAGGTGGCCGGCGGCAGCCTCGGCGGCCTCGCGGTGGACCGGGCCGGGCTGGCCGCCACCGGGCGGATGCCGCTCACGCTGCCCCGCGTCGGCGGCGCGGTGCTCGGCGTCGGCGCTGTCGCACTGGCGCAGCTCGGCCGCCCGGTCGGTGACCTCGCGGTCGGGCTGGTGCTGCTCTGCGTCCTGGGCGGGCTGGCGGTGGCGGGGCAGTCCGCACTCAACGGCCGGGTCGCGGCCTCGGTCGGCCCGGCCGCCGGCCTCGCTGTCAACTTCGCGGTCAGCACTGTGGTGATCGGCGCGGTCGCGGCGCTGACCGGAGCGCTCGCGAGCCAGCCCCGCTGGCCCACCCAGTGGTGGCTCTACGTCGGCGGCCTGCTCGGCGTCGGCATCGTGCTCTCGCTGCTGGTCGGGGTACGCGCCGCCGGGGTGCTGCGGACCGGCCTGGCGCTGGTGGCCGGGCAGCTCGGCGGCGCGCTGCTGCTGGACCTGGTGCTGCCCGGCGGCCCCGGTGTGCGGCTGCCGGTGCTGGCCGGTGCCCTGTTCACGCTGCTCGCCGTGGTGGTCACCGGGCTGCGCCGGCGCGGCCCGGACCGTGTGGCGGCCGAAGGCGTACGCGAACCGGATGGCAGACTGGTCGGGTGAGCGATTCCGTGGTGACCGTGCGACCCCGCCGCGTCCGGGTCGTCTGCTGGGTGTCGGCCGTCACGTTGTTCGTGGTGTTCAGCCTTGTCGCGACGTCGCTGACCGGCGCCACCGGCAACGGCTACGGCACGTTCCAGCGCGGCGACCAGCTCGCCATGATCGGCCTGGGCGTCTTCGGCGCGCTCGGCTTCCTGCTGTTCACCCGCCCTCGTGTGATCGCCGACGCCAAGGGCGTCCGGGTGCGCAACGTGTTCAGCTCGTACGAGCTGCCGTGGGAGGTCGTCCGGGGTGTCCGGTTCGACCGGGGCGCACCGTGGGCCAGCCTGGAGTTGCACGACGACGACCTGTTGCCGATGGTCGCGTTGCAGGCCGCCGACAAGGAGAGCGCGGTCGAGGCGGTCCGCGCGTTGCGCCGCCTGCACCAGGCGCACCTGGCGGCGCTGTCCGCCGGCCAGTCGGCACCCCGCTGACCAGCGAGCCCGGTTTGGGCGGGCCTGGGCCGAGGGTGTAGTGTTGCGGAGTCGACCAGACTGCCCCCGTCCCTGACGCGCGGGCGGTCGTGAAGCGGAGCGCCCGCTCCCACCCGAGTCGCCGCCACGGTGGCCGGGTCCGGTCCCCGGTTTCGGGCACGTCCCGGCGCCGGATGCGCGATCCTGTGATCGTGCCGACCGGTCGAGTGGGCCCTGGCATACGCCGGGGCCTTCTGCTTTCCGGGTCGGCTCCCACCCGGGAGCCCACGGAGTCGGCACCGTAGGAGACTCGACTCGAGGAGGCCCCATCAGCGTCGAACCACGCGTGAACGAGCAGATCCGGGCACGTGAGGTCCGACTGGTCGGCCCTGAGGGTGAGCAGGTGGGCATCGTCCCGCTGGAGCGCGCCCTGCAGCTGGCCGCGGACGTCGACCTGGACCTGGTCGAGGTTGCGCCGATGGCGCGCCCGCCGGTGTGCAAGCTCATGGACTTCGGCAAGTTCAAGTACGAGAGCGCACTCAAGGCGCGCGAAGCGCGGCGTAACCAGCAGCAGACCGTCATCAAGGAGATGAAGCTCCGGCCGAAGATCGACCCGCACGACTACGAGACCAAGAAGGGTCACGTGGTGCGGTTCCTCAAGGCCGGCGACAAGGTCAAGGTGACGATCATGTTCCGCGGTCGGGAGCAGAGCCGCCCGGAGCTGGGTTACCGGCTCCTGCGCCGGCTCGAGTCCGAGATCACGGACCTGGGATACGTCGAGGCCGCGCCGAAGCAGGACGGCCGAAACATGATCATGGTTCTCGCTCCGCACCGGGCCGTCAAGGCCTCCGCTGTCGCCGCCACGGCGTCCCGCGGTGGACCGCGCGACCGGGCGGCGGAGGAACCGGCCGCTCCGGCCGGCGAGACCCCGGCGGCCGGCGACACCGCAGCAGCCGGCGAGACCGGTACGACCGCTGAGACCAGCGGCCAGTAACAGGGGAGAAGACGTTCCAATGCCGAAGATGAAGAGCCACACGGGTATGGGCAAGCGGGTCAAGGTGACCGGCAAGGGCAAGATCGTTGCCCAGCAGGCCGGCCTTCGCCACAACCTGGAGAAGAAGCCCAGCACCCAGACCCGTCGGCTGACCGGCACCGTCGAGCTGGCCAAGGCCGACACCAAGCGCATCAAGAAGCTGCTCGGCCGCTGACGCGAGCCACCTGAACCGAAGAAGGAGTTGAGATGGCACGCGTCAAGCGGGCTGTGAACGCCCAGAAGAAGCGTCGTACCCTGCTGGAGACCGCGAGCGGTTACCGCGGTCAGCGCTCCCGGCTGTACCGCAAGGCCAAGGAGCAGGTGCTGCACTCGATGCAGTACTCCTACCGGGACCGTCGCGACCGCAAGGGCGACTTCCGGCAGCTCTGGATCCAGCGGATCAACGCCGGCGCCCGGGCCAACGGCCTGACCTACAACCGCCTGATCCAGGGCCTGCGCCTGGCCGGCATCGAGGTCGACCGGAAGATCCTGGCCGACATGGCCGTCAACGACGCCGCCGCGTTCGCGGCGATCGTCGAGCTGGCCCGCGCCGCCGTGGCGGCCGAGGGCACCGGTGGCGCCGCGGCTCAGGCCGCCTGACCCACCCCGTACGGCAGATCGAGGCGTCTCCCATGCAGTCACAGTCGCAGGGGAGGCGCCTCGACGCCGTTCCCGGACCGTTCACCCCGCGTACCCCGAGGGTCGTCGCCGCACGCCGGTTGCAGCGGCGGCGCGACCGCGACCAGGCCGGCCGGTTCCTGGCCGAGGGGCCGCAGGCGGTCCGGGAGGCGCTCGCCCGCGCCGGCACGGTGGTCGAGCTGTTCGGCACCCCGGCGGCGCTCGACAGGTACGCCGACCTCGCCGCCACCGCCACCCGCGCCGGCGTGCCGGTCTCCGAGGTGACCGACGACGCGCTCGCGGCGCTCACCGAGACCGTCGCGCCGCAGGGGCTGGTGGCGGTGTGCCGGCACCTCGACGTACCCCTGGAGCAGGCGGTGGCGCGCGGGCCGCGACTGGTCGCGGTGCTCGCCGGGATCCGCGACCCGGGCAACGCCGGCACCGTGCTGCGCACAGCCGACGCGGCGGGCGCGGGCGCCGTGGTCTTCGCGGGTGAGGCGGTCGACCCCTACAACGGCAAGTGCGTGCGGGCCTCCGCCGGCAGCCTCTTCCACGTCGACGTGGTGCGCGCCGCCGACCCGCTCGCCGCCGTCGAGGCGTTGCGGGCCGCCGGCCTGGAGATCCTCGCCACCACCGGGTACGGCGACAGCGACCTGGACGACCTCGCCGACTCAGGACGGCTGTCCGCCCCCACCGCGTGGCTGTTCGGCTCGGAGGCGCACGGCCTGCCCGAGGAGCTGACCGGCGCCGCCGACGCCCGCGTCCGGGTGCCGCTGCACGGGCGCGCGGAGAGCCTGAACCTGGCTGCGGCGGCGGCCGTCTGCCTGTATTCTTCCGCCAGAGCACTGCGTGTCCCCGGGGGCGCGCGAGAGACAGCAGGGGAGTCCGCCTCGTCATGAACGCGCCACGGCGTTCGTTTAGCCAGCCCGCCGGTGTCGGCGGGCGGCGGGCCTGACCCTTCCCCCTGCACGACTCCCCACCGGCGGGCTGCGGCGAAGCCGCGCGTCCGTAGACTCGCCTAGCCACCCGCGAGGGTCGGCGCCGCCGTGAGGGAGTGCCCGTTCACCATGAGCTACCGCAACGATCCGTACGACCCGAAGCAGGTCGCCCTGCTCGACCCGGACGCCCTGGCCGGGGCCGTGGTCGACGCCGAGAAGGCGTTCGCCGACGCCACCGACCCGGACGCGCTCACCGCGCTGCGCCCCGCGCACCTCGGCGACCGGTCCCCGGTGTCGCTGGCCCGCCGGGAGATCGGCGCGCTGCCGCCGGCCGCGAAGGCCGACGCCGGCAAGCGGGTCAACGAGGCCCGCAAGGCCATCGAGTCCGCGTACGCCGCCCGGCAGGAGATCCTGGACCGGGAACGGGCCGCGCGGGTGCTGGTCGAGGAGCGGGTCGACGTGACCCTGCCGTACGACCGCCGGCCGCGCGGCGCCCGCCACCCGCTGAGCGTGCTGATGGAGCAGATCAGCGACCTGTTCATCGGCATGGGCTACGAGGTGGCCGAGGGCCCCGAGGTCGAGCTGGAGTGGACCAACTTCGACGCGCTCAACATCCCGGCCGACCACCCGGCGCGCGGCCTGATGGACACGTTCCACATCGCACCCGCCGACGGCTCCGCCGCGGCTTCGGCCGGCTCTGCGGGCTCGGGCCTCGTTCTCCGCACCCACACGTCGCCGGTGCAGGCGCGCACCATGCTCACCCGCAAGCCGCCGATCTACGTGGTGGTGCCCGGCCGGGTCTACCGCACCGACGAGCTGGACGCCACCCACGCGCCGGTGTTCCACCAGGTCGAGGGCCTCGTGGTGGACAAGGGCATCACCATGGCGCACCTGCGCGGCACGCTCGACCACTTCGCCCGGGCCATGTTCGGCGAGGGTGCGAAGACGCGCTGGCGGCCGCACTACTTCCCGTTCACCGAACCGTCGGCGGAGTTCGACGTCTGGTTCCCGGAGCACCGGGACGGTCCGCAGTGGGTCGAGTGGGGCGGCTGCGGCATGGTCAACCCGCGGGTGCTGCGCGCCTGCGGCATCGACCCGGAGGTCTACTCCGGATTCGCGTTCGGCATGGGCGTCGACCGGACCGTGATGGTCCGGCACGGCGTCAGTGACATGCGGGACATGGCCGAGGGCGACGTGCGGTTCACCCGCGCGTTCGGCGCCTGAGCTACGGGAACGGTGGTTTAACAGTCATGCGAGTCTCTGTCAGTTGGCTGCGGGAGTACGTGGACCTGCCGGCCGACCTGCCCACCGGCGACCTGGAGCAGGCGCTGGTCGACCTCGGCATCGAGGTCGATTCCGTGGTGGACCTGCGCGAGTCGGTCACCGGCCCGCTGGTCGTCGGCGAGGTCCTGGAGATCGAGGAGCTGATCGGCTTCAAGAAGCCGATCCGCTTCTGCCGGGTCGACGTCGGCGCCGCGAACGGCACCGGCGAGCCGCAGGAGATCGTCTGCGGGGCGCGCAACTTCGCCGTGGGCGACAGGGTCGTGGTGATCCTCCCCGGTGGCGTGCTGCCCGGCGGGTTCGCCATCGGCGCGCGCAAGACGTACGGGCGCAACTCCCACGGCATGATCTGCTCGGCGCAGGAGCTGGGGCTCGGCGACGACCACTCGGGCATCGTGGTGCTGCCCGAGGACGTCAAGGCCCAGCCCGGCGACGACGCCCGGCCCGTCGTCGGCCTGGACGACGTCGTGGTCGAGCTGGAGATCACCCCGGACCGCGGGTACGCGCTGAGCGTGCGCGGCATCGCCCGGGAGCTGTCGCACGCGCTCGGCGTGCCGTTCCGCGACCCGGCCGACGCGCCCGCGCCCGGCGCGACCGCCGAGCCGGCGTACCCGGTCGAGGTCCGCGACCCGGTCGGCTGCGACCGGTTCGCGGCGCGGATGGTGCGCGGCGTCGACCCGACCGTCGAGACGCCCGGCTGGATGCGGCAGCGGCTCACGGTCGCCGGGGTGCGCAGCATCTCGCTCGCCGTCGACATCACCAACTACCTGATGCTCGAACTCGGCCAGCCGATGCACGCCTTCGACGCGGACCGGATCGCCGGGACGCTCGTGGTGCGCCGCGCCGAGGCGGGGGAGAAGCTGACCACGCTGGACGGGGTGAGCCGCACGCTGTCCGCCGAGGACCTGGTCATCTGCGACGCTGGGCTGCCCGGCGCCCTCGCAGGCGAGGACGCCGGGGTTCCGATCTCGCTCGCCGCGGTGATGGGCGGCGAGACCAGCGAGGTGCTCGCCTCGACCACGAACGTGCTGTTCGAGGCGGCGCACTGGGATCCGGCCACAGTCGGCCGTACCGCACGGCGGCACAAGCTGTTCAGCGAAGCAGCGAAGCGGTGGGAGCGGGGCGTGGACCCGGCGCTGCCGCTGGTCGCGCTGGAGAGGGCGGTCCGGCTGCTCACCGACCTCGCCGGCGGCACCGCCGGCGCCGAGGTGCTCGACATCGACCACGTCGCGCCTCGTACGCCTGTGACGCTGCCGGTGGACCTGCCGTCGCGGCGGGTCGGCGTGACGTACTCGCCGGACCGGGTGGTGGAGCTGCTGGAGCAGGTCGGCTGCACCGTCACCCGCGGCGCCGACCGGCTCGCCGAGGACCCGGGCACCGTCGGCACGGCCGGGGTCGGCTCGGGCGCCGGTGCCGGCGAGGTGCTGACCGTCACGCCGCCGAGCTGGCGGCCCGACCTGACCGACCCGGCCGACCTGGTGGAGGAGGTGGTACGCCTCGACGGCTACGACCGGGTGCCGTCGGTGCTGCCCACCGCGCCGCCCGGCCGGGGCCTGACCTGGCAGCAGCAGCGCCGCCGGGCCGTCGCCCGCTCCCTCGCCGAGCGCGGCTACGTCGAGGTGCTGGCGCAGCCGTTCGTCGCGCCGGAACTGGTCGACCAGCTCGGCCTGCCCGCCGACGACCCGCGCCGCCCCGCGGTACGGCTGGCGAACCCGCTGTCGGAGGAGGAGCCGCTGCTGCGCACCACGCTGCTCGGCCCGCTGCTCGGCATCGTCAAGCGCAACGTCGGCCGGGGCCAGCGGGACGTGGCGATCTACGAGATCGGCACCGTCTTCCACCCGCGTCCCGGTGCCGGCACCCCGCCCGCGATGGGCGTGGACCGGCGGCCCACCGACGAGGAGTTCGCCGCCGCCGACGCGGTCGTTCCCGCCCAGCCGCGGCACGTCGCGGTGGCGCTCACCGGCGAGATCGAACCGGCCGGCTGGTGGGGCCCGGGCCGCACGGCCGGCTGGGCGGACGCCGTCGAGGCGGGCCGGGCGGTGCTCGACGCCGCCGGGATCCCCGCCGGCCGGGTGACGGTACGGGCCGGCGAGCGGGCGCCCTGGCACCCGGGCCGCTGCGCCGAACTGGTGGTGGACGGCGTGGTCGTCGGCCACGCCGGTGAGCTGCACCCGGCCGTGCTGGCCGCGCTGGAGCTGCCCCGGCGTACCAGCGCCATGGAACTGGACCTGGACGCGCTGCCCGCGGCCCCGCTGGCGACCGGCCCGACCATCTCCACGTTCCCGCCGGCCCTGATCGACGTGGCGCTGGTGGTGGACGACGCGGTGCCGGCCGCCGAGGTGCGGGCGGCGCTGGTCGAGGGCGCGGGCGCGCTGCTGGACGACGTCCGCCTGTTCGACGTCTACACGTCCGAGCAGCTCGGCGAGGGACGCAAGTCGCTGGCGTACAAGCTGACGTTCCGCGCCCCGGACCGGACCCTCGCGGGCGAGGAGGCGCTGGCCGCGCGGGACGCGGCGGTCGCTGTCGCCGCCGAGCGTTTCGGCGCCACCCTGCGCGGCGCATGAAAGGAGGGGCCCCCTCTTAACGCCTCCGGTAGAGGAGGGGGCCCCTTTTAACACGTCGCCCCGCGCGGCTTACTCGTCGTCGGAAGGCAACTCGCCGAGACCTCGCAGGCCTGGCAGATCCCGGACCGTTATCCGCCGGTAGTCCGTGTCCACGAGCCGCTCGGCGCGTAGCTCGCGCAGGGCCTTCTGAATCGATGTCTCCGCCGCACCACAGATCGTGGCGAGTTCCGGCTGGGTCAGGCGGACGTCGATGACCACGCCTTCGGGACACCGCCGACCGTGCGTCCGGCACAGCTCCGCGATCACCCGGGCCACGCGGATCTTTACGTGGTACGAGGTGAAGTCGATGCGGCGCCGGTTGGACCAGCGCAGCCGATCCGCCACCATCGCCGCGAGTTCGAGCGCGGATTCGGGGCGCTCCTTGAGGAATCGGGTGAACCGGTCTCTGGGAATGACGCTGTACCGCGTGGGGCCGCAGGTGGTGATTGTGGCCGAGCGGGGTTGATCGTTCAGGGCGGACATCTCACCGACCAGGTCACCACCGACGCGCAGCGAGAGCAGCGCCGACCGACCGTCGGGGAGACTCGCCGTCACCTTGGTCAACCCCTCCTCCAGGAGCACCAGGTGCGATTCCCAGACGCCCTCGTGGATCAGGATCTGACCGGCGGGTACCTGGCGTCGGACACCGAGACCCAGGACGATCTCCCGATCTGCCGGGCGCAGCCGCCGGAGGAAGGTCCCGTACGGCCACTCGGCCTGGGGCGGTGCCCCTCGACGCATCGACAACCCCGTTCTCGCCAGCCAGCGAAGACCGTCGAAGCGTAGCCGAAGCTGAGCGGAGCGCGACGCGCGGCGCAACAGTGCGGCGGCCCCGACGTAGATCGCCACCACGGACAGCACTGCCGCCGGGTGCCAGCCCGCGTCGAGAAGCAACTCGCTGAGGACGTCGATCATGCGACTAGTCCATCGCGGCTCCGCCTGCCGGATCCCGGACGAAGACGGGAAGACCGGTTCCGGACAGGCACGGCGGATGCCGTACTTCTACGGGGTGCGGCTCGGGCGACCCGGATTCGATGTCCCTTGTGGTCCCGCCGGTTCCGGCGGGTGAGTGACGAAGGGGCGACACCGGATGCACCATCCCGAGCGACGAATGTTGATCAGCGTGGACATGGAGCGGTACAGCCGCCGCAGCAATGTCCAGCAGTACGAGGCGCAGCAGGAGTTCCGGCGCCTTCTGCATGAGGCCGCCGCGCTGGTCGGACTGGACCGGACGCAGTGGCATACGCAGCAGGCCGGTGACGGGGAATTGGCGATTCTCCCGCGGGACGCCCACGAGGCGCTCATCATCGGCCGATTCGTCCCGGAGCTCAACCGACGGCTGCGTGCGTACAACGTCAGCCGGGTGCCGGCGGCGCGGATCCGGCTGCGGGTGGCCGTCCATCAGGGCCTCGTACACCTGGACGGCGCGAACGGCTTTCCGGGTTCGGCAGTCGTCCTCGTCTGCCGACTCTGCGACTCCGATCCGCTGAAGCAGGCTCTTGCCGCCTTCCCGGACGCTGGAGTCGCGCTCGTCGTCTCCGACGACATCTACCGGAACGTCGTCCAGGAGTACCCCGAGGAGATGCGGCCCGAGCGGTTTCGCAAGGTTCGGGTGAGCCACCCGGACAAGGGCTTCGAGGAGACCGCCTGGCTCTACGTGGTCGACGAGGACATGTCGTCATTGGCGGTCGGCGAACCGCGAACGGTAGACCCGGCAGGCGACGTTGGGTCCGACTCCATCGGCCGTCCGGTCGAACCGCCGCATTCCGGCAACGCCGGTATCCGGATCGGCAGCCTCCAGGTCCATGGGCAGAGCGCTGTCGGCCCGAACGCGACAGCGATCGGATCGGTCGGTCGCGACGCGAGCATCGGCCGGGACGGGACCGAACGATGATCGCCCACGTGCCACCGCCGGAGACCGACGGCGTCCCGGTGCCGGTCCCGCCGATCCACCTGGATGACGGCGGAGAGGCTGCGGGCGCCACGATCGGCGGGGCCGGCCCCGGCGCCGATCCGATGGATGCGGACGAGGAAGGCCTCGCGGAGGAGGCGGAGGACGATCCGTCTCTCGACCCGCGCCAGATCATCGGCCGACTCTCCGCGCTGCTCGGCGCACCCGCGGGGATCGAGGTCGGGGATGTACACGTCCAGGGCCAGAACGCCACCGGGACCGGAGCCACCGCCATCGGCGCGATGCACGTCACGATGGCCGGCGTCGGGGAGGGCCGGACCTGGTCGGAGACGTTGAGTGGAGCCACAGTTCGACAGTCCGCCGACGGGTATGCGCCGGCGTCGAGCGATCAGTACCTCGACCGACGGCTCAAGCGCCGAGGGCTGCTGTGTCTCTCCGGACCGGAAGGTACGGGACGCTACACGGCGGCGTGTCTGGCCTCCGCCAGACGGCACGGCTACGACCGGGTGGGCCTGATCAACGTGGAGAGCCTCGGAGATCTGATCCGGACAGCCGGCATCCTGCGTACCAAACACGGTTACGTCCTGCCTCTGGGCGACGAGGCGATCCGGGAACTGGACGGCATGACCCTGGTCGGCGCGGCGGCCCGGGCGGAGGCGGTGGGCTGCACGGTGGTGCTCGTCGGTGATTTCCGGTCGCGGGGCCGGGAGTTCACCGATCAGATCGTCGAGCACCGGCCGCCCGGCGCTGCGGATGTCTTCCGGGCCCAGCTACGGCGGCATCTGCGCGGCAGATGCGTCGGCCGGTGTGGCAACGAGTGCGTCGGAGCGTGCGTCGACCGCTATGTCGAGGACGAAGCTGTCGGGCACCCGTTGATGATGACCTACCTGAGCGGTGATCCGCGGCCAGGTGAGGTGGTCCGCTTGGTGGAGACCATCGCCCGCAACCCTGTGAACGGCGTGGATCTGACGCAACGGTTGGAGCGCCTGCTGCCGGGGCAGGTGCGGGAGCGGGCGGCTCGTATTCTCGAGTGCACCGACGGGCAGCACCCGTCGGTATTCTGGGCTACCGACGACCGTCGTGCGTTCCGCCTGGCCTGTGCGGTGCTCGCCGGCCAGCCGATGTCGGAGGTTCAGCATGCCGCACGGCTGCTGACCGGACCTGCGGCGGACGACCTGCCACAGGCGGTCGTGCCTGGCCGCGGGTCCGCGCTTGACGAGTTGATGGGGTCCGAACTTCGTCAGGCGGTGCGGGTGGTCGACGACGATCGAGTGCCGGGCGGGCGACGGGTGGAGTTCATCCCGGCCAGCGATGCGCTTCGTTCCAGCCTGCTGGAGGTCGCCTGGCAGGACTGGTGGCACCCGGAGCGGCTTCTGCGGTGGTGGGGCGTTCTTGCCCGCAGCGACGTGCCCGGGGTTCGGCAGGCCGCAGCGGGCGCCATCGGCTGGTCGGCAAGTCTCGCGGTGCGCCCCGCGTTGCAAGCCGTGGACGAGTTGGCACGGGAACGACGCGCCGGCGTGCGCCAGACGGCAGCCATCGCTCTGGTCGCGATGGCTATGCAGCCCTTCCTGCGCCATCGGCTCCGCAACGAGTTGGACCGCTGGGCCGAGAGTGGCACGGCGCACCGCCGGGACACCGTGGCTCGGGCCTATGCTCTCGGCCTCGCTCGTCTCTGGCCCGAGAGCGCGCTGCTCCACCTGCGTCAGGTGGCGGAGGCGCGGATGCAGCGCTGGCACAACTCCGTGGTCCGGGGCCTCGTTGAGGTGTACGACGCAGGGCACACGGCGGAGGTGACGGCCGCGCTGGCGGAGTGGGCCGTCTCGACCCATCCGGAGGTGCGTCTGCACGCCGGGCGGGCACTGCGGATCCTGGCCGACCGGTGGTCACCCGTGCCGCGGGAACACTGGCCCGAACTGCTCGACCTGACACGGCGCGGCGCCGTTCAACTGCAGGATCTGGCTACCTGCTGGGCCGCCGCGCTCGCTATCCCGGGGACCGCGTTTCGAGCCTGGCGGACGCTCGGGTTCTGGCTCAGCCGCGCCGATGGGCAGCCTGAGGTGGCGATGTACTGCCGACAATTGCTCACCGCGGTGGTCGCCGGCCGGGAACCCCTCCGGTGTCGCCTGGACCACCAGATTCGACACGTCTGGCAGCCCCTGATGCCCGGTAACTCCCTACTCAACGACGTACGACGACTGACGAACGAGGAACAGAGATGACCACCCCTCCCGCAGCGCCCTCGAGCACCCCTGCCTCCGCCTCGGACCAGCCGGCACGCCGCTGGTGGCACACCGTCTTCCCGCCTGCCCCGTCGACCATTGCTTCCCCCACGCCGGCTTCTCCACCCGCCGTGTCGTTTCGCCAGGAGGCCCCGCAGCCTCTCCTGGTGCCGGCGAAAGGTGACGCCTTTGACTTCCGCCTGTACGCCGTCTACGTCTGGACGGCGCAGCGGATGACGTTCGAGGAGTTGCGGTTCCGGGCCGAGGGCTACCTGACGTGGGCGTGTGGCATTCTCCGGGAACAAGCGGTCGAGTTGGCCCGGCGGCATGAGCCGCACCGCTCCCACGAACTGGAGCAGGCCCTGAACGTGCATCTGTCCGGCCAGCGCTGGCCCCGGCAGGGGACGGCCCCCTCCTTCACCGTCCAGGTGCGTGTCAGCCCCGACGAGCGGATACGCGAGCGGCTGCGGCCGTACTGGGAGGACCGGATCAAGTTGGAGTGCGACCACGAGCTGCAGAAGGTCAGGGCCCGCCAGGCCGACGACCTGACCCGACGGTGGTGCGCGGTGCTCCAGAATCTCGAAGGCGACCCGGTGACAATGCATGCCGCCCGGCTGACCGGGGAGCAGTTCGCCGAGGTGTTCCGTCGGTACGTGACAGAGCGCCGGGAAACCGTGCCGGAGTTGGTGGAGTTGCTCCGGGAGGCGGTCCGGGGACACAACGACTTGAACATGGGCCCGTCGGAGTACACCCAGGCCTGGGATGCGGCTCTCCGCACCTATGAGCGTCAGCATGGGCTCGTCGAGCGAGGCTGACCCTGGCCGGGCCGGCCCTTCCTGGACGGAATCGGAAGGGCCGGCCAAGCCGCAGCTTCATGCACTACACTGCATGAACTTGCATCGGGTGCCGGGCCACTGGTAGCCTTCTCTGCATAGTCATGCGGAGGTGGGTATGGGCATTCGGGTTGCCGTGGCCGGGGCGAGTGGATACGCCGGGGGCGAACTGCTGCGCCTGCTCGCCGGTCACCCCGAGTTCGAGCTGATCACCGCCACCGCGCACAGCCAGGCCGGCCAGCCCGTCACCGCCGTACACCCGCACCTCGCGGGCCTCGACCTGGTGTTCGCCGCTACCGAACCGGCGACCCTCGCCGACGCGGACCTGGTCTTCCTGGCCCTGCCGCACGGGCAGTCCGCGGCGCTCGCCGCGGCGCTGCCCGCCACGGTCAAGGTGGTCGACCTCGGCGCTGACCACCGGCTGCGCGACGCCGCCGCCTGGGCCCGCTACTACGGCGGGGAGCACGCCGGCGCCTGGACCTACGGGCTGCCCGAGGTGCCCGGGCAGCGGGCCGAGATCGCCGCCGCGACGCGGGTCGCCAGCACCGGCTGCTACGCGGTGGCTACGACGCTGGCGCTGGCGCCGCTGATCGCCGCAGGCGCGGTACGCCCCGACGACGTGGTGGTGGTCGCCGCCTCCGGCACCTCCGGCGCGGGCCGGGCCGCCAAGGCGCACCTGCTCGGCAGCGAGGTGATGGGCGACCTGACCCCCTACAAGGTGGGCGCGCACCAGCACGTCCCGGAGATCAAGCAGGCCACCGGCGCGACCGGTCTCTCCTTCACCCCGGTGCTCGCGCCGATGCCCCGGGGGATCCTGTCCACAGTCACCGCGGTGCCCACCGGTGACGCCGATCCACGCGCGGTGCTGGCCGCCGCCTACGCCGACGCGCCGTTCGTGCACGTGCTGCCCGAGGGATCGTGGCCGCACACCGCGGCCACCGCCGGGTCGAACTCCTGCCACCTGCAGGCGACCGTGGACGTCGACTCGGGCCGGGTGATCGTGGTCAGCGCTATCGACAACCTGGGCAAGGGCGCGGCCGGCCAGGCCGTGCAGAACGCCAACCTGATGGTGGGTCTCCCCGAGACCGCCGGTCTGTCCGTGTTTGGAGTGGCCCCGTGAGCGTCACCGTCCCCCGTGGGTTCCGCGCCGCAGGTGTCGCTGCGGGACTGAAGTCCGCCGGCGCCGCCGACGTCGCCCTCGTGATCAACGACGGCCCGGACGCCGGCGTGGCCGGTGTGTTCACCGCCAACCGGGTCAAGGCCGCGCCGGTGCTGTGGAGCCAGCAGGTCGTGCACGGCGGCGTCGTGCGCGCCGTGGTGCTCAACTCCGGCGGCGCGAACGCCTGCACCGGCCCGGCCGGCTTCCAGGACACCCACGCCACCGCCGAGCACACCGCCGCCGCGATCACCGCGGCGAACGCGCGGCTGATCGTCGGCGCCGGCGAGGTCGCCGTGTGCTCCACCGGCCTGATCGGCGAGCGCCTGCCGATGGACAAACTGCTTCCCGGCGTACGCGAGGCGGTGCGCGGCCTGTCCCGCGACGGCGGCCCGGCGGCCGCCGAGGCGATCATGACCACCGACACCCGGCCGAAGACGGCAGTGGCGCAGGGTACGGGCTGGACCGTCGGCGGCATGGCCAAGGGCGCGGGCATGCTCGCCCCGGCCATGGCCACCATGCTCTGCGTGCTCACCACCGACGCGGTGGCCGGGCCGGACGCCCTGGACGCCGCGCTGCGCGCCGCCACCCGGATCACGTTCGACCGGATCGACTCCGACGGCTGCATGTCCACCAACGACACGGTGCTGCTGCTGGCCAGCGGCGCCTCCGGCATCGAGCCGACCGCCGAGGAGCTGACCGCCGCGGTCACCGCCGCCTGCCACGACCTGGCCCAGCAACTCCTGGCCGACGCGGAGGGCGCGACCAAGGAGGTCGCGATCGAGGTGGTCGGCGCGGCGAGCGAGGACGACGCGGTTGAGGTGGGCCGCACTGTGGCCCGCAACAACCTGGTGAAGACCGCGCTGTTCGGCAACGACCCGAACTGGGGCCGGATCCTCGCTGCGGTCGGCACCACGGCCGCCGTGTTCGAGCCGGACGGCGTGGACGTCGCGGTCAACGGCATCTGGGTGTGCCGGGGCGGCGCCGCCGCCGAGGACCGCGCCAAGGTGGACCTCACCGGCCGCGGCGTCACGGTCCGGATCGACCTGCACGCCGGGGCCGACACCGCCACCATCTGGACCAACGACCTGTCGCATGCGTACGTCCACGAGAACTCGGCCTACTCGACGTGAGCGCGAGGAACGCAGCGAAGCGGAGTCCCGCAGTCGCGAACGAAAGGCGGGCTCGGTGAGCGCGAGGAACGCAGCGAAGCGGAGTCCCGCAGTCGCGAACGAAAGGCCAGCTCAGCATGAACCTCTCCGCTGACCTCACCCGGGCCCAGGCCAAGGCCGCCACGCTGATCGAGGCGCTGCCCTGGCTGGCCCGTTTCTCCGGCGCCACGGTCGTGGTCAAGTACGGCGGCAACGCCATGGTCGACCCCGAACTCCAGCGGGCGTTCGCCGCCGACATGGTGTTCCTGCGCTACGCCGGCCTGAAGCCGGTCGTGGTGCACGGCGGCGGCCCGCAGATCTCCGCCATGCTCGGCCGCCTGGGCATCGCCAGCGAGTTCCGCGGCGGCCTGCGGGTCACCACCCCGGAGGCGATGGACGTGGTCCGGATGGTCCTGGTCGGTCAGGTCGGCCGGGAACTGGTCGGGCTGATCAACGCGCACGGCCCGTACGCGGTCGGGCTCTCCGGCGAGGACGCCGGGCTGTTCACCGCGGTGCGCCGTCCCGCGTACGTGGACGGGGAAGCGGTCGACGTGGGCCAGGTCGGCGACGTGGAGTCGGTGAACGTCTCGGCGGCCACCGACCTGATCGCGGCCGGCCGGATCCCGGTCATCTCGACCGTCGCGCCGGACGCCGACGGGGTGCTGCACAACCTCAACGCGGACACCGCCGCTGCCGCGCTCGCGGTGGCGCTGGACGCGCGCAAGCTGGTCGTGCTGACCGACGTGCCCGGCCTGTACGCCGACTGGCCCGACACGTCCAGCCTGGTCAGCGAGATCACCGCGGACGACCTGGCGAAGCTGCTGCCGTTCCTGGAGTCGGGCATGGTCCCGAAGATGGAGGCCTGCCTGCGGGCGGTGCGCGGGGGAGTACCGGCCGCGCACGTCGTCGACGGCCGGGTCGCCCACTCCACGCTGTTGGAAGTGTTCACGTCGGAGGGCTTCGGAACGATGGTGATCGAGTCATGAGCATGCTCGTGCAGCGGTGGAACGCCACCATGATGGACAACTACGGCACGCCGCCGCTGGCGCTCGTCTCCGGCTCCGGCGCCGTCGTGGTCGACGAGACCGGCCGGGAGTACGTCGACCTGATCGGCGGCATCGCCGTCAACGCGCTCGGCCACGCCCACCCGGCCGTGGTGGCCGCCGTCAGCAAGCAGGTCGCGACGCTCGGGCACGTGTCCAACCTGTTCGTCGCCGAGCCGCCGGTGGCGCTGGCCGAGCTGCTGCTCGCGCTGGCCGGCCGCCCGGGCCGGGTGTTCTTCGCCAACTCCGGCGCGGAGGCCAACGAGGCCGCGTTCAAGCTGTCCCGGCTCACCGGCCGCCGGCACGTGGTCGCCACCCACGGCGGGTTCCACGGCCGGACCATGGGCGCGCTGGCGCTCACAGGGCAGCCCGCGAAGGCCGACCCGTTCCGCCCGCTGCCCGGCGACGTGACGCACGTGCCGTTCGGCGACGCCGACGCGCTGGCCGAGGCGGTCACCGCCGACACCGCCATGCTGATCATCGAGCCGATCCAGGGCGAGAACGGCGTGGTCGTCCCGCCGCCCGGCTACCTGGCCGCGGCCCGGCGGATCACCGCCGCGCACGGCGCGCTGCTGGTGCTGGACGAGGTGCAGACCGGCATCGGCCGCACCGGCCACTGGTTCGCCCACCAGGGCGAGGGCGTCGAGCCGGACGTGATCACGCTCGCCAAGGGCCTCGGCGGCGGGCTGCCGCTGGGCGCCTGCCTGGCCTTCGGGCGGGCCGCCGACCTGCTCACCCCGGGCTCGCACGGCACCACGTTCGGCGGCAACCCGATCAGTTGCGCCGCCGCGCTCGCTGTCGTCTCCACGATCGCGCAAGAGGGCCTGCTCGACCACGTCAAGCGCGTCGGCGAGCGGCTACGCCGCGGTGTCGAGGCGCTCGGGCACCCGCTGGTCCGCGAGGTGCGCGGCGCCGGCCTGCTGCTCGGCGTCGTGCTCGACCAGCCGGTCTCCGCCGCGGCCGTGGCCGCGCTTCGCGAGGCGGGTTTCCTGGTCAACCCGGTGCAGCCGGACGTGGTCCGGCTCGCCCCGCCGCTGATCCTCACCGCGGCGCAGGCCGACGCGTTCCTCGCCGCGCTGCCGGCCGCGCTGTCCGCCGCCGCGCCGGCCCCTACCACCGACGCCGCCCGCGCCGCGCCCGCCGACACCGCGGCCCCCGCCCACGTCGCCGGGCCTGCCGGCATCGCGGAGCCCGCCCACGTCGCCGGGCCTGGCGTCACGACCCCGACGGAGGCTCCGGCATGATCCGCCACTTCCTGCGCGACGACGACCTCACGCCCGCCGAGCAGGCCGCCGTGCTCGACCTCGCCGCCCGCATGAAGGCCGACCGGTACGCGCACCAGCCCCTGACCGGGCCGAAGTCGGTGGCGGTGCTGTTCGACAAGCAGAGCCTGCGCACCCGGATCTCCTTCGACGTGGGCATCGCCGAGCTGGGCGGGCACCCGCTCGTGGTGGACACCCAGGTCACCCACTTCGGCCGGGGCGAGACGCTCGCCGACGCGGGCCGGGTGCTGTCCCGCTACGTCGCCGCGATCGTGCTGCGCACCCACGGCGACGACCGGATCGCCGAGGTCGCCGCCCACGCGACGGTGCCGGTGGTCAACGCGCTGACCGACACGTACCACCCCTGCCAGCTGCTGGCCGACCTGCTCACCGTGCGGGAACGCTTCGGCGGCACCGCCGGGCGGATCCTCACGTACGTGGGCGACGCGGCGAACAACATGGCGCACTCGTATCTGCTGGCCGGCGCGACCGCCGGGATGCACGTGCGGATCGCCGGCCCGGCCGGGTTCCAGCCGGACCGGGAGATCGTGGCCCGCGCCGAGAAGATCGCCGCCACCACCGGCGGTTCGGTCCAGGTGCTCACCGACCCGGCCGAGGCGGTACGCGGCGCGCACGTCGTCACCACCGACACCTGGACCTCGATGGGGCAGGAGGAGGACGGGCTGGACCGGATCACGCCGTTCCTGCCGTACCAGGTCAACGCCGAGCTGCTCGGCCACGCCGACGCCGACGTGATCGTGCTGCACTGCCTGCCCGCCCACCGGGGCGAGGAGATCACCGACGAGGCGCTCGACGGCCCGCACAGCGCGGTGTTCGACCAGGCGGAGAATCGGCTGCACGCCCAGAAGGCGCTGCTGACCTTTCTCGTGGAGGAATCCGCATGACCGCTCCGCTGACCCGCGCCGCGCGGCACGCCCGCATCGTCGAGCTGATCCGCGACACCCCCATCCACTCGCAGACCGAGCTGGCCGACCTGCTCGCCGGCGACGGCATCCAGGTCACCCAGGCCACCCTGTCGCGCGACCTGAAGGAGCTGGGAGCGGTGACCGCGCGCGGCGGCGACGGGCGGGGCGTCTACCTGATCCCGGAGGACGGGCACCGGCCGCTGCGCGACGCCGAGGGCGCACCGGCCCGGCTGGTCCGGCTGCTGCGTGAGCTGCTCAACGGCGTCGACTCCAGCGGCAACATCGCGGTGCTGCGCACCCCGCCGGGCGCCGCCCAGTACCTCGCCAGCGCGCTGGACCGGGCCGGGCTGTCCGAGATCGTCGGCACCATCGCCGGCGACGACACCATCCTCGTCGTGGCCCGCGAGGCCGACGGCGGGGCCGCGCTGGGTGAGCGGCTCGCCGCGTGGGCCCGCCGCGACGACACCGCCGAAGGGGGCACCTCGTGACCGAGCGGGTCGTGCTCGCGTACTCCGGGGGCCTGGACACCTCGGTCGCCATCCCGTACCTGGCCGAGCGGACCGGCGCGGAGGTGATCGCGGTAGCTGTCGACGTCGGCCAGGGCGGCGAGGACATGTCAGTGATCCGGCAGCGCGCGCTCGACTGCGGCGCCGTCGAGTCCGAGGTGGTCGACGCCCGTGACGAGTTCGCCGCCGACTACTGCCTGCCGGCGATCCGGGCCAACGCCCTCTACATGGACCGCTATCCGCTGGTGTCCGCGCTGTCCCGGCCGCTGATCGTCAGGCACCTGGTCGCGGCGGCGCGCGCCCACGGCGGCACGATCGTGTCGCACGGCTGCACCGGCAAGGGCAACGACCAGGTCCGGTTCGAGGTCGGCCTGGCCGCGCTCGCGCCGGACCTGACGGTCGTCGCGCCGGCCCGGGACTTCGCCTGGACCCGGGACAAGGCGATCGCGTACGCCGGGGAGAAGGGGCTGCCGATCGACGTGTCGGCGAGGTCGCCGTACTCGATCGACCAGAACCTGTGGGGCCGGGCCGTGGAGACCGGGTTCCTGGAGGACATCTGGAACGCCCCGGTCGAGGACCTCTACGCGTACACCGGGGACCCGGCGTCGGAACGCGACCCGGACGACGTGGTGATCACGTTCGACGGCGGCGTCCCGGTCGCGATCGACGGCGAGACGGTCACGCCGTACGAGGCGGTCCGGGAGCTGAACCGGCGGGCCGGGGCGCACGGCGTGGGCCGGCTCGACATGGTCGAGGACCGGCTGGTCGGCATCAAGAGCCGCGAGGTGTACGAGGCGCCCGGCGCGCTCGCCCTGATCACCGCCCACCAGGAGCTGGAGGCGGTCACCGTCGAGCGGGACCTGGCCCGGTTCAAGCGCGGCGTCGACCAGCGCTGGGGTGAGCTGGTCTACGACGGGCTCTGGTTCTCGCCGCTGAAGCGGTCGCTGGACGCGTTCATCGACGACGCCCAGCGGCACGTGACGGGCGAGGTGCGGCTGCGGCTGCACGGCGGCCGAGCGGTGGTCACCGGCCGGCGCTCCGAGGCGAGCCTCTACGACTTCGGCCTGGCCACCTACGACACCGGCGACACGTTCGACCAGTCGCTGGCGAAGGGATTCGTACGACTGTGGGGACTGCCCAGCACGATGGCCGCGCAACGGGACGCCCGGATGGGAGGGGCCTGATGGCGGGCACCACAATGGGTGGGGTGGACGACAAGAGCCTGACCGAGAACAGCGCCCCCGCCAACCGGACGAGCCTCTGGGGCGGCCGGTTCGCCGGCGGTCCCGCCGAGGCGCTCGCGCGGCTGTCGGTGAGCGTCCAGTTCGACTGGCGCCTCGCCCCGTACGACATCGCCGGTTCCCGCGCGCACGCCCGGGTCCTCGCCGGCGCCGGCCTGCTCGACCCGGACGAACTGGGCCGGATGCTGGCGGCGCTGGACGACCTGGAGGCGGCGTGCGCCTCCGGCGCGTTCCGCCCGACGGTTGACGACGAGGACGTGCACACCGCGCTTGAGCGCGGCCTGCTGGAACGGCTCGGCAGCCTCGGCGGCAAGCTGCGCGCCGGCCGGTCCCGCAACGACCAGGTCGCCACCGACCTGCGGCTCTACCTGCGCGACCACGCCCGCGGCGTGGCGGCCCGGCTGGTCGAGCTGGCCGAGGCGCTCGTGGAGCAGGCGGAGCGGCACGTGGACACCGCCGCGCCGGGCATGACGCACCTGCAGCACGCCCAGCCGGTGACGTTCGGGCACTGGCTGCTGGCCCACGTGCAGCCGCTGCTGCGCGACCTGGAACGGATGCGCGACTGGGACGAGCGGACCGCGATCAGCCCGCTCGGCGCGGGCGCGCTGGCCGGGTCGGGGCTGCCGCTGGACCCGGTGGCGGTCGCGAAGGAGCTGGGTTTCCGCACCTCGTTCGCCAACTCGATGGACGCGGTCGCGGACCGCGACTTCGTGGCCGAGTTCCTGTTCGTCACCGCCATGATCGGCGTGCACCTGTCCCGCCTCGGCGAGGAGGTGGTGCTCTGGACGTCGCAGGAGTTCGGCTGGGTCGAGCTGGACGACGCCTTCGCCACCGGCTCGTCGATCATGCCGCAGAAGAAGAACGCGGACATCGCCGAGCTGGCCCGGGGCAAGTCGGGCCGCCTGGTCGGCGGCCTGATGAGCGTGCTCACCATGCTCAAGGGCCTGCCCATGACGTACGACCGGGACATGCAGGAGGACAAGGAACCGGCGTTCGACGCGGTGGACACGCTGGAGTTGCTGCTGCCCGCGCTGGCCGGGATGATCTCCACGATGACGGTCCGGGTGGACCGGCTGGTGGCCAGCGCCCCGTCGGGCTTCTCGCTGGCCACCGAGGTCGCCGACTGGCTGGTGCGGCGCAACGTGCCGTTCCGCGACGCGCACGAGATCACCGGCAAGCTGGTGGCGCTGTGCGCGGCCCGCGACTGCGCGCTGGACGAGGTGTCCGACGCCGACCTGGCCGCGGTGAGCGAGCACCTGGACCCGTCGGTGCGCGACGTGCTCTCGGTGCGCTCGGCGCTGGCCGCCCGCATCACGCCCGGCTCCACCGGCCCCGGCCCGGTCGCCGACCAGCTCGCCGCCGCTGCGGACAAGCTGACCGGCTGGCGGGAGTGGGCCGCCGAGCGGGTCGTACCCCGCTGACCTTCACGGCTGGGCCGAGTGCTTCGCGCCGGTCAGCCGGCGGGGCGCTCGCGTTTCGGGAGCTTCGCCACCACCGCGTCGTACGAACCGTCGACCGCCTCGATCAGCTCGTCGTCCGGGATGCCGCCGGAGAGCCGCAGCGTGTTCCAGCCGGACCGGCCGATGTAGGGGGAGGGGCGCGCGTCGGCCGGGAACCGGTGCAGCCACTCGTCGGCCACCTCCCGGGACGGCCCGCACTTCACCCCGAGCCGGGCCTCGCCCTCCGGTGAGCCGAGGAACGCGAAGATGCGGCTGCCCACCTTCACCACCTCGTCGCCCTCCCACGGCCGGTCGAGCCAGGCTCCCGGCTTGGCCAGGCAGTAGGCCAGCATCTCCTCGCGCGTCATCGCGTCCTCCCGTGCCGTCGTCCGGCACAGTCTCGCCCGCCGCTGTGACAGCCCGCGCCGCCGGTCAGTCGCCGGTGCCGGTGCGGACGGTGAGCCGCTCGTAGCGCTGCCGGGCCGCCTGGGCGCTGCCCAGCCCCAGCCCGAAGGCGATCGCCTGCCAGGTCATGCCCCGCCCGCGGGCCACCTGCAACAGGCCGGCCTCCAGCGCGTCCACCTCGGCCCGCACGTGCGGGATCAGCGTCAGCGCGGCCATCAGGTCGGCCTGGTCGACGGGCTCCTCACCCTCGTCCAGCTCGGCGCCCCCGGCCAGCGCCATCACCAGCGTGGCCGCCTCGTAGGCGTCGGGCACGTCCGGGTGGGCGTAGCGGCGGCGGCGGGAGTTGGTGCCGGCGTGCCGTTCGGCGATCCGCAGCAGTGCAGCGTAGTTGCGGTGCGCCCGGGCCTGGGCAGCATCCGGAGCGGTGAACGGGTCGTTGTCCACGGTGACCATGCCGTCCATCCCACACCCAAGAATGGCCTGTTGTCAACACCTCGTTGAAAGCCCTTCGTGTAAAACACTCTGCCCTCAACGTGTGGTGAAGAGTTGGCGCGTCATGCCACCACAGACGCGTCGCGGGGTGTCCCGGGTTGCCCGGAACGGCCGATTCAGGCCGGCGAGTTCCGCACCGGAGCGGCCGGAGCGGGCCGGCGGCGCGGGGTGTGCCGCCGGTAGACGCTCACGCTCGGTTCGTCCGCCAGCCAGAACCGCCACGGCAGGTCGTGCGCGGCGGCGACCCCGACACGCGGCCCGGCGGCGATCCGCGCCGGGTCGACGGGGCTCGCCGGCGGCGTCAGCAGCAGCGGTCCGCTGCCGTCGATCGCCGAGGTGCCGTTCGCGTCCCGCCCGAGCCCGAGCGCGGTGACCAGCCGGGCCGGCCCACGGGCCAGATCCCGGTCGGTGGCGCGCGGCCGGCGCTCGCGGGCGATCTCGACGCCGTCGACCACCTCGCCCGCGCGCAGCAGCACCGCCGCCGCCTCGCCGTCGCGACCGCAGACGACGTTCGCGCACCAGTGCATGCCGAACACGAAGTACACGTAGACGTGCCCGGCGGGCCCGAACATGACCCTGTTGCGCGGCGTCGGCCCGCGGTGGGCGTGCGACGCCGGGTCCTCGCCGGTGCCCGCGTACGCCTCGACCTCGGTGAGCCGGACGGTGACGCCGCCGGCCGACACGGTCCAGCCGAGCAGCGTCCGCGCGGTGCCGGCGACCTGCGTGGCGGGCGCGGAGAGCCAGGGGTACGTCATCGCGGCAAGGGTAGTCGGTGGTCGGTGCGTGATCCGGGCCACGCCGGGGTGGGCGGCCACCGGAATAGTTGACTCGTCAAATATGTTGTGAGGAGCGATCCCGGGCCGACCGGTCCGGACCCCACGCGAGGAGCTGGTCATGCAGTTCGGAGTCTTCACCGTCGGTGACGTCACCGTCGACCCCACGAACGGGCGGCTGCCGTCCGAGCGTGAGCGGATCAAGGCCATGACCGCCATCGCGCTCAAGGCCGAGGAGGTCGGCCTCGACGTCTTCGCCACCGGCGAGCACCACAACCCGCCGTTCGTGCCGTCGTCGCCGACCACCATGCTCGGCTGGATCGCCGCGCGCACCGAACGGCTGCTGCTGTCCACCTCGACCACGCTGATCACCACGAACGACCCGGTGAAGATCGCCGAGGACTACGCGATGCTCCAGCACCTGGCCGACGGCCGGGTGGACCTCATGATGGGGCGCGGCAACACCGGCCCGGTCTACCCGTGGTTCGGGCAGGACATCCGCAACGGCATCCCGCTGGCCATCGAGAACTACGACCTGCTGCACCGGCTGTGGCGCGAGGACGTGGTCGACTGGAAGGGCCGGTTCCGTACGCCGCTGCAGTCGTTCACCTCGACCCCGCGCCCGCTCGACGGCGTACCGCCGTTCGTCTGGCACGGCTCGATCCGCAGCCCGGAGATCGCCGAGCAGGCCGCGTACTACGGTGACGGCTTCTTCGCCAACCACATCTTCTGGCCCAAGGAGCACACCCAGCGGATGGTCGGCCTCTACCGGGAGCGGTACGCGCACTACGGCCACGGCTCGCCGGACCAGGCCATCGTCGGCCTCGGCGGGCAGGTGTTCATGCGGCGCAACTCCCAGGACGCGGTACGCGAGTTCCGCCCCTACTTCGACAACGCCCCGGTCTACGGGCACGGGCCGTCGCTGGAGGAGTTCACCCGCGAGACGCCGCTGACCGTCGGCAGCCCGCAGCAGGTCGTCGACCGCACGCTGGGCTTCCGCGAGTACGTCGGCGACTACCAGCGGCAGCTGTTCCTGATGGACCACGCCGGGCTGCCGCTGAAGACGGTGCTGGAGCAGCTCGACCTGCTGGGCGAGGAGGTGGTCCCGGTGCTGCGCAAGGAGTTCGACTCGCTGCGTCCGGCACACGTGCCCGAGGCGCCCACCCACGCGAGCCTGCTGGCCGCCCGCGACGCCGCCCCGGCCGGGGAGCAGCGATGACCAGCCGTACCCTCGCGGTCGTGTCGGCCGGTCTCGGCCAGCCGTCGTCGACCCGCCTGCTCGCCGGCCAGCTCGCCGCGGCCGCCCGCGACGAGCTGGCCGGCCGCGGCGCCACTGTGGAACTGCGCGTGGTCGAGCTGCGCGAGTACGCCCACGACGTGGTGAACCACCTGCTCACCGGCTTCGCGCCGGCCGCGCTGCGGCGGACGCTCGACGAGGTGGCCACCGCCGACGGGCTGATCGCGGTGACGCCGATCTTCAACGCGTCCTACAACGGGCTGTTCAAGTCGTTCTTCGACGTGGTCGACCGGGACACGCTCGCCGGCAAGCCGGTGCTGCTCGGGGCGACCGGCGGCACCGCCCGGCACTCGCTGGCCCTGGAGCACGCGGTCCGGCCGATGTTCACGTACCTGCGGGCGGCGACACTGCCCACTGCGGTCTTCGCCGCGCCCGAGGACTGGGCCGGCGACGACGGCGACAGCGCGCTGCGGTCCCGGATCCGCCGGGCCGGAGCCGAGCTGGCCGAGCAGGTGGACCGCCGCCCGCCCGCGACCGGCCCGGCCGACCCGTTCGCGCTCACCACCGACTTCGCCGACCTGCTCGCCGGCCGCGACCCGTCCTGACGCCCGGGCGGGCCACTCGGCGGACCGGACCGGCCAGCCGCGCGGCGCGTCAGTCGTCGGCCGGCTCGGGCCGGTGGGCGACGAGCACCGGGCAGTGGGAGTGCTGCACCAGCGCCTGGCTGACCGAGCCGAGCAGCAGCCCGGCGAAGCCGCCCCGGCCCCGGGAACCGACAACCACGAGCGACGCCTCACCGCTGGCCTCCCGGAGCGCGGTCTCCGGCGAGGCGGCGGTCACGGCCCGCTCCGTCACCCGCAGGCCCGGGTGCGCCGCCCGGACCCGGGCCGCGGCCTCGGCCAGCAGCCCGGCCGCCTCGGCCCGCTCCGCGGTGGACGCCTCCGCCGCGACCTCCGGCGTCACCGCGCCACGTTCCGGCGACCGGACGTGCATCAGCACCAGCTCCGCGTCGCGCCGATCGGCCTCGTCCGCCGCCAGCTCGATCGCGTACCCGGCCGAGTCGGAACCGTCCACGCCGACCAGCACCGGACCGTCCAGCGGGATCGGCTGCTCCTCCGGGCGGACGATGAGCACCGGGCAGTGCCCGTGCTGCGCGAGCTGCCCGCCGACCGAGCCGAGCAGCAGCCCGGCGAAGCCGCCCACGCCCCGGCTGCCCACCACGACCAGTTCGGCGCGGCGGGACTCCTCGACCATCGTCGCGCCCGGACCGCCGGCGACCTGACGCACCTGCACCCGCAGGCCCGGGTGCCGCTCGGTTAGGTCGGCGGCGACCGACTCCAGCATCTTCTCCGACTCCGCGGTGGGCGCCGGCACCCCCAGGTCGTACGGGTTGAGCGGCACGCCGTAGCCCAGTGGGTGCAGGTAGCCGTGCACGAGCAGCAGCGGCCGGGAACGGGCGACGGCGGTCGCGGCGGCCAGGTCGGCGGCGGCCAGGCTGGACGGCGATCCGTCCACTCCCGCCACGACGGGTCGGTTCATCTGGTGCTTTCCCTCCGGTCGGCTCAGGCCATTGTGGCGCTGCCGGCCCCGCCCGGGCCGGGGAACCGGCTCAGCGAGTCCGGTCTCCGCGGTGGCGGACGACTGCGAGCGGGCTGTGGCAGTGGTGCAGCACGGCGTGGCTGACCGAGCCGAGCAGCAGCGCACCGAGGCTACCCCGCCCGTGCGCGCCGACCACCGTCAGCTGCGCGCCGACGGACTCCTCGACGAGCACCCGGGACGGGGTGGCGGCGGCGACCAGCTTCGGCCGTACCGTGACCTCCGGGTAGCGCTCGGCCCAGCCGGCGATCGCCTCGGCCAGCACCCGCTGCTCGTCGGCGCGCAGTTCCTGCGGGTCGTACGCCAGCGGCACGACGTCACCGAACGCCTCCCGGTAGGTCACCGCCTGCGGGTAGAGCCAGGTGTGCACCACCACCAGTTCGGCGCCGCGCGCCGCGGCCTCGGCGAACGCGAACCCGACCGCCTCGTCGGACAGCGCGGAGCCGTCCACGCCGACCACCACCGGACCGTCGGCGCGGGCCTCACCCCGGACCACGAGCACCGGGCAGTCCGCGCGGGCGGAGAGCTGCACCGCGGCGGAGCCGACGAGAAGCTCGGCGAAGCCGCCCAGTCCCCGGTGACCCAGCACGAGCAGCGCGGCGTCGCGGCTCTCCCGGAGCAGCACCGCCACCGGCCCGCCGTCGACGACCGCACCGGTCACGGCCAGGTCCGCGTCGACCTTGCGGGCCTCGTCCACCGCCTCCTCGACCAGCTTCTCGGCCTCCTGGCGCAGCTCGACGTCGGGCAGCACCGGGGCGACCATGCCCAGCGGCGTGCCGGCCAGCGGCCACAGGAAGGCGTTCACCACCCGCAGCGGCCGGTGCCGCAGCACCGCCTCGCGTGCGGCCAGCCGTACCGCGTCCAGCGCGGACGGGGAGCCGTCCACGCCCACCACGACGGGGGCACCGGTTCTGTCGGTCATCACGTCCTCCTTCGGTTCCCCCTCAGCCTGCGCCGGCGGCCCCCACCCGGGCAGAGTCGATCCGCCCGGCACGGCCGGGACCAACGGCCCCTACCGGCCGGGGCGGTGGCGAGGTGGAATGGAACCAGTGCTCTCCTCCTGTCGACCCTGGAGGCGCGATGACCCCGCTGGAGATGCTCCGCGTCCACCCCTTCCTGGCCGGGCTGCCCGACGAGTGGCTACCCCGGCTCACCGGTTACGCCCGCCCGGTGGTCTGGCATCCCGGGCACCGGCTGTTCCGCGCCGATCAGCAGGCCGACCGGTTCTGGCTGGTCCGCGGCGGCCAGGTGGCGCTCGACTTCCCGGTGCCGGGCCGCGGTGACGTGAGCATCGAGACGATCGGGCCCGGCGGCGTGCTCGGCTGGTCCTGGCTGTTCCCGCCGTACCGCTGGCAGTTCGGTGCGGTCGCCACCCAGCGCAGCACCGCCGTCGAACTCGACGCCGACGGGGTACGCCGGCTGATGGAGTCCGACGACACGCTCGGCCGTCAGCTCACCACCCGGTTCATGAGCGTGGTGGTGGACCGGCTCCAGGCGTCCCGGGTCCGGCTGCTCGACCTGTACGGCTACCCGACGGCCGCCGCCAGCTGAACCGGCGGAGTGAGCCCACATGCCCCGATCCTCGTGGCGTGACGGCGGGCCGGTCAGGTGACGGTGAGGCCGCGGGCGGCGAACTGGCCGCGTACCCGGGCCAGCAGGTCGGCATCAGGCGGCTCGGTGTCCGCCAGCGGGAACGTCAGCCCCAGCTCGGCGTACTTGTGCGCGCCGAGCCGGTGGAACGGCAGCACCTCGACGCGTTGCACAGTCGCCAGCCCGGCGGCCACGTCGGCCACCAGCTCCACCTCGTCGACCGCGTCGGTCAGGCCGGGCACCAGCACGTACCGGATCCAGATGGGCGTACCCCGGTCGGCGAGCCGTTGCGCGAAGCGCAGCGTCGGCGCGAGCCGGCCGGTGCCGGTGACCCGGCGGTACGTCTGCGGGTTGCCCGCCTTGACGTCGAGCAGCACCAGGTCGGTGGCGTCCAGCAGCGCGTCGTCGGCGCGGACGCCGAGGAAACCGGAGGTGTCCAGCGCGGTGTGCAGGCCGAGGTCGTGGCAGCGGCGCAGCAACTCGCGAGTGAACGCCGGTTGCAGCAGCGGCTCCCCGCCGCTGACGGTGACACCGCCGCCGGCGACCTGGATGAACCTGCGGTACCGGGTGGCGAGCGTGACCATCTCGTCCACCGTGCGGCGGCGGCCGCTGCGGCCGTACCAGGTGTCCGGGCTGTGGCAGTAGCGGCAGCGCAGCGGGCAGCCGGCCAGGAAGACCACGAACCGGGTGCCCGGCCCGTCCACCCCGACCGAGGTGTCCCACGAGTGCACCGCGCCCGTGACCGCCTCGGCGGCACGGCCCGGCGCCGCCGCGGTGACCTGCGGCGGCGCGGGCGGGCGGCCGGTCACAGCGACCCGTGGAAGGTCCGCGACACCACGTCGCGCTGCTGTTCCGGCGTGAGCCGGACGAAGTTCACCGCGTACCCGGAGACCCGGACGGTGAGCTGCGGGTACCGCTCCGGGTGCGCCATCGCGTCCAGCAGCGTGGCGCGGTCCAGCACGTTGACGTTGAGGTGGAACCCGCCGGCGTCGGCGTAGCCGTCGAGCACCCCGGCCAGGTTCGCGATCCGCTCGTCGCGGGTGTGGCCTAGGCCGTCCGGCGTGACAGTGCCGGTCAGCGAGATGCCGTCGCGGGCCGCGTCGTACGGCAGCTTGGCCACCGACAGCGCCGACGCGACCAGGCCGTGCGTGTCCCGACCGTTCATCGGGTTCGCCCCCGGCGCGAACGGCTCACCGGCGCGCCGCCCGTCCGGCGTGTTGCCGGTGTGCTTGCCGTACACCACGTTCGAGGTGATGGTCAGCACCGACATGGTCAGCTCCGCGTCGCGGTACGTGCGCTGCCGGCGCAGCTTCTCCGCGAACGTCTCGACCAGCCACACCGCGATCTCGTCGGCCCGGTCGTCGTCGTTGCCGTACGTCGGGAACTCGCCCTCGACAGCGAAGTCGACGGCCAGGCCGGTGGCGTCGCGCAGCACCTTCACCCGGCCGTACCGGATGGCCGACAGGCTGTCCACGGCGACCGACAGGCCGGCGATGCCGGTGGCCATGAACCGGCGCACCGGGTGGTCGTGCAAGGCCATCTCCAGCCGCTCGTACGCGTACCTGTCGTGCTGGTGGTGGATCACGTTCAGCGCGTCCACGTACGTCTGCGCCAGCCAGTCCAGCGTCCGGTCGTACGCGGCCAGCACCTCGTCGTAGTCGAGCGTCTCGCCGCCGACAGGCGCGGCCGGCGGGGCCACCTGCGTGCCGGTCAGCTCGTCCCGGCCGCCGTTGATCGCGTACAGCAGCGCCTTGGCCAGGTTCGCCCGCGCGCCGAAGAACTGCATGTCCCGGCCGACCCGCATGGCCGACACGCAGCAGGCGATCGCGGTGTCGTCGTCGTACGCCGGACGGATCAGCTCGTCGTTCTCGTACTGGATGGCGCTGGTGTCCAGCGACACCTGGGCGCAGAACCGCTTGAACCCCTCGGGCAGCCGCGGCGACCAGAGCACTGTCAGGTTCGGCTCCGGGGCCGGGCCGAGGTCGTAGAGCGTCTGCAGGTAGCGGAACGTGGTGCGGGTGACCAGCGGCCGTCCGTCCGCGCCCATCCCGCCGAGCGACTCGGTGACCCAGGTCGGGTCGCCGGAGAAGAGCTGGTCGTACTCGGGGGTGCGCAGGAAGCGGATGATCCGCAGCTTGATCACGAAGTCGTCGATCAGCTCCTGCGCGCCGCTCTCGTCCAGCCGCCCCTCGGCGATGTCCCGCCGCAGGTACGCGTCGAGGAACCCGGCGGTGCGCCCGAGCGACATGGCGGCGCCGTTCTGCTCCTTCGTGGCGGCCAGGTAGGCGAAGTAGAGCCACTGGATCGCCTGCGCGCCGGTGACGGCCGGGCGGGAGATGTCGAAGCCGTACGAGGCGGCCATCTCCCTCAGCTCACCGAGCGCGCGGATCTGCTCGGCCAGTTCCTCCCGGTCGCGGATCACGTCGTCGGTGCTGCGCCGGTCGTCGAGCGCCGCCTTGAGCGCCCGGCGCTCCTCGACCAGCCGGTCCACGCCGTACAGCGCCACCCGGCGGTAGTCGCCGATGATCCGCCCGCGCCCGTACGCGTCGGGCAGCCCGGTGATGACGTGCGAGCGCCGCGCCGCGAGCACGTTCGCCGGGTACGCGTCGAAGACGGCGTCGTTGTGGGTGCGGCGGTACCGGGTGAAGATCTCGTGCACCAGCGGGTCCGGCTCGCGCCCGTACGCGCGCAGCGCCGTCTCCACCATCCGCAGCCCGCCGGCCGGCATGATCGCCCGCCGCAGCGGCGCGTCGGTCTGCAACCCGACGATCAGCTCCCGCTCCCGGTCGATGTACCCGGGTGCGTGCGAGGTGATCGTCGACGGGGTGGCCGCGTCGACGTCGTACACGCCGCGCCGCCGCTCCTCCGGGAACATCTCCCGCAGCCGGTCCCACACGGCGAGCGTGCGCGGCGTCGGCCCGGTGAGGAACGACGCGTCCCCGGTGTACGGCTCGTGGTTGAGCCGGACGAAGCCGGCCACGTCGATCGTCTCCTGCCACGCTCCGGCGTGGAACCCGCGCCAGGGGGCCAGGGGTTCGGTGGCGGTCATGTCGGTCCCTCTCCGGGCGTCGGCGGTGGCCCGGTCCCCGCCGGGTGCGGGGACCGGGGGCGGGGGTCAGGGCTGGAGCACGAGCCGGGCGGCGACCCGGCCGGCGAGGACGTCGTCCACCGCGTCGTTGATGTCGTCCAGCTTGCGGGTCTCGTAGACGACCCGGGTCCGGCCGGCGGCGTGCAGCGCGAAGACCTCGGCCAGGTCGGCGCGGGTGCCGACGATCGAGCCGAGCACCGTGATGCCCTTGAGCACCGTCTCGAAGACGGGCAGGGTGATCGCGTTGTCGGCGGGCAGCGACACCAGCACCAGCCGGCCGCCGCGGCGCAGCGAGCGGTGCGCCTGCTCGATCACCCGGGGGCTCGCGGCCAGCACGATCGCCACGTCCACGCCGCCCAGCGCGATGATCCGCTCGACCGGGTCGGTGGTGGCGGCGTCGACCGTGTGCGCCGCGCCCAGCGACGTGGCCAGCTCCAGCTTCTCGGCGGTCACGTCCACCGCTACCGTCTCGGCGCCGAAGATCTGCGCGTACTGCTGGGCGAGGTGACCCAGGCCGCCGATGCCGAAGATCGCGACCCGCTCGCCCGGCCGTACCCCGGCGACCTTGACGGCCTTGTACGTGGTGACGCCCGCGCAGGTCAGCGGCGCGGCCTCGAACGGGTCCACGCCGTCGGGCACGCGTACTGCGTACCGGGCGGCGGCGACCGCGTACTCGGCGTGCGCGCCGTCGATGCTGTAGCCGGTGTTGAGCTGCGACTCGCACAGCGTCTCCCAGCCGGTCACGCAGTACGCGCAGGTGCCGCAGGCCCAGCCGAGCCAGGGCAGCGCGACCCGGTCGCCGACGGCGTGCTCGGTGACGCCGGGGCCGACCTTCTCGACCAGGCCGACGCCCTCGTGTCCGGGCACGAACGGCGGGGTGGGCTTCACCGGCCATTCGCCGCGGGCGGCGTGGATGTCGGTGTGGCAGAGTCCGCTGGCTTCGATGCGGACCAGGATCTCGCCCGGGCCGGCCTCCGGCACGGGACGCTCGGTGATCTCCATCGGACGGTCGAACGCGGTGACGACACTGGCGCGCATCGGGGGCCTCCCTCTCTCGTTCTCCCCCTCAGCGTCGTCCACCCGGGAGCGTCCGGGCAGGGGCGCAGGACCGCGGTGACCCGGGACCAACGGCCCCTCCGAGGCCGCAACGGCGGTACGGCCGCCGGTGACGTACCGGCGGCCGTACCCCTGGGGTGCTCAGCGGTCGACGACCAGGCGGCGGGCCCGCAGCAGGCGCGCCCACCAGGGCCTGTGGTCCGGGCGCAGCCGCGGCGCCGGCACGCCGCGCAGGCTGACCCATCCACCCGGACCCATGGTGACGGTGCCGACCGACGGCGGGCGGCGCCGCGACCACACCGCCACGGCGGCGGTGAGCGCGGCCACCGCGAACGCGCCGGTGGCGGCGGCGACCAACTGGTCGGGTTCGACCACCCGCCGGTAGCGGACCCGGCCGCCGGCCGCGACGAACACGCCGACCGGGCGGCCGTCGCGGTTCACCGGCACCAGCGCGGTGTCCCCGGGCAGCTCCAGCACCGGGCCGACCGGACCGGCCGGGGTGGGGGCGGGCGCCGCGGCCTGCGGCGGCGCGGGCCGGGGGAGCGGCGTGACAGCCGGCCCGGTCGGGTTGAAGATGGCGGTCATGGTGCTGCCCTCCTAGCGGGAATCGGACTTCTCGGTGCCGGCCTCGACAGCGGCCCGGCCGGCGGCCAGCCGCGCCACCGGCACCCGGTACGGCGAGCAGGAGACGTAGTCGAGCCCGGCCGCGGCAAAGAACCCGATCGACTCCGGGTCGCCGCCGTGCTCACCGCAGACCCCGACGGTCAGGTCCGGACGGGCCGCCCGCCCCTCGGCGACGGCGAGGCGGACCAGCCGGCCCACACCGGTGGCGTCGATGCTCTCGAACGGCGACACCGGGAAGATCCCCCGTTCCAGGTACGTGGAGAAGAACGCCCCCTCCACGTCGTCCCGGGAGAACGCCCAGGTCATCTGCGTCAGGTCGTTGGTGCCGAAGGAGAAGAAGTGCGCCTCGGCGGCGATGTCCCCGGCGGTCAGCGCCGCCCGGGGCGTCTCGATCATGGTGCCGACCGGGATGTCCGGCGCGTCCGGCACCTCGGCCAGCACCCGCCGTGCCTCGTCCGCCACCGCGGCGAGTTCCCGCACGTCACCGACCAGCGGCACCATGATCTCCGGGCGCGGGTCACCGCCGGCCCGGACCCGCTGCGCGGCCGCCTCGGCCAGCGCCCGCACCTGCATCGCGAACAGGCCCGGCACCACCAGCCCGAGCCGTACGCCCCGCAGCCCCAGCATCGGGTTCGTCTCGTGCATCCGGGACACCGCCGCGAGCAGCACGCCGTCGTGGCCCGGTTCCTCGCCGCGCGCCTGCGCGCCCGCCACCCGGGCGGTCAGCTCGGCGAGCGGAGGCAGGAACTCGTGCAGCGGCGGATCGAGCAGCCGGACGGTGACCGGCAGCCCGTCCATCGCGGTGAGCAGTCCGAGGAAGTCGGCCCGTTGCAACGGCAGCAACTCGTCCAGCGCCGCGCCGACCTCGGCCGGGCCGTCGGCCAGGATCAGCCGCTCCACCAGCTCCCGGCGCTCGCCGAGGAACATGTGCTCGGTGCGGCACAGCCCGATCCCGGCGGCGCCCAGCTCGCGGGCCCGGCGGGCGTCGTCCGGGGTGTCCGCGTTGGCGCGTACGCCGAGCGTGCGCACCGCGTCGGCGTGGCCGAGCAGCCGGTGCACGGCGGCGATCAGCGGGTCGGCCTCCGGCCGCAGCTCACCGGTCAGGTACCGGGCCACCGGGGACGGCTGCACCGGCACCTCGCCGAGCCAGATCCGCCCGCTGGTGCCGTCGATCGAGATCAGGTCGCCGGCGCGCACCACCTGCCCGCCCACTGTGAACTCGCCGCGCTCGACGTCGATGCCCAGCGCCTCGGCGCCGCAGACGCAGGTTCGGCCCATGCCCCGTGCCACCACGGCGGCGTGCGAGGTCTTCCCGCCGCGCGAGGTGAGCACCCCGGCCGCGGCGATCATGCCGGGCAGGTCGTCCGGGTTGGTCTCCGGCCGGACCAGGATCACCGGTCCGTCGGCCGCCGCCGCGGCGGCGGAGTCGAACACCACCCGCCCGACCGCGGCGCCGGGCGAGGCGCCGACGCCGGCCGCGAGCGGCTCGGGCGCGCCGGCGGCGTCGAAGGCCGGGAACATCAGCTGGGCGAGCTGCCCCCCGCTGACCCGGGTCAGCGCCTCGTCGGCCGTGATCAGGCCCTCCTCGGCCAGCTGCGCGGCGATCACGAACGCCGCCGCCGCGGTGCGCTTGCCGACCCGGGTCTGCAGCATCCACAGCCGGCCGCGCTCGATGGTGAACTCGACGTCGCACAGATCGCGGTAGTGCCGCTCCAGCGTCGCCATGATCTCCCGCAGCCGGTGAAAACTCGCCGGGTCCAGCTCCGCCAGCTCGGTCAGCGGCACCGTGTTGCGGATGCCCGCCACCACGTCCTCGCCCTGCGCGTCGGTCAGGTAGTCGCCGTACACGCCGGGGGCGCCGGTGGCCGGGTCACGGGTGAACGCCACACCGGTGCCGGAGTCCGGGCCGAGGTTGCCGAACACCATCGCCATCACGTTGACGGCGGTGCCCAGGTCGTCCGGGATGCGCTCCTGCCGCCGGTAGATCCGGGCCCGCTCCGAGTGCCAGGACTCGAACACCGCGCGCACGGCCAGGAACAGCTGCTCGTGCGGGGCCTGCGGGAAGTCGTGCCCGACGTGCCGGGTGAAGATCTTCTTGTACGTCTCGACCAGGTCGCGCAACTGGGCGGCGCCCGGCCCGTCCGGCCCGGCGGTGGCCCGCAGCGCGGCCAGCTCGTGCTCGAACTCCTCGGCCGGGATCCCGTGCACGGTGCGGCCGAACATCTGGATCAGCCGCCGGTACGAGTCCCAGGCGAACCGCTCGTCGCCGGTGCGGGCGGCCAGCCCGGCCACTGTGGTGTCGTTGAGCCCGATGTCGAGGATCGTCTCCATCATCCCCGGCATCGAGTACCGCCCGCCGGAGCGCACCGCCAGCAGCAGCGGGTCACCCGGGTCGCCCAGCCACCGGTCCAGCCGCGCCTCGACCTCCCGCAGATGCGCGTTGATCTCCTCGTACAGGCCGTCCGGCGGCGCGCCGGTGGCCAGGTACGCTCGGCACGCGTCGGTGGTGACTGTGAACCCGGGCGGCACCGGCAACCCGAGCCGGGTCATCTCGGCGAGGTTCGCGCCCTTGCCGCCGAGCAGGCCGGCCCGGCTGCGGTCACCCTCGATGAAGTCGTAGACGTACTTCGACATGGTCCGGCCTCCTCGGCTGCGTCGTTCCACCTCCTTGGTAACCGGGCCGGGCGGCGGCGCGGCAGGGCCGGACGGGACACACACCGGGCCGGAGGTCCCGACCGTGTCGGTGGGTGCCCGTATCGTTCCGGCCGTGACCAACGAGGTGCTGCTCCGCTCGGTGCGCGACGACGACCTGCCCGCCTTCTTCGCCCACGAGCAGGACCCGCAGGCGAACTGGATGGCCGCGTTCGGCCCGAAGGACCCGTCCGACCGGGCCGCGTTCGACGCGCACTGGGCGCGCATCCGCGCCGACGATCGGATCGTGAACCGCGCCGTCGTCGTCGGCGGCCGGCTGGTCGGGCGGGTGGCCGCGTTCCCGGTCGGCGAGCAGACCGAGGTCAGCTACTGGATCGGCACGGCGCACTGGGGGCGCGGCCACGCCACCGCCGCGCTGCGCGCGCTGCTGCGCGAGGTGCCGCACCGGCCGCTGCACGCCCGCGCCGCCAAGGACAACGCCGCCTCGCTCGCGGTGCTGCGCAAGTGCGGCTTCGTCGTGGTCGGCGAGGACTCCGGATACGCCGCGGGCCGCGGCAGCGAGGTCGAGGAGTACGTGCTGGAGCTGCCCGCCGAGGGGCCTGACCAGGCAGACCGCTAGTCTCCCCGGGGTGAACTGGCTGGAACTCGTCGGCTGGGCCGGCTCCGCGCTGCTGGTCTGGTCCCTGCTGCAGACCCGGATTCTGCGGCTGCGCGCGCTCAACCTGGTCGGCTGCCTCATCCTGATCGGCTACAACACCGCGGTGCAGGTCTGGCCGATGGTCGGGCTGAACGTGGTGCTCGCCGTGATCAACGTCTGGTACCTGCGCAAGCTGCTGGCCACCCGGCACGACGAGCAGACCTACCAGGTGGTCGAGGTGGGCACCGGCGACGCGTTCCTGGCGCACACGCTGCGGGTGCACGCCGCCGACATCGCCCGGTTCAACCCGGGCTTCCGCTGGGATCCGGCCGCTTCCGACCGCTCGGCATTCCTCGTGGTACGCGCCGACGAGGTGGTCGGCGTGATGCTCTCGCACGCCGAACCGGGCGGGGTGGCCCAGATCGACCTGGACTACGTGACCCCGCCGTTCCGCGACTTCACGCCGGGGGAGTTCGTCTACCGGCGCAGCCGGCTGTTCACCGACCGGGGCTTCCGCCGGGTGGTCAGCCCGCCCGGCATGGTCGCCCCCTACTACCACCGGCTCGGGTTCCGCCCCGAGGGCGGCGCGTACGTGCTCGACCTGCCCGTACCGGCCTGAACCCGGCTCCGGCGGGCTACGCCGGGGCCGGCCATGATTCAGCGGCGGGCCCGCTGGGCAACAGAGGGGCCACGCCGACCGGATCTGCCGGCCGGCGGGTCGGCCATCGGCCGACCCGGATCGGGCCGAGGGGAGATAACCGGTCGTGCAGAGCTACTGGAGCCAGCTTGCCCTGGTCGGTGTGCTGGTGATCCTCAACGCGGTGTTCGCCGGCAGCGAGATGGCACTGGTGTCCCTGCGCGACAGCCAGGTGCAGCGGCTGGAGCGCAGCAGCCGCGGCGGCCGGACCCTCGCCCGTCTCGCGAAGGACCCGAACCGGTTCCTAGCCACGATCCAGATCGGCATCACGCTCGCCGGGTTCCTGGCCTCCGCCGCCGCCGCGGTGTCACTGGCCCGGCCGCTCGTCCCGCTGTTGAGCGTCTTCGGCAACGCCGCCGAGACCGCCGCCATCGTCGCGGTCACATTGGTGCTCACGTTCGTCACGCTCGTCTTCGGTGAGCTGGCCCCCAAGCGGATCGCCATGCAGTCGGCCGAGCGGTGGGCGCTGCTGGTGGCCCGTCCGCTGGACGTGCTGTCCAGCATCACCCGGCCCGCCGTCTGGCTGCTGGGCGCGACCACCGACCTGGTGGTACGCCTGTTCGGCCTGGACCCGAAGGCCGAGCCGGACGAGATCGGCCCGGACGAGCTGCGTGACATCGTGGCCGGCAACCACGGCTTCACCAAGGAACAGCGCACGATCATCGCCGGTGCCGTGGAGATCGCCGACCGGCAGTTGCGGGCGGTGCTCGTACCTCGGTTGCAGGTCTTCACGCTCGACAGCGGCACCACCGCGGAGGCCGCGCGGCTCGTCCTGGCGGCGACCGGCCACTCCCGGGCGCCGGTGGTCCGCCACGGCGGCCTGGACGAGGCGGTGGGCGTGATCCACCTGCGGGACCTGGTCGGCGTCTCCGACGACCGGCCGGTCGACGAGATCGCCCGCCCGCCGATGCTGCTGCCCGACTCGCTTCCGGTGGTCGACGCGCTGCGCCAGTTCAAGGCCGAACGCCAGCACATCGCGCTCGTGGTCGACGAGCGCGGCGCTGTCGACGGGATCGTGACGCTGGAGGACATCCTCGAGGAGATCGTCGGCGAGATCTACGACGAGACCGACCGGGACCTGCGCTCCGTGCGCACCGAGCCCGACGGCACGCTGGTGCTGCCCGGCACGTTCCCGGTGCACGACCTGACCGACCTCGGCGTGGAGCTGCCGAACCGGCCCGCGGGCGACTACACCACAGTCGCCGGGCTGGTGCTGATCTGCCTCGGGCACATCCCGACGGTGGCGGGGGAGCAGGTGACCGTGGACGGCTGGGAGCTGGCGGTGGCCGGCGTCGACCAGCGGGCCATCACCGAGGTGCACGTCCGCCGCCGCGGCCGCGGCGAGCACTCGGCGGACGACGACGCGGCGACCGGCAGCCCGGGCGACGACGCGGCCGACGCGGCGGACGCGGCGGGCGCCCCCGAACTCGACGACGCCCGCCGCTGACCGGCGCCGGGCGGTCGCTCCACCGGTGCCCGGACTGCCGGGCGCCCCGCAGCCCGGCGTCCGGCGCAGGCTCAGCGGCGCCCGGCCGGCGGGCCGAACGGGAAACCGGGCACCGGCGGAAGCAACTGCACCGCGTCGGCGGGCAGCTGGCGGGTGCTCCGCCCGACCGACCGGGCGATCACCCGCAGCATCCACGGCCCGGACGGGTGCAGCTCGGGGCCGATCAGCCGGCTGATCACCCGGGTCCACCAGTGCCCGGCGACGATCACGTCGGTGATCCGCAGCCGGTCCGGCGGCCACCCGCCGCGCACCACCACGTCCACCACCCGGCCCAGCCGCCGCCCGCGCAGGTCGTACGCGGTGCGGCCGAGCAGCTCACCCGCTCGCACGACCGGACCCCGGGATGCGCTCGATCAGGTGCCGGCGCAGCCACGCCTCCACCGGTGACGGCGGCAGGTCCGTCGCCGGGCAGCGCAGCCGCACCGCGCTGTCCACCCGGGCGACCTGGGACAGCGGTACGCGTAACGGCGGCACCGGCGGGTCGTCGGTGAACCGGTCCGCCACCGCCACCAGCAGCCGCCCGGCCCGCCCGCCGATCCGCTCGCCGAGCGCTCCCTGCCCGGTGAGCAGGCTGTCCACGTACGGGTAGCCCTCGTCGTCGACGGCGAACGCGATGTCGTCGACGCGCCCGACCAGCAATCCGTCCACGTCGACGATCTGCCGGTCGAGCAGCCGCCTGGCGAGCTGAACCCTCATGGCCCCATTCCCGTCATGATCGCCAGTGGGATCGCCGCCACCGAGGCCGCGACGATGAGCAGCAGGAACACCGCGCCGAGCAGGTTCATCCATCGCCCGTTGACCCGGTCGCCGAGATACCCGCGGTCGTTGGCCACGACCAGGATCGGCAGGTACGTCAGCGGCAGCACCACCGCGCTCAGCACCAGCATGTACTCGGTCAGCCGTACCGGGTCCACAGTCGTCATCAGCATCACCACACCGAGCAGCAGACCGACGAGCAGCACGCTGTGGAACCGGGCCGCCTCCCGGGGCCGGACCCGCTTGCCCCACTGCCACCCGAAGTACTGCGCCGCCGCGTACGCCGCCGACAGCCCGGTCTCCAGCGCCGCGCCGAACGTCACCGCGAAGAACGCCAGCACCGCGGCGGCCAGGCCGGCGCCGCCGAGCGCCGTCGCCACCGGCCGCGCCACCTCGTCGAGCGTACTGAGCGAGGCCTCGGACGGGTGATAGGCCACAGTCGCCACGGCGACCAGCGACAACGCCAGGAACCCGCCCACCGGGAAACCGATCAGCACGTTCGAGCGGGCCCGCGCCAGGTCCGCCGCGCTCCACCGCTCCTCGACGCCGCCGGAGGAGAAGAAGAACACCTCGTACGGGCTCACAGTCGAGGCGAACAACGCCACAGCCACGAACCAGTACAGCGGCCAGCCGTGCCCGGACGCGCTGACCTGCCACACGCCCTGCCCGAGTGCCGGCCAGTCGGTCGGCAGCGCCACCAGCGCGACGGCGAACACCAGCAGCGCCAGCCCGGCCAGGCCGAAGATCCGCTCCATCAGCTCGAACCGCAGCCGCCACAGCACCAGCCAGACGGCCAGCGCCGCGAGCGGCACCCAGAACAGGTGGCTCAGCCGGGTCGCCAGTTGCAGCGCCAGCGCCACCCCACCCAGCTCCGCGGCGAGCGTGACCACAGTGACCAGCCACGACGCGACCAGGTTGAGCAGCGCCACCCGCGGCCCGAGACGCTCCCGGACCAGGTCGAACACCGCCCGGCCGCTCACCGCCGCGATCCGGCCGGCCATCTCCGCGTACGCGCAGATGCCGACCACCCCGGCCAGCAGCACCCAGGTGTGGGCCATGCCGAACAGCGCGCCGGCCTGGCTGGCCGCCACCAGGTCACCGATGTCGACGAAGCCGCCGACCGCCGACAGCACGCCGAGCGTGGCGGCGAACAGCTTCCTCACGTCGGGTCGGGAGCGGATGTCCTCACCGAGGCGACGATATCGGCGTCAGTGCCCCTTTTCGGGCTGAATCGAGCAGCCCGCGGATGTCAGGCGGCGGTGAGGTTCTGCAGCCGTACCTGACCGCGCGCCACCAGCCGGCCGTCGGCGTCGGTGATCTCCACGAGCCACAACTGCTGGCTGCGGCCCCGGTGCACAGGCGTGCCGACAGCGGTCAGCTCGCCGTCGCGCACCGCGCGCAGGAAGTCGGTCTGGTTCGACACCCCGACCACGTTGCCCTTGTCGCCCAGCCACAGCGCGCCGCCGATGCTGGCAGCCGTCTCCACCACCGAGCAGTAGACGCCGCCGTGCTGGATCCCGTACGGCTGGTGCAGCTCCGGGCGCACCTTCCAGCGGAGCACCACCCGGTCCCCGCTGACCTCGTCGAACGTCAGGCCCAGCAGGGCCACGAAGCCACCGGTCAGGTTCGGCATGTCCACCGCGGTTCCTCCTCGCGTTCGACGGCGCCGCCAGCCTAGTCGGCCGCACCTCGGCAAACCCGGTACGGGCCGGGCCCGGGAATGGGGGAGAATCGGTGACCGTGACCGACAGCAACCTCCCGCAGGGGCGGGACTCCCTGACCGACGACCTGCTGTGGCGGGGCCTGATCCAGGACTCGACCGGCCTCGACGAACTGCGCGAGCTGCTCGACGGCGGGAGCACCACCTTCTACGTGGGCTTCGACCCCACCGCGCCGAGCCTGCACATCGGCAACCTGATGCAGGTCGTCATGGCCCGCCGGCTCCAGCAGGCCGGGCACCGTCCGCTGCTGCTCGTCGGTGGCGCCACCGGGCAGATCGGCGACCCGAAGGAGAGCGCGGAGCGGACGCTGAACCCGCCCGAGGTGATCGCCGGCTGGGTCGAGCGCATCCGCGAGCAGCTCTCGCCGTTCGTCACGTACTCCGGGGAGAACGCGGCGCAACTGGTCAACAACCTGGACTGGACCGGCGAGATGTCGGTGGTGGAGTTCCTCCGGGACGTCGGCAAGCACTTCCCGGTGAACAAGATGCTCGCCCGCGAGGTGGTCAAGGCGCGGCTGGAGACGGGCATCAGCTACACCGAGTTCAGCTACCAGCTTCTCCAGGCCAACGACTACTTCGAGCTGCACCGCCGGCACGGCTGCCGGCTCCAGTACGGCGGTTCCGACCAGTGGGGCAACATCACCGCCGGGGTGGACTACATCCGGCGGCGCGGCGCCGGGCCGGTGGAGGCGTTCACCACGCCGCTGGTGACCAAGGCCGACGGCACCAAGTTCGGCAAGAGCGAGACCGGCACGGTCTGGCTCGACCCGCAGATGACCAGCCCGTACGCGTTCTACCAGTTCTGGGTCAACGCCGACGACCGGGACGTCAGCCGCTACCTGCGGTACTTCAGCTTCCGCTCCCGTGCGGAGCTGGACGAGCTGGAGAAGGCGACAGCGGAACGCCCGCAGGTGCGCCTGGCCCAGCGGGCGCTGGCCGAGGAACTGACCACGCTGGTGCACGGCGAGCGGGAGAT
>NZ_CP120862.1:3160000-6012500 GCF_029581475.1 Micromonospora sp. WMMD1076
GAACGTGGTGGTGGGGTGCTCAGATGGCGGAGACACTGGCAAGTTCGGCGTCGGCAACGGCCGGGTTCCTCTGGTACAGCTACCTGTGGGTGGTGGGAACGGGGATCTGGTGCGGCTGGTGAAGGATGTAGGCACCCTGTTGGGTCCTGAAGGAACAACCCGTGTGGTTGTTGTTTCAGTGCCTTGAGATGCCCTGTGGGGATGGTGTTCCCGGGGGGTGGAGGCGCCAGGCGCGGCCTGGTCTCGCATACCGCTGGCGGTTGCCGGGTTTGGTGTGGGGCTGTGGGTTGTGGGTTGGTTGTTTGTTGAGAATTGCACAGTGGACGCGAGCATCTTTGTGGTCAAGTTGTCAAGGGCGAACGGTGGATGCCTTGGCACCAGGAGCCGATGAAGGACGTGGGAGGCCGCGATAGGCCTGGGGGAGCTGTCAACCAAGCTGTGATCCCAGGGTGTCCGAATGGGGAAACCCGGCATCAGTCATGTGATGTCACCCGCACCTGAACACATAGGGTGTGTGGGGGGAACGCGGGGAAGTGAAACATCTCAGTACCCGTAGGAAGAGAAAACAAATTTAGTGATTCCGTGAGTAGTGGCGAGCGAAAGCGGATTGAGGCTAAACCGGCGGCGTGTGATACCTGTCAGGGGTTGCGTGGTCGGGGTTGTGGGACCCTGCTCAACAGACTGACATCTGTTGGAGAAGTTACAAAGCCAGTGGTTAGTCGAACAGTCTGGAATGGCTGACCGTAGACGGTGATAGTCCGGTAGGTGAAAGCTGCTGGTCTTCTGTGGGTGTTCCCGAGTAGCGGCGGACTCCTGAAATCTGCCGTGAATCTGCCAGGACCACCTGGTAAGCCTAAATACTTCCTGGTGACCGATAGCGGACGAGTACCGTGAGGGAATGGTGAAAAGTACCCCGGGAGGGGAGTGAAATAGTACCTGAAACCGTTCGCCTACAATCCGTCGGAGCCTTGCGGGGTGACGGCGTGCCTTTTGAAGAATGAGCCTGCGAGTTAGTGGCATGTGGCGAGGTTAACCCGTGTGGGGGAGCCGTAGCGAAAGCGAGTCTGAATAGGGCGTTTGAGTCGCATGCTCTAGACCCGAAGCGGAGTGATCTAGCCATGGGCAGGCTGAAGCGCGGGTAAGACCGCGTGGAGGGCCGAACCCACCAACGTTGAAAAGTTGGGGGATGACCTGTGGTTAGGGGTGAAAGGCCAATCAAACTCCGTGATAGCTGGTTCTCCCCGAAATGCATTTAGGTGCAGCGTCGCGTGTTTCTTGCCGGAGGTAGAGCACTGGATGGTCTAGGGGGCCCACAAGCTTACCGAAATCAGCCAAACTCCGAATGCCGGTAAGTGAGAGCGCGGCAGTGAGACTGCGGGGGATAAGCTTCGTAGTCGAGAGGGAAACAGCCCAGATCACCAGCTAAGGCCCCTAAGCGTGTGCTAAGTGGAAAAGGATGTGGGGTCGCATAGACAACCAGGAGGTTGGCTTAGAAGCAGCCACCCTTTAAAGAGTGCGTAATAGCTCACTGGTCAAGTGGTTCCGCGCCGACAATGTAGCGGGGCTCAAGCACACCGCCGAAGCTGTGGCATTCACACATGAACTTCGTGCCTCCTTGATGGGGTATGCAGGTGTGTGGGTGGGTAGGGGAGCGTCGTGCCGGGGGTGAAGCAGCGGGGTGACCCAGTTGTGGACGCGGCACGAGTGAGAATGCAGGCATGAGTAGCGAAAGAAGGGTGAGAAACCCTTCCGCCGGATGACCAAGGGTTCCAGGGCCAGGCTAATCCGCCCTGGGTGAGTCGGGACCTAAGGCGAGGCCGAGAGGCGTAGTCGATGGACAACGGGTTGATATTCCCGTACCCGCGAAAGAGCGTCCCTGACGAACCTCGTTGTGCTAACCATCCGATCCATCCAAGACCTTCGGGTTGAGGGTGGGGAGCGTGGGAACCTGGCGGGTAGTAGTCAAGCGATGGGGTGACGCAGGAAGGTAGCTGAGCCCGGCCGGTGGTTGTGCCGGGGTAAGCGTGTAGGCCGGTGTGTAGGCAAATCCGCACGCCATGGGGCTGAGACGTGATGCCGAGCCGATTCAGGTGAAGTCAGTGATCCTATGCTGCCGAGAAAAGCCTCTAGCGAGTTCTTAGCGGCCCGTACCCCAAACCGACACAGGTGGTCAGGTAGAGAATACCGAGGCGATCGGGCGAACTGTGGTTAAGGAACTCGGCAAATTGCCCCCGTAACTTAGGGAGAAGGGGGGCCGGAGACGTGAAGCCCCGCGCGGGTGGAGCGTTGTATGGCCGCAGAGAGCAGGGGGAAGCGACTGTTTACTAAAAACACAGGTCCATGCGAAGAAGTAATTCGATGTATATGGACTGACGCCTGCCCGGTGCTGGAACGTTAAGGGGACCTGTTAGCTCTTCGGGGCGAAGCGGAGAACTTAAGCGCCAGTAAACGGCGGTGGTAACTATAACCATCCTAAGGTAGCGAAATTCCTTGTCGGGTAAGTTCCGACCTGCACGAATGGCGTAACGACTTCCCCACTGTCTCAACCACAGGCCCGGCGAAATTGCATTACGAGTAAAGATGCTCGTTACGCGCGGCAGGACGGAAAGACCCCGGGACCTTTACTATAGCTTGACATTGGTATCTGAATTAGCTTGTGTAGGATAGGTGGGAGCCGGTGAAGTCCATACGCCAGTATGGGTGGAGGCAATCTTGAAATACCACTCTGGTTGATTCGGGTATCTAACTTCGGACCGTTATCCGGTTCAGGGACAGTGTCTGGTGGGTAGTTTAACTGGGGCGGTTGCCTCCTAAAGGGTAACGGAGGCGCCCAAAGGTTCCCTCAGCCTGGTTGGCAATCAGGTGTTGAGTGCAAGTGCACAAGGGAGCTTGACTGTGAGACTGACAGGTCGAGCAGGGACGAAAGTCGGGACTAGTGATCCGGCACTGGCATGTGGAAGCGGTGTCGCTCAACGGATAAAAGGTACCCCGGGGATAACAGGCTGATCTTCCCCAAGAGTCCATATCGACGGGATGGTTTGGCACCTCGATGTCGGCTCGTCGCATCCTGGGGCTGTAGCAGGTCCCAAGGGTTGGGCTGTTCGCCCATTAAAGCGGTACGCGAGCTGGGTTTAGAACGTCGTGAGACAGTTCGGTCCCTATCCGCCGTGCGCGTAGGATACTTGAGAAGGGCTGTCCCTAGTACGAGAGGACCGGGACGGACGAACCTCTGGTGTGCCAGTTGTCCCGCCAGGGGCACGGCTGGTTAGCTACGTTCGGAAGGGATAACCGCTGAAAGCATCTAAGCGGGAAGCTCGCTTCAAGATGAGGTATCCCACCCACATTTGTGGGGTAAGGCCCCCAGCTAGACGACTGGGTTGATAGGCCGGAAATGTAAGCCCGGTAACGGGTTCAGTTGACCGGTACTAATAGGCCGAGGACTTGACTACCAAGCTGCTACGCGTCCACTGTGCAACTCTGAACAAACCACCACCCATGTTGTTGGGTTGGTTGACATGTTCATAGAGTTACGGCGGTCATGGCGGAGGGGAAACGCCCGGTCACATTCCGAACCCGGAAGCTAAGCCCTCCAGCGCCGATGGTACTGCACTCGGGAGGGTGTGGGAGAGTAGGACACCGCCGGACAATCTTCCAGTCGAGGGCCGCCCCAGCAGGGGCGGCCCTCGACTGCGTTAGCGTTCTCGGCGGAAACGCCATCAGGAAGGATGTACCTGTGAGCTCAGGACCCCAGGGCGGGGACCGCCCCCGTCGTTACGAGGATCGCGCCGACCGCGGCCAGGGGCGTGGTGACGCCGGCCGTGACGGCCGTCGCGATGACCGTCCCTCGTACCGGGGCGGCCGCGACGACCGCTCGGGCGGCTTCCGTGGTGGCGACCGTGACAGTGGCGCCCGTGGCGGTGACCGTCGTGAAGGCGGTTTCCGCGGTGGCGATCGTCGCGAGGGTGGCTTCCGTGGCGGTGACCGTCGTGAGGGCGGTTTCGGCGGTGGCGACCGTCGTGAGGGCGGTTTCCGTGGTGGCGAGCGCCGTGAGGGTGGCTTCCGTGGCGGTGACCGTCGTGAGGGCGGTTTCGGCGGTGGTGACCGTCGTGAGGGCGGTTTCCGGAGTGGAAGCCGTCCGGGCGGCGACCGTCGCGAAGGCGGGTTCCGGGGCGGCGACCGTGACGGCGGTTTCCGTGGCGGTGAGCGTCGCGAGGGTGGCTTCCGTGGCGGCGACCGCCGCGAAGCCGGCACCCGCGACGGCAGCTCCCGCAGTGGTGACCGCCGTGAGGGCGGCTTCGGCGGTGGTGACCGTCGTGAGGGCGGTTTCCGTGGTGGGGATCGTCGTGAGGGCGGCGCCCGCGAGGGTGGTTTCCGTGGCGGGGACCGTCGCGAGGGCGGCACCCGCGACGGCGGCTTCCGGGGTGGTGACCGTCGCGAGGGCGGCTTCGGCGGTGGTGACCGTCGTGAGGGCGGTTTCCGTGGTGGGGATCGTCGTGAGGGCGGCTTCCGTGGTGGCGACCGCGACGGTGGTTTCCGTGGCGGCGACCGTCGCGAGGGCGGTTTCCGGGGTGGTGACCGCGACGGTGGTTTCCGTGGCGGCGACCGTCGTGAAGGCGGCTTCCGTGGTGGGGATCGTCGTGAAGGCGGCGCCCGCGAGGGTGGTTTCCGTGGCGGTGACCGTCGTGAGGGTGGTTTCCGGGGTGGTGACCGCGACGGTGGTTTCCGGGGCGGCGACCGTCGTGAAGGTGGCGCCCGCGAGGGTGGTTTCCGTGGCGGTGACCGTCGTGAGGGTGGTTTCCGGGGTGGTGACCGCGACGGTGGTTTCCGGGGCGGCGACCGTCGTGAAGGTGGCGCCCGCGAGGGTGGTTTCCGTGGTGGGGATCGTCGTGAGGGCGGCGCCCGCGAGGGTGGTTTCCGGGGCGGCGACCGTCGTGAGGGCGGTTTCCGCGGTGGCGATCGTCGCGAGGGTGGCTTCCGTGGTGGGGATCGTCGTGAAGGCGGCGCCCGCGACGGCGGTTTCCGGGGCGGTGACCGCCGCGAAGGCGGTTACCAGGGCGGCGACAACCGCCGGGAGAGCTACGCCGGCGGCGAGCGCCGCGACGGCGGCTTCCGCGGCGCCGACCGCGACCGTGGCGTCCGGCGCGACGACCGTCGCGATGACCGGCGGCCGGGCGGCTACCGGGGCGAGCGGGACGGTGAGCGCCGGGGCTACGGCGACCGGCCGGGCGGCGAGGACCGCCGGACCGGCAACTACGGCCCGCAGCGGGAGCGCCAGGACGAGCGTGGTGAGGGGCGTACCGGTGACGCGCCGGAGCTGCCGGACGACGTCGTCGCGAGCGACCTCGACTCGGCCGTCCGGGCGGAGCTTCTCTCCCTCGCCAAGCCGGTCGCGGAGACTGTCGCCCGGCACCTGGTCGCCACGGGTCTGCTGATCGACGAGGACCCGGCGCTGGCGCTGGCGCACGCCATGGCGGCCCGCAGGCTCGCGTCGCGGATCGCCGCCGTGCGGGAGGCCGTCGGGCTGGCCGCGTACCACGCGGGTGAGTGGCAGAGCGCCATCGCCGAGCTGCGGACGTACCACCGGATGAGCGGCCTGCAGAGCCACCTGGCGGTGCTGGCGGACTGTGAGCGGGCGCTGGGCCGGCCCGAGCGGGCCATCGACCTGTTCCGCGGCGCGGATCGGGACAAGCTCGACCAGGCTGTGGCGATCGAGCTGCTGATCGTGGCTGCCGGGGCGCGCGGTGACCTCGGCCAGAAGGACGCCGCGGTAGCGATGCTCCAGGTCCGCGAGCTGACCGGCGACTCGGCCGAGCCGTGGGCGGCGCGGCTGCGCTACGCGTACGCGGACGCCCTGCTGGCGGTGGACCGGCGCGAGGAGGCGCGGGAGTGGTTCTCCCGGGCCGCCGACGTCGACTCCGAGGGGGAGACGGACTCCGCCGAGCGGCTGCTGGAGCTGGACGGCGTGGTCATCGAGGGCGACGACGAGCCGGAGGACGACGACGCGTCCGAGGCGTCGGCCGATGACGTCCGCGACGACGATGACGACGATGACGACGATGACGACGACGACGACGACCGGGATGACGAGGCTCGGCTGAGCGGCGACGGCGGTGACGCGGCTCGGGCCGGTTACCGGGACCGGGACGCCGGCGACCTAACCGACGACGAGCTGACCGGCACCGAGGCCGGCTCGCTCGCCGCCGACACCCCGACCACCACCACGCCCGAGGATCCGGCCACCGCAGCCGTGGACGCCCAGGCGCCGGCCGCCGACGTCACCCCGGACGGCAAGGCCGACGGTGACCGGCCGGCACCGGGTGACGCCGTGGACGGCGAGGGCGAGGCGGCGGACCGCCGATGACCGGGTACACCGGTGACACCGCCTCCGGCGCGGATCGGGGCGAACCCGACCGCGCCGGGGCGGACGGTCGGCTGGTCGACGCGTACTCGCTCGTCGTCTTCGACCTGGACGGGGTCATCTACCTGATCGACAAGCCCATTCCCGGCGCGGTCGAGGCGGTCGGCCGGCTGCACGCCGAGGGGCGCGCTGTCGCGTACGCGACTAACAACGCCTCCCGTCGCTCCAGCGAGGTGGCCGACCTGCTCACCGGCATGGGCGTCGCGGCCCGGCCGGCGGAGGTGCTCACCTCCGCGGCGGCCACCGCCGAACTGCTCCGCGACCGGCTGCCCGAGGGCGCGCCCGTGCTCGTGGTCGGCGCGGAGGCGCTGCGCGCCGAGCTGCGCGCGGTGGGCCTGCGGCCGGTGTCAACCGCTGACGAGGAGCCCGCCGCGGTGGCCCAGGGCTACGGCCCGCAGGTCGGCTGGTCCGACCTGGCCGAGGCGTCCCTGGCGGTACGGGCGGGCGCCCCCTGGTACGCCACCAACACCGACCGCACGCTGCCCAGCCCGCGCGGCCCGCTGCCGGGTAACGGCTCGCTCGTCGCGGTGCTGCGGACCGCGCTCGGCCGCGACCCGGACGTGGTGGTGGGCAAGCCGGAGCCGGCGCTGTTCACCACCGCCGCGCGGCGGGCCGGGACCGGGCGCACGCTCGTGGTGGGCGACCGGCTGGACACCGACATCGAGGGCGCCCGCCGGGCCGGGCTGGACAGCCTGCTGGTGCTCACCGGGGTCAGCGACGCCGCCGAGCTGCTGGCCGCACCCGAGGAGCGCCGCCCCGCGTACGTCTCGTTCGACCTGGCGGGCCTGTTCGACCCGGCCGCTGTGGTGGCGGTGCCGGGCGGGGCGACCGACGGCGGCTGGTCGGTGACGGAGGCCGGCGCGGACCTCGTGCTCGACGGCGCGGGACCGCCGCTGGAGGCGCTGGCGGCGCTCTGCGCGGTGGCCTGGTCGACCGGTGCCGGGCCGCGCGTGCGAGCGCAGTCCCCGGCGGCGGAGGAGGCGCTCGCCGCGTTCGGTCTCGACGGCTGAGGCGCCGGGCCGCTCAGAGCAGCTTGCGGAGCTTCATCAGGTCGAACGGGTTCGCCTTGATCGAGACCCGCCGGGAGGCCACCGCCGCCATGACGTCGAGCCGGCCGTGCACCAGCGCGACCAGGTCGTCGCTGCCGGTGCTCAGCGCGATCTTCGCCTTCGGGTCGTCGCCGTCGGCCAGGTCGACCAGCCGGCCGCCCTCCAGCCGCCCGTGGAACGCGGTGCCGAGGTCGGTGATCCGGCAGGCCAGGGTGCGGTCGAGGTCGATGCGTCCCTGTGCCTCGGCGTTCCGGTCCAGCCGCACGGCCAGGTCCTGCAACGCCTGCCGGCACTCGTCCACGCTGGCCACATCGTCTCCTCACCACGAACCACGCCGTTTCCCGGCACCGTACCGCAATGGGACGTCCGGGGTGCCCGGTAGCGTGGCACCTGCACACCTCGCCCCGCGGAAGGACTCAGGCATGCAGGACGCGTGGCGCGCCTACCTCGAGCTGGCCATGGGCCTGACGGAGGCGCCCCGGAAGAAGGCACAGGACGCGGTCGTGCGCGTCGTCGGCCAGGGCGGCGCGACCGCCGCCCAGCTCCAGACGCTCGCCGAGGAACTGGTCGCGACCGGCCTGGCGAACCGGGAGTCGCTGACCAAGCTGGTCCGCTTCGAAGTGGACCGGGCGCTGGGCGCGGTCGGGCTGGCCACCGCCGACGAGGTCGCCGAGCTGACCCGCCGGGTGCACGACCTGGAGCGGCAGCTGCGCGAGGCGCGCGGCCACCTCGGGCCGGGAGACACGCCGTCCGCCGGCGCGTCCGAGCCCGCCGCCGCAGCACCGAGCGGGACAGCCGCCGCGCCCTCAGGCGCGACCGCACCGAAGACCGAGCCGTCCGAGGCCGGGCAGCCGAACACCGCGGCGCCCGCCGCCGAGACCCCCGCGACGACGCCGGCCAAGGCCCCCGCGACGACGCCGACGAAGGTGGTGGCGAAGAAGACGGTGGCCAAGAAGGCGATCGCGAAGAAGCCGTCGGCCACCGTGGCCCGTACCCCCGCCGACGGCTCGCCCGCCGCGCCCGCGCGGCCGGCGAAGAAGGCCACCGGGCGCCGGGCGGCCGGCTCGTGACCGCGCCCCGGCCCGGCCCGCCGCCGGGTCCGCGGCCCGGGCCGCCCCCGGGGGTACGCCCCGCGCCGGTCGAGGAGGTCGGCGAGGCGCGGCACCCGGCGGTGGACGCCGCCGTACTCGGCATGGCCAACGCCGAGGCGCTCGCCCCGGCCGACCAGATCGCCCAGTACGAGGCGGCGTACGAGACGCTGCGCGAGACCCTCGCCACCATCGACCAGGCCTGAGCAGAGGCGGAGACACACCTGATGGCTCGTCGTACCCGGCTGGACGCCGAACTGGTCCGGCGCGGGCTGGCCCGCTCCCGGGAGCAGGCCGCCGCGCTGGTGGACGCCGGTCGCGTCCAGCTGCGTGGAGTGCGGGCGCGCAAGCCAGCGGCGATGGTCGACCCGGCCGACCCGCTGCTGGTCACCGGCGAGGACCCGGCGCAGGAGTACGTCTCCCGGGGCGGCCACAAGCTGGCGGGCGCGCTCGCCGCGTTCGCCCCGGGCGGGCTGATCGTCACCGGCCGTCGCTGCCTGGACGCCGGCGCGTCGACAGGTGGGTTCACCGACGTGCTGCTGCGCGGCGGTGCCGCCGAGGTGGTCGCCGTGGACGTCGGCTACGGGCAGCTCGCCTGGTCGCTGCGGACCGACGAGCGGGTGCGGGTGTTCGAGCGCACGAACGTGCGTACCCTCACGCCGGAGGCGATCGGCGGCCCGGTCGACCTGACGGTGGCCGACCTGTCGTTCATCTCGCTGCGGCTGGTGCTGCCCGCGCTGGCCGCGTGCACCGGGCCCGGCGGTGACCTGGCGCTGATGGTCAAGCCGCAGTTCGAGGTCGGCAAGGAGCGCGTCGGTGCCGGCGGTGTGGTCCGCGACCCGGCGCTGCGGGCCGAGGCGGTGCTCGACGTGGCCGCTGCGGCTGCCGGGCTGGGCCTCGGCCTGGCCGGCGTGGCGGCCAGCCCGCTGCCCGGGCCGAGCGGCAACGTCGAGTTCTTCGTATGGTTGCGCGGGGACGCGCCCGCCGCGGATCCGGAGCGGGTCCGCGCGGTGGTGGCCGCCGGTCCGCAGGGCGCCGTCACGACGGGGGCCACGACCGAGGAGGTGTCCGGGTGAGCCGTACCGCGCTGCTGGTCACGCACACCGGCCGTCGACGCAGCACCGAGCACGCCCGCGCGGTGGCCGCCGACCTGATCGCCGCCGGCTTCGAGGTGCGGGTGGTGGCCGAGGAGGCCGACGACCTGGACCTGCCGGGGGTGGTGCCGGTGACCGGCCCGGAGGCAGCCGAGGGCGCCGAGATCGTGTTCGCGCTCGGCGGGGACGGCACGTTCCTGCGCGCCGCCGAGCTGGCCCGCCCGAGCAAGGTGCCGCTGCTCGGTATCAACCTGGGCAAGGTCGGTTTCCTCGCCGAGGCGGAGATCGACGACCTGGACACCGCCGTCCGTGACGTGGTCGACCGCAACTACACGGTGGACGAACGGCTCACCCTGGATGTCACCGCCGAGTTCGAGGGCGGGCCGACCATCGAGTCGTGGGCGCTCAACGAGATCAGCGTGGAGAAGGGTGAACGCGCCCAGATGCTGGAGCTGCTCGTCGACGTGGACGGCCGGCCGCTGTCCCGGTACGGCTGCGACGGGGTGATCTGCGCGACCCCGACCGGCTCGACGGCGTACGCGTTCTCCGGCGGCGGGCCGGTGGTCTGGCCCGAGGTGGAGGCGCTGCTGCTGGTGCCGATCAGCGCGCACGCGTTGTTCAGCCGCCCGCTGGTGACCGCGCCCACGTCGACGTTCGTCATCACCGTCGACCCGTTCACCACACTGGCCGTGCTGTGCTGCGACGGGCGGCGCGTCTACGACCTGCCGCCGGGCGCCCGGGTGACGGTGCGCCGGGGCACGTTGCCGGTGCGCATCGTGCGGCTGCGGGCCCGCCCGTTCACCGACCGGCTGGTGGCCAAGTTCGACCTTCCCGTCCAGGGCTGGCGGGGCAACCGTCGCTGACCAGCGGCTCAGCGGAATTCTCCGTTCGGCCCACCGGTCCCGGCCCTCGCGCGCGTTACGGTGGGCGTACGGGCCGCGAAGAGGTGAGTCCGGGCGCGGCGGTGAGGCCCGCCGCTTTCCGGATGCGGCCCACCTGTCGCGGGCTCGGCCAGGGGGTGGTCGGGGCCGCGACGGTCGGGACGCCGGAGCGTCGTAGCCGGCCGCGGCGGGCGGACCGGCACGCCGTGTCCGGTCGGGTGTCGACCCCGGCCGGGCCGACAGGTCGCAGGGCCGCCGCCGGAGGAAGCGGCGGCACGCGAGCTGGGCGACACGGTCTCCGGCGTCCCGGCCTCCACTCCGTCGTGCTCGTGTCCACCTGGCGACATGTCGCCGGTGCGGCGGCATGGGGACGCTGACCGGCGGCCTGTCCGACCGGCCCCGGCGCTACGCGGCCACCGACCGGACCACCGAGTCGTGGCACACGCCGCTGGTACGCCCCGCCGTGGCGGCCGGTGCGGCCGCGCCGAGCCGGACCGCTGACACGCTCGACCTGCGGGTGGCCGAGTTCGTCGACGCGGACGGTCACGCCGGCGTGGACAACCGGTCCGAGGAGCAGGACACGGTGACCCGCCGGGTCAGCCGCGACGGGCAGCCGATCGCCGACCTGTCCGCCGGCTGGGCGCCGGTGCCCACCACCGCCGGTCCGGCCCGCTACCGCCTCGACGTGACGACGGCGCGGTCGTCGGCCCAGTGGCGGTGGGCGACCCGCACCGAGACGGCGTCGGAGTTCACCTCGGCCCGCCCGTCCGGTGACGCGGCCCGGCCGCTGCCGCTGCTCCAGGTCGACTACCGGGTGCCGGCCGACCTGCGCGGCGAGGTGCCCGGCAGGCGGAAGCACGCAGTCGGGCTGACGCTGCGCCACCCGGCCGGGCTGCCCGCGCCGGCCGGCACGACGGTACGCGCCGAGGTGTCTCGACGGCGGACGCACCTGGCGCACGGCGCCCGTACGCGGCTCCGGCACCCGGTTCACCGCCGAGGTGCCGGCCGGGCGCGGCACGGTGTCGCTGCGCGTCTCGGCGCGGGACCGGTCCGGCAGCACCGTGACGCAGACCGTGATCGACGCGTACGGGCTGCGGTGAGACGCCGGGGCGGGGCGGTCCTGGGGCCGTCCCGCCCCGGCCCCGGTCAGATCCAGCCGCGCCGGGCGGCCTGGAACGCCAGTCCGGGCCGGGTGTCCACACCGGCGGCGGCCATCAGGTCGGCCGGCCGCTGCTGCACGGTACGCCGGCTCACCCCGAGCTGTGACGCGATCGACTTGTCCGGCACCCCGGCGACGAACAGCGACAGCAGCCGCGCCTCGTCGCCGTCGGGCTGGTAGCCGGTGGCCGTCCGGTCGGCAGTCGCGCCGAGCGGCGTGGCCATCAGCCAGTGGCTCTCGAACAGCGCCAGCAACGCGTCCAGCAGTTGGCTGCGGCCGATCACCGCGGCTGTCGGCTCCCCGCCGTCGCGGTCGGGCACCAGCGGGCACACCGCGGTACGACCGTCCACCACGGCCAGTCGCACCGGCAGCCGGTCCAGCACCCGGGCCTGCTCCCCGGCGCGTACCCCCCGCTCCACGTCCGCGAGCGCGCCCGGCTCCAGCAGCATCGCCCGTTCGTAGATGGCCCGGTACCGCACCCCGCGGGCGAGCGCGTCGAACTCCTCGACGTTCTCCGGTCCGGGCATCGCCAGCGGGTTCGCCCGGCAGAACCAGAGCACCTCCTCGTCCGGGGTCAGGCCGATCTCCTCCAGCACGGGGCTGAACTGTACGGGTGCCAGCGGCTCGCCCTGCCGGCTGGTCAACTGTCACACGGCGGGGCTACTGTCGGGTGCTGTGCTGGAAGAGCTGCGCATCACCGGACTGGGCGTCATCGAGGACACGACGCTGCCGCTGGCCGCGGGGATGAACGTCATCACCGGCGAGACCGGCGCCGGCAAGACCATGGTGGTGACCGGCCTCGGCCTGCTCTTCGGCGGCCGTGCCGACGCCGGCCGGGTGCGCGCCCAGCCGGGCCGCGCCGCGGTGGAGGGCCGGCTTCGCCTGAGCGGACGGGTGGCCGAGGCGGTGCACGCCCGCATCCTCGACGCCGGTGGCGAGCCCGACGAGGACGGCTCGCTGCTGCTCAGCCGCACCGTGACCATCGAGGGCCGCTCCCGGGCGCACCTGGGCGGGCGCGCCATGCCGGTGTCCACGCTCGGCGAGGTCGGCGAGCAGGTGCTCGCAGTGCACGGTCAGTCCGACCAGCTGCGGCTGCTGCGCCCGGCCGAGCAGCGCGCCTCGCTCGACCGGTTCGCCGGGCCGGAGCACGAGAAGCTGCTCGACGCGCTGCGCGAGACGTACGCCCGGTGGCGCACGGTCGTCGACGACCTGGCCGACCGGCGGCGCAACGCCCGCGAGCGCAACCAGGAGGCCGACCTGCTGCGCCTGGGCCTGGACGAGATCACCCGGGTCGACCCGCAGCCGGGGGAGGACGACGAGCTGAAGGCCGAGGCGCAGCGGCTGGAGCACGCCGAGGGGCTGCGTACCGCCGCGCGGGTGGCGCAGCAGTGCGTGGCCGGCGGCGTCGAGGCGACCGACGAGACGCCGGACGCGACGGCGCTGCTCGGCACCGCGCGGCGCACGCTGGAGGTGCAGACCGGCACCGACCCGGCGCTGGGTGAGCTGGCGGCCCGGCTGGAGGAGGCGGCGACGCTCGTCACCGACGTGGCCGCGGAGCTGTCGGCCTACCTGGCCGCGCTGGACGCCGATCCGGCCCGCCTGCAGACCGTCTACGAGCGGCGGGCCGCGCTGCGCGCGCTCACCCGCAAGTACGCCGACGACGTCGACGGCGTGGTGGCGTGGGCCGAGCGGGCCCGGACCCGGCTGTCCGATCTGGACACCTCCGACGAGCTGCTGGACGAGCTGGACCGCGAGGCGACCCGGCTCGCCGGTGAGGTGGCCGACCTCGCCGGGCGGGTCTCGGCGTCCCGGCGGGAGGCGGCGGTCCGCTTCGCCGACGAGGTGACAGTCGAGCTGGCCGGGCTGGCCATGCCGCACGCCCGGATCGAGGTGGCGGTGCTGCCGCGTCCGGCGGGCCGGTCCGAGCCGAGCCTGCCCGTCAACGGCGTCGAGACCGGCGTCGGCGCTGACGGCGCGGACGAGGTGGAGCTGCGGCTGCTGGCGCATCCGGGCGCGCCGGCGCTGCCGTTGCAGAAGGGCGCCTCCGGCGGTGAGCTGTCCCGGGTGATGCTCGCCATCGAGGTGGTCTTCGCCGGTTCCGGCGGCCCGCCCACGCTGGTGTTCGACGAGGTCGACGCCGGTGTCGGCGGTCAGGCGGCGGTGGAGATCGGCCGCCGGCTGGCCCGGCTGGCCCGCAGCCACCAGGTGCTCGTGGTCACGCACCTGCCGCAGGTCGCGGCGTTCGCCGACCGGCACCTGGTGGTGGCCAAGGACACCGGGGGAGCGGTCACCACGAGCGGGGTACGCGTGGTGGAGGACACCGAGCGCGCCCGGGAACTGGCCCGGATGCTCGCCGGTTTGCCGGACTCGGATCTGGGTATCGCCCATGCCGAGGAGCTCCTGGCCGTGGCGGCCAAGGAAAGGCGTCCGTGATACCCCGATTGTGAGCGCAAGCACACCGGCGCGGGTTCCGGTGTGCTTCCCTGGGTAGGCGGCCCTGCTCAGGCATGTCGCGACAGCAAAACCTGCCTCACATGCCAGGATGGTCACGATGCGTCTACCCACACTGCGCCGGAGCCGGAACCCGGAGCCGGGCTCCATCGTCGGCACCGCGCGCCTCGACCGGCGGACGAAACGGCTGGTCGGGCGGCTGCGACCCGGCGACATCGCGGTCATCGACCACGTCGACCTGGACCGGGTGGCGGCCGACTCGCTCGTCGCGGTGGGTGTGGCGGCGGTCCTCAACGCCAAGCCGTCGGTCTCCGGCCGCTATCCCAACCTCGGCCCGGAGGTGCTGGTCTCGGCCGGTATCCCGCTGCTGGACGACCTCGGCGAGAGCGTCTTCGAGCAGGTCCGCGAGGGCGACCGGGTCCGCATCGAGGGCAACACCGTCTTCGTCGGCGACGAGCCGGTCGCGCACGGTTCGCTGCAGGACGCCGAGACAGTGGCCAAGTCGATGGCCGACGCCCGGGAGGGCCTGTCGGTGCAGTTGGAGGCGTTCGCCGCCAACACGATGGACTACCTGCGCCAGGAACGCGACCTGCTGCTCGACGGCGTCGGCGTGCCGGAGATCCAGACCCAGATCCGGGGCCGGCACTGCCTGATCGTGGTCCGTGGCTACGACTACAAGGCCGACCTGGACGTGCTGCGCCCGTACATCCGGGAGTTCAAGCCGGTGCTGATCGGCGTGGACGGTGGCGCCGACGCGCTGGTCGAGGCGGGCTACACGCCGGACATGATCATCGGGGACATGGACTCGGTCACCGACGACGTGCTGCGCTGCGGCGCCGAGGTGATCGTGCACGCCTACCCGGACGGGCGGGCGCCGGGCCTGGCCCGGGTCAACGGGCTCGGCGTACCGGCGATCACCTTTCCGGCGGCGGCCACCAGCGAGGACCTGGCCATGCTGCTGGCCGACGAGAAGGGCGCCTCGCTGCTGGTGGCGGTCGGCACGCACGCCACCCTGGTGGAGTTCCTCGACAAGGGGCGCGGCGGCATGGCGTCGACGTTCCTGACCCGGCTGAAGGTGGGTGGCAAGCTGGTCGACGCCAAGGGCGTCAGCCGGCTCTACCGGCAGAGCATCTCCGGGTCGTCGCTGCTGCTGCTGGTCCTGGCGGCGGTGGCCGCGATGGCCTCCGCGGTGGCGGTCTCCACCGTCGGGAAGGCGTATCTGGGCGTGGTCTCCGAATGGTGGGACAATTTCGTGTTCCAGCTCGGCCAGCTCTTCTAGCTCCCCGACGATCAAGAGGCTGCAAGCGTGATCAACTTTCGCTACCACGTGGTGTCCCTGACCGCGGTGTTCCTGGCGCTGGCGATCGGCCTGGTGGTCGGCACGGCCGCCCTCAACGGCCCGGTCGCCGACTCGCTCCGGGAGAACGTCAACGGCCTGCGCAAGGACAACTCGCTGATGCGCCAGTCGGTCAACAGCATGCAGAAGCAGCTGGAGACCGAGGAGGACTTCGCCGCCGAGATGGCCCAGCTCGTGCTGCCCGGCAAGCTGACCGGCCGCCGGGTGCTGGTGCTCACCCTGCCCAGCGGCCGCGACCAGGCCGAGGGGGTGACGAAGATGCTCCAGACCGCCGGCGCCGACGTCGCCGGCCGGATCGACGTGCAGGACAAGTTCGTCAACCCGGACAGCAACAACAACCTGCTGGAACTGGCTGTCACCGCGGCCCGGCCGAACAGCGCCCCCACCGGTAACCTGCCCGGCAACGGGCACGGCGTGGAGACCTCCAGCGCGCTGCTGGCCAACGTGCTGGTGGACCACCCGGCCGGGAGCCCGCCGGTCAGCGACGCCGACCGGCGTGCCGTGCTGGAGCAGTACGCCACCGCCGGATACCTCACCCCGGCGGACCGGATCTCCACCGCCGCCGAGGCGGTGGTGATGGTCACCGGCCAGCCGTACGTCGACAAGGACTCGGCGAAGAAGGACGAGTCGGTGGTGAAGATCGCCGAGCAGTTCGACAGGGCCGGCGCGCTGGTGGTCGCCGGCATGGGCTCGACCGGCGGCAACCTGGTCTCCGTGGTCCGCGGCGACCCGGTGCTGTCGCAGACCATCTCCACCGTCGACAACGCCAACACCGTGCAGGGCCAGCTGGTCAGCAGCCTCGCCCTGGCGCAGCAGCTCACCGAGAAGAAGACCGGCCAGTACGGCGTGGGCGACAACGCCGCCGCCCGGGTGCCTACACTGCCCCGGTGACCGCTCCGGGCCGCCCGGTCCGTGCCCGCGTCGCGTTCGAAGTCCGGATCGAGGAGGTCCCGTGAGACTGGGTCGGCTGCTCGCAGTGGGCGCGGGAGCGCTGGCCGCCCGCTACGTGCTGCGTCAGACGCACACGTCGCCCGGCGGCCCGGCGCTGGAGCGCACCAACTACCGGGGCCGCACGGTGACCCTGGCCGCCGGTCCGGCCCTGGCCGTCGGCGCGGCCACCGGAGCCGCGCTGGGCGCCGGTAGCGCCCCGGCCGGCGCCGCCGCGCTCGTCGCCGGGCTCGGCGCGGGCGCTGTCGGCCTCTACGACGACGTGGTCGGCGCCCGCCCCGAACAGAAGGCCGCGAAGGGGTTCGCCGGGCATCTCGCCGCGCTGCGCGAGGGTCAGGTCACCGCCGGGATGGTCAAGGTCGCCGGGGTGGGCGTGGCCGGGCTGGGCGCCGCCGCGCTGCTCGCCGCCGACCGGCGGGTCGCCGCGCACCCGCGCCGCCGGCGGGCCGGAGCGTTCGGCCGCGGGCTCGACGTGCTGCTCGGCGCCGGCGTGGTGGCCGGCACCGCCAACCTGGTCAACCTGCTCGACCTGCGGCCCGGCCGGGCGCTGAAGTCCGGCATGCTGCTCGGCGCGCCGCTGACCACCGGCCCGTACGGCGGCCTCGCGGCGGGCGCTGTGGGCGCGTCGGCCGCCCTGGTCGGCGACGACCTCGGCGAGCGCGTCATGGTGGGCGACAGCGGCGCCAACGCGCTCGGCGCGCTGCTCGGGGTGAGCCTCGCCGCGCGTACCGGGCCGCTGGGCCGGGCCGGCGTGCTGGCCGTGCTCGCCGCGCTCACCGCGGCCAGCGAGAAGGTCAGCTTCACCCAGGTCATCGCGCGGACCCCGGGACTGCGGCACCTCGACGAGCTGGGCCGGCTCCCGGACTGACGTGACGAAACCGGCTCCTCTCGCCGCCGCCGGCCGGGTCGCCGGGGCGGCCGCCCTCATCGCCGTCCTCACCGTCCTCAGCCGGCTCGCCGGCTTCGGCCGCACCGCCGTGTTCACCTGGATGCTGGGCCCCACCGATCTCGGCGGCGCCTACCTGGTGGCGAACTACGTCCCGAACTTCATCTTCGAGATCGTCGCCGGTGGGGCGCTCGCCAGTCTCGTCGTACCGTTGCTGGCCGGCGCCGTCGAGGCCGGTGACCGGCGCGCGGTGGCCGCCACCACCGGCGCGCTGCTGACCTGGACGCTGAGCCTGCTGGTCCCGCTGGCGGTGCTGCTGGCGGTCTTCGCCGACCCGTTGCCGGGCCTGATCGGGAACGGTCTCAGCGAGGCCCAGCAGGCATCAGGGGCGCGGATGCTGCGGGTCTTCGCGCCGCAGCTGCCGCTGTACGGCGTGGGCATCGTGCTGACCGGCGTGCTCCAGGCGCACCGCCGCTTCGCCTGGCCGGTGATCGCACCGCTGCTGTCCAGCGTCACGGTCATCGCCGTCTACCTCGGGTTCACCGCCGCCGAGGGGCGGCTGGCCACGATCGGGGAGACCGGACGCGGCGGCGAGCTGCTGCTGTCCGCCGGCACCACGCTCGGCGTGGTGGTGCTCTCGCTGTCGCTGCTGATCCCGCTGCGCCGGCTGCGGCTGCGGATCCGGCCGGGCTACCGGTTCCCGGCCGACGCCCGGGCCCGGGTCGGCGGCCTGGTGGTCGCCGGGGTGGTCACCGTGACCGCGCAGCAGATCGCCCTGGTGGTCGCGCTCAACCAGGTCACCTACGGCCGGACCGCCGACGTCGGCGTCTACAACCTCGCCCAGACCGTCTACTTCCTGCCCTGGGCGGTGCTGGCGGTGCCGCTCGCGGTGGCCGCGTACCCGACGCTCGTCGCGGCCCGGGCCACCGGCGACGAGCGCGCCTACCGGGCGACGCTGGCCCCGGCGGTACGCGGCGTCGTGCTGCTCAGCCTGCTCGGCGCCGCCGCGCTCGTCGGCACCGCGATCCCGGTCGGCCACTTCTTCTTCGCCGACCCGCTCGATGCGCGTACCGCGGCGGCCGGGATCGCCGGGTTCGCGCCCGGCCTGGTCGGCTACGGCCTGTTCGCGGTCCTCACCCGCGCGCTGTACGCCCGCGGCGAGACCCGCGCGGCCACCGTCGCCACCGCACTCGGCTGGCTCAGCGTGCCCGCGCTCGCCGTGGTCTCCGCCCAGGTGGCGCCGCTGGCCGACCGGGTGCTCGCGGTCACGCTGGCGACGTCGGCCGGCATGCTGCTGCTCGGCGTGCTGCTGATCGCCGCGGTCCGGCGGGCCGCCGGTGCCGAGGCGCTCGCCGGGATCGGCCGGGCCGGTGCCGCCGGGCTGCTCGCCGCAGTCGTCGCCGGAGCCGGCGGGGCGGCCGTCGCGGCGGGACTCGCCGGGCTCGGTGACGGCACCCCGACGACACCGTGGGCCCTCGCGCAGGGCATGCTGTCCGGGGTCGTGGTCGGTGTCCTGTTCCTCGCCGTCGCCTGGCTGACCGACGCCCGCGACCTGCGGCCGCTGCTCGCGACCGTGACCCGCCGGCTGCGCCGGCGACGCCCGGCCGGCGGGGACGACGGCCCGCCGGCGAAGCAGCACCCCGGCGAGCGGGGTGACGGAAGGGAGACCGTTTCCTCATGACGGACGCCTCGCCGGCACCGCGCTGGCCCGGGTCGGTGGCCCTGGTGCTCGCCTCCAGCACCGGCGGGGTCGGGCAGCACGTGCGCTCGATCACCCGAGGGCTGACCGAGGCCGGCGCGTCCGTGCTGGTCTGCGGCCCGGCCGCCACCGAGGAACAGTTCGGCTTCACCGGCGCCGGGGCCCGGTTCACGCCGGTGGAGATCCCGGCCAGCCCCACGCCGGGCGACGCGCGCGCGGTCACCGCGCTGCGCCGGGCGCTCGCTGACGCACCCGTCGACGTGGTGCACGCGCACGGGCTGCGCGCCGGCCTGGTCGCCGCGCTCGCCCGCCCCGCCGCGCCGCTGGTCGTCACCTGGCACAACGCGGTCCTCGCCGGTGGCCTGCGCGGCGCGGTGTCCCGGCTGGTCGAGCGGGTCGTCGCCCGGTCCGTGCGGGTCGCCCTGGGCGCCTCCGCCGACCTGGTCGACCGCGCCGCCGCGCTCGGCGCCGCCGACGCCCGCCTGGCCCCGGTCGCCGCGCCGGCGCTGCCCGCGCCGCGGCGCCGCCGCACGGCGGTACGCGCCGAGTTCGCCGTCGCCGCCGCCCGCCCGCTGATCCTGTCGGTGGGCCGGCTGCACCCGCAGAAGCGGTACGACGTGCTGATCGACGCCGCCGCCCGCTGGCGGACCCGTACTCCCGCCCCGCTCGTGGTGATCGCCGGCAGTGGTCCGGCGTACCTGCCGCTGGCCGCCCGGATCTCGGCCGCCCGTGCGCCGGTGACGCTGCTCGGGCACCGTACCGACGTGGCGGACCTGCTGGGCGCAGCCGACCTGGCGGTGGTGACGAGCGACTGGGAGGCCCGCCAGCTGTTCGCGCAGGAGGTGCTGCGGGCGGGCGTACCGCTCGTCGCGACCGCCGTCGGCGGGCTGCCGGACCTGGTCGGCGACGCGGCGGTGCTGGTGCCGCCCGGCGACGTGGACGCCGTCAACGCGGCCGTGCGCGACCTGCTCGACGACCCCGTACGCCGGGCCGATCTGGGCCGTCGCGGCCTGGCCCGGGCCGCGACCTGGCCCACCGAGGCGGACACCGTGGCCGCGCTCGCCGGCCTCTACGCCGAGCTGACACCCCAGCTCTCCACCGGGAACCGCTGATGCTGCGCAGACTGACCCCGGTGCTGCTGACGCTGGTCGTGGTGGCGCTGGGCATCACCGCGCTCTCCGCCCGCCCGGACGAGGGTGCGACCCGGCCCGGGGCCGACTTCGTGGTGCTCGTCGGCGCGGCGGGCCTGCGGTGGGACGACGTCGACCCGGAGAACACGCCGACGCTGTGGCGGATGTCCGAGCAGGGCGCGATCGGATCGCTCTCGGTACGCTCCGCGCACCGCCCCACCTGCCCGGTCGACGGCTGGCTCACGCTCGGCGCGGGGAACTTCGCCGCCTGGCCCGGCGCCCGTCCGGGCGGTGGCTGCCCGGCCGCCGGTGTGACAGTGGAGCGGCCCGACGGCATCGGCGCGAACCTGCCCGACCAGCCCAGCGCGGTGGCGCACAACCAGGAGCAGCTCTCCTGGGGCGCCACACCCGGCGCGCTGGCCGAGTCGGTGCGCTGCTCGGTGGCGGTCGGCCCGGGCGCCGCCGTGGCCGCCGCCCGCCCGTTCGGCCGGGTCGACAGGTACGCGCCCACGCTCCCCGAGAATCCGGCGGAACTGCTCGGCTCCTGCGTGCTGAGCATCGTCGACGTCGGCACCGTCGACGACGACGACCCGGCCGTACGGGCCGCCCAGGCTCGGCAGGCCGACGCCCGGCTGGCCCGGGTGCTCGCCGCCCGGCCGCCGCGCTCGCTGGTGCTCGTCGCGGGCGTGTCCGACACCGACTCCCCGGCGCGGCTGCACGTCGCGATCGCCGACGGACCCGGCTGGGAGGGCGGCTGGCTGACCTCGCCCAGCACCGCCCGGTCCGGCTACCTGCAACTGATCGACCTGGCCCCGACAGTGCTCGCCGTGCTCGACAAGCCGATGCCGGAACGGGCGTTCCTCGGCCGGCCCGCGGTGACTGCCGAGGACCGGCCGGACGACCTGCGGGCCGCGATCGAGGCGCCGGCCGACGCGGACCGGGAGGCGGCCGCCCAGCGCCGCGTCGCTGGCTGGTTCTTCACGCTGCTCGCCGCTGCCCAGCTCGCCCTGGCGGTGGCGGTGCTGCCGCTGCTGCGCCGCGCCCGCCGGCTCGCCGGACCGCACGGGCCGGAACCGGTGTCCCGGCGGATCGTCGCTGTGGTGGAGCTGCTGCTGATCGCCGCCGCGCTGGCAGTGCCGGCGGCGCTGCTCGCCGACGCCGTGCCCTGGTGGCGCGGCGACCACGCGGGCCTCTGGTACGCCTCGGTGACCGCGCTGCTCATCGTCGGCGGCACCGCCGCGGTCCGGTTCAGTCCCGGGCACGAGCGCACGCTCGGCCCGCTCGGGGCGGTCGCCGGGCTGGCCACGCTCGTCGTCGGCGTGGACGTGCTCACCGGCTCCCGGTTGCAGCTCAACGGCGTGGTCGGCTACTCGGCGCTGGAGGGCGGCCGGTACGCCGGGCTCGGCACCGTCGGGCTGGGCGTGTTCATCGCCGGGGCGCTGCTGTCCGGCGGCTGGCTCGCCCAGCGGTTCCGCAAGGGCTGGCGGCCGATCGTGATGGTGACTGTCGGCGGGCTCGCAGTGGTGATCGTGGGCAGCCCGTACCTGGGGGCCGACTCGATCGGCGCGATCGCGCTCACCGCCGGGGTCAGCGTCGCGGCCGCGATCTGCAGCGGCGGCTGGCTGACGGTGAGCCGGCTGGCCTGGGCGACCATGGCCGCGCTGGCGGTCACCGTCGGCTTCGCCCTGGTCGACCTCGGCCGTCCGGCGGACGAGCGGGGCAGCCTGGGCCGGTTCCTGGCCGCTGTGGGCGACGGCACCGGCGGGCTGACCGTGCACCGGTCCAGCAGCTCCAACATCCAGACACTGGTGAACAGCCCGCTCACAGTGCTGGCCCTGGCCGGGGCGGCGCTGGTCTGGCTCGCGTTGCTCCAGCCCTGGGGCGGGCTGATGCGGCTGTTCGGCATCTACCCGGCGATCCGGGCGGCGATGGCCGGCACCGGCGTGGCCGTCGGGCTGGGCGGCCTCCTCGGTGGGGCGGCGCTGGACGTGGCCGGCGCGGCGGCGGCCCTCGTGGTGCCGATGGCGGCCCTCGCGGCGCTGCGGGTGCTGGACCACTCCACCGACCGTACGGTGCCCGACAGCGGGCGTGGCGGCGGCGAGACGGGCGCGGTCCCACCGGGCGGCCCGGTAGGTCCGTCCCCGGCCCCGCCGGGCCGGGGAGGTGGCGGGGTCGAGGCCCGGCGGAGGGCGCCACTTCGGCGAGCTGGTGTCGATCAAGGGCCCGGACCCGGCCCGGCGGAGCGGCGGGGGAGGGCCGGCACCGGCCTCACGTGCGCCGACAGCGGGTGCGACGCCGGCTCACGGTCCGGATGGTGTTACCGTGGAATCCCGTGGATCGCGTGATCACTCTGCTGATCGGCACGGCGGTTCGCACGACCGCTACGGACGACACGGGAGCAGGCCTTGGCCCCTACAGCACGGACGACCAGGCACATTTTCGTCACCGGGGGCGTCGCCTCCTCGCTGGGTAAGGGCCTCACCGCCTCCAGCCTCGGCAGTCTGCTGACCGCGCGCGGACTGCGCGTGGTGATGCAGAAGCTCGACCCGTACCTGAACGTCGACCCCGGGACGATGAACCCGTTCCAGCACGGCGAGGTCTTCGTCACCGAGGACGGCGCCGAGACCGACCTCGACGTCGGGCACTACGAGCGGTTCCTCGACCGGGATCTCTCCGGCAAGGCGAACGTCACCACCGGCCAGATCTACTCGGCGGTGATCGCCAAGGAGCGGCGCGGGGAGTACCTCGGCGACACGGTGCAGGTCATCCCGCACATCACCAACGAGATCAAGGCCCGGATCCGCGGCATGGCCGACCCGGACGCCGACGGCCAGGTGCCCGATGTGGTGATCACCGAGGTCGGCGGCACCGTCGGCGACATCGAGTCGCTGCCGTTCCTGGAGTCGATCCGGCAGATCCGCCACGACCTGGGCCGGGACAACTGCTTCTACCTGCACGTGTCGCTGGTGCCGTACCTGGCGCCGTCCGGCGAGCTGAAGACCAAGCCGACCCAGCACTCGGTGGCGCAGCTGCGCAGCATCGGCATCCAGCCCGACGCGCTGGTGCTGCGCTGCGACCGGGAGATCCCGGAGAAGGTCAAGGAGAAGCTGTCGCTGTACTGCGACGTCGACCGGGAGGCGGTCACCGCCGCGCCGGACGCGCCGAGCATCTACGACATCCCGAAGGTGCTGCACCGCGAGGGCCTCGACGCGTACGTGGTGCGCCGGCTCGGCCTGTCGTTCCGCGACGTGGACTGGACCCGCTGGGACGACCTGCTGGAGCGGGTGCACCAGCCCCGGCACACGATCACCGTCGCGCTCGTCGGCAAGTACGTCGACCTGCCCGACGCGTACCTGTCGGTCAGCGAGGCGATCCGGGCCGCCGGGTTCGGCCACCGCGCCCGGGTGCAGCTCAAGTGGGTGCCCAGCGACGACTGCGTCACAGCGGCCGGCGCCGCCGCCGCGCTGTCCGGCGTCGACGGCATCGTGATCCCCGGCGGCTTCGGCGTCCGCGGCATCGAGGGCAAGGTCGGCACCGCCCGGTACGCGCGGGAGAACGGCATCCCGCTGCTGGGCCTCTGCCTCGGCCTCCAGTGCATGACCATCGAGGTGGCCCGCCACCTGGCCAACCTCGACGGGGCGAACTCGCTGGAGTTCGACGAGGAGGCCGTGCACCCGGTCATCGCCACCATGGCCGACCAGGAGGACATCGTCGCCGGGCGCGGCGACCTGGGCGGCACCATGCGGCTCGGGGCGTACCCGGCGAAGCTGGCCGAGGGCTCGATCGTCGCCGAGGCGTACGGCAGCACCGAGGTCAGCGAGCGGCACCGGCACCGGTACGAGGTGAACAACGCCTACCGCGACCAGCTCACCAAGGCCGGCCTGACCATCTCCGGCACCTCGCCGGACGGGCGGCTGGTCGAGTTCGTCGAGCTGGACCGCAACCTGCACCCCTTCTTCGTGGCCACCCAGGCGCACCCGGAGCTCAAGAGCCGCCCCACCCGGCCGCACCCGCTGTTCGCCGCGTTCGTCGGCGCCGCCGTGGCGTACTCGCAGGCCGACCAGCTGCCGGTGGACCTGGACGGCGCGTCGAAGAGGGCCGGCCGCGGCGGTGGCGCCAAGGCGTCGGCGAAGTGAGCGGCCGGTCCGCGCGAACGCGCGGGGAGGCGGCGTGAGCGGCGTCGAGCACCGTTACGAGGTGACCGGCCGCCGGGAGATCTGGTCCGGCCGGATCTTCTCCGTGGTCAGCGACGACGTCACCATGCCCGGCGGCGGCAGCGCGACCCGCGACTACGTGCGGCACGTCGGCGCGGTCGCCGTGGTGGCGCTGGACGACGCCGGTCAGGTGGTGCTGATCCGCCAGTACCGGCACCCGGTCGGCCGGTACCTGTGGGAGCTGCCCGCCGGGCTGATGGACGTCGACGGCGAGGACCTGGCCGCCGCCGCGCTTCGGGAGCTGGCCGAGGAGGCGGACCTGACAGCGGGCCGCGTCGACGTGCTCGTCGACCTGCACAGCTCGCCCGGCTTCGCCGACGAGGTGGTCCGGGTCTTCCTGGCCCGCGACCTCGCCGACGTGCCGGCCGATCAGCGGCACGACCGGCACGACGAGGAGGCCGACCTCCGGGTGGTCCGCGTGGACCTGGACGAGGCGGTGCGGATGGTGCTGGCCGGCGAGATCACCAACGCGTCCTGCGTGGCCGGTCTGCTCGCCGCCGCCCGCGCCCGCGACACCGGCTTCACCGGGCTGCGCCGCCCGCAGGCGCCGCTGCCGCGCTGATCCGCAACGACGAGGGGCCGCCCGGCGCACTGCGCCGGGCGGCCCCTTCCTGCGCCTGTGGTCAGTCGCGCAGCGGGCGTCCCTGCCCGTCGACACCGCCGTTGACGAGGATCAGGATGCCGTCGACGAGGCCCCAGATCGCGCCGAGACCGCACGTCACGAGCGTGACGATGAGCTGGATGACACCGGTCTTGGTGTCGCCCATGTAGAACCGGCCGATGCCGAAGCCGCCGAGCAGGATCTGAAGCACACCCGCGACGACCTTGCTCTTGTCCGAGACGCCCTGCGGGTACTGCTGATAAGGAGTGGTCATGAGCGGACACAATAGTGATCGGTTCACGTCCTGTCGGCCTCGCCGCTCAGCCGATGGGAAGATGTCATCGAAGTTTGTCCTCTCGGCGGATGGCGTCTCCACCGGGCAGTCCGAGGCATGCCTGACACACCGTCAGGACCGGCGGGCACCGGATGTCACAGTGTCGCCGTCAGTGGGCTTCCCACGGGCCTAGACTGCCGCCGGCGGGACAGGAGGACCGCGCCGGCAACGGAGCCGGCGCGGCCGCGCAGTCGGGGGTGAGCCGCCCCGGAGGAAGGTGTCTGCATCGTGAAGGTCGGAATCCCCCGCGAGGTCAAGAACCACGAGTACCGGGTGGCGATCACGCCCGCCGGAGTCAACGAGTTCACCCGCCACGGCCACGAGGTCTTCGTCGAGGCCGGCGCCGGCGTCGGCTCCAGCATCACCGACGACGAGTTCGCCGCCGCCGGCGCGAAGATCCTGGCCACCGCCGACGAGGTCTGGGACACCGCCGACCTGGTGCTCAAGGTCAAGGAGCCGATCGCCGAGGAGTACCACCGGATGCGCGAGGGGCAGGTGCTGTTCACCTACCTGCACCTGGCCGCGTCCCGCGACTGCACCGACGCGCTGGTCGACCGCAAGGTCACCGGCATCGCGTACGAGACGGTCGAGCTGCCCGACCGCTCGCTGCCGCTGCTCGCCCCCATGTCCGAGGTGGCCGGCCGCCTCGCCCCGCAGGTGGGCGCCTTCTACATGATGCGTACCGGCGGCGGGCGGGGCGTGCTGCCCGGCGGCGTCTCCGGCGTGTACGCGGCCAAGACCGTGGTCATCGGCGCGGGCGTGTCCGGCCTGAACGCCGCCGCCATCGCGCTCGGCCTGCAGTCCGAGGTGCTGCTGCTCGACAAGAACGTGGCCCGGCTGCGCCAGGCCGACGCCATCTACCGGGGCCACCTGCAGACCGTCGCCTCCAACGCGTACGAGATCGAGCGGGCCGTGCTCGACGCGGACCTGGTCATCGGCGCGGTGCTGGTGCCCGGCGCGAAGGCCCCGAAGCTCATCTCCAACGAGCTGGTCTCCCGGATGAAGCCGGGCAGCGTGCTCGTCGACATCGCCATCGACCAGGGCGGCTGCTTCGAGGACTCGCGCCCGACCACGCACGCCGACCCGGTCTACAAGGTCCACGAGTCGATCTTCTACTGTGTGGCGAACATGCCCGGCGCGGTGCCGAACACCAGCACCTACGCGCTGACGAACGTCACCCTGCCGTACGCCCTCGAACTGGCCAACCAGGGCTGGCAGCAGGCGCTGCGCAACGACCCGGCGCTGGCCCTGGGCCTGAACACCCACGCCGGCAAGGTCGTCTACGGCCCGGTCGCCGAGGCGCACGGCATGGACGTGCTGCCGCTGGACGAGGTGCTGAACTGACCGACGCCGCTGTGCGCAGGGCCGGCGCGGAACCCGCTCCGGCCCTGCGCCGTGCGGTCCGGACCTACCTGGACCACCTCACGGTCGAACGCGGGCTGTCCGCGAACACGCTCGCCTCGTACCGCCGGGACCTGGACCGCTACCTCGCCACATTGGCCGCGGCCGGGGTGGACGACCTGGCCGCCGCCGGGCCCGCGCAGGTCGAGGCCCACCTGGCCCGGCTGCGCGCGGGCGACGACGACCACCCGCCGCTCGCCGTCTCCTCCGCCGCCCGCGCGGCCAGCGCGGTCCGCGGCCTGCACCGCTTCGCGCTGCGCGAGGGACTCGCCGGCGCCGACCCCAGCCGCGACGTCCGCCCGCCCGCGCCGCCGCGCCGGCTGCCCCGCGCGCTGCCCGTCGACGCGGTCCTGCGGCTGCTGGAGGCCGCCGACCTGCCCGGCGCCACCGGCGACGCCGCCGCCCGCGCGCTGCGCGACCGGGCGTTGCTGGAATTCCTGTACGGCACCGGCGCGCGTATCTCCGAGGCGGTCGGCGCCGCCGTCGACGACCTCGACCTGGACGCCGGCGCCGTGCTGCTGCGCGGCAAGGGCGGCCGCACCCGGCTGGTCCCGGTCGGCGGGTACGCGGCCGACGCGCTGCGCGCCTGGCTGGTCCGGGGCCGGCCGGCGCTGCTCGCCGCCGGGCGCGGCACCCACGCGGTGTTCGTCAACGCCCGCGGCGGCCCGCTCACCCGGCAGGGCGCGTGGACCGTGCTGCGCACCGCCGCCGCACGCGCCGGCCTGCCGGTCGACGGGCCCGACGCGGTCTCCCCGCACACGCTGCGCCACTCGTACGCCACCCACCTGCTCGACGGCGGCGCGGACGTGCGAGTGGTGCAGGAACTGCTCGGCCACGCGTCGGTGACCACCACCCAGGTCTACACGCTGGTGACTGTGGAGCGGCTGCGCGAGGTGTACGCGACAGCGCATCCGCGCGCCCGCTGAGCGCCGGCGTGGTGAGCCCGGTTGACGGGCGGCCGACACGCCGACCCGCTACCGAACGCGCTGCTGGCCGGTGGCGTACAGTCGGCATCGGCGCGGGCCTCCAGGTGCGACGGACCGGGGGTGCGCAGCGGCGCCGCGAGGGACGTCGGACGGCTCCGACGCCGGGTGGTCGTCGGGAGGGGGCAACGAGGACATGGCAGGAAACGGTGACCGTGCCGAGACCTGGACGTCGGAGCTCCGTGAGCAGCAGGCGACGCTCGGTGCCGATCTCGGCCCCGCCGACCCGGCCGCGTACACCATGCGCAAGCCGATCCCCGAACCCATGCCGACCGACCGGCACGGCCCGGCGCGGATCATCGCGATGGCCAACCAGAAGGGCGGCGTCGGCAAGACCACTACCACAATCAACCTGGGCGCGGCCCTGGCCGAGTACGGCCGCAAGGTGCTGCTCGTCGACTTCGACCCGCAGGGCGCCCTCTCCGTCGGGCTGGGCGTCAACCCGCACAACCTGGACCTGTCGGTCTACAACCTGCTGATGCAGGACGACGTCACCGCCGAGGACGTCCTGATCAAGACCGACGTGGCCGGCCTGCACCTGCTGCCCGCCAACATCGACCTCTCCGCCGCCGAGATCCAACTGGTCAACGAGGTCGCCCGGGAGATGGCCCTGGCGCGGGTGCTGCGCACCATCCGCAAGGAGTACGACTTCATCCTGATCGACTGCCAGCCCTCGCTGGGCCTGCTGGCGATCAACGCGCTCACCGTCGCGCACGGCGTGCTCATTCCGCTGGAGTGCGAGTTCTTCAGCCTGCGCGGTGTGGCGCTGCTGCTGGACACCATCGACAAGGTACGCGAGCGGCTCAACTTCGACCTGGAACTCGAAGGCATCCTCGCCACCATGTACGACAGCCGCACCACCCACTGCCGCCAGGTGCTGCAGCGGGTGGTCGAGGCGTTCGGCGACAAGGTCTACCAGACCGTCATCACCAAGACGGTGAAGTTCCCCGAGTCCACGGTGGCCGGTGCCCCGATCACCACCCTCGACCCGGCCTCCTCCGGCGCGCGCAACTACCGGCAGCTCGCCCGGGAGGTCATCGCCGCCCAGACGGACCGGTAGGGCGCACGCCGGCCGCCCGCCGCGTCGTCTACGGTTTCCCGGTGACCGCACCGCCCCTCGACCCGCCGCACGGCACCGGCACCCCCGCCGCTGCCACCGAGGTCGACGGCGGGGTGTCCGCCGGCTCGGAGGTCAGTGGCTTCACGGTCCGGCTGGACAACTTCACCGGCCCGTTCGACCTGCTGCTCCAGCTGATCAGCAAGCACAAGCTGGACGTCACCGAGGTCGCGCTGCACCGGGTGACCGACGAGTTCATCGCGTACCTGCGCGCCATGGGCGACCAGTGGGACCTGGACGAGACGAGCGAGTTCCTGCTCGTCGCCGCGACACTGCTCGACCTGAAGGCGGCCCGGCTGCTGCCCTCGGCCGAGGTCGAGGACGAGGAGGACCTGGCACTGCTGGAGGCGCGGGACCTGCTGTTCGCCCGGCTGTTGCAGTACAAGGCGTACAAGGAGGCCGCCGCGCACATCGCCGAACTGGAGGGGGTCGGCGGCCGGCGCTACCCGCGGGCGGTCACACTCGAACCGCGGTACGCCGAGGCGCTGCCCGACCTGGTGCTCGGCATCGGTCCGGAGCGGCTGCGCACGCTCGCGGTCAAGGCGATGAGCCCGAAACCGGTGCCCGAGGTCTCCATCGCGCACGTGCACATGGTCCGGGTCAGCGTCCGGGAACACGCCGGCATCATCGCCGACCGGCTGCGCCGGGCCGGGGTCGCCACGTTCTCGCTGCTCTGCGCCGACTGCGAGATGACGCTCGAGGTGGTGGCGCGGTTCCTGGCGCTGCTGGAGCTGTACCGGCAGGGGCTCGTCGCGTTCGTGCAGGAGCAGGCGCTGGAGGAACTGACCGTCCGCTGGACCGGCCCGGCCGACGGCGATGCCGAGCTGACAGTCGACGAGTACGCCGGCACCCCCGAGCCCACGACCACGTCCGTCCCCGCCGCGCCCGCCGACGACGCCGCATCCGACGCCGCCGTGCCCGCCGAGACGGCGGGCGAACCCGCACCGACGCAGGAGTGAACGGATGAGCGACCAGGAACGCCGCGACTCCCTGGCGGACCAGGCCGCCGCCTGGGTGCCCCCGTGGGAGCGCCCCGCACCGTCCAAGCCCGCCCCGGACGACTCCGACCCGCCCGCGGAGCAGCCGGAAATCGAGATCGCGGACACCGCCGGTTCCCGAGAAGCAGATCTCGACGCGACACCGGAACCGCCCAATCGTGGAAACGAGGAACCCTCAGCGGAGCCGACTCCTTCCAGGATCGCCGCAGCTCTCCCGGCCATGCCGGATCTTGGTACGGGGGCGCCCGCCGAGGGGCGGGACCGTACCAAGATCTCGGGAGAGAGCGGGGTGGGGGACGACGTCGGCACGACGGCGCGGGACGCGGCGCAGCGGGCGGACGGGGGAGGGGGTGCTGAGGGCGTACCGCACAAGCGGGGACGGCGGCGGGCCGTGCCGGAACCGGTGCCCGCGCCCGTCCTGGACGACGCGGAGCTGCGCGGCGCCCTGGAGGCGATCCTGCTCGTGGTGGACCAGCCGGTCAGCGAGCTGGTCCTGGCCGAGGTGCTCGAACAGGCGCCGGAACGGGTCGGCGCGATGCTCGACGAGATCGCGGCCGGATACACAGCAGTAGGGCACGGGTTCGACCTGCGCCGGGCGGCGGGTGGCTGGCGTCTCTACACCCGGCCGGAATACGCGACGTACGTGGAGCGGTTCGTACTGGACGGGCAGTCGGTGCGGCTGACCCAGGCCGCGCTGGAGACCCTGGCCGTGGTCGCCTACCGGCAGCCGGTGACCCGTTCCCGCATCTCGGCCATCCGGGGTGTCAACTGCGACGGGGTGCTCCGTACCCTGGTGGGTCGCGGCCTGGTCGAGGAGTGCGGCACCGAAGCGGACAGCGGCGCCTACCTCTACCGGACCACCACGATGTTCCTGGAGAAGCTGGGGCTGAACTCGGTGGACGACCTGCCGCCGCTCGCCCCGTTCCTTCCCGACGACGTAGAAGAGCTTGCCGATGCGACGCGATGACCGTGCCCCGAAGCCCGACGCCCCCGTGTACGAGGGCGCCGAGCGCCTCCAGAAGGTGCTCGCCGCCGCGGGGGTGGGTTCCCGGCGCGCCTGTGAAGACCTGATCTTCCGCCGCCGGGTCACCGTCAACGGTCGGGTGGCACAGCTCGGCGACAAGGCCGACCCGGCCCGCGACGTGATCGTCGTCGACGGGGAGCGGCTCCAGGCCGACGTCCGCCTGGTCTACGTGGCGATGAACAAACCCCGCGGGGTGGTCACCACCATGGCTGACGAGAAGGGCCGCACCGAACTCGCCGACTTCATCGGCGCGCGGCTGGAGCAGCGGGTCTACCACGTCGGGCGACTGGACGCCGACAGCGAGGGCCTGCTCCTGCTCACCAACGACGGCACCCTCGCCCACAAGCTCATGCACCCGTCGTACCAGGTACTCAAGACCTACCTCGCCGAGGTGGCCGGGCCGATCCCGCGCAGCCTGGGCAAGCGGCTGACCGCCGGCATCGAACTGGAGGACGGTCCGGTGAAGGTGCACGGTTTCAAGGTGGTCGACACACTGGGCAAAACCGCCCAGGTGGAGCTGACCCTGCACGAGGGGCGCAAGCACATCGTCCGGCGCCTGATGGCCGAGGCGGGACACCCGGTGTCCCGTCTGATCCGTACCTCGATCGGTCCGATCAAGCTCGGCGACCTGCGTACCGGGCGGCTGCGGCGGCTGACCAACGCGGAGGTCGCCGCCCTGTTCAAGGCGGTGGGTGACTGACCCGCCGATCCGGGTACGGCTCCCGGTAGGCTTCGACGCGGTCCGCGGGCCGGCACACGCCGGCCCGGCGGGACGCCCGCGCGGCGCGGGCAGAATTGACGACAGAACCATCCGCTCAACGGCGCCCGACCCACCGGGCGACCTGCGAGGTACGGGCTGAGGAGGACAACGGTGGAGGAAAACGTACCGGCCGGGCGATGCGTGGTCGCTGTGGACGGGCCGTCCGGTTCGGGGAAGTCCACCGTGTCGCGGCGACTGGCGACGGGCCTCGGCGCCCGCTACCTCGACACCGGCGCCATGTACCGGGCGCTGACCTGGGCGGTCCTGCGCTCCGGCGTGGAACTCACCGACGCCGAGTCGGTGGCCAAGGTCGCCGCCGAGGCCGACCTCCGCATCGGCACCGACCCCCACGGGTACGCCGTGACGGTCGACGGCACCGACGTGTCCACCGCCATCCGCGGCGCCGAGGTGACCAAGGCGGTGTCCGCGGTCGCCGCCGTCGCCGCCGTACGCGAACTGCTCGTCGACCGGCAGCTGCGGGTGATCGCCGACGCGGGCCGGATCGTGGTCGAAGGCCGGGACATCGGTTCGGTGGTCGCGCCGGACGCGGACCTGAAGGTGTACCTGACCGCCTCCGAGGCGGCGCGCGCGAAGCGGCGCAGCGCCGAGGACGCCGCCGACGTCGCGGCGACCGCCGCCGACCTGGCCCGCCGGGACCGGCTCGACTCGACCCGCAAGGTCAACCCGCTGCAGCAGGCCCCCGACGCGGTGGTGCTGGACACCACCGAGCTGGGCATCGACGAGGTCGTGGCGCGTCTGCGGGACATGCTCACGGAGCGGGGTGCCGCGTGAGTGCGAGGAGTGAGCGGGTTGTGCGAGCCCCGCAGTCGCGATTGAAGGGCGGCATCGCGTGAGTGCGAGGAGTGAGTGGGTTGTGCGAGCCCCGCAGTCGCGATTGAAGGGCGGCATCGCGTGAGTGCGAGGAGTGAGTGGGTTGTGCGAGCCCCGCAGTCGCGAACGAAGGGCGGCATCGCGTGAGTGCGAGGAGTGAGCGGGTTGTGCGAGCCCCGCAGTCGCGAACGAAGGGCGGCTCGGCATGAGTGACGACGATTTCGGTGGCTGGGTGGAGCTGCGCGAGCCGGAGGCCGACTCCGGTGAGCCGTCCGGCCCGCAGCCGGTGGTGGCAGTGGTCGGCCGTCCCAACGTCGGCAAGTCCACGCTGGTCAACCGCATCATCGGCCGCCGGCAGGCGGTCGTGGAGGACATCCCCGGCGTGACCCGGGACCGGGTGCCCTACGACGCGCAGTGGAACGGCCGGGCGTTCACCGTGGTGGACACCGGCGGCTGGGAACCCGACGCGAAGGACCGGACCGCGGCCATCGCCGCCCAGGCCGAGATCGCGGTGGTCACCGCCGACGTGGTGCTGTTCGTGGTGGACGCCATGGTCGGCTCGACCGACGTGGACGAGGCCGCGGTGAAGATGCTGCGCCGCAGCGCCAAGCCGGTCATCCTGGTCGCCAACAAGGCCGACAACACCACCATCGAGATGGAGGCGACCGCGCTGTGGTCGCTCGGTCTCGGTGAGCCGTTCCCGGTCTCGGCGCTGCACGGCCGCGGCTCCGGCGACCTGCTCGACGCCATCCTGGACGCGCTACCAGAGGCACCGAAGATCGTGGAGAACCGGCCGCGCGGCCCGCGCCGGGTAGCACTGGTCGGCCGTCCCAACGTCGGCAAGTCCAGCCTGCTCAACCGCTTCTCCGGCGAGGAGCGGGCGGTGGTCGACTCGGTCGCGGGCACCACAGTCGACCCGGTCGACAGCCTGGTCGAGATCGGCGGCGAGACGTGGCAGCTGGTCGACACCGCCGGTCTGCGCAAGCGGGTCGGCAAGGCCAGCGGCACCGAGTACTACGCCAGCCTGCGCACCGCCTCGGCGATCGAGGCGGCCGAGGTCGCCGTGGTGCTGATCGACTCCAGCGAGGTGATCAGCGAGCAGGACCAGCGGATCCTCACCATGGTCGTCGAGTCCGGCCGGGCGCTGGTCATCGCCTTCAACAAGTGGGACCTGGTCGACGGCGACCGCCGCTACTACCTGGACAAGGAGATCGACCGGGAGCTGCGGCGCATTCCCTGGGCGATCCGGCTGAACCTGTCCGCCAAGACCGGCCGCGCGGTCGACAAGCTCGCGCCCGCCCTGCGCAAGGTGCTCGCGAGCTGGGAGACGCGCATCCCGACCGCGCAGCTCAACCAGTGGCTCACCGCGCTGGTCCAGGCCACCCCGCACCCGGTACGCGGCGGACGCGCACCGCGCATCCTGTTCGCCACCCAGGCCGGGGCGGCCCCGCCGCGCTTCGTGCTGTTCACCACCGGCCCGCTGGACGCCGGCTACCAGCGCTTCGTGGAGCGCAAGCTCCGCGAGGAGTTCGGCTACGAGGGCAGCCCGATCGAGATCTCGGTACGCCCGCGCAAGAAGCTCGGCACCGGCGGCCGGGGCAAAGCCCACGGCTGACCCTCCGGTTGCAGCCTTGTCTCTCGTCGCCGCCGCCCCCACCCTCCTAGGACGCTTTAGAGGGTGTGGCGTGCGGCGCGGGAGGGGCCTCTGCGCACGGTGCGAAGATCCTGCGCTAAGCTGTATCGGCTGCCGCGGGGGAGACCTGGCGGAGGCATCGGGACGTGGCGCAGCTTGGTAGCGCACTTGACTGGGGGTCAAGGGGTCGTCGGTTCGAATCCGGCCGTCCCGACTGGTATTCACCAGCGGATATAGAAGATCGTCTGTGATCTTGCGGTAACGCTGGCGGTAACGGAGATCGCTTAACGTGGGCTGCATCCCTCGATCCCGTTACTGCGGAGGTGCAGCCGCATGGCTGTCTACAGCTACCGCCTCGCCAACGGCCAAGCCCGCTGGTTCTTCATCATCGACCTTCCGCCCGACACCAACGGGCGCCGTCGCCAGCACAAGCGGCAAGGGTTCCCCAACCAGGCCGCCGCGTTGAAGGCGGAGGACGAAGCGCGCGCCGCGTACGGCGGAGCGGATCTCGGCGCCGACGGCAGCGTCGCCGCGGAGTTGGAGAGCTGGGTCAACGAGCGCGAGTTGGACGTTCAGGAGACGACGCTCAGCAACTACCGGGACGTCATTCGTTGCTACATGGTGCCGCACATCGGCGGCCGGCAGCTCTATGCACTCGACAAGCGGGTCATCCACGACCTCTACAAGAAGCTACTGAAGAGTGGCGGCAAGAACGGTGGGCCGCTGTCGCCGACCACCGTCCGCATCGTCCACCGGATCCTGATGAAAGGCGTTGGGCGACCTCGGAGTCAACGTCGACGGTGTACGGCAGCCCCGGCAGGCCGAGCGGGAGACGATGGGGCGTAAGGGCGTCTGGACGCCAGCGCAGTCGGCGAAGTTCCTGAAGCACCACGCCGACCACCGGCTGCGTGCCGCGTGGGTGCTGGCAATCGTGGTCGGTGCCCGGCGAGGGGAACTGGCCGGTCTCAAGTGGCCGCGTGTCGACCTTGACCGTGGCGTGCTGCTGCACTGGCAACGCACCACCACCAGCAACGGGGTGGTGGAGAAGGCGCCGAAGGGTAAAAGCAAGCGGGCGGTAGCGCTCGGGCCGGCCCTGGGGTCTGCTGCACCGATGGACCGTTCGGGCGGATCAGTCGCACTAACGGTGCCGCCTGTCGACCGCTTGTAGTTCCTTCACACCGAAGAGGTCACTGGTTCGATCCTCGGGAGGTGCGGGCAACGGTACGCTCGCTGTAGACCAGTGCGGCCGCGATAAATGCGGGCACAAAGGACGCTGCCAGCCCGAGCTGGCCCAGTTCGACCCATGCTGGATGTATTCGACCGAATGCGGCCGGAAGTGCTTCATCAATCCCCGTTGGTTCGTCAGATAGCCATAGCCACCCCCCGGACCCGCAACAGCAAAGCACGCTAAGCAGGCTCGTTGCGAGGGTGACTACTCGCGCACTCTGCTGACCCGTCCTGACCCACCACGCAACGCCAACCAATATGGGCGCGAAGAAAAGTGCATACCACAGGGTAAGCCGAGCTTCGAAATGGAAGTAGGACGCCTTGAGTGCGACCGAGCTGCTGTCTACCGGGACGCTGGAGCGACCCGCTGCATCGTTTACGGCAGCGTCGATGCCCCCTTTGGCATATGCGGCGGAAATCGCCGCGAATATCAGCAACGACGCCTGAAGAATCAACAATGTGCTTGCGATGTTGGCTCCCAGTGGGAGACGGCGAGGCGGCAGCCCGCGGGCTGAGTTCGTGCTAGTTGGAACCATGAGGTGATGCTAGATGGCGATCGACGCCGAACACTTGTCAGGGTGACGTGCAGTGATCGACCGAAACCGTGACGTTGGTCTGCCACACCAGCTCGGCCCGGCTGGGGTGACTAACCGAGTGACGATCGGTGCGGACCCCAGTGGACAAGTACCGACGGTGGCGGACCGCGCCCGCAGGTCAAGGGCCAGGGAACAGCAGCTCACGTGGCGGTGCTGGTTGCTTGGGGGTCAAGGGGTCGTCGGTTCGAATCCGGCCGTCCCGACGCAGGTCAGAGGGCTGATCCGGATATCGGGTCGGCCCTTTCCGGCGTTCTGGGGACCACACCGGTCAAGTGCGCCGCCCGGTAGCGCTCCTTGACCGCTGGTCAAGTTTCAGGTGCCTACCTGGGTCATTTGCCGAATTGCTCGTTCTCTGGATCAAGGCGGCCTGCAAGCGGGCCGCGCCGGCTCGGCCTCGGCCTGCTGGCGGCGCAAGCGCCGGCATCGGCCGGGCCGGCCGGCCACGCTGACGGAACCACCAAGGGCACAAGGGCTGAGGCGGGACGATCGCCGTCGGGCTTGCTCCCCGTTGAGGTTGGGGCGATCGGCTGCCGCGCAGCGGAGCTGCTTGCCCGCGGCCTCTCGTTGGTCGCCGCCCGCGGTTCAACGGCGGTGAGGACCAGGGCCTGACCCGTTGCCCTGGGTGCCCGATCCTCTGCGCCACCCGCCCGGCGCCAAGGGCGCTGCGCGTCGGCATGCCTGGCACCTATCCGGGGGACCGGGGCAGACTGGCGGCTATCCGCCCGAGGACCTGGACGGTCTACGACAGCATGTTGATCCAGAGGGGCGGCCTTGGACAACGTGAACAGCGGCGAATCAACGGTGACCGTCCCGCTTGACCGGGCGATCGAGGTAGCTCGCTTTCTTGAGTGCCTCACCCGCTCGATTGACCGGATCGGTTCACGGGAGGCGAGCGGGACGGCAGACGACGAGACCCTCGACCGGTTCATCACCGAGTGGCTGATCGGCCCTCAAGCGTCTCGGGCGCGAGCGGTCCTGTGGGATGCCGTCAGCCAGGTAATCGGCGAGGAGGCGATGGAGGAAATCGCTGAAGGAGTACCCAGTTTCCCGGACACCCCTCCTGAAAAGGTGAGACGGCTTCGGCAGGAGCTGTCGGCGCGGCAGAAGGTGCTCGGTGGGTAGCCGTCTCTCAGGCGGACGAGAGGGATGGGAGTCAAGGGCGCGTAGATGGCTGGTCGTGTCCGGCATTGGCCATCCGTGGGCCAGTAACCGTGGCGCGCAGCGGTCATGACCGGGCGCCAGCGGCATTTGGCTCTGCCACCGGCCGCAGGCGTTTCGGGCATCACGACCGGTTGACCATGCTCTCCCAAACTGACGGTGCGAGCACAGCCGGCCCGGTCCCGCCGTGCCCGTTGGTGCCCGTAGGGATGCGGGACGACGGTCAACTGAGGTTCCCCCGGTAGGTCGGAGGCTTTCGATCATGCTCTGATGGAGCTGAAGGGAGTCATCCGTGGCAGCACCGAAGAAGTACCCCGATGAGCTGCGTGAACGTGCGGTGCGTTTGTATCGGGAGTCGGACCCGAAGCCCGTGATCCGCAATTGGCCCGCCAGCTTGGCGTGCATCACGAGGCGTTGCGCAACTGGATCCGCCAAGACGAAGCCGACCGAGGTCAGCGTGACGACCGGTCGACCAGCGGGGAGTTGGAGGAGTTGCGTCGGCTGCGGCGGGAGAACGCCGAGTTGAAGCGGGCCAACGAGATCCTCAGGGCTGCCTCGGCTTTTTTCGCCTCGGAACTCGACCCGACCCGGCGACGGTCGTGACGCTCGTCGACGAGCTACGCGATCGCTTCGGGGTTGAGCCCGTTTTCCGGGTCATCGGCGTGGCCGCCTCCACCTACTACGGCTGGCTCACCCAGGCCGCCAACCCCTCCGCTCGCCGACGCAAGGACGCCGAGCTGGCGGTGGAGATCGCGGAGATCCACGATGTCTCGGGCGGCACCTACGGCAGCCCACGGGTGCACGCCATGCTGTGCCGGCAAGGCCGCTGGGTGGGCCGCAAGCGGGTCGAGCGGTTGATGCGCGAACACGGTCTGCAGGGCGCGTTCCTGCGCAAGAAATGGCGCATCCCGTCGACCCGGTCGAACCCGAAGGCGACACCGGCTCCGGATCTGGTCAAACGGCAGTTCACGGCGGCGGCGCCGAACCGGCTGTGGGTCGCCGACGCCACCCGGATCCCCTGCGGGCAGAGCGTGTTCTGGCTCGCCGCGGTGCGGGACGTGTTCTCCAACCGCATCGTGGGCTGGCGGTGCTCCGACCGCTGCGACACCGACCTGATCCTCGGCGCCCTCGAATACGGCATCTGGTCCCGCGACATCCGCGACGGCCAGTTGATCCACCACTCAGACCGCGGGTCGAACTACACGTCGTTCCGCTTCGCGCAACGCCTGGCCGACAACGGCATCCTGCCCTCGATGGGATCGGTCGGCGACTCGTTCGACAACGCGCTGATGGAGAACTTCTGGTCGACGTTGAAGATCGAGCTGGTTTACCGCAACTCCTGGCGGACCCGCGACGAAGCCGAAAACGCGATCTTCAGCTACATCGACGGCTGGTACAACACCCACCGCATCCAGAAAGACCTCGGCTGGCGATCCCCAGACGAATACGAAACCGCCTGGCACACCCACCAGGCACAGCACCACGAGCCAACTATCGTTCAGCCTGAGCCCAGCGGTGCCAGGTAACCAACCCTCCGGCGAACCGGGGGAACCTCAGTGCCGCGGTCGGTCTCGTGCTTGATCCGGGCGTACTCCGCCCGGGCTTCCTTCCTGGTGTCGAAGATGTACGTCCGTTATTGGCCCGGCCGTGCCACAGCGACTCTCCGATTTCCGAGAGGCAATGAGGTCGCGAACTGGACGGGCATCGGCAGTGCCTGCGCCTACAGCGAAGCTCCGGTCCGCGAACTCGTGCCGCGCTGTCGGCTCCGCCTGAAAACTGGCTCTGGCGCACATTTCGTGATTGATCATGGCGGCGTCCATGGTGTGGCGAGGACTCGTTGGCGAAGGAGGTCGAGGTTCGCGCGGCCGTACATCTGTCGTGTGATCGTCTTGATGCGGTTGACCTGGCTTTCGACTGGGCCTTAGCTCCAGGGCTGGGTGAGGCCGGCGACGACGGCAGCCGTTTGAGCGATGGCGACCACCTGACGGGCTGGCACGGCAGGCGGACGCCGACCCAGCCGCGACCCCCGACATAGGGCGGGTGGAAGGAGGTGCGCGCGTTCGCCGCGACCAGTTCGGTGGCCGCGCCAGTCGGCACGGCGTGCCACAGGTGGAGGAACTCGTCGTGGTGGTGGCCGTCGAGCCAGACGGTGGTGAACGACTTCTTTCCCCGGACGAACCAGGTCGGGTGCCGTGGTTGAGCCGCTCGCTGACCTCGCGCAGCGCCAGGCAGGCCCGCCGGATGCGCTCCACCGTGTCGGACATCGATCCACCGTGCGACACGGGGAGGTAGGTCGATGGCGCGCGTGTCCTACTTTGCAGGTTCGAATGTCTGGAGGTGCGCATGCCGCGACCGAGGCGGGCCGTGCCGCTGCTGACCCTGGCGGCGGTCCTGACCGTGGTCCGCACCCTGCTGACCGAGGAGAGCCGCCCCGATCCGCGTGCGTTCCGGCGCTACGAGTCGCCGGGGGACCTGAGCCGCGCCGAACGCGACTACCTGGACTGGGCGCAGGGTCACATCGCGTGGGTCGTGCGCACGGCGCGCGTCCGGGCGATCCGGCACCGGTGCCTGGCGTTCACGTCCGGGCTGTCGGCGCTGGCGGTCCCGTTGGCGCTCGCGGTCGCGGCGCCGACCTGGGTGCCGGCGGTGCTCGGGTTCGTGGCCGCCGCCGGGCAGCTCGGGCAGCAGCTTCTGCGGGACTGGGAGCAGTCGCTGCTCGGGCACCAGGAGGCGGTCCGGCTGCAGAAGACGCTGCGCGTGTTCCACAGCGAGTCGGACGGGCCGCTTCCCGCCCGCGAGCTGACGCGGCGGTTCCGTGCCTTCCGCGACGCGTTCGAGGCGACCAAGGAGGAGTACGGCGGCCAGATCCTCGCCGTCCGCGGCCAGGAGCCACCGCCGGTGACCGCCGCGCCGTGAGGCCGTGGACGCATCGGTCACGGTAAGTCCACGGTCGCCGCGCGTCGATGCTCCACGAGGAGGACGCCGCGCCCGGCGACCAGGTGCGCACGTTCGACGCAGTGCTGGAGATCGCCCGCCGCTCGATGCGCCGGCCCGGACGGAGGGCCGGCTGGTCCTGCCCCGCGTGCCGGCGCGCTTCCCGGCGGTGACGCTCGCCGCCGCGCCCGGCGAGCGACGCGCGCTCATGCTGCGCGGCTACGACCACCTGGCTGACCGCCTCGCACCGGCGGATCGGCGCCTGACCAACCCTTGTCGATTGAGCAGGTTCGATGCCACGCTGGGGGAGGGCCCAACCGGTGGCCGGCGTTCTGGATGATGGGCGGCGACTGGCCCGGCCCGCCGGACGCGTCGACGCCGTTCCCGGCGCGGATGCTCGTCGACTACGTGCGCGTCTACAAATGACCTGCGGAGCGTGGGGTGGCCCGACCGCCCCGCGCCCCACCGGGGGCCACCCGTGCCCCGCCGACGGCGACCGGCGTCAGGCGACCGCGCCCCGGCGCGATCACCAGAGTGCACACTTCCCGCCTGTCACAACATCGTCATAACGCGTATCCAGGCGCCCATCAATGAGCCTTTTCCACCCGGGCGGCGCTGGTGGCTGGTGACCACTGTCGGCTTGCGGCGGGATTGGGGAGCACAACGTGCAGGGGCGAGTTCACCGGCTCCAGCCTGGGGGCCTCCGGCGAGCCGTGCGTGGCCGTGCGCCGTCGTGGCGAAAATTCACGGGTGACGGAGACCTTTGTTGCGCGGCAGGCGGCCGACAACTCACCTGCCCTGCACTACTACGTAACTCACGATGGCGCCGACGAGCCGGAGGGCCTGCTGGTTGAGGAGTTCCTGCTCGCGGCGGACTACTCCTCGGCGGGGCTGGTGAGCGGCGGCTGGAATCGAGAGGAGCGCCAGTGGCGCGACGCATCGGCCACCAGTCGGCGCCTACGCGTCGACGCTGCGCTGCGGGCCCGAGTGACGCCCGTGGGCCGGGCAGCGGCGGCGGCGTCCTACTGGGATCTTTGCGGTGCCGATCTGCTGGACGAGCCTGCACTCCGGGCGTGCTTCGGTGACCATGCCCCGCAGGCGCCGTCTGCCTTGCGGCTGAGCGGTCCCGAGGCCAGGCGCGGATTTCGAGAGACGCGCATCTATCGGATTCTTCTCACCGATGAGTTGACCCAGGACGCCCTCGCGGCACTCAGCGAGGAGTGGCAGATGCCGGTCACCGGCGACCTCGCGGATCCCGAGGTGCGTATTTTGGGTGCGGTGCGCCGCCAGGTTGCCGGCGACGCCTTCCGCTGGGATCTGCGCCGGGTGGCCGCAGGTGCCGCGTGGGGGCTGGACGTGACGTGCGATCTGGTGGGGGAACGTGACGAGGCGGTCGGCGTGCTGCTGCGCGGTCTGACGACGCAGATGCGGCAGCAGGGACTGATCCCCGTTACCATCGACCGATTTCGCTGAGCGTTCTGGCTCCCGATTGCTCGGCTCTGTTACGGTCAATGGTTCGCTTCGACGTGGTGCAGGACGAGGATGGTCTGCACGATTGCGGTGGTGCGGTGTGGGCAGCAGCGCAGCGGCCTGCTCCGGATCGGTGTCGCTGGCGTGCAGGTGGGCAGTGGCCAGGTCTAGGCGGCTCAGTGCTCGGCGAACCGCAGCCCGGAAACCGCAACGACGCCATCGTCTACCGCACCAGCGGCATCGACCAGAAGCTGGCCAGGATGAAGTACTTCAAGATCCTGCGCGACTACCGCCGCGCCGCCCACACATTGACCGACGCCGCTTCCGGCATTGCCAACCTCCACAACATCATCCTCGCCGGCTGACCACCGACCCGGCACCGGGCAACGCCTCCACCCGGTTACGAGACGTCCCTTAGCGGGAGTTCGGCAGCTGGGCGCACCGCCCTCCCAGCCAACCGAGAGAACCGACACATTAAGCAAGACGATCCACGCCGGTTGTGGCAATCTATAGGCGGTGATCGCTGCAGTGCTGGCTTTCATGGAGTAACGTCCTTGTCCATCTAGCGCCGCACTATATTGTCGTAACTCAATGGCCGGACGAACCCCTGCCGCTGACGGTCGCTCCCCCGAGCGGCTCGTCGGCGCGGTGCACTCCAGGGTCGGACGGCGCAGGTCGCCGTACAGGCGGGAAGGAGTGGCGGACGGTGCACATGACCGGAAACGACAGCGACCGAGCGGTGCTGGTCGTCGCCTACAACAGCGCGGGGATGTTCAACCCGTTGCTCACCATCGTGGGCGAGTTGAAGGCCCGGGGAGTCGGGAACGTCTGGTTCGCGTCGACCTTGGATCGCCGGGCGGACGTCGAGGGGCTGCGCGGGCCGGGTGAGGTCACCTTCGTCTCGCTCGGCCCGGCCCGGCCACAGTCGTCACCGGACACCTGGGACGACGCCACGTACCGGGCGCTGACCACCGGCGACCGTGCGACCAGCTTCGCCCGCTACCTCGACGTCAGCACCGACTACGACCACGTGCGGCAGCTCTACCGGCGCTGCCTGGACATCATCGACGAGGTCGGCCCGGCGGTGGCCGTGGTCGACAGCCTCGCCAGCTGGGCCATGGACGCCGCACAGACGCGGCGGCTGCCCTACGTGGTCAGCATCTCGCTGCCGCCCTCCAACTTCCTCCAGGAGCAGCTGCCGCCGCGCTACCCCGCTCCGTTCTCGGGACTGCCGCAGCAGATGACGCCCCGGCAGCAGGCGGCCAACACCGGCTTCCGTAACCGGCTGGTGCGGGCGCTGATGGAACCGCAGCGGCTGCGCCGCAGCCTCGCCGCCGTGGCCAGCCGGCGGGCGGCCGGCATCCCCAACCCGGAGATGCGCCCGGCGGGCTACGTCGAGGCCGCCGAGGCCCTCATGGCGTACACGGTGTTCGGCTTCGAGTACCCGTTCGCCACCGCACCGGAGAAGCTGCGGATGCTCGGCCCCGTGGTGCCCCGCGAGCTGTCGCCGGCCGACGACGACGAGCTGATGGGGTGGCTCGACGAGCACCCCTCGGTGGTCTACGTCGGGTTCGGCACCATCATGCGACTGTCGCAGGGGCAGGTGGACGCGATCGTCGAGGTCGCCGAGCGGCTCGGGCCCGGACACGCCGTGCTGTGGAAGGTGCCGGCACGCCAACGGCACCTCCTCCCGCCGGAGCGACGGCTGCCGGCCAACCTGCGGGTGGAGGCGTGGCTGCCGTCGCAGCTGCGGGTGCTGGCCCACCCGCACGTGCGGGTCTTCTTCAACCACGGCGCCGCGAACGCCATCCACGAGGCCGTCCACTTCGCCGTACCGCAGCTGGTGATGCCGTTCTGGCTGGACTGCCCCGACGGCGCGGTGCGGGCGGTCGACAGCGGGGTGGCGCTCGCCGTCGAGCGCGCCGATTCGCCGAACGTCGAGGACGTCCTGGCCAAGCTCGGACGACTGCTGGGCGAGGAGACGTTCCGGGCGCGGGCGCGGCTGTGGAGCCGGCGGATGCGCCAGGCCGGCGGGGTCACCGCCGCCGCCGACCTCGTGCTGCGGCACCGCGACGCCGCAGCCACCCGCCCGACCGCCAGGCTGGCCGTCGGCTGAACCTCGCGCAAGCCGAAAGGGCGCGCCGGTGTCCTCGGCGACGCCGACATCTGCGACCAGGCGCAGCAGCTCCTCATCCGCACCCTCGCCGTCTACCGCCGCGCCTACCCCGGTAACCCGTCGGATCCGGCTGTCGGGCAGATGCGCGCAGCCCTGCACCGCACCGCCGTCGCCGCCGCCGATCATGTGATGGCCGCCTGTGATCAGGGCACAGGTGTGGTCCTGGCCAGCACCGACGTCGACGGCAAGACCAACGAGATCACCCGCTTCCAGCCGTTGCTTGACCAGATCGGCGACCTGCGCGACACGGTGATCACCGTCGACGCGCTGCACTGCCAGCGCGACCACGTTGCCTACCTCGCCGAACGCGGCGCGCACTGGATCCTGACCGTCAAAGCCAACCAGCCCAACCTGCACACCCAACTCGCCAGCCTATCTTGGCGGGCCGTTCCCGACGCCACCCGCCACGACGATCGCGGGCACGGTCGCCGCGAGATTCGCACGTGCAAGATCCTGACGATCTCCACCGGTATCGACTTCCCGCACGCGGCCCAGGCCATCCAGGTCCGCCGGCGGCGACGACGCCTCGATGAGCCGAAACGCTTCACCATCGAGACCGTCTACGCCATCACCGATCTGCAAGTCCACCAAGCGAAACCGGATCAACTGGCCGCGTGGATCGGCCACTGGTCCATCGAGAACAGGCTCCACTGGGTCCGCGACGTCACCTACGACGAAGACCGCAGCCAGATCCGAACCGGCACCGGACCGCAGGTCATGGCCGCCCTACGCAACGCCGCCATCGGCGCCCTACGCCTCGCCGGAGTCACCAACATCGCCGCCGCCAGCCGGCACCACGCCCGCGACAGCAGCCGGACACTGGCCCTCCTCGGCATCACCTAACGACTTTGCCGGGGCCCTGGGGGCTCGGGTGGCTGCCGAGCCGTTCGAGGATGCCGGACACGTCTGGGACCTGTACCGGCTTGGCGATGTAGTACGTGTCGGTGACCTCCTCGCTGGAGTGCCCCCAGCTGCGCTGCCGCGCTCTTGGTATCGATCTCCTCCTTGGTCAGGGTGGCGACGGTCTTTCGGAAGGTGTGCGGGGTGACCCAGTCGAGGTCGGCTTCGGCGCGGGCCTGGCGCCACTGACGGCGGACGTTGTTGGGGGAGAGCCGTGTTGGGCCCGGTTACGACGACTCAGTCGTCGAGCGCCTTCAACAGTCCAAGCGTGCGCGACTCGATCAGCCGGTAACCGGCTTCGTTCGCCATGCGCAGCGCGGCCTCGGCGTGCTCGCGAGCGACCTCGGGCTGCTCGGTGGCCAGCCCCACCGCCGCCAGCCCCACCAGCGCACTCGCCTCGCACCACACGAACCGGGTCTGCCGGGCCAGGTCGAGCGCCAGGCGGTGTTCCTCGGCTGCCTCTGCTGGCCGTTCAGCGGCCAGCAACACGCGGCCGTAAGCTTCGCGTGCCCACGCCTCGGTGCCGGCGTCGCCGATCTCCTGCGTCAACGCCACTGCATGTCGCGCGTCGGCGCAGGCGCGTGGTGCGCGGTCGGTCATCGACCACAACAACGCACGTCCGCTGAGCGCCGTCGCCTCGCCGTACCGATAGCCCAGATCGCGGTTGGCGACCAGCGCCCGGTCGTACAACTCCTCGGCGGCTTCCCGGTCTCCACGGTCGCGGCGGATGCCCGCGAGGTCAACCAGAAGTACCGCTTCGTTGTACCGTGAGCCGCTCCGTTCTGCGCAGGCTAGTGCGTCCCGGATGTGCTGGTCCGCCTGTGACAGCGCGCCGAGCTGCCAGTGTGCGAAGCCGAGGTTGGCGAGGGACATGGCCTCGCCGCCGTCGTTGCGGTATTGCCGGTTGAGCTCCAGGGATTGTTGGGCGCAGTCGATTGCGGCTCGGGGGTTGCCGAGGCGCTGGTGCACCGCGCTGAGATTGTTCAACAGGGCCGTGCGTCCCTCCGGCCACCGGTCATGGGCGTTGATGCGGAGGCCGTCGAGGAGGTGTTGGCGGGCTTCCTCGTATCGGCCGGCGGTGACGTGGGCGAGGGCGATGCTCAGGTGCATGCTGGCCTGGGCTGTCAGGTCGTTCGCGGCCTCCGCGGCGGCCAACCCAGCGGTGGCTGCGGACAGCCACTCGGCGCGGCGTCCACGCTGGTGGAACCAGGCGCGTAGGGCGTCGGTGAGCTGCCAGACAAAGCGTGCATGCCCGTGGTCGGCGGCGTGGTTGATCGCCGCGATGACATTGGCTGCCTCTGCGTCCAGCCACGCCGACGCCTCGTCGGCATCGGGAAACGATTGTTGCGGGACCGGCCCGGGGAGCCTGAGGAAGTGGGGGATGAGTTGACGTCCGGCGGCGTCGGCCCTGCTGCGATAGTGCTCAAGCAGACGCTGCCGGGCGTCGTGACGGGTGGTGTCGTCGTCCTCCGTGACGAGCCGGTCCACGGCGTACTGGCGGAGCAGGTCGTGAAACCGGTATCTGTCGCCTCCCTGATGCTCGATCAGGTGCGCGGAGGCGAGGGCGCGGAGTGTCCTCGTCGCGATGGGGGGCGCGACCCCCTCGATCGCGGCGGCGACGTGGGCGGTGAAGCTGCCACCGGGGACCAGCCCGATGTGACGGAACATGCGTTGCTGAGCGGTGGGCAGGGCCCGATACGACATCGCGAAGGCCTTCGTGACCGCGCCCTCGTCGGCACCGTCGACGGTCAGGCTGGTGAGAGGACCGCCCTCGTCGAGTTCCTCGGCCAGTCCGGCGATGTGGGGATGGCCGCTCGTCTGTAGGTTCGCTGCCGCTATCCGCAGTGCCAGTGGCAGGTGCCCGCAGAGGTGGGCGAGGCGGGCCGCGGCGCCGGCCTCGACCCGGACGGCCTCGTCGCCGAGCATCGCCGCCAGCAGCCGTACGGAGTCCGTCGGGCTGAGCACGCCCAGCAGCAGAGATCGGGCGCCGGCCCGGACGACCAGCTCACCGAGCCGACGACGGCTGGTGATCAGAACGGTGCCGCTGGGCGGGATCAGCGGTATCACCTGGTCAGCGTCACGGGCGTTGTCCAGCACCAGCAGAATCCTGCGGCCGGTCATCGTCGAGCGGAACAGCGAGACCCGGCCGTCCTGATCGTCCGGAACGACGCGGGGGTCGACACCAAGCCCACCAAGTAGCTGTCCGAGCGCGGCGGACGGTGTGACGGGTGGGCGCTCGACGTCGAAGCCGCGCAGGTCGATGAACATCTGACCGTCGGGGAAGGCGTCACGTACCCGATGCGCCCAGCGCACCGCCAGCGCCGTCTTTCCGACTCCGGGGATTCCGCTGAGAACCCAGACCGTCGTGGCGCTGGGTCCGCCCGACAGCTGGTCGAGATGGGTCATCTCGTCGGTTCTGCCGATGAATCCTGGTACGTCCTGTGGCAGCTCTTCCGGACGGTGCGGGACGCTCGACAGTGCGTCGTCGCGTTCCGCCGGCAGCACCGGCTCGCCCCTGAGGATGAGCCGGTGCAGGCGGCTGAGTTCGCGTGACGGTTCCAGGCCGAGATCGTCGTGTAGCCGGGTGCGGAGATTGCGGTAGACCTCCGATGCTCGATCGGCCCGGCCCTCGAGATACAGGGCTGTCATGAGCTGACCGACGAGGCGATGCCGATAGGGCTGTCCGGCCACCTGGTCGGACACCTCGCGCACCACTCTCCTCGTGCGGCCCAGCCGCAGCAGCGCGTCCGCCCGGTCCTCCGCAGCCGTCCAGCGGGCCTCGATGAGACCCGAACAGAGCAGTTGGCGTCCGGAATCGTCGACGACGTCGAGCAGTGGCTCACCTCGCCACAGGTCCAACGCCTGGTCCAGCAACTCCACTGTGGTGAGATCGTCGGAAGAGCCTGCGGCCTGCTGGACGAGGGCGGAGAAGCGGTGTGCGTCGACTGTCGCCGGATCGGTGTGCAGCCGGTAGGCGCCGCGCTCGCTCAGCAGCTGCGCGGATGCACCGATCTGCCGGAAGGTGGCCCGTAGGCGCGAGACCATGGCCTGCACCGTCGCTCGTGCGCTGGGTGGGGGCGCCTGCGCCCAGATCAGGTCGATGAGCCGGTCCGCAGGTACCGGTCGATTGGCCTCCAGGACGAGCACCGCCAGGAGCAGCCGGGGCTGTCGTCCTCCGATGGCGACACGGACACCCTCGGACCAGATCTCCACCGGCCCGAGGACCCGAAACTCCATGTGCACTTCCCTGCCGTCGCTGCGTGTGCGGGCCGGCGCGACTCCGCTGCAAGCTTTTTGCAAGATCGCTGCATGCGCCGGCCCTGATTATGGTCGAGCCCGCTGACAGTGAGCGGGCGGTACGAGCGTGCGCTTCGCGGCGCGGCCAGCACGGGGGTGGCCGCGTACGACGAGGGGTGCGCAGAGTCCGGTGCGCTATCCGGGGGGCGACGATCGACGCATCGACTGGGCGACGGCCTTGGGGGAGAGGCAGCCGCCGGTGACGTGGCGGGCTTCGAAGATCGGTGGACACCGTGTCGCACGGCCTCGGCACCTCGCTCGCCGAGGCGATGTTCTCCGCATCGCCGGGGTGCGATGCCTGCTGGCCGAGCACGACGATCCACCGGCCGGACGCGCCGTCCCCCGGACGGCACCGGCACCGGCCGGTCATCCAATAGAGGGAGTGCGATGAGAGACCCCCTGGCCCTGCTCAGCGCGACAGTTGTGCTGGCAGCGGCCGTGTTGACCAGTGGGGCCGCGCAGGCGGCGCCCGATTCGGCCGCGGCGCCAGCCGCCGTGGGAGCCGTCGCACCGCCGCACACCGAACCGCGAGTCGCCGCCCCGCCGGTCCCGCAACCGACGCCGTTCAAGGAGGCGCCGCTCAGCACCGCCACCGGCCGGACGGCCGCCCCGCCCGACTTCGGCCCCGGAGAACGCGTGCTCTCGGCGTACCATCGGGGGAAGCTCTCCCGCGACGACGCGGTGCGGTATGGCCTGGGCGCGGTGCGCTCGCCCCGGTCGGTGCCGGCGCACCTTCGACCGACCGGGGCCATCCACGACCCGCAGCGATATCTGACATACCTGTCGATGTTGGCGGCGAGCGCCGATCCGGAGGCGGCGCGGACGATCGCGCCAGATGTCGCGGTGCCTGCCGGCGCCGCCACGACCGCCGGCTACGACGGCTGCGCCGCCGAACCGTACGACTACCTCGGGGTCACCTATCGCTGCCGGGCGTCGGCCGGCGAATTCCTCGTCCTCTACAACATCGCCGGTGGAGGCAGGCCGGGCATCCCGGCGGACGCCAACCCGAACGGCCGGGCGAAGGCGGTGCAGCATCTGCTGAACGCGCTCTCGATCGCCGTCGACGAGTATCGCGAGATGGGCTACCCGCTGCCCGTGCGGGACGGCAAGCCCTGGGTGCTGGTCTACGGCGTCGATGAGATTCCGCTCCTCGGCGGGGCCGGCCTGCCGATCGACGCGCCGTTCGTCCTGCCGTTCGGCTTGAACCAGCAGGCGACCATGCTGGTGCCCAACGGGCAGGACGACTGGGACTACCTGCCGCGGCATGAGCTGTTCCACGTCATGCAGTACCAGTACTGGGATCGGTCCGACGTCGGCCTGGACTACCTGGCCCTCTTCGTGGGCGGCAAGGAGTTCGGCTCGATGAACTGGTGGATGGAGGCCACCGCGGAGTGGGCGACCCGCCAGACCTACGCCCGGGCGCCGTACGTGCCCATCCCCGGCGAGGAGAAGCTGTACGCCCGCAACGTCTACGACGTGCTCAGCAAGCCCGGGGCGGCACTCAACTCCTGGGGCGGGCTGGGCGGCGGTCCGCAGTATGGCGCGTTCCTGCTGCCGACCTACCTCACCGAGCAGGTCGACGCCTCCTTCGTACGACGCACGTGGGAGAGCATCCGGGACCACGACCATCTGCCGATCGAGGCGATCCGGCACACCGCTGAGGGCTACGGCCTGAACTTCGCGGACATGCTCCTCAACTACCACATCGCCAACTATCGACTGGCCAAGGCGAACGCCGCGCCCGCCCCGAACGTGGACGCCTGGCGCATCTACGGCTACTCCGACTCCGACGCGAGCCTGTGGCGCAGCAACCTCACCGGCGCGAGCGGGACGAGCGGCGACACCCTCGGGGGCGCCAGACCGGCCCGCAAGAGTCACTCGACGCCCGCCGGCGTCCAGGCGGAGTACCAGGACATCCTGCGTAAGGGCGGTGCTGTCTACCACGACTTCCGCGCGGTCAAGAACTCCGGCGACGCGAGCTGCGGATACTGCTCGACACTGATGGTGGACACCACCAGGGACGCCAACCGCAGATCCGCCGTCGTCGTCTGGTCGCCGACGGGAAACACCGGCACGCTGGCGAAGTACCCGAGCATCCACACCGTGCGCCATCCCGACGCGGGTGGACTGATCACGGTGCCGGACTTCGCGTACCCCATAGTGGCCACTCTGGTGACCACCTGGACCGAACTGGACATCCACTCCGCCGACGCGGACAGCAGCCCGAAGACGTTCACCACGAATGTGGAGAGCGTGCTGCCACTCACGGCCCGCTCGTGCGTGCTGCGCCCGCTCTCGGTGCGCAGCGTCGAGACCACGGTCGAGCCGGAGGGCACGTTCAACAGATACGCCGCCAGCACGCCGGACGGCTGGACCGGTGGCGACTCCACGTACTCGGTGAAGCTGCCCGACGGCCGGATCGTCTGGCTGTTCTCCGACACCTGGATGGGCCCGCTCAACAGCGACGGCACCCGCCCGGTGAGCGCCCCCCCTGGTCAACAACACCTTCGTCGTGCAGAACGGCGGCAGCCTCACCACCTACCAGGGCGGCACCGCCGGGGCGCCTCGGGCGTTGATGCCGCCGTCCGGGCCCGGAAAGTGGTACTGGGTCGGCGACGGCCACCTCTCGGGCGGACAACTTCAAGTGGTGTACCAGGAGTACGAGCGTTTCGGCTCCGGCGCCTGGGACTGGCGGTTCAACCGCAACGTCGTCGCCAACTTCGCCCTGTCCAACCTGCGGACCCCGGTCAGCGTCCGGGAGTTGCCCTCCGCCAGCGGGGTCGCCTGGGGCTCGGGGCTGCTGCCGGCCAGCCGCAGCGGCGACGGCTACACCTACGTCTACGGCGTCGACGACTCCCCGATCAACAAGCAGATGCGCATCGCCCGGGTGTACGGCAGCGACCTCGCCAACGGCACCTGGCAGTACCACACGCCGTGGGGCTGGACGCTCCGCGAGCAGAACTCCCGCAACCTGCTGACCGGCATCGCCAACGAATACAGCGTCACCCCCTGGGGCGGACAGTTCCTCCTCCTCAGCCAGGACAGCACCGAGGCGTTCAGCGGACAGATCAACGCCTGGACGTCCTGCTCACCGTACGGCCCCTTCACCCAGAAGACCCCGGTCTACCGCATGCCGGAACCCGGCCCCTACGGCAGCTACTGGAACCCCAACATCATCTCCTACAACGCGCACGTGCACCCCGCGCTCAGCTCCGGTGACACCTTCATCGCCTCCTACAACGTCAACAGCATGGACACCCGCGTCTCCCCGGACGCGGACCACTACCGCGATCCGGGCATCTACCGCCCCCGCTTCTTCCGATTCGTCCTCGGATAACTACCGCGGTTCCGCCGGGCGTAGGACACGCCCGGCGGAACCATCGGGCATCACCGGTACCGGCGTGTGCCTCCAGGAGCGCGACCGCGACGGCTACCTCACCACCGTGGACAGCCCTGCCCACCGGATCCGGGAACCCCGCCGGCTGCCCAACACCCGCCGTGCCCTCACCCCCGACGAACTGTCCGACATCACCGCCGCCGACCGCCGCGGTGGCAAGGACATTGTGCTCGACGCGCTGCTGCTGCGCCTGTGAACCGAAACGGCCTGCCGACGCGGCGGCGCACTCGCGCGACGTCTGACCGACCTCGACACCGACCACGCGCTGATCCGGATGTCGGGGAAGGGCGGCACACAACGCTGGCAACCCATCACCCCCATGCCCGCCAACCGACTGGACGACCACGCCCGAGCCCGCGGCACCGTTGCATCACTTGATGCCCTCCTGCCGCTGGCGACTCCAAGGACGCTGGGGCTCTGTCGCATCGCGCGCCCTCAGCGGGCTGTCTGGTCGGCACCACGACCCGGACGCCACCCCGTCGCCCGGCCGCCTGGACCGATGGCCAGGCAGCCGTCATCACCGCCTCAAACGTATTGACGTGCGTCATTGACGGGATTGGTGTCTCCCTCTATGGTCAGCCGGCACTGGTGCAGCGTCGTTCACATATAGGAACCTTCACCAGAAGGGACGGTTGATGCGACGAACTCGCAGGGGGCCCGGTCCCTGCGGCCCGGCAACCGCAACCAGGCGTACCGCAACTTCTTCCTCGATGGCGCCAGGACCGGCGGCGCCGGTGCTTACGGCCGGAGGCACAAGACCTACGACTACTACCACGAGAGGCTGACCGGGACCGGGTACGAGGCGGCACTCCGGCTCGACGGCGGAGATGTCGTCACTTCGGGCTCGCTCCCGCGCGCCGACGGGTGGCCCGGGCCACAACACCTCGCTCGTCGAGGGTGACCGCCGACTGGCGGGTCATGCTCGTCAACGAGTTGTACGCGCCGAAAACCATGACGCACGCGGGCACCCGCGGGTGGTCGGCTCCGCCACCGGCGGGCTCGCCGGCGGCGTGATGGTCGCCGACCTGCGAATGCGGCGTGAGGCGCGCCGGATCGGCTCCGGCGGCCCGGCCGTCGGCCCGCGTCGTCGGGCGGCTCGGCCCTCGTCGCGGGTGGCCGGGCGGTGGCGGACGGGCGTCGGGGCGGACGAGTTGGCGAGGCCCGAACGGACCGCCTATCCCCGGCGGGGCCGGAGTGGACGCACCCCGGCAGCACGAGCGACATACCTCATTCGACCAGTCGTGACGGCGACGAGGAAGCAGGAACAGGTGATCGGTGTGAAACGAGTGGTGACGGCCGCCGCCGGCGTGACGCTGGCGATGGGTTCGCTGGTGGTGCCGGGGGCACCGGCCTTCGCGGCGGCGACGCTGCCCATCGTGGGCGTGACGGCCAGCTCCGACGACGGGAATGTGCCGGGCAACGCCGTGGACGGCGATCTGGCCACGCGCTGGTCCGGCGAGGGTGACGGGGTGTGGCTCCGCGCAGACCTCGGTACGGTGCAGACGGTGGGCTCGACGTCCGTCGCCTGGTACCGGGGAGACGTACGCCGCATGACGTTCGACGTGCAGCTGTCCCAGGACGGGTCGAGCTGGTCCACGGTGTCGTCCCGGACGACGAGCAGCGGCAGCACGGCTGGGCCGGAGAACTACAACTTCGCCGACGGGCCGGCTCGGTACCTCCGGGTCGTCGGGCACGGCAACACGGACAACGCGTGGACGAGCATCTCCGAACTCACGGTCCTGGGCGCAGACGGCGGTGGCGGTACGCCCACGCAGACTCTCGGCGTCGGCGGTGTGGCGACTCCGCCCGGCGCGGTCCTGGTGGCGAATCAGGGTTCCAAGTACACGATCCGCTCGGGCGGTACCGCGACCGCGCCCAAGGTCTACGACTGTCAGGGCAACACCATCCGTGGCGGTCTGGTGATCGACGCCGACAACGTGGTGGTGCAGAACTGCCGGGTGGACGCGCAGCAGCAGTACGGCATCTACTCGGACAACAACACCAACGTCACCATCCAGAACAACGACATCAAGAACGTCAAGGCTCCCGGTGACCTGAACGCCATCACCTTCTTCGGCAACGGGCACAAGATCCTCTACAACACCGCCATCAACTTCGTGACCGGCGACCCGGGCAACAGCCACACCGACTTCATCCAGACGTGGGTGTCGAGTTCGCACCCGGTCGCCAGCGACGACGTGCAGATCCGCCACAACAAGGCCGTCGGACCGGCGAACCCGGGCCGCCAGAACAGCATCCCCAGCATCCACCAGTGGCTGATGGTCGAGGACTACGGCCGGGGAGGGAACTCCGGCGGCAACACCGACGGCATGAAGAACTGGATCGTCGCGGACAACGAGATCGGCGACAGCTGGAACCAGGCCATCAAGCTGGACGGGCCGGACAACGTCTCGATCACCCGCAACAGGTTCGTGGGGTCCTCGACCAAGGTCATGGAGGTCACCTCGGCCTCGACCGGCGTCAAGTTCTACAGCGACAACCAGGTCGGCTCGGGCTACGGGTCGGTCGGCATGACGGTCACCGCGGGCGGGGGGCCCGCCTGACGGATCGACCGGGGACGCGGAGGCTTCCGTAACCTGACCACGCGCAACGGTGAGGGCGGGCGGACCGGCCGCGGTCCGCCCGCCCGTCCCGGATCACCCGCACTCGGCGTGGCCGAGGTGTTCTCGTCCTCTCCTCGCCGAGCGCGCCAGGGGGCCGGCAAAGTCGTGGCGAGCAGCTACGCACGTCAGGACAATGCGGCGAGGCCGCTGGTACGGCGGTGGGCCGACGCGACCCATCGGCTCCCACCCGGCTCTCAGCGCTGCACGCGAGCGCCGGCGCCGCGTACGAGCGCCTCGACCTCGGGCAGGCTGGCCATGGAGGTGTCGCCCGGGGTGGTCATGGCGAGGGCACCGTGGGCGGCGCCGTACTCCACGGCGGCGGCCAGGTCGCCGCGCTCCAGTAGCCCGTAGACCAGTCCGGCGGCGAAGCTGTCGCCGCCGCCGACGCGGTCCATGATCTCCAGTCCTGGCCGGTGCGTCGCCTCGACGAACCGCCCCGCCGCCCAGGCGATCGCGCCCCAGTCGTTCACGGTCGCGGTGTGTACGGTGCGCAGGGTCGTGGCGACGACCCGGAGGTTGTCGTACGCCTTCGTGACGTCCTCGATCATCCGCCGGAAGTTGGCGGCGTGCAGGTTGGAGAGGTCGGCGTCGACCCCGGGCGTCTCGAAGCCGAGCGCCGCGCCGAAGTCCTCCTCGTTGCCGATCATCACGTCGACGTGCCGGGCGAGCCGGCGGTTGACCTCCTGCGCCCGGGGTTTGCCGCCGAACGCCTGCCACAGGCTGGGCCGGTAGTTCAGGTCGTACGAGACGATGGTGCCGTGCCGGTGCGCGGCGATGACGGCCGCCTCGATGGTCTCCGGCGTGGTCTCCGACAGGGCGGCGTAGACGCCGCCGGTGTGCAGCCACCGTACGCCGAGGTCGCCGAAGAGGTGGTCCCAGTCGACGTCCTCGGGGCGGAGCTGGCTGGCGGCGGTGTGTCCGCGGTCCGATGTCCCGCGGGCGCCACGCACGCCGAAGCCCCGCTCGGTGAAGTTGATTCCATTTCGGATGGTGCGGCCGACGCCGTCGCTGGGCAGCCACCGGACGAACGTGCGGTCGACGCCGCCCTGCATGATCAGGTCCTCGATGAGGCGTCCGACGTCGTTGTCGGCGAACGCGGTGACGATCGCGGTGCGCAGCCCGAAGCAGCGATGCAGCCCGCGGGCGACGTTGTACTCGCCGCCGCCCTCCCAGGCCGAGAAGGCGCGTGTGGTGCGGACCCGGCCGGGCCCGGGGTCGAGGCGGAGCATGACCTCGCCCAGGGCGACGAGGTCGTAGCGGCATTCGCCGGCGGGACGTGGGTGCAGCGCGGTCACGGGGTCACACCTCTCCGGCGGCGGAGGTGGCCGCCTGCGTCAGCCGGGTGATCTCGTTCCAGTCCGCCTGTGCCAGCAGGTCGGGGGCGACCATCCAGGTGCCGCCGACCGCGAGAACCGCCGGCTGGGCCAGGTAGGCGGGCAGGTTGCCACTGTGGATGCCGCCGGTCGGGATGAAGCGCACCGACGGGAAGGGTGCGGCCAGGGCCCTGACCATCGCCGCCCCGCCGAGCTGCTCGGCGGGGAAGAACTTGACGGTGTCGAGCCCCGCGTCGAGCGCCATCTGCACCTCGGTCGCCGTGGCGACGCCGGGAAAGACCGGTACGCCGATGTCCTGGCAGCGGCGGACCACGGCGGGGCTGAAGCCCGGGCTCACCACGAACCGGGCACCGGCCTCGACGGCCCGGTCGACCTGGGCCGGGGTCAGCACGGTGCCGGCCCCGACAAGGAAGCCACGGAGGGTTGCCATGGCGCGGATCGCGTGGATGGCGGCGTCGGTCCGCAGGGTCACCTCGGCGGTGTGCAGGCCCCCGGCGATCAGCGCGGAGGCGAGCGGCTCGGCCGCGCGGGCGTCGCGGAGGACGACGACGGGGAGGAGGCGGCGGCGGGCGACGGCCGCGGTGACGGGGTGGGTTACAGTGCCATCGTGTTCAGATAGAGGAACGTTGGTCACGTATATGACCGTAGTGGTGTTCGATGGAATGTCAATCCCGCTACATTGATCTCGTGACGTCGGGGGATGAGTTCCAACCGGTCAAGTCCGCGGACCGGACGTTGACGGTGCTTGAGGCGCTGGCCGCCGAGGGCCGGCGGTCGCTCGTGGACCTCGCGCGGGCGCTGGACATCCCGAAGAGCAGCCTGCACGGCATCCTGCGCACGATGGCGCAGCGCGGCTGGGTCGAGGCCGACGACACCGGCCTGCGGTTCGGGCTCGGCGTACGGGCGCTCCAGGTCGGCGCCGCCTACCTGGACTCCGACGACACGGTCGGCCTGCTGGCCGGCGTCCTCGACGACCTGTCCCGGCAGTTCGGCGAGACGGTCCACCTCGGCCGTCTCGACGGTCCCCACGTCGTCTACGTGGCCAAGCGGGAGTCGGTCCACCCGCTGCGGCTCTACAGCGCGATCGGCCGGCGGCTGCCGGCGCACGCCACCGCGCTGGGCAAGGCCCTGCTCGCCGAGCGCTCCGACACCACAGCGGACCGGCTGCTGAGCTGGCCGCTGCCGGCGCTGACCGCGTACACGGTCACCGATGCCGGGGTGCTGCACGCGGAGCTGGCGACGATCCGCGAGCGGGGCTACGCCGTCGACCGGCAGGAGAACACCGAGGGCATTGTCTGCGTCGCGGTGGCCGTGCCGTTGCGCTCCCCGGCCATCGACGCGATCAGCCTCTCCGTCCCGTTGACCCGGTACGACCCCGGGCTCGAGGAGCGGATCGTCGTGGCGCTGCGCCGGGCGGCCGACCAGGTACGCGCCGCGCACACCCTGGTCTCCGGCGAGGCCCATCCGGGCACCCCGCTTCCCGGCGAGTCCCGCACGGGCGGCGGTGTCCCGGCGGCGGGGGAGCGCTGACCGCAGCGGACGCGGGGCCGCGCCGGGCAGTTCACGCGGCGGCGCTGCCCTGCGGCGCGGCCAGCGCGTGGCGCGCGCCGCAGGGTGGTCGGCGCAGAGGTGGCCTCGACCGTACCGGGATGGGCTGCTCAGGAGTGGGTCACGGTGACGCCGTAGAGCAGCGTCTGGCCGTAGTTGCTGCTGCTGCACGGGGAGGAGTTGCCGCAGTTGGCCTGGGTGTAGGCCCCGGTCTTGAAGTAGCCGCCGGAGAAACTCTTGGAGATGGTGGTCTGGAGGGTGCCGTTGTAGTACGCCTTGATCTGGCCGCCGCTGACCACGAACTTCGCCTGGAAGCGGGTGCCGAGCTGGTAGCTGCTGGTGACCAGCTTGTGGTGGGTGGTGTCGCCGTTGGTGATGTAGAGGCTGCTGCCCTCCAGCCGGAACACGGTCACGTCGTCGGAGGCGTCGTGGATCTGCGCCCCGACCAGGTGCGGCTTGGTCGACGGCAGGGTGACGAAGGCCAGGTCGACGACGAGGGTGTGGGTGCCCGAGGTGGAGGACCAGCTCGCGTTGCTCGTGCCGTTGTTGGCCATCTCGCGCAGCTCGGAGCGGGGGTAGCTGGACCCGCTGGTGGTCACGCCGTTGACCGGGGCGCGGAACTGCACGGCGGTGCAGGAGTTGGCCGTGACGAAGTAGGGCGAGTTCTGGTAGCTGGCGAGCGCGGGCTGCTTGATCTCCGTCGGCGATCCGGACGACCCGGTCGGCAGCGTGATCTTCCAGTTGGTCAGGTTCAGCACGTCGGCGGGTACGGTGCAGCCACCGCCCCCGCCGCCCCCGTCGGCGCCGTAGATGCGGGTCTCGGTGATGCTGTTCCAGTCGTTGTAGGTGTTGCCGTAGCCGACGATGCGCAGGTAGCGGGCGCTGCGGTCGGCGAAGTCGTGGTTCTCCAACTGGAGGCTGGTGCCGGCGGTCTGCTTCTGGTTGACGACCGTCGTCCAGGAGTTGGCGTCGGTGGAGGTCTGGACGGAGAAGGTCTGGCGCCGGGTGTCGCCCTGGTGCCAGGCGAGGCTCACCGAGCCGACCGTGACGCTGGAGCCGAGGTCGTAGCGGATCCAGGCGCCGTCGCCCTCGGCGGACCAGCGGGTCGAGAGGTTGCCGTCGAGGGTGTTCGCCGGGACGTTGCCGTCGTCGGCGCTGGCGGTCACCGAGCTGACCGAGAGCTGGGGGCCGACCGCGTGCGCCGGGCCGGCTGTTGTCCCGATGCTGGCGATGACGAGCGCCACGGGTAGCGCGAGACTTGCGGTTCGTCGCATTAGGCATCCTTCGGGTAGAGGTTCCTATATGTGAACTGCATCGCACTAGTGCCGAGTGAACATAGAAGATGGTGACTTAACCGTCAATAGACTCTTTCAAGATTATCTATCCGTTTCGAGTCGGCCGGTCAGGCTGTCGCGGATCGCGGTGGCGATGGTCGCCGCCAGGTCGTGGGCGCGCGACTCGGTCAACGGGTGCTCCGTCACCGACACCGCGATCGAGTCGAACCGGCCCAGCGCGGGCGGTACGCCGACCGCGACGCTGCCGCACCCGGCCCGGTCGTCCGGCGCCCAGTCGACGGCGTATCCGCGGGCGACCGTGCGGGCGAGTTCGGTGCCGAGCGCGTCGAGGCGCGCCGGGGGCATCGTGGCGGCGGCGGGCAGCACGCCGGCCAGCGACGCGACGTCGCCGGCGACCCGGGCGAGCACCGCCCGGCCCAGCGCCGTGGCGTGCGCCGGGGTGTGCCCGCTGGCGGGGTTCGCCGGACGCGCCCCGGCCTGTTCCCGCGTGACCAGGCAGACCACGTGCCCACCGACCAGCCGGCCGAGCTGCGCGGTGGCGCGAAGCTCCCGGTGCAGCCAGTCGACCGCCGGGGTCAGGCGCCGGACCGCGCGGTCCGTCCGCAGGTACGCGGTGCCCGTACGCAGGGCCTGGACGCCCAGCCCGTAGCGCGAGCCGTTGCCGTCCACCTCCAGCCAGCCCCGCTGCACCAGGGTGCGCAGCAGCCCGTGCAGGCTGCTCTTGGGGATGTCCAGGTCGCGGGCGAGTTCGGCCAGGGTGCGCCGCTCCGGCGACGCGGCGAGCAGTTCCAGCAGCTCCAGGGTCCGGTCGGCGGACTTCACCCGGGCCGCCGTGCCGCCGCTCGTCATGACCCGCGCCCCTCCGTCCGCGGTGCGGTCCCGGTGGAGGCGCGGACGACGAGCTCCGGGCGCATCAGCAGGGACTGGCTCGGCCCGCCGGAGGGGTCGTCGATCCGGGACCTGAGGTGCTGGAACGCCGCGGCGGCCATGTCGGCGATGGGCTGCCGGACGGTGGTCAGCGGTGGCGCCGCGAGGTCGGCCAGGACGATGTCGTCGAACCCGACCACCGACACGTCCCGACCCACCACGAGGCCGGCGTCGCGCACCCCGGCGCTCACCCCGAGCGCACACATGTCGTTCATGGCCACGATCCCGGTCGGGCGGTCGGGGGAGGCCAGCAGCTCGCGGGCGGCGTTGCGGCCGAGTTCGGCGGCGTCCAGGTCGCCGTACGGCTCCTGCTCGGCGCCGCCGGGCCACACGATCGCCTCGGCCGGGTCGATCCCGGCCTGCTCGAACGCCTGGCTGAAACCGCGGAACCGGTCGCGCCGGTTGACGCTGCGCAGGGAGCCGGAGACGAACGCGATCCGGCGGTGTCCGAGTTGGAGCAGGTGGGCGGTCGCGAGGTGGGCGCCGACCACGTTGTCGACGCTGATGTTCACCAGCGCGGCCGGATCGCCGGCCTGGGCGGTGCGGTCGAAGGCGACAAGCCCCAGCCCGGCGTCGACCAGTGGCAGCACGTGTGCCAGCGAGGGCAGCGAGGAGCAGAGCACCACGCCCCGGATCCCGTCGGCCCAGAGCTCGTCGAGGTAGCCCCGCTCCCGCTCGGGGTCGCGTTCGCTGTTGCAGAGCAGCACGTGGTAGCCCTCGGCCAGGGCGGCCCGCTCCAGCAGCCGGGCGAAGTTGCCCCAGAACGGGTTGGCCACGCTCGGGACCACCAGGCCGATGACCTGGATCCGCCCGGTGCGGAGCTGGCGGGCCGCCCGGTTCGGCCGGTATCCCAGCTTGTCGATCGCGGCCGCGACCCGGCTGCGGGTCTGCGGGAGCATCCGCTCCGGCCGGCCGTTGAGGAAGTTCGACACGGTGCTGGGCGAGACACCGGCCTCGCGGGCAACCTGGTAGATCGTCACACCGGCCACGCTTCGGTTCTCCTGTGTGTCAGGCGGATTGAGGGAGCCATGAGTGTATGGGTTCATCGGAGCCGATTCCTCTGCCGGGCTCCTCAGTTAAGCGCGTGTTGCGCCCGTGTGTCCAGGCCATTGACAGTCGTGAGGGGCGCTCCTAGCCTTGCTGCATCGATTCACCAGTAAATCGATGCATAGACCGGCGCTCTCCATTGTTGACCACGCGGTGTCCCGGAAACCGGGGGCCGGTACGGAGGGGAAGACCAGGATGCGCAAGACACGGACAATGGGTCGGCTCTCGCTGGCGGCGGGGCTGGTCGTGGCACTCTTCGCTTCGGGCTGCGGCGGGCCTGCGCCGTCCGGCTCGGACGGCGACAGCGACTCCGGCGCCATCCGGATGCTAACCCCGATCTTCGAGGGCGCAGACGGCAAGCAGGTCCTCGAAGAGCAGCTCAAGACGTTCAAGAGCAGCCACCCGAAGGTGACCGTGGAGGTCGACTACACCTCGTACGGCAAGCTCAACGAGAAGCTCACCACCTCGATCGCCAGCGGTCGCCCCTACGACGTGATGCTCATGGGCATCGGCTGGATTCCGCCGTTCGCGGCCAAGGGCGCCCTCGCCCCGCTGGACGTGAGGCGCGACGAGCTGAGTCAGCGCTTCAACGAGCGGGTCGTCGACCCCGGCATCTACGACGGCAAGGTGTACGGGCTGCCGATCATGCTGGACACCCGGTTCGGCATCTACCGCAAGGACCTCCTCGCCGAGGCGAACCTCACCGCGCCGCCGCGCAACTTCGCCGAGCTGCGGGAGTACGGCCGCAAGCTCACCAGGCGCGACGCCAGCGGCAAGCTCACCCGGGCCGGCCTGGACATCCTCTCCAACGACCTGCGGCAGACGTTCCTGCCGCTGATGTGGGCCAACGGTGGCGACCTCTTCACCGCCGACGGCAAGCCCGCGTTCGACAGCCCGGCCGCGGTGGGCGCACTGCAGTTCATGACCGACGTGGTCCGCACCGACCGCTCCGAGGACTTCGGCTTCACCCAGCCCGGCGCCGCCAGTGGCCCGCCGCTGGCGCAGGGGCGGGCCGCCATGATGATCGGCCACAACAATGTCTGGCAGTCCATCCAGGAGTCCGCGCCGGATCTGATCAAGCAGGACAAGATCGGGTTCTTCATGATCAACAATGAGCGCCCGGCGATCTTCCAGGGCGGCACGCTCGCCACGGTGAGTGCCAAGTCCAGCCACCCGGGCACCGCGAAGGCGCTTGTGGACTTCCTGGCCGGGCCGGGGCCGTCGCTCGCCGCGAACCAGCAGCGTGGCAACGTGCCGGCGCTCAAGGAACTCGCCTCCTCCGAGTACGTGACAGGCAACAAGTCGGTGCAGTTCGCCATGCAGAACCTGGACGCGGCGTACTCCGAGGGGGGTGTGCCGGCCTGGCTGGAGATCCGCGGCGACTTCAAGGCGGCCATCGAGTCGGCGCTGCTCGGGAAGAAGACCCCGCAGCAGGCCCTCGCCGAGCTGGCGGCCAAGGCCCAGGTCGCGATCGACAAGGGCTGACATGACCAGCACCCTCGACCGTGCCGACGTGGCGTCCGGATCGCAGGCGCCGCGCCGGGCGCGCTCGCCGCGCCGTGGGCGCCTCGGTGCCGAGCGGCGCCGTGCCGCGTACCTGATGCTCGCCCCATCGGTGCTGCACCTGCTCTGGTGGATCGGACTGCCGGTGGTGGCCACCTTCGTCCTGGCCTTCACCGACTACGACGTCCTCGCCGGGACGGTCGAGTGGGTGGGGCTGGCGAACTTCCGGGAGATCTTCGCCGACGACAGCTGGAACCTCTCCATCTGGCACACCGTGGTCTACACCTTCTTCACGGTGCCGGTGGCGATGGCGGTCGCCGTGGTGATCGCGGTCCTGCTCAACCGTAGGCTGCGCGCCCGCGCCTGGTACCGCGCCGCGTTCTTCATGCCGCACATCACCGCGACGGTCGCCATCGCGCTCGTCTGGATGTGGATGTTCGAGCCCAACCTCGGCCTGTTCAACCTGCTGCTGGGCAAGGTCGGGACCAACGGACCGGCCTGGCTCTCCGACCCGTCCTGGGCGATGCCGGCGGTGATCCTGGTCAGCATCTGGAAGGGGATCGGCCTGAAGATGTTGATCTACCTGGCCGCGTTGCAGAACATCCCGTCGGAGCTGTACGAGGCGGCCGACATCGACGGCGCCTCCGGCGCGCGACGGTTCTTCGCGATCACGTTGCCACTGCTGCGTCCCGCGACCTTCTTCGTCTTCGTGGTGTCGATGATCGACGCGTTCCAGGTTTTCGACCAGGTCTACGTGCTCACCCCCGACGGCGGCCCGGCCAACTCGACCACGGTGATGACCTACGAGATCTACCGGACCGCCTTCCGTGAGTTCCACATCTCCACGGCCTGCGCCCAGAGCGTCGTGCTCTTCGCCTTCCTGCTGGTCATGACCGTGCTCGGCCGCCGGCTCACGGGGAGGGACGACGATGCGGCGTGACCTCGTGTCCCGGGTGCTGCTGCACCTGGTCCTCGGCGCCGGCGCGCTCGTCATGGTCGTGCCGTTCGCGTGGATGGTGCTGTCGTCGCTGAAGAGCCACGCCGACATCGCCAGCTACCCGCCGCGGCTGCTGCCGACCGAGTGGGTCTGGAGCAACTATCGGGAGGCACTCGCCTACGCCCCGTTCGGGACGTACTTCCGCAACAGCCTGCTGATCGCGATCGGACACACGCTGATCAACGTGATCCTCGCGACGATGGCCGGCTACGCCCTGGCCCGGGTGCCGTTCCGGGGCCGCTCGGTGCTCTTCATGAGCGTGCTCGCCATGATGATGATCCCCACCTACACGAAGATCGTGCCGCAGTACCTGATCGCCAAGGGGATGCCGTTCTTCGGCGGCAACGACTACCTCGGCCGGGGCGGGTACGGCTGGCTCGACTCCTGGTGGGCGCTGATCATCCCGGGCGCGCTCACCCCGTTCGCCATCTTCCTGTTCCGCCAGTTCTACCTCAGCCTCCCGGCCGAACTGGAGGAGGCCGCCCGGATCGACGGGATGGGGGAGTTCGGCATCTTCGCCCGGGTGATGACCCCGCTGGTGAAGCCCGCCGTCGCCACCGTCGCCCTGATCACCTTCGAGAACAGTTGGAACAACTTCCTCTGGCCGCTGCTCGTCACCACCCGCGACGACCTGCGGGTGATCCAGGTCGGGCTCGCCGCCTTCCAGACGGCGGAGCGGACCGAGTGGGCCTTCCTCATGGCCGGTTCGACCCTCGCCACCGTCCCGATGATCATCCTGTTCCTGTTCGCCCAGCGGTACTTCGTGCAGGGCTTCGCCACCGCCGGCATCAAGTGACCAACCAGAACCACGCAAAGGAGCAGCTCGATGACTTTCGACCTGACCGGACGTCGCGCCCTGGTCACCGGTGCCGGCCACGGCATCGGCGCCGCGATCGCCGTGACGCTCGCCCGGGCCGGCGCCGACATCGCCGTCCACCACGGACACTCGGCGGGTCCGGCCGGCGAGGTCGGCGCGGCGATCGAGGCCCTGGGCCGCAAAACGCTCGTCCGGCAGGCCGACCTCACCCGCACCGACGAGACGCAGGCCCTCGTCGACGAGGCCGCCGGGTTCCTCGGCGGCCTGGACATCCTGGTCTGCAACGCCGGCGGGATGGTGGGCCGCAGCCCGGTCGCCGAGATGACCGACGAGCACTACCAGCAGGTGGTCGACCTCAACCTCGGCACCACCTTCCGGACCGTACGGGCGGCCATTCCGCACCTGCGCGAGGCGGGCGACCGGGGGCGGGTGGTCACCATGTCGTCGCTGGCCGCGGAGAACGGCGGCGGTGCCGGCTCCGTCGTGTACGCGGCGGCGAAGGCCGCCGTGCGCGGGCTGACCAAGGGCCTGGCCAAGGAGGTCGCCGGCAGCGGGACCACAGTCAACGCAGTGGCACCCGGCTTCATCGGCGGCACCGCGTTCCACGACACCTTCACCCCGCCGCAGGTGCAGCGGACCATCGTCGCCGGCGTGCCGCTGGGCCGCGCCGGCACCCCCGGCGACGTCGCCGGCGCGGTCCTCTGGCTCACCTCCGACGCCGCCGGCTACGTCACCGGGGCCACCATCGACATCGACGGTGGAGCATGGTTCCGCTGACCGAGGCCGCGTCCCTGGCCGCCCCCGTGCTCCCACCGGGCCGGGGCGGCTGGTGGCACGCGTACGTCTGCCCGGTCCACGGCGTCGAGCTGGCCCACGACGGGCTGCTCACCGGGGTGTTCCCGCCCGGCGGCGCGCGCTGCCGGCACGGCTGCCGGGTGGACGACCCGGCGGTGCGCGACGCCTGGACCGTGCTGGCCCACCAGGCGTGCGCCCGGCGGCTGCGCGCCCTGGCCCGCTCGTCCCGGCCCGGCCACCGCGCCGCCGCGACCCGCCTGCTCGTCGGGTACGCCGACCGGTATGCCGCGCTCGGTGGGGCGGCCCACGGTGAGGCCGCCGAGTGGATGCTGCGTGGACGGCTGTTCCACCAGGCGCTGACCGAGGCCGTCTGGGCGGTCACCGTCGGGCAGGCGGTGCAGGCGTTGCGCGCCGCCGGCGACCCGCTGCCGGCCGAGGTGAGCGGGCTGCTGGCGGCGCTCACCGACGCCGCCGGGCAGGCCCGCGACTCACTCGTCGCCGACGGCCGCTTCGACTCCAACTACACCGCCTGGCTGATCGCCGCGGGCGCGGTCTGCTCCGGCCGACCGGAGTGGCTGACCGGCCCGTACGGGCTGCACGCGCACGTCCTCGCGGCGGTGCGCCCGGACGGGTGGGAGTGGGAGGCCGCCACCTACTACCACCACTTCGTGCTGCGGGCGTACCTGCTGGCGGTGGGCGCACGGCCCGAGACGCCGCTGCCGCCGCCGGTCCGGGAACGCCTCGTCGCGATGGCCGCGGTACTGGACACCATCACCACCCCCGGCGGGCTGCTGCCGATGCTGCACGACGGACCGTACCTGCGCCCCGAGGCCGAGCACGAGCTGGCCGAGCTGGCCGAACTGCGCCCCCTGCTGGGCGACGTGCCGGCCGCGGCCGACCCGGTGGTCTGCTACCCCGACGCCGGGTACGCGCTGCTGCGGGGTCACGGGCTGCACGCCCTTGTCGACTTCGGCCCGCACGGCGGCTCGCACGGGCACCTGGACAAGCTCTCCCTCTACCTCTACGGCGCGGACACCCCCTGGCAGCCCGACCCCGGCCAGGTCCCGTACGCCCACCGCGGGTGGCGGCGGCACTACCGCTCCACCGTGGCCCACCCGACGTTCCGGGTCGACGGGCTGGAGCAGGCCGAGTGCGCCGGCCGGCTGATCGGCCACGACCGGCGGTCGGTGTCGGTGGGCTGCGACGACGCGTACCCGAGAGTGTCGGCGCGGCGGGAGCTGAGCCGGCGCGACGGTGCCCTGGTGGACGAGTTGGTCGTCACCGCCGACCGGCCGCGCCGGATCACCCTCGGGCTGCGCCCCGACGTCGAGCTGGCGGTGCGCCCCGCCGCCGACGGCGGGTTCGACACCGTCTGGTCCGGTCGCCAGGTGCTGCGCGGGCGGCACCAGGCATCGGTCGCCGCCGACCTCGTGGTCCGGCCCGGCCCGGGCCCCGCCGACGACCCGCAGCGCACCCGCACCTGGGTCGACTGGAGCGTCGAGGACGCCACAGCTGTCACCTTCCGTTCCGTCTACCGCCTGGGGGCATGATGCAACCGCTGCTCATCGGCGGCCGGCTCGATCGGCTGCGCGCCGCGCTGACCACCACCCACACCGCGCAGTGGCGGCGGCTGCACGAGCAGTGCGCCTGGTACCGGGGGCAGAGTCCGCCCGCCGAGCACCCGCTGGCGAGCATCACCTGGCTCGGCCCGGCCGCCATGAACCTCGCCCTGGCGTACCGGCTCACCGGGCAGCCCGGCTATCTGACGGAGGCGCGGCGGTGGATCGGCGCCGCGGTGTCCTACCCGCACTGGGGCAGGGCGAAGATGCCGGACCACGACCTGGACGCGGGCTGGCTGCTGCACGGGCTGTCGCTGGCGTACTCCTGGCTCCGCGACGACCTGCCCGCCGGCGAGGCCGACGCGCTCGGCGCCAAGCTGCGGCTACAGGGCGGGCGGATGTACGACTTCGCGGTGCGCACCGAGGGGAGCTGGTGGTCGTCGAGCTACTGGCAGAACCACAACTGGATCTGCTACGCCGGGCTCGCCGCTGCCGGCTACGCGCTCGACGTGCCGGCGTGGAGCGACCGGGCCCGGGACAACCTCGGCACCGTGCTGGACCTCCTGCCCGCCGACGGCTCCGACGCCGAGGGCGTCGTCTACTGGCGCTACGGGGTGCCCTGGCTCGCCATCCACCTCGACCTGCTCCAGCACGCCGAAGGCGTCGACTGGTGGGAGCGCGGCGGCTTCCTGCGACACACCTTCGCGTGGCGGCTGCACCAGTGCGCCCCCGGCTTCGAGGAGAACGTCGACCACGGCGACTGCCACGACCGCCGCTCCGGCCACAGCGTCGCCCTCTACCACAAGCTCGCCGCCGTCTACCGCGACGGGCACGCCGCCTGGCTCGCCGACCGGGTCGCCCGGCAGCACTTCTGGCGTGAGGCGTACGCCTCCGGGGTGCGGCCCGGGGTGATGCCCGAGGCCGGCTACGAGCTGCTCTGGTACGACCCGCGGGTGGCTCCGGTGGACCCGGCCGGCACCGCGGCGACCACCGCCTACTTCCCCGACCTGGGGCAGGTCACCGCCCGGACCGGGTGGCACGACACGGCGGCCTTCGTGAGCTTCAAGTCGGCGCCCGGCGGCGGGCACACCGCCTGGGAGACGTCGCACCGGCTGCGCCGGGAGTCCGGGTGGGAGACGCTCAACGCCGGCCACCACCACCCCGACGCCGGCTCCTTCGTCTTCGGCTCGCACGGGGAGTTCCTCGCCGTCGACGACGGCTACTGCAACGGCAAGCGCGCCGCACACCACAACCTGGTGCTCGTGGACGGGCAGGGCTGGGCCGGCGAGGACCGCTACCACGTCTACCAGGACCTGCCGTACGAGCGGCAGGCGCGGCTGCGCGACGTGCTCGCGACCGGCGGGCTGGTGCACGCCACCAGCGAGTCGGCCGCCATGTTCGACCCCGCGCTCGGGGTGCGGCGGGTGGACCGCACCCTGGTCTTCACCCCGTCCGGGCGGCTCGTGCTCCTCGACGAACTCGCCGCCGACCAGCCTCGGGAGTGGACCTTCCTGCTGCACTCCGACTGGCCCGCCGAGGTGGTCGACGGCGACCTCGCGCTGCGCTCCGGGCCGGCCCAGGCCTGGGTGCGCCGCCTCGCCCCGGCCGACGCCCCGGTGGAGACCACGACCACCACGATCGAGGCCAATCCCACCGCCAGCACGCCGAGCCTGCGCATCGTCCGGGAGTTGCGGACCGTCCGCGTCCGGGTCGGCCCGAGCGGGCGGCAGCGGCTGCTGACCGCCATCGAGTCGACCTCCGCGCTCGCGCCGGAGCCGGCCACCGCCGAGACGGTGCCCTGCGTGGCCGGCGCCGGGGTACGGTTCGGCACCGGCGAGACCGTGCTGCTGTCACCGGGCGAGCGCCGGATCGACGGCGGCGGTGTGGACGCCGACGCCGCCGCGGTGATCCTGCTCCCCGGTGCCGACGGCCAGCCCGGCCGGCTCGGCCTGGTCGCGGCGACCCGGGTCGAGGTGGCCGGCCGTACCCTGCTCGACGGTGCCGAGCCGGTGAGCGGGGTGCTGCCGTGGCCGGCCTGAGCCGCCCCCGCGGCCGGGGCGGCCCGGAGCGCCGGGCCGGCGGCTGGGAGGGCACGGCGCTGCGGGCGCTGGAGTTCGTCGCCTACCCCGCTCTCGCCGGGTGCGCCCTGCTGCTGCTCTGCCTTCCGGTGGTGACCTGGCTGCCGGCGCTGGCCGCCGCCGCGTACGCCCTCCAGGCATGGCGGGATGGGGCCGCGGCCCGCCCGTTCCTGGGCACGCTGCGCGCGTTCGGCGGCTACTGGCGGGCGCTGTGGCGGCACGCGCTGGTCTCCACCGTGGCGGGTGCCGTGCTGGTCGGCAACATCGCCTTCCTCGCCGCACGGCCCGGTCCGCTGCCGGCCGCCCTGCTCGCCCTCCAGGTCGGGCTGGTCCTCGCTTTCGTGCCGTACCACCTGGCCGTCGCCGTGGTCGCGGGCCGGGGCCCGGGCGGCGACCTCCGGCGCTGGACACGGGAGGCGCTGTTCCTCGCGTTCGGCTCGCCCGGCCGCGGGCTCGCCCTGCTCGGCGCGGCCATCGCGGTGCCGGTGCTGACCTCGCCGTCGGCGCTCGGCCCGCTGCTGCTCGGACCCACCCTCCCGCTGCTGCTCGGCCAGCGGCTCGCCGACCGCCTCGCGCCGGCCCCGGACGAGCCCGCTCCGCACCCCGACCGTCCCGCACCGCTCCGTGACCCCGCCCACCTCACCGCAGAGACGAGAACGACATGCGCGCTCAACGACTCCGCACCGCCGCTGTGATGCTCGCGGCCGTCGCCGCCGCGCCGGCCGCCACCCCCGCCCTGGCGGCGGCCGGGCAGCCGGCCCACCAGCACTACTACGTCGCCCCCGGCGGCGACGACACCGCGGCCGGTACGCGGGGTGCCCCGTTCGCCACCATCCAGCACGCCCTGGACGTGGCGCCCGGCGGCGCGACCGTGCACCTGGCCGCCGGCACGTACCGGCAGGACGCGGTGACCCGCCGTCCGGGCGTCACCATCACCGGCCCGCGCGCCGCGGTGGTACGCGGTGGCGGCGCGGCCCGGATCATGCAGGTCCAGCACGACGACACCACCCTCAGCGGTTTCACCGTCGACGGGCTGCACGGCGCCGCCGACCAGCGCGACGGCTACCGGGACAAGCTGCTGTACGTGATGAGCACCACTCCCGGCGACGGCGTCGACGGGCTGCGGGTGCTCGGCATGCGGCTGGCCAACGCCGGGGGCGAGTGCGTCCGGCTGCGTTACCTGATCACCCACGCCGAGGTGGCGTTCAACGACGTCGGGCCGTGCGGCGTCGACGACTTCGTCTTCGCCGGCGGCGGCAAGAACGGCGAGGCCATCTACCTCGGCACCGCCCCGGAGCAGCAGGGCGCCAACGGCGCGCCGGATGCCCGCCCCGACGTGAGCCGGGACAACCGGATCCACCACAACCACATCGACACCCGCGGTAACGAGTGTGTCGACATCAAGGAGAACTCCACCGCCAACACGGTGGAGTTCAACTGGTGCACCGGCCAGCAGGACCCGAACTCGGCCGGTTTCGACGCGCGCGGCTCCGGCAACACGTTCCGCTGGAACGCCTCGATCGGCAACCGGGGAGCGGGCATCCGGTTCGGCGGTGACACGGCGGCCGACGGGGTCGACAACGACGCGTACGGGAACCTGATCAGGGGAAACGCCGCCGGTGGAATCAAGTTCCAGGCCACCCCGCAGGGGCGGGTCTGCGGCAACGTGATGTCCGACAACACGGGCGGCGACGCCGTCGGCACCTATGCCGGCCGGTACGCCCCGACCGCCGCCTGCGACGGGTGGCCGGTGTGACGCCCGGCCGGGACGCCGGAGGCGGGCTCGGTGACGCGGCCGGTGATCACGTCACCGATGCCGGCCAGGTGGGCCGCGTCGGCGTCGGCCTGCGTGGCGAGCCGGTCCCTCATCGCAGCAGTCCGGTCAGCGCGTCTCCGAGCCGGTCGTGCCGGCACAACCGGTCGTGTCCGCCGGCGAACTCGGCGTAGGTCAGGGGATAGCCGCGTGCGGTCAGCACGTCGCGCAGGTGCCGGTTGGGCTGCACGTTCACCCACTCGTCGAGGCCGACCTCGACGTGCCAGCGCACCGGCCGGCGGTCGGCAAGGGCGACCCGACGGGCGAACCATTCCGCGTCCACCTCGTCAGGGTATGGCCCGTCCTCGGCGCGGTGCTCGGGCGGCAGGTACCGCCATGCCCGGCGCGGGCCGCGCCCGGTGGCGATGGTCGCCACGTCGGTGCGTCCCGCCGGTACGTCCGGCCGTGGCTGCCGCCAGCGCGGCCCTGCCTGGGCGGCGGCGGCCACGGACTTGTGGGGCGGCCGGGACCGGGGCGGGGTTCGGGGGTTGTACGGGTCGGCGACCAGGTTGGCGGCAAAACTGCGCCAGTGCGCGGGGCCGGGATCCGGCACGGTCTCAGTTCCCTCGTCCGGGGCGAGGTGGTAGCTGCCCTGCCAGTCGTGGCGTACGCGGTGGGTCAGGTGCCACAGATCGGTGCCGGGCATCCGGCGCATCCGGGACCGCCCAGGTCGTTGCGGTCGGCGAGCTTGTTCACCAGGACGCGTCCCAATCGTGACGGGTCCTTCCCGGCGATCCGCCGGAGCGCCCCACTACCGTGCTGGTGGCGGGGCGCGTTCCGCGTTGGATTGGTCAGCAGGGTGAGCCCTGACCTGGGCTCACCTCATCCGGTGGGTCATGGGGCTGACGGCGCTGGTGTGTGGACGGGGACCGAGTCCCAGTAGTACCAGAAGGTTGTGGCGGCGTCGGACAGGACGCCACCCTCCTTGGTGCGCAGGCTCACGATGTGGTAACTCGTGAGTTCGACGCCAGCGTTCCGTTCGAGGGGCACCGTCAGGGTGAACCTGCCGGTCCCGGGGTGCGGCGGAAGGTCCAGGGAGACCGTCCTGTCTACCCAAGTATGTTTCGGGTAACTGAAGGTCTCCGTGTAGGCGAGTCCCACTCGGAAGCCGGTCTCGTGGTTGGACTGGTCGATGACGGTGAAGGTGAAGGTACCGGGCGAGGGGAAGGCCGCGGTCTCGACGATCAGGGGAAGTGGCTTGACCTGGTAGGTGTAGGGGGCGAGGGCGTACAGCGGTGGGGCGTTGGGGTCGGTGCCGTCGGCGACGTTGAAGTACTGGATGCGGATCGTGTGGTTGCCGGGCGTGGCGGGCACCCCGACTGTCAGGTCGAACGCGTCGTACTTGCCGCGGGCCGCGTGGTACTGGTTGGCGTAGCCGGAGGTCTCCACGACGCCGTCGACCCACACCTTGTACCAGACCGGTCCGCCGTTGGGGTCGTACATGTAGCCCTTGGCACGCCAGATCCGCGTCCTGGCCTCTCCGGAACCACCGGCCACCAAGTCTTGGGATTCCAGCACGGCTACCGGCGGCTTCTCGGTGGGTACCGGGTCTCCGGTGCAGATCGGCCGTGGGTCGTTCAGCTCACAACCCGGGTCGGCGGCGGCCGGGCCGCCAGCCGCTGCGAGCATCCCCACCACCACTGCGGCGGCAGTTCCTGCCAGTGTTCGTCTCATTCCATCAGTACACGTTGACCGTCTGGGATCGGTCTGGGATCGGCAAGCCTGCTGCTGGACCGGATCCTGCGGTCCCCGCGACCGCGATCACATCGTGAAGGAACCCGGTCCTCCCAAGGCTGGAGCACGTCGAAGCAGTTGGACACACCACCGTTGCACCCTCCGTCCCTGGCCCGCCGGTTCTGGTTTCGTCGGGAGTGTGGACCTGACGGGGGCCTCTCTGTTGCCAACGCCTTGACATAGATAGGTGCCGTTAGTGAGGCAGCCCCAGGGCCGTGATCGGCAAGTTGCCGGTTTGGTCGTCGTCGGTGCCGATGCTGGTGGAGTCTGCAGGCAGGAACTGTTCCATGCGGGTGAGAGGGCTGTATGTTGGCGGACCGGAGGCTCGCTGGGCTGTTGGTGTTGACGTGTGTCAGTCCAACCGTTGAGGCTGTTGTGCTGCTGCGCATGGGCTTTGTCGCTGCGGAGGGGCTCGCGCCACAGGCTGCTGCCGTTTGGCCGTACGACACCTACCACGATCTTAGATGGTTGTACGTGTATCACGACTCGGTGATGCATTTCCTGCTGTGGCTCGGGTTACTGGTGGTGGCGCGCGGGCTGTTCCACACGATTCTGGTGATGTTGGCCTGGCCGAAGCAGGTTCACCGGCCGGCGAGGTGGTGGCTCGTGCGGCGTAATCTTGGCGTCGCCCTGCTGGTCGCGGTCTTGGTCTCTCCGTGGGCGTTGCTGTCGGTGGCGGCGTCGGTGGTGTCACTGTCGTGGGTGCTGCTGGCGTCACTGCTACCGATGTTCCTGCTCGCACCGTTCCTGCAACGCGCGACCGTGGTGGATCCGTGGTGGCGAGGGCTGCCGTCGAAGCGGCTGGTGGGCTGGTCTTTGCTGAACTTCGTGGTGCTGACCGTGGCAGGGGCGGTGTGCTGGATTGTGCCCGGTTGGTGGATGGTGCTGATAGCCGCTGCGGCGGGCATGGTTAACGGACTGTTGTGGAAGCAGGTCGTGAAGGCGGCACTGCTGGTCCCCCGTGCGCGATTCTCCTCGGTGCCTGCTACCCCGATCGTGACCGTGATGGCCCTTCTCGCGCCGCTGATCGTCGCCGTCGTGGTGGCGGTGGTGCCGGGGAGATTGGTGCGGACCGAAGCGTTGCTGCTTGACCGGCCCTTGCCGAACGGGGTCACCCACGCGGTGATTGTCCTCGCCGGCCATGGCACCCGTTACGATGGTGAGCAGCCACCGGACCTAAGGGTGCAGCGTTTTTCCTATCGAGGGCTCGACGCAACCGGTCAGCCCCTTCCGTACCAGCCGGCTGACACCACCATCTCGATTACCGACAGTGTCGCGCTTCTCAGGCGTCAGGTTGATCAGTTGCACCAGCGTACGGGTCGGAAGATCGCTCTGATCGGGGAGAGCGAGGGGGCCATGGTCGCCCGGACCTATCTCGCCCGAGATCCGCATCCGGCTGTCGACAGCACAGCGCTGTTCAGTCCCTTGATCAGCGCTGGCAGGACCTACTACCCGCCCCCGCACCACGACCAAGGCTGGGGTGTCGTTACCGGATGGCAGCTACGGGCGGTTTTCAGTCTCATCGATCTTGCTGGTGGACCAGGCAAGAGCCCGGACGAGCCCTTCATCCGCTCGCTAATTGACGACGCGCCCTTCTACCGCAGCCAGATGATGTGCCCGGTACCGGGCGTGCGGATGGTTGCGTTTCTGCCCATCACCACTGCCGCCGAGGCGCCGCCCGGCGAGTACACCGGAATCCCGGTCTATCAGCTTCTCGGTGTTCATGGCTACCTGCTGGACCAGTCCCACGTGCGGGACATCCTGGTCACCTTTCTTGCTGGTGAACCGATTCACCATACCCGAATCGAGTACCCGGCGCTCCAAATGCTCGGCGCCGCCTGGCAGGCGCCACCACTACTCATATCAGTCAATCCCCTATGGGATCACTACACCTGGCCGGACCCGGCCCTAACCAAAGATATGTGCCGACCTAGGTAGGTTTCAGCGGCACGGAAGTGGTCGCTGAAGGCACTGGCAATCTCACGTTTACTCGGAATCCGTCCGGATGGGTAGGAATTGCTCGGAGGGATACGTGCTGCGGCGCCCTGATGGTGCGTCCGCGATCGGCCCGCTGAACCGGCGGATCCTCACTCGTCGGCCACCGCGTCAGGGCGGTCAGGCTCCATCAGTTGCGGTAGAGGGATGATGCCGGCGGACGCGTAGAGGCCGTGACCTCTTCGTGACCTTTGATTCGAAATCAGTTTCGGGGGTGGAGCGTGTCTGTCGCGAAACGTCCCCAACCCTCTTCCGAGGAGATGACATGCGTTCCATGACCCTCGGGGTTGTCGCCCTGGCCGGTGTCGCCCTGCTGTCTGGATGCGCCGGGAGCCCCGACGACCAGGCAGCCGGCGGACAGACTGGCGGCTCGGCAGAGGTGCCGGTCTCCTCTTCCCCCGAGTCCGCCACTACCTCACCGGCGACGGCGGATGCCACTACGAAGACCCCGGTCGGGCCCATCGCCACGAAGGTGGCCAAGGCCCCCAGCAAGGCCGTCGCTTCTGATCTGTCACAACTGCGCCAGCTCGGCATCACCCTCGACGCGGGCGTGCTGATCGACGTGGCGGACGACGGCCTCGACCGTTACCTCGCGGTCGGGAAGGGCGGGTCTGTCGACTTCACCGGCACCGGGCGTACCGACGCGACGATGATGGCATTGAAGGCCGCCCCTGTTGTCGAGCGGAACCGAATCCTGCTCAAGCCACCGTTCTGGAACGAGGAGGTCAGCGACGGCTACTGCGTCGCGGACACGTCCGGCGCGGCACTGCGCCTCGAGCAGTGCGTCAAGGGCCGCACCACCCAGATCTGGGAGGTCATTCCCGCCGGTGACTCGGGTCAGTTCGAGTTGCGCGGCGCCTACGGCATCCTGCGCGTCAGCGAGGGCAGGCTGACCACCGGCGAGTCGGGGCGCACGGGCATGCAGACCATCACGTACGCACGCTGAGGACAACCATCTCCATGCGCGACCCAGAGGATTTCGACTCCTTCTACACGGCCTCCTGCCGGCGGGTGTTGGCCCACGTCTCGATGATGGTGGGCAGCCAGGCGGAGGCAGAGGACTCCGTGGCGGAGGCGTACCTGCGCGCCTGGAACCGATGGCACAAGATCAGCCAGTACGACAACCCCGAGGCATGGGTACGCCAGGTGGCGTACCGCCACGCGGTGAGCACCTGGCGCAAGGCGGTGAACCGGGTGCACGCCCACCGCCGTGCAGCCGCCGACGAACACGTGGACGGGCTCAACCCCGACCACGTGGCGATCGTCGGGGCGCTGCGCCGGATCCCCGCTGGCCAGCGTCAGGTGATCGTGCTGCACCATCTCGTCGGCCTGAGCGTCGCCGAGATACACATGGAGACCGGCATCCCGGCTGGAACCATCACCACACGGCTGGCACGAGGACGTAAGGCCCTCGCCGGCCACCTGACCGACAGCGACACCTACGACACGGGCCGGGAGCACCGCGATGCCTGACGACTATCTGCAGGAAGGAATGCGCGCGTACGCCGACTGGGTGGAACGCGACGCGACGGTCGCGCCGGCCGGTGAGATCCGGCGGCGGGCCGCCCGGCGACGCCGCAACCAGGCGGCGGGGGTGGCGTCGGCCGTGGTCCTAGTCACCGCGCTGGGCGCCGGTTTCGCGATGGACCGCGGCGGCGGCGACCACGACGGCCATCTCGATCCGGCGGCCACGCCCAGAACATCGCAGCGCCCTTCGGCGGGCATCACCTCCAGGCCGGGGCCGCGGCCAACCGGAAACGTCGCCTCGAACCTCTCCCAACTGCAACGGTTCGGCATTGACCTGCAGGCCGGTGTGCTGATCGACGTGGCAGACGACGGCGGCGACCACTGGATGCAGTTCCGCGACGACGGCACGGTCGACTTCACCGGCGCTGCGAAGGACAACTCGACCGAGATGGTGCTCTACCCAGCGCCGACGACCGCCATCAACAGCGTGCAGATCGTTGCGAAGGCGCTCGGCAACCAGTGTGTGGCGGCCACCCAGGCGCCGCCACTGAAGCTTGTTCCGTGCGCCGTCGACGACGCCACCCAGGTCTGGCGGGTGGTGCCGGCCGGCGACTCGGGGCAGTTCGAACTAGAGGGCCAGTACGGCATCCTGCGTGTCAACGACGGGCTGATCAGCGCCTCCACCGGCTACTCCGGTATGCAGACCATCCGTTTCTGAGCGAGCCCGACGGCCGATCCGCAGTGCCCTCCGTCAAGCCCTTGACCGAAGGGCTGCCGCTACCGGTCTGACATTCTTCCCAACGACATCGTCGGCCCCGCTGACGGCGGGCCAACTTTCACGGCCGTCCGCAGCGCGTCAGCCACTTCGTCGCCGAAACACCGAACACGGTCCAGCAAGTGGGGCTCAACCATCAGGGCTGCCAACTCTCGTCAGCCCGACGTCGGTGGCGTCCACGAGCGTGGCCGCCTTGGCGCGCGCTACGACATCGGGCTGCGTCTCGGCGCGCTGAGGGCAGCCGGCACCGCCGCCGTCCGCAGGCCGGGCATCGGTTGGCAGACTGTCGTGGTGTCGCTGACGGTGGTCACCGCAGAAACAGCGGCAGGTGGACGGCCCGTTCGCCCAGTTGTTTCCGCTCGTTGTCAGTTGGCGTGCGCCGACCGGTGCCGACCAGCAGCGCCTCCGCGTCGGACAGCGACTGTGGGAAGGCGAAGCCGGCGATGCGCTCAAGCAGCTCACGCGCCCCCCGGAGGCTGTCGGCGGGCGGCGTTCGCACGTGCGGAAGATGCGCTGTCAGGTCGAGGTGGTGCAGCGTCCATTCGAGGACGTACGCGGCGAGGTAGTCCTCGACAGTGAGAACCTGGCCGCGGGTGCGAACCGTCCGCGCAAGATCAGTCAGCTCGGCGGCGCGCCCGGCGGCGGAGCCGACGTCGTCGAGATGGAACTTCAACAGGCTGGGATCCACATAGGCGGCAGCGAGCCGGACGGTCAGTGTGTCGAGGGGGTCTTCTCCGGTCGGTGCCACGTCCGCGAGCTCCCAGTAACTTGCCGCGTCGCGGGTCGGTTCCGTGTCGGCGGGCGTGACGAGGGTAATGAGGACGTCCTGAGCGTTGATGATCAGGTGGCATGCGAGGTCTTGCACGAGCCAGCCGGTACAGCCTGATGGCTGTGCGAAGTCCTCGTCGCGCAGTTCGCCGATCGCCGTGCGCAACGCTGTCCACGACTGTCCGAAAAGCTTCATGATCGGAAAAATACTCCGGCGATGGCCTCGGCGGACAGAATGACCCCCGCGGCCACTGTGGCGGCGCGGCGCGGTGTGCATCGCGGCGGAACAACACAGCAGCAGCGCCGCCAAAGTGAGATAGCGCGCCGGGGAGATTCGGGCGAACATGTAGTGTTCGAGCCGGGCCCGTCCGGCGATCGTTCCTGGATCGGCTGGCGCCGCCAACGTCGCCCTCACCGCAGTTGCCCAGGACAGGTCCGTCTGGCCCACGACCGGCGGTCCGCAGCCCACGGTAGGGATACGACTCCCAGTCGGTCCGGGCCGCGGACACCGTGCATCGTGACACCCGAGGCCACGACAGCGGGAAGAAGACCGACGGTTGCAAGCAATTCATCGTGACCGACACCCTGGGCCGCTGGTCATCGTCTGGACCCTGGCCGCCTCGTGCAGGACCGCGATGGCGCGAAGGACGCCCTGATTGCCACGTACATGCCGACCAGCAAGGGGTCGTCGTACACCGCCGCCGCTGGGTCGTAGAACGCACCCTGGCCTGGCTCACCGCCCACCGCCGGCTGGCCCGCGACTACGAAACCCGCCCCGCCACCTCGGAAGCCATGATCGGCTGGGCCGCCGTCACCGGCACGCTTAACCGTCTCGCCCGCGGCGGACCCGCCACCCCCCAACAACACCGCATCTTCAGCACACCCGACTGACAGACATGGGAAACGCTTTCTCAGGCTGTGGGGTCACCCATAGCCGGCGGCGGCCCGGCGGACCATTCGGCGTGCCTCGTTGCGGGGGACGCCTGTAGCGCGGAGCAGGTCGTTGGCGATGGTGCGCAGTTGGGACACGACGATGGTGCCGCAGAAGCCGATGTCCTGGCGGCATGCCTTGCCGGCTTCCCGCACCGCTGCCAGCACCCGTTCCCGAGCGCCCACCGGCTCTTTCGTGGTCAGGTATTCGCGGTGCAGCATCCGGATCGCTTCGCCGTACAGTTCGATGGCGGCGGGCAGTTCGAACGGCACCGGCTCCTTTTCGCGCACCGCGGTGCCGAGACGGCGCACCAGGGTACGGCTGTTGCGGAACGCCCGTTCCATGTGTTCGACGCCTTGGCTGTAGGCCGCCAGCGCCCGGCGGCGGCGCCAGCGCAGTGGGGAGTGCCGGGCAACCTCGTCGGCGGCGATGACGACTTCGTCGAGCCGGTCGAGTTCGGGCTCCGCGGCTCGCATCTCGTCGAGCAGTTCATCGGCGGCACAAGCGTCACGGCAGGCCAGGGCCTGCGCCGCGGTGGTCATATACGCAGCGAAGGTACCGAGCGCGGGGTCGGCGACGCGTCGCAGCGTGCGCATCGGATTGAGGGGCACGATGATGAGCACGACCAACAACCCGATCGCTCCGCCGATCAGCGCGTTGAGCGTCCGGGGCAGTTCCAGGTCGGGGTTGGTCGGGCTGACGGTGGCTACCAACACGCCCGTACCGCCGGCCTGGACCATCAGGGCGCCGGTGCCGCGTACCGCCGCTGCTATGGCGATCGCCACGAAGACGATGACGCCGGTCTGCCACGCGCCGGTGCCCGTCGCACCGATCAACAGGTCACCCACGAGGACGCCGAGCCCTACCCCGGAGACCAACTCCACGGCGCGTCGGGCGTGATTGCCGATCGCAGAGGCAATCACGCCGACTGCGGCGGCCGGGGCGAAGGTCGGGTCTTCCTTGCCCAGCAGGCCCCTGGCCGCTAGCCACGCCAACGCGGCGGCCAGACCGGCCTGCACCGCGAGGATGAAGTACGTCTGCACCCGCCGGTGGACCTCCCGGCACTGCTGGCGCACCCCAGACCCTGCCTTGGGCGCCGACTGATCACACTGCGAAAGCGCCATGGTCGCGGGTACCCGATGAGCCAAGACCCGAACGCCAGACCGGATGACCAGGTGTGGAGCGGGAAGTATCCGACGATCATCCGGTTGTGGGCACAAGCGTGGGCGGAGTTCGTGCCGCGCCGTCCTTCGACGCCGAAGTCCGCACCGTCATCTGCTCCACCAACGCCATCGAGTCTGTCCAGGAAATTCTGCCTTTGCTGCCCCAGCCTGAGGCGGTATCAGTTGCGATAGGCACATGTGGGAAGCTTCGAGATGTTCGCGTGGGAGTCATGCGGCAAGTTTGCTGCGTCGTCCAGGCGGTGCGCAGCAGGCCACGTATGTGGAGTTGTTCTTCGATTTGGTGATGGTGTTCGCCCTCAACCGTTTGGTGGCAGCTGCGGTAACGGGTCTTGAACAGCCTGGGCTTGACGCCTCGGATGTCGGTAGGCGCTGGTCCTCGGTAGGAAGAACGTTGCTGTTGTTCATGCCGTTGTTCTGGTCATGGACGACGACGGCCTTTCTGACCGCCCGAGTTGATCCCCACACCCCCAGAACGCAGTGGGCGATCCTGACTACGGGGGCCGCCCTCATGGTCATGGGCACGAGCGTGCCGCACGTGTTCGACGGCGGCGGTGCCCTTCCCTTCGCCCTGGCATACGTGCTCAGCCAGATCACCTGGTTTCTGATCTTCGCGACTCTCCTCCGCAAGCACCCGTTGTCCCGGATCTACTGGCGTGTCGCGATCTGGTTCGCCGTGTCGGGACCGCTCTGGATCATCGGCGCATTGGCACCCGGCCGGGGGCAACTGCTGCTATGGAGCGTGGCAATAGTCATCGACCTTGCCTCCGCGCGGCTGGGATGGCCGGTACCCCGTCTGGGCCGTGGTAGAGCGTCGGCCTGGGCGCTCGCCCCTCATCACCTTGCCGATCGCTACAAGCAGCTGACATTGATCGCGTTAGGCGAGACGATCCTCGCCGTCGGTACTACCTACGCCAGCGGACCGGGCCGTACCGGCAGCTACGAAAGTGTCGGACTAGCCGTAGCATTCGTTACCACCGTGCTGTTGTGGCGGATCTACTTCCACCGGGCGGGGTTCGTGCTCGGCGAGGCCATTGCCGCGGCCCGGGATCCTGCAGCCTTGGGACGGTTCGTCTCGTCCACCCACACCGTGATGATCTTCGGAATCGTGATGACCGCCATCGGACACGAACTCGTCCAGATCCATGCGCTGGAACGCACCTACCCGGCCTGGCTGGCCCTGATCCTCGGCGGGCCAGCCTGCTACCTGGCCGGTCGAGCCGCTCTGGAACGAGCCGTCTTCTCCCGGGTCTCCCTGCGCCGCTGGATAGGGATCGGGGTACTTCTCGCCGCCGGCATTCCACTGATCGAGGCCCCACCACTCGCTGCCGCGACCACCGCCGCGATCGTCCTGTACGGCGTCGCAGCTGTCGATACCCTCCGCGCCGCTCACCGCCCGCCGGAGGATCCACATCCCGCCGACCGCGGGGCAAACTGGTCCTGGTGGCTGCACCGCTGACGAACATCAACCTGCCCCCGGCAACGAGCCCGCTCCACCACCCGGCGGCAGGCCACCAGATTCGACATCGAGGACTACCAGGCGCCATTGCCGACGGCCCGGACGCCGACAAACTCGCCACCCAACTGACCGCCCTGCTCAACCAGTGAGACAAGGCGGGCCGCCCCAATCAGCCCACCGTCACCGCCCACCGCGCCGGAACCCGACCGGCCCAGACCAGCGACATCAGCCGACCGACACGGTCCTCACCATCTCCTTCTGACCGCGCCCCGCCAGGGCCCGCCCAGCCCCGGTGTCCGCGTCGCGGCGCAACGGCCAGCACGGCGGGACTTCGATCGGGAGGACCACCAGGTCGATGTCGTCGTGGCGATGAAGCTCAGGGACTCGTACAGCGCCGTGCCGAGCCGGGAGGCGGTCAGGGTGAATGGCAGGTCCGCCAAAGGAGCGAGGGGCGCGAGCATGAGTGCACGCCCGACCCCGCGGGAATGGAACGCCGGAAGCGTTACGACGCAGTAGTGGCTGCCGAACCCGCCGTCCACGACGGTGACGCACGCTCCGGTGATCTCGCCGCCCAGGCTGGCGATGCACACGTCTACACCGGGCTGTCACCTCAGGGCCAGGGCAAACAGCTCACCGGCCCGGTAGGGCTGCCACCTGGTCAGTCCGAAGGGTGATCACCGTGTGCTCAGCCGCTCGCAGCTCCTCGGTGTCCTGACCCGGATCACCCTCGCCGCCGGCCGGGCAACGGCGCCGGGCTGGCGCAGCATGACCGGTATTCGCCAGGTTCGCATGCCGAGGTGTCCGTCGCGCTGAGCGGGATCCTCGGCGTCCACCGGGCCGATCGCCCGAGCGGCCCGGCTGGTGAACTCAGCCAGCTCCACGCCGTCGAGGTCTGGCTCCTGGTTGAGGATGTGCAGGCCTGCCCGCTCGTCACCGACGACGGCGTTGAAGCCGTGGCGACGGAACAACTCGTGGCCGCGAGCCTGCCCGCTTGCGGTCCAGAAAGGCGGCGGAATTGTGAGCCTGGCGCACGTGGGCGGTGGCGGCGGAAGCAGAACGGTACGGCGTGCTCACATCGGAGGCAACCGTGAATGACGACCGCATCGGCCGCGATCGTCGCCCAGGGGCGTCGTGAGCGGCCAGACCTCGACCTCAGCCCGCTACTGATCATCGGCCGGATCCAGCGACTGGCGGACGCGGTCGACGCCGCCTTGCGCCCCACGTTCCCCGCCGCAGGGCTCGGCAACGGCGAGTTCGACGTGCTCGCGGCGTTGCGCCGAGAGGGTGAGCCCTACACGCTCACGGCGGGCTAGCTGAGCCATCGGATGCTCGTCACGACCGGGGGTGTGACCAAGCGGGTGGACCGACTCATCGCTCGGGGTCTCGTGTCGCGCCTGGTCTCCCAGGCCGACGCACGCGGCAGGCGCGTAGGGCTGACCCCTGCCGGTCTGGCCCTGACCGACCGGCTCATCGAGGAGCATCTGGACAACGAAGCGGCCATCCCTCGTGGCCTTGCCGATGACGATCGCTGAGCGTTCGAGCGCCTCCTGACGACGTTGACCCGAACCGTGGGTTGCGAGACCCCCGCGGATCCGACGGGCGACCGACCCGGACGAGCTGACGGAGCGGTTCCGCCCGCCGGCCCTCCGCGCTGATCCGTTCCCTACCCGGGACTGCCTGATCGGCGAGGATCTCGGGCGGGATTGTCGAGGAGGACGAGGAAGCGTTTGCCGCGGGCGTGCGGTCGAACCGGCTCCAGATGACGTATTCGACGTGGGCTGGCGTCTCTGATCTCGATGGTGGTCACGCCGGCGAGCTGCGGTGTGTAGGCGGATGGAAGCATCGCCACGCCGAGATTGTGTTCGACGAGCTGGGAGATGAGATACGCGGTGGTTACCTCGAAGGCGCCGTCGCGGCTGAGAGCGGCGGCCTCGAATGCCTGATCGGACTGGATTCGCCCGGCGGTCTTGGCTGGCAGGTCCACGAAGACCTCGCAGGATAGCTGTCGCAGGCTGACCGCTGTTCCAGCAGCGCGGTGCCGCGTCCGTAGCGGCGCCGTACCTCTCGCGCGGTGGATGTCTTCCCACTGCCGGAGTTGCCCCGGATGGTCACCGGCGTCGGTAGCTGTGGGGAGAACCGTTCGATGCGCGATGGGTCGCCGGTCATTGCGGCTTTCCGGAGGCGGGCCAGGTGACGGTGATCGTGGTGTGGCGGCGGGTTACGAACAGTTGGGGTCCATCGGATTCAGACAGATGCATGCCGGTGGGGTGCACGGTGATGGTCGGGCCGGGGCGGTAGCGGTGGTGGTGTTCCCAGACCGTGAGGAGGTCGAGCATGTCGGCGGTGAGGGTGTGGGCATCGGGTCCGAAGCCGTGGGCGCCGAACTGCCAGGTGGTGTCGTCGGGTTTGCGCATCGACGCTCTCTCCACACGGCCCCCACCACACCATCCGGGAGCCTCGCATGCCCGCGACACCACCGACGCCCGTACCCGTGCGCCGCCGGCGACCACCTACGGCAACCCGCTCTACCCGTACGGCGCCGGGCTGACCGGCTTCTGAGGCGTGCGGGTGGGGCCGCCGCCGACGGCGACCCCACCCGCACGTCGACCGCGGGCGGCCGTCCAGCCGGCTTCCAACGCTCCTCGAGCCTCCACCGCGACGGTGGACGGGAGCCGAGGAGGTAACTGTGCGGATCATCGACCTGTCGTCCCCGATCGACGCGTCGGCGTACGAGCCGGACCTGGTCGGGCACGAGGTGCTCAGCCCGCGCGAGGGCGCGCTGCACATGAGCGCGGAAATGCGTGAGCACTTCGGACTGGAGTTCGACCCGGACGTGTTGCCCGACGGCGAGTTCCTTTCCCTGGACCGGCTCACGCTGACCAGCCACACCGGCACCCACGTGGACGCGCCCTCCCACTACGGCAGCCGGGCCGGCTACGGCGACGGGGTGCCCCGGCACGTCGACCAGTTGCCGCTGGAGTGGTTCCACCGGCCGGGGCTGGTGCTGGACGTGGCGCGCGACGAGGCCGGCGTGATCGGGGCGGCGGACCTGGAGAAGGAGTTCGCCCGCATCGGCCGCCGGCCGGAGCCGCAGGACATCGTGCTGCTGCGAACCGGGGCGAGTGCCTGGGCCGGCACCGCCCGCTACTTCACCGACTTCGTCGGCCTCGACGGGCCGGCGGTGCACCTGCTGCTCGACGCCGGTGTGCGGGTGATCGGCACGGACGCGTTCAGCCTCGACGCCCCGTTCCCGACGATCCTGCGGCGCTGGCAGGCCACCGGTGACCCGGCGGTGCTCTGGCCCGCGCACGTCGCCGGGCGGGACCGCGAGTACTGCCAGGTGGAGCGCCTGGCGAACCTGGAGGCGCTGCCCCCGTACGGATTCCGGGTGGTCTGTTTCCCGGTGCGGCTGGTGGGCGCGGGGGCCGGCTGGACCCGGGCCGTCGCGCTGCTGGACGAGTGAGCGCCGTGTCGACCCGGAGAGGACCTGTGATGACCGCGCACTCCGCCCTGGTGGACAGCGTCGTCCGTACCGCCCGTACCCATCCCTGGCTGACCGCGCTGGTCTGGCGGGACCGGACGGTCAGCTACGGCGACCTGGTTGATCTGGCCGCAACCGCCACCGACCGGTTGGCGGCGCTCGACCTGGCCGACGACGAGCCGGTGGGCGTGCTGGCCGAGAAGTCGCCGGAGGCCGTGGCCACCATCCTCGGGGTGCTGCGCGCCGGCCGGCCGTTCCTGCTGCCCGCCGCCAGCCTGCCGTCGGCGACCCTGCGCGAGCTGTTCGGCCAGGCCGGCTGCCGGCAGGTGCTGTCGCCCTGGGACACCCTGCGGCTGCCCGACGTGCCGGCCGGGCGGGTGCCGCACGGCACCTCGTTCATGCTGACCACCTCCGGTTCCACCGGCCTGCCGAAGGTCGTCCCGCTCGACGCCGCGGCCGTGGACCGGTTCGTCGCCTGGGCCGGGGACCGGTTCGGCATCGGCCCCGGGGTCCGGGTGCTCAACTACGCGCCGCTCAACTTCGACCTCTGCCTGCTCGACGTCTGGACCACCCTGAGCCGGGGCGGCACGGTGGTGCTGGTCGACCCCGACCAGGCGTTGCAGCCGGCGGCGCTGGCCGACCTGGTGGCCCGGGAACGGGTGTCGGTGGTGCAGGCGGTGCCGATGCTGTTCGGTCTCCTCGCCGGCCCCGACGTCGACCCCGGCGACGCGCGGGTGTTCCCGCACGTCGAGCACGCCATCTTCACCGGCGACACGATGCCGGCGCGGTTGCTGCGTCGGCTGCCGACCGCGTTCCCGTCGGCGCGTCTGTACAACCTGTACGGCTGCACCGAGACCAACGACAGCTTCCTGCACGAGGTGGACCGCACCGGCCCGCTCGACGGGCCGGTGCCGCTGGGCGAGCCGCTGCCCGGCGTCGACGCCGCGGTGGTCGGCCCGGACGGCGCGCTCGTTGACGGGCCGGGCGCCGGGGAGCTGTGGGTGCGTACCCCGTTCCAGAGCGGTGGCTATCTGGGCGCCGCCGCGGGCGGCGACCGGTTCGGCGCGGACCCGTCCGGCCGGCCGGGTCCGGCCTGGTACCGCAGCGGGGACCTGGTCCGCCGGGACGCCGACGGGCGGCTGTTCCTCGTCGGCCGCGACGACCACCGGGTGAAGGTACGCGGCGTCGGGGTCGACCTGGCCGAGGTGGAGCAGACCCTGCTCGACCATCCCGACGCGGCCGACGCCGTGGTGCTCGCGGTGCCCGACGCGCTGGTCGGGTCGCGGTTGCACGCCGTGGTCCACCGGCGGCCCGGCACCGGCCTGAACAGCCTCGGCCTGCGCCGGCACTGCGCCGGGTTGCTTCCGCGCGGCGCCATCCCGGAGACAGTCCGGGTGGTCGACGCCCCGTTCCCGCGTACCTCCACAGGCAAGGTCGACCGCCTCGCGGTACGGCAGGCACACCTCACCAGCGGCCTCCCGGAAGGAGCCTGAGTTGCAGCACGCACCGGTCATCGCCCAGTTCATCGTCGAGGAGTTCCTGCCCGACGTCCCGCCCGCCGAGCTGGACGTCGACCTCGACCTGATCGACAACGGGGTCATCGACAGCCTCGGCCTGCTCAAGGTGATCGCCTGGTTGGAGGAGCGCTTCGGCATCGCCGCCGACCAGGTCGAGCTCGCGCCGGAGCACTTCCGCTCGATCCGCGCGATCGACGCGTTCCTGGCCCGCGCCGGGACCGAGCCGGCCGAGGCGAAGTAGACGTGCACCCGGCGATCACCGCGCTGCTCGCGCCGCGCCAGCCGGTCGATCTGCCGGCGTGGCGCTCCCTCTGGGACGCGCTGCACGGCGGCGCGCTGCGGCGCGGCGAGGCGGTGGCGCTGCTGGCGTCGCTCGCCACCAGCCCACCGGACGCGGAGACGGCGGAGGCGCTGTTGGACTCCCTGAACGAGCGGCGCCAGCCGGCGCGGCCGGTGCCCGGTGGGTGCGTCAACGTCGTCGGCACCGGCGGTGGTCCCCGGACGTTCAACGTGTCCACCGCGGCGGCGTTCGTGGCGGCCGCGACCGGCCTGCCGGTGGTGAAGACGGGCGCCCGCGCCTACAGCGGTGGGCGGGGGGCGTTCGACCTGCTGGAACTGCTCGGCATTCCGCTCGCCGCCGACTACGACGAGCTGGCCGAGGCGCTGGACCGCCACGGCCTGGCCTTCGCCGGCTACTTCGTCTACCCGGCGGAGGTGGCGTTGCTGGCCCGCGCCGTGGTGCCGCTGCAACTGCGGGAGGTCGGCCGTTTCGTCAACGTGCTGGGTCCGGTCCTCGCGGCGGCGCCGGCGACCGCGCAGCTCACCGGCGTCTCCGACCTCGGAGTGCTGGACCTGCTGCGCCGGCTGGCCGTCCGCCGCGGCGGCGCCCGGGTCTGGTTCTGCACCAACGACGCCGGCGCGGACGAGCTGACCGGCTTCGCGGACGACGTTCTGCACCCCGCCGGCGGGCCGTCCGTCCGGCTGGCCGACCTCGGGCTGCCGGCCACCACGGGCAGCCTGGCCGACCTGCGTCCGACGCCGCCCGGCGCCGACCCGGTGGCGGACTTCCACGACGTGCTGGCCGGCCGGCGCGGCCCGGTCGCCACCCACGTGGTCTGCCTGAACGCGGCCGCCATGCGGGTGGTGGCGGACCCGGGCACGCGCTGGGCGGATGCCCTGGCCGCGGCCGGGGAGGCGGTGGCCTCGGGGGCCGCGCTGGACCTGCTCAACCGGATGCGCGCGGGGCGGCCCGGGTGGCGCAGGGCGGTGGCCGCCGGTGGCTGACTTCTTCGCCGGCCGTCGGGGCGCGGCGCCCGGTCTGGCGGTGTTCCTCACTGCCGGCGATCCGCCCGTCGACCGCCTGGCCGAGCTGGTCGAGCTGCTCGACGAGCGGGGCGTCGACTGTCTGGAGCTGGCGGTGCCGTTTCCCGACTCGGTCACCGACGGGCCGGTGTTGCGCCGGGCCGCCCGGCGGGCCCTGGACCGGGGCACCGACGCCGACGAGGTGCTCGCGTTCGTGGCGCGGGTCCGCCCGCGGCTGCGCCGGACGCGGATCGCGTTGCTGGCCGACTGGCGGCACACCGTGCGCCCGGTCGGGGAGCGGGCCTTCGTCCGCCGGGTCGCCGACGCCGGCGCGGACGGGCTGCTGGTGCACGCCCTGCCGCCCCGGCTGCGCGCCGCCCACCTGGCGCACGCCGCCGACGCGGGCCTGCCGGTGGTCACCACCTGCTACGCCACCTCGTCGGCGTCGGTGCGCGCCGCCGCCGCCCGCGACGCCGGCGCCTACGTCTACCTCGTCGCCACGCACGGCCGCAGCGGGACCGCGCCGGAGCGCGGGTACGGCGCGCTGCGCGCCGCCGTCGACGGGCTGCGGGCCGCCGGCTCCGCCCCGATCGCGATCGGCTTCGGCGTACGCAATGCCGCGGACGTGCGGCAGATCGGCGCGGCCGGCGCGGACGCCGCCGTCGTCGGAACCGCCGCGGCGCTGGCCGTCGAGCGGACCGAACGGACCGGCCAGAACCTGCTGGCCGGGTTCGACACCTTCCTGCGATCAATGGCGATCGTCAGCCGACCCGCACAGAAGGGGACAGACCGATGATCATCCGGGAGCTGGATGAGGTGACCACGGTGGACTGGGGCAATGGTCTCAGTCGGCGGTTCCTGCTCGAATCGGACGGCATGGGCTACACGATCACGGACACCACCGTGCGGGCCGGCACGATGGCCCGCCTGCAGTACCGCCGGCACCTCGAGGCCTGCTACTGCATCGAGGGCGAAGGCAGTGTCATCGACCTGGCCGGCAACACCCATCCGATCCGGCCGGGTGTGATGTACGCGCTGGACAAGCACGACGCGCACTGCCTGGTCGCCGGTCCGGACGCCGACCTACGCCTGGTGTGCGTGTTCACCCCGGCGTTGCACGGGGGCGAGCAGCACAGCATCGATCCGGACGGCTTCTCGCAGTACTGATCGGCGTGCGCCGGGCGGCGCACGCGTAGCGACCACGACCTCGTTGGAGTCACCAAGTGATCTCATGGACCGCTGACCAGGATGCCCTGCGAAACGGTCTGGGGCCCTGGCTCCACGTGCTCAACGACGAGCACGTGGAGCTGGACGCCCGGGCCGAGTTCCCCCGCGCCAAGTGGGAGGCGGTCCGTCGGGCCGGGCTGCTCGGCCTTCCGATCGGGGAGCGCTGGGGTGGCCTCGGGCAGGACCTGCCCACCACCATGTATGTCCTGGAGGGGCTCGGCGAGGGCTGCCGGGACGCCGGGCTCAACTTCTCCGTCACCACCCACCTGGTCAGCACCGGGATCGCGGTGCAGCGCTTCGGCTCGCCCGCGTTGCGCGACCGCTACCTGCCCGACGTCGCCTCGGGCTCGCTGATCGGCGCCCACGCGATCACCGAGCCGGACAGCGGCTCCGACGCGCTGGCCATGCGGACCCGGGCGGTGCGCGACGGCGACCACTTCGTGCTCACCGGCCAGAAGGCGTTCGTCAGCAACGGCCCGGTCGCCGACGTCGTGGTCGTCTACGCCCGCACCTCCGAGGTGGGCGGGCCGCTCGGGGTCACCGCCTTCCTGGTGGAGCGGGACACGCCGGGACTGGTCGTCGGTCCGCCCACGGCCAAGATGGGGCTGCGCACCTCACCGTTCGGCGAGCTGTACCTCGACGGCGCACGGGTGCCGGCGGCCAACGTGGTCGGATCCGTCGGCGGCGGCTTCCTCGTGCTCGACCACGTGATGAAGTGGGAGATCCTCTGCGGCTTCGCGGTGAACACCGGCGAGATGCGGGCCCGGGTGGACCGCTGCCGGGAGTACGCCCGCGGCCGGACCCAGTTCGGCCGGCCGATCGGCACGTTCCAGGCGGTCGCGCACCGGATCGTCGACATGGAGATCGGGGTGCGCACCGCGCGGGCACTGCTCTTCGGTGCGGCCGCCCGGATGGCGGCCGGCGCCACCGTCACCACCGACATCGCCGTGGCGAAGGTGGTGGCCAGCGAGGCGAACCTCGCGTCCGCCCTGGCCGCCGTGCAGATCTTCGGCGGCAACGGCTACACCACGGAGTACGGCATCGAGAAGGAACTGCGCAACGCGGTCGCCGGCACCATCTACTCCGGCACCTCGGAGACGCAGCGCAACCGCATCGCCGCCATGCTGGGGCTCTGACCGGTGCCGCTGGTCAAGGTCTGCGGGGCGGGCACGGCGGCGGAGGTGGCGCTGCTGCGCGCCCTCGGCGTCGACCTGGTGGGGGTCTGGTGCGGGGTGGCCGGCGGCGCGCACGACCTGCCGGCCGGGCGGGCGGCCCGGGTGGTGCGCCGCGGTGCCGACGCGGGTGGCCCACGCCCGGTCCTGGTCACCACACTCGCCGACGGGGGCCGGATCGGCGAGGTGCTCCGGCGTACCGGCGCGAGTTGGGTGCAGTTGCACGGCTGGCAACCTCCCGCGTTGGTGCGCCGGCTCAAGGCCGAGACCGAGGCGACCGTGGTCAAGGTGCTGCACGTGCGGGACGGCCGCTGTCCGGAGGCGCCGCTGGTGCCGGCGTACGAGCGGGCGGGCACCGATCTGTTCCTGCTGGACGCGCTCGGCGCGGACGGTCGCGTCGGCAGCACCGGCACCACGATCGGGGTGGCGGACGTGCTGTCGGTGGTCGAGCGGTGCAGCCGCCCGTTCCTGCTGGCCGGTGGCATCGCCGCCGAGCACCGCGGGGCGTACGACGCGGTGGTCGCGCATCCGCTCTTCCGCGGGGTCGACGTGGACAGCGCGGCGCGTGGCGCCGACGGCCGGTTCGACAGCCGGCGGATCGCGGCGCTGGTGGACGCCTGGGCAACGTGAGCACCGGCCCCGGCCGGACGAGGGGAGTGACGATGGGCACCGATTTCCGTGCCGCCCTGCGGGACGCGCGAAGGCCGATCGTGATGGAGGTGAAGCGGCGCGACGCCGCCGGGGCGGACCTGTTCGGCGGCCGGTCGGTGGCCCGGATCGTCGCCACCTACGAGCGGGCGCAGGCGCCCTGCCTGTCGGTGGTCACCGGGCGCTGGTTCGGCGGCACCCCTGATCTGCTGCGGGAGGTGCGGTCGCTGACCGACCGCCCGCTGCTGCAGAAGGACTTCATCACCGGTCGGCGGGACCTGGACCGGGCGGTGGCGCTGGGCGCCCAGGCGGTACTGCTGACCGCCCGCCTGCTGGCCCGCTCCACCCTGGACGCGCTGGTGGCCGCCGCCGTCCGGCGGGGCCTGACGCCGTTCGTGGAGGTGGCGACGCGCCCGGAGATCCGCGCCGTGCCCCGGCCCGACGAGTGCGTGGTCGCGGTCAACAACGCCGACATCGGCGACCGTGAGCGCGGCGGTGGCGACCTGCGGCGCGGCCTGGACCTGGTGGACGAGGTGGTGGCGACCGGCACCCGCTGCGCGGTCAGCGCCAGTGGGATCGACGGTCCGGCGAGCGCGGCCCGGCTGCTGCGCGCGGGCTACCAGGGACTGCTGATCGGCGCCGGGCTGCTGCGGGCCGGCGACGACCTGCCGGGTTGGCTGGCGGCGTTCGAGCACCACCGCGCGCTGCCCTGACTGGGTGCCCCGGTGGTCGGGATCGGTGGCGGCGGGTCGCCGGGGCCACCCCGGCCGGCCCGGGCGTGCGGGCCGGCCGGGCGGAGTCAGGCGGAGCGGGCCTGCGCCCAGCGCGCCTCGCGGGCCGGGAGGGGAACGGTGGTGTGGCGCCGGGAACCGGTCAGCGCGTCGGGGCCGGGCGGGTTGAGGGCGGGGTCGCCGGCGAGGATCGCGCGGTGCAGCTGTTGCAGCTCCCCGCACGGGTCCACGCCGAGTTCGTCGACGAGCGTCTCGCGGGTGCGCTGGTAGACGTCGAGCGCCTCGGACCGCCGGCCGGCGCGGTGCAGCGCGAGCATCAGCTTGCTCTGGAATCCCTCGTGGGTCGGCTGGCGGGCGGTGAGCCCGGTCAGTTCGCCGAGCAGCTCGTGGTGCCGGCCCAGGCGCAGGTCCGCCTCGATGCGCAGCTCCAGCGCGCTCTTGCCGATCTCGTCCAGGCGCAGCGCCTCCACCTGGAGCAGCGGGCCCGGGTTGACGTCGACGAGCGCCGGGCCGTGCCAGAGCCCGAGCGCCTCGCGCAGGGTCCGGGCCGCGCTCTCCACGTCACCGCGCTCCAGTTCGGTCCGGCCCCGCTGGGCCAGTTGCTCGAAGCGCAGCGAGTCGAGCGTCTCGGGACGCAGGCAGAGCATGTAGCCGCCAGCGTACGTTCGCAGGACCTCCTTCGGCGCGCATCCGCTGGGCGTCGGGCCGGCCGACGACGCGAAGCCGCCCTGGAGGTGCTTGCGCAACTGGTAGACGTATGTCTGCAGGGTCGTGGTCACGCTGGGCGGTGGCTGGTCCTCCCACAATTCCTCGATGAGCAACTGATTGGGCACCACGCGGTTCGCGTGCACGGCCAACAATGCCAGCACTCTTCTGGTCTTTGGCGCGGTGGGAGTCGCGTTGTTCCCGTCGATGGACACCGACAGTGGTCCCAGCAAATTGATCTGCACGTGCCCGTCCTTCTCCTGCGAATTCGGCGTCAGCGGCATTTCGCCTTGTCATTCGTCGGGATCGTTTTTGTCGTCGAGGGGCGTCCTCAGGAAACGTGTCGGAACCGATCGGGAATTCCGGACGGCGACCGCCGAGTCGGCATCCGGGAATAGGAAAGCCGCTCGGCGGCCGTCGCACCCATTTCACGGGTGGTCGGCAGATCGGTTTTCGGTGGATGCGGAACGGGTGCCGGACGGCTGGCCGGGGTCCCGCGCCTAACCGGCGCGCCTGGCCTCTCTCACCCATTTGAGCTGCACCTGTCGCGGCTGGGCCGCGTCGTCGTTCCGTCGCCGGCGTGGTTCGCCGGTCGTGGTGGGCCGGCCCTAGGGCGCTATCGCACGGGGTCGAAATTGCATTATGGGAAAGTTGTCGAAGGCAATCAAAATAGACCCCCCATTTCAAGGCCCCGTGGCCCGGAACTTGACACATCGTATGCACACGCCGACACGATGCGCAAGCGGTACCTAACCTTGAGTTACCTTCCATTGGCACTCGAGTCGATCTCATGGGGAACTGTAGGCGCTGCTTACGGCGGGCCGTGACGGAAAGTGACGTCGCTATGGATCGGGGTTGCTGGTCAAGGCCGCTCAACCGACTCCGGAACCGGTTCGGGTCACCCGTCGGAGAATTTGCTAAGCATTGGCGTGTGCCAAATTACGAAGCTTCCTCACGAAGGTAGGTTGCGCGGGGCCGTGCCCGCTCACACGGGCCCGGGCAGCCCGTCGAGCAGGCGCAGCAGGTACTGGCCGTACCCGCTGCGCAACAGGGGCTCGGCCAGCCGGCGCAGCCCGTCGTCGTCGATCAGGCCGGCCCGCCACACGGTCTCCTCCAGGCAGCCGATCTTGAGACGCTGACGGGCCTCCATCACGCGGACGAACTCGGCCGCCTGCATCATCGACTCGACGTTCCCGGTGTCCAGCCAGGCCGTGCCGCGCGCGAGCACGGTGACCGACAACTTTCCCGACCGCCGGTACGCCTCGTTTACCGCGGTGATCTCCAGTTCCCCGCGATCACTCGGCTTGAGTTCCTGGGCGATGTCCACCACCTGGGAGTCGTAGAAGTACAGACCCGGCACGACATATCGCGAACGGGGCCGGGCCGGCTTCTCCTCGATCGACAGCACCCGCCCGGTCTCGTCGAACTCGACCACCCCGTATTCGTGCGGATCGGCCACCGGATAGGCGAATATCCGCGCCCCGGTCGGACGGTGCTGCATGGCCAGCTGGCGGCCCAGGCCGGGGCCGTAGAAGATGTTGTCCCCGAGAACGAGCGCCACCGGCCCGCCGTCGATGAACCGCTCGCCAATGAGGAACGACTGGGCGACCCCGCCCGGATGCTCCTGCACCGCGTACTCCAGGCGCAGCCCGAACTGGCTGCCGTCGCCGAGTAGCCGCACGAACTGCTCTCGGTCTTCCGGGGCGATGATCACGAGGATCTCCCGGATCCCGGCCATGACCAGCGTGCACAGCGGGTAGTAGACCATCGGCTTGTCGAAGATCGGCACCAGTTGCTTCGACACCCCGCGGGTGATCGGCCACAGGCGGCTACCGGTGCCGCCCGCCAGCAGGATGCCGCGAAGCGGTTTCCCGTTCGGCATGGTCGGGCCTCCTTCTCGGTCGGGTCCCGCGCTCCGTCGCGGGACCCGGCCACTGTCGACCGCCGGCCTGGTAGCCGGATCGACGGGCGGTCGCGGCCGGACCGAACGACGATCCGTCCTCCAGCGGCGATCGAGCCCGTCCACCTAACCTCGCCGCCATGGATCACCTGCTGGTCACCGGCGGCGCGGGCTTCATCGGCGCGAACTTCGTACGGCGGGTGCTCGCGACCCGCCCCGCGACGCGGATCACCGTCCTCGACGCGCTCACCTACGCCGGCAACCGGGCCAGCCTGGGCGACGTGGCGCACCGGATCCGGTTCGTGGTCGGCGACGTCGTCGACCGGGACCTCGTCGACCGGCTGGTCGGGGAGGCCGACGCGGTCGTGCACTTCGCCGCCGAGTCGCACGTCGACAACTCGCTGCACGACCCGGGCACGTTCCTGCGGACCAACGTCGAGGGCACCTTCAGCGTGCTGGAGGCGGTGCGGCGGCACGACCGCCGGCTGCACCACGTGTCCACCGACGAGGTCTTCGGCAGCCTCCCCGGCGAGGGCGGGCAGCGGTTCACCGAGCTGAGCCGCTTCGACCCGTCCAGCCCTTACTCGGCCACCAAGGCGGCGTCCGACCTGCTGGTGGGCGCCTGGGTCCGGTCGTACGGGGTGCGGGCGACGATCTCGCACTGCGCCAACAACTACGGCCCCTACCAGAACGTGGAGAAGTTCCTGCCGCGGCAGATCACCAACGTGCTGCGCGGCCGCCGCCCGCGCCTCTACGGGGCCGGCGCCAACGTGCGGGAGTGGACGCACGTCGACGACCACAACGACGCCGTGCTGCTGATCCTGGCCGGCGGCGTCGTCGGCGAGACGTACCTGGTCGGCTCCGGCGCCGAGTGGAGCAACCGGGACCTGCTGGCGCTGACCCTGCGGATTCTCGGCCGGCCGGCGGACGACTTCGACACCGTGCCGGACCGTCCCGGCCACGACCTGCGCTACGCCTGCGACAGCCGGAAGGTCCGGCGCGAACTGGGCTGGCGACCTCGGCATCCGGACCTCCATGCCGGCCTGGCCGCCACCGTCGACTGGTACCGCCGCAACGAGTGGTGGTGGGGCCCGGAAAAGGCCGCCACCGAGCGGCGTTACGCGGCGGCTGGTCGCTGATCCGGCCCGAGCCGGCCTCGAGCGGTGCTCTCTAGCGTGTCGGCATGACTGACTCCAGCGCATCGACCGACCGTCCGGACCCGCCCCGTGGCGTGGTGGTGACCGGCGGCGGCACCGGCATCGGCAGGGCCACCGCGCACGCCTTCGCCGACCGCGGGGACAAGGTGCTCGTGGTGGGCCGCTCCGAACACACCCTGGCGGAGACCGCCAAGGGGCGCGACGGCATCCACGTCCTCCCCGTCGACCTCGCCGACCCGGCCGCACCGGACGCCGTCGTGGAGACCGCGGTGCGCGAGTTCGGGCGGCTCGACGTGCTGGTGAACAACGCCGCCACCGCCGGCTTCGACTCCCTCGGCGGCCTCGACCCCGCCGTGGTCCGGGCCGAGGTGACCACCAACCTGCTCGCGCCGATCCTGCTCACCCAGCGGGCGGTGGAGCCGCTGGCGGCGGCCGGCGGCACGGTGGTCAACATCAGCTCCGCCGGTTCGCTCGGCCTGCGCGCCATGCCCGGCAGCGGCGTGTACGCGGCGACCAAGGTGGGCCTGGACGCCCTCACCCGCACCTGGGCCGTCGAGCTGGCGCCCCGGGGCATCCGGGTGGTCGCGGTCGCCCCCGGGCTGGTCGACACCGAGGTCGCGGTCCGCGCCGGCATGCCCCGCGAGGCGTACGACGAGTTCCTCGCCTCGATGCTGCCGCGCATCCCGTCCGGCCGCGTCGGCGAGCCCGAGGACATCGCCTGGTGGGTGGTCACCCTCACCGAGGCCGGCGGCCGGTACGCCAACGGCGTGGTGGTCGCCGTCGACGGCGCGCTGTCCGTCACCTGAGCCGGGCGGCGACTCACGAACGCCGGAGGGCGTGACCCGTGCCGGTCACGCCCTCCGCGGGTGCCGCGCTCTCACGGCCGGACGGCCATCCGCCTGCCCTCGGCGTACTCCTTGGCGGCGTACATGGTGGCGGTGCTGTTGCGACCCAGCGCGCGCCGGACGTACGTGGCGGCGTCGCCCAGCGTGGCCTGCGCGCAAAGCACTCCGGGCACCGCCTCGGGGATCAGCACCACCCGGTGGGTGGAGGTGACCACCGCGCCGTCCTCGTACGCCTCGACCAGCCACTGCCCGGTGTGCACGGACATCAGCGCCGGCGTGCGGAGCTGCTTGTAGACGATCCGGTGGTGCGGGAAGCAGACCCGCACCGACCGGGTGGCATGGGTGGCGCCGTCGGCGGTGCGGGTGTCCATCTCGAGCAGTTGCACCCCCGGCGTCTCCTCGGTCAGTGCGACGCGCGCCACGTGCGGCAGCCGGCGGTCCCACTGGCCGGCCTCGTTGAGAAAGTCGTAGACGTCGCGGGGATCCCCGTTGACGTGCACCACGTCGTCGAAGTCCAGGAACCGGCCGTCACCGTCCGCCGGCGACTCGGCGGCCGTGCGCAGCGCCGCCAGCTCGGACCGGCTGTTGCGATCCACCGCCTGGTGGATCCAGGCGGTGGCCGCCGCGTCGTCGCCGACGGCCCGGAAGTCGTGGGTGAGGCGAACCAGGCACCGGTCGGCGCCGGCCGGCTCGATGATCCACTCTCCGCCCATCTCGGCCACCGGCGGCGCGGAGACCTCCTGGCGGAAGCGCACCCGGCGGGCCGTCGGGTCGAGGTCACGGCGGGACGTCCAGCCCTTCACCGCCTCGTTGGCGGTGGCCCAGATCCGGATGATCTCCGTGCCCGGGCCCTGCTCGACGTGTTCCACGTGCACGGTGGGCGGGAAGACGAGTGGCCAGCGGGCCACGTCGGCGACGAGATCGTAGACGGTCCGGGCGGGGGCGTCGACCAGCTCGCGGTGCTCGGTGTGTTCCGGGGGCGGCTTGCTCACGCGGTCTCCTTCGGTCGGCGGGGCGGGATCAGTAGTTGCCGAGACCGCCGCAGACGTTGATCGCCTGCGCGGTGATCGGAGCGGCGGTCTCGGTGACCAGGTAGCCGACCAGGCCGGCCACCTCCTCCGGGGTGGAGTAGCGGCCGAGCGGGATCTTCGCCTCGAACCGCTGGAGCACGTCGTCGGTGGTGGTGTCCCAGAAGGCGGCGTAGCCGTCGCGTACCCGCTGCGCCATCGGGGTCTCCACGTAGCCGGGGCAGACCGCGTTGACGGTGACGCCCGACTTGGCCAGCTCCAGGCCGAGGGCCTTGGTGAAGCCGACCACGCCGTGCTTCGACGCCGAGTAGGGGGCGCCGTAGACGACCCCCTGCTTGCCGCCGGTCGAGGCGATGTTCACCACCCGACCCCAGCCGGCCGCGAGCATCCCGCCGCTGGTCAACACCTCCCGGGTGAGCCGGAAGACGCTGTTCAGGTTCGTCTCGACGACGTCGTCCCACAGCTCGTCGGCGATCGAGGCGGTGGCCCCGCCGCCGCTGCGGCCGGCGTTGTTCACCAGGATCCCGACCGGCCCCCAGGCGTCGACCACGGCGTGGACCAGCGCCGGCACCGCCGCGCGGTCGCGGACGTCGCAGCCAGCGCCGCGTACCTCGAGGCCCTTGTCCCGCAGCTCGCCCGCGGTGCGGTCGACCGCCGCCTCGTCCCGGGCGCAGATCCAGACCCGGTGCCCCTGCTCGGCGAGCGCCCTGGTCACCGCGAGTCCGATCCCGCTCGTCGCGCCGGTGACGAGCGCGACCGCACCGTTCTGCCCTGGCATTCCGTGTCTCCTCACGTCGACGTGCACGGTGCGGCCGAGCGTGCCAGTGACCGCTCGAGGGTCTCTCGACGTCGGCGCCCGCACGCCTACTTCCAGCGAGGTTCAAGGCAGATGCGATCCCGGCCGGGGACGGTCGACACCACGAGCACGGCAGCCGCGGATCGCGGTACGAGGACGTGGGGAGTGAGTGGGACATGCGGGCAGGCGAATCGGACCCGACGGACCGGGACGGGGTTGTCTTCGTGAACCGGTTCCTGGTGCACGCGCCAGCGGAGGACTTCGAACGGACCTTCTCCGAGACGTCGGAGTTCATGGCGGGCCGGCCCGGCTTCGTCGCGCACACCCTGGTCCGGCACGTCGGGCAGCCCGGCGCGTACGTGAACGTCGCGTACTGGCGGGACGAGGAGTCGCTCCGGCGGGCGCTGGCCGATCCGGGTTTCGCGCCGCACGCGGCGGCGCTGCGGGCGCTGGCCACCAGCGAGCCGAACCTGTACCGGCCGGTGCTGCGCCGGGAGGCGGCCCGGGCCGGCGCGGGGGACACCCGATGACCCGACGCGCGGTCATCACCGGAATCGGCGTGCTGGCCCCCGGCGCCACCGGGACCAAGTCGTTCTGGGACCTGCTGGCCAACGGCCGCACCGCCACCCGGCGGATCTCCTTCTTCGACCCGACGCCGTTCCGCTCGCAGGTGGCCGCCGAGTGCGACTTCGACCCGGTCCGGGACGGGCTGTCGCACCAGCAGGCGCGGCGGATGGACCGGGCCGCGCAGTTCGCGGTGGTCGGCGCCCGGAAGGCGCTCGCGGACAGCGGGCTGGACCTGGCCGTCGCCGACCCGTCGCGGCTGGGCGTGGTGATCGGCAGCGCGGTCGGCGCCACGATGAGCCTGGAGCGGGAGTACGTCGTGGTCAGCGACGGCGGCGCCAAGTGGCTGGTGGACGAGGACCACGCCGTGCCGCACCTGTTCGACTACCTGGTGCCCAGCTCCATCGCCCGGGAGGTGGCCTGGGAGGTCGGCGCGGAGGGCCCGGTGTCGTTGGTCTCGACCGGCTGCACCTCCGGGCTGGACGCGGTCGGACGGGCCGCCGAACTGGTCACCGAGGGCACCGCCGATGTGATGATCTGCGGGGCGACCGACGCGCCCATCTCACCCATCACCATGGCCTGCTTCGACGCCATCAAGGCCACCACCCCGCGCAACGGCGACCCGGCGACCGCGTCCCGCCCGTTCGACCGCACCCGCAACGGCTTCGTGCTGGGGGAGGGGTGCGCGGTCTTCGTCCTGGAGGAGGTGGGGCACGCGCGCCGGCGGGGCGTCACCGGGTACGCCGAGGTCTCCGGTTTCGCCTCCCGGGCCAACGCCTACCACATGACCGGCCTGCGCCCGGACGGCGTGGAGATGGCCGAGGCGATCCGGGCCGCGCTGGCGCAGGCGCGTACCCGGCCGACCGAGGTGGACTACGTCAACGCCCACGGCTCCGGCACCAAGCAGAACGACAGGCACGAGACCGCGGCGGTCAAGCGCAGCCTGGGTGAGCACGCGTACGCGACGCCGGTCAGCTCGATCAAGTCGATGATCGGCCACTCGCTCGGCGCGATCGGCTCGTTGGAGATCGCGGCGTGCGCGCTGGCCATGGAGCACAGCCTGGTGCCGCCGACGGCCAACCTGCACGAGCCGGATCCGGAGTGCGACCTGGACTACACCCCGTTGAAGGCCCGCGAGCGGCGGGTCGACACGGTGCTCAGCGTCGGCAGCGGCTTCGGTGGATTCCAGAGCGCGATGGTGCTGCGCCGGCCCGATCGGGCCGGCACGTGACCGCCGCGGTGATCACCGGCCTGGGCGTGGTGAGCCCGGCCGGGCTGGACGCGGAGGCGCACTGGGCGGGCCTGCTCGCCGGGCGGTGCGCGATCGGGCTGTTGACCCGCTTCGACGCCACCGGCTACCGCAGTCGCCTCGCCGGTCAGGTGCCGGCGTTCGACCCCGCCGACCACCTGCCCGGGCGGCTCCTGCCGCAGACCGACCACATGACCCGGCTGGCCCTGCTGGCGGCCGATGCCGCGCTGCTGGACAGCGGGGTCGAGGTGGCCGCGTCGGGCGGGTTCGGAGTGGGCGTGGTGACCGCCAGCAGCGCCGGTGGGTTCGAGTTCGGCCACCGGGAGCTGGAGAAGCTGTGGAGCCGGGGGCCGGAGCACGTCAGCGCGTACCAGTCGTTCGCCTGGTTCTATGCGGTGAACACCGGCCAGGTCTCGATCCGGCACGGCCTGCGCGGGCCGAGCGGGGTGCTGGTCACCGAGCAGGCGGGCGGCCTCGACGCGCTCGGGCAGGCCCGCCGGCACGTGCGGTCCGACCTGCCGGCCGTGGTCAGCGGCGGGGTGGACGGCTGGCTGTGCCCCTGGGGCTGGGTGGCGCACCAGGCCAGCGGCCTGCTCAGCCGGCACACCGATCCGGCCCGCGCGTACCTGCCGTTCTCCCCGGACGCCGCGGGCTACGTGCCGGGCGAGGGCGGCGCGCTGTTCGTCGTGGAGTCCGCGGCGCACGCCTCGACGCGGGGCGTCCGCCACCGGTACGGCGTCGTCGCCGGCTACGCCGCCACGTTCGACCCGCCGCCGCGCTCCGGCCGGGAGCCGACGTTGCGGCGGGCGATCGAGGCCGCGTTGGACGACGCCGGCGTGGCCCCGGCCGACGTGGACGTGGTGTTCGCCGACGCGGTGGGCCTGCCGGACCCGGACGCGGTGGAGGCAGCGGCGCTGGCCGGCGTGTTCGGTCCGGCCGGGGTGCCGGTCACCGCGCCGAAGACGGTCACCGGTCGGCTCGGCGCGGGCGGCGCCGCGCTGGACGTGGCCACCGCGCTGCTGTGCATCCGGGACGGGGTGATCCCGCCGACCGTCAACGTGGCGGCGCCGGCGCCCGCGTACCGGCTGGACCTGGTGCTGGCGCCGCGCGTCGTGCGGGTGCGCACCGCCCTGGTGGTCGCCCGCGGGCAGGGCGGCTTCAACTCCGCGCTCGTGCTCACCGCCTGACCGGATCCCGGAACGACCCCTGCGAGGAGGACAGATGACCATCCTGGACCTGCCGACCCTGACCGACATCCTGCGCGAGTGCGCCGGTGAGGACGAGGACGTCGAGTTGAGCGGCGACATCCTCGACGTGCCCTTCGCCGACCTCGGCTACGACTCACTGGCCCTGCTGGAGACCGCCGGGGCGATCCAGCGCCGCTTCGGCGCCCCGCTGCAGGACGACGCGGTCACCCAGGCGCAGACGCCGCGGGAACTGCTCGAACTCGCCAACCGGGCCCTGACGGCCCCGGCCTGACCACCCGTCCACGAGAAGCCGAGGAGGCAGCGGATGAGCAGCAACATCGACGCGGTACGCCGGATGGTGTCGGCGTACAACACCGGACAGACCGACGACGTGGCCGAGTACATCCACCCCGACTACCTGAACCCGGCGTCGCTGGAGCACATGGACTTGCGCGGGCCGGAGGCGTTCGCGATGGCGGTCAAGTGGCTCCGGATGACCTTCTCCGAGGAGGCGCGCCTGGAGGAGATCCGGTACGAGGAGCGGGGCGACTGGGTGCGCGCGTACCTGGTCCTCTACGGCCGCCACGTGGGGAACCTGGTCGGCATGGAGCCGACCGGACGCCGGTTCTCCGGCGAGCAGATCCACCTCATCAAGCTCGTCGACGGCAAGATCCGCGACCACCGCGACTGGCCCGACTACCTGGGCACCTACCGCCAGCTCGACGAGCCCTGGCCGACCGCCGAGGGCTGGCGGCGCTGACCCTGAACGTCGTCGCCGCCGGGGACCGCCCGGTCCCCGGCGGCTTCCGTCCCGAGCGAAGGAGCAACCGATGATCCTTGTCACCGGCGCGACCGGCAAGGTGGGCGGGCACGTGCTGATCCGCCTGCGGGAGGCGGGTCACCCGGTCCGTGCCCTCAGCCGCGATCCCGCGCGGGCCGGCCTGCCGGCCGACGTCGAGACCGTTCCCGGCAGCCCGGCCGACGTCGAGGCCGCCACCGCGGCGCTGACCGGCGTGGACGCGGCGTTCGTCTGCCTGGTGGGTGACGTGGAGCCGCAGGCCCGGGCGTTCGCCGAGGCGATCCGCCGGGTCGGCGGCGTCCGGCGTCTGGTGCTGCTCTCGTCGTCGGCGGTGCTGCACCCGGTGCGGCACCGGATCGGCGACGAGCACCGGGCCGCCGAGGAGGCGATCGGCGCCGCCGCGCCGGACGCGACGCTGCTGCGGCCGGGCCCGTTCCACACCAACGCGTTGTGGTGGGCGAAGACGATCCGCGAGCAGGGACTGGTCCGCTGTCTGGTGGGCAACACCCCCGGTGCCCCGGTGGACCCGGACGACCTGGCCGCGTTGGCGGTCGCCGCGCTGACCGGGGACGGGCACGCCCGCCGCCGCTACGAGGTGACCGGCCCGGAGGTGCTCACCTCCGCGGAGCAGGCGCGGGTGCTGTCCGACGAACTGGGTCGCGAGCTGGCCTTCGAGGTGGCGAGCCCGGACGACGTCGTCGCCATGTTCGCCGGCATCACCGGCGACAGGCCCGCCGCCGAGTCCAACGTGGCCGCGCTGCACAGTCCCGCCGTTCCGTGGGGACGCACCACCGGCACCCTGGAGCGGGTGCTCGGCCGCAAGCCCCGCACGTTCCGCGAGTGGGCCGCCGCGAACGCCCACCTGTTCCGATGACCACCTCCGGAAAGGAGCCGTCGATGCCCGACGACCGCACCATCCTCGTCACCGGCGCCACCGGCACCCAGGGGGGCGCCACCGTGCGGGCCCTGCTCGCCCGGGGGCGGCCGGTGCGCGCGTTGGTCCGCGACCCGGACGGTGAGGCCGCCCGCGCGTTCGCCGCCGACGGGAACGTCTCGCTGGTGCGCGGCGACCTGTCGGATCCGGCGTCGCTGCGCGCCGCCATGGCCGGCGTGCACGGGGTGTTCAGCGTGCAGACCTTCATGGCCCCCGGTGGGTTGGGGGCCGAGGTCCGCCAGGGGCGTGCGGTCGCGGAGGCGGCGGCCGCCACCGGGGTACGCCACGTGGTCTACAGCTCGGTCGGCGGCGCGGACCGGGCCAGCGGGGTGCCGCACTTCGAGAGCAAGTGGGCGATCGAACGGCACCTGCGCCGGCTGGGGGTGCCGACCACCGTGGTGCGCCCGACCTTCTTCATGGACAACTTCCTCGGCTTCGGCCCCGAGGTGGTCGACGGCGCGCTGGTGGTCCGGCTGGCGCTCGCGCCTTCGACGCGGGTGCAACTCGTCGCCGCGGACGACATCGGCCGGCTGGCGGCGACCGCGTTCGACGAGCCGGATGAGTTCGTGGGGCGCGCGGTCGAGCTGGCCGGCGACGAGCTGACCGGCCCGGAGATGGCGCGGTGCTTCGGCGTCGCGGCCGGGATGCCGGCCCGGTTCGAGCCGCTGGAGCTGGCCGAGGTGGCGGCGAACCCGTGGATCCCGTACAGCCACGAGATCGCGGTGATGTTCGAGTGGTTCCAGACCGACGGCTACGCCGCGGACATCGCCGCGCTGCGGACCCGGCTCCCGGGCCTGTACACGTTCGCCGACTGGCTGCGCGCGGTGAACTGGCGACCGCCGGTGCCGTCGGTGGCCTGACCCGAGGGGGAGGACGCGCCCCCGCGTATCTTGTATCGTACGCCATACGGGATCGACGGACGGAGGGGCGGATGCGGCCGGACGAGCGGGGTCGGGGCACGGCCGACCCGGCCCGGAGTCTCGCGTTGCTGTGGAGCCGGCGCGGTCCGGACGCCCGCAGCAGATCCAACCTCGGGCTGGAGCGGATCGTCCGGGTGGCGATCGAGACGTGCGACGCCGAGGGGTTGGGTGAGCTGTCCATGCGTCGGCTCGCCCAGGCGCTCGGCGTGGGCGTGATGTCGCTCTACACCTACGTGCCCGGCAAGGCCGAGCTGATCGACCTGATGGTCGACACGGTCTACGGCGAGGTGGTCGGGCCGGCGGTGCCGTCGGACGGGTGGCGGGCCGGGCTGGAGCGGGTGGCGCGGGACAACTGGTCCCTGCGGCGCCGGCACCCCTGGCTGTTGCGCATCCCGGTGGGTCGGCCTCCGCTCGGCCCGCACGCCTTGGCCAAGTACGAGTACGAGCTCCGGGCGGTCGAGGGGACCGGGCTGACCGAGGTGGAGATGGACTCAGTGGTGCATCTGGTCACCGACTACGCCGAGGGGGTGGCCCGGCGGGCCGTCGACGCGTCGGTCCTGGAGCGGGAGAGCGGCATGACCGACGAGCAGTGGTGGCGGGTCTGCGGTCCGCTGCTGGGCGCGTTCGTGGACGGCTCGGTCTTCCCGACCGCCACCCGGGTCGGGGCCGCGGCGGGTGCCGCGCACGGCGGCTCCTACTCGCCGGAGCACGCGTTCGAGTTCGGGCTCGGGCGCCTGCTCGACGGCATCGAGGTCTTCATCGCCGCCCGGACCGCGGCGGCCGGTCGGTCCCCCCGCTGACCGGTCGCCCGTCCGGGTGGATCGCGCCCGGGCCGTCACCAGGACGGCCTGGGCGCGACGGCTGTCCGGGCAGCGGCGACACGCGCTTCCCGGCTCCATCGTATTGCTTACCGTATGATGTACGCTATGGCCGACGACAGGGCCGGCACTGCTGAGGGAGGACGCGACGTGACAGCGGGCAATCATGCGATCATCGCGGAGGGGCTGCGCAAGCGGTACGGCGACAAGTACGCCCTGGACGGGTTCGACCTGCGGGTCCCGCAGGGCACGGTGTGCGGACTGCTCGGCCCGAACGGCGCCGGCAAGACCACCTCGGTGCGGATCCTGTCCACCCTGCTGCGGTTCGACCAGGGGCGGGCCGAGGTCGCCGGCTTCGACATCGCCCGCCAGGCCGACCAGGTGCGCTACCGCATCGGTCTGGTCGGGCAGAACGCCGCGGTGGACGAGGTGCTCAGCGGCTACGAGAACCTGGTCATCTTCGGTCGGCTCTTCCACCTCGGCGCGAAGCGGGCCCAGCAGCGCGCCACCGAGCTGCTGGAGCGCTTCGGCCTGGCCGACACCGGCGGCAAGCCGGTAAAGACCTACTCGGGCGGCATGCGGCGCCGGCTCGACCTCGCCGCCGGCATGATTCTCACCCCGTCGGTGCTCTTCCTCGACGAGCCGACCACCGGCCTGGACCCGCGCAGCCGCAACGAGGTCTGGGAGTCGGTCCGCGAGCTGGTCCGCTCCGGCACCACCGTGCTGCTCACCACGCAATACCTCGACGAGGCCGACCAGCTCGCCGACCAGATCTCGGTGATCGACACCGGGCGGGTCATCGCCGAGGGCACGCCCGACGAGTTGAAGTCGCGCCTCGGCGGCGACCGCATCGACCTCGTGGTGCACGACGCGGGCGACCTGGCCGCGGCCGCCGCGCAGCTGCGCCTGGTCGCCAGCGCGGAGCCGGAGGTGGACCCCGACCGTCGCTTCGTCAGCGCCCAGGTCGGCAACCGGGCCAGCGCGCTCACCGAGGTGCTGCGGGCGCTCGACGCCAGCGGCGTCGCGGTGGAGGACGTAGCGCTGCGCCGTCCGACGCTCGACGAGGTGTTCCTGCACCTGACCGGCCGCCGCCCGCAGAGCGTCGAGGAGAGCGCGGCCGAGGAGAAGGCGAAGAAGTCCAAGAAGGGCAAGGGGCGCAAGGGGCGCGGCGACGAGCCGAAGCCGGGCGCGCCGCGCTCGGAGAACGTCGAGGAGGTGCCCGCGTGACCAGCGCGACGTTGCCCACCGCGGTCAGCCCGGACGTCGTGCCCGGGCGGCCGTCCCTGCTTGCCGACAGCGTCACCCTGACCCGGCGCAGCCTGGCGCACTGGCGCCGCAACCCGGGGCCGCTGATCGCGTCGCTGGGCTTCAACATCGTCATGGTGCTGATGTTCGCCTACCTGTTCGGCGGCGCCCTCCAGGTGCCCGGCGGCGGCAGCTACCGCGAGTTCCTGATGCCCGGCATGTTCGCCATGACCATGGTGTTCGGCATCAGCCTCACCACGCTGGCCGTCTCCGCCGACATGGACCGCGGCGTCACCGACCGGTTCCGGTCGATGCCGGTGTCGCCGCTGGCCCCGCTGATCGGCCGGGCCGTGGCCGACATGCTGTTCGCGGTGGTCACCCTGGCGGTGATGGTGCTCGCCGGGCTGGCCGTCGGGTGGCGGGCGCACGGCGGAGTCGGCGACACGCTCGCCGCGTTCGGGCTGATCCTGCTGCTGCGCTTCGCCCTGGTCTGGGTCGGCATCTTCCTGGGCCTGGTGATGAAGGGGCAGGAGGCGGTCGCCGGCGTGCAGACGCTGGAGTTCCCGCTCGGCTTCCTGTCCAACGCGTTCGTGGCGCCGTCCACCATGCCCGCGTGGCTCGGTGCGGTGGCTGAGTGGAACCCGCTGTCGGCCACCGTCGGCGCCATCCGGGAACTCTTCGACAACCCCGGGTGGGGCGGCGACTCCTGGGTGGTCTCCCACTACCCGGTGATGGCCGTCGTGTGGCCGCTGGTGCTGGTCGCGATCTTCCTGCCGCTGTCGCTCAGCAAGTACCGCTCCTTGAGCAACTGACGAGTTGTCCGCCAGTGGCATGCCGCACCATGGGCGCAGCTGCCCCCGACCGACGGGAGTCGGCGGGGGCAGCTCGTTGTTCGGACGGGGGAGCCCCGAGGAGGAAGACCTTGCGCACCAGAGCCCTGCCCACCGTCACCGTCGCCGTGGTGGCGGCGACGGCCCTGATCCCGCTCGCCCCGCCCGCGCGGGCGGCCGGTCCGACCCATACCGCCGTCCCGGCGTCCGCGGCCACCACGCCGGGGGCGACGAGCATCCGTCCCGCCGGCCTGCTGCCGATGCGGTGCCGGGCGCTCACCTTCCCGGTGGCGCTCACGGCGGGCGGGCCGGTCGACCAGCGGATCAGCGCCACGCTCTGCCTGCCGCCGCGCGGGCGGGCCCGGACGCTTCAGCTGCTCATCCCCGGCGGCACGTACGGCCAGGCCTACTGGTTCCTGCGCGGCGACCCGCGCCGCCCGTCGTACGTCGAGACGATGACCGCCGCCGGGCACGCCGTGCTGGTGGTCGACCGGCTCGGCGCCGGCGCCAGCTCGGCGCCGCCGTTCGAGAGGTACGCCCCGGACACCCAGAGCGCGGTGATGACGCAACTGCTCCGGGCCGTCCGGCGCGGCGACGTGATCGGCCGCCGGTTCGACAAGGTGGTGCTCGTCGGCCACTCCTTCGGGTCCACGCTCGCGCGCACCATGGCCATCCGGCACCCGCGGTGGGTCGACGGGCTGGTGCTGACCGGGGAGGCCAGCGCGCGGGTGGAGATCCCCTGGGAGGAGGTGATCCACTCCGCCGCGGACGACCCGGTTCTCGCCGGTCGCGACCTCGACCCGGCCTACTACACCACCCGGCCGGGCGCCCGCGGCACCTGGTTCTACGAGCGGGCCGGCGCGGACCCGCGGGTAGTGCGGCTGGACGAGCTGACCAAGCAGGCCGACGTCTACACCGAGGAGCACCCGACGCCGGATCAGAACGCGGCGATCCGGGTGCCCGTGCTCATCGTCGTCGGCCAGCGCGACAAGCTGGTCTGCGGCCCGGAGGGCAGTGACTGCGCCAGCTCGGCGTCGCTGTACCGCCAGGAGCGGCGGTGGTACCCGAACGCGCGGCTACGGGTCGAGGTGGTCGGCCGGACCGGCCACGCGCTCAACCTGCACCGCACCGCGCCGGGCTGGATCGGCCGCACCCGCACCTGGCTCGAGCACAGCATGCGCGCCGGGTGTCGCTGAGCCCCGTGCATGCGACGGGGGCCGGTGGGATGTCCCACCGGCCCCCGCACCGTCTGCGGCGTACCGCTCACCGGCGAGCGGCCGGCCGACGGCGGATGAACAGCGCGACCAGCAGCGTGGCGACGGCGAACACCGCGCCGGCGACGAAGGCGGCGGACATGCCGTGCAGGAACGCGTACCCGGGCACCGCCTCCGCCGGCAGGCCGACCGGCGGGGTGGTGGCCGCCCGGGTGCTCGCCGCCGTCATCGCGGTGACCAGGACCGCCAGCGCGAGCGACGCGCCCAGCGTGGTCGTCGCGGTGATCACGCTCGACGCCGAGCCGGTCTCGTCGTCGTCGACCCCGGAGGTGCCCAGCACGGTCGCCGGGATGGTGCCCAGGGCGATGCCCGCGCCCAGCAGCAGCAGCGCCGGCAGCACGTCGGTCGCGTAGCGGGTGCCCAGGTCCAGCCGGGACAGCAGCAGGTTCGAGCCGATGAGCATCACCGCGCCGAGGACCACGAGCGGTCGGGCGCCGATCCTCGGTTGCAGCTTGACCACCGCGCCGGCGAGGGCCAGCAGCGTCGCCGTCACCGGCAGGAACGCCAGCGCGGCCTGCATCGGCGAGTAGCCGAGGCCCTGTTGCAGGAACTGGGTGAGGAAGAACAGCTGGCCGATCTGGCTGCCCTGCACCAGCAGCACCGCCAGGTAGGCGCACACCCGGTCCCGGTCGGCGAACAACCGCGGCACCACGATCGGCTGCCGGGCGCGCCGTTCGACGAAGACGAAGACGGCGATCAGGGCGAGCCCGGCCGCGACCAGGAGCTGCACGGTCGCGTCGCGCCAGCCCTCGCTGCCCACCGCGGACAGCGCCCAGACCAGCGCCGCGACGCCGAGCGCCGAGCTGAGCGCGCCGGCCACGTCGAAGCGGCCCGGGTGCGGCGGCGTCTCCCGGACCACGAACGGTGCGGCCAGCAGCACCAGCAGGCCGACCGGCACGTTGAGCATGAGCACCCACCGCCAGGAGCTGGCCGAGGTGACGGTGCCTGCGAGCAGGAGCCCCAGCGCCGCGCCGAGCCCGCCCACCGCCGTGTAGACGGCGATCGCGCGGCGGCGCAGCGGCCCCTCGGCGAACATGCTCACGATCAGCGCCAGCACGCAGGGCGCGGTGAGCGCCGCGCCCACCCCCTGCACCGCCCGCGCGGTGATCAGCATCCACGGTTCGGTGGCCAGCCCGCGGGCCAGGCAGGCCAGCGAGAACAGCGCCACGCCGCTGAGGAACACCTTCCGCCGGCCGAGGATGTCTCCGGCCCGGCCACCGAGCAGCAGCAGGCCGCCGTAGGTGAGCAGGTAGGCGTTGATCACCCAGGACAGTGCCACCGGGCCGAGGGACAGGTCGGCGCTCATCCCGGGCAGCGCGATGTTCACGATCATCTCGTCGACCAGGATCATCGTCTGGCCGGCCACGACGACCGCCAGCGCGAGGCCGTACCGGTGCGGAGCGCGAACCGCCGACGGCGCGGCGGTCAGGGACGTGGACATCTCGGTGCTCCTGACTCGTGGTGGGCCGGCCGGGCGGGCATCAGATCGCCCGCCGGTGCGCGGCGGTGCGGGAGACGGAGCCGGAGGGCCGGCTGCCGGCCGGCGTGACCGGCCGTGCCGGCGCGTCCGGTCCGGCGGCCTCGGCGTCCACGTCGGCCGGTTTGGCGGGTCCGGCCGGTCGGTCCGTCCCGGCGCCGAGGCGGGCCACCAGCACGCCGACCGCCGCGACGAGCATGCCGACCACCTGGAGCGCGGTGAGCGGGGCGTCCTCCAGCCAGACGCTGCCCAGCAGCAGCACCACCGGCACCAGGTAGAGCACGGTCGACGACAGGACCGGGCCGTCGTCGCGGACCATCCGGACGAAGATCGTGAAGACCACGGCGGTGTTGAGAATGCCGAGCACCGCCAGCGCGATCAGCACCTCGGATGACCAGGTGGGCGCCGGTCCCCAGTCCTGCCAGGTCAGCGTCAGCGCCGCCCAGGCCACGCCGAACAGCGCCTGGGTGGCCGAGAGCACCAGCGGGCGCATGTTCTCCTCGCGCATGACGCGCACCATGTAGAACAGCGCGTACCCGTACGCCACCGCGGCCACGAAGTTGATCAGCGAGCTCCAGGTGAACCAGCGGGAGACCTGCTCCCACGGCGGGAACATCAGCAGCACGCCGGCGAACCCGATCAGCACGCCGGCCACCGTCCGCCCGCCGGTGGCGCGCTCGCGCAGCAGCGGCGCGAGCAGTAGCGCCCACAGCGGAACGCTGGCGTTGAACACCGACACCACGCCGACGTCCTCACCCGTGGCGTCCGGCACGATCTGCACCAGCAGCACCGGCAACGCGTTGACCAGGAAGGCGACCAGCAGCAGGCGCAGCCAGATGCCGGGGCGCCGGGGCAGCGCCGCGCCGGTCAGCACGACGATCGCCAGCATGGCCACCGCGCCGATCGCGACCCGGACGAGGCTGAACTGGGTGGGATTCATCCCGCCGAGCGCCATCTTGATCCAGAAGTACGTCGAGCCCCACATCAGGGCCACCGCGCCGAAGCGCATCAATCCACCACGACTCATCGTCGATCCCTCTCGCGAAGCGTCGGCCGGTCCGGCCGGCTGGGCTGCGTCACAGGTTTCTGGCCACGGATCGAGCGCCGCCGGAGAACCGCTGGACGCGGCGCGGGGCCGTGTCCCGTCCACGCCGCCAGCGGTCCTCCAGCGGGACCGGGAAGTATCGCGGTCACCGACACCGCTGAGCAGGCGCGGAGAGAGGGCGGCACCGATGACCGTGCAGACCGAGAACCTTCCGGACCGGACGGCCTTCGCCCGGGTGTACGCCGAGGTCCAGCAGTTCTACGCATGGCACATGCACCTGCTGGACAGCGGCGCGGCCCGGGAGTGGGCCGACACGTTCAGCCCGGACGGCGTGTTCGCGCCACCGTCGGCCCCTCGGCCGATCGTCGGGCGGGAGGCGCTGGCGGCCGGGGCGGAACAGGCCCACGCCGAACTGCGCCGCAAGGGCGAACAGCACCGGCACCTGCTGCTGTCGGTGAGTGTCCGGCCGCAGGACGACGGGTCGTTGACGGTCCGCAGCTACGCGCAGATCATCGCCACGCCCCGCGACGGTGAGCCGCGCCTGCACCTCATGTGCGTCACGCACGACGTGCTGGTGCGCGGCGCCGACGGACAGCTCCTGGTCCGGCACCGCCGGGTCACCCGGGACGACCGGACCTGACCCACCGGTTCCGTGACCCGGCGGTGCGTAGGGAAGCCGCGCCGCCGGGTCACGGTCGTGTTCAGACCGTCGGCAGCAGGCCGGCCCGCCGTGCCTCGCGCAACGTCGGCGCGGCGAGGTCGCGCTCCGAGACGATCGGCTCCGATTCGGCCGGCCACGGCAGGTTCAGGTCGGCGTCGAAGGGGTGGATGGTCAGCTCGCGGTCCGGCACGTACTCGACGTCGCACAGGTAGAGCATCACCGCGCCCTCGGTGAGGGACACGAAGGAGTGCCCGAAGCCGCGCGGCACGTACACGGCGTGCGGCGTGTCCTGGTCGAGCCGGGTGGCCGTCCACCGGCCGAACGTCGGTGAGTCGACGCGCAGGTCGACCACGCAGTCGAGCACCGCGCCGTGCACGCAGGACACCACCTTGGTCTGTCCCGGGCCGTCCGGGAAGTAGTGCACGCCCCGGATCACCCCCCGGCGTGACACCGAGAGGCTGGCCTGCGTCACCGGCAGGTCGACGCCGGTCGCCGCGGCGAGGGTACTGGCCCGGAACACCTCGACGAAGTGGCCGCGGACGTCGGGGCGGGGGGTCAGCAGCGCGCTCCAGATCTCCGGCAGGCGCGTGCCGGAGGTGACGGGTGGAGGGGTCATGACGGCTCCGATCAGTCGAAGGGCCCGCCAACGGTTGCCGCCCCGGCTCGAGGGACGGTCCAGATCGGACCGCCGGCCGGCGGCGTCCAGCCGGGCTGGGGCGGTTCTCGAGCGGCCACCGGCAGGGTGGGGCACCGACCGACCGCGACGTCCCGCGGCGGCACCGGACACGAGGAGGGTGCGGGGTGCGGCAGGCACGACGGCGACGCGAACCCGAGGCGGACCAGCGGCTCCTGCGCCGGCTCCAGCTCACCGAAGGACTGCTCTGGCTGCACGCCGCCCGAGGCGACCCGTACGCCCGGTTGTTGTGCGGGTTGCCCGGCGGCGAGCCGGAGCGGCTGCGGGAGCGGGGACCGCTGTGGCGGGCCGCCACCGGCGACTGGCTGGTCACCGACCACGCGGGAGCCGCGCGCGCCACGGCCGGCGGGCACGTGGTGGCCACCACGCCGTTCGACCTGCCCGCCGACCTGCCCGGCGCCCCGACCCCGCCCGCGCCCGCTCTCGGGACGCTGCCCGACCGCGGCGACCTGGCCGCCGTCGTCCGACGCGACGTCGTCCGGGTGCTGGCGGGCGGGGACGCCGACACGGCGGCGCTGCTGACGGACGCGGAGCTGGCGGTGGACGCGGCGCTGCGTGCGCCGGCCCCGGTGCCGGCCGTCCGGCTGGCGGAGGCCGGCGCGGAGCTGTCCGAGCGCACCGACCGGCCGCTGCTCGCGGCCACCGGCGTGCGACTGGCCACCACCCTGGTGCTCAACGCCGTCGCGGCGCTGCTCGGCGCCGGCGGCTGGTCCCGGCTGGCCGCCGAGCCGGGCTTCGCGGCCCGGGTGGTGACCGAGACCTGGCGGTACGCGCCGCCGCTGCGGCTGTGGCCGGCCCGCGTGGAGGCCGCCCCGGGTTGGGGTCGCGGGCTGCTGGCCCCCGGCGACCGGATGGTGGTGGTGCTCGCCACCGCCAACCGGGACGGCACGGTGTTCGCCGATCCGGACCGGTTCGACCCGGACCGCCCGGCCGCGCCGGTGCTGACCCCGGGCGGCCCGTGGGCCGGCCCGGTCGGCTTCGCCCGGTGGTACGCCGAGGCGCTGCTGCCCCGGCTCGCCGCCGCCGCGCCCCGGCTGCGAGCCGACGGGCCGCCGGTGCGCCCTGGCCGCGCGCCGGTGACCGGCACGGCGGTGCGGTTCCCGGTGCGGGTGATCTGAGACCGAGGAGAGGAGAACCGGATGCGGGTCCTGTTCGTCTGCATGCCGCACCCCACCCACTGGTTTCCGCTGGTGCCGCTGGCCTGGGCGCTGCGGAGCGCCGGGCACGAGGTCCGGGTGGCCGGCCAGCCCGATCTGACCGACGCGGTCACCGGCAGCGGGCTGACCGCCGTGCCGGTCGGCGACGCCGAGTGGTACGCCACCGACCCGTGGGCGCCGGAGCTGCTCGGCGAGCTGCTGGCCGCGGGCGGCTCCGAGCACGTGCAGCACTTCGACTTCGCGCGCGCCGACCCGGCCGGCTGGGACTGGGCCGGCCTGCTCGGCCTGGAGAAGGTGATGATCGGCGCGTTGTTCGCCTCGTTCAACACCGACCCGATGATCGACGACCTGGTGGCGTTCGCCCGCTCGTGGGGGCCCGACCTGGTGATCTGGGAGCCGTTCACGCTTGCCGGCGCGGTCGTCGCGACGGTGCTCGGGGTGCCGCACGCCCGGCTCGTCTACGGCCCGGACATCACGCTGCGGGCGCGGCAGGAGTTCCTGCGGCTGGCGGCCCGGCGGGACCCGGCCGACCGGGAGGACCCGACCGCGGAGTGGCTGTCCGCGGTGCTGGCCCGCCACGGCGCCCGCTACGACGAGACGGTGCGCACCGGCCACTTCACCATCGACACCACGCCGCCGGGCACCCGGCTGCCGCTGGACCGGACGACGGTCGGGATGCGGCACGTGCCGTACAACGGGCCGGCCGTGGTGCCGGACTGGCTGCGCGTCCCGCCGTCGCGGCCGCGGGTCTGCCTCACGCTCGGCGTCTCCGGCGAGATGGACCGGTCCGCCGCGTCCGTCGGTGAGCTGCTCGCCGGCATGGCGGACCTCGACGTGGAGATCGTCGCCACGCTCGGCGCGGCGCACCGGGAGCAGGTGGGCCGGCTGCCGGCCAACACCCGGGTGGTGGACTTCGTGCCGCTGCACGACCTGCTGCCGACGTGCGCCGCGATCGTGCACCACGGCGGCGTGGGCACCCGGGCCGCCGCCGAGACGCACGGCGTGCCGCAGCTCATGATCGCGTACGGCTGGGACACCCTCGTCAAGGCGCGCGGCACCGAGGAGCTGGGCGCCGGCCTGTGCCTGCCGGCGGCGGAGGCCACCGTGGACGCGGTCCGGGCCGCCGTGCTGCGGCTGCTCACCGACCCGGCGCTGCGGGCCGGGGCGCGCGCGCTGCGCGACGAGGCGACGGCCCAGCCCACCCCGGCCGATGTGGTGCCGGTGCTGGAGAAGATGGTCCTGGAGCACCGGGTCACGGCCGGCGGGGAGCGGCGTTGATGGCGGCGTCGCGGCGTCGCCTGCGGTTGGTCGCCCGTCCGGTGCCGGGCGGGCAGGCGACCGACCGGGCCGCCTCGGCCGACCGGATCGCCCGCTCGGCCGCCCACCCCGGTGACGGGGTGGCCGCCGTCCTCGGCTGGCTCGCCGACCTCGCCGAGCGGAGCTGGACCACCGCCGAGCGGGTGCCGTTGGAGGACCTGGTGGGCTGGTCGGCGGTCCCCGGCCGCGGGGACCTGGTGCACCGCACCGGCCGGTTCTATCGGATCCACGGCCTCGACGTGACCGTGCCGGACGGTCCGGTGCCGCACTGGCGGCAGCCGGTCATCGACCAGCCCGAGGTGGGTGTGCTCGGCCTGCTGGCCCGGGAGTTCGACGGCGTGCTGCACTTCCTGGTGCAGGCAAAGGCGGAGCCCGGAAACGTCAACGGGCTCCAGATCTCGCCCACCGTGCAGGCGACCCGGAGCAACTACACCGGCGCGCACGGCGGCCGGGCGGTGCCCTACCTGGAGTACTTCCGCGACCGGGAACGGCACCGGGTGATCGCCGACGTGCGCCAGTCCGAGCAGGGGGCCTGGTTCCATCGCAAGCGCAACCGCAACATGGTCGTCGAGGTGCGTGAGGACCTGCCGGTACGGCCGGGCTTCCGCTGGCTGACGCTCGACCAGCTGCACCGGCTGCTCGCCGTGGACGACGTGGTCAACATGGACACCCGTACCGTGCTGGCCTGCCTGCCGCTGACCGGGGTGACACCGGACGAACCGCCCGATTCGCTGCCCACCGACGACCGGTTCCGGGCGGCGCTGCGCCGCTCGGCCCGCGCGGCCTCGGCCGCGCTGTCGGCGGAACTGCTGAGCTGGGTCACCGACCGGCGCAGCCTGACCGCCATGCAGGCCCGGCGGGTGCCGCTGGCGGAGACCCACGGCTGGCGGTGGCGCGATGGGCGGATCGCGCACCACCGTGGCCGTTTCTTCGAGGTGGTGGGCGTGGCGGTACGCGCCCGGGGCCGGGAGGTCGACGGCTGGACCCAGCCGATGATCGAGGCGGTCGGCACCGGTGTCGTCGCGTTCCTGGTCCGCCGCGTCGGCGGGGTGCTGCACGTGCTCGTGCACGCGCGGGCCGAGCCCGGTTTCGTCGACGTGGTGGAGCTGGCCCCGACCGTGCAGTGCCAGCCGGACAACTACCTCGACCTGCCGGCCGGGGCCCGGCCGCCGTACCTCGACGAGGTGTTGGACGCGCCGCCGGAGCGGGTACGGTTCGCGGCCACGCTCTCCGAGGAGGGCGGGCGGTTCTTCCACACCCGCAACCGCTACCTGGTGGTGGAGGTCGGACCGCGCGGGGTGCCGACGCACTCCGACTACCGCTGGGTGACGGTGCGCCAGCTCGACGCGTTGCTGCGCCACAGCCACTACCTCAACGTCCAGGCCCGCAGCCTGGTCGCCTGCCTGCACAGCCTCCGGCATCCGAACAGAGGAGAGTCATGACCGCTGCCCCCGCCGACACCGTGCCGGCGCCCGTCCCGGCCGACGGCGCCGCGCCCACCGGCTCCGAACCGGCCGGTCCGGAGGCCGCGCTGATCCGGGACATGGTGCGCATCCGCTGCGTCGAGGAGGAACTCTGCGACCGGTACCGCGACGACCAGGAGATGCGGACACCCACCCACTTCTCGGTCGGCCAGGAGGCGACCGCGGTGGGCGTCGCCGCCGCGACCGGGCCGGACGACCTGGTCTACACCGGTCACCGGTCGCACGCCCCGTACCTCGCCATGGGGGGTGACCTGCGGGCCATGGTGGCCGAGCTGTACGGCCGGGAGTCCGGCTGCGCGCGCGGTCGCGGCGGGTCGATCCACCTGGTCGACCGGTCGGCCGGGTTCGCCGGCTCGGCGGCCATCCTCGGCGAGATGATCTCGGTCGCGGTGGGCGCCGGCTGGTCCGCGGCGCTGCGGGGGAAGCCCCAGGTCGCGTTGACCTTCTTCGGCGACGGCGCCACCGAGGAGGGGGTGTTCCACGAGGCGGTCAACTTCGCCCAGGTGCACCGGGTGCCGGTGGTGTTCCTCTGCGAGAACAACCTCTACTCGATCTCGTCGCCGCTGGGCCAGCGGCAGCCGGCCGGGTCGACCATCACCGACCGGGTTGCCGCGTACGGCCTGTGGGCCCGCTCGGTCGACGGCAACGACGTGTACGCGGTGCGGGCCGCCGCCCGTGCCGCCGTGCAGCGGTGCCGGACCGGCGCCGGTCCGGCCTTCCTGGAGCTGCACACCTACCGGTGGCGCGAGCACGTCGGCCCGGGGTGGGACCACGACCAGGGGTACCGCTCCCGGGAGGAGATCGACGCGTGGATGGCGCGGTGCCCGATCCGCCGGGCGGTCGAGGTGGCCCGGCCGACGCAGCCGGGCCTGGACGACTGGGTGCGGGAGTGGGAGCGGCGGTACCGCGCCGAGGTGCGCGACGCGGTCCGGGCGGCACGGTCCGCCGCCTGGCCGTCGGTGTCCAGGCTGGTCGACGGCGCGTACGGCGCCGGTCGCTGAGCCGGGGAAGGGGAGCGTGATGCGGGAACTGACGTACTGGCAGGCGATCAGCGAGGCCACCGTGCAGTGCATGGCGGAGGACCCGACCGTGCTGGTGCTGGGGGAGGGGGTGGACGACCACAAGGGCACGTTCGGCACCACAAAGACCGCCTTCGAGCGGTACGGCGCGGCACGGGTGGTCGACGTGCCGAACTCGGAGAACGCCTGCGCCGGCATCGCGATCGGCGCGGCGGCCAACGGGATGCGTCCGCTGGTGGTGCACACCCGGGCGGACTTCATGTTCCTGGCCATGGACGCGTTGGTGAACCTGGCCGCGAAGTGGCGCTACATGTACGGCGATCAGGGCGGCGTGCCGGTGGTGACCCGGGGCGTTGTGGGTCGGGGCTGGGGGCAGGGCGCCACCCACTCGCAGAGCCCGCACGCGACGTTCGGCCACTACGCCGGCCTGTACGTGGCCACGCCCGCGTCGCCGGCGGACGCGAAGGGCCTGCTGGTGCAGGCGCTGCGCGGGGACACTCCGGTGGTGCTGATCGAGAACCGCAACCTCTACCCGATGACCGGGCCGGTGCCGGAGGAGCCGGAACCGGTGCCGTTCGGGGTGGGCCGGATCGTCCGGGCCGGCGACGACGTGACGGTGGTCGCCGCCTCGCTGATGGTGGCCGAGGCGGAGCGTGCCGCCGACCAGTTGGCGACGCGGGGGGTCGGGGTGGAGGTGGTGGACGTGCGCAGCATCCGGCCGTTGGACGAGCGGATCATCTGCGAGTCGGTCGCGCGTACCGGCCGGCTCGTGGTGGCCGACACCAGTTGGGCCCGCTACGGCTTCGCCGCGGAGGTGGCCGCCGTGGTGGCGGAGACGGTGCCGGAGGCGTTGCGCGCGCCGGTGCGCCGGGTGACGCTGCCGGACTGCCCGGCGCCGGTGTCGTGGCCGCTGGAGGAGGCGTTCCATCCGGGCGCGGACGAGATCGTGGAGGCGTGCCTGGCCCTGGTCGGTGACCGGCGCGGCGAGCTGCCGCGGTTGACCAGCGCGGCGGCCGGTTTCCACGGCCCGTACTGACCGGGCGCGACCGCGTCCGTCCCGGCCGGACGGCTTCGTCGGGTACTCTACGGTACGTTGTACGCTAGACGGGGTGGGCGACCGGCGGGTGGCTGCCGCCCGCGTCGACAATCGGGAGGTATCAGGGTGCTACTCGGGCGGTTCGCGGTCGTCTTCGAGCCGGGCGATCCGCCCCGGGCCGGCACGGTGAGCTTCTACGACCCGACCGGCGACGCGGTGCCGGACGAGTTCGACGAGTTGGGTGAGGTCTGCGGGCTGGAGCTGGCCCTGCCCCTCGACGGGCCGGTCGCCGCGTGGCAGGTGCAGGTCTGCGCCATGCCGGTCGCCGACGCGGTGCGGCATCTCGTCGCGCTGCGCGACGAGATGGACGTGACGCCGGCCGCGGCGTTCTGGTCGGCCGTGGCGGTCACCGGCCTGCACCTGGTCGCGCGCGGCCGGCTGCTGCCCGGCGTCAGCCCGTACGGGCACGACGCCTGGCGGGTCGGACCGTTAGACGTCGCCGACGTGCAGCGCATCCGTGTGCTCGCCGCGGCGATGCCGGCCGAGGCCCGCGCCGTGCCCGTCGACCCGTTCGCCGAGCCCCTCGTGCTGCCCGACGCCGAGGGCCTGGTCCGGGCGTTCCTGGACGCGGTGGCCGACACGCTGCCGCGCATCCCGGCGGCGCCGTGGCTGACCGGCGACGACCGGTTCACCGGCCTGGACCCGGAGCCGGTGGAGGAGCTGCGCGAGTGGGCGCAGGAGGTCTCCGCCGGCGTCGACACCGGGTTGCGGGTGGCGTTGCGGCTGGAGGGGCGGGGCGACTTCGAGACCACCGGCCTCACCGCCGTGGTCCGCATGCGCAGCCTCGCCGACCCGACCCTGGTCAGCGACGCGGCGGCGCTGTGGGAGGGCGACGAGCACGGGCTCGGCGAGCAGGCGACGTTCGAGGCCATGCTCGCGGTGCGCCGGGCCGCGACGGTGTGGCAGCCGCTGGGGCGGCTGCTCGACGAGGCCGCCCCGGTCGAGCTGGAGTTGCTCGACGAGGACCTGATCGACCTCCTCGGCGGCGCCGAGCGGCGGCTCGCCGGGGCCGGCATCGACGTCGAGTGGCCGCCGCAGGTGTCCCGCGAGCTCAACGCCCGCGTCCTGATCGGCTCGCCACCGGAACAGCCGGCCGATCCGGCCGGTTTCTTCCGCTCGGCGGCGCTGATGCCGCAGAGCTGGCAGCTCACGTTCGCCGGTGAGGCGCTCACCGACGCGGAGATGGACCTGGTCGCCAAGTCCCGGCCCATCGTCGCGCTGCGCGGGCAGTGGGTGGCGGTCGAGCCGGAGCTGGCGCGCAAGGCCCGGGAGCGGCAGCTCCGTCCGCTCAAGGCGTACGACGCGCTGGCCGCGACGCTGATCGCCAGCACCGAGGTGGACGACGAGCGCGTCGAGGTGGTGGCCGACGGCTGGCTCGGCGCGTTGCGCGAGCGGATCGCCGAGCCGGACGGCGGCCCCGAGCCGCTGGTCCCGCCGACCGGGCTGGACGGCACGCTGCGCGAGTACCAGTTGCGCGGGCTGCGCTGGCTGGACCGGATGACCTCGCTCGGCTTCGGCGGCTGCCTCGCCGACGACATGGGTCTGGGCAAGACGATCACGGTCATCTCGCTGCACCTGCGCCGCCGTGCCGATCCGGCGCTCACCGGGCCGACGCTCGTGGTCTGCCCGGCTTCGGTGCTGGGCAACTGGGAACGCGAGATCCGGCGGTTCGCCCCGGACGTGCCGGTCCGCCGGTTCCACGGGGCCGCCCGCTCGCTCGACGGACTCGACGACGGGTTCGTGCTGACCAGCTACGGCACCATGCGCCTGGACGCCGCAGTGCTGGGCGGGCAGCGGTGGGGGATGGTGGTGGCGGACGAGGCGCAGTACGTCAAGAACCGGCTCAGCGGTACCGCGAAGGCGTTGCGCGAGATCCCGGCCGGCGCCCGACTCGCGCTCACCGGCACGCCGGTGGAGAACAACCTCTCCGAGCTGTGGACCATCCTCGACTGGACCACGCCCGGGCTGCTGGACAAGGTCGGCACGTTCCGGGCCCGGTGGGCCCGGCCGATCGAGGTGGACCGGGACACGTCCGGCGTGGACCGGCTCGCCCGCCTGGTCCGGCCCTTCCTGCTGCGCCGCCGCAAGTCCGACCCGGGCATCGCGCCGGAGCTGCCGCCGAAGACGGTCACCGACCACCTGATCTCGCTCACCGACGAGCAGGCGACGCTCTACCGGCGGGTCGTCGACGAGGTGATGGGCGAGATCCGCACCAGCCCGACCAGCATCGCCCGGCGCGGTCTGGTGCTGAAGCTCCTCGTCGGCCTGAAGCAGGTGTGCAACCACCCGGCGCACTACCTCAAGGAGCCGCACGGCAAGCTCTCCGGCCGTTCGGAGAAGTTGCAGCTCCTCGACGACCTGCTGGAGACCATCCTCGCCGAGGACGGCGGCGCCCTGGTCTTCACGCAGTACGTGCAGATGGCCCGGCTGCTGGAGCGGCACCTGGCCGAGCGGGGCGTGCCGGCGCAGTTGCTGCACGGCGGCACGCCGGTGCCGCAGCGCGAGGAGATGGTCCGCCGGTTCCAGGCCGGCGCGGTGCCGGTGTTCCTGCTGTCGCTCAAGGCGGCCGGCACCGGTCTCAACCTGACCCGCGCCGACCACGTCATCCACTACGACAGGTGGTGGAACCCGGCGGTGGAGGAGCAGGCCACCGACCGGGCGTACCGGATCGGTCAGACCAAGCCGGTGCAGGTGCACCGGCTGATCGCCCAGGGCACCCTGGAGGACCGGATCGCCGCGCTGCTGGAGTCCAAGCGGGAGCTGGCCGACGCCGTGCTCAGCGGCGGCGAGACCGCCCTGACCGAACTGTCCGACGCCGAGCTGTTCCGGCTCGTGCAGCTGCGTGAGGAGGGATGAGCGACGTGGACTTCGACTTCGAGTTCGACGACGAGGCGGACGACGAGGCGGCCGAACCGGTCGAGGACGACGGGCGGGCCCGCAGCTTCCCGGCGTTCGGGCCGGGCCGGCGGATCGGCAAGAAGTTCGCCGACACCTGGTGGGGCAACGCCTGGATCGAGTCGATGGAGCACACCGCGCTCGACCCGGAACAGCTCAAGAAGGGACGGCGGTACGCGTTCGCCGGCCAGGTCGGCTCGATCACGGTCAGCCCCGGGCGGATCTCCGCGCCGGTGCACGACGGCGACCAGTACACCCCGCACGACACAGTGGTGCGGATCGGGACGCTCTCCGACGCGGAGTGGGACCGCCTGCTGGACAAGGTGGCCGCCAAGGCCGGGCACATCGCCGCGCTGCTCGACCGGGACATGCCGCACGACCTGGTGCACACCGCCGACGACGCCGGCGTGCGGTTGCTGCCCGGCTACGGCGACCTGGATCCGGCGTGCGACTGCCCGTCGTGGGACCACCCCTGCCGGCACGCCGCCGCCCTGTCCTACCAGGCGTCCTGGCTGCTCGACCGGGACCCGTTCGTGCTGCTGCTGATGCGCGGCCGGGCGGAGCCGGAGCTGATCGAGGAGCTGCGCGCGCGCAACACCGGCCGCGCGGCCGCCGCCGAGGAGGAGGACGCCGTCGGTGACCGGGCCGAGGAGGCGTACGCGGCCGTCCCGGCCGAGCTGCCCGGCCCGCCGCCGCCGGTGCGTGGTGAGCCGATGGCGCTCACGCCGCTGCTGGCCGCGCACGACGCGCCCGGCCTCGACGCCGAGGCGCTGGGGGTGCTCGCCGCGGACGCCGCGTCCCGGGCCCGGCACCTGCTCACCGCGACTGCGGCCGAGATGCTCGCCCCCGAGCCCGACGCCTGGCAGGACGCGGTGCGACTGGCGTCGCGGATGCCGCGCTCACGGGCCGCGCGCCGCCTCGGCGAGGCCAGCGGCCGGGCTGACGACCTGCCCCGGGCGATCAAGGCGTGGGAGTACGCCGGCGACGCCGGCCTGGACGTGGTCGACGCGGTGTTCGGCCCGCCGAAGGAGTTGGTGTCCCGGGCCACCGAGGCGCTGCGCGAGGCCGCGGGCATCGGTGGTGCCACGCCGGAGGTGAAGAACTGGCGTAACCGCTGGACCGTGGGTCGGGACGTGCAGGTGCGCTACGGACGCGACGGTCGCTGGTATCCGTTCCGCAGGCGCTCGGGGGAGTGGTGGCCGGCGGGCCTGCCCGGCCCGGAGCCGGCCGACGCGCTGCTGGACCTGGCAAAGGACTGAGTTGCGGACCGGTGGCCGGCCGGCGGGGTCCCGCCCCGGCCGGCCACCGCCGGCGCGTCGGCGCTCAGCGCCGCGGCCCTACCCGCCGGCCGACGGCGCGGATCGCGTCCAGCAGGGCGAGTCCGGCGAGGGTCCGCGCGCCGTGCGCGGCCGGTTCCGCGTCGCCGCGTACGGCGGCCAGGAAGGCGTCCAGGGCGCCCCGGAAGTGGTCCTCCGCGGGCAGCGTGCGCAGCTCCACCCGGTCCTGCCGGTGCAGCCGCAGCACCGGATGCCAGCCGGCCGCCGGGGTGAACGCCCGCTCCAGCACCAGCCGGCCCCGCTCGCCCCACAACTCGTAGCGGGAGCGGTAGGCGTGCGTGAAGCCGTACGTCAGGTGCGCGTCGACGCCGGCGGCGTCCCGCAGCAGCGCCGCGCCGCCCACCTCCACGTCGTAGCGTGGGTCGGTGCGCCGCGTGGCGCCGAGCACCTCCAACGGCGTGCTCAGGTGCAGCAGCGCGGCGTGCGCCGGGTAGTAGCCCACGTCGAGCAGCGCGCCGCCGCCGAGGTCGGACCGGTGCCGGATGTCGTCGGCGGGCAGCGGCGGCACGGCCATCGCCGCACCGAGCACCCGCAGGTCGCCGATCGCGCCGTCGGCGAGCAGCTCGGCCGCGACCCGGTGCTGTCCGTGGTGGACGAACATCCGGTTCTCCATCACCACCCGACCGGCCCGCCGGGCCGCCGCCAGCACCGCCGCGCCCTCGGCCGCGTCCACGGCCAGCGGCTTCTCCACCAGGACGTGCCGGCCGGCGGCCAGCGCGGCCGTCGTCTCGGCCGCGTGCCGTCCGGTCGGCACCGAGACGTAGACCGCGTCCACGTCGTCGCGCGCCAGCAGCTCGCGGTAGCCGGTGGTCGCCGCCGCGCCGAACCGGGCGGCGAACGCGGCCGCGCGGGCCGGGTCGCGCGCGGCGACCGCGGTCAGCCGGGCCGTCGAGCTGACCAGCGCCGGCACGAACCGGCGGGCCGCGATGGACGAGCAGCCGATCAGTCCGATGCGGATCGCGTCCGTCACGCCAGCCCCCTCCCTCGGTCCCGCCGGCCGGCGGGGAGCGCGCGGGACCCGCGCGCTCCCGGCGTGGCCGTCACGGCAGCAGGACCAGCTTGCCGACCACGCCGCCGTCGATCAGTTCCCGCACCGCGCTGCCGGCCTCCTCCAGCGGGTACCGGCGGGCCACCGTGGGTCGCAGCACGCCATCGCGGACCAGCGTGAACAGGCTGGCCAGGTCGTCGCGGAAGCGCGGTCCGGGCTTGACGTAGTACGTGCGCGCCCGCCGGCCGCGGGTCGCGCCGGCCAGCCCGGCCAGGTTCCATCCGATCACCCGGCGCAGCGCCGGCAGGTGCGGCCGGAACCACTGCCCCGGCGGGTAGCCGGCCACCGACGAGTCGTACGAGACCAGCGTCCCGCCGGGCGCGAGCAGCGACCAGCCGACGTCGAGGCCGGCGCCGCCGATGTGGTCGAAGACGGCGTCCACGCCCCGGGGGGCCAGTCGCCGCACCTCTCCGGCCACGTCCCCGCGGTAGTCCAGCGGTTCCGCGCCGAGCGCCCGCACCGCGTCGTGCTTGGCGGGCGACGCGGTGCCGAGCACCCGGATGCCGTGCCGCACGGCGAGTTGGGTGAGCAGCGTGCCCACCCCGCCGCCGGCGCCGTGCACCAGCACCGTCGCGCCGGGGCGGACCCGGGCGGAGCGGTGCAGCATCTGCCAGGCGGTGACGCCGTTGCAGACCAGCGCCACCGCCTCACCGGCGTCCAGCTCCACCGGTACGCGCGCCAGCGAGGCCGCGCTCACCTCGGCGTACTTCTGCCAGGCCCCGGTGCGGGGCATCGCCACCACCCGGTCGCCGACGTGCCAGCCGGTGACGCCCGGCCCGACCTCCACGATGTGCCCGACGAGGTCGTAGCCGGGCACGCACGGCGGTTTCGGCGGAAATGGGTGCAGCCCGCGCAGCGTCTGCACCTCGGCGAAGGAGATGCCGGCGGCCTCCACCCGGACGACCACCCGGCCGCGTCGGGCGCCCGGTCGTGGGGTGGTCTCCAGGCGGAGCTGTTCCGGCTCACCCACGGTGGTCATCACGACCCGACGGTTCGCCGTTCCCGGCGGGGCCTCGCGGCCCGTGTCCACGTCCATGCTCAGACGTCCGCGGGGACTTTGCCGAGCTCCTTGAGCATCGGCAGGTAGTTCATCACGTCCCAGTGCTCCACCACCTTGCCGTCGACGAACCGCAGCTCCTCCACGATGTGCCAGGTGACCTGCTTGTTCGTCGGCGGCAGGTCGCCGAACTGGCCCTTCTGCGTGGCGGTGATGGTGATCCGCAGCGCGACCCGGTCGCCCTCGGCGAGGATGCTCTTCACGTCCAGGTGCAGGTCGGGGAACGCCTGGAGGCCGCCCTCCATGCGCCGGATCATCTCGTCGGTGTCGACGACCGCGTCCTCGGAGTAGTGGACGACGTCCGGTGCCCAGTGCTCGATGATGCCGTTGAGCTCCCACCGGTTCCAGGCCGCCACCATCTGGAGGCAGCGTTCCTTGTTCTCGGCCAGGGTCCGCTCGTCGGTGACGGTCCGGTCGGCGTTCTCGGTCAGGGACATGTGGCACTCCTCGGGGCCGGACGGCTTGACGTGTCCACCCTCGCGACCTGCCCTCAAGGACCCCTCAAGGGCAGGTCGTGATGCTCCTGGCATCGCGGGCGCGGCCCGCCGAGGGAAGGGACGGGTGGAGGCGATGACGATTCTGGTGACCGGGGCGACCGGCCATGTGGGCCGGCACGTGCTCACGGAGTTGTTGGCGGAGGGGCACGCGGTGCGGGCGATGACCCGTGAGCCGGACCGGGCCGTGTTTCCGGACGGGGTGGAGGTGGTCCGGGGTGACCTGGCCGAGCCGGCCGGCCTCACCGACGCGTTGCGCGGGATCCGGCGGATGTACCTGTTCCCGGTGCCGGACACCGCGGCGGAGGTGGCCCGCCGGGCGGCCGACGCGGGCGTCGGGCACGTGGTGGTGCTCTCGTCGACCTCCGCGGCCGACGCCGGCAACTTCAGCGGCGTCTACCACCGCACGGTGGAGCGGGCGGTGGAGGAGAGCGGCGTGGACTGGACGTTCGTGCGGCCGGACGAGTTCGCCACCAACCTGCTGTGGAAGTGGGGGCACTCGATCCGGACCGAGGGCGTGGTCCGGGGCCCGTACCCGCAGGCCCGGCGCGCGTTGATCCACGAGGTGGACATCGCGGCGGTGGTGGCGCTCGCGCTGACCACCGACGGCCACGCCGGTCAGGTGTACGACCTGACCGGGCCGGAGGCGTTGGACCAGCGCACCCAGGTCGCGCAGCTCGCGGCCGCGACCGGGCGACCGATCCGCTTCGAGGAGGTGAGCCCGGCGGCGGCGCGCGCGGAGCTGACCGCGTTCATGCCGGAGGTGGTGGTCGACATGGTGCTGGGCTACCTCGCCGACTCGGTGGACCGGCCGCCGGTGGTGTCGCCGACGGTGGAGAAGCTCACCGGGCGGCCGGGGACGCCGTTCGTCCGCTGGGCGAGCGACCACGCCGACGCGTTCCGGCCGGCCTGACCGGCGCGTACGGGCCGGTCGGCGTTCGTCGCCCGGCCCGTACGCGATACGGTATGCGCCCGGTAGGATGGGGTCACTATGACGAAGGAGCGCATGGGCAAGGCCGACCCCGCACGCAGCCTGGCCATCCTCTGGCGCACCTGGGAGCCCACCAGCCGTGGGACGGGCCCGGGGCTCAGCGTCGAGCGGATCGTGCGGGCAGCCGTCGAGATCGCCGACGCGGAGGGCATCGACGCGCTGACCATGCGGCGGGTCAGCGAGGCGCTGGGCGCCGGCACCATGTCGGTCTACACCTACGTGCCCGGCAAGTCGGAGCTGCTCGACGTCATGGTCGACACCGTCTACGGCGACATGCCCCGCCCGGGCGACGTGCCGGGCGGGTGGCGCGGTCGGCTGGACCGGATCGCCCGGGACAACCTGGCGCTCTACCGCGCCCACCCGTGGCTGCTGCGCGCCGAGACCAGCCGGCCGGTGCTCGGCCCCCACACGCTCGCCAAGTACGACTACGAGCTGAGCGCGGTGGCCGGCGTGGGGCTCGACGACGTGGAGATGGACGCCGTGCTCACCCTGGTCCTGGGGCACGTCAAGAGCATCGCCCGGGCCGGTTACGACGGCGCGGAGCTGGAGCGCGAGACCGGGATGACCGATGGGCAGTGGTGGCAGACCCACGGCCCGTGGCTGGAGAAGTTCATGAATTCCGGCAGCTACCCGACCGCGGCCCGGGTCGGCTCCGCGGCCGGGGCGGCGCACGGCGCGGCGTACGGCCCGGAGTACGCGTTCGAGTTCGGGCTGCGGCGGGTGCTGGACGGCATCGCGGTGGTGGTCGCCGAGCGCACGGGTGAGGCCGGTCCGGTCGGCTCGGGCCCGGCCGCCGCCGGGTAGCCCGCAGCCCGCTCAGCGCGTCGCCTCGGCCGGCACGGCGACCCGGGCCAGCACCACCACGTCACCGCGCAGCGCGGCCGAGTAGGGGCAGGTCTCGTGCGCCCGCCGGACCAACGCCTCGGCCTGCTCCGGCGGCAGTCCGGGCAGCTCCGCGCGCAGCTCCACGGCCAGGCGCAGCGCGTCGCCGACGCTGCCCAGGGCGACCCGGGCGGTGACCGCCGATCCGGTCAGGTCGACGTCGTCCTGCCGGGCGATCCAGCGCAGCGCGCTGTGAAAGCAGGCCGCGTACCCGGCGGCGAAGAGCTGCTCCGGGTTGGTGCCGGTCCCGCCGGCCCCGCCCAGCGCCGGCGGCGCCGAGAGCGTCGCGGTCAGCACCCCGTCGTCGGTGCGGACGCTGCCCTCCCGTCCGTCGCCGGTCGCGGTCGCCTCGGTCACGTACAGCAGATCCATGCCCTGCTCCTCTGCGTGCTGGTCCGGCCGCCGGTGCGCCGGCGCCCGGACGCGGCCGGTCTCGTCCGGGGTCGGTGACGTGCCGGCGGCGGGCGGCCCGGTCCGGGCGCCCGCCCGCCGCCGGCGGAGGTGCGGTCAGAGGCAGTCCGCGGCGGCGTTGATGGCGTCCACCACCGCGTCCTCGAAGACGCCGGAGAAGTCGTCGGGGTCGATGTCCAGCGTGATCGACGACTCCAGCCGCTGCCGGCCGTCCAGCGTGGCGCCGATGAACGTGGCGTAGCCGGGGATGCCGCCGCCGTGGCCCCAGAGGCTGATGCCGCGCTCGGTGACCAGGGGCATGAAGCCGAGGCCGTAGCCGTTGGACATGGGCAGCGTCACCCACTCCGGCGGCACGGTGGTCTTCATCTGCTCGAGCTGCTCCGGCTGGAGCAGCTTGCCGGTGACCAGGGCCACCAGGAACGTGTCGAGGTCCTTGGTCGTCGAGATCATCTCGCCGGCCGAGCACGCCTCGGACGGGTTCATCTCGGTGACGTCGACCGACCTGCCCTTGATCTTCATGTAGCCCCGGGCGTGGCTGCCCGGGATGTGCGGGTCGTCGCCGGGCAGCACGGTGTCGCGCAGCCCGAGCGGCTCGATGATCCGGGTCCGGATCTCCTCGGCGTAGCTGCGGCCGGTGACCGCCTTGATCAGCAGGCCGAGGACGATGTAGTTGGTGTTCGAGTACTCGAACGTGCTGCCCGGGGTGAAGTTCAGCGGCTTGTCCGCGGCGATCTTCACCAGGTCCTCGGGGTCGAAGTGCTTGTAGCGGTCCCGCTCGAAGCGGTCACCGGGGCGCTGGAACGCGTCGGCGTGGTTGTACAGCCCGCTGGTGTGCTGGAGCAGGTTGCGGACCGCCACCTCCCCGCCCTGCGGCAGCAGCCCCGGCAGGTACTCCCCGATCGGCTTGTCGAGGTCGATCCGGCCCTCGGCGACGAGCTGGAGCAGCACCGTAGCGACGAAGACCTTGGTGATGCAGGCGATCCGGAACTTGCCGTCGGTGGGCACCGGGTCGTCGTCGCCGTACTTCCGTACGCCGGCGCGCACGGTGAACGTCTCGTCGCCACTGGTGACCCGGAACTGGGCGCCGGCCGCACCGACGGTCACCAGCTTGTCGACCGCCTCCTGGAGCCGGATGCGCTTCGGGTCCTTCGTCTCGGGCTTGACCATGGTGTCGGTCATCGTGGACGGATTCCTTTCCTCGGCCCGGTTCACTGAACGGACAGGGCGTGGCTGAAGACGGTGAGCGGATCCCACCGCTTCTTGATCTGTTGCAGGCGCGGGTGGTTCTCCTTGAAGTAGAGGTACTGCCAGGGCGCCCCGGAGGCGTTCCACCGCGGGTCGGCCATGTCGACGTCGGGGAAGTTGATGTAGCAGCCGTCGTTGCGGTCGTCGGGCAGCGGGACGCCGCCGGTCGCCGCGTACACGTCCCGGTACAGCCGGCGGGTCCAGTCGAGGTTCGCCTCGTCGGTCGACGGGTCCGCCCAGGACGTCAGGTAGAGCGCCCGCAGGACCGAGTCGCGCTGGGCGGTCGCGGTGGCGTCCGGTGCGACGGCGTTCGCGGCGCAGCCGTACGACTGGAGTGAGATCGTGGCGCTGGAGAAGGCGTGGCCGTCGCCCCACAGGTGGTCGTGGATGGTGTCGATCTGGGCGTCGGTGTAGCCGCGCCGCAGGTACGCCGACTTGATCTTGTGCCGGCCGGACTCGCCGTCCTGCGCCCGCGCCAGCTTCACCATCGTGGACAGCCACGGCGCCCGCTCCCCCTGCATGTCGTAGCGGGGCGCATCGACGTCCCCGGTCATCTCCCGCACCGCGCGGGCCAGCATCTCCTCGGCGTCCGCGCCGGTGCCGTCGAGGTGGTTGAACAGGATCGCCCCGATGCCCGGATCGTCCTGGGGCGCCACCGCGAACAGCACCAGCCCGCTGAACAGCCCGGCGTACGGCGAGTCGGGAGCGCTGTTGCGCTCGTGCCAGCGGCCGTGGCCACCGACCAGCGCCCGCAGTGCCTCCCGGGTCAACCCCTCGCGCGGGAACACGGTGCTCGACGCCAGCACCGACGCCGGCGGCCGGGGCAGCAGGTCACCCGGCTCGCCCTCGGCGCCCGGGCTGCGCAGCCAGTAACGGGTCACCACGCCGAAGTTGCCGCCGCCCGCGCCGGTGTGCGCCCACCACAGGTCGTGGTTCGGGTCCGCCGGGTCGCGGGTGGCCACCACCGCCCGGGCCCGGCCGTCCGCGTCGACCACCACGACCTCGACCGCGTACAGGTGGTCGGAGCAGGCGCCGAAGCGTCGGGACAGCGGGCCGTACCCGCCGCCGAGCAGGTGGCCGCCGATCCCGACCAGCTCGCTCGCGCCGCCGGGCACGGTGACGCCCCAGCCGAGGTAGAGCGCCCGGTACAGGTCCATCAGCCGGACGCCCGGCTCGACCGCGAAGGCCTGCCGCTCCGCGTCGAACCCGACCCGGTCCATGGCGGCCAGGTCGAGCACCACCCGGACCGTCGGGTCGGACACGAAGTCCTCGTAGCAGTGACCGCCGCTGCGGACCGCGATACGCTGCCCGGCCCGGACCGCGTCCTGCACCGTCCGGACGACATCCTCGGTCGAGCGGGCCAGGACGAACGCGTCCGGTCGTGGGGAAAAGCGGGCGTTGTCGCCCCGGACCACGAAGTCCTCGTACCGTGGGTCGCCCGCCGCGATGCGTGCCAGTCCCGACATGCTGCACCCCTTCTCTGGCCGTCGTCAGCGGATCGATCGTGGGCGGTCCCGCTCGAGGCCGCGCACAGCTCCGCTGGAGCCGCCGGGCGGCGCCTGTCGCTCCGGTGGGCCTCGAACCCGGCTCCACCGGGCCGGGGCAGGGTCGGACCCGGGCGGACGCAGCCGCCCGCCCACTTACGACCCGGGAGTTGACGTGGATACCGCGACGTACAAGACGGCCGTGACGCAGGCGTTCAACCAGGCCGCCGCCAGCTACGACCGGATGGGCGTGGAGTTCTTCACGCCGATGGGCCGCCGGCTGGTGGAACGGGTGGCGCCACGGCCCGGGGACCGCGTCCTCGACGTCGGGTGCGGACGTGGCGCCTGCCTCTTCCCGGCCGCCGAACGGGTCGGGCCGACCGGCCGGGTGCTGGGTGTCGACATCGCCGAGGCGATGGTCGGCGAGGCCCGCGAGGCGGCCCGCCGGGCGGGACTGACCACGGTCGAGGCCCGGGTGATGGACGGCGAGCACCCGGACCTGCCGGCCCGCTCGTACGATGTGGTCACCGGCAGCTACAGCGTCATCTTCTTCCCCGACGCGCCCGCCGCGCTGGCCCGCTACGCGGGGCTGCTCGCCGACGGCGGCCGGCTCGGCTTCACCAGCCCGGTCTTCACCGCCGACACGTTCCCGTTCCTGCCTCCGGTCTTCACCGAGCTGATCCCGCGGGAACTGCTGCGCAACCTGCCGCCGGAGTGGCAGCCGGCGGAGCTGTCCCGCCGATTCAACAGTTGGCTGGCCGACCCCGCCGACCTGGTGCGGACGCTGCGCGGGGCCGGTTTCGCCGACGTCGACATGGCGGACGAGGACGTGGCGATGACCGCCGCCTCCGGAACCGCCTGGGTGGACTGGTCACACACGCAGGGCATGCGGCTGCTCTGGCAGCACCTGCCGGTACGCGAGAGCGCCGAGCTGCGCGAGCGCCTGATCACGGCACTCGACGTGATGCGCCCGGGGGACGGCCCGCTGACCATCCCGGTTCCGGTCCGCTACGTCACCGCCACGGTGGCCCGGTGAGCCCCGACCGGCCGGACCCGGCCGCGTCCGTACCCGAGGTGCCGACGGGCACCGTCCCGCCGAGCGCGGCGGACCTCGCCGCGACCTGGTTCCTGGACCACGACTCGACCGAGGTGGCCGACTTCGTGACCCGGCACGCCCCGCCCGGCCCGGACCTCACCGCGCGGGCTGTCGCGCTCTACTACGCCGTCCGCGACTCGGTCCGCTACGAGGTCTACGCCGCCGACATGAGCCGGGACGGGTTGCGGGCCAGCACCGTCGCCCGCGCCGGCACCGGCCTGTGCATCCACAAGTCGATGCTGTACGCCGCCGCGCTGCGCGCCATCGGCGTGCCGAGCCGGCTGGTCCTCGCGGACGTGCGCAACCACCTCACCTCCGACCGCCTGCGCGCGTTGATGGGCGGCGACGTCTTCCGCCACCACTGCTACACGCTGGTGCACCTGGACGGCCGGTGGATCAAGGCCACGCCGGTGTTCAGCCGCCGGCTGTGCCGGTTGTACCGGATCGGTGAACTCGAGTTCGACGGGCGCACCGACAGCCTGTACCACCCGTACGACATGGACGGCCGCCGGCACATGGAGTTCCTCCGCGTGCACGGCGAGTTCAGCGATCTGCCGTACGACCGCATCGTCACCGACCTGCGCCAGGCGCACCCGAACCTGTTCGCGCCGGCCATGCGCTTCGTCAACGGGTCCCTGGAACGGGACGCGCTCGGCGCGGGGACCCGGTGACCACGCCCGCGCTCTGCCTGCGCGCGGCCGTGGCCGAGGTGCGGGGCGTCGAGCCGGGCCGCTACCACGAACGCCGCCACCTGCCGCTCGACGCGGTGGCGGCCGACTACGCCCGCCGGTACGCCGGGGTGCCGGCCACGCCCCGCGCCGTCGAGGAGGACGTGGTCCGCTACCGGTCGCCCGGCCCGGACGGGCTGCCGGTGCTGCTCGGCCTGTACGGGGACGCGGACCGGGTCCGCCGCTGGCTGCCCGGATACCCGGCCCGGGTGACCCGCCGGGCGGTACGTCGGCTGCTCGGCGCCACCCGGGCGCCGGTGGCCGGGGCCCGGTCGGCGGACCACCGGCCGGTCGACCTCACCTCGCTGCCGGCGCTGCGGGCGACGCCCCGCGACGCCGGGGCCTACCTGACCACCGGCGCGGTGCTGGCCCGGCACGGCGGCGAGACCGCGTTCTCCGTACACCGGATGCTGGTGCTCGACCGCGAGCGGCTGACGCTGTGGATGGTGCCCGGCCGCACCCTGGGCCGCCTGTACGAGCAGGCGCGCCGCGCCGGCCGGAAGCTGCCGGTGTCGATCAACATCGGCATCGCGCCCGCGGCCATGATCGCCTCGGCGGTCAACGCCCGGTTCCTGCCCGCCGGCGTCGACAAACTCGCGCTGGCCGGCGCGCTGGCCGGCACGCCGTTGCGACTCGCGGACGCGGTGACCCAGCCGGCGCCGGTGCTCGCCGACGCGGAGATCGTGCTGGAGGGTCACCTCGACGGCGCCACCGCCGACGAGACGCTCGACGACCGGGTGGCCGGCTCGCTGCCGGAGTTCCTCGGCTACCACGGCCGGGCGCAGTCCGGCCTGCCGGTGGTCACGGTGACCGGGATGACCGTGCGGCCCGGCGCGGCGTTCCAGGCGGTGGTCGGGCCGGGTCGGGAACAGTCGGTGATCCTCGGCCTGGCCGGCGCGCTGTCGGTGCAGCTCGCCGGTCGGGGGCGCGACTGGGGCCTGGTCCGGGACCTGCACTTCAGCCCGGCCGGGGGCGGCATGCTCACGCTCGTGGCCGGCCTGCGCAAGCGCTCGCCGGGGGACGACGCCGCGCCCGGCCGGCTGGCCCGGGAGGTGTTCGACGCCCACCCGTTCGCCAAGCTCGTCGTGTTCACCGACGACGACGTGGACGTGCGCTGCGCCGAGGACGTGTTGTGGGCGATGTCCACCCGGTCCAACCTGGGCGCCGACTGTGGCACCTTCGCCGACTTCCCGCCGCTGCCGATGGACCCGTCGCAGAGCGACGCCTGGCGGGCGGAGCGGGGACCCGCCGGCCGGTCCTGGGTGGACGCCACGGTGCCGTACCGCCTGCGACCGGACGCCGAGCGGGCCTTCGCGCCGGGCCCGGCCCCGGTCGCCCGGCGGCGCGGGCGGTGACCGCCGCGCCGCCCGTCAGGTGGTCAGCGGGGTGAGGAAGACCGTGGCGGTGCAGCCGATCGCGCCGACGTTGGTCACGGTCAGGACGAGCTGGCGTTGGGCGGTGCCGTCGGGATTGATCCGTTGGACGTACCAGCTGCGGGTGATCTCCATCTGGCACGGGTCGGTGAGCTGCGCGCCCCAGGGGACAGGCCGAGCAGGTGCGTGGCGGTGAGCACGGTCGGTGACACCTGCTCGACCCAGCGGTAGTTGCCGCTGGCGCCGGGTGCGAGCGGGGCGGTGGTGCAGTCGTACGTGGATGGTTGCGTGGAGAGCAGGACGGTGGCCGCGCAGGTGACGGCGCCGCTGTCGCGGAGCTGGAAGTGGAAGCGTCGTTCCCCGCCCGGTTGTTGCGAGTACCAGCGGCGGGTCGCCTCGAACTGGCAGGGCAGGGCGGCGCTCGCGCCGGTAGGGGAGAAGAAGCCCACCTGGCAGGCGACGGGTTAGCGGGTTGGCGTTGTTCCACACCCAGCCCTGGGGTGTCGCCCGGCGCGACCTGCCCGGCCGACCACGAGGCCGCCAGACCGGCGACGCCCGGTCCGCCGCCAGACCTGGTCGTCGCCGACGTCGGCACGACCCGCTCGGACCGGATCCCGGAGGCCCGCGGAGCGTCGGGCGGAGCCGCGGCGGCGAGGGCGCCCCAGCCGGCGAGCAGAAGGAGTGCCACCGCCGCGCCGGGGCGCTTCTGCCGCGTCGATCCTCACACCTGGCGCCCCCCCGTGTGATCCTCGTCGTCGACGCCCACGATCGGACGCGGGACGGTCCACCGGATCGACCACGACGGATGGGTGGCACCGTCGTGTCAGTGGGTGTACGGCGCGTCGGCGGAGCGGGTCGGCCAGATCACTGTCGCCTTCGGCCCGGCGACGGTGGCCGAGGTGACCGGGATGCGGTCGCCCGGGTCCACCACGGCGCGGTACGTCGGCTTGCCGCCGGTGTTGCCCCGGAAGACGACACTCCAGAACTGGCCGGTCCCGCCGGTGCGGACGAGCACCGCGCGAGCGGCGTCGGCGGCCTTGTCGCCGTCCAGGTCGCCGACGGCGCACGGCTGCACGCACTGCGGCCTGTACAAGGGACGTCAGGTGGTGGGCCAGCCGTGACCGGCCGGCTGCCGGTGACGGTCCTGTCGGGGTTTCTCGGTGCCGGCAAGACGACCCTGCTCAACCACGTCCTGGCCAACCGGGACGGGCTGCGCGTGACGGTGATCGTCAACGACATGAGCGAGATCAACATCGACGCCGCGCTGGTCCGCGGCTGTGGTCGGCGTCAGCCGCGTACTCGGGAGCCGTCGACGCCAAGTATCCCCGCCAACGCCGGGTGAACCCGCCCCGGATCGATCGTCGTAACCGTGTACTTGGCGACCCCTGCCACGACGAACGGGTCCTCCGCAAGAATCCGCTCGACTGCTGCACGATCGACGGCGCACGCCACGATGGCACCGCCCTCCACCGAGGGCACCGCCTGCCCGGACACCAAGAACGCCCCCTCGTGGTGATAGCGCTCCAAGAAGAGGACATGATCGGCGACGAACGGCTCCGCTTTCTGCTCCGACCCCGTGTACTGCAGGAACAGCAGGTGCAACATTCGAATCCCCTCAGCTCTCCCCAGGCGAACGGCACATCATGGCGCCTGCTGACCGACTTCTGAAACACGGCCTATCTTGATCTTTAACCTGTGCGGCGTGGCCTCGGGTTATTCGAAGTCTTCGTTTTCTTTGTGCCGCCTTTCGGCTTTGTGCTGGTAGCGGCGGTGACGATGTGGACGTCGTGGCGGGTTGCCGGGTGGCGGTTGCGTAGTCCGGGTGGTCGGCCGGGTCCTGGTCGGGACGGTTTCGGCGCGCGGGCGGGGTTGCCGGCTTTGCCGCGCAGGTGCCGAAACCCTCGCCGGACGCGGGCGGGCGTGAGCCGCTCGGGCGACGCTGGGCGTTCCCAGGGCCGGCGCAGGTCGCCGACGGCGCCTCGGGCGAGGCGCAGCTGGGTATAGGCGGCCAACACGAGCCAGGTCCAACGGTCGGCGGCGTGCGGATCGCGCAATTTCGGGCTGGTCCAGCCGAGGGTTTGCTTGAGCATGCGGAAGGTGTGTTCGATGTCGAAGCGGCGCAGGAACGCCTGCCAGAGCAGGTCGACCTCGGCGGCGGTGGCTTCCGGCTGCGACCACCAAAGCCAGACCGGTTTCGCGATGGCACCTGATGGCAGCCGGTCGACGGTCAGCAGGATCACGGTGCCCTCGATGATCGGCAGCGGGCCGTGCTGGGCGGCCCACGCGGTGCGATGGGTCAGCCTGGGGTGCAGCCGGCGCCAGGCCCGGACGGTCGCGGTGCCGTAGAGGCGGGTGTCGGCGGTCGTGGCGACGGCCGGGTCGCCCCAACTGGCCGGGTCACCGAAGATGAACTCGCCGCCATGCCTTGGTGGGCGGCCGGTGGTGCCCGGCAGCCGGGGTGGCGTGGGCCGGCGCAGCACCCGGTCGGAACGCATCCGCACCAGAACCTGAACCGGCAGGTCGGCCAGCAGGAACGCCAGCCGCGGCCCGTCGTATCCGGCGTCCGCGACGATCCACACATCCGGATCACCAGGCTGCCACTGCCCGGCAGCGATCAGCCGTCGCACCACGTCCCGCAACTGCCCGGCGGTGACCGTGGCAGCGTCATCGCCGGGCGCCAGCCGGCGGGCGTCCAACGGCGCGGTCCACGAGGTGCGCCCGGCCTCCAGGGCGGTGACGAACGAGTACGGCCAGCCCGGCACCCCGATGTGGGTGTCCTTGCCGCGCCCGTAGGTGTGACACAGCACCCGCTGCGGGCAGGTATGCGCCTCCGGCCGCAGCCAGCAGGTCACGTCCACCGCCAAAACGATCCGCCCGTCCGCGGCCCGCGGCAGCGGCACCGCCGCCACCGCTGTCCGCAGCCGCTCGATGTCGATCCGGCCGCAGTTCAACGCCGCGTACAGCGAGCCGTGACCGCGGCGGTGCTCACCCACCAGCGACAACTCGACCAGAGACCGCACCGGCGCGCCTGCGCACAACAGCGCGTCGGCCAGCTCGAACAACGCATCCCCACGAGCGGTAAGACAGGCGTGGAACTCACGCCGGAACGCGGCCAGCCGCCCGACCTCACCGCTCGAACCGGCATCATGCACACTGATCACCAGACAGCCCTTGGTTTGCGATCTTCTTCCCTAGACAAGAGGAATGATCGATCAAGGGCTGTCACCATGATCAGCCGGGGTCGACGCCACCGCCCAACAGGTTAAAGATCAAGCTATGAGCCTACTTGGGCAGGTCGCTGGGGGCGCCCGTGCGGTAATGAGGCAGTGCGCGCCGAACCGTCCGGCGCGCGATGGCGACTGCTCGATCGTGACGGGCCGTGTCACCTCGATGCTCACCGAATGCGGGGTGGATGCCACCACCGCAAGGGTGATCGGATGGCTTGACCCGCGGGAGTTGGTCCGACGGCCGGCCGCCGCCCCTCGCCGGGTTTTCGAGCTGGGTGTGGCGCGGTCCTGCCTGCTGGCCGGCCCGGCCGGGCATCGGTGTGGCAGTTGTGCGGCAAGCGGGATCGGCGGTGATCGCACCCTTCGCCCTCGGAACGAGGTCGATTCCCGCCCGTAATCAGTCGGCGAGCTGTCCGAGCATGGACAGAAGCGCAGGTCATGCCGCATGAGTGAGGTCAGTCGTCCGGCTCGGACACCGGCTCGTCGCCGAGGCAGCGTACCTTCAGTTCGTACGCTCCCGCTGCTCCCTCGAAGCGGACCTCCACGTCGTCGTCCGGCCCCCGGTCGACGTCCCGCACGCGGAAGCCCTGTGCGGGTGCCCAGGACACCAGCCGTATGCCCTGCGGTGTGCACTCGGCGACCGCCGAGCCCCCGGCGGTGGTGAAGCTCCGCCGGGTGCCTGTGCTGGTCGGCGTCATCGTCGGGGCCGATCCGGTGGCCGGCGGGACGGCGGCGGTCGGTGCGGGCGTCGACGGGGGGCTCGGCGGCGGCACCGGGTCGGCCTCCAGGTCGCGGGCGATCTCGTCCTCGCTGCGCACCCCGCCCGGCGTTCCGGTGATGCTGTCCCCGACCATGCGGATCGCGCCCATCCCGATCAGGGTGGCGACCGTGGCGGTGGCCAGCCACCCGGCGACGACGAGGAGCGAACGGCGAGGCATCCACCGAGTCTGCCCGGCCGGAGGTTGGCGCCGGGACAGCGGCGCGCTAAGGGACGGTTAACGGCGCTGCCGTGCGACGCGGTCAGTGGTTAACCTGCGAGGGTGGCCCGCCTGCTGCTCATCGAGGACGACCTCACGATCCGGACGCCGCTGATCCGGGCGCTGCGTGAACGGGGACACGCGGTCGCGGCTGCCTCGACCGCGATGGCCGGGCTGCGCGATGCCCTCGACGACCGGCCCGACCTGGTCGTGCTCGATCTGGGTTTGCCCGATTTGGACGGCCGGGAACTGCTGCGGATGCTGCGCGCGGTCAGCGCGGTGCCGGTCATCGTGGCCACCGCCCGCGACGATGAGACCGAGATCGTCCGGGTACTCGACGTGGGCGCCGACGACTACGTGGTGAAGCCGTTCACGGCCGCGCAGCTCGACGCGCGGGTCCGCGCGGTGCTGCGCCGGGGGCCGTCCGGTGCCGGCGCACCCGACCCTCCGCTGGTCGTGGGCGGGCTGCGCGTCGACCCCCGCTCCCGGCAGGTGACGCTCGACGACGCGCCGGTCGAGCTGACCCCGCGCGAGTTCGACCTGCTGCACCATCTGGCCGCCCGCCCCGGCCAGGTCGTCACCAAGCGGGAACTGCTGACCGAGGTGTGGCAGATCCCGTACGGCGGTGCCGACAAGACCGTCGACGTGCACCTGTCCTGGCTGCGCCGCAAGCTGGGTGAGACGGCGCAGGAGCCGCGCTACCTGCACACCGTGCGCGGGGTCGGGGTGCGCCTCGACCCGCCGGGGGCGACCGGGTGAGGGCCCGACTCGCCCTGCTGGTGGCCGCCGTCAGCGTGCTCACCCTGGTCGCGTTCCTGGTGCCCTTGGCGTTGCTCGTGCGGACCGTCGCCGAGGACCGCGCCACCGTCCGGGCGACCGCCGACGCGCAGAGCCTCGTGCCCGTCGTGGGCACCGAGGACGCGGCGACGATCCGGCTGACCGTCGAGCAGTTGGCCGCCGACTCCGGCCGGCCGGTGAGCGTCTACCTGCCCGACGGCACCGTGCTCGGCGCGCCCGTACCGCGTACGGCCGCGGTGGCGCTCGCCGCCCGGGGCCAGAGCCTGACCGGGGAGTCGGCGGCGGGGCGCGAGGTCGTCATCGCCGTACAGGGCCGGCCGGACGGCACCGGCGTGATCCGGGTGCAGGTGCCCCGGGCCGAGCTGACCGCCGGGGTGACCCGGGCCTGGCTGGTGCTCGCCCTGCTCGGTCTGCTGCTGGTCCTGATCGGGCTGCTGGTCGCCGACCGGCTGGCCCGCACCCTGGTCCGGCCCATCGACGCGCTGTCGGCCGTGTCGCACCGGCTGGCCAACGCGGAGCTGGACGCCCGGGTCACGCCGTCCGGTCCGGCCGAGCTGCGTGAGGTGGCCGGCGCGCTAAACCACCTCGCCGGCCGGATCCAGGTGCTGCTGGTGCAGGAACGCGAGCAGGTGGCGGACCTGTCCCACCGGCTGCGGACCCCGTTGACCGCGCTGCGGCTGGAGGCGGAGTCGCTGCGTGACCCGCAGGATGCGGCCCGGGTCACCGCCGCCGTCGACGGGCTGGAACGGGCCGTGACGAGTCTGATCCGGCAGGCTCGGTGGCGGCAGTCGCCGCGGGCGGGACCGACCGGCACGGACGCCGCCGAGATCGTCGGCGAACGGGTTGCCTTCTGGTCGGTGCTCGCCGAGGACACCGGGCGCGTGCTGACGTTGGACCTCGCGCCCGGTCCGCTTCCGGTCGGCGTACCCGGCGACGAGCTGGCCGCGGCGGTGGACGCCCTGCTCGGGAACGTCTTCGCGCACACACCGGACGGCACCCCGTTCACCGTCCGATTGGCTCTCGACGACGGTCAGGTGGTGCTGACCGTGGCCGACCAGGGGCCGGGCCTGCCGGCCGACGCCGTGCGCCGGGGGGCGAGCGCGGCCGGCTCCACGGGGCTCGGTCTGGACATCGCCCGCCGAGCGGCGCAGGCCGCAGGCGGCCGTCTTGAGCTGCGCGTCGGTGGTGGGGACGGCGGGGCCGAGGTGCTGCTGCGGCTGGGCCCGCCGAGGGCTTAGCCCGGCCTTAACGTCGGGACAGCGCGGTGCTATCCACGCCCAGCCGATCCTCGGAGACAACAACCGAGGAGAGGTGGACATCATGAAGCGCAGTGCGATCCTCCTGGCGTCGGCCGGCGGCGCCGCCGTCCTGGCCGTGGCCGGTGTGACCGCCGGCGTCACCGCCGCCGACAGGGAGGCCCAGGGCGCCACCCTGGCCGCCGCGACGGCCGATCCGACCGACACGGCCACCCCGACGGACCGCGCCACCCCCGGCGACAGCGCCACCGGCGGTACGCCGGCCACCGGTGGCACGTCGACGCCGCCCGCCGGCACCGGCGGTGACCGTGTGGACCAGCAGCGGGCTGGCGAGATCGCGCTGGCCCGGGTGGGCGGTGGACGGATCGTCGAGGTCGAGGCCGAGCAGGAGCACGACCGCAAGGTGTGGAGCGTGGAGATCGTGGACGGGAACACCGAGCACGACATCGACGTGGACCGGGACAACGGTACGGTGCTGCGGGCCGAGCAGGAGGCGGCCGACGACGATGACGACGACCGTCACGGCGGTCGCGACGACGATGACGATGACGACGACTGATCCGGCCACCCTCGGCCGCTGACCCTCCAACTTCCCGTCCGCGATCGGCGGTCACCGTGAGAACGGCGTCCACCGGCGCCTCGGCGCCACCCCGGCCGGCGCCGGACGCATCCTGATGGCGCAGCCGGCGGTCAGCGCGATCACGCTGATCGCCGGCGCCGTGATCGCCGTGACGGTGGTCGTCGTGGTGCTGGGCGCCCGGACCGCTGATGCCCGACGTGTCGTACCCGGTCGGTCAAGGCTGGCGCCGTCTCGGCTCGGGCAGCCACTCCCGGAGGTGCCCTGGTGCTCGCCGAGCAGGCGTCGGGTCCGCCCGGCCGGCGCGTTCATGAGCCGGTCACCACCCCGAACATCGCCGGTCAGCTCACTCGGGGAGCGTCCCGCTGAGCAGGGCGCTGCCCAGCGGGGTGCGACGGTACCGGATCTCGTGCCCGTGGCGTGCGCCCACCACCAGACCGGCGTCGCGGAGCACGGTCAGATGCTGGGAGACGGTGCCGGCCGCCAGGGCGTGCCGGTGGGCGAGGACGGTGGTGCTGGCGGGCTCGGACAACCCGGCCAGCAGGGTCGCACGGCTGCGCCCGATGAGGCGGCCGGCCGCCGCCAGTTCCTCTGTCCGGGTCGACTGCCACAGGGTGCCCAGGCCGCGCGCCGGATAGATCACGGCGGGTTGCCACGGCTCGTCGAGGATCACCAGGACCTGGTCGAACTTGAAGGCGCTCGGGATCAGCAGCAGCCCTTCACCGGTGAGCCGGCGGTCCTCGTGGTCGCCGCGGTCGCGGGTGAGGACGCCGTCGTGCCAGCGCAGCTGGGGGTGCAGTTCGGCGAAGAGCCGGTCCAGGCCGCCCTCGGCGAGCCGGCGACTCTGAAAGGCCACGTCGGCGTCGAGCAGGGCGCGGATGTTCGGCCACGCCGGCTGGACCACCTCGTGCCACACGTCCCGGATGACTCCGGTGAGCAGGCGCAGCGCGTCGGCCGGGTCGGCCAGTAGCCGCCGCCCCACCGCCGTGCGCGCCGCGCCCGGCGTGGCGCGCAACGAGCGGGCGATCTCCTCGGCCACCCGGTCGGACGGGGTCGCCTCGACTCTCGCCAGTTCCTCCTCGAAGCGGGGGCGCGCGGTCGTCGGCGGCGGGGAGAGGAAGTCCGGGCTGTAACCGCGGCGGGGTTGCAGCAGCGTGACGGGCCGCAGGTCCAGCGCGGCCAGGCGGTGCCTCATCGCGTGGAGGAAGCCCTGGTGGTAGCCGGGGGCGTCCTCGGGCGTGGTCAGGCGGATGGCCTCGATCGTCTCCAGCACCGGAGACACCGCGAACCGGCAGCGCATCAGGTCGGCCGGGCCGAAACGCAGCGTGATCGCCATATCTTCACCTCCCCGTATGATTCGCTCCTGGCCGAATCACTGGCGCCACGCTACCTGCCCCGGCCACCATCGTCGGCATGACGACAGCACCGGAATGGGAGCGGCGCAGCGCCGAGCTGTGGACCGCCATCGACGACTACGAGCCCGAGGAGTTCCGCAAGCGCGTCGACGCGCTCGCCGCCGAGCTGCCGGAGGGCGATCCGGTGGCCGCGTTCGAACGCGCCTGCTCCTTCGACTCCACGGGTCACTCCGACCGGGCCGTACCGCTGTACCGTGCCGCGCTCGCCGGGGGCATCTCCGGCATCCGCCGGCGACGCTCCGTGATCCAGCTGGCCAGCTCCCTGCGCAACACGGGCCAGGCCGAGGAGTCGGTCGCGCTGCTGACGGCCGAGCGGCAGCAGCCCGCCGACGAACTCGACGACGCGGTCAGCGCCGCCCTCGCGCTGGCGCTGACCAGCGTGGGCCGGGACCGTGAGGCTGTCGCCGTCGCGGTCGCCGCACTGGCCCCGCACCTGCCGCGCTACCAGCGTTCCATGGCCAACTACGCCCGCCTGCTGATCGAGCCCGAGCAGGCGGAGAGCTAGTAAAAATGATCTTGGCGATCGTGGCGCGCGCCCGTTCGCGGGGGTATTCGAATTCGGCGAGGCCGTGGTCGATCGCGTCGCGAGCTGTGGCGAACAACGGCACCGGCGACACGTGATCGACCACGGCTTGCGCGGCGTGATTGCTGGTCAACGCCGCCGATCAGGGGATGCGGGCGTCCCGTGCTCGCATCCCGGAGGTGGCTGGTGCTGGTGCGGAGTCCTTCTGATTGTGCACGCGTGTGTCCCAGGTGCAGCGCCGGTTACAGGATGCCGTGACGAGCGGCCTGAAGGCCGGCTTGGAACCGGGTCTCGGCCCGCAGGACGCGCATCAGATCGTGGATCCGGCGGCCGACGGTACGTTCGGTCACGCCCATCGCTCGGGCAATGGCCCGGTCCTTGTGTCCTGCGGCGAGCATCGACAGCAGCTGGCGGTCGACCTCGGGCAGTTCGTCGGCTCGAGCCGACGAGCCGGCCAGTGGGCTTGCCTCCTGCCACAACGTCTCGAAGCTGAGGACAAGCGCGTCGAGTAGAGGTGACGGGTGTACGAGGATGCGGGTCGCCGACTCCTCAGCGCGGAAACTCAGCGGTACCATCGCCATCCGCCGGTCGGCGATCAGCATCTTCATCCGTACCCTGGGCAGTCCGCGCGCCTGTTCGCCCTGGGCGACGTAGCGGAGCATGTGATCGAGGTGGTTGGAGTCGGTGAACATATCGGTGTCATAGATGGCCCGGTAACGTGCGCCTCGTCGCAACGCCTGCAGTTCGGGGTCGTTGTCCATCGGCCGACCGTGCAGGTACGGCGGGCAGTCGACGATCAACACCTCGTCCTCGGCGGCTTGCTGCATGCGGGCCAGGTGCTGGCCGACCGCGTCCGCGCCCTCGACAAGTTGGATCATCTCGCCGGCCCGGCCGGGTGTCACTGTGGATAGCCTCGACGCCAGGTGTCTGCTCTGGCTGCGCAGTTCCTCCAGTTCCCGGTTGCGCCGGGCGACCAGCGCACCGATAGCGTGCTCCGGTGGGGCGGCTACATACCGCCCGCGGGTGCCGACGAGCCGGCTCACCAGACCGGCATCGAGCAGCTCACGAAGTACGCGGCGGACCCGAGCGGTGGGAAGGTCCAGTAGCCCGGCGAGGTCGTTGACGGCGGCGTCCGGCCGCTCCAACAGGCGGAGGTACAGCTCGCTGTGCGTCTGGTCGAAGCCGACCGCCGCGAGCAGGTGTCCTCCGTCGGGGCCCGGTCCTGCGCGGTCTGGCACAGGCCGGCATTCGTTGGTCGCTCTCACCGACGGAGTCGAAGGATCGGTGTCCATGGACCGAGGATGCCGTCCGGCCGCGTCGGGGCGAAGGGGCGCCCCCACCGCCTGCCGGCGGTGGGGGTGCGCTCGTAGCGGGTGCATCAGGAGCCGAACGGCCGGACCGTCAGCGTGTAGGCGGCGCTGCCGACCTTGCCGTCAGACGAGGTCGCGCGGAACGTCACCTGGTACGTCCCCACCGGTGTGCCGAAGCCGGTGATGAGGAATGCCGTGGTGGAGCCGCCCTGCCTGATGACGGTGGGGTTGAGCATCAGCTGGGTGCCCGGGGGCAGCCCGCTTGCCGCGATCGTGAGGTTGCCGCTGCCGCCGGCAGCGGAGATTGTGGCGGTGGCGATGTGGCCCTGTGGCACCGAACCCGCGGCGGGGGTGAGGGTGACCTTCACGTCACCGGTCGGCGGGGTGGTGGGCGGGGTCGTGGGGCTCGGCGAGGTGGTCGGTGAGGTCGTCGGGGTGGGCGAGGCAGTCGGGGTCGGGCCGCTGTCGCCACCGACGTAGAGCAGGACGTTCGGCGAACCGCTGCCCGGGTTGGTCACCTTGCCGGTGGTGCCCTGCCGGACCAGGTGGTCGCGGACCTGCTGCGGGGTGGCGTTGGTGTTGGTCGACAGGTACAGCGCAGCCGCTCCTGCCACGTGCGGGGAGGCCATCGACGTACCGCTCATCGTCGCCGAGCCCGTGTCGCTGCTGTGGCTGGCCGAGACGATCGATGAGCCCGGCGCGAAGATGTCGAGGCAACTGCCGTAGTTCGAGTAGCTTGCCCGGCCGTCGTTTTGGTCGGTGGCACCGACCGTGACCGCGGCGGGCTCCCGCGCCGGGGTGAAGTTGCATGCGCTCTCGCTGTTGTTGCCACCTGCGACCACGAAGGTGATCCCCGCCGCAGTGGCATTGCGCAGCGCCGCTTCCATCCCGGCGTGGCTGCCTTGGGCGCCAAGGCTCATGTTCGCCACCGCGGGTTTCTTCGCGTTCGCGGTAACCCAGTCCATCGCCTCGGCGATCTTGTTGTCGTCACCGCTGCCGGAGCAGTTCAACACCCGCAGGGCATGGATCTGCGCGCCCTTGGCCACACCGAAGCTGGAGGCTGCGATCGTGCCGGCGACGTGGGTGCCGTGGCCATGACAGTCGACGCCGTTGCGACCGTCGCCGATGTTGTCGAACGCCGCGTCCGCCCGCCCGCCGAATCCCTGGTGAGAGGCCCGGATGCCGGTGTCCAGCACGTAGACGTGCACGTTCGTCGCCGTCGTCGGATAGGTGTAGGCCCGGTCGAGCGGCAGGTTGCGCTGGTCGATGCGGTCCAGGCCCCACGACGGCGGGTTGGTCTGGGTCTCGGCGACCCTGACGCGTCCGTTCTCCTGCACGAACTGCACCTTCGGGTCGGCGGCGAGCGCGCGTGCCTGCGGCTCCGTACCGGCAAAGGCGAAGCCGCGCAGCGCCGCGGAGTAGATCGAGCCGATCAGGCCGCCGTACCGCGCGGTCAGATCCGTCGCGGTGTCGCTGACGTCCGCGCGGACGTCCGCCTGGACGGCGGCACCGGCGCTCAGAGCCGGCTGCCCCTTGAGCATCACCAGATAACTGCCGGTAATCGGATCGGCGGAGGTGAGAAAGCCGCTCGGGGTGGCGGCGGCAGCCGGTCCGCCGCCGTCGCCTTGCACGCTCTGGGCATATGCGCCGGTGGCAAACGCGCCGCCGACGGCGAGCCCGGCGGCCAGCGCGACGGAGAAGATCCGCCGGCCGGGCCGATTCTGCTGTGACATGTGACTGACTCCTTAACGGGTGACGAAGCCCTGGGTGCAGTCACCGTATGACGACAGTGGTCAATCCGTTCCTTCCGATACTGGACATCGTCCGGCCCCAGACAGAAGTGAGTGCCCCTCATCTCGGTGCGCCGGTCGTTGGCTGAGCGATCCTTGTGCGCTGTCGGGCGTCGCCGCTATTTGGCGGCAGTAATCCTGTGCGCTATGCGGTAAAGGCTTGCGTCGTGGGTGATCGGTCTGCAGGTCAAGCGTCGGGCGCCCTGACCGTTCATCATCCATGCAGGTGGTCAGGGTTCACTGACCGTATTCAGTACGTGAACGACCACCACTGGGCTATGGATGGGTGAGCGTTGACGCGGGGGCTTTCCATTCCGATCTGGCACATTGGATGGCGAGTTGTGCATGTGGGGCACGGTGCGGGCCGACTGCCTTCTGTGCTGGCAAGCGAGCGGACGGAAAGCGCCAGAGGAGTGGTCTGCTGTTGTCTGCGATACATCGTTCGGGCGCTTTGATGGCTACCCTCACATCCTTGCTACTAGACCTTGCCGAAGGGAAAGAACCCTTGTCCATGCTCTCGTATGTGGACACGGCCCTTGGCCGTTCGAGTTCGAGGCCGTCCAAAGGCGGCACCCGGACCCGGCCGGTGATACTGCCGATGAAGGTGCTCTACTTCGTCGTCCAGCAGAGACGTAGCGGAGATCGCGCCTGCTCGGTCGGGAAGAGGATCTTGCGGACCTCGTGGTCGTAGTCCAAGAAGGGCACGAACTGCGGCTAGGAGGTGCGCACATTCCCGAGCTGCGGCAGGCCCGGGAGGGGTTTGCGGGAATCAGATCCAGCGGCGCAGCGCTGCCTCCACCCCGGCCTGGAAGCGGCTCTCGGCATCGAGGCGCTGCATGAGGTCGCGCACGATGCGGCGTACGGTGCGTTCGGAGAGTCCTAGTTGGCGGCCGATTGCTTCGTCGGTGCGGCCTTGGCGGAGGAGCCGCAGGATGGCGACGGCCTGGTCGGTCAGCCCGTTCTCGTCGGTGGTGGATGGCCGTGGGAACGGTGTGCTCCGCTCCCAGAGTATGTCGAAGAGCAGGCACAGCGCGGAGACAAGGTGGTTGCCGCGGATCTCCAGTGCGCCGCGGCCGGAGCGGGGCTCGATCGGGATGAGCGCGAACTGCCGGTCGACCAGGGTCATCCGCAGCGGCGCCTCGGGCATCACCCGGCTCTGTTCGCCTTGCTCGGCCATCAGTTCGGCGTACGCGCGGGAGGCGCCGTCGTGCAGGATGCGTTCCTGGTAGATGTGCCGGATCGTCACTCCTCGGGACAGGGCGATCCGGGTCAGTTTCTTGCCGGTCTCGATGGCCTGCGCCGGCATCGCGCGGCCGGTGGTGAGGGTCATGAAGCTCTCGCGGGCGGTGCGGGCATGTTCGGCGAGGCGGTCACGTACCGCGTCGACGCCTTCGAGCCGGACGATCTCCTCGCGCTCGCGGTGGGTGTCGTGGCTGGCGGCGCGGGCGAGCACGGAGGCGCGTGCTGCTTGGAGTTTCGCCTGCTGGGCGATCATCTGCTGCTCGGCTTGGTCGAGTAGGGCGAGTAGGCCGATCTGCGGGCTCACTGCGCGCAGGACGCCCGGTCGGCTGGTTGAGGGTGTGATGAGGGCGCGGTCGGCCAGTGCGGAGAGGGCGTCGTGGACGACGGTCTCTGGGATGTCGAGGTTCGTGGCGAGCTCGCCTACGTCCCACGTCGGGTGGTCCAACATCGCCCAGTAGACGGCTTCGGCAGCTGCCGACACACCCAGCCGTTCGAGCAAGGTCTCCTCCCTCGTGTCTACCGCGTGATCACATTAGTTGACGGGAGGTCCTCCGCAAGGTCTCGAAACTGTGTCCGTTCTCCGGCGGGAGCTTGGCCGCCCGGGGTCGAACCGGTGAACACGCGCAGGCATGCATATCAATGCGACAAGTGGATCCGCGGGCCACAAAATCGGCATTCTTTGATTTCTGGTGACACCTCGGCGTGCCGGAACCGGCCGTGGCCGGTTCCGGCAACGCCCGAAGTGGTGACGCGCGCGAGGCGCGCACCGCACGCTTGTCCCGGCGCCGCAACCAGGCGAGCGGCAGACGCGGGAGGTGCCTGATGTACATCGGGCGGACGTGCGCAGTCGACGCATTCGCGACCACTGCCACGAATGCGTCACAGGTCCGATTCGTGACGGTGGCCGACCGTCGTGCGGGGCTCGGCTCATCGGGGCACGCGCGCAGACCCGGCCGGCCCGGTCCAGCGGAGGCTCGCCGTGCTGCTCACCCGGATCGCGCTGCGGCCGCCGCGCGGTGACTACGACCTGTCCGCCGGCGAACTGACGGACCTGCTGTGGCTCAACGCCGCCGCGGCCGACGGTATCCGGCACATCCGTGCCCGCGCCTTCGCCGGACAGGTGGAGGTCGCGGTCTTCACCATCGCCTCGGAGCAGGCGATCTCCGACTACATCGTGCAGCGGGTCTGCCAGCGTGCGATCCGCAGCGTGCCGGCACTGCGCGGCTGGACAGTGACCTAGCGCCCGCCCGGGAGGAATGGTCGCGATGGAACATGTCGCGGTGAGCCCACCGGACAGCGATCGGGCGCTGCGGCCGGCGGCCTTTCGGGTACTCGGCCCGCTGACCCTCACCAGCGGCGCGGACGCGCTGGTCCTGCCGCCGTCCAAGGTGACTTCGCTGCTCGCGGCACTGCTGTTGCACCCCGACGAGGTGGTGTCGGTCGGTGCGCTGCAGCAGGCGATCTGGGGCGACGAGCGACCCGGCTCGGCCAAGGCCGCGCTGCAGACCTGCGCGCTGCGCCTGCGGCAGCTGTTCAGTCGGTACGGCATCACCGGCAGCGTGATCAAGACCGTGCCGGGAGGCTACCGGATCACCGCCACCGCCGAGACGGTCGACCTGATGCTCTTCCGTGATCTGATCCTCCGCAGCCGCGACGAGCCGGATCCGGAGGCCGAGCTGGCCCTGCTGGAGGAGGCGCTCGCGCTGTGGAGCGACCCGATGCTGGCCAACGTGCCGTCGGAGGCGCTGCACCGTGACACGGTGCCCCGGATCAGTGAGGAGCGGGTCCGGGTGATCGAGCGGGTCTGCGACCTGAAGATCGGCCTGGGCCGGGATCGGTCCGTGCAGGTGGACCTCTGGACGGCGACGCGTGCCTACCCGGCGAACGAGCGTTTCTCGACGCAGCTCGCCTCAGTGCTCTACCGCACCGGCCGGCAGGCCGACGCGTTGGCCGAGCTGCGCCGCATCCGGGAGCACCTCGCCAGCGAACTCGGTGTCGCCCCCGGCCCGGTGCTGCGCGGGCTGGAGCTGACCATCCTGCGCGGCGAGGCACCCACCCCGGCCGGCCCGGTGTCCCCACCCGCCGCTACACCGACCCGGCATCCGCTCACGCCCGGCTTCGTCGGCCGGGACGCGCTGGGCGGCACCATCGCCGAGCGGCTGCGCGCGGGCTGCCCGATCGTGGCCCTCAGCGGCCCGCCCGGAGTGGGCAAGACCGCGCTGGCGCGGCACGTCGCCCAACTCGTGGCCGACGACTTCCCCGGCGGGCAGGTGCGCGTCGAGGTGAGCAGCGGGGAGGCGTCGCCGCTGGAGCACGTCGAGCAGCAACTGCACGCCGCGTTCGGCCGGGACGTCGGCGCCCGGCGGCTGCTGGTGCTCGACGGCGTCGTCGACGCCCGCCAGGCGCGGGAACTGCCCGCCCTGGTGGCGCCCGGCGACGCGCTGCTGCTGACCAGCCGGCAGAGCCTCTCCGGTCCGGTCGCGCGGCTCGGCGGCTGGCTGCACCGGGTCGAGCCGCTGGACCCCGCCGACTCGCTGCGGATGCTCGCCGCCACGCTCGGGCCCGAACAGGTCGACGCCGACCCGCAGGCCGCCACAGCACTCGCGGCGCTGTGTGATCACCTGCCGTTGGCGCTGCGCATCGCCGCCACGCGGATCCTGTTACGCGCCCGGATGAGCCTCGCGCAGGCGGTGCAGTGGCTGGGCGCGGACCCGCTGGGCCGGTTGAGCCTGCCCGGCGAGCCGGACATGTCGATCGGCTTCCGCTTCGACGAGACGTTGTCGCGTACCGGCGAGGCGCTGACGGCGGCGTTCGTGCGCCTGGCCACTGCGGCGCCCGCACCGATCACAGTGGAGCGGGCGGCGCAGCTGCTGGACGTGCAGGCGTCCGCGGCCCGCGACCTGCTCGACGCGCTGGTCGACCACAGCCTGGTCGAGGAGGCCGTGGATCACTACTGGATCCGGGGGCTGCTGCGGCGCCACGCCCACGCCGTCGCCGACCGGTCCGACCCGCCACCACACCCGTATCGAGCGAAGGGATCCCTGTGATGAGCACTGCCTACGAGACGGTGGCGCAGACCCGGCCGCGGATGCGCCACGACGTGCTGTTCACCCGCACCGAGGACGGAGTGCTGTTCCACAACGCCACCAGCGGTTTCCGGCTCACCTCCGCTACGGCGTACCGGTTGGCGTCGGTGCTCGTCCCGCACCTGAACGGGCACCACCGGGTCGCCGACATCTGCGCGCCGCTGCCCGCCGCGCAGCGCACCATGATCGGCGAGCTGGTGAGCGCGCTCTATGAACGGGGTTTCGCCCGGGACATCCCCGAGAGTGAGGGTGATCCGGCGGCGATCCTCGGTCCCGCGGTGGCCGCCCACTTCGCCACCCAGATCGCCTACGTCGAGCACTACGCCGACCGCGCGCCGCAGCGCTTCGCCACCTTCCGGTCCACTCGGGTCGCGGTGCTCGGCGACGGCCCGGTCGCTGTCGCGTGCGCCACCGGCCTGCTGCGCAACGGCGCCGCCACGGTGAGCGTCGAGCCGGCGGTGGAGCCGGCGTTGGCGCCGGAGTTGGCCGAGCTGGACGCGGCCGGCTGCGCCGCGACCGTCGAGGTGGTGCCCGCCGGCGGCGAGGTCGGCTGGCCCGAGCTGGCCGGGGCGGACATCGTCGTGGTGGCCGCCGGCGACGACGCGCCCCGCGACACCCTGCGGCTGCTCACGGCGGGCATCCCCGCCGGTCGGCTGCTGCTGCCGGCGTGGGTCGCCGGTGCGCGGATGCTGGTCGGCCCGGTGCAGGGCCCGGGCCGCACCGGTTGCTGGTGCTGCGCGATGCTGCGGCTCGGCGACAACGACGACACTGGCGCCGCCGGGCAGGTGTGGCGGGCCGCGGCGTTGCCGTCCGGTGCCGCGCCGGCGGCCGCTCAGCCGGATGGGCCACTCGCGGCGATGGTCGGGAACCTGCTGGCGTACGAGGTGTTCCGGCTGACCACCGAGGCGCTGCCGGCGGAGACCGACGGCAGTGTGATCGTGCAGCACCTCGCCTCGCTGGACGTGCTGACCGAGCGGCTGCTTGTCCACCCGCGGTGTGCCTTCTGCCGTCCGCAGCCGGTGGAGGCGGCCTGGACCGCCGTCGAGCTGGACGTGGCACCCGTCGCCGCGGACGAGGCGGCCGACCAGTCCGCGCAGGCGCAGGCCACAGTCGCGCAACTGGCCACCCACCAGCCGCTGCTGCAGCCGCACCTCGGGATGTTCCGCCGCTACGACGACGAGCGCTGGGACCAGACGCCGATCAAGATCGGCGCGGTGGAGTTCACCGACGGCAGCGGCCGGCGCCGCACCGTGAGCGCGTTCGACGTACACCACGTCGCGGCGGCCCGGCTGCGGGCACTGCGGGTGGCGGCCGTCGCCGGCACCGGCCACACCGCCGTCACCGAGCCCGCCACCGGCGATCTGCCGCGCGTCGCCGCCGCCCGGCTCGGCCTCGCCTCGGGCTGGGGCGACACCACCGCCGGCGCCTGGGCCGGCGCCCGGTCACTGCTCACCGGCGCGGCGGCGGCAGTACCGGCGGCGGTGCTGGAGCCGTTCGGGCCGGCCAACCACGCCCGCAGCGCGGAGCCGACCAGCGCCGGCGGGGGAGCGGGCGCCGACCTCGCCGAGGCGGTGCGCTGCGGGCTCGCCTCGGCACTCGCCGGACACGCACTGCGGCAGGTCGTCGCGGGCACGACCACCGTCCGACGGATCCGCCTCGACACCACCGGCACCGACCCCGAGATGCTCTTCCTCATCAAGTCGGCGGCGAACCTCGGGGTCGGCGTGGAGCTGCTCGACCTCGGCGGGCAGCCCGACACCGGGGTGACCGCGCTGCTGGCGCGCTCCTTCGACCCGGCGCGGGGCCAGTGGTCGTACGCGGTGGCCGCCGACCCGGCGTGGACGGTGGCGGCGGTGGCCGCGCTGCGCGACCTGCTGGGCCAGGCGCAGCTGCGCGCCCAGGACCCCGACGCGGTGCCGGACACCGGTGACCCCCTGCTGGTCGACTTCGACGCCGGCACGGTGGCGGTGCACGGCGAGGCGGACGCCGCCGCCGGTGTGGTCCACCGCTGGGCCGACGTGCTTCACCGGCTGCGGGAACACGGATACGACGTACTGGTGGCGCCGGTCGGCGGCGCGGACCTGGCCGCCGGTGGGCTGGTCGTGGTGAAGGTGCTGCTGGCCGCTGGAGACGACCGGTGAGCGGCGGCGGGTCCACGGCCGAGGACCTGGTCTGCGCCGGACTGGCCCGGCTGCTCGCCGAGCGCGGCTGCGACGTCGAGGTGCTCGCGCTGGGGGTGCGCGACGAGCTGAGCGCACCCGCCCGACCGGCACGCGCAACCCGGGTGCTGCTCTACGGGCAGCTGGCGCTGATCGGGCCGCTACCGCCCGCGGCGGCCTGCCCCACCTGCCTGGCGCGCCGCTGGCAGGCGGTGCGCCACCGCGACCTGCGCGACGCGGTGGAGCTGGGCGGCGACACCGTCGCGGCAGGCCCCTGGCCGTACGCGACCCCGTTCGTCGCGGACTTCCTGCACGCCCTGATCGAGGCGCACCGCGCCGCACCGGACGGGCCCGGGCGCCCCGGCACCACCGGGCAGCGCACCGACACCGTGCTGCAGGTCGACGTGTGCACCCTGCGGGTGCACCGGGCTCCGCTGCTGCCCGACCCGGATTGCCCGAGCTGCGGAGGCAGCGTCGCCGACGCGCCGGAGCTGGCCACGATCGCGCTCGCCGCCACCCCGAAGGTGGCGCCGGGCGCCTTCCGCAGCCGGGACCTGGACGACTATCCACTGGAGGTCGAGGCGTTCGCCAACCCGGTCTGCGGCGCGCTCGGCGCCACCCTGTGGCAGGACGTCACCTCGCTGTCCACCTCCCCGGCGATCGGCTCGTTCACCCTGCGCAGCGGCCGCTACCTGCGGGAGACGCTCTACGGCGGGCACGCCGACGGCTACCGGCGCAGCGCCCGCATCGCGGTGCTGGAGGGCTTGGAGCGCGCCGCCGGCCTGCGCCCGCGCGGCAAGCGCACCGCGGTCACCGCCACGCTGCGGGAGCTGGGCGCCGACGCCCTGGACCCGCGCGAGTGCGGGCTCTACACCGACGCGTTCTACCAGGCCAACCCGTACCTTCACCGGTTCGACCCGGACCGGGCGATCACCTGGGTCTGGGGCTGGTCGCTGCGCGACCTGCGTGCGGTGCTGGTGCCGGAGATCCTCGTCTACTACCACGCGGCGAGCGTCGAGGAGCGCTTCGTGCAGGAGACGTCGAACGGCTGCGCCTCCGGAGCGTCGCTGGTGGAGGCGGTCTACCACGGCCTGATGGAGGCGATCGAACGCGACGCGTTCCTGCTGGCCTGGTACGGCGCCCGGCCGCTGCCGGAGATCGACCCGGAGAGCATCGACCGGCCGCAGACCCGCATGATGATCGACCGGCTCGCGATGTACGGCTACCAGGCCCGGTTCTTCGACACCCGGATGACCTTCGACATCCCGGTGGTGACGGCGGTGGCCGTGCGCGCGGACGGCGGCCTCGGCACCCTGGCCTTCGGCGGCGGGGCGAGCCTCGACCCGCAGGCCGCGATCACCGCGGCGCTGTGCGAGATCGCCACCGACTCGGTCATGGTCCGGATCCGTGCCGGCGCCGACGAGCCGCGGCTGCGCCGCATGGTGACCGACTTCGCCCAGGTGCAGGGCCTGCACGACCATCCCCTGCTCTACGGCCTGCCGGAGATGGCGCACCACGCCGCGTTCCTGCTGCAGCGCGGGCCCCGGCCGGCGTCGATGGCCGCGCTCTACGAGCGTGACCGTCCCGCCCCGCCGGTCACCGACGACCTGCGCGACGACCTCGAACGCTGCCTGAAGACGGTCACCGCGCAGGGCTTCGACGTGATCGCCGTGGACCAGAGCACGCCCGAACAGCGTGACCTGGGCCTGGCGACGGCGAGCGTCGTGGTGCCCGGGCTCCTGCCGATCGACTTCGGCTGGCTGCGCCAGCGCGCCCCGCACGCGCGGCGGCTGCGGACCGCGTTTCGCACCGCCGGGCTGCTGGACCGCGACCTGCGCGACGACGAGATCCACTTCGTTCCCCACCCGTTCCCGTGAGGTGCATGCCATGACGCCTGACAATCCCGGCTTCGCCCACGCGTACGCGACCGCGATCCTGCGCCGCGGCCGTGAGCCGATGCCCCCGGCCGACTTCACCCCCGACTGGGGCGACGCACCCCGCCGCGGCAAGTACTACCCGCAGGCGAGCACGTTCGCGCTGCCCGCCCCGCCGGCCAGCGGCGTCGACCTGGACACCGCGCTGCGCGGCCCGGGCGACGCCGACGAGCCCTTCACGCTGCCGCTGCTGGCCGGCCTGCTGCACCACTCATACGGGCTGCTCGGACGGCGGCTCGGCATCCAGGCCAACACCGACCTGGCCGCGCTGCCGTCCTACGCCCACGCCAACTGGCACCGCGCGACCGCCTCCGGCGGCGGCCTCTACCCGTGCAGCGTCTACTGGATCGCCGGCCCCGGCGCCGGGGTCACCCCGGGCGTCTACTACTACGCCCACGCCCGGCACGCGATGCAGCGGCTGCTCACCGGCGACGTCAGCGCCCGGGTCAACGCGGCGGTCGACCCGCCCCGCCCCGCCCGCCAGTTCCTGATCATCGGGGTGAAGTACTGGCAGAACGCGTTCAAGTACAACAACTTCTCCTACCACGCCGTGACGATGGACGTGGGAACGCTGCTGCAGACCTGGCGGCTGTGGGCCGGCGCCCAGGGCCGTCAGATCCGCCCGGTGCTCTGGTTCGACCAGGCCGCCCTCGGCGACCTGCTCGGCCTCGCTCCCGACGACGAGGCGCTGTTCGCCGTCGTCCCGCTGACCTGGGCCGCACCCGACGGCCCGTCACCCGCCGCCGACCCGCCGCAGCCCACCCGGCGGCCGGCGACGGTCCGGGTGCGCCACCACGACCAGGAACGCTCCCGGACCCTGCTCCGCTTCGACACCCTGCACAGGATCAACCGCAGCACCGCCGCCGCGCTCGACCGGCCCGCCACCGGCTCGCTGGCGTCCGCCGCGGCCCACCCGGCGCCGGGCGGGCCCCGCCTGCCGCTGCCCGCCGCCGCGCCGATGCCGCTGCCCGTCGAGGCCGCCCTCACCGCCCGCCGCAGCAGCTTCGGGCGGTTCCTGCACCGCCGGCCGATGGCAGCCCCGCAGCTGGCCGCGCTGCTGCAGGCCGCCGCGGCCAGCACCGTGCCGTCGGAGATCGACGGCCCCGCCGACCGGCCGCTGGCCCGGATCTACGCCTTCATCAACCACGTCGCCGACGTACCCGCCGGGGGCTACGCCTACGACCCGCAGGAGCACAGCCTGGTCGCCGTCACCGACGGGCCACCGGGGGCGTTTCTGCAACGCAACTACTTCCTGGCCAACTACAACCTCGAGCAGGCCGCGGTGGTGCTCGTCCCGACGGTGCGGACCCACGCCGTGCTGGACGCCACCGGCGAGCGCGGCTACAACCTCGTCAACGCCACCGTCGGCGCGATCGCCCAGAGCTTCTACACCGCCGCCGCCGCGCTGGGCCTCGGTGCGGGAGTCGCGCTGGGCTTCGACAGCGTCTCCTACCTGGAGGAGCTGAGGCTGACCGACAGCGGCGAGTTCCCGCTGCTCATCATGCTCGCCGGTGACGAGCGCGGGCAGCCCGGCGACTACCGTTACGAGCTGCGGTGAACCCGGCCGTGCTGTCGCAGAGCCCGCCGCGCGCCGCGGCGCCCGCCGGCTGGCGCACCGGCGCCTACTTCACCGCCCGCGTCGCCGGCCTGCCCCTGTCGACCGTCGACCCGCTGCGCTGCCCCACTGTGTGCGCCTGGGCCGACGACGTGCTCGCCCTGGAGCAGCAGCTCGCCGCCGACGGCGAGCAGCTCAGCCACTTGCTTCACGAACTGGTCAACGACAACGACGACACCGCGGCCCGGCGGAGGCTGCTGACGCTGCGCCGGCAGATCTTCGGCAACGTCCTGCCCGCCGCGCCCGAGCCGGCGCTGGCCGCCGTCGAGCAGACTCGACCGCAGGCGCTGCCCGCAGTGCGGCGCTGGCTGCAGCGGCGGGCGCAGCTCGCACGGCGCCACGACGAGGGCGGCGCGATCTTCGCCGCCGACGCCACCCGAGCCCGCGCACACCTGTGGCGGCTGGCCGACGAACCGCGCCTGCGCGGCGGGCTGCAGCTGGCCTCACCGACCCTCGACGAGCAGCTCGCCGCCGCGGCCCCGCCACAGCTGGATGCCCCGGCCAACAAACGCACCCGCCGCGTCGAGCGCTCGCTGCTGTCCTACCTGTACCGAACCGCATGCAAGACCAGCCCGTTCAGCACCTTCACCGCGGTGGCCCTGGGCCGCTTCACCGAGGGCGCATCGGGGCTTCAGATCGCCGTCGGCGAGCAGTGGCAGCGGTATGTCCGGCTCAACGTCGTCCTGGTCGCCCGGCTCGCCGACCTGATCAGCGCCGACCCGCGCCGGCGCGGCGACCTGCCGGTGGCGCTGAGCCCGGGGTGGCGTCGCGACGCCGAGCGGATCCGCTACGTACGCCACTGGGTCACCACCGGTGACGACAGCGCCGCGGTCAGCTTCGACTCGGTCCGCGACGGGCTGTTCTTCCTGCGCCGCAGCGGCGTCCTGGACGAGGTAACAGCCCTGCTCCAGGAGCGCGCCACGATGCGCTGCGCCGACCTGGTGGACCGACTCTGCGCCGGCATGGGGGCCGAGCGGGACGACGGCGAGGCGTACCTGTCGACGCTGCTGCGGCTGGGCATGCTGCGGCTGGTCGGCCTCGACACCGACGTGCACGTCGCCGACCCGATACGGGCCCTGGCCGCCACCCTGGCCCAGCTCGACCGGCCGTGGGCCGCCCAGCTCGCCGGCCAGCTTGACGAGATCACCGAGCTGGTCGACGCCTTCGGTCACGGCGACCTCGCGCAGCGCCGCGCGCTGCTGCACCGGCTGCGGTCAGCGCTGCGCACGAGCATGCGGTCGCTGGGGGAGCAGGATCCGACCCTGCCGCAGACGCTGCTCTACGAGGACAGCCGGGTCGCCGGTGATCCGGTCGCCGTCGCCGCCGAACCCTGGCGGCGGCTGGTCGGCGTGGACCTCGCCGCCGTCGAACGCGTGCTGCCCGCCTTCGACCAGAACCTGCCGCACCGGATCATGTTCCACGGCTTCTTCCTGGCCCGCTTCGGCGTCGGCGGCCGCTGCGACGACCTGCTGCGGCTGGTGGAGGACTTCCACGACGACCTCTACGACCAGTACTCCTCCTACACCGCGGGCCGGCGCCCGTTCGCCGACGACGGCAGCTACACCCCGGAAGAGAACTGGCTGGGCCGGCCCGAGATGACCGCGCTCGACCAGGCGCGGCAACTGTTCGCCGCACGGCTGGCCGCGCTCGCGGACGCCGACCCGCGGTGCGCGCAACTGGCACTGCCGGCCGACCTGCTCGACGAGGTCGGCGCGCTGCTCGGGCAGACCAACGGCGGCGTCCACCCGCAGGGACACTTCGTGCAGCTGGCGCTGCGGGAGACCGACCCGCTGCTGGTGCTCAACCAGTCCTTCGGCGGGAGCTGCTTCCCGTTCAGCCGGTTCACCCACTGCTTCGACGCCGACACCCCGACCCTCGCCGAACGGCTGCGCGCCCAGACGGCCGAGATCACCCCGCCGGGCGTGGTCTTCGCCGAGCTCACCGGAGGCGCGGCCACCACCAACCTGAATCTGCACGACCGGCTCACCGACTACGTGATCGTCTGCCCTGCCGAAACCAGCAGCGTCCCGCCCGAACGGCAACTCACCCTCGACGACCTCTACCTGGTGCACGACCCGAAGACCGACCGGATCGTGCTGCGCTCCACCCGGCTCGACCGGGAGGTCGTCCCCGTCTACCTGGGCTACCTGGTGCCCATGGCACTGCCGCAGATCCCGCGTACGCTGCTGCTGCTCTCGCCCGCGTCGATGGTGCGCCTCGACGTGTGGCGCGGGGTGCCCGCCGCGGCCGCCGCCGACGGGGTCACCACCCGGCCCCGGCTGCGCGCCGGCAACGTCGTGCTCAGCCGCCGCAGCTGGTCGGTGCGGGTACGCGACCTGCCCGACGCGGGCGATCCCGGCGCCGACGCGGCGGCGTTTCTCGACTGGCGCCGGTGGCGCGCTCGACACGGCGTGCCCGAACAGGTCTTCGCCACCGTCTACCCGGCCGACCCGGCGCAACGGGTGAGCAACCCGAAACCGCAGTACGTCGACTTCGGCAGCCCACTGTCGATGCAGGCGCTGCGGGCCGGCCTCAACGGGCCGCACGACCGGGTCGTCCTGCGCGAGCTGCTGCCCGCCGCCGACGAGTTGGCCGCCCACGGCGAGCACGGCGGACACGTCAGCGAGCTGGCCGTGGAGACCTTCCGCACCGACGAGAGGGAAACCCCATGACCACGTCCGCCGCCGCACCGACCGCCGCCGAGCACGTCGCCGACCCCTGCGGGCAGTGGCTCGCGCTGCACGTCTTCTACGCGGCCAACCCGCAGCCACTCCTGGTCGAATGCGTGGCGCCGCTGATCCGGGAACTGACCGAGGAGAACCTGCTCGCCGGTCACTTCTTCATCAACTACTGGCTGGAGGGGCCCCATGTGCGGCTGCGGCTGCGACCGCGCACACCGGCCGACGAGCCGGCGGTGCGCCAGCGCGCCGAGGCGGCGGTGAGCCGGTTCCTCACCACCCGCCCGGCGCTGTACGCGATGGGCACCGGCTACCTGCGGGAGCTCTACGACATCCTCTTCGCGCTGGAGTTCCCCGACGGGCGACCGGCGCAGCTGATCGACGCCAACGGGCAGATGCTGCTGGCACCCAACAACTCCTACAGCTACCGCCCCTACGAGCCGGAGTACGGCAAGTACGGCGGCCCGGCGGGCATCGAGATCGCCGAGTGGCACTTCCAGCACTCCAGCGACACGGTGCTGCGGGCCATCTCGTCGATGAACCTGCACCTGCGCCCGGTACTGCTGGGCACCGCCGCGCAGCTGATGACGGTGCTCGCCGGCACGTTTCTGCCCGACCGGGAGGAACTGATCGCGTTCCTCGACCGGTACCACCACTTCTGGCACCACGCCTTCGCGGGCACCAGCCTCATCGGCGTCGACGAGTACACCCGGATGTACGACAGCGTCGCCGGGGAGCTGGGCCGGCGGGTGCGGCAAATCCTCACCCTCGTCGCGCGGGGCGAAACCGAGCGTCTGCCCGGGTTCCTGCGCGGCTGGGCCGAGCACGCCGTCCAGCTCCGCGAGAAGGTGCTCGCACTGGCCCGCTCCGGTGAGCTGGTCATCAGCGCGTGGAGCGGCGACGACCGGGTCGTCGACGACCCGGGGGAGGCGCTCGCGTCGCTGCTCTCGCCGTACCTGCACATGACCAACAACCGGCTGCACGCCACCATCCGCGACGAGGCGTACCTGTCCTACCTGCTCGCCCGGGTGCTGCGCGACCCGGCGGTGCCGGCGTGAGCGGCTCCGGCCTGCTGGCCAAGCGGCCCCGGCTGCGCGCGGACCTGATCTTCTCGCGGCCCCTGCGGCGCGGCCCCGACACGGTCTACCTGATCAAGGACCGGCGCAGCGCTCGGGCGTTCGAGATCTCGCCGAAGGAGCAGTTCCTGCTGCGCCGCCTCGACGGCGCCCGGTCCCTGGCCGACGTCGGCGCCGAGTACGCCGCCGAGTACGGTCGCCGCCTCGGCGACGAGCACTGGACCCGGCTGCTGTGGCTGCTACACGAGCGCGACCTGCTGTCCACCCGACCCGTCGGCACCGTCGGCGACGACAGCGACAGCGCGCCGGGCGGCCCGGCACCACTCGGTGTGCTGGGCTGGTGGGCGCACCGGCTGCGGTGGCTGCTGCGCCCAGCGGTCTTCGCGCTGCTCGCCGTGCTCGTCGCCGCCCTGCTGGCGGTGGTCGGGCTGCGGCTGGGCCCGCTCTGGCAGGCTGCCCGCCCGGCCTTCACCGACCCGGTCGCCCTGCTCGCGCTGACGCTACTGGCCTGGTTCGGCGCGGCACTGCACGAGTTCGCCCACGCGCTCGTGGCCGTCCACGTCGGCGCCACCGTCAACCGGATCAACCTGATCACCCTGACCTGCGAGATCGAGGACTACCTCTACCTTCCGCGTCGATCCCAGCAAGTGATGATCGCCGTGGCCGGCGCGGTGGCGAACGGACTGGTCCTGCTGGTCGTCGGTGTGGCCCTCGCGGCGCTGCCGGGCGCCTTCGCCGACCGGCTCTTCAGCGCGTACGTGCTGGTCGGAGCCGCCCAGACGTTGGTCAACCTCGTCCCGCTGCCACCGCTGGACGGCTACAAGATCGTCAGCCACCTGCTGGGCCTGCTGAACCTGGCCCCGGAGAGCCGCCGCTACCTCACGACGCTCCCGCGGCGGCTGGTGCGCCGGCCCGGCCCACGCTACCCGCGGCGGACCGCAGTCCAGCTCGGACTGTTCGCCGGCTGGTGGCTGATCGCGTTCGCGGCCGTCGCCGCCGTCGTGATCGGCGTCGGCGGCGCGCTGCTGCGTCCCGCCCTCGGCACGCTCTCCTACGTCCCGCCCGCCGCGATCGTCGGCCTGACGATCGCCGGCTGGCTGGCCCGGCCACACCGGCACCGTCCCGCGGACCGGACCCCACCGCAACCACTGCACCGGAACAACCAGTGAAAGGCGAACCGATGTCACCCACCGACGGTCCAGCGATCGTGCTGGACGCCGTGAGCAAGTCGTATGGCGAGGTGAGAGCGGTCGACGAGATCTCGATCTCGATCGGCCGCGGCGAGTTCTTCGGTCTGCTCGGACCCAACGGGGCGGGCAAGACCACGCTCATCGAGATGATCGAGGGCCTTCGTGTCCCCGACACCGGCAGCGTCACCGTGCTGGGCCGGTCCCCGGCCCCGCGCAACCTCGACCTGCTGCCTCTGATCGGTGTGCAGACCCAGCGTTCGGCGTTCTTCACCCGGCTGACCGCCCGCGAGCACCTGGTGACGGTCGCCGCCCTCTACGGCCTGCCCGCGACCGCCGCCGAACGGGCTCTGCAGCTGGTCGGGCTCACCGATTCCGGCGACGTCCGGGTCACCAACGTCTCCGGCGGCCAGCGCCAGCGCCTCGCCATCGCCTCGGCGCTCGTGCACGACCCCCAGGTGATCTTCCTGGACGAGCCCACCGCCGCACTGGACCCGCAGGCCCGCCGTGACCTCGGCCAGATGCTGCGCAAGCTCAAGACGATCGGCAAGACCATCGTCTACACCACCCACCACCTCGACGAGGCGCAGGGACTCTGCGACCGGGTCGCGATCCTCTCCGCCGGGCGGGTCCTCGCCCTCGACAGCCCCCGCGAGCTGATCGCCCGCTCCGGCATCGGCACCCGCCTGGTCGTCCCCACCGGCCGGCTCAGCCCCGAGCAGGCCGGCAACCTCGACGGCGTCGACGGCGTTCACGTCGAAGACGACACGCTCGTGCTGCGCACCTCGCACACCGCGCGGGTGCTCGCCGCCCTCGGCGCCGAGGCCGATCTGGACGATGTGGAAACCCGGCCCGCCACCCTCGAAGAGGTCTACCTGGAGCTGATCGGAGCGCCGCAGGCATGAGCGCATACGCCGCACTGTCCCGAGCCACCTACAAGGCCACCGTCCGGGACGCCACGACGCTGTTCTTCACCTTCGCCTTCCCGCTGGTCTTCCTCGTCATCTTCGGGCTGATCTTCCGCAACCAGCAGGTCGGCGACACCGGCCGCGGCTACGTCGACTACATCGCCCCGGGCGTGCTGTCCTGGGGCCTGGCCAGCGCCGCCCTCTTCGGGGTGTCGTTCACCCTCATGCAGTGGCGCAACGACGACCTGCTGCGCATCATCCGGCTCTCACCGACCAGCCTCTGGTCGGTGATCGGCTCCCGCTACGTCGTCGCTCTCGGTATCGGCGTGGCGCAGAGCCTGCTCTTCGTCGGCGTCGCCATGCTGCCGGTCTTCGGCATGCGCCCGGACCCGACGTGGCCACTGGCCATCCCGACCATGCTGCTCGCGGTGACGGCGTTCCTCGCCCTCGGCCTGATCGTCGGCTCCCGGGCGAACACGGCAGAGGCCGTCGCCGCGATCGCCAACTGCATCGTGGTGCCGATGGCCTTCCTCTCCGGGTCGTTCTACCCCCTCGAACTCATGCCGGGCTGGCTGCAGGGGATCTCCCGGGCGCTGCCGCTGCGTTACGTCAACGACGGCATGGCCTACGCCTTCACCGGCTTCGGCACCATGACCGACTACCTGCTCTCCTGCGCCGCGCTGGTCGCGTTCGCCGCCGTGTTCGCGCTCGTCGGGGTGCGCACGTTCCGATGGAGCAACGACTCATGACCACCACCGCGGCGGCGGCGCGACCCGTCCCGCTCGCCGCCGCCGCGGACCGGCTCCGGGAGCATCTGCACCGCCGGTGGACGGCACACCCTGCCGGCGGCGAACCGCGGGTGGTGACACTGGGAGACATCGACGCGCTCGCGGCACCCGCCGCAGCACAGCCGCACCGTCGCGACGCCACCGTGCACCTCAGCGCCACCGCCGTGCTGATCGGCCCGTACGCAGGCGCGGCGGGCGGGGCCTGCGGCCACTGCCTGGCCATCCGCTGGCAGCGGCTACGCACCCGCAGCGAGCGCGACGCCCTGGAAGTCGGCGCGCAGATGACAGCAGTCGGCCCGTGGCCGCAGCTGACCGCCTACCAGCTCGACGCCGTCTGGGATCTGCACCGCGCCATCCACGCCGGCCCGCCGCTGCCGCCGCCGGACAGCTGGGACCGGCACAGCACCCCGCTGCCCCGAGTCAGCCAGCTCGACCTCACCAGCCTGCGCGTCCGCAGCTTCCCCCTGCTGGCCGAGCCCCGCTGCCCCTCCTGCGCCATCCCGCAGCCCGACACCCCGGACAGTCCGATGCTCGCGCACGAGCCCCGACTCAAGCCGCACCCCGACACCTACCGGCTGCGCGCCTCGAGCAGTTATCCGCTGCCGGAGGCCGCGCTGGTGAACCCGGTCTGCGGCGCGCTGGGCGTGGGCACCCAACTCACCGTCACCTCGCCGACGACCGCACCGGTGACCGGCAGCGTCTTCATCCGCGGCTACGGCGGGCTGCTCGACGTCTCCTGGAGCGGCCAGGCCGGCGGCTACGACGCGAGCCGGTCGCTGGCCTACCTGGAAGGGCTGGAGCGGTACGCGGGCACCCACCGGCGGCGCAACGTCACTCCGGTCATCGCCGCGTACACCGACCTCACCGCGGCGGCGCTACATCCGGAGGCCTGTGGCAGCTACCCCGACGCGGTGTACGACACCGACCCGATCCTGCGCCGATTCGACCCGCAGCGGCCGATCCCCTGGGTGTGGGGGCGCAACCTGCACACGGGCCGGCCCGTACTGGTGCCCCGCCGGCTCTGCTTCTACAGCTCGCCGGCCGCGGGGGACACCTTCCTGCTCTCCTCCTCCAGCGGCTGCGCCACCGGCAGCTGCATCGAGGAGGCCGCCCTGTTCGGGCTGCTGGAGCTGATAGAGCGCGACGCGTTCCTGCTCGCCTGGTACGGCAACCTCACACTGCCCCGCATCGACCTCGACACCTGCCCGCCGGCAGTACGGGCGATGGCCGACCGCGCCGAGCTGCAGGGCTACCGCCTCTACGCCTTCGACAACCGCATCGACCTCGACGTACCCGTGGTCACCAGCCTCGCCGTCCGCCACGATGGCGGCCCGGGCCTGCTGTCGTTCGCCGCCGCGGCGCACCTCGACCCGCAGCAGGCGGTGGCCGCGGCGCTCGCCGAGGCGCTCACCTACATCCCTCATCAGCCCGGCACGGTGCGTCGACGTCGGCCCGAGCTGGAGCTGATGGCCGACGACTACACCCTTGTCCGTCGGCTGCCGGACCACTCGGCGCTCTTCGGCCTGCCACGAATGGCGGTGCACGCCGAGACCTACCTCCACGGCGGTGACACGGCCCCCATCGGGCAGCTGTTCGCCAGCTACCGGCCCCCTGGCACCCGGGACCTGCGCGACGACCTGCACCGTGTGCTCGATCTGCTGCGCGCGCGGGGACTTGAGGCGGTCATGGTCGACCAGACCACGCCCGAGCAGGAGACGCTCGGCCTCCGCTCGGCCTGCATGATCGTGCCCGGCTTGCTACCGATCGACTTCGGCTGGATCCGGCAGCGCGCACCACACCTGCCGCGGCTACGGACGGCGCCTGCGGCCGCCGGCCTCGCCGACGCCGAACTCACCGACGCCGATCTGCGCCTCGTGCCGCATCCCTTCCCGTAGCGGGGCGGTCGCGGCACGAACGGCGCCGGGGCGCGCGGGGCGGCGGTGGGCGGGCACGCGAAACGTCGGGCCGCCCGCTGGGCGGCCCGACGCCGTGCCGCAATCGGTCAGGCCGAGCAGCTGGTGGTGGACGTGGTGCTGCTGCAGGTCGACGTGGTGCCCGACGAGGAGCAGGAGGCGAGGATCGCCTCGGACGCGTCGGCGTAGTCGGAAATCGCGAAGGTCTCCGACTCCAGCTCCAGGATCTCCTCGGCGAGCGCGTTGAGGTCGGTCTCGGGCGCCATGATGACTCCTAACGGTCGGTGTCCGGCCGGTTCGTCCGGCCCCGCCGCAAGCACACCTCAGCGCGCTCACCGATCGCCCACGGCCGCCGACGCAAACCGCTGTCATGTCATGTCAGCGGTGTGACAGCGGCGTGGGCTTGGCTAACCCCATGGCACCACCCGCAGTGCGGACCGTCACCCGCCCCAGCGGCCCGGCAATCCATCCGGAGGTCATCGCCGACGCGACCCGGCTCTATCGCGACCTGCACGCGAACCCGGAGCTGTCCGGTATGGAGGAACGCACCGCGGCCCGCTTCGCGGCCGCTCTACGGGGGATCGGCGCCCAGGTCACGACCGGTATCGGCGGGCACGGCGTCGTCGGTGTCCTCGCCAACGAGGTCGGCCCGTGCGTGCTGATACGAGCGGAGCTGGACGCGCTGCCGGTCGCGGAACAGACTGGCCTGCCATACGCGAGCACCGCGACCGGCATGGACGCCCACGGCCAGACCGTGCCCGTCATGCACGCCTGCGGCCACGACCTGCACCTGGCCGCGGCGGTCGGCGCCGCCGCCCACCTGGCCCGGGACAGCGACGGCTGGCGAGGAACACTGCTGATCCTCGGGCAGCCGGCCGAGGAGACCATGCGGGGTGCGGCGGCGCTGCTCGACGACGGCCTCTACGAGCGGTTCGGCCGTCCCGACCTGCTCCTCGCCCAGCACGCCGCACCACTACCGGCAGGCATGGTCGCCCACGGCAGCGGTCCCCTGACGGCTGGCTGCATCACCCTGGACATCACCGTGCCCGGCCGAGGTGGGCACGCCGCCACCCCGCACCTGTGCGTGGACCCCGTGGTGCTCGCCGCGACCATCGTCGTGCAGCTGCAGGCCGTGGTGGCCCGTCAGGTCAGCCCGGCCGAGCAGGTGGCGCTCACAGTCGGCACGCTGCGCGCCGGCCACCACCCGGGGGTCATCGCCGAGCACGCCACCCTCGGCGTGACGATCCGGGCGCTGCACGAGGCAACACTGGACCGGGTGCTGAGCAGCGTCATCCGCACCGTCCGAGCAACCTGCGAGGCCGCCGGCAGCCCGCGCGAGCCGACGGTACGGGTCGTGTCGCGTACCCCCGCCCACGTCGCGGATCCGGCAACGACCTCCCGGGTCCGGGCGGCCCACGAGCGAGCGTTCGGGCCCGAGCGGGTCGGCTGGTGGCCGCCTTCCCTCGCGTCCGAAGACTTTCCGCTGCTGACCGCCGGAGGGATACCGAGCAGCTATTGGATGCTCGGCACGGTCGGGCCGCGTCGGTGGCGGGCGGCGCCCGGTGCGAACGCGGCCGAGAAGCTCGCCAATCTGCCGACGAACCACAGCCCTGCCTTCGCACCGAGCATCGAGCTGGCCCTGCCGGCCGGTGTGGTGGCCCTGGTGGCTGCCGCCCAGACCCTCCTCGCGACGGACCCCCACCCGTCGTCATCGCTGCCGGCCCTCCCGCCGTCGTCGCTCGTGTCGCCGTCGCCGGAGGCGGTTCCCGCAGCGGCCAGAGAAGGGCCGGAGCAGGCCGATTGAACGGGATCGGCGTGCCCGCCGGCGAGAGCCAGGCTCACCTGGCCGAGGTGTATGGCGCCGAGGTCTCTCGGCAGACGATCACCGACGGTCGTCGGTCTCGGCGGCCAGTTCGGTCCGGAGCGTGGCGAGCACCAGCAGGTTCACCGCCAAGCTGATCAGCGCGAAGAACTGAACGGCGATGAAGGCGACGAATTGCCCGATGAACAGCGCCACCAGTGCGGCCCGGTAGAAGAGGCGAAGTGCGGTGACCCGTGCACCGCACAATAGCTGCGCGACCCCGAGCAGGCTGCACACTCCGACGCCGAGGACGGTCGCTATCGTGCCGACGGTCTCGACGTTCAGTGGTGGTGTGGCGTCGCCGCGCCGGACGATCCGGGTCATCAGGACTGCGACGATGCCTGTGGCGAGAACGAAGAACAGCCCGATGACGGCACGGCGCACGATGGGATGGGCGGTAACCGCTCTCAGCCTGGTCAGCGCCCGGTCCATGGAACGCGTGAGGCGGATCCACCCGCTCGGCGGCTGAGCGGGCTCGGGGGCCTGGTCGAGGAGTGCGCAGACCTGTGGCGCCGGCGGATCGTCGCCGCTGAGGAGATCCAGCGCCTGTCGGCGGCGGCGTTCACTGAGGCGTCCCGCCGCAAGGTCGGTCAGTGCGCCGTAGGCGTAGCTCAGTTGCTCGGCCCGGGAGGGCGGACGGCGTTGGGACAAGAATCGTACGGACAGGAAGACGGCCAGGAGCACGGCGTAGATCAGCGCGATGGTGGGCTGGAAGAAGTAGTCGGTGTCCTGGGTGATGAACTTGCCTAACTCGTCGATGAAGGTGCCGAAACCGGCACCTCCTATCCAGGCGGCCGCGTTGCGTACCCGACTGCCCACGAACAGCAACAGCAGTAGCAGGGCGACCAACATCCCCAATCCGCCCCACAGCATGTGTGAGATATGCAGTCCCGAGCCGCTCACCTGCGGATATCCGCTGACCGCGAGGAATCCGCGGATGGCCAGAACGGCGATCACGGCGGCGAGCAGGAACGCCTCTGCCAGCTCGAACCCGGTGAGGTCTCGGGTCAACCCCGAACGCTGCTCGACGGTCGAACGGCCGGTCCGTTCGGCGCTGTCGTCAGCCGGTCCGTCGGCCCGCCGGTGATGGCCGTGACCAGGTGCCGCGCCTCGCGCCGGTTGCGAATCCACGTGTCCGACCGTACCGGCGGCGATGTGCGCGGCACGTCAAACCGTAAGGGCGGCCCGGCCGTGGCCCCCTTGCGCCACGGTCGTCACCGACACGTCGTACCGGTTCGGCCGCCCGGCTCCGGGGACCTGACGGGCGGGCGACGGTGCGGCGCTCCGGCGTCGCTGCCGGGCCGGCCGTCGATCCGGCGGTACCGCATCCCGCTAAAAATCGATATCCTTCTATAGATTGCTGGTGCGGGGGAGCCCGTCGGGACGGCATCCGCCGTTCCTCGGAAAGGAGTGCGGATGAGAGAGATGTTGCGGCGCGGTGCGCGATACGCGGCGGTAGTGCTCGGTGTGTGGGCGCTCGGGGTGAGCCTGCTGCCGGCATCCGCCTCCGGGGCGGATCCGACCCGGCCGGTGGCGCCGGCATCGGTCCGGGCGCCGGAGGCGGCACAGTTCTCCGCCGAAGGCGTCACCACTGTGGGTGAGCTGCGCACACTCGACACCACCCGCACCGCCGACCGGCCGAGTGCGCGTCAGCTCATCCGGCATCCCGGCGCCACGTACGTCAAGGTCCACTTCAGTGCACTGCGGCTGAACGAGGGGGACTACGTCACGGTGTCCAGCCCGGACGGCCGAGAGAGCTACCGGTACGACGGGAGCCTCGACCGGACGACCGGCTCGGACTACACCACCGACGGCGGGCCGGGCTTCTGGGCGATGTCCGTGACAGGGGACACCGCCGTGGTGACGCTGCACAGCGCGCGGCCCGCTCGCGCGGTCGTCGACGTCGACCGGTTCTGGCGGGGCTACGACCAGGCCGAGATCGCCCGGCACAACTTCTCGACCACGTCCGTCTGTAGCACCGACGCCCGCCGGGACGTGGTCTGCTACCAGAGCACCCACCCCACCGAGTACGCCCGCGGCCGGGCGGTGGCACGCCTGCTCATCGGTGGCGGCGGACTGTGCACCACCTGGCGGGTCGGGAACACCAACCGGATGCTGACCAACAAGCACTGTTTCTCGACCCAGTCCGTGGTCAGCGCCAGCGAGGCGCAGTTCAACTACCAGTGCGCCACCTGTGGCGGCAACAACCCGGGCCCGGGCACGAAGGTGAGTGGTGCGACCCTCTACCGGGTGAGCAGCGGTGGGTCGGGCGAGCTGGACTACGCGCTCTATTCGGTGAACAATTTCGCCGCGATCCAGGGGTTCGGCACGCTCTACCTGAGGACGACCGCGACCAGCACCGGCACCCGGATGTACGTGCCCGGGCACGGTGACGGCAGCCCGAAGCGACTGTCGATCTACGAGGACACGCAGAACGGCGGTGTCTGCACGGTGCGCAACGCGAACTACAACACCTGGAACATCAGTTACAGCTGCGACACCTCGGGCGGCAACTCGGGCTCGCCGGTACTCGACGCCAATCACCGCGTCATCGCCCTGCACCACCTCGGTGGGTGTCCGTCCAACCAGGGTGCGAAGGCACACCTGATCTACAACGAGATCGCCGGCCTGATCGACAACGGCTGACGGGCGCTTGCCGGTGGCTCGCCGACCGCATCCGGCGGGCGGGCCACCGGCACGTCGCGGTCGCCACGTTGCCGGCTGACGATCGGTCCGCCGCTCTCACCCTGAATCGATCTGAGTCGATGGTTGACACGGCGAGCGTCGATTGGTCAGTCTGGGAGAGCGCTCTCGTGCGCCGGGAGGTCAGCCGCCTCTCGAACCCAAACGGAACCGGACGATGCCATGAAACGACAGCGGATGCTCGGGAGTCTCCTCGTCGCGGTTCTGCTCGCCGCGGCCGGCTTGTGGCAGGTGGGGTTCGTCGACTCGCCGGCCGAGGCCGCGCAGAGCATCCGGGCGGCGGATCCCAGTGTCATCCGGGTCGGCGGCACCTACATCTCCGCCCAGTCGGTCGGTGACGGCATCGCCGTTCGTCAAGCCTCGTCACCCGACCAGTTGAGCGGGGCGGCCCAGCGCCAGGTGTGGACGGACACCCGGGGCCGCGGCGGCGTCTGGGCACCGGAGATCGTCCTCGACGGCGGACGTTACTACATCTACTTCGCGCTGGGCGCGGGCAGCAGTCGCCGCACGTTCGTGATCAGCTCGACGTCGCCGGACAGCGGGTACACCGCCGAGCAGAAACTGGCCCTGCCGGACGACAAGTGGGCGATCGACGGGTCGTTGTTCACGTTCAACGGGCAGCGCTGGTTCGTCTGGTCCGGATGGGCCGGTGACACAAACGTCGAGCAGAACATCTACCTCGCCAGGATGAGCAGCCCGACCACGCCGGTCGGCGCGCGCTACGTCATCTCCCAACCGCGGGAGCCGTGGGAGCGGGTGGTCGGCAACCCGTTCATCAACGAGGGGCCGGAGCCGATCCGGGACCCGAACGGCCAGTTGCACATCGTCTACTCCGCCAACGGCAGTTGGAGCGACCAGTACTGTCTCGCGGACCTGCGACTGCGGGCCGGCGGCGACCCGACGTACGTGTGGGACTGGTACAAGTCCAACGGCTGCCTGTTCGGCTCGAACCGGTCCACCATGATGTCCGGCTGGGATCCGACCCTCTACGTCAACGGCCCCGGGCATCACACCTTCGTGCTGCTGCATGGCGACATCGCCACGAGCCCGCCGGCCGGGCCGCGATTCCCGCTGATGTTCCACGCGGTGCCGAAGGGAACGCCCTACACCTGGAGCAACCGGTTCTGGTACACCGGCACGTTCTGCTGGTGGGGCAACACCACCTACCGGCGGGCCAACGTCCCCGGGCCGAACACCGACACCGGCTGGAGCCTGAAGTTCTTCGAGTAGCGGCCGGTGCCGGCCGCCCCGGCGGCGGACAGCGCAGACGCCACTCGCGCCCGCTTGGCGAGTCGGTGCCGGCCGCGGTGCGGGTCTCGCGGGCACGGCCAGATGGCGTACGGAGCCGGCGTCCCGCGTGCGTCCGGTCCACCCCCGTGCGCAGGGTCAGCCGGCGTTCTGGTCGAGCAGTTGCAGCAGGTCGTGCGCGGCCAGCTCGACGTCCTTGTGGCGCCACTCCGAGGCGCGGTAGACGCACGCGACCAGTCCGGACCGGTGGACGCGGCGGAAGTCGCCGTAGACGAAGGCGTACCGGGCCTTCGTCTCCTCGTTCGCTCCCTCGGTGCGGCCGAGAAACCATTCGCCGTACTCGTGCCACGAGTGCCTGTCGAGGTAGCCGTTCTCGTCGGTGGCCCGGGGCTGGACGACGCCCCAGTCGCTGTCGAGGACGTACTGGCGTGCTTCGATGAGCCGCCGGGCGCGGGCGACAGCCGCAAGATTCACCGAGTACGAGGCCATGCCCGGCACTATTCCCCGGCGAACGATCCGCCATGCCTGTCGAGGTGGCCGTCGAGGCGCCCGCGAGGAGGCTGATCGGCGCGCCGCTCGACACCCGGCACCGCGCGGCGACGGCCACGGTCCGTCCGGTGTGGTGGCCCGAGCCCTGATGGTGGTGACCGAACTCAGCCGGGATCGGGAACACGGGGCTGGCTCCGGCGGCCACCGTCAGCGGGTCGGCGAGCAGCCGGCCGAAGGCCAGCTCGGCGGTACCGATCAAGGTGGCGTCCCCGCCGGGTTCGGCGGGCAGCAGGTCGAGGAGACGTCCGCCCAGCCCGAAGCGCGCCACGCGCAGCCGACGAGCTTCCACGCTCAGCGCGAGCACCTGGACGCGGTCGGCGTGCGGACCGAGCACCAACGAGGGCCGTCCGGCACGACGACCCGCGCTCGGCGCACCAGGTCGGCGACGGCGAGTTCGGTCGCGAGCGCGCCGATGGTGCTGCGGTTCAGCCCGAGCCGGCTGGTCAGCTCGGCGCGCGAGGTCGGTCCGTGCAGATGCACGTGTCGCAGCACCGCGCCGAGATTCTGCCGCCGGATCTCCTCCTGGCTGGTGCCGGGTGCGGGCGGCGGGGGAGCCGGGCGGCCCCGGCCCGGCCCGGCGGATCGGGGCGATGCCGACACCGGCATCGTCGTTCGCCTCCTTCCGCGCCGCGGCGGGGTGGGTGCCCGGATGAAGAACGGAGCCGGTGGTCCGGGGCCTCGGCCCCGGACCACCGGCTCCGGGAACTACCTCCCGACGCTCACTTGGTCAGCGGCGCGAGCTTCGGGTCGTTGGCGTACGCCTCGGCCGCGTTGGCCTTGGTGACGGCCACGGGCGGCAGCAGGTACGTGTCGACGACCTTCACCCCGTTGTTGTACGACTTGGTGTCGTTGACCTCGGGGTCGTTGCCGCCCTGGAGCGACTTGACCATCGCAATGGTCTGCTTGACCAGGTTGCGGGTGTCCTTGTTGATGGTCATGTACTGCTCGCCCGCCATGATCGACTTGACCGACTCGACCTCGGAGTCCTGGCCGGTGACGACCGGGACGGGCTTGCCGGCACCCTTGATCGAGGTGATGATCGCGCGGGCCAGGGTGTCGTTCGGCGACAGGACGCCGTCCAGCGTCTTGCTGCCGTAGGTCGAGGTCAGCAGCTGGTCCATCCGGGCCTGGGCGCCCTCGGCCTTCCAGCCCTGGATGGCGGTCTGCTTGACGTCGGTCTGCTTGGAGGCCACGACGACGTCGCCCTTGTCGATGGCCGGCTTGAGCACGCTCATCGCGCCGTCGAAGAAGACACCGGCGTTGTTGTCGTCCGGCGAACCGGAGAAGAGCTCGATGTTGTACGGCCCGTTCGGCTTCTTGGCCTTCATGCCGTCCAGCAGCGCCTGGCCCTGGAGCTGGCCGACCTTGAAGTTGTCGAACGCGACGTAGTAGTCGAGGTCCGGCGTGTTGGTGATGAGCCGGTCGTAGGCGATGACCTTGACACCGGCCTGGTGGGCGGCGGCGACCTGGGTCGACAGCTGGGCGGCGTCGGTCGCGCCGATGACGATGACCTTGGCGCCCTTGGTCACCATCGCGGTGATCTGGGCCTGCTGGTCGGCGACTGTGGTCGACGCGCCGGCGTACTGCACGTCGCTCTTGAACCCGGCCTCCTTGAGGCCGTTGGTGAACAGGTCACCGGCGAGAACCCAGTTCTCCGAGGTCTTGGCCGGCAGCGCGACGCCGATGAGGGAGTCGGCCGCGAAGCCCTTGCTGCTGCCCTGGTCGCCGCCGGAGCCGCCGTCACGGCCGGAGCCGCAGGCGGTGAGTGCCAGCGCCGCGATGGCGCCGATCGCCACCGACTTGCCGATCAGATTACGCATGGCTGCAATGTGCCCTTCTGGTGAGGTGGTGCGGAGAGGGATCGGTGGCCGTCAGCCGGGCACCGCGGTCCGGGCGGATTCCTGATCCGTCGCGGACGATGTCTGGGGAGGTGGGCTCGTGTCCCGCCGGAACGGCCGGGTGATGCTGCCGATGACGGAGAAGCGGCCCTGGCTCTTGTTGTAGACGTCGAGTGCGACGGCCAGCAGGAGCACCAGACCCTTGATGATCTGCACCCGGTCGGTGCCGACACCGAGCAGTTGGAGGCCGTTGTTGAGCACGGCCATGACCAGGCCGCCGACGATCGAACCGCTGATGGTGCCGATGCCGCCCGAGACGGCGGCCCCGCCGATGAAGACCGCGGCGATGGCGTCGAGTTCCCAGCCGTTGCCGTCCTGCGGACCGGACGCGGCCGATCGGGCCACGAAGATCATGCCGGCCAGCGCGGCCAGGATCGACATGTTCATCATGACGAAGAAGTTGACCCGCTTGAGCTTCACCCCGGAGAGTTCGGCCGCCCGAGAGTTTCCGCCGACCGCGTAGATGTGCCGTCCACTGGCGGTGTTACGGGTGTAGAACGAGTAGGCGAGCACGAGCGCGACCAGGATGACGCCCGAGACCGGGAAGCTGGTGCCGACCCGGCCACTGGCGAAGCGGAGGGCGGCGAACACGATCACGCCGATCATGACGGCCAGCCGGAGCAGCGAGATCCACATCGGGATCGGGTCGGCCTTCATCTCCCGCCGGGTCCGGCGGTCCCGCAGTTCGCGCCACACCACGGCGGCGCAGGCGGCCAGGCCGAGCAGCAGGGTGAGGTTGTTGTATCCGGTGTCCGGTCCGACCTCGGGCAGGAAGCCGGCGCCGATGACCCGGAAGCCCTCCGGCACGGCGACGGTGTTGGCGTTACCGATGAACTGGTTGCCACCGCGGAAGAGCAGCATGCCGGCCAGCGTCACGATGAAGGCCGGCACGCCGATGTAGGCGACCCAGAAGCCCTGCCAGGCGCCGATGACCGCGCCGATCGCGAGCCCGTAGAGGATGGCCAGCGGCCACGGCAGCGACCAGTCGGCCATCGCCTTGGCGACCAGGATGCCCGCGAAGGCGGCGATCGAGCCGACCGACAGGTCGATGTGGCCGGCCACGATCACCATCAGCATGCCGATGGCCAGGATGAGGATGTACGAGTTCTGCTGGAAGAGTGCGATCAGGTTGTCCGACCGGAGCGTGAGCCCATCGGTCAGGAACTGAAACAGCAGGACGATGGCCAGCAGGGTGAAGATCATCCCGAACTGGCGTGCGTTGGAGGTGGTGCCTCCGAAGAGGTTGTTCCGCAGGTCCTTGATTCGGCTCATCGTGTCTGCATCTTCTTCGTCGAGGTCATCTGCTTCATGAGGAGTTCCGGGTCCGCGTCGCGCCGGTCGATCTCACCGGTGATGGCGCCTTCGAACACGGTGTAGATGCGGTCGCAGAGCCCGATCAGCTCGGGCAGCTCCGAGGAGATGACGACGACGCCCTTCCCCTGGTCGGCGAGCCGCTGGATGATGCCGTAGATCTCGTACTTGGCGCCCACGTCGATGCCCCGGGTGGGCTCGTCGAGGATCAGCAGGTCCGGGTCGGTGAACATCCACTTCGCCAGGACGACCTTCTGCTGGTTGCCGCCGGAGAGCTTGGCGACCCCCTCGTCCACCGTCGGCGCCTTGGTCCGCAGGTCCTTGCGGTACGCCTCGGCGGCCCGGTACTCGGCGACCTCGTCGACGACGCCGTGGCGGGTGATCTTGGATAGCTTCGCCGACACGGTCGAGGTCTTGATGTCGTCGAGCAGGTTGAGCCCGACCGCCTTGCGGTCCTCGCTGACGTACGCCAGGCCGTGGCGGATCGCCTGGGCCACGGACTTCAGCACGATCTCCTTTCCGTCCTTGACGATCGTGCCCGACTCGTACACCCCGTAGGAGCGGCCGAAGACGCTCATCGCGAGCTCGGTCCGCCCGGCACCCATCAGTCCGGCGAAACCGACGATCTCCCCCCGGCGTACGACGAAGCTCTCGTTCTTGCAGACCTTCCGCTCGGCGGAGATCGGGTGCCGGACGTTCCAGTTCCGGACCTCGAAGAACACCTCCCCGATCCGAGGGGTGTGGTCCGGGAAGCGGCTGCTCAGCTCGCGGCCGACCATGCCGCGCACGATGCGGTCCTCGTCCACCCCGCCGGCTTTCACGTCGAGCGTCTCGACGGTGCGGCCGTCCCGAAGGATGGTGATCCGGTCGGCCACCGCCTCGATCTCGTTGAGCTTGTGCGAGATCATGATCGAGGTGATGCCCTGGTCGCGGAAGCCACGCAGCAGGTCCAGCAGGTGCCGGGAGTCGGCCTCGTTGAGCGCTGCGGTCGGCTCGTCCAGGATCAGCAGCCGGACGTCCTTGGCGAACGCCTTGGCGATCTCCACGAGCTGCTGCTTACCGACACCGATGTCCTTGACCAGCGTGTCCGGGTCCTCGCGCAGACCGACCTGGGCCATCAGCTCGATCGCGCGGCGGTTGGCCACCTTCCAGTCGACCGCGCCCCGCCGGCGTGGTTCGTTGCCGAGGAAGATGTTCTCGGTGATCGACATGTTCGGGACGAGCGCGAGCTCCTGGTGGATGATCACGATGCCGGCGCGCTCGCTCGCCCGGATGTCGGAGAATCGTGCCTCCGCGCCCCGGTACGTGATGGAGCCCTGGTAAGTGCCGTACGGGTAGACGCCGCTCAGCACCTTCATCAGGGTCGACTTGCCGGCGCCGTTCTCGCCGCAGATGGCGTGGATCTCGCCGGCGTACACCCTGAGGTTGACGTCGGCCAGTGCCTTGACGCCGGGGAACTCCTTGGTGATCGAACGCATCTCCAGGAGGACGGATGCCTCGTTCATCGTTCGCAACCCCCCACGGGCATCGTGGCCGCCTCTCGAACGTTGGGTAGCGGTCAGGTTCCTATTTTGTTGCCAGCGGCAACCTAAGCGCGGATCTGCGTGGTCCGCAAGCTTGCCCGATCATCAGCCTTGTAACAAAACGGTAATAAGCCGTTGCCCGGGTGGCGACGGTCGAGACCGACATCACAGCCCTGAGCTGCGACGCAGTGCCTTCGGGGCGGCTCCCGAAGATCAGAACCGGAACCGGAACCGGCCGGACCGGTGCCGGGCGCGCGAACCGGCCGCGGGCCCGGTGCGGGCGGTGGATCGACAGCGGCGACCCCGGTGCGACAATCGAGGCCATGGCCGCTGCGCGCAAACCCGGTCGACCCAGTCTCATCCAGGTCGCGGAACTCTCCGGGGTGTCGGTCAAGACCGCCTCCCGGGCGCTCAGCGGTGAGCCCCGGGTCGCTGAGGTCACCCGGAGCCGGGTGCGCTCGGTCGCGGACCAGCTCGGGTACCGGCCCAACGGGGTCGCCCGGGAGCTGCGTCGGGGGGCGGCCACCTCGACCCTGGTCGGGCTGCTCATCGGCGACCTGGCCAATCCGTTCTATGCTCGGCTGGCCGGCGGTCTGGAGCGGGAGCTCCGGTCGCACGGCCTGCAACTGGTCATCGCGAGCACGGACGAGGATCCGCGGCGGGAGCGCCGCTTGGCCGACGTCCTGCTCGAACGGCGGGTCCGCGCACTCGTCATCGCCTCCACCGCCGCCGAACACGCCCACTTCGCCGACGAGCAACGGCACGGCATCCCGTTCGTCTTCGTGGACCGCCCGGCGGTGAACCTCGCGGCGGACTCCGTGCTGTTCGACAACCGTGACGGCGCCCGCCAGGTCGGCCGGCACCTCGTCGGTCTCGGGCACCGACGGATCGGTGTGGTCGGTGACCTGTCCCGCCTGAGCACGCACCGGGACCGGGTGACTGGCTTCGCCCGGGCGATGCGGGAGGCGGGACGTCCGGACTGGGCCGAATACCTGATCGAGAACGCGCACGACGTCCCCGCGGCCGAGCGGGTCATCCGTGACCTGTTGCGCCGGGTGCCCGCTCCCACCGCCCTGTTCACCATGAACAACCTCATCACCCACGGTGCCCTCCGGGCGTTGCGGGGGCATCCGGCACCGCCGGCGCTGGTCGGCTTCGACGACATCGACCTCGGTGAGGTGCTGGGCATCAGCGTGGTCACGCACGATCCGGTGGACATGGGTCGGCGGGCGGCGGAACTGCTGCTCGGCCGGCTCGACGGCGAGGCCGGGCCGCCCCGGCGCGTGGTGCTGCCGACCCGGCTGCTGCCGCGGGGATCGGGGGAGCGTCCGCCGGGCCGGGCCGACGCCCGGTAGCTCCGCCATTGACACCCCCCGCTCGGAACCTCTACACAGGATGTCGACGTCTTTCGATGACAACGATGTCACCGGCGGATGTCCACCGTGTGCCTCGAAGGAGGGTCCGCCTCATGCCCCGATCAGGCCCGTCCCGTCTGCCCAGCCTCCTGGCCGCCGCCGTCACCGGCGCGTCCGCGCTCGTCGCGGTCGCCGCTCCGGCCGCCGCGGCGCCGCTGAACCTGACCCCGTACGTGAACCCGTTCATCGGCACCGACGACAGCAACGCCCCGAACCCCGTCGGCGGCGGTGCCGGTGGCAGCACCGTCCCGGGACCGATCCAGCCGTTCGGCATGGTGCAGCTCAGCCCGGACACCCCGACCGCCTCGCCGTCCGGCTACCGCGCCAGCGACACCCAGATCGAGGAGTTCAGCCTCACCCACTTCAACGGCGCCGGGTGCGCGAACAACGAGGATCTCGGCATCCTGCCGATCACCGGCGGGCTGGGCGCGTCTCCCGGCACCTCCTGGACCTCCTACCGGGCCACCCAGGACAAGAGTCAGGAACAGGCCCGGCCCGGCTTCTACCGGGCGGTGCTGAGCAACTACGGGAACACCCGGGTGGAGGCCACCGCCACCACCCGCACCGCCGCCCTGCGGATGACCTACCCGGGGACCAGCAGCGCCCGGGTGCTGGTCAACACCAGCCGCAGCGCCACCGGCAACCGATCCGGCACCATCACGATCAACGGCAGCACGGTCACCGGCAGCGTCACGGGTGGTGGCTTCTGCGGCAACTCGAAGACCTACCAGATCTTCTACCGGATCGAGTTCGACCGGGCGCCGACCGGAGTGGGCACCTGGCTCGGCGGCACGGTCTCCGCCGGCAGCACGTCCGCCAGTGGCACGAACTCCGGCGGCTACCTCACGTTCGACACCTCGTCGAACGCGGTCGTGCAGATGAAGGTCGGCATCTCGTTCGTCAGCGCGGCGGGCGCGGCGGCCAACCTCGCCGCCGAGCAGTCCGGCTTCGCCTTCGACCAGGTGCGGAGCGACGCCGACGCCGAGTGGAACACGCTGCTCAACCGGGTGCAGGTCAGCGGCGGGGCCGCGGCCGACCTGCAGAAGTTCTACACCGCGCTGTACCGCGTCTTCATCAACCCCAACCTGTCGAATGATGTCGACGGGCGCTACCGCGGCTTCGACAACGCGATCCACAGCGCGAGCCATCCCGTCTACCAGAACTACTCCGGATGGGACATCTACCGCTCCTGGTCGGCCCTGATCGCCTTCCTCGCCCCGCGCGAGGCAGCCGACATCGCCAAGTCCATGGTGCTCGACGGCCAGCAGGGCGGCCTGCTGCCCAAGTGGTCGCACAACACCAACGAGGCGTTCGTGATGACGGGTGACCCGGGGCCGATCATCGTGGACAGCCTCTACCAGTTCGGCGTGCGCGACTTCGACACCGCGGCGGCGTTGGCGCTGATGAAGAAGAGCTCCGCGGGCGGCACCATGCAGGGCAGCCCGATCCGGGGCCGCCAGAGCACGTACGAGCAACGGCAGTACATCGCCGGCGATCCCTCCGACTCGCTGGAGTACTCGGCGAGCGACTTCGCCGTCGCCCGGTTCGCCAGCGCCCTCGGTGACACCGCGACGTACACCACCCACATGGGTCGCGCGCAGTGGTGGCGCAACGTCTTCAACACCGAGTCCGGCTACGTGCACCCGCGCAACGCCGACGGGAGCTGGCCGTGGCCGTTGGACCCCGCCAGTCAGTCGAACTTCGTCGAGGGCAACGCCTCGCAGTACACGTGGATGGTGCCGTACAACTTCGCCGGGCTGATCAACCTGATGGGTGGCCGGCAGACCGCCGTCCAGCGGTTGGACCACCACTTCACCCAGACCAACGGCGGGCAGTCCCAGCCCTACTTCTACATCGGCAACGAGCCGGAGCACGGCGTGCCGTGGGCCTACCACTTCGCGGCGGCGCCGGCCGGCACCAGCGCCGCCGTCCGGCGGATCATGAACGAGTCGTTCACCACCGGCGCGGGGGGCCTGCCCGGCAACGACGACCTCGGCGCCACGTCGGCGTGGTTCGTCTGGTCGGCACTCGGGATGTACCCTCCGACACCGGGCGCGGACACGCTGGCGCTGCACGGGCCCCTGTTCCCGTCCGTGCTGGTCGACCGTCCGGCCGGGGACGTGCAGATCACCGGCGCGAACGCCGGGCAGGGGAACCAGTACGTCCAGGCCCTGTCCCTCGACGGCTCGGCACGGCAGCGTCCCTGGCTGCGGTACGCCGACCTGGCGGACGGTGCCACCCTCGCGTACACCATGGGCGGCGCGCCCTCGGCGTGGGGCACGAACCCGGCGGACGTGCCGCCGTCGTTCACCGACGGCGCCACCCCGCCGCCGGCCGCCCCGGAACTCGGCGCGAACCTCGCCGCCGGCCGGCCGGCGACCGGGTCGGCAGCCTGCGCCGGCGCCGAGGGGCCGGAGAAGGCGTTCGACGGCCGCCTCGGCGGCGCCAGCAAGTGGTGCTCGCTCGCCGCCGACAAGTTCCTCCAGGTGGACCTCGGATCGGCGCAGGCCGTGCGTTCCTTCGTGGTCAAGCACGCCGGTCTCGGCGGCGAGACCACCGGTTGGAACACCGGCGCCTATACGATCGCGACCAGCACCGACGGGACGACGTGGACGAACCGGGTCTCGGTCAGCGGCAACCGGTCCAGCCGCACCTACCACCCGATCGCGTCGGCGACCGCCCGCTACGTGCGCCTGGCGATCACCGCGCCGACCAACAACGGCAACAGCGCCGCCCGCATCGACGAGTTCGAGGTGTACGGCGGCACCAATCTGGCGCTGAACCGGCCGGCCACGGCCGACTCGCAGTGTGCCGCCACCGAGGGGCCGGAGAAGGCCGTCAACGGCAGCGTCGCGGGCGGCGCCGCCGACAAGTGGTGCTCCACCGGTGCGAGCCGGTTCCTCCGCGTCGACCTCGGGGCCAGCCGGGCGATCACGTCGATCGGCGTGTTCCACGCCGGTGCCGGCGGTGAGAACCGGGCGTGGAACACGCGCGACTTCGACCTGCAGGTGTCCGGCGACGGTACGACGTGGACGACGGTGGCGGCGGTACGGGGCAACACCGCGGACGCCACGGAGCACCCGCTCGCGGCCAGTGGCCGGTACGTCCGGGTGGCCGTGCTGACCCCCACCCAGAACGGTGACCCGGCCGCCCGGCTGTACGAGCTGCAGGTGTTCGGGACCTGAACGGTAGGCGGCCGGCTGGTCGGCGCGGGACCGGGTTCCTGCGCCGTCAGCCGGCCGCCGGGTGGAACCCAAGGGTGGCGCCTGCGCTGACTGCCCCTGAGCGGCACGGCGTCCCGCCGTCGGCCCACTTCGGACCGGCCCGGACGGGACGCCGTGTCATGCCTGCGATCAGCCGGTGCGCCACTTCTGGTTGGCGGTGCCGGCGCACTCCCAGAGTTGCAACCGGGCACCGTCGTTGCCGTTCCAGTCCTTGATGTCGACGCACTTGTTGGCCTGCGGGTTGACCAGGTCACCGGCGGCGGACAGCACGAACTGCTGGGCCGGGTTGCCGCTGCAGGTGGCGATCTGGATGACCGCGCCGTTGTCCCGGGAGCCCCAGGCGACGTCCATGCACTTGTTGTTCTGCGTGCGCAGGCTGCCGCCGGTGAACGTCCATCCCTGCGCGGCCGTGCCGTTGCAGTTCCACGCCTGCAGCGGGACTCCGTCGGAGAAGTTCGAGTTCGGCACGTCGACGCACTTGTTGTTCCAGTTGCTGATGATCCGGGTGCCGGAGCCGCCCCCGCCGGTGGTGACCAGGCTGAGTCCGTAGACACCGAGGATCTCGTTGACCGGCTGGAACCACATGGTGCCGCCGGTGGTGCAGTTGCCGGATCCGCCGGAGGTGACTCCCTGGGCCTGGTCGCCGGAGAGCCAGGCGCCGCCGGAGTCACCGCCCTCGGCGCAGGCGTTGCTGCGGCTGAGCCCGTGGACTGCGCCCTGCGCGTAGTTGACCGTCTCCTCCCGGCCCAGCAGCGTGCCGCACCGCCAGCCGGTCGTGCGTCCCGACCGGCACACGGAACTGCCGATCACCGCGTCCCGGGATCCGGCGACGGGAGCGTTGCCGCCGGCGTAGTTGTTCACCCAGGGCCGCGGCGTCCAGTCGGCGTTGGTGCGGACCCAGGCGTAGTCGTTGCCCGGGAACGACGAGCCGGCGAAGGTGCCCTGGGCGGCGTTGTTGAAGCCGCGGGTGGGGCTGCCGGCGGCTCCGCAGTGTCCTGCGGTGACGAAGCCGCCGACCACGGCGAAGCCGACGGAGCAGAGCACGTTGCCGTTGATGACGAACTGGTCGCCGCCGCGGATGTCGTACATCGGGCGCGGCGCGTCGGGCGCCGGCGCGTAGCGGACGAGCGCGTCGGCGAGACCGGCGCCGCGCACGAACGCTCGGCCGGCGCGTTCCTGCCCCGGTGCGACCCGCACGACCACCTGGTTGGCGGCGACGTCCACGTACCAGCCGCGAACGGCGGCCCCGGGCGGTTGGTCGGCGGCGCTCCGGTCCAGGGCGGTACGCGCCGATGTCAGGCTCGTGAGCGTCCGAGGGACGAGCCTGGGCCGGGCTCCCTCGGCCCGCACCGCGTCCGCCGCGGCGGCGTCGGTGACGGCGACCGTGAGCGGGCCGTCCGTCTCCAGCCACGAGCCGGCGTACCCGGTGCCGAGGCGTGAGCGCAGCCGTCGGTCGACCACCGCCGCGGCGGCCTCGGCCGTGAGCCGGGCGGTGAGTTGATCGTCGGTCAGGTGCAGGTCGCGGCGCATCGCGGCGGCCATGCCGAGCGGCAGGCCGGCCACGGCCGATCGCGCTTCGGCGTGGTCGGCGCTGTGGGCCGCCGCTGGGGCGGCCGGGGCAGACAGCCCCAGCAACGCGGCGGTGAGCAGCGCAGTTGTCCTGATCATCGAACTCCTTCCGGTTGTTCGTGACGCGCCGGAGACGGCGCGGGAGAGCGCTCTCAGGGTGAAACCGTAAACAATCCTTGTCAATAGAGCGAACTCGATTCCCGCTGTGGCCGAACGGCGTCCTGGACCCGTCCGCCTCAGGGCGCCCAGGGTGTCGTGATGTTCCAGGTGCTGTCCGCGGCCCACGACGTGGGGGAGTTCCACGCCTCACCGCCCGTGCCGTTGCTCAGCCAGACCTCCGAGTTGTAGTGCCGCAGGTACTTGCCGCGGAAGTTGTAGGACTCCAACGAGACGCCGCTACCCGTGACGCCGACCCGGGCGCACCAGGTGGCATCCGCGCGCAGCAGCGCCGAGCCGTCGTTCGGTGAGTTGCGCACGCGCGAGTCCTGGTGCCGGAGGAACTGCCCCGGATAGTTGACCGACTCGAACGAGTAGCACGCCGGGTCGGCCAGACCGGCCCGGACCGTGTAGGTCGCGTCGTTCTTGAGCAGCGCGGAACTGCCCGCGTCGACCACTTCGGTGTAGGCCAGGCTGTCCCGGTGCCGCAGGTACCGGTTGGTGAAACCGGGCGTCGTGACCTGGAAGGAACGACGGATGTTCAGTGGCAGTGCCACCGGCGCCGAGCTGCCGATCGACCTCGACGCGTTGATGAGCGCGAGATTGGCGGCCCGCACCCGGGCCTGGTCCATCTTGACCACCTGCCGGTCGTAGGTGAGGAAGCCGTTCAGCTCACCCTCCTGGTCGGCGATCTCGGTGTAGACCGAGGCGCTCAGCCCCTTGCCGAGCATCAGGTTCTGCGTGCCCTGCACCAGACCGATGTACCGGTTGGTCAGCGCCGTGGAGTTCGGCTGCCACTCGTAGGCGAAGAAGTTGCCGTTCGGGCTCCACTCGTGTCCGGGCGCACGCAGGCCCAGGCCGCCGAACTCACCGAGCACGGCGATCCGGCTGCTCGACGGCACCGGCGAGTCCGGCCCCAGGTAGACGTGCCAGTCGTCGATGTCGCCGTTGCCCGGGTTACCCAACGACTGGCAACAGTTGTAACCGCTGTGCGCGTTGACGAGCCGGGTCGGGTCCTGGTTCTTCACGTTCTGGGCGACCCGGCGGGTGTCGGCCAGCGCGCGCTCGCCCCACCCCTCGTTGTAGACGGTGTAGGTGACCACCGCCGGTGAGCTGCGGTGCTCGTCGACGATCTCGCGGGCCTCGGTCTCGAGCTGCGCCTGCTGCGCGTCGGTCGCGTTGATGTCCTGCGCGGTCAGCGACGGGACGTCCTGCCACACCAGCAGGCCGAGCCGGTCGGCGTGGTAGAACCAGCGCTGCGGTTCGACCTTGATGTGTTTGCGCACCATGTTGAAGCCCAGGTTCTTGTGCTTCTGCAGGTCGAAGGCGAGCGCGGCGTCGGTGGGCGCGGTGTAGATGCCGTCCGGCCAGAACCCCTGGTCCAGCGTGCCGACCTGGAAGACGAACTGGCCGTTGAGCTTGGGCCGCAGGACACCGTTGACCACACCGGTGCTGATCTCGCGCATGCCGAAGTAGTGCGTGGTCCGGTCGGCCTGACCGCCCGCCGCGTTGCGCAGGGTGACCCGCAGGTTGTAGAGGAACGGGTCGTCGGGCGACCACCGGCGGGCGTTCGGCACGGGAACCTTGAACTCGGTGAATCCGCCGGTGGCGGATCCGACCACTGTGGTGCCGTCGAGCGCCTCGGCCAGGACGCTGTGACCACCGACATCGCCGCGGCTGAAGACCCGTACACGAAGGGTGTTGTCGGTCAGGCTCGGATAGAGGTCGACGCTGCTGATCGAGGCCGCCGGCACCGGTTCCAGCCACACCGTCTGCCAGATGCCCGAACTCGGCGTGTAGAAGATGCCGCCGGGCTGCTTGGTCTGCTTGCCGATCGGCGGCAGGCTGCCGTTCTGCCGGCTGTCGGTCGGATCCCACACCTTCACCACGATCTCGTTGGCGCCGCCCCGCAGTTGCGGGGTGACGTCGAAGGTGAAGGCGTCGTAGCCGCCGGTGTGGCCACCGACCGCGGTGCCGTTGACCCAGACGGTGGTCTGCCAGTCGACGGCGCCGAAGTGCAGCAGGACGCGGCGTCCGCTCCAGTTCGCGGGCACCGTCACGGTGCGCCGGTAGAACAGGTAGTTGCGGTTGTCGCCGGCGGACCGTTGCACTCCGGACAGCGCGCTCTCCACCGGGAAGGGCACGTTGACCCGCTCGGGCAGGTCGGTGTTGAACTGCGGGGCGTCGTCGGTGGCGGACTGTCGTAGCTGCCACTCGCCGTTGAGGTTGAGCCAGTCCGGCCGGGTCATCTGCGGTCTCGGGTACTCGGGCAGTGGTGTGCCGTTGAGCGCCTGGGCGGTCCACGGTGTGGTCAGCGGTGGGTTCTTCGCCGGCGCGGCGCCGGCCGGCACGGGCGGCGCCGTGAGCAGCCCGGCGACCACGGCGAGGACGGCCAGCAGGGATGCGGTGCGGCGGACGGGGTCGGGACGTGTCATGCCGTCTCCATCGGGTGGGCCGTCAGGGCCGGGTGGCGCCGTGGCGGCTGGCGGTGAGGTGTCGGGGCGGCCATTCGGTCCGGTCCCGGCCGGGCGCGGATGTCGGTGGGATCTCCGGGAGCGAACGGTGGCGATCGTATTGACTTCCTTGGCTACCCGTATAACGTTATAGAGGCCCGACGGACAACCCGTCAATCCTCTTTCATCGATGCGTCACAACGCACCGACAGTGATCACCACACCATCGCCCCCGGCTGCCCGGCTCGCGTTCCGCGCGTCGTCATCCGTCGCCGGGTTGGTCCACCATGCGTGAGGAGTCATCACATGAGCACCGGAAAGAAGGCCCTGACCCACCTGTCGGTCGCGCTGCTCGCCGCCTCGGCGTTGCTGACCGGCTGCACCAAGAGCGAGACCGACGGCACCCCCGCCCCGGCCGGCAGCGGCGGTGAGCAGCAGGTCGCCTCCGCCGCGCCGGGCGGAGCGAGCTGCACGTTGGACGCCTACGGCGTGCCGAAGCTCGACCTCGCCAACGCCGTCGTGGGCTTCTCGCAGTCGGAGAAGGAGGCCAATCCCTTCCGGATCGCCGAGACGCAGTCCATCCGGGACGAGGCGGCCAGGGCCGGGGTGAAGAAGCTGCTGGTCACCAACGCGCAGTCGCAGCTCTCCAAGCAGATCAGCGACATCCAGGACATGCTGGCGCAGGGTGCCCAGTTCCTCATCGTCGCGCCACTCAACAGCGACGGCCTGGAGCCGGCCCTGCAGGCGGCAGCGGCCAAGAAGGTCCCGGTCCTCACCATCGACCGCAAGATCAACGCAACGAGCTGCAAGGATTACCTGGCCTTCCTGGGCTCGGACTTCGTCGCGCAGGGCAAGCGGGCCGCCGACGCGATGATCAAGGTCACCGGTGGCAAGGGCAAGGTCGCCATCCTGCTCGGCTCCTCGGGCAACAACGTGACCACCGACCGGACCAACGGCTTCGTCGACCAGATCAAGGCGACCGCGCCCGGTCTCGAAATCGTCGCCCAGCAGACCGGCGAGTTCGCCCGGGACAAGGGCCAGGCGGTGATGGAGCAGCTCATCTCCAGCAACCCCGACATCACCGCGGTGTACGCCGAGAACGACGAGATGGCCCTCGGCGCGGTCACGGCGCTGCGGTCCGCGGGCAAGAACCCGGGCAAGGACGTCAAGATCGTATCGATCGACGGCACCCGTAACGCCGTCCAGGGGATCGTCGACGGCACCATCAACGCGGTGATCGAGTCCAACCCGCGATTCGGGCCGCTGGCCTTCAAGACCGCGCAGGACTTCTACGCCGGCACCCCGATACCGGAGAACGTCATCATCTCCGACCGGGAGTACGCCGCGGACAACGCCCGCGAGTCGCTCGGCAACGCCTACTGACCGTCCGGTCCGGGCCGGTGCGCCGCCGGGCGCGCCGGCCCGGTCGTCCTGTCTCACGAGGGAAGACCGACATGACTGACGACGCGGTGGCGTCCGTGCTCGAGGTGCGGGGCGTCACCAAGAAGTTCCCGGGTGTGCTCGCGCTGGACGGCGTGGAACTGACACTGCGCCCCGGCGAGGTGCACGCGCTGGTCGGCGAGAACGGCGCCGGCAAGTCGACACTGATCAAGGTGATCACCGGTGTCTACCAGCCGGACGGCGGCGCCGTGCGTTACCTCGGCGAACCGGTGGCCTTCGATCGGCCACTGGACGCGCAGCGCGCCGGCATCTCGACCATCTACCAGGAGGTCAACCTCATCCCGCTGATGAGCGTGGCCCGCAACCTCTTCCTCGGCCGGGAACCTCGCCGGTACGGCCTGGTCGACGTGGCGCGGATGAACCGCCAGGCCGGCGAGGTGCTCTCCCGCTACGGCATCGAGGTCGACGTCACCCGCCCGCTGCGCTCGCTGAGCCTGGCCGCCCAGCAGATGGTCGCGCTGGCCCGGGCGGTGGCCGTCGACGCCCGCGTGCTCATCATGGACGAGCCGACGTCGTCGCTCGAACCGCACGAGGTGGCCACCCTGTTCGAGGTGGTGCGGCGGCTGAGCGCCCGAGGCATCGCTGTGCTCTACGTCAGTCACCGCCTCGACGAACTCTACGACCTGTGCGACCGGATCACCGTCCTGCGCGACGGCCGGACCGTACACACCGGCACACTGGCCGAGCTGGACCGGCTCCAGCTCGTGGCGCACATGCTGGGGCGCAGCCTGACCCAGGTCGCCCGGGAGGGCGTCACCGCCTTCACCGGCCACGGGCCGGTAGACGGCGCCCCGGTCCTGCACGCCGACGGTCTGCGCAAGCGGCACGCGCTCGACGACGTCTCGTTCACCGTCGCCGGTGGAGAGGTGGTCGGGCTCGGCGGGCTGCTCGGATCCGGCCGGTCGGAGACGGTCAAGGCCATCGTCGGCGAGCTGCCGCTGGACGCCGGCCGCGTCGTCGTGGACGGCCGGCAGATCCGCCGGCCCACGCCCGCCGCCGCGCTGCGCGCGGGCGTCGCGCTGCTGCCCGAGGACCGCAAGGCCGAGGGCATCATCCCCGAGCTGTCGGTACGGGAGAACATCGTGCTGGCGGCGATGCCGCGGCTCGCCCGGGCCGGGATGATCAGCCGGGCGCGTCAGGACCGCATCGTCGAGACGTTCATGCGGCGGCTGCGGATCCGGGCGTCCGGTCCCGAGCAACGGGTGGGTGAGCTGTCCGGCGGCAACCAGCAGAAGGTACTGCTCGCCCGGTGGCTCTGCCTCAACCCGCGGCTGCTGCTGCTCGACGAGCCGACCCGGGGCATCGACGTGGGTGCCAAGGCCGAGGTGCAGGCGCTCGTCGCCGAACTCGCCCGGGACGGTCTGGCCGTCGTGCTCATCTCCTCCGACCTCGAGGAACTGGTCGAGGGCGCCGACCGGGTGGTCGTGCTGCGAGCCGGCACCGTGGTCGGCGAACTGACCGGCGACGACGTCTCGGAGGACGCCATCATGACCCGGCTCGCCGCCGACAGGGAGGACCGCGATGAAGACCGCTGAGGCGGGGCCCGCGCTCGATCGGCCTCTCGACCGGGCGGTGCTGACCCGGTACGTGCAGGACTACGGCGTCTACGTGGCCGTCCTCGCGTTGCTGCTGTTCAACGCCGCGTTCACCGAGAACTTCGTCGAGCTCGGCAACTTGCGCACCCAGCTCGTGCAGGTCGCCCCGGTCCTGATCGTGGCGCTGGGCATGGCCCTGGTCATCGGCAGCGAGGGCATCGACCTGTCGGTGGGGTCGGTGATGGCATTGGCGGCCGCGGTACTGCCGCTCTACCTGGGGTTCGGCGCGGTGCCGGCGATCGCCGTGGCGCTGCTGGCCGGAGTCGCCGCCGGCGCGCTGAACGGCACCCTCGTCGCGGTGGTCGGTCTGCAACCGATCGTGGCGACCCTCGCCCTGCTCGTGGCGGGCCGGGGGATCGCGCTGGTCATCGCCGACGGTCAGCTCAAGCAGATCCGCAACCCCGACCTGCTCGCACTAGGGAGCGAGGAGGTCCTCGGCCTGCCGGTCGTGGCGTTGATCGCCGTCGTGCTCGCGGTCGTCGTGGGGCTGCTGGTCAACCGGACCACGTACGGCCGGCAACTGGTGGCGATCGGGGGCAACCGGGCCGCCGCCCGGCTGGCCGGTCTGCCGGTACGGCGGGTCCTGGTCGTCGCCTACGTGCTGGGTGGACTGTTCGCCGCCGTGGCCGGCGTGCTGGCGACGGCCCGCCTCACCGCCAGTGACCCGTCCGCCATCGGCAACCTCATCGAACTGTCGGCCATCACCGCGGTCGTGGTCGGCGGCACTCCGCTGAGCGGCGGACGGATCCGGGTCCTCGGCACCGTGGCCGGCGCGTTGCTCATGCAGTTGCTGCGAGCCACGATGATCAAACATGATCTGCCCGACTCCACGGCACAGATGGTGCAGGCGGTCATCATCCTGGTCGCCGTCTACCTCGCCCGGCAGCGGAGGACACGATGACCGGCGTCACCGACACCACGGAACTCACCGCCGTCGCGGCACAGGCACCCCGAGCGCGTACGGCGACCAGCGAGCGCGTCGCGGCGCTCGCGCAACGGCACGGCGCTCCAGCCGTACTCCTGCTCGCCGGCGCCGTCTCGGCGCTGGTGTTCCCGGCCTTCGCCACCGCGGACAACCTGTCCGGTATCGCCATCCAGTCGGCGACCCTCGCCATCGTCGCGCTCGGCATGACCTTCGTGATCATCAGTGGCGGCATCGACCTGTCGGTCGGCTCCGTCTTCGCCCTCGGCGGGGTACTGGCCGCCTGGGCCTCGCAGTACGGCACCGTGGCGGCGTTGCTGGTACCGCTGGCCGTGTGCGGGGGGATCGGACTGCTCAACGGGTTGGTGATCGCCCGCACCGGCCTCGAACCCTTCATCGTCACGCTGGCCAGCCTGCTCGGCGCCCGCGGCCTGCTGCTCGCCATCACCGGTGAGGGGGCGACGACCTACCTCGTGCCGAAGGACGCGGCGCTGCTCGACGTCGGTCGCGGCACGCTGCTCGGCGTCGGGTACCCGGTGTTCGTCGCCGCGCTGCTCTGCGTGCTGGGGGCGTTGCTGCTGCAACGCACCGGGTACGGTCAGGCGGTGTTCGCCGTGGGTGGCAACGCGGAGGCGGCGGCGCTGATGGGTCTGCCCGTCGCGCGGGTGAAGGTCCTGACCTACGTGCTGAGCGGGCTGCTGGCCGGCCTCGCCGGCGTGCTGAACACCGCCCGGCTCGGCTCGGGCGTCACCATCCTCGGCGTCGGCCTGGAGCTGGACGCGATCGCGGCGGTGGTCATCGGCGGGACGCTGCTGATCGGGGGCGCGGGCAGCGTCAGCGGAAGTCTCTGCGGTGTGCTGCTGCTCGGTGTCATCCAGAACGTCATCAACCAGATCGGTAATCTCACCTCCTCGCTGCAGTCGGTGGTGAGCGGCGCGTTCCTGGTGGTCGTCGTCGTGACACAGACCTACCTCAGCCGGATCCGGCGGCTGCGGTGAGGCCGAGCCGGGAACCGGCGGGCGGTGCGGGCGGAAGGGACGGCACATGGGGGTGAGCCTGAAGGACATCGCGGAGCGGGCGGGGGTCTCACTCGCCACCGTCTCCAACGTGGTCAACGGCTACCGGCCGGTGGGGGAGAGCACCCGGCAGCGCGTGCAGCAGGCCATCGACGAGCTGGGCTACACCCCCAACCTGAGCGCGCGGCACCTGCGCCGCGGCCGCACCGGGCTGATCGCGCTGGCCATTCCCGAGTTGACCAACCCGTACTTCGCCGAGCTGGCCGACGTGGCCATCCGGGAGGCCGCCGGTCTCGGGTACACGCTGCTGATGGAGAACACCGCCGGCGACCGGGCCGAGGAGCTGACGCTGCTGGACGGAGCGCAGCGGCACATCATCGACGGCCTCATCCTCAGTCCGGTGGCGATCGGCCGGGAGGAGGTGCTGGGCCGCCGGGCCCAGTTGCCGCTGGTGCTGATCGGTGAGGGCGTCTACGACGTGCCGTACGACCACATCGCCATCGACAACGTCGCGGCGAGCCGGACGGCGACCGCGCACCTGGTGTCGCTGGGGCGGCGGCGGATCGCGTTCATCGGCGCCGCGCCCGGGGACGACCGGCAGTCCGCGCACCTGCGCATCCGGGGCTACCGGGAGGCGCTCGCCGCAGCGGGAATTCCGATCGACCTCCGCCTCGTCGCATCCACCGAGCAGTTCGGCCGATCGGACGGCGAGCACGCCATGCGCCACCTGCTGGGCCTGGACGACCCCCCCGACGCCGTGCTCGCGTACAACGACCTGACCGCCATCGGTGCCCTGCGTGCGCTCAGCAGGGCGGGCATCGCCGTGCCGGCCGAGGTGGCGGTGGCCGGGATCGACGACATCGAGGAAGGGCGCTTCAGCAATCCCACGTTGACCACCGTCGCACCGGACAAGCGGGAGATCGGCCGGCTGGCGGTCCGGCGGCTGGTGGCACGGATCGAGGGCGACGGTGGGCCGCCGGCGCACGTGCAACCCGCGTTCCGCCTGGTCGAGCGAGAGAGCACCGGCCCGGTCGGCTGACCGGCGCGGATCCCTGCCGGGCGGCAGGGATCCACGCCGCGACTCAGCCCAGTCGCCAGATCTGGTTCGACTGGTTCGTGCCGCACGCCCAGATGATCAGCTCGGTGCCGTTGGCGGTGCCCCAGCCGTCCGCGTCCAGACACCTGCCCGACTGCGGGTTGAGCAGGTCGGCGTGGTGGCCGACGTGCTGGCCTGCCGACGTGGACGGTTGCACCGCCTCGATCAGCCGCGCCGGTGCACGGGCCGGTCGAGCTGCACGCCGCGCTGGACGGCCCGCGCCTGCGCTTCGGACGGTCGGCTCCGGGCGCGGCGGTGACCTGGTGGCCGGAGGTGCTCGACGCGACCGTTCTCTCCGACGAGCACGGCACTGAGATCGTCGACGGCGTGCCCGAGGTGTGGGGCTTCACGGGAGCCTTCTTCGGTCTGTGGGTTCAGGACCTGACCGGGGGCGACGCGTACGCCGACTTCGACCGAACGACGTACCGGCGTCGAGGGCCGCACCATGCCGACCTGATCACATGACCCCGCGTTCCGGGAGACCCCGGCCGTTTTCCATCGGTCGGCCCGGTGACCCGGTGACCCGGTGACCCGGTGACCGGGTGGCCGGGTGGCCGGGGCGGTACGGTTGCCCGTCCCGCCCCGGCCACCGTGCGGCTCGGTTCAGGCCGCAGGATGCAGTGCCGCGCTGGTGGCCCGCAGCAGCCCCACCACGCTGCGCACCGACGCCAGCCCTTCCCGGTGGTTTCCGGCCGCGATCCGGCCGGACCAGTACGCGTACCGCTGCGACAGCTCGTCGCTGCGCGTCGCTGCCGCCTGGACGATGCAGGAGGCGAGCGGATCACGCGGTGCGTTCGCTCCCGTCGCGGGCGCGCAGCCGGTGCCGAACTGCTCCTGCCCGGCCAGCGGGCTCAGCCCCGAGACGTCACCCTGGCACGGATCCCAGTCCACCTGCTGGGTGCATCCGGCGTAGTTCGTCGACGCCTTCTGGTAGGCGTTCTGCAGGTGCAGGGAGCCGGTGTTGTAGCTGCTCTGGCTGCGGGGCAACCGGAAGTCGGCGGGCAGCGCCCGATCGCCGAAGAGCCGCCCGTGCAGTACGTCGTCGCGCTCGAGTGCCGATGACCACCCCAGCTCGCTGAAGATCTGCAACAGCCGTACCGCGTCGGAGACCTTCTTGCCGGCGTCCCAGAGCTGCTGGGAGAGTCCCCAGCTTCCCGCCGGCGGACGGTCCACACCGGTGCCGAGCGCCGCGACCCGGTAGAAGTAGCGCTGCTTGCCCGTCAGCATCGCCCGCACCTTGGTCCGAGCCTCGGCCAGCGCCGCGGGATTGTCCACCACAGTTCCGTGCGCCTCCACCGCGGCCCGGTACATGGTCGCCCACTTGTCCGCCATGTAGTAGTGCGGATCGCGGCAGTAGCCGGACGGCGGGTTGGCGCGCTGATCCCACAGGCAGATGTCGAGCAGCCTGGTCTTCCAGGTGACGGTGCGCACGTCCTGCCACTGGCCGCCGTTCCACTGTGCCTGCTGGTGGACGATCACCTGCAGGTCACCGTTGGTCCGCTGGCTACGGGGCCCGTCGATCACCTCGAGGTTGACGAACTCGGCCTCCACGCACGAGCGCAGTTGCGGCCGGTACGCCGGAGCCATGCCGTAGTTGCCCAGGTGGTAGACGTTCGGCAGCGCGGACCGGTTGACCGGTGCCGGGGTGGCGAACTGCGAGAAGGTGGTGCCGCAGTAGGGCATGCCGGCCACGTCCGCGATCCGGCCGGCCGCGGGGATCTCCTGGTCGGGGCTGCCCCAGATGTCGTACGAGCGCTCCCCTTCGACCCACCGTACGCCCCGGCCCACGTCCTCCAGGGCAGTGGACCAGCCGGTCGTCGCGGTGCGGTAGTCGGCGAGCAGCCGTTCGAACAGCGCGTTCGTGCCGCCGTTGGCGGCCGGGGCGCTGAACTGCCGGACCCGGCGGTTGACCGCCTCGCCGGCGGCGACCGTGGTCTGCGTCTCCGCCGCGGACAGCTGGGCCGCGTACTGCGGGTTCTGGAGTTGCAGGATGAGGTTGGCGCGGGCGCCGAGCAGCCAGGCGGAGGGATTGGCCACTCCCGAAGCCGGGCCGTCACCGGGGGCGGGCGTGAGCGCGATCCCCCGCGCGCCGGCCCACTGCGCCAGGTAGTCGATCGCCCCGGACGGCAGGGAGAGACCCACAGTGGAGACCGGGTCGGCGAGTGAGGTGCCGGTGGGGACCACGAAGGGCGCCTGCCGGGCCGCGTCCGCGGCGAAGGTGCGCGTGGGCGAGTCCGCCTTGTCGAAGTAGGTGGCGTACGAGTCGATGGCCGGCACACCCCGGGCCTCGCGGTGCACGTACAGGTCCACGCTGGTGCGCAGCGGCGCACCGGCGATCTGCTCGAAGGCCGCCTGGCTGGCCAGGGCGAGCGCGTCCACCCGCTGGTCGAGCACGATGAGCTGACCGGCGATGACCGCGAGCTGGACGCGGACCTCCGCCAGATCCCGGGCGAGCGCGTCGAGCTGTGCGGTGAGCCCGTCGTACATGACCCCGAGCATCTTCTCGATCCGGTCGAACCGGCGATCCATCCCGACCGCCAGCCGGTTGATCTGGTCGCGCAGGGCCGCGATCTGGCCGCCGGTGCCGTCGTCCGCACCGCCGCCGGAGGTGAACAGCGGAAGCAGCGTCATCGCAACGCCGACCAGTGCTCCGACCAGTGTGAACGTCGACATGGCCGCGGCCGCGAAGGTGAGACCGGCGGCGGACATGGCGGCGGTGTACGTGGTGATCGCGGTGATCGCACCGACGACCGCCTTCGCGATGGTCTCGATCTGCTTGCCGAACTGCTTGTCGACCATGCCGGCGAGCTTTCCGAGCACTGTGACGGCCTGGCCGAGCTGCTCGTTGAGCTTGCGGTCCGACTCCGCCTTGGCCTTCGCCGCCGCCTCGTCCGCGCTGGTCGGCTTGTTCGGGCCGTCGATCGGGAACCGGTCGGACTGGGCGACGGCGTCGGTCACCGCCTGCACGGTCCGCTGCCGCAACGCCGCGATCGCCACGTCCAGTTGGTTCTGCACCTCCGCCCGGTACGCGGTCCTGTCGCCGAGTCGCGCCGTGATCGCGGTCAGGTCGAGGTGCCCGGCGAGATCCGACGACTGCGCCAACTCGGCGGGCGGGGTGTCCAGGTCGAGGCCGATGCGGGAGCCGACGGCGGCGTTCCACACCTGCGTGAGGACCGGGTCGTCGGCGGCCTGCTGGTGCAGCGTGCCCCACACCGTGCCGAGGGCGCCCCGGGAAACGATCTCCCACATGTAGTCCTGGGTGCCGCTGCGGATCTGCTCGATCGGCGGGACGATCCCCTTCAGCTCCTCACCGGTGGTGCTCCGTAGCAGACCTCGCACGGTGGGCCCGCCGAGGTGCGCCGCGTCGCTGCCGGCCAGGCGCTCCATCGCCGTGCCAAGCAGATGCAGTCGCGCGGGCGACTCGTCGCCGGGTGGGACCGCGGCGGTGACCAGCCCGGTGACGGTGTCCAGGTGACCCCGGACGGTGGCGGCGTCGGCATTCGGATGCACCGCGCGCCAGTCGCTCAGCTCGGCGGCGATCACCGCGTCCACCAGGCCCTGCGTGCCCCCGTCGCGCACCTGCACGACCGCGGCGAACAGGGCGTGGTTCACCTCCTGCTCGTCGTACTGCACCGGGTCGGCCGCGATTGCCGGTCCGGTCAGCGACACGGCCAGGCTCACGCCGGTCACCGCGGCGAGCCACCGCCGGCTTCCGCGGCGGTGGCGTTGCTGTCTTCTCATGGATGTCCTCTTTCCGGCCGCACCCGGAGGGGTGCGCTGTGACACCCATGAAGCACCTCGTCGTTTGGCCGGCACTTAACGGCGCCTTGGCCTCCGATTGCCACTGTGGTGCGTGGCCGGTCCGCGCGCCCCTGATCGGCGCCGGCCGGATGCCACGAGTCAGAAAGGGGATCGTGCGGGCGGATCGCGGACCACTACGGTTTCTCGCGTGACGACGATCGGTGTGCTGGGATCGATTCGGGCCGGCCGAGACGGCACGGCGATCGACCTCGGCCCCCCGCGGCAACGCGCGGTGCTGGCCCGGCTCGTTGCTGCCGACGGGCAGGTCGTCTCGGTCGACCGGCTGGTGGACGACCTGTGGTCCGCCGATCCGCCGCCCCGCGCGCAGGCGGCCCTGCAGGTCTACGTCTCCAACCTGCGCCGGGTGCTCGAGCCGGGCCGGCCACCACGCGTGCCCGCCCGGCTGCTGGTGACCGCCGCCCCCGGCTACGCGCTGCGGCTGCCGGCCGACGCGGTGGACGCGTGGCGCTTCGAGGCTATGTTGCGCCGCTCGGCGATCACGGGCGACGCGGACCCGGCCGACATGCTCGCCGCCGTCGATGCCGCCCTGGCCTGCTGGTCCGGCCCCGCCGCCTACGCCGAGTTCGCCGGCGAACCGTGGGCCGACCGGGAGAGCGACCGGCTCGCCGGGATGCGGTCGACCGCGTTCGAGCGACGGGCCGAGGCGTTGCTCGCGCTGAACCGGCCGGATCGGGTGATCCTCGACCTGGACACGCACGTCCGTGAACATCCGCTTCGCGAGGCAGCGGCCTGCCTGCTCGCCACGGCGCTCTACCGGGTAGACCGGCAGGCGGACGCGCTGGCGGTCCTGCGCGCGACCCGTGCGGCCCTCGCCGAGCAGCTCGGCGTCGACCCCACCCCGGCGCTGCGGGCACTGGAGGTCGACCTGCTGCAGCATCACCCCCGGCTGCGCGTCGCGCCGTCGCGTCCCGCGCCCGTCGCGGCACCGGCCCGGACGGTACGCCTGCCCGCCGCGGCCGTCCGTCCGGACCGCTCGCCCGGCCCCGGCCGCGCCGACGAGCCCCTGGGCCGGGACGGCGAACTGGCCCGGCTGCGCGGGGCCGCCGACCGTGCCCGGACCGCCGGTGCGACGGTGTGCTGGTTGCACGGCGATCCCGGCGCCGGCAAGTCCACGCTGGTCCGCCACCTCGTCGACGAACTCACCGCCGCCGGCTGGGCAGCCGCCGCCGGCACGTGCCCCGACGTGGCGGGCGCGCCGCCCGGATGGGCGTGGCACGAGATCGTCGAGCGACTCGACGCCCAGGTTCCGCTCGGCGCGGCCGAACAGCGCGGCCTGCGGCTGCTGCTGGGACGGGACGGGCCGGCCGGTCCGGGCTCCGACGTCCCGGACGGCTCCGGCGGCCCGGCCGGTCCGGGCACGCCCGACGCCGCCGGTGACGGGCCGGGTGGCCGCCACGCCGAGTTCCACCTGCGGCGCAGCCTCGCCGACTACCTCCGTCGCACGGCGACCGACCAGCCGCTGCTCGTGGTGGTGGAGGACGTCCACCGGGCCGACGGAGAGACCCTGCGCATCCTGCGTCACATCACCACGACGATCGGCTCCACCGCCGTGCTGGTCGTTGTCACGTACCGCCCCACCGAGGTCACCGACGAGCTGCGCGCGGCCCGCGCGGCGCTGGCCGGCGCTCCGGCGGTCGAGCTGAGCCTCGGCGGCCTGCCCGACCGTGCCGTCGTCGACCTGTTGCACCGGCACGGTGTACCGGGAGCCGACGCGGAGGTGCTGCACGCCGTCCGCGAACGCTCGGGCGGGAATCCACTCTTCGTGGTGGAGCTGGCGAAGCTGATCGCCGCCGAGGGCCGGGAGTCCGCACTGGACGGCGTGCCGGCCGGGCTGAGTCACGTCCTGCACCGGCGGCTAGCCCGGCTGCCGGCGGCGGCCCAGACCGTGCTGCGGCAGGCCGCCGTCCTCGGACCGGAGTCGGAGGTCGACGTGCTGGTGGCGGTGGACGGCGGCGTGGAGGACACGGTGCTGGACGGCCTGGAGGCCGGTATCACAGCGGGTCTGCTGGTCGAACCCGCACCGGGCCGGGTCCGGTTCGCCCACGCGCTGATGCACGACGCCCTCTACGGCGCCGTGCCGCTGCTGCGCCGCACCCGCATGCACAGCCGTGTCCTGGCGGTGCTGCGCGAGCAGCGACCGGACGACGTCGCGGCACTGGGCCGTCACGCGCTCGCCGCGCTGACCCCGGCGAGCGCACCGGAGGCGGTACGCCACGCCGCCGGCGCCGCGCGACACGCCGCCGCGCTGGGCGCGCCCCGGGAGGCGGCGACGCTGTGGGCCGGGGCGTTACGCGCCGCCGACCTCGCGCCCGACGACGTCGCCGCGGACGTACGGCTGGGTGTGCTCTGCGGGCTGGCCGGGCAGAGCGCGCTCGCGGGCGACGTGCTGGCGGCCCGCGACGCCCGCGACCGGGCGATCCGGCTGGCCGCGGACGGCGGCGAGCCGGACGCGCTGCACACCGCACTGACCTGCTTCGACGCGCCGGTCACCTGGACGATCCGGCCGGACCGGATCGTCGACGAGCCGTTGGTGCGGCGGCTGGAGCAGGCGTTGCGGCGGGTCGGGCCGGATCGGGCCGGGCTGCGCAGCCGGCTGCTCGCCACGCTCGCGTTCGAGATCGAGGGCACCGACCTCGGACGAGCGGACACGATCACCCGGGAGGCGGTGGCGCTGGCCCGATCCGCAGGGGATCCCGAGCTGTTGTGCCGGGCCCTGAACGCCCGCTACTTCGTGGCGATCGCCCCGTCGTTCCGCGCGGAGCTGGCCGAGATCGGTGCCGAACTGCTCGCGGTCGGCGAGGCGGCCGGGCTCACCGCGTACCAGTGCGAGGCCCACCACATCCTCTATCAGGCGGCTCTGCTGCGGGCGGACCTGACCGAGGCGCGGCACCACGTCGACCAGGCCGTCGCCCAGGCCGCCTCGGGACAGTTGGGGCTGGTCCTCGCGGTGATGGGCTGGTTCGAGGGCCTCACCGCCCTGTTCGCCGGTGACCTCGATGCGGCGATGCACCGGTACACCGAGGTCAGTGAACGAATGGGTCGTATCGGTGGACCCAACGCCGCGGCGATGGGGCTGATGGGCCAGTTCACGGTCTTGACCACGGCGGGCCGGGGGCACGAGCTGATCGAGCCGCTCCGGCGGGTGCACCGCCGGGTTCCCGAGGACACCCACGACGTGCTGGCCCACGCGCTGCTCTCCGCCGGTGACGTCGCGGGCGCCCGCGAGGTGTGGCGGCCCGGGCAGCCGATCCGCCCGGACTACCTGTGGCTCTACTGGATGACGCTGCGCGGCCAGGTGGCGGCCGGACTGGCCGACCAGGAGGCGGCCCGTCGCTGCTACGCGGAACTGCTGCCGTGGGCCGGGCACTTCGCCGGGCTGGAGTGCGGGTCGATCTCGCTCGGCCCGGTGGATCAGACCCTGGCGGCGCTCGCCGTCGTCCTCGCCGACCCGGCGGCCGCCGCGGCGCACCGCGCCGCCGGGCTGAGGCTGGCCCGTGCCGTCGGCGCGGTGCCCTGGGCGGACGAGTCGGCGTACGCCGGTGTCGGCTGACATGACGGCCGTGTCCGCCGGCCGGTTCACCCGACGAAGACCGTAGCCTCCCGACGCCGGAACCCCGGTCGCAGCACGGCCAACATGATCCGCAGCACCGGACCCGCGACGGCCTTGAGCTCGGCCAGCTCCTCGGGCCGGGCGTACCGCTCCATGCGGGGAAGCTCGAAGCGCAGCGCCCCGCCCTTGCGCACCGCCGCCTCGACGGTGTTCCAGTCGTCGACGCCGACGTAGCGCCGGATCACCGGGAAGATCAACCGCTCCTCCTCCTCGATGTGCTCGTCGAGGAGGTCCCGCAGCCGGGCGAGGACGTCGGCGAGCCGCGTCGCGACCTGCCGGGTCGCCGGCAGGTCGGCGGCGGCGAACGCCCCGACGAGATCGTGCGCGGCGGCCCGGATCTCGTCCAGCACCGGGTCGAGCGCGACGTGGTCCTCGCTGAGCTCCCGGAGATCCACCTCGGCCCCGGCCGAGCGTTCCAGCACGGGCCAGAGCACCTCGTCCTCCATCCGGTGATGGTGGTGGATGCCGTCGCAGAGCAGCCGCAGGTACGTCCGAAGCGCGACCGCCCGGCGCCGGTCGTACGCGACCTGCCCGGTGGCGACCCGGGCCAGCAACTCGGCCAGGCGCCGGGTGTCGGCCCGCATGGTGCGGTGGTTGACCTGGAAGCCGGTCATGTTCGGCGTGGTGTGTGCGGTTCTGGTGTCCATCTCGTCTCCCCGCCGCCCGCAGCGGCCGCTCGTCGTCGGACTCGACGTTGCGGCAATGCACTTGGCGTGCACTTGGTGCCCGCCTGACGGCCGAGTCGCTCGACGTCGCCCGCGTCACCTCGACACGCGACCTCGCCGGCCGGACAGGCGCACCGGCCGGCTGACGCACCTGTGGCGGCCGGTGTGCGGCGACGAAGGGACGGGCGCTTTTCCGCCGCCTCCGACGACGGCCGAGGTGCGGCACCGGGAAGCGCCGGATCAGGCGGGCACTGTGCCGTTGAGGTAGGCGTTGATCTGGTCGATCTCCAGCGCGTTGAAGACCTCGGGCTGGTCGGCGGCCTGGTTCGAGTTGATGATCCGTTTGAACAGGTTGTAGTGCGCCATCGACCGCAGTCCGATGACGCGGTTGGGGGTGACCAGGTAGCCGGTTCCGCCGGTGCTCCAGATGAGGTACATCAGTCCGTCCTTGGTGACGATCTCGGGGGGTGATCCGGGCGCCCCGGCGTACGGGGCGCCTCTGAGAACCGACTCGGGGTCGACTCGTTGACCGTTCGGCTGGAAGACCTCGAGGTGCAGGTGCGGGCCGGTGGAGTGGCCGGTGGAGCCCACGTTGCCGATGTGCTGCCCGGCTGCGACCTGGGTGCCCGTCCCGACCCGGGGAGCTTCCCGCATGTGTCCGTAGACGCTCCGCCAGCCGTCCGCGTGTGTGATGGTGGCGTTGTGGCCGAGGCCGCCCGCACTGTACGAGACACCGGTCACGGTGCCTGCCGCGATCGACCGGACCGGGTAGCCGAGGATTCCCGAGTGGCTGTAGTCCGTGCCGTTGTGCATCCTGGACTCACCGGTGATGGGGTCCGTCCGCGGGCCGAAGGGCGACGTCACCGGAACCCACTTGTCGAACGGCCGGTTCCATCGCGGCGTCGCGCCGTACGCGGCCTCCGCGAGCCACGCCTCCGGAATGACGCCGGCCGCCAGCGCGGCGGTGACCAGGCCGAGCAGGTGACGACGGTTGATGCCGGCCGGTGCCGCGCCGTCCCGTGGGGGTGACTCGCCGAGCGTCCGCATCTGACTCCTCGCTCACGACCCGGCCACTGTGGCATCCGAGATCATGAATATTAGGGCGGTCGTGCCGGTGCGTGTCAAGTCGGCGGTGCGCGCGCGCCGTCACCGACGGGTGGGCGGATCGGGCCGAGGCTCTTGTCGCCCGCCACCGCCACCGCGATGATCAAAGACAGTTGTGGAGACGTGCGCAGGCGACGGCAGGGGGCGGCGGTGGTCGACGAGGTCGCTGTCCAACCGGCCGACCCGGACGCGGGTGGGGTAGCGGCACCCCTGCTCATCGGCCGCGAGCCGGACCTGCTCCGACTCGGTCAGGTGCTCAGCGGCACCTCGGCGCTGGTCCTCATCGAGGGCGAGGCCGGCGTCGGCAAGAGCCGGCTCCTGGACGAGTTCCTGTCGTCGCCCGCGGGTGCCCGGCACTCGGCGCTGACCGCGGTCTGCCCGCCCTTTCGCGAGCCGTACACGTTGGGGCCGATCGTCGAGGCGCTGCTCACCACCGACGTCGAGACGGTGGCCGGCCTGAGCCTCAGTGGCCTGGCCGGAGCCCTGCGACCGCTGTTCCCCGAATGGGCCGAGCACCTTCCGCCGGCTCCGGAGCCGGCGGCCGATGCGAGCACCGCCCGGCACCGGGTGCTCCGGGCGCTCGCCGAACTGCTCGACAAGCTGGGGGTGACCCTGCTCGTCGTCGACGACGCGCAGTGGTCCGACGACGCGACCCGGGAGTTCCTCCTGTTCCTGGCCGAGCATCCCCGGGGGCCCGGCCTGGTGGTGGCCTACCGTCCGGAGAACCTGGTGGGAGACCCCTGGTTGCTGCGCCTGTCGGGGCGGCTCCGGCCGCACCGCGCGCGGCTCCGGCTCGTCCTCCGCCCGCTCGACCTGTCCGAGACCGCGGCTCTCGCCTCGTCGATGCTGGCCCACCAGCAGGTCTCCGACGAGTTCGCCCGGCACCTGCACGCGCACACCGAGGGGGTGCCGCTCGCCGTGGAGGAGTGCGTGCGGCTCATGGCCCGGCGAGGCGACCTCATCCGTCGCGGCCAGGACTGGAAGCGGCTGCCGCTGGACGAGATCGTGGTGCCGCCGACCGTGCGGGACACCGTGCTCGAGCACGCCGGCCGCCTCGCCCCGCCCACCCAGGCGGTGCTGCGCGCCGCCGCGGTCCTCGGCGACCCGGTCGCCGAGCACGTGCTGTCGCAGGTCAGCGGCCTGCCGCCGGCCGAGTTCGCCGACGGACTGTCCGAAGCCGTCGCGCATCGGCTGCTGCGCCAACGGGACCACCTCCGGGTGTCCTTCCGCCACGTGCTGGCCGGTCGGTCCATCTACGACGCCATTGCGGAACGGGACCGCCGGACGTTGCACGAACGCGCTGGACGGGTGCTCGAAAGCTCGACCCCACGACCGCTGGCGCAACTCGCGAGGCATTTCCGCCAGGCCGGGGACGGCCAGAGGTGGAGCCGGTACGCGCAGCTCTCCGCCGACGTGGCGCTGGAGACCGGCGACGAGACGACCGCGGGCGCGCTGCTGCACGACGTCCTGACCAACGGTGACGTGCCGGCCGAGCAGATGTGCGCGCTGGTGGACAAGGTGCCGTTCGGGTCCTTCACCGGCGCGGACCGTCTGCGGGATCTCGTCGGCGCCGTACGCCGGGTGCTCAGCCGGGGCGTACCCGATCCGGGTGTGGAGGCGAACCTGCGATTCCAGCTCGCCCGGATCCTCAACGACATGGAGGAGTTCGACGGGGCGCACGCCGAGCTGGAACGGGCGCTACCGCACCTCGACCGGGAGCGCGCCTCGCCCGCGGTCGCCATGATGGTGCTCGGCTGGCCGCGTGGCCGCTCACCGGCGGCGCGACACCTGACCTGGCTGGACCGGGCGGCGGAGTTCGCGCGCTTCCTGGAGCCGTCGGACCGGTTGCGGGTCGCGGCCGGCCGGGCAGCCGCCCTGCTGCAACTCGGTGACCGGCGAGGATGGGTGGAGGCCGGGCAGATTCCCGCCGTGGCGCAGGCCCCCCGGGACCGCCGGATCATCACCGTCGCTCACCTGAACATCGGCGACGCTGCCATGCGGTGGGGCCGGTACGCGGAAGCCGGCCGCTGGCTCGCCGCCGGGCGCCGGCTCGCCGTCGAGTACGAGCAGGTCCGGATCACCGAACTCGTCGACTCCACGAAGCTGCACCTGGACTGGTTCACGGGAGCCTGGGACGGCCTCGCGGAGCGGGCGGCGGCTATGGCGGCCACTGACGACCTCCACCCGGTGAGCCGGGTCGAGCCGATCATGGTCAGCGGTCTCCTGCGCATGGCAGCCGGCGACCTCGTCCGGGCCGGCCGGGACATCGACCTCGTCGTGGCCGGCGCCCGGGACGCCGGCGCCTGGGACACAGTCGCGGAGGCGGTGGCGACGCTGGCACAGATCCGGCTGCGCGAGGGACGGCCCGACGAGGCCGTGGCGATCTCCCGTGACCCCTGCGAGGCCGTCCTGGCGAAGGGGGTGTGGCTCTGGGGCACGGATGTGGTGCCGGCACGGGTCCAGGCCCTGCTCGCCACCGGCGCCCTGGCGCAGGCCAGGGACCTGGTCGACACGTTCGCCGAGGGACTGCGGGACGGGCCGCTGCCGGCACCGCGTGCCGCCGTGCTCGACTGCCGCGGCCTGCTCGCCGAGGCCGCGGGCGGCTACGACTCGGCGGCCGGCCTGTTCGCGCGAGCCGCGGCGGCATGGGCGGCGCTTCCCCGGCCGTACAGCGCGGCGCTCTCCGCGGAGCGGCAGGCACGGTGCCTGATCCGGGCCGGGGCCGTCCCGGAAGGGCTCGACCTGCTCACCGAGGTCCTGGGCCGGCTGTCGGCCCTGCCGGCGGGTCTCGACGTGGACCGGGTCGCCCGTGCCCTCCGCGCACACGGTCGCGCGGTGCCGCGCGTCTGGCGTGGTGGCCGGAAGGGCTACGGATCCGAACTGTCGCCCCGTGAGCTGGAAGCCGTCGCCCTCGCGGCCGAGGGGCGGACGAACCGGGAGATAGCGGCTGCCCTGCACCGCTCACACCACACGGTGGCCAGCCAGCTGAAGTCGGCGATGCGCAAGCTCGGGGTGTCCTCCCGTGCGGCGCTCTCCGCGCGGGCGATCTCCGCGGGGCTGGTCCCCGGGTCCGGCACCGCCGCGGCCGACTGACCCCCCGGCTGCTCGGGGTTGTTTCCCTCACCTGGGGGATCGCAGCACCATCCCGCGGTTGACCACGATGCTGGCATGCCGCAACGAGACGACCCGGACGAGGACGAGACGACATCGCCGGAGCCCACCGGCCCCGCGGCCACACCTGGGGAATCCCCGGCCGGAGCCGGACCGGGCGACACCACCGACGCCGAGGACGACGACCGCTACCTGCCGTTGTGACAGTCCGCAACTCGCACAGCCCGTTCAGGGAAGGAACCCGCATGCGCCCCGCCCATCCGTCACGACGAAGACTCACGACAGTGGTGGCGACCACCATCGCCACGGTGCTCACCCTGAGCGGCGCCGCCACCGCGATCCCCTCGGCCGCACCGGACCCGGGGGCGGCCGCCGCGATCAAAGCCAAGATCCGTCCCCAGTTGCAGGCCCAGCTGAGCACCGCCAGCTCCTCGGTGGACTTCTGGGTCTACTTCGACGGAAAGGCAGACCTGGCCGAGGCCGGCGTGATCAAGGACTGGAACGCGCGCGGCACGGCGGTGGCCGCGGCGCTGAAGCGCACGGCCGAGCAGAGCCAGCGCGCGGTACGCACGGAACTCACCGCATCGGGCGTCCGGTACCAGAGCTTCTGGGCGACGAACGCGATCAAGGTGACCGGTGACGAGGCGCTCGCCGAGCGGCTGGCCGCCAGGAGCGAGGTCGGCTCGCTGCTGCCGTCGTTCACAGTGGCCCCGCCACCTGTCACCAGGGGCACCGGCCGGCAGGCGGCCGACGCGGTCGAGTGGGGGATCGCCAACATCCACGCCGACGACGTCTGGGAACAGCTCGGCGTACGCGGCGAGGACATCACGGTGGCCTCGATCGACACCGGCGTCCAGTTCGACCACCCGGCCCTGGTCCGGCAGTACCGCGGCAACCGGGGCGACGGGGTGTTCGACCACAACTATAACTGGTTCGACGCGGCCGGCACCTGCGGCGCCGCGCCCTGCGACGGCGACGGGCACGGCACCCACACGATGGGCACCATCGTCGGCGACGACGGCGCCGGGAACCGGATCGGGGTGGCGCCGAAGGCCCGCTGGATCGCCGCCAACGGCTGCTGCCCGGACGACGCCGCGCTGATCCGCTCCGGCCAGTGGCTGCTCGAACCGACCGACCTGAACGGGCAGAACCCGGATGCCGGCAAGCGGCCACACATCATCAACAACTCGTGGGGCACCACCAGCCCCTCGAACGACCCGTTCCTGGAGGACATCAGTCTGGCGTGGAGCGCGTCGGGCATCTTCTCTGTCTGGGCCAACGGCAACAACGGGCCGGGCTGCCGGACCAGTGGCGCCCCGGGCAGCCGGAAGATCAACTACTCGGTCGGCGCGTACGACTCGGCGCACGCCCTCGCGCCGTTCTCGTCCCGCGGAGAGGGGCAGGACGGCGAGATCAAGCCGAACATCGCGGCACCGGGCGTGAACGTCCGGTCGAGCATGCCGGGCGGTGCGTACGGCAACCTCAACGGCACCTCGATGGCCGCGCCGCACGTCGCGGGCGCAGTCGCCCTGGTCTGGTCGGCGGCCGGGGCCATGGTGGGGGACCTCGACGCCACCAGGTCCCTGCTGGACGGCACCGCCGTCGACAACCCGGACGGCCAGTGCGGCGGCACCGACGACGACAACAACGCCTTCGGCGAGGGCCGGCTGGACGCGCTCGCACTGGTCAACCAGGCGCCGAGAGGCCCCACGGGCAGGGTGAGCGGCACCGTCACCGACGCCGCGACGGCGAAGCCGGTCCCCGGCGCCACAGTCACCATCACCGGTCCGGTCAGCCGCGAGGTGAGCACCGACGCGGACGGCGGGTACCAGTCGGGCGCCCTGCCTCTCGGCAGCTACACGATCGAGGCGCGCAAGTACGGCTACGCCTCCGGCAGGACGCAGGCGCAGGTCCGCGAGGGCGCGACCACTACCGCCGACGTCGGGCTCGTGTCCCAGCCGATGAGCACGGTCAGCGGCACCGTCACCGACGGATCGGGACACGGCTGGCCGCTGTACGCCAAGCTCGTCATCGGCGGCTATCCGCTCGGGCCGGTCTTCACCGACCCGGTGACCGGGCGGTACCGCGTCCGGCTGCCCCGTGCCTCGTCGTACACCGTGCAGGTCACCGCCCAGTACCCCGGTTACCAGACCGCCCGGCGGACGATCGAGCTGGCGGGGGCGGACCTCGTCCAGGACGTGGCGCTGACCGTCGACGTGTCGGCCTGCACCGCCCCGGGCTACCGCTTCAGCGGCGTCGGCGTGAGCTTCGACGACTGGTCCGACACCGGCACGAGGGGCGGCTGGCAGACCTCGGGCCGGCCGGGCTGGCGGTTCGACAACCCCGGCCATCGACCCGTGCCCGACGGCGGTGGCGGCCGGTTCGCCGTCGCCGACTCGGCGTTCGGCGCCGGACAGCGGTTCGACACCAGCCTCACCTCGCCGGCGCTCGACCTCTCCGGTGACGCCGCGCCGCGGCTCACCTTCGACACCTCCTACTACCCGGACGGCACCGGCCAGCGGGCCGAGGTCGACGTGAGCACCGACGGCGGCCGGACCTGGACGACGGTGTGGCGGCAGACCAACGGTCACGCGTTCGGAACCGTCAGTCTGCCGCTGCCGCAGGCGGCCGGTCGCAAGGACGTCCGGATCCGGTTCCACTACCGGGGTCACGACGCCTGGTGGTGGGCGGTCGACGACGTGTTCGTGGGTTCCCGCGCCTGCCGCCCGGTCGAGGGTGGACTGGTCGTCGGGTTCGCCGGTGACCACGACAGCGGCGCCCCGGTCTTCGCGACTGTGGGCCGCACCGGACAGCCCCAGGAGGCCGGCACCGGCGTCACCACGCCCGTGGACCCTGCCGTCGGCGACGGCCTGTACTGGGTGTTCTCCTCAGCGATCGGCCGCACCGCGTTCACCGCGAGCGCGACCGGCTACCGGACCGCCACCGCGACGGTCCTCGTCCGTAGGGACGCGGTCGTGACCCGGGACTGGTCACTCGTGCGGGCCGGCGGCTGACGTGCCGGACGACGCCGCGCTCCGCCACTTCGCCAGCCCACCTGCCCCAAGGAGCCATTCGTGAACACCTCACGCACCGACCGTCACCTCCGGCGGAGACATCGGCCACGCCTCCTCGCCGCCGCCACGGCGATCGTGACCCTGATGAGCGTGCCCACCGCCGCGACCGCGCGGCCCGACGAGCCGGCACGTCCCGCCCCGGCGGGAGCCGGAGTGGCCCAGGACGGCCTGCGAGCGCTCTCGCTGCCCGGGCTCACCCGGCAGACCTACCGGATCACGCTGATCACCGGCGACGAGGTCACCCTGACCCGGGACGGCGGCCGGTACACCGTCACCGCGTTCCCGACGGCACGGGCCGACGGAACCCACCCGACCATCGACGTCACCGTCAGCACCGGACCGGGCGGCACCGACGCTCGCCTGCACGCGCTGCCGAGCGACGCGCAGGCGCTGGTCACCAGCGGCGTCGTCGACCGGAAGATCTTCGACGTGGGCTGGCTCGCCGCCCGGCTGGAGCGTGGCGAGAACACCCCGCTCGGCGTCACCGCCAAGTTCGGTGACCGGCTGGACGCGGCGGCGCTGGACAAGCGTGTGTCGGGCCTGCCCGGCGCGACCACTGCCGCGAAGCACCCGGACCAGGGCACCGTCGACCTGGGCGTCGAACCGGGCCGGGCCACCGCGTTCTGGGCCGCACTCCGCGGCACGAACTCGCCAGGCGGGCTGAGTGACTACCTGTTCGGCCGCGTCACCCCGAAGCTCGGCGGCGGCGCGGTGGCGGTCTGGCCCACCGGGCTCAGGTCCGAGCGGGTCGCACCGCAGACCGACACGGGACAGCCGAAGTACCGGGTCACCCAGGTCTACAAGAGGAAGAACGGCGAGCCGTTCCAGTGCGGCACCCTCCTCATGACCATCTGCCCCATATTCGGCTTCCAGCTCGTGCAGGTCGCCGGCACCGCGACCGGGTCCGCGTACGACTCGGTCAGCGCACGGTGCCTGGACAGCGATCCGTGCACGACGTTCGAGGCGACCTTCGAGGTGCCGCCCGGCACCTACGAGGCCGGCGGCCACGCGATCTTCCGGCTCGACGGCCGGGAACAGCAGCTCAACCTGGAACTGCCGGAGTTCACAGTCACCGGCGACACCACCCTGACGCGCGACGCCGACGCCGCCCGGGAGCTGACCGTCGGTACGCCCCGGCCGACCGAGACGTTCATCGGCTCCCGGATCACCTTCCGCACCTACGGTGACGGCCGGGGCGGCGGCACCCTCAGCTTCACCGGGTACGGCAACTCCCGGTTCTGGGCCATCCCCAGTGCCCCGGTGACTGTCGGCACCTTCCACCTCGGGGTCAACTGGGTGCTCGGCAAGCCGATGGTGACCATGGCGGTCACCCGGCCGAAGCGGGTCGAACTGAAGGCCACGCTGCCGGCCGAGTGGTACCGGCGCCCCGGCTGGGAGGTGGCCCGGTTCAGCGGCCGGCACACCCTCGAACTGGTCGATGCCGGGCTGGGGCGGGACGCCGACCTCAGCCGGGTCGACGCCCGGGGCAGGCTGGTCCTGGTGCGCATCGACGCCGCCAAGCCCGCCGGTGGGCAGTGCCAGATCGGACCCGCGCAGCTGATGCGGGCGCGGGCAGCGGGCGCGGCCGGCGTGCTCGTCGAACCGATCTCGACCGGCGGGCCCTGGCCCACCGCCACCTGCCTCCTGCCGACCGAGCCGGACTGGTGGTACGACGAGTCCCAGGAGGCGGCCGACATCCCGTACGCCTCCGTCTCACCGAGGGAGGCCGAGAACCTGCGCGGCCTGTTGCGCCGGGGCCCCGTGAAGATCGACGTCTCGGGCTACGACTCGGTCAGCCCGTACGTCTACACCCTGCACGTCTATCACGAGGGACGGATCCCGCCCGCCCTGCACACGCAGGTCACCGACCGGCAGCTCGTGCGGGCCGACACCGCGCTGCACGGCACCCAGGCGCAGCCGGCCAGTCTGATCTACTCGGCCTTCCGGCCGAACGAGACCGCTGTCGCCGGAGTCCCGTACAACTACCTCACCGACAGCGTCCGGTTCACCACCTACCGGGGTCCGGTCTCACCCGACCTCGTCCGGAACCAGTTCTACGAGCCCTTCGGCGGACAGCCGGGTGCTCGTAGCGTCGACGTCACGGACCGGGCCGGGCCGGCCACGACGCGGTGGACCGCGCGGCCTCTCGTGCCCGGCGTGCCGGAGCTGTCCCCGCGGGTCTTCCGATCCCAGCCCGGCAAGTGGGAGGGGGACTGGTCCACCGAGGTCTGCGGCTTCTGCCGGCAGGGCGACACGTTCTACCCGCTGACGTTCCTGGTCTCCGGGGCGCAACCGGACCACGCCACCGGGGCGTACGTGTTCGAGCCTGAGAACCTGCACCTGTACGCCGACGGCCGCGAACTGCCCCAGGCCGGCTCGATGATCTGGGGTGCCACCTACGAACTCCCCGCCGAGTCCCGGCGCTACCGGCTGACGGCCGAGAACGGGACGACCACGACGGCGTGGACCTTCACGTCCGGTGCTGTCGCCCGGGACGAGCCGCCGAAGGGGTTCCTGTGCCCCGAGGGATCGGGCAGCCCGTGCCGCGCCGACCCCCTGCTGTTCCTGCGGTACGACGCCGGCACCGACGTCGGTGACGCGGTCACCGCCCCCGGCCGGCACCGGATCCGGGTCACCGCCTACCACCAGGTGGCCGGCGCGCCGGCGGTGCGGAGCGTCGACCTCTCGATCAGCACCGATGGCGGGGCCTCCTGGAAGAAGCTCCGGGTGACCGCCACGGGCGGTGGGAACCACACGGCGAGCTACCAGGTACCCCGGCTGGCCGACACCACAGGCACGGTCAGCATCAGGGCCCGGGCGCAGGACGCGGGCGGCAACACGGTCGAGCAGACCGTCCTCGACGCCTTCCGTCTCACCGGCCGGCGCTGACGCCACGCCGGGTCGCCGGGCACGTCGTGGATGTGCCCGGTGGCCCGGTGCCGGTGCCCGGCGTGGCTACCCGACCCGGACCGACAGGATCGCGGCGACCGCCGCGCGGACGTGCTCGGCGATCTCGGCGTTCGAGTCCGCTCCGAGCTTGCCGTCCAGGTACAGGTAGGCCAGCCCGTGCGCGAGGGCCCACCCGGCCGAGGCGAGGCTCTCGGCGTCGCCGGCGGGGAAGACGTTCGCCATGGCGAGCCTGAGCAACTCGTGGATCTCGGCGGCGGCCTCGGCTCTCTCCTCGCTCCCCTCGTCGCAGGCGTTGCCGAACATGAGCCGGAACAGGGCGGGGCGGCGGAGCGCGAATTCGACGTACACCACCGCGAGGTTGCCGAGATCCTGCGCTGATGCCGGGCGCGTACGACCCTCGGTGAGATCCGTTGTCAGATCGCGCAGACCCTGCGCGGCCAGGGCGGACTCCAGGGCTTCGCGGTCGGCGAAGTGCCGGTACGGCGCGGTCGCCGAGACGCCCGCTTCTCGCGCCACGGCGCGCAGCGAGAACGGCGCGCCGGCTTCGAGCATGTTCATCGCCGTCACCAGCAACGACGCACGTAGGTCACCGTGATGGTAGCCACTCCTCGCCGAAGTTGGCACTGCTTACATCGCCTCCTACGCTTATGTGAGCGTCGTAAACATACAGCAGTCCAGGAGCAGCGATGTCATCCGCGGTCCCTTCACCGATCTTCACGCCGTTCCCGCTCCCGAGCGGGTCGGTCCTTCCCAATCGCCTGGTCAAGGCCGCCATGGAGGAGAACATGGCCGCGTACGGCCAACTCCCGGACAATGCTCTGTTCCGGCTCTACCGACGCTGGAGTCACGGTGGGGTGGGCCTGATCATCACGGGTAACGTCATGGTCCACGCCGAAGCGCTCACCGGCCCGGCGGGCGTCGTCCTCGACGCGCACGCCCCGCTGGCGCCCTTCCGGCAGTGGGCGGCTGCCGCCAGGAGCGGTGGCGCGCGAGTCTGGATGCAGATCAACCACCCCGGGCGGCAGGTTCGCGCCGACATGCCCGGCGTCGCCTGGGGACCGTCGGCGATCCGCGTTAACCTCGGCCGGAAGAGCAAGCGGTTCGCCGAGCCGGTCGCGATGACACCGGACCAGATCGAGGAGACGATCGCCCGGTTCGCCACCACGGCCAGGCGCGCCCACGAGGCCGGCTTCGACGGTGTGGAGATCCACGCCGCACACGGCTACCTGCTCTCCCAGTTCCTCTCACCGCTGGCCAACCGGCGCGCCGACCGGTGGGGCGGCAGCCTGGAGAACCGCGCCCGGTTGCTGCTCGACGTCGTCCGCGCGGTGCGTGCCGTCGTACCCTCCGAGTTCGCCGTGGCCGTGAAGCTCAACTCCGCCGACTTCCAGCGCGGCGGCTTCGACGCCGACGACGCCCGGTCGGTCATCGCGATGCTGGCGCCGCTCGGCGTGGACGTCGTCGAACTGTCGGGTGGCAGCTACGAGAGTCCGGCGATGACCGGGCAGTCCGGCGACGACCGTACCCGCGCGCGAGGGGCCTACTTCTTGACCCTCGCCGAACAGCTCGTGCGGACGAGCGCGATCCCGCTGATGCTCACCGGCGGGGTGGCCCGCCGTGCCGTCGCAGAGGAGGTGTTGGCCAGCGGTGTCGACCTCGTCGGCATGGGCAGCGCCCTGGCCATCGATCCGGACCTGCCGGCCAGGTGGCGGAGCGACGCGGACGCCAGGGTCGAGCTCAAGCCGGTCCGGATCAAGGACAAGGCGGTCGCCTCGGCCGCGAGCATGGCGCGTGTGCGGCAGCAGCTACGCCGTCTCGGCGCGGGGCGGCGGACGAGACCCGGCGGCAACCCCACGTTCGCCCTCGCCAGGGAGACGGCGCTGCAGGCTCTCGCGCTCCGCCGATACCGCACCTGGCTGCGCAGCCGGCCAGCCTGACCCGCCACCCACCCCGAACCCCGGCCAGGACCACCGTTCGTCGCCACCGACGGCGGATCGGCGTGTCAGCTCGCCGCCTGGCGGACCATGCGGTTGGCGTCGGCGCGCTCGATCGTCGTCGCCTGCAGGAGCTCCCCGGCGATGGTCCGTATCAGTCCCAGGACCACTGTGCCGGACAACCCGAGGCCACTGCGGCATGCCTCACTCGCCTGACAGACAGCGGTCAGAGCGTACTGGCGCGACTGATCGGGTTCGCGGCCCGCGATGAAGTCGCGGTCCAGAATCCTGACGGCCGAACCGAGGCTGGTCACGGCATCCGAGAGCGCTGGTGGGAGCGGCTCCCCGTCATCGATCAGGGAAACTGTCGCGGGCGATCCCGCTGCGTGGTCCGTGTCTGCTGGCGCCACCTGTCCAGCAGGCCCTGCACCCGTTCGGCATGCGGACCTGCCGCTTCACCGGCGACCTCGCCCGTAGCCAACCCAGCTTGCCCATGAGGGACCGTATCCCCTCGCAGAACGGCGTCCAATCCGCGCTGTCCCGACGACCGGCAGGGGGAGTTCGTGGATGAACCCGTACACGAGGACCAGATCGAGAAAAAGCTCCTCCGGACTCGCGCCGATCTCCCGGCCCGCGATCACCGCGACCAGGGAGCGGCGGTGGCGGTGGCGGCGGCGTCAGGCGGGGTGGCGCTCAGTGCCTTCTCGAGACCGAAGGAGGAGCCCGTGACCCGCACCGGCCCGGCTGGCGCGTTGGCGGTTCGATGGCGATACTCGGCCATCATGGAGGAGGCGCCCTCGAAGGTGGGTCGTGACCTGGCGCACGCGTTGCGTACCGGTCCGTTCTCGGCTGCGCTTCACCTCGCCATCGAGGACCGCGGGATGAGGCTGGAGGACATACAGGAACGGCTGTCAGCGGCGGGAGTGAGCGTCAGCCTCACCACGTTGAGCTACTGGCGGCGTGGCCGCAGCCGGCCCGAACGCCCGGACTCGATCCGGGCGGTGCGGCTGCTGGAGGAGATCCTCTCCCTGCCGTCCGAGTCGTTGATCGTCCAGCTCGGCCCGCGCCGGCCGCGCGGCCGCTGGCTGCGGCAGCCGCCGGGGACCATCGAGATCGACCGGCTGTTCCGCGAGGGCGCCAGTGTCGTCAAGATGATCGCCGAGGTGGACCGGTGGCAGTACCACGAGCTGACCCGGCTCAGCCTGCACGATCTCTATCTGGTGGGCGACCGGCGCCAGGAGATCAGCCTGACCTGCCGCCAGGTGCTGCGGGCCAACACCGACCGGGTGTCACGCACCGTCGGCATCTTCCGCAGCGACGACCTCACCGCCTCGACCAGGATCAACGCGGTACGCAACTGCCGGCTCGGCCGGGTCCGCTCCGACCAGGGGTCGGGCCTGCTCGTCGCGGAGGTCGTCTTCGACCGCATGCTGGCCCAGGGCGACTCGGTCGTCATCGAGTACGAGTTCGTCAGTGACTCGCAGCGTCCCACAGACAACTACTACCGGGCCTTCTCGACGCCGGTCGGGGAGTACGTGCTGCAGGTTCAGTTCGACCACGACGCCGTACCGGCCCGGTGCCACCGTTTCGAGCGACGCGGCCTCAACGCCCCGGACCAGGGCGTCTGGGAGGCGTGGATCGGCTCCACCCACGGCGCTCATCTGATCGCCGGGGACGTGCCTCCGGGGATCGTGGGAATGCGCTGGGAGTGGGAGTGAGCGGACGCCGCTCACTCCCCTCATCCCGGCAGGGTGGGTCAGCTCACGCTGATGGTCACGTCGTCGATGACGAAGCTGGTCTGGTACGACCAGTCCTCCACCCCCTTGAAGGTCAGCGTGGCGGTCTGTCCGGCGAACTGGCCGACGTTGATCACCTTCTCCACGTAACCGCTGGTCCGATCCAGGTTCGAATAGGTCGCCACCCGCGTCCCGCCGAGTGAGACGGTCAGTGTGTCGTAGGCGAGGTTCTCGTACTCGGCGGTGGTGATCCGGATCCAGAAGCGCAGCGTGGCGTTGGCGCATCCCGCCGGGATCGTCACCGGCTGCGCGACGGTGTCGGTCTGCACGGTGCCGCCGCCGTTCAACCAGGCGTTGCGGCTACCGGAGCGGGCGGGATACTGCCACCAGGTGCCGATCACGTTGGTCGTGGCGGTCCACGGCGAGGTCCCGCTCTCGAAGCCCGGATTGCCGACCAGTTGTGCCGGCGTGCACCCGCCGCCGTCGGTCACCGTCCAGGTGAAGTTCGCGGTGGCGGTCCGGCGCGAGGCATCGGTGAGGGTCACCGTCACGGTGGACGTGCCCGCCGTCGTGGCGCTGCCGGTGATCCGGCCGGTCGACGCCCCGATGCTCAGGCCCGCGGGCAGACCGGAGGCGCTCCAGGTGTACGGGGTGCTGCCGCCGCTGCCACTGACCTGGACGTCGACGGCCTGGCCGATCGCCGAGGTCTGGTTACCCGGGCTGGTCACCGTCGGATCACCCGGGCCGGGATCGGTTCCGCCGATGAAGCCGGTGTAGAGCAACACGTTCGGCGAACCACTGCCCGGGTTGGTGATCTTTCCGGTGGTGCCGTTGTCCACCAGCGCGGCGCGGACCTGGGCGGGCGTCGCACCCGGATTGGCCCCCAGGTAGAGCGCCGCCGCGCCGGCCGTGTGCGGCGACGCCATGGAGGTGCCCGTCATCGTGGCACTGCCGTTGTTGCTCGCGTACGAGGCCGAGACGATGCTGGTGCCGGGGGCGAAGAGGTCCAGGCACCTACCGTAGTTGCTGGTGCTGTTGCGCCCGTCGGAGCTGGTGCTGTTGCCGACCGTGATGGCGGCGGCGACCGCCTGCGGGCTGTAGTAGCAGGCGTCGTCCGAGGAGTTGCCGGCCGCCTGTACGAACTGCACGCCCGAGTTGATCAGGCTGGTGACGGCACTGTCCATCGCCTGGCTGGTGCACCGGCTGCCGCAGCCGATGCTGTAGTTGGCGACCGCCGGCTTCTGCGCGTTCGCGCGAACCCAGTTGATCCCGGCGATGAGGTCGTCGTTCGTGCCGGTGCCCTGGCAGTTGAGCACCCGCACGGCGACCACACTGGCCTTCTTCGCGATGCCGTAGGTGGTGCCGACAGCGGTGCCGGCGACGTGCGTGCCGTGTCCGTGGCAGTCCTGTGGGGTGCTGTCGTTGTCCACGATGTCGGTGCCCTGCCGCACCCGGCCGGTGAACTCGTTGTGGTTGGCGTTGATGCCGGTGTCGAGCACGTAGACGGCGACTCCCTGCCCCGGATTGGCCGGGTAGGTGAAAGTCTGGTTCAAGGGCAGGCTCCGCTGGTCGATCCGATCGTCGCCCCAGTTCGGCGGGTTCGTCTGGGTGTCCAGCACCCCGATGCGCTGGACCTGCTCGACGGATGCCACGGACGGGTCGGCGGCCAGCCGCCGCGCCTGCTGGGCGGACATCTCCGCCGAGAAGCCGGCGAGGGCGCTGCCGTACACGTGCCGGGTGCGGCCGCCGAAGCGGTCGGTCAACCCGCGAGCCTTCGCGCCGACCGTGGTCGATGCCAGGGCGGTGTCCTTGAGCGTGATGATGTACCGGCCGGCCACCGCGTCCGGGCCGTCCGCGTTCTGAATGACACCGGTCGGCTCGGCCTGGGCCGGGCCACCGGCGCCCATGGTGCCGGCCAGCGCCAGGACCAGCGCGAAGCCGGTGGCGGTGAGACGTTGCAACACGGGTTCCTCCTCCACGTGCTCTCCGCTGTCGCGTCCCGGTGACGGCGACCGTGGGAGAGCCGTGGGCCGAAGGTAGGAGCGCGCCGCGCCACGGGGGCAGGCCGGTTAACAGTCGTCGATGTTTCGTGACATCAAAACTGTTTATGAGCCCGCTACTGTCGATCAAACCTGGGCGGACAGGCCGGCGAGCACGCTGCGCACCTCACGGGCTCCGCTCGCGTCGCCGATCTGCTCGGAGAGCGCCAGCGCCAGGTGCAGGTCGTCGCGGGCCGCTGCCGCCCGTCCCGCGGCGCGATGGACGTCGGCCCGCACCGTCAGCACCCGCCACTCGGCCTCGCGGTTCCCGGTGGCACGAACGGTGGTGAGCGCCGTGCCGAGCCACTCGTACGCCTGCTGACACCGTCCGCCGCGGGCGTGGGCCTGACCGATGGTGAGCATGGTGATGCCGAGGCCGAGTTCGTCCCGGAGCTCCCGCCGCAACCGCAGGCTCTCCTGTAGATGAACCAGCGCGGCCTCGGTCCGATCGAGCTGCAACAGCACGTCGGCCAGGTTGTTCAGCGTGACACCCAGCCGCTGCCGGTCGTCGCGCCGGCGGTGCATGTCCAGCGCCCGCAGGAAGGCCGCCTCGGCCTCGTCCAGCCGGCCGGCGGCGGCTTGCAGGACGCCGAGGTGGTCGAGGGTGACGGCGACCGCCCGGCCCTCCCCGCCGGCCTCGTGCAACGCGAGTGCCATCCGAAGGCTCCCGACGGCCTGGTCGGTCTCGCCGAGCCGGGACTGGGCCACCGCGAAGTAGGTGAGCGAGGTCGCCTCGTCCCGGCGGCTGCCGAGCCGTCGGGCGCAGCCCAGTGCGCCCTCGGCCACCTCCCGCAACGCACGGTAGTGTCCCCGCATCGGCAGGAACGGATACAGCTCGGCACACAGTCGCACGACGAACAGGTCCGCCTCCGCCGTGCCCTCGCCCGCCGACGTGCGGGCCGCCGCGACGAGGTTCTCCCGCTCCTGCTCGAACCAACGCAGCGCGTCCCGCTGGTCGGAGAGGGTGACTGTGGCGGACTCCTCGACGAATCCGTCGGACAGCCGGTCCGTGGCGGGACGGATGAGGTCGCGGGCCCGCCGTGCCGTGTCGAGGAAGTAGCACCTCGCGGTGTGCACGGTGGCCGCTCGGATCGCCGGATCACGACGAGCGCGCTCCATGGCGTAGATGCGCACCAGGTCGTGCAGCCGGTAGCGGTCCGGTCCGCACGCCTCGACCAGTCCGGCGTCCGCGAGCCGGTCCAGCGCCGCACGCGCTTCCCGCTCGGTGGTCCCGGTCAGCGCCCGGGCCAGGTCGAGGCCGAGCGTCGGCGAGCGGACCGCCCCCCAGCGGTCGAACACCTCCATCGCGTCGGCCCCGCCCGGCCGCTCGACGAGCACGTCGCCGGAGACCGCGAGGCTGGCCCGCACGGCCAGGTCGTCGCACCTCAGCTCGTCCAAGCGGTACTGCTCGTCGGAGAGCCGCGCAATCATGGCCGAGATGGTCCAATCGGGGCGGCCGGCCAGCCGGGCGCCGACGATCCGCAGCGCGAGCGGGAGGTGGCCACACAGTGTGGCCAGCACCTCGGCCTCCGGCCGGGACGCCGCGATCCGGTCGGGGCCGGCGTGGCGGGCGAGCAGCGCCACCGAGTCGTCGGGGCCGAGTTCACCGACCGGCAGCGTGACGATGTCCAGCGTGGGCAGCGTCATCCGGCTCGTCACGATCACCGTGGCGTCGACCAGTACGGCCAGCAGCCGGCGTACCTGTCCCGCGTCGACGACGTTGTCCAGCACCACCAGGACCCGGCGACCGCCGACGCGCACCCGCAGCTCGGCCGCCTCGGCGCCCGGGGTGCCGCCGGTCCGATCGGCGCCGAGCGCGCGGAGCAGACCGCCGATCGCCTCCTCGACCGTCATCGGGGACAGGCCGGGGCTGCTACCGCAGAGGTCCAGGTAGAGCCGCCCTCCCGGGCAGGCCGGGGCCAGCCGGGCAGCCAGGGCCACGGCCAGCGCCGACTTGCCCACCCCGGCGGGCCCGTGCAACAGGATCATGTTCGCCCGGACGACCTCGGCCTCGAGGTCCGCCAGGACGCGTTCCCGTCCGACGAGGACGACCGGCGGCGGCAGCGTGCACGGCGCGTCCCGCTCGGAGGTGCCGCCGTGGACCGGCGGCGGCCCGGCGACCGGGCCCGATGCGGCACCGCGCAACTCGTCCGCGAGGTCGCGGAGGCGGCGCCCCGCACTCCCGTCCGCGTCGGCGGCCGTCGCGGCCTCCGCGGCGGCCAGCGCCGCCCAGGCTTCGGGCTGCTCACCGGCGCGGATCAGGACCCGGACCAGCGCCTCCCAGGCGGACCCGCGCGCCGGATGCTCGGCGAGCAGCGAACGGAGGGTGGTGGCGGCCTCGCGGAAGCGGCCGGCGGCGGTGCAGGCGACCGCGTACCGCTCGACCGCCGCCCACCGGCTCTCGTCCAGCGCGTCGAGGCGCCGGCCGAGCGCGCCGTGGCGGGGGAGTCCCTCGGCCGCCTCGCCGGACCACCGTCGCAGCCCGGCGGCCAGGAGGTCCGCGGAGCGGCCGGGATCGCCCTGGTGGCCCGCGTCGAGGGCGTCCTGCACATCGGACTCGAACCGGTCCACGTCCAGCTCGGCCGGCTCGACGACGAGCAGGTAACCCGAGTTCACCCAGGTCAGCCGATCGCGGTAGGGCCCCAGCGCGACGCGCAGCCGGTTCACGTAGGTCCTCAGGTTGACCTGGGCCGACGGTGGTGGCGCGGCCCACAGGCCGGCCCGCAGCCGGTCGGCCGGCACCCGCCGATTCCGGCTCAGCAGCAGCGCGGCCAGCAGCAGTTGCGGGCGGCCGCTCGGCAGCGCGGCGGGGACGCCGTCGACGCACAGGGTGACCGGCCCCAGCAGGCCGAAACCGAGCGCCATACCCGCGAACCCCCACGACCCCTGGACCGCCGTCCACGCACGGACGTGGTGAGCCTAGACGCCCGGTCAAGGTGCGGTGCCGGCCCGGCCGGTACTCCTTGGCGCGCGCGGCGTGGCAGGGAGATCGCCGCCGCCGGACGGCCGCGACCGCCCGCCGACCGGCTCCGGGGCGGTCGGCGGGCGGTGCGGTGCCGCGTGGCCGGTCGTCAGTAGTTGACGTAGGCGGCGACGGCGAGGTGATCCGAGTACGCGCCGCCGGTCAGCGACGTATTGATGGTGCCGGCGTTGTTGAAGCCGCCTCCGCTCTTGACCAGCAGGAAGTCGATCCGTCGGCTGCCGTTGGTGTCGTACGCCGAGGAGCAGTTGCGGCTGCCGCACTTCTCGGCGATCGGGTCACGGTAGCCGTCGGCCTTGGCGTCGTTCCACCAGCCCGCGGCGTCGGGTTCGGCGTTGGCGTCACCCGCGACGATCTTCAGGTCACCGCCGAGCCGGCCCATCGCCTCGTCGGCCTCCTTGATGTTCTCGTCCGCGCACTTGGGCCCGTGCCAGGTGTTGGTCGGCCAGTGGATCGAGGCCACCGAGACGTCCTGGTTGGCGACCTTGTCGTGCAGGCGGACGGCGATGTTGTGCACCCGGTCCTGGCTACTCCTGGTGGGTTCGAGGTTCTGGCACCCGCCGGTGCCCGCGTCGTAGTTCGCCGGTGCGTCGGAGCGCCACCGGGTGGCGTCCTCGTAGGTGAACCGGTCCGAGCGGTAGACGACCGCGTTGGTCTGCTGGTTCTTCATCTTGCCGCAGGTGCTCGTGTAGCCCATCGACCCCGGGCTCGCGATCGCGATCTGGCCGGCGTACGTGCCGGGCAGCTCGTCGGAGAGACGCTGCGTCAGCGCGTTGAGCTGTGTCTGGTTCGAGACCTGCTGCACTGTGAAGATGTCCGGGCTCAACGGCCGGCCCTTGATGTAGGTGATCAGCCGGTCCCAGATCTTGCCGTCGGCGCAGGAACTGGGCAGCCAGTTCTCGATGTTGTTGTTGTAGACCACCAGGAAGGCGGGGGACGTGTTGACGGCTGCCGAGGCGGCGGTGGCGCTGACGGCCCCGACCGCGGCGGTCGTGAGAGCCGTGGTCAGCACGGCCACGACGCCACGCAGGATGCGGCTGCTGCGCATGGACAATTTTTCCTCCGGGATCGTCGGCATCAATAGGAGAGAAAGAGGACGGCACTTGTGGCGAATTGCTCGGCGCCGCCGTCAGCGCGTTCGCTGGTATTCCTCCCAGGTCCGCTTGGGGTTGACCGCCGGGCCGTCGTCCGCGCCACGGTTGGCCAGTCCGTTGCGGCCGAGGTAGTAGTCGCCGGCCTGGTTCTGCGCGCCTGTCGACTGGTCGGTGTCGGCGAGCGCGATGGCGTGGATGTGGTAGCCCCAGTCACCCTGGGCCGGGGTGCGCAGCCAGGCGGCGAAGCCCACCGTGCGCAGCCGGCGCAGCACCTCCGTCCGGGTGGCCGAGGAGAGCCCGCTGACCGACAGGTCGAGGGCGCCCCCGCCGTCGTGCGTGCCCGCGGACGTGCCCACGCCGGTGTTGTACGAGCCCTGCGTGATGCCGAGCTGGCGGCCGAGGAGACGCTCGGCCTCGAACAGCATCGACCTGGTCCGGGTGTTGACCAGCACGCCTCGCAACGTCACCACACTGCCGGGCGAGATCGCCCTGACCACTGTGTAGCGCCCCTCGCCGAGCAGCCGCAGCGACGTCGGGCCGGGCAGGCCGGTGGCATCGAGACCGGTGTAGCCGAGCGACCGTTGGTACGCCGCGTACGCCGCGATCGTGCTGGTGCCGAAATGCCCGTCGACGTACGTGGCCGACAGCAGCCCTCTGGCCTGGAGGGCGCGCTCGACCTCGAGGACGCTGTCCCGGGCTCCCGCGGTGAGCGCGGTGTCGGCCCGGCGCGGGTCGATCTGCGCCGCCTTGATGAGCGCCTCCATGTCGACCTGAGGCAGCGCGGCCGCGGCCGGACGGGCCAGGGGCCCGGCGGTGGCCACGGCTGCGCCGGCGGCGAGGAGCAGGCTCCTTCTCGTAATCACGTGCCCTCCGTCGGGGGTGGGGGATCGCCACGAACTATTCATCCAGGCGAATCTCATTTCGCCGTCGCTCGACTATCTGGGCGCACGAAAACGAAGTCAAGACGCTGACCGCTGATGGGCGGAGAATGTACTCGGAATGTGCTCGGCCGCCGTTGTGGCGCACCGCCGCCGCGAGGTGTCTCGGCGTGTCAGGCGTGGCCGGTCGGCGATGACGGCCAGGCCAGGTAGAGCAGGGCGGTGTCGTCGCTGTGCCGGCCGCCGTCGCCGCGCCGGATCTCGTCGAGCAGGGCCGTGAGGTAGCGGCCCGGGTCGGTGACGGTGCTCAGCTCGCCGGCGAGTTCGACGAAGCGCTGCTCGCCGAGGCGGGTGCCGTCCTCGCTGAACCCCTCGTAGACGCCGTCGGTGTAGAGCAGCAGACCCGCGCCGGGCGGCAGCGTGACGACGGATTCGTGCCATCGGCCCAGGCCGGGGAACATGCCCAGCCCGAGGTGGTGGCGGATCGGTGCGGGGTGGGCGCGGCCGGGGGTGATCACCAGCGGCGGGGGATGACCGGCGCTGACGACGACAGCCGTCGAGCGGTCCGGCGCGATCCGGATCGTGCAGGCGGTCGCGAACATCGCCTCGTGCGGCCGCTCGGCGACCAGCACCTGCTCCAGCAGCCTCATGCGGGAGGTCTTGTCCACCCCGGCCAGCGTCAGGGTGCGCCAGCCGACCCGCAGGCCGACGCCGATCGCGGCCTCGTCCGGGCCGTTGCCGCAGACGTCACCGATGACGGCGTGGATCGTGTGGTCGTCGTCCTGCACCAGGTCGAAGAAGTCGCCGCCGAGCAGCGACCGCCCCCGCCCCGGTACGTATCTGCTGACGACCACCAGTGTGGGATCGGTGGTCAGCGGTGTGGGGAGGAGGCCGCGCTGCAACCGGATGTTCTCGCTGGCCTGCATGCGGCTGTCCCGTAGCTGCCGTTCCGTGATGACGGCACGCCGGCGCTGGATGGCGTACTCGATCGTGCGGCCCAGCAGCGCACCGTCGATGTGGCCCTTGACGAGGTAGTCCTGGGCGCCGGCGGCGACCGCGGCGGTGCCGGTGGCGGCGTCGTCCAGACCGGTCAGCACCACCACGGCCGCGTCCGGCCACCGGTGCAGCACCCGGCGCAGCGCCTCCAGCCCGCGACAGTCCGGCAGGTGCAGATCGAGCAGGACACAGTCTGGCGCCACCGGTGAGACCGACGCCTCGGCCATGCTGCTGGCCTGCGCGAACCGGCTGCTGATACCGCTGTCGGTCAGCATCTCGCGGGTGAGCAGCGCGTCACCGGGATCGTCCTCGATGAGCAGCACCGCCAGATCCGCCGCCACCGGAGCCGGCGACGCCTCGGCCGACGGCGCCGCCGGCAGGTCGGCCTCACTGATCACGGCAGCTCCCTCCCCGGCCGCACGTCGACACGAGCACGACACGTGATCACGCCCCGTGTGGACCCTGGCCATTATCGTCCGTCTCGACGGACCCGGACGTGACCGGTGCACCGGCGTCCCGCCGTGCCGGGCACGTGAGGAGTCAGGCGGACTGGTCGAGGGGGATCTCTGCCCACACCACCTTGCCGGGCCGGCCGTGAGGGATCGCCTGCGTGCCCCAGTCGCGTGCCATGGCGTCGACGATCAGCAGGCCACGCCCGCCGATGCGATGCGAGTCCGGTTCGAAGCGCCGGGGTGGTTGGGTGGAGCCGTCGAACACCTCGATGAGGATCGCGTCCGCCTGGCGGGTCAGATCGAGTCTGCCTCCGGTGTCGGTGTGCTTGATGACGTTGTGGATCAGCTCCGTGATGACGGTGAGCGCGTCGTCGGCGACGTGCGCGGCCTCCCAGCCGGCGAGGACCTCCCGGGCGGCCTGACGGACGAGCGCGCTGTCCGCGCCGTCGTCGAAGTGCATCCGCACCGAGTCCATGCCGTCCACCTACCCTGGCTGACCGCACCCGTACCATAGTCGACGGAGATCTTGGCAGCATCCCCACCGGCCGTGGGGGACGAGCGGCTCAGCGGGAGCCGGCGACGTCGAGCAGGATCTTCGCCAGTTCGTCCGGCGTGTCGCGCATGAGGTTGTGTCCTCCGGGCAGGGCGTGGGTGGTCCAGCCGGGGTCCGCACTCAGCCTCTGGTAGGTCGGGGTGAACGGGGACTGGTCCGCCCAGCCGGCGGCGTACACGTAGTCCCGGCGCCTGACGGGCGCCGGTCCGCCGGTGAGCCGGAGTGGCTGGAGCAACGAGGCGATCGGGTGGGGCGTCGCCCGGGCGTCGAAGAACGGCAGGGGCCGGGACGCGCAGCCGGTCTCGTCCACGTCCAGGTACCACCTCCGCTCCTGCTCCGACACCAGCGACCAGCAGGAGTCGCCGTCGCCGGGCACCACGGCGTCCAGGTAGACCAGGGAGTCGACCCGGTCGGGTGCCCGGTCCGCGGCTCCGGTGATCACCATCCCGCCGTAGCTGTGCCCGACCAGCACGGTGTCCCGCAGGTCCTCGACGTCGAGAGCCGCCACCACGTCCTGGATGTGGGTGTCGAGGTTCACCGTGCCCTGCAACAGGTGCCTGCGTTCACTCACGCCGGTCAACGTCAGCGGGTGGACGCTGTGCCCGAGGCCGCGCAACCGTCGGGTGAGGTGCTCGAAGCACCAACCGCCGTGGCACATCCCGGGGACGAGTACGAAGTTCGTCATGATCCTGCTCCTTCGGGTGGTCGTGAGTGGTGCGGGTGCGGCGCGTCGGGGCGCCGACGAGGGCGGTCAGTGCGGCAACGGTGCCCAGGACGGCGGTCCACGCGAGGGTGGCGGTGGTCGAGGTGTGGTCGGCGATCAGGCCGGCGAGCCACGGGCCGGCCGTCTGACCGGCGGCGAACACGGCGGTGAAGAGGGCGAGCGTGGCGGTCCAGTCGGCGGCCGGCGTGCGGGCCCTGATGAGGGCGGTGACCGCGGCCGGCACGCCCATGAAGGTCGCGCCGTACAGGAGCGCGGAGGCCAGGACGACAGGTGTCGCGGACGACACCAGCAGCAGCGCCGCACCGCCGCTCAGAACGGCGAGGAGCGTGGCCAGCGCCCGGTTGCCGGGCCACCTGGCGATCGGGCGACTCCACACCGCGGGTGCCGCCGCGACGGCCGAGCCCAGCACGGCCCAGGTGAGGACGACCCGCCCCGCGGAGGTGCCGTGGTCGGCCAGGTAGGCGGAGAGAAAGGTGATGTACGTGATGTAGCCGGCGGCGAACAGCAGGTAGGCCAGGGCGGGCGCCAGCAGCGGCCCGAGCCGTGCCCGGCCGGTCACGGGCGCGCCGGCTTCGCTGTGGGCCGCGGTCCAGCTCACCGCCGTCGCCAGCGCCGCAGCGGCGCCGAGGACCAGCCAGGCCAGCCGCCAGTGCGTGCCGAGCAGGGGTACGGCCACGCCGCTGAGCACGATGCCCAGCCCGGCGCCGGCGAAGTACACGGTGATGGGGACTGCCGACGCGGCTCCGGCCGCGAGGTGCGACGCGAGCACCCCGCCCGCGACGAACACCACGGCGCCGGTGGCACCGGACAGCGTGCGGAGGACCACAAGCGTCAGGTAGTCGCCGCTGACGGCGGTGACGGCCAGCGACGCGGCGGTCAGCGCCATGGCGAGGCGGAACGCGGTGGCCGCACCGAGGCGGCGTACCAGCCCGCGGGTCAGCAGCGCGCCGAGCAGATAGCCGAAGCCGTTGGCCGTGCTCATCGCGCCGGCGGCTGCCAGCGTCCAGTTCAGGTCCTCCCGCATCGCCGGCAGCAGCAGCCCGTAGGCGAAGCGCGCGAAGCCGAGAGCGGAGGCGGTGCCCAGGGCGAGCCGCAGGGCCGGCCACCACCCGATGGGCGTCGTCGACGTCATCTGCCCTCCCCCCTGATCGAACCGATCGGTACGAACCCGGGAGATGCTAGCAGCAGAAGGGACCGCTCGGTACCATCTATCCCGTGCCAGTTCCCAAGGGATCAACGATCGACCCGGAGCGCACCCGCTCGGGCATCATCGACGCGGCCTCACCGCTGCTGTACGAGCGGGGCCTCGACGGCATCGGCGTCGCCGAGCTGTGCTCCCGCATCGGCGTGTCCAAGGAGACTCTCTACCGGCACTTCGGCACCAAGGAGGGCCTGATCGAAGCGGTGCTGGAGGCGCGCAGCGACCGGGTGACCTCCTGGATCGCCGCGGCCGCGGCCGCCGCCGGGGAGGATCCCCGCGCCCAGCTCGCCGCCGTGTTCGACGAGCTCCAGCGGTGGTACGAGGAGCCGGCGTTCCGCGGCTGCGCCATGCACAACGCCGCGGCGCAACACCAGGCCCAGCCCGTCACGGGCATCACCGCGCGCCACCTGGACCGCCGCCTCGACCTCCTGACCGCCGTCGCCCGGCGCGCCGGTGCCGCCGACCCGGACGCCGTGGGGCGACAGTTGCTCCTCCTGGTCGAGGGCGCGACCCTGATCGCCGCGCACCACGACCGGACCGGCGCCGGCAGGTACGCCAAGCAGGCCGCCCTCGCCCTGCTGGCCGCCGCCCCGTCGCTCGGCGCCTGACTCCTCCGGCCGCACATGACCCCGCTCGCGCGGCTCGGGCACGGCGCTAGAGTGGCCGCCATGCAGACAGCACCCCAGTCGCGCCGCGACGGCGGAATCACCGCTCTGGTGGAGGGATTCTTCGCGGCGAGCTGGTTCGGGTGGGGGCAGGCGGACCCGCCGGCTTGGCTGACGCCGTGGCTGACCGTCGGTAGCATCGCGGCGCTGCTGGTCGCGGCCGTGGGCGCGGTGGTCGGCTTCACCAGCCCGGCCTCGACCGCCGCGATCAACAACCGGGCCGCCGGCCGGCGCTACGGGATCATCGTGGGCGTCGAGTTCGCGCTGGCCGGCCTCGGCGCGGCGCTCCTGGGCGTGCTCGGCCTGCCGGCGTACATCCCGGTATGGATCTGCGCCGTGGTCGGGGTCCATTTCCTGCCGCTGACGGCGGTACTGCGGGACCGCAACCTCATCGCGCTCGGCGTCCTGCTCACCGCGACGGCGGTCGCGGCCCTGATCGCGGGCCTCGCCACCGCGGTCGCGCCGAGCACAGTCACCGGCGTCGGCGCCGGGCTGTTCCTGTCGGTGTTCGGGGCCGTCGCGCTCGTCGGGGCGCTGCGCCAGCCGCGCCCCCGCCCGCAACCGGCCTGACCTGGTCGCGCGGTGGTCTCCGCCGCCGCGCCGGCAGCCCTCGCCGCACTCGGCCGGGGCAGGTGCCTCCCGCTCCGCCGTGGTGGGCCGGGCCGTCCGCCGGTGCGAGGACCAAGCCGTCGGCTCGTCGAGTCATAGCCGGCCTGTTCACCGGGTAGTAGCGCGCATGCGATGGCCGGCGACGGTGTGGTCCTCGGCGCGGGCGCACCCGCAGGACGGGAACGTCCACGCCGCTCGGGCCGATGCGCTGCTACGGCGGTGGGAGGCGCGGAGCAGGTCCACCGAGCGAGACCGGTGGCGGCAGTTGCGCATGTACTGCATCGTCGCGGTGCAGGCCGGGCTGGCCGCCGCCGCGGCATGGGCGGTGGCGCGGAAAGTGGGTGTGAGCACGAATCCGGTGTTCGCGCCGATCGCCGCCGTGAGCACCGTGGCCGCCGCGGTGGGTCAGCGGCTGCGCCGTACGGTCGAGCTGATCCTCGGCGTGGCGCTGGGCATCGGTGTCGCCGACGTGCTGATCCAGCTCACCGGCCGTGGGACGCGGCAGACCGGGGGAATCGTGACCGCCGCCATCCTGCTGGCCATCGCCCTGTCCGGGCGCGGCGGGCTGATCACGCAGGCTGGCGGAACCGCCGTGCTGGTGTCGACGGTGACGCCCGCCGGCACGCGTGTCGAGGGCCCGCAGATCGTCAACGCGGTCATCGGCGGGATCACCGCGCTCGCCGTCGTGATTCTCCTGCTGCCGCTGAACCCGTTGCGCACCGTCGAGCGGGCCGCCGGCCCCGCCCTGGCCACCCTGTCGCAGGAACTCACCGCCACGGGCAACGCCCTGCGCCGCCGTGATGCGGACGCGGTGCAGTCGGCGCTGCTGCGGCTGCGGGCCATCGACGGGCAACTGCAGCAGCTGTCCGAGGCGCTTCAGGGGGCCGGCGAGGTGGTGCAGTATTCCCCGCAACGGCGCCGCTTGCGCAACACGCTGCGGCAGTATGTCGACGGCACCGAGTATCTCGTCCGGGCGATCCAGACCAGCCGGGGCCTCGCCCGCCGCGCCCAGACCGCGATCGATGACCACGAACGGAACCTCGACGTCCTCGGCGGCGCCGTCGTCACGCTCGGCACGGCGGTCAGCAGGCTGCACACCGACTTCGTCGCCGGCCGCAGACCCACCATCGCCCGGCGGACGGCACTCATCGCCGTGTCGAAGGCCGGGCAGGCCGGACGCGACGGACTCGGCCTGTCCGGCGCCGTCGTCATGGCCCACGTGGCCACCATCGCCGGCGACCTGCTCCGCGCCACCACGGTCCCCCGCACGGACGCCAACCGTCTCGTCCGCCGGGCCGTCAGGCACGAGCCGGGTCAGGACAACTGACCAACCGGCGCGTCCACGGCGAGGGATCCGCGGCGCCTTGCCGGATCGGCTGTTCTGCCGTCGCGCGTTGCCTACGCTCAAGGGTGCCGACCCGCGCATTGGAGGGGATACCCGTGACCGCACCGGAGGAAGAGCAGGAGAAGAGCGCCAAGACCGATCAGGTGCTGTTCTCGCCCGACGGCGACCCGCACCACACGGTGGCGCAGGCCGGGCAGCCGGACGAGCACCTGCCCTCGCGTTACGTGAACGCCGACGGCGCCACGGAGGATGTCGGCACGGACGGGAAGCACCCCGACCCGCCGGCCTGAAACCTTCCCGTGCGGTGTACCGGTGTCGACGACGGGTAGCCCGATCCGGTGACGGCAACCCCGCAGGACATCACGAGCTACCTGGACGATCTCGAGCTTCCCGTGCACCGGCACGACCTGATCCGACACGCCCGGACCCGCAACGCCGACCAGGAGACGATCGCGCGTCTCCGGGCGCTTCCCGACATCAGGTTCACCACACGATCCGGGCTCGTCAATCGGCTCGGCGCATGTCGAAGGGACTAGTGTCGGCGCGGCGGGAGACAGTGCTCCGTCACCGCGTGGACCTGGTCGCACCCGGTCTGCGCCTCGACCGTGACGTCCGGGAATCCGGCGTCGAGGAGTCGATCATCAGCGCGTCCCGGTCCTGCAGTGCCGCAGCGGGGTCCGACTTCAGGTCGACCTGAAGTCAAGAGGTCGTCCCGCCGTCGAACGCCCGGGGTGGCCGAGGCCACCCCACTTCACTGACGCAGCCTGTCAGGGAAGCTGCCGAGGCTGTCCGCATGACCACCACCACCCCGCCCACGCCGATGCGGGGGACGCCGACCGCATCGATCGGTCCCCGCGTACCGCTCGTCGGATCGTCGGCTGCGCCCCCGACGGGACGCCGGGCCGAGCGGCTGCTCCTGCCGGCCACCTTCGTCACGAGCCTGGGCAACGGCATCCAGCTCGTCGCCTCGGCGATTCTGGTCTTCACGACCGCGGGCAGCGCACTGTCGGTGGGGTGGCTGTTCATCGCGGCGTCGGTGCCACCGGCGTTACTGTCGCTGGTGTTCGGGCGGATCGCTGACCGTTACGACAGGCGGACGCTCTGCCTGATCGCGGATGTGGCCAGCGCCCTGGCGGCACTGGTGTTGCCGGTCTGGCTGCTGCTGGGCGGGGGTAGCACTCCGGTTGCCTACCTGGTGAGTCTCTCGCTCGCCGCGCTGTCCGCGATGTTCATGCCGGCGAGCAACGCGCTGGTGAAGGAGCGGGTGGCCCCGGGCCGGCTGGTGCGGTTCAGCGCGCACTACGAGATCGCCCTACAGGCCGGAAGCCTGCTCTCCGCAGCGGTGGGCGGGCTCGCCATCCACCTGTTCGGGCCCACGCCGCTGTTCTTCTTCAACGGCGTCACCTTCCTCGTCTCGGCGCTGGCCATGTATCTGCTCGGCCGCGGCCCTGCCCACACCGAGCGTGCCCAGCCGGCGGCCACCGGCACCGGCACGCCGACCGGCCGGACCACCGCACCGCTGCTGCGCCTCGGCCTTCTCTATGCCACCTGCACGGTGCTGACCATGGTCGGCAACACCGTCTTGATCGTCTTGGTGTACCAGGGCTTTCACCGGGGCGCGGGCATCTACGGGCTGGTGGACGCGCTGGCCGGGGTCGGGTTCGTGGCCGCCGCCGCCCTCTACACCCGGCTTCCCGCCCGGTTCGGTCATCTCCGGATCGCCGTCGTCTGCATCGTCGGCTGTGCGGTCATCGTGGCTGTGGAGCCGCTGCACCTGACCGTTCTTCTGGCCGGCATCCCCTTCGCCGGCGCTCTGGTCGGGCTGGCCCGGGTGGCGACCCGCAGCCTGCTGCTGGCCAGCGTGCCCGAGCGCAGGGCCGGCCAGGTCTTCGGCGCCGCCAACGCGGCCGGTCTCGGCCTGAGTGCCGTGGTCACCGTGCTGGTCGCTGCGGTCGCCGATCACACGGAGATCGCCAACGCGTTCTACTCCCTCGCGGTCATCACCGCCGTCATCACCGTCGTCACGGCCGCGACCCTGCGCAGGTCACCTGCGACGATGGCCTAGGCGGGTCTCCGGTGCCACCCGGCGTCCGGGGGAGGTGCCGTCGTCACCGGCAGGCCGCCCGCCGCGGACTGCGGCGGGCGGCACGGTTGGTGGACGGCGTCAGGAAACGGTCACGTCCCTGTAGTAGTAGCGCAGGATCGCCTGGTAGGTCTTGCCCGCGTTCGCGAGGTCACGCGAGCCGTACTGTGACATCCAGTCCCCGTCCACCCAGCCACCGCAGGCGGTCGTGGTCGCGCAGTAGTGCGCCCGCAGGATGTTGCCGCTGCGGGTCAGCCGGGTCGACCAGGTGCGGTCCACCGCGGAGGACGTCGACGCCTGCGCCGACGACGGCCGGTAGACCTGGTCGCCGGTGTCGTCACGGACGTCGTAGCACTGTCCGCCGGAGGTCTTCCGGGTCGAGTGCAGCGCCCAGTACCAGCCGTAGCTCTTGACGGCCACGGCACCGGCGTCCAGCGAGGCGTTCGGCCAGCTCGGCACCCACTCGTTCGGGAGGACGTTCTTGACGTACGTCTTGAAGTCGACCCGGTCGACCCGTCCGAGACCGACCCGGTAGACCAGGATGGTGCTCGGTAGTTTGCTGTTGGTGCCGTCGGTGCTGCAACCCGTCGGCCCTCCGGACAGCAGCTCGTGCGAGGCGTTGTTGTTCTTCAGCGTGGCGTTGAGGTTGCCCTTCGCGCCGGCGGCGAAGTCCTGGGTGGCGCCGGCGAAGTTGCTGTTGTAGTAGACCCGTACGGTTTTGCTGGTCCGGTTCCACACCGAGGCGGCGTTGTTCTTCACGCACAGGCCCTTGCCGTTGCCCGCGCCCTTGAACTCGTAGCACGTCGGCTGGGTCGTGCCGTAGTCGTCCTGCGAGTCGGTGAAGTCGGAGATCGAGCCGGCCTGGTTGCTGTTGTAGTAGTAGCAGAACTCGCCGCTGTCGCAGACCCCGTCGCGGGGGGCGGCGGAGGCCGCTCCCGGCGCCACCGCGACCCCGCCGAGCGCCACCACCAGAACCGTCAGGACGCTCGAAACTCGTTTCAGGACGGTCACCCGCGGCCGCCGATCGGTATCCGTGAGCGCATGCCGGGTCACCAGCCGCTCGGGACGTACGCCCAGCCCAGGTAGTCGGACCGGTCCCGGAACGAGTTGGTCTGGTAGACGGTCGGCCCCGTGCTGATGGCGCTGTTTCCCCCGATGGAGAGCATCACGTGCCCGGCGGACGTCGTGGAGGTGAAGAACACCGCCGTGCCGGCCGGCGGCACCGAGCCGGTGTGGATGCGGCCGTTGTCCCGCTGCCACTGGTAGTGGGTGCGCGCCGTGGCGAACCGGCCGCTGGTGCCGAACGCCCGCTCGACGAAGAGCTCGCACTGGTTGTTCCAGTCGGTGTGGCCGAGTCGCGCCTTGGCGAACGCGACGGCCTCGGCCGCCCGCGGGTCGGCGGGGAACGTGCCGCCGCCGCCGATGTCGTGCGAGGCGTTGTTGTTCTTCAGCGTGGCGTTGAGGTTGCCCTTCGCGCCGGCGGCGAAGTCCTGGGTGGCGCCGGCGAAGTTGCTGTTGTAGTAGACCCGTACGGTTTTGCTGGTCCGGTTCCACACCGAGGCGGCGTTGTTCTTCACGCACAGGCCCTTGCCGTTGCCCGCGCCCTTGAACTCGTAGCACGTCGGCTGCGTGGTGCCGTAGTCGTCGATCGACGTGGTGAAGTCGGAGACGGAGCCGGCCTGGTTGCTGTTGTAGTAGTAGCAGAACTCGCCGCTGTCGCAGACCCCGTCCCGGGACGCGGCCGACGCCGGCGTGGCGACGATGAGGATGGAGGTGGTCATGGCGAGTGTGGCGCCGACGGCGGCGAGGCTCCTGCGGATGGTCATGGTGTCCTCTCCGGACGGTTGGGGGTGGTTGCGGACGGGATGGGACCCGGTGCGGGTCACTTCCCGCTCTGGTACTGCTCCCAGGTGCTGATCGGCACCCGGGGGCCGTCGTCCGGGCCACGGTTGGCCAGGCCGTTCATGCCGAGGTGGTAGTCGCCGACCTGGTGCTGCGCCTGGCTGGACAGGTCCGTGTCGTTGATCGCCACGGCGTGGATGTGCCACGGCCAGTCACCCTGGCCCGGGTTGCGTACCCAGGCGGCGAAGCCGACCTGGCGCAGGACCCGGGCGACTGTCGTGCGGGTGGCCGAGGTCATGCCGGTGACCGAGATGTCCACCACGCCTCCGCCGTCGTGCGTGCCGGCCGAGGTCGGATCGCCCCCGGGGTTGTAGGAACCCTGGTCGAGCACCAGGGTTCGGCCGAGCAGACGCTGGGCCTCGGCGAGCATCGCCTGGGTGCGGGTGTTGACGACGTACCCGTCACGCGGAACCTTCGGGCCCGGGCCGATCGGATTGGCCACTGTGTACCGGTCCTGCCCGAGCTTCGTCAGCGAGGTGATGCCGGGCAGCCCGTTCGCGGCCAGTCCGGTGTAACCGAGCGAGCGCTGGTAGGCCGCGTACGCCGAGATGGTCTCGGTGCCGAAGTAGCCGTCGACCCACTGCGCGTTCAGCAGCTTCCTGGCCTGGAGCGCCTGCTCGACGGCGAGCACGGAACCCTTCGCACCCGGGGTCAGTGTGTGGTCGTCGCGGCGGGGGTCGATCTGGGCGGCCAGGACGGTGACCGCCATGTCCACGACGGGGCGCGCGGCGGCGGTCCGCTGTACCGGTGCGCCGGACCTTGCGGCCCCCGCCGGGGCCGGGACACCGACCGCGACGCAGAGCGCGGTGAGCCCGACGGCTGACCAGAGACGGCGCATGCTCGGTCCTCCTCCGTGATGGTGAGCCCTGTTCGGATCGGACCTCACCCTGCGAGAAGGGACCTGCTGTTCGGTACCCCGCCGATCCGTCAGATCTGTCAGATCATCACCGACCTCGATGGATGCGGCGTTGTCAGCTTGACTACGCGCGGGACTGACATGGAGCGCGTGCGGACTGACACCGCACGCCGGCCCGTCGAGGGCCCGGCGGACCCTGGCCGCGGCCGCCGCCGGGCGCGGTCAGTCCGTGACGGTGACCATGAAGTAGACCGGCCGGCGGCTGGGGAAGTACGCCTGCCCGTGCTCGTCGACCATCTTCCAGCTGACCCAGCACTGCCCGGGACGGCTCGGCGCGGTGACCGGAACACTGATCATCACCTGTGCGCCGGGTGGCGTGTCGCCGATCGCCACCCGGTCCGGCACCTGGCAACCGTCCTCCTCCGGAGCGGGGCTCGTCCGCGCCAGGAAGCGGTTGTGCCAGTGGACCGTGCCCACGTTCGCAAGCGCCCACACCTTGACGAACTGGGCGTTCACCTTCACCCGTGCACCGTCGGGGATGGTGACGTCGGCGACGAACTGGCTCGAGTCCCCGGGAACCATCGAGTCCGAGAACGCCGCCGCCGACGTCGGCGCCGCAGCGGCACCGGAGCCGTCGAGGGACGACCGGTCGCGGACGGTGACACCCAGGACGACGGCCGTCGACACCACCACCGTCGCTGCCGTCACGAGCCACGGCAACCGGGCCCGCCGCGCCCGCGGCGCGCGCTCGCCCGCCGGCGGGAGGTCCGGGGACGCGGCGACGCCGGACCCGGCGGGCCCGTCGACGGCGGCCATCCCCACGGCGCCGGACGTCTGGACGGCCACCGCGCCGACCGTCGTCGCGTCGGTGGTCCCCGGAGCGCCCTCCCCGTCCGGGGAGTCGGTGCCGGCCGGTGCGAGACCGCCCTCCGGGAGGGTCTGGATCGGCCCGGCGCGCTGGGCGTCCTCCCAACGGCACCGCCACTGGACCTCGTCCGCGTCGCAGGCCCGGACGAACTCGCGGGTGGTCTCCCAGGAGGGAAACCTGGTCCCGGCGGCAGCCTCGTGCAGCGTCGTATGGGAGATCCGGCCCGACCGCCCCGCCATCTTCCGGAACGACGGGTTGCCCACCGCGGTCCGCAGTGCCCGCAGTTGCTCGGCGAATCGCTCGGTGGCCATGCCGTCGTGAACCGACCCGGCGGCAGCGCGCTGGCCTTCCATCCAACCCCCAGTCCGAAGCCGTCGTCAGGCGGTGTCAGGGCGTGTAAGAGGGTACCGAACAACCTGCGGTGGCCGTGGCCGCGATCGATGGCCTCGGCGGGCGACAGCGGTCCCGGCGCAGTGAAGCAGATCGTCGACGCGGACAGCCGGTGGGTCACCCGTGACCGGCTACAGGCTGGACGGTCCGGGCCACCGAATGCTTCGGCCGCGGCGCCGTACGGTGGAAGCCGGTGAAGTTCGCCGGGGACGTCCGCGCTCGCCGTGATACGAGTGCTTGGTGAGTGCTGAACCCGGCGCCGGTGGCTACTGGTCCGCGCGGGCCGCGCAGCGGGTGAGGACCGGCACGACGCGGTTCCGCCAGCGCGGCGGCCGGGCCGGTCGGCTCCGGTTGCACCAGATGGAGGTCGCCCTGGTGATCTCCGTGCAGGCCGGGCTCGCCGCCGCGCTGGCCTGGTGGATCGGGCACAACGTGCTCGGCAACCCCTCGCCGGTCTTCGCCCCCTCCGCCGCTGTGGGCACGATCGTCGCCGCACTCGGGCAACGCGCCCGGCGTACCTTCGAACTGCTCATCGGGGTGGGGCTGGGGATCGCGGCGAGCGACTTCCTCCTGGCCCTCCTGGGCGACGGATTCTGGCAGGTCGGGGTCACCGTCGCCGGCGCCATCCTCGCCACGCTCGTCCTCTTCGGCCGCAGCGGATCGGCGGTCGGGCAGGCCGGCGGCACGGCCGTGCTGCTGGCAACCCTGGGGCCGGTCCAGAAGGACGTCGAACTGCCCCGCATCGTCGAGGCGACGGTCGGCGGCGTGGTCGGCCTGGTGGTGGTCGTGCTGCTGCTGCCGTTCAACCCGATGCGGATCCTGGACCGCGACGCGGCGCCGATCTACCGGTGTCTCGCCGACCAGTTCCGGGAGGTCGCCGCGGCCCTGCGCACCCATGACCAGCCGCGAGCGATCCGGGCGCTGGACACGCTGCGCGGCCTGGGTCCTGACCTGTCCCGGATGCACCAGTCGCTCAACGGCGCCGAGGAGGTCGTCCGGCTGGCGCCTGCCCGCTGGCGGCGTCGAGAGGATGTGGAGCGCTTCGCTGATGCGAGCCTGTACCTGGAGCGGGTGATCGAGCACGCCCGTGGCGTGGCCCGCCGGTCTGCGATGGCCCTGCAGTACGACGAACGGATCCCGGCCGATCTCTGCGCCGGCGTCGGCCAGCTCGCCGACGCCGTCGAACTGCTACGCCGTGAGCACCGGTCCGCGCGTCACCGCGGGCGGACGCAGCAGAAGATCGACGACGCCGTACAGGCGGCCGGCCGGGCGCAGGCGCACGGGCTCGACGCCTTCGGCGAGGCGGTGGTGACCCAGCTGCGTACCGCGGCGAGTGATCTGCTCCGGGCCGCCGGCGCCGACCCCACGACGTCGAACCGGGAAGTGCGGGCCTCGATCAAGCGCGGTGAGGACGCGGTGCGAGGCGGCTCATCGTGAAGCCGAGGGTGGCCGCGCGCAGGGCCGGATCACCATCCGGGTGGTGACCCGCTGAGTTGTCATCGGGCGGCCACAGCAGTGATGAGCACGAGCGCCGAGGCCGCTATCTCGATCATGCCGACGTGCTTGGGTGTCAGCCGGTGCCGGGGAAGCGCAGCCGCGCGAAGCAGTAAGAGAACGAAGACGGCCGTGAGCGGGATACCGAGGAAGGCCGCCACGCCGAGTGCGAGGGCGTGGTAGATCACGGATGCCCAGTAGTACGACGACTTGCCGCGCTCACGGATCATGGTCTTGACGTAGAGCACCGTGCCGGTGAAGTACAGCAGGACAACGGTGAAGACCGGCGTGACGTGGCTGATGCCGGTGCCGGCGAGGGTGGCGGCGACGAAGACCATCAGGCAGCTCTGTACGACCGAGACGAGGTCGTTGACCAGCGCCCGCTCCCGGCGTCGCCGCGCGTAGACGACGTTGAGGGCCAGCAGCAGCGCGTAGGCGGGGGCGTAGACCAACAGCTGGGGTCGGACGGTGACGACGAGCAGGCCGAGTGCGGCGGTGACCGGCCCGTACAGCATCAGTTGCGGCCGGAAGCGGGACAGCCGGCGCGTCTTGACTGCCTGCAGGACGTAGTAGGACAGCAGATAGCCGGCGAGCCACGCGCCGGCCAGCGGCAGGTGCGGCCATCGGAATCCGACGCTGAGGACCCCGGCGAGCCAGGGCACGAGCAACATGGCCCACGCGCCGTGCTGTGGAGGAATGAACTGCCGTGCCGTCCTGCGGCGGACCGGCGGCCTGCGGGTGCCGGTGGTGATGTTCTCGGTTGGCATCTGACTCGTCACCTGACGTGGATGGTGCCGCGGGCGCCGCGCTCGGCGTCGACCATGACGTGGCTGACGAACGGATAGTGGCCGGGTTCGGTCAGGACCGTCTCGACGAAGCCACCGGCCGCCGGTGTCAGGTCCAAGACCTGGGCCGCGCCGGAGTCGTCCGGGCGCAACTGCCATCGACCTTCACGGTAGAGGGTGTCGAAGTGGGCGCCGACGATGTGGAAGGCGGTGGTGCGGTTGGGACCGGCGTTGAGAACCCAGATGCGGACGCGGTCGCCGGGGCGGGCGGTCAGTGGCCGGTGGGCGTACTGGGCGACGTAGCCGTTGAACACGACCGCGTCCGGCCGCTCTGCCTGCATCTTGGCCAGGTCGCCGGGTTCGCCGTCGCTGCCGAGGTACAGCTCGGACTGCACCAGGACGTACTCACGGTCGGCGGGAGGCAGGTCGGGTGGGTCGATGATGACGGCGCCGTACATGCCGTTGCCGATGTGGTGCAGCATCGGCATGGTCGAGCAGTGGTACATCCAGATGCCGGCCTTGGTGGCGGTGAACCGGTAGGTGAGCCGTTGTCCGGGGTCGATGGGGCGCATGGGTTCGTCGGGGGCGAGCGCGCCGGCGTGGAAGTCGACGCCGTGATCCAGGGTGCCGTCGTTGATCAGCGTGATCTCGAAGGTGTCGCCGACGCGTCCGCGCAGGACGGGTCCGGGGGTGGTGCCGTTGAAGGTCCACAGCTTCTGCCGGATTCCGGGAGCGACGTCGCGCTGCACCTCCTGTACCCGTAGGTCGAGGCGGTGCAACCGGCCCGCGGGTGTCGCCGGCGCGGCGGCGTCGCGGGCGGTGAAGCCGGCGCCGGGCTCGGCCATCGCGTCGACGCGCGGGGCCGCCGCGGACGGCTCGGGGGTGGCCGCCGGAACCGAGTGGTCGTGTCCGGTGGCCGCGGCCGACCCGGTGCCGGGTGTCGTGGTGACGGTCAGCGTCATGCCGGCTTGGCGGTGCCCGGGTAGGGAGCACCAGCCCTCGGCGGTGCCGCCGATGATTCCCGCGTCCAGCCGTGCCGTGCCTCCGCCGCCCACGATCGGGGTCCTGGCACCGGTGGCCAGGACGAGGTCGTGGCGGCGGCGGTCCCGGTTGGTGAACTCGATGATCAGTCGGTCACCGGCCGGCACGGTGATGCGGTCGGGGTGGAACCGCATCCCGTCGGCGGTCACCGCGACGGTGGTGGTGCGCCCGGTCGCCGCGACGCCGGCCGCCGGGGCGGCGAGGGTGGCCGGCGTCGCTGTGACGCGCTGCGCGGCCGCCCCGATCAGAACGGCGACGAGGACGAGAGCGATGCCGGCGACGGCGCCGCCCAACGCGCGGTGCGGGGAAGTGGCGGGTGGTGTCACGGTTGCCTCCGGGCGGCGAGCACGGTGCGGACGGCGGGAACCAGGAACTGCAGCAGCGCGACGAGGACCAGCAGTGAGGTGGTGATGCGCACGTACGGCGGCGCCGGCAGGACGAACACGACCAGCGCGGCGTTGGTCATCGCCACCCGCTGGGCCCCGTGCCGGTCCAGCCGCTCGGTGCGCTGCCGCACTGCGAGGGGGCCTCCGCCGAGGGCCATGGGCAGCAGGTACGACAACGCGCCGAGCAGTGTCTGGGCGACGAAGCCGGCGAGAAGGGGGGTCAGGACGGCGCCGAAGCGGTCCGCGGCAGTGGCCGGGCCGGCGGCGGACAGCAGGGTCCAGGCGTCGACGACGAGGGCGGCGAACAGCCAGCCACCGGCGGCGGCGATGGACCAGCCGGCAAAGGACGCCGGTGGCTTGCGCCGGGCGGTCTGCACGATCGGTCGTGCCGTTCGGGCGACGGCGACGGCGAGCAGCACCAGTCCGCCCGCCGCCAGCGGCGGCCACCAGGCCAGCACGGCGACGCTGAGCACGGCCAGTCCGGCTACCGCGACCGGCAGGGCGCGACGCGCGGCGGTCGTAGCGCCGTCGGCCATCCGGGTGCGCAGCACGGTCGGCCACAGGGTGAGCAGCGTGCCGAGCACGGTCAGGGTCACCCAGCCGAGCAGGTTGACGTGGGCGTGGAACAGCAGCAGCCGTGGTCGGCTGTCGTCGTCGGCGACCAGCATCCACGCGCCGACCGGCACGCCGGTCAGCAGGGCGACCGAGGCTGCGACGTAGTAGTGCACGGTGACGGCGAAGCGGGCGGGCAGCGCGGCGCGGAGCCGGGTGGCGAGCCAGAGCAGGTGTGCGACGGCGGCGCCGAACACCAGCGCGGCGCCGGCGATACCGAGCCCGGGTCGATCGGTGACGCCGGCGGCGAGAACACCGCCGATGCCGGCATTGAGTACGGCGAGCCGGACGGCTTCGGCGTGGCGGCGCGCGGGTGCGGGGCAGCGCAGCACCGCGGTGGTGAAGTGGACGCTCCACACCAGGATCGCGTTGGTGGCCGCGCCGAGCAGGAGCAGGTGGATGGCGAGCCACCGCCAGCCCGGTAGGAACGGGTGGACGAACGCGACGGCCACCAGCGCGACCAGGTACGCCAGCGGCAGCAGACCGGTGCGGCGATGCCAGCCGGCCCGCCCGGCCGGCGCCGGCTTCTTCTTGACCGTGGTGGCGCTCATGATGCGGCCGTCGCGCCGGCCGGTCGACGTGCCGCCGCGAGCGGTGCCGGTCGCCCCGGCGGCCGGTGACGCAGGGACAGGACGGCGGCGCAGGCGGCGAAGGTGAGCACCGCGACCACGTTGACGATGCCGGCGATGCGCCACACCGGCTCGAGACCGCCCGCGTCGCCGAGGCCGACGCGGATCAGCAGCGAGGTGTGCAGCAGGGCCAGCGGGGCGTAGAGCGCCCGATGGTAGGGCAGGGGCCGGCGCAGCACGGCGGGCAGGATCACCGGGGCGTGCACGAAGATCATCGACATGACGAAGCCGAGGAACAGTGCGTGCAGCGTCGCGTCGTAGCGTGGCCCGTCCAGAACGGGCCCCGCACCGGCCCACAGGAGCCCGGCCAGCCCCAGCCAGCCGTAGCCGGTGAGGAGACCGACGGCGACGTAGCGGGGCAGGGCCTCGGCCCGCACGGTGTGCCGGGCCACGTCGAAGACGACGAGCCAGGCGGTGACGGCGAGCAGCCCGGCGCCGAACAGATGCGCACCGGCCGCCGGCCACAGGATGCCGGCCGTGGCGCCGGTCATGACAGTGGCCGTGGCGAACCGGAACCAGTGCTCGGCGTGCCGGTCGCGCAGCGCGACGTGGGCCAGATCGAGGCGTTCCCCGGCGATGGTGGCCACCACGAACACCGCCATCCACGGCACGATCTCGGCGACCGAGTACCCGGCCAGCCACAGCAGCGTCGCGGCGTACCAGCCGAACGCGCCGCAGCCCTGTGCGAGCAGCGCGGTGCTCGGCTGCCGGCGCCACAGCGCCCGGTAGATCCCGAGCAGCACCACCGACGCCGCCATGGCCAGCGTCTTGCCGGCCGGACTCGGTCCGGTCGCCACCAGGACGAGCCCACCCAGCCCGGAGCACGCCGGCGCCAGCAGTGCCCAGCGGGCGCCCAGGGCTACGGCGCGTTCCAGGGCAATCAGTGTGCCGACGAACCCGAACACCATCACCGGGCCGTGGACCTGCTCCACAGCGGCCGCAGGAGCCGGCACCGCAGTGCCGAGCAGCAGCAGACCTGTGTACAGGCCGGCCAGCAGCGCGAGCGCCCCGACGGCCAGCACGGGCAGCCGCCACCGGACCGGGACTCCCGCCGGGCGGCTCACGACCGGCCCCCGGCCGCCGCCAGGCGCGGGCTGAAGCCGAGCCGGTCCAGCACGGTGATCATCGGGTCGATCGGCTCCTCGTGCCCGGTCCCAGCCGCGACCTCGGCGGCTGAGACGCCCGGTGCGCCGGGTACCAGCCGCAGGATCGTCACCCGGCTGTGCGAACCCGGCGCCGGTCGGCGGGGCGTGTCGGTCGTCTCCGCGCTGAGACCTGTCCGAGGTGTTTCCATGGTGCCTAACGTTATAACGTAAAACAGCGTCAAAACTATGGAGGGCCCATGTCACAGTCCGAGCTCGCCGACCAGCGGGCCGCCCAGGCCGTCGTGAACCATCACAGCGAACTCGCCGCAACCCTGAGCGGCCACGTCACGCGGCTCGTCGAAGCCGCCGACGCCGGTGACACGACGCGGGTGAGGGAGCTTCGGGATGCCCTCACGTCGTGGCTGCACGGCGAGCTGCTGCCGCACGCGTACGCCGAGGAGGCAGCCCTGTACCCGGCCGCCGCGGGCCTGCCGGCCGGCAGGCTGCTGATCGACGGGATGCTGGGGGAGCACCGCGTCATCGCGGCGCTCGTCGCCGACCTCAAGGCCGCCGCCTCCCCGGTCGTGGCGGTGGCCACCGCACACGCCCTGCAGGCGGTCTTCGCCAGCCACCTCGCCAAGGAGAACGACCTGGTGGTGCCGCTGCTGGTCGATGCCGAGAACGTGTCACTGGCCGGGCTGCTCGACGGCATGCACGACATCATCGGCGCGGACGCGGGTACGGCCGCCGACAGGTGTGGATGCGGCGGCTGTGGATGCGGCGGCGACATCCCCCGGGCGGTGGGTGCCGAGGCGCAGACGCTCGCGCTCGACGCGCGCATCGACGTGCGCGACGTGCCGCCCGGTGAGCGACACGCTCGCGTGCTGGCCGCCTTGGACGCCCTGGCCGCCGACGCGGCGCTCGTCCTGGTCGCGGCGCACGCTCCGCTGCCGCTGCTGGCCGAGATCGACAGCCGCTACGCGGGGCAGATGGCCGGGGAGTGGCTGCAGGACGGCCCCGACGTCTGGCAGATCCGCTTGCGCCGGCGTCCCGTACCGGCCTGACTCGCCCGGGACGGCCGCGCGTCTCGGTCCAGCGGCTTCAGGGCACGTGCCGCGCGGTTGCCAGGCATGCTCGTGCCGTTCCCGGCGTTGAACCCGATGACGCCCCGTCGGACTCGCACAGAAGGGCTCATGATGTGTGAATACTGCGGCTGTCGGTCGGTCACCGCGATCGACCAGCTCACACGCGAACACGACACGGTCGTCAACCTGATCGGCGACGTGCGCGCCGCCCACGCGGCCGGCGACGCCGTCCGGATGGCAGAGCTCGCGCGCCGGATCTCCGCCGTGCTGGCCCCGCACACCGAAGTCGAGGAGCACGGCCTGTTTCCCCTGCTGGCGGACGACTTTCCGGACCACGTCGCCGCGCTGGAGGCCGAACACCGCCGGGTCGAAGCGGTACTCGGCGCCGCGCGTACCGAGGTCCCCGCCGACCCGGGGTGGCCTCAGCAACTGATGGAGACGCTCGAACTGCTCCGCGAGCACATACTCAAGGAACAGGACGGCGTCTTTCCGGCAGCCCTGACCACCCTGAGCGGCGCCGACTGGGACAGCGTGGACGCCGTTCGTGCCCGCGTGGGCAGTCCGGCCGCGCACTGATCCGGCCCGGTCCGCACGGGGTGACCGGGCGTGCAACCCACAGCACCTTCCCAACCACACCACCTCGGCCGTCGACCTGACGCTTCGGGCCGAGATGGGCTCGGACTTCGCCGACCTGTTCGAGATCAAGAACGCGCAGCGTAAACCGGCTGGCGCCACCGCCCAGCCGGGATCTCGTCCGGCGCCTCGAACTCGAGGCCCGGGCAGCCATCGACTGGATCGACACGTACGGCAACAGCCGCGGTTCCGGTTACATCGCTGGAAGGACTCGCCGGACGCCGTCTCCTATCGCGACGGCCGGTTTCCCGGCTTTCCCCGGGCCACCTGCGAACTGCGGGGCTACGCCTACGACGCGAAGGTCCGCGCCGACCGCCTCGAACGCGAGACCGCCGAGCTCGAAGAACGGTTCAACCGCGACTTCCGGGTCGCCGACGGCGGCTACTACGCTCTCGCGCTGGACGCCGACGGCAACCAGGTGGACGCCCTGTCGTCCGACATCGGGCACCTGCCGTGGAGCGGCATCGTCGACGCCGACCGGGCCAGAAGCGTCACCGACCACCTGCTCGGTCCTGCGATGTTCACCGGCTGGGGGGCCGTACGAACGGTTGACGCGCTGGGTCGCAGCCGGCCCGACTGACGGCCCGGGCGGCCGATCACGCCGCGTCGGTCCGGCTGTCGACCTGTTCCGGTCGGCGCGCAACCCGACGTGCTGTGCGGCCCAGCGGCCCGTTGCCTGAATGACATCGAAGATCTACGATCACTCCCTCATCAAGCGAGCGACCTCGCGGACGAACATCGGAGGCAGCAATGGGTGACGTGCACGAGGCAAAGAGTCTGATGCACGCGCCGGCCCGCCGCCGCACAGTTCTCGCGGCGCTGGCCACCGGAGTGGGGGCCGGTGTCGTCGGCCTGCCCAGCCCCGCGCTGGCCGCCGTCGCGGGCTGGAGCAACCCCGCACACGGCACTCTGACGTCCGGCTACAAGACACCCAGCCGGCCGACCCACCTGGGCTGGGACGTGGCCAACAGCCAGGGCACCCCGGTCTATGCCACCGCGGACGGTACCGTCCGGGATGTCAAGACCAACTCGTACCCGGGTGACACGTCGAGCGGCCCGCTGGCCGGGCGCACCGGCAACAGTGTCCACCTCAACCACGCCGACAGCTACTTCTCCTACTACGGCCACCTGCACCGGGTGCTGGTCGGTGTCGGCCAGCGGATCAGTTGCGGTCAGCTGATCGGCCTGATGGGCACCACCGGCAACTCGACCGGACCGCACCTGCACTTCGAGATCCACCACCCCCGGCTGACCTCGCTGGACCCACGCGTCTTCCTGGCCGCCCGGGGCATCGCCCTCGGCTCGACGGCTCCGGTGGGCAGCACCGGCTACCCGAGCGTCGGCCAGGGCGCCTCCGGATGGGTGCCCCGCGTCATCCAGTACCTGGTGCGGGCGCGCGGCATCTCCGTCGTGGTGGACGGAGCCTACGGGCCGGGCTGCGCCGCTTCGGTCAGGTCCTTCCAGATCGATCGCGGCCTCTACGCCGACGGCCTGGTCGGCCCGATCACCTGGACCGCGCTCGTGCTGCCCCTGCGGGAGGGCAACTCGGGCGACCTGGTGCGCGGTCTGCAGACCGCCCTCAACGCCCGGGGTGCGAGTCTCCTCGTCGACGGCGGTTTCGGCGCGGTCACCAGCAGCGCGGTGCGCGCCTTCCAGAGCCGTAGCGGCCTCGTGGCCGACGGTCTCGCGGGCCCGGTGACCTGGAGCGTGCTCATCTGAGCGGCACCGGCGGAGCCGGCAAGCTGGAAGAGCCGTAGCGTCTCCTGGAGCGGGACGGCGTCGGGCGGCGGGTCTCCGGGAGTGGACGGGCCGTCACCGTGGGGGCCGTGCTGGTTCGGCACCGTGACGGTAGGCCCGTCTTGCGTCGGCGACGGCTGCGGCGAGCAGGATCACGGCCGCCACCACCGCGGCGGCGAAGGGCGAGGTGTGTGTTGCGGCGGGGTAGGACAGGAGCAGCGCGGCCAGGGTGAGGTACCGCGCGGGGGAGACGCGGGCGAACACATGATGTTCGAGCCGGGCGCGGCCGGCGATGAAGATGGCGGGGCCGAGCAGGACGGGTGCGATCCAGGTCGGCGGAGCATGGCCGAAGGGTTGTTCGATGGTGATCTCGTAGCCGAGGGCCGTGGTCACGACTCCGACGATCATGATGAGATGCGTGTCGGCCGCAGACCGGCCGGCGACCGAGGGCTCCCGGGACCGGCCGATCGCCTCGGCGAGGATGTGCCCCGCCCGGTGGTAGTACAGGCGCCACAGCAACGCTGAAGTCGCCGCGGCGGTGACGAAGGCGAGTGTGTGATCGCGGTCGAACGGCCCGGTGCTGTAGGTGAAGCCGATCACCAGGATCGTCTCGCCGAGCGCGATGAGGAAGAACTGCTGGTATCGCTCGGCGAGATGCTCCGCCATGATGTCCCACCGTTGCGGCTCGGATCGTCCGAGGAACGGCAGTGGCCATCCGGTCCGAGCCGCGGCATATTCCATGACGAGTGCGAGCGTCCAGGCCGGTACGAGGATCCGGCCGCCCACGAGTGCACCGGTGATCCACAACGCTCCGGTCATGCCGTAGGTGATCAACATGCGGACTTTCAACATCCGGCGGTGGCGATCGTGGATCGCGAACATCAGGATCAGAGGGCGGGCGAACTGCCCGGCTGCATAGGCGATGGCGAATGCCCCTGCGTAACCGTCAAAGGCGCGTGGGATAGTCACTCCCATGACCAGGCCGGCACCCAATGCCACGCCGACCACGGCTTGAAGGGCCAATGAGTCGGGGTGGTATCGACTGGTGGTCCACGAGGTGCCTTGCCAGAGTCCGAACAGTGCGAGCAGCAGGAGCAGGGTAGTGAACGCTTGCGGTAGTGCTCGTGCCCAGGTGCTTCCGTGCGGGTCGAGGACGAGGTGATCGTAAACGCGGGACACGATTCGGGTCAGGGCGAAGACGAACACCAGATCAAAGAACAGCTCCAGGAACGTGGCACGAGGCTGCCGAGCCGGATCCAGCGGTGCGGGATCGGTCGAATATCGTGGCCGCACGTTCCCTCACCTCCGTCTGGGCATGTCATAACACGACCGGCCGGCGCAGGGCTGGAAGACGGTCTCAGATCCCACACGCGATGAAGCGGCGGCCAGGGGCAGCAGATGGATGTGCTACCGGCGCCGTCGTGGCGAGAACGTGCGCAAGTGGCGCAGCGCCGCGCTCTCAAAGCGCTGCGCCGGTACGAGGAACGCGGCCTTCTGATGCTGGCCTGTGCCGACCCGCGGACCGGCTACCGTTACTAAAGGGCGGCCGAGATCGAACGGGCCCTCAGGACGAGACCGGGAGGCCGGGCGCCGAAGGGGTCAACCGGTGGGGGTGTCCGACCCGCCGGGCCAGGTCAGGTAGAGCAGAGCCGTGTCGTCGCTGTGCCGGCCGCCGTCGCCGCGCCTGATTTCGTCGAGCAGGGCGGTGAGAAACTCCCCGGGGTCGGTGATGGTGCTCAGCGCGCCGGCGAGCTCGATGAAGCGTTGCTCGCCGAGGCGGGTGCCGTCCTCGCTGAACCCCTCGTAGACGCCGTCGGTGTAGAGCAGCAGGCCTGCACCCGCCGGGAGTGTGACGGCCGACTCCTGCCACCGACCTCGCCCGGGGAACATGCCCAGCCCGAGATGGTGGCGTATCGGCGCGGGATCGGCTGCGCCTGGCGTGATCACCAGCGGTGCAGGGTGACCGGCGCTCACGACGACCACCTCCGACCGATCCGGGGTGACGCGGATGGTGCAGGCGGTCGCGAACATGGACTCACTCGGCCGTTCGGCGACGAGCACCTGTTCCAGCAGCCGCATCCGGGAGGCCTTGTCCACACCGGCGAGGGTGAGGGTTCGCCATCCGACGCGTAGGCCGACGCCGATGGCGGCCTCATCCGGACCGTTGCCGCAGACGTCACCGACGACGGCGTGGAGCGTGTGGTCGGCGTCCTGGACCAGGTCGAAGAAGTCGCCGCCGAGCAGCGACCGCCCCCGCCCCGGCACGTATCTGCTGACGACCGTCAGCGCGGGATCGGTGATCAGTGGCGTAGGGAGCAGGCCGCGTTGCAGCCGGGTGTTCTCGCTGGCCTGCATCCGGCTGTCTCGCAGCTGCCGCTCCGTGACCACGGCACGTCGGCGCTGAATGGCGTACTGGATCGTACGGCCCAGCAGGGCGGCGTCGATATGACCCTTGACGAGGTAGTCCTGAGCTCCGGCCGCCACAGCCGCCGTTCCGGTGGCCGCGTCATCGAGGCCAGTGAGCACCACCACGGCTGCGTCCGGCCATCGGTGCAGCACCCAGCTGAGCGCCTCCAGCCCCTGGCAGTCGGGCAGGTGCAGGTCGAGCAGCACACAGTCCGGCGCTGTCGGTGCGGTCGAGGCCGCGGTCAGGTTGCTCGCCTGGGCGAACCGGTTGCTGATTCCGCTGTCGCTCAGCAACTCCCGGGTGAGCAACGCATCACCGGGGTCGTCCTCGATGAGAAGCACAGTCGGCTCCGCGGCTGTCGGCGACGGCGCCGGATCCGCCAGCCCTGCGGGCACGCCGGCGGGCGGCGCCGTCGGCAGATCGACGTCAGTGATCACGACAGATCCCCTCTCCGGCCGCGACCGTCACGCGGACGCCGACGCCGACACGAAGCGCCATCCACCCGTCATGTGGGCCTGCCGATTATCACCTGCTCCCCATGAACGCGGTATGACGGCGTCGGCTCGTCGGGACCGGAGGTCTCGGGGCCTCGCGGCCGGCGGTGGGACGTGCGGATTGGTCCGCTCCTCCGGTTTTCTGGTCGATCGACGTTGTAACGTTAATCAACGTGGAAACATCGAGAACAGGGCCGGTCGGTGAAAGCATCGACCCGCAGCGTCACCGTGCCCTCGGCACCGCCAGCCGGGCCTCGATCCTGGAACTGGTGCGCGCCGCCGGCGCCGGCATGACCATCGCCGAGGTGGGGGAGCGGACGGGTCTGCACCTCTCCACCGCCCGCGCCCACCTCGAACGGCTGGTCGATGCCGGGCTGCTGGTCAAGGCGCGGGCCAGCGGTGGCCAGCCCGGGCGGCCGGCGTGGCGCTACCGGGTGGCCGTAGCCGAGGCGCCGGCCCCCGCGCCGTACCGGGCGCTCGTCGCCGCACTGCTCGATCATTTGGCCCGGCGTAGCCATGGTGACGTCCGGGCCGAAGCCACCCGTGCCGGCCATGACTGGGGACGCCACCTCGCTGCCGCCGTCCCACCCAGCCAGGAGCCGGTCGACACGCTGCTGGATGTGCTGCGCGGGCTGGGATTCAGCCCACGCCGGCACCGCGCGGCCGGCGGGACGACCGAAATCCACCTGCACACCTGCCCCTTCCTGGAACTGGTGAACCGCAACCCCGACGCGATCTGCGCCCTGCACGTCGGCGTCGTGCGTGGCACGCTCGAACACGCCGGTGCCCCGCCGTCCGGGGCGGTGCTCGAACCCTTCGCGGCGCCCGACGCGTGCGTGGTGCGGGTTACCCTGCCGGATGCCACCGGAGAGCCGGCGTGACGCCCTGGCCGGTCGCCGTGGGCCGGTGAGCTGACCGCTCCGGGTGGGCGGTGCGATCCCGCCCCGTCCATCCCTGGCAGCCGTCGGGCCGCGCCGGCGGGATGCCTGCGCGTTGTCACCATCGGACCCGGCCGAGGAAGTCGCGCATCAGCGCGACCACCTCGGCCAGGTGCGTCTCCAGCAGCCAGTGGCCGCCGCCGAGCAGGTGCAGTTCGGCGTCGGGCAGGTCGCGCAGGTATGCCCGCGCGGCGCCCTCCGGCATGTACCCGTCGTGCGGGCCCCACACGATCAACGTGGGCGGCTGGTGGTCCCGCAGGTACGCCTGCTGGCGGGGGAACCAGTCGACGGTGGTGCGCTGGTCGGCCAGGAGGCGGACCAGGTTCTGCGGTCCCGGTGGCCGGCCGACCTGAGCCCAGGACAGCGTCCACAGGTCGGGGCTGATCCGATCGGCGATCGTTTCCGGCACCTCGCCGAGGAACTCCGCCCGGAACCCTGCCTCGGACACGTTCGCCGCTACGTCGGCGAGAGCCTGCGGGCTCGGATCGGCCCACATCTTCTTCAACGGCGCGTACTTCGGGCCGTGCTCGTCCTCATAGATGTCGCCGTTCTGGATGACCAGCGCGGCCACCCGCTCGGGTGCGCTCATGGCCAGCCGCAGCCCGAACTGTGAGCCGTAGTCCTGGAGATAGATCGTATAGCGGGTCAGTTCGAGCGTGTCGACGAAGCGGCGCAGGAAGCCGGCGTACGCGTCGAAGGTGTAGGCGAAGTCATCCGCCCGCGTGTAGCCGAAGCCCGGCAGGTCGGGTGCGATCAGCCGCCAGCGGTCGCCGAGCGCCGGCATGAGGTTGCGGTACTGGAACGACGACGACGGATAGCCGTGCGGCAACAGCACCACCGGGGCCTCCGGCGGCCCGGCCTGACGGTAGAAGGTATGGATGCCGTCGACATCGACACGGGAGTGAGTCACCGGTACGTCTGGCATGAACGATGTGTACCCGGCAGATGTCCGGCCAACCACTCCAGCAAGCCGGCGGGCAGGAGTCCGCGGCGCGGCGGTGGACGCGACCGATCCCATTCGCGCCCCTACCCGTCGATCAGCCTCACCCACCCCCGGGCTGGTCGAATGCTCCTATGGGTCAAGGTGCAGTCGCGGTGGGTCCGGCGTTCGCCGCCGTACTCGTCGTTCTCGTTCTCATCGGCGTGGCGACGGTGTGGGCCGGTCGGCTCGGCCACGCCCGTGGCATCGTCACGGCGGCGCTGCGCGCGGTGGTGCAGTTGTGTGCCGTGGCGCTGCTCATCACTGCCGTCCTGCGCTCGTGGTGGGCCAGCGCCGGGTTCGTCACGCTGATGGTTCTGGTCGCGGCGGTGACCTCCGCGCGCCGGGTCAGCTCGCTTCGCCTCGGCTGGCCGGTGCTGGCGCCGATCGCGGCCGGCGCGCTCCCGGCCTGCGCCCTCGTCGTGGCCTCCGGCGCGGTGCCGCTGACCGAGGTAGTGGTCGTTCCGATCGCCGGGATCCTGATCGGCGGGGCGATGACGGCTACCTCGCTGGCGGGCCGCCGCGCGTTGGACGAGCTTCGCGACCGCCATGGTGAGTACGAGGCGGCCCTGGCGTTGGGCCTCGTGCCGCGGGATGCGGCGCTGGAGATCTGCCGGCCCGGCGTGGGGCAGGCGCTGGTGCCCGCGCTGGACCAGACCCGCACCGTGGGCCTGGTCACCCTTCCCGGTGCCTTCGTCGGCGTGCTGCTCGGCGGCGGCACACCCGTCCAGGCCGGGGCGACCCAGCTACTGGTTCTGGTCGCGCTCCTGGCCGTCGAGGCGATCGCCGTCGCGGTGACAGTCGAGCTGGTCGCCAGCGGACTGCTTCGCCGACCGGGCCCGGCACCGATCTCCCGTCCTCCGCGACTACCCGTCACCAGACCGGCAGGATGACACGGTGAACCACCGCCTCTCAGTTGATTCCAGCGTTGGCGCTGCGCGGTAGTGGACGTAGGCCACCCACATGGTGCCGGGGCGAAGGACGGGGGAGCCCGAGCGGCGGGTAGCGGTACCACACCGTCGCGCATCCCGGAATGTGGTTGTCATCGACATAGTTCGGTCCTCTCGCGTCGCCGTAGGTTTCCAGCACGCGACGGCCATGTGACCGCGGTCACCGTCCCGGTCCGTCGCCGAACCTACGAGGAGTGGGCGATGACCGGGCAAGCGCTCCTGTCGGTCCGCGGGCTGACCCGCGACTTCCGGGGCTTCCGGGCGGTCGACGGGGTCGACCTCGACATCGCGGCGGACACCGTCCATGCGCTGGTCGGCCCGAACGGTGCGGGGAAGACCACTCTGTTCAACCTGCTCACCGGTTTCCTGCGGCCCAGCGGCGGGCGGATCGAGCTGGACGGCCGCGACGTCGCCGGGCTGCCTCCGGAGCGGGTCGCCCGGCTCGGTGTTGCCCGGTCGTTCCAGATCACCAGCCTCTTCCCGCAGTTGAGCGCGCGGGAGCACGTCGAACTGGCGTTGCAGAGCCGCAGCGGGCTGGGCTGGCGGTTCTGGCGCTCGACGAAGCTGATGCGCCGCTACACGGACCGGGCGCGCGAGCTGCTCGACATGGTCGGGCTGGCAGAGTTGTCCGAGGCCCCGGCCGAGGCGTTGGCGTACGGGCGCAAGCGGGCGCTGGAACTGGCCATCGCTCTGGCGCTGGACCCGAAGGTGCTGCTGCTCGACGAGCCGACCGCCGGGATGGGTCTGGAGGATGTCGATCGCACAGTCGAACTGGTCGCGCAGGTCCGGCAGGGCCGCACGGTGGTGATGGTCGAGCACAACATGAGCGTCGTCGGGCGGCTCGCCGACACCGTCACCGTCCTGCAGGCCGGCAAGGTCCTCGTCGAGGGCCCGTACGAGCAGGTACGCGCCGACGAGCGTGTGATCACGGCATACCTGGGAGCCGCTGATGCTGCACATTGAGAACCTGTCCGCATGGTACGGCGAGGCGCAGGTGCTGCGGGGGGTCAGCCTGGACGTGTCGGCCGGCGAGGTGGTCACCCTCGTGGGGCGCAACGGCGCCGGCAAGTCCACCCTGCTGCGCTGCGTGATGGGCCTGCACGCCGGCCAGCGCGGCACTGTGGAGTTGAACGGGCGGGACATCAGGAAGCTTCCCGCGCACCGGCGGGCCCGGCTCGGGCTCGGCTGGGTGCCGGACGACCGGGGCAGCTACGCCACGCTGAGTGTGACGGAGAACCTCACCCTGCCGCCGACGGTCGGCCCTGACCCCTGGTCGCTGGAACGGGTCTACGAGGCGTTCCCCGCCCTGCACCAGCGGCGGGACTCGGCGGCAACCATGCTCTCCGGCGGTGAGCAGCAGATGCTCGCCCTGGCCCGGGTGCTGCGGATGGGCGCCCGGTTGCTGCTCTGCGACGAACCGACCGAGGGGCTTTCGCCGCTGCTGGTGCAGCAGGTCGGCGACCTTCTGCGGGAGGCCAAGCGGCACGGCGTGACAGTGCTGCTGGTCGAGCAGAACCTGCACTTCGCCACCGGCGTCGCCGACCGGCACTACCTGCTGGCCGAGGGACGCGTCGTGGAGGCGATGGACAACTCCGAGGTGCGCTCCCGGGAACAGGAGCTGCTGTCGTACCTCGGCATCTGAATTCTGATTCGACGACCCGCGCGGCGCGCGGGGTGGAGGGATGGGCATGCGTAGGACGGTGGGTGTGGCAGCCGCTTCGGCGGCGGTGGTTCTGGTCGCCGGCTGCGGCGGCGGTGGTCCCCAGTCGGGCGGCGACCAGAAGCTGACCGGGGGCAAGATCGTGCTGGGCGTGCTGAACGACCAGTCCGGTGCGTACTCCGAGCTGTCCGGCAAGAACTCGGTCAAGGCCGTCGAGATGGCCATCGCCGACTTCAAGGCGAAGCACGGCGACAAGGCGGTGACCGGCGACATCACCGTCGAGACCGCCGACCACCAGAACAAGCCCGACATCGCCAACACCAAGGCCCAGGAGATGTACGAGCGCCAGGGCGTCGACCTGATCCTCGACGTGCCCACCTCGTCGGCGGCGCTGCGGGTGGCCGACGTGGCGAAGGAGAAGAAGAAGCTCTACTTCAACATCGGCGCCGCGACCACCGACCTGACCGGCAAGAGCTGCAACAAGTACACGTTCCACTACGCGTACGACACGTACATGCTGGCCAACGGAACAGGCAAGGTCACCACCGAACAGGTCGGCAAGAACTGGTACATCCTCTACCCGAACTACGCCTTCGGCCAGGACATGGAGAAGAGCTTCACCGCCGCCATCACCGCCGCCGGCGGTCAGGTCGTCGGCAAGGACGGCGCGCCGTTCCCGAACACCAGCGGCGACTTCTCCACCTTCCTGCTCAAGGCGCCGACGCTGAACCCGAAGCCGCAGGTGCTCGGCACCATGCAGGCCGGCGCGGAACTGGTGAACGTGGTCAAGCAGTACAACGAGTTCAAGTTGCGGGACAAGGGCGTCGGCCTGGCCGTCGGCCTGATGTTCATCACCGACATCCACTCGCTCACCCCGGCCGCGCTCGCCGGCACCACCTACACCGACGCCTGGTACTGGAACTCCGACCAGCAGAACCGCGAGTTCGCCGACCGGTTCCAGAAGGAGACCGGCACCCGGCCCTCCTTCGCGCACGCGGCGAACTACTCCGCCGCGACGCAGTACCTGGAGGCCGCGCAGGCCGCCGGCACCGACGACGCCGACGCGATCGTCAAGGAGCTGGAGGGCAAGGAGGTCAACGACGTCTTCCTGCGCAACGGCAAGTTCCGCGCCGAGGACCACCGGGTCGTCCACGACGCCTACCTCGCCCAGGTGAAGCCGCAGTCCGAGGTGAGCGAGCCGTGGGACTACGTCAAGATCCTCAAGACCATCCCTGCCGCCGAGGCGTTCCGCGCCCCGTCGGCGGACTGCAAGATGTGACCAGGGCATGACCGGCTTCCTGCAGAACACGTTCAACGGGCTCGTGAGCGGGGCGTTCTACGCCCTGCTCGCCCTCGGGCTCGCGGTCATCTTCGGCATGCTGAGAGTCGTCAACTTCGCCCACGGGGCGTTCTACATGCTCGGTGCGTTCGGCGCGTACGTCCTGCTCAGTGAGGCGGGCGTGCCGTTCTGGGCGGCGCTGGTGATCATGCCGGTGGGGTTGGCCCTGGTCGGCATGATCCTGGAGCGGGCCTTCATCCACCGGCTCACCCGGCTCGACCCGCTCTACAACTTCCTGCTCACCTTCGGTCTCACGTTGATCCTCCAGGATCTGGTGAAGCTCCGCTATGGCGTGCAGTCCAGCCCGTACGAGACCCCGTCCGCGCTGAGCGGATCGGTCGACTTCGGACTCTTCGACTTCCCCGCCTATCGGGTCTTCATCCTCGGCTTCGCGGTCGCCCTCTGCGTCGGCGTCTGGTGGGCGCTCACCCGCACCCGGATCGGCATGGTGGTCCGGGCGTCGACCGAGCGGCCCGAGCTGACCAGGGCGTTCGGCATCGACGTCGGGCGCTGGGTCACCCCGGTCTTCGGCTTCGGCATCGGCCTCGCCGGTCTCGCCGGGGTGCTGGCCGCGCCGATGCGGGCCGTCAACCCGCTGATGGGCGCCGACCTGATCATCGTGGTCTTCGCGGTCGTGGTGATCGGCGGGCTGGGCTCGATCTTCGGCTCCGTCGCCGCCGGTTTCGGCATCGGCCTCGTGCAGGCGTGGGGTGAGGCGTACCTGTCCGACTTCCCGATCGTGTCGCAGACGATCGTCTTCATCGTGATGGCCGCCGTGCTGCTCTGGCGCCCGGCCGGGCTGTTCGGCCGTGAGGAGGCCCCGGCATGACGAGCACCGTCGACACCGCGACCGACACCGGTCGCCCGGCGCCGAGATCCGGGCTGGTCGCCGTGACCCGGGCTCCCGGCTGGGTCCGGTACGCGCTGCTCACCGTCGGGCTGCTGGTGGCGTTCTGGCTGCCCAACGGGCTGTACCCGGCGGTGGCCGTGGACATCCTGTGCTGGGCGCTGTTCGCCGTGGCCGTGGACCTGCTGCTGGGCTTCACCGGGCTGATGTCCTTCGGACACGCGGCGTTCTGGGGCACCTCCGCGTACGTCACCGGGTTGACGGCCATCCACCTCGGCCTGCCGTTCCCGGTGGCCGTGCTGGCCGGAGCGCTCACCGCTGCCCTGCTCGCGGTGCCGATCGGCTACCTGGCGGTGAAGCGGACCGGCATCTACTTCGCCATGGTCACCCTGGCGTTCGCGCAGATGGTCTACTTCGTGGCCAACGAGTGGCGCTCGGTCACCCGCGGCGAGAACGGCCTCCAGGGCGTGCCCCGCGAACTGTTCGGGCTGGACCTGACCGACGACTACTACTTCTACTACGCGATCCTGCCGATCGTGCTGCTCGGGCTGGCCGCCGCCTGGCGGATCGTGCACTCACCCTTCGGGCGGGTGCTGGTCGGCATCCGGGACAATCCGGCCCGTGCCCGCGCGCTCGGCTACCCGGTGCACCGCTACAAGCTGACCGCCTTCGTGCTGTCGGGTTTCATCGCCGGACTCGGCGGTGGCCTGTTCGCCGTCGGCCACCGCTTCGTCTCCCTCGACGTGCTGCACTGGACCACCTCCGGCAAGGTGGTCATCGTCGTGGTGCTCGGCGGCATCGGCACCCTCTGGGGCGGGGTGCTCGGCGCCGGCATCCTGGTCCGTCTGGAGGACTGGCTGTCGTTCTCCGGATTCGAGGCGATCGGCCTGGTCACCGGCGGCATCTTCGTCGTCGTCGTACTGGTGTTCCGGCGTGGCATCTGGGGCAGCGCCGCAGCCATGGCGGAACGCTGGGCGGCATCCCGCCGCCGGTGACGGAGAGTGCCGGCATCGACTGATCCGGCGGTTTCGGTCACCACGATGCCGCGTTCTCCGGGTGAAGTTCCGCTGTTGCCGGTTCTACCGCTGCGCGCCTGGGCATGCTGCAGTGAGCGCTTGACTACCAGGAAGAGGCGAGATGCCGGACATCGTTGAGTTGATCTACGAGGACCACGACTGGCTGCGGCGTCACTTCTTCTATCTCGACGAGGCCGGCACCACCGAGGAACTGGCGGCGGTATGGCAACCGCTCGCCGTCAGGCTGGACACGCACGCCGACGCAGAGGAGAACGTGTTCTATCCGGCGCTGCTGCGCCGCGGTCGCGCTGGTCATCCGGAGGACGAGACCGAAGACGCGATCGACGACCACAACGAGATCCGCGACGCGGTCGCCGAGGCCCGACGGCACCAGGTCGGCACGGAGGCGTGGTTCGACGCCGTCGGCCAGGCCCGCACCCAGAACGGCAAGCACCTCGATGAGGAGGAACGCGAGGCGCTGCCCGACTTCCTGAAGAGCACCACCGCGGACGAACGGCACAAGCTTGGTATGCAGTGGCTGATCTACTACGCGCGACATCAGGCCGGCCACGACGTGGACACCGCCGACAAGGACGCGAAACAGTACATCGAACACAACCGCTGACGGACCCGTCGGCGTACCGGTTCAGGTGCAGAGCCAGGTGCGCCAGACGTACCACGGGCCGCGTCGCCTGCGTTTCGGCTACGTCGGCGGCTGCGGACGCAGTGGCCTCTTTCCGCTACTCACGCTGGGGTTGCCGGTGGAGTGGGGTCGGCCTCCGGATCGTGGCAGGAGCCTACGTCGAAGTCGGCGAGGGCCCGAGGCACGGCGTTCCGGCCTCGCTGGCCCACAGGTGCCGGGGTCGCCTCGGCGCCCCCGCCGGCCAAGTTGGCGATGCTTGGTCAGGCCGATGATCCGTTCTCGTCAGCGGCTGACCGAGTCGCCTTACAAGCGAGGGGTTCGGGGCGGCGGCGCGCTATGCCGCGGACGTGTTGTAGCGATCAAGTGTCGCCTTGGATGTCGAGGCGTCGCGGAAGACGAGTTCCCACGGGCCGGTGTTCACGTCCATGTCCTTGCCGAAGCCGATCCACTTTCCGGCCATCCGCCGGCCGGTCGGCTCTGCGATGAGTTGGATTGCGCCGTGGTATCTGGCGCCCCGGTAGTAGCCGGTGGGGTCGGTCTGCTCCACCCAGGTGCCGGTGACGACGGCACCGTCGACGGTCAGGTCCAGCGATAGGGACGACGACGCCGAGCCGGGCAGGCTGCGCGCGGTGAGCCGATCGCCGTGCTGGAGCAGCACCACGAAGTGCTGTCCGGCGAAGGAGTCTTCCCGGCCGCTGGAGTAGTACTGGTAGCGGCTGAGCCACACGCCTTCGTACGACCGGTGGGCCGTGGTGGGCTTGGACGTCGGTGTCGCTGTGGCCAGGCTGGACACGGGCGAGGGCAGGTCGTGGCCGCCGTGTTCGTCGTCGGCGACATGCCCGCCCGGCACTGCGGCGAAGCCCAGCAGCGAGATGGGTAGCCCGGTGACGACCTCCAGCGCGCGGGCGTAGACGGGACGGGGTGCGGCGATCACCCCGGACTCCCATCGCTGGACGAGTCTCTTGTTGGCGTCGTTGGGCTCGCCGACGCGGTGGCCGGCGGCTTGGAGCGCGCGAGCGAAGTCGTCCTGGCTCATGCGCATCCCGGTGCGGACGGCGCGCAGGGCGGTGTTGGGGTCGGCCATGTCCGTCACCTTAGCGCTATGTCGCCTTAATGTCGTCGGCTAAGTGGCCTGATTGTCGGCTCTTGTGCCGTCGCGGCAGGTGGCACCCCGACGTCACTCTGGATCTGCGACGGTCGGCGTGCCGCCGCTTCTGCTGGCGGAGGCGGGGATGCCGGGCAAGGGTGACGAGTCGGCGGTGAGCCGGGGTGAGCGGATCCAGGCGGCCGAGCGGGAGGCGGCGAAGCGGCGGCTTCTCGCCCAAGCGGAGGCGGATCGGACTCCGGTGGAGGAGGCGACCCGGGCGGTAACGGATCGGCGGTGGCGTCGTGGGCAGCGTTGAGCTGTTGCCGGTTGGGCGGCGGGTGGCGTACTGGCGGGGTCGGCGCAGGTTGTCGCAGCAGGTGTTCGCCGACCGGCTCGGTAAGTCGAAGAGTTGGGTGGACAAGGTCGAGCGGGGCGTGCGGCGGCTGGACAAGCTGTCGACGCTTCAGGAGATCGCCCGGGTGCGGGTCGGCAGTCGCAGCGCTGCCGGTTGCGGCAGGTGTGGCGAGGGACGTGCCGGTGGTGGACCGGGCCGAAGGACGGGGCGGTGAAGGTGGCGAAGACGACCAGGTGCCGGCCGACCGAGGCGGGGACGCCCATGCCGCCGGTCAGACCACGACAGACGACTTGGTAGGCGTCGCCCTGCGCAGTCCGGGCACTGCGATTCGCGGCGGTTGCCGCACGCCTTGTAGAGCGTCCCGTCGGGCAGCTCGTCGGTGTGCTGCTCGCTCAGGATTTGGCCGGTGTTTCGGTCGACGGCGGAGATGATGCCGGTGAGGCGGATCGGGCGGGAGCAGCCGCCGGCGGGGCGGGTGTGCTCCAGCCAGCCGGAGAACTCCGGTGTGGCGGCGCGGTGCAGGACCTGGGCGTCACGACCGGCGGCGAGGCCGGGGCGGTAGGTGGTGAAGATGGCTGTCTCCTCTTGCGGGGGTGGCAGGGACGGGAGACGAAGCACCACCAGCCGTGGACGCCTGTCCGCTGGTGGTGTTCGTCGTGTCTCCTGGCACCGCCGAGAGGGCGGCTGACGCCGGAGGGCGGAATCATGGTCGTGCCACTTCCCGCCGATGGGTCATGTCCTTTCACGCTCGTTGACCTGGTGAATGTGAGCCGGCACGGGTGAGGAGCCTGGGATATCGGCATCCGGCGGGTCGCCGCAGGCTGCCCCCACCCGTGGAGGGAGCGAATCCGGGCCACCGTGGACGGCAGGGAAGGCCGTGCTGGGCCGATCAGCGGATTCGAAAACGGCACGGCGGCCGGTGCGATCGAGAGCCGGCGGGACGTGGCCCGCATCAGCGGCAGGAGGCCGCTCAGCATCTCCGACGTCGAGTCCAGCGATCCGGCAGGAAGGCCGCGCTGGCGTGCTCGACGAGCGCCAGACTAGCACCGGGTACCGACACGTCAACTCGTCGTGACCCCGCTCCACCGACTTGGCATCTCACGTCTCTGCAAGTCAGCCGACGCACTCGAAGGACAAGCCGCTACTCGCCGGGGTCGCGATCCAGGCTGCTCGGATAGGGCCATGCCGCTGCGTCTCCGCCCAGGTATCGAACAGCGCTGCGGCGCGAAGCGGCCCGGTGGGAGCGAACTTGAACCCTGTGTCCTGGACGTCGAGCCGGTCAAGGCCGACCAGGTCAGCCTCGTCGTCGAAGGCCATCTCCAAGTCAAGCTGCCACAGTTCGGGCTGCCGGTAGGGATCATCTCGGTCACCGACATCAGCGATGGCCAGCTGCCGGGTGAAGGTCAGAATCAGGCGGCTGTCGCTCCATGACCGCCGGCCCCACTGGATGATGAAGCCATCGGCATCGGAGTCCGGAGTCGGGTCGAGGCCGTCGATGTCCAGTTGCAGGAACTCAGCGAACGCACCCCATGCCGCCTCGACGTCGGTCACTGAGTCCTGCTCGACGCCATGCCGTCGCAGGATCTGCGCGAACTCGTCAACGCTGGTCCGCCAAGGGATGTGCACGTACTCAGCATGCCCTGATGGACCCGGCGGCTGCCGGCCGATGTGGGAGGACTTTCTGTACGTCTATCAAGGCGGCCCGCAACGGGCCGCACGCGCCGCCGCCTGGGCGCGCGTCCGTCGCTCCGCTGGCGCTCCGACTCCGGCCACGCAACACGCCCGGCGGCTGGCGCGGATAGCGGGAAGCCCGGAGGGGCCGCCGCATGACGACAGCAACGTTGACCGGGTGAGAGGTTGGGCCGGCAGCCGGCCGGGCCGCGCGGCCACGAGCCCGCGCGGCGTAGGGGAGCGCACGCCGGCCGCGTGGGCGAGCTGTGGCGGCTGCGGGGTTGCGGTTACTGCGCCTCCGGCGGGGGCGCTCCGGCTCCAGGATGGCCGGGGCCCCGTCGGCGGGTCACGGTCCGTGGGTGGTTGCGGTGGGCCATCCCGCCTGCCATCGACCCGGGCGAGCCGAGCAGACCACCGCCCGACCCGCCAGCGTCCATCGGGCGTCAAGGTCTGCTTGACGTGGCGGGCCGGGCGGTGGCCCGCTCCCCGGAGGGCGGGTCGATGGCAGACGGGATGGCGAGGTGGGCACGCGGTGAGGTCAGAAGTTCGTAGCCAGTTGCGGTGAATGGTGTTTGACTCGTGCTGGTGATCGATAATGGGAAGCTGCGTGCGTGTCTCGCGGCCTATTGGGGACTGGCGGACGCGGCGGTTCAGGTGCACAACGGCGGAATGAACTCGGCGACGTGGTTCGTCTCCGAGGGCGGTGAACGGTGGGTAGCCAAGGCGGTTGCGCCGGGATCGCGCCGTTCCTTCATGGGCGGCCTTGAGGTCGCGGCTCACGTCGAGGCGGCAGGCGTTCCGGCGGGCACCCCGGTAGTGACGAGGCACGGAAGCGTCGTCGCCGATGTCGACGGAGTGCCACTCGGGTTGTTGAACTGGGTCGCAGGCAACGGGCTGCTTGGCAGGAGCCCGGACGAGCAACGGCTGATCGGGGCAACCCTGGCGCGAGTGCACGCAGCGCTTAGAAGCGTGACGATCAAGGATGCCGATCGGTTTGACTGGGTCGATGCGCGGGCATCACATTTGGCAGTTCGTCCTTGGGTTCGACCCTCAGTGGCGGCCGCCCTTGCGGGGTACGAGGCGCTTGATGTCGGGTCTTTGTCGTGGGGCCTGCTACACACCGATCCGGCTCCAGAGGCATTCCGGCTCGACCGCAAGACGGGAGAGTGCGGACTGATCGACTGGAGTATCGCGATGAGCGGTCCGCTGCTGTACGACCTCGCGTCGGCAGTGATGTATGTCGGAGGCATCGATAACGCGGACTACCTGGTGGAGGCATACCTAGAGAGCAAGACGATGACGCGCGCCGAGGTGGAACACGGCTTGCTGGCCATGCTCCGGTTTCGGTGGGCGGTGCAGGCTGACTACTTCGCCCGTCGCGTCGTTACCGACGATCTGACCGGAATCACGAGCGCAGCCGACAACGAAGTGGGCCTGGAGAATGCGCATCGATGGCTCGGCCGCTTGGCGGCAAAAAAGCCTTCGGGGGCACACAGGGGGCACAAGACAGCGTGAAACGTCGGCAACCAGCCACTAACAGCGTAAGCCCAAGATGTGGCGTGACAAGCCTGCCGACTGGGTCGCCGCCGGTCATGCGAGCGCCCGTCTATGTTCCGCTTCAACGTCTGAGCACCAGCGCAGCGCGGGTGCCTAGGATTTGCGGGTGACCCCGACTCATCACGCCGTTGAGATGGAAGACCTGCCCCGGCTGCGGCAGCTCTTGGACGATGGAGCCGACGTCGAGGACCCGGACGAGCACGGCATGACTCTGCTGCATCATGCCGTGGATGTAGAGGGTGATGGTGCCCTCCAGAGAGGTGGGCCTCTCCACGTGGAGGTGACTGTCCTGCTGCTGATCCGAGGTGCGAGGCTCGACGTCATCGATCGGGAAGGCCGCACGCCCTTGGACTACGCCCGAGCTAATGGACATTGGCTGGCCATCGAGCTGTTCGAGGCATGGCGGCGTCGACAGCAGCCGTGACAGCAACGGGCCTGGATGGACCCGGCCGGGGTCGGTGTAACACGGACGGTCGATCGAGGCGACGGTCCGGGACGCCGCCGGATGACGCGCCCGGAACTACAAGCGAGGGGTCGAACGCCGGGGTGGTGCGACCAGCAGATGCCGCCTGTCGCGCAGGTGATGGGGTCGGCGCGGATACTGGCGAGGTGGTGGAGAAGCAGGCGACGGAGTTGACCCGGTGGACCATCCACGGCGAGCGGGTCGTGGACGACACCCGGCGGGCGCGGCTGAGTATCGCCGAGGTGGAGTTGCCGGACGGGGTTCGCTTCGAGCAGTACGTGATCCGGGCTCCCCGGTCGGCCATGGTCGCCGTACTCGACGACCGGGAGCGCTTGCTGTTGATGCGGCGGCACCGCTTCGTGTTCGACCGGTGGGTGTGGGAGTTGCCCGGCGGCTATGTCGATGACGAGGAGCACCCGGCGCAGTGCGCGGTGCGGGAGGTCGAGGAGGAGACCGGCTGGCGGCCCCAAGCGGTGGAGCCGTTGCTGTCCTTCCAACCGTGGGTCGGCACTGCCGACGCCGAGAATCTGCTCTTCCTCGCCCGGCAGGCCGAGCACATCGGCACACCCGTGGACGTCAACGAGGCTGAGCAGGTCGCCTGGATTCCGCTCGACGAGGCGTACGGGCTGGTGTCCCGGGGTGAGATCGTTGGTGCCGGCACGGTGATTGCAGTGCTGGAGCTGGTCGCGCGCAAGGCCCGCGGGGAGCTGTAGGGGTCAGCGTCGGGGGCCGAGGGTGGCGTCGATGCGGCCGCTGAAGTGCCGGACGGCGGGTAGTCGCCGGTGTGGAGCGAGTTGGGATTGCAGGTCGCGCAGGTAGCGGACGGCTCTGGCGGACCGTAGCTGGCTGGTCAGGGTCAGGGCTTCTGCGCCGATGGCGCAGGCCCGGTCGGGTTGTCCCTGGTGGGCGTGGACGCTGGCGAGTAGGGCGAGGTTGAAGGCTCGGCCGCGTACGTAGCGGTTGTCCATGCGCAGGGATCGGGCGGCGAAGCGTTCGGCGTGGGTGGTGCGGCCGAGGGCGTGGAAGCAGTGTCCGAACTTGGCTGACAGGTACGCCTCGTCGAAGTAGCTGAGCCATTGCGGGTCGGTCTGCGGTCGGCGCGGTCGAGGGCTTGTTCGGCCTGATGCAGGGCGGTGGCGCAGGCTCGTTCGTCGTTAGCTTTGGCCAGGGCGTGGGCTTCCATGACGTGGGCTTCGGCGGTCAGGACGGGGATTCCGGCGCGGCGGGCGGTTCGGCCGGCGGCGCGGGCGAGGTCGAGGCCGGTGGCGGTATGGCCGAGGTAGGTGGCCTGGTGGCTCATCGCCGCGAGGATCTCCGCGCCGAGGCCATCGTCTCCGGCGGCGTGGGCGAAGTCCAGGGCGAGGGTGAGGTACCGCTGGGCGATGCCGTGTTCGGCGGTGTCGTATGCCTGCCATCCGGCGAGCTGGGCCAGTTCGGCGGCGGCGCTGAGCAGCCGTTGACCGGTGGGGTGGTTGTACCGGCCGTCGGTGAGCAGCGGGGTCACCTCCTGGTGGAGGTAGCGGGCGACGGTGTCGCGGGCGTGCCCGCCGCCGTACTGGTTGTCCAACTGGCGGTAGGTCGCGGTCATGGCGCGGATGGTGTCAATCTCGGGTTGACCCACGGTGTTGCGTCCGCGTTGGGTGACCGGGGCCGGGTCGGGGGCGGTGAGCCAGCGCAGCGCCGGCAGAGTGTAGCCGGCGGAGCTGAAAGCCATCTGCCGGAATACGTCTCGACGGTTCACGTCACCTCGCCAAAGCTCTGCGGCACTGCGTACGTCGTCTTGCCAGGTCCGCTTGGCCGGCGGCTCGCAGGGGATGCGTTGTTCAGGAGCGGCCGGCGGCGCGGCCTGCCGGGGTGCCAGGCCCATCGTGATCCGCGCCTGGTCGGGCATCCGGCAGCCGTCGGCGATCCGCTCCAGCACATCGATCGAGGTGACCTTGCGTCCGGCCATGATCCGGCTGACGTAGCCCTGTTCCAGCCCCACAGCGGCCCCGATCCGGCTCTGACTCGCCCCGGTGAGACGGGTGATCCAGCGGAACAGCCTGCCGATGTCGCGGGCTGCCAGGACGGTCAGCACCTCGCCATGCGACCACGCATCCTCCGGTATCCGCAGCGGATCGAGCAGCACGGCAGCTCCCAGCGTCGCGTTCCGACTACTCAAGGTGTTCCGGCCGACAGCCTATGGCGACTCGTTCCCGCTGGTCGAGCCGTCCCATGTCACTGTGACATGACCGCTGGCCATGGAACGGGCCCCCGTCGGACGCGATCGTCGGCGCATGTCCTTCGATGTCGAGAACCCGCCCGTGGAGCCGCCCGCCGGGTGTCAGCACCGTCTGCTGTGGCGACTGGCCCGCGCACTGTGGGAGGCCCACCGACCCGACAGCGCCGGCTTCTGCGTGGCCACCGGCTGCTGGCACACCAACCAACGCGACCCCTGTCGGCTGGCCCAACTCGCCCAGGAGGGGATGCGAACCGCCTGCGGCGAAGCCACCCCGGCCTCGCCGCCCTGGATCGTCGTCACCCGAGAACGCCTGGCGGCCGGGGACATCGACCCCGTGGATGCCGTCGCCGAAGCCCTCTGGCACCACCGCCACACCCGCAGGCCGGGGCGGTGACCGATGGGAGTCATCTACACCTCGACAGCCTTCCGTGAGTACGCCAGGGCGCAGGTGGCCCACGCGGACATCCTGTTGACCAAGCACTCCGAATCGGCCCTGAGCCTGTGCCGCTGTGGTCGACTCCATCCCTGCGACGACCGCCAACACTGGCTACGGATGCGTGCCCACTTCGGGCGGTTCCTCGTCGACGGGCGGTACAGCAACGAAGTACAGCAACCCCACCCACCGAACCCGCCCACGAACGGCCCCAACACGCCGGATGACCTCGCATGACACCCGGTCCGACCGGCTCGCCGACAGTTCACACCGAAGAGGTCACTGGTTCGATCCCAGTATCGCCCACCGTGAGTATCTGGCGTCTTTCCCGGTCGCGTTGAATTCCGCAGGTTGCGCCGGTTGCCGACCGGCGCCGCTCCGGCCGTCCGGTCAGTCGGCCCGGCGGGCGAGTCCGCTCATCTTGACGGCGGTGAACACGGCGGCGGCGAGCGCCACGTCCGACAGCAGCATCAGGCCGATGGCGTAGGAACCCTGCACGCCGTACACCCACCCCATGACCAGGGGCGGCACGAAGCCCCCGAGGCCGCCGGCCGCGCCGACCAGCCCGGTGACCGCGCCGACCTGTTCGGCGGGGGCGACCTTGCCGACGAGGGCGAAGACGGCTCCGCTGGCCGCGCCGAGGAGGATCGCCATGCCGAGCAGGGCGATCGTGGCCACCGGCATCAGCCGCGGCTCGAATGCCTGCACGACAGCCAGGGCGGCCACCCCGGAGAAGCACCAGACCAGGACCGGGACGGGGTGCAGGCGGTCGGACAGCCAGCCGCCGACCGGCCGGGCGGCCACGGCGAGGACCACGAAACCGGCCGTGCGTAGAGCCCCGTCGGCCGGGCTGAGGTCGTAGGTGGTGCGCAGGTAGGCCGGCATGTAGACGCTGAAGGCCACGAATCCGCCGAAGCCGACCGCGTACAGGAAGCACAGCTGCCAGGTGACGGTGAGTCGTCCCACCCCGGCCAGCCGCCGCCAGGCCGAGCCGGTGGGCCGGATGCGACCCGGCGCGTCCCGCAGCAGCACGAACGCCAGGACGGCGTAGGCGGCCAGGATCACGGCGACGAGGAGGAACGGTGCATTGTCGCCGTAGGCGTCGGCGAGCCGGACGGTGGTGAAGTTGGCGATGGCCGTGCCGCCCATGCCGATGCCGAACACTCCGATGGCGAAGCCGCGCCGGGCCGGCGGGTACCAGCCGGAGACGTGCGGTACGCCGACGGCGAACGCGGTGCCGCCGATGCCGAGGAAGAAGCCGGTGACGATCAGGGCGGCGTACGAGGAGACCACTGTCAGCGTCAGCACCGGAATGATGGTGGCGGCGGTGACCAGCGGGAACACCAGCCGGGCACCGTACCGGTCGGTGAGCGCGCCGACCGGGATGCGGCCGAGAGAACCCACCACCACCGGAACGGCGACGAGCAGCGACTGGGCGGCGAAGCTCAGCCCGAGGCGTTCCTTGATGCCGGGCCCGAGCGGCCCGAGCAGCGCCCACGCCCAGAAGTTGACCAGGAAGCCGAGCGTGGAGACAGCGAGCTGGAGCGGGGCGGTCGCACCGCCGGTGGCGGGCGGCCCCGGCCGGGTCGTCGCCGGTGGCGTTCCTCGGTTCACGGTCATCGGATTCTCCGTCGTGGTTCGTCAGCCGGGTATCTGCGGTCCGAGAAGGGGAGTGGTGAGATCCGCTTATCGACACTGAGCCTGACGTAGCGCAACCGAGCGGATCAGGGGCGGAAGTCCCGGACGCGGGGCGTCCTGAGGTGTCACGACGGCAGCCGAAGCAGCCCGACCCGCTCGTCGCCGCACCATCCGGGCGGTACCACAGCGAAGCCGTCCGCCACGGCCGCACCACCCAGAAAGCCGGGCTGGTCACCCTGGACCAGCCGTACGGCACCGGCGGACCACCGCACCGGAAGAATCCGGGTACGCCGATGGTCCGGCGCCAGCGTGTCACGCAACGGCACCGGCTCGGCGTCGGGCAGCGACGCGCCGGTGAGCCCGGCGAGCAGCGGCTCGACCAGGGTGAGCGCGCCGACGAGCGCGGCGTACGGATTGCCGGGCAGCCCGACCAGCCACCTCGGCCCGAGCTGCGTGAGCACCTGCGGATGCCCGGGCCGGCAGGCGACGCCGTCGACGTGGACGGTGGCCGAAAGCCGCTCCAGCGTCCGGTGCAGCCCGTCGGCCGGACCGACGGACGAGGCGCCGCAGACGACTGTCACATCGGCCTCGCCGATACTGTCGGCGACAGCGGCGGCGAACCAGTCGGGTTCGTCGCCGACCAGGCGGGAATCCAGCATCTCGGCGCCCCAGGACGCCAGCAACGGATGCAGCATGGGACCGATGGCGTCGCGGACCCGCCCCCAGCCGGGCCGGCCGGACGTCACCAGTTCGTTGCCGCTCACGATCACCCGGAGCCGGGGTCGCGGATGGACGGTGAGCCGGTCCAGGCCGACGGCGGCGGCCAGTCCCACGACCGGCGGCGTGACCCTCGCGCCGGCCGGTACGAGGACCTGCTCCGGCCGGGCGTACTCGCCCCGACGACGGACGTGCCGGCGCTCGTCGGGCGGGGCCGAGACGGTGTCACCCCGGCGGTCGGCTGCCTCGTACGGCACCACCCGGTCGGTCCCGCGAGGCACCGGGGCGCCGGTGGCGATCTCCACAGCCGTCCCGTCCGTCAGCGAGGCGGGGAGGCGGGTGCAACCGGCGAGCACCCGGTCGACAACCTGCCAGGGGCCGGGTCCGTGGACCGCGTACCCGTCCATGGCGGCGTTGTCGAAACCGGGCAGCGGCACCGCCGCCCGCACCGGCGCCGCCAGGATCCGCCCCACCGCCGAGTCGAGCGGGACCGCCCGCGCGGCGGCCGGGGACGCGAGGTCGTGGGCGAGCCGGCGGGCCAGTGCCCAGTCGACCGCCTCGCCGCGACGCTCGGCGGACCCGCAGAGGTCGACGGCGCGGCTGACCACACCGCTGGCCGGATTCACCGGTCCGCCCGGTCCCGGTCACGGCGGGGCATGCGGGGCGGGCCGTCCCAGCCCGGCCGGGTGGGACGGAGCCCGGGGCGGCGGCGCTCGTCACGGCTGCGGTAGACCACGTACGGGCGGGTGACGTAGCCGAGCGGGGCGCTGAAGGCGTGCACGAGGCGGGTGAACGGCCAGAACGCGAACAACCCGAACGCGGCCAGCACGTGGATCTGGAAGCCCACCGGCACGTCCGCCATCACGTCGGGGTCGGGGCGGAGGTAGAACAGGGAGCGGAACCACGGCGAGACCGTCTCGCGGTAGTCGTATCCGTCGCCGGTCACGTTGGCGCGGACGGTGGCGAGCAGGCCGAGGACGATGACGCCGGCCAGCACCACGTACATCGCCTTGTCGTTGCGTGTGGTGGCGGCGAAGACCGGCCCGGTGAGGCGTCGCCGGGCGATGAGGATGCCCAGCCCGATCAGGGTGCAGAAACCGGCCACGGTACCGACGAAGACCGCCATCAGGTGGTAGGCGTGCTCGGTGACGCCCACCGCCTCGGTCCACGACTTCGGGATCACCAGACCGCCGACGTGACCGATCAGCACCATGAGGACGCCGAAGTGGAACAGCGGACTGCCCCAGCGCAGGATCGCGCTCTCGTAGAGCTGCGACGAGCGGGTGGTCCAGCCGAACTTGTCGTAGCGGTACCGCCAGAGGAGCCCACCCACCAGGACCGCCAGGCTCAGGTACGGGTAGACCACCCACAGCAGCACGTTCGTCGCGTTCACCGGCGGCCTCCCGTGGTCGTGTCGACGAGTCCGAACGCTTCCAGTCCGACCTGCTCGGCCGGCGGACCGCTCCGGGCCAGCCGCGCCGCGGCGGCCAGGTCCTCCGGACGGGCGGGCGGGAGCATCTCCCGGACGGCGACCGCGGCGTGCCGGTAGGTGGACCTCTCCCGGCCCAGCGCCTCGGCCAGCAGGTCCAGACCCACCCGGTGGTCCCGCAGCAGGGCCCAGCCGCCGTCGTCGTGGGCGGCCAGGTCGAGCACCGCGGGCAGGAAGTCGGGCAGCTCGCCGTCGACGAGTTCCAGCCCGGCGGCCCGGTACGCGGCGGCGAAGCCGACCAGCGCCTCGCCCCGGCGCCGGGTGTCCCCGGCCGTGTAGTACGTCAGGTGCAGGCAGCAGCGGCGGCGGAAGTCGAACACCTGCACGTACTCGGCGCGCAACTCCACCGGGACGCGCTCCTCGCGGTGTGCGACCACCTCCCGCAGCGGCCCGGCCACCGGTCCCGGCAGCTCGTCCAGGGCGGCCCGGACGGTCGGCAGCGCGGCGAGCACCTCGTCGTCCGGATAACGCAGCAGCAGGGACGCGGCGCGGGCGGCCACCGCCCGCCAGGTCGGTTGGTTCACGGCTGGCCTCCTTCGGCCGATCCGGGCTGGGAACGGCGGGGTGGGAAGAGGCCCTTCGGGGTGCCCTTGCCGTCCCAGTTGAGCAGGTTCACCCGGCGCGGCTCGTCGCCCGGGTCGACGAAGCCGTCCGCCGTCTGCCGGTCACGTAGCATGTGGAACGTCTCGACCTGCACCGGTACCGGGATCCCCGAGGACTCGCCGAAGGGGCCCTGCCCGTACGGGCCGCCGCCGCCCATGCCGGGGCCGCCCTCGTAGTCGAGGCTGCACTCGGTGGCGATCGTCTCCAGCCGGTGCGCGTCCTCCGCGTGGGCGGCCGGGATGACGTAGCGCTGCTCGTACTTGGCGATGGCCAGCAGCCGGTACATGTCGTCCATCGCGGCGCCGGTCATCCCGACTGCGGCGGCGATCGACTCGTCGGCCGGCTCGCCCAGGTTGATCCGACGCTGATAGGCGCGCATCGCGGCGAGCCGGTTCAGCACCGCGCGCACCGGTGCCGGATCACCGGCGGTGAACAGTTCGGCGAGGTATTCCACCGGGATGCGCAGCGCGTCGATGGCGCCGAAGAGATTGCCGGCGGCCTCGCCGTCGTGCCCGGTGTCCCGGAGAACGTCGACCACCGGCGACAACGGCGGGATGTACCAGACCATCGGCATGGTCCGGTACTCCGGATGCAGCGGAAGCGCGACCTCGTACCTCATGATCAGGTCCCACACCGGCGAGCGCTGCGCGGCCTCGATCCAGTCGTCCGGGATGTCCGCCGCGCGGGCCGCCGCGACCACCCCCGGGTCGTGCGGATCGAGGAAGACCGACCGCTGTGCGTCGTACAGGTCGTGCTCGGCTTCCGCAGCGGCGGCCTCGGTGACGCGGTCGGCGTCGTAGAGCATCAACCCGAGGTAGCGCAGCCGGCCCACACAGGTCTCGGAGCAGATGGTGGGCTGACCGATCTCGATGCGCGGGAAGCAGAACGTGCACTTCTCCGCCTTGCCGGTGCGGTGGTTGAAGTAGATCTTCTTGTACGGGCAGCCGGTCACGCACATCCGCCAGCCCCGGCAGCGGTCCTGGTCGACCAGCACGATGCCGTCCTCGGCCCGCTTGTAGATCGCACCGGACGGGCAGGAGGCCGCGCACGACGGGTTGAGGCAGTGCTCGCAGATCCGGGGCAGGAAGAACATGAAGGTCTTCTCGTACTCCTGGCGGACCTGGTCGGAGACCTTGGCGAGCACCGGGTCGCCGGCGGCGATCTCGTTGCCGCCGGCGAGGGAGTCGTCCCAGTTGGCACTCCAGGTGATCTTCGTGTCCTGCCCGGTGAGCAGCGACTTGGGGCGCGCGACCGGGGTGTCCTCGCCGGCGGGTGCGTTGATCAGGTGCTCGTAGTCGTAGGTCCAGGGCTCGTAGTAGTCCTGCATGGCCGGCAGCTTCGGGTTCGCGAAGATGCTGAACAGCTTCTTCACCCGCCCGCCGGAGCGGGGCTTGAGCCGCCCGGAGCGGGTACGGACCCAGCCGCCCTGCCAGCGGTCCTGGTCCTCGTAGGTGCGGGGGTAGCCCTGCCCCGGGCGGGTCTCGACGTTGTTGAACCAGACGTACTCGACGCCGGATCGGTTGGTCCACGCCTGCTTGCAGGTGACCGAGCAGGTGTGGCAGCCGATGCACTTGTCGAGGTTCATCACCATGGCCATCTGTGCCATGACCCGCATCAGTACTGCACCTCCTGGGAACGGCGGCGGATCACGGTGACCTCGTCGCGCTGGTTGCCTGTGGGCCCGAGGTAGTTGAAGGCGAAGGTGAGCTGCGCGTACCCGCCGATCAGGTGTGTGGGTTTGACCAGCAGCCGGGTCAGCGAGTTGTGGATGCCGCCGCGCCGGCCGTTGACCTCGGCCTTCGGTACGTCGATCACCCGTTCCTGGGCGTGGTACATGTAGACGGTGCCCTCGGGCATCTTGTGCGTCACCACCGCCCGGCAGACCACCACGCCGTTACGGTTGACCGCCTCGATCCACTCGTTGTCCCGGACCCCGATCTTCGCCGCGTCGGCCTCGCTCATCCACATCGTCGGCCCGCCCCGGGACAACGTCAGCATGATCAGGTTGTCCTGGTACTCCGAATGGATCGACCACTTCGAGTGCGGGGTCAGGTAGCGGACGGTGATCTCCAGTTCGCCGTTGACGCCGAGCCTGGGCTCGCCGAACAGCTTGTGCATGTCCAGTGGCGGGCGGAAGATCGGCAGCGCCTCCCCGGCCTCGTGCATCCAGTCGTGATCGAGGAAGAAGTGCTGGCGGCCGGTGAGGGTGTGCCACGGCTTGAGCCGTTCGGTGTTGATGGTGAACGGCGAGTACCGCCGGCCGCCGTGCTCGCTGCCCGACCACTCCGGGCTGGTGATCACCGGCACCGGGCGGGACTGGGTGTCGGCGAAGGTGATCCGCTTGCCTTCGTGCTCGGCGGCCAGGTCGGCCAGGCGTACCCCGGTGCGCCTCTCCACATCCTGGAAGCCGGCGGTGGCGACCCGGCCGTTCGTGGTGCCGGAGAGCGCGAGGATCGCCTCACACGCGTGCACGTCGGTGGCCAGGGAGGGCCGCCCGTCCGCCACGCCGCCGCGTACCGCCCCGTTGCGGTGGCGCAGGTACTCCACCTCGGGACGTACGTCGACCGCCACGCCCTTGCCGCTGGTGCCGAGGGAGTCCATCAGCGGTCCGAGCGCGGCCATCTTCTCCGCGACGGCGCCGTAGTCGCGCTCGACGACCACCAGTTTCGGCATGGTCCGGCCGGGCACCGGAGTCTCGCCGGTGGCCGCCCAGTCGACCACCCGCCCGTGCGGTGTGGCCATCGCGTCCGGGGTGTCGTGCAGCAGGGGCGCCGCGACCAGATCCTTCCGGACGCCGAGATGCCTGCCCGCGAGGGCCGAGAACTCCTTCGCGATGCCGTGGAACGCCTGGAAGTCGGTGCGGGTCTGCCACGGCGGGTTGATCGCCGGGGTGAACGCGTGCACGAACGGATGCATGTCCGTGCTGCTCAGGTCGTGCTTCTCGTACCACGTCGCGGCCGGCAGCACGATGTCGGAGAAGAGAGTGGTGGAGGTCATCCGGAAGTCCAGGCTCAGCAGGAGGTCCAGCTTGCCCTCGGGGGCCTCGTCCCGCCAGGTCACGTCCTTCGGCCGCAGGTCCTCCGGGGCCTCGGCGGCCCGCAGGTTGGCGTCGGTGCCGAGCAGGTGGCGCAGGAAGTACTCGTTGCCCTTCGCCGACGAGCCGAGCAGGTTGGCCCGCCACACGGTGAGCACCCGGGGCCAGTTCTGTGGCGCGTCCGGGTCGGTGCACGCGAAGCGTACGGCGCCCGCGCCGACCTGTTCCGCCACCCAGCCGGCCGGATCGTCCGGCCGGGCGGCGAGCGCGTCCTCGGCCAGGCCCAGCGGATTGCGGTCGAAGGTCGGCATCGACGGCATCCACCCCGAGCGAGCCGACTGGGCGAGCAGGTCCATGGTGTGTCTGCCGGCGAAGGCGCCGCTGCCGGTGGGGGAGGCGACCACGTCCGCCGAGTACGTGTCGTAGCGCCACTGATCGGTGTGGACGTACCAGAAAGCGGTGCCGATCATCTGACGCGGCGGACGCACCCAGTCGAGGCCGAACGCCAGCTGCTGCCAGCCGGTCACCGGCCGGCACTTCTCCTGCCCGACGTAGTGCGCCCACCCTCCGCCGTTGACCCCCTGGCATCCCGTCAGCGTGACGAGCGCGAGAATCGCCCGGTAGGTGGCGTCGGAGTGGAACCAGTGGTTCGTCCCGGCACCGAGCAGGATCATCGACCGGCCGCCGGAGCGTTCGGCGTTGTCGGCGAACTCGCGGGCCACCCGGGCGACCTGGGCCGCCGGAACCCCGGTGATCGGCTCCTGCCACGCCGGCGTGTACGGCACCTCGACGTCGTCGTAGCCGGACGGCCAGCGTCCGGGCAGGTCGTCCCGGCTCACCCCGTACTGGGCCAGCAGCAGGTCGAAGACGCTGGTCACGAGCCGACCGCCGACGGTGCGCGTCGGCACTCCACGGCGCAGCACCTGTGGCGTGTCGGTGTCGAACCGGGGCAGTTCCACCTCGACCGCGTCGCCCGCGCCGAGGCACGTCAGGGCCGGCTCCAGGCCGCCGAGGTCCAGGTTCCACCGGCCCTGCTGCTCGCCCCACCGGTGCCCGAGACTGCCCTCCGGTACGGCGGGGGCGTCGGCAACCGAGTCCCAGAGCACGGTCTTGAAGGCCGCCTCCCGGCCGGACTCGCCCAGATCCTCCGCGGTCAGGAACTTGCCGGGCCGGTACGCTCCGTCCGCGCCCGGCTCGAGCGTCACCAGGAACGGCAGGTCGGTGAAGCGGCGGACGTAGTCGACGAAGCGCGGGGTGCGCCGGTCGACGAAGAACTCCTTGAGGACCACGTGTCCCATCGCCATGGCGAGCGCGCCGTCGGTGCCGGGCTGGGCCGGCATCCATTCGTCGGCGAACTTCACGTTGTCGGCGAAGTCAGGGCTGACCACGACGACCTTCTGACCGCGGTAACGCGCCTCGGCCATCCAGTGCGCGTCCGGGGTACGGGTCACCGGGACGTTGGAACCCCACATGACGAAGTAGGAGGCGTCCCACCAGTCCCCGGACTCCGGCACGTCGGTCTGGTCCCCGAAGACCTGCGGCGAGGCCACCGGCAGGTCGGCGTACCAGTCGTAGAAGGACAGCATCGAGCCGCCGAGCAGGGACAGGAACCGGGCACCCACGGCGTGCGACACCATCGACATGGCGGGAATGGGGGAGAAGCCGGCGACCCGGTCCGGGCCGTACTCCTTGATCGTGTGCACATGCGCGGCGGCGATCATCTCCTGGGCCTCGTCCCAGGTGATCCGGATCAGCCCGCCCTTGCCGCGCGCCCGCTGGTAACCGCGGCGCCGCTGCGGATCCGCCTGGATGTCCGCCCAGGCCGCCACCGGGTCGCCCAGTCGCCGCTTGGCCTCCCGGTACATCTCCACCAGCACACCCCGTGCGTACGGGTAGCGGACCCGGGTGGGGGAGTAGGTGTACCACGAGAAGGCGGCCCCCCGCGGGCAACCGCGCGGCTCGTACTCCGGCCGGTCCGGTCCGACGCTGGGGTAGTCGGTCTGCTGCTGCTCCCAGGTGATGATGCCGTCACGGACGTACACCTTCCAGGAGCAGGATCCGGTGCAGTTGACGCCGTGGGTGGAGCGGACCACCTTGTCGTAGGACCATCGGTCCCGGTAGAAGGCGTCCGCCTCCCGGCCGCCGATCTGATGCAGAGTGCGGCCGTCGGCGGACACCTCCGCCCGGCGTACCAGACCGCCCACCGCCAGCAGCGCCCGGCCGGCGCCCTCGGTCGCTCGCGACATCCCGCCTCATTCCCTTCGCTGGGGAGCTGTGGTGCTCCCCCGCGCCTGGTCGCGATCGAGCGCAACCGCAACCGCAACCGAGGAGCGTCGCGGTCATCGTGCCGGTGCGCTACTCGCCGAACCCGGGCCGAAAGTCCCGAGGTCAGGCTTATCCCCGGGTCTTGGTCGCTCGACGAGGCGGATCCGGTGGTGCGGGGTGCCGGGTGTGAGGTTGCCTGGTCGCGTGGCCGCGTCCGGCGTAACCGTCGGGATGAGGCGATCCCCGGCCGGGATCTCCAGCGCGATCGCCGCGGCTGGGAAGGAGGTTCACCTCACCGGCTCAGGCGAGCGAGGCGCGCACCTGCTCAAGGCTGAGCACCATTCCGCACCGGCGCGCCACGTAGCGCAGCGCGGCGAGGTGGTCGGCGCGGGTGAAGTCGGCGACCGCGTCGCCGACCACGAATGCCTGGATGCCACGCATGAAGGCGTCGCACGCGGTCGCCGCGACCCCGATGTGCGCGTAGATGCCGGTGATCAGCAGCTGGTCGCGGTCGCCGAGCAGGTCGCCGAACGGGCTGTCGACGAAGGCGCTGTAGCGGCGCTTCTCCACCACCTGGTCGCCCTCGCCGGGACGCAGCTCGTCGTGGAACGCGACGGCCGCCGGGTCGGCCGGCGGGCCCCATCCCCACATGTCGAGCAGCAACCCGCGGTCGTGCCGGCTCTGCCCACCCGGTTGCCGGGTGAAGATGACGGGAATGCCGAGGTCGGCGCAGACCTTGCGCAGGTCGGCGATGTTCGCCGCCGCGCGGGCGAGCGGCTCGGCGCCGTGGAAGGGCGCGGTGAAGTAACGCTGCATGTCGTGGACGAGGAGGACGGCGCGTGCGGGATCGGGCCGCCAGTCGACCCGGTTGGCCGGCAGTTCCCGCTCGGCCGGCAGCGGATAGCCGGGGATCTCGGGCAGCGACATGGTTCACGCCTCCTGGGCGAGCTGGGCGCGCAGCGCGGCGCGCAGGTCGGTACGACTGATCTTGCCGACGCCGGTGACCGGGAACCCGTCGACGATCCGTACCTTGTCCGGCACCTTGTAGGCGGCCAACCCCCGGGATCGGACGAAGGCACGCAGCTGGGCGGCGGTCGGCCGGGCGTCGCCGTCTCGTAACGTCACGAAGGCGCAGGTGCGTTCACCGAGGTAGGCGTCGGGGACGGCCACCACGGCGGCGTCGTGTACACCCGGATGGGCGAGCAGGTGGTTCTCGATCTCTTCCGCGGCGATCTTCTCCCCGCCGCGGTTGATCTGATCCTTGGCCCGGCCGGTGACGACCAGGTAGCCCTCGGGGGTGAGCCGGACCAGGTCACCCGTGCGGTAGAAGCCGTCCGGGGTGAAGGCCACGGCATTGTGCTCGTCGGCCCGGTAGTAGCCGCGGATCGTGTACGGGCCGCGGGTGAGCAGATGGCCGGTCCCGCCGGTGGCGACCGGCACGTCGTGGTCGTCCACGACGAGCAGTTCGTCGTCGGGGGAGATGGGCCGGCCCTGGGTGTTCTCGACGAGCTCGGCCGGGTCACCCAGCCGGGTGTAGTTCACCAGGCCCTCGGCCATGCCGAAGACCTGCTGCACGGCGCAGCCGAGCACCGGCGGGATCCGTCGGGCCGTGTCGGCGGGAAGCTTGGCGCCGCCCACCTGGAGCAGTTCGAGGCTGGACAGGTCATGCTCGGCCCGTTCGGCGGCGGCCAGCCAGACCAGTGCCAGTGGCGGCACCAGCGCGGTGATGGTGATCCGTTCCCGTGCGATCAGCGGGAACGCCACGTCGGGGGTGGGCCGGGGACACATCACGACCGTGCCGCCGGCGTGCAGGACGCCGAGGACGCCGGGGGAGCTGAGGGTGAAGTTGTGTGCCACCGGCAACACGCACAGGTAGACCGACGCGGTGGACAGGCCGCAGATGCCCGCGCTCTCCCGGACGCTGTAGAGATAGTCGTCGGCGGTGCGGGGGATGAGCTTCGGCAGGCCGGTGCTGCCGCCGGAGAGTTGCAGGAAGGCCAGCGTGTCGGAGGCCGGGTCGGGCAGGTCGACCGGGTCGGCGCCGAGGTCCGAGCCCGCTTCGAGGACGAGACGCAGGCTCGGCGCGGCGGCGCGGACCGCAGGGATCAGCGTGCTGTGGTCGAAGCCGTCGTGGACGCCGGGCAGCACGAGGGCGACCGCCTCGGCGTGCAGGCAGAAGTAGCCGAGCTCGCTCTCGCGGTGGGCGGGCAGTGCGAACACGGGCACCGCGCCGAGCCGGAAGAGACCGAACACGATGTCGAAGAAGTCGGCTGTGTTCGGTAGCTGTACCACGACGCGGTCACCGGCGCGGACGCCCCGCGCGGCGAACCCGGCCGCGAACCGGTCGGCCCGTTCGTCGAGTTCTCGGTAGGTGCGGCGGATCCCGCCGTCGACCACGGCGAGGCGGTGCCCGTGACGCATCGACCAGTCACGCAACGCGGCGCTGAACGACTGGCCGCGCCAGTAGCCGGCGGTACGGTAGCGTTCGGCGAAGGCCGCGGGCCAGGGGGTCAGGTCGGTCACAGGCCCAGCCCGGCGAGCATCGTGCGGAACTTCGCCGTGGTCTCGGCGAGTTCGGCGGCCGGGTCGCTGTCGGCGACGATGCCGGCGCCCGCGTACAGGCGGGCGGTGCGACCCTGGGTGACGGCGCACCGCAGGGCGATCACCCACTCGCCGTCACCGGTGGCGTTCTCCCAGCCCACCATGCCGGTGTAGAAGCCGCGGTCGAAGCCTTCGTACTCGGCGATGGCGGCGCGGGCGTCACCGGTCGGGGTGCCGCACACCGCCGGCGTCGGGTGCAGTGCCGCGCCGAGCGTCAGCGAGCTGATCGCCGGGTCGGCGACCCGGCCCCGTACCACTGTGGAGAGATGCCACATGGCGGCCGTCCGAAGCAGGGACGGCTCCGCCGGCACCTCGACGTCGGTGCAGAACGGGCGGAGCGCGTCGCCCACCGCCTCGGCGACCAGAGCGTGTTCGCGCCGGTCCTTACGGGACGCGAGCAACGCCTGAGCCTGCCCGAAGTCCTCGATCGGGTCCGCGCTGCGCGGCAGCGACCCGGCGAGCGGGTTCGCGGTCACCATGTCGCCGCGCCGGGAGACGAGCAACTCCGGGCTGTTGCCGACGAGTGTCCCGGCGGCGAGATCGACGGCGAAGGTGTACCCGGCCGGATCCCGGGCGGCCAGGTGGCGCAGCAGCAGGCCGATGTCGATGGCGGAGTCGGTGGTGACGTCGAGGGCGCGGGCCAGCACGACCTTGTCCAGCTCCCCGGCGCGCAACCGGGCCACGGCGCGGCGCACCCCCTCCACGTACGCGGCACCGACGGGCACCTCGACGGTACGCGCACCGGCGCTCGTCGGCGTGCTGGGCGCGGTGATCCGGTTCGGCAGCGGTCCGGCGCGGTAGGCGCGGAGCGGCACGCTGAGCCGCGGCTCGGTGTGGCTGTCGAACGGGACGGCACCGACCACTATGGGGTCGTCGTGTCCGTCGTCGGCCGCCAGGTCGAGCACCCCGCGGACGGCCGAGGGCAGGTCCCGGTCGGCCGGTACGGTGAAGAGCCGGCCCTCGGTGGCGATCGTGCCGCGCGGTGAGGCGAAGAAGAACGGCGTCTCCGGGCGGTACTCGGTGAGCAGGGCAAGGGCCTCGGTGGACGTGGCGTCGAACTGTGCAGTGGTCATCGGTACGGTCTCCCGGTGGTCAGGCGCGCAGAGTCGCGCCGCCGTCGACGTACAGGTCGTGCATCGTGATGTGACGGGCCTGGTCGGAGGCGAGGAAGAGAACGGCGTCGGCTATGTCGGCGGGGTCGGCGAGCCGGCCCAACGGGATGCCGGTGCGGTGGTCCGCCAGGGAGCCCGCGATCACCCCGGCGGCGGCGTCGGGGCCGGTCCACAGGGCGCGCTGCATCGCGGTGTCGGTGGAGCCCGGGGCGACCACGTTGCACCGCACGCCGCGCTCGGCGAGTTCCAGACCGAGGCACTTGGTCAGCATGGTGGTCGCCGCCTTGGCGGCGGCGTAGGCGGCCATCCCGACGCGGGGGATCCCGGCCGCGTTCGAGCTGACCGTGACGATGCTGCCCCGGCCGCGGCCGGCCATCCGCCGGCCGGCGCAGCGCAGCACGTGGAACACCCCGGTGGTGTTGACGTCGAACGTGGCGCGCCAGTCGGCGTCGGTGGTGTCCAGAACCCGCGCGGGACGCAGGATCCCGGCGACCGACACGCAGATCTCCACCGGGCCGAGATCGGCCTCGGCGGCCGTGAAGACGCGCTCGACGTCGGCGTTGTCGGTGACGTCGAGCGGGTAGGCGCGGGCGCCGGCCAGGGTCGCGGCGAGCCGGTGGGCCGCGAGCCCGTCCACATCGGTCAGCGCGACCAGCGCGCCGCGCGAGGCCAGCGCGCTCGCCACCGCGGCGCCGATGCCCCGCGCCGCTCCGGTGACCAGTGCGGTCCGACCGCTGATGCCGTCGGGTGTCATCCGTGCGGCGCTCCTTCCAGCCTTTAGGTTAGCCTTGCCTAAGGCGCGGACTGTACCGCACGGCTCGGGGCACCGGCGAGGGCGCCCGGCTTGTGGTCCGGGTCGATCGTATTTTAGGTTAGGCGAACCTAACAAGCGAAGGTGAATCCTTATGTCCATCAATCTGCGTGCGGTGGCCTCGGTGCTCGCGCTCGCGCTCGCCGGCGGTGCGCTCGTGGCCTGCGGTGACGACGAGTCGCCCGCACCCGCGGGCGGTACGTCGTCCGGGGCGGCCGCGTATCCCGTGACCATCAAGCACAAGCTGGGCACCACGACCCTGGAGAAGGCGCCGGAGCGTATCGTCGCGCTCTCCGACGCCGACCTGGACGCCCTGCTGCTGCTCGGCATCCAGCCGGTCGGCGTCGGCGCCTCGGTGCACGAGGGCGGCATCACGCCCTGGGCGAAGCCGAAGCTGACCGGCCAGCCGACGGTCCTGGAGCCGGGTGAGAGCGGCGTCGACCCCGAGCAGGTCGCGAAGCTCAACCCGGACCTCGTGCTGGCCGGCGGCGACTACTACGTCGACTCCGAGTACAAGGCGCTCTCCCCGCTGGTGCCGACCACGGCCTACGAGACGGGACCGTTCGAGGACCCGTGGCAGACGACCCTGCGCCAGGTGGCCAAGCTCGTCGGCAAGGTCGAGCAGGGTGAACAGGTCATCAAGGACGTCGAAGCGAAGATCGCCGGCGTCCGCACGAAGTACCCTGCCCTCGTCGGCAAGACCTTCAGCCTCTCGCAGGCCTTCGAGGCCGGCACGATCGGCGTGCTGCGCTCACCCGAGGACACCGGTGTGAAGTCGTTCAACGCCTTCGGAATGGAACTGGCGCCCGCCGTCAAGGAGCTGAAGAGCGAGGACTTCGCGGTCACGCTGAGCCTGGAGAAGATCGCCACGATCGACGCCGACGTGGTGATGATCTATGCCACCGAACCGCAGTTCAAGTCGGCGCTGGAGGCCAACACGCTGTTCAAGAACCTGAAGGCGGTCAAGGGCGGCGGGTACGTGCCGCTGGACCTCGTGCAGTTCACCTCGCTTCGCAACCCCAGTCCGCTGTCCACCCCGTACTTCATCGACAACGTCCTGCCGACGGTCGCCGCGGCGGTGGCCCGCTGATGGGGGCGGCGGCCTGGTCGCCGGCGTCCTTCCGCGAGGTGACCCACGACCTCGACCCGAGGGTGCTGGCGGCCGGTCCGCCGCCGCTGCCCGGCCCGTCCGCGGCCTGGCGCTTCCGGGTCGCCGACCCCGCGAACGGTGACGCGGAACTGATCGCGGACTGGATGGCGCGGCCGCACGTGGACCGCTTCTGGGAGCAGGCGTGGCCGGCCGAACGCTGGGCGGCGGTGCTGCGGCGGCAGCTCGACGGCGACTGCACCCGGCCGCTGGTCGCCGCCCGCGACGGGCTGGACCTCGCCTACCTGGAGGTCTACCGCACGCCACGCGACGTGGTCGGCCGGCACTACCCGGCACGCCCCCACGACCTGGGTATCCACGTCGCCATCGGACCCCGTGAGGCGACCGGCCGCGGTGTCGGCCGGGAACTCGTGCGGTCGCTGGCACACGCCCTGTTCGATGCGGATCGCGCCTGTACACGGATCGTCGCCGACCCGGACGTCCGGCACGACATCGCCCGCCGCATGTTCGCCCGCGCCGGGTTCCGGCCGCTGTCCGAGGTGGACCTCGGGCACAAGAACGCCGTGCTCATGTCGTACGAACGCCCGCCTTTACCCCGCTAACTAGTTAGGGTAGCCTAACCTGGCGCACGACGCGTGCGGCGCCGCCCACGGAAAGGGCATTGTCTTGGTCCCCTCGGACATTCAGGTCCACGACCTCATCGGCATCGGTTTCGGACCGTCCAACCTGGCCACCGCCATCGCCGTCGACGAACACAACGCGCGGTGTCAACGGGTCGAGGACCACATCGAGGCACTCTTCCTGGAGAAGCAGGCGGAGTTCGGCTGGCATCGCGGGATGCTGTTCGACAACGCCACGATGCAGGTGTCCTTCCTCAAGGACCTGGTCACGATGCGGAACCCGGCCAGCGACTTCAGCTTCGTGTCCTACCTGCACGCCCACGACCGGCTGGCGGACTTCATCAACTACAAGTCGATGTACCCGCTGCGGGCGGAGTTCCACGACTACCTCTCCTGGGCCGCCGAGCGGATGCGCCACCGGGTCGCGTACGGCCACACGGTCACCGACGTCGTTCCGGTCACCGGTCCCGACGGCGAGGCGTGGGCGGTCGACGTGACCACCCGGCACGGCGGCGGCACCCAGGTGTTCCGGGCCCGCAACGTGGTCGTCGCCGTCGGCCTGGAGTCCAGCCTGCCGCCCGAGGTGACCTCCTCCGAGCGGGTCTGGCACAACCTCGACATCCTGCACCGCGCCGCCGCCTTCGAGGTGGCGCGACCGCAGCGGTTCGTGGTGGTCGGCGCCGGTCAGAGCGCGGCCGAGTCGGTCGCGTTCCTGCACGAGCGGTACCCGAGCGCCGAGGTGTGCTCGGTCTTCTTCCGCTACGGCTACAGCCCGGCCGACGACAGCAACTTCGCCAACGGGATCTTCGACCCGGCAGCTGTCGACGTCTACTACGACGCGCCGGCGGACGTGAAGCGGATGCTGTTCGACTACCACCGCAACACGAACTACTCGGTGGTCGACGGGGACCTCATCACCGACCTCTACCGGCGGGCCTACCAGGAGCGGGTCCTCGGCCGGGGCCGGCTCCGGATGATGAACGCGTCCCGCGTCACCGACCTGCGCCCACGTCCCGACGGTGTCGACCTGGTGGTCGAACACATGCCGTCCGGCGAGCTGACGCCACTGGCCGCCGACGCGGTCGTGTTCGCCACCGGCTACCGGCCGGTCGACGCCACCCGGCTGCTCGGCGCAACCGGCCCGCGCTGCCAGCGGGACGACGAGGGCCTGCTACGCATCGGCCGCGACTACCGGGTGGTCACCGACGCCGCGCTGCGCGCCGGCGTCTACCTACAGGGCGGGACCGAGCACGCGCACGGGATAACGTCCACACTGCTGTCGGCCGTGGCGGTCCGCTCCGGGGAGATCGTCGCCTCGGTCGCCGCCGCGCTCGCCGAGCGCCACCCGGTCCCGGCGACCGCGTCGCGCGCCCTCCTCGCCACCGGGGTCCGGCAGTGACCGCCGGGGTGCCCTCGTCCGCCGAGGAACTCCAGGCGCAGATCGCCGAGGTGCTCGACGAGCCGGCCGACAGCTTCGGTCCCGACGACGACCTGATCGATGTCGGGCTGGACTCGATCCGCCTGATGAGCCTGGTCGAGCGGTGGCGGTCCGGGGGCGTACGGCTCGGCTTCGTGGAACTGGCCGACCAACCCACGGTCAACGGCTGGTGGTCGTTGATGACCGCACAGAAGGAGGATGTGATCCGATGACGACCAACCCGTTCGAGGACGACGACGCCACGTACCTCGTCCTCGTCAACGACGAGAACCAGCACTCGATCTGGCCGGCCTTCGCCGACGTGCCGGCGGGCTGGACCGTCGTGCACCCCGAGGACAGCCGCGCGAACTGCCTCGACTACGTCGAGCGGAACTGGACCGACATGCGGCCGGCCAGCCTCATCCGCGCGATGGACGCGCAGACCGCCTGAACCACCGGTGAGAGGCCCGCCGTCGATGCGGACGGCGGGTCGTACACCCATGCCCAGACAACGGGAGACCGCCATCGTGACCACTTCGCTGCCCCTCACCGCCGCGCAGGCCGGCGTCTGGTACGCCCAGCAGATCGATGGCACGAATCCGATCTTCAACACCGGCGCGGGCATCCTCATCGACGGCGTGCTCGACCTCGACGCGCTCGCCGAGGCCGGCCGGCGGCTCGTGCGCGAGGCCGACGCGCTCCGGATCCGCGTCGAGCCGGCCGCCGGACCCGACGGCACCGAGCCCTGTCAGGTGATCGACGACCGGATCGGGGGCGCGCTCACCGTCGTGGACCTGCGCGCCGAGCCGGACCCGGACGCCGCCGCCGAGGCGTGGATCAGCACCGACCTCACCACCCTCGTCGACCTGCGGACCGGCCCGATCTTCCGGCACGCGCTGCTGCGGCTCGCCGACGACCGGCAGATCTGGTTCCAGACCTGCCACCACCTGGCGCTCGACGCCTACACGTTCGCGCTCCTCGCCGGTCGGCTCGCCGACCTCTACACGGCCCTCGTGGTGGGCCGGGAGCCGGCCGCGACGCCGTTCCGGCCGCTGCGCGACATGGTGGAGGCGGACGCCGCGTACCGGGCCTCGGAGGCGTTCTCGACCGACCGTGCCTTCTGGACCCAGCGCTTCGCCGACCGTCCGGCGGTGACCGGGCTGGCTCCCGGCACGCCCACCACCGCCCACCGGTTCCACCGCGTCGAGCAGCGGCTGGCCGGGTCCGTCGCGTCCGGGCTCACCGCCATCGGCCGGGAGGTCCGGGTCACCTGGGTCGAGGCGCTCCTCGCCGCGGTGGCCGTCTACCTGCACCGGCTCACCGGAGACGGGGACGTGGTGCTCGGTCTGCCGATGATGGGGCGGCTCGGCTCGGCCACGGCCCGGGTGCCCGGCACCGCGGTCAACGTCCTGCCGCTGCGGATCGCGGTCGAACCGAGGCGGACCGTCGGCGAACTGTGCCGCACGGTTGCCGCCGAGCTGAAGACGATCCGCCGGCACCAGCGCTACCGGGGCGAGGACATCCGCCGCGACCTCAAGCTGCTCGGCGGCGACAAGCGCCTGGTCGGGCCCTGGGTGAACATCAAGCCGTTCGACGCCGAGCTGTCCTTCGGCGGCAACCCGGGCCGGCCCCTGCACCGCGCCGCCGGGCCGGTCGACGACCTGTCGATCACCATCGACGACCGTGGCGACGGCCGGCTCACGCTGACCGTCGACGCCAACCCGGACCTCTACCCGTTGCCGGCGGTACGCGAGCACGCCCGGCGGCTCGCCGAGTTCCTGGCGTACGTCGCCGCCGCCGACCCGGCCGGCCCGGTCGGCGCGCTCGACGTCGTCGGCACGGACGAGTGGGCGCGGCTGCGCGCCGCCGGCACCGGTCCGGCCGCCGAACTGCCCACCGCGACCCTGACCTCGCTGATCCGCGAACAGGTGGCCCGTACCCCGCACCACCCGGCCGTGACCGACGGCCGGTCCACACTGACGTACGCCGAGCTGGACGCGGCGACCGCGGAGATGTCCCGCCTGCTGGCCGCTCACGGCGCACGGCCCGGCAGCCTCGTCGCGGTCTGCCTGTCCCGCTCCACCCGCCTGCTCGTCGCGCTCCTCGCGGTCGCCCGCACCGGCGCGGCCTACCTGCCGCTCGACCCGGACTTCCCGCCCGACCGGCTCGCCATGATGCTCGACGACGCGTCGCCGGTGCTGGTGCTCACCGACGACTCGGCGCCGCTGCCTGCGCCGCTGCCGCTGGTCCGCCCGGACGAGCACGCCGACGCCCCGGTGCCGGAGGTGCCCGCGACGCCGGACGCGCCGGCGTACGTGCTCTACACCTCCGGCTCGACCGGCCGTCCCAAGGGCGTGGTGGTGACCCAGCGCAACCTGGTGAACTTCCTGCTCGCCATGCGGGAGGTCGTGCCGCTCGACAGCCGGGACCGGTTGCTGTCGGTGACCACAGTCAGCTTCGACATCTCCGGGCTGGAGCTCTACCTGCCGCTGCTGCACGGCGCCCAGGTGGTGCTCGCGCCCAAGGACACGGTGCGGGACACGGCGGTGCTCGAAGAACTCGTCGCCACGTCGGGGGCCACCGTGCTGCAGGCCACGCCGACCCTCTGGCACGAGATCGCCGACGCGCCGCTGCCCGGCGTCCGCGCCCTGGTCGGCGGCGAGGCGCTGCCTGCCGAACTGGCGGCCCGACTGCGTGCGAGCACCGCCGGCGTGACCAACCTGTACGGCCCGACCGAGACCACGATCTGGTCCACCGCCGCGCACCTCACCACCGACGGTACGCCGACGATCGGCCGGCCGATCCTCAACACCTCCGTCTACGTGCTCGACGCCTCGCTGCGCCCGACGCCCCGGGGTGTGGCCGGCGAGTTGTACATCGCCGGCGCCGGGGTGGCGGCGGGCTATCTCGGCCGACCCGGGCTGACCGCGGGTCGCTTCGTCGCCGACCCCTACGGGCCCGCCGGCACGCGCATGTACCGCACCGGTGACCTCGCGGCGTGGCGCCCCGACGGCACCCTCGACGTGCTCGGCCGGGTCGACCACCAGGTCAAGCTGCGTGGATTCCGGATCGAGCCGGGCGAGATCGAGGCGGCCCTGCTGGCTCATCCGGCCGTGTCGCAGGCGGCCGTCGTGCTCCGGGACGGGCGTCTCGTCGGTTACGTGGTCGGCGACGCCGACCCGCACGCGCTGCGGGCCGCCGTCGGTGAGGTCCTGCCCGACTACATGGTCCCGGCGGCGGTGATGGCGCTCGACGAGCTGCCCACCACGCCCAACGGCAAGCTCGACCGCGACGCCCTGCCCGACCCGGTCTTCGAGGCATCCGGCGAAGGCGGAGCGCGCACCGCCGAGGAGGAGATCCTCCGCGGGATCGTCGCCGACGTGCTCGGCCTGCCGTCGGTCGGCCCGCGTGACGACTTCTTCGACCTTGGCGGGCACTCGCTGCTCGCGGCGCGCGTGGTGGCCCGCTGCCGTGCCCTGCTCGGCGCGGAGCTGACCATCCGGGACGTCTTCGACGCGCCGACCGTCACGGCTCTGGCGACCCGGCTGCGCCGTACCCCCGACCGGCCGCCACTGGTCCCGCTCCCGCCGGTCGACCGCCCGCCGCTGTCCGCCGCGCAACGCCGCATGTGGTTCCTGCACCGGCTCGACGGCGCCGATCCCACCTACCACCTGCCGCTGGCGGTGACCCTGCGCGGCCCGTTGGATCCGGTCGCGCTCCGTCGCGCGGTGACCGCCGTCGTCGCCCGGCACGAGCCGCTGCGCACGGTGTACGCGACCGACCGGGACGGGCTTCCGTACCAGGTCGTGCTCCCGCCGCCGCCGGTCGACCTGTCCTGGGTGGACGACCTGGCCGCCGCGGTACGCCGCCCCTTCGACCTGGCGATGGAGCTGCCGATCCGGGCGCACCTGCACCGGGCCGGGGACGACGAGCACGTCCTGCTGCTCGTGGTGCACCACATCGCCGCCGACGAGTGGTCGCTGACCCCGCTGCTGGCCGACCTCGTGGCGGCGTACGCCGGGCAGGACCGGCCGCTCCCGCCCGTGCGGTACACCGACTACGCCCGCTGGCAGGCCGGCCTTCCGGCGGCCGAGCAACTGGACTGGTGGCGGCACACCCTGCGGGACCTGCCGGGGCCGTTGCCGCTGCCGGTCGACCGGCAGCGGCCCGCCAGCCCGTCGGCCGCCGGGGCCACCCTGAGCCTCACCCTGCCGGCCGGGCTGCCCGCGCGACTGCGCGCACTGGCCCGCGCGAGCGGCGCGACGATGTTCATGCTGACCCACGCCGCGACAGCCGCCCTGCTGCACCGGCACGGCGCCGGCGACGACATCCCGCTCGGCGCCCCCGTCGCCGGTCGCCCCGACGAGTCCCTGGACGATCTCGTCGGCCTGTTCGTCAACACCCTGGTGCTGCGGACCGACCTGTCCGGCGAGCCGACCTTCGCCGAGCTGCTGGCCCGGGTACGGCGCACCGACCTGGCCGCGCTGGCGCACGCCGACGTCCCGTTCGACGAGGTGCTGGACGCCCTCGCCCCGGACCGCCGGATGCTGTTCGACGTGATGGTGTCCTACCAGCACGCGCTGCCGGCCGTCGGCGACTGGCCGGTGCGGTTCGTCGACACCGCGACGGCGAAGTTCGACCTCTCCGTCGAGCTGGCCGAACAGGGCGACGACATCGTCGCCGCGTTCGAGTACCGGACCGAACTCTTCGACCGGGCCACCGTGCGGGCGATGGCCGAGCGGCTGGTGCGCCTGCTCGAGGCCGTCGCGGCCGACCCGCAGGTGCGGGTCGCCGACATCGGCCTGCTCACCGCCGGCGAACGCGCCGCGCTGATCGCCACCGGGCCGCCAGCGTTGCCGCCGGCCACCCTCGCCGAGCTGTTCGAGCGGCAGGTCGCCGCGACACCGGACGCGCCTGCGATCGAGGCACCGGACCGGCGGGTGCTGACCTACGCCGAGGTCAACGCGCGGGCCAACCGGCTGGCCCGGCGACTCGTGCGGCACGGCGCCGGACCGGAACGGCTGGTCGGGGTGCTGCTGCCGCGTGGCGTGGCGGCGACCGTCGCGCTGCTCGCCGTGCACAAGGCCGGCGCCGGCCACCTGCCGCTCGACCCGTCGTACCCGGACGCCCGCCTCGATCTGATGGTCGGCGACGCGGCGCCGTTGCTGGTGCTGACGGACCCGGCGCTCGCCGGCCGGGTCGCCGCGCCGACCCTGCTGGTCGAGGATGCCGGCGCCGACGAGACCGGGCCGGCGCACGACCTGACCGACGCCGAGCGGACCGCGCCGCTGCGCCCGGACCACCCGGCGTACGTCATCTACACCTCCGGATCCACCGGCCGGCCCAAGGGCGTCGTGGTTCCGCACGCCGGCCTCGCCGACCTCGCGGCCTCGGTGGCCGAGACGTTCGGCACCGGCCCCGGCAGTCGCGGCTCCCAGTTCGTGTCGCCCGGCTTCGACGTGGTCTACAGCGAGCTGGCCATGTCGCTGCTGTGCGGCGGCACCCTGGTGATCGTCCCGGACGAGCGGCGGGATCTCGGCGACTTCGTCACCTCGCGGCGGCTGACCCACGTCGACCTGCCCCCGGCGCTGCTCGCCGCGCTGCCCACCGACGCGCTGCCGGCCGGCGCCACCGTCGTCGTCGGCGGCGAGGCGGTCCCACCGCGGCTGGTCGAGCGCTGGTCGGCCGGGCGGGCGATGTTCAACGCCTACGGGCCGACCGAGACCACTGTCACCGCGACCACCTGGCACGCCGTACCCGGCCCGGTGTCGATCGGACGGCCGGACCGTGGGCGCACCGCCTACGTGCTGGACCGCCGGCTGCGCCCGGTCCCGCCCGGGGTGCCGGGCGAGCTGTACCTGGGCGGCTCCGGCCTGGCCCGCGGCTACCTCGGCCGGCCGGCTCTGACCGCCGACCGGTTCGTCGCCGACCCGTTCGGCTCCCCGGGCGCCCGGATGTACCGCACCGGTGACGTCGTGCGCTGGGTGGACGGCCGGCTGGAGTTCGCCGGCCGGGCCGACGACCAGGTGAAGATCCGGGGGTTCCGGATCGAACTGGGCGAGGTGGAGGCCGCGCTCGCCGCGGTGCCGGGCGTCGACCAGAGCGCGGCCCTGGTCCGCGAGGACACCCCCGGGGTACGCCGGCTCGTCGGCTACGTGACCGGCGCGGACCTGACGCCCGACGGGGTGCGCGGCGCGCTGGCGGCGGCGCTGCCGGACCATTTGGTCCCGGCCGCGGTCGTGGTGCTCGACGAACTGCCGCTGACGCCCAGCGGCAAGACCGACCGGCGGTCCCTGCCCGCGCCGGTCGCGGGGACCACGACGGCCGGCCGGCCGGCGAACCCGGTCGAGGCGATCCTCTGCGGTCTCGTCGCCGACCTGCTCGGGCTGCCGGCCGTGGGGCCCGATGACGGCTTCTTCGCGCTGGGCGGTGACTCGATCGTCTCCATCCAGCTCGTCGCCCGGGCCCGCGCGGCCGGCCTGCGGATCACGCCGCGGCAGGTCTTCGAGCACAAGACCCCGGCCGGCCTCGCCGCCGTCGCCGAGGTGGCGGCCGACGCGGTGGTGGACGCCGACGCCGTCGGCGAGGTGCCCCTCACCCCGATCCTCGCGTGGGCCCGCGACCTCGGCGTCGACCTGGCGCGCTACAGCCAGGCGATGCTGGTGCACGCCCCGGCCGACCTCAGCCGCCTGGAGAGCGCGATCCAGGCCCTGCTGGACACCCACGACGTGCTGCGCGCACGCTGGACCGGTTCGGGGCTGGAGATCCCGCCGAAGGGTACGGTCACCGCCGCGGCGGTGATCAGCGAGTCGGAGTCCGAGCCCGCCGTCGCGCTGGCCGCGGCGGTCGAACGGCTGGCCCCCCGCGACGGTGTGATGGCGCAGGTCGTCCGCCTTCCCGGGCGCCTGCTGCTGGTCGCGCACCACCTCGTCGTGGACGGCGTCTCCTGGCGTGTCCTGCTCGACGACCTGACCCGCGCCTGTGCCGGCGAGGCCCTGGCACCGGCGACGACGTCGTTCCGCACCTGGGCCCGCGCCCTTCCGGCGGCAGCCGCCGCACGGGCCGGGGAACTGGGGCACTGGCTGGCCGTCACCGAGGGGAGTCCGCTACCGCACTCGGCGCTCGACGTCGCCGGCAACCTGCGGGAGCTGACAGTCGAGATCGGACCCGACGTCACCCGCGCACTGCTCACCACGGTGCCCGAGGCGTACCGGGCGGGCGTGCCCGACGTGCTGCTCGCCGGGCTCGCGCTGGCCACCGGACGGCCGCTGCTGGTCGGCCTGGAGGGGCACGGCCGCGAGGAGCACATCGTGCCGGGCGCGGACCTGAGCCGTACGGTGGGCTGGTTCACCACCGAGTACCCGGTCGCCGTCGACGCCGTCGGCCTGCACGGCGGGGCCGCCCTGAAGCGCGTCAAGGAGCAGCTGCGTGCCGCGCCGGACCACGGCATCGGCTACGGCCTGCTGCGCCACCTGGGCGGTGGCGAGCTGGCCGGACGACGCGAGCCGGAGATCCTGGTCAACTATCTCGGCCGGTTCGACGGTTCGTCCGGGCAGCCGTTCTCTCCGGCCCCGGAGCTGCCCGCCCCCGCCGTCACCGTCGACGCGGACATTCCGGTGCGGTACCCGGTCGCCGTCAACGCCGGCACCGCCGACACGCCGGACGGCCCGGTGCTGCGCCTGCGGGTGTCGTACCTGCCGCACCGGGCGCCGTCGGTCGCCGGCCTGGTCGACCGGTGGGTCGCCGCGCTGGCCGGGTTGGCCCGCGATCCCGGCCCGGGCGGTCGCACCCCGTCCGACCTGCCGCTGCTCCACCTGCGTCAGGACGAGGTGGAGGAACTGGAACGCCGGGTGCCGGACCTCGCCGACGCGTGGCCGCTGTCCCCGTTGCAGGCCGGCATCCACTTCCTGTCGTCGTACGCCCCCGACGGGGACGACGTGTACGTGGTGCAGCAGCGGTTCGAGCTGGCCGGCCCGCTGGACGCCGGGCGACTCCGGAACGCGGTGGCGGCGCTGCTCGACCGGTACCCCAACCTGCGGGTCACCGTGCACGACCTCGGCGGCGGCCCGATCCAGGTGGTCCCGGCCCTGGTCACCGTGCCGTGGACGGAGGTGGACCTCTCCGCCGGCGGCTCGCTGGACGAGCTGCTCGCCGCCGACCGGGCGCGGCGCTTCGACCTGACCGCCCCGCCGCTGCTGCGGCTCACCCTGGTCCGCCTCGGCGCCGACCGGCACGTGCTCGTCTTCACCCAGCACCACCTGCTGATGGACGGCTGGTCCGGGCCGCTGGCCGTCCGCGACATGTTCACCTTCTACGCCGGCGGCAACCCGCCCGCGCCCCGGCCGTACACCGACTACCTCGCCTGGCTGGCCGGGCAGGACCCGGCGGCCTCCGAGGCGGCCTGGCGGGCGGCGCTCGCCGGGGTGGACGAGCCCACGCTCGTCGCTCCCGGCGCGACCGGCGCGGTGGTGCCGCAGGTCGCCGAGGCGTTCCTGCCGGCCGACGCGAACGCCCGGCTCATCGCGGTCACGCGCACCCTCGGTGTCACAGTCAACACCGTCGTCCAGGCGGTGTGGGCGGTGCTGCTCGGGCAGCTCACCGGCCGCGACGACGTGATCGCCGGCGCGACCGTCTCCGGACGGCCGGCGGACCTGGCGGGCGTGGAGGCGATGGTGGGCCTGTTCATCAACACCATCCCGGTGCGCGTCCGGCCCGCCCCGGCCGACACCTGGGCGGCGCTGCTCACCCGACTCCAGGCGGCGCAGGCCGCGCTGCTGGAGCACCAGCACGTCGGTCTCACCGACCTGCACCGCCTGACCGGGCTGCCCCGGCTGTTCGACACCCTGACGGTCTTCGAGAGTTACCCGCTGGACTCCACCGAGCTGGCCGCCGGCAGCGGGCTCACCGTCACCCCCGGCATCCCGCTGGACGCCACCCACTACCCGTTGACCCTGGTCGCCATCCCCGAACAACGGTTGCGGCTGCGCCTGGAGTACCGGCCCGACCTGTACTCGGCCCGCTCCGCCGGGGAACTCCTCGACCGGGTGGTACGGCTGCTGGACTCGGTGGCGACCGACCCCGACCGGCGCCTGGCGGCGGTCCGGGTGCTCTCCGCCCCCGAGGAGGCGGCGCTGGCCCGGTGGAACGCCACCGCCCGGCCGGTGCCGGACGGCTCGGTGGTCGACGTGTTCCGCAGGCGGGTCGCGGCCACCCCGGACGAGACGGCGCTGGTCTTCGGCGCCACGACGCTGACCTTCGCCGAACTGGCGGCCCGGGTCGACGCGCTCGCCGCCCGGCTGGTCGCGGCCGGCGCCGGCCCGGAACGGACCGTGGCCGTGCTCCTGCCCCGCTCGGCGGAGTCGGTGGTCGCCTGGCTCGCGGTGCTGGCCGCCGGAGCGGCGTACCTGCCCGTCGACGCCGACCTGCCGGCCGACCGGATCGACTTCATGCTGGCCGACGCGCGACCGGCGGTCGTGCTGCGGGACGCCGACGCGCCCGCCGCGCCGGCGCCTCCGGTCGCCGTCGACCCGCGGTCGTCGGCCTACGTGCTCTACACCTCCGGTTCCACCGGCCGGCCCAAGGGCGTCGTCGTGCCCCACGCCGCTGTGGCGAACTTCTACCACCACCACGCCCAGGTGATCTTCCCGGAGCTTTCCGGGGGGCGGCGGATCCGGGCCGTCCTGACCGCGGCGCTGTCCTTCGACACCTCCTGGGAGGGCGTGCTCTGGCTGCTCGCCGGGCACGAACTGCACGTCGTCGACGACGAGACCCGGCGTGACCCGCGACTGCTCAACGACTACGTGGCCACCCGCGGCATCGACTTCCTCGACGTCACCCCGTCGCTGGCGGACCGGCTCGTGGCCGAGGGCCTGCTGACCGATCCCCGGCACGTGCCGGCCTCGCTCGCCCTCGGCGGCGAGGCGGCCGGCGCCGCGCTGTGGACGGCGCTGCGCGCGTCGTCGACCCGGGCGATCAACCTGTACGGCCCGACCGAGTGCACCGTGGACACCCTGCTGGCGCGGGTGGCCGACAGCAGGACGCCGCTGGTGGGGCGCCCGATCGGCAACACCCGGGCGTACGTGCTCGACCACGCACTGCGCCCGGTGCCGCCCGGCGTCGCCGGGGAGTTGTACCTGGCCGGCGCGCAGCTCGGCCGGGGCTACCTGAACCGGCCCGGACTGACCGCCACCCGGTTCGTCGCCGATCCGTCCGGGCCGCCCGGAACGGTCATGTACCGCACCGGTGACGTGGTGCGGTGGACCGCCGACGGCCGCCTGGACTACGTGGGCCGCGCCGACGACCAGGTGAAGATCCGTGGCTTCCGGATCGAGCTGGGGGAGATCGAGACCGTCCTGCGCGCCCATCCGGGTGTCGAGCAGGTCGTGGTGGTGGCGCGGGACGAGCCGAAGCGGCTGGTCGCGTACGTGGTGGGACAGACAGCCGGGCTGCGGGAGCACGCCGCGGCGACGCTGCCCGACTACATGGTGCCGGCCGCGTTCGTCACGCTCGACGCGCTGCCCACCACCACCGCGGGCAAGGTCGACAGGCGGGCGCTGCCCGAGCCCGATCGCACCGCCTTCCCGGTCACCGCCGCGCCGCGCACGCCGGTGGAGGAGGTGCTCTGCGGCCTGTACGCGGACCTGCTCGGGCTACCCGCGGTCGGTGTGCACGACGACTTCTTCCTCCTCGGCGGCCACTCGCTGCTGGCGACCAGCCTCGCCGCGCGGATCCGCGGCGCCCTCGGCGTGACCGTGCGGATCCGGACCATCTTCGAGGCGCCGACGGTCGCCGACCTGGCCCGGCGGCTCGCCGACGCCGGCGAGGAGCGCCCGCCGCTGGCCCCTCGCGAGCACACCGACCGGCTGCCGCTCTCCTTCGCCCAGCGCCGGCTCTGGTTCCACGACCGGCTGAACGGGGCGAGCGCCACGTACAACGTCGCGTTCGCGTCGCGGCTCACCGGGCCGCTCGACGTGCCCGCGCTGTCCGCCGCGCTGGGCGACGTGGTGGCCCGGCACGAGAGCCTGCGGACGGTCTTCGCGGACTCCGACGGCCAGCCGTACGCCCGCCTGCTGCCGCCCGCCGAGCCGCTGCTGACTGTGGTGGACTGCACCCCGGACCGGGTCGGCGAACTGCTGCGGGAGGCCGCCCGCGAGCCGTTCGACCTCGCCACCGGGCCGCTGCTGCGGTCCACCCTGTTCGTCACCGGGCCGGGACAGGCGACGCTGCTGCTCCTGCTGCACCACATCGTCACCGACGAGTGGTCCGAGGGCCGGCTGATGACCGACCTCGGCACCGCCTACGCGGCCCGTCGCGCCGCAAGCACCCCGGCCTGGGCCCCGCTCGCGGTGCAGTACGCCGACTACGCCGCCTGGCAGCGCGAGCTGCTCGGCGACCCGGCCGACCCGGCCAGCCGCGCCGCCCGGCAGGCGTCCTACTGGCGCGAGGCGCTGGCGGGTGCCCCGGAGGAGCTGTCGCTGCCCACCGACCGGCCCCGCCCGGCGGTACCGTCGTACACCGGCGGGATCGTGACCTTCGACGTGCCGGCCGCGGTCCACCAGCGGCTGCGGCGGCTGGCCGGCGAGACCGGGGCGACCGCGTTCATGGTGGTCCAGGCGGCCACCGCGGCGCTGCTGGGCCGGCTCGGCGCCGGCGACGACATCCCGCTGGGCAGCCCGCTCGCCGGACGGGACGAGGAGGCGCTCGACGACCTGGTCGGGTTCTTCGTCAACACGCTGGTGCTGCGGACCGACGTGTCCGGCGATCCGACCTTCCGGGAGCTGGTCACCCGCGTGCGGGAGACGGACCTGGCCGCCTACGCACACGCCGACCTGCCGTTCGAGCGGTTGGTGGAGGCGGTCAACCCGGAACGCTCGGCCGCCCGCAATCCGCTCTTCCAGGTCATGCTCGCCTACCAGCACGTGCCCGCCGAGGTGCCGGGGCTGCCCGGCCTGCGGGTCGACCCGGAGCCGGTCGACACCGGGGTGGCCCAGTTCGACCTGGGCATCGTGGTGACCGAGCGGCACGGCACGGACGGTCTCACCGGCGTCGTCGAGTACGCCGCCGACCTGTACGACCGTGCCAGCGCCGAGGTCCTGGCGGCGCGCCTGGTCCGGCTGCTCGACACGGTGACCGCCGCCCCGGACCGGCCGGTCGGCACCGCCGAGCTGCTCACGCCGGCGGAGCGGCAGGTGGTCCTGGCGGCCGGCCGCGGTCACACCGCCCAGCACCCGCCGAGCACCCTGCCCGAACTGTTCGAGGCGCAGGTGCGACAGACCCCGGACGCGGTCGCTCTGATCGACGGGCCGGTCAGCTACACGTACGCCGAGCTGGACGCCCGCGCCAACCGGGTCGCCCGGGCGCTGCGCGGGCGCGGCGCCGGACCGGAGCGGATCGTGCTGGTGAGCCTGCCGCGCGGGGCGGACCTGGTGGTGGCCGAGCTCGCCGTCGGCAAGGCCGGAGCGGCGTACCTTCCGGTCGAACCGGGTCACCCGGCGGACCGCCTCGCCGCCATCGTCGCGGAGGCCCGGCCGGTGCTCACCCTGGACGGGCCGCTGCCCGAGCACCCGGACGCCGCGCCGCTGCCCGACCGGCCGAGCCCGCAGCACCCGGCATACGTCATCTACACCTCGGGCAGCACCGGACGGCCCAAGGGCGTCGTGGTCCCGCACGCCGGCCTGGCCGCGCTGGCCGGCACCTTCCACCGGACCCTGCGGCTCACCGTCGGCAGCCGGATGACGCAGTTCGCGTCGCCGAGCTTCGACGTGACAGTGGCGGAGCTGGTGGCCACCCTGACCGCCGGAGCCACCCTGGTCGTGGTGCCCGAGGAGCAGCGGCTCGGTGAGGCGTTCGCGGCCTTCGTCCGCGACCGGGGGATCACCCACTTCGCGCTGCCGCCGTCGGCGCTGGGTGCGGTGCCGGCCGGCAGCATCCCGCCGCACGTCACGGTGGTCACCGGCGCCGACCGGTGCCCGCCCGAGCTGGTCGAGCGCTGGGCCGCGACAAACCCGATGGTCAACGCGTACGGGCCGACCGAGACCACTGTCAACGCGACCTTCTGGCTTTGTGGACCCGGACCTGTCCTGATCGGCCGGCCGGACCACGACCGCGTCGCGTACGTGCTGGACCATCGGTTGCGGCTGGTGCCGCCAGGCGTGCCGGGCGAGCTGTACCTCGGTGGCGCCGGCCTGGCCCGTGGCTACCTCGCCCAGCCCGGACTGACCGCCCAGCGGTTCGTCGCGGACCCCTACGGCCCGCCCGGTGCCCGGCTCTACCGCACCGGGGACGTGGTGCGGTGGGTGGGCCGGGAGCTCGAATTCCTCGGCCGGGCCGACGCCCAGGTGAAGATCCGTGGCTTCCGGATCGAGCTGGGCGAGGTGGAGAGCGCCGTCCGGGCCCTGCCGGGGGTACGGCGGGCGGCGGTCGTGGTGCGGGACGGGCGCCTGGTCGCGTACGTCGTCGGCACCGTCACCGAGGCGGAACTGCGTCGCGGTACGGCCGCCGTGGTGCCGGACTACATGGTTCCCGCCGTGTTCGTACCGCTCGACGAGCTGCCGCTGAACGCCGCCGGAAAGCTGGACGCCGGTCGGCTGCCGGCGCCGGTCTTCACCGTCACCGAACCCGACGAGGCCGCGGTGAGCGCCGCCGAGCGGCGGATGCGCGACCTGTTCGCCGAGGTGCTCGGTCTGCCCGAGGTGGGCGGCACGGACAGCTTCTTCGCCCTCGGCGGTGACTCGATCGTCTCCATCCAGCTCGTCTCCAAGGCCCGCGCCGCCGGCCTGCGGATCAGCCCGCGGCAGGTGTTCGAGGCGAAGACGCCGGCCGCGCTCGCGGCGTTGGCCGGCGCCGACGAGACGGTTGCGGAGGCGCCCGACGCGGCGCTCGGCGACGTGCCGGTCACCCCGATCGTCGGCTGGCTCCGCGACCGGGACGCGCCGATCGACCGGTTCCACCAGTCGATGCTGCTGCGGGTGCCGGCCGAGGTGACCGCCGGGGACCTGGCGGTGGCACTGCGGGCCGTGCTGGACCGGCACGACCTGTTGCGGGCCCGGTGGACCGGCGACCGACTGCACGTGCCGCCGGCCGGCGCGGTCGACGCCGCGACGCTGATCCACTCGGCCGGGCCCGACCTGCGGGCCGCGTACGCGGCGGCGGTGCACCGCCTCGACCCGGCGGGCGGGGTGATGGTGCAGGCCGTGCTGGCCTCCGGACGGCTGCTCCTGGTGGCGCACCACCTCGTCGTGGACGGGGTCTCCTGGCGGATCATCGTCCCGGACCTGCGCGCCGCCTGGGAGGCCGTCGCCGCCGGCAAGCGACCCGACCTCGCGCCCACCGGCACCTCGTACCGGCAGTGGGCCACCGGTCTGCGAGCCGCCGCGGCCACGCGGGGCGCGGAGATGGCGTTCTGGCGGCGGACCCTCGCCGGGGTCACCGCTCGGAGCTGGTACGGCGAACCCCGGGAGATCGTCCGCGTCCTGCCCCCGGAGCGCACGGCCCCGTTGCTGACCACGGTGCCGGCGGCGGTGCACGGAACCGCGCAGGACGTCCTTCTCACCGCGCTGGCGCGGGTGCTCGGTGGCCCGGACGGCGAGATCGTCGTCGAGCTGGAGGGCCACGGCCGGGAGGAACAGGTGGTGCCGGGCGCCGACCTGTCGCGCACCGTCGGCTGGTTCACCACCACCTACCCGGTCCGGCTCGGCGGCGACCTCAGGCGGGTCAAGGAACAGCTTCGCGCGGTACCGGACAACGGCATCGGGTACGGCCTGCTGCGCGATCGGCTCGGACCGGCCCACCCGCCGGTGCTCTTCAACTACCTGGGCCGGTTCACCGCCGACGAGGGCCCGTGGTCACCGGATCCGCTGGACCTCGGCACCGTGCCCGACGGACTGCCCGGCGCCCACGGCCTCGAGGTCACCGTCACCGCGCTCGACGGCCGGACCGGCCCGGAGCTGGAGGTGCGCTGGTCGTGGCCGTCGGACGCGCACGCCGAGCACACGGTCGCGGGCTGGGCGGACGACTACCTCGCCGCCCTGGAGGCGCTGGCCGCCGGTGACACGACGGGCGGGCTGACCCCGTCCGACCTGCTGGTGGAACTCAGCCAGGACGAGATCGACGACTTCGAGGACGGGTGGGAGAACCCATGAGCAAGCCGCCTGGACTGCAGGACATCCTGCCGCTGTCCCCGTTGCAGGAGGGGTTCTACTTCCTGTCGGCCTATGCCGGCGAGGACGCCGACGTCTACACCGTGCAGCAGGTGCTCGAACTGGACGGCCCGGTCGACGCCGACCGGCTGCGTCACGCCGCCGCCGCGCTGTTGGAGCGCTATCCCAACCTGCGGGCCGCCTTCCGGCCCCGCAAGACCGGTGAGCCGGTGCAACTGGTCCCAGCGCGCGTGCCGGTGCCGTGGTCGGTGGTGGACCTGCGCGAGGTGGGCGATTCGGCGCGCGATTCGGCGCTGGCCCGCCTGCTCGACCAGGAGCGGGCCCGCCGGTTCGACCTCGGCCGGCCGCCGCTGCTGCGCTGGGTGCTGGTCCGGCTCGCCGAACACGAACACCGGCTGCTGCTGACCGCCCACCACATCCTGTTCGACGGCTGGTCCGGTCCGCTCCTGGTGCGGGATCTGCTCCGCGTCTACGCGGGCGAGACGCTGCCACCGGCTCCGCCGTACCGCGACTACCTGGCCTGGGTGGCCGGGCAGGACGCGGGCGCCGCCCGGTCGGCGTGGGCGGCGTACCTGGACGGGGTGGGGACGCCCACCCTGCTCGGCCGGCTGGACCCGCAACGCCGTGCCGTCGTTCCGGTCGAGACCTCGACGGCGGTCCCGGCGGGCGCGCTGACCGCGTTCGCCCGGGAACACAACGTCACCCTGAACACGGTGGTGCAGACCCTGTGGGGGATTCTGCTGGGCCGGCTCACCGGTCGCGACGACGTGATCTTCGGGGCCACCGTGTCCGGTCGGCCGGCGACGCTGCCGGGCGCCGACGAGATGGTCGGCCTGTTCATCAACACCCTGCCGGTACGGGTCCGCCTGACCCCGACGGACACTTTCCTGAGCGTGCTGCGGCGGGTGCAGGCCGAGCAGGCCGGGCTGCTCGACCACCAGCACCTGAGCCTGGCCGAGATCCAGCGGCAGGCCCTCGCCGCCGGACCGCTGTTCGACACGCTCGTCGTCTTCGAGAGCTATCCGGTCGACGCCGACGGGCTGGCCGCCTCCCAGGACGCGGCGGGCCTGCGGGTGACCGCCGTCACCGGCCGCGACGCCACCCACTACCCGGCGACGCTGACCGTCGTACCCGACGCGGACACTGTGACGTTCAGCCTCGACCACCGGCCGGACGAGTTCCCGGCGACGTGGGCGGCCGAGGTGCTGGGGCGGCTGACCGAGCTGCTCGCGACCATGCTCGCCGACCCGGCGGCCGGTCTCGCCTCGGTGCCGCTCGGCCCGGCCGAGGCGCTGGTGGGGGAGATCGTCCCCGTGCCGTCCGAGTCGGTCGTGGACGTCTTCCGGCGCCGGGCGGCGGCCACTCCCGACGCGACGGCGCTGGTCGCCGGGGACCGTGCGCTCAGCTTCGCCGAACTCGCGGCCCGGGTGGACGCGCTCGCGGCGCGGCTGCTCGCGGAGGGCGCCGGGCCGGAACGGGTGGTCGCGGTGGTGCTGCCGCGCGCGGCGGACGCCCTGGTCGCCTGGCTGGCGGTGCTCGCCGCCGGTGCGGTCTACCTGCCGATCGACGCCGACCTGCCGGCCGAGCGGATCGACTTCATGGTGGCCGACGCGGGCGCCGTGCTGGTGCTGCGGGACGCCGCGGCGCCGGACGCCCCGGCACCGGCGACCGCCGTCGATCCCAGGTCGGCGGCCTACGTGCTCTACACATCCGGCTCCACCGGCCGGCCGAAGGGCGTCGTCGTCGCCCACGACAACCTGGCCAACCTGTACGCGAGCCAGCGGGCGATCTTCCCGGCGGAGCAGCGGATCCGGGTGGCCCTGACCGCCGCGCTGTGGGTCGACACCGCGGTCGAGGGGCTGCTCTGGCTGGTCGCCGGGCACGAGCTGCACCTGGTGGACGACGAGACCCGGCACGACCCGGCGCTGCTGGCCCGCTACGTCACCGCGCGGGGCATCGACTACGTGGACGTCACGCCGTCCTTCGCCGAGGCGCTGCTGCCTCACCTCACCACCGCCCCGCGGTACCTGGTGGTCGGCGGGGAGGCGACGGGGACGGCGCTGTGGACCGCCCTGCGCGGCCGCGGCAGCACCGTGCTCAACCTGTACGGCCCCACCGAGTGCACGGTGGACACGTTGGTGGCGGACGTCGCCGGCAGCGCCACACCGTTGATCGGCCGGCCGATCCGCAACACCCGCGCGTACGTCCTCGACCGGGCGCTGCGGCCGGCGCCGGCCGGTGCCGCGGGTGAGCTGTACCTGGCCGGCGCGCCTGTCGCGCGCGGCTATCTGGGCCGGACCGGGCTCACCGCGACCCGGTTCGTGGCCGACCCGTTCGGGCCGCCCGGATCGCGGATGTACCGCACCGGCGACGTGGTGCGCCGCACCACCGACGGCCGCGTCGAGTTCGTCGGCCGCGCCGACGACCAGGTCAAGATCCGGGGCTACCGGGTCGAGCTGGGCGAGGTGCGGGCCGCGGTCGAGGCCGCGCCCGGCGTGCGGCAGGCCGCTGTGGTGGTCCGCGAGGACGGGGCCCGGCGGCTCGTCGCGTACGTGACCGGCCCGGGAGCGCTGGACGCGGTCCGCGCCCACGTCGCGGCCGTACTGCCGGCGCACATGACGCCGGCCGCGTACGTCCGGCTGGACGCGCTGCCGCTGACCGCCGCCGGTAAGGTGGACCGCCGGGCGCTGCCCGCCCCGGAGATCGCCGTCGGCGCGACCCGCGCCCGTAACCCGGCCGAGGAGACACTCGCCGGGCTGTTCGCGCAGGTGCTGGGGCTGCCCGCGGTCGGCGTGGAGGACAGCTTCTTCGCCCTCGGCGGGGACAGCATCCTCAGCCTGCAACTGGTCGCCCGAGCCCGCACCGCCGGGCTGCGGATCACGCCGCGGCAGGTGTTCGAACAGCGCACCGTCGCCGGGGTCGCCGCGGTCGCGGAGGCGGCGACCGCGCCACCGCCGCCCGGCGTGCCGGCGACCGGCCCGGTCCCCCTCACCCCGGCCGTCGCCTGGCTCGCCGAGCAGGGCGTGCCGGCCCGGTTCAGCCAGTCCATGCTCTGGCAGACCCCGGCCGCGCTGACCCGCCCGGCGCTGGTGACGATCCTGCGCGCCCTGGCCGACACGCACGACCTGCTGCGCGCCCGCTGGACCGGCACCCACCTCGACGTGCCGGCGCCCGGCGCCGCGCCGCGGCTGACAGTGCTGCCCGGCGACGCCGACGTCGAGACCGCCCGGGCCGCCGCCGTGGCCCGGCTCGATCCGGCCGCCGGCGTGATGGCCGAGGCGGTCTGGTTCGACGCCGGTCGCGACGCGCCGGGCCGGCTGCTGCTGGTCGCGCACCACCTGGTCGTCGACGGGGTGTCGTGGCGGGTGCTCGGCGACGACCTGCGCGCCGCCTGGTCGGCGGTGGCGGAGGACCGCGAGGTGGCGCTGCCGCCGGTGCCGACGTCGTTCCGGGCCTGGGCGACCGCGCTGGCCACCGTGGACCGGACCGCGGAGGCGGGCTACTGGTCGGCGGTGCTTGCGGGCGCGGAGCCGCCGCTGGGCGCGCGGGCTGTCGATCCGGCCCGGGACACCGTCGGCGACAGCCGGGTGGTCACCGTGTCGCTGCCGCCCGAGCGCACCCGGCCGCTGCGCGCCGTCGCCGAGGCGTTCGGGGCCGGGATGCACGAGGTGCTGCTCGCCGGGCTGGCCGCGGTGCTGGCCCCACGTACGGGCGGGCGGATCCGGGTGCAGCTGGAAGGGCACGGCCGGCACGCCGAGGCGGTGCCGAACGCGGACCTGTCCCGCACGGTCGGCTGGTTCACCACCGAGTACCCGGTCCGGCTGGACCCCGGCGACGGCGACCCCGCGGCCGCGCTCAAGCGGATCAAGGACCAGCTCCGCGCCGTGCCAGGGGACGGGCTCGGCTACGGGCTGCTGCGGCTGCCGGACACCGCGGCCCAGGTGCTCTTCAACTACCTGGGCCGCTTCGACGGGCCGGCCGGCCTCGGGGACTGGACGCCTGTCGACGGCCTCGGCGGCGACGCCGACCCGTCGACGCCGATGACCCACGCGCTGGAGGTCAACGTCTCGGTGACCGACGACAGTCTCACCGCGCACCTGGCCTTCCCGGCCGGCGTGCTCACCGAGGCCCAGGTGCGGGAGACGGCTGCCCGGTGGTTCGCCACGCTGGAGTCGCTGGAGCGCGCGCCCGGCGGCCGGAGCACCGCCGACCTGCCGCTGCTCGACGTCACTCAGGAGGACGTCGAGGATCTGGAGCGGCGCTTCCCCGACCTGGCCGACGCCTGGTCGCTCGCACCGTTGCAGCGTGGCCTCTACTTTCTCTCCTCGTACGACGAGGCGGCCGGCGACGTATACACCGTGCAGCAGGTGCTCGACCTGACCGGTCCGCTGGACGCCGGCCGTCTGCGGGCCGCGGCGGCCGAGCTGTTCGAGCGGCACCCGAACCTGCGGGCCGGCTTCGTGACCACCGCGTCCGGCGTGCCGGTGCAGGTCGTCCCGGCGAGGGTGGAGCTGCCCTGGCGGGAGGTCGACCTGTCGGACGCCGTGGACCCGGAGGCGGCGACCGCCGAGGTGCGGGCCGCCGAGCGCGGACACTTCGACCTGTCCCGGCCGCCGTTGCTGCGCTGGACGCTGGCCCGGCTCGGCCCGGACCGGCACCGCCTGATCAGCACCGAGCACCACATCCTGCTGGACGGCTGGTCCGGGCCGCTGGTGGTGCGTGACCTGCTGGCCCGCTACGCCGGGGTGGACACCCCGCCGACGCGGCCGTACCGGGCGCACCTGGAGTGGCTGGCCACCCGGGACACCGCGGCGGCCGAGCGGGCCTGGCGGGAAGCGCTGGCCGGGGTGACCGACGCGACCCGGGTGGTGCCGCCGGACGCGGGCCGGCCCGCCGAACCCGGCTACCTCGATGCACGGCTCCCCGACGACCTGCGCCGCCGGCTGGCCGCGCTGTGCCGCACGTGCGAGGTCACGCTGAACACCGTCGTGCAGGCCGCCTGGGGCGTGCTCCTGAGCGGGCTGACCGGCCGCGACGACGTCGTGTTCGGTGCCACCGTCTCCGGCCGGGAGTCCGGTCTGGACGGTGTCGAGGACATGATCGGCCTGTTCATCACGACCGTGCCGGTCCGTGTGCGGCTGCGCGCCGCCGAGCCGTGGCGCGCGCTGCTGCGCCGGCTCCAGACCGAGCAGTCCCGGCTGCTGGAACACCACCACCTGGGCCTGGCCGAGATCCAGCGGGCGCACGGGCGGGGCGAGCTGTTCGACACCCTCACCGTGTTCGAGAGCTATCCGGTGGACGCCGACGCGCTCGCCGCGGGCGAGGCGTCGGCCGGCCTCAAGATCGACGGGGTACGCCAGCACGACGCCACCCACTACCCGTTGACTCTGGTGGCCGGCGACGAGGACGGGCTGGCGGTCAACCTGGAGTACCGCCGGGACCTGTTCACCGCCGAGCAGGCACGTACCCTGCTCGACCGGTTGACGGGGATTCTCGCGACCCTGACCGCCGATCCGGAGCGGCCGGTCGGCCGCACCGACGTGGTGGCGCCCGCCGAGCGGGAGCGGATGCTGACGGTCTGGAACGCCGACCGCACGCCTGTCGAACAGGTCACGCTGCCCGCCGTCCTGAACCGCTGGGCGGCTCGGACCCCGGACGCCCCGGCGCTGACCGTCCGCGACGAGACGCTGGACTACGCGTCCTTCGCGGCCCGGGCCAACCGGCTGGCGCGGCTCCTGATCGAGCGGGGCGCGGCACCGGAACGCCGGGTCGCGCTGCTGCTGCCGCGCGGCGTCGACATCGTGGTGGCGATCTGGGCCGTGCTCGCCTCGGGGGCGGCGTACGTGCCGATCGACCCGGACTACCCGGCGGACCGGATCGCGTTGATGCTCGACGACGCCGATCCGGTGCTGGTGCTCACCGACGCCGCGCACGCCGGTCTGCTGCCGGCCGGCCGGCCCCGGCTTCTGCTCGACGACGATCCGGCGGCCGACCGGGACGGCGCCGCGGTGCGGACGGCCCTGACTCCGGACAACGCCGCCTACGTGATCTACACGTCGGGCAGCACCGGCCGGCCGAAGGGGGTCGTGGTGCCGCACCGCGCGGTGGTCAACCTCTTCGCCAACCACGACCGCGACGTGCTCGGCCCGGCCGGGCCGGGCCGGCTGCGGATCGGGCACAACTGGTCGTTCGCCTTCGACGCCTCCTGGCAGCCGATGCTGGGCCTGCTCGGCGGCCACCATCTCGACCTGGTGACCGAGGAGGTCCGCCGGGATCCGGCGGCGCTGGTGTCGTTCGTCCGGGACCGGGGGATCGATTTCATCGAGTTGGCCCCGTCGCATCTGGAGCAGTTGCTCGCCGCCGGGCTGGCCGAGGACGGCCGGACCGGCCTGCGCGTGCTCGGCGTCGGCGGCGAGGCGATCCCGCAGCCGCTCTGGGAGCGGATGCAGCACCTGCCGGGCACGGCGGCCTTCAACTTCTACGGCCCCACCGAGTGCACTGTCGACGCGGTGGTGGCCGACGTCCGCGACTCCGCCCGCCCGCTGATCGGCCGCGGTGTCACGAACAGCAGCCTCTACGTGCTCGACCGATGGCTGCGCCCGGTGCCTCCGGGCGTGGACGGAGAGTTGTACATCGCCGGCGCCCAGGTGGCCCGCGGCTATCACGGCCGGCCCGGCCTGACCGCGGGGCGGTTCGTGGCCGACCCGTTCGGCGCGCCCGGCACCCGGATGTACCGCACCGGTGACGTGGTGCGCTGGACGGCCGACGGCCGGATCGACTTCGTGGGGCGTACCGACAACCAGGTCAAGATCCGTGGTTTCCGGATCGAGCTGGGGGAGATCGAGGCGGCGCTGGCCGCGCATCCGGCCGTCCGGCAGGCCGCGCTCGACGTGCGGGACGACGCCGGGGTACGCCGGCTGGTCGGCTACGTCGTCGCCCCGGCCGATCTGACGGCCGGGGACCTGCGCGCCTTCCTCGCCACCCGGCTGCCCGCGCACCTGGTGCCGGCCGCCTTCGTGGTCCTCGACCGGCTTCCGGTCACCGTCAACGGCAAGATCGACAGGGCGGCGCTGCCCGCACCGGTGATCGAGGGCACCGGCCGGCCGCCGGCGACCGACACCGAGCGGATCCTCTGCGAGGTCGTCGCCGAGGTGCTGCGGGTGCCCGGCGTCGGCGCCGACGACGACATCTTCGACCTGGGTGCGGACAGCATCTCGGCGATGCGGCTCGTCGCGGCGGCGCGCTCGCGCGGCGTGTCGCTGCGGACCCGGGATCTGTTCGCGGGGCGCACAGTGGAGGCCGTGTCCCGGCTCGCCGAGGATCAGGTTAGGCTCGCCTAATCATGACGACACGTGCCCTCCGGCCACGCGCGCTGCTGAGCTGGGCGCTGCGCGACAGCGCCCCGTACCTGGGGGTGTCGTGGCTCAGCGGCCTGCTCTACCAGGGTGGGCTGCTGATGTTGCCGATCTGCCTCGGCCGCGCGATCGACGCCGGTGTCCGCGCCGGTGACACCGGCACCCTGCTGATGTGGGTCGGTGGGCTGCTGGCCGTGTCGGTGGCGCTCGCCGCGGGCGAGGCCGGCATGCGGTGGTTCGGCGTGCTGGGTGCCTCGCGTACCGGCAACCGGCTCGTCTCCCGGATCGCCGGGCACGTGCTGGGGCTCGACCGGGTCGGCGTGCAGCGGTACGGATCGGGCGATCTCGTCACCCGGGCGACCCGGGACGTCGAGGCCGTACACACCCTCCTGGCCGGATCGCCGGGGTTGCTCAGCGGAGTGGTCGGGTGCGCCGCGGTGATCGTCTCGATCGCCCTGCTGGAGCCGGTCCTCGCCGTCGTCGGCCTGACCACGCTGCCGCTGCTGGTGCTGATCAACCTCTGGTACCCGCCCCGCTTCGAACGGTCCAACCAGGACGTCTCGCGGGCCCACTCCGAGCGTGCCGACGCCGTGGAGGATCTGCTCGTCGCCGGCACCGCCGCCCGTGGCCTGGGCGGCAGGCAGGTCCTGGTCGACCGGCATCACGAGCGCAGCGCCGCGGTGACCGCGCGGACGCTGAGCCTGGCCCGGATCACCGCGGACTGGTCCGCTCACGCGCCGTTCGTCCCGGCCCTCGCACTGGCCGTGGGCGTGCTGCTGGGTGGCCTGGCGGTGCTCGACGGCGACCTGACAGTCGGTGGCCTGGTCACCTTCGCCGGCTGGATGAGCCTGCTCAGCCTGCAGGTGGAGCGGATCACCGGCCGGTTCGCCCAGGTGGGTCAGGGCTGGACGGCGGCCGGCCGGATAGCCGAGGTGCTGGGCACCGGGATCGCCGTGACCGATCCGGCGGACCCCGCGCCGTTGCCGGCGCGCGCCGACCTGGTCGCCACCGGGCTGCGGGCCGACCTGCCCGGACGCACCATCACCTGGCCGGACCTCCGCGTCGCCGCCGGGGAGTTCGTGGCGATCACCGGCCCGGTCGGCAGCGGCAAGACCACGCTGCTGCGCCTGCTGTCCCGGTTCGAGGACCCCGCCGCCGGTACGGTCACCTACGGCGGGGTGCCACTGCCGGCAGTGGCCCTCGCCGATCTGCGCCGGCGGATCACCGCCGTACCGCAACGGCCGGTGCTGCTGTCCGGCACCGTCGCCGACAACCTCCGCCTGGGCCGGCCCGACCTGACCGACGCGGACCTGCGCGCCGCGTGTCACGTCGCGGCGATCGACGTGGACGCGCTGCCCGACGGCTACGCGACCGAGGTCGGTGAACGCGGCGACGCGCTCTCCGGCGGACAGGTGCAGCGGCTCGCCCTGGCCCGGGCCCTGCTGCGCCGCCCGGCGGTGCTCCTGCTCGACGACGTCACGTCGGCAGTGGACGCGACCACCGAGACGGCACTGCTGGACCGGCTGCGTGACTGGCTCCCGGACGCCACGATCGTGGCGGCCACCTCCCGCCCGGCGGTGGCCGCCCGGGCCGACCGGGTGATCGAGTTGGCCGCCACCGAGCGGGTGGAGGCGGTCCGTGGCTGACGTCCGGATGCTCAGCGAGGAACCGGACCGGCGTCACGTCCTGCGGCGGGTCCGGCCCTATCTCCGCCCGCACCGGCGGCTGCTCGTGGTGGCGGTCGCCGTCAACCTGCTCTCCACCATCGCGCTCAGCCTGGTTCCGGTGGTGGTCGGCCGGGCCGCCGACGCGCTCACCGAGGCGGACGAGGACCGGCTGCTGTGGCTGAGTGCGCTGCTGTTCGTCCTGGTGACGGCCCGGATGGTGCTGCTGCGCCAGGCCGAGCTGCTGTTGGTGCGCGTCGGCGAGCGGGTGGTGCGGGATCTGCGGGACCGGGCCGTCGAGCGGATCGCCGGGGCGCCGCTGCGTTTCCTGGAGGCGCACCGCGGGGGCGACCTGTTGCAGCGGGTGACCGTCGAGGTGGCCGAACTGGCCACTTTCGTCCGCCAGCAGATCCCCGACCTGATCTCCCTGTCCGGTTACGTCGTCTTCACCGGCGTCGTGCTGTTCGCCTCCTCCTGGCAGCTCGCCCTGCTGCTCGTGGTGCTGTTCGCGCCGATGATGTGGTTCGTCGGCCGACGGTTCCGGCGGGCGGCGGGTGCGGCGTACGCCGGGGAGGCCGCCGCGGAGGCGGCGGTGACGGCGAGCGTGCGGGAGACGCTGGACGCACGCGAGCAGGTGCAGGCGGCCGACGCGGCCGGCCCGTGGCGGGCCCGGCTCGGCGAGCGGCTGGACGACTGGTTCGCCGCCGTCCGGCGTACCCAGAAGGCCCTGACCTGGTTGGAGACGGCCTGGATCGTGCAGGGTCTCGTCACGGCCGGCCTGCTGGTGGCCGGCGGTGCGATGGTCGCGGCGCAGGCGGTGACCATCGGTGTCGTGGTGACCTTCGTGCTGGCCAGCCGGGAGCTGTTCAGCTCGGTCGACGACCTCACCTATGTGGCCGGTGAGCTGGTCGGCTCGCAGGTCGGCCTGGCCCGGCTGCTCGACCTGATGGACGCCACCGAACCGCCCGGTCCGGTGCCGGCGCAGCCCTCTGCCCGGGGGACGGGCGCGGACCTGGTCGTCGAGGGCCTCTGCTACTCCTACGGCAACGAGCGGGTGTTGCACGAGGTGGACCTGGTCGTCCCCGCCGGCTCCCGGGTGGCCCTGGTCGGTGAGACCGGGTCCGGCAAGACGACGCTGGCGAAGCTGCTGTGCGGGCTGTACACCCCGGACGCCGGGGTCGTCCGCCTCGGCGGAACCGACCTCGCCCGCCTCGACGACCGGGAGAAGCAGCGGCGCCTGGTGCTGGTGCCGCAGCAGGTGCACCTGATCACCGGCACGCTCGCCGAGAACCTGGCGCTGGCGCCGGGCGGGTCCGATCCGCAGCGCGCCATCCGCGACCTCGGGCTCGACGAGTGGATCGCCGCGCTGCCGGACGGACTGGACACCTACCTCGGGCCGCGCGGCGCCCACCTGTCCGCGGGGGAGCGGCAGCTGGTCGGCCTGATCCGGGCCGCGCTGCTCACCCCCGACGTGGTCGTCCTGGACGAGGCCACCGCCGACCTCGACCCGACGACGGCGCACCGCATCGAGACCGCGGTCGCCCAACTGCACACCGACCGTACCCTTGTCGTCATCGCCCACCGGCCGGCCACCATCGACCGCTTCCCGCGCGTCGTCCGGCTCGCCGGCGGAGTCCTCGTCGGAGCGTGATCCCGTGCCTGTCCTGACCGTCGGCGACCTCGGCCTGCACTACGAGCAGGCCGGGTCGGGGCCGTCCGTGGTGCTGGTGCCCGGCACCGGGGCGCGGGGCCGCACCTGGTGGCTGTACCAGGTTCCGGCACTGGTCGCGGCCGGCTACCGGGTCCACACCATCGACAACCGCGGCGCGGGCAGCCCGCACGCGGGGCCGTTGACCATCGGCGCCCTGGTCGACGACCTGGCGCTGTTCGTGGAGCGGGTCGTCGGCGGGCCCTGCCGGCTGGTCGGATCCTCGATGGGCGCGCACCTCGTGCAGGAACTCCTGCTCAGCCGCCCCGACCTGGCCGTGCAGGCGGTGCTGATGGCCTCGCGGGCCCGCCCCGACGCGCTGTCGCGGGCGCTCACCGCCGCGGAGAAGCAGCTGTACGACAGCGCGGTCACGCTGCCGCCCAGCTACGCCGCTGTGACCCGGGCGATGCAGAACCTGTCGCCGCGCACCCTCGCCGACTCGCAGCGGGCACAGGACTGGCTGGAGATCTTCGAACTGTCCCCGGCGGGGGACGCGGGCGCTCGGGCCCAGCTCGACCTCGACTGGGACACCGACCGCCGCGACGCCTACCGGGCGATCACCACGCCGACGCTGGTGGTGTCCTTCGCCGACGACCTCGTGACGCCGGCTCCGCGCGGCCGGGAGCTGGCCGACTGCATACCCGGTGCCCGCCACGCCGAGATCCCCGACGCCGGTCACTACGGCTACCTGGAACAGCCCGACGCGGTGAACGACGCCGTCCTCGCCTTCTTCAAGGAGTCCCCATGAGCACGCCGGTACGCGAGATCGAACTCGTCTGGCACGACCTGGTGCCGCGACTGCTCACGGTGGTGCGTGCCGAGCGGATCACCCCGCGCATGGCCCGGATCACGTTCACCGGCGACGACCTGGACACCTTCGCGTACGCCGCCCCGGAGGACCACGTCAAGGTGTTCTTCCCCGAGCCCGGCGCGGAGTTTCCGGTGATGCCGACCATCGGGCCCGAGGGCTTCGAGCCGCCCGGCCCCGGGGCACCGCAGCCGATCTTCCGGGACTACACCGTCCGCTACGTACGCCGGGAGCAGCGGGAGATCGACATCGACTTCGCGCTGCACGGGCACGGCCCCGGGGCGTCCTGGGCCGGCGCGGCGCGGCCCGGCCAGCGGCTCGGCGTGCTGGGCCCACGCGGCTCTTACCTGAACCCGCTGACCTTCGACTGGTACCTGGTCGCCGGCGACGAGACCGCGCTGCCGGCCCTGGGCGCCTGGCTGGAACAGCTACCGGCCGGCGTGCCGGTGTACGCCTTCGCCGAGGTCGCCGACGCCGCCGAGGAGCAGGATCTGGCGATGTCCCCGGAGACCGTCCTCACCTGGCTGCACCGCGACGCCGGGCAGTCGCTCGGCACCGCGCTGGCCGACTTCCGCGCGCCGGACGGCGCCGGCTACGTGTGGGTGGCCGGCGAGGCCACCGCGCTCAAACCGATCCGCCGGCATCTGCGCTCGCTCGGCCTTCCCCGCGAGCACGTCGAGGTGGACGGTTACTGGAAGCGTGGCACCGTCAACCTCGACCACCATGACGTCGACGAGTGACGTGGCGCTGCGGTCCGGCCGGCGCAACCGGATCCCCGGCCTGATCGGGCTGCTCGCGCTGCTCGCGCTCGTGGGTGTCGCGGTGCTGCTCAGCCTCGGGCTGGGCGCGCAGGACGTAGCCCCGGGCGAGGTGTGGCGCGCGCTCGTCAGCCCCGACGGGTCCGACGCCACAGCGGTGATCCGGGAACTGCGCGCCCCGCGTACCGCGCTGGGGGTGGCGGTGGGCCTCGCCCTCGGCGTGGCCGGCGCGCTGATCCAGGGCCACACCCGCAACCCGATCGCCGACCCCGGCCTGCTCGGGGTGTCGGCTGGTGCCTCGTTCGCCGTGGTCGTCGCCATCGCCGTGTTCGACGTGACGTCGTTCGGCGGCTACGTCTGGTTCGCCTTCGCCGGTGCCCTGGCGGCGAGCGTGGTCGTGTTCGCCGTCGGTTCCGGCGGCCGGCACGGCCCCACGCCGGTGACTCTCGCGCTCGCCGGGATGGCCATCGGCGCGCTGCTCGCCTCGTTCACCTCCGCCATCCTGGTCAACTCGCCGGAGACGCTGAACGTGTTCCGCTTCTGGGTCGTCGGCTCGCTGGCCGGCCGGGACCTCGACACGGCCGGGCAGGTCACCCCGTTCATCGCCGCGGGTCTGGTGCTCGCCGCGGCCAACGCGCCCGCGCTGAACGCGCTGGGCCTCGGTGAGGACGTCGCCCGGGCCCTCGGCCAGAACATCGCGCTGGCCCGGGTCGTCGGCGTACTCGCGATCATGCTGCTCACCGGAGCCGCGACCGCCGCGTGCGGGCCGATCGGCTTCGTCGGCCTGGTCGTGCCGCACGTCGCCCGCGCCCTGACCGGTCCCGACCACCGTTGGCTGGTGCCGTTCTCCGGGCTGCTCGGGGTGGTGGCCGTGTTGCTGGCCGACGTGGCGGGGCGGCTCGTCGCCAGGCCCGCCGAGGTGCAGACCGGCATCGTGCTGGCGGTCGCCGGTGCCCCGTTCTTCATCTGGCTGGTCCGCCGGGTCAGGCTGGTCCGGTTGTGAGCCTGCTGACCAGAACCGCGGCGACGGAGCCCGCCCGGCTGCCGTTGCCCGGCCGCCGCGTCGTGCGGGTCGGTCCGGTCTCGGCGCCGGTGCCGCTGCGGGCGGTGGCCGTCGCGCTGGCCGCCTGTGTCGCGGCCGTCGCGCTGGCCCTGGTCGCCGTCTGCCATGGCGACTTCCCCATCGCCCCGCCGACCGTGTGGGAGGTGCTCACCGGTGGTGGAACCCGCATCGAGCGCCACATCGTGCTCAACCTGCGCCTGCCCCGGGTGCTCTGCGCGCTGCTGGTCGGCGCCGCCCTCGCGGTCGCCGGGGCGCTCACCCAGACGTTCGCGCGCAATCCGCTGGCCAGCCCGGACGTGCTGGGCGTGACCAACGGCGCGGCGGCCGGGGCGGTCGCCGCGATCGTGCTCGGCGGGGTGGCCGGCTCGTACGGGGTGCCGCTGGCCGCCCTGGGCGGTGCGGCGGTCAGCGCCACCCTGATCTACCTGCTGGCCTGGCGGCGGGGGATCGACGGGTACCGGCTGGTGCTGGTCGGGCTCGGCGTCGGCGAGATCCTCGGCGGCTTCACCAACTGGGTGCTGATCCGGGCCGAGCTGGTCGACGCGACCCGCGCGAACATCTGGCTCAGCGGCTCCCTGGCCGGCCGCGACTGGGGCCACGTCCGGCCGCTCGCGACCGCGCTGGCCGTGCTGCTGCCGCTCGCGCTGGCCGCCTCGGTCGCGCTGCGGCTGTTGCAGTTCCGCGAGGACACCGCCCGCGGACTCGGACTTCGGCTGCGGAGCGCGCAGCTCGCCGTCGTCGCCGTCGCGGCCGCGCTCGCCGCCGCGGCGGTGGCCGCCGCCGGTCCGATCGAGTTCGTGGCGTTCGTCGTGCCGCAGATCGCCCTGCGACTGTGTGGCGGGAGCCGCCCGCCGTTGCTCCCGTCGGCGCTGCTCGGCGCGCTTCTCGTCGTCGGCGCCGACCTGGCCGGCCAGGTGGTGATCGCGCCGAGGGAGCTGCCCGTCGGCCTGCTCACCGCGATGATCGGCACCCCCTACCTGCTGTGGCTACTGCTCCGTCGATCCAGGAGGCTCAGCGCATGAACGCCCGGCTGCGCGGCGAGGACCTGAGCCTCGCGTACGGGGACCTGACAGTCGTCGACGGCCTCGACGTCGACATCCACGACGGCCGGGTCACCACCATCATCGGCCCCAACGGATGCGGCAAGTCCACACTGCTCAAGGCGCTCGGCCGGCTGCTGCGGCCGACCGGCGGCCAGGTGACGCTGGACGGCAACCGGATCGACCGGATGCCGACCCGGGAGGTGGCCCGGATCCTCGGCGTCCTGCCCCAGTCGCCGAGCGCGCCCGAGGGGCTGACTGTCGCCGACCTGGTGATGCGCGGACGCCACCCGCATCAGAGCTGGTTCCGCCAGTGGTCGCGGGACGACGAGGCGCTGGCCGCCGACGCGCTGCGCTGGACCGACATGTCGGAGTACGCCGACCGCCCGGTCGACGCGCTGTCCGGCGGGCAGCGGCAACGCGCCTGGATCAGCATGGCCCTCGCGCAGGGCACCGACCTGCTGCTGCTCGACGAGCCGACGACCTTCCTCGACCTGGCGCACCAGATCGACGTGCTCGACCTGGTCCGGCGGCTGCACCGGGAGATGGGCCGGACCGTGGTGATGGTCCTGCACGACCTCAGTCTCGCCGCCCGCTACGCCGACGTGCTGGTCGCCATGAAGGACGGGCGGATCGTGGCGACGGGCCCGCCGGCGGAGGTGCTGACGCCGGACCTGCTGGCGGAGGTCTTCGGGCTGCGTGCCCTGGTGGTGCCCGATCCGGCGACCGGGACGCCGCTGGTCGTGCCCCTGCCGCGTTCGACCGTCCCGGGTCCGGTGCCGGCCCGTTGAGCGGGTGTCCTGTCGATCACGACGAACCGTTCGCGACCGTCTGCCGCCCGCCGGGAGCGGTGATCCGCCACACGTCCCGTCACCGCGCCCACCGCTCCGCGCGGGCACCGTCCGGGCCGACGATCATCTGCCCCTAGACTGCGCCGATGGATGCTGAATTCGCCGCCAACGCCGGGGCCACCGCCGCGATCTTCGGAGTCTTCGGGTTCGCCTGGTTCGGCTGGGCGCAGGAGGCACCGCCGAAGGCGTGGCGTCCGTGGCTCGGCATCGGCTCGGTGTTGTCCATGGTCGCGGCGATCGTCGGCGGCATCGTCACCGCCCGCACCTGGGACGAGGGCAACTCCGTGGACGAGAGGACGGGGCCGGTCTTCGGTGTGATCGTCCTGATCGAGGTGGTCCTCTGTGCCGCCGGTGCGATCTGGCTCCAGCGGGCCGGCCGCGCGTCCCTCGTTCCGGTCTGGATCGCCCTGATCGTCGGTCTGCACTTCTTCCCCCTGGCGCCACTTCTGGGGTATCCGGTCCTCGCGATCTGGGCCGCGCTCGTCACACTGGTCGCGCTCGTCGGCGTCGTCGTCGCCCGGCGGCGCGACCTCACCCCCAGCGCCGTCGTCGGTGCCGGCACGGGCGTGGTCCTCCTGGCCGGAGCGGTGACCGCACTGGTGCACGCGCTCACCTAGGTGTACCGCCGGAGTCGCTCGTGCGGCGCAGTGCCACCAGGAGCGCACCCCGGGCCTGGTTCTCGCCGAGCGGGGCGGGACCGCCGGCCACCGGTCAGCCCTTGTCCGTGCCCTCGTTGGCCCCGCGGACGAAGTGGCGCTGGAAGATCATGAAGAGCACCGCCACCGGGATGGTGGCGAGCAGCGCCGCGCCGAGCTTCAGCGGATACTGGGTGCCCTTGCCGAGTGAGCCGCTGACCAGGTCGGCCAGCCCTCGCGGCAGCGTGAACAGGTCGGGGTCCTGGACCGAGACGAGGCTGTGCGGGAATTCGTTCCAGGAGCCCTGGAACGACAGGATGGTCAGCGTGATCAACGCCGGCCGGGCCATCGGCAGCACCACCGACCAGAACGTGCGGAAGACGCCGGCACCGTCGATCCGGGCCGCCTCCTCCACGCTCACCGGGATCGACTCGAAGAACTGCTTCATGATGAACACGCCGGCCGCGTCGGCGAGCAGGGGCACCACCAGGCCGGCGTAGCTGTCATAGAGGCCGAGCTGCTTGAGCACCAGGAACTTCGGGATGAGCAGCACCACGCCCGGCACCGCCATCACCGCGATGACCGCGGCGAACAGGCCGGCCCGGCCCCGGAACCGCAACCGGGCCAGCGCGTATCCGGCGAGCGAGTCGAAGAACACGCGGCCGAGCGTGACCAGCACGGTGACCAGCAAAGAGTTGCCGAGCCAGAGCGGGAAGTTGGTGCCGGAGAAGATCCGCTCGAAGCCGGCCAGGGTGAGCGGGTCGGGCAGTGGCGAGAGCGGGTTGGCGGCCGCGTCCGGCTCGGTCTTGAACGAGTTGCCGAGCTGGATCACGAACGGGTAGAGGAAGACCAGCCCGAAGGTGACCAGGACCGCGTACCCGAGGACGCGGTTGACCCGAGCGCGGGCCCGGCGGGCGACGGGCGCCGGCTTGCCGGTCAGCACGGCCATGTCAGGACCCCTCCGGTACGCGTCGACGCCACCACCGGCCGCGCCGACGCTCGTCCCGGTCAGTCATCAGCCGGCGCTGGAACAGGGTGAACAGGATGATGATCAGGAACAGCACGAATGAGATGGCCGCGCCCCCGCCGTAGTCGAAGTCCCGGAACGCGGTCCGGTACGACAGGTACGCCGGGGTGAGCGTGGTCTTCGCCGGGTCGCCCTGGCTCATCACGTACACCTGGTCGAAGACCTGCCAGGAGCCGATCAGTCCCAGGGTGACCACGAGGAACGTCGTGGGTCTGATCAGCGGCAGCGTGACGTGCCGGAAGCGTTGCCAGTGGCTTGCCCCGTCCAGCGTGCTGGCCTCCTCGAGCGCCACCGGGACGTTCTGCAGCGCGGCCAGGTACATCAGCATGAACGTGCCCGAGGTGGTCCAGATGACCAGGCAGATGATCGACGTCATGGCCACGCTCGGCCCGGCGAGCCAGTCCCACCAGCTCAGTCCGAACGGGCCGCCGGAGGTGAGCGCGGCCGGCGGGGTGTCCACCCCGAGCGCGCCGAACAGCAGGTGCAGCACGCCCCGGCCGTCGGCGAACCACTCCGGCCCGTCGATGCCGAGCAGGCCGAGCAGCCGGTTGACCGCGCCGGAGTTGGCGAACAGGAAGAGGAACACCACACTGATCGCCACCGAGCTGGTGACCGACGGGAAGTAGAACGCGCTGCGGAAGAAGCCCTTCCCCTTGAGCAGCCGGTTGTTGACCACCAGGGCGAGACCGAGGGCGAGCACGGTCTGCACCGGCACGACGATCCCGACGTAGTAGATGTTGTTGCGGATCGCGGTCATGAAGTCCTGGCGGGCGAGCCCGTCGGAGCTGAACAGCCGACTGTAGTTGTCGCCCCCGACGAACGGCACCTCGCCGGTGAACGGGCTGCCCTGGCCGTTCCAGCCGGTGAGGCTCACCCAGAGCGCCATCAGGATCGGCAGCAGCAGGAAGAGCCCGAGGATCACGATCACCGGCGCGACGAAGATCCAGCCGGCGAGGTTCTCGTTACTGCGGATGCCGCCCGGGCGACGACGCCGCTGGCGGGCCGGCGCGGCGAGTGTGTCAGTTGCCACTCCCTCTCCCTCCCTGGGGAGGCATCGGGGGGCCCCGGCGCCGGGGCCCCGCCGCACCTCAGCCGCCGAGCGCCGCCTTGGCGTTCTTGTCGAAGCCGGCCAGGATGGTCTTCGGGTCGCCGGTGGCCAGACCCTGGAGGCCGGCCTCCAGGTCACGCAGCACGCTGTCCATCTTGGGTGCGTTCACCGGCCCCTGGGCGTACTCGACGCCGTCGATGAACGGCTTGTCCGCCGGGAAGGCGATGGTGTACTGGCCGCTGACCGACTGGCGGGACGGCATCACGCCGAACGCCTTGGCGAAGCCGATCTGCTGCTCGCCGGCGGTCATCGCCTCGACGAACCTGATCGCCTGCTCCTTGTACTTCGACTTGGCCGCGACGCCCCAGCACTGGGTGAAGGAGAGCGTGCCCTGGCCCTTCGGACCGGCCGGCAGCGGCACCACCTTGTACTTCACGTTCGGGAAGTCGTTCTGCAGGGCCCCCTTGATCCAGTTGCCCTCGATGGTCATCACGGCCTTGCCCTTGCCGAACGCCTCACCGGACCACCCGGCGTCGAGCTGTTTCGGGAACTTCGCGTAGCCGTTGCTGAGCAGCGACTTGACGTACTGGAGGGCCTGGAGGTTCTCCGGGGTGTCGGCGGTCGGCTGCTTGCCGTCTCTGGACATCAGCCAGCCGCCGTTCTGCACCATGAACGCGCCGATGCGGTCCCGGGTGTCGCCGAGCGCGAGCGCGACCTGGCCCTTCGCCTTGATCTTCTGGCTGACGGCGGTGAGCTGGTCCCAGGTGGTCGGCACGTCCGCGTCGGTCAGGCCCGCCTTGGCCCACAGGTCGGTGTTGATCTGGAGGGCCAGGGTGGAGAAGTCCTTGGGCGCGCAGTAGAGCTTGCCGTCGTAGGTGAACGCGGTGCGCAGGCTCTCGTAGAAGTCGTCGGGGTTGCTCACCTTGTCGCCGTACGGCTCCAGCGCCCCGACGCTGGCGTAGTCGGCGAAGCGGGCCGCGTCGACGTAGAACACGTCCGGCGGGGTACCGCCGGCCAGCGCCTGGCCGAGCTGCTGGGTGAGGTCCTGGGCCGGGGTGACGGTGGCGGTGTTGCCGGAGGTGCCGGCCCACGCGGCGGCGGCGTCCTTGACAGCCTTGGTCTCGGCGTCGCCGGACGAGCCGATCAGGATCTGCAGGCTGGCCGGGCCGCTGGACTGCGTGGTGTCGTCGGCCGAGTCGTCGAAGCCGCTGCCGCAGGCGGTGGAGCCGAGCAGCGCGGCGGCGGCGACGCCCGCCAACGCCGCCCGGGTGAACGTGCGAGGTGTCATCTGATTCTCCTGGTGGGGGATGGGGTCACGCCGAGTGCCGGAGCACCAGCGAGGGATTCAGCAGCAGCCGGGGGTCGCGCTGCCGGCCGTCGAGCAGCCCGGTGAGCAGCTCGACGCAGCGGGCGGCGGCCTCGCCGAGTGGTTGGCTGACGCTGCTCAGCCCGACCGCCGCGGCGACCGGGGTGTCGTCGAAGCCGACGACGGCGACGTCGGTCGCCGTCTCGCGCGCGGCCTGCCACGCGCCGAGGGCCAGCGAGTCGCTGGCGCAGACCACCGCCGTCGGCGGTGCGTCGAGGGCGAGCAGCGCGCGCAACTCGCGCGCGCCCTCGGCGATGCCGTCCTCGGTGGCGCGGTCGGGCGCGGCGCCGTCCAGGCCGGCCTCCGCCATCGTGGTACGCCAGCCGGCGCGCCGGTCGTCACCGACGCCGGAGCCGGCGGGCCAGCCGAGGAAGGCGATCCGGCGGTGGCCGGTGGCGAGCAGGTGCCGAGTGGCCTGCGCGGTCCCGGCGGCGCCGTCCACGTCGACCCAGGGGCGGGCGTCCGGGACGTCCCAGGGCCGGCCGAAGGTCACGAACGGCACCTCGCGTTCGGCCAGCCACGCGGTGCGCGGGTCGCCGTGCTTGGTGCCGGTGAGCACGAACGCGTCCAGGTCGTACGCGCCGAGCAGGTCGTCGTAGGTGGCGATCTCCTGGTCGTCGTCGCGGGCGGTGTAGAGCAGGACCCGGTAGCCGGCGGCGTCGGCCGTTTCGGTGAGGCCGTGCAGGAAGCGGTCGAGCACCGAGCCGTTGATGCCGTCCCGGGTGGGTTCGATGCGGACGGCGATGAGCCGGGACCGGCCGGTCCGCATCTGCCGGGCGGCCTGGTTGGCCCGGTAGCCGAGCGCGGTGATCGCCTCGCGCACCCGCTGCCGCGTGTCCTCGCGGACGATGTGCGGCGCGTTGAGCACGTTGGATACGGTCTGCCGGCTCACCTGCGCATGCCGGGCAACCGTCGCGATGGTCACCTTTTCTCCCACGAAATCCCTCTCGCCGCCTTGAACGATCCAATGCCGATGGGGCAGAATTAGAACGTTCAAAGTTTCTGGAATGTTTCGCACTTTGCACCCGCGGCGGTCATCTGTCAAGACGTCCCCGCCACCGATCAGCACCAGGAGTTCCCCCGTGACCGAACGCCACCTCCAACCGCTGCTGCACGACCTGGCCGGCGTGGTGCACGCCCCCACGAGTGCGCTCGGCGACGCGGCCGGCCAGCTCCGGCCGCATGGCGTCCAGGGCGTCTTCCACGCCGACGCCCGGGTGCTCTCCCGCGCCGAGCTGCGCCTCGACGACCGGGAGCCGGAGGCGATCGGCCGCGGCGCCGCCGGCCCACACGGCGCTCGCTTCGTCGCCCTGGCCCGCTGGCTCGGTGACCCCACTCCCGACCCCACGGTCCGGGTCGAGCGCACCCGGCAGGCCGCCGCGCGTGGCCTCACCGAGGAGATCGTCGTGACGTCGACGGCCGCCGAACCGTTGCGCACCACGGTCACCGTCGACCTGGCCTGCGACCTCGCCCCGATCGAGCAGGTCAAGTCCGGCCGCGCCGCCGTGCCGCTGAAGGCCAAGACCGGTGAGCCGGGCCGGGTGCAGTGGACCGCCGACGGCCTCGTCGTCACCGTCACCGGCGACGGCGCCACCGTCGACGCCGCCGGTGAACGCGCCGCCGGGCCGCGACTGAGCTGGCCGGTCACCGTCGCCCCCGGCACCTGCGTCACGCTGCGCTGGCAGCTCACCGTCACCGACCCCCGCGCGGTGGTGACCGCCGCGCCGCCCGGCGCCGGCTGGGCCGAGCCGCAGGTCGACGCCGACGACCGTCGCCTGCTGCGCCTGCTCGACCGTTCCCTGGCCGACCTGCGCGGGCTACGGCTGACCGAGCCGGCCCACCCGGAGGATGTCTTCCTCGGCGCCGGGGTGCCCTGGTTCCTCACCCTGTTCGGCCGGGACAGCCTCTGGGCCGCCCGGATGATGCTGCCGCTCGGCACCGAGCTGGCCGCCGGCACACTGCGGGTGCTGGCCCGGCGGCAGGGCACCACCATCGACCCGGCCACCGGCGAACAACCTGGCAAGATCCTGCACGAGCTGCGCCGGCACGAGTTCACACTCGATGACAGGCTCCGGCTGCCGCCCGTCTACTACGGCACAGTCGACGCCACCATGCTCTGGGTCGGGCTGCTGCACGATGCCTGGCGCTGGGGCCTGCCCGCCGACCAGATCGAGCCGCTGCTGCCGCACCTGGAGGCGGCGCTGCGCTGGCTCGACGAGCACGCCGACGCCGACGGCGACGGCTTCGTCGAATACGTCGACAGCACCGGCCACGGCCTCGCCAACCAGGGCTGGAAGGACTCCGGCGACGCCGTGCGCTTCCGCGACGGCCGGCTGGCCGCGCCGCCGATCGTGCTGGCCGAGGTGCAGGGGTACGCGTACCAGGCCGCCACGAACGGCGCGGATCTGCTGGACGCGTTCGGTCGCCCCGGCGCGGACCGCTGGCGCGACTACGCCGGCCGGCTCGCCGAGCGGTTCCGTGCGGCGTTCTGGGTCGACGGCCGCCACGGCCCGCAACCCGCCCTGGCCCTGGACCGCGACAAGCGCCCGGTGGACTCGCTGACCAGCAACATCGGCCACCTGCTCGGCACCGGGCTGCTGTCCGACGCCGAGTCGAACCAGGTCGCGGCACTGCTCTCCACCGATGCGATGGCCGGCGGCTTCGGTCTGCGCACCATGTCCACCGACGACGCCGGGTTCAGCCCGCTGTCCTACCACTGCGGCTCGATCTGGGCGCACGACACCGCCATCGTGCTCGCCGGGCTGGCCCGCTCCGGCCACCGCGCGGCGGCACTACTGCTCGCCGACGGCCTGCTCTCCGCCGCCGAGGCGTTCGACTACCGCCTGCCCGAGCTATACGGCGGGGACGACCGGGAGACGCTCGGCCGACCCGTGCCGTACCCGGCGGCCTGCCGCCCGCAGGCCTGGTCGGCGGCGGCGGCCGTGCTACTGCTCCAGGCGGGCCTGGGCGTCTACCCCGACGTGCCGAACAGCCGGGTCGAACTGCGCCCGCTGGCCGGGGCCGAGCTGGGCGCGCTCAGCGCGGCGAACCTGCGGATCGCCGGTGCCCCGGTCACCGTCACCGTCGACCACACCGGTCACCCCACCCTGACGAACCTTCCTCGTACGCTCCACGTCACCGCCATCCCCACCCCCCGCACCTCATCCGAGACACCGCTTCCCCGCCCCTGACGGCCCTCACCCTCACCGACCCCGTCGTCAGCGTGCTCGTCGCCATCACCGTCTTCCGGGAAACACTCTCCTACGAGCCGATACGTGTCGTCGGACTCGTCCTGGCGGCCGTCCTGGTCGGGGTTGGCGTGTGGCTGGCCGCTTCCGCCCGCTCGACCAGAGCGGACGGACACCGCCAGCGGTGAACGCCGCACCCCTCACGCCCAGCGCCCCGCCTCGGCACCGGTGGTGCGGTGTGCGCTGAGCGTCCCGATCGCCAGGTTCCGCTCCTCAGCCCACTCGATGAGGCGTGGCAGGATGGCCAGCGTCCCCCGCCAGGCGCCGGGAGTGGACGCACAGTCGGAGTCGTGCAGCAGAACGGTCCCACCGCCGTGGAGATCCTTGGTGATCGTCTGCCAGATCAGCTCCGGTGGCCGGGTGGCCTCCCAGTCCCGACCCCAGGCGGTCCAGAGCCGCGGAGTCAGGTCCAGCCGCCGGCAGGCCAGCAACGCGGCCGTTGTCAGCACCCCGTACGGCGGCCGGTACCAGACCGGCGGGTGGCCTGTCACACCGGCGATCCGGTCCCGGGCCCGCGCGATGTCGGCGTAGGTGGCGGTGGGTGACCGCCACAGCAGGTTCCGGTGCGTCCAACCGTGTACCGAGACCTCGTGCCCGGCTGCGGCCAGTTCCCGGCCGAGTCCCGGATCCCGGTCGAGCATGCTGCCGAGCACGAAGAAGGTCGCCCGCACACCCGTCTGTTCCAGCAGGCGCAGGAACAACGGGGTGGAGGTGCGGTCGGGTCCGTCGTCGAAGGTCAGCGCGACGTGGGTGACCGGACCCACTCCGGACAGACGCGGCCAGAACCGGCGTCGTACCGCCGGGTGGGCGGTCACGGCCGGGAGTGCGTGCCCGGCGACCCCCAAGACGGCGACCGCCGCGGCTCCCGTCAACGGCCGCATGTCGATCCTCCGGTTCACCAGGTGGGAGAGGTGGTCGGCGTCGGGTACCCGTTCCCGCCTCGATCACGTGCACTACGCCGACGGGGCGGGCCGTCCGGGGGACGACCTGAGTAACCGCAGGACGCCCGCGCCGGCCAGATAGGCCGCCAGCGCGGCGGGCGGCAGGCCCAGCGGCTCGGGCGCGGACATCCGCACCATGCTGTTGATCAGAAGGCCGGCCACCAGGCAGGCATAGCCGACGGCGGTCAGAACCGTGCGGTGGGTCGGCGTGAGCCGCCCGCCGGCCCGGCCGGGTCGCCGGTCGCCACTCCGGCGGCCGGCGCGGGCCTCGATCGGTCCGAAGATCGCGACCAGGCCCGCCAGGATCACCGTCAACGCCAGCAACCAGGGCACCCGCCACGCCCACCAGGCTCCGGTGCCGACCGACGACGGCGGCAGCCAGTGCGCGAGATTCAGGGCACCGGCGAGCACCACCACGGCGCTGAGGTGCCACAGGAAGACGGTGAGCACGACGGCGTTCACCGCGACCACCACCCGCCACGGGCGGGGCCGCCGAAGCAGCCGTTCGGCGGGGCGGCGGCACAGCAGGATCAGTCCGAGTTGGACGGTGGCCAGGGCGAGCAGCGCCAGGCTGGGTGGCGAGGAGTTGTCGAGCCGCTCACCCGGAACGGTGATCATGCTGACCGGGTAGGGGCCGGCGATGGTGAGGAGCACCAGGGCGGCGGAACCCGACAGGAGGAACAGCACGGCGCTCCGGCGTCCCATCGGCATCCGCCGGCCCAGCAGTCCCCGCAGGCGCTCGCCCCCCGTCGTGGATCCGGGCCGGTCGGCGGCGTACGAGTCGTACCAGGCGAAGCCGATCTGGTGGATGGCGAGCCAGCCGAAGAGGAAGTTCCCGCCGGACAGCGGGCCGTGGCCGCTCAGGCGGCCGGCGTCGCCGACGGCCACGAGAGCCAGCAGCGTCAGGGGCACGACGAACCCGGCGCGCCGGTGCAGCGAGTGCATGACCGGGGTGAGGGCCACCACGGCGATGTAGGCGCTGAGGAACCATAGCGGAATGGTGGCGAACCCCACGACCGTCCGGATCTCGGCCGCGTCCCCGCCGGCGAGCCGCCCCACGAGGCTGCCCGTCGCCAGGACGAGCAGCAAGACAGTGGTGGGACGGACCAGCCGGCCGCTCCGGTCGAGCAGCCACTGCGTGGCGGTCTGCCCCCGCGACCGGCTGCTGGTCAGCGAGGCGGCGTTGGCGAACCCGCCGACCAGGAAGAACACCGGGATCACCTGGAACAGCCAGGTGACGGGCCTGGCCCATCTCAGGTCGACCAGCGCCGAGAAACCGGTCAGGTTCCCGGATCCGTCGTAGGTGATGACGGTGACCGTCCAATGGCCCAGCACCACCAGACCGATCGCCAGCGCCCGAAGGAAGTCGACGTACCGTTCCCGCCCGGCCGGGGTCCGCTCGGCGAGCACGCGTACCCGGCGCATGCCACCAGCGTATTGTCCCTGGCCGCGGCCAGGGCGCGATCGGAGAAACCGGGCCCCGCCCGGTCACCCGCAACCTGCGCCGGCTGATCGGCCACCGTTGGCGAGGACGATCCGCTCACCGTCGCGGATCAGGCCGGGAATTCGGGCCGGCAGGTGATCGCGTTCGTCGGCGACGGCCGCTCCGCCATGCTGGTGGCCGAGTTCCTCACCGCGGTCCGGCACGACCTGCCGGTCAAGGTGGTGATCAACAACAACAACGGTCCCCGGGCAGGAGCCGGCCGCCTGGGCGGCGGGGGCGCCGGCAGCCAGGCCCGCCGCGACAGTCACCAGCGCCGTCAGCATCGACAACATGCGTTTCATGAACCAGTCCGATCCACAGTCGACACCACTACAGTGGATCATGGTCGCCCGGTGACCCCGGCTTCCCCGACCGTGCTTCCGATCATGAATGGACGGCCCTCGCAGGTGGGTGCCGGACGGCACGAATCTCGACATCTGGGTGGAAGGAGGCTCTACCGCCCGATCCACGGTCACGTTCGACGCCGGGCCGGACGAATGACGCCGGTTCGGCGCGGGTAGTACGTCGCGTGACAGCGGCAAGCGGATCCGGCGGCAGGGCGCGCCACGCGGGCAACTCGGTGGTTCGGGCTGTGGCCTGGGTGGCCGGCGGGATCAGCCGCCGGATCGGTTGGGGAAGGCGGCGCCGGACGCTGGAGCTGTACTCGATTCTTGCGGTGCAGGCCGGAGTGGCCGCCATGCTGGCCTGGACGGCGGCGCACGAGGTGCTGGGCCATGAGGCACCGATCTTCGCGCCCAGTGCCGCTGTCGGCACGATCGCCGCCGCGATCGGGCGGCGTACCCGCCGGACCATCGAGCTGTTGCTCGGGGTGCTGGCCGGGATCGTTGTCGGCGAGGCGTTGATCTCCTTCATCGGCACTGGTCCCTGGCAGACCGGCGTCGTCGTGGCTCTGGCCATCCTCGTGGGCCTCACACTGAGCCGAGGCGGACAGATCGTGACGCAGGCCGGCGGAACCGCGGTGCTGATCGCCGCGATCACCCCGACGCAACGCAACCTGGCCGTACCCCGGATCGTCGACGCCGTCGTCGGCGGGCTGGCCGCCGTGCTGGTGGTGGCCGCGCTGCCGGCGAACCCGCTGCGGATCGTCCAGCGGGCCGCGCGTCCGGTCTTCGCGATCCTGATCGAGCAACTGGATGAGGCGGCGGAGGGGATGTCCGCCGGCGACGCCGACCGGGTGAGCCGGGCGCGCGACGCGCTGCACGGCATCGAACCCCAGCTCGGGCTGCTCAACGACGCCATCTCCGGCGCCCAGGAGGCGGTGGCCGTGTCACCGATCCGCTGGCACCAACGGGCGGCGTTCGAGCATTACCGGCGCGGCGCGCAGTACCTTACCCAGGCCATCCACGGCACCCAGGAGCTGTTGCGGCGGGCGGCCACCGCGGTGCGCGACGGCGAGCCGATGCCGCGCGAGTTGCCGGTCGCGGTGCACACAGTCGGCGACGGCCTCGCCCACCTGCAGATCGAGGCGGAGTGGCGACACTCCACGAATCGGTCCGCGCGGCTGATGCGTAAGGCGGTGGAGCGGGCCGGGCAGGCATACGCCGAGGGAGTGGGGTTCTCCGGCAGCGTGGTCGTCGCGCAGGTGCGGACCGTAGCCACGGACCTGCTCACCAGCCTCGGTCAGGACGACCGGGAAGCCAGCGCCGTGGTCAGGGAGAGTTTCGGACAGAGGACGTGAGTTCCCTCGGCCGCTCACGCCATGCGCGCGGTCCCCGCCGTGCCCGTCGCCGTGTCTCCGGCCGGCGACCCCGACGACGCGGTGGGTCAGGCGCAGACCTGGACCTTCCGACCGACGCCGGCGCGGAACTGACCGATGGCGTCGGCGTAGCTGTCCAGGGGATAGCGGTGACTGATGAAGACCTCGGGGTCGAGGACGCCGGCGCTGAACAGTTCGCCGGCCCGGTCGAAGCTGTGCAGCACGGCCATGGAGCCGGTGATGCTGATCTCCTTGTTGTAGACGCGGTAGGGCTCGATGGTGGCGCGGGCCGCCTGCTCGGCGACGCCGAACTGGAGGAAGGTCCCGCCGGGGGCGACGCGCCGCAGCCCGTCGTCGATGGCGGCGGCCACTCCGGTGCAGTCGATCACCACGTCCCAGCCGGCGGGCCGGTCGAGTTCGTCGGCGGCGGCGGCGGAGGCCGAGCAGCCCAACCGCACGGCGGTGGCGAGCCGGTCGGGGTTCGGATCGAGCACGCTCACGGTAGCGGCGCCGCACCGTTTGGCCAGTTCGAGCATCATCAGTCCCATGGTGCCGGCGCCATAGATCAGATAGTGGTCACCGAGCCGCCGGGGCAGCACGTCGAAGCCACGCACGGCGCAGGACAGCGGCTCGATCAGCGCAGCGTCGGCGGGACGTACGCCGTCGGGCAGCCGGAAGCAGTTCCGCACCGGTGCCAGGGCGAACTCCGCGGCGCCGCCGGCGACTGTGACACCGATGGCGTTCCACCGTTCGCAGAGGTTTCCCCGGCCCCGGCGGCACTGGTGGCACTCGCCGCAGTGCAGCGAGGGGTCGACGGCGACCGGGTCGCCGACGCGGACCTCGGTGACGTCGCGGCCGGCCGCGACCACTGTGCCGGCGAACTCGTGCCCGGGCACGAGGGGATACGCCGGGGCGAACTCACCGTCCAGGATGTGCAGGTCGGTTCCGCAGATCCCGCACCCCTGCACCTGCACCACCACGTCGCGGGGGCCGGGAGTGGGGTCGGGCACGGATTCCAGCGCGATGTGGCCGGGGGTGACGATGACGGCTGCCTTCACTTGACCGCTCCCATGGATAGTCCTCGGACGAGTTGCTTCTGGGCGATCCAGCCGGCCAGGACGACGGGCAGCGACACCAGCGTCGCGGCCGCACAGAGCCGGGCGAGGAACAGCCCTTCGGAGGTGACGAAGCCCACCAGGAAGATCGGCGACGTGCCGGCCCGGGTGGCGGTGAGATTGACGGCGAAGAAGAATTCGTTCCAGCTGAAGATGAAGCAGATCAGCGCGGTCGCGGCGAGGCCGGGCGCCACGATGGGCAGCAGGATCCGCCGGATCGTGGTGGTCAGGCTCGCGCCGTCCATGGCGGCCGCCTCGATCAGGGCGGTGGGTACCTCCAGCAGGAACGAGCGCATCATCCAGACGGCCAGCGGCAGGTTCATCGAGGTGTAGAGGATGATCATCGCCCAGATGTTGTCGAGCAGGCCGAGCTGCTTCACCAGCAGGTAGACCGGCAGCAGCGCGGCCACGGCGGGCAGCATCTTGGTGCTGATGAAGAAGAAGAGCACATCGCGCCACCTGGTGACGGGCCGGATCGACAGCGCGTACGCGGCCGGGGTGGCCAGCAGCAGCACCAGTAGCGTCGAGACGACGCCGGCCATCAGCGAGTTGAGCAGGTACGGGGTGAGTTCCCGGTCGAAGACCTGCCGGTAGCCGTCGAACACGGGAGTGAACAGCCAGGCCGGCGGATTGCTCGCGGCATCGGCCTCGCGCTTGAAGCCGGTCAGCACCATCCAGAGCACCGGCAGGAAGAACAGCAGCCCGGCCAGCCACGCCACGGCCGTCCAAGCCGGGCCGCCCCGGTCCGCACGGCGGCGGCGCCGAGCCCGCGGCGCCGGCCCGCCCGCGTGCACCTGCTCCGGTCGTACCGGCGTCATCGGGCATCCTCCATCCGGAAGAGGCTGGAGATCACTCGCAGCGCGAAGGTGGCGACGAGGATGGTGCCGATCACGACCACCACGCCGGCCGCGGCGGCCTCGCCGTACTCGAACTTCCGGAAGGTGGTCAGGTAGATCTCGTACGGCAGGTTGGTGGTCGCGGTGCCCGGACCACCCTGGGTGATGGTGAAGACCGCGTCGAAGGTCTGTACCAGGTAGATCGAGCCGAGGAGCGCGCCCAGTTCGAGGTACGGGCGCAGGTAGGGCAGCGTGATCCGGACGAACACCTGCCACGGACCGGCGCCGTCGACACGGGCGGCCTCGATCGTCTCCGGGGACTGGCTCTGCAGGCCGGCCAGGATGATGAGCATCATGAACGGCGTCCACTGCCAGACCAGGGTGGTCGTGACCGCCAGCATCGGGTATTGGGAGACCCAGTCGGTGCTGCCGCCGAGCAACCCGTTGATGAGGCCGTACGCGGGGTTGTAGATGGCGTGCTTCCACAGCAGCGCCGCGGCCATCGGCATCACCAGGAATGGGGTGATCAGCAGGGTCCGCACGATGCCCCGGCCGGGGAAGCGCCGGTCGAGCAACACGGCCAGGGCCAGGCCGAGCACGACGGCGGCGACGACCGAGCCGGCGGTCAGGACCACGGTGTTCAGCAGCGCGGCCCGCAGCCGGGTGTCGGTGAGCACCTGCCCGTAGTTGGCCAGCCCGACGAAGGTCCGTTTGCCGGGGCGCAGGGCGTTCCAGTCGAGGGTCGACAGATAGAGCGTGACCAGGAACGGCACCTGGGTCACCACGATCGCGAAGATCAGCGCGGGCAGCAGCGGGGCGCGGCGGGCCCAGCCGGCGAGGCCGCCGGGGGCGGCCGGCCGCCGGGCGGGCCGGGACAGGGGTGGGCTGGTGGCGGTGCTGGTGTGCGTCATCGGGCACCTCGGGTGCGGAGGCGGGGCGGCCGGTCACGGCCGGCCGCCCCGGTGGCTACCGGTATTCCTTCGCGACGGACTCGGCGAGCCGCTGGCCGTCGGCGAGCGCCTTTTCGACGGTGATGCCGCCGGCGATCGACGCCGACACCTCCTGCGAGACCTTGGTGCCCAGGTCGGCGAACTCGGGTATGCCGACGAACTGCACGCCGAGCGCCGGCCGGGGCTGGACCCCGGGATTCGCCGGGTCCGCCTCCTCGATCGACCTCAGGGTGAGGTCGGCGAACGCCGTTGCGGACTGGCGGTACTCCGCAATGGCGTAGGTGGACTGCCGCTTGCCGGCCGGTACCCGGGACCAGCCGAGGGAGGAGCCGACCAGCTTCTCGTACTCCTTGCCGGTGGCCCAGGACATGAACTGCCAGGCGGCGTCGGCGTTCTTGGTGGTCTTCGGCATCGCCAGCGCCCAGGCCCAGAGCCAGCCGGAGGACTTGGTCCGGTAGACCGGAGCGAAGGCATAACCGACCTTGCCGGCCACCTTGCTCGACGCCTTGTCCTCCAGCGTGCCCGCCGCCGAGGTCGCGTCGTACCACATCGCGGCCTTGCCCTGACCGAAGGTGTTCAGGCACTCGGTGAAGCCGGCCTGCGGCGCGCCGGGCTGGCCGTGCGTCCGGACCAGGTCGACGTAGAACTTCGTGGCGGCGGTGAACTCGGGCGAGGTGAGCTTCGGGGTCCAGTCCTTCTCGAACCAGGTGCCACCGAAGGTGTTGACCACGGTGGTCAGCGGCGCGAACAGCTCACCCCAGCCGGGCAGGCCACGCAGGCAGATCCCGGAGACCCCGGCCCGGTCGTCGTCGAGCCGTGCGGCGAACTGCGCGACCTGCTGCCACGTCGGCCGCTCCGGCATGGTCAGCCCCTTGGCGGCGAACAACTCCTTGTTGTACATGAGGAACGACGATTCGCCGTAGAACGGCGCCGCGTAGAGCTTGCCGTCCTCGCCGGACAGCGATGTGACCATCGGCTTGAGCAGGTCGCCCCGGTCGTAGCTCCCGTCGGCGTCGGCGTACGAGCTCAGCTCGTGCAGCCAGCCGTTCCTGGCCCAGATCGGCGCCTCGTACGCGCCGATGGTTGCGACGTCGTACTGCCCACCCTGAGTGGCGACGTCCTGGGTGACCTTGTCGCGCAGCTCGTTCTCCGGAAGGATCGTGAAGCGCACGGTGATGCCGGTCTTCTTGGTGAAGTTGTCCGCTGTGACCTTCGCCAGGTCCTCCATCTGCGGGTTGCCCACCATCAGCACCGTGATGCTCTTGCCCCCGCCCGCTCCGGAGGACGAGCCTCCGCCCGCTCCCGAGCAGGCGGAGGAGGCGAGCAGAGCGCCGGCGAGGACGGCGGCGACGAGGGGGCGCCGACGGCTGGGTGGTGGTGTTCGGGACACGGCGATACCTCCGGTCGGGTGGTGGTGTCGGGCGGGCGGAAGGTGGGTCGGTCCGGTCAGACGCGGTGCACCACGGGACCGAGTAGCGAGTAGCGGTGTGCCTCCGACGCCGGCAGCGCCGCATCGGTGACGATGGTGTGGACGTCCTTGACTCCGGCGAAGCGGAAGAAGCTGCTCACGCCGAACTTGGTGTGTATGCCGGAGAACACCACCCGTCGGGAGACCGCAACGGCCTTCGCCTTGACGGCTCCGACGGCCGGGTCCGGCGTGGTGAGCCCGTGCTGCCGGCTGATCCCGTTCGCGCCGAGGAAGGCGAGGTCGATGACGAATCCGGCGAGCATCGTGGTGGCCCAGTGGTCGACGGTCGCCTGGGTCTGCCCGCGGACCCGGCCGCCGAGCAGCAGCACGGTGACGGCGGGATTCGCGGCTAGCATCGCCGCAGTCGGCAGCGATGCCGTCACCACCGTCAAGGCCCGGTCGGTCGGCAGCGTCTCCGCGATCAGCTGCGGGGTGTAGCCCTCGTCGACGTAGATCGTCTCGGCGTCGCCGAGTAGCCGGGCGGCGGCACCGGCGATCCGGCGTTTCTCCGGGATCATCCGGGTGGTGCGGGCCGCGAGTGTGGTCTCGAACCGGGCCGTCTCGACCGGATAGGCGCCGCCGTGGGTGCGGCGGACGAGACCCTGCTGTTCGAGCCAGGTGAGGTCCCGCCTGATCGTCTCCTGCGCGACGGTGAACTCCGTGGCCAGCTCGTGCACGTCGACGGAGCCGTTGTCGCGGGCGACGGCGAGGATCTGCTGCCTACGGTCCGCTGTGCCCATCGGGTCACCTCCGCCATCGATGCCTCACTTTGTAACACCGTCGGCACCTCAGTGGCGGAGCGCGAGAACGGCAATACCTGTGGTTCGGTGCCCGTTTGGGTGCCCGAATGGGCGCTACCGATCTGCGCCAAGCTGGCAGGATCGGGCAAAATGGGTGACCGTTTCACGGGCTCGGATGCCCGTTTGGTCTCCGGGAGCGGCCGGTGCCCCGGCCGCATCAACAAACGGCTCGCGGACGCCGTCGTCGCCGCGCCCCGCTCACGCGGTCGGGCCGGCGTTGCTACCGGTCACCGGTCACCAACACCACCGGCGGCACTGGACGTTCAGCGGCACGGCGCTCAAGAGCCAGAACAACAGGTGCATGGACGTCGACGCCGGGTCCACCGCGAACGGGGCCGCGGTGCAGCTCTACACCTGCAACGGGACCGGCGCCCAGCAGTTCACCCTGAACGCGGCCGGAGACCTGGTCAACCTCCAGGCCGGCAAGTGCGTCGACATCAAGGACCGCAACGGCAACGACGGCGCGAGGCTCCAGCTCTGGGACTGCGGGGGCACCGCCAACCAGAATCGGCGCAAGGGCCGACCGGCCGCGCGAACGGTGGCGGAAACCGACCCCGAGTCGCCCCCACGCCACCGGCAGGGTCGCGACCGCCCGTCGAGGATCCGTGTTCGGCGACCAGCGCCCGCTCGGCGTTGGATGATGAAGTGAGTCGTCCATGCACGAGAGGCTGCGGTGAATGACCGAGCATTTGCGGGCGCGCTCGGCACGCGAGGTGCTCGACGAGCATCTGCGCCTGTCGAACGAGGGCCGGTTCGCCGAGGACATCGAGCGCAACGTGTCGCCGGGCTGCCTTGTCCTCGAGCGTAGGGGAGTGTTCCGGGGGCACGCCGGGGTGCGCACGTTGGCGCAGTGGCTGAGCGCGGAGCTACCGGATGCCCACTTCACCTACACGACCGTGCTGATCGAGGATCGGGTCGGGTTCCTGGAATGGACCGCTGACGCACCGGGCGCGCGGGTCCGCGACGGCGCCGACTCGTACATCATCGAGGACGGCTGGATCGTCGCGCAGACCATTCACTACACTGTGGAACCGGCCGCCGAGGCCTGAGCGGCTCCGACCGGCAAGACCCACGTACTCACCGATACCGCAGTGACCCACGTGCCGTCCCGTGGTCTCGGCCGGCGATAGCATGCGGGCATGCGCCGTGTCATCCGAGAGAGCCGGGTCGTTGCCGCCACGCCCGGCGAAGTCTTCGACCTGCTCGCCGACCCGGCCAAGCATCCGCTCATCGACGGATCCGGGTCGGTGCTGGCCGCCCGCGGCACCCCGCGTCGGCTGGCCCTCGGCATGAAGTTCGGCATGGACATGCACATGGGCGTCGACTACTCCATCCTCAACACGGTGGTCGAGTTCGAGGAGGACCGACTCATCGCGTGGCGGCACTTCAACGGCCATCGGTGGCGCTGGCGACTCGAGCCCACCGCTGAGGGACGCACACGCGTCACCGAGGAGTTCGACTGGTCGACCGCGCGCACGCCGTTGTTGATCAGCATCAGCTGGTTTCCCCGCCGTAACCGGCGGGCGATGAGAAGCACCCTCGACCGGCTCGAGGCTCACCTGGCGGCGCGCGGCGCGGGTGAGCGTACAACTGACGGCTGATCGACAGTGACCCGCTCCACCTCGACCTGGGCCGTGCCGTGGCCGCGACCGGCCTACGACACCGCGGACCGGACGTGGTGGCGGCCGATCGGCAGCATCAGCGGCTTGCCGGAAACCGGGTCGGGGATGACCTGGCTGTCCAGGCCGAAGACCGTGCGGACACAGTCCTCGGTCAGCACCTCGGCCGGCTCGCCGGCCGCGTGCAGACCGCCGTCCGCCAGCGCGATCAGGTGGTCCGCGTAGCGGGCCGCCATGTTCAGGTCGTGCAGCACCATCACGATCGTGGTGCCACGATCGGTGTTCAGGTCGGTGAGCAGATCCAGCACCTCGACCTGGTGGCTGACGTCGAGGAACGTGGTCGGCTCGTCGAGCAGCAGCAGGTCGGTCTGCTGGGCCAGCGCCATGGCGATCCACACCCGCTGGCGCTGCCCGCCGGACAACTCGTCGACCGACCGCTCAGCCAGGTCGGCGGTGTGGGTGGCATCGAGCGCGGCGGCCACCGCGAGGTCGTCCTCCGCGCGCCATCGCGACAGGAGCCGCTGGTGCGGGTTCCGGCCCCGGCCGACCAGGTCGGCCACGGTGATGCCCTCCGGCGCGATCGGTGACTGGGGGAGCAGGCCGAGGGTACGGGCCAGCTCCTTGGCCGGCATCCGGTGCACCTCCCGGCCGTCCAGCAGGACATGACCGGTACGCGGTGCCAGCAGCCGCGACATCGACCGCAGCAGCGTCGACTTGCCGCAGGCGTTGGCGCCGACGATGGCGGTGATCCGGCCGGGCGGCACGAGCAGGTCGAGCGACTCGATGACGACGCGCTCGCCGTAGCCGACCGTCAGTCTCTCCGCAGTCAGTGAGTGGTTGGTGGTCACAGCGAGCCTCCCGCGCGGTTCGTGCGGACGAGCAGATAGATGAGGTACGGGGCGCCGAGCACGCCGGTGATCACACCGACCGGGAACCGGGTGTCGAAGGCGAACTGGCCGAGGAAGTCGGCGACCAGCACCAGCAGCGCGCCGACCAGCCCGGACGGCACCAGCAGCGAGCCGCCGGGCCCGACCAGCCGGGCCGCGATGGGCCCGGCCAGGAAGGCCACGAACGCGATCGGTCCGGTGGCCGAGGTGGCGAACGCGATCAGGCCGACGGCCGCGACGATCGACACCAGCCGGGTACGTTCCAACCTGGTCCCCAGCGCCGCCGCGGTGTCGTCGCCGAGCTGCAACATCGTCAGGTTCCGGGCCTGACTCAGCAGCACCGGGCCGAACACCACAAGCGCGATCAGCACCGGAACGGTCTCGTCCCAGGTGGAGCCGTTCAGGCTGCCGTTGAGCCAGCGCGTCGCGGCCTGCAGGTCCCACTGACCCGCCTGGCTCAGGACGTACGACGTGGCGCTGTTCAGGATGGCTGCGATGCCGATGCCGATCAGGACGAGCCGGGTGCCGGCCACCCCGTCCTTGAACGACAGCACGTAGATGACGACGGCGACGCCGAGCGCGGCGACGATGGCGAACACCGAGACGCCGGTCTCGCCGAGGCCGAGCACGATGATGCCGAGGGCCGCCGCCGCGCTCGCCGCCGCGCTGATGCCGATGATGTCGGGGCTGGCCAGCGGGTTGCGCAGCATGGTCTGGAAGGTGACGCCGCCCATCCCGAAGCACAACCCGGTGACCAGGGCCAGGACCGTACGGGGCAGCCGCAGCTCGCCGACGGTGAACGAGGCGCCGGGCACCGTCTCGCCGAGGACCACCCGCAGCACGTCGCCGGGCGGGTAGAAGGTCTGGCCGACCATCAGCGAGACGACGACCATCGCCGCCACCGCCACGCCGAGGACGGCCAGCACGGCCTGCCGCCGCCGGCTGCGCCGGACCCGGCCGCGGGTGACGGCATCGAGGGTCATGGTGCTCACAGTTCGCGTACCTTCTGCCGGCGGACGATGTAGATGAAGAACGGGGCGCCGATCAGGGCGGTGATGATGCCGGCCTCGATCTCGTCGGGCCGGTTCACCACCCGGCCGGCGACGTCCGCGGCGGTCAGCAGCGCGGCGCCGACGAGCGTGACGAACGGCAGCAGCCAGCGGTGGTCGAGCCCGACGAGCAGCCGGCACAGGTGCGGGACGATCAGGCCGACGAACGCGATCGGCCCGGCGACCGCGGTGGCCGCGCCGCACAGCACCACCGCGCCGAGGGCGGCGATCCCGCGGACCAGGGCGACGCGCTCGCCGAGGCCGGCGGCCAGTTCGTCGCCGAGGGCCAGCGAGTTCAGCGCCCGGGCGCAGAGCAGGCAGACGACCAGACCGGCGATCAGGAACGGCAGCACCTGGCCGATGGTCTCCCAGGTCGCGCCACCGACGCCGCCGACCTGCCAGGACTGGAAGTTCTCGGCGATGTCGCCGCGGGGCAGCACGACCGCCACCACCAGCGACGCGAGGGCGGCGGAGGTGGCCGCGCCGGCCAGTGCGATCTTGAGCGGGGTGGCGCCGCCGCGGCCGAGCGAGCCGACCGCGTAGACGAACAGGGCGGACACGGCCGCGCCGGCGATGGCGACCCAGATGTACGCGGTGGCGGTGTAGAGCCCGACGGTGACCATGCCGACCGCGATCGCCAGCATGGCGCCCATGTTCACGCCGAGGATGCCCGGGTCGGCGAGCGGGTTGCGGGTGACGCCCTGCATCACCGCGCCGGACAGGGCCAGCGCCGCGCCGACGAGAGCCGCGAGCACCGTACGCGGAATGCGCTTGACCACGGCCGCCTGGTTGAGTGTGTCGTCGGTGCCGCCGGCGGCGGCGACGATGTCGGACCAGGCGACGATCCGGGAGCCGAAGGCGACCGACGCGAGCATGACGAGGACGAGGACGGCCAGGACGGCCAGCAGCCAGCCCAGGCGCACCCGGGCCGGGCGTCGCAGAGTGGTGACGTCCGGCCCGGAGGTGGTTGTGGCGGTCATCAGATCTTGTCGGCGGCCTTGCCGAGCAGGTCGACGTAGTCCTTGAGCACGAACGAGACGCCGAGCGGCGTCGGGTTGGCGGCGGTGGCGACCGGGGTGCTGCCGGGCAGCGAGACGAACGAGCCACGCTTGATGGCCGGGATCTTGGAGAGCAGCGGGTCCTTCTGCAGGGTGGCCAGGGTGGTGCCCTTGGCGTCACCGTAGGTCACGATGATGTCCACGTCGCTGAGGTTCTGGACCTGCTCGGCGCTCTGGGTGAGGCTGAACTCCTCGGTGCCCGCGGACGCCTTCGCGATGCTCTCCGGGTGCTTCATCCCCAGGTCGGTGAAGAACTGGGTCCGGGTGTCGTGCGTGGTGTAGAAGCTGACCTTGCTGAGGTCGGTCGGGTCGAGGTGGGTCAGGAACATCACCGACTTGCCGGCCAGCTTCGGGTAGCGCGCCGCCTCGTCCTTCATCTGCTTCTCGATCTTCGCGATCAGCGCGTCGCCCTCGGCGGTCAGGCCGAGGGCCTGGCTCTCCAGCTTGATGCTGTCGCGCCACGAGGTGGCCCAGGGAGCCTTCGGGTACGCGACGACCGGCGCGATCTTCGTCAGGGTGTCGTAGTCCTGCCGGGTCAGACCCGAGTAGGCGGCCAGGATGACGTCGGGCTTGGTGTTGGACACCGCCTCGAAGTCGATGCCGTCGGTCTCGTCGAACAGCACCGGCGTCGCCGCGCCCAGTTCCTTGAGCTTCGCGGCGTCCCAGGGCAGCAGGCCGTCGCCGTCCTCGTCGCCGAAGTTCGCCTTGGCGTAGCCGACCGGGACGATGCCGAGCGCCAGCGGCACCTCGTGGTTGGCCCAGTTCACGGTGGCGACCCGCTCGGGCTTCTTCTCGATGGTCGTGGTGCCGAACGCGTGGGTGACGGTGACCGGGAACGACGCCGCCGCGTTGCCGGACGCCGAGGGGGTGTCGTCGGTGTCGGACGAACCACCGCAGGCAGCGAGTGCGAGTGCGGTGGTGGCGGCGACGATTCCGGTGAGGAACCGGTTGACGCGCATGTTGAGGTACTCCACTTCGAGCTAGTAAGGAATGCCTAACCTAACAGCCGCTACGTGACCCACCCCCGGCCCCCTGCCGCGCCGGCTCCCGGGGCCCCGGGTCTACGCTCCCGTACCTGAGCTGCGGATGAGGAGTTCCGCACCCGCCCCGTGCTCGACACCATGCCGCACCGCCGGCCCACGTACGCCAGTCGCAGGCGGTCGCGGTGACGCCGATGTGCGCGTGGATCCCGGTGACGAGGAACTGGTCGGTCCGGCTGCTGCCACAGCGATCAGGCCCCTCGGCGGATCACGCTCCGGGCGCCGGCTTGTACCCGCAGGCCAGCTCCCAGCCGCCGGGCAGCACGGCCACCCGGTCGAAGCCGACCTCCTTGAGCAGACCGGTGTAGAACTCCACCTCCCGCAGCCGGCTGACGCAACTGTCGACCCCGATGAGGAAGTAGCTCCAGAAGAACTGCATCGCCAGGCGGTCCGGGGTGCGGAACTCCTCGCAGATCACCAGCAGCCCGCCCGGTTCGAGCGCCGCGTACGCCTTCTCGACCAGCCGGCGGGCCACGTCGTTCGGCCAGTCGTGCAGGACCCGGACGAACGCCATCGCGTCGTAGCCCGTGGGCAGCGGCTCGGCGAAGAAGTCGCCGCCGACGAAACGCAGCCGGTCGGCATGCCCGGTCCGGGTCCGGGTCGCCTCCACCAGCGGAGCCACGGCCGGCAGGTTGTACACGTCGGCCCGTAGCCCCGGCGCGTCGTCGAGGATGCGTGCGGCCAGCGTGCCGTCACCACCGCCGACGTCCAGCAGACGGCGCCGGTCCGGCCACAGCCGGCCGGCGTTGCGATGCATCGTCTCGATCACCGGACCGAGACCGACGGCCATGCTGCGCTCGAAGTCGGCGGTCTGCTCGTCGGTCTTCGGGGGCCAGGCGAAGTCGTCGTCGCTCATGCTCACCTCGCCACGCAGGCTCTCGGCCAGTCGGCCGTGCAGCAACCGCCAGGGGTAACGGTCCCGGTCACGTTCGACAGCACCGGGGCCGACGACCGCCGTGACGGCGTCCCGGAGGCCGGGCACCGCACGGTACGTGGTCATCGCGATGTCGTCACCCGGCTCGCTGCGCTCGACGACACCGAGGCTCTCCAGGCAGTCGAGGAACTTGTAGAGCCGCAGGGGCCGCACGTCGAAACGGGCGGCCAGCTCACCGAGGCTCGCCGGCCCGGGCTCCAGGGCATCGAGCAGACCCGTGCCGAGCGCGGTCTCCAACACGTCCATGGCCTTGGGCCCATTGGCGAGCAGACTCATCAGCGCGCGTGGGGACAGCGTGACCTTCACCGTTTCAGCTCCTCTTCCAGGGCGTCCATGAACGTGTCGATCTCGTCGAGGGTGTTGTAGACGTGCGGGCCGACCCGCAGGTAGCTCCGCCAGCTGCAGACCATGTCGCGCGCGACCAGCCGCCGCTTGACGGCCTCGCCGTCGGCGACGTCCAGGCACACGACGCCCCCGCGCCGGTGCGGCTCGGTCGGGCTGACCACGTCGATGCCGGCCGCCGCGGCCCGGTCCAGGATCCGCTGCGTGCAGGCGAGCGAGTGCCGCCGGATCGCGCCGGCACCCACCCCGGCCAGCAGATCCAGGCCGACCTGGGAGATCAGCGAGGTCAGGGGGAACGGCGTCCCGCCGGCGAACCGTCGAGCCCCGCCGGCCCAGCCTGTCGACGGCTGGAATGTGAAGGCCCGGTCACCGGCCTGCCAGCCGGTCGCCGCCGGCTCCAGTTCCGGCACCAGACCCGGGCGTACGTAGAGGAAGGCGGTGCCGACCCCGCAGAGCCACTTGTGCGCGCCGCCGAGAACCACGTCGACGCCGAGCGCCGTCACGTCCAACGGCATGACCCCGACGCTCTGGAAGGCATCGACGACCACCAGCGCGCCGACGTCGTGGGCGCGCCGCACCAGCCGGGGCAGGTCGACGGTGGCCCCCGAGGAGAAGCTGGCGTGTGAGATGCACACCAGCAGCGTGCGTTCGTCGATCCGTGCCTCGACGGCGTCCTCGTCGAACCGCGGGCCACCCGAGCCGACCACGTCGAGCCGGGCGCCGTACCGGCGGAATGCGTTCCAGATGAACGGCACCGTCGGATACTCCAGATCGGTGGTGACGATCCGGTTCCGTGGCGGACGGTAGTCGAAACAGGATGCCACCCGGGCGAGCAACGTGCTCAGGTTCGCGTCGGTGACCACGCTGCCCGCCGGCGCGCCGATGAACGCGGCGACGGAGTCGGCGTACCGGTCGAGGCCGGCGTGCCAGTCCTGCCAGACCTCGTCCCGCCAGTTCCGCAGCGTCCGCCAGTAGCCGGTGAGCACCTCTTCCGCGCCTCGCGGCACCGCGCCCGTCGAGTTGTTGTTCAGGTAGACGCCGGTGCTCAGCAGGGGGAACTCGGCGCGCAGAGCGGCGTGTGCGCCGGCGTCGAGGCACTCGGGCGTACCGGGGCCGGGGTTCCGGTGCGGTGGGCTCACGCGGGCCTGCCTCCGGTCGGCTCGACGGGGGACAGGGGCCGGGGCTCGCAGGCGACGGAGGTGAAGACCGGGATCGATCGGACGGCGGCCAGATAGGGCGTGCCCTCCGTGTAGCCGGTGCCGGCCCGCGGGCCGAGCATCCGGGTCGCGAGCCGATGGTGCGTGCGCCGCCACTGGAGTACCGCGGCGGCGAACGACCGCATCTCCTCCTCGACCCGCTCGCCGTCGGGCGCGGCGAGCAGGCCGTCACGCACCGCCGCCCGGAACGCGTCGTCGATCGACGGCTGGCCGGCGTGCACCAAGTCGCGTACCTCCGGGACCTGGTGGTACGCGGCCGAGTCCAACCGCGACGCCTCGGGTGTGCGGCAGAGCGCCTCCATGAGCTTGTAGGAGCGGGACTGGATGGCGCTGGCCCCGGCGGTGTACTCCCGGAACGTCCGGAACGCCTCCGGCTGCATCGTCGCCAGCAGCGCGAACAGCGGCCCGGCGGCGGTGAGCTGCTTCCGGGCGTACGCCAGCCGCTCTGCCGCCCGCCCCGCGTGGCCGGCGGTCAGTGCGGCGACGGCGGCGCGCAACTCCTCGGCGATTCCCGCGAAGAGGCACTCGTACGACTGGAGCACCCGGATGAACAGGTACTCGTCGTGCGACACATGGACCGGCAGCATGCTCAGCCGCAGGACCAACTCCGCGGCGGGATCGGTGCCGGCGGCGACGGCCCGCATCTGGTCCGGGGTCGCCACCTCCCGGTCGGGGATCGTCCCGGCGATGCCCAGCCGGGCGAGAGCGGGCGACACGGCCCGTACGCCGAGCCGGTAGCGCTTGGCCACCACGTCCCGGCTCGGACGCTGCTCGGGCAGCAGGTCGGTGGCGCCCGAGGCGGCTGTCAACTCGAAGGCCAGCGCGTCGGCGACCAGGCGGACGAGGAGCCGGTCCCGGTCCCGCCGGGCGCCGAACGGGCCGGCGACGTCGTCCCCGTCGGGAAGCCCGAGCAGCCGCAGCGCGAGATAGCTGCGGTAGTCGTACCGGCCGTCCCACTTGTCGAGTGCGACGTCGAGGAAGTCACCCAGCAGCCGGGCGTGCGGTTCCCGCGTGGCCGCCGGCACCGTCAGCTGCGTACGGGCATGGTCGAGCAGGCCCAGCACTTCCTTTTCGACGAAGTGTTTACCGACCCTGTGGAACTCCGCCAGCACCGCGGAGTACGGAAAGCGGTCGGCCTCACCGCCGCCGGACAGCCAACTTGTCAGTTCACGCACGAAACCGCACCTCGACATTTCGGTCGCCACGCAGGTGGGTGAGGGGGAATTCACAATTACTGGTGAACGAGGATTGTCAAGGTTGGCAAGCCTGTGATTCGTCAGTGGATCCGTCGGAGGGCTTCAGGCGGGCCCGCCACAGTTCCGGGAAGAACCGGTACCCGGCGAGCTTGGCGAGCATCGTCGCCTCGGCGCCGCTGGGATCGTGTCCCCCGACGCGCAGAGCGACCCGGTAGTGCCGGGTACGCCACAGCGACATCCGCTCGTCCCACTCGATGAGCGCCTCGGCGAGCCGCTGGACGGGGTCGGCGGGATCCGGCCGACCCAGTGCGGCCGGTTCGAATCCTCGGACCTCCAAGTGCTCGGCGAACGCCCGGCCGAGCTGCCGGCTCAAAGCATGGACCTGCCGCCATCCGGGTGACTCGGCCCCGGATCCCTTACCCAGCGCCGGTTGCATGGCCTGGAAGTCGGCCGGGGACAGGTGCCGGAACATCTCCAGCTGATCGGTGACCAGCCGGATCCCCAACGTCGCCCGGTTCAGCAGCGACTCGGTCACCGCCAGCTCGCCGGCGCGTAGCCGGGTGACCGCCTCGGTCAACTCGGCGGCGGCGAGCTTCAGCCACAACTCGGTGGACTGGTGCACCACCTGGAAGAGCAACTCGTCGCGGTGAATCATCTCCTCCGGCCGCCGTTGCAGGGCGAGCAACGTGTCCAGTCGCATGTAGCGCGCATAGTCCGTGGCGCCGTCGCCAGGCAGCACAGGTGAATGGTCCTGCTTCACGGAAGTGGTTCCCTTCGGTCGGCGTAGCTGCATCGGAAACCGATGGTGTGACCATGCGTGCAGCGGACATTATGCAACTACGAACGACAATGTGCTACACCTCTGTTGTGGCCGATTCGAGGACGGGAATCGGGGCGCTTCCGCCGCTGGGAACGGTCAGGCCGGGCCGGGCTACCGGACCGCCACCGCGACGGTCCTCGTGCGCGACACCCCGGACAGCCCACGCGATCTTGGAGTTTGAGCCCTTCGGGTGCCCCATTCGCGAGGTTCGCGGGGTACGAAAGTGCAAGATCGCGGATGTAGCTGTGAGCCGCCCGGGGTGCCGGATCAGGCGGGCTGGTGGTGCGCTTCGAGCCGCTCGCGGGTCAGGAACGCCAGTTGTGCCCGCTTGTCCGGCATGTCGATCTCGGAGGCGAACGTGAAGCCCTCGGCTCGCAGCCGCCGCAGCGCAACCTCGTTGCGCACGTCCGGCTCGACCACGATGCGGCGCACGGCGGGATCCCGCAGGAGGAAGCGGGCCAGGGTCGGACCGACGGCGGTGGTGAGGCCGCGGGCGTAGCGCCGGGGTGGGTTGAGCAGCAGGTGCATCCCGATGTCCCCGGGCTGGACCGGGTAGCGCTCGCCGACCGGGTCCGCCTCGGGCCGGTAGGTCTGGAACAGCCCGACCGGTTCGCCGTCGAGCAGGACCAGGTACGCGTGATGGGTGTCCAGCCCGTCGAGAAAGGTGTAGATCTCGCGCACGTCGTCGAGGCTGTGTCCGCCCGTTCCCCAGAACGCGTTGCGGGGCAGTGTGACCCAGCCGTGCAGCAGCTCGGCGTGCTGGTCGGGGCGCACCGGCTCCAGCGTCAGGTCGCCGAGGCCGGGAATCGCTTCCTGGTAGATCACGGTCGTCTCCTCCTTCGGGGCTTCGGCGGGGTGCCGGGGTCGGTGGTTCGGTGGGCAGCGGGATCCGGTCGCCGATGGCCTGGTCGGCCCGGCCACTGCCGTGCGCCCCCAGGCGCCGGAGACGCCCTGGACGCTGGAGGTGCCGGCACGCAGCCGTATCGGCGAGGGTCGACCGCCGGCCCCCCGGGGCGGTTCCCCCGGATTGGTCAACTTAGGCTACCCTTCCCTAACTGAGGTGGACCTTACCTGGAGGGGCTCGTGAAGCGGAACTGGGAGAGCCTGGTGCTCAAGGCCATGGGGGGCCGGAACTTCCGGCTCACCGTGCTGGGCACCGAGTCGGTTGATGGGCACTACCAGCGCCTGCTCCTTGATGACGGCGGGCTGCTGGCGGCCTGCGGCACGCACCCGACGATGTGGATCCGGCTCTGGTTCGACGACGACGGACGGGCCCACCAGCGGGCCTACACGCTCGTCGACCCTGACCCGGCCACCGGGCGGTTCACACTCGAGTTCGCCGTGCACGAGGGCTGCGCCGCCCGCTGGGCGACCACCGCGCGGGTGGGCGACACCATCGACGCGACCGTACAGGGCAGTGCGTTCGCGCTGCCCGACCCGGCGCCCGAACACCTTTACCTGGTCGGGGACGCCGCCTCGCTGCCGGCGGTCAACAGCCTCCTCGACGCGGGCGCGGACATCCCGGCGACGGTCTGGCTGGAGTACGCCCACGAGGGCGAGAAGGCGCTGACTCTGCGCGCCCGCGCCCACCACGACGTGACATGGGTGCCCCGTCGCGACGACGGCCGGCACCTGGTCGACACCGTCTGCACGGCGCTGCCCGCCGGTGGGACCGCGCACTACTGGGTGGCTTGTGAGGCGGCCAGCACCCGCAGCATCACCCGGCACCTGCGGCGCACGCTCGGTGTCGGCAAGCACCAGCTCACAGCGCTCGCGTACTGGCGTGCCGTTTGATGGGCCGCCTCGGGACGCTCACGGCGCTCTACGTCACGCAGTATCTCGGCATCGGCTTCATCACGGTCGGGCTGACCGCGATCCTGCGCGACGGCGGCACCTCGCTGGACACGCTGGCGCTGCTGCAGGTCGTCGGCCTGATCTGGCCTCTCAAGTTCCTCTGGGCGCCGCTCCTCGACCGCTACGGCTCCCGGCGCCGCGGCCACTACCGCTCCTGGCTGCTGGTGCTCCAGGCCGCGCTGGTGCTGACCCTGCTGGCGCTGCTGCCCTTCTCCCGGCCCGCCGACCAACTGGGCCCGGTCATCGCCATCTGCGCCGCGTTCGTGTTCTTCTCCGCCACCCAGGACATCGCCGTCGACGCGGTCGCGGTGCGGCTGCTGGCCGCGTCGGAGCGGGGCACCGGCAACGGCATCCAGGTGGCGGCCAGCTACCTGGGTAACCTGCTCGGCGGCGGCGCCTGCGTGCTGGTGTACGACCGCTTCGGCTGGGCTGCGGCGGTCGGCTTGCTGGCCGCGCTGACCGCGATCGGGCTGCTTGTGGTGTGGCGGTTCCGGGAGCCGGAGCGCACCGACCGGATCGTGCGCATCGGCGTGGCCTACCGGGCGCTGGTGTCGGTGTTCGGGCAGCCTGGCTGCCGGTGGTGGACCTTCGGCGTGGTGCCGCTGGTCTACGTGGGCGCCGGCATGGCGTACGCGCTGGTGACGCCCGCGCTGGTGGACGCCGGATGGTCGCTGGGCCGGATCGGCGTGGTGACCGGCGTGGTGACCAGCGTGCCGGCGATCGCAGCCGGCCTGATCGCCGGTCTCGGGATCGGCCGCTTCGGGCGTGCCGGTGTGCTGGTGGCCGGCGGGGTCACTCTGGCCTTGTCCACTGTGGCGTTGCTGCCGCTGATGAACGGCCGCGCGCCGCTCGGTGGCACGGTCGCCGCGCTCTGCTTCTTCCTGGCCGCGTACACGATCGCCAACGTGGTGCTCTACACGGTCAACATGGACTACTCCCGGCCGGGCAGTGGCGGCACCGACTTCACGGTGCTGTCGTCGTTCGGGCTGGTCTGCTCGTTCGTGGCCGCCTCGCTCGGGCTCGCCGCCGCCGAGCGGTTCGGCTACCCGGCCGTTGCGCTGGCTTCGCTGGTGCTTGTCGCCGCCGGGGTGGCGGTGGGCGTGACGCACCAGCGCCGGTTCCCGCCGTCAGGGCCGGCGATCCGGGCGGCTCACCCCCGGACAGGCTTGCTCGTCAGTTGAGGCTGCAGCCGCCGCGCATCCTGTCCGCACTACCGCCGGGAAGCCGCATGATTTCCATCGGGAGCCCCACCGGCACCGCGCCCGCCGACACCGGCCGCGCCGCCGCCACCGACGCCGCGTCTGTGGCGACGCAGGCCGCCGGCACCTCGGCCGAACCGCTCACCCGTCTCGGAACGGCGCTGGTGCCGACACCGTGACGCTCGATCCCACGAGCGTCGGCCCGGCACCCGGCGCTCTGCCGAACGCGAGCGCGGGCGGGGCCGCCACGCCACCGGCCGGCGTCCCGCACCGCTGGCTGATCCTGGCGGTGCTCTGCCTGGCCCAGCTCGTGGTGGTGCTGGACAACACGGTGCTGACCGTGGCCGTGCCGGTGCTCACGGTCGAGCTGGACGCGGGCACGGCCGACGTCCAGTGGATGATCAACGCGTACGCGCTGGTGCTGTCCGGGCTGCTGCTGAGTGCCGGCAGCGCCGCCGACCGGTACGGGCGGCGACGGACGCTGCTGGCCGGGCTGGTGCTGTTCGGTCTCGGCTCGACGGCGGCCGGGCTAGCCCGCACTGCCGAGCAGTTGATCGCCGCTCGTGCCGGCATGGGAGTGGGTGGTGCGCTGCTCGCCACCGCCACCCTGGCCGTTGCCATGCAGGTCTTCGACGCCGCCGAGCGGTCCCGGGCGATCGGCATCTGGGCGGCCACCAGTGCGCTGGGCTTCGCCGCCGGGCCGCCGATCGGCGGACTCGTCCTGGCTCACCTGCCCTGGGGTGCGATCTTCCTGTTGAACGTCCCGATCGTGGTGGTCTGTCTGCTCGCCGGCCGGATACTGGTCCCGGAATCGCGGGATCCGACCGCCGGCCGTCTCGACCTCGGCGGGGTGACGTCGTCCACCGCCGGCCTGACCGCGATCGTCTGGGCGATCATCTCCGGTCCCGAGCGCGGATGGGCGTCGGCGCCGGTGCTCGGCGCGGGCACGGCAGGAGTGCTGCTGCTGGTGCTGTTCGTCGGCTGGGAACGGCGGTGCGCCGACCCGATGCTGGACATGCACTTCTTCCGGGACCGCCGCTTCGTCGGCGCGGTCTGCGGCGTCGTGCTGATCACGTTCGGCGCGACCGGGGCGCTGTTTCTGCTCACCCAGCAGCTTCAGTTCGTCCGCGGCTACCCGGCCTGGGAGGCGGGGTTGCGGATGACGCCGTTCGCGTTGTCCATTGTGGCGCTCAACGTCGGCGGCGTGGCCGCGCTGGTGATCCGTCGGCTCGGACTGCCGGCTGCCATCGCGGTCGGCATGACCCTGCTGGCCGGCGGTCTTGCGCTGGTCACGCACGGTCCGTCGGAGGGCTACGGCACGTTGCTGGCAGGGCTGCTGGTCATGGGTACGGGATGCGCGCTGGCGAACCCGGCCATCGTGGAGGCGGTGATGAGCGCGATCCCCACCCACAAGGCTGGTGCCGGGGCCGGTGTGGACGGCACCATGACCGAGGTCGGCAGCAGTTTGGGGGTGGCGGTGCTGGGCGCGGTGCTCAACGCCCGGTTCGGCGCGTTGCTGCCGGCTGCGCTGGCCGGCGCCGGCTCGTTCCCGGCCACGTTGGCCGCCGCCGGCAGGGATCGGGAAGCGGTGACAACCGCCTTCGCCGAGGCGTTGCGGACCGGTCAGACGGTGGGCGCGGTCGCTGTCCTGGTGGGTGGTCTGGTTGCCGCCGCCCTGCTGTGGCGTGCCGACCGGTTGGCGCGCCGAGGCTGACACCCACCGATCCCCATCAAACCAACCATTTAGGGTAGGCTGCCCTAAATGCCCGATCGGTCGAGGAGGTTGGATGCGGCTCTACCTGACCGCGCTGAACCCCACCGACGCCGTCCTGGAGGGCTTCCTCCCGGCGGCGGACGCGCTCGGCCTTCCGGCCACGGTGCTGACCGACCGGCCCGGCGAGTGGCCGGCCGGCGTACCGGTGCGGCACTGCGCGGTCCGCGACCCGGCGGCGGTCGTCGCGGCCACGACCGCCGAATCGCCCGCCGCGCTGCTGTCCAACAGCGACCATCTCCAGGAGGCGACCGCTCTCGCCGCCGGCAAGCTCGGCCTGCCGGGCAAGGACCCGGAGGCGGCCCGGCGCTGCAAGGACAAGGCCGCGATGCGCCGCGCGCTCGCCGCCGCCGGACTGGACCCGGTCCGGGTGGTCACCGTCGACCCGGGCACCACCCCCGCGGTCCCGGCCGACCTCTTCCCCGCCGTGCTCAAGCCCCGCGACGGGGTGGCCAGCGAGGACGCCTACCTCGTGACCGACCGGCGCGAGCTGGCCGCGCGGGTCACCGCGATCCGGCGGCGGCGGCCCGAGGTGGCCCTCGTCATCGAGGAGTACCTGGCCGGCGAGCTGCGCACCTACGACACGCTGGGCGACGGCGGATCGCTGGCGGTGCTGGGCGGCTGGCGCACCGGCCTCGGACCACCGCCGACCTTCACCGAGGTGAGCCTCGACTGGGCGCCTCCACCTCCCGCGCACGACGCCGGGCTCCGCGCGCTGCTCGACGCGCTCGGCGTCGGCTTCGGTGCCTGTCACACCGAGTACGTCGTGCGGCCGGACGGAATCCGGCTGATCGAGGTGAACGACCGGCTCATCGGCGACCGGATGGACCTGATCCTCACCGACCTGCTCGGGGTGCCGCTGTTCGCCCACGTCATCCGCCTGCACCTCGGCGAGCCACTGGCCGCGCTGGGCCTGCCCGACCCGGCCGCGCTCTGCAGGTACGCCCGGGTCGAGTACGTCTGCGCCGACCGGTCCGGCCGGCTCACGGCGGCACCCGGGCCCGTGGACACCGTCCACGACGGCGTACGACTGTCGTGCCGTCCGATGCGGGAGGTGGGCCGGGTCGCCGAGCACGCCGGCACCAACCGCGACTACCTCGCTGCGCTGCACGGCATCGGACCCGACCCCGACACCGTCCGGGCCGCGCTCACCGCGTTCCGGGACGACCTGATCTGGACGATCACCGGATGACCGACGACAGCGAGCGGCAGGTCTTCGTCCGGGTGCTCGACGCGCTGCTGCGCGAGGACCACATCGGCCTGCTCCGGCGCGGCCGGCTCACCGTGACCGGCCGGTGGGAGGTACCGCACGCCGGTGGCTTGCTGCGCATCCCGGTCCGCGCCGACGGTTTCCAGGCGACGCTGCGCTGCGCGACCGCCATGCTCGACGTCCGCGACGCCGACGGCCGTGAACGCCGGGTGGACACCCTCGACGCGCTGCTCGCGCTGCTCGCCCCGGTCGACGACCCGGAGGCCGAGGCCGGCTGGCAGACGTTCACCGCCGAGTGCCACGCCGACCTGAGGGCCCGCCGGCTCGCCACCCTGGCCCGGCCGACGGTGTTCGCCGCCGTGGCCGCCGAACGGGTGACCACGCGGGCCGGCATGCCGGCCGCGCTGCTCGACGACGTGCTCGCCGCGCACGCCGGTCACCCGGTCTACCCGACCGACCGCTGCCGGCACGGTCTCGACGACGACGACCTGATCCGGTACGCCCCGGAGCACGCACCCCGCTTCGCGCTGCGCTGGCACGTCGCGCCCCGGACGGCGGTACGGCTCACCGGTCCGCTGCCGGCGTGGTGGCCGGCCGCGGACCGGACCGGCGACGTGCTGCTGCCGGTGCACCCGCTCACCGCGGCGCGGCACGCGCTGCCGGTGACCGACCGGCCGGTGGTGACCGTGCGGCCCACGCTCTCCATGCGCACTGTGGCGCTCGTAGACGACCCGTACACGCACCTGAAGCTACCGCTGCCCACCGCCACTCTGGGCGCGCGCAACCGGCGCGGCCTGCGGCCGGAAACGCTGGCCGACGGCGCGGCGGTGGCCGGGCTGCTCGACCGGACCGCCGCGGCCGAACCCGCTTTCGCAGGCCGGATCCGGCATGCCGACGAGCGCACCTTCGGTCACGTCGGCGACGACGACCGGCGGGCCTTCCTGCTCCGCCGGTTCCCCCGGGACCTGGCCGGCACCCGGGTGGTGCCGGTGGCGGCCCTCGCCGCGCCGGACCCGGAGTCCGGCACGGTGCTGGAGCGCATCGGCGGCGGCCGTCCACAGGCGGTGCTCGACGCCTACCTGGACCTGCTGCTCGACTGGCACGTCTGCCTGTGGCTCCGGTACGGCGTGGCGCTGGAGGCCCACCCGCAGAACATCCACCTGCTCCTCGCGCCGGACGGGACGATCGGCCTGCTCTACAAGGACGACGACGGTGCCCGCCTCGACCCGCGCCACCGCGGCACTGTGACACTGCGGGACGCACGGATGTGGGTTACCGACCCCGGCGAACTGGCCGACGTGTTCGTCACCATCACCCTGCACCTGGCCGCCGCTGCGCCGCTGCTGGCGCTGGCCGCCCGCGGGGTGCCGGTGCCGACGCCGGCCGCCGCGCTGACCCCGCGGCTCATCGCGGCCCGGGACCGGTGGGGCGACGGGCCGGCGGCGCGGGAGTTCACCGAACGGGTGCTGCGCGCCGAACGGCTGCCGGTCAAGGCGATGATCACCGCTGGCACCCTGCTACCGAAGCAGCGGCTCGGATGCGCCGACGTGAACAAGTTCTACCGGCACACCGGTCCGAACTACCTGCGGGAGACGCGATGACGAGCACCGGACTGCGCCCACGGGCGGCCTGGCACACCCACCCGGCGGACCTGGCCGCCGCTCACGCCGTGTTCGGCTGCTTGGCCCGCGAGGTCGCCACCCCTGCCGGCGACGTCACCGTCACCGGCGACGTGGTGCAGATCTGGCTGCCGTCCACCGGGGTGACGCTACGCTGCACGGCGGTCCGGCTTTCCCCGGTCGGCACGCATCGCTACACCGGTCCAGTGCGACACCGGACCGACGGCGGCCCGTGGAGCGACCTGGACGCCGAAGGGCTGGCCAGGCTGGTCGCCGCGGAGCTGACAGTGCGCACCGGCCACGACAATCCCGAGTTCCTCGACCAGGTGCGGGCCAGCCGGGACACGGTGGCCCACCTGCTGGCCGGCCGGCCGGCCGCCGACCCCACGCCCACCGGCGACCCGGCGGTCGACGCCTACGTGGCGTCCGAGCAGTCGCTCATCCTCGGCCACCCGCACCATCCCACCCCCAAGTGGCGCAGCGGCGACCCGGACGAATGGCAGGCGTACGCGCCGGAACTGCGCACTGCGTTCCGGTTGCACTGGCTGGCCGTGCCGGACGACCTGGTGGCCGAGGCCGGGCCGGTGGACCCGATGCTGGCCGCCCTGGAACCGCCGTGCCCACCGGCCGGGCACCGGGTGCTGCCGGTGCACCCGTGGCAGGTGGCGCTGGTGCCGCCGACGCATCCTCGGGTGCGCCGGCTCGGCCCGGCCGGGGTGCCGGTGCGCCCGACCGCGAGCGTCCGCACGCTCTACTCGCCCGACGCCGACCTGTTCGTCAAGACCAGCCTGCACGTGCGGATCACCAACTGCCTGCGCAAGAACTCCCGGTACGAGCTGACCGCCGCGGTGGCGCTGACCGGGCTGCTCGCCGGGATCCCGCAGTCCGACGGCGTGGCGTTGCTCGCCGAACCCGCGTACCGGACCATCGACGCGGCCGGCGCGGACGAGGCGTACGGGACGATCCTGCGCACCGGCTTGCGCGCCCATCTGCGGCCCGGGCAGACCGCGGTGCTGGCGGCGGCGCTGGCGGCCGCGCCGCTACCCGCGGCCGACCCGGTGGCTTGGTGGCGGCGCTACGTCGGGCTGCTGGTGCCGGCCGTGCTGGGTGCGTGGTTGCGGCACGGCGTGGTGCACGAGCCGCACCTCCAGAACGTCGTCGTGGTGCGCGACGCCGACGGCCGCCCGGCGCGGATGCTGCTGCGCGACCTGGAGGGGGTGAAGCTGGACACCAGCCGGTGGACGAGCTGGCCACGGGGATTGCCCCGGCAGGTCGGGTACGACGCCCGCCAGGCCCGCCGGCGCGTCGTCTACTGCCTGTTCGTCAACCACCTGGCCGGGATCAGCGGCGCTCTCGCCGACGCCCGGCCGGGCATCGAACCGGCCCTGTGGCGGGAGGTGCGGGACGTGGTCGCCGCGGTGGCCGCCGACCTGGACGAACCGCCCGAGCTGCGTGCCCTGCTGGCCGGTGAGCCGCTGGTGGCCAAGGCGAACCTGCTGGTGCGATGGCGGAGAGACGCGGACCGGGCAGCGCCGTTCGTGCCGGTGCCGAACCCGCTCGGTGGTCGCGCGTGACCCGGCCGGTCTATGTCCACGACCTCGATGCGCTGGCCGGGCACGCCCGCGCGATCCGCGCCGCCTTGCCGTCGGAGGTCGAGCTGCTGTACGCGGTGAAGGCGAACCCGGAGCCGGACGTGCTGCGCACGCTGGCGCCGGTCGTCGACGGCTTCGAGACCGCCAGCCGGGGCGAGCTGCGGCGTCTCGCCCAGGTGCTGCCCGAGCGGGCGGCTGCCGCGTACGCCGGTCCGGGCAAGACCGACGCGGATCTGGCCGCGGCACTCGCCGCCGGGGTGGCCCGGATCCACGTGGAGTCCCCGGCCGAGCTGCGCCGCCTCGGCACGCTGGCGGTCTCCGCCGGGGTGCGGGCGCGGGTGCTGCTGCGGGTGAACCTGCCACTGGACGCGCCGGGGGCGAGCCTGGTGATGGGCGGGCGTCCCAGCCCGTTCGGCATGGACCCGGCCGAGGCGGTGGCCTGCGCCCGCCGTCCGCCGGCCGGGATCGAGGTGCGCGGCGTGCACGTCCACCTGGCCAGCGGACTGGACGCGCCGCTCGCAGCAAAGGTGGCGGAGGCAGTGGTCCGCTGGTCGGTCAGCGAGGTCGGGGCCCGGGAGGTGGACGTCGGCGGTGGCATGGCGGTCGACTACGGTGATCCGGCGGCCCGCTTCGACTGGGCCGGCTACGGGCGGGCGCTGGCCGGCGTGTGCGACGGGTACCCGGGGGTGCGGCTTCGCGTCGAGCCGGGCCGGTCGGTCACCGCCTACTGCGGGGCGTACCTGACCGAGGTGATCGACGTGAAGCGCTCCTACGGCGAGTGGTTCGCGGTGGTGGCGGGCGGCACCCACCACCTGCGTACACCGGCGGCCAAGGGCCACGCGCAGCCGTTCACCGTGCACCAGCGGTACAGCGGTGACGGCCCGTGCACCGACGGCGGCCCGGTCACCGTGGTCGGGCAACTGTGCACACCGAAGGACGTGCTGTCCCGCTCGACGCACGCCGGGCCGGTGGGCGTCGGCGACGTGCTGGTGTTCGCCATGGCCGGCGCGTACGCCTGGAACATCAGCCACCGCGACTTCCTGCTGCACGAGCCGCCGGACTTCCGCACCGGCGACCCGCACCGCGTCGCCGCCGAGTGGGGCGGCCGGCCGACGACGGGTCAGGACCCGGCGTGGTCATTCCGCCAGTAGCCGATGAACGCCGACCCGGCCGGCGGCACCCGGCGGTCCGCGGCTCGGTGGAAGATGCGGGGCTACTGCGATCACGGGCAGCGAATGACGCGCTCACGTGCCGGGGGCGGGGTGGCTGTCGAGGCGCGGTCTGGCCGTGCGGGCGAGCAGGTGCACGGACGACAGACTCAGGATGAGCAGGATCAGCGCCTCCCGCACCGGCAGCAGGATGGTCAGCGGAGCAAGCGCGGCGACCAACAGGGTCAGGGCCTGGGGGCGGGTCACGGTACGGCGTGCGCGCCGCCACACGAGGTGGTCGGTCAGCAGGAAGACGATCAGCCCGCACACGAGGATGACCTGCCCGGCCGGCGTCGCCGGGCCGAGCTGCCCGGGTATCGCCAACGATGTGCGCAGGCCGAAGGCGACCAGGACGAGGCCGACGACCAGGAACAGGTGCAGGTACGTGTAGGCGTCCCGGGCCAGAGCACCCCGTTGCCGCGGCGTGGTCAACTCGGCGAACCGTTCGCCGATGACGACGTCGGTGCCGACGTAGGTCCACCAGAGGGCGGACAGCAGGAGAGCGCCGAGTGCTACGCACAGGAGCGCGGGTCCGGAGGCGGATAGGCCGGCGACGGCCATTCCGGTGGAGATCACCGCTTGGCCGAGCGCGATGAGGATGATCAGGTTGTAGCGGCCCATCCACCTGCTCACCTGACCGAGCTGCCAGTTGCGGGCTCCGGTGAGATAGCCGCTGCTCAGGTCGACGGCGATGCCGGCCACCCAGAGCGCCGTGCTCAGGGGTGCCGCCGGACCGGTGACACCGCCGGCGAGCACGGCGCCCACCAGCAGTACGGCGGCGACACACGTCGGCGCGACGGCGCGTATCACGGCTGTGGGTAGCGCGGTGTCTCGCCGGAGCGGGATCCAGAGCGCGGCGAGTTGCAGGACGCGCACCGCCACGTACGTGAGGACGACGATCGCGGGACCGGGCAACCCTCCGGGCACGTGACTGAACGCCTGTGGCGTGGCGATCCCGAGCATCAGGGTCAGGGTCACCTCCGCGAGCACGATCAACCGCCGGACGTTCGCCGACCCGCGAACCACAGTCGTGTACCAGGTGTGGTTGATCCAGGACCACCAGAGCAGGGCGAGGACGGCCAGCCCGTGGAACACGCCGGTCGCCCCCGGGTGCCGGGTCATGAGGACAGTGACCTGGATGAACGCGTACACGAACACGAGGTCCAGGAACAGGTCCTCCGGGGTGGCCTCGACCTCGCGCCCGGCCGTCACGGCGACCACCCGGTGCAGGCCGCGGTGACGCTTCCGGAGCACCGTCACATGCGCGAGCACCACGCAGACCAGGCCCCCGGCGAGGATCCCGAGCGATGCCACGGCCTCCACCGTGCGGGCCACCGGCGCCAGCAGCGCGACCAGGGCGATGCCGAGTAGCGGACCCCGGCCGATTCGCCGGACCATGCGCCACTCGAACGCCACCAACCCGAGCAGGTACAGGACGACCCCGCCGTAGAGGCTGAACAGAGCCGGAGCGTCCCACTTCTTCGCGGTGTCGGCCTCGGTGGCGCCCAGCGCGTGCTTGAGCCCGAACGCCACCAGGATGAGCCCGGCGATCATCGGCAGGTGCAGGAGGGTGTACGCGTCGCGGGCCAGCCGGGACCGGGCGTGGTGGGGGACGGACTCCAGCGTCTGCTCCGCGTCGAGCGCCGCGATGTCGAAGTACGCCCACCAGAGGAACGCCACGACGAGGAGCGCGAGCCCGGAACCGGCGAGCACGGACCAGGTGATCGCGGGTGTGCCGGCGAACCCCCGGCTCGTGCCGATCGAGATGATCGTCTCGCCCAACGCGATCAGCATGATCAGGTTGTGCCGCTCTGCCCAGTGCCGCACCGACCTGAGCTGCCAACTGCCGGTGCCGGGAGCGCGCAGCCCGACGTAGTCGACGGCGGTCGCCACCGCGAAGAGCAGGATCTGCAGCAGCCCGGCGCTGCGTCCGGGTGCGAGGTGGCCGGGCAGCAGCGCCCCGCACAGCAGCAGGACGGCGCTGGCGGCCAGGGGCAGCCAGGCCTGCCGGGCGGGCGCGGTCGACTGCTGCGTCGAGCGTCGCTGGCTCAGCATGATGATCAGCAGCGACACGGCTCGAATGGTCAGGAAGCCGACGACGAAGACGAGAGGCGCGGAGAGCCCGCCGTGCCGGTCGACGAACACCTCCGGAATCGCGACGGCGACCAGCAGGAGCACGGTCGCCACCATGAACATGACGATCGGCAGGACCCCGTGGTCGAGCCGGACCAGGTTTCCGACCCAGGCGTACCCGGCCCAACTGCGCCACAGCAGCAGGAGCACGAGCCCACCCTGGACCAGCGCGTCGAAGGCCGAACGCTCGGCCATGAGGCCGGTGACGTTGATGAAGGCGAAGACGAACACCAGGTCGAGGAAGAGCTCGGCCCGCGTCACCCCGCCGTGCGTCGCGACCCGGGCGCGCCGGCCGCCCGCCCCGGCCGCCTGGTCCCCTCCGCTGGTCACCCGACCACTGTTGCAACCTCTCATGCCGCCGACAGGTGAATCCGCGACCGCGCGACGGCCTCGGCGTGGAGCGAGTCCCGCCGGTCCACCGTGCCGCGGCGGCCCATCCCGTCGCGTCCCCTCCCCGCGCTGCGGGTCCGGCACGGTTACCCACCGCCGACGTGGGTACTCCCGCTGCACCTCGACGCCGAACGCGGGAGGAACGCATGCCGGCCCACGGCTACCACGCCTCACATCAGCGGTTCCCGCCGGGTGAGTCGCGGCGGCTGGTCGGGGCCGCCGGACAGGCCGGGTTCACGCGTGCCATGTGCTCGGACCACTTCGCTCCGTTCGGCGCGGAACAGGGGCAGTCGGGGTTCGCCCGGTCTTGGCTGGGCGCCGCGCCGGCCCGGACCGGCCTGCCGCCGGGTGTGGTCGACGCACCGGGCCAGCGGGCGGTGCGGCGGGTGGTCGGGGCGTACCGGGACGGCGGCGCCCGGGTTCTGCCGGAGCTGGCATGAGTTTCCCGCCGATCGACACGTACGCCTTCCTGTCGGACACTCACACGACGGCGCTGGTCGGGCCGGACGGCGCGGTCGAGTGGCTCTGCGTGCCCGACGCGGCCGGCGATGCCGTCCTGGCCGGGCTGCTGGACCGGGATGTGGGCGGCCGCTTCACCCTCGCCGTCCGGGGCTGCCCGACGCCGTCGCGCTGTTATCCACCGGGGACGCTGGTCCTGGAGAACCGCTGGACCGGTCCGGACGGCGTCGCGACCGGTCACGACCTGCTCGCGGTATGGCCGGGAGACCCGGACCGGCCGATCTACGCCGAGCGGGCGCTGCTGCGCCGGCTCCGGGTCTCCTCCGGCACGCTGCGGGTCCGGGCGGAGCTGACCCCCCGCCCCGGTTACGGGGCGCGCCCGGTCCGCTGGGAGCGGCGTGATGGCGGCTGGCACGCGGTTGGCACCCCGCTTTGCCTGGTCACCGACCTGCCCGTCACACCCGATGGCGGCACCCTGGTCGCCGAGGCGGAGCTGCGGGCCGGCCAGAGCGCGACCCTGTTGCTCGGCTACGCCGACCGGGTGCCGGATCTCGCCGACGCCGACCGGCTGCACGACCGGACCTTCGCCACCTGGCGGAACTGGTCGGCGCGCGGCGACTACACCGGCTTCGCGGCCGACGCGGTGCGGCACAGCGCCCTGGTGTTGCGCGGCCTGTCGTTCGACGAGACCGGCGCGCTCCTCGCCGCACCGACCACCTCGCTGCCCGAAGAGATCGGCGGCGTGCGCAACTGGGACTACCGCTTCACCTGGCACCGGGACGCGGCGCTGCTGCTGCTCGCGCTGTTCCGCCTGGGCCACGCGGAGGAGGGCCGCCGCTATCTGCACTTCCTGCTCGGGCTCTGCGCCCGCCAGCACCCGCTCGCCCCGCTCGTCGGTATCCACGGAGGCGACGCCGGCGAGGAACGCCAGCTGACCCACCTGTCCGGGTACGCGGGATCCGCACCCGTGCGGATCGGCAACGAGGCGGCCGACCAGATCCAGTTCGACACCTACGGGCACGTGCTCGACGCCGCGCTGGCGTACCAGCAGCTCACCGGCGAGCTGACCGGGGCGCATTGGTCGCTGCTGCGCCGGCACGTTGAGACGATGGCCGACCGGTGGCGCGAGCCGGACCACGGCGTGTGGGAGATCCGCGGCCCGTGCCGGCACTACGTCAACTCCAAGGTGATGAGCTGGGTCTGCCTGGACCGCGGCATCCGCCTCGCCACGTTGCTCGGCGACCGGGACGCGCCAGTGGACCGGTGGCGGCGGGAGTGCGACGCGCTGCGCAGCGAGATCCTCGACCGGGGCTACGACGAACGGGTCGGCAGCTTCGTCATGGCGTACGGCTCGACCGAACTGGACGCGGCCGTGCTGCGTATGCCGTTGGTCGGGTTCCTGCCCGGCGACGACCCGCGGATGCTCGCCACCGTCGAACGGATCCGCACCGACCTCGCGGTGGGCCCCGCGCTGATCCGCCGCTACCGGGTCGACGACGGGCTGCCCGGCGAGGAGGGCGCGTTCCTGCTCTGCTCCTTCGAGCTGGTCTCCGCCCTCGTACTGGCCGGTCGGCACGCCGACGCGCGTGAGACCTTCGACCGACTCGCCGGGCTGGCGGGGCCGCTCGGCCTCTATTCCGAAGAGCGGAGCACAGACGGGACCGCGCTCGGCAACCACCCGCAGGCGTTCACCCACTTGGCGCTGATCGAAGCGGCGCTGAACCTCGACGCCGCCGCCGACCGGGACGCCCTGCACGCCTGGGCCGAACGGTCGGGACCGGCCAGCACCGAGGGTACATCCCCGAGATACGTCGAAGAGGGTGGTTGAGCTGCGTCACGGCCCAGACATCGGCGTGGCCCGGCCACCCGCTGCGCCGAGCGCGCATCTCTCTACCGGCGAGCCTCGTCCTGATCTCCGCCGTCATCCGACTCCCACGATCAACAGGGCGGGGCTAGCCGGCGTCGGCTGCCAGCCCCGCCTCCCGATTCGCCTCGGCGAGCGTCGACCCGGACGCCTGGAGCACTTCGCTGACGGCGAGGCGCAGGCGGGTGAGGAGGACGTTGCAGCAGAACTCGGTGTTCTCCGAGCAGGCACGGTCGATGTCGCGGATGACTCGACTCGCCCGGGCGCGGGCGATATCGGGTTCCCGCTGTGCGAGGAAATCGCGGTGCAGCAACCGAATCGCCTGCCCCAGGTGCTCGATCGCCTCGGGCAGGCTACTGGGTACCGGCTCATGCCGCCGGATGATCGGTATGGCCCAATGCGCGGCCTCCCGGCTGTTGGAGTAGGCGAGCTGTAGGTGTTCGGCGGCGTGCCGGTACCGCCGTAGGACCGTCATCCGCCGCCACCTCCAGGGCGACAGGACAGCAATCTCGCTGGCGGCGGCAACCATCTCCATGGTCTTGTCCCTGTCCTCCTCGGTGGCGATCAGGCGGTGCAGCGCGTCCCTCGCCTGCTGCATGTTCCGGTGTCGTAGCGCGGTGCTGACGTCGGTCAGGTTGCGGGCGAAGATGTCCAGTGTCGGCCCGGCGGACCGGTGCACGATACGGACCGGGTTGGCGGGCAGGATCAGCAAGGCCACCGCGATGGCCGTCACCGCTCCGATCAGCCCGTTGACCGTCCGCGCGATGGCCAGGTTCGACTGGTCCGCGGTCAAGGATCCCAGCAGCACGGCGGTGCTACCCGCGTGCACCATGACAGCGCCACTGCCACGGATCACCGCGGTCGATGAGATCGCGAACGCCACGATCACGCCCGTCTGAATCGGTCCGGTGCCGACCAGGTCGACGATCACCTGTCCGACCGCCACCCCGACGATCACCCCGGCGATCAGTTCCGCCGCTCGCCGGATCCGGTTGCCCAGCGCGGCGGCGATGGTGCCGATCGAGGCTGCGGGTGCGAACAGCGGTTGCGGGTTGTTCAGCAGATCGGACGCGATGAACCAGGACAGGCCCGCGGCGGTGCCGGCCTGCACGGCGAGGATGAGATACGTGCGCAACCTCTCGTATGCCTCGCGCCCTTCACGCCGCAGCGCGTCGGACCGGACCTGCCTGCCGAGACCTCGCACGTGCACCTCACTGGTGCGCTGACGTCGTTTGGAACCAGCTTCGTCGGCTGAAGGATCGCGCGTGGTCGAATCAGACCAACTGAGCATGGCACGTAGTCCACCGCGTGACGGGATCCGCTGTGGCCTGCGGGTATCGGGGCTCGTCGTGGTGGACCGCGTTACGCCAGCCGCCCGATCCAGCCCACAACCTCGCCGACGGTGGGTGCCCGGGCCGAGAGAAGATCAACGGTCTCCGGATGCAGCGCCGAGCGGTGGTCGCGCCGGTGCCACGCCCGCTGGCCGACAGCCGACGTTCGGCGGTTGCGTCGGGGCGGCCACTCCTCGCGGGCGGCGTGCGCGGTGCGCTGGATCGGCGGCCTGCTGGTGCTGGCCGCCGCCACCGGCCCCGGCTTCGCCCCGGTACGCCTACGTACTGTTCCACATGGCCCAGCACATGATGCCGTCCATCGCGGTGCCGATCCTGCTTGTCGATGACGCCCCGCCGCGTCACCCGGCTGCTCACCCAAACCCCCGGTGGTGGCGCCCGGCACGGCACTCATCGGCCAACCTCACCCGCCGGCGTAGCCGAGAGCGGCTGGCGAGCGCCGTGGAAGTCCGAGTCTCAGCGGTTGCAGCAGCCGTCGGCACAGCCGTCGACGGTGGGGGTCGCGGTCTGCGTGGTGGCCGGGGCGCAGCAGGCGTCGCCGCGCCAGGCGTCCCGGCCTTCCTTGACGGCGACGGCGGCGATGACGAGGGCGGCGGCGGGGTCGGCCCACCACCAGCCGAACAGTGAGTTGACGGCGAGGCCGGCCAGCAGGACGGCGGACAGGTAGGTGCAGAGCAGGGTCTGCTTGGAGTCGGCGACGGCGGAGGCGGAGCCGAGTTCGCGGCCGGCGCGTCGTTGCGCGGCCGAGAGCAGGGGCATGATTGCCAGGGACGCCGCGGCGAGGACGAGGCCGACGGTGGAGTGCTCGGCGCGGTCGCCGCCGATGAGGGCGCGCGCGGATTCGACGGTGACGTAGGCGGCGAGGGCGTAGAACGAGGCCGCGATGAGGCGTAGGGCGGTGCGTTCGCGGCGTTCGGGGTCGGCGCCGGAGAACTGCCAGGCCACAGCGGCGGCGGAGGACACCTCGATGACGGAGTCGAGGCCGAAGCCGATCAGGGCGGTGGAGGACGCGCGGGTGCCGGCGGTGATCGCGATCACCGCCTCGATCACGTTGTAGGTGATGGTGGCGGCCACGAACAGGCGGATCCGGCGGGTGAGTACGGCGCGCCGCGCGGTCGTCGGCGGCGCGAAGGGTAGGGGTGTCGTGGTCATCAGCAGCATCCGTCGCGGTCGGCGGTGGGGCACGCGGCGGGGTCGACGGCGATGACGAGGCCGAGCAGGTCACCCAGGGCGTGTGCGAGGCGGGAATCGGCGAGTTCGTAGCGGTTGCGGCGGCCCTCGGGCACGGCGACGACGAGGCCGCAGCCGCGTAGGCAGGCCAGATGATTGGAAAGGTTCTGCCTGCTCGTGCCGAGGGTGTCGGCGAGTTCGGCCGGGTAGCCGGGGCCGTCACGTAGAGCGAGCAGAAGCCTCGCGCGGACCGGGTCGGACAGGGCATGGCCGAAGCGGGCGAGGATCTGCCCATGGGTCAACGTCTGCACTCCGTCACGGTACATCATACCCTGAATTCATCAGACGCTGTACTGTCTGGGCGGCCGATCGTCGTGCAGCGCGGCCTCTGGTGCCAAAGAAGGCTCCTCTGCTCGGTCGACGTGATCCCCGGTGAAGCCCGGACGAGGCGGCCGGTAGCAGCGGCCGCGTTGCTGTTTGTGAGAAGTGACTCCGTGCGGACCGGGCAGCGTGGAGGTCTCCTAGAGTGGGCGTTCGTGCTTTACGGCAGGTTGGCGGAGGTCAGCACACTCGACCAGGTGATCGCGCGGGCTCGCGACGGGTCTGGCGGTGCGGTGGTGTTGCGGGGCGAGGCGGGCGTGGGCAAGACGGCCCTGCTCGACGCGGTGACCGTGCGAGGCGGCGCGATGCGTGTGCTGCGGGCCACCGGCGTCGAGGCTGAGGCCGACCTCGCGTTCGCAACGCTGCACCAGGTGCTGTGGCCGGTGATCGGCTCGCTCGACGCGCTGCCCGAACCACAGCACGACGCTGTGCGCGCGGCGCTGGGTCTCGCCGCAGGCACTGCCGGCGATCGGTATCTGCTGGGCGCTGGCGTGGTTTCGCTGCTGGCCGAAGCCGCCGCGCCGGACGGGCTGATCTGCGTGGTCGACGACTTCCAGTGGGTCGACCGGGCCTCGGCCGACGCACTGCTGTTCGCCGCCAGGCGACTCGAGACTGAGAAGATCGCGATGCTGTTCGCCGTGCGCGGGGACGCTCCGGTCAAGGGTGTGCCTCTGACAGTGGAGGTGCGTGGCCTGCCCGGACCCGCTGCGGCCGAGATGCTGGAGTCCCGCTGCGATGTGCAGGCCGGTGTGGCGCGGGAACTCGTCACGCTGACCCGCGCGAACCCGCTCGCGCTGGGCGAGATCGCCGCCCGTCTGACTCCCGCGCAACTCGCCGGACGCGAACCGTTGCCCGATCCGCTTCCCGGTGGAGCCCGGCTGTTCGGCGACCGGGTGGCGGCGTTGTCCGCCTCTGCCGGGCTGCTCGCTCTGGTCGCCGCCCTGGAAGCTGACCTCGACCTGGTCCTGCGCGCCACCGACCGGTTGTCAGCCGAGCGCACGGCACTGCCCGGGGAGGACACGGGAACCTGGACCGGGAGGATGGCGCTGGCCGAGCTGGAGGAGTCCGGACTGGCCGAGATCTCGGGTACGCGCGTGCGCTTCCGTCATCCGCTCATCCGGTCGGCGGTGCACGAGGCGGCCACCCCGGCGGGGATCCGCCGAGTCTATGCCGTACTGGCGGAGATCACCGAGGGTGACCGTCGCGCCTGGCACCTGGCCGGAGCGGCCATCGGCCAAGACGAGCGGGCTGCCGCCGAGTTGGTGGCCGCCGCGGAGCTGGCGCGTGACCGAGGTGGGTACGGCACCGCTGCGGCCGCCCTGGCCCGGGCCGCCGAGCTGACCGCCGAGCCGCGCGCCCGTGCCGCGCGTCTGAAGGACGCCGCCGTCGCGGCCTGGCTCGGCGGCCGCCCGGGTCAGGCGGAGTCGTTGCTTGCTGAAGCCCGTGACCAGGCCGGCGTGGACGCCGGCCTCGCCATGGAGATCGCCCAGCTTCGAGGCCGGTTCGAGTTGAATTCCGGCAACGCCGCCGAGGCCGTGCGGATCCTGGCGGCGGGGGACAGCCTGGAGATGCTGGCCGATGCCGTGGAGGCCGCTTCATACGTCGGCGACACGGCCGCCATCATCGAGCTCGGGCGGAGGGCGGCCGCACACCGCGAGGGATTCCTGCGGGACACGGTGGCCGGGATCGGCCTGTCGCTGGACGGCGACGCTGCCGGACCGGGCCTGCTGCGGCGGGCGCTGGCGCGGGTCGGCGAGCTGGGAGAGGCGGCGGAGTACCTGTGGGCGGCGGCCGCGGCCAGCCAACTGGGCGAGTCGGATCTGGCGACCGAGATGGCCGAGCGGGCCGGACGGGTGGCCAGGGTGTCAGGGATGACCGGGCAGCTGCCGGTCGTGCTGGAGTTCGTGGCGACGGCCGAGCGCATCGCCGGGCGGCTGGCAAGCAGCCAGGCGGTCTCCGAGGAGGGCCTGGAATTGGCCCGCGAGGCCTGCTATGAGAACACCGTGGCCGCGCACCTGGCCAACCTGGCGGTCCTGGCGGCGCTGCGAGGCGAGGAGGAGACCTGCGAACGGCGGGCCCGCGAGGCACTGGCCATCGCCATACCGCATCGGGTGGGTCTGCGGGCGGGGGTCGCCGCGTACGCGCTGGCGCTGCTCGATCTGTGCCTCGGACGCTACGCGCCGGCGCACGACCGGTTCACGGCCATCGCCGCGGCGGGACCGGGTGTCGGGCATCCCACAGTGGTGTGGCGGACGGCGCCGGATCGCGTTGAGGCAGCCGTGGGCGCGGGCGACGAGGTGGCCGCGCGGGCGGCACTCGAGGCGTACGAGCGGTGGTCGGCGTACGCGGCGACGCCCGAGTCGCGTGCCCTGCTGGCCCGTTGCCGGGGCTTGGTCGAGTCGTCCGAGGCTGCCTTCGGTGAGGCGCTGCGGCTGCACACCAACCCCTTCGAGGCGGCCAGGACGGCGCTGCTGCTGGGCGAGCGCCTGCGCCGCACACAGCGGCCGGGCGAGGCGCGGACGCATCTGCGGATGGCGTGGGAAACGTTCGAGCGGGCGGGCGCGAGACCGTGGGCGAGGCGCGCACAGGCTGAGCTGCGGGCGGCGGGCGAGAGCGGACAGGCCCCGAGCTCGGCCGTGCTGGACGCGCTGACCCCGCAGGAGCTGCGCATCGCGGGCCTGGTCGCCGACGGGCTGTCGAGCAAGCAGATCGCTGCCCAACTGTTCCTGAGCCCCCGCACGGTCGAGTACCACCTGTACAAGATCTATCCGAAGCTGGGCGTCGGCTCCCGTACGGAACTGGCGCGCCTAGTAGTTCTACAGAAGGCACCTGTTGGGGAAGAGGACATGCTTTGAGACATGCATGAGGTGAACATCTGGAGTGAAGAGTTCGGCGCTGCGACCGACACCCCGATCCTGTTGATCATGGGGTCGATGTCGCAGGGCGTCCTGTGGCCGGACGAGTTCGTCGGCCGCCTTGTCGCCGGAGGCCGCCGGGTGATCCGGTACGACCACCGTGACACCGGCATGTCGGACACGGTCGACTTCGCCGTGGATCCGTACGGGTGGGACGACATCAAGAACGACGTGTACCGCGTGCTGGACACCCACGGCCTGGAGAGCGCGCACCTGGTCTGTCACTCGGCGGGCGGGCTGCTCGGCCAGTTCATCGCGTTGGAACGACCGGAGCGGGTGCGCTCGCTGACCGTCATCGGCTCATCACCGCTCGGCGGCGGCGAAGGTCAGGTGATCCTGCGGGCTCTGCTGGGGCAGCCACAGCCTGAAGGCAGCCTGCCCGAGCCGGCGCCGGAGTTCGTGGCCTTCTACCGCGCGCTGATGGCCGCCGCACCGCCCGAGGACCGGCGCGCCCAGATCAACAGCATGATCGCCGAACAGCGCGTGCTGCACGGCACCGGGCTGCCGTTCGACGAGGACGCGGCGCGTCGGCTACAGGAGCGAATCTACGACCGTGCCCGCGACCTGTCGGCGGTGGCCAACCACCGGCTGGCCGCAGCGGCCAACCCGGACTTCGAGCCGGTGGGCGTGCTGGACCAGCTGAAGGTGCCCACGCTGGTCATCGAGGGCAGCCACGAACCGGTCAAGCCGGGCCACGGCGCGATCATCGCCGAGCAGATCCCAGGAGCGCGGCTGATGATCACGGCGGGCATGGGGCACACGCTCCCGCCGGAGGTGCACGAGGAGCTGGCCGCCGCCATCCTCCTGCACACAACCGAGTGACAGCTCATCCAACTGCATCACAACGGCGAACCGGCCGTTTCGGGGGCGGAGCCGAACGAACGTCGCTCTGCTGGAGCAGCGGGGGACTGCCGGCCGTGCCGTCACCGAGATGGCCGCTCGGCGGCCAGCGCATGTCGTTGTGTGTGCGCTGGCCCCCCGGCAACCCGCTTCGACGTCCTGTCGCATGCCAGCAACGCCGGCGTGCTCGCCCGTTCCGGTGAGCCGCGGCGTTGCTGTCCTCCCTGGTACGGGGACTGACGAGATCCGCGGCCTGATCGACGAATGGTCGCGGCCGAATTGATCGGTCTGCCGTATCTTGCCGGAAAAGAGGCGATGCAAGTGTTCGATTCCACTGTCCCAGCCGTTGAGGTAACTGACCTCAGCCAGCGTTTCGGTGCAGTGCTCGCCGTCGACCGGCTCAGCCTGAGCATCCCATCGGGAATGTGCTACGGCATCGTCGGCCCGAACGGAGCCGGCAAGACCACCACGCTGACGGCCATGTGCGGGTTGCGGGAGCCGACCTCCGGCACGATCAGGATCGCCGGTCATGACCTGCGAACCGATCGGGAAGCCGCGCTTGCCCAGCTTGGAATCATGATGGACGGGCTGTCGCTACCCGAGCGGCTGACCGCCACGGAGTTGCTGCGGTACAGCGCCGGGCTGCGTGGGCTGGACGACAGCTGGCGGGCCCGCGCCGACGACCTGCTGGAGATCCTGGGGCTCGACGCCACTCCACGCACGCTGATCGTGGAGTATTCCACCGGCATGCGCAAGAAGATCAACTTTGCGTTGGCGATGCTGCACCGGCCCCGGGTACTGATCCTCGACGAACCGTTCGAGGCGATCGACCCGGTCTCGGCCCGCTCCATCGAACAGGTGCTCACACAGTACGTCGCCGCCGGTGGCACGGTGATCATGTCGAGCCACATCATGGACTTCGTCGAACGCAACTGCCGCCGGGTGGCGCTGGTGGCCGGTGGCCGGGTGCTGGTCGAGGGGCCGGTGGACGAGGTGGCAGCGAACGGGACGCTCAGCGAACGCTTCGTCAAGCTGGTCGGCGCCGGTCCGGTCCGCCCGCTGACGTGGCTGACATGACTCGCGCCCTGTTCGCGCTGAAGCTGCGCCTGTTCCGCAACGGCCCGCACAACGAGCGCGGATTCAGCCTGGTCGCCGGTATGGCCCTGGCCGCGCTGGTGGTCGTCGGCGCAGCAGCGGCCAACCGTGGACTGCTCCACGAAGGCTGGATCGCCGTGGCGCTCACCGGATGGGGCGGCATGTGGCTGTTCGGCCCTCTAGCCCAGCCACGCCACGATCCGTCGGTCATCTCGCGCGACTGGTTACGCGGCTATCCGCTGCGGCCATGGCGCGCGGCTCGGGCCTTGTCCTGGACCGAGCTGGTGGGCGTCGGCCCGCTGGTCACGCTGACCTGCCTGTCGTCCCTGGTCGTGCTGGCCGCACCGGGCGGCCTGACGACGGCCACGATCGGCGTGGTGGCGATGGTGGCACAGCTGTACCTGCTGGTCTGGGCGGGTAAGACGGTGGCGGCGATCGCGGCCTGGCTCCTACAGACCCGGGCCGGGATGAGGCTGGCCGCCACCCAGACCGCCATCATGCTCGCGCTGTCGTTCGCTGGGTGGGTGCCGATCGCGGCCTGGTTGCTGCCCCGCCTCGGTCAGAGCGACACCACCCTGGTCCTCCCCACCTTCGGGCAGCTACCCGCGTCGGTCGTCGACGTGCTCGCCCTCCTGCCCACGGGATGGGGGTACCGCGCCGCGATCGCCGCCCGTGACAGCGCGGGGCCGGAAGCCGTCGTCGTGCCGCTGACGGCCCTCCTGACCCTTGGTGCACTGCTGCATCTGGGCTGGACCACCCTGACCGCTCGCGCCCTGCGCCGCCCACCTCGCCTCGTGGCGCCGCGACGCCCCCACGCACCAGATCGTGGGCTGTCGCTTCCGTTCCCGACGCCGCAGGTGTCCGCTGTCGTCTCGCGAGAACTGGCCACATGGTCGCGGGATCCCGCGCGCGGTGTGGAACTGCGTAGCGCCTGGCTGACCCCGCTACTGATGGCGCTCATCATCGCGGTCACCGACTGGAGTTGGGCGCTGCCCCTCGTCGGTCCCGCAGCGGCGGTGTTCGGCGCGATGGTCGCGGTCAACACCTACGCCCTGGACGGCACGGCCCTGTGGCAGTTGCTCACCACACCGGGCGCCCTTCAGGCTGACGTACGCGGCCGGATGGCGGCATGGTTCTTGCTATTCGGCGTGCCGTCGATCGTGCTGTCGGCCGCGTTGTGGGCCGTGACCCGCTCCCCACTGGGCGTTGTCGCCATCAGCGGCGCCATCGCCGCAGCCGCAGTGGCCTGCGCCGTGGCACCGCTGATCGCGCTCCTGATGCCGGCTGTCGGCACCGATGCCCGCGATCGCCGCCACCCCGGCCAGCGAGCAGGCGATCCGACCGGTGGACAGATGACGATCTTCCCCGTGGTCCTGCTGGGCGCGATTCTCCCCGGCATCATCGGCGCCACCACCGGCGGTCACTCGTGGGCGCCGGTGCTCGCGGCCCTCCTGCTGGCCGCGGTCAGCCTCTCCCTGACCCCCACCCTCGCCGCGCGTCTGCTGCAGCGGCGAGGCGCCAGCCTGCTCGACGTGATGGTCTCCCGCGACGATGCCCTGTTACACGGAAGGTCGTGACGAGTCACCACGGCACGATCGGGGCCGAGGGCCGGACGGGGCGGGGCGCCCGCTTCACGGTGCGCCTTCCCCGGACACGATCGCCGAGCACCACGGGTAGGGCCTCGTGGACCCCTGCGCGCAGCCAGCCACCCCACCGGCCGTCGTCTTCGAGGCGCTCACCGGGCCGGACCGTGACCCGGCGCGTCCGTGGCTGCGGCTGCTCGATGACGAGCAATCGCCTCGGATCCTGCACGCCGAGCACCCGTGTGTGGTCGTCTGGTCGTCGCTGTGAACCGGGCGACCGGATGCGCAGGTGCGTTTCGATCTGGTGTCCGATGGTGGAGGAGGCACCCAGTTGCGCTGGACGCTGCTCGTCGCCGAGCCCCTGCCCGACCCGTCGCTCCTGGGACACCTGCGCAAGCGCCTCAACCAGCTGATCAACGCGAACCTGCGCTACACATTCGGTCAGTAGGTGGACCGCGGCTGTTCGATGCCAGATGGCCAGGCGATACCGGGGCCACGGAACCCACAGGTCCGTTCAGCGGCCGCTAATCGATTGCCGTGCGCGTCGGGACTGCCTAGATTGCCGATCATGCACGACATCGACGGGTTTGCCGGATGACCGGCCGTCTCCGCGAGATCGCCCGGCAGACGGTGGCGATCGCCGAAGCGGGACGCTACCGCAACGATGCCGGCGAGGACATCGCGATCGAAGCGGCGGTACGCGCCGCTGTCGACGGCACCCGTGAGCACCTGCCGGACGAGGTCCTCCACCTCGACGGCGCGACGCCCGGAGCCGGTGACGTGGAGGTGACGCACGAGTCGACGTTGCAGGCGGCCCGCCGGCTCGGGCCGGGCGCGGCGTGTCTGGTGTTCGCGTCGGCGAAGAATCCGGGTGGCGGGTTCCTGGGCGGGGCGCAGGCGCAGGAGGAGAGCATCGCCCGCTCGTCGGCGCTCTACCCGTGTCTGCTCGCGGCGCCGGACTTCTACGCCTTCCACAGCGTGCAGCGGGATCTGCGGTACAGCGACCGGGTCGTCTACTCGCCGGGCGTGCCGGTGTACCGCGACGACAAGGGCGACCTGCTCGACCGGCCGTACACCACGTCCTTCCTGACCGCGGCGGCGCCGAACCTGGGCGCGATAGTGCGCAACCAGCCGGAGCGTGCCGCGGACGTGCCGGCGGTGCTGGTGCGGCGGGCCCGGCGGGTGCTGGAGGTCGCGGCCGCGCACGGGCATCGGACGGTGGTGCTGGGCGCGTGGGGGTGCGGGGTGTTCCGGAACGACCCGGCGACGGTGGCCGGCGCGTTCGCCGACGCGCTCCGGGCGGTCGACCGGTTCGACCTCGTGGTGTTCGCCGTGCGTGACGGGCTGCCGGGCACGCCGGTGTACCGCACGTTCGCGGAACGCTTTTCGGTAGGTTCGTCGCATGACTGACGACACCTTCCGGTCGGTGGAGATCGAGCGCACCAGCGTGGGCAGATACGTGGCGCGCAACGCCCGTGGCGGCGAGCTGTCGATGGGTACGGGGGAGGACGCGACCTTCACGCCCGTGGAACTGCTGCTGGCGGCCCTCGGCGGCTGCACCGCCGTGGACGTCGACCACGTGACCAGCCGGCGCGCCGAACCGGCCCGGTTCGCCGTCACGGTGAGCGGCGACAAGATCCGTGACCCGGAGGCCGGGAACCGGATGGAGAACCTCACCGTCACGTTCGCGGTGACGTTCCCGGACGGCGCGGACGGTGACCGCGCCCGCGAGGTGCTGCCGCGTTCGCTGCGGCAGTCGCACGACCGGCTCTGCACCGTGTCCCGCACGGTGGAGCTGGGCACTCCCGTCTCCATCGTGGACGCGAACGACCCGGGCTCGTCCGACCCGCAGTAGCCCACGAATTGACCACGCTTCGCCCGAGCCCGGCGGCGCGGTCGTCGCGAGGCCGGCAGCCTGCGGGGCAGCCGGCCAGTCGCGGGGCAGCACGCCCAGGACACCACCGTCGCCCCGGCCGCGCACCCCGGCATCTTCAGCACCACAGGTCACCCGCGACGCCTGCGCGCCGCCACCGACCCCGCCGTGCTCGGCGGCCAGCACTACGGCCCCGGCGGACGGTACGAGGTGAAGGGCCACCCCCGGCTCCGGCCGGCACGAGGTGACCTCGGCCCTCTGTTCCGCGTTCGGCAGCGCGGAGCGGGTGGTCTTTGTGACGCTTCGATCGTGGATGCGGCCGGTGGCGACAGAGGTGTGGAACTGCGTGTCCACGGGGTGTTCGGTGCGTCGGCGGAGACGATCGTCGACCATCCGATCGTGGTGCGCGTGGCCGGCGACCGGCACGCCGGGTTCTACCGGGTCCGGGAAGGGCTCGGCGCGGCCGGTGGCGCGCCTGCCGGCGTGGTGGTGGAGGCGTACCGGTGGGGGACCTTGACCGCCGGGGCGGCGGTGCGGACGGCGTCGATGCTGGTGCTGCTGCCGTTCATGCTGAGCAACCTCGCGGTGTGGATGCGCCCCATGCTCGCCGACCGGGGCGGCGTCCTCGGCGGGCTGTGCCGCCTGCTCGCCGGGTCGCTGACCGTGGCGTTCACGCTGGCGCTCGTCGGTGTCGGTATGAACCTGACCGGCTGGCAGTGCGTCCCGTACGCCGAGTGCCGGGACGGGAGACCGTACCTGTCGTGGCTGGTGGCGTTGCCGACCGGCCCGCGCCTGGCCGTGCTGGCGTTGATGCCGCTGCTGGCGCTGCGGGTGTTCTGGGTTGTCGGCAAGCGATCGGCCGACGCTTTCGAGGGCTTCGGATCGGCCCCGCCGCGCGGGCGGCTCCTGGAGTCGACCGGGAGTCTCGCCGCGCCCGGAATCTGGCACGACGAACAGATGACCTCGTGGCTGCGCCAGATCCACGTCGGCCTCGGCGCGGGCACCGTCGGCGTCAGCCTCGTCGTCGCGGTGTCGCACGGCCGGTGGAACCCCGTCGCCGTCGGACTGCTCGTCCTCGCCGCCGGGCTCGTGGCGTTCTGCGCCGTCGTGCTGGCCGTGACCGTCCCCGCGAGGTGGGCCGGACCGCTGCGCCGCACGGTCTGGATCCTCACCGCGGTGGCCACGGTGTCGAGCCTGGGGTACGCCGTGTCCCGGCGGGAGGTCCCCGTGCAGGCCGGTCAGATGCCCGGCCACGAGGGCAGCGCCGCCGGCCTGGTCGCGGCGCAGGGGCTGATGCTCGTCCTGATCGCCGCGGTGACGCTCGCCCGGCAGCACGCCCGGCCGGCCGGCTCCCGCGCGCTGCTCGGAGGGCTCGGCACGCCGCTCGTCGCGGCCATGTCGGTCACCGTCGCCTCCGCCTACACGGCCACGCTGGTGTTCCGGACCGCGGACCAACTCGACCGGGGTCGCATCCCCGACCCGATCCGGAGCAACCCGCCCGCCCTGGGGCCGTTGGAACCACCCGTCGCGTACTGGTGGGCCGCGCTGGCCGGGCTCGCCGCCCTGGTCGTCGTGAGCGCGGCGCTCGCCGTCACCCGGCCCGTGGCCCGGCGCCGGCGGCGGGCGTACGCGCAGCGTGTGGTCGAACAGGACTTTCCGGACGCGCCCGCCGAGGCGACGCCACGCCTCGATGCGGTCCGATCGACGATCGCCCGGTCCTTCGTCACCGACGAGCTCGGGCCGACGTTTGTCGCGTTCTTCGTGATCTCGTCGGTCGGGCTCGCCACCGTCGCGCTCGACCTGATCGGGATCGGCCCCACCCAGATCGCCGCCCGCCTCAGCCGCCGGCACGACACGCTCGCCGTGCTGACCGCGTACGTGACCGACGTCGGAATATGGATCATCAGTCTGCTCGTCATCGGGTTGCTGATCCTGGGCTATCGGGCGTACCGGTCACCGGAGACGCGCCGGCTCGTCGGCGTCCTGTGGGACCTGGGTACGTTCTGGCCGCGTACCGTGCACCCGTTCGCACCGCCCTGCTACGCCGCCCGTGCCGTACCGGAGCTGACCCGCCGGGTCTCCGCGCTCGCCGCGCAGGGCCCGGTGGTGATCTCCGGTCACAGCCACGGCTCCGTCCTGGCCGCCGCCACCGTCCTGCAACTGCCGCCGGAGGCCCTGCCCCACGTCGCGTTGCTGACCCACGGCAGCCCGCTGCACCGCATCTACGCCCGCCTCTACCCGGCGTATCTCGGTGACCAGGCGCTGCGCGACCTCGGCGACCGGATCGGCTGGCGCTGGCGCAACCTGTGGCGCGACACGGACCCGATCGGCGGCCCGATCTTCGCCGACCCGGGTCTCCGGCCCTGCCTGCCCCCGGCCGCCGCGACCGTCGACGTCCGGCTGCGGGATCCCCGCAGCGTCGTGGTGGAGATGCCGGACACCGTGCCGCCCCCTCTCGAACGCCACTGGCCCTATCACACCCAGCCCGAGTACCGAGAGGCCGTGCGGAACCTTGTCGACGACATCCGGGCCGGCGCCCCCGGCTGAGGTCGCCCCGCGTACCGGCCCCGGCCGGCCCGACGACCGGCGGCGCCGGATGGTCTCGTTCACCACCGGCCGTCCGGACGCCGTGCCCTCCGGGCCCGAATTCGGTGGTGGTGGTCGCGGCGGACGGGCAAGGTAGGACTGCACACCGGCGGCGAGCGCCGCCACCACGACGACCACCAGGAGAGACCATGCGAGCAGCTTCCACGCTTCGGACCCTTGCCCGTCCTACCGTGGAGCGCTGCCTTGGCCCTGTTGAACCTCGGAATCGTCGCGCATGTTGACGCCGGAAAGACCAGCCTGACCGAACGCCTGCTCTACGAGGCGGGCGCGGTGGCCGAGCCGGGCAGCGTCGACGCCGGCACGACCCGGACCGACTCGATGGAGCTGGAACGCCGCCGCGGCATCACCATCCGGGCGGCCGTCACGTCGATCACCGTCGGCGACCTGAGCATCAACCTGCTGGACACCCCCGGCCACCCCGACTTCATCGCGGAGGTCGAGCGCTCCCTGGCCGTCCTCGACGCCGCCGTGCTCGTGGTGTCGAGCGTGGAGGGCGTCCAGCCGCAGACAGTCGCCATCTGGCGGGCGCTGCGCCGCATCGGCGTACCGGCGGTGTTCTTCTTCAACAAGGTCGACCGCGGCGGCGCCGACGTGGACCGGGTGACGGCCCAGGTGCGGCAGCGGCTCGGGGCGCGGCCGGTCCTGCTCACCACTGTCACCGGCCAGGGCCGCCGCGAGGCCCGGGTGCATGCCGTGGACCTCGACGCCGAACCCGTGGTGGCGGAGGTGGCCGAGGTCGACGACGCGGTGGCGGCGCGCTGGCTGACCGACCGGCCGGTACGCGTCCGTGACGTCCGCCGGGCGCTCCGCCGCGCGGTGCGCCGCGCCGAGCTGGTCCCGGTGGTGTGCGGCTCGGCGATCACCGGCGCCGGGGTACGCCGGCTGTGCGACGTCCTGGCCGACCTGCTCCCGTACGGCGAGGCACGGGACGGTCCGCCGGCGGGCACTGTCTTCGCGGTCGACCGGGACGGGCACGGCCGGCGCGTCTGGCTGCGGTTGTGGTCCGGGCGTCTGCGGGTGCGGGACCGGGTGCAGCTCGCCGGCGGTCGGCCGGAGCCGGTCACCGAGATCGCCGTCATCGAGCCCGCCGGCGTGCTGGTGCGCCGGTCGGTCTCCGCCGGGCAGATCGCGGCGGTACGCGGCGTGTCGGCCCGGATCGGCCAGCACATCGGCGACCCGCCACGGCGGCACGGCTACCGGTTCCCGCCGCCGACCCGGCAGGCGGTCGTCGAGCCGGTCGACCCGGCGCAGCGCCTGGCGATGTTCGCCGGGCTGGCCGAGCTGGCCGACGAGGACCCGCTCGTGGACCTGCGCCTCGACGAGCAGCAGGCCGAGGCGGTGATCCGCCTGCACGGCGAGGTCCAGAAGGAGGTCCTCGCATCACTGATGGAGGACCGGTACGGCGTCCGGGTGCGGTTCTCCGGCACGCTCACCGCCTGCATCGAACGGGTCGCCGGCACCGGCGCCGCCGAGGAGCGGGTACGGGAGCGCGGCAACCCGTACCTGGCGGGGCTGGGGTTGCGCATCAAGGCCGCCCCGGCCGGGCACGGTATCGAGTTCCGGCCCGGGATCGAGCCGGGCCGGCTGCCGCCCGCGTTCGTCGCCGCCACCGAGGAGGGCGTGCGGGCCGCGCTGCGGCAGGGCCGGAACGGGTGGCCGGTCACCGACTGCACGGTCACCATGACGGCGTCCCGGTACTGGCCCCGGCAGAGCCGGCCGCACCAGAAGTTCGACAAGTCGATCTCGACGGTGGCGGCGGACTTCCGCAACCTCGCCCCGGTCGTGGTCGCCGCCGCGCTGCGGCAGGCCGGTACGCGGGTGTGCCAGCCGATCGAGCGGTTCGACGTCAACCTTCCCCGGCACGCGGTCGAGACGGTGCTGGCGCTGCTCGGCCGGCTCGGAGCGGTCGTCCACGACACCGCAGTCGCGGGCGGCTACCTGGAGGTGAGCGGCACCCTGCCGTCCGCCCGGGTGCCGCGGGTCGTCGCCGCCCTGCCCGACCTCACCGGCGGCGAGGCGGTGCTGACCACCACCTTCGACCACTACGCGCCGGTCACCGGCGAGGAACCCCCGGCACTGCCCCGGCGCGGGCCCGACCCGGACGACCGGGAGGCGTGGTTCCGGGCCGTACCGAGGTAGGCCGCGCCGGGCGGCGACGGGAGCGTTGCGGCGATAGGATCACCGGCGCCCGCCGCCGCCCGTACCCGTTGGAGCCCCGCTGACGCAGCCGGTCACCCACCTCGCCCGGCGTGTCCGCCGGGTGCTGGGCGCGGTGTGCCTGCTCGTCGTCGCCGGGCTGCCCGCCGGGTCGTCGGGCGCCGGTGCCACCGGCGCGGGAACGCTGCGGGTGCTCCAGATGAACCTGTGCAACAGCGGCCGGGCCGGCTGCTACACCGGCCGGGCCGTCCGCCAGGCCGCCGACGTGATCATCGCCGAGGCGCCCGACGTGGTCACGCTCAACGAGATCTGCCGCGACGACGTGGTGACGCTGGAGCGGGCGCTGCGGGCCGCCCGTGCCGGCGGCACAGTGGTGTCCGCGTTCCACGCCGCCGGTGACCGCCCTTCCCGCAGTCCCACCCGGTGCAACAACGGCGAGCCGTACGGGATCGGGCTGCTGACCCGCCTCGACGACCGCGACGACCGGCCGTCGGTGCACCGGGGGACCTATCCGGCGCAGGATCTCGCCGACCCGGAGGAGCGGGTCTGGCTCTGTGTCCGGGCCGCCGGGCTGCACGCCTGCACCACGCACCTGGCGAACACCAGCGGCCAGGTCGCGCTGGCCCAGTGCGGGCAACTGCTCGGCGCGGTGGTGCCGGGGATCCGCGGCGACGCCGGGAGCGCGCCGGCAGTCGTCGGCGGTGACCTCAACCTGCGCGCCGGCGGCACCCCGGACGTGCGGTCGTGCGTGCCGGCGGGCTACCGGCGGATCGACGACGGTGCCCGGCAGCAGATCGTGGCGTCGAGCGGCGTGACGATCTGCTGCCGCCGGTCGGTGGACATGCGCGGGACGACCGACCATCCGGCGCTGGTGGCGACCATGATCCGCTCGTGGTCCGGGCCGCCACCGGGACGGTACTGAGCGGCACCGGGCGACGCCCGGCGTGATCGGTGAGCCGCCCGTGCAACGTCCCGGTGTACCGGACCGCGATCGACGAGACCCGCCGGCCCTGGCGGCGCGAACGGTCGGCCGGCGACGCCATGCCGGACGTGAGGGTGCGGGACACGTCGTCGACGACCGACGAGCGGATGCGCCTGCGGGCGGCGCGAAACAGTGCCGGCGCGTCGGACGTCCAGGGGCCGGGTCAGGATGACGTAGCTGCCCGGCGTGGTGGCGATACCCGCTGCGACGCCGTTGACCCTGACGCTCGCCCCGCTGGTCCACGCCGGGATCCGGATCCGCATCGTCCACGACCCGGCCACCGAGGGCAGACGTACGCACGCGCGCCGCCTCGCGGGGAGGCGGCGCGCGTCCGGTGACCCGGGATCAGCGGCCGGTGCCGCACAGGGCCGCGTCGACGGTGGCGGTGACCGCCTCCATCATCTCCGGACCGGTCGGCAGCGCGGTCACCGCGACCACGGCGCTACGCCCGTCAGTGGTGGACAGGTTGCGCGTCTCGAAGCCCTGGATGTCACCGCCGTGCCCCCACGCGTGACCGCCGCAGGGCAGCTCGTGCCGGGCGATGCCCAGGCCGTACTCCCAGACGCCGCTGGGCTCGAAATCGGGCGCCGGCACGGTACGCGTCAGGGCCGCCTACTGGGCCGGCTTGAGCAGCCGCCCCGCCAGCAGCGCCTCGAAGAACGTGCGCAGGTCCGACGGCGTCGAGACGAGCTGGCCGGCGGCCCAGCCCACCGACGGGTCCAGCCGGGTCACGTCGACCCACGGCGCGCCGGGCTCCACCGCCACGTATCCGCGCGGCAGCCGGCCGGGCAGGTCCTGCTCCCCGGTCTGCGGCCAGTACGTGTCGCGCAGCCGCAGCGGCTCGACGATCCGCCGGGTGATCTCCTCGCCGACCGGGCGTTTGGTGACCCGCTCGATGATCAGTCCGGCCAGGACGAAGTTGGTGTTGCTGTACTCCCACTTCGCGCCCGGCGGGAAGTGCCGCGGCCGGGTGAGCGCCGCGTCCAGCAGCCGCCGCGGGTCGAAGTAGTCGCTGCGCCTGTCGACGAGGTCCTGCGCCTCGCCGAACAACACGTCGTCGTAGTCGGGCAGGCCGCTGGTCTGTTGCAGCAACTGGCGTACGGTGATCCGCCGCCCGTCGTTGCCGGTGGCGCGCACCATGCCTGGCAGGTAGCGCTCGACGCTGGCGTCCAGGTCGATCCGGCCCTCGCCGACGAGTTGGAGGACGACCACGGCGGTGAACGTCTTGGTGTTGCTGCCGACGCGCACCCGGGCGTCGCGGGGGATCCCGGCGCCGGTGCGCAGGTCACCGACCCCGGCGGTGTAGTCGCGCACCCGGCCGTCGCGGCGTACGGAGGCCAGCGCCCCGGGGAAGCCGTGTTCGGCGACCAGGCCGTCCAGCCGCTGCTGGACCGCGTCGGCGGCCGGACGCCGGGCGTCGGTGGTGGTGGCGGACGCGGCGGGCACACCCAGTGCGGTGACGGTGAGCAGGGCCGCGGCGCCGACGGCCACCGGGAAGGTACGGCGGGTCATGGGAACTCCTCGACGGAGGTGAACGGGTACGCCCTCAAGCCTCGGAGAACCGGGCCCCGCGCTCCATCCCGCCAGCTGCCGAACCGGGGTAGCGCTGGCACTACTTGATGGCGCCGGTGCCGCCGGTTAGGCTCCGCCCAGCGTCGCGTGCCGGTGGCAGACCGTGTCAGGCATGGAGGCGCCGGATCGAAGGGAGCACGACGATGACACTCGTCGTCCCTTCGCCCTCGCCACGTGGCTGAGGGCGAACAGACCAGGCTGGTGGCCTGGAGCCGGGAGATGCGCGCCGTCCACGAGCGGCTGCGCGAGGCGCTGGCGGTGACCCGGCGGGCGCTCGCCGACGGTGAGCCGGCCCGCCCGGCGACACGTGAGCTGCTGTTGTTCTGCCACGGTTTCTGCGCGGCGCTGACCGCGCATCACGAGGGCGAGGACCACAGCCTCTTCCCGGCGGTCGCGGCGCGGCATCCGGAGCTGCGCGGCACACTGGACCGGCTGCGGCAGGACCACTCGATGATCGGGTACCTGCTGACCGGGCTGAGCGCGGCGGTGGCCCGCGACGCACCGCCCGGGGAACTGGCCCGGCACCTGGAGGGCGTGGCGGCGATCATGGAGTCGCACTTCCGGTACGAGGAACGGCAACTGCTCACCGTGCTGGAGACGCTCTCGCTGGACGCCGAGCCGGGCGACGTGTTCGGGCCGTTGTGACCACTGCCGCGGCCCTCCGGAGCAACACGTCCTGCCGCTTCGCCGGCAGCGGCTCCAACGACAAGACGGTCGGCAACGTGGACGGCTCGAACCAGTTCTGGTCCGGCAGCAACGGCTCCCGCTGCTCCACGTACTCCGGAGCCCTCGCCTGGTCCTTCACCGGCGACGGCCGCCTCACGCCGACCCTCGGCGGCCGCCCGGTCTCCCTCCAGCTTGACGGCCTGACCAGCGCTTAGGTTAGCCTAACCTCCGTGATGAGCAGAACGGTGCGAGCCGACGGCTTGAGCGGCAGCGACCTGCGGCTGGGCTACCACGGCACGACGGTGGTGCACGACGCCGCCATCACGCTGCGGCCCGCGGCAGTGACCGCGTTGGTCGGCCCCAACGGCAGCGGCAAGTCGACGCTGCTGCGCGGGCTGGCCCGCCTGCACCCGCTGGAACACGGCGAGATCGTGCTGGCCGACGGCACGCCGGCCCGGGCGCTGTCCGCCCGGGACTTCGCCCGCCGGGTCACGCTGCTCGCGCAGAGCCGCCCCACCCCCAGCGGGGTGACGGTGCGGGACGTGGTCGGGTACGGCCGGCACCCGTACCGGCAGCGGTGGCGCGCGAACGACCTCGACGGACCGGCCGTGATCGACCGGGCCATGCGGGTGACGGGCGTCGACGGCATGGCCGGCCGGCCGGTCGACGAGCTGTCCGGCGGCGAGCTGCAACGGGTCTGGCTGGCCACCTGCCTGGCCCAGGACACCGCGATCCTGCTGCTGGACGAGCCGACCACGTTCCTGGACCTGCGCTACCAGGTGGAGATCCTCGACCTGATGCGCGAACTCGCCGACACCGCCGGCGTCGCCGTCGGTGTGGTGCTGCACGACCTCAACCAGGCCGCCGCCGTCGCCGACCAGGTCGTGCTCCTGCACGAAGGCCGGGTCCGCGGCGCCGGCACGCCGCACGAGGTGTTCACCGAGGCGGCGCTCACCGAGGCGTACGGCATCCGCGTCGAGGTGAGCGTCGACCCGGTCACCAACCTGCTCTCCACTCGTCCCGTCGGCCGGCACACGACCCGCGTCTCCGCCTGACCGACTCCTGCCCACAGAAGAGAAACCGATGCTGCGTACCCGTCTGACCCTGCTCGCCGCCGCCGCGGCGAGCGCGCTGCTGATCGCCGGCTGCGGCACCACCGAGGAGCCCGCGGCCGCACCGTCCCCCTCCGACGCCGCGTCCACCGGCCCGGTCACCGTCACCGACAGCCGGGGCAAGACCATCACCCTCAAGAGCCCCGCCACCAAGGTCGTCGGCCTGGAGTGGGGCGAGGTGGAGATGCTCGTCGGCCTCGGCGTGATGCCGGTCGGCGTGGCCGACCCGAAGGGGTACGCCACCTGGGTGACCGCCGCCCCGCTCGACCCGGGCGTCAAGGACGTCGGCACCCGGGGTGAGCCGAGCGTCGACTCCGTCGTCGCCCTCCAGCCGGACCTCGTGGTGATGGAGGCCGAGCGCGGCTCCGCCGTGGTCACCCAGCTGGAGAAGTACGTCCCGGTGCTGGTCACCAAGGGCAGCGACGCCTCCGACAACATCGGCCGGATGCGCGCGGACCTGAAGATGATCGCCACCGCGACCGGTCGTACCGCCCAGGCGGACAAGCTGCTCGCCGACTTCGACGCCGCGCTCGCCGACGGCAAGAAGAAGATCGCCGACGCCGGGGCGGCGGGCAAGCAGTTCGCCATCGCCGACGGCTGGAAGGAGGGCAGCACCGTCTCGATCCGGATGTTCGGCCAGGGCGCGTACGTCTCCCAGCTCGGCATCCAGCTCGGCCTCAAGAACGCCTGGACCGGCAAGACCGACGAGATGTGGGGCCTCGGCCAGACCGACGTCGAGGGCATGACCGTCCTCAAGAGCCAGGACCTGCACTTCTTCTACAACGCCTCGGACGGCACCGACGTGTTCGCCGACGGCCTCGCCGGGAACGCGATCTGGCGCTCCCTGCCGTTCGTGCAGCAGAACAAGCAGCACAAGATGCCCAACGGCATCTGGACGTTCGGCGGCACGCTGTCCGCCAAGCAGTACATCGACGAGCTCGTCAAGGTCTACACGGCTTGAGCGCGATGACCGCCCCCGCCCCGCCGGGGCCGGCCACCCGGCCGGCCCCGGTCGGGCCGCCGCCCACCCGGCGCAGCCGGGTCGCCGGCGCGTTCGCCCTCGCCGCCGCGCTGCTCGTCGCGATCACCGCGGTGCACCTCACCCAGGGCACCTCCTCGGTGGGGGCGCTGGACCTGCTCCGGCTGCTCACCGGCGGCGACGACGAGGCCGCCCGGGTGCTCGTCGCCTCCCGCCTGCCCCGGCTGCTCACCGGCCTGGCCGTCGGCGTCGCGCTCGGCTTCGCCGGCGCGGCGTTGCAGTCGACCACCCGCAACCCGCTCGCCTCGCCGGACACGCTCGCCGTCAACGCGGGCGCCCACCTGGCGATCGTCGCCACCGCCGCGTTCGGGATCGCGCTGCCCGCGCTGCCCGCGGGCGGGCTGGCGTTCTGCGGTGGACTCGCCGCCGCCTCCCTGGTCATGCTGCTCTCGGCCGGCGGCCAGGCCGCCACCACCCGGCTCATCCTCGCCGGCTCGGCCACCGCGATGGCGCTCTCCTCGCTGACCATGCTGCTCATGCTGCTGTTCGAGCAGGCCACCATCGGCCTGTTCGCCTGGGGCAACGGCTCGCTCGTGCAGGGCGACCTGGTCGCGTTCACCCAGCTCGCCCCCGTGATCGGGGTCGCCGCGCTGCTGCTCGTGGCCCTCGGGCACCGGCTGGACCTGCTCGCCCTCGGCGACGACACCGCCACCGTGCTCGGGCTCGACGTGCGCCGTACCCGGCTCACAGTGGTGCTGCTGGCGGTGCTGCTCTCCGCCGCGGCGGTCACCCTGGCCGGGCCGATCGGCTTCGTCGGCCTCGGCGCGCCGGTGATCGTCCGGCTGCTCGGCCGGTGGGTGCCCGAGGTGCACCGGCACCGCATACTGATGCCGCTGTCCGGAATCGTCGGCGTCGTCATCGTGCTCGGTTCCGACGTGCTGCTGCGCGCCGTGCTCGGCGGGCAGGCCGGTGTCGACGTGCCGACCGGCGTGGTGACCACGCTCTTCGGCGCGGTGCTGCTGGTCTGGCTGGCCCGCCGCCACCGCGACGCCGGACCGACCCGGCAGGCGCCGGGCGGCCACGCCGCGGTCCGCTCCCGCGGCTTCGTCGCCACTGTCATAGCGGTCTGCGCGGTCGTCGTCAGCGCCGCACTGGTGCTCGGCATGCTCGCCGGTGACACGTGGGTGCTGCTCGGCGACATCGTCAACTGGGTGCAGGGCCGCACCGGACCGGCGTACACGTTCGTGCTGGACGCCCGCTGGCCGCGGGCCGCCGCGGCGCTGCTGGCCGGCGCCGCGCTGGCCCTGGCCGGCACCACTGTGCAGGCGGTGTGCCGCAACCCGCTCGCCGAACCGGGCATCCTCGGTATCACCGGCGGCGCCGGCATCGGTGCGGTGTCGCTGCTGACGTTCGCGCCGATGGCCGGCGTGCTCGCCCTGTCCGGTGCCGCCGGGCTCGGCGCGGTCGCCGCGTTCGCGCTGGTCTACGGCCTGGCGCGGCGGCACGGCCTCAACTCCGACCGGCTGGTGCTGATCGGGTTCGCGGTCTGGCAGGGCGGTACGGCGATCATCACGTTCATCGTGGTCTCGTCCGACCCGTGGAACACCGGCAAGGCGCTGACCTGGCTGTCCGGCTCCACCTACGGGCGTACCGCCCCGCAGGTGCTGCCGGTGGCGATCGCGCTGCTGATCGCGCTGCCGGTGGTCGCCGCCGTACGCCGCGAGCTGGATCTGCTCGCGCTCGACGACGACACGCCCCGGGTGCTCGGCGTCCGGCTGGAACGTGCCCGGCTGATCGCGCTCGGCCTGGCGGCACTGCTCACCGCCACCGCCGTGTCGGCGGTCGGCGTGATCGGCTTCGTCGGCCTGGTCGCGCCGCACGCGGCCCGGGCGCTGGTCGGCGGCCGGCACACCCGCGTCCTGCCGGTCGCGGTCCTGCTCGGCGCCACCCTGGTCAGCCTCGCCGACACGCTCGGCCGCAGCGTCATCGCCCCCGCCCAGGTCCCCGCCGGTCTGGTCACCGCCATGATCGGCACCCCGTACTTCGTCTGGCTGCTGTGGCGCTCCCGCGCCGCGGCAGCCGCCCGTTAGCCCGTGCACCGACGCACCCCCACCGGCCGTGAGAGGAATGACGCATGACCAGCACCCCGGCCGTCGCGCCCTGGCGAGTCTTCACCGTCGAGGTCCGCGCGCTACGCCGGCTCGGCCCGTCGTTCCTGCGGGTGACGCTCACCGGCCCGGACCTGAACCGGTTCGCCGACAACGGGTACGACCAGCGGATCAAGCTGGCCCTGCCGTCGGTCGACGGCGCGCCGGGGGAGCTGCCCGACGGGCCGGACTGGTTCCCGCGGTGGCGTGAGCTGCCCGACGGGCTGCGCAGCCCGATCCGCACGTACACCGTCCGCGCCGTCCGGCCGGAGGCGTACGAGGTGGACGTGGACATGGCGCTGCACGGCGACGGCGGCCCGGCCACCCGGTGGGCCCGGCGGGCCCGCCTCGGCGACCGGATCGCGGTCGTCGGCCCCGACGCCGGCTGGGACGGCTCGCACGGCGGGGTCGAGTTCCAGCCGCCGGCCGGGGCGACGCTGCTGCTGGCCGGTGACGAGACCGCCGCGCCGGCGATCTGCGCGATCCTGGAGCGGCTGCCCGCCGACGCGCGCGGGCACGCCCTGGTGGAGGTGCCGGAGACCGGCGACGAGCTGCCCTGCGCGGCACCGGCCGGCGTCACCGTGACCTGGCTGGCCCGCGACGGCGAACCGCACGGCAGCCGGCTCACCCCGGCCGTGACGAGCCTGGCCGGCCGGCTGGTGCCGGTACCGGTCGCGGCGAGCGCCGCGCCGCTGGCCGAGGTGGACGTGGACCGGGACATCCTCTGGGAGGTGCCGGAGCGGCCGGACGGCGCGGCGCTCTACGCCTGGCTGGCCGGGGAGGCGGCGATGATCCGTGGCCTGCGCCGCCACCTGGTCGCCGAGCGGGGCATGGACCGGCGCGCGGTGGCGTTCATGGGCTACTGGCGGGCCGGTCGCGCGGAGAACTGATCGTCCCCACCACCGGCGAGAGCGGGCCGGCGCCGTGCGCCGGCCCGCTTCTGCCATGCCGTCAGTCGCGCGGCGCGAACGGGGCGAGCGGATTGGCCAGGGTGCCGGCGAACTGCAACGCGGCGGACGGGTCGGACAGGTCCACCATCTGCTGGTTGTTGCGCAGCTGGAGCCGGTTGAGGCAGGACAGCGTGAACTCCGGCGCGAACAGGTCGTGCCGGCGCATCCGGTCGGCCAGGTGCGGCACTGTCGCGGCGTAGCCGGTGGCGCACTCGGCGACTGTGCGCCAGAACCCGTCCTGGTCGAGCACGCCCTGGGTGTGCAGGGCGGCGCTCAGGTGCCGCAGGAAGCAGTCGAACACGTCGGTGAAGATGGACAGGATCTTCTCGTCCTCGGGGATCGCGGCCCGGATCCGCCGCACCCGCTCCGGCAGGTCCGCCTCCGGGTTCATCACCACGATCTCCTCGGCGATGTCCTTGAAGACGACCCGCTCGACCACGCCGTCGTGCAGCACCAGGATGACGTTCTCGCCGTGCGGCATGAACGCCAGGTCGTGGGCGTACAGGCTGTGCAGCAGCGGCACCAGGTAGGCGTCCAGGTAGCGGCGCAGCCAGTCGGCCGGCGCCAGCCCCGACTCGTCGATCAGCGCCGCGGCGAGCGAGCGGCCGTCGCGGTCCAGGTGCAGCAGCGAGGCCATGGTGGCCAGCCGCCGCCCGGGTTCCAGCCCTGGTACCGGGCTCTCCCGCCAGAGCGCCGCCAGCATCTTCCGGTACGGGGAGTACCTGTCGGTCGCCGCCTCGTACTGCCGGTGGCGGTAACCGACAGCGGCCCGCTCCCGGATGATCGACAGTCCGGTGCGCTTGAGCACCGGGTCGCCCTCGATCAGCCCGGCCAGCCAGTCGTTGATGGCGGGCGTCGCCTCCATGTACGCGGCGGACAACCCGCGCATGAAGCCCATGTTCAGCACCGACAGCGCGGTCTTCACGTAGTGCTTGGCCGGGTCGGTGACGTTGAAGAAGGTGCGGATGGACTGCTGCGCGAGGTACTCGTCCGGCCCCTCACCGAGGCAGACCAGCCGGCGCCGGGCCACCTCACCGGCGAACGTGACAGCCAGCTTGTTCCACCACTGCCAGGGGTGCACCGGGACGAACAGGTAGTCGGCCGGGTCCAGGCCCAGCCCGGTGAGCGTGGCGGTGAACCCGGCCAGCGTCTGCTCGCCCAACTCGGCCCGGACCAGCGTGTCGTAGTCCAGGTCGTCGGCGCAGGTGAACGTGGTGTGGTCGCGGTGCGCGGCGAGCCAGAACAGCCGTACCGGTGCGGCGGCCTCCGGGGCGTACGCGTGGTGTTCGTGCACGCCGAAGCCGATGCGGCCGTTGTTGGCCACGAAGCAGGGATGCCCCTCGGTCATGCCGGTCTCGATCGCCTGGAAGCCGGCGGCGGCCAGCTCGGCGGCGCTCAGCGCGGGCTTCGCGAGCTTGTACGCGGTCCCGGCCAGCGTGGAGGTGATTTCCTCCAGGTAGACCGGCAGGATCGCGTCGGTGAGGCCGAGAGCGCCGCGCAGCTCCACGCAGAGGTCCACGGCGTCGGGCGGCAGCTCCGCGCCGTCGCGGCGGCGCACGATGCTGTCCGCGTCGACCTGCCAGTGATCGAGCGCCAGCCGCTGCGCGGCGAACCGGTACTCGACGGTGCCGTCGTCGCCGCGGACCAGCCACTGCCCCGGGCCGGCGGGCTCGGGGGTGATCAGGCGTTCATGGGCGAACTCGGCGAGCGCCTTGCGCACCAGCAGCCGGTTGGCCGTCGCCCACGCCTCGGGGGTCAGGTGGTCCACGGATGCGCTGGCGTTCACGCCGGTGCCCCTTCCTCGCCTGCGGGCGCGCCGGTGGCGGCCCGGAACTGGTCCCGGGTGCAGACGCTGAGCAGCGCCTCCTTCTCGGGCTTGCGGATCGGGCCGACGACTGTGAAGCCGACTGCCGCGTTGAGTGCGTGCACGGCGGTGTTGGCGACGTCCGGCTCCACCACCACCCGCCGGGTCGCCGGGTCGGCGAACAGCCAGGCCATCACAGTGGTGATGACGGCACGGGTGAAGCCGTGCACCGGTGTGTCGGCCGGCGCGCAGAGGAAGTGCATGCCCACGTCGCCGGGCTGCGGGTCGTACAGGCCGACCAGCTCGACGTGCGCCGGGTCGTACCGTTCGGCCAGGAACGCCGGGGTGCCGCGCCACGATCCCAGGTACGCGTCGTGGTGCGGGTGGTCGGCGATGCGCCGGTACTCCGCGGCGACGGCGTCCGCGTCGGCGCTCTGCATCAGCCAGAACGCGGACCTGGGATGGGTGACCCAGCGGTGCAGCAGCCTGGCGTCGGCGTCCGGGTCCAGCGGACGCAGCGTGAACTCACCCAGCGCGTCGTCGACGTGGGTGAACTCGCTCATGGCGGGCCGTCTGAGCATGCGCTCGCGGCCCTCGCTTCGCTCGGTGCGCTCGCTCATGCCGGCACTCCGGCCGGCGCGCCGAACTCCTGGAACGCGATGGTCTTCTCCACCGGGTAGTGCTCCCGGCCGGTCATCTCCCGGATCAGCCACGAGTTGCGGTACGGGCCCATGCCCAGGTCGGGCGAGGTGATGCTGTGCGTGTGGGTGCCGCCGTTCTGGAGGAACACGCCCCGGCCGGTGTGGTCGATGCTGTAGTTGCGGGCCACGTCGAAGCGGCCGTGTGCGTCGAAGCGGAGCCGGTCGCGTACCGGCGCGAGGAACTCCGGCGCCCGGTAGTGGTAGCCGGTGGCCAGCACCAGTCCCGCGGTGTCGAGCGTGAACGCGCGGTCCTGCTCGGTGTGGCGCAGCCCGAGCCGGTAGCGACCGTCGGCGTACGCCGCCCCGACCAGCTCGGTGTTGGTCAGCAGGCGCGTCGGCGCCGGTCCGTGCAGGCTCTTGGCGTACAGCAGGTCGTAGATGTCGTTGATCAGGTCGGCGTTGATGCCCTTGAACAGCGGCTTCTGCGCGGCCTCCAGCGCGTAGCGGGTCGGCTCGGGCAGCGCGTGGAAGTAGTCCGCGTAGTCCGGCGAGGTCATCTCCAGCGTGAGCTTGGTGTACTCCAGCGGGAAGAACCGGGGCGAGCGGGTCACCCAGGTGAGCTGGTAGCCGTACGTGTCGATGCCGCCGAGCAGGTCGTGGTAGATCTCGGCGGCGCTCTGACCGCTGCCGACGATCGTGATGCTGTCCTTGGCCCGCAGCGCCTCCCGCCGCTCCAGGTAGCGCGAGTTGTGGATCATGTCACCGTCCAGCCCGGCGCAGGCGGGCGGCAGGTACGGCGGCGTGCCGGTGCCGAGCACGAGGTGCCGGGCTCGGTGGGTGACCGGCCCGTCCGGCGTGTCCGCGTGCACCACGTACCGGTCGTCGCTCTCGTCGTACTCGACAGCGGTGACGCTGTGCCGGAAACGCAGGTTCGGCAGCCTCCCGGCGGCCCAGCGGCAGTAGTCGTTGTACTCGGCGCGCAGCGGGAAGAAGCTCTCCCGGATGTAGAACGGGTAGAGCCGGCCGGTCTCCTTGAGGTAGCTCAGGAACGAGTACGGCGAGGTCGGGTCCGCGAGCGTGACCAGGTCGGCGATGAACGGCGTCTGGAGCCGGGTGGATTCGAGCAGCATGCCGGGATGCCAGTCGAAGCTGTCGCGGGCCTCCAGGAACAGGCCGTCGAGGTCGTCGATCGGGGCGATGAGGCAGGCCAGGCCGAGGTTGTAGGGGCCCAGCCCGACGGCGATGAAGTCGTGGGTCGACATGGGGGTTCTCGTTCTCCTCGACGGGGGGTCAGACCGGGCAGGACAGCTCGGCGGCGGCCGCGGTCCGGGCGTACCAGGCGGCGTGGTCGGCGATGAGGTCCAGCACGTGGGCGATGTCGTCCACTGTGGTCTCGGGGTTGAGCAGGGTGAGCTTCAGGTGGTGGGCGCCGTCGACCTTGGTCCCGGCGACCAGGGCCGCGCCGGACGCGGCGAGCGCGTCGCGGGCGTGCAGGTTGGCCTCGTCGACGAGGTCGGGGGCGAGACCGGACGGCCGGTACCGGAAGACCACTGTGCTCAGCTGCGACGGCGCGGCCACCTCGAAGCGCGGGTCGGCGTCCAGCCGCCGCCACGCCTCGTCCGCGAGGTCGACGACCTGGTCGAACAGCGTGCCGATCGCGTCCGGTCCCATGATCCGCAGGGTCAGCCAGAGCTTGCACGCGTCGAACCGGCGGGTGGTCTGGATGCTCTTGTCGACCTGGTTCGGGATCCCCTGCTCGATCGCGCGGGCCGGGTTGAGGTAGTCGGCGTGCCAGGTGGCGTGGCGCAGCACCCGGCCGTCGCGGACCAGCAGCGCGCTGGAGCTGACCGGCTGGAAGAACGACTTGTGGTAGTCCACCGTCACCGACGCGGCCCGTTCGATGCCGTCGAGCAGGTGCCGGCGGGTGGGGGAGACCAGCAGCCCGCAGCCGTACGCGGCGTCGACGTGCAGCCAGACGCCCGCGGCGGCGCAGATGCCGGCGATCTCCGGCAGCGGGTCGACGGTGCCGAAGTCGGTGGTGCCGGCGGTGGCGACGACGGCCATCACCACCTGACCGTCGCGGTGGCAGCTGTCGATCGCGCGGGCCAGCTCGTCGGTGCGCATCCGGCGGGTGGCGTCGGTGGGCACTGTGAGCACCGCGTCGGCGGCCAGGCCGAGCAGCTTGGCGGCCTTCTGCACGCTGAAGTGCCCGGCCGTGGAGGTGACGATGCGCAGCCTGGACAGCACCTGCGGCCGGCCGGTCGCGCCGCCGCCCACCGCAGTGCGGTACGCCTCCTCGCGCGCCAGCAGCATCGCCTGGAGGTTCGACTGGGTGCCGCCGCTGGTGAAGACCCCGTCGGCGGTGGCGCCGAGCCCGATGCGTCCGGCGGTCCACTCGATCAGGCGCCGCTCCATCAGCGTCGCGCCGGCACCCTGGTCCCAGGTGTCCAGCGAGGAGTTGACGGCGCTGAGCACCGCCTCGCCGAGCAGCGCCGGGATGACCACAGGGCAGTTCAGGTGGGCCAGGTAGCGCGGGTGGTGGAAGTAGACCGCGTCACGCAGCCACACGTCGTGCAGCTCGTCCAGGGCGGCGTCGGTGTCGCCGAGCGGCCGGTCCAGGTCGATGGCGCCGATGAGCGGCGCCAGCTCGTCGGGCGTGACGCCGGTGAACGGCCGGTCCGCCTCGGCCACCCGGCGGGCGACCCGGTCGACACCGCGCGCCAGCACGTCCCGGTACCGGCCGAGCGAGCCGGCGTTGAACAGGTGGCCGCGTGCCGTGGCGGCGGCGCTTCCGGTGTCGGCGGGCGCGGCGCCGGTCGGGCTCCCGATCGAACTCATGCGACTTCCCAGCGGTCGTACGGACAGGACGGCGCGGCGATCAGCCGCAGCCAGGTTAGGTTAGGCTGCCCTAACTGGAGAGCGCGACTCGGGTGCTTTGCCCCGCATGCACCGCCGGTCGGCACCCGCCCGCGTCGCGGTGAGGTCGCCCTGGGTTAGGGAAGGTTAACCTAAGTTGACTGTCGAACTGAACCGTCGTCCAGCGTGCCGAGGCGGTACGAGACGATGACGCGCATCGATCGCGACAGGTGGGGCGTGCCGCAGTTGTGGGCCGGCGACGTCGACGCGCTCGCACGTCTGCAGGGGCGCGTCGCCGCGCTGGACCGGGCCTGGCAGATCAGCGTCGAACGATGGCGTGCCGAGGGTCGCCTGGCCGCCCACGTCGGCCCGGCCGAGCTGGCGTGGGACCGGTTCGCCCGCCGCGTACGGCTGGACGACACCGCCCGGCGCTGCTACGAGCGGCTGGACCCGGACAGCCGGCGGTGGGTCGAGGCGTACGTGGACGGGGTCAACTCCGGGCTCGCCGAGGGCGCCACCGGCGCGCCGGAGTTCGGCGCCACAGGCGCCGTGCCCGAACCTTGGCACCCCTGGTCGCCGCTCGGCGTGTTCCTCGTCCAGCACGTGCTGTTCTCCACGTTCCCGAACAAGCTCTGGCACGCGCACGTGGGCCGCACGCTCGGCCCCGACGCGGCCGGGCTGTTCGCGGTCGAGGGACCGGCGTCGGCGGGCAGCAACGCCTGGGCGCTGCCCGCCGACCCGGCCACCGGGCGCGGCCCGGTGATCGCCGGTGACCCGCACCGGCTGCTCGAACTACCCGGCGTCTACCAGCAGGTCCGGCTGGCCTGCCCGGAGTTCGACGTGGTCGGTCTCGCCTTCCCCGGCGTACCGGGCGTGCCGCACTTCGGCCACACCGGCCACGTGGCCTGGGCCGTCACCAACGCGATGGCCGACTACCAGGACCTCTACCGCGAACGGCTGCGCCGCGACGGTGACCGCGTGCTGGTGCGCGACGCCGACGGCTGGACGCCCGCCGCGCGCCACGTCGAGGAAATCGAGGTTCGCGGCGGCGCCCCGGAGACGGTCGAGGTGATCGAGACACCCCGCGGGCCGGTGATCGACCACGACCGGGTCACCGGCGAGGCGATCGCGCTGCGCACCCCGAGCCGGGTCGAGGCCCGCCTCGGCTTCGAGGCGTTGCTGCCGCTGCTGCGCGCCCGGCGTACGGGCGACGTCGCCGACGCGCTCCGCCAGTGGGTCGAGCCGGTCAACAGCGTGCTCGCCGCCGACACCGCGGGCGGTGTGCGTCGCCTGGTCGCCGGCCTGGTCCCGGTACGCGACGAGCGGTGCCGCCGGGAACCCGTGCCGGCCTGGGAGCCGCCCTACCGGTGGCGGGGCGACTACCTGCCGCTGGTCGACGAGCCGGTCGACGGCGTGGCGGTGTGCGCCAACGACCGGCGTGACGACGTGGCCGCACACGGTGCCGACTTCGCCCCGCCGCACCGGGCCCGCCGGATCCGGGCGCTGCTCGCCGACGGCGCCGAACCGTCCGCGGTGCACACCGACGACCGGCTCGCGGCCGGACCGCTGTACCGGCTGCTCGACCGGCTCGACCCGGACCGGCTCGACGAACCCGCCCGCGCGCTGCTGCTGCGGCTGCGCGGATGGGACCGGGCGATGGCGGCCGGCTCGGCCGGGGCCGGCGCGTACGCGGCGTGGCGGGCGGCGCTGGCCCGGCGGTTGCGCGTACACCCGAGGTTGCGTGCCCTCGGCGAGCCGTGCGGGTTCGACGAGCTGTTCGCCCCCTGGACCGACCCGGCCGCCCGGATCGGCCTGGCGCTGGACCACCTGGTCGCCGCCCTCGGCGCGGACCTCGCGGAACCGGCCGCCGAGGCGCTGGCCGAGGTGGCCGCCGGTCCGGCACCCGGTGAGTGGGGCAGCCGGCACCTGCTGCACCCGGTGCACCTGGGCGTCGCCCCGGCGATCACCGACGCGGTGACGGCGATGCGGCGGCGGGTGGCGCTCGCCGGTGACACCGACTGCGTGCTGGCCACCTCCAGCGTGCCGGGGATCTCCGACGCCTGCTGGCGCGGCCCGGTGGCCCGCTACGTGTGGGACCTGACCGACCGGGCGGCCAGCCGCTGGATCGTGCCGTTCGGCGCGTCCGGGCGCCCGGACGATCCGCACTTCGCCGACCAACTGACCCACTGGGCCGCCGGGACGCTGATCCCGGTGCCCGACGGCCCGCTGAGAACGGTTCGAGGCGGAGCACCCGCCGGGTGACACCCGTCCGCGTCAGGGTCTGGCGCGCAGCCGCCCGGCCAGGTCCCGTACCGTCTCGGCGTACGCCGGGTCGTCCTCGGACGGGAGGTGACCCCGGATCGGCGGCGGGACGCTGTCCCAGGCCGGCGCCACCAGGCTCTCCGGATCCCGGAGACGGCGGTCCACTGTCGTCTCCGGGCCGGTGACGGGGGCCGGCTCGTCCGCGCGGTGCGGGGAGAAGATCCATCCGCCCAGCGCGTCGGTGTCCCGCCACAGGTTGCGCCACCGCCACCCCACCCGGCCGCCGATCCCGCGCAGCATCTCGTCGCCCACGTAGGCGGGGAACAACCGGGCGTAGAGCCGGCGCAGCGGCGAGCTGTAGGTGAGCAGGGCGACCCGCGCGCTGACCTCGGCCGGCAGTTGCAGGACTGTCGCGGCGACGAGCACCGATCCGTGGCTGTAGCCGGAGAGCAGCACCCCGCTGCCGCTGCGCACCAGGTACGTGATGCGCCGGGCCAGCTCCGGCACGGCCCGCTCGGCGTAGCAGGGCGGCGCGAACGGGTGCGCGGCCCGGGGCCAGAACGTGGCGAGGTCGAAGAGCACGCCGACGTGTTGCCGGAACCCGGGGCTGCGGTAGGCGAAGACCCCGGCGACGACCAGGGCCAGCACCGCCGCCGAGATCGCCACCCCGCCCACCTCGATGCCGAACATGACCAGCTCGGCCGGGACGTGCGTGCGGCGTTCCAGCGCCTCGCCCGGCTCGGGACGGACCAGCGCCATCGCGGTGGTCGCCGCGCCCGCCCCGGCCATGACGGCGAACAGCACCGCCAACGGCAACAGCAGGTCGGTGAACCGGGCCCGGACGATCATCGTCCGGACCTGCCGCAGCCGGGGCGTCGCCTCGGCCGGCGGCGCCGGGAAGTCCCGCCCGACGATCGCCTGGGCGGCCCGCATGCGACCGCGCCGGGACACCAGCGCCACCACGGCGGCGGCCGCCAGCGTGACCAGCAACGCCCGGAAGAAACCGTAGATCGCCCAGGTGTACGCGCGTGCCGGACCCGGTATGTCGTCCGCCGGGGACATGCCCCGGTCCAGCAGGTCGGCGGTGCGCTGGACCAGCTCGGCGGAGTACGCGACCGCGAGCCCGCCCGCCGCCGCCGCGACCGCGAGCGCGCCGAGCCCGTTCGGCGGCCGGTGGCCGCGTACCCGCAGGCGGTGCCAGAGCAGCACGGCCCCCAGGGCGCCCAGCAGGACCGCGTGCGTCACCAGCAGCCACGTCAGGATCGAGCCGTAGCCGGGCAGGCCTCCGCCGGTACGCCAGCGGGCCGGGGCGAACAGCAGGTACCCGGCCACCACGACGGTGAGCCCGACCGCTGTGGCGCGCAGCGCCCGGGCGACCCGGTCTCGTCGCTGGTCGGTGGGCGCCCGGTCGACGAGCGGCGGAACGCAGACCAGTACCACGCAGGCGAGCAGCAGCGCGCCGGTGACCGCCAGCAGCGCCGCCACGGTGGGCGGGACACCCTGCGCGGCCCGGGCGGCGAGGAGACAGCCGTCGAGGGTGGCGAAGGCCGCCGCGATGTGGATCGAGCGCAGCCGGCCCATCAGCGGCTCGGTGTCCCACTGGCCGATCGTGCTCAGCGGCGGCCCGGCGGACGCCCGCTCCGGCGCCCGGAACGCGGTGAACGAGCGACCCGGCCGCCGGGCACCCCACCAGACCAGGCTCACCGCGGCGGCCGGGACCAGCGCCAGCACCACGAGCCGCAGTCCCACCGGCCGCCCGCCCATCCAGGACAGCCACTCGCGGTCGGCGACGCAGGCCGGGACGGACAGGCACTGCCAGGCCACCAGGTCCAGCGCCACCCCGGCGCCGGCGAGCACGTACAGCACGGTCAGGCTCAACCCGAGCACCCGGCACAGCGCCCGCACCACCGCGCCGCCGACCGCCTCCCCCGGCCGCATCCACACGGCCACGTTGAGCAGCATGAAGGGCATCAGGAACAGCAGCGAGAGGGTACGCAGCGGGGTGCCGGAGGGCAGGTCGTTCCACTGGTACGCCTCCAGCGTCACCCCGCCCGCCCCGTGCTCGTCGGCGTGTCCGGGGCGGGGACGGTAGAAGCCGGCGCTGCGGTCGCCCGCGACCTGCCGGACCAGCGGCCGGCCCAGCACCTCGGCGGCGTCGGCCGCGGAGACGCCGTGCACCCGCAGCTCCACCACCTCGCCCGACGGCGCCTGCGCCCGACCTGGTCCAGCCGTCATCGACCCTCCGCGACGTCCCGGCCGCCCACGCCGCCTGCACGGCCCGCCTTCGGGTGGCGCAGCGTCCTACCCGGCCGGGCCGGGGGCAAACGCCCGCGGGCGGCCCGTTCGAAGCCGTGCCGTCCGGGTGACCGCCGGTGGGCGCGGCCGGGTGGGTGTGCCGCCCGGCCGCGTCCGTACGTCAGGGGTCAGACCTCGGTCAGCCGGACCGCGTCGGCGATGACCAGGCCGGCGGCGGAGCTCCACCGGCTGACCGCGACGCGGTTGGCGTCCCCGGCCGGCAGCGTGAACGTGCCGAGCGAGCGCCACTGCCCGCCGGTCGCCCGCTGGTCGACCACTACCGTCCGGTTGCCGGTGGTCGTGGCGACGATGTACGGCGTGGCCGCGTTGTAGCCCGCGTTCGCCGGCCACCACGCCTCGACCCGGTAGTTGCCGGTGCGGGGGACGTTGAACCTGTACCAGGCCGGGTCGCTCGCGGCGACCGGGTCCGCGTAGCGGTAGTCGGCGCCGTAGCGCTGCCCGGAGTACGTCGACGTGCCCCAGTTGGCGCTGGCGGTGAACCGGCCCGCCGTGGCGTTGTCCACGATCGACGTCCAGCCGGTGCCACCGCCGGCCATCTTGGCGGCCACGTCGGCGCGCATCGTGTTCAGGTCGATGAAGGACGGGTCGATCTTGCCGGTGGTGCTGGTCTCCCGGTGCCCGCGGGCGTAGCTGGAGTCCCGGCCGAGCCGCTTGAGCACGGCGGCGGTGGCCGCGATGCTGGCGTTGTACTGGGCGGTGGTCATCCGCTGGTCGACGCCGTTGTAGTCGATCTCCCACCCGATCATCAGGGTGTTCCCGTCCCCGGCCGGGATCGGGCCGCTGCCACCGCTGGCGCCGGCGTGGTTGCACCGGCCGGCGGAGATCACGTGGAACACGCCGTGGTAGTCCACGAGCGCCTGGCAGAGCGGGCCGGGCAGGTCGGAACGGCCGTTGATGCAGATGTTCAGCGCCGGGTGCGGGTTGGTGGCGCTGGACGTGGCAGCGGTGTGGTGCCAGAGCACCCCGATCGGGTCGAACGAGCCGGGGCGCATCCGGTTGAGCCAGTCGCCCTCGACCACGACCTGTACGCCGGCGGCGCGCAGCACGTCCACAAGCCAGGGAACGGTGGCCATCACTGCTCCCCGAGCAGGTCGGCGAGGCACTCGGCCTTCGGCGCCGCGTGCGCCGTGCCGGGACGGACGGCCACCGCGAGGGCGGCGGCCACCAGGGCGGGTACGCCGAGCAGACCTCGGCGTCGCAGACGGGGGGATCGTGACGTGGGCATGGCGCTCCTCGGGTGACGGCGCTTCACCGATCGACGGATGTGAGTGCGGGCACGCTATACCGGCACCTGCCGTCTTGTCGATACCCTTCAATGATCGTTTCCGCCGTGAAAACTTTCGCCACCGCCATCTGTCGTCATCCGTCGATGCGTGGTAGAAATCCTGCCCAAGTCTCGCCGTCGAGCGAGGAATCCTGCACAGGAGGGGCGCCGATGAGAGCGATCGCCACGGCCCTGACACTTCTCGCCGTGCTCGCGGCCACGGCTCCGGCCACGCCGGCCACCGCGGCCGAGACGCCTGCCGCCGTCGCCGCGGTCGGCCCGCAGCCCGGCACCTTCACCGGCAAGGGCTTCGACACCTGCACCGCGCCGTCGCAGGCCGCGATGGACGCCTGGCTGGCCGCTTCGCCGTACCGCGCGGTCGGCGTCTACATCAGCGGCGGCAGCCGGACGTGCGCCCAACCCAACCTGACCGCGACCTGGGTCGCCGACCAGACCCGCAAGGGTTGGCGGCTGATCCCCATCGAGCTGGGCTACCAGGCGCCGTGCGGCACCCGTACGCCGAAGATGTCCGCCGACCCGGCCACCGCCCGCGGGCAGGGGAGGACCGCGGCGGACAGCGCGGTCGCCGCCGCGGCGGCGCTCGGCATCGGCACGGGCAGCACGCTCTACAACGACATCGAGCAGTACCCGTCGAACGCGAGCTGCCGGGGCGCGGTGCTCTCCTTCCTCTCCGGCTGGGTCGAGCGGCTGCACACGCGCGGCTACCTCGCCGGCATGTACTCCAGCGGCTCGTCCGGCATCACCGACGTCTGCGCCGCCTACCACGACACCCGGTACCTGCGCCTGGACCAGATCTGGATCGCCTGGTGGAACGGCGTCGCGGACACCGACGGGGGCCCGTACTGCGCCGACGACCGCTACGCCGACCGGCAGCGCCTGCACCAGTACGCCGGGGACGTCACCGAGACGTGGGGCGGCGTGACCATGAAGATCGACCGCAACTACCTGGACGTACGGGCCGGCGCGCCGCCCGCGTCGTGGAGCGTGACAGTCGACAACGCCACGGCGGGCGGGTTCACCGCGAGCGCCAACTGGGGCACCTCCGCGTACTCCGGGCAGCGCCACGGCGCCGACTACCGCTTCGCCGCGCCGGTGGCGTCCAGCGACGTGGCCTGGTTCCGGGCGAGCCTGCCCGCGACCGGCTCCTACGAGGTGTCGGTGTGGTACCCGGCCGACCCCGGCTACAACGACCGCACCCCGTACCTGGTGGCCACCACGACCGGCAACCGGTCGGTGGCGGTCGACCAGCGCACCGGCGGCGGGCGCTGGGTGTCGCTCGGCGTGTTCACGCTCGCCGGCGGGACCGGGGACAAGGTCGGGGTGAGCCGCTGGAGCGCCGGCGCCGGCTACGTGGTCGCCGACGCGGTCCGCATCACGCGGGTGTAGCACGCACCCGTACGGATGCACTGTCCGCTCTCGCCGCCCGGCCGGTCCGCCGGGCGGCTAGAACGGACGGTATGGCAGGGCGACGGGCGATCTACGGGGACACCGGCGACGGCGGCGTGCAGCTCGCCGCCAGCACCGACAGGTGGCACCTCTACCCGGATCACGTCCTGCTCGCCCCGAACGACGCGCCGGAGGACCTGGTCCGGTTCGACGCTGAGCTGATGCCGTTCGTCGACAACCCGCGGCGCGGCGCGCTGGCAGTGGTCGACATGCAGAACGACTTCTGCGCCGAGGGCGGCTGGACCCACCGTTCGGGGCTGGACCACCAGGCGTGCCGGGAGGCGATCCCGGGGGTGGTACGCGCGGTCGAGGCCGCCCGCCACCACGACATGTTCGTCATCTGGGTGTACTGGTACAACCGGCCCGATCTGCGCAACCTCGGCGCACCCACACTGCACTCGTTCAAGCACACGCCCGACCAGGCCGGCATCGGCCAGCCGCTGGACCACGGGCGTGTGCTCACCGCGGGGGAGTGGGGCGCCGAGATGGTTGACGAGCTGAAACCGCTGATCCGGGACGACGACATCATGATCGAGAAGGTGCGGATGAGCGGCTTCTACGGCACCCACCTCGACCAGGTGCTGCGCACCCAGGGCATCCACACGCTCTTCGTCTGCGGCGTCAACACCGACCAGTGCGTCAGCACCACCATCGAGAGCGCCTACTTCCGCGACTACAACCCGGTCCTGGTCGCCGACGCCACCGCCACGTCCAGCCCGGCGTACTGCAAGGACGCGGTCGTCTTCAACACCGAGCAGTGCTGGGGGTTCGTCACCACCACCGACCGGTTCGCCGGCCCGTCGCCCTACCGGCGGTGAGCCGGTCCCGCCCGGGCGGGACCGGCTCACCGCGGGCGGCTCAGCTCAGGTGCGCCAGCAGGGCGGTGGCCATGCCCTGCTCTCCCCGGGCGTTGGGATGGAACGGCGCGGCGGAGTTCTGCGGCACCAGCCCCTCCACCCAGCGGGTGCCGCTGCTCTTGCACGCGTCCCGGTCGATCGACGGGGTGTAGACGTCGGCGTAGCTCGCGCCGCCCGCCGCCGCCGTGTCGGCCAGCATCGTGTTGAGCGCCTTCTGGACGCCGCGCAGGTACGGCACGTCCTGGTAGGCGATCGGCACCACCGGCCAGCAGCCGTATCCGCTGTCGGGCAGGATCGCCGGGTACCCGAGCACCACCACGCGCGCGTTCGGCGCGGCCTGGCGGACCGCCCGCAGCACGGCTGTCACCTTCGGCGCGGTGGCGGCGATCCGGGCCCGCAACTGGTCGGTGCCGCCCGCGGTGAACCGGTTCTTGCACGGCGAGCCGAGCGGGCTGCTCACGCTCGCCTCGGCGCAGTCGCTGATGATGCCGGAGAAGCCGATGTCGTTGCCGCCGATCTGGACGGTCACCAGCGCGGTGGTCGACGTGACGGCGTCGACCTGCGGCGGCAGCGCGATGCCCAGCGCGCCGTCGCCGCCGTACAGGATGTCCTCGGTGGTCGCTCCGGAGCAGCTCACGTCGGCGAACGACGAGGAGCCGGCGGACGCCGCCACCAGGGACGGGTAGTTGCGGTTGGAGCGCAGGCAGTTCAGGTCGACCTGGGTGGGCACGAGCGGTGCGGAGGTGTAGGAGTCGCCGAGCGCGACGTAGCGCCCGGCGGGCGCGGCGGCGACGGCGGGTGCGGCGACGGCGAGCAGCACGCCGGCGGCGGCCGCGACGAGCGCGGTCATCCGGCCGGCGGTCCGCAGGAGCGGCAGGCGGGGACGGTTCATGGGGCCCTCCCGGAGGGGTCCTGGTGGTGGTGCTGGGATTCTGTCCGCGCCTGCGACGTGCGTCAATATCTATGAACCTCATTGAAGGGCGGTCCGGGATGTGGACCCGCCGCCGTCCGGCCGAGCGGCCGAAAGTATGGCGTACATCACACTTTCCGGCGTCGCCGGTGTCGGGTGCAGGTCGATCGCCGAGCGGTCGATCCGTTGCGTCCCAACGGTCCCCGGCCCGTCACGCCTGATAGGCGGCCGGATGCCGGATCCGGGCGCGTACGCACCGGAGTGACCCGGGCACGGCTGGTGAAGAACGTATCGAATGTCGGCGATCGTGAATTTGCAGGCGTCATTACGCTGCGGGGTGGTTGATCGCCGGAACCACGGACGACAGGTGGAAGAACCTCAGATGAGTGACAATCACCCTCCCTACGGAGGCTATCCGGACCCGAACGCCGGAGCGTGGGGCAACCAGCCCGACCCGAACGCCCCGTACGGCGCGCAGCCGGCCTCCGGCGCGCCCTACGGTTCGCAGCCGGCGTCGGGTGCGCCCTACGGGGCCCAACCCGCGTCGGGTGCCCCCTACGGTGCCCAGCCCGGGTCGGGTGCGCCGTATGGTGCCCAGCCCGGATCGGGTGCGCCGTACGGCGCGCAGCCCGCGGCGCCGTTCCCCGGGCAGCCGGGCTACCCCGGGCCCGCGCCGTACGCGCCCACCCCGCCCCCGAGCGGCGGCAAGAGCAAGGGGCTCATCGTCGGCCTCGCCGCCGGCGCGGTCACGCTGACGCTGCTGTGCTGCGGCGGCGGGCTCGCCTACGTCGCCTTCAACGGCGACGACGACGACCCGAAGCCGGTGGCCTCGGGCAGCGCCACCCCCGGGCCGGACAACAGCCCCTCCGCGACCCCCAGCACGGACGGGCCGGAGACGCCCGGGCCGGACGGACCCTCCAACAACGACTCGCTGACCGCGCGGTACGCCAGCGAGATGTCGGCGGTCTGCGACGGGGGATCGATCCTCAACGCCGCGCCGTACACCGCGCCGGCGGGCTCGAAGGCGTACGTCTTCTCCAACTCCCCGGACCGGCCGTCGTTCTGGTCGCAGAAGACGATCAGCTCGGCCAAGCCCTACTACGCGAAGTCGGCTGACTTCGCCACGGTGTCCGTCATCGGCTGCCTCAAGATGGTCGAGGGCAGCGAGGGCACGCCGAAGAAGTGCCAGTACAAGAACAGCGAGGGCAAGGTCGTCACCGTCGACTACATCTCCTCGCGCTACACCCTGACCTTCCACGCCGCCAAGACCGCCGAGAAGGTCGGCGACGGCGGCACGGTGACCGCGCCCGCCGCCCGGTGCCCGAGCTTCATCTCCTACAACAAGGTGACGATGAAGTCGTACGCGTCGCCGGACAGCGGCACCATCGAGGCCGCGCTGGACCGCTTCCTCAGGTAGCGCAGACCGGATCGCGGTGTGCGGGCCGACCGGCCCGCACACCGCGGACGGCGGCTCAGGCCGCCGGCAGCGGCCGGCCGTGCGCGTCCACGCACTCGCGGGCGAACAGCCGCAGCAACTCCGGCAGGTGGAAACGCTCGCCCGGACCGCCGGAGTCGACCGGCACCAGCAGGTTGTGCTGGATCAGGTGCTCCACCATCCGGTTGGCCTGCTGCCGGGGCAGGCGCAGGATCTCCACCGCGCTGGCCGGGGTGATGAACGAGTCGGCGCGGGCCAGCGCGTGCAGCGCCCGGCGGGCGTCCACGTCCAGCGCCTGGTAGCTGACCGACAGGCTGCCGCGCACCGAGATGTCCCCGACCGCCAGCTCCGACAGCCGGTTCTCCTCGTCCTCCAGGTGCGCGGCGAAGCCGGGCAGGGCCACGTCGGGCTGGGTGACGAGCCGGCTGCCGACGATCCGCAGGGCCAGCGGCAGCCGGTCGCAGGCCGCGGCGATCCGGCCGAACACCTCCGGCTGCTCACGCACCCGGCGCTCGCCCGCGATCGTGGCCAGCAGCTCCACCGCGTCGGCCCGGTCGAGCGCGCCGAGCGTCAGCCGCCAGCCCACGTCCAGGTCCAGCAGGCGTTGCCGGCTGTTGACCAGGACCAGGCTGCGGCCCGCCCCGGGCAACAGCGGGCGCACCTGCTGCGCGCAGTCGACGTCGTCGATGATGAGCAGCAGCCGCCGGCCGGCGAGCGCGCACCGCAGCACGGCGGAGCGCTCCCGGATGTCCTCGGACACGTCGGTCAGCGGTACGCCCAGCTCGACCAGCAGCTCCCGGATCAGCTCCCCGCTGCCGCGCGGCGGTTCGTCACCGCTGTCGAAGCTGACGAAGAGCTGACCGTCGGGAAAGAGGTCGGCCAGCTCGTACCCGCTGCTCACCGAGAACGACGACTTGCCGATGCCCGGCGGGCCGGAGACGAGCACGACACCGGCGTGCTCGTCGGCACCGGCCGGGTCGGCGATCCCCTCGGCGATGGCGCGCAACTGGCCGGCCGTGGTGTCCCGGCCGACCAGGGACGGCGGCTTCATCGGCAGGGCCTGCGGGCTCGTCGGCGGGCCGGGCGGCGACACGGGTCCGGCACCGAGGGCTGCGGGCCGGCCGGACGGTGGGCGGACCTCGGCGGAGTCCGCGTCCAGCGCGGTCTGGAGGGCGCCCTGGAGCGTGGGACCGGGATCGACGCCCAGCTCGTCGATGATGCCGCGCCGGGCCTGCTGGTACGCGGCCAGCGCCTCGGCCACGCGCCCCTCCCGCGTCAGCGCGGTCACCAGCTGCGCCTGCCGGCGTTCGTCGAGCGGCTCCTCGGCCACCATCCGGCGCAGCGACGGGATGACCCGCGCCGGCTGCCCCAGCCGCAGGCGCAGGTCGATCAGCTCCGTCGTCATCTCCCGGTGCTGCTCCCGCAGTGCCGTGACCGTCGCGCCCAGGTCGGTGCCCAGATCCGTCAGGTCCTCCAGCGGGTGCCCGCCCCACAGGTCGACCGCCTGGTCGAACAGGTCGGCGGCGGCCCGAGGCCGGTCGCTCCGGGCGGCCCGGCGGGCCTCGTCGGCGAGCCGACGGAACCGCAGCAGGTCCAGCTCGTCCTCGTCGACCCGCAGGTGGTAGCCGGTGCCGTCGTGGACCAGCCGGCCGGCCGAGTCGCCGCCGCGGTCCAGCGTCTGCCGCAGCCGGTGCACGTACGTGCGCAGGTTGCGTACCGCCGACGCGGGCGGCGACTCCGGCCAGAGGCCGTCGACCAGCCGGGAGGTGGCGACCGTACGCCCGGGACTCAGCAGCAGCACGGCGAGCAGGAGGCGGGGCTTGGTGCCGGTCAGCATGACGGGGCGGTCGTCCGCGTACAGGCTCAACGGACCGAGAACACTGAACCGCATGGATGTCGTCCCCCGCTCCGGCGCACCGTCCACAGTGTGGTGTGTGTAAGGCTGGATTTCCCACCTTCGGCCGGGGAATGCATCGCTCCCAGATGGTGCAAGTAATCACTGATCGGTGTGTACTTCGTGACCCGGAGTCAGTTGCGCCGTCGCCCGCCGCGCCGCGTCGAGCACCGCCACCGCGTCCGTCACCCCGGCGCCCGCCGAACGGCCCTCCCGGACCAGCACGGCGAAGTCCTCCGCCTGGCGGGCCAGGGCCGCGTACATGGTGGCGTCCCCGCCGGCCGGGTCGAGGAAGGCCAGTCGCTCGTGGTCCCGGGTGCCGAAGACCTCCACCGTCGCCATGTCGCCGCCCCGGTGGTGCCGGCCGAGCGAGACCAGCGCGGTGCCGCCACCGGACAGGCCGAGCAACGCCTGGGCACTGTCCACGTCCCGGCCGCGTACCGCCGGGTCGGTGACCGGACCGGCCGGCTGCACCGCCACCCGGTCGATCTCCTGCCCGGTCAGCCACCGGATCTGGTCGAACTCGTGCACCCCCATGTCCACGAAGATTCCGCCGCTGCCGGTGCGGAACGCCGCCGCTGGCGGCTCGCCGTCCCACTGCGCCGCGGCCACGAACAGCACCTCGCCGAGTTCGCCGGCGGCGATCCGCTCCCGTAGCCGGCAGAGCTGCGGGACGAACCGGCGCCAGTAGGCGACCTGGAACGGGATCCCGGCAGCGGCGGCGACCCGCCCCGCCTCGGCCGCCCCGGCCGGGTCGAGCCCGGCCGGCTTCTCGCACAGCACCGGCAGCCCGGCCTTGGCGGCGACCGCGACCAGCGCGCCGTGCCGCCCGGTGGGCGCGGTCACCAGGAGACCGTCCGGCGCGGCGTCCGCGAGCAGGTCCTCCACGCTCGGGTACGCGGGCAGCCCGGTAGCGGTGACCGCCTCCCGTGCCGCCGGAACCGGGTCGACCACGTGCCGGATCCGGACGCTCCGGTGGTCGGCCAGGGCCCGCAGGTGGTGGTGGCCCATCCGGCCCGCTCCCACCAGCGCCAGCCGGAACTCATCGCTGCCCGTCATCGTCGGTTCCCCTCTCCTCGTCGGTGTCGGTGCCGTCGGTGCCGTCGCGGCCGTCCGTACCGTCGTCGCCCAGCCAGCCGGCCAGCGCGGCCACCACGGCCGGCGCGCCGGTGCCGAAGACCTCGAACCCGTCGTGGCGCCACCGCCGGCTCACCCCGCCGGCGGCCTCGACCAGCGCGGCACCGGCCGCGATGTCCCACGGCGCGGGGTCGAAGCTGACGAACGCGTCCAGTTCCCCGCGGGCCACCGCCGCCAGGTCGCAGACGGTGGAGCCGGTGTTGCGCAGGTCGGCGACGCGGGGCGCGACGCCGACGAGCGCCTGGTACGCCCGCCGCCGCGGCCCGGGTGCGTTCGGCACCGCGAACGCCACCAGGGCGTGCCCCGGCCGGGCCGCCCGGTTGACAGCGACCGGGGCGTCGCCGTCGAGCGCGCCGCCGTCGTCCAGCACCAGGCAGGCGCCGGTGGCCGGTTGCAGGACGGTGGCCGCGACCACCTGGCCGTCGCCCACGTCGCAGCCGGTCGCCACAGCGATGCTCACCGCGTACCGGCTCGCACCGTGGCTGAAGTTCAGCGTGCCGTCGAGCGGGTCGACGATCCAGCGCAGGCCGGAGCAGCCGGCGCTGGCACCGGACTCCTCGGCCAGGACGGCGTCCTGCGGCCGGTCCCGGGCGAGCAGGCCGAGGATGGCCCGCTCGCTGGCGTGGTCGGCGGTGGTCACCGGGTCCTGGGCCGCGCCGCCCTTGTGTTCGGTCCGGAAGCCCCGGCCCCGCGCCTCGCGGATCGCGTCCGCCCCGGCCCGCGCCGCGCGCAGGCTCAGGTGGCGCAGGTCGCCGGGAGCGGCACCGATGCTCATCGCGCCACCTGCGCTTCCCGCGGCGCGGCGACACGTGCGTAGTCGCCGTCCACGAACAGCAGTGGCCGGGTCGGCCGGAGCAGGCCCGCCGAGCGGACCGCGCCCATCAGTACCGCGTGGTCCCCGGCCGGGTTCGCGGAGACCGCCTCGCAGCCGAAGTACGCCACCCCGTCGGTCAGCCGCGGGCAGCCGGTCGCCCGCTCGTCGTCGTAGGCCACACCCGCGAAGCCGTCGGCGCCCGCCGGGCGGCCCCGGCTGGCGAACCAGGCCGCCTCCTCGCGCTGGTCGTCGCCGAGCACTGTCACCGCGAACCGGCCGGTACGGCGCACCGCGCCGAGCAGCCGGCAGTCCCGCCGCAGGCAGACCAGCAGCATCCGGGGCGACAGCGACACGGTGGTGAAGGAGTTGACGGTCATCCCCACCGGGCCGTCGGGCCCGACGGCGGTCGCCACCGCCACTCCGGTGGCGAAGCGCCCGGCCACCGACCGGAACGCCCGTTCCTGCTCCTGTCCGTTCCCTGTGCCGGTCATCACAGTGCTCCTCTCGTCGCGCTGCCGACCAGGTCGGCGGCCCGCCGCCGGTCGGTCTTGCCGTTGGCGTTCGTGGGCAGCGCGGCCACGTGGTGGATCCGCGCCGGCACCATGTAGGCGGGCAGGCGCTCCGCGCACCTGCGGGTCAGCTCGTCGGCGATCCCGGAGGCGCCGGTGTGGACCGCCCGCAGGGAGACGTCGTCGCCCGCGCCGAACGCCAGCACCACCGCGTCCTGCACCCCCGGGTGGCCGCGCAGGACCATCTCGATCTCGCCCAGCTCGATCCGGTAGCCACGCAGCTTCACCTGGTCGTCCAGGCGCCCGTGGTGCACGAACGTGCCGTGCTCGCGCCGGACCCGGTCACCGGTGCGGTAGTACCGGCGGCCCGCGTACATGACGAACCGGCCCTCGTCGTCGGCCGGGTCGAGGTAGCCGTCGAACCGCTGCGGCCCGTGCACGCACAGCTCACCGTCGTCACCACCGGCGGTGCCGTCCTCGGCGCGCAGGATCGCGTCCAGCCCGGGATGCGCGTCGCCGATCGGCACGGTGCCGTTGGAGGTCGCCGGCCAGGCCGCCGGATCCGCCGGCAGCCGGTGACCGGTGCACGTCACGGTCAGCTCGGTGGGACCGTAGAGGTTCTCCACCACGCTGCCCGGCGCCGCTGCGGCCCACGCCCGTGCCTGCTCCAGCGTCAGCGGCTCACCGGCGAAGAGGCTGTGCCGCAGGCCGGGCATGGCGCCGGGGGAGAGCATCCGCATCCGGCGGGCCAGCGAGACCACCGAGGGCACCGAGAACCAGTGCGTGATCCGCCGCTCGTTGACGAACCGCACCGGCGTCAGCACCTCGTCCGGCTGCGGCACCACGAGCGTGGCGCCGCCGCCCCAGGCGACGAACATGTCGAACACGGACGGGTCGAAGGTCAGGTCGAAGGTCTGCGACAGCCGGTCACCCGGGCCGACCGGGTACCGGTCCCGGCAGTACGCGAGGAACGCGTCCACGTTGCGGTGCCGGACCGGCACGCCCTTGGGCCGCCCGGTCGAGCCGGAGGTGAACAGCAGGTACGCCACGTCGTCCGGCGCCACCGGGGCGGGCGGCGGCGGGACGGCGGGCGCGCCGTCGAGGCGTACCGTCACCGCGTCGCCCGCGACCTGAGCCGCCGTCGCGGCGCCGGCGTCGTCGACCACGAGCGCGTCCACACCCGCGTCCCGGCACAGCCGGGCGGTGCGGGCCGGCGGGAAGGCCGGGTTGAGCGGCACCACTACCGCTCCGGCGCGCAGCGCGGCCAGATAACCGGCGTACGCGGGCAGGCTGCGGGCGGCCAGCAGGCCGACCGCGTGCGGGCGGTGGCCCACCTCGGCGTGGATCCGCCCGGCGAGGCCGTCGGCGAGGTCGCGCAGCCGGCGGTAGGTCACCGGCTCCCCGCCGACCTCCAGCGCGACCGCTTCGGGCACGCGTGCGACGGTCCGCTCGAACCAGGAGTAGAGACTCACGGCGTTGCTCCCTTCACTGTGCTGTCGTCGATCGGTCTTCCGGCGCCGCCGCGCGTGGGACGCCACGCTCAGGTCACCGCGCCCGCCAGTTCGTCGGCGTGGTCGGCGATGCCGGCGAGCATCGCGCCGGTGGCGCCACCGGCGATGCCGAACATGGCCGCCTCGGTGCGCAGCTGCGCCTCCCCGCCGTCGCGGAACGCGTCCGCGCCGCGCAGGCGCACCGCCTCGGCGGCGACCCGGTCCACGGTCTCGGCGGCGCTGACCTTGAGCAGCATCCCGGTGACCGCGGACGGGACGGCGGCCGGCGCGTCCAGCAGCGGCGCGCACAGCGCGTCGAGCTGGTGCGTGGCGACCAGGCACCGGGCGTACCGCTCGCGGACCGCCGGGCGGTCCCACAGCGTGCCCGCCCCGGCCGGTCGCCGCCGCAGCCAGTCGCGCAGGCCGGCCAGCATCCGGTGGCACATCGCCCGGGCCCACAGCGCTCCGGCGACCCGTTCGACGCCGACCTGCCGGGCGAACCCGGCCAGCGCCCGGCCGGGGCGGCCCAGCACGGCGTCCGGGTCGAGCGCCACGCCGGCGAAGCGCAGGTGGCCCACGCCGGACCCGGCGAACGCCCGGCCGGCGGACTCGGCGGTCACGCCCGGCGCGGCGGCGGGCACCAGCACCCAGCAGAAGCTGGTGAAGTGCCGCGCCTCACGGTGCCGGGCCAGCACCAGTGCCGCGTCGCAGCTCGTCGCGTTGGTGATCCAGTCCTTGCCGCCGTCCAGGACGGCGCCGTCGTCGCCGGGCTTCACCCGGGTCGTGGCGTCGAGCAGGTCCGAGCCCGACCCGGCGGCGTCGGTGACGGCCAGCGCCACCACCGTCTCGCCGCGCAGCATCCCGCGTCGCGCGGCCTCCGCCGAGCCGGTCGCGCCGGCCAGCAGCGGCAGCACTGTGGCGACCTGCACGCAGACCGACAGCGTCACGCCGAGCGGGCACCGGGCGTCCAGCTCGGTGAGCAACACCGACAGCCGCCGGGGGTCCGGCTGGACGCCGTCCGGGTAGAGCGCCTCGATGATCCCGGCGCCGCCCAGCGCGCGCCACACGGCGCCGGGGTCGGTGGGGTCCACCGCGGACAGGGCCGCCCGCACCGCGGCGGCGTCGTCCCGGGCGGGCGTCGACTCAGGCAAGACGCACCCCCGGGTCGCGCAGCGACAGCGCCCCGTTCGCCAGGCGCAGCCGGTCGTTGGCGTAGTTCAGCGAGGCCGAGCGCAGGTCACGGAAGGTGCGCTCCAGCGTCAGCGGCGAGTCGGTCAGGTAGCCGTGGCGCAGGCCCGTCAGCTCGACCAGTTCGTCGGCGGCGGCGAAGGACTCCTCGGCCGCGCGGATCTTCAACGTGTTGAGCAGCAGTTGCACCGGCGCCGCCGACATGTCCGGCGCGTCGGTGACCACCGAGACGGTGTGCCGCAGCAGCGCGTGCGCCGTGTCCAGCCGGGCGCGGATGCCGGCCAGCCGCAGCAGCACCAGCTCGGAGGAGGGGGCGAACTGCCGCCGTCCCGCCTCGCTGCGGGCGTGCCGCAGCACCCGGGCGTACGCGCCGGCCGCCGCCCCGATCCAGGCCGCCGCCCAGCCGATGTGCGCCAGCGGCGCGAAGACCCGGGTGGCGATCTCCCGGAACCCGCCGTGCTCGCCGATGACCTGCCACTGCGGCACCGCGCCGCGCAGCCGCATCGGCACACTGTGCGTGGCTCGCATGCCCAGCGGGCGCCACCCGCCGGTCACCTCGGTCTCCACCTGGTCCCGGTCGGCGTAGACCAGGTCCACCTGGGCGGCCGAGCCGGCCCCCGGGGCGCGGGTGGTGACGAGGAAGGCGTCCGCGTACGGGCCACCTGTCACGATCGGGGCCTGCCTGTCGATCCGCAGCATCTCGCCGTCGTGCTCCAGCGCCGACTCGGCGGTCAGCAGGTGGCCGCCCTTGCCGGCCTCCGTGGTGACCGAGCCGAGATACCGCTCGCCCCGGGCCACCGCCGGCAGCACCTCGGCACGCAGCTTCTCCCCGCCGTACGCGGTGATCGCGGCGACCTGCTGACAGTGCATGGCGAAGACCATCGCCACCGACATGTCCACCCGGCCCAGCGCCAGTGTGACGTCGACCAGGTCCGGCAGTGTCCCGCCGGTGCCGCCCTCGGCGGCCGGGACCAGCAGCCCCAGCAGCCCGGTACGGCGCATGGCGGCCAGCGCCTCGGTCGGGAACGCGGCGTCCTCGTCGGACTGCCGGGCGTGCTCCGCCGCCACGTCGGCGACGGTCTCGACGGCCGGGGCGTATCCGGCGGTCGCGGTCATCGGGAACCACCGCCGACCGGGGTGCGCAGTTCCTCGACCACGCCCCACAGTCCACCGGCGGTGGCGAAGGTCGAGTCGACCAGCTTGTCGTCGGGCACGGCGACCTCGAACGTGTCCTCGATGGCGAACAGCAGCTCGATCTCGCGCATCGAGTCCAGGCCGAGGTCGCGCAGGCGGGCGTCCTCGGTGATCTCGTCCGGCCCGGCGAACTTGAGGAACGGGCGGAGCAACTCGGTGAATTCGGCGTTCATGACGTCACCTTTCTTTTCGGGGTTCGGCAGTGGCGCCCGGCGTGTCGACCGGGTGCCGCGTCAGGGTCAGCCGGGACGTCTCGACGACGCGGTCGCCGTCGCAGACGACCTCGACCGGGGCCGGGTGGCCGAGGAAGGCCAGCAGGCTCGCCGAGAGCCCGTACGCCCCGACGTTCGGCACGGCGAGCACGTCGCCCGGCCGGACGTCGGGCAGGTTCGCGGCGCGGGTCCAGGTGTCCAGCGGCGTGCACAGCGGCCCGGCGACGATCGCGGCCTCCAGCGGCGCGCCGTCGCGGCCGTCGGCGGCGTGCAGGGCGGGTACGAGCGGCGGCAGCCGGCGTAGGCCGGACATCCCGCCGAGGTGGTTGATGCCGGACTCCAGCACCACCACCGGCGTGCCCTGTGACCGCTTGACGTCCAGCACGCGGGTCAGCAGCGTGCCGGCGGTCGCGGTGAGGAACCGCCCCGACTCGAAGGCCACCGTGGGCGCGCCGTCGCGCCAGGTGGGGAAGAGCTCGTCCAGGGCCGAGGCGACCCGGTCGGCGAGGCCGGTCAGGTCCGCGTTCCGGCCGGGCCGGGCGAACGGCGCGCCGAAGCCGCCGCCGAGGTCGAGCAGGCTCAGGTCGACGCCGAGCAGGTCCCGCAGCCGCCGGGCGGTACGCGCCGCGGCGGTGAACTGCGCCACCAGCGCGTCCACCGAGTCGACGTTGCTGCCGGTGTAGAGGTGGAATCCGCGTACCGGGGCCGACGGGCGGGAGCGGAACCGCTGCGGTTCCTGTTCGATCCAGTCGACGTCGGCGCCGAACTGCGACGCGACACCGGTCATGGTCAGCCCCTGACCCGGGTTGGGCACCCGGTCGTTCACCCGCAGCAGGCAGCGCAGTTCGACGCCGTGCGCGGCGGCGATCCGGTCGGCCTGGTCGAGGCCGGCCGGCGAGTCGACGGAGAACCAGCGGACACCGGCGCGCACCGCCCCGGCCACCTCGGCGTCGCGCTTGCCGGGTCCGGTGTAGAGCATCCGGGCGCCCGGCACGCCGGCCCGCAGCGCCGCGGCCAGCTCGCCCGGGGAGCAGATCTCCGCGTCGCAGCCGGCGGTGTGCAGCGCCGCCACCAGCGCCGGGTGCGGGTTGGCCTTGAGCGAGTAGAACAGCCGGCTGGGCGTGGGCAGCGCCGCGACCAGGGTGGCGTGGCTGGCGCGTACCCGGGCCAGGTCGTAGCGGTACGCCGGGGTCTCGAACGGCAGGTCAGCCACGGTGCTCACCCGCCAGCCGGGCCAGCGCCCGCCGGTCCACCTTGCCGTTGCCGGTCAGTGGCAGGTCGGGCAGCACCACGCAGCGCGCCGGCACCTTCATCTCCTCCAGCTGTTCCCGCAGCCGGCGCAGCACGTCGGCGGGGGTCAGCTCGGCCACCACGAACAGCGTCGCGCCCTCGCGGCCGTTGTCCGGCGGCAGCACCCCGGCCGCGTCCACGCCGTCGACCCGGTACGCGGCGGCCTCCACCTCGGTGGCGCTGACCCGGGTGCCCTTCTCCTTGTAGACGTCGTCGCGCCGGCCGGCGAAGTGGACGTACCCGTCGGCGTCCACGTGACCGTGGTCGCCGGTGTGCAGTTGCGGGAACAGCCCGTGCGCGCGGCGGAACCGCTGCGCGGTCAGCTCGGGTCGCCGCCAGTAGCCGGCCATCACGTGCGGTCCGCGTACCACCAGCTCGCCGCGGACGCCCGGGGGCTGCCGCCGCCCCTCGGCGTCGACCGTGAAGATCTCGGTGCCGGGCAGCGCCCGGCCGCAGGCGCCGGGCCGGCGCAGGTCGGCGTCCGGCGGCATGATCGCGGCGCGCTTGCACTCGGTGAGACCGAACATCAGCTGGACGCTCAGGCCGGGCAGCAGCCGGCGCAGGCCGGCCAGCACCTCCGGCGGCATGGCGGCGCCGGTGTTGGTGAGCAGGCGCAGCGGCGGGCGCGGGGCGCCGGCCCGGCCGAGCAGCCGCAGCAGGTTGATCGCGAGCGACGGTACGCAGGGCAGCACCGTCGCGCCGGACTCGACGAGGGCCGCCAGCAGGCGGCCACCGGTGTCCTCGGGATCACCGAGGCGCAGCCGGGCGCCGGCCGCGGTGCTGAGGAAGATCTGGTAGAGGCCGTAGTCGAACGAGGGCGGCAGCAGGACGTGCACCACGTCGTCGGGCCGGTAGCGCAGCTCCGACTGGATCGCCCGTACCGCGAACGTGACCTGGGCGTGCGTGGACACCACGGCCTTCGGCATGCCGGTGCTGCCGGAGGTGTAGATCAGGCAGACCGGGTCGACAGCGAGCGGGGCCGGGCCGGCGGGCCCGCCGCTGATGGCCGCGGCGGACGCGGCGCGGCGCGCCTCGGCCGCGCCGCGCACCGGGACGCCGCGGGCGTGGGACAGGCCGGTCAGGACCGGGTCGTCGGTGAGGACCAGGGCCGGTTCGGCGTCGTCGAGCACGTGGGCGAGGGCGACCTCGGGGGCCGGCGTCCGGAGGACGACGAAGACCGCGCCGGCACGGGCGACCGCGTACAGCAGCGCCGGCAGGTTCGCGTCGGCAGGCAGCGCCACCAGCACCCGGTCGCCGCGCCGGACGCCCTGCCCGCGCAGCCAGCCGGCCAGGCGCAGACTGTCGGCCCGCACCTGACGGTACGTGTGCTCGACGGTCCCGTCCCCGGCGGCGGGCGCGTCGGGGCGCGCGTCGGCGGTGCGGTCCAGCAGGTCGTGCAGGAGTTCGGTACTCATCGGGCACCTCCGGTGGCGGCGCCGAACATGGCGCACAGGGAGCCGACGTCGCGCAGGTCGGCCGCTGACAGCGCGGTGGCCGGCACCTCGACGCCGAGCCGGCGTTCGACCCGGTCGATGACGTCGACCAGCCGGAACGAGTCGAAACCGGGCAGCTCCCGGAGCACGTCGGTGGTGCGCAGCGCCGAGCCGTCCAGGTCCAGGGTGTCGCCGAGCGCGCCGACCACCGCCGCGCGTACACCGTCGTCACCGGCTCGGTCCGGCGCGGCCGATGCGGTGTCGTCGCCGGTCCCGGCGGACGGTCCGGCGATCGACTCCAGCGCGGTGAGGTGGTCGGCGATCAGCGCGCCGAGCGCGTCCGCCAGTTCCGGCGCGGCCGGCCGGCCCGCCTGGGCCCGCCGCAGTGCCACGTAGCTGCGCGTGGCGAGCTGCTGCCAGCGCGCGGCCTGCCCGGCCAGCGCGGCGGCGGCCTCCGGCGCGACCGCGGCGAGCCAGCGTTCGTGCAGGTCGCGGGCGCGGGCCAGCAGCCAGACGTCGAGCACGAAGCGGTGCAGCCCGGCCACCGTGTCCAGGGCGGCGCCCGTTCGGGTCAGGTAGCCGTCGATCTCCGGGCGGGCCCGGCCGGCCCGGGCGGCGTTGCCGGTGAGCATGGCGGGCACGTCGATCGCCGGGGCCGGGTGCGCCGTCACCGCCAGCGTGTGCGCGCCCCCGGCCAGCGCCGTGTCGAACGCGGCGTCGGGCAGTCGCCACACGCCGGGACGCGCGGGGCCCCAGGCGGTGTCGTTGTGGTAAGCGTCGACCACAGTGACCTCGTCCGGGCCGGCGGCCGTGACGAGGAAGCTGTGCCGCATGTGTTCGTGCTCGTGGTAGGGGCACCACGGCAGGTCGTACGCGTCGGCGGTGACGTAGAGCGGCTGGCCGGGCGCGCACAGCCGGCGCACCTGCGGGCCGTCGAGCTGCATCCACCGGCCCTCGACCCGCAGGCCCAGCAGGTCGACCGCCTCGGCGGCCCGGTCGTCCGAGGTCGCCTCGACTGTGACCAGGCCGTCCTGGTCCCGGGTGCGGAACCCGTACCGGGCGCCGAGGGCGAGGTGGCTGCCGGACCCGTTCGCGTGGTCGGCCAGCAGGGCGAAGCTCGTCTGGAGACAGTCCAGCGCGGTCGCGTGCAGGCCGGTCAGGATCGGCGTCCACACCGGATCCGTGGTCGGCCGGTCCGGCGCGTTCGGGACGTGGTGGGACATGGGGGACTCCTCGATGCGGGTACGTGGGGCGGGGCCGCCGGCGCGGAGGGTGCCGCGCCGGCGGCCGGTACGAAGGTCAGCTGTCGGCGCGGCCGTCCAGACCGTTGGCCCAGGAGGCGAGCGCCTGCGCCTGCTCGGCCAGCGCGTGCTCGTCGGTGCCGATCGGGTCCTTGAAGAAGAACCCCAGCTCCTCGATCGGGCCGACGTGGCCGGCACGGTGCGCCGCCGCGGTCAGCCGGGCCAGGTCGAGCACGAGCGGGGCGGCCAGCGTGGAGTCCACCCCGCTCCAGGTCAGCTGCATGGACATCCGGACGCCCAGGAACCCCTCGAACGAGACGTGGTCCCAGGCGGTCTTGTGGTCGCCGAGGTCCGGCACGTTGTCGATGTGCAGCGGGGCCGTGACGTCCTCACCGAGCAGCGCGGGCAGCACGCCCGACTTCGAGCTGAGCTTGCTGCGGGCGTTGCGCGGGTCCTCCAGCGTCGCGCCGTCGCCGCCGCCGAGCAGGTTGACCCCGGCCCAGGAGAGTACGTGCAGGGCGCGGGAGGTGAACATCGGCGCCAGCGCGGTACGCAGCAGCGTCTCCCCGGTCTTGCCGTCGGAACCGGCGAACGGCACGCGCTCCCGCTGCGCCATCATCTCCAGCGCGGGCAGCCGGGCGCCGGTGGACGGGGTGAAGTCGACGAAGCCGCAACCGGCCTGGAACGCCGCGTACGCGACGACCGAGCTGGCCGGCAGCGCCTTGTCGTCCGGGTCGGCCATGGCGCGGGTCAGCGCGTCCAGGTCGTCGTACTCGGGCCGGTGGTCGGCCGGCGGCTCGGTCGAGGACACGTTGATGACGACGACCCGGGACAGCCCGTTGCGGCTGCGGAATTCCTCGATGTCGCCGGCCAGCCGGTCGACCACCTCGGCCAGCGGGGCGGTCTCGGTACGCGCGTCGTAACCGGTGCGCAGGTTCTGCTCGACCTCGGGCAGGCTGCCGCGCACGGCGGCCAGCACCGGCGCCGGGATGACCCCGGAGTCGACGAGCGACTCGGCCTTCTTCTCCAGCGGCGTGTCGACGATGTCGTGCCCGCCGACCACGAGATCGTTCCAGCTCGCCAGCGGCGCGTCGCGCAGCATGCCGGTGTCGGTGACGCAGCCGGTCGAGTCGGCCATGCCGGCGCGCAGCGCCAGCAGACCGGTGATCGCGGTGGTGGCGACCGAACCCCGGGCGCCGTTGAGCCACACGCCGACAGGCGCGTCCGTGTCGGGGGACGGGTTCGGAACGTGCGGGGTCTCGCGATGGGTGACGGTCACGGGAGGTTCCCTTCTCTGGTTGCGCCGGCGATGGCGCGGATCAGCGGGCGAGCACCTTGGCGACGGCGAGGGCGATGTCGTGCATGTCCTGTTCGGTGCCGAGGAAGGTGCTGTGGTGCGTCTGGACGGTGTGGGCGGCGAGCCATTCGGTGTTCGGGTACGTGCGCTCCCGGTGGATCGCCGCGAAGCGCTCGGCGAGCGGCGCGAGCAGCGGCTTGGTCCACGGCTGGAGCAGTCGGCTGCGGTGCAGCGGCTCGTCGGTGCAGTAGAACCGCCGGCCCAGCTCGGCGGTGAGCGCGGCGGCCACGGCGGCGTTGTCCATGCCGGCCGGCAGCTCGTCGAAGACGATCGTGCCCTCGTAGATCGAGGTGCGCGTCTGCCCCGCCGCGGGTCGCAGCAGCCGTACGCCGTCCACGCCGTCCAGCAGCTCGCCGAGCAGCCGGTAGTTGCGGTTGCGCACCTCGTGCTGCTGGTCCAGGGTGGTCAGTTGCGCGCAGGCCACCGCGGCGGAGAACTCGCCCAGGCAGAAGTTGGCGCCCTGCACACCGGCGCTCTCCTCCAGGTCCAGTTCCCCCGGGGGCGTCCGGTCGTCGCGGTAGCGGCGCGAGTCGGCCCGCAGTTCCTGGAGCACCGGAGCGAGCGTGTCGTCGTCGGTGACCACGGCCCCGCCCTCACCGCAGGTGAGCACCTTGCCGTGCTGGAAGCTGAAGCAGCCGATCCGGCCCAGCGAGCCGGCCTGGCGGCCCTGCCAGGTGGCGCCGTGGGCCTGCGCGCAGTCCTCCACGACGGAGATGCCGCGCGGCCGGGTGACCGCGTCGAGCGCTGGCACGTCGGCCATGTTGGAGGCCCAGTGCACGGCGACCACGGCCCGCGGGTCCACCGACAGGTCGAGGTCGTCCGGCCCGACACAGCCGGTGTCGCGGTCGACGTCGACGAGCACCGGGACCAGGCCGGCGCGCAGCGCGGCGGTCGCGGAGGCGGTCCAGGTCAGCGCCGGCACGAGTACCGTCTCGCCGTAGCCGAGGCCGAGTGACTCCAGGGCCACCACCAGGGCGCTCGATCCGTGGTCGACGGGTACGCAGTGGCGGGTGCCGACGTAGCGGGCGAAGTCGGCCGCGAAGCGGCGCTCGAACAGGACGGTGTCGCCGACGGACGGGCTGCTGATCGCCCACCGGCCGCCGGTCAGCACCGCGGAGAGGTTGCCGGCGGCGTCCGGCGCGGGGATCGGCCAGCGTGGCCATGGACGGTCGGGCGGGCGGACCGGCCGGCCACCGTCCACGGCGAGCCGCCGGTCGAGAGGGATGGAGGTCGTCATGCCTTCGACCTTGATGCCCATCGATACATCAGCGGTACACACGCGATAGCCGGGACGGCCGGAGCCGTGTATCGGTGTTGTATCCCGGTGGTCGAGCCTCGGGGCATGAGCCGATCCGCATCGCCCGTGGGCGAACCGACCGAACCTCGCGCCGTCGCGCGTGGCGTCTCCGTCGTCATCCCGGTCAAGGACCGGGTGGCGGAGATGCGCCGTCAGCTGCGCAGCCTGCGCGACGCCGCCCCGAACTGCCCGGAGCCGGTGGAGGTGGTGGTCGTCGACGACTCGGCGCCCGCCGCGGCCGCCGCGCACCGCGCCGCCTGCGCCGAGTACGGTGCCCGCTACGTGCGCGGGCCCCGGCACGTCGGGGCCAAACGGAACCTGGGCGTCCGGCACGCCCGCTACGACCTGCTGCTGTTCACCGACTCCGACTGCCGGGTGCCGGCCGATTTGATCACCCGGTACGCGGCCCGGCTGCGCGCCTCCGGCGAGGAGGTCGCCGGCGTCACCGGCCCGGTGATCGTCGAGCCCGGCGACAGCGCGTTCTTCCGCGTGATGCGCCGCTCCTACCTGCTGCTCGGCGACCTGACCCGGCCGCTGCACTACGAGCGCGTGTCCTGGGGCGCCGGGGCGAACATGGCCCTGAAACGCTCCGTCTTCGAGGCGGTCGGCGGATTCCCGGAGGACTCCCCGATGCCGCTGGGCGGGGAGGACCTGCATCTCGGGCTGCTCCTCACCGATGCCGGCTACGCGCTGGTCACCGACCCGGACGGGGTGATCACCCACGACACCGGCGTCGCCGACACCTTCCGCGCGGTCGCCTACCGGTTCACCACGTACGGTCGCTCCGAGCAGTGGCTCTGCCTCGCCCACCCGCACCGGCGCCGGTTCGTGTTCAACACCGCCAGCACGCTCGCGGTGACCGCCCTGGCCGGGCTGCTCACCGCCCGGCGCAGCGGGGGGCGCAGCCTGCTCGCGGTACCGGCGGTCGCGGCGGCCGTGATCGCCGCGAAGACACCCGGCCGGCTCGGCGGCGACCGGGGACCGCGTGCGGTGGCCGAGTCGGTCGCCTGCGCGGCCGTCGAGACGCTCTTCGACGGCGCCGCGTTCGTCACCTCGCTCCGGCTCGGCCGCCCCGACCTGCTCTTCACCGGCTTCCGCGCGCCGGACGAGGCGGACTACCAGCCGGACCAGGTGGACTACCAGCCGGAGGAAGCGGACCACCGGCCCGACGAGGTGGACCGACGACCGGTCCCGCCGGTGGCCGTGCCGCCGGTGGCGGCCTGACGGGGGAGTGGCAGTGCCGACGACGTACCCGCTGGCCCCGGGCCAGCAGATGATGTGGGAGTTCATGACCGCGCTCGACCCGGCCCGTCCCGGTGCCGCCCGGCTCGTGGTGGTGGAGTTCCGCCGGCTGCGGGGCACCCTGCGGGTCGACGTGCTGCGGCAGGCGATGCAGGACGTGGTGGACCGGCACGACGCGTTGCGGATGCGGTTCGACCGCATCGGCGTGGAGCCCGAGGTGCGGATCCTGCCGCACGTGGAGTCGCCGCTGGAGTACGTCGACCTGTCCGGCCTGCCGCCCGCCGAGCAGCAGGCCCGCGTCGAGCGGATCGCGTACGCGCACCGCAACGACGAGTTCGACCCCGGCCGGGCGCCGCTGTGGCGGGCCGCCCTGGTCCGGCTCTCCGAGACCGAGCACGTGCTCGCGCTCTGCTTCTTCCACATGGTCTCCGACGGCTGGTCGTGCCGCGTCGTGGTGGAGGACCTGTGCCACGCGTACGCGGCTCGGCTCGGCGCGGCCGATCCGCAGCCGCCGCTGGGCGTGGACCACACCGCGCTCGGCGCGCTCCAGGAGGCGGAGCAGGCCGCCAACGGCGTCGACGCCGCCGCCCGGGCCGCGTACTGGCGGGACCGGCTGCGGCCGGTGGAGCCGTACCAGCTGTTCCCCGCGCCGCCACCGGCGCCGGACGTCGCGCTCAGCGCGGAGGTGGCCACCCGGTTCGCGTTCCCGCCCGAGGTCACCGCGCGGCTGCGCCCGGCCGCCCGGCGGGCCCGCACCAGCCCGTACGTGCTGCTGCTCGCCGCCTACCTGGTGCTGCTGTCGCGGCGGGCCGGCCGGTCCCGGGTGGTGCTGGGCACCACCACGCTGGGCCGGGAGAGCCCGCTGTCCCGGCAGCTCGTCGGTCAGTTCACCAACAACGTCTACCTGCCGGTCACGGTGGCGCCGGACGCGCCGATGGGCGCGGTGGTCGACGCCGCGCACGGCTCGCTGGCCGAGGCCGTCGCGCACGCCACCGCGTTCCACCGGCTGGCCCGGGCGGTCCGCCCCGACTTCGCAGCGATCCGTCCCTGGCCGGACAACCACCTGTTCGACGCCTGGTTCCAGTCCGCCGCGTCGGCGTCGCCGGTGCTGCACTGCCCGGGGCTGCGGGTGGAGCCGGTCGACATCACCGCCCGGCCCGCGCCCGGCACACCGCCGCCGGTGGTCGTCGCCGACGTGCCGCCCGGATGCCTGCCCGTCTGGGTCAAGCGGGGCTCACCGATCGTCGTGGTGGACGACGACCGGGCCGGCGGCGTGGTGATCCGCAACCGGGGCGTCTTCGGCGACGACCTGGTGCGCGGACTGGTCGACGACTACGTCGCTGTGGTGTCGGCGCTCGTCACCGACCCCGGGACCACCCCGGCGCAGGTACGCCTTCCTGACGGTGCGTGCTTCCTCGACCACGCGATCGGGTAGGAGTTCCGACGGACCGATCGGAGAGAGGTACGACGACCATGACGGACACCTCGACGAACCAGCACACGACGGAGCAGCCCGCGCCGCCGGTGCCCCGCTCGGCCGTACGGGCCCGCTGGTCGGTGGCGCTGCTCTTCGTCATCATGGGCCTGGCCATCGGCGGGTGGTCGGCCCGCGTGCCGGAGGTGCGGGACGCGGTAGGCGTCGGCAACACCGGCTGGGGCCTGGCCAACATCGCCACGAACGCCGGGGAGTTGGTCTCCCTGGTCGTGGTGGCGGTGCTGATCAGCCGGATCAACACCCGCCGGCTGGCGCTGGCCGGGGCCGCGCTGATCCTGGTCAACGCGCCGCTGCTGGCCGCGTCCACCACAGTGGTGGCGCTGGTCGGCGGGCTGGCGGTCTGGGGCTTCGCGGCGAACCTGCTGGCCACGCCGATGAACGCCCAGTCGGTCGAGGTGCAGAAGCGCTACGGGCGGCCCATCCTGTCCACCTTCCACGCCGGCTTCAGCATCGGCATGCTGGCCGGCGGCCTCTGCGGCACCGGTGCCGCGGCGATCGGGATGTCCCCGTCGGCGCAGATGGCTGTCACCAGCGTCCTGCTGGGCGCGCTGCTGGTCGGCACGCACCGCTGGCTGCCTGACACGCCCCGGCAGGAGACGAAGGACGGCGAGGACCGGCGGCGGCTGCGCGACCGGTTCACCCCGCAGCTGCTGCTGCTCGCGGTGATCGCCTTCCTCGCCTCGTTCATCGAGATGGCCGGCGCGCAGTGGAGCGCGCTGTACGCGACCGAGGTCGCGGGCGCCGCCGCGGTGCTGGCCGCGGCCACGTACACCTGTCTGTCGCTGGCCGCCACCGTCGCCCGGCTGTTCGGCGACCGGTTGGCCGGCCGGTTCGGACGGATCCGCTTCGTCCGGCTGTCCGCGCTCGTGGCCACCGTCGGCGTGGCGCTGCCGGTGGGGTACCCCCATCCGGCCGCGGTGATGGCCGGCTTCGGACTGCTCGGGTTCGGCCTGGCGTGCGTGACCCCGACGGTGCTCGGCTTCGCCGGTGAGCAGCCGGGCCTCACCTCGGGCGAGGGCGTCTCGGTGGTGGCGATGGGCCAGTGGCCGGGCGCGTTGCTCGCGGCGCCGGTGATCGGCCTGCTCGCCGGTGCCCTGGACCTGCGCAGCGCGTTCGTGGTGGTGGCCGTGATGGCGATCGCCGTGGTGGCGCTGATCGGGCGGGTCCGTGCCACGGCGTTGCCCGGCGAGAGCGCGGTCCCGCCCCGGCCGTGACGGCCGGGGCGGGGGCGGCGGTCAGAAGTCGTCGTCGAAACTGACGCTGCCGGTGACACCGACCTGGTACGCCGACACCCGGCGCTCGAAGAAGTTGGACAACTCCTGCACGTCCTGCAACTCCATGAACGCGAACGGGTTGCCGCTGCCGTACACGGGGGCGATGCCGAGCACGGCCAGGCGCCGGTCGGCCACGTGCTGGAGGTACTCGCGCATGTCCGCCAGCGACATCCCGGGCACGCCCTGCCCCAGCAGGTCCTCGGCGAAGCCCACCTCGCACTCCACCGCCTCGGCCAGCATCTCCCTCACCTGCTTCTCCATCTCGTCGTCGAACAGGTCCGGCTCCTCGGCGCGTACGGTCTCCACCACGTCGAAGGCGAACGCCATGTGCATCGACTCGTCCCGGAACACCCAGTTGGTGCCGGAGGCCAGCCCGTTGAGCAGGCCCCGGGACCGCAGGAAGTAGACGTAGGCGAACGCGCCGTAGAAGAACAGGCCCTCGATGCACGCGGCGAAGCAGATCAGGTTGAGCAGGAACGCCCGCCGGTCCGCGCGGGTCCGGAGCTCGCGCAGCTCGAAGACGGAGTCGATCCACCGGAAACAGAACTCGGCCTTGCGGGCGATCGACGGGATGTTCTCCACCGCGGCGAACGCGGCGAACCGTTCCTTCTCGTCCGGCACGTACGTGTCGAGCAGGTTCAGGTAGAACTGGACGTGCACCGCCTCCTCGAACAGCTGCCGGGACAGGTAGAGCCGGCCCTCCGGGGAGTTGACGTGCTGGTAGAGGTTGAGCACCAGGTTGTTGGCGACGATGGTGTCGCCGGTGGCGAAGAACGCCACCAGCCGCGACACCAGGTGCCGTTCGGCCGGGGACAGCTTCGCCAGGTCGGCCAGGTCGCCGTGCAGGTCCACCTCCTCGACCGTCCAGGTGTTCTTGATCGCGTCCTTGAACCGGTCGAAGAAGCGCGGGTAGCGCATCGGCCGCAGGGTCAGGTCCATGCCGGGGTCGAGCAGCATGTGTCGGGTCGGTGCGGTGGTGGTCACTGGCATGCCTCGCAGCTCTCGGGGTTCTCCAGGGAACAGGCCAGCGCCTCGTCGTCGCTCACGGCGGAGACCACGCCGGGGACCGGGGCGAGCACCGGCGCGACGGTGGCCTGCTGGATGCGGGTGGCGGGACGGGATCGCAGGTAGTAGGTGGTCTTCAGCCCGGCCTTCCAGGCGTACAGGTACATCGAGGACAGCTTGCCGATGGTCGGCGCGCTCAGGAACAGGTTCAGCGACTGGGACTGGTCGATGAAGGGCGCCCGCGCGGCGGCCAGGTCGATCAGCGCCCGCTGCGGCAGCTCCCAGGCGGTGCGGAACAGCTCCCGCACCGGCGCGGGCAGCTCGGTGATGTCCTGCACCGAGCCCTCGGCCCGCTTGATCCGGTCGCGGACCTGCGGCGTCCACAGCCCGCGCGCCTTCAGCTCCCGCACCAGGTACGTGTTGACCTGGAGGAACTCCCCGGACATGGTCTCGCGCTTGAACAGGTTGGACACCTGCGGCTCGACGCACTCGTAGCAGCCCGCGATGGAGGCGATGGTGGCGGTCGGCGCGATCGCCACCAGCAGCGAGTTGCGCAGCCCGTGGGCGGCGATCCGCTCGCGCAGCGCCGCCCACCGTCCGGCCTGCGCCGGCTCCGCGCCCCACAGGTCCGGGTGCAGGTCACCCTTCGCGGCCCGGGTCTGCGGGTACGCCGGATGCGGGCCGAACTGCTCGGCCAGCCCGGCGGAGGTCTCCAGCGCGGTCAGCAGGATCTCCTCCTGGACGCGGGTGGACAGCTCCCTGGCCTGCGCCGAGTCGAACGGCAGGCGCAGCGTGAAGAACGCGTCCTGCAACCCCATCAGGCCGAGCCCGACCGGCCGCCAGCGCGGGTTGGACGCCGCCGCCTGCTCGGCCGGGTAGTAGTTGATGTCGATCACCCGGTCGAGGAACACCACAGCCGTGCGTACCGTGGCGCGCAGCCGCTCCCAGTCCACCCCGTCGGCGGTGACGTGCGCGCCGAGGTTCACCGAGCCGAGGTTGCACACGGCCGTCTCGGCGTCGTCGTTCACCTCCAGGATCTCGGTGCACAGGTTGGACAGGTGGATGACGTTGCCCGGCTCGCCGGTCTGGTTGGACAGCCGGTTGGCGGCGTCCTTGAACGTCATCCAGCCGTTGCCGGTCTGCGCGAGCGTGCGCATCATCCGCCCGTACAGGTCCCGGGCCCGGACCGTGCGGACCGCCTTCTTCTCCGCCGCCCGGTACGCGTCGTCGAACGCCTCGCCGTACAGGTCGGGCAGCTCCGGCGCGTCCGACGGGTCGATCAGCGACCACTCGCCGTCGGCCTCGACCCGGCGCATGAACTCGTCCGGGATCCAGTTGGCCAGGTTGAGGTTGTGGGTACGCCGGGACTCCTCGCCGGTGTTGTCCCGCAGCTCCAGGAACTCCTCCACGTCCGGGTGCCACGGCTCCAGGTAGACGCAGGCCGCGCCCTTGCGCCGGCCGCCCTGGTTGACCGCGGCCACCCCGGCGTCGAGCGTCTTGAGGAACGGCACGATGCCGTTGGACCGGCCGTTCGTGCCCCGGATCAGCGCGCCCCGGCCGCGCACCCGCGACCAGGAGATGCCGATGCCGCCGGAGAACTTCGACAGTTTCGCCACCTGGTGGTACCGCTCGTAGATCGAGTCCAGCTCGTCGCGCGGCGAGTCGACCAGGAAGCACGACGACATCTGGGTGTGCCGGGTGCCGGAGTTGAACAGCGTGGGGGAGCTGGGCAGGTAGGCCAGGGCGGACATCAGCCGGTAGAAGCCGACCGCCTCGCCCGGGGTGCGGGACAGCCCGCAGGCCACCCGCAGCAGCCAGTACTGCGGCGTCTCCACCACCAGCCGCGACTGCGGGTGCCGCAGCAGGTAGCGGTCGGCCACCGTGCGCAGCCCGAAGTACTCGAACCGCAGGTCGCCGTCCGGGTCCACGGCGTCGTCGAGCTTGCGGGCGTGCCGGGCCACGAACGCGGCCGTCTCGTCGCCGATCAGTCCCAGCCCGTGCGCGTACGCGATCGACTGGCTGAAGCTCGCCACGCCCTGACCGCGGACCTCCTTGTCCACGTACGCGGCGAGCAGCCGCGCCGCCAGCTTCGAGTACTGCGGCTCCTCGCCGATCAGCTCAGCCGCGGTCTGGATCGACAACCGGTCCAGCTCGGCGGTGGTCGCCCCGTCGTAGAGCCCGCTGATCGTCTTCGTGGCCACCCGCAGCGGATCCACCTCGTCCAGGTCGGCGACCCAGCGCTCGACCGCCCGGACGATCTTGTTGACGTCCACCGGCTCGGTGTCGCCGTCCCGCTTGCGTACCCGCATCGCCGGCCGGCGGGTCTCGGACCCGCCGGTCCCGGACGGGGGACTCTCCTGCACGACAGTCATGACCTCTCCTCGCTGTCACCGTCTGGAGACGGCGGGAGACGCCAACGGGCGCGGCGCGCGGCCGGCCCGGCTGCTGGCGTCGGTCGTCCCGCGCGACCTCCGACCGCCGTACGCGGAGGCGCACGGCGCGCTGGCAGGTCTTCGGACTCGCGGGCCCGACCGGGGTCGCCGGTCGCCTACTGGCCGTCGCTTCCCAGGCCGGTGGCCCAGTGCTGTTGACGGCTGTCGTTCCCACTCACCGCTGCGGGGCAGTCCCGGACTTCCACCGGGTTCCCTCTTGCCTCGGACGGACCAGTGAAGGCCCCGGCCGAACCAGCTGCGAGAGACACCATATATGGCGGTGATGGCTTCCGTGCAACACCAGATGTCGTGTCGGCGTGTCGGATTGATCTCACCGTCCACAGTGCCTACCCCCGATTCCGGCGCTCGCCGCCGGACGCGATACTCGGCGGTATGGGGAATACCGGGCGCCGCTGGGCGTGGGTGGCGGTCCTGCTCGTCGGTGTCGGGCTTCACCTGCTGGTGCTGGAGACACTCGCCGGCACCGGGACCGTCACGTTCGTGCCGGCGCTGATCGTGCTCGGCGCGTGCGTCGCGCCCGCCGCGTTCCTGGCCTTCGCCCAGGGACGGCCGGACCGCCGCCCGGTCCCCGGCGCCGTCGTCGGGGCCGCCGCGCTCCTCGGCGGCGTGATCGGCGTGGTCGCCGCCGGCTGGCTGGAGTACGGCACCCTGCACCGCCTCGGCGTCCTGCCGATGGCGCTCGTCGGCCTGGCCGAGGAGACCGCCAAGCTGATCGTGCCGGCCGGCATCCTGCTGCTGTGGCGGCGGCACCCGTCCCCGGCGCAGGGGCTGGTGATCGGCGTGGCGTCCGGCGCCGGGTTCGCCGCGCTGGAGACCATGGGCTACGCGTTCGCCGCGTTCGTCGAGTCGGAGGGCAACCTCGGCGCGGTCGAGCGGACGCTGCTGGTACGCGGTCTGACCGCGCCCGCCGCGCACCTGGCCTGGACCGGGCTGACCGCCGCCGCGCTGTTCACGTTCGCCGCCGCGCCCGGCGGCCGGAAACTGGCGGCGTTGCTGCTCACCTTCGCCGCGGCCGTCACGCTGCACACCTGCTGGGACACGTTCGGCACCCAGCCCGCGTACGTGTTCATCGGCGCCGTGTCGCTGGGCTGGGTGCTGCTGCGCCTGCACCTGGACCGGGAGCGGCCGGCCGCGTCCGGGACGCCGGTCGCGCCGGCGCCCCGGGAGACGGCGGCGAATGCCGGCTGACGTCCGTCAGCCGGCGGCCAGCCGGACGCCGAGCGCGACGAAGGCGACAGCGCAGAGCCGGTCGACGCGCCGTGACCAGCGGCTGTCGCCCCACCGGCTGGCGAACCGCCCGGCGCCCACGCCGAGCGCCAGGTCCACGGCGAGCTGCACCGCGACGAACAGCGCGCCGAGCAGCACCAGCTGCGCCGCCACCGGCCCCGCCTCGGGCCGGACGAACTGCGGCAGGAACGCCACGCTGAACAGGATCATCTTCGGGTTGAGCAGGTTCGTCAGCAGGCCGCGCCGGAACGCCCGCCCGGCGCCGCCGTCCGGCCGGTCCGCCGGGGCGCCGCCCCGGTCCGTGCCGCGCAGCGCCCGCAGGCCCAGCACGATCAGGTACGCCGCACCGGCCCACCGGATCGCGGTGAACAGCACCGGGGACGCGGCGATCAGCGTGGCGAGCCCGGCCACCACGGCGGCGACGTGCACCGCCTCCCCGGCGGCGACCCCGAGCGCTGCCACCGCGCCCGCCCGTGGGCCGTACCGGGTGGCGTTGGCGAGCACGAACATCATGTCCGGCCCCGGGGTGAGCATGAGCACCACGATGGCGGCCAGGTAACCCGCGAGCGTGGCCGCTGAGAGTCCGAGCACCGCTCAGTCCTCCCCGGCGCCGTCGAGCAGCGCCCGGCGCAGCGCCAGCCGGTGTTCGCGCCGGATCTGCGCCTCCCGGTAGCGCCGCCGGTCGCCGTCGGTCTCGGTACGCAGCGGCGGCACCGGCCGGGGCTGCCCGTCGTCGTCCACCGCCACCATCACCAGGTGCGCGGTCGCCACGTCCACCGGCGGCACCGCGCGGTCCCACCGGTCCGCGCTGACCTTCACCGCCACCTCCATCGAGCTGCGGCCGGCCCAGGTGATCCGGGCGTCCACGTGGACCACGTCCCCGACGCGTACCGCCCGCAGGAACGCGGTCTCGTCGATGGCGGCGGTGACGGCCGGGCCGTCGGAGTGGCGGGCGGCGACCACACCGGCGACCGAGTCGATCAGGTTGAGGATCCGCCCGCCGTGGACCGTGCCCATCAGGTTGGTGTGGTGCTGGTCCATGATCTGCGACAGGGTGAGGTGCGAGGCCGACGGTGGTCGGCCGGTGAGCGTGATGGTGTCGGGCACTGTGCGGTTCCGTCCTCGCAGAAGCGGACCGCCGACCGGCCGGGGTGTGCACGTCGAGGGCACGCCGACGGCGCTCCGTACGGCGTGTCACCCGCCCGACCCACCCGCGAGGTCGACGGCGGCGCGCACCGGTGGTACGCGCGACGCGGGCAGGTCTTCGGACTCGCGGGCATGACACGAGGTCGCCTACTGGCCGTCGCTTCCCAGGCCGTGGCCCAGTGCTGTTGACGGCTGTCGTTCCCACTCACCGCTGCGGGGCAGTCCCGGACTTCCACCGGGTTCCCTCTTACGACACCCGGCCGTCGCCGACCGGGTGAACCAGCGCTTCCCGCAGCCTAGCCCAGCGCCCGGGGCCGGTGGCACAGGCGTCAGGCGGCGGGCTGGGCCTGGCGATCGTGTGCGGACTGGTCGAGGCGCACGGCGGGCGGGTGCACGCGCACGACGTGTCCGGCGGGTGCCGGTTCGTGGCCCGCCTGCCGGCGGTCTGACCGGGCCGGTCAGACGGCGTCCGGGGCACCGGTCTCCACCAGGCGTCCGTCGGCCAGGCGCAGCCAGCGGCCCACGTTGATCGCGGCGAGGAACCGCTCGTCGTGGCTGACCACCAGCAGCGCGCCCCGGTAGGCGTGCAGCGCGCTCTCCAACTGCCCGACGCTGACCAGGTCGAGGTTGTTCGTCGGCTCGTCGAGCAGTAGGAGCTGCGGGGCCGGTTCGGCGCCCAGCACGCAGGCGAGCGTGGCGCGCAGCCGCTCCCCGCCGGAGAGCACCCCGACCGGAAGATGCGCGCGCGGGCCGCGGAACAGGAAGCGGGCGAGCAGGTTCATCCGCTGCGCGTCAGGGGCCTGCGGCGCGAACGCGGCCAGGTTCTCCGCCACGGTACGGTCCAGGTCCAGCAGGTCCAGCCGCTGCGACAGGTACGCGATCCGGCCGTCGGCGCGGGTGATCCGGCCGCTCTCGGGCTCCAGGTCGCCGTCGATCAGGCGCAGTAGCGTCGACTTGCCCGCGCCGTTGTCGCCGAGCAGGGCGATCCGCTCCGGACCGCGGATCGTCAGGTCGACACCGTCGGCGGCGAACAGCGACCGTTCGCCGTGCCGGGCCCGGACCCGTTCGGCTGTCAGCAGCGTGCGTCCGGCCGGGACAGTGGTGGCGGGCAACTCCACCGTGATCGTCTTCTCGTTGCGCAGCGCCCGCTCGGCCTCGTCCAGCCGTGCCCGGGCGTCGTCGACCCGCCCGGAGTGCATCTCGTTCGCCTTGCCCGCTGCCACCTGCGCGTCCCGCTTCAAGCCGCCGGCGACGATCCTCGCCAGACCCGCGTTCTTCAGGTTGCGGGCGGCGTTGCCGGCTCGCCGGGCCGCCCGCTCGCGGGCCTCCTGCAACTCCCGCTTCTCCCGCTTGAGCTCCTGTCCGGCGCTGCGGACGTTCTTCTCCGCCACCTCCTGCGCGGCCCGCACGGCCGCCTCGTACGAGGTGAAGTCGCCGCCGTGGAAGCGCATCTCACCACTGTCGAGTTCGGCGATGCGGTCCATCCGGTCCAGCAGCGCCCGGTCGTGGCTGACCAGCAGCAGGCAGCCGTGCCACTGTTCCAGCACGTCGTAGAGCCGGTGCCGGGCGCCCAGGTCGAGGTTGTTCGTCGGCTCGTCCAGCAGCAGCACGTCGGGCTGCTTGAGCAGTTGCGCCGCCAGGCCGAGCGAGACCACCTGCCCGCCGCTGAGCGTGCCCAGGCGCCTGTCGAAGGCGAGGTCGCCGAGGCCGAGCCGGTCGAGTTGCGCGCGCGTGCGCTCCTCGATGTCCCAGTCGGCGCCGATGGTGGTGAAGTGCTTCTCGTCGGCGTCGCCGGCCTCGATGGCGTGCAGCGCCGCGATCAGCGGGGCGATCTCCAGGACCTCGGCCACGGTGAGGTCGGCGGCCAGCGGCAGGCTCTGCGGGAGGTAGCCCAGCACGCCGTCGACGGTCACCGACCCGGCGGCCGGGCGGTACTCGCCGGCGATCAGCTTGAGCAGCGTGCTCTTGCCGGCGCCGTTCGGCGCGACCAGACCGGTCCGGCCGCCGCCGAGGGTGAAGGAGAGGTTCTGGAAGACCGGGGTGTCGTCCGGCCAGGAGAAGGTCAGGTTCGAGCAGACGATGAAGGAATCGGACATCGGGAAGGCGACCTCGAAGATGAGGGCGGGCGGACCTCAGCCGCCCGGCGGGGGACACGGTCTCGGGGATACGACGAAACGACCACGGCGCTCGCCCGCGGTCGGTCACATGTCCGGTCTCACCCGGAGATGTCGTCGTCACCCGCCATGTCTGGTCTCCCTGCCTGCCTGATCGCCACTGGATCACTCCGGTCCACCGTAGCACCGGCGGCGATGCCACGGGCGATGCCACCGTCCGCCGACCCGGCGAGCCGCCCCACCAGGCCACCCAGGGCGCCGAGCCGGGAGTGGTCCGGCCCTATGCTCCTGGCCATGTCCCAGGTGACTGCGAGCCGCTGGTTCGGGCCGGGCGGTTCCCCGGCCGGCGACGCCCAGGTGTTCGTCTTCCCGTACGCCGGTGGCGTCGCCGCCTCCTTCGCGCAGTGGCGGGAACTGGCCGCGCCGGAGCTGCCGGTGCAGGTCGCGCTGATGCCGGGCCGGGGCGCCCGGCTGCACGAGCCACCGGTGGACGACCTCGCGGAGCTGGTGGACGCGCTGACCACAGCCGTCGCCGAGCGGGCGGCCGGGCCGTTCCTGCTGTTCGGCCACAGCCTGGGGGCGCTGGTGGCGTTCGAGGTGACGCGGGAGCTGCGCCGTCGCGGCGCGCCCGCGCCACTGGCGTTGCTGGTCGGCGGCGCGGAGGCGCCGCAGACCCGGCTGGTGCGGCGGCGCGTGCACGACCTGGACGACGCCGGTCTGATCGACGCGTTGCGCGACTTCGGGGCCACGCCGGCCGCGCTGCTGGCCGACCGCGACCTGATGGAACTGATCCTGCCCGGGGTACGGGCCGACTTCGCGCTGTCCGAGCGGTACGCCTACCGTCCGGAGCCGCCGCTGGAGGTGCCGGTGCACGTGCTGCTCGGCGACCGGGACGAGCACGTGGACCGGGAGCGGGCCGCGGGGTGGGCACGGGAATGCGTGACCGAGCCGTTGTGGCACGTGTTTCCCGGCGGGCATTTCTTCCTTACCGACCATCTGCCGGAAATCATCGAACTAATGCGACACATCGTCGCCAGTCACACCCCTGTGGCGGAATAAGCGACAAAGAACGGGTAAGGACTCGTACCCGCACCGGACCTTCCACAATGTCCGGTATTCGACCTGGTGAACGGTCGAGAAGCGGTGTTAAAGTTCGCCATCCGTTCGCCGAAGGGACGTCGCTGACGAGGCGGCATACTGTCGCGTGCGCCGAGGTGTTCATGAGCCGGCCGTACCTTCCGTCCCTGGTCCTGCGCGATTACCTGCACACCGTGGCGACCCTTCACCCGCAACTGCGCGAGCTGCTCGACTTCGGGCGTCCCGGTGCCGACGAGGCCCTCGCGGAACTGGCCGGTACGGTCAGCGAGTTCGACACCGACTCCACCGGCCGGGGCGATTCCTACCGCCGGGCCCAGCGGGACACGCTCGTCCGCTGGACCGGCATGCGGCGGCTGCTCGACCTCGCCACACCGGACGCCGCCGCCCCGGTGACGCTCATCCTCGACGTGCTCGGCGGCGACGGCACTGTGGCCCGTGCCGCGAGCAGCCAGTCCGCCTGCTTCGAGTCCAAACTGGCGTTCATCACCGGCGACCTGTCCGGCCACATGGTCGACAAGGCGCTCGCCCACGGCCTGCCCGCCGTCCGCCAGGCCGCGCACTTCCTGTTCCTGCGCGACGCGGGCGTGGACGCGGTGCTGCTGGCGTACGGCACCCACCACATCCCGGCCGGCCGGCGGCCGCAGGCGGTCGCGGAGGCGGCCCGGGTGGTCCGCCCCGGTGGCCGGATCGTGCTGCACGACTTCGACGAGTCCAGCCCGATGGCCGGGTTCTTCGGCGAGGTGGTGCACCCGCACGCCGCCGGCGGCCACGGCTACCGGCACTTCAGCCGCGCCGAGCTGACCGGCCTGTTCACCGGGGCCGGGCTGCCGGTACGCGTCGTCGACCTGTACGACCCGCTGATCGTGCGCGCCGACAGCGCCGGGTCCGCGTCCGCCGGCATGCGTGACTACGTCGGCGACATGTACGGCGTGCGCGACTACTTCGCGACGCTCACCGACGACGAGGTGTGGCGGCTGCTGACCCGCCACTTCGACCACACCCGCTACCTCGCCGGGATCGGCCGCGACGACGTGCCGGCCCGTCCGCTGGTCTACCGGGCCGACGGGCAGTTCGTGGCCGAGGTGCCCCGGATGGCGATCGTCGCGGTCGCGACGAGGACGCGGTGACAGCCGTGACCGGCCCGCGCTACCCGACCGGCCCCCGCTACCTGACCGACCTGGTGCACCGGCCCGCGGGCGCCGACGGCGACCGGCCCGCGATCGTCGGCCCGGACGGCGAGCTGAGCTACACCGCGCTGTGGGAGCGGGTCGGCGCGACGGCCGACCTGCTGCGGCGCGCCCGCGTGCGGCCGGGTGACCTGGTGGGCCTGTATCTGAACCGGTCCGCCGACTACGTCACGTCGCTGCTGGCGACGCTCGCGGTGGGCGCGGTGGCGGTGCCGGTCGACCCCGAGCTGCCCTCCGGCCGGGCCGAGCAGATGCTCGCGGCCGCCGCGCCCCGGTTCGTCCTGTACGCCGACCGTCCGCCCGCCGTCGCCGCACCCGCGTCCACCGGGTGGCGGGACGTGCGTACCGCGCGGGCCGGGCCGCCGGCCGACCTGACCGATCGCACCGGCTGGCTGCCGCCGGGCGAGCACGCCGCGCTCGTGCTGTTCACCTCCGGCTCCACCGGCCGGCCGAAGGGCGTGGTGCTGCACCACGCCGGGCTGGTCAACCGGCTGGCCTGGGGTCACGAGTGGTTCGGCTTCGGCGCCGACGACCGGGTGCTGCACAAGGCGTCGACCGGGTTCGACGCGTCGGTGCACGAGATCCTCTCCCCGCTGATCGCGGGCGGCGCCGTGGTCGTCGCCGGGCCGGGCCTGCAGTTCGACAGCCTCGGGCTGGTCCGGCTGATCCAGCGGGCGGCGGTCACCACCGCGCACTTCGTACCGACCATGCTGCGGCACGTGCTCGACGAGCCCGAGTTCGCCGGCTGCGTCACGCTGCGGCGGGTGCTGTGCGGCGGCGAGGCGCTGGACATGCGGCTGGTCCGGCGGCTGCGCGAGGTGCTGCCGTGCGGGCTGTTCAACGGGTACGGCCCGAGCGAGACCTCGATCAACGTGTCGTACTGGGACTGCGCCGAGCCGTACGCGGGCAGCATCGCCCCGATCGGCCGGATCATCGACGGCGTCACCGCCCACGTGCTCGACGACGACCTGCGCCCGGTGCCCGAGGGCGGGACCGGCGAGCTATGGATCGGCGGGGTCGCGGTCGGGCTGGGTTACCTGCGCGACGACGAGCGGACGGCGGAGCGTTTCCGCCCCGACCCGGCGCGGCCGGGCGCGCGGCTCTACCGCACCGGTGACCTGGTGCGGATTGCGCCGCAGGGCTTCCTGGAGTTCCGCGGCCGGGCCGACGAGCAGGTCAAGATCCGGGGTGTCCGGGTCGAGCCGGGCGAGGTGGCGGCCGTGCTGCGCGAGCATCCGGCAGTGCACGACGCGGTGGTGGTGACAGTCCCGGACACCGACGACGGTCCACGCCTGGTCGGCTACGTGGTGCCGCAGCCCCGGCGGGCCCCGGCGGTCGGCGGGCTGCCGCGGTTCCCGCTACCCAACGGCATGGCGGTCACGGCGGCGTCGCCGGACGAGGCGGTCTTCCTCTACCGGCAGATCTTCGACCAGGCCGAGTACGCGCGCTTCGGCGTCCGCGTCGGTGACGGCGCCGTCGTCCTCGACGTCGGTGCCAACATCGGCCTGTTCTCGCTCTGGGCGTCCCGGCAGGCGCGCGACGTGCGCCTCGTCGCGGTCGAGCCGAACCCGGACACGCTGCCGTACCTGCGCGCCAACCTCGGCCTCTACGCCGGGTCCGCGTCGGTCGTCGAGGCCGCCGTGACCGACGCGGCGGGCACCGCCGAGCTGACCTCGTTCCCCGAGCTGAGCTACCTGTCCGGCCTCGGCGCCGACCGGGCCGGCGCCGCCTCCGACCTGGTCCGGTCGCACTACCGCCACGGTGGCGGCGACGCCGACGAGACCGAACAGGCAGCGCTCCTGGCGGACGCCCGCCGCCGCCTCGCCCCGGTGGCGCACGTGGTGCCGACTGTGACGCTGTCGGACCTGCTGGACCGCTTCGGGCTGGACCGCGTCGACCTGCTGAAGATCAACACAGAGGGCGCCGAGCTGAGCGTGCTGCGCGGGCTGCGCCCCGGGCACTGGCCCCGCATCCGCCAGGTCTGCCTGGAGGTCGAGCGCAGCAGCGTGACCACCCCGCAGGTGCGCGAGCTGCTGTGCGCGGCCGGGTTCGAGGTGCACGACATCGGCGACTGGAACGTCGGCGCGGACGCCGACGTCAGCTACGTGTACGCCGTACGGCCGCAGGACCCGCCGCCGGCGGCGACGCCCCGGGACGAACCCGCCGACCACCTGCTGACCACCGGTCTGCTCCAGGGCTACCTGGCCTCGGCGCTGCCGCCCGCGATGCGCCCGGACCAGATCGTCCTGGTCGACCGGCTGCCCCGCCTGCCCAACGGCAAGGTCGCACGGCTGGAGCTGCCACCGCCACCGACCCGGCCCGCCGGGGCCGCGGCGGAACCCGGCGGCGGTGCCCTCACCGACCGGCTGCGCGAGGCGTGGCGGGCCACGCTCGGCGTCGACGCGGTGCACGACGACGACACGTTCGCCGCCCTCGGCGGGCACTCGCTGACCGCGCTGCGGATGGCGCTGCGGGTACGGGAGATGGCCGGACTGGAGGTGTCACCGGCGAGCTGCCTGCGCGCCGGATCGTTCGCCGACTGGGTCGACCGGGTCACGGAGGCGGGACGCGATGTCAGCCCGGCCCGCTGACGCGCGGCACGTCGTCGTGGTGGGCGCCGGCCGGCTGGCCCGCTCGCTCTGCCACAGCCTGGCCGCGACGCCCGTCCCGGCGCCGCTGCGCGTGACGGTCCTGGCCCGCGACCCGGACGCGGCGCACGCGCTCGCCCGCGCCGCGCGGGTGCGCGCCACAGTCGCCGGAACCCCCGTCGCCTTCACCGCCCGGCCGTTCACCGCCGGACCCGGCGCCGACCCGGGGGAGGGGTACGCCGCCGACGCCGCCTCGATGGCCCGGCTCCGGCCCGACGTGCTGGTCTGCGCCGCGTCCGCGCAGTCGCCGTACGAGCGGGCGGCGGCACCGTCGGCCTGGACGGACCTGATCGCCGCGGCCGGCTTCGGGGTGACGCTGGCGTTGCAGGCCGAACTGGTGTCCCGCCTGGCCGCCGCGCTGGCCGGCGGCGCGCCCGGTGCGACGCTCGTCAACGGCGCGTTCCCGGACGCGGTCAACCCGCTGCTCGCCGCGCTGGACCTGCCGGTGTGCTGCGGCATCGGCAACGTGGCGACGCTCGCCGCGTGCCTGGACGCCGCGCTCGGCCGTCCCGGGCCGCGCCGGCTGGCGGTGCTCGGCCACCACGCCCACCTGGCCGCGCCCGGCCCGGACGGCGACGACACCGCCGAGGTACGCGCCTGGCTGGACGGCCGGCCCGTCCCGGACGTCACCGGGCTGCTCGCCGGCTACCGCGCGCTGCCCCGGCCGGAGCTGAACGCGCTCGCCGGGCACGCCGGGGCCACACTGGTGGCGGCGCTCGCCGCCGGTGACGAGGTGACGGCGAGCCTGCCCGGGCCGCTGGGACTGCCGGGCGGCTATCCGGTCCGGCTCACCGGCGGCCGGATCGAGCTGCGGTTGCCGGCCGAGCTGCCGGTGGCGCAGGCGGTCGCCTGGAACACCGGCGCCGGGCGCCGCGACGGCGTCGAGGTCGGCGGCGGCCACGTCCGCTACCCGGAGCGCGCCCGGGCGGCGCTGGCGGCGTACCGGCCCGATCTGGCCGGCGGCTGGCACGCGAGCGAGCTGCCCGAGATCGCCTGCCGGTTCACCGCCCTGCGCGACCATCTGCGAACGGTGCCGCCGGCGCCGGCCCGGAGTGTGTTGGAGGAAGCCCGATGACCGTGACCACCCCGGCCACCCGCAACATGATCACCGACTACTACGACGTCATCGCGTCGGCGGTGCGCCGGTGCGGCGCGGTCCCCGGCGACGCGCCCGGCACACCCGGCTTCGCGCCCGGCTTCGACCTGCCCGAGCTGACCCCCGCGGTACGCGAGTTCTACGCCGCCGCCACGGTCAGCTGGTCCCCGCTGGGCCACTACGGCGGGCACGACCTGACGATGCTCGACCTGACCGCCAACCCCGGCACCCGGACCACGAAGACGTTCGCCTCCATGGTGATCGTCGCCCGCGCGGTGGAGCACATCCGGCGTACCGGTGAGCGGCTGTGCATCGTCACCCCGACCTCCGGCAACAAGGGCGTGGCGCTGCGCGACTCGGTGGCCCGCGCGTACGCGGCCGGGCTGGTGACCCCGGAGCAGCTGTCCATCGTGGTCCTCGCTCCGGCGGCGACCCGGCACAAGTTCCGCCACGACGCGCTCGCCGACGATCCCGCGACCCGCGCGGTCAACCCGCTGCTGCGATACACCGGCGCGGACCCGGAGGGCGTCAAGGCGCTCGGCCGCGCGTTTGTCGACGAGTACGCCGCCACCGTGTACGACAAGCACGGCGTCACGCTCTGGTACACGCTGGACCTGCGCAACTACCTGGTCGCCGACGCCGCCCGGGCCGCCTTCGAGGCCGACGTGTCGCCCGCCGCCGGTGCGCGCTGGCACGCGCACGCCGTGTCCAGCGCGTTCGGCCTGCTCGGCTACAACCTGGGCCGCGACGTGCTGGAGGCGGCCGGCGACGCCGACCCGGCCGACCGCCCCGGTTTCCTGCTCGTGCAGCACCTCGGCACGCCGGACATGGTGCTCAGCCTGCGCCACGGCTCGTTCGAGCGGCGCCACTGCCCGGCGTACACGCTCGACGAGAGCCGGGGCGTCTGGACGCAGGACGCCGACCTGCGCTTCCCGGCCGTCACCGACGACCCGGCCGAGGTGCTCGACCCGACGTTCTACACCCACCGCCCGGTGACCTCCCCGGCCATGAACGCGCTCGTGCGGCGGCACGGCGGCGACGGCATCGTGGTGTCGCGGCGCGAGTGCGTCCAGCGCTACCCGGTCGCCCGGCAGTGGCTCGCCGACGCCGGTCTGACGCTGCCCGACGACCCGGCCCGGCTGCGGGAGTGGTCGATCCTGATGGCGCTGACCGGCGTCTGCAACGCCGTCGACCGGGGCCTGGTGCCGGCCGGGCACGAGATCGTGGTGCACGGCACCGGCAGCTACCGCGACGACTTCCGGATCGCCGAGGCCGACGCCGAGGTGACCACGCTCGCCGACGTGGTCGCCGCCGTCCTGGACCAGCGGTGAGCCCGTCCCCGCAGCCGCTCGGCCTGCCGCCGCGGCTCGCCGCCCGGGCGCGCGCCGCGGGCGTCGACCCGGCCGCCGTCGTCCTCGCCGCCACCGCCCTGCTGGTGCGCCGCTACACCGGATCCCCTGTGGTGACACTGCGGCACGGCGACCACCCGGTGACGCTCGACCTGACCGCCGACGCACCGATCCGGGAGTTGTGCCGGTCGCTGCGCCCGGCGCCGCCGGACCACCCGGTCGACGCCACCGTCGGGGTGAGCCCCGACCTGGCCGGCGTCACCGTGTCCGGGCTGCCCGCCGCGTACGCCGACGACCTCCGCGCCGACCTGGCCGAGTTCCTGTCCACGCTGGACCCGGACGCCTCGTCGGCGGGGGTGCTGCCGTCGGCCCGCTACGAGCGGCGTCCGGCCCCGGACCTCTGGCGGCTGCACGGCGGCGACGGCACCGAGGCCGGCCGGGTCCGCGGCGACACCATCCCGGCCGCGTTCGCCGCGGCGGTGCGGGCGTACCCGGAAAGGCCGGCGGTGCTCGCCGACGACGCGACTGTGACCTACCGGGAACTCGGCGCCGCAGTCGCCGCGACCGCCGAAGCGCTGGCCGGGCCGGGTGACGTCACGGCGCCGGTGGCGGTGCTGTGCCGTCACGGCGTCGCCACGGTCACCGGCATCCTGGCGGCGCTGGCGTCGGGTTCGCCGTACGTGCCGCTGGACCCGGCGTACCCGGCGGCCCGGCTGGCCGCGATGCTGCGCGACGCGGGCGTCCGGGCGATCGTCGCGGACCCCGGCCACGAAGGGAGGGCCGCCGCGCTCGCGGCCGACGCCGGGCTGGAGCTGCCGGTGGTGCCGTTGCGCCGGGGCGCGCCCGGCGTGCCGGTGCCGGCCGGGCCCGCGCGACCGGACGACCCGGCGTACGTGCTCTACACCTCCGGTTCCACCGGGAAACCGAAGGGCGTGGTGCAGAGCCACCGCAACGTGCTGTTCGGCGTCCGCAACCACGTGCGCAACTTCGCCGTCCGGCCGGACGACCGCACGAGCGTGCTCACGTCGTTCGGCTACGACATGGCGGTCACCGACACGTTCAGCGCGCTGCTGTCCGGCGCCGCCGCCGTCCCGGTCGACGTCCGCACGCACGGCCTCGGCCACCTGACCGGCGCGCTCGCCGACCGGGGCGTCACCGTCTACCACTCCACCCCGACCGTCTTCCGGTACGTGGTGGCGAGTCTCGGCGAGCACGGGCGGCTGCCGTCGGTCCGCGCCGTGGTCCTCGGCGGCGAGGAGGTCACCCGGCACGACGTGGTGCTGGCCCGGCGGTCGTGCGCGCCGGGTATGGTGTTCGTCAACGGGTACGGCACCACCGAGATCAGCTTCGCCGCGCAGCACCACCTGCCGCCGGACGCGGACCCGGAGCGGGCCGTCGTGCCGATCGGGCACCCGCTGCCGGGCGTCGAGGTGGTGCTGACCGACCCGGCCGGACGCCCGGCCTGCCTCACCGGCGAGGTGGTCGTGCGGACTCCGCACGTCGCGCTCGGATACCTGGGCCTGCCGGAGCTGACCGCGGCCCGGTTCACCGAGCACGACGGGGTGCGCGCGTACCGGACCGGGGACGTCGCGCGGCGGCTGCCCGACGGCATGCTCGTCTACCTGGGTCGCGGCGACCGGATGGTGAAGATCCGCGGTTACCGGGTGGAGCTGGGCGAGATCGAGGCCCACCTGGCGGCGCTGCCCGGCGTGGCCCACGCGGCGGTGGTGGCGCGGCGCGGCGCGTCCGGTGCGGGCGAGCAGGAGATCGTCGCGTACGTGGTCGGCGTCGCCGGGACGCACGTCGAGCCGGGAGCGCTGCGGGAACGGCTGGCCGGTGTGCTGCCGGACTTCATGGTGCCCCGGGCGGTGGTGGCGGTGCCGGAGCTGCCGATCGGGCCGACCGGCAAGCTCGACCAGGCCGCCCTGCCCGATCCGGACGCCGGGCACCCGGACGGCGGCGGCCCGGACGCGGGACGGGCGGCCGCCGGTGGACCGCCTTCCGGGCCGGTCGAGCAGACCATCGCCGCGGGCTGGTGCGCGGTGCTCGGACTGCCCGCTGTGGACCGGCTGGTGAACTTCTTCGAAGCGGGCGGGCACTCGCTCCAGCTCGCCCTGGTGCAGGGGCACCTGGAGGAACACCTCGGCCGCCGGGTGCCGCTGGCGCGGCTGGTGGAGTTCCCGACAGTGGCGGCGCTGGCGGCGTACCTGGAGACGTCAGGGGACGCCGCGGGCGTACCGGAGGACGGCCGGCTGGCCGCGGTCGGACGCCGGATGGCCCGCCGCGCCGCCGCGCGGGCCGCCGGTGGCGGGGAGGGACGGGCGTGAGCGAGGACGACCGGATCGCGGTGGTGGGCCTGTCCTGCCGGGTACCCGGCGCGGACGACGCGCCGACGCTGTGGCGCAACCTGCTGTCGGGGGTGGACTCGGTGCGCCGGAGCCCGGCCGGGGAGGGCGCGCCAGGCGGCCCCGGCTGGGTGCCGGCGTTCGGCCGGCTCGACGACCTGGACGGCTTCGACGCGGACCTGTTCGGCTACGCCGCCGAGGCGGCGGCGTTGCTCGACCCGCAGCACCGGCTGTTCCTGGAGGTCGCCTGGCACGCCCTGGAGGACGCCGCGATCGACCCGGACCGCGACCCGGCCCAGATCGGCGTGTTCGCCGGGTGCGGACCCAACCGTTACCTGCACCACCACCTGCTGGGCAACCCCGCACTGGCACCGGCGGCGGGCACGCTCGCCGAGGACTGGGACGACGCGCTGAGCGGTTCCGGCTGCGACTACCTGCCGACGCGGACCGCGTTCGCGCTGGGGCTGTCCGGCCCGGCCGTGGCGGTCCAGACCGCCTGCTCGACCTCACTCGTCGCGGTGTGCCAGGCCGGGCAGAGCCTGCTGGACTACCGCTGCGACGTGGCGATAGCGGGCGGCGCGGCGGTGGTGTCCACCCGGCAGGCCGGTTACCGGCTGCGGCCGGGCGGGCTGCTGGCCACCGACGGGGTGTGCCGCCCGTACGACGCCGCCGCCACCGGGCAGGTGTTCGGCAACGGCGCCGGGGCGGTGGTGCTGAAGCGGCTCGCCGACGCCCGCGCCGACGGCGACCACGTGTACGCCGTGCTCGCCGGGTGGGCGGTGAACAACGACGGCGCCGACCGGCCCGGCTTCACAGTGCCGGGCGTGTCCGGCCAGGCGGCGGTGCTGGCGGAGGCGCTGGCGTCGGTCGGGTGGGACGCGGCCGACGTGGGGTACCTGGAGGGGCACGGCACCGGCACGCCGGTGGGCGACGCGATCGAGGTGGACGCGCTGGCCCGGGTACGCCGGGGCGCCCGCGCCCCGCTGCTGCTCGGTTCGGTGAAGGGCAACCTCGGCAACCTGGACGCCGCGGCGGGCGTGATCTCGCTGATCAAGGCCGTGTACGCGGTGCGCTCCGGGCAGGTTCCGGGTACCGCGCACTTCACCGCCGCGCACGGCGACGTCGACCTGGCCGCCGCGGGCGCCGAGGTGGACGCGGAGAGCCGGCCGTGGGCGGGACAGCGGCGCGCCGGTGTCAGCTCGTTCGGTCTCGGCGGCACCAACGCGCACGTACTGGTCGAGCCCGCGCCGGACGCACCGGACCGCGACGGCGCATCCGGCCCGGTGGTGCTGGGACTGTCAGCGGGCAGCCCGGCGGGGCTTCGGGACCTGGCCCGGCGGCTGGCCGTCCGGCTGGCCGAGGGCGACCTGGCGGTTGCCGACGTGGCGCACACGCTCGCGGTGGGACGGCGGCGGCTGGCGTACCGGGACGCGGTCCGCTGCGCCGACGCCGGGGAGGCGGTGACACGGCTGAGCGCGCTCGCGGCCGGCGAGCCGGTGGACGGCGACGAGGCAGTCCGCGCCTGGCGTGCCGGTGCCGACCTGCCCGTGCCACTCGGCCGGCGGGTGCCGCTGCCCGGCTACCCGTTCCGGCGGGCCCGGCACTGGATCGAGGCACGACGATGACCGGCGGCGACCATCAGCGCGATCAGCAGGTCGGCCCCGAGCTGCCCTACCCGCAGGCGTGCCTGCCCGACCTGGTCGCCGCGCACGCCCGGCGGCGTCCCGGCGCGCGGGCCGTGGTGCAGGGCGACCTGACGCTCAGCTACGCCGACCTGGTCGGCCGGGCCGCCGCGCTCGCCGCGTCGCTGCGGGAGCACGGCATCGGCGCGGACGACCTCGTCGGGGTCTGCGTGGACCGCCGCCCGGACCTGGTGGTCGCGCTGATCGGCGTGCAGGCGGCCGGTGCCGGGTACGTCCCGCTCGACCCGGCGCTGCCGTCCGGGCGGTTGCGGGAGCTGGCCGCCGAGGCCCGGCTGCGCGTCGTCGTGGGTACGCCCGCCGCCGAGGCGTTCACCGGCCGCACCGTGCTGGACGTCCCCGCCGCTACCGCGCCCTGGCAGCCGACCCCGGCGACGCTCGGCACCACGGCGTACGCGATGTTCACGTCCGGGTCGACCGGGCAACCGAAGGGTGCGGTGATCGAGCACCGGGCGCTGACCGAGAAGGTCACCTCGATCGCGGAGTTCTCCGGGTTCGACACGGCGACCCGGTGCCTGGCGTTCGCCTCGATCGGGTTCGACGCCTCGGTGGTCGACATGCTCGCCCCGCTCGCCGCCGGGGGCACAGTCGTGCTCGCCGGTGACGCCGAGCGGGCCGACCCGACCCGGCTCTACCGGATCTGCGCCGAGCAGGCAGTCGACGTGGTGGTGCTGCCGCCGCCGATCCTGCCGCTGCTGGACCCGGCCCGGCTGCCCGGCGTACGGCTGGTCGTCACCGGCGGCGAGGCGACCGGCCCGGAACAGGTCGGCCGCTGGACCGCGGGCGGTCGCCGCTTCGTCAGCGTGTACGGCCCGACCGAGGCGACGGTGCTGGTGACCTGGTTCGAGGGCAGCGGCGACTGGACAAGGCCCATCCCGATCGGACGGCCCGCCGCCAACCACCGCATCCACCTGGTCGACGACGAGCTGCGCGAGGTCGGCCCGGGGGAGATCGGCGAGGTGCTCGCCGGTGGTCCCGGGCTCGGCCGCGGATACCTCTTCGACGCCGCCCGAACTGCGGGACGGTTCCTCCCGGACCCGTTCTCCGGCAAGCCGGGGGAGCGCCTCTACCGCACCGGTGACCTGGCCCGGTGGCTGCCGGACGGGAGCCTGGAGTTCCTCGGCCGGGCCGACCGGCAGGTCAAGATCCGCGGGCAGCGGATCGAGCTGGGCGAGGTCGAGGCCGTGCTGCGCCGCCACCCGGACGTCGACCTGGCCAGCGTCCAGGTCCGCGCCGGCCCGGGCGGTCAGGAACTCGTCGCGTACGCGGCGACCGGGCTGGAAGCCGCCGAGCTGCGCGAATACTGCGCCCGGCTGCTGCCGCCCGCCGCCGTACCGGCCCGGATGCACACCATGCCCGCGCTGCCCGTCACCATCAACGGCAAGATCGACACCGAGCGGCTGGCCGCGTACGACGTCGCCGGACCGGCTCCCGTGCCGTCCGGCGAGGCGCCCGCCACCGACACCGAACGCCTCGTCGCGCAGGCGTGGACGGCGCTGCTGGACGTGCCCGCGGTCGGCCGCGACGACGACTTCTTCCACCAGGGCGGGCACTCGATCACCGCGATGCGGCTGGTCGCCGACCTGCGCGAGCGGCTGGGCCGCGACCTCGCCGTCGAGGACGTGCTGGTCGGGCGGACGCCACGCGGCATCGCCGCCCGCGCCGACGCCGCCGCCGGAACCGGCCCGGCCCCTGTCGTCAGGGGACGGCCACCGGCGCTGTCCCCGGCGCAGCAGCGGCTGTGGTTCCTCGACCGCTACTTCCCGGCCGCCGCGTCGGCGTACAACGTCGCGTTCGCCGAACGGATCACCGGCCCGCTCGATGTGGCGGCGCTCGCCACGGCGCTCACCGCCGTCGCGGACCGTCAGCAGATCCTGCGCTGGCGCATCCCGGAGCGCGACGGTGTGCCGTACGCGGTCGCCGACCCGTCCACACCGGTGCCGCTGCCGGTGCGTGACCTCGCCCCGGGCACGGACCTCACCACCTACCTCGCGGCGAGCGCCGCCACGCCGTTCGCGCTGGCGACCGACACGCTGTGGCGGGCCGAACTGATCCGCACCGGCGCCGACGAGCACGTGCTGGCCGTCTACGCCCACCACGCCGTGTTCGACGGCTGGTCGCAGTCGCTGTTCTACGCCGACCTGGCCGCCGCGTACCGGGCCGCGCTCGGGGACGGGCCGCCGCTGCCGCCGCTGCCCGCCACGTACGGCGACTACGTGGCCTGGCGGGCCGACCGGTCCCGGCGCCGCGCCGCCGCCGACCTCGACTGGTGGCTGGACCACCTGACCGGGGCACCGGTGGTGCTGCGACTACCCGGGGGACGGGACCGGCCGGCCGAACAGACGTACACCAGCGCCACGGTGGGCACCCGGCTGGACCGGGCCGCCACCGCCGCGCTCTCCGACCTCGCCGCCGGGCTCGGCGCGACCCCCGCCGCCGCCGTGCTCGCCGCGTTCGCGCTGGTGCTGGCCCGGCGCACCGGCCTGCCCGACCTGGTGGTCGGCACCCCCACTGTGGACCGGCGAGCCGCCGACTTCGAACCGATGGTCGGCTTCTTCATCGAGATCGCGCCGCTGCGGCTGGGCCGGACGCCCGGAGCGGGCTTCGCCGCGCACGTCCGCGCCGCCTGGGAGGAACTGCTCGCCGCGCTCGCCCACCCGGAGGCGCCTGTCGAACGCATCGTCGGCGGCCTCGGGCTGGGCGGCCTGCTCGACCGCAGCCCGCTGGTGCAGGTGCTCTTCAACATGTACACGTTCGACGAGCCGCGGCTGGACCTGGCCGGGCCGGCCGCCGAACCGGTGCCGGTGCCCGCCCCCGGCTCACCGTTCGACCTCACGCTCTACGGCGTCACCCGGGACGGGCGGCTGCGCGTGGAGATCGTCTTCAACCCGGACGTCTACGGCGAGGCCCTGATCACCGACGTGCTCGCCGACGTCGAGCGGTTGCTGCGGGCCGGCGCCGCCGACCCGGAGCGGCCGCTGGCCGAGCTGCCCGCCTGGACCGCCGTCCCGGCCGGAACGCCCGGCGACGTACCCCGGGCCGCCCGGATCACCCGGGCCGTGGGTCGTGCCGGCGCTCCGGCCGCCCGCCCGGCCACCGCCACCGAGCGGCGGATCGCCTCGGTCTGGTGCGACGTGCTCGGCGTACCGGAGGTGGCCGCGACCGACAGCTTCTTCGACGTCGGCGGCGGCTCGCTCGCGGTCGCGGTCGTGCAACGGCAGCTCAACCGGCTGCTCGGCACGAACCTGCGGGTCGTTGACCTGTTCCACCACCCGACCGTCCGCGCGCTCGCCGCGCACCTGGACAGCCTCGCTGCGCCGTCGTCCGGCGAGGACGCCGAGGACGAGGCGGTGGAACGGGCGGCGCGCCGGGGCGCGCTGCGCCGCCAGCGGGTCCAGCGCCGCCCGGTGGTGGAGGAGGAGCCGCGGTGACGTACCTGGTTCCCCTCGGCGACACCGGCTGGTCGGTGTGGCGGGACGTGCTGCTGCGCAGCGCCGGGTTCCCCGCCGACGGACTGGACCGCTTCGCCGCGCCGGACTGCGCCGACGCCGCCGACCGGCACCTGAACGGTGACCTGGACGAAACGGCGTTCACCGCCGCGTACGCCGCCGCCGTCCGGGCGTCGTCGGTGGCGCTGTGCGGGATCGCCGCCGACCCGCTGTTCCGCGAGGCCGTCGCCTGGCAGAACCCGGAGGCGCTGGTGGCGCTGGACGGGCTGGTCCGCGACGGCCCGGACGCGCCCCGCAACGTCCGCCGCCGGGGCCGGGAGAACGTCGTCGCCGGGTACTGGCAGCGCTACGTCGCCAAGTGCGAGACCATCGGCTTCTTCGGGCCGGTGTGCTGGGGCACCGTGGCACCTGGTGCGTCCGGCGTCACCGCCGTACCCGGCCCCGGGCTGCTCCGCCGCCGCGCCGTCCACCTCGAACACTGGGCGCTGGCCGCGTACGCGGACCGGCTGGCCGCCGACCCGCAGGTCCGGCAGTGGCTCGCCCCGGTCCGGGCGCCGCACGTCCACCTGGACGGCCGGATCGTGCACCGGCCCGCCCAGCGCCCGGAACCGGTGTCGCTGAGCGAGTCGATCGCGCTGTGCCGCTGCGACGGCACCCGCCCGGCCCGGGACGTCGTCGACGAACTCGTACGCGACGGGCGGACCGGCGTACGCCGCGCCGAGGAGGGGTTCCTGCTGCTCGCCCAGCTCGCCGAACGAGGGCTGCTGCGGTGGGACTTCGACCTGCCGCAGGGCTTCGTCGCGCAGGACCGCCTGCGGGAGCGGATCGCCGCTATCGGCGACAGGGACTGCCGTGCGCGGGCGCTGGCCGGGCTGGACCGGCTGGCCGCCGCCCGGACCCGCGTCGCCGACGCCGCCGGTGACCCGGCCGCCCTCACCGGCGCGCTGTCCGCGCTGGACGCCGGGTTCACAGCGCTCACCGGGCTGCCGCCGCGCCGCCGGGCCGGGCAGAACTACGCCGGGCGGGCGCTGTGCCACGAGGAGACCGCACGCGACGTGGACCTCACGGTCGGCGGCGGCCTGCTCGACTCCCTGGCCCCGGCGCTGGACCTGCCGCTGCGGGCCGCGCGCTGGCTCACCGCCGAACTGGCCACGGCGTACGGCGACGCGCTGCGCGACCTGTACGACGACCTGAGCGGCGACGGGCCGGTCCGGCTCGGCGACCTGTGGTTCGTCGCGCAGGGGCCACTGTTCGGGCCCGGCGACCGGCCGGTGGACCGGGTCGCGGCCGAGTTCGCCGCCCGCTGGGAACGGGTGCTCGGACTGGCCGGACTGCCCGAGGGGACGGCCCGCGTGGAGTTCGGCGCGGCCGAGCTGGCGCCCCTGGTGGCCGACCGGTTCCCGGCGACCCGCCCGGGCTGGAGCGCGGGCCGGGTGCACAGCCCCGACCTGCAACTGTTCGCCGCATCACCCGAGGCGCTGGCCGCCGGCGAGTTCGGGGCGGTGCTCGGCGAGCTGCACGCCGCGTACGCCACGTTCAACGCCGAGCTGTTCACGCACTGCCATCCCGACCTGGACCGGCTGCGGCGCGCGTACGCGGCCGACCTGGGCCCGGGACGGCTGCGCCCGCTCTACCCGGTCGACTTCCCCCGCGTCGGCGGGCGGCTGTCCGCGTCCCTGCACGGGCCGGACGACCACCGGCTCGCGTTCGCCGACGCGCCCGGCGCGCCGCGCGACCGGCTCGTGCCGGCGAACGCGGCGATCGTGTCCGAGGTGGACGGCGTCCTGGTGGCGACCGGCCCGGACGGCACGCGCTGGCCGCTGGTCGAGGTGTTCTCCGACCTGATCGCTGTGCACGCGGGCGACGCGTTCAAGCTGATGACCGATCGCCCGCACAGCCCCCGGGTGACTGTCGACCGCCTCGTGCTGGCCCGGGAGACGTGGCGCACCACTGTGGGGGCGACCGGCCTGGCCGACGCCGTCGACCAGGCGCGCCGCTACCTCGCGGTACGCCGGTGGCGGGCCGCGCTGGGCCTGCCGGAACGGGTCTTCGTCCGGGTGGCCACCGAACTCAAACCCACCTACGTGGACCTGACCAGCCCGCTCTACGCCGACCGGCTCTGCCTGCTGCTGCGCGCCGCCCGGCGGGCCGGCGGCGACGACGTGGCGGTGACCGTGTCGGAGCTGCTGCCCGCGCTCGGGCAGGCGTGGCTGCCCGACGGCGCGGGCCGCCGCTACGTCAGCGAACTGCGCCTGCACATCAGCGACTCGGCCGAGCCGGAGGTCATGGCGTGAACGAGACAGTGGAGCCGATCGCGATCGTCGGGCTCAGCCTGCGCGTGCCGGGGGCGGCGTCGGCGGAGGAGTTCTGGCGCAACCTGGTCGTCGGCGCCGAGTCGCTCACCCGGTTCACCCGCGCGGAGCTGCTGGCCCGGGGCGTCACCCCGGAGCAGCTCGACGACCCGGCGTACGTGCCGGTGGCCGCCGTGCTCGACGGCGTGGACCGGTTCGACGCGGAACTGTTCGGGATGAGCCCCCGCGACGCGGAGCTGACCGACCCGCAGCAGCGGCTGTTCCTGGAACACGCGCACGCCGCGCTCACCGACGCGGGCTGCGACCCGGCCCGCTACGACGGCGAGATCGGCGTGTACGCGGGCGGCAACGCCGACCTGTACCAGTGGCTCAACGTCCGGCGGAACCCGCGGGCGCTCGCGGACGCGGGTGAGCTGCGCGTGTCGCTCGGCAACAAGCCGGACTACCTGGCCAGCACCGTCGCGTTCCGGCTCGGCCTGCGCGGCCCGGCGATGACAGTGCAGACCGCCTGCTCGTCGTCGCTCGTCGCGGTGCACCTGGCCGCCGAGGCGCTGCGCAGCGGCGAGTGCGACACGGCGCTCGCCGGCGGCGTGTGCGTGGAACTGCCGCACGGCGTCGGGTACGCCGCCGACGAGGGCTACACCTCCGCCGACGGGCACTGCCGTCCGTTCGACGCGGACGCCGACGGCACCGTCTACGGCAGCGGCGTCGGCGTGGTCGTGCTCAAGCGGCTCTCCGACGCGCTCGCCGACGGCGACGACATCCGGGCACTGGTCATCGGCAACGCGGTGAACAACGACGGGTCGGCCAAGGCGAGCTTCACCGCGCCGAGCGTCACCGGGCAGGTGGAGGTGGTCACGCAGGCGCTCGCCGTCGCCGGCGTCGCCCCCCGTTCGGTCGGGTACGTCGAGGCGCACGGCACCGGCACCGTCCTCGGCGACTCGATCGAGCTGGCGGCGCTGAGCACGGCGTACGGGCGGCGGACCGCCGAGCGCGGCTGGTGCGGCGTCGGCTCCACCAAGGCCAACATCGGTCACCTCAGCGCGGCCGGCGGCGTGATCGGCCTGATCAAGACCGTGCTGTCGATGCGGCACCGGCTCATCCCGCCCACCGTCAACCACGACCGGCCGCACCCGGGCATCGACATCGAGGCGAGCCCGTTCTACGTGGTGTCCACGCTGACCAAGTGGGAGCCCGAGGACCAGCGACCGCTGCGGGCCGGCGTCAGCTCGCTCGGCCTCGGCGGCACCAACGCGCACCTGGTGCTCCAGGAGGCGCCGCCGCGCGTACCCCCGGAGCCGGATCACGGCGGCGGCGAGCTGCTCCAGGTGTCGGCAGCGACCCCCGACGCGCTGGCCGCTGCCTGTGCCCGGCTGGCCGAGCGGCTCACCGGCGCGCCCGACGTGGAGCTGCGCGACGTGGCGTACACGTTGCGGGAGGGCCGGCCGGCCTACCGGCACCGGGCCGCCGTCGTCGCTGTCGACCGGGCCCGGGCGGCGGCGGCGCTCACCGACCCGAAACGCCGGGCCGCCGGGGACGCCGCCACGCCGCCCCGGGTGGGTCTGCTCCTGCCCGGACAGGGCGCGCAGCACCCCGGCATGGGCGCGCACCTGGCCGCCACCGAGCCGGTGTTCGCCGCCGCCGTCGACGAGTGCGCCGCGATCCTCGGCTGGAACGCGGACGAACGGCTGGCCGGACCGGCGGTGGCGCAGCCCGCGCTGTTCGCCGTCGAGTACGCGCTCGCGGCGCTGTGGCGGCACTGGGGCGTCACGCCCGCCGCGATGATCGGCCACTCCGTCGGCGAACTGGTCGCCGCGACCGTGGCCGGGGTGTTCGACCTGCCGGACGCGCTGCGGCTCGCCGCCGCCCGGGGCCGCCTCGTGCAGGCCGCGCCGGAGGGCCGGATGCTCGCCGTGCAGCGCGGCGCCGACGAGATCGCGCCGCTGCTGCCCGGCGGTGTGACGGTGGCGATCAGCAACGGCCCGCACACCTGCGTGGTGGGCGGCGCGCCGGAACCGGTCGCCGCCGCCGCCGACCTCCTGCGCGAACGCGGCATCGGCTGCACGCCGCTGCGCTCGCCGTACGCGATGCACGTGCCGCTGCTCGCGGCGGTGCGCGACGAGTTCGAAGCGCTCGTGGCGGCGGTGCCGCGCCGGGCGCCGGACCTGCCGGTGTTCTCGGCCGCGACCGCCGCGCCGTTCACCGACGAGCAGATCACCGACCCGGCGTACTGGGCCGGCCAGCTCTGCCGTCCGGTGCGGTTCGGGGCCACAGTGGCCGCGCTCGCCGCGACCGGCGCCGCCGACGACTGGCTGCTGCTGGAGTGCGGCCCCGGCCGGCAGCTCGCCGGTCTCGCCCGGCTCAGCCTGCCGGCGGGGGCCCGGGCGCCGCTGCGCACGCTGCCCGCGCCGGGGGAGCGGCTGACCGGCAGGCAGACCGCGTACGAGGCGGCGGGCCGCCTGTGGACGGCCGGGGTGCCGGTGCGGCTGCCCGCCTCCGGCACGCCGCGCCGGGTGCCGCTGCCCGGCTACCCGTACCAGCGGGCCCGGTACTGGATCGACCCGGAACCGGTGGCCGCGCCCGCCGAACCGGCCACCGACGAGCGGTACGACGACGGCGTGGTCGAGGTGCCGATCTGGCGTCAGCTGCCCGACGCCGGGTCCGCGGAGGCGCCCGGCCCGCTGCTGCTGTTCGCGGCCGGTGAGCGCGGCACGGCGCTCGCGGACCGGCTGCGCGAGCGCGGCGCGGACGTCACAGTGGTCCGCCCCGGAACGGCCTTCGCGGTCCGCCCGGACGGCTACCGGCTGCGCCCGGCCAGCGTCGCCGACCACCAGCGCCTGCTCGACGAGTGCGCCGACGACGGCCGCGCCGCCCGGATCGTGCACGCGTGGGCGCTCGACGGCGACCCGGCCGGCCCGGACGCCGACGCCGTGACGGCGGCCCAGGAACACGGGTACCTCGCGCTGCTGACCCTGCTGGAGGCATTGCCGGCCGCCGACGTGGCGCTGGACGTGGTGACCGCCGGAACGGCCGACGTGACCGGATCCGACCTGCTGCGCCCGGAACACGCCACAGTCGCCGGGGTGGTGCGCTCGGTGCCGCTGGAACGCCCGGGACTGCGCTGCCACTGGGTCGACGCCGACCCGGCCGAGCCGAGCGCGGACGCGCTGGCGGACGAACTGCTCGGCGCCGAGCGGGCCGAGGCGGTCGCGCTGCGGCTGGGCGGGCGCCGCTGGACGCGCGGGTTCGCGGCGGCGCCGGTTCGCGGTCGTACCGGGCCGGTAGTGCGCGACGGCGGGCGCTACCTGATCACCGGCGGACTGGGCCGGATCGGCGGGGCGTTCGCCACCGAACTGGCCCGCCGGGGCGCCCGGCTGGTGCTGGTCGGCCGCACCGCCCGGCCGGACCTGGTCGAGGCGCTGGAACGAGCCGGGGCGCGGGTCCGCCACGTGCGCGCCGACGTCACAGACGTGGACGCGTTGCGGGCGGTGCGCGCCGGCATCGAGGACGACCTCGGCGGACTCGACGGCATCGTGCACGCCGCGCGGCTGCCCGACACCGGGCTGTCCACCGGGTCGCGGCCGGCCGAGGCGACAGCCGAACTGCTGCCGAAGGTCACCGGCACGCTGGCGCTGCGCGCGGTCTTCGGCGACCTGCCGCTCGACTTCGTGCTGCTCAGCTCCTCGGTGACAGCGCTCGCCGGTGGCCTGGGCCGCGCCGACGACACGGCCGCCAACGCGTTCCTCGACGCGTACGCGCGCAGCCCGCACGGCTGGCGGGCGCCCGTGCTGTCGGTGGCCTGGGGCGCGTGGCGGGAGGAGGGCGTACCCGACCACGACGGGCTGGCCCCGGACGCGGCGGTGCGCGCGGCGTGCCGGGTCCTCGCCGAGGGGCGGACCGGCTCGGTGGCGGTCGGCGCCTACACGGTGGAGGCGGTCGCCGGGCACGAGCGGCGGCTCGCCGCGACCACGGCGGCCACCGCCTCGACGGTCACCGCCGCCGACGGCGACCTGCAGGACACCGTCGCCCGGATCTGGCGCGACGTGCTGGGCGTGACCGAGGTCGGCCCGCACGACGACTTCTTCCGGCTCGGCGGCACCTCGCTCGTGGCCGCGCAGCTGGTGCTGCGCATCCGGCAGGCGGTGGGTGCCCGGCTGTCCATGCGGGTGCTGTTCGACGCGCCCACAGTCGCGGCGATGGCCGCCCGGATCGAGTCGCTGCGCGTCGCCCCACCGGCCGAGGCGCCCATCCCGCGCCTGCGCCGACCGGGGCGGCCGGGATGACCGAGTCGCGCCACGACGTCACGCCGGTGGACGACGTCTACACCGTTCCCGCGTCGTACGCCCAGGAGCGGGTCTGGTTCACCGCCCAGCTCAGCCCGGGGCAGCCGCTGTTCACGATGACCGACGCGGTCACCCTGCCGGCGGGCGCCGGGCCGGAGCAGGCGCTCGCCGCGCTGCGAGCGGTCACCGACCGGCACGAGGCCATGCGCACCACGCTGCGCCTGGACGACGGGCGGCTCTACCAGGACGTCCACCCCACCGTCCCGGTGGAGCTGCCGGTCACCGACCTGTCCGCGCTGCCCGAGCCGGAGCGGGACGCCGCCCGCGCCCGGATCGTCGCCGAGTACGCCCGCCTCGACCTGCCGATGGACGCGGCCCCGCTGTGGCGGGCCCGGCTGCTGCGGTTCGACCCGGACACCTGGTGGCTGCTGTTCGCCGGGCACCACGTCGTCCTCGACGGCACGTCCCTGCTCCACCTGCGCGCCGAGCTGACCGAGCTGTGCGCCGCCGCCGTCGCGGGCCGTGCGCCGGACCTGCCCGAGCTGCCGATCCAGTACGCCGACTACGCGGCCTGGGAACGCGACCGCCTCGACGGGCCCCGGTGGGACGAGCTGCGCGACTACTGGCGGGAGGCGCTGACCGGCCTGCCCGCCGTGCACGCGCTGACCACCGACCGTCCGCGCCCGGCGACGCTCACGTTCGACGGCGCCGACGTCCGCCGGACGCTGCCCGGGCCCGTGACGGCGGCGCTGCCGGAGCTGTCCCAGCAGGCCGCCGCGACCCCGTTCATGGTGCAGCTCGCCGCCTACGTCGCGTTGCTGCACCGGCTGTCCGGAAGCGACGACGTGGTGGTCGGCATGCCGGTGGCCGGCCGGGACCGGGCCGAGCTGGAACCGCTGCTCGGCATGTTCATGAACATGCTGGTGCTGCGGGTCGACGTGTCGGGCGATCCACCGTTCCTGACCCTGGTGCGCCGGGTCCGCCGGGTCGTGCTGGACGCCTGGGACCACCAGGACATGCCGTTCCAGAAACTCGTTGAGGAACTGGCGGTACGGCGCGACCCCGGCGTGCCGCCGCTGTACCAGCTCACCTTCCACCACCTGCCGACCGGCCGGGGTGAGGCGTTCGGCGGCGCCATGGACGACCTGTCGCTGGAGATCGCCGGGGACGAGCTGCGGCTGGAGTACCGCACCGCGCTGTTCGAGCGCGCCGCGATGGAGGCGTTCGCGGACCGCTACCTGCTGCTGTTCGCCGCCGCCGTGGCGGCGCCCCGGACCCGGGTGAGCGCGCTGCCGGTCATGCCGGACGCCGAGCACGCGGCGGTCGTGACCGGCTGGAACGCCACCGGCGCACCGGTGCGCCGGACCACGCTGGGGGAGCTGTTCGACGCCCAGGCCCGGCGTACGCCGGACGCGGTAGCGCTGGTCGACGGCAACACCCGGATGACGTACGCCGAGTTGTCCGACGCCGCCGAGCAGGTGGCGTCGCGGCTGGTCGCGCACGGTGTGGGACCGGAGTCGGTCGTCGCGATCCACGAGCCCCGTTCCCGCCGCCTGATCGCCGGGCTGCTCGGCATCCTCCGGGCCGGTGCGGCGTACCTGCCGCTGGACCCGGACCACCCGCCGCAGCGGCTCGCCTTCATGCTCGCCGACGCCGGCGCCGGGGTGCTGCTGGCCGACGAGGTGCCGGACGCGCTGACCGTCCCGGGGACCGTGCTGCCGCTGACCGCGCCGGACCGGCCGCGCACCGCCGGGGGCACTGCCGCCGGACCGGGGAACGCGGCGTACGTGATCTACACGTCGGGGTCCACCGGGCGGCCGAAGGGCGTGGTCAACGAGCACGCGGCGATCGTCAACCGGCTCGACTGGATGCAGGACGCCTTCGCGCTCGGACCGGACGACGCGGTGCTGCACAAGACGCCGATCGGGTTCGACGTGTCGGTGTGGGAGGTGTTCTGGCCGCTGCTCGTGGGCGCGCGGCTGGTGCTGGCCGCGCCGGGCGGGCACCGCGACCCGGCGTACCTGCGGGACCTGATCGAGCGGGAGCGGATCACCATTGTCCACTTCGTGCCGTCGATGCTCGACGCGTTCCTGTCCACGGCCGGTCCGGCCGACCCGACCCGCTGCGGGTCGCTGCGGCGGATCGTGTGCAGCGGCGAGGAGCTGCCCGCGGACCTGGCCCGCCGCGCCGTCGCCACGATCCCGTCGGCGGCGCTGCACAACCTGTACGGACCCACCGAGGCGGCGATCGACGTCACCGCCTGGGCGGCCACGCCCGACGCGCTGGCCGGCGTGACACGGGTGCCGATCGGCGGGCCGATCCGCAACGTCCGCACCTACGTGCTCGACGAGGCGATGCGCCCGGTGCCGGCCGGCGTGGCCGGGCAGCTGCACCTCGGCGGCGTGCAGGTGGCCCGCGGCTACCTCAACCGTCCCGGGCTCACCGCGGGCTCGTTCGTCCCCGACCCGTTCGGCGAGCCCGGCGGCCGGCTGTACGCCACCGGCGACCTGGCCCGCTGGCGTACCGACGGGACGCTGGAGTTCCTCGGCCGCATCGACGACCAGGTGAAACTGCGGGGCCTGCGGATCGAGCTGGGGGAGATCGCCGCGGTGCTGCGCGAACAGCCGGGCGTCGGCTCCGCCGCCGTCGTCGTCCGCGGCGCCACGCCCGCCGGGCAGCGTCTCGTGGCGTACCTGACGGGCGACGCCCCGGACCCGGCGGAGCTGCGGGCGGCGCTGAAGCGGCGGCTGCCCGAGTACATGGTGCCGTCGGCGTTCGTCACGCTCGACGCCCTGCCGCTGTCCGCCAACGGCAAACTCGACACCGCCGCGCTGCCCGCACCCTCGTCCGGCATCACCCCCGCGCAGCGCCGTCCCCCGGTGAGCCCGGTCGAGCAGACTGTCGCCGCCACCTGGCGCGACGTGCTGGGCGTGCCCGAGGTCGGCCTGGACGACGACTTCTTCGAGCTGGGCGGGCACTCGCTGCTGGCGATCCGGATGCTGGCGCTGCTGCGCGAGGCGTACGGGCAGGTCGACGTCGGCGTGATGGACGTGTTCGCGCACCCGACGGTGCAGGGACTGGCCGCGCTGATCGACGCCCCGGTGGACGGGGAGCGGCAGCGTCCGCTGCTGTACGAACTGACCCGGCCGGTCCCGGCGGACCAGCGGGTGCGCTCGTACGTGTGCGTGCCGTACGGCGGCGGGCTCGCCAGCATCTACCAGCCGCTCGCGGACGCGCTGCCGGCCGGGCACACGCTGTTCTCCGTGGCGGTCCCCGGCCACGACGTCGGCGTCCGCGACACCGAGCTGCCCTTCGACGAGCTGGTCGAGCGGTGCGTGGCCGAGATCCAGGAGCGGGTGGACGGCCCGCTGGTCCTGTACGGCCACTGCGTCGGCGGCGCGCTGCTGACCGGCATCGCCCGGTGCCTGCACGAGCGGGGACGCCCGATCGAGGCGATCTACGCCGGTGGCGTGTTCCCGACGGCCCGGCCGGACAACATGCTCGGCCGGCTCGTCGACTGGGCCGACTCCCGGGGCGCCGACCGGCGGTACGAGACGTTCCTGCGCTCGATCGGCGCGGAACTGGCCGACCTGGACCAGGCGCAGGTCGACCGGTTCGTCCACCACGTACGCCGGGAGGCCGCCGAGGCGCAGGAGCGGTTCACCGAGTGGCTGGACGGCGATCCGGTCCGGGTGCCCGCACCGGTGATCTCCGTCGTCGGCACCCACGACGTGCTCACCGAGTACTACGAGGAGCGGTACCGCGAGTGGAGTTTCCTCGGCGAGTCCACAGCGCTCGTGGTGCTGGACGGGGCCGGGCACTACTTCGTCAAGCAGCGGGCCGAGGCGCTCGCCGAGGTGCTCACCCGCACGCATCCCCGGCTCACCGAGCCGTCCGCCGCGCCGCGACAGCTCGCCGGTGCCGGCTGGGCACTGGCCGCCACCAGCACCGATCCGGTCACCGCCGAGACGGTCGTGCAACCGGGCGTACGCCGGTTCCTGGCGATCACCGCCAGCCAGCTCATCTCGTCGACCGGCTCGGCGCTGACCCAGTGGGCGGTGCCGGTCTGGGTCTACCTCGAGACCGGGTCGATGCTGTGGTTCGGCCTGTCCGGGGTGATCGCGTACCTGCCGGCACTGCTGACGCTGCCGGTCGCGGGCGCGGTCGCGGACCGGTTCGACAGGCGCCGGGTGCTGCTGGCAGCGTGCGCGACGGCGGTGACAGCGGAGGCGCTGCTGGCCCTGCTGCTGTGGACCGACCGGCTGGGACTCGCGGCCGTCTACACGCTCGTGTGCGTGCTCGGCGCGGCGTCGGTGTTCCAACGCATCACCTACCTGGCCGCGATCCCGCAGGTGGTGCCGAAGCGCTACCTGGGGCACGCCAACGGCATCGCCCAGCTCGCGGTCGGGCTCAGCTCGCTCGCGGTGCCGCTGCTGGCTGCGGGCCTGCTCGCCGCGATCGGCCTGGCCGGCGTCCTGGTGATCGACATCGTCAGCTACGTGGTCGCGATCGGTGTGCTGGCCGCGGTGCGCTTCCCCGACCTGCTCGGCCGCCGCCGCAAGGAGCCGTTCCTGGCCGAGCTGGTCGGCGGCGCGCGGATGGCGTGGGCGGAGCCGGGGTTCCGGGCCATGCTCGGCTTCTTCTCGCTCTACAACCTGTGCCTGGCGAGCCTGCTGCTGGTGCCGCCGATGGTGCTCGCGTTCGGCACGATGGGCCAGGTCGGTACCGTGGCGTTCGCCGAGGCGCTGGGTGCCGTCCTCGGCGGGCTCGCCATCGCGGTCTGGGGCGGCCCGACCCGGCGCCGGATGCCCGCGCTGATCGCCATCGCGTTCGGCGTGGCGGTCAGCCTGGTGCTCAGCGGCGTCCGCCCGAGCCTGCTGCTGGTGGCGCTCGGCAGCTTCGGCGTGGGGCTGGGCCTGGGCCTGCACAACGGCATCTACCTGTCGATCATCCAGGTGAAGGTGCCGCAGCGGTTCCACGGCCGGGTGCTGGCGATCATCCAGACGCTGACCTGGGCGACGCTGCCGCTGGGCTTCGCCGTGCTGGTGCCGCTGAGCGGGTCGCTGCTGGAACCGATGTTCGCCCCCGGCGGCGCGCTGGCCGGCAGCGTCGGCGCGCTGATCGGCACCGGCCCCGGCCGGGGACTCGGGTTCGCGTTCGTGGTGTCCGGGCTGGCCCTGGCCGTGGTGGCGCTCGGCGCCTACGGCGTACGCCGGCTGCGCCTGTTCGACACCGAGACCCCCGACGCGCCGGCGGACGCCACCGAGTGGCTACCGCACCTGCGCCGGGTCGACGATCTGTAGCCGCAGCTCCGAGGCGTACGCCCGGCCGGCCCTGTCGGTCAGCCAGGCGTCGTCCGGGCCGGGCAGCAGCTCGGTGACTGTGAGTCCGCCCCCGTCGCCGCCCTTGGCGTGCGCGCCGCGCAGCAGCGTGCACAGCAGCCGGGTGTAGACGCCGCTGGTCAGGTCCACGTAGCTGGGTTTGAGTTCGGTGTCGACCCGCACGAAGATCCGTTCGGGCAGGCCGAGCGCGAGCCGCCAGCGCCGTACCGCGAGGTAGCGTTCCCGCTCGCCCTTGACCGTGTGCAGGCCGGTCTCGCCCACTGTGGTGCGCCACGTCTCGCGGACCAGCACCAGGTCGTCGACTGTGACGCGAGGCGTGCGCCCGGCGTTGCCGGCCAGCTTCCACGTGTCGAACACCTGGTAGTCGAACAGCGGCGCGAACACCTCCAGCAGCGGCCACCGCCGCCCGTCGTCGGCGTGCGCGGCCGGCGTGCCGTCGTCGTCCGGCCGCACGGTCAAGGTGGTGATCGGCACGAGGCGGTCCGGGTCGGCGCCGGGCGCGTCGACGAACCCGAGCTGGGCGTCGGCGGGCCCGTGCAGCCACTCCGCGATCCGGGCGGTGTGCCGGGGCCAGTCCGCCGGCGGCAGCAGCCGGACCCGGCCGCCGGGCAGGTCGGCGCGCATCCCGTCGCGCAGCCGCTGCGGGTCCGGGTGCCCGTACGCGAAGAAGTGCGTGTCGAACGCGGCGAGGGCCACGTGCAGTTCGCCGAGCACGACTGTGAAGTCCCCGCGCAGCAGCGCCGCCTTGTCCGGGGCGCACACGTGCACGTCCGGGCTGTGGATGCGGGCGGCGGCCCAGCCGGGCGCGTCGGCGGGGAACGCGGCGGCGACCCGCTCGGTCAGCGCGGCGGCGTCGAACCGCAGCTCCCGGGCGTCCGCGTCGGCGTCGGCCAGGCCCAGCACCCTGGCCCACCGGTCCAGGAACTCGGCGGTCACGGCGGCGGCGGGCGGGTCCGCCCCGAACACCACCGCCTGCGCCAGGAACCACAGGTCGGCCAGGGGTACGTCGCCGCTGGCCGACTCCGCCGCCAGGTCGCGGTAGAGGGCGGCCAGCGCGCCGGCGTACGCCTGCCCGATCGCCGCGGTCAGCCACCGCGCCGACAGCAGCAGCGGTGCCAGCGGCGCGAGCCGTTCCAGCAGCGCGTCACCGAAGCGGACGTCCAGGTCGCGGACCGTCTCCAGGTGGCACAGCGTGCGCCCCGCGTACACCTCGCCGGGCTGCTGCCGCGCGTCCCGGCCGGTCAGTTCCACGAACCGCCGGTCCAGCGCGGCCATCGCCGCGGCCAGCGCGTCCGGGCCGGCGGCGGCGGCCACCGCGTCGCGCAGCTCGCGCACCGTGGCCAGGTCACCGAGCACCCGCTCGCGGGCCGTGTCGTCGCCGATCGCGGCGAGCTGCTCGCGCAACGCGTCCTCGGCGGTGAGGTCGACCGGCACGTCGAAGCCGATCCGCAGCACGCCGCGCCCGGCCAGGTCGTCGAGCTGCGCGTGCACGTCAGCGGCCCGGCGGAAGCCGCTCGCCGGGTCCGCGAGCAGCGCGGCGACCAGGTCGGCCACGCGCGGACCGCGCCGCGCCAGCGCGAGCAGCGCGGCCGTCGCCGCCGGGATCGTCTGCGGTGGATGGTGCGGGTGCCGCAGCACGCGGCCGCGCAGGCTCAGGTGCGGGGCGAGCCGCACCGGCAGCCAGTCCCGCACGCCGGGCACGCGGGCGAAGGCCTCCGCGAGCGCGTCCAGGCCCCACCGCTCCAGGAACACCTTCCGGGTACGCGTCAACGCCGCGCCGGGACGCACCGTCGCGATCGGACCGCCGCCGCCCAGCTCGGTCCAGCAGATCGGGCCGAAGAAGCCGACCGTGTCGTTCTTCAGGCAGTACCGCTGCCAGTACTTCGCGACGACCTCCTCCCGGTGCCGCCGGCGCAGGTTGCGCGGGGCGTGCGGGCCGTCGCGCCGGATCGCGTCGACGGCGAGCAGGACCGCCGGGTTCTGCCAGGTCAGCGCCGTACGGAAGGCGTCGTCGCAGGCGATGTCGTAGACCGCCTGGCCGAGATCGCCCGCGGCGGCGTCGAACGCGGCGGCGAACTCCGCGGCGTCGACGTCCCCGCGCAGGTGCCGGTCGGCTGCCTCCGCGAGCGCCGGAGCGGCGAACCGGCTCATCCCGTCGGCCGGAAAACCGGCCGACCGGAGCAACGCCGAACGCCATACGTGCCAAGGGGTTCCGGGCAGGGACGTGAGATGCTCTCGGGGCATGGGGGAATGGTAAGCAGCGGCGGATCTGCGGCGGGACGGTCGAGCATGAGCTTCGGGCTGGTGTCCTTCGGTGAGGCGCTCGGCGACCCGGCGCCCGTCGCCGACGTGGTGGCGCAGTACACCGACGACGTCGACCGCGTCCTCGGCTACGGCTACCGGCGGGTGCACCGCGCCGCGCCGGACGTCGGCCTGACCGACCTCGCCGAGCGGGCCGCCCGCCGGGCCCTGGACGCCGCCACGCTGCCCGCCGCGCGGGTGGACCTGCTGGTGCTCGCCGTCACCGACCTCACCGAACACCTCTACTGGGACGCCGCCGCCGACCTGGCGTACCGGCTCGGCGCGGCCGGCGCCGAAGCGGTGCTGCTCACCCAGGCGTGCACCACCGGCGTGCTCAGCCTCGACACCGTCGCCGGCAGGTTCGTCACCCACCCGGAGTACGCCACCGCGCTCGTGGTCGCCGCCAACCGGACCTGCGAGGCGTACTGGAACCGGATGGACACCCAGCCGATGGTGTTCTCCGACGGCGCGGTGGCCACAGTGGCCCGGCGCGGCCATCACCGGCTGCGCTGGCAGGTCACCGAGGCCGCCACCGACGGCCGTTACGCCGGGTTCTACCGGCTCGACGGCGGCGGCGCGGCGGCGCCGTTCACACCCGGCGCCGAGCCGCCCGCCGCCCGCGACGTGTGGCACGTGATGGAGTTCTTCGACTACGACCCCGAGCAGTTCGCGCAGTACGCCCGCCACCTCGACGAGCGGATGGTGCGGGTCACCGAACGCGCCTGCGAGCGGGCCGGCGTCACAGTCGCCGACCTGGCGCGGCTGATCCTGGTCGCCGACAACGAACGCGCGATGACGTCGCTCGCCGAGGCCCACAAGGTGCCGCCGGAGCGGACCAACCGGGAGCTGGCGGCCGAGTACGGGCACCTCGGCGCGGCGGACCAGCTGTTCGGACTGAGCCGCCTGCTCGACGCCGGTGAGCTGCACGACGGCGACCGGGTCGCGTTGATCTCGTTGGGCCGGGGCACCCACTGGGCCTGTACGATCATCGAGGTATGAGCATGTCCAGCCGGCTGGTGCGGCTCGTCGCCGACGTGCTGGAACTGCCCGTCGACCAGGTCGACGCGCAGACCGGCCCCGCGACCACCGCCGCGTGGGTGAGCCTGCGTCACCTCCAGATCGTCGCGGCCGTCGAGGACGCATACCGGATCTCGCTGACGCCCCGGGAGATCCGGACCGTGCGGTCGGTGGCCGACCTGCGCGCGCTGCTCGCCCAGCGGGGTGTGCCGGAGTGACAGCCGCGCCGGCCCCGCTCGACGACGCCGACCTCGACGCGGGGCTGCTCATCCGCCGCTTCGAGGAGCACCTGCTGCGCCTGTACGCCGACGGTCACCTCGCCGGCACCACGCACACCTGCCTCGGTCAGGAGTACGTCCCGGTCGCGCTGGCCCCGCTGCTGACCGGCGACTTCGTGTTCAGCAACCACCGCGGCCACGGGCACTACCTGGCGCACTGCGGCGACCCGGAGGGCCTGCTGGCGGAACTGCTGGGCCGCGACGGCGGGGTGTGCCACGGCTACGGCGGCAGCCAGCACCTGCGCCGGGACCGGTTCCTGTCCACCGGCGTGCAGGGGGAGAGCCTGCCCGCCGCTGTCGGCGTGGGCCTGCACCTCGACCGCACCGGGCAGGACGCGATCGTGGTGGCGTACATCGGTGACGGCACCTGGGGCGAGGGCGCTGTCTACGAGGCGCTGAACATGGCCGCGCTGTGGCGGGTGCCGCTGCTCGTCGTGGTCGAGCACAACCGGATCGCCCAGTCCACCCCGACCACCGCGCAGCTCGCCGGCACCATCGCCGGGCGGGTCGCCGGGTTCGGGATCACCGTCAGCGAGTCCGGCTCGCTCGACCTCACCGAGGTACGCGCCGCCGCCGCCCCGCACGTCGAGCGGGTCCGCGCCACCCGGACGCCGCACGTGCTCGTGCAGCACACGGTCCGGCTCGGCCCGCACAGCAAGGGCGACGACACCCGGCCCGCCGACGAACTCGACCGGCTGCGCCGCCTCGACTGGCTCCAGCGGTACGCCGAGGCGTACCCGGAGCGGTTCGCGGCCGCCGACGCGCGGGCCCGGCAGCGGGTCGCGGAGGTCTCGGCCGAGGTGCTGGCCCGGCCGCTCGCGCGCGGAGCGGCGGCGTGACGCGCGCCGAACGGGTCAGCCGCAACCTCAACCGGGCGCTGCACGCGCTGTTCGCCGCCGACGAGCGGGCCTGGCTGCTGGGCGAGGACGTCGCCGACCCGTACGGCGGGGCGTTCAAGGTGACCCAGGGACTCTCCACCGCCTACCCGGACCGGGTGCTGTCGACGCCGCTGAGCGAGAACGGCATCACCGGCGTCGCGGGTGGCCTGGCGCTGTGCGGCGACACGGTGATCGTCGAGATCATGTTCGGGGACTTCGCCGGTCTCGCCTTCGACCCGATCCTCAACCTGATCACCAAGTCCGTCGCCATGTACGGCGAGCGCACCCCGATGCGGGTGGTGATCCGCTGCCCGGTCGGCGGCGGGCGGGGCTACGGCGCGACGCACAGCCAGAGCCCGCAGAAGCACTTCATCGGCATCCCGCACCTCGCGCTGTACGAGCTGTCCCCGCTGCACGACGCGGCCGACGTGCTGTCCGCCGCGCTGCGCCGGGACGAACCGGCGATGCTGTTCGAGGACAAGGTCCTCTACACCCAGCGGCGGTACGTGGACGGCCGCGTCGACGACCGCCTCGCCTTCGAACCGCGCGGCGCGGACGGCAACTGGGCCCGCGTCCACGACCCGGACGCCACCGGCGCGCCGACGCTCGTCATCGCGCCGGGCGGGGTCGCGAACCGGGCGATAGCCGCCGCCACGCGGGCCGCCGAGCGGGGACGTACGGTCGAGGTGCTGGTGCCGGCGCGGCTCTACCCGGTGGACGTGGACGGCCTGCGCGACCTGCTCGCCGGCGCGCACGGCGTGATCGTCGCCGAGGAGAGCACCGCGGGCGGCACGTGGGGGAGCGAGGTCGCCGCCCGCCTGCACGCCGAGGCCTGGCCGCTGCTGCGCGGCCCGGTCGAGCTGGTCAGCTCCGCCGACCGCGTCATCCCGTCCGCGCCGCACCTGGAACGGACGGTGCTGCTCGGCACGGAGGCGATCCTGGACCGGATCATGCGCCTGCCCGACGCGGTTCCGGTGCCGCGCACCGACTCCTCGCCTGCCGGTCCGCCGCCGCCCGCCCCGACCTCGGCGGCGCCGTCGGGCGTCCCGGTGGACGTACCCCGGCTCAACCCCAACGACGACAGCTACGTGCTGCTGGAATGGCTGGTCCCGGACGGCGCCACGGTCGAGGCCGGTGAGCCGATCGCGGCGGTCGAGACGTCCAAGGCGATCGAGGAGCTGGCCGCGGCGCAGGCCGGCGTGCTGCGTCAGGACGTGGCCGCCGGCGCCGACTGCGCGCCTGGCGCACCCATCGGCCGGATCCTGCCCGCGGCGTACCCGGAGCCGGTGGAGGCCGCGGGGACGCGGACCGTGCCGCTGGCACGGCCGCTGCCGCCCGCGCAGCGCCGCATCGCCGACGTGGTGTCCACCTCGCACCGGGAGATCCCGGTGGCCTTCACCGCCGTCCGCGTCGACGTGACGGCAGCGCTCGCGTACGCCCGCCGCGCCGCCGACGAGACCGGCGCCGCGGTCGGCCTGACCGAGGTCGTCATCGCCGCCGTGGCCGCGCTGCATGAGCGGTTCCCCGCCCTCTACGCCCGGCTCACCGGCGACGGCCTGGTCCTCGACGCGGAAGCGCCGTCGATCGGGCTCACCGTCGACGTCGGCACCGGGCTGTTCCTGCCGGTGATCCGGGACGCGGCCGGGCTGGACCTCGGCGACCTCGCCGACGCCGTGGTCGCGCTGCGGATGAAGGCGCTGCGCGGCCGGCTGCGCGAGGAGGACATGGCCGGCATGAACGTCCTGGTCGCGCTCAACGACACACCCGGCGTGACGGTGGCCCGGCCGATCATCCCGCCCGGCGTCACCTGCGCCCTTTCGGTGCCGGACGTGCACCGCGAGGTCGTGCTCGACGGCGACGGCGGGGTACGCGAGCGCTCGGTGGCGGACCTCGGCCTGGCCTACGACCACCGGCTGGTCAACGGGGCGCAGGCCGGGGCGTACCTGGCCGCGCTCGGCGACGCGCTGCAAGCGTGAGAAGGCCCGACCGGGGCGCGTGACCTGCGTTACCTCTCGCCGGGACGGGAATGTGATCACCGGAGGCGCATTTGACTCAAGGTGTGAGCACCGCACCCTCTCGCGCCCGGCCGCACGCCGACCGGGCCGGGATGCCCCAGACGACCGATGCCACCCCGACGCCCACCCCGGGCGACCTGATAAGCCGGAGCCAGCGGCTCAAGCTCGTGCTGGTCCTCGGCTCGCTGATCGCGGTGGGTCCGCTGACCATCGACATGTACCTGCCCGCGCTGCCCGCGATCGTCACCGACTTCGCGACCACGTCGGCGGCGGTCCAGTTGACGCTCACCGGCACGCTCGCCGGGCTCGCCGTCGGGCAGTTGCTGATCGGGCCGCTGTCGGACGCGGTCGGGCGACGCCGTCCGCTGATCGCCGGTCTCCTGCTGCACGTCGTCGCGTCGGCGCTGTGCGTGGTCGCCCCGAACATCGCCGTCCTCGGCGTCCTGCGCGTCGTGCAGGGCCTCGGTGTCGCCGCGACCGCCGTGGTGGCGATGGCTGTGGTGCGTGACCTGTTCAGCGGGGCGGCGTTCGCCACCCTGCTGTCCCGGCTGCTGCTGGTGATGGGCGCGGCGCCGGTCCTCGCGCCGACGCTGGGCGGCGGCGTGCTGCGGTGGACCGACTGGCGCGGTGTCTTCGTGGTCCTGGCCGTCTTCGGGGTGCTGCTCGTCGCGCTGGCCACGGTCGCGCTGCCCGAGACGCTGCCGCCCGCGCGCCGCCGGCGCGGCGGAGTCGTCGCGACCGTGATGACGTACGGGGGGCTGCTGCGGGACCGGGTCTTCGTCGGTCTGGTCCTGGTCGCCGGGCTCGCGATGGCCGCGCTGTTCGCGTACGTCGCGGGGTCGTCCTTCGTCCTCCAGGACGGGTACGGGCTCGACGAGCAGGAGTTCGGCCTGGCGTTCGGCGCGGGCGCGGTGGGCCTGATCGGCGCCACCCAGTACAACGTGCGGCTGCTGCGCCGCTACCCGTCGCAGTGGATCCTGGTGACCTCGCTGGTGGCGGGAGCGGTGGCCGGGCTGGCCCTGGTGGTGTTCGCCGCGACCGGCTTCGGCGGGCTGCCCGCCCTGCTGGTGTCGCTGTGGCTGGTACTCGCGGCGGCGGGCCTGGCCATGCCGAACGCCCCGGCGCTGGCGCTGTCCCGCCACGGTGAGGCGGCCGGCACCGCCTCGGCCCTGCTCGGTGCGGTGCAGTTCGGCGTGGGCGCGGTGGCCGCGCCGCTGGTGGGCGTGCTCGGCACCGGCGCGGTGGCGATGGCCCTGGTGGTGGCCGGCGGGATGGTGGCGGCGCTGCTGGTGCTGCTCGTCGTCGTCCGGCCGTCCCAGCTCGCCGCCCTGGAGGCGGCCCCGGCGGTCGCCGTCGCGCACTGACCCGGCCGCCCGGATCGCGCCGGGCGCGCGCAGTGCCTACGCTGCTGCCATGAGCGACCCGGCCCGCGTCCTGGTCGAGGGGATCCACGGCTCCGGCAAGTCGACGCTCGCCGCGCATCTGGCGCAGCGGTTCGGCCTGCCCTGGCATCCGGTCGACGACCTGCTGTGGGAGCCCGGCTGGGTCGAGGTGCCGGTGGCCGAGCAGCGTCGCCGGATCGAGGCGATCTGCCGGCGCGACAGGTGGATCGTCGACGGCGCGTACCACGGCTGGCGGGACGTGGTCCTCGGCCGCGCCGACCTGGTGATCGGCCTGGACTATCCGCGCGGCGTCTCGTTCCGGCGGCTGCTGCGGCGCACGCTGCGGCGTCTGGCCGGCGGCGAACTGATCTGCAACGGCAACCGGGAGACGCTGCGCAGCGTGCTGTCCCGCGACTCCGTCCTGGTGTGGCACCTGACCGGGTTCGGCCGGGCGCGGCGGCGGATGCGGGCCTGGGCGGCCGACCCGGCCGGGCCGCCGGTGCTGCTGTTCGGCGACCAGGCCGCGCTCGACGCCTGGCTGGCCCGTGGCGCGCCGGTGACGGTCCGTCCGCCGGGCGGCTGACCGGAGCCGTCGTGTTCCCAGCCGGATCCCAGTGGGCGGGCGCAGGCTGGCCGCGGGCGCGCCTCCCGGTGCCGCCCGTGCGGCGACGACGAGAGGAGGTGACGTATGCGGAGGTCGGTGATCGTCGTGATGCTGGCCGCCATCGCCCTCACCGCGGGACCGGTGCCGTCGGCCGGTGAGCCGCCGGCCGTGCGATACCGCGCCGACGTACGCGATCCGCCACCGGCCGGACCACCCGGGCTGGCCGTGGACGAGATCCCGGATCCGCCACCGGAGCGGGACAAGGGATAGACCGGATGCCGGGGGCACCGGCACCGGCGCCCCCGACAGCCGCCGCCGTCAGGGTTCGCTGTGCACCAGCGGCGGGTGCAGGTAGTGATTGCCGGCGGGCACCCGGAAGTGGTGCAGGCTCACCGTGGCGCTGACGTCCAGGGCCCGTACCCAGTGCCACCACCCGGCCGGTACGAACAGCGCGTCACCCGGCTCCAGCACCTCCGACAGGACGGTGGCCCGCTCGTACAGCGGGTGCTGGTCGAGATCGGGCCGAGCGGCGTCGACCCGGCTGTACGTCCCGCCACGGGGATAGACCCGCCCTCGCTGATAGGACGGCACCAGACGGACGTGCTTGCGGCCCATCACCTGGCACAGCAGGATGTTCATGTTGTCGTGGTGCAGGGCGGTGACCGTGCCGGCCGGCCCCAGCAGCAGGGTCACCGTCTCCGGCAGCAGAGCCGGATCGATGATCCCGTGCACCGGCCTGATGTCCTGGGCCAGCGGTTTGAGTCCGTGCTGCCAGTTGTCGTTGCGCGCGACCATGTAGTAGTCGTTCGTCTCCCCGCCCGTCTCGACCAGGGTGAGGTAGTCGGCGAACGTCATCCGGGTCCGGTGCGCGTCGTGCTGCCAGCCGTGCTCCGGGTTGCTGTCCCGTCCGGTCATCACCTCGACCTCGACGGCGCCGAGCCGGTCCCGCAGCCGGGTCGTCGTCCACTCCCGCCGCGCCGGCCAGTCGTCGACCGCACCGGCCAGGATCACCGGACGGTTGGCGACGTAGTACCTGTCGAAGAACTCGGTGGGGGACAGGTCGGAGCGCCGTTCCAGCCCGCCGGCCAGTTGCGCCGAGCGGAGGTCGCCGTAGAGGTCGAGCAGGGACTCCGTCCAGGCGTACTCCCGGGCCAGGCGCAGGCAGGCCCGGAAGTACGGGTGCCCGGGCGCGCCGGTCAGCTCCTCGTCGACCTCCGGCCCGGGCAGCCCGGCGGCCAGCAACGCCTCCCGGACCTCCTCGGCCGGTACGCCGAGGGCCAGGTTCTCGGCGGCCCACGCCCGCCACCGGGGCGCGAGCCCGGCCGATCGGGTCACCGGGGCTCCGGCGACCGGTCCCGGCCCGCGCCGGCCGGCTCGGCGGCGGCGGTTCCCCCGGGCAGCGGCAGCCGCTGCCGGGTACGTGCGGCCCGCAGATCGACGCAGTCGACGTAGTTGTTCTTGACGTTGACCTCGAACTCCGGATCCGCCTCGGTCATCGGTCGCAGCCCACGCATGCCGTCCCCCTTCACTGTGGATGGTCGTGCCGCCCACGGTGCCGGCGTCGACTGGGATCCCACTGGGATCGCCGCCGTCACCTCGTGGTCGCGGCGGCGTGGCCGGGCCGGGCACGAGGTCGAGAGCGGCGTCCTGGCGAAGGATCGCCGTCTCCAGGCGCAGCAGTCCGGTTCCCGGGTCGACCCCGAGGTCCCGGGCGAGCCGGGCCCGCGCGCGGCGTACCACGGCGAGCGCGTCGCCCTGCCGGCCGGCCCGGTACAGCGCGACCGCCAGCATCTCCCAGCCGCGCTCCCGCAACGGCTGCTCCAGCACGAGCGCCTCCAGGTCGCCGAGGATCTCGGTGTGCCGCCCCAGCGCCAGCAGGGCGGCCAGCCGCGACTCGGCGGCGGCGGCCCGCATTCCCTCCAGGCGGGCGATCTCCGGCAGCGCGAACGGCGCCTCCGCCAGATCGGCGTACGCCGGCCCGCGCCACAATCCGAGCGCCCCGGTCAGACCGGCCAGGGCCGCGGCGGCGTGGCCCCGGTCCAGCAGGGTGACGCCGTGCGCGACGAGCGCGGCGAACCGTTCCGCGTCGACCTGCGCGGGCGGCACCCGCAGGGCGTACCCGGGGCCCTCGCGGCGCAGCACCCGGCCCGGTGAGCGCGGCGGCCGGTCCGGTTCGAGCGCCCGCCGCAGCGCGGCCACGTACCCGTGCAGGGTCGCCGCTCCGGCCGTCCGCCGGCCGTCACTCCAGACCAGGTCCCGCAGCCGCTCGGCGGGGAGCATCCGTCCCCGCGCGACCAGCAGCGTGGCGAGCACCATGCGCTGCCGCCGGCCGCCGAGCGGCACGTCCGCGCCGTCGCGGTGCGCGACCAGGGGCCCGAGTACCGACAGCCGTACGTCGGTCATCCCATCCACCACCGTCGCGGGCAGCCGGGTCAGGCGGCGGGGTCGCCGAGCGCCAGGCAGATGTCGTCCTGCCGCCCGATTCCCAGCGTCAGCGCACGGGTGCCGTCCGGGTCGACCGAGATCACGTGCAGTCCGTCGAGGATGTAATAGCCACGCCGGTAGTGGTCGCCGGGACGGAAGCCGAACCCGGCCGGCCCGACGATGGTGTAGCGCAGCCACCCGCCGTCGGGCCGGTACTCCAGCAGGCCGGAGCCGCCCGCGTCGCGGCGCACCGCCCGTCCGGTGTCGGCGTCGACGAACTCGACTGTCAGCGGCCCGGCGTACTCCTCGCGCCGGACGGCGCCGGTGGCGTACCGGGCGAGCACCCGGACCCGGACGTCCTGGGAGACGACGCGGACCTGGAGCGGGAAGGAGCAGTAGCGGCCCGCCGGACCGGTCCAGTCCTCCTGGATCGACGGACGCCAGGGCTCGGGCCGACCGCTCGACCGGGCGGCCGGGGAGGCGTCGCCGTACGCGAGCACCGGGCCGGGCGGAGCGGCCACGAGGGCTGCGGACGCGACGAGCATGCCGAGCAGGAACCGACCGACTGTCTTTCCGGGGCGCATGGCATCACCTAACCAGTGAGAGCTGATTAACCGGTGTGATGACATTGACTGGTTAGCGCGGCCGCGTCAAGGCACACTGTCGGGATGCACTGGGTGAACGTCGAGGGCTATCCGATGCCGATCCCGGTCGGCGGCCATCCCGCGCTGGAGCTCTGCAACACCTGGGCCGGCTGGGCCGCGCCCCCGAGCCCGGACCGGGACTGGCTGCGCGACTACGACCGGCTCGCGGTGTGGGCCGGTCACGTCGGGCTGCTCGCCCCGGCCATCGTCGGCCGCCTGCGGGAGGCGAGCCGACGCCGGCCGTCCGCCGCGGGCGAGGTGCTGGCGGAGACCCGGGAGCTGCGCACCGCGCTGCACGACGTCCTGCTCGACCCGGACGACACCGCGGCCTTCCGGCGGGTCGCCGGGCCGGCCCGGGAGGCTGCCGCCGCATCCGTCCTGGAGACGGGCCCGGACGGGATCGCCCACTGGACGCTGCCCGACGACGCCGGGCTGCGCCTGCCGTTGCTGGCCGGTGCCCGGGCGGCCGCCGACCTGCTCACCTCGGCGGCCCGCACCGAGGTGCGCGCCTGTCCGGCCGCCGACTGCGGATGGCTGTTCCTGGACCCTCGGGGCCGGCGTCGCTGGTGCAGCATGGCCACGTGCGGCAACCGCGCCAAGGTGCGGGCCTACGCCGCCCGCCGCCACCCCGACTGAGCGTCACGGCCGGTCGTGCCGGCCCCGGTACGGCTACCGCCCGGCCGGTCCGGCGATCGGGAAGCGGCCCCGGCGCCACTGCCAGTGTCGCCCGGCCCGGAGGTGGTCGACGACCGCGCGCTGGAGCACGGTGCGGCGCGGCAGCCGGTCCAGCGGCGAGTCCAGGGTGCGGAACACGAACCGCAGCACCTCCGTGTCGCCGTCCAGCCCGGGTTGTTCCTGGTAGGGCTCCAGAGTGAACCGCCGCTGGAACCGGACGATGTTGGAGTCCGCCGGCAGGTATTCGCGTAGCTGCGGGTCGAGCAGCCAGGAGCCGCAGGAGAACGCGGTGTAGCGCTCGCCGGGGAAGTGGCGCGGGAAGAACACGCGGGCCCGGTCCAGCGACGCGTCGACCGCCTCCGGGGTCAGCGGTCCCGAGTCCGGGATGTGCAGGTCGATCGCCTCGGCGTCGCCGCGCTGGTGCTGGATCCGGCCCAGCGCGTAGATGCCGCCGCGCGCGTGCAGCGTCAGCCAGCACTGCATGACCGGCCAGCCCTCGCCGTTCATCCGCCTGTCGACGGCGAGGTTGGCGCCCAGGTCGGCGAGCGTGGCCCAGGACACGTCGTCGGGGACGCCGTGGTCGCGGTGGTAGACCCGGACGACGTCGACCAGCGCGAGGTACGCGTACGCGTAGAGGTGCCGCCAGGCCGGGCCCCGCTCGCGGGGCAGCGCCGGGCCGGGCGGTAGCCAGGCGTGGCCGCCGAGGTCGGCGCGGACCAGGGCGATCGAGCGGTCGAGCAGCCAGCGCAGCTCCGGGGTCCACAGTGGCGAGCCGGGCTCCGGCCAGCCCGCCAGGATCTCGGCGGCGTCGTCGGGGCGGACGGCGAGCCGGTCCAGCAGCGCTGGCGCGTCCGCCCGGCCGGGCAGCGGCGCGGAGAGCCGGTCACCGGCGAGCCGCCGCACCCGGTCGACCTCCTCGGCGGGCACGCCGAGCCGGCCGGCGACGTCATCGACATCCATGGCGGTGACGCTACCGGCCGGTGCCTGCCCGGACAGCCCCGTGCGTGCTCAGCGGCGTTGCTGGCACGGCACGCAGAAGCGGGCCGAGGGCAGGATCTCCAGGCGGGCGGTCGGGATGTCCTGCCCGCACCGCTCGCAGACGCCGTACGTACCCTCGGACATCCGCTTCAGCGCCTGGGCGGTGTCCGCGACGCCCTGCCGGGCGGTCTCGATCAGCCGGCGCAGCGTGTCCGGGTCGTGGCCGCCGTAGTCGGGCTGCCGCGTGTGCAGCGTCAGCTCGGTGAGCTGGTCGGTGTACTCGCCGAACTGCCGGTCCAGCAGTTCGCGCAACGTGTCGGTGCGGTCGAGGGCGTGCGTCATGGTCAGGCGCTCCTTTCCGGGCGGCGCGGGGTGTCGTGCGGGTGTCGCAGGGCCGAGATGGCGGCCATGCCGGCGCCGGTCAGCGCGGCGGTACGGGGTGACGCGGCCCGGTGCACAGTCGCGCCGAGCGTGGCGACCAGACGGGCGGTCACGTCGGGCCGGGTGGCGCCGTCACCGATGACGATCGGGCCACGGGCCAGCGCGTCGCGGACCATGGGTCGCAGTGTCGCGTCCTGACGCAGCTCGCGTACCAGCCGGGAGGCGGTGTCGGCGAGCATGGCGGCGGTCGTCGCGTGGTTGAGGTCCCGGGTGCCGACCTCGGCCCGGCGGGCGGCGACCACCCGGCCGTCCTCCAGCAGCGCCACCTCGGTGAGCTGGGCGCCGATGTCGGCGACCAGCAGGGTGCCGGCGGCGGCACCGGCGCCGATCGCGCCCGCCCGGACGCTGTCGAGGAACAGCAGCCGGGACGGCGCGAGCACGGCGGTGAGCACACGGCGCGTCGCCTCCTGCTCGGCCGGCACGGCGAGCACCGGACGGCAGACCACGACCAGCGCCCCGACCGGGACCGGGGTGCGGTGGTCGCGCAGGATCCGGCGCAGCTCGGTGACGCAGGCCGGACCGTCGACGATCCGGCCGCGCCGGACGACCGGACTGCGCAGGCCGTGACCGAGCGGGACGCTCAGCGTCCGGCCCGGTCCCAGCCAGATCCGCAGCAGGCTGCTGCCGAGGTCCACGGCGATCGGCGCCGCGTCGGCCGTGACCGGCGGGCGGCTGCCGTGGGAGCGGCCGATCAGCATGCCGGTACGGGCCGGAGGGCGAATGGCTGTGACAGGGTGCGGCATACCGACCTCTCTCGGATCAGGGTGCCCAACCGGGCGGTGGACGGTGCGGGGAAGGGGCGTGGCCGGGGCCGCGGGCGTCGGATTCACTCGACGACGCCGTCGGCCGAGGGCTCAGGCGCGCTTCTGGTCGCCGCTCGCAGATCGGAAGGCGAGGAGTCCGGCGGACACCGGCGGCGGAGCCGTCGACGTGCGGGTCATGCTCCCCACCTCCTCGCTGCTCGGGTACCGCCTCGGACCTCCAGCGTCGCCTGGAACACCACGCGCGGCAGTGCACGCCACCGGCCAACAAAGGGCGCAATGATTGCCGGTGGCCGGAACCCGGATCCGCCCATCCCCCGTGGCTATGGTTGACACATGGAGAACGCGAGCTCAGCTCGAACGTCCACCGCGTCGCCCTAGCGCCGGCTGGCTCCGGCAGGCCCTCGGCGGCCGCGTGCGAAGGAGGTCCCCGTGATCATCGAACGTACGAACCTCCCCGGCATCGGGGTCCGGCACACGCTGGTCACCGAGGAGGGCCGTCGCATCGGGGTGATCGACTACCAGGTGGGCGGCCGGCGCGACGTCGTCCACGACGACCCGGAGGACCCGGACCGGATGGTCGCCCTCACCCTCACCCGTGACGAGGCGTCGGCCCTGGCCAACCTGCTCGGCTTCCCGGAGCTGGTCGCCGTACCGGCCTGAGCCGCCGGTCACACCGGCGGCGAACCTGGGCCGGCGGCGGCGCTACGCCGGCAGCGGCCGGCGCGGCCAGTCCAGCGCCCGCGCGCCGAGCACGGCGGCGTGCAGCGTGAACCGGTCCCGCGCGTCGGCGGGGTCGTAGCCGCTCATCGCCCGGATCCGGGCCAGCCGGTAGGTGACGGTGCGCACCGACACGTGCAGCCGGCGGGCGGCCTCGGTGGCGACCTCGCCGCAGGCGAAGTACTCGGTCAGCGTGTCCAGCAGCGGCTCGGCGCCGCCGCGCGCCTGGGCCAGTGGCGTCAGCACCGCCCGCACCAGGTCGACCATGGCGGGCTGGTCGCGCAGCAGCACCCGGTAGATCAGCAGGTCGTGCGCGTCGATCACGGATGCCTCGCTGTGCAGGCGCCGCGCCGTGGTGAGCGCCTCCCGGGCCTCCTCGTACGAGCGGGCGATGCCGTAGACGCCCGGGTGCGGGCGGCCCGCCGCCACCTGCCACGGCCGGCCCCGCACCAGCCGGTCCAGCTCGCCGTGCATCAACGTGCCCAGGTTGCCGGTCGCGCCGGCGCCGCGGCCCTGGTCGGCGGTCACCGGGTCCGCCGGGGCGATCACCACGAGCAGCCCTTCCTTGGTGGCCACCAGCACGTCCCGGTCACCGAGCCGGTCGAAGATGACCCGCTCCAGCGCGCTGATCGCCGCCTCCGTGTCCGGCAGCCGCCGACCGGGCGCGGCCAGCGCGACCTGGTGCACCCGGGCCAGGTCCAGGCCGAACGGCTCGGCCCGTTCCACCAGCCCGCCCAGGTCGGAGTCGCCGCGCAGCAGGTCGTCGACGAGTTCCCTGCGCAGCGACTCCTCGCGCCGGACGAGTTCCCGGCGGGCCACCGCGTACCCCTCGGCGAGCGTGGCCACCGCGGTGTCGACCACGTGCAGGACGGCGTCGGCGGCGGCGCGGACCGCCTCGCTGTCGTCGGACCGGTCCAGGTGGGGAAGCTGCCGCCAGACACGCCGCGCCGCGGACAGGTAGAGGCGTACCGCGCGGCCGGCGGAGATCCCCTGCTCGGCCGCGCGCCGGCCCAGCGCGCCGACCGCGTCGAGTTCGGCGCGGCGGGGACGGCGGCCGGTCACCGCCGCGTCGGTCAGCAGCCGCAGGTAGTCGCCGAGCAGCTCCACCGGCACGCCGCCCGCGTCGGCGCCCGCCTCACGGGCCACCTCGGCCAGCCACTGCTCGTCCTCGCCGCCCGCCACCGGTGCCGGCCGGCGGACGTTGTCGGTCATCGCCATCTCCCCGGACGGGGCCGGCACCGGACGCCGGCCCACCGCACCAGCCTAGGCGGCGGGTCCGGCCGGTCCGCCGGTCATCCCCGCGACTGTGGTTCCGGGTGGATCACCAGCGCCGGGCCGGTCCGCCGCCCGCCGCGAGGGCCGCGGGTCAGCAGCTGCGCCGTCCGCGCCGGGTCGTCGCCGGCGGCCACCTGATCGAGTACGCGCAACCAGCGCTCTCCGTGCGCGTCGGTGAAGCCGGTACCGACGACGGCGACCCGGCGACCGGTGACCGGGCCTGGTGTGGCGCGTCCGGCCGGTTCCGTCGACCCGATCGCCGGACCTTCCGGCACCCCTGCGGGTTCGGCGCGGTTCCCGGCGGCGACCACGAGATCCGGCGATCCGCACCGCACCGCCCGGACCGACCCGGCGCGGTCCACGTCCACGATCGTGGCGCGCAGGTGACCCGCCGGGGCGAGATCGCGGACCAACCGGTCGAGCGCGCCGGCCAGGTGCGGCACTGTGCGCCGCGGTCCGGCGGCGGCCCGGCGGAACGCCTGCTCGATCGCCCGGCGTCCGGCGGGGGTGTCCAGCGTGGCGCCGCTGACAGTGCCGAGCAGGACGCGCAGCCCACCGCCGCGGACCGGGACGGCGGCGCCGATCTCGCCCGCCGTGCCGCAGATCGCCAGCGCGGCGCTCCCGGCCCCGGCCGGCACGGTGAACACGGCGACGTCCGGCGGCGCGGCGGCGCGCGCCACTGTCGCGGTGCGCGTCCGGCGGCGGGCCCAGGCCAGGACCGGCACCGCGGCCAGGCCGGCCGCCGAGGCGAGCAGCGCCTGCGGGTCACTGCGGTGGCCGGGGATCACCGGCACGACGACCGACAGCGCGACCAGCACGCCCGCCCACGCCGACACCAGCGCCGCGACCCGGGGCCGGGCCGAGACGCCGAGCAGGCCGGGCAGCAGCACCCAGCCGACCGGCGTGCTGACCTCGGCGAGGCCCATCAGCATCGCGTTCCCGGTGGTGCCCGCCAGGGCGGCTCGCATCGGTAGCACGCCGACCACCCTATCGGGGCGCCGCCGGACGCCGACCGGTGTACCGGGCGGAGTGAACCTCACTCCTTACCCGAAACAGAGCGGAGCCGACACGACACGTTCGCGTGATTCTCTCGACATACCGCCTCGCCGGATCGCCGGTTAGGGTTGACGTACCGCAGGTCGATCTTGAGGAGTGTGTGTGCTGGTTCTGGTGGCGGTCCATGCGTTCGCAGCCGTGACCGCCCCCGTGCTGGTACGCCTCCTCGGTCGGCGGGCTCTCTACCTGCTGGCGGCCGTTCCGGCGGCGGCGCTGATCTGGGCGCTGACCCGGACCGAATCGGTCCGCGCGGGCCGGCCGGTCGTCGAGACGGTCACCTGGGTGCCGCAGCTCGGCCTGGAACTCGCGCTGCGCATGGGCACGCTGTCCTGGCTGCTGGTGCTGCTCGTCGGCGGCGTCGGCGCCCTCGTGCTGGCCTACAGCGCGCGCTACTTCCGCTCCGACGATCCCGGCCTCGGCCGGTTCGCCGCGGTGTTCGTCGCGTTCGCCGGCGCGATGCTCGGCCTGGTCGTCTCCGACGACCTGCTGCTGCTGTACGTGTTCTGGGAACTCACCACGGTCTTCTCGTACCTGCTGATCGGCAGCGACCCGACCAAACGGGCCAGCCGCCGCGCGGCGATGCAGGCCCTGCTGGTGACCACACTGGGCGGCCTGGCGATGCTCGCCGGTTTCGTGATGCTCGGCCAGCACGCCGGCTCGTACCGGTGGTCGGAGATCGCCGGGAACCTGCCCGAGGGCGGCTACCTCACCGTCGCGCTGGTGCTCGTCCTGCTCGGCGTGACAAGTAAGTCGGCGATCTTCCCGTTCAGCTTCTGGCTGCCGCGCGCGATGGCAGCGCCCACGCCGGTCAGCGCGTACCTGCACGCCGCCGCCATGGTCAAGGCGGGCGTCTTCCTGGCCGCGCTCATGGGTCCGGCGGTGGGCCAGACCACCGTGTGGCGCGGCGTCCTGCTGGCCGGCGGCCTGATCACGCTGTTCCTCGGCGGCTGGACGGCGCTGCGGCAGGTCGACCTGAAGCTGCTGCTGGCGTACGGCACCGTGAGCCAGCTCGGCCTGCTCATGGTGATCCTCGGCGCGGGCACCCGCGACACCGCGCTGGCCGGCGCCGCGATGCTGCTGGCACACGCCCTGTTCAAAGCCACACTGTTCCTCGTCGTCGGCGTCGTCGACCACGTCACCGGCACCCGGGACCTGCGGGAGCTCAGCGGCCTGGGCCGGCGCGCCCCGGTGCTCGCGGCGGTCGCCGGACTCGCGGCCGCCTCGATGGCGGGCCTGCCGCCGCTGATCGGCTTCGTGGCCAAGGAGGCCGCGCTCGAGGCGTTCCTGCACGGCGGCGCCGCCGAACTGGTGGTGCTCGCCGGAGTGGTGACCGGCTCGGCGCTGACCGTCGCGTACACGGCGCGGTTCCTCTGGGGCGCGTTCGCCGCCAAGCCCGGCGTGGCGGAGACCCGGCCGCACCGGATCGAGCCGGCGTTCATCGGCCCGGCGGCGGTGCTCGCCCTCGCCGGCCTCGCGGTCGGCGTCCTCGCCCCCGCTGTGGACCGGGTGCTGGCCCCGTACGCCGACCAGTTCCCGACCGCCGACCCCGGCTACCACCTCGCGCTCTGGCACGGGCTGACCCCGGCGCTCGGCCTGTCGGCGGTGGCAGTGGCCGCCGGTCTCGGGCTGTTCCTGCTGCTGCACCGGCGCCGGCCGTACCTGCCGCGGCTGCCCTTCGACGGCGCCACCGGCTACCACCGGCTGGCCGGCGCGGTCGACCGCGCCGCGGTGGAGCTGACCGGCGCCACCCAGCGTGGCTCGCTGCCGTTCTACCTCGGTGTCATCCTGCTGGTCCTGGTCGTGTTGCCCGGCGGCGCGGTGCTCGCCGGCGCGCCGTGGGCCCGGCGGTTCCAGCTCTGGGACACGCCGTTGCAGGCCGTCGCCGGCGCGGTCATCGTCGTCGCGGCGCTGGTGGCCGCGCGCGCCCGCCGCCGGCTGACCGCGATGATCCTGGTCGGCGTGACCGGCTACGGCACGGCGCTGATGTTCATCCTGCACGGCGCGCCCGATCTCGCGCTCACCCAGTTCCTGGTGGAGACCGTCACGATCGTGATGTTCGTGCTGGTGCTGCGCCGGCTGCCGCGGCGGTTCTCGGCCCGCCCGATCCGCGCCACCCGGCGGTTCCGGGTCGCGCTCGGCGTCGCAGTGGGCGTGGTCACCGCCGGGATGGCGTACGTGGCGGCGGGCAGCCGGACGGCCGTCCCGATCTCGGTCGGCTTCCCGGCGGAGGCTGTCTCCTACGGCGGCGGCAAGAACGTCGTGAACGTGACGCTCGTCGACATCCGCGCCTGGGACACGATGGGCGAGATCGCCGTGCTGGTGGTGGCCGCCACCGGCGTGGCCAGCCTGATCTTCCGGCGCTCCCGCGCGCTGGACCTGCGCAGCGGCATCCCCGGCGCCGGCCGGCAGCAGTCGTCGCGCCCGCGCTGGCTCACCAGCGGCGCGACCTCCCGGCAGCAGTCGGTGATCCTCCAGGTCGTCACCCGGCTGCTCTTCCACGCCATCCTGCTGTTCTCCATCTACCTGCTCTTCTCCGGCCACAACGCGCCGGGTGGCGGGTTCGCCGCCGGGCTGGTCGCCGGTCTCGGGCTCGCGGTGCGGTATCTGGCGGGCGGGCGTACCGAACTCAACGGCGCCGCGCCGGTGGACGCCGGCCTGGTGCTCGGCGCGGGCCTGTTCGTGGCGGTCGGCACCGGCGTGGCCGCGATGCTGCTGGGCGGCGAGTTCCTCCAGAGCGCGACGCTCGACTTCCACCTGCCGCTGCTGGGCCACGTCCACTTCGTCACGTCCGTCTTCTTCGACGTGGGCGTCTACCTCATCGTGGTCGGCCTGGTGCTGGACATCCTGCGCAGCCTGGGCGCCGAGATGGACCGCCAGGAGGAGGACGACGAGCAGGAGAACGAGCCGGCCGGCGTACGGGAAGAGGAGCTGGTATGAGCCCGAACATCCCCAACCTGGTCTACATCCTGGTGATCGGCGTCCTTTTCGCCACCGGCGTCACCCTGCTGCTGGAACGCAGCCTCACCCGCGTCCTGATGGGGGTCATCCTGCTCGGCAACGGCGCGAACCTGCTGCTGCTCACCGGCGGCCGGGCCGGAGGTCCGCCGATCGTCGGCTCCACCGCCGAGGAGGACATGTCCGACCCGCTGCCGCAGGCGATGGTGCTGACCGCGATCGTGATCACGCTCGGCATGACCGCGTTCCTGCTCGCGCTGGCCTACCGGAGCTGGCACCTCAACGGGCACGACGAGGTGCAGGACGACGTCGAGGACCGCCGGATCATGGAGCTGGCCGACCGGGACGAGGGCCCGGGCACCTCGGACACCGACGGTGTCGACACCGCCGACGGCGGCCCCGAGGCGCGGGTGCTCGCCGCCGGTGAGGCGGAGGCCGTCCGATGACCTGGCTCGTCCCGCTGCCGGTGGTGATGCCGCTGCTCGGCGCCGCCCTCACCCTGCTGCTCGCCCGCAGGGCCCGCGCCCAGCGGTGGGTCAGCATCATCGTGCTCACCGCCACCGTCGCGGTGGCCGCGATGCTCCTGGTCCGCTCGTCGCTGGACGGCCCGCTCGTGGTGGAGGTGGGCGGCTGGGTGGCGCCGATGGGCATCGTGCTCGTCGCCGACCAGCTCGCCGCGCTGATGCTCGTCGTGTCCGCCTCGGTCACCCTGTGCGTGCTCGTCTACTCCATCGGGCAGGGTATGGCCGACGGCAACGAGGAGACGCCGCTGTCGGTCTACCACCCGACCTATCTGGTGCTGACCGCGGGCGTCTGCAACGCCTTCCTGTCCGGTGACCTGTTCAACCTCTACGTCGGCTTCGAGATCCTGCTCGTGGCGAGCTACGTGCTGCTGACGCTCGGCAGCACCGAGACGCGGATCCGGGCCGGCACCACGTACGTCGTGGTCAGCCTGCTCTCGTCGCTGATCTTCCTGGTGGCGATCGGACTGGTCTACTCCGCCACCGGCACGCTGAACCTGGCGCAGCTCGCCGACCGCCTGGACGCGCTGCCCGACGACATCCGCCTGGTGCTCCAGGGCATGCTGCTGCTCGCGTTCGGGATCAAGGCGGCGGTGTTCCCGCTGTCGGCGTGGCTGCCGGACAGCTACCCGACCGCGCCCGCCCCGGTGACGGCGGTCTTCGCCGGCCTGCTCACCAAGGTCGGCGTGTACGCGATCATCCGCACCGAGACGCTGCTGTTCCCCGGCGGCCGCACCGCCGACCTGCTCATGGTGATAGCGGCGCTGACCATGGTGGTCGGCATCCTCGGCGCGGTCGCCCAGTCGGACATCAAACGGCTGTTGTCGTTCACGCTCGTCAGCCACATCGGGTACATGCTGTTCGGGGTCGGGCTGACCACCCCGCTCGGCCTGTCCGCGGCGATCTTCTACGTGGTGCACCACATCACCATCCAGACCACCCTGTTCCTCGCCGCCGGCCTGGTCGAACGACGCGGTGGCAGCACCGCGCTGGACCGCCTCGGCGGGCTGGCCCGGCTGTCGCCACTGCTGGCGGTGCTGTTCTTCGTGCCCGCGCTGAACCTGGCCGGCATACCACCGTTCTCCGGGTTCCTCGGCAAGCTCGGCCTGGTGCAGGCCGGCGTCGACGACGGCGGGTTCCTGGCCTGGTCGCTCGTCGCCGGGGGACTGCTCACCAGCCTGCTCACGCTCTACGCCATCGCCCGGGTGTGGAACCTCGCCTTCTGGCGGGCCCCGCACGCGGACATGCCGGAGGCCGGTGACGCCGACCAGGCGGCCCGCACCGACGGCGCCGAGCAGCCGCACGACGGCCCGTCGGCGGCCGGTGCGGTGCTGCCCCGGCTGATGACGGTGTCCACCGCCGCCCTCGTGGTGCTCGGCCTGGCGCTGACGGTGGTGGCCGGGCCGCTGTTCGACATCAGCACCGACGCCGCCGACGACCTGTTGCGCCGTGCCCCGTACGTCGAGGCCGTGTTCCCGGAGGGACCGCCGTGACCAGTCAGCCGAAAGCGCCACTGACCCGCCGTGACCGCTGGCGCAACCGGGCCGTAGCGGTTACCGGCCTGGTCACCGTCTGGGTGCTGCTGTGGGGCACCTTCAGCTGGGCCAACGTGATCAGCGGACTCGTGGTCGCTGCCGTGCTGCTGGTCGTCTTCCCGCTCCCCCCTGTCACGTTCGCCGGCCGGATCCGGCCGGTGCCGCTGCTGCGGTTCGTGATCCGCTTCCTGTACGACCTGGTGGTCGCGTCCGCCCAGGTGGCCTGGCTGGCCGTCCGGCCCGGGCACCCGCACTCGGCCATCATCGCGGTGCGCCTGCGGGTGAACACCGACCTCAACCTGACCCTCAACGCCGAGGCGCTGTCGCTGGTGCCGGGCAGTCTCATCCTGGAGGCCGACCGGAGTACCGGGACGCTCTACGTGCACGTCATCGGGATCCGGAGCCCCGACGAGGTGGAGCGGTTCCGGCGCGGCGTGCTGGAGCTGGAGGCGCGCATCGTCGCCGCCGTCGGCTCGGCCGAGGAGCGCGACCGGATCCGCCACGACGAGGCCGAACCCTCCGGTTCGGTCGAACTGGAAGGAGCACCGACGTGACCGTCGTCGCCGTGATCGTCACCGCGCTGCTCGTCGCGGCCGGTGGACTCACCCTCGTCCGCATCATCCGCGGGCCGTCCATCCTCGACCGGGCCGTCGCCACCGACGTGCTGCTCGCCGTCGCGGTCGCGGCCATCGCCACCGAGGCGGCCTACAGCCGGGACGCCACAGCGCTGCCGGTCCTCGTCGTCCTCGCGCTTGTCGGCTTCGTCGGCTCGGTGAGCGTCGCCCGGTTCGCGTCCCGGAGAAGCCCGAAGTGACTGCCGACGCGATCCTGGACATCGTCGCCAGCGTCTGCCTGATCGCCGGCGCCCTGCTCTGCCTCGCCGCCGGCATCGCGCTGGTCCGCTTCCCGGACGTGCTGTCGCGCATGCACGCGGCCGCCAAGCCGCAGGTGCTCGGGCTGCTGCTGGTGCTGCTCGGCTGCGCGCTGCGGCTGCGTACCGGGGTGGACATCACCACGCTGGTCCTGGTGGGCCTGTTCCAGCTCGCCACCGCCCCGGTCGCGGCGCACATGGTCGGGCGGACCGCGTACCCGCACGACGACATCCGGCGGGACCTGCTGATCACCGACGAGCTGGCCGACCACATCGACCGGATCCGCGCCGACCGGGCCGGTGAGCCGGAGGAGACGGCGCCGGTCCGCACGTCCTGACACTCCGTACGAGCGCCGAGGCAGGGGAGCCCATGAGCGGCACGGTCTACGAGAACGCCCGCATCCACACCCTCGACCCGGACCGACCGTACGCCGAGGCGATGCTGGTCCGCGGCGAGCGGATCGTCGCCGTCGGTGACCTCGCCGGATGCCGGGACCGGGCCGGCGCCGGCGCGCGCCGGGTCGACCTCGGCGGGATGGCCGTGCTGCCCGGCCTGATCGACAGCCACATCCACGCGGCGTCCTACGTGCGCGGGCTGGACCAGGTGGACCTGCGCGGCACGGCGAGCCTCGACGAGGCGCTGACCCGGATCGGGCGGCACGCCGCCACGATGCCGCCCGACGCCTGGCTGCTCGGCGGCGGGTGGGACAGCAACAGATGGACCCGGCCGGTACAGCCGGCCCGCACCGACCTGGACCGGGTCTGCCCGGACCGGCCGGCGGCGCTACCAAGCATCGACGGCCACACCATCTGGGTGAACACCGCGGCCCTGGCCCGGCTCGGCATCGACGCCGCCACCCCCGACCCGCCCGGCGGGCAGATCGCGCGGGACGAGCACGGCGAGCCGACCGGCATCCTGCGCGAGGCGGCGGCCGACGCGGCGTACGCGGTGGTGCGCTCCCCGCACGCCGGTGACCTGGTCGCGCAGCTGCGCGACCACCTGCCCCGGCTGCTCGCCGCCGGGCTGACCGGCATCCACGACCTCGACGGGCAGGACGCCCGGGCCGCCTACGAGACGCTGTACGCCCGGGGCGAGCTGCCGCTGCGGGTGCACAAGACGATCCCCGCCACGGCGCTGGACGAGGCGATCGACAGCGGCTGGGCCACCGGGGACGGGGACCGCTGGCTGAGCACCGGCCCGGTGAAGATCTTCACCGACGGCGCGCTCGGCTCACACACCTGCCTGATGACCGAGCCGTACGACGGCGAGCCCGGCAACCACGGCATCGCCGTCACCCCGGCCGAGGAGTTCGAGCGGCTGGTGGCGACCGCCGCCGGGGCCGGGATCGCGGTGGCGGCGCACGCCATCGGCGACGCGGCGAACCGGATGGTGCTGCGGGCGTACGCGCGCTGGCGCGAGACGGCCGGCCCGGGCCCGGTGGCGCGGCTGCGGCACCGGATCGAGCACACCCAGCACCTGCTGCCGGAGGACGTGCCGTTGCTCGCCCGCAGCGGCGTGATCGCCTCGATGCAGCCCACGCACTGCACCAGCGACATCCCGCTCACCACCCGGATGCTCGCCGGCCGGGGGCTCGCCTCGTACGCCTGGCGCAGCCTGCTCGACGCCGGGGCCACTGTGGCGTTCGGGTCGGACGCCCCGGTGGAGGACCCCGACCCGTTCTTCGGCGTCCACGCCGCGGTGACCCGCCAGCAGCCCGACGGCACCCCGCCCGGCGGCGTCGACCCGCACGAGCGGCTCGACCTGGACACGGCGTTGCGCTGCTTCACCGAGGCCGGCGCGTACGCCTCCTACGAGGAGCACCTGAAGGGCCGGTTACGCCCCGGCATGCTCGCCGACTTCATCGTGCTGCCCACCGACCCGTACCGGGTCGACCCGGCGCGGCTGCGGGACCTGACAGTGGCGCTGACGGTGGTCGGTGGCGTCGTCCGCTGGCAGCGCTGACCGCCGTGTCCCGCCCGGACGACGCGGTCCGGGCGGGACACGCGGTCAGGTCGTGCCGTCCGGTTCGCGAGCCGTCAGCCGTCCTGCCCGGGCGTCTCGCCGAGCAGCGCCTCGCCCATCGCGGTGAGCCGGTGCAGCACGAGGTTGCCGTGCCGCTGGCTGGTGATCAGCCCGGCCTCGCGCAGGATGGTGGTGTGATGGCTGGTGGTGGCCGGCGAGATGCGGGCTCGCCGGGCCAGCTCACCGGTGGTGGCGCCGCTCGCGGCGGCGCGCAGGACCGCCACCCGGGTGTGGCCGAGTAGTGGCCCGAGCCGGCGTTGCGAGCCCGCCGTCGGTGTCGGTTCCGGTCGCTGCCGGCGGGCCGGATAGACGAGCGTCGGTGGCAGCTCGGGGTCGGCCAGCGTGATCGGCGCGTGCCAGCAGAAGTACGACGGGACCAGCGTGATGCCCCGCCCGTCCAGGTGCATGTCCCGGTCCTCCGGGTAGCCGTGCACGGACAGCACCGGCGGATCCCAGGAGGTCTCCGGGCTCAGGTCGTCGAGGATCTGCCCGGCGCCGTTGTCGAGGACCCAGGCCCCGCGCAGGGCCCGGTCGCCGGAGACGGCGGAGGTGATCTGCGTCCAGTACGGAGCGAGCGCGACCCGGAAGTAGGCGCGCAGCGCGTCGCCGAGGCCGTGCCGCGCGGCGGGCCGGCCGGCGGCCAGGTCGAGCATCCAGGCGCTGTCGACGGGCGTCACCATCCGCCCCAGTTCGGTGCGGATCCGCCGGGCCGGGGTGCCGAGCACCCGGTCGATCCCCTCGTCGAGTTCGGTGACCGGGCCGGGGGTGAGGAAGTCGGGGAAGTACCGCTTGAGCGGCGCGACGGGCAGCAGCCGCTCGCGGACGACCGGGACGAGACCGGCCCGCTCCAGGTCCGGGCGGATCTGCCGGTGCCACCGGGCGTAGCCCGCGTAACCGGCCCGGGTCTGGAGGCGGTGCAGGCTACAGATGATCTCCCACAGTGGATCGGGCCGGGCCGCCAGCCGGGTGCGGCTGAGGTCTCCGGCCGTGAAGTGGATGCGTAGCGTCCCCATGACGCACAGTGTTCCGACGTGTGCCGCCGCGCTCAGTCTCGTCTGCGACATTGACATCTATCGCTGAATGGGGATGGGGTGGGGCGGCAGCCGTGCGGCTGCCGCCCCGCCGTGTGTCAGCTCAGCCCGCGCTGCAGCTCGTGCGCCACCGGTGGGAGGCGATGTTGTCGTTGGCGTTCGCCATGTAGCCGTCCCGGTTGGAGCCCCAGCTGAACCAGACCCCGGTGAGGTCGTCCCACGCGTCGCCGGCGCCCAGGCAGGCGTACGCGCCGGTGTAGTCGGGGTGGATGTAGAGGGCGACCGGCCGGCCGCCGTTCGAGTCGTTCCACGCCGAGGACGCCAGGTTGCGCATGCTGGCCCGGTTGTTGTTGTCGCAGTTGGCGTTCTCCGCCGTGTTGATCGTGTCCCAGTTGTTGTCGGCGTTGTACCACCAGCACCACCGGCCGGCCCACCCCGCGTCCTGGCTGACGTACAGGTAGCCGCTGCCCGCGGCGGCACGCTGCGCGTCGGCGTGCGGGGTCGGCCGCGGCGCGGCCTGGGCGGCGGTGGCGGTGAAGGCCAGCGCGGCTGCCGCCGCGGCCACTGTGGCCAGCACGGACCGTACTGCTCTCATGGTGTTTCCCTCCGGTCGGGTCCTGCCGTGGCGGGCCGCCACGGAAGTCTTGGGGCGGGTCAGCCGGCGGCCAGCACGGCGCGGGCCCGCGGCAGCGCGTCGGCCTCGAGGCGGAGCCGTTCGGCGACCTCGGTGTGGAACTGCCGGTCGAGGGCGCGGCGGTGCTCGGCGTCGAGCCGCCGGGTGAGCCGGCCGAGCCCGGTCCGCGTCGCGCAGGTCGCCTCGGCCACCGCGAGCCCGATCTCGCCGGGCGTGACGGAGCCGGACGCCGGCTCGGGTGCCGACGCGCGGGCCGACGCCGGATCGGTGGCGTCGTGCCCGGCATCACGCATGCACCGCCGCCACGCGGTCACACCGTCGGCGTAGCGGGGGTCGGCGAGCACCCGGCCGACGCGCAGCCCGGCCAGGTTGTCGGTGATCCTGGTGACGCGGTACCAGCCGGGCAGGTCGCGATAGAGCTGTCGCTCCGCCTCGGACGTGCAGCTGTGACTGCTGCGGCGCAGCACCCCACCGGCCGGCAGCGTCGCGCGCAGGGCGTCGGGCTCGCCGGGGTCGCCGTTCACCGCGCGTACGGCGGCGGCACCGCGCTCCGGAGGCAGGTCCCGGACGTACCGCGCGTTCGGGTCGGCTGCCATCGTCTCCTGGAGCCGGCGTTCCAGGGCACCGCCGTACCCGTGCCGGCGGGCGTAGGAGACGTCGTCGAGGACGTACGGGAACTCCCGCAGCTCGGGCACCGGCTGCCGGGGCACCGGCCAGTAGCGGAACCCGCGATGCTGCATGCAGTCGCGGATCAGCACCTGCGTGGCGGCGTACCGCACCTCGGCGGGCGTGCCGGGAACGGGCGGGACCGGCACGGCGGCCGTGCTCGCCGGGGGCGGCCCGGCCGAGGCGTGAGCCTCGGACGGCGGCGCGATGTCCGGGCGGGCGCCCAGCGCCCCGGCCACCGCCGCCGCGAGAGCGGCGGGGACCGCGACGGCGTACCACCAGGACCGCGTTCGGCGCGACACCACCGCCATGACATGCACCTCGGCCGTCCGGGGGCGCCGGTCGCGCCCGTCAGAAGACAGCTTCGGCGCGGGGCGTGCGCCGGGACAGAGACCTTCGATCAGGCTCGAACGACAGGGCCCGGCGACCAGCTCCGGCCCGCCGTCGACCTGGCTTCGCCGCCTGCCACCGCTGACAGCTCACCTGGCGGCGCGGGATCCTGGGCGCCTAGCGGGCTCGTTCCACCACGTAGTCGGTCAGCTCCAGCAGGAAACGGCCGTCCTCGGTGCCGGCCGCGGCGCCCAGCGCCCGTTCACCCTCGCGCCGGGCGGCCAGCGCGAGATCCCGGGCGCTGCGCCGCGCCGACTCCACGCAGTCGTACGCGAGCAGCCGCCCGTGCAGCCAGCGCACCTCGGCGTCGGGGCGCTCCGCCCGGGTCCGGTTCAGCAGCCGCACGAGCCGTTCGCGTTCCTCCGGTGTGCACCGCCGCATGAAGTCGATCAGGATCAGCGTGCGCTTGCCCTCCCACAGGTCACCGGCGATCTCCTTGCCGTACCGGGCGTAGTCGCCGGTCAGGTTCAGCGCGTCGTCCTGGATCTGGAACGCCGCGCCCAGGTACCAGCCGTACCGGTCCAGCACGTCGACCGCGCTCTCCCGGCCGGTCGCCACGAGGATGCCGGTGCGGCACGGGTAGATGCACGTGTACCAGGACGTCTTCTTCAGGCACATCCGGTAGTAGTCGTCGGCGTCCAGGTCGCACACGTTGTCGCGGATCCAGCCGATCTCGATGGCCTGCCCCTCCAGGGAGTGGCGCATCATCAGCTCGGTCTCGGTGAACAGCCGCCAGGCGATCCCGGAGCCGAGCGCCGCCCGGTTCGCCGCAAGCCGCCGCAACGCCAGCAGGTTCGTCATGTTGCCGACGTTCAGGGCCACGCCGACGCCGTACTCGGCGTGCAGCGTCCGCCCGCCGCGCCGCTGCTCGCTTTCGTCCTGGATGTCGTCGTGGATGAGGAAGGCGTTGTGGAACAGCTCCACGGTCACGGCGGCGTTGAGGCCCACCGCGTCGCCGCCGCCGAACGCCCGGCACGTGGCCAGGCACAGCGCGGCGCGCAGCCCCTTGCCCCAGCGCCGGGGGTACTCCGCGACCAGGTCGTAGAGGTATCGCGGGCCGCCGTCGGGCACGTCGTCGAGCAGCGCGCCGAGGGCGAGCCCGCGATAGCGCTCCAGCATCCGTTCCACGTGCCCGCCGGCCACCCCGGCGGTCGGCGCCATCGCGCGGCTACCGGTCCGCCGGCCGCTTCGGGGCCGGCGACGCCAGCCGGTCCGCGAGCCCGTTCGCCATCTCGGGAGCCAGCCGCGCCAGATTGAGTACGGTGTCCAGCGCGTCGTGCGCGTCCGACGTGTACCGCCGGATCACCTCACCGCGCTGGTCGTCGGCCATCTTCAACTGCCCGACCACGGTGTCGATCAGGGCGTGCCCGTCGGTGCGGACCCGGGCGACGAGTTCGTCGAACGCCTCCGGGTCCACCCGCCGGCTCTCGGTCAGCTTCTCCTCGAGCCGCCGGGCGCCGGCCAGCCCCGCCGCGAGTTCCTCCTCCAGCACCGTGGCCGCGTGGGTCACGGTCTCCGAGGTCTCCTCGGCCACCTTCTCGAAGCGCTCGTTCGTGCGTTCACGCTTGCCGTCCGTCATGGGCGAAGTGTCACCTGACCAGGGACGTCATGCCAGACGAGTGTCGCCATGGTGACTGGGCGTGGCCAGCCGGGTGGTCGCGCCACTGGGTACGCGTACTCAGCGCAGTACCGTCCCGTCGCTCATGTGCGGGCGCGGCGGCGTCGACAGGATGCTTCTCATGGCCGAGACGCTGCACCGACACACCGCACTGCGTACCGTCGACACGCCCCTGCCCGCCGAGGCCGCGCTGGCCCCCGCCGGCCGCGCGGTCGCCGCGCTGGCCCGGCTCGTCGCCCACCACCCCGCCGGCTGGCGGTGGCTGGCCCGGCGCCACCACCCGGTCCTGGACCGCCTCGCCACCGCGAACGCGCGGTCGACCTGCGTCCGGGCCGCCCGGCGGGTGCCGGCCTACCAGGCGTTCCTGCGGGCCCGCCCGGGCGGCCTGCGCCGCCGGCTGCGGGACTTCCCGGAGACCGACAAGCACGGGTACGTCATGGCGTACGACGCCTCGGCCCGGTGCCGGGGTGGGCGGATGCCGGAGCGGGGCGTGGTGGTCGACGAGTCGGCCGGCTCGTCCGGGCGGCCGTTCAACTGGCCGCGCGGCGAGCGGGAGCTGCGGGCGGTGCACCGCGACATCGCCGGCTACACCGGGCTGGCGTTCCCGATGCGCCGGCCGTTCGTGATCAACGCGTACTCGATGGGCGCCTGGGCGACCGGCACCACCACCGGCGCGGCGATGGCCCGGATCGCCACCGTGAAGAACACCGGCCCGGACCTCGGGAAGGTCGTCGACACGCTGCGCGAGTTCGGTCCCGGCCACGACTACCTGGTGACCGCGTACCCGCCGTTCCTCAAGCACCTGCGGGACCGGCTCGACGCCGAGGACTTCCCCTGGTCGCGGTACCGGATCTTCGCCAGTTGCGGCGGCGAGGGGATGACCGAGGCGCTGCGCGACTACCTGGAGCAGCGGTTCGTGCGGGTGCGGTCGGCGTACGGCGCGTCGGACCTGACCATCGGCATCGGCGCGGAGACCCGGTTCACGGTGTGGCTGCGGCGGCGGCTGCGCACCGACGCGGGGCTGCGCGCGGAACTGCTCGGCCGCGGCGAGCAGCGGCTGCCGATGGTGTTCCAGTACAACCCGTTCGCCACCTATCTGGAGACCAACGAGCGACGGGAACTGCTCTGCACTGTGACGAGCCCGCACGTGCTCCAGCCCCGGCTGCGCTACAACGTCGGCGACGAGGCGCTGCTGGTGCCGTACCGGCGGATCGTCGAACTGGCCCACGCCGACCCGGTACGCCGCGCCGAGTTCCGTACCGCGGTGTCCGAGGAACGGATGACGCTGCCGCTGCTGCTGTTGTTCGGCCGCAGCGACTCCACCGTGTCCTACCTGGGCGCGAACCTCTACCCGCAGGACGTCGAGTACGGCCTCTACACCGGCAACCCGTACGCCGCCGAGATCAACCGGTTCTGCCTGACGCTGCACGAGGACGCGGCGCTGGAGACCCGGCCGGTGATCCACGTCGAGCTGCGCCGCCCGCTGGACACCACGGCACGCGCGGCGCTCGCCGAGGCGTGCCGCGACGGCGTACGCGCGCACCTGACCACTGTGTCGCGCGACTTCGCGCAGTCCCTGGTGGAGGACCCGACCGCCGGTGACCTGCGGGTCGAGCTGCACGAGCCGGGCGGCGGCCCGTTCGCCGGCATGCAGAAGATCAAGAACGTCTACCTGGTGAGGTGACCGATGCGTACCCGTGACTTCTCCCGTGCCCCGGCCCAGGCCCGCGCCGGCGCCATGTTCATCGGCGGCACCCGTTACGCGAACCCGCTGGTGCTGCTGCGCCTGGCCCCCGACTGGATCCGGATGGTGCGGGACATGCGCCGGATGTCCGGCTACTGCTGGCACACCGTCTACTGGCAGTTCCCGCTGACGCTCGGCACCATCGCGTTCTTCACCGACCGGGACGCGCTGCTGCGCTTCGCCCGCACGCGGCACCACCGCAGGCTGATGATGTGGCTGACCGACGGCGACCGCAACGCCACCGCCGGGTTCATCCGGCTCTACACCGCCTCCCCGGACGGCTACTCCAACGGCGCGTGGCGGGCCGAGGACGGCGCGATGGGGCACATCGAGCGGTTCACGCCGCTGGGCGCGGAGACGACCGGACCGGCGGTGCGCCGGTGACCGGCCACCGGTTCGAGCGCGTGACCGGCCGGCGCGGCCTGCGCGACTTCCTCACCCTCACCGACCGGCTGTACGCCGACGAACCCCGGTACGTGCCGACGCCCCGGCAGCAGATCCGCCGCTGGTGGCGCGACGGCGTGCCGATGTACGTGCTGCGCGACGCCACCGGCGCCGTGGCCGGTCGGACCACGCTGCACACCGACGCGGACCTCGACGCCGAGCTGGGCCGCCGCTGCCAGCTGTTCGGGCTCACCGAGTTCACCGCGCCGGCCGCCCGGCCACTGTTCGACGCGATCGCCGCGCACACGACGCCCGGCCGGGACCTGCTGTTCGGGCCGGTGGCGCTGCTGCCCAACCAGGCCGGCGGCGTGATCACCTCCGGGTACGCCGACCGGGGTTTCGTGGACAGCGCGTGGAACCCGCCGTACTACCCGGACGCGTACGAGGAGAACGGGTTCACCGGGCGGTTCGTCTCCGACACCTGGATCTGCCCGGTCCCGCCGCCGGTCGAGCCGCCGCCCGCGCCGGGGGTCGAGCCCGACGGCGCCCGGCTGGAACTGCACCGGGGGAACACCAGGCGGCTCGACGAGCAGCTCGACCTGCTGCGCGTGATGCTCAACGACTCCTTCGCCCAGCTCGGCTACTACACGCCGATCTCCGCGGCACAGCTGCGGCGGCAGACCGACGGCCTGGCGTACCTGCTGGACTCCGCGCTGCTGCTCTACCTGACCCGCGACGGGCGACCGGTGGCGTTCGTGCTCTGCGTACCGGACATCAGCGACTTCCTGGTCGCGGTCCGCGGCGACCTGAACCCGGTCAACCAGCTTCGGCTGCTGGCCACCCGGCGCCGGTACCGGCGGGAGGCGGTGCTGATCGTCAAGGGCGTCGTGCCGGAGTTCCAGGGGCGCGGCTACCAGCGGCTGCTGTCCGCGCACCTGCACCGCAACCTGCACGACGGCGGCTACACGGCGCTGCGCAGCACCTACGTCGGGCGGGACAACCCGGCGTCGGCCGCCCAGTACCGGCGTCTCGGCGGGCGCCCGCTGCACGGCTACACGTTCTACGCCAGGGAGCGGTGAGCATGGATCTCGCCGCGTTCCACGCGCTGGAGCCGCTGTGCTGGCGGGCCCCGAGCGCGCACAACACCCAGCCGTGGCGGCTGCGCTACGAGCGCTGGGCGATCACCGTCGGCTGGGATCCGGCCGACGCGCTGCCAGCGGGCGACCCGACCGGGCGGGATCTGCGGCTGTCGCTGGGCGCGTTCGTGGAGACCTGCCTGATCGTCGCCGCCGACGCGGGGCTGCGGCTGGACTGGGCCGCCGACCACGACGGGTCCGATCGGCGGGCGGGGCGGCTGCGGCCGGCGCGGCAGCCGTACCGGACGCCGTTCCGCACCGCCGACGTGTGGGACCGGCGTACCCACCGGGGCCGGTTCACCGCCGGCCCGGACGCCGACGTGGTCGCGGCCGCGGACGCGGTCGCCCGGCGGGCCGGTGGCGCGGTCCGCGCCGTGCCGGCGACCGGGCGGCTGCGCGCGCTGCTGCGCACGGCCGACCGGCAGGTGTACGCCGACCCGGCCGTGGTCGCGGAGCTGCGCCGCTGGCTGCGCCTGGACCGGTCGGGCCCGCGCTACCGGGCGGACGGGCTCACCGACAGCTGCCTCGGGCTGGGCCGGGCGGCGGCCACCGGACTGCGGGCGGCGCTCGCGGCGTACCCGGCGTTGCGCCCGCTGGGGCTGCCCCGGCTGCTCGCCGCCACGGGCGGTGATCCGCTGGCGCAGGGCGGCGGGGTGCTGGCGCTCGTGGCGCCGCCCGGTCTGGACGGGGCCGGGCAGGTCGAGTTCGGACGCGTGCTGATGCGGATGTGGCTGACGCTGCACACGGCCGGGCTGGCCGCGCATCCGCTCAGTCAACTCGTCGACGTGGCCGCCACCCGGGACGCGCTCGGCACGCTGCTGGACGTTGCGCCGGAGCGGATCGTGCACGTGGCCCGGGTGGGCCGGCCGGCCGCGCCCGCGCCCCGCTCGGCCCGCCGGGTGAGCCACGGACGGATCTGTCAGCGATAACACCCCTTGACGCGGTGTCACTTCGCCGACGAGAGCCCGTGTCGGCCGACGTGCCGCCCGGCCGGCCCTGGTCGCGTAGCCACCGGCCGGGCGTGGGGTGGGCCGCCGGTCAGGCCAGCAGCGTCTCGCGCAGCCGCGCGCCCAGGTTCAGCTCGCCGACCACGCGGGGACCGGCCGGGTCGTACACGGCGATGCGGTGGTTGCGGCGCATCATCTCCCGTACCGCCGGCGGCAGCCGGGGCGGGTCGTCCATCGTGGCGAGCACCCGCGCGCCGGTGCCCATCAGCCGCTCCGCCAGCGTCGCGCTGTCGGTGTCCACACGCACCCGGCCGAACTCCCAGCCGGCGGTGGTCAGGTCGAGCACCTCGAACAGGCGTGTCACGAACGGCTGCGGGTCGGTCACCCGGTCCAGCCGGTCGGCCCGCCCGCCGACCACCGCCACGGCGGCGCTGACCTGCGCGTACGGGTGCAGCCCGCTGGGCAGCGCGCCGAGCGGCCAGCGCAGCGCGGGTCCGGCCTCCTTCCACAGGGGCCGGTAGTTGCGGCGGTGCACCAGCAGCCGCCGCCCGGTGCGCCGGAACACCTCCTGCGCCTGCCCCTGGAGGTCGGCGTGCGCCTGGTCGGCGGCCTCGCAGACGATCCCGGCGGCCACCACGAGACCGTCGTCATCGGACAGCAGCCGGGTGATCGCGTCGGCCTGCTCCGGGAACCGGAGGCGGGCGTGCGCCCCGTAGGACCGCCGCACGTCCCGCAGCAGCTCCTGCTGACGTGCGGGGTCCAGTTCGACCCGTCCGCCACCGAGCAACCGCTGGAGCCAACCCATCGCGCCTCGCTTCCGTCGCCGTCTGCGGACCGGGCAATGCTAGTTCGTCGGCCGATGCTCGTATGGTGACGGGGTGACCGATCGATCCCTGACCCTGATGGCGGTGCACGCGCACCCCGACGACGAGGCGACGAGCACCGGCGGCGTCCTGGCGCGCTACGCGGCCGAGGGCGTCACCACAGTGCTCGTGACGTGCACCGACGGGGGGTGCGGCGACGGCCCCGGCGGGATCAAGCCGGGCGACCCCGGGCACGACCCGCAGGCCGTGGTCGAGATGCGCCGCGCCGAGCTGGCCGCGAGCTGCGAGGCGCTCAAGGTCACCCACCTGGAGACGCTCGGCTACGGCGACTCCGGGATGATGGGCTGGGCGACGAACGAGGCCCCCGGCGCGTTCTGGAACACGCCGGTGGCCGAGGCGGCCGACCGGCTGGCCGAGCTGATCCGGCGCTATCGCCCCGACGTCGTGGTCACCTACGACGAGATCGGCTTCTACGGCCACCCGGACCACATCCAGGCCCACCGGATCACCATGGCCGCTGTGGAGCAGACCGGCATCCCGGCCAAGGTCTACTGGACCACCGTGCCGCGCAGCGCGTTCCAGCAGTTCGGCACCGTCATGAAGGAGATCGGGGTGGAGTTCCCCGAGCCGGAGGCGACCGACGAGATGCCGGCGCTGGGCCTGCCGGACGACGAGATCACCACGTGGGTCGACACCGGCTGCTACGGCGGGCAGAAGTTCGCCTCGCTCGCCGCGCACGCCAGCCAGGCGGAGAACATCTTCTTCCTGCGCCTGGGGCAGGAGCGGTTCACCGAGCTGATGGGCATGGAGACGTTCGTGCGGGTGCGGGACACCACCGGCGCGGCCACACCCGAGGACGACCTGTTCGCCGGGTTGCGCTGACCGGTCGCGGGTCCGGTCCGGGGAGGTCATCGACTCACGTCGAGACGGTCTGTGCGGCCAGGTGCGCCAGCACGGCGCGGACGTCCCCGTCGGTCTCGGCCATGATCCGTCGTTGCCGGGTGGCGCCGGTGCCGTCGCGGCGTACCCGGTCCAGCTCGCGCCGGACCAGATCCAGGTCACCGTGGCGGGTCAGCGCGGGCGTGACGGTGACGACCAGGTCGTCGACGAGGTCCCAGGCGGGCCGGGGCCGACCGGAGCGCAGGTCCACGAGCTTGCCGTCGACGCCGTCGTGGGCGGCTCGCCAGTGCGCGGCGGCGACGAGACAGTCCCGGATGCGGGGTGCCGGTACGCCCGCGCGGACGTCGTCGGTCAGGGTGGCCACGAGCGCCCGGACCAGCCCGGCGACCAGCACTGTGTCGTCGACTGTGGGGCAGACGTCGCCGACGCGGACCTCGACTGTGGGGTACGACGCGGACGGGCGGGCGTACCAGTAGACCATCGCGGCGTCGAGCATGATCCCGGCGGTGATCAGGTCCGCCACCGTGGCGTCGTAGTCGGCGGCGGAGTCGAAGTGCGGCGTCGGCCCGATGCTCGGCCACCGTTCCAGCTGCATCGAGCGCCAGCTCGCGTGCCCGGTGTCCCGCCCGTCGTGCAGCGGCGAGTTCGCGGTGAGCGCCTGCACCACCGGCAGCCACGGGCGCAGGTGGTTGCAGACCTGCACTGCCAGTTCCCGGTCGGGCACGCCGACGTGGACGTGGCAGCCGCAGACCGCCGGGTCGTGGGCCACCGGGCCGAACCGGCGGGACATGTCGTGGTAGCGCTGCTCGTCGGGCACTGTGCGGTGGGCCTCGCAGACCGGCGTGGCGCCGACCGCGACCAGCCGCGCTCCGGCCGCGTCGGCCGCCCGGGCGGCCGCCCGGCGCAGCGTGACCAGGTGCTCCCGCAGCTCTCCGAGATCAGGGCTGACCGGCGTCACCATCTCGACCATGCTGTGCCGGAACTCCTGCCGGCTCTGCTCGCGGGCGGTGCCGGACAGCGCGCCGCGTACCCGGTCGGCGACCGGCATGCTCTCGCCGGTGGCCGGGTCCAGCAGCAGGAACTCCTCTTCCACCCCGAGGGTCAGGACGGTGGGGATCTGCGGGGTGGTGGCGGTGGTGGCGGGCCGCGGCCTCACCGACGGCTCCACCGGCACGGAACGGTCGGCGTGTCGTCGTGAGGCGGAGTCATGTCTCGACGGTACGAGGGCGGGGGCCGGCCCGAGGCCGTTTCCGCCGACCACCGCCCCCGCGGGTGGCGGGGGCGGTGGCGGTGCGGCTCAGCAGTCGAAGTAGAGCGCGAACTCGTGCGGAGTGGGCCGCAGCCGGACCGGGTCGACCTCGTTGGCGTTCTTCCAGTCGACCCAGGTGGAGATCAGGTCGGCGGTGAAGACGTTGCCGTCGAGCAGGTAGTCGTGGTCGGTCTCCAGCGCCGCCAGCGCCTCGGGCAGCGAGCCCGGGACCTGCTTGACGTCGCCCCACTCCTCCGGGGGTAGGTCGTAGAGGTCTTTGTCGATCGGGGCGGGCGGCTCGATCTTGTTCTTGATGCCGTCGAGGCCGGCCATCATCATGGCGGAGAAGGCCAGGTACGGGTTGCTGGACGGGTCGGGGACGCGGAACTCGACGCGCTTGGCCTTGGGGTTGCTGCCGGTGACCGGGATGCGGGTGCAGGCGGAGCGGTTGCGCTGGGAGTAGACCAGGTTCACCGGCGCCTCGAAGCCGGGGACGAGACGACGGTAGGAGTTCACCGTCGGGTTGGTGAAGGCCAGCAGCGACGGGGCGTGGTGCAGGAGGCCGCCGATGTACCAGCGGGCGGTGTCGGACAGGCCGGCGTAGCCGGTCTCGTCGTAGAACAGCGGTTCGCCGCCGCGCCAGAGGCTCTGGTGGGTGTGCATGCCGGAGCCGTTGTCGCCGAACAGTGGCTTGGGCATGAACGTGGCGGTCTTGCCGTGCGCCCACGCCTCGTTCTTGATCAGGTATTTGAAGAGCTGAAGCTCGTCGGCCGAGTGCAGCAGCGTCGAGAACCTGTAGTTGATCTCGGACTGCCCACCCGTGCCCACCTCGTGGTGCGAACGCTCGACTGTGAAACCGGCGTCCACCATCCGGCGGACCATGCTGTCGCGTAGGTCGGCGTAGTGGTCGACCGGGGGTACCGGGAAGTAGCCGCCCTTGTAGGCGGTCTTGTAGCCGCGGTTGCCGCCGTCCTCGATCCGGCCGCTGTTCCAGGCGCCCTCGGTCGAGTCGATGTAGTAGAACGACTGGTGCGCGGAGGTTTCGTGGCGGATGGAGTCGAAGATGTAGAACTCCGCCTCCGCCCCGAAGTACGCGGTGTCGGCGATGCCGCTCGCCGCCAGGTACGCCTCGGCCTTCTTCGCGACGTTACGGGGGTCGCGGGAGTACGCCTCGCGGGTGAACGGGTCGTGGACGAAGAAGTTCAACGCGAGGGTCTTCTGCGTGCGGAACGGGTCCACGAACGCGGTCGCCACGTCCGGCAGCAGCAGCATGTCCGACTCGTGGATCGACTGGAAACCACGGATCGAGGAGCCGTCGAAGGCGAGGCCGTCGGTGAAGACGCTGTCGTCGAACGACTCGACCGGCAGGTTGAAGTGCTGCATCACGCCGGGCAGGTCACAGAAACGTACGTCGACGAACTTCACGTCCTCGTCGGCGAGGTATCGCAGGAGTTCCTCGGAATTGGCGAACACACGTCCTCCTGGCAGGCGTCGTTGATCCTGGCCACGTCCCGTGGCCGGACCGCCCGGGGACATGGCCCGTACCGCCACCGTACGACGGCTCGCCGTGCCCGGCTCGCCAACAGCCCATCCGGGTTTCCTTCGCCACAGGCCGGGTAGTCGCCGTACCCGGCGGACCGCCCGGGAGACGACGTGGCGGGAGGTTGGCGTGGTGGGTGCTCCTCGACCGACCGGTGGACGCTGAGATGTGCGGGATCAGCGGTGAGGCCAGATTCGACGGGGCCGCCCCCGACGCCGCCGCGGTGACCCGGATGACCGCCGCCATGCGCTCACGCGGCCCGGACGGCGAGGGTACGTGGAGTGACGGCTGGATCACCCTCGGGCACCGCCGGTTGACGGTGATCGACCTGTCCGAGGCCGGCGCCCAGCCGATGGTCCGCGACGACCTCGGCCTGGCCCTGGTCTTCAACGGCTGCGTCTACAACTACCCGGAGCTGCGCGACGAACTGCGCGCGGCCGGGCACACCTTCCACAGCACCAGCGACACCGAGGTGATCATGGTGGCGTACGCGCAGTGGGGGGAGCGGTTCGTCGACCACCTGGTCGGCATGTTCGCGGTCGCGCTGGTGGACCGGCGGCGGCGCCGCCTCGTGCTGGCCCGCGACCGGCTCGGCATCAAACCGCTCTACCTCGCCGAGTCGCCCGGCCGGCTCCGGTTCGCCTCCACGCTGCCGGCGCTGCTGGCCGGCGGTGACGTCGACACCGGCATCGATCCGGTCGCGCTGCACCACTACCTGTCCTGGCACTCGATCGTGCCGGCGCCGCGCACGATCCTGCGCGGGATTCGCAAGCTGCCCCCGGCCACCGTCCGGGTGATCGAGGCCGACGGGCGCAGCCGGGAGCGCGTCTACTGGCGGCCCGACTACCGGCGCGACCCGGCCCACGAGGGCATGGACGCCGCCGACTGGCGGGCCGCCGTCGGGGACGCGCTGCGCACCGCCGTACGCCGCCGGCTGGTCGCGGACGTGCCGGTCGGGGTGCTGCTCTCCGGCGGGCTCGACTCCAGCATGATCGTGGCGCTGCTCGACGGCGCCGGACAGCACCACCTCCAGACGTTCAGCATCGGCTTCGACAGCCGCGGCGACGAGACCGGCGACGAGTTCCACTACTCCGACCTGGTGGCCCGCACGTTCGGCACCGACCACCACCGTATCCGGCTCGCCGACGGCGATCTCGGCCCGGCCGTACGCGCCACAGTGGCGGCCATGACCGAACCGATGGGCAGCCACGACGTGGTGGCGTTCCACCTGCTCTCCGAGCAGGTCGCCCGGCACGTGAAGGTGGCGCAGTCCGGCCAGGGCGCCGACGAGGTGTTCGCCGGCTACGGCTACCACCACCGGTTGGCCCGCTCGCCCCGCGAGCACGCGGCGGCCGAGTTCACCGCCGCGTTCTTCGACCGCGACCACGCCGAGCTGAACGAGGTGGTCGAAGCGGCGTACGCCTGCGACGGCGACGCCTCCGGCGAGCTGGTCGCCGCGGACCTGGCCGCGCCCGGAGCGCAGACCGCCGTGGACGCGGTGCTGCGCCTGGACACGCACCTGATGCTGCCCGACGACCCGGTCAAGCGGGTGGACAGCATGAGCATGGCGTGGGGGCTGGAGGTGCGCACGCCCTTCCTCGACCAGGACCTGGTCACGCTCGCCGCGGCGTGCCCGCCCGAGCACAAGCTGGCGCAGGGCGGCAAGGGTGTGCTCAAGGAGGTGGCCCGCGAGGTGCTGCCGGCCGAGGTCATCGACCGGCCGAAGGGCTACTTCCCGGTGCCGGCGCTGCGCAACGTCGACGGTCCCGTGCGAGAGTTGGTGGTCGAGGCGCTGGGTGCGCCCGAGGCGCGCCGGCGCGGGCTGTTCCGCCGGGCGTACGTCGACGAGCTGCTGGCCGAGCCGGACCGGGCCCAGGCCGCCGCCGGCAGCAACAAGCTGTGGCAACTGGGCCTGCTGGAGCTGTGGTTGCAGACGCACGGCGTGAGCTGAGCGGGTCGGGAGGAGCACTGTGAAGTTCGTCATCGAGAGCGAGGGCGACGGCACTGTGGGATTCACCGTCGTCGGCGACGACGGTCAGGTGCTCGCCACCGGGGAGCCCTGCCCGGACAAGGGCTCGGCGCTCGCCGTCGTCGGCGAGCTGATGCACGGGCTGGGCGACGCCTGCGTCGAGGACCGGACCGAGGCCGGCGCCGGGCCGGTGGCCCGCACCCGGACCGAGATCGGCGACGACATGTCGGACATCGGCCGCTCCGGCATCCCGCCGGTCTGACCGCGGCACGTCCCGCCCGGCCGGCGAGCCCGGGCGGGACGGCGCGCTCGCTGGCCGCTTTCCCCGCGGTCACCCACCGGGACGGTACGGCCGCCGGGTGAGGCTCGCGTACGCCATCGTGGTCAGCGTGACGATGTCGAACACCGGCACGCCCAGTCGCGCCTGGATCCGGTGGGCGAACGGCACCAGGTCGGTGCACTCGACGACCAGCGCCCCCAGATCCGGGTGGGCGTCGGCCAGCGCGTCGACCCGCTGGTCCACCTCGGCAGCCAGCCGCCCGACGTCGAGGGCGTCGCGCCGCCCCTCCAGCATCACCTCGCGGAACTCCGGCTGCCCGGCCATGCCGGTGACCGCCACCGGGACGTCGGCGGCGCCGATCGCGGCCAGGTGGCGCGGGGTCAGCGCGGCCTCGTCGGCGACCAGCAGCCCGACCGGACGCCCGACCATCCGGTGCACCATCGGCAGTTGCACCAGGCTCGACGACCACAGCGGCACGCGCACGGCGGCGGCGAGTTCGGCCTGGAACAGCACGAGGAACCCGCACGCCCCGGTGATCCCGGCGACCCCGGCGGCCTCCAGGTCGCGGGCCGCGTCGACGAACGGTCGCAGCAGCGTCGGGTCGGCCTCGCGGACCAGCCGCCGCGGCGTGGCGCCCTCCACCACCCGGTAGCGCACCGGGAAGTCGAACGTGTCCGGGTTGCGGATGTGCCCGGGGATCTTGTCGAAGCTGGTGTCGAGGCAGAGCACGCCGATCTCCGGCCGGTCGCTCACGAGATCCCCCTCTGGAAGCGGTCCACCGCGAACGTCTCCAGCGGCAGGTCCGGCTCGGCGCCGGAGACGAGCTGGGCGAGCAGTTTCCCACCGGCCGGGGCCAGGCCCATACCGATGTGGCCGTGCCCGGTGGCCACGCTGACGTTGTCGTAGCCGCCGGCCCGCCCGATCAGCGGCAGGCTGTCCGGGGTGCACGGCCGCAGGCCGCTCCACACGTCCAGGCGGCGACCGGTGTCCAGCGCCGGCAGGTACCGCCGCGCGGTGTGCAGGATCCCGTCGACGCGGCGCGGCGAGACCGACGTGTCCAGCCCGGACAGTTCCAGCGTGCCGCCGACGCGTACCCGGTCACCCAGCGGCATCACCGCGACCTTGCCCTCGCTGAGCAGCACCGGCCGGGTGGGCGTGCCCGGCCCGGCGGGCAGCGTGACGGTGTAGCCCTTCGCCGGTTGCAGCGTCAGCCCGACGCCGAGCATCCGGGCGCAGGCCGCCGACCACACCCCGGCGGCGATCACCACCTCGGCCGGGCGCAGCTCGCCCCTGGTGGTGCGCACCGCGCGCACCCGCCGCCCGGTCACCTCGAAGTCGCGTACCTCCGCGCCGGTGACGACGTCCACGCCCCGCGCCCGCAGCGCCGCCGCGAGCGCGACCAGGAACGCCGGGATGCGCAGCGCGGCCCCCTCCTCGTTGAGCAGCGTCCCGGCCACCGCGAAGTCGACGCCGGGTTCCAGCCGGACCAGTTCGGCCCGGTCCAGCTCGCGTAGCGGCACGCCACGCGCGGTCGCCGCCGGGATCGTCCGGCGCGCCTTCGCGTACCCCTGCTCGGTGTGGCAGGCCAGGATCATGCCGCGTTCGGTGAGCGTTCCGGCCAGCTCGTCCTCGGCGCACATCTCGCGCAGCAGCGCGAGGCTGCGCTGCTTGAGCGCGAGCAGCGTCTCGAACCCGGCGCGGGCGTGCCGTTCGGTGCAGTGCCGGCGGAAGTGCCACAGCCAGGCCAGCAGCGCGCCGTCGAGCCGGGGCCGGACCGCGAACGGGCTCTCCGGGCTGAACAGCCAGCGGATCCCGGTGGCCGGCACCCCCGGCTCGGCCAGCGGCGCCGAGCCCTGGGTGCCGACGAAACCGGTGTTCCCGGCCGAGCAGGCCGCCGGGTCGCCGACCTCGCCCCGGTCCACCACCGTCACGCTGAGCCCGGTGCGGCGCAGGAACCAGGCGCAGCACAGGCCCACCACGCCCGCGCCGACCACCAGCACGTCGGGGTCGGTACGGCCCGGCGTCGTCATCAGTCGCCGCCGGTCAGAGCGTCACGACGAAGAAGCAGGTGGGCAGGTTCACCACGACCCGCTCCCAGATCTCGGCGCGCAGCGCCACACCGGGTCCGGCGAACGTGCCCGGCGGCGGCTCGGCGAACGCGATGGTGGACCGGCCGGCGTCGAACAGCAGCGCGCCGTGGCCGAAGTCCCCGACGATCGCGGTGCCCGGGTCGACCAGCCGGGTACGCACGATGAACACGCCGTTGTCCTCCACGTCCCGCATCAGCGAGCCGCTACCCAGCAGCCGGTAGTAGTCGGCCGGGTTGATGATCAGCCCGTCGGCGGTGCTGCCCATCTGCTCGACCTCGTTGCACGCGGCCAGGACGGTGGACGCGAACGGTCCCGGGTCGGTGAGCCGGCCCAGGTCCGGCATGGTCAGCAGCCCGCCCTCGCCGCGCAGGATGGTGTGGTTCTCGGCCGTGGCCAGCCGCACCACCAGCCGGTAGTCGATGAACTGGGCGAAGCTGACCGGGTCCTCCCACAACGTGTCCGGCACCTGCACCCACGCGGTGGTGGTGAGCAGCGGCGGGATGGGGGAGCGGTGGAAGTGGTTGGCCGCCTCCCGGCGCAGGTCCGCGCCGTCCACCGCCGGGTCGTCCGGGCGGGGCGGGCTCTCGTGCCAGTAGTAGTCCTGCGGATCCCGGGACAGGTCCACCACCTTGAGCATGTTCCGCGACGGGTAGCGGGGCTTGCGCCGGGAACTGGTCAGCGAGTCGGTGATCGTCACGTCGTAGTCGACGCTGGTGTCGAAGCCGTCCTTGGCGAACGCCTCGACGAACGTCGCGCCGGGCGACATCTGCGTCCTCCGCTCGGCGACCACCTCGGCGATCGTCCGCTTCACGGTGTCGGTGCGCTGCGACATCTGCTGTCCCTCCCTCAGGCCGGCTTACGGGCGACGAACATGCCCCAGCCGAACTCGCCCCTGTCGATCGCCGCCTGGATCTCGTCGCACGAGGCGGCGAAGCCGAGGATCCAGGTCCGCGCCGCCTCGTCCGCCGTCGTCTCCGCGCGCTCCCGGGCGGTGCGGCCCAGCACCCGGTACGTCTGCCTGATGTGCGCGTCGAGACTGCGCGCGACGACGTCCACGAACCCGGCCTCGGTCAGCGCCCGGCGGTAGCCGTCGAGCGAGTAGCCGTCGTTCCAGCGCACCCGGTCGTAGACGTGCCTGCGGGCCGCCTCGCCGATCCGCTCGGTGGGCTGGAGGAAGTCGGACACCGCGAGCACCCCGCCGGGGGCGAGCACCCGGAACATCTCGGCGTGGCTGCGCGCCTTGTCCGGCACCAGGAACAGCGCGTCCTGGCTGACCACGTGCGTGAACGTGCCGTCGTCGTACGGCAGGGCGGTGGCCGAGCCGTGCCGGAACGACACGGGAAGCGAGGCGCCCCGCTCGGCGCGCCGCTGCTCGGCGAAGCGCACCCGCTCGATGCTCAGGTCCAGCCCCTCGCCCCGGCATCCGGTGCGTTCGGCCAGGCGCAGCAGGAAGTTGCCGCAGCCGCAGCCCACGTCGAGCACGTTCGACGACGCGTCGATCCCGGCGTCCGCGGCCAGGATGTCGGAGGTCCGGTCGGCCGCCGCGTGGTAGTCGCTGTCGTCCTCCCCGGCGAAGTAGCCGGTATGCAGCACGCCCTCGCTGTCCCAGAAGCTGAGGTACGTCTGCGTGGTCTGGTCGAAGAACTCGGAGACGTCCCGCTCGGTGAACCGGCTGGTCGTGGACATGGGCACTCCCTCGTGCGGCGGTCGGTGGGTCAGGCGTAGGTGTCCTTGCGGACGCCGGTGAGGTGGGGCAGGTCGGGTCCGGTGGCGGCGGCGCCGCCGTCGATCAGGTGCACCCCGGCGGTCACGTACGACGCGCGCTCGCCGGCCAGGAACGCGGCCACCGCGGCGACCTCCTCGGGCCGGGCCAGCCGCCCGGCGGCGCTGTGGTGGCCCATCGCGGCCAGCCGCGCCTCGACGTCGCCGTCCGCGCCCGCGAGCCGGGCCGCGGCGCGTTCCATCGGCGGCGTCCGCACCCCGCCGGGCGCGAGCACGTTCACGGTGATGCCGTCGCGGCCCACGTCGACGGCGAGGCCCTGGGCGAAGCGGACCAGCGCCGCCCGGGTCACCCCGGACAGCACGAGCGGGCCGATCGGCACGCAGGCGGTCTCGGAGGCCACCAGCAGCAGCCGGCCCCAGCCCGCCGCGCGCATGTGCGGCAGCGCGGCCATCGACACCGCGACCGCCGGCAGCAGCACCCGGTCCACGGCCGCCCGGTAGTCGTCCACGCCGAAGCCGGTGGCGGTGCCCACCGGCGGGCTGCCGCCGCTGACCAGCAGCACGTCCACGCCGCCCAGCTCGTCGGCGACCCGGTCCACCCAGCGGGCGGCGGCCTCGGTGTCGGTGAGGTCCACGCCGGTCGCGCTGACCCGGCCGGAGGCCATCGCCGTCAGCTCCCGCTCGGCGGCGGCCAGCCGCTGCGGATCACGCCCGCAGACCGCCACGTGCGCGCCCTCCGCGGCGAACTCCCGCGCACAGGCCAGCCCGATGCCGCTGGTGCCGCCGGCGACGAGCGCCACCCGGCCCTTGAGCCCCAGATCCACGTCCTCACCTCTCCGTCTCGCCGACGCGGGCCGCCGCGCCGGGGTACGCCGGGTCGCCGTCCGACCCGCCGGACCGGTAGCCGTACCGGGTGGACAGCGGCCAGGCCAACGCCGCCACCGCGAGCCGCTGCCGGCCGGTGAGCGTGCGCCGCCACCCGTCGTCGCGGTCCCGGATGACGGTCGGGCCGGTCCGGAACCGGTCCGGGTTGCCGGTGACCGTGTGGTTGCCGCGCAGCTCGACGCTCCGGTTCCGCACCGGGTTGACCGCCGGGTCGACGCCGACCAGCCGCAGCAGGGCGCCGATCGTCCCGGCCGGGTCGGCGGTGAAGTCCTCGTAGCGCAGGAACGCCGACCGGTCCGGATAACGCCTGTTGATCGCCGCCGACGCGAGGTTGAACCCGTGCCAGTACGCGGTGCTGCGCGCCGCCGACATCGCGTAGACGTACTCCTTCGGCTCCCGCCACGAGTGCGCCACCGCACGCGGGTCGCGCACCAGGTGCAGCCAGTACGCCTCGACACCCGGCACGTGCGGCAGCAACGCCGACTCGCCGGGGATCTTGGTGCTGTCCACGATCACGCGGGCACCGGTGCGCGCGGCCACCTCCCGGTAGACCGCGCCGAGCAGGTCGGCGTGCGCCCGGGTGTCCGCGTCGTACGCGCCCCGGCGCAGCACCCGCCACGTGTGCCGGGTCCGCAGCCGGGCCCGTTGCCGCCGGATCACCTCGGCGGCGTGCGCGTCCGCCGGCATCCCGGCCGGGCGGCAGACCGGCAGCACCGCCGACCACAGCGGACACGCGGTCAGCGCGGCGCCGCACCCGCACCTGTCGTTCACTCCGCGCCCGGTCGAGTTCTTCCACAGGAAGTGCAGCTCACCGACGTGCACCACGCCGGGCGCCTCGCCGAGGACGTTGCCGATGATGGTGCTGCCGTTACGGCACCAGCCGTTGACGCTCAGGACGGTCACCGGTGCGCTCATGCCGCGCGTACCTCCGCCGGAGCCGGCGCGGGGGCGACCCGGCCGATGCGCAGCGCCATCGCGGCGGCGACGGCCGCGCCGGCCGCGCCCGCGACGAACACCGCCGGATAGCCGAGACCGGCCGCGACCAGACCGATCGCCGGCCCCCACACCGCCAGGCCCAGATCCCAGAACGAGGTGTACGCCCCGATCGCCGCGCCCTGCCGCGCCGGGTCGGTGCGGTTCATCACCATCAGCGCCAGCGACGGGTGCAGCAGGGAGAACCCGACGCCCATCACCACGCTGCCGGCGACCGCCACCGGCAGGTTCGGCGCGACGGCGATGACCAGCAGCCCGACCGCCTCGCCCACCCCGCACCAGGTGGCCACCCGGCGCGGGCCGAGCCGGTCCGGCAGGTGCCCGATGACCAGGCGGGTGCCGGCGTACACGGCACTGAAGCAGCTCAGCACCACCACGCCGTGGCCGATGCCCCGGGCGTCCAGGTGCAGCACGACGAACGCGGCCAGGCCCGCGTACCCGGCGGCGCCGAAGGTGAGTGCGATGCCGGGCAGCAGCGCCGGGCGCAGCAGCAGCCCGGCGCCCTTGGCAGCGGGTGCGGTACGCGCCGGCGCGGGCACCAGCGCGACGAGCGCCGCGCCGACCGCCGGGGCGACCGCGCTGAGCAGCCACACCGCCTGATAGCCGGCCTGCTGCACTGTCGCGCCGAGGAACGTGCCGGCGGAGATGCCGCCCCACATGCTCACCCCGTACAGGCCGATGAGCTGGCCGCGCCGCTCGTGCGGGGCGAGGTGCACGATCCACACCGCACCGGCGGTGAACAGTGCCGCCTCACCGGCGCCGAGCAGCAGCCGGACCGCCACCAGCGCGGGCACGCCCAGCGGGGCCAGGTAGAGCAGGCCGCCTCCGGCCACCACGAGCGCCCCGGCCAGCATCACCGTCCGATGGCCGTGCCGGTCGGCGAGCGCGCCCGCGACCGGCCGGACCAGCAGCGCGGTCACCGCGGTCACCGTGACCACCACGCCGACTGTCAGGTCACCGGCGTCGTGCCGTTCGCGCAGGAAGCCGGGCAGCACCGGGATCACCGCTGTCAGTCCGAGGTAGCCGGTGAACAGCCCGCCGAGCAGCCCGGCCAGCGCTAGCCGGGGCAGGGGCCGGGCGGGGGTCTGCGCGCCGGTCACGACCCGACCAGGGCGGTCTCACGGGCGGCGGCCACCTTGCGGACCGCGCGGACCAGGTCGTCGCAGTCCCCGGGCGTGAGGTTCGACGACAGCGGCACGTCGACGGTCTCGGTCAGCAGGCGCGCGGTGCGCGGCAGCGTCGCGCGGATCTCGCCCGGGTCGGCGCTGTCGTACAGGAACCGCCAGTTCCAGAACGCCCGCACGTTGAGGTCGTCGTCCGCGCCGATGTTGCGGGCGTCGATCCCCTCGGCCCGCAGCGCGCGGGCGAACCAGCCCGCGTCGCCGCCGGGTACGCGGAACACGAACGCCTCCCCGAGGTACGCCCCGGGCGCGACCGGCCGCCGCACCGCGATCCCGGGCAGTCCGGCCAGGGCGGCGCTGACGTGCGCGTAGTTGCGGTGGAACAGCGCCAGCCGCTGTGGCAGCCGGGTCAGCTCGGCGCGCAGCAGGGCCGCCCGGATCTCGTCCATCCGCAGGCTCAGCAGCGGCAGGTCCAGGCCGGTCAGCGGCGGCTCGCCGTGCGGGAAGTGCCGCCGCAGCCGCCCCTCGTACGCCCCGGACAGCGCCACCGCCCGCGCGAACAGCGTGCTGTCGTCGGTGATCAGGAAGCCGCCCTCGCCGCAGTTGAGCGCCTTGTCGGACTGGGTGCTGAACGCCCCGGCGGCCCCGAACGTGCCGAGCTTGCGGCCGTTGAGTTCGGCGCCGAGCGCGGGCACCGCGTCCTCGATGAGGGGCACGCCCATCTCGGCGGCGAACGCGGACAGCGCCTCGACGTCGGCGGCGAAGCCGCGCATGTGCACGACCATGACGGCGCGGATCTCGGGGCGCCAGCGGCGGCGCAGGTCGTCGAGGTCCATCCGCAGGTCGTCGTCCACCTCGACCAGGAATGGCCGGCAGCCGGCCAGGACAATGGCGCTGGGGGTGGCGACGAAAGTGAATCCGGGGCAGGCCACCAATGACCCCGGTGGCACTCCGGCGCCCATCAGGGCGAGCGCCAGCGCGGCGGTCCCGCTGGAAACGGCCAGCGCGTGCCGGGTGCCGAAATAGCGACACAGCTCGTCCTCGAACCGCCCGCATTCGGTTTCGTTAGGCGGCCGATGGTCGTATCGGAAGTAGAGGTGACTGCGGACGGCGCGAATAGCCGCGTCCTCGTCCTCGGTGTGCACGAACACGGCGCCCTTGTCGTACGTCGGCCAGGGCGTGCGCCGCACCGGCTGTCCGCCGTGCAGGGCGAGATGTTCGGGCAGCTCAGAGCCGTTCTGCACCGGCCTCGGCGGGCTCGGTGCGGGAGCGTCGTTGTTCCCGTCCACCGGCGGACTCCTCGGGCGAGCGGCGACAATTCCTATTCACTCGATAGGATTGGCCGGGCGTGCGCCGGGCATGGTGCCCGGCGGAATCGCAGTCCCGGCGCGATCCCCGTCGAGGGGTAAGAAATGCCACCAGATCCGACATTCGTGGTACGTCGATCCAGTGAGAGTAATGATTGTCGTCGATCCCGTACTCGTCAACAGATGGGCGTGAATATGTTCGGCGCCGGCCCGTGCCGACAGTGGACTATGCGGAATTGTCGCTGCCGTCCCGCTGATCCGTCGGCCTGCGCCGGTGCTTCCTACCGCCGCACCCCGGCGTCGCCACGCCGCGTTCGACCCGCCGCCGGGGGTGCCCCGACGCGCCCCGGGTCAGCTCCTCGGGCGACAGGTAGTGACGGGAGCCGGGCAGCCGGTCGGAGTCGAGCACGAACGGCCCCGGCCGGTACTCGTCCCGTACCTCGGCGACCGGCAGCCGCTGGAAGCGGTCCAGGCCGCTCCGGTCACTGCGGCCGCCGACGGTGGCGTGGTTGAGCACGACGCCGTCGCACCACGGGTACACCAGCGTCGGTCCGTCGGTGCCGTCCCGTACCAGCTCGGGCCGGACCACTGCCGGGTGCCGGACCGCGGCGTGCAGGCCCAACGCGCGGGTCGGCGACTCTCGGCCCGCTTGACGAACCAGCGCCGGCCCGCCGACTCCACGCCGTAGGAGACGCATCCGGAGTCCTGGTCGCCGAAGACCACGAACGCGGCGGCCGGGTCCAGATCCCACACTCGTCGAGGCTACGACGACCGCCGCGGCGGGTCCACCACCTCGATGACGTCGGCGGGCGCGCGGCGCGGCGCGGGCGGCAGCTCCGCGTCCGGACCCCAGCCCACGCGCACCACCAGGTACGGGTCGCCGATGCCGGCGAGCAGGTCGCGCATCATCCGGCGCGGCCAGGCCAGCTCCACGGCGTCGCTGAGCGGCGCGCTGGCCAGACCCTCGGCGGTGGCGCTGAGCAGCAGCGCCGACAGCGCCTCGCCGCCGCGCAGCCAGGCCGCCGGCTCGTCGGACCCGCCGAACAGGATCAGATACGCCGCGCCCCGGTCGAACTCAGTGCCCGCGGTGAGCCCGGCCGCCTCGCCGGGGGTGTAGTCGCGCAGCGGCACCCGGCGCGGGGACGGCCGCACGGTGGTGGCGGCGGGCACCCCGTCGCCGCTGTCCGCCGGCCGGTGGGTCCAGCGGTGCAGCTCCTCCCGGTACGCGGGGTCGGCCAGCTCCGCGTCGGCGGCGCGACCGGTGGAGACGGCGAGCATCGGCATCTGGTCCGGCCGTACCACGTGCAGGTGCGCGCCCTCGGCCTCGACGGCGTCCCCGAGCCGGGCCAGCACCGCCTCCGGGACCGGCCGGTCCCCGTACGCCCGGCGGTCGGTGCGGCGGCGCGGAATGGCGTCGACCAGGCGACCCGCCGGGACGTCCAGGTCGGCCGGGCCGGTGGTACGCACCCGGGCGAGCAGCGACGGGTCGCCCGGGTCGGGCAGCCGCTCCACGGTGACCGCCCAGCCGAGCGCCGTCAGCGACACGCGCGCGTGGTGCAGGGCGGCGCCGCAGCTCAGCATGAGCAGCCGGCCGTCCGGGTCGGTGTGGACGAGCTGCCGGTCCGCGTCGGCACGCAGTTCCAGCGCGTCGCCGGTGACCCGCCAGCGCCAGGGCTGGGTGTTGAACACCGACGGGGCGTGCAGGGACTGCCGGGCGGCCGCCTCCAGCACCCGTACCCTCGAGTCCTGGTCGATGCGGGTCGATGAGCTGTTCATGGCGGCCCTCCTGGTTGCTCGTCCCCTTCCGACCCTGCCCGCCGCCGTCGCGGGCGGACAGGGCCGGAGGTCCCGGCCGTACCGGGCCGTGCGCCCCGGCGCGGCGTCAGGCGTCGTCCGGCTCCGGAGGTACGGCCAGGGCGATGGTGAGGTCGAGGACCGTGGCGGGGTCGTGCAGCCGGTCGCCGAACAGCTCGCGCAGCTTGCCCATCCGGTAGCGGACGGTCTGCGGGTGCACGAACAGGTCGGCCGCCACGTCGTCGCGGCGTCCCTGGTGCAGTAGCCACGACCGCAGCGTCTCGGCCAGCCGGTGCGCGGTGGCCGGGGGCAGCGCGGCCAGCGGCGCGAGCGCCTGCGCGCGCAGGTCGGCCAGGGCTTCCGCGTCCATGCTGAGCAGCAGCGTCGCCAGGTGACGCTCGGTGTCGACCGGCCCGGCGTCCGGCTCGCCGAGGCCCAGCGCGAGCGCCCGGGTGGCCCGCTGGTACGACGCGGCGACCCGGTGCCAGGGCCGGGCCGGGCCGAGCACCGCCCGGTGCCCGTGCAGCAGCCGGGTGAGCTGGCGGCGCCGGCCGCCGTGCATGTCCGGCACCAGCAGTACGGCCAGCTCCTCGACCGGGTTCATGCCGGGCAGGTCCTCGCCGCTCTCCAGCGTGTACGGGCTGAGCAGCGCCAGCACCGCGCGCAGGTGCCGGCGGGACAGCAGCACCACTGTCAGGGTCTGCGGCGGCGGCCAGTCGGCGCGCTCCGCACTGCGCCGCAACGACTCCTCCGGCTCGCCCGCCAGCAACTGCTGGGTGAGCCGTTCCAGGCTGCGACGGCGCATCCGGCCGGCGCTGGCCAGCTCGTCGGCGTGCCCGGCCACGCTCGCCGCGGACAGCTCGTCGATGTAGGCGAACATCAGCTCGGCGAACTCGGCCACCGTCTCGGCGGCCAGCCCGCTGCGTACCGTCGTGGTCGACACCTCACGCCAGGCCACCCGGGCGCCGACCCGGTACGCCGCCAGCAGCGCGTCCATGCTGCGCCCCGAGCGGGCCTCGCCGCTGCCCAGCGCGTACGCCGCCTCCAGCGCCGGGGCCAGGGGAGTGCTCGGGTCGAACGCCTGGGTACCCTCGATGAGCTGGAGGAACGTTCCCAGCGCGATGCGTACCGCGTTCTCGATCTTCGCCCGCATGGCGCCGGTGAGCGCGCCGGAGTAGTCAGGCACCTCGGCGGTGATCGCGGAGACGGTCCGCTCGGCGACCATCGGCAGCCGGGCGCGCAGCGTCTCGGCCATGCCGGCGTCGAGGTTGAGGTGCGCGGCGCGCTGCCCCGTGCCGGCCTCCAGCGTCATGTTGTTCCCTCCGAACAAAAACCCGCGACCGTTTCACCTTCGTCGGTCAAGATGTTATGCGATCGTGCGGTCACGCTGGTCATATGACCACAACTGCCTCCCGGCGCCCTCAGAAGGTCACCTTCCGGGACAGGCTGCTGCGGCTGGCCGGAACGGTCACCACGCCGGTGCTGCCGGACGACTATCTCGACCTGATCGCGCCGCTGCGCGCGGGCGCCCCGCTGCGCGGTAAGATCGTCGCGGTACGCCCGGAGACCCGGGACGCGGCCACGCTGGTGATCCAACCCGGCCGCGCCTGGCAGGGCCACACGCCCGGGCAATACATCCGCCTCGGCGTGGACGTCGACGGGGTGCGGCAGTGGCGCGCGTACTCGCTCACCTCGCCGCCGGACGCCGCGGACGGCCGGATCTCCGTCACCGTGAAGGCCATCCCGGACGGCAAGGTCAGCAACCATCTCGTACGCCGGCTGCGGCCCGGCACGATCGTGCACCTCGACCAGGCCCAGGGCGAGTTCGTGCTGCCCGCCGCGACGCCCGAGCGCGTCCTGTTCCTCACCGCCGGCAGCGGCATCACACCGGTCATGGGGATGCTGCGCTCCGGGCTGGCCGACCGGGCCGACGTGGTGCTCGTGCACTCCGCGCCCACCCGCGACGACGTCATCTTCGGTACGGAGCTGCGCGCGCTCGCCGACCGTGGCGCGCTGCGTCTGGTCGAGCGGCACACCGACACCGACGGGCTGCTCGACGTCGCCGAGCTGGCCGGGCTGGTGCCCGACCACCTCGACCGGGAGGCGTGGGCCTGCGGACCGATCGGCATGCTCGACGCGGTCGAGGGGTACTGGTCCTCGAACGGTCTCGTCGAGCGGTTGCACACCGAGCGGTTCCGCCCGACGGTGATCACGCCGGGCGAGGGAGGCACCGTGACCTTCACCGGGGCGGGCGTGACAGTCGAGTCCGACGGCGCCACCACACTGCTCGACGCGGGGGAGAACGCCGGAGTGCTGATGCCCTCCGGATGCCGGATGGGCATCTGCTTCGGCTGCGTCGTACCGCTGCGCCAGGGAGCTGTCCGCGACCTGCGCAACGGCGACGTCACCACTGCCGTACCGGGGGACGGCGTGCTGGTCCAGACGTGCGTGTCGGCCGCCGCCGGTACCTGCGACATCGATATCTGACAGGAGCCACCCACGTGACCGTCATCCAGAAGAAGGCCGTCAACCCGATCGCCCACCTGAGCGCCGAGGACATCGAGATCATCGGCAAGGAACTGGACGCGATCCGGGACCGGGTCCTCGCCGACCGGGGGGAGCGGGACGCCCGCTACATCCGCAAGGTGGTCAAGACCCAGCGGACACTGGAGATGAGCAGCCGTGCGGTGCTGCTGTTCTCGCTGTTCCCGCCGGCCTGGATCGTCGGCACGGCCGGGCTCACGGTCGCCAAGATCCTGGAGAACATGGAGATCGGGCACAACGTCCTGCACGGCCAGTGGGACTGGATGCGCGACCCGAAGATCCACTCCACCACCTGGGAGTGGGACCACGTCTCGCCGGCCGACCAGTGGAAGCAGTCGCACAACGAGCTGCACCACAGGTACACCAACGTGGTCGGCAAGGACAACGACCTCGGGTACGGCATCATGCGCGTCGACGAGGACCAGCCCTGGCACCCGATGCACCTCGGCCAGCCGCTCTGGAACCTGCTCAACGCCGCGTTCTTCGAGTACGGCATCGCCGCGTACGACATGGAGCTGGGCGACCACCTCAAGCAGCGCAGGCTCAAGGACCCCAAGTTCCGCGCCAAGGCCAGGGCCGTCGGACGCAAGATCCGCCGCCAGGTGCTCAAGGACTACGTGGTGCACCCGCTGCTGTCCGGGCCGTCGTTCCTGTCCACGCTCGCCGCCACGTTCACCGCGAACCTGCTGCGCAACGTGTGGAGCCACTCCGTGATCATGTGCGGGCACTTCCCCAACGGCGTGGAGACGTTCGAGAAGACCTCCATCGACGGCGAGACCCGCGGCGAGTGGTACCTGCGGCAGATGCTCGGCTCGGCCAACATCAGCGGCAGCCGGCTGCTGCACATCATGACCGGCAACCTGTCGTACCAGATCGAGCACCACCTGTTCCCCGACCTGCCCAGCAACCGCTACCAGGAGATCGCCCCGCAGGTGCGGGCGCTGTTCGACAGGTACGGCCTGCACTACACCACTGGTCCGCTGCCCAAGCAGGTCGCCTCCGCGTGGTGGAAGGTCATCCGCCTGTCGCTGCCCAACCGCAAGGACAGCCGGGAGCCGATCGCCCCGGCCCCGCTGGTCTCCCCCGGCACGGCCTGACCCGCCCGTTCGGTGCACGGCCGGTGAACGTCCACCGGCCGGCACCTGACCATCTGCCGCACATTCGGCGTCACCGCAGCTCAGAGCCGGTTTCGCGGCCGTCGGGACGGTCCCGCGCCCCCGTACACTCGCGCCCGTCCGGGCGTACGGGTGAAGGGTGGATCGCCGATGCGGCGCGACGACACGACGCGGTTCGGCCGGCGCGTGGTCATGCTCGTCGACAACGCGGTCGAGGGTGACTCGCGGGTGCAAAAGGCGGCCCGCTCGGCCGCCGACGCGGGCTGGGACGTCACGCTGATCGGCTGCGCCCACGTCGGCGCCGAACGCCGCTGGCGGCTCGGCGACGCCGAGGCACGCGTCCTGCCGCTCGCCGCGGCTTGCGCCCTCCCGCCCGTTACCGCACCGACCGTCCTCGCTGGCACGGGCGACGGTGTCGCCGGCTCCGGTGTCCTCGCAATCTCCGGTCCCGGGGGCAGCGATGTCTCCGCACCGGGCCGTGAGTCCGGCTCGCCCGACGGCCCCGGCCTGCGCGGCCTGTCCGGGCTGCGGGCGCGGCTGGTGGCCCGGGGCGGACTGCCGCTGCGCGCGGCCCGGCTGGCACGCCGGCCGATCGAGCACGCCCAGGTCCGCTACTGGCGGGCCCGGCTGCGCGACGGGGCCTGGCGGCGGCTGGAGCCGGGGCTCTGGGACTACGAACGGGCGGCCGGTCCGGTCGTCGACGAGCTGCGTCCCGACCTGATCCACGCGCACGACTTCCGGATGCTGGGCGTGGCCGCCCGCGCCGTGGACCGTGCCCGCGCGGCCGGGCGCGACGTGAAGCTGGTCTGGGACGCGCACGAGTGGCTGCCGGGCGCGCGGCCCCGCCGCGACAACGCCCGCTGGCTGCCCGCGCACCTCGGCTACGTCCGCGAGTACGCCGGTGCCGCCGACGCGGTGGTCACCGTCTCCGACACGCTCGCCGACCTGCTGGTACGCGACCACGACCTGCCCGAACGCCCGACAGTGGTCCTGAACGCCCCGGTCACCGCCGCCTCCGACGCGTCCGCCCCCGACCTGCGGCAGCGTTGCGGCGTGGCCGCCGAGACGCCGCTGCTGGTGTACAGCGGGGCGATGGCCGCCCAGCGCGGCGTGGACACGGTGGTCGAGGCGTTGCCGCTGCTGCCCGGCGTACACCTGGCGCTCGTCGTCGCCGACCCGGACGCCGCCTACGTCCGCCAGGTCGTCGCCCGCGCCGCCCGGCACGGGGTGGCCGACCGGGTGCACGTGCTGCCGTACGTGCCGCACCGGCAACTCGTCGCGTTCCTCGCCACCGCCGACGTCGGGCTGATCCCGCTGCACCACTGGCCCAACCACGAGATCGCGCTGATCACGAAGTTCTTCGAGTACGCACACGCGCGGCTGCCGATCGTGGTCAGCGACGTCCGGACCATGGCCGAGACGGTCCGGGCCACCGGGCAGGGCGAGGTGTTCCGGGCCCGCGACGCCGCCGACCTGGCCCGCGCGGTCCGGGCGGTGCTCGCCGACCCGCCGCGCTACCGCGCCGCCTACGAGGGCGAGGACTCCCCGCTCCAGGAATGGACGTGGGAGGCACAGGCCGAGCGCCTGACCGCCCTCTACCGCCGCCTGCTCACCCCCGCCCGCTGACGCCCGCCGCCGCGCCTTGGGGAGCATGGTCAACTCCATCTCGCCGAAGTGACGGCATCCGAGCGCCGGTGACCCCGCCATCTCGGGGGAGTGGTGTCGATCTTGCGCGGGAGCGCGCGGGAAATGCGGTGGGCGGGGACAGGCGGACCGGGCTACCGTGGCGGTATGCAGAGCAGGCGCACCCTCACCGCCGCAGCCGCGCGAGCTTCCCGCTCGCCGGTTGCCGCCGCCTGACCTGCCCCACACCCACGCCGGCGACCGGAAACGGTCCGCCGGCGTCGTCGTGTCGACGCCGTGAAACGCGCGCGGCGGGCCGTCCGGTCACCCGTACCCGGAAGGCACCCGCCATGACACCCGACGACATCACCCGGACGTTCCTCGACCACTACCACCGGCACGACCACCGGCGTGCGCCGGAGAGTTCGCTCATTCCGCCGCCCGGCGACCCGGTGCTGTTCACCACGTCCGGCATGCACCCGCTCACGCCGTACCTGCTGGGGCGCCCGCACCCGGGCGGACGGCGACTGGCGAACGCGCAGCGGTGCCTGCGCACCACGGACCTGGACGAGGTGGGCGACAGCACCCACCTGACCGTGTTCCAGATGCTCGGCTCGTGGTCGCTCGGCGACTACGACATCGTGACCAGCCTGCGCTGGGGCTTCGACCTGCTCACCGACGGCTTCGGCATCCCGGCGGGGAAACTGCACGCGACGGTGTTCGGCGGCGACGACCGGCTCGGCCCGGACGACACCGCGCGAGACACCTGGACCGCGCTCGGCGTGCCGGTGGAGGCGCTGGGCGAGGACAACTGGTGGTCCAACGGCCCGACCGGCCCCTGCGGACCGGACTCGGAGATCTTCGTCTGGACCGGCGACGGCCCGCCCACCGGCACACCGAGCACCGACGCGCGCTGGGTGGAGGTGTGGAACCACGTGCAGATGCGCTACCACAGGCACCCCGACGGCCGGCTCACGCCGCTGCCGCACTCCAGCATCGACACCGGCATGGGCCTGGAACGGCTGGAGATGGTGCTGCGCGGCGACCGGTCCGTGTTCACCGGCGACGGGCTGCGCCGGTGGGTGGACGAGGTGGGGGAGCGATGGGACCAGCGCGGTGAGGACCTGCGCGTGGTCTCCGACCACCTGCGGTCCGCTGTGGTCGTGCTCGGTGACGGGGTACGCCCCGGCAACACCGGCCGCGGGTACGTGCTGCGACGGCTGCTGCGCCGCGCACTCACAGTGCTGTGGCGCGACGACCCGGCGCGCACCCTGGACGACCTGCCATCCCAGGTGTACGCGGACACGCTGCGCCGCTTCCGCCAGCTGCCCGATCCGAGCACGCGGCCGGTCGACGTCGGCTCGCTGCACGCGACGCTGGTGGACGAGGAACGCCGCTTCCGTGGACTGCTGCGACGCGGACGGCCGCTCGTGGACCGGGTACGGGAGCGCGGGCCGCTGACCGAACGCGACTACCACTGGCTGCACGACACCCACGGGCTGCCCCGCGACCTGGTCGACGGCCTGCTCGCCGAGGCGAGCTGAGCGACGGCCGGGCGAGTAGCGGCCGGGGCGAGCAGCGGGCGGTTGAGCGGTGCCCGGCTGAACAGCGGCTGGACGGGCGGCGGCCAGGTCAGCGGCGGCGGCGCAGCGGTGGCCGCCCGGCCGGGCCGGTGCCAGACTCGGAGGCGGACGCCACGCGAGGGAAGCGGACGCCGCCGCGAGGAGAGGGCTGCCGATGACCGAGGTACGGCCGGACGAGGAGACGGTGCCGCTGCTCGGCGCCGAGGTGCGCATCACCGACGCGGCCGGGCTGCTCGCCGCCGCCACCGACGGGCCGGTGGACCTGCTGTCCGGCGGCGACTTCCCCGCCCCGCTGCGGGAGGTCCGCTGCACCGTGCGCGCCGACACCGCCGCCGAGCCGCCGGTGCACCGCTTCGAGGCGTACCTCCGGGTGGAGGCCGCACCGGCGGGCCTGATCGCCCTCGGGCTGGCCGGGCCGGTCGGCCTGCTGCTCGCCGAGCGGCTGGCCGCCCGCGGGGGCGACGGCCCGGCCGCCGCTGTGGGCCGGATCGCCGCGGAGGCCGGGCGGCGGATCTGGCCGCGGCCGGTCGCCACGCTCGTCGGGCCGCCGCGCGACCCGGCCGGCCGGGAGGTGCTGCGCGCCGCCGAGGAGGCGGGGCTGCGGCCCCGCGTCGACCAGGACAACGGCACGGTACGCATCCGCGTCGACGTGCCGAGCGCCGACGTGGATCCGGCGCACCTGCGGGCCATGCTGGGCCTGCTGCTCCAGGCCGTACGCGAGCTGTCCGGCGACAGCGAGGAGCCGACGGTGCTGCGCGGGCGGACGTACCTCGTGGGGCGGCGACCGGTCGCGGCGGCCGGGCCGCGCAGCGTGGCGGTGACCCTCGACCAGGTCGGCGGCCTGCCCGACGTGGTCGCGCGGTTCCGCGAGGTGGCGGTGTCGTTCCGGCACCCGCAGGCGATGGCCCGGTGGGGTGCGCGCCGGCCGCAGGGCATCCTGATGTACGGGCCGCCCGGCACCGGCAAGACGATGCTGGCCCGGGCGCTGGCGAACGAGGTCGGCGCGGACTTCGTGGAGATCCGTACCCCGGAGATCCTGGACAAGTACCTCGGCGGCTCGGAACGCAACATCAAGCGCATCTTCCGGGAGGCACGCCGCTACCGGCGGCCCACGGTGATGCTGTTCGACGAGTTCGACTCGATCATCAGCTACGCCGGGGCGGGCGGCGACGCGGCCAGCCAGGCCGTCAACGCGGTCGCGGGCATCTTCAAGCAGGAGATGAACACGCTGTTCGAGGAGAACCCCGACGTCATCGTGGTGGCCACCACCAACTTCCCGCAGCGCGTGGACGCCTCGCTGATCCGCTCCGGCCGCTTCGACCTGAAGATCGCCATTCCGGCACCCGACGAAGCCGGACGCGCGGAGATCCTCACCAAGATGGTCCGCGAGCTGATCGACCGGCACGAACGGCCGGGTTTCCGGATGTTCGCCGACGACCTCGACCCGGCCGCGCTCGCCGCCGACACGGCCGGGCTGACCGGCGCGGACCTGCGGGAGGCGCTACGCCGGGTGCAACTCGCCAAGGCGCTCCGGGAGGCGGCGGAGGGTGCGCCACCGGCTCCGATCGGTCAGGATGACCTGCGGGAGGCCGTCGCCGGGTTGCGCCGCGGCTGACCGGAAGGAGTCCACGTTGTCCTCGTCCGATCTGCTGCTGTCCCGCCGTGACCTCGCGTTCCTGCTGCACGACTGGCTTGACGTGACCCGGCTGACCGAACGGCCCCGCTACGCCGAGCACTCCCGGGAGACCGTAGACGAGGTGCTGGACCTCGCCGCCCGGGTCGCCGCCGAACGGTTCGCCCCGCACAACCGGGCCGCCGACACCGGCGAACCCGCGTTCGACGGGCAGCGCGTGCGGACCATCCCGCAGGTGAAGGCCGCCCTGGAGGCGTTCGCCGAGACCGGGCTGCTCGCCGCCACCATGGACGAGTCGGTCGGCGGCCTGCAACTGCCGCACACCGTGGCCGCCGCCGCCTTCGCCTGGTTCCAGGCCGCCAACGTGGGCACGTCGGCGTACCCGATGCTCACCCTCGGCAACGCCAACCTGCTGCTCGCCCACGGCAGCGCCGAGCAGATCGACACCTGGGTACGCCCGATGGTCGAGGGACGGTTCTTCGGCACCATGTGCCTGTCCGAGCCGCAGGCCGGCAGCTCGCTGGCCGACCTCACCACGCGGGCGGAGCCGCAGGACGACGGCACGTACCGGATCGTCGGCACCAAGATGTGGATCTCCGGCGGCGACCACGAACTGGCCGAGAACATCGTCCACCTGGTCCTCGCCCGCATTCCCGGCGCGCCGCCCGGCGTGAAGGGGCTGTCGCTGTTCATCGTGCCGAAGGTGCTGCTCGACGACGGCGGCAACCTCGGGCCGCGCAACGACGTGGTGCTGGTCGGCCTCAACCACAAGCTCGGCTACCGGGGCACCACCAACACGCTGCTGAACTTCGGCGAGGGCGTGCACCGGCCGTACGGGCGGGCCGGGGCGGTCGGCTACCTGGTGGGGCAGCCGCACCAGGGGCTCGCGGTGATGTTCCACATGATGAACGAGGCGCGCATCGGCATCGGGGCCGGCGCCACGGCGCTCGGCTACACCGCGTACCTGAAGTCCGTCGCGTACGCCCGGCAACGCCCGCAGGGCCGCCCGGTCGCCGACAAGGACCCGACCACGCCGCAGGTGCCGATCGTGGCCCACAGCGACGTACGCCGGATGCTGCTGGCGCAGAAGAGCTACGTGGAGGGCGCGCTCGCGCTGGTGCTCTACTGCGGACGGCTGCTCGACGAGCAGAAGACCGCACCCGCCGAGGCCGACCGCGACCGGGCACAGCTGTTGCTGGACCTGCTCACCCCGATCACCAAGAGCTGGCCGGCGCAGTGGTGCCTGGCCGCCAACGACCTGGCCATCCAGGTGCACGGCGGGTACGGCTACACCCGCGACTACGACGTCGAGCAGCACTGGCGGGACAACCGGCTCAACGCCATCCACGAGGGCACCCACGGCATCCAGGCGCTGGACCTGCTCGGCCGCAAGGTCACCATGCGCGACGGCGCAGCGCTGGAGCTGCTGCTGGAGACCATCCGCGGCACCGTGACCCGGGCGTGGAAGGCGGAGGGGTCCGCCTCCGAGCTGGCCGGTCAGCTCGGCGCGGCGGTGGACCGGATCGCCGTGGTGACGCGGCGGTTGTGGGCTCCTGGTGATCCGGAGCTGGCGCTGGCGAACGCGTCGGTGTACCTGGAGGCGGTCGGGCACGTGGTGATCGCGTGGATGTGGCTGGAGCAGGTGCTGGTGGTGGAGGCGCTGGGGTCGCCGGACGGGGCCGAGGGGGAGTTCCTGGCGGGGAAGAGGCAGGCGGCGAGGTACTTCTACCGGTGGGAGTTGCCGAAGGTGGGGGCCCAGTTCGACCTGCTGGAAGGGCTGGACCGGACCACGCTGGACATGCGGGAGGGCTGGTTCTGACGGGAAGGTAAGCGATTGACCGCGGGCGCCTGGGAGCATCGGTGGCGCAGGAAACCCAAGTAGGCGGACCAGCGAGGAATGCAGGCGGCAATGTACCATCTCTCTCGCTCGCTTCACGGTTGAGCGGTCCTTCGAAAGAGGTTGCTGTGAGCAAATTCCACGTCAGTCAAATTGAGACTCGCGTGCGCGCCCTGTACGGTGATAATTACTGGACCGCGAAGCTAGACGATTTTGCCAACCTTTCTAGGATTCTCGCTCTCCATGCGGTCCACCTTTCCCTCTCTTCGGCTGACGACACAAACCGTGTGATCGAAATCACCGACGGAGGCGACGATCGCGGCATTGATGCGGTTGGTGTAGATTTTGGTGCGAAGCTTGTCGTATTTGTTCAATCGAAATGGCGCCAAGATGGAACTGGGTCGATGGCTCTTGGTGATGTTCTTAAGTTCCTTCAAGGTGTGAGATCGCTTTTAGGGATGAAGTCAGATGCGGAGCCCGCTCATGCGAGTGAGACCACGCGGTTGGCAGTTAGCGATCTACTCAAGACGCCGGGTGCGAAGATTCGGCTCGTAACGGTGACGACGGCAGCGGATCCTCTCTCGGAGGAGGTAGCTGCTCCGATCGTCGAGCTGCTAGATCAGCTTAATGACCTTGAAGGTATCGAGCCACTTGCGTCGCACGTCCATATTGCTCAAGCGGCGCTCTTCAGTTCCATCTCAGATCAAGCGCGGCCAGCCGTCAATCTCAAACTTCAGATGATTGACTGGGGTCGCGCTGCCGAGCCGCAAAAAATGTACTATGGCCGGGTCAGTGCAGCAGAACTGGCTGGATGGTACACAACCCATCGTGATGAGCTCTTTGCCGAGAATATTCGCGTAGTGATCCCTCGTTCCGACATCAATGAAGGTATTCTGCAGACCATTCGGGACGAGCCACAGAACTTCGTCTTCTACAACAACGGCGTAACTGTTCTCGCGGGCTCAATCGAAATTGGTCCAGGTGGAGCTCTGAATCGAGATGTGGGTTACTTTGAGCTGAAGCGTGCAAGCATCGTGAATGGGGCGCAGACAGTCTCGACGCTTGGTGCGGCGATGGGCACAGAGTATGAAGCGGGTCTGGGAAGTGCGTTCGTCCTTGTTCGCTGCATCGAAGTTCCTGAGGCGGAAGAGGAACTCGGGCGATCGATCACTCGATATGCTAATACTCAAAATGAGGTTTCCAGTCAGGATTTTGCGTTCCTAGACAAGGAGCAGCATCGTCTAGTGCGTGAATTGGGTGTCTTGGGATACGAGTATATTCTGCGCTCGGCCGAGATTCCGAAATCCAAGAACCCGGAGAAGATTATCGAGCTACGGGAGGCGGCTGTTGCACTAGCCTGTGCTGCGCCGAGTGTCAACCTCGCTGTTGTCGCAAAAAGAGAGGTATCGCTTCTCTTCTCGAACCCATCATTCTACAAGACTCTCTTCAATGAGCAGACAGATCCGTTGCGGCTCAGTCGCGCGGTTGAAATCACTGCCGCAGTTGATGAGGTCTTGGACAAGCTTGAGCGCCAGGCCGATGGTGTGCAGGCGGGAATCGCGGTTCACGGTAGGCGCGTTATCGCGCATATTGTCATGCGCAAGCTGGGTGACAAGTTCTTGAAGGAGCCTGCGAGTGATGTGAAGGCTGCCCTCACCAATCTAGAGGACGAAGTTCTTGGTTACATATCGGCATTTGTGGGGGTTTTTCCTGAAAACTCTTACCCGGGGAATGTCTTCAAGAATCAAGGCCGAGTCAGCTACCTGATCGAAGCGTCAGGTGTTCTTTGAGATGGAGCCGGGCGCTCAGTCTGTCGATGAGCCACGCGTGCTGGTCCTGCGTCTTGCCAGGCGATCGATGGCCTACTCTGTGAACGTTGGTCGCTAAGTACGCGTGGGTCGAATCGTAGTGCTCGCAAACAGGCATGTAGTTGCCAGCCGGGGCCGATCCGACCGGTTTCCGAATCAAGTTATTGGCGGACGCGCTGCCCTTCGACCGGAGGCGAGGTGTTCGGCGACGGTGTCGTCGCTGCGATGACACGGTCTAGTCATCAAACGAAGGTCATCTCGGCGAAGGGCGGCGTGTCCTGGTTCAAGACCGTGACTTCGGCAGTATCCCGGCGATCACTAAGACCAATGAGTAAACATTGCTTGGTGCAGCGGCGGGAGCGCCGAGCAGGGTCATGATCATGGGATGCGGCGTGGGCGAACGGCGATCGGCTGGACGATTACTTCATGAACGGGGCGGACTCAACCATGCCGTAGGAGAGCCGGTAAGGGTGGCGTCGGCGAGCCGGTGAGCAGAGGCTGTTCTGAGCGCCGCCCGCGAGCTGTCGATCCAGCGCTGCACGTCCGCGACTCCCTGATGCCGGTACTCGACCGCTTGAACGAGACACTCCAACTTGTCAGCGTCGCGGGCCACCACCGCCTCCAGGGTTTCGCCGGCCTCATACTCGGCGACGGCAGCGGTGATCACGTCGGCGACGGCGGGCGGGCAGTCGGCGACTTGGTCGGCGGTGACGGCTGTGTTGGGCGCGGCGGTGAGGTAGCGCTTGGCGATGTGCGGGATGTCGGTGATCCGGGTTTCCTGCGTGTCGTGCAGGACGCACAACATCGAGACTCGGGCCGGGTCGGCGCCTTCCATGGCTGCGAGCATCATGCCGATGAGCGCCGTGCGGAACGAGTGTTCGGCGATCGACTCGGGGTGCTTCACGCCTGCGAACCACCAGCCGGTACGGGCAGCGCGCTTGAGCACGCCGGCCTCGAAGATGAAGCTCATGGCTCCTGCGGCGTCCTGGTCCTCGCTCATCTGCCCGTCCCTGTACCGGTGACTCCGTCAGCACGGAGGCTGTAGAGGATAGACGTTAGTTCTTGTCGTGACTGCGTGGATAGCTGGTCACTGTCGAGCAGCGTGGCGCACCGGTCGGCCAGTACCTGCCCGGTCGCGAGGTCGTCGTGGGTGAGGCCGCGCCTCGCCATGAGCAGAGCCCAGAGGTTGTGCACGTTGAGGTCGACAAACGGATGGCCGATGGTGAGGCGCTGAACCAGGTGCCGGAACAGCACGACTCCTCGCCAGTCTCCTAGCGCGGCGGGCATGAACGAGTCGTCGCGATGCCGGTACGGGATCTCACCGACCCAGTAGGCGGAGTAGTTGAGCGCGGCCCGCTCGCAGGCATCGTCCGGGTGAGCGCGGGTGATGAAGTCTCTCAGCGGCTCCGGGTCTCCCTGGTTCGCCAGGGAGGTCACCATCGACCGGATGTCGGGCCACAACGGCGACCAGGTGTGGAAGCCGGTGATCCGGCGGGCTATCCGGGTGGTGCCGTCGGCGAGCCATGACGCGGACGCGCCTGTGGGGTCCATGCCAGCAAGGAAGCAGGCTTGCCGGTGCAGCAGGACATCTGGCTCGCGTTCGAAGGCTGAGCGCTCGGCCAGCTCGCGAAGGCGTACGAAGAAGGCCCGTCTCTCGTCGGCGGACAGGATCGGGGCGTTCGCCACGGGGCCGCGTCGGCGGGGTGTGGGGATGCTCCTGATGAAGGTCGGCGTCTGTCCGAGGACGCTCCAAAGGATCAGGTCGGTCAGACGGTGCGTCAGCACCGACCAGCCGAGGGGTTGCTCGGCGATGGGGGATCGGTCCGCCTCGTCCCGGAGGAGCGCCGCAAGGATGAGGTCTGCCTCAGCGGCATCGTCGAGAGCGGCCAGCAGCTTCGTGTTCGCTCCGAGCCGTCCGAGGCGCTGGCGAATCGCAACGGCCTGACCGAATGGCACGGCGGTGAACGGCCTGCGCCCCGACTCCCAGCTCTGAACGGTCACCCGATCCACGTCCAGATGCGCGGCGAGTTGTTCCTGGGTGAGCGGCACGGATTCCCGAATGAGCTTCAGGAGGTAGCCCGTCACCTCGCCGCGTTGCGGCATGGAACTGCGGTGACCTGCCAACTGACATCCCTACGTTGACCGGTGGTCGACGTTTCGCCGGAAGCGGACCGCGAGGTGGCGTTCCTGATCGGCTCACTCGTACCGCTGGTGAGTCCAGTGATCGACGCCGTGATCGTAGCGTCGTAGTTACCGAACGTTCCAGATCCGGTCCGCGATTCGCGGCCCGGTCGAATTCCGCTGCCCTGCGGAGGAAACGGCGATGCGGGAGAGGACACCACCGTGGAGACGAGTCACCTACGACCAGTACGTGATCGCTGCTGCTTTGACGCTCGCACGCCGGCATCGCCCGGCCTGGTCGTGGCGGAAGTGGCAGTGGGTGTGCCGCTGCGGGGCGGAGCTGCCGTGCCGCAGCCGCCACCGCGTACCGATCAATCGCGGTCACTGGCCGTCGCAGGAGGACCAGTGAGAACTGCGGAACAGGCGATCCTGGCGGTGCACGTACGGGGTCTGGGCGGGATGTGCGTGGGTTGCCGGCTGTGGTGGGCGCGGCTGACTCCGTACCCCTGCTGGCAGGTCGCGTGGGCGACCAGCCGGCAGGCGCGCGCGAGCGTCGCCCGCTTCCTGGGGGTGCGCGGGTGAGCACCCACGGGCCGGTGCTGCCGATCTGGACGTGCGGCGGGTGCGGTGCGCCGTGGCCGTGCGCGACGCGGCGGCGGGAGCTTCTTGCGGAGTACGAGGGCGCGCCGGTGTCGCTGGCGGTGTACCTGGGGGCGCAGCTGGTCCGGGCGACTGCGGATCTGAGTTGGGCGCCGGCGGGGGCGTTGCACCGGCGGTTCCTGGGGTGGGTGCGGTGAGCGTGTTGCGGGCGGGCGACGAGAAGTTCCACTACAGCGACGGGTCGCACCGGTGGACGGCGCCGGATCCGGAGTACGACCAGGAGGTGTGGGAGGAGCAGGTCCGCCAGCACAAGCTGGGTCACCTGCGCAACGAGCGCCCGAGGGTACGCATACGACGGATCATGTGATTCCAGCAGCGTGCCGGGCTACGGCGTGCGCCAGGGCTGGGCCGGGCCGCTGCCGGTGTTGTACGAGTTCTTGGCGGTGACCACGGCGGCCTGGATGTGCTCGGGGTCGACGCCGTGGACGTTGAGCGGCGGGTGCAGACGCCGGACGAGTTCGGCCTCGATGATCGCCGGCTCGGGGTCCTCCGCCCAGGTCAGGCGCAGGTGCTCGTGCATCCACGCGGTCAGCCGAGCCTCGTCCTCGGGGACCAGGACGACCTGGTCGGTCCACGTCGTCCGGTAACCCTCGGACACGAGGAGGCCGGCCAGCGTACGGCGCAGCGTCGAGCTGCCCGAACGCCGCAGATGGTTGCGCAGGATCCGGCCACGCAGGCTGGTCGCCCGGCCGAGATAGAGCATCCGCCGCGACGGGTCACTGTCGTTCGACGGTCCGGGAAGGTCCGGGAGGACCGAGGGAGCAGCCCACCAGGCGTACACACCACTGCCACGGCTGAGCCGCTTGACGGCGACGTCGAGGGCGACCGGCACGCCGGAGAGCAGCCGCAGGGCCTCGTCGACCCGGGCTTCGTCGGTCGGGACGTCGGCGGATCGCCGTTCGGGAATGGTCACCGGGACCATCCTAGGCGCTTGGCGGGTCGAGATCGGGTGGCAGGGCGACCGGACGCTCCCCGCAAGGCTCCGGGATGCCGACAGGGGGTGGCGACGCGCCGGCGGCACGGGGCGAGCCAGGACGCGCAGCGTCGACGAACCACAGTGTCCATGTCGGTAGTCTGGCCGGGTGAACCATGAGGCCGCCTCGGTCCTGCGCGGCCTCGTGGCGAACCGTCGTCTCACTCCACGAGCGATCAGCCGGCAGGCTGGTAGCTGTTGCCAGCCGGCTCTCATCGGAGCAGGTGCGGGAGCTGATCACGCGTGCGGAGGATCAGGTTGAGTGATCTCTCGCGACCAGCTCGACAGAGGGAGCCGAGGTGACCGAGGCGCCCACGCGCTCCGCGACCGATCAGCGCACCTGATCTTGGCCGGCGCGTCTCTCGACTCGTACACCCCGGATGCCCGCCGGTCCCAGAGCCGGCGCGACGCCCGCCCGCCGGTGACGCCCGCATGAGTCTGGTGTCGGCGTTCGTACCGATCTGGATCCTTACCGCGGTGGGTTACGCGGCCTGCCGCTGGGGCCTGCTGGGGGAGGCGGCGGCGTCGGTGCTCGGCCGGTTCGTGTTCCAGCTCGCGATGCCGTCCGCCCTGTTCCTGGCCCTGGCCCGGATGCCGCTGTCCGGGTTCGCCGGCCGCTCGCTGTTCGCCTTCGGGGTGAGCACAGTCGCGGTCGTCGGGTTCGGGTGGGCCGGCGCGAGCCGGCTGTTCGGTCGCGAGCCCGGCGAACGGCCGATTTGGGGCATGACCGCCGGGTACGTGAACTCGGCGAACCTCGGCATCCCGATCGCGACGCAGGTTCTCGGCGACGTGTCGTTCCTGGCGGTGGTGGTGCTGCTGCAAGTGCTGGTGGTGGCGCCCGTGATCCTGGTCGCCCTGGACCGGCGCAGCGACCCGGCCGGGCGGATCAGGGTGCGCCGGATCGCCTCCCTGCCCGTACGCAACCCGGTGATCCTGGCGTCGCTGCTCGGTGTCGCGTGCTCGGCTGCCGGCCTGCGTCTGCCGTCGGCGGCCGACGCGTCGCTGACGCTGCTGGCCGGTGCCGCGGTTCCGGCCGCCCTGGTTGCGCTCGGCGCGTCGCTGCACCGCACGGGACCGTCGCGGGTAGAGCCGGCCGAGCCCGCCGAGCTGGCCGTGATCACCGCGCTGAAGCTGGTCGTACAGCCGGTCATCGCGTACGCGGCCGGACTGGCCCTGCACCTGTCCGCGCCGCAGTTGCTCGCCGTGGTGGTGTGCGCGGGCCTGCCGACGGCGCAGAACACGTTCATCTTCGCCCAGGAGTACGGCGTCGGCGAGGCGGTCGCCAACCGGGCGGTGGTAGTGACCACAACGCTGTCGCTGGCCACACTGGCCGCAGCGGCGACGCTGCTCGGGTAGCTACCGCTACGAGGGGAACTGCTTCCAGTGCCCCTCGGAGACGACCTCGATGGTGCCGTCGGTCACCTTGATGGCCGTCTGGTCGTCGATCGCGTATGCCGGACCGGCGATCTCGGTCGCCCATTTCTCGGCGGCGGCCAGGGTGTTGTCCGGTTCGAGGCCCAGGTGCGGGAAGATCGAGAAGTCGACGAGCCCGAGTGTGCGGTCGTCGGGTGCGGACTGCCACTGGACGAAGTCCGTACCGATTCGGGGGGTGAGCACCATGCTGCCGGCGCTCAGTCCGACCCAGACGGTGTCCGTCAGTGACGGCAGGAGCTCTGCCAGCGCGGACTGCCGCATCCAGTGGCACAGGTACGTCGCGTCGCCGCCGTGCACGAGCAGGACGTCGGTCTCGTGGACCCAGGGGATCCAGTGCTTCTGGCCGATGCTGGGTAGCGCTGTCAGTTCGAGGACGCCCAGCGATTTCCAGCCGAGGCCGCTCATGGGTAGTGGTGTCTGACCGGTGATGAAGCGCCAGGCGGAGGCCGGTCCGCCCATCGGGTAGGCCGCCGTGGGGATGCAGAGGGCGCTGGACTCGGCGATGGGCTTGCCGAGCAGGTCCACCAGCGCGTCGCGGATGCTCGGGTTCTGGACGCCTGCGGATGTGAGGAGAAGTTTCACGCTTGCCTCCGGTACGTAGCGGTCATGACGTTCTCCCCGAGAGTCGTGAGATCGGGTGCGCGGGAATACAGACCGGAAGCCATGACGAAACTCATCGCCGATTCGGATGTATGCCCAGCGGGCGTCGGCGAGGACGTGGCGTCACTCGCGGATCTCCATCTCTGTCGCCAAGCCGTAGCCGAGGCGGTAGACGTGCGTGACCGTGTGGCCGGCGAGCTTCGCTCCGGCCTTGTCGTGGACCACCTGATGAACGGTGACGGCGATCCGGCCGTCGGCCTCCGTGCGGAACGCCGTCGGCGTGACGACGGCGCCATGGCGGCCAGCGGTGTCGGTGGACGGCTTCGTCGCGGACGACAACGATCAGCCCGGCCCGCTGTTCGACTGGTTGACCAGCGGTGACGTCGCGTTGGACGCCGACGGTGCGTTGAGGGTGTCGCAGACGTCCCACGACTACATCCGGCCGTACTGGGACCGGATCGGGGTGACCGTCGTCGGCCGGCACGTCTTCGACCTGACCGACGGCTGGGACGGGACGCCGCCGAGCGGGATCGACCACGTGGTCGTCGTGACGCACCGGCCCGCGCCCGAGGGCTGGGACGCCGCGGCGCCGTTCCACTTCGTCGAGGGCGTCGAGGCAGCAGTGGCCAGGGCGCAGAAGCTCGCCGGTGACCGGGTCGTCGAGGTCGCCGCCGGCGACGTCGGAGGCCAGGTGCTCGCCGCGGGCCTGGTCGACGAGGTACGCATGGACGTCGTACCCGTGGTGTTCGGATCCGGCAAGCGCTTCTTCGGGTCGGTCGACGCGCAGCACCTGCTGGCGGATCCCGACGTGGTGATTCCAGGTGACCGGGTACTGCACCTGCGCTATCGGGTGCGCCGCTGACCGATCCGAGATGATGTCACCGTGGATCATCCGCCGCCGATGCCGGATTCGGCTGACGGCACCATCCGCCGCTATGTCATCGCCCCGTCGGAGCGGGACAGCGCTCGCTACCTGGACCTCCTGCACGGTGGCATCGTCCGTCCGGACACGCAGGAGGAGAATGCTCCAGTCGTGCACGCCCTGCGTCAGGATGCTCGACGCGTCAGCGACGTCGTGGGTATCGCGTGGCGGAGATCGCACCCGGCAGTTCGCCGTCGACGTGCGGGAAACCTGGAGCGAGGCGGACTGGTACCAGCCGGAGCACTGGCAGGTGAGCCTGGACCTGCTGTTTCCGGACGCGCCCGCACTCGCCGACCTCGACCGGCTCGACGTGCAGGACACCGGCTTCGATTTCAGCCGGACCGGCCCCGAACGGGAACGCGCGGTCGGCGAAGCCGAACGGGAGCTGCGGCACCACCCGGCACTGCAAGCACTGTGGTCGAGCACTCCCGTGCGTATCGCCGTCACGCTGGACCGCGCGGACTGAGCCGCCGCACGCGGTCGCCGGCCGCTCGCGACGTCCCTGCGGCGTCGCGAACGCGACGTCCGATCCCCGCCGGACACCCGGCTCGTCGTCGACCAGGCTTTCCCGCATGAACAACGCACTCGACGGCAAGGTAGCTCTCGTCACCGGCGGTGGCCGTGGCATCGGCGCGGCGGTGGCCCTGCGCCTGGCCGAGGACGGCGCCGACGTGGCGCTGACGTTCCAGCAGAATCAGCGACGCGCCGACGACGTGGTGGACCGGATCAAGGCGGCGGGGCGGCGGGCGATCGCCGTGCGGGCCGACAGCGCCGACCCGGCGGCGGTGGTCGCGGCGGTGGACCGGGCCGTCGGTGAGCTGGGCAGGCTGGACATTCTGGTCAACAACGCGGGAGCGTTCCTGCTCGGGTCGCTGGAGCAGTTGGGTCTCGACGAGTTCGACCAGACCGTTGCGGTCAACGTCCGGGCGCCGTTCGTCGCGACGCAGGCCGCGGTGCGCCACATGTCGGCCGGTGGACGGATCGTCAACATCGGCAGCAACACGGCCGAGCGGACGGTCTTCCCGGGCTTCTCGCTGTACGCGATGAGCAAGACCGCCCTGATCGGCCTGACCAAGGCGCTCGGGCGCGAACTCGGCGGCAGAGCGATCACCGTGAACCTGGTGAATCCCGGTGCCACGGACACCGAGCTGAATCCGGCCGACGGTCCGAACGCCGACGCGATCAACGGTTTCACCGCGCTCGGCCACTACGCGCAGCCGGCCGACGTGGCCGCCGCGGTGGCGTTCCTCGCCGGCCCGGACGGGTGCTACGTCACGGGGGCGACTGTGAACGTCGACGGCGGATTCACCATCTGACCATCGGGAACGGGACCGGGCGTTGACGGCCTGCCCACCGCGCGGCGGCGCGGCGGCTAGGCTGTGCCGGTGTGGAAGGCGGTGTCCCCTGGTGGCCGTCATGGTTGACGCGGACGACGTCCGTCGGCTGGCGCTGTCGCTACCAGATGTGGTGGAGATCGACAGTGACGGCTTCGACTTCCGGGTCGCCGGCAAGGGGTTCGTCTGGTCCTACCCCGAGCGTACGCCCGGCAGACCGCGGCGCATTCGCACCGACATCGCGGTGCTGTACGTGGGCGACGAGGCGGAGAAGCAGGCGTTGCTCCTCGGCGAGCCCGACCTCTTCTTCACCACGCCCGCCTACGACGGGTCGCCCCTGGTCATGCTGCGGCTGGCGCACGTCGGCGTCGAGCGCCTGACGGAGCTGGTCACCGACGCGTGGCGGATGCGTGCTCCCGAATCGCTCACCGGTGACCCGGACGAGGCCGCCGGCGCGTGACGCCGGCGAACGTGTCGCCGTCGTCGAGGAGGGGACGAGTCCTCCGACCGCTCGGGGATGCCGATCCCGGCGCGCTACCGGCCTGTGACGGCTTCGTCGAACCAGACCCTCTCGACGGTCGCGTGCTCCACCGGGCCCGGCAGCGTGCTCCGGGAGGCCACCAACGACCCACCGGGTCCGGCGCGATGCTGAGCGAGGCCGAACTCGCGACGACGGTACCGGCGCTGCTGCTGTCCGACGGCAAGTGCCTGGTGGACCGGCCGCTGTCGTCGAGGGAGATCCTCTCCGGCCTCGCCGACGCGGAGCTGCCGGTCGACGGTGGGCTACGGCTGGAAGTAGTCGGACATCATGCCGCTGACCCACTCCGGCTGCCTGACGTCGGCGGGGACGAACTCCGTCAGCACCGGCTTCAGGTCGATCACGGGTGTGCCCGACACCGCGTCGAGGCCCACCACCGTCAGTTCGCGGCCGTCGACGGACTCGATCCGGCAGCACGTCACGCCGATCCGGTTCGGGCGGCGCGGGCCACGACCGGCGAACACGCCCATCGGCGGCAGGTCGGCCCGGCCCCGGTAGGGGCGGGGCTCGCGGTGGTCGCCGTCGTCCGGGAACCGGTCGAAGACGAACAGGACCTCCACGTGGGAGAACTCCTCCAGGCCCTGGAGACACGCCTCGCCGAAGCGCTCGTCGACGACGATCGCGCTGCGGACGGGACCCCAGTTGTCGCTGAGCTGGATGTCCGTCCGGTCGTTGCGGACCGTGCCGACCGCAGTGATCTCGAAGCCGCTCATGACCGGAGACTAGTTCCGTGTCGATCGCCCCGGGGCCCCGTGTCGCCGTGAGCCGGTCACGGGGCACACGAGCCGGACGGCCGGCGCTAGGCTCGTGATCATGGACGTTCTCCGATACGCGGCGTTCACCGCCGACCCTGCCGGTGGCAACCCGGCCGGTGTCGTCCTGGACGCCACCGGTGCGGGCGACACCGAGATGCAGCAGGTGGCGGCGCAGGTCGGCTACTCCGAGACGGCGTTCCTCGTGCCCGCGGGCGGGGACGGCCAGTTCACTGTGCGTTACTTCAGCCCGAAGGCGGAGGTGCCGTTCTGCGGCCACGCGACGATCGCGTCGGCGGTCGCGCACGCCGAGCGGCACGGCCCCGGTGTGCTGCACCTGGACACCCGCGCCGGGCTGGTCGAGGTCGCCACGAGCGTGCAGGCCGACGGCACCACCACCGCCACGCTGACAAGCGTCGCGCCGCGTACCGTACCCCTGGCCGCCGAGGACCTGGCGGCGCTGCTCGCCGCGTTGCGCTGGTCGCCGGACGATCTCGACGCGACGCTGCCGCCGCGTGTCGCGTACGCCGGGGCCTGGCATCCGATCGTGGCCGCCGCGACCCGGCAGCGCCTGGCGGACCTGGACTACGACCTGGCGGCGCTGAGCGCGTTGATGGCCGAGCGTGACTGGACGACGATCGGTCTGGTGCACCGGGAGTCCCCGCTGGTGTTCCACGCGCGCAACCCGTTCCCGCCCGGCGGCGTGGTCGAGGACGCCGCGACCGGGGCGGCGGCCGCCGCGTTCGGCGGCTACCTGCGCGAGCTCGGCCTGGTGCAGCCGCCCGCGACTGTGACCGTGCGGCAGGGCGAGGACATGGGGCGTCCGAGCCTGCTCACCGTCGGCATCCCCGCCGGACCCGGCGCCGGGATCGCGGTGACCGGCACCGCCGTGCCCATCCCGGAGGACGCCGGATGAGGCCGGACCACGACGACGGCTTCGCCGGGTTCGCTTCCTCTTCTTCGTCCTCGAAGCGCACTGAACGGGCGCATAGCGTCGGATCCGGGGCGGCTCGTTCGTAGTACGGGTGAGAGGCGGCCGGACCGGGCCGCCCGGACAAGGGAGTCATGGCATGCCGCGGTACCTGGTCTCGTTCAACGACGGCGCGATGGACCACATCCCCGCCGAGGAGATCCCCGAGGTGGGCAAGGACGCGCACGCGGTCATCCAGGAGGCCGTGAACGCGGGCGTGTTCGTGTACGGCACCGGGCTCGAACGGCAGCAGGCGAGCATCGTCGGTACGGACGGGATGGTCACCGACGGGCCGTTCCCGGAGACCAAGGAGGTCATCGGCGGTTTCGTGGTCCTCGACGTGGCCTCACGCGACGAGGCGCTGAAGTGGGCTGCCAAGATCGCCGTCTCGTGCCGCTGCGCCCAGGAGGTTCGGGAGGTCATACCCGACCCCGAGACGGAGGCGATGCTCCGCGCGGCGGGCCGGTGACAGGTTATGAGAGGCGCGGAATCGTCGCCGGCTCGGTACGGCTGCCCGAGGTGATGGCGCTGCTCGCCGGCATGTGCCAGGGCGCCCTGCACGGTGGATGGGACGAGCACCTGCAAGCCCGGACGCTGGCTGTCGTCTTCGCCGGCTTCGAGCACGGCTGACGGTCCGGCGTGGAACAATCCGCGCTGGCAGGCCGCGGCGACCGCGGTGAACCGCGAAAACCGGTTGGCGGGCGCATCTGCTGCGGCACCGCCGGATCCGGCCACGTCGGCGGCACCAGCCCGGGGGAGCGCTGGAACGCCAGTCCGGACGCCGCCGTGCTCGCCGACACGACTGTGAAGTCGTCGTCCGCATACGTGATCGGGTCGCCGAGGACCGCGCTCCAGAACCGGGCCTCGGCCAGCGGATCCGGGCAGTCGACGATCAGGTGGTGGAGGCTGCCGACCGGCATCGCGATCACGCCGTTCCCGACCGGGTCAGCTCAGCCGCAGATCGTGTTCGGCGAGGGCGGCCTCGATGATGCCCAGTGCCTTCGGCCCCATGCCGTGCAGCCGTGCCAGCTCCGCGCGCGGCACCCCGGCGAGACGGCGCAGCGTGGTGTAGCCGGCGGCGGTCAGCGCCCGCGTGGCCGGTGCGCTGATCTTCGGCAGGCTGTCCAGGGACGACGTCATCGCCCGATGCTAGACCGCCGGCCCCGGGTCCGATGCCCCGGCGAGCGTACGGCCGGCCGAGCGCCGGTGCGGCAGCGCTGCCAGCCCCAGCGCGACGATCAGCAGGAACGCGCCGAGCAGGAACGGCAGCGACAGGGTGGGCTGGCCGAGCCACTCCCACGGCACGTGCCAGCGGGGATGCGGCTCGCTCAGGTGGTGCGTGAGCATCAGCGGCGCGCTCAGCAGGATCGGCGCGGCCCAGAACACCATCGCGACGCCGTACAGGATCTTCGCCGGGCCCTGCGCCGGCGGGCGCCGTCCCTCGGTGCGGCGGCTGGCCCAGCCGAACAGCACCCAGCCGCCCAGCGCGCCCAGCGCGAAGGCAAGCACACCGGCGGGGTAGGCGGCGCCGGGGGTGGCGCGGCTGAGGGTGAGGCTCATGGAGCCCTCGGCGTTGATCTGCACCGCGAGGATGTGGTCGCCGCGTTCGGCGTACGCGGTGATGCCGGAGGGGATCGACGCCGGGTCGCACAGCGGACTGCCGGGGACGCAGCCGCGCGCGCGTCGGATCCGACGGGCTTGCTCCGCTCCCACCCGGGTATCCACCAATCAGTATATGGTCAATGATCGCCGAGTAGTCGCCGCTCGGCCATGAAGGCGCGCAGCGTCCGGGCGTCCTCGGCGGACATCAGCCAGCGGGGGATCACCGTGGCCGGCATCCGTCCGACGTACACGATCCAGAAGTCAGGGGTCTCGGTGACGCGCGCGACGCCGTCCCAGGCGATGCCGCCGGACTCCGAACCGCTGCGCATCATGATGTTGCGATCGTCGATGTCGTAGCCGCCCTCGACCGCGTAACCCCCCGAGCGGCGCCGGGCCCGCCACCGTACCCACGGCGCGTACAGCATCGACAGCACGCCGGCCACGATCAACGCGGTCCACAGCGACGCGAACCGCGCCGACGCCCGCGAGGCGATCCAGCCGATCACCCCGATCGCGGCGAGGGCCGCGCCGATGTAGCCGAACCGGCGCAGCCGGGCGGCGGCGAGCGCGGCGGCCACGCGGGCCGGATAGGCGGGATCGGCCGGTACGGCGAAACGGATCTGCATCGGCACCGAGGACCACCCACCGGACTCGTGATTCTGGACGACGGGAGCGTCGCCCCGCGAAGACGTGCGGCTCCACGGTACCGGTGACCGGCGGGGGTGCGGCTCGTGAGGGAGCGGCTCGGCGCCCGCGCGGCGGCCTGACGCCTGCGCCACCTCTGCTCCTGAGGGCTCAGATCCGGCGCAGCACGAACGTCACGAAGCCCAGCGTGTTCCGGTACCCGCGCAGCCACTGGTCACGGTGCTCGCGGGCGGCGGTCAGCGTCCCGGCCGAGTCCGGATGACCGGGGTTGTCCAGCGCCCACTCGGTGAGCGAACCGACCCACGACCACTCGTAGTCGTCCCACTCGGCGCTGTCGCTGACGTGCGCGTACACCGGGGTCCAGCCGGCCCGCTCGGCGGCCGCGACCAGACCGGCGAGGTCGGTGTGGTCGTCCGGTTTCGCGCCCAGCGCCGCCAACGCCTCCGGCGTCGGCGGCACCTGCCAGAATCCCTCACCCACCATCAGGACGCCGTCGGGGTTCACGTGCCGGCCGGCCAGATCCAGCGTTCCACCGAAGCCGCCGAACGCGTGCGTCGACCCGACGCAGAGCACCAGGTCGTAGTCGCCGTCCGGCACGTACGACCGGGCGTCGCGCTCGTGCAGCGTGAGCCGGTCGGCGAGTCCGCGTTCGGTGGCGGCCTCGGCGGCGCGTTCGAGCGCGTACGGGCTGAGGTCAACGCCGTCGGCGTGCCCGTCCGGGTAGTGCGCGAGGGCCTGCAACGCCCAGGCGCCCTCGCCGCAGCCGAGATCGAGGATCCGGGCCGCCGGCCCGCCGGCCCGCCCGGCGCAGCAGCCGGTTGAGGTTGAGACCGGAGATCGGGGCCGCGATCGGGTGGTGCGAGTGCGCGATGCTGCTCAGGCGTTGACGGTCCATCGCCGCAGTCAACACGAGGACTGCGGGCCCGCGCACGTGGGTTGCCGCGCCGGTCAGTATCGGCAGACGATCGTGGCGTCGTCGGTGGCGGCGCCCTCGCGCGCCTCGGCCTCGCGCACCCGGCGGACGACCTCGGCGGGACCGTCGGTCTCCAGCAGGCGCAGCAGCCCCGGCCAGCCGGTCAGGCCGAAGGTGTCCACGAGCCGGCTCGCGCCGTTGCTGAGCAGAGCCGTCGTGCGGACCTCGCCGGCCGGGCACTCCCCGGTGACCGCCTCGGCCACCACCGTCGGGTCGTCCTTGGCGACCCAGAAGCCGCCAGGGCTGTTGCGGCGGGACCGCAGCTCCATCAGCAGCCGCCGGTACTCGTCGCCGCCCTCCGGCACGTCCGTCAGCCGCTCCTCGAAGGACCGCGCGATCACCACCTCACGCGGATCGTGGGCGACGAGCGGCTCACCATGCGCCCGGCCGACGACGGCCACCGCGTCGCCGAGGACCAGGTGCTCGACACTGTCGCCGGAGAATCGGAGCATCGCCACCGCCGCGAACGGGCTGATCGGATGGGCGACGTCGCACGTCTGACGGTGCGCGTCGGTGATCCGCTCGATGCCCTCGGCCAGCACGTCGCGCAGGCTCCGCTCCTCCGGGAGCGCACCGAGGAGGGCGCCGCCGAGCCGGGTCGCGTACCAGGCGATGCCGTGACGGCAGACCTCGTCCGCGCCGGCGATGCCACCGGCGCCGTCGACCAGGACCATGCCGCACGGTACGGCGCCGGCGAAGTCCTCATTGGCCCGGCCCGGATGCCCCGCGTCGGTCGCCATCGCTGCCCGCATCGGCTCATCATGCCGGGGCCGGACGGAACGCGATGCCCCTCGCGCCTTGATCTGAAGCGTGGTTGAGGTCCTAGCGTCGTGGGCACCCGACCACTGCCGGAGGTAGACCACCATGACGACGCCGCACCTGTCCGACGCCGAACTCGCGGGCCAGCCGGCCGCCTACTGGACGGGCGTCGCGTACGAGTCGCTCATCGCCTTCACCCGGGCCCAGCAGGCCGCGCACGGCTTCACCCAGCCCCAGTTCTGGCTCCTGCGCAACCTGTCCCCGAACGACCTCCTGCCCGGCGGCGGTGGACTCACAGTCCCCGAGCTGCGGCACGCGATGCGCTCGTACCTGCGCGCCGAGGACGACCTGGACGCCGAGGCGGAGGTGCTGCGGGAACGCGGCTGGCTGACCCGCGACACGGACGGCCGGCTGCGGATCACCGAGGCGGGGGAGGCCGCCCGGATCCGCCTCAAGCAGCACGCGCCGGGGATCCGGGCCCGCATCCACGAGGGCGTCGACAACGCGGACTACGTCACCACGCTCAAGGTGCTCCGCCGGATGATCCGGAACACCGGCGGCACCGTGTAGCGCACGGCCCGGCTCAGGACGCCCGAAGGCTCCGGATCGCCAGGCGGGCTCCCTGGTGGAGCAGCACCCCGGCAGCGGTGTTGGCGACGGCGAGCGCGGCCGTGCCGAGCAGCCCGGCGCCGACGTCCATCACGTCGGTCGCGACCAGCAGGACCGGCCAGCCCAGCGCGGCGGCGACGAGCGACGACCGCCACCAGCGCCCGAGGAGAAGCCCGAACAGGATCAGCACCGGGATCATCGCGGGCGACCTCCTGCCGTCGGTTCGTTCGAGCGTACGCCCGGCTCACCCCGTTTCAGCCGCCGGTCATGGTCCCGGGCCGCGCCGAAGATCCGCCATCGGCACGCCGACGTCGACGGTCTGGAGGTGCTCTCGTCGCACACGTTCCGCGAGGTCATGCCCGCACTCGCCGAGGTCGCGTACGTGCTCGCGCCCGACCTGCCCGGCTTCGGCGACGTGGACGAGGTGCTCGCGTACCACCGCGCGCTCGACCGGATGGACGCGCACCTCTACGACGGCGGCCACCTGCTGCTGGAGACCCACGCGGGCGAGTGCGCCACGCTCATGCGCGCGTTCGTCATCGACACCTCGCGAGACGTGGCGAGGGGGCCCACGACGTCACGGCGTGGTCGAGGGCTTCGCCTTCTGCGGGTGGATCGTCTCGTGGCGGGCCAGCATGGCGACGAACTCGCGGATCTTCCGCTCCCGGGTCTCCGCGCGCTTGACCGCGTTGACCCGGTGGATGAGCGTGAACCTGTTGGCACTGGTGAGGACGTCGAACATGGCCTGGGCGGCGGGCTCGGCCGCGACGGCGGCGAGCAGGTCGGCGGGCACCTCGGCCTCCGACGGCGGTGCGTAGGCCGCCGCCCACCGGCCGTCCGTCTTCGCGGCCTCCACCGCGGCCCGGCCCGCTGGCGTCATCCGCCCCTCCGACTCCAGCCGGGCCACGTGCGCGACGTTGCGTTGCGACCAGGAGCTGCGCGCCCGGCGCGGGGTGTAGCGGATCCAGGAACTCTCGTGGTCGCGCTTGCGGCCCTGCCCGTCGATCCAGCCGAAGCACAGCGCCTCGTCGACCGCCTGCTGCCAGGTCAGCGTGGTGATCGTGCCGCCCTTACGGCCCAGCGCGAGCCAGACACCGGGCGACGTGTCGTGGTTGGTGGACAGCCACGCGCGCAGCGCGTCCGCGTCGGGCACGATCAGCTCGTCCAACTCGTCGCTCGCCATGGCCGGAAGGCTATGCCAGGGGTACGACGCCAAGGCCGGGCGTGCGGCTCAGCCGCCCGCCGGCCGCCGTCGGGCGACGGGTCGCGTTCACGGAACGCGTACGTCACGGCAGAGGTCGGGATCGGCGCACCGAGGGCGACCGCCATCCACCCGCCGAGGAACAGCGCCGCGAGGATCAGCGCCGGGGCGCGGGGGAGCAGCCCGGCGGCCGCGGCGAGCACGCCCCGGCGCTCGCGCACCTGTCGTACGCTGATCTGGCGGTCGCGGTGGTCGACGGGATCGAGTCACCGTGCCACCACCGCACCCGGGTCTCGATCTTCGGGGACGTGCCGGACTAGCCGCCCGCCGCGTTGTGCCGCGCGACCAGAGTCGGCAGCTCGTCCAGCGAGTCGATGCGGAACAGGCACCGGTCGGCGACGTCCGGCATGTCGAGGATGTGGCCCCACGGTCCGCGCCGGATCAGGCACGCCGTCATGCCGGCGGCCATCGCCGCAGCGGCGTCGTTGTCCGGCCGGTCGCCCACATACAGGATCGCCGACGCGTCACCGCCGCCCTCGCGGACGACCCGGTCGAAGAACTCCGGTGCCGGCTTCGCCACGCCCCAGGCCGCCGACGTGCCGATCACGTCCACCGCCAGGCCCAGCGCCCGCAGTGTCGCCTCGGCGTGCTCCGGCTGGTTGCCGGCCAGGCCGACGCGCAATCCCTGCTCCCGCAGGGCGGCCAGGCACGCCCGCGCGTCCGGGTAGAGGTCGTCGGCGCCGAACGACTCCGGGTCACCGGCCGCGACCCGGCGCGCGAGTTCGGCGGTGAGGTCGAAGTCCGGCCGGAACGCCCGGAACACCTCCTGGTAGTCCAGCCCGCGGGCGATCACCGCGCCGAAGACCGCGGAGAACGTGTGCCGGGGCACGCCGAGCCAGTCCGCCCAGGTCGCGAACTCGCGCGTCTCGTCGAGGATCGTCCCGCCCACGTCGAAGAAGACCGCCCGGATCATCCGCGGATCGTACTGTCGTCGATCAGCCCGTGGGGGGCGCTCGGGTGGCGCAGACTGCCCGCACGAATGCGGCCTTCCTCCCCGAACCGCCGCAGAGCCCGGCGGCGAAAGCCGTCTACGAGGACGACCTCGCCTCCGACGGGTACGTCAACAACCTCACCCGCGTCTGGTGCTGGCGACCCGACGTGCTGATGTCGTTCCAGTCGCTGGCCTGGGGTGCGCGGCTGGCCGGGATGAGCGACGAGGAGACAGCCGCCGGGGTGCTGCGCGGCGACGAGGCGGACCTGTCGGAGCGGGAGACGGCGCTCGCGGACTGGTCCCGCCGGGTCGTGACGGACCCGAACGCCACCACCGAGGCCGACACGCGACGCCTGCGCGAGGCCGGCCTGAGCGACCGGCCCCCGCCCCGGGGGACCTGATCGTCGACCTCCTCATGGCGATCTGCTTCTCGGTCGACCTGCCCCGGCTCGCCGCCGCCTGCCCCTACCTCGACCGGGCCGAGAACACGATCGGGCGGCGTCAGGCCGTCAGCCGCATCGAGGCGTTCCGCGACGAGCCGCGGGCCGGCCGGGCGCCCCGGGCGTATCCGCACTGACGGACACGGCATGTCGTACCGGTGTGGGAGGGTCCGGGCATGGCGACGTTCGTGCTCATCCACGGTGGCGGGGGCAGCGCGTGGGACTGGCATCTGCTGGTTCCCGAGCTGGCCGCCCGGGGCCACGACGCGGTGGTGCCGGAGCTGCCGATCGGTGACCGGTCGGCGGGGTTCGCCGACTTCCGCCAGGCGGTGGTCGACGCCGTCGGCGGCCGCGACGACCTCGTGGTGGTCGGGCACTCGTACGGCGCGTTCACCGCAACGCTGGTCGCCGACCGGCTGCCGGTGCGCCTGCTGGTCCTGCTCACGCCGATGATCCCGCGGCCGGGCGAGAAGCCGGGGGACTGGTGGGGCAACACCGGCTACCGCGAGCCGGAAGGGCTCAGCGAGGAGCAGCAGTTCTACAACGGAGTGCCGGCCGAGATCGTCGCCGAAGCGCCCGCGCACGCCCGGGATCAGGTCAGCGCGGAGTGGGACGAGCCGTGGCCGCCGGCCACCTGGCCGGCCGTGCCGACGGCGGTGCTCATCGGCCGCGACGACCGGTTCTTCCCGGCCGACTTCCAACGCCGGGTGGCCGCCGACCGGCTCGGCGTGGTTCCGGACGAGATCGACGGCGGCCATTCGGTGGCGCTCAGTCACCCGGGTCTGCTCGCCGACCGGCTGACCGCCTACCTGACGTCCTGACCGTCCGGCCGCCGGGCCTACGAGACCACAGTGGCCGGGCGTGCGGGCTCCGGGTCGCGCGTGTGCCGGCGCGTCGGCAGCAGCAGCGGCGTGCCGAGCAGCAGCACCCCGGACACGGTGATCGCGGCGAGCGGGCCGACGACAGTGGCGAGGACGCCCCACCCGGCCATCATCGTGGCCTGGGTGAGCCGGCCGGTGACGCTCCACGCGGTCAGGACCTGCGCGGTGTGGGCCTGCGGGGTCCGGCGCAGGCGCTCGGTCGCGTAGATCGGGTTGAACACGCCCATGCACGTGATGAGCACCGATTCGACGGCGACCACGGTCAGCAGTCCGGTGGTCCCCGAGTGGGTGAACGCGAGACCGAGCGGGACGGTCGACCGCAGCCAGCCGGACACCGTCATGACCCGCTGCCGCCCGTAGCGCCGCACCAGGCGCGGGCTCAGCCGTGCGCCGAGCACGCCGCCGAGCGCGGAGACACCGAAGACCAGCCCGTACTGCCACGCCGCCACCCGGTACCCACCCAGCAGGAGCACGGCGAGCAACGGCGCGGTCGCCATGATCAGGCCGCCGACCAGCACCGAGTTGAGGAACAACCGCCACAGCACCGGGTCGCGGCGCACGAACCGCCAGCCGGCGCCCAGGTCGGCGACCCGTGAGGCGCCCGCCGGGTCGCGGGGCGCGGCCGTGTCGCCGGCCCGGATCCGCCGTACCGCGAGCGCCGACAGAAGGTGGCTCACGGCGTCGGCGGTGATGGTGACGACCGGGCCGAGCAGCCCGACGAGCGCGCCCCCGAGCGGCGGCCCGGCCGCCGTCGCGGCCCAGCTCGTCGCCTCGAACCGTCCGTTCGCCGCCAGCAGCCGATCACCACGGACCAGGCCCTTCAGGTACGCCCCGGACGCGGCGGTGAACGTGATGCCGGCCGTCCCGCAGACCACCGCGACGACGAGCAGCTGGCCGTAGGACAACACCCCGAGCGCGTACGCGGCCGGCACGCTCGCCAGCGCCGCGAACCGGACCAGATCCGTCGCGATCATCACCGGCAGCTTCCGCCGGTAGGCCACCCAGGGCCCGAGCGGGACCGCCAGCACCGCCGCCACTGCCAGCCCCGCCGCCTCCAGGAGCGACACCGCGAACGCCGACGAATCCAGCACCCGCACCGCGATCAGTGGGAACGCGCCGAACGCCAGCCAGGTGCCGTACGTGCTCACCGCGTAGGCCGACCAGAGCCACCCGAGATCCGATCCCAGCTTCCGCACGCCGCCCCCGTCACCGATGCCCCGCGCATCAGACCGGCCGCGCGGACGCCGGGGCAAACAACCGCCGCCCGGCGCGTCACAACCATCGGCTGGACCCGCCTACTGTGAGCCGGTGGACAGCGAGGCGGTGCGGTCGTTCGTGCGGGCGGCAGAACTCGGGCAGTTCCGGCACGCCGCCGACGAGCTGGGCGTCACCCAGCAGGCCGTGTCGAAGCGGATCGCCACGCTGGAGCGGGAGCTGGGGGTGCGCCTGTTCACCCGTACACCCCGGGGGGTCGAGCTGACAGGCGACGGCCGGGCGTTCCTCCCGCACGCCCGGGGCGTCGTCGCGGGCGCGGACCGCGCGGTCGCCGCGGTCCGGCCCGGCGCGCGGGCGCCGCGCGTCGACGTGCTCGGCCTGCGCAGCGCGCAGGCAGTCCTCCTGCACGACTACTGGCGCGCCCACCCGGGCGTCGCCCTCGACGTGGTGACGCTGCGGGCCGACGACCCCCGGCAGGTCGCCGCCGCGGTCCGGGCCGGCGACGTCGACGCCGCGTTCCGCACCGTCACCGACCCGGCCGCGCTGCCGCCCGAGGTACGGATGGTCCGCGCCTTCGACTCGCCGCTGCAACTGCTCGCCGGCCCCCGGCACCCGCTCGCGTCCGCGCCCACGCTCACGCCGTCCGAGCTGCGCGGACACCGGCTCCGGGTGCCGGGCATCGTGCCCGGAAGCGAGTGGGGCGAGTTCTACGAGCAGCTCGCCGACACCTTCGGCCTGTGGGTGGACGCGACCGGGCCGAACTTCGGCACCGAGGTGCTCCTGGACGACCTCGCGGACTCGGCGGACGTGGCGACGCTCGTCGGTGCCCGGGACCGCTACCTCTGGCCCGCCGGCCACGACCTGCGCCGCATCCCGATCACGGATCCGGTGCTCGCGTACCCGATCAACCTGATGCTGCCCCGGACCGGTCCGCACCCGGGGCTGCGGCCGGTGATCCGCCACTTCGCGGGCCTGCCACCGCTGCCCGGGCCGGTCTGGCGGCCCTCCTGGCCGGGGTGATCAGGGCTGCGACGTCCGCCGTGCCAGGTGGACCGTGACGTCCGTGGTGACCTCGACCGTGCCGGGCAGCACATCCCGGACGCGGCGGAACACCTGCTCACGTACGGGCGGCGGCAGTTCGAGATAGGCCGAGACCGTCGACAGGAGACCGACGTAGTCGTCGGCGCTCATCGTGATCCGCCGCTCGATCTCCGACTGGCGCACGTCGGTGAACCACTCGGACGCGCGCAGCTCGGTGCCGGGCCACTGCATGCCGGCCTCCGGTGGCGTCCCGTCCGGCGACGGGATCTCGTCGTCGGCGAGGAACTCGGACCGGGCCGCGGCCACCGCGTCGCGCACGGCCGGGTCGGCCGGCCGCAGCGGCCCGCCGAACGACGCGAACACACCATCGGGCGTGAGCAGCCCGGCGATCCGCTCCCACCGCCGGTCCGGGTCCGTCCAGTGCAGGGCCGCCGCCGCGTACACCATGTCGTGACGCTCGCCGGCGCGCAACTGCTCGAACGCGGCCTGCCGGACCCGCACCTCGGCCGGGACGTGTCGCCGCAGTTCGGCGAGCATCGCGGCGTCCGGGTCGGTGGCGGTGACCGCGACGCCGCGCCGGGCGAACAGCCTTGTCGCCTTGCCGGTCCCGGCACCGATCTCCAGAGCGGTCCGGACGGGCCGGCCCGCGTACGCCAGCACCAGGTCGGCCAGTTCCTCCGGATAGCCGGGCCGGAACCGCTCGTACGCCTGCGCCGCCGCTCCGAATGTCAACGCACGATCCGGCATACCGGGCATCCTTCCACGCTCGGGCCGCCCGGCTACGCGTCCGGATCCCACGCCGCGATCCGGTCGAGCACGCGCCGGTCGCCCTCGATGGCGAGCGCGTCCAGCGGTATCCGGCCGTAGAAGGCCAGGACGAGGTCAGCGGCGGTGGAACGGGCGGAGGTGTCGGCCGGGCCCGCGTCGTCTCCGGCCTGCAGGCGGGTGACCCGTGCACCCTCGGGGGAGAGCCGCGTGCGCCACGATCCGCCCTCGGTGACGTGGTAGTCGAGGACGGCGGGCTCGTACGGCCACGGCACAGCGGTCGCGCAGCAGGTGAACAGGAAGTCCTCCACGCCGTCGAGAGCCACCCCGACCGGCAGCGGCTGCGGCGCGCCCGCCGTGAGCTGGGCGTCGTAGGTGTGCACAGTGATCTCCTGGAGCTGGTGCCGGGCGACGGCGCCGCAGGTCTGCGGCGACTGCGACGTGTCCCACCACGTCCAGCAGCCACGATCGGGTCCGGCGTCGCGCAGCGCGACCAGCAACTGCTCGGTCGACTCGGCCAGCCAGTCCCGCAGCGCCGTACGCTCCCGGGGTGCGCCCGGACCGCTGGGCGCGGCCCGCCCGGACGCCCCGGGACCGGCGGCGACGGTGGCCGCCCACGAGCGGCGTCCCTCGCCGATGTGCCGGGCCAGGTCGAACAGCGTCCACCCCGGGCAGGTCGGCACCGGCGCGTCGAGGTCCGGCGCGGCGGCGACCGCGTCCCGGAACGCGGCCGACCGGTCGTCGATCAGCCGCAGTCGATCGGGAAACGTCAGGGGCTCGGTCACTCCGGCTGTCTACCACCGTGCCCGGAGGCCCGACAGCGAGTTTCGGCGCGCACGTGCGCGGCGACGGCGTCGGCCACCTGCTCGGGCGGGGCGGAGGCGTCGACCAGACGGGCGTCGGTCACCGACGCGAACGCGGCGAGCGCCCGGGTGACGTGGTCGTGCCGCCAGCCGCGCGCGGCGGACTCGACCTGGTCGGCGTCGATCCGGGCCCGCAACCGGTCCTCGGGGAGCGTGAGCACCACCTCTCGGACGTCGACGCCCGCGGCGCGGATGCCGCCGAGGATCTCCGCGCGGTACGCCGGGTCGAGCAGGCTCATCGGCACGATCCAGACGCCCGCGTGGTGCCGGTCCAGCCCGGTGACCGTCTGCACGACGAGGTGACGCCACAGCGGCAGGTCCTGGAAGTCGCCGGTCGGCGGGGTGACGAACGCGGTGAGCATCGAGCCGAGGAACTCCGGGTCGAACAGCCGCGCGTCCGGCAGCGCGCTCGTGAGAAGCCGCGCGGTGGTCGTCTTGCCGACACCGAACGCGCCGTTGATCCAGACAATCATGACGGTGATCGTGCCAGTGGGCGGTCAGCCGGCGAAGTCGACGCCGGCCAGCGGCACACCCCGGTACGCGGCGAGGCGCTCGGCCTCCGCGACCACCTCCCGGCGGGTGCGCTCCGGGATCTTGCCCCAGGGCTGGACGGCGACGGTGAACGTCCGGCCGGACTTGCGAGGCCGCCAGGCGCCCACCAGATCACCGTCGGCCAGCACCGCGCCGGGGCGGCCCAGCACCGGCCACAGCTCCTTGACCCGAGCCGCGTCCGGCACCAGCGTCGCCCGGTCCTTCGCCTGCAGGAACAGGTCGAACGGGCCGAGCAGGCGCGTCGTCGTGGTCTCCGCCGACGCCAGCGCCGCCTCGTCGGCGGCGAGCAGCCAGCGCGTCTCACCGTCGACACTCACCTCGACCGCGTCGTGCGGCCAGTGGGCCTTCACCTCCTTGACCGAAGCGTCGAGGTAGTCGGCGACATGCTTGGGCGTGGCCGGGCCGAGCAGCCGCAGGTAGGCGCGGATGAGCTCGAACCGGTCGCCGGGCGCGGCGGCCGGACGGAAGCCGCGGATGCGTTCCAGGACCGGCGGTGACGTGTCGAGCCGCAGCTCCAGCCCGGCGCGCACGGCGGCGAGCCGGAACGGCATCTCGTAGAGGTGGATCGCGTCGCACGGCCGGCAGTGCCGCAGGTAGGGCTCGGGCAGCACCTCGGCCAGGCGGCCGGAGACCTCGCCCTTGACCGTCGGCTCGCGGACGATCTCCCGCATCCGCGCGGCCACCTCGTCCAGCGCGGCGACGATGCCGATGCCCGCGGCCTTCAACGGCTTCGCCGCGTCGTAGATGCGCTTGCCGGCGTCGGCGTCGGAGAACGGCTCGACCGCGGCGGCCACCGCGCTCACGTCGGCGCGGCGGTAGAGGTGCGGGGCGCCGCGTATGGTCCAGAGCAGGACCAGGTCGTCGCCGGTCAGCGAGGCCACGTCGACACCGCGCGTGGCGAGCGCCCACCGGCCGCCGTCGGGACCGGTGTCCTGCACGCCGATGTCGAGCACGGCGGTGTCGGCGAGCGAGCCCTCGGCCCGGTCGAGCTGCTGAGCGCGGGCCCGGAAGGCCATCACCTGACGCCTGTCGGTCATCACCACAGCGTAGGCGGGGGCACCGACACGTCCGGCGCGGCCGCGTGCCGTCAGCGAGCGGGGCGCGGCACGGAGTCCGTCCGGCGGCCGCCGCCCGAGCGCTCGAGCAGGAACACCCCGCCGCCGATGAACAGGACGCTGAGCACTATCCCGACCAGGTTGCCGTCGGCGAGCGTGGCGAAGATGCCGAGCAGGCCGAGGATGACGGCCACACCCCCGACCAGGCGCATGACGTGACGACCGACTGCGCTGCCCCGTGAATCCACCATGGACGCCCGTCTACCCCCGCCGCCGCGCCGGCAAACGGGCGGCCCGGGTCAGCGGTCGGCGAGCAGCCGTTCGCGGACCTCGCGGCGCAGGATCTTGCCGATCTGGGAGTGGGGCAGCTCGTCGACCACCACGACCCGGCGCGGCACCTTGTACCCGGCCAGGTGGGTGCGGCACGAGGTCCGGATCGCCTCCGGGCTGCCGGCCACCGCCGGGTCGACCACCACCGCGACGACGACCTCCTCGCCGTCGTCGGTGGGCATGCCCACGGCGGCGGCCTCGCGTACGCCGGGAACGCGGCACAGCGCCTCCTCCACCTCGGACGGGTAGACGTTGAAGCCGCCCGTGATGATCAGCTCCTTGATCCGGTCGACAACCGTCACGAAGCCGTCGGCGTCCATGGTGACGATGTCGCCGGTACGCAGCCAGCCGCCCGGCAGCAGCACCTTGGCCGTCTCCTCGGGCCGGTGCCAGTAGCCGGTGAACACCTGCGGCCCGCGGACCAGCAGCTCGCCGGCCTCGCCCGGCGCGCGGTCGCGGGACGGGTCCTCCGGGTCGGCGATGCGCACGTCGGTGGAGGGGAACGGCACGCCCACGGTGCCGGGGCGGCGGGTCGGCGCGACCGGGTTGCCCACCGTGATCGGGGACGTCTCGGTCATTCCGTACCCCTCGACCAGCAGGCCGCCGGTCACCTGCTCCCACAGTTCCACTGTGGCCGGTGGCAGCGACATCGCGCCGGACAGCGCGTACCGGATGGAGGTGAGGTCGACGCCGCGTTCCCGGGCGACGTTGGCCAGCTTCCCGTAGACCGGCGGCACCGCGGGCAGGAACGTCGGCGGGCGGCGGCGGACCGCGTCGAGCACCTGGTCGGCGTCGAAGCGGGGGAACAGCACCAGCGTCGCCCCGATGCTGACGGCGAAGGTGAGGCAGAGCGTCAGCCCGTAGGCGTGGAACAGCGGCAGCACCGCGTACACCGTCTCCGCGCCGTCGCGCAGGCCCGGTACCCAGGCGCGGCCCTGCGCGGCGTTGGCGCGCAGGTTGCGATGCGTCAGCACCGCGCCCTTCGGCTCACCCGTGGTGCCGCCGGTGTACTGGAGCAGCGCCACGTCCCCGGCCTCCGGCGCGGGATGCCCGGCGGGCAGCGGCCCGGCGGCGGCGACCAGCTCCGACCAGGGCAGGGCGCCGGGCGCGGGGGCGGTCATCGCGGCTCGGGCGGCGCGGACCTTCGGCAGCGGCACCCGCAGCGCCCACCGCTTGAGCCGCGGCAGCGCCGCGGTCAGGTCGACAGCCACCACGGTACGCACGGCGCCGCGGCCCGCCACCAGCGGCGCGACCTTGTCCCACACGATCGCGACTGCCGCGCCGTGGTCGGTGAGCTGCCGGTCCAGCTCGTCGGCGGTGTAGAGCGGGTTGTGCTCGACGACCACCGCGCCGAGGCGCAGCACGGCGTAGAACGCGACCACGTGCTGCGGGCAGTTCGGCAGCACCAGGGCCACCCGGTCGCCCGGGCCGACGCCGAGCCGGCGCAGCGCCTCGGCGGCGCGGGCCACCTGGTCGGCCAGTTCGGTGAAGGTGGTGGTGGCGCCGTAGAAGTCGAGCGCGACCCGGGGACCGAACCGCCCGGCCGCCTCGGTGAGCAGGTCGACGAGTGAGCCGTCCGGTTCGGCGATCTCGGCCGGTACCCCGGGTGCGTAGCTGCGGGTCCAGGGTCGCTGGGTGGTCGCGTCCATCGCCGTTACTCCTCGTCGCGCGGATGACGCCCCCAGCGTAACTTGACCGCCCGGTAACCTACGCTCACGTAGGTTGCCGGGTGGGTCACACTCTCCGCAGGTCAGCGTCGGCGGGTCGAATGCTGGTGCACCACCCGCCGGCCCTTCACGATCCCGAAGACGATGACCGCGGCGAGTGCGATCACGCCGATGACGACGAGCCAGCGGACCGCCTCCAGCAGCAGCCCGAGCAGGATGAGCACACCGGCGACCACGCCGACCACCCAGAGCAACGCGCGCATGTCCCAGCCTCCCGTCGTACGGTGGGCCGTGCGCTTTCCCGCTGCTCGTGCGGCCATGCGCCGCCGGGCGGGTCAGTGCCGGGCCACGTACACGGTGTTCGCCGCCTCCCGGCCCTGCAACGGGTTCGGGAACCGGACGACGTGCGCCACCGAGGTCGGGAACACCTCGGTCAGCGTGCGCTGGAACGCCGTGTCCGGCGGGTCGTTCGACCACAGCGCGAAGACGCCCTCCGGGTGCAGCAGCGCGGCCAGCCGGCGCAGCCCGTCGACCGTGTAGAACGGGGCATGGCTGGGGTGCAGCACCTGGCGGGGGGAGTGGTCCACGTCCAGCAGCACCGCGTGGAAGCGGCGCCCCGGCTCGTCGGGGTCGAGGCCGCCGCCGGCGACCGCGGCGAAGAAGTCCGCCCGGACGAACCGGGTACGCGGATCGGTGGCCAGCCCGGCGGCGAACGGCAGCAGATCCCGGCGGTGCCAGTCGATCACGTCCTCGATCGCCTCGACCACCACCAGCGAGCGCACCCGGGAATCCTCCAGCGCGGTACGCGCGGTGTAGCCGAGGCCGAGCCCGCCGACCACCACGTCCAGCGCGTCACCGGTCAGCGGAGCCAGCCCGAGCCGGGCCAGTTCGATCTCCGCGACCGGGAAGGCGCTGGACATGAGGTACTCGTCGTCGAGCTTCACCTCGTACACGTCGGAGTCCAGTGCCGGGTCACGGCGCCGCCGCAGGCTGATCTCGCCGATCGGCGTCTCCCGCCAGGCCAGTTCCTCGAAGCGCGCGCCCACCCGGTGTCCTCTCCGCCGATCCGTCCCCGGATGCTACCGGCCGGTCCCGGCCCGGCCCGGTGGAACGGGGGCGGACGGCGGTCAGTCGGCGGGGCGGGTGGCCACCACGACGGTGTCCAGCGCGTCGACGGTGCCGCCGTCGGTGGCCGGGACCGGCCGGCGGGTCGTCTCGGCCCGTTGCACACGCAGCCCGGCCAGCCCGTCGACCACCGACTCCGGCGTGAGCAGCACGTCCGGGTCCTGCGGGCCGCCGATGCCGCCGGAGAGGTTGGCCAGGTCGTGGCCCACCACCACGAGCGTGCCGCCGGGGCGCAGCGCGGACTTCGCCGCGGCCAGCACCCCGGCGAACTCCGGCGCGGGCAGGTGCAGGTAGCTGATCAGTACCAGGTCGTAGCTGTTCGGCACCGGCCGGTACGCGGTCACGTCCGCGACCCGCCAGTCGACTGTGACGCCCCGCGCGGCGGCCAGCTCCCGCCCCCGGTCGACGGCCACCGCGGAGAAGTCCACCGCGTTGACCCGCCAGCCCTGACCGGCCAGCCAGACCGCGTTGCGGCCCTCGCCGGCGGCGATGTCCAGCGCTGACCCGGGGGTCAGCCCGGTGACCGACTCGACCACGAAACGGTTGGGCTCAGCGCTCCACACCAGTCCGGGCGTGTCGGCGTACCGGCTGTCCCAGGCGCTGCTGTCCACTGTGTTCCCTCCTCCGGCGGCCCCACACCGCCATGGTGACCGTACCGGCCACGGCAAGCGCTCCCACGGCGAGTCCCCATACCGGCGGCAACTGCTGCGCGAGCACGAACACGCCCATCACCACGACGAACCAGCCGAACCCCCGGCGCAGCAGGTCGGCCGGGATCCGCCCGGCGAGGCGGCCACCGAGCAGGCTGCCGGCGACGGCGGCGGCGGTGACCCCGGCGGCCAGACCCCAGTGGATCTGCACGCTGGACAGGTAGCCGGCCAGGCCGGCGAACGACTTCATCGCGATGACGACCAGCGAGGTGCCGACCGCTACCGGCATCGGCAACCCGCCCAGCAGGGCCAGGGCGGGTACGACCAGGAAGCCACCGCCGGCGCCGACCAGGCCGGTGACCAGGCCGACGACCACGCCGTCCCCGACGACCCGCGGCATCGGCAGCTCGTGCGGCACCGGCCGGGCCTCGGTGGACCGGCGGCCCCGGATCATCGCGACCGCGGTGGCGAGCATCATCAGGGCGAACACGGTCAGCAGGAGGCCGGCCGGGACGAACTCGGCCAGCCGGCCGCCCGCGTACGCGCCGGTCATGCCGGCCACGCCGAAGATGAGCCCGGTACGCCAGCGGACCCGGTTCGTCCGGGCGTGCGGCAGTACGGCGACGGCGCTGGTCACGCCGACGACGAGCAGCGAGGTGGCGATCGCCTCCTTGGCGGGCAGGTCGGCGACGTAGACCAGCAGCGGCACGGCGAGGATCGACCCGCCGCCGCCGAGCAGGCCCAGCGTCACGCCGATCAGCGCCGCGCCGGCCAGCGTCAGGACGAGGGTCGTCACTTGCGGCTCCCGTCGCGCAACTGCCCCACGATCGTGTCCAGGTCGCAGCTCGCGCCGCGGTTGTACGGCAGCTTGCCCAGCAGCATGCCCATGGCGCAGGTGTTGGTGAGCGCGGCGAACGTGAGGCCCGCGCCGATGAACGCGGCGACCCACTTCAGGCCGGGCACGAACACCGACCCGACGACGGCGGCGAGCACGATCGAGCCGGCGACGAGGCGTACCTGGCGCTCCAGGTCCCAGCGCGACCGGCCCTGGTTGACCGGGGCGTTGGTGGCCTGCCAGGCCAGCATGCCGCCGTCGAGCACCTTGACGTTGGGCAGGCCGACGGTGCCGAGCGCCTGCCCGGCCTGGCCGGCCCGGACGCCGGAGCGGCAGATCAGCACCACGTCCTCGTCCAGGTGGCTGCGCAGCTCCGCGCGGTGCTCCCGGAGCAGGTCCAGCGGCACGTTGTACGCGCCGGGGATGTGCGCCGCCTCGAACTCACCGGGCGTGCGCACGTCGAGCATCCGGGGCGTACGGCCGGCGGCGATCAGCTCGCGCAGGGCCGCCGCGTCGATGGTGGCGGGGGTGGTCGTGGTCATGCTGTGTCTCCTTCACGGCGTGTTTCCGGGCAGGGTCGGGCGCCGGCCGGCGTAGGGACACGCCGGCCGGGCGCTCGGGAGAGGTCAGGCGGTGGGCGCCATGCGTACGCCGGCCGCCTCGGCCCGGGCGTACGAGTCGTCGATCAGCACCACGTCACGGCCGGCGTTGGCGAGCAGGGACGCGGCGGCGGTGGCCCGGTAGCCGGAGCCGCAGTGCACCCAGACCGTCCCGGCGGGGATGTCGGCGAGGCGCTTCGGCACGTCCGGCAGCGGCACGTGCACCGCGCCGTCGATGTGCCCGGCCGTCCACTCGTTGGTCATCCGCACGTCGAGGACGACCTGCGGCTCGGGCAGCCCGGCCGGGGTCTTCCCGGCCTGCGCGGCGGCGAGCGCGCCGAAGTCGGCCACCGCCAGCTCCCGCAGCTGCGACGGGTCGCCGGTCCACTGCTCGGGCTCGCCGGTGGCCTGGGCGGCCGGACGGTCGATGCCGATGCGCGCCAGTTCCCGCTGGGCGTCGGCGACCTGCTCCGGTGTCTGCGCCAGGAACGTGATCGGTACACCCCAGTCGATCAGCCAGCCGAGCCACGTCGACATCGGCCCGTCCAGGCCGAGGCTGACGGTGCCGGCCAGGTGCGAGGCCGCGTACGCCCTGCGGTGGCGCAGGTCGACCACCCACTCGCCGGCGGCGATGCGGCGGCGCAGCTCGTCGGCGTCGGCGCGGGCCACCGGCGTGAGGTCGACCGGGGCGGGACCGGCGGTGTTGGCGACGCCCATGTGGGCGTAGTACGCCGGGTAGGCGTCCAGCCCGGCCAGCGTCTCGGTGACGAACCGGTCGGCGGCCAGCCGCAGCACCGGGTTGGCCTCCTTCTCCCGGCCGATCGTCGACTCGGGGGCGTCGGCCTGGCTGGCCGAGCAGAAGCTGCCGAAGCCGTGCGTGGGCCACACCTGCGCGCCGTCGGGCAGCAGGTCGGCCAGCCTGCGCGCCGAGGCGTGCTGGTGGTGCGCCAGATCGTGGGCGTGCTGCTGGCCGAGCAGGTCGGTGCGGCCGGTGGTGCCGAACAGCAGCGAGCCGCCGGTGAACACGCCGGCCGGCGTCCAGCCGCCGTCGGAGGCCTCGTCGATCGCGTACGACAGGTGGTGGAACGTGTGGCCCGGGGTGCCGATCACCCGCAGCCGCATCGTGTCCGACACCGGCACGGTGTCGCCGTCGGACACCGGGGTCCGGTCGAACCCGACCGTGTCGGCGGCGGCCACCAGGTACCGCGCGCCGGTGATCCGGGCCAGCTCCAGGCCGCCGGAGACGTAGTCGTTGTGGATGTGCGTCTCCACCACGTGAGTGATCCGTACGCCCTCGGCGCCGGCCAGGTACAGGATGCGGTCGATGTCGCGCTGCGGGTCGACCACGATCGCCACCCGGCCGTCGGAGGCGAGGTAGCTGCGGTCGCCGAGCGAGGAGGTCGCGATGACGGACACGTCGAGAGTCATGCCGTTTCCTCTCATTGCCTATATACCCCCGGGGGTATTCGAAGGACAGTCTGCGGCCTGGGGTCTCCAGGCAGGTGTCTACCCACCCGCGTCGCGGACACGCGGCGCGGGTGGGGCTCAGCCGATCAGGCGGGCGCCGTCAGGCCAGGGACAGGAAGAGCTTCTCCAGCTCCTCCTCGGTCATCTCCGGCTCCTCGCCCGCCTGGCGGGCGGCGTCGCAGTAGCGCATGCCGGAGGCGATGATCTTGAAGCCGGCCCGGTCGATGGCCTTGGAGACCGCGGCGAGCTGGGTCAGCGCGGCGCGGCAGTCCTCGCCGTTCTCCATCATCTCGATGACGGCGTTGAGCTGCCCCCGGGCCCGCTTGAGCCGGGTCAGCGCCTCACCTGTCATCTCCGGTCGAAGCTTCACGTCCCACCTCCTGCCTCCAAACATACCCCAGGGGGTACCCGTGCCGCCACCCGTCAGGCGGACCTCGTCCATGTCGAGGTCGCGTACGGCCCGGATCGGCTCCTCCGGCCCGGCCGTCGGCAGGGCGCCCGGCTGGGCGAACACCAGCACGCCGTCCCGGAACGCCACCAGTGTCGGGATCGACCGGATCTGGGCGGCGGCCGCGAGGGCCGGCTCGGCCTCGGTGTCGACCTCGCCGAAGATGACACCCGGGTGCTGCTCGCTGGCCCCCCTCGTAGACGGGCGCGAACGCCCTGATCCACTCCACCTCGGGGAGGTGGTGGGGTCCGGACGGGTGTGATGCAGCCACTTCCGGGAGCTGGCGGGGCGGGTGCTTCGGGCGGGGGTGCCTCGCTGGGCTGCCCCTGTCTTGATCCACTCCACCTCGGGGAGGTGGACGGGTCCGGGCCGGTGTGATGTGGCCACGTCGGGGGGCGAGCGTTTCGGGGTGGCGAATGAGCTGTCCGGCCAGGGCACGGTGGGGTGCATGTGCGGAGCGCGGGCGTCGGCCGATGACCGGGCCTGCCTGTGTTCCCTGCCTTGATCGACTCCAGCTCGGGGAGGTGGTGGGATCCGGGTGGGTGTGATGCAGCCACCTCGGCGTGATTCCGCCGGGGACTGGGTGCGGGCGCGCCTGTGGCGGTGTCCGAGCGAGGGGGCGGGCGCTCACCCGTGGCTTGATCGACTACCGGTCGGGGAGGTGGTGGGGTCCGGGTGGGTGGGATCCAGCGACCTCGGCGTACTGGCGGGGCGGGCCGACGGCGAAGGGCCGGCGAGGGACACGCAGGGTCGCCGGGGCATCGACGGAGCGCTTATCCTGTGCGCCGACCATCCCGGCGGGAAGGGACACGATGGCGTCGCGGCAGGACCAGCTGCACTCGTACCAGTTCACCGTCCAGCGGGCGGTCGCCGCGCTCGTCATGCGGGAGACGGACCCGCCGCAGTCCCCGTTCCGCCGGCTGGCCGGCGCCGGTCTGGCCAGCGTCCTGGTCGCGGCGATCGCGCTCGGCGGCGTCGCGCTCTACGGCCTGTTCACCGGCGGCGGTGACTCGTGGCGCGAGACCGGCGCGGTGATCGTGGAGAAGGAGTCAGGGGCGCGGTTCGTCTACCGGGACGACAGGCTGCACCCGGTGCTCAACTACGCCTCCGCCCTGCTGATCATCGGGGCGGAGCGGCCGAGGACGGTGCTGGTCGGCCGCCGCGCCATCGACGGCGTGCCGCGTGGCCTGCCGCTCGGCATCGCCGACGCGCCGGACTCGCTGCCCGCGCCGAACCGGCTCGTCCGCGACGCCTGGACGCTCTGCTCGGTGGCGGGCGACGAGGCCGGACGCGGCGAGACCGGGCGCCAGGCGGCGGGGCGTGACGAGGCCCGCTCGGTGCTGCTGATCGGGCGGGAGGCCACCGGCGGCCGGGCGCTCGGCGACCAGGGCCTGCTCGCCCGGCACCCGGACGGCGGCCTGCACCTGCTCTGGCACGACCGGCGCTACCTGCTGCGCGACACCGACCGGGTGCTCGCCGCGCTCGCCGCCACCAGGGAACGGGCGGTGCCGGTGGCGGCGGCGCTGCTGAACACGCTCCCGGCCGGCGCCGATCTTGCCCCGCCGCCGGTGGACGACCTCGGCGAGCCGTCCGAGCGGGTCACCGGCGCGAGCGTGGGCGACGTCTACCTGGTGCGCAACTCCGGCGGCGGACGGCAGTACGCGGTGGCCCAGCGGGGCGGGCTGGCGGCGATCACCGAGTTGCAGGCCGCGTTGCTGCTGGCCCGCACCGGCCAGCGGGATCCGGAACCGATCACGCTCGGCCGGTTCGCCGCGCTGCCGAAGCTGCCCGGTCTGGTGCCCGGCGGGCCGACCGCGCCGCCCGCCGTACCGCCCCGGCTGGCCGCCGCCGAGGGCGCGCTCTGCGCGCGGGCCGGCGACGACAGCGGCGTACGCGAGCTCCGCCTCGGCGTCACCGCGCCGGACCCGAACGCCGCCGCGCGGACACCGGGCGGCCGGGCCGGGCTCGCCGACGAGGTGGTGGTCGAGCCGGGACGCGGCGCGCTGGTGGAGGCGGTGGCGGCGCCGGGCGCGACCGGCGGCGCGATCTGCGTGGTCACCGACCTGGGCAGGCGGTACGCGCTGACCGGTGCCGACGTGCCGGGCATGCTCGGGTACGCGGGGGTGCGCCCGGCGCGGCTGCCGGCGGGCCTGGTGGACCTGCTGCCGTCCGGCAGCCCGCTCGATCCGGAGGCCGCCCGCACGGTGGCCGCACCCGCCTGAGCGCCGGCCACCGCACGGGCGCACCGGTGCACCGGCGCGGCCCGGGACGGGACGGGACGAGGCACTGGCTGACCGTCACCACCAGAGGTGCCTACCCGGCCGGGACGGGTCGAGCCGAGCCGAGCCGAGCCGAGGGTCAGCCGGCGGGGCGGCGCAGCACCGTCACCGCGAAGTCGGCGTCGTCCCGCCACGGCCGCAGGTCCCAGGTGGCGAAGCGGTGCTCGGGGCGCAGCCCGGCGGCCACCGCGTCGGCGTCCAGGTCGGCCACCGGGTAGCCGCGGTCGGTGGCGAAGCCGACCACGACCAGGCCGTCCGGGCGCACGTGTGCGGCGACGCGGGCCAGCACGTCGCGTTCGGTGCCGGGGGCGACGAAGACCATCACGTTGCCGGCCAGCACGGCGGCGTCGAACGGCTCGGCCTCGCCCTGCGCGGCCAGGTCCAGCTCGGCCAGGTCGGCGACCAGGAAGCGGGGGCCGCGGTGGTCGGCGCGGGCCGCCTCGACGAGCGTCGGGTCGGCGTCCACACCCACGACGTCGTGCCCGCGTGCGGCGAGCGCGGCGGCGACCCGGCCGGTGCCGCAGCCGGCGTCCAGGACGCGGGCGCCGGGCGGCACGAGCGCGTCGAGCAGCCGCGCCTCACCGGACAGGTCGGCGCCCTCGGCGGCGAGCTGACGGAACCGGTCCACGTACCACTGCGAGTGGCCGGGCTTCGTGTCGGTCACCCAGCGGGTCGGCTTGGCCATGGGGCCACCGTAGCTGATCTTGTGGCAGCGGGTCAGGCGAGCGCCAGGAACGTGCCGGCGGCGAGCGGCCCGCCGAGCGCGACGCCGGCCAGCACCTGCGGCCAGGTGTGGTCGGCCAGCCGTACCCGGGACCAGCCGACGGCCGCGACGAGCACCCAGCCGAGGTTCGCGGCCGGGCCGGCCAGCGGCACCAGCACGGCGACTGTGGCGGCGGCGACCGCCGCGTGGATGCTCAGCTTCCACCAGTGGTTAACCAGCGCGCAGGCCGCGCCGACCACGAAGACCACGACGATCACGGCGAACAGTTCGGCCGGCGCGCGCACCGCCGCCAGCAGCAGCAACCCGGCCGCGACCGAGGCCAGCCCGATCGACAGCGGCCGGGCCCGCTGCGTGCGGTCGCCGACGTGCCGGTCGGTGAGGCGCCCTCGGCGTACGCCGTGCACGAGCACACCGATCGGGATGACGGCGCAGAACGTCAGCGCGATGCCGCCCCAGAGCAGGAACTGGCCCGCCGAGCGGCTGACCCGGGCGGCGGCGATCAGCGGCAGCGCGGTGACCAGAACGGTCGGGGCGAGCGCCTCGGTGAGCAGCCGGGCCGCCCGCGCGCCGGCCCGGCGCTCCCGTGATGATCGCACCCGATCATCCTGGCACGGACGCTCAGCCCTTCTCGGCCCCGCTGGTGAGTCCCTCGGTGAGCAGGCGTTCCCCGGCGAAGAACAGCACCACGATCGGCAGCGTGAGGATGACCGAGCCGGCCATCAGTACGGTCTTGGGCACCTCGACGCCGTCGGAGAGCAGCGACAGGCCCAGCGACACGGTCCACCGGTCCGGCCGGTCGACCAGGAACAGCAGTGCGAACAGGTATTCGTTCCACGCGATCATGAAGTCGTACAGCGCGACCGCCATCACCGACGGGGCGGCGAGGGGCAGGCTGACCCGGCGGATGATGCCGAGCCGGCCGGCGCCGTCGATCGCCGCTGACTCCTCCAGGCTGACCGGGATCGTCTCGAAGTAGTTCTTCAGCATGTAGACCGACACCGGCAGCGTCTGCGAGATGTAGACGAGCACCAGGCCGGTCAGCGATCCGCGCAGCCCGGCCCGGGTGAAGACCACGAACAGCGGGATCGCGATGACGATGGACGGGAACAGGTAGACCGCCAGGAACAGTGCGCTGACCTGCCGGCGGCCGAAGAACCGCAGGCGGGACACCGCGTACGCGCCGGGAATGGCGATCACCAGGGTGAGCGCGGTGGCGGCCAGCGCCACCAGGCCGCTGTTGCGGATGAAGGTGAGGAAGCCCTGGCCGCCGTCGGAGACGGACTTCAGCACCTCGGCGTACGTGGCGACGGTCAGCTCGCCGAACGGCACCCAGAGCGAGCCGGGTTCGAGCAGCAGGCGTTCGATCGGGCGTACCGACAGCACCAGCATGTACCAGAACGGCAGCAGCGTGACCACCAGGAACCCGGCGATCACCAGCCGGCGCAGCCAGCGCAGGCTCACCGTCTCGATCCGGTCCCGGTCCATCACGCCTCCCGCCGCGCGCCGAAGAAGCGCAGGTAGATCGCCACGAACACGAGCAGCACCACGGCCAGCACGACGGCCTGGGCGGCGGCCGCGCCGATGTCGGTGCGGGCGGTGAGGAACTGGTAGACCCGTACGCTCACCACCTCGGTGCCGGCCGCGCCGCCGGTGAGCAGGTAGACGTCGTCGAACTTGTTGAACGTCATGATGAACCGCAGCACGCCGATCAGCGCGATCACCGGCATGAGCTGCGGCAGCAGGATGTGCCGGAACCGCTGCGTGGGGGTGGCCCCGTCGACCCGGGCGGCCTCCTCCAGTTCGCCGGGCACCGCCTGGAGCCGGGCCAGCAGGAACAGGAACGCGAACGGGAAGTAGCGCCACGCCTCGAACGCGATCACCGTCCACAGCGCGGTGGACTCCTGGGACAGGAACGGCACCGGCGAGTCCCAGCCGAGGAAGCGCCGCCCCCAGTCGTTGACGATGCCGAGCTGCGGGTCGAGCATCACCTGCCAGACGAACGTCATGGCGACCACCGGCGCCACGTACGGCAGCAGCATCGACGCGCGTACCAGCGTGCGGCCCCGGAACGGCCCGCGTACTGCGAGCGCCGCCGCGAGGCCGACCACTATCGAGCCGGCGGTGCCGCCGACGCTGTAGAGCACAGTGGTCCAGAGCGTGTCGGCGAACCCGGGCGTGTGCAGCACCCGGTCGATGTTGTCCAGGGTCAGCTCGCCGAACAGGCCGGTCTTGCGCAGTGTGGCCAGGCGTACCCGCTGGAAGGCCAGTACCACCGTCCAGACGATGGGTATGCCGATCACCGCGACCACGACGAGCAGGGTCGGGGTGACCAGCGCGAGCCCGGCGCGGGACTCGCGGCGGCGCAGTGTCAGCGGGCGGCGGCCGGGTCGGCGGGGTCGCTCCGGCGCGGGGGAGCGGCCGGCCTCCGGCGCGGTGGTGGTCAATTGACGCCCTTGGCTATCGCCTCGACGTCCTTGCGGGCGCGTTCGGCGGCGGCGCGGGCGTCGGACCTGCCGCCGACGACGTCGGCGAGCGCCTTGGGTACGGGCAGTTCACCGAGGATGGCGCCGACGAGCTTGCCCTGGTTCTCGGTCAGGCCCCAGCGCTGGAACGTGTCGGGACTGCGCCGCAGCGTGGCGAGCACGTCCTCGCCGTAGACCTCCGACAGCGGCTTCTTGGTGTCCACGCCGGCGGGGCTGGTGTTCCAGGCGGTCCGGAACTTCTGCTTGTCCTCCGGGGTGCCGGTGCGCACCGGGAAACGTCCCTCGGGGGACATGCCGAACCAGCGCGGGTAGCCGTCGGAGAGCATGTACTCCACGAACGACTTCGCCGGGTCGGCCGCGCCGTCGAGCACGGCCCAGGAGCTGACCTCGCCGTACTGGGCCGGTTCGGTGCCGTTCGGGCCCTTGATCGCGGTGACGAAGCCGCTGTTCTTCGCGAGCCAGGCCGGGTCGGACTGGCACTGCGGGCAGGTGGGCCGCGCGTCGGCGCGCAGCCCGGCCAGCTCGTCGAGGATGAACGGCGACCAGATCAGCATGGCCGCCTTGCCGGCGAAGTAGGTGGCCCGGGTGGTGTCGACGTCCTGGGCGCCCTTGACGGAGTTGTTCCGCATCAGGTCGCCGTAGAAGCGGAACGCCTCGACGCACTCGGGGGAGTCGAGAGTGACCTTGCCGGAGTCGTCGGTGAGCCGGCAGTTGTTCGCCAGTGCCAGGTGCTCGAACGTCTGCTGGGTGAACACGTCGCCGGGGGAGGTGGCCGCGGTGATGCCGGCGACGCCGCCGATCTTCAGCTTCGCCGCCGCGGCGGCGATCTTCTCGTACGTGTCGGGCGCCGGCAGGCCGGCGGCGGCGAACAGGTCCTTGCGGTAGACAAGCAGTTGGCCCCACCCGTCGCTCGGCACGGCGAGCTGCGTGCCGCCGTCGCTGGTGAGTTCCAGCGCGCGAGGCGTGAACGTGTCCCGGCCGAGCCGGTCGACGACGGCGGCGTTGGCGTCGGCGTCGAGGAGTTCGTTCGCGGACAGCGTGCGCACCCCGGCCAGCGAGACCGAGCCGACCACGTCGGGCAGGTCGCCGGCGGCGGCGCTGGAGGCGATCAGGGACGGGAACTGGTCCTCGTTGACGGTGACCAGGTTGACCTTGACGCCGGTTTTGGCGGTGTAGTCGGCGATGATCGTCTTGGTGGCGGCGACGCGGTCCGCCACGTCTTCCAGGCTCCAGACGGTGATCTGCGAACTGTCGGATTTCTGCCCGTCGTCGCTGCATGCGGCCATGCCGGTCCCGGCCAGTGCCAGGATCAGGCTGATTGCGAGCCGCCGCGTGGAGGGTGATGACATCGGTGGCACTCCTCTCGAAAGAGCACGGCCTGCCGCTAATACCCATCGATATATCAGTCTAATCACATATGCCCATTTTTTGGGTTAGAATCGGGGTCGGCACTTCCCTCGGAGCGACGCCATGAGCAACTGGGTTGTCTCTCTGGCCGGGCCCCGGCACGTACGCCTGGAGCCCTGCCCCACCGACCGGCTCGGTCCGGGCCAGGTCCGCGTCCGCACCCGCTACTCGGGCATCTCCGCCGGCACCGAGCTGACGCTCTACCGGGGCAGCAACCCGCGGCTGCGCAAGGACTGGGACGCCGGCTCCCGCATGTTCGTGCCCCGCCAGGCCACGCCCGCGTACCCGGTGGTGGGTTTCGGTTACGAGGAGGTCGGCGAGATCGTCGAGGTCGCGCCCGACGTGGCCGGGCGGCGGCCCGGCCAGCTCGTCTGGGGCATCTGGGGGCACCGCGCCGAAGCCGTGCTCCCCGCGACGGCCGCGCATCCGCTGCCACCGGGCCTCGACCCGCTCGCCGCCGTGTTCGCCCGGCCCGGCGCCATCGCGCTGACCGCCGTGCTCGCCGGTGACCTGCACCTGGGCGACTGGGTGGGCGTGTTCGGGCAGGGCGTGATCGGGCTGCTCGGCACGCGCCTGGCCGCGCTGTCCGGCGCCCGCGTGGTCGCCGTCGACCGGATGCCGGGCCGGCTCGCGCACGCCGTGCGGCTCGGCGCGCGCCGGGTGGTCGACGCCGCCGCCGACTCGCCCGCCGCCGCGCTGCGGACCGCCACCGACGGCCGGGGCGCCGACGTCTGCCTGGAGCTGTCCGGGTCGTACCCGGCGCTGCACGAGGCGATCCGCGCCACCGCGCACGCCGGTCGCGTCGTCGCGGCCGGCTTCTACCAGGGGTACGCCCACGGGCTGGAACTCGGCGAGGAGTTCCACCACAACCGGATCCAGCTCGTGGCCGCCCAGGTCTCCGGGCCGGACCCGGCACCCGGCACGGCCGGCCGGTGGTCCGGGACGCGGATCGCACACACCTTCATGGACCTGGTGGCCGAGGGCAGCGTCGACCCGCTGCCGCTGGTGAGCCACGTCGTCGACGCGGGCGCGGTGGCCGACGCGCTGGCGTTGCTCGACCGCGGTGACTGTGACGTCCTCCAAGTGGTGCTGAGGTTCTGATGGACATTCCGCTCTCGTGCCAGGAGCAGCTGCTTCCCGGCGCCGACCTGACCCGGAAGTACGCCCTCGCCGTCTCCCTCGGCTACCAGGGCATCGAGCTGCGCGGGCGGGGTGACCACGCGCTGGCCCGGCGGCTGCCGGAGCTGCGCCGCGCCCGCGCCGCCGGCGTGGTCATGCCGACCGTCTGCGTCGAGATGGACCACTTCGTCGGCGACTTCGACCCGGCCCGCTCCCGCGACGCGGTCGACAACCTGCGCTCCCAGCTGTCGGTGATCGCCGAGCTGGGCGGCGCCGGCGCGATGACCCCCGCCGCGTGGGGCATGTTCTCCCGCCGTCTGCCCCCGTTCGAACCACCACGCTCGGCCGACGGCGACCGGCGGGTGCTCGTCGACGCCCTGGGCGAGCTGGCCGGGCACGCCCGCGCCGAGGGGGTCACGGTGTTCCTGGAACCGCTCAACCGGTACGAGGACCACATGGTCAACCGGCTCGACCAGGCGGTCGAGCTGTGCCGCGCGGTCGGGTCACCGGCGCTGCGGGTGGCCGCCGACACGTACCACATGAACATTGAGGAGGACGATCCGCACGCCGCGCTGCGCGCCGCCGCGCCGTACCTCGGGCACATCCAGGTCAGCGACTCCAACCGGCACCAGCCCGGCGCCGGGCACCTGGACTGGGGTGCGCTGCTGGCCACGCTCGACGCGATCGGCTACACCGGCTGGCTGGCGCTGGAGTGCCGGCTGCGCGGCGAGCCGGTCGCCGCGCTGCGCCAGGCCGCCACCGCGCTGGCCCAGGCCCGTCCCCGGCGGGCCGCCGCATGACGCTGACCACAGGGGTACGCGCCGGAGCCGACCGCCACGCCCGGCTGCGCCGCCTCGCGCTGACCACCCTCGACGCCAACTGGGAACACGATCACACCGTCCCCTCCCGCACGCTCTACCCGCACCAGTGGAGCTGGGACTCGGCGTTCATCGCGATCGGCCTGTCCCACGTCCGCCCGGACCGGGCCTGGCGGGAGCTGCGCACGCTGTTCGCCGCGCAGTGGGTCGACGGGCGGGTGCCGCACATCGTGTTCAACCCGGCCTCGCGTGCCGGGCCGTACTTCCCCGGGCCGCAGTTCTGGGACTCGGCACGCGCCGACGGCTCGCCGGCCCGGGCCACCTCCGGGATCGTCCAGCCACCGGTGCACGCCCCGGCCGCCTGGCTGGTGCACCGCCGCGCGCCCGGCGAGGCGTCGGTGGCCGCGCTGCGGCGGCTCTACCCGAGGCTGGTCGCGCAGCAGCGCTACCTGACCGGTCGCCGCGACGCCGGGGGCGGCGGGCTGGCGTCGATCGTGCACCCGTGGGAGTCCGGGCTGGACAACAGCCCCGCCTGGGACGCGCCGCTGGCCGGGGTGCCCGCCGACGAGGCGGTGATGCGCGCGTACCGCCGGCACGACACCGCGCACGCCGACGCGGCGCAGCGCCCCACCGACCTGGACTACGCGCGCTACGTCGCGCTGGTGGATAGCTACCGGGCCGGCCGCTACCGGGACGAGGGCCTGCTCGGACGGCACCCGTTCCTGGTGGAGTGCCCGCTGGTGAACGCCGCGCTCGGCGTCTCCGAGTACGCCCTCGCCCGCATCGCCGCCGTCATCGGCGCCGACCCGGGGCCGCACCGCGACCGGGGCGCCCGGATCACCGAGGCGCTCGTCACCCGCCTCTGGGATCCGGCCACCGGCACGTTCCGCCCCCGCGACGTCCACGCCGACCGGCTCGTGCCGGCCCGGACCGTGCTCGGACTGATGCCGCTGGCGCTGCCCGAACTGCCCGCCGCGCAGGTGTCGGCGGTCCTGGCCGAGGCGTGCTCGCCGCGCTTCGGGCTGGCCGCACGGATGGACCGGCCGCTGCCCACGTACGACCGCACCGCGCCGGACTTCGAGCCGCTGCGCTACTGGCGCGGCCCGAGCTGGATCAACACCGGCTGGCTGCTCTGGCAGGGACTGCGTACCCACCGCCGCGCCGACCTGGCCGCCGGGCTGCGCGAGTCGCTGCTCGACCTGGTCGACCGGGCCGGCTGCCACGAGTACTTCCACCCGGACACCGGAGCCGGTCTCGGCTCACCGGCGTTCAGCTGGACCGCCGCGCTGGTGCTCGACGCGCTCGCCCAGGAGTGACACCGGTGGCGCCGGTACGGGCCGACGCACCGGCGCGTCCGGGCTCACGCGATGCCGGCCGGGGTGCCGCCGCCCATGCGCAACGCCGACATCGGCGCGTCGTCGATCGCGTAGCCGAGCGCGTCGACCACCTCCACCACGCCGCTGACCTGCCGGGTCAGGCGTACCGCGAGCTGCGCGGTGGACCGGCGCTCCACCTGGCCGGTGAGCGTCACCACGCCCCTGTCGACTGTCACGTCCACCACGCCGTCGCGGACGCCGAGGCTGCGCCACAACACCTCCTCGACCACGTCCCGCCGGATGCCCGCGTCCGGGCGCAGGTGCACCTTGAGCAGGTCGCCGCGGGTGACGATGCCGACCAGTCGGCCGACGTCGTTCACCACCGGCAGCCGCTTCACGCCGCGCGCGTCCATCAGCCGGGCCGCCTCGACGATCGTCGCGTCCGGCGTGACGGTGACCGGGGGAGCTGTCATCAGGTCGGCGGCGAGCGTCGCGCCGGCCTTCGCCCGCGCCTCGCGGCGGTGCCGGTCCGGCAGGATCCGCCGCTCCCGGGGCCGGCCCAGGAACTCCACCTTGTACATCAGGTCCGTCTCGGACACCACGCCGAGCACCCGGCGGGTCTCGTCCACCACCGGCGCCGCCGTGACGTGCCGTTCGGTCAGCACGTCGACGATCTCCCGGTACTCAGTGCCCTCCCGTACCGACGCCACGTCCCTGGTCATCACGTCCTGCACCTGCCACGTACGCATGGCGAACCTCCCTGTGTCCGCCTCCGACGCTAGGCGGCGGCACCGGGCCGGAGCAGGGGCGCAAAGACCAGGTCAGGGGGCCGGAGGTCCCGAATCACCCGGCCGCGACGGGCTCGGCGACCTCGTCGGCGGGCGGCTCGGCGGTCAGCAGTCCGGCCGCCACCGGCTCGACCTCCACCCGGCGGTCGTGGAACGTCGGTGCCTCGCCCAGGTCGGTGTCCCGGACGCCGGTGACCGCGTTGACGGTGGACCGCCCGGGGCTGCGTCGCGCCCAGTACGTCTTGTACGTGAACGCCAGGCCCGGCCGGGCCGCCTCGTCCACCGCCACGGCGGCGAGGAACGCGCCCCTGTCGTTGTGCACGCGTACCGCGTCGCCGTCGGCGAGCCCGCGCGGCGCCGCGTCGGCCGGGTGCAGGTGCACCCGGGGCGGCCCGGCGCGGCGGGTGTGCCACGGCAGCGAGGCGAACGTGGAGTTCATCAGGTAACGGTTGGCCGGGGCGAGCAGCGTCAGCGGGAACCGGCGGGCCAGCTCCGGGTCGGCCGCCTCGGCCGGTGGCGTGTACCCGGGCAGCGGGTCCACCCCGAGCGCGGCCAGCTCCGGGTCGTGCAGCCGGGCCCGCCCGTCCGGGGTGGGGAAACCGCCCTCGGCGTACGGCGCGGAACCCACCGGTACGCCGGTGAGCCGGGCGTACGTGCGCTCGCGCAGCTCCTCGTACGTGATCGGCGCGCCGGCCAGCAACTGCCGGGCCAGGTCCTCGTCGCTGTCCCGGAACGCCGGGTCGTCGATCCCGAGCGCGGCGGCGATCCGCCGGAAGATCTCGGTGTTCGGCAGCGCCTCGCCCGGCGCGCGGGTCACCGGCAGGTTCAGCGTCGTGTAGTGGTGCCCGTAGGACGTCTGGAGGTCCAGGTGCTCGGGCTGCATCGTCGCCGGGGATGGGTCGTGACGGGGGCCATGGGCGGATGCCACCGACGCGACCGGCCACCCGCCCTCCGGCTTTTCCGCCTCGCGGCGGGTGCGGCGTTTGGCCGGGGTGGGGGCGGGTACCCGCCGGGGCCGACCGCTGCGGGCGTGGTGCCCACCGGCGGCGAGGGGAGGGGTGGGATGCGGTTCCCCCTGTTCGTCGAGGCGGTGGCGCGGCGGGCCGAGTTGCCCGCTGACGAGGCCGCGACCGTCTCCCGCGCGGTGTTGCAGACGCTCGCCGACCGGATCACCGCGGACGAGGCGACGGACCTGGCCGCGCAGCTGCCGGACGACGTGGGCGGCTACCTGGAGCCGGGCGGGACCGCTATGACCGGTGGCGCGGTGGATTTCCTCTACCGGGTGGCCGAACGCGCGGCGGTGGATCCCGCGGTCGCCGAGGTGGGTGCCGTCGCGGTGCTCGCGACGCTGCGCGACACGGTGACGGTGGGGGAGTTCCACGACCTCGTCGCGCAGCTCCCGAAGGGCTTCGACGCCATGGTGGACCCCATCCCGCGACCGCCGTACGATGTCTGAGCAGGCTCCCCGCGATCCGGGTTGAGCTGCGGCACCGAGGCCGCGGCGGCGAAAGATTCCACGGCCTGGAAGTATTTTCACCGTAAAATAATTTGCCGGTTGACACGTACGCTGAAAAACGTCTACGCGCTAGAGGGATGATCGGACGATTTCCTCCGTCCGAGGTTCCAAGGTGCCGTCCCCTCTTCGGCTCAAGCCTCATCGCCGCTCTTCCGGCGCACGGATCGAGCCATATTCTGCTTTCAATGTGAAGTCCTGGGGGGGATCAATGATCACATTCGTCGATTGCCGCCTGCCTGCCCTCTGTGGAGCGCAACCCGCTTCCTGACATGGCAGAGACGATGATCATCAATCGTTTCGGCGCGATCTCGGCGGTACACGGCGGACGTCCGGCACTTCTCGGTGAGACCCACGAGGTCACGTACACCGAGCTGACCGGGGCGGCCGGCGGGCACGCTGCCGTGTTCGCCGCCGCGGGCCTGCGCGCCGGAGACCGGATCGCGCTGCTCACCGCACACGGTGCGCCGACCGTGGCGGCGATGCTCGGCGCCCTCGCGAGCGGATGCGCGTATGTTCCGCTGGACCCGGGCTTCCCGGTCGCCCGGCTGCGCCACATGGTCGACGCCGCCGGGGTCACCGCCGTGGCCTGCGCCGCCGAGCACCGCGACCTGGCGTCCACACTGGCCGCCGGGCGGCCGGTCGTAGCGCTGGACGAGGCGCCGCCGGCTCCGCTGCGCCCGGTCGCGGCCGACCCGGACGCGCTGGCGTACGTGCTGTTCACCTCCGGCTCGACAGGCGTGCCCAAGGCGGTCGGGCAGACCCACCGCAACCTGGCCCACGTCGTCGACAACCAGATCGCCGCGCTCGGCGTCGGCCCGGACGACCGGCTCAGCCTGCTCGCGTCGTTCAGCTTCGACGCCGCCATCCCCGACCTCTACCCGGCGCTGCTCACCGGCGCCGCCGTCGTCCCGGTCGACCTGCGCCGCCAAGGGCTCGCGCACGCCGTCGACCAGCTCGACCGGCACCGCGCCACGGTGCTGCACTGCACGCCCACTGTCTACCGCTTCCTGCTCGACACGCTCGGCGCGCGCCGGCTGCCCACGGTGCGGGCGGTGCTGCTCGGCGGCGAGCAGGCCACCTGGGCCGACGCGGCCCGCGGCCGGGACCGGTTCGCCCCCGGCTGCGTGCTCGTCAACGGCTACGGCGCCACCGAGATGACGTTCGCCGCCCGGCACGTGCAGCAGCTGTCCGAGGTGGACCCGGACGCCCGCGGGCCGCTGCCGGTGGGCGTCGCGTTCCCCGGCTACCGGCTGGACCTCGCCCCGGACACCGGCGAGATCGTGGTCCGCAGCCGCCACCTCGCCCCCGGCTACCTCAACCAGGACAGCGACCGGTTCGGCGCCGACGCCGACGGGGTGCTGTCGTACCGCACCGGTGACCTGGGCCGGCTGCTGCCCGGCGGGGAACTGGTCTGCCTCGGCCGGCTGGACCGGCAGGTCAAGGTACGCGGGCACCGGGTCGAGCTGACCGAGATCGAAGCGGTGCTGTCCGCCCAGCCCGGCGTGGCGGGCGTCCGCGCGATCGTGCGCGACGGCGAGCTGCTCGCGTATGCCCGCCCGGCCGGCGCCCGCCCGGACCCGGCGGCGCTGCGCGCGGCGCTGACCGCCGCGCTGCCCGACTACGCCGTGCCCCGCGCGGTCGTGGTGGTCGACGGGTTCCCGCTCACCGTCACCGGCAAGATCGACGAGCGTGCGCTGCCCGACCCGGTCACCGAGGTGCCCGCCGAGGAGGCCCCGGCCACCGGCACCGAACGCGCCGTGCACGACATCTGGTGCGCGGTGCTGGGCCGCGACGCGGTCGCCCGCACGGCCAGCTTCTTCGATGTGGGCGGGCAGTCGCTGCTGCTGGGCCAGGTGCAGCAGCGCCTCGCCGAGCGGTTCGGCGTACGCCTGCCGATGCTGCGCCTGTTCGACCACCCGACCGTCGCCGCCCAGGCGGCGCTGCTGGACGCCCCGCCCGAGGCGGTCCGCGCCCCGGTGCTGCCCGCGCCCGCCGCGCCGGTGCGCGCCGCCCGCGAGTACACCGGCGACGAGATCGCCGTGGTCGGCGTCGCCGGGCGGTTCCCCGGCGCGCCCGACGTGGCCACGTTCTGGTGGAACCTGTGCACCGGCGTCGACTCGGTGCACGACCACACCGACGAGGAACTGGCCGCGCTCGGCGTCGGCCCCGCCCTGCGCGCCGACCCCCGGCACGTCCGCGCCACCGGCCGGCTCGACGGGGTGGCCGACTTCGACGCCGAGTTCTTCGGCTTCGGCGCCGACGAGGCCGCCCGCACCGACCCGCAGCACCGGCTGTTCCTGGAGACCGCCTGGGAGGCCCTGGAGGACGCCGGGCACGACCCGGCGCGCTTCCCCGGGCTGGTCGGCGTCTACGCCGCCACCTCGGCCAACCGCTACTTCCTGTTCCACCTCATGGACAACCCGGCTGTGGTCGGCGACGTCGACCCGGACGACTGGGAGGCCCGGCTCGTCGGCCGCCAGTTCACCGACCACCTGCCCGGGCAGGTGGCCTACCGGCTCGGCCTGACCGGCCCGGCGATGGCCGTGCAGAGCGCCTGCTCCAGCTCGCTCGTCGCGGTGTGCGTGGCCGCGCAGAGCCTCGCCGACTACCAGTGCGACCTGGCGCTGGCCGGCGGGTCGACGGTGATGTGGCCCCGGCACCGGGCGGGCGGGCTCGCCTCGCCCGACGGCCGGTGCCGTGCCTTCGACGAGGCCGCCGCCGGCTCCGGCTTCGGCTCTGGGGCGGGCGTGGTGGCGTTGCGCCGGCTCGCCGACGCGCAGGCCGACGGCGACCGCATCTACGCGATCCTGCCGGGCTGGGCGGTCACCAACGACGGACCGGACCGGGCCGGTTTCGCCGTACCCGGCCCGGCCGGACAGGCTGCCGCCGTCGCGAACGCGCTCGCCACCGCCGAGGTCGCACCCGGCGAGGTCCGCTTCGTCGAGGGCCACGGCAGCGGCACGCCTCTCGGCGACGCCATCGAGGTCGCCGCGCTGCACGAGGTGTACGCGGGCGCCGCGCCCGCCGAGTCCACAGCGCTCGGCTCGGTGAAGACCAACATCGGCCACCTCGACGCCGCCGCCGGCATCGCCGGGCTGATCAAGGCGGTGCTGGCCGTCCGGCACGGTGTTATCCCGCCGAACCTGCACTTCACCCGACCGCACCCGGAGATCGACCTGGCCGCCGGACCCTTCTACGTGCCCACCAAGGCGCGGGACTGGCCGGACGACGCGCGCCGGGTCGCCGGGGTGAGCGCGTTCGGCCTGGGCGGCACCAACGCGCACGTCGTGGTGGAACAGCCGCCGCCCGCCGAGCCGGCCGACCCGCCCGGCGGGGGACCGTGGCTGCTGCCGGTCTCCGCGCGTACCCCGGCGGGGCTGCGGGCCGTGCTGGCCCGCCTGCGCGGCCACCTCGCCGGGGCCGCCCCGGCACTGTCCGACGTGGCCGCCACGCTGGCGCTGGGCCGGCGGGCGTTCGCCCACCGGGCGGCGGTGGTCGCCGCCGACCTGCCGGCCGCGCTCTCCGCGCTGGACGTGCTGCTGGACACCGACGCCCGCATCGCCGGTGACGGCGGCCCGCTGCGCGAGACGGCCGCCGAGTGGGTCGCCGGGCGCGACGTCGACTGGCACGCGCTGCACCCCGAGGGCACGGTCCGGCGCGCCGGACTGCCCACCTACCCGTTCCAGCGCCGCCGGCACTGGATCGACCCCGTGCAGAAAGGTCCGCGGTGAACTGGTTCGTCTCCGCCGGAAGCCGACCCGAGGCGCCGGTGCGGTTGTTCTGCCTGCCCTACGCCGGAGCGGGCGCCAGCGCGTTCCGGCGCTGGGCGGCCGAGTTCGGTCCGAGCGTCGACGTGGTGCCGGTGCAACTGCCCGGCCGGGAGAACCGGATCACCGAGGACCCGCGCTTCAGCGTCGGCGAGGTGACCGACGCCATCGCCTCCCGTGCCGACCGCCCGTACGCGATCTACGGCCACTCGATGGGCGGACGGCTCGGCTTCGACGTGGTCCGTGAGCTGCGCCGGACCGGCCGCCCGCTGCCGCTGCGGCTCTACGTCGGCGGCGCCCGCGCCCCGCACGTCGCCACACCCGGCCCGTTCGACGGGCTGTCCCGGGCCGGCGACGACGAGCTGCTGCGCCGCCTCGGCGAGGGCGGCGGCCTACCCGCCGAACTGCTCGACCACCCCGAGCTGGTGGAACTGCTGCTGCCGCTGCTGCGCGCCGACTTCGGCCGGGTCGACGACTACCGCCACGTGCCGGGCGAGCCGCTGCCGGTACCGATCGTCGTGTTCGCCGGCCGTACCGACCGGGCGGTCAGCCGCGAGCAGAGCGCAGCCTGGGCCGAGCACACGGCGGCCGGGTTCACCCTGCACGAGCTGGACGGCGGGCACTTCTTCCTGCACGACCGGCTGACCGAGCTGGCCGCGCTGATCCGGGCCGACCTGACCGCCGCGCCCACCGACACCCGCCCCGGCACGCCGGACGCGGGTCCGGACCCGGTGCGCGCCGCCGGTCGCGGGACCGCCGGCGCCGCGCACCGGGTTCCGCTCGGCGGCACCGGCTGGTCGGTGTGGCACGACGCGGTGCTGCGGACCACCGGTTTCCCGGCCGACGGGCTGGAGCTGTTCACCGCGCCCCGGGCCGCCGCTGCCGCCGACGAGCTGCTGGCCACCGGCGCCGGCGAGGACCGGTTCACCAAGGAGTTCGAGGAGGCGCTGCGCGCCGGCGCGCAGCGGTTCAGCGAGCTGGCCGCCGACCCGCTGCTGCGCGAGGCGGTCACCTGGCAGAACCGGGGCGCGCTGGTGGCGTTCGACGGGCTGGTGCGCGGCGGCCCCGACGCGGCCCGCAACGTGCGCCGCCGCGACCGGGAACGGGCGCTGCTGAAGTACTGGCAGCGCTACTGCGGCAAGAACGAGACCGTGGGCTTCTTCGGCCCCAGCTGCTGGGTCACAGTCGATCCCGCACAGCCGGAGGTTGCCCGAGTCAACCCCGGCGACAGCCTGACCCGGCGGCGCTGGGTGTGGTTCGAGTCGTGGGCGCTGTCCGCGTACGCCGAACGGATCGGCGCGGACCTGGCGGTGCGCCGGTGGTGGCCGCCGATGCTGCGGGCCCACCTGACCGTCCGGGACCGCGACGTGCTGCGGCCCGGCCGCCCGCCGCTGACGCTGACCCCGGTCGAGGCCGCGCTGCTGCGCGCGGCCGACGGCCGGCGCGCCGCCGCCGACCTGGTCGCCGACCCGGCGATCGGGCTGCGCCGCCCGGAGGACGGCTACGCGCTGCTCGACCGGCTGGTCGAGCGGGAACTGATCACCTGGGACGCGGCCCTGCCGGTGAGCCCGGACGCCGAGCGGGTGCTGGCCGACCGGATCGACGCGATCGGCGACGAGCCGGCCCGCGCCGCCGCCCGCGCCGGGTTCGACCGGCTGCGCGCCGCCCGCGACGACGTCGCCGCCGCGGCCGGTGACGCGGACCGGCTGCGGACCGCCCTGGACGCCCTCGACGCCACGTTCACCGAGCTGACCGGCGTGCCCGCGGTGCGCCGGGCCGGGCAGATGTACGCCGGCCGCACGGTCTGCTACGAGGACAGCGCCCGGGACCTCGACGTGGTGTTCGGCGCGCCGCTGCTGGCCGAACTGGCCGCCCCGCTCGACGTGCTGCTGCGCGCCGCCCGCTGGCTGGCCAACGCGCTCGCCCGCGCCTACCTGGACGTGCTGCGCAGCCTGTACGAGGAACTGCGCGCCGAGTCCGGCGGCCCGGTGCCGCTGGCCGACCTGTGGTTCCTGGCCCAGGGGATGTTCTGGGGCGACGGGGACCGGCCGGTCGACGCGGTCGCGGCGGACTTCGCGGCCCGGTGGGCCGGACTGTTCGGCCTGGACACGCTGCCCGCCGGCACCACCGACGTACGGCTGCGCGCGGCCGACCTCGCCGGCCGGATCGACGCGGTGTTCCCCGGCGACGGCCCGGAGTGGTCCAACGCCGCCATGCACAGCCCCGACCTGCAGATCTGTGCCACCGACGCGGACGCGCTGCGGCGCGGCGACTACACCGTGGTGCTCGGTGAGCTGCACGCCGCCTGGTCGTCGTTCGACTGCGCGGTGTTCACCCCGTCGCACCCGGACGTCGAACGGCTGCGCGAGGCGCTCGCGGTGGACATGGGGCAGCGGCGGGTGCGGCTGCTGTTCCCGGCCGACTGGCCGCGGCGCACCAGCCGTACCGCCGAGTCGCTGACCGGGCCGACCGACAGGCACCTGGCGTTCCTCGACGCCCCGGGCGCCGACCCGGCCCGCGTGCTGCCCACAGTCGACCTGGTCGTCGACGAGGTGGACGGCGAACTGGTCGCCACCGCCTCGGAGGGGCAGCGCTGGCCACTCGTCGAGGTCTTCGCCGAGCCGCTCAGCGCGCACGCCGTGGACGGGTTCAAGCTGGTCGCCGCCGCGCCGTACACGCCCCGGATCACAGTGGACCGGCTGGTGCTGGCCCGGCGGACGTGGCGGACCACTGTGGGTGAGAGCGGCCTCGCCGTACCCGACGGCGAGCGGGACCGGTTCCTCGCCGTCCGGGACTGGCGCCGCCGCCTCGGCCTGCCCGAGCAGGTGTACGTCAAGCTCGGCACCGAGACCAAGCCCTGCTTCGTGGACCTGGCCGCGCCGGCGTTCGCCACCACGCTCTGCGCGATGGTGCGCGCCGCCCGGGTCGACGGCGGCGACGACGTGTCGTTCACGGTCAGCGAGATGCTGCCCGCACCGGAGCAGGCGTGGGTGCCCGACGGACAGGGCCGCCGCTACTTCAGCGAGTTGCGCCTGCACATCACCGACGCCCGGCGGGAGGACCACCGGTGAGCCACCTGCTGCCCCTGGGCGACACCGGCTGGTCGGTGTGGCGGGACGTGGTCCTGCGTACCGCCGGGTTCCCGGCTGCCGGGCTGGACCGGTTCGCCGCGCCGGACTGCGCCGCCGCCGCGGACGCGCTGCTCGCCGGCGACACCAGCCCCGAGGTGTTCGGCAAGGCGCTGGGCGACGCGTTCGCCGAGTCCTCGGCGGTGGCCGGCGAGCTGGCCGCCGACCCGCTGCTGCGCGAGGCGGTGACCTGGCAGAACCCGGACATGCTCATCGCGCTCGACGGGCTGCTGCGCACCGACCCGCAGGTCCGCAACGTGCGCCGGCGCAAGCGCGAGCTGAGCCTGTTGCGCTACTGGCAGCGCTACTGCGGCAAGGCCGAGACCATCGGCTTCTTCGGCCCGGTCTGCTGGGGCACGTTCGACACCTCGCAGCGCGGCGTGCGCACCGCACCCGGTGACCTGCTCGTGCACCGGCGGCGGGTGTACTTCGAGGCGTGGGCGCTCATCGCGTACGCCGACCGGCTCGCCGACGACCTGGCGGTCCGCCGCTGGTGGGCGCCCGCGCTGCAACCGCACCTGACCGTCGCCGGGCGGGAGCTGCGCTGGCCGCTGCACCCGCCGATCGCGCTGACCCCGGTCGAGGCGCTGGTGCTCGGCGCCTGCGACGGGCGGACGCCCGCGGTGGAGCTGGCGGAGCGGCTGCACGACGCCGGCGAGGTGCACGGCGCCGACGACGTCTACCTGCTGCTGGACCGGTGGGTGGAACGCGGGCAGCTCAGCTGGGGCGCGAACCTGCCGGTCGCGCCGGACGCCGAGCAGGTGCTGGCCGCGCGGATCGCCGCGATCGGCGACCAGGCGGTCCGTGCCGCGACGGCGGCCGAGTTCGGCCGGCTGCGCGCCGCCCGTGACGAGGTGGCCGCCGCGGCCGGCGACCCGGACCGGCTCGGCGCCGCGCTCGCCGCGCTCAACGCCGAGTTCACCGCAGTCACCGGCCGTCCGGCCACCCGGCACAGCGGACAGATGTACGCCGCCCGCACGGTCTGCTACGAGGAGACCGCCCGCGACCTGGAGTTCCGGATCGGGTCGGCGGTGATCGACGCGCTCGCCGAGCCGATGGCGGTGGTGCTGCGTACCGCCCGCTGGTTCACCGGCGAGGTCGCCGCGCGCTGCGGCGACCTCTTCACCGAGCTGCACGAGGAACTGGCCGCCGACGGCGAGCCGGTGCGGCTGGCCGACCTGTGGCTGCTGGCCCAGGGCACGCTCGTGGCCCCGGACGGTCCGATCGGCCGGGCCGGCGCCACGCTGACCGCACGCTGGGCCGAGCTGTTCGGCCTGGCCGACCTGCCCGAGGGGCAGGCGGAGCTGCGGCTGCGCGCCGCGGACCTGACCGAACGGGCCCGGGAACTCTTCCCGGCCGAGCGGCCCGGCTGGCCGTCGGCCCGGCTGCACAACCCCGACGTGCAGCTCAGTGCCGCCTCGCCGGAGGCCGTCGAGCGCGGCGACTTCCTGCTGGTGCTCGGCGAGCTGCACCCGGCCTCGGTGGCGTTCGACAGCGCGGTGCTCAGCCCGTTCCACCCGGACCCGGCCGCGCTGCGCGCCGACCTCGACGCCGACCTGGGCCCGGCCCGGCTGCGGGTGCTCTGGCCGGACAGCTTCCCCCGCCGCACCACCCGCACCACGTACGCGCTGACCGGTCCGGCGGACCGCCAGCTCGGTATCGACACCGCGCACGGCGCCGACGTGGACCGCCTCGTCCCGGCCACCACGGTGCTGGTCGAGCGCACCGGCGACACGCTCACCGCTGTCTTCCCCGACGGTGCCCGCTGGCCGTTGATGGAGGTGTTCGCCACGCTGCTCGGCTCGCTGCTGCTGGACGCGTTCAAGCTGCTCGGCGCCGCCGCGCACACGCCCCGCATCACCATCGACCGGCTGGTCGTGGCCCGGCGTACCTGGCGCACCACGGCCGGGGCGTGCGGGCTGGGCGGCCATTCCGACGAGACCGCCCGCTACCTGGCGGTACGCCGCTGGCGCGCCGAGACCGGCCTGCCGGAGCGGGTCTTCGTCAAGGTCGGCACCGAGATCAAGCCCTGCTACGTGGACCTGACCGGCCCGCTGTACGCGCAGTCGCTGTGCGCGATGGTCGACGCCGCGCTGCGTACCGGCCCGGACGTGCCGGTGGTGGTCTCCGAACTGCTGCCCGCACCCACCGAGGCGTGGGTGCCCGACGCCCGGGGGCGCGGTTACGTCAGCGAACTGCGCCTCCAGATCACCGACCCGGCCGAGCACCTTGGAGCACTCCGGTGACCGACACCCTGACCGTCAGCGCCGTCCACGGTCCGGACCTGCAGTGGCCGGACGCCACCCTGGCCGACCTGGTCACCGCGCAGGCGGCCCGTACCCCGGACGCGGTGGCGGTGCGCCAGTGGGACACCCGGCTCACCTACCGGCAGCTCGTCGACCGGGCCGCCGGTGTGGCCGCCGCACTGCGCGAGCAGGGCGTCGGCCGGGGCGACCGGGTCGGCGTGTGTGGCGCGCGTACCCCGGACCTGGTGGTCACAGTGGTCGGCGTGCTGCTGGCCGGCGCCGCGTACGTGCCGCTGGAGCCGGGCGGCCCCCGGGCCCGGCTGCGCGGCATCGCCCGCGACGCGGGTGTTCGCGTGGTGGTCGGTGACGCGGCGGTGGCCGAGTTCGGCGACGAACCCGGCGTGACGGCGCTCGGCCTGCCCGGCCCGGCCCCGCTCGCGCCCTGCCCGGCCCGCCCCGGCGACCCGGCGTACGTGCTGTTCACCTCCGGTTCCACCGGCCGCCCGAAGGGCGTGCTGACCACCCACCGCAACGCCGTCGAGTTCGTCACCGGCGTGAGCGCGCTGACCGGCGCCGACGCCTCGGTCCGCAGCCTCGGCATCGCCTCGCTCGGCTTCGACGCGGCCACCATGGACCTGTTCGTGCCGCTCACGCTCGGCGGCGCGGTGCAACTGCTCGGCGCCGGCGACCGGGCCGACCCGGTGCGGCTGGCCCGGTTCGTCGAAGAGCACGAGGTCACCTGGGGCTTCATCACCCCGACCGTGCTGTCGCTGCTGGACCCGGCCGGGTTCCCGTCGTGGCGGGTGCTGCTCTGCGGCGGCGAGGCGGTTCCGGCCGAGCTGGTCGCCCGCTGGGCGCCCGGCCGGCGGTTCCTCAACGGCTACGGCCCGACCGAGACCACCGTGCTGGCGGTCACCTGCGACCTCGCCCCGGCCGACACCGACCCGATGCCGATCGGCCGGCCGCTGCCCAACCACCGGGCGTACGTGGTCGACGCCGACCTGCGCCCGGTGCCGGCGGGGGAGACCGGCGAGTTGCTGATCGGCGGGCCCGGCCTGGCCGACGGCTACCTCAACCGGCCCGGCCTGACCGCCGAGCGGTTCGTGCCCGACCCGTTCGGCGAGGCTCCCGGCGAGCGGCTCTACCGCACCGGTGACCTGGTCCGGCAGGGCCCGGACGGCCGGATCGTCTACCTCGGCCGCGCCGACCGGCAGGTGAAGGTCCGCGGCCAGCGCATCGAGCTGGGCGAGATCGAAGCGGTGCTGGCCGCCCACCCGGGCGTCGAGCGCGTCGCGGTGGAGGCGGTACCCGGCCCGGCCGGCGCCGAGCTGGTCGCGTTCCTCACCCCGGCCGGCGCGCCGGACGACGACGAACTGCGGGCGTACGCGCGGACGCGGCTGACCACGGCGATGCTGCCCGCCCGGACGGTGCGGCTGGACGCGCTGCCGGTCAGCGCGACCACCGGCAAGCTGGACCGGCCGGCGCTGCGCGAGCTGGCCGCGGCCGCCCCGGCCGCAGTCGCCGCCGCGCCCGCCGACGACGACCCGGTAACGGCGGCGGTCCGGCGGATCTGGACCCGGCTGCTCGGCGCCGCGCCCGCCCCGGACAGCGACTTCCTCGCCGCCGGCGGCAACTCCGTCGCCGCGATGCGGCTGGTCGCCGCGCTGCGCGCGGAGCTGGGCCGGCAGGTGGACACGCGGGTGCTGTTCGCCGACCGCACGTTCGCCGCACTGGTGGACCGGGTCCGCGCCGCCGACCCCGCCGACGCCGACGGGCTGACCACCGGCAACCCGCCGACGCTGTCCCCGCCGCAGCGGCGGCTGTGGTTCATGGACCAGCTCGCGCCGTCCAGCGCGCCGTACAACATCGCCGTCGCGCACCGGCTGCGCGGGCCGCTGGACGTCACCGCGCTCGGCGCCGCGCTGCGGGCCGTGGCCGAACGGCACGACGTGCTGCGCTGGCGCATCCCGCAGAACGGCGGCGTGCCGTACGCGGTCCGCGAGGAGCCCACCGACGTCGCGGTGCCCGTGGTGGACCTGACCGTCGCCGCCGACCCGGACACCGAACTGGCCGGCATGCTCGCGGCCGGTGCCGGGCACGCGTTCGACCTGGCCACCGGCCCGCCCTGGCAGGTGACCGTGTTCCGGCTCGCCGCCGAGGAACACGTGCTCGCGGTCACCGTGCACCACGCGGTCTTCGACGGCTGGTCCGAGGCGCTGCTCTACGACGAGCTGGCGCTCGCGTACGCCCGCGCGCTCGGCCGGTCGGTGCCGGGCCGCCCACCGCTGCCCGCCACGTACGCCGACTACGCGGTGTGGCGCGCCGACCGGGACCGGCGCCGGGGCGAGACGGACCTGGCCTGGTGGACCGCGCACCTGGCCGGCGCGCCCACAGTGCTGGACCTGCCCCGCGACCGTCCCCGCCCGGCCGTGCAGACGTATGCCGGCGCGGAGGCCGCGGTGCGGCTGGACGAGACCGCCGACCGGGCCGTGCGCGAGCTGGCCGGCCGGCGCGGCACCACTGTCGCGGCGGTGCTGCTGGCCGCGTTCGGCGAGCTGCTGCGCCGGGTCACCGGCGGCGACGAGCACGTGCTCGGCGCGATCGTCGCCGACCGGCGGCTGGCCGCGTTCGACGAGGTGATCGGGTTCTTCATCGACACCGTGCCGGTGCGGGTCCGCTCCGGCGGCGCGAGCTTCGCCGAGCAGGTCGACCGGGCCGCCGCCGAGCTGCACGAGGTCACCGCCCACCCGGGCGCGCCACTGGAACGCGTCGTCGAGGCGCTCGGCGTGGGCCGGGACACCTCCCGCGCCCCGCTGGTGCAGGTGCTGTTCAACGTGCTCAACTTCGTCGCGCCCCGGCTGACGCTGACCGGCCTGGCCGTCGAGCCGGTGCCGGTGCCCAAGCCCGGATCGCCGTTCGACCTGACCGTCTACGTGGTGGAGCGCGACGGGCGGGCCGGCGTCGAGGTGGTGCACAACCCGGACCTGTTCGAGGGCGAGCGGATCACCGCGCTCCTGGCCGACCTGGCCGCCCTGGTCGGCGCGCTCGCCGCCGACCCGGACGCACCGGCCGCCGAGGTCGCGCCCGAGCTGCCCCGCCCGGCGGTACGGGTCGCGGCGCTCGGCGCGATGACCGTCGCCACTGCCGAACCGGCCCGCGCGCCGCTGCCCGCCGGGTCGGACGCGCTCACCGCGACCGAGGAGCTGATCGCCGGGATCTGGCGGGACGTGCTCGGCCGCGACGCGGTGGGCGTGAGCGACAACTTCTTCGACATCGGCGGCCACTCGATGGCCCTGGCCTCCGTGCACGCCCGCCTCACCGAGGCCACCGGCCGCTCGATCACCATGCTCGACCTGTTCCGCCACCCGACCGTGCGGGCGCTCGCCGCCAGCCTCGACGGGGCCGCCGACCGGCCGGAGCTGGCCCGCGCCGCGATGCGCGCCGCCGCCCGGCGGGGCCGCGCCCGCCGTACCCCGCCACCTCGCCGACCTCACCCGTGACGCATCCCTTGTGAATGAAGGAACTCCCATGCAGAACGACATTCCCGCCGACGACGGCGTCGAGCCCATCGCCATCGTCGGGCTCGCCGCCCGCCTGCCCGGCGCGGCCGACGTCGACGAGTTCTGGCGCAACCTGGTCGACGGCGTGGAGTCGGCGACCGAACTGACCCGCGAGGAGCAGCTCGCCCGCGGCGCCCGCCCCGATGAGGTCGACGACCCGGGCTGGGTCAACCGCGCCCCGCTGGTGGACGGCTACGACGAGTTCGACGCCGGCCTGTTCGGGATGACCGCCCGCGAGGCCGAGATCACCGACCCGCAGCACCGGCTGTTCCTGGAGACCTGCTACACCGCGTTGCAGGACGCCGGCTACGACCCGGGCCGCTACGACGGCGCGGTCGGCGTGTACGCCGGCACCGGTGGCAACACGTACCTGCACCGCAACGTGATGCGCAACAAGCGGGTCGGCGGCAACCCGCACGGCGCCGTCTCGCTGGCCACCGGCAACTCGCCGAACTACGTGGCCACGAACGTGTCGTACCGGCTGGACCTGCGCGGCCCCAGCCTGACCGTGCACACCGCCTGCTCCACCTCGCTGGTCGCGTTCCACCTGGCCTGCGAGGCGCTGCGCAACGGCGAGTGCGACATGGCACTGGCCGGCGGCGTCAACATCGAGCTGCCGCACATCGGCTACCTCGGCATGGACGGCTTCACCTCGCCGGACGGGCGGTGCCGGCCGTTCGACGCCGGAGCGAACGGCACCGTGTGGGGCAGCGGCGTCGGGGTGACGCTGCTCAAGCGGCTCTCCGACGCGATCGCCGACGGCGACACCATCCGCGCGGTCGTGCTCGGTAACGCGATCAACAACGACGGCGCCGGGAAGGTCGGCTTCACCGCCCCCAGCATCGACGGGCAGATGGAGGCCGTCGCCCAGGCCGTCGAGCTGGCCGGCGTCGACCCGCGCAGCATCAGCTACGTGGAGGCGCACGGCACCGGCACCGCGCTCGGCGACCCGATCGAGGTCGCCGCGCTGTCCGCCGTCTACACCAATGACACCGACGAGCGCGGCTGGTGCGGCATCGGCTCGGTGAAGTCGAACATCGGCCACCTCAGCCAGCCCTCCGGCATCGTCAGCGTGATCAAGACGGTGCTGGCGATGGAGCACGGGCTGATCCCGCCGACCATCAACTACGAGACGCCGAACCCGGCCATCGACTTCGCCGACACCCCGTTCTACATGGCGAACACGCTGACCAAGTGGGACACCGACGGCGGACCGCGCCGGGCCGGCGTCAGCTCCTTCGGCATCGGCGGCACCAACGCGCACGTGGTGCTGGAGGAGGCTCCGGCCGCGGGCCGGCACGAGCCGTCCGTCCGCCCGGCGCACCTGCTCCAGGTGTCGGCGAAGACGCCGACCGCGCTGGACACCGCCGTGCGGCGGCTCGCCGAACACCTGCAGAACGGCAGCGACGTGGCGCTCGCCGACGTGGCGCACACGCTGCGCGTCGGCCGCCAGGTGTACGCCCACCGCACCGCTGTGGTCGCCGGTGACCCGGTGTCCGCCGCCGCCGCGCTGCGCGAGCGGCGCAAGGGCCACCGGGGCGTCGCCGACGGCCCCGCGCCCCGGGTGGCGTTCCTGTTCAGCGGCCAGGGCTCGCAGTACGCCGGGATGGGCGCCGAACTGTACGCGCAGGACGGCGCGTACGCCGCCGCCGTCGACGAGTGCGCCGAACTGCTCCGCCCCGAGCTGGGCCTGGACATCCGCGATCTGATCCTCGACCGCGACCCGGAGGCGGCGGACAAGCTCACCGAGACCCGCTACACCCAGCCCGCCCTGTTCACAGTCGAGTACGCCCTCGCCGCCGCCTGGCGGGCCGCCGGTGTCACCCCGGCCGCGATGACCGGCCACTCCATCGGCGAGTACGTCGCCGCGACGGTCGCCGGGGTGCTCGACCTCGCCGACGCGCTGCGCGTGGTGGCCGCCCGGGGCCGGCTCATGCACTCCCTGCCCGCCGGTTCGATGCTGGCGGTCACGCTCGACGAGTCGGAGGTGACCGGCAAGCTGCCCGAGGGCCTGTCGATGGCCACTGTCAACGGCCCCGGCACCTGCGTGGTCGCCGGTGAGACGGCGCTCGTCGAGGAGTTCGCGGCGAGCCTCGGCGGCAAGAACAAGTCGAAGGTGCTGCGCACCTCGCACGCGTTCCACTCGCCGATGATGGACCCGATCCTGGACGAGTTCACCGCGCTGATGGCCACGGTGCCGCTGCGCGCCCCGGCGGTGCCGTTCGTCTCGAACGTGACAGGCACCTGGATCACCGAGGCGCAGGCCACCGACCCGGCGTACTGGGCCGCGCACCTGCGCCGCCCGGTCCGCTTCGGCGCGTGCGTGGCGACGCTGCTCGCCGAGGGCACCTGGGCGCTCGTCGAGTGCGGCCCCGGCCGGCAACTGGCCAACCTGGCCCGGATGCAGGTCGCCAAGGCCGGTGAGGCGCAGCGCGCGCTGACCCCGCTGGGCAGCATGCCCGGCCCCGGCGAGCAGACCGGTGACCTGGCCGCGCTGCTCGGCACGGCCGGCGCGCTGTGGTGCGCCGGGGTGGCGGTGAAAGTACCGGCCGACCCGCACGCGCGGCGGGTGCCGCTGCCCACGTACCCGTTCGAGCGGCGCCGCTACTGGATCGACCCGGACCCGGAGCAGGAGGCCGCCGCGGCGCCCGCCGAGACCGGCCCGCGCCCGCTGCCGGAGTGGTTCGCGGTGCCGGCGTGGCGGCAGGCCCCGCCGGTCCGCACGGCCGAGCCGCTGGGCCGCTGCCTGGTGCTGGCCGACGGTCCGCGCGGCGAGGCGCTCGTGGCCGCGTTGCGCGCCGCCGGCGACGACCCGGTCGAGGTACGCGCCGGCGAGGCGTTCACCGCCACCGCGAACGGCTTCCGGCTGCGCCCCGGCGTACGCGCCGACGCCGAGGAACTGGTCGCCGCGCTCGGGGCCGACCTGCCCCGGCGGATCGTGCACGCGTTCGCGCTCGACGGCGACCCGGCCGGCACCGACGCGGCGGCCGCCTGGGCGGCGCAGGAGCGCGGCTTCTTCGGCGCGCTGCACCTGGTGCAGGCCCTGGCCGGCGCCGGTGTGACGGCCGACGAGGCGGGCGTACGCCTGGACCTGGTCACCGCCGGCATCGGCGACGTACGCGGCGACGACCTGACCCGCCCCGAGCACGCCACGCTGGCCGGCCTGGCCCGGGTGCTCCCGGCCGAGCTGCCCGGCCTGAGCGTGCGGCTGCTCGACACCGACCCGGCCGCGCGTGGCGTCGCCGCCCTGGTGGCCGAGCTGCGCAGCCCGGTCGACGCCGAGCACCCGGAGGTGGCGCTGCGCGGCGACCGCCGCTGGCTGGCCGGCTACGAGCAGGTCACAGTTGCCGCCGAGGACGAGCCGGGCGTGCTGCGCGAGGAGGGCCGCTACCTGATCACCGGCGGTCTCGGCGGCATCGGCGTCACCCTCGCCGAGGACTTCGCCCGCCGGGTCCGCGCCAAGCTGGTGCTGCTGGCCCGTTCCGGGCTGCCCGAGCGGGACGAGTGGGACGCGCACCTCGCGGTGCACGGCGGCGCCGACCGGGCCGGGCGGGCCATCGCGGCGATCCGCCGGATGGAGGCCGCGGGCGCCGAGGTGCTGGTGCTCGCCGCGGACGTCACCGACGCCGACGACCTGCGCCGGGTCCGCGACGAGGCGGAGCGCCGGTTCGGCGGGCTGGACGGCATCGTGCACGCCGCCGGTCTGCCCGGCGGCGGCATGGCCGAGGTGAAGGAGCGCGACGAGGCGCGGCGCGTGCTGGCCCCGAAGCTGGCCGGCACCCTGGCGCTGGCCCGGGTGTTCGGCGACCTGCCGTTGGACTTCGTGGTGCTCTGCTCCTCGATCACCGCGGTGATCGGCGGGTTCGGCCAGGTCGACTACTGCGCCGCGAACAACTTCCTGGACGCGTTCGCGCGTTCGGGCACCGGGTTCCGCGCGCCGGTGGTGTCGCAGAACTGGGGCGGCTGGGCCGAGGTCGGCATGGCGGTGGAGACCGCCGCGCCGGCCGCGTTCCGGGCCGCCGGGCGGGACACCGTGACCACGGCGGTCGCCCACCCGGTGCTCACCACGATGGTCACCGGCCCGGACGGCACGGTGCTGCACGGCCTGGTCTCGGCCGACACCCACTGGCTGCTCGACGAGCACCGGATCGGCGGGGTGCCTGTGGTGCCGGGCACCGCCCACCTGGAGTCGGTGCGCGCCGCCGTGGTCGCCGCGCTGCCCGCGCCGGGGCCTGACGCCGCCGTGGAACTGCGGGACGTGGTGTTCCTGGAGCCGTTCTCGGTGCCGGACGGCACCGTGGCCCAGTACCGGGTCGAGCTGACCCCGGCCGAGGACGGCACCGACTTCACAGTCGCCAGCCTCGCCGCGGGCCAGGCGCGCACCCACGTACGCGGCACCGCCGGGTGGACCACCGACGCGGCCCCGCTGGCCGCCGTGCCCGCTGTGGCCGGGCGGCGGGTCGACGACGACGCCTCGTTCGGCCGGGGACGCACCAGCATGCTCACGTTCGGGCCGCGCTGGGCGGCGCTGGCCGAGCACCACCTCGCCGACGGCGAGGAACTGGCCCGGGTGCAGGCGCCCGCCGCCGCGCTCGGCGACCTGCCCTCCTGGGGCATGCACCCGGCACTGCTGGACGTGGCCACCGCGTTCGGCCGAGGCCAGGGCTCCGGCACCTACCTGCCGCTGTCGTACGGCCGGATCGTGGTGCGCGGCGCGCTGCCGGCGACGTTCCACAGTCACCTGCGGCACCGGCCCGCCGCCACCGACGAGGTGGTCGCCGCCGACCTGTCGCTGCGCGACCCGGACGGGCGGGAGCTGGTCGCGATCAGCGACTTCGTGCTGCGCCGGGTCGACCAGGACGCGGTCACCGGCAACCTGGCCGAGAACCCGGCGGCGGACGGTGACGCCCCGGCGTCGGTCACCGAGGACATCCGCCCGGTCGACGGCGCGGAGGCGTTCCGCCGCAGCCTCGCCGCCGGCCTCGGCGCCCAGGTGGTGATCAGCACCCGCACCGTCGCCGACATCCGGCGCCGGGCGGCCCGGGTCACCACCGACAGCCTCGCCGAGGAGACCGACGCGCCGGCCGGCCCGGCCGGGGTCACCGGCGGCGGCTCGGCGGCGCCCGGCACCGAGCTGGAGAAGACGATCGCCCAGGTGTGGCGCGACGGTCTCGGCGTCACCGATGTCGGCGTGGACGACGACTTCTTCGCCCTCGGCGGCAACTCGCTGGTGGCCGTGCAGCTCATCGCCGCCATGCGCAAGGCGACAGGCGTACGGCTGCCGATGCGCAGCCTCTTCGAGACCCCCACGGTGGCCGGCCTGGCCGCCCGGATCGAGGAGCTGCGCGCCGAGGCGCCCGCCGACGCACCGGCCGCCCCGGCGGCGATCCCGGCCATCCCGCGGCTGCCCCGCGGCTGACATCCCCGACCAGAACCAGGAGACACCGCACCATGAGCGAGACAACCACGACGCTGCCGGTGGTCGTCGAGAGCGACGGCCGGGCGCTGACCGACCTGATCACGGCCCGGCGTGCCGAGCTGCGGGACACCCTCGTCACCAGCGGAGGGCTGCTGTTCCGCGGCTTCGACGTGGGCGGCGTGGACGGCTTCGACCAGGCCGTCCGCGCACTCGCCGGCGAGCCGCTGACCTACACCGAGCGCTCCTCGCCCCGGCACTCCATCAAGGGCCGGGTCTACACCTCGACCGACTACCCGCCGGACGAGGAGATCTTCCTGCACAACGAGAACTCGTACCAGGCGCGCTGGCCGCTGACGCTGTTCTTCTACTGCGTCACGCCGCCGGACAGCCAGGGCGCCACGCCGCTGGCCGACGTGCGCCGGGTGTACGAGCTGATCGACCCGGCGGTCCGCGAGGAGTTCGTCAGCCGCCGGTGGATGCTGGTGCGCAACTTCCACGGCGACTTCGGCACCCGCTGGCAGGAGGTGTTCAACACCGAGAGCCGCGCCGAGGTCGAGGCGTACGCGGCGGACAACGGGATCACAGTGGAGTGGGTCGGCAAGGACGGCCTGCGTACCCGCGCGGTCCGCGACGTGGTGCACCACCGGCCCGGCTCGGACACCCCGCGCTGGTTCAACCACGCCACCTTCTTCCACCTCAGCACCCTGCCGAAGGACTACCAGGAGGGGCTGCTGGCCATGTTCGGCGCCGACGGGCTGCCGTCGAACACCTACTACGGCGACGGCGGCGAGATCCCCGCCGACGTCATGGACCACCTGCGCGCCGCCTACCGGGCCGCGACCGTTCGCTTCGACTACCGGCGCGACGACGTGCTGGTGGTGGACAACATGACCGCCGCGCACGGCCGGGAGCCGTTCACCGGTCCCCGCAAGATCGCCGTGGCGATGGCCGAGCCGTACACCCCCGAGAACGCAGGAGCGAACTGACATGGCCGAACCCCGATTCCTGGTCGTCCGCAACGACGAGGAGCAGTACTCGATCTGGTCGGCCGACCGGGACCTGCCCGCCGGCTGGCACGACACCGGCTTCGCCGGCAGCCGCGAGGAGTGTCTGGCCCACGTGGACGAGGTCTGGACCGACATGCGTCCCCGCTCGGTGCGCGAGGCCCTCTCATGACGCAGGAGTGGACCTTTCCGGCCTCGTACGCCCAGGAGCGGGTGTGGATGGCCAACCAGCTCGACGCCGGGTCGCCGGTGTTCAACGTGTCCTTCCCGTGGCTGTTCCCGGCCGGCGTGGACGCCGACACGGCCGGCGACGTGGTCAACCGGGTCGTCGCCCGGCACGAGGCGCTGCGTACCCATCTGCGGACCGGCGACGGCGCACCGGTGCAGGTGGTGCGCGCCCACGAGCCGGCGCCGCTGCCCGTCACCGACATCAGCCACCTGCCGGCCGGTGAGCAGCGGGCCGAGTTCGAGCGCATCCGCGGCGAGATGGCCCGCACGCCGATCCCGCTGGACGCCGCGCCGCTGTGGCGGGCCCGGCTGATCCGCATGGAGGAGGGGCTGGCGCTGGCGTTCGTGGTGCACCACGCCGTCTTCGACAGCCACTCGGCGGTGCTGTTCCACGCCGAGCTGGTCGCGTTCTGCGAGGCCGCGCGCACCGGCGCCGTGCCCGCCGTGCCCGAGCTGCCCGTCCAGTACGCCGACTTCGCGGTCTGGCAGCGCCAGCAGCTCACCGGTGAGGAACTGGACCGGCAGCTCGCGTTCTGGACCGGTCACCTGGCCGGCGCGCCGCCGGTCATCGGGCTGCCGCTGGACCGGCCCCGCCCGGCCCAGCTCGGCTTCGCCGGTGACGAGGTGCGTTTCACGCTGCCCGACGGGCTGCTGGACCGCGTCGGCGCGCTGGCCACCGGCGCGCAGGCCACCCCGTACATGGTGCTGCTGGCGGGTTTCGCGGCGCTGCTGTCGCGGATCTCCGGCGACGCCGACGTGGTGGTCGGCGTCTCCACCGCGGGCCGGGACAACCCGGAGCTGACGCCGCTGATCGGCATGTTCGTCAACCCGGTGGCGCTGCGCTGCGACGTCTCCGGCGACCCGACGTTCGCGGCGCTGCTGGGCCGGGTCCGCAACGGCCTGATCGACGCCATGGAGCACGGGCAGACGCCGTTCCAGAAGATCGTCGAGGCGGTCGACCCGCAGCGTGACCCGTCGGTGCAGCCGATCTTCCAGACCGCGCTGAACTGGATCCCGGACTCCGGCCTCGACCCGGTCGAGCTGGGCACGTCGAAGGACGACCTGGCCTTCGACATCACCACCGGCGACTGCCGCCTGGTGTACCGCACCGAGCTGTTCGACCGGGCCACGGCCGAGACCGTGGTCCGCCGCTACGTACGGCTGCTCGCCGCCGCCGTCGCCGAGCCGGAGCGTACTGTCGGCGCGCTGCCGCTGCTCACCGACACCGAGCGGGACCGGGTGCTCGGCACCTGGAACGACACCGCCCGCGACGTGCCGGTGACCACTGTGGTCGACGAGGTGCAGCGGCAGGCCGCCGCCACCCCGGACGCGGCGGCGCTGATCTGCGACGGTGTGACGCTCGGCTACGGTGAGCTGAACACCGCCGCGAACCGGCTGGCCCGGCTGCTGGTGGCACGCGGTGCCGGCCCGGAGACCCGGGTCGCGCTGGCGTTGCCCCGCTCCTGCGACCTGGTGGTGGCGATGCTGGCGGTGCTCAAGGCCGGCGCCGCGTACGTGCCGGTGGACACCGCGTACCCGGCCGGCCGGATCGCGTACCTCGTGGCGGACGCCGCGCCCGCGCTGGTGGTGACCGCGCCGGACACGGCCGCCCTGGTGCCCGGCGACGCGCTGGTGCTCGACGGCGAGGTCGGCTCGGACCAGTCCGGCGACGACCTCACCGACGCCGACCGGGTCGCGCCGCTGCGCCCGGAGCACCCGGCGTACGTGCTCTACACCTCCGGCTCCACCGGCCGCCCGAAGGGCGTGGTGGTCGAGCACCGGGCGGTGACCGCGTACCTGGCCTGGGCCCGCGCCACCTACCCGGGGCTGGCCGGGGTGGCGCTGCTGCACTCGCCGGTGTCGTTCGACCTGACAGTCACCGGTCTGCTCGGCACCCTCACCGCCGGCGGCACGGTACGGCTCGCCGCGATCGACGAGCCCGCCGCCCGCGCCGGTGGCCGGCCGGCCTTCCTCAAGGTCACGCCGAGCCACCTGCCGCTGCTCGACGGCGAGCTGTCGCCGACGGCCGACCTGGTGATCGGCGGCGAGGCGCTGACCGGGGAGCAGCTCGCCGCCTGGCGGGCCGCGCACCCCGACGTGGCGGTGATCAACGAGTACGGCCCGACGGAGGCCACAGTGGGCTGCGTCGCGGCCCGCATCGCCCCCGGCGAGCCGGTCCCGGCCGGTCCGGTGCCGATCGGCACGCCCACCTGGAACACCCGGGCGCTGCTGCTCGACGCCGCGCTGCGGCCGGTGCCCCCGGGCGTGGTGGGGGAGCTGTACGTCACCGGCACCCAGCTCGCGCGCGGCTACCACGACCGGCCCGCCCTGACCGCCGATCGGTTCCTGCCCTGCCCGTACGGCCCGCCCGGCGCCCGGATGTACGCCACCGGCGACCTGGCCCGCTGGCGTGCCGACGGCACGCTGGACTACCTGGGCCGCCGCGACGACCAGGTCAAGGTGCGCGGCATGCGGATCGAGCTGGGCGAGGTCGAGGCGGCGCTGCTGGCCCACCCGGACGTGCGCGCCGCCGCCGCTGCGGTCCGCACCGACGGCGGTGAGCCGACGCTCGTCGGCTACCTGGTGGGCCCGGCCCACGAGGACTCGGTCCGCGCCGAACTGGCCCGCGAACTGCCCGCGCACCTGGTGCCGGCCGCCCTGGTCCGGCTGGACGCGCTGCCGCTCACGCCGAACGGCAAGCTGGACCGCGCCGCGCTGCCCGCCCCGGCGGCGGCCGAGCAGGCCCAGGACAGCTACGTCGCCCCCCGCACCGAGGCCGAGGGTCTGGTCGCCGAGGTGTACGCCGAGATCCTCCAGGTGGAGAAGGTCGGTGCCCTGGACGACTTCTTCGCCCTCGGCGGCAACTCGCTGCGCGGCATGCGGGCGATGGCCCGGATCCGCGCCGAGGTGGACGTCGACCTGCCCATGCGGGCGCTGTTCAGCAGCCCCGTGGTGGCGGACCTGGCCGCCCAGATCGAACAGCGGATCGCCGCCGAGATCGACGGGCTCTCCGACACCGAGGTCGCCGCGCTGCTCGCGGCGGAAGAGGGAACCGACTGATGACCGACCTGAAGGATCCGGCCCGCGAGGCGGCCCGGCAGGCGCTGATCGCCCGACGGCTACGCGCCCGCCAGACCGCCCCCGCGGCCCAGATCACCCCCCGCCCGTCCGGCGCGGAGGTGCCGCTGTCCTACGCCCAGGAGCGGGTCTGGTTCATGGACCAGCTCGCCCCGGGCGAGGCGGCGTACCACATCGCCGTGCCGCTGCGGGTACGCGGACCACTCGACGTGGACGCGCTGCGTGCCGCCCTGACCGCGCTCGCCGACCGGCACGAGTCGCAGCGCACCCGCTTCCCGGCCGACGCCGACGGCCGTCCCACTGTGGTCGTCGCGGACACGGCCGACGTGCCGCTCACAGTGGTGGGCGCGCCCGACGAGGCCGCCGCGCAGGCGCTCGTCGACGCCGCGGCGGCCGAGCCGTTCGACCTGGCCAACGGGCCGCTGCTGCGGGCCCTGCTGATCCGGCTCGCCGCCGACGACCACGTGCTGTTCCTCGCCCAGCACCACATCGTCGGCGACGGCTGGTCGGTGGACGTGCTGCTGCGCGACCTGATCACGCTCTACCGGGGCGGCGAGCCGCCCGCCCTGCCGATCCAGTACGGCGACTTCGCCGTCTGGGAGGCCCAGGAGCTGGACGGCCCGCAGGCGCGGGCGCACGTCGACTACTGGAAGCAGCGGCTGGCCGGCATCACCCCGCTGGAACTGCCGGTGGACCGGCCCCGCCCGGCCACCCAGACCTACCGGGGTGACTTCGTCGAGTTCCAGCTCGACCCGGCCGCCACCGAGGCGCTCAACGCGCTCACCCGGGACAGCGGCGGCACGCTGTTCATGACGCTGCTCGCCGCGTACCAGGTGCTGCTGGCCCGGCACGCCGGCCAGGACGACTTCGCCATCGGCGCGTCGGTGGCCGGCCGGTCGGCGCCGGAGCTGGAGAACGTCGTCGGCATGTTCATCAACATGCTGCCGCTGCGCGCCGACCTGGCCGACGACCCGACGTTCGCCGAGCTGCTGGAGCGCACCCGCCGTACCGTGCTCGACGGGTTCGAGCACGCCGAGGTGCCGTTCGCCAAGGTGGTCCACGAGCTGGGCCTGCCCCGCGACGTCAGCCGCTCCCCGGTGTTCCAGACCATGTTCGTGCTGCAGAACTACGAGATGGGCCGCTTCCGCGGCGTGTCCCGCACCGACGAGGTCACGTTCTCCTGGACCCCGATGGAGTTGCAGGCCACCCGGTTCGACTTCGAGCTGCACGCGGTGGAGACAGTCGACGGGCTCTGGGGCAAGCTGGTCTTCAACACCGACCTGTTCGACCGGGCGACGGTGGAGCGGATGGCGCAGCGGTGGACCGCGCTGCTGGACGCGGTCGTCGCCGCGCCGGACACTCCGGTGTCCCGGCTGCCGCTCCTGCCGGGCGCCGAACGGGACCTGCTGGCCGCCTGGAACGACACCACAGCGGACTTCCCGCGCGCCGAGACGCTGCACGGCTCGATCGAGGAGCGCGCCGCGGCCACCCCGGACGCGGTGGCGGTCACCATCGACGGGCACAGCCGCACGTACGCCGAGCTGAACGCGCAGGCCAACCGCGTCGCGCACCGGCTGCGCGCGGCCGGTGTCGGCCCGGAGACGCTCGTCGGGGTCTGCGCGGAACGGTCGGTGGAACTGGTCGCCGGCCTGCTCGGCGTGCTCAAGGCCGGCGGCGCGTACCTGCCGCTGGATCCGGAGTATCCGTCCGACCGGCTCGCGTTCATGGTCGGCGACGCGGACGCGCCTGTGGTGCTGGTCCAGTCGCACCTGCGCGACGTGCTGCCCGACACCGGCGCCACGGTGCTCGAACTCGACGACGCCACCGTCTGGGCCGGCCGGCCCGACACCGACCCGGCACCGGCCGCCGGGCCGGAGAACCTGGCGTACGTCATCTACACCTCCGGTTCCACCGGCCGCCCGAAGGGCGTGCCGAACACGCACCGGGGCATCGTCAACCGGCTCGACTGGATGCAGAAGACGTACGGCCTCGGCGCCGACGACGCGGTGCTCCAGAAGACCCCGGCGAGCTTCGACGTGTCGGTGTGGGAGTTCTTCTGGCCGCTGCGCACCGGTGCCCGCCTGGTGCTGGCCAAGCCGGGCGGCCACAAGGACGCCGGTTACCTGCGTGACCTGCTGGTGTCCGAGCGGATCACCACCGCCCACTTCGTCCCGTCGATGCTGACCGTCTTCCTCGCCGAGGACGGCGTGGAGGCGGCCACCGCGCTGCGCCGGGTGATCTGCTCCGGCGAGGAGCTGCCGCTGGCCTCGGCCGTCGACTTCACCGCCCGGCTGCCCTGGTGCGGCCTGCACAACCTGTACGGCCCGACCGAGGCGGCCATCGACGTGACCGCCTGGGCGTGCGAGCCGGACCGGCTGGCGCAGGTGACGAGCGTGCCGATCGGCGCGCCGATCGCCAACCTGCGGCTGCACGTGCTCGACCCGTCCGGCGCCCAGTGCCCGGTCGGGGTGGCCGGCGAGCTGCACATCGGCGGTGCCGGGCTGGCCCGCGGCTACCACCGCCGGCCGGCGCTGACAGCGGAGAAGTTCGTCCCCGACCCGTTCTCCTTCGAGCCGGGCGCGCGCCTCTACCGCACCGGTGACCTGGCCCGCTGGGTCGTCGGTCCGGACGGTGCCGGGGTGATCGAGTTCCTGGGCCGCATCGACCACCAGGTCAAGCTGCGCGGTCTGCGCATCGAACTGGGCGAGATCGAGAGCGCGCTGCGCGACCAGCCGGGCGTCACCGAGGCCACAGTGATCGTCCGCGAGGACAGCCCGGGCGACAAGCGGCTCACCGCGTACCTGGTGGGGGAGGCCGAGCACGCCACGCTGAGGGCGGCGCTGAAGGACACGCTGCCCGAGTACATGGTGCCGGCCGCGTTCGTCACGCTCGACGCGCTGCCCCTGACCCCCAACGGCAAGCTGGACCGCAAGGCGCTGCCCGCGCCGGTGGTCACCCGCGAGGCGTCGGTGGCGCTCGTCGAGCCGCGCGACGACACCGAGCGGACGCTGGCCGCGATCTGGTCCGAGGTGCTGGGCGTGGACACGCTCGGCATCGACGACGACTTCTTCGACCTGGGCGGGCACTCGATGCTCGCCACCCAGGTGGTCGCCAAGATCCGTAAGGCGGAGCTGGGCGGCCGGGCGGTCGGCGTGATGGACCTGTTCCAGCAGCGCACCATCCGCGACCTCGCCGCGTTCATCTCCGGCGACGCCGCCCAGGAGGGGCCGCGCCGGCTGCTCTACGAGCTGACCAAGCCGATCCCGGCGGACAAGCGGGTGCTGACGTACGTCTGCGTCCCCTACGGCGGCGGCAGCGCCATCGTCTACCAGCCGCTCGCCGACGCGCTGCCGGCCGGGTACGGGCTGTGGTCGCTGGCGATCCCCGGCCACGACGTGGGTCTGAGCGAGGACGCGCTGCCGTTCGACGAGCTGACCAGCCGGGTCGCCGACGAGATCCTGGAGCGGGTCGAGGGGCCGATCGCCCTGTACGGCCACTGCGGCGTGGGCAGCGCCATCCTCGCCGACGTGGCCCGCAAGGTCGAGGCGGCCGGCCGGGACCTGGAGGCCGTCTACATCGGCGCCATGTTCCCGTTCGCCCGCCCGAAGGGCGTGATCGCGGCGCTCCGCGACCGCCTCGAGCGGCTCAGCAGCAACAGGCACTCCGCGAGCTGGCTCAAGTCGATGGGTGTGGACACCGACGAGCTGGACCCGGAGCAGGCCGACCGGATCATCAGCAACATGCGGGCCGACTCCCGCGCCTCGGAGGAGTACTTCACCCGGCTGCTGGACCAGCACGCGGCGAAGCTCCGGACGCCGATCATCTCGGTGGTCGGCTCCGAGGATCCGGTGACCGACTACTACCGCGAGCGGTACGCCGAGTGGCAGTTCCTCAGCGACACGCTCGGGCTCGTGGTGCTCGACCAGGCCGGGCACTTCTTCCTCAAGTACCGGGCCGAGGAGCTGGCCGAGATCGTCACGCAGGTGCACCCGGCGGTGGTCGCCGGTGACGTCAGCGCGCTGACGCCGGAGGCACGCGGCGAGGACGCCGGCTGGGTGGTGGCCGACACGCTGCGGGTGGGCGAGGACCGCAAGCCCACCAGGACGGTCAAGCCGAGCATGGGCCGCTTCATGGCCATCACGACCGGCCAGCTCATCTCCAGCACCGGTTCCGCGCTGACCGCGTTCGCGCTGCCGATCTGGCTGTTCAACCGCACCGGCTCGGTGGCGGACCTCGGCCTGCTCTGGGCGCTCGCGCTGATCTGCGGCGTGCTCATGCTGCCGGTGGCCGGCGCCCTGGTCGACCGGGTCAGCCGGCGCCGGATCATGATGACGGCGAGCTGCTTCGCCGGTTCCGTCCAGCTCGTGCTGGCCACCCTGTTGTGGACCGACAACCTGGTGCTCTGGCACATCTACATGCTGGTGGCGCTGAGTTCGGTGGCCGGTTCGTTCCAGCGCATCGCGTTCCAGTCGGCGGTGCCGCAGCTGGTGCCCAAGCGCTACCTCGGGCACGCCATGGGCATCACCCAGCTCTCCACCGGCGTGGCCACGCTGCTCATGCCGGCGTTCGCGGCCGGCCTGCTCGCCACCATCGAGCTGAAGGGCATCCTGCTGGTCGACGTGGCCAGCTACGTGTTCGCGGTGCTCACCCTCGCCGTGGTCCGCTTCCCGGACGCGCTGGGCTGGCGGCCCCGGGAACGGCTGCTGGTGGCCATCGCCAACGGCATGCGCTACTCGTGGCGGCACCGCGGCTTCCGGCTGATGCTCGGCTACTTCGCGCTGGGCAACGTCTTCCTGGCGCCCGCGCTGGTGCTCATCACGCCGCTGGTGCTGTCGTTCGGCAGCCCGACGCAGGTGGCGCAGGTGGCGCTGGCCGAGGCGGTCGGCGCGGTGCTCGGCGGCGTGCTGATGTCGCTGTGGGGCGGTCCGCGCAAGCGCCGCATGATCGGCGTGCTGGTCGGCAACCTGGGCACCGCGATCGGCTGCGTGCTGATCGGCCTGGACGCGTCGGTGGCGATGATCTGCGTCGGCTTCTGCTGGCTGGCCATGTCGATGACCACCGCGCAGTCGATCTACGCGACGATCGTCCAGGTGAAGGTGCCGCAGCGCTTCCACGGCCGGGTGTTCAGTCTCAACCAGACCATCTCCTGGTCGACGCTGCCGATCGGGTTCGCCCTGCTCGCGCCGGGTGCCACAGCGCTGTTCGAGCCGATGCTCGCCCCGGGCGGGGCGCTCGCCGGGTCGGTGGGCACGGTGATCGGCACCGGACCGGGCCGGGGCATCGGCTTCGCGTACATCTGCTTCGGCGCGGCGCTGATCCTCATCACGCTGGGCGGGTTCGCGATCCGGCTGCTGCGCCGGTTCGACCTGGAGGTGGAGGACTCCCTGCCGGACGACCTGATCGGCGCCCAGGAGCGCGAGAAGCGCCTGGCCGCGAAGGCCGAGAAGAAGGAACTCGCCTCGGTCTGACCCCGCCTCCCATCCGGTCGATCAAGGAGTTCGCGTCGGTTCCGGGTCTCCCGGCCGACGCGAACTCCTTGATCACCGGGCCGGCATCGGCGCGGTGAGCGAGGACGTCACCGACGCGTTGCTGGTCACCATGCGGGAACTGCACACCGTGGCCACCGGCCCGCTCCGGCTCGTCCGCCAGTGCGTCGAGTCCGCGGCGCCGGGCCGCGACGCCGGGGGCGCGGCCTCCGAGGACGGCTGGGCCCGCGTCGCCGCGCGCCAGGCCGCGATCCCGGCCGCGCTCGACGGGTACGCCCGGAGCCTCGTGCTCGCCGCCGGGCGCGGTCGCCTGCCGGTCCGGCGCTGACCTACGAGCGCGCTCGCCGCCTATCCGGCCTCGTCGGCGGGCAACTCCTCCGGGTCGGCCACCCACGCGGAGTAGACAGGCAGCGCGTGCCACGGCCCACCGGCCGGGTCGGTGGTCACCGCGACCACCGCGTACGGGTGACCGAACCGCAGCTCGGCGACGCGGGCGACGCCCTCCGGCGGCAAACCGGCCACCATGCCGAACGCGGTCACCGCGGCGGCCTCGAAGCCGTAGCGGCCGAAGCGGGCCGCCGCGGACTGCGCGGCGTCGAAACCCGGCCCGGCCAGGCCCAGCAGCTCGCCGAGCGCCCGGGCCGCCGCGTCGAAGCCGAACCCGGGTGCGGTCAGGTCGTGCCGGCTGCGCGCCGACCAGCAGGGCAGCACGGCCGTGGCGCGTTCCTCCCGGCCGTCCGGGGCGAACGTGTTGACCGGCTTCTCCCGCACCGTCCACAGCGGCGTCTCGCCCAGCGGCAGGTCGAACAGCGATCGGCGGCCCGGCATGGAGTCCGGGATGAGCGCGGCGGCGCTCGCCAGCTCCTGCGCGGCGGCCAGCACGTCGGCCGCAGGCACCTCGGGCGCGGCGGCCACCGACACCACGAGCATCCCGGCGCCGTCGTCGCCGGTGCGGGCCGGCACCGCGTGCACGACCACGTCACCGGCCCGGTCGGTGGCCGCCACCCAGCAGCGGTGCCCGAACGGCGGTGTCCGCAGCACCCGGCTCAGCCGGCCGGCCCAGGCGCTGCCCGCGCCCAGGTCCGTGCCCGGGGCCGTGTCGAACGGGTCGGCCCACGACACCCGGGTCGCGAGCGCGCTGGCCAGGACCAGCAGGGTGTCCGGGGCGACGTCGACCGGGAAGCGGTCGATCAGCCCACCGGTACGCTCCCGGGCCCAGGCGTCGAGCGCCGCCTGGTCCGGCAGCGGACCACGCTCGGTGGCCTCCGGCAGGGCGGCCCGCCACGCGGCCAGCTCGGCGGCCGGGCTGCGTTCCCACAGCGCGGTGGCGGCGGCGATCATCGGGTGCGGCGCGGCGAGCAGCGCCCGGGCCTCGGCGGCGGCGTCGTCCGGGTCGGCGTCGAGCGCCTCGGCCAGCGCCGCGCGGGTCTCGCCGGTGGCGGCCGGGCCGGTCAGCGCCAGCAGCAGCCAGGCGCCCAGCGGGGAGGCGACGTGGTGGGTGTCACCGGCGGCGCGGTGCAGCCGCTCGGCGTAACGGGCCAGGGGTGCGCGCAGAGGAGTCACGGCTCCACTCTGCCCGCCGCCGCGCCCGCCGGCACGCCCCGAGTCAGGACCACAGTTCGAACGGCTCGTCGATCTCCGTCCCGGCCAGGAACGCCGGCAGCAGTTCCGGCAGCCGCCCGGGGTAGCAGCGCGGCCGCTCGGCGAGCACCTCGGTCAGCGGCCACCAGCGGAACCCGAAGTAGTCCTCCACCTCGTAGTCCAGCCGCAGCGCCTCGTCCACGTCCGGCCCCGGGCCGGGCAGCCGTACCGTCACCACCACCTCGTCCTGGAGGTGGCGGCGCTGCCGGTGCCGGAAGCTGGCCCGCCGGCGCCACGTCGGCGCGCCCACCTCGTCCGGGCTGATCGGGATACCCGTCTCCTCGCGCAGCTCGCGTACCGCCGCCTCCCGGTACGTCTCGCCCGGGTCCAGCCCACCGCCCGGCAGCTCCCACCACACGCCGAGGTCCGGGTGGTCCGGGTCGCGGGTGTGGAACAGCAGCAGGCGGTCGGCGGCGTCGAGCACCACCAGCCGCACCGCGCTGCGCTCGAACAGCGGCAGATCGTCGGGCAACTCCACGCCCCCAGCGTAAGGAAGGGCCCCCCATTAACGCCTCCGGTAGTAGAAGGGCCCCTTATCAACATCGCGCCGCCCGGCGCGGCACCGGACCAGCTCAGCCCGCGTCGACGACGCGCGCCACCTCGGCCGGCAACGGGTACGGCCGCTCCACCGGCAGCAGCGCCGCAGCCCCGGCCTCGTCGCCGTCGGTGAGCCGGCCGTGCACCGACCGGGCCAGCCCGGTGACGTCGGTGAGCCCGACCACCCACTCGTCGACGTACCGGCGTACCGCGTCGCCGGTCAGCCCGACCTGTAGCGAGCGATACGGCAGGGGCGCCAGCCGCAGCGAGCGTTCCGGATCCCACTGCACCCGCACCGGGCTGACCCGCAGGCGGTGCCGCCAGGCGTCCCGGTCCGGGTGCAGGCGCTGGTCGTAGCTGCTGAGGCAGGCGTGCCGCAGGGCCTACTCGAAGCCCGCCCGGCTGATGTCGACCGCCAGCACCCGCTCCTGGCCCGGCTTGAGCGCCCAGCCGCAGCGATACATCATCCAGCGGAACGAGGGCTTGATCCAGGTCATCCGCTCCCGCTTGAAGGGCGGCACGAACCGGCCCGCGCGCAGCGCCGCGTCGGCGACCTCCGGCGGGTACGCCTGGTAGACGGTGACGGCGGTGCCGGTGTACGCGGCGCGGATCTGGTGGCGGGGCACTGTCACCGGGGCATCGTCGCACCGCATAGCCGGCCCGGCGACCCGATTCCGGGCCCGGCACCCCCCGACCGATAGGCTGCCCGCCGTGGCAGGTCTGTTGAGGAACGTGGCGTCGAAGCTCGGCCGGATCACCCGGGGCGTACCCGCCCCCACCCGCACCGGCGGGCCGATCCCGGCGCAGGTCGCGCGCCGCCGCCAGGTCAGCGTGTTGCAGCGCCGCGAGCTGTCGTACGCCCCGGAGCCGGACGGGCAGGCCGACCCGGGCGAGATCGTCTGGACCTGGGTGCCGTACGAGGACGACCCGCGCCAGGGCAAGGACCGCCCGGTGCTGGTGGTGGGCCGGCACAGCCGCACGCTGTTCGGGCTGATGCTGTCCAGCCAGAGCGACCGGGACGGCCAGCGGCACTGGCTGGCGCTCGGCCCGGGGGAGTGGGACCGGGACAGCCGGCCGAGCTGGGTACGCCTGGACCGGGTGCTCACCATGCGCGAGGACAGCATCCGCCGCGAGGGCGCGGTGCTGGACCGGCCCCGGTTCGACCGGGTCGGGCAGGCGTTGCGCGCCGGCTACGGCTGGCGCTGATCCACCGGACGGAGCCCGCCCCGGCACCCCGCGACGAGCTGGGGCAGGCAAGGCGGCCCGCGACGGGCGAGCCGCCCAGCACCCCGCGACGAGCCGGGGAGTCAAGGCGGACCGTGCCCGGCACCCCGCGACGAGCTAGCGGACGAGCCGGACTCAGCACTCCGCCACGAGCTGGCGGGTCGGACGGGCGGCGTCGAGCGTCTTCGCCTCGTACATGGCCGCGTCGGCGCGGCAGAGCGCGTCGGCGAGCTGCGTGGGGCAGTGCACCGGTGCCAGCCCGACCGAGGCGGTGACCTGGATGCTGCGCGCGCCGAGGGGGATCGGTGCGGCGAGCGCCTCGCAGAGCCGCCGGGTGGCGTGCTCGATCCACCGGCGGTCAGCCGTCGGGCTGGCCAGCAGACCGGCGAACTCGTCGCCGCCGAGCCGGGCCACCAGGTTGGGGCCGGCGAACGCGGCGAGCCGCTGCGCCACGCTGACCAGCACCTGGTCTCCGGCGGCGTGCCCGTAGCGGTCGTTGACCTGCTTGAAGTTGTCCAGGTCGAGCACCACCGCGACGAGTGGCTGCCCGGCGGGGTCGGTTAGGAGGGCGGCGGCCAGCCGGAAGAACGCGCGGCGGTTCGGCAGCCCGGTGAGCGGGTCGTGGCTGGCGGCGTGCCGCTCGGCGGCCAGCTCGGCCTGGAGCAGCTCGATCTCGGCTTCGGCGCGCAGCGCGCGGCGGCGTAACTGCCAGGCGGAGACGAGCGCGCCCGCCGCGGAGATGCCGGAGGCGATGGTCATCGGATCCGCCAACGCGCCCTCCTCACCGCAGTCCCGAAGCCGCGTGGAGCGGCGTCCCCGGGGCCGGGCTCGGGTCACCGTGCGTGAACGAACCGGCACACCGTATTTCGGTTATCATGCTCTCTGTCCATTGCAGATGCAATAGCAGATGCACGTGCATCTCACTCCTCAGTCGACAGACGTCGCCACCCACCGCTCCTCCCGCGGCCTCGGCTGGCTCATCCCGAAGGACGCCCATGCAGCAACCCCCGAACGGCGTGCCCGTGACCGAGTTGCCACCGATGCGCTGGCTCAAGAGCCGCCGCAGCAACCCCAGCGGCAACTGCGTCGAACTGGCCGAGTTGCCCGGCGGCGGCATCGCGGTCCGCAACTCCCGGCACCCCGAGGGGCCGGCCCTGATCTACACGGTGGACGAGATCGCCGCGTTCGTGCTCGGCGCCCGGGACGGCGACTTCGACCACCTGATCCCGCCGTCTCGTACACGGGACTGACTCCGTCCGTCCGGAGGAGTTCACCTCACTGTCGGTTCATGGCATGCTTACTCGTCGGTCCGGGAGGGTGCCCGGCCGGGGCGGTCGGGATGCGAGGGCGGTCAGGTGGCGACGGTGCCCGTCGAGGGTGGTCCGACAAGCGGTCCGACAGTGCTGCGCATGCTCCTCGGCGGGCAGTTGCGCCGGCTGCGGGAGAACGCGGGGGTCAGCCGCGAGGCAGCCGGCTGGGAGATCCGCTCGTCGGAGTCGAAGATCAGCCGGATGGAACTGGGCCGGGTCGGCTTCAAGGAGCGCGACGTGGCCGACCTGCTCACGCTCTACGGCGTCACCGCGCCGGAGGACCGTGACGCGCTGCTCAGGCTGGCCCGGGACGCGAACAGCCCGGGCTGGTGGCACCGCTATGGCGATGTGCTCCCCGCCTGGTTCCAGTCGTACCTGGGCCTGGAGGCGGCCGCCGCGCTGATCCGCACGTACGAGGTGCAGTTCGTGCCCGGCCTGTTGCAGACCGCCGCGTACGCCCGGGAGGTGATCCTGCTCGGCCACCGCAGCGCGTCGGCGGCGGAGCTGGACCGGCGGGTGGAGCTGCGGATGCAGCGCAAGGAACTGCTGCGGCGCCCCAACCCGCCGCAGTTGTGGGCGGTGCTCGACGAGGCGGTGCTGCGCCGCCCGATCGGCGGTGCCGCGGTGATGCGCGAGCAGATGGACGCGTTGATCGAGGCGACCTCGGGCCCGCACGTGCGGTTGCAGATCGTCCCGTTCGCCGCGGGCGGCCACGCCGCGGCCAGCGGAGCGTTCAGCATCCTGCGCTTCGGTGACCCCGACCTGCCCGACATCGTCTACATCGAGCAGCTCACCAGCGCCATCTATCTGGACAAGCGCGACGACCTCGACTTCTACGCCGAGGCGATGGAAAGGTTGTGCGTGGAGGCCGCGCCGCCGGAGCGGACCCCCGAGTTGCTGGCCCGCATGCGCGACGAGCTGTACCCGGCCTGAGCGGCGCGGGACAGTAGCATGACGGCGACCGGAGACAGTGGACCGGCGGTTCCTGCGCCGCGCGGTGCGGCACCTGGCCGGCGAGGCGGGCATCCGGCAGTTCCTGGACATCGGCACCGGCATCCCCACCGCCGACAACACGCACGAGGTCGCGCAGTCGACCGACCCGCGCGCCCGGGTGGTCTACGTCGACAACGACCCGATCGTGCTGGCCCACGCCCGCGCGCTGCTCACCAGTTCGCCGGAGGGCGCCACCGCGTACCTCGACGCGGACCTGCGTGACCCGGAGCGCATCCTCGCCCACCCCGACCTGCGCCGCACGCTGGACTTCTCCCAGCCGGTGGCGTTGATGCTGCTGGCGGTGCTGCACTTCGTGCCCGACGGCGAAGGTCCGCACGCGATCGTCGGCCGCCTGCTGGACGCGTTACCGGCCGGCAGTTACCTGGCCGCCTCGCACGCCACCCACGACTACCTGCCGGCGGAGGTGGCCGCCGAGGTGAAGGCGGCGGCCCGCGGCGGCGGCCCGCACGGCGTGATCAACCTGCGCAGCCGGGAGGAGGTCGTGCGCTTCTTCGACGGCCTGGAGCCGGTCGAGCCGGGCGTCTGCTCGGTCGCCGAGTGGCGCGCCGACGGCGAGCCCGAGCCGCGCCCGTCGGTGGTCGACGTCAGCATGTACGGCGGGGTCGCCCGCAAGCCCTGACTCCGGGCTCCGGGCCGGGCGGTTGGCGGGCACGGGGACCGGACGGGCAGACTGGAGGCATCATGTCGCCGTTCACGCCCGCCCTGCGCCTGAACGACCGGTATGTCCTGCGCGAACGCATCGGCCTCGGCGGGATGTCCGAGGTGTGGCGCGCCGACGACGAGGTGCTGCACCGGCCCGTCGCGGTCAAGGCCCTCGCCGGGCAGCTTCCCGCCGATCCGCAACTGCGGGCGGTCATCCAGCGCGAGGCCCGCGCGGCGGCGCGGCTCACCCACCCGCACGTGACCCAGGTGTACGACTACGGCGAGGCGACGCTGGACGGCGGCGTCGTCCCGTACCTGGTGATGGAGCTGGTGGAGGGGCAGACGCTCGCCGACCGGCTGGCCGGCGGGCCGCTGGCCTGGCCGGACGCGGTCCGCACGGCCGGGCAGGTCGCCGGGGCGCTGGCCGCGGCGCACCGGATCGGCGTGGTGCACCGCGACGTCAAGCCGGCGAACGTGATGCTCACCGAGACCGGCGCGAAGGTGCTCGACTTCGGCATCGCCGCGCCCGCCGGCCCGCACCCGGTCACCGGGCAGACCGGCGCGCTGCTGATGGGCACTCCCGCCTACTTCGCCCCGGAACGCCTCGACCCCGGTCCGGCGAACCCGGCCGGCGACGTATACGCGCTCGGCGTGCTGCTGTACCGCAGTCTCACCGGCCGGGCGCCGCTGCCGGTGCGCAGCTGGGACGACGTGCTGGACGTGCGGCGCAACCGGCCGCCGGTCCCGCCGCTGCGGGTGCCCGGCCTGGCGCCGGAGATCGCCGGCCTGGTCCTGGCCTGCCTGGCAGCGGACCCGGAGCGGCGGCCCACAGCGGCCCGGCTCGCCGACCGGCTCGGCGCGGGCCGCCCGGTGGACCCGCCGACCGCGATCCTGCCCACCGTGGCGCCGGCGGCGCACCCGCCCACCCTGATCGAGCGGTCCCCGGCCGCCGCGTCCCGCCCGGTCCCGCCGGCCCGCCCCGTCGCACCGCCGCGCCCGGCGGTCTCGTCGAACCGGCTACTCGGGCTGCTCGTCGCCGGTGCCCTGGTGCTGCTGCTCGCGGTGATCGGCTCGCTGGTGTGGGGCGACGGCTCCGGCACGTCGCCGGCCGCCGCGCCCACCGCAGGCCCGTCGACGCGCGCCGCCGAACCGCCCGCCCCGGAGCCCAGCAGTGCCGCGCCGACGTCGGCGGCACCCGAAACGGTGACGCTGCGTCAGCTCGGCGACCGGTTCGGTGAGCTGCTCGACCGGGCCGAGGCGATCGGGCTGATCGACCGCAAGACCGCCGACGACCTGCGGAAGAAGGCCGCCGAGCTGGACCGGGGCAAGCGGGTCGAGGACCTGCGCGAGAAGATCGAGGACGCGGCCGAGGACGACAAGATCGACCCGGTCACCGCCACCGCGCTGCGTAAGCTGCTCGACGGCTACGAGCGGCTGCGCGGCGGCGCCGCCGACGAGGGCTGAGGCGCCCTGCGGCCCCTCGCCGTCGGTGTGACAGCCCGGATCGACTCCGTCAGCAGGGCGGCCGCTTCGGGCAGCCGTTCCGGATCGGGTGCGTGACCGGCGGCGCGGTGCCGGACCGCCTCCGCCAGCCGGTCGAGCGGCCCGGACGCGGCGACGTACGCGGACAGCAACTCACCTGCCGCCGTCGCCAGCGGGTGACCCGGAGCGACGGCGACCTCCGCGAGAATTAACGCGGTCGTCGTCCGGTCCAGCGCCGGCGGACCCTCGGCGCTGTCGGTCCAGTCGACGACCACCGGACCGGTGGCGGCCAGCAGCACGTTGTGCGGATGCAGATCGAGGTGCAGGAGGCGGACCGCCGGATCGGCCGACCGGAGGGCCGGGAGCGCGTGCAGCCGGGCATGCAGGTCGACCAGCATGCGGGCGACCACGGGCGCGGTGACCGTGCCCGCGTGGAACGCCTCCACGAGCGTCGGGCCGGTGACCCGGTCGAGCACCAGGCCGGCGCCGTCGGCGTGGTGCACCCGGGGCACGGGATAGCCGGCCCGGTGCAGGTACCGCATCACCTCGGCCTCGGCCCGCACGTCGCCGCCGTCGCGGTAACGGCGCAGGACCCGCCCGCCGGGCAGCAGCCACACGTCGGCGGTGCGACCGGTGGCGAGCGGGGTCGCCGCCGAGAAGCTGTCCGGGGCCGAACCTGGGCCGGCACCCTCCGACGGTGCCATCCCGCCCAGCGTAGGTGATCCGTCCTCAGTGCAACGTCCCGGCGACCACCTCGCCGGCGCCCGTGCCGGCGCGGCCCACCGGCCCACCGGCCGGCGACCAGATCCCGGAACCACCCGCGGCCCGCGCGTACCCGCCTCCGGCCGAGCCGGCGAAACTGGCAGTCACCACCCACACGCCGTGCTCGGCGGCGACGCGGCGGGCGCGTTCGTCCGGCACGACCGCGTCGCCGGCCGACTCCAGCACCCCGGCCGGGTAGGCGTCCGCGCCGAGCGCCGCCGTCGCCACCGCGTGCTCCGGCGTGCCGGTGTGGCTGGGCGACGGCGATCCGCAACGGCGTACGCATGGCGTACGCGATAATGGTTTCCATGACGCGTGGTCGTCCGCGGCTTCGCACCGTAACGTTGGTCCGATGATCGGAAACGCACAGCTGCTCGCCGTCCCCCGGGCGAGCACCGCGCGGGCCGCGGAACCGTCCGGCGACGGAGTAGCCGGCTGGGTGACCGGCCTGATGGAACGGCTCGGTGGGCCCGGCGCCGGCCTCGCGGTGGCCCTGGAGAACCTGTTCCCGCCCATCCCCAGCGAGGTGATCCTGCCGTTGGCCGGCTTCACCGCGAGCCAGGGCCGGATGAGCCTGGCGGGCGCCATCTTCTGGACCACGCTCGGGTCGATCGTGGGCGCGCTGGCGCTGTACTACATCGGCGCGGCCCTCGGGCGGGACCGGATGCGCGCCCTGGCCGCGCGGCTGCCGCTGATCAAGCTGGAGGACGTGGACCGGACCGAGGCGTGGTTCCTGCGCCACGGCGTCAAGGCGGTGTTCTTCGGCCGGATGATTCCGATCTTCCGCAGTCTCATCTCCATCCCGGCCGGAGTGGAACGGATGCCGGTTCCGGTCTTCCTGCTCTACACCGCGCTGGGCAGCCTGATCTGGAACACCACGTTCGTGCTCGCCGGTTACCTGCTCGGCGAGCAGTGGCACGTGGTCGAGGCGTACGCGGGCACGTTCCAGAAGGTCGTCATCGTGGCCGTGGTAGCAGGTGTCTGCTGGTTCGTGGTCAGCCGCGTCCGCCGCTCCCGTCGCACCGCCGGCGACGTGCCGCAGGAGGCGGAGGCGCCGCCGGAGCCGCAGCCGACCTCGCAGGGCACCGTCTACCGGGGCGGCTGGTACTCCCGGGCGGAGGACTGAGGCAGGATCAGCACGGCGGGTAGAGCTGGCGGGTGCGGGTGCCGGCGGCCCGGGGGTGCGGGCTGCATCGCTGCTCCCCGGGGACGGGTGCCACCCCGGGACTGGGTGACGACGCGGGACGGATGCCTACCCGCCGGTAGCGCCCTGGAACCTAGGCGGGGCGTCGAGATCTGTCAGTCGCTGACCGACCGCTCCGTCAGCGTCCGTCCCGCGGACCGCTCAGACCAGGCCGTGCGCCAGCATCGCCTCGGCCACCCGCCGGAACCCCTGGATGTTCGCCCCGGCCACGTAGTCGCCGGGCAGGCCGAACTCCTCGGCGGTCGCCCAGCACCTGTCGTGCACGTCCCGCATGATCTCGCGCAACCGCTGCTCCGACTCGCCGAACGTCCACGTGTCGCGGCTGGCGTTCTGCTGCATCTCCAGCCCGCTCACCGCCACCCCGCCGGCGTTGGCGGCCTTGCCCGGGGCGAACCGCACCCCGGCCCGGCCGAGGATCCGCACCGCCTCCGGCGTGGTGGGCATGTTCGCCCCCTCCACCACCGCGACGCAGCCGCCCGCTACCAGCGCGGCCGCCTCCGCGCCGCCGATCTCGTTCTGCGTGGCGCAGGGCAGCGCCAGGTCGCAGGGCACCTCCCACACGGTGCGGTCCGCGACCGCCACCGCGTTGCGCGCGTGCTCCGCGTACCCGGACAGCCGTCCCCGGCGCTGCTCCTTCAGCTCGCGCAGCAACGCCAGGTCGATGCCCTTCTCGTCGACCACGTAGCCGCCGGAGTCCGAGCACGCCACCACGATGCCGCCGAGCTGGTGCACCTTCTCGATCGCGTAGATGACCACGTTGCCGGAGCCGGACACCACCACCCGCTTGCCCGCCAGGCTGTCCCCGGCCTGGCGGAGCATCTCGTCGGCGAAGAACACCGCCCCGTACCCGGTCGCCTCCCGGCGGACCTGCGCGCCCCCGTACGCCAGGCCCTTGCCGGTGAGCACGCCCGCGTCGTACCGGTTGGTGATGCGCTTGTACTGCCCGAACAGGTAGCCGATCTCCCGGCCGCCCACCCCGATGTCACCTGCGGGCACGTCGGTCTGCGGGCCGATGTGCCGGTACAGCTCGGTCATGAAGCTCTGGCAGAACCGCATCACCTCCCGGTCGGAGCGGCCCTTCGGGTCGAAGTCCGCGCCGCCCTTGCCGCCGCCGATGGACAGCCCGGTCAGCGCGTTCTTGAAGATCTGCTCGAACCCGAGGAACTTCACGATGCCCAGGTAGACCGACGGGTGGAAGCGCAGGCCGCCCTTGAACGGGCCGAGCGCGCTGTTGAACTCCACCCGGAACCCGCGGTTGACCCGCACCCGGCCCCGGTCGTCCTCCCACGGCACGCGGAAGATGACCTGCCGCTCGGGTTCGCAGACGCGCTCGACCACCTCGGCGTACTCCGGATGCCGGGCCAGGGCCGGACCGATGCTCTCCAGCACCTCGCGGACCGCCTGGTGGAACTCGGGCTCTCCCGGGTTCCGGGCGACCACGCCGGCGAACACCGACTCGACGGTCTCCGGCATCACGGGCACCTCCTCTCGCCTGGGACGCAGGCCGCCTGGCCGGCGTCGCCCCAGGATACGAACGTGTGCGAGGTGCGGTTCACTGGTCCGCGTGGACGCCACCATCTGGACGACGGCGCGCGACGCGCGCGCCTGGCTCGACGCCGCGAACGGCCGCGGCGACACCGAACTGACCTGTCGCATCCTCAAGATCGGCGAGGAGGCCGGTGAGGTCGCCGCGGCCTGGATCGGCCTGCTCGGGCAGAACCCGCGCAAGGGGGTGACGCATACCCGCGAGGAGGTCGCAGCCGAGCTGGCCGACGTGGCGTTCACCGCGCTGGTCGCCATCGAGAGTCTCGGCCTGGACGCGCACGCCGTGCTGGCCGCGTGCGCCGGCAAGGTGCGCTCGCGTACCGGAGTGGGAATGAACCGGGACGCCGACGCAGACGTATGACCCGATGGGGACCGGCGAGAGGGGACGACCATGACCGCATCCGAGGACGACCCCGGCCCGGCCCGGCCCCGCTGGTCCGGCGGAGCCCGGCTGCTGGCCGCCGCGGCGGTGCTGGTGGTGATGCTCGGCGCGGTGGCCGTGGCGGTGACGCTGTCCAACCCGGCCCGCCTCGGCGTGGTCTTCTCCGGCGGCGCGCCGCCGTCACCGGTCACCGGGAGCGGCGGCTCGGGCGGGGCGGGCGCCGCCGAGGTGGCCGGTGCCCAGACACTCGCCGCGCCCCGCGGGGACCGGCAGCGCGCCCAGTTCGAACTGGTCGACGGGCTGACCCGGTTCACGCTGCGGGCCGCCGACCTCGGCGACGACCTGTACCGGATCGGCGCGCCGGACGGCTCGGGCGTGACGCCCCGCCCGCAGTTCGTGGGCGACCGGGTCCGGCTGCGGATCGAGGAGAACGGCCGCCCCGGCCCGGCCGCCGTCGAGGTGGTGCTCAACTCCCGGGTCACCTGGCGGCTGCGGCTGATCGGCGGCGTCAGCGAGCAGCGGCTCGACCTGGGCGAGGCCCGGCTCGCCGGGATCGACCTGGTCGGCGGCGCCTCGCGTACCCGGCTGCTGCTGCCCCGGCTCGACGGCTCGCTCACCGTCCGGATGACCGGCGGGGTCAGCGAACTCACAGTCACAGTGCCCGGCGGGCCGCCGGCCCGGGTGCGGGTGGCCGCCGGCGCCGGCTCCCTGACCCTGTACGACCAGCGTCGCGGCGGGACCGCCGCCGGTGACCTGGTCAGCTCACCGGGCTGGGACCGGGCTGCCGACCGGCTCTACCTCGACCTGGTCGGGGGCGCGAACGCGGTGAGCGTCACCGCGGAGTGAGCGTACAGTCGGGGCGGTGGACCGCACCGAATCCCTGCCCGCGCAGACGCTCCCGCCGGGCGTCGGCCCGACCGACCCGGGCAGCGTGCTGCTGCCCGGCCACGACGTCCCGCTCGGCCGCTACACCACTGTGCGCCGGCTGCTGCCGCAGCGGCAGCGCCGGATGGTCGGCGCCTGGTGCTTCGTCGACCACTTCGGGCCCGACGACGTGGCCGACCGGCCCGGCATGGAGGTGCCGCCGCACCCGCACACCGGGCTCCAGACCGTCACCTGGCTGCTCGACGGGGAGATCCTGCACCGCGACAGCCTCGGCAACGTGCAGCCCATCCGCCCGGGCCAGCTCAACGTGATGACCTCCGGGCGCGGCATCGCCCACTCCGAGCGGTCCCCGCTGGTCCACCCGCCGCTGATGCACGGCGTGCAGCTGTGGGTGGCGCTGCCCGACCCGGCCCGCGCCGGTGACCCGGACTTCGCCCACCACGCCGACCTGCCCCGCTTCCGCGACGGCGAATTGGACGTCACGCTGCTCGTCGGCGACCTCGGCGGGGAACGCTCGCCCGCGGTCGTGCACACCCCGCTGGTCGGCGCGCAGATCGAGGTCCGCGGTCCGGCGCCGGCCACGCTGCCGCTGCGCCCGGACTTCGAGTACGGGCTGCTGGCCATGTCCGGCGCCGCCGAGTGCGACGGCACGGCGCTGGCCCCCGGCGCGCTGCTCTACCTGGGCCTCGGACGGGGCGCGCTGACGCTGCGCGCCGAGCCGGGCACCCGGCTGCTGCTGCTCGGCGGCACCCCGTTCGAGGAGCCGCTGGTGATGTGGTGGAACTTCGTCGGCCGCTCGCACGATGAGGTGGTGGCCGCCCGCGAGGACTGGATGGCCGGCCGCCGCTTCGGCGTGGTCGCCGACGACGCGGCGCCGCCGCTGCCCGCGCCCGCGCTGCCCACCACCCGTCTCAAGGCGCGTGACCGCGGCGGCGACGTCCGCGGCTGACCGTCGTACCCGAATGCCGCGCCGTCGCCGGGGTAGTCGGCGGCATGCCGACACAGACCGCCCCGCGCGACGTCGCGGACAAGAAGCGGCTCGCCCGCCGGCTCGCCGGAGACGGCCGCGGGTTCGCCGAGTGCTTCGGGTTCCGGGTGACGAACAACCCGGCCCAGTTGTTCCAGGTGCTGTACCTGGCCGTCCTGCTGGCCCGCCGGGGCGACTTCCACCGGTCCGTCGACGCGGCCACCGCGCTGCGCGACGCCGGGTGGGACACCGCGGCCCGGATGGCCCGATCCCGGCACGAGGACCGGGTACGCGTGCTGCGCGCCGCCGGGCTGCGCGGTGACCTGGCCGGGATCGCCGATATCCTCGGCGACCTGGCCCGCACTGTCGTCGAGACGTACCGGGGCGACCTGCGCCGGTTGCGGACCGCCGCGCACCAGGATCCGGGTCAGGAGCGGCGGCTGCTGATCGCGCTGCCCGGAGTGGACGACGAGGTGTGCGACCTGTTCCTGCGCGAGGCGCAGGCGCTGTGGCGCGAGGCGGCGCCGGTGGCCGACCGGCGGGCGCTCGCGGCGGCCCGGCGGCTCGGGCTGGGCCGCACCGCGCGCGACCTCGCCGGACTGACCGGCAGCGGCGAGTCGGAGCAACTGTCGTGGCTGGTCGGAGCGCTGGCGCGGGTGGACCTGGAGCGCCGGTACGCCGAGGTGACCGCCTGAGCCAGGCGTGCGCCCGTACACACTTCCGCGATTCTCACCCGTTCGGCTGATGCCGCGTCGTATGATGATCGTGGCAGCGATGCCCGCCCGGTTCGGGCGAACATCTCACCGCTCTGCGGTCGCGACCCGGTTCGGGCGTGAACCGCTGAGGACAGGTGCTGCGTGGCGCCCCAGGCCGCGGTTCGTGACCCGGGGCGCTCGCCTGTTCCAGGGGTGCCGGCCGCCCACAGGCGAGTACGCACGACCGCCCACCCGACACCGTCGCACGGCGGGCTTCCTTCGGCACGCGCAGAGGCCGGCGGCCGTGTCGCCCGCCGGCCCAACGCCGTACTCAGATGCCGCGCAGGTGTTGCGAGACGCGCGGGTGGTTGTCCCGGGCCTGCGCCGCGCGCTGCGACCGGCTCACCTCGGGAGCCGCGTCGATGCCGGCCGAGCGGGCCACCTCGGTTCCGTTGGCGTAGTCCACCGGGGGCAGCGCGCGCAGCGCCCGCAACACGTCCGGCGGCGCGCCCTCCCGTTCCGCCTCGCGGATGACGTCGTCCTTGCCGGCCGGATAGTCCAGCGCGGACAGGTAGTCAAGGACATCCGTGTAACTCGCCATGGGTCGGGCTCCTCGTGGCAGTAGTCGGGGTCATGACCGGGCGGCGGTTACCCGTCGCGCCGCCGCTCACGCCCGCGAGCACGGAAATGCCGCCGCCGTCTCGTGCCGGTGACCGGCGCTGTTTCCGGCGCGCCGTCGCGGGTAGCCGCTGTGGGCGCACCGAAGGGGGTACCACGCATGCACTACCTGACCTTCGTGAGCCGGGTCGCCCGGCTCACCGGCACCAGCGAGGACCGGGCCGCCACGCTCACCGGGGCCACGCTGGAGACGTTCGCCGAGCGGCTGACCGGCGGCGAGGTGCTGGACCTGGCCGCGCAGCTGCCGAAGCCACTACAGGGGCTGCTCAGCCCGTATCCGCGCGACGAGGCGGCGGAACGGTTCGGCGCGGCGGAGTTCGTCGCCCGGGTCGCCCGCCGGGCGGACTGCGACGAGAACACCGCCCGGGACGCGGTACGCGCGGTGTTCGTCACGATGCGCGAGGCGATCCGCGGCGGGGAGTTCCAGGAGGTCGTGGTCCAGTTCCCGCGCGACTACCGGGACATGGTCGAACCGGCCCTCGCCCCGGCCGCCGCGTACCGCCGCTGAGCGGGCCGGCGGGCGGTCAGCCGATCACGCCCGCGGCGCGCAGCGCGGCGATCCGGCCCGCGTCGATCCCGGCGTCGGCGAGCACCTCGCCGGTGTGCTCGCCCGGGGACGGCGGCGGGCGCCGGACCGAGGTCGGGGTGGCGGAGAAACGCGGCGCGGGAGCGGGCTGGATGACGCCGTCCGGCGCCACGAAGACCTCCCGCGCGCGCAGGTGCGGATGCGCCGGCGCCTCGGCCCAGTCGAGCACCGGGGCCACGCAGGCATCGGTTCCGGCCAGCAGCGCCGTCCACTCGTCCCGGGTCCGGGTGCGGAACAGCCGCGCCCAGGCGGCCCGCAGCGCCGGCCAGTTCGCCGGGTCGTCCCGGTCCAGCGCCTCACCGCCGCCCGCCGCGCCGGGGTCCGCCGGACCGTCGCCGCCGTCGAGCGGGAAGCCGGTGAGCCGGACCAGTTCGGCGTAGAACTGCGGCTCCAGCGCGCCCACCGCCACGTACCGCCCGTCGGCGCACTCGTACGTGTCGTAGAAGGGCGCGCCGCCGTCGAGCAGGTTCACCCCGCGCGGGTCCTGCCACAGCCCGATCCCGCGCAGTGCGTGGATCTGGGTGGCCAGCACCGACACGCCGTCCACGATGGCCGCGTCGACCACCTGGCCGGGCGCGCCGCCGCGCACCGCGTACAGCGCGGCTACCACGCCGAGCGCCAGCATCATGCCCCCGCCGCCGAAGTCGCCGAGCAGGTTCATCGGCGGCACCGGACGCTCACCGGCCCGGCCCACGCCGTGCAGCGCGCCGGTCAGCGCCAGGTAGTCGATGTCGTGCCCGGCGCTGTGGGCCAGCGGCCCGTCCTGCCCCCAGCCGGTCATCCGCCCGTACACCAGCTCGGGGTTGGCGGCGAGGCAGTCGTCCGGGCCGAGGCCGAGTCGTTCGGTCACCCCGGGCCGGAAGCCCTCCACCAGCGCGTCCGCGCCGGCGACCAGGCCGAGCACCAGGTCACGCCCCTCGGGCTGCTTCAGGTCCACACCGATCGAGCGGCGGTTGCGGTTCAGCAGGTCACCGGGGAAGGCGCCGAATCCGCCGCCGCCGGGCCGGTCGACGCGCACCACGTCGGCGCCGAGGTCGGCCAGCATCATCGACGCGAACGGACCGGGGCCGATCCCGGCCAGCTCGATCACCCGTACGCCGGTCAGTGGTCCCTGATTGGTCACCCGCGTCACCATAGGGGCCCCGGTGACCTGGCGCCATGCCCTTCACCGCCGCGCAGCGGTTGATCAGGGCAATCAACCGTGTCCCGACTTGGCGTCCGGTCCGGCGGTGACCTAGCCTTGTGCAGGCGAGGGGAGTACTTCCCACGAATCATTCCGGTCAGTACGGCAAGCCGCCGAGGCGAGCCCCGGGTGGTTGCCCACGAAAGCGTGGGTGAAGGAGACCTCGAACATGACACGGTGTTCGAGGAGGCTCCATGCCCGAATTGTCGCCCCTGGCCGCGGCCGGGTTGTCGTCTGTCGGCACGCCCACGCTGTGGGCCGTGACGATCGTCGGCGTGCTCGTCCTGCTGGTGCTCGACTTCCTGGTCACCAGAAAGCCGCACGAGGTCTCGATCCGTGAGGCGCTGGGCTGGTCGGCCTTCTACATCGCCCTGCCGCTGGCCTTCGGCGCCTGGATCTGGTCCCGCTACGGCAGCCAGCAGGGCATCGAGTACCTCACCGGTTACCTGGTCGAGAAGTCCCTCTCGGTCGACAACCTGTTCGTGTTCATGCTGCTGCTGGCCGCGTTCGCGGTGCCCGCCGTACTCGCCCAGCGGGTGCTGCTCTACGGCATCGCGGGCGCCCTGGTGCTGCGCGGTGTGTTCATCGCGCTCGGCGCCGCCGCGCTCCAGACGCTCGACTTCGCCTTCCTGCTGTTCGCGCTCATCCTGATCGCCACCGCGGTCAAGCTGCTGCGCGACGCCCTCTCCGGGCACGAGCAGGAGGTCGACATCAACAAGATGCGGTCGGTACGCCTGCTCCGCAAGATCATGCCGGTGGTCGACGACTACCACGGCACCCGGATGACGATCCGGCAGGCCGGCCGGCGGGCGCTCACCCCGTTCGCGCTCGTCGTGGTCGCCGTGCTGGCCACGGACATCGTGTTCGCCGTCGACTCGGTGCCGGCCGTCTACGGCATCACCGAGGACCCGTACCTGGTCTTCGCCACCAACGCCTTCGCGCTGCTGGGTCTGCGGGCGCTCTACTTCGTGCTGCACGCCGCGCTGAGCCGGCTCGTGCACCTCAGCTACGGCCTGGCCGCCATCCTGGCGTTCATCGGCGTCAAGCTCGGCCTGCACTGGGCGCACGGCATCTGGGAGGGCGTACCGGAGATCCCGACGCTAGCCTCGCTCGGCGTGATCATCGGTGTCCTGGTGATCGTCACCATCACCAGCCTGCGGGCCACCCGCGACAGCGGCGACGGCAAGCGCACAGTCGTGCACGAGGTGCAGGGCGGAGGCTCCGCCTGACTCGGCCGGAACACCTGCCCCGGCGGGACCGACGGTGGTACGACTGACGGGTGGGAATCGTCTCGCCCGGCTTCCAGGGCCGGCCCCGTTCGTCCGCGCCCGACCTGCCGCCGGGGCAGTACCTCACCGAGGACTTCCCCGTGCTCTCCGCGGGCCCGACGCCGCGCGTGCCGCTGGACACCTGGGAGTTCGTGCTGACCGGCGAGACCGGCGCGGAGTACCGTTGGTCCTGGGACGAGCTGATGGGTCTGCCGCAGGACACCCCGACTGTGGACCTGCACTGCGTCACCCGCTGGTCCAAGCTCGGCACCACCTGGCAGGGCGTCTCCCTGGACACACTGCTCGACGGCGTCGGCACGAGCGCCCGGTACGCGCTGGCGCACTCCTACGGCGGCTACACCACCAACCTGCCGCTGGACGACCTGCGCGGCGGGCGGGCCTGGGTGGTGCACACGTACGACGGGGGGCCGCTGCCGGCCGAGCACGGCGGACCGGCGCGGCTGCTCGTACCGCACCTGTACCTGTGGAAGTCGGCCAAGTGGGTGCACGGCATCCGGCTGCTCGCCGACGACCGGCCCGGCTTCTGGGAGACCGCCGGCTACCACGACTACGGCGACCCGTGGCGCGAGCAGCGCTACCAGGGCGACTGAGGTGACGGCGCAGGCCGAGGGCCGCCGCGTCGCGCCGCTGATGTGGCGGGTGGCCCGGCTGGTCGAGCGGCGGATCGAGACGCCCACCGCGCAGACACTCGTGCTGGACGTGCCCGGCTGGCCCGGACACCTGCCCGGGCAGCACGTCGACCTGCGCCTCACCGCCGAGGACGGCTACCAGGCCGCCCGGTCGTACTCGCTGGCCGGTCCCGCCGACGGCGAGCGGATCGCTGTGACGGTGCAGCGGGTACCCGACGGTGAGGTGTCGCCGTACCTGACCGGCACCTACGCCGAGGGCGACCCGCTGGAGGTACGCGGCCCGGTCGGCGGCTGGTTCGTCTGGCGTACCGACGACACCGCGCCGGTGCTGCTCGTGGGCGGCGGGTCCGGCGTGGTGCCGCTGATGGCGATGATCCGCGCGCGCCGCGCCGCGGGCAGCCGTACGCCGTTCCGGCTCGTCTACTCGGTGCGCACCCCGGACGACGTCGTCTACGCCGACGAGCTGCGCCGCCGCGCCCGCGACGACCAGGGCCTCGACGTCGCGTACGTCTACACCCGGTCCGCGCCCGAGGGCTGGCGCGGCGAGCCGCACCGGATCGGCCTGGCCGACGTGAACAGCCACGGCTGGCCGCCCGACCTGGAGCCGCTGTGCTACGTGTGCGGCCCCACCGGATTCGTGGAGACCGTGGCCGACCTGCTGGTGGGGCTGGGTCACCCGACCCGGCGCGTGCGGACCGAACGGTTCGGCCCGACCGGCTGAGAACCCGAGGAGGGCGTATGACCGACCTGTCCTACCTGGACGGCAACATGCTCGACGGGCCGCTGCGCGAGCTGTTCGCCGTCGACCTGAGCGCCACCACCGGGCGCTGCGACACCTGCGGGACGACCGGCCCGATGGCCGGGCTGCACGTCTACTCGCACGCCCCTGGCCTGGTCGGGCGCTGCCCCGCCTGCACCGCGGTGATGGTGCGCCTGGTCCGCGCGCCGCAGCGGGCCTGGCTGGACCTGCGCGGCACCACGTACCTCCAGGTGCCCATGCCGGCCGAGCAGGGCTTCCGGGCCGCGCCCTGACACCTGCGCTCCGGCCGCGACGCGCCGGCCGCGCCGGCGCAGCCGCCCGATGAGCTGCCCGGCCGTCACCGGCACCACCGACAGGACGAGCTGACCGTTGCGCGGGTCGACAGTCGCCGCCACCCCGTACAGCCGGGCGCCGTGCCGCACCAGCCGGGGCCGTCCGGCGGCGAGCCGGGGCGCGCGCACCGCGGCACCGCCGCGTCCGTGACCGCCGTCCAGCTCGGCGCGGACCGGATGGCGCTGCCCGCTGGCGGAGCTTGCGGCCAGGAGCCGGTCGAGCGCGAAGTCCGTGCGGAGCGTGCGGCCGGTCGGATCGGCGGCGTCCATGCGGGTGGCGCCCACGACCGGACCGGCCAGCATCCGCACCGGCCCGGCCTCCGTGGCGAAGCGGGGGTACGGGCTGCGCGTCGTCACCGTCAACGTGTGCCCGTCGACCCAGCTCACGTCGACGGTGTCCAGCCGCGCCAGCCAGTCGGCGCGCACGTCGGTGACGTCGGTCCACCGCGCCGGGGCACCCGGGTAGCCCGCGTGCCAGCGGTCACCGGCGAACACCGTCGCCGGCACGCCCCGGCCGCTGTCCTGCTCGATCACCGCCAGCAGGTCGTCGACCCCGCCCGCGGTCACCGCGCCCAGGCGCAGCCGGGCCTCGATGCCGAGCCGGTCCCGCAGACCGTCGGTGACGTGCCGCCGCACCAGGCGGCCGACCGTCGCGTGCACCCGCTCCTGCGCGGCCCGGTCCAGGTGCCGGAAGTCGTCGCCGACGAGGTTCGCCAGCTCCAGCCCGACGTGGCGGCGCAACACCGCGTCCCGGCGCGCCCCCGCGGGGATCAGGTCGGCCACGTACGCGAACAGCCGCTCCACGCTGACCAGGCGCTGCTCGACCCGGCTGTGGTACGTGATGTTGCGGGCGTCCAGCCGCCGTACCGCGTGGTAGTGGTCGTAGTCGGCGAGCACCGAGATCCGCCGGGCGTGGTAGCAGGCGGCGAGCGTGAACGGCTGGTCGCTGAGCACCGGCATGTCCTCCGGGAACCGCAGCCCGAGCCGGTCCACGAGGTCGCGCCGGAACAGCTTCGTGTTCGCCAGCGACCAGGGCAGCGCCGAGTCGAACAGGCTCACGTCGACCGCGTTGCCGTCGGCGAACACGTCGGCGAACACGTGCCGGCCGTTGACCCCGACCACCTTGCCGAGCACCACGTCCGAGCCGTACCGGTCGGCTGCGGCGACCAGACGTTCCAGGGCCTCCGGGCCGAGCCGGTCGTCCGAGCCGAGGAAGAACACGTACCGGCCGGTGGCCAGGTCCAGTCCCCGGTTGCAGGGCGACGCCGGGCCACCGGAGTTGGGCTGGTGGACCACCCGCACCGTGCCGGGGTGCTTCGCGGCGTACCGGTCCAGCAGGCGGCCGCTGCCGTCGGCGGACCCGTCGTCCACCGCCACGATCTCCATCCGGCCCGGCCCGATCGTCTGCCGCAGCACCGAGTCGAGGCAGGACCGCAGGTAGCGCAGCGTGTCGTAGACAGGCACGACCACGCTCACGTCGGGGCGGCTCGTCGCGGGTGGGCGGTGGGTGGTCGGTGGGCGGTGCGTCGCCTCCTCGGCTGCCACTGCTGCTCCTTCGCGCTCGCCCGGACGATCCGGCGCGACCCAGCGTGGTGGAGCGAGCCGTCCGGGTGACGACACCGGCGTGACGGCGAGGTGACCGGCAGGCAGCCGTTGGATATGCGCGAAAGGGCCCGACCCCCTGGTGGGGTCGGGCCCTTTCGCGTGTTGCTTCACGCCATCTTGCTCTGGTCCGCCATGTGTTTGCTCTGGCCGCTGGCCTTGTTCTTGCTGTGCAGCCGTGTGTGCGGTGGGGTGGTGTTCTTAGTTGGTGCTGTAGCCGCGGGTGGCGATCCAGTCGGCGAGGTTGTCGATGGTCATGCGGTAGGTGGCGGTGGTGGGGTCGGCGCTGTCGGCGATGGTGACGGTGTTGCCGTTGTCGCGGTAGCCGATGACGCTGATGTAGTGGCCGCCTTCGAAGGAGTGGGTGGTGCCGTCGGTGTCGGTGGCGGTGCCGGCGATGTTGGCGACCACGGCCCGGCCGGCGTCGACGGTCTTGACCACGTCGGTGCGCAGGGTGTCGGTCTGCTTGTCGTCGGCCTTGGGGGTGCTGATCTCGACCGACTTGTAGGCGTTGCTGGCGCCGGTTTCCTTGTTCAGCACGGGGGTGATGTCGTTGATGCTGTTGGTGCCGGCCTCGGTGGTGCCCATTTCGCGGGCCATGGCGTGCACGTCGATGTTCTTGCCCTGCACGGACAGGGCGTTGCGGGCGGCGGCGGGGCCGCAGAAGTAGAAGTTGGGCTGGGCCTCGTAGCGCACGTCCAGTTCCCGCTCGCCGTGGCCCTTGCGGTCGGCCACCACGCTCGTGGTGGTGGGGGCGGCGTGGGCCGCGATCGCGGGGCCGGCGATGCCTCCGGCGGTGGCGGCGATACCGACAGCGGTCAGAACGGTCTTACGCAGCAGAGTGGTAGCCATGATGGTTGCCTCCCTGAAGTGAGGGATAGCCGCGGCGGGGGTGCCACGGAGGGGAAAAGTCTCGGGGGGTGCCCGTCAAAGGGGCTGGCGCGCGGGCGGCTGGGAGGGCCTGCTCCGCGGCTCGGGGGTGTAACGACGGGCGGGCCGGGGCCATTCCCGGGGACGGCGGGATGCCCGTCGCTCGGGGATGTAACGACGACCGGGCCGGGCCGATTCCCCGACCTGCCGGGGCGCCGGGCCGGCCGGTGTCCGGCGCTCGACCCTGGTGCCTGGGCGGTCAGCCACGTACAACGCCCCGCGCCCGCCACCGATTCCACCCTCACGATGGCACCGACCACACCCACGCCCCGGAACCGAACCGGACACAAACCACCAAACCCGTCACCCCGTCGCCCGGGCGGACTGCACCACCGCGCGATCTTGCACTTTGGTCCCCGCTGAACCCATGTAAAGCGGACATCTCGCGGGCATCAAGTGCAAGATCGCGTGAGAGTCGGATGCCCGGGGGAGATCTTGGTACGAAAGGGCCCTCATGGGGGCCGTTTCGTACCAAGATCTGCGAAGGACCTTCGGGAGAGTGCACCCCGGGTGGGGTGGGCTGGGGGCGGTGTCCGAGAGTGGGGCTGTGCGATATCTGCGCAGTGACGGACGCGTCGCCATCCGCCGTCCCCGTCCGGCCGACGAGGCGGAGTTCGTCGCCGCCGCCCGGCGCAGCCGCGACCTGCACCATCCGTGGCTGTCCGCGCCCGATGACGCGCAGCGGTACGCGGCGTACCTGCGCAAGATCCGAGCGCGGGACAGCTCCGGGTTCCTGCTCTGCGACCGGGCCACCGGGGAGATCGCCGGATACGCGAACATCAGCGGCATCGTGCTCGGCGCACTGCGTGGCGGTTACCTCGGATACGCGGCGTTCCGCCCGTACGCGGGCACCGGGCACGCCTCGGCCGGGGTGCGGCTGGTGATCGAGTACGCGTTCGGGCCGCTCGGTCTGCACCGGCTGGAGGCGAACATCCAGCCCGGCAACGAGCCGTCGAAGCGGCTGGCGCGCCGGCTCGGCTTCCGGCTGGAGGGGTTCTCGCCGGACTACCTGTTCATCGACGGCGCGTGGCGCGACCACGAACGCTGGGCGATCACCGCCCCGGACGGGGTGGACCGGGTGCCGGGGCGGTGACCGGCCGGCCTCAGCTACCGGGCTTCGGGAAGGCGACCGGGCTGCGGTGCCCGTCCCGGTCCACCGCCCGCACGCCGAAGAACACGTTGTCCTTGGACAGGTCGATCGTCACCTTGGTGACGTCGCCGACCGGCAGCACCTTCTGCCACTGGTCGGCGGTGGTCTCCCGCCACACCACCTCGTACCCGGCGAGGTCCGGCTCGGGGCCGCGCTGCCACCGCAGCGTGGTGTCGTTGGTCAGGTTCGTGGTCACCACGGTGACGCCCCTGGGCGTACCCGGCGCCTGGGCCAGCGACCACAGCGTCGCGGCGTTCACCCGCGCCACCCGGGTGATGTAGCCGAAGTCGCAGAACTCGGGCAGGTCGCCGTACTGCACCCCGTCGACGACGCGCACGTCCTGGTGCTGGTGGGCGAAGTCCTCGTTGGGCTCGGTGAACCGGCCCGCCGGCCAGCCCTCGCGCAGGAACGAGATGTGGTCGCTGCCGCGCAGGTAGCGGTCCCGCCGGTAGATGACGCGCACGTCCATGCCGGTGGCGGAGTTCTCGGCCACGTCGGTGACGAACCGGGCGAGCTGCCGCGACGGCGAGTCGTTCTCGCCGCCGACGGACTGCCGGACGCTCGCCTCGGCCGGGGTCTCGGCGGTCGGCACGCCCTCGGCGAACAACCGCACGGTACGCGGGTCGCGGGTGCCGTCGTCGGCGGTGCTGGACCCGACGATGTCGTTGCCGAACATGGCCTGGACGTCCACGCCGGCCGCCTTCAGCTGCGACGCCAGGTACGCCGAGCCGTACAGTCCCTGCTCCTCGGCGGCGACGGCGGCGAGGACGATGGTCGCCTCGGTGCGGCGGGTCGACAGCACCCGGGCCAGCTCCGTCACCACCGCCACGCCGGAGGCGTCGTCGTCGGCGCCGGGCGCGTCGCTGACCGCGTCCATCACGTCGGTCGCCCGGGAGTCGTAGTGGCCGGTGATGACGTACACCCGCTCGGGCGTGACGTCGCCGCGCAGGGTCGCCACCACGTTGGTGATGGTGGTCGGGACGGGGATGCGGGAGGCGGGCTGCTGCACGTACGACTGCAGTTCGACGCTCATCCGGCCGCCGGACGCGGCCGCGTACCCGGAGAGCTGGGCGTGGATCCAGTCGCGGGCGGCGCCGATGCCGCGTACCGGATCTGTCTGGCTGGACAGGGTATGGCGGGTGCCGAACGCGGCGAGCCGGCGCACGACGGCCTCGATCCGGCGGCTGTCGATCTCGCGCAGCAGCGCGGTCAGCTCGCGGCCGGGCCGGACGGCCCGGCCCGGGGGGAGCGCCGGTCGCGGCGGCGGCCGGGGCGGCGGTGAGCGGGGTGGCGACGGCGGCGGTGGCCGCGGCGGAGGCGGTGAGAAGGTACGCCGGCTGGACCTCGTGGGCCGACCCTCGGCGGTCTCGTGGTTTCCCATCCCGGCATCCTCGCGCCGGTCACGAGGAATGTCCATATAGGCGCTGATGGATGAATCATGAGTACGTTTGTCGCAGGTCTGCCCGGGAACGGCAGCAGGCATGACGAAACCACGGGTGGTGATCGTGGGGGCCGGGTTCGCCGGGTACCACGCGGCCAAGACGTTGCGCCGACTGGCCCGCGACCGGGCCGAGATCGTCCTGCTGAACACGACGGACTACTTCCTCTACCTGCCGCTGCTGCCCGAGGTTGCGGCCGGCGTGGTGGAGCCGACCCGGATCGCCGTGCCGCTCGCCGGCACGCTCGACGGCGTCCGCGTGGTGGTCGGCGAGGCGGACCGGGTCGACCTGCAGAACCGGTGGGTCGGCTACCGCTCGGTCGAGGGCGACAACGGGCAGCTCGCGTACGACCGGCTGGTGCTCTGCGTCGGCAGCGTCAACAAGCTGCTGCCCATCCCCGGCGTGACCGAGTACGCCCACGGTTTCCGCGGGCTGCCCGAGGCGCTGTACCTGCACGACCACGTGGTCCGGCAGATCGAGCTGGCGGAGCTGACCGACGACCCGGCCGAGCAGCGGGCCCGCACCACGTTCGTCGTGGTCGGCGCCGGCTACACCGGTACGGAGGTGGCCGCGCACGGGCAGCTGTTCACCGACCGGCTGGTGGCCCAGCGCCCGCATCTGAACGTCCGGCCGCGCTGGATGCTGCTGGACGTGGCGCCCCGCGTGCTGCCCGAACTGGACCGGCGCATGTCGGTCACCGCCGACCGGGTGCTTCGCAAGCGCGGCGTGGACGTGCGGATGGGCACCTCGGTCGCCGAGGCGACCCCGGACGGGGTGATGCTCACCGACGGCGAGTACGTCCCGACGTGCAGCCTCATCTGGTGCGTCGGCGTACGCCCCGACCCGTTCGTGGCCGAGCTGGGGCTGCGCACCGAGAAGGGCCGGCTGGTAGTAGACGAGTTCCTCAACGTGCCCGGCTACCCGGAGGTGTTCGCCTGCGGCGACGCCGCCGCCGTGCCCGACCCGACCCGCCCCGGGCAGGTGTGCGCGATGACCGCGCAGCACGCCCAGCGGCAGGGCAAGCTGGCCGCGCACAACATCGCCGCCTCGTACGGGCAGGGCGTGCGCAAGTCGTACAAGCACCACGACCTGGGCTGGGTGGTGGACCTGGGCGGTAAGGACGCGGCGGCGAACCCGCTGAAGGTGCCGCTGGCCGGGCTGCCCGCCAAGGCCGTCACCCGCGGGTACCACCTGCTGGCCATGCCGGGCAACCGTCCCCGGGTCGCGGCGGACTGGGCGCTCGACGCGACGCTGCCCCGGCCCGCCGTGCAGCTCGGCCTGGTCCCGGCGAACGCGGTGCCGCTGGAGAGCGAGTCACCGGAGCTGGCCCGCCGCCGCTGATCGCCGCACGCACCCGCCGGCCGGCTCTCACCCGCCGGCCGGCGGCCGTTCCGGCGCTCTGGCACTACCGGCCGGACCTGTGCCGGGCGGCTCGGCCGGTTCGCCGTCGGCGGGCCGCGGCAGGGCCTGGCGCCCGGCGGCTGCGAACTCGCGCAGCAGCACCTGGACGATCCCGGCGGCCGGGATCGCCAGCAGCGCCCCCACCAGCCCGGCCAGCTCGACCGACAGCAGCACGCTGACCAGGACCGTCAACGGGTTCAACCGCACCGCGCGGGCCATGATGACCGGTTGCAGCAGATGATTCTCCACCTGCTGGTAGACCACGAAGAAGACCAGCACGACGAGGCCGGCGGTGGGGGAGTGCAGGAACGCCGCGCCGGCCGCGGCGAGCGCGCCGAGCGTGGCGCCGACGAGCGGGATCAGGTCGAACACGGCGACCGTCAGCGCGATCACCGCGGCGAACGGCACATCGAGCAGGAACAGCACGACGAACGTCAGACCGCCGCAGATCACGCTGATCAGCAGGTTGCCGCTCAGGTAGCCGGTGACGATCCGGGACGAGTCGCGCCCGATCCGCCGCAGCCGCGCCCCCGCGCCGTCGCCGGTGAGCCGCAGCGTGGCGGCCACGATCTTCGGCGCCTCCAGGACCATCAGGTACGCCAGCACCACCACGGTGACCAGCGCGGCGACCGCCTGGGCCACGCTGCGGACCACCCCGACGGTCGGGTCGCCGAGCCGGGCGCCGTACCGGCGGAGCTGACCGGGTTCGGCGTACCGGAGCAGGTGGAAGCGGTCCAGCAGCCGCCCGAGCGGTCCCCGCCCGGCCTGTGCCTCGCGTACCAGCTCCGGCGCCCGGTCGGCGAACCGGCCCACCTCGTCCACCAGCGGCACCACGATCAGCGCGCCGACGGCGGCGAACAGCGCGAACGCGGCCAGGAACACCAGCAGCGTGGCGAGCGCGCGGCGGCGTACCCGCCGTTCGAGACGGTCCACGAGCGGTTTGAGGGCGACCGCGAAGAACACCGCCACCAGTCCCCACACCAGCACCCGCCGGGTGGCCCAGACCAGCGCCAGCCCGACCCCGGTGGCGAGGACCAGACCGATCACGATCAGCGTCCGGCGCGCGGTGGACCGATCGTCGGCGGCGCTCATCCGGCGCGGCTACCCGCGCTGGAGGTACGAAAACCCGGCTCAGCCCAGGTCGGCGTCGGTGACCGGGTGGGCGCCCGCGGCGAACGCGTCGAGCGTCGCGGCGTGCAGCACCGTTCCGGGCATCGGATCGGCGGCGACGCGGGTGGCGAGCCGAACCACCGGGATCCGGCCCGCCGTGGGTGTGGCGGCGAGCACCACGTTGCCGTAGCGGCGCCCGCGCAGCATCCGCCGGTCGGCGACCAGGCAGACGTCGGCGAACACCGCGCGCAGCGTCGCCACCTGCGCCCGGGTGTGCGCCAGCGGCGGCAGGTCGGTGAGGTTGAGCAGGTAGAGGCCGTCCGGGCGCAGCACCCGGGCCACCCGCGCCGCGAACTCGACCGCCGCCACCTGCGGCGGCATCCGGGCCGCCCGGTACACGTCGGCCACCACCACGTCGTACGCCCCGGCCGGCTCGTCGGCGACCGCCTCCCGGGCGTCGCCGAGCGCCACCACCACCTCCGGCGGCAGCCGCGGCAGCCTCCGCCGGACCAGCTCGACCACGCCCGGATCGCGCTCGATCACCCGCTGCGCCGAACCGGGCCGGGTGCTCGCGAGCCAGCGCGGCAGCGTGAGCGCGCCGCCGCCGAGGTGCAGGGCGGTCAGCGCCGCGCCACGCGGGGCGGCCAGGTCGATCGCGGCGGCGATCCGCCGCACGTACTCGAAGTGCAGGTACCGGGCGTCGGCCACGTCCACGTACGACTGCTCGACCCCGTCGGCCAGCAGCGTGCGCCCGGACGGGCGGGCCGGGTCCACCACGATCTCCAGGGTCTCGGTGTCGTCGTGATCCACGGCGGGACACGGTACCGCGCGGCCACGGGCGGCCCCGGCCCGCCCGGGACCGGGGCCGTTCCGCCGCCGGGTCAGCCGGCCGCCATCCCGGCGCCGGCCTCGTCGACTGCCGCGTCCACCCGGTGCGCGAGGTCCACGTCCGCAGCCGTCACGCCGTCGACCTGCTGGGTCCGGACCGTCAGCACGGCGTTGTCCGGGTCCGGCCGCCCGATCTGCGGCGACCGTCCGACATCGGACTTGAGCCGGTCCAGCCGGTCGAGCACCCGGTCCAGGTTGCCGCCGGGCAGCTCGATCGTGCGCACGAGCGAGCGCCTGTCGCTGGACCAGTAGGGCAGCGTCGCGAGCGCGTCGCGCAGCTCCGCCTCGGTCAGCGGCGCGGTGGCCGAGGACGCGCCCACCAGGCCGCCGCCGAAGTCGGTCGGCCCGAGCAGGTCACGCAACTCGTCGGGTACGCGCAGCGACTCGACCAGGTCCGCGTCGGCCTCGGCGAGCGCGGCGAGCGTCGCCTCGGCCTGGTAGCGGGCCTGCTCCGGGGTGAGGCGGCTGTACCGGCCGACCTCGGCCAGGAAGCCGGGCAGGTCGCGGCGGCGTTCCAGGCCGTGCACCGGCACCACGTCGTGCAGGGTCAGCGGCACCGCCTCCAGCAGCCGCTCCCGTTCCGCCTCGTCCAGCGACCGGGCCAGGGCCAGCACGGTGGCCTCCGCCGCGACCTTGGCCGCGGAGAAGTCCACCCCGGCGCGCCGGCTCACGTCGTCGACGAGATCCCGGTAGCCCATCGAGACCCCGGGTGCCGGCGCCGGGTCCGGCAGCGGGCGCGGACGCGCCGCGACGGCGACCGGCGGCGGCGCCGGGCCACCCCGGGTGGTGTCCGGCTTGTGCCGTCCGGCCGGCGGCGGGCCGGACCGGTCGTGCTGGTCCAGCGAGGTGACCTGCTTGGACGCGCTCAGGCTGGCGCCGATCTGGCTCGGCCGCAGCCCTCGTTCGCGGGCCTCGCGGGCCAGGGCCCGGCGGCGCTGGTTGTCGCCCTCCATCTGCTTGCGCATCGTCGCACCTCGTTCCTGGGTCGGTTGCGCTTGTCGCCGACCGCGTTCCCGGCGCTGCCGGGAAGGTAACGGCGGACCGCCCGGCGGACGCTTCATTCGCTGCGGGTGAGGAGCGCTCACCCCGGCGGGCGGCAGGCTCGGACGGACCGGACAACTTCCGATGCACGCGGAAGGGCAGGTCGACATGAAACGGATCGTGGAGATCGTCCCCGCCCGTCCCGGCTGGTACGCCCGTTGGCGGATCGGCCCGGACGACACCCGCTCCTACCCCGTGACCCTCTGGGCCCTGCTGGAGCACCACGACGGCAGCGGACGCGAGGTGGTCGGCGTCGACTGTGTCGGGCAGTGGCCCGGAGCGGACGACGACGACATGAGCGGGGACTTCGTCCGTTATCTGTTCCAGACGCCCGATTCCGGCGCGCCGGAGGACGTCGAGCCTCCAGTCGCGGGGCAGTCGCGCGACGAGGCGCCGCACCGGCAGGCCGCGCCCGCCGCCTGAGCCATCCTCCCGGCCCCCGGCCCCTGGTCCCAGGGTCGGGGGCCACCCCTGTCCGCCCGGCGTCCAGCCCGTCTCGCGGGCACCGCCGGCCGGGTCAGCCCGCCTCGCGGGCGCCGCCGGTCAGCTCCTGCGGCGGGGCGGCCAGCAACTCGGCCAGGCCGGTGCGGTCCAGCAGGTGCCGCACCTGCGGGTTCAGGTTCAGCAGGCGGATCGCCCCGGTGCCGGCCCGGTGGATCACCACGAGCGCGCTGAGGCCGGAGGAGTCGCATAGGCCCACCCCGGCGAAGTCGAGTTCCAGCTCCTGGTGACCGTCGCGGCGCAGTCCGGCCGCGGTTTCGACGAGTTCCGGCGCGGTGTCGAAGTCCAGCTCTCCGGCCAGCCGCACCCGCGCGGAACCGCGTCGAGCCGGTCCACCTCGATGGTCAACATCTGGGAGGGCACGTGTCCATGTTCCCAGCCGGGCACCGCCGGGAAACCCCCGGGGTCACGCGAACGCTGTCGAACCCGGCGCGGACAGGCCCGGCGCGTCGTCGACCGGCGAGCGGTCGAGCAGGCCGGTGACGCCGGTCAGGTCGAGGATGGTCTCCAGGAAGCGCGGGACCGCGCGCAGCTCGATGGCGGTGCCCGCGTGCTGGCCCTCCCGCCAGGCGTGCACGATCACGGACAGGCCGGTGCTGTCCATGAACCGCAGGTCGCCGAAGTCGAACACCAGCGTCACCGGACGCGCGGCGAGCAGCCGGTCGATCTCGGCGCGCAGCGGACCCGCCGTGGCGTACGCCAGGTCGCCGCCGACGGCCACCACCGGAACGGCCGGGTCGGAACGATCCACGGAGATGCTCAGCGGGCTCGCCTCGGGCCTTCTCCGTTGAGGAACCACGTCACGCCTTTCCGCGGGGGTGCCGGTCAGGCCGGTGTTGACAGGATCGTAACAACAGCGGCATCACCTCGCTGGACGCGCGAGCGGGCCGCAGCGCCGTGGGGTGGCGGTCCCGGCATACCGGCGTAGGGTGGGCGGTGAGACGTGACCACAGGCGCCGGTCCGGGGCCTCCGGGTTCGACGAGGAGAGTGGGGCTCAGCTGGTGACTGCTGCCGACGTCAGGGGTGCCGACCCGGGCGACGGACGGATCTCCACGCCGAGCACCGCACGGGCTCCCGCATGGTCCGCCGCCGCGCCAGTGCCGTCCGCCCTGCCGCCGCTGGCCGCCGACCGTGACCTCACCGTCCCGAACTGGTCCGAGGTGGTCGAGCACTTCCGTGAGGGCCTGGTCGTGTGCGGCGCCGACGGCGTCGTCCAGCACGTGAGCCCGGTCGCGGAGCGGCTCATCCCCGAGGTGACGCCCGGCGAGGTGCTGGCCGCCGCCGGCCCGGCCCCGCTGCGCGGCGACGGGCCGGCCGAGTTCACCCACCACGGGCGGCGGCTGCGCGTGCGCCCGGTCGCGTTGTCCCACCGCCGGCGCTGCTGGTACGTCGACGACGTCACCGAGATCGTCAGCCGGGCCGACGCGCTGCTGGCCGAGCGGGCCCGCTCGGCGTTCCTCGCCGTGGTCGGCGAGAAGCTCGGCAACCCGCTGCACCCGGACCGGGCCGCCGCCGCGGTGGTGCGCCTGGCCGTGCCCACGGCGGCCGACGTGGCGGTCCTGGTCCTCGCCCCCCGTTCCGGCCGGGCCCGCTGGTGGCGGGCGGTACGCGCGGACGACCGGCCGCCGGTGGTGGACAGCGGGGTGCTGCCCGCCACGGCGCTCCCCGCGGCCATCGAGGCCGGCCTGGCCGGCGCCGAGCCGCACGAGCTGGACTGGCTGGTCGAGCAGGCCGCCGAGGCGGGCTGGCTGCCCGGCCTGGACACCTCCGGCGCCACGGCCCGGGTGGTGCCGCTGCCCGGCCGGGAGGCGCCGGCCGGTGCGCTGCTGGTGGCCCGGCGTGCCGACCGCTGGTACGACGAGGCCGACGTGGACCTGGTCCGCGCGTTCGCGGCCCGGGCCGGCGCGGCGCTGACCACCGCCATGCTCTACCGCGACCAGGCCGAGGTCGCCGACACGTTGCAGGCCAGCCTGCTGCCGGTCGAGCCGGCCTCGGCGACGGGCGTGCAGTGGGGCACCGCGTACCGGCCGGCGCAGGCCGGTCTGCGCATCGGCGGTGACTTCTACGGCTCGCACCGGCTCGCCGACGGCGGCTCGGTCTTCTTCCTCGGCGACGTGTCGGGCAAGGGCGTGGAGGCGGCCGTGTTCACCGGCCAGCTGCGCCAGTGCCTCCAGGCGTTGCACCGGGTCGAGACCCAGCCGGGGCGGCTGCTGAAGCTGCTGAACGACGCGCTGCTGGAGACCACGCAGGCGCACGGGCAGGGCCGGTTCGCCACCGTGGTGCTCGGCGTGGCCCGGCCGCACCGCGACGGCGGCCTGACGCTGACCCTGGCCGGCGGCGGGCATCTGCCGCCGCTGGTGCTGCGGGAGTCCGGCGAGGTCGAGGTGGTGCCGTTGCGCGGCATGCTGATCGGCGTGGTGCCCGATCCCCGGATCGGCGAGGTGACGGTGCACCTGGCGCCGGGGGAGACCTGCCTGTTCTACAGCGACGGGGTGACCGAGGCGCGCGGCGGCCGGCGCGGCGACGAGCAGTTCGGCGCCGAGCGGCTGCTCCACGCGGTGACCGGCTGCCACCGGATGCCCGCGCCGGCGCTCGCCGAGCGGGTCGAGCAGGTGACCTGCGACTGGCTCGCGCACGGCGACCACGACGACATCGCGGTGCTGGCGTTGCGGGCCACCGGCCCGGACGGGCGGGCGCCGCGGCACCTGCACGCGGTGCCGGAACCGGCCGTGACCGAACCGACGAGGGAGTTGTCCGCGTGACCGTGCCGACCGTCGAGGCCGGCCCGGGCCACGCCTTCCCCCGCTACCTGGAGTGCCTGGCCGACGCCGACGAGTCCGCCGCCGTGGCGGTGGCCCGCGGTCTGCTGGAGGCGGGCGTGCCGGCCGAGCGGGTGCTGCTGGACCTGATCGCCCCGGCCCAGGCCGAGGTGGGCGAACGCTGGGCCCGCAACGAGTGGAGCGTCGCCCAGGAGCACGCCGCCACCCACATCAGCGAGCGGGTGGTGGCAGCTGTGGCCGCGCACGCCGATCCCCGCCCGACCCGCGGGCGGATCGTGATGGCCTGCATGGACGGCGAGTGGCACGCGCTGCCGGCCCGGCTGGTGGCCGAGGTGCTGCGGCTGCGCGGCTGGCAGGTGGTCTTCCTCGGCGCCAGCGTCCCGGCCGCGCACCTGGTGTCCTACCTGCACCGCTACGACGCCGACGCGGTGGCGCTGGCCTGCGCGCTGCCGATGCGGCTGCCGCACGCCCACCGGATGGTGGAGGCGTGCCGCCGCTCCGACGTGCCGGTGGTGGTCGGTGGCCGGGGCTTCGGCGACGACGGCCGCTGGGCCCGCGTGCTCGGTGTGCCGTGGGCGCCCGACGCGCCGGCCGCGGCGGACCTGGTGGCCGACGAGCGGGCGCTGCGCGAGACGCCGCCCGCGCGGCTGGACCACCTGGCCGACGACGAGTACGTCAGCCTGGTCAAACGGCGCGGCGAGCTGATCGACAGCGCCCTGGCCGACCTGCGCGAGCGGGTGCCGTCGACGGCCGGCTACACCCCGGCGCAGCTCGACTCCACGATCAGCGACCTCGGCTACATCGTGGACTTCCTGGCCGCCGCGCTCTACGTGGACGACGCGACGCTGTTCACCGGGTTCGTCGAGTGGCTGGTGGAGATCCTGGTCGGCCGCGGGGTGCCGGCGGGCGCGGTCCGGCTGACGCTGGAGCACTATGGACAGCAGCTACGCGACTTCCCGCGCGCCGCTGCCTTCCTCGACCGGGGCCGGGCTCTGGTGGGCGGACTGTCGGCGGCGGGCCGCTGACGGGCGCCGGGCCGGCCGTCGCATATACTTGCACCACTGCAAGGGTTCGCCTGCGGTGGGAGCGAGAGGGGCCGCTGTGACGTTCACCGTCACGTACGCCCAGCGGGACGGGGGCGGTGTCCGCCTCCGGCTGGCCGGCGAACTCGACCTCGGCACGGCCGGAGAGCTGAGCTCGGCGATCGACCGGCTGATCGCCGAGGGGCACCGCGAGCTGCTGCTCGACCTCACCGAACTGACGTTCTGCGACTCCACCGGCATCGCGGCGTTCGTCAGGGGGGACAACCTCGTCGCCGCCGACGGCGGCTGGCTGCGGCTCACCGGGGCGACCGGCCGGGTGGCCCGGGTGCTGCAGGTGACCGGGCTGGCCGAGGTGCTCCACCACGACCGCGACACGGTCGACCCGACCGCGCCGGCCGCCTCCTGATCCGGTACATTTCCCCGCCAGCAGCCGGCCGTGCGGCCGGACGCCCTCCTCACCACGAAGCAGGTAAACCGATGGGTCAGACCAGCCCCAGCCCCGTTCGCATCCTGGTGGTGGACGACGATCCGGGTGACGTCCTGATGATCGAGGAGGCGCTGGCCGACTCCGACGTCGACAAGGTCATCGACGTGGTCGCCGACGGCCAGGAGGCGATGGAGTTCCTCCGCCGCGAGGGCCGGCACACCGAGGCGCAGCGCCCGGACGTGATCCTGCTCGACCTGAACATGCCCCGGATGGACGGGCGGCAGGTGCTCGGCGAGGTCAAGGGTGACGAGAGCCTGCGGACCATCCCGATCGTCGTGCTCACCACCTCCAACGCCGACACCGACGTGGTCAGCAGCTACACGCTGCAGGCCAACGCGTACGTGACCAAGCCGATCGACCTGGACGACTTCAACGACGTGGTACGCCGGATCGACGAGTTCTTCGGACGGGTGGTCGTGCTCCCGAAGCACCCGTAGGGGCGGGAAGTCCGGGCCTCCGCATCCTGAACATTTTGTGGGAACGGCCGCGCCCGGGAGCGCGGGGACCGCAGGATCGGCAGGTGGGGACGCACACCGGCTGCCTGGGGGGCGACGCATGAGGTTCTCGGTGGTGGAGACCGGCTACGACAGGCGGCAGGTCGACGCCTGCCTGGACGAGCTGAGCCTGCGGCTGGGCCGGCTGGCGGCGCGTGCGGAGGGCGCTGCCGGGGCCGGCCGGGAGTGGGACCAGATCCGGTCGGACGCCGCGCACCTGTGCGACTTCCTGCATCGCCGTACCGCGCCGGTCGAGACGGCCGCGTCCCACCCGTCCGCCGCCGAACGGGAGGCCGCCGAGCTGCTGGCGCAGGCCCGCGCCGAGCTGGAGGCCGCACGCGAGGAGGCCCGCCGGTTGCGGGAGGAGGCGTACGCCGAGGCCGTGCGGGCGCGCCGCGAGTTCGAGGCGGCCCTGCTGGCGCGTCGCCGACGGGAGTCCCGGGTCGACGAGATCCTGGCCGGCGCGCGTGGCGAGCGGGTGGCGGTGGACACCCCCACGGCCGCGGCGAGCGTACGGCCCGGTGGCGCCGGGCGCAGCGCCGCCTGACCGGCGCCGGGTCAGACCAGCGCCGACACGACAGTCGTGGCGCGCTTCTCGTGCCGGGCGTACGCGTCGGGGTAGGCGGACACCTGCACCGCCTGGGCGGCGGCGGTCACGCTCATGTCCTCCCAGCCCGGCACCTCGCGCAGCGCGGCGTAGAAGGCCCGGGCCGCGTACGCCGGCCGCATGAGCTGGGCGACTGTGCCCCAGCCGCTGCTGGGCCGCTGCTGGAACAGCCCGACCGAGTCGTGGTCGGAGCCGCTGCCCTGGTGCGGGTGGTCGAAGGACTCCGGCAGCACGTCGCTGGCCAGGTTGTAGAGGTTGCTCTCCTGCATGGCGGTGGCCACTGCGACGACCAGGGCCCGGCGGGGCATCTTCATCTCCCGCCCCACGTCGACGATGGCCTTGGCGTTGTCCATCTGCCGCTGGTCCAGGCCGGCGACCGGCCGGGGGCGCTTGGGCAGCACGGGCTTGCGCGGCGGCTTCTTCGTCGCCGTGGCGCTGGGCGTGGGAGCCGGCGGCGGCAGGGCCGCGGCGGCCGGTGGCGCGACCCGGGTGACGTCGCGGGAGGCGCGCTGGTCGGCGGCGGCCCGGTCGGCGACCGCCTCGCGTACCTCCGGGTGCGCCGGGCCGGTCTCGGCGACGCCTGCCACGCCGATCAGGCCGAGGCAGCAGGTGACGCCGGTGGCCACCGCGATCCGGCCGGGTACGGACCGGGCCGGGCCGCGTCGTGGCGGTTCCGGGGCGCGGTGACGCCCCACCCTCCGTTCGGCTGATGCCGGGTCAATCGTTCGGCGAACCGGGCGGTTGGCGGGCAACGGCTGATGATCGGGGTGGTCGGGCTGCACCCGCCGAGGCTAGAAAGCTTCCGGGCCTTTGCCATCGGGGTGATTGGTGGCATGCGCCACAATCTGCCGGATTCGCGGGTGACATCAGGGGTGGCGGATCATGAAGACCGCTAATCGCGCGTACCCGGAAGAACGCTTATGTCGGTTTCGGCGGTGTGAAACGGATGCTCGGCGCGGCCTGCGGTGGCCCGGTCCGGATTCCACCGTTCGGCCGAGGGTGCCCTGGTCGGCCGTCCCCGCCCGGCGGCGGTCCACCGACCCGCCCGGATCGACAACGAGGTTGACGCTCTGAAAGTCTGCGCCTCGCGCATCCCTCGGCGGGCACACGCTGAGCCGCACGGTTCGATGGATGAACATGCACGGCGTGAGGCCGCGCCGCGCTCCCGAATGGTCGCGGGTGACGCTGCGGCAGGCGCTCACCGGGAATCACATTCTCGGCCGCATCAAGGTCGGCGGCGTGGTCCAGCGGGACGGCAAGGGCCGTGCCCTTACGCCGTTCCCTGAAGTGCTGGACCTGCCGACGGTGGTCGAGCTGCGGAAGATCCTTGAACCCTCCCCCGACGCGCGCAAGCGGACCGGGCGGAAGACATTGTCTTACGGAGTGTGTTTGGACGGCAACCCTCGGCAGGGTGCCCCTGTAGACGGCGCGGCCGGTGGAGGCGAATAGCCCGGCGGTCGTGTGCGTACCGGGGCCGCTCCGAGGGTGAGCGGAGCGGCCCCACATGAGGCCACCGCGAAGGAGACACCACCATGCGACTTCGGTTCTGGCACCGTGACCCCGATTCGCCGAAGCCCGGCCCGCGTCCGGTACCGCAGCGCCCGGCGTGGGCGACCGCCCCGACCGATCTCTTTCCGACCACGTGTCCGGGCCGCGCCGGCAACCTGACACCGGCCCAGATGTACCGGGCGAACGGGGGCCGGTGGTGATCTCGTCCATGCTGCCGTTCCCGTCCACCGGCCCCACGCCGGACCGGCCGCGCTACCGTACCGAGACGGTCCCGCCGCACACGCCGCTGCGTCCGGTGTGGGCGTGCCGGTCGTGCGGCAACCCGTGGCCGTGCCCGGACGCCCGGCTACTGCTGCGGGTGGAGTACGAGAACAACCCGCCGGGCCTGTCGATCTACCTGGCCGGGCTGATGTTCGAGGCGATGCGGGATCTCTATCACCTGAACCCGCACGACGGGCTGAGCCCGCCCGAGATGTTCGAACGCTTCGTGGCGTGGGGGCCGTTTCGGCGGTCGTCGGTTAGGAAGTTGTGAGCCCGCGCCGCCGACCTCGGGTGAGGGGTCCTCCGTCCGGGTCCGCCGCGAGTAGCCGCACACATGATCGCCGCACCCCTGAACAGGACCGCTACGGAGCGGGGGCCGGCTCCCCCGCGTACGGCGCAGCCAATGCCGCGCCGCCACTCACAGGTTGAAGGAGAAGTCGTGACTGTCACCGCAGACACGTCGAGCAAGATCGCCGCCGACCCCCGGACCCTGGTCGACGCCGAGACGTTCGGCAAGCTGGTCGACTACTTCGCCGCCGACGCCCATGTCACCCGCACGTACGCGGAGCGCGCCGTCGAGCAGTTCCTGATCTTCCTGAAGGCGCACGCCGACAACGTGACGAACGAGGACTTCGGAATGCCGCTGCCGGACGGGTCGATCGGCCGCGTCGTGCCGACCCTCCCGGTCGACGCGGTGTGGCACTCCGTGTTGCAGCACACCGTGCCGTACGCCTCGGCGTGCGAGCAGATCGCCGGGGGCTTCGTCCACCACATCCCCATCCTGACCGAGGGGATGATGGATGGCACCGCCAAGACGTTCACCCTCACGGCCCTGCACGCGACGGGCTACCGGGTGGACATGGAATTCTGGTACGGCGAGGCGGAGTCGTGCTGCCCGCCCAACCCGCCGCAGCCCGGCGGCGGCAAGTAACCCGAGAGGTAACCCATGCGCAGCGAATGGACCGCTCTGCCGGAGGCGGCCACGACAGAGATAGCCGAGCGAGTCGGCGGCATCGTCGCCGTGTACCCGGCTCCGACTGGCAACCATGCGGAGATCGCGTCGACTGTCGTCGGCTCGACCGGCCGAGTCTTCGTCAAGGCCGCCTCAACTGGGCTGAGCGTTCAAACGCTGCGCTACGAGCTGGCGGCAACCAGAGCGGCAGACTGGTTCCCACCGGCCGTCCTGTGGCACTTCGAGTGCGACGGCTGGTTGTTGGTGGGGGCCGAACTGCTGGACGGTCCCCACCCCGACTTGTCCCCCGGCAGTCCCGACCTGGACCTTCTTCGGGTGACCCTGAAGGCCCTTCAGGAGACCCCCGCGCCGCCTGGGACCTGGTTCACCCCAGCAGGTCGCCTGGGGTTCGCCCTGCCGGAGATGGAGGGCCGGGCGTTTGTGCACTCAGACATCAACCCGAGCAATCTCATCCTGACGGCGGGCGGTCTACGGATCGTTGACTGGGCGTGGGCGACCAAGGCTGCCGCGTGGGTCGAGCTGGCCTTGCTCACACAGTGGCTGGTCGGCAGCGGCCACGCCCCCGCGCAGGCCGAAGAGTGGCTAGGCCAGTTCCCCGCGTGGGCCTCCGTTCGCCCCGATGTGCTCGACGCCTTCGCCGCCATGAACGCCGCGAAGTGGGCCGCCAAGTCCGAACGGAGCACGCTCGGATGGGTGCACGACCTGGCGGCATGGACCGGCGCCTGGGCCGCGCACCGGAGCCGCACCGGCTGACGCAAGCCTGCCCCGAGCCGCCCGCCCTGGGCCCGTCTCCTTCCCCCGTGGGAGACGGGCCCAGGGCGGGCTTCGTTTTGCCCTGAACGCCTCGGGTGGCGCTGGCCGACTGGCTTGATGTCCAAGCCACAACGGCCCAAGGAGGCCCCCGTGTCGAAGCCCGCTACCGCCGCCCTGGTCGAGCGCCTGCGCGAAGCGAGCGTCGTCGACTGTCCGTTCGCCGACGAGGCCCTTGCCGAGGGCTACGCGACGATCGCCCGCCCGTTCGTCCGGCTCGCCGCGCTGCTTGACGGGGGCCGCCTGTGATGGCCCGCGTGGTGCGGGCTGTCGTGGTCGCCCTGGTCGCGAGTCTCACTCTTGCGGCGGCGGTACTGCTGGCGACGGCCGCTGCGTGGATTGCCGTCTTCGAGCTGTCCGGGGGTGCCGTGTGACTCGCGCTGAGGCCCTGAAGCTGGCCGAGGAGACGGTAGCCCGGCTCGCGCCAACGACGAACGCCCGTGGCTACAGTGATGGGACTGCGCCGTTTCGCGAGCGGGTCGACGCGGTCCTTCGCGTGGTCGACCTCCTCGCGATCCGGCCGGGCACCGCGGATCATGGTGAGGCCACCGCGCGGCGGGCCGGGCGCTCGATACGATTCCGACGGTGACGCAGCGGATGGTCGACGAGCGCCCGCCCGGCCCCCGCAGCCGGCGTGGCGCCGTCGTCATCGTCTGCGCCGTGCTGCTCACGCTGCTGCTGGCCGGGCACCGGCTGGTGCCGAACGTGCACGGACTGGGCAGCCTGGTGGACAGCGTCACCCCGCTGCTCGGGATCGCCGTACCGCTGCTCGCGCTCGCGGCGCTGCTGCGCCGCTCCCGGCCGGCGCTGCTGGCGGTGCTGCTGCCGGCCCTGGTCTGGGCCGGGCTGTACGGCCGCGCGTGGCTGCCCCCGGCCGCCGGCGCGGACGGCGCCGCGGTCCGCGTGGTGAGCCAGAACCTGCGCGTGGGCAACCCCGACCCGGCCGCCACCGTCGGCGCGCTCACCGGCGACGCCCCGGACCTGATCGGGCTCCAGGAGGTCGCCGACGGCGACCGGGTGGCGCCCGTGCTGGCCGAGCGCTACCCGCACCGGGCGGTGGTGTCGACTGTCGTGCTGTGGAGCCGGTGGCCGATCCGCGACGCGCACGGCGTGGACACCGGGCTGGGCTGGGACCGCGCGCTGCGGGCCGTGGTCGCCGCGCCTCCGGGCGACCTGACCGTGTACGTGGTCCACCTCGGCTCCGCGCGGGCCGGGCACACCGCCACCCGGGACCAGACAGTCGCCGCGCTGGCCGACGCCGTGCGTGCCGACCCGGCCGACCGGCTGGTGGTGCTCGGCGACCTGAACACCGCCACCACCGACCGGGTCTTCGATCCGCTGACCCGGCTGCTCGGTGACGCCCAGGCCGAGGCCGGGCAGGGATTCGGGTTCACCTGGCCGGCCGAGCTGCCGGTCACCCGTCCCGACCACGTCCTCTACCGGGGACTGACGCCGACCGCCGCCGGGGTGCTGCGCACCCCGGACAGCGACCACCGCGCGGTGACCGCCGGCTTCCGCTGGTGACCGCTCAGTGGCGGCCGTTCTCCGCCGGGGTCACGGTGAGCCGGTGCCGGCTCGGATCTCCGCTGGAGAACGGCCAGAGCCGGTCGGCGTACGCGACCAGGTCGGCCAGCTGGTCCCGGGTCAGTCCGGCCGAGGAGATCTCGGCGTGCACGTCGGCCCGGTAGCGGCCGTCGTCGTCGCGGCCCAGCTTCGCCTCGGCGGTCACCTGCACCGTGTGCGCCTCGTCGGTGATCTCCCCGGCCGCCTCCACCGCCGCGTGGTGCAGGCAGGAGGCGAACGCCGCGGCCAGGAGCTGTTCCGGCGTCAGACCGGTGCAGTGCGGCGCCAGCGGGGACGCCAGGGCGGAGGAGAGCCCGCCGTCGTCGGTGCGTACGTGACCGCCCGCCGCGGTCGCCGTGGCCGTCTCGGCCAGCCAGGAACTCGGATCCGGCATCGCGTTCCTCCCGTCACTCACCGGACCGCGTTCCCGGACCCGCAGCGGCGAAACCGTGCCCGGGCGGGCAGTAGGAGCGCTCAGCCGATCCGGCCGCCGGGCGCGGCGTCGACGGCCATCGCCTCGGTAACCTCCGCGGCGGCCCGGCTGGTCCACGGCGACACCTGCGGCGCGCGCTGCCGGGGCAGCATCGCGGTCATCGGTACGTAGACCCAGGCGTCCACGGCCTCGGCCAGCAGCAGCGCGGCCATCGGGCTGGTCGGCCGGGCGCACGGGTCGGCGTCGAGGCAGCGGCGGACGAGCTCGGCCACCTCGCCCGGCAGGCCGGGAACCTCGGGCAGCGGGCGGGGCGGCCGGCGGCGGCGCGACCCGAGCAGCTGGGTGGTGCTGCCGGCCTCGTACGGCAGTTCGCCGGTGAGGCAGTAGTACAGCAGCACGCCCAGGGCGTACATGTCGGCGGCCGGGGTGGCCGGCCGGCGGTCGAGCTGCTCCGGCGCCAGGTACGCCGGGGTGCCCACGACGACGCCGTCCGGAGTGTGGTCCGGTGCGCCGGCCGGAGTGGCGATGCCGAAGTCGAGCACCTTCACCCCGCACGGGGTGAGGATCACGTTCGCGGGCTTGACGTCCCGGTGCACGATGTCGTGCGCGTGCGCGGCGGCGAGCGCGGCGCACACCTCGGCGCAGACCCGTACCGCGATCCGCCAGTCCAGCGGCCCGGTGCGCAGGTGCGCGGCGAGCGTCTCGCCCTCGGCCAGCTCCATCACGATGTACGGCACCGGGCGTCCGTCCGGCAGCGTCGCGGTGCCGAAGTCGTGCACGCTCGCGACGTTCGGGTGCACCAGCCGCGCCGCCGAACGGGCCTCGGCCCGGATCCGGTCCACCGAGCCGGCGTCGCCGTCCAGTGCGGGCGAGATGAGCTTCACCGCGACGGTCCGGTCCAGCACACGGTCGTGCGCGCGCCACACCTCCGACATGCCACCGAGGCCGGCCCGCTGTTCGAGCTCGTACCGCCCGCCCAGCGTCCTCATCGCCCACTCCTCGCCTCGTCCGGTGCCCTCCGGTCCCGCTACCCGGCCCCGGAGCTGTGCAAACCGCCGAGGGTCCGCACCGCGGCGGGGTAGCTTCGCGGCGAGGACGTCGACGGACGGAGGGCAGCGGTGGCCGTGGTGCGCGTACGGTTCGTCGGCGGGCCGGCCGACGAGCTGACCCGGGACCTGCCCGCCGGGCCGGACGGCGCGCCGCCGCCCCGGTGGGTGCTGCGTCATCCGAAGGAACCGGCCGAGGGGATTGCCGACCACCTCTACGAGCGCGACGACCACGCGCCCCCAGGTGGCTGGACGATGCGGTACGTGCACACGTTCCCGTTCGGCGCGACCGAGTGAGGTCTCGCCGCGGCCGGGCGCGGCGCGTCAGGCCGGCCGGACGCCGGTGGTGCCGAGGATGACCGAGGCGACCAGCTCCGGGTCGTCGTGCATCGGCACGTGCCCGCACCCGGGCAGGTCCAGGTGCCGCGCGGCGGGCAGCCGGGTACGCGCCAGCGCCGCCTGCCGGTACGGCAGGATCCGGTCCCGAGTACCCCACGCGACTGTGACCGGCACTGTCGGCGCGCCCGCGTAGGCGTACCCCCGGCCGGCGCGGGCGACGGCGCGGAACGCCCGTGCCTGGCGCAGCGCGCGGGCGTCGGCGAGCGCGTCGTCGAGGGCCATCCGGTTGGGCCGGGCCAGGATCATGCCCATCGCCAGCATCCGCAGCGCGGGCGCGGCGAACAGGCGGCGCAGCACCGGTTCGGGCAGCCGGGCCGCGTTGCGGTGCAGGGCGAGCACGGTCAGCGCCCAGCGCAGCTCGCGCGCGGTGCAGAACCCGGCCGGCGACAGCGCGGTGGCCGAGGAGACCGCGCCGAGCGCGGCCAGTTCGAGGGCTATCGCGCCGCCCAGGCTGTTGCCCGCGACGTGCGGGCGTTCCAGCCCGAACGCGGCGAACAGCTCGACCATGGCCACGGCCAGGCCGGGCATGTCGGCGGGCAGCCCGGCGGCGGGCACCGGGGAGCGGCCGAAGCCCGGCAGGTCGACGGCGATCACGTCGTGCGTCTCGGCGAGGCGGTCCAGCACCGGCCGCCAGGCGCCGCCGTGGTGGCCGATGCCGTGCAGCAGCACCAGCGTCGGCCCGGCGCCCCGCCGCTCGTAGACGACGTCCACCGGCGCGGTCACTGCCGCTCCTGCGGCGTGCTGGCGCCGAAGCCCCGGCCCAGCGCCCGGGACTGCTCCTCGATCAGCGGGACGGTGGCCCGGGCGGTGCGGCCCACCAACCGGTCGGCCAGCGGGCTGACCAGCACCGATCGCATCGCCTGCACGCCGGCCACGGCGCGCGGCACGTACACCCGGCGGCTGCGGCGTTCGATCGCCCGGACGAACGCCTCGGCGCACTCGGTCACCGTCGTGGTACGCCGCAGCGGCCAGGGCAGCTTCGCCAGCGCCGTGGAGAAGGCCGGCAGGTCGGCGCGCGCCTCGCGGACCAGGTCGGTGTCCACCCACGACGGATGGGCGGTGCCCACCGCCACGCCGCGGTGTGCCAGCTCCAGGCGGACCGCGTTGCCGAACTGCTCGACGCCGGCCTTGGAGGCGCAGTAGGCGGCCATGCCGGGCAGCGCGGCGAACGCCGCGGCCGAGGAGACGATCAGCAGATAGCCACCCCGGTCGACGAGCGCGGGCACGGTCGCCGCCGCGGTGCGCATCACCCCGATCAGGTTGACCTCGACGGTACGCACCAGCGCCTCGACGTCGCCGACGGCGATCGTGCCGCGGTTGGCCACCCCGGCGTTCGCCACCACCGCGTCGATCCCGCCCAGCGTCGCGAGTGTCCCGTCCACCGCCGCGGCGAGGGCGTTCTGGTCGGTGACGTCGGCGGCGAACCAGGCGTGCCCCGGGCCCAGCTCGGCGGCGAGCGCGGCGAGCCGGTCGGGTTCCAGCCCGACGAGGGACAACCGGGCGCCGCGCGCCGCGGCGAGGCGGGCGGTGTGCTCGCCGATGCCCCGGGCCGCGCCGGTCACCAGCACCACCTTGCCGGCCAACCGGCCGGAAACACGACCATCGATGGACATGCCGGGAAGTTACCACCGGGTAGCCCGGGTGCGGAAGACCCCGCCGGCCTGCCCGGATCGCCACCGCGCGGCGCGCACAGCTGGTACACAGGATCGGGACAGCCCGCCGACAGCGGGTCCGCCCACGATGGGGGCATGGTCATGAACGCGCAGTCCGCGCAGGGTCGCATCGAGCTGCGCCGACCGGACGGCGAACCGGTGCGGGTGCTCGTCGTCGACGACGAGCCGACACTCACCGACCTGCTCTCGATGGCGCTGCGGTACGAGGGCTGGCAGGTCGCCATCGCCGGCAGCGGCATGGCGGCTGTCACCACCGCCCGCCAGTTCCGCCCGGACGCCGTGGTGCTCGACGTGATGCTGCCCGACCTGGACGGCTTCCAGGTGCTGCGCCGCCTGCGCGAGCAGTTCCCGAGCGTGCCGGTGCTGTTCCTGACCGCCCGCGACGCGGTGGAGGAACGCGTCGCCGGGCTCACCGTCGGCGGCGACGACTACGTCACCAAGCCGTTCAGCCTGGAGGAGGTGATCGCCCGGCTGCGCGCGCTGCTGCGCCGTTCCGGCTTCGCGGTCGCCGCCCGCCAGGAGGCGGTGCTCACCGTCGGCGACCTCACCCTCGACGAGGACAGCCACGAGGTACGCCGCGGCGACGACCTGATCACGCTCACCGCCACCGAGTTCGAGCTGCTGCGCTACCTCATGCGCAACCCTCGCCGCGTGCTCAGCAAGGCGCAGATCCTCGACCGGGTGTGGAACTACGACTTCGGCGGCCAGGCCAACGTGGTCGAGCTGTACATCTCGTACCTGCGCAAGAAGATCGACGCGGGCCGCGCGCCCATGATCCACACGCTGCGCGGGGCGGGCTATGTCCTCAAACCCGCCGAGTGACAGGGGCGGCCGGCTGCGCCGTCGCCTGGCCGGCTGGTCCCTGCGCCGCCGCCTGGTGCTCTCCGTGGTGGCGCTGCTCGCGCTGGTGAGCGTCGGCATCGGTGGCCTCACCACAGTCGCGCTGCGGCACTTTCTGATCGACCAGATCGACAACCAGCTCACCTTCGGCGACCGGCGGCCCGACGACTTCGAACGCTGGGCCCGCCGCGGCATCGACCCGCCGCGCCCGGACCAGCGGCCCACCCCGCCGAATTCCGACGAGGTGGCGCCGGACCCCCCTGGCGGCTTCCCGCCGGGCTCCATCGCCGTCCGGGTGCCCGCCACCGCCGAACCCGTCGGCCGGGTCCGGTCCGAGAGCGGCGGCAGCGAGGAGGTGCCCGCCGCCGACCTGACCGCGCTGGCCCGCGTACCCGTCGGCGACCGCCCGCGCACCGTCGTCGTCGGCGACCGGGGCGACTACCGCGCGATCGCGCTGCGGTCGCCGCGCGGCGACGGCGACGTGCTGGTCCTCGCGATCCCGCTGGCCCAGGTCGACGACACCGTCATGTGGATGCTCGTCGCGCAGGCCGGGGTGATCGGCGCCGGTCTGGTCATCGCCGGCGCCCTCGGCACCCTCATCGTCCGGGTGACGCTGCGGCCGCTCAACCGCGTCGCCGCCACCGCCGCCCGGGTCACCGAACTGCCGCTGGACCGCGGCGAGGTCGCCCTGTCCGTGCGGGTGCCGGCCGCCGACACCGACCCCCGCACCGAGGTCGGGCAGGTCGGCGGCGCGCTCAACCGGATGCTCGGCCACGTCGCAGCCGCGCTCGCCGCCCGGCAGGCCAGCGAGACCCGGGTACGCCAGTTCGTCGCCGACGCCAGCCACGAGCTGCGTACGCCGCTGGCTGCCATCCGCGGGTACGCCGAGGTGGCCCGCCGGGGCCGCCAGGAGGTGCCGCCCGACGTGGCGCACGCGCTGCGCCGCGTCGAGTCGGAGAGCACCCGGATGACGAGCCTCGTCGACGACCTGCTGCTGCTGGCCCGGCTGGACTCCGGCCGCCCGCTCGCCGCCGAGCCGGTCGACCTGACCGCCATGGCGGTCAACGCGGTCAGTGACGCGCACGTCGCCGGGCCCGGGCACCGCTGGCAACTCGACCTGCCCGACGAGCCGCTCACGGTCACCGGCGACGCCCACCGGCTGCACCAGGTGCTGGCGAACCTGCTGGCGAACGCGCGGGTGCACACCCCGGCCGGCACCACCGTCACCGTCCGGCTCGCGCCCGCGCCCGGCGGCGTCGAGCTGCGCGTCACCGACGACGGGCCGGGCATCCCGGAGCAGTTGCAGCCGGAGGTCTTCGAGCGGTTCGCGCGCGGCGACAGCTCACGCTCCCGGGCCCAGGGCAGCACCGGCCTGGGCCTGGCCATCGTCGCCGCCGTGGTCGAGGCGCACCACGGGCGGGTCGAGGTGGTCAGCCGGCCCGGCCACACCGCGTTCACGGTCTGGCTGCCGGGATCCACAGCAGACGCATAGGCCACTCACGGGAGCGGGCCAGCGGGTCCGCCGAGGCTTGCCGGCATGGACAGAACCGAGAGCCTGCCGACCGCGCCCACGGCCGGTCCACCCGGCACCGAGCCGGCCCCCGCGCCCGTACCCGAGGAGACCCGCACCGGCCGCGATCCGCGCTGGGCCCGGCCGGCCCTGGCCGGCCTGCTGGTCGCGACCGCGCTGCTCTACCTGTGGGGCCTGGGCGCCTCCGGCTGGGCCAACGCGTTCTACTCGGCCGCCGTGCAGGCCGGGTCGCAGAGCTGGACGGCGTTCTTCTACGGCTCCTCGGACGCGGCCAACTCGATCACCGTGGACAAGACCCCGGCGTCGCTCTGGCTGATGGCGCTCTCCGTGCGGATCTTCGGCCTGAGCGGCTGGTCGATCCTGGTGCCGCAGGCGCTGCTCGGCGTCGCCTCGGTCGGCGTGCTGTACGCGACCGTCCGCCGCTGGTACGGCCCGGCCGCCGGCCTGCTCGCCGGCGCGGTGCTCGCGCTCACCCCGGTGGCGACGCTGATGTTCCGGTTCAACAACCCGGACGCGCTGCTGGTGTTCCTGCTCGTCGCCGCCGCGTACGCCACGGTGCGCGCGGTCGAGACGGCGAGCACCCGGTGGATCGCGCTGACCGGAGTGCTCGTCGGCTTCGGCTTCCTCACCAAGATGCTCCAGGCGTTCCTGGTGATCCCGGTCTTCGCCGGGGTCTACCTGCTGGCCGCGCCGACCGGACTCGGACGGCGGATCCGGCAACTCCTGCTGGCCGGGCTCGCAGTGGTCGTCTCCGCCGGCTGGTGGGTGGCGATCGTCGAGCTGGCGCCGGCGAGCGCCCGCCCGTACATCGGCGGCTCGCAGGACAACAGCATCCTGGAGCTGACGCTCGGCTACAACGGGCTGGGCCGCATCACCGGCGACGAGGTGGGCAGCGTCGGCGGCGGTGGCGGCCGGCCCGGTGGGGGAGGCGGCGGGCCGTTCTCCGGTCAGACCGGTCTCCTGCGGATGTTCGACACTGAGGTCGGCGGGCAGATCTCCTGGCTGCTGCCGGCCGCGCTGATCCTGCTGGTCGCGGGGCTGTGGCTGGCCGGGCGGGCGCCGCGTACCGACCGCACCCGGGCCGGTCTGCTGTTGTGGGGCGGCTGGCTGCTGGTCACCGGTCTGATCTTCAGCTTCATGTCCGGGATCTTCCACGCGTACTACACGGTCGCCCTGGCCCCGGCGGTCGGCGCGCTGGCCGGCATCGGGACCACCCTGCTGTGGCGCGCCCGCTCGGCACCGGGCCGGTGGCGCCGGTTCGCCGCCGGGCTGGTCCCGGCCGGCACGCTGGCGGTCACCGCCTGGTGGTCCTGGCGCCTGCTCGGCCGCACCCCCGACTGGTATCCGTGGCTGCGCCCCTCGGTGCTGGCCCTGGGCCTGACCGCAGCCGCCCTCCTGGCCGCCCTGGCCACCTCGGCGGTGATCAGGGAGCGTGTGTCCGGGAACGGCGTTCGGGGCGACGCGAACTCCGTGGTCGACCCGACGCGGGCGGCCTCGGCGGGGCGGCGGGTTGTGCGGTGGGTGGTGCCGGTGGTGTCGGTCGCCGGGATCGCGGTGGCGCTGGCCGGACCGGCCGCATACGCGACGCAGACCGCTGCCACCCCGCACAGCGGCTCGATCCCGAGCGCCGGGCCGGCCGGGGCGGGACGCTTCGGCGGCCCCGGCGGACCGGGCGGGCGGATGCCGGGTGGCGCGAACGGGCAGTTCCCCGGTGGTCCCGGTGGCGGGAACGACGGGCAGTTCCCGGGCTTCCCGGGCGGCACCGGCCAGGACGGCACGGGTTCGGGCGGAACCGGCCAGGACGGCACGGGTTCGGACGGAACCGGCCGGGACGGCACGGGCTCGGGCGGCACCGGCCGGGACGGCGGGGCGAACGCCGGTGGATTCCCCGGCTTCCCGGGCGGTGGCCAGGCTCCCGGTGCACCCGGCGGCGCCGGTCCGGAGAGCGGCGGGCAGGACGGCCGGGGGCAGCGCGGCGGCGGCATGGGCGGGCTGCTCGACGCCCGCGAGCCGAGCGCCGAGATGACCGCGCTGCTCACCGCCGACGCCGACCACTACACCTGGGTCGCCGCGACCGTCGGTTCGAACAACGCCTCCGGCTACCAGCTGGCGACCGGTCGCCCGGTCATGCCGATCGGCGGCTTCAACGGCAGTGACCCGTCCCCGACGCTCGCCCAGTTCCAGCGGTACGTCGCCGACGGGCGGATCCACTACTTCCTCGGTGGCGGCGGGTTCCGGGCCGACGGCGGCAGCAACGCCTCGGCCGAGATCGCCGCGTGGGTCGCCGAGAACTTCACCGCGACCACCGTCGACGGCGTGACCGTGTACGACCTGAGCAGCGGAAAGCAGGGCTGAGCGATGACTGACACGTACGCGCCGCGGGCCGCCGTGCAGGCCCGGCCCGCCGCCGCCAGCGCGGTGCTCGACGTGGTGGTTCCGGTCTACAACGAGGAGGCCGACCTCGGGCCCTGCGTCCGGCGGCTGCACGCGCACCTGACCGCGCACTTCCCGTACCCGTTCCGGATCACCGTGGCCGACAACGCCAGCGTGGACGGCACCCCGGCGGTGGCCCGGGCGCTCGCCGACGAGCTGCCCGGGGTGGGGGTGCTGCGCCTGGACGAGAAGGGCCGCGGGCGGGCGCTGCGCGCCGCCTGGTCGGCCTCGCCGGCGCCGGTGCTCGCGTACATGGACGTGGACCTGTCCACCGACCTGGCCGCGCTGCTGCCGCTGGTCGCCCCGCTCATCTCCGGGCACTCGGACCTGGCCATCGGCACCCGGCTGGCGCGGACCAGCCGGGTGGTCCGGGGCACCAAGCGGGAGGTCATCTCGCGCGGCTACAACCTGCTGCTGCGCGGCGCCCTGGCGGCCCGTTTCTCGGACGCCCAGTGCGGGTTCAAGGCGATCCGCGCCGACGTCGCCGCCGAGCTGCTGCCGCTGGTACGCGACACCGGCTGGTTCTTCGACACCGAGCTGCTGGTCCTGGCGCAGCGGGCCGGTCTGCGCATCCACGAGGTGCCGGTGGACTGGGTGGACGATCCGGACAGCCGGGTCGACATCGTCGCCACCGCGCTGGCCGATCTGCGTGGCATCGGGCGGCTGGGCCGGGCGCTGGTGACCGGGGCGCTGCCGCTGGCGCAGTTGCGCGCCCAGCTCGGCCGGGGGCCGTTGCCGGCACCGCCGGCGCAGGTGCCGATCGGGTTGCCGCGCCAGCTCGCCCGGTTCGCCGCGGTGGGCGTGGCGAGCACGCTCGCGTACCTGCTGTTGTTCCTGCTGGCCCGCGGCCCGCTCGGGGCGCAACCGGCGAACCTGCTGGCGCTGCTGCTCACCGCGGTGGCCAACACGACGGCCAACCGGCGGCTCACGTTCGGCGTCACCGGGCGCCGGCACGCCGCAAGGCACCACCTCCAGGGGCTGCTGGCGTTCGCGCTCGGCCTGGCAGTGACCAGCGGTTCCCTGGCGGCGCTGCACGCCACGACAACCCCGGACCGCGCACTGGAGCTGACCGTCCTGGTTACGGCCAACCTGGCCGCCACGGCCCTGCGCTTCCTCCTGCTCCGCCTGGCCATGCACCACCGCCCCTGACCCACCCCATCCCCACCCCGCCGATCATGAGGTTGGCGGTGCGACACGCCGGGTGCCGGCACCGTCAACTTCATGATCGACGGGGTGGGTGGCAGGGTGGGGGCGTGTACCGGGAGTGGGCGGCGGCGGGGGTTCCGGGCGGGGTGCTGTGGAGCAGCGTCTCGGGCGGGAGTGAGACGCGGGTGCTGCCGGACGGGTGCCTGGACCTGCTCTGGTCCAGCCGGAACGGACTGCTGGTCGCGGGTCCGGACCGCACCGCGCACCTGTCGCTGTCGGCGCCGGGGGACCGGTGGATCGGGTTGCGCCTGCCGCCGGGGACCGGCCCGGCCGTGTTCGGGGTGCCGGCCGACGAGCTGCGGGACCGCCGCGTACCGCTGGCCGACCTGTGGGGCCGCGCCGCCGCCGAGGTGACCGAGCGGGTCGAGGCGGCGCTGGCCGCGCCGGGCGACGAGGCCGCCGGGGTGCTCACCCGGGTCGCCCGCGACCGGCTGCGCGGGGCCGGCGGCCCCGACCCGATCGGCGCGCACGTCGCCGCCCGCCTGGCCGCCGGGGCCACCGTCGCCGCGACCGCCGCCGAGATCGGCCTCGGCCCGCGCGCCCTGCACCGGCGCAGCCGGGCCCTCTTCGGGTACGGCCCGAAGACGCTGGCCCGCATCCTGCGGATGCGCCGCGCGCTGGACCTGGCCCGCGCCGGTGCGCCGCTCGCCGAGGTGGCGGTGCGCAGCGGGTACGCCGACCAGGCCCACCTGACCCGCGAGGTGCGGGAGCTGGCCGGGGTGCCGCCGACCCGGCTGCTCGGCCGCGACTGAGCGCCGGTCAGTCGCCTGGGGGCAGCGGGGCGAACAGGTCCACGCCGTTGCCGTCCGGGTCGTGCAGGACCGCGTACCGCTGGCCCCAGAACGCGTCCCACGGCGGCATCTCACCGTGGTGCCCGGCGCCGGTCAGCTCGGCGTACCAGCGGTCCACCTCGGCCGGGCCGGCGCACCGGAAGGCCAGGCTCATCCGGTTGTTGCCGCCGGACGGGTCGAAGCCGGGGTGGAAGCTGCGGATCACCTCGACCGTGTCCCAGGCCAGCCGTACGCCGTTCGGCAGGGTGACCTCGACGTGCCCTTCCGTCTCGGCGCCGGCCGGGATGGGCAGCCCCAGCCGCCGGTAGAAGTCGAGCGTGCGGGCCATGTCGGTGACCACGGTCCCGACCAGATCGAACTGCGGTGTCATGCCGGCCACGGTAGGCGTGACCGGCCCGGCCCGTCTTGAACGGATCGGACGGGGGACGAGTGGCCGGTGTGACCGCGCGGCCGGTCACCGAGACGTTACGGTGGGGTACAAGTCCGGCTCCGAGCATCAAAGCTCGCATTCCGGGCGTGCTCCGATGACCCGGCGAGGGAAGGAAAATCAGCCGTGACGCATCTGGCCTACCTGGACGCGGGATCCGGCAGTCTCATCGTGCAGGCGGTGGTCGGCGGGGTGGCCGGGGTGGCGGTGGCCACCAAGCTCTACTGGCGCCGTCTGGTGTCCCGGTTCCGGCGTCAGCCCACCGACCAGGGCCCGGCGGCGTGACGATCCCCGACACCGGCGTCCGGGTCGAACCCGCCTCCTTCCGCGACCCCGGCAACCGGGTGTTCCACCGGGGCGAGGAGGTGCTGCGCGGGCTCGACGAACGCTCCGCCCGCGACTGGCGGGCGCTGTCCGTCACCGACTTCTTCCGGCAGGCCACCGGCACCGGTCAGATCGTCGGCACCGAGGAACTGACACCCACCCCGGTGGACGCGCCCTGGACCGCGGTGCTGCGGCACGAGCGGATCCCGTTCGTCTCGCACCCGTACGAGTGGTCGTACGCGATGCTGCGCGACGCCGCGCTGCTGCATCTGGACGTGCTGCGGGCCGCCCTGGAAGCAGGCTTCACCACCAAGGACGGCTCGGCGTACAACGTGCAGTGGTGCGGCGCCCGGCCGGTCTTCATCGACGTCGGCTCGTTCGAGGCGCTGCGCGACGGCGAACCCTGGGCCGGTTACCGGCAGTTCTGCCAGACGCTGCTCTATCCGCTGCTGATCCAGGCCCACCTCGGGCTGGACTTCCAGCCGTTCCTGCGCGCCCGCGTCGACGGCGTCGAGCCGGACCAGATGCGCCGGCTGTTCGGCGGCACCCGGCGCTGGCGGGCGGGCGTGCCCACCCACGTGCACCTGCACGGCGCCATGCAGGCCCGCAACTCCGCCGCGAGCACCTCCGACGTCCGCGCCCAGTTGCGCGCCGCCGGGTTCTCCCGCGAGCTGGCGCTGGCAACGGTACGCGGACTGACGAAGCTGGTCCGCCGCCTCGACCACCGGCCCGGCGACAGCCACTGGTCGGACTACCAGCGCACCTGCGCGTACTCGGTGCCCGACCGGCAGGCCAAGGAGGAGTTCGTCGACCGGGCGGTGGCCGCCACCGGGCCCGGCTCGGCGCTGGACCTGGGCGCCAACGACGGCCGGTACGCCCGCATCGCCGCCCGGCACGCCGCGCACGTCGTCGCCGTCGAGCAGGACCCGGCGGTGGTCGACACGCTCTACCGCGCGCTGCGCGACGAGGGCGGGACACGGATCCTGCCGCTGGTGATGGACCTGGCCGACCCGTCCCCGGGCGGCGGCTGGCGCGGCGTCGAGCGGGCCGCGTTCGCCGATCGGGCCCGCGCGGACACCGTCCTGGCCCTGGCCGTGGTGCACCACCTCGCCATCGGGCGCAACGTGCCGCTGCCCGAGGTGCTCGACCAGCTCACCGCGCTCACCGCCACCGGCGGCAGCCTGGTGGTGGAGTTCGTCCACCCGGACGACCCGATGGCCCGCCGGCTGCTGGCGAACAAGCCCGACGGCCTGTTCCCGGACTACCGGCGGGACGCCTTCGAGGCGCTGCTCGCCCGCCGGGGCCGGGTGGTCGCCCGGACCGAGCTGCCGTCCGGCACCCGCACGCTCTACCAGGTGGTGGTGGGTGACTGAGGACACCCTCGCGCCACCCCGCGACCACACGGCCGTCCCGGACCGGCGGGAACGGCGGCAGTGGTGGCGGGCCGAGGCGGCCCGGCTGGCCGAGGTGGTGGCGCTGGTCGGCCTGGTGGTCACCCAGCCGCTGCTCGACGTGCTCGGCCGCAGTCCCGACTTCTTCCTGTTCCACCGCGCCTCCCGGGCCGACGTGCTGCTGCTGGTCGCCCTGATCGCGCTCGCGCCGACAGCGCTGTTCGCGTTGCTGGGCGCGTTTGCGCTGCTCGGCGCGCTCGTGCTGCCCGCCGGACGCCTCGCCCGGGCCGCCGTGCACACCACGTTCGTGGGCCTGCTGCTCGCCGCGCTGGCGGTCCAGGTCGGCCGGCACGTCACGCCGCTCCGGGGCGTACCCCTGCTTGTCGTCGCCGCTGTGGCAGGAGCCGCGGGGGCGGCCGCGCACCGGCGGTGGCGGGCGCCCCGGCGGGTGCTCCGGGTCGCCGCCGCCGGGCCGCTGGTGTTCGTCGGACTGTTCCTGTTCGCCTCGCCCGCCTCGGCGGTGGTGCTGCCGCGTGGCGAGGGCGGCGCCGCCGGGATCGCCGGCGCGGGCACGCACCCGCCGGTGGTCATGATCGTGCTGGACGAGCTGCCGCTGGTCTCACTGCTCGGCTCGGACGGCCGGATCGACGCCGAGCGCTATCCGAACTTCGCGGCGCTGGCCGGCGGGTCGACGTGGTACCGCAACGCCACCGGCGTCAGCGGCTGGACGCCCTACGCGCTGCCGGCGATGCTCACCGGGCGCTACCCGGAACGGGGGGCGGCGCCGCACTACTCGCAGTACCCGGACAACCTGTTCACCGCGCTCGGCGGCCTCTACCGGATCAAGGCCGAGGAGAGCATCACCCGGCTCTGCCCGCCGAGCCGTTGCGAACAGGCCACCACCCCGGAGCAGGGACTCGGCGTGCTGGTCCGGGAGAGCGGCAGACTGCTCGGCCGGATCGCCGCGCCGGTGGACAGCCGGATCGACCCGGAGGACTCCTACCGCGAGCGGACCGCGGCCGAGGCCGGGCTGGACGCCGCCGAGCCGGTACCGGACGACCCGAAGTTCCGCTGGGACACCCTCGACGACAACCAGCCGGCCCGGTTCACCTCGTTCCTGGCCGGTCTGCGCCCCGACACCCGGCCCACGCTGCACTTCCTGCACCTGCTGATGCCGCACTCGCCGTGGGCGTACCTGCCGTCCGGGGCGCACTACGCGGCGCCGGAGGATCTGCCGAACGACGGCGCCGGCTGGGTCGACCTGGCCCGCGCCCGGCACCTCGCCCAGCTCGGCTACACCGACCGGCTGATCGGCGAGACGCTGCGGACGCTGCGCGCCACCGGCCTCTACGACAAGGCGCTGGTGGTGGTCACCGCCGACCACGGCGTGAGCTTCCGCCGCGACTGGCAGGGCCGGGGGATGGACGCCATCAACCACGCCGCGAACGAGGTGGCCTGGGTGCCGATGTTCGTCAAGGAGCCCGGCCAGCGCGCCGGACGGGTGGACGACCGCAACTGGGAGCACGTCGACCTGCTGCCCACGATCGCCGACGAGACGCACATGCGGGTGCCCTGGCGGATGGACGGCCGGTCGGCGAAGGCGGCCCCGCGCGAACGGGCCGACAAACGCTTCTACGACCGCCCCGGCCAGCCGGTCACCGTGACCGGCGGCGTGCCCGCCCCGCTCCCGCCGGTTCCGGCCGACCCGCTCGTCGGCACCCGGGTCGGTGACGTGCCGGTGGGCGGGTCCGCCACGGTGGCCAACCGGGACGCGTTCGACGCGGTCGACCCGGCCGGCGGCGGCCTGCCGGCGCTGGTCTGGGGCACCGTGCCGGACGACGTGCCCGACGGCACCCGGCTCGCCGTGACGGTCAACGGGACGGTCGGCGCTGTGGTGCCGGTGGTGCCGCCGGACGCCGCCGGAAGGCGGTTCGCGGCGCTGCTCGCCGACGACCGGCTGTTCGCCGCCGGGGCCAACCGGCTCGGCCTCTACCGGGTCGGTGGCGACGGGACGCTGCGGCGGCTCACGCTGTCGTGACGGACCTCCCGAACGTGCCCATGGCCGCGCTCCCATCCGGTTTCCGGACCGGCTGGCCGGGAAACAGGTGACGCACACCTCACCCCGAAACCATGACGAGCGGTGTTCCCCGCGCCGTGATTACGGTAGAAGCGAAGGCAATTCAACGAAGATCTTGCCGGCGAAGCGAGGAACAGATGACGGAAGTCAAGCTCGACCACCCCGGTGGGCAGCTGTCGATGCCGGTGCAGTCCGCGGTTGAGGGCCCCGCCGGGATCGGGGTGAGCAAGCTGCTCAAGGAAACCGGGATGACCACGTACGACCCCGGTTTCGTGAACACCGCGTCCTGCTCGTCCGCCATCACCTACATCGACGGTGATGCCGGCATCCTGCGGTACCGCGGTTACCCGATCGACCAGCTGGCCGAGAAGTCCTCCTTCCTGGAGGTCTCCTACCTGCTGATCTACGGTGAGCTGCCGTCGCAGACGCAGCTCACCGAGTTCAGCGAGCGGATCCGGCGGCACTCGCTGCTGCACGAGGAGATGCGCCGCTTCTTCGACGGGTTCCCCCGCGACGCGCACCCGATGGCCGTGCTCTCCTCGGCCGTCAGCGCCATCTCGACCTTCTACCAGGACAGCCTGGACCCGTTCGACTCCGAGCACGTGGAGATGTCCACGGTGCGGCTGATGGCGAAGGTCCCGACCATCGCGTCGTACGCGTACAAGAAGTCGATCGGGCAGCCGCTGCTGTACCCGGACAACTCGCTTGGCTACGTCGAGAACTTCCTGCGGATGACGTTCGGCGTGCCGGCCGAGCCGTACGAGGTCGACCCGGTGGTGGCCCGGGTGCTGGACATGCTGTTCATCCTGCACGCCGACCACGAGCAGAACTGCTCCACCTCGACCGTGCGGCTGGTCGGCTCCAGCAACGCCAACCTGTTCGCCTCGGTCTCGGCCGGCGTGAACGCGCTGTTCGGCCCGCTGCACGGCGGCGCCAACCAGGCCGTCCTGGAGATGCTCCAGAAGATCCAGGCCGACGGCGGCGACGTCCGCTCCTTCGTGCAGAAGGTGAAGGACAAGCAGGACGGCGTGAAGCTGATGGGCTTCGGGCACCGGGTCTACAAGAACTACGACCCGCGCGCCGCCATCGTGAAGAAGGCCGCCCAGGACGTGCTCGGCCGGATGGCCAAGCCGGATCCGCTGCTGGACCTCGCGGTGCAACTGGAGGAGATCGCGCTCGCCGACGACTTCTTCGTGTCCCGGCGGCTCTACCCGAACGTGGACTTCTACACCGGCCTGATCTACAAGGCCATGGGCTTCCCGACGAAGATGTTCACGGTGCTGTTCGCGCTCGGCCGGCTGCCCGGCTGGATCGCGCAGTGGCGCGAGATGATCAACGACCCGGAGACCAAGATCGGTCGCCCGCGGCAGATCTACACCGGCGCCACCGAGCGGGACTACGTCCCCGCCGCCCAGCGCTGAGTGTGCAAGGAAGGGCCCCCTCTTAACGCCTCAGGTAGCGGAGGGGCCCCCTTTTAACACGCGCACGACGAAGGCCGCCGACCCGAGCAGGGTCGGCGGCCTTCGTCGTGCGCGCCGGGGTGGGCGGCGTTAACAAGGGGCCCTTCCTCTACCCGAGGCGTTAATAAGGGGCCCTTCCTTACCTCAGGGCGGCGGCGGTGAGGAGGTTGCCGTCGGGGACGTGAGGGGTCGCGTGGCCGTGTGCCATGCGGTGCTGGGCGCGGGCGGCGGTGAACGCCGGGTCGCCGGCGATGGCGGCGGCGTACGCGGCGGCCGTGCGGGACGCGATGGCCGCCCAGCCGTACTGCTCGTGCACCATGCTGCGGGCCCGCCGGGCGAGCGCACGCGCCCGGTCCCGGTCGGACAGCAGCGTGTGCACCGCCTCGGCCAGCCCGTCCGGGTCGTGCGGGGCGAACGTCATCCCGGTGACGCCCGGCTCCACGATCTCGGCCAGCCCGCCGGTACGGGCGACAGCCAGCGGCGCACCGGCGGCGGCCCCCTCCAGCGCCACCATGCCGAACGGCTCGTAGATGCTCGGCACCGCGAAGCAGTCCGAGGCGGCCATGACGGCGGGCAGGTCGGTGCCGCCGAGGAACCCGGGCATGCTCACAGTGGCGCCCAGCCCGAGGCGGTGCACCTCGGCCTCCAGGTCCGCCTTGTACGGCCCGTCGCCGACGATCACCGCGCGCAGCCCGGGGTGCCGGTCGCGCAGCCGGGGCAGCCCGGCCAGCAGGTGCTGCACGCCCTTCTCGTACACCAGGCGCCCGGCGAACGTGACCAGCGGGCCGTCGCCGGCGAACCGGGCCCGGGCGTCGGCGACCGCCGACGCGGGCACCCGCCAGCGGTGCGGCTCGACGCCGTTGGGGACCACGTCGACGCGGGCGGCGTCCACGCCGAACAGCGCGCCCACCTCGTCGCGCATGTAGCCGGAGCAGACGATCACGCGGCCGGACTCGCCGGCGAGCCAGTGCTCGACGCCGTGGATGGTGCGGTTCATCTCCTCGGGCAGCCAGCCCTGGTGCCGGCCCGCCTCGGTGGCGTGGATGGTGCTGACCAGCGGTACGTCCAGGTGTTCGCGCAGCGTCATCGCGGTGTGCGCGACGAGCCAGTCGTGGGCGTGGATGACGTCGTAGGTGCCGGCGGAGGTGGCGCGCAGTGCGGTCCGGGTGAGTGTGTGGTTGAACGCCATCGTCCAGGCGAGCAGGGAGCCGGTGGCGAGGGGGAAGGTGACCGGGTCTTCGGCGGCGCGGATGACGCGGACGCCGTCGGCGTATTCCTCCAGGGGAGCGCCCTCGGCGTGGCGGGTGACGACTGTGACCTCGTGTCCGGCGGCGGCCAGGGCGACGGACAGCGCGTGCACGTGGCGGCCGAGGCCGCCGACGAGCACCGGCGGGTACTCCCACGACAGCATCAGGATGCGCCGGGTCCGGGGCGCGGACCCGGCCGGCGACGGGGGCGCCGGGCGGGAGGTGAGGGTGGGCCGGTGGAGCCGGTCCGTCGCGGCGGCGGGCTGAGCGCCGACCCGCAGAGTGGTCACGTGGATCTCCGTCCATGCATGGTGAGGCACGCCGGCTTCGGTGGCGGCGTCGAGCGGTGGTGAGGGGTGGCCGAACGGCCGGGCGGGCCCGCGCGCGCGTGGGCCCGGATCCAGGAAAGTCCATCCGTCGCCGGTCCGCATCTCGAAAAGGGCGATCGTGACGGATGACACCCGAACGTCTGTCCGTTCGCAGGAGGGCGGATTCGGTTACGGTCCGAACGGGTGGATTGACGGCGGGTACGACTGGGCATCACCGGCGTGCGCATCGGCGGTTCCCCCTGTCCGGTGCGCTCACGATCATGGGCCGAAGGAGCGACATGCAGGTCTGGCCGGGCGAGAGCTACCCCCTCGGCGCCACGTACGACGGGATGGGCACCAACTTCGCGATCTTCTCCGAGGTGGCGGAGAAGATCGAGCTGTGCCTGTTCGACGAGTGGGACATCGGCACCGAGCGGCGGGTGGAGCTGCGCGAGGTCGACGCGTACGTCTGGCACGCCTACATCCCCGGTGTCGAGCCCGGCCAGCGCTACGGCTACCGGGTGCACGGGCCGTGGAACCCGGCCGAGGGGCTGCGCGGCAATCCGCACAAGCTGCTGCTCGACCCGTACGCGAAGGCGGTCGACGGGGAGGTCACCTGGCACCCGTCGGTCTACGACTACGAGGTCGGCGGCGACCCGGACGTGATGAACACCGCCGACTCGGCGCCGTACATGCCGAAGTCGGTGGTGGTGAACCCGTACTTCGACTGGGGCAACGACCGGCCGCCGCGCACCCCGTACCACCACTCGGTGATCTACGAGGCGCACGTGCGCGGCCTGACCATGCGCCACCCGGGCATCCCGGAGGAGTTGCGCGGCACGTACGCGGCGATCGCCTCACCGGTGATGATCGAGCACTTCAAGCGGCTCGGCGTGACGGCGGTGGAGCTGATGCCGGTGCACGAGTTCGTGCACGACCACCGCCTGGCCGACCTGGGGCTGCGCAACTACTGGGGCTACAACACCATCGGCTTCTTCGCCCCGCACCACGGCTACTCCGCGCTGGGCCGCCTGGGCCAGCAGGTGCAGGAGTTCCGGGGCATGGTCAAGGCGCTGCACGCCGCCGGCATCGAGGTCATCCTCGACGTGGTCTACAACCACACCGCCGAGGGCAACCACCTCGGGCCGTCGCTGAGCTTCAAGGGCATCGACACCCCGAGCTACTACCGCCTCTCCGAGGAGGACAGGCGCTACTTCGTCGACTACACCGGCACCGGCAACAGCCTCAACGTGCGCAGCCCGCACTCGCTGCAACTGATCATGGATTCGTTGCGCTACTGGGTCACCGAGATGCACGTCGACGGCTTCCGGTTCGACCTGGCGGCCACGCTCGCCCGCGAGTTCTACGAGGTGGACCGGCTGTCCACGTTCTTCGAGGTGGTGCAGCAGGACCCGGTGGTCGGCCGGGTGAAGCTGATCGCCGAGCCGTGGGACGTCGGCCCCGGCGGCTACCAGGTCGGCAACTTCCCGCCGCAGTGGACCGAGTGGAACGGCAAGTACCGCGACACCGTCCGCGACTTCTGGCGCGGCGAGCCGGCCACGCTCGCCGAGTTCGCCTCCCGCATCTCCGGCTCCGCCGACCTCTACCAGGACGACGGCCGCCGCCCGTTCCACAGCATCAACTTCGTCACCTGCCACGACGGGTTCACGCTGGCCGACCTGGTCTCCTACAACGACAAGCACAACGACGCGAACGGCGAGGACAACCGGGACGGGGAGAGCCACAACCGGTCCTGGAACTGCGGCGTCGAGGGGGAGACCGACGACCCGGGCGTACGCGCGCTGCGCGCCCGGCAGCGGCGCAACTTCCTCGCCACGCTGATCCTGTCCCAGGGCGTGCCGATGCTCGGCCACGGCGACGAGCTGGGCCGCACCCAGCGCGGCAACAACAACGCCTACTGCCAGGACAGCGAGATCGCCTGGGTCGACTGGGACCGGGCCGACGGCGAGCTGCTGGACTTCGTCCGCCGGCTCACCGATTTCCGCAACCGGCACCAGGTGTTCCGCCGCCGCCGGTTCTTCACCGGCCTGCCGGTGGGCGGCCGGGCCGCCGGCTCCGCGCTGCCGGACCTGGCCTGGTACACCCCGGACGGCCGGGAGATGACCGGTGAGGACTGGGGCAACGACTTCGGCCGCTCGGTGGCCCTGTTCGTCAACGGCGACGGCATCGGCGAACGTGGCCAGTACGGCCAGCGTCACCGGGACAGCTCGTTCCTGCTGCTGTTCAACGCGCACGACGCGCCGCTGGACTTCACGCTGCCCGGCGAGGAGTTCGGCACCCGGTGGGAGCTGGTCATCAGCACCGCGGAACCCGATCCGGAGAAGACGATGCTCGTCGAGGCGGGCGGCACGGTCTGCGTGCCGGACCGTTCGCTGCTGGTCCTGGAGAGGACGGCCTGACCGATGCCCGACACCCCTCGCTCGACCTACCGGGTCCAGGTGCGTCCCGGCTTCGACCTGGACGCCACGGCCGGGCTGGCGGGCTACCTCGCCGCGCTCGGCGTCACCCACCTCTACACCGCGCCCCTGCTCACCGCCACCCCCGGCTCCACCCACGGCTACGACGTGGTGGACCACCGCGCGGTCAACCCGCAGCTCGGCGGCGAGGCCGCCCGGGCGCGGCTGGTCCGGGCGCTGCGCGCGGCCGGGCTGGGCCTGGTCGTGGACATCGTGCCCAACCACGCCGGGGTGGCCCGGCCCGAGGCCAACCCGGCCTGGTGGGACGTGCTGCGGCGGGGACGCGACTCGGCGTACGCGCGCTGGTTCGACATCGACTGGGACCGCGGGCGGCTGCTGCTGCCGGTGCTCGCCGACACCGCCGACGCGCTCGACGACCTGAAGCTCGTCGACGGGGAGCTGCGCTACCACGAGCACCGCTTCCCGGTCGCCGACGGCACCGGTGACGGCACACCCCGCCAGGTGCACGACCGGCAGCACTACGAGCTGGTCAACTGGCGGCGCGGCGACGCCGAGCTGACGTACCGCCGGTTCTTCGCCGTGTCCGACCTGGCCGGCCTGCGGGTGGAGGACCCGGAGGTCTTCGACGCCACCCACGCGGAGATCCTGCGCTGGGTCGGCGCCGGGGAGGTCGACGGGATCCGCGTCGACCACCCGGACGGGCTGCGCGACCCGGCCGGCTACCTGGCCCGGTTGCGCGCCGCCGCGCCGGAGAGCTGGCTGGTGGTGGAGAAGATCCTGGAGTACGGCGAGGACCTGCCGGACTGGCCGGTCGACGGCACCACCGGCTACGACGCGCTGGCCGCCGTGTCCGGGCTGTTCGTCGACCCGGACGCCGAACCGGAGTTCACCACGCTCGACGGCCGGCTGACCGGGCGGCACACCTCCTGGCCGGACCTGACGCACGCCACCAAGCTGGAGGCCGCCACCCGGCTGCTCGCCGCCGAGCTGACCCGGCTGGCCGCGCTCGTGCCGGAGCTGCCCGGCGAGCAGGTCCGCGCGGCCCTGGCCGAGCTGGCCGCCTGCTTCCCGGTCTACCGCGGCTACCCGCCCGAGGGGGCGCGGCACCTGGCCGCCGCCCGCAGCGAGGCAGGTCGCCGCCGCCCCGACCTGACCGGCGTACTCGATCAGGTCACCGCCCGGCTGCGCGACCCCGGACACGAGCTGGCCGCCCGGTTCCCGCAGTTCACCGGCGCGGTGATGGCCAAGGGCGTGGAGGACACCGCGTACTACAGGTGGAGCCGGTTCGTCGCCCTCAACGAGGTCGGCGGCAGCCCGGCCCACTTCGGCGTACCAGCGGCCGAGCTGCACCGGTTCGCCGCCACCCGGCAGGTGCGGTGGCCGGCGAGCATGACCGCGCTCTCCACCCACGACACCAAGCGCGGCGAGGACGTCCGCGCCCGGCTCGCGGTGCTGTCCGAGCTGCCCGGCCGCTGGGCCGAGCGGGTCGCCGACTGGATGTCCCGGGCGCCGCTGGCCGACCCCGCGCTGGCCCACCTGCTCTGGCAGACCGCCGTCGGGGCGTGGCCGATCGAACGGGAACGACTCCACGGGTACGCCGAGAAGGCCGCCCGGGAGGCGTCGGTCACCACCAGTTGGGCCGACCCGGACCCGGCCTTCGAACACGAGCTGCACGCCCTGGTCGACCGGATGTACGACGACCCGGAACTGCACGCCCAGATCACCGCGTTCGCCGCCGAGATCACCCCGCCCGGCTGGTCGAACGCGCTCGGGCAGAAGCTGGTGCAGCTCGCCATGCCCGGTGTGCCCGACGTCTACCAGGGCACCGAGCTGTGGGAGAACTCGCTCGTCGACCCGGACAACAGGCGGCCGGTCGACTTCGCCGTACGCCGGGACATGCTGGCCCGGCTCGACGCCGGCCGGCGGCCCGCGGTGGCCGACGACGGCGCGGCCAAGCTGCTCGTGGTGTCCCGGACGCTGCGGCTGCGCCGCGACCGCCCGGATTTGTTCGGCGGCTACCGGCCGGTGCCGGCGCGCGGCCCGGCCGCCGCGCACGCGGTCGCCTTCGACCGGGGCGGCGCGGTGGCTGTGGCGACCCGGCTGCCGCTGCGGCTGGCCCGCTCCGGCGGCTGGCGGGACACGACCGTGTCACTTCCCGTTCATCAGTGCACCGACTTGTTCACCGGGCGGGTCTACAGTGGTTCTGAGCTGCTCCTGGATGATCTGCTGAGCACCTATCCCGTCGCCCTCCTCGCACCCACCGACTCTGTGGAGGCCGCCGCATGACCGAGTTCACGGTGTGGGCGCCCGAGGCCGCGCGGGTGCGGCTGCGCCTGCCCGGCGTCGCCGACCACGCGATGCGTCAGGGGCCGGACGGCTGGTGGCGGGTCGAGGTGCCCGGCGCCGGGCCGGGAACCGACTACGCGTTCCTGCTCGACGACGACCAGGCGTTGCCCGACCCCCGCTCGGCCTGGCAGCCGGCCGGGGTGCACGGGCCCAGCCGGCTCTACGACCACGCCGCGTTCGCCTGGTCCGACGCCGCCTGGACCGGCCGGCAGCTACCCGGCAGCGTGCTGTACGAGCTGCACATCGGCACGTTCACCCCGGAGGGCACGTTCGACGGGGCGATCGCGAAGCTCGACCACCTGGTCGGCCTCGGCGTCGACATGGTCGAGCTGCTGCCGGTGAACGCGTTCAACGGCGAGTACAACTGGGGCTACGACGGCGTCTGCTGGTACGCCCCGCACGAGCCGTACGGCGGCCCGGACGGGCTGAAACGGTTCGTCGACGCCGCCCACGCCAAGGGCCTGGGGGTGATCCTCGACGTCGTCTACAACCATTTCGGGCCCTCCGGGGCCTACGCGCCGCGGTTCGCGCCGTACCTCACCGAGCAGAGCAACACCTGGGGCCGCACCGTCAACCTGGACGGCCCGCACTCCGACGGGGTACGCCGCTACATCGCCGGCAGCGTGCTGGGCTGGCTGCGCGACTACCACGTCGACGGGTTGCGGCTGGACGCCGTGCACGCCATGCCGGACGGCCGGGCCGTGCACTGGCTGGAGGAGGTCGCCGCCGAGGTCGAGGCGCTGTCCACGCACCTCGGGCGGCCGCTGTCGCTGATCGCCGAGAGCGACCTCAACGACCCGCGCCTGATCACGCCCCGGGAGGCGGGCGGGTACGGCCTGCAGGCCCAGTGGAACGACGACGCCCACCACGCGCTGCACACGCTGCTCACCGGTGAGCGGCAGGGCTACTACGGCGACTTCGGCTCCCTGGAATGCCTCACCGACGTGCTGACCGGCGGGTTCTTCCACGCCGGCACGTGGTCCAGCTTCCGGGGCCGCAGTCACGGCCGCCCGGTCGACAGGCAGCGCACGCCCGGTCACCGCTTCGTGGCGTACCTGCAGAACCACGACCAGATCGGCAACCGGGCCACCGGCGACCGGATCTCCGCCACGCTGTCGCCCGGCCTGCTGCGCGTCGGCGCGACGCTGCTGATGACCGCGCCGTTCACGCCGATGCTGTTCATGGGGGAGGAGTGGGCGGCCTCCACGCCGTGGCAGTTCTTCACCAGCCACCCCGAGCCGGAACTCGCCGCGGCGGTCGCCACCGGCCGCCGGCGCGAGTTCGCCGACCACGGCTGGGCCACCGAGGACGTACCAGACCCGCAGGACCCGCAGACGTTCCTGCGGTCCCGGCTGGACTGGGCCGAGCTGGACAAGCCGGACCACCGCGAGACGTACGACCTCTACCGGCGGCTGATCGCGCTGCGCCGCTCCCGGGCCGACCTGTCCGACCCCCGGCTGGACCGGATCGACGTACGCCACGGCGACCGGTTCCTGGTGATGCGGCGCGGCGACACGCTCGTGGTGGCGAACCTGGCCGGCCGGGCGCAGCGGATCAACCTGCCCGGGGTGGTACGCCGGGTGCTGCTCGCCACGTCCGAGGGCGTCACCGTCATGCGCGACGGAATCGAGCTGCCGCCGGAGTCGGCCGCGATCGTGGCGCTCTGACCACCTCATCCGCTCAGCTTCCGCCGTACCGCCTCGGCGTCGGCGTGACCGGGTTCCTCGTACAGCGCGAGTGACGTACGCGCGGCGAACGTCGAATCCGGCCCGCAGCGTCGGAGCGGTGAGTTCGCCGCGGCGGCGCGGTCCAACCTCCGACGGCCCGACTCTGGAGGTCCCATGTCCGACACGCTGACCCGCCGCGAGCTGTGGGCGCTCGCGCACGCCGAGCGCGCCGCCCTGGCCGACGATCTCGCCGGGCTCGACGCGGCGCAGTGGGCGCGCCGCTCGCTGTGCGGTCGGTGGACGGTGGAGGAGACGCTGGCGCACATGACGGCGGCGGCGAGCATCGGCCGCGTCCGCTGGCTCGCGAGCGTGCTCGGCGCCCGGTTCGACTTCGATCTGCACAACGACCGCCGGCTGGCCAAGCACCGGGGCGCCGACCCGGGGGAGACGCTGGACCGGTTCCGGCGGATCATCGGCAGCACCACGTCCACGTTCGGGCCGACCGAGGCATGGCTCGGTGAGGTGGTCGTGCACGCCCAGGACATCCGGCAGCCGCTCGGCCTGACACGTACGCCGTCGGTCGAGGCCGTCACCCCGGTCGCCCGGTTCTACGCCGGGCGGGACTTCACGGTGGCCGGGCGCAGCGCGATCGACGGTCTGCGGGTGGAGGCGACCGACGGGCCGTTCACCGCCGGCGCCGGCCCGCTGGTCAGCGGCACCACCGTCGCGCTGACGATGGCGATGGCCGGGCGGGCCGCCTACTGCGACGACCTCACCGGCCCCGGCGTGCCGACGCTGCGGGAGCGCTGCGCGTCCGCCTGACGACGCCCGGCGGCGGGGGAGCCGTGGACGCCTGCCGCAGCGAAGGTCACTGCTCCGGCAGCGTCAGGATCTCCGCGCCGTCGTCGGTGATGGCGATGGTGTGCTCGCTGTGCGCGGTGCGGCAGCCCGTCGCGCTGCGCAGCGTCCACCCGTCGGCGTCGGTGACCAGCGTCGCGGTGTCCGCCATCACCCACGGTTCCAGCGCCAGCAGCAGCCCGGGACGCAGCGTGTAGCCGCGACCGGGCCGCCCGGTGTTCGACACGTGCGGATCCTGGTGCATCGTCGACCCGACGCCGTGGCCGCCGAACTCGGTGTTGACCGAGTAGCCGGCTTCGGTGAGGACGGAGCCGATGGCGTGCGAGAGGTCGCCGACGCGGGCACCGGGACGGGCCGCGGCGATCCCGGCCCGCAGCGCCCGCTCGGTCGCGTCGACGAGCGCGACGCTCTCGGCGGGCCGGTCGTCGCCGACGAGGAAACTGATCGCGGAGTCGGCCACCACCCCGCCCAGGGAGACGGCCAGGTCGAGGCTCAGCAGGTCGCCGTCGGTGAGTGCGTAGTCGTGCGGCAGCCCGTGCAGCACCGCGTCGTTCACTGAGGTGCAGATGTAGTGGCCGAACGGCCCGCGCCCGAAGGACGGCTCGTAGTCGACGTAGCAGGACTGCGCCCCGGCCTCGGCGATCATGCGCCGCGCCTGCCTGTCGATGTCGAGCAGGTTCGTGCCGACGGTGGTGCGGCTGCGCAGCGTCTGGAGGATGTGGGCGACCAGGGCGCCGGTGTCCCGCGCCCGCCGCACGTCGGTGAGGCTCAGGATCTCGATCATTCAGGCGCCTTCCTCGCTCGACCAATAAGTATCCCGGTCATGTTATCCCGGTATTAGAATCCTGGCATGGTCAGGTTGCCCCTCACCCCCGCCGAGGTCGAGCGCGGGCAGCGTCTCGGTGCGCTCCTGCGCCGCGCCCGGGGAGAGCGTTCGATGCTGCTCACCGCGCTCGACGCGGGTGTCTCCCCGGAGACGCTCCGGAAGATCGAGTCCGGCCGGGTCGCCACGCCGGCGTTCCCCACCATCGCGGCCATCGCCGACGTGCTCGGCCTCTCCCTCGACGAGGTGTGGTCCGAGATCAACCGATCCGACGCCGCGGTGCGTCTCGCGCCGTCCGAGCCGCGTCTCGCCTCGTAGGGCCACCCTGCCGAGCCTCGCAGGCCCACCCTGCCGAGCCCGTGGGAGCATACTGAGTATGCTCTCACGCATGCCACCCTCGCGTCGCGCCGTCGCGCTCGTCGTCCCCGTCGCCGGTTTCCTGCTCGGCTTCCTGGACTTCGTCTGGATCAAGTGGGTGCCGTTCCCGTTCGCCGAACTCGGCAACTCCACAGCCACCTGGGCGGTCGCCGCGTTCGCGCTGGCCTGGTGGATCCGGTCGGGCGCGGTGCGCGCCGCCGTGGCGGCCGGCGTCCTGCTGATCGTCGCGGTGCCCAGCTACTACCTGGCGGCGACGCTGCTCCAGGGCGACGACCTCGCCGTGATCTGGTCGTCCACCTCGATCGTGTGGATGGCGTTCGGCGTGGTGGCGGGCGTGGTGTTCGGCGTGGCCGGCATCTGGGCGCGCACCGGGGGATGGCGGCGCGTCGTGGGGACCGCGCTGCCGGTGGCCGTGTTCGTCGAGGAGGCGCTGCGGTTCGCGTTGAAGTCGGGGTCCTATCCCGGAGCGTGGTGGAACGTGGCGATCGACCTCGGGCTCGCCGTGCTGCTGGTGGCGCTGATCGGCCGGTCCGCCCGGGTGCGGCTGCTGGCCGCCGCGGTGGCGCTGCCGCTGGCCGCGGCGGGCGCGGTCACGTTCTCCGCCGTCGCCGGCTGACCCACCGCGCCGGCCGGCGGACCGCCGGTCCTGCGGCGAACGCGCTGGTCGCCCAGGCCGCGCGGGCGACGGTGACCGCACTGCGCTGACGCGAGGCGCCGCGCCGGCCCGGCTCAGGGGATCGGCCACTCGTGCACGGGCCGGTTGCTGTGCATCAGGTCGACGTAGTGGCGGACCACCTCGCGCAGCGCCGCCGGCCGGTCCATGTGGTCGGCCGACTCCAGCCGATGCAGCGTCTCCACCTGCCACGTCGCGCCGTTGCGGCCGGTCAGGCAGCGCTGCTCAACGATGCCGAGCAACCGGTCCCGCTCCGCCGGGTCCAGGCCCCACCGGTCCAGCCCGTGGTGGGCCATCGGCAGCAGCCGCCGCAGCACCATCTCGGTCACCGGCAGGTAGCCCAGTCCGGGCCAGTACACCTGGGCGTCGATGCCGTACCGGGCGCAGGCGTTGAAGTTCTCCTCGGCCGCGCTGAACGACATCTGCGACCACAACGGGCGGTCGGACTCGGCGAGCGCCCGTACCAGGCCGAAGTAGAACGCGCCGTTGGCGACGGTGTCCAGCACCGTCGGCCCGGCCGGCAGCACCCGGTTCTCCACCCGCAGGTGCGGCCGGCCCTTGAGCACGTCGTAGACCGGCCGGTTCCACCGGTAGATGGTGCCGTTGTGCAACCGCAGCTCGGCCAGCTTCGGCACGCCGCCGCTGTGCAGCGTGGCCGCCGGATCCTCCGGGTCGCAGACCGGCAGCAGCGCCGGGAAGTAGCGGACGTTCTCCTCGAACAGGTCGAACACCGAGGTGATCCAGCGTTCGCCGAACCACACCCGCGGGCGTACCCCCTGGGCCTTGATCTCCTCCGCCCGGGTGTCGGTGGCCTGCTGGAACAGCGGCACCCGGGTCTCGCGCCACAGCTCCCGGCCGAAGAACAGCGGGGAGTTCGCGCCGAGCGCCACCTGGATCCCGGCGACCGCCTGGGCCGCGTTCCAGTAGTCGGCGAACTGCGCCGGGCTGACCTGGAGGTGGAACTGGGTGCTGGTGCACGCCGCCTCCGGCGTGATGGTGTCGGCGGTGGTGGCCAGCCGCTCCACCCCGCTGATCGCGATCGGCAGGTCCTCGCCCCGGGCGGCGAAGATCTGCTCGTTGAGCAGCGCGTACCGGGGATTGGCCGACAGCGTCTCGGCGGTCAGGTGCTCCGGGCGCAGCGTCGGCAGGATCCCGATCATCACCATGTGCGCGCCCACCGCGCGGGCCTTCTCCTCGGCGGCGTTCAGGCTGGCCCGGACGTGCTCCTCGAACGCCGCCGTGCCGGTACCGGCGAGCCGCCGCGGCTCGACGTTGATCTCCACGTTGAACTGGCCCAGCTCGGTCTGGAACGCCGGGTCGGCGATCGCCTCCAGCACGTCGGCGTTGCGCATGGCCGGGTCGAAGCCGTCGTCGACCAGGTTCAGCTCGATCTCCAGGCCGGTCATCGGCCGCTCCACGTCGAACCGGGACTCGCGCAGCATCTCGGCGAACACGTCCAGGCACCGCCGGACCTTCTCGCGATAGCGGGCCCGGTCCTCCCGGCTGAAGGTACGCACGCCGACGTCCTCGCCCATGGTCACCACCCTGTCACCGTTGGTTCTTCCCAACCTCGCACGGAGTGGCGGGTCAGGAAAGGCCCGGAGGTTCTTTTCTGTACCCCGTGGCGGCCCCGGTGATCCCCGTCGCGGGGCAGCGGGTTCCGTCCGGGCGGCCCGGCCCGGACGGCTAGCATGGCCGCCGACGGCGAAGGGGAGTGGCGGAATGCGCGACGGGTGGATCCGGGCGTTCGTGGTGGCGGCGTTCGCCGAGGCCAGCTCGTGGGCGGCGCTGCTGGCCGGCATGGCGGTCAAGTACGGCCCGCCCGGCGACGAGATCGGCGTGAAGATCTTCGGCCCGATCCACGGCGCGCTGTTCGTGGTCTACGGCCTGCTGGCGCTCGTGGTGGCCCGGCGGCGCCGCTGGACGCTGGTGCAGACCGGGCTGGCCCTGGCCAGCGCGGTGCCACCGTTCGCCACCGTGCTGTTCGAGCGCTGGGCGAGCCGCCGGGGCCTGCTCGACGCGCCGGCTGTCGCGCAGCGGCCGCTCACCCCCGCCGGTCGCTGACCGCGGCGACGTCCTCCGCGAGGAAACCGGCCAGCACGTCGGTCAGCTCCCGCGGCGCCTCCTCGGCCATGTGGTGCCCGGACGGGATCGACGCGGTCCGCACGTCGTCCGCCCAGCCGCGCCAGATTTCGGCCGGGTCGCCGTAGAGGTCGACCATGTCGTCGCGCTCGGACCAGGCGAACAGCACCGGGCAGCCGATCCGGCGCCCGGCGGCCCGGTCCGCGTCGTCCGCCGCCCGGTCCGGCCCGAGCCCGGCCCGGTAGTCCTCGCACATGGCGTGCACCGTCGCCGGGTCGTGGATGGCCCGCCGGTAGTCGGCGTACGCCTGCTCGCCCATCTCCTCCGGTGATCCGCCGTACCAGGCGTCCGGGTCGGCGTTGATCACCCGCTCGGCCGGCTTGGCGAGCTGACCGAGGAAGAACCAGTGCCACCAGCGGGCGGCGAACCGGGCGTCGCAGCGGGCCAGCGCCTCACCGATCGGCACCCCGTCCAGCACGCCGAGGCGGCTCACCCGGTCCGGGTGGTCCAGGGCGGTCCGCATGGCCACGTACGCGCCGCGGTCGTGACCGATCACGGCGGCCCGGCGGTGGCCGAGCGCGTCGAGCAGCCCGACCACGTCGGCGGCCATCGCCCGTTTGGAGTAGACGGTGTGCTCCGGGTCGCTCGGCGGCTTCGACGAGCCGCCGTAACCGCGCAGGTCCGGGCAGATCACCGTGTGCCGCGAGGCGAGCCGCGGCGCCACCCGGTGCCAGGTCGCATGGGTACGCGGGTGCCCGTGCAGCAGCACGACCGGCGACCCGGAGCCGCCGTGGCGTACCCGCAGGCGGACCGTGCCGGTGTCGATCTCGGTGAGCGTGAATCCGGGGAACATGGCCGCAGCGGTGCCCACCACCGGCGACGGGGAAACCTAGGTCAGGGCCGAGCAGGCGGCCACGCCGACCAGCAGCACGGCGCCCAGCATCGCCTGGAGCAGCAGCGCCGGACCCAGGTGGGACCAGAGCGTCGCCGTACGCGGGGTGAGCAGTTGCCCGGTGGTCAGGTTGACGATCCGCTCGATCCGCGGCGGCAGGTCCTCGTCGCGCTGCGCCCGCAGCGTGAGCTGGACGTGGTCGCCGGGGTGCAGCGCGCTCTGCGGCAGGTGGCCGTGCATCTCGACTTCGACCAGCCGGCCGGTCGCGTCGCGCACCCGGACCGGGGTGACCAGGAACTCCGGCCCCTTCTTCAGCTCCTTGAAGCTGCGCCGGGCCCCGCCGCCGCTGCTGAGCAACGCGCGCACCACCTTCAGCAGCAGCCCCACCACCCCCGCGGCGGTGAGCACCGCGACCAGCGCGGGCTGCCCGACCCGGACCTCCCGGGCGTAACCCTCCATCAGCCGGACCAGACGCCCGGTGACGACGCGTTCCGTCGGGTGGACGGCGCGTCGGGTGTACAACTCCGTATCCATGTTCACCACCGAGAGTCCCGTTCCGTGCACAGATGGTATCGGCCCTTCGGGTTGAACGACGTGAATGAACGGTGGTCACGCCCGGGGAGCCGGCAGGTGAACTCCGCCGGGGCGCGGGTATGCGTGCGGCCGAGCCGGAAAGGGGTCGAGCATGCAGCTGTCCTTCCTGCGCCCGCTCTACGACCGTCCCGGGCCGTGGTGCTCGGTCTACATGGACGCCTCCCGCGACACCCAGGACGCGCGAGCGCAGGTCGACCTGCGCTGGCGGGCCCTCAAGGGCGACCTGCTGGGGCAGGGCGCCGACCCGGTCACCGTCGAGGCGGTGGAGGAGGTCGTCCGCCGGCACCAGCCGATGCCCGGCGACTACGGCATCGCGGTGTTCGCCAGCCGCGGCCGTGTGGTGCTCACCGAGTACCTGTCCGCGCCGCCGCTGCGCGACCTGGCGAGCTGGTCGGCGCTGCCGCACACCATGCCGCTCGTGGCCCAGCGCGGCGAGCAGGTGGCCTGGGTGCGGGTACTGGCCGACCGTACCGGCGCGGACGCGATGGCGGTCAGCGCCGGCGGGGTTCCGCGGCGGGCGCAGGTGCAGGGCGGGCAGAGCCGCCAGTTGCGCCGGGTGCAGCCGGGCGGCTGGTCCCAGTCCCGCTACCAGCGCGCCGCCGTGGAGGCGTGGCACCAGAACGCCGGTGACGCCGCAGCGGCCACCGCCGACCTGGCCGAGCGCGTCGGCGCGGACGTCGTCGTGGTGGCCGGGGACGTCCGGGCCACCGGCATGATCGCCGCCCAGCTCCCCGCGCGCTGGCAGGACGTGCTGGTGCGCACCGACGCGGGCGCCCGCGACGTGGGCGCGGACGACACGCTGATGGACGACATCACGGTGCAGACCGTCGCCGAGGTCGCCGACCGCCGGATCACCGCCGCGCTGGACCGCTTCGGCGTCCAGGAGGACGTCGGGGCCGGACTCGACGCCGTGGTCTCCGCGCTGCAACGCAACCAGGTCGACACGATGCTCATCGTGGACGACCCGTCGGCCGACGGCGAGCTGTGGGTGGGCCCCGAGCCGACCGAGATCGCCACCGACCCGGCGCAACTGGCCGGCATGTCGGTGGCCGACCCCCAGCGGGTACGCGCCGACGCGGCGCTGCTGCGCGCGCTGATCGGCACCGACGCGGACCTCACAGTGCTCGCGCCCGACGAGGCGCCGGAGCTGACCGACGGGGTCGGCGCGGTGCTGCGCTACGTCGACGGGAGCACCCCGGGGCGGGGTAATGGCTGAGCGCATAGTCGCCGACCTGGTGGTCGAACGCCTGCGGGCCTGGCGGGTGCCGCGGGTGTTCGGCTGCCCGGGCGCGGCGATCGCCCCGCTCGTGGGCGCGCTCGACGACGCGGGCGGGGATCCGGCGTTCGTCCCCGCCCGGCACGAGGAGACCGCCTCGTACATGGCCACCGGGCACGCGAAGTTCACCGGCGGCGTCGGGGTGTGCCTGGCGACCCAGGGGCCCAGCGCGGTGCAGCTGCTCAACGGGCTGTACGACGCCAAGCTCGACAGCAAGCCGGTGGTCGCGATCATCGGCGAGGACGTCACCGGCCCGCTCGGCGGCGCGCACGAGGAGATCGGGCTGAGCCGGCTGTTCGGCGACGTGTGCAACCAGTTCGTCCGCTACGGCCGCAGCCCGGAACAGGTGCCCGCGCTGCTGGACCAGGCGTTCCGTACCGCGGCGGCGACCCGCAGCCCGACCTGCGTGGTGCTGCCGCGGGCGTTGCAGGTCACCGCCGTACCGGATCTGCTGCCGCAGACCGCCGGGGTGGTCACCGCGACGCCCGGCGATCCGCTGGCCCGGGTGCTGCCGCACGACGCCGACCTGGACGCCGCCGCCTCGCTGCTCGGCAACGGGCGGCGGGTGGCGGTGCTCGTCGGTCAGGGCGCGCACGGCGCGGCCGAGGAGATCGTCGCGCTGGCCGACCGGCTCGGGGCGGGCGTGGCCACCTCGCTGCTGGGCAAGCCGGTGCTCGACGAGCGGCTGCCGTTCCACACCGGCGTGCTCGGCGAGGTCGGCACCACCGCCGCCGCGCAGCTCATGGGCTCCTGCGACACGCTGCTGATGATCGGCACCAACGATCCGTGGACCGACTGGTTCCCGCTGCCGGGCCAGGTGCGCACCATCCAGATCGACATCGACGGCCGGCGCATCGGCACCCGCTACCCGGTGGACGTGCCGCTGGTCGGCGACGCCGCCGAGACGCTGCGGGCGCTGCTGACCCGGGTGCCGGAGAATCCCCACCGCGAGTGGCGCGCCATGGTGGAGAAGATGGTGGACCGGTGGCGCGAGGCCGCCGCCGAGCGCGCCGCCACGCCCGCCGAGCCGGTCGACCCGCGGCTCGTGCTGCGCGAGCTGTCCACCCGGCTGCCCCGGCACGCCGGCGTCGCCGTCGACGTCGGTTCGGTCGTCTACTGGTACGCCCGGCACCTGCAACTGCCGCCGGGGGTGCAGGCGCGGCTGTGCGGCACGCTCGGCTCGATGGGCTGCGCCCTGCCGTACGCGGTCGCGGCCAAGCTGGCCCGCCCGGACGAGCCGGTGCTCGCGCTGCTCGGCGACGGTGCCATGCAGCTCAACGGCCTGGCCGAGCTGATCACTGTGGCGCATCACTGGACGGCCTGGCGCGATCCCCGGCTGATCGTGCTGGTGCTGAACAACAGGGACCGGTCCGGGGTCGGCGGCGGCCGGTCACCCGGGGAGCGGGGGCCCGAGGTGCCGTACGCCGGGTGGGCCCGCCTGCTCGGGCTGCACGGCGTCCGGGTGGACCGGCCGGACCTGGTCGGACCCGCGTGGGACGAGGTGCTGGCGGCCGACCGGCCCGCCGTCCTGGAGGCGGTGGTGGACCCGGCCGTGCCGCTGGACGCGCCCGAACCGGCGCTTGCGGACCTGCGCGGCCTGGTGGCCGACGGGGACGCCGCCCGCCGGGTGCGGGAGCGGGTGATCCAGACCGAGGCCATCGCGGCGGACGAAATCGTTTAGCGGCATTCGGGCGGGGCACCGCGACCGGGCGCAACCGTCCCGGGAGGTCACGTGTCCGTCGCCGCCGACAGTCGTCACGGCCCCGCCCCGCTGCCCGTGGCGCGCGGGCCGGTCTCCGCCGCGCTGCTGGCCGCGCTGCGCGAGGCGCCGGGCGAGTTGCCGGCCGGGCTGGGCGCGCACCTGGACGCGGTGGCCGCGCCGCTGACCGACGAGGACCTCCAGCTCACCCTGTTCCTCTGCTACGAGCTGCACTACCGGCGCTGGTCCGGCGTGGCCGAGGGGGGTCAGGTCGAGCGGTCGCCGCCGGCCCGGAAACCGGCCACCTTGTGCGTGCCGTCGCAGAACCGCTTGATCGCGCTCCTGCCGCACCGGCACAGCGCGACGGCGCCCCGGCGCGTCTCGATCGGCGTGCCCTCCGGCGTGACCAGCGCGAAGTCGCCGCGTACCAGCAGTGGTCCGTCCCGGTACGGGGTGATGGTCGCCGCCGGGGTGCTCTCGTCGTCGGGCATGCGCGGTGCAGTGCCCGTCCCGGTCCGGCCCAAACCCGCACCCGAGCGCTGTTGCGCCCGCGACGGCGGGCACGCGGCGCGACGGCGTACCTGGGTGTCGCGGGCGGTGCGGTTACCGGGCGGGCCTTGGTCCTCACCCGTGGGGAGATGCCCCGTTTAGACCCCAGAGGGACGGGAAGCCGGGCCGCGTGGTGAGCGAACGAGTCGAACGGACGCCGGTCAGCGGCGCGGGGCTGCCCGCGGAGCGGGTGGTGGCGGCGGGCAGCGCCGCCCGGATCCTGGTCGCCGCGACCGCCCGGGCGCTGCGCGGCGACGACTGCGGCGACCTCGGCCACCCGGGCGCGCTGTCCCGCCTCACCGGCGCACCCGAGCCGGTACGCCGCGCCGCCGCCGTCCGGGCCGCCGGGCGGGCGGCGCTCACCGCCGGCCAGATCGCCGCCGTGGACGCCGAGCGGGTGGCCGGGTGGTTCGCCGGGCAGTACCCGGACCGGCGCTGGCCCGGCGTGGTGCTCGGCTCGCCGCACGGCGCCGCCGCCCACCTCGCGGTGGCGCTGGGCGTCCCCTGGCTCCCGGCCGGGTTCGAACTGGCCGGGCGGTGGACCCGGGGGGCGGTGGACCGCCCGGACGCCGCGTACGCGCACGGCGCCACGCTGGCCGCCGGGCTGCTCGACGCCAACCCGCGCGTGCACGTACGCCAGGTGCACTGCCCGGCCAGCCGGGGCGCGGCAGCCGGCGCGGCGGTGACGTTCGCCGTGCGCTGGCGCACGCTGCCGGAGGCGTACGCGCGCTTCCTGGCCGACCGGCTGGAACCGGCCGCGCCGGTGCTGCTGCTGCACGACGCCCGCACCTGGCCGGTACGCGACGGCGGCGACGGGCACAGCTTCCAGGCCGGCTGCCCGGGCGGCGGCCTCGACCCGGTCGAGTTCCACCCGGACGCCCGCGCGCTGGGCCAGGTGCTGCGCGCGGCCGGCGGGGAGGAGACGCGCTGGACCGCGCCGGAGGTCACGGTGGCGGGCGCGTTCGCCGAACACGGTGTGGAGTCCGGTTTCGAGCACGACGCCCGCTCCTGGGGCGACCGGCACGGGCATCCGCTGCACCTGGTGGTCGTGCCGCAGCCGGACGCGCTGAGTGCGGTGACCGCCGACCTGTACCGGCGCTGGCTGCGGCGGGCCGGCAAGACCGGCAACCGGCTGGTGGTGGAGTGCGGCCGGCTGCTCGACCCGGCGCAGGTGCTGCGGGCCGGCCTGGTGCCCTACTGGTGCGAGAACGCGACCGCGCGCCGGGTCGCGGGCGTCGAGTGGTGGCTGGCCGGCAGCGAGCCGTTCAGCTCGGTGGACGTGCTGCCCGAGCCGCCCGGCCTGCGCTCGCCCGCGTACGCGGGACTGCCCCAGTGGCTGGCGGTGGCCGGCTTCGGGCACCGCCGGCGGGCCCTGGACCGAGGCGCCGCCCGCGGCTACCCCGTCGCCTCGGTGCCCACCCGACGTGCCACGGAGGTGTTGCGCAACCAGCCCTGCGACCTGCCCGCGCCGCCGCCGCTGCGGATGGCCGAGGCCCTCACCGCGCTGCGTGACGGGGGCGCACACCAGGGCCTGCTGGTCCGCTGAACCGCCGCCGGGACCGGGCTGCCGGCCAACCTGGCGAAACTTCCTCGCGATCCTGCGGTCCGTGATTGAGTACCTACGGAGCGGGAAGACCGCTCGCCGCGAAACGGCCCACGACGCCGTGCGGCGGGCAGCCACCGCTTTCGACGTATCCGTCACGTAACCCAACTTCCTCACCCGGTGCGTGGTCCGACCACGCGCACGACCGGTTCCGACCGGGCGGGGGCTCTTCGGCGAGGGGGCGCGGATGTTCGGACAGACCACCACACCCACACCACCGACCACCGACCGGGGTCTGGAGGACCTGGACGCGGCGGCGCTCGCGTACGCGGCCCGGATCGAGGGCCTGCCACCGGAGCGGCGGCAGGAGGCGCGGGACGACCTGGTCCGGTTCGCGCTGCCGTTCGCCGGCCGGCTCGCCCGCCGCTACCGCGGCCGCGGTGAGCCGCTGGAGGACCTGGAGCAGGTGGCCCGTCTCGGCCTGGTCAACGCGGTCGACAGATACGATCCGGAACGCGGTTCGTTCACCGCGTACGCGGCGATCACCATCGTCGGCGAGATCAAACGGCACTTCCGCGACCGCACCTGGGGCGTGCACGTGCCCCGCCGGCTGCGGGACCTGATCCTCGAGGTGGGACAGGCGACGGCGACGCTGACCAGCGAGTTGTCCCGCGCCCCCACAGTGGCGGAGCTGTCCGCCCGGCTGGAGACACCGGAGGAGGAGATCCTCGCCGCGCTGGAGTCGGCGGCCGGCTACAGCCCGGCCTCGCTGAACGCGCCGGTGGGCGGGGAGAGCTCGGCCGAGTTCGGCGACCTGGTCGGCGAGTCCGACCACGCGCTGGAGTCGGTGGACGACCGGGTCACCGTCAGCGGCCTGCTGCACCGGCTGCCCTGGCGGGAGCGCCGCATCCTGGCGATGCGCTTCTACGGCAACCAGACCCAGGCGGAGATCGCCGCCCGGTTCGGCATCTCGCAGATGCACGTGTCCCGGCTGCTGTCGCGGGCGCTGACCTGGCTGCGTCAGGCGATGCTCGCCGACGCGCCGCCGCCCTGGCAGAACGGCGCGGCCGAGGCCGAACCGGGCAAGGCGCGGATCTCGGTGAAGCAGAACGGCGACCGGGTGGTCGTCGAGGTCGGCGGCGAGGTGGACCGGGCCGGCGCGGACCAGTTGCGCCGGGCCGTGCTCCAGGCGGTCACCGGGCAACCCCGCGAGGTGGTGGTCGACCTGGTCGGCGCCGGTGGCTTCGACGCCGGCGGGATCGCCGCGCTGATGGCCGGCCGGGAGGCCGCCGCGCGTACCGGGGTGCCGCTGCGGCTGACCCGGGTGCAGCCGGCGGTGCGCCGCTCGCTCACCGCGGCCGGACTGCCGGCCGCCGACTGACCGGCCAGCACGTACGCGCCGGCTTCCCAGCACGGGAGCCGGCGCGAGGCGTACGACGAGAGGGCCGGCGCCCGACGGCGCCGGCCCTCGTCCGGTGTCTCAGTTCTCCGGGGTGTCCCCGTGCCCGCGCGGGTGCCGCCACCTGTCGTTGGGCTGCTCGTCGCGTTCGGCGTTGAGCGCGCTGCCCTCCGGCTCGTCGGTCTCCTCGAAGCTGGGCCGGCGCACCTCCTCCGGCTCCGGCACCTCCACCGGGCGCGCCCCGGACTGCGGAGCGGGCTGGTAGTCCACCGCCTCGGGCGCGCCGTACGCGCCGCCGGCCGACGGGGACTCCGGCACGTGCCGCTCGTGGTGCATCTCCTCGCGGAACGACTGCGGCGGCTTGGTGGTGCGCTGCGGCAGGTCGCGGCCCAGGTCGGAGACGAGCGGGCCGTACTTGAGGTCGAACGCCGGCCGCTCGGAGCGGATGCGCGGCATCCGGTCGAAGTTGCGCAGCGGCGGCGGGCAGGTGGTGGCCCACTCCAGCGAGTTGCCGAAACCCCACGGGTCGTCCACTGTGACCATCGCGCCGTACCGCCACGACTTCCAGACGTTCCAGATCACGAACAGGGTGGACGCGCCGAGCACGAACGAGCCGATGCTGGAGATGGTGTTCAGCGTGGTGAAGCCGTCGCCGGGCAGGTAGTCGGCGTACCGGCGGGGCATGCCCTCGCTGCCCAGCCAGTGCTGCACCAGGAAGGTGGCGTGGAAGCCGATGAACATGGTCCAGAAGTGCATCTTGCCCAGCCGCTCGTCCAGCAGCCGCCCGGTCATCTTCGGGAACCAGAAGTAGAGACCGCCGAACGCGGCGAACACGATGGTCCCGAACATGACGTAGTGGAAGTGCGCCACCACGAAGTAGCTGTCGGTCACGTGGAAGTCGACCGGCGGGCTGGCCAGCAGCACCCCGGTCAGGCCGCCGAGCAGGAACGTCACCAGGAAGCCGATGGCGAACAGCATCGGCGTCTCGAACGTGAGCTGTCCCTTCCACATGGTGCCGATCCAGTTGAAGAACTTCACCCCCGTGGGCACCGCGATCAGGTAGCTCAGGATGCTGAAGAACGGCAGCAGCACCTGCCCGGTGGCGAACATGTGGTGCGCCCAGACCGTCATGGACAGCACAGTGATGGCGACGGTGGCCAGCACCAGGCCGGTGTAGCCGAAGATCGGCTTGCGGGCGAACACCGGGATGATCTCGGTGATGATGCCGAAGAACGGCAGCGCGATGATGTAGACCTCGGGATGGCCGAAGAACCAGAACAGGTGCTGCCAGAGCATCGGCCCGGCGGTCGCCGGGTCGTAGACGTGCGAGTGCAGCAGCCGGTCCGAGGCGAGCGCCATCAGCGCCGCGGCCAGCAGTGGGAACACGAAGATCACCAGGACGCTGGTGAGCAGTGCGTTCCAGGTGAAGATCGGCATCCGGAACATGGTCATGCCCGGCGCGCGCAGCGTCACGATGGTGGTGATCAGGTTGACCGCGCCGAGGATCGTGCCCAGGCCGGACACGGCCAGGCCGACCACCCACAGGTTCCCGCCGACGCCGGGGGAGTGCTGCGCGGTGCTCAACGGCGTGTACGCGGTCCAGCCGAAGTCCGCCGCGCCGCCCGGGGTGGCGAACCCGCCCACGACCATCAGCGCGCCCAGGAAGTAGAGCCAGTACGCGAACGCGTTCAGCCGGGGGAACGCCACGTCGGCGGCGCCGATCTGCAGCGGCACCAGGTAGTTGGCGAACCCGAAGAACAGCGGGGTGGCGAACAGCAGCAGCATCACCGTGCCGTGCATGGTGAACATCTGGTTGTACTGCTCGGGGGAGACGATCTGCATCCCCGGCCGGGCCAGCTCCGCCCGGATGATCAACGCCATGATCCCGCCGACGATGAAGTACCCGAACGACGTGACCAGGTAGAGCAGGCCGATCTGCTTGGCGTCGGTGGTGCGCAGCAACCGCCACAGCGCGTTGCCCCTCACCGCCTCCCGTACGGGCCCGGGGAATCCCCCGAACCGGGCCGGCGCCAGGATCGCGGGCCCCCGGTCTCGTGCCGGTTCCGTGACTACCCGCTTGGGCATGGCATCTCACCCCGTGTGACGACAGACAGGACGGGCGGGCGTACCCGGCCCTCTGCCCATGTAACCAGGCGAGAGCGGAGAATTCGGTCAATTAGCCGGGAGCATGGCCCAGACGACCTTGCCGGCGCCGACCGGGGTGCTGCCCCAGCGCTGGGTCAGCTCCCGTACCAGCATCAGCCCGCGGCCGCCCTCGGCACGCGGATCGCGGCTGCTCGCGGCGCGGGCGTCGGCCGGGCTGCCGTCCATCACCGCCACCCGCAGGTACGGCCGGCGCAGCGTCAGCGTCACCTGCATCGGGGTGCCGGCGTGCCGCACCACGTTGCCCACCAGCTCGCTGAGCACCAGCGAGGCCGGGCCCGCCAGCTCCGGCACGTTCCACCTGCCGCAGGCCTCGGTGACCAGTTCCCGGGCCCGCCGGCAGGCGCCGGCGACCGGCTCCAGCCGTGCCCGCAGCCGGGGCGCTGCCGACGCGCCGGCCAGCGCGGTCGCCTCGGCGCAGTCCCGGCGCACCGGCACCACCCGGCAGGCGGTGGTCTCGTTCAGCCACGCCGCCGTCTCGGCGCAGGGAGCGGCGAGGACCATCGGCACCGCCGGCCAGTCGGCCGCGCGCCGCGCGGCGGCGGCGAAGACGGACAGGGCCAGCGGCTCGCCGACCTCGATCTCCTCCAGGTCGACCACCAGGGCGTCCGGCTGCGCGGCGAGGCACCTGTCGAGCACCTCGTGCACCGCGCGCATCGTCCCCAGGTCGAGCGCTCCGGCCAGCCGTACGACAGTGACCGGCGACTCGTCGCGGACCTCGCACCTGATCCGGGTCACCATCGCCGCCTCGTTTCCTTCTCGTCGGGGAGGGTCGCCCTCGTCCGGAGGGTCGCCCTCGTCCGGAGGGTCGCCCCGGCCGGGGCGGTCGCCGCCTCCCGCAGCCGGAGGACTACGGAGGTACCCGGGCCCCGGACCGGCGAAACCGGGCATCGGGCCCGCCGGGGCGCAGGTCAGCGGCGGTCCCCGCGCCGCGCCGCGAGCAGCCCCAGCGCCAGCATGGCGGCGCCCAGCAGCAGGTGCAGCCACGAGTCGGCGCGGTTGACCGCGAGCGCGTTCGCCGCGTCGCGCCTGTCGACAGCCAGCCCGTAGAGCCACAGCGCCAGGTAGACCGCGCCGGCGCCGACCAGGAACGCGCGGGCCCCGGCGACGGTACGGGCCAGCACCAGCCCGGCCACGCCGAGCACCAGGTGCACCAGGTTGTGCACCACCGAGACCTGGAACACACCGAACAACCGGGCGCCGGAACCCGGCCCGGCGAAGCGCAGATCCGCGAAGTGGCTGGTGACGCCCGGCACGAAACCCAGCGCGCCGAGCAGCAGCAGGAGTACGGCGAACCCGGAGGCGATCCGGCGCACCGGCGCCCGCCCGTCGGCCGGGTTGCGCCGCGCCCGGGAGTGCGCCATCGAGTTCGTCACGCCGGCCTCCTCGCCACCGCGGGAAGCGCCGGTTTCCCGCGGCCGGCGGGGGCAAACGCCGGCCCGGCCGCGCGGGCGGCCGGGCCGGTGCGGCTCAGGCGGGCTGCAGCGGCTGCGTCACGCCCGCCCGGACCCGGTCGTACAGCTCCACGTACCGCTGTGCCATCCGCGCCGGGGTGAACCGCCGGGCCGCCTCCCGCCGGCACTCGGCCGGCTCCAGCCCGGCGGCGGCGAGCACCAGGTCACCCAGCTCCTCCTCGTCGCCGGTGAGCAGGCCGGTGCGGCCGTGCTCGATCAGCTCCGGCAGGCAGCCCCGGCCGGTGGCGACCACCGGCGTGCCGAGCGACAGCGACTCGACCACCGCCGTGCCGCCCGGTTCCTCCCAGCGCAGCGGGAACAGCGACGCCCGTGCCGAGGCGACCAGGTCGTCGCGCTCCCGCCCGGCCACCGTGCCGACCCAGCGCACCCGGTCGCCGTCGACGTACGGCGCCACCTGGTCGTAGAAGAAACGGACGTCCGGGTTCTGCCGGGCCTCGTCGCCGGCCGCGGCGAGATCCTCCGGCCGGTGGTACGGGCCGACCGGCCCGGCCAGAACCAGCCGGAAGCCGGTCTCCTGCGCCAGCCGGGCGCCCACGTCCTGCCCCTTGCCCGGGTTGATCCGGCCGAGGATCACCACGTGGTCGCCCTCGGCCACCGGCGCGTGCCGGTCCGCGTCCACAGCGAGCGGTGTGGACAGGTGCACGTGCCCCACCGAGTGCGCGCGCAGCGCCTCCGGAGCGCGCGCCAGCTGCGACGCGGACACGCCGTTGACCCGTACCCGGTCGCCGCCGTCGAGGTTGCCGTACAGCTCCGGGTGCTTGGCCAGGTCCCAGTGCAGCGTGTGCAGCACCGGCGGGGCGTCCGGGCCCATCGCGGCGAGCGTGGCCAGCCCGACCGCCTCCACGTGGTCGTGCACCAGGTCGATGTCGTCGCGGGCGTGCAGCGCCCGCACCACCCCGGACAGGTGCGCCTGGGAGACGCCGCAGACCTGGTTGTACGGCCGCTGCAACGCGTGGAACTGGCCGTCCGAGAAGACCGCGATCCGCTCGTCCACAGGCAGGGTGCTGCTCTCCACCGAGGCGAGCACCACCCGTACGCCCAGGCGGCGCAGCTCCGGCACCAGCGTGGCGATCACGTTCTCGATGCCGCCGTATCCCGGCGGCGGCACGGACAGCCACGGCCCGGCGTTCATCAGCACGGTGAGCGTCATGCGCTGTCCTCTCTCCGGGTCTCCCCGCTCACGCGGCCACCCGGCGGCGGGGAAGGCGGTGCCGCATCTGCGCCAGCGGCGGGCGTTCCTGCACCGACACGTCGTTGACCACGATCTCGCGGTCCAGGTTGGGCAGCGTCTCCGAGCCGCCCCGGCGGAACTGGGTCAGCAACGCGGTCGGCGCCACCCCCGGCGCCGCCCACCCGCGTCGTTGCAGCCGCGACCAGGCGGTCAGCATGATCTGCGCGGACATCCGGCCCAGCGCGGCGGTGTCCTGGTGCCGGTGCTTGCGCTCACCCAGGTCGACCTGGGCCAGCGCGTCCAGCCCGACCAGCTCCAGCAGGTCGATCAGCATGGCCGTCTCGACGCCGTACCCGGTGACGAACGGCACCCGCTCCAGCACCTCGCGGCGGCCGGCGTACTCGCCCGCGAGCGGTTGCACGAAACCGGCCAGCTCCGGCCAGAACAGGTTCAGCAGCGGCCGGGCCATCAGCTCCGTCACCCGCCCGCCACCGTCGGGCTCCACACTCGTCGCACCGACCAGCGGCCGGTGGTAGAAGCCCTTCACGAACTCCACGCCCGGATCGGTCAGCAGCGGCCCGAGCAGCCCGGTCACGAAGTGCGGCCGGAACTCGCGCAGGTCGGCGTCGACGAACGCGACCACGTCCCCCTCGGCCGCGGCCAGCCCGGCCCAGAGCGCGTCGCCCTTGCCGGTCAGGCGGGGCAGCCCGCGCGTCATCGCGTCCTGGCCGACCACCTCGGCGCCGGCGGCGCGCGCCACCTGCGCGGTCCGGTCGGTGGACCGGGAGTCCACCACGATCAGCTCGTCGACGAGCGGCACACGGTCCATCAGGTGTTCCCGGACGGTCGACACGATCGCGCCGACCGTCGCCTCCTCGTTGCGGGCCGGCAGCACCACGCTGACCCGGCTCGCGCCCTTGGCCCGTACCAGTCGCCGGGCCGGCCAGTCGTCGGCGGTGCTGGTGCGGTACGTGGCCCACGCCTCCACCACAGGTGAGACAGTCGAATCTGATTCCCGCACGGGCACCCCCATTAGTGGTGGAATCGCGAATCATGGTTTTCCCAATCCCACATCCGCGCTAACCGGATCTTGCCTAACAACCTGATCACCAGGTGCGTACCGGGCGGTTCCGGGCGGATGAACGTTGCGTTGCGCCCCCGGCGGCGTTTCGCACGCGGCCGCCGGGGGGAGTGGTGACCGCAGTCTTCCAGTCATGGCGAGAGGGTTGGTCGGATGCGTACCTGCCGGGTGGGGCTAGTCGGAGCCGGTGGGGTGGCGCACCGCCACGCCCGGGTGCTCACGGGCTTCGAGGACGTGGAGCTGCTCGGTGTGACCGACGTCGCGCCGGACGCGGCGGGGGCACTCGCCGGCACGTACGGCGGCCGGGTGTTCCGCGACGTGGACGAGCTGCTCGCGGCCGGCCCGGACGCGGTGTACGTCTGCGTGCCGCCGTTCGCGCACGGCCCGGTCGAGGAGGCGGTGGTGGCCGCTCGGGTGCCGATGTTCGTGGAGAAGCCGGTGGCGCTGGACCTGGAGACCGCCGAGCGGGTCGCGGCGCTCGTGGAGCAGCGGGGGCTGCTCACCGGCGTCGGGCACCACTGGCGCTACCTGCACGTGGTGGAGGAGGCCCGGCGGCTGCTCGCCGGCCGTCCGGTGCGGATGGTCAACGGCGCCTGGCTGGACAAGGTGCCACCGGTGGCGTGGTGGGCGCGGCGGGACCGCTCCGGCGGCCCGGTGGTCGAGCAGGCCGCGCACGTGCTGGACCTGGTCCGGCTGCTGGCCGGCGAGGCGGTCGAGGTGACCGCGTACGGCGACGGCAGCCCGCCGCCCGTCGACGGCGCCGACATCGACTCGGTGACCGCCGCCACGCTGCGGTTCGGCTCCGGTGCGGTCGGCACGCTCGCCGCGTCCTGCGTGCTCGGCTGGAAGCACCGGGCCGGCCTGGAGATCCTCGCCGACGGGCTGGCGTTGTGGCTGGCCGAGGACGGCCTGACCGTGCGTGACGCCGACGGTGAGCGGCACGTGCCCGCCGACCCGGACGGTGCGCGGGTCGCCGTCGACAGGGCCTTCGTCGACGCCGTGTGCGGCCTCGGCGACGACGTGCGGGTGCCGTACGCCGAGGCGCTGCGCACCCACCGGCTCGCGCTCGCGGTGGCCGAGTCGGCGCGTACCGGGCGGCCGGTGGCGTTGCCGACCGGGCGGGCGTCCCGACTGTCCGCGGCGGTCGCGGACGCGGGGGTGAGCGTCGATGCGTGACCGGGTGGTGGTGGTCGGCGGCCCCGGCCGGGTCGAGCTGGCCGAACTGGACGCGCCGGAGCTGCGCGAGGGCACGTTCCGGGTGGAGACGCTCTACAGCGGCGTCTCCGCCGGCACCGAACTGAGCTTCGTCAAGGGCACCAACCCCTACCTGCACGTCACGTGGGACGCCGGGCTCGGGCTGTTCCGGCCCGGCGGGGCGAGCACGCCGTACCCGGTGACCCGGCTCGGCTACATGCAGGTCGGGCGCGTGGTGGAGAGCCGTACCCCGGCCGTCACCGTGGGCCAGGTCGGGGCCATGACGTACGGCCACCGCAGCGGCTGGGTCGCCGACCCGCTCACCGAGCGGTTCGTGCCGCTGCCCGACGACCTCGATCCGCTGCTCGGCGTGTACGTCGCGCACATGGGCCCGATCTGCGCCAACGGGCTGCTGCACGCCGCCGCCGACCTGTGCGGCGCCGATGTGCGGACGCTCGGTGACGGCGTACGCGGGCGCCGGGTGGCAGTGGTCGGCGGCGGTGTGGTGGCGCTGCTGACCGCGCTGTTCGCCCGCCGGCACGGTGCCGCCTCGGTGGTGGTGGTCGACCCGACGCCGGCCCGGCGGCAGGTGGCCGAGGCGCTCGGCCTGGACACGCTCGACCCGGACGCGGACGACCCGGCGGTGGTGCTCAAGACGCGGTGGAACCACGCCGCCGGGGACCGGGGTGCCGACGTGGTCTTCCAGTGCCGCGGCCAGGACTGGGCGTTGCAGCTCGCGCTGCGCCTGCTGCGCCCGCAGGGCACGGTGGTCGACCTGGCCTTCTACCAGGGCGGCGCGGAGGCGGTCCGGCTCGGCGAGGAGTTCCACCACAACGGGCTGTCGCTGCGCTGCGCGCAGATCGGCCGGGTGCCGCGCGGCCTGGCCCCCACCTGGGACCGGGAGCGGCTGTCGGCGGAGACGGTGGAGTTGCTGCGCCAGTACGGGGACGTGATCCGCAAGCACCTGATCTCGGCCGTGGTCCCGCTGGACGAGGCCCCGGCCCTGCTGACCGCCCTGGCCGACCGCCGCCGCACCGAACTCCAGGTGGTCCTCACCCCCTGACCTGCTCCCCTTCCCAGAGCGTCGATCATGGGGTTGGCGGCGACAAAACGGACGCCCGGGCGCCGCCGACCTCATGATCGACCGAAGCGGACGCGAAGGGCGGAACCCGGCGCGCGGCGGCCGGGGGTCACAATCGGCTCCGGTTCGCGTACCGTTGCCGCTCATGGGTGTGTCGCAACGGTTGAAGACCAGGTTCCGCCGGTTCCTCCAGCGCCCGGGGACGACTGTCGACCTGGCGCCGCTGGAGAAGCTGCTGCCGGCGATCGAGGCGCGCGAGGCGGACCTGGAGCAGCTCTCCGACGCCGAGCTGACCGAGGCCGCCGGCCGGGCCACGGGGTACGAGGAGATCTGCGCGATCGGCCGCGAGGCGGCCCGGCGCGGGCTCGACCAGCGCCCCTACGACGTGCAGCTGCTCGGCGCGATGGCGCTGCTGTCCGGCAAGGTCGCCGAGATGGCCACCGGTGAGGGCAAGACGCTCACCGCGACTGTCGCCGCGTACGGGCACGTCCGGCTGGGCAACGGCCCGGTGCACGTGCTCACCGTCAACGACTACCTGGCCCGCCGCGACGCCGAGTGGATGACGCCCGTCTACGACCTGCTCGGGCTGACCGTCGGCTGGGTCAACGAGGCGTCCACGCCCGAGGAGCGGCGCGCCGCGTACGGCTGCGACGTCACCTACGTGTCGGTCAGCGAGGCCGGCTTCGACTTCCTGCGCGACCAGCTCGTCACCGACCTGGCCGACCGGGTGCAGCCGCCGTTGAAGACCGCGATCGTGGACGAGGCCGACTCGATCCTGATCGACGAGGCCCGGGTGCCGATGGTGCTGGCCGGCGCGGTCGGCGGCGAGCAGGACCCGGTGCACGCCGCGGCCGCGCTCGTGCGCGGGCTGCGCAAGGGCAAGCACTACACGATCGCCGAGGACGGCCGCAGCGTCGCCTTCACCTCGGTCGGCCTGGCCACAGTCGAGGCCAAGCTCGGCGGCATCGACCTGTACGACGAGGAGCACGTCGGGCAGCTCTCCGCGGTGAACGTGGCGCTGCACGCGCACGCCCTGCTGCACCGGGACGTGGACTACATCGTCCGGGACGACTCGGTCGAGCTGATCGACGAGATGCGCGGCCGGGTCGCGCAGCGCCGCCGCTGGCCGGACGGGCTCCAGGCCGCGGTCGAGGCGAAGGAGGGCCTGGACGCCACCGCCGAGGGCGAGGTGCTGGGCACGATCACCGTGCAGGCGTACATCGCGCTCTACCCGACTGTCTGCGGCATGACGGCGACCGCGGTGCTCGTCGGCGACCAGCTCCGCGAGTTCTTCGGCCTCGAGGTCGCGGTGATCCCGCCGAACACCCCCTGCGTCCGCGAGGACGAGCCGGACCGGATCTACGCCACCCTCGCCGAGAAGGAGGAGGCGCTGGTCGACGAGATCACGCGCTGTCACGAGGCGGGGCGGCCGGTGCTGGTCGGCACGCTCGACGTCAAGGAGTCCGAAGGGCTGGCCGCCGCGCTCAACGCCGCCGGCGTCTCCTGCGTGGTGCTCAACGCCAAGAACGACGACGAGGAGGCCGGCATCATCGCGGAGGCCGGTGCGTACGGCGCGGTGACGGTCTCCACCCAGATGGCCGGCCGGGGCGTGGACATCCGGCTGGGCGGCAGCGACCAGGCCGACCGGGACCGGGTGGCGGAGCTGGGCGGCCTGTACGTGATCGGCAGCGGCCGGCACGACAGCCGCCGGGTCGACGACCAGCTCCGCGGCCGGGCCGGCCGGCAGGGCGACCCGGGCGGGTCGGTGTTCTTCGTCAGCCTGGAGGACGACCTGGTGGTCCGGCACGCCGGAGACACCGTGCCGGCCTCGCCCCGGATGAACGCCGACGGCCTGGTCACCGACCCGCAGGTCGACTACGCGGTCGAGCACGCCCAGCGCGTCGCCGAGGGCGTCAACCACGAGATCCACCGCAACACGTGGCGCTACAGCCAGGTGATCGAGCAGCAGCGCAAGGCGCTCGCCGAGCGCCGGGAGCGGCTGCTGACCAGCGACATCGCCGCGCTGATGCTGCTGGAGCGGGTGCCGGAGAAGGCCGGCGAGATGGACGAGGACCTGCTCGCCGACGTGGCCCGCAAGATCGCCCTCTACCACCTGGACCGGCTCTGGGCCGACCACCTGGCCGAGCTGTCCGAGGTGCGCGAGGGCGTGCACCTGCGGGCGCTGGGCCGGCTCGACCCGCTCGACGAGTTCCACCGGAGCGCGGTGCCGGCGTTCAACGCGCTGGTGCCCGAGATCGAGACGCGGACCGTGGCCACGTTCGAGGAGACCGAGTTCGACGAGGGCTGGGAGCCGGACTCGGCGAAGCTGGTGCGGCCGAGCGCCACCTGGACGTACCTGGTGCACGACAACCCGTTCGGCTCGGAGCTGGACCGGCTGATCGCCTCGGTGGGCCGGCGGCTCATCTCCGGGTCGCGCTGACCCGCACCGAAGGCCCCTTCCGGTGCGACCGGGAGGGGCCTTTTTGCGCGGTTTCGCCCGCGGTCTGCGAGGGTAGTAGGCCGGGGCCCGGCCACAGGAGGGACGGACATGGGACAGGCAACGGTGCCGGACGGGGAGACCGCGTGGACGTACGCGGGAACGGTGGAGGCCCCGGCCCGGTGAACCTCGACACGCGCCAACCCATGATCGACAACCTTGGTGTGCTGGAGACGGCCGCGCTGCTGCGCGAGCTGACCGCCGGCCTGATCGGCGTGGCCGGGTTCGACGAGGCGCTCGACCGCCTGGTCCGGATCGCCCGCGACGCCGTGCCGGGCGTGGACTGCTGCGGCTTCACCGCGCTGCGCGCCGGTGAGCCCGCCGGGGTGGCCGCCTCCGACCCGGACCGGGCCGAGCTGGACGACCTGCGGCACGGCCCGGACACGCCGGCGATGACGGCGATCCACCGCCGGGAGATGATCATCGCGGGCGGGCTGTCCGACGAGACGCGCTGGCCGGCCTGGAGCGAGCGGGCCCGCGTGCTCGGCGTCCACGGGGTGATCTCCGCGCCGGTCGACGTGGACGAGCAGGTCATCGGCGCGATCAACCTGTACACGGAGGCGCCCGGCGCGCTCACCCCCCGGCACCAGCTCACCGCGATGCTGCTCGCCGAGCACGCCGGGCTGCTGCTGGCCGCCGCGCGCGACCGCGAGCGGGCCACCTCCCGGGCCGGTGAGATCGACGACTCGCTGCTGGCCGAGGGCGTGGTCGGGCAGGCCGTCGGCGTGATCATGACGCAGCGCGGCTGTCCCGCCCCGGAGGCGCTGCGGGTGCTGCGCAGCGCCGCGTCCTCGCTGGACATCCCGCTGCGCGAGGTGGCCGAGCGGCTCGTGCTGACCGTCTCCCGGCCCCGGGACAACTGAGCGACAGTCGTTTCGCCTCGCGGCGCCTCGGGTAGCACTCTGGACTGGTGAGCTGCGCCGACCTGGGGAGGAAGCGATGCAGAGCCGGCTGCGGGTGCAGGGGCATCCCATCCAACCGATGCTTGTCACGTTCCCGTTCGGCCTGTTCGTCTGCGCCGCGGTCTTCGACCTGGCCGACGTGGCGGGCGGTCCGGCGTTCCTGGGTGAGGTGGGCTACTGGACCGCTGTGGCCGCGCTCGTCGCCGCCGGCCTCACCACCGTCGCGGGTCTGGTCGACCTGTGGGACGTCCGCGCCGGGCGTACCAGCCGGACCGTCCTGACGTTCAACCTCGTGAACGCCGTGATGGCGGCGCTGTTCCTGCTCTCCTGCCTGATCCGGGCGAACGCCCCGCAGCGGGGCGCGAACGGCGCCCTGCTCGCCGCCGAACTCGTCGCGCTCGCCGTCGGCGCGGTCGGCGTTGCCCTGGGCGCGCGGCTGATGCAGCAGTTCGACCGGGTCCGGGCCGGCGAGCCGACCGGCTTCGAGACGTTCGGCGACGTGCCCGCCGGGTCCACAGTCGAGATCGCCCGCCCGCGCCCGTTCTGACCCGGGTCGAGATCCGTCGCCGCGGCCGTCGCCGGGGAGAGGCGGCCCGGTTCCTGCGCAAGGTGGTCTGGACGGTGCCCGGCTTCACAGTCGGCCGCTACACCGACGAGCTGCGGCGCCTGGACGAGCGGATCCGCGCCGAGGGGCGGTCCGTCGCGTACGCCCGCCGTTTCCTCATCGAGGCGCGCCGGGGCTGAGCGGGCCGGGCCGGTGCGCCGCGGCGTGGTGCGCGGCCAGCACGTCGGCGCCGAAGTCACCGGCGGGGCGGCGCAGCACGGTGTGCGCGTGGTTGCCGTCGTCGGTGGTGTTGTCGTACTCGATCAGCAGGTCCTCGCCCTGCACCCGGTAGTAGTGCCGCCGGCCCGGCTCGACCGGCCCGGCCCAGGCGAAGTGCAGCTCGCCGCCGTCGAGCCGGTCGGCCTCCCGGGCCGCCAGTTCCGGCGGCAGCCGGTCCAGGTAGAGCGCGACCAGCCGGTCGAGCAGCGCCCGGCCGGTCGGTCGCAGCCGCCCCCGGGGTACGCCGGGCGGGTCGAGCCGGCCCGGCGCGGTGGCCCGGGTGGCGCTGATGATGTCGGCTGGTGCCTCCTCGGCGATGATCGCGGCGGACCGGCCGGCCGGTCCGAGCGCGTCGAGCAGCTCGCGGGCCAGGTCCTCCTCGGGGCCCAGGGGCCGGGAGACCGGGCGCCCGGCGTGCCGGACCGTGGCCGGGTTGGCGCCCAGGAAGACCGGCGCGGGGGAGACGCGGTCGTCGGCGACTGTCATGCTCACCGACAGGTGGTGGCCCTCGAACCGCCACGCCCAGTCGTCGTCGCGGGCCGGGTCGCCGAAGACCGCCACCCAGTAGTCGCCGCTGTGCCGGCCGCGCCGCCAGTCCTCGGCCCGGTCCAGCACCTCCTCCAGGGCCATCACGGTCATGGCCTGCGCGTACGCTGCCGGGCTGAGCGCGGTGGCGAGCAGCCGGTGCGCGGCCTTGCGGGCGTCGACGTCCAGGCCGGCGAGCGCGACGCCGGGCCGGGGCCGCGGCCGGTACTCCAGCCACCGCCGGGCCGGCTCGTCGTCGAAGGCGTGCCGGGCGGCGTCGCGGGCCGGCTCGTCCAGCGCGGCCAGGAACGCCGCGGCGGCCGTGCGCATCTGCTCGGGTACGGGATCCTCCACCGTCCCTGTATACCGCCCGCCGCTCACGCGCGGCCGAGCAGCGCCAGCATGTCGGGCAGTTCGAAGAACCGCGCGGTCTCGACCGCGGACGGGCCGCCGTGGTCCGGGTCGGCGCCGGCGTCGAGCAGCGTGCGGACCGCTGCCTCCTGACGGCGGAACACGGCCGCGGCGAGCGCTGTCTGCCCCCTGTCGTTGACCCGGGCCGGGTCGGCGCCCCGGGCCAGCAGCGCGGCCACCGTGTCCGGGTGGGCGTGGTACGCGGCGAGGATCAGCAGCGTGTCGCCCTTGGCGTTGGTGAGGTTGACCGGCAGCCCGGCGTCCACGTTGGCCGCCAGATCCTCGGTGGCACCGGCCCGGGCCAGGTCGAACATCCGGTGGGCGAAGGCGACGGTCTCGTCGTCGAGTTCGTCGGGCATCCGCCCAGGCTATGGCGTCGCGGCCGGACGCGCCTGGTAGCTTGCGCAGCCGGGCACGGGAGGCGCGCGCATGGACGATCGGGTGTACGTGGGCAACGCGGCAATGGACGGCGCGACCGACGCGGGCTGGTTGCTGGGCCACTTCAAGCCGGCCGGGGACGTGCGGCACAGCACCGACGTCGAGGTGAAGTGGGGCGTGCACCCGGCGGGGGAGACCCGGTCCCGGTGACTACGTGGTGTGGGGGCGGGGCGTGGACCACTCCTGGTACGCCGAGCGGGAGTCCACGGTGCTCACCGTCCGCTGGCCCTCGGTGCCGGGGTACGGGGTGGGCCCGCCGGTGCTCCGCTGAGCCGCACCCGGCGTCCCAACATCTGGTATTACCTACTAAACCGATAGGCTTTACCGTCTAAGCTGTGTGGGTACATCCGCTCCGCACCGTGAGGACGCACCGCCGATGACCAGCGCCGCACCGCTCGACCTCCTCGCCGTCGCCGCCCGCTGGGCGAACCCGGACGGCTGGCCGGTGCCGTTGCGGTTCGAGGCGCCGCAACGCTGGTACGCCCGGCTGGACGCCGACGACGCGCACGAGGTGTGGGCGCTGAGCTGGCTGCCCGGACAGGCCACCGACCTGCACGACCACGGCGGATCCGCAGGCGCGTTCCTGGTCGTGGCCGGCGCGCTCACCGAGGAGACGGTGAGCGGCGGACGGCTGCGCCCGCACCGGCTCGCCGCCGGAGCCGGCCGGCGTTTCGGCGTCCGGCACGTGCACCAGGTCACCAACCGCGGGGACGAGCCCGCCGTCAGCGTGCACGTGTACCGGCCGGCGCTGACCCGGATGACCCGCTACCACCTCGTCGCCGGCCGGCTCCGGGTCGCCGAGGTGGCCCGAGCCGGCGTGGCCTGGTGAGCCGCACCCGCAACCCCGACGAACGGAAGGACGCCACGATGGCGCAGACCCCCACCCGCACCGAGCGCTGTCCGGTCCCGCCGCCCGGCTCGCGGGGCATCGACGAGATCCTCGCCGCCGCCCGGGCCCGCCTCCGCCGCCTCGACCCGGAGCAGGCCCACCTGGCATGCCGGGGCGGCGCGCTGCTGGTGGACATCCGCCCGGCCGCCCAGCGCGCCGCGCAGGGCACCGTACCCGGCTCGCTCGTGGTCGAGCGCAACGTGCTGGAGTGGCGCTTCGACCCGCGCTGCGCGGCACGGCTGCCGCAGGCGTCCGGATACGACGTCCCGGTGATCGTGCTCTGCCAGGAGGGCTACACCTCGTCGCTGGCCGCCGCCGCGCTCCAGGACATCGGCCTGCACCGGGCCACCGACGTCGTCGGCGGCTTCGCCGCCTGGCAGATCGCCGGCCTGCCCACCCTCGGTCCCACCCCGCCGACCCGATCCTCGTCCGCCGCGCCCCCGGTCACCGCCGGCGGGGCGCTCCGCTGACCGCCCCGCCACATCCGGCGGGGCGGGGCGACCGCCCGCACAGGAGGCTCCCATGTCCGTCGTCGCCCTCACCACCCGTCCGGCCCGATCGGGCCGCCCCGACCGGGCCGTGCCGCCCCGGCCGCGTACCGCACCGACGCTCACCATCACGCTCGACCTGGGTACCGGGCCGCTGACGCCGGGCCTCGCGCGCCTGGTCGACCTGCTCGACGAACTCGCCGCCACCGGCGAAGGGCATGCCGCCTTCGGCGAAGGACCGACCGGACCGGACGGCCGCCCGGCCGCCCGTACCGTGCTCGACCTGCGCCGCGGCGACGCGCCCGCCCCCGCGGCGCCCGCCCCCGGCGGCGTGCGCATCCTCACCGGCACCCGGCGCGTCCGCCGCGGCGGCGCCGAGATCCCACTGACCCGCATCGAGTACGACCTGCTGCTGTTCCTGGCCGAACATCCCCGCCGCGTGTTCACCCGTCTGCAACTTCTCGCGAACGTCTGGGGCTACGAGCACGCCGTGGCGCGCACCGTCGACGTGCACGTGCGCCGGCTGCGGGCCAAGTTCGGGCCGGACACGCCGCTGGTGACCACCGTGTACGGCGTGGGCTACCGCCTCGCCGACGACGCCGAGATCGTCGTGGACCGCGACGCCTGACCCGGCCGACCGGCACGCGGCGCACCCGGTCTCGGGGGTGCGCCGCGTTCACGTCTGCGGCTGATCCGCCATTGTGAACCCCGGGGGAGACCCCCCGTACCATCTCGAATCGGTGCTCTGCTGTAATCAACGGGCCTCGCACGCAGAGCGAGCGCACGGCTGCGATGTGTTCGTCAAATGTCACATTCATGCAACGCGGCCGCCCCTTGACCCTCGCAGAGACGCCGGGAAGCATCGATGAAGCGGCGTCCCGGGCCGTGGGGAGATACCCGGACCAGCCCAAGGAGGACCATGTCGGTCAGCCCCGCCTCGTCGCGCGCCGGATGGCATACGTCCCAACCCGCGGTCCCCGGTCGTCCCCCCGGCGGCCAGCGTCGTCCCGCCAACACCGCCGCCGCGCCCATGCTCACCGTCACCCTCAACATCCCCCTGGCCTGCGAGGAGTCGCTCACCCCGGCCGCCCGCCGGCTGCTCGACGCCGCCCGCGAGATGCTCGAACGCGGCGACGCGGTGGTCAGCGCTGGTACCGTCCCGGCCGAGCGCCGGCCCGACACCGTCCCGGCCGGCCGCGCTCCGGCCCGCCCGCTCGCCCCGACCATCCCGACCCTGCACATCCTCGCGTCGTCCCGGTCCGTGCTGCGCGACGGTGAGCCGCTGCCGCTGACCCGCCTGGAGTTCGACCTGCTGCTGCACCTGGTCGCCCACCCGCGCCGGGTGTTCACCCGGCTGCAACTGCTCAACGCGGTCTGGGGCTACGAGCACGCCGGCGTCCGCACCGTCGACGTGCACGTGCGCCGGCTGCGCGGCAAGGTCGGTGTGGACGTCCCGCTCGTCACCACCGTCTACGGCGTCGGCTACCGGCTCGCCGACGACGCCCGCGTCACCATCGACCGCACCGGCTGACCACCCGGGACCACCACCGACGATCGCCGCCGGACGGAGCCCCGACCGCCCGAACCGATCATGTGGTGACCCGCCCGCCCGCGCGGCACGATGGTCCGATGCGCGTGCGCCCGATCAGCCCCGACCGGCTCGTCACCGAGCTGGCCGAGCGTCTCGCCCGCACCGGGACGCCCGGCCGGCTGCGGGTCGCCGTGGACGGCCCGCCCGCCGCCGGGCCGGACACGCTCGCCGAAGCGCTGGTCGCACCGCTGCGCGCCGCCGGCCGTCCGGTGCTGCACGTCCGCGCCGACGACTTCCTCCGGCCCGCCTCGGTGCGCCTGGAGCACGGCCGCACCGACCCCGACGCGTACTACGAGGGCTGGCTCGACGAACCGGGACTGCGCCGCGAGGTGCTCGACCCGGCCGGCCCGGCCGGCTCCGGCCGGCTGCTGCCGTCGCTGTGGGACGCCGGCGCCGACCGGGCCAGCCGCGCCGCGTACGTGGATCTGCCGCCCGGCGGGGTGGTCCTGGTCAGCGGCGCGTTGCTGCTTGGCGGCGCGCTGCCGTTCGACGTCACAGTCCACCTCGTGCTCTCCCCGGCGGCGCTTGCGCGGCGCACCGACCCGGCGCTGCGGTGGACCCTGCCCGCGTTCGCCCGCTACGCCGGCGAGGTCGACCCCGCGTCCTTCGCCGACGTGGTGGTCCGGGCCGACGACCCGCGCCGTCCGGCGCTTGTCGAGGCCGCCTGACCAGCGGCTGCGGACTCACCGGAAACACTCAGGAAACAGCCGGTTTGACCGGCCGAGGGCGGGGGTAATCGCCCGGCTCACAGAGCACGGGTGATCTCGTCGCCCGCGCATCCACAGTCGGACCGGATCCGGGGCGCCGGCCGCCCCGGTCCGGTACGAGGGCGCAGGAAAGGCAGGCAGCGATGCTCGTCCACGACACGACAGCCACGGGCCGCTCCCAGGCGGAGGTCGACCAGATCCGGCAGTCCCTGCGGTCGCGGTACGACGAGCTGACCGCCGAGTACGAGCAGACCGTGGCGCAGAGCCAGGTGCTGCGGCTGGTGGAGGTCGGCGACACCGCCGGCGACGACCAGGCCGACAGCGGCACCAAGACCGCCGAGCGGGACACCGCGCAGTCGCTGCTGCGCACCATCCTGGACCGGCGGGCGCAGTTCGAGCATGCGCTGACCCGCCTGGACGAGGGCACCTACGGCTTCTGCGAGGGCTGCACCGCGCCCATCCCGGTGGAGCGGCTGGAGATCTTCCCGTCCGCCACCTCCTGCGTGGCCTGCAAGCAGACCCGGGAGCGGCGGGCGGCCTGAACGCCGTTCCGGTTGCCGGTCGGTCCTCCGACGCGGTGGACTGTCCCCATGGATGAGATCAAGGTGGGCACCGCCTCGTGGACCGACCGGACCCTGCTCGACTCCGGCTGGTACCCGGTGAGCGCCGACACACCGGAGAAGCGGCTGTCCTACTACGCCCGGCAGTTCCCGCTGGTCGAGGTGGACGCCACCTACTACTCCCCACCGGCCGAGCGGACCGCCCGGCTGTGGGCCGAACGCACCCCGGCCGGGTTCACGTTCAACGTCAAGGCGTTCAGCCTGCTGACCGGCCACCCCACCCGCGTCTCCGCGCTCTACAAGGACCTGCGCCCGGAGACGGACAAGCGCAACGTCTACCCGGACAACCTGCCCGCGCAGGCGTACGAGGAGGTCTGGACCCGGTTCCTGTCCGCCCTCGACCCGCTCGTCGAGGCCGGCAAGCTGGGCGCTCTGCTGTTCCAGTTCCCGCCCTGGTTCACCATCAAGCGGGCCAACAAGGAATACCTGCTGGAGGTGGAGCGGCGGTGCGCGCCGCTGCGCCCGGTCTTCGAGTTCCGGCACGCCTCCTGGTTCGACGGCGACAACGCCGAGGAGACGCTCGGTTTCCTGCGCGAGCACGAGCTGCCGTTCGTCTGCGTGGACATGCCGCAGGGACACAAGTCGTCCATCCCGCCGGTGCTGGCGGCCACCGCGGACCTCGCCGTGGTCCGGTTCCACGGGCACAGCGACAAGTGGACGAGCAAGGACATCCACGAGAAGTTCGGCTACGACTACTCCAAGCGGGAACTGCGCGACTGGGCGCCGAAGCTGCGCGAGCTGGCCGGCCAGGCCGAGCAGACGCACGTGCTGATGAACAACTGCTACCAGGACTACGCGCAGCGCAACGCCACCACGCTCGCCGGCCTGCTGGACTCCTGAGCGGCTCACCCGGTACGGGTGAGGCCCGCTCACCCGCCCCGCCGCAGCATGGAATGCGGGCGCCGGCTCGGGCGCCGCGACGAGGAGGTGGGTCATGACGGTACGGGTGGTGGCGGATCGGCGCCGCGGTGGCGTACTGCACGTGGTCGGCAGCTCCGAGGCGCCACGGCGGGGCGAACGGCCCGGCCGGTTCAGTCCGACCCGGCTGTGGCGGGGCCCCAGCGGTCCGCCGCGCCGCGCCGACGACCGACGCTGGGAGACCGAAGCACGGGGGTGAGCCCGATGGCCGAGCAGCTGTTGTCCGCGTTCGAGTCCTCGCTGGACAAGACGAACGTGATCCTCAAGGAGATCGAGTCCGCGTACGGCTGGCCGAAGGAGCGGCGCAACCAGTCCTACGCGGCGCTGCGTACCGTGCTGCACCTGCTGCGGGACCGGCTCCCGGTGCAGGAGAGCGCCGAGTTCGCCCAGCAGTTGCCGGTGCTGGTGCGCGGGGTCTACTTCGACGGCTGGCAGCCGGAGAACGTGCCGATCAAGCTCAACCGCGACGACTTCCTGTACGAGGTGCGCCAGGGCTTCCCGTACGACGTCGAGGGCGGCGCGCAGCGGGTGGTGCAGGTCGTGCTGGACACGCTGCGCCGGCACGTCACCCAGGGCGAGTGGGAGGACGTGAAGGCCACCATGCCGGGTGACCTGCGTCAGATGATTCCCTGATCCGGCACCGGACCGGCCCGTCCCGCCCCCTCGGCGGGGCGGACCGCCGGCGTCCGCGACACCGGCAGCCCGGCCCGCCCGGCCGGCCCGGCGACCGCGACCGCGTCGACGATCGCCGCGCCGCCGGGGTCGTCGTTGACGTAGACGTACACCGGCACGCCGTCGCCGAACGCCTCGGCGAGCCGGCGCACCCAGCCGGCCGGCGCGGCCCGCCCGTACCGGGGCCACGGCCGGGTGGAACCGCCCCGGTACTGCCGGCCCGACGTGCCGACCAGGAACATCGCCGCGCCCTACTGGAGGTTGATCTGGAAGACCTCGAACGTGGCACCGAACCGCGCGCCGAGCCGGCTGCCCGCCGGCCGGGCCATGCCCTCCAGGAACTCCTCGGCGTCGAAGCCGCCGTCGCCGAGCCCGCTCAGGTACGCCCCGTGCGCCCGCAGCGACGCCACGCCCCGGTCGAACGTGCCGGTCACGTCCACCCCGTGCCGGGCCACCGGCGACCCGGCCGCCCACACCTCACGCACCCGCGACCACGGCTGCGTGCCGTCGGTGAGCTGCTCGGGGAAGATCCACCGGTTGCCGGCGTCGCGGACCGCGTCCAGCGTGGCCCGGCCGCAGGCGATGTGGTCGGCCTGGTTCAGCGCGTACGCCCCGTCCCACGTCTCCCGGAAGTTGTTCGTCAGCACCACGTCCGGCCGGTGCCGGCGCACCACGGCGGCGATGGCCCGGCGCAGCGGCACGCCGTACTCCAGCAGCCCGTCGGGCAGGCCGAGGACCTCGACCTCCGACACCCCGACCACCGCGGCGGAGGCCCGCTGCTCCTCCTCGCGCACCACCCGGGCGCGCTCCGGCGACATCCCGTCGATGCCCGCCTCGCCACTGGTGAGCAGGCAGTAGACGACCTCCTTGCCCTGCCCGGTCCAGCGCGCCACCGCGGCGGCGGCGCCGAACTCCAGGTCGTCGGGGTGGGCCACCACTGCGAGCGCCCGCTGCCAGTCCTCGGTCAGCGGGGTGAGCGGCTCCGGCTGCGTCACGTGCGTCTCCTCGCGTCGTCCTCCCGCCATCCTGGCATCCACCCGTCCCGGCCGCTTGCCCCGCGAACCGTCCGTACGACGGCGTCCGGGCGTCTACGGTGTGGTTAGAGAAGATCGGGCGTGGGGTACCACCCGCTGCACACGGACCCCGGCACCACGCGGGGCGGCACACCGAGGGAGCACCCATGGCATTGAACGACGACGACATCCAGAGCAGCGGCGGCAGCGGCCTGGAGGGCCCGGCCGACGGCGGTGCCACCCCGGGTCAGCACGACGGCGGCGCGGACGGCGGCGCGGAGGGTCCGGCCGACGGCGGCGCGACTCCGGGTCAGCACGACGGCGGCGCGGACGGCAGCGCCGAGGGCCCCGCTGACGGCGGCGCGACTCCGGGTCAGCACGACGGCGGCGCGGACGGCAGCGCCGAGGGTCCGGCCGACGGCGGCGCGACCCCCGGCCAGCACGACGGCGGCGCCGACGGCAGCGCCTGACACATGAGCACCACGCACGTCGACCCGCCGGGTGGCCACGGCCGCCCGGCGGTTCCGTTCTCCGCGACCGAGGCGCTGGCCCGGTGCGTGGCGGTGGAGCCGGCCAAGTTCGCCGCCGACCACTGGGGGCGCAGCCCGCTGCTGTCCCGCGCCGCCGAACTGCCCGGCCCGGACGGCTTCACCGACCTGCTCAGCCCCGCCGACGCCGACGAGCTGCTCAGCCGCCGCGGTCTGCGTACCCCGTTCCTGCGGGTGGCCAAGGACGGCCAGCTCGTGCCGGCGGCGCGGTTCACCGGCGGGGGTGGCGCGGGCGCCGAGATCGGCGACCAGGTCCTCGACGAGAAGGTGCTGGGGCTGTACGCCGACGGCGCGACGCTGGTGTTGCAGGGCCTGCACCGCACCTGGCCGGCGCTCGTGGACTTCGCCCGCGACCTGGGCGGCGCGCTGGCCCAGCCGTTGCAGGTGAACGCCTACCTGACCCCGGCCGGCAGTCAGGGCTTCGCCACCCACTACGACACGCACGACGTGTTCGTGCTCCAGGTGGACGGGCGCAAGCACTGGCGGATCCACCCGCCGGTGCTGGCCGACCCGCTGGAGCGCCAGCCCTGGGGCGGCCGGGCCGACGAGGTGTCCGCGACCGCCGAGGGCCGCCCCGAGCTGGACGTGGTGCTCGAACCGGGCGACGCGCTCTACCTGCCGCGTGGCTGGCTGCACAGCGCCCAGGCGCAGGAGTCCAGCTCGCTGCACCTGACAGTGGGCATCCGGGCGCTGACCCGGTACGCAGTGGTCGAGGAGCTGCTGGCGCTCGCCGCCGAGGACGCGCGGCTTCGTGCGAGCCTGCCGTTCGGTCTCGACCTGGCCGACCCGGACGCGATCGAACCGGAGCTGACCGAGACCGTCGAGGCGCTGCGCGACTGGCTGCTGCGGGCCGACCCGGCGGCGGTGGCCGGCCGGCTGCGCGCCCGGGTCTGGCCGGCCGCCCGCCCGGCGCCGATCCGGCCGCTGGCCCAGGCGCAGGCGCTGGCCCGGCTCACAGCGGACAGCGAGGTCGCGGTGCGCGGCGGGCTGCGCTGGCAGCTCACCCCGGCCGCCGGCGGACGGGTCACGCTGCGCGTGCCGGACCGGACGCTCACGCTCCCCGGCACCTGCGAGGCGGCGCTGCGGGCGCTGCTCACCGGCGAGGTCACGAGGGTCGGCGACCTGCCCGGCCTGGACGACGACGCCGACCGCCTGACCCTGACCCGCCGCCTCCTGAAGGAGGCCGTCCTGACCCCCGCCTGACGGGCACGATCATGAGGTTGACCGGCGGCGCGACGGCGTGTCGCGCCGCCAACCCCATGATCGACGCGGGCGGGGGCCAGCCATCGCCGGTGGTCAGCGGGTGTATGTCACGGTCAGCAGGAGCAGCGTCGTCACCAGGCCGGAGACGGCCACCACGATCATCGGGCGGGGGGTCAGCACCGCGTGGCGGCGGTCGGCCAGCAGGCGGGCCGGCGCCAGCCCGATCACCGGGCCGAGCAACGTGACCACCAGCGCCAGCACCGGTAGACCCACCGCCAGGTCGCCGCTCGCGCCGGCGGCCAGCGCCCGCGCCCCCACCCCCAGCGCGTACGCCACCAGCGCCCCGCCGATCCCGCACGCGACCAGCAGCGGGTTCACCGAGCCGGGCAGCTCGCCCGGTGCCCCGGTGCGTTCCAGCAGTTCCCGGACCGCCCGTAGCAGCGGCACCGGGTCACCGGCGGCGCCGCGCACCGGGCCGGGCGGGTCGCCGAGCCGCCGGGCGCCCACCCCGAGCCGGGCCCGCAACTGCGTCCACAGGTGAGTGACCTCGCCGTCGACGCGCTCCACCATCCGGGACGCCTCCGCCACCTCCGCCTCGGCCTGCCGCACCTGCTCGGCGGCCTCGGCGACCGCCCGATCGGCGACGGCCACCTGTTGGGCGTACCAGGTGTGCGCCTCGGCCCGCTGGGCGGACACCCGGGCGGTCAGCTCGGCGAGCCGGCGGATCTGCGCGCTGTACGTCTCACTGGCAACCGGTTCGTTCATCGGGACGGACCATAAGGGATGATCACCTGTCCGGTGCGGTGCACCGCCCGGTCGAAGTAGAGACCGCGCCACGGCCGGGGATACCAGTCCGGCCCGCCGCTGCCCGGGTAGAGCGAGGAGCCCAGCTCACCGCCCTGCACGTCCAGCGCCACCCAGGCGCCGATCTGGTCGGTGCGCGCGCCCGCGCCGCCCAGGTCGACGCGCATCCGGGCCACGCCGCGCCACCACGCCAGCACGTGCGTACGCCGTTCCGGCCCGTCGTGCAGGATCCGGCGCAACTGCTCCAGCCCGGTGCGCGTACCGGCCTTGCCGGCGAGCGCCGCGGCCGCCGCGTCCACCGCGTACAGCAGCAGGAAGTGCGGGGTCCGCGCCGCACCCGGTGCGCCCAGCCCGTCGCCCACCTCGGCCATCAGCTCCGGCACCGTCTCCTCGTCGTACCAGGAGGCGTCGCCTTCCAGGTCCTCGTACAGGGCGCGGGCCGCCGGGTCGGCGTCCGGGTCCAGGCAGGCGATGGAGAACCGGGCGGTGCCGGGCCGGTACTGCCGGGCCAGCGACCGGGCGGCGGCGTCGAGCACCGCGCACGCCTCGTCCACGCGGGTGCCGAGCACTGCGAGGTTGCGGCCCGGGGCGCGGGGCAGCCGCAGCGCCGCCGAGCGGGACTGCACGTCGATGATCTCGCCGAGCAGCGCCACCGGGCTGCGCGGCACGCCCTGCTCCGGCGCGGTCAGCGCGCGGAAGTCCGGCGCGTCGGCCAGCTTCGGGATCGCGTCGCCGTCGAACAGCCGGGCCGGGGCGGCGTCCTGCGGGCGCATCCGCCACAGCCGGTGCTGAAGCTCGCTCCACGTCTCCCAGTCGCTCGCCGACGGGATCCGGGCCACCTCGTTCCCCTCGGCCAGGCCCGACTCGGCGTTGAGCACCGCGTGGTGGCGGGGCAGCGACTGCGCCGCGTCGTTGCGCTCGGCCAGGATGCGCAGCGCCTTCGGCAGCGCGATCCGCAGGGTGAACTGGGCGACCAGCGCGGGCCGCCCCCACAGCGCCTCGATGCCGCGCACGTCCTGCGAGGCCAGCACCAGGTGGATGCCCTGCGACCGGCCCCGCCGGGCCAGGTCCTCCAGCAGGTCGGCGGCCTCCCGGGCGACCACGTCCCGGCCGGCGAGCAGCGCCTGGAACTCGTCGACCACCGCCACGATGCGCGGCCAGTGCCCGTCCGGGTCCACCGCGCGCAGCTCGGCCAGCTTGGTGACCTCGTGCTTCTTCGCGGCGTCGGCGCGCCGGCGCAGCTCCTCGGCGAGGAAGCGCAGCAGCGCCAGGCCAAACTCCCGGTCGGTGTTGACGTTGATGCCGACCAGCCGCATGTGCGGCAGCCAGCTCGGGTCGCGCCGGCCCTGCGCGAACCGGGCGAAGGACACGCCCTCCTTGAAGTCGAGCAGATAGAACTCCAGCTCGGCGGGGGAGTAGCGGGCGGCGAGCGCGCCGATCCAGGCGAAGATCAGGTTCGTCTTGCCGGTGCCCGACGGGCCGCCGATCAACGCGTGCGGCGGGTAGTCGCCGAGCGTGAGCAGCACCTGCCGCCCGTGCGGACCCTCGCCGATCGGGGCGCTGAGCCCGTGCGCCGAGTCCTCCCGCCAGTACTCGTCCGGCGGCGGGAGCAGGTCGGTGAACGGCGTCGGCGGCGGGCCGGCGGCCACCCGGGAGGCGACGGCGCGGCAGGTCTCGGTGACCAGGGCGGGCGGCGGCGGCGCGTCGAGCACCACCGGCAGTCCGGCCACCCGGGCGTCGTCCCGCTCCACGGTGATCCGGGTGACAGTCGGGTCGTCGGGCAGCTCGATGCCGCGGACCACCAGGTGCACGCCGCAGGCCGCCCCGGTACGCACCACCCGGTCGAGCTGGCCGCGCTCGTGCCGGGACAGCTCGTCGCCGCCGAGCAGCACCGCCACCCGCCACGGCTCCGGCCGGCGTCCGGTGGCGGCGGCCAGCTCGCGCAGCGAGCCGTACTCACCGGCGAGCACCGTGGCGTTGATCCGGCGGATCTGCTCCACCAGGTCGTCCAGCAGGCGGCCCAGCCCGCCCGGCCCGACGAACGTGAGCAGCCCGGCCGTACCCAGCGGCGCGAATCCGGCCAGGCCGCCACCCAGGTGCTCCGGGTCGTACCCGTACAGCCGCACCGCGCCCGGGTCGGCCCGCCCGACCGAGCGCAGCAGCAGCGCGGGGACCACGGCGGCGAGCCCGTCCCGGTCGCCGCCGGCCAGGTGCGCGTGCCCGGCGTCCAGGAGCGGGACCAGCGCCGGGACCGGTTCGGCGCCGTCGAGGCGTACCGTGCCGACGCGCGACGCGCCGGGCGGCTCGGACCGGCCGGCGGGCGTGGCCTGCCAGCGGTCCCATGGCGCGGACGCCGCGCCCGGCGCCTCCCGTTGCGCCGCGGCGGCGGCCCGCCGAGCCAGTTCGGCGAGACGGGCGGTGTGCCGGGCGTCGATCTCGGCCAGGCGCCGGTCGCGGGCCGCGCCCACCCGGGCGGGCACCGCGGCGGCGGCCCGGCGGGTACGGGCCAGCCGGTCCCGCCCGGCCGCCAGCTCGGCCTCGGCGGCGGTGAGCCGGGTACGGGTGGCGCCCAGGGCCTCGGAGAGCATCCCCCGGACCCGCGTCACCAGTTGAGCGCGGATGTCAGCCACGGGACGGCTCCCGATCGTCGGTGTCCTTGGGCAGGTCCCGGCCGAGCCGGTCGAGCAGCACACCGGTGAGCACGCCAGCGGTGACCGCCGGGTCGGCCGCGTGCGGCTGCTCCGCGTCGTCGTCGCGCCGCGGTGGGGGCATCCGGCACACCCGGGTCAGCAGCGTGTCCAGCACCGGCCGCGGCAGCCCGGGCAGCAGGTCGCGGACCCGGGAGTCCAGCGCGCCGCGCAGCCGGGGCAGGTCGTCCGCGCGGGGCGGATGGCCGAGCAGCTCACCGGCCAGCTCGCGCAGCAGCGGCGGGGTGATCGCGGCCAGCCCCAGCCCCACGTCGGCGTGCGCCCGGCGCAGCTCGCGGTGCAGCCGGTCCCGGTCACCGGAGCGGATCCCGGCGACCACCCGGCGCAGCAGCTCGTGGGAGTCCTCGACGCGTTCGTCCGGCTCGTCCGGCGCGCCCTCCCGGCCGCCGGTCAGCTCCGCCACCCGCACCGCCCACCAGCGCCGTACCGCCGGCTGCTCGCCCGGCTCGGCGGCCGGGCCGGCCGCGGGCGGCTCCTCGCCGCGCGGCGTGTCGTGCTTCGGCGGCCGCTCGCCCGGCGGGGCCGGGCGCGAGCCGTCGGACGCCAGCCCGATCGCGGCCAGGTACGCGGTGAGCTGCTCCTGCGCCACGCGCAGCGCGTAGCCGGCGGTCTCGGCGTGCTCGGTGGCCGAGGACAGCTCCGGCACCCCCATCGGGTCGGACGACTCCTGGCGCACCCAGCGCAGCCGCTCCTGCGCCTGGCCGAGCTTCTCCAGCGCGGCGGCGAGCTGCGCCAGCGGCAGTTCCTCGGCGGCGGCGCGCACCTGCGCGCCGATGTCCTCGATGATGGACACGGCCGGCCTCAGAGCGTCGCGACGTAGAGCTGTGCCTGTTCCACCGCGACCAGTGTCGCGGCCAGACACTCCTCCAGTTCCTGGCCCGCCTGTGTCAGCGAGGCCTGGGCCGCCTCGACCGTCTCGTGACCGCTGCCCTCCAGCGCGCCGGCCAGTGTCTGCTGCGCCTCGGCCAGCTTCTCGCCGGCTGCCTGCACCGCTGTCTGGCCGTCACCGATCTGCTGGAGAGCGACATCGATGGCGGCCTTCAGCTCGGCGACGCTCGCCACGGGGACCTCCTGGGGGCGGAAGAGATCTCCATTACAACCCATCCCGGCGGGTGGACGAACATCCACCCTCGCGGCGTTGCGACCCCGGTGTCCGGTTCCGGCCCTGACGTGCGCGAAGACCCCGTCGCTGGTCCCGTCGGTGGACTCCTCGGTCCTGCTGACGGGACCGGGCGACCTAACGGACCAGCCAGCGCGGGCCGCGTACCTCCGCCCCCAGCGCGGTCACCCGCTCGCGCAGCTCCCGGTCGGCGGTGACCACCACCCGCCGCCGATCCGGTGCGGCCGCGACCAGCTCGACCATCGTGTCGTCGCCGGAGCCGGGCGCGGAGACCACCTCCACGCCGGGCGCGGGCGCCACGTGCCGGGCCGCGCCCTCCACCACCAGCACCACCTGCACCGGTGGCGGCAGTTCCGGCGGCACGCCCGCCGCGCCGACGGGCACCAGCGCGTCGCGCAGCCGGACCGCCGCGCCGGCCCGGTCCCGCCACCAGCCGTCCGGGCGCGAGCCCACCACGTTCGCGCCGTCCACGATCAGCAGCGGTCTGCTCTCCATGCCCCCCAGCCTGCCATCCGGTCGCGTTTGTCGCGCCGACCGCCGGGTAGCCACCGCCGACCGTGCCGCGCGTGCCGGGTGCCGGTCGTGCCGACTGACTGCGGAGGACGAGATGATGGGACCGGGTGACTTCGGCAACGACCCCTGGGACGAGTTCCTGGCCCGATACTTCGGCCGGGGCGAGGGGGGTCGCCGGCCGGCGCACCGGGTCGACATCACGCGCCTGATGACCGCCGACGCCCGGGAGATGCTCGCCGACGCGGCCCGCCGCGCCGCCCAGAAGCACAGCAACGACCTGGACACCGACCATCTGCTGTGGGCGGCGTTGCAGCGCGAGCCGTTGCGTGACCTGGTCCGCCGGGCCGGCGCCGACCCGGACGCGCTGCTGGGCGCGCTGGGCGGGCGCGGTGAGGGCGCACCGCGCGGCGAGGTGCCGCCGAACCTGTCGCTGACCCCGGCCGCGAAGCGGGCGCTGCTCGACGCGCACCAGCTGTCCCGCGCGATGGGCGCCAACTACATCGGTCCCGAGCACATCCTGATGGCGTTGCCGCTGAACCCCGAGTCGCCGGCCGGCCGGATGCTCGCCGCCGGCCGGATCCAGCCCGAGTCGTTGCAGGCGGCCAGCGCCGAGCGCGGCACGGCGAACGCCCCGCGCCCGGACCGGGGCACCCCGACGCTCGACCAGTACGGCCAGGACCTCACCGAGCTGGCCCGGATGGACCAGATCGACCCGGTGATCGGCCGGGCCGACGAGATCGAGCAGGCGGTGGAGATCCTGTCCCGGCGGACCAAGAACAACCCGGTGCTGATCGGTGAGGCCGGTGTCGGCAAGACCGCGATCGTGGAGGGCCTGGCCGAGCGGATCTGCGACGGCGACGTGCCGCAGACGCTGGTCGGCAAGCGGGTGATCCAGCTCGACCTGGCCGGCCTGGTCGCCGGCACCCGCTACCGGGGTGACTTCGAGGAGCGCCTGAAGAAGGTGATCGACGAGATCCGCGCCCACCGCGAGGAGCTGATCATCTTCCTGGACGAGATCCACACGCTCGTCGGCGCGGGCGGCGCCGGCAGCGAGGGCGGAATGGACGCGTCGAACATGCTCAAGCCCGCCCTGGCGCGCGGCGAGCTGCGGGTGATCGGCGCGACCACGCTCGACGAGTACCGGCGCAGCATCGAGAAGGACGCCGCACTGGCCCGCCGGTTCCAGCCGGTGCTGGTGCCCGAGCCGACAGTCGACGACACCATCTCGATCCTGCGCGGCCTGCGCGACCGGTACGAGGCGCACCACCAGGTCCGGTTCACCGACGAGGCGCTGGTCGCCGCCGGAGAGCTGTCCGACCGGTACGTCACCGACCGGTTCCTGCCGGACAAGGCGATCGACCTGATCGACCAGGCCGGCGCCCGGGTGCGGCTGCGCACCCGTACCCCCGCCGAGGACGTGCGCGAGCTGGAACAGCAGCTCGACGAGACACGCCGGGACAAGGAGCAGGCGGTCTCCGACGAGCAGTACGAGCGGGCCTCCGCGCTGCGCGACCGGCTCGCCGAACTGGAGGACCAGGTCCGCCGCGCCCGCGGCGACGAGGTTCCCAACCACGTGCCCGAGGTGGGGCCGACGGAGATCGCCGAGGTGGTCTCCCGGGCCACCGGCATCCCGGTCACCCAGCTCACCGAGGAGGAGCGCGACCGGCTGCTGCGCCTGGAGGGGCACCTGCACGAGAAGGTGATCGGCCAGGACGACGCGGTCAGCGCCGTCGCCGAGGCGGTACGCCGCTCCCGCACCGGGCTGGCCGACCCGAACCGGCCGATGGGCAGCTTCCTGTTCCTCGGCCCGACCGGCGTCGGCAAGACCGAGCTGGCCCGCGCGCTGGCCGAGGCGCTGTTCGGCGAGGCGGACCGGATGGTCCGGGTGGACATGAGCGAGTTCCAGGAACGGCACACGGTCAGCCGGCTGGTCGGCGCCCCGCCCGGGTACGTCGGCTACGAGGAGGCCGGTCAGCTCACCGAGGCGGTCCGCCGACGCCCGTACGCGGTGGTGCTGCTCGACGAGATCGAGAAGGCGCACCCGGACGTGTTCAACATCCTGCTCCAGGTGCTCGACGACGGCCGGCTCACCGACAGCCAGGGCCGCACCGTGAACTTCAAGAACACCGTCCTGATCATGACCAGCAACCTCGGCTCGGAGCTGATCACCGGCACCCAGCGCACGGTCGGCTTCGCCACCGGCGCGCCCGGCGAGCAGGAGAGCGACGAGCTGCGGGAGCGGCTGATGCGCCGGCTCCAGGAGAACTTCCGCCCGGAGTTCCTCAACCGCATCGACGAGGTGATCATCTTCCAGCGGCTGGAGGCCGAGCAGCTCCGCCAGATCACCGGGCTGCTGCTGGAGGAGACCCGCCGCCGCATGCACGCCCAGGACATCCAGGTCGACTTCAGCACGGCGGGCGTCGACTGGCTCGCCGAGCACGGCTACCAGCCGGAGTTCGGCGCCCGCCCGCTGCGCCGGGTGATCCAGCGCGAGGTCGACAACCGGCTGTCCCGGATGCTGCTGGGGAACGAGGTCTCACCGGGGCAGAAGGTCACCGTCGACACCCGTGACGACCAGCTCGTCTTCGACGTCGCCGCCGGTGAGCGGGGCTACACGCCCGCCACCACGTCCCATCCCCGATGACCGGCCGGGGTCCGTCCCGGCCGGGCCGGGACGGACCGTCACCGAAGGACCGGAGGACGGACATGACCGAACCCGAGGAAGTCTCCGACGACGACACCGGGGCCGGTGAACCGATCGAGGCGGCCCCGACCGCGAACCCGTCCCGGGTCCGGGTGCCGCCGGAGGGCCTGAAGCAGCACACACCGAACGAGGGCGAGCCGGCACCCGGGCCGCCGCCGGGAGAGGAGGCGTGATGGTACGCGAGGCGCGACTCGACCCCGAGGTCGAGGTGATCTGGGACGACTTCCACGCCGAGGTGAACGTGCCCTCCGAGACGCTGCGGCAGTGGCTGCTGACCCGCGGCTCGGGGGAGGAGGCGTTCGGGCCGGACCCGGACCTCGACCTGCCCGAGCCCGGCCGGCAGATCCTCGCCGTGCTGCGCAAGCGCAAGGTGGACCTCACGCCGGAGGACATCGAGGTGATGCGGGAGGCGATCAGCCGGATCCGGGAGCTGACCGCGCAGCGGCCCCGCCGGGGCAACGCCGACGACGAGTGGCGCCACGCCCTGCTCGACCTCGGTCACGACGTACTGGTCGAACGCTGAGCCGGTGCGGCGGCGCCCGGGCGGACCACCCGCCCGGGCGCCGCCCGCTACTCCGACTCCAGGCTGGGCAGCCGCAGCCCGGCCGCGTCCGCCGCGGCCTGCCGGTCGGCCCGGGCGCGTTCCTCGCGGCTGAGCAGGTTGGCGTACTCGGTCACGTCGGCCGGGCCCGGCACCTCCGGCAACCGGCGCAGGAACGCCTCCACCTCGGCGGAGGCGGTGGTGTGCGCGGTGGCCGCCTGGCGCAGCAGCTCCCGCTGGTCGGCGGCCGGATACAGATCAGTCATGTCGCCGGTGATACCCGGGTTCAGGCGATTCGCACCCCGCCCGAGCCGTTGGGCTGCACGCCGAACTCCGGGTGCGCCAGCAGCCAGCCCAGGTACTCCGGATGGTTCGCCAGCGCATCCGTGTACGCGGCGACCGCCGCCGCCAGCACCGGCTCGGCCACCGCCGCGGCCGGCACGTCCGGATGCCAGCCCAGCAGCAGCCGCCAGCGCAGCGGCGTACCGGCGAGCCTGCGGGTGACCAGCCCGGCCACCGGACGGAACGTGGCCTGGCACAACGCCACCGCCTCGCCCGCGTCCACCAGCTCCAGGGCGGCCCGCACGTCCGCCTCGTACACCTTCGTGGGGGTGAAGCCGGCGCGGGCGCAGGCGGCGGCGAAGCAGTCGCCGAAGCAACCCTCGCCCGGCGCGGCCACCCACCGCTCGCGGCCCAGGTCGACCAGGTCGATCTCGGTGCGGCCGGCCAGCGGGTGGGTCTGCGGCAGCAGCACGCAGATCGGCTCCACCGCAACCTCCCGCCAGCTCAGCCCGAACCCCGCCGACGGCGTCGAGTCGCCGCACACACCGGTCAGCGCGAAGTCGAGCCGGCCGCCGGCCACCATCTGCGCCAGCTCGTCCACCGACCAGGAGGCGTACGTGGTGATCTGCGCGTCCGGCCGCTCTGCGGCGAGGCGGTGCACCAGCCGGCCCATGATCGGGCTGTTCACGCCGCCGAAGCGGTACCGGCGCAGCGGGTCGCCCGCACCGGCCATCCGGGCCGCCTCGTCCCGCAGGCCCTTCATCGCCGGCAGCAGCACCCGGGCCCGGTCCAGCACCAGCTCACCCAGCGCGGTGGGGCGGGCGCCGCGGCGGTCCCGTTCGAACAACGGCCCGCCCAGCGCCCGTTCGATCCGCTGAAGCTGGGCGGTCAGCGCCGGCTGGGCCAGGCCGAGCGCCGAGGCGGCCTTGGTGACGCTCCCCGTCTCCGCGATCGCGCAGACCACACGCAGGTGTCGCAGCTCCAGATCCATACCGTGACGGTAGGACCACGAACCGATACACGGAAGGGGCGATCGGCTCACCCCTCGCGGCGATGCTCCAGGTCGCTCACCCGGGTACGCCGTCCGGTGACCACGTCGCGCACCTTGTCCAGCACCCCGACCGCCGGCTCGACGATCTTGTTCCAGGGCGGCGTGGCGGGCGTGCCGGGGTGCGGGCGGGTCGGCGCGGCCTCCTCCGCGATCTCCCACCGGTTGCCCAGCCGGATCAGCTCGGCGTCGCTGGCCACCTCCCGCAGCGGCGTGACCAGCGCCGCGACGCGGCTGACGTGCCGGCGTACCCGCTCGGCCACGTCGGCGACCGCCGGATCGTCCGGGCCGGACAGCTCCTTGAGCGCGGTCAGCAGCCCGGCGTCCGCCTCGATCTCCCGCTCGACCAACTCGGCGGCGTCCGGCATCGCGGCGCGGGCCGCCGGGAACAGGTACTGCTCCTCGGCGGACAGGTGCCGGGACACCGCAGCGGTCAGGACGTCGAGCACCTCGCGCCGGCCGGCGGCGTCCAGCGCCGGGTCGGTGACCCGGTCGGCCAGCCCCAGCAGCACCCGGTGCTCGGTGTCCACGAGGTCGGCGACGCTTCGCCCGCCCGGCCGGTACGCGTCGTCGGCGGCGGGCGGCAGCGGCGGCAGGGGGACGGTCATGGTGCCCTCCTCGTGACGGCCGGAGTCGATGTCCGGGCGGTCCGGCGGTACCCGGCCCGGCGCTCCGCGAAACCGCCGCCGGGCCACCGGCGGCCCGCGATCACCTCACCTGCTGGTATAAGGAAGCGATGACGAGCGACGCCGCCCCCGCCCGACCCGACGCCACCGACGAGGTCGTGGACCTCTGCCGCGACCTGCTGCGCATCGACACCACCAACACCGGCGACAACGACACCAGCGCGGGGGAGCGGCGCGCCGCCGAGTACGTCGCGGAGAAGCTCGCCGAGGTCGGCGTCGACGCCGAGATCCACGAATCCGCGCCCGGCAGGGCCAACCTGGTCGCCCGGATCCCCGGCACCGAACCCGGCCGCGACGCGCTGCTGGTGCACGGCCACCTCGACGTGGTGCCCGCCGACCCCGACGAGTGGTCGGTGCACCCGTTCTCCGGCGAGATCCGCGACGGCTACCTGTGGGGCCGCGGCGCGATCGACATGAAGGACTTCGACGCGATGGTGCTCGCCGTGGTCCGCGACTGGCAGCGCACCGGCGTCCGCCCCCGGCGCGACGTCGTGCTCGCGTTCACCGCCGACGAGGAAGCCGGCAGCGACTACGGCGCGCACTTCCTCACCCAGCGCCACCGCGACCTGTTCGACGGCTGCACCGAGGCGATCGGCGAGGTCGGCGGCTTCTCCTACTCCGTCGACGAGCAGCGCCGCCTCTACCTGATCGAGACCGCCGAGAAGGGCATCGACTGGCTGCGCCTGCACGCCAAGGGCCGGCCCGGCCACGGCTCGATGGTGCACGACGACAACGCCGTCACCGCGCTCGCCGAGGCGGTCGCCCGGATCGGGCGGCACCGCTTCCCGGTCGTGATGACCGACACCGTACGCGCGTTCCTCGCCGAGGTCGCAGACGTGCTCGGCATCGAGATCGACCCGGACGACCCGGAGACCGCGATCGCCAAGCTCGGCCCGATCGCCAACATCATCGGCGCGACCGTCCGCAACACCGCCAACCCGACCCGGCTGGCCGCCGGATACAAGGACAACGTCATCCCCGGCCGGGCCACCGCCACCATCGACTGCCGCAGCCTGCCCGGGCAGAGCGAGGAACTCGAGCGGCAGCTGCGCGAGCTGGTCGGTCCGGACATCGCCATCGAGTACGTCCAGCGCCAGCCGGCCCTGGAGACCACGTTCGACGGTGACCTGGTGGCGCACATGTCGGAGGCGCTGCGCGCCGAGGATCCGGGCGCCCACCCCGTGCCGTACATGCTCTCCGGCGGCACCGACGCCAAGGCGTTCTCCCAGCTCGGCATCCGCTGCTTCGGGTTCGCGCCGCTGCGGCTGCCCGCCGACCTCAATTTCTCCGGCCTGTTCCACGGCATCGACGAGCGGGTTCCGCTGGACGGACTACAGTTCGGCGTGCGGGTTCTGGACCGCTTCCTCCGTACCTGCTGACCGCGCCCGCCGCGGCGCCGCCGGCGCGGAACCTCCCCCCATCGCGAAGGGACTGCCACACATGACCGACCAGCACGGTGAGCTGGACGCCGCCCTCGAGCGCGTGATCGACGCCGCCCGCGCCCACCTGGCCGCCGTCCGGGCCGCCCAGGGCCGGATCGACGACGACGCCGTCTGGCAGGCGTACGTCGCGTTGAACAACGCCTCGTTCGCCTACGACGAGCAGCTGCTCGACGCGTTCGGCGAGGTGACGCCCTGGGACGTGGAGTCGATCGACCCGGACGAGGCCGACGAGCGCTTCGGCGCCGTCGAGGGCGGCGAGCCCACCGACCCGCACCCGCGGGTCATCTCGGTGCGGCAGCGGCGCGACTACCGGGTGCCCAGCGTCGCCGCACTGCTGCGCGCGGCCGAGGCGGCCCGCCGGGAGGGCACCCCGGAGGAGGACGAGCCGGCGCCGGTCGAAGGGGTCGGCGAGGCGGTGCTGGAGCTGCTGCAGAGCGGCGACGGTTCGCTGTCCGCGCTCGACGTGCCGGAGCTGGAGCCGCTGGACGGTGTGGTGATGGTCAGCGAGGTCGGCACCCCCGTCGACCTGGAGTCCTTCGACGACGACGACCCGGTCGGCCCGTTCCAGCCGGCCGCCGACGACCGGCTGGTCGGCCGGCTCGACGAGCACCCGTTCATGGAGCTCGACGAGGAGCACGACCACGCACACTAGGCCGTGCGCGTCCCCGGGGCGGCGCCGCGTCGCGCGGCCCCGGGGACGGGCCCCTCGTCAGTACGACAGGCCCGGCTGCGACTGGTTGACCAGGCGGCGCCGCAGCACCACCTGCCGCGTGCCGTCCCGGTAGAGCCGCACCCGGGCCAGCTCCCAGCCGGAGAACTCGGCCTGGATCGCCAACTGCGCCGCGGCGGTCAGCCGATCGACGTTCGAGGGCAACCGCAGCGGCGCGTATTCGTAGTCCATGCCCCTATGCTGCCCAGGTCGCGGGCCCTCCGCCACCCCCTGCGGGTGACCCGGATCGCCCCCGCCCGGCTCAGCCGTCGCGCTCCGGATAGCCCACCGGCACCGCCGACACGTCGTCCAGCGCCGTGACGATCTCCTCCGGCAGCGTCATCCGCTCCACCTGCAACGCGCCGAGCAGTTGCCCGACGGTGCGGGCGCCCAGGATCGGCGCGGTCACGCCCGGCCGGTCCCGCACCCAGGCCAGCGCCACCTCCAGTGGCGACACGCCGAGCCCGCCGGCCGCGATCGCGACCGCCTCCACGATGCTGGAGCAGCGCGGCTCCAGGTACGTCGCGACGAACCGCTCGAAGTGCGGCGACACCGCCCGCGAGTCGGCCGGGCGGCCGTTGCGGTACTTGCCGGTGAGCACGCCCCGGCCCAGCGGCGACCAGGGCAGCACGCCCAGCCCCATCCCGGCGCAGGCGGGCAGCACCTCGCGCTCCACGCCGCGCTCCAGCAGCGAGTACTCCACCTGCGCGGCGACCACCGGGGCGCGCCCCGGCCAGGCGGCCTGCCAGGCGGCCGCCCGGGCGGTCTGCCACCCGGAGAAGTTCGACACACCCACGTAGCGGGCCTTCCCGCTGGACACCGCGTGGTCCAGCGCCGAGAGCGTCTCCTCCAGCGGGGTGTCCGGGTCGTACCCGTGCACCTGCCACAGGTCGACGTGGTCGGTGCCCAGCCGGCGCAGCGAGGCGTCCAGCGTCCGCAGCAGGTGCCCGCGCGAGCCGTCCCGGCGGCGGCTGCCCGGCCGCAGGCCCGCCTTGGTGGCGATCAGCAGCTCGTCGCGGTCCACCAGGCTGCCCAGCAGCGAGCCGATCACCGACTCGGCGTCGCCGTCGGCGTACACGTCGGCGGTGTCGACGAGGTTGCCGCCCGCGTCGAGGTAACTCTTCAGCTGGGCGGCCGCGTCGTCGGCGTCGGTGTCCCGTCCCCAGGTCATGGTGCCGAGCGCGAGCCGCGAAACCGCCAGCCCGCTTCGGCCGAGCGGTCGCTGTTGCATGCGTGAACCTTATTTCGAACCCGGCGTCACGGAAATCCTCGCCGCAGTCAACTTCCCGCGCGACCTCCACCCGGTGTGACATGTTCGGGGCGAGCCGGACGTCGAGGGCGCCACGCTCATTGCGTAACCTGATGCGACCTGTGGTGCGGACGGTGGGAGGATCAGTGCGACTCGGGCTCAACCTCGGATACCAGACGGCGTGGAGCACGCCCTTCGACCACCTGGCGCTGGCCCAGGAGGCGGACCGGCTCGGCTACTCGGTGGTCTGGGCCGCGGAGGCGTACGGCTCGGACTCGCCGAGCATGCTGGCCTGGATCGCCGGTCAGACGGAGCGCATCGACGTGGGCGCCGCGGTCATGCAGATCCCGGCCCGTACCCCCGCCATGACCGCGATGACCGCCGCGACCATCGACACGCTCTCCGGCGGCCGGTTCCGGCTCGGCCTGGGCGTGTCCGGCCCGCAGGTCTCCGAGGGCTGGCACGGCGTCCGGTTCGCCAAGCCGCTGGCCCGCACCCGGGAGTACGTCGACATCGTCAAGCTGGCGGTCGCCCGCAAGGAGGTCGCGTACGACGGCGAGCACTACACGCTGCCGCTGCCCGACGGCCCCGGCAAGGCGCTGCGGCTGGGCTTCCACCCGCCCCGCGAGCACATCCCGATCTACCTGGCCGCCGTCGGCCCGAAGAACCTGGAGCTGGCCGGCGAGATCGCCGACGGCTGGCTGGCCGTCTTCTACTCCCCGGAGTTCGCCGAGGAGCACCTCGCCTCGGTGCGCGCCGGCCGCGCGGCGGCGGGCAAGGAACTGGCCGGGTTCGACGTGGTGCCGTCCGTGCCGGTCGTGGTCGGCGACGACATCGCCACCTGCGCCGAGCTGGTGCGCTGGTACGCCGCGCTGTACATGGGCGGCATGGGCAGCCGCAAGCAGAACTTCTACAACCAGCTCGCCACCCGGATGGGCTACGGCGACGCGGCCCGCGAGGTCCAGGACCTCTACCTGGCCAAGCGGCAGCGCGACGCGGCCGCCGCCGTACCGATGGAGTTCATCGACCGCACCTCGCTGCTCGGCCCGAAGGAGCGCATCGCCGAGCGGATGCGGGAGTACGCCGCCGCGGGCGTGACCACGCTGTCGGTGTCGCTGTTCGTGGCCGACCGGGACAGCGGGGTGCAGACCCTGCGTACCGTCGCCGAGGCGCTGGAGTTGTCCGGAGTCGGCGAGTGACCTGGATCGAGGCCATCGTCCTGGGCATCGTCCAGGGGCTGACCGAGTTCCTTCCGGTGTCCTCGTCCGGGCACCTGCGGATCACCTCGGCCCTGTTCTTCGGCCGGGACGCGGGCGCGTCGTTCACCGCGGTGACCCAGCTCGGCACCGAGGCCGCCGTCCTGATCTACTTCGCCAAGGACATCTGGCGGATCGTCCGCACCTGGTTCGTCGGCCTGGTCGACCGTTCGGTGCGGTCCAGCCTCGACTACCGGATGGGCTGGTACGTCATCATCGGCACCATCCCGATCGGCATCTTCGGGCTGATCTTCAAGGACCAGATCCGCACCGCCGGCCGGAACCTCTGGCTGATCTCCGGCACGCTGATCATCGGCGCGATGCTGCTGGCCTTCGCCGAGTACTGGGGCCGGCAGACCCGTACGCTGGAGAACTTCCGGATGCGCGACGGCGTCGTCATGGGCTTCGCCCAGGCCGCGGCGCTGATCCCCGGCGTCTCCCGCTCGGGCGGCACCCTGACCGCGGGCCTGCTGCTCAACCTCACCCGGGAGACCGCGGCCCGCTACTCGTTCCTGCTGGCCATCCCGGCCGTGGTGATCTCCGGCGTGTTCAGCCTCCCGGACGTCTTCGAGCCGTCCGCGCCGGGCACCGCCGCGCCGAGCGTGGCGCAGATGGTGATCGCCACGCTCATCGCGTTCGCCGTCGGCTACGCGGCCATCGCGTGGCTGCTGCGCTACGTCGCACACCACACGCTGTACGTCTTCGTGCTGTACCGGGTGGCGCTGGGCAGCCTGGTGATCTGCCTGCTGGCGACCGGCACGATCAGCGCGACCTGACGCTGTCTCCTGGCACGCGAGAAGGCCGGCACCCCGTTGGTCCGGGGTGCCGGCCTTTCGCTGTGTCTTACTTGTTCGTCTTAGCTGTTCCAGTGCTGGGCGACGAGGTCGGCGGCCTGCTGTTCCCACTGGGCGTAGTGGTCGGGGTAGGCACTGACCTGGACGGTCTGGGCGGCCTTGGTCAGGGGCATGTCCTGCCAGCCGTCGACCTGCTTGAGGGCCTTGAGGAACGCGGTGGTGGAGTATTCGGGGTCGGTGATCTGTTCGACCGTGCCCCAGCCGGAGGAGGGGCGCTGCTGGAACAGGCCCTGCGAGTCGTGGTCGTTGCGGTCACCGAGGTGGCCGAGGTTCTCCAGCTTCGACTCCTGCAACGCCGTCGCGATCGACACCACAGCGGCACGCTCGTCCATGCCGGCCTTCTTGGTGGCGGCGATGATCGCCTTCACGTTCTTGACCTGCTCGTCGTTCAAATCGATGTGGGACTGGGTGCCCTGCACGCCGTGCGGGATGAGCGCGGCGGTGTCGAGCGTGCCGGCGGCCTGTGTGGTGGTGACCGCGGCGTCCCGCACGGTGGGGGTGTTGGTGTCGTGGTTGAGGGGGCCGGCGGCGAGGCCACCGGCGACGGTCAGACCGGCGATACCGAGGATGCTGTTCCGCAGGATCGTGTTCATGAAGGGGGGCTCCGTTCGGGGGTCGACGCCCACACCGACAGGGGGGTCGGTGCGGGTGCGAGCACCGTCAGGCACTCGGAGAAGTCTTCGGGGGATCCGGCGTCCTGCTCACGCGACCCGCAACACCCGTGGGGGACGGGCGGGGTTCGGCTGGCGGCGCCGGAGCCATACACAACGACCACCGGCCCGGGATCATTCCCGGACACTGCCACCCGCCATCACGCGACGGGGTGCTGCTGCGGTCGTTCACCGGGTACAACGCCCCGGCCCCGCCCACACACCACCCCCACCCACCCAGGCCCGCGATGCCCCCGCCGCCGCCCGGCACCCCGCCCGCCCGCGCCGCGCCCCGCCGATCATGAAGTTGACGGCATCGTCTGTCCCGTTTTGTCTCCGCCAACCTCATGATCGGCCGAGTGGGTGGGCCCGCGAGGGCGGAGCTAGTGGCGCGAGCCCTCAGCGCGGCGCGCCCGGCGTCCGGGCCACGCTCGGCGGGGAGATCTTGGTACGAAAAGGCCCTCAGAGGGGCCCAAACCTTCCAAGATCTCCGCCGCCAGGCACCTGAACCCGTCGAGCGCGGGCCGGGCGTCGCCAACCGGGATGCTTCCATCGGTCGATCATGAAGTTGACCTGGATCGCCGTCCGATTTGTCCGGGTCAACCTCATGATCGACGCCGACGGGGGACGGGGGCGGTCCCGGTAACGGGGAGCGCCGCGGAACGGGGTGTCGTGGCGGGACGATCGTCGGGGAACGCACGGCCTAGGGTGGTTTGCGTGGCGACCCTTCTGCTTCTGCGACACGGCCGGACCACCGCGAACGCCGACGGCGGCCTGGCCGGGCGGCAACCGGTCGAGCTGGACGACACCGGCCGGGCGCAGGCGACGGCGGTCGGCGGGCGCCTCGCCGCGCTGCCGCTGGCGGCGGTGGTGACCAGCCCGCTCATCCGCTGCCGGCAGACCCTGGAGCTGGCGCTGCCCGGTGCCGAGCCGATCGTCGAGGACGGGCTGATCGAGTGCGGGTACGGCGACTGGGAGGGGCAGTCGCTGAAGAAGCTGGCGAAGGAGCCGCTCTGGCCGGTGGTGCAGCAGCACCCGAGCGCCGCGGCGTTCCCGCAGGGAGAGTCGATGGCGGCGATGTCGGCGCGCGCGGTCGCCGCGGTACGGTCGTGGGACGCCCGGGTCACCGCCGAGCACGGGCCGGAGGCGGTCTGGCTGGCGTGCAGCCACGGCGACGTGATCAAGGCGATCGTGGCGGACTCGCTCGGCGTACACCTTGATCTTTTTCAGCGGATCGTGGCCGACCCGGCATCGGTGACGGCGATCCGCTACACCCCGTTGCGGCCGTTCCTGGTCCGGCTCAACGACACCGGCGGTGACCTGTCGGCGCTGGTCCCGCCGCCGCGCAAGCGGCGCCGGCGACCGGTGCGGGCGGCCGAGTCCGACGCGGCGGTCGGTGGAGGCGCGGGCGCGGCCGGGTGAGACAGGAGTACGCGGCGCGTTCGCTCTGGGCGGATTCGCCGTCGGTGGGCTGCGCGGTGCTTCCACACGCCGGATAGGGTCGTGGGTATGACGCACCAGGTGCACGCCTTCGAGCCGCCGGAGCGGTTCGTCGCCGGTACGGTCGGCCCGCCGGGGGAGCGCACGTTCTTCCTCCAGGCGCGCGGCGGCGGCCGGTTGGTCAGCGTGTCGCTGGAGAAGGTCCAGGTGTCGTTGCTCGCCGAGAAGCTGGAGGAGCTGCTCGCCGAGGCGCAGCGCCGCTTCGGCGTGAAGCTGCCGGAGCCGATCACCACGGTGAGCGGTGACAACGAGCCGCTCGACACGCCTGTGGACGAGGAGTTCCGGGTCGGCACGCTGGGCCTGGCCTTCGACGTGGACACCGCCACCGTGGTGATCGAGGCGATCGCCGTCGGTGAGGCGGAGGCCGAGGTCGAACTGGGCGACGCGGACGACGACGCCGACGAGGACCCGGACGAGCCGGACGACGACCTCGACCGCCTGCGGGTGCGGCTGACCCCGGAGGCGACCCGCGAGTTCATCGAACGGGCCAAGCGCGTCGTGAACGCCGGCCGGCCCCCCTGCCCGCTGTGCGGCCAGCCGCTCGACCCGGCCGGTCACCTCTGCCCCCGGCACAACGGCTATCACCGGTGACCTCGTCGGAACTGCAGCCCCGACAGGACGGCGCCGAGGCGCTACGGCTGCTCGCCGACGGTGAGCTGACCCTGGAAGGGCGGCTCGTCGACGCCTCCAACGCGACGCTGCGCGGCGTCATCGCGCTCGGCGACGCGAGTGCGCACTGCGTCTACAAGCCGGTACGCGGCGAGCGCCCGCTCTGGGACTTCCCGGACGGCACGCTCGCCGGGCGGGAGGTGTCCGCCTACCTGGTGTCCCGGGCCACCGGCTGGGATCTGGTGCCACCGACGGTGCTGCGCGACGGCCCGTTCGGTCCCGGCTCGTGCCAGCTCTGGATCGATGAGCCGGACGACGCCGAGCCGCTCGTCGGGTTCGTGCCGGCGCAGGAGATCCCGCCGCGCTGGTTCCCGGTCGCCGCGGCCCGCGACGACGACGGGGCGGCGTACGCGCTGGCGCACGCCGACGACCCCCGCCTGGCCCGGCTCGTCGTGCTCGACGCGATCATCAACAACGCCGACCGCAAGGGCGGGCACGTGCTCGCCGGCCCGGACGACCGGATCTACGGCGTCGACCACGGCGTGAGCTTCCACGTCGAGGAGAAGCTGCGTACGGTGCTGTGGGGCTGGGCCGGTCGCGAACTGCCGCCGGACGCGGTGGAGATGCTCGACGGCCTGGCCGGGCAGCTGCGCGGGCCGCTCGGTGAGGAACTGGCCGAGCACCTGACCATCGGTGAGCTGGCCGCGCTGGCGGAACGGGTCGAGCGGCTGGGCGAGAGCGGCCGGTTCCCGCTGCCGCCGCAGGAGTGGCCGGCGATGCCCTGGCCGCCCATGTGAGCTGCTGTCGCGTTGATCACTTGTGGGGCGGCACCCGGGCGTCTGACGGATCGTTAGGCTGGCGGTCATGGAGTCTTGGGCGGGACACGAGGTGCCACGGCTGCCCGGCGAGGGCGTGTCGCTGAGGTTGTACGACTCGGCGCGGCAGGGCGCCCATCCCAGCCGGCCCGAGGGCGCGGCCTCGATGTACGTCTGCGGCATCACCCCGTACGACGCGACGCACCTCGGACACGCCGCCACCATGATCACGTTCGACCTCGTGCAGCGGATGTGGCGCGACGCCGGCCTCGACGTGCGGTACGTGCAGAACGTCACCGACATCGACGACCCGCTGCTGGAGCGCGCCGAGCGCGACGGCGAGGACTGGAAGGTCCTGGCCATGCGGGAGACTGCGCTGTTCCGCGAGGACATGGAGGCGCTGCGGATGATCCCGCCGGCGCACTACGTCGGCGCGGTCGAGTCGATCCCGGACATCGCCGAGAAGGTGCTGATGCTGCTCAAGGACGGCGCGGCGTACCGGCTCGACGACGGCACCGGCGACGTCTACTTCGACATCTCCGCCGCGCCCCGCTTCGGCTACGAGTCGAACCTGACCCGCGAGCAGATGATCGAGCTGTTCGCCGAGCGCGGCGGCGACCCGGAACGCGCCGGCAAGCGCGACGCGCTCGACCCGCTGCTGTGGCGCGGTGCTCGCGAGGACGAGCCGTCCTGGCCCGGCGGCGACCTGGGCCCGGGCCGTCCCGGCTGGCACATCGAGTGCGCCGTCATCGCGTTGAACCTGCTCGGCGACCGGATCGACGTGCAGGGCGGCGGCAACGACCTGATCTTCCCGCACCACGAGTGCTCCGCCGCGCACGCCGAGCGGCTGACCGGCGAGGCGCCGTTCGCCGACCACTACGTGCACGCCGGCATGATCGGCCTGGACGGCGAGAAGATGTCGAAGTCCCAGGGCAACCTGGTCTTCGTGTCCCGGCTGCGGGCCGACAAGGTGGACTCGATGGCGGTCCGGCTGGCGCTGATGGGCGGGCACTACCGCACTGACCGCTCCTGGACCGACGACCTGCTCACCGAGGCGCAGGAGCGGCTTGGCCGCTGGCGGCGGGCCGCCGCCGCGCCGGCCGGGCCGTCGGGGGCGGCGTTGCTGGCCGAGGTACGCGGGCGCTTGGCCGACGACCTGGACACGTCGGGTGCTCTGGCGGTGGCCGACAGCTGGGCCGAAGGCGCCCTGACCGGCGTCGCCGACGACCCGGATGCCCCGGCCCTTTTCCGGGACACGGTCGACGCCCTCCTGGGCATCGCCCTCTAGCCCGCCCGGTCCCTCGGTGCCGGGGCGCCGGGTCAGCCCAGGACCAGGCCGGGGTCGGGGTCCTGGTCGGGAGCGGGGGCGGGGATCTTGTACTCCTCGGTGAGCGTGGTCATCGGGCCGGGCCACGTGGCCTGGGCGACCTCGATCGGCTTGTGCCGTTCGTCGTAGGCGACGTGCAGCAGGTGCAGCACCGGCGTGTCCGGGCGGATCTGGAGGATCTCGGCCTCCTCCCGGCTGGGCTGGCGGGCGCTGATCGTGTCGGTGGCGGTGACGTACCGCCGGCCGGTGACCTCCTCGGCCTCCTGGTAGAGCGGCCGGCCGAACGCCTCGGCCCGCTCCAGTGAGGTGCCGGCGGTGTCGGCGGGCAGGAACCAGGACGCGCCGACCTCGACGGGGGAGTCGTCGGTGCGTACCAGGTGCCGCCGGCACAGCAGCTCGGTGCCGTCGGCGACGCCGAACGCGTCGGCCACCTCGGACGGGGCGGGGGAGCGGCCGACGGAGACGAGCTGCTGGCGGTACCGGGCGGCCAGGTCGGTGTGGTAGCCGCGGAAGCCGCCGTACCGGCCCCGGGACAGGCGGTTGAGGCGGCGCCGGGTGCCCCGGACGTACGTACCGGAGCCGGGTTTGGTGATCAGGATGCCCTCGACCCGCAGCTGGTCGACGGCGCGTTGCACGGTCTGCTTCGCGACGCCGAACATCTCGGCGATGGCCGGTATGGACGGCAGCCGCTCGCCCGGACCCCAGTCGCCGCGGCGCACCTGGGCCTTGAGCTGCGCGGCGATCTGCCGGTGCGGGAACTCGGCCGCGCCGGGGTTGATCTGCATGCCCGCCTCCTCATAACAGCTAGGTTCCTAGGATGCCCTAGAGGGTGTGACGGCGCCACCCCGGACACGAAGAAGCCGGGCCCCGGCGGGGGAACCCGGCTTCGACGGAACTGTGCTACCAGGAACCCGCTGTCGGCCCGGCGGAACCGCCGCGGCGGCGCAGGTACTTCTCGAACTCCTGGGCGATCTCGTCCCCGGTCAACGGGGTGATGCCGGCGTCGCCGACCCGTTCCTCCAGCTCACGCACGTACTCGCCGAGTTCGGCGTCCTGCTCGGCGGCGCTGCGCACCCGCTGCTCCCACTCGGCTGCCTCCTCGGCCAGGTCGGCCATCGGCACCGGCAGGTCGAGCACCTCCTCGACCCGGTGCAGCAGGGCGAGGGTGGCCTTCGGGCAGGGCGGGTTGTTGGCGTAGTGCGGCACGTGCACCCAGAACGACACCGCGTCGACCTCGGCCCGGGTGCAGGCGTCGTGCAGCACACCGACGATGCCCGTCGGCCCGTCGTACCGGGTGGGGGTGAGCTGGTAGCGCTTGGCCGCGTCGGCGTCCGACGCGCTGCCGCTGATCGGCAACGGCCGGGTGTACGGCACGTCGGCCAGCAACGCGCCGAGCAGCACCACCCGCTCGACCTCCAGGCTGTGGCAGATCTCCAGCACCTGCTCGCAGAACGTCCGCCAGCGCATGCTCGGCTCGATGCCGCGGATCAGCACCACGTCGCGCTCGGTGCCCTCCGGGCTGGCCACCATGAACCGCGTGGTGGGCCACTCGACGCGCCGGGTCTCCCCGTCGGCCATGGTGATCGTCGGCCGGCTCACCTGGAAGTCGTAGAAGTCCTCCGGGTCCAGCTCGGTCACCTGCCGGGCCTGCCAGACCTGTTCCAGGTGTTCCACGGCGGCGGTGGAGGCGTCGGCGGCGTCGTTCCAGCCCTCGAAGGCCGCGATGGCGACCGGCGAGCGCAGTACCGGCAGCCCGTCGAACTCGGTCACGCCGTCACCTCACCCTGCTCGTCGGGCGCGGCGCCGCCCCGTCGCACTGTCGCACCCCAGTTGTCCTTCACGTCCGTCAGCCTACGTGCCGCCGCCGGGCCCGGCCCGTCGGCCGCGCCGGTCGCCGGGCCGGACCACCCGGGCGAACCGGCGGAAAGGTGTACGCCGGCCCGGCGGGCAGAATGTGGGAAGGCCCGGTTCGGGTGACTCTGCCGCGCTCGGGCGCACTAACCTGGGGCATGTGCCTATTTCGTTGCGTGACCTGCTGGCCGATCGGATCCTGATCGCGGACGGCGCGATGGGGACGATGCTCCAGGCCGCCGACCTCACTCTCGACGACTTCGACGGCCTCGAAGGCTGCAACGAGATCCTCAACGTGACCCGCCCGGACGTGGTCCGCGGCGTGCACGACGCCTACCTGGCCGCCGGCGCGGACTGCGTGGAGACCAACACGTTCGGCGCCAACCTGCCCAACCTCGCCGAGTACGGCATCCCCGGCCGCATCCGGGAGCTGTCCGAGGCGGGCGCGCAGATCGCGCGGGAGGCAGCCGACGCGTACGCGACGGAGGAGCACCCCCGGTTCGTGCTCGGTTCGATGGGCCCGGGCACCAAGCTGCCCACCCTCGGCCACGCGAGCTACGCCTCGCTGCGCGACGCGTACCAGGAGAACGCCGCCGGCCTGATCGCCGGCGGGGCGGACGCGCTGATCATCGAGACCTGCCAGGACCTGCTCCAGGTCAAGGCGGCGGTGGTCGGGTCGAAGCGGGCGCGCGCCGAGGCCGGCCGGGACGTCCCGATCATCTGCCAGGTCGCGGTGGAGACGACCGGCACCATGCTGCTCGGCAGCGAGATCGGCGCCGCGCTGACCGCGATCGAGCCGCTCGGCGTCGACCTGATCGGGCTGAACTGCTCCACCGGCCCGGCCGAGATGGGCGAGCACCTGCGCTACCTGGCGCAGCACTCCCGCATCCCGATCTCGGTGATGCCGAACGCCGGCCTGCCGGTGCTGACCGCCGACGGGGCGTACTTCCCGCTCAGCCCGGACGAGCTGGCCGACGCGCTGGAGCAGTTCGTCACCGACTACGGCGTGGCCCTGATCGGCGGCTGCTGCGGCACCACCCCGGAGCACATCCGGGTGCTGGTGGAGCGACTCGGCGGGCGGTCGCCGGTGGAGCGGGAGCCGAAGCCGGAGGCCGGGGTCTCCTCGATCTACCACCACGTGCCGTTCGCCCAGGACGCCAGCATCCTGATGGTGGGGGAGCGGACCAACGCCAACGGCTCGAAGGCGTTCCGCGAGTCCATGCTCGCCGGGGACTGGCAGGCATGCGTGGAGGTCGCCCGCAGCCAGGCCCGGGACGGCTCGCACCTGCTGGACCTCTGCGTCGACTACGTGGGCCGCGACGGTACGCAGGACATGCGGGAGCTGGCCGGCCGCTTCGCGACCGCCTCGACGCTGCCGATCGTGCTGGACTCCACCGAGCCGGCCGTGATCGAGGCCGGGCTGGAGATGCTCGGCGGCCGGTGCGTGGTCAACTCGGTCAACTTCGAGGACGGCGACGGCCCCGACTCCCGTTACGCGCGGATCATGCCGGTGGTCAGGGAGCACGGCGCCGCCGTCGTGGCGCTGCTCATCGACGAGGAGGGCCAGGCCCGCACCCGCGAGTGGAAGGTACGGGTCGCCTGCCGGCTCATCGACGACCTGACCGGCCGGTGGGGGATGCGCCGGGAGGACATCCTCATCGACGCGCTGACGTTCCCGATCGCCACCGGGCAGGAGGAGACCCGCCGCGACGGCATCGAGACGATCGAGGCGATCCGGGAGATCGCCGCGCGCTATCCGGGCGTCAACTTCACCGCCGGCATCTCGAACGTCTCGTTCGGCCTCAACCCGGCGGCCCGGCAGGTGCTCAACTCGGTGTTCCTGCACGAGTGCGCCCAGGCCGGGCTGACCTCGGCGATCGTGCACGCCAGCAAGATCCTGCCGATGTCGCGCATCCCGGACGAGCAGCGCGAGGTGGCGCTCGACCTGGTGTACGACCGCCGCCGCGAGGGCTACGACCCGGTGCAGCGGTTCATCGAGGCATTCGAGGGCGTGGACGCGGCGTCGGCGCGCGCCACGCGGGCCGAGGAACTGGCCGCGCTGCCGCTCGACGAGCGGCTCAAGCGGCGGATCATCGACGGCGAGCGCAACGGCCTGGAGGCCGACCTGGACACCGCGATGGCGCAGGGGCGTACGCCGCTGTCCATCATCAACGACCTGCTGCTGGACGGCATGAAGGTGGTCGGCGAGCTGTTCGGCTCCGGCCAGATGCAGTTGCCGTTCGTGCTCCAGTCCGCCGAGGTGATGAAGACCGCGGTGGCCTACCTGGAGCCGCACATGGAGAAGACCGATGACGACGGCAAGGGCCGGATCGTGCTCGCCACCGTCAAGGGCGACGTGCACGACATCGGCAAGAACCTGGTCGACATCATCCTGTCCAACAACGGCTACGACGTGGTGAACATCGGCATCAAGCAGCCGATCAACGCGATCCTCGACGCCGCCGAGGAACACCGGGCCGACGCGATCGGCATGTCCGGCCTGCTGGTCAAGAGCACAGTCATCATGAAGGAGAACCTGGCCGAGATGGCCTCCCGGGGCGTGGCCGAGCGCTGGCCGGTGCTGCTCGGCGGCGCGGCGCTGACCCGGGCGTACGTCGAGGACGACCTCCGGTCGATCTACCCGGGCCAGGTGCACTACGCCCGAGACGCGTTCGAAGGGCTGTCCCTGATGGACCGCGTGATGGCGGCCAAGCGCGGCGGAGCGCCGGTGGTCGACCCGGAGCGCGAGGCGGCACTGGCGGCCCGCCGGGAGCGCCGCGAGCGGCAGCGGGCGCAGGTGCGCGAGGCGCTGCCCGAGCTGGACGACGCGTCGGTCCGCTCGGACGTGGCGGTGGACGTGACGGTGCCGAAGCCGCCGTTCTTCGGCACCCGCGTCGTCAAGGGCGTACCGCTGGCCGACTACGCGGCACTGCTCGACGAGCGCGCCACGTTCCTGGGCCAGTGGGGGCTGCGCGGCGCACGCGGCGGCAAGGGACCGTCGTACGAGGAACTGGTGGAAACCGAGGGCCGGCCCCGGCTGCGGTACTGGCTGGACCGCCTGATCTCCGACCAGGTGCTGGAGGCGGCCGTGGTGTACGGCTACTTCCCCGCGTACTCGGAGGGCAACGACCTGGTGGTGCTGGACGAGAACGGGCACAGCGAGCGGGCCCGGTTCTCCTTCCCCCGGCAGCGGCAGGAGCGGCGGCTGTGCCTGGCCGACTTCTTCCGGCCCAAGGGCGACCATCTCGACGTGGTGGCGTTGCAACTGGTCACCGTCGGGCAGCCGATCAGCGAGTACACGGCGAAGATGTTCGCCGGCAACGAGTACCGCGACTACCTGGAGGTGCACGGCCTGTCCGTGCAGCTCACCGAGGCCCTGGCCGAGTACTGGCACCGGCGGATCCGGGCCGAGCTGGTGCTGCCCGGCGGCGGTACGGTCGCCGACGAGGACCCGGCCGACCTGGCCGGTCTGCTGCGCACCGACTACCGGGGCTGCCGGTACGCGTTCGGCTACCCGGCCTGCCCGGACCTTGAGGACCGGGCGAAGATCGTGGAGTTGCTGGGCGCGGAGCGGATCGGGGTGCAGTTGTCGGAGGAGTTCCAGCTGGTGCCGGAGCAGGCCACGGATGCGATCGTCGTGCACCATCCGGAGGCGAACTACTTCAACGCCAAGTGATCACCGCAGGCTCTGACCTGCGGTGGAGTGCCAGAAGTGGCCGTGATTTGATGATCATGCCGCCGTCTGGCCCTTCCGGTGCCGCGACAACCACGGCAACCGGCTTGTCAGCCTGCCGGGTGAAGGGCTCACCGCTGTTTCCGTCGATGTCGCGCCCGAGCAGGAACTCTTTGCGGTCTTTCAGCTCATGCAGCGGGACCCGCTGCTCACCTCGGTGCGAGACGTCCTCCGATTCACCGGCTTCATGCTGCGCGGTGACGGAATCTTCCGCATTTACGTCGAAGTCATCAGCAGCGGCGTGTCGTATGGTCTCGACGTACCAATGCAGTTCGTCCGCGTTATGGCAGCGAGCTTTGAGACCGAGTTGACGATGAAGTTGGGTAACGACCGCGAACTGTGCCCCGAGTTCCGCAGTTCGTAGGAACACGAGCTTGATCGGTTCTGTCCCTGTGCTGGTCAAGAGCTCGCGGACGGCTGCGGTTGGGCCTGCAGGCTGGAAAGTGTAGTAACACGACCAGAGATTCACATCTTGTGCTGTCAGTGGTGATGTGGTTCCTTCGTGGTCATGTACTTGCGGTTCACGTCGCGGACCAACGCCGATGGCAGCGTCGTGCGCTACGTCGCCTTGGCGCACAACCGTCGCGTGGACGGCAAGGTCAAACCCGATGTGCTGATGAACCTGGGCCGTGTCGACCAGGTCGACATCGACGGGCTGCGCCGGCTCGCCGCGTCGATCAACAAGCACTTCGGCGACGGCGGCGACGGCGCAGGCGTGGAGGCGAGCCTGACCATGGGGACGGCTGCGTTGGAGGTCGTCGACTCCCGCTCGATCGGGTCGACGTGGCTGCTCGATGGGCTGTGGCGGCGGCTGGACGTTGCCGCGGCGGTGCGCGCCGCCGCAGACGCGCGCAGGTTCACGACGAACATGGAACGGGTGTTGTTCGCGCTGGTCGCCAACCGGGCGGTGGCACCGATGAGCAAGCTGTCGGCCGCCGAATGGGTCGGCGAGGACACCGTCATCCCGGGCCTGGCGACCATGGACGACGACCATGCCTACCGGGCGATGGACCTGCTGGTGGATGCCGACACCGCCGGCCGGGTGCAGGAGGCGGTGTTCTTCGCCGTGGCGAACCTGCTCAACCTCGAAGTCGACCTGCTGTTCTTCGACACCACCAGCACCTACTTCGAACGCGACACCGAAGACGACGGCGAGGACGCGTTCCGCCGGTTCGGGCACTCCAAGGACCACCGCGGCGACCTGCCCCAGATCGTCATCGGCCTGGCCGTGACGAAGGAAGGCATCCCCGTGCGCTGCTGGTGCTGGCCCGGAAACAGCAGCGACCAGCAGGTCCTCGCCGAGGTCCGCGACGACATGCGCGACTGGAAGCTCGGCCGGGTCATCACCGTGGTCGACCGCGGCTTCTCCTCCGCCGACAACCTGGCCTACCTGCGCCGCGCCGGCGGGCACTACATCGCCGGGATGCGCATGCGCGACGGCAACCCCCTCGTCGAACAGGTCCTGGCCCGCCAAGGCCGCTACCAGCAGGTCAAGGACAACCTGCGAGTCAAGGAAGTACGCATCGACGGCGCCGACGTGCGGTTCGTCATCTGCCACAACCCCGACCAAGCCGCCCGGGACAAGCAGCAACGCGACGACGCGATCGCCCGCATCGAAGCCGACCTCGCACGCATCCGTGACCAGCGCGAACGCGACGCCAAACGCCCACCCGGCGACAAGACCCGCCGGCGCAACGAAGCCGCACACGTGCGAGCCGAGTGCGCGTTGCGCGACCATCCCACCCTGGGCAGGTGGCTGACCCAGCAGCCCAACGGGCGTCTGAAGGTCAACAAGGCCAAGGTCAAAGCCGAGGAACGGCTCGACGGCAAGTACCTCATCGCCACCTCCGACCCCGCCATCACCGCCGAGGACACCGCCCTGGGCTACAAGAACCTCCTCGAGGCCGAACGAGGGTTCCGGGACCTGAAGTCGCAGCTGCTGCTCCGGCCGGTGTTCCACCGCCTCGAGCACCGCATCCGCGCCCACGTCCTGATCTGCTGGCTGGCCCTACTGCTCATCCGCGTCGCCGAGCGGACCACCGGCCAAACATGGCGAAACACCAACCGGCAACTCGGACGAATCAGCCAGGTCACCCTCGCCGGACCCGCCGGCACCGTCGTGCAGACCACCCCGCTACGACCCGAACACAAGGCCATCTACCAGGCACTTTCCGTCCAGCCACCGGCCCGCGTCACCGCCTTCGACCCCCGCTAGCCAAGATCAGGCACCAGCGCGAGGGCGTAGACACACAACCCTTCCACGACGAACATCAATTTCCGCTGATCCGCACCCAGATTCCGATGATCGTTCAACTACAAGCTGCGGAACCCGGGTGTGCGATCCCGTCACCGATCGCGGCGACGGCTACTGCACCCTCGCCTACGACCTGTCCAGATGGCTCGATCCATCACTGCGTTGAGCACAGTTCCGGCAACGAAGGTACGAGCAAACGGATGCCCCCCCCGGACCTCGCTGTCGCTAAGACCTCGCGGCATCCGCTCTCTGTCCACCCCCGGGACATTCCTCAGGCGGGGCGTACGCACGGACGGTGCCGTTGTGGCGCGCGGCTTCTCCCTCGGCAGTGAGGGGTACCAGGCGTTTGCAGACGGGGCACCGGCCCCGCTGCCGACGCGGGCGCTGAGTCACATTGCCTCCTCGGGTAGGTCGTTGCGCGTCTTTCGTTCTCGCTGTCGAGTCGCGAGGTGCGGGCCGACTGCGGACCCAAGCGCGGCGCTGACGCACGCGGGGACGGTGGCGAGGGCCATGACGACAGGATCACCGGCGAAGCTGTGGTGGGGCGAGTTCAGCCATGTGCCGACGTAGAAGCCGGACAGCAGTGCAAGGGCCGGCATGAACCACCTGCCGCCGCCCTGACGGCCCGATACCAAGCCGACCAACAAGCCGGCGCTGCCGAGCCCGACCAATATCACGAGGAGAGCGGTGGGGCGCGTTGTAGCGATCCGCCAGCGCCGGCCGAAAACCAGCCCGAAGCCGATCCGAGCACGACCGCCAGCGCGGGCAACCATGAACGGCTGCCGGATCGCATAGCCCGACCGTAGCAACAAGCGTGGCATTGGCCGTCATACCGCGAGGCCGATCAACAGCGTCAACAAGCCCGACCGCCTCGCGGGGCAGAGAGAGCGCACCGATCAGCGCAGCGTCGCACCCGCGAGTCGAGGCACCGTCCGATACCGGGGATCCTGGCGCCCCCTTCGGTGAGGCCCGATGGATGTACCGTCCACGGCCATGGGGATATGACCTGATCTTCGTTCCTCGATGCGGCGACCAGTCCCAGGAGGACGCCCTGGACGCGGCGGAAGCGTCCGACAGCGCAGTGAACCGCCCCGGGTACGACCCTCAATTGGAGCTGCCGTTGTCCGATGCTCTCGCGCAGGCCGAGCCTGCCGGCGGTGTCTTCGATGAGGTCGCGGCGTCCTTCACAGAACGCGGGATCTCCAGCCCCAGCAACGGCTGACCGGCGGCGTCCACACCGATTGAGGTCACCACACGGAACGCTGGGCGTAGGTGACACCTCGGGCGTGCGGCGATCTCTGGGCGACGGTTGGTCGATCGGGCTTTCCAACTCCTGGACGCGGGAGGCCACCGACGACGGTGTCACCAGGCGGTGTGCATCCGGCCGCGCGACGACGGCATCGAGTTCACTTTTTACGGATTCACATTCGTCGACGGCGCGTACCGGAAACGGTCTTCGCCGGTGCGAATACGGACGGCCTCGAATGGGCTTCGACGCCTGGCATTCTGTGACTCGATCGGCTGACGCGTGATCGGACGACGTGTCTACCGGCGGCCCTCGCCGGTTACCCGTCTCGGCACGGACGAGCGCGGGGCGCCCCGCCGGGATGGCGGACGCCCCGAAGGGTCGACGCGCCAGCCGATCAGCGTGACCGAGTGGTTGTACGTCGTCCCGGTCACCGAGTACGTCGCGGTCTGCCCGTTCTCGCAGTACGACACATAGCTGCTCAGGGTCCGTTGCGCTCCGGCCACCGCCGTTGGCGGAATCGGATCTCGGCCCCGTCGCGGCGTACTTCACCCTCGTCGTCCTGTCCGTTCTGTACCTCGCCCCGATCGTCATGTCCGGGCTCGGGTTTCTCTGCGCTGCGGGCAGTGGGCTCAGCCGCCGGATCGGTGCGGCCGCCGCGGTCGCGATCATCCTGTTCTACGCGTTGTCGCTGCTCGGCAGTGCCTTCGCGTGGCCCGAACTGGGGCACCAGGAAAAGCCGGGTGAGAATCTATGGCTGATCGTCATGGGTTGCGACGGCTTCCTGGTGTTGCCCTGGTTCGTCGCGTTCGGCGGCACGAAGGTAGCTGGCTGTCGTTCCGGAACTATGGCCGAGTAACGGCCAGGCACATCGCGAGGGCTTGCGACACGGCTCGTGGCGTAGCGCCGGTGACACCAGCACAGCCCGGCGCCCTGTTCGTCGCCTGGGAGAGTAGTCAGGCTTCCGCGACGACGCTCGCTACGGCGTCCGGCGTACCGCCGCAGCGCGACCCGCGGAAGTCGCTCTCCTCAGCCGGTGATTCCGGGCGGGACGTCAGCCCGCGGCCGGCTCCTGCTGCGGTGCGGCTGCCGGGGAGAGCAGCGCTCGCACGCCGGCGAGGTAGAAGGTGATGTCGGTGCCGTCGACCAGGAGGCGCTGCAGGATGAATCCCTGCACGAGGCTCAGCATCGCCGCAGCCACCTGATCCGGCATGACGTCCGCGGGCGTGTTGCCGGCTGCCTGCCAGCGCCGGATCACCTCCGCGTAATTGTCCCGGAGACGCCGGTAGACCTCGCCGGCCCGGGCTGCGAGCATCGGGCTGCGTAGTGCCTCGGCCCACACCTGAACGCCGATGCGGGTGACGTCGACGCCGGTGATCTGCCGATCGACGATCCGTTCGTCGATCGTCGTGATGATCGCGGTCAGTGCCTGCTCAGGGGAGGGCGTGGCGCTGTCGGCGAGGAGGTTCTGGAACACCTCGTCCGCAGCCGACAGGGCCTCCTCCGCCGCTGCCGCGATCAACTCCTCCTTGCTGCGGAAGTAGCGGTAGACGGCTCCTGCGGACAGCCCGCACTCCGCGATGACGTCGGCCATCGAGGTGGCGTGGAAGCCGTTTATGGCGAACAGGCGGGCGGCCGCGACGAGGATCTCGGATCGGCGATCCGCCCGGTACTGCTCGGAGACGCGAGGCATGCACCGATAGTAAAGCGAACGTTCGTTCTTGACAAGGAACGCTGCTGACTGCACGCTTAAAGCGAACGCTCGTTCTTCAAGGAGATGCCATGACGGCTCAGGCCACCCCGGTAGCCGACTCGGCGACGCCGTCGCCGTGGTCGAAGGTGTTCGGGGCAGCCGCCCTGCTCACGGTGATCATCAGCGTGCTGCTCACCGCCTTCGCCTGGCCGTCGGTGCGCTCCTCGGTTCATCACGTACCGATCGCTGTCGCCGGCCCGCCTGCCGCGGTTCAGCAGGTCGCCGCGGCTCTCGAGACGAAGATGCCGGATGCCTTCGCCATCACCGCGGTCGCCGACACCGATGCCGCCGAGCGGCTGATCCTCGACCGGGACGTGTACGGGGCGATCGACCTCACCTCCGGCGCTCCGCAGATCATCACGGCCTCCGCCGCCAGCGCCGCGGTCGCGCAGACCCTGCAGAACGTGGGGACCGCCCTCGGTCGGGCGCCGACGCCGGACGCCGGCTCGGCCCCTGCGGTCCGCGACCTGGTGGCCCTGACCGTCGACGACCCCCGCGGCACCGGACTCGCCGCAGCCGCCCTGCCACTGGTCATGAGCGGCATGCTCGCCGCGGTCCTGCTGACCCAACTGGTACGCGGCACCGGTCGGCGGATCACGGGAGCGCTGATCTTCGCGGTCACCGGCGCCCTGGCGATCACGGCGATCCTGCAGTTCTGGTTCGGTTCCCTCGCCGGTACCTACCTGATCAACGTCGGCGCCGTCAGCCTCACCATCGCCGCCACCTCGCTCACCCTCCTGGGCCTGGAGTCCCTGCTCGGCCTTCCTGGTTTGGGTCTCGGCTCCGCGATCATGATGCTCATCGGCAACCCGCTGTCCGGCACCGGTACCGCCCCGGAGATGCTTCCCGGCTGGTCAGGCGCGCTTGGTCAACTGCTCCCACCGGGCGCCGGTAGCCAGCTGCTGCGCTCCACCGCCTTCTTCGACGGGCACGGCAGCGCCCACTCGATCATCGTCCTGACCACCTGGCTCGCCGTCGGAGTGGCGCTGTGTGTCACCGGTGGACTCCGCGGTCGCCGTGCCACCAAGGCTGCGCTCCCCGAGCCCGCCGTGCCAGTGGGGGCGGGGGCCTGAGAAGCCGAGCGGTGGAACGGCGCGCTCGCGGACAGCGCCGTCGTCGAACGTCAACCCGTCCGGACTCGCAGGCTCCGCGCCAGGGCGGGGATCATCACCGCCGCCGCGACCAGGTGCAACCCGATCAGCGTGACAGCGGTGGCTGCGTCGCCCCCGGCGATCAACGGCGGGAGCATCGACAGCGCGGTCAGAGCCACCGCCGTCCACACGAACCGCCGCGCGGGGCGCGCGCTGAACCGCAGCAGTACGGCGGCGATGACGACGCCCACGAGCGAGAAGAATCCGGTCACCACGGCGAACCCGCCCAACGGGATGGTCTCGCCGCCGCCGTCGGGGATCTCGTAGTCCACACCGGCGGCCCGGGCGAGCGCGGCCGCGAGCGTGGTGACCACCATCGCGGTGATCGTGGCGACCAGGCCAGTGACGGCGAGCCGCCGGAAGCCGTGCGCACGGTCCGAGACGATGCCGGTGTCAGTGCTGCTGATCATGTCGTTCCTCCAGGAGCCGGGGGTGAGGATCCGCACCGTCGCGGTCCGACGGCCGGGGTTGCGCAGCGCGCGTACGCCGGTGCCCCGCAGCCAGAAGCCGGCGTCGCGGCCGAGGACCGGCCCGGGGGTGCCGTCGCGCAGCTCCAGCTGCACCCGGCCGCGCGTGACCACGCCGTACGCGTGACGCCACTGGGCCGCGACCACCGGTACGCGCGCGCCGCCGGGCAGCGCGAGCGTCCGCGCGGACACTACGGCGTTCGGCCGGCGGGCAGGCGTTCGGGCAGCCCGAGCCGCGGGAACTGGTCGGCGTGGAACGTGACGATCTCGGTGATCGCCCCGCCGGTGATGCGCAGGGCGTCGACTGTGAGCGGCAGGTACGCGCCGTCGCTGTCCTGCCACAGGTAGAACGCGACGGCGGGCTGCCGGTTCACGGCCGTGGGCACTGCTCGCAGGCTGCCCAGGTTCTCGAAGCCGTCCGCGATCCAGTCGTTCACCACGGCGTCGCGGCCGATCTGGAGGCCCGGGGTGGGCGGCATCGAGCAGCGTACGTCGTCGCGCAGCATGGCGGCGAGCCCGTCGACGTCCTTGGCGATGCTGGCGTCGGTGAAGCGGCGTACCAGCTCGCGGGTCCGGGTGTCCGTCTCGTCGCCGGTCCAGTCCTGCCGCTGCGCCGGCAGGTGTTCCCGCATGCCCGCGCGGGCCCGCTGCAACGCGCTGTTCACCGAGTTGACCGAGTCGCCCAGGAGTTCCGCGACGTCCTTGGCGGGCCAGCCGAGCACGTCGCGCAGGATCAGCACGGCGCGCGGGCGCGGCGCCAGGTGCTGCACCGCGACCAGGTACGCCAGCTCGATCGTCTCCCGCGCCACGGCGACCGTCTCCGGCTCGTCCGCGTCGGCGGCGGGCAGTTCGTCGAGCAGCCGGTCCGGGTACGGCTGGAGCCACCGCACCTCACCGCCGGTCGCCGGCTCGGGCCGGCACTTGGCGAGCAGGTCCAGGCAGGCGTTGGTGGCGATCCGGTACAGCCAGGCCCGGAACGTCGACCGTCCCGCGAACGTCTCCCGCCGCCGCCACGCCCGCAGGAACGTCTCCTGGACGGTGTCCTCGGCGTCCTCGAACGACCCGAGCATCCGGTAGCAGTGCACGTGCAGTTCCCGCCGGTGCCGCTGCGCCAGCCCGGTGAACGCCGGTTCGTCGACCTCAGCCAGATCGCGTACGCCCAGCTCCTGCAGCCGCGTGTCCGTACCCATGACGTCATCCTTCCGCGTCGTCGTGTCCCGTCGTAGGTGTGACGGGCACGGGCGCGGAAACTCATCACCGCGACGTCAGCTCGCGCGCGGGGCGTACATGATGACGGCGACGCCGACCAGGCAGATGGCCGCGCCGACGAGGTCGTAGCGGTCGGGCCGGAACTTGTCGACGACCATGCCCCAGGCGAGCGACCCGGCGACGAAGACGCCGCCGTAGGCGGCGAGGATGCGGCCGAAGTTCGCGTCCGGCTGGAACGTGGCCACGAACCCGTAGGCGCCGAGCGCGATCACCCCGGCGGCGATCCAGAGCAGCCCGCGGTTCTCCCGCCAGCCCTGCCACACCAGCCAGGCGCCGCCGATCTCGGCGAGCGCGGCGAGCAGGAACAGCAGGATGGAACGCACGACCGTCATGCGTCAGACCGTAGCGACACCGGGTCGGGGACCGGCCGGACGGCCCGGGCGGCGGGCCCGGCGCGCTCGGCGAACGGCAGGGGCGGCAGGCGCTGCCGGCGCACTCGACCGGGTCGTCGCAGCCGGCCGAGACGGCGGCCCGGAGCGTGTCGCGGACGATGGCGAGATCCGCCGGCCGCCGCTCCGCTGCGCAGCTCCGGCCCGCCCGTCACCGGCCCCGCGCGGCCGTGGCCCGCAGGGCCAGGGCATCGAGTACGGCGACACGGCCCTCCGGCACCCGGATGTCGAGCGTCAGCGTGTCGCCGTCCGGGCCGGCGAGGTCGAACGTGAAGAAGGAGCAGCAGGCCGACTCGCGGGCGATCAGGTCCCGGACGACCGCTTCGGCGCTGCCGTCGAGGTGCAGCCGCAGATGCCCGGCGGCCGGCCGGTCGGCGCCGCGCAGCGCGTCGTGGAACAACCAGTCGAACTCGGCCAGCCGCAACGGCCGGTCGGCGGTGGGCAGCGTGCAGGTGTCGGGCACCCAGGAATCGTCGGTCACGTCTCGACGGTAAGCCCGTACCGCGGTACCGGATGCAGGCCCGTCACCCGGAGGAAGCACGCGTCGTATGGTCGCGGCAGGCGGACGCCGGGTGAGCCGCCCTGGTGCTCGCCGTGGTCGCGGTCCGCGACGCCTGGCGCGGCGACGCCTGCTGCGCCACCTGCGGCCCGGGCGGCGGGCGCGACGCGCGGGCCTGATCACCGGCCGCGACCTGCGGCGACGTCGGGAATACGGCTGTGCTCGACGGCCCGGCGGGCTACCGTCACCGGAGTACGGGCCGGCGTGGGTCAGGCGCGCCGCGTCCACGCCCGCGCCGTCGGAGTTGACGTGGCGGAAACGCCCGTGGACGAGCATGGGTACGACGAAAGGGGCGGACATGACCGACGAGGTGACGTCGCAGGTCCCGCCGGAACCGGCGCCCGTGCTGACCACCACGCCCGCCGGAACCGGGCCGGTCGGACCGCCGAGCAGCCTGGACCTGTGGGCGCGCGCCCAGGTGCTGCACCGCTGCTTCGGCGACGACGACGGCGAGTCGCACATCATGCGCGGCCTGGACTGACCGCGCCGGTCAGCGCACCGTCACGCCGGCCCGCGCCAGCACCTCCCACCAGGACGCGAGGTCGGGAACAGGCTCGGTGCGGGCCGTGTACTCCTCCAGCCGCCGCCGCTGCTCCGCGCTCGGCGACGGTGAGACGGTGGCGCCCACGCCGACCAGGGCGTACCGGTCGCCGCCGGCTGTGAGCAGCATCGTGCCGACGATCGTTCCCCGGGCCTCGACCTGCCCGGCGAGCGCGGCGAACACCTCCGCGCCGCGCCGGTCGCAGGCGCGCAGCCGGCCCTCGTCGAGCGTCAGCAGCACCGGTACGCACCGCATACCGTTCCAGAGGCTGCGTCGCCAGTAGACGATTCCCGCGTACGACCGGTCCATGCCGCCGACCGTACCGTTCCCGCGCGCCGGTGAACGATTCCCGGCGGCGGTGCGTGAGAGCCGGTGAGCGTCACCGGCGGCCGCCGGGGGTACTGCTGCGGGACACGGGTGCGAACAGCCGGGAGGTCACGGTGGGGGACAGGGCGGGACGTCAGGGGCGCGGGCCGATCGCCGGACTGGTGGTGGCCGCACTGGTGGCGGCCGGCTGCATGGCCGGCGGCTACGACCAGGGCGAGTCGCGGCAGTCCGCACCGCCGCGGAGCGCGCAGCCGGAGTCGCAGACCACCCGGGCGGACGGCACCACCAGCGTGGCCGAGTTCAAGCAGGACATCCAGGACGCGGTCCGGCTGGCCGAACGCTACTGGGCGGAGCGGTTCCGCGCCTCCGGTGAGCGGTTCACCCCGATCCGGCGGGTGGTGGCCTACAGCCGCGAGGGCGAGGTGGCCTGTGCCGGGCAGGGGCTGCCGCGCAACAACGCGGTCTACTGCTCGGCCGGCGACTTCATCGCCTACGACGTGAACTGGTCGGTGGCGGCGTTCCGGCAGATCGGCGACGCGTTCCTGTTCTACCTGCTCGGCCACGAGTACGCCCACGGCATGCAGGTGCGGCTGGGCATCCGCTACAACTTCACCATCCAGCAGGAACTGCAGGCCGACTGCATGGCCGGGGCGTACCTCGGTGACAGCGTGCGGTCCGGGGCGCTGGAACTGGAGGACGGTGACCTGGAGGAGTTCCGGGAAGGGCTGCTGGCGGTCGGAGACGACCCGGACCAGCCGTGGTTCGCCGAGGGCTCGCACGGCACCGCCGAGCAGCGCAGCGAGTCGTTCTTCCGGGGGTACGAGAAGTCGCTCGGCGCCTGCGGTCTCGGGTGATGCCGCGGGTCACCCCGCCCGGGGACGGTGGCGGGCGCACCGGGCGGGGCTGGCAGGATCGGCGGGGTACGTGTATCGAAGGAGGCCCCCGCTGAGCAGCCCACACCCCGCCGCCGTGCTCTTCGACATGGACGGCACCCTGGTCGACAGCGAGAAGCTGTGGGACGTCGCGTTGCAGGAACTGGCCGCCGTGTACGGCGGTGTCCTGTCCGACTCCGCCCGCCGCGCGATCGTCGGCACCGGGATGGCCGACGCGATGCGCATCGTGCACGACGACCTGGGCCAGCCGGAGCGGGACGTGCAGGCCAGCGCCGACTGGATCAGCGCCCGGATCCTGGACCTGTTCCGCACCGGGCTGCGCTGGCGTCCCGGCGCGCTGGCGCTGCTGCGGGCGGTACGAACCGCCGGCATCCCCACCGCGCTCGTCACCTCCAGCGGCCGGTCCCTGGTCGAGGTGGCACTGGACACGCTGGGCCGGGACAGCTTCGACGCGGTGGTGTGCGGCGACGAGGTGGACGCGGCCAAGCCGCACCCGGAGCCGTACCTGACCGCCGCGCGTCTGCTGGGTGTGCCGGTCGAGCGGTGCGTGGCGATCGAGGACTCACCGACCGGGGTGGCGAGCGCGCTCGCCGCCGGGGCGGCGGTGCTGGCCGTACCGGCCGAGGTGCCGCTGGCGCCCGCCGACGGCGTACACCAGGTGGAGAGCCTGCTCGCGGCGGACCTGGAGCTGCTCGCGGCTCTGCTCAACCGTTAAGAAGGGCCCCTTCCTCTGCGCGAGGCGTTAAGAAGGGGCCCTTCCTTTCACGTCAGTCGTGGGCGATGGCGCCCAGGACGTTGATCCGCGCGGCGCGGATCGCCGGCAGCACGGCGGCGACCACGCCGATGATCGCGGCCAGGATCAGGAACGTCACCATCTGACCCCACGGCAGGACCAGGTCGGTGATGCCCTCGTCCTTGAGCGCCTCGACCACCGCCGCGCCGAGACCGGTGCCGACCACCACGCCGAGCAGGGCGCCGAAGATGGAGATCACCACCGCCTCGACCGTGATCATGCGCATGGTCTGGGCGCGGCGCAGGCCGATCGCCCGCAGCAGGCCCAGCTCGCGGGTCCGTTCCAGCACCGACAGCGCGAGCGTGTTGATGATGCCCAGCACGGCGATCACGATGGCCAGCGCCAGCAGGATCTGGATCATCTGGAGCAGGGAGTCCAGCTGGCCGGTCTGCTGCTCGATGAACGCGGCCCGGTCGGCCACCGACACCTCGGGGCTGTCCGCCAGCAACCGCTCGACCTGCGGCTGCACCGCGTCCACCGACGTGCCGGGGGCGAGCTGGAGGAAACCCTGGATCGGCTGGGGAATGGTGAAGTCCGCCGCGGCCTGCGGCGGCAGCGTCACCGGGTTGGTCAGCTGCGAACTCTCGTAGATGCCGCTGACCGTGTAGGTGCGGGCGTCGCCGCGGGCCAGCTGCACCGGCACCGTCGAACCGACGGTGAGGTTGCGTGCCTTCGCGGTGTCCGAGCTGAGCAGCATCTGATCCGGCGCCAGCTTGCTGATGTCACCGGCGGTGGCCTTCGCCCCGAAGATCTGCTGGAGCGCCGCCACGTTGCTCGACACGGCCACCCAGGTCCGCTCGCCGCCGACCACTGCCATGTCGCCGTACTCGCCGTCGACCAGCTGCACGCCCGGGATCGCGGCGGCCTTCTCTAGCACCGCCGGGTCGAAGCTCGCCGGGCGCGGCCCGGACGACGCCCCGGAGATCACCAGTTCCGCCTTGATGGTGTCCTCGGCCAGCGCGCCGATGCTGCCCTTGGCCGAGTCCAGGATCACCGTCACGCCGGTGACCAGGGCGATGCCCACCATCAGCGCGGCGGCGGTGATCGCGGTGCGGCGCGGGTTGCGCCCCGAGTTGAGCCGGCCCAGCTTGCCCGGCACCGACCAGGAGAACATCGCGCCCAGCAGCGAGACCACCGGCCGGCTGATGATCGGCGTCAGCAGCGCCACGCCGATGAACGCGAACAGCACGCCGCCGAGGATGGTCGCCAGGGTGCTGTCGCCGGCGTGACCGCCGAGACCGAGGAACAGCAGCACCGCGCCGATGCCGGTGACCACAGCGCCACCGATGGTGACCTTGGTGAGCGGCCGGTCCGGGGTGGCGACGTCCTGCATCGCGGCGATCGGCGGGATGCGCGAGGCGCGCACCGCCGGCAGCAGCGCGGCGATCACCGTGATCAGCATGCCGACCGCGAACGCGCCGATCACCGCCGAGGCCGGCACACCCAGCCCGGCCAGGGTCAGACCCCCGGCGAGCTGACCGAACAGGTACGCCAGCAGCGCGCCCACGCCGATGCCGGCGGCGAGCCCCAGCACCGAGGCGATCAGGCCGACAGCGAGCGCCTCCAGCACCACCGAGCCGACGACCTGCTTGCCGCTGGCCCCGATCGCGCGCATCAGGGCCAGCTCACGGGTGCGCTGGGCCACGATGATCGAGAACGTGTTGAGGATCAGGAACGTGCCGACCAGCAGCGCCACCGCGGCGAACCCGAGGAGGATCTTGTTGAAGAACGACAGCCCCTCCTTGAGGCCGGCCGAGGCGTCGGCGGCGAGCTGCTCGCCGGTCTTGACCTGGTAGTCGGCGCCCAGCGTGCGGGCCAGCTCGTCGCGCAGCGCGGCCGGCGTGGTGCCGTCGGCGGCCTGGACGCTGACGTTGCTGAACACGTCCGGCTTGCCCAGCATCAACTGCTGCGCCACCGGGGTGGTGAAGTAGACCTCGTTGGCGCCACCGATCGAGTCCCGGCCGCCGCTGTAGCCGAACACGCCGACGAGCGTGAACTCCTTCTTCGGGGCGAGGGTCAGCACGCCGACCCGGTCGCCGACCTTGACCTTGCCCGCCTCGGCCAGCGCCGCGTTGACCACGATCTCGTCGTCGGCCTGTGGCGCGCGGCCCTCGCGCAGCTCCAGCAGGTCGCTCTCACCGAGCCAGTTCTGGCCCAGCTGCGGCGGGCCGAACGAGGTCACCACCTTGCCGTTGCTGCCGATCATGCGGGCGCCGTCGGCGGCGACCACGCCCTCGGCGTCGGCGACGCCCGGCACGGCCTTCACCCGGTCGAGCAGCGACGCCGGCAACGGGGGAGCGACCTGCTCGCCCTCGGTCTCCGAGATCGCGACCTTGGGCTTCGCCGCGATGTTCACGTCGACCTCGGCGTACGCGTCGGTGAAGACCGCGTCGAAGGACCGCCCGAGCGTGTCGGTGAGCACGAACGCGCCGGAGACGAACATGACGCCGAGCACCACCGCCAGGCCGGACAGCAGCAGGCGCAGCTTGCGCGCCAGCAGGCTCTTGAGCGTTGCCCGCAGCATCAGTTGCCCACCTCGACCGGGGCGTCCAGCTTCTTCATCGTGTCCAGCACCGTCTCGGCGGTCGGCTCGATCAGCTCCGAGACGATCTGCCCGTCGGCGAGGAAGACCACCCGGTCGGCGTACGCGGCGGCGGTCGGGTCGTGCGTGACCATCACGATGGTCTGGCCGTGTTCGCGGACCGAGTTGCGCAGGAACTTGAGCACCTCGGCGCCGGAGCGGGAGTCCAGGTTGCCGGTCGGCTCGTCCGCGAAGATCACCTCGGGGCGGGCGACGAGCGCCCGGGCGCACGCCACGCGCTGCTGCTGGCCGCCGGAGAGCTGAGCCGGGCGGTGCCCGAGCCGCTCCCGCAGCCCGACCGTGTCGATCACCGTGTCGTACCAGGCCGGGTCGGGCCTGCGCCCGGCGATCGACAGCGGCAGCAGGATGTTCTCCTGCGCGGTGAGCGTGGGCAGCAGGTTGAACTGCTGGAAGATGAAGCCCACCTTGTCCCGGCGCAGCTTCGTCAGACCCGCGTCGTTGAGACCGGTCACCGTGGTGTCGCCGATCATCACGGTGCCCTTTGTCACCGTGTCCAGACCGGCGAGGCAGTGCATGAGTGTGGACTTCCCGGAACCGGAGGGCCCCATGATCGCGGTGAACCGGCCGCGTTCGAACTCGGCGGTCACCCCCCGCAGCGCGACGACCTGCGCCTCACCGCTGCCGTACACCTTCCACACGTCGTTCGCCCGGGCCGCGGCCTGCTCTCGGCCTACCGTCGCGGTCACGTCATCTACCTCTTCCGTATGTCGTTCTCATGCCGCACCGCCCCCGCTGGCCGGTGCGGCGGAATCCATCCTCGGGGTCGCGCGCCCGAAAGCCCTCCGACCCGGGGTGGAATCCGCGCCGATCTTCCGGTGAGGGTCGACCCCCATCCGGCCTCAGGGTGACCCCTGACCGGCAGGCGACGCCGACGTCAGGGCCTGACCTCGCGTGATGGTCAACACATCAGCCCCGCCGCTGGTCACGGTAGGCGACCCACGCCACCTGGCCGCCGGGACGGACCAGGCCCGTCTCGTACGCGAGCACGACCGCCTGGACCCGGTCGCGCAACCGTAGCTTCGTCAGCACATGACCGACATGGGTTTTCACAGTGGTCTCGCTGACCGACAGCAACCGGGCGATCTCCGCGTTCGACAGTCCGCGCGCCATGTGGGTGAGCACCTCGCGTTCCCGGTCGGTCAGCGGCTCCAGCGCCCGCGCCGGCGCGGCGGCCGGGTCCGGCAGCACCTGGGCGAAGCGGTCGAGCAGCCGGCGCAGGATGCGCGGGGACATCACCGCGCCCCCGGCGGCCACCGCGCGGATCGCGGCGACGAGGTCCTCGGCCGGCACGTCCTTGGTGAGGAAGCCGCTCGCCCCGGCCCGCAGCGCACCGACGACGTGTTCGTCCTGCTCGAACGTGGTGAGCACGAGCACGAGCACGCGGACCGGCAGCCGGGCCGACACGATCGCCCGGGTGGCGGCCACCCCGTCCAGGCGCGGCATCCGGATGTCCATCAGCACCACGTCGGGCAGCAGCCGCCGGGACAGCTCCACCGCCTCCACGCCGTCGCCGGCCTCACCCACCACGTCGAGGTCGTCCTCGGCGCCGAGCACCATCCGGAATCCGGTACGCAGCAGCGGCTGGTCGTCGGCGAGCAGGATCCGCACCGGCCGGGCGACGGCGCCCTCGGTCATGCGTCCCCCTCCCTCGTCCGGCCGGGGCCCGTCGGCGCCGGCACGCGCCCGCGAGCCGCCCGGCGTGGAACCGGGCCGCCGCGAACCACCGTAGAGGGAGCCGGCCGCTCTGCTCGGAGGCGCCCTCGGCCCGCAGCCCCCGGTCGCCGATCAGGCCGCCCCGATCCCGCAGGTTGGCCGGCTCTGCGCGCCGGCCCTCACGGGACCGCGGGCGCCCACGGTGACCCGGCGGCGCATTCGTCCGAGGGTGACCCGGCACCCGATCCGCCCCGCAGGGACCTGACACCGGACTCGCCCGGCTCGGGGAACGCCGCGCGCCGGCTCGGCGAGCCCGTCCCGACCGGTGGTGCACGCGTGCACCACCCGCACACATGATCGACTCCACTTCGCCGAGGTAGCTGCATCCCACCCCTGTCGACCCCGCCACCTCCCCGAGGTGGCCCGCATGCGTGCTGGCCCTGCGCGGGATCGCCCGCCGAAGCGGGGCCGCCCGGCCGGGCGTCAGCCCGGGCACCCTCCGGCGGGAGCGGAGGTCACTCGTCGGCGCCGGGCGACACCGGGCGGGAGCGGGCGTCCACGAGCGGGTCGGGTGCGGCGGCCACCGGGAACGGCGGCGGCGTCCCGCCGTAGCTCGGGCACAGCGCCTGGTGGTTGCACCAGTCGCACAGGCGGCTCGGCCGGGGACGGAAGTCCTGCCGGGCGGTGGCCTGCTCGATCGCCCGCCACAGCGCCACCACTGTGCGCTCGAAACGCACCAGCTCGTCGGCGTCCGGCGCGTAGTCGCAGACCTCGGCGTCCTTGAGGTAGAGCAGGCGCAGCACGCGCGGCACCACGCCCCGGGTGCGCCACAGCACCAGGGCGTAGAACTTGAGCTGGAACAGCGCCCGCGCCTCGAACGCCTCGCGCGGCGCCCCGCCGGTCTTGTAGTCGACCACCCGCAGCGCGCCGTCCGGCGCCACGTCGAGCCGGTCGAGGTAACCCCGGATGAGCAACTCGTCGTCCACCACCGCGGAGATCAGCGCCTCGCGCTCGGCCGGCTCCAGCCGGCGCGGGTCCTCCACCGCGAAGTAGCCGTCCAGCAGCGCCGTCGCCGACCGGAGGAACTCCTGCGGCCCGACGGCGTCGCCGTCGGCGAACAGCGTCGCCAGCTCCGGCTCCTCGGTGACCAGCCGGTCCCACTGCGGGGCGACCAGATCGCCCGCCGACTCCGGGGTGCGGGCGGCGGCCGGCAGGTCGAACAGCCGCTCCAGCACGGCGTGCACGAGCGTGCCCCGGGCCTGCTCGACGGTCGGCCGCTCGGGCAGCCGGTCGATGCTGCGGAACCGGTAGAGCAGCGGGCAGGTCTTGAAGTCGGCCGCCCGCGACGGCGACAACGAGGCCCGCACGGTGACCGGCGCCGGTGCCGCCGTCTGGCCGCCGTGACTGTCGATCATCGGTTCCGCCGTCATGACCGGAAGGTTAGGGCACGCGTGTGACAGGCCGGCGTCGCCGCACCGAAGCATGATCGGGATCGCGGCGCCCTGGGTCGTCCACGGCTGCGGGCTCGCCGAGGCTCAGCTCACGTAGCATCGGGCCGGTGCAGCAGCGGAGCCGAGGACCCCGCCGGCCGGGGCTCAGTCTCGGCCGGGTCCTCGGGGTGCCGCTGCGCGTCGACGCCTCGATGCTGCTGCTCACCGTCGTGGTCACGGTGCTGTACGCGGCGCTGGCCCGCCGCCAGCTCGACCTCGGCCCGCTCGGCGGTTACCTGGTCGGCCTCGGCTTCGTGATCTCCCTGCTCGGCTCCGTGCTGCTGCACGAGCTGGGCCACGCGCTGACCGCCCGCCGCTACGGCATCGGTGTGCGGGGGATCACGCTGGAACTGCTCGGCGGCTACACCGAGATGGACCGCGACGCCCCCAGCCCCCGGGTCGAGCTGCTGATCTCCCTGGCCGGTCCGGCCGTCTCCGCCGTGCTCGGCGCCGGCGCGGTCGCCGCCACCCTCGCCCTGCCCGCCGGCACGCTCGGCCACCAGCTCGCCTTCCAGCTCGCGGTCAGCAACGTGGTGGTGGCGATCTTCAACAGCCTGCCCGGCCTGCCGCTGGACGGCGGCCGGGCGCTGCGCGCCGCCGTGTGGGCGCTCACCCGCGACCGGCACCGCGGCACCGAGGTGGCCGGCTGGGTGGGCCGGGCCGTCGCGCTGGGCACGCTGGCGCTGGTCGTGGTGCTCACCATGCGCCGGGCGCTGGCCCCACTGGCCCTGCCGCTGCTGCTGCTCGTCGCGCTGACGCTGTGGCGCGGCGCCGGCCAGTCGATCCGGATGGCGCGCATCGGCCGCCGGCTGCACCTGGTCGACCTGGCCCGGCTGGCCCGCCCGGTGCTGCCGGTGCCCGCCGGCACGCCGCTGGCCGAGGCCAAGCGCCGCCGCGACGAGGCGGGCACCCCCGAGGCGGCGCTCGGCGTGGCCGACTCGGCCGGCCGTACCGTCGCCCTGGTCGACCCGGCGCGCGCCGCCCGCGTACCCCCGGAACGCAGGCCGTGGGTCGCGGTGGACGAGGTGGCCCGCGACCTGGCCGCCGTGCCGGCCCTGCCGCTCGGGGCCGACGGCGAGCGGGTGCTGGAGACGGTGCGCACCCACCCGGGCGCGCAGTACGTCGTGACGGCAGGCGAAGATGTGGTCGGCGTGCTGCACATCGCGGATCTCGCCCAGCTCCTGGAACCCGAACGGAAGACGAACACGTGACCGCAGAGATCTCCACCGTCCCGGCGTTGCCCCCGGTCCACCGCGGGCCGTTCCGGCCGGGCGACCGGGTCCAGCTGACCGACCCGAAGGGCCGGATGCACACCGTGACGCTGGAGCCCGGCAAGGAGTTCCACACCCACCGCGGGATCCTCCGGCACGACACCCTGATCGGCCTGCCCGACGGCAGCGTGGTCACCACCGCCGGCGGCGGCACCGCGTTCCTGGCGCTGCGGCCGCTGCTGTCGGACTACGTGCTGTCCATGCCGCGCGGCGCCCAGGTGATCTACCCGAAGGACTCGGCGCAGATCGTCGCCATGGGCGACGTCTTCCCCGGCGCCAAGGTGCTGGAGGCCGGCGCCGGATCCGGCGCGCTGTCCTGCTCGCTGCTGCGGGCCGTCGGCACCGAGGGTGAGCTGCACTCGTTCGAGCTGCGCGACGACTTCGCCCAGATCGCCCGCCGCAACGTCGAGGCGTTCTTCAACGGCCCGCACCCGGCCTGGAACCTGCACGTCGGCGACGTCGCCGACTGCGCCGAGACCGGATTCGACCGGATCATCCTCGACATGCTCACCCCGTGGGAGATGCTCGACATGGTCGAGCGGGCACTCGTGCCCGGCGGCGTGCTGATCGGCTACGTGGCCACCACCCCGCAGCTGTCCGAGCTGGTCGAGGCGCTGCGCGAGCACGGCGGCTGGACCGAGCCGCGCGCCTGGGAGTCGCTGGTGCGCGACTGGCACGCCGAAGGGCTGGCGGTCCGACCGGACCACCGGATGATCGCCCACACCGCGTTCCTGGTCTCCGCGCGCAAGCTCGCCCCCGGGGTCACCGCGCCGCCGCGCCGGCGCAAGCCCAGCAAGGGCGCCGAGGCGTACGCGCAGCGCCGCGACGCCCTGCGCGCCGCCGCCGCGGCCCGCGCGGCGGAGGAGCCGGAGCAGTCCTGACCCCCGCCGCGCGCCCGCGCGCGCACGGGCGGATCATGTGTGCCGGTGGGGACGACACCTGAGCGGGTGGAGACGGTGGCATGAGCGAGCGGATCGGGGTGCGCGTCGGGCGGCGCGCCCGTGCCGGTGACCGGAACCGATGGCGGCGCCGCGGCGCGGGCCGGCGGGAGGCGGCGTGAGCAACCCCGGCTACGGCAACGGCGACCTGCCCGCCGTCTTCCCGGACTGGTCGCCCTACACCGACCTGGAGTCGGCCGCGCGGGCGTACCTGCGCGACCCGGACATCGCGCTGGAGGCGCTCGACGGCGTGCTGCGCGGCGCGTCGGTGCTCGGCTTCACGCTGGAGCGCTTCGTCAACGAGGTGAACGGGGTGTGGCAGGAGGTCGTCGTCTGCGACGGCAGCCGGCTGGTGCTCTGGCACGGCGAGGACGTGCCGCCGGGGGAGGGGCCGCCCGGCGCGATGACCTCGTCGCTGCGGGTGGTGCCGCTGTCCACCGTCACCGAGGTCGGCTGCCGGCGGCGGCTCATGCGCGCCGACAACGGCACCGTACGGGTCGACAGCATCGACGTGTACCTGCTGCTCAGCTCGCTGGACGAGGCGCCGCCCAGCGACGAGGCGGTCGGCGCGCCCCGGCACGACGCGCTGCGATTCGGCAAGACCCTCGACGACGGCGGCGCGGGGCAGATCGCCCGGCTGGAGGAGTTCGCCCGGCTGGTCGCCTCGGTCGTCGGCCGGCCCCTGCTCTGAGGCGGACGCACGACGGGCCGGGGACCACACGTCCCCGGCCCGTCGTGTCCGTCTCCGCCTCAGTCCTCGGCCTCCGGGCCGGCCACCTCGACGCCGTCGCTGCCGCGTACGACGTGGATGCACTCGCCCGGGCACTCCTTCGCCGAGTCGATCACCTCGAGGCGTAGGTGCTCCGGCACGTCCACCCGGGCGCCGGGGGCCTGCCGCAGCTCGCCGTCGGGGCCCTTCACGTACGCCAGGCCGTCGACGTCGAACTCGAAGACCTCCGGCGCGTACTGCACGCAGAGCCCGTCACCGGTGCAGAGATCCTGATCCACCCAGACCTGCAACTGGTCGGTCGCGACGTCGGTCACGAAGCACCCCCCATGTTCTCCCGTCCCACGCTCCGACGGTACCCGAACGCCCGTACCCGCCCCGCGACCAGCCCTTCGCGATCAAGCTTCGGTGACGAGCGCGTTGCTGTGGACCGAATCGGGCTCATAGCGGCTAGTGTTAGGTCAGAACGTTCAAGCCCCCGGGGAGGTGGGACGTGGCACGCAGCGACGACGCGGACTCGCGCGCCGCACGGTGGGAAAAGGAAGCCCACGATCTCTCCACGCAGGTCGCGTTCCTGCAAGAGGAACTCGCCCTGGTGCGGCGCAAGTTGACCGAGAGCCCCCGACACGTCCGGCAGCTCGAAGAGCGGCTGGCGGCCACCCAGGCACAGTTGGCGCGGCTGACCGAGAACAACGAACGGCTCGTGAGCACCCTCAAGGAGGCTCGCGCGCAGATCGTGACGCTCAAGGAGGAGATCGACCGGCTCGCCCAGCCGCCGAGTGGCTACGGCGTCTTCCTGGCCAGGCACGACGACGGCACGGTGGACGTGTTCACCGGCGGGCGCAAGCTCCGGGTGGCCGTCTCGCCCTCGCTGGAGGTCGACGAGCTTCGCCGGGGTCAGGAGGTCCTGCTCAACGACGCGCTCAACATCGTCGACGCGTTCGGCTACGAGCGGGTCGGCGAGGTGGTGATGCTCAAGGAGATCCTGGCGGGCCCCGAGGGCGCTCCGGGTGACCGGGCACTCGTGGTCTCCCACTCCGACGAGGAGCGGATCGTGCACCTCGCCGAGACCCTGATCGGCAGCGCGATCCGGGCCGGCGACTCGCTCATGATCGAGCCCCGCTCGGCGTACGCGTACGAGCGGATCCCGAAGAGCGAGGTCGAGGAACTGGTCCTGGAGGAGGTGCCCGACGTCGACTACGAGGACATCGGTGGCCTCCAGGCGCAGATCGAGCAGATCCGCGACGCGGTGGAACTGCCCTTCCTGCACTCCGACCTGTTCCGCGAGCACCAGCTCCGGCCGCCGAAGGGCATCCTGCTCTACGGCCCGCCCGGCTGCGGCAAGACGCTCATCGCCAAGGCGGTGGCCAACTCGCTGGCCAAGAAGATCGCCGAGCGTGAGGGCAAGGACCGGCACACCAGCTTCTTCCTCAACATCAAGGGCCCCGAGCTGCTCAACAAGTACGTCGGCGAGACCGAGCGGCACATCCGGCTGATCTTCCAGCGGGCACGGGAGAAGGCCGGTGAGGGCACTCCGGTGATCGTGTTCTTCGACGAGATGGACTCGGTGTTCCGCACCCGCGGCTCCGGCGTCTCCTCCGACGTGGAGAACACCATCGTCCCGCAGCTGCTCAGCGAGATCGACGGCGTCGAGGGCCTGGAGAACGTCATCGTCATCGGCGCCTCCAACCGGGAAGACATGATCGACCCGGCGATCCTGCGCCCCGGCCGGCTCGACGTGAAGATCAAGATCGAGCGGCCGGACGCCGAGGCGGCGAAGGACATCTTCTCCAAGTACATCCTCGCCGGCCTGCCGCTGCACGCCGACGACCTGGCCGAACACGGCGGCGAACCCCAGGCCACGGTCGCGGCGATGATCGACGCGGTGGTCCTGCGGATGTACTCCGAGACCGAGGAGAACCGCTTCCTCGAGGTCACCTACGCCAACGGGGACAAGGAAGTCCTCTACTTCAAGGACTTCAACTCCGGCGCGATGATCCAGAACATCGTCGACCGGGGCAAGAAGATGGCCATCAAGGAGTTCCTCACCTCCGGCCGCAAGGGTCTGCGCCTGCAGCACCTGCTCGACGCCTGCGTCGACGAGTTCCGCGAGAACGAGGACCTGCCCAACACCACCAACCCCGACGACTGGGCCCGCATCTCCGGCAAGAAGGGCGAGCGGATCGTCTACATCCGCACGCTCGTCTCCGGCGGCAAGGGCGCCGAGGCCGGACGGTCCATCGAGACCGCCAGCAACACCGGCCAGTACCTGTAGTCCGACCGCGTCGGCGAAGGCCCGTGGCGTACGCGCCACGGGCCTTCGCGCGTACCCGGGGAAGCCGCCACACCGGACCCGGCGCTGCCGCCACGCCCCCTCGGCGCGTCACGCCGACTACGCTCGACGTGACGGGGACCGGGACGGCGAGCGGAGCGGGCAGGTCGATGAGCGTCAGAAGGATCATGGGCACCGAGGTCGAGTACGGCATCTCCGTGCCCGGTCAGGCCGGAGCCAACCCGATGGTCACCTCCTCCCAGGTGGTCAACGCCTACGGGGCGCGACCGGAACTCAACCGGGGCGGCCGGGCCCGCTGGGACTACGAGGAGGAGTCGCCACTGCGCGACGCCCGCGGGTTCACCTACTCCGGCGCCGCGTACGACCCGGCCGAGGCGCTCGCCGACGAGGACCTCGGGCTCGCCAACGTCATACTCACCAACGGCGCCCGCCTCTACGTCGACCACGCGCACCCGGAGTACTCCACGCCCGAGGTGACGAACCCGTTGGACGTGGTGCGGTGGGACAAGGCGGGGGAGCGGGTGATGGCGGAGGCGGCCCGCCGGGCCGCGACCATCCCGGGCACCCACCCGATCCACCTGTACAAGAACAACACCGACAACAAGGGCGCCAGCTACGGCGCGCACGAGAACTACCTGATGCGCCGGCAGACGCCGTTCGCCGACATCGTGGCGTACCTGACGCCGTTCTTCGTCACCCGGCAGATCGTCTGCGGCGCCGGGCGGGTCGGCATCGGCCAGGACGGCGGCCAGGCCGGTTTCCAGATCTCCCAGCGGGCCGACTTCTTCGAGGTCGAGGTGGGATTGGAGACGACGCTCAAGCGGCCCATCATCAACACGCGGGACGAGCCGCACGCCGACGCCGACAAGTACCGCCGGCTGCACGTCATCATCGGCGACGCCAACCTCTCCGAGATCTCCACGTTCCTCAAGGTCGGTACCACCTCGCTGATCCTCGCCATGATCGAGGAGAAGGCGCTCGGCGCGGACCTGGGCATCGCCGACCCGGTGGCCGAGCTGCGCGCGGTCAGCCACGACCCGTCGCTGAAGCACCTGATGCGGATGCGCGACGGCCGCAGGCTCACCGCGCTGGACGTGCAGTGGGCGTATCTGGAGCGGGTGAGCTCCTTCGTGGACGACCGCCACGGCGAGGACGTGGACGCGCAGACCGCCGACGTGCTGCGCCGCTGGGAGAGCGTGCTCGACCGGCTCGGCCGGGACGCGTTCGAGTGCGCCGACGAGCTGGACTGGGTGGCCAAGCTGCGGCTGCTGGAGGGCTACCGGGAGCGGGAGAAGCTCGCCTGGGGCTCGCACAAGCTGCAACTGGTCGACCTGCAGTACTCCGACGTGCGGCCGGAGAAGGGCCTCTACCACCGGCTCGTGCAGCGCGGCTCGATGAAGACGCTGCTCACCGACGAGCAGACCCGCACCGCGATGACCGAGCCGCCGGAGGACACGCGGGCCTACTTCCGGGGCCGCTGCCTGGACCGGTACGCCTCCGAGGTGGTCGCCGCGAGCTGGGACTCGGTCATCTTCGACGTGGGCCGGGAGTCGCTGGTCCGGGTGCCGATGATGGAGCCCGAGCGGGGCACCCGAGCGCACGTCGGCGAGCTGTTCGACCGCTGCGCGAGCGCCAAGGATCTGCTGGAGACGCTCACCGGCGGGTGACCCCGATGCCGGAAGGCCCGCCGGGTGCCGGAAACGGGCACGCGACGGGCCTTTCGTCGCTCCCGCGAGGTAAGTTGATCGCAGGCGATCGTGGAGGAGGCACCACCATGGCGACGCAAGAGGGTGGGCAGACCCAGTCCGGCAAGTCCCGTGACGAGGTCGAGGAGGTCACCGCGGAGGCCAACCCCGAGGTGGCCGAGCGGCACGCCGAGATCACCGAGGACGTGGACGACCTGCTCGACGAGATCGACTCCGTCCTGGAAGAGAACGCCGAGGAATTCGTGAGGGGCTATGTACAGAAAGGCGGCGAGTAGGGCGTAGCCGGATCAAATCGGGCATTCCTGAGGCGCTTGACGACCGGGACGGTTGCCGCCGTTGCCGGGACTGCGACGAGTGGAAGCCGCTCGAGGAGTTCTGCGCCAACAGTCGTCGCCCTGACGGTAGCCGCGAGTATCACCTGCGCCGTCGGTGCGGGGCCGGGGAGAAGGAGTTCCAGACGCTCCTGGCCGAGCAGGGCGGCGTCTGCGCGATCTGCCGGCGCCCCGATCCGGAACATCTGGACCACGGTCATCGCACCGGATGGGTGCGCGGGATACTCTGCTTCAACTGCAACGGTGGTCTTGGTCAGTTCAAGGACAACCCCGACGTCCTGGCCAGGGCGATCACGTACCTGAGAGGAACCACGTGGCAGCGGGTTTTGATCCATCCGGGCGTCTTCCAGATGTGTTCACCAACGCGGGGACGTCCTCCTTCACAGCGTTCCTGAGCAAGGTGGCCCCCGAGATGCTGCCCGGCCGTCGGCCGCTGCCGCCCGGCATGGCCGCCGACATGGCGCCGCACGCGACCACGATCGTGGCCATCTCGGCCGCCGGTGGCGTGGTCATGGCCGGCGACCGGCGCGCCACGATGGGCAACCTGATCGCCCAGCGCGACATCGAGAAGGTGCACCCGGCCGACGCGTACTCGCTCGTCGGCATCGCGGGCACCGCCGGCATCGGCATCGAGCTGATGCGACTGTTCCAGGTGGAGCTGGAGCACTACGAGAAGATCGAGGGCGCGATGCTCTCGCTCGACGGCAAGGCCAACCGGCTGGCGTCGATGATCCGCGGCAACCTGGGCGCGGCCATGCAGGGCCTCGCCGTGATCCCGCTGTTCGCCGGCTTCGACCTGGCCGCCAGTGACCCGCAGCGGGCCGGGCGGATCTTCAGCTTCGACGTGACCGGCGGCCCGTACGAGGAGACCGGTTACGACGCCATCGGCTCCGGTTCGCTGTTCGCCAAGTCCGCGCTGAAGAAGCGGTTCCGGGCCGGCCTGTCGGTCGAGGACGCGACGCGGCTGGCGGTCGAGGCGCTCTACGACGCGGCGGACGACGACACCGCCACCGGCGGCCCCGACCTGACCCGGCGGATCTACCCGGTCGTGATGACCGCTACCGCCGAGGGCACCCACCGCCTCACCGACGCCGAGACGGCGGCGATCGCGGAGAGCGTGGTGTCCGGCCGGATGGAGAACCCCGGCGGCTGAGGCCGCCCCGCACCGTCCACCGAGTCAGCAGTCCCGCAGAAGGAGAACCGCCGCCGTGGCCATGCAGTTCTACGCCTCGCCCGAGCAGATCATGCGCGACCGCTCCGAGCTGGCCCGCAAGGGCATCGCCCGGGGCCGCAGCGCGGTGGTCCTGAGCTACGCGGGCGGGGTGCTCTTCGTCGCCGAGAACCTGTCCAGCACGCTGCACAAGGTCAGCGAGATCTACGACCGGATCGGCTTCGCCGCCGTCGGCCGGTACAACGAGTTCGAGAACCTGCGCCGCGCGGGCGTGCGGATGGCCGACCTCAACGGGCTCAGCTACGACCGCCGGGACGTGACCGGCCTGGCGCTCGCCAACGCGTACGCGCAGACGCTCGGGGCGATCTTCACGGAGCAGTCGAAGCCGTTCGAGGTGGAGATCTGCGTGGCCGAAGTGGGCGCCACGCCCGAGGACGACTCCCTCTACCGGGTGACCTACGACGGCTCGGTGAACGACGAGCCGGGCCGGATGGCGATGGGCGGACAGGCCGAGGCGATCAGCGGGGTGCTGAAGAACGAGCACCGGCCGGAGATGTCGCTGTCGGAGGCGGTCCGCGCCGCCATGAAGGCGCTGAGCAGCGTCGGCGGCGAGGGCGGGGCGGCCCGCACGATCGCCGCGAACCAGCTGGAGGTGGCGGTCCTGGACCGGCGCCGGGTGGGGCGTACGTTCCGGCGGGTGACCGGCGCGGCGCTCACCGCGCTGCTGGAGGGGGACGCCGAGGCCGACACCGCGCCGGCGCCCGGCCGGGCGAAGACGCCGACCGTGCCGACGGAGGAGGCGAAGAAGCCGACCACGTCGGCGGGTTCGGCCGACCTGGAGGGCAACGCGGAGGACAAGCCCGCCGAGTGACGACCGTCGCGGAACCCGCCACCTCGCCGAGGTGGCGGGTTCTTCGCGTACGGATGCCGCCACCTCGCCGATCTGCGCGGGGAGATCGCAAGCGGCGAGCGTCGGCGCTGCCCATCGGAGGCTCCGGGCGGCTAATGTCTCATCATGGAGCGGCGAATCTTCGGCCTCGAAACCGAGTACGGCGTCACCTGCACCTATCGCGGGCAACGCCGACTGTCCCCCGACGAGGTCGCGCGGTACCTGTTCCGGCGGGTGGTGTCGTGGGGCCGGTCGAGCAACGTGTTCCTGCGCAACGGCGCCCGCCTCTATCTCGACGTCGGTTCGCACCCGGAGTACGCGACTCCGGAGTGCGACTCGGTGACCGACCTGGTCGCACACGACCGGGCCGGTGAGCGGATCCTGGAGGGGCTGCTCGTCGACGCGGAGAAGCGGCTGCACGACGAGGGCATCGCGGGCGAGATCTACCTGTTCAAGAACAACACCGACTCGGCCGGCAACTCGTACGGCTGCCACGAGAACTACCTGGTGTCCCGGCACGGCGAGTTCGGCCGGCTCGCCGACGTGCTCATCCCGTTCCTGGTCACCCGGCAGTTGATCTGCGGCGCGGGCAAGGTGCTGCAGACGCCGCGCGGCGCGGTCTACTGCCTGTCCCAGCGGGCCGAGCACATCTGGGAGGGCGTCTCGTCGGCGACCACCCGCAGCCGGCCGATCATCAACACCCGTGACGAGCCGCACGCGGACGCCGAGCGCTACCGCCGGCTGCACGTGATCGTCGGCGACTCGAACATGAACGAGGTCACCACACTGCTGAAGGTCGGCACCGCCGACATCGTGCTGCGGATGATCGAGGCCGGCGTGGTGATGCGCGACCTGACGCTGGAGAACCCGATCCGGGCCATCCGCGAGGTGTCGCACGACATCACCGGCCGGCGCAAGGTGCGCCTGGCCTCCGGCAAGGAGGTCTCGGCGCTGGAGATCCAGCAGGAATACCTGGCCAAGGCGACGGAGTTCGTGGAGCGCCGGGGCGGTGACCAGACCGCGAAGCGGGTGGTCGACCTGTGGGGCCGGGTGCTGCGCGCGGTCGAGACCGGCGACCTGGACCCGGTGGCCCGGGAGATCGACTGGATCACGAAGCTGAAGCTGATCGAGCGTTACCAGCGCAAGCACGACCTGCCGTTGTCGCACCCGCGGGTGGCGCAGATGGACCTGGCCTACCACGACCTGCGGCGCGGGCGCGGCCTGTACGGGCTGCTGGAGCGCCGTCGCGAGGTGGACCGGGTGGCGACCGACCCGGAGATCTTCGAGGCGAAGGAGACGCCGCCGCAGACGACCCGGGCGCGGCTGCGCGGCGAGTTCATCCGCCACGCCCAGGAGAAGCGGCGCGACTTCACCGTGGACTGGGTGCACCTGAAGCTGAACGACCAGGCGCAGCGCACGGTGCTGTGCAAGGACCCGTTCCGGGCCTACGACGAGCGGGTGGAGCGGCTGATCGCCAGCATGTGATCGTGCGGGCGGCCGGTGCCCGGCACCGGCCGCCCCTCCACAGGTACGCTGGCGTCGCGATGAACACTTCCGAATCCGCCGGTGGGTCCGGCCGCGAGACGTCCTCGGACCGTGACGGCACCGAGAAGCTCAACTGGATCGACCGCCGGCGGGAGAAGATCCGCGCCGAGATCGAGCGCAACAGGCGCGGCGACTACACGGTGCCGACCTGGGTGCTGGCGGCGGCGCTGGTGGTGATCGTGGGCGCCTGGCTCGGGCTGATCCTGTTCCTGGGCTGAGCGCCGCGCCGGTCACCCCGGTTCGCGACGCCGGCCACGCGTCCCGCGACGTCGGTCAGCCGGTCCCGCGACGCCTGCCACGTACAGGCTCGCGGAGCGTGCGATCCGGCAGCGGGCTGCGCCGGTCAGTTCAGCAGGCCCGCCGCGTACCGCCCGGCGGCGGCCGCGGCCAGGAAGTAGGCGTGGTCGGCGTCCAGGCCCCGGCCCATCGTGGACAGGCCGACCGGGGTGGCCCGCAGCGCCGCGTCCAGGCCGTCGGCAGGCACGGTGACGATCCGGTGCCGGTCGGCCAGCGGCGTCAGCGCCGCGGTGACCTCCGCGGCCAGGCCGGGGTCGAGACCGTCCGGCACGACCAGTTCCGCGGGGGCCAGCGCGACCCGGCCGTACGCGGTCAGGCTGTGGTGGGAGACGCCACGGTGCCGGGGCCGGGCGTCGGCGTCGGAGATGCGCAGCGAGCCGACCGGGCGCCCGCCCAGCGTGGCGATCGCGTTCACCGCCTCGCCGACCGCGACGCCGGAGAAGCCCCAGCGGGTGCCGGTGCCGAGGTTGCCCGGCCCCTGGGCGACGATCGTCAGGTCGGCGTCGAGCACGTGCCGGGCGGCGAGCAGGCCGCTGTGCAGCGTGCTCGCCTCCAGGTCGCCGCCGAACGCCTGGCCCACGCTCACCGTGCCGGCGAGGTGCCCGGACAGCCCGGCCAGGGTGCGGGAGAACCAGGCCGGCAGCGCACCGCCGTCGGTCAGCACGTACGCCACCCGGGCGTCGGGCGCGTCGGCGCGTACCCCGGCCAGGATCGCCGGCAGCGCGGAGTGCAGGTCGGCGGTGACCACCGGCATGCCGTCGACCGAGTCGGCTGCGGCCAGCCGGTCGTGGTGCGGCGACGCCTCCTCGTCCACGCCGAGCAGGATCGGTTGCAGCGGCGTGTAGCGGGCCTTGACCAGGTGCCCGGCGTCGCGGCTGTCACCGGCCTGCGGCGGGTCCGGCGGCAGCCGGTCGGGCAGCGCCACGACCAGCGCGTAGCCGCCGGTGCCGAGGCCCATCAGCAGCGCGCCGGCGTTGAGCAGCACCCGGTCGCCGGGTTCGGGCTCGCCGACCAGGGCCGGGTAGGCCAGGGCGCGCATCCGGGCGCCGTCGGGCAGGTCGACGTCGAGTTCGACAGCGCCGGCCCACCGTCGCCGTACCGCCGTGACCGTGCCGGACCGCCATCGCACCATGCGGTGCACGGTATCGGCCGCCGCCGGGCCGGCCCCCGGGCGGGTCAGGGGTTCCGGTCGTCGACCGGGCGGCCCGCCTCGTCCTGGGTGGTGCGGGCGGTCCGGCCGGCCGAGCGGGACCGGGTGGGGTCGAGGAAGACGTACGCGATCTCCGGGAAGTGCCCGGTGAGCCGGCGTTCGGCCTCGTCGGCGGCGGCCTCGATGTCGGCGCCGGTGGCGTCGTCGCGGAAGTCGACCTTGGCGGCGACGAGGATGTCGTCCGGGCCGAGGAACATGGTCATCAGCGTGTCGACCCGGTCCACAGTCGGCACGTCGGCCAGTTCCCGCTCGATGCGCCGGTGCAGCCGGTCCGACACCGAGCGGCCCACCAGCAGCGAGATGTTGCTGTGCGCCAGGACGGCGGCGACCACCAGCAGCAGCACGCCGATGAGGATCGAGGCGATGCCGTCGTACAGCTCGTCACCGGTCAGGTGCGACAGGGTGAGCCCGCCCGCGGCGATCAGCAGGCCGACCAGCGCGGCGCTGTCCTCCAGGAAGACCGCCTTGACGGTGGTGTCGGCGGTCAGGCGCAGGTAGCGGCGCGGGGTGGTGCCCCAGCGGCGCGACTCGCCGCGCACCTGCCGGACCGCCCGGGCCAGCGACACCGACTCGATCGCGAAGGAGACCGCCAGCACCACGTACGCGACGAGGTACTCGCCGCTGTGCTCGTGCACCAGGATGGTGGTGACGCCGTGCGTGACGGCGAAGCCGGCCCCGGCGACGAAGGTGAACAGCGCGGCGAGGAACGCCCAGACGTAGCTCTCCTTGCCGTACCCGAAGGGGTGCCGGGTGTCGGCGGGCCGCGCGCCGCGGCGCAGCGCCAGGTAGAGCAGCACCTCGGTGGTGGTGTCGGCGAGCGAGTGGGCGGCCTCGGAGAGCATTGCCGCGGAGCCCGAGATCAGGCCCGCGACCAGCTTCGCGACAGCGATGGCGAGGTTCGCCGCGCCGGCCACCACGACAGTGCCGACACTCTCGGTCCTGACCTCCGGTTCCGCCATGCGATCACCCTATGACCGGTCGATGCGCGCCGCCGGATGGGAAGACCCCCGCGCCGCGCCGCGCGGGTGCCCGCGCCCGACGCGCGGGCTGCTAGCGTTTGGGCGTGTCCCGGACCCGTACCGAACGCCTGGTCAACCTGGTGATCTGCCTGCTGTCGACGCGACGTTTCCTGACCGCCGCGCAGATCGCCGCGACCGTGCCCGGTTACGAGCACGATCCGGACGACGTCAAGGACCACGAGGCGTTCCAGCGCAAGTTCGAGCGCGACAAGGCCGAGCTGCGTGAGCTGGGCGTGCCGCTGGAGACGGGCACGGCGAGCGTCTTCGACGCCGAGCCGGGCTACCGGATCGCGCCGCGCGCGTACGCGTTGCCCGACATCCCGCTCGAACCGGACGAGGCCGCCGCGGTGGGCATCGCCGCCCGGCTGTGGCAGCACGCCGGGCTGGCCGCCGCCGCGTCGTCGGGGCTGGCGAAGCTGCGCGCCGCCGGCATCGACGTCGACCCGCAGGCGACGCTGGGCCTGGAGCCGATGGTCACCGTCGACCCGGCGTTCGCGCCGCTCACCGCCGCCGCGCGGGACCGGCGCGAGGTCAGCTTCGACTACCGCGTGCCGGACCGCGACGCGCCCACCCGCCGCCGGGTCCAGCCGTGGGGCGTGGTCTGCTGGCGCGGCCGGTGGTACGTCGTCGGCCACGACCTGGACCGGGCGGCGACCCGCTGCTTCCGGCTGTCCCGGGTGGTCGGCGCGGTCCGGGCGACCGGTGAGCCGGGCGCCTACGAGCCGCCCGCCGGGGTCGACCTGATCAGCCACGTGGCCCGCTGGTCCGGGCCGGTGGAGCGCACCGGCCGGGCCACCGTGCTGGCCACACCCGGGCGCGCCGCCGGGCTGCGCCGCTGGGCGGTGGAGTGCCAGGCCGGTCCGGACGGTGACCGGCTGGTGCTGCCGTACGCCGACGCCGACTACCTGGCCGGGCAGATCGTCGGGTACGGCCCGGACGTCCGCGTGCTGGAGCCACCGGAGGTACGGGAGGCGGTCATCCAGCGCCTCAAGGAGGTCGCCGCCCGCCACGACGAGCTGGCAGTGACCGGAGGTGCCCGGTGACCCGCCCGGCGGCCCGCGCGGGCCGTGCCTCCGCCGACCGGCTGGCCCGGCTGCTCAACCTGGTGCCCTACCTGCTGGCCCGCCCCGGCATCGAGATCGCCGAGGCGGCGCACGACCTCGGGGTGACCGAGAGGCAGCTCCGGGAGGACCTGGAACTGCTCTGGGTGTGCGGGCTGCCCGGCTACGGCCCCGGTGACCTGATCGACATGGCGTTCGACGGCGACCGGGTGACCATCACCTACGACGCCGGCATCGACCGCCCGCTGCGGCTCACCCCGGACGAGGCCCTGGCCCTGGTGGTGGCGCTGCGGATGATCGCCGAGACGCCCGGCGTGGCCAACCGGGAGGCGGTCGAACGGGCGCTCGCCAAGATCGAGAATGCCGCCGGTGACCTGGCCGGCGCGCCGGTCGAGGTCCGCCTGCCCGGCGACAGCGCCCGGGTACGCGAGCTGCGTGCCGCCGTCGAGCGCGGCCGGGCGCTGCGGATCACCTACTACACAGCGGCGCGGGACGAGACCACCGAACGCACCATCGACCCGCTGCGGATGCTGATGGTCGGCGGCCGGGCGTACGTGGAGGCGTGGTGCCGCCGCGCCGAGGGGGTACGCCTGTTCCGGGCCGACCGGATCGACGCGGTGACCGAGCTGCCGGAGCAGGCTGTGGTGCCGCCGCAGGCCCGCCCGCACGATCTCAGCGACGGCGTGTTCCGCCCGTCGGCGGACCTGCCGCTGATCACGCTGCGGATCGGCCGGGGCGAGCGGTGGATCACCGAATATTATCCGTGCGAGCGGGTCGAGGCCGACGGCGAGCAGTGGCTGGTGTCGCTGCGCGTCACCGACCTCGGGTGGGCCCGGCGGTTCGTGCTCGGGCTCGGCCCCGAGGTGACTGTGGTGGCCCCGGCCGAGCTGGCCGAGCAGGTACGCGCCCAGGCCGTGGCAGCGCTCGACGCGTACGCCAGTCCGGCCGGCAGCGCCGACCCGGCAGCCGTCGGCGGCACCCGATAGGCTGACCGTCGTGGTGACGTGGATCGTGCTCGGGGTCGTGGTGTTCGCGCTGGTCGTACTGGCCCTGGCGATCCGTCCGGTGGTGAGCCGCCTGCCGGGGCTGCGCCGTTCCGCGCTGGCGTTGCAGCGCCGGGCGGTCGAGGCGGAGTCGCTGCGGTCGGCCGCCGAGCAGTTGCAGGCGCGGGCCGAGTCGCTCCAGGAGCGGGCGGCGCTCGCGCAGGAGCGGATCACGTTGATCAAGGCCAAGCGCGGCGGCTGATCGACGCCGATCGGCCCGGTGAGCGTCGGCTGCGCGTTCCCGGGTGGTTACGCGCAGGAATGCGCGGACCTGGACGGTTGACGGGACACTTCGGGTTGGTCGAAACTTCACCGATCGGGCCCGCACGAGCAGGCCCGCGGGGGTGGCAAGCCGCTGCGACACACGTACGATGGGCGACGACCCACCCCTTACCGACACAGAGCGACTGGAGCTTCCCATGGGTGCCCTCAAGCCGTGGCACATCGCCGTACTCGTGGTCGTGCTGATCCTGCTGTTCGGCGCGAAGCGGCTCCCCGACGCGGCCCGCTCGCTGGGCCGCTCGCTGCGGATCATCAAGGCCGAGACCAAGAGCCTGCACGACGACGACCGCGATCTCGCCGAGAAGGCCGACGCGCAGGCCGGCTACCAGCCGCTCACGCCGCAGCAGCCGGTGCAGGGTCAGCCGTACGTGCAGCAGCAGTACGCGCAGCAGCCGCAGCAGCCGGTGGCCCCGCCGGCCGACCCGGTGCAGCGCGTCCGCGAGAACTGATCCGAGAGGGCCCCAACCACCGTGGCCTTCGGGTTGAAGAAGCGCGGCCCGAGCAGTTTCGCGCGCGCGGCCGACGGCTCGATGACGCTCATCGAGCACGTCCGGGAGCTGCGCAACCGGCTGTTCCGCGCGTCGCTGGCGATCCTTGTCGGTTTCGGGTTCGGCATCTGGCTGGCCGGGCCCGTGCTGCACATCCTGCAGAAGCCCTACTGCGACCTGCCCAAGGCGCGTTTGATCGACGGCAACTGCAACTTCGTCCAGCTCGGTCCCGCCGACCTGTTCCTTCTACAGATGAAGGTTGCCCTCTGGGTCGGCCTGATCATCGCCGCGCCGGTCTGGCTCTACCAGCTCTGGGCGTTCATTGCGCCGGGCCTGCACCGGCACGAGCGGCGGTACGCGTACTTCTTCACCGCCCTGGCCGCCCCGCTGTTCGGTGCCGGCGCGGTGCTCGCGTACTTCGTCACGTCCAAGGGCCTGGAGTTCCTGCTCAACGTCTCCGGCGGCGGCGACGTGACCACCACCCTCGACATCACCCGCTACATCGGGTTCGTCACGAACCTGATCCTGCTGTTCGGTGTGGCGTTCGAGTTCCCGCTGATCGTGCTGATGCTCAACTTCGTCGGCCTGGCCAGCGCCAAGCGGCTGCTGAGCTGGTGGCGGGTGGCGGTGTTCGTGTTCTTCGCGTTCTCCGCGGTGGTCACGCCGACACCCGACCCGTTCGGTATGACCGCGCTGGCGATCTGCCTCTGCGCGCTCTACTTCGCCGCGGTGGGGGTGGCGTTCCTCAACGACAGGCGGCGCGGTCGCGGGCGTGAGGTCTACGCCGGCATCGCCGACGACGAGGTGTCACCGCTGGACCTGTCGGACGAGCCGGTGCCTGCCGGCGGCCGGATCGAGGCGTCCGAGCCGATCGGCGCACCCGAGCCGATCGTCGCCCCGAAGCCGATCGAGCGCCGCTACGACGACATGACCTGACCGACCCCGCTAACCGCCGGACGCCGTCCCCGCCTCACGGGGACGGCGTCCGCGTTCTCGATGCGGCCCCTCCGAGGCGGGGCGGGGCGGGGGTCAGGTTAGGTGGTGGGCTGTGTCGGGGCGGGGTGGGGGGACGGTGCCGGGGTGCAGGATCGCGGCTATCGTCTCCGCGCCGTCGACCAGGCGCGGGCCGGCGCGCACGATCAGCCCGTCCGCGTCCAGCGCCCACACCTGCGCGCCCGGGAAATGCCCGGCCACCGCGGCGGCCTGCTCGGCCGCGCCGTCGAGACGGAACCCGCACGGCGCCACCAGCACCACCTCCGGGCGGGCGGCTCGCAGGGCCTCCCAGGTGGTGGGCGTGGAGCGGGCGCCGCGATGGGTGCCCACCGGTTCGCCACCCGCGACGTCGACGAGGTCCGGGATCCAGTGCCCGGCGCCGAACGGCGGGTCCACCCACTCGACCACCGCGACCCGTGGCCGGGGCCGGCCCGCCACCGCCGCGCCGACCGCCGCGAGCCGGGCGCGCAGACCGTCGACCAGTGCCTCCGCGCGGTCCGGCACCCGGGCCGCCGCGCCGACCGCGCGGATCGACTCCAGCACGTCGTCCAGGGTGTACGGGTCGAGCGACAACACGTCGGCCCGGCATCCCAGGTGGTCCACGGCGTCGGCGACCCGGCCCGACGGCAGCGCGCAGACGCGGCACAGGTCCTGGGTGAGGATCAGGCCCGGGTCCAGCCCGGCCAGCGCGCCGGCGTGCAGCGTGTAGAGGTCGGCACCGGCCGCGACCTGCGCCCGGACGTACGAGTCGATGTCGCCGGGACTCATGCCCCGGGTGTCCCGGCCGCCGACCACCACTGTGGTGCCCGACCGGTAGCGCGCGGGCACCTCGCACTCGAAGGTGACGCCGACCAGGTCGTCGCCGAGGCCGAGCGCGTACGCGATCTCGGTGGCCGAGGGGAGCAGGGAGACCAGCCGCATGCCCGCCATCATGCCCCTCGCGCCGGCCGCCGCGCCCCGGGGCGGGTCCGGACCGGACATCGGGTCGCCCTCGGGCCTTGCCGGGACGCCGTACCCGCTTAGACTCTGCTGACTCCGCCGAGCCCCCCGGGCGGGTGTGCCGGGGTGCGTCGGCGCCCCGTTCCGGTCAGCCCGTCTGACCTGCGCTCCGGAGAACCCGATGAAGAGCCGTACCGCCGCCGTCCTGACCGTCCTCTGCGCGGCCACCGCGCTCACCGCCTGCGGTGACGACGAGCCCGCGCCGAAAGGCCAGCAGGTGCCGGTGACAGCCACCGACACCAGCTGCGAGGTCACCACCACGCTGTTCACCCCGGGCACAGTCACCTTCACCGTGACCAACCGGGGTCAGCAGGCCACCGGGGTCTACGTCTACGGCCGGGAGGGCGACGCCTTCACCAAGGTGATCGCCGAGGTCGCGGACGTGCCGGCGGGCCGTACCGGTGACCTGCGCGCGTCGCTGCAGACCGGCACGTACGAGGTGGCCTGCAAGCCCGGCCGGCAGGGCGACGGCGTGCGCACGAAGATCACCGTGTCCGACGACGGCAACCTCGCCAGCGCCGCGGCCGAGGTGGCCTACGACCGCTCGGTGACGATCGAGCTGACCGACGACGCGATGACCGGCGTGGACGCCCTGATCGCCGAGCCCGGCGAGAAGATCGCGTTCAAGGTGACGAACAAGACCGCCGGGGCCCGGACGCTGTACGTGCTCAACCCCGAGGGCAAGCGGGTCGCCGAGATGAAGGCCGAGGCCAACGGCACCGCCGAGACTGTGGTGACGCTGGGCGCGGCGGGGGACTGGTCGCTGAAGGTCAAGGGCGACGGGGTGCCGTCGGTGAGCAAGCCGCTGGTGGTCCGCTGAGGCACCGGGACGCCGATCCGAAGCCGGTCGATCCGGGTGCATCCACCGGGGACGGTCCGGGCGAAGCAGTGGTCGTGACGACAGTCACGGACCTGGTCGCTCCGACGAAAGGCTCCCCGATGAACATCGCTCGTCTCGCCGCCCGGCTGGCCGTGGGCGCCACCGCGACGGCGGTGGCCACCACCGCCGTCGCCGTGCCCGCCCAGGCCGGCGCCAAGCAGCCGGGTACGCGGTCGCTGGCCGCCGTGCTCACCGCCGACAAGAGCGGCTTCGACCGCGACTCGCGGGACTTCGACGTCCTCACCAGGGCGGTCCTGACGGTGCTGCGGGCCAAGCCGGACTCGCCGGTGAAGGTGCTCACCGACGGCACGGTCGCGCTGACCGCGTTCGTGCCGGACGACTACGCGTTCCGCGAGCTGGTGCGGGACATCACCGCCGCGAAGAAGCTGCCCGGCGAGAAGGCCGCGTTCGACGCGGTCGCCGGCCTGGGCGTGGACACCGTGGAGGACGTCCTGCTCTACCACGTCGTGCCCGGCGCGACGATCGACCGCAAGGCGGCGCTGAAGGCCGACGGCGTGGACCTGACCACCGCGCTCGGCGCCACCGTCGAGGTGGACGTGAAGCGCTGCTGGTACGGCCGCGAGGTGCGCCTGGTCGACGCCGACACCAGCGACCGTAACGCGAAGGTGGTGCGGTACGACATCAACAGGGGCAACAAGCAGATCGCGCACGCGGTGGACCGGGTGCTGCGCCCGATCGACCTGCCCTGAACCACCCCCGCCACGGCGCCCGGCACCCCCTGCCGGGCGCCGTCGGCGTGTGCCGCCCACCCGCGGCGTGACCTGGCGCTGGTGGGCGGCGCGAGCCGTGCCGTACGGTGCTCGCCGTGACCGCGCACGATCATGTCCCGCCCGGCCCCGTCGCCGTGCTCGCCAACCCGGACGCGGGCCGGGGGCGGCACCGCGGTCTGCTGCCCGGGATCCTGGAGCGCCTCGCCCGACCGGGCCGCCCGGTCGAGCTGCTGCGCGCGCGTACCCCCGAGGAGGCGGAGGCGGCGTGCCACGCCGCGGTCGCCGGCGGCGCCGGGGCGCTCGTCGCGGTGGGCGGCGACGGCACGGTGCACCGGGCGATGCAGGCGGTCGCCGGCACCGCTGTGCCGTTCGGGCCGGTCCCGGCGGGCACCGGCAACGACTTCGCGGTGGAGACCGGCTTCCCGGCCGACCCGACGGCCGCCGTCGAGGTGATCACCGCGGCGCTCGCCACCGGCCGCACCCGCCCGGTCGACCTGGCACGGCTGTCCCGGCCCGGCGAGGCGGACCGCTGGTTCGGCGCGGTGCTGGCGGCCGGCTTCGACGCGATCGTCAACGAACGCGCGAACCGGATGCGCTGGCCGCGCGGCCCTCGCCGGTACGACCTGGCGATAGTGGTGGAGCTGGCCCGGCTGCGGCCGCGCCGCTACCGGCTGGTCCTCGACGGGGTGGCGCAGGAGGTCGACGCGGTGCTGGTCGCTGTGGGCAACACGGCCAGCTACGGCGGCGGCATGCGGATCTGCCCGGACGCCGACCCGCACGACGGCCTGCTGGACGTGGTGGTCGGTGGGCGGTTCGACAGGCGCACGCTGATGCGGGTCAAGCCGCAGATCTACCAGGGCACCCACGTCACGCACCCGCTGGCGCGCGTCTACCGGGCGCGGACGGTGGAGCTGTCCGCCGACGGCATCACCACGTACGCCGACGGGGAACGCTCCCTCGACCTGCCGGTGACCGTCACCGCGGTGCCGGCGGCGCTGCGGCTGCTGCGCTGACCGCCGCCGGGTCCGGGGCACCCGGCGGGCCGGGCACGGGCGGCGGCGCGGGAGAAGGCGGCGGCGAGGACGACGGCGCAGGCGCGGCAGCGCGGACCGCGCCGGCGCTCGCGGCGACCACGAGCGCGATGGCGAGCACTTCGACCGGGCGCAGCGCCTGGCCGAGGACCAGCCAGCCGGCCACGGCGGCGATCGCCGGACCGAGACTCATCATCACCGCGAACGTCGCGGTCGGCAGCCGCCGCAGCGCGGCCAGTTCCAGGCTGTACGGCAGCACCGAGGCGAGCAGCGCCAGCCCGGTACCGAGCCCCAGCACCACCGGATCGGCCAGGCGACCGCCGCCGTCGGCCAGCCCGAACGGCAACGTGAGCAGCGCCGCGACGGTCAGCGCGAGCGCCAGCCCGTCCGCGCCGGGGAACCGTGCGCCGATCCGCGCCGAGCAGACGATGTACGCGGCCCACATGGCGCCCGCCGTCAGCGCCAGCGCGGCGCCGGCCGGGTCGAGCCGGTCGAACCCGCCCTGCCCGAGCAGGACCACCCCGGCCAGCGCCAGCGCGGCCCAGCACCAGGCGGCCACCCGGCGCGCGGCGATCACGGACAGCGCCAGCGGGCCGAGCACCTCCAGCGTGACGGCCGGGCCGAGCGGGATCCGCTCGATCGCCTGGTAGAAGATCGAGTTCATGCCGGCCAGGGCCAGCCCGAACGCCAGCACCGCCGCCCAGTCGCGTCGCCCGTACCCGCGTACCCGGGGGCGGCAGACCACGAGCATCAGCAGCGCGCCGATGGTCAGGCGCAACGTCACCGCCCCGGCCACCCCGGTACGCGGGAACAGCAGCGCGGCCAGCGCGGAGCCGAACTGCACCGACAGCGCCCCGCCGAGCACCAGCGCGACCCCGCCGAGCCGTCCCGGCGCACGCGGCGGCAAGGGGTGGGCACCGATCATGCCCCTGACGGTAGCCGGTGCGCCGCGGCGGGTTCGCGCCGCTGGGCAGGGGAACGCTCAGCCGGCCCCGGCCAGGTCCAGCACCGCGCCGAGCCCGTTCGGGCGGCCCGCGTCGGCGCAGGGCAGCACCAGCACCCCGCACCCGGCCGCCACCGCGCCCGCGTCGGCCGGCGTGTCGCCCACCATGAGCGTGCGCTCCGGGTCGACGCCGAGCATCCCGCAGGCCCGCAGGAAGATGCCCGGGTCCGGCTTGCAGCGCCCCACCTCGTACGACAGCGCGTACGCGTCGACGAGCGCGTCGAGGTCCCAGGCGGCGAACAGCGGCCGCAGGTCGAAGCCGATGTTGCTGACCACCGCCACCTTCACCCCGGCGGAGCGCAGCGCACCCAGCACCGGGGCGGTGTCCGGGTACGGCACCCAGCCCTCGGGCACCAGCACCCGCTCGTAGAGCGCGTCGGCGAACCCGTCGATGCCGGTGTCCACGGTCTCGGCCAGCCCGGTGTACGCGCCCCGGTGCGCGTGCGGGTAGAGGTCACGGTCGGCCCACAGCTCGGCCAGCCGGGGCGGCACCCGTGCCGGCAGCGGGCCGCCGGCACGCCCGGCGGTGAGCAGCCGGTCGGCCAGCGACGTGGCCCGGATCCGGTCCAGCTCCACGCCGCAGGCGGACGCGGCGGCGAGCACCCAGGCCCGCGGCTCCTCCACCTGGGCGAGGGTGCCGTGGAAGTCGAAGAGCACCGCCTCCACGGGCCGGCGGGACGGGCCCGGGCGGACGGCGTCGTCGGCGCCGCTCGAGGCGTGGGGCAGTTCGGTACGGTCCGGCACGTCGTGCACCCTACCGACCGCTCCGACCGTCCTGCCGGATGGCCTTGACCGGTACTCCTCGGCAGCACCGATTAATCTTGGATCCATGTCGAGCCCCGCCGAGCGGTACGCCGCGGCGCGCCGCCGGGCCGCGCAGGCCTCCGCCTTCCCGGCCCTGGACGAATTCTCCCTGGATCTCGGGTTCGATCTCGACGACTTCCAGCGCGAGGCGTGCGAGGCGCTGGAGCGCGGCAGCGGCGTGCTCGTCTGCGCGCCCACCGGCGCCGGCAAGACCGTGGTGGGCGAGTTCGCGGTGCACCTGGCGCTGCGGGGCCGGCCCGGCGGCGACGCGCCCGCGACCCGGCGCAAGTGCTTCTACACCACGCCGATCAAGGCGCTGTCCAACCAGAAGTACCACGACCTGGTGGACCGCTACGGCGCCGAGCAGGTCGGCCTGCTCACCGGCGACAACGCGATCAACGGCGACGCGCCGGTGGTGGTGATGACCACCGAGGTGCTGCGCAACATGCTCTACGCCGGCTCGGCCACCCTCGAAGGCCTGGCGTACGTGGTGATGGACGAGGTCCACTACCTGGCCGACCGGTTCCGCGGCGGGGTCTGGGAAGAGGTGATCATCCACCTGCCCGAGTCGGTCACGCTCGTGTCGCTGTCGGCCACCGTCTCCAACGCCGAGGAGTTCGCCGACTGGCTGGTCACCGTACGCGGAGAGACCGCCGTGGTGGTCTCCGAGCACCGCCCGGTGCCGCTGTGGCAGCACATGCTCGTCGGCAAGCGGATGTTCGACCTGTTCCACGACGCCGACGCGGCCCGCAAGCACGACGTGCACCCCGAGCTGCTGCGCTACACCCGCGACACGATGCGCCGCCTGGAGCTGGGCGAGGGCCGCAGCGCCGGCCCGGGGGGCGGGCGGCGCGGCCCCCGGTGGCGGGGCCCGATGCGCCCGGACGTCGTCGACCGGCTCGACCGGGAGGGGCTGCTCCCGGCCATCCTGTTCATCTTCAGCCGGGCCGGCTGCGACGCCGCCGTGCAGCAGTGCCTCGCCGCCGGGCTGCGGCTCACCTCGCCTGACGAACGCGCGGAGATCCGCCGGGTGGTCGAGTCCCGGGTCACCGCCATCCCCGGCGAGGACCTGTCGGTGCTCGGCTACTGGGAGTGGCTCGACGGCCTGGAGCGCGGCCTGGCCGCGCACCACGCCGGCATGCTCCCGGCGTTCAAGGAGGTCGTCGAGGAGCTGTTCGTCCGCGGGCTGGTCAAGGCCGTCTTCGCCACCGAGACGCTCGCGCTGGGCATCAACATGCCGGCCCGCTGCGTGGTGCTGGAACGGCTGGTGAAGTTCAACGGCGAGGCCCACGTCGACCTCACCCCCGGCGAGTACACCCAGCTCACCGGCCGGGCCGGCCGCCGGGGCATCGACGTGGAGGGCCACGCGGTGGTCGTCTGGTCGCCGGAGACCGACCCCCGGCACGTCGCCGGGCTCGCCTCCACCCGCACCTACCCGCTGCGCTCCAGCTTCCGGCCGTCGTACAACATGGCCGTCAACCTGGTCGGCAGCGTCGGCGCGGCGCCGGCCCGGGAACTCCTGGAGTCCTCGTTCGCGCAGTTCCAGGCCGACCGGTCGGTGGTCGGCCTGGCCCGGCAGGTGCAGCGCAACACCGAGACCATCGACGCGTACGGCGTGGAGGCCGCCTGCCACCACGGCGACTTCGACGAGTACTTCGCGCTGCGGGTGGCGATCGCCGACCGGGAACGGGCCATCGCCCGGCAGGGGCAGACGCAGCGCAAGGCGGCGGCCGTCGCCTCGCTGGAGCGGCTGCGGGTCGGTGACGTGATCCGGGTGCCGTCCGGGCGGCGGGCCGGCCTGGCGGTGGTGCTGGACCCGGCCACCGGCGGGTTCGGCGAGCCCCGGCCGCTGGTCCTCACCCAGGACCGCTGGGCCGGGCGGGTCACCCCCGGTGACTTCACCACACCGGCCGAGGTACTCACCCGCATCCGGGTGCCGAAGCACTTCAACCACCGCTCGCCCGCGGCCCGGCGGGATCTGGCCGCCGCGGTCAGCGGCACCGGCCTGGACCGGCACGGCGGCCGCCGGGGCGGCCGGTCCCGTCAGGCGGTGGGCGAGGACCACCGGCTCAGCCAGCTCCGCGTGGAGCTGCGCGCGCACCCGTGTCACGCCTGCCCGGACCGGGAGGAGCACGCCCGCTGGGCGGAGCGGCGGCGCCGGCTGGAACGCGACACCGAGGAGCTGCGTCAGCGGGTGTCCGGGCGGACCGGCTCGCTGGCCCGCACCTTCGACCGGATCGTCGCGTTGCTGACGGCGCGCGGCTACCTGGCCGCCGACGGCGAGGTCACCGACGCCGGGCGGATGCTGGCCCGGATCTGGACCGAGGCGGATCTGCTGGTGGCCGAGTGCCTGCGCCGCCGGGTGTGGGACGGCCTGTCCCCGGCCGAGCTGGCCGCCGCCGTGTCGGTGGTGGTCTTCGAGGCCCGTCGGGACGTCGACGAGCGGGCGTCCCTGCCGCGCGGCGCGGTGGCCGACGCGGTGGACGAGACGCTCAAGCTGTGGGGCGACATCGAGGCGGACGAGGCGGCGCGCGGCCTGGCCGTGACCCGGGAGCCGGATCTCGGGTTCGCCTGGCCGATCTACCGGTGGGCGCGCGGCGAGGCGCTGGCGAAGGTGCTGGCCAGTGGTCACCAGATCGACGGGGAGATGCCGGCGGGCGACTTCGTCCGCTGGGCGCGCCAGGTGGTCGACCTGCTCGGGCAGGTCGCCGACTCGGGTGGCGCCTCGGCCGAGCTGCGCGGCACCGCCCGGCAGGCCATCGCGGCGGTCAACCGGGGCGTGCTGGCCTACCACGCCTCCGCCTAACGGTCACTTTCGGTCACCGGTTGCCGGAAACCGACGCACCGCTGCGTCACGGCGTTGCCACCCCACGAATTGTCGGGGGGCCGATGTGCGCCCTGGTCAGGGCCTGTCCCATCATTGCCCGGGGCGCCCTGGGTCGCGCTCGGCCGATGGTGGGGGAAGGACGTCGTGGGCGAGATCAATCACTTTGAGTACGGGTGGATCACACCCGCGCTCAGCTACGCGCTGTCAGTGCTCGGCTCGGCGCTCGGGCTGGTCTGCGCCGGGCGGATCCGGACCGCCACCAGTGCCGGCCAGCGGGCCTGGTGGGGCCTGCTCGCCGCGTGGGCGATGGGCGGCACGGCCATCTGGGCCATGCACTTCATGGCGATGCTCGGCTTCGCCGTCGGCGGCACCCGGATCCGCTACGACGTGCCGCTGACGGCCGCCAGCACGGCGATCGCGGTGGCGTCGGTCGGCATCGGGCTGGCGATCGTGGGCACCGGCCGGCTCGCCGCGCCCCGGCTGCTCGCCGGCGGGTTCTTCACCGGCGCCGGGGTGGCCGCCATGCACTACACCGGCATGGCCGCCATGCGCCTGGACGGCTCACTCGGCTACGACCCGCTGCGGGTGACGCTGTCGGTGGTCATCGCGATCGTGGCCGCCACCGTGGCGCTCTGGCTGGCGATGACCGTCCGGCGCGCGCTCGCCATCGCCGCCTCGGCGCTGGTCATGGGCATCGCGGTCAACGGGATGCACTTCACCGGGATGAGCGCGCTGTCGGTGCACCTGCACGAGAGCCGCGGCCCGGCATCCGGCACCGAGGTGAGCGGTCTGCTGGTGCCGATCGTGCTGGCAGTGGTCTTCGGCGTGGTCGGGCTCGTCTACGCGCTGCTCGCCGCGCCGTCGGACGACGACCGGGCCGGGGCCGCCTACGTCAGCTCGCGGCTCGGCGAGGCCCCGCCGGCCGGCGCTGCCGCGCCCGCGCCGGACCCGGTCGGTCTGCGCGCCCACTCGACGCTGGCCCAGCCCGGCGCCCAGTTCCCGTCCCGCCGGAGCACCGATCGCCGGTCGTGATCAACTGATCACGACCGGTCGCCCGCCAGCGCGTCGACCAGGCGGCGGCACGACCCGGCCAGGTTCCAGCGCTGCGCCAGCTCCAGCAGCCGGTCCGGGTCGGCGGGCGACGCCGGCAGTGCCGGGTCCAGCTCGGGCAGCGGCACGTCGGTGGCGACCCGGACCACCTTCGGCGCCACGGCCAGGTAGTCGCGGGCCGCGTCGAGCTTGGCCCGCAGCCCCGGCGCGAAACCGGAACGGGGGTCGTCCAGCGCGGCCAGGATGCCGTCCAGCCCGCCGTAGCGGTCGATCAGCCGGGCGGCGGTCTTCTCGCCGACCCCGGCGACGCCGGGCAGCCCGTCGCTGGGGTCGCCGCGCAGCGCCGCGAAGTCGGCGTACCGGTCGGCCGGCACGCCGTAGCGGGTGCGGACCGCCGCGTCGTCGCAGTCGTCCAGCTTGGCCACGCCCCGGCCGACGTAGAGCAGGCGCACCGGGTGCGCGTCGTCGACGAGCTGGAACAGGTCGCGGTCTCCGGAGACCACCTCGACCGGGCCCGGCTGGGTCACCGCGAGCGTGCCGAGCACGTCGTCGGCCTCGTAGCCGGTGGCCCCCACGGCCGGGATGCCGAGCGCGTCCAGCACCTCCAGGATCATCGGCACCTGCGGGGACAACGTGTCCGGCACGACCTCGCCACCCTCGGGCGCGACCCGGTGCGCCTTGTACGACGGCAGCAGCTCCACCCGCCACGCCGGCCGCCAGTCGTGGTCGAGCGCGCAGATCATCCGGTCGGGCCGGCGGGTGCGCACGAGCTGGGCGAGCATGTCGAGGAAGCCGCGCACGGCGTTCACCGGCTGGCCGTCGCCGGTCTTCGCGGCGGACTCGGGGATGCCGAAGTAGGCGCGGAAGTAGAGGCTGGGGGAGTCGATCAGGAGGATCGGCTGTCGGTGTGCCACGCGGACAAGCCTTCCACAGCCCTGCGACGGGATGGGGGAGGCGACCGCCGGACCGGAAAGCCGGGCACGCGACGGGCCTCCGATGCGCAGACTGGCGGGGTGAGCTTCGTACCCGGCCTGATCCTGGCCCGCCTGTTCCACGACGAGGTGGTGGGTCCGCTGCTGGCGCGGCGGCTGCCCGGCCTGCCGTACTCCGCAGCCTTGCTCGACGGCGGCTCCGAGCTGCTCGGCCTCGACACGCCCCGCTCCACCGACCACGACTGGGGTCCGCGTACCCAGGTCTTCGTGGCGGACGCGCGCGACGTCGCGCCGGTACGGGCGGTGCTGGACGCGGAGTTGCCGGCGCGGTTCCTCGACTGGCCGACCCGGTACGCGGGCGGCCCGGCGGCGCGGCTCGGCACGGTCCGCGCCGACGGCGACCGGCACGGCGTGACGGTGGACGAACTCGGCGGATGGCTGCGGGAGCGGCTCGGCGCCGACCCGCGCGCCGGACTGACGGCGGCGGACTGGCTGGCGACGCCGACGCAGCGGCTGGCCGAGCTGACCGGGGGAGCGGTGTTCCACGACGGGCTCGACGGCGCGCTCACCGGCGTCCGGGCCCGGCTTGCCTGGTATCCGGACGACGTGTGGCGGTACGTGCTCGCCTCCGGATGGCAGCGGGTCGCGCAGGCCGAGCACCTGGCCGGCCGGTGCGCCGAGGTCGGCGACGAACTCGGCAGCCGGGTCGTGGTCGCCGGTCTGGCCCGGGACCTGATGCGCCTCGGCCTGCTGCTGCACCGCCGCTGGCCCCCGTACGCGAAATGGCTCGGCACGGTTTCCGCGGCGCTGCCGGACGCGGCGCCGGTGGTGGACGGGCTCGCCGCCGCGCTCGGCCCGGGTGACTGGGCGGCCCGCGAGCCCGGCCTGGTCCGGGCGCTGGAGACGGTGGCCGGCTGGACCAACGACGCCGCGCTGGCGCCGTCGGTGGACCCGGCCGCCCGGCCGTTCCACGCCCGGCCGTTCCTGGTGCTGCACGCCTGCCGGTTCGTCGAGACGCTGCGTGCCGCCATCACCGTCCCGGAGCTGCGCGACCGCCCGCCGGTGGGCGCTGTGGACCAGTACGTGGACAGCGTGGACGTGCTCACCCACCCCGACCGTGCCCGCCGGGTGGCGGCGGCGGTTGTCGGCCCCCCGGTGGGGGCCTAGACTCCGATTCGAGTCGCATCGACCCGCGACTGTCTATCTCGTCTCCGAGGGTCCGGGCCGCCCGTCGCAGGCGCCTCGCCGGCGAGAACGCCGAGACACACGGCGTTCCCACCACCGAGGAGAACAGCATGCTGTCCAGAAGGAGCAGACTCCGGCTGCTCGGCGCGGCGCTGGCCGCCGCCGGGCTCGCCGCCGGGGCGGCGCTCGCCGTTCCCGGGCCGGCCTCGGCCGCCGCGCTGACCGAGGTGACGAACTTCGGCGCCAACCCGAGCAACCTGCGCATGTACCTGTACGTCCCGGACGCCGTCGCGGCCCGTCCCGGGCTGCTCGTGGTGAACCACTACTGCACCGGCAGCGGCCCGGCCATGTACTCCGGCACCCAGTTCGCGGCGCTCGCCGACCGGTACGGCTACATCGTGGTCTACCCGTCGGTGACCCGCAGCAGCAAGTGCTTCGACGTCTCCTCGCCGCAGGCGCTGCGCCGCGACGGCGGCAGCGACCCGGTGGGCATCAAGTCGATGGTGGACTACGTGCGGCAGCGCTACCCGGTCGACTCGCAGCGGATCTTCACCACCGGCACCTCGTCCGGCGCGATGATGACGAACGTGCTGCTCGGCGACTACCCGGACGTGTTCCGGGCCGGCGCCGCCTTCGCCGGTGTGCCGTTCGGCTGCTTCGCCACCACCAACGGCTCGGAGTGGAACAGCGAGTGCGCCAACGGCCAGGTGCTGAAGACCCCGCAGCAGTGGGGTGACCTGGTGCGCAACGCGTATCCGGGCTACCCCGGCCCGCGTCCGCGGATGCAGGTCTGGCACGGCACCGACGACGAGACGCTGCGCTACCCGAACTTCGGCGAGCAGATCGACCAGTGGACGAACGTGAACGGGCTGAGCCAGACGCCCGTGTACACGGACAGTCCGCAGGCCGGCTACACGCGTACCCGTTACGGCGGCACCGGTGGCGCCGCGACAGTCGAGGCGATCAGCATGCAGGGCGTCTCGCACAACCTGCCGGTCGACGCGGCCCAGGCGATCCGCTTCTTCGGCCTGGACAACGCCCAGCCGCCGACCACCGCGCCACCCACCACGCCTCCGCCGACGACGGCACCGCCCACGACGCCGCCGCCCACCACGGCACCGCCGACCACACCGCCGCCGTCGGGGGCCTGCCGGGTCGGGTACGTGGTGAACGCCTGGAACACCGGGCTGACCGCGTCCGTGACGATCACGAACACGGCCACCTCGCCGGTCACCGGCTGGAGCCTGGCCTTCACCCTGCCGGGCGGGCAGACGATCACCGGGGGCTGGAACGCCACGTACGCGCCGGCCAGTGGGGCGGTGACCGCCCGCAACGTCTCCTACAACGGCACCGTCGCGCCGGGCGGCTCGGTGACCATCGGCTTCCAGGCCACCCACGCCGGCAACACCGGTAGTCCGGCCGCGTTCACGCTCAACGGCAGCCCCTGCGCCGTCGCCTGAATCCGCTGACCCGGGCCGCCGGTCGGGGTGGCGGCATCGCTCCGCGCGGACGCCGCCACCCCGCACGCCGGATGCGAACCTGGTGAGAGGCTTTGTTCCGGACTTTTCACAAGGCGCGAAAAAAGTAGCGGGTGAGGCATCCGGGAATTGACATGCGCCACTGCGTCCGGGGATGGTCCACCGCACGGGCGGGCACCGGTCATCCGGCCGGAACCCGTGCGCCGCATCGGAACCGCAAACCCCGTCCCGCACTCCACCCGTCCCGGAGATGCCCATGTCACCCGTACGACTCCTGCTGTCCCCACCCCGCCGGCCGGCCCGGCGGACGGTCGCCGCGCTGACCGCACTGCTCGCCGCCGTGGCGCTGGCCGGCCCGCCCGGTCCGGCCCGCGCCGCCGACCCGCTGCTGTCCCAGGGGCGGCCCACCACCGCCTCCTCGACCGAGAACGCCGGCACCCCGGCGTCCAACGCCACCGACGGCAACTCCGGCACCCGCTGGTCCAGCGCGTTCGCCGATCCCCAGTGGATCCAGGTCGACCTCGGCGCGACCGCCACCGTCTCCCGGGTCAGCCTGGCCTGGGAGGGGGCCTACGCGCGGGCGTACCAGGTGCAGACCTCGACCGACGGCGCCACCTGGACCACGGTGTTCAGCACGACCAACGGTGACGGTGGCACCGACGACCTGACCGTCAGCGGCACCGGCCGCTACGTGCGGGTGTACGGCACCGCCCGCGCCACCGGCTACGGCTACTCGCTCTGGGAGTTCCAGGTCTACGGCAGCACCGGCGGTGGCAGCGGCGGCTGCGACACCGCGACGAACGCGGCCCAGGGCCGGCCGGCCACCGCCTCCTCGACCGAGAACGCCGGCACCCCCGCCGGCGCGGCGGTCGACGGCAACCCGGGTACCCGCTGGGCCAGCGCCGCCGCCGACCCGCAGTGGATCCAGGTCGACCTGGGCAGCGTCCGCGCGATCTGCCGGGTCGTGCTGAGCTGGGAGGCGGCCTACGGGCGCGCGTACCAGATCCAGACCTCGACCGACGGCGCCACCTGGACCTCCGTCTACAGCACCACCAGCGGCGACGGTGGGACCGACACCCTGACGGTCAACGGTTCCGGTCGCTACGTGCGTGTCTACGGCACCGCCCGGGCCACCGGCTGGGGCTACTCGCTGTGGGAGTTCACAGTGCACACCACCGGCGGCGGCACCCTGCCGGGCGGCGGGTCGCTCGGGCCCAACGTCATCACGTTCGACCCGTCGATGTCGGCCGCCAGCATCCAGGCCCAGCTCGATTCCGTCTTCCGCTCCCAGGAGTCCAACCAGTTCGGCACCCAGCGGTACGCGCTGATGTTCAAGCCGGGCGACTACTCCGGGATCAACGCGCAGATCGGCTTCTACACCTCGATCATGGGGCTCGGCCGGAACCCCGGTGACGTGCGTATCCACGGCGACGTCACGGTGGACGCCGGCTGGTTCAACGGCAACGCCACCCAGAACTTCTGGCGCTCGGCGTCGAACATGCAGGTCTTCCCGTCGGCCGGGTTCACCCGCTGGGCGGTGTCGCAGGCCGCGCCGTTCCGCCGGATGGACATCCAGGGTGACCTGAACCTGGCCCCGAACGGCTACGGCTGGGCTAGTGGCGGCTACATCGCGGACAGCCGGGTGACCGGCGTGGTGCAGCCGTACTCCCAGCAGCAGTGGTACACCCGGGACAGCAACGTCGGCGGCTACCTCAACGCGGTGTGGAACGTGACGAACTCCGGGGTGGTCGGCGCGCCCGCGACCAGCTTCCCGAACCCGCCGTACACCACGCTGGCGCAGACCCCGGTCAGCCGCGACGTGCCCTACCTCTACCTCGACGGAAGCGGCGCCTACCAGGTCTTCGCCCCGTCCACCCGGACCAACGCCAGCGGGGCGTCCTGGCTGGGCGGCGCCACCCCGGGCACGTCGATCCCGCTGAGCCAGTTCTACGTGGCCAAGCCCGGCGACTCGGCGGCCACCATCAACGCCGCCCTGGCCCAGGGCCTGAACCTGCTCTTCACCCCCGGCGTCTACGCCGTCGACCAGACCATCGCGGTCAACCGGGCCGGCGCGGTGGTGCTCGGCATCGGCTACCCGACGCTGGTGCCGCAGAACGGCGTGGTGCCGATGACGGTCGCCGACGTCGACGGCGTCCGCCTCGCCGGGCTGCTCTTCGACGCCGGCGCGGTGAACTCGCCGATGCTGCTCCAGGTCGGCCCGGCCGGGTCGACCGCCAGCCACGCCACCAACCCCACCTCGATCCAGGACGTCTTCTTCCGCATCGGTGGCGCCCACGCCGGGAAGGCCACCACCAGCCTGGTGGTCAACCAGGACGACGCGCTGATCGACCACATCTGGGCCTGGCGGGGTGATCACGGCACCGGCATCGGCTGGACCGTCAACACCGCGGACACCGGCCTGATCGTCAACGGCGACAACGTCACCGCGCTCGGGCTCTTCGTCGAGCACTACCAGAAGTACGAGGTGATCTGGAACGGGAACAACGGGCGGACGATCTTCTTCCAGAACGAGCTGCCGTACGACCCGCCGAACGCGGCCTCCTGGATGAACGGCTCCCGGGTGGGCTACGCCGCGTTCAAGGTCGCCGACACGGTCACCACGTTCGAGGGGTGGGGCATGGGCAGCTACTGCTACTTCAACGTCGACCCCACCATCGCGGCCTACCACTCCTTCGAGGCCCCCACCAGGGCCGGCGTCCGGTTCCACGACCTGCTCACCGTCTCGCTCGGCGGGAACGGGTCGATCACCCACGTCATCAACGACACCGGTGGCACCGCGCAGGGCACGAACACCGTGCCGGTGAACGTGGTCAGCTACCCCTGACCGGGGCCCGGGGGCGGCCCGTCGCACGGGCCGGCCGCCCCCGGGCATGACCGCCACCCCGGCGGGTACCCGCGCCGGACGGACATCGCGGGAACGGGAGGGGCGCAGTGGTGGGACGAGTCCACCGCCCACCCCTACCGCGCCGCGCACCCGCCGGCGGCGGCGCGATCAGGTCAGGGAGTAAGCGTCACCGGTCCGGGAAGCGCGGGCGTGACGCCGTCCACCGGTGGGTGCGGCTCCGGCGGCGTGGGGGAGAGCAGGCGGGCGAGCGCGGAGGCGGCCAGCGGCCGGTAGATCCGTACCGAGTCGGCGAGCGCGGAGAAGTGCGAACCCGAGTTGTCGCCGTGGTAGCGGGTGGCGATCTCCACCTGCTCGACCGGCAGCCCGGCGCGCACCAGCCGCAGCAGCACCGTCATCTCGTACTCGAAGCGGTCGCCCGGAATCGTGGTGAGCCAGCCGAGCAGCGCGGCCGGGTAGGCGCGCAGCCCGGTCTGGGTGTCGCGCACGTCCCGGCCGGTCGCCAGGCGGAACGCCACCCGGGTCGCCGCGTTGCCGAACCGGCTGCGCGCCGGGACCTCGCCGCCGAACTCGCGGACGCCGAGCGCCGGCGCTCCGGTGGCGCGCATCCGGTCCGCCACGGCGCACACGTCGGGCACACCGTGCTGGCCGTCGGCGTCGACACAGACCACGTCGCGTCCCGGGTGGTGCGTCGAGGCGTACCGGAAGCCGGTGCGCAGCACCACGCCCTTGCCCCGGTTGACCCGGCGGCGCAGCACAGTCGCACCCCGGTCGCGGGCCGCGCGCAGCACCCCGGCGGCGGCCGGACCGCTGCCGTCGTCGACGACGAGCACGTCCGCGCCGGGCAGCGCCGCCCGCAGGTCGCCGACCAGCGGCGGCAGCCGGTCACCCGGTCGGTACACCGGCACGAGCACGATCACTGAACCTCCCGGGTGGACTTGCCCGCCGGCACGGCCCGCCGGGTCGATCGAGGACGCTCGTACCCCGGGCGACCGGCGGCGAATCACCGGCGGGGCGTGAGGCGTCCGATGCGGTCGGCGGCGCGGGCCAGCGCGCGCTCGCGGCGCAGCGATGCCTCCGGGGTACGCACACCGAGGAAGCCGATCCGGCTGAACGCCCGGGCGGCCCGCTCCCGCCGGACGGGCACCGGGTCGGGCGCGGTCACCGGCACGTCGGCCAGCGCCGGGCCGGACAGCCCGAGCACGCGCGCGGCGAGCAGCCGGACGCGGGGCAGGTGCCACGGGTGGGAGACCAGCCCGAGCGGGCGCCGCGCGGTGAACTCCGCCGCGTCGAGCAGCCCGTCCTGGACGGTGTGCGCCAGGTTCTGCACCGTGGTGCGGGAGCGGGTCTCGGCCGCCGACGAGGCGTACGCGTCGAGCCCGGCCTCGCGCGCCAGCGCCCGCATCAGCTCCGCCTCCCGGTAGCCGGCGGGCGGGCCGGGCGCGCCGGCCGGGCCGTGCGGCCAGCCGCCGGTGAACACCACCCGGGCGCCGGGCGTACGGCGGAACGCCTCGGCGTGCGCGCGGACGTAGGCCACCGCGGCCTCGGTGCGCGCGACGCTCTCCGCGGTGAGCCGGTAGCCGTCGTCGCCCGCCACCACCCCACGGCCGAAGACCAGCAGCACGGTGGCGGGAGGCGTCATCCCTTCACGGTACGGGCCGGATCACTCGTCGTCCGGCGGCCAGGGCGGGATGCCGACGCCGGTGATGCGGACGCCGCCCCACGGGTCCACCTCGGCCAGCCGGGCCCTGGCGACCCGCTCGCCGATGCGGACCTCCACCTCGCGGCGGCCGGAGCGCAGCAGCCGGACCAGGCGCGGCTCCGGCTCGACCCGCCCGGCCCAGTGGTAGCGGCCGTCGACCGGCTCGAACCGCCCGCCGGCGTGCAGCCGGACCGTGGTGCCGGCGATCTGCGCCGTGCCCTGCCAGGTCACCTGTCGATCCGTTCGTGCGCGCGGGTCAGCTCCGGTGGCAGGTCCGCGCCCCGGCGGACCCCCTCGATGCCGCTCCACAGCAGCGTGGTCAGGTATTCGGTGAGCGCGGCCCGGTGGATCGGCTGCCCGTGTGTGGTCCACCAGTCGCCGACCGCCTGCACGAACCCGACCAGCCCGTACGCCCACGGCTCGGCCGGGCCGGCGTCGAGGCCGAGCGCGCGCAGCCGGTCGCCGATGACCCGGGCCAGCCCGGTCGCGACCCGCCGGCTGGTGCCTGTCACCACCTGCTGGATGCCGGGATGCCCGGACTCGTGCACGAGGAACCGGTAGAGCGACGGCTCGTACTCCACCACGCTCAGGTACGCGTCGATGGTCGCCTCGACCAGCGCGCGCTCCTCGCGAACCTGCTCCACAGCCGGGGCGATGGCGGCCACCACGCGCTCCGCGACCACCTCGCTGACCGCCAGCCAGAGCTGTGCCCTGTCGGCGAAGTAGCGGTAGAGCACCGGCTTGCTGACCCCGGCGGTGGCGGCGACCTGGTCCATGTCGACGCTCGGGCCGTGCCGCAGCAGCGCCTGCACGGCGGCGGCGATCAGTTCCTGCCGTCGCTGTTCGCGGTGGTCGGCCCAGCGGTCGCGCCGCCCGCCGGTACGGGGTGCGGCCGGCTCCGGGGGATCGTCGGGGCCATTGACATCGGTGGTGGTCCGTCGCATGCTGCCACTCGTAACAGTTACTCGAAGTTACGTCAATATGGAGGGGTCATGGAGCGGACGACGGCCGGATTCCCGCGCGAGGCGGTCGCCGACCGCCTGCTCTCCGCCTCGGTACGCACCAGCTACGACCCAGTGGTCGACATCGACTGGTCGGCGCCACCGGTGCCCGGCGCGTACTGGCTGCCGCCGTCGCGCAGCAGCCTCTACGGCACTCCACTGTGGGACGCCATGACCGAGGACCAGCGGGTCGAGCTGACCAAGCACGAGGTCGTCAGCGCGGCCAGCGCCGGGATCTGGTTCGAGACGATCCTCATGCAGATGCTGATCCGGCACTACTACGACGCCGATCCGACCAGCCGGCACGCCCAGTACGCGCTCACCGAGGTCGCCGACGAGTGCCGGCACTCCATCATGTTCGGCCGGCTCATCGAGGCCGCCGGCGCGCCGGTCTACCGGGCCGAGCCGTTCGACCACCTGCTCGGGCGCTGGCTCAAGTCCACGGCGACCGGCCCGCAGATGTACGCGGCCATCCTGATCGCCGAGGAGATCCTCGACTCGTTCCAGCGCGAGATCATGGCCGACGAGTCGTTGCAGCCGCTGATCCGGATGGTGTCGCGCATCCACGTGGTAGAGGAGGCCCGGCACGTGCGCTTCGCGCGCGACGAGCTGACCCGGCAGGTCGAGGCCGCCGGGCCGGTGGCGCTCGCGTACTCGCGGCTGGTGATCGGCCGGGCCGCGCACTCGATCACGCGGCGCCTGGTGCACCCGCGGGCGTACGCGGCGGTCGGGATCGACCCGGCGGCCGGCCGGGCCGCGGCGCGGGCCAACCCGCACTGGCGGGCCACGCTGCGCTGGTCCGCGCAGCGGATCGCCGACCACCTGACCGAACTGGGCCTGGTCGCCGGGCCGGGCCGGGCGCTGTGGCGCCGGGCCGGGCTGGTGGAGGGCTGACCGGCGGCGACCCGAAGGGGAAAGGATCGCCGCCGGCCGCCCGGTCAGGAGGTGGGGAAGTTGTCGGCGGTACGGATGCGCTCGCGCATGTACGCGCCGGACTCGGTGAGCACCGACGTCCCGCCGAACGAGCCGGACGCGCAGGTGCCCGGCCGGAGCGCCGCCGAGCCCTCGGAGGCGTCGGAGAGCGTCCAGTTCGCGTAGCTGATCTTCAACCGGTCGAGCAGGTCGAGCCAGGCGTTGCTGCTGGCGGTGTCGACAGCGCCGTCACCGGTGTAGGTGACCGTGCCGAACTCGGTGACGAACAGCGGGAGCCGGCTCGCCGCGCGCTGCACCTCGTTGCGGTAGTTGTCCTTGTGCGACGCGGCGTAGAAGTGGAACGTGTACATGATGTTCTGCGCCCGCACCGGGTTGTTCACGATCTCGTCGGAGTTGCCGCCCTCGGAGACACCCAGCGAGGACCAGCCCCGGGTGCCGACGATGACCACCGCGTCCGGGTCGTTGGCCCGGATCACCGGGATGACCTGCTCGGCGTAGTTGCGGATGGTCGACCAGCTCACCCCGTTGGGCTCGTTGGTGATCTCGTAGATCACGTTCTTCTTGGCGGCGTTGCGCGCGGACACGTTGGCGAAGAACGTCTTGGCCCGGTCCAGGTTGTACATCGGGTCGCCGGGCGTCAGCGTGTGGAAGTCGATGAGCGCGTACATGCCCCGGGCCTCGGCCTTGTCCACGAGCGTGTTCACCTGGTTGGTGAAGCCGGCCGGGTTGGTCTCGTAGCCCTGCTCCTGCACGTACATGGAGATGCGCAGCAGGTCGGACCGCCACTCGTTGGCGAGTACGTCGAGCGAGGCGTCGGTGTAGCAGTTGGCGAACCACTGCAACCCGTGCGTGCTCATGCCGCGCAACTGGATCGGCCGTCCGTACTGGTTGCAGAGGTTGACGCCGCACACCTGGAGCTGGCCGTTGATCGCGACCGGCGTGGTGCCGGTCGGCGGCGGCGTGGTGGGCGGGGGAGTTGTCGGCGGCGGGGGAGTGCTGGGCGGCGGGGTGCTCGGCGGAGGCGTGCTCGGTGGTGGTGTGCCGGTGCCGCCGGTGCAGACAGTGCCGTTGAGCGTGAACGACGTGGGGCTCGGGTTCGACCCGGCCCAGGAGCCGTTGAAGCCCACTGTGGTGCTGGCGCCGGTGCCGAGCGAGCCGTTGTAGTCCATGCTGCGCGCGGTGACCGCCGAGCCGCTCTGCTGCCAGGTGGCCGACCAGCCCTGCACCACACGCTGACCCGCGTCGGGGAAGGTGAAGCCGAGCGTCCAGTTGCTCACCGGGTCGCCGAGGTTCTTCACCGCGACAGTGGCGGTGAAGCCCCCGGGCCAGGAGTTGGTGGTGTAGGTGACGGCACAGCCGGTCGCCGCCAGCGCGTTCGCGGACGGCAGGACCGCGGTCGCCGCCAGGGCGAGCGCGCCGACCGCGCCGCCGACGAGCAGGTGCCGCCGGGACGGGCGGGGAATCGAGAACATGCGGGAAGGTCCCATCTGGTGGGTGGTGATCGGACGATGCCCGTCGTGAACCTGCCCGGAAAGTCCGACGCGGCGGCCTGGGGAGCGCTCCCACGGCCGAGCGTAGAGGTGGACGCCGATGCGTGCAACAGCCGGCCGCTCAGCGGCCGCCGCGCCGCCCGCCGTAGAGCCGCAGCGCGTTGCAGACGTCGAACACACCCGGTACGTCCCAGGCCAGCTCGGCGGCGACCAGGCGCGTCTCCGGGTCGGCCACCAGGCCGGCCAGGATCACCACCCGGTTCTGCACCGTCACTGTGATCTGCTGCCGGCGGGTGGTCCAGTCGGCGCTGAGCCGCTGCGCGACGAGCGACGCGAGCCGGGTGTCCGCGTCGTCGGGCTCCGGTCCGCCGCCGGTGTACGGGAACTCGGGGTACGGCCAGGGCATCACCACGGGGAGGACTCCTTCTGTTCGGTCAGGACCGGTCGCCGGGACGCGGGGCCCGGCGCCGGGACGCGGCCGTCGACGACTGTGAAGACGCCGTCGAGCCGCATGGTGTGCAGCACGGTGAGCACGAACCGCGACGGGGACAGCAGGCACAGCCGGCGGCCGTCGCGCCGGGCGTCCTGGTGCGCGCGCACCAGCAGGCTGAGCCCGGCGGGGTCGATCACCTCCAGCCCGGACAGGTCGACCAGCTCCATGTCGTCGCGGAGGGAACGCTCGTCGAGAGCGCGGCGGACCGCCGTGGCCGGGTCGAGGTCGTGGGCGGCCGGGGTGCCGGCGACCTGTTCCAGCTCGTCCAGGCCCAGACCGTCGTCGGCGACGGCCGCGCGGGCGCTGCACCGGGGGCAGTGATGCGGTCCAGAGGCGAACGGCGAGCCGACCCAGTCGTGCTCGAACACGAGCGTCCACACCACCTCGGCGTCGGGCAGCGTGGCTCCAGTGCCGGTGACGCTGTCGCCGCAGCCGTCGCAGATGAGCATCATGAGGTGGTCCGCGGGTACGACTGTCACACCTCCTCCTTCCGCCGGTCGCCCGTACCGGGCGGCGTCTGCCCCTCCGCCTCCGGCCGGCCGGCGGCGACCACCGCCAGCACGACCGCCACGGCGGCGAAGCCGGTCTGCACCATCAGCGGCAGCACGGGCGATCCGTCGGTGCGGTGGTCCACCAGCCCGACCACGATCGCGCCGAGCAGCGCGGACGCCACGCCGAGCGCGAGTGTCAGCCACACCGGGACGGCCTTGCGTCCGGGCAGGACGAGGCGGCCCAGCCCACCGACGGCCAGACCCACCACGAGCGCTCCGACGAGCGTGCTGCCGGTCACCACTCCTCCTCAGCGTGATGCGGACGCGACCCGGGCCCGGCCGCGAGCGGCCGGACGGGGCGTGTCGACGACGGGTACGGCGCCGAGCCCGGAGTTCTCCAGGATGCGCCGGATCCGCGGATGTGGATTGCTCAGCGTGAGCAGGCCGCCCTGCCGCGCCAGCCGGCGGTGCACGTCCAGCAGCAGCGCGACGGCGGCGGCGTCCACATGCCGGCACCCGGCGAGGTCGATCGTCAGCTCGCGGGGCCGTAGCGCGAGGATGCGGTCCACCACGTGGGCGACCTCGGGCAGCCCGGCGAGGTCCAGCTCGTCGGTGATGTCCACGCGCACGTGCGGCACGGCGGACTCCGGCGGGGACGGCAGGCTGGCAGGCATCGGGTCGCTTCCGTGGTGGGATCGGGTCAGACCCCCACTCTGCTCAGGGACCTTGGAGGTCACCGGACGGTTGTATGACGGTTCGATGACAAAAACCACGAACGGCCCACGTGATTGGGCGACCCGTGCCGGGCCGGTCATGATGCCCATATGACGGCCGTACTGGTGATCGAGGACGACGACCGTATCCGGCTCGCGCTGCAGCTCGCCCTGGAGGAGGAGGGCTACGAGGCGTACGGCGCGCCGACCGCCGAGGACGGCCTGCGCCGGCAGCGGGAGAAGCCGGCGGACTACGTGCTCGTCGATCTGATGCTGCCCGGCATGAACGGGTTCGACTGCATCCGTCAGCTGCGTCGCGACGACGACGTGCCGGTCGTGGTGATCAGCGCCCGCGACGACACCCACGACATCGTCGCCGCGCTGGAGGCGGGCGCCGACGACTACGTGGTGAAGCCGGTCGCGATCAAGGAGCTGTCCGCCCGCCTGCGGGCGCTGCGCCGGCGCGTACGCACGGTGGCCGGGCCGGTGCCCGCCCAGTTCTTCGGCGACCTGGAGATCAGCGCGGAGGCCGGCGAGGTGCGGCGCTCGGGACAGCCGGTGCCGGTCACCCGCACCGAGTTCCGGCTGCTCTGCGAGCTGGCCGAGCACGCCGGGCGGGTGCTGTCGCGCCAGCAGTTGCTCAGCCGGGTCTGGGGCTACGAGACCGGCGACGAGCGGCTCGTCGACGTGCACGTCGGCCGGCTCCGGCAGAAGATCGAACCCGACCCGGCCAACCCGCGCCACCTGGTCACGCTGCGCGGCCTCGGCTACAAGCTCCAGCGATGACCCGGCCCGGCCTGCGCGCCCGGGTCACCGCGGCGTTCGCCGTCGGGGCGTTGCTGCTGTCCGCGCTGATGGCCCTCTTCTCGTACGACCTGACCCGGCGCTCGCTGCTCGACGAGCGGGAGCGCACCGCGGTGCGGGCCGCCTACTACGACGCCGCGGTGGTCCGCTCCGGCCTGGACACCGGCACCCCGGACGTGGTGGCCGTGCTGCGCTCGCTCGACACCGGCAGCGCCCGCCGCCCGCTGCTGCACCTGCCCGACGGCTGGTACGCCCGTACCGCGGACGTGGGCGCCAGGTCGGTGCCGGTGGAGTTGCAGCGCGTGGTGGCCGACGGCAAGCCCGCGGTGCAGCGGATCCGGCTCGACGGGCAGCCCGTGCTGCTGGTCGGCGTGCCGCTGCCCGGCGCGCTCGGCTACTACGAGCTGACCTCGCTGCGGGAGGTCGAGGAGACGTTCCAGGTGGTGGGCCTGGCGCTGATCGCCGTGGCGATCATGGTCGCCGGGGCGGGCGCGGCGCTCGGCTGGTACGCCACCCGGCACAGTCTGCGGCCGCTCACCGCGGTCGCCGACGCGGCGGAACGGATCGCGGCCGGCGACTTCGCCACCCGGCTCGACCCGACCACCGATCCCGACCTCACCCGCCTGTCCACCTCGTTCAACGAGATGGTCGACAAGCTGGTGCACCGCATCGAGCGGGACCGGCGCTTCGCCGCCGACGTGAGCCACGAGCTGCGCTCGCCGCTGCAGACCCTGGCCGCCGCCGCGAGTGTGCTCAACCGCCGCCGGGAGCACCAGGACGAACGCACCGCGACCGCGGCGGGTCTGGTCGCCGGCGAGGTGACCCGGTTCCAGCGCCTGGTCGACGATCTCATCCAGCTGGCCCGCACCGAGCAGCCGGCGCACCGCGAGACGGTCGACGTGGTGGAGCTGGCCCGGACCGTCTGCCGGGAGCGGTCGCTGCCGGAGAGCCTGGTGACGGTCGAGGGCGACGTCCCGCGCCTGTGGTGGGTCGACCGGCGCCGGTTCGCCCAGACGCTGCTGAACCTGGTGGAGAACGCCGAGCGGTACGGCGGTGGGCCGGTCGCCGTACGCCTCGGCGGGCGCGACGGCGTAGGTGTGCTGGAGGTCGACGACGGTGGTCCGGGCGTGCCGCCGGGTGACCGCGAGATCATCTTCGACCGGTTCGTGCGGGGGCGGGCGGCGCACGACCGGGCCGGCACCGACGGCACCGGTCTCGGGCTCGCGCTGGTGGCGCAGCACGCCGCCGCGCACGGCGGTACGGCCGCGGTGCTGGACCGCGAGCCCGGCGCCCGGTTCCGGGTCGAGCTGCCCGGAGCGTTGCGATGAGCCGGCGGCGGCTCCTGCCCGCCCTGCTCGCGGCAGTGCTGCTGGCCGGCTGCGGGGTGCCGGTGGACGACGAGCCCCGCCTGGTGCAGACGCCGCCGGGCGCGTTCCCGACCCCGGCGGTGTCCTCGACGGCCGACGGGGACGGGCGGGTGGACGAGCCGTTCTGCTTCGTCCGGGACGACGGGCTGGTCGTGGTCAAGCGCCGGGTGGACGGGCTGCCGGAGGTGGATTCGCACCTCCAGCACCTGCTGGCCGGTCCGGACGGCGGCGAGCGCCGTCAGGGACTGGCCACGGCGCTGCCCGGCACGGTCGCGGTGGCCGGGGCGACGCTCACCGGCACGCTCGCCACGGTCGACGTACGCCAGGCCGGGGAGGAGACCGGCCGCAACGACGAGGTGCTGGCCTTCGGGCAGATCGTGTGCAGCCTCACTCAGCGGCCCGACGTGTACAGCGTGGCGTTCCGCCGGGACGGGCAGCCGCTGGAGGTGCCACGCGCGGACGGGAGCCTCTCCGCGCTGCCGCTCACCGCCGCCGACTACCGGCCGTTGCTACCCCGATGACACACTCGATGTCCGGATATGAGGCACAATCTCCATCGTCCGTTCGGTTGATTTGGTGGTGGCCTTTGGTCTAGTGTGGCTGGCACGACCGGTGTGGGAGGCCACCCGTTCTCTGAGGACAGGAAGGGCAGCATGACCACGATGACCATGGGATCGACCGCCACCGAGGTGCACCGCGCGCCGCAGGCGGGCGAGGAGACCCGCGCCAGCGAGCTGATCGCGGCGCTCGCCGCACTGCCGGCCGACCACCCGCAGCGGGCCGCCCTGCGTAACCAGGTCATCGAGGCGTGGCTGCCGCTGGCGAACCACCTGGCCGCCCGCTACAGCGGTCGCGGTGAGCCGGCCGGCGACCTGGCCCAGACCGCGGCGCTCGGCCTGATCAAGGCAGTCGACCGGTTCGACGCCTCGCGCGGTGTCGACTTCGCCGGCTTCGCCATCCCGACCATCCTCGGCGAGATCAAGCGGCACTTCCGCGACCGCACCTGGAACATCCGGGTTCCGCGGCGCCTCCAGGAGCTGCGGCTGCGCATCTCCGAGGCCAACAGCACGCTGACCCAGACGCTCAACCGGGCCCCGACCGTCGCCGACATCGCCGCCCACCTCGACGTCACCGAGGAAGAGGTGCTGGAGGGCCTGGAGGGCGCCCGCGCGTACAACGCGGTCTCGCTGTCCACCCCGATCGGCGACGGCGACAGCGCCACCGAGCTGGGCGACACGCTCGGCACCGAGGACAACGAGTACGAGCTGGCCGACCTGCGCGCCTCGCTGGGCCCGGCGCTCGCCACGCTCGACGAGCGGGAGCAGAAGATCCTCACGCTGCGCTTCTACGGCAACCTGACCCAGAGCGAGATCGCCGCCCGGGTCGGCGTCTCCCAGATGCACGTGTCCCGGCTGCTCGCCCGCGCCCTGACCAAGCTGCGCGGCCAGCTCACCGAGGCCTGAGCCGGCCGTACCGCGACCCCCGCCGGCCCGTCCGGCGGGGGTCGCGTCGTGTCACCAGCGGGCGGGCGGGGGCGGCGGCACCACGGGCGGCCGGTCGTCACAGGTGACGGTGTTCGGCAGCAGCCACGGAGCCAGCCAGCCGCCGTCGTTGCCGCCGAGGTCGGTCAGGCCGAACTCCGACCCGGCCGGGGTGAAGTGGAACGACCCGCAGTTGTTCACGCCCACCGCGCCCACGTTGCGGGCGTCGACGTTCGCGAAGCTCGCCCCGCCCGCCGTACGCGCGCTGACCACCGACGTCCCGGCGCCGTCGACCCGGATGTCCCGGAAGCGGACGTTGTCGATGCGGACGCTGTCCTTCACCGGCCAGTCGCTGACCAGCATGATCGCGTTGTAGGTGCTGTCCAGGTACGCGTCGCCGGTCACCTGGATGTCGGCGGCGTCGATACTGCGGTCCAGCGCGTAGAACCAGATCGCACCGAGGCCGATGTTCCAGTTCAGGTCGTACGTGCCGGCCCGCACAGTGGTGTTGCCGGTGATCCGCAGCCGGCCGGTGAACGGCTCGGCCCCGAACCGGGAGCCCACCTGGATCGCGCTGCCCTCGCGTACCGGGTCGGCGATCAGGTTGTGCGCGACGGTCAGGTCGGCGCCGCCGTACAGCGCGATGCCGTTGGCGAGCACCGGTGACTGCACGGTGTTGTACGCGAACGTGTTCGACGCGTTCGCAGTGCCCTCCGACCACATCGCCAGCGCGTCGTCGCCGCTGTTGCGGACCACCGAGTTCGTCACCGACGAGTGGGTGACGCCGGTGTGGAAGTTCAGCCCGTCGGCGATCTGGTCGGCGATCACCGTGTCGGTGACCCGCAGGCCGGTCATCGGCCCGTCGAACCACATGCCGACCTTCGTGTGGTGCAGGTAGAGGCCGTCGATCGTGCTGTGGCTGAGCGCCCCGCCGACGGCGTTGACCTGGTCGGTGTCGATCCGCTCCCGTACGTCGCCCTCGACGGCGAAGCCGGACAGGTGCACGTCGCTGCTGCCGCCGTCCGCGGCGTCGCGGCCGTAGAAGCCGACGCCCGTGTGGCGGGAGCCGTCGGGGGCGGGTGTGTCCAGCTCGACCTCGCGTCCCCGCACGATCGTGTACCAGCTGCCGGCTCCGGCGATCGTCACGTCGTCGACGACTATGTGCCGGTTGACCTGGTAGGTGCCGGGCGGCAGGTAGAGCGGGCGGTCCGCCCGGCGGGCGTACGCGATCGCGCGGTCGAACGCGTCGGCGGACTCCCGGCGGCCGGTCGGGTCGGCGCCGAAGGACAGCGCGTTCACCGCGCGGGGGACCACGCGGGGCGGCGCGACCAGGTGCGCGTCCACCAGGTCGATCACGGTCCACGCGGCGGCGGTGCCGCGCGGCGCGGTCAGCCGGACCACCTCGCCGGCCCGGTGGGTCCGGCCGAGCAGCATCCGCTGCTCGTCGTAGAAGTGGTGCGGCCGGAACGGCTTGCTGATCACCGGCGCGGGCGTGGTGGCCGCCGGGACGCAGGAGCACTCGGTGATCCACCAGTCCGGGTGCAGCAGGTCGGCGCCGGGGTCGTTGGTGAACGGGTACTGGTTGTAGAGCCAGGCGTACTGCGAGGTCAGCGTCATGGTGCGAGCGGGCGCGTGCCCGACGGACACCCGCAGCGGCGCGGTGATCCCGCCGCCACCCGGCGCGTCCGGGATGCTGTAGCGCACGGTCAGCGCGTTCGTGGGCCGGGGGAGCGTGAGTTCGACGTACTGACCGGGAAGCAGGCGTACGGCCCGGCGGCCGGACGCCTCACCGGCGAGTGTGTACGCCGACCGGTCCGGTCCGATCACGGCGCCGGTGGTCCGGCCGTTCTCCGCCTCCTGCTCGACGTAGTCCACCGTCGCGCCGCGACCGGCCACGAGCGCGGGGTCGAGCCCGGCGCGGGTCACCACGGGAGCCGGTCCGCGCGGCGGGCCCGCCGTGGCGGCGCCGGGCGGTACGAGCAGGGCGGTGGCGACGACCAGCGCCGTGAGGATCCTCGGCACGCTCCGCGACATCGGAGCACCCACTTTCTCGGGGGACGGGTGGCCTCGGCGGCGCAGGCCATCGACAAGGTTCCTCATGTTATTCCGGTGCTCTGTTGTCTTTCAAGCATCAATCTGCTCGCATCTTTCGGACCGACTGCCACCGATCGTGGCAAGAACTGACCGCTCGGGCTGTTCATTTCTTGCAAGAATTCGACGTACGATTGCCGCCGTGACGAAGCGCCTGACCGAGGTGGCCCGCAAGGCGGGCGTCAGCGAGGCGACAGTGAGCCGGGTGCTCAACGGCCGCGGCGGCGTGTCCGAGGCGACCCGGACCGCCGTGCTGACCGCCCTCGACGTGCTCGGCTACGAGCGCCCGACGAAGCTGCGCGGCGAGCGCGCCCGCCTGGTCGGCCTGGTGCTGCCGGAGCTGCAGAACCCGATCTTCCCGGCGCTGGCCGAGGTGGTCACCGGCTCCCTCGCCCAGCGCGGGTTCACCCCGGCGCTGTGTGCCCGCACCATCGGCGGCGTGCCGGAGTCCGGGTACGTGGAGATGCTGCTGGACCACCAGGTCAGCGGCGTCATCTTCGCCGGCGGCTCGTACGCCCTGGCCGACGCCTCGCACGAGCACTACCGGCGCCTGACCGACCGCGGCCTGCCCGTGGTGCTCGTCAACGCCGGCGTCGAGGAGCTGGGCTTCCCGCGGGTGTCCACCGACGACGCGGTCGCCGTCGAGCAGGCGTACGGGCACCTGCGCTCCCTCGGCCACGAGCGGATCGGCATGGTGCTCGGCCCGGCCGACCACGTGCCCTCACGCCGCAAGCTCGACGCCATGATCCGGGCCGCCGGCTGGGGTGAGGACCGGTCCCTGGTGGAGCGGTCCAGCTTCTCCATGGAGGGCGCGCGGGTCGCGGCCACGAAGCTGATCGAGCGCGGCGCCACCGGGATCGTCTGCGCCAGCGACGTGCTGGCCCTGGGCACCATCCGGGCCGCCCGCCGCCTGGGCTGCGCCGTACCGGCCGACGTCTCGGTGGTCGGCTTCGACGACTCGGCGTTCATGACCTGCACCGATCCGCCGCTGACCACTGTGCGACAGCCGATCGAGACGATGGGCCAGGCGGCCGTGGACCTGCTGGTGACCCAGATCGAGGGTGCCGGTGTGCTGCACGACGAGCTGCTGTTCGAGCCCGAACTGGTGGTACGCGGCTCCACCGCCCCCGCCCCTCGCCGCTGACCCCGGGCGGTTCCACCCGCCTCCCTCTCGCGCGTCCCTCCCCGGTCCCGGGTGGACGCCTCATGCCCGCAGCCGGGTGAACCCGCGCATCCTCTTGCGCGAAAGTCGAGTTCTTGCATTCCTGAGTCCGCATCTTGCTGACCTCGCATCGCGTCGTTACAGTGACTCCACTCACACCTGACCCGGGGCGCGGTTTCCGGAGGCAGGGCGCGCGCCGGTTGCCGTTCCCCCACCGGAGGCAGCCGCGCGGTCACCGCACATCAGTGAAGGCCATGGATACACCCGTTCCCGAAGGGATGGACAGATGTCCGTACCGCAGTATCGGAAGGTCGCGGCGCTCGCGCTCGCGGCCGGCCTCGGGCTCAGCCTTGCGGCGTGCTCCACCAAGAGCGACGACAGCAGCGACGCCGGCGGCAAGGTCACCATCACCGTCGACTGCCAGCCGGTCGGCGCGCAGAAGGAGCTGCTGAAGAACTGGAACGACGACGTCGCCGAGTTCCAGCGGCAGAACCCGGACATCGTCGTCAAGAGCGTCAGCGTCGGCGAGCAGTGCAACAACCCGCCGGACTTCACCGCCCGCCTCGCCGGCGGCACAGTCACCGACGTGTTCTACGGCTACATGACCGACCTCCAGCAGGTGCTGGACTCCGGCCAGGCGATGGACATCGGCCAGTACGCCACCAAGGACACCATCCCCACCTGGGACAGCGTCGACCCGGCGCTCAAGGAGGTCTTCACCGACGGCGGCAAGCTCTACGCGGTACCGGTGAAGAACTACTCGATGGGCCTGATCTACAACAAGGCGCTGTTCCAGCGGGCCGGGCTCGACGTGAACAACCCGCCGAAGACCTGGCCCGAGGTGCGGGCCGCGGCCAAGAAGATCTCCGCGCTCGGCGACGGCGTCGCCGGGTACGCCGAGTACAGCGCCGGCAACACCGGCGGCTGGCACTTCACCTCCCTGCTCTACTCCCAGGGCGGCCAGGTGCTCAGCGCCGACGGCAAGAAGGCCGACTTCAACAACGCGATGGGCAAGCAGGTCCTGCAGAACCTCAAGGACATGCGGTACGGCGACAACAGCATGGGCAGCCGGCAGCTCCTCCAGTGGGGTGACCTGCTCACCAACGCCGGCGCCGGCAAGGTCGGCATGTTCATCGGCGCGCCGGACGCGACCCAGGCGATCGTCAGCCAGTTCCAGGGCAAGTACCAGGACTGGGCGATGGGCCCGCTGCCCGGCCAGGACGGCCCGGCCAAGGCCACGCTCGGCGGCGGCGAGGGCTACTTCTTCAAGAAGGGCCTGAGCCCGGAGCAGGTCAAGGCCGGTCTGAAGTGGCTCGCCTACCAGAAGCTCACCCCTGGCAAGGGCCAGTTCGACTACGTGCGCGCCAAGCCGCAGAACTACCCGGTCGGCCTGCCGCAGCCGCTGCTCTTCTCGAACGGCAGCGACGCGCAGAAGCAGGAACTGGAGCTGCGCAAGGCCAACGCGAACGTGGACACCACGAACTTCGCGGTCTTCGAGGCCAACCCGGTGCCGATCAAGGGGGAGCCGCGTAACGCCCAGGCCGTCTACGCGGTGCTCGACGCCGCGATGTCCGGGGTGCTGACCAACCCGAACGCGAACATCGACGCGCTGCTCAAGACCGCCGAGGACAAGGTCAACCAGCTGCTGGCCGCGCAGAGCTGACCCGACCGGAGGTGGGGCCGCGCACCGGCCCCACCTCCCCGAGCACCGCAGGAGTCGCCTTGGCGCTCACCACCGCCCCCGGCGCCACCCGCCGTCCCGGTCCCGCCGCGCCGACGCCGTCGCGTACCGCCGGACGCCGCGCCGGCCTCGGCCGCAAGGTCCGGGACAACCTCACCGGGCACACGTTCCTCATCGGCGCCGTCGTGTGCTTCGCCGTCTTCTCTTGGTACCCGATGGTCCGCGGCGTCGTGATGAGCTTCCAGCGCACCCGCCGGGGCGAGACCACCTGGGTGGGCTGGGACAACTACAGCCGGATCATCGCCGATCCGAGCTTCTGGACCGCCTGGAAGAACACGTTCGTCTTCACCGGCCTGGCGCTCGTGCTCGGTTACCTGGTGCCGTTCTTCGTGGCGATCCTGCTCAACGAGCTGCGCCACGCCAAGGGCTACCTGCGGGTGCTCGTCTACCTGCCGGTGATGCTGCCGCCGGCGTCCGCGCTGTTCCTGTTCAAGTTCTACGCGTACGACCCGAGCGAGGCGGGGCTGTTCAACGCGATCCTCACCGCGCTGGGACTGCCCACGTCGGAGTGGATGCAGTCGTCCACGATGACGATGCCGGCGATGGTGATCGCGTCGACCTGGATGAACATGGGCGGTGCCGTGCTGATCTACCTGGCCGCGTTGCAGAACATCCCCGGCGAGCTGTACGAGGCCGCCGAGATCGACGGCGCCGGGGTGTGGCGGCGCATCCTGCACGTGACAGTCCCGCAGACCCGGCTGATCCTCGCGCTGCTGGCGATGCTCCAGATCGTCGCCACCATGCAGCTTTTCATCGAACCGCTGATCCTCGCCAACGGCGCCGGTACGCAGGACTCGGCGACCTCCGTGGCGTACCTGATCTACCAGCACGGGTTCTTCCAGAACGACCTCAACGGCGCGGCCGCGCTCGGCGTGATCATGCTGGTGGTGCTGGCCGGGTTCTCCGCCGTCTACCTGCGACTGACCGCGAGACAGGACTAGGACATGGCCGCCGACACCACCACCCGGACCCTCATCTCCCACGCCCAGCTGCGCCGCGGTCGCGGCCGCGTCCTCTACTGGGTCGTGCTCACCGTGGTCGTGGCCGGGTTCACGCTGGTGTTCCTCGGCCCGCTGTACTGGATGGTCACCGGAGCGCTGAAGTCCGGCCAGGAGATCGCGCAGACACCGCCGTCGCTGTTCCCGCGCGACCCGCAGCCGGGCAACTACGTCGACGCCTGGACCAACCTGGACCTGGCGAAGCTGCTGTTCAACACGTTCTACTACGCCACCGGCGCGGTGGTGTTCCAGCTCGTCTTCGACACCGCGGCGGCGTACGCGCTGTCGAAGCTGCGCCCGGTGCTGGGCACGCTGATCCTCGGCATGATGCTGGCGACGCTGATGATCCCGGCGATGGTGCTCATCGTCCCGCAGTACGTCACGGTCATCGACCTGCCGATCGTGCACGTCAACCTGCTCGACTCGCCGTTCGCGATCTGGCTGCCGCTGGTGGCGAACGCGTTCAACATCTTCCTGCTGAAACGGTTCTTCGACTCGATCCCGGAGGACCTGATGGCCGCCGCCGTGATGGACGGCGCCACCCCGCTGCGCACGCTCTGGTCCATCGTCCTGCCGATGTCCCGCCCGATCCTCGGCGTCGTGGCGATCTTCGCGGTGACGGCGGTCTGGAAGGACTTCCTCTGGCCGAAGCTGGTCATGCCGTCACCGGAGACGCGGACCGTCAGCGTCGGCATCTACGCCTTCGCCGGCGGCACCCCGATGAACGTCGTCGTCGCCGCGTCGGTGATCGCCGCGATCCCCACAGTCGTGCTGTTCCTGATCTTCCAGCGCAACATCATGTCCGGCCTGACCACCGGCGGCCTCAAGGGCTGACCGGGCGCCGCCGCCCGCCGCCGGGCGCAGGCCCGCCGGCAGGCCGTAAGCCCGCCGCACCCCCGCCGCCGCAGAACCGACCCCGCAGAAAGCAGGTGCCCGTGTCCATGGCCGACAACAGCCCGTGGTGGCGCTCCGCGGTGATCTACCAGGTCTATCCGCGCAGCTTCGCCGACGGCGACGGCGACGGGATCGGCGACGTCGCCGGCATCCGCTCCCGCCTGGATCACCTCGCCGCGCTCGGCGTCGACGCGATCTGGTTCAGCCCCTGGTACCCGTCGCCGATGGCCGACGCCGGCTACGACGTGTCCGACTACCGCGACATCGACCCGGTCTTCGGCACCCTCGCCGAGGTGGAGGCGCTGATCGCGGAGGCACACGCGCTCGGCATCCGCAGCGTCGTCGACGTGGTGCCCAACCACTGTTCCGACGCGCACCCCTGGTTCCGGGCCGCGCTCGCCGGCGGACCGGGCGCGCCCGAGCGGGACCTGTTCTGGTTCCGCGCCGGCCGGGGACCGGGCGGCGACCTTCCGCCCACCGACTGGACCGGCGAGTTCGGCGGCCCCACCTGGACCCGCACCACCGACCCGGACGGCACCCCCGGCGACTGGTACCTGCACCTGTTCGCCCCGCAGCAACCCGACTTCAACTGGGACCACCCCCGGGTCCGCGCCGAGTTCGAGGACATCCTGCGCTTCTGGTTCGACAGGGGCGTGGACGGCATCCGCATCGACTCGGCCGGGCTGCTCGTCAAGGACGGCACGCTGCCCGAGGTCGGCCCGGACCGGCCACACCCGTTCCGCGACCAGGACGGCGTACACGACGTCTACCGCGCCTGGCGGCGCATCGCCGACTCGTACCCGGGCGGGCGGGCCCTGGTCGGCGAGGTGTGGCTGCCCGACCGGCAGCGGTTCGCGAACTACCTGCGCCCGGACGAGCTGCACACCGCGTTCAACTTCGACTTCCTCGGCTGCGCCTGGGACGCCACGGCGCTGCGGGAGAGCATCGACGGCACGCTCGCCGCGCACGCCCCGGTCGGTGCGCCGGCCACCTGGGTGCTGTCCAACCACGACGTCACCCGGCACGTCACCCGGTACGGCCGCGCCGACACCCGGTTCAGCTTCGCCGCCAAGCGCGAGGGCATCCCCACGGACCTGGAACTGGGCACCCGTCGCGCCCGGGCCGCCGCGCTGCTGTCCCTCGCGCTGCCCGGCGCCGCCTACGTCTACCAGGGCGAGGAACTGGGACTCTGGGAGGTCGAGGACATCCCGTACGAGCTGCGGCAGGACCCGATGTGGGAGCGGTCCGGGCGGGTCGACCCCGGCCGCGACGGCTGCCGGGTGCCGCTGCCCTGGCAGGGGGACACCCCGCCGTTCGGGTTCAGCCCCGACGGTGCGGCCGCCGCGCCCTGGCTGCCGCAACCGGCCGACTGGAAGGACCGCACGGTCCGCGCCCAGACCGGCGACCCGCACTCGATGCTGGAGCTGTACCGGGCCGCGCTGACGCTGCGCCGCGCCGAACCCGGGCTCGGCGACGGCACCCTGACCTGGCTGCCCGCACCGGACGGGGTGCTGGCGTTCGCCCGCGAACCCGGCTTCACCTGCCTGGTCAACCTCGGCGGCACAGCGGTGCCGCTGCCCGCGCACGACCGGCTGCTGCTCGCCAGCGGCCCACTCGACGACGACCGGCTGCCACCGGACACCGCGGTCTGGCTGCGTACCCGATCGGCCTGACCGCGGCGCCGGCGGTCCCGTCCCGCCGCCGGCGCCGCGCCACCGGCGGCCCGTTCCGGCCGCCACCACGTGACACACCTGGGGAGGAGGAAGGAGAGGCAACGCCGCACGGGGGGATCTGGCCACCGACGAAAGGGAGCACACCCCGCATGGCCGAGCACCGCACCCCGCACCGCCACCGCAGCACCGGCGTGGCCGCCTTCGCCGCCGCCGCGCTCGCCGCCTCGACACTCGTCGTCGTGGCGCTCACCACGACCGCCACCCCGGCGCGCGCCGCCGGACTGTCCCCGTTCGACATCACCGGACGCGGCGCCACGGTGCCGTTCCGGGAGCAGGAGGCCGAACAGGCCGCCCACACCGGCACGAAGATCGGCCCCGACCGGCGCTACGGCACGCTGCCGTCCGAGGCGTCCGGCCGGGAGGCGGTCACGCTCGACGCCGTCGGCGAGTACGTCGAGTTCACGCTCACCGCCCCGGCGAACGCGGTCACGTTCCGGTACAGCCTGCCGGACAACGCCGCCGGCACCGGCCGCGACGCCACCATCGACCTGCGCGCCAACGGCACACTGGTCAAGGCGGTGCCGGTCACCTCCCGGTACGGCTGGTACTACGGCGGCTACCCGTTCAACAACAACCCGGGCGACACCAACCCGCACCACTTCTACGACGAGACCCGGACCATGTTCGGCACCACCTACCCGGCCGGCACGAAGATCCGCCTCCAGGTCTCCTCGACCGCCCAGTCGCCCACGTTCACCATCGACCTGGCCGACTTCGAGCTGGTCGGCGCGCAGATCACCAAGCCGTCCGGCGTGCTGGACGTGGTGACCGACTTCGGCGCCGACCCGACCGGCGCCACCGACTCGACGGCGAAGTTCCAGGCCGCCGTGGACGCCGGCAAGGCGCAGGGCCGGGCGGTGTGGATCCCGGCCGGCACGTTCACGCTCTGGGACCACGTGGTGGTCGACGGCGTGACGCTGCGCGGCGCCGGCCCCTGGTACTCGGTCCTCGGCGGCCGGCACCCCACCGACCGCAAACGCGCCGCCGGCATCTACGGCAAGTACGTGCCGGGCGGCGGCTACTCCGGCGAGATCCGCCCGCACGAGGCCGGCGGGCCCAGCCGCAACGTCACGCTGCGGGACTTCGCCATCATCGGCGACATCCGGGAACGCGTCGACGAGGACCAGGTCAACGCCATCGGCGGGGCGATGACCAACTCGGTGGTGGATAACCTGTGGTTGCAGCACACCAAGGTCGGCGCCTGGATGGACGGGCCGATGGACAACTTCACGATCCGCAACAGCCGGATCCTCGACCAGACCGCCGACGGGGTGAACTTCCACTGGGGCGTCACCAACTCCACAGTCACCAACACGTTCGTCCGCAACACCGGGGACGACGCGCTGGCCATGTGGGCGCAGAGCGTGCCGAACGTCGACAACTCCTTCACCCGCAACACCATCGGCGTCACGATCCTGGCGAACCACCTGGTCACCTACGGCGGGCGGAACATCACCATCGCCGACAACGTCACAGCCGACTCGGTCACCAACGGCGGCGGCATCCACGTCGCGAACCGCTATCCGGGCGTCACCGGGCCGACCGCCGTGGCCGGAACCATCACGGTCGCCCGCAACACGCTGATCCGTAACGGCAACTCCGACTACAACTGGCAGTTCGGCGTGGGTGCGATCTGGTTCTCCGCGCTCAACGAGCCGATCCAGGGCGCCGCGATCAACGTCACCGACACCGACATCCTGGACAGCTCGTACGCGGCGCTGCACTGGATCGAGGGGCAGACCAGCGGCATCTCGTTCGACAACGTGCGCATCGACGGCGCGGGCACGTACGCGCTCCAGGTGCAGGCGCCCAGCCAGGTCAGGTTCACCAACGTGCGCGCCACCGGCATCGCGCAGTCCAACCCGATCCACAACTGCGTCGGCAGCGGCTTCCAGATCACTCAGGGCGCCGGCAACTCCGGCTGGTACACGCCCACCCCGTACTGCGGGCCGTGGCCGCAGCCGCAGTGGGGCAACGGCCCGTCCAGCCCGCCACCCACCAGCCCGGCGCCGACCACGGCAGCGCCGACGACGGTCCCGCCGACCACCGCGCCGCCGACCACGCCGCCGCCGGCCGGCGGCAACCTGGCCCTGGGCCGGCCGGCCACCGCCACCAGCACCACCCAGACGTACGCCGCCGGCAACGCCGTCGACGGCAACCCGGCCAGCTACTGGGAGAGCGCCAACAACGTGTTCCCGCAGTCGCTCACCGTCGACCTCGGCGCGTCCCGCACCGTCGACCGGGTGGTGCTCAAGCTGCCGTCCGGCTGGGAACGGCGTACCCAGACGCTGTCGGTGCTCGGCTCCACCGACGGCTCCTCGTACAGCACGCTCGCCGCGTCGGCGGGCCGCGTGTTCGACCCGGCCGCCGGCAACACGGTGTCGATCGCGCTGCCGTCCGGCGACCGGCGGTTCGTCCGGGTCACAGTCACCGGCAACACCGGCTGGCCGGCGGGTCAGCTCGCCGAACTGGAGGTGTACGGCGGCGGCACCACCACACCGCCGCCCACCACGACTCCGCCACCCACCACCGCGCCGCCGGCCGGGAACCTGGCGGCGGGGCGGCCGGTCGCGGAGACCAGCCACGCCGACGTGTACGGCGCCGCCAACACCGTCGACGGCAACGCGAACACCTACTGGGAGAGCGCCAACAACGCCTTCCCCCAGTCGGTGACAGTCGACCTGGGCAGTGTCCGGCCGGTCGCCCGGGTGGTGCTGAAGCTGCCCCCGTCGGCGGCCTGGCAGACCCGCACCCAGACCGTTTCCGTGCTCGGCTCCACCGACGGCTCGTCGTTCTCGACGCTCAAGGCGGCGGCGGGCTACACGTTCGACCCGGCGGGCGGCAACAGCGTGTCGATCGCGCTGCCCGCCGGTGACCGCCGCTTCGTGCGGCTGACCTTCACCGGCAACACCGGCTGGCCGGCCGGCCAGCTGTCCGAGTTCGAGGTGTACGCCTCCTGACCCGGCGCGGCGGGGACCGGCCCGGTCCCCGCCGCGCCACCGCACCCCCACCCCCGAACGCCTCTCCACCTCCCCCGGGAAGAAGGTGTCCGTCCACCATGTCCAGACTCCGTACCGGAATCGTCGCGGTGCTCGCCGCGGTCGGCCTGGTCGTCACCGCGGCCCCCGCCCCACCGGCCCTCGCCGCCGGCGGCCCGAACCTCGCCGCCGGGCGCACCGCCACCGCCAGCAGCGTCAACGGCCCCTACGTCGCGGCGAACCTGACCGACGGCAACCAGGGCAGCTACTGGGAGAGCAGCGGCGCGCTGCCCCAGTGGGCGCAGGTCGACCTCGGCACCAGCCGCGCCGTCGACCAGGTCGTGCTCAAACTCCCGGCCGCCTGGGAGGCGCGCACCCAGACGCTGTCGGTGCAGGCCAGCGCCGACGGCAGCGGCTTCACCACAGTCGTCGCCGCGGCGGGCCGCTCGTTCAGCCCGGCCGCCGGCAACACCGTGACGCTCGGCTTCACCGCCACCGACGCGCGCTACCTGCGGGTCGTGATCACCGCGAACACAGGCTGGGCCGCCGGGCAGCTCGCCGAGCTGGAGGTGTACGGCGCGGCCACCTCCTCGACCAACCTGGCGCTCGGCCGGACCATGACCGAGAGCGGCCACGCCGACGTGTACGGCGCGGGTAACGCCAACGACGGCAACGCGGCCACCTACTGGGAGAGCCCGAACAACGCGTTCCCGCAGTGGATCCAGGCCGACCTGGGCGCCGCCACCAGCGTCAACCGGCTGGTGCTGCGGCTGCCCTCCGGCTGGGGCGCGCGCACCCAGACGCTCACCGTGCAGGGCAGCACGAACGGCTCCACGTTCGGCACGCTCGTCGGGTCCGCGCCGTACGCGTTCGACCCGGCCGGCGGCAACACGGTGACTGTGACAGTGCCCACCGCGTCCACCCGGTACGTGCGGCTGCTGTTCACCGCCAACAGCGCCTGGCCCGCCGGGCAGCTCGCCGAACTGGAGGTGTACGGCCCGGCCACCGGCGACACCCAGGCGCCGAGCGCGCCCGGCAACCTCGCGTTCACCGAGCCCGCCACCGACCAGGTGCGGCTGACCTGGACCGCGTCCACCGACAACGTCGGCGTGACCGGTTACGACGTGTACGCCAACGGTGTGCTGCGCACGAGCGTCGGCGGGTCCACGCTGACGTACACCGACACCCAGCCCGCCGGGACCACAGTCGCCTACTACGTGCGAGCGCGGGACGCGGCCGGGAACGTGTCGGCGAACAGCAACACGGTGACCCGTACCGGCAACACCGGGGACACGGTCGCGCCCACAGCGCCCGGCAACCTGGCCTACACGCAGCCAGCCAGCGGGCAGATCCGGCTGACCTGGACCGCGTCGACAGACAACGTGGGCGTCACCGGCTACGAGGTGTACGCCAACGGCACGCTGCGCACCACAGTGAGCGGGTCCACTCTGACCTGGACCGACAGCCAGCCGGCCAGCGCCACCGTCTCGTACCACGTGCGGGCCCGCGACGCGGCCGGGAACGTGTCGGCGAACAGCAACACGGTCACCCGCACCGGCAGCGGCACCGGCGGCACCAACCTGGCGGCCGGCAAACCCGCGACCGCGTCGTCGATGGTGCACGTGTTCGCCGCCGCCAACGCCGTCGACAACGACGTCACCACGTACTGGGAGGGCGCGCCCGGCGCGTACCCGAGCACGCTCACCGTCGCGCTCGGCGCCAACGCGAGCATCAGCGCCGTCGTCGTGAAGCTCAACCCGGACCCGGCGTGGGGCGCGCGCACCCAGACGTTCCAGGTCCTCGGCCGGGAGCAATCCGCATCCGGGTTCACCAGCCTGGTCGGCTCCGCGACGTACTCCTTCAACCCGAACAGCGCCAACACGGTGACCGTCCCGGTCTCCGCGACCGCCGCCGACGTCCGGCTCCAGTTCACCGCGAACTCCGGCTCCTCCAACGGGCAGGTCGCCGAACTCCAGGTCATCGGCGTTCCGGCACCGAACCCGGACCTCACCGTCACTGCCGTCACCGCGTCGCCGTCCGCGCCGGTGGAGACCGACACGATCACGCTGTCCGCCACCGTGCGCAACGCCGGCACCGCGGCCTCCGCCGCCACCACTGTCAACCTCTACCTGGGTACGGCGAAGGTCGGCACCGCCGCCGTCGGCGCGCTCGCCGCAGGCGCGTCGAGCACCGTCTCGGCGAGCATCGGCGTACGCGACGCCGGCAGCTACCCGCTCACCGCGAAGGTCGACGAGTCGAACACGGTGATCGAGCAGAACGAGGCGAACAACTCCTACACCAGCCCGACCCCGCTGACTGTGAGCCCGGTCGCCAGCTCGGACCTGATCGCCTCCGCTGTCACCTGGTCGCCCGGCACGCCGAGCGCCGGCGCAGCCGTCTCCTTCGCGGTGACGCTGCGCAACCAGGGCACCATCGCGTCGGCGAGCGGCGCGCACGGCATCACCCTGACGGTGCGCGACCAGTCCGGCGCCGTGGTCCGCACGCTCACCGGCTCGTACAGCGGCACGATCGCCGCCGGTGCCACCGCCGGCCCGGTGTCGCTCGGCACCTGGACCGCCGCCAACGGCCGGTACACGGTGCGGGTGGTGCTCGCCGACGACGCCAACGAACTGCCGGTCAAGCGGCAGAACAACACCAGCGAGCGGTCGCTGTTCGTCGGCCGCGGCGCCAACCTGCCGTACGACGCGTACGAGGCCGAGGACGGCACGACCGGCGGCGGCGCGCAGGTGATCGGCCCGAACCGCACCATCGGCGACCTCGCCGGGGAGGCGTCCGGACGCCGCGCGGTCACGCTCGACACCACCGGGGCGTACGTCGAGTGGACCACCCGCTCGGCGGCCAACGCCCTGGTCGCCCGCTACTCCATCCCGGACGCACCGGGCGGCGGCGGGATCGACTCGACCATCAACGTCTACGTCAACGGCGTGCTGCACAAGCCGATGAGCCTCACCTCCAAGCACATCTGGCTCTACGGCGCCGAGGCCGGTCCGAGCGACTCGCCGAGCGCCGGCGCGCCCCGGCACCTGTACGACGAGGCGAACGTGCTGCTCGACTCCACGATCCCGGCGGGCAGCCGGATCCGGCTCCAGAAGGACCCGGCGAACAGCACCACCTACGCGATCGACTTCGTCGACACCGAACTGGTGTCGCCGCGCGCCAACCCCGACCCGGCCCGCTACAAGGTGCCGGCCGGGTTCAGCCACGCCGACGTGCAGAACGCGCTCGACGCGGTCCGGATGGACACCACCGGCACCCTGGTCGGCGTCTACCTGCCCGCCGGCACGTACGAGACCGCGCAGAAGTTCCAGGTGTACGGCAAGGCGGTGAAGGTCGTCGGCGCCGGCATGTGGTACACCCGGTTCCAGACGCCGCGCAACCAGCAGAACACCGACGCCGGTTTCCGGGTCGAGTCCTCGGCCGGCGGCTCCACGTTCGCCCACCTGGCGTTCTTCGGCAACTACACCAACCGGATCGACGGTCCCGGCAAGGTGTGGGGCGAACTGAAGGACGTGGACGACCTGACACTCGACAGCGTCTGGGTGGAGCACACCGTCTGCGCGTACTGGGGGGTGAGCGTGGACGGGCTGACCATCAGGGACAGCCGGTTCCGCAACACCTTCGCCGACGCCGTGAACATGACGAACGGCAGCACCGGCAACCTGGTCACCAACTCGGAGGGCCGCTCCAACGGCGACGACGCGTTCGCGCTGTTCTCCGCCACCGACCAGGGCGCATCCGGCGGCAACCACGGCAACGTGTTCGAGAACCTCACCGCCACGCTCACCTGGCGGGCGGCAGGGCTGGCCGTGTACGGCGGGTACGACAACGTGTTCCGCAACCTCTACATCGCCGACCAGCTCACGTACTCGGGCATCACGATCAGCTCGCTGGACTTCGGCTACCCGTTCGTCGGGTTCGGCGCCAGCCCGCCCACCCGGTTCGAGAACATCTCGCTGATCCGCTCCGGCGGGCACTTCTGGGGCGCGCAGACGTTCCCGGCGATGTGGTTGTTCTCGGCGTCGAAGGAGTTCCGGGGCATCCGGGTGACCGACGTGGACATCGTCGATCCGACGTACTCGGGGATCATGTTCCAGACCAAGTACAACGGCAGCCAGCCGGAGAACCCGATCACCGACACGGTGCTGACGAACGTGTCGATCTCCGGTGCGCGGCGCAGCGGTGACGCGTTCGACGCGAAGTCCGGCTTCGGCATCTGGGTCAACGAGATGCCCGAGGCCGGTCAGGGCCCCGCGGTCGGCGCGGCCACATTCACCAACCTCCGCCTGACCGACAACTTCCAGGACATCAAGAACACCACAAGTACATTCACCATCACCCGCAACTAACCCCGCCCTAACCCCCGCCCCCGCCCCCTCCGCCCTCGCGATCTTGCATGTTCGGCCCCTTGGATGCCGGATTACTCCTGGTATGCGGGGTGCCAAACTGCAAGATCGCGGGTGTGGGGGTGGGGGAGGGTGGTGGACAGGCGGCGGATGGCCTCGTCCATCTGCTCGGGTGGGGCGGCGGCGTAAGTGAGGCGCAGGTGCGGGGCGGGGGGTTCGGCGGCGTGCCAGGGGCGGCCGGGGAAGACGGTCACCCCTGCTGCCGCGGCCGCAGTGGTCACTGCTACGTCGTCGGTGCCGTCGGGCAGCCGTACCCACAGGTGCAGGCCACCGCGCGGGACGTCGCGCGGGGCCAGCGACGGCAGGTGCCGGTCCAGCGCGGCGAGCAGCGCCTCCCGGCGGGCCCGCAGTTGTACGCGCAGCGTGCGGCGGTGCCGGTCCCAGGCCGGCGCGGTGAGGAACTCCACGGCGGCCTGTTGCAGCGGCCCGGCGACGAAGAGGTCGTCGAGCAGCCGGGCGGCCCGCAGCCGTGCCCTGGCCGGTCCCCGCGCGCCGATCGCGGCGATCCGCAGGCCGGGTGCTGTGGACTTGGTGAGTGAACGCAGGTAGACGACGTGCCCGTCCGGGTCGTCGGCAGCCAGGGGTGGCGGTGCCTCGCCGTCGATGGCGAGGTCGCGGGCGTAGTCGTCCTCGACCAGGAACGCCCCGGCCTCGCGGACCGCGTCGGCGACCTGGGCGCGCCGTGCGGGGGAGAGCGTCGCGCCGTGCGGGTTGGCGTACAGCGGCTGGCAGTAGAACAGGCGGGCGCCGGTGCGGGCGAACGCGGCGGCGAGCTGGTCGGGGCGTACCCCGTCGGTGTCGGCGGGGACGGGCACCACGCGCAGCCCGGCGGCGCGCGCGGCGGCGAGCGCGCCCAGGTAGGTGGGGGACTCGACCAGGATCGTGTCGCCGGGGACGGTGAGCGCCCGCAGCGTGGAGGAGAGCGCGGCCTGCCCGCCCGGGCAGATCACCATGTCCTCGGCGCGCAGGCCGCCACCCGCCTCGCGGGCGAACCAGGCGCGCAGGTCGGCGCGTCCCTCGACCGGGCCGCGCTGCCACGCGGCCGGCTGCCGGGCCGCGCGGGCGAGCGCCGCACCGAGCGCGGCGGCCGGCTGGAGATCCGGGTCCAGGTAGCCGCCGGTCAACGGGATCGCGCCCGACGGCGGTAGCGCCAGCAGCGCCTGCATCTCCTCCTCGCCGCCCCGCCGCGAGCCGAGCGCGACGGTCTGCCACGACAGGTCCGCCCGCGGTGGGCCGGCGCGCCGGGCCGCCACGTACGCGCCACGGCCCGGACGTGTCTCGACCAGCCCATCCGCGACGAGCCGCCGGGTCGCCTCGGCGACCGTCACGGGGGAGACGTGATGGTGCGTGGTCAGCTCCCGCACCGACGGCAGCCGCGTGCCGGGCGCGGCGTCGGCCGCCAGCGCACCCAGATGCCGGACCACACGGTCGATAGCGCTACCATCATTCATGACAGCACAGAGTAGCGCTACTGCCCCGACCACGGTAACGGTGAGACCGGGCGCCGGGATCGCCCTCGGCGCGCTGGGCGTACTGGCCTTCAGCATGTCGCTGCCGGCCACGCGCGTCGCGGTGCACACGCTCGACCCCTGGTTCGTCGCGTTCGGACGGGCCGTCGGCGCGGCGCTGCTCGCGTGGGCCTACCTGCGGCTGACCGGTGCGCCGCGCCCCACCCGGGACCAGTGGCGACGGCTGTCGATCGTCGCGCTCGGCGTCGTGGTCGGCTTCCCGCTGTTCACCTCGCTGGCGCTCACCACGCAGACGTCCGCGCACGGCGCCGTGGTCGTCACCGTGCTGCCCGCCATGACCGCCGTGTTCGCGGTACTGCGCGCCGGCGAACGGCCGCCGCCGCTGTTCTGGATCGCCGGTGCCGCCGGCCTGGTGCTGGTGCTCGCGTTCCTCGCCGCGAGCGGCGCGGTGAGCGGCGCGCTGTCGGCCGCCGACGTGTTCCTGCTCGCCGCCGTGGTGCTCTGCGGACTCGGGTACGCCGAGGGTGGCCGGCTCGCCCGCGACCTCGGCGGCGCCCGGACGATCTGCTGGGCGTTGCTGCTGTCGCTCCCGGTCACCGTGCCGGTCACTGTGGTGGCCGCGCTCGTCCACCCGCCGCGGGGCGGCGTCGCCGCCTGGACCGGGTTCGGCTATCTCACAGTGGTGTCGATGTTCCTGGGCTTCTTCGCCTGGTACGCCGGGCTGGCCCGGGGCGGCATCGCCAAGGTGGGCCAGATCCAGCTCGTCCAGCCGGTACTCACGCTGATCTGGTCGGCGGTGCTGCTCGGCGAGGCGGTCACGCCCGGCGCGCTGGTGGTGGCGGGCGCGGTGCTCGCCTGCGTCGTGCTCATCCAGCGCACCCGGGGCGGCGCCACACCGGCGCGCACCCCGGGCGAGCCGGCCGCGGCAGGACGGCGCACCCCGGGCGAGCCGTCCTCAACAGGCCGCGATCGTGCCGGTCACGCTGGAGACGTACGCGTGGCTGACGAAGTGTCCTGACGCGAGGCGGTTCCACTGGCTGGTGGTCCGGTACGGGCCGCTCACCGACTGGCCGGTGACCGCGCACTCGATCGGCACGTCGGCGTAGGTGGCGGCCAGGCCGACGACGGGATTGCCCGTGCCGGGGCCGGACCGGATGTTGAGCGGGCCGCTGCCGATCCGGCCCCGGGTGCCGGTGCCGGTCCAGAGGTAGGCGACGTCGACCCAGGCGTTGTCGGTGAGCAGCAGGCCGTCCCAGAACGTGCCGTCGGCGAGGTCGATGCCGGCCGGGCTGCCCACCGTGCGCCCGAACTGGTCCCGGCCGCCGTTGTAGCCGCTCTGGTACGCGGCCTGCGCCTCGGGCCGGCCCTGCGGCAGGTCCTTCCACATCTCCCGGACACCGCCGGGGTTCCAGTAGTCGTCCCTGGTGTTCTACGGCCCGATGTCCCAGACCGGCGCGTACTCGCAGCGGCTGCGGGTGGTGGTGCAGACCCGCACGGTGTAGTCGCCGGTGTTCTTCGGCGCGAGGCCGCGAGCAGACGGCAACGCGACGAAGTGGTCCCGCGAGACGATCACGTGCCCGTTGGCGGTGGTGCCGCCGACCAGGCCCTCGCGGGTGGCGTACACCCGGTAGGTGAGGCCCGGGGTCGCGGCCGTGACGGCGGCGACCGAATCGGCGACGAGCAGGACCGCGCGCACTGCGGGCGCGGTGGACGGCCGCTCGGCGGTGAGGGCCACCCGGATCTGCACCCGGGTGACGGGCTGGTCGAAGACGGCCTGGCCGGAGACCGACCGCCACTCGGTCCACGCGCCCGATCGCCAGCCGCGTGCCGCCACCTCGACGGTGCCGGTGCCGGTGGTCGCGTCGACGTCGGCCCGGACCCGGTTGGCCGGCGCGGCGAGCGGGTGGGGCGCGGTGACGAGCATGCCCCCGGCCGTCTGCCGGCGCTGGGCGGCCGGTCGGCTCGCCGTGTCGGCGAGGCGTAGCCCGGCACCGGTCCAGCGGACGCCGACGTCGTCGGCGTCGACGACGGTGAGGTCGGCGGTCCACGCGTTGCCGGTGGCTGCCGGTTCCGCCGGGGGTGCGGCGGGCGCCGGGGAGACGGCCAGGACGGCGGCGAGCGCGCCGGCGACAGCGGCCGGCAGGGTCCTGCGGAGGTGGGGCATGGCGCTCCTCGTGCGGGCGGAAAGTAGACAAACATCGATCTGCCGGGTGAGGTGCAGGCAATCACCGATCGCGCGTCCCGTCAAGCAGGCGTCCGCGGCCTCCGGCCGCCCGGAGTAGTGCAAAAAACCTGCAAACGCCAGCTCTTGCTTTCCTGGAAAGCGCTTTCATACGATTGCGTCACATCGATGTTTCATGTGCGGGCCGGGCATCGCAGATGAACGACATTCGCTGGCGACGCGCCTGATCGCGTCGCGGCTCCTCATTATTCCCATTCGGTGACTGCCGCTGCTCGGCGGCAATTCCCGCATGCTCGAAAAGGAATGAGGCGACATGAGAAGACCAGTCTCGCTGCGACTCCACGCGGCACTGGCCACGGCGGTCGTGGGTATCGCCGTCGCCGTGGTGCTGCCGTCCCCGCAGGCGTCGGCGGCGGCCGGCAGCGCCACCGGCTACGCCACCCAGAACGGCGGCACCACCGGCGGTGCGGGCGGGCAGACGGTACGCGCCACCACCGGCACCGCCATCCACGCCGCGCTCTGCGGCCGGGCCAGCAGCAGCACCCCGATCGTCATCGAGGTGACCGGGACCATCAACCACGGCAACACCAGCAAGGTCTCCGGGTCGAGCTGCAACACCGCGGACGGCGTGATCGAGCTGAAGCAGATCAGCAACGTCACCATCATCGGGGTGGGCGGCGGCGCCGTCTTCGACCAGCTCGGCATCCACATCCGCGACTCCCGCAACATCATCGTCCGGAACGTGACGGTGCGGAACGTCAAGAAGTCGGGTTCGCCCACCTCCAACGGCGGCGACGCGATCGGCATGGAGAGCAGCGTCCGCAACGTGTGGGTCGACCACGTGACGCTGGAGGCGTCCGGCGGGGAGTCGGAGGGCTACGACGGCCTGTTCGACATGAAGGACGACACCCAGTACGTGACGCTGTCGTACAGCATCCTGCGCAACTCCGGCCGGGGTGGCCTCATCGGATCGAGTGAGAGCGACCGCGGGAACGGCTACATCACGTTCGAGCACAACCTGTACGAGAACATCGACTCCCGGACGCCGTTGCTGCGCGGCGGCATCGCCCACATGTTCAACAACCACTACAACGGGCTGCACGAGTCGGGGATCAACTCCCGGGCCGGGGCGCGGGCCAAGGTGGACAGCAACTACTTCCGCAACTCCAAGGACGTGCTCGGCACGTTCTACACCAGCGAGCGCGGCACCTGGCAGGTCAGCGGCAACATCTTCGACAACGTGACCTGGTCCTCGCCCGGCAGCGACAACTACCCGGCGGGGCCGAACGTGACCTCGACGACCACGGTCAGCGTCCCGTACTCGTACCGGCTCGACGCGGCGAGTTGCGTGCCGGACATCGTGCGGCAGACGGCGGGCGCCAACACCGGCCTGCGGGTCTCCGACGGCAACTGCACGCCGCAGTCCCCGGCACCCACCACGCCGGGGCCGACCACGCCCGCCCCCACCGCGCCGCCGCCCGGGACGACCACTCCGCCGCCGTCCGGCGGGACCAACCTGAGCCTGGTCTCCGGCGCCGGCGCGGACGGGTCCAGCAAGGCCGACGGCACCAGTTACGGCAACGTGCGCGACGGCAACCCGAGCACGTACTGGTCGCCGTCCGGGTCGACCGGCACCGTCTCGATCAAGTGGGGCTCGGCCACCACCGTGTCCCGCGTGGTCATCCGCGAGCCGTCCGGCACCTCGGGTTCGATCGGGTCGTGGCAGCTCGTCAACAACGACACCGGCGCGGTGCTCGCCTCCGGCAGCGGGGCCGGCCAGATCACCTTCGGCGCGACCTCACTGAAGAAGATCAACTTCAAGATCAACAGCTCCGGCGGTACGCCGAGAGTCGGCGAGTTCGAGACGTACGCCGGTTAGCAGGCGTGACGAGCGGGGGCGGCCGATCGGCCGCCCCCGCCCTCGTGCGTGTCCCCCGGTCAGAGGGTGAGCACGACGGTGGAGATGCTCCGCGCGCCGACGTTCACCGTCACCTGGTTGCCGTTCACGCCCACCGGCTGGCTCGCCGCGCCGGCGTTCTGCGAGGTAGCCACGTACTCGGCCCGGCTCACGGTCTGCGGCGCCTGGATGATCGCGTTGTTCACCGCGCTCGTGGACCGGTTGAGGATCACCAGCGTGACCTTCCCGTCGCCGGAGTAGGCGGTCACCTCCAGCGGCGACGCCTTCGAGCTCTTGGTCAGGGCGACCCGCTGGTAGCCGGGCCGCACGTACTTCGCGTACTGCGCGAACGCGTACCCGCGCTTGAGCGGCGCGCCCGCCACGGTGCCGTACGCGGACTCGCCGTCACCGATGAACGAGTAGTAGCGCTTGCCGTACCACCAGACGTACGCGCTCCAGTTCGACTCCATCGACTTGTGCACGGTGCGCATGATGTCGTCGAGCGTCTCGTTCCAGACCGCGGCGTTGGCCGGGTTGCCCCAGATGTCGGACCCGCCGCCGTCGGCCTCGTGCAGGTTCCACTCGGTCATCCACACCGGCTTGTCGTACTGCTGCGCCAGCGTGTACGGCTTCAGCCGGCCGGACGCCTCCGTGCCGTACAGGTGACCGCCGATGTAGCCGATGTTGTTGCGGGCCGCCGCGTCGTTGAGCGTCGGGTCGGTGTAGCCGTAGTTCAGGTTCACCGCCTCGGCGACCATCAGCTTGGTGTTCTGCACCTTGGCGCCCTGCTCCCGCACGAAGGTCTGCAGCTCGGTGCCGCTCCAGTCCATCGAGTCGTAGTCCGGGTGCCAGTCCGGCTCGTTCTGCACGGACGTGACGTCGATCGTCACGCCCTGGTTGCGCATGTACTGGACGTAGCTGCTGAGGTGGTTGGCGTAGTCGTCGTAGTAGTCGGTGCGCAGCTTGCCGCCGTTGATCCGGCTGTTGTTCGTCTTCCAGGCCGCCGGGGCGGTCCACGGCGACGCCATGATCTTCACGTCGGACCCGTACGACTTCGCCGTCCGCAGCGCGCTGACCTGGGTGCCCCACTCGCCGGACACCGGCGAGACGCCGGTACGCACGATGGACAGGCCGAGCTGGTTGGGGCCGAGCCCGACGAGTGTCTGCGTCTCGGCCGTCGACCACGCGCCGCCCCAGATCGACACCGCGGCGCCGAACCCGTCGATCGTCTGGTAGCGGCTGGCGGTGTTGACGGTGATGTCCGCCGCCCCGGTTGGCGGCGGGCTGCTCGGTGAGCTGGTCGGCGAACTCGGCGGGGAGGTGGACGGTGACGTGGTCGGCGTCGTCGTGCCACCGGTGCAGGTCACCCCGTTGAGCGCGAAGCTGGTCGGAGCGGGGTTGCTGCTGGTCCAGGCCCCGTTGAAGCCGAACGACGTGCTGCCGTTGGTGGGGATGGACCCGTTGTAGTCGACGTTGCGGGCGCTGACCGCCGCTCCGCTCTGCGTCACAGTGGCGTTCCACGCCTGGGTGACCGTCTGGCCGGCGGCGTAGGACCACGTGAGCGTCCAGCCGTTCACCGGGTCACCGAGGTTGGTGACTGTGACGTTCGCGCCGAAGCCGCCCTGCCACTGCGAGGACACGGCGTAGGTGACCGCGCAGCCGGCGGCCGCCGCCCCGGCCGGCAGCGCCGCGGCGACCGCTGTCGACGCCAGCAGGACGGCCCCGGCCGACAACACCGCGGTACGGGTCGTCTGGTGCCTTCTCATCGGACCTCTCTCTCCTCGATCGACCGGCTCAGCGCTGGAGGGTGAGTAGTCCGGGTCGGTAGGGCAGGAGGCCGTAGTCGCCGCCGGAGTTGGGGGAGCGGCCCTGGTAGAGCAGTTGGAGGTTGCAGGGGTCGACGGTGAAGGTCTGGTCGGCGGTGGTGCGGATCAGTTCGCCGTGGCTGATGTCGTTGGTCCAGGTCGCGCCGCTGTTGGCCTTGCCGGCGAACGGGTTGGACTCGGTGGCGGCCTGGGGGGTCCAGGATCCGCCCAGGCTGGTGGCGGTGAAGGAGCGGAAGTAGCGGCCCTGGCTGCCGATCGCCTCGACGATCATCAGGTAGCGGGTCTGCCCCTGCAGCTTGTAGACCTGCACTGCTTCGAACAGGTTGTTCGTCGAATCCGACATGATCGTGGTGTAGGTGGACCCGAAGCTGCCGGGGAAGTTGCCGATCGGCATGCTGGAGCGGTAGATCTTGCCGTTGTCACCGGCGAAGAACAGGTACATGTTCTGGTCGTCGGCGATCAGGGTCTGGTCGATCGGGCCGGTGCCGGAGCCGGAGATGCTGCCGGTGAACAGCGGCTGCGCCGACGACCACCCGTTCGGGTTGGTGGGGTCGGTGGAGGTGCGGTAGGAGAACGCGGTCGGTCCCCACTGGTAGGCCAGCACCCAGATGTTGCGCGGCGCGAAGTAGAACAACGTGGGCGCCACAGTCCCCGACGACATCGCGTTCTGCGATGCCGAGGCCATCTGCGACCAGTTGGAGAACAGCCCGAAGTTCATCGACCCCCACGACGACCCCGTGTCGTGGGTGGTGGCGTAGACCAGGTGCCGGCCGTTGTACGGCACCACAGTGAAGTCCTTCAACGACACCCATCCCGACCGCGGCTGCGCCAGAGCGCCCGTCGACGACCACCGGTACGACGACGGCAGGCTGCACGTCCCACCCGGCGGCGGCGTCGTCGGCGGTGCGGTGGTCGGCGGTGCGGTGGTCGGCGGTGCGGTGGTGGGAGCGCCGGTCGGGCCGCCGGTCGGCGTGGTGGTGCCGCCGGTGCAGGTCACCCCGTTGAGCGCGAAGCTGGTCGGCGCCGGGTTGCTGCTGCCCCAGGAGCCGTTGAAGCCGAACGACGCGGTGCCGTTGGTCGGGATGGACCCGTTGTAGCTGACGTTGCGGGCGGTCACAGCGGCTCCGCTCTGGGTCAGCTCGGTGTTCCACGACTGGGTCACCGTCTGCCCGGCGCCGAACGACCACGTCAGCGTCCAGCTCGACACCGGGTCGCCGAGGTTCGTGATGGTGACGTTGGCGCCGAAGCCGCCCTGCCACTGCGACGAGATCGCGTAGTCGACCGAGCAGCCGGCGGCGGCCGCACCGGCGGGCAGTGCCACGGCGACCGACGCCGACGCCAGCAGTGCGGCGCCGGCCGATGCCCATATGACATTGACTGACCTGGATCTGAACATGAATTGACCTCCTGCGGGGGGAGCGGCTCCGACATTGGCGGCGGCGATTGTGTTGTGAGCGTTAACAGCCGCGTCAGAGATGTTACGGGAGCGCTCCCACACACTCAACAACCCACCCACCGGCCCGACCCCGTCGATCATGAAGTTGGCCGGGTTCAATGCGGACAAATCCGCGGTCCAACTTCATGATCGACGGGGTGAAAGGGGAGGGAGAGGGGGTGGGTGGGGGTCAGGCGGGGGTGCAGGGGGTGTTGTCGGCGGTGCACGCCGACGGGGCGTCGTTCTGGGGGTCCGGGTCGCGGACGTCGAACCGGATGGTGGCGGACTCACCGCCCGGCAACGCCCCACCGGTGAACGTGACCACGGTGCCGTCCTGGGTGGCCTCGGCCCCGCTCACGCTGCCCACGGTGGCGCCGTCGTGCAGCGTCACGGTGACCGTCCAGCCCGGACGCGGTGACGGGCCGGGATTGCGCAGCACCACCTCGCCCCGGTAGCCGAATACCCGGTCGGTGACCGTCTCGTAGGTGGCGGTCAGCGGTACCGCCACCACCGCCGAGGGCGTCGGGCTCGGCGTACGGCTGGGGGTGACTGGCGGCGTCGGCGAGGGCGACGCGCTGCGGCGGCTGGCACCGGGCGTGGGTCGCGCGGTCGTGGGCCGGACCGACGGCGTGGCGCTGGACGGCATCACCAGCGAGGTCGTGGGCGTCGGCGCGGCCGGCGCGGGCGGCTCGTCGGCGGTGGCCCACACCGTGGCCCCGGCCGTGGCGGCGACCAGCGTCACCGCGCCGGCCGCCAGCAGCACGCGGCGTCGCCCGGGGCTGCGCTCGTCGTCGCCGAGCAGCCGGATCACAGGCAGTTCGGCGGTCAGTCCGCCCTCGGCGCGGCGCAGGTCGACGTTCTGGAACGCCAGCCAGTCGAGGATCGCCGGCAGCCGTCCGGTCACGGCCTGCTCGTGCTGCTCGGCGCGGGCGTCGGCGTCCCAGTCGCCCTCTTCGAGCACCTCCCGCACGGACAGCCGGGTGCCGTGTGCGGTGGGGGTCAGGTCGCAGGCGAGCCGGGTGGCCCGGCCGGTCTCCCGGCAGCGGACCACGAGCCGGTCCGGCGCGCGCAGCTCGACTGTCTCCACCTCGGTGTCGCCGTCGTAGCCGGGCAGCGCGGCGGTGGCCAGGATCGACCGATCGGACCCGGGCGCGCTGTCGGCGAACCACTTGGCCAGCAGCGCGCGTTCCGTGAGCGCCCGCCAGATCCGGGCGGGCGGGTGGAACAGGTCGACCTCGGTGACGATCTCGATCACGCGGAGACTCTAGGGCCTGTGTCAAGGTCGGTGCGGGGCGCTGTCGCCGTCGTCGTGCCAGCGAGCCCGCCAGGCGGCCTCGCTCTCCTCGGCGCTGGCCTTCTCCTCGTGTATCAGCCGGCGCAACGCGGCCCGGGAGTCTGCGAAGATCACCAGCTCGGCCGCGACCAGTGCCACGCAGATCGCGGTGAGCAGGCCCAGCGCGCCGAGCGCCGGCAGGTGCCGTCCGACCGGCAGCGCCGCGGCGAGCAGGACCAGGGTGCCGAGCCGGGTCCAGGACAGCGTGCGCAGCGCGCGCCACTGGAACGCCATGTTGGCGGCGAAGTAGACGATCACGCCACCGAAGAGCAGCGGTACCGCCGGCCCGTGGCCGCGTTCCATCGGGCCGCCCGCCGGGTCGGTGACGATCCGGACCAGTTCCTCGGCGCCGATCGCGAACAGGATCACCCCGGCGATCATCGGCAGGTAGAGGTAGGCGTACGCGTCGCGGGCCAGCGTCACCCGCGCGTGGCCCTGGGCGGCGTGCAGCGCGATCCGGGCGGCCGGGCCGATCATGTCGAAGTGCGCCCACCAGAGCGCCGCGGTGAACAGGATGCCGAAGATCGCCGCCGGGATCGCCGGCCAGGTCACGGCCTGGCCGAGCAGGTTGCCGCCGACGCCGACCGAGATGACCGACTCGCCGAGCGCGATGATCAGGATCAGGTCGTACCGTTCGGTCCAGTGCTCGGCCGAGGTGATCTTCCAGCCGCCGGTGCCGGCCAGCAGGCCGCTGCTGTACTGGATGGCCACCACCGCGATCCACAGCCCGTCGCGCAGCCACGGGCCGACCTCGGGGGACACGCGCGGTGACAGCAGCGCGGCCACCAGCAGCAGGGTGGCGGTGACCAGCGCCTCGGGCAGGAACAGTCGCAGCTTGCGCCGGGCCGGTGGATCGCCGCTCGTGGCGTACCAGTACAGGGCGGTGTGCACGAGCCGGATCACCACGTAGCTGATCGTGACCAGGATCGGCCCGGCGCTGCCCTTGTCCAGGTCGCCGAACGTCTGCGGCAGTGCGAGCGCGAACGTGAAGAGCGCGATCATGCCGACCACCATGAGGATCGGCACGAAGCCCTCGCCGAGACGCAGCCGGGCGGCGACCGCGCTGTGCACCACCCAGCACCACCAGAGCACGGCGAGCACCAGCAGCGCGTGCAGCAGTTCCCCAGGGGTCACGTTCGCGGCGGTGGCGCGCGTGATGATGAAGAAGGACACCACGAAGACGAGGTCGAAGAAGATCTCGAACCGGTCCACCCGGGTGGCGGGGGCGACGCCGGTCGCCGGCCCGAGCCCTTTGCGCCACCGGTCGCCACTCACCGGGCGAGTGTGTCAGCCCGGGTCGGGCGGAGTGTCGCTTTCGTCGGCCATTCCACCGGTCCGGCGGGGGAGCGGCGCGTTCAGCCCGCGGTCGGGGCGGCGTGGGCGAGCACGTCGCGCAGCACGTCGCGCAGCGCCCGCCCGGGGTGCTCCAGCCACTCGTGGGCGGCGATCCGCAGGGACGCGAGGAACGTCGCGGCGACGATCCGGGCCCGTAGCGCCGCGTCGGGTCCGGTCAGCCGGCGGGCCAGTTCGGCGGCCATCTCCCGTTCGAAGCCCGCGTACGCGCCGACCTGGTGCGCGGCCAGACTCGGGTGGCCGTGCAGCCGGCGGCGCCGGTTGAGCCAGGGCTCGGCCGGGTCGTCGTAGCCCTCCTCGGCCTGGGCCAGGGCGGCCCGGGTCAGCGCGGCCCACGGCGACAGCTCCGCCGGTTGTTCCGCGACGAGCCTGAGGAGCCGGCGCAGCCGCAGCGTGTCGCCGTGGAAGATGGCCTCCTCCTTGCCGCCGAAGTAGTTGGAGAACGTCCGCCGGGAGACGTTGGCGCCGTCGGCGATCGCCTCGACGGTGATCTGGTCGGGGCCGTGCTCGACGGCGAGGGACAGCGCCGCCTCGTGCAGCGCCAGGCGGGTCGCCGCCTTCTTCCGCTCCCGCAGCCCGGTGCACTCGTCCATGAGGGCCAGCGTAGGTGACCCATTTCTCAATGGGCAAACTTGCCTACCGGGCAAGGTTTAGTGTTGATTGCTTGAGGCAACGAAGCGGCCACCCGACATCGACACACCTGGAGGACGCGCGCATGAGCGCACCCACCATGACGGCTGAGGCCGCACCCATGAACCGGCGGCAGACGCTGGAGGCACTCAGCGGTCTGCTGCTGGTGCTGTTCGTCGCCATGCTGAGCGGCACCGTGGTCTCGACCGCCCTGCCGAAGATCATCGGAGCGCTCAACGGCTCGCAGACGCAGTACACCTGGGTGGTCACCGCCACCCTGCTCACCGCCACCGCGACCACCCCGATCTGGGGCAAGCTGGCCGACCTGTTCAACAAGAAGCTGCTGATCCAGGTCGCCATCGTGGTCTTCCTGGTCGGGTCGGTCGCGGCCGGCTTCGCGCAGAGCGCCGGGCAGCTCATCGCCGCCCGCGCGTTCCAGGGCATCGGTGTCGGTGGTCTCCAGGCGCTGGTCCAGGTCGCCATCGCGGCCATGATCCCGCCGCGCGAGCGCGGCCGCTACAACGGCTACCTGGGCGGCGTCATGGCGCTGGCCACAGTCGGCGGCCCGCTGCTGGGCGGCCTCATCGTGGACACCTCCTGGCTCGGCTGGCGCTGGTGCTTCTTCGTCGGCGTACCGGTCGCGGCCGTCGCGCTGTTCCTGCTCCAGATCACCCTGAACCTGCCCACCGTGCGCCGGGACAACGTCAAGATCGACTACCTGGGCGCCGCGCTCATCGCCGCCGGTGTCAGCGTGCTGCTGATCTGGATCTCGTTCGTCGACGACTCGTTCGCCTGGGTCTCCTGGCAGAGCGGCGCCATGGTCGGCGGCGCGGTCCTGCTGCTCGCGCTCGCCGTCTGGGTGGAGGCACGGGCCGCCGAGCCGGTGGTGCCGCTGCACATCGTCCGCGAGCGCACCACCGCACTGGCGATCCTGGGCAGCCTGGCGGTCGGTATGGCGATGTTCGGCGGCGCGGTCTTCCTCGGCCAGTACTTCCAGATCGGCCGCGGCTACAGCCCGACCGAGGCCGGCCTGCTCACCATCCCGATGATGGCCGGCGTCCTGGTCTCCTCGATCGTGGCCGGCCGGATGATCACCGCCACCGGGAAGATCAAGCCGTACATCGTGTTCGGCTCCGTCGTGCTGGTCGTCGGGTTCGCCATGCTCGGCACCATCGACCACGAGACGTCGCTGGTCCTCGTCGGCCTCGCGATGTTCATCGTCGGTGTCGGTGTCGGCATGACCATGCAGAACCTGGTGCTCGCCGTGCAGAACACCGTCGCGCTCAAGGACATCGGCGCGGCCAGCGCCAGCGTCGCGTTCTTCCGCTCGCTCGGCGGCACCATCGGCGTGTCGGTCCTCGGCGCGGTGCTGGCCCGCCGGGTCACCGACCGGATCACGCACGACCTCGCGGCGGCCGGCATCCCCACCTCCGGCGGGGGCGGCGGCAGCACGCTCAACCTCGACGCGCTGCCCGAGCCGGTACGGCAGATCGTGCGGGCCGCGTACGGGGACGCAACGGGGCACATCTTCCTGATCTCGGCCGCCATCGCGGTGGTGGGTATCGTTGCGGCGCTGCTGCTGCGCCCGGTCACCCTGCGTTCCAGCCTCGACCTGCCGGACACCGGCCGTTCGGTGGCGGTGGGAGCGGACGCCGTCGACGGCGCGCCCGCCTTCGACGAGGTGAGCGTGGACTCGGCCGGCCGGGAGGAACGCGCCCGCCGCTGAGCCCGTACCCCCAGGGCCGTCGCCGACCCCGGCGGCGGCCCTGGTCCATGCGGGGACGAACCGAAGGAGGAGCCGTGGACGTCACGCGGACCGCGCCCGCCCGCCTCGCCGCATGGCAGCGGGCCGCGCGCGAGCTGGCGCTCGTCGCCGTGCTCTTCCTGGCCTACAAGGCGGGCCGGCAGGTGGTGGCCGGGCACGCCGGGGTGGCCCTGGCCAACGGCGAGTGGGTCTGGCGGCTGGAGCGGCTGCTGCGCCTGCCCGACGAGACGCTCGTGCAGGGACCGCTGCTGGCGCACGATCTGCTGGTACGTGTCGCCAACTCCTACTACGCCTATGTGCACTTCCCGGCCACCGTGCTCTGCCTCGTCTGGCTCTGGCTGCGCCGCCCTGCGCACTACGTGCGGCTGCGGCGGGCCCTGGCGGCGCTCACAGCGGTCGCGCTGGTGCTGCACGTCTGCGTCCCGCTCGCGCCGCCACGGCTGACCGCGCTCACCGGGCTGGTCGACACCGGCACCCGGTTCGGGCCGAGCGTCTACGGACCTCCCGACACCGACCAGCTGAGCAACCAGTACGCGGCCATGCCGTCGCTGCACGTGGGCTGGGCACTGGCGATCGCGGTGGCGCTGATGGCTGTCACCACCGGACGCCGCCGCTGGCTCTGGCTGCTTCATCCGCTGGTGACAGCGCTCGTGGTGGTGGTCACCGGCAACCACTACTGGCTCGACGGCGCCGTCGCGGTGGTGCTTCTCGTGGTGATCCTGGCCGTCCTGCCGGCACCCGCACCGGACCTGCCCACGCTCCCGCCCGGACCGGTGCGCCCGCACGTGGTGCCGGCGCCGCGCCGTGCCGGCCGCCGCCGGAACCCGAAGGTCCCGGCGGCGGCCGACGTGCGGCTGCGGCCACCCGGGCGCGGCTGAGGGCCGCTCAGCGCAGCGTGCAGACCGTGCCGTTGAGGCGGAACGCACCCACCGGTACGTTCGGCCCGCTGTACGCGCCGACGAAGCCCACTGTCGTGCTCCCGCCGTCGGCGGCGAGCCGCCGGTTGTCGGCGGCAGGCGTCACCCGGACATCGCGGCCCTGCTGGTCCCAGGTGGCGGCCCACCCGCTGCTCACCTGCTGCCAGGCGGTAGGCCAGGTCCAGGTGAGCGTCCAGCCGTCGACGGCCTTCGTGCCCGTGTTGATCACCTCGACGTTCGCCACGTACCCGTTGCCCCAGTCGTTGTCGTCGTCGAACCGCACCGCGCAGGAGCTGTCGGCGGGGCTGCCGGTGGCGAACGTCAGCGGCGGCGACGACCACGAGACCCGCCCGGCGGTGTCCCGGGCCAGCACGTTGACCGTGTAGCGGGTGCCCGGTTCGAGGTTCCCCACTGTGAGCGACCTGCCGGCGGTCTCGCCGAGCTGCTCGCTCACCGCGCCGTACTGCCGATGCACCTCGTACTTGGCGATCGGTGCCGCGCCCGGCGTGGCCGCCGGCCAGGAGATGGTCGCCGCGCGGTCGGTCACCGCGCTCGCCGCCGGCCGCCCCGGGGCACCGGGCCGCCCGGCCGAGCTGCCGGCCGGTCGCAGCACGAGCGTGGTGAGCGAGTACGGCGGCAGCGTCCGCGCGGTCGCGCTGCCGGAGCGGGCGGTGCCGATCTCGGTCGCGCCGTTGGTGAGCGTGTGCACTGTCGGCGCCTCGTCGGCCGGGGTGAACCCGGCGTAGCCGAGCGCCACCGGGTGGGCGGTGTCCGGATCCTTGTTGAGCAGCAGGACCGCGACGCTGCCGTCGGGCCGGCGGACCGCGTGCGCGGCGACCAGCGGCTGATCGGTCCCGGCGCGGACGAGCTGGTCACCGGGCCGGACGAACAGGTTCATCATGGACAACGCGTGGTACGGCGCGAACGGGGTGTTGAACGCCGGCTGGCACACCTCGCCGTCGCTGGTGCAGTTGCCGCTCGACAGCAGCCCGAAGTCGCCGTAGTCGGTCTGCCCGGCCACCTCGGAGACGGTGCCGATGCCGTTGTGCACGTTCCACCACTGCACCGTGAACACGCCCTGCTCCAGCAGGCCGCTGTAGGCGTCGGCCAGGAACAGCGCGCCGGGCGCGGTGGTGCGGCCGGCGTCCACGTTCAGCTCGGTGAGGCTGATCCCGATCCGGTCCGCGCCGGGGCCGGCGTACCGGGCGATCTGCTGGCGCAGCAGCCAGGCCGCGTCGGGCAGGTGGCTGGTACGGGCCAGCGAGTCGGCGGCGGCGCCGCCCGGGTACCAGTGCACGTCCACGAAGTCGATCTTCGGACCGGCGATGGACAGCACTGTCTGGTTCCACGGCCCCGGATCGGATCCGGCGGTGATGCCGTCCGGCCAGTTGCCGGGCATGGTGAGCACCGCGCCGACCTTGATGCTCGGGTCGGCCGCCTTCATCGCGTCGGCGTACTCGACGACCAGCCGGGCGTACTGGGAGGCGCTCTTGTCCGGGTGGTCGTCGGCCTCCCAGGCCGAGCCGTAGTGGCCGTTGCCGTAGTTCTCGTTGCCGACGGTCCACCACTTCGCGCCGTAGCCCTTGGTGACGTTGGCGTAGCGGACCCACGCCGCCGCCTCGGCGGGCGTGCCGGTGCCGTAGTTCGCGATGATCATCGGCTCGGCGCCGACCCGGCGGGCGCCGGCCATGAACGTGTCGAAGTCGGTGTTCGGGGCGACGTAGCCGCCGGGCGCGGTGTGGGTCTCCCAGTGGTAGATGTCGGCGTACGAGCCGCCGGGGTAGCGCAGCATCTTCACGCCCGCAGCCCTGAGCAGGTCGGACGTCTCGGCGGTGCCGAGCTGCGAGTCCCAGATGGCGTGGTTGACGCCGAGCGCGGTGGCCGGGACGGTGGCCAGCCCGGCGCGGGTGTTCACGGTGACGGTGACCGGGTCGGTGGGGTCGGCGGCGGCGACCGGCCCGCCGACGGTGCTGAGCGCGGCGGCGAGCAGCAGCAGGCTGGCCGCGAACGCGGTGGTTCTCCTCATGCGGGGGTGTCCTTCGGAGTGGGACGACGAGGCGATGCCCGGTCTGCGTCGTCCTCCCGGAGCCGTGACGGCGGCGGGTGCCCACGAACGACGATCGGCTCCGCGCGGCGAGCCATCGACGAGGATCATACGCCCGGCGGTGGGCGTGCAGGACTTAATTTATAGACGGGAGTCTTTACTGTTAACAATGTTTAATTTATGTTCGGGGCACCTTCCGATCCCCCCGAAGGAGTTGCCACCATGCGCCGAAGAATCACCCTCCCGCTGCTCACCGCCGGTGCCGTGACCGGCACGCTGGCGCTCGCCGCGCCCGCGCAGGCCCACGGGTACGTCTCCTCGCCGCCCAGCCGCCAGGCGCTCTGCGCGCAGAACCGGGTGCCCGACTGCGGTCAGATCAAGTACGAGCCGCAGAGCGTCGAGGGCCCCAAGGGCCTGCGCAGCTGCCACGCCGGCATCGCCCAGTTCGCGGTGCTCAACGACGACAGCCGCAACTGGCCGGCCACGGCGGTCGGCAGCACCGTCACGTTCACCTGGGTCAACACCGCCCGCCACGCCACCGCCAACTGGGAGTACTGGATCGGCGGCACCCGGGTCGCCGTGGTCGACGGCGGCGGCCGGCAGCCCGGCGCGACCGTGTCGCACACGGTCAACCTCGGCGGCTTCTCCGGCCGGCAGAAGCTGCTCGCGATCTGGAACATCTCCGACACCGCCAACGCGTTCTACTCCTGCGTCGACCTCCAGATCGGCGGCGGAGGCGGCAACCCGAACCCGTCGCCCACGCCGACCGCGGCGCCCACCACCCCCGCACCCTCGCCCACACCCACCCGGACCAGCACCCCGGCGCCGGGCGGCACGTGGACGGCCGGGCGGGCGTACCAGGTCGGTGACACGGTCACCTACGACGGCCGCAGCTACCGCTGCCGCCAGGCGCACACAGCGATCGCCGGCTGGGAGCCGCCGAACGTACCGGCGCTGTGGCAGCAGATCTGAGCCCGCGTACCCGCGCGGCGGAGCCGGCCGGTCCCCGGCTCCGCCGCGCGTCCGCCGCCGCCCGGCCGGCCGCGGCGCTGCTCGCGGGAGTGCTGGCGCTGACCGGGTGCGGCGGCCCGCCCGCGGGCGACCCCTCCCGGCCGAACCCGTCCGCCACGGCCTCGGTCCCGGCCGGCGCGGACGCCACGACCAGCGGGATCGACGCGCTGTTCCTGGCCATGATGGTGGCGCACACCGAGCAGACGCTGGAGATCGTCCGGCTCGGCCTCGACCGGGCCACCGATCCGCGGATCCGCACGCTGATCGCCGCCGTCCGGGCCACCGAGACCGACGAACTGGCCACCATGCGCGGCTGGCTGCGCGACGCCGGCCCGTCGGCCGCCGCCGCGGCCGCCCGGCACGACCACTCCGGGCACAGCGACGCCGCCGCCGGACTGGCCCGGCTGCGCGCCGCCGCGCCCGCCGACGCCGACCGGGTGCTGCTCGACGTGCTCAGCCGGCACCAGCGCACCGCGGCCGACCTGGCCCGCGCCCAGGTCGCCGCCGGGACCAGCGAGCGGGTACGCGACCTCGCCCGCCGCATCGACCGCTCGCGTACGGCCGAGGTCGACCTGATGGCCGGCCTGGGCTGAGCGGCGGGCCCGCGGAGGCGCCGGGGCTGCCCGGACGGGGCATGACCTTCGTCACGGTCGTCGCCGCCGGTGACCGCCTCGACAAGACCGGCGAATCGGCGCGCACCAGCCCTTTCCGCGAGCCGCCGGGCCACTTCCGAGCCGGTGGCGCGGCCGGTTCGCGCGCCGCCGCGGTCCTCCCGTCGGCAAAACCGGCCGCATCTCGTCCCAGGTCATGGCTACGCTGTCGCCCGGACGCCGCCCCGCCGCGCGTTCCGCAGACGGCGCGCGGCGCCGCCACCACCTCCCAGTGCCGGACCGGATCCAGGAGACCGTCAGTGACCCAGCAACCCGTTGCGACGTCGACCAAGCTCGACGCCGCCGTACTCAAGGTGGCCGGCGTCGTCGTGCTCGGTGCGATCATGTCGATCCTCGACGTGACAGTCGTCAGCGTGGCGCTGCCGACGTTCCAGAGCGAGTTCGACGCCACGTACGCCCGCGTCGCGTGGACCATGACCGGCTACACCCTCGCGCTCGCCACGGTGATCCCGCTCAGCGGCTGGGCCGCCGACCGGTTCGGCACGAAACGCCTCTACATGGTGGCATTGGCGCTGTTCACCATCGGCTCGGGCTTGTGCGCCACGGCCGACTCGATCGGCGAGCTGATCGCCTGGCGGGTGGTCCAGGGCCTCGGCGGCGGCATGCTCATGCCGCTCGGCATGACGATCATGACCCGGGCCGCCGGCCCGCACCGCATCGGCCGCCTGATGGCGGTGCTCGGCATCCCGATGCTGCTCGGCCCGATCACCGGCCCGATCCTCGGCGGCTGGCTGATCGACGTCGCGAGCTGGCACTGGATCTTCCTGATCAACCTGCCGATCGGCGTGGTCGCCCTGGTCTACGCCCAGATGGCGCTGCCCAGGGACAACGCCGAGCCGTCCGAGTCGTTCGACTTCCTCGGCATGCTCATGCTCTCGCCGGGTCTCGCGCTGTTCCTCTACGGCATCTCCACGCTGCCCGAGACCGGCACCGTCGCCGATACGAAGGTCTGGCTGCCGATGCTTGCCGGCGGCGCGCTCGTGGTCGCCTTCGTGCTCTACTCGTTCCGGCCCCGGCACCCGCTGCTCGACCTGCGGCTGTTCCGCAACCGCAACCTGACCATCGCCACGGTGACCATGTTCGTGTTCATCATCGCGTTCATGGGCGCGGGCCTGCTGTTCCCGAGCTACTTCCTCCAGGTGCGCGGCGAGACGACGCTGACCGCGGGCCTGCTGATCGCGCCGCAGGGCATCGGCGCGATGCTGACCATGCCGATCGCCGGCATGCTCGCCGACCGCGTGCCGGTCGGCCGGACGGTGCCGTTCGCGCTGGTGCTCATCGCGGCCGGGTTCTTCACCTTCACCCAGCTCGGCACCGACACGTCGTACTGGCTGCTCTGCGGCTCGCTGTTCGTGATGGGCCTCGGCATGGGCGGCACGATGATGCCGATCATGACCTCGGCGCTGAAGACGCTCAGCGCGGCGGAGGTGGCGCGCGGCTCCACGCTCGTCAACATCCTCCAGCAGATCGGCGGCTCGGTCGGGGCCGCGGTCATGTCGGTCATCCTCACCAGCGAGCTGAACGGCTCGCGGCCGATCCCCGGCGTCACCGACCCGGCCACCGGCACCCCGCTGACCGAGGCCCAGCTCGCCATCGCCTCCCAGCAGCAGCCCGAGCTGATCCAGCAGTTCCCGGTGCCGCCGTCGCTGATCGAGCGCGGGCTCGACTACGCGGCGAACTCCTTCTCCACCACGTTCTGGGTCGCCTTCGGCCTGGTGCTGCTGACCTTCATTCCGGCCGCGTTCCTGCCCCGCCGCCGCGAGCCGTCGCACCTGCTCGACGGCGACCCGGGCGAGGACAAGCGTCCGGTGCCGGTCCCGATCCACTGACCGCCGCCGTGACCCGGGGCCGGACGCGGACGCGTCCGGCCCCGGGCCGTTCCGGCGCCGCGATCCGCCTCCCCGGCGACGGCCGGCACCTAGGATCGGAGGCGGAACCGGAGGAAGGCGGGCCAGCGTGAGCGCAGACGACGCGCAGCGGTCGGCGCGACGGCGTAACCGGCTGCTGCTCGCGGGCCTGCTCGCCGTCGTCGGGCTGATCCTGCTGCTGCTCGGCCTCACCGTCGCCACCGGCACCGTCGCGGGCGTCGAGGTGGTGCTCGCGCTGTTGCTGCTGGTGACCAGCTACGCGATCCAGCGGGTGGCCCGCCGCGAGACCGTCTACCGCGACGAGCGGCGCTGACCGGTCCGGCGCTCCGGCCGGGCTAGGCTGCCACGGTGGATCACGAAGATCGCATCGCGCTGTTCCTCGACTACGAGAACCTGGCCCTGGGCGTACGGGACCATCACGGCGGCCGGCCGTTCGACTTCCGGCCGATCGCCGACGCGCTCGCCGAGCGGGGACGCGTGGTGGTACGCCGCGCGTACGCCGACTGGTCGTACTTCGACGAGGACCGGCGCATGCTCACCCGCTCACACGTCGAGCTGATCGAGATCCCGCAGCGGATGGGCGCCTCGCGGAAGAACGCCGCCGACATCAAGATGGCGGTGGACGCGGTCGAGCTGGCGTTCGAGCGCGGCTACATCTCCACCTTCGTGATCTGCACGGGGGACAGCGACTTCACCCCGCTCGTACACAAGCTGCGCGAACTCAACAAGCGGGTGATCGGCGTCGGGGTGGAGAAGTCCACCTCCGCGCTGCTGCCGCCGGCCTGCGACGAGTTCCTCTACTACGACCGCCTCGAAGGCGTGGACGTACCGCCACCGGCCGCCCGCCGGTCGCGTCCCGCCCGCCCCTCACCGGCGGAGCCGGCGCCCGAGCCCGTGGTGGAGACCGCGGCCGAGGAGGAGTCGGCGAGGGACGTCGACACGCTCGCCGTGCAGCTCGTGCAGACAGTGGCCGGCATGCAGGGCAGCTCCAGCGGCGACGTGACCGCCTCCGCGCTCAAGCGCGCCCTGCTCCGCAAGGACCCCACGTTCAGCGAGTCCGACTACGGCTTCCGCACCTTCGGGGAACTGCTGCGCCACCTCGCGGCGCACAACGTGGTGGAGCTGGCCGCCGGGCCCGCTAAGGGTGACCCGGAGGTGTCACTTCCCGAGCGGGGCGACCGGGAGGTCGCGTTCGGGCTGCTCCGCTCCGTGGTGGTGGACCTCGCCACGGACGGCGGAGCGGTGGCGCTGTCCGGGCTGAAGGACCAGCTCCGGCGCGCCCGGCCCGACTTCAGCGAGAAGAAGCTCGGCTACCGCAGCTTCCTCCAGTTCTGCAAGGCGGCGGCGACGGGCGGTGCGGTGGAGTTGCGCTGGAGCCCGGACGACGGCGACTACCTCCTGACTCCCCAGACCCCCTGACCCACTCCGCCGCCCCCGCCCCCGCTCCGCCCCGTCGCCCGCCGCCCCGCCCTTCGCCTCCGAGATTTTGCACTTGCTGACCTCTGAAAGCGGGATGAATCGCCCATCCCGAGGGCAGTGAGTGCAAGATCGTCGGGGCTCGGGGCTCGGGGCTCGGGGCTCGGGGCTCGGGGCTCGGGGCTCGGGGCTCGGGGCTCGGGGCTCGGGGGCACCCCAGCTTGATCCACGCCAGCTCGCCGAGGTGGCGGGGTCCGAGCCCGCCGCATGCCGCCACCTCGGCGCAATGGTGTCGATCAAGCGGCCGCCACGGCAACCGCCCGGGCACAGCCGATCAGCAGCCCGGGCGCGGCCACCTGGTTCGCCATCCTCGACCGGTACGTCGAGGATGGTGGCACCTTCATTCCCCGGCTGGCACTCGACTTCACGGGGTCAGGAGAGGGCCGCGTCTACCTGGGCTGTCGCGCCGAGCCTTACGGTCAGGCCGAGCCGTCGGCCCAGCTGGCCGATCAGGTCCAGCGGGGCCGCCTCGGACGAGGCGGTCGGGCTCGGGTCGCCGGTGGGACCGGGCTCTCCGGTCGGGCTCGGGTCGCCCGTCGGGCTCGCGGTCGGCGCCGGAGTCACCTGGCCGGCGGGAGGGCTGGGCGGCTCGACGGGCGCCGGCGGGCGGTCGCCGACCCGTGCCGGCGGCGACCCGGCGACGGGCGGTGCGGTGGTGAGAACTCGTGCGCCGGACCGAGCGGTCGCCGCCGGGAGGTGCTTCGGTGGCGGCGCGGGCCGGGTCGGCCGGACCGACGGCGACGACGGGTCGACCGGAGTCGCCACGGGCGGCACCCCAGGAGCGGCCGTCGTGGCCGGAGCGAGCGGGTGGGCGGCCGGTCGGTGTGCCGGATCCGTCTGCCCGGCTGTGGCCGTCCAGGTGCCGGCGGAGGTGACGCCCAGCAGTACGGCCACAGCCGCGACGCCCGCTGCGGCCAGCCGCCGGGGGAGCGCCCGGTCGGCCGGGGCGTCCCACGGGCCGAGCGGCCGGGGTGGCCGGGGCCGGGCGGCCCGGTGAGCGGACCGCAGCGCCTCGACGTCTTCGACGACCGCCTGCCGTGTGCCGGTGGCGCCGGCGTGGGCGAGGGTGAGGTAGAACCTGGTGTTCGCCGCGCCCGGGGCCGGTACGCGCAGGCCCGCCGGGGTGCCGCCGTCGGCGTCGTGCAGCAGGGTGACCGGACGGTCCGGGTGATGGCCGAGGCCGCGTACGTCCCGCAAGGGCCAGTCCCTCCGGGCGTCCTGCCCGGCGAAGGCCACCCGCCGGTCGGTCACCACGGCGGTGCCGCTGTCGACCACGCGTAGTCCCGCCGGTAGCGGGCCGTCGGCCGGGTCGAGACAGCCGACGAGCGTGCGGCCCGGCGCCGGCAGTCCGGGCAGGTGCCGGGCTGTGGCCTCGACCAGGTCGACTGTGGGCAGGACGCGGTAGACGACCTCGCCGTCTCCCAGCGGCACCGGGAGCGTCGTGCCCGGCAACGCGCACCCACTGAAGCCCGCGGCCTCCATCGACAGCCGGTCGAGGTGCTCGGCGCGGCGGCGCCAGGTCCGGACCGCCGTCTCGTACGCCTGGCGCCGGCGCTCGTTCTCGCGCCGCACCCAGGCCAGTCGCCGCTGCGGATGAGCCCCGATCGCGTCGGGTCGCCTCGCCGTCACACCTGGTACAACGCCCTGCGGAGAGCGCGGATACGTGAGCGCGGCTATCGTCCGGTTTGGCGGTGGTATGCCCGCGATTAGACTTCGCGCATGCCGCGGATCGTCCAGTTGCTGGCCTCGCCCGTGCACCGGTACGTGGGCCGCCCGGCGGACGGACCCGCCCCCGCGCCGCCGGGCGAACTGGTCGACCGGGTGGAGCTGCGCGCCGGGCTCGGCATCGTCGGTGACCGCTACTTCGGCCGTCCCGCGCACCGGCAGGCGAGCGTCACGCTGATCGCGCGGGAGTCGCTGCCGCCCGGCGCGGACCTCACCCAGCTGCGGCGCAACGTACTGACCGAGGGCATCCCGGTGGACGAGCTGGTCGGCCGCGTGCTCACGCTCGACTGCGGCGACGGCCCGGTCCGGCTGCGGGTGCACCGGGCCGCGCCGCCCTGCGCCTGGCTCGACGTGGTGGTCGCCCCCGGCACGTGGAAGGCGCTGCGCCGCCGCGGCGGCGTCCGGTGCGCGCCGCTCACCGACGGCGTCCTGCGGGTCGGGCCGGTCACCGTGTCCGTCGACGACTGACAGCGAGGGAACTTTCCTGCCCCGCCGGCCGACCAACCGGGGGCGACCGGCACTCCGGCGCCGGCAGGAGGGACGCCACTGATGAACCGAGCGGGGCGCGCATCCGTACCGTCCGGCATGAGCATGCCGGACCGGCGGGCCGGCCGCGGATGAGCCCGGACGCCGACGACGAGCAGGTGACCGGGTGGGCGCGCCGCGCCGCCCGGGGTGACCAGCTGGCCGCCGCCGCGTTCGTCCGGGCCCTCCAGGGGCCGGTGTGGCGTTTCCTCGCCCACCTGGCCGGGCCCGCCGAGGCCGACGACCTCGCCCAGGAGACCTTCCTGCGCGCGCTGCGCAGCCTGCCCGGCTTCGCGGGCCGGTCCTCGGCGCGTACCTGGATCTTCACCATCGCCCGCCGGGTCGCGGTGGACCACGTGCGGGCGGCGACCGCCCGGCCCCGGGTCGCGGCGCTGCCGGACTGGCAGGCCGCCGCCGAGTCGGCCGGCGCGGTGACCGGCGGCGGGGAGGACGGGGTGGTGCTGCGCGGTCTCATCGCCACGCTGGCGCCGGACCGGCGGGAGGCGTTCGTGGCCACCCAGGTGCTCGGCCTGTCCTACGCCGAGGCGGCCGAGGTGTGCGGCTGCCCGGTGGGCACCATCCGCTCCCGCGTGGCCCGCGCCCGGGAGGACCTGGTCGCCGCCTGGTCCGGCGACGCCCGCGACCGCCGGGCCCGCTGAGGCAGCGACCGCCGGGGCCTGCGGGGACCGCGACCGGCCGGGGCCCGGCGGGACCGTGACCGCCGGGGCCGCCGGAACGCGGCGACCCGGAGACCCGCGTGACCGTCAGGCGGCGCGCCGGTCGCGGGCCTGTGCGGGGTACGGGCCGGGCGGCACCAGCCGCAGCGCCGGCGCTGCGGGTTCCTCGGCCGGCAGCGCCCACCGGGATCCGTCCGGCCGGCGCTGACCGGGCGGGGTGTCGCCGGGGCGCCGGCCCAGGCGGGACAGCACCAGCATCACGGCCCAGCCGACCAGCAGGAAGCCGTGGCTGACCAGCCGGGTCATCGCCACCTGCCCGGTGATCAGGTCGTTCACCGACAGCAGGACGAGCGTGGCGACGAACGCGCTGAGCATCGGCAGCAGGCCGGACGGGGCGGACCGGCGCGCCGCCACGTAGAGGAACCCGGCGCCGACCGCCACGTTCCAGGCCGCCGACTCGTGCCACAGGTGCTGGCCGGAGGCGTGCGCGTGCGTGACGACCGCCTCCCGGCCGATCTGGGCCAGGCCGAGTACGAGCTGCACCGCGCCGAGCAGGCCGAGCGCCCCGCGCAGCCCGAGCGTGATCCGGTGGCGGCGGCTGGGCCGGGGCGGGGGAGCGGCGGCCAGGACCGCGTCGACCAGGTCGGGCACCCGCGGGGCGAGCTGCGTACGGGCCCGCCGGGTCACCGACGCGGCCGAGTCGAACCAGCCGCGGCAGCCGGCGCAGCCGGTCAGGTGCGCCTCGGCCGCCTCGCTCTCCGACCCGGACGCCTCACCGTCCAGCTGTGCCGACAGGATCTCCCGCCACTGCTCACACACCATGTAGGGATAGTCGTCGGGACACCCCGCCTGGTTCCCGGCGGGGTGCGGGTCACGTCCGCGCGGCCGGTGACCGTTCCGCCCAGGCGTGCAGCGCGTCCCGGTCGCCGGCGGAGTCGAGGTTCAGCGCCGCCTCGATGAGCGCCAGATGGGTGAACGCCTGCGGGAAGTTGCCCAGAGCGGTGCCGTCGGGCGCGCGTTCCTCCGGGTGCAGGCCGAGCGGCCCGGCCAGGCCGGCGAGCCGGTCGAAGATCTCCCGCGCCTCGCCGTGCCGGCCGGCCAGCACCAGCGCGGAGACCAGTTCGAAGGAGCAGAGCAGGAACGCGCCCTCGGTGCCGGGCAGCCCGTCGTCGACGCGGTAGCGCCGGATCAGGTCGGGCGCGACGGCGAGGTCGGCGCGGATCCGCTCGACTGTGGCGACCATCCGCGGGTCGTCGCCGGGCAGGAACCCGACGAGCGGCATCCGCAGCAGCGACGCGTCCGGCTCGGTGTCGCCGTACGCCATGACGAAGCTGCCGGCGCGCTCGTCGTACCCGCGGTCGAGCACCTCGGCGTGCAGCGCGTCACGTTCCCGGCGCCACCGGTCCACCGGGGCGGTGCGGTCACCGAGCAGCCCGGCGAGGCGGATGCCCCGGTCCAGGCAGACCCAGGTCATCACCTTCGAGTTGACGTAGTGCCGGCACGGGCCGCGGATCTCCCACACCCCGTGGTCCGGTTCCCGCCAGCGCTGCGCCATGGTCTCGACGTGACGCCGCAGCAGCGCCCACTGCGGGCCGGTCAGCTCACCGGTGAGCAACTGGTAGGCCAGCGCCGCGTCGAGGATGTGCCCGTACGTGTCGAACTGGATCTGGTGTGCCGCCTCGTTGCCGACCCGCACCGGCGCCGAGCCGGCGTAGCCGGACAGGTGCGGCAGCTCGCGCTCCTCGGTGGGGTGGCCGTGGATGCCGACGAGCGGGGCGAGCGGATGCTGCCGGGCGCAGACGCCGAGCAGGAAACGCAGGTAGCGGCGGCCCTCCTCGGCGTGGCCCAGGCGGAACAGCGCGAGCAGCAGCAGCGCCGCGTCCCGGTGCCAGGTGAAGCGGTAGTCCCAGTTGCGTACCCCGCCGAGCTCCTCGGGCAGCGACGTGGTCGGGGCGGCCAGCAGCGCGCCGGTCTCGTCGTAGGACAGGCCGCGCAGCACCAGCGCGCTGTGCCGGACCGCGCCGGCCGCGAAGCCGCTGTAGTCGCCGCGCGCCGACCACGCCCGCCAGGTGCCGGCGGTCCGCTCGGTCAGCTCGCCGGCGTCGGCGAGGGCGGGCACCGGGTCGGCGTACCCGAGCAGCAGCGTGGCGTCCTGCCCGGCGCGCAGCTCCGCCTCGGCGACGAGCGTGCCGCCCTCGACGCTGACCGGCAGGTCGGTGTACAGCCGCAGCGGCGTGCCGTCGGCGTGCCAGCCGGTACCGGCGCGCCGCCAGCGCACCGGACGTGCCCCGTACCCGGGGCGGGGCGTCAGCTCGGCGCGGACCCGCAGCAGGCCGTCGGTGACCCGCAGCCGGCGCACCAGCACCCGCTCGGCGTGGATCGGCCGGTCGGCGGAACCGGGCCGGACCGCGAGCAGGTCCTCGCCGGCCGCCGCGCCGGACGGGCCGGCCCAGTCGTTCTCCAGCACCAGCGTGTCCGGCCGGTAGCGGCGCCGCGGCGCCGGGCAGCCGGCGACGGTGAGCGTGAACCGGCCGCCCGCGTCCCGGTCGAGCAGCCGGGCCGCGACCGCGTCGCCCGCCGCGTCCGGTACGCAGAACCACTCGACCGCCCCGTCCGGCGCGACGAGCGCGGTGGTGTGCGTGTCGGACAGGAACGCGTACGCGTCGATCGGCGGGAACGCCGGCGGCGACTCGGGCACGGCGGTGACTACCCGGGGCGGGCACGGGTAAGCGGGCCGGGGAGGGCCGCTGTGACACGCGAGTTCGTGAACTGGTCCGGCAGCCTCCGCTTCACGCCGGCGGAGCGGGCCGAGCCCGCCGACGAGGCGGAGGTGTGCGCGCTGGTACGCCGCGCCCGGGAGAGCGGCACCACCGTCCGGCCGGTCGGCTCCGGGCACTCGTCCAGCCCGCTGGTGCGTACCGACGGGATCCTGCTGAGCCTGGACCGGCTGTCCGGCGTGATCTCCGACGACGGGCGCCTCGCGACCGCGTGGGCCGGCACCAAGCTCAGGGCGCTCGGCGAAGGGCTCTACGACGCCGGGCTGGCCATGGACAACCTGGGTGACGTCGACTACCAGTCGATCGCCGGGGCGACCGCCACCGGCACCCACGGCACCGGCATCGGCTTCGGGAACCTGAGCACGCAGGTCACCGGCGTACGCCTGGTCACCGGCACCGGCGACGTGCTGGACGTCGACGCGCGCCGTAACCCGGACCTGCTGCCCGCCGTCCGTCTCTCCCTCGGCGCGCTGGGCGTGGTCACCCGGATCACGCTCGACGTGCAGCCGACCTATCAGCTGCACCGCCGCTCCTGGTGCGCGCACCTGGACTGGACCCTCGACCACCTCGCCGAGCTGCAGCACACCAACCGCAACATGGACTTCTACTGGTACCCGCGCAGCGATCGCACGCAGATCCGGGTGATCAACCGCATCGACACGGACGCCGCGCCGGAGCGGGCGGAGGTCCGGTTGCCGGACGGCGAGCCCCGGCAGAGCCAGGTCGGGCCGACCCACCGCACCATTCCCCGGGACCGGGAGCTGCGCTTCGAGGAGATCGAGTACATGCTGCCGTCGGAGGCGTTCCCGGCCTGCTTCGCCGAGGTGCGCCGCCGGGTACGCGACCGGCACCGCCGGGTGGCCGCCTGGCGGGTGCTCGTGCGCACCATAGCCGCCGACGACATCTGGCTCAGCAACGCCTACGGCCGCCCCACCACCACGATCGCCTGCCTGCAGAACACCTCGCTGCCGTACGAGGAGTACTTCCGGGACGTGGAGGCGGTGTTCCGGCACTACGGCGGACGCCCGCACTGGGGCAAGAAGCACTGGCTCGGCGCGCGGGACCTGCGTCCCCTCTTTCCTCGCTGGGACGACTTCCAGGCGGTGCGCCGCCGGCTCGACCCGGACGGGGTGTTCCTCACCCCGGACCTGGCCCGCCTGCTGGAGGAGCAGTGAACGGGCCGGTCGGCGCCCGGATCTGGGTGGTGCCCGGCGGGCACGTGCCGTTCCCCGCGCACGGCCCGGAACCGGCGTTCACCGCCTTCGACCAGCTCTGCGTGCTCAACGCCGGCGACGAGGACGCCGAGCTGGAGCTGGACTTCTACTACCAGGACGCCGAACCGGCCGGACCGTACCGGATACGGGTCGGTGCCCGACGCATCCGGCACGTACGGGTGAACGACCTGATCGACCCGGAGGCGGTGCGGCTGGACCGCCCGTACGGCTGCATGCTGCGCTCCCCGGTCCCGGTGGTGGTGCAGTTCCTGCGCCAGGACACCCGGCTGCCCGGGGTGGTGGCGCTGACCGGCACGATGGCGTACCCCGGGTGAGGTTCGAGCGGGCGACCGCGGGTACCCGGGCGCATGCGGGATGCCGTCGACCGGGTACGCGACGCCGGGCGGTCGAGCCGCCGGAGGCTGCGCACGTACTTCCTCGTGGCGGTCCAGGCCGGCCTGGCCGCCGCGCTGGCCTGGACGGTGGCCCGCGAGGTGCTCGGCAACCCCGACCCGACGTTCGCGCCGGCCGCCGCGGTGAGTGTCATCGCCGCCTCGCTCGGCAACCGCACCCGGCGGACGGTGGAGCTGGTGGTCGGGGTGGTTCTCGGTATCGTCGTCGGCGACCTGCTGGTGAGTCTCCTGGGTACCGGGCCGTGGCAGACCGGTGTGATCGTGTTCCTGGCGGTCACCGCGGCGGTGCTCGTCCGCGGCACCGGCGCGCTCGTCACCCAGGCCGGCGGTACGGCTGTACTGGTCGCCACGCTGACCCCGGTGTCACCCGACCTGGAGCTGCCCCGGACCGTCAACGCGCTCGTCGGCGGTGTGGTCGGCCTGCTCGTGGTGCTGGTGATCGCGCCGCTGAACCCGCTGCGCGCGGTCCGCAGCGTCGCCGACCCGGCGCTAGACACGTTCGCCAGCCAGATGACCGAGTCGGCGGAGGCGCTGGCGCGGGCCGACGTGCGCGCGGCCGACGAGGTGCTGGCCCGGATGCGCGCCGCCGAGACGGAGCTGGAACAGATCGACGAGATGGTCACCGCCGCCGACGAGGTGGTCCGGTTCTCCCCGGTGCGCTGGCGGCGGCGACGGGCCCTGGCCGCGTACCGGCACGGCGCCGAGCACCTGGACCGGGCGTTCCGCAACAGCCGCGGCATGGTCCGCCGGATCGGCACCATGTTGCGGGAACGGGAGCCGGTGCCGCCGGAGCTGCCCGCCGCGCTGGAACACTTCAGCGAGGCGATCCGGCTGCTGCACCGGGCGTTCCTGGCCGCCGACGAGCCGGTCGCCGCCCGGGAACGGGTGCTGCGCGCGGTCCGCGCCGCGGGCGAGGCGTGCCGGCAGGACATCGGCTTCTCCGGCACCATCGTGGTGTCGCAGCTGCGGACCGTCGCCAACGACCTGCTGCGCGCCACGGGCGTACCCGCGGACGAGGCCCGCCGCCAGGTCCGCCGCGCGGCGGCGGCCCGCTGAACGGGCCGCTCACACCTCGGTCAGGCGGGACTTCTGCACCTTGCCCATCGCGTTGCGGGGCAGCGCGCCGACCAGCCGCACCTGCCGGGGGCGCTTGTGCGCGGACAGGTGCCGCGCCACGAAGTCGATCAGCTCCGCCTCGGCCACGCCGTCGCCGACCACGTACGCGGTCACCTGCTGCCCCAGGTCGGGGTGGGGCGTGCCGACCACCGCCGCCTCCCGCACCCCCGGGTGGGCCAGCAGCGCGTCCTCCACCTCGCCGGCCCCGATCCGGTACCCGCCGCTCTTGATCAGGTCGGTGGCGGCCCGGCCGACGATCCGGTGGGCGCCGTCCGGGCCGACAGTCGCGACGTCGCCGGTGCGGAACCAGCCGTCCGCCGTGCGGGTGGCCGCGTCGGCGTCCGGCCGGTTCAGGTAGCCGTCGAACAACGTGCCGCCGCGTACCTGGAGCTCACCCGTCGCCTCGGCGGGCAGCGGGCCGCCGTGCTCGTCCACCACCCGCGTCAGCACGCCGGGCAGCGGCATGCCCACCGTGCCGGGCCGCCGGGGACCGTCCGCGCGGGCGCTCACCGTCACGAGCGTCTCGGTCATCCCGTACCGCTCCAGCGGCCGGTGCCCGGTCAGCCCGGCCAGCGCCGCGAAGACCGGCTCCGGCAGTGCCGCGCTGCCGGACACCAGCAGCCGGGCGCCGCGCAGCGCCCGCGCCGCCGCCGGTCGCGCCGCGATCCGCGACCAGATCGTGGGTACGCCGAAGTACATCGTGGCGCCCGCCGCCGCGTACCGCTCGGGGTGGGGCCGGCCGACGTGGCGCAGCCGGCTGCCGACGCGCAGCGGGCCGAGCACGCCGAGCACCAGTCCGTGCACGTGGAACAGCGGCAGGCCGTGTGCCAGCACGTCGTCCGGGGTCCACGCCCACGCGTCGGCGAGCCCGTCCAGGCAGGCCGCGATCGCGCGGCGGGACAGCAAGGCGCCCTTCGGCGCGCCGGTGGTGCCGGAGGTGTAGAGGATCAACGCGGTGGCCGCCGGGTCGGGCTCGGGGTGCCGGGTGTCCGAGCGCCGGGCCAGGTCCAGCGGCACGACCGGCGGCGAGCCGGCGTCGGCGTCCGGTGCGCCCGGCGCCGCCAGCAGCAGTTCCGCGCCGGAGTCGCGCAGGATGTGGTCGCGTTCCATCGGGCCGGCGTCCGGCGGCACCGGCACCACCGCCGCGCCTGCCAGCAGCCCGCCGACCACGCCGACCACCGTCTCCAGGCTCGCCGTGGCGGGCACCGCCACCCGGGCCGCGCCGCGCAGGTCGTCGGCGACGGCGGTGGCCGCCCGGCGCAGCTCCACCCAGGACAGCGACCGGTCTCCCACGCGCACCGCGCCCGGGCGGTCGTCGGTGGCCTCGGCGAGCCGGTTCAGCAGCGACACGGGCACCCCTCTCACCGGTCCGTCCGCCCGGCGTGTCGGCGGACCCACAGTGACCGTAGCCGGGGCGGACACCCCGGCCCGGCGCGCCGTCAGGAATGTGTCATCGTGGTCGGCGGCGAGGGAGGGATGGGCATGTCGGGTCCGTTGCGCGGGGTGCTGGTCGCCGACTTCTCCCGGATCCTCGCCGGGCCGTACGCCACGATGCTGCTGGCCGACCTCGGCGCGGACGTGGTCAAGGTGGAGGCGCCCGGGGGCGACGACACCCGCGGCTGGCGGCCCCCGGCGCGCGACGACGTCTCCACCTACTACCTGGCGGTCAACCGCAACAAGCGGTCGCTGGTGCTCGACCTGACCGATCCCGGCGACCTGACGCTGGCCCACCGGCTGGCCGACCGGGCGGACGTGCTGATCCAGAACTTCCGCCCGGGCGCGCTGCGCCGCTTCGGCCTCGACCACGGCACGGTCACCGCCCGCAACGCCCGCCTGGTGTACGCCTCGATCAGCGGCTTCGGCGACGCCGGGGGCGCCGACCTGCCCGGGTACGACCTCATGGTGCAGGCCGCCGCCGGGCTGATGAGCCTCACCGGGGACGCGGACGGCCCGCCCTACAAGGCCGGGGTGGCAGTGTTCGACGTGATCGCCGGGCTGCACGCGGCGGTCGGGATCCTGGCCGCGCTGCGGCACCGCGAGGAGACCGGGCGCGGGCAGCACGTCACCGTGGACCTGCTCTCATCGGCGCTGTCCGGGCTGGTCAACCACACCAGCGCGTACGTCGCGGGGGCGGCGGCGCCGCACCGGATGGGCAACGCGCACCCGAGCATCGTGCCGTACGAACCACTGCCCACCGCCGACGGCGAGCTGGTGGTGATCGCCGGGAACGACGGCCAGTTCCGTACCCTCTGCCGGGTGCTCGGCGTGGCGGAGCTGGCCGACGAGGCGCGGTTCCGCCGCAACGCCGACCGGGTCGCGCACCGCGACGAGCTGCGGCCGCTGCTGGTGGCGGCGCTGTCCCGGCGCGGCAGTGCGGAGTGGTTCGCCGAGCTGCGCGCCGCCGGTGTGCCGTGCAGCCCGATCAACTCGGTGGCCGAGGGGGTGGCGCTGGCCCAGGGGCTGGGCCTGGACCCGGTGGCGACGACCGGCGGGGTGCCGGGGATCCGGAACCCGATCGGCCTGTCCGGGGCGCCGCCCCGCTACGACCTGCCGCCGCCGGAGCTGGACGAGCACGGCGCCGAACTGCGCGCCTGGCTCGCCGCGGAGTGACCAGCCCGGCCGCCGTCAGAGCGTCTCGACCAGCCGGAAGCGTTCCAGCACGGCCGGGGTGCCGTCGTCCACTGTGAACCCGGGGTCGCCGAGCCAGCCGCGGTAGTCGTCGCCGTGCCAGAACCTCTCGTGGCCGGCGCGCCAGGCGGCGACCGTCTCGAACCCCTCGCCCTCGTCCCGGGCGTGGTCGAGGTCGACGTCGCCGAGCGGGGTGACGCGGACCGGCCCGGCCGGCAGGTCGAGGACCGCGGGCAGGCCCGCCGTGCCGACGGTCGTCACCATGGCGTGCAGTGAACCACGAGCCGTCCCGCCCGGTGGTCCCGGCCGCCGTCCGGGCCACCCGCGTGCGTACGCTGACCGGGTACGCCGCCGCGACCGTGGAGAACCGCCATGACCAGCCCCGCACCCCGTGCCGTCCGGGTCGCCCGCCCCGAGGACGTCGCAGCCGTCGTCGACCTGATCGAGTCGGCGTACCGGGGCGAGCGCAGCCGGCAGGGCTGGACCCACGAGGCGGACCTGCTGGCCGGGCAGCGCACCGATCCGGAGATGGTGACCGCGGCGGTCACCGGCCCGGACGGCGTGGTGCTGGTCGCCGAGCAGGGCGGCGACCTGGTGGCCTGCTGCCAGCTGGAGCGCCGCGACGACCACGTCTACTTCGGGATGTTCGCTGTCGCGCCCGGCCGGCAGGGCGGCGGCGTGGGCCGGGATCTGCTGGCCGAGGCCGAGCGCTACGCGTCCGAGCGGTGGCACGCCGGTGAGATGCGGATGACCGTGATCGTCCAGCGCGACGACCTGATCGCCTGGTACGAGCGGCGCGGCTACGTCCGCACCGGCGAGATGAGCCCGTTCCCGTACGGCGACGAGCGGTTCGGCGTGCCGCTGCGGGCGGACCTGGCGTTCGAGACGCTGCGCAAGAAGCTCGGCTGACTCAGCCCGGCCGGTCGACCAGCGCGACCAGTTTCTTCGGGGCCAGCACGCAGTAGCTCTCGGTGAGCAGCTCGGCGACCTCGGTCCAGTCCGTGTCCGCGTCGAGGCGCAGCCCGACCACGTCGGCGGCCCAGTCCGGCTTGAAGAAGTGCGGCCCGGCCGCGAGCAGCCCGGCGATCTCGTCGCCGGGGGAACGGAACGTCATCACGCAGACCGGCTCGTCGGCCGCCGCGGCCCGCGCGTACGCCGCCTGGTGGCCCGGGTCGACGGTGAGCACGTGGGCGAACGTGCGGCCGCGGACGCGCCACCGGACTCCCACCCAGGCCGCCTCCTCGTAGGTCTCCGGCAGGCCGAGGCAGACCGGCCGCAGGCGGTCGAGGTGCTCGGGCGGGGCGTCTCCGGGGCCGGTCATGCGCGCAGGCTAGCCGCAGCCCCCGACATTCCGGCCGCACCGGCGTGGCGGCGCCGCCGCCGCGCGTCCGACCGGGAAATGTCGTAGCCGGGGAGTACGACAGCGATGAGTTTCGGTGAGCCGCACGGTCATTGCGAGGAGAACCCCTCGGACGAGAGGACGAGACATGAGCGGCGTACGAGTACTGGTCGGCACGCGCAAGGGCGCGTTCATCCTGACCTCGGACGGCAAGCGCGACGACTGGACCGTCGACGGGCCGCACTTCGGCGGCTGGGAGATATACCACCTGACAGGTTCGCCTGTCGAACCGGACCGGCTGTACGCGTCCCAGTCCGGCGGCTGGTTCGGGCAGCTGATCCAGCGCTCGGACGACGGCGGCCGGACCTGGACGACGGCCGGCAACGACTTCGCCTACAGCGGCGAGGTGGGGCAGCACCTCTGGTACGACGGCACTCCGCGGCCGTGGGAGTTCAAGCGGATCTGGCACCTGGAGCCGTCCCGCCACGACCCCGACACCGTGTACGCGGGCGGCGAGGACGCCGCTCTCTACCTGTCCACCGACGGCGGCCAGAAGTGGTCCGAGCTGACCGCCCTGCGACAGCACCCGACCGGTCCCTCCTGGCAGCCCGGCGCGGGCGGCATGTGCCTGCACACGATCCTGCTCGACCCGGCCGACCGGGACCGGATCTACGTGGCGATCTCGGCGGCGGGCGCGTTCCGCAGCGACGACGCCGGCGCGAGCTGGCTGCCGATCAACAAGGGGCTGCGCTCGGGCGAGATCCCGGACACCGACTCGGAGGTCGGGCACTGCGTGCACCGGCTCGCCCAGCATCCGTCCCGGCCGGACACGCTGTTCATGCAGAAGCACTGGGACGTCATGCGCACCGACGACGCCGGCGCGAACTGGCGGGAGGTCAGCGGCGACCTGCCGACTGACTTCGGCTTCCCGATCGCGGTGCACGCGCACGAGCCGGAGACGGTCTACGTGGTGCCGATCACCAGCGACTCGCTGCACTACCCGCCGGAGGGCAAGCTGCGCGTCTACCGCAGCCGCACCGGCGGTGAGTGCTGGGAACCGCTGACCGAAGGGCTGCCGCAGTCGCACTGCTACGTCAACGTGCTGCGCGACGCGATGGCAGTCGACACGCTCGACCCGTGCGGCGTCTACTTCGGCACCACGGGCGGTCAGGTCTACCACTCGGCCGACGGCGGCGACACGTGGGCACCGATCGTGCGGGACCTGCCGGCCGTGCTCTCGGTCGAGGTCCAGGTGCTGCCGTGATCCGGGTGGTGCTGCCGGCGCACCTGAAGAACCTGGCGCACGTCACCGGCGAGGTACGCGTCGAGGTGGCCGGGCCGCCCACCCAGCGGGAGGTGCTCGACGCGCTGGAGAGCGCGTACCCGATGCTGCTCGGCACGATCCGCGACCGGCACAGCGGGCAGCGCCGGCCGTTCGTCCGCTTCTACGCCTGCGAGCTGGACCTCTCCAACGAGTCGCCGGACGCGCCGCTGCCGGAGGAGGTGGTCGCCGGCAAGGAGCCGTTCATCGTGCTCGGCGCCATGGCGGGCGGTTGAGCGGCACGATCGGCGGTCGCGCGGCACGATCGGCGGTTGCGCGGCAGGGCCGGGAACCGCGCCCGTCACCGCCACGTCTGACCGGCATGACCCGTCACGGATCCCGGACGCTCGGATGGACGATGGCCGCCGCGCTGGCTCTCGCCGGCTGCACCGCGTCACCCCCGGCCGACGATCCGCCTGCCGCCGACCCGCCGCCCGCCGGGCAGGTCGTACCGGCCGGCGGGCTGCGGCTGGTGGCGTTCGACAGCTGCGACGAGGCGCTGCGGCAGCTCCGCACGGCCGCGAAGGCGGCGGTCGGCCCGTGGGGCTTCGGGCCGGACGTCCTCCGGCAGTTCAGCGCGGAACGGGCGACGGCGCTCGGCGGCGCCGCCAAGGATGCGGTGTCGGCGTCCGCGCCGGGCTACTCCGGCACCAACGTGCACGAGGCCGGTGTGGACGAACCGGACCTGGTCAAGACCGACGGGCGGCGGATCGTCACGGTCACCCGGGGCGTGCTGTCGGTGGTCGATCCGGCGAGCCGCCGCGTGACCGGCCGGCTGGCGCTCGATCCCGATACCGAGCGGTTCTCCGGCGACGAGGGGAGCCTGCTGCTGCACGGTGACCGGGCGCTCGTCCTGCTGCACGCCGGACGGACCGTCAAGGGCCCCGTACCCGGCGGGCAGACCCGCCGGGGCACGACCCCGCAGGCCCGGCTGGTCCTGCTGGACCTCGCCGGACCGCCCCGTGTGGTCGGGGAGTACCGGATCGACGGCCTCCTGGTCGACGCCCGGCAGTCCGGCGCGACAGCCCGCGTGGTGATCCGGTCCGCGCCCCGGCTCGACTTCCCCTACCAGTCCGACCGCAAGACGGACGCCCAGCGGATCGCCGCCAACCGGGCGATCATCGGCAAGGCCGCGCTCGACGACTGGCTGCCCCGCTACGAGATCCGCGACAGCGTCCGGACCGTCGGCACCGGACGGGTGGGCTGCGACCGGGTCAGCCGGCCGACCGGCTTCTCCGGCGCCTCGATGGTCACGGTGCTCAGCTTCGACCTGGGTGCGTCCGCGCTCGGCGCCGGTGACCCGGTCACCGTGGTCGCCGACGGTGAGACCGTCTACAGCAACGGCCCGCGCCTCTACGTCGCCAACGACCAGCGCTGGCGGACGTGGCGTGGCGGGTCGTCCGGGGCACGTGACGCCGGTACCGAGATCTACCAGTTCGACACCGCGGGGGCCACGCCACGCTTCGTCGCCGCCGGGTCGGTGCCCGGCTGGCTGATCGACCAGTACGCGCTGTCCGAGTGGGACGGTCACCTGCGGGTCGCCACCACCACCGGCGACACGTGGGGGCGGGAAAGGTCCTCCCAGTCCGGCGTCTACGTGCTGCGTGCCGACGGGGCCACGCTGAAGCGGGTCGGCGCGGTCACCGGCCTCGGCAAGGGTGAGCAGATCTTCGCGGTGCGGTTCGTCGGCGGCACCGGATACGTGGTCACGTTCCGGCAGACCGACCCGCTGTACGGCGTGGACCTGCGCGACCCGGCCGCGCCGCGGGTCACCGGCGAGCTGAAGATCAACGGATACTCGGCGTACCTGCATCCGGCCGGCGACGGCCGCCTGATCGGGGTCGGGCAGGACGCGACCGACCGGGGACGGGTGACGGGCACCCAGGTGTCGCTGTTCGACGTGGCCGACCCGGCCCGGCCGGCGCGGATCGCCCAGCACCACGTCCCGGGCGGCTGGTCCGAGGCGGAGAACGACCCGCACGCGTTCCTGTACTGGCCGCCCGAGCGCCTGGTGGTGATCCCGGTGACCCGGCCGGGCGTGGTCACCGACCGGGCCGAGGGCGTCAAGGGCACGCCGTCCGGAGGTGTGCTGGCGCTGCGCATCGGCGACAAGGGCTTCACGGTGGCCGGCGTGGTCGACCATCCGGGCGTTCTGGACGACGGCGGTGAGTGGACGCCGATCCGCCGCTCCCTGATGATCGACGGTGTGCTCTGGACGGTCTCCGACGCCGGTCTCAAGGCGACCGCCCTGTCCGGCATGGCCACGCTGGCCTGGGTGCCGCTGACCTGACAACGACGGAGGAGGAGACCCGCCGCCGGTCTGACGTCGACCCGGGGCAGACCCGTCGCGGCGGCGGGCGCCGTGCACGGCACCTCCGGCGGATCACGGCGCGGCGTGACCCGGGTCGCACCACGCCGTGAGGTGCCGTCAGTCATCCCGCTGCGGCGAACGGTCCCTTCGGGCCGAACGCCAGCGCGGCGAACCGCTCGCCGATGCGGCGGTCGGCGGCCGGGTCGGGGTGCAACTCGTCGGGCAGCGGCAGCTCGGCGTAGTCGGCCTCGCCGTACAGCTCCAGCCCGTCGAGGTAGTGCAGGTTCGGGTCCGCCCCGGCCCGGGACGCCACGATCCGGGCCAGCCCGGCGCGGATGACGCGCAGCGTGAGCCGGCCGGTGGCCGCTTCGGCCGGGTCGCCGGTGGCCCGGAACCGGACCTTCCCGTCGACGAACTCGACCGCGCCGGGGCCGGGCGTGTCCTCCTGGATCGGGCACAGGACCGACGACACGACCAGCAGCGGCGTGTGCGGATGACCCTCCCGGATCGTGTCCAGGAAGCCGTGCACGGCGGGGCCGAACGCGCGCAGCCGCATCAGGTCGCTGTTCACCAGGTTGATGCCGATCTTGACGCTGATCAGGTCGGCCGGGGTGTCGCGCATCGCGCGGGCGGTGAACGGATCGAGCAGCGCGCTGCCGCTGAACCCCAGGTTGACCAGTTCCACGCCGGCGAGCGTGGCGGCCACGGCCGGCCAGGTGCCGGTGGGGCTCTCCGCGTCCGAGCCGTGGCTGATCGAGCTGCCGTGGTGCAGCCACACCCGGCGGCCGCCCGTGCCGGCCGGCTCGACCGGCGCGTCCGTGCGCAGCGCCACCAGCTCGGTGATCTCGCGGTGCGGCAGCCAGATCACCACCTCCTTGGCGCTGGCGGGCAGGTCGGTGAAGCGCACCGTGCCGACCGGACCCGGCTCGACGCCGGACGTGCCGGCGGCCAGGTCGATGGTGAGCACCTTGCCGCCGTCGGCGGTGGCCTGGCCGGCGAGACGACCGTCGACGACCAGGTCGTAGCGGCCGTCGGGACGCGGCCCGGTGCCCCGGTAGACCATCTTCGTGGGCAGCACGTCCAGCTCCACGACCGTGGCGCGGGTACGGAACACCAGCCGTACGCCCGAGGGCATCGCCTCCGCCGTCGTCAGCTGCGGGTCGGTGTTCTGCGCCCGGGCCCACGCGGGCAGCCGGTGCGGCAGCACCCCGTCCGCTGTCTGTTCCAGGTCGAGCGCGCCGCGCAGCAGGTCGGTGGTGATCGGGGTGGTGATGTGCGGGGAGGGCATGATCCCGATCCTGCCCCCGGATCCCGGGGAGCGGCCACCTGATTTATCCGACAGGCCGGACTCGTCACGCTGGGTCAGTCGGTGAGCACCCGCTCCACGTACCGGGCGATCATGGTGGCGAGGACCCGGTCCGGGTCGGTGGCCCACACCTCGGCGTTGAAGATCTCCACCTCGACGTCACCGGTGTACCCGGCGGCCTCCACCGCGCGGCGCAGCGGCGGGAAGTCGATGTGCCCGTCGCCCATCATGCCGCGGCCCAGCAGCACGTCGGCCGGCAGCGGGGTGAGGAAGTCGCAGACCTGGAAGCTCGCGATCCGTGCCCCGGCGCGGGCGATCTGCCGCCACACGTCCGGATCCCACCAGACGTGGAACGTGTCCACCACGACGCCGACCTGCTCGGCCGGGAACGCCTCGGCCAGGTCGAGCGCTTGCCCGAGCGTGGACAGCACCGCCCGGTCGGCGCAGTACATCGGGTGCAGCGGCTCCAGCGCGAGGCGTACCCCCCGATCGCCGGCGTACGGCGCCAGCTCGGCCAGCGCGTCGGCGACCCGCTGCCGGGCACCCGCCAGGTCGCGGGAGCCGGGCGGCAGGCCGCCGACGACCAGCACCAGGCAGGCGGCACGCAGCTCGGCTGCCTCGTCGATCGCGCGCCGGTTGCCCGCGAGCGCGGCGACCCGTCCGGCCTCGTCGGCGGCGGTGAGGAACCCGCCCCGGCACAGCGACGACACCCGCAGCCCGGCATCCGCGACGAGCCGCGCCGCGGCCGGTACGCCGATCTCGGCCACCGGCTCGCGCCACAGCCCGATCGCCGGGATGCCGGCGCGCACGCAGCCGTCGACCGCCTCGACCACCGACCAGCGCTGCGTGGTGCGCTGGTTGAGCGACAGCCGCGCCAGCCGGGGGTCGGCGGTCATCCGGGGACGCCCGCGACGTCCAGGTACGCGCGCATCCGCCGCGCCGCCAGGTCCGGGTCGTGCAGCAGCCCGGCGGCGTCGGCCAGCCGGAACGCCTCGACCAGGTGCGGGACGCCGCGCCCGCCGTGCAGGCCGCCGACCATGGTGAAGCCCGGCTGCCGCCCGTTGAGCCAGGACAGGAACGCGATGCCGGTCTTGTAGTACGGCGTGGGCGGGCCGAACAGGTGCCGGGACAGCGGCACCGTCGGGTCGAGGATCGTCCGGAAACCGGCCCGGTCGTCCGCGTCGAGCCGTCCCAGCGCGGCCGACGCGGCCGGGGCGATGGCCGCGAACGCGCCGAGCAGCGCGTGGCTGAACCGCTTCCCGTCGCCCTCGATCAGCTCCGGGTAGTGGTAGTCGTCGCCGGTGTAGACCCGCACGGTCGGCGGCAGCAGTTCCCGCAGCCGCACCTCCCGGCCGGCGTCCAGCAGCGACACCTTCACCCCGTCGACCAGGTCGGCGTGGGCGTGCACCAGCGCGGCGAACGTCGCGGTGGCCTCGTCCGGGTCGGTCGAACCCCAGTAGCCGGACAGCGCCGGGTCGAACATGTCGCCGAGCCAGTGCAGCACCACCGGCGTGCCTGCCTCGCGCAGCACTCGCTCGTAGACGCGCAGGTAGTCGTCCGGCCCGGCGGCGAGCGCGGCGAGGTGCCGGCTGGCCATCAGCACCGGCGTGGCACCGCACTCCTGGACCACGGCGACCTGCTCGGCATACGCGGCGACCACCTCGTCGAGCGTGCCGGGGACACCGGTGAGCTGGTCGGTGCCGGCCCCGGCGACGATCCGCCCGCCGCACGCGGCGGCCTCGGCGGCGCTGCGCCGGATCAGCTCGCGGGTGGCCGCCCAGTCCAGCCCCATCCCGCGCTGCGCGGTGTCCATCGCCTCCGCCACACCGAGGCCCCACGACCACAGGTCGCGCCGCACCGCGAGCGTCGCGTCCCAGTCCAGCTCCGCCGGGCGGCCGGGGGAGTTGTCGGCGTACGGGTCGGCGACGACGTGCGCCGCCGCGTACGCGATCCGGGTGACCGGCGGCGTGGGCGGCCGGCGCCAGGCGGGCGGTTCGCGCAGCGTCAGCTTCTCGGTGCCGCCGCCCGGAACCGGCAGCGTGATCCGTGTGCTCACCCGGGGATCTCCTCGATCCGCACCCGCCGCCCCTCGCGGGCCGAGCGCAGCCCGGCCTCGGCCAGTTGCACGCCCCGGGCGCCGGCCAGGAAGTCCCACGGGAACGGCTCGTCGTCGACGACGTGGCGCAGGAACGCCTCCCACTGCACCTTGAACGCGTTGTCGTGCTCGCCGTTGTCCGGCACTGTCTGCCACTGCGCGCGGAACGGCTCGGTGACCGGCAGGTCGGGGTTCCACACCGGCATCGGGGTGGCGCCACGGTGCTGGATGCGGCAGTCGCGCAGCCCGGCGACAGCGCTGCCGTGCGTGCCGTCGACCTGGAACTCGACCAGTTCGTCCCGGTGCACACGGACCGCCCAGGAGGAGTTGACCTGCGCGACGATGCCGCCGGCCAGCTCGAAGATGCCGTACGCGGCGTCGTCGGCGGTGGCCCGGTAGCGGGCGCCGGTCTCGTCGACGCGTACGGGGATGTGCGTCGCGGTGACAGCCGTGACGGCGGTGACCGGGGCGATGATCTGCTCCAGCACGTAGTGCCAGTGCGGGAACATGTCCAGCGTGATCCCGCCGCCGTCCTCGGCGCGGTAGTTCCAGCTCGGACGCTGAGCGGCCTGCCAGTCGCCTTCGAACACCCAGTAGCCGAACTCGCCGCGCACGGACAGGATCCGGCCGAAGAAGCCGCCGTCCACGAGCCGCTTGAGTTTGCGCAGGCCGGGCAGGAACAGCTTGTCCTGCACGACGCCGTTGCGGACGCCCTTGGCGGCGGCGAGCCGGGCCAGCTCCAGCGAGGCGAGGAACCCCTCGGCGAGCGGCTTCTCGGTGTAGACGTGCTTGCCGGCCTCGATCGCCGCCCGGATCGCCTTCTCCCGTGCGGTGGTCACCTGCGCGTCGAAGTAGATCCGGTGGGCGTCGTCGGCGAGCGCCGCGTCCAGGTCGGTGGTGTACGCCGACAGCCCGTGCCGCTGGGCGATCTCGGCGAGCCGGTTCTCGTCGCGGCCGACCAGGGTCAGCTCGGGCCAGATGCGGCTGCCGTCGCAGGCCGGGACGCCGCCCTGGTCGCGGATGGCGAGCAGGGACCGGACGAGGTGCTGCCGGTAGCCCATCCGGCCGGTGACGCCGTTGAGGATGATGCCGACGGACGTGCGTTCCACTGGGCCTCCCCGCAGCTGAATGCGCTTTCAGTAAGCGCTTTCAGGGTGCTACCGTAGCCACGCGGGAACACCGGGTCAAGACGTTCCGCAGGGAGACGCATCGATGTCGCACGTGACGCTGGAAGACGTGGCCAGGGCGGCCGACGTATCCCTGGCCACCGCCTCCCGGGCGCTCAACGGGCGGCGCGTCACCCCGCACCTGCACGACCGGGTCCTGGCCGCCGCCGCGCGCCTCGCGTACACCCCGAACGCCCACGCCCGCGCGCTGGCCGGCGCGTCCCGCCGCAGCGTCGGCGTCGTCTGCCACGACGTCACCGACCCCTACTTCGCCGCCGTCGCCGGCGGCGTCATGCGCGTCGCCGCCGACAACGACCTGCTGGTCATGCTCGCCAGCACGTTCCGCGACCCGGAACGCGAGATCGCGTACGTGTCGATGCTGCGCGCCGAACGCGCACCGGCCATCCTGCTCATCGGCTCCGGATTCGAGGATCCCCGCTGGGAGCGGGCCGTGGCCGCCGAGCTGGCGCCCTACCTCGACGGCGGCGGCCGGGTCGCGGTGGTCAGCCGGCACCGCACCCTGAAGGTCGACAGCGTCCTGCCGGAGAACCGGGCCGGCGCCGCCGAGCTGGCCCGCGCGCTGCTCAGCCTGGGACACCGTCGCTTCGCGGTGCTCTCCGGCCCGCCCGAGCTGACCACAGTCGCCGACCGGCTCGGCGGGTTCCGCGACGAGCTGACCGCCGCCGGTGTGACGCTCGACCCGGGCGCGGTGGCCGAGGCGGCGTTCACCCGCGACGGCGGCTACCGGGCGATGACCGAGCTGCTCGACCGCGGGCTCGACGCCACCTGCGTGTTCGCGTGCACCGACGTGATGGCCGTCGGCGCGTACGCGGCGCTGCGTGACCGCGGGCTGTCGGTGCCCGGCGACGTCTCGGTCGCCGGCTTCGACGACATCCCGGTCGTACGCGACCTCACCCCGCCGCTGACCACAGTGGCGCTGCCGCTGCACCGGCTCGGCGAGGAGGCGATGAAGCTGGCCCTGACCGAGAACGCCGGTCGCCGCCGCCGGATCGTGCGGCTGCCCGGCGAGGTGGTGATGCGGGCCAGCACCGCGCCGGTCGCCTGAGCCCGGCCGGTAGGGTGCCGTCATGATCGAGGACGCCACGTGCCGCTGACGAACCCCTGGCTGACCGGACCGACGCCGACGCGGAAGCTGGACCGGGACCGCCTCGCCGAACGCATCCTCAACCTGCTGTCGTCGCAGAACATGTGCGTGCTCGCCACCGCCGGGCCGGACGGGCCGCTGGCCACGCCGGTGCGCTACTACCCGCTCGACTTCACGCTGATGTTCACCGCCGCGCCGCGCTCACCGAAGATGCGCAACATCGCCGCCGACCCGCGCGTGTCGGTCGGCGTCTTCGCGCCGCTGGTCGGCCTGGCGAGCAGCCGCGGCGCCCAGGTGTTCGGCACCGCCCGGGTGCTCGGCCCCGAGCACCCCGACCGGGCCCGCCACTGGGCCGCGTTCCGCTGGGAGAACGAACATGCCGAGCGGGGCCGGTCGCTGTCCGAGCCACCCGAGGACCCCCTTGTCGTGATCGAGGCCGACCGCATCGTCTACACCGAACACTGGCTGCGCCGCGAGGGCTACGCCCCACGCCAGCACTGGCGTCGCTGACGCCGCTCGCCGTCCTTGCGGTGGTGTCGCGGCGGGCGTCGCCCGCGGCCCGCCACCTACGGCCGAGGCGCGCTACGGACCGGCGGGGGAGCGGGTGGCGCGGAGCAGATTGCCAGCCAGGCGCAGGTCCGCGCCGCCCACCCGGGCGAGCACGTCGATCCGCTCGACCGTCACCTGCGTCCAGAGCGGGTCGGGGAAGGCCGCGCGCAGCGTGTCCGCGTCCAGGCCCCAGCCCTCGCCCGCGTCCGGCGACACCGCCAGCACGAACACCGCACCGCCGGGCGCGGTCAGCCGTGGCAGCAGAGCCAGGTAGTCGCCTACGGCAGCGCCCCGCCGGTCCAGCGAGTGCAGCAGCCCGGAGTCGAACACCGAATCGTACGGCACCGGCGGCACCGGGATCGCCGTCGCGTCGCACACCTCGAAGCGCACCGGCAGGCCCGCCGCCGACGCCTTGGCCCGGGCCTGGTCGATCGCCGCCGGTGAGATGTCGACACCCGTCACGTCGTATCCACGGCGGGCCAGCGCGAGCGCCAGCTCACCGGTGCCGCAGCCGACGTCGAGCACGCGCGGGCCGCGTACCCCGGTGTCGAGGACCGCGGCGAGCGCCGGCTGCGGGCCGCCGATCTCCCAGGGCGGCCGGTCGGTGGCCCGGTAGAGGCGGTCGTAGTGGACGTCGTCCGGCTCGTCGCTCATCGCGTACCCCCTCGGTCGGCGCCGGCCCACCCCCGAGCGTGTCACGTCCGGCGGCGGTCCGTGCCCCGCCGGAGGTCAGAACCGTAGGCGGCGCAGGTAGCGGTAGCCGACGGCGGCGGTCTGCTGCGGCGTCACATCAGGGGTGTCGTTCTCCACGATGTACTCCATGACCTGGTGCCCCCGGAAGATCCGCGCGAAGTCGATCATCCCGGTGCCCAGGTCGGCCATGTCGCCGGTGGCCGGGTCGCGGTCCTTGACGTGGTACTGCAACACCCGCTGCGGCGCCGAGCGGATCACGTCGAGCGTGAAGCCCTCCGGGTCGTCGACGCCCTCACCGGAGTTGATGCCGCCGGTGACCGCCCAGTAGATGTCGATCTCCAGGTGTACCAGGCGCGGGTCGAGTTCCTCGGTCAGCACGTCCCACGGCCGCCGGCCGTTGCCGAAGTCGATGGTGAACTCGTGCGCGTGGTTGTGGTAGCCGTACCGCAGGCCCGCCTTGCGCGCCGCGACGGCCTCGACGTTCATCTGCTCCGCCCAGCGCTTCCAGTCGTCCTCGCGGTCGGAGTTCAGGTACGGCACCACCATGAACCGCTGGCCCAGCGTCCGGGCGTTCGCGATCTTCTCCTCCAGCGCGGCGGCGTCGGCGGCGATGCCGTCGTGGCTGGAACTGGCCTTGATGCCGATGCCGTCCAGGAAGCGGCGCAGCTCCCGCGCGGTACGGCCGAAGTAGCCGAGTGCCAGCTCGACCCGCGGGTAGCCGATCCGGGCCAGGTGCGCCAGCGTCGCGTCGTAGCCGGGAGGGCCGTTCAGCGCGTCGCGGACCGTCCAGAGCTGGAGGCTGATCAGCTCCTTCGGCACCGGGCGCCGGCCGTGGTGGTGTCCGCCGCCCGCCTGCGCGGCAGTCGCGCCGAGCCCGGTGGCGAGCCCGATCCCGGCCAGCGCCGCCAGGGTGCCGCGCAGCAGGTCGCGCCGGTCCAGCGACTGCCGCAGCGCGGCGTGTCCGTCGAATCCGTAGCACATGATCGCACTCCTTCGTCGCCTGTGACCGACGCTACAAAAGGCATGTCGATATGTCTATGGCTTTCGGTGCCGTGAATAGAACTTTCGATCGGAGTGGCGGAAAGTCGGTACTGCGCGTTGCCGGTACCGCGTGGCAGGCTCGGGGGCGTGGCCGCATACGACGTCGCTCTCGTCCTGCTCGTCGACCCGACCGGCGCGATCCTCATGCAGCACCGCGACGGCAACGCGCCCGTCTCCCCGTACCAGTGGAGCCTGCCCGGCGGCAGCATCGAGCCCGGCGAGACCCCGGAGCAGGCCGCCCGCCGCGAGCTACGCGAGGAGACCGGACTGACCGCCGGTGAACTGCACCTGCTGTGGAGCGGCCCCCGCCCGCACGAGGACGGCTTCGCGCACGCCGTCACCGTGTACGTCTTCCGCGGCGCCACCGACGCCCGGCAGGAGGACGTGGTGCTCGGCGAGGGACAAGCGATGGTGTTCGTGCCCCGCGACGAGGTGCTCGACCGCGACCTGGCGGTCAGCGCGGCCAAGGTGCTGCCGCTGCACCTCGCGGAAACCGCCTAGCTAGCGCCCGGCCAACGCCCCCGCCAGCACGCCGGCGAATCGGGGGAGCAGCTCGTCGTCGGGCAGATGATCCGGGTTGATCTCGGTGACCGACAGCCCGGCGAACCGCGGGCTCGCCACCAGCTCCGCCAGCGTCGCCGCCGCCTCGTCGAGCCTGAGCCCGAACGGCTCCGGCACGTCCGCCAGCGGCGCGTCCACGAAACTCAGCACGTCCACGTCGAAGTGCACCACGAACCGGTTGGCCGCGCCCTCGGCCACCGACCGGGCCCGTCGCGCCGCCGCCCGCGCGTCGGCGTGCACCTCGTCGGCCGGCACGTACGCCAGCCCCAGCTCCGCCACCAGCTCCCGCTCGTGGTCACCGCGGGGCAGCGAATCCCCGTACACCACCACGCGCTCCGGGGACAGCAGCGGCACCGCCGGCCCGACACCCGCCACCTCGGGCAGCGTCCCCGGCAGGCCGAGCATGTGCGCCAACCCCATGGCGTCCAGGTTGCCGTTCGCGCGGGTCTCCGGCGTGTAGAGATCCGGGCCGCCGTCCACGTACACCAGCGCGGGCGACAGCCCGGCCCGCGCGCAGCCGGCGACCAGGCCGACAGTGACTGTGCAGTCGCCGCCGAGCACGAGCGGCGCACGCCCCCGGCCCAGCGCCGCCGCGACCCGGTCGGCCACCGCCGAGGCGACGGCGGCCACCGCGCCCGCGTTCTGACCCCTCGGGTACGCCGGATCCGGTCGCCACCGGAAGCCCGGCACGTCACCGGCGTCCTCGACGTCGGCGCCCAGCAGGTCGAGCAGACCGGCGGCGCGCAGGGCGGCGGGTGCGCGCTCGATCCCGGGGGTGTGGGCGCCGGCGCTCGACGGCGCTCCGACGACCGTCCACTGACGATGATCCATCGCCCCACCCTAACCGTGGGTGGGGCCCGACACCGGAATCAGCGCAGCACCAGCAGGTCCAGCGCGTCGATCACCCGGCCGCTCTGCGCCTGTGCTGCTTCGTGCAACCGCTGGACGCCGGCGGCGTACTCCGCGTCGGTGATCAGCTGAAGCGGAGTGTGCGCCTCCCGTCGCAGGCCGGCCGCCGCCTCCCGCAGCGACGGCGCGGTGACCTGCGGGACCTGCTCGACCGCCGCGGTGGCGAAACCGGCGGCCGCGAAGGTGGCCTCGACGTCGGCGATGCCCGGGTACGTGTCCAGCACGCGAACGGCCTCGGGGAAGTAGTCGAACAGCGTGATCGCCTCGTGCCGTCCGGCGAACGCGGACCGGATCAGCACCGGGGCACCGGGCCGCAGCACCCGGCGTAGCTCGCGCGCCGCGACGGCCAGGTCGGGCACGTGATGAATGACCGTGGACAGCCACGCGCCGTCGACGCTCCCGTCCGTCAGCGGGATGTGTCCGGCGTTGCCCGCGACCAGTGGCGCGAACGCGCACCGGGCGCGCATCGCCGCCGACGGCTCGACGGCAACCACCTCGACGCCGGTGAACCAGTCGGTGAACGCGCGTGCCCAGCTGCCGGTCCCGGCGCCCAGGTCGAGCAGTCGCATGCCGGGACACGGGGCGAGGTGGCGGGCGACGGCGGCCCGCCAGGCCGTGAGACCGTCCTCGGTGAGGTGCCGGGTCGCGGCGAACGCCTCGGCGTCGGCGTCGTGGTACGCGATGCGGGCCATACCCGACAGCCAACTCCCCGGCGGGCTGCCAGGGCAAGCATTGTGACGCGTTACCTGCGAACCTCGGAGAGGGGTAGAGGGTGCGGTATCGGATCCACTTCGACGCCGAGCTACCTGCGGACGCCCTGCGCGCGTTCCTGTTGTTGCAGTACGGCGTCGCGCCGGAGGCCGTGTACGTCGGGCGGATCGAGGACCGGGCCGTCGACGACCCGCGGCCGGTGGCGATGCTCACGCCGCCCGACGAGGACGAGGGCTTCGGGTGGATCCTCACCGGTGACACCGAGCTGGCCGACGCCACCGGTCTGCGCGAACATGACCTCGCGGTCACCCTCGCCCGCGCGTTCGGCGTACGGGCGCTCGTCGACGACGGCGGCATCCACCCCGACCGGTGGGTGCTGGTGAGCGCCGACGGCAGCATCGGCCGGGTGCTGACCGACTCCGACGCCGCCGCCGACGGGGACCTGCGGATCGCGCACGCGCTGGAGCCGATCAGCGGGGAACCGTAGCTCGCCGTCGTACCGTCGCCGGACTGGGCCCGAGACTGGTGACCCGGCGGGTCCACCGTCCGGTCGCGTACCCGATGCCACCGGTGCGGCCTCGCCGCCTGGCGCCGGTCACGGCGACGACCGGCGCGGGCGCCACCGTCCGCTGGACGGGCAGGCCGTGGCCGGGTGACGGATCGGGTTGCGGGGGACGGATGGTGCCGTGTTCCTCGGCGAGCCGGACGGCGTTGTCGAGGAGGTGCCCGGCCGAGGCGACCTGGCCGTAGTGGGCCGCGGTAAGCGCGAGCGTGACAGCGTCGCCGACGCGCTGGCACTGCGGGCAGGCGGTGTGGAAGGCACACCGGCCCAGCGGAAGGGCGTGGGCGCGCAGGGGAGCGGGGAGCAGGCTCAGGGCATGGCGGAACTCGTCGGGTCGCATCGTTCCTCCTGGGCGGTCGATGGCGCGGCGGCAGGCAGGGGTGACCAGCCCGGCGGGCGCGCGGCGCGCCGGGCGGTCGGATCCGGAAACGGTGCCGGTCAGGTGGGCGGGATGGCGACGACTTCGACGTCGACGCCCTCCGTGCGCAGCGTCTTCACCGCCTGGTAGAGCGCGACCTGGGCGAAGGTGAACAGCGAATCCACGGTGACGGCGCGGCCGCCGCTCAGAGCGATGGCGTAGACCACGGTGCGCGGGCGGAAGTCCTCGGGCAGGTCGGGTCCGCCAGGTTGTGCGCGCACCAAGTCGCGGAATCGGTTACGCGCCTGGTTGTCGTAGCGCAACGCGTCGAACGACGTGACGCCCTGCGCGAAGAGGTGACTGAGCGGCGAGCTGCCCGACGCCCGCTTGACGTGGATCAGCTCACCGTTCGGCCCGAGCAGGTCGCACGCCTCGACGCCTCGCGGGTGCTGCCCGGTGCGGAGGAGCTTCTTGTCCAGCAGCACCAGCCCTGGGTGATTCTCGGCGGCCTCGCGGTTGTAGCAGTCCTCGTTCACCAGCTCCTTCGTCCACGGCGGCAACACCACGGTGGGCGGCCGGTTCAGGATGCGAGCCACCTCCTGGCGCAGGAACTCGCGGTGGCGGTCGCCGATCTCGTACCACTGGCCCTCGTGCAGCAGCATGTGACTGCCGCCGACGGCGACCTCGGCGGTGATCCACCGGGACACCGGCGTCGATGTCATCTCCTCGGTACCGGCGGCGTCGGCGTAGAGCGTCAGCGTGCCGTTGCGCAGCCCGGTCCACCGGTCACCGTCCAGGGCGTGGGAGGTGTGCGACAGGATGGTCCCCAGGTCCAGGTCGGGGGTCACGCTCGGGCGTTGCCCGGTGCGGGGCACCCGAACGCGGTACGAACCGACGTGCTCGACGTCGGCCACCAGGCTGCCCGGCACCGCGACACCGACATCCGGAGGGTCGGGAAGGCCCAGCCGCCGGTCGAGAACCTCGGTCAGCGCCGTGTGCCGGGGATCGTTGGGCCGCAGAGGGCGGATCTGCTCGATGAACTCCAGGTCGGCGAGCGGCGACTCCTGCCGGCACACCCGGTCGATCTCCCGGAGATCGGCGACCAGCCGCTCGGGGGTGACGCCGAGAGGGATGCGCAGGGCGTCGCTGCCTTCGACCTTCACCGAACCGCGTGCCGCCTGGCACGCCGTCAGGTTCGGGTTGTCGACGCGGCCGCACACCTGTCCGACGATCTCCCCCCACTTGTCGATGCCGTACCTCCAGATGGGCTGGCCACCCGGGACCATGCTGCGGTCCACCCGGCCGCTGGCACCCACCACCCGGCGACGGACCTGGCGGATGCCGTCGGGCTGAAGCGTCCGCACGGCGAAGGAGACGCCGAACGTCGGGTCCACCTTCTCCGGCTCGATCATGAACCGACCCAGGGTGCCGAAGGTCAGGGCGTACGCCCGGTCGTCCACCGCAAGCAGCAGGGCGCCGCCTCCGCTGCTGTAGCCGATTGTCACGTCCGCGCCGACCAGGCCGGACAGGACGCCGCACCACTCGGCCCGGTCACGCGGCGCGCTGCCGTGCACCAGTAGCGCCGGTGTGTCGAGGACCCGGTGCGGCGCGGGCTCGAAGTCGTGCCGCCGCAGGTAGTCCAGGTTGAGCGCGGTACGGATGCCGTCGTCGGTGGCCGGAACGGTGAGCCGGTAGACAGTCGTCGGGTAGGTGCCGGGCGGCGACTGACGGTCGCGGTCGTCGTCCGGGTTGTTCGCACTGCGCATGTCGATCTCCTCGCGTAGAGACTCGTGCTGGCGGTGGTGCGGTGGAGTAGCGCCGGGGGGCGGGGTTCGCGGATCCCGCCCCGGCCGGCGCAGGTCAGGTCAGCTCAAGGAGACGGTCACGCCACCGGAGAACGGCGAGTCGTGCAGCTCGAGCTTGGCGAGCTTGACGCCCTTCGGGATGTCGAAGACGACCACGCCGGTGACCTGGTTGCCGGGGTTGATGTCGTTGAGGAACGTCTCGGCGTTCTTGTTGGCGTAGATGGCGGCCGAACCGTCGGCGGAGTACTCGGTGCCGTTTGCGGCGTACGCCTTCTGGCTGCTGCCGTCGAACATCTGCGACTCCTTGCCGGCGTTCTTCACGTTGACGGTGACCAGGCAGAACTGGCCCTGCGCCTTGGCGCCGAACGTCGACGTGCCGACCTTGCTGACGCCGCACTTGGCGGACTTGACGGTGAACTCGAACTTGCCGTCGCGGGCCGGCTGGCCGATCTTCGCGGTCTTCGGCTTGTCGTCGCTCTTGCCGGCGGCCGCCTTGCCGCTGTCGGTGTCACCGGCGGCCGCCTCGGTGCCGGTCTCCGCCTTGCCGGTGGCGTCGTCGGTGGTGCCGGCACCGCAGCCCAGGACGACGAGGGCGCCGGCGATCAGGGCGAGCGTGGTGGTCTTGCGCATCGTTTTCCTCCTGCTGTGAACGTGGCGGCGTCAATAAGAGCATTATCTGTGAACGGTGTCAACAGGCACGATGCTTGACAGGTGTGACACACTCCGAACGTGCAGGAGACACCGACAATCACCGCAGCGGAGATCGCCCGGCTCGCCGGTGTCGGCCGGGCCGCCGTCAGCAACTGGCGCAAACGGCACGGCGACTTCCCCGCGCCGGTCGGCGGCAGCGCCACCAGCCCCGAGTTCGACCTCGCCCAGGTCGAGCGCTGGCTGCACGCCCAAGGCAAGCTCCCGGAACTCACCACCGCCGACCGGCTCTGGCGGCACCTCGCCTCGGCCGGCACGTCACCGGCCGCCGGGCTGGCCGCCGTCGGCGCCCGGCTGCTCGCCCGGCAACGCGGCCAGCGCCCCACCCGCCCGGCAGACCCACAGCTGAAGGCGCTGGCGCCGGACGTCGATGCGCTCGCCGACGAACTCGGTCCACAGGGCGCCTTCGACGCGCTCTGGCAATGCTTCTCCGCCCCCGGACCGGCTCGCCCGCACGCCACCCCCGACGACATCGCCGACCTGATGGCCGGGCTCGCCGCCGTCGCGGGCGGCTCCGTCCTCGACCCCGCCGCCGGCACCGGCGCCACACTGCGCGCCGCCGTCCGCGCCGGCTGCACCTCCGCGCACGGGCAGGAACTCGACCCCGACCTCGCCCGGCTGGCCGGACTGTGGCTGGCGCTGCGCGACGTGCCGGGCGAGGTGACCACCGGCGACTCGCTGCGCGCCGACGACTACCAGGGACGCACATTCGACGCGGTTGTCTGCCACCCACCCTTCGGCGCCAGCAACTGGGGCGACGAGGAACTCGGCCACGACCCCCGCTGGATTGTCGGCACCACCCCACGTACCGAACCGGAGCTGGCCTGGGGCCAGCACGCGCTGGCCCACCTGCGCCCCGGCGGCCACGCCGTACTCCTCATGCCCCCCGCCGTGGCCGGCCGCCGCCCCGGCCGCCGCATCCGCGCCGAACTGCTGCGCCGCGGCGTGCTACGCGCCGTCATCGCGCTGCCACCGGGGGCGGCCGCGCCGCACGGCGTACCCCTGCACCTGTGGGTGCTGCGCCGTCCACCGGCCGACGCGCCGCCACCGGCGCGGACGCTGCTCGTCGACGCCGCCACCGGCGACCACACCCGGATCCTCGACACCTGGCGGTTCTTCGCCAACGACGGCGAGGTCGACGAGCCCGGCTACGCCCGCGCCGTCCCGGTCATCGAACTGCTCGACGAGGAGATCGACCTCACCCCCGCACGTCGCCAGCCCGCCGTCGCAGGCGAGGCGACAGGCGAACATCTGGTACGCACACGCGAGCGCCTCGCCGCCGTGGTCGCCGACCTGCCCACGCTGATGCCGCAGGTCACGTCCGTAGCCGACGAGGGTCAGGGGGAGTTCCTCACGGTCGGCGAACTGGTGCGGGCTGGCGCGTTGCAACTCCTCGGGCCGATCCGGGGTGCTTCCGGCGACGACGGTGAGCTCGCCGGTGACGGCAGGCCGGTGCTGACCGTGCCGGACGTCTTGGGCGGCGGCGAACCCTCGGGTCGCGACGACGGGCGGCTCGGACAGGAGATCGCGCTGGCCGCAGGGGACGTGGTGGTGCCGATGATCGCGCGGCAGCTCACCGCGCGGGTGGTGACGGCGGAGGGTGCGCTGTTGGGGCGCAACCTGTATCTGCTGCGGCCGAATCCGGCGGCGCTGGATTCGTGGTTTTTGGCAGGCCAGCTTCGGACGTCGACGAATGAGCGGCAGGCGTCGAGCCTGTCGGGGACGCTGCGGTTCGACGTGCGGCGGGCGCAGGTGCGGCGGGTGTCGCGGGAGGAACAAGAGGCTTACGGGGAGGCGTTCCGGCGGCTGCACGCGTTCGAGTCGGCGCTGCGGCAGGCGGCAGCGCTCGGGGCGGAACTGGTGCAGCTCACCGCCGACGGGTTGGCCCGTGGCGCGGTTCGCCCCTCGGATGGGCCAACATGATTCCCCGGCGGACGTTCCTTCCGTCAGATACCCGACGCGGGGGCGGCGCTTCGGTGACAGATGCGGAAGCCTGCGGGCCGGTGCCGGTGGCCCGCCGTGCATCCTCCGCCTGAAACGACACGCTGACGCTCGGTTGATCGTTTCGGCCGAGTGGGCGACTACAACGATGCAGGACGGCAGTGATACTGCTTGTCTTAAGGCAATCGGAAGGAAACTGGTGAGCACCAAGCACCAAGAGTTGGCCAACTTCATCTGGTCCGTGGCCGACCTGCTCCGCGGCGACTACAAGCAGTCCGAGTACGGACGTGTGATCCTCCCGTTGACAGTGCTGCGACGGCTTGACTGCGTGCTGGAGCCGACGAAGGACGCGGTGCTCGCCCGGTACCAGCAGCTCCAGGACGCCGGCGTGCAGAACATGGAACCGGTGCTGCGGAGGGCGGCCGGGCTGCCGTTCTACAACACCAGCGAGTTGTCCTTCAAGACCTCGTTCGGCGACCAGGACCATGCGGCGCTCAACCTGCGTGCCTATATCGGCGGGTTTTCGCCAGGTGCGGTCGACGTGCTAGACAAGTACGGCTTCGATACCCAGATCAGCCGCCTCGCCGAAGCCGGGTTGCTCTACCAGGTGCTCACGAAGTTTGCAGAAGTGGATCTGCACCCGGACGTGGTGTCCAACCACCAGATGGGCTACGTCTTCGAGGACTTGATCCGTCGCTTTTCGGAAATCAGCAACGAGACCGCCGGTGAGCACTTCACGCCGCGCGAGGTCATCCGGCTGATGGTCAACCTGCTGCTGGCTCCCGACGAGGATGACCTCGTGACCCCCGGCATCGTCCGGAAGATCTACGACCCAGCCTGCGGCACCGGCGGCATGCTCACCGAGGCGCAGGAGCACATCCAGGCCCACAACCCGCACGCCACCGTTGAGGTCTACGGTCAGGAGCTCAACGGCGAGACGTACGCGATCTGCCGCTCCGACATGATGCTCAAAGGCGGCGACCCGACGAAGATCGCTTTCGGGAACTCGTTCAACCAGGACGGCCACGAGGGCGAGCGGTTCGACTACATGCTCGCCAACCCGCCGTTCGGGGTGGAGTGGAAGAAGGTCGAGACGTTCGTCAAGGACGAGGCGGCCCGCGGTCACGCCGGCCGATTCGGTGCCGGGCTGCCCCGGATCAACGACGGCTCGCTGCTCTTCCTCCAGCACATGATCTCGAAGATGAAGCGCCCCGAGGACGGCGGCAGCCGTCTGGCGATTGTCTTCAACGGCTCGCCGCTGTTCACCGGCGCCGCCGGGTCGGGGGAGTCGGAGATCCGCCGCTGGATCCTGGAGAACGACCTCCTCGAAGGCATCGTGGCGCTGCCCGACCAGCTCTTCTACAACACCGGCATCTTCACCTACTTCTGGATCCTCACCAACCGCAAGGCGCCGGCTCGCCGTCGGAAGGTCGTGCTGCTCGACGGCCGCGACTACTGGACGAAGATGCGCAAGAGCCTCGGTGACAAGCGCAAGATGCTCACCGACGAGCACATTGCCGACCTGACCCGGGCGTACGTGAACGCGCTGGCCATCGCGGACGACCCGGAGCACCCGCAGCACGCCAAAGTGAAGGTCTTCAAGACCACCGACTTCGGCTACCAGCGGATCACCGTCGAGCGGCCGCTGCGGCTGCGGTTCGAGGTGACCGAGGAGACGGTGGCGCTGCTCGCGGACACGAAGGCGGTCCTCAAGTACGCGGAGCGGGAGTCGCTCCTGGCGGCGGCGAAGTCGCTGATTGGTACGTCGTCCGCGACTCGCGCTGAGTTCGCGATGAAGCTGAACGGGCTCGGGAAGTTGCCGGCGGCGGTGGAGAAGGCGGTGTGGGAGGCGTTCTCGGTCAGCGACCCGGAGGGCGAGGTGCAGACCGACCGCAAGGGCAAGCCACTGCCGGATGCCGACCTGCGCGACAACGAGAACGTGCCGCTGGACGAGGACATCCAGGACTACCTCAAGCGCGAGGTGCTCCCACACGTCCCGGATGCCTGGGTTGACGAGCCTAAAACCAAGATTGGGTACGAGATCTCGTTCACCCGCCATTTTTACGTCTACACCCCGCCGCGTTCGCTCGGTGAGATCGATGCCGAGATTCGGGCGCTTGAGACGAAGATTCAGATGTTGCTGAGCGAGGTTGCAAAGTGATGAACGGGGTGCGCCTTCGGCACGTTGTCCACGTCAACCCGCCGTGTCCGACATTTGACAAATTGGCGCCAAGTTCGGAGCTGACCTTCTTGCCGATGGAGGCGGTGTGGGCCGATGCAAGGCTCGACGTCACCCGAGTGACGTTAAAGAGCGATGCAGCGACGGGTTACACTCGATTCCAAGATGGCGATGTTCTGCTGCCAAAGATCACTCCGACGTTCGAGGCGGGCCGCTCAGTCCTAATTTCAGGGCTTCGTAATGGTGTGGGTGCTGGAACGACCGAGCTTCATGTTCTGAGGCCAACGCGTGAGATTGATCCAAGGTATTTGACCTACATCACGCAAAGCCGGCCGTTCCTAAAGCTCGGTGAGGCTGAAATGTATGGCGTCGCAGGACAGAAACGCGTACCTGACGACTTCGTTCGGGACTTCAGGGTGGACCTGCCAGCCGTGGAGGAGCAGCGGCGCATTGCGGATTTCCTTGATTTGGAGACTAAGCGGATCAGCCAACTACGTGAGCTGACGCAGCGTCAGCAATGGCTGGAGACGAAGCGTTTGTCAGAGTTTCTCCGCTTGGCGACCAGCACCTCTTCGGGAGTTCCGAACCGGGAAACTGGGCTCTCCTGGATGCCCGTGGCGTCCACTGCTTGGCCTCTGCTAAAGGTCAGCTACGCCTTCGCCACCGGCAGTGGTACGACGCCGAGCTCGAACGATGCCAAGTACTTCGAGGGCGATGTGCCTTGGGTGAACAGCGGCGACGTTCCAGATGGTCCTATCACCACTACCGTCAAAGCTGTCACGTCCGCCGCTCTACGCGATTACCCGGCGCTCAAGATGTTCCCCCCTGGCGCGCTCGTTGTTGCTATGTACGGCGCGGGCGCGACGAAGGGGCGGGTGGGCGTTCTTAGCGTCTCGGCATGCGTGAATCAGGCATGCTGTGTGCTGATGAGTATGGGGAGAATAACTGCCGAATTTGCCTATTATTGGTTCCGCTCCCATCGTGACGGCATTGTCCGACTGGCGGCGGGTGCTGGTCAGCCAAATCTGAGTCAAGAGCTTATCCGCAAACTCAAAATGCCTGCCCCGGCGCTCTGCGAGCAGGTTAATATTGTGCAGACAATCCAGCGGCAAGAAAATGTGTCCAGGGTTAAGATTGAGGCTTTGAGGAAGCGCCAAGATCTTCTTGCTGAGCGGCGACAAGCGCTCATTACTGCGGCGATAACGGGTCAGATCGATCCGACTACGGCGCGGGGTGGACACGAATGAGTAACGTTCGTCGGGAGCGGTCGTTCGAGGTGGCAATTGAGGGAGCGTTGCTGGGGTCGGGCTGGTCGCGCGGCGTATCCAGTAACTACGACCGGCAAATGGGGCTGGATACGGCGGAGTTGCTCGCGTTCGTAGGCGCGACCCAGCCGGACGAGTGGGCCAAGCTACTGGCGTACCACGGGAACGACCCGAACGTGGCGCAGCGGCAGTTCGCCCAGCACCTCGCCAAGCAGATCGACGAGCGCGGTCCCCTCGATGTCCTCCGACGAGGCGTCAAGGACAAGGGCGTGCTCATCCGGCTGGCCTACTTCAAGCCCGCCCACGCCATCACCGACGACGCGCTCAAGCTCTACCGCGCCAACCGCCTCACCGTCACCCGCCAGCTCGCGTACTCGACAAGCAACAACAACACCCTCGACCTAGTCCTCTTCGTCAACGGCATCCCTCTCGCCACCGCCGAGCTGAAGAATCCGCTCACCGGCCAGACCGTTGAGGACGCCAAGGAGCAGTACCGCAAGACTCGCGACCCGAAGGAACTGATCTTCGCGCGCCGTACCCTCGTGCATTTCGCCGTCGACCCCGACCTGGTCTTCGTCACGACGAAGCTGGCGGGGGAGAAGACCCGGTTCCTGCCGTTCAACACCGGGTCGAACGGACCCGGCGTGTCCGGTGGCGCCGGCAACCCGCCGGCCACTGACAAGGGTTACCGCAGCTCCTACCTGTGGGAGCAGATCTGGCACCCCGACGTGTTCATGGACCTGGTCCGGCGGTTCCTGCACTACGACAAGGAATCCAAGGCGCTGATCTTCCCGCGTTACCACCAGTGGCACGCGGTCACCCAGCTCACTGACCACGCGGCCCTTCACGGATCGGGTCACAACTACCTGGTCATGCACTCGGCCGGGTCGGGCAAGTCGAACACCATCGCGTGGCTGGCGCACCGGCTGTCCAGTCTGCACACCGCGCCGAACGTCGCTAAGGACGGGCTGCGCCCCAACGAGCCGGTCTTCGACAAGGTCATCATCATCACCGACCGGGTCGTCCTCGACCGGCAGTTGCAGGACACCGTGTTCCAGTTCGAGCACGTGCCTGGCGTGGTGCAGCGGATCGACAAGGACTCCGCGCAGCTCGCCGCCGCGCTTCAGGGTGAGACGGCCAAGGTCGTCATCACCACGATGCAGAAGTTTCCCTACGTGCTCAACCAGGTGCAGGGGCTCAAGGGGAAGCGGTTCGCGGTCATCGTCGACGAGGCGCACTCGTCGCAGTCCGGCGACTCGGCCGCCGCGTTGAAAAAGGTGCTGCTCAAGCTCGGCAGCGACGACGTCGACGAGTCCGGTGACCTGCTAACGGCGTCGGCGCTGGCCCGAGGCCGGCACGAGACGCTGTCGTACTTCGCGTTCACCGCCACCCCGAAGCCGAAGACGCTCGAACTGTTCGGCACGCCGCACCCGGTCACCGGCAACCCGCACCCGTTCCACACCTACTCCATGCGGCAGGCCATCGACGAGGGGTTCATCCTCGACGTGCTGCGGAACTACTTGACCTACAAGTCGTACTGGAAGCTGGCCAACGCCAACCCCGACGACCCGGAGGTCGACCCGAAGAAGGCCGGCGCCCAGCTCGCCCGCTTCGCCAGCCTGCACCCCACCATGCAGGCGCAGAAGGCGGAGATCATCGTCGAGCACTTCCGCAAGCACACCGCGCCGCGCCTCGGCGGGCGGGCCAAGGCCATGGTGGTCACCGGCTCCCGCGAGGCCGCTGTCCGTCTGCACACCGCTATCAAGAAGTACGTCGAGATGCAGGGCTATGTCGGCTGCGACTCCCTCGTGGCGTTCTCCGGTGACCTGGAGGTCGACGGCGTCGAGCACACCGAGGCGCGGATCAACGGGTTCGGCGAGGGTGAGCTTCCCGGCAAGTTCGGCTACACCGCCGCCGACGACAAGTACGCCGGCACGCCGAAGGCCAAGCAGGACACCGAGTACAAGATCCTGGTCGTTGCCGAGAAGTACCAGACCGGCTTCGACCAGCCGCTGCTCACCACGATGTACGTCGACAAGCTGCTCAAGAACGTCGCCGCGGTGCAGACCCTGTCCCGGCTCAACCGCACCCATCCGCTCAAGACGCAGGGCGACGTGTTCGTCCTGGACTTCGTCAACGAGGCCGGCGACATCGCCGAGCAGTTCAAGCCGTACTTCGAAACCGCCGCCACCATCCCCACCGACCCGAACCTGCTCTACACCGCGCAGAACACGGTCACGGGCTACCCGGTCCTCGTCGACTCGGAGATGCAGGCGTACGCCGAGGCACTGCTGGAGGCGGAGCGGAAGGCGACCACGGAGACCGGTCTCCAGCGGGCCCACGCCGCCCTCTACCGCTTCACCGAGCCGGCCGTCCAGCGCTTCAACGCCCTGGCCGCCGACGACCCGGAGGCCGCGGACGGCTTCCGTTCCGCGCTGCGCGACTCCACCCGGATGTACGCGTTCCTCAGCCAGGTGGTGCCCTACCACGACGAGGAACTGGAGCGGCTCTACCTGTACGGACGGGCGCTGCTCAACCGGCTCCCGCGACGGCAGGACCCGTCCGTCGATATCGGCGAGGTGCAGCTGACCCACCTGCGGGTCAGCAAGACCGGTGAGCACGACGCCTCGCTGTCCCCCGAGGGGGAACAGATGCTACCCGGCTTCGTCGGCGGTGGTGCCGGCTCGCAACACGACCCGGAGAAGGTCGCGCTCTCGGAACTGATCGACGTGTTCAACGACCGGTTCGGCATCGGCTTGGGCGAGGCGGACAAGGTCTGGGTCGAGCAGCAGATCGTCGCCCTGGCCGAGGACGGCACGCTGGAAGCCGCAGCGCTCGTCAACGACGAGAGCAACTTCGGCGTCGTCTGCGACAAGCGGATCGAGGACGTGATCCTGTCCCGCCACGACGACAACGGCAAGCTGATGCAGCGCTACCTCGACGACGAGAGCCTGCGGTCGCAGCTCAACCAGTTCGCACGCCGGCAGGCGTACCAGATGATCCGTCGCCGCAAGGGCATCGCTTAACCGAGACTTGCCGAAAGGAGGACGGTTGTCCCCGTCCGAGCCCACCTTCCACCTCTGGATCGCGGTGGACGAGTCCCGGGTCATGACCGCGCTCACCCCGCTGAAAGTGACCCGCTCGCCACGTCGGCACGAGTGGGGCAGCATCACCGACCTGCGGGCGGTCCCGACCGCCCCGGAGCCGTCCAAGCTTCCTGGCGTCGTCGTGCTCTGCACCGTCGCGGTGCTCATCTCCGTCGTGCTCTGCTCCGCGGGCGCGCCACTGCTGGTCATTCTGTTTCTGGTTGCACTCCTGCTGTGCCTCGGGCTCGCCGGCATCACGGCGACGAAGCCGCCACCTCAGATCGAGGCGCCCGACCAGGCGGCCTTTCCGGCTCTGCACCACACCCTGACCGATGCCGAGGACCGGGAAGACTTCCTCGACCTGGTGGAGTTGGCGGAGCGAGCCGGACGGGCGCTGCCCGAGGTGGACCGTGTGATGGACGCCGCGGAGGGCGGGCAGATCCTGGCCCAGGCGCTCTGGGAGGCGAGCGACGTGCTCAGCCGCCGGCAGCAGTTGCGTACTCAGATCGGGCGCCGGCAGCCCGGCCCGGCGGGGGATTCGACGAGCAGCGTGGGGAAGGCGCTGACCGAACAGCGGCAGCGCGTGACAACGCTGTGGGACGAGACGGAGTCGGAACTGACCCGGGTGCGTAACGCGCTCGAACTCGCTGCCGTGGCTGCCGAGAACGCGGCACACGATCCCGGTGCGGACGATGCGGTCCGGGAGGCTTATCAGGAGCTGCTCGACATCTATGGCGAGCGGTACTAGCCGACGACTCGTCGGTGTCGTCTGACAGGGCTGCCGGGGGAGAAGAATGCACGCGCAAGAACGAGTCGCGGATCGATACGAACTGACGTATCCGATCGGTCACGGCGGTATGGGGGAGGTGTGGGCGGGCTTCGACGAGAAGCTGGACCGGCCCGTCGCCATCAAGTTCCTGCGTAAGATCGCCATGTCCGAAGGCGACCGTGACACCGCTGTCGACCGGTTCATCCGTGAGGCACGGGTGACCGCCCGCCTGGACCACCCCGGCGTGCCGAGCGTGCACGATGTCGGCCACCATGGCGACGACCTCTACATCGTCATGCAGCTCGTGCCGGGCGTGCTTCTGTCCGATCTGATCGCCGAGCGCGGCTGGCTCGCCGTGCCGTGGGCGGCCGCCATCGGCACACAGATCTGCTCGGTACTGGCGGTGGCGCATGCCGCCTCACTCGTGCACCGTGACCTGAAGCCGCAGAACGTCATGGTGACCCCCAGCGGCGCCGTCAAAGTTCTGGACTTCGGGGTGGCCGCTCTGCTCGGACCGGACGTGCCCCGGCTGACCGCCACCGGCCACACGCTGGGTACGCCCACATACATGGCTCCCGAGCAGGCGCTGAACAGTGCCGTGGGCCCGCGCACCGACCTCTACGCGCTCGGTTGCGTGTTGTTCGAGCTGCTCACCGGTCAGCCGCCGTACCGGGCCGACAACCCGCTCGGCATGCTGCACCGACACTTGAACGACCCTGTCCCGTCGGTGCAGGAGCACCGCGCGGGCGTGCCGGACGTCCTGGTGCACCTCCTCGTACGGCTGCTCGCCAAGGACCCGCAGCACCGGCCCGAGTCGGCGGCTGAGGTCTACGAGACGCTGGCGCCGTTCGGGGCGGTCGATGCCGAGAAGGCAGCCGACGCTGCCCCGACGGTGGCGGACGGGCAGCGGGTCGACCCGACAATGCCGTACCGGTATCCGTTCGGGCCGCTGCCGCCCCGCTCCGCGCTGCCGCCGACGCGCGTCGACATCGTCCGTCCACGAGCAGCGGCAGAGATCGTCGAGCCGCCATCGCTCGACCAGCTCGCCGAGGTGGAGGAGCGTGCCTGGGAACTTGCCGAGGAAGAGCGGTTCACCCAGGCCGCCGAGCTGCTCGAATCGGTGCTGCGGCCGATCAGCGGCGGGCACGCGGCCAGACAACCGCGGATCTTGGAGCTGCGGCTTAACCTGGCGAACCTGTACGTCCTGGCCGGGGCGTTCCGGCAGGCGCTTCCGGAGTTTCAGCGGCTCGTCGTCGATCTCGCCAAGCGTCCCGTGCCGGACGAGGAACTGATCTGGCAGTGCCGGCAGCAGGCAGCGAGCTGCCAGGCGGAGCTGGGCGAGGCGACCGAGGCGTTGAGAGAACTACGCGCGCTTCTCGCCGAGGAACAGCAGGTGATGCGGTCGGACTCGCCGGAACTTTTTCCCTTGCGGCAACAGATCGCCATGCTCGTCGCCGGATTGGGCGACGTGCCCGAGGCGCGGCGCCAACTGGAGGGGCTACGGCTTGACATCAGCGCGCTGCACGGCTCGGGGTCCGCGCCGGCGGCCGAGATCGAATCGCTGCTGAGCCACCTGCAGCGGTTGAGGGAGGAAGCGCCCGGGTTCGCTGGGCCAAGTTCGTTCAGTGCCGCACCGCGTGAAGGATGAGGAGCATGTTCGAACTGGAAGACGCCGTCAAGCAATGCCTTGATCGGTTGGTGCGCTTCCGGCGCCAACACCAGCGCATCGGTGAGCAGAACACCAAGGCCGGACTCATCGAGCCGATCATCGGAGCGCTGGGCTGGGATCTCTTCGACGTCGACGAGGTGCACCGCGAGTACCGGCGCCGCGGTGCCGACAACCCCGTGGACTACGCCCTCCTGCTGCTGCGCACCCCACGCTTGTTCATTGAGGCCAAAGGGCTCGGCGAGAACCTCGACGATCCGCGCTGGGCCAACCAGACCATCAGTTATGCCACCGTCGCGGGCGTGGAGTGGGTTGCCCTGACGGACGGGGCGGAATGGCGCGTCTACAACGCCCACGCTCCGGTCCCCATCGAGCACAAGCTCTTTCGCGCGGTGCGGCTCGAGGAGGACTTCGAGGGCGCTGTTGAGCTGCTCTCCTTGCTCAGCAAAGAGAACATGCGCGACAACCGTATCGAAGAGTTGTGGAAAAGCTACTTCGTCGATCGGCAGGTACATGCGGAGCTGCGTAAGCTATTCGAGGCAGGAGAGCCTGCACCCGAGATGGTGGCGATGCTCGCTCGCCGGCTCGGCCGACTGACGCGGGACGAGGTACGATCCAGCCTCGTCAGAGTGCGCGCCAGCTTCGATTTCCCTTCGTCCGCCGCGTCTGCCACCGGCAGTGGCACCGGTCCGGCGGTGGTGGTCCGTGCGGCAATGCCGCCAGCAGCTGCGCCGCCTGTATTGCCGACCCCGCGGCCTCCTCGATCGCAACCACCTGGGTCCGCGACCCGTCGTACCGCCAAGCGACCGGTTTCGGATGCGGAGCGCGCAATCAAGCTTGTCGACCTGATCAGGGCTGGCCGACTGCGTCCCGGTACCAAGCTATATGCGAAATACCTCGGCAAACAGTATGTTGCCGAGCTGCTCGCCGATGGCACCATCCGGTACGGCAACCGTACTCATGCGTCCCCCAGCGCCGCCGGTGAGGCGGTGAAGATCGATGTGTACGGACCAGAGATCAGTGCCACACGTAGGGCAACCGACGGGCTGGACTTCTGGTCCGCCGAGGATGCACGAGCCGGTGATGTGGTGGCGCTCAAGGAGATTCGGCGGCGCGTGGCGATCGGAAGTGGCGCATGAGACGTCCACTGTCTCTCGTCGAAGTCCTTGTGGTCTTGGATAGGCCTCGCTCGGTACCCGAGCTTCAAGCGTACTTCGGGCTCGGAGGTGCGACGCCTCGTACCGGTAGCCAGTTCGAGCGGCTCGGTGGCGGTGGGGACCGTCCGGATTCTTGTAACGTCATCACCGCCGACGACCTGATAGCGATCGAGTTGCTCAGCGTGCGGGTGCCCCCTCAGACGGCCCTCGACCTGCTGCAGGGGCGGCTTGGCCGGGAGCTGTCGGCTCACCTGGCCGGGATCCCGACCGGCGTCGACCTGAGCGATGAAGGTGCCCTTGCCTTCGTTGACGATGGAAGCCACGCCGACCGAGCATGGCGTCTTGTCAAGAGGGCCGACGGTATCGGCTGGGTGGTTGCAGGAAAGCTGCTGGCGCGAAAGCGCCCCGCGTTGGTGCCCGTTTACGACGAAGTCGTCTCCTGCGCGTTCGGGACCCGCAGGGGGTTCTGGCGCTGGCTGCACGGCCGTCTTCGCGAGGACAATGGCATGCTCGTTGGGCGCCTCGCGGAGCTGCAGGCTCAGGCGAGGTTGCCGCAGGAAGTATCGCGCCTGCGCACCCTCGACGTGGTGTTCTGGATGCGGCACCGAAGCGAGCACACGGCATACCGATGCCCTGGTCTGCGGCCGCAAGGTGTCGGCCAGAGCCGGTAGCGTGCGCGTGTGCCCGGATCTGATGACTACACCCTGACGCTCGCCTCAGGCCGACCTGTCGCTTCTCATCGTGGCCACGAACGCGGCCCAGGCAGCCGGCTCGAAGCTCAACAGCGGGCCGCCGGGGTCTTTCGAATCCCGTACCGCGATCATGCCGGGGAGGTTGGTGGCGACCTCCACGCAGTTGCCGCCGTTGTCGCCGCTGCGGGTGCTCTTGCGCCAGGCGGCGCCGGTCAGGTCAGTCATGGCGTATCTCTCCGATGACCCTCTTGATCATGTCTCTCGATTCTGCCTCACTCAACGCCAGCGCATCCAGTCCGGTCCAGGCGTTCTCGTAGGCGCGCAACTCGTCTGGCTTGTCCAGGTAGAGCGCTCCGGTGAGGGACTCGCTGTAGACGACGGACGGCTCGGGGGCTCGACCTCCTTTGCTGATGGGAAAGTCAAGGATGACGAACGAACCGGCGACTGACCCCGGGTGAGGGCCGGCCGCGAAGGGCACGACGCGCAGGGAGACGTTCGGTAGTTCGGAGACTTCGAGCAAACGGGTGAGCTGGCCGGTCATGACCCCTGGTCCATGAACCGTCCTCCGGAGTACCGCCTCGGACAACACTGTGCCCAAGCGTGGGGGCTGCGGCAGCCTGCGGGTTAGGAGACTCTGCCGCTGGAGTCGCACCTCGACCGCGCGCTCGCGTTCTTCAACGCTGAGTCGGCTGCCGGGCTGGTAGAGACCCAGAGCGTAGGCGCGAGTCTGAAGCAGGCCGGGGATCAAATTGTCGCCGTATTCCCGAAGGTGGGCGGCGGCGGATTCCAAGCCGACGTAAAGCTCGAACCAGCTCGGCACCGCGTCTCCGTACGCGTGCCACCACCCCTTCGACTTCGTCTCCGCGGCCAGCCCACGCATCGCCTCGGTCATCTCCGCGGACACGCCGTACAGCTCGCACATCGCCTTGACGTCGAGCACCCGCACCGACCCGAGGCCGCATTCGATGCGCCAGATCTTCTGTCGGCTGTACTCCAGCGCCTCCGCCGCGGCGTCGAGGGTCACGCCGGCCTCGTTGCGGAACTGGCGCAGCAGACGGCCGAGCTGTCGGCGCGGCACGGTCGAACCGATGTCTTCCGCCATCCGGGCACTCCCTGGTTCCATCCGGCAACAACGAGTGACATTGCTCTGCAACGTCTACTCGTTCCCACGAAATAAGTCAATGCACAACGCGGAAAGTCGTGGTTGGAACGTTGCGTATCCACTGCGCACTGTCACAGGATGACTACCGGCACGATGGCCCGGCGATCTCCACGGCCCGGCCGTTGTGCCTATCGATCGGTGATTCGTTGAGCAGCCCTGGTGCCGTACCGCTGAACGGAGCTGCGGTGTCAGGGCGGGGTGGGCCCGCCGGCGCGGGACGGGCAGGCGGGCCCACCCCATCCACGACAAGGAGGACAGGTTGATGAGCGTCCGTAACGATGGACCGGGGCGGGGCAGCGCGACGGCCGCGTACCCCTCACTGCTGCCGTGGCAGGTGCGCGAGCGCCGCTTCCCGCCCGCCCGGTTCGGGCGCCGCGGCCTCGACCCCGACGCGGTGTACGCCTACCTCGGCCGGGTCGCCGGCGACATGGCCTCGCTCCACGCCGAGATCACCAGGCACCGCCAGGAGACCCTGCGGATCAAGGTGGCGTTGCGGCGCTGGCAGTCCGAGCAGGCGCGGCTGGCGAACGGCGAGCGCCGGTGACCGGGCGCTGGGTCATCCACCTGCCGGTGACCGCCGCCGACCTGCCCGCCGCGCAGCGGCTGGCCCGCGTCGTCGGCCGGTGGACCGGGATGCTGCCGCAGGCCGATCCGGGGGAGACGACCGTGTCGGCCGAGGACGACCAGAACGTACGCCATCGGGTCTTCTGCGACCTGCTCATGCCCGGCGGCCGGCGGTGCCTGCTCTGCGCCGACCACGACGGCCCCTGCCTCCGCCGCGTCCATCGCTGACGCCGCTCGCCGTTGCCGAATCGTCGGCGCACGTCCGCTTTTCCCGGACGCCGGCTGCTCGGCCTGGGCAGTAGATCCGTCGGCCCGCAGGCAGTTGCGTCAGATGCCGCAGAGATCACTGGCTCGGCTAACGTGCTCGGCGGGGGAGGTGGCCGCGTTGGTGCAAGGGGACGCCCGGTTCAAAAAGGAAGGCCACAAGGTGCCGAAACGGGCGCCGCGACAAGTCGGCGGTAAGGGCGCTCCGCCGCCCAATACCACGGTGAAGCGTGAATACACGGTCCGACGCGGCCCTTGGGAGATCCCGGCGATGCGGGCCGGCGACGGCAGGAGGCCCGTATGGCTGTGGCTGCAGGATGAGGAGGTCCACGCCTCCCTCGTCCCGGTGGACGACACGCCGCCGCGTCGGCTGAGCCCCGCGGACGTCGCCCGGCTCCTGCTTGCCGACCCGTCCCGGGCGATGCCGGCCATCTGTGCGCTGACCGGGGTTGCCGACCACGAGAAAGCGTTGGCTTGCCTCCGGAGCTGGCGTCGGTCCGCCCGGATCGCGGCCAACCTCGACGCCTCGGACCTGTCGGGCCGGCGGGTCGTGGAGGCGATGCGGAAACCCGACCGGAGCGACCCGGACGGCAGTATAGGTACGGTGTCGGGCGGCCTTCCAAGCATCAACAAACGCCGCCGGTGACACGTGGGGCAGCTCATCTCCACTACCGCCCCCAATTCCGCGGCCCACGCGAACACCGATCATCGTCGATCGAGGGTCAGCATCGCGAGCGTGCGCCACGTAGGGTGGGCTTCGGACGTCTCCCCGTAATCGGAGTGCATCTTGAGCCTCAAGTACTACCTCTACCTGTCGCATCTCAAGATCGGGCTCCTGGCCGCACAGGTCGCCTCCTCCGCGCAGCACGAGACCGAGCTGGCCGTGGACCTGAAGGTCGTCCGCTACAGCCGCAAGGCGGTGCTGCCCGAGCGCCACGACCTCGACAAGCTGGAGAAGGTCATCCGGCACCTGCAGGACGCCGACCAGATCGGCGCCGCGGACGAGGAGTGCCCGTACGTCCAGGCCTGTCTGGAGATGCGCTGGCAGGTCTTCCCGACCGCCGGCATCGTGGTCTTCGCGGGGACGCTCGACGACCAGGTCATCGTCCTCGGCGGGTCGGCGTCGCACGTGGTCGGTGGCGGCGACGCCGAACCGGTCGGATCGGTCCCGCCGTACCTGTTCCGCAAGCTCCAGGAGCTGCGAGCCGACCCGGGCGAGTTCGACGACGAGCGCTTCCACGAGTCGCTGGCGCAGATCGGGGCCGCGCTCCCAGGGCCGGCGCAACGGGTCGAGTTCGTCGCGAAGCGGCTGGCCGAGAAGCCGGGCCCGAACGGCACGCTGCTGGGCAGCCCGATCTACGTGGCGCTTGTCGGCTAGGGCCTCGGCGTGGACGCGGGGCAGGTCATCCGGTGGCGGCCGGGGGAGACCGTCCTCGACACGTTCCGCATCGAGGAGGTCGTCGAGACGGGCGGCACTGGGTTCGTCTACCGCGCGCATCACCTCGCCTGGGGCGTCGACCTGGCGGTGAAGACGCCGCGCCCCGACCTTGCAGCGGCGCCCGGGATCCTCGATCTGCTCGCGCAGGAGGCGCAGGCCTGGACCGATCTCGACCCGCACCCGAACGTGGTCGGCTGCAACTACGTGCAGCGCGTCGGGGCGTACCCGGTGGTCTTCGCCGAATGGGTCGCGGGCGGCGACCTGACCGCGGCGGTGCGGGACGGGCGGTGCCGCGATCTCCCGCGGGCCCTGGACGTCGCGATCCAGATGCTGCGCGGCATCGGCCACGCGCACGCGGCAGGTCTGGTGCATCAGGACATCAAGCCCTCCAACGTCATGTACGACGGTGAGACCGCACGGGTGACCGACTTCGGAACGGCCAAGGCGAAAGCGTCCGTGTCGCACAGCGCAGCGGGTGGCGTCGAGACCTCGTACGCGACGCTCGGCGGATTCACGCCGCAGTACTGCTCCCCGGAGCAGGTCGACCCGGACGGAAGGATCGGCCGGACCAGCGACATGTGGTCCTGGGCGCTGACGGTGATCGAGCTGCTGCACGGGCGCCGGCTCTGGAAGTGGGGACACGACGGTGCGGATGCGCTGGCGTCGCTACGCGGCGGTCTCCCGCGGCCGCTGCGCGACCTCCTGTCCGGCTGCCTGGCGCGCGACCCCCGGTCGAGGATCGGCGACACCGCCGAGGCGGAGGCCGTCCTGCTGAGCGTCTACGCGGACTGCACATCGGGTCCCTACCCGCACCCCGACCGGGTGCCGCCGTCTCTCAAGGCCGACGGCTTGTCCAACAAGGCGTTGTCCCTGTGGGACCTCGGCGACCAACGCCGGGCCATCGAGATGTTCGAGCGGGCCAAGGCGATCGACCCGCACAACGTCCGCGCGGTCTACAACCACGGGCTCCTCAGATGGGCCGACGGCATGGTCACCGACGAGACCCTCCTGTCGGAACTGCGCGCCACGGGCGACTCCTGGGAGGCGGACTACCTGGCCGCGATGGTGCACATGGAACGCGGTGACGGCGTCCTCGCGGCCCGGCACCTGGCTGAGGCGGACCGCAAGCATCCGGGTTCGCCGGAGATCGCGGCCGCGCGGGTGCGCTGCGCCCGGCTGGAGCCGAGGGGCATGCTCGAGGTGTTCGGGCAGCTGTCCGGCCAGGTCGTCGCGATGGCCTGCGATCACGACGCGACACACGTGGTGGTGGCCGAGAAGTCAGGGCGGGTGCGGGTCTGGGACGCCTTCGCGGGCCGGGTGGTCGCGGAACTCGCCGCTTCCGGCCCGGCTCCCGTCGACGTCGCGATCGACCACGCCGGAGCGCGGATCCTCGTCTGCTACCAGGATTCCCGCGTCGAGCGGTGGCGGCTCGCCGACGGCACGGCCCACCTCGAAGGCCGGCTGGATGGAGGAACAGCCGTGGCGCTCAGCCCTGAGGGTGGCTTCGCGGCTGTGGGTACGGCCGACGGCCGCGTCCTCGTCTTCCGCACCGGCGCGTGGGAGCCGGTCGCCGGCATCCGGCCCCACGACGGCACAGTCACCCGGGTGATCCTCGGCCCGGACGCCGAGGTGTGCGTCTCCGCCTCGCTGGGCCGCCCCGGCTCCGCTGTCGACCACCGGGTGGAGCAGTGGTGGCCCCTGCGGGCCACGAGGATGCGGGGCCTGCACATACCCGCCGACGAGATGGACGGCGACGGCCAGAAGGTCGCCCTGGCGGCGGACGGGTCGACGGTCCTGAGGATCGGCTACCAGTCCCTGACAGTGGTGGACATGCGGGTCTGGGACGAACCGCGACGGTGGGAGGTCCCCTGGCTGACCGGATACCGCATGCTCGGCGTCTCCGGCCGGGCCGGTTGGGCGCTGCTCGACCCCGGGACCGGCGACCTTCAGGTCCTCGAACTCGCCATCCGCCGATGCGTCCGCACCTTCCCGAAGGACTGGGCGCGGGGTGCACGTCGCGACGCGACAGCGTTCAGCGGGGACTGCGGCTACGCCGTCATCGCCGAATCGCACGGCTACAGCGGCCAGACCTCGCTCTCCCGCCTTCCCATGCCGCTCAGTGGGCACCTCGCTCCCTGGTCGTACGCGCCGCCCCGCCCGGTCGGTGCCCTCGCGCGCGACGAGCGGGCGTTCGACCAGGTCATGGAGCGCGTCGAGGCGATGATCGCGGCCGGAGAGGATCGGCGCGCGGCAGACGCGATCCGCGAGGCGCGTGCCGTTCCCGGCCATGAACGTCACCCGCGGCTACGCCGGGCCTCCGGGGCCCTGGGCCGGAACCTGCGGCGCACCGGGCTGACCGGCATCTGGCTGGAGCAGGAGCTGTCCGATGTCATGCTCGCCCGTGGCACCTTCGACGTCGGCGCCTCCGGCCGGTTGTTCGCCTTCCCGGCCAACGTCGACGAGGTCGAGATCTTCGACCTGGAGACGCTGGAGAAGGCAGGCGGGGTCACCGAGCGGCGGAACCCCGCCACCAGCCTGTCCTTCGCCAGGGGCGGCCGGGACGTGATCATCGGCTACTCGGACGGATCGGTGGCCTGCCACGACACCCGGACGTTCCAGCCCCGGTTCAAGGTGGCCGGCGCCCTGCCTCGCGACGACGGGAACACCACGCTCGACATCATGGGCGACCTGCTGGCGGTCGGTTTCGGCCATGGATTGGCGACGGTGTGGTCGCTGGAGGCGGCCGCCTGCGTCGCGACGGTCCGCACCGGACCCGGCACGATCGTCGGCGTCACGGCCGACGAGGCGTCTCGCTCGATCGCCGTGCAGCTGCGAACCCACGACGCGGCCACCGTGGAGGTCCGGTCGATGAACACCGGAAAGCCGGTGAAGACCTTTGCGGACGTCGACCCGCACACGGAGATCCGGTTCGCCTCCGGGATGCTGCTGCTGGCCGAGATGACCCGCCTGACCGCGTGGCGACCGGGGGACAGGCGCCCGTCGTACCGGCTCGACCGGGTCAAGCACAGCTCGTCGGCGGCGTTGGCCTTCACGGACTCCCGTCGGCTCGCCGTCATCGCCGGGCTGACCGGCTTCGTCGTGTGGGACGCCGCGAGCGGAGAGCTGGTGTTCGACGGGAGGGCTCTCGACGGCCCGGCCGGAAGCCTCTCCGGGGTCGAGGAGGTGGTGGTGTCGCCCGACGGGAGGTTCGCGGTGGCCGGAGACCCGGGAGAGCAGACCGTCGACGTGTGGGATCTGCGCGCCGGACGCCGGATCCGCTCCCTGCACGGTCACCACGTCCGGGTCAACGCGATACGCGCCGACGACGCGTTCGGCACCGTCGTCACCGGCGACCACCAGGGCAATGTCCGCATCTGGGGCCTCGATTGGGACTACGGAGAGTGATCCGATGACCGGACGCCGTCAGCACGAGGAACTGCGAGCCGCGTTCCTGGCCAACCGGGAGCGCGTCAGAACCTGGCTCGACGCCTGGGAGATTCCCGAAGTGGTGTGGACCGACGAGTTCAACGAGATCCCTCTGCCCTGGGTCGTGCGGGAGCAGGAAAGGCAGAGCTGGCTCAAGCGCCACGCACCCTTCCTGGACGCGTACGACTGGTTGTTCGTCGGACGGCCGCTGACCCCGGGGGTCCGCGAGGTGCGGGCACTGTGGCACTTCGGGCCGGCACACCGGTTCGCGGAACTCGATCTGACGATCACCAGCGTCTGTGACCCCGAGTACCTGGCCGAGAAGCTGACCCTCGCGGTTCACCACGCCGGCTTGAAGGGCTGGCGTGACGCCGACGCGCAGCCGCTCTATCAATGGCTCGTCGAGGGTGTGCACACCATGCCCCTCGACAACGGTGTGCGGGGCAGCAAACGTTCGGGGTTCGTCCTGTTGCGGTTCACCCGCTTTCCGACCTCCGACGGGGACGTGATCGTGCGTCTGACCGCAGCGGAGACCGACCGCGCCCTGGACGGCTCACCCCTCGACGACGACGGGGTGTCGGTTCCTGGCGCCTAGACCAGGGGCACTGTGCGGCATGGCCGTGATCGGCCACTGGGCTGGGCTGACCGCGTCCGGCGAATCAGGTGACCAGGCCGGTCCGGTACGCGTACACCACCGCCTGCACCCGGTCCCGCAGGTCCAGCTTCGTCAGGATCCGCGACACGTACGTCTTCACCGTCTCCTGGCTGATCACCAGCCGCGCCGCGATCTCACTGTTCGACAGCCCGTCGGCGATCAGCCGCAGCACCTCCAGCTCACGCGGCGTCAGCCCGACGTCCGCAGGCGTCCCCTCGGCCGGGCGGATGCGCGCCGCGTACCGGCCGACGAGCTGCCGCGTCACCTCGGGCGCGAGCAGCGCGGCGCCGGAGGCGACGGTGCGGATGCCGTGCAGCAGCTGCGCCGGTGGGGCGTCCTTGAGCAGGAACCCGCTCGCGCCGGCGCGCAGCGCCTCGTAGACGTACTCGTCGAGGTTGAACGTCGTCACCACCAGCACCTTGACCGGGTGGGCGACGCCGGCGCCGACCAGCAGGCGGGTCGCCTCGATGCCGTCGAGCACCGGCATGCGGACGTCCATCACCACCACGTCGGGCCGCAGGCGGCCGGCGAGGTCGACAGCGGCGCGGCCGTCGCCGCACTCACCCACCGCCTCCATGTCCGGCTGCGCGCCGACGATGGTGGCGAATCCGGTACGGATCAGGGCCTGGTCGTCGCAGACGAGCACCCGGATCGGCGCGGTCACGACGCGCTCCCGGTGGGGATGCGGGCCCGAACGACGAAACCGTCGCCCGCCCAGCGTCCGGCGTCGAACTCGCCGCCGAGCACCGTGACGCGCTCGCGCAGCCCGGCCAGGCCGCGTCCGCTGCCGCCCGGACCCGCGGCGCGCGTGCCGGGACCGTCCGTGCTGATCTCCACAGTGATCTCCCTGTCGCCATGGTGTACGTGGACGGCGGTGGGACGGCCGTGGGCGTACTTGAGCGCGTTCGTCAGCGCCTCCTGCACCACCCGGTACGCGGCCACCTCCGCGCCGCCGGTCACCTCCGCCGGGCTGCCCTCCTGCGTGAACTCCACCGGCTGCCCGGCCCGGCGGGTCTGCTCCACCAGGGCGTGCAGGTCGCCCACCGACGGGGTGCGTGCCTCCGTACCGTGGTCGGGGTTGAGCACGTCGAGCAGCACCCGCAGGTCGCCGATGGCGCGGCGGCCGGTGTCGGTGACCGCGGTCAGGGCGGCGTCGAGGCGGTCGGGCGCGGCGGTCAGGTAGCGGGCCGCCTCGGCCTGCACCACCATCGCCGTCACGTGGTGGGTCACCACGTCGTGGAGTTCACCGGCGATGCGGGCGCGTTCGGCGGCGCGGGCGGTCTCGGCCACGTGCCGGCGGCGCTCGGCCTCGGCGGCGCGGTTCTGCCGCAGCCACGACCCGGTGCCCCAGGCGAGCGCCAGCAGCAGGTAGAACGTGGTGAAGCCGACCACCCCTTCGCTCGACCCCTGCCGGTCGAGGGCGACGGCCAGTCCGACGTACGCGAGGGAGCCGGCGAGCACCGTGGTACGGCGGCCCCGGTCCAGGTGGGCGCCCGCGCTCAGCAGCGCGACGGCGAGCGCGGCGCCGGCGAAGGTGTGGTACGCGCGCACCTGGTCGATGGCGAAGCCGAGCGACACGAGGGCGAGGGACAGCGCCGGACGGCTGCGGCGCAGCGCCAGCGGAAGGCACTCCAGCGCGATCACCACCACTGTGAGCGCGTCGAACGGCCGTGCGGGCAGGTCGCCGAGCTGCGTACCGATGCCACGCAGCGGTGGGGTCACGGCCGCGAGCGCGATCACCAGGGCGAGCGGGAGATCCCGGACCGTGACGGGCCAGTGCCGCCACGAGTCCGGGAGCATCCGTCGGGTGATCATCAGGAGACCGTAACGCTCTCCGCCGGGGCCTCGACCGCGCGGCGGCGGCGCCGCACGATGTGGCCGCGGCGGTGGGCCAGCCAGAGGAAGACCACAGTCAGCGCCGCCCCGGCGGCCACCGTGTAGAGGCTGCCCTCCGGCCCGAAGTCGCCGCCGCTGAGCAGCATCGAACCCGACGTGCTGGCGTCCAGCAGCCCGGTCGACTCGCCGTTGCCGGAGACGACGACACTGAAGACGCCGCCGGCGGCGAAGTTCCAGCCGAAGTGCAGGCCGATCGGCACCCACAGGTTGCGGGTCGCGGCGTAGCAGGCCGCCAGCATGAACCCCGCCTCGATCGCGATGGCGGTCGCGCCCCACAGGCTGGCGTCCGGGTTCAGCAGGTGCATCAGGCCGAACAGTACGCCGGTCAGCAGCAGCGAGAGCCACGTACCGAGCCGTTCCTCGACCAGGCGGAACAGCAGGCCGCGGAACATCAGCTCCTCGGTCACCGCCGCGGCGGCCATGAACCCGAACATGCCGACCGCGCCGGACACCGAGCCGATGCCGTGTACGTGGTAGCCGCCCATGAGGGCGATGTTGACGATGACCGCCGCGAACATGGCGAAACCGATCAGCACCCCGCGATGGAGCCGGGCCGCCGCGCCGTCCCGGGCCAGCTCCGTGACCTCGCGGCCTTCGGTGCGGCGCACCACCCACCCGTACACCATGATCGCCGCCGCGGCGGTCGCGACGCCGAGGATCAGGCTGAGCCAGGCGTTGTCCTGTGCCGCGACGACCGCCCGGCTGCCGACGAGACTGACCGCGACGACGGCCAGGAGCTGCTTCACCACACGCATGACGATTCCTTCGAGAGGTCCGCGGCCGGAGCGCCGCGGTTCACCTGGAACGCTATGGATTCGCAGGTCGGGAATCGTCACCGTGCGGTGGACACTTGCGGGTAGCTCGCACGGGGGACAGGCGCGGCGGTCGGGGCGTTTTGGGGCGTGCCTTGAGCAGAACGGCTGGCCTCACGACGGTCGCGGCGTGCAGGCTGCCGGACATGGCGACGGGATTCGGCGGTGAGGTGGCGACCTACTACGCACGGCATCGGCGCGGCTATCCGCCCGAGGTGCTCGACGCCCTGGCGGCAGCCTTCCGTCTCGGCGGCGACGACACGGTGGTCGACCTCGGCTGCGGCACCGGTCAGTTGAGCCTCCCGCTCGCCGATCGGGCGGCCGCGGTCATCGGCGTGGATCCGGAACCGGACATGCTGGCGATCGCCCGGCGTGCCGCCCTCGACCAGGGCATCGGCAACGCCACCTGGGTGCTCGGCAGCGATGGCGATGTGCCCGCGTTGTCCCGGCTGCTCGGCGAGCGGACGGTCGGTGCGCTGACCGTCGCCGTCGCCATTCACTTCATGGACCGCGACGCCCTGTTCGCGGCGGCCCGGCCGTTGCTGCGCCCCGGCGGTGGCATCGCCGTCGTCACCAACGGCGACCCCCTGTGGACGCAGGACGACGATTGGTCGCGCGCGCTGCGCGGATGCCTGGAGCGGATGCTCGGCCACCCCGTCACGGCGAGATGCCAGACCGACGAGGACGGGCGTCGGCGCAATCGGGAGGCGCTCGTGCGTGCCGGCTATCGGTACGAGGAGACGTCGGTGCGGTACGACGCGCCGCTCACCGTTGACGACATGGTCGGCGGCGTCTTCTCCCCCATGTCCGCCGAAAAGCTGCCTGGCCTGCAACAACGCGCGGCGTTCGCCGCCGACGTGCGCGACGCTCTCGGCGGAGTGGACGTGGTGACCGAGCGGGTCACCGTCCGGTTGCAGTGCGGGATCGCCAGCTCATAGCCCGATCGCCGGACGGGGTTTCAGCTACGTCACCAGGCGGTAGTTGGGGATGCCTCTGGTGCGTTCCTCGATCGGTGCGGCAGTGGACAGGGCCGTCACACCGGCGGGAACCGGCGCCCGGGAGACGTGGATGCCCTCCAGGCAGGTGTCGCACCAGAACGAGACGTAGCCGTGCCCGGCGCCGGGCGGCGTGGTGAACACCATGCGCAGCGTCCGGTGACCGCAGTTCGGGCACTGGTGGTCGGACACGGCCGGCAGCAGGCGATAGACGACCTCGTACGCATCCAGCCACTCGTCGAATGAAGCCACCAGCTACTCCTCCGGTCTGACCGGTTGGTTCTCCCACCACTGGTCCTCGTGAGCATAGGCACGATCCTCGAATGCGATTGCCTCGTCGCGGTTTCGGGGATACGGGCGCCCTGCGCGGAGTTCCTCCACGTGGAACCGCTCATGCGCGAGCGTACGAGCGAGGTCCTCCTCGCTGTGGAAGGCGTTCCGGCAGAGCATGACCGACTGGTCAGCCCTGGTCACGCCGTGAATCCCCGACCTTCCCTTGTCGATCACGAACCGGACGTCGGAGGTCTCGATGCCGTACTTCGCGGCGATCTGCTGCACCGACTCCATGGTCATCGGCATGCGGGGTCCGCGTCCTCTGCCGCGTACCCGGTTCAGGTTTCCCGCTTCGGGCTCAGCCGCTCGCAAGCGGCTCAGCGCCTCGCGGAGCTTGCCGATCAGGTCGCCGAGGCGCCGCATCTCCGGCATCAACCGCCGCAGACTCGCCAGCAACCCCCGCAACAACCGCCCGATCCGCGCCGCCCACGACGCCACGGTCGTCGTCACCTGCTCGACCACCAGCGGCGTCGCCAGCCCGGCCGTGGCGACCAGTTCGGCCGCGTACACGATCAGCCGGGACACGCAGGCGGCGATGGCGTCGCGGACCAGCAGCCGCACGGCCGCGACCAGGCCGGCGGCGCCCTCGGTGATCGCGGCCATCGCCTCGGCGCCCTGCGCCAGACCGGTGACGGCCTGCTGCTGCTCGGCCGCCCAGCGGCGGTAGCCGGTGGCGGCGGTGCCGGTCCAGACGGCGACCTCGGTACGCACGGCGTGCGACAGCTCGGCGGCGTCCTCGCGCAGCGACGCGGCGACGTTGCGCCAGGTCTGCGCGTGCGCGGTGATCTCGGCGGGGTCGCCGGCGAGCCAGTCGAGGGCCTCGCTGAGCGGCTTGACGTGCTCGATGAGCCAGGCGATGCCGTACTGGAGGAGGACCCCGGCGGGGTCGGACACGAGGGCGAGCGCGTCGAGGCCGGCGCTGACGACGCCGAGGCTGCCGTCGATCCAGCTGCCGGTGCGGACGCCCTGGGCGATGAGTTCGATGTCCTCGCAGATCCATACGCCGGCCCAGGGGCTCGGTCCGGAGTCCGCCGCGGCGGCGACCAGCGGGTTCGTGGTCACCGCCGCTGCCGTACCCGGTCGAGCAGGTCGGCGGCGTGCGCGTCGGACGCGCGGTAGCGCTCGGCGCTGGACCGCAGCCTCCCGGCGGTGTCCCGGACCGAGGCGGCGGCGGTGCCGATGCCGTCGGTCAGGGTCCGTTGGAGGCCGTCGAGCAGGACCGGCATGATCGCGCAGAGCTGCCCGTACGCCTCGGCGCTGAGCCGGACGTGCTGTCCGGCCTGCCGCGCGGTGTCGATGCTGTCGGCGCAGCGGCCGAGGTGGGCGGCGTGTGCGGTCAGGTCGTCCGGGTCGACCCGGAGGCCGTCACCGGCCGGCATCCGGTGTGCCCCGGTCGGGGTCGAGACGCCGCTGGTGGGTCTCGACGATGGCCCGCGCGGCCGGGTCGTCCGCGCCGAGGGCGTCGGTGGTCGCATCGGTGAGCCGCCGCAGCAGGTCGGCCCGGGCGTCCCGGGTGACCGTCAGGATCTGCCGGGCGGTGTGTGCGGCGGAGTGCTGCCGGACGCGCTCGTCCAGGCGCAGATCCGCCAGCAGCCCGTTCGCGTCGACGGTGATCTCGATCAACCCGTCGGCGGTGCGGGCGGTGCCGGTCAGCGCCTGTGTGCGGGCGGACAGGTCGCGGGCGCGCTCCGCCCGTTCGGCCAGCGACGACTCCCATTCGTCGAGCCGTCGTGCCGCCGCGTCCAGCGCGGCCTCGTCCGCCCACATGACGACCCTCCCCAGAGGACTGCGGTCACCGGCACGGTAGCAACCCGTCGCGCTGCGTGTGGACCCCGTGACGTCACGGCGACAAGCGCACTCCCCTGTGGAGGGACGTCCCGGCGTGCCGGGCGTTGCTAGGGTCTGGTTGACCGTGACGGGGAGGCAACGGGATGACACAGGACGCCGCGGCCGGCGACTACGCGCTGCGCATCTCCGGCTACCGCGAGGAGCTGGCGGCCCTGCGCGTCGGCGGGCATCCCGTCGGCGGCGTGACCGCCGAGGCGCGCGGCCGCGCCGCCGACGGCCAGGTCGAGGTGACGGCGGAGGACGGGCGGCTGCGCTCCGTCGAGCTGGCCGCGCCGTTGATGCGGCTGTCCGAGGACGAGCTGGGCCCCCTGGTCGAGCAGGCGGTGAACGACGCGTTGACCGCGTCCCGGGGCAGCCTGGCGAGCAGCGAACCGGTGGCCGACCTGTCCGCGCTGACCGGAAGCCTCGGGGCCGTCCTCGCCGAGAGCGAGGCGGCGATGCGCCGCCTCCACGGCGCGATCGCCGAGGCCGTCGCCACGGCCGGTCCGGCGACCGGGCTCGGCGGGGACGTCCCGGCGAACGGCCCGGCGGATCTCCTGCACCAGGTCATGGAGGTGCTGGGCACCACGACCGGCGGGACGCCGCCCGACGACGGCGGGGACGAGCGGTGGAGCGGATGCGACGACGCCGGGACCGTGCGCGCGGAGGTCGACGGCTCGGCTCGGCTGACCCGGCTGGAGGTCACCCGACCGCCCCGCCGGCTGTCCTCGGCGGATCTCGGCGAGTCGGTGGTGGTCGCGGTCAACCGCGCGCTGGAGCAGGTCCCCCCGGCGGCGGCGCCGCAGGGGCTCGGCTCGGCCGCGCTCGACGCGCGGCTGCGCGAGCTGCAGGAGGCGAGCGTCCGCCAGATGTCCGCGCTCACCGGCGCGCTGACCGGCGTGATGCAGACCATCCGGGACCCGGGACGATGACCGGCGGAGGGGAGCACTGATGGCCCGAGAGATCGAGATCGACCCCGAATCGATCATCGGGGCGGGCGACGACATCGTCGCCTCGGCGCAGCGTATGCGCGCCGCACTGTCCGCGTTCGACGCCGAGTTGGCGGCCTTCGGCACGCCGTGGGGCAACGACGACCTCGGCTCGCTCATCGGGATGGTGTACGAGACGATCCGCGACCTGGCGCTGGAGAGCTACGACGCGAACCTCGTCGAGATCGAGGACATCGGCAAGCTGAGCCGGGTGATGGGCCTCAACTACCAGGAGACCGAACGCATGATCACCCAGAGCCTCGGCCGTTTCCGCGAGGTGCTCGGCTGACATGGGAATGACCCTGCCCGGCGAACTGGTGTCCCTGCTCGGCATGCTCGGCTACACCTGGCCCGAGGCCGACGAGACGAAGCTGCTGGAGATGGGCCAGGCGTGGCTCGCCTTCCCGGACCGGCTCCGGACTCCGGTGGCCGACGCCGACCGGTCGGCGCTGCAGATGTGGACCCAGAACCGCGACGACGCCATCGAACGCTTCCAGACGAACTGGCAGGCCGCCGACTCGGCGAAGACCAACCTGGACGACGGTGCCTCCGCGGCGGCGCTCATCGGAACCGGGCTCATGGTGTGCGCCGGAATCGTCCTCGCGTTGAAGATCAACGTGATCGTGCAACTGACGCTCCTGGCGATTCAGATCGCGCAGGCAGTCGCCACTGCCGCTGTCACGTTCGGCGCCTCCCTGCTGGAGATCCCGATCTTCAAGCTCATCACCGGTGTCCTCATCGACCAGTTGCTGAACATGGCCACCGAAGCGGTGCTCGGTGGGTAAGCGGGGAAAGGCCGGTCTCTTCACGCCGGTGGAGAAGTGGCTCCGGGCCCGGATGCGGCACCGCCGCTACGCGCACATCTTCCGCGGCCACGTGAACACCAACGCCACTCCGCCCCGGGGTACCGGCTTCCACCATCGGTTCATGGGGGAGAACCCGCCGGGTGCCCGGGTCCGGGTCGATGCGGACGGCCGCGAGATGATCCTCGAACGGCACGCCGACGGTACGTACCGCGCCCGCGTCGACGTGCAGGACGACGGCGGTGTCTGGCGTCAGAAGCGCGGTTCGAGCACCTTCTTCCCGGACAACTGGACGCCGCAGCGGGTCGACGAGACGATCGAGGGCGCGTTCCGGTCCGGTGGCCCGCACCCGGACGACCCCAACAAGTGGCAGGGGAGGGCCAACGGGCTGCTCGTCGAGGGCTTCTACAATCCCGGTGGCACGACGTGGTACTCGGCTTGGCCGGTGGGGGGACGCTAGCTGTGGGTGACATCCAGTTCGGGCGCAATCAGAACGGCGCGCCCACCATGACCAGCGGCGACGCGCGTTTCCGCCCCTTCGCCTCCCAGCTCGTGAGCGACATCCAGACCTACGCCCCGGACTGCCTCGAGCTGTTGCAGTGCATCGACGACGTGATGTCCGGGCGCTCGGACTACGAGGAGTACGAGGGCAACTCGGCCGTTGTGCGCTGCACGCCGACCGGTGTCAGCGTGGACAGCCTCGGACCGGTGCCGTCGGGGGCGTCGTACACGGTCGACGAGGCCCGCACGGTGATCCTCGCCTACTTCGACTTCCTCGCCCCCTCGCCCGAGGAGAAGAAGCGCCACCTCACGACCTGGGAGCGGGAGCACGGCGGCCCGTTCCCCGGGCGGCACCTGCTGCGTCTGCCCGGCTGACGCAGCTCAGCGGGCCAGCCGGGCGATCGCCGCCACCGACCGGTCCACGTCCGCCTCCGTCGTGGTCGCGTTCGACACCGAGATCCGCATCAGCCGCCGTCCCCGCCACGTCGTCCCACCGGCCCAGCACGTCCCGTCGGCCTGCACCGCGGCCACCACCCGGTCGGTGCGCGCGTCGTCGCCGAACCCGACCAGCACCTGGTTGAGCACCACGTCGTTCACCACCTCGAACCCGGCCGCGGTCAGCCCGTCGGCGAACCGCCGGGCCAGCGCGCAACACCGCTCGACAAGCGCGGCGACGCCGTCGCGGCCCAGCTCCCGCAGGCCCGCCCAGACCGCGAAACCACGGGCACGGCGGGAGGACTCCGCGGTCAGGTCCGCGCCCGCGGGCACGCCGCCGCATCCCACGAGGTACGCGGCCGCGTACGACATGGCCGCCGCGTGCACGTCGGGCCGGGCGCAGAACGCGAACGCGGTGTCGTACGGCAGGTTCAGCCACTTGTGCCCGTCGCAGGCCCACGAGTCGGCCGCCTCCAGCCCGTCCACCAGGTGCCGGGTGACCGGACTGGCACCCGCCCACAGCCCGAATGCGCCGTCCACGTGCGCCCAGCCGCCGTACCGGTGAACCAGGTCGCAGGCGCGGCGCAGGTCGTCGCACGCCCCGGTGTTCACGTTGCCCGCCTGCAGGCACACGATGGTCGGGCCGGGACCGGCGTCGCGCAGCGCCGCGGCCAGCGCGTGCGGGTCGATCGCGCCCTGCGGGCCGGTCGGCACCGCGCGCAGCGTGTCGGTGCCGAGACCGAGCAGGCGCAGCGACCTGTCGATGGTGGCGTGCCGTTCGGCGCCGGCGAACACGCGGACCGCCGGCGCGCCGGGCAGTCCGCGTCGTTCCACGTCCCAGCCGGCGTCGGCGAGCACCTGGTGGCGGGCGGCGGCGAGCCCGGCGGTGTTGGCGGCCTGCCCGCCGGTGACGAACCCGGCCGACGCGGTCGCCGGGATGCCGAGCAGCTCCTTGAGCCAGGTCCCGGCGGCCGTCTCGGCGGCCACCGCGGCGGGGGAGGTGACCGCGTTGAACGCGATCTGGTCCCACCCGGTGGCCAGCATGTCCGCGGCCGTGGCGGCCGGGGAGGCGCCGCCGACGACGAAGCCGAAGTAGCGCGGCCCGGCGGTGGCCACGAGTCCGGGTTCGGCGGCGGCCACCAGCTCCGCGAGCACCTGCTCGGGCGGGGTGGACGCGTGCGGCAGCGGGCCGGCGAACGCCTTGTTCAGCGCGGCCTGGTCCACGGGTACGCCGACCGGCCGGTCCGGCAGCGACAGCCGGTAGTCGGCCGCGTGGTCGGCGGCGCGCCGGAACAGGTGCCTCAGCTCGTCCATCGCCGCACCCTAGCCGAGGGTTGGTTCCATCCGAGTCGCACTCATGAACGGTCCTGGCCGTCGGTCACCCCGAGGGCGGCGTCGAGGCGGTCCAGGTGCGCGGCGACCGGCCCGACGGTGAGCAGGCCGCTGCCGGCCCCGGCCAGTTCGTGCGCCGCCGGGGCGAGCGCGGACCGGGCCCGGAGCACCGCGTCCCGGTCGCCGAGCGTCACGGCGGCGCGGCCGGTCAGGCACCACAGGGCCTCCATGAGCAGGTCACGCGGCGGCGCCGGGGCGCGGCGCAACGCGGCGGCGGCCTCCTTCCGTCGGCCGTCGGCGAGCAGGAGCAGCGGGCGGGCCCAGGGCGCGTACGGCCCCCAGTCCGTGTCGGCGGGGAAAACGGCCGGCAGGTCGTGCCACACCCGCAGGCAGAGCAGCGCCAGCGGCGCCAGCCCGCGTTCCACGCCCGGCATGCCGCAGCCGGCCAGCCCGGTCGCCCACGACCGGTACGCCGCCTCCGCCTCCGGGTACGCGGCTCCGGTGGCGGCGGCCCGCATCGCCCGGTAGCCGCCGGTGAACACGCCGACGAGCGGGCTCTCGTGCCGGGCGGCGAGTCGGTCCGCCGCCTCGGCGAGCGCGTCGGCGGCGGTGAAGTCGGCGAGTGCGCTGCGCGCCTGCACCCGGATCAGGTGCCCGAGGATCTCCACCGTGGGCAGGCCGTGCCGGGCCGCGAGCGCGATCAGCTCCGCGCCGACCGTGTCCCGCTGCGCGGCCAGCCCGGTTCGGTGGAACGTCTGCATGTACACGCCGTTGAGCGCCTGGGCCAGCAGTGCCGGGTCGGCCACCCGCCGGGCGATCGCCTCCGCCTCGCGCGCCGCCTCGGCGGGGCGCGGCGACGCCGTACCGCGGGACTCGACGGCGACGGTGGCCAGCAGCCGGGCGCGGGCCGCCTCCGGCGCGTCCGGGCCCAGCCCGGCCAGTGCCCGCTCCGCGGCCGCGACCACCCGGGCCGCCTGCGCCGGGTCGTCCGAGCGGGTCCAGATCGCCGGTACGTCGTACCCGCCGATGACCCGCGCGGTGAACTCCGGGTCGCCCAGTTGCTCGGCCGCGGCGATGGCCGCCTCGCGCTGGTCCCGGGCGGCCTCCAGTCCGCCCGGCCCGGTCACCGCGAGGCTGCGCAGCAGCCCGACCGTGGACTCCAGCCGGGCCCGCGCGCCGCGCACCACACTGCGCTCGTACGCCGCCGCGGTCTCCGCCCAGACCCGGGCCGGGCCGGCCGGTTCGGGTTCGGCCTGGCGCAGCAGGCCGGTCTCCAGGCGCCGCAGCCGCGGCCCCGGGTCCAGGCCGAGCTGGTCGCGCAGCAGTTCCCGGGCGCGGCGCAGCACGGCGAGCGCGTCGGCCTGCCGCCCGGCCCGGTAGAGCGCCGACGCCAGCAGCGCCCACCCGTCCTCCCGCCACGGGTGCGCGGCGACGTGCGCGTCGAGATCGGGTACGGCGTCGGCGGCCCGGTCCAGCGCCAGCAGCGCCTCGGCCCGCCGCTCGACGGCAGCGAGCCGGATCTGGTCCAGCCGGGACCGCTCGGCGTGCGCCCACGGCTGGTCGAAGTCGGCGTACGCGGGCCCGCGCCACCAGCCCAGCGCCTCGTCGAGCCGGTCCAGCGCGGCCCGGGGCAGCGCGTCGGCCGCCGCGGTTACCGCGTCCTCGAACCGCCAGGCGTCGACGCTGTCCGGGTCGGCCCGCAGCGCGTACCCCGGTCCGTCGGTGACCAGCAGCCGGGCCGGCTCGCGTGGCGGACGGTGCGGTTCCAGGCGGCGGCGCAGGGCCGCGACGAACGTGCGGACCGCGCCCACCCCGCCGGCCGGCGGGTCGTCCCACAGGTCGTCGACGATCTGCCCGACCGGCACGGTCCGGCCCCGGGCGGCGACCAGCCGGGCCAGCACGGCCCGGTGCCGGGGCCCCTTCAGGTCGACCGGCTCGCCCGCGTCGTCCCAGGCCGTCACCGGACCCAGCACACCGAAACCGACAGGCACCGACCCCTCCTCGACCCGGTGGTCACCGTATCGCGCTCATCGGTTGCTCATCCGGCGCCGCCACGCTGGACCGGTACGACGAGACGAAAGAGGGATCGAGATGAGCACCACCATCGCGGGATTCGACTACCAGCGCGTTCCGGTCGCCGAGGACGTGGCGCTGAACGTGGCGGTGGGCGGCTCCGGCAGCCCGGTCGTGCTGCTGCACGGCTTCCCGCAGACCCACCTGATGTGGCGGCACGTCGCCGCCGACATGGCAGGCGAGCACACGGTGATCTGCCCGGACCTGCGCGGCTACGGCGCCAGCGACAAGCCGGCCGCGCACACCGATGACACGTACGCCAAGCGGACCATGGCCGCCGACGTGGTGGCGCTGGCCCGCGCGCTCGGGCACGAACGGTTCGCGCTCGCCGGGCACGACCGGGGTGCCCTGGTCGCGGTCCGGGCCGGCCTGGACCACCCGGACGCGGTCACCCACCTGGCGTCGCTGGACGTGCTGCCCACCCTCGACATGTGGGACGTGCTGCACGGGGCCTCAGCGGCGGTGGCGTTCCACCTCTACCTGATGGCCCAGCCGCCCGGCCTGCCGGAGACGATGATCGCGGCGAGCGCCGACGCGTTCTTCGGGCACTTCCTGGACGTCTGGGCCGGTGACCCGGCGGCCATGCCCGCGGATGTGCGCGCCGAGTACCTGCGGGCCTCCCGTGAGGCGGTCGACTCGATCGTCGCCGACTACCGGGCCTCGGCCGGGATCGACGTGACGCACGACCGGGCGGACCGGGACGCCGGGCGGCGTCTGGCCATGCCCGTCACAGTCATCCAGCAGGACTGGGGCGCCGCGCTGGGCTACGACGCGGCGGCGGTGTGGCGGGCCTGGGCCCCGGACCTGGAGCACCGCACCACAACGGCCGGACACTTCATGGCCGAGGAGGCACCGGGCGAGATCAGCGAGGCGCTGCGCGCGCTGCTCAAGCGGTAGGTACGGCGGTCCGGGCGCGTGCGTGCGCCCGGACCGTCCGCCCCCGTCCGCTCAGCCGGCCCGTCTCCGGACGTACCACAGGCCGAGCGCCGCCAGCAGGCCCGCCGCGCCGAGGTGGAGCGCCAGCTCGATCCACTGGAACGCCCAGAACCGGCGGTTCGGCTGGTAGGCCAGGTCCACATGCAGGTCGAGCGCGCCGAGGCAGACCGCGGTGTCTCCGAACGTGCCGGTCGCGCCGGTGCGCGGCGGGTCACGGAAACAGGTGCCGAACGCCTCGTCGGAGAGCTGCCGCCCGTCGGCGGTGCGCAGCGGGCTGATGTCGGTGACCCACGCGCCCGGCACGTCGAGCCCGCCGACGACCGGGGAGCCGGTGATGCTGCCCAGGTTGCGGGCCCGGTTGACGGTGTCGGCGCTCATCGGCACGGCGGCCCGCTCCGGCGGCAGGTAGTGCGGGCGCAGCAGGTTCGGCACCGCGAGCTGCACCACGACCACGGCCAGGAACACCACTGCCATCGCCGGCAGGGTGCGGCGCAGCAGCAGCCCGGCCACCACGCCGAGGACGAGGCCGAACACGGCGTACCCGACCGGTGCGATCCCGCGCGCGCCGAACAGCACGGTGCTGAACCGGTCACCGGCGACCCGGTCTACGGGCGATGCCGCCCAGGTCAGCAGCGCACCGAGCACACCGGCGACGAGCGCGGCGGCGGCCGAGAGCACCGCCAGCTTGACCGCCAGCCAGCGGCGGCGGGGCACGCTCTGGTTCCACACCAGCCGGTGCGTGCCCTGCTCCAACTCCCGGGCGACGAGCGGCGCGCCCCAGAAGGCCCCGATCAGCGCGGGCACCAGCGCGAAGCCGCCGGCGAGGAACAGCATCGTCTGCGCGTACCGGCCGGGCAGCCGGGCCGGATCCGGTACGGCCCGGATGTCCGCGCCGAGGCCCAGCAGGTAGGCGCCGGCCAGCACCAGCAGGGCGGCGCCGACGAGCGCCGGGAGGCGGAACTGCCGCAGCGTCATCCGGATCACCGGCTCACCGCCGGGTGGGCGGCGGCCCGGGACAGGTACGCCAGGACCAGTTCCTCCAGCGTGACCGGCGCGCCGTCGCGTACCGCCGGACCCCGGACCACGACGCGGCCCGGCTCGGCCCAGACCACCTCGGCCCCGGCGGGCACGGCGGCGTTCCGGTGGTGCGTGGCGAGCAGGTCCCGGACCGGACCGGCCACCTGCACCCGGGCGGCGCAGAGCACGACCAGGTGGTCGCAGACCTGTGCCACATCGCCGAGCAGGTGCGAGGAGAGCACCGCGCCCGCGCCGAGTTCCCGCACGAAACCGGCCAGCCCGTGCATGAACTCGCGGCGGGCCAGCGGGTCCAGTGCGGCGGCCGGCTCGTCGAGGATCAGCAGCTCGGGCCGCTTCGCGGCGGCCAGCGCGAGGGCCAGTTGCGCCCGCTGGCCCCCGGAGAGCCGGCCCGCCTTCTGCGCCGGGTCCAGGCCGACCTCGCCGACGCGCCGCCGGGCCAGTGCCGCGTCCCAGGACGGGTTCAGCCAGGCGCCCATCCGCAGGTGCTCGGCGACGGTGAGGGAGCCGTAGACCGGCGTGTCCTGGGCGACGAAACCGACCCGGGCCAGGTGCGCGGCGTCGGCGGCCGGTGGCGAGCCGAGCACTGTCAACGATCCCGAGGTCGGCGCGATCAGCCCGCAGGCCAGTTGCAGCAGCGTGGACTTCCCGGCACCGTTGGGGCCGACCAGGCCGACCACGTGCCCGCGCGGAACGCTCAGGTCGCAGTCGGCAAGCGCGGTGCGGCGGCCGTACCGTTTGGTCAGCCGTTCGGCGTGCAGGGCGAGTGGTGGATGCATGCGGCTCATCCTGGGCACGCCGGGACCGGCGGGCATCGGTCCGGAGCAGGGTCCGGCGTGCGGCGGACCCTCCTTTCGGCCGGTTCGGCCCGGCCGCCGATCTCCTAGCGTGCTGGGCATGGCTACCGAACGGCTCACCCGGGTGGCGGCGACGGCGGGGCTCGCCGTGGTGCTGCTCGCCGCGATCGGCGTCCAGGCGGTGGCGGTCGCCGCGAGCTGGGGCCTGCGGTACTGGCTTCCGGGCGGCGCGGCCGCCGTCGTGGTCGGCGTGCTGGCTCTGGTACGCCACCGGCAGCGCGTCGTCACGGCCACCGCCGGACTCGTCGTCGCCGGGTCGGCCGTCGCCGCGGCCCGGCTGTTCGACCTGCCCACCGAACCGGGGCCGGCGCTGGCGCTGGCGTCGGCCGTCCTGGTCGGGTCGGCGGTGCACGCGCTGCCGCCGCTGCCCGCCGGCCTGATCGCCGCCGGTGGTCTCGTGGTGGCGGCCGGGGCGTCGGCGGCGGCCCGGACGGGGGCGGGCGGGTCCGGAGTGGTGGCGCTCAACGCCCTGTGCTGGCTCGGCGGGGTCGTCGCCGGGCTCACGCTGCGGCTGTTCGACGAGCGGGCCCGGGCCACAGTCGAGCGGGTACGCCGCGACGAGCGGCTGGAACTGGCCCGGGAACTGCACGACGTGGTGGCGCACCACGTCACCGGCATGGTGGTGCAGGCGCAGGCCGCCCACCTGGTCGGACGGCGGGATCCGGCGCGCGCCACGGAGTCGCTGGCCGGCATCGAGGCGGCCGGGGGCGAGGCGCTGCGGGCCATGCGCCGCCTGGTCGGGCTGCTGCGCGACACCGCCGACGCGCCCCCGGCCTCGGCCGGTACCGAGCAGATCGAGGAACTGGTCGAGCGGTTCCGCAGGCAGGGCCCGCCGGTGCGGCTGCGGCTGCCGGGGGAGACGACCTGGCCGCCGGAGGTCACCAGCACCGTGCACCGGATCGTCCGGGAGGCGCTGACGAACGTGGCCCGCCACGCGTCGCACGCCGGCCAGGTCACGGTGGACGTGGCGCAGGAGCCGGACGCGGTGGTGGTCGAGGTGACCGACGACGCGTCCGGCGTGCCCGCCGAGCAGCGGGGCGGATACGGCCTGATCGGCCTGCGCGAGCGGGTCGGGGCCCTCGGCGGCACGCTGCGCGCCGGTCCCCGCCCGGACGGCGCCGGGTGGTCGGTGCGGGCGGTGGTGCCGGACGGGAGCGCGTGATGACGATCCGGGTGCTGCTCGCCGACGACCAGGCGATGGTTCGCGGCGGGCTGCGGCTGATCCTGGAGGACCAGCCCGACATCACAGTGGTCGCCGAGGCGTCCGACGGCGTCGACGCGGTAGCCCGGGCCCGCCGGCTGCGTCCGGACGTCTGCCTGGTGGACATCCGGATGCCGCGCCTCGACGGGCTCCAGGTGACGCGGGCGCTCGCCGGACCCGGGGTGGCCGACCCGCTGCGCGTCGTCGTGGTCACCACGTTCGACCTGGACGAGTACGTCTACGGCGCGCTGCGCGGGGGAGCGGCCGGGTTCCTGCTCAAGGACGCCGGGCCGGCGCTGCTGGTGGAGGCGGTCCGGGCGGCGCACCAGGGCGACGCGCTCGTGTCCCCGTCGGTGACGGTCCGGCTGCTGCGGCACCTGACCCCGCCCGCGCCACCCCGCGACGAACGCCGCCCGGCGCTGTCGGAGCGGGAGATCGAGGTGGTACGCGAGATCGCCCGGGGCCGGACGAACCTGGAGATCGGCGCGGAGCTGTTCATCTCGCTGAGCACCGTCAAGAGCCACGTCTCCGCCGTGCAGACGAAGCTCGGCCTGCGCAACCGTACCGAGATCGCGGTCTGGGCCTGGGCGCACCGGATCGTCGACTGAAACCGTTGGCGGACGCCCTACCGTGCGTTGTACGTCATCGACGGGGGCACAGACGTGGAACACGCGATCGTCGCGGAGGGCCTGCGCAAGCGGTACGGGGACACGGCCGCGCTCGACGGATTCGACCTGCGGGTGCCACCGGGCACCGTGTGCGGGCTGCTCGGCCCCAACGGCGCCGGCAAGACCACAGCCGTACGCATCCTGGCCACGCTGCTGCGCTTCGACGGCGGGCGGGCCGAGGTCGCCGGCTACGACGTGGCCGGGCAGGCCGACCAGCTCGCCGACCGCGTCCGCGTGCTCGCCGCGTTCGGGCTGATCCCGCTGCTGCGGTTCGCGCTGGTCTGGGTGGGCGTCTTCCTCGGCCTGACCGTGAAGGGGCAGAGCGCGGTCACCGCCGTGCAGACGCCGGAGTTCCCGCTGGGCTTCCTGTCCAGCGCGTTCGTGGCGCCGTCCACTATGCCCGCGTGGCTGGGTGCGGTCGCCGAGTGGAACCCGCTGTCCGCGACCGTCGGGGCCACCCGGGAGCTGTTCGGCAACCCCGGGTGGGGCGGCGGCTCGTGGGTGGCAGCGCACCACCCGCTGCTGGCGGTGCTCTGGCCGCTGGTGCTGGTCGCGGTGTTCCTGCCGCTGTCGCTGCGCCGCTACCGGGCGCTGAGCTGCTGAGCCGGACCCCGGGGGCGGCCGTGCGCCGCCCCCCGGAGGCGGTCACGGTCCCGTGAGCACCACCAGCTCGCCGGTCGCCCGGGTCATCGCGACGTACCGGTCCACCGCGCCGGAGATCCCGCCGCCGAACGACTCCGGGCCGACCAGCACCACCAGGTCGAACTCCAGTCCCTTGGCCAGCTCCGGGGTCAGCGACCGGACCCGCTCCGAGGCCGGGAACGCCGGATCGCCGATGACGCACGCGACGCCCTCGGGACGGGCGGCGAGCCAGCCGTCCACCACCGCGCCCAGCTCCGCGCGGGCGCCGTGACGCACCGGTGCGCCGTCGCGGATGGACGTGGGCACGTTGGCATCCGGCAGCACGGCCCGGATCACCGGTTCGGCCGCCGCCATCACCTGCGCCGGGGTGCGGTAGTTGACTGACAGCGTCGCCACCTCGACCCGGTCGAACCCGGCCCGCGCCAGCCGCTGCGGCCACGACTCGGTGAACCCGTGCCGCGCCTGCGCCCGGTCACCGACCACGGTGAAGCTGCGCGACGGGCAGCGTGCCAGCAGCATCTGCCACTGCGCGTCGGTCAGCTCCTGCGCCTCGTCCACCACGACGTGCGCGAACGGCCCGGCCAGGAGGTCCGGATCGGCCACGCTCAACGCGCTGGAGTCGACCAGGCTGGTGCGCATGTCCTCGCCGTACAGCATTGTCATCAGCCCTTCGCCGTCGTCGTAGGCGTGCGAGGCGATCAGCGCGTCGACCACCGTGTCCATCTCGGCGCGCTGCGTGGCCAGCACCGCCTCGTCGCGGCGCCGCCGCAGCGACGCCTCCGGGTCGCCGACGCGCCGCCGGGCCGCGTCCAGCCAGGGCAGGTCCGCGACAGTCCACGCCCGGGCGTCGGCCCGCCGCAGCGTACGGATCTCCTCGACGCTCAGCCAGGGTGCGCACCGGCGCAGGTAGGCCGGCACCGACCAGAGGTCGGCCACCACGTCGAGCGGGTCGAGCAGCGGCCACGCCCGGCCGAACGCGGTGAGCAGCTCCCGGTCGCGCGCCAGCGCCCGGCGGACCGCCTCCTCCGGCTCGTCGCCCCGGTACTTCTCCACCAGGATCGTGAGCAGTTCCTCCCACACCTCGTCGCGGGCCTCGTTGTGCGGGACGCCCGGTCCGGCCGCCTCGAACGCCGTCGTCCAGTCGCCGGCGGTCAGCCGCAGCTCGCCGTCCCCGACGCCGACTGTCAGCCCGGCGGTGGGCGGCTCCTCGTAGAACCGGACCGCGGCGTCGATCGCCCGTGCCGGGTCCGCGGACGCCTTCAGCCGGGCCACCTCCGGGTCGGTCTCCGGCGCCGCCGCGGCGCCCTCGGGCACCAGGTCGGCGAGCGTGCAGATCTGCACGTCCTCCTCACCCAGGCTGGGCAGCACGTCGGATACGTAGTTCAGGTACGGCTGGTGCGGCCCGACCACCAGCACCCCGCCCCGGCGCTCGCCCAGCCGCGGGTCGGCGTGCAGCAGGTACGCGGTCCGGTGCAGCGCCACCACCGTCTTGCCGGTGCCGGGGCCGCCGTCGACCACCAGCGCGCCCCGCGACCCGGCCCGGATGATCGCGTCCTGGTCGGCCTGGATGGTGCCGAGCACGTCGCGCATCCGCGCCGACCGGGTCGCGCCCAGGCTGGCGACGAACGCCGACTGGTCGTCGAGCGCGGCGTGCCCGGCCAGCCCGTCGGCGGTGAACACCTCGTCCCAGTAGTCGGTGATCCGCCCTCGGCTCCACCGGTACCGGCGGCGGCTGACCAGGCCCATCGGGTCGGCGTGGGTGGCGCCGAAGAACGGCTCGGCGGCGGGGGAGCGCCAGTCCAGCAGCAGCCGTCCGCCCGCGCCGCCGGTCAGGCCGAGCCGGCCCACGTACACCGGTTCCCCGCCGTCCGCGCCGACCATCCGGCCCAGGCACAGGTCCAGGCCGTAACGGCGCAGCGTACGCAGGCGCGCGCTCAGCCGCCGGACCTCCTGGTCCCGGTCGACCGCCTGCCGGCCCCGGCCGCCCGCGGCCCGGCGCGTGGCGTCGAGCCGGTCGGTCAGGTCGGCGATCGAGCGGCGCAGGCTGTCCGCGATGGCGGCGAAGTGCCGCTCGTCGGCGGCGATCAGGTCCGGGTCGGCCTTCGCGGACAGACGCTCGGGAAGATCGAAAACGCTCGTGGCAGGCAGATTCAACTCGTCTCCGATCACGGGCACGGCCGAGCCTCCGCTCTTCGCGGCTTTTCGAATGCCTCGGCAATGGGTTACGGCCGGCAATTCTGCGCCCTCACCCCGGCCTTGCGGCAAGACCGGGGGCACGCTATATGTTGGTAGTGGCGGGAGAACCCGCCATTCTTTTTGCGCGAGCAATTCTCGGGCTCCCCCTTTTCCGGCGTCCCGCCGACCGCCGATGACCGGCGTGGCCGGTAGGATGACGGCACCATGTCGAAGGAGCGCCGGCGCAAGGCCGATCCCGCCCGCAGCCTGGCCCTTCTCTGGCGCACCCGGGAACCGGCCAGCCGCGGCGCCGGTCCCGGCCTGAGCGTCGATCGGATCGTGCGCACCGCCATCGAGATCGCCGACGCCGACGGCATCGACGCGCTCACCATGCGCCGGGTCAGCGAGGCGCTCGGCGTGGGCACCATGTCCGTCTACACGTACGTGCCCGCCAAGGCGGAACTGCTCGACGTCATGGTGGACACCGTCCTCGGTGACCTGCCACGCCCGTCCGACGTGCCGGGTGGCTGGCGGGGCCGGCTGGAACGCATCGCGCGGGACAATCTCGCGCTCTACCGGGCCCACCCGTGGCTGCTGCGCGCCGAGACCACCCGGCCCGTGCTCGGCCCGAACGTGCTCGCCAAGTACGACTACGAACTGCACGCCGTCGCGGACATCGGGCTGGACGACGTGGAGATGGACGCGGTGCTCACGCTCGTGCTGGGGCACGCCAAGAACGCGGCCCGGGTCGCGCTGGACGTGGCCGAGCTGGAACGTGAGACCGGGATGACCGACGACCAGTGGTGGCAGACGCACGGGCCCTGGCTGGAGAAGTTCATGACCGCCGGCAGCTTCCCGCTCGCCGCGCGGGTCGGGACCGCGGCCGGCATGGCGCACGGCGCGGCGTACGGGCCGGACCACGCCTTCGAGTTCGGTCTCCAGCGGGTGCTCGACGGCATCTCGGTGGTGGTGGCCGACCGCGCCGCGGATGAGCCGGAGCCCGGGAAGACCTTGTAATCCTACCAGTTAAGTAGGAAACTCTCCCTGGGGTCGGCGATCCCCCGTCACCCCTCGCCTCCGGCTGCCCTCCGTCGCCCGCGCGTACCCGTAGGAGCCCTCATGAGCAACGCGCCCACGCCACCCGAACCGCCCACCGCACGCCACTCCCGGCTCGCCCTCAACGAGGACTGGGCAGCCACAGTCCTCGGCCTCGCGCTGCTGCTCCTGGTGCTGGCCGGCGCCATCCCCGCCGGGCTGGTGCCGTGATGGCCGGCGCCCCGGAATCCGCCACCCGGAGCACCGCCGCCGGGCCGCCCGCGGCCGATCTGCGTTCCGGCGCTTTCTGGGCGTGGACCGCACTGGGCCTGCTGGTGGTGTTCGGTCTCGCCGCGCTCACCCGGTTCCTGGAACAGAACGTGCTGGTCTGGGCCGAGGGAAGCGCGGTCGAGGACGTGGCGGCCGCCGTCGAGTACCCGGTCTACGCGATCCTGCTCGGCCTGCTCGGGAACCTGGTAGTCACCGTGACCGGTCTGCGTGACCGGATCTCCGCCGCGTTCCGTACCGAGTTCTTCATCAAGACCGGCCTGGTGCTGCTCGGTGCCTCGATCAACCTGGCAGTCATCGCGAGCGCCGCCGGTCCCGCCATCGCCCAGGCGGTGCTGCTGATCAGCGGCGTGTTCCTGTTCACCTGGTGGCTGGCCGGGCGGTTCGGCCTGGACGAGAAGCTGCGGGCGCTGCTCGCCTCGGCGGTGTCGATCTGCGGAGTGAGCGCCGCGATCGCCGCCGCCGGAGCGGTCCGGGCACGCCGGGAACAGCTCGCGTACACGGCGAGCCTGGTCATCGCGTTCGCGCTGCCGTCGATCTTCCTGCTGCCGTGGCTGGCCGACGTGCTCGGCCTCTCCGACGCGGTCGCCGGCGCGTGGATCGGCGGCAACATCGACACCACCGCGGCCGTGACCGCGGCCGGCGCGCTCGCCGGTGAGGACGCGCTCCAGATCGCCAGCATCGTCAAGGTCACCCAGAACGCGCTGATGGGCGTGGTCGCGGTGGCGCTCACCGCGTACTTCGCGCTGCGGGTGGAGCGCCGCCCGGACTCCCCGCGCCCCGGGCTCGGCGAGCTGTGGCGCCGGTTCCCGAAGTTCGTCCTCGGGTTCGTCGCCGCCTCGGTGATCGCCACCTGGTACCTCGACGCCGCCGGCGCGGACGGCAAGGCCACCATGGCGATCGTCACCGACCTGCGGGTCTGGTTCCTCATCCTGGCGTTCGTCAGCATCGGCCTGGAGGTCCGCGTGTCGTCGCTGCGCGAGGCGGGCTGGCGGCCGGTGACCGTGTTCGCCGCCGCCACCGTGTTCAACCTGGTGCTGGCCCTCGGGCTGGCGTCGGTGCTGTTCCACGGGTTCACGGTCTGACCGGTCCCGCTCCGCCGCCTGCCCGGCCGTCGCTATCGTGGCCGCGTGATCACCTGCGTCGTGCACTACACGATCGACCCCGCACAGCTCGACGCGTTCGAGCGTTTCGCCCGCACCTGGATGCGGCTGGTGGCACGGCACGGCGGTGTGCACCACGGCTACTTCCTGCCCGCCGAGGGTGCCAGCGACCGGGCCGAGGCGCTGTTCAGCTTCGAGAGCCTGGCGGCGTACGAGCAGTACCGGGCCCGGTTCGGAGTGGACCCGGAGTTCGTCGCCGCCGACCGGATCCGCGAGGAGTCGGGCTGCGTCCTGCGGTACGAGCGCACCCGGTTCGTGCTCGTCGACGGCCGGGTCGCCGCCACGTGGACTGTCGACGCGGGCGTCGTGGTGGTCGAGCCGCTGCGCGCCCTCACCCGCGCCGAACGCGCGGCCGTCGCCGCCGAGGGCGGCGCCGTGGCGTCGTTCCTGTCCGAGGGTGACAACCAGGGGGTACGCGTCGTCGCCCGTTGAGCCGCCTCACCGGCTGCGGCGCGGCTGGCCGACAGTGAGTGCCAGCTTCCCGACGTAGTGATCGTCCAGGGCGCGATGCGCCTCCTCGGCCCGCTCCAACGGGAAGGTCCGGGCGACGTGGACCTCGAAGGAGCCCGCCTCGATGATCGCGTTCAGTCGATCGGTGGCGGCGCGGCTCCGATCCCCGTCGTAGTGGTGCACCGGCGCACCCGGCGGCGACGCGAGCGCGGGCAGGACGCCGTTCGGCCAGGCGATCCGCCTGCTGCGCAAAGCCCTGGGCTGACACGCACCCCGGGGTTCCCCGCACACGCTCTCAGGCGCGGGTCGCGCGGCCCATCCGGGTCACCGCCTCGGTGAGCACGGCGGGGGAGGTGGCGAAGTTGAGCCGCACGAACCCGGCGCCGCCGGAGCCGAAGACGTGCCCGGAGCTGAGCGCCACCCGGGCCCGGTCGAGGAACATCCGCGCCGGACCGGCCAGGTCGCTCGCCACGCCCGGTCCGTCGCCCGCCTCGGTGGGTACGCCGAGGCGCCGGCAGTCCAGCCAGGCCAGGTACGTGCCCTCGGGCGGCCGCCACGACACGCTCGGCAGGTGGTCGGCCAGCAGCGATCCGAGCAGCGCCCGGTTCGCGTCGAGGCCGTCGAGCAGCCGGTCCAGCCACGGCCCGCCGGCCCGGAACGCGGCGGTGTGCGCGAGCACCCCGAGGTGGCTGGGGCCGTGGCTGACCTCCTCCGGCATCCGGCCCAGGTCGTCCGCCGCGTCCGGCCCGGCGACCGCCAGCGCCGCCTTGAGCCCGGCCAGGTTCCACGCCTTCGACGCCGACAGCAGCGCGAACGCGTTCTGGGCGCCCGGCACCGTCAGGTACGGCGTGAACCGCGCGCCGGGCAGCGCCAGCGGCGAGTGGATCTCGTCGGCCACCACCCGTACGCCGTGCCGGGCGGCCAGCTCGGCGACGGTGGCCAGCTCGTCCGGCCGGTGCACCACACCGGTCGGGTTGTGCGGGTTGCAGAGCAGGAACGCCGGCCGGTCGCCGATCGCGCGGGCCCGGCGGAACGCCTCCTCCAGCGCGGCCGGGTCGAGCCGCAGGTCCACGCCGAGCGGCGCCTCGAGAACCTGCCGGCCGGCGTTCGTGACGAACGCGTAGAACGGCGGGTAGACCGGGGGAGTGACCACCACCGCGTCGCCCGGGCCGGTGACCAGGCGCAGCACCTCGACCGTACCCATCATCACGTCCGGCACCAGCGAGGTCCGGCCGACCGGGAAGTCGGCCCAGCCCCACCGCTGCGCGGCGAACCCGCCGACCGCCTCGGCGTACCCGGTGCCGAACGCGTAGCCGGTGTCGCCCAGCTCGACCGCCCGGCGCAGCGCCTCGGCCACCGGCGGCGCCAGCGGCACGTCCTGCTCGGCCACCCACAGCGGCAGCACGTCCGGCGGGTGCAGCCGCCACTTCACGCTGGTGCGCCGCCGGAGCTGGTCGAGCGTGAGCTGGGTGAGCGGATTGCCCTCGTCGGCGGGAACGACCATGCGGCCCACACTAGGCACCTCCTACCATCGCCCGATGACCCACCCGGCGTACCCGCTGCGCACGCCCCGGCTGCTGCTGCGCCCGGTCACGCTCGGCGACCTCGACGACGTGCACGCCTGGCAACGCCGCCCGGACGTGGTCCGCTGGATGGCCGGCGCCGCGCCGCGTACCCGGGCGGAGTCCCTGTCGTCGGTGACCGCGATGGCCGGCGAGGACGCGCTGCGCGCGGAGGGCGACTGCCTGACGCTCGCCGTGGTGCGCGACGCGCGGGTGATCGGCGCGGTCGAGCTGGTCTGGCGCAGCGCGGCGGACCGCACGGCCGAGCTGGGGTACGTCCTCCACCCCGACCACGGCGGCAGTGGGCTGGCCACCGAGGCGGCCGGCGCGCTGCTGGACTGGGGTTTCGGCGGGTTCGGGCTGCACCGGGTGATGGCCCGCTGCCACGCGGACAACGCGCCGTCGGCCCGCCTGATGGCCCGGCTCGGCATGCGGCGGGAGGCGCGGCACGTGCGCAGCTACCGGTTCCGGGACGGCTGGGCCGACCAGCTCGTCTACGCGATCCTGGCCGACGAGCGGCGGCCCGGGGGCAGGGCGGTCTGACCGCGCTCAGCCCACCCGCCCCGGCGAGCGGCACGGTGCCGGAGGGCGGGCGGTCATGTCGCCCCGCACTCGTCTCCGACCCGGATCTCGCCGGTGGTCAGCGGGACCAGGCGGATGCCGAACCAGGTCTTCCCGTCGTAGCGCCGGTGCCGTGCCAGCGTGCGGATCGGCTCCTTCCCGGTGGCGAGCGTCTCCGGGTCGATGAGCGTCACCGCGCAGCGGTCGCAGCGTTCGGACACCCGGAAGCCGACGGCACCGATGCGCACACGCGTCCAGCCGTCCTCGGCGAACGGTTCGAACGGCCCGTCCAGCACCACGGTCGGCCGGAACCGGGCCATCGCCAGGGGCTCCGGCGCGAGCTCGCCGCGTTCCCGCGCGCCCTCGGTGATCCAGTCCCGCAGCCGCCGCAGCGACGGCACCGTGGCGACGAGCAGCGGCCCGGCGTCGGACAGGTTCAGCGGATCGCCGGGCCCACCGCCGTGGTCGGCCGACATCGGCCGGCGGCGCGGATCGTCCAGCCAGGCCAGCCGCACCGGGCGGCCCAGCCGCGCGGAGAGCCAGTCGTGGGCCTCGGCGGCGGCGAGCCGGACCGTGTCCAGCCGGGACACGTCCGTGGCGACCGGCGGCCCGTCGACCGGCTCGGCGACTGTCAGCGTCGACCCGTCGCGGGCGGCGAGCGTGATCGACCCGGAGCCGGGCGCGGCGGTCAGGCCGAGCAGCGACGGCAGGGCGGTCGAGCCCAGTTTGCCGCCGTCCGGGCGCAGCACCAGCCAGCGGCGGTCGTGACGCAACCCCCACGGCTCGACCACGGCCCGGTCGACGTCGACGCCGCCGAGGGACTTGACCGGATGCAGGTGGGCCGAGACGAGCCGCATCACCGCACCCTCAGCCGATCTTGGGGGTGGCACGTTCGATGATCGCTGCGAGGTCCAGTCCGCCCGGCAGCGTCCCGTACGCCTGCCCGTGGTCGCCGTCGAGCCGGGACGCGCAGAACGCGTCAGCGACCGCCGGGTGGCCGTGGCGCACCAGCAGCGAGCCCTGGAGCACCAGCGCCAGCCGCTCCACCACCCGCCGGGCGCGCAACTCCAGGTCGGTGTGGTCGGCCAGCTCGTCGCGCACCCGGCGCACCGCGGCGTCCAGCCGGGCGTCCGCGCCGGCCGCGGCGGCCACCTCCGCCTCGTACGCGGCGAGCACCTGCGGTTCCCGGGTGAGCGCGCGCAGCACGTCCAGCGCGGCGACGTTGCCGGAGCCCTCCCAGATCGAGTTCAGCGGCGACTCGCGGAACAGCCGCGGCATGCCGGACTCCTCCACGTAGCCGTTGCCGCCCAGGCACTCCAGCGCCTCGGCGGCATGCCCCGGCCAGCGCTTGCACACCCAGTACTTGCCGACTGCGAGGGCGAGACGCTTGAACGCGGTCTCGCCGTCGTCGCCGCGCGCCGACCGGTCGGTCGCGCCGGCCAGCCGGACCATCAGGACGGTGGCCGCCTCGGACTCCACGGCCAGGTCGGCCAGCACGTTGCGCATCAGCGGCTGGTCGGCCAGGTAGTCGCCGAACGCCCGGCGGTGGGTGGCGTGGTGCACGGCTGTGGTCACGCCGTGGCGCATCCCGGCCGCCGCGCCGATCACGCAGTCGAGCCGGGTCAGGTTCACCATGTCGATGATGGTGCGCACGCCCCGGCCCTCGTCGCCGACGCGCCACGCCACCGCGTGCTCGTACTCGACCTCGGCCGAGGCGTTGGAGCGGTTGCCGAGCTTGTCCTTGAGCCGCATCAGCCGCATCGGGTTGCGGGTGCCGTCGGGCAGCACCCGGGGGACCAGGAAGCAGGTGAGGCCGCCGGGCGCCTGGGCGAGGGTGAGGAACAGGTCGCACATCGGCGCCGAGGTGAACCACTTGTGCCCGACGAGCCGGTAGCTGCCGTCCGGCTCGGCCCGGGCCGTGGTGGTGTTGGCGCGGACGTCCGAGCCGCCCTGCTTCTCGGTCATCGACATGCCGGCGAGCAGCCCGCGCTTGGTCTGCGGCGGGCGCAGCCCGAAGTCGTACTCGCGGGTGGTGAGCAGCGGCTCGTAGCGGGCGGCCAGGTCCGGGCTGTGCCGCAGCGCGGGCACCGCCGCGTAGGTCATCGAGATCGGGCAGCCGTGCCCGGCGTCGGGCCGCCACAGGTAGAAGCCGGCCGCGCGGGCCACGTGCGCGCCCGGACGGTCGTCGGCCCACGGCGCGGCGTGCAGGCCGTGACCGACCGCGGTACGCATCAGCTCGTGCCAGGACGGGTGGAACTCCACCTCGTCGACGCGGTGGCCGTACCGGTCGTGGGTGCGCAGCACCGGCGGATGCTCGTTGGCGAGCCGCCCGTGCTCGGCTGCCTCCTCGCCACCGGCTAGCCGGCCCAGCTCGTGCAGCCCGGGAAGCGCCCAACCGGCGCCCTCGCGGGCCACGCCGTCGCACAGCGCCGGGTCGTCGGCGGTGTCGTGGCCGATCATCGGCGGGACCTGGTTGACGACCTCGTGTGTGGTCACGGCGGCAACTCCCAGCGCTGGTGGCGGATCGGGTCGGGGCCCGGATTGAACCATCGTTCACTCCGCACCGGCAAGCGGCGACCGGCCAGTCACTTTGGCGGCATTCGTTGACATCGTCCCGCTCGGGGAGAAGACTCGCCGAAACTTTCTTTTGTCCGGGAAGTGGCTAGGGGGGCCTGTGTCCAGGAACAAGATCGGTGTGCTCGGTGCCGCGCTCACACTGACCGTCGGCGTCCTGTCCGGATGCACCGGCGGCGAGGCGGTCGACGTCGGCGGCGGGGGGAACGCCGGCGCCGCCGGCGGTGTCCTCAACGCCGCGATCGGCGGCGAGCCGGACCAGCTCGACCCGCACAAGACGTCGGCGTACCACAGCTTCCAGGTGCTGGAGAACGTCTACGACACGCTCGTCGAGCCGGACGCCGACCTGAGGATGGTGCCGTCGCTGGCGACGAAGTGGACCACCAGCGACGACCAGCTCACCTGGACGTTCACGTTGCGCGAGGGCGTCAAGTTCTCCGACGGGTCGCCGCTGACCTCGGAGGACGTCGTCTACTCGTACGAGCGGATCATCAAGGAGAAGCTGAACAACGCGTACAAGTTCGCCACCGTCAAGTCGGTCACCGGGCCCGACCCGGCCACTGTGGTGGTGACGCTGAGCGCACCCACGCCGAACCTGCTCGCCAACCTCGGCGGGTTCAAGGGCGTGGCGATCGTGGAGAAGACCAACGTGGAGTCCGGCGCGGTGAAGACCGCACCGGTCGGCAGCGGCCCGTTCAAGGTGGCCGGCTACACCTCCGGCGACAGCGTCAAGCTGGTCCGCAACGACTCCTACTGGGGTGAGAAGCCGAAGCTCGACGGCGTCACGTTCACCTTCGTCAAGGACCCCACGGTGGCGCTGCAGAACCTGCGCAGCGGCCAGGTCCAGTGGACCGACAACCTGCCGCCCCAGCAGGTGAAGTCGTTGCAGGACGGCGACGACCCGGTGGTGAGGTCGGCCGCCTCCACCGACTACTGGTACGTGGCGCTCAACGAGGCCCGCAAGCCGTTCGACAACCCCGAGGTGCGGCGCGCGATCGGGTACGCGCTGGACCGTGAGGCGATCACCAAGGCCGCCAAGTTCGGCCTGGCCACCGTCAACCAGACCGCCATCCCGAAGGCCGGCGCGTTCTACTACGACTACGCGCCCTACAGCCACGACCCGGGCAAGGCGAAGCAGATGCTCGGCCAGGCCGGCGTCGGCGACCTGACCATGGACCTGATGGTCACCAGCGAGTACCCGGAGACGGTCACCGCCGCGCAGGTCATCGCCGCGCAGCTCAAGGACGTCGGCATCACCGTCAAGATCCGTACGCTGGACTTCGCCCAGTGGCTCGACGAGCAGGCCAAGGGCAACTTCGACGGGTTCATGCTCGGCTGGCTCGGCAACATCGACCCGGACGAGTTCTACTACGCCCAGCATCACAGCGGCGGCACGTTCAACTTCCACAAGTACCGCAACCCGGCCGTGGACAAGCTGCTCGACGACGCCCGCACCGAGACCGACCAGGGTGCCCGCAAGCAGGCGTACGAGCAGGCGGCGAAGCAGATCGTCGACGACGCCAGCTACCTCTACCTCTACAACCCGGACGTGGTGCAGGGCTGGTCGAAGAAGGTGTCCGGCTACGACGTGCGCACCGACCGGGCGATCCGGTTCCGGTCGGTCGCCCTGGCCAAGTGATGGCCCGCTTCGTCCTGCGGCGGGTACTCCAGTCGGCGGTCGTGCTGGTCGGCGTGACCCTCGTGGTGTTCCTGCTGCTGCAACTGGTGCCGGGCGACCCGGTGCGGGTGGCGCTCGGCACCCGGTTCGACCCGCAGACGTACGACGCGCTGCGGGAGCGCGCCGGCCTCGACCAGCCGCTGCCGGTGCAATACGCCAGCTATCTCGGGCACGCGCTCACCGGCGACCTGGGGGTCAGCTTCCGCACCGGCCAGCCGGTGAGCCACATCGTGCTGGAACGGCTGCCCGCCACGCTGTCGCTCGCCGTGACCGCTGTGGTGTTCGCGCTGCTCGTCGCGTTCCCGCTGGGCATCGTCGCGGCGGTACGCAGCGGCTCCGCCGTCGACCACGCGGCCCGCGTGTTCAGCCAGTTCGGCGTCTCGGTGCCGGACTTCTGGATGGGCATCATGGGCATCCTGCTGTTCGCCGGGGTGCTCGGCTGGCTGCCACCGTCGGGGTACGTGGCCCTCACCGACGATCCGGGCCGGTGGGCGACACACGTGGCGCTGCCGGCGGTCACCGTCGGCCTGGTCACCGCGTCGATCCTCACCCGGTTCATCCGCTCCTCGGTGCTGGAGGTACTCTCCGCCGACTACGTGCGCACCGCCGAGGCGAAGGGGCTGCGCAACCGGGTGGTGATCGTGCGGCACGTGCTGCGCAACGCGCTCATCCCGGTGGTCACTGTGGTCGCCATGCAACTCGCCTCGCTGCTCGGCGGCGTTATCGTGATCGAGGTGCTGTTCGCCTGGCCCGGGATCGGCCGGCTCACCTTCGACGCCGTGCAGGCCCGCGACTATCCCGTCCTGCAGGGCGCGGTGCTGCTCGTGGCGGCGCTGTTCCTGCTGGTCAACCTGCTGGTGGACATCCTCTACGCCCGCCTCGACCCGAGGATCACGGTCAGGTGAGCGCCACGACCGAGAGCACCGGGCGCCGGGTCCTCGACGCGCTGCGCCGCGACCCGCTCGCCGTCGGCGGTACGATCGTGCTGGCGTTGCTGATCGTGGTCGGCGTGGCCGGCCCGTGGCTCGCACCGGCCGGGGTCAACGACGTCGACGTGGACCGGATGCTGCGTCCACCCAGCGGCGCGCACCCGTTCGGCACCGACGAGCTGGGCCGCGACGTGTTCAGCCGGGTCCTCGTCGCCGCCCGGGTGTCGCTTCAGGTCGGCGCCGTCAGCGTCGGCATCGCGCTGGTCGCGGGCGTGACGCTCGGGCTGCTCGCCGGCTACTACCGTGGCTGGCTGGACAGCGTGCTCATGCGCTGCATGGACGTGCTGTTCGCGTTCCCCGTGCTGCTGCTGGCGGTCGCCATCGTGGCGGTGCTCGGCCCCGGCCTGCTCACCGCCATGGTCGCCATCGGCGTGGTCTACACACCCATCTTCGCCCGGATCACCCGCGCCGGCGTGCTCTCCGTACGCGAGCAGGTGTTCGTCCGGGCCGCCGTCTCCATCGGCGCATCCGACCTGCGCATCATGCGCCGGCACGTGCTGCCGAACATCGCCGCGCCGCTGATCGTGCAGACGTCGCTGTCGCTGGCGTTCGCGATCCTCTCCGAGGCCGCGCTGTCCTTCCTCGGCCTGGGCATCCAGCCGCCCGCGCCGGCCTGGGGCCGGATGCTGTTCGACGGGCGCGGTTTCGTCACCGACGCGTGGTGGCTGGGCGTGTTCCCGGGCGCGGCGATCTTCCTCACCGTGCTGGCGTTCAACCTGGTCGGCGACGCGCTGCGCGACGTGCTCGACCCGCGCCAGCTCACCCTGGGCGAGGCCCGCCGGAGCACCGCATGAGCCAGCGCATGCCGAGCCGGCGCCGGCACTCCGTGACCGACTCGACGGTGCTGTCCGTGGACGACCTCACCGTCACAGTCGGCACCCGCCGCGGCCCGGTCCGTGCCGTGGCCGGGGTGTCCTGGCGGGTACGGCCGGGGGAGACGTTCGCCCTGGTCGGCGAGTCCGGCAGCGGCAAGAGCATGACCCTGCTCGCCGCCACCGGCCTCGCCCCGCGCGCCGCCACAGTCACCGGCCGGGTCCGGCTGCTCGACACGGAGCTGACCGCGCTGCCCGACGACCGCCGCCGCAAGATACGCGGCCGGCACGTCGGGTTCGTCTTCCAGGATCCGACGACCTCGCTCAACCCGGTGCTGCCGGTGGGCCGGCAGGTCACCGAGGCGGCCGAGGAACACCTCGGGCTGACCCGCCGCGCCGCCCGCGACCGGGCGGTGGAGCTGCTGGAACTGGTGGGCATCCCGTCGGCCGCGCGGCGCGTCGACGCGTACCCGCACCAGTTCTCCGGCGGCATGCGCCAGCGTGTCGCCATCGCCATGGCGCTCGCCTGCGAGCCGGACCTGCTGATCGCCGACGAGCCGACCACCGCGCTCGACGTCACCACGCAGGCGCAGATCGTCGAGCTGGTCGCCGACCTCCAGGCGCGGCTGGGCACAGCCGTCGTCTGGGTCACCCACGACCTGGGTGTGGTCGCAGGCATCGCCGACACCGTCGCGGTCATGTACGGCGGGCGGATCGTCGAGCAGGGCCCCGTCGACGCGGTTTTCGACATGCCCACGCACCCGTACACGCGGGCGCTGCTGGCGGCCCGGCCGGACCCGTCACGCCGCGGCGAGGACCTGGTCGCCATCCCCGGGTCGCCGCCGAGCCCGCTGGACCTGCCGCCCGGCTGCGCGTTCTGGCCGCGCTGCCCGGTACGCGCCGACCCCCGCTGCGAGCACGAGCTGCCCCCGCTGACGCCGGTCGGCGACGGGCACACGGTCCGCACCTTCTACAGTGGAGAGGCCGGATGAGCGCCGACACCGCGGACGTGGTCGCCGAGCTGGACGACCTGAAGGTGCACTTCCCGACCCCGGCCGGAACCGTCCGCGCCGTGGACGGCGTCAGTCTCGCCGTACGCCGGGGCGAGACGCTCGGGCTGGTCGGCGAGTCCGGCAGCGGCAAGTCCACGGCCGGCCTGGCGCTGCTGCGGCTGACCGACCCCACCGCCGGGCGGGTCCGGGTGGCCGGCGCGGACGTGACCCGCTGGTCGCGCCGCCGCCTGCGCGCGACCCGCCGGCACGTCGCGATGGTCTTCCAGGACCCGCAGGCGTCACTGGATCCACGCCGTACGGTCGGCGACAGCATCGCCGAGCCGCTGATCGTGCACCGGCTCGCCACGTCCGCCGCCGCCCGGCGGGACCGGGTCGCGGAGCTGCTGGACCTGGTCGGCCTGCGCGCCGACACCGCCGGCCGGTATCCGCACGAGCTGTCCGGCGGCCAGCGCCAGCGGGTCGGCGTGGCCCGGGCGCTGGCCGGCGAGCCGGACCTGATCGTCCTGGACGAGCCGATCGCCTCGCTGGACCTGAGCGTGCAGGCGCAGATCATGAACCTGCTCCGGCACCTGCAACGCGACCTGGGGCTGACCTACCTGTTCATCGCGCACGACCTGGCCGCCGTCGAGCACATGAGCGACCGGATCGCGGTGATGTACCTGGGCCGCATCGTCGAGATCGGCCCACCCGAGCGGATCTACCGGCGCCCGGCGCACCCCTACACGGCCGCGCTGCTGTCGGCGGTGCCGGTGGCCGATCCCCGCGTCGAACGGCAGCGCCACCGGATCGTGCTCACCGGCGACATCCCCAGCCCGGTGGACCCGCCGAGCGGATGCCGCTTCCGTACCCGATGCCCCCAGGCCCGCCCCGCGTGCGCCGGGACCGATCCGGTGCTCGCCGAGGTCGGCCCGGGCCACCACGCGGCGTGCCTGTTCCCGCTCGACGGCGAGCGCGACGGTGGCGTGGGGGAGAGCGCGACGACGCACGCCGACGCCGCCGGCACGCCGTAGGCTCGCGCCCATGGCGTTCACCACCCGGCCGACGCTGCGCGGCACGTTCGGCATGGTCTCGTCCACGCACTGGCTGGCCAGCCAGTCCGCGATGGGTGTGCTGGAACGCGGCGGCAACGCCTTCGACGCCGCGGTGGCCGCCGGGTTCGTGCTGCACGTCGTGGAGCCGCACCTCAACGGCCCGGCCGGTGAGGTGCCCGCGATCCTCGCCACCGCGACCGACCCCACCCCGCGGGTGCTGTGCGGCCAGGGCCCGGCGCCTGCGGCCGCGACGGTCGCGCACTTCCGCTCGCTCGGCCTGGACCTCGTCCCCGGCGCCGGCCCGCTCGCCGCCGTGGTACCGGGCGCCGTCGACGCCTGGCTGTTGCTGCTGCGCGACCACGGCACCCGCACGCTCGCCGAGGTCCTGGAACCGGCGATCGGCTACGCCGCCGCCGGCCATCCGCTCGTCGGCCCGGCCGGGCAGACAGTCGCGCGGGTCCGGTCGCTGTTCACCGACCACTGGCCGACCTCCGCGCGTCTCTGGCTCCGCGACGGCCGCCCACCCGCGCCGGGGGAGATGGTCACCAACCCGGCGTACGCGGACACGCTGCGCCGCCTCGTCGACGCGGGACGGGCCGCCGGTGCGGACCGGGAGGCGCAGATCGACGCGGCCCGGCGCGCCTGGCGGGAGGGTTTCGTCGCCGAGGCGATCGACGCGTTCAGCCGGCTGCCGTTCCGCGACTCGAGCGGGCGCACCCACGCCGGGCTGGTCACCGGCGACGACCTGGCCGGTTGGTCGGCGAGCTGGGAGGAACCGGTCACGCTGGACTGGCACGGGCACACGATCGCCAAGACCGGCTTCTGGGGCCAGGGGCCGGTGCTGCTCCAGGCGCTCTCCATTCTGGACGCGCTCGACGACTCGCGTGTCCACGACCCGTCGAGCCTCGAGGGCATCCACGCGCAGGCCGAGGCGCTGAAGCTCGCGTTCGCCGACCGGGAGGCGTGGTACGGCGACACCGACGTGCCGGGCTCCGCGCTGCTGTCGGCCGGCTACGCCCGCGCGCGGGCCGCGCTGGTCGGCGACCGCGCCGACACGTCGCTGCGCCCCGGTAGCCCGGCGGGCGAGCCGCCCCGGCTCCCGTCCCACCTGCGCGCCGACGTGGACCGGAGTGCCCTTCCGCAGGATCCGAGCACCGGCGAACCCACGGTACGGGCCGACGGCGTCACCCGGGGCGACACCTGCCACGTCGACGTGGTGGACCGGTGGGGCAACATCATCTCCGCCACGCCCAGTGGCGGCTGGCTGCAGAGTTCACCCACCATCGCGGAGCTGGGCTTCCCGCTCGGCAGCCGGTTGCAGATGTGCTGGCTGGAGGAGGGGCTCGCCTCGACGCTGCGGCCGGGACGCCGTCCGCGTACCACGCTCAGCCCGACGCTCGTGCTCCGCGACGGCGAACCGGTGATGGCGTGCGGGACGCCCGGCGGCGACCAGCAGGACCAGTGGCAGCTGCTGTTCCTGCTGCGGCACCTGGCCGGCGGGCAGGAGTTGCAGGAGGCGATCGACGCCCCGACGTGGCACACGACGAGCTTCCCGGCGTCGTTCTATCCGCGCGAGGCCGAGCCGGGCGTGCTGGTGCTGGAGGACCGGATCGACGGCGACGTGCTGGCGGGCCTGCGCGCCAGGGGCCACACCGTCCGCCTGTCCGGCCCGTGGAGCCTGGGCCGCATGTGCGCCGTGACACGCGACCCGCACACCGGGGTCCTCTCCGCCGCGGCGAACCCGCGAGGCGCCCAGGGCTACGCCACAGGCCGCTGATCCACCGTCCCGCCCTCGCCCTCCCGCCCCTACCGCGTTGATCATGCACTTGTCGCCCGGGCATAGCCGGTATAACGGGCGAGAACCTGGCCGGAAGTGCAAGATCGACAGGGTGGGGGCGGGGGTGGGGTCAGGTGTCGATTCGGGTTATGTTGCGGATCTTGTTGGCGGCGTCGAGGGCGGCCACCTTGTACGCCTCCGCCAGCGTCGGGTAGTTGAAGACGGCGTCCAGCAGGTAGTCGACTGTGCCGCCGCACCCCATCACGGCCTGCCCGATGTGGACGATCTCGGTGGCGCCGGTGCCGAACACGTGCACCCCGAGCAGCCGGCCGTCCTCGGGCGAGACGAGCAGTTTCAGCATCCCGTACGAGTCGCCGACGATCTGCCCCCGGGCCAGCTCCCGGTAGCGGGCGATGCCCACCTCGAACGGGACGGACGCCTCGGTCAGCTGCTCCTCGGTCTTCCCGACGAAGCTGATCTCCGGAATGGTGTAGATGCCGATCGGTTGCAGGTCCGACATCCCGCGCGCCGGTTCCCCGCACGCGTGCTGGGCGGCCAGCCGGCCCTGTTCCATCGAGGTGGACGCCAAGGCGGGGAACCCGATCACGTCGCCGACGGCGTAGATGTTGTCGACGGCGGTGCGGTAGTCGGCGTCGACGGTGATCCGGCCCCGGTGGTCGGCGGTGAGCCCGGCTGCCTCCAGCGCGAGGTCGTCGGTCTGCCCCTGCCGCCCGGCGGAGTACATCACCGTGTCCGCGGCGATCTTCTTCCCGCTGCGCAGGACGCAGAGCGCGGCGCTGCGGTGCTTCTCCACGGCGGCCACCTCCTCGCCGAAGCGGAAGGTCACCGACAGGTCCCGCAGGTGGTACTTCAGGGATTCGACGATCTCCTCGTCGCAGAAGTCGAGCATCCGCGGGCGGCGCTCGACCACCGTCACCTTGGTGCCGAGCGCGGCGAACAGGGACGCGTACTCCATGCCGATCACCCCGGCGCCGACGACGACCATGCTGCGCGGGACGGCCTGGAGGTTGATCACGCCGTCGGAGTCGACGATCGTCCGGTCGTCGAAGTCGACGCTGTCCGGGCGGGCCGGGCGGGTGCCGGCGGCGATGACCGCCTTGTCGAAGCTGACCCGGGTCTCCCGCCCGGAGCCGGCGTCCACCCACACGGAGTGGGCGTCGGCGAACCGGCCGGTGCCGGTGATCAGCGAGACCTTGTTGCGGGCCAGTTGGTTGCGGATGACGTCGGTCTGCCGGGTGATCACGTGCTGGGTGCGGGCGGCCAGGTCGGCGACTGTGATGTCCTCCTTGACCCGGTAGCTGCTGCCGTAGAGGTCGCGCTGGCTGAGCCCGCTCAGGTAGAGGACCGCCTCGCGCAGCGTCTTGGAGGGCACGGTGCCGGTGTTGATGCACACCCCGCCGAGCATGTCGCGGCGGTCCACGATCGCGACGCGGCGGCCCAGCTTCGCCGCGGCTATCGCCGCCTTCTGTCCACTCGGTCCGGAGCCCAGCACCAGCAGGTCGTAGTCATACACGAGCGCCAGCCTGGCAGGGTCTCGCAACCTGTGCCAGCCGGGACGCCCTCAGGAAGGCCGATCACTGCCGTAGGGTGCGCTGATGCGCCGCCCCGCAACCCCGATCATGCTCCTCGGACCGCTGCTGGTCGCCGGGTGCACCACCGCTCCCGCCGCCCCGGCCGCGACCCCCTCCGCCTCCGCTCCGCCGAGCCCGACCGCGCCCGCCGTCGACTACGCCGCCTGGCAGGCGGGGCGGTCGACGCCGGCACCGCCACGCTGCGGATCCGGCCGGTGAAGGACGCGCCGAACCTGGTTCTCGACTTCATGCCCTACCAGCTCGACAGCGTCACGCTGGACGGCGTGACGGTTCCCGGCGCGGTGGCGAAGGAGAAGCTGACCGCGGCGGGCCGCGCGGCGCGTCTCAGCGGCCCTGGAGCGAGCGGACGTTGTCGCCGAACGTCCAGCCCTTCGAGCCGTCCCAGTTGACCGACCAGGTCATCAGGCCCTTCAGGCGTCCCTGGTAGGTGTTCCACGCCTGGGCCACCAGCGCCGGGCTCATGTGGCCGCCGCCGGCGCCGACCTGTGCGGGCAGCCCCGGGACCTGTCGGTCCAGCGGTACGCGGATGGTGGTGCCCTGCACGACCAGGCCGGTGTCGAGGCAGTTGGTCTGCGCGACGAAACCGGCCACCGTGCCGGCCGGGTACGAGTCACCGGCGCAGCCGTACATCGAGCCGTTGTAGTACTGCATGTTCAGCCACCACAGCCGCCCGTTGTCGGCGTACTTCTTCACGATCGGCAGGTACGCGCCCCAGATCGAGCCGTAGGTGACGCTGCCGCCGGTGACGTACGCGGTCTCCGGCGCCATGGTGAGCCCGAAGCCGGCCGGCATCTGGGCCAGCACCCCGTCGATGATCCGGATCAGGTTGGCCTGCGAGGGGGAGAGCTGGTTGATGTTCCCGCTGCCGGTCAGGCCGGTCTCGATGTCGATGTCGATGCCGTCGAAGTTGTGCCGCTTGAGGATCGGTACGACGGTGGCGACGAACCGGTCGGCGACAGCGCTGGAGCCGAGGTCGATCCCGGCGGTGGCGCCGCCGATGGACAGCAGCACTGTGAGCCCGGCGGCTTTGGCCTGGCACACCTGTGCCGGGGTGGGCACCCTGACACCGGCGTCCATGCCGTCCTCCCAGAGCACGGTGCCGTCGGCGCGGATGACCGGGAACGCGGCGGTCACCACGTTGTAGCCGTGCCCGGTGATCCGGGAGTCGGTGATCGGGATCCAGCCGAGGCCGGGGTGTACGCCGTTCGCGGCGCCGTCCCAGTTCTCCCAGTAGCCCTGGAGCACCTTGCCGGTCGGCCGGGACCGCAGCGCGCAGGTGTCGCCGCCCGGGGTGGTCGGGCTGGACGACACAGTGGGCGTGGGCGTCGGCGTACGCGTCGGGGACGGGGAGGCGGTGGGGGAGGGCGACGGCGGCCGGGTCGTGGGGCTCGGCGACGGCGTGCCGCCGGTGCAGGCGCCGAGGTCGGTCCAGAGCGCCGGCACGGCGGCCGGGTTCCAGCCCGCGCCGGCGGGCGGGGTGTGCGTGACGAGCGCCTGGTAGAGCCGGCCGTTGTAGGTCACCCGGCTGCCGGCGGTCCAGGTGACGCCCTCGGCCCAGGCCGGCGCGTCACAGGCGACGAGCGCGCCGGCGGCGCGGGTCGGTGTGGCGGCGGTGGCGGGCAGGGCGGCGGCGGTGGCGGCGAGCAGCGCGACGCCACCGAGCAGAGTGGTCATCCCACGTCCGAGTCGCATGACATACCTCCTCATCGATGCGCCGGAGGTTATCAGTTAACTTTGTTAAGTGTAAATGCGGCGTACCCTGTCACCACCCCGCTCAGGGCGTGAAGCAGGAACGAAAGCCGCCCGCGGGCGGCCGGGAAAGGACGGCGGCGACGTGGACGCCAGACGCACCACGGTGCGCGACATGCGCCGGGCCAACCGGTCGGTCCTGCTGACCCGGATCTGGCTGGACGGCCCGCTCAGCCGGCACGAGCTGGGCCAGTCCACAGCGCTCAGCCTGGCCAGCGTCAGCAACCTCGTCGGCGAGATGATCAACGAGGGCCTGGTCGAGGAGGCCGGCTCGGTCGAGTCCGACGGCGGCCGCCCCCGCGTGCTGCTGCGCGTCGCGCCCGGCTACGGCTACCTGGTCGGCGCCGACGTCGGCGAGACCCGCGTCCAGGTGGAGTTGTTCGACCTGAGCATGACCGCGCTGGCCAAGGCGGAGTACCCGATCGCCGCGGCCGACCCCGACCCCGAGCGGGTCGCCGCGCACCTGCTACACGGCCTGGCCGCCGTCACCGAGCAGGCGGGCGTCGACCCGGCCGCGGTGCTCGGCTTCGGCGTCGCCGTCGCCGGCACCGTCGAGCGCACCGCTGACGCCGTGGTGCACGCCCAGACGCTCGGCTGGGACGGCGTCCCGCTCGGCGCGGCGCTGCGCGCCGGCACCGACGTACCGGTGCACGTGGACAACGGCGCGAAGACGCTCGGCCAGGCCGAGATGTGGTTCGGCGCCGGCCGCGGCGTCCGGCACGCGGTGGTCGCCCTGGTCGGCTCCGGCGTCGGCGCGAGCGTGGTCGCCGACGGCGTCGGCTACCGCGGCGCGCACAGCAGCGCCGGGGAGTGGGGCCACACCACCATCGTGTACGGAGGCCGCCGCTGCCGCTGCGGCAACCTCGGCTGCCTTGAGGCGTACGTCGGCGCGGAGGCGGTGCTGGACCGGTTCCGCCAGGCCAACCGGGGCCGCCCGGCTCCGGGCGCGGACGAGGAGACCGCCTTCGGCGAGCTGCTGCGCTCCACCGGCCGCACCGCCGCGAAGGTGATCGACGAGACTGTCGGCTACCTGGGCGCCGGGGTGGCGAACCTGGTGAACCTGTTCAACCCGGAGCGGGTGGTGCTCGGCGGCTGGGCCGGGCTGGCCCTGGGCGAGCGGCACCTGCCCGCGATCCGTGAGGCGACCGCGCGGCACGCGCTGCGCCAGCCGTACGCGCAGACCTCGATCGAGCTGTGCCGGCTCGGACCGGACGCGGTCGCGATGGGCGCGGCCACCCTGCCGATGACCCGGCTGCTGCGCGACGGCGGCGTGCCCCGCGACCCGGCCGCCCGCCCGGGCCCGGCGTGGGGGCCGGGCCGCCGTCACTGACCGGCCCGGCCCCCACGCCGGCGTCAGCGCTGCCCGCGTACCCGCCGCACGGTGTCCCGGTACCACAGCGCGCTGCGCTTGGGGGTGCGGCGCTGCGTGTCGTAGTCGACCCGGACGATGCCGAACCGCTTGTCGTAGCCGTACGCCCACTCGAAGTTGTCCAGCAGCGACCAGGCGAAGTAGCCGCGCACGTCGGCGCCGGCCGCCCGGGCCCGGGCCACCGCCCGCAGGTGCTCGGTGAGGTAGCCGACCCGGTCGTCGTCGGCGACGAACCCGTCGGCGTCCGGCTCGTCGTCGAACGCGGCGCCGTTCTCCGTGATCACCATGGGCGTGCCCGGGTAGTCGCGGTGCAGCCGCACCAGCAGGTCGGTGAAGGACTCCGGGACGATCTCCCAGTCCATCGCGGTACGCGGCAGGTCGCGGCGGACCACCCGGCGTACCGGCCTGCCGTCGTCGTCGCGGTCCCGGCCCTGCTCGTCCACGCCGGAGTGCATCTGCCCGAAGTAGTAGTTGACCCCGAGCACGTCGATCGGGGTGGCGATGACGTCCAGGTCACCGTCCTGCACCGGGATCCGTACCCCCTCGGCGGCCAGGTCCGCGACCACGTCCTGCGGGTACTCCCCGCGCAGCACCGGGTCGAGGTAGAGCCGGTTGGCCAGCCCGTCGGCGGCCCGCGCCGCGTCCCGGTCGGCAGCGCTGCCGGTCGCCGGGTCGGCGGTGGACAGGTTCAGCGTCAGGCCCAGCTCGATCGGGGACCGGGCCGCCTCGCGCAGGCGCCGCGTCGCCAGCCCGTGCCCGAGCAGCAGGTGGTGCGCCGCGGCGATGCCGTCGCCCAGGTTCCGCCGGCCCGGGGCGTGGTCGCCGTAGGCGTACCCGAGCATCGCCGAGCACCACGGCTCGTTGAGCGTGGTCCAGGTGCGGACCCGGTCGCCGAGCGCGGCGAAGACCAGCTCCGCGTAGTCGGCGAACCGGTACGCGGTGTCCCGGTTCGGCCAGCCGCCCGCGTCCTCCAGCTCCTGCGGCAGGTCCCAGTGGTACAGCGTCACCCACGGCTCGACGCCCCGGCCGAGCAGCTCGTCCACCAGCCGGTCGTAGAAGGCCAGCCCGGCCACGTTGGCCGGACCGCGCCCGCCCGGCTGCACCCGGGGCCAGGCCACCGAGAACCGGTACGTGTCCAGCCCCAGGTCCGCGATGAGCGCGACGTCCTGCGGCATCCGGTGGTAGTGGTCGCACGCCACGTCGCCGTGGTCACCGTTTGCCACAGCGCCCGGCACCCGGCAGAACGTGTCCCAGATCGACGGGGTGCGGCCGTCCTCGGCCACCGCCCCCTCGATCTGGTACGACGACGTCGCCACCCCCCACCGGAAGGTCGGCGGCAGCGTGTCGATCGGGTCCGCGCCGGCGACTGACGACGGGCGGGTGAGGTCGGTGTCCATGGTTCTCCTCGCGGGTAGCGGGTGGTGTCGGGCGGGTCAGCGGGACAGGGGCGCGACGGCCGGGTGCAGCCGGCACGCGACGGCCCGCGCCGGGTCGTCGACGCGCGGGGCGCCGAGAACCGGCACCTGCTCGTCGCACCCGTCGAACGCCTTCGGGCAGCGGGGGTGGAACGCGCAGCCGGACGGCATGGCGCGCAGGTCCGGCGGGGAGCCGGGGATGCCGGTCAGCTCGCGGCGGGGACCGTGCAGCGCCGGGAACGAGTGCAGCAACCCCTCGGTGTACGGGTGCAGCGGTTCCCGGTACAGCCGGGTGGCGGGCGCCTCCTCGACGATCCGGCCGCCGTACATGATCGCGATCCGGTCGGAGAACTCGACGAGCAGCGACAGGTCGTGGGTGATGAACAGCACCGCGAAACCGAGGCGTTCGCGCAGCTCGGCGAGCTGGCCGAGGATCTGCCGCTGCATCACCACGTCCAGCGCGGTGGTCGGCTCGTCCATGATGACCACCTGCGGTTCCAGCGCCAGCGCCATCGCGATCATGACCCGCTGGCGCATGCCGCCGGAGAGCTGGTGCGGGTAGCTGTCCAGCCGGTCGGCGGAGATGCCGACCAGGCGCAGCAGTTCCTTGGCGCGGGCCGACCGGCTCGCCGCCGTGCTCCTGCGCTCGTGTGCCCGGATCACGTCGAGCAGCTGGGTGGAGACCTTGTGCACCGGGTTCAGCGAGTTCATCGCGCCCTGGAACACGATCGACGTCTCCGCCCAGCGGAACTCGCGCAGCCTCGCCGGGCTGAGCGTGAGCACGTCGACCGGCGGGCCGTCGGCCGGGTGGTAGATCACCTGGCCGCCGCTGACCACACCGGGCGGGGGTAGCAGCCGGGTCAGCCCGTAGGCCAGGGTGGACTTGCCGCTGCCGCTCTCCCCGGCCAGGCCGAGTACCTCGCCGCGGTGCAGCGTCAGGTCGACGTCGCGGACCGCGCGGACCGCGTCCGCACCGACGCCGTAGTCGACGCACAGGCCGCGGATCTCCAGCACCTGGTCGCTCATGCGCGCTTCCCTCTCTCGTCGGCGGGCGGCCGGACGGCGTCGGCGGGCGGTCGGCCGCCGGCGGCGCGCGCCTGCATGGGCACCGACGCGGTGACCGGCGCGAGCACCGGGGTGAACCCGACGCGCATCGCGACGGTGCGGCCGTCGGCGGTACGGATCCGGGTCCGGCCGCCGGTCCGCAGCCGGGGGCTGACGAACTCGTCGATGCCGAAGTTGATCAGCGCGAGCGCGGTACCGAGCAGCGCGATGGCCAGCCCGGCCGGGACGAACCACCACCAGGCGCCCTGTGCCAGGGCCTGCTGTCCCTGCGCCCAGAACAGGATCGTGCCCCAGTTCCACGACGTCATCGACGAGACGCCGATGAAGGCGAGGGTGATCTCCGACATCACCGCGAAGATGACGGTGCCGACGAAGCCGGAGGCGATGATCGCGGTCAGGTTGGGCAGGATCTCGAAGCCGATGATCCGCCAGGTCCGCTCACCGGTGGCGCGGGCGGCCTCGACGTAGTCGCGGCGGCGCAACGACAGCGTCTGGGCGCGCAGCACCCGCGCGCCCCAGGCCCACGAGGTGAGGCCGATGATGAGCGCCACGAGCATGTCGCTGGCCTGGTCGACCAGGGACGTGACGATGATGATCAGCGGCAGCGCCGGGATCACGAGGAACACGTTCGACACCGCCGACAGGCCCTCGTCGGCCGCGCCGCCCAGGTATCCGGCGGTCACGCCGATGAGGACGGACAGGATCGTGGCGAGCACGCCGGCGGTCAGGCCCACCACCATCACGCTGCGCGCACCGACCAGGATCTGGCTGAAGATGTCCTGCCCGAGGTGGGTGGTGCCGAACCAGTGCCGGGCCGAGGGCGCCTGGAGCACGTCGGCGCTGCGCGCGTCCGGGTCGTACGGCGCGATCCACGGTCCGATCACCGCCAGGAGCACGTACACCCCGAGGACGGCGAGGCCGGTCGCGGCCTTGGCGTTGGCGACGAAGCGGAACCGGCGGCGGCGTGCCCGGGCCGACGGCTGCGCCATCGCCCCCTGACCGGGGATGACCTGCTCGATGCTGGACGGGGAGAGTGTCATCGCTCAGCTCTTTCGGGTCCGCGGGTCGAGGAGCAGGTACGCCACGTCGGCGAGCAGGTTCGCCACCAGCACCGAGATCGTGATGATCAGGAAGATGCCCTGCATCAGCGGGTAGTCCTTCGCGCCGACGGCCTGGAAGAGCTGGAACCCCAGGCCCGGGTACGAGAAGACGATCTCCACGAGCAGCGTGCCGCCGACGATGAAACCGAGCGACAGCGCGAACCCGGACACGTTCGGCAGCAGCGCGTTGCGGGCGGCGTAGCTGAGTGCCACCCGGCGTTCGGACAGCCCCTTGGCGTGCGCCACGGTGATGTAGTCCTCGCTGGCGACAGTCACCATCATGTTGCGCATGCTGAGGATCCAGCCGCTCATCGACGACACCAGGATGGTCGCCGCGGGCAGGATGCTGTGCTGGATCGCGCTGGGCACGAAGTACGCGTCGAACGCCGGCACCAGGCCCGGCTCGTAGCCGCCGGAGGAGGGGAAGAAGCTGCCCGGCCCGGCGAACAGCGCGATCGCGACCAGGCCGAGCCAGAAGTACGGGATCGAGGACAGGAACGTGGTGGCCGGCAGCAGCCCGTCGATCCACGAGCCGCGCCGCCAGCCGGCGCCGACGCCGAGCGCGGTGCCGAGCAGGAAGCTGACGATCGTGGTGACGCCGACCAGGCCGACCGTCCACGGCAGGCTGTTCCCGATCACCTCCGACACCGGCGCGGGGAAGAACGTGAACGACAGTCCCAGGTCGCCGCGCAGGAGCTGCCCCCAGTAGGCGACGTACTGCTCCCACAGCGAGCGGTCGGAGTCCAGCCCGAACAGCACCCGCAGCGACGCGACCGCGTCGGCGCTGATCCGGCCCTGGTTGCGGGAGATCAGCGACTGCACCGGATCGCCGGGCACCATCCGCGGGATGAAGAAGTTGAGCGTGATCGCCGCCCAGGCGGTGAACAGGTAGAAGGCCACCCGTTGCAGCAGGAATCTCACCGGGCCGCCTCCGTTCCGGCCTTCTCCGCGTTCTCCGGCTTCTCCGTCGCGACGGTCTCCGCGTCGTACAGCCAGCAGGCCGCCCAGTGTCCGGGCGCGTCGTCGACCGGGATCGGCGGCGGCAGGTCGGTGGCGCAGCGCGGCATGGCCGCCGGGCAGCGCGGGTGGAACCGGCAGCCGGCCGGCGGGCGGATCAGGCTCGGCGGCTCGCCGTGACCCTTCTCGCCGGCCGCCGCGCCGTCGCCGCCCGCGCCGGTGATCCGCTCCGGGTCCGGCGCCGATTCGATCAGCAACCGGGTGTACGGGTGGGCCGGGCGCTGGGTGACCGTCTCGCTGTCGCCGCCCTCGACCATCCGCCCGGCGTACATGACGATGGTCTCGTCGGCGAAGTAGCGGGCCGAGGCGATGTCGTGGGTGATGTAGAGGATGGCCAGGTCGAGCCGGTCCTTGAGGTCCTGGAGCAGGTTGAGCACGCCGAGGCGGATCGACACGTCGAGCATGGACACCGGCTCGTCGGCGAGCAGCACCTCGGGGTCGGCGCCGAGCGCCCGCGCGATCGCCACCCGCTGACGCTGCCCGCCGGACAACTCGTGCGGGAACGCGTCGAGGTAGCGCTCCGGCGGGGTCAGCGCGACCCGGGCCAGCAGGTCGGCGAGCGCCTTCTCCAGCCCGTCCGGCCCGGTCCCGGCGTTGCCGTGGATGCGCAGCGACCGGGTCAGGTGGTAGCGGACCGTGTGCACCGGGTTCAGCGAGGCGAACGGGTCCTGGAGGATCAGCTGCACCCGGCGCACGTACGCCCGGAACCGGCGGCCGCCGCGTACCCGGGTCGAGCGGCCGTGCAGCCGGATGTCGCCGCCGGTGCGCGGGTAGAGCTGGGCCAGCAGCCGGGCGACTGTGGACTTGCCGGAGCCGGACTCGCCGACGAGCGCCGTCACCCGGCCACGGCGCAACGCGATCGATACGTCGTCGACGGCGTGCACCACCGCCGGGGTGCGGGAGAGGAGGTCACGCAGCCGCCGGCGGACGGGGAAGTGCTTGGTCAGGCCGACGGCCTCCAGCACCACCTCGTCGGCCGGCGCCGGTGCGCTCTCGGTCAACGTCATGCCGCATTCCTGTCTGGGGTTGCCGAAGCGAGGGGCGGGCGCCGCAGGCCCGGCCGGGCGATCGTGGCCGGGCCTGCGGCGCCGGGTCAGCCGGCGGCCGGCTTGAGGTGCAGCACCACGTCCACCGCGTTGGGCTGGGTGGGCTGGAGCGCGCCGTACGGGTTCGAGTCGTCCGGCCAGCCGGTCCAGTTCTTCGTGCTGTACGCGCCGCCGATGTTGTCCGCGCCGACCGGGATCATCGGCATCTGCTCGACGAAGATCTTCTGCAGGGTGGCCATCGCTGTGGTGCGGGTGGCGTCGTCGGTGGCGTTGGCGTACGACACCAGCGCGTCGGTGGCCTCCTTGCTCTCGAACCGGCCGAAGTTGCCCGCCGGGGAGGCGGTGCCGATCGGCTTGAGCACGCGGCCGTCCATGATCGTCCGGTAGATGTCGTACGGCGTGGCGCCGCTCTCGGTCCACCGGAACGTGGCGTCGAAGTTGCCCTGCTCGACGTTGCGGAACCAGGCGTCCTGGTTGGCCTTGTCGATGGTGGCCGCGATGCCGATCTTCGCCAGGTTGCCCTTCACGATCTCCAGGCTGGTCTGGTAGTCGGACCAGCCGGCCGGGTCGGTGAGCCGGATCGTGATCGGCTTGCCGCTCTTGTCCTTCAGCGTGGTCCCGTCCAGCTTGTACCCCGCGCCGGTGAGCAGCGCCTTGGCGCCCTCGACGTCGACCTTGTGCTCCTGGCCCTTGTACTCGGGCGCGATGAACGAGTCACCGGCCGGGCTGGGCAGGCCGGTCACGCTCTTGACCTCGGGGTGGAAGTAGCCGGCCTCGGCGGTGGTGAAGATGTCCGCCCGGTCGATCACCATGTTCATCGCCTTGCGCAGCGCCGGGTTGTCGAACGGCTTCTTCGTGGTGTTCAGGTAGAGGCCGTGGATGCCCAGCACCGGCGGTGCCCACATCTTGTGGTTCTTCTGGTCCTTCGCCACGAACACGGTCTGGTAGTTCGGGATGAAGACGAAGCTCCACTCCGACTCGCCGTTCGCCAGCGCGGTGGTCTGCGCGCTGTTGTCCGTGTAGGACGTGTACCGCAGTTCCTTGACCTTCGGCGGGTCCTGCCAGTAGCCGCTGTCGCGTACCGCGAGCGTCATGCTCGCCGGGGTGAACGACTTCAGCGTGTACGGGCCGCTGCCGACCGGCTGCTTCACCGGGTCGCTCGCCGGGTCGGCGATCTTCTCCCACAGGTGCTTGGGCACGATCGGCACCCGCCACAGCACCTTCTGCTGGTTGACGAACTGCGGGCTGGCCATCGAGATGGTGACCTCGTTGCCGCTGGCCACGGCGTCCGTGTACGGCACGCCCTGGTCGTTGAGGGCCGGGAACTTCTTCACCAGGTTGTAGGTGAACGCGACGTCCTCGGCGGTGACCTTCTGCCCGTCGGACCAGGTGGCGTCCTCCCGGATGGTCACCTTCACCGTCTTGTAGTCCGGCGACCACTCGGCCTTGGTGGCGAGCCACGGCTTGAACGGCTCGGCCGGCTTGACCGGGTTCCACATCATCAGCGGCTCGTAGATCTGCCACCGGTAGCCGAGCGACGCGGCGGCCGAGGTGGTGAGGAACGGGTTGTTGTTCTCCGCCTGCGGGCCGTTGGGCATGCCGACGTTCAACACGGTCGCGGCCTGGCCGCTCTTCTTGTTCGCGTTCGGGCTGTCGCCGCAGGCGGCGGTGCCGGTGACCATCGCGCCGGCCAGCGCGAGGGCGAGGAGTTGCCGTCTTCTCATGGAGGTCTCCCTCGGTGGTCCCGCAGTCCTCGGGCGGGATGTGGTGGATGGAGGGTGTGCGGTGGTGCCACCGGCGGGCGGGCCCGCCGGTGTGGTCGCCGGTAGGGCGGGTGGCTCAGGTGACGCGGGCACCCGTCGGTTCCCGCGCGCCTGTCGGGTCCGGTGCGGTCGGGTCGCTTGTGTTCGTCGAGTCGCGGGTGGTGAAGCCGGTCGGGATGACGGTCGGGGTGTCCGGCAGCGGGGTGCCGGCGAGGTGGCCGATGAGCAGGCGGGCGGCGGCCGCACCCATCTCCCGCAGGGGTTGGCGCACCGAGCTCAGCGGCGGGTGGGTGTGCCCGGCCAGCGGGAGATCGTCGAAGCCGACCACAGCCACGTCCTGCGGGACGTGCCGCCCGGCGTCGCGCAGTGCCTGCAACGCCCCGGCGGCCGACAGGTCGTTGTGGGCGAAGACGGCGTCGAACGGCACGCCGTCGGCGAGCAGCCGCCGTACCGCCGCGCGCCCGCACTCGAATGTGAAGTCGCCCTCGACCACCCGGTCCGGCTCGATCGGCACGCCCGCGTCGGCGTAGACGCCGGCGAACCCGGCGAGCCGTTCCCGGGTGCAGCCGAACCGGCGCAGTCCGGTGACGACGAGCGGCTGCCGCCGGCCGAGCGCCAGCAGGTGCGTGGCGGCGGCCCGCGCGCCTTCCTCGTTCGTGGTCCGCACCGACGGGAAGCCGGGCTGGTGGCCCCGGTCGTCGATGAGGATGACCGGCAGGCCGCGCCGGTGCAGCTCGGTGATGTAGTCCAGCGTCCCCTCGGGTTCGACCACGAGCAGACCGTCGAACGACTTGGCCGAGACCTGGGAGGCGAACCGGCGCATCGACTCGTCGCCGTGGGTGCAGGTGAACAGCAGCATGCCGTAGCCGGCGGCCTCGACCACGTCGGCCGCGCCCTGGAGCACCTCGCCCATCCAGGGCCAGGTCAGCGCCGGGACCAGCATCCCGACCACCCGGGTACGTCCCCGGGCCAGGCCGACGGCGCGGGCGCTCGGCACATACCCGAGGTCGCTGATCACGGCGCGGACCCGGTCGGCGGTGCGGACGTGCACCTCGCCCTTGCCGTTGAGCACCCGGGAGACCGTCGTCTTGCTCACCCCGGCGCGGGTGGCGACGTCGGCGATGGTGATCGGCACGTGACGCTCCCGGGTCGCAGGGATGAGCGGGGTGTTTCGGAACCGGTTGCGGAAGCGGTTCCGGTGGCAGTCAACCCAAGTGGCGCGGCTCACGTCAATCACAGACGGATAACGATGCACTGCTAAGTTCGAGCTTTGAAAAAAGTGCCCGGGCTGCGGCTGCACCGATCACGGCGATGAGCAGGGTCGATGCCTCGTTCCTTCGTGCAGGGCGGTCCGAGATGGACGATCAGGGACGGGCGTACACGTCGCCGGAGTTGGCCTCGTCCGGCAGCGTGCGCAGGTACGCGGCCACCGCGGCGGCCTGACGCCAGCCGGGCAGCGCGAACTCCATCTCGTCACCGATCGCCACCGTGAACCGGGTGAAGCCGAGCGCGGCGAGCCGGTCCAGGCAGCGCGCCGCCGCCACCCGGGCGATGGTGGTGAACTCGAACGACAACGCCGGCACCGGCCGGCTCAGCCCGGCCAGCACGGCGTCCTCGAAGCCCTCCACGTCGATCTTCACGAACGCCGGTACGCCGTACGCGGCCACGAGCGCGTCGAGCGTGGTGCCGGGCACCTCGATCTGCGCGTCCCAGATCTCGCCCGCCCAGCCGGGTGCGCCGTCGGCGGCGCGGACGAACCCGCGGGAGGCGGTGGAGACGGTCGGGTTGGCCGAGTTCACGTGCAGTCGCACCGGCCCGGCGGCACGCCCGCAGGCCGCCTCCACCACGGTTACCGCGTCGTCGCCCGCGTACATCTCGCGCAGCACCCGGGCGCACAACGGCTGCGGTTCGACCGCCACCACGGTCGCACCCAGCCGGCGGAAGCTGCCGAGCCGGTCGCCCACGTGCGCGCCGACGTCGAAGACCAGGTCACCGGCGCGGACCAGCGGGGCGTAGAACGCGTCCAGAGCGGCGTCGCGCGCCGGGTCGCCGTGGTAGAAGTCCAGCGACCGGCGCAGGCCCGACATCGCCGGGTCCGCCTTGAGCGTCTCGATCACTCCGTCCCGCACCCCCTCGACGCTAGCCAGGGCCGCGTTCCTGCGAGCCGTATTCGCATCCCTCCTGCCGCCGAAGGCCGGCAGCCACCCCATCCTCCTAGGATGCTTAGGGGTGGTGAAGTCGGATCGCACTTGTGGTCTGCGAGATCGTGGTACGAAACGGCCCTCGGAGGGGCCGTTTCGTACCACGATCGGATGCTGTACCGCGATCCGGTGCGGTTACGGCGTTTCGACGACCTCCTGGCCGAGCGGCCACAGCGCCGCCGGGACCAGCTTGAAGTTGGCCACTCCGAACGGGATGCCGATGATCGTCACGCACAGCGCGATCCCGGCGAGGACGTGCGACAGGGCCAGCCACCAGCCGGCCAGCACCAGCCAGAGCACGTTCGCCAGCCCGGAGGGAAGCCCGGCCCCCGGCTTCGACACGAGCGTGCGCCCGAACGGCCACAGCGAGTACGACGCCAGCCGCAGCGAGGCGACACCGAACGGGATGGTGACGACGAGGACGAAGCAGATCAGGGCGGCGATGCCGTAGCCGAGGGCCAGGACGAAGCCGCCGCCGAAGACGAGCCACAACAGGTTCAGCAGAAAGCGAATCACCACCCCATGGTCGCTCGCGTTGGCAAGCCCGCCAACGCCGCCCGTGCACGAGCGGCGCCGCCGCCACGTACACCGCGCTCAGCCCGCCAGCAGCGCCGCCACCGCGTGCGCCGTCGCCGGATGCGCGGCGACCAGCACCGACGCCGCCCCGCCCACCGGTGCCGCCCCGCCCGGCGCCGCGCCACCGTCGGGCTGCCAGTCGCCGGCGCAGCCGAGCAGCGCCGCCACCGCGTCGACCGCCTCCGGGTGGGCGACCAGCAGACCGTGCACCGGACCGGTTCCCGGCGACGGCGCGGGCGCGGTGGACGGCGTGGGCGCGGCCGCCCACGGCGGTGTCCAGGCGTCCAGCGCGGCCAGCGTGGCGGGGAACGTGCGTTCCGCCTCGCGGACCAGCAGCGGCACCAGCTCCGGGCCGTGCTCGCGCAGTGTGGTGATCAGTGTCGGCAGCCAGGGCAGCAGCACCGGGTCGGGTAGTCCGGCGAAGGCGGCCGACATGGTCTCCACCACGAACGGCGCGAGCCCCGGCACCGGTTCGAGCGCGTGCACGAAGCCGGACAGGTACTGCGGGAACGCGGGCACCACGAGCGGATTGGCGAGCAGCTCGGCGCACTGTTCGCGCAGGCGCGCCAGCGGCAGCAGGCCGAGCTGGTGGCGGGCGGCCCAGAGCAGCGCGAGCTTGGCCGGGGCCTCCGGGTGGGCCTGCGCGACGGCCAGTTCGAGCTGGGAGCGGTCGCACCCGAGCGACAACGCGAGGCTCTCCATGCTGAACAGGAAGCCGAGCATCGCGCCGACCTGCCGTACGCCGGTGGACTCGTCCACGAACGCGGTGGGCAGCAGCGTGCAGTAGTGGGCGTACCCGGTGGTGACGAACGTCCGGCACCAGGCGGGCAGCGCCGGTGCGGTGGTGCGGTGGTGGGCGAGCAGCCGCCGGATGCGGCGCAGCACCTCCGGCGCGTCGTCCACTGTGCGTTCGGCGGCGAGCAGCTCCACCGCCCGCGCGCCGAGTTCGTCGACCAGACGAGGGCTGTCCAACAGCCGGATGGCGTCCTCGACGGCGGCGAGCGCGCGGGCGGCAGTCGCGTCGGGGCCGCGTACCGCCCGGCGTAGCCGCTGCTCCAGCACCTGTTCGACGGTGACGCCCTCGTAGCCCAGCTCGATCAGGGCGCGCTGGTTGCGGCCGAGCGCGAGATCCCAGCTCTCCTGCTCGGAGCGGTGACCGAGGCGGCGCTCACCCATGATCGGGCGGACCGCGTCGGCGGGCAGCAGGTGCCGCAGCATCCACAGCAGGTCGGAGCAGGGCGCCAGCGCCGGGTCGGCGCGCAGGTCGAGCAGCGCCCGCTGGACGGTGCGCCGTTCCAGTTCGAGGCCGAGAGGGCGGAGCCGGTCGAGGACGTCGCGGGCCAGCGGCGGCAGTGAGTCGTAGCCGACCTGGCCGACGCGGTCGCCGCCGAGCAGGATCTCGCAGAGCCGGCGGACGTCGCGCCGGCCGGGCACCACGTCCTTCTCGATGCAGGTCACGGCGGCGTCGGCGAAGTCGTACGGCGTGGGCCGGGCGCGGTTGCGCAGGTTCGCCAGCAGGATCGACGTCTCGAACACGGCGATGGCGTCGGCGGTGCTGGCGAGGTATCCGTTGCGGCGGGCCAGCCGGACGATGTCGACGCACCAGCCGCGCAGCTCGGCCTCGTCCAGTTCGTCGAGGACGGGCGGGGCGGCGAGGAACCCGCTGAGCCGGTCGGTGGCCGGGCCGGCCGGGACCGGTGCGGCGGCGCGGGAGCGGCGGCCCTTCTTCTCGGTACGCTGCCCGGCCAGCCGGTACGGAGTGAGCCGGGTGCGGCTGACCGCCGCCGTCCAGTTGGCGGCTGCGATGGACACGGTGCCCGGGGCCAGGCCGAACTGCGCCTCGATGGCCGAGTGGCTGGACGGGATCAGGCCGTAGCGCCAGCGGGTGCCGGTGCGCCGGCTGATCGGGAAGTCCGGTGCGGTCGAGTCGAGGCCGAACTGTTCGACCCGGCTGGCGGCGTGGAAGGCGCCGCAGACGTAGAGGCAGTCGGCCGGGTCGGCGCCGCTTTCGGCGAGGTGCTGTCGCATCCGGGTCCACATGTGGCGTTCGCGGTCCTCGTCGCGTTCGTCGCGGGCGGACCGGGACGGGCGCAGCCGCCGGAACAGGCTGCCGATCAGCACCATGACCTGCCGGTAGGTGTCGTGGTCGGCGTCGGCGAGCGGCCGTTCGACGTACTGGTCCCACCATTCCGACCAGTGGCGCACCTTGCCGTGGTGCAGCAGGTGGGCCTCCAGTTCGGCGAACCGGGGCCGCAGGTCGCCGATCTCCACGCCGACCGCGTCGCCGTGCAGTCCCGCGTCCTCGTCCGAGGACGGAGCGTCGGAGCCCCGCTCCGGGCCGGTGTCGTCGCGGTGCGTCCACTGGAAGACGTGGTCGGTGGAGCGGTCCACGAGCACCAGCTCCACGCCGGGGGTGTCCAGCGCGTACGCGACGGCCTGGTATTCGGCGGACGCCTCGGTGACCGGGGCGACCACGCTCAGCGGGCTCCACTCGGCGGGGAAGCCGTCGAGTTCGGTGGCGAACGCCTGCACCGCCACCGGCAGCCGGCAGTTGCGCAGCTCGTCGAGCAGGGGGCGCAGGTCCTCGCAGAGTTCCAGGTAGATCACCCTGGGCGGGCGGGCACGCAGGCGGCGTGCCATCGCCAGCGCCGAGGCGGGGGAGTGGTGGCAGACGGGGAAGATCTCCAGCCGTTCGCGCAGCGCCCGGTCGACGTCGTCGACCATGCCGGTGAGGATGCCGGCGAGCGCGTCCGGGGAGCCGGCGAACGCGGCGGCGGCGTCGGTGAGCTGGTCGCGCAGCGGGCCGAACAGGCCGGTCGGTGCGGGCGCGGTCATGACAGCGACGCGATCGCCTGGCGGCCGCCGTCGAGGAAGCCCTCCCAGTCGCCGCCGTCGGCCTTGGCGCGGGGTTCGACCACGCCGTGCAGGTACTTGTTGAGGATGGCCAGGTCCTCCGGGGCGCGGCGGGCCAGCGAGCCCATCAGTGAGCCGGCGAGCGTCTGGGCGCGCAGGGTGCGGTCGCCGAAGAACTGGCTGTGCAGGATCGCGTCCTCCAGTACGCCGATCTGCTCGGCGGTGGACAGCGCCGACTCCAGCTTCTCGTCGTCGCTGGTGGCGGCGGACGCGGCGGCGCGCAGGTCGGCGAAGCTCTGCAGCAGGATGTCGAGCAGGGTGGGCGGCACGTCCAGTTCGATGCGGTGCCGGCGCAGGAGTTCCTCGGTGCGGAAGCGGACGATCTCGGCTTCGCTGCGCTTGTTGGTGACCACCGGGATGCGGACGAAGTTGAACCGCCGCTTCAGCGCGGAGGAGAGGTCGTTGACGCCCCGGTCGCGGCTGTTGGCGGTGGCGATGATCGAGAAGCCGGGCTTGGCGAAGACGATGTTGTCGTGGTCCAGCTCGGGGATGGAGACGTACTTCTCGGACAGGATCGAGATGAGCGCGTCCTGGACGTCGCTGGTGGAGCGGGTCAGCTCCTCGAACCGGCCGATCACGCCCTGCTCCATCGCGGTCATGATGGGGGAGGGGATCATCGACTCGCGGGACTGGCCCCGGGCGATGACCATGGAGACGTTCCACGAGTACTTGATGTGGTCCTCGGTGGTGCCGGCGGTGCCCTGCACGACGAGCGTGGAGTTGCGGCAGACCGCGGCGGCGAGCAGCTCGGCGAGCCAGCTCTTGCCGGTGCCCGGGTCGCCGATGAGCAGCAGGCCGCGGTCGGAGGCGAGGGTGACGATGCTGCGTTCGACGAAGCTGCGGTCGCCGAACCATTTCTGCGGGATCTCCCGGTCGAGACCGTCGGCGCGTTCGGAGCCGAGAACGAACAGGCGGACCATGCGGGGGCTCAGCCGCCAGGAGAACGGCTTCGGCCCGGTGTCGACCGATTCGAGGTAGGCCAGCTCGTCGGCGTACTTGACCTCGGCCGGGGCGCGGAGCATGTCGGACATCAGGGGTGCTCTCCTAGGTGAGGAAGTTCTTCAGCTCGACGACGAGCTTGCGGATGTGGCCGGAGATGACGGGGGTGCCGAGGTCGGAGAAGCGTTGCCGGAACCAGGGGTTGACGCTCTGGTTGCCGGAGCTGTTGACCGAGCCGACCGGGATGAACTTCACCCCGGAGCGGTGTACGGCCTCGATGCCGTCGAACAGCGGCTGGGATCTGTCGAACTCGTAGAAGTCGGAGATCCAGACCATCACCGTGTTGCGCGGCTCGACGATCTTGGGGCGGGCCAGGGCCATGGCGACCGGGCCGTCGTTGCCGCCGCCGAGGTTGGTGCGCAGCAGCACCTCGAACGGGTCGTGCACCCACGGGGTGAGGTCCAGCGCCCGGGTGTCGTACGCGATCAGGTGTACGTCGACCTTGGGCAGGCCGGCGAAGATCGAGGCGAGGATGGTGCAGTTGACCATGGAGTCGACCATCGAGCCGGACTGGTCGACCACCACGATCAGCCGCGACGGGGTGGTCCGCCGGGCGGTCTGCCGGTAGTAGAGCCGGTCGACGTAGAGGCGCTCGTCGTCCGGGCTCCAGTTGGTGAGGTTCTGCCAGATGGTGCGGTCCAGGTCGAGGTTGCGGTAGACCCGCTTCGGCGGGATCGACCTGTCGACGGCGCCGACCGTGGCCTGCGCGACCTGGGTGCGCAGCACCTCGGCGACCTGGTCGACGTAGCGGCGGATCAGCGACTTGGCGTTTGCGAGCGCCACTCCGGACAGGTTGGACTTGTCCCGCAGGAGCTGCTCGATCAGCGACATGCTCGGGGTCAGCCGGGCGGCCAGCGCCGGGTCGGCGAGCACCTCGCGCAACCGCATCCGGGCGACGAGGTCGCCTTCCAGCCCGGCGAGCGTGGCGCCCAGGCCGGTGCCCTCGCGGCGCAACTCGCCGGCCTGCGCGCCGCACGCCTGCTCGAACCAGCCGGCGTCGGCCTGCCAGCGGGCGAGCTGCCCGGCGCTGACCTCGCCGCCGCCGGTGGCGAAGACGTTGAGCAGCAGCTTGGACGCCAGCGCCGCGCGGCGTACCTCGGTCTCGGCCGGCTGGAACGGCCCGGCGGCGGCGGTGTCGTCGCCGGGGGTGAGCAGGCCGCGCAGCTCGCCGGCCAGCGCCGGGAAGCGCTGGACGACGGTGTCGACGGAGACGGCCGGGTCGAGCAGCGCGGCGGGCAGGCCGAGGTCGTCGACGACGGCGACGCTCGCCGACTCCAGCCCGGGTTGCTCGTCGGGGCTGAACAGGCGGGCGAGCAGCCGCCAGTAGAGCACCTGGCGGCGGTTGGCGTGGGTTCGGTCGTCGGTCATCGGCGCAGCAACCGTCCCGCGCGTTCGCGCAGCACCGCGACGGCGTCGCCCGCCTTGGCCTCGGCCTTCGCCGTCTTCGGGTCGGTGACGCCGCACGTCCAGTCGCCGTTGTGCGCCTCGACGGTCTGCTTCCTGACGGTGGCCCGGACCGCGAGGGGTTGCAGCAGCCAGCGGCCGTCGTCCCAGCGCAGTAGGCCCAGGCAGGCGGTGGAGGCGGCGACGAGCGCCGGGGTGAGCGGACCGGCGGCGGGCAGCCGGCCGGTGGCCAGGCGCAGGGGCCGGCCGTCGAGGTCGAGCGCCGGCGCGCCGTCGTCGTCGCGGACGGTGTAGCCCTCGACCAGGACCGGTTCGGCGATCGCGGCGGGGTGGCGCAGCAGCGGCGCTGTCGCCGCGGCGGTGGCGCCGGCGAGCAGCACCCGGGCCGTGGCGAACGGGTCGGCCGGCTCGCCGAGCGTGGCCCGCTCCTCGGCCCAGCGCAGGTCCGCGCCGTGGGCGGTCAGGTCGGTGACGGTGACCGCCCGCCGTTGGGCCAGGGCGGTGAGCAGGATCGGGTACGCCTCCAGCAGCCGCCAGCCGGCCGGGCCGACGATGGTGGCGACCTTCGCCGCGACCACTGTGACCCGGACCAGCCGGACCGTGCCGCCGCCGGCCGGTTCGAGCAGCGCGTGCACCTGTGCCTGGAATGCGGTGTCGTGCTCGTGCACGTCGACGCCGAGAGGTAGCAGACGTCCGGAGACCGGCTCGCCGGGCGCGGTCTCGCCGTGCGCGCCGTGGCTGAGCAGGACGGCGCGGGTCCACAGGTCGGCCCACCGGCGGGCGGGCACCTGCGGCAGGGCCGCCACCGGCAGCGCGGCGCGCAGTTCGGCGGCGAGGCCGTCGAGCAGCACCGCGATGCGGCGTGACGCCGGGTCGGCGAGCGCGGCCTCGACCGGCGCGGCGGCGGCGGAGAGCAGCTCGTGGTCGGCGCCGCGCCAGCCGGCGAGCGCCAGCTCGTGCAGCCAGGCTCGTGCGCCGGCCAGGGCGGGGAGGGACGCGGCCGGGGCGGCGGGCGCGGCGGCCCACGGGGCGCGGGACCGGCCGAGCGCCGTGTCGAGGCGGTCGAGCAGGGCGTCGTGTGCGGCGCCGAGCAGCGCGGAGCGGGCCCCGGCGAGGGCGGCCAGGTGGTCCTCGGTGAGCGCGCCGGTGCGCACCGCGCCGGCCGCCGCGTCCGCCCGTCCGGCCAGCGGCGTACCGCCGACCGCCGCGGCCAGCGCGGCCCAGGCTGCGGCACCGGGCTCGTCGACGCGGGCCAGCCCGGCGGTGAGCGTGTCGTCGGCGCCGTCGACGACGGCGAGCGTCTCGGCCAGCGCGGGGATCGCCTCGTCGTGGAGCTGCGTGAGCTGCGCGGCGAGCATCAGCTCACCCCCGCCGTGGCCGGGAACCAGTGCAGCTCCGGCACCGCCGTGGTGGCGGCCGGGACCTCGAGGTAGGCCAGGTGGCGCAGGAAGCGACTGAACACCACGGCGGCCGGGCCCGGCTCGTGCCGCGCGTCGGTGCGAGCCAGCAGGGCGGTGCCGCCGGCGACGCCGTCGCCCACGTCGACGCGCAGGTAACGGGCGACCTGCTCGGCGCCGTACTGAAGGACCGCCTCGTCGGCCAGCGCGTGCAGGTGCTTGCAGAGCATGCTGCCGCGCAGGCCGCCGCAGGGCCGGTTGTTGTTCGTGCTGCAGTTGACCGCGTGCGTGCCGGCGGTCACCGAGGAGACGTAGACCCGCTCCACGTCGGAGCCGCTGGACACCACCCCCTGCAACCGCCCGTCGGCCAGCTCCACGAAGGGCACCTTGGCCAGCTTGCGGGCCCGCGCGGGCGGCGCCACCCGCAGCACGCTGCGCCGTCGCCACGAGGCGTCCGTCGCCTCCGTCATCTTCCCGACCTCCCCGCCGGCCGGCCGCCGCCGGGCATGCCGGGACGCCGTCGCCGGCCGTGATCCGTGCCGCTGTGACGACAAGGATCATGGACCACGGGTACGACAGGAGCGCCGTCGCGGTCGGGCCGGGAATACCGTGCGGCCCGGCGGGTAGAGGAGAGCGTGGACGAGCCCGAGCCGTCGTGCCCGCGGTGCCCGGGCGGCCGGGGGTGACCGCCGTCGTTCCGGTGGCGCGCCGCCACGCCCGGGAGGCGTACGAGCGGCTGCGGCGGTACTTCATCGTGGCCCTCCAGGCCGGTCTGGCCGCCGGTCTGGCCTGGTACGTGGCCAGCACGCTGCTGAAGAACCCGCAGCCGCTGTTCGCGCCGGCGGCGGCGGTGGGCACCATCGCCGCGGCGATCGGTAACCGGATCCGGCGGACGGCCGAACTGCTCGGTGGCGTGATCCTCGGCGTGCTGGTCGGCGACCTGATCATCAACCTGATCGGGGCGGGTCCGGTGCAGACCGGCCTGGTGGTCGCGCTCGCCATCTCGCTGGCGGTGGTGATCCGGGGCAACGGCGCGGTGATGGTGCAGGCGGGCAGCACGGCTGTCCTGCTGGGCACCGTGGAGCCCAACGCGCCCGACCTGGCGGTGCCGCGTACGGCGAACGCGCTGGTGGGCGGCGCGGTGGCGGTGGTGGTGGCGCTGCTGTTGTTACCGCTGAACCCGGTCCGGGTGGTGCACCGCGCCGCCGGACCCACCCTCGACCTGTTCGCCGACCAGCTGACCGTGACGGCCACGGCGCTCGCCGCCGGTGACGCCGAAGCGGCCGACGCGGCGCTGCTCCGGCTGGAGGCGGCCGAGGTCGAACGACAACAGACCACCGAGGTCGTCGCGGCGGCCCGGGAGGTGACGTCGCTGTCGCCGTGGCGGTGGCGGCGCCGGGCCCAGCTGCGCCGCTACGAGCACGCCGCCGCCCACCTGGAGCTGGCGTACACCAACAGTCGCAACATGGCCCGCCGGGTGGTCGCGCTGCTGGAGGTCGGGGAACCGGTGCCCCCGGCGCTGCCGATCGCGGTCGAGACGTTCGGGCAGTCGCTGCGGCTGCTGCACCGTGACTTCCTGGCCGGCCGTACCCCGGACATCGCCCGCGCGCGGGCGCGGGACGCCGCCGAGCAGGTCGGCTGGGCGCGGGCTGCCGGCCTGGGTTTCTCCGGCACGATCGTCGCCTCGCAGCTGCTGATCGTGGTGGGGGAGCTGTTGCAGGCGTCCGGGATGGCGAAGGCCGAGGCGGACCGGATCACGGGTGTGCACGAGCATCGACCGGACTCCCGCCCGCACCCAAACGACCGTTAAGCTTCGGGTGTGGGAATCGAGGAACTGTACCCCGTCGGGCGTCTTGCCACGGCCCAGCGCGCCACCGCCGCGGCGGGCCTGGACGCGCTGCTGCTCACCCCGGGCTCGGACCTGCGCTACCTGACCGGGTACGACGCCCGCGAGGGGGAGCGGCTGACCTGCCTGGTGCTGCCCGCCGAGGGTGAGCCGACGCTGATCGTGCCGGTGCTGGAGCGGCCGGACGCCGAGGCCGCGCCCGGCACCGGGTACCGGATCGTCGACCACGCCGACGGCACCGACCCGTGGCCGCTGGTGCGGGCGGCGCTGTCCGGCCCGGTCCGCGCGGTCGGGCTGGCCGACCGGATGTGGGCGCAGCAGGTCCTCGCGCTGCGCGACGTGCTGCCCGGCGCGGCCCAGCGCCTCGCCTCCGACGTGCTGCGGGAGATGCGGATCCGCAAGTCGCCGGCCGAGGTGGCAGCGCTGGCCGAGGCGGGCGCCGCGATCGACGCGGTGCACCTGCGGATGGGGCAGTGGCTGCGCCCCGGCCGCACCGAGCGGGAGGTCGCCGCCGACCTCGCCGCCGCGATCCGGGCCGCCGGGCACGCCGCTGTCGACTTCGTCATCGTGGCCGCCGGCCCGAACGGCGCGAGCCCGCACCACGGCACCTCGGACCGCCCGATCGGGGTGGGCGAGCCGGTCGTGGTCGACATCGGCGGCACCATGCCGTCGGGCTACCGCTCCGACTGCACCCGCACGTACGTCGCCGGTGGTCCCGCCCCGGCCGGGTTCGCGGACTACTACGCGGTGCTGCGGGAGGCGCAGCGCGCCGCCGTGGCTGCGGTCGCGCCGGGCGTGACCGCCGAGGCCCTCGACGCGGTCGCCCGCGACATGATCAGCGATGCCGGTTTCGGCGACGCCTTCCTGCACCGCACCGGTCACGGCATCGGCCTCGACGGCCACGAGGAGCCGTACGTGGTGACCGGCAACCCCCGGCCGCTTCAGGCCGGCATGGCTTTCTCGGTCGAACCCGGGATCTACCTCGCCGGGCGGCACGGAGCCCGGATCGAGGACATCGTCGTCTGCACGACGGACGGCGGGCAACGGCTCAACACCACCCCCACGGAGCTCATCGCGCTATGAACGTCGACCGGATCCTGCCCACCGACGAGGCCCACGACCTGCTGGACCTCGCCACCGAACTCGCCGACCGGGAACTGGCCCCGGCCGCCGCCGGTTTCGAGGCCCGCGCCGAGTTCCCCCGGGAGGTGCTGCGCACCCTGGGCCGGGCCGGCCTGCTCGGTCTGCCGTACGCCGAGGAGCACGGCGGCGCCGCCCAGCCGTACGAGGTGTACCTCCAGGTGCTGGAGATCCTCGCCAGCCGGTGGCTGGCAGTGGCCGAGGCGGTCAGCGTGCACACGCTTTCCTGCTACCCGCTGGCCCAGTTCGGCACCGACGAGCAGCGCAAACTGCTGCCGGACATGATCGGCGGGGAGCTGCTCGGCGCGTACTGCCTCTCCGAGCCGCAGGGTGGCTCGGACGCGGCGGCGCTGACCACGCGGGCGGTGCGTGACGGCGAGACGTACGTGGTGACAGGCACCAAGGCGTGGATCACGCACGCCCGGGTGGCCGACTTCTACAACATCTTCTGCCGCACCGGCGGTCCCGGCCCGAAGGGCATCTCCTGCCTGCTGGCCGACCGGTCCACGCCGGGCATCCACCCGCAGGCCGCCGAGCGCACGATGGGCCTGCACGCCTCGCCGATCGCGCAGATCGCCTTCGACGACGCCCGGGTGCCGGCGGAGCGGCTGATCGGCGGCGAGGGCGCCGGGTTCACCATCGCGATGTCAGCGCTGGACTCCGGCCGTCTGGGCATCGCCGCGTGCGCTGTGGGCCTGGCCCAGGGCGCGCTGGACTACGCGGTCGGCTACGCCCGGGAGCGCCGCCAGTTCGGCCGCGCGATCATCGACTTCCAGGGGCTCGGGTTCAACCTGGCCGACGCCGCCACGCAGATCTCGGCCGCGCGGGCGCTCACGCTCGCCGCCGCGCGGCTGCGCGACGCCGGACGCCCGTACTCGATCGAGGCGGCGAAGGCGAAGCTGTTCGCCACGGACGTGGCGATGCGGGTGACCACCGACGCGGTGCAGGTGCTCGGCGGCGCCGGGTACGTCGCCGACCACCCGGTCGAGCGGTACATGCGCGAGGCGAAGGTGCTCCAGATCGTCGAGGGCACCAACCAGATCCAGCGGCTGGTCATCTCCCGCGCGCTGGCGAAGGGCTAGCCTGTCGCGGTGACCTTCCCCCGGATCACCGTGGACCCCGACGTCATGGGGGTGCGCCCTGCGTACGGCAGTCGCGCATCCCCGTGGCCACCCTGCTGGCCATGATGGCCGAGGGCATGTCCGTCACGGACATCCTCACCGACCTGCCGTTCCTGGACGAGGAGGACATGGCGGAGGTGCTGAACTTCGCCGCGGACGCGGTGCGCGACCGGACGGCGCGCTGAGCGTCACCGCGGCGGGCCGGGTGCGGCGTGGGAGCGCTTTTCCAGCTAGGGTGCAGCGCGTGGAGGAGATCGACCGCGCCATCGTCGCCGCGCTGACCGGGGACGGTCGGCTGTCGTACACGGATCTGGCCGAGCGGGTGGGCCTGTCGGTGTCGGCCGTGCACCAGCGGGTCCGCCGGCTGGAGCAGCGCGGGGTGATCAAGGGGTACGCCGCGCGCGTGTCGTTCGAGGCGCTGGACCTGCCGCTGACCGCGTTCGTGGCGATCCGGCCGTTCGACCCGTCGCAGCCGGACGACGCGCCGGAGCGGCTGGCGCACCTGTCCGAGATCGACTCGTGCTACTCGGTGGCGGGGGAGGACTTCTATCTCCTGCTGGTGCGGGTGGCCGGTCCGGCCGACCTGGAACGGGTGCTGCAGGAGATCCGTACCGCCGCGAACGTCACCACGCGCACGACTGTGGTGCTGTCCACGCCGTACGAGAACCGGCCGCCGAAGATCAATGGCGAGCTGACCGGTCGGGGGCGTCCCCGTCCGTCGGCGGAGCCGGCAGGTTCCACCGCCTGACCACCCGCCGGCCGTGCTCGTGACCGAGCACGCTGAGCGTGGCGGTGTCCAGCCGCAGCAGCGCGCCGGCCGAGGGCGGCAGCCCGATCCAGCGCGCCCCGAGCACCCGCAGGCTGTGCCCGTGCCCGACGAGCGCGACGTCGCCGTCCTCCAGCAGCGACGCGACCCGGTCCAGGACACGGTCGAGGCGGGCGCCGACCTGCTCCGGTGACTCCCCGCCGGGCCCGCCGTCGGTCCAGATCGTCCAGCCGGGCCGTTCGGCCTGGATGTCGGCGGTGGTGCGTCCCTCGTACTCGCCGTAGTTCCACTCGGCCAGGTCCGGTTCGATCGCGTCCACGGTGAGCCCGGCCAGGGCGGCGGTGCGGGTGGCGCGCTGCCGGGGGCTGGACAGCACCCGGGCGAAACGCCGGACGGCGAGCAGCGGGGCCAGCGCGCGGGCCTGCCGCTCGCCGTCGGCTGTCAGCTCCAGGTCGGTGTACGAGGTGTGCCGGTGGGCGGCGCTCCACGTGGTCTCGCCGTGCCGGATCAGCAGGATCTCGTTCACCGGCCCAGTCAACCACGGTCGGGCGGCGTCGGCCGGGCGTCGAACCTTCAACCTATCATCCTAGGACGCACTACGCGATGTGCACCGGTCAACGACGTTTCACACGACAGTCACCGGGGACGCGACAGGGGCAAGGCGTAGCCGGACGAGGGAGGGCGACATGAGCTTCACCGACAAGGCGAAGAACAAGGCCCAGGAGATGAGCGGCATGGCCAAGGAGCGCATCGGCGACGTGACGGACAACGAGCGGTTGCGGGCCGAGGGCGCCTCCGAGCAGAGCACGGCGCGCGCCAAGCAGGCCGGGGAGCACGCCAAGCAGGCGGGCCGCGACGTCAAGGACGCCTTCAACAAGTGAGTACGCGAGCGGCGGGCCACCTCAGCGCTGAGGTGGCCCGCCGTCGTGCGGCCTGGGGCCGGGGTCAGTCGTCGCGGTGCGCGAGCCACCAGGCCCGGCCGGCCTCGGGCAGCGTGTCGATCGGGTCGTAGTAGGCGTAGCGCTTGTTCAGCGCCTCCAGGTCGGCCGACTCGATCGAGGTGCGGTAGTTCTTGGTCCAGTACGAGATGCCGCGCTCACGGTCGTAGTCGGTGAGCATGTGCACCCAGCGCTTGCCGACGAACGGCACGTCGCAGACGATCCGCGGGGTGGCGTAGCCGGGCAGGTAGCCCATGATGTCGTGCTGGAGCTGCTGGGCGTGCCAGACCGGGACGCGCCAGTGCTCGGCGTTGGGGATCATGTCGCACATGTAGAAGTAGTACGGCAGGATGCCCGCCTCACCCTGGAGCGCGAAGCAGAGGTCGAGCAGGTCGGCGCTGGTGGCGTTGACGCCGCGCATGAGCACGCCCTGGTTGCGGACGTCGCGTACGCCGACGTCGAGCGCGGTCTGGGCGGCCTTGGCGACCAGCGGGGTCAGCGACTGGGCGTGGTTGACGTGGGTGTGGATGGCCAGGTTGACGCCGCGGCGGGCGGCGGTGCGGGCGACCCGTTCGAGGCCCTCGACCACGTCGGGCTGGAGCCAGTGCTGGGGCAGGCCCATGAGCGCCTTGGTGGCGAGCCGGATGTCGCGGATCGTCTCGATCTCCAGCAGGCGCATCAGGTACGACTCGAGGTTGCGCCACGGCACGTTGGCGACGTCGCCGCCGGAGACGACCACGTCGCGTACGCCGGGGTGGGCCTTGAGGTACGTGATGTGGGCGTCGTAGCGGTCGACGGGCTTGAGGGTGAGCTTGAGCTTGTCGACGGCGGGGGTGGAGTTGCCGACGAGGTCCATGCGGGTGCAGTGGCCGCAGTACTGCGGGCAGGTGGAGAGCAGCTCGGCGAGGACCTTGGTGGGGTAGCGGTGGGTGAGGCCCTCGGCGACCCACATGTCGTGTTCGTGGAGGCTGTCGCGGCTGGCGTACGGGTGGGACGGCCAGTCGGTGCGCCGGTCGGAGGCGACCGGAATCATGTAGCGGCGGATCGGGTCGGCGAGCAGCGCGTCGGTGCTCATCGGTTCGAACGGCACCATGGTGTTGAGCATCTGCGGCGGCACCAGCATGGACATGGTGGCCAGGGCCTTCTGGTCGGCCTCCAGGTCGGCGTAGAAGGTCTCGTCGACGGTGTCGCCGAGGACGGCGCGCAGCTGCTTGATGTTCTTGACGCAGTTGACCCGCTGCCACTGGGCGCTCTCCCACTGGTCGCGGGTGATGTGGCGCCAGCCGGGGAAGCGGGTCCAGTCGGGTTCGACGAGGGGCGCGCGGCGGTATTCGTAGGGCTGTCCGGCGGCCGGGACGGTGGCCGGCGCGTGGCGGGGCGTCGGGATGGTCTCCACCGGTTGGGTCTGGGTCACGGCCCCTCCTCGTCAGTGTGCGGGTTGATCAACGGTTGCGAAGGCTACTGGAAAATCTGCGGTGAAGAAATTAGTCTGCCGTAAGTTTTCCCGCGACGCGACCCCTGGCCGGGGGTTCGGGCGGCTGGACATAGGGGGTCGGCGTGACGTCACCGGTGGGTCTGCACCGAGTCGTGGAACCGGCGGGGGTGCTCCCGCAGGCGGCCTGGCGGTTGGACCCGGACCCGCGGATCGCGGCGAACGAGGTGCGGATCCGGGTCGAGCGGCTGAACCTGGACGCGGCGAGTTTCCGGCAGCTGGCGGAGAAGCACGGCGGCGACGGGGAGAAGGTCCGCGCCGAGGTGCTGGAGATCGTGTCGGCCCGGGGGAAGATGCAGAACCCGGTGACCGGTTCCGGCGGCATGCTGATCGGCACCGTCGAGGAGGCGGGCCGCCGGTCGCCGCTGGGGCTGAAGGCGGGTGACCGGGTGGCGACGCTCGTGTCGCTGACGCTGACGCCGCTGACGATCCTCGACGGGCTGGCCCGCTGGGACGGGCGCAGCGAGCAGGTGCCGTGCGACGGGTACGCGATCCTGTTCGCCCGGTCGATCGCGGCGGTGCTGCCGCCGGACCTGCACCCCGAGTTGTCCCTGGCGGTGCTGGACGTGTGCGGGGCGCCGGCGTTGACGGCGCGGGTGGTGGCCGAGCAGGTGGCGCGGCGCTCGCGTGAGGGTGATCCGCGTCCGGTGTCGGTGGCGGTGATCGGCGGGGCCGGCAAGAGCGGGTCGTTGTCGCTCGCGGCGGCGCGGCGGGCGGGCGCCGCCCGTACCGTCGGGGTGGTTCCGGTGGCGTCGGAGTGGGACGCGCTGACGGCGGCCGGGCTGGCCGACGTGGTGGCGCTGGCTGACGCGCGGGATCCGGTGGGGCTGTCGACGGCGGTGACGACGGCGCTGGGTGTGCCGGCGGACGTGACTGTGGTGTGCGTGGACGTGCCGGGGTGTGAGCACGGTGCGGTGCTGGCCACGGCGGACGGCGGTACGGTGATCTTCTTCTCGATGGCGACGAGCTTCGCGGCGGCGGCGCTGGGCGCGGAGGGCCTGGCGGCGGACGTGACGATGCTGGTGGGCAACGGGTACGTGCCGGGACATGCGGCGCTGGCGCTGGATCTGTTGCGTGCCGAGCCGGGGGTGCGCGGTCTGTTCGAGGCTCGTCTGGCGGCAGACTGAGACCATGACGAACCCCTCGACGCTGTATCGCGGTGGAGTGCTGCACTGTCCGGCGGACCCGAGCGCGACGGCGCTGCTGGTGCGGGACGGGCGGATCGCCTGGTTGGGTACTGATGCGGACGCGCCGCGGGCGGACCGGGTGGTGGAGCTGGGCGGTGCGCTGGTGACGCCGGCGTTCGTGGACGCGCACGTGCACGCTACCGATACCGGGTTGGCGTTGTCGGGGCTTGAGCTGTCGGCGGTGCGGTCGGCGGGTGAGCTGCTGGAGGCGGTGTCGGCGTTCGCGGCGGGCCTGCCGGGTGACGCGGTGGTGCTGGGGCACGGCTGGGACGAGTCGGGCTGGGCGGATCCGGCGTTGCCGGACGCGGCGGCGCTGGACCGGGCGGCCGGTGGGCGGCGGGTGTATCTGTCGCAGGCGTCGATCCATTCGGCGCTGGTGTCGGCGGCGTTGCTGGCGGCGTGTCCGGACGTGGTGTCGGCGGCCGGGTACGAGGCGTCGGGGTGGCTGCGGCGCGACGCGCATCACGTGGTGCGGGCGGCGGCGTTCGCGTCGGTGACGCGGGTGCAGCGGGTGGCGGCGCAGCGGCGGGCCCTCGAACACGCGGCGTCGCTGGGTGTGGCGGCGGTGCACGAGTGCGGTGGTCCGGACATCTCCGACGAGGAGGACTTCACCGGGCTGCTGGCGATCTCGGGGGCCGGGGTGCCGGAGGTGTACGGGTACTGGGGTGAGCTGCTGGGTGCGGCGAGGGCCCGGGAGTTGGGTGCGGTGGGTGCGGGTGGTGACCTGTTCGCCGACGGGGCGCTGGGGTCGCGGACGGCGCACGTGTCGGCGGCGTACCTGGACGGTGAGGCGGGGGCGTGCGGGCACGGGTACGTGTCGGCGGAGCAGGTGCGTGATCATCTGCTGGACTGTGCGGCGCACGGGTTGCAGGGCGGGTTCCACGCGATCGGGGACGCGGCGATCGGGACGGTGCTTCAGGGGTTCGGGCTGGCGGCGCGGTCGGTTGGTGTGGACCGGTTGCGTGCGGCCCGGCACCGGGTGGAGCACGCGGAGATCATGAGCAAGGTGTTGATCGCCGGGTTCGTGGAGTACGGGATCGTGGCGTCGATGCAGCCGGCGTTCGACAGGTTGTGGGGCGGCGCGGGCCGGATGTACGAGTCGCGGCTGGGGTTGGCCCGGTCGCTGGAGTCGAATCCGATGGGCGCGATGCACGGCGTCGGTGTGGCGTTGGCGTTCGGGTCGGACTCGCCGGTGACGCCGATCGATCCGTGGGGGTCGGTGCGGGCGGCGGCGGCGCATCACAACCCGGCGCAGCGGATGAGTGTGCGGGCGGCGTTCGCGGCGCACACCCGCGGCGGGTGGCGGGCGGTGCACCTGGACAACGAGGGTGTGCTGGCGTTGGGGGCGCCGGCGACGTTCGCGGTGTGGGACACCCCGGCGGGCGTGGAGCGGGGGCTGCCGGTGGTGCTGGCGGAGGATCCGGAGTTGCGGGGCGCGGACGATCCGACGCCGCTGCCGGTGTGCCGGGCCACCGTGTTGCGCGGTGACGTGATCTATCAGGAAGGGTCTTCGTGACAGGGAAGCTTGGGCTGGATCCGGCGCTGGTGGCGCGGGCGCGGGAGTTGGCGCGCCGGGCCGGGCAGCCGGTGGTGGATCTGGCGCGCAGTCACACCACTGTGTCGGTGGAGCGGGCGGTGCTGCGGCTGGCCGGGGTGGCCGGCGCGGACCCGGACGGTATTCCGTGGGTGAACCGGCTCGTGGACGCGGTGGTCGCGGACGTGGGGCTGGGGCACGGGGTGGCGGCGCCGGTGTTCGACGCGCTGGCGCGGGAGGGCATCGCGGATGTGACGTTGCTGGCGCAGAAGGCGGCGGCCGGGTCGGTGCGGTTCGCGCAGCCGTCGGGGAAGGCGGCGACGGCGGCGCGGCGGGCGTCGCGTAAGGCGGTGGCGGCGGGGATCCGCAGCATCGACCGGCGGCGCGCGGAGCGGGACCGGCTGGTGAGGCGGTTCGGTGATCCGGAGCGGCGGCCGTGGATCTACCTGATCGTGGCGACCGGTGACATCTACGAGGACATCCCGCAGGCGCAGGCGGCGGCGCGGGCCGGCGCTGATGTGATCGCGGTGATCCGGTCGACGGGGCAGTCGCTGCTGGACTACGTGCCGGAGGGGGCGACCCGGGAGGGTTTCGCGGGCACGTACGCGACGCAGGAGAACTTCCGGTTGATGCGGTCGGCGCTGGACGAGTCGTCGCGTGAGCTGGGCCGGTACGTGCGGTTGACGAACTACGCGTCGGGTCTGTGCATGCCGGAGATGGCGACGCTGGCCGGGTTGGAGCGTCTGGACATGATGCTCAACGACTCGATGTACGGGATCCTGTTCCGCGACATCAACCCGATCCGCACGTTCGTGGACCAGCGGTTCTCGCGGCAGGTGCACGCGCGGGCGGGCATCATCATCAACACCGGTGAGGACAACTACCTGACCACCGCGGACGCGGTGGACGAGGCGCACACGGTGACTGTGTCGCAGTTGCTCAACGAGTTCTTCGCGCACGAGGCGGGGCTGGCGGACTGGCAGTTGGGGCTGGGGCACGCGTTCGAGATCAACCCGGATGTGCCGGAGTCGTTCCGGTTGGAGCTGGCGCACGCGTTGCTGGCGCGGGAGTTGTTCCCGGACGCGCCGTTGAAGTGGATGCCGCCGACGAAGCACATGACCGGTGACGTGTTCCGGGGCAACCTGCTGGACGGGTTCTTCAACCTGGTGGGCACGATGACCGGGCAGGGGATCCTGCTGGTGGGGATGATGACCGAGGCGGTGGTGACGCCGTGGCTGTCGGACCGGGACATCGCCCTGCAGAACGTGCGGTACGTGCTGGGCGCGGCGGGCGGGTTGCACGAGGACTTCGTGCCGGCGCCGGGTGGGTTCATCCAGGAGCGGGCGCACCGGGTGCTCGGTGAGGCGGTGGATCTGCTGGAGCGCATCGGGGACCAGTCGTTGCTGACGGCGATCGCCGAGGGCACGTTCGGGATCATGAAGCGGCCGGCGGACCGGGGCAAGGGCCTGGACGGGGTGGCGCGGCACGAGGCGGACTACTACAACCCGGCCACGGAGATCCTGGAGCAACCCTCATGAGTGAGAAGACGGTCGTGCGGCCGTACGGGGACACCACCGGTGACGGCATGGTGCAGGTGTCGTTCACGTTGCCGGTGCCGCACGACAAGCGGGCCGAGGGCGCGGCGGTGCAGCTGGCCAACCGGATGGGCATGGACCCGGCGATGCTGGTGCACGCCAAGCCGATCGGTGACGGGTTCACGTTCTTCGTGGTGTACGGGCGGGTGAACCACCTGGTTGACCTGTCGAAGGTGCAGGTGGTGGAGCGTGACTATCCGCTGCTGCCGGCCAAGGAGGTCAACGCGGTGGTGAAGCGGCGGCTGCGCCGCAAGCTGTCGGTGGTGGGCGCCTGCATCGGCACGGACGCGCACACCGTGGGCATCGACGCGATCCTCAACGTCAAGGGCATCGCCGGCGAGAAGGGCCTGGAGTACTACCGGGAGCTGAAGGTCACGAACCTGGGTGCGCAGGTGAGTGTGCCGGAGCTGGTCGAGGCGGCCCGGCGGGAACGCGCCGACGCGGTGCTGGTGTCGCAGGTGGTGACGCAGCGTGACGCGCACCTGCACAACACGCGGGAGATGTCGGCGGCGTTCCGGGAGGCGATGCCGGCCGGGAAGCGGCCGCTGCTGATCGTCGGCGGGCCGCGGTTCGACGAGACGATGACCGGCGAGCTGGGCGTGGATCGGATCTTCGGCCGCGGCACCACCCCGGGCGAGGTCGCCAGTTACCTCGTGCATGCCCTGATCACCTCCAGGAAGGCGAATACCTGATGAGCGATCCGCGTGTCGGTCTGACAGTCACCCACCGCCGGTACGTGCCGTACTCCCACGCCCACTACGCGGGCAACCTGGTCGACGGGGCGTACGCGCTGGGCTTGTTCGGGGACGTGGCGACCGAGGTGTGCATCCGCACCGACGGCGACGAGGGGTTGTTCGCCTCGTACGCCGACGTGCAGTTCCGGGCGCCGATGAAGGCGGGTGACGTGCTGGAGGTGACCGCGGCTGTGACCCGGGTGGGCACCCGCAGCCGCACGATCGACTTCGCCGCCACGGTGGTGTGCCGGGGCCGCCCGGACAAGGGCGAGTCGGCCGCCGAGGTGCTCGACGAGCCGATCGTGGCGGTCACCGCGACCGGCACGGTGGTCGTGCCGCCGTCACCGTGAGCGCGAGGAGCGAGCCGGTGTTGCGAGCCCCGCAGTCGCGAACAGAGGACGGCCCAGCGTGAGCGCGAGGAGCGAGCCGGTGTCGCGAGCCCCGCAGTCGCGCACGAAGGACGGCCCAGCGTGAGCGCCGTCGTCTGCGCCGACGTCGGGTCGACGTACACGAAGGCGGCGGTGGTGGACCTCGACGGCGGCCGGCTGGTCGCGGCGGCGTCGGCGCCCACCACGGTGGGCACGGATGTGCTGCACGGCCTGGACGCCGCGGTCGGCGCGGCCACCGCGTCGGCCGGGGTCGCCGAGGTGCCCTGGTACGTGTGTTCGTCGGCCGGGGGTGGGCTGCGCCTGGCGGTGGTGGGTTACGAGCCGCTGGTGACCGCTCAGGCGGGCCGGCGGGTCGGTCTGTCGGCGGGCGCGAACGTGGTCCACGTCGCCGCGGGACGTCTGGGTGGGGCGGACGTGGCGGCGTTGCGGGCGGCCCGCCCGGACGTGGTGCTGCTCGTCGGTGGCACCGACGGCGGGGACGCCGAGACGGTGACGCACAACGCGACGCGGCTGGCGAAGGCCCGCTTCCGGGTGCCGGTGGTCCTGGCGGGCAACGCCGACGTGCGTGCCGACCTGTACGCGCTGCTGGCGGGCGCGGGGGTGCCGGTGACGGTGGCGGACAACGTGCTGCCCCGCATCGGGGTGCTGGAGCCGGCGTCGGCGCGGGCGGCGATCCGGGGGGTGTTCCTGCGGCACGTCATCGGCGGCAAGAAGCTGTCCCGGGGTACGCGGTTCGCGCGGCTGGTCCGCGCCGCCACCCCCGACGCGGTGCTCACCGGCGTGGAGGTCCTGGCCGGGACGCTCGGCGGTGACCTCGCAGTGGTGGACGTGGGCGGGGCCACCACCGACGTGTACTCGGTGCTCACCCCCGACGAGCGGGACAGCGGCCCGAGTCAGGAGGTCGCCGGGACGCTGTGGCGGGCCCGCACCGTCGAGGGCGACCTGGGTATGCGGTGGAGCGCGCCGGGTGTGGTGCGCGCCGCGGTCGAGGAGCGGCTGCTCGACGCGGCCGAGGAGGCGGAGCTGACGGTGGCGGCGGCGGTACGGGCCGCCGACCCGGGGTTCCTGCCCGCCGGTGACGGCGAGCGGGCCGTGGACCGGCGCATCGCGGCGCTGGCGGCGACTGTGGCGTTGCGGCGGCACGCCCGGGGTGCGGCGACGGGGGAGCGGGCCGGGCGGGACCTGCGGGAGGTGAAGCTGCTCGTCGGCTCCGGCGGGGTGCTGCGGCACGCCGACCCGGGTGACGCGGCGGCGGTGCTCGACGCGGTGCTGACCGACCACGCGGGCGGGTGGGCGTTGCCGCGGGCGGCCCGGCCGGTCGTCGACGTGGACTACGTGCTGGCCGCCGCGGGGCTGCTCGCCGAGGAGCATCCGGGTGCGGCGGCGGCGATGCTGCGGCACCACCTCGGTGCCTGAAGCAGCCTCAGGAATCGAGACGCGCCGACGCGACACGCCGTGTCGCAACACACGACAGGCCCGGGTGGGTTGACAGCGGCGGGGGTCTACGCCGTACCGTCTTTGAGTCCTACCACGGGAAGCGGCTGTTGTTCGCTTCGTCCCTTCGTCCGCTGGCCGAGCGACCGGAAGGTTGCGGCGGCCAGGTCCAGCGGGCGGGGGTCGGCGGGGCGGCGCGAACCGGCCGCGGTTACCGGTGTACGGGCAGGGTGAGAGGCACGGCCAGTAGACAACGGCCAGGCGGGGGCAGCCAGTCCACGTCGGGTCGGTCCGAAGGTCGGCGCCGATCGCCTTCGTCCCACCGGCCGGGAAGGGCCTGGGAGCATCGGGGCGCGGCTTCGGCCGCGCCCCGATTTCATCCCCCCGGATGTTCCCGTGTCAGCGGCCGAGCCGCCGGTAGCGGCGCACCGCCGCCGGGGCGGCCACCGCGATCAGCGCCAGCGGCCAGGCGACCGCCAGTGCCAGCGCGTGCCGGGCCGGCCACGAGTCCCCGCCCAGGCCCGGGTTGCCGAACAGGTCCCGGGCCGCCGCCACCGTCGCCGACAGCGGGTTCCAGGCGGCGATCGCGCCCAGCCAGTCCGGCATCAGCTCCGGTGCCACGAACACGTTGGACAGCGCGGTCAGCGGGAACGCCAGCGGGAACACCACCACCGCGACCGTGTCCGGGTTCGGCACGAGCAGCCCGAACAGGATGCCCAGCCAGGTCATCGCGACGCGCAGCAGCAGGATCAGCGCCACCGCCGTCAGCGCCGGGCCGACGCCCTCGCGCCACTGCCAGCCCACCAGCAGCCCGCACACCACCAGCGTGGTCATCTCCAGGCACGCGCGTACCAGGTCGGCGCTCGCGCGGCCGGACAGCAGCGCCGAACGGGCCATCGGCAGTGACCGGAACCGGTCCATCACGCCGCGGGCGGCGTCCACCGCGACGGCCGACGCGGTCGCGCCGAGGCCGTAGAGCATCGTCATGACGAACACGCCCGGCAGCAGGAACTCCCGGTAGCTGCCGTCGCCCGGCACGGACATGCCGCTGCCGAACACGTAGCCGAACACCAGCACGAACATGATCGGCAGGCTGAAGTAGAGGATGATCTCCTCCGGGGCGCGCACCACGTGCCGCATGTTCCGCCCGGCCATCAGCCACCCGTCGGTCAGCGCCCTCACGACGCCACCCCCACCCGCTGCGCGTCGGCGTGGCCGCCGGTCAGCCGCAGGAACGCCTCGTCCAGCGTCGGGCGGCGGACCAGGACGTCCTCCACGGCGATCCCGGCGTCGTCGAGGGCCCGCAGCACGGCGGTGAGCACGGCGATCCGGTCGGCCACCGGCGCGTCGACGCGCCGCAGCTCCGCGTCGGCAGTCGCGGTCGCGCCGGTGGCGCGTTCCACCACCGCCGCCGCGGCGGGCAGGTCCGCCGCGTCGCGGACCACCAGTTCCAGCCGGTCGGCGCCGATGCGGGCCTTCAACCGCTCCGGGGTGCCCTCGGCCACGACCCGGCCGGCGTCGATGACGCACACCCGGTCGGCGAGGTGGTCGGCCTCCTGCAGATATTGTGTGGTCAGCAGCACAGTGGTGCCGTCGGCGACCAGTTCCCGCACCGCCGTCCACAGGCCGTTGCGGCTGCGCGGGTCCAGGCCGGTGGTCGGCTCGTCGAGGAACAGCACCCGCGGCGGCACCACCAGGCTGGCGGCGAGGTCCAGGCGGCGGCGCATCCCACCGGAGTAGCCGCCCGCCGACCGGTCCGCCGCCTCGGTCAGGCCGAACCGGTCCAGCAGCTCCTCGGCGCGGCGGCGGGCCCGGCGCGCGGACAGCCGCCGCAGCCGCCCGAACAGCATCAGGTTCTGCCGTCCGCTGAGCACCTCGTCGACCGCCGCGTACTGGCCGGTCAGGCTGATCGCGGCACGCACCCGGTCCGGGTCGGTGGCGACGTCGTACCCGGCCACCCTGGCCCGGCCGGCGTCGAAACGCAGCAGCGTGGTGAGGATCCGCACCGCGGTGGTCTTGCCCGCCCCGTTCGGGCCGAGCACCCCATACACGGTGCCGGCCGGCACGGCCAGGTCGAAGCCGTCCAGGGCGGTGGTGCGTCCGTACGTTTTTCGTATCCCGTCGGCTAGCACGGCCGTCGCGTCGTCGGTCATGGGAGTCAGCGTCACCGGCGGCGCTGACCGGGCGCGTACCGCGCGCGCACCGGGCGGCGCCGCGCCGGTCAGCGGCCGTCGACCAGCGCCAGCGCCCGCTGCCGGGGCAGGTCCGCGCCCCGGGCGTACGCGGTGGCGAACCCCGCCTCACCCAGGCGTTCCCGCAGCGCGGCGGCGGTGGGTGTGCCGGCCGGGGCGTCGGCCGCGCCGGTGCCGGCCAGCAGCGCCGCCGCCGCGCCCAGCAGACGGGCCGCAGACTCGTGGTCGCCGTCGCGCAGCAGCGGCCCGGCCAGCCCGTCGGCCGCGGCGGCCACCACCGGCACGTCCCACACGCCGACACCGGTGGTGAGGACCTGCCGGTAGTGGGCGCGGGCCGCAGCCGGGTCGCCGGAGGCGTTGGCGAGTTGCCCGAGCGTCACCAGTGCCGCGAGCCGCACCACATCGGCGCCGAACCAGCCCGACGGGCATTCCGCGACCGCCCGTTCGCACAACGTCCGCGCCCGCTGCGGGTCGCCGTCGCGGCGGGCGATCTCGCCGAGCCCCAGGTGCGCGGCGGCGACCAGCTCCGGCGCGCCGGCCGGCCCGGCGATGCGCCGCACCCGCCGGAAGTCCTCGGCCGCGCCGGTCAGGTCATCGGCGGCGAGCCGCCCGTCGGCCCGGATACGCAGCAGTTCCGCCAGGTCCAGCGTGGAGCCGAGCTGCTCGGCCAGGTCCAGCGCCTCCGCCATCGGCGCGGCCGCCGACGCGACGTCACCGGTGCGGTAGGCGGCCTCGGCGTGAGTGGACAGCGTCACGATCATGCCCCAGCGGTCGTCCAGGGCCCGGAAGCCGACCAGCGCGGTGTCCAGGTCGGTGCGGGCCTGGGCGTGGCGGCCGTGCAGCAGACTGATCATGGCGGTGCCCAGCAGGCCCAGTGCCCGGCTCCACGGGTCGGTGCCGAGCAACTGGTCCCGGACGGCCTGCTCGTGCAGCGCCGCCGCGTCCTCCGGCGACGGGGGTCCGCTGGCCATGCCGGACAGGTACAGCAGGAACGGATGCCGGGGCGGCCGGGCCAGGGTCCACAGGATCCGCGACGCGGCGTCGACCTCGCTGCGGTCGCCGCCACCGGCGAGCGTGGCGATCAGCAGGCCCAGCGCGTACTCCTCGGCCAGGCCGTCGGGCGGGCCGTCGAGCCGGTCGACCAGCCGCCGGGCCAGCGCCGCGCCCTCCCCGCGCAGGCCCCGCAGCCACCAGTAGAACGCCAGCGCCGCGACCAGCCGCAACCCGGTGGCGGTGCCGGCGTGCCGCAGCGCCGCGTGCAGGTCGTCGCGGGCGGCGTCAAGGCGGCGCAGCCACCGGTCCTGGCCGCCGCCGCGCAGCGCCGCGTCGCCTGCCTGTGCCAGGTCCAGGAAGTACGCGGCGTGCGCGTCGCGCACCCGCCCGGTCTCGCCGTGCTCGGCCAGCCGGGCCGCCGCGAACTCGCGGATCGTCTCCAGCATCCGGTATCGCCCGCCGGTGGCCTCCACCAGCGACTTGTCCACCAGGCCGGTGAGCACGTCGAGGACGTCACCGGCGTCCGGCGCGCACACCGCCTGCACCGCGGCCAGGTCGGCGGCGCCGGCGAACACGCTCATCCGGGCGGCCAGCCGCCGCTCCGGCTCGTCGAGCAGGTCCCAGCTCCACCCGACGACCGCCTCCAGCGTGCGGTGGCGGGGCGCCGCGGTGCGGTCACCGCGGCGCAGCAGCCGGAACCGGTCGTCCAGACGTGCCGCGACCTGCGTCACCGGCAGGGCCCGCAGCCGCGCCGCAGCCAGCTCCAGGGCCAGCGGCAGCCCGTCGAGGGTACGGCAGATCCGCAGCACCGCCGGTGTGGTGGTGGCGTCGAGGGTGAACCCGGGCGACACGTCGGTGGCCCGGTCGGTGAACAGCCGGACCGCCGGGTACGCGGCTGCGGCCTCCGGTGCGGCCGGCCCGTCCGGGGCGGGCAGCCCGCCGACCGGGCACAGCGCCTCGCCGGTGAGGCCCAGCGGTTCCCGGCTGGTGGCGAGCACCCGCAGCCCGGGCGCGGCGGCGAGCAGCCGGCCGGTCAGCCGGGCCGCGTCGTCGATCACGTGCTCGCAGTTGTCCAGCACCAGCAGCAGCCGCCGGTCGGCCAGCGCGGCGACCAGCCGGCCGGTCAGGTCGGCCGGGCCGCCCGGTGTGCGCAGGCCGGCGTCGCGCAGGTCCAGCGCGGTCAGCACGGCCGGCGCGACCGGCGCGCCGGGTGCCACAGCGGCCAACTCCACCAGGCACACCGGCCCGTCGTGGCCGGACGCGACTGTGGTGGCCAGCCGGGTCTTGCCGGCGCCGCCCGGGCCGTGCAGGGTGACCAGCCGCGCGGCGCCCAGCAGCTCGTGGACCCGCCGCAGTTCCGGTTCCCGGCCGACGAAACTGGTGAGCGGGCTGGGCAGCCGGACGGCCGGTGCGGCGTCGTCGCGCAGCAGCGCCGTGTGCAGCGCGACCAGCTCCGCCGACGGGTCGGTGCCCAGTTCCTCGGCGAGCACCCGGCGGGCGTCGGCGTACGCGGCGAGTGCCTCGGCGCGGCGGCCGGCGCCGTGCAGGGCACGCATCAGCAGCCCGTGCAGCCGTTCCCGCAGCGGATGCGCGGCCACCAGGTCCCGCAGCTCGGCGATGAGCGGCGCGCCGGCCGGCGCCAGCGCCAGTTCCGCCTCGACGCGGTCCTCGACCGCGGCCAGGCGTGCCTGGCGCAGCCGGGTCGCCTCGGCGGCGGCGAAGGGCGCGTCCGGCACGTCCGCGAGGGGTTCGCCGCGCCACAGCCCGAGCGCGTCGCGCAGCAGCGCCGCCGCACCGGCCGGGTCACCGGCGGCGAGCGCCGCCCGCCCGGCCGCGGCCAGCCCGGTGAACCGGTGCACGTCCACCCGCTGCGGATCCACCGCCAGCCGGTAGCCGGCCGGGCCGAACTCGATGGGCGCGCCCGGCAGCAGCCGCCGCAGCCGCGACACCTGCGACTGCAGCGCGTTCGCGGCCTGTTCGGGTGGCCGGTCGCCGTACACGCCGTCGACGAGGCGCTGCGGCGCGACGGTGCGGTCGGCGTCGAGCAGCAGCAGCACCAGCAGCGCGCGCAGCCGCCCACCGGCGACGGGCAGCACGCTGCCGTCGGCCGCGTACGCCTGGGTCGTGCCCAGCACACCGAACCGCATGCGCCCGATTGTCGCCTGTCCCCGCCGCGACGGTGGCACGCCCCACACCGGTTCGGCCGCCCGCCGGTACGGGCGGGTAGCCTTCGGCCCGTGATCGTGGGGAGAAGCCGGTGACGACGCTGGACCGGGAACAGCCGCGTGCCACCGACGGGGCACCCGGTGACGGCGCCGCCCGTCCCCTGCCGCTGATGCTGGCACTGCCGGCCGCCGTGCTGGCCGGGCCGGCCCTGCTGTTCGCGTTCCCGCCGTACGGGTGGTGGCCCCTCGCACCGGTCGGTGTGGCGCTGCTGGCCGCCGCCGTGCATCGGCGGCGGCTGCGCGCCGGCGCCGGGCTGGGCTTCCTGACCGGGGTGGCGTTGTTCGCGCCGCTGCTGGAGTGGACGAACCTGCACACCGGCTACCTGCCGTGGGCGCTGCTGTCTCTGCTGCAGGCCGCGTACCTGGCGCTGCTGGGTGCCGCCAGCGCCTGGGTGTCGCCGCTCGCCGACCGGCACCGGGCGGCGTGGCCGCTGCTGACCGGCGTGCTGTGGGTGGGGCAGGAGGCGCTGCGCGACCGCACCCCGTTCGGCGGGTTCCCGTGGGGGCGGCTGGCGTTCAGCCAGGACACCTCGCCGCTGCTGAAGCTCGCGGCGCTCGGCGGCGCCCCGCTGGTCACGTTCGCCGTCGCGGTCGCCGGTGGGCTGCTGGTCACCGCCGCGTGGCGGGACTGGCGGCACGCGCCCGGGCAGTGGCGGCCCCTCGCCGGGCTCACCGCCGCGCTGGTGGCGCTGCTCGCCGCGGGCACGGCCGTGCCGACCGGGGTACGCGGCGCGGGCGACACCGTCACCGTGGCGATCGTGCAGGGCAACGTGCCGCGCCTCGGGCTGGACTTCAACGCGCAGCGGCAGGCGGTGCTGAACAACCACGTCGACGCGACGCTGGAGCTGGCGCGGCGGGTCGCCGAGGGCGGCCAGGAGCGCCCGGACGTGGTGGTGTGGCCGGAGAACTCCAGCGACATCGACCCGCTGCGCAACCCGGGCGCGGGGGAGCGGATCTCCCAGGCCGCCGACGCGATCGGCGCGCCGATCCTGGTCGGCGCCGTGCTGGTCGGGCCCCGCCAGGGTGAGGTGCGCAACGCGGGGCTGCTGTGGCGGCCGGGCACCGGCCCGGATCTGGACCAGGTGTACACGAAGCGGCATCCGGTGCCGTTCGCCGAGTACGTGCCGCTGCGCTCCCTCGCCCGCAAGATCAGCTCCCAGGTCGACCGGGTCCGGTCCGATTTCGTACCCGGTGACCGTCCCGGCGTGCTGAACACCGGCCCGGCCGTGCTCGGCGACGTGATCTGCTTCGAGGTCGCCTACGACGGCCTCGTCCGCGACACCGTCACCGGCGGCGCACAGCTGCTGGTGGTGCAGACGAACAACGCCACGTTCGACGTGGCCGAGGCCCGCCAGCAGTTGGCCATGGTGCGGCTGCGGGCCGTGGAGCACGGCCGGGCCGCGTTGATGGCCTCCACGGTCGGTGTGTCCGGGTTCGTTTCCCCGGACGGGCGGGTAGACGGTGCGACCGGGTTCGACACCGCCGCGGTGGTGGTGCGGCAGATGGAACTCGGCGACGGGCGTACCCCGGCGACCACGGCCGGGGTGTGGCCGGAGGTGGCGCTGACGGCGCTGGCGGTCGCGGCCCTGGCCGGCGCGGCCGTGCTGCGCCGCCGCCGGGAGGTCGCTCCCGGCTGAGCCGACGAGCGGAAGGCGGTGCGACGGTGGGCGTGGCAGCCGACAGGCGGACGGTCGGCCGTCCCGGGGTGGGGCGGGTCCTGGTGGTCATCCCCACCTACAACGAGGCCGACAACGTCGGGCGCATCGTCGCCCGGGTACGCGAGGCGGCGCCGGCGGTGGACGTCCTCGTCGCCGACGACAACAGCCCCGACGGCACCGGCGCGATCGCCGACACGCTCGCCGACGGCGACCCGAGGGTGCACGTGCTGCACCGGGCCGGCAAGGAAGGACTCGGCGCGGCCTACCTGGCCGGTTTCGCCTGGGCCCGCACGCGCGGCTACGACGCGGTGGTGGAGATGGACGCCGACGGCTCGCACGCCCCGGAGGACCTGCCGGCGCTGCTGCACGCCGCCCGCGACGCCGACGTGGTGATCGGCTCCCGGTGGACCCGCGGCGCGCGGGTGCTGAACTGGCCGTGGCGGCGGCTGCTGCTGTCCCGGGTGGGCAACCTGTACGCGCGGCTGGTGCTGGGCATGCCGGTCAGCGACGCCACCGGCGGCTACCGGGTGTACCGGTCGAGCGCGCTGGACGCGATCGACCTGGGCTCGGTGCGGTCCCAGGGGTACGCGTTCCAGGTGGAGCTGTCGCGGCTGGCGCACCGCGCCGGGGTGCGGATCGTGGAGGTGCCGATCACGTTCGCCGAGCGGGAACACGGCGACAGCAAGATGAGCCCGCTGATCGTGGCGGAGGCGCTGTGGCGGGTCACCCGCTGGGGGGTGCGGGACCGCCTGGCGACCGCGCCGTCGCGGCCGGACGCGCTCGCGCGCTGGCCTTGAGCGAGGGCGTGTCATGCTTGAGGGGCGTGATGACCCCGGGCTGATGAGGTGAGATGCGCCGAGGACTGAAATACGTACCACCGGCCCTGCTGCTGCTCGCGCTGCTGGAGCTGACCGTTTTCGTGCTGGTCGGCCGGGCCGTCGGGTTCGGCGCGGCGGTGCTGCTGGTGTTCGGGGCGTCCCTGCTGGGTCTGGTGCTGCTGCGCCGCGAGGGCATGCGGGCGTGGCGCGGCTTCCGCACGGCGGCGCAGGCAGGCCGGCCGCCGGGCCCGGAGGTGACCGACGGGCTGGTCGGTCTGCTGGGCGCGCTGCTGCTGGCGTTGCCGGGCCTGGTCAGCGGCGTGGTGGGCCTGCTGTTGCTGGTGCCGCCGCTGCGCCGGCTGGCCGGTGGCGGGGTGCGCCGGGCCACCGAGCGCCGGGTGTCGTCGATGGTCGCCGGTGACCTGTTCGGGCCGCGCCGGGTGCGTGTGTACCGGGGTGCGCCGCAGCCGGCCCCGGAGCCCGCGCCGGCCCCGTCGCCCGCGCCGCAGCCGGTCACCGACCCGGGCAAGGCCATCGAGGGCGAGATCGTCGACCGCTGACGCGCACCCCGCTGCGCCGCCAGCTTGATCAACTCCACTTCGCCGAGGTGGTGGCATCAGACCGCGCCCGACCCCGCCACCTCCCCGATCTGACGACCGGCCCTGCCTGGGCAGACGAAAACGCCCCCGGGATCACCGGGGGCGTTTCGGCGCGTTGCGGACGGTCAGGCACGACCGCGGCGGGTGCGGACCTCCTGGAGCCGCTCGGCGAGGATGTCCTCCAGCTCGGCGATCGAGCGCCGCTCCAGCAGCATGTCCCAGTGGGTACGCGGCGGCTTGGCCTTCTTCTGCTCCGGCTCGGTGCCGTCGACCAGGCGGGCGACGCTGCCGTCGAACTTGCACTCCCAGGTCGTCGGGACCTCGGCGTCGACGGCGAACGGCACCTCGAACTGGTGGCCCTTGGCGCAGAGGTACTCGCGGGTCTGGCGCGGCGCGAGCTCCGTGTTGCGGTCGGACTCGTAGCTGACCGCTCCCAGCCGGCTACCGCGCAGCATGCGCTCGCCCATGATCGACTTCCCCTCGTTCGTGGTGCTGGTCTTCAGGTGTAACGGCCGGTCACCGCTCGCCCATTCCCCGGCCCGCGGCGGCAGGGCCGTACGCGGGTCGGGAGTGTCAAGGGTAACCGGCCATGACAGCTGCCCGGCGGGGTCGTCCCCGGCCGGGCCGAATCGGTGGAGTGTTTCGCCTGTCAACGGGGATGTTACCCACCCGTTTGCGTGCCGGAGGTGACGATGAGCAGTGACGCGCCGGTCGGGGCCCGACCACCAGCCGGGAAGACCTTCTTCGGTCACCCCCGCGCGCTGTCCACGCTCTTCCTCACCGAGATGTGGGAGCGGTTCAGCTTCTACGGCATGCGGGCGATCCTCGTGCTGTACCTGACCGCCGCGGTCGCCGACGGCGGACTGGACCTCGGCGAGTCCAGCGCCAACGCCGTGTACGGCACCTACAACGCCATGGTCTACCTGATGGCGCTGCCCGGCGGCTGGGTCGCCGACCGGCTGATCGGCGCGCGGCGCAGCGTGCTGTGGGGCGGCGTGGTGATCGCCGTCGGTCACTACGTGATGGCGATCCCCACCGGGTGGAGCGTGTTCGCCGGCATGGCGCTGATCGTGCTCGGCACCGGCCTGCTCAAACCGAACATCTCCACCATGGTCGGTGACCTGTACGAGCGGGACTCGCCGCGCCGCGACGCCGGGTTCTCCATCTTCTACATGGGCATCAACCTGGGCGCGTTCATCGCGCCGCTGGTCACCGGCTTCCTCGGCGAGAAGATCAACTGGCATCTGGGGTTCGGTGCCGCCGCGGTCGGCATGACCTTCGGCGTGCTCCAGTACGTGCTGGGCCGCCGCAACCTCGGCGACGCCGGCGCCCGCCCGGCGGACCCGCTGCTCGGCGCCGACCGGCGGCGCGCGCTGACCCGCATCGGCGTGGCGAGCGTCGTGGTGCTCGCCGTCCTGCTGGTGCTGCTGGTGGCCGGCTGGTTCGCCGTCGACACGGTGGTCAACCTGCTGACCGTGGTGACGGTGCTGGTGACGGTCGGCTACTTCGCGCGGATCCTCACCGACCGGGAGATCAGCGGCACCGAACGCAGCCGGATGAAGGCGTACGTGTGGCTGTTCCTGTTCGCCGCCTCGTTCTGGCTCATCTACGACCAGGCCGGGTCGGTGCTGAACATCTTCGCCGCCGACCAGACCGACAGGTCGGTGGGCGGGTTCACGTTCCCGGCGTCCTGGTTGCAGTCGGTGAACCCGATCCTCATCATCATCGGCGCGCCGCTGGCCGCCGCGCTGTGGCTCAAACTCGGGCACCGGGTGTCCACACCCACGAAGTTCGCCGTCGGCCTGGTGCTCAACGGCCTGTCGTTCGTGCTGATGGCCGCCGCCGCGCAGGCCGCCGTCGGCGGCGACCTGGTCTCGCCGCTGTGGCTGGTCGCGGTGTACGCGATCCAGGTCGCCGGTGAGCTGTCACTGAGCCCGGTCGGCCTGTCCGCCACCACGAAACTCGCCCCGGTCAAGTACGCGAGCCAGATGCTGGGCCTGTGGTTCCTCGCCACCGCCGTCGGCGACGCCATCGGCGGTCAGGTGGCCCGGCTGGCCGGCACCTGGTCCCAGCCGGTCTACTTCCTGACCTTCGGGCTGGCCTCGGTGGTGCTGGGCCTGGCCGCTGTGATGTTCACCCGCCAGATCCGGCACCTGATGGCCGGCATCCACTGACCGCGCTCACCCCGACGGGGTCCGCGGCAGCGGTAACGGCAGGCCGGGCAGACCGTCGATGCTGGTGGCGACGTGGTCCTTCCCGGCGAAGTACGCGCTCAGCGACGCGTCGTCCTCCCGGGCGAAGCGGCGTTCGTGCAGATCCCGGTCGGCGTCGTAGGTCATGAGCGGCACCGCGTAGCCGCAGGTGTCCCGGACCAGCTCGGCGCGCACCACGATGACCGCCCGTAGGCCGTGCGGACCCGGGTCGATGTCCGGGAAGTGGGTCAGCAGGCCGGGCCAGCGCGGGTCGTCGCGGAACACCGGCTCACCGTGCCCGTGCACCCGCACGATGTTCGGCGGGCCGGCGAACGCGCACCACATCAGCGTGATCCGGCCGTTCTCCCGCAGGTGGGCGATGGTCTCGGCGTTGCTGCCGGCGAAGTCGAGGTACGCCACGGTGTGCTCGTCGAGCACCGCGAAGCAGCCGCGCAGGCCCTTCGGGGACAGGTTGACGGTGCCGTCACCGGACAGCGGGGCGGTGGCCACGAAGAACATCGGCTGGGCCTCGATGAAGTCCCGCAGCCGGCCGTCGATGCGCTCGTACGTCTTTCCCATGCCCCGATCCTCGCCGCCGGCACGGGTGCGGTGCTGCCCCGTTCCCATCCCTTGGCCGCTCAGCCGGTACGCGTGCCGAGCCGCGCCAGCGCCGTCGCCAGATCGCTCACCTGGTCGGCGAGCTGCCCGGCCCGGCGCTGCGCGGCGTCCCGATCGGCCTCGATCACCGCCGTCCGCGTGGCCAGGTCGGCGGCCCGGGCCTCGGCGGCGCTCGCGGCCCGCCGCGCGTCGGCCAGATCCGCGGCGAGCGCGTCCCGCTCGGCGGTACGGGCGGCAGCCTGCTCCACCGCGGCGGCCATGTCGGTGCGGGCGCGCTCGACGGAAGCGGCAGCCTCGGCACGGCCGGCCTCGATCGCCGCGCTCGTCTCGGCGCGGGCTCGTTCCAGCGCCGCCTCGGCGTCGGCTCGTGCCGCGTCGGCGCGGTCCCGCTCGGCCCGAGCCTGCTGCGCGGCGGCCGCCTGCGCGTCGGCCCGCTCGGCGGCGGTCCGGGCCGCGCGCTCCGCCTCGGCGGCCCGCCCCTGGGCGGCCTGCGCGTCGGCGCGCGCCCGGTCGGCCTCGGCGCGGGACTGTTCGGCCCGGTCCAGGGCCTCGGTGGCGGATCGGGTGGCCCGCTCGGCGTCGGCGCGGGCGGCGTCCCGTTCGGCGGTCAGCTCGGCCGCCCGGCGGCGTTCGGCGTCGCGTTCGGTGCGTACCGTGCGCAGTTCGTGCCGGGCCGCGTCACGGTCGCGTTCGGCCTGCACCCGCAGCGCCTGCGCGGCGCCCGCCTCGGCGCGGGCGGCGTCGCGCGCCTCCTCGGCCGCGGCGGCCCGGTCGGCGGCGGCGGACGAGGCGGCCTCCGCCGACTCGGCGCGGTCGGCGGCGGCGTCGCGTTCGGCGTACGCGGCGCGGACCTGCTGCCGGTCGCGGGCCGCCGCCGTTGTCGCGTCCTCGGCCTCGCGGCGGGCCTCGTCGCGTTCGGCGTGTGCCGCCGCGACCTGCGCCGACGTCTCCGCGCGCAGTTCGGCGAGCTGCCGCTCCACACCGGCCGGTGACAGTTCGGCGTGCAGCGCCTCGGTCAGCGTCTCCACGATCTGGTCGAGCCGGTCCACCGCCTCCCAGGTGCGCGCCACCTGCCCGGGCAGGCCGGGGGAGTTGCGGTGACGCATCCGCGAGTTGCGGGCGGCCCGCTGGCAGGCGCCGTCGTTGTCCCGGCAGTAGCGGAACGGGCGGCCCGCGCCGACGCGCTGCGGCACGTCGCGTCCGCAGTGGGCGCAGGGTCGGGTGTCGGTGGCGGGCTCGGCGTCCATCGAGGGCGAAGTCTAGTGGGCTGCGTCCGCCCGGGCCGCGCCGTCGAGGGTGTAGCGGCGTTGCAGCAGCACCGCTACCACCATCACGGCGGCGGGCAGCAGCCCGAAGCCGTAGCGCAGCGCGTCCAGCGCGGCCGGGGACTGGGTCACGGTCTGCCCGGCGGTCGAGGCCACGAATCCACCGGCGGCGAGACACAGCGCGTACGCGTAGGGGCCGAGCGCGGCGCCGGTGGCCTCGGTGGCGGTCCACACCCCGGTGTACGTGCCGGCCCGCTCGGTGCCGCCGGCCGCGCGGATCACGTCGGGCAGCATCGAGAACGGCAGCAGTTGCATGCCGGCGAACGCCACCCCGAGCACCGCCACGGCGGCCACCAGCACCGGCAGTCCGGCGGGGCGGCCGATCGCCAGCACCAGCGACCCGGCGGCGAACGCGGCCTGCCCGGCGAGCAGGGCACGTTGCTTGCCGATCCGCCGCGCCACCGCCAGCCAGCCCGGCGTGACCAGCAGCGCCGGTGCGACGAACGCGGCCACCAGCACCGTGGTGAGCCCGGGGCGGCCCAGCTCGTACTCGGCGTAGTAGGGCACCCCGGCGAGCACCAGGTGGGTGGTGGTGGACATGGCCAGGTACGCACCGACCAGCCGGCGGAACTGCCGGTCCCGCAGGCTGGCCGCCAGCGCCCGCCACCCGCCCGGACCGTGTGGCGGGGCCGTGTCGGCGGCGGTACGGCGCAACCGGCCGATCCCGGCGACGCCGACCAGCATCGCGGCGAGCATCCCGGCCGCCAGCACCACGCCCATCCGCAGGTAACCGTCGCGTGTGGCGTCGTCGCCACCGGCCAGCAGCGGCGCGAGCAGCCCGGAGACCATGATGCCGAGCGTCAGCACCACCATCCGGAACGCCATCAGCCGGGTCCGCTCGTGGTAGCCGATCCGCAGGTCCGCCGGGGTCGCCAGGTAGGGCACCTGGTACGCGGCGAACAGCAGGTTGCCGGCGACGAAGAACACGGCCACCCAGCCCGCCGCGGTGGCGCCGGTGAGGCCGCCGGGCACCGCGAACAGGGCGGCGAACGCCAGCGGCAGCGCGCATCCGGCCAGCAGCAGCCGGCTGCGGTGGCCCCGGCGGGCCTGCTCCACGTCGCAGCGGTGCCCGATCCACGGGTGCAGCAGCACGTCGGCGATCTTCGGCAGCAGCAGGGTGAGCCCGGCCAGCCACGGCGCGACCGCCAGCACGTCGGTCAGGAAGTAGAGCAGCAGCAGGCCGGGCACCGTGACCCAGACGCCCATGCCGAGCGAGCCGGTGGCGAACCCGACGAGCGGGCCGCGCGGCAGGGTGACCGCGTCGGAGCGCTGATCCAGCCCGGTCATGGCGGTCTCCTGTCCTCGGGGCACGCCGCCCGCAATCCAACGGTTGCTGGATTGTAGGGGTAACAATGGCCGGATGACCACGCCTCGCCGCCGGCCGGGCCGGCCCCGCCGCGACGACCAGCGGCCGACCCGTGACCTGGTACTCGCCGCCGCCACCGCGTTGTTCGCCGAGCGGGGCTTCGACGCCGTGAGCGTCCGCGACGTCGCCGCCGCGGCGGGCGTGGACGCGGCCACCGTCGTGCACCACACCGGCGCCAAGGCGCAGCTCTACGACGCCTGCTTCGCCCGGGTGTTCAGTGCCGAGCGGGAGGTCGTCGAGGCGGCCGGGGAACGCGCCCGGGCAGCCCTGGCAGCGGGCCCGCAGGACGCGCTGCGGGCGCTGCACGACCTGGTGGACGTGTTCGTCGACTTCCTGGAGGACCGGCCGGAGACCACAGCGCTGTGGCTGCGCCGCTGGCTGGAGCCGCAGCGGCACGGCGAGCTGGACCGCCGCTACGCCGCCCCGCTGTACGGGCTGGTCGAGGAGCTGCTGGTGGCGGCGGCCGGGGCCGGCGCGCTGACCGAGCCGACCCCGCACGTGACGGTGCGTTCCCTGGTCTGGGCGGTGCACGGGCACGTGGTGGCGCTCGCCGCCGGGACCGGTTCGGGCGCACGGGAGCGGCGCGAGTTCCGGGCGTTCGTGCACCGGTTCCTCGACGCGCTGTACCGGGACGCCTGACCGGGCCACCGCCCTTGACGCCGGCCCGTGCTCCGAGGATTATCCATCGGTCGTTGGATTAGGGAGGCGGGTATGGCCACACCGAGGGTCGCTGTCGTCGGCGCCGGAGCCGCCGGGCTGGCCACGCTCAAGGCGCTCACCGACGCCGGTGTCCCGGCCGTGGCGTTCGATGCGGCGGACACGCTCGGCGGCCTCTGGGTGTACGGCGCACCCGGCTCGCCCGCGTACCGGACGCTGCACCTGAACACCAGCAAGGGGCGCACCGAGTTCGCCGACCACCCGATGCCCGCCGACTGGCCCGACTACCCCGACCACACCCGGATCGCGGGCTACCTCGGCGACTACGCCGACCGGTTCGGGCTGCGCGAGGCGGTACGGCTGCGGCACACCGTCGAGCGGGTCACCCGCACCGGCGACGGCTGGCGGGTGCGGGCCACCGGCCCGGACGGCCCGGTCGAGGTCGACGTCGAGGCGGTGGTGGTCGCCAACGGGCACAACCGGGTGCCGAAGCGACCCGAGCCGTACCCGGGCGAGTGCACCGCCGAGCAGATGCACAGCCACGACTACCGCGGCCCGGAGCAGCTCGCCGGACGCCGGGTCCTCGTGGTCGGCGGCGGAAACTCCGCCATGGACATCGCCGTCGACGCCTCGTACGCCGCCGGGCGCACGCTGCTGTCGTTGCGCCGCGGCGTGTGGGTGGTGCCCAAGTACCTGCTCGGCCGCCCGTCGGACACGCTCAACGGCGCGCTGGCCCGCCGGCTGCCGTGGCGGCTGCGGCAGCGGATCAGCCAGACCATGATCACCACTGCGGTCGGGCCGCCCAGCAGGTACGGGCTGCCCGCACCGGCGCACGGCTTCCTCCAGGACCACCCGACGCTGTCCGACGCGCTGCTGTCCCGGCTCACCCACGGCGACATCCAGGCCCGGCCCGGCATCGCCCGCTTCGACGGCGACCGGGTCGAGTTCACCGACGGCCGCCACGACGAGGTCGACCTGGTCGTCTGGTGCACCGGCTACCGGGTCGAGATGCCGTTCCTCGACCCGGCGCTGCTCGGCGACGGCGCCGACCGGCTGCCGCTGTACCGGCACGTGTTCCACCTGGACGCCCCCGGCCTGGCGTTCGTCGGGCTCATGCAGTCCACCGGCGCGGCGTTCCCCCTGGTCGAGGCGCAGGCCCGGCTGGTGGCCGCGCGCCTGGCCGGCACCTGGACGCCCCCGGATCCGGCACGGCAGGCCGCCGCCTGCCGCGACGAGCTGCGCGCCGCCACCGCCCGGTGGGGGCAGCGCCGACCGCACATGCGCGTGGACTTCGACGTCTACCTGGCCGAGCTGGGCCGCGAACTGACCGCCGGGCGGCGCCGCGCCGGAGCGGCCCGATGAGCGCGCCGGGCCGGGGCCCGGCCGCCGGGCCGCGGCGGACCGGAGCCGGCGCAGCGGGCCGTGGTGCGGTGAGCGCGCTGGCCGGACGGCGGGTGCTGGTCACCGGCGGCCGGGGCACGTTCGGGCAGCACCTGGGCGCGGCGCTCACCGCCGCCGGCGCCCACGTGGTCGGGCTGGACCTGCACGCCGACGCCGACGCCACACCGCCGGTACTCGGCGTCGACCTGACCGACCCGGCCGCGACGCCACCGGCGGTGGCCGCCGCCGTCGACCGGCTCGGCGGGCTGGACCTGCTCGTCAACAACGCCGGTGTGGGCGGGCCCGCGCCCGCGGAGCTGCCACCGGACGAGGTGGTACGCCGCCAGATCGAGGTGAACCTGCTCGCCGCCTGGCGGACCACCGCCGCCGCGATGCCGGCCCTGGAGGCGGCCCGTGGCCGGGTGATCTTCGTGGCCAGCCGGATGGCGGTGCTGCCGCTGCCGCTGGCCGCCGCGTACGGGGTCAGCAAGCGGGCGCTCGTCGCGTACGCCGACGCGCTGCGCCACGAGGTCGGCACTCACGTCGGCGTCAGCGTCGTCTACCCGAGCATGGTCGCCTCCCCGATCCACGACAGCACAGTGGCGGCCGGGCTCTCGCTGAGCGGGGTGTCCCGGCCGGAGCCGGTCGAGGGCGTGGTGGCCGCGATCCTGCGCGCCGCGACCGCCCGGCGCGCGCCACGGGACGTGGCCACCACCCGGCGCGGCCGGATCGAACTGGCGCTGGCCCGGCACGCACCGGCGCTGGCCGACCGGATGGTGCGCCGTACCGTCGCCGCAAGGCTGGCCGCCGGTGACCTGGACGGTGCGGCGCTGGCCGAGGGCATGGTCCGGCGGCACCGGCAGGACCGCCGGTAGCCTGCTCGCCGTGGCCGTCACGTCGGCCACGACCTGCTCATGCTGTACGGCGTCAGCGGCGTGGTCACCGACGCCCCGCCGTGGTTCGCCGCGCCGGGCCAGCGCCACCCGGCGCTGCACCAGCCCGGCAACCTCTAGCCGAACACCACCTCGTGCGGCCGGTCCGGGGCCAGCTCCACGGCACGGTGGCCGCCGGGCGCGTGCACTACTACGCGCTGCGCCACCGGCGACACCAGCCGCGCCCGGACCCGGCCCGGCGTCCAGGTCAGCTCCTCGACTGTGACGCGGCCCCGGCAGGTGATGCCGCGCAGCGTGCCCGAGCGCAGGCCGGGCAGCGGCGCGGGCAGCAGCCGCAGCGTTCCCGGTCGCGACTGCACCAGCGACTCGATCAGCACCGCCGGCAGCGCGTGCGTGGCATCGGCGTTGTACGTGGTCCGGCCCGGGTTGTGTGCGCCCATCAGCGACCGGAAGAACATGTCCGCGCCGAGGATCTTGCGCAGGTTCGCCGCGACCAGATCACCGTCGCGTAGGCGTGCCGCCGCCAGCGCCCGGTGCAGGCTGCCGTGCGCTGACCGGTCCTCGTCGCCGCGCAGCGTCAACGCCCGGTGCGCGGCGACGGCCAGCTCCGGTGTGTCGTCCGGGTTGATCTCGTCAAGCGGCCACACCGGATACAGGTGGCTGACGTGCCTGTGGTCCTCGTCGCCGGTGCTGCCGGGCCACGCCCACTCGGCGAGCGCGCCGCGCCCGTCCACCAGGTAGTCCGGTGGCCGCACCCCGGCCCACCGGTCGTCGCCCGTCACCTCGGCGGCCAGCCGCAGCGCGTGCCGGGCCGCCGCCACGTCCATCGTGGCGTTGACCGCCACCGGCGCGGTCCGGCCGGTGTCGTCGTACGGGCCGGTCTCCGGTGAGTACGACGGCACCAGCGCGGGCCGCCCGTCCACAGCGGTCAGCACGTCGGCGAAGAAGTCAGCCACCTCGGCCAGCCAGCCGGCCACCTCGCCCAGCGGCGCACCGGTGACCAGGTGGTGTTCGTGCAGCGGGTGCAGCAGCCAGTCCGCGCCGGCGAGCCACGCGGTGAACGGCCAGTCCGGGTGGACGTGGAACAGGTGCCCGTGCTCGCCGTCGGTGCGGCCGGGCGCCAGCAGCCCGCGTGCCCCGTACACGGCGCGGGCGTTGGCGCGCCAGTGGTCCACCTGGGCGGCGACCAGCCGGGCGTGCGCGGCTGTGACCTCCGGCAGCGCGCCGACGTTCGCGCCCGCGAGTTGCAGGTTCAGGTTCGCGTCGGTGGTGAAGTCACCGGCCCACGCGGCGTCCCAGCAGCCCAGCCACAGCCCGGTCAGCCGGGGCGGCAGCACCCCGCTCGCGCTGAACAGCAGGTACCGGCCGGCGTGGAACAGCCGTTCCAGCAGCGCCGGGTCCAGCCGGTCCGGCGCGGCGGCCTGCCGGGCCAGCAGCTCACCGACTGGTAGCGCCCGGTCGGCGGCGGGCACGCCGAGGTCCAGGCCGGCCCGGGTGTACGCGCCGCGATGGCGCGGCGCGTGCCGGGACAGCAGCGCGTCGTAGTCCCCGGTCAGCGCGGCGAGCCGCCGCTCCGACACCCGGGTACGCCACGGCGGCGCGTCGGGCCGGTCGACGAGCATGGTGAGCAGCGCCGGTCCGCGTACCCGCACCCGGTTACCGTCGACGCTCACGTCGCCGCGCAGCGACGTCAGCCCCTCGAACCCGTACGCGCCGCCGGCGTCCGGGTAGCGGGCGCGTACCCGCAGGAACACCAGCCCGTCGCTGCGGTACGCGGCCTGCTCGTAGACCACGTCGGCGGGCCTGCCGGGCAGCTCACCCGTCACCCCGACCACGCAGTCGCCCTGGTCGAGGTGGAGCACCGCCACGTCGTCGGCGCGGGAGGCGAAGCAGCGCCGCCGCCCGCCCGACCACTCGACGGTCACCTCGCCGGTGGTGAAGTCGGTGTCGCGCCGGTAGTCGCGTACCGGTCCGGGCGCGGCGTCGACCGTGAGCGCGTACCCGGGGTGGAACGACTGGGTCCACTCCAGTTCCCGGCCGCCGGTGAGCAGCCGGGCGGCCTCGGCCCGCCGCCCGGCGAGCACCAGCGCGCGGATGTGCGGCATCCGGCCGGCCAGCTCGGGCGCGCGGGCGTGCCGGGTGCCGTTGGGCAGGACGAGCCGGTGGTGGTTCACCACGATCCGCTCCGCGTGCGGCCGCCCGTGGACCATCAGCCCCAGCTCGCCGTTGCCGGTGAGGAACGCGTCGGTCCAGTCGGCGGCCGGTGCGGTGTCGTGGATGCGGTGCGCCGTCACCGGCCGGTCCCGGCGCTGGTGCCCCGTACGGTGAGGCGCGGTTCCAGCAGCGTCACCTCCGGCACCGGCTCGCCGCTCAACCGCCGCATCAGCAACGCCACGGCCTGCCGGCCGACCTCCTCGGCGGGCACCGGTACGCAGGTGAGCCCTGATTGTTCGGCCAGTTCGTCCGGGCAGATCGCGACCACCGACACGTCGCGGGGCACCCGGCGGCCCAGCAGCGGCAGCGTCGCGAGCACCGGCCCGACCGCCGACTCGTTCTGCACGACAAGCCCGGTGACGTCCGGATGGTCGGCGAGCAGCGCCTCCAGGTCGCGGCGTACCGCGGCCGGTCCCTCCTCGCAGGGCCGGGTCACCGTGTCGACGCCGAGCCGCTCGGCTGCGGCGCGTACCCCGGCGCGGGTGCGGTGGGCGAACCCGGTGCCCCGGTCGTAGACCGCGGCGGGGGCGCCGAGCAGCGCGATCCGCCGGTGCCCGGCGGCGGCCAGGTGTGCCACGCACAGCTCGCCCGCGCGCCGGAAGTCGAGGTCCACGCAGGCCAGGCCGGTGCTGTCGGCGGGGTGCCCGATCAGGACACCCGGTAGCGCCAGCTCGCGCAGCAGCGGCACCCGGGAGTCCTCCAGCTCCACGTCCATCAGCAGCACGCCGTCGACGAGCGCACTACCGGCGATGCGGTGCAGCCCGGCCGGTCCCTCGTCGGCGGTGACCAGCAGCACGTCGTGGTCGTAGCGGCGGGCGGTGGTGACCACGGCGGTGGCGAACCGCATCACCACGGGCACCTGCATGCCGGTACGCAGCGGCAGCACCAGCGCGATCACGTTGGCCTTGCGGCTGGCCAGCGCGCGGGCCCCGGCGTGCGGGTGGTAGCCGAGCGCGCGGACGCTGGCGAGCACCCGGCCGCGGGTGGTGGCCGAGATGGTGCGTTTGCCGCTGAGCACGTACGACACGGTGCTGGCGGCCACCCCGGCATGCCGGGCCACGTCGGCGATGGTGACCTGCTCACCGGGGGTCCGGCCGCTCACCGGACCGCCCCGACGCGAGAGCCCGCCGCCTCGGCCGCGGCGTCGCCGCCGGTCACGGCCAGCGCGCCGGCCAGCCGGATGTCCCGCGCGGACCGGCCGACCAGCACCGAGTGGACGGCGTCCTCCACCACGGGCGCGGCGCGGGTCTCGTCCCACCAGGCCAGGTCGGCGGTACGCAGCCGCAGCGTCACCCGGGCGGCGCAGCCCGGCTCCAGCGTGACGCGGGCGAAGTCGCGCAACTGCCGCAGCGGCTGCTTGACCCGGGAGCGCCGCTGCCGGGTGTAGAGCTGCACGACCTCGGTGCCCGGGCGGCGGCCCGTGTTGGTGACCTCGACGCTCACCTCCACCTCCTCGCCGGCGCGCGCCGTGGCGGTGCTCAACCGGAGGTCAGCGTAGTCGAACTCGGCGTAGCTGAGGCCGTGCCCGAACGGGTACAGCGGCTCGCCCCGGTGGTAGAGGTACGTGGCGTCGGCGCCGATGACGTCGTAGTCGAGCAGGTCCGGCAGTTCGGCGGCGTCGGCGTACCAGGTCTGGGTGAGCCGCCCGCCCGGGTCGGCGGTGCCGAGCAGCACGTCGGCCAGCCCGTTGCCGTGTTCCTGTCCACAGTGGGCGCTCCACAGCACCGCCGGCACGTGCTCCTGCGCCCAACCGACGGCGTACGGGTAGCTGCTGGTCAGCGCCAGCACGGTACGCGGGTTCGCGGCGTGCACGGCCCGCAGCAGTTCCGCCTGACCGGTGGGCAGTGCCAGGTCGGCCCGGTCCTCGGTCTCCCGGCCGTTGACCATCGGGTGGTTGCCGAGCACCACCACCGCCACGTCGGCGGCGGCCGCGAGCGCGGCGGCAGCGGCGGCCCCGTCCACGAGCAGCGTCACCGTGAACACGGCCGGGTCGCCGTCGGCGACGCTCAGCCGTCCGTCCGGTGCGACGCCGACCTGCCGCCCGGTGGCCAGGTGGTGCAGCAGCGCGGTGCCGTCGGGCCGGTGGTGCAGGCGGAACGTCTCGCGTACCACCCAGCCGCCCGGTCCGTCGCGGTCGGCGACGAGGGCCCCGGTGTCGTCGGCGCCGACGTACCGGCCGGTGTCCACGGCGCGCAGCGCCACCACGTCCTGCCCCCAGTCGACCACGTCGAACTCGGCCGCCGTGTCGCCGAGCGCCAGCGGACCCTCGTCGTGGCGTACCGCGCGGTCGCCCACGTGCAGCATGATCCGGTCGGTGCCGGGGTGGGTGGTCACCTCGGGCAGCCGTCCGAGCAGCCCGGCGTACGCGCTGATCGTGTACGGCGGGGTGCCGCTGTACCAGTCGGTGAGCACCGTGTCGGCGAGCGGGCCGAGCACCGCTACGCGGGTTCCCGGGCGTAGCGGCAGCAGTCCGTCGTTGCGCAGCAGAACGACCGACTGGCGGGCGGCCTCGCGGGCGAGTTCCCGGTGGGCGAGGCTGTCGAGCGTGTCGGGCGGCACGTCGTCGTGGGGGTCCGGGTCCAGGTCGCCCAGCCGTGACCGGACGGACAGGATCCGCCGCACCGCCCGGTCCACGTGGGAGGGCTCGATCAGCCCGCGCGCCAGCGCCTCGGTGAGCCGCTCCACTGTGGGGGCGCTGTCCTCGTCGTCCTCGGTGAAGCTGTCGATGCCGGCGCGCAGCGCGGCGGCGAAGCCGGCCACGTGGTCGGGCAGGTACTCCTGCGCGCCGGCGATGTTGCCGACCGCCCCGGCGTCACCGACCACCATGATCTCGTCGTCGGCGTAGCCGCGCAGCTCACCCTCGATGAGCGGGCTCAGGTGCGCCGGTACGCCGTCGACCAGGTTGTACGACGCCATCACCGCCACCGCCGCGCCGGCGGCGAGGGGAGCGCGGAACGCCGGCAGCTCGTACTCGTGGAGCACCCGGGGCGGCAGGTCGCTGGAGGTGGTGGCCCGGTCGGTCTCGTTGTTGTAGCCGAGGAAGTGCTTGAGCGTCGGCGCGGTGCGCAGCCGGATCGGGTGATCGCCGCGCAGCCCCAGCGCGTACGCGGTGGCCAGCCGTCCGGTCAGCCAGGGATCCTCGGACCAGCCCTCCTCGTTGCGCCCCCACCGGGGGTCGCGCAGCGGGTTGACCACCGGCGCCCACACGTTGAGGCCGGCACGGTCCGGGTCGGCCCGGTGCTTGACCCGCGCCTCGTCGCCGACGGCGGCCCCGACCGCCCGGATCAGGTCCGGGTTCCAGCTCGCGGCCAAGCCGATCGCCTGCGGGAAGACGGTGGCCGTGCCGAGCCACGCGACGCCGTGCAGCGCCTCGGTGCCGGTGCGGAACGCGCGCAGGCCGAGCCGGGGCACCGGCGCCTGGCACTGGTGCAGCAGGCCGAGCTTCTCCGGCAGCGTGAGCCGGGCCAGCAGGTCGTCGAGACGGTGGGAAACGGGGTCGGTCATGGTGGGCGCCTCCGGTCGGCGTACGTGCTGCCGCTCGTTCGTCGAAGCGCTTCGACGAACGAGCCGGTGACGCGGCGGCGCGTACGCGAAAAGGGGTGGTGGGGGTCGGCGGTGTCGGCCCGGAGCGGTGGTGAAGCGCTTCGACAACCGCCGAAAAACACGCCGCCTCGGGGTTGCCCGGTCCCGGAACGCGGCGCTACCGAGGTTGACATCTTCCGGCCGGTGCGGTCAAGGGGTCATCCGGCGGGCAGGCGTCCCGCCTCCACTGTGGCCAGCGCGGCGGTGGCCCCGCCCAGCGCGCCGGCCGCGGACCCGAGCGTGCTGGCCTCCACCCGCACGCCGGGTGGGACCGGTGTGCGGGCGGCGAGTTCGGCGTGGGCGGCCGCCAGCAGCCACGGCGCGAGCGCCGCCAGGTGACCGCCGACCACTACCACCTCCGGGTCGAGCAGCCCGGACAGCACCGACACGGCCTGTCCGAGCAGCCGGCCCATCTCGGTGAGCCCGGTCCGCACCGGCTCGTCCCCGGCGCGGGCCAGGGCCTGGATCCGTTCGATCTCCGGCAGGTGGTCGGTGACCGGGCCGGTGTCCGGCAGCAGGCGGCCGATCACCGCGTCCACACCGAGCAGCGCGGTGAGGCAGCCGCGCCGCCCGCAGTCGCAGGCCGGGCCATCGGCTGCCAGCGGCAGGTGCCCGACGTCGCCGGCGAAGCCCCGGCCGCCGCGCAGCAGCCGGCCGCCGCTGATCAGGCCCGCGCCGATCGCCGGGCCGCCGGTGAGGTGCACCAGGTCGGTCGTGGCCGCGTACGGGCCGTGCCGCCGCTCGGCCAGCACGGCGAGGTTGGCCTCGGTGTCGACGGCGACGGGGAAACCCCTGTCGCGCAGCGCGCGGCGCACCGACGCGGCCAGCGGCACACCGCGCCAGCCCAGCGCCGGTGCGGCCGGCACGTCGCCGTCGGGATCCACCAGCCCCGGTACGGCAACGGTCAGGCCGAGCACTGTGCGGTCGGCGCCGATGCGGGTGACGGCCCGCCGGACCAGCGCGGCGAGCGCCTTCACCGTCTCCTCGGGACCGGCGGTGGCGGCGGGGAACGCGCGCCGCCAGGTGAGCACCGGGTCGCCGCCCAGCCCGGCGGCGACCGCTACCAGTTCGTCCGCGCCGACGCGCAGGCCGAGCCCGGCGTAGCGGGAGCCGTCCAGGACGAGCATGGTGGCCGGGCGGCCCACCCGGTTCTCGGTCAGCCCGGTCTCCCGCAGCAGGCCGTGCTCGATCAGCTCGGCGACCAGGCTGGAGACGGTCGCCTTGTTCAACCCGGTGCGCGCGGCCACGTCGGCCCGGGAGCAGGGGGCGTGCCGGCGGACGTGCCGGAGCACGGCGGCCCGGTTGGTCACCCGCACGTCGCCGAGGTCGGCCGTCGGCCGGTCGATGCTGATCACGTACTGCCCGCCTCCTGCGCCCGGCCCGAGTTCGGCTACAGCTTAAACTAAATGGGGGAGATTCCGGCCGGCCGGTCCCCGCCGCCGAACCACGGCGCGAACGGCGTCACCGGGACCGGCTCGCCGCCGAGCACCACCCGGCGCGGCGGATCCTCGCCGACCACGCTGACCCGCCGCGCGTCCAGCGGCCCGTCCACCCGTACGCGCAGCGTGTCCCCGTCGCGCACGACGGTCACAGTGGTGTCGCCGTCGGGGTCGTGCACCACTGTCACACCGTCGGCGCCACCCCAGGCCACGAGCGTGACGTCCCGGAACGGGCCCGCCCCGGCCGTCGCCGCGGGGGCCACCGTGGGGATCAGCGCGCCGTGCCGCACGTACAGCGGCAGGCGATCGAGGGGCACGCTCACCCGCAGGTGCCGGCCGCCGGGGTGCCGCTGCCCGGTGTACGCGTCGAGCCAGTCGTCGCCCGCCGGCAGGTAGACGGCGCGCTCGCCGGACGGGTCGAGCACCGGCGCCACCAGCAGGTCGGGGCCGAGGCGGTACTGGAGGTCGGCGGTCCAGGCGGCCGGGTCGTCCGGGGTGTCGACGAGCAGCGCCCGCAGCATCGGGCCGCCGGTGCGGGCGCTCGCCACCGCCGCCGACCAGATGTACGGCAGGAGCCGGTAGCGCAGCCGCAGTGCGTCCACCGCGTGCCGTTCGGCCTCGGGCGGGAACTCCCACGGCAGCCGGCTGGTGGTGCCGTGCAGCCGTACCAGCGGGGAGAGCGCGCCGAACTGGGTCCAGCGCACGTACAGGTCCGGCTCGGGGGTGCCGTGGAAGCCGCCGGTGTCGTGGCTCCAGAACGGCACCCCGGACAGTCCGTGGGACAGGCCGCCGCGCAGCGTGCTGGCCATGCCGGGCCAGGTGGCGTTGACGTCGCCGCTCCACTGCGCGCTGTGCCGCTGCCCACCCAGGTACGACGAGCGCGCCCACACCGTGCGATGCCCGGCCACCTCCTCGGTGACGTCGGCGACCGCGTCGTTGAACAGCAGCGCGTACACGTTGTGCAGTTCCACGCCGGTCATGCCGTTGTGCGCCACCGCGTCCGCCGGTACACCCTCGGCGAAGTCGGTCTTGAACACCGCGACGCCCTGCGCCAGCAGCGGCCGCAGCAGGCCCTGGAACCAGCGCACCGCTGCCGGGTTCGTGAGGTCCACGATGGCGCATGCCGGGTAGCTGCCGTGCCAGGTGTCGGCGACGTACGTGCCGCCGTCCGGGCGGCGCAGGAAGTACCCGGCGGCCTCGGCCTCGGCGTAGAGCGGGCTGCCGGTCATCAGGTACGGGTTCATCCACAGGCACACCCGGAAGCCCTGCTCGGTGAGGTCCTTGAGCATGCCGTCCGGGTCGGGGAAGGCGTCGGCGTCCCAGCGCAGGTCCGACCAGTGCCCGGCGACCTGCCAGTAGCAGTCCAGGTGCAGCACGTCGCAGGGGATGTCCCGGTCGCGGAGGTGCCGGGCCCGCTCCAGCACGCGCTGCTGGCTGTCCGGGAAGAAGCCGGAGGAGATCCACGCGCCGAACGCCCACCTCGGCGGCAGGTACGGCCGCCCGGTCAGCGCGTCGAGCCGGTCGAGCACCCGCTCCGGGGTGGGCCCGGCCAGCACGTAGTAGTCGAGCAGGTCGTCCGGGACGAGGATCTGTACGCTGCTGTGGGTGCTCGCGCACACGTCGAACTGCACCGGCAGCCCGCTGTCGACCAGGACGCCGTAGCCGCGGTCGGACAGGTAGAACGGCACGTTCTTGTGCGAGCGGTCGGACTCGCCGCCGAAGGCGTCGAAGTTCCACATCAGCGGCCGCTGGCCGCGCTTGTCCAGCGGCGTGAACTTCTCGCCGAAGCCGACGAACCGTTCGTCGCCGGGTGCCACGAAGCTCTCGTGCCAGGCGGCCGGCTCGCCGTCGACAGTGGAGCGGCCGAGCGGCAGCGTGCGGCGGCGGCCGCTGATGTCCCGGGTGCCGTCGTCGGAGGCCAGCAGCAGCCGCCCGCCGGGGGTGACGAAGCGCAGCCCCCACGGGTCCAGGCGCACCTCGGCGACCACGCCGCCGGCGCCCACCCGGACGTGCCCGTCGGTGACCGTCACAGTGGCCGGGTGCGGCTGCGGGTGGACCAGCGGCAGCGCGGTCGCGGACCGGCTGCGGACGGCGAGGTCGTCGGCGAGGCGTACCCGGATGATCCCGTCCCCGGCGGCCTCGACGCGCGCGACCAGCGTGCGGCCGGACGCGCAGGTCGCGGTGAGCGTGACGCCGTGCGCGTCGGTGGCGGCGACCTCGGCCCGCAGCACGTCGTCGGCGCCTTCCTCGCCGGGGGCACGGACCGGCAGATCGGGCGGGTCGGCCACGAACGTCTCGTACGGGACCAGCGGCGGGCGGTACGGCATGGGCGTCTCCTCGCGGCGTCCACGGGCGGTCCCGCCAGTTTCTTTGGAAGCCCAACTAACTGTCAATGATCGACAGCATTGACTTTCCGCCTTACCTGTTCCTATTTTGACCGGGATGCCAACTAAAGCGCTGTGGGGCGACGGCCGGCTCTGCTACGGCGGCGACTGGAACCCGGAGCAGTGGCCGCCCGGCGTGTGGCGCGAGGACGTCGCCCTGATGCGCGCCGCCGGGGTCAACCTGGTCACCGTCGGCGTGTTCGCCTGGTCCCGGCTGGAACCCGAACCCGGCCGGTACACGCTCGACTGGCTCGACCGCGTGCTGGACCTGCTGCACTCGGCCGGTATCCGCGCCGCCCTGGCCACCCCCACCGCGTCACCGCCGCCGTGGTTCTCGCTGCGCCACCCGGACGCCCTGCCGGTCACCGCCGACGGCGTCCGCCTGCACCACGGCAGCCGGGACACCTACTGCGCCGCCGCGCCCGCGTACCGGGACGCCGCCCGCAACATCGCCGAGGTGCTCGCCGACCGATACGCACACCATCCGGCGCTGGCGCTCTGGCACGTGCACAACGAGTACGGCACCACCTGCCACTGCCCGCACGCCGAGGCGGCGTTCCGACGCTGGCTCACCACCCGGTACGGCGACCTCGACGCGCTCAACGATGCCTGGGTCACCAGCTTCTGGAGCCAGCACTACTCCGACTGGGCGCAGGTCGGCACGCCCCGCGCCACCCAGTACCTCGCCAACCCCGGCCAGCTGCTCGACTTCCGCCGCTTCTGGTCCGACACGCTGCTGTCCGCGTACACCGAGCAGCGGGACCTGCTGCGCGCGGCGAACCCGGCGGTGCCCGTCACCACCAACTACGTGCTCGGCGACTGGGTGCCGGTCGACCACGCCCGCTGGGCGCGCGAGGTCGACCTGGTCGCGATCGACCACTACCCGTCCGCCGCAGACGCGGGCGCGGAGGAGCAGACCGCCTTCGCCGCCGACCTGGCCCGCGGCTGGGCCCGTCACGGCGCCGGACAGCAGGTGCCGTGGCTGCTGACGGAGAGCGCGCCCAACCAGATCCACACCGCCGGACGCATGCACACCAAGGAACCCGGCCGGATGACCCGGCACAGCCTCGCCCACGTGGCACGCGGTTCCGCCGGGGTGATGTTCTTCCAGTGGCGCGCCCCGGCGGGCGGCGCGGAACGCTTCCACTCCGCAGTCGTCTCGCACGCCGGCGCCGGTACCCGCGTGTTCCGCGAGGCCGCCGGCCTGGGCACCGCGCTGGGCCGGCTCGCCGGGACCGCGCCGGGCCGCGTCCAGGCGGCGGTGGCCATCGCGTACGACGCGGCGAGCGGCTGGGCGCTGCGGCACCCGGGAATGCCCCGCGACGCACTCGACCACCCCGGCGAGGCGGCCGCCGTACACCGGGCCCTGTGGCACGCGGGCTTCACCGCCGACGTGGTGCCGCCCGGCGCCCCGCTCGACGGTTGCCGGCTGCTCGTGCTCCCCGCCCTCTACCTGGCCTCGGACGCCACAGTCGACTGGGTACGCCGGCACGTCCACGGCGGCGGGCACCTGCTGGTGACCTGGCTCAGCGGCGTGGCCGACGAACACGCCCGGGTGCGCCTCGGCGGCTACCCGGGCGCGTACCGGGACCTGCTCGGCGTGCGGGTGGAGGAGTTCCATCCCCTCGCCGACGACGAACACGTGCCGCTGACCGGCGGCGGGACCGGGCGGATCTGGTCCGAGACGGTGCACCCGGCCGGCGCGGAGACGGTCAGCGCCTACGCCGGGGGAGTACCGGACGGGCGGCCCGCTATCACCCGGAACCGGATCGGCGACACGTACGCCTGGTACGTCTCCACCCGCCCGGAAGACGACACCTACCGGCGACTGCTCACCGAGGCGGCCCGGCTCGCCGGTGTGACCCCGACCTGTCCCGGCGTGCCCGAGGGCGTCGAGGCGGTACGCCGCCACGACGGCCTGCTCTACCTGCTCAACCACACCGACCACCCGCAGCGGGTGCCGGTTGCGGGGTTCGAGCTACTGAGCGGCGCGACTGTCGACGGCGAGTTGACGGTGGCACCTGGTGGCGTGGCGGTGGTACGCGAGGAGATCCCGTGACACGGCTCTGCTGGTGGGACGGCGGCGGGCGCTGACGTGCGTACCCCAGGTCAGGGGGTGGCGACGGCGGCGCGGGAGCGGTCGGCGGCGATCCGCACCGCGAGCGCCGCCAGCACCGTGCCCATCACATACCGCTGGAGGCGCGCCCAGCCCGGCCTGCGAGTGAGGAACGCCGACACCGAACCGGCGCTGAGCACGATGAGCGCGTTCACGGTGAGCGCGACGACGATCTGGGTCAGGCCGAGCAGCAGACTCTGCACCGCCACGTGCCCGCGCGCCGGGTCGACGAACTGGGGCAGGAGCGACACGTACAGGATGGCGATCTTCGGGTTGAGCAGGTTGGTGACCAGGCCCATGGTGAACAGGCGCCGGGGCCGGTCCGGCGGCAGCGGCGCCGGGGTGAACGCCGACGCGCCACCCGGGCGCAGCGTCCGCCAGGCCAGCCACAGCAGGTACGCCGCGCCGGCCAGCTTCACCGCCGTGTACAGCGGCGGGACCAGCACGAACACGGTGGCGATGCCGGCCACCGCGGCGGCCAGGTAGACCAGGAAGCCGACGGCCACGCCGAGCAGCGACACCAGCCCGGCCCGCCGCCCCTGCGTCACCGACCGGGACACCAGGTAGACCATGTTCGGCCCGGGCGTGAGCACCAGACCGAGCGCCACGAGGGCGATTCCCATGACCGCGCCGACAGTGACCACGTCGCCTCCCCGTTGCCGACTTCCCCGGACCCTACGCCCACCCCTCGCCCCCCGGCTGTCCCCTCCCGTCCCCGCTCCGGCGATCATGAAGTTGGCTGCCGCTGGCGTCCGATCTGTCGCCGCGAACCTCATGATCGCCGGAGCGGGGGGCGGTGGAGGCGGTGTTGCGGCGGTGATACTGGCCGCATGTCGATCGTGCTGTCCGCGCCGGCCACCCCGACCGCACCCGCGCTGCTGCTGCGCCCGTGGCGCGACGGCGACGTCGACGCGCTGATCGAGGCGTACCGGGATCCGGTGCTGCGCGCCTGGACCAGGCATCCGGTGACCGGCCCGGCGCAGGCGCAGGTGTTCCTGCGGCGCAGCCACCAGGGCTGGGCCGCAGGGCACCGGTTCATGTTCGCGGTGCTGGCGGAGGACCGGGTGGCGGCCTGCGTGGTGCTCAAGGACGTCCGCCCGGGACGCCCGGCCGCCGAGATCGGCTACTGGACGGCGGCGCCGGCGCGCGGCCGGGGCGTCGCGCCACGGGCGGTGGAGGCGGTCACCGCGTGGGCGTTCGCCCGGTTCGCCGCCGCCGGGCTGACCCACCTGGAGCTGCTGCACCAGGTCGACAACCCGGCCTCCTGCCGGGTGGCGGAGAAGAGCGGGTATGTCTTCGCCGAGGTGCTGCCGGCCCGCGCACCGTACCCCCGGGACGGCCACCGCCACGTCCGCCACCTGCCCTGACACCGCCGGGCCAGCAGTACCAGGACCGCCCACAGCTCACCACCAGGCAGACCGTCGCCACAGCGAGTCCGATGAGCCAGTCGCGCGCGCCGTCACCCCTTTCCCGGGGCAGCCACGCCCGGGAACAGTCCGGCCCCGCGCGACGCTGACCCTTGTCGGACGGCGGCGGATAACCTGGGTACGGGAGGTGACGGCGGTGACGACAGGCTGGGAGGCCGTGGTCGAGGCGCAGATCCGCTCGGCCCAGGAGCGCGGCGAGTTCGACAACCTGCCGGGCGCCGGCAAGCCCATCCCGGGGCGTGACTTGCCCTACGACGAGGGCTGGTGGATCCGCAGCTTCATGGAGCGCGAGCAGATCCCGTCCGACCTGCTGCTGCCCACCCCGCTCCAGTTGCGCCGCCGCATCGAACAGCTTCCGGCCGAGCTGCGCGACCTGCCCACCGAGGAGGCCGTCCGGTCGTACGTGGCGGCGCTCAACACCGAGGTGGTGGCCTGGCTGCGTACCCCGACCGGGCCACGCGTGGTGGTCCGCCCGGTGAACGTCGACGAGGCGGTGCGCCGCTGGCACGCCGATCGGGAACGCGCCGCGCCGGGCGTCACCGCACCGGAGCCGCAGCGTGCCACATCGGCCCGCCCGCACCGTCGTCGGCGCTGGTGGCGGTGGCGTCGCTGAGAACGCTCAGGGAAGCGCGGCCTGCCAGGTCCACGCGGTACGCCGCGGCCGGTCGCCGAGCGGCGCGCGGCCGGTCAGCCACAGCAGCACCGGCGCCGGGTCGCCGCCCGGCGCGTCGGGGAACAACCGGCGCACCACCCGGGCACACGACTCGGCCGGCGGCGACCAGTCCAGGCCGAGCCCTCGGGTCAGGTCGTGGGTGTGCAGCAGGATCTCGGCCACGCCCATCGCGCCGAACCCGCCCGGATCGCAGGGGCCGAAGTGCCACGCCCGGTCGTCCGGGTTCGCGGCGTCGATGGTGGCGGCGAGCATCCCGGCCGCGGCCGCCGCGACTGTGAGTACCTCGGCGGGCGCGGCGTCGGCGCGTACCCGCAGGTCGAACGGGAGGTAGCCGCCGTCGGCCCGGCCGGACACCTGACCGGCGTACGCGGCCAGGTCGTGCGCGACGTGCGCGGCGGTGGTCCAGCAGGACCAGTCCAGGTCGCCCGCGCGTACCGTCCAGTCCCGGTCGGCGGCGGGCCGCAGCACGGCGGTCATCACGGCGGCGGCGGACCGGACGTCCGCGCCGGTCATCGTCGTCACAACCGGCGTACGCGCAGCACGCACGTCAGCATCGGGAGCGTGAACTCCCCGTCGGCCGTCTCCGGCCGGCTCGCCAGGTACGCACGGATGCGGTCGAGCGCCTCAGTGCGTTCCCGTTCCGGCATGACCAGCATCCCGGCCCGGGTGGCGAGCGTCGCCACGAGCGAGTCGGCGGTGCGGCGCTGCCCGTGCGGGAACTCCGCCTGCTCGGGCGAGCCGAACCGGGCCGCGCCCGTCTTCGGCAGGTGCATGGTCGCCGTCGTGGCGCGCCAGCTCGCAGGCGTGTCCCGGGGACCGATGGCGGCGCTTCCGCCGACCGCAGCGAGCCCGGCGACCCAGTCGACCCGGTCGTCCACGACGTTCCACAGTCCGGCCAGGACTCCGCCGGGCGCGAGGACCCGGGCGATCTCCGGCCCGGCCACGGCCATGTCGAACCAGTGCATGGCGTTGCCGGCGACGACGGTGTCGACGGAGGCGTCCGGCAGGGGGATCGCCTCGGCGCTGCCGGCAAGCGCACGTACGTCCGGCAGCGTGCGGCGGAGTTCGGCGAGCATCGCCGGGTCCGGCTCGACCGCCGTGGCGTCGTCGCTCAGCTCGGCCAGGGTGGCGGTGAGCTTGCCGGTGCCCGCGCCGAGGTCGAGCAGCCGTGCGCCGGGTGCGGGTTCGAGGGCCCATCGCAGGGCGGCGCGCGCGTAGTCCGGGCGGTGTTCGCCGTACGCGGTGGCCGCCGCGCCGAACGACGACGAGTGCCGGCGTCGTGCGTCTTCGTCCATCCGGTCACCCTATCGACGGCGGGTCGCGACTCTGCTGTTCGTGGTCCCGATCGCGGTGGAGGCCACCGATCTCATCTTCGCCGTCGACAGCGTCGCGGCGATCCTGACCATCACCACCAGCATGTTCATCGTCTGGACCGTCAACGCCTTCGCCATCCTCGGCCTGCGCAGCACCCGCGGCACCGCGCCGGACGGCAGCTGACGCGAGGACGGGCGCACTACCATCTGCGCATTGGCTCGGGCGGGGCGTCTGTCGAAGCCGTCTTCTTCGGCACCTCGACCGTCCACGTGTCCGACGGCAGCTCCGGCATCCTGATCGACGGTTTCCTGAGCCGGCCCTCACTGCTGCGCGTCGCGCTGGGCTGCGTGGCCCCCGACCTCGGACGGATCACCGCCGCAGCCCGGGCAACAGGTTCCCCGGCGTGATCGAGGAGCCGCTCGTCCCTCCGGTCAGGGCGAGCAGGTACCGCGACGGCGGGTGCTTCTCGTTCCTCATCACCCATCCCGGCGGCTCGCTGCTGATCCACCCGAATGCCAATTACATGGTGGACGCGACCCGGCCCGGCCTGATCATGCCGATCCACTGGGACGACTTCTTCGTCTCCCTGGACAGCGGGCTGCGGCCGCTGCCGAGGTTCTTCGACAGGTTCGCCGTGGCCAGGGCGTTCCTCGACCCCAAGAGCCGGGAGAGTGGCATCGCCGTACGGTTTCCGGAGCCCTTCGAGGTCATCAGGCCGTTCGTACGCTAGGTGCTCTCGTCGCACGCGGCGCCGATCGCGAGGCGCACCTCGACCTGCCGTCCGTGCGACTGGATCACCAGCGGTACGCACGCCGGGCCCGCCACCCAGGTGCCGCCGGTATAGACCGACCATGCGGTCGGCGCGTTCGCGGCCGGGCACGCCTCGACCTGCACCGTGGTCGTCGGGACGGCGCCCCGGCCCCACCCGATGCGGGCGCGATCCTCCCAGCCGGGCGCCACCCGCACCTCCACAGCCGCGTCGACCCGTACGAGCAGGCCCCATTTGGCGAAGAGACGCGTCGGCCCTCGTCCATCGGATGACTCGTTTGGTTGCACCACAGTCGACGACACCGCCACGGTGTCGGCCACGACGCGGTACCCCTCACCCGGAGCCGGTGTCGTGCCAATCGAATCGGCGCACCGCAGGCGCTGCCCGCCCTCGGGCAGTGGTGGCAGCGGCGCGGCCTGTGCGCCGGGGGAGACGGGGTCGGACACTGCGGGTTCAGGTCGCCCCGCATCGTCCTCGCTCGTGCATCCGGCTGCCGCGACCAGCAGGCAGGTGGTCAAGGCGACGTGCCCCCATTTCCGGTTCGCGGCGCGCACGCCTCGATCCTTCCAAGCGTCGCCCGCCGGAGCAAGTCTGCGCCAGGGTGGATTAGCAGACTACCGGCAACAGCAATCCGTTAATCCATGTGGTCAAACAGGACGAATCACCACCACACCATAATGACAGTTATGTGCGCGTGGCAGCGAGGGGCCGCGTCAAGGCCCGCGCGGGCGACACGGTGAGGCGGTCGCATCGAGAGGAGGCCGGTGGCGATGCGGATCGCGGTTGCGGGAGCGACGGGCCGGATCGGGGCGCTGGCCATCGCGGCGCTGGAGCGGCAAAGCCTCGACGTCAGCCGCTCGCCGGGCGTGGATCCGACGACGCCGGCAACGTGCTGCTGCCCGGCGACGGCGCGCGCATCGCGCCGACCAGCTTCGGCGACTGGCTAGCCGCTGGTGCTCGTTGACGGGGTGACGGCGGCGACGACCAGGTCGACGATGCCGTCGGCGTAGTCGTCGGTCAGTGGGCCGTTGCGCAGCAGCCAGCGGTGGTAGAGCGGGCCGAACAGCAGCTCCACCACCTGGTCCAGGGCGGCGTCGGGCCGGACCTGGCCGGCCTCGCGGGCGGCTTCCAGGCGTACGCGGACGGCGTTCAACTGGGGGCGGAGCAGCCGGTCGCGCGCCTGGTCGGCCAGCCCTTCGTCCGCGAGAGTCTCGATGGTGACGGCGCGGGTGGTCGCGGACAGCCGCGGATCGGCGAACTCGGCGACTGTGGCCCGGAGCACCTGCCGCAGATCGGCCCGCAGGTCGCCGGTGTCGGGCAGGGCGATGACCTCCGGCATGTCGTCGGCGAGCGCGTCCAGGATGACCGCGCCCTTGCCGCGCCACCAGCGGTAGATGGTCTGCTTGCCGACTCCGGCGCGGGCAGCGATCGCCTCGACGGTCAGGGCCGGGTATCCGGTCTCGGCCAGTAGCTCCAGGGCGGCGGCGAGGATCGCGCGGCGGGACTGCTCGTTGCGGCGGGCGGGCTGCGGGGTCACACCGAGAGCCTACAACGAGACGAGACGTATCGTCTTGACGGGTGCGGTAGCGCCATGCTCTGCTGGGGGAGGCGAGACGGAACGTCTCGTCTCAGTAGAGATCAGGAGAACACGTGCCGCACATCGCCATGGTCAGCATCCCGTTCCACGGCCACGTCAACCCGAGCCTGGAAATCATCAGTACCCTCGTGCGACGCGGCCACCGGGTCACCTACGCCAACGATCCCGCCTTCGCCGAGGTCGTCCGCACCACCGGGGCGGAGTTTAAGCCGTACACCTCGGCCCTGCCCGCCGACGGCGGCGCCGGCGTCGACGACCCGATCGCGCAGCTCACGCTCTTCCTCGACGACGCCGTCGCCATGCTGCCGCAGCTACGGGCCTCCTATGCCGACGACCGGCCGGACCTGTTCCTCTACGACATCGCCGGCGCGGTGGCCCGGCTGCTCGGCGAGCAGTGGGGGATCCCGGCCGTCCAGCTCTCGTCGACGTTCGTCGCCTGGGACGGCTACGAGCAGGAGATGGCACCCGCCGTGGAGGCGATGCGGGCCGATCCGCCCGGCGCCGACTACTACCGGCGGTTCACGGCGTGGCTGACCGCCGAGGGTTCGTCGGTCACCGACAGCATGGCGTTCCAGGGACGGCCGGTGCGCAGTCTCGTCCTGCCACCGGAGGCGCTCCAGCCGAACGCCGACCGGGTGGACCGGTCGGTCTACAGCTTCGTCGGCCCGGTGCTGGGCGACCGCTCCGAGCAGGGCTCCTGGGTACGACCCGAGCGCGCCGAGAAGGTGCTGCTCGTCTCGCTCGGCTCCGCCTTCACCCGGCAGCCCGAGTTCTACCGCCGCTGCGTCGCCGCGTTCGGTGACCTGCCCGGCTGGCACACCGTTCTCCAGATCGGCGAGCACGTCGAACCCGCCGAAGTCGGTCCCGTCCCGGACAGTGTCGAGGTGCACCGGTGGGTGCCGCAGCTGGCCGTACTGGAGCAGGCGGACGCCTTCGTCACCCACGCCGGCATGGGCGGCAGCAGCGAGGGTCTCTACTGCGGGACGCCGATGATCGCCGTACCGCAGGCGGCCGACCAGTTCGCGAACGCCGAGCAGCTGGCATCCCTCGGCGTCGCCCGGGTCGTCGACTCGGCCACCGTCACCGCCGCGGAGCTGCGCGAGACGCTGCTCGCCCTCACCGCGGACCCGACAGTGGTGGCCCGCAGCGCCGAGCTGAAGCGGCAGGCCCGCGCCGCCGGCGGCGCCGACCGCGCCGCCGATCTGATCGAGGCCGAACTCGCCGCGGTACGGGGCGGCGCCGCGAGCGGCGGGTGAGGCGTGGTCGCGGCGGCCCGGGTGCCGCCGCGACCACGCCCGGTCAGTCCTCCGCCAGAACCGTGAAGGTGAAGGCGGAGCTGGTGGGACGCTTCAGCGGGATGTCGCACTTGACCCGGCGCAGCACCTCGGACCGGGTGAGGCCGAACCGGCGGGCGATGAGCCGGTCCGGGCGTACCGGCACCGGGTCGTCGAGGGTGACGTCCACCTGGACCGGCCACCGGTCCAGCGGCACCGTGGGCGCATCGAGCGTCCACGCCTCCGTCCAGTCGAGGGTGAAGCGGCAGCGCCGGGCGAACGCCGGATCCAGCAGTGCGGCCGCCACCAGGGCGGGGTCGTTGACGTGGTGACCGTGCAGCTCGGCGGGATCGAACGAGCTGACGGCCGCCCGCTCGCGGACGGTGAGCTTGACTGTGCGGTCGCAGGACACGCATCGGACGAGCAGCCACACGTCCAGCAGCTTGCCGTTGGCGTTGACGCGGAACCGGCCCTTGGCGGCGGTGGCCGACTCGGCCCGGCAGACGGCGCAGCGAAGCGACAGCAGCGGAAGGCGGGTCCGGCGTACGACCCAGGGCAGCACGGTATGCGGTTGGGATGACATGGAGACCTGATCTCTGAAGACCTGACGCGAGGCCGATTACGCGCGGCCTCGGACGCTGTGGCCGGGCGCGCGATGGCAGCCCGGGGAGCCGGCGCGGAACGGCCGGCTCCAGGCGTGGGGAACGTGTCAGGTTCTAGAGAGCAGGAGGGGTCACGCGGAATCGTCCTTCTTCGCTGCGACAGGAGTGCGGGAAACGTACGGGACGTCCGGAACCGCTCTCAACCCGTTTTCCGGCGCCGCCGCGGTGCGCCTGGTCGCCGGACGCGGCCTGGACCAGGTGACGGTGGATGAGATCAGCGAGGCCGCCGACGTGTCGGCCCGCACCTTCTTCAACTACTTCCCCGGCAAGGACGAGGCGCTGCTCGGCGACCTGCCGACGGACCGCAAGGTGCTGGCCGCCCGCATCGTCGCCGCGCCCTCGGAGGCGTCAGCGTTCGACGCGCTGCGGCTGGCCCTCGACGACGTGGTCGAGGGTGATCGCGGCGAACCCGTCGCTGCTTCCGCGGCTGATCAGCGGCAAACGACGATACGTACCTGGTGCTGGCCGCGCAGAACGACGTACCGGCCGCCGAACTCGGCGCGGCCACCTCGGGTGCTGACGTTCTTCCGCAGCACGGGCGGCGCGGTCGGTGTCAGCGCGCTCGGCTCGGTCCTGGCGAAACCGGGTGACCTCGCTGACAGTGGAACGGCTGGGCCCGATCGCGGCCGGCATGGACTGACCGGTCCGAGCGAGCTTGGGGCCGCCCCCGGGAGCGCCGGGGACGGCCCTTCTTCGCGTACGGTCAGCGTTCGGTGCGGTCGTTGATCTCGGTGCCGGACTCGCCGGGCATGGCACCGATCGACTCCTCGGCGGCCCGGCCGCCGGTGCTCTCGTCGCCCTGCGTCAGCGAGCTGCGCGGCAGCCCGGCCAGGTGTGCCGGGTCCTCGATCGGCTGGGGCGGCCACTGGTCCTGCGTACCGTTCGTCACCCCGGCGCGGCGCAGCGCCTCGACCAGTTGGTCCGGCGACAGGCGGTCGACCTCCTGTATCCCGGCCCCGCGCGCAATCGCCTGCAGTGTCTTCAGGTCTTCGCTCACGAATGTCTCGGCCATACCCGAGCCTTCCCGGCGCCCAAGACAAGGAAACCCAACCGCCGCCCCGGCCTGCCCTGCGCCCCGCCCTGCCCGCGTCGATCATGAAGTTGTGCCGGGCAAACCGGACGCCGAACGCCGTCAACCTCATGATCGACGCGGCCGGGGCGGGCAGCGGGGGGTGGGAGGCGGGGGGTTTGGGGGGTTTGGTCAGCGACGGGCGGGTTTGCGGTCGGGGCGCGGGCGGTTCCGTTCCGGATCGACGTCGATCTGCACGGCGAAGGCCGGGTCCACGGCGAGCAGCGGCCGGGGGCCGAACAGGGCCATCCCGGTCAGCAGCGTGTCGGTGTCCCGGCCCTGCCAGACCGGGCGGCGCTCCGGGTCCAGGCCGGCGTGCTCGCGGCGCAACCGCCGCAGCAACCGGCGGGCGGCGGCGCCGGTCTCCGGCACCTCGGTCAGCCACCAGCCACCCAGCGCGGTGGCCAGGCAGCACAGCAGCAGCCCGGCGACCGAGGCCGGACCACCGGCCGAACGGCCCTCGACCGCGCTGTCCACCAGCCGGGTCAGTCCGACCGCGGCGACCGCGAACAGCGGCACCGTGCCCAGCGCGATCCGCCGCCGCTGCCCGGGGGTGAGCAGCCAGCCGTCGCGGACCAGCCGCCCGACCGTACGGCGCAGCGCCCGGCCCACTGCGGGATCGGCGAGCACCGCCGCCCAGGTCTGCGGGCGGCGCAGCGCGGCGTGCAGGGCGCGTACCAGCGCGGGCGACCCGGGCGGGGACGGCCCCTGCGCGTGCAGAGTGGCGAGTTCGCCGACGTCGACCCCGCCCGCGCGGCGCAGCGCGGCCACCCCGACCTGGCAGGCCAGCAGCGCGCGGTCGGTCAGGTACGCCAGCTCGACCCGGTCGGGCGTCGCACCCCGGGTACGGCGGCCGGTCAGTTCGCGTACCGCCACGGCGATCACGACTGCTACGGCGACCGCGCCGAGGTAGTCGAGGAGGAAGATCGGCCCGCTGACTCCCCAGAGCATGACGGCAAGTATCTCAGGAGCCGTGGCGTACCTCGGTGTCCCAGATCTGTGACCACGGACGCGGCAGGCCCCGCGCGACGAAGATCGGCTCGCCGTTCTCGTCGTTGTCGACGTCGGCCCGCTGGTCGACCCGGCCCGCCTCGGTGACCTCGGTGAACCACGCCCGCAGCGGCTCCGGGCGGGACTAGCCGACGACGATCACCACGTCGGCGTCGTCGGGCGGCCGGCCGAACGTGGCCATGCTGTTGTGCCCGGAGTAGGCACGGGGCAGTCCCCGGTCCGGTCCGTAGCGGGCCAGCGCGCCGGCCTCGCCGTAGTTGCCGGTCAGCACCACCGCCCGGTCGCGCTCGGCCGGAGGCAGCGCGCGGTGCACGGCGGCCACCGAGTCGGCGAACTCGGGCCAGCCGATGGTCTCGCCCGCGTCGTAGTTGGCCGCGACCACGAACCCGGGCAGCCGGTCGGCCGGCAGCGTGGGCAGCAGCAGCACCGCGCTGCTCGCGGCCATCAGCACGGCGCCTGTGACCAGCAGCGTCTGCCGGGCCCGGGCGGCGCCCCGCCGCGCCCACGCGACGACCGGTACCACCCCGGCGGCGGTGAGCACCAGCAGCAGCGGCGCATCGTAGTAGCCCTTGCCACCGGCCACCACCACGATCACGACCACCACCAGCCATGCCCAGGCCAGCGACCGGTACGCCGCCCAGGACGGCCGGCGCAGCAGCGCCACCAGCCCGGCGACCCACACCGGGACCGCGAACGGACTGATGATCAGGAACTGGAGCACCACCGCGTCGACCCGGCCGCTGTAGGAACTGTCGCCGTCGGCGATCGACGCGGCGACGTCGAGCTGCGGGAAGCCGTGCGCGGCCTGCCACGCCGCGTACGGCACGGCGAGCAGCGCGGCGACGCCCGCCCCGGCGAGCACCCACCGGTCCCGCAGCAGCCGGCGCGGCCCGGCGATCAGCAGACCGGCGACCAGGCCCACGCCGAGCAGCGCGGGCAGCGGCTTGTTGAGCAGGCCGGCGCCGAGCGCGAGCCCGGCGCCGGGCGCCCACCGGGTGTCGCCGCTACGCAGCACCCGCACCACGCACAGCGCGGCCACCAGCCACACCAGCAGGTCGACGCTCGTGGTACTGAGCAGGTGACCGCCGGCCAGCACGATGCCCGAGGCGGCGGCGAGGACCGCCGCGGCCGTCTGGGCGACGCGACCCGCGCCGAACTGCCGGGCGGTCGCGGCGACCAGGACCACAGCCGCACCGCCGATGAACGCCGACGGGGTACGCAGCACCACCAGGTTTCCCGGCGCGATCGTGTCGGCCAGCCGGGCCAGCGCCGGCACGAGGGGCCCCTGGTCGACGTAGCCCCAGTCGAGGTGCCGGCCGCACAGCAGGAAGTACAGCTCGTCGCGGTGGTAGCCGTAGCGGCCGGCCAGCGACAGCAGCACGGCGGTGAGGACCGCGCCCACCACCAGTGGCGCGGCGGTACGCGGACCGGCGGGCGGCGGGCCACCGGGTGCGGCGGCCTCGCTCCGATCGATGTCGGCGACTGATTCGGCCACCTGCCCATGATGGCCCCGGCGGGTGGTCCGCCGATGCCCCGCCGCCTTCGGCCGGGTGGACGGAAACCGGTGGCCGGACGGCCGGGGCGGCGGCTAGCGTGCGCGCCGATGCTGATTCGTGACTACACCGACGCCGACTGGGCCCAGGTCCGGCCGATCCTCGCCGACGTCATCACCGCCGCCGACACGTTCCCGTACGACCCGCAGTGGCCGCCGGAGACGGTGCGCGGGGTGTGGGTGGAGCGCCCGCCGGGGCGTACCTCGGTCGCGGTGGACCACGACGGCGCGGTGCGCGGCACCGCGAAGATGGGCCCGAACCGGCCCGGGCCGGGGTCGCACGTGGCGACGGCGAGTTTCATGGTCGCGGCGGACGCCCGCGGCCGGGGTGTCGGCCGGGCGCTGTGCGAGGAGGCGCTGAACTGGGCCCGGCGGCGGGGTTTCGCCGCGATGCAGTTCAACGCCGTGGTGGAGACCAACACGGCGGCCGTGGAGCTGTACCGGCGGCTGGGCTTCACGGTGATAGGCACCGTGCCGGAGGCGTTCGCGCACCCGGAGCGGGGACGGGTCGGGCTGCACGTGATGCACCGGCGGCTGTGAGCGCGGCCCGGAAGTGTCGGAGGCCGGGGTTAGGTTCACCTGGACCGCCACCAGCCGAGGAGTCGCCATGACCACGCTCACCGACCGCCCGCGCACCGCGTTGCTCGTCATCGACGTGCAGAACGGCGTGGTGCGCGGCGCCCACGACCGTGACCGCGTGGTCGCCACCATCGCCGGCCTGGTCGACCGGGCCCGCGCCGCGGACGTCCCGGTGGTGTGGGTGCAGCATCGCGGCGACGACCTGCCGGCCGACAGCGAGCAGTGGCGGATCGTGCCGGAGCTGTCGCGCCGCGACGGCGAGCCGCTGGTGCACAAGGCGTACGGCGACTCCTTCGAGGACACCGACCTGGAGCCGGTGCTCGCCGCCGCCCGGGTGGGCCGGCTGGTCGTGACCGGCGCGCAGACCGACGCGTGCATCAGGTCGACGCTGCACGGGGCGTTCACCCGCGGCTACGACGCCACGCTCGTCGCCGACGCGCACACCACCGAGGACCTGTCCGCCTACGGCGCGCCGCCGCCCGCGCAGGTGATCGCCCATACCAACCTCTACTGGAGTTTCCAGACCGCCCCGGGGCGCACGGCCGGCACCGTCGAGGCCGCCGACGTGGACTTCGCGGCCTGACCCGCCGGTCACGCCGGTCGGTGTCGGGGACCGGCCAGCGCCGCCGTCCGCCGTGGCGACCCGGGGAGCGGCGGCCGGAAAAGGCCTCGCCGGATCCGGCGGGTTGCTGACAGGCTGCCCGCCATGACCGCTCAAGCCCTCGCCGGGGCGCTCGCCGACGAGCGCCGCCGCACCGTGTTCGCCGCGATCGTGCTCGGCGCCCGGGACGTGCCGGCCGTGGTGGCCCGTACCGGCCTGCCCGCCCGCGACGCCGCAGTGGCCGTCCGACGTCTCACCGACGCCGGTGTGCTCGCCGACGGCGGCGGGCTGCGGGTCGACGCCGAGCGGCTGCGCGAGTTCGCCCGGGCCGGCGCGGCGTCCCCGGCGGCCCCGGCCGCGAACCAGCGCGAGACGATCCTGCGCACGTTCCTGCGCGACGGCGCGCTGACCCGGCTGCCCGCGCAGCGGGGGCGCCGCCGCGTGCTGCTGGAGCACATCACCGAACGCACCTTCGAACCCGGGCGGCGCTACCCGGAACGGGAGGTGGACGAGGCGCTGCGCCGCTGGTGCGAGGGCGGCGACGCCGACCACGTGACGCTGCGTCGCTACCTGATCGACGACATGCTGCTCACCCGCGAGCGGGGCGTCTACTGGCGGACCGGCCCGTGACCGGCTGGAGCACGCGGGTCGTGCGCCCGGACGAGGTGGACGCCGCGCTGGCCGAGGACCCGAACGACGACCTATCCCTGCCCACCGGGCTGCTGGTGAGCTTGCGGGACGAGTTGACGCCGCGGCGCGGACGCGCTAAAACAGAACCAGGAAGTTGAGTCACCTGGACTCAACTTGAGACCTTGGGTCAGGAGAACCGAGGAGGCAAGCGCCATGTTGATGCGTACCGACCCGTTCCGCGAGATCGACCGGATCGCCGAGCAGTTCTTCGGCACCACCGCCCGGCCCGCCGTGATGCACCTCGACGCGTACCGCGACGGTGACCACTTCTACGCGGCGTTCGACCTGCCCGGCGTGGACCCGGACAGCATCGACTGCACCGTAGAGCGCAACGTGCTGACCGTCCGCGCCGAGCGCCGCCGTCCCGCCGGGGAGAACGTCGAGCTGGTCGCCGCCGAGCGTCCGATGGGCACGTTCACCCGGCAGCTGTTCCTGGGCGACACGCTCGACACCGACCGGCTGGAGGCCGGCTACGACAACGGGGTGCTGACGCTGCGCATCCCGATCGCCGAGCGCGCCAAGCCGCGCCGGATCACTGTGAGCACGCCCGCCGAGAGCAACGGCCAGCGTCAGCTCACCACCGCCTGAGCACGTCACGCCGACGCGCGGGGGAGACCGGAGCACCGGTCGACCCCGCGCGTCGGCGTACCGGCGGGTCGACGCGGCACATCGGCCGGGCGCGCCTGATCGCGAAACCCCCAGCCGACTGAGAACCTTTCTCACATGCTTCGCCCCGAGGTGCTGCCCCGCGCCCGTACCGCCGCCCTGCCCGCCGGCCCGGCCGACGTCACCGAGGCGTGGCTGCGCAACCGGCGGCTGTCCGAGCACACCCGCGACGCGTACCGCCGTGACGTCACCGGCTGGCTGAGCTGGTGTGCCGAACACGCCGTCGACCCGCTGCGGGCCACCTTCCTCGACGTCAACACCTACGGCCGGGAACTGGAGTCCACACCCCGCGGCCGGACCGGCCGTCCGCTCACCCCGGCCACCGTCGCGCGCCGGCTGTCCGCGCTGTCGAGCTGGTACGACTTCCTGGTCAAGCTGGGCGCGGTGCCCGCCAACCCGGTGTCGGCGGCGGACCGGCCGCGCGTCGACCGGGACCACTCCGCCACCGTCGGCCTGACCCCGGACGAGGTCGACGCGCTGATCGCCGCCGCCGAGGCCGACACCGGCCCGGCCGCCGCCCGCAACCGGGCCGCCGTCGCGCTGCTGGCCGACCTGGGGCTGCGGGTCGGGGAACTGGTCGCGCTGGGCGTGTCCGACCTGGGCACGGAGCGCGGTCACCGCAGCATCCGATTCGTCGGCAAGGGCGGCAAGGTACGCCGGCGCGCGCTCACCCCGGGCACCGCGTACGCGGTCGACGCCTACCTGGCCGTGCGCGCCGCCGCGCAGGGTGTCACGGTGCCGGAGCTGACCGGTCCGCTGCTGGTCACCGCCACCGGCGGCCGGTTGGACCGGCACGCCGTGTTCCGGCTGGTGCGCCGCCTCGCGCAGCGCGCCGGGATCGCCGCCTGGGCGAAGTTGTCGCCGCACTCGCTGCGGCACGCGTTCGCCACCACGGCCCGCTCCGAGGGGGTGCCGCTGGAGGACGTGCAGGACGCGATGGGGCACGCCGATCCGCGTACCACCCGCCGCTACGACCGGGACCGGCACAACCTGGACCGGGATCCGGCGTACGCGATCTGGGCGGCCCGGGCGCGCCGCCGCGGCTGACCACCACCAGCCGCGCAGCGGGCCGCGGAGCACTGCGGCCCGCTGCGCTGACCGGTCAGCCCTGGGGGCGGGGGCAGAGGCAGAACGGCTGCCCGATCGGGTCGAGCAGCACGGTCCACCGCTCACCGCCGGGCTGGAACTCGGGCCGGGTCGCGCCGGCCGCCACCAGAGCCTTCTCCGCGACCGCCACGTCGTCGACGTAGAGGTCCAGGTGGTAACGCTTGTCGCCGCTCTCGTCCGGCCACGCCGGCGGCGTGTAGCCGGGGACCAGGCCGAACCCGATGGCCGGGCCGTCCTTGACGATCATGGCGTACTCGGCCTCGCTGTGGGTTATCTCCCATCCCAGCGCGTTGGCGTAGAAGGCGGCGTGTGCGGCCGGGTCAGAGCTGTCGATACTGATCATGGCGATGTCGGCATGAGCTGTCATGCGGACAGTCTGCCGCCGATGCCCGCCGTTTGCTGTCCGGTACGAGCGCGCGTCGCAACCGGCTGCGCGTCACCGTCCGGTTGCCTACCGTCGACGGTGATGGGCAGGCAGCGGGAGTGGCACCACACGGCCCGGCGTCGCCGCCCGCTACGCGCGGGCGTGCTGATCGCCGGTCTCGGCGTGGGCACCTGCCTGATCGGGGTGGCCGGGCTGGCGGCGTGGAACGCGCAGGTGGTGTTCCAGGCCGACGGGCCGGTGCGGGAGACCGCCGACGGGTTCTTCCGCGACGTCGCGGCCGGTGACACCGACGCGGCGTACGAGCGGCTGTGCGCCGAGGCCCGGGGCAAGTGGAGCAGGGTCGGCTTCGGGAGCTGGGTGCGCACGCCGCCGCAGGTCAGCGGCTACGAGATCGTCGACGTGTCGGTGGCGACGCGGTCCGGCCGCCCGCACGGGACGGTGGTCGTGCGGATCAACCGGGACGGCGGTGGCAGCGAGGAACGTGAGTTGCCTGTGGTGCCGGAGGGCGGCGGCTGGCGGGTGTGCGGAGATCCGTTCTGAGGCTCAGGCACGCGGGCCGAGGTCCCCGGAGCGGTAGTGGCGCCGGCACAGCACCTGGTAGCGCACGTCGGCGGTGTCCACGGTGTCGCCGATGACGACCTGTGCGCCCTCGCGGACCACCCGGCCGCCGACCACGCGGGCGTTGAGCAGCCCTTCCCGGCCGCACCAGCACAGCACCTCGACCTGGATGCGGGCCACCTCGTCGGCCAGTTCGAACAGCCGCTGCGCGGCCGGGAACAGGCAGGAGCGGAAGTCGGTCGCCAGGCCGAAGGCGTAGACGTCGACGTCGAACCGGTCGACCAGCTCGGCCATCTGCTCGATGTGTTCGAGGTTGTAGAACGAGGCCTCGTCGCAGATCAGGTAGTCCACGCGTACCCCCTCGGCCCACGCGTCGCGGACCAGGACGCGCAGGTCGAGGTCGTCGGTGACCTCGACGGCCTCGTGGGCCAGGCCGATGCGGGTGGTGACCTGCGGGCCCAGCGAGCGGTCGATGCGGGTGGTGACCAGGCCGCGGCGGCCCTGCCGGGCGTGGTTGTGGTTCATCTGCAACGCCATGGTGGACTTGCCGCAGTCCATCGGCCCCCAGAAGAACTTGAGCGCGGCGGCGTGCAGCGGCCGGCCGTCGACGCCGCGGGCGGCGGCGCAGCCGCTGGCTCGGTCGTCGCCGGGCCCCGGCAGGGGGCGGGCCAGGCAGGTCGGGGCGGCGTCGTCGGTCACGTCGGGGCAGCCTAGTCCATCGGCACCGCCCGATCCGGCGCGCGATGATCCACAGGCCGCGGCGAGGCGGATCAGAGCACCCGGGGCGGGGTGTTCCCGGCGGCGATGATGGCCCGGCGCATCGGCACGGCGGCCAGCAGCGCGAAGCCGACCACGAAGAAGATCAGCAGCGACACCAGGCCCACCCGGTACGACGAGGTCAGCTGGAAGACCAGGCCGAACGCCAGCGGGCCGAGCCAGCTGGTGCCCTTGTCGCTGATCTCGTAGAAGCCGTAGTACTCGCCCTCCTTGCCGGCCGGGATGAGCTGGCTGAACAGCGACCGGCTCAGGGCCTGGCTGCCGCCGAGCACCAGGCCGATGCAGCCGCCGAGGATCATGAACGGTACGGGTGCCTCGGCGGGCAGCCGGAACGCGGCGATGATCACACCGGTCCAGAGCACCAGCGACAGCAGCACGGTCTTCCACGCGCCGATGCGCTTGGCGAGCGCGCCGAGTGCGAGCGCGCCGCCGAAGGCGAGGAACTGCACCAGCAGGATGGTCACGATCAGCGTGCTCTGTTCCAGCCGCAGCTCCTCGGTGCCGTACTGGCTGGCCAGGGTGATGACGGTCTGGATGCCGTCGTTGAAGACCAGGAACGCGAGCAGGAAGTACAGCGTCAGCGGGTACGTCTTGATCTCCCGCAGGGTGCGCCCGAGCTGCCGGAACCCGTCGGTGAGCACGTTGACGCCGCTGCCGCCCCGCCGGGCCGCCTCGGTCGGGTGTTCGCGCAGCCAGCGCAGCGGCACCAGGGTGAACGCGGCCCACCACACGCCTGCGGACACGATCGACCAGCGGGCCAGGTCCAGCGTGCGCTGGGCGTTGCCCTCCTCGCTGAGCATGGTGACCGCGACGAGGTTCAGCGCGAGCAGCAGGCCGCCGCCGAGGTAGCCGATGGCCCAGCCGCGGCTGGAGATGCCGTCGCGTTCGTCCGGGCCGCCGAGTTGCGGCAGGAACGAGTTGTAGACGACAACGGCGGCGCCGAAGGAGATGTTCGCGATCAGGAACAGCGCGCCGCCGAGCAGGTAGCGCTCGCCGGTGACGAACGCGAACGCGATGGTCGCCCCGGCGCCGGTGAACGCCGCGGCGGCGAGCAGCCGCTTCTTGTGCGCCGACCGGTCGGCGATCGCGCCGATCACCGGCAGCACGAACACGGTGAGGAAGACCGACAGCGAGATCAGGTACGGGTAGAACGACCCGGCGGCGACCTTGATGCCCAGCGGGTACACCGCGCCGTCGCAGCTGTCGGCGCCCAGCTCGCAACCGGCGGCGAGTTCGGTGACCGTGGTCAGGAACGGCCCGAGGAAGACCGTGATGACAGTGGTCTGGAACGCGGAGTTCGCCCAGTCGTAGAAGTACCAGCCGGTGCGCTCGCGGCGGGTGCTGCCCGGTCCGGCGGGGTCGGCGACGGCGGGGGTGACCGTATCGGCCATCGGGGGTCGTCCTCGGGGGCTCAGGCGGCCCAGTGGCCGCGACTGCGATAGACGTCACGGAGCACGCTGACGTGATCGGTCATGATGCCATCCACACCAAGATCAAGTAAGTGGTGCATCCGGGCGGGTTCGTCGATCGTCCAGACGTGCACCTGCAGCCCGATCCGGTGGCAGTACGCGAGGAACCGCCCGTCGACCACCGGCACCCGGCCGAAGGAGACCGGCACCTGCGCGGCGACCACGGACGGGGGCAGCCGCAGGGGTCTTCCGTGCAGCGAGGCCAGCCGCAGCCGGGCCACGCCGCGCATGCCGAGGCCGGTGGCGACCCTCGGCCCGGCCAGCGCCCGCAGCCGGGCCAGCCGGGCGTCGCTGAACGAGGCGAGCAGCACCCGCCCGCCCGCGCCGGCCCGGGTGACTGCGGCGACCGTGGGTGCCACGCCGCCGTCGGACTTCACGTCGATGTTGAACCGCACCTGCGGCCAGGCGTCGAGCACCTCGTCCAGGCGGGGCACCAGGGCGGCGCCGCCGACGCGTACCGAGGCCAGGTCGGCCCAGCGCAGATCCGCGATGCGGCCCGGCTCGCCGGTGACCCGGCGCAGCGTCGGGTCGTGGAAGACCACCGGTACGCCGTCGGCGGTGGCGTGCACGTCGGTCTCCACGTACCGGTAGCCCAGGGCGACGGCACGGGCGAACGCGGCGGCAGTGTTCTCGTCGCCGTCGGCCGCGCCGCCGCGGTGGGCGAACGCCAGCGGCGCGGGCGCGTCGAGGTAGCCGTGACGGGGCTGCACGCGGGCAGTATGCCCGGCCCGGGTAGCGCACACATGGCCGGGCAATGAAATTACCCATCGTTCCCTATCATCGCTAAGATAGGGTCCGATGAGTAACGACATGTACTCGGTGGAGCAGGTAGCTGACCTGCTCGGCCTGCACGTACGCACCGTGCGCGGCTACATCCGCTCCGGACGGCTGCGGGCCACACGGATCGGCAAGCAGTACCGGATCGCCCGCGCGGACCTGGACGCGCTGACCGGCCGGCCCGCGCCGCCCTCGGCGCCGGGGGCGGAGGTGTCCAGCGTCGTGCGTCTCGACGGCGTCGACCGGGCCGCCGCCGACCGGCTCGCCACGCTGGTGCTGGCCGGTGTGAACACCCACCACGACCCGGACCGTCCGCTGCGCGTGCAGACGGTCCACGACGAGGAACGGCACCGCATGACCATCATGATCCTGGGCGACCTCACCGCCACCGCCGACCTGCTGCGCCTGCTCGACGGGGTGCTCGACGGCGGCAACGGCCTGCTCGGCGGCGGGGAGCGCGGCCGTGGCTGACCTGATGCAGGAGCGCGCCGGCGTGCCGGTGCTGGTCTGCGACCCGGACGGCCCGCCGATCGCCACCGAGCGCGACGCGCTGGACCTGATCGGCGCGGCGTTCCTCGGCGCGACTGTGGTCGCGGTGCCGGCCGACCGGCTCGACCCCGGCTTCTTCACGCTCGGCACCCGCTTCGCCGGTGAGGTGATGCAGAAGTTCGTCAACTACCGGCTGCGCCTGGTGATAGTGGGTGACATCTCCGCGCACCTGGAGCGCAGCGGCGCGTTGCGGGCGCTGGTGGCCGAGTCGAACCGGCACGACCAGGTGTGGTTCGTCCCGGACCTGGACGCGCTCGACGACAGGCTGCGCGCCACCCCCTGACCCACCCTCGCCCCGCCCAGCCTCACCTCGCCGATCTTGCGCTTGCGGCCCTCGTCGGAGGCGGTTTGCCGGATTTGCCGGGACCCCAAGTGCAAGATCGGCGGCGGCGCGCGGGCAGACCGCGCGCTCGGGCAGGGGGCCGGGGCGCGTCGGTTCAGCCGGACCGGTCGCCGGGTGCGACGGCCGCGTCACGGGTTCCGGGCGGCGGGTACGGACGCTCGGCGAGCAGCCGGGCCAGGTGGGCGCTGTTGAGCGCCAGCGCGGCGGTGGTACGGCCGGTCGTGTCGGGTTTGGGGCCGGCGTCGACGTAGTCGGTCTTGTGCAGCGCCTCCCCGACCCAGTAGGTGGCCCCGGCAGCCGGGCAGGTGAACCCCACCTCGTTGAGGGCCTGCTGCACCTCGGCGATGGTGTGGTGCGCGCCGTCCTCGTTGCCGACCACTGCCACCCCGCCGACCTTGCCGTAGGTGCGCAGGCGGCCCTGGTCGTCGGTCTCGGACAGTTCGGCGTCCAACCGTTCCAGGACCATCTTGGTCACCGACGAGGGCTGACCGAGCCAGATCGGCGTGGCGATGATCAGGATCTGGGCGGCGAGCAGCTTGGCGCGGATGGCGGGCCAGCCGTCGCCGTCGCCCTCGTCGACGGAGACCCCGAAGCGCACGTCGTGGTCGACCACCCGGACGATCTCGCCGTCGACGCCCTGATCGGCCAGTGCGTCGAGCACCTCCTGGCCGAGCACCTGTGAGCTGGACGTCGCCGGGGAGCGCTTCAGGGTGCAGTTGAGTACGAGTGCTCGGACAGCGGTCATGGCCAGGTCCTCTCCGCTCAAGGGGATGCGGGACTTGATACCCGCCAGCGGGGCCGGGATGCGTCAGCCGGTGCGGTGGCGACGGTGCGCGCGGGCGGTGTCGACCGGACGGCCCGGGTCGACGTGGCGCGGCAGGTCCGGCTCGTCGGGGCGCAGCAGCACCAGGTCGTCGGTGATCGCGTCGATGATCCGGTCGGTGGCCTGCCGGGCCGCGCCGGGGGAGCCCGGCCGCAGGTCGTCCAGCGGCACCGGGGCGCCGAAGTGCACCCGGATGGCGGGCCGGCGCAGGACCGCCCGGGCCGTCGCGCGCAGCATCCCCTTCGGCGCCCGGTAGGGCAGCACCTCGTGCGAGCCCCACTGGGCGACCGGGACGACGGCGGCGCCGCTGGCGAACGCGAGCCGGGCCGCGCCGGTCTTGCCCCGCTCGGGCCACATGCCCGGGTCGAGCCCGATGCGTCCCTCCGGGTAGACGAGCACGACCGAGCCGCTGGCCACCGCGTGGGCGGCGACCTCCAGCGAGCGGTGCACCGCGGCGGTGCCCCGGTCGACGCGGATGTGCCCGGCGCGGCGCATCAGCGACCCGATCAGCGGGGCGCGGAACAGCCCGCCGGTGGCCATGATCCGGGGCGCGACGTGCCGGACCCGGCAGGCGGCGGTGAGCACCACCGGGTCGAACGGGCTGATGTGGTTGGCGGCCAGGACCAGCGGGCCGTGGCGCAGCGCGTCGGGCACGTCGCCGGTGACCTCCAGCCGGCCGATCAGTCCGACGACGGCGCGGGCGAGCGTCTGCGCGCCCCGCCACAGCAGCGGCGCACGCCAGGGGGTGCTGTTCATCAGTGCTGGATGGTCGCACGTGCCGGGGCGGCCCCGGCACCCGGCACGGTGATCCGGGACCGCGGGTCCTCCGGCAAGGGTGATCAGGGTCATTGGTCCCGGGCCGGGTGGGGCCCTGCGGCCCTGCTGCTTTCGCTACGACGCCGAGTAGTATCTACTACGTCTCGTAGTATGCGCAGCTGGGGGTTTCAGGTGGACGCGTTGGACGTCGCCCGCTGGCAGTTCGGTGTCACCACCGTCTACCACTTCTTGTTCGTGCCGTTGACCATCGGCCTGTCCGTGCTGGTGGCGATCCTCCAGACCATGTGGCACCGCACCGGCAACGAGCGGTACCTCAAACTCACCAAGTTCTACGGCAAGCTCTTCCTGATCAACTTCGCGATGGGTGTGGTCACCGGCATCGTGCAGGAGTTCCAGTTCGGCATGAACTGGAGCGACTACTCCCGCTTCGTCGGCGACATCTTCGGCGCGCCGCTGGCCATCGAGGCCCTGGTGGCGTTCTTCCTCGAATCCACGTTCATCGGCCTGTGGATCTTCGGCTGGGACCGGCTGCCCAAGCGCCTGCACCTGGCCGCGATCTGGGCCGCCGCGATCGGCACCAACCTGTCGGCGTACTTCATCCTCGCCGCGAACTCGTTCATGCAGAACCCGGTCGGCTTCCGGATCAACCCGGACAGCGGCCGCGCCGAGCTGACCGACTTCGTCGCCGTGCTCACCAACAAGGTCGCTCTGGTCACCTTCCCGCACACCCTGGCCGGCGCGTTCCTGGTCGCCGGGTCGCTGATGGTCACCGTCGGCCTGTGGCACGTGATGCGCAACCGCGACAGCGCCGACACCGGCGCGTACCGCTTCGCCACCAAGCTCGGCTCCTGGGTCGTCCTGATCTCCTCGGCGCTGGTCGTCCTCACCGGCGACGTCCAGGGCAAGATCATGACCGAGGTGCAGCCGATGAAGATGGCCGCCGCCGAGGGCCTCTACACCACCGAGAGCCCCGCCTCGTTCTCCGTGCTCACCGTCGGCAGCCTCGACGGCAGCCGTGAGCTGTTCGCCGTCAAGATCCCGTACCTGCTGTCGTTCCTCGGCACCGGCGACCCCAACGGCACCGTGCAGGGCATCAACGACCTGCAGGCCCAGTACGCCAGCCAGTACGGCCCCGGCAACTACGCCCCGATCATCCCGGTCACCTACTGGAGCTTCCGCTTCATGATCGCCTTCGGGCTGGCCGCCGCCGCGATCGCGCTGCTGGTGCTGTGGAGCCAGCGCAAGGGCCGCACCCCCACCAGCAAGTGGCTGCTGCGCGCCGGCCTGGTCATGCCCGTCCTGCCGCTGCTGGCCAACTCCTTCGGCTGGATCTTCACCGAGATGGGCCGCCAGCCGTGGATCGTCTTCGGCGAGATGCTCACCCGTGACGGCGTGTCCCGCAGCGTCTCCCTGACCGAGGTGCTCACCTCGTTCACCGCGTTCACCCTCATCTACGCCGTCCTCGCGGTGGTCGAGTTCAAACTGCTGGTCCGCTACGCCCGCGCCGGCGTACCGGACGTCACCCCGCAGACCGACGACGACGACACCGACGACGCCGAGCGCCCGCTGGCGTTCGCCTACTGACACCCCGGAGCCCAACCGTGGAACTGACGACCGTCTGGTTTCTCCTCGTGGCCGTGCTCTTCACCGGCTACTTCATCCTCGAAGGCTTCGACTTCGGCGTCGGGATGCTGCTGCCGGTGCTCGGCCGCGACGACAGGCAGCGCCGCGTCCTGATCAACACCATCGGCCCGGTCTGGGACGGCAACGAGGTGTGGCTGATCACCGCCGGCGGCGCGATGTTCGCCGCCTTCCCCGAGTGGTACGCCACCCTGTTCTCCGGCTTCTACCTGCCGCTGCTGCTCATCCTGCTGGCCCTGATCGCCCGCGGTGTCGCCTTCGAGTACCGCCACAAGCGGCCCGAGGCGTCCTGGAAGCGCCGCTGGGACCAAGCCATCTTCTGGGGCTCGGCGATCCCGGCCGTGCTGTGGGGCGTGGCGTTCGCCAACATCTTCCGCGGCGTGCCGCTGGACGCCGACCACGAGTACGTCGGCGGCCTGCTCGACCTGCTCAACCCGTACGCGCTGCTCGGCGGCCTGACCACGCTGGGGCTGTTCCTCACCCACGGCGCGGTGTTCCTGGCGCTCAAGACCACAGGCGACATCCGGGAGCGCGCCGGCGCCCTCGCGGTGAAGCTCGGCGTCGGCACCGCCGTGGCGGCCGTGGCGTTCCTGAGCTGGTCGCTGAGCATCCGCTCCAGCGCCGCCGCCGTCGTGCTCGCCGTCGGCGCCGCCATCGCCCTGCTCGGCGGGCTGGCCGCCGCCAAGGTACGCCGGGAGGGCTGGGCGTTCACCGGCACCGCCGTGGCGATCGCCCTGGCCGTGGCGACGCTGTTCGCCGCGCTGTTCCCGAACGTGATGCCGTCCACCCTCGACGCGGCCGGCACGCTCACCGCCACCAACGCCGCGTCCACCCCGTACACCTTGAAGATCATGACCTGGGTGGCCGTGGTGTTCACGCCGATCGTGCTGGCCTACCAGGGCTGGACGTACTGGGTGTTCCGCCGCCGGATCGGGGTACAGAACATTCCGCAACACTGATCGACCTGTGGGCGCAGGGGCGCGGGGCCGGTGCGAGCGGTCGCACCGGCCCCGCGGGGTCTCTGCGGTCAGCGCGCCTCGCGCAGCTCCGCCAGCCGCGCCTCGATCTCGGCCAGCTCGGCGCGCAGCTTCTCCGCCTGCTGCTCGGCCTCGGCCCGCTCGGCGGCCAGGATCTGCTCCACCGCCTCCTGCACCCCCGGCACGTCCACCAGCGCCACCATCCGCAGCGCCTCGGCCGGCTTCACCACGTACGGCCGGGCCAGCGCCTTCGTGCCCTGCTGCGCCGCCACCGTCCACTCGCCCTCGGCGTAGGCCAGCGTCACGGTCAGCCCCGGCGGGGTCTTCGGCTTCGCGGCCTTCACCGCCCGCTTCGCCGGCTTCGGCTCCGCCGCCTGCTGCTCGGTCTTCGGCTCCTCCCGCCGCGGCGCCGGAACCCGCGGCGTGTCCAGCACGAACTCCGGCTCCGGAGCGGCCGCTGGCTGCTCCGGTTCCGGCTTCGCCTCGGCGGCCGGACGCCGCCCGGCGCCCTTCGGGGCGATCGCCACGTCGGCGGGGGAGAACGGCAGCTCGTCGCGGCCGAACCGCACCACCACGAACTCCTCCGACGCCGCCGGGTCGGTCAGCTCCACCACCTGCCCGAGCTGCCCGGCCATCTGCCCGGCCGCCTCGGTGAACACCACCCGGGGCTTGCGGCCCGCGGCCAGCGCCTCCCGGATCCCCTGAACCTCGTCAGTGGACAAACCCTGACCCGCCATCACGCCCTCTTCCGTACACCTGTTTGACGCAGCCTTGATACCAGCCGGCTGCGACACCACGATGATCAGCCCCCGAGGGCCCGCAGCGCCGCGTCGGCGTGCTCGTTCATGCTCAGCTCGCTGTGCACCACTGCCAGCACCCGCCGGTCCGTGCCGATCACGAACGTCATCCGCCGGGTGCTCAGCGCGCCCAGCGGCAGCCGCCGCCGCACCCCGAACGCCCGCGCCACCTCGCCGTCGACGTCGGACAGCAGCGGATAGTCGAACCCGTGCCGGCGGGAGAACTCCGCCTGCCGCCGCACCGGATCCCGGCTGATCCCCACCCGCTGCGCGCCCACCGCCGCGAACTCCGCCGCCAGGTCCCGGAAGTGGCAGCTCCCCGCCGTGCAGCCCCGCGTCATCGCCGCCGGGTAGAAGAACAGCACCACCGGCCCGGCGGCCAGGAACTCCGACAGCCGCCGTGGCGTGCCCGTCTCGTCCGGCAGCGTGAAATCCTCGACCAGGTCACCGACACCCACCGCGTCACTCATGAGGCGAGGATATGTAGACATCGGCGATCCCGCTCCGTCGTACCCGGCGAGCGACAGGGAGGCACCGCCGCACGACGCGAAGGACCGGCAGTGAAGTAGGTGATCATGATCCACTCCAACCCGGAGCCGTGGGGCCACCCCACCTCCGAATACCTCGCCGCCCACCAGGAACTGCCCGACGAGGTACGCGACCGGCTCAACGCCGACGAACCGCGGGCCTGGCTCATCCGGGTCGCCGCGCGACGGCTGCTCGGCCGGGCCCTGCCCCACGGCCCGGTGGGCCGCTACCAGCTCCAGGCGGCCATCGCCGCCGTGCACGCCGAGGTGCCGGCCTTCCCGGACACCGACCGGCTGCAGATCAGCGTCCTCTACGACATGGCGCTGCTCGACCCGCTGCTGGCCGACCCGGCGATGCGCGGCCACCACCGGCTGCACGCCGTCCGCGCGCACCTGCTGGAACTCCACGGCGACCCGCGGGCCGCCGCCGAGCACTACCGGCTGGCCGCCCGGCTGACCGGAAGCCTGCCCGAACAGCGTTACCTCAACCGGCGGCTGCCTCGGCCACGCTCAGCGCCACACCGCGGCCACCTCGTCGGCCACCACGTCGGCTTGGGCGAACCCGGCCCGCGCCGACGCCGCCCGCCGCGCCGGGTCCAGCACGTTACGGCCGATCGCCGTCCGCGCCGCCCGGTCCGGCGACACCACCGCCACCCGCGCCCCCGCCTCCCGCAACGCCGCCACCTGCGCCGACAGCCGCGGCATCGGCCCCACCGCCGCACGCGTCGGCGCCAGCACCACCACCTGCCCGCACCCGGCCGCCAGATCCGCGTTCACCGGGGAGCGGACCCCGCCGTCGACGTAGCGCCGGCCGCCGACTGTGACCGGCGGCCACACCCCCGGCACCGCGCAACTCGCGCCGACCGCGTCCACCAGCGGCACCCCGCTGTCCGCGTCGAACACCACGAACTCACCGGAGGCCGCGTCCACGGCGGTGACCAGCAGCCGCGCCGCCGGCCACTCCGGCGACGGCAACCGCGCCGCGATCACCGCCCGCCGCGACTGCTCCGACGGGGTACGTGCCGACAACGCCATCGCGCCGATACGTGCCCGGGCCCGCGCCGCGTCCCGGCCCCGCCCACCGGCCCACGCCCAGCGCAGCAGCACCCTCGTCCCCAGCCGCGCCGGCACCTCGTCGCGGGGCGGCCGCAGCTGCGCCTCGTACAACTCCGCGAGCGGCGTACCCGAACGCACCTGCGCCCCGACCACCGACCCGGCCGACGTACCCACCACCAGGTCCGCCTCGTCCAGCCGCACGCCGTGCCCGGCCAGCCCGGCCAGCAGACCCAGCTCCCAGGCCACCCCGGTCACCCCGCCGCCACCCAGCACCAAAGCGCGCCCCATGTGACAGTCCTCTCCACCCCGGATGGTCCCGCCCACGGTAACGTCGCCCCCACCGCACAACAGGGGAGAAGGGCATTGACCTCCGTCACCATCGTCACCGGGGGAGGACGCGGCATCGGCGCGGCCACCGCCCGCCGGCTCGCCGCCGACGGCCACGACCTGGTCATCGGCTACCGCGCCGACCACACCGCCGCCGAGGCGGTCGCCGCCGACGTGCGCGCCGTCGGCCGCCGCGCGGTCACCGTCGCCGCCGACACCACCGACCCCGACCAGGTACGCCGTATCTTCGACGCCGCCGACCGGCTCGGCCCGCTCACCGGCCTGGTCAACAACGCCGGCGTCACCAGCCCGATCGGCCCGTTCACCGACCTGCGCGTCGACGACCTGCGGGAGGTCGTCGACGTCAACCTCATCGGGTACGTGCTGTGCGCCCAGCAGGCGGCCCGCCGGCTCACCCACGGCGGCGCGATCGTCAACGTCTCCTCCGTGGCCGCCACGCTCGGCTCACCCGGCGAGTACATCCACTACGCCGCCGTCAAGGCCGCCACCGACACCCTCACCGTCGGGCTGGCCAAGGAACTCGCGCCGCACGGTGTCCGCGTCAACGCCGTCGCCCCCGGCATCATCCGCACCACCATCCACGCCCTCTCCGGCGTGCCCGACCGGCCCGACAGCGCCGCGAGCCGGATCCCGATGGGCCGCGCCGGGGAACCCGAGGAGGTCGCCGGCGCGATCGCGTACCTGCTCGGCCCGGACGCCTCGTACACCACGGGCGCGGTCCTGCGCGTCGGCGGCGGTCTCTGACCCGGCGGCGGCCCGGGGGATTCCCGCCCCCGGGCCGCCGCGTCGCGTCTCCTACCGGGTGAACAGCTTCGCCGCCGTGATCAGCGTCTGCACCACGCCGTAGCCCAGCAACGCCGACACCACCAGCCACGACACCACCAGGCGGGCCCGCTGCCCGCCACCGGTCCGCTCGTTCACGATCCGCTCCTCTCCGCCGTCACCGGCTGCCCCGGTCCCGTCTCGTCCCGCCCGGACGCGGGCTCGTGGTAGCGCTGCGGCACCGGCCGCACCAGCAGGTTCGCCACCAGACCCACCGCCAGCACCCCGACCATCGTGAACAGCGCCGGCCGGTACGCGGCCGCGGTCAGCGTGCCCGGCTCGCCCTGCGCGTCGAGGAACGCGTTGACGATCAGCGGCCCGGCCACGCCCGCCGCCGACCACGCGGTCAGCAGCCGGCCGTGGATCGCGCCCACCTCGAACGTGCCGAACAGGTCCCGCAGGTACGCCGGCACGGTCGCGAACCCGCCGCCGTAGAACGACAGGATCACGCACGCCAGCAGCACGAACAACGCCGTCGCGGTCTGCCCCACCAGCGCCAGCAGCAGATACAGCACCATGCCCACACCCAGGTAGACCACATAGATCGGCTTGCGGCCGATCACATCCGAGGTGGACGACCACACGAATCGGCCCGCCATGTTGAACAGCGACAACAGCCCCACGAACCCGCCGGCGGCCGCCACCGACACCGCCGACGTGCCGCCCTCACGGAAGAAGTCCTGGATCATCGGGCTGGCCTGCTCCAGGATGCCGATACCCGCCGTCACGTTGCAGAACAGCACCACCCACAGCAGCCAGAACGACCGCGTCCTGACCGCGTTCGCCGCCGACACGTTCGCCGTCGTCACCAGCGGCTTGTCCGCCACCTGAGCCGGGTCGAACCCGGCCGGCCGCCAGTCCGGCGCGGGCACCCGCACGTTGAACACCCCGAACATCATGATCACGAAGTAGCCGACGCCGAGCGTCACGAACAACCACACTAGCGCCGGCCCCGACGCCGTGGAACCGCTGTTCGCCGGGTCGTAGCCCGGGTCGTAGAACGACATCAGCTGCCGGGACAGGGGAGAGGCCACCATCGCCCCACCACCGAACCCCATGATCGCCAACCCGGTCGCCAGACCCGGCCGATCCGGAAACCACTTGATCAACGTGGAGACGGGGGAGATGTACCCGATCCCCAGACCGATCCCGCCCAGCACCCCGTACCCCAGGTACAGCAACCACAACTGCCCGGTCGCGATGCCCAGCGCCCCCACCAGGAACCCCGCCGCCCAGAAACACGCCGAGACGAACATCGCCTTACGCGGCCCGTTCGCCTCCACCCACGTACCGGCCACCGCGGCCGACAACCCCAGCATCACGATCGCGATGCTGAAGATCACCCCGATCGCCGTCTGACCGGTGTCGAAATGCGCGATCAGGGAGTTCTTGTACACGCTCGTGGCGTAGACCTGCCCGATGCACAGATGGATCGCCAGCGCCGCCGGCGGAATCAGCCAACGGCTGTACCCCGGCGGCGCGACGGTGTGCCGACGATCGAGTGCGGAAAGCATCAGCGCTTCCTCCGTCCGGATGGCGAGAACACCCCGGTTCATGCCCCCGCCGCACGCTGCGCCCAAACCCGCCCCGCGCCGGGCGGCCGGAACGCTGCGCCGAACGGTCACCCCCGTCCCGGCCGTCATCACCCCGCCACCGGCAGTCATCCCCGGCCCGGGATGCGACGATGACCAGGTGAAGATCCTGTCCATCCAGTCGTCGGTCGCCTACGGCCACGTCGGCAACTCCGCCGCCGTGTTCCCGCTGCAACGCCTCCGGCACGAGGTCTGGCCGGTCCTGACCGTGCACTTCTCCAACCACACCGGCTACGGCGCCTGGCGCGGCCCCCTGCTCGCCCCCACCGACGTCGCCGACGTCATCGCCGGCATCTCCGACCGCGGCGTGCTCGGCACCGCCGACGCCGTCCTCTCCGGCTACCAGGGCGACCCCGCAGTCGGCGCCGTCATCCTCGACGCCGTCACCCGCGTCAAGGCCGCCAACCCGGCCGCCCTCTACTGCTGCGACCCGGTCATGGGCGACGTCGGCCGCGGCATGTTCGTCCGCCCCGGCATCCCCGAATACCTGCGCGACACAGTCGTCCCCCGCGCCGACATCGTCACCCCCAACCAGTTCGAGCTGGAATTCCTCGCCGGCCGCACCACCGACACCCTCGACGACCTGCTCGCCGCCGTCGACACCGTCCGCGCCACCGGCCCCCGGCACGTCCTGGTCACCAGCGTCCTGCACGGTGACCTGCCCGCCGGCCACCTGGAGGTCGTCGCCGTCTCCGACGACGGCGCCTGGGCCGTCACCACCCCGCTGCTGCCGATCGCCCCCAACGGCGGCGGCGACGTCACCGCCGCCCTCTACCTCGCCCACCTCGCCACCACCGGCTCACCGAAGACCGCGCTGGAACGCACCACCAACTCGATCTACGCGGTCCTCGAAGCGACCCTCGAAGCCGGCACCCGCGAACTGCAACTCGTCGCCGCCCAGGACGCCATCGCCGACCCACCCACCCGCTTCACCGCCCGCCGGCTGCGCTGACCGACAGTGCGGGTGCACCTGTCGCCGCCACCACGACCACAGGTGCACCCGGCGACGACTCGCCGCTCGAACTGGTGGACGACACCACCGCCCACCAGGCAGGATGCGGACGTGTCACCGCACCCGGCAACCGACGACCCCGCGTTCGCCCAACGCCTGCGCGACCTGACCCGGCTACGCCGCGTCCGCGACCGCATCGACCGCGAATACGCCGAACCCCTCGACGTCGAAGCCCTCGCCCGCGGCGAACACATGTCCGCCGGCCACCTCAGCCGACAATTCCGCCAGACCTACGGCGAATCCCCGTACGCGTACCTCATGACCCGCCGCATCGAACGCGCCATGGCCCTGCTGCGCCGCGGCGACCTCAATGTCACCGACGTCTGTTTCGCCGTGGGCTGCCAGTCCCTGGGCACCTTCAGCACCCGCTTCACCGAACTCGTCGGCGAACCGCCCGGCGCCTACCGCGCCCGCCACGCACCCGACACCGCCGAACCACCACCCTGCCTGACCAAACAGGCGACCCGACCGATCAGGAATCGAGAAGCCCGCACCGGCCGGCCACCACTAGCGTGACCACCATGACGATCACCATTCACTACGCGTTCCTGCCCCACACCGACGCCGACGCCGCCCTCGCCTTCTACCGCGACACCCTCGGCTTCGAACTGCGCAACGACGTCGGCTACCAGGACATGCGCTGGCTCACCGTCGGCCCACCCGACCAGCCCGAGACCGGCATCGTCCTGCACCCGCCGGCCGCCGACCCCGGCATCACCGACGACGAACGCCGCACCATCCTCGAACTCATCGCCAAGGGCAGCTACGGCGCGCTCACCCTCGCCACCGACGACCTCGACGGCCTGTTCGACCGCCTCCAGGCCAGCGGCGCCGACGTCGTCCAGGAACCCACCGAACAGCCCTACGGCGTACGCGACTGCGCCTTCCGCGACCCCACCGGCAACCTCATCCGCATCAACGAGCGGCGCTGACCGCACCCATGACCGACGCACCCCGCATCCGCGCCCAGCGCCGCCACGACACCACCCACCGCCTCGACAACGACGTCGACTGCTGGATCGCCACCGCCGGCCCCGACGGCACCCCGTACCTCGTACCCCTGTCCTTCGACTGGGACGGCCACACACTGCTCGTCGCCACCCCGGCCGACAGCCCCACCGGCCGCAACCTCGCCGGCGGCCGCGCCCGCGTCGGCCTCGGCCCCACCCGCGACGTCACCATGATCGACGGCCACGTCGAAACCCTCACCATCGACGCCCTGCCCACCGAGCACGGGGACCGATTCGCCACCCGAACCGGCTTCGACCCCCGTACCCTGACCACGCCCCACCGCTGGTACCGCATCACGCCACACCGCATCCAGGCCTGGCGCGAAGCCGACGAGCTGCCCGGCCGCACCCTGATGCGCGACTGCCGCTGGCTCGACTGACACCCGCACCACCGGACGGAGAGACCATGAGCAAGGCCACCACCGGCCTGCACCACGCCGACAGCCACGACATCATCCGCGTCCACGGCGCCCGCGAGAACAACCTGCGCAACGTCGACGTCGAGATACCCAAACGCCGCCTCACCGTCTTCACCGGCGTCTCCGGCTCCGGCAAGAGCTCACTGGTCTTCGGCACCATCGCCGCCGAGTCCCAGCGCCTCATCAACGAGACCTACAGCGCCTTCGTCCAGGGCTTCATGCCCACCCTGTCCCGCCCCGAGGTCGACATCCTCGAAGGCCTCACCACCGCCATCATCGTCGACCAGGAACGCATGGGCGCCGACCCCCGCTCCACAGTCGGCACCGCCACCGACGTCAACGCCATGCTCCGCATCCTGTTCAGCCGCCTCGGCGACCCCCACATCGGCCCACCCAACGCCTACTCGTTCAACGTCCCCTCCGTACGCGCCGCCGGCGCCATCACCGTCGACCGCGGCCCCGGCAAGACCCAGACCAAGAAGGGCACCTTCAACCGCCTCGGCGGCATGTGCCCCCGCTGCGAGGGCCGCGGCGCCGTCACCGACTTCGACCTCACCGTCCTCTACGACGAGAAGCTCTCCCTCAACGAGGGCGCCATCACCATCCCCGGCTACAGCATGGACGGCTGGTACGGCCGCATCTTCCGCTCCAGCGGCCTGTTCGACCCCGACAAGCCCATCCGCGACTACACCAGACGCGAACTGGACGACCTGCTCCACAAGGAGCCCACCAAGGTCAAGGTCGACGGCATCAACGTCACCTACACCGGCCTCATCCCGGCCATCAGCAAGTCGATGCTCGCCAAGGACGTCGACGCCATGCAGCCCCACATCCGCGCCTTCGTCGAACGCGCCGTCACCTTCACCACCTGCCCCGACTGCGACGGCACCCGCCTCGCCCCGGAAGCCCGCTCCTCGAAGATCAACGGCATCAACATCGCCGACGCCTGCGCCATGCAGATCAGCGACCTCGCCACCTGGGTACGCGACCTGCACGAACCCTCCGTCGGCCCGCTGCTCAAGGCACTGGGGGACACCCTCGACTCGTTCGTCGAGATCGGCCTCGGCTACCTCAGCCTCGACCGGCCCGCCGGCACCCTCTCCGGCGGCGAGGCCCAGCGCACCAAGATGATCCGCCACCTCGGCTCGTCCCTCACCGACGTCACCTACGTCTTCGACGAACCCACAATCGGGCTGCACCCGCACGACATCGCCCGCATGAACGACCTCCTGCTGCAACTGCGCGACAAGGGCAACACCGTCCTCGTCGTCGAACACAAACCCGAGACCATCGCCATCGCCGACCACGTCGTCGACCTCGGCCCCGGCGCCGGCACCGCCGGCGGCACCATCTGCTACGAAGGCACAATCGCCGGCCTGCGCGCCAGCGACACCACCACGGGCCGCCACCTCGACGACCGCGCCACCCTCAAGGACAAGCTGCGTACGCCCACCGGCACCCTGCCGATCCGCGGCGCCCGCACCCACAACCTGCGCGACGTCGACGTCGACATCCCCCTCGGCGTCCTGGTCGTCGTCACCGGCGTCGCCGGCTCCGGCAAGAGCAGCCTCATCCACGGCTCACTGGCCAAACATGAGGACGTGGTCAGCGTCGACCAGACCGCCATCCGCGGCTCCCGCCGCAGCAACCCCGCCACCTACACCGGCCTGCTCGACCCCATCCGCAAGGCCTTCGCCAAGGCCAACGGCGTCAAACCCGCCCTGTTCAGCGCCAACTCCGAAGGCGCCTGCCCGACCTGCAACGGCGCCGGCGTCATCTACACCGACCTCGGCATGATGGCCGGCGTCGCCAGCACCTGCGAGGACTGCGAGGGCAAGCGGTTCCAGCCCGCCGTCCTCGACTACCACCTCGGCGGGCGCGACATCAGCGAGGTCCTCGCCATGTCCGTCGACGAAGCCGAGACGTTCTTCAGCGACGGCGAGGCCCGCACCCCGGCCGCCCACACCATCCTCGACCGGCTCGCCGACGTCGGCCTCGGCTACCTCACGCTCGGTCAGCCCCTCACCACGCTGTCCGGAGGGGAACGGCAGCGCCTCAAGCTCGCCACCCGGATGGGGGACAAGGGCGGCGTGTACGTCCTCGACGAACCCACCACCGGCCTGCACCTGGCCGACGTCGCCCAACTGCTCGACCTGCTCGACCGGCTCGTCGACGCCGGGAAGTCCGTCATCGTGATCGAGCACCACCAGGCCGTCATGGCGCACGCCGACTGGATCATCGACCTCGGTCCGGGCGCCGGACACGACGGCGGCCGGATCGTCTACGAGGGCACCCCGGCCGATCTCGTGGCGGCGCGGTCGACGCTCACGGGCGAACACCTGGCCGACTACGTCGGCGCCTGACCGCCGTACGGCAGCCCAGGGGAGAGGCGACGGTCAACACCACTGTCGATCGGCGCCTCTACTCTCGGCCGATGAGCTTCAGCGCCTTCGCCCGCCGCGTCCGCGACCCGGCGCTGCCGCACCAGCGCCGGGTCTCCGCACTACGCTCGTGCGTGCAGCTGTACCGCCCAGTCGGCTTCGAGGCGACACTCAGCTTCCTCGAAGAGCTGGCCGGACCGTTCCGGCGTGACGAGGCGGCGCTGCTTCGGGCGCTGGAGCAGCTCGCGGCGAGCCGCCGACTCCGGCACGAGGATCTACAGCGGTACGCCGCCGAACGCCGCACCGCGAAGCAGCTCGGCCACCGGACACCGAGGCGCGCTGATCGAAACCCCGACCTGGGCCCGGCGATCTGGTACGGAGCTGCGCAGCGAGCGGCACTGCACGCGCTGGGCTACTGGCGGCGCAGCCGGCTGCCCGAGCTGCTCGCGGGCAACGACCCGGGCGCGCGGGAGATCGGCGACTCGGTGTCCGCCTGCCTCGCCGGCGGCGGACCTTTGACCGTGGAGCAGCATCGGCTACTCGATGACGCGGTACAGCAGGTGCGGCAGCGTGTCGGCGGACGGCTTTACGAGGAAAACGCGCGGGCGTACTTCCGTGGGCGAGACCTGCTGCGCGTCGCCGCGCTCGTCAGGGACGCGGCGACGCCGGAATGCGCCCGCGCAGCGCCTCGGGCCAGAGGTGAGAACGACGGCCCTCAAGGGATCGCTGCGCACACCGAAGGCGCAAAGCCTGCCTGAGCACCGGATCATGCAGATTCGATAATGTACATTATGTCAAGTAGGGTCGGGCCGGAACTCCCCGGGCGCCCGCGCGAGGCAGTTGACCCGCCTTTGGGCAGAGCCTTCGGCGTGCCGGAGGTTCCAAGCAGTCGCCTCCCTGTTATGCCGCCGGACCGCGCGTACTCGACCGGGCGAGCGTCGGAAGCGACAACAAGCGCCGCCAGTGCGCCGATGTGGCCACATCGGCGCACTGGGATTACCGCCACCCCGGCGAGGTGGAGTTGATCATCGCGTTGGTCGCCACTCTCCCCCGACGTGGCCTCCTGGCGGGAACGCGAGAATCATGCATAATATCCCTTATGCATGACAAACCGGACGAAACGATTGGCACTCTGATCGAAGAGTTCCTGACCGCCCGGGCCACCCGCAAGCCCTCCCCCCACACCCTGGCCGCGTACCGGCGGGATCTGGCCACGGTGGCCGGGCTGGTCGCCGCCGACGGTGACGCCTCTCCCCTGCACCTAACCATCGGCACCCTCTCCCCCAAGGTGATGCGCGCGGCGTTCGCGCGGTTCGCCGCTCCCCGCGCCGCGGCATCGGTCCATCGCGCCTGGTCGACCTGGAACAACTTCTTCACGTTCCTGGTCGCCGAGGGTGTCGTACCGGGCAACCCGATGCCTGCGGTGGGGCGGCCCCGCACGCTGCTCCCCCGGCCCAAACCCCTGCGGGGCGAGGGCACCCCGGAGGAGTTGCTGGCGGCGGTGGCCCGGGCGGAGGGCCGGCAGCGTGATCCGTGGCCGGAGCGCGACCTGGCGGTGCTGGCGCTGGCGTTGTGCGCGGGGTTGCGGCTGTCGGAACTGCTGGCGCTGCGGGTGTCATCGGTGGCCGGGCGCGACGGCGAGCGACGGGTGGACGTGGCGGGCAAGGGCGGGCGGCCGCGTACGGTGCCGATCGAGGACGCCGTGGACCGGGTGCTGGCCGGTTATCTGGACAGCCGTCGGCACCGGTTCGGGTCGCGCAGTGTGCGGCCGGACTCGCCGTTGCTGGTGGACCGCCAGGGTGAGGCGTTGCGGCGGGGTGGGCTGCAGTACCTGGTGGAGTCGTGTTACCGGCGAGCGGGCATCGGTGACCGGGTGCCGCGGGGTGCGCGGTTGCACGCGTTGCGCCACACGTTCGCGACGCGGCTGGCGGAGGACGGGGCGAGCGCGGCGGAGATCATGCGGTTGCTGGGGCATGCGTCGTTGGCGTCGTCGCAGACGTACATCGAGGTGACGGCGGGTCAGCAGCGGGCGGCGGTGGCGGCGAACCGTACCAACCGGGCGTTGTCGGGGTTGGCGCCGCCGCTGTGACTGTCGCGCGGCGGTCGGTGTGTGGGGTTGCGCGGTGGCAGGATCGGCCGGATGCGGGTGGGTGCGGCGCGGGCGGTGGCGGTCGGGTGGGTACGGGAGCGGATGCGCACGGATCCGTCGATCGAGGGGGCGTTGTTCAGCGGGTCGACTGTGGGGTTGCCGGACGACGCGGTGCTGCCGGTGTGGTCGGACGTGGACGTGTTGCTGGTACGCCGGGAGCCCGGGGCGAAGGTGGGCAAGTTCGTGCACCGGGGGGTGCTGCTGGAGGTCAGCACTGTCACGTGGGAGGAGTTGGGCAGCCCGGAGGACGTGCTGGGGTCGTGGGTGTTCGCGCCGATGTTCCGTACCGATGGGGTGATCGCGGATCCGTCGGGGCGGCTGGCCGCGGTGCGGGAGCGGGTGGCGGCGGGGTTCGCGGATCCGGTGTGGGTGCGGGCGCGGTGCGCGGGGGTGCGGCGGCGCATCGAGGACGGCTTGCGGGCGGTCGACGCCGGACCGTCGACCGCGGAGCAGGTGCTGGCGTGGGTGTTTCCGACGTCGTTGCTGGCGGTGTGGCCGGCGGTGGCGGGGTTGGCGGATCCGACGGTGCGGCGGCGGTACGTGCGGGCGGAGCGGGTGTTGTCGCGGTTCGGGCTCGCGGATCGGTACGCGGGCCTGCTGGACACGCTCGACGGCGGCGGGGTGGGCGTGGACGCGGCGCGGGTGCGGGAGCATCTGGCCGGGTTGGCTGTGGTGTTCGACGAGGTGGCGCGGTTGCCGCGGGCGGGGTTCACGTTCGGGGCGGATCTGGGCGTGGCGGGGCGTCCGGTGGTGTTCGACGGTGCGGCTGAGCTGATCGGGGCGGGCCGGCATCGGGAGGCGATGTTCTGGGTGCTGGTGACGTACGCGCGGTGTCATGTGGTGTCGGGCGCGGTGGCGCCGGAGCGGGCGCGGGCGTTCGGGGCGGTGCTGGCTGATCTGGGTGTGGCGTCGGCGGCGGATCGGCGGCGGCGGGCGGACGGTTTGCTGGCGGCGTTGCCGGGGTGGCAGTCGGTGGTGGATGCGGTGGCGGTGGCGGCTGTGGCAGGCTGAGGGGGAACGCGACTGGCGGCACGGGGATGGGTGAACCATCGGGGAGCTCGTCGCGGGGGTCGACCGCCTGGGCCTCCGCGGGCGAGGTGTCGTATGTCTTCTGCGCGATTGTTGCCGGGTGCCCCGGTGGCGGAGCAGGTGTTGTCGGAGGTCGCCGCGTCGGTGGCGGAGCTGCGTGCGGCGGGGGTGACGCCGGCGCTGGCGACGGTGCTGGTGGGTGACGACGACGCGAGCGCGGGTTATATCCGGATCAAGTCTCGGCAGGCGGCGGAGCTGGGGTTCGTGTCGCCGCACGTGCATCTGCCGGCGTCGGCGTCGCAGGCGGATCTGCATGCGGTGCTGGCGGATTTCAACGCGGACGAGACGGTGCACGGGGTGCTGGTGCAGTATCCGATTCCGGGTCGTCTGGACTACGACCGGGCGTTGGCGGAGCTGGACCCGGACAAGGACGTGGACGGGATGCATCCGGTGAACATGGGCCGGCTGGCGTTGGGGTTGCCGGGGCCGTTGCCGTGTACGCCGGCGGGGATCGAGGCGTTGCTGGCGTTCCACGGTGTGCCGGTGGCGGGCCGGGAGGTGGTGATCCTGGGCCGGGGTGCGACGTTGGGGCGGCCGTTGGCGATGTTGCTGGCGCAGAAGCGGCCGACGGCGAACGCGGCGGTGACCGTGGTGCACACGGGGGTGGCGGACTGGCCGCGGTACACGCGGCGGGCGGAGATCCTGGTGGCGGCGGCGGGGGTGCCGGGGATCGTGCGGCCGGAGCATGTGCGTCCGGGTGCGGTGGTGGTCGGTGGTGGGGTGCGGTACGAGGGGCGGCGGTTGCTGCCGGACGTGGACGAGTCGTGTGCCGGGGTGGCGGGGGCGATCACGCCGCGTGTGGGCGGGGTGGGTCCGACGACGGTGGCGATGTTGTTCCGCAACGCGGTGGAGGCGGCGCGGCGGCAGAGTGGTCCGGGCTGAGCGTCAGCCGAGGTCGACGACGAGGGGCCGGTGGTCGGAGATGGTGGCCAGTGGCGTGTGGACGGCGGTGACGGGTGGGAGCCGGTCGAGCGCGTGCCGGTCGGCGAGGATGTGGTCGAGTTGGACGCGGGGTTGCCCGGCCGGGTAGGTGGGGCGGCGGGCGAGGGGCTGCCAGCGGGTGAGCGCGGCGGCGGGTCCGGCGGGCAGGTTGAGGTCGCCGAGCAGGATCCGGGGTGCGGGCAGGGTGCGCAGGACGCGGACGACGCGGCGTAGTTGCCAGATGTTCCAGCCGGGGACGAAGGACAGGTGGGTGGCGGCGACGGTGAGGGGGCCGTGGGGGGTGTCGAGGACGGCGGCGAGCACGACGCGGGGTTCGTCGCGGAGCAGGACGAGTCCGCCGCCGGGGCCGGGTGCGTAGATGGGTGAGCGGACGGGTGCGGCGCGCAGGCGGGTGACCTGCCAGGAGCGGACGGGGTGGCGGCTGATGAGGCCGATGCCGTAGAGGGGTTCGCCGTGGCCGTCGTCGTCGTGGGTGAGGGGGCGGAACTGTTCGCCGGGGGTGCCGACGACGGCGGCGGCGAAGCGGTGGTGGTCGGCGTGGAGGGCGCGGGCGGCCACGGCGGTGAGGTCGAGTTTGCCGCTGCGGGTCTGGTCGCGGTCGACTTCCTGGAGGGCGAGGACGTCGGCGTCGAGGTCGGTGACGGCGGCGGTGAGCCGGTCGGGGTCGACGAGCCCGTCGGTGAGGGATCGGCCGTGCAGCAGGTTGAAGGTGGCCAGGCGCACCTGGACACCCTACGTCGTCGTGGGAGTCTTGCCGGGTGCTGAAACTGCTGTGCTGTTCGATGCTGGTGTTCGTGGCGGTGGGGTCGGTCGGGGTGTGGTTGCGGCGTCGCCGGGGGCGGTGAGGCTGGACACAGGTGGTCTCGTCGCTGGTGGTGGCGTGGGCAGAATGCGTCGGTGGATGCCCTGTCGTTGACGACGTTGCTGACCGCTGCCCTTCTGGCCGGGTGGGTGGACGCGGTGGTGGGTGGCGGCGGTCTGTTGTTGTTGCCGGCGTTGCTGGTGGCGGCGCCGGCTGTGCCGGTGGCGACGGCGTTGGGCACGAACAAGCTGGCGGCGATCTTCGGTACGTCGACGGCGGCGGTGACGTATGCGCGGCGGACGAAGCTGGACTGGGTGGTGGCGGGTCCGGCGGCCGGGTTGGCGGTGCTGACTGCGGGGTTGGGTGCGGCGTTGGCGGGTGCGGTGCCGGGTGGCGCGTACCGGCCGGTGGTGCTCGTGGTGCTGGTGGCGGTGGCGGTGTTCGTGCTGGCGCGGCCGTCGCTTGGTGTGGTGGCGTCGCCGCAGCGGCGGACGCCGGCGCGGGTGGTGGTGGCGGTGGCGGTGGCCGGTCTGGGCATCGCCCTGTACGACGGGTTGATCGGGCCGGGCACGGGGACGTTCCTGGTGTTGGCGTTCACGGCGATTCTGGGTTCGGATTTCGTGCAGGCGTCGGCGATGGCGAAGGTGGTCAACGCGGGCACGAATCTGGGTGCGCTTGTGGTGTTCGGGTTGACCGGTCACGTGTGGTGGGCGTTGGGTGCGGCGATGGCGGTGTGCAACGTGGTGGGGGCGGCTGTGGGCGCGCGGATGGCGTTGCGGCGCGGTGCCGGGTTCGTGCGGGTGGTGCTGCTGGTGGTGGTGCTGGCGCTGGTGGCCCGGTTGGGTTACGACCAGTGGACGGCGGGCTGATCGCGGTGGCGGTGCGGGCGGAGCACGACCGGGCGGTGCTGGCGGGTCTGCTGGGCCGGGATCCGGTGTTGCACGCGTACCAGTTGGGTGATCTGGACGATTTCTTCTGGCCGTACACGTCGTGGTTCCGGCGTGGCGACCAGGTGGTGTTGCTGTATCACGGGGTCGAGTTGCCGACGTTGCTGGCGTTCGCGGCGCCGGATCGGGTGCCGGAGTTGGCGGGGTTGCTGGTGGAAGCGGCGCCGGTGTTGCCGGCGCGGATGTGGGCGCACCTGTCCCCCGGTCTGGAGGCGGCGCTGGGCCGCTGGTTCGTGGTGTCGGAGGCGGCGGCGCATCACCGGATGGCGTTGACGGATGCGGGGCGGCTGGCGGCGGTGCGGGCGGTGGGTGAGCCGTTGGGGCCGGCGGACGCGGCGGAGCTGGCCGGGTTGTACGCGGTGGCGTATCCGGGGAACTGGTTCGATGCGCGGATGCTGGAGACGGGCCAGTACGTGGGGGTGCGGGAGCACGGCCGGCTGGTGGCGGTGGCGGGGGTGCACGTGTTCTCGCCGCGGTGGCGGGTGGCGGCGCTGGGGAACGTGACGACGCATCCGGACGTGCGGGGCCGTGGTCTGGGTGCGGGTGTGGTGGCGGCGTTGTGCGCCCGGCTGCGCGCGTCTGTGGATCATGTGACGTTGAACGTGCGGGCGGACAACGCCGCGGCGGTGCGGCTGTACGAGCGGCTGGGGTTCTCCCGGGTGGCCGGGTTCACCGAGTGTGCGTTGACGTCAGCGGCCGCGGCTGGGTGAGTCGAACCGGCCGGCGCGGATCTCGCGCAGGGCCCGGCGGCGGGTGTCGCCGCGCAGGGTGTCGACGTAGAGGCGTCCGCGCAGGTGGTCGGTCTCGTGTTGCAGGGCGCGGGCGAGGAAGCCGCTGCCGGTGATGGTGAGCGGCTCGCCGTGCTGGTCGTAGCCGTGGGCGGTGGCGTGCAGCGCGCGGGGGGTCGGGAAGTACAGGCCGGGGATGGACAGGCAGCCCTCCTCGTCGTCCTGGAGTTCGTCGGACACCTCCAGGGTGGGGTTGATCATGTGGCCGCGGTGGCCGTCGGCGTCGTAGACGAACACCTGGGCGTTGACGCCGATCTGGGGTGCGGCGACGCCGGCGCGGCCGGGTGCGCCGAGCAGCGTGTCCATCAGGTCGGTGACGAGGGCGCGCAGTTCGGCGTCGAAGCTGGTGACGGGTTCGCTGGGGGTGCGCAGCACGGGGTCGCCGATGATCCGGATGGGACGCATAGTCATGCCCGGAAGGCTATCCGTTGCTTACCGCTCGTAGGTGGGCACCCGCCGGGGCGGTGATGCTCGTAGGGTGTGCGGACACCGTCGCAGGGAGGCCGCCGTATGTATCCGCCGATCGAGCCGTACGCGCACGGGACGCTGGACGTCGGGGACGGGCAGCGCGTGTACTGGGAGACGTGCGGCAATCCGGACGGCCGGCCGGCGCTGGTGGTGCACGGTGGGCCGGGTTCGGGGGCGGGCGCGTCGTGGCGGCGGCTGTTCGACCCGGCCGCGTACCGGATCGTGTTGTTCGACCAGCGTGGCTGTGGGCGCAGCACTCCCCCGGCGTCGGATCCGGCGACCGACCTGTCGGTGAACACCACCGGGCATCTGCTGGCCGACATGGAGCTGCTGCGCGCGCATCTGGGGATCGACAGGTGGCTGCTGTGCGGTGCGTCGTGGGGGTCGTCGCTGGCGCTGGCGTACGCGCAGCGGCACCCGCAGCGGGTCGGCGCGCTGGTGCTCTTCAGCGTGGTCGCCAACACCAGCCGGGAGATCGAGTGGGTGACCCGGGACATGGGCCGGGTGTTCCCGCAGGAGTGGGCGCGGTTCCGCGACGGGGTGCCCGAGGCCGACCGCGACGGTGACCTGTCGGCGGCGTACGCCCGGCTGGTCGACGACCCGGACCCGGCGGTGCGGGATCAGGCGGCGCGGGACTGGTGCGACTGGGAGGACGTGCACGTGTCGCTGGCCGGCGGGTACGCGCCGGATCCGCGGTTCGACGATCCGGTGTTCCGGTACGGGTTCGCCCGGCTGGTGACGCACTACTTCACGAACCGGGGTTTCCTGCCGGACGGGCAGCTGCTGCGCGACGCGGGCCGCCTGGCGGGCGTTCCGGGGGTGCTGGTGCAGGGCCGGCTGGACGTCAGCGGCCCGCCGGACATCGCGTGGCTGCTGACCCGGGACTGGCCGGACGCGCGGCTGGAGATCGTGGAGTCCGGCGGTCACGGCGGCGGTCACGGCATCGGCGAGCGGGTCGTCGCCGCATTGGACGAGTTCGCCGCCGCCGGCTGAGGCGCCGGGCGGCCGGCGGAAGCCCGAGCCGCCGCACGCGGGCCGCCGGAGCCGGAGCCGTCGTGGGAGGCCGGGCCGCCGGGCGAAGCCGCCGCCGCGCCGCACGAACGGGTCAGCCGGCGAGCAGGGCGCGGATGGGGGCGGCCTTGGCGGCGGCCTCGGCGACCTCGGCAGCCGGGGCGCTGTCCCAGGTGATGCCTCCCCCGGCCCACAGGTGCAGCAGGTTCGCGTCGGCGGCGGCGGTGCGGATGGTCAGGCCCAGGTCGAGGCGGTCGGGTCCGACCCAGCCGAGCGCGCCCATGCTCGCGCCGCGGCCGACCGGTTCCAGTGCGGCGATGTGGGCCAGGGCGGCGTGTTTGGGTGCGCCGGTGACCGACCCGCCGGGGCACACGGCGCGCAGCAGGTCGGCCAGGCCGAGGCCGTCGGCGGGCGCCGCCGACACGGTCGACTCGGCCTGCCACAGGTCACACCAGCGGCGTACGGCGAACAGCTCGTCGACGCGCACCGAGCCGGTGCGGGCGACGCGGGCCAGGTCGTTGCGCTCCAGGTCGACGATCATGACGTGTTCGGCGCGTTCCTTGGCCGAGGTGAGCAGGTCACGGCGTCCGGCGGGGGTGGCCGGGCGGGTGCCCTTGATGGGGCGGGTGACCAGCCGGCCGTGCTCGGCGGCGATGAGGGTCTCCGGGGAGGCGCAGCCGAGCGCCCAGCCGGGACCGTGCAGGGTGCCGCCGTACCGGGCGCCGGGCAGCGCGGCGAGGCGGGCCAGCGCGGGCAGCGGGTCGCCGGTGTAGCCGGCGGCGGCGTGGCCGACGACGTTGACCTGGTAGACGTCGCCGCGGGCGATGGCGTCGCGGACCGCGGCGACGGCGGCGGCGTGCGCGGCGGGGGTCCAGCTGTCCCGCCAGCCGCCGAGCCGCCACGGGGCCGGGGTCGGCGGCTGGGGTGCCGCGGGGCGGTCGGTGTGGTGGTAGACGACGACGACCAGGTCGGGCAGCGCCGGTGCGGGGCTGGGCGCGCCGGGCGACACGCCGAGGGTGTACGCGCCGGCGGCGGCGGACAGGTACAGCGCGGCGCCGCAGACCGCTGCGCCGGGGTCGTGGCGGCCGGGGCGGGACAGGTCGCTGCGGTCGATGCCGTGTGCGGCGAGGAAGCGTTGTGCCAGGTCGGCGGGGTCGCCGCCGTCGCCGATACGCCAGTGCAGCCGGGCGGTCTCGACGAGCCGGCGGCGGCATCCGGGCGGGGCGCCGGGAGCATCGACCTCCACCTGTGGGAGCGCTTCCACGACGTCCGGGCCGTTACGGGTCATCCGTTCAGCCCATTCTGGGTGAACAAGACGCATCCTTGCTCGATACCGCGCAGTTTCGCTTGGTACTGTGCGTCACTGGTCATGTGAACCATGACACAGTGCCCCCACAGTCCGGAGAACCCGATGTGTCAGCACCAGCCCACCTGCCCCTCCGCCGACGCGACCGACCGAGAGGCCGCCCGCATCCTCGCCTGCTTCCCTGAGCAGGGCTGGAGCCTGCTCTGCAACGGCGTCATCGTCTTCGAGGACACCGGTGAGCTGCTCCCCGACGGGCGCACCATCGCCCCGCACCGGGGTCCGGCCCGCCACGCCCTCGTCGCCTGAGCGATCACGCAGCGTCAGTGAGCGTACGCGCCGGTCATGACCTTCCGGCGCACCGGCCGGGGCGGCGAGAGCCCACCGCCCCGGCGTCAGCCACTCAGTCCTCGAACGCCTCCGGCGCGGGACACGAGCAGACCAGGTTCCGGTCGCCGTACGCGCCGTCGATGCGCCGCACCGGAGGCCAGTACCGGCCCGCCCGGTCCACACCCGCCGGGTAGGCGCCCACCGACCGCGGGTACGGGTGCGGCCACTCGTCGGCCGACACCATCGCCGCGGTGTGCGGCGCGTTGGACAGCGGGTTGTCCCCCGCCGGCCACTCCCCCGAACCGACCTTGTCGATCTCCGCCCGGATCGCGATCATCGCATCGCAGAAGCGGTCCAGCTCGGCCAGGTCCTCGCTCTCGGTCGGCTCCACCATCAGCGTCCCGGCCACCGGGAACGACATCGTCGGCGCGTGGAAGCCGTAGTCGATCAGCCGCTTCGCCACGTCGTCCACGCTCACGCCGGTGGCCTTGGTCAACGGCCGCAGGTCCAGGATGCACTCGTGCGCGACCAGGCCCTTGTTGCCGGCGTACAGCACCGGGAAGTGGCCCCGCAGCCGCGCCGCCACGTAGTTCGCCGCCAGGACCGCCACGCCGGTGGCGCGGGCCAGCCCGTCGGCGCCCATCATCCGCAGATACGCCCACGGGATCGGCAGGATCCCCGCCGACCCGTGATTGGCCGCCGAGATCGCCGGCCGCCGCTCGGCGCGCGCGCCGAGCGGGTCACCGGGCAGGAACGGCGCCAGGTGCGAGCGCACCGCCACCGGCCCCACACCCGGGCCGCCGCCGCCGTGCGGAATGCAGAACGTCTTGTGCAGGTTCAGGTGCGACACGTCCGCCCCGAACCGGCCCGGCTTGGCGAACCCGACCAGCGCGTTGAGGTTCGCGCCGTCGACGTACACCTGACCGCCGGCGTCGTGGACCTTCGCGCACAGCTGGGCGATGCCGGTCTCGTACACGCCGTGCGTCGACGGGTACGTCACCATGATCGCGGCGAGCGCGTCCCGGTGCTTGTCGATCTTCGCGTCGAGGTCGACCAGGTCGACGTTGCCGTCGGCGTCACAGCCGACCACCACCACCCGCATACCGGCCATCACCGCCGACGCGGCGTTGGTGCCGTGCGCCGACGACGGGATCAGGCACACGTCGCGGTGGGCCTCGCCGCGCTCCCGGTGGTAGCCGCGGATCGCCAGCAGCCCGGCCAGCTCCCCCTGCGATCCGGCGTTGGGCTGCACGCTGACCGCGTCGTAGCCGGTGACCTCGGCGAGCCAGCCCTCCAGCTGCGCGATCAGCTCCCGGTACCCGGCGGTCTGCGCGTCCGGCGCGAACGGATGCAGGTGCGCGAACTCCGGCCAGGTGATCGGTTCCATCTCGGTGGTGGCGTTGAGCTTCATCGTGCACGACCCCAGCGGGATCATGCCGCGGTCCAGCGCGTAGTCGAAGTCGGCCAGGCGGCGCAGGTAGCGCAGCATCGCCGTCTCCGAGTGGTGGCTGTGGAACACCGGGTGGGTGAGGAAGTCCGACGTGCGGGCCAGCCCGTCCGGCAGGGCCGCGTCGGTGTCGCCGTCGAAACCGTCGACGCCGAACGCCGCCCACACCGCCTGAAGGTGCGCGGGCGTGGTGGTCTCGTCGCAGGACACACCGACCCGGTCGGCGTCGACCAGCCGCAGGTTCACGTTGCGCGCCGCGGCGGCGGCCACCACCTCGGCGGCGCGGCCCGGCACGGTCGCGGTGACGGTGTCGAAGAACGCGACGTCCGCGACCCGCACGCCCCCGGCGCGCAGCCCGGCCGCGAGCCGCGCGGCCGCCCGGTGGGTACGCCGGGCGATGGCGCGCAACCCGTCGGCGCCGTGGTAGACGGCGTACATGCCGGCCATCACCGCGAGGAGCACCTGGGCGGTGCAGATGTTGCTGGTCGCCTTCTCCCGGCGGATGTGCTGCTCGCGGGTCTGCAACGCCAGCCGGTACGCCGGGTTGCCGTCGGCGTCGCGGGACACCCCCACGAGGCGGCCGGGCAGCATCCGCTCCAGGCCCGAACGCACCGCCAGGTAACCGGCGTGCGGCCCGCCGAAGCCCATCGGTACGCCGAACCGCTGGGTGGTGCCGGCGGCGATGTCGGCGCCGATCTCGCCGGGCGGGCGCAGCAGCGTCAACGCCAGCAGGTCCGCGGCGACCGTCACCAGCGCGCCCACGCCGTGCGCCGCCTCGACCAGCGCCCGGTGGTCCCGTACCGCGCCGGACGCGCCCGGGTACTGCAGGTGCAGGCCGAAGAACTCCGCCGGCAGTTCGTCACGCTCGACGTCGAGGACGCGCACGTCGATGCCGAGCGGCTCGGCGCGGCTGGCGATCACCGCGACGGTCTGCGGCAGCGCGTCGGCGTCGACCACGTACACCGGGCTCTTGCTCCTGGACGCGCGGCGGGCGAGCGTCATCGCCTCGGCCGCGGCGGTGCCCTCGTCGAGCATCGACGCGTTCGCCGTGGCAAGGCCGGTCAGGTCGGTGACCATGGTCTGGAAGTTCAGCAGCGCCTCCAGCCGGCCCTGGCTGATCTCCGGCTGGTACGGCGTGTACGCGGTGTACCAGGCGGGGTTCTCCAGCACGTTGCGGCGGATCACCGCCGGGGTGTGCGTGCCGTGGTAGCCCAGGCCGATCATGGACACGGCGACGGTGTTGCGCGACGCGAGGGCGCGCAGCTCGGCGACGGCCTCCCGCTCACTGGCCGGGGCGGGCAGGTCCAGGGCGCCGTGCCAGCGGATCACCTCGGGGATCGCGGCGTCCATCAGCTCGTCGACGGAGCTGTAACCGACGGTGTCCAGCATCCGGCGTTCGTCGTCACGGCCGGGGCCGATGTGCCGGTCGGCGAACTGCTCTGCGGTCATGCGCTGCGCTCCTTGGTGGGGCGAGGTCGACGGGTCGGCCTCCCCCTGAGTCGCGCTGACGCGCTCCACAGCGCCTGCCCACGTGGTCCTTTTGCCTGAGAGGTTCCGGGGAGAATCTGCCCCTTCGGCGCCGTCGGGTCGACGGTCTCTCCCACGTGGGTGGTACCGGCACCTCCCACGCTACCAGCGGGCGTGTCCGCGGCTCAGGTCCCGGGCGTTGATCACACCGGCGCCGGAGCCGCCGCCACCCGGTCGGCCAGCGCGCACAGGGTGGCGCCCAGCGGGGCGTCCAGGCGCAGGGTCGCGTACCCGTCGCCGCGGGTGACGCCCTGGTTCACGATCGCCACCGGGATGCCGTGGCGGGCCGCGCGCAGCACGAACCGCCGGCCCGACATCACAGTCAACGACGACCCGAGCACCAGCAGCACCCGGGCCCGCTCGACGAGCGCGAAACAGTCGGCGACGCGAGGCGCGGGGACCGTCTCGCCGAAGAACACCACGTCCGGTTTCAGCGTGCCGGTGCCGCAGAGCGCGCAGTCGACGGTGCGGAACCCGGTCACCGCCTCGTCGGGCACGTCCACGTCACCGTCGGGGTTGACGCGCGCCACCCGCGCGTCGAAGCCCGGGTTCGCCTCGGACAGGCGCCGGTGCAGCTCGTCGCGGCCGGTGGCGTTGCCGCAGTCCAGGCACGTCACCTCGTCGAGGCGGCCGTGCAGCTCGATCACGCCGGTGGCGCCGGCGGCGGTGTGCAGCCCGTCGACGTTCTGGGTGATGATCCCGCCGAGCAGCCCGGCGTCCTGCAGCCGGGCCACCGCCCGGTGCCCGTCGTTGGGCGCCGCCCGGGCGATGGTCTGCCAGCCCAGGTGGCTGCGCGCCCAGTACCGCCGCCGGGCCAGCGGATCCCGGGTGAACTCCTGGTACGTCATCGGGGTGTGCCGGCGCGCCACGCCGCTGGGCCCCCGGTAGTCAGGGATGCCCGACTCGGTCGACAGGCCCGCACCGCTGAGCACCACCACGTCCCCGCCGGCCACCAGCCGCGCCAGTTCCTCGAACGCCTCACTCACCCGTCCATGCTCCCTCGCCGACCCCCACACCTCCCACCCCGCACCCGTTCGGCCCACGCGGCGGCCGGGCCGGGCTAGGTTGAGCGCATGCGCGTCGTCATCGCCGGAGGGCACGGAAAGATCGCCAAACTACTGGAGCGGGAACTGGCCGGACGCGGAGACACCGCGCTCGGGCTGATCCGCAACCCCGACCACGCCGCCGCGCTGCGCGCCGTCGGCGCCGAACCGGTCGTGTGCGACCTGGAACACACCGACGCCGACACCCTCACCGCCCACCTGGCCGGCGCCGACGCGGTCGTGTTCGCCGCCGGCGCCGGACCCGGCAGCGGCGCCGCCCGCAAGGACACCGTCGACCGGGGCGCCGCCGTGCTGCTCGCCGACGCCGCCACCCGCGCCGGGGTACGCCGCTACCTGCTGGTCTCCTCCATGGGCGTGGACACCGCGCCGCCCGAGGGCACCGACGAGGTGTGGGCGGCGTACCTGCGGGCCAAGAAGGCCGCCGAGGACGGCGTCGCAGCGCGGGACCTCGACGTGACGGTGCTGCGGCCCGGCCGCCTCACCGACGACGAACCCGCAGGCCGGATCACCCTGGCCCGGCACGTCGAGCCCGGCGCGATCAGCCGCGCCGACGTGGCCCGGGTGCTGCTCGCCCTGCTGTACGCCCCGGCCACCGCCGGGCACACCCTGGAACTCGTCGGCGGAGACACCCCCATCGCCGACGCGATCGCCGCCGTCGCCGCCTGACACGCGGCGGGCACGTCCCGGCCCGCGATCACGCGCGGGCCGGGACGCCGCTCAACGCTGGTGCCGGGACAACGCCGGCTGCGGCGCGGCCCCGCCGCCCTGCGGCAACTCCCGGTGATCCGCGCCGAGGTTTCGCAGGAACCCGACCAGCCGGTCCACCTGGTCCACGTGGGACACCACATGCCCCAGCGCGGCCACCAGACGGTCCCGCTGCCCGGCCATGTTCGTCGGGAACATCTGCCGGGTCTCCGGGTGCGCCAGGAACAGCGTCGAATAGAAGTAGAGCGGCACCTGGTCGCCGTGCGCGGCGACCAGGGACCAGCTCTGCTTGAGCCGTGCGGCGTCCACGCTCAGGCGTCCCCCGCCGACACGACCTGCTCCCGCACCTGCCCGAGCACGACCTGCACGTCGGCGATCACGTCCGCCGGCATCAGCGCCAGGTGCCGCCGCTGCTCCACCATGTCCACGCCGGCGAAGTAGCCGGCCAGATCCGGATCGGCCAGCACCCTGTCGTAGAACAGCTCCACCGCGGCCTTCACCGCGGCCGCGCCGCCGATGCGCTCGTAGTGGGAGATCGGGGTGGTCTCGCTCGTCACCGTCATGCTCGGTCCTTCCACCACGACCCGAGTCGGTGGACGCACAGCAGCCGAACGCACACATGCCGCCAACGCACACGACGTACCGTCCTTTTCGGACATCACGCGCACACGTGCCGTGACCTGCGCCGACTCTCACCCGGCCCGGTCCACACCATCCGGTCGCCCCGGCCCACAGGCGAGGACCACACCCCGTCACCAAAACACGAATCGCGCCGCACCCTTTTCGGGCGCGGCGCGATCCCGCCAACAAGACGCGACGCAGGTCACCCGGCCCGGCGCCGGGCCCGGCGCGCCGCCAGCTCGTCACCCACCGACTCCGCCTCCGGCTCCACCGCCGGCACGGCCGGCTCCTGCCCACCCACCGGCTCCGCCGGCAGATGCGACAACGAACCCTGGATCTCCTTGAACGCGCCACCGATCGCGATGCCGAACACCCCCTGGCCGCCCTGCAACAGGTCGACCACCTCCTCCGGCGACCGGCACTCGTACACGGTCGTCCCGTCGGAGATCAACGTGATGCCCGCCAGATCGTCCACCCCACGCGACCGCAACGCCTCGATCGCCTTGCGGATGTTCTGCAACGACACCCCGGCGTCCAGCAGCCGCTTCACGACCTTCAACACCACCAGGTCGCGGAACGAGTACAACCGCGACGTCCCCGAACCCGACGCGTCACGCACACTCGGCACCACCAGCGCCGTACGCGCCCAGTAGTCAAGCTGCCGGTAACTGATCCCCACCGCCGAACACGCGGTCACACCCCGGTAGCCGACCTCGCCGTCACCGGCCGGATCAGCCCCCACACCCGCCTGCTGTTCCGCACCCGGACCAGGATCCCGCGGCTCGTGCATCCGGACCAACCTCCCCGCGCCCGTGGCGGTGCCGCGCCGACTCCCCGTACGCGCACCACTCGACACGGCAACCCTAACGCCGCTCCCCGGACTTCACCCGCAGGAGACACCGCGACACGCCGCGCCACCACCCGGCCGGGACACTCAACCCGCGAAGTCCTCCGGACGCACCTGCTCCAGGAACTCCCGGAACTTCTCCACCTCGTCCTCCTGCTCGTCCGGGATCACGATCCCCGCCTCAGTGAGGACCTGCTCCGCACAACGAATCGGAGCACCCACCCGCAACGCCAACGCGATGGAGTCACTCGGCCGCGCCGACACCCGCACACCGTCACCGAGGAGCAGATCCGCGTAGAACACGTTCTCCTTCAACTCGGTGATCTCCACCGCCCGCAGCGGCGCCTGCAACGCCGTCAGCACATCCCGCAGAAGATCGTGCGTCAACGGTCGGGCCGGCTTGACCCCCTGCTGCTCGTAAGCGATCGCCGTCGCCTCGACCGCGCCGATCCAGATCGGCAGATAGCGGTCCCCCTCGACCTCCCGCAGCAGGACGATCGGCTGGTTGCTCGGCAACTCCACCCGAACTCCGACCACGCTCAGCTCGCGCACCGCCGCCTCCGTGTCGTCGTCACCATGCACCGCGCCCTTCCCTGCACGGTACACGGACCAGGACACGGGAGTCCCACGCGCTACGTGCACCACGCCTCGCCGGACGGGCATACCCCGGCAAGCCTACGACACGCTCCACCGACCAGATCTTTCCGCGCCCGCGCCCACAGACGACGAGGGGCCGGGCGCACACCGCGCCCGGCCCCTCGCACCGACCTCACCGGCCCAACGTCGACCGCAGTCCCACCCGCACCAACGCCGCGTGCAACCGCTGCGACAACGCCAGCAACTCACGCGCCGTCTCCGCCGCCCGAGCCCGCGCCGCCGGATCGCTCTGCCGCGCCAACGGCGCCACCAACTGCGCGAACAACCCGACCTCACGATCCGCCGCCGACCGGTACGCCCGCAGATGCCGAGGCTCCAACCCGTACGCCGCCAGACCCGCCACCGCACTCGCGATGATCAACGCATCCGCGTCATACCACCCCGGCGGATCCGACACCAGCACACCCAGCCTCTCCAACTCCGCGAGCGTCGACTCGTCCACACCACTACGAGCGATCAGACCCGCCCGGTCCAGCCGCACCTCCGACGACTCGACCGACTCCACCGGCTCCCGGCCCGGAACCTCACCACCCGGACCCACAGCCACCAGATTCGGCCGCCCCCGCCCCGGCGACGGACCAGACCCGTCCCACTGGGCCAACTGCTCCCGGATCACCCGCAACGGCAGGTACTGATCCCGCTGCGCGGTCAACACGAACCGCAACCGCGCCACATCGTCCCAGCCGTACTTCCGATAACCCGCCGGCGTCCGCTGCGGCTCCACCAGGCCCTCGGCCTCCAGGAACCGCAACTTCGAGATCGTGACGTCCGGAAACTCCGGCCGCAACTGCGCCAGCACCTCGCCGATACTCATCAGCGCAGGCGCCCGCGCCGCCCCGGACGGCGTCGAAGCCGCAGGCTCGTTCACCCCCGGCCGGCCTCCTCCGGGCGCGGACCGGCGATGAACACCACCCGGAACTTGCCGATCTGCACCTCGTCACCGTTGCTCAGCGTCGCCGCCTCGACCCGCTCACGATTCACGTACGTGCCGTTCAGGCTGCCCACATCCCGCACCGTGAACGTCCCACCGTCACGGTGGAACTCCGCGTGCCGACGCGACACCGTCACGTCGTCCAGGAAGATGTCACTGTCCGGGTGCCGCCCACTCGTCGTCACATCGTGGTCCAACAGGAACCGGGCACCCGCATTCGGACCCCGGCGAACCACCAGCAACGCCATACCCGGCGGCAACGAGCCGGACATCCGGCTCGGCACCACATCGGTGTCCGGCCCCTCCAGCACTTCGTCGAGCGAGCCGAGATTGAGCGTCGAAGTGACGTCGAGCGGGGGGAACTCGTCGTCTGGGCGCGTCATGGGACCACCTCACGGATCTGTTCGGTCGGCGTCAGGGAATGGCGGGTCTGGCCGCCGGGCAACACCACACCCGGCGGCTGGCTCCCCGTGCCCGGGAAGGCGCACTCCGCAACGCTCAAACTATTGGTTCTCGGTCGACTGGGCGAGCCTAGCCAGCGCCGAAATGCAGGGCAACCGGACGCGCGGAACCTCGCCGCCGCCCGGAACAGCACGAACTCAGCTCTCGGTGAGCTCGCGGTACGCATCGGCGGTCAGCAGACCCTCGACCGCCGCCGGATCGTCCGGAGTGATCTCCACCAACCACCCCGCACCGTACGGATCCGTGTTGATCACCTCGGGGGTGTCGGCCAACGCCTCGTTGCGCGCCGCCACCGTGCCGCTCAACGGCGCGTAGATCTCCGACACGCTCTTCGTCGACTCGATCTCGCCCAGCGACTCACCCGCGGCCACCACCGCACCGGGCTCCGGCAGCTGCACGAACACGATGTCACCCAGGGCGTCCTGCGCGAAGTGCGTGATACCGACGCGGACGACACCACCGTCACCACCGACCACCCACTCGTGCTCGGCGGTGTACCGCAGATCCTCAGGAATCACCAACTGCGTCCTTCGTCATCGGTGCACCGGAGAAACCGGCGCGGCCGCGACCGGTCACGAGACCGGCCGCGCGTGGTCCAGCTTGATCGGCGCGTGCAGCTGCGAAACCTCCACAACCTCACGATCCTCGGAGGTCACGTTACCGCCGCCGTCCCGCACCGATGCGACCACCCCGCCGGGAATGTTCAACGCCGTACGCATCGTCGCCGGATCACCGATCACCATGATCGTGAACGGACCCGTCAACCGCCGCCCGTCCACCACCAGCGCACCGTCCGGCCCGTCCACGAAATACGTCGACGCGATGATCCGCGCCGCCGTACCGTCCGCGCCCTGGATCTGCATCGCCTCCGCGCCCGCACCCCGCAGCTCCTGCACCGCATCCAGGATCCCCGACGACGACACCGCCTTCGCCGGCCCCGAGAACCGCACCTCAAGACCCGGACCCACCGCCGGCAACGTGCCCGCCAGGATGCCCAGCTCGTCCGCCCGCCGCGTCGCCTCCTCCAGCGCCGCCTGCCGGCCCTGCTCACCCGACCGCAGCTGCCGCTGGCTCTCCTCCAGCAACTCGATCTCCTGGCGCAACCGCCGCTCCCGCGAATCCAGATCCGACGAGATCCGCACCAGGTCCTCCTCCCGCGTCGCCGCGAGCGTCGGATCCGTCGACGTCGTCTTGAACTGCACCACCAGCGTGAAACCCAGCAACGCCAGCAACACCGCGATCATCGCGCCCGCCGACGAGAACCGCCGCGCCACCGACGGCGCACCGGCCACCGCACCCGGCTCCGGCTCGGACTCCGGCACCGCCTCCCGCTCCACGGGCTCCACCGCCTCGTCCGGCACCGGCTCCACCGGCGCCAACGGGCTCAACTCGTCCGGATCGGGCGCGTCCGGGCGCGGATCCGGCTCACCCGCCGGACCCGACGGCCGCGCCGGCTCCCCCGGCCGCGGCCACCCGGTACCCGTCTCCCTGTGTTCCTCGCTCATCGCCACAAACCTACGCCCGGAACAGGTGCCGGCGGATCGCCGCCACGTTTCCGAAGATGCGCACCCCGAGCACGACCACCACACCAGTGGACAACTGACCGCCCACGCCCAACTGGTCACCCAGGTACACGATCAGACCCGCCACCAGCACGTTCGAGATGAACGACACCACGAACTGCTTGTCGTCGAAGATCCGGTCCAGCTTCGCCCGCACCCCGCCGAACACCGCGTCCAACGCGGCCACCACAGCGATCGGCAGATACGGCTGCAACGCCGCCGGCACCGTGGGGTCCAGATACACCCCGAGCACCACACCGGCGAGCAACGCCAGCACCGCGATCATCGGCCACCTCCCGAAGGGCTGGAAGAAACACCCGGGCCGGACGACCCGGGACTCGACGAACCGGCGCCACCCGACGGACGCGCACTCGCACTCGCACTCGGGCTTGCCGGAGGCTCGGCGTAGCGTAGCCGCGGCTGCGGCGCCGCCGGCAAGGTGAGGTCGTCGACCCGCTTCACCCCGAACGACAGACCCGTCTTCCGCGCCACCTCACGCATCAACGCCGCCGCCCGGCTCTCGTCGAACCGGTCCCGCATCGACCGCGGCCCGATCGCCTGCACCTCGTACGGGCCCGTCACCGGCCGGTAGTCCACCAGGATCGCCTCACCCGCCGACCGGATCGTCGACGTCGCCGTCAACCGCTGGCCGTTCACCGCCACCGCCTCGGCACCAGCCGCCCACAACGCGTTGACGACCTTCTGCAGATCCGAATACAACACCCGCGACGGACCCGCGTCCCCGTTGGTCACACCGTCCTGGTCCGCCGCCGCGTCGGCCAGCCGCACCACCACGCCGTCCCCCCGCACCCGGGCCAGGCCGGTACCCGCCTCCAGCGTGCGCAACCGGGACGCCTGCGAACCGCTCAACGCCGCGTCCCGCTGTCGGCTGACATCCTCGCGCAACTGCTCGGCGCGCTCCGTCAACCGGTCGGTCTCCGCCTCCCGCCCCTTGATCTCGGCGACCAGGCCCGCCCGCGCCGTCGCGCGGCTCGGCTCGTCCGCCACCGTCTCCCGGTACGCCACCGCGAACAGGAAGCCGATCAGCGCCAGCACCACCAGGCTCACCGGCCGGCCCAGCACCTCCCGCACCCGCGACATGGAGCCCGTCGCCCGGCGCGCCGCCGCGTCCCCGTACCCCGGGTCAAGCGGATTGCGGAACAGCTCGGTCAGGAAGTCCGGCGCGTACACCCGGTTCGACGGGTCGCGTTCCTTGTCCACCCCGTCCCGTGACGGCGGCGTGGTCATGCCGCCGCCTCCGCACGATGCGCCCGCATGGCCCGCACGAGGCGGCTCGCCTGCACCACGTACATCGCGCCGGCGACCCAGTAGAGGACCAGGCCCCACCAGGCCAGCCCCCAGCCGATCGCGCCTGCGGCGGTGCCGGCGTCCGGCACCGCGTCGGCCAGCAGCAGGATGGGGAACGCCGCCAGGAGCAGGAACGTCGCGGTCTTGCCCATGTAGTGCACCGGCGGCGGGCCGTAGCCGTACCGGCGCACCACGCCGAGGGACACCAGCAGGAGCAACTCCCGGGCCAGCAGCGCGCCGGTGAACTGCCAGGGCACCACCTCGCGGGCGGTGAACGCGAGCAGCGTGGCGAGGATGTAGAGGCGGTCGGCCAGCGGGTCGAGCAGCTCCCCGAGCCGGCTCACCTGGCCCAGGCGGCGGGCGATCCAGCCGTCCACCCAGTCGCTGGTGCCGCCCACGGCGAGCACCGCGATGGCGGCGACGTCGGCCCGCACCACGAGGAACAGGTAGAGGAAGATCGGTACGCCGACGAGCCGGACGAAACTGATCAGGTTGGGCAGCGTGAGGACGCGGTCTCCCACGACCGTGGCGGTCCCGGACTCGGGTTGCTCCGCTGGAGCCGGCCGACGCGACACCGAACCCTCCCTTCGCAGCACGGTCCGGCAGCCGGATGAACGGCCGCTGGAGGGACGTGCGCGTTGCCGGCCGGTCAGACGCCGGCGCCCTCTGTGATCCCGGGCTGGGACCTCCCCGACGCGGCCCGCCCTCGTGGTGATCACGGGCCGCCCAGTTGCGCTGCCACTATATCGGGCTCGCCGCTCTGCTCCGGCGGCCCGCTGCGTCGTTGCTCAGTGGTGTCACGGTGGTGACCGTCACAACCGATAAGGCATCCTAGGACACCAGTTGGGCGGCGGGACGCAGGGCGGGCATCGGCGTGAGGGGTCAGGCGGTACGGGCTGTCGAGTCCGAGCCGGCCTGCGGGGCGGTGGCGGTCGCGGCCTGACTGAACGCCACCAGGGCCAGCAACAGCTCGTGCTGCACCCGGTTGGGCATCCGGTCGAGCACCGCCTGCACCGCCCGGTGCCGTCTCTCCTGGAGGTCGCGCAGCAGCGTCTCCGCGGCAGTGGTGGGGATCAGCCGCACCTCCCGCCGGTCGCGCGGGTCGGCCACCCGGCGCAGCAGGCCGACCGCCTCCAGGCGGTCGCAGAGCCGGCTCGCCGACGACGGGACCACGTCCAGCAGCTCGGCCAGCCGGTTCACGTTGGTGTCCGGATGCGACACGATCAGCGACAGCACCCGCAGCTGGGTGGGCGAGACGCTGACGGTGTGCCGGGATGTCGCGGAGTCGAGCACACCGATGAGCGCCTCCGCAGCCGATTCGATGGCCGCGGCAAGATTCGGAGGTCGCTCCACTCGCCGTCCCCTGCGATCGTCCCGCTCGTGTTCGCTCCGCAGCCCCGGTCACTGCCCCGTCACGCCGGACCGGCTGGAGCCGCGCCAGTCCAGGCAGACGACGACCGCGTCGTCACGGAGATCCGCGTCGGCATGGTACGCGTGCAGCTCGCGCATCACCGTACCAACTGCCTCGGTCGCCGGCTGCAGCCGAGTCGACCGCATCGCTCGCGCCATCGCCCGGACGCCGTACGGCTCCTGCTCGTCGGGCTCCGCCGCGTACACCCCGTCGCTGACGACGAAGAGGCGATCGCCCGGCTCCAGAGTGAACTCCTGCACGTCGTAGCGCGTCTCGGCGAACATGCCCAGCGGCAGCTGCTGCTCCAGCGCGATCGGCGTGACGCGGCCCCCGCGCAGCCGCAGCAGTTGCGGTGAGCCGGCGTCGACCGCGCGCATCACGCCCCGGCGGCTGTCCAGCTCCAGCAGCAGCGTGGCCACGTGCCGGCTGCCCCGGTGCTGGTAGTAGATGGTGTCCGAGGCCAGCTCCGCCTGTTCCACCAGGCTGCCGCCCGAACGCCTGGCGTTGCGCATGGCGTTCACAGTCATCGCCGTGAGCATCGACGCGGCCAGCCCGCTGCCGGTGCCGTTGAGCACGGTGAGGGTGAGCCGGTCGCCGTCCACCGACCAGTCGAAGTGGTCACCGCCCACCGTGTACGCCGGTTCGAGCTGCCCGGCGAGCAGTGCGTCACCGAGCCGTACGCTGCGGCCCGGCAGCAGGTCCCACTGCATCTCGGCGGCCATGCTCAGCCGCTCCCGCCGCCGGGCGCGCCGGTAGCGGTCGGTCTCCCGGTCGGCCGCCCGGATCGCCACGGCCAGTTCCCCGGCGGCGTCGCGCGCGGCCTCCACAGTGGCCGCGTCCGGGTCGCCGGGCAGCTCCACCATCAGCACGCCGAGCCGCTCCCCCCACACCGACAGCGGCAGGTAGGCGCGGCAGCGGCCGTCCTCGACGATGTCCAGCACCGGCTCCTGGCTGCTGAAACAGCGCTGCGCGACGCTGTGGGCCAGCAGCGGGCCGCCGTCGGGCACGCCCGGGTCGAGCACCGGCCAGAGTCCGCTGGCGCGGTAGTCGGCGACGAACACCTCCGCCCGCGCGGCCCCGAGCGTCTGGCGCAGCACCGCGTCCGCGGTCTCCGCCAGCTTGTCGGGTGGCGCCGTGCGCAGGGCACGTGACACCGATCCGGACGCCTCCGGCATGCTCATCCTCCGATGACGACTATTGCTACAGAGCAAACATCATACGAAGGCCGCCTGACGGCGAACGCCCCGCCTCGGCCGGGCGTGACGGGACCGGCTCAGCCGGCCGTGCGGAACGCCAGCGCGCCGTGGAACGCGTCCGGCACCGGTTCGGGCTCACCTGCCGGCCGCCACCGCGCCACCGGCACGATGCCGTCGTCGGTCGGCTGCCAGCGGCCCAGCAGCGGCGCGAACCGCTCGGGCGCCCGCATCCGGAACGCCGGGCCCATCATGGCCAGCGCCTCGGGGTGCCCGGCCAGTTCCTCGGTGTCGAAGTCGATCGCCAGCCGGCTGCCCGGCGCCACCGCCTGGTGCAGTTCGTCGAGCGTACGGGCGAGCGTGTCGTCGTCCAGGAACGCCGCCAGCCCGAGGAAGACCACACCCACCGGCCGTCTCCCCCAGCCCGGCACGAACCGGTGCAGCTGTGCCCGGTCGACGGTCCCGACGTCGGTGGCGTCGCCGTAGCCGTACCCGGCCCGGTCGCTGCCGGCGAGCAGGCTCCGGCCCAGGCGGACCGTCTCCGGGTCCACGTCGGTGTAGAGCACTGTCGCCTCCGGTGCGACCTCGTGCACGTTGCCGCAGGTGGGCACGCCCGCGCCGAAGACCAGGAAGCCGTCGATCCCATCGGCGGCCATCGCCTGCACGGTACGGCCGAGGAAACCGCGCAGCGACCGGAAGATCGCCGCGCACGGCCCGTACGCCGCCTCGAAAGCGGCGGCCGCGGCGACGTCCACCGGGCGGTGGTGCCGGCCGCCGAGCCAGTAGTCGATCATGCGGGCGGTGCTCGGTCCGTCCGGCTGATCCATCGACGGGGCTCCCTCCCCTGGGCGCTGCACGCCAGCGTACCCACCGGGCGACCCCGGCGGTATCGCCCCGGGCCGCCCACCCGGGCCGCGATACTGGCCGTGGGGGCGCCGGCCACGAGGAGGTACTGGTGAACTCGGCGAACGGGGCGGCGGTGGTGGTCGGGGTGGACGGCTCCGAACCCGCGACACGAGCGGTGCGCCTGGCGGCCCGGGAGGCGCGGCGGCGCAACCGCCCGCTGCGGGTGGTGCACGGTTTCATCTGGCCGCTGCTGCGCGTACCGGTCTCCGCGCCGGCCGGGTCGCCGCCCGGCGCCGGGCTGCGCAACCAGGCCGAGCGACTCGTCTCCGACGCGGTCGCGGCGGCCGAGGCGGAGTCGCCCGGCCTGCGCATCACCGGCGAGATCATCGACGGGGAGGCCGCCGCGGTGCTGCTCGGCGAGTCCCCCACCGCCGCTCTGGTCGTGCTCGGCGACCGGGGCCTGGGCGGATTCGCCGCGCTCGTGGTCGGGTCGGTCGCGGTGCAGGTCGCCTCGTACGCCGACTGCCCGGTGCTGGTCGCGCGCGGCACCGCCCGCGCGGACGGCCCGGTCGTGGTCGGCGTGGACGGCTCCCCGCTGTCGCGCGCCGCCGTCGAGTTCGCCGCCGAGACCGCGTCCGCGTGGGGCGCGCCGCTGCACGTGGTGCACGCCGGCCCCGCCCCGCGCGGGCGGAAGGGCGGGGACGAGGAGGACGAGCGGGTGCTCACCGAGACGGTCGCCGGGATCGGCGAACGGTGGCCGGACCTGCCGGTGCACGCCGAGGTGGTACGCGCCAAACCGGTCGTGGCACTGACCACGGCGTCGGCCGGGGCTCAGCTGGTCGTGGTGGGCCGGCAGGGCCGGGGTGAGCTGGGCGGGCTGCTGCTCGGCTCGGTCAGTCAGGGCATCCTGCACCGTTCCGCCTGCCCGGTCGCGGTGGTCCGCGCCTCCGACTGAGCGGTGGCCGGCGCGCCCGGCTGAGCGGCGCTCCGGCCGGGCGCGGATCCACCCGCAACGGTTGGTCCCGGCCCGGGCGGGTAGACGCCTACGGTCAGCCGACAGCGATCCGGAGGAGGCAGAGATGCCAGGACCACGGCCGGGCAGCAACGCGTACGACAAGCAGCGGGCACGCCTTCGCGACCTCGTCGAGCAGTCCGGACGGGCGTCGGACAAGGAGGCGAACCAGGTCGCCAACCGGATCCTCCAGGACGACAGAGGGCAACGCGGTGTGGTCCGGGGCGAACGGACCTACGGCCCCAAGGGCAACCGGGAACCGGGTGACCCGAAGTGAGAACGGCAGCGGTTGTCGACGGCGCCATCGCGGGCGCCGTCGGCAGCGCCGTCCTCAACGCGGTCACCTACCTCGACATGGCGTTGCGGGCCCGGCCGGCCAGCAGCACCCCCGAATCGGTCGCCGGGCGGCTCGCCGACGTCACGCACGTCGACCTGGGCCCCGGCAACGAGGCGGAGAACCGCCGATCCGGTCTGGGGCCGTTGCTCGGGTACGCCACCGGCATCGCCGCGGGGGCCGCGTTCGGTCTGCTCGCCACTCGCCGGCGGATCCCGTTGCCGCTGGCCACGGTGCTGCTCGGCGGCGGGGTCATGGCCACCTCCGACAGCTCGATGACGGTGCTCGGCGTGACCGACCCGCGTACCTGGCGGCGCAGCGACTGGGTCTCCGACCTGATCCCGCACGTGGCGTACGGGCTGTCGGCCGCAGCCACCTGGCGGCGACTGCGGCCGACGTCGGCTCGCGGTTAGCGGTCGCTCTCGTCGTCGGCCACCGGCTCACCGGCCGGGCCGTACGGCGACACCTGTCCCTTGGGGACGGGCCGTCCCGCGTCGGCGTTCGACGTGCCCCGGCCTCGCGAACGGCTACCCGCCTGGGTGGCCGTCTTGCGGCTGTCCTGGCTGGTGGCGCCGAGGTCGTTCCGGCGCAGTTCCTCCTGCTGCGGCTTGACCACGGGTCTCTCCTTCCCGGTGGAGCGCACGGCCGTCGACCGCGCGCCCGACAGGCGTACCCGCCGCCGCCCGGCGCATTCCGGATCGGCCCGGGGGTCTGGCCGGGGCCGGGGCGGGTAAGCCGGACGGATGCCAGACGATCGCAACGTCGCGCGCGCCCTGCTGGAACGGCAGTCCCGCACGTACGCGGAGGAGGCCGGCATCGCCCTCGCGGACCGGCCCGGCCCGCTGTACCAGCTGCTGGTGCTCACCACGCTGCTGAGCACCCGGATCCGGGCCTCGGTGGCGGTGGCCGCCGCCCGGGAGCTGTTCGCCGCCGGCTACCGCACTCCGCAGGCGATGGAGGCGGCGAGCTGGCAGGACCGGGTCGACGCGCTGGGCCGGGGTCACTACCGGCGCTACGACGAGCGGACCGCGACCATGCTCGGCACCGGCGCCCGGCTGTGCCTGGACCGCTGGCACGGCGACCTGCGCCGGCTGCACAAGGAGGCAGGCGCCGACCGGGCCGTGCTGCGCCGGCTGCTCACCGACTTCCCCGGCATCGGCCCCACCGGTGCGGACATCTTCCTGCGGGAGGCGCAGTCGGTGTGGCCGGACGTTCGCCCGTACGCCGACCGGCGCACGCTCGCCGGGGCGCGGCGGCTGGGCCTGCCGGCGAGCCCGGGTGACCTGGTCGGGCTGGTGGGCGAGGCCGATTTCGGCCGGCTGGCGTCGGCGCTGGTGCGGGTGGCCCTGGGCGAGGAGTCGGCGGGCGAGGTGAGCCGCAGCGCCGCCACGGCCCACTGAGTGTCGCTACTTGGCCGGGCCGGGCTTGGTCAGGTGCCAGGCCAGCAGCGAGGCGAGCAGCGCGAGCAGCACCACGCCGCCGGAGATGCCCTCCTCGCCGCTGCCGCGGCTTCCGGTGAAGCCGAAGTAGATCACGGCCAGTCCGGCCAGCACGGTGATGAACGTACGCAGTCCTCGGTCCTTCACGACCGCACCGTACGACCGGCGGCGCGGCCCGGGACGGGGATCGGGCGGTTGTCCCCCGTCCGGGTGTCAGTCCGGGCTGCGGCCGACGGCGGGGCCGCGCAGCCGGACCCGGCGGATCGCCCGTCCGGCCACCTCGACCACCTCGACGGTGAGGCCGGGCAGCCGCACCCGCTCCCCCGGGCCCTCGGGCAGCCGGCCCAGCCCGGCCAGCACCAGCCCGGCCACCGTGGTGTACTCCCGGGACAGCGGGAACGTCACGCGGACGCCCACGTCGGGCAGGTCGTGCAGCGGGAAGTCGCCCGGCAGCAGCAGCGCGCCGTCCGGCTCCCGCACGGCGCGGCGCACGTCCCGGTCGGTCTCGTCGTACAGCTCGCCGACCACCTCCTCGAGCAGGTCCTCCATGGTGACCAGGCCGTCCACGCCGCCGTACTCGTCGACCACCAGGGCGAGCTGCTCGTGCCGCTGGCGCAGTTGCCGCATCGCGTCGGCCACCGGCAGCGTGCCGGGCAGCAGCACCGGTGGGCGGGCCCGGTCGCCGACGAGCGCGCCGTCGGCGTCCACCAGGTCGCGGATGTGCACGGTGCCGCGGGCGTCGTCAAGCCCGCCTGGTCCGATCACCGGCGCCCGGGACCGGCCGCTGGCCGCCAGCCGGCGCATCGCCTCCGCCGCGGGCAGGTCGGCGGGCAGAGTGGTCACGTCGCGGCGCGCGACGAGGATCTCCCGCAGCGTACGGCCGGCGATGTCGAACGCCCCGGCGAGGATCTCCCGCTGCTGCGCGGACAGGCCGCGCTGGCTGACCAGCATCTCCCGCAGTTCCTCCTCGGTCACCTCCTCCCGGCTGGCGCGCGGGTCGCCGCCGGCGAGCCGGACCAGCAGGTCGGTGGAGCGGCCGAGCAGCCACACCGCCGGCCGGGACAGCCGGGCGAGCAGATCCAGCGGCCCGGCGCTGATCAACGCCCACCGTTCCGCCGTCTGCATGGCCAGCCGCTTGGGTGCCAGCTCGCCCACCACGAGCGTGAGGAACGTCAGCAGCAGCGTCACCACGAACACCGCGACCGGGCGGGCGGCCCCGCCGAGGAAGCTCAGCGGCCCGACCAGCGGCTCGGCGAGCGTCACCGCGGCGGCGGCCGAGGCGAGGAACCCGGCGAGCGTGATGCCGAGCTGGATGGTGGCCAGGTAGCGGTTCGGCTCACGGGTGAGGCGGCTCAGCCGCGCCCCGGCCCGCCCGGAGCGCGCCAGCCGGCGCAGCTGCCCCTCCCGCAGGCTCACCAGCGCCATCTCGCTGCCGGACAGGGCGGCGTTGATCAGGATGAGGACCAGCACCAGCGCGATCTGCACGCCCATCAGTCGGTCTCCAGGTCGTCCAGCGAGATCGCGTGGGTCATCAGCCAGCGGGCCAGCGCGGCCATCCCGAACAGCCACAGCGGCGCCGACTCGGTGGGGCCGTTCGTGGCGTAGATGGCGAACCGAAGGTCCGGGGCCCGGTACGCCTCGATCCGCCACTTGTGGTTCTTGTCCCGCCAGACCGCGGAAGGGTCCATGGCGCCACGGTAGGTGACCGGCGTGGGCCGGTGGCACCGGTTGGCTCACCCCGGCGGGCGGACCACCTCGCGGGCGTCGTCGGGCAGCCGTCGGGTGGCGCCGCGCCGGTCCAGCAGTTCCAGCAGCGGCACCGCCACCCGGCGGGTGGTGCCGAGCGCCTGCCGGGCGGCGCTGAGCGTGAACGGCTGCGGCAGCCCGGCGAGCACGCGCACCGCGTCGTCCGGGGCGCCGGGCAGCAGCACCACGTTCTCGGCCAGCTTCAGCAGCGCGCCGGCGCGTACCGCAGCGCCGATCTCGCGGGGCCCGAGCCCGAGGTCGGCCAGGTGGTGCGCCTCCGGGGCCTGGAACGGCCGGTCGCCGTACTCGGCCCGGACCCGGTCCACCGCCCGGGCCACCGGGTCCGGCAGAGTGCCCTGCGGGGCAGCGGTGACCAGGCCGTCGCGCAGCCGCAGCGGCGGGCGCAGCAGCGCCGTGACCAGAGCACGCTCGGGCAGGTCGAGCCGGTGCCGCAGCACGTCGGCCGGTACGCCCGCGGCGAGCGGATGCTCGGCGGCGTACCGGGCCACCTCCTCGGTGAGGCGACGACCCAGGTCCCGCCAGTGCTCCGGGTCGGCCAGCCACTGCCCGGCCACCGGCGTCCCGGTCGGCGGCACGCCCATCCGGGTCAGGTCACCGGCGCGGACCAGCCGTCGCCGGCGCAGCTCCCCGGCCAGGTCCGGCCGCCCGTCCAGCCCGGCCAGCACCGCCGCGCGGGCGGCCGCCGCGCCCCGGCGGCGCAACGGCGGCGGGTCCACGTCCAGCACCGTCACGCCGCCCGCGACGTGGTGCCGGCCGGGGTCGCGCAGCAGCGCCCGGTCCCCGATCAGCAGCGGCAGCGGGCGGGCCAGGCGCAGCCGCGCGGTGTCCGGGCCCAGTGGCCGGACCCGGGCGGGCACCGCCGCCGAGCCCACGTGCAGCGTGAGCGTGGCCGGCAGGTCGGCGGCCGGGTCGCCGGACAGCCGCACGTCGAGCAGGCCGGTACGCCCGAACCGGCCGGGCGTGAGCAGCGCGTCGCCGCGCCCGACCCGGTCCCGGGGCAGGCCGCGCAGGTTCACCGCGACCCGGGCCACCGCCTCCACAGCGGTGTGCGCGACGCCGAGCGAGTGCAGCCCGCGTACCCGCACCGCCTCGCCGGTGGCGGCAAGCTCCAGCTCGTCGCCGACACGCAGCCGGCCACCGCCGAGCGTGCCGGTGACCACAGTGCCGCTGCCGCGCACGGTGAACGCGCGGTCCACCCAGAGCCGCACCGGAGCGTCCCGGGCCGGGTCGGGCAGCCGGGCGGTCAGGCGGTCAAGCGCGGCGCGCAGCTCGGGGAGACCGGCACCGGTGACGGCGGAGACCGGCACCGCCTCCACAGCGCCCAGCGACGTGGCGGCGATCTCCGCGAGGGCGCGCGCCGCCGCCGGCCCGGGGTCGGCCAGGTCCGCGCGGGTGACAGCGAGCAGCCCGTACGACACACCCAGCGCGTCCAGCGCGGCCAGGTGCTCGGCGGACTGCGGCATCCAGCCCTCGTCGGCGGCCACCACGATCAGCGCGGCCGGGACCGGGCCGATGCCGGCGAGCATGTTCGGCACGAACCGCTCGTGCCCCGGTACGTCGACGAACGCGATGGTGCCGCCCGACGGCAGTGTGGTCCAGGCGAAGCCGAGGTCGATGGTCATGCCCCGGCGGCGTTCCTCCGCCCACCGGTCGGGTTCCATCCCGGTCAGCGCCCGCACCAGCGTGGACTTGCCGTGGTCGACGTGCCCGGCGGTCGCCACCACCCACATGCCGGTCAGTCCCCGACGCTCAGCACGGCCGCGCGGACCCGGTCGTCGGCGCCCTCCGGCACGGCACGCAGGTCCAGCAGGAGCCGGCCGTGCAGCACCCGGCCGAGGATCGCCGGGTCTCCGGTGCGCAGCGGCTCGGCGTACCGCTCGGGCAGGCTCAGCGCCCACGAGTCCAGTTCCACGCCGGGCGCCCCGCCGCCGCCGACCACAGCGACGCCGGGTACCACCTCGGCCTTGCAGCCGTCCTCGCCGAGCCGGTCACGCAGCCGCTCCAGCCGCTGCCGCAGCCGGGCCGGGTCGGCGTGCAAGGCGTCCCGGGTGGGCGTGGACGGCGCGTACAGGGTGGCGGCGAGCGCGGCGAGGGTGAGCTTGTCCACCCGCAGCGCCCGCGCCAGCGGGTGGCGGCGCAGCCGGTGCACGAGGTCGGCGTCGCCGAGCAGCAGACCGGCCTGCGGGCCGCCGAGCAGCTTGTCGCCGCTGGCGGTGACCAGGTGCGCGCCCGCGCGCAGCGTGGTGGCCGCGTCCGGCTCGGCGGGAAGCAGCGGGTCCGGCGCGAGCAGCCCGGACCCGATGTCGGCCACCACCGGTACGCCCAGCGTGGCCAGCTCGGTCACCGGCACCGCCGAGGTGAACCCGGTGACCACGAAGTTCGACGGGTGCACCTTGAGCACGAACCCGGTGTGCGCGCCGATCGCGGCCTCGTAGTCGGCGCGCGTGGTGCGGTTGGTCGTGCCCACCTCGCGCAGCCGCGCGCCGGTGCTGGCCAGCAGGTCCGGCAGGCGGAACCCGTCGCCGATCTCGACCAGCTCGCCGCGGCTCACCACGATCTCCCGGCCGGCGGCCAGCGCGGTAGCGGCGAGCGCCAGCGCGGCGGCGCCGTTGTTCACCACGTGCACCGCCCCGGCGTCGGGCACCGCCGCGGCGAGCGCGGCGAGCGCGTCCCGGCCGCGCCGGGCCCGCCGCCCGGTCCGCAGGTCCAGTTCCACGTCGGTGTGCCCGGCGGCGGCGACCAGGGCGTCCACGGCGGACGGGGCGAGCGGCGCGCGGCCCAGGTTGGTGTGCAGCACGACGCCGGTGGCGTTGAGCACCGCACGCGGCGTACGGCCGGGCAGGTCCGCGAGCGCCGCGTCGCGTACCCCCTCGGGGGTCAGTTCGCCCCGGCGGGCGCGGTCCTGCGCCCGGACGATCGCGGCCTTGACCCGGTCGCGCCCGAGTGTTGCGGCGGCGGCGGCCAGCGCGGGTTCGGCGAGCAGCGCGTCGGTGCGCGGCACCCGCCGTCGCGGGTCGACCTCACGCATCGGCGCACTCCCGGGAACGGTTTGGCGGAGACGGACGGGAATCGAACCCGCCTGGCCCGGATCCCGGACCACACCGGTTTTGAAGACCGGGAGGGGCACCAGCCGCCTGAACGCCTCCACGCAGCAGTCAACCACAGCGGACGCCAGGCCGGCCGGGAAGGTGTCAGTCCTGCTCGGTGGCCCGCCGGTCGGCGCGTTCGCGCTGCGGCACCACCGTGTACCGCGGATCGCGCGCCGAGGCGACCCCGCCGTGGAAGATACCGAACCGGGTGCACACCGACGCGGCGATCAGCGCACCGCCGGAGAGCGCGGACAGCACCCGGCTGCGGCGGCCGAGCAGCGCGCCCGCCACACCGGCGGCGGTCAGCGTACGGCCCGCGCGCAGCAGCTTCCCGGGCGTGCCCCGCGTGTAGGGCTCGCTGAGCAGGCCGAGCCGGTTCTCCACCCGGTGCGAGCCCCACAGCTCCATCGCCGCGCCCGCGACCGCGAGGCGCCGCGCCGGGCCGGCCTGCCCGCGGGGCGCGGCCACCAGCCCGACACCCGCGCCGCTGGCCAGCGCGCTACCAGCGAAGATGGCCGGCAACTCCGGGTACGCCTCGTGCCACGACGGCACCGCCGTGTCCGCCAGCAGCACCCCGGTGTACGTGGCCAGCGCCGGTGCGGTGACGGCGGCGACCAGGCCGGCGGTGTGCCCGGCCGGGGGCAGCAGCCGGCGGCCGAGCCCCAGCACGCCGCGCTCGGGCAGCAGCGGGGCCGCCTCGGCGATCGCCGCGACCCCGGCCGCCGGGCCGAACACGCTGAGGATCCACGTACCCACCGACATCGGCGAGGTCACCTTCGCCACCCGCAGCATGTGGTGGAAGCGCGACGGCCGCCCCAGGTCGTTCACCAGGAAGTACGTGCTGGCGCCGACCGCCGCGAGCGCGGTGACCCGGCCGGCGCGCCGCAGCGCCGGACGGCCGGTGAGCTGCCCGCCCGCTGCCAGCAGCGACGAACCGGCGGCGAGACCGCCGGTGAACAGGTACGCGGCGATGTCCCACCGCCACACCGGCGGCTTGAGGATGGGCCGGCCGTAGTAGGAGGTGAACTCGGCCGGCGGGACGTTGAGCTGCTCCCCACCGCCCTTGCCGCCCTTGCTCCGGCGTCGGCGCGGTGCCGCGTCGCGGGGCGGATGCGGGGCCAGGCGGGCGTCGCGGGAGCCCGCGTCGGTGCGGCCCACGCCGGGACCGGCCGCGGTGGCCCGGCTGCCGTCCTCCCGCTCGGCGACGCTGCCGTTCTCCGGTTGCGCGGACAGGCGTTCACGGAAGCGGCGGAACAGGTCACCGACCGGGCGGTCCGGGCTCACGACGATCCTCCGACGAACGCGGCGACGGCGGCGGCCGCCATGGCCAGTGCGGCGAACCCGGCCCGCTTCCACATCTTCGGCAGGTCCCGGGTGGTGACCACCGGGTCCGGCGGCAGCCCGTACACCTCCGGCTCGTCCAGCAGCAGGAAGAACGCGCCGTCGCCACCGACACCGTCGGTCGGGTCGTGACCGTACAGGCGCGCCTCCGGCACACCCCGCTCGTGCAACGCGGTGACCCGCCGGGCGGCCCGTTCCCGCAGCTCGTCGAGCGGCCCGTACTGGATCGACTCGGTCGGGCAGGCCTGCGCGCAGGCGGGCGTCATGCCCGCGCCGATCCGGTCGTAGCACAGCGTGCACTTCCACGCCCGGCCGTCGCCCTTGCGCTGGTCGATCACGCCGTACGGGCAGGCGGAGATGCAGTAGCCGCAGCCGTTGCAGATGTCCTCCTGCACCACCACCGTGCCGAACTCGGTGCGGAACAGCGAACCGGTCGGGCACACGTCCAGGCAGGCCGCGTGCGTGCAGTGCTTGCACACGTCGGACATCATCAGCCAGCGGAAGTCGGTGCGGCTCTCCACGCCGGTGGCCCGCCCGGGCGGCTGGGCACCGGGCATGCCGAGGAACTCCGGACCGGCGGCCATCCGCGCCGCCGCCTCCGGCTGCCCCGGCGGCAGGCCGGGATTCGTACCGGTGTCGGGAACGGTGAGCGCACCGGCCGCCGCTGACGCCGGGCTGGTCGCCGCGCCGGCCGGGTCACCGGCGAACGGAGGCGTACGGTACCCGGCCGGGCGGGGCTGCTCGATGAACGCGACGTGCCGCCACGAGTTCGCGGTGAGCGCCCCGGTGTTGTCGTACGACATGCCGAGCAGGTCGAAACCCGAGTCGGGGACGCCGTTCCACTCCTTGCAGGCGACCTCGCACGCCTTGCAGCCGATGCAGACGCTGGTGTCGGTGAAGAAGCCCATCCGGGGCGGCGCGGACACCCAGCCCGCGTCGGGGGCCGGGTCCAGCGGGCCGTACAGGCTGTTGGCGTCAGGCATCCGGCTCCCCGTCCTGGTGCGCGGCGGGCGACCGCTCGTCGGTGCTGCCTGCGGCGTCGTCCCCGCCGGCCGCGTCGGTCGTCACCACCGGCACCTTACGGTCCGGCGTCATCCCGGCCCGCCGCTGGTAGTCGCCGACCAGGTCCAGCAGCGGCGGACCGGTGGGACGCCGGCCGGGCCGGACGTCGCAGGTGCCCACCTTGCTCTCCTGGATGAGCACGTTCGGGTCCAGCGTGATGCCGAACAGGTCGTTCGCCGAGTCGCCGGTGACGAGCCCTTCGGTGCCGAAGTGGTACGGCAGCCAGACCTGGTGGATGATCCGCCCGTCCACCCGCAGCGGCGTGAGCCGGTCGGTGACCAGCACCCGCGCCTCGATCACCGCGCGGCCGCTGATCAGGTGCGCCCAGCCCAGGTGGGCCAGCCCGATCTCGCCGGCCAGTTCCGGGGACACCTCGACGAACATCGCCGGTTGCAGCTCGGCCAGGCGCGGCACGGTACGGCTCATCCCGCCGGCGGTGTGGTGCTCGGTGAGGCGACTGGCGGTGAACACGTACGGGAAGACCTGGCTGTGCGGCTCCGGCGGGCTCGGGTTCATCCGGTTGACCGGATGCTCGTAGATCTTGCGGGCCGGGTTGGCCTGCTGACCGTAGAGCGGGTTGCGCATCGGCGACTCGGCCGGCTCGTAGTGCGTCGGCAGCGGGCCGTCCAGGACGCCGGTCGGCGCGTACAGCCACGCCTTGCCGTCGCCCTGCATGACGAACGCGTCGTCACCGGCGAGTCCGGCCGGTCCGGAGGCGCCCTCCGGGGGCCGGTACGACGGCGGTTTCGTCTTCTCGAAGTCCGGCACGTCGTACCCGGTCCACTCGCCGGCGTCCGGATCCCACCAGACGTACTTCTTGCGCTCGCTCCACGGCCGGCCCTCCGGGTCGGCGGAGGCGCGGTTGTAGAGCGTGCGGCGGTTCGCCGGCCACGCCCAGCCCCACTCGGCCGCCACCCAGTCCTGCTCGTGCCGGGACCGGCGGCGCGCCGCCTGGTTCACCCCGTCGGCGTAGACGCCGCAGTAGATCCAGCAGCCGATCGCGGTGGAGCCGTCGTCGCGGGCCTCGCCGAAGGCGTCGAGCGGCCGGCCGGTGTCCACCTGATACCCGTTGATCTCCTTGAGCACCGCCTCGGCGCTCGGCTCGGCGTGCGGACCGTTCGTCGGGTAGTCCCAGGCCAGGTCGAGCAGCGCCCGGTCGCGGCGCTCGGTGGAGCCGGCCAGCTTCTCCCGCAGCACCCGGCCCAGGTGGTAGAAGAACCACAGCTCGGAGCGGGCGTCGCCCGGCGGGTCGACGGCCTTCTCCCGCCACTGCAACAACCGCTGGGTCTGGGTGAACGTGCCCTCCTTCTCCACGTGCGACGCCGCCGGCAGGAAGAACACCTCGGTGCGGCACTCCTGCGGCACGATCTCGCCGGTGGCGACCTCCGGGCTGTTCTTCCAGAACGTGGCGCTCTCGATCATGAACAGGTCGCGGACGACGAGCCAGTCGAGGTTCGCCATGCCGAGGCGCTGGGCCCGGCCGTGCGCCGAGCCCACGGCCGGGTTCTGGCCGAGCAGGAAGTAGCCCTTCACCTTGCCGTCGATCATGTTCAGCACCTGCTGGTACGTCCCGTGGTCGCCGGTCATCCGGGGCATGTACCCGTAGCAGAAGTCGTTCTCCGGCGTCGCCGCGTCACCCCAGTACGCCTTGAGCAGGCTCGCCGCGAAGGCCCGCGATTCGCCCCAGAAGCCCTTCTGACCCGGGTGCCGGATGCTGTCCACCCACTCGTCGAACGTCGGGTGGTCGGCGTGGTGCGGCATCGGCAGGTAACCGGGCAGCAGGTTGAACAGCGTCGGGATGTCGGTGGAGCCCTGGATGCTGGCGTGCCCGCGCAGCGCCAGGATGCCACCGCCCGGGCGGCCCATGTTGCCCAGCAGCGTCTGGATGATCGAGCCGGTGCGGATGTACTGCACGCCGACGCTGTGCTGCGTCCAGCCGACCGAGTAGACGAGCGCGCCGGTGCGCTCCCGCCCCGAGTTCTCCGTCCAGGCGCGCGCCAGTTCGAGGAACTTCTCCTCCGGGATGCCGCACACGCGGGCCACCATCGCCGGGGTGTAGCGGGAGAAGTGCCGCTTGAGGATCTGGTAGACGCAGCGCGGGTGCTGCAACGTCTCGTCCCGCGGCGCCTGCGCCGGGATCGGCTCGCCGTGCGACTCGTGCTCCAGCCCGGAGGCCGAGTCGCGTTCCTTGCCGGTGCCCCGGATCTTGGCGCTGTCCTCCTGCCCCTCGTACTGCCAGCTCGCGTGGTCGTACGAGCCGGTGTCCGGGTTGTAGCCGGAGAACAGGCCGTCCAGGTCCTCGGTGTCGGCGAACTGCTCGCTGACGATGTTCGCCGCGTTCGTGTACGCCAGCACGTACTCCCGGAAGTCGAGCTCGTTCTCCAGGATGTAGCGCACCACGCCGCCGAGCAGCGCGATGTCGGTGCCCGCCCGGATCGGCAGGTACGTGTCGGCGAGCGCGCTCGTGCGCGTGAACCGCGGGTCGACGTGGAAGACCTTCGCGCCGCGCTTCTTCGCCTCCATCACCCACTGGAAGCCCACCGGGTGGGCCTCGGCCATGTTCGAGCCCTGGATGACGATGACGTCGGCGTTGACGAGGTCCTGCTGGAAGTCCGTGGCGCCGCCGCGGCCGAAGCTGGTCCCCAGACCGGGGACGGTGGCGGAGTGTCAAATACGGGCCTGGTTCTCGATCTGGAGTGCCCCCATCGCCGTGAACAGCTTCTTGATGAGGTAGTTCTCCTCGTTGTCCAGCGTCGCGCCGCCGAGGCTGGAGATGCCGAGCGTCCGGTTGAGCGGACGGCCCTCGTCGTCGACGTCCTCCCAGGTCTCCGCGCGGGCGGCGAGGATCCGGTCGGCGATCATGTCGAGCGCGACGTCGAGGTCCAGGTCCTCCCACTCGGTCGCGTACGGCCGGCGGTAGCGGACCTTGGTCTGTCGCAGCGGGCTGGTCACCAGGCTCTTGCTGGCCGAGCCCTTCGGGCAGAGCCGGCCGCGCGAGATCGGGCTGTCCGGGTCGCCCTCGATCTGGGTGACCCGGCCGTTCTCGTGGAAGACACGTTGCCCGCAGCCGACCGCGCAGTACGGGCAGACCGAGCGGGCCATGCCGTCGGCGGTCTCGGTGCGGGCGGTCAGGCCGGCGGAGCGGGCCGACTGGGCGGCGACGCCGCGACCGAGCGGGTCGGTGCCGGTGAGTTGCCGGTAGACCGGCCACCCCTGGATGAACGTCTTGAGACCCATCCGGGCACCCCCCTCTCCGTCGAGAACGGCTCACCTCTGCCAGTAACCCTAGGCCAGCGGCCCGGGGGGTGCGACTCGAGCCCACAGACAGAGCCGCCCCGGCCGGATGGCCGGGGCGGCTCTGGGCGTCGGTGTGCATGTCGCCTCTCGGCGAGTGGCGCGACGCGGCTCCAGCCGAACGGTATTCCGCGAAGGCAATTTAGGTGAGGCCCGGGGACACTGGACACACCGACGCTCTGCACAACGGTACCGGGGTCACGGTTCTTCCGCTCGTTCGTCGTGACCCCGGTCACCGCCGGGTCAGCTGTTCCAGTGCTGGGCGACGAGGTCGGCGGCCTGCTGTTCCCACTGGGCGTAGTGGTCGGGGTAGGCGGAGACCTGGACGGTCTGGGCGGCCTTGGTCAGGGGCATGTCCTGCCAGCCGTCGACCTGCTTGAGGCCCTTCAGGAACGCCGTGGTGGAGTACTCGGGGTCGGTGATCTGCTCCACCGTGCCCCAACCCGAGGAGGGACGCTGCTGGAACAGGCCCTGCGAGTCGTGGTCGTTGCGGTCACCGAGGTGGCCGAGGTTCTCCAGCTTCGATTCCTGCAGGGCGGTGGCGATGGAGACGACGGCGGCGCGTTCGTCCATGCCGGCCTTCTTGGTGGCGGCGATGATCGCCTTCACGTTCTTGACCTGCTCGTCGTTCAAATCGATGTGGGACTGGGTGCCCTGCACGCCGTGCGGGATGAGCGCGGCGGTGTCGAGCGTGCCGGCGGCCTGTGTGGTGGTGACGGCGGCGTCCCGCACCGGGGTGGGGGTGTTGGTGTCGTGGTTGAGGGGGCCGGCGGCGAGGCCACCGGCGACGGTCAGACCGGCGATACCGAGGATGCTGTTCCGCAGGATCGTGTTCATGAAGAGGGGCTCCGTTCGGGGGTCGACGCCCACACCGACAGGGGGGTCGGTGCGGGTGCGAGCACCGTCAGGCACTCGGAGAAGTCTTCGGGGGATCCGGCGTCCTGCTCACGCGACCCGCACACACCCGTGGGGGACGGGCGGGGTTCGGCTGGCGGCGCCGGAGCCATACACAACGACCACCGGCCCGGGATCATTCCCGGACACTGCCACCCGCCATCACGCGGCGGGGTGCTGCTGCGGTCGTTCACCGGGTACAACGTCCCGGCCCCGCCCACGATTCCGCCGCCCGGGTGTTCCCGACCACCCCGAAACCGGACACCCGCCACAACCCACACACCACCCCCACCCACCCCGCCCTTGCCTCGTCGATCATGAAGTTGACGGTGACAGAACGGACACCGTGCACCGTCAAACTTCATGATCGACGGGACGAAGGGGTGGCGGGGGCGCGAGAGGGAGGCGGGGAAGCGACGCGTTGGGGTTACCCTGATGCCATGTCGGTCAGCGCGCACGCGTACCTCGCCCGTCCCGGGCGGCCCGCCGTGGTGGCGCGCACCCTGGACGAGCTGACCGGTCCCACCACCGGCATCGTCGAGCTGCCGGTACGCCTCATGTGGAGCAGCGAACGCGCGTTCGACCTGGGCGACCCGGACGAGTTGCTCTGGATGTACGAGAACGTGTTGCGCGAGACGAACCGGGTGGAGGATCTGCGCGAGCTGATCCACGCGGGCACGTTGCGGCGGCTGTGGCCGCTGCTCAACCTGCCCCGGGGCGTGCGCCTGGCCTGGGAGGGCCGGCACCGGAGCCTGCGCGCCGCGTGACCCATCCGCACGACTTCTACCGGCAGGTGGCCCGGGTGGCCCTGGCCGCGGCCGGCCCGCACCGGTTCGTGCTCGGTGGCGGGGTGGCGTGGGCCGTGCACGGCCTGGTCACCCGCCCCACCGAGGACGTCGACCTGTTCGCCGACGTGGAGGGCGCCGCCGCCGCGGCGGCGGACGGGGTACGCGCGGCGCTGGAGCGGGCCGGCTACCGGGTGGCCGAGGTGGACCCGGGCGGCCTGGGTCAGGTGTTCGACGGATTCGACCGGGACCTGCGGGACTTCGTGGTGAGCCGGGAGGGCCGGCAGATCCGGCTGAGCCTGGCCCGCCTGGACCGGCACCGCAGCCCGGTGGTGATGGACCTCGGCCCGGTCATGGACGTCCGCGACCTGATCGCCAACAAGACCGCAGCGCTGGTGAACCGGCGGGAGGTACGCGACTACATCGACGTCTCCGCCGCGCTGGACCGGTACACGGTCGCGGAGCTGCTGGAGCTGGCCCGGCAGGTCGACCCGGCGCTGGACGACGAGGACGTGCGCGCCGCGGGCCGCTACCTCGACGGGCTGGCCGACCGCCGGTTCACCCGCTACGGCCTAGACGCGCCACGGATCGCCGAGGTGCGCCGCCGGATGGCCGCCTGGCCCCGCTGAGCAGCGGAACCAGACGACCCGGGAGCGGGACCGGGAGGCCGGCGCGGGCCGGAACGGGACCGGGCGGCGGCTCACTTCGTCGGGCGGCCACCCGTGACGCCGAGGATCTCGCCGGTGACGTAGCTGGACTCCTGAGAGGCGAAGTAGACGTACGCGGGCGCCAACTCGGCCGGCTGACCGGGACGGCCCAGCGGCGTGTCGGTGCCGAACTGCTTCACCTTCTCCTCCGGCATGGTGGCCGGGATCAGCGGCGTCCAGATCGGGCCGGGCGCGACCGCGTTGACCCGGATGCCCCGGTCGGCCAGGTTCTGCGCGAGCGCCTTGGTGAAGTTGGCGATGGCGGCCTTGGTGGTGGCGTAGTCGAGCAGCTGCGGCGACGGGTCGAACGCCTGGATCGACGACGTGTTGATGATCGTCGAGCCTTCCGTCATGTGCGGCACCGCGAACTTGCAGAGCCAGAACATGGCGTACACGTTGGTCTTGAAGACCCGGTCGAACTGCTCGGTGCTGATGTCGAGCAGGCCGTTGTCCTGCGACATCTGGTACGCCGCGTTGTTGACCAGGATGTCGACGCCGCCGAGGTCGCGGACGGCCTGGTCGACCAGGGCGCGGCAGTTGGCCTCCTCGCGCAGGTCGCACCGGACCGCGACGCCGGTGCGCCCGGCCTGCTCGATCAGGCCGACCGTCTCCCGGGCGTCCTTCTCCTCCTCGTCGGCGAGGTAGGTGACGAGCACGTCGGCGCCCTCGCGGGCGAAGGCGATCGCCACGGCCCGGCCGATGCCGGAGTCGCCGCCGGTGATGATCGCGCGCCTGCCGGTGAGCCGGTCGCCGCCCCGGTACGACTCCTCGCCGTGGTCGGGCTTCGGCCCCATCTCCTGCTCGTTGCCGGGCGGCGTCTGCTGTTGCGACGGCTGCCCCTCCTGCTGTCCGTACTGCTCGGCCGGGTGCTGCTGGGTGAACTGGTCCTCGCTCATGGATGCGCCCCTACCCCGGTGACCGGCGGGAAAACAGCAGCCTGTGACCGGAAGGGAAACAATTCGGGCCGGTGTGGCGCAGGCGACATGTGGTGGTTATGGTGCGCAACGGCGCCCACGAGGCGCGTACCCCCATTCGGAAAGGCACCTCATGACCTCCTCCTCCGGCGCCTCCCGGCGCCAGGTGCTGGCCGTCGCGGCCGCCGCCGCGACCGCTCCCCTGCTGGCCGGCGCGCCCGCCGAGGCGAAGCCGAAGCCGAAGACCTGGGACCTGACGATCCTCGGCACGTCGGACACCCACGGCAACGTCTACAACTGGGACTACTACTCCGACGCCGAGTTCGACGACAGCAAGCACAACGACGTCGGCGTCGCCAAGCTCGCCACCCTGGTCAACCAGATCCGCGCCGAGCGCAGGGGCAGGGCCACGCTGGTCCTGGACGCCGGCGACACGATCCAGGGCACGCCGCTTGCCACCTACTACGCCAAGCAGGAGCCGATCACCAGCACCGGTGAGACGCACCCGATGGCCCGCGCCATGAACGTGCTCAAGTACGACGCCGTGACGCTCGGCAACCACGAGTTCAACTACGGCCTGCCGCTGCTGGCGACCTGGATCAAGCAGCTCGGCTTCCCGGCGCTGGCCGCGAACGCGCTCAACGCGAAGACCGGCAAGCCCGCGTTCCTCCCGTACGTGATCAAGGAGGTCAAGCTCGGCGGGCACGGCGCGCCGAAGCTGCGCGTGGGCATCCTCGGCCTGACCAACCCCGGCGTGGCCATCTGGGACAAGGGCAACGTCGAGGGCCGCCTGGTCTTCGCCGACATGGTCGCCACCGCCGCGAAGTGGGTGCCGCAGATGCGCCGCCGCGGCGCCGACCTGGTCGTCATCTCCGCCCACGGCGGCGACAGCGGCACCTCCAGCTACGGCCCCGAGCTGCCGAACGAGAACCCGACCGCGCTGATCGCCGAGCAGGTTCCCGGCATCGACGCGATCCTGTTCGGTCACGCGCACAACGAGGTGCCGGAGAAGTTCGTCACCAACCTCACCACCGGCGAGCGGGTCCTCACCTCGGAGCCGTCGAAGTGGGGCCAGCGACTGACCCGGATGGACTTCACGCTGACCCGGGTGAAGGGCCGCTGGACGGTGACCGCCAAGTCGGCCACCACGCTCAACACCAACACGGTGGTCGAGGACCCCGCGGTGCTCGCGGCCGTGCGCCGCCAGCACGCCAAGACCGTCGAGTACGTCAACCGGGTCGTCGCCCAGTCGAGCGTGGAGCTGTCCGCCGCCGAGTCGCGGTACAGGGACACCCCGATCCTGGACTTCATCAACCACGTCCAGACCGAGGTGGTCACCGAGGCCCTCGCGGGCGGCGAGTACGCGGGCCTGCCGGTGCTGTCCATCGCCGCGCCGTTCAGCCGGACCGCGGTGTTCCCGCAGGGCGACGTGCGGATCCGGGACGTCGCGGGCCTCTACGTGTACGACAACACACTGGAGGCGGTCGTGCTGACCGGCGCCGAGGTAAAGGCGTACCTGGAGTACTCGGCGAAGTACTTCGTCACGCTACCGGCGGGCGCGCCGGTGAACCCGGAGACGATCAGCGACCCGGCCGTGCCGGACTACAACTACGACGTGTTCTCCGGCGTCGACTACGACATCGACATCGCCAAGCCGGTCGGCCAGCGGATCACCCGCCTGGTGCTGGCCGGCACCGACACCCCGGTCGCGGCGGACGCCCGGTTCGTGGTGGCGGTGAACAACTACCGGCGCAGCGGCGGCGGCAACTTCCCGGGCATCGTGAAGACCCAGGTCTACAACGCCCAGCAGGAGATCCGCCAGCTGCTCATCGACTGGGCGCAGGCCAAGGGCGTCATCGACCCGGCCGACTTCTTCGTGCCCAACTGGAAGCTGGTCCGCGAGGGCGCGCCGGTCTTCTGACAGTGCCGCGACGGGGCCCGGGCCGGTGTCCGGGCCCCGTCAGCCACCCGCGCGCAGGTGCCACTCCGACTCCCCGCCGACCGGGTCCGGCCGGTCCGGCGGGAACTCGGTCTCGGCGGCCTCGACCCGCTCCTCCGGGCGTACCCGGGCCGGCAGTTCGCCGAAGCGGACGTGCCGCAGGAACGCGTACTCCTCGTCGGTGAACAACTCGGCCGGATCGCTCATCACCGCATTGTGCGCCCACCCGTCCCGTCTCCGCATCAACCGCTACGGCACGGGTATGCCGCCCCGTCGGCCGTCGGCGACGAGGTGGAGGGGACATGCGCGCAGTACGGATGACCGCACCCGGTGTGCTGGAGCACACGGAGGTGCCCACGCCGCAGGCCGGCCCCGGTGAGGTGCTGCTGCGCGTCGGCGCGGTCGGCGCCTGCCACTCCGACCTGCACATCCTCGACGCCCCGGCGGGCGTGTTCCCGATCCCGATGACGCTCGGTCACGAGATCGCCGGCACCGTCGACACGGTCGGCGCCGCCGTGGACGGCTGGTCGCCCGGGGACCGGGCCGCCGTCTACGGGATCATCGGCTGCGGCCGGTGCCGGGCCTGCCTGCGGGGCGAGGAGAACCGCTGCCGGGTCATCCCGGTCGGCGGCATCGGACTCAGCCGCGACGGCGGGCTGGCCGAGTACGTGGTGGTGCCCGTGTCCCGGCTGCTGCCGGTCGGCGACATGGACCTGACTCAGGCGGCGCCGCTCACCGACGCCGGGCTGACGCCGTACCACGCGGTGGACCTGGCGCGGCCCCGGCTGCGGCCCGGCACCTCCTGCGTGGTGATCGGCATCGGCGGCCTGGGGCACATGGGGTTGCAGATCCTGCTCGCCACCACGGCGGTACGGATCATCGCGGTGGACACCAACACCGCCGCGCTGGACCTGGCCGGCCGCCTCGGCGCGCACCACACGGTGCAGGCCGGCCCGGACGCGGTGGAGAAGATCCGCGAACTGGTCGGACCGGCGCCGGACGGCGCGGACGTGGTGCTCGACTTCGTCGGCGCGCAGCCCACGCTGGACACCGCCGGGCAGGTCGTCGCCACCGGCGGCCAGATCCTGCTGGTGGGCCTGGCCGGCGGCACGCTGCCGGTGCGCCCGGTCGCCGACGAGCCGCCCCCGGTGCCGTTGGAGACCGATGTGGTGGTGCCGTTCTGGGGCACCCGGGCCGAACTGCACGAGGTGATCGCGCTGGCCCGCGACGGCCGGCTGCACGCCGACGTGCAGACGTTCCCCCTCGCGGAGGCGCCGCAGGCGTACGAGGCGCTGCGCCGGGGCGAGGTGCGGGGGCGGGCGGTCATCGTCCCCTGACCGCGGGCAGCCGGTCGAGCAGCGCCAGCCCGGCCCGCACCGGCCGCCGGTCGAGCACCTCGGCGAAGCTCGCCCGGCCCTGGCAGAACCGGACGAACATCCGCCAGCCGGGCGGGCTGGCCAGCATCGCGTGGAACACGTCGGGCCGCCGCTCGAACACCTCCAGCAGCCGGTGCCCGGCGCGCATCTCCGGCGTCAGCCGCCGGTCGACCTCCCGGGCGTACGCGTCGAGGTCGCCGGCGGCCACCGCCTCCCCGGCCAGCCGGCCCGAGCGCAGCGCGTAGCTGATCCCCTCGCGGCTCCACGGTTCCAGCAGCCCGGCGGCGTCCCCGGCGACCAGCACCCGGCCGTGCCGCAGCGGGGAGTCCCCGGCACGGCAACGGGTCAGGTGACCGGAGTCGTGCTCCGGGGTCACCCCGGACAGGCCGAGCCGGTCGGTGAAGTCGCGCAGGTAGGCGCGGGTGCGGTCGCCGTCGCCCCGGGCGGATATGACACCCACCGTGAGACGGTCGCCCTTCGGGAAGACCCAGGCGTAGGAGCCGGGCAGCGGCCCCCAGTCGAGCAGCACCCGGCCGCGCCAGCGGTCCCGCTCGGCGGCGTCCACCGGCAGTTCCAGTTCCAGCCCGAGGTCGACCTGGCGGAAGCACACCCCGGCGTGCCGTGCCGTCACGCCGGACGAGCCGTCCGCGCCGATCACCGCACGGGCGCGTACCAGCTCACCGCCGGCCAGGCGCAGGCGTACCTCGTCGGGGTCCTGCTCGATCGCGCGGACGGCGACGCCCTCGCGGACCTGTGCCCCGGCGGCGACGGCGGCGGCGCGCAGCCGGTCGTCGAACTCCTCCCGGCGGATCATGGTGACCAGCGGCGCGGGGTGCCGGCGGGTGAACGCGCGTCGCCCGTCCCGGGTGAACGTGACCCGGTCGACCCGGTCGTGGGCGGGCACCTCGGCGCGGCCTGCGACCTCGGCCAGCGAGGTGCCGATCAGTCCACCGCCGCACGTCTTGTAGCGGGGGTGGGTGGCCCGTTCGACCACGAGCGTGCGGACGCCGGCCCGGGCCGCGGCGTGCGCGGCGGAGAGTCCGGCGGGCCCGCCGCCGACCACGACGAGATCCATGATCACGGGTGCAGCCTAGGGCACCCCCGTGCCGCGCCGCCCGGTACGACAGTCGTTCGGGTGAGCATCATCGCGGCCCGTCCGGGTATCCGCCGGTCGCCGGCCGTCCGCGGGTCGGACGGTCCACGCCGAGGAGGGAAGCGATGCCCCAGGTCCAGTTGTCTGCGGTCGAGGAACGGGTCTACCAGGCGGTGTCCGTGCTGGAGGTGCAGGGACACGTCCCCTACCCGGACCTGATCGCCCAGGAGACCGGGATGACCGAGGAGGAGCTGCGCGAGCCGCTGCACTCGCTCACCGAGCGGGGGCTGCTGCACCGCGAGGACTCCCCGATGTCCGGCCTGGACTTCGGACCCCGGTGGTGCGCGCGCCAGATGGCGTGATCGAGTCGTTTGCCCCACCGGGCACCGGGTAGCGATCGGAGTCGGGTGATCGACGGTCAGTGGGGGGCACGATGAGCGAGGGCCGGTCGCCGACGGCGGTGCCTGACACCGGGTACGACGGCCGGCGCCGCTGGCGTGCGTTGAGCGTCGGCCTGATCGCGGCGTTCATGACGCTGCTGGACGTCAGCATCGTCAACGTCGCGGTGCCGTCGATCGACCGGGCGTTGCAGGCCACGCCGAGCGACCTGCAGTGGGTGCTGTCCGGGTACGCGCTGACCTTCGGCCTGGTGCTGGTGCCGGCCGGGCGGTTCGGCGACGCGCGCGGGCGGCGTACCGCGTTCGTGGTCGGGGTGGGCCTGTTCACGCTGACGAGCGCGCTGGCCGGGCTGGCCCGCTCGCCGGAGTGGCTGGTCGTCGCCCGGCTCGTCCAGGGCGCCGCCGCCGGTGTGGTGAACCCCCAGGTCAGCGGCATGATCCAGGAGCTGTTCCGGGGGGCCGACCGGGGCCGGGCGTTCGGGCTGCTGGGCGCGACGATCGGCATCTCCACAGCCGTGGGGCCGCTGCTCGGCGGGCTGCTCATCCAGCTGGGCGGTGCGGAGCACGGCTGGCGGTGGGTGTTCTTCGTGAACATCCCGGTCGGCATCGTGGCGATGGTGCTCGGCTGGCGGTTGATGCCGGCCCGGGCGACGAACCCCGCCGGGCGGGGCCGGCTCGATCCACTCGGGGTGCTGCTGCTCGGCGCCGGGGTGACGGTGATCCTGCTCCCGCTGGTGCAGCGGGAGCAGTGGCGCGGCCCGGCCAAGTGGCTGCTGATCCCCGTCGGCCTGCTGCTGCTCGCCGGGTTCGCGCTCTGGGAGCACCGGTACGCCCGGCGCGCCCAGCCGCTGTTCGACCTGCGGCTGTTCACGGTGCGCTCGTACACGCTCGGCGCGCTGATCGGCCTGATCTACTTCGCCGGGTTCACCGCGATCTTCTTCATCTTCACGCTCTACCTCCAGATGGGGCTCGGCTACAGCGCGCTCGTGGCCGGTCTGGCGATCACCCCGTTCGCGCTCGGTTCGGCGCTCGCCTCCGCGCTCGGCGGCCGGGTGGTCACCCGGTACGGCCGTCCGCTCGTCGCGATCGGCCTGCTGGCGGTGGTGGCCGGGCTGATCGCGACCGACCTGGTGCTGGCCGGCGGGCCGCACGACGACGTGCCGCTGCGGACCGCGCTGCCGTTGCTCGTCGCCGGGCTGGGCAGCGGCCTGGTGATCGCGCCGAACCAGACGCTCACGCTGTCCGAGGTGCCGGTGCCGATGGCCGGCAGCGGCGCCGGGATGCTCCAGACCGGGCAGCGCATCGGGTCGGCCGCCGGCATCGCCGCGGTGGGCGCGCTGTTCTTCTCGACGCTGGCGCAGGACCGCGGCGACTGGAGTACGGCGTTCCGCCACTCACTGCTGCTCGCCGCCGGGATCATCGTGCTGGCGCTCGGCGCCGCGGTGGCGGACATCGTGCTCGGTCACCGGCGGTCCGCGGGCCGCTCCTGATCGGCGGCGGGCACAACCCCAGGATCGGCGCGTGGCCCGCTCCACGCGGGAACGGCCGGCCCCCGGAAGGGCCGGCCGTTCCTACGGGTGTCGGTTCACCAGAGCTGCTGGACGATGTCCGCCGCCTGCTCCTCCCACTGCGCGTACGCGTACGGGTAGGCGGACACCTGGACGGTCTGCGCGGCGGTGGTCAGCGGCAGCTCCTGCCAGCCGCCGACGTTCTTCAGCGCGTTGAAGAACGCCTTGCTGGAGTACTCCGGGTCGGTGATCTGCTCGGACGTGCCCCAACCGGACGACGGGCGCTGCTGGAACAGGCCCTCCGAGTCGTGGTCGTTGTACGCGCCGAGGTGACCCAGGTTGTACAGCTTCGACTCCTGGAGCGAGGTCGCGACGCCGATCACGGCGCCCCGCTCCCCCACGCCCGTCTCCTTGGCCGCGTCGACGATGGCCTTGGCGTTGTCGAGCTGCGCGTCGTCGAGCGGGATGCGCGACTGCGCGCCCTCGACGCCGTGCGGCACGAGCTTCTCCTTGGCCGGCCGGTCGGCCCTGGTCGGCACCTTGTCCAGGCCGGTGGTCTGGCCGGGCTTGACCGCCTCGGTGGAGGTCTTCTTGCCGGTGGCCAGGTCGATCGCGGCCTTGGCGCCGGCGTGCGGCCCGCTGGTCACAGGCGCGGCCACGGCGACGGGGCCGACGGCCAGGCCGCCCAGTACGGCCACCCCCGCCACGCTCAGCGCGGCACGGCGGTTACGGGAGACGGCGGCGGTCTTCGCGACGGCGGTCTTCGCGATGGCGGGGAGCCATCGAGTGACGTGCTGCTTCACGATGGTTGCCCTTTCGATCGTTACGACGCGCTCCGGGGTGAGCGCCCCTCGACTGACTACGGCCGGGTAGGTGTTTGGCTTCCGGCGGTACGGGGGACACAACGGGCCCGCCGTGTCGGTCATTCCGGAAATGCCGGGCAGGGCCGAGGCTGCGGTCCAGGTCACCCGCGATTCCGGGCAGCGGCTACCGGAGCGCGGTGGACGGGACGGACCGGGACGATCAGGCCGGAACGCCGAACCGGACCAGCACGTGCCAGAGCTGCTTGAGGTGCGCAAGCGTCACCGCGGCAGGTCCCCGGTCGGCCCAGCGCTGCGGCTCGCGTACCACCGAGGCGGCCGCGCGGCCGACGAGCGCCGCGTGCAGCGGCTCCCCCGGCCGGGCGAACTCGGCTGCCACCCGTACGGCCAGCGGCGGGATGTCCGGGCCGCGGAACTCGGCGTCGACGCCGTCGACGGGCAGCACGAAGCCGGGGTGGAAGCGCAGCGCCACGCCGTGCCGCGCGGCGATGCCCGCCAGGCGGCGCCCCGCGTCGGTGCCGCGGAACGACGGGTCGACCACCAGCGCCTCGACGTCGCGGGCCAGGCTGATCTCGCCGTGCACCTGCGCCTCGACGTAGTCGTCCAGCGCCCGGCCGACCCGCCCGGACTCCCGTTCCCGGCGGCGCAGCAGCGTCCGCAGCAGCGTGCCGGTGTCCATGCCGGCCACGCCCAGGGCGACGCCGGTACCGGCGGTGGCGGTCAGCAGCGCCGCGAACACCGGCTCGAAGACGTCGACGGTGCCGAACTCGGTGGGCTCGATGTGGCTGTCACCGAAGCTGAACGTCGCCCGGGCCAGCACCTCCGGGCGCAGCCGCAGGTGACACGAACCGAACCGGGGGCACGCGCCGTCGGCGTGGTCGAGCAGGTTCAGGCCGCCGTACTTCGGGCGGTCCGCGGGGAGCACGCCGGGACGCTGGTACGCCCCGCCGAACATCGCCCGCTCCCAGACGTCCCGGTCGCCGCCCGGGTACGCGGTCAGCCCGCCGTTGGAGATGCCGGTCTCGAACTGGCTGCGGTAGACGCCCTCCTCGTCCAGCGCCTCGGCCACCGCACGGCCGTCCCGCAGCACCCGGTCGGGGTGGAAGTTGACAGTCAGGCGCCCGTACCCGGTCACCGCGGCGACGACCTCCTCGTACCGGTAGGTGGCGCCGGAGGCGGTGAGGTGGCCGGCGATGACGGCGAGCGCTGCCGGACGGTCGCGCAGTGCGATGTCGCGGACGTGGCGCAGCGCGGCGGACTGGGCGGCGGTGAGTGTGGCGACGGACACGGGCCCGAGTATCACCGGACGGAACCTCGCCCGGCCACACGGTTTCGGTGCCGTCCGAAGCGGACTGACGCCCGCGCGGACGGGCCGGGAGATGCCGCGGGCCCGGACCGGACTGCTCCGGCCGGGCCCACGCGGGTGTCCGGTCCTCAGTGGCCCCGGGCGATCCACTCGTCCAGGTGCGGCGCCTCGGCCCCGATCGTGGTGTCGTCGCCGTGCCCGGTGTGCACCACCGTCTCCGGCGGCAGCGTGAGCAGCCGGGTACGGATCGACTCGACGATGGTGCCGAAGTCGCTGTACGACCGGCCGGTCGCGCCCGGTCCACCAGCGAACAGGGTGTCGCCGGTGAAGACCGCGCCCAGGTCGGGGGCGTACAGGCTGCACGCGCCGGGGCTGTGGCCGGGCGTGTGCAGCACCCGCAGCGTGGTGCCGCCGACGGTGAACGTCTGCCCGTCGGTCAGCTCACCGTCCGGGGCCGTGGCCGGGTGCACCATGTCCCACAGCACCCGGTCGGCCGGGTGCAGCAGCACCGGCGCGCCGGTGGCCCGGGCCAGCTCGGGCGCGACCCGGACGTGGTCGTCGTGGGCGTGGGTGGCGATGATCGCCACCACCCGCCGGTCACCGATCACCTCGCGGACGGCGGCCACGTCGTGCGGCGCGTCGAGGACGACGCACTCGGCGTCGTCGCCGATCACCCAGACGTTGTTGTCCACGTCGAACGTCTGGCCGTCGAGCGAGAACGTGCCGGAGGTGACGGCGTGGTCGACGCGTGCGGTCACGGGAAGACCACCACCGAGCGCAGCACGTCGCCGTGGTGCATCCGGGCGAACGCCTCCTCGACCTGGTCGAGGGCGATCTCCTCGGTGACGAACGCGTCCAGGTCCAGCCGGCCCTGCCGGTACAGCTCGGTCAGCATCGGGAAGTCGCGGCTGGGCAGGCAGTCGCCGTACCAGCTGGACTTGAGCGCGCCGCCGCGACCGAAGACGTCCAGCAGCGGCAGGTCGACAGTCGTCTCCGGCGTCGGCACGCCGACCAGCACGACTGTGCCGGCCAGGTCGCGGGCGTAGAACGCCTGCTTCCAGGTCTCCGGACGGCCGACCGCGTCGATCACCACGTCGGCGCCGAAGCCGCCGGTGGCCGCGCGGATCGCCTCCACCACGTCGTCCTCCGAGGCGTTGACGGTGTGGGTGGCGCCGAACCTGCGCGCCCAGTCGAGCTTGCGGGAGTCGGTGTCCACCGCGACGATCGTGGTCGCGCCGGCGAGGGCCGCGCCGGCCACCGCCGCGTCACCGACGCCGCCGCAGCCGATCACCGCGACCGAGTCGCCCCGGGTCACGTTGCCGGTGTTCATGGCCGCGCCGAGACCGGCCATCACGCCGCAGCCGAGCAGGCCGACCGCAGCCGGCCGGGCCGCCGGATCGACCTTCGTGCACTGCCCGGCGTGCACGAGCGTCTTCTCGGCGAACGCGCCGATGCCGAGCGCGGGCGTCAGCTCGGTGCCGTCGGTGAGGGTCATCTTCCGGGTCGCGTTGTGGGTGGCGAAGCAGTACCACGGGCGGCCGCGCCGGCAGGCCCGGCACTGCCCGCAGACCGCGCGCCAGTTGAGCACCACGAAGTCGCCGGGCGCCACGTCGGTGACGCCGTCGCCCACCTGCTCCACGATGCCGGCGGCCTCGTGGCCGAGCAGGAACGGGTAGTCGTCGTTGATGCCGCCCTCGCGGTAGTGCAGGTCGGTGTGGCAGACGCCGCACGACTGGATGCGGACCACCGCCTCGCCCGGCCCCGGGTCCGGCACCACGATGGTGGTGACCTCCACGGGCGCGCCCTTGCGCCGCGACACGACTCCCCGGACTTCCTGGCTCACGGTGCCTCCTTCGTTCATGCGTCTGCACCCAGAACCTACCGCTGATCATGATCCGCGAACCAATGAAGCCCGGCGGATTGTCCTGGTCGTGACCGGGTACCCGGCGTGCCGGTTCTACCAGGTGGGACGGGAGTGATCATGAGGCTGTCGCATGCGCCGCTGCGGGTCGCCATCGGCGCGTACATCCTGAACTCGGGGCTGGGCAAGCGGACCCTGGAGGGCGAGGCCGCCGCGGGCATGCACGGTATGGCGGCCGGCGCGCTGCCGCAGCTGCGGCAGATCCCGCCGGACCGGTTCGCCAGGCTGCTGTCCCGGGGTGAGATCGCGCTGGGGACGGCGCTGCTCGCCCCGTTCGTCCCGTCGCTGCTGGCCGGGGCCGCGCTCACCGCGTTCGGCGCGGGCCTGGTGCAGCTCTACCTGAAGACGCCGGGCATGCGCGAGGGCACCAGCCTGCGGCCGAGCGAGGCCGGCATCGGCCTGGCCAAGGACGTGTGGCTGGTCGGCGCGGGGCTGACCCTGGTGCTCGACTCGCTGGTCCGGCACCGGCGCTGACCCGGCCGCGCCGAGGCCGCGCCCGGCCGCCCGCGCACTGCCGAGCCGCCCGCGTACTCAGGCCGGCGCCGGGACCGCGGCGGCGGCCCGCTCGCCGGCGAGCCGGCGGCGGGCGGCGTTGCGGTAGCGCAGCACCTGCGCCGCGCCGAGCGCCCAGAGCAGGAACTGCACGGCGAACGCCCAGCGGAACGCGGACAGCGGAGGCGCGTCCCGCCCGGCCGGGGTGGCCAGGTCGAGCACCAGGCCGACGGCCAGGATCAGTGCGATCGAGGCGACGAAGCCGCCCACGTTGACGATGCCGGTGGCGCTGCCGATGCGGTGCACCGGGTTGAACGTGCGGGCGTAGTCGAACCCGATCATCGAGCCGGGGCCGTTGACCGCGAGCACCACCACGAGCGCCACCAGCAGCGCGTGCGGCGCCCGGCCCGGCCAGGCCAGCACCACCGCCCAGACCGTGGCGGTGGCGGCGGTGATCGCGAAGACCGCCACCGAGCGGTGGAACGGGTGACGCGAGCACAGGTGCGCGATCACCGGCCCGCACACGAGCGTCACCACAGTCATCAGCGTGAGCATCCCGGCCGCCGCGGTCGGCGAGAACCCCTGCCCCTGCACCAGGAACGGGTACCCCCACAGCAGGGCGAACACCGAGCCGGAGAACTGGGTGACGAAGTGTGTCCACAGGCCCAGCCGCGTGCCGGGCTGCGCCCAGGCGTCGGCGAGCTGCCGCCGTACGGTGGCCAGGCCGGGAGCGAGCGCGGTGGCGTGTTCGGCGTGCGGGGTGTCGCGTACCGCGACGAGGACCAGCAGCAGGACCGTCGTGCCGAGCGCCGCGGCGGTCAGGAACGCCGGGGTCCAGCCCGCGCGGTGCAGCAGCAGCACCAGGGGCACGGCGCCGAGCACCGCACCGAACTGGCCGACGGTGCCGGTGAGCTGCACCAGCAGCGGGTTGCGCCGGCCGGGGAACCAGAACGCGACGATGCGCAGCACGCTGATGAAGGTCATGGCGTCGCCGAGACCGACGAGCATCCGGGCGGCGACGGCGGCCGGTACGTCGGTGGCGACCGCGAACAGGAGCTGCCCGGCCACCATGAGCGCGCCGCCGGCGAGCAGCAGCCGGCGCGAGCCGTAGCGGTCCAGCAGCACCCCGACCGGCACCTGCATGACGGCGTAGACGGCGAGCTGGGCGACGGAGAACGTGGCGAGCGCGGCGGCGTTGACGTGGAAACGCTCCGCCGCGTCGACCCCTGTGACGCCGAGAGAGCTGCGGTGGAACACGGCCGTCAGATAGGCGGTGACGGCCACCGCGTACACCAGGGCGGCGGGGCGGCGACCCGCGTTCACCGCAGCGTCCCGAGCATCCGCGCGGCGGTGTCGATGTGCGCGGCGACCGCGTCGTGCCACGCCTGCGGGTCGTCGCCGTCGAGCGCGGCGAGCTGACCGGCGTGCTCGGTGAGGGCGACCTCGGCCCAGCCGGGCGAGAGCCGGAAGCTCGCCTCGCCCATGCGTAGCTGCCGGTCGCGCAGCCGGTGGTACAGCTCGGCCAGGATCTCGTTGCCGGCCGCCTCGACCACCGCGGCGTGGAACGAACGGTCGGCGGCCATCAGGGTGGTGATGTCACCGGCGGCGTGCGCGCGGCGCATCTCGTCCAGCCATCGGGCCAGGTCGGCGCGCAGCTCGGCGCGGCGCGGCCAGGCCCGGTCGGCGGCGTGCAGCTCGACCAGTCGGCGGGCCTCGATCACGTCGGCGATCTCCCGGGCCGACACCGGCCGGATCAGCGCGCCGCGCTTCGGGTAGAGCTTGACCAGGCCCTCGGTCTCCAGCCGCAGCAGCGCCTCCCGGACCGGGGTCCGGGACACGCCCGTCGCCTCGGCGATCTCGCCCTCGCTGACGAGGTGGCCGCCCGGGTAGACCTGTTCCAGGATGGCCTGCTTGAGGTGCCGGTACGCCCGCTCGGCGGCGGACGGCGCGACCCGGCTGGGATGCGTCATGTATCTAAGACTGCTCCCCGGGTCGCCCGGACGGCCCGGCGCGGGCCCGGACAGTGGCGAAGGCCACGGTCAGGCCCACAGCTCCCGCAGCAGCGCCTCCACCTCGGCGGTCCGCTCGATCTGCGGCATGTGCCCGGTGTCGCGGAACAGGTGGCTGCGCGCGTTCGGCAGCCGGGTCCGGGCATACGCCAGATGCGCGGCGGGCAGGATCAGGTCCCGCTCGCCCCAGACCAGCAGCGTGGGCAGGTCCAGCGCGGCCACCACGTCGAGCAGTTCGGCCCGCCACCGCGGGCGTACCCCGCGCCAGGTGCCCAGGTCGCGGACCAGCTCCAGCATCACCCTCGCGGCATGCGGCTGCCCGGCCACTGCGAGCGCGGTGGCGATCCGCTCCTCGGTGACGTACGCCGGGTCGTAGAAGACGGCCCGCTCGGTCCGGCGGGCCGTCGTCGGATGCGGGCGCAGCAGCAGCCGGGCCACCGGGCGTACCGCGAGCAGCCGCAACGCCACCGTCACCTCGCGGCCGAAGCCGGCGCTGTTGAGCAGCGCCAGGCTGGCGGCGCGCCGCGGCGTCCACGGGCGGCCCGTCGCCGCTGATCCGGCAGCGGGTACGCCGCCCGTCGACGGTGTGCTCACCGGCCGGGGGCAGGGCGAGCGTCACGTCCGGCGTCCGGGTTCCGTCGCGGCCTCCTCGCCGGTCGGAGAAGACGGCACCGGCACGCCGGCGTCGGCCCGGAGGGTCGGCACGTCGGCGTCGGCCGGAACGGCGGGTGCCTCGGCGGGCGGAGCCACGGGCGTCCCGGCGGGCGGAGTTGCGGGCGCGGCGTCGCGCCGGGCCGGGCGGGGGCGCATGCCCAGGGCCAGCACCCGGCCGTACCCGGCGGGGACGACGCGGACGAGCAGGTCGGGCAGCTTCGCCGACCAGCCGATCAGCACCCGGCCGCGACGGCGCTGCGCGCCGCGCAGGATCACCTCGGCGGCGGTCGCCGGGTCGATGGTGAGCAGCTTCTCGAACTGCTTGCGCCCGGCCTCGTACTCGTCGAGGGTTACGCCGCTGCCGACGCGGGCGCTGGCGGCGATCCGGGTGCGGATGCCGCCCGGGTGCACCGACGTGACGCCGACGCCGTCGTCGACGAGTTCGTGCCGCAGCGCCTCGGTGAAGCCGCGTACGGCGAACTTGCTCGCCGCGTACGCGGCCTGCCCGGCGGGGGCGATCAGCCCGAACAGGCTGGACACGTTCACCAGGTGGGCGCCGGGTTCGGCCTTGAGCGCGGGCAGCAGCGCGTGGGTCAGGCGGACCACCGCCCGGAAGTTGATCTCGATGACCCAGAGGAACTCCTCCAGGGTGACCTGGTCGAAGCGCCCGCCCAGCGCCACCCCGGCATTGTTGATCAGCAGCCGGATCCGGGGGTGCGCGCGGTGGATCCCGGCGGCCACCCGGTCGGTGGCGTCGGCGTCGGCCAGGTCGACCACGTGGGTCTCCACCCGCCGGTCCGGGTACGCGGCCCGGATCGCGGCGGCGGTGCCGGCCAGGCCGTCGGCGTCCCGGTCGAGCAGCACCAGGTCGGCGGCGCGCCGGGCCAGCCCGTGCGCCAGCGCCGCGCCGATGCCGCTCGCCGCGCCGGTGAGCACCGCCGTGCCGCCGGGGAAGACGAGGTCACGCATCGGTTCCTCCGGAGCTGGTCGTAGTGGCCGGGGCGGTGGCGGGCGCGCCGGCGCGGGCGAACCGTACGCCGTCGGTGAGCGGGCCGTGCCGCATCAGGCGTACGTCGCGGGGATAGTTCTGGTGCAGCCGCCACGGCGCCTGCGGCCCCTGCTTGGGTAGCTGGTCGACGGCGCGCAGCACGTAGCCGGACTGCAGGTCGATGATCGGCACCAGGTCGTCGGTGTCCGGGGCGAGCGGCGTGACGATCTGCCGGCCGGTGTCGTCGAGGTGGCGCAGCAGCCGGCAGACGTACGTGGCGACGAGGTCGGCCTTGAGCGTCCAGGAGGCGTTGGTGTAGCCGATGGTCATGGCGAAGTTCGGCACGCCGGACAGCATCATGCCCTTGTAGGCAACCGTCGAGGCGAGGCCGACCTCGGCACCGTCGACAGCCAGCGTCATGCCGCCGAGCGCGAGCAGGTTGAGGCCGGTGGCGGTGACCACCACGTCGGCGGGCAGCTCCTCGCCGGAGGCGAGCCGGATGCCGTGCTCGGTGAACGTGTCGATGGTGTCGGTCACCACCGACGCGCGGCCGGCGCCCAGCGCGGCGAACAGGTCCCCGTCCGGCACCACGCACAGCCGCTGGTCCCACGGGTTGTAGCGGGGTGAGAAGTGCCTGTCGACGTCGTACCCGGACGGGAGGCGGCCCTTCGCGGCCCGGCGCAGGAACCGCTTCACCACGCCGGGGGCGCGGCGGCTGAGCTGGAAGTTGGCCACGCCGAGCGCGACGTTCTTCCACCGGGCCACCGCGTACGCGGCCTTCGGGGGCAACCAGCGCCGCGCGGCGTCGGCGAACGGGTCGCGCGAGGGCAGCGCGATCACGTACGTGGGTGAGCGCTGGAGCATGGTGACGTGGGCGGCCCGCTCGGCCATGGCCGGGACCAGTGTGACAGCCGTGGCGCCGCTGCCGATCACGACGACCCGCTTGCCGGCGTAGTCCAGGTCGTCGGGCCAGTGCTGCGGGTGCACGAGCGCGCCGGCGTACCGCTCGACGCCGGGGAACCGCGGCGTGTAGCCCTCGTCGTAGCGGTAGTAGCCGGAGTTGGTGAACAGGAACCCGCAGGTGAGGGTGACGTCCTCGCCGGTGTCGTCGCGGTGGGCGTGCACGGTCCAGCGCGCGGTGGCGCTGTCCCACTCGGCGCGCACCGCCCGGTGGTGGAAGCGGATGTGCCGCTCCACGTCGTACTCGCGGGCGGTCTGCCGGACGTACGCCCGGATGGAGTCGCCGTCGGCGATCGCCTTCGGGTCGGTCCACGGCTTGAACGAGTAGCCGAGTGTGTACATGTCGGAGTCGGAGCGGATGCCCGGGTAGCGGAACAGGTCCCAGGTGCCGCCGACGGCGCCCCGGGCCTCCAGTACCGCGTAGGTCTTGCCGGGGCACTCCCGTCCGAGGTGGACGGCGGCGCCGATGCCGGACAGGCCGGCCCCGACGATGAGGACGTCGACGTGGTCTGCGGCCATCGCTTCTCCCGTTCGCACCGGCGGTGGACCGGACACTATCCATCGCCGTCGACCGCAGTCAACACCGTGTCGAGTCGAATCGACAGGGTGTCGAGCGGGTGTAGCATCAGCCGACATGACGACCGCCCGTACGCCGACCGGCGCCGCGCCGACGCGCGGGCGGCGGGCCGGCCGGTCCACCGGCGACGACCGGGAGACCGCGATCCTGGCCACCGCCGAGCGGTTGCTGGCCGAGCGTTCCTTCGCCGACATCTCCATCGACGACCTGGCGCGCGGCGCGGGGATCTCCCGGCCCACCTTCTACTTCTACTTCCCGTCCAAGGACGCGGTGCTGCTCACGCTGCTCGACCGGGTCACCGAGGAGGCCGACGCGGCCGCCGGGGGCGTGTTCGAGCGGCTCGCCGAGGATCCGCGCGCCCACTGGCGGGAGCTGATCGCCCGGTTCCACGCCACCTTCGGCGGGCACCGGGACGTGGTGCTGGCCTGCGCACAGGTGCGCGGCACCAACGCCGAGGTGCGGCGGCTCTGGGCCGAGGTGCTGGAACGCTGGGTCCGCGCGGTGCAGGCGTCCATCGAGGCCGAACGCGCGCGCGGCGCGGCCCCGGGCGGGCTGCCCGCCCGGGACCTCGCCATCGCGCTGAACTCGATGAACGAACGGGTCTGGTACGCCACGTTCGCCGGGGACGGCCCGGCGGTGGCCGAGCGGGACGTGGTGGACGTGCTGCTCGACGTGTGGCTCACCGCGATCTACCGGACCACCACGCCGCCGGTCATGCCGTCCGGCGGAACTCCATGACCCAGTTGGTCTCCCAGGTCCGCTCGCCGTCGGTGGAGAACGCCTGCTCCCAGCGGCAGGAGTCAGCGGTGATCGCCGACCAGATGAACCGGCAGCGCACCGGCCGTCCCTCGTCGGTGTCGTCGGCGTGGAACGTACCGACGCCGCCGGTGAACCGGCCCACCACCGGCGGCAGGTCCAGCATCCCGCGGCGGCTGTGCATCCAGTAGATCGACCACAGCCCGGTCGACGGGTTCAGGATGCGCACCGTGGCGCCGGAGAAGCCCCGGCTCGGGCAGCGAATCTCGTCGAAGCTGCCCGCGCCGTCGAAGAACGAACGCGCCTCGCTGACGCCGGCGAACTCGTCCCAGTCGTCGCTGCCGACGTGCCGCTGCCGCAGGCGCCGGTTGGTCACGTCCCAGGTGCCGACGAAGAAGTCGAAGTCGCCCATCAACGGCCCACCGGCCCCTCGGCCCGGGCGTCCGCCAGGTAGCCGGCGAGGTCCGGCCGGTCCGGCGCGAGCACGTGCCGGATCCAGGCGGTGCGCTCGTGTTCCAGCACGCCCAGTTCCCAGACGCAGCCGACGCCGGGACGGGTCAGGTCGACGAAGTGCGCCGGGTCGTCGTCCGGGCAGTCCAGCGCGGGCTGCCCGGCGATCGCGATGCGGCACTCGACCACGTTGTCGAAGAACCAGCTGTACGCCAGCAGGTACGCCCCGGTGTCCGCGCCCCGGTGCAGCACCACCCAGCTCGCCGGCGGGGTGGAGCCGTCCGGGGCGGGCAGCAGCGCCGGCAGGTACGCGTACGCGGCGTCGACCACCCGCGGTTCGAGGCGGCGGTCCGGCTGGTCCATGTGGTAGCGCTTGACGTGCCGGCCGGCCACCTCGACGGTCCCCGGCACTGTCAGCTCCTTGTCGTGAAAAGCCATGCGGGCACGCTAGGACCGCTTCCCTGACAGCTAGTGTCAGTGGAATGCGAGCCAGTCGACTCCTGTCCATCCTGCTGCTCCTCCAGGCGCACGGCCGGCTCACCGCCGCCGACCTGGCCGCCCGCCTCGAGGTGTCGGCGCGCACCGTCTACCGGGACGTGGAGGCGCTGCACGCGGCGGGCATCCCGTTGTACGGCGAGGCCGGACACGACGGCGGCTACCGGCTCGTGGAGGGCTGGCGGACCCGGCTGACCGGGCTGACCGTCGAGGAGGCGGACCGGCTGCTCTTCGCCGGGCTCCCCGGACCCGCGGCCGAGCTGGGCTACCAGTCGGTCGTCACCGCCGTACAGCTCAAACTGCGGGCCGCGCTGCCCGCACCGCTGGCCGACCGGGCGGCCCGGCTGGAGCAGCGGTTCCACCTGGACACACCGGGCTGGTACTCCGACGGCGACCCGTCGCCGCACCTGGCCGAGGCCGCGGAGGCGGTGTGGCGGCAGCACCGGGTCCGGGTGCGGTACCGGGGCTGGCGGGGCGAGACGACCCGGATCCTCGAACCGTACGGGCTGGTGCTCAAGGGCGGGCGCTGGTATCTCGTCGCCGCCCGGCCGGACCGCGCCGACCCGGCCACCTACCGGGTCAGCCAGATCCTCGACCTGACCCCGCTGCACGAGCCGTTCGAGCGGCCGGAGTTCGACCTGCCGGCCTGGTGGCGCGCGCACGTGGTGGAGTTCCGGGCCGGCCTGCACCGCGACGAGGCGCGCATCCGGCTGTCACCGCGCGGGTTCGCCCGGCTGCGCGAGGTCGGCAGCGACGTGGTGGTGGCCGCCGCCGAGGCGACCGCCGGACCGCCCGACACCGCCGGGTGGGTGCACGCGGTCATCCCGATCGAGTCGCTCACCCACGCCCACGGCGACCTGCTCCGGCTCGGCGCCGACGTGGAGGTCCTCGCCCCGGAGGCGCTGCGCGCCCGCCTGTCCGAAACCGCCGCCGCCCTCACCGCCCTCTACCACCCGTCCCCGCCGCCCGCCCCGCCTCTTGCCGACTGATCAAGGAGTTCGTGTCCTTCCAGGAGATCGACTCGGACACGAACTCCTTGATCACCGGAGCGGGGTTCGGCGGACCTCGGCCACGGTGGAGAGGGCTCGGTCGATCTCGGAGGGTGGGGTCGCCGCGTACCCGAGGACCAGGCCGGGTGGCTGCGGACGCTGGCCGTGCCAGGACAGCGGGTGGACCTTGACGCCGCGGCGCAGCGCCGCCGCCGCCAGCGCCCGGTCGTCGACGTCGCCGGGCAGCGTGACCGTCAGGTGCAGTCCGGCCGCCGCGCCGTGCACCACCGCCCCCGGCAGGTACGCGCGGACCGCCCGGATCATCGCGTCCCGCCGGCGTACGTGCCGGTGGCGCAGCAGCCGCAGGTGCCGTTCCAGCGCGCCGGACTCCATCAGCTCGGCCAGCACGAGCTGCGGCAACGCCGCGTTGCCGAGGTCGGCCGCCCGCTTCGCAGCCACCACGTCGGCGTGCAGCGCGGGCGGCACCAGCATCCACCCGATGCGCAGCGCCGGCGCGAGCAGCTTGGAGATGCTGCCGACGTAGCAGACCCGATCCGGCGCCATGGCACGCAGCGCCGGCACCGGCGGCCGGTCGTAACGGTGCTCGGCGTCGTAGTCGTCCTCCACCACGAGCCCGCCGTCGCGTGCCCACCGCAGCAGCCGCCGGCGCCGGTCACCGTCGAGCACCACCCCGGTCGGGAACTGGTGCGCCGGGGTGAGCAGCACTGCGGGCGCGCCGGACCGCTCCAGCTCGTCGACGCACAGGCCCCTGTCGTCCACCGGGATCGGCGGTGTCGCCAGCCCGGAGTAGACCAGGTGCTGCCGTACGCCCAGCGAGCCGGGATCCTCCACCGCGACGGTGTGCGTACCCCGGTCGTGCAGCACCCGGGCGAGCAGGCCGAGCGCCTGGGACACCCCGGCCACGATCACCACCTCGGCCGGGTCCGCGCGGACACCCCGGTTGCGGGCCAGCCAGTTCGCGACCGCGAGCCGCAGCGCGGGCGTGCCGGCCGGGTCGCCGTAGCCGAGCGCGGCGGGCGTCATCCGGTGCAGCACGGCCCGCTCGGCCCGCAGCCAGGCCGCGCGGGGAAAGGCCGCCAGATCGGGTACGCCGGGGGTCAGGTCCACCTGCGCGGGTACGGCGCGCAGCTCGTCGAACGCGTCGACGCCGGGCCGGGTGGCGAACACCTGCGGTGCTCTCCTCGGCTCGGGCGGCCGGGTGACCACGGCGGCCGGCGTGGCGACCACCACCGTTCCGGCCCGGCCGCGTCCGGCCACCTGCCCGTCCTCGGCCAGCCGCTGGTACGCCTCGGTCACCACACCGCGGGAGACACCCAGCTCGGCGGCGAGCACCCGGCTGGCGGGCAGACGGGTGCCCACCGGCGCCCGGCCGTCGGCGATGGCGGACCGCAGCCGGGCGGCCAGCCAGTCCGCGCGGCCACCGGGCGGCGCCTCGCCGACGTCGAGCTGGAGGAAGTCAGCGCCGACCGCTTTGGACTCCTCGGGAACGGCAGCTTTGGCCCTGTCCATCGGACCATTATGGGCACAGGCTGGACCGCATGACAGCCGCCTTCCTGCTGACGTCCCTCGTCGTCGCGATCACTCCGGGCACCGGGGTGATGCACACGCTCGCCACCACAGTGACCGCCGGACGCCGGGCCGGCCTGGCCGCTGCCGCCGGGGGCACGCTCAGCCTCGTCCCGCACGTGATCGCCGCGGTGACCGGACTGGCCGCCCTGCTGCGCGCCGGCACCCCGGCGTTCCGCGTGGTGACCTGGCTGGGCGTGGCGTACCTGCTCTGGATGGCCTGGTCGGCGCTGCGCGACCGCGGCACGTTCACCCTCGACGGCGACCGGCCCCCGCGTCCGGCGGCGGCCGTGTTCCGGGACGGGGTGCTGCTGAACCTGCTGAACCCGAAGGTGACTGTGTTCTTCGTGGCGTTCCTGCCGCAGTTCGTACCGCCGGACGCGCCCGCCGCCACAGCGCGCATGCTCGCCTGCGGCCTGGTGTTCATGGCCGTCACGCTGCTGGTGTTCACCGGGTACGGGCTGCTGGCCGGCGCGTTGCGCCGCCGTGTGCTGTCCCGGCCCCGGCTGACCGGGCTGCTGCGGCACGCCTTCGCCGGCAGCTTCCTCGTCCTGGGCCTCGGCCTCGCGTTCACCGCCTAGCCCTCAGCACCTGGAAGGAGTCTTCCCGTGCGTTTCCGGCACTCCCCCGAGATCTGGTCGGCATTTCCGGAACTGACCTGCGGCGTCCTGCACGCCACCGGCATCACGCCGGACGCCGACGTCACGCCACGGCTGGCCGGGTGTCTCGGCGCCGCCCGGGACCGGCTCGCCGCCGGGCCGGAGGGTGGCTTCCCGGAGATCCAGGCGTGGCGTCGCGCGTTCACCGAATGGGCTGCCCGCCGACCCGCTACCGCTGCGCGGCCGAGTCGCTGCTGCGCCGGTTGCAGCCGGGACGGGAACCTGCCCCGGCTGCATCCGCTCGTGGACCTCGGCAACGCGCTCTCCACCCGGTACGCGGTGCCGGTCGCAGTGCTCGACCTGGCCCGGATCGACGGCGACCTGACAGTGCGCCCGGCCGACGGCACGGAGTCCCATCTAGGGCTCGGCGGGGAGCGCGAGCAGCCCGCGCCGGGCGAGGTGATCTTCGCCGACCAGGACGGACACGCGCACGCCCGGCGCTGGTGCCACCGGCAGAGCGGCGCGTCAGCGGTACGGGCCGGCACCACCGAGGTGCTGGTGGTGGTCGAGGCGATGCACGACCGGGCGGCGCCGACCGTACGCCGGATGCTGGACGACCTGGCGGCGGCGCTGGACGAGCTGTGGCGCGTGCCGTCGCGGACGGCGCTGCTCACGGCTGACGCGCCGGAGTTCGCCGTGCCGGTCCGGACGTGCTGACCCGCCGGCGGGGTGACGGTCGGTCGCGCGGCGTGGTCGCCGGTGCGCAGGCTCCGGGCGTCCGGCGGCCACGCCCGGCTCGTCGTCAGGCGTCGGGGTCGGTCCGGTCGCGCGCCATCAGCTCGTCGAACTCGGCCGGGGTGATCTCGCCGGTGCGCAGCCGCCGGGCGTCGGCGGCGAACCGGGCCATCGCCGCGCCGCCCGGGTCCGGCTCGGTGAGCAGCCCGGCGTCGGCTGTCAGGGCGCTCGCGGCACCCGCCACGTCATGCCGATCGACCGGCTCGCCGTGCAGCTCCCGCAGGGCGTCGGCGAGTCGCGCGTCGGCGGCGTCGCCGGTGCCCCACCAGCGCCGGGCGAGATCGACGGTGCGGCCGAACGAATCCTCCCCCACCCGTTCGGCCCGTATCTCGGCGCGCATCATGCGCAGGAAGCGGATTGTCACAGCGTCGGAGTCGTCGGCGATCACGCCGGTACCCTAGCGAGCGGCTACGACGAAACCGCCGGGCGAGCCGGGGTCGTCCGGCCGGTTGAGGTCGCCACCCGCGGGTAGTGCGCGGACATGCCCGAACGATACGAGGACTACGACCGCGTCGCGATCGTCACCGGCGCGGACTCCGGCATCGGCAAGGCGTGCGCGGTGGCGCTCGCCGAGGCCGGTTACGACATCGGCATCACCTGGTACGGCGACGCGGCGGGCGCCGGCCGCACCGCCACCGAGGTACGCGCCACCGGCCGCCGCTGCGAGACCGTGGAGCTGGACCTGACCCGGCTGCCCGAGGCGGCGGCGGTGGTCGACGAGCTGGCCGACCGGCTCGGCGGCCTGGGTGTGCTCGTCAACAACGCCGGCACCGGCCTGTCCGAGCCGTTCGTGGACGTGAGCTGGGAGAAGTGGCGGGACGTGCTGGCGGTGGACCTGGACGGGCCGTTCCTGTGCTCACAGCGGGCCGCCCGGCGGATGCGCGCGGCCGGGCGCGGTGGGCGGATCATCAGCATCACCAGCGTGCACGAGCACGCGCCCCGGGTCGGCTCGTCGGCGTACTGCGCGGCCAAGGGCGGGCTCGGCCTGCTCACGAAGGTGATGGCGCAGGAACTGGCGGCCGACGGGATCACAGTCAACGCGGTCGCGCCGGGTGAGATCGCCACGCCGATGACCGGGCAGGAGGACGTCGACCCGTTCACGCAGGACCGTCCCGGTGTGCCGGTGGGACGGCCGGGTGACGCGCGGGAGGTGGCGGCGGTGGTGGCGATGCTCGCCTCGCCGGCTGCGGCGTACGTGACGGGGGCGTCGTGGGCGGTGGACGGGGGGATGCTGCTGATGGGGCCGCAGGCTTCTGCGCTCTCCTCCCACTCGTGGCGCGCTGCCTAGTCCTCGGTCGCTGGTCAGGGCCAGGTCGCCTTGCGGGCTGCGTAGCAGGTCGAGGACCGCAAGGCACTCGGGCGGTTGTCAGCCGTTCGTGCGTTCCCGGACGCCGATGTCACACCGGACGGACCCCGCCCTTTCTTGTCGATCATGAGGTTGGCGGCGCTTCCGGTCCGGTTTGTCGCCGTCAACCTCATGATCGACGGGGTGGGGTGGGGATGGGAGGGGGTGGGTGCGGAGAATGAGGGCGGGGTGTTCGGAGGGGAGCTGTGGGGGTGGACGGGCCGGTGGCGGGCGGAGGCGGGCGGGAGCTGCGGGCGGACTGCTCGCGCTGCGCCGGAGTGTGCTGCGTCGCGCCGGCGTTCACCGCGTCGTCCGACTTCGCCATCGACAAGCCCGCCGGACGGCCCTGCCCGAACCTGGGCGCCGACTTCCGCTGCGGCATCCACACCGAACTGCGGCAACGCGGCTTCCCCGGCTGCACCGTGTTCGACTGCTACGGCGCCGGTCAGCACCTCACCCGGCACACGTTCGCCGGCCGCGACTGGCGCGCCGACCCGGCCACCGCACAGCGGATGTTCGACAGCTTCGCGGTGCTGCGGCCGCTGCACGAGCTGCTGTGGTACCTGACCGAGGCGGTACGCATGACCCCGCCCGGCGCGCTGCGCGACGAGCTGACCGCCGCGCTCGAAGAGACCGGCCGGCTCACCGATGGCGCCCCGGACGAGCTGCTCGCCCTCGACGTCGACGCGCACCGGGACCGCGCCAACCGGCTGCTGTCCCGCGCCGCCGAGAAGGCGCGCGCCGGGCGGGCCGGCCCGGACCGCCGGGGCGCGATGCTGATCGGGGCGGACCTGCGCCGTACCCCGCTGACCGGGGCGAACCTGCGGGGCGCCTGCCTGATCGGGGCCGACCTGCGGGGCGTACGCCTCGGCGCCGCCGACCTGACCGGCGCGGACCTGCGGGGGGCCGACCTGCGCGGCGCGGACCTGGGCGAGTGCCTGTTCACGCACCAGTCGCAGCTCGACGCCGCACGCGGCGACCACCGCACGGTGCTGCCGCCGGGGCTACGCCGTCCGGCCCACTGGTCCCTGACGCTGACTCCGGCGCGCCCCCAGCCGCCCCGCCCGCGCCACCGACCCCGACCCCGCTGACGCCCCGCGCCCCCGCGCCCGCGCCCCCACAGCGTTGATCAAGGAGTTTGTGTCTCGTCCGGGGCCGGGTCGGGACACGAACTCCTTGATCACCGCGAGACGGGGCCTGGGCGGGCGTGGGTTTGGTGGGAGTGGGGTGGGGTAGGCGGCGCGGACGACTGCCGACCGACGGGAGGGCCACCGGTGGGGTATCGGGCACGCGACGGTGAGGAGCCGGTCGACCCGGCGCACGCCGAGGACGAGGCCGGGCAGGTTCCGCTGGTGCAGACGGCCGCGGACACCGACGTGCCGGCGCCCGCTCCCGGAGCGCCGAAACCGGACGAGGTGACCGAGGACAACGGATCCGGCATGGCGGGCGGCGCCTCCGGAAGCAGCTCGGGCGGCTCCTCGATGCCGACCCACCCGGACGCGGCCCGCGGACCGGACGCCGCCCGCTGAACGGGCGCGAGCCGACCGAACGTTTGCCGTCACCCGCTGCGGGCAGGAGTGCGACATGACCAGTGAAGAGTCCTTCGGCCGCGCGGCCGGCGACGAACCCGACGGCGCGACCGCGTACGAGGCGTCCCTGCGCCCGCCGGGCGAGTCCCTGCACACCACCGACGACACCGGTGACGACTTCGCCGACCTGCCCGCCGAGGACCGGCGGTCGGCACGGGAGGTCAGCCGCGCCGGTTACGACGTGGCCGCGGTCTCCGGCACCGGCGACCCGTCCGAGGAGCCGGAGGAGACCGAGGAGGGCCGGCCGCTGCGCTGAGCCGTACGCGGGGCGGCCGCCGCGCCGCTCCGCGCCTCGGTCATGCCCCGGTTCGCCAGCGCGTCGGCACGCTCGTTCTCCGGGTGCCCGTTGTGGCCCTTCACCCACAGCCACGTGACGTCGTGCCGGGAGCACGCCGCCTCCAGCGCCTGCCACAGGTCGGCGTTCTTCACCGGCTGCTTCGCGGCGGTCAGCCAGCCGTTGCGCTTCCACGCGTTCAGCCAGCCGGTGATGCCGTTGCGCACGTACGTGCTGTCGGTGTGCAGCCGTACCGTCACCGGCCGGGTGAGGCTCTCCAGCGCGCGTATCGCGGCGGTCAGCTCCATCCGGTTGTTGGTGGTCGGGGTGGCCTCGCCGCCGCACAGCTCCCGCTCGTGCCCGCCCCAGCGCAGCACCGCGCCCCAGCCGCCGGGCCCCGGATTGCCGCTGCACGCGCCGTCGGTCCAGATCTCCACGACCCGGCCGGTCTCCGCCTCCGCCATGCCCGGCAACCTACCGGGTACGCGAGCACGCGGGACCACCCGACCCGCCGCACCCGGCTAGCGTGCGGGCATGACCACTCCCCCGGACTTCGCCACGCTCTGCAACTTCCGTGACCTCGGCGGCTGGCGGACCGGCGACGGCCGCACCGTCGCCCGGGGCCGCCTCTACCGCTCCGACTCGCTGGCCAAGCTCGCCGGTGCCGATCTGGAACGGTTCGCGGCGCTCGGCGTGCGCACCGTGATCGACCTGCGGTACCCGTGGGAGATCGCCGACCGCGGCCGGGCCCCGGAGAGCCTCGGCGTCACCTGGCACAACCTGAGCATCGAACACCGGCCGTACGTGCAGGCCGACATCGACCCCGACGTGGACCCGTGGCGCTACCTGGCCGACCGGTACGCCGAGGTGGCCGAGGACGGCGTGGCCGAGCTGCGCCGGGCGATCGAGGTGATCGCGGACGGCGAGCACCCGCTGGTGTTCCACTGCGCCTCCGGCAAGGACCGCACCGGGCTGCTCGCCGCGCTGGTGCTGTCCCTGCTCGGCGTCGACGAGGACCGGATCGCGGCGGACTTCGCGCTCACCGAGCAGGCCACCGACCGGCTGGTCGCCGAGTGGCGGGACCGGAACGGCGGCACCACGCCGGGCTGGCCGGCGTACGGGCGGGCGCCGGCCGAGATCATCCGGCTGGTGCTGGCCGACCTGCGGGCCGCGCACGGTTCGGTGCACGGGTACGTGACCGGCCGGCTCGGCGTCGGCACGGAGACGATCGACGCGCTGCGCGCCCGGCTGCTGACCGGCGGCACGAACCCGCTGCCCACCCAGGGCACCACCGGCAGTACGCCGGCCGCGGTCACCCGCTGAGCGCCGCCGGGAGCCGGCACCGAGCGCCGTCGCCGTCCAGACGACGAGCCTGACGGCACCCCGGCGGCACTGCGGCAATCGGGCCGGGTGCCGCGTCAACCCGGTGACAGCGCCACCGACGAGCGGTGACGACGGCGGACCGGCACCCCCGTGGCCGCGAAAAGCAGACGACGCCGATGCCACGTTCTGGCACGCTGCATGATCATGGACACGCGGTGGGACGGCCTGCGGGCCGAGGTACGGGCGACGATCGACGAGCTGGTCACCTCCGGGCGGGAGGCCGGTGTGCAGGTGGCCGCGTACCTGGACGGGGTCGCGATCGTCACCGAGCAGGCCGGTCCGGCCGACACCACGACGGGCCGGCCGATGACCGCCGACACGCCCGTGCACGCGGTCTCCACCGGCAAGGGCCTCACCGCCACGGTGGTGCACGTGCTGGCCGAGCGGGGACGGCTCGACTACGACCTGCCGCTGGCGCGGGTGTGGCCGGAGTTCGCCCGGCACAACAAGGACGGCATCACGCTGCGGCACGTCCTCACCCACACCGCCGGCCTGCCCGCGCTGCCGGCCGACGTGACGCCGGAGGACTTCACCGACTGGGCGCGCATGTGTGACCTGCTGGCCGACGCGCGGCCGCTGTGGACACCGGGCGAGCGGCTCGCGTACCACGCCTGGACGTGGGGCTGGCTGCTCGGCGAGGTGGTCCGGCGGGTCACCGGCGCCCCGGTGTCGCGGGTGCTCGCCGAGGAGGTGGCCGGGCCGCTCGGCGTGGACCGGGAACTGTTCCTCGGCGTACCGCAGGCGGACCTGCCCCGGCTGGCCCGGCTGGAGGACGCCGGCCTGTCCGCGCTGATGACCTGGGCCGGGGCCAACCTGCCGCACTTCGACGCGGTCGCCCCGCCCGCGGTACGCCCCGACACCGTCATCGGCTCCCGCCCGGACGTGCTGCGCGCCGACGTGCCGTCGGTCGGCACGATGAGCGCCCGCGCGGTGGCCCGGATGTACGCGGCGCTGATCGGCCCGGTCGACGGGGTCCGGCTGATCTCCGCCGAGCGGATGCGGGAGGTGTCCGCCCCCGCGGTACGCGCGCCGGAGTGGGTGTTCGGGCAGGAGAGCACGTTCGGGCTCGGGTACGCGGTCGAGGACGACGGGTCGTTCGGCACCGCCGGTAGCGGCGGGAGCCTCGCGTTCGCGTACCCGGAACTGGGGTTGACGGTGGCGGCGGTGCGCAACCGGCTCGGCGCGGGCGACGGCGACCCGATGGAGCAGCTACGGACGCTGGTGCGCGACCGCGTCGCCGAGGCGACCGGCCACCGAGGCTAGCGGCGCAGGCGGGCGCGCAGCCGGCCGGCCGCGTCGCCGAGCACCGCGCCGGTCATCGGCAGCAGCGGGCTGGACCGCATCACCGCCAGGTCCTCGGCCGGGCCGGTCACGCCGTCGAGGAACCGCAGCACCCGCTCCGGCGGGTTGCGGTCGAACAGCCGCTCGAAGAACTCCACCCCGCCGACGTGCCCCCGATCCAGCGCGCGCAGCGCGACCGCGTCCATCCACAGGTGCCGTCCCGGATACGCGGGCGCCGGCACCGGCGGGCGGCCGGCGGCGAGCGCGCGGGCCACCTGGTCGGCCTGGCGCAGCATCGCGGAGAACGTGAACCCGGTGGACGGGCGGGTCGCCCCACCGGCAGTGCCCAGCCGCACCACCCGAGGGCTCGGGCGGGACTCGAACGGCCCGTCGGTCATCGGGATCACCCCGTCCTCGACCTCCCGCACCCGCAGCGCGGCCAGGTCGAGGCCGAGCAGGCCGGCGTACCCGCGCAGCGCCGCGTCGTAGCCCGCGTCGTCGAGCGGCTCCGGCCCGAACCCGGTGTACTCGACGAGCGCGAACCGGTCGTCGACCGGCAGCACGTACCCGAAGGACACGCCGCACGCCGGCTGCGGCGTGCGGAAGTCCATCAGCACCGCCCGCTGCGGGTCGAACGCCGGCCGGTCGGCGGCCAGCCACCAGCCCCGGAAGTGCTGCAACCAACTGGTACGCCCCGGCCGCTTCGGCCGCCGGGGCCGCGAGTCGAGCACCCACCCGGCCCGCACGAGATCCCGCCCGTCCGGGTCGCGGACCGTGACCCGCTCACCGTCGTCGTGCAGCTTCCCCGCCGGGGCGCTGATCCGGACCGCGTCCAGCCGCCGCTCGGCCGCGGCAGCCCGGTCGTAGACCGGGGCGGAGCGGAGCATGGCGTACCGCAGGGGGTCGAGCGTCAGGACGCGGCGGCCGGCGTGCGTGACCACGTCGACCTGCGACCAGCTCGCGCTCAGCATCGGGTCGAGGTCGTCGCCGGGCCGGCCCCAGAACGCCCAGGTGCGGTCCTGGCCACGCTTGTGCACCGGGTCGACCACCGCGACCCGCAGCCCGGTCACGTCGTGGCGGTCCAGCGCGGCCAGGACCAGGGACGCGGCGCCGCCGCCGCCAACCAGCGCGAGGTCGACGTCGACCGGGAAGGAAGCGTGCATCCGGCCACGCTGCCACACCGGCGGAGGCGGCCACCGCCCGACCCGCGCTCAGGCCACCGGCGCGGGCTTCCGCGGAGCCGGCCCGGCGTAGGCGGCGGCCACCGTCGCCCGGCCGAAGACCCGCCACGTCGCGGCGATCACCGCGACCGCCACCACGAAACCCGCCCAGTACGGCGCGGTGATGCCGAACCGGGCCGCCACCACGCCGCCGAGCAGCGCACCGACGCAGTTGCCGCCCGCCGCGACGAACAACGTGGTGCTGCCGACCCGGCCCATCAACGCGGGCGGGGTGAGGCGCTGCCGCAGCGAGTTCGCCACGATGTTCCACAACGCGCTGTGCGCCCCGAACGCGAACAGCGCGAACCCGACCACGACCGCGCTGCGGGAGGCGGCGAGCGCCAGGTGCAGCCCCGCCTCGACCAGCAGCCCGGTCCGCACCGTCCAGGTGGGCGTGATGGCGGCGATCAGCCGGTCCCCCACCAGCGAGCCGAGCACACCGCCCACTGCCATGCAGGTGAACAACGCGCCGTAGCCGACCGAGCCGAGACCGAGCCGCTCGGTGGCGAGCAGCACCAGCACCGCCACCGCAGCGGTGAGGGTGACGTTCAGCAGGCCGATCAGCACCGTCATGGTGCGCAGCAGCCGCTGCCCCCACAGCCAGCGGAACCCCTCCGCGACCTCCGCCCGCACCGAGCGCCGCTCGTCCGGCGCCGTCCCGCCCCGGTACGTCCCGGCGAGCAGCCCGACCAGCACGGCGCTCAGCGCGTACGTGCCGGCGTTGAGCGCGAACGGCAGCGACGCCGCCAGCACGAACAGGAACCCGCCGAGCGGGCCGGCGATCATGTTCTGCATCACCTGGGTGCCGCCGCCCAGCCAGCCGTTGGCGCGTTCCAGCAGGGAGCGCGGCACCACCGCCGGCAGCACCGCCTGCGCGGCGGTCCGGAACACCACCTCGCCGGTGTTCACCACGAACAGGACCGCGTAGAGCAGCGCGATCCCGGCCCGGTCGGCCAGCATCGCCGCCGCCAGCACGGCCAGCGCGCCGACGCGCACCCAGTCGATGAGCACCATCAGCCGCCGTCGGTCCACCCGGTCGGCGAGCACACCGCCGGGCAGCGCGAACAGCAGCCACGGCAGCCACGACACCGCCGCCCCGGCCGACACCACCAGCGGATCGTCGGTGATCGACGCCACGTACAGCGGCGCGGCCACCGTCGCCGTCCCGCTTCCCAGCGCGGACAGCGTGCTCGCCGTCCACAGTCGGGCGAAGCGCCCGCCGAGCCGTTCCCCCGTCACGGCGAGGCAACCTACCAGCGGCGACGCGCCCCGCCGACCGGTTTATCCGGGGCGACGGGTGTTGAGGCGGGCCGCCTGCCGGTTCAGGTGGTCGCGTTCGGCCAGGCTGGACGCGCGGCGGGCCGCCTCCGCGTACAGCCGGGCCGCCGTGTCCGGGTCGCCGTCGCGTTCGTGCAGGTACGCGGCCACCGCCGTGTACCGGGGCAGCGTGTCGTCGAGCGCCGCGAGCGCCGCCAGCCCGGCGCGCGGGCCGTCCGCCTCGCCGACCGCCACGGCTCGGTTGAGCCGGGCGATCGGGCTGCCGGTCAGGCGGACGAGTTCGTCGTACCACTCGACGATCTGCACCCAGTCGGTCTCGGCCGCCGTACGCGCGTCGGCGTGCAGGGCCGCGACGGCGGCCTGGGCCTGGAACTCGCCCAGCCGGTCCCGGGACAGGGCGGTCTGGAGGATGCCCACGCCCTCGGCGATCAGCGTGGTGTCCCACCGGCCGCGGTCCTGCTCGGCCAGCGGCATGAGGCTGCCGTCCGGCGCGGTCCGCCCGGCCCGGCGGGCGTGGTGCAGCAGCATGAGCGCGAGCAGCCCGGCCACCTCCGGGTGGTCGATCGCGGCGGCGAGCCGCCGGGTGAGCCGGATCGCCTCGGCCGCCAGGTCCACGTCGCCGGAGTAGCCCTCGTTGAACACCAGGTACAGCACCCGCAGCACGGTGGCGACGTCACCGGGCTGGTCGAACCGCACCCCGGACACGGTGCGCTTGGCCCGGCTGATCCGCTGCGCCATGGTGGCCTCGGGCACCAGGTACGCCTGCGCGATCTGCCGGGTGGTGAGCCCACCGAGGGCGCGCAGCGTCAACGCGACGGCCGACGACGGGCTCAGCGACTGATGCGCGCAGAGGAAGTAGAGCCGCAGCGTGTCGTCCACCGGCGGCACCGGGCCGGGCGGCGGCTCCTCGTCCACGAGGTCCTCACGCCGGCGCCGGGCGGCGTCGGCGCGGACCACGTCCAGGAACCGCCGCCACGCCACGGTCACCAGCCAGCCGCGCGGATCGCGGGGCGGGTCGGCCGGCCAGACGCGCAGCGCCTCGATCAGCGCGTCCTGCACGGCGTCCTCGGCCGCCGCGAAGTCGGCTCCACGGCGGACGAGGACACCGAGCACGCCCGGGATGAGGCTGCGGAGCGCGACCTCGTCCATCGGACCTGTCACTCGGTGACGGTCGGTGGCGCGGTCAGGAACGGGCGCAGCTCCAGCCACTCGTGGATCGGCTTGCCGCCCTGCCCCGGCGCGGCCGACAGCTCGGCGGCCAGTTCGAGCGCGCGCTCGTAGCTGTCCACGTCGATCACCATCCAGCCGGCGACGAGGTCCTTCGTCTCGGCGAACGGACCGTCGGTCACCGGCGGGCGTCCCTCGCCGTCGTAGCGGACGAACGTGCCCTCCGGGGCGAGCGCCTGGCCGTCGACGTACTCGCCGCTCTCCTGGAGCCGCGCCGCGAACTCCTGCATGTAGCGCACGTGCGCGGAGATCTCCTCCGGCGTCCACTTGTCGATCATCGGCATGTCGGACACCGGGGTCGGGCCGCCGCGGTAGTGCTTCAGGAGCAGGTACTTCATCTGTTTCTCCTCGTGGAGGGTGCGACCCATTCTGGCCGCGTTCACTCCGGGGACGAAGCCGGCCGTGCGTTCTCGACATCGGCGACGGAGGAATTCCGGGCGTCACATCGCGCAGGGCATCCTAGGAGGCTAGTGCTGGTGCTCCGGGCCGCCTGCCCCCGTCGCGGCGGTCCGGACCCGTCAGCGGATCGCCCGGCCGTCAGCGGATCGCCCGGCCGTCAGCGGATCGCCCGGCCGTCAGCGGGCGGCGGTCCGGCGCAGGCCGGTGATCAGCACCACGCCCGCGACCAGGTGCAACGCCACGAGCGTCAACGTCGCCGCCCGGCCTGCTCCCCCGCCCAGCGGCCCGAGCAGGGACACCAGCAGCACGAGGCCCGCGACCACCGTCCAGGCCGTCCGGGCACGGGCGGTGAGCCGTTCCAGCAGGGCCAGCAGCGCCCAGCCGGCCAGCCCGGCGAGCAGCGTGCTCACCACCACGGCCACCGGCGTCACCCGCTGGTCCGTGGAGCCGCTGCGCGCGATCAGCTCCACCCCCGCGACCGGTACCGCGACCACCCAGCCCAGCAGCGCGGCGGCGGTCGCCGCGAACACCGTGAGCAGGCGGTCCCGGCGGCGATTCGGGCGGGCGGTGACTGTCGGGATCGTGTGTTCCATCGTTGACTCCTCCACATCAAGACGACTGCCGGAAACGCTAGGCGGGACGGGCCGCCGCGCGGATCGGGCCGCGGAGCGGTTCCCGGCTCCGTCGCCGGAACGACCACCGGCCCGGATCTCCGTCTGGCGACCGATGAGAAGCGGTGGCGCGGCGGCCTAGCATCCGGACATGAGGTGTGCGCCCCGGTCCCGGTTCCTGCTGCTGCTCGACGGCGGCATCGCCACCGTGAGCATCGCCGTGTGCCTGCTCGCGCTGCTGGCCTCCGACGCCGGCCCGGACACGACCGGCGCGACCGCCGTCGCGGTCGGCCTCGCCGTGGCGCAGGCGAGCTGTCTGCTGTGGATCCGGCGCCACCCGGGGTACGCCCTCACCGTCGCCGCGCTCGCGGGCGTCGGCCTGGAGGCGCTCTGCCCGCAACTCGGCTGGCTCGGCCTGGTCGCGGTGCCGATGGCGTACGTGGCCCGGCTGCGCCCGCCGCGGTACTCGCTCGTCGCACTCGGGCTGCTGCTGGCGCCCACGCCGTGGAAGCTGGTCACCGGCGGCTGGCGGGACCTGCTGCTGGCGGTGACCGCGCTGGGCCTGAGCTGGACGCTGGGCGAGTTGCAGCGGGGTCAGGCGCAACGGCGCTGCGCATGGGAACGGCAGGTGCTGGCGGCCGAGCGGGAACGCATCTCCCGGGAACTGCACGACGTGGTGGCGCACCACGTCGCGGTCATCGCCGTCCAGGCCGCCGCAGCCGAGGACGTGTTCGACGAGCACCCGGCGCAGGCCCGCGCCGCGCTCGTCGCGATCGACACGGCGGCCCGGTCGGCGCTGACCGAACTGCGGGCCATGCTGCACGCGCTCGCCGCCGACGACGGCTCCGGACAGGACGGACCACAGCCGGGGCTGGCACAGCTCGACGCGCTCGCCGACGCGGTCCGGGCGGTCGGCCTACCGGTGACGCTGCGGCGCGACGGCGAGGGCGACGCGCTACCCGGCGGGGTGCAGCTGTCGGCGTACCGGATCGTGCAGGAGTCGCTGACGAACGCGCTGCGCCACGGGCACGCCACCCACGCCGACGTCGACGTCCGCTACCGCAACGGCGTACTGCGGCTGGAGGTGGTCAACGACGGCCCGGCGCCCGCCCGCCGCCCCGGTACGCCCACCGGGCGCGGCATCGTCGGCATGCGGGAGCGGGCCCGGCTGCTCGGCGGCACGCTCGACGCCGGTCCGCTGCCGGCCGGCGGGTTCCGGGTCCACGCGCGACTGCCGGTCGGGGCGGGCCGGTGACCGTGCGGGTGGTGGTCGCCGACGACCAGGAGCTGATCCGCGCCGGGCTGCGTACCGTCCTCGACGCGCGGCCCGACCTGAGCGTGGTCGGGGAGGCGGCCGACGGCGTCGAGGCGGTCGCGGTGGCGACGCGCATGAAGCCGGACGTGGTGCTGATGGACGTGCGGATGCCCCGGCGCGACGGCATCGCCGCCACCCGGGACCTGGTGGCCGCCGGCAACCCGGCCCGGGTGGTCATGCTGACCACGTTCGACCTGGACGAGCACGTCTACGCGGCGCTGCGCGCCGGGGCCAGCGCGTTCCTGCTCAAGGACACCCGCCCGGCCGACCTCGCCGAGGCGGTACGCGTGGTGGCCCGCGGTGAGGCCCTGCTCGCGCCCACAGTGACCCGGCGGCTGCTGGACCGGTTCGCCGACCGGCTGCCCGCGCCCGCGCCCGCCGGCGACGCACTCACCGCGCTGACCGCCCGCGAGCGGGAGGTGCTGACGCTCACCGCACGGGCACTGTCCAATGCGGAGATCGCCGCCCGGCTGCACCTGAGCACCGCCACCGTGAAGACCCACGTCTCGGCGATCCTCACCAAGCTGGGCCTGCGCGACCGGATCCAGGCGGTGGTGCTCGCGTACGACACCGGACTGGTCCGGCCGGAGCCGCCGGCCCAGTAGGCACGGACCGGACAGCGTAGGCGCCGAACCGGACAGCGGACCCAGACGCACCGAAGCCGGACGGTTCGCCGCCCGGCCTGGCCCGGCATGTCCGCCGTCTCGTGGCGGCAGGGAGCACACCGGACGGCAACGAAGATTTCTCAATTACCCCCAGTGACCGCCGCAACCCTCCTAGTGTTGGCCACACCGGTGCTCGTCACGGAGTTGGCCACCCGAACGACGTCCCACGCCTACAGCGGACGAAAAGTGAGGGAAGACGCGGATGAAGGCACAGTCATTTCTCGGATCGGCGGCGTTCGGCGTGGGCCTCGGCGCACTGCTGCTCCCGGCCGCCGCGCTGGCGGACACCAGAGTGTCACCCGCCACCACCCCGGTCGGCGGCACCGTCGTGCTGACCACCACGTGCAACCCGAACGCCGGTGACGCGATCTTCCGGGTCACCGGCCCGGACCGGGACCAGAACGTCAGGTCCACCACGGCTGCCGCGGGCGGTGGCCTGAGCGCCGAACTGTTCACCGCCGGGTTCACGCTCGGCACGTACACCGTCGCCACCACGTGCGGCGACGGCAGCGACGGCGGCAGCGCCACGTTCGCCGTCACCCCGATCGGCGGTGCGCAGGCCGGCGGCGGCGGGCGCGACGGCGACACCGGGGTGCTGATCGCCGGTGGTGTCCTGGCCGCCGGGGCGCTCGCCGGAGGCGCGTACGCGGTCATCCGCCGGCGCCGCGCGGGCGCCGTCGCCTGACCGGCTCGTCGAGCGGTCCGCCCGCGCCGGAGCATCCGGCGCGGGCGCCGCGTCCCTGTCGGACGGAGGTGGGATGCTGGCCTCGTCGCAGCACGGCGGCCGGTCGCGGCTGCGCACCGCCGCCGTGGTCACCGCCGTCACACTCGCCGCCGCCACCGGCGCCGGCCTGGTCTCGGCCGGGCTCGGCACCACGTCGGCGTCACCACCGCAGCCCGGCGCCTCCGCCGCGCCCGCCACCGAACGACCGGGTACGTCCGGCCCGGCGCTCCCCCGGTCCGCACCGGTCCGGGTCACCATCCCCCGCATCGGCGTCGACGCCAAGATCGTCCCGGTCGCCACCGACGCGGACGGCGCGCTGGAGGTGCCACCGCTGGACCGCCCGGAGGTCACCGGCTGGTACCACCCCGGTCCCGCCCCCGGCCAGGCCGGCAACGCGGTACTGGTCGGGCACGTCGACTCCCGGCACGGCCCGGCGGTCTTCTTCGACCTCGGGCGGCTGCGCGGCGGCGACACGGTCCGGGTGCTGCGCGCCGACGGGCGGACCGCGACGTTCACTGTGGACGGCGTCGGGGCGTACCCGAAGGAGCGCTTTCCCACCGCGCGGGTCTACGGCGGCGACGCGGCGGCGCGGTTGCGGTTGATCACGTGCGGCGGGCGGTTCGACCCGCGGACCGGCAGCTATCCGGACAACATCGTCGTCTTCGCCACCGCGACCCGGTGAGCCTGCGCCGGCGTTCAGCCGGCCAGGTCGGCCAGTTCCGCGCCGAGCAGGTCCGCCAGCATCTCCACCCGGTCCGGGTCGCTGTCGGCGGTGATGTTCCGGCTGGGCATCTCGACCGTCATCAGCAGGTAGAGATACAGCCGGTAGAGCCCGAGCCGCTGTCGCGCCCCGGCGTCGAGCGGAAACGGCGCCGCCGTCCGGTAGGCCCGTACCAGCGGGTCGTCCGGCTCGTCCTCGGCGCGGCGGAACAACAGCGGCGACACGAGGTCCATCAGCGGGTCGCCCCACAGGTACCGCTCGCCGTCGACCAGGCCGGTGAGCCGGGGCGTGCCGTCCGGTCCGTCGACGGCGAGCACGTTCCCGGCCCAGCCGTCGAAGTGCAGCAGAGCCGGACGGCGTACCGCGTCGAGCACTTCCACGTGCCGCGCCACCAGCTCCCGGATCCGGGACGCGGGCACGGGGAGCGGCACCGCCCAGTCCTCGGCGTCGGCGAGCATGTCGTCCACCATGGACGTGTACGCGTCCCGCCACGTCGCCCCGGAGGCCCGGTCGCCGTCGTAGCCGTACCGCTCGCCGGTGACCGTGTGCAGCGCGGCGAGCGCGCGGCCGAACTCGGCGCGCAGCGGCCCGACGTCCGCGCCGGCCCGGCTCAGGTCCCAGAGGGTACGACCTGGCAGCCGCGCCATGAGCAGCCAGTCGCCCAGGTCGGGGTCGGTGCCGTGGTGCAGCAGCGCCGGCGTCGGCACCTCCGGCGCGCGGTCGGCCACCAGGCGCAGGTAGTGCGCCTCCGCGCCGATCATGTCCCGCTCGTAGCGCAGTAGCGGCACGTGCGGCGGCGGACCGGCCTTGAGCACCACGTCCCGGTCGTCGGTGAGGCGTACCCACCAGACGGCGGCGAAGCCGCCACCGGTCAGGGGGCCGCAGTCGGCCACCTCGGGGCCGGATCCGAGCGAGGCGGTGAGGTAGCGGCGGACCTGATCGGGGTCGAGGGAACGCTGAGTGGGACTCACGCTCATGGTCGAGGAAGCGTAGTGGGTCGAGGTGTAAGGAAGGGCCCCCTCTTAACGCCTGCGGTAGAGGAAGGGCCCCTTATTAACGCCTCCCCGGCGCTTGGGAGAATCGTGCGATGGCGAAACGGGGCAAACGAACGGCGGCCTGCCCGTGCGGCACCGGCCGGCCGTACGCGGACTGCTGCGCCCCGGTGGTGCACCGGGGCGAGGCGACGGCGGCGACGGCGGAGGCGCTGATGCGGTCCCGGTTCAGCGCGTTCGCGCTCGGCGACGCCGCCTACCTGCGGCGCAGCTGGCACTCCACCACCCGGCCCGACCGGCTGGGGCTGGACCCGGGCACCCGCTGGACCCGGCTGGAGATCGTGGAGACCGGTCATGGCGGCCTGTTCGACAGCGCCGGGACGGTCCGGTTCCGGGCGCACTACCGCGAGGGCGGCCGGGCTGGAGTGCTGGCCGAGCACAGCCGCTTCGCCCGCGAGGACGGCCGCTGGGTCTACCTGGACGCGCTGCCCGAGTGACGCCTCCCCGGCGCCGACGCGGGCGGCCCGTGGCGGCGGGTGTTAACAAGGGGCCCTTCCTCTACCGCAGGCGTTAATAAGGGGCCCTTCCTTTCGCCTAGGCGGGACGTGGGGCGGGCTGGGCCAGCTCGGCGATCTCCCGGGGCAGCTGGGACAGCGCCCGGTTGAACTGGGCCGGCCCGATCACCCGGTGCAGCGCCTGCAGCACCGCCCGCGCGCCGCGCTCGGCGTCGGACGGGGTGGCGCCGGAGCGCTCGGCGACCCGGCGCAGGAACTCGCCGTACCCGAAGGTCTCGGGATCTTCGACGCGGGCGCGTGCCAGCAGCGGACGCAGCTCGTGGGCGACGTGCGCGGACAGGTCGTCGGCCTCGCCGCCGCTGATGCGTTCGGCGAGCGTGCGCAGTGTCGCCTCGGTCAGCGCGCGGGCCGTCTCGACCGGTACGCCGGCGCGGGCGGAGACCCGCGCGTAGAACTCCGGTTCGGCCATGGTCGGTCCTTCCGTCGCAACGGCAGCGTGGCTACCCGCCGCCGGCCGCGGCAAACACCGCCGCACCGCCGGTCCCGGCAGGCACCGCTCAGGCCAGGGCGCGCGCCGCCGAGACGATCGCGCCGACGCCGATGCCGGCCCGGTCGAGCTGCTGGGCGGGGGTGCCGGAGCCGGGCAGCCCGCGTACCGCCAGGTGGTTGACCCGGGCCGGTTCGCCCAGGTCGGCGAGCGCCTCCAGCACCGCGGAGCCCAGCCCGCCCTCCGGGTAGTGGTCCTCGACCACGACCAGCCGCCCGCCGGTCTCCACGACCGCCCCGGCCAGGCGCTGCCGGTCCACCGGCTTGATCGAGTACAGGTCGATCACCCGGGCGTCGATGCCCTCACGGGTCAGCTCGTCGGCGGCGGCGAGGCAGAGGTGCACCGTCACGCCGGTGCCCAGCAGCGCCACGTCCCCGCCGTCGCGCACCATCCGGCTGCCGCCGATCGGGAACGGCTCGGCGTCGTCGTAGAGCACCGGGTACGCGCCGCGCGTCGTCCGCAGGTAGCTGACGCCCGGCTGGTCGGGCATCTGGGCGACGAGGGCCGCGCAGGAGACCGCGTCGGCCGGGCAGAGCACCGTGGAGCCGGGCACCGCCCGCAGCGCGGCGATGTCCTCCAGCCCCATCTGGGACGGGCCGTCCGGGCCGATCTCCACCCCGGCGTGCGAGCCGACGAGCGCGATGTCGGCCCGGGAGACGCCCGCCATCCGGATGAAGTCGTAGGCCCGGGACCAGAACGCGGCGAACGTCGCCGCGAACGGCCGGTAGCCGCGCACCGCCAGGCCCACCGCCGCGGCGGCGAGCTGCTGTTCGGCGATGAACATCTGGAAGAACCGATCCGGGTACGCGGTGGCGAAGTGCTCCGCCCGGGTGGAGTCGCTGACCTCGCCGTCGAGCGCGACCACGTCGGGCCGGGCGGCGCCGAGGGCGCGCAGCGCGTAGCCGTACGCGTCCCGGGTGGCGACCTTCGCGCCGCGCTCGTACGTCGGCAGTTCCGGTTGCCGGATCTCCGGCGCGGCGGCCCGGGGCGCGGGCGGTGGCTTCGGTCCGGCGACCCGGATGCGCCGGGGGCCGCCGAGCGCCCGCACGGCCCGCTCGGCCAGTTCCGGGTCGAACGGCTTGCCGTGCCAGGACGGGTCGTTCTCCACCTCGGGTACGCCCTTGCCCTTGACCGTGCGGGCCAGCACCACTGTCGGCCCGGTGGCGTCGCGTGCCTGCCCGTACGCCTCGTCGATCGCGCCCAGGTCGTGGCCGTCGACGACGATCGCCTGGCAGCCGAACGCCTCGACGCGCCGCCGGTAGGTGTCCAGGTCCCACTCCAGCTCGGTGGGGCCGCGCTGGCCGAACCGGTTGACGTCCACGATCGTGGTGAGGTTGCGCAGCCCGTAGTGGCCGGCCTTGTCCAGCGCCTCCCAGACCGATCCCTCGGCGGTCTCGCTGTCGCCGCAGAGCACCCAGACGTGCGCGGGCGACCGGTCCAGGTACTGGGCGGCCAGGGCCACCCCGACGCCGACCGGCAGGCCCTGCCCGAGCGAGCCGGTGGCCACGTCCACCCAGGGCAGCACCGGCGTGGGGTGGCCCTGGAGGCGCGACCCGGACCGCCGGTACGTCTCCAGCAGCTCCTGCTCGCTGATCGCGCCGGTGGCCCGGAACACCGCGTACAGCAGCGGGGAGGCATGCCCCTTGGAGAGGATCAGGTGGTCGTTGCCGGGGTTGCCCGGGTAGGACCAGTCGTAGCGCAGGTGCCGGGCGACGAGCACGGCGAGCAGGTCGGCGGCGGAGAGGCTGGACGTGGGGTGCCCGGAGCCGGCCATCGTGCTGCACCTGATCGCGTCCACCCGCAGCTGGGCGGCCAGCTCCGCCAGCCCGGTCAGGTCCTCGTCGCGCAATGTGCGCTCTGCTTCCAACGTCACCGCGATCGTCTCCCGGGGTCGCCGAATCTCCGGACCAACGCTAGGCCGCGAACGCGACCATTGGTCCCTTTTCCGACGATTCACGCTCGACCGATGAGCAGCCAGAGCGCCACCAGCAGGTACGGCAGCACCGCGACCGCGAAGGCAACCGGGTTGCCCACAGCACCGGCGAGCAGCCCGTACCCGCCGTAGAAGGCGACGATCGTCAGGTCGGTGGCCATCCCGGCCAGCGACGTGACGGTGGCCCGGGCCGACCCGGCGATCCGGGCCTGGAGCCGCACGTCGGCGAGGACGGTGGCCAACTGGAACGCGGCGAACGCCGCAGCCAGCAGCACGAACCCCGCGGGGTGCCGCAGCAGCGCCCCGGCCGCCGTAGCCGCGGCCGCGAACACCAGCAGACCGGCGTACCCGCGGTGGGACAGCCGCTCGCCCAGCGGCGCGAGCAGCCCGCCCACCGTCATCCCGGCCCACACCAGCAGGAGCAGCAGCGGTACGCCCACCTCGGCCATGCCGGTGTCGGCGGCCAGCAGCCCGGTGTACTCGTCCAGCCCACCCCAGATCGCGGTCACCGCCGCGACCAGCAGCACGGCGGCACGGACGCGGCGGTCGGCCCGCACCTCGCGCAGGCCCAGGCGCAGGCTGCCCAGCCAGCCGGGCTCGTCGTCACCCGGTCCCTTTCCCGGCTCGCCACCCGCGCCCGGCTCGTCCGGTGCGGCGCTCGGGACCGGCGCGGGCGGGGATGGGCGGTGCTCCGGGAAGCGGGCCGCGACGGCAGCGGCCAGCAGGCACGTGACCACGCTCGCCGCGCCGACCGCGAGGTAGCCGCCGAGCGCGAACACCGGCCCGGCGAGCACCCCGGATCCGACCGCGCCGAGCACCTCGGCGGTGCGGGTCCGGCCGATCAGCCGCGCGTACCTGCCGGCCGCGCCGAGGCGTTCCAGCTCGGTGAACACGAGCGCCTCCAGCGCGCCGGAGCGCAGCGCGCCGCCGGCACCCCAGAGCAGGAAACCCACGGCGAACGCCGGATACGACGGCAGCAGGACCCAGAGCGCGAACCCGGCGGCGGCCAGCAGCGGCGCGAGGCAGAGCAGCAGGCGGCGCGACACCGCGTCGGCCCACACGCCGGAGGGCACCTCCAGCACGATGCCGGCGGCCGCCCAGAGCACGAACAGCGAGGAGATCTGCCCGACCGACAACCCGGTGCCGACGAACAGCAGCACGTAGAGCGGGTAGAGCAGGACGAGGTCGGTGAGGAACGCGTACCCGTAGAGCGTCGCCGCCAGGCGGCGGGTCGCGGGCACACGGGCAGGAGCGACGAGCATGGAACCTTCCCACGGGACGTGACGGACACCGGTCGGAATACACGGCGTCCGCGGCGGCCCGCGGCCTCGTCGCTCAGGAAGGCATCAACATCGCCAGGTCATGCCGGGATCCTATCCGCCGCGAGGCGCCCGGGTGGTCCCCCGGCGGCCACGAATCCGGGGCGGGACCGTGTGGTCCCGCCCCGGTTCGTCTCCGCTGTTCGGGTCAGCGGCGGAACTTCTCCACGTCGGCCTGCGGAATGACCATCGTGGCCTCGTTGTCCGCGGCCTGCTCGGCGGTCGGCTGGCGCGGCGTCGTGGGCTGGGTGCGGTCGGACTCGGCGTACGCCGGAATGTGCTGCGTCGCCTCCGCGCCCGCCTGCGGCGGCACCGGCTCGGTGGCGTCCGCGCCGCTGGTGGCCGGGGACGGCGGGGCGGCCGGGTACGCCGGGACCGGCTGCGTGCGATCCGCCTCGGCGTCGCGGCCCACCGGCTGGGTCAGCTCGGACTCCGCGTACGGGCCGGTGGCGGCGAGGCGGGCCTCGACGTCACGCCGGCCGGCCTGGTACGCGCGGGCGTGCGTGGCGATGGTGCGCGACTCCTCCTCGGCCCGGGTCAGCCAGTTCTCCCAGCGGCTCTGCATCGGCCGGACCAGTCCGCCGCCGACGCCGACGACCAGGATGCCGCCGACGGTGGCGAGCACAGCGATCAGCACCGGGGTGGTGACCGTGGTGGCGACGCCGATCTGGTTGAGCGCGGCGATCACACCGAGACCCAGGATGAACACCGAGGCGAGGTTGGCCAGCACCCGGCCGTACGAGAGGCCACCGAGCGCGCTGGAGATGATGTCCTTCACCGCACGGGCGATGGCCGCGGCGACCACCACGATGACGATGGCGACGAACGCCCGGGGCAGCCAGGCGATCACGCCGGCGATCAGGTCGGAGATGGGGTTCGGGCCCCAGATGCCGAACGCGAGCTGCAGCGTGACCAGCAGCACGCCGTAGTAGGCCAGCTTCCCGACGATGTCGCTGGCGTCGTACTTCGAGCGGGCCAGCGCGGTCTTGATCCCGCCGCGCTCGACGGCCCGGTCGAAGTGGACCCGCTCCAGGACCTTGTCCACGAGCTTCAGCACGGCCTTGGCGATCAGCCAGCCGACGACCAGGATCGCGACGAACGCGACCGCCTTGGGCAGGAACAGCATCACCGAACGGAACGCGTCGCCCACCGCGTCCCCGAAGTTGTCTCTCATCGAAGGGCCTCCACCTACGTGGTCCAGGTCTGTTCGGGTGGGGCTACCCGGACCCGCGCGCGGGGAAACGCGGTCAGCCGCCGGGACAGCGGTAGACGACCCGGGTGCTGGCCTGCGCCGTCGACGGTTGGACGATGTTGACGGTGGCGATCCCAGTGGTCGTCCCGGCCCCGGTGAACGTCCACTTCAGGGTGAGCGCCGCGGTCTGCTGCCCGCTGCCGACCCGTTCGGTGAGCACGGCGCCGGGCGGCGCGTCGGAGCGGAACCACTGGTACCTGATCGTCCCGCCGCGCCCGTTGGTGCGCACGGTGGCCACCACGTCGACTGTCACGTCGCAGGCGACACCCGCCGGCCGGGGCACCGCGACCGTGACCCCCTCGACCTCCAGCGGACGTAGCCGCTCCCACAGGTAGAGGCCGACCGTCAGCAGCAGCACCACGGTGAGCAGCGCGGACAGCACCGAGACGACGCGACGCCAGGCCGGACGCGGGCGGATCGGCGGTGCGGTGGGCCAGGGCGGAGCGGGCGGCGGCGTCGCCGGCACGCCCGGCCCGAAGCGCAGCTCGCCACCGGGGGCCGGCACGCCGCTCGCCGCCCGCGCGTGGCCGGTCCGATCCGGGTACGCCCCGGCGCCCGGCGCCGCCGTCCCGGTGGCGTGGCCTCGACGCGGTACGCCGCTGGGCTGCCACGCCGCGGTCGGTTCCACGCCGGGACGCTGGGCCGGCTCCGCCGCCGGACGCGGGTAGACGGTGGCCGGTCCGGTCGCGTTTCCCGCTGCCGGGCGCATATGGACCGTCGCCTCACCCGCCGAGCCGTCCACGGCTGGACTCAGAGCCACCGTCTGCTCCCCTGCCCTGCTGTCCGGAGCGGCGGAGAGATGAACGGTCGCCTCACCTGCGTCGTCGGCCCGGACTGGGCGCAAGTGCACGGTCGGCTCGGCATCGGGCGGTGCGGGTGTGGCCGAGGCGGCGAGGTCTGCCGTGCGGTCGTCCCGGGCGGGGACCGCGGTCAGGTGGACCGTGGGTTCGGCTGTGGGTGGCCGGCCGGCCGCCGCCCCGGGGAGGTGGACGGTGGGCTCCGACCCGCCGGTCGCCGCCGGGGTGTCGACGACGAGCCGGACGGTCGGCTCCGCGCGGTCGACGACGAGCGCCGTCGTCGGGTCGGTGTCGGCTCGGGGCCGGGTGAGGTGAACGGTGGGCTCGGCGGCGTCAGCGTCGCCGCTGATCGGCAGGGCGCGGGTGGGCAGCGCCTCGGTGGGCTCGTCGGGGCGGGTCACGCCGACCGTCCCCGGGACGGGCTGCGGTGCGGGGCAGCGGGCACTGTCGTACTCCTAGCCGGGGGTGCAGTAGTGGTAGAGCGTCACGTACACCGGTGACGTCGAGGTGGTCGTGTTGCCGGCGGCGTCGGCGGCGGTGACCCGGATGGGGATGCGGGCGCTGCGCCTGGGCGTGGACAGCGGGCCGAGCGTGCCGGTGAACACGCCGCGCCCGGCGGCGTCCATCCGGATCGTGCCGGTGGCGCCGTCGACGGTGTAGCCGAGCGTGACTGTGAGCGCGGCCGGGCCGCTGCGGTCGTCGGTGACGGTGGCCGTGACGGTGCTGCTCTTGGCGCCGTAGGGGCAGCCCTTCGGGTCCAGCTCGCCCGGGTCGGCGCGGACGCCGTCCACGACCGGCGCTGTCACGTCCGGCGGCGGTGGGCTCGTGCTGAGCGACGCGCTCGGGGTGGGTGTGCCGGTAGGGGTCGGTGTCCCGGTCGGGTCGGGGGTGGCCGACGGCGCGGGAGGTGGCGGCGCGGCGGACACGGTGGACGGGCTGGGCGTCGGTGACGGGCTCGGCGTCCCGGCGCCGGTCGGGTCCGGCACGGGTGCGCCGCTGGTGGCGGGGGCGGCGCTCGCCGGGCCGGTCGGGCCCGCGGCGGACGTGTCGTCGTGGGCGGCGTAGCTGTAGCCGGCGCCCCCGGCCAGGACGGCAACCAGCGCGCCGGCGGCCAGCGCGGTACGGGTGCGGCCGCTGCGGAACCGTCCGCGCCGACCGGTGGTGGTGCCCAGCGCGGTGTGGGCGACAGCAGTGCCGCCCTCGGCCCGGTCCGGGAACGGCCACAGCGCGGCGAGCAGCACGGCCCGCCGGGCCAGCTCGCGCAGCCCGCGTTCCTCCCATTCCGGGCCGTAGCCGGTGCCGGCGACCCGTTCCAGCAGGTCCAGGAACGCCTCGGCGGACGGCGGGCGGTCGTCGGGGCGTTTCGCCATGCCGTGGCGCAGCAGTTCGTGCACCGGCGGGGGTGCCGCCTCGGCGGGGATCGGCGCGCTGGCGTGCTGATCGCGCAGGGAGAGCAGGTCCGGTCCCTGGTACGGGGGGCGGCCAGTGAGGCACTCGAAGAACGTGGCGGTGGCGGCGTAGACGTCGCACGCGGGGCTGGCCGGGGCGCCGGTCCACTGCTCGGGGGCCATGTAGCGGGGCGTGCCGGACACTGTGGTGTCGGAGCCCTGGCCGATCGGCATGGCGATGCCGAAGTCGGCGAGCTTGCTCAGCCCGGTGCCGGTGACCAGCACGTTCTCCGGTTTGTAGTCGCGGTGCACGACACCGTGGGCGTGCGCGGCGGCCAGGCCGGCGAGTGAGCCCTTGAGGACGCAGAGCGCGGCCTCGGGTGTGGTCGGGCCGTGTTCGCGCAGCATCTGGCGCAGTGAGACGCCGTCGACCAGTTCCATCACGATGGCCGCGCCGTGCGGACTCTCCACGTACTCGTAGAGGCGGCTGACGTGCGGGTCGTCGATCTCGCCGAGCAGCCGGGCCTCGGTGCGGAACGCGGCGCGGAACGTCGAGTCCTCGCCCAGGTCGCGGACCAGGTACTTGATCGCGACCGGGGTGCCGGTCGGGTCGTGGGTGGCGAGCACGACGCTGCCCGACGCGCCGGCGCCGAGCCGTCGGACCGGGGTGTACCCGGACAGTTCCCAGCCGCTCATGCGACAGACTCCACGACGTCCCACGGGCGGATGTCGGACGCCGCCTCGCTCGTCATTCTCACCGTGGCGCGGCCGCCGGCCATCGCCGCAACGGCTGCTTCCGGACGCCGGTCGGCGCCCCGTCGGCCGGGCGACGCGTCACCGCACGGCAGGTGGTCGGTATCGGACACACCGCCACGAGTACCAGACCCCGGCAACCGCCCCCGCCGCATCGATCATGAAGTTGGCGGGGACAAAAAGGACAGACAGCACCGCCAACTTCATGATCGACGGAGAGGGAGCGGGGCGGAAGCGGGAGGAAGCGGGGCGGAGAGAGGGTGGTGGGTCAGAGGCGGCGGGGTGGGGGAATGCCTGCGGGTGGAGGGGTGCGGAGCAGCCAGAGGGGGTTGCTCGCGCCGACGATCTCGCCGTCGCGGTCACGGACCTGGGTGCGGACGTACGTGCCGGCTCCGGCGCGCACCGGCAGGTCGTACCAGCCCTGCCGCAACTGCCGCCAGGGGACCTGCCCGACCCGGACCGCCGGTGTCGGATCCGCGACACCGGCCCGGTCGACCTCGCCGGTGACCGTCTCCAGCGTGGCCCCGGCCGGCAGGTCGGTGGCGCGCAGCCGCACCGTGACGGTGTCCCCGGCGAGCACGGCGAGGGCGCCCATCGCGCTGCGGCCACCCAGTTCCAGGTCCAGCGTCCCCCGGTAGCCGGCCAGGTCGGCGAACCACGCCTGACCGGCGCGCAGCGCCGCGACCAGATCGTCCCGGCCGGTCGAGGCCGCCCAGACCGACGTGACGTTCCGGTCCCGGCCGGCCCGCCAGTCGGTGCCGTCGTGGTCGTCGGTGACCCCGACGGCGGTGAGCGGGATCGCGTTGCGGGCTGCCACGTCGTACGCCCAGAGGTGGTCCTCGACCGGCCGGCGTCCGATCTCGATCAGGTCGACGCCGAGCGCGTTGCGACCGACCAGCAGGCGGGCCAGTGATTCGCGGCGCTCCACGTCCAGCGGGTGGTTCCAGCACACCACCCCGCCGTGCGCGTGCAGGAACTCCACCATCCGCTCGGTGGCGTCGACGTCGTTGTCCCGGTACGGCGGGGACGGGAAGCGCGGCAGCGTGCCGTCGCCGCCGAACCAGTTGAGGTGCCGCACCATCGACACCTCGTACGCGCGGTGGTGGGTGACGCCGGGGTACGCGCCGTCGTAGCCGCGCAGCACCTCGGCGCGCAGCTCCTCGCCCGCCTGGCCGGAGCGGCGGGCGCGGTCGAAGACGAGCCGGTCCACCAGGTACGCGCCGCGCCCGTCACCGGCCGCTGTCACGCCGAGGCGCAGCCCGCGCAGCGAGTTGTCCCCGGCGACCAGGCCGGGCCAGAGCCGTCGCACGTCGGCGAGCAGATCGAACGTGTGCCGCCGCCACACTCCCGGCGGGGCGGGCGTCTCGACCGTGCCGTGCCGGCCGTCGACCGTGTGCCGGACCGTGTCGACGCCGCCGAGGCGGTAGCGCAGCACGAGCTGCCCGGCGGGCCGGCCGGGTCCGGCCGGGTGGTGCGACAGCGCGAGTTCCACGGTGAGCGTGGCGTCCCGGCCCGCCGCTTCGGGGCGTACGTCGAGGTGCAACTTCGTGTCGGAGATGTTGGCGGTGTGCGTCCAGTTCCACGCCTTGCCCGCGTACCAGAGGGTGCCGGAACCGGCGGCGGTGAGGCGCAGCGCGCGGCCCGGGCCGTCGGGGGCGTCCGGCGCGTCCACGAAGTCGGCGGCCGAGGCGGCCAGCCGCCCTTCGGTCGCGGGCTGCCAGGTCCAGGCCAGCCCGCCCTCGCGTTCCTCCGGGCCGTCGAAGTGCACGACCCGGCGGTGGTCGTGGGCGGCCACCCGGAAGTCGTGGTCGGTCCACCAGAGCACGTCGACGCCGTTGCGGCGGGCCTGGTCGAGGTGGGCGGCGTAGCTGGCCACGCCCTCGCTGAACGAGGCGTGCAGGTGCATCGCCATGCTGACCGGTCGCCGGCCGCGCGGCGGGGGCGGCGGCCGGTCGTTCGTGGCGGCCAGCCCGATCGGCACGCCGATCCCGGCGACCGCCAGCCCGCCCGCGGCGACGAGCACGCTGCGCCGGTCCAGCCGCCCGCGACCCGCCATGCCACTCCCCCCGTCCCGCCCGGGTCAGCGTACGGGCGGAACGTCAGCGCGGGGGCACCGCCACCCGGGCGGCGAGCGGGCGTCCGGCGAGCCGCCGGATCGCCAGGTACGCCTCGCAGCCGAGGCAGAGCCCGAACGCGGCGTTGAGGAAGGCGGCGGCCAGCGCCGCGCCGGTGGCGGCCAGGCCGAGCGAGGGCAGCCCGGCGAACCAGCCGGCCGCGCCGACGACGCTGAAGGCCAGGCCGACGACCTGGGCGAAGCGCACCGGCGCGACCGGCTCCAGCTCCGCCGGCGGGTCCAGCCGGGGCGCCACCAGGGCGCGGAACAGCAGGCCGTACGGGCCGACGCGCGGGTTCAGGGCGGTGCGGGCGAACACGACGGCCTGGGCGAGCAGGAGCAGCCCGGAGCCGGTGACGAGGACGATCGCGAGGACGACTGTGGTGAGGACGGCGCCGAAGCGCGGTCCCCGGGGGTCGAGCAGCATGGGGTGGGTCCGTTCGTGCGGGGGGCGGTCGGTCAGGCGGGACGCGCCGCCGCACAGAGGCTCGTGGCGAGCCGGCCGTGGTCCACCACCCGGCGGCGGGTCAGCCGTACGCCGCTCATCGCCCCGCCCCGGCCGTGAGCGCGGCGATCAGGTCGTCGCGGTCGGGCACGCCCGCGGCCCGGCGCACCACGCGGCCGGCCGCGTCCACCACCAGCACCGTCGGGGTACGCCACACGTCCAGTTCCCGGGCCGCGTCGAGGTGTTCGTCCACGCCCACCTCCCGCACGGCGACCCCGTCGAGGCGGGCGGCGACGTCGGCGAGCACCCGGCGGGCGGCCCGGCACGGCGCGCAGACCGGGGCGGAGAACAGCACCAGCGTGACCTCGCCGGGGCGTACCCCGAGGGCGGTGAGGGTGGCCCGGTGCGGCGCGTCGGCGGCCGATGGGCGCTTCCGGACGGCGCGCAGCCGCCCGTCGTGGCGGCGGCGCCACCAGCCGAACGCGGTGGCGGCCGCGAGCACCGCGACGAGCACGACGATCCCGGTCGGGCTGGGCGACTGCACCGACCCAGGCTGCCACGGCGGGTCGCGGAAGACCATGGTCCGTCCCGGTCAGCGGACGTGAGATCGCCTACTCCGGCGGTAGGAGCGGCCGGCTCACCCACAGGCGAACGTCGCTTTTGTCCTCTGGCGCGCCGCGTGAGCTTGGCAATATTCTCCACCACGCGCGCAGTCGTTGCAGTTCCTTTACATCGCCCGGCGCCGGCCGGGCCATCGAGGAGGCGAGATGCACTTCGACCACCCCGAACTGGACCGCCGTACGCTGCTGCGGGCCGGCCTCGGCGCCGCCGCTGTCGCGGTCGTCGGCAGTGAGCTCGCCCGGCCGGCCGCCGCGCAGGCCGCGCCGGGCGCGGACCTCGACTGGATCATCAGCTGCGACGGGTGGGCCGCCCGCCCGCCGGCCGACCCGCTGTCGGTGAGCGCGATCCCGACCAACAAGATCATCGTGCACCACATGGCGTTCCCGAACGTCACCGACTACTCCGAGGAGCACGCCAAGCAACTCGCCCGCGACTGCCAGGACCTGCACATGGACGGCAACGGCTGGTCCGACACCGGGCAGCACTTCACCGTGAGCCGCGGCGGTCACGTCCTGGAGGGACGGCACGGCAGCCTGGACCGGCTGCGCGCCGGCGACCGGCAGATGATCGCCGCGCACTGCCCGGGCGAGAACGGGCGGGCCATCGGCATCGAGAACGAGGGCACCTACGTCACCGAGACGCCGCCGGAGGAGCTGCTCGACTCCCTCACCCGGCTGTGCACAGCGATCTGCCGGCAGTACGGGCTGCACGCGCACGACATCTTCGGTCACTGGGACTTCCGGGCCACGCTCTGCCCGGGCGCGATGTTCTACCGGGAGTTCCCTGCGCTGCGCCGCGCGGTCTTCAAGAAGCTCGGCACGAAGCTGGGCGACGTGCCGGCCCGCCGCTGGCCGGACATCTGGCGGTTCGTCGGCGGCCCGGTGGTCCAGGTCGCGCAGTACCTGCTCACGTTCCGCGGCTACACGGTGCCGGTGAACGGCGTGTTCGACGCGGCCACGGTCGCCGCGGTCCAGGACTGGCAGGCACGCAACGGCATCCCGGTCGACGTCGACGCCACGCTCACGGCACCGACGTGGGAGACCCTGGCCCCGGAGCTGAACCAGAAGTCGTCGGGCGTCCCGGTGGTGGCCGCGCAGTTCATGCTCGCCTCCAAGGGATACGCCGAGGTCACCCCGACCGGCGAGTACGACCACGCCACCCGCACGGCGGTGAAGGACCTCCAGCGCCTGCACGGACTACCGCCCACCGGCAAGATCAGCACCACTACCTGGTGCGCGCTGGTGGGGGGTGTGGTGCGCCAGTCGTTCCGCAAGCACTGACGGCGCACCGGCGGGGAGAGCGGTGGGGGTGGCAACGGCGCCACCCCCACCGCGTCGTTGCGGGATGGAACGCGATGAAACGTCGGCATTGACGACTGGTGAACGACGGCTATCCCGGACGGCGGTGGTGCGCCGATCATTGCCCGCAGATAGATATGAGTCATTCTCACCTCCGGGCAGAACGCCCGGGCGCGGAGGCCGAGACGCCGTCAGCCGGGCGTACCGAACGGCCCGACTCCGCGTCTCCGGAGGATCGCCATGCCACGACCCGCCATCCGCGCCCGCCTCGCGGCGCTCACCGCCGCCGCCCTCACCGCGAGCGTCCTGACGGTCACCCCGCCGTCACCGGCGCTCGCCGCCACCACGTTCACCCCCGACGACTACTGCCTCGGCCAGTGCGCCGACATCCTGCCCCCGGGGCAGAACGGCAACGCCACACTCGTCGCCATCCTGGCCCACCAGGCGCTCGGCACCCGCCCCGCGCACTCCAGCGACCAGCTCGACGAGTACGCCAACCTGGTCTACAACTACGCCGGGCTGACCGACGAGCAGATCGCCCACTTCTACAACGACGCCTCGTTCGGCGTCCCGGACGCGCAGGTCGAGAGCACGATCTCACCACGCTCGGACGTCACGATCGTGCGGGACAGGGCCACCGGCGTCCCGCACGTCACCGGCACCACCCGCTCCGGCACCATGTTCGGCGCCGGGTACGCCGGAGCCCAGGACCGGCTCTGGGTGATGGACCTGCTGCGGCACGCCGGACGCGGCACGCTCACCTCGTTCGCCGGTGGCGCACCGGGCAACCGGGAGCTGGAACAGAGCATCTGGGCCAACTCGCCGTACTCCGAGGCCGACCTCCAGGCCCAGGTGAACGCGCTGCGCCTCAAGGGCACCCGGGGCCAGCAGCTCTACACCGACGTGGTCGACTACATCGCCGGAATCAACGCCTACATCGACAAGTCGATCGCCGACGACAACTACCCCGGCGAGTACGTGCTCACCGGCGCCGGCAAGCCGACGCACTTCACCATGACCGACCTGATCGCCACCGCCGGTGTCATCGGCGGGCTGTTCGGCGGGGGCGGCGGCAGCGAGATGCAGTCCGCGCTGGTCCGGGTGGCCGCCCGGGCCAAGTACGGGCCGGCCGAGGGCGACCGGGTCTGGGCGGCGTTCCGGTCGCAGAACGACCCGGAGACCGTGCTGACGCTGCACGACGGGCAGAGCTTCCCGTACGGCGCGACGCCACCCGGCGCCACCAGCGCGGTGCTGCCCGACGCCGGCACGGTGGTCGCCGAGCCGCTCGCGTACGACGCCACCGGCGGGGCCGCCGCCCGCACCGGCAGCAGCGCCGCCACCAAGGACCTGCTCGGCGGCCTGTCGAACCTGCGCTCGCACGGCATGTCCAACGCGGTAGTGGTCTCCGGCCGGCACACCACCACCGGCAACCCGGTCGCCGTGTTCGGCCCGCAGACCGGCTACTTCGCGCCGCAGCTGCTCATGCTCCAGGAACTCCAGGGGCCGGGCATCAGCGCCCGCGGCGCGGCGTTCGCCGGGCTGAACCTCTACGTGCTGCTCGGCCGCGGCCAGGACTACGCGTGGAGCGCCACCTCCGCCTCCCAGGACCTGACCGACACGTACGCGGTGCCGCTGTGCACCACCGACGGCAGCGCGCCGACGCTGCGCTCCAACCGCTACCTCCACCGCGGTCAGTGCGTCGCCATGGAGGTGCTGGAGAAGCGCAACGCCTGGTCGCCGACGCTCGCCGACTCCACCCCGGCCGGCGCGTACACGCTGCGCTCGCTGCGCACCAAGTACGGGCTGGTGGCCTACCGGGGGCTGGTGAACGGGCAGCCCACCGCGTTCACCAAGCTGCGCTCCACCTACCGGCACGAGGCCGACTCGGCGATCGGCTTCCAGGCGTACAACGATCCGGCGGCGATGGGCAGCGCGGCGGCGTTCCAGGCGTCCGCGGCCGGCGTCGGGTACGCGTTCAACTGGTTCTACGTCAACTCGACCGAGGCGGCGTACTTCAACTCCGGCTCGAACCCGGTCCGCCCGTCCGGGCTCGACCCGAACCTGCCGGCGAAGGCGGAGCCGGCGTACGAGTGGGCCGGCTGGAACCCGGACACCAACGACGCCACGTACGCCCCGGCGTCGGCCCACCCGCAGTCGGTCAACCAGGACTACTACGTCAGCTGGAACAACAAGCAGGCGCGTGACTTCGGCGCGGCCGACGGCAACTTCAGCTACGGCGCGGTGCACCGGGGTCAGCTGCTCGACGGTCCGGTGCGCGCCGCGATCGCCCAGCGCAAGGTCGGCCGCGCGGACATCGTGCGGATCACCGCCGAGGCGGCGGTGACCGACCTGCGCGGTCAGCAGGTGCTCGGCGAACTGCTGCGGGTGCTGGACAGCACGCCGGTCACCGACCCGGCGCTGGCCGCCGCGGTGACCAAGCTGCGGGCCTGGCAGCAGGCCGGGTCGCGGCGGGTGGAGACGTCGCCCGGGTCGAAGGTCTACCAGCACGCCGAGGCCATCCGGATCTTCGACGCCTGGTGGCCGCTGCTGGCCTCGGCGCAGTTCCGTCCCGGGCTCGGCCCCGACCTGTACGGCGCGCTCGTCGGCGCCCTCCAGGTCAACGAGGCGCCCTCGGGCGGCCAGAACGGCGCCCGCGACGGCACCGTGAACTGGGCGTCGCAGGGGCAGGCGCACAAGGGCTCGGCGTTCCAGTACGGCTGGTGGGGTTACGTCGACAAGGACCTGCGGGCCGTGCTCGGCGACCCGGTGGCCGGCGGGCTCGGGCGCACGTACTGCGGCAACGGCAACCTGGGCGCGTGCCGGCAGGCGCTGCTGGACACGCTCGGCCAGGCCGCGGCGGCGCCGGCGACCACCGTCTACCCGGGTGACTCGTCCTGCGGGGCGGGCGACCAGTGGTGCGCGGACTCGATCGCCCAGTCCGGGCTCGGCGGCATCACCCACCCGCTGATCGCCTGGCAGAACCGGCCCACGTACCAGCAGGTCGTCTCGTTCCCGGCGCGCCGGGGCGACGCGGTGACCAACCTGGCGCAGGGCCGTACCGCCACCGCGTCCAGCACGCAGTTCCTGACCAGCCACACCCCGGCGAAGGCGGTGGACGGCAGTCTCGGCACCCGGTGGGCCAGCAGCTACAACGACAACCAGTGGCTGCGGGTGGACCTCGGATCGGCCCGGACGATCAGCCGGGCGGTGCTGCGGTGGGAGGCCGCCTACGCCACCGGCTACCGGATCGAGGTCTCCGGTGACGGCAACTCCTGGCAGCCGGTGTTCAGCACCACCACCGGCAACGGCGGCGTCGACAACGTGACGTTCGCCCCGGTCAGCGCCCGCTACGTGCGGATGTACGGCGTCACCCGGGCCACCTCGTACGGCTTCTCGCTCTACGAGTTCGAGGTCTACGGACGGTGACCGCACGCGACCGGCCGGCGGGTGCTCCCGCCGGCCGGTCGTCTGCGTCCGGGCAGGTCAGCCGCGCTCGTTCGAACATGTGTGCGAGGATGGCGGGGTGTCGAGCGAGGTCACCATCCTGCACGCCGACCTGGACGCGTTCTACGCCTCGGTCGAGCAGCGCGACGACCCCCGGCTGCGCGGCCGGCCGGTGATCGTCGGCGGCGGCGTGGTGCTCGCGTGCAGCTACGAGGCCAAGGCCCGGGGCGTGCGCAGCGCGATGGGCGGCCGGCAGGCGCTGCGGCTCTGCCCGGACGCCGTCGTGGTGCCGCCCCGGATGGCCGCGTACACGGCCGCCAGCAGGGCGGTGTTCGAGATCTTCCGGCACACCACCCCGCTCGTCGAGGGGCTCAGCATCGACGAGGCGTTCCTCGACGTGGGTGGGCTGCGGCGGCTCGCCGGAGCGCCGGCCGCCGTCGCGGCCACGCTGCGGGAGCGGGTACGCCGTGAGGTCGGGCTCCCGATCACCGTCGGCGTGGCCCGGACGAAGTTCCTGGCGAAGGTGGCCAGCGGCGTGGCGAAGCCGGACGGGCTGCTGGTGGTCGAGCCGGACCGGGAACTGGCGTTCCTGCACCCGCTGCCGGTCGAACGGCTGTGGGGCGTCGGCCCGGTCACCGCCGCGCGGCTGCGCGACTGCGGCATCCGTACCGTCGGGCAGGTGGCCCGGCTGGACGAGCCGGCGCTGGTGTCGCTGCTCGGCGCGGGCGCCGGGCGGCACCTGCACGCCCTTGCGCACAACCGCGACCCCCGGGCGGTGCAGGTGGGCCGCCGCCGCTCCTCGATGGGCGCACAGCACGCGCTGGGACGCGGGCCGCACTCCCCCGCCGACCTGGACGCGGTGCTGGCCGGGCTGGTCGACCGGGTCACCGGGCGGATGCGCGCCGCCCGGCGCACCGGCCGCACGGTGACGTTACGGCTGCGCTTCGCCGACTACACGCGGGCCACCCGGTCGCACACGATCGACGAGCCGACCGCGCAGACCGGGCCGTTGCGGGCCGCCGCCCGTGACCTGCTGCGTGCCGCGCTGCCGCAGATCGCGGAACGTGGCGTCACGCTTCTCGGCGTGTCGGTGGGCAACCTGGGCAGCGGGCACACCCAGCTCACCCTGCCGCTCACCGCCGAACCCGGTCCGGCGCTGGACGCCGCCGTCGACGCGGTACGGGACCGCTTCGGCTCGCGGGCGCTGACCCGCGGCGTGCTGCTCGGCCGCGACCCGGGCGTCGAGATGCCCCGGCTGCCGGACTGACCGCCCGCCTCCTCCCGGAGTAGGAGGCGGGCTCCGACCGGTGGCCGCGGGTGCGGCCTCCGGGCGGGCGCGTCCGGCGCGGCCCGTCGCGAGCATCTACAGGCATGACTACCCTGCGGAACCGGGCGGCCGGATGGCACCGCCCCCTGATGCTCCTCGTGTCCGCGATGGCGGTGCTCACCGTCGTCGCCGCGGTCGGCGTCGTGGCCGACCCGCGCGTGCTGACCGGCGCGCCCATCTGGCTCAAGCCGCTGAAGTTCGCGATCTCGTTCGTGCTGTACGGCGTCACGCTGGCCTGGATGCTGTCCCTGCTGCCGCGCCGCAGCCGGGCGGCCGAGCGGGCGGCCACCGTGATCGTGGCCATGTCCGTGCTGGAGATGGTCGTCATCGTGGGTCAGGTGCTCCGCGGCACCACCAGTCACTTCAACGGCACCACCACGCTGAACGCGGTGCTGTTCGACGTCATGGGTGTGGCGATCACCGTGCTGTTCGCGGCCCAGTTCGTGCTGGCGGTCGTGCTGGCCCGCCGGTCCCTTCCGGACCGGGCCGGCGGGTACGCGGTCCGGCTCGGCCTCGCCGTGTCCCTGCTCGGCATGCTCGTCGCGTTCCCGATGGTGGCGCAACGCCCGGCCGGCGCGGCCGCCGGGATCAGCGGCGCGCACAGCGTCGGGGTGCCCGACGGCGGCCCGGGGCTGCCACTGCTCGGCTGGAGCACCACCGGCGGCGACCTGCGCGTCGGGCACTTCGTCGGGATGCACGCGCTGCAGGCGCTGCCGCTGCTGGCGATCCTGCTCGACCGGTTCCTCGGCGGGCGGCTGGACGAGCTGACCCGGGCCCGGCTGGTGCTCGTCGGCGGCGCCGCGTACGCCGGGCTCACCCTGCTGGTGACCGGGCAGGCGTTGCGCGGGCAGCCGCTGGTGGCGCCGGACGCGCTCACGCTCGCCGCGGCGGGGGTGCTGGTGGCGGCCACGGCGACGGCCACCGCGCTGGTGCTGGCCCGCCGGAGGCGGCGTACCGGTGTGGTGCTGGTCGGATGAGCGCCACGGTTCCCGGCCCGCTCGGCCCGGCGGTCCACCTCGGACCGCCGGGCGGGTGGCGGCGGCAGGTAAACGCGGTGGCCCCCGGCCGCACCGGTTGCCTAGGCTGACGCCGTGGGCTGGGTCGGTCGGCTGTTCGACGCGCGCGACACGTTCGCGCGGGTCCTGCTGCTGGACCTCTGCGGCATCGGCTATCTGGTCTTCGGCGCGCACGGCGGCCCGGCCGCCACCGGCAGGCAGTGGGCGCTGGCGGTCCCGGCGTTCCTGCTGGCGCTGCTGTGCCACCGCCGGCCCCTGGTGAACCTGCTGATCCAGTCGGCCCTGCTGGTCGCCGCGCTCGTCCTGGTCGACGACGTGATGATCAACCAGGTCGGTGCGAGCTGGGCGCTGCTGGAGCTGACCATGCGGGCCACCCGGCCGCGCACGGTCTGGCGGGGCGCCGGGCTGCTCGCCGCCGTCGACCTGGCCGGCCTGATCGGCGAACCGGTCCGCGCGGCGTTCACCGGCCTGTTCGGGCTGGCCGTCACCGTCGGCCTGCCGCTGCTGCTCGGGCTGGTCGTGCGGACCACCCGGGAACTCGGGCGGCAGGCCGCAGAGCGGGCCGAGGCGGAACGGCGCCGGCGCGAGTCGGAGAGCCGGGCGGCCCGCGCCGACGAGCGCGGCGCCATCGCCCGGGAACTGCACGACGTGCTCGCGCACCACGTCGCGTCGATGGTGCTGCGGGTCGGTGTGGCCCGGCACGTGCTGCCGGACCTGGACCCCCGGGTCGGCGAGGTGTTCGACGACGTGCACGCCACCGGCACGGCCGCGCTGACCGACCTGCGGCGGCTGGTGGCGGTGCTGCGTGACCCGGACGGCATCCGCGGCGACGCCGCCCTGACCGCGATCGAGCCGTCGGCGCTGCCGGCCGCGCTCGGCGCGGCGGTCGACCGGGCCCGGCAGGCGGGCGTCGTGGTGGAGGCCGACGTCGACCCCGCTGTCGGCACGCTCGACGCGGTACGCGGCCAGGCGGTGCTGCGACTGACCCAGGAGGCGTTGACGAACGTGGCGAAACACGCGGGCGCGGCGGCCCGGTCCCGGCTGACCGTGTCGGTCGAGGACGGCGCGGTGCACTGGACGGTGACCGACGACGGGCCGGGCACCGCGCCGGCCGGGGTGCCCGGCGGCGGCGGCCACGGCATCGTCGGGATGCGGGAACGGGTCGAGGTGCTCGGCGGGTGGCTGGAGGCCGGGCCCACCGGGGCCGGCTGGCGGGTCCGGACCGTGCTGCCCCCGCCCGGGCCCACCCGCCGGGCACCCCGGCCCCGGGCGGGCACGCCGGAGCCGGCGTGATCCGGGTGCTGCTGGTCGACGACCAGCACCTCATCCGGGCCGGCCTGCGGATGCTCTGCGACGCCCAGCCCGACCTCGAGGTCGTCGGCGAGGCCGACAACGGCCGGGACGCGGTCGCCCTCGCCGCCCGGCTACGACCCGACGTGGTGGTGATGGACCTGCGGATGCCCGGCGTCGACGGGATCACCGCGACCAGCCGGATCCTCGCCGACCGGCCCGCCACCCGGATCATGGTGCTCACCACGTTCGGCGACGACGACCACCTCTATCCCGCGCTCACCGCCGGTGCCTGCGGGTTCCTGCTCAAGGACGCGCCCCCGGCCGACCTGCTCGACGGCGTACGCCGCGCCGCCGCCGGAGACAGCCCGTTCAGCCCGGACGTCCTGCGCCGGCTGGTCGAACGCGCGGTGCACTCCCGTGCCGGCGCGCCCCGGCGTACGGCCGACCTGACCGCGCGCGAGCAGGACGTGCTGGACCTGGTCGCCGACGGGCTGTCGAACACCGAGATCGCCGACCGGCTGCACATCGGGGTGACCACTGTGAAGACGCACATCACCAGCCTGATGGCCAAGACCGGCAGCGCCAACCGGGTACGCCTGGCGCTGTGGGCGCGCGGCGGCTGACCCGGTCACTCCTCGATCGCGCCGCCCACCGCCCGCAGGTGCGCCCGGAACGTCAGCGCCGGGTCCGCCTCCCGGGCCGCCAGGTACGCGCCGAACCCGACCTGCGCGCGCAGCGACTCCCCGGCCCGGATCCGGTCGGCCTGCCGCCGCTCGGTGTCCCGGATGGACTCGGCCAGGTCGAACAGTTCCCCGGCCCGATCGGCGGGTACGAACAGCACACCGTCGTCGTCGGCCAGCGCCAGATCCCGCGGGCCGACGGTGAACGGCCCGACCAGGGCGTGCTCCAGCGCCCCGTCCGGACGCGGGTCCAGCTCCAGGGGCCCGCTCGGGGTGGCGCCGAGGCTGAACACCGGCAGCCCGACCGCGACCAGGTCCGCGGTGTCCCGGTGCGCGCCCCACACCACCAGCCCGGCCAGGCCGGCGGCCCGCGCCTCCCGCACCACCAGGTCGCCGACGCAGGCCCGGTCGGTGCGCCCGCCGTCGTCGACGACGAGCACGTCCCCCTCGCCGGCCTGCTCGATCGCCTCCAGGAAGACGTCCACGCTGCCGGCGTGCCGGGCCGGGCGGACCCGGCCGGCCAGGCACCGCCCGGGCAGCACCGGGACGACGGCGGCCGGGGCGCAGCGGACGAGGACGCCGGCGCGCAGGCAGGCGTCGGCGACGTGCGCGGCGGTGAGCGCGGCGAAACGGGCGGCCGGCGCGTCCTGACGGATGTCCATGCGCCGACGCTAACCAGCCGGGCCCGCGCGGGCAGGTGCCAGTCCACGCCCGGTGGCCTTCGGCTGGTGCCGTCCGGCGGGCCGGCGCGGGACCGGCCGGCTCATCCGGGCCCGGACCGGCGGGCGCGCCTCCGCCTCCCCCGCCCCGGCGGCCCGCCGCACCGTGCCGTTGGCGTCCTCGGGCCGGCAGCCGGTGGCCCGCAGCAGCTCGCTCTGCCCGGTCCGCAGGTCGCTGATCATCGCCTCGCCGTAGGTGCGCACACCCTGCGACCACGCGCGCCCGGCCAGCTCGGCGCCCTGCCGGACCAGCTCCCGGGTGCGTTCCAGATCCTCCCCGGACTTGCAGGCCCGCTTCAGCTCCCGCAGCGCCTCGCCGAGCCGGGCCACCGCGTCGGGCAGCGCGGGCGGGATCGGCTCGTCGTACTGCAGGGCGGTGGCGGAGCGGCGGGCGATCGAGCGGGCGTACAGGAGCAGCCGTTCGAGGTGCTGGGTCGCGTCGGCGTACCTGTGGAACTGGGCCCGGCGATGCCAGCGGGCCGGCGCGATGGTGACCACCTCGTCGGCCCCGCTGAGCGCGTCGTTGAGCCGCCCGATGTCCGGTTCGAGCCCGCGCAGGTCCTCCAGGGCGCGCTGGGCCGCGTCGGCGTCACGCCGGGTCAGCGCGTGGGCGACGGCGTCGAGCTGCTCGGTGAGCCGGGCGACCACCGGTTCCACCGCCCGGTCCAGCACGCGGATCGGGTTGACCGGCAGCAGCAGCGCCACCACGAACAGACCGACCAGGCCGCCGACCAGCGCGTCGAAGATGCGGGGCAGCTCCAGGCCGGGCTGCACCGGCGCGAGCGTGGCGATCAGCACCGCCGTACCGCCGGCCTGTCCGACGAGCGCGCCGCCACGCCCGGCCACCAGCAGTGCGGTGGCGATGGCGAGCGTGACCACCAGGCCGGTCTGCCAGGAACCGCTGCCGAGCAGCGCGCGCAGCAGGTCACCGACCACGATGCCGAGGCCGACGCCGACGAGCAGCTCGAACGTGCGGCGGGCGCGCTGGCCGATGGCGGTGGCGATGGTGCCGACCGCGGCGGCGGGAGCGAAGACGTGCGCGCCGGAGCCGAGCAGTTCCTGGGCGAGCAGCGCGGCGAGCGCCGCGGCCAGCCCGGCCTGCGCGGAGATCACCACGGTGATCTCCAGCTGGCGCAGCCGGCTCCGGCCGGCCGCGCCGCCCTCGGCGCGGGCCCGGGAGAGCACGAGACCGCCCCGTTCGGCCGCCCGGTCCAGGGGCGAGCGGACGGTGTCGGCGCGGCGGTCGGTCATGACGGCGGTTACCCGGCTCCGGGCCGGTGAATCGTCTCCCGGCCGTGCCCCGCGCGCCGTGCCGGGTCAGCGGCGGTACGTGCGGCCGAGCAGGTCGAACAGCGCCGTCCAGTGCCGCTGCGTGGCCGGCTCGTCGTGCACCGGGGTGCCCGACCGGGTGTAGCCGTGGCGGGCACCGGCGTACACGTCGGAGCGGTGGGTCACCCCGGCCGCGTCCGGCGCACCGGCCGTTTGCGGAGGTCCAGCGTGGGAATCCCGCAATCCCGGCGGAGGAAGGCGGCGAGATGGACCAGGACCAGTTCATCGGCGCGGTGGCCCAGCGGTGCGGCGCGTCCGCGGAGCAGGCCACCGCGATCACCCGGGCGACGTTGACCACGCTGGCCGAGCGCATCGACGGCGGGGAGGCCCGCGACCTCGCCGACCGGCTGCCGGAGGCGCTGCGGGCGTACGCGTTCGGCCCGGCCGAGGACGCCGAGCCGTTCGGGCTCGACGTGTTCGTGGAGCGGGTGAGCGGACGCGCCGACGTGGACGTGGACGCCGCCCGGGACGGGGTCACTGCGGTCTTCGACGTACTGCGCGACGCCGTCGACCCGGCCGTCTACGCCCAGGTCGTCGGGCAGCTCCCGGCCGAGTACGGCGACGTGGCCGACCAGAGCGCCCCGTACGTACGGCGCACGGCGTGACGGGGACGCGATGAGCGAGGACGCGCTGCGCCGCCCGCCCGAGGCCGACGCGCAGGAGCAGCGGCAGGACGAGACGCTCGTCGGAGAACCCGGTACGGTCGACTCGGCAGTGCCCGAGGCGAGCGAGGCGGACCTGGCCGAGCAGGGCGTGCTGCGGCCGCCGAGCGACCGGGCCGGCCTGGGCGAGTCGGTGCGCGACGACCTCACCGCCGCCGACGCGGTGGAGCAGAACACGGAGATCCCGCTGCCCGACAAGGAGCACTGGGCCTGACGGTCAGTGATCCGGGCTGTCGGCCCGGGCCATCAGCCGCAACGCGTTCGGGTCCAGACCGATGCGGACCGGCGTCTGCCCGTACGGCTCGCCGTCGACCTCGATGCGCGCCGGCCGGTCGGTGTCCAGCCACAGCTGGCGTACCGCCAGGAACGGCTCGTCGCCGAGGGTGCGGCGGTGGCCGGCCGCCGCGTTGCGCGCCGTCTCGCGCAGCAGACCGCGCCGGGTCGGCCCACCCACCGGGTACGCGACCAGCAGCCGGTCGTCGGCGGTGGCGTCGGCGGTGATGGGCCGCCCGGCGTGGAAGCCGCCGTTCGCCACGTACACCTGGTGGGTGGTGAACGTGTGCTCGCGCCCCTCGGCGCGGACCGTCACGGCCAGCGGCCGGTGCCGGGCCAGCAGCCCCATTCCGGTCAGCGGATACGCGAGCCGCCCGACGACCCGCTTCAGCCCCGGCGGCGCGGCCTGCATGATGTCGGCGGACAGCCCGATACCGACGTGGTTGGTGAACCGGGTGTCGCCGATCAGGCCCAGGTCGACGTCGATCACCTTGCCGCCGGTGAGCACCGCGACCGCGGCGTCCAGGTCGAGCGGGACGCCCACGGTGCGGGCGAAGTTGTTGGTGGTGCCCAGCGGCAGCAGGCCCATCGCGATGTCCCGGTGCGCGAGCAGCCGGGCCGCCGCGCCGACGGTGCCGTCGCCGCCGCCGGTGACCAGCAGGTCCGGCCCGAGGCCGGCGGCCTCGGCGAGCACCCGGTCCAGCTCGCCGGGCCGGTCCACCGGGTAGGCGCCGAGCAGCGTGAACCCGGCCGCCCGCAGCCGCGTGTGGACGGTGTCGTAGAGCCGCCGGCCGCGCCGGGAGTGGGCGTTGACCACGAGCGCCGCCCGCCGTCGTTCCCGGATCGCCGTCGACAGCTCCTGCTTGGTCCGCACGGGTGCGACCCTATCCGCCGCGGCGGCGACGGATCGGCGCACGGGTGGACGGCATCGGTTATCGTCGCGACGGTCTTGATCGTCGATCTTCGAGGGTGGGCGTCCCGATGAGTCAGCCGGCAGCGCCGCAGGCGACAGCACGAGTGGCCCCGCCCACGCCGCCGTACCGCGCGGCGGGGGCCCTGATCGGGCTGGCGCTGGCCGTTCCCGCGGTGATCGCCTGGGTCTGGTCGTACGTCCTGCCCACGCTGTCCACTGTGACCCGCAGTTTTCAGGCTGACGGGCCGCGCCGCTCGGGCGAGTCGGCCGGTACGGCGAACTACGAGGCCGCCTTCACCTCCGGGTTCGTCGGGCAGGTCGGGTTCGCGGTGCTGCTCGCCCTGATCCCGCTGGCGGTGGCGCTGCTCGCCGCGCCGCTGCTCGCGGTCCTCGCCGACCGGGCCGGCCGGGTCACCCGCCTGGTCACCCGGGGCGTGCTGGCCCTGCCGCTCGCCGCGTACGCGCCGGTTGCCGTGCTCCTCGGCATGCGCGCCGAGGGCATTGAGGACGGCACCCTGGCCCGGGACCTGCAGTCCCCCCGGCTGTTCCTCACCTCGGCGCTGGCGCAGATGACGTTCGGGCTGGTCGTCGCGGTGGCCACGACGTCGTACCTGAGCGCGCTGCGCCGCCGCGAGCCCGGCGACCGGCCCGCGCCCGCCGTGCTGGCCGTCGGCGGGCTGCTCACCCTGGGCGTTCTCGCCACCGCCCTGCAGACCTACACCGCACCGGCGCTGCTGACCGCCGGCGGGCCGCGCGGGGACTCCGCCACCCCGATGTTCACCGCCGTGCAGACCACCTTCCGGACGATGCGCCTCGGTGTCGGGTCCGCCACGTCGACGTTGCTGCTGGTGCTGCTCGGGCTGCTCGGGCTGGCCGCGGCAGGGCTCATCGTGGCCACCCGGCTGCGGATCGAGTTCGACGGCTGGCGGGACCGGCCGGCCGTCGGGGCGGCGGAGTCCTTGCCCGGCCGCCGGCCGCTGTTCGCCGCGCTGGTCGCGGTCGCGCTCCTGGTCGTCGCCGGCGTGACCGTCTGGGCGTCGCTGCCGTGGCTGCGGAACTCCTCCTCCGGCACCGGGCGGCTGCCGGCCGCGGTCGAGACCTCGACGGTGCTCGTCAACACCTGGCTGCCGCCGCTGCTGTCCACGCTCGTCGCGGTGGGCGTCGCGGCGCTCGCCGGGTTCGGCATCGGCGCGCTGCGCCCGCTCGGCCGCTTCAGCGAACTGCTGCTGGTGCCGTTCGCGCCGTGGCTGTTCGTCGGCGTCGGCCCGCTGGCGATCGCCGGCTACGAGCGCACCCAGGAGTCCGGGCAACTGGGCTCGTTCCTCGGCCTGGTCCCGCCGGTCTGGCTGTCAGTGCCCGCGCTGTTCGCGTTCACGCTGCTCTTCCGCGGCCAGCACGCCCGCTGGCGCTCCGGCGGCGACGCCGGCCGTACGCTGCTCCTGCCGGCGCTGCCGATGCTGGCCGTGACCGCGCTGCCGACCTGGCTGGCGCACGCCCAGGCGCCACTGTGGGCGATGCTCGTGAGCCGGGGTCCGGACCGCATGACCGCGCCGGTGCTGGTGCAGATGCTCGCCGACCGCCGCTTCGGCGCCGACGGCGGGCCTCCGCTGGGCCTGGTCCTCCCGCTGCCTCTGCTGGTGCTGTTCGTGCTGCTGTTCGCCGCGCTCATGGCCGGCTACCTGGAGCGGCTCGCGATCCGCGCCGGTCGGCCGACCGACGTGCAGCCGACGCCCGCCGGGGCGGATCCGTCCGCCGGGTCACCGCGTCGGGACACCCCCGAGCACGGCCGGTGACGACGAGCCGCCGACCTCCGGCGGCGCTACGCCGGGGCGGGCGCCCCGAGTTGGGCGCGGCGATGGGCCGTCCGCCGGGCGGCTGACCCCGTCAGGGCGCGGCGAGCGCGTCCAGGTGCGCACCGAGCAGTTCCCGGGCGCGCCGGGGCGGCATCCGCTCGGGGTACAGCAGCGCGTGCAGCGCGAGCCCGTCGAGCAGGGCGTGCAGCCCGGCGACCGCGCCGGGGTCGGCGGCCGGTTCCCCGGTGAGCAGGACGACCGCGAACTCGACGGCGCGGCGGACGCCCTCGTCGGCCTCGGTCATCCGGGCGCGCGCGGCCGGGTCGGTCTGGGTACGCGCGGCGAGCAGCAGCCACACCTCGGACTCGCGGACGCGCTGACGGTCCAGCGGCAGCAGTTGTTCCAGGATCCGCTGGGCGACCTCACGCGGGCTGCCGGTGCGGTCCCCGGTGGTGATCCGCTCGGCCGCCTCGGCCTGCACGTGCTCCATGGCGAACACCAGCAGCTCGGTCTGGGTGCCGAAGTAGTGCCGCAGCGCGCTCGGTGACCAGCCCGCCTCGGCCGCGACGCTGCGGACGGTGGCGGCGCCGACGCCGTCGCGGTAGACGACCCGCCACATCGCCCGTGCCAGTTCGGCACGGCGCGCGCCGTGGTCGACGATCTTGGGCACGGACTCCTCCGGAACCTGGTTGACGAGCGCTGTTACGGTTATCGCACAGCGTACTAAAAAGGAGAGCGCATGCTCGTGGCAGTGATCGTCGGATGCGAGGTGGCGTTCTGGGTGGTGCTGCTCGCCGGCCTGATCGCCCGGTACCCGCTGCGGCGGCCCCGCCTCGGCGCCGCCCTGCTGATCGCCGTGCCGGTGGTCGACCTCGTGCTGCTGGCCGCCACGATGATCGACCTGCGCCGGGGCGCGACCGCCACGTTCGCCCACGGCCTCGCCGCTGCGTACCTCGGGTTCTCGGTGGCGTTCGGGCACAGCATGGTGCGCTGGGCCGACCAGCGGTTCGCGCACCGGTTCGCCGGCGGTCCTCCCCCGAGCCGGGCCCCCCGGTACGGGATGGCGCGGGCCCGGCACGAGTGGCGGGAGTGGGGCAAGGGCATGCTCGGCTGGGCGGTCGCCTGCGCCGTGCTGCTCGCCGGGATCGCAGTGGTCGGCGACAGCGACCGCACCGCCGAGCTGTGGGCGTGGACCGGCCGGCTCAGCGTGGTGATGGCGGGCTGGCTGGTGTTCTGGCCGGTCGCGTACACCGTCTTCCCGAAGCGGGCGCCGCGCGACGCGTGAGGCTCACGTCCACAGTCAGCCGCACGTCGACCCGGTCGCCCAGCTCGATCCCCTCGGCCCGGCGCGCCGCGACCCGCAGCGGCACCACGTACCGGCCGTCCCTGGGCCACAGCGACGTCCGCCAGCCGGTGCCGCCGATGCGGACCGTCACCGGGATCATGCCCCAGCCGTAGGTGACCGACGCCGAGGCGGCCTCGATGGCCGCGCTCTGCTCGTCGGGCACTGTGACGAAGTGGTACGGCGCGGGGCCGCGCCAGAACCACACCTCGCCGCTGAACGCCAGCTCCATCCGGTCAGGATAGGTGCCGGGGCCGGCTCGACCGCAGCAGCCGCAGCCCGGTGCCGACGAACACGGCGTTCATGGCCGGGTGCCACGACGAGCAGACCGGGCGAGGCCGGCTGGTGTCCCACACCCGCGAGACGGTTTCTCATCCGCCGAGTGCACCGCCCGGGGCCGTCCGGGCGCACGGGGCGTGTCGGGCCGGTTCGAGGTAGGGCCAGGCCTACCCGCCAACGGGGTCTGGACGGCTGGCAAGCACGGCGTGGCCTGGCTAGCGTCACGGCATGACCGTTGATCATGGGCTGGCCGCCGCGCTGCGCCGCCGCCGCTACCTGCTGTCCGCGTGGCCGTGGCGGGCCCTGGCGTACGCCGTCACGACCCTGCCCCTGGCCGGCGCGGCGGCGCTCGGCGCGGCGGTGGTCGCCGCGCCGCTGCTGCTGGTGGCCGGCGCGCTGCGTCGGGGCCGCCCGGTCGACGCCCCGGCGCTGGCGGTGCTGGCCGTGCTGGCGCTCGCGGTGGTGGCGCTCGCCCCGCTGGCCGGCGCGCCGGTGGCTGCCGTCGAGCGGTGGCGCCTCGGCCTCGTCGACGACCGCCCGGTGACAGCGCCGCGGTGGCAAGGGCTCGCCGCCCGCCTCACCACCGCCGCGGGGTGGCGGGAGGCCGCCTACCTGGCCGTGCTGGGCGTGGCGGTGCCGCTGGCGTACGGGATGGTCGGTCTGCTCGTGCTGCTGGACGCGGTCCTGGTCGCCGGTCCGTGGCTGGCCGGCGGCGAGGACCGGATCGTGCTCCTCTGGGCCACTGTCGACTCCCCGGCCGAGGCGGTGCCGTACGCCCTCGCCGGTCTGCTGGCGGTCCCGGCGCTGGTCTACCTGGCCGGGCTGCTGGTCGCGGTCCAGGCGGCGGTGGCCCGCCTGCTGCTCGACGACGCGCCTGCCGGTACGGCGCTGCGCGAGGTGGCCCGGTCCCGGGCCCGCCTGGTGGGCGCCTACGAGGCGGAGCGCCGCCGCATCGAGAGGGACGTGCACGACGGCGTGCAGCCGCGCCTGACCAGCATCACCCTCCAGCTCGGGCTGGCCCGCCTCGACGTGCCGGACGACTCCCCGGCGGCGGGGCCGCTCGCGGCGGCGCACGACCAGGCCAAGGAGCTGATGGTGACGTTGCGCGGGATCGTCCAGGGCATCCGCCCGGCGCAGCTCACCGAACTCGGCCTGGCCGCCGCCGTCGGCGACCTGGCCGCCCGGTCGGTCGTCCCGGTCGCAGTGCACGCCGACCTGACCCGCCCGGTGCCCGACCTGGTGGAGACCACCGCCTGGTACGTGGTCTCGGAGACGCTCGGCAACGTGGCCCGGCACGCCGGGGCCACGCGGGCCGAGGTGCGGCTGACCCGGACCGACAGCCTGCTGGTGGTGGAGGTGTGCGACGACGGCCGGGGCGGCGCCGACCCGGCGCGCGGCACCGGCCTGACCGGGCTCGCGGACCGGGTGGCGGCGGTGGACGGGCGGCTGCTGCTGTCCAGCCCACCCGGTGGGCCTACCCTCGTTCGGGTGGAGCTGCCGTGCCGTCCGTGATCCGGGTCGTCCTGGCCGAGGACGAGGTCCTGCTGCGGGAGGGCCTGGCCGGCCTGCTGACCCGGTTCGGCTTCGCGGTGGACGCCGCCGTGGGCTCCGCCCCGGAGCTGCTCGACGCGGTCCGCACGCACCGGCCCGATCTGCTGGTGACCGACATCCGGATGCCGCCGCAGCACCGCGACGACGGCCTGCGCGCGGCGGTCACGCTGCGCGCCGAGCGCCCGGACCTCGCCGTGGTGGTGCTCAGCCAGCACGTGCAGAGCGGGTACGCCGCCGCGCTGCTCGACAGCGGCGACGGAAACCGGGTCGGCTACCTGCTCAAGGACCGGGTGGCCGACGTCGCCGAGTTCGCCGCGACGCTGCGCCGGGTGGCGGCCGGCGGCACCGCCGTCGACCCGGACGTGGTGCGGCACCTGTTGCGCCGCCCCCGCGACCCGCTCGGCGCGCTGTCCCACCGGGAGCGGGAGGTGCTGGGGCTGGTCGCCGAGGGCCACTCCAACGCCGCGATCGCGGCCCGCCTGTACGTCACCGAGGCGGCGGTGAGCAAGCACGTGGGCAACATCCTGGCCAAGCTCGACCTGCCGCCGGACGAGGACACCAACCGGCGGGTCCTGGCAGTGCTCGCCTGGCTACGCGCGGCGGGCTGACCGGGCGTCACAGGCTCATCGGCACAGGGTCGGTGGCCAGCGCCCGGAACCGCTCGCGCGGGTCGGGTACGAGCCGCCGTCCGGTGAGGTCGAGCAGTCCGCCGACGCCGCTGACCGAGGCCACGGGGGTGCCGTCGGCGCGGGTGAACTCCTGGCCGATCCGGAACGTCTTGCCCTCGCCCCAGTGGAACTCGCAGGTCACGTCGACCTCGTCGCCGCCGCGCAGCTCCCGCAGGTAGCGCACCGTCACCTCCAGCGCGACCGGCCCGACGCCGCCGGCGAGCAGCCGGTCCTGGCCGATGCCCGACGCGCGCAGGCACTCCCAGCGGGCGTGCTCGGCGTACTGGAGGTAGACCGCCTGGTTGAGGTGTCCCTGCGTGTCGAGTTCGTAGCCGCGCACTGTGACGCGTACCCGGAACGGATCTGCCATGCCGGCAGCCTAACCAGGGGCGCGGCGGTAATCCGCGTGCGGTCCGGGCCGCGCGGTCCCAGCCTCCCCGGCGTGACAGTGGAGATCGTGACACCGGCGCAGCGGCCCGGCCTGGTCAGGCCGGCCAGGCGTGCCCGATCCCGTCGAGCAGCAGCACCACGCCCTCGGTGGCCGCCTCCCGGTCCCGGGAGATCTCCCGGTACTCCGGCGAGGTGGACCAGCGCTCGAAGTCCTCGCGGCTGCCGAAGGACAGGAGCACCGCCTTCTGGTGCGGCCACTCGCCCTCGACCACGCGGGGGGCGGTGTCGGCGGCGAGCAGCTTCCCCCCGTAGCGGGCCAGCACCGGCGGGAAGGCGGCGGCATACCTGTCGTAGCGCGCCCGGTCGTGGATGGTGAGCTGTGCGAGGGCGTAGACGGTCACCGGCTCAGGCTACCGACCGCCGGGCGGCTGCGGCCTCGTCCGTCGGGCCGGACCCCGCGCCTCGCGAGCCGGGTCGACTGTCCGGTGTGCTCTAGCCATCATGACCCTGACCTGCGAATACTTATAGCAGGTCCGCGCCGCGTGGGGGAAAGAGGTGGGGCACGATGATCGGACAGGAGACCCAGCCGGAGGCCATACCCGAGCCCCGGATCGCGCCGGACGCCCGGCCGGTCCGGCCGGCCGCGTCGGTTCCCAGTGCGGTGTGGCAGGTCCGCGTACGGACCAAGCTCGACGACCTGTACCAGCAGCTCGCGGTGCTGTCCCCGCGCGACCCCGAGCGGGCCGAGGCGCTGCGCGCGCAACTGTCCGGGGTGGAGGTGGTCCTCGGACGCAGCGGCGTGGTCGAGTGGTTGCGCGGCGGCAACCTGGAGTACGCGTGGCAGACGATCCACTCGGTGGAGCGGGCCATGGTGGCGCTGCGCAGCCCGGACGAGCTGACCGCGCTGCTGCCGGCGTACCGCAGCGCGGCGGCGCAGGTGCTGCCGGCCGACGACAAGGTGTTCACCGACCTCGACCCGCCGGCGGGCACACCGTCCGAGGCGCTGCTGCGCGCCCGGGTGCAGGCGTTGCTGCTGCGCTACCACTCCGCGTCCGACGAGTTCCACGAGTCGGCCCGCCGGCTGCGCAACCGGATGCTGGGGCTGTCGGTGTTCGCGCTGGTGGCGGAGATCCTGGTGGTGCTGGTGCAGTGGCGCAGCCACGACGTACGGCTGCTGGAGGCGCCGACCGACGCCGGTGGCGTGCCGGCGTGGCGGCTGCTGTTCTTCGTGCTGATCGCCGGGGCGCTCGGGGCGTTCCTCAGCGCGCTGCCCTCGATGATCACCTCACGGTCCGGCGGGCTGCCCTACAAGCTGCCGTTCCAGCAGGGGCTGCTCAAGCTCGCGATCGGCCCACTCGTCGCGGTGGTCGGCATCATGCTGGTCATCGGCGGCCTGGTGGAGACCAGCGTGAGCAGCACCGCCGCGCTGCTGGGCCTGGCGATCGTGTTCGGCGCCGGGCAGCAGGCGGTCACCGCGTTCGCCGACCGGCGGGCGGCCGAACTGCTCGGGCCGGCGGCCAAGAGCTGACGCCGCGCGGCGTCCTTCGACGCTGAGTAGCCTGATCCCATTGAAGATTGTTTTCACCTCTCGATATCCTCGGCGGAGAAATCCACCATCCACCGTGGAGGAGCTGAAGCATGCGCAAGCTGATGGCGGCGCTCGGCGCCGGGGCGATGACGGCCGCGGGCCTGCTCGCGGTCGCGACACCGGCCCAGGCCGCGACCTGCACCCTGGTGCAGTCGGAGATCTACAACGGCGCGAACATGATCGCCTGGTCGCGCGGCCTGGACGGCTGCGCGGGCGACGTCTACTGGGAGATCCAGTCCGATGACGGCGGCACGTGGCAGGTGACCGACAGCGGCACCACGCACTACGACGACCAGGTCGTCAGCTACTACGGTGACGTGGACCTGCCGTGTCACCTGCGGGTCTACGCGGCGTTCGGCGGGCAGGAGCGGCTGACCCGGCCGGTGCGCAACAACAACTGCGCGGGCTGAGCACCGGCCGGGGCGCGTGTGGCGCGCCCCGGCCGGCACGCCGGTCAGGGGATCGTCAGGCCGTACGCGGCGAGGATCTCCAGGATCGGCTGGTAGTAGCTGGTGCCGCCGCTCGTGCAGTTGCCGCTGCCACCGGAGAGGACGCCGATGACGGTGCCGGTCGCGGCCACGTAGAGCGGGCCGCCGCTGTCGCCCGGCTCGGCGCAGATGTTGGTGCGGATGAGCCCGGTGACGCTGCCCTCGGCGTAGTTGACGGTCGCGTTCAGCCCGGTGACGGTGCCGCACCGCACGCCCGTGGTGGCGCCGCTGCGGCAGACCGCCTGCCCGACGTACGCGCTGCCCGCGGCGGTGACGGTGACCTGCCCGGGATAGGTGTGGACCGCGCTCGGGTGGGCGACGGTGCCGGTGTAGCGGACGACGCCGTAGTCGTTGCCGGGGAAGCTGCTGCCGGTCCGGCTGCCCAGCACCGTGGTGCGGGCACTGTCGGCGTACCAGGTGGCGGCGAGGCGCGTGCAGTGCCCGGCGGTCACGAAGTACCAGGTGGCGCCGCTACGCACGTTCGCGCCCAGTGAGCAGCGCCCGCCGCCGCCGTAGATCGCCTGGCCGCCGGCGATGAGCGTGCGCAGCCGCCCGGGTTCGTGGCGCAGCACCGCGCCGGCCCGGTCGGCGGTCCGGCGCAACGCGGCCAGCTCGCGCCCGCGTACCGTGTCGTCGACGGTGACTGTCAGCCGGCCGGTGGCCGGGTCGTGCCCCCAGGCGGTGCCGGGCGTGCGGACGGCGGCGAGCGCGGCTGGCTCGGGCGGCGGTGCGGCGGCGCCGGCCCGGGCGGCCGCCGGGGTGCCGGCGAGCAGGGCGGTGAGGACGAGTACGACGAGCGCGGGTCGGCGCATTCTCCAGGACCTCCTCCATCGTCTACGGTCGATTCGTCAAGCATCGGACCGGCAGTGCGATCGACTCAAGCGGCAGAACCGGCACTCCCCGAAACTTCCGGAGCCGCGCCGGGCGGTAGGCGCGCGCCCGCCCGCCGCGCCCGACCGGGGATTCCGCCCGTTCGCCCGGTGCCGCGTGCTCCGATGTCGACGCATCGAGGTGATTAAGTTTTCGGAACGCTTCCGGTAGGCTCCCGGCAGAGATTCGCTTCGATCCACTCACGATGTGCCGGGGAGTCACTCCCCCACCTGGCGCGGCCACCGGGCGGCCGCGCGGAGCCGACGTCGTGGCGGGCGGTGGCCGAGGCGAGCCGATCCCATTGACAGGCTAGAGAGGCGTTCAGATGGACAAGGTGCTCGCCCGCGGCAGCGGGAGCGCGGCAGCCCGGTCACGCCCGCGGACCGCTGTGGTCGCGATGGTGGCGGGGGCCGCCGTGGTCGCCGCCACGATAGCGGTGGCGACCAGCGCCAGCGCCGGCACGACGCTCGGCGCGTCGGCGGCGGAGCAGGGCCGGTACTTCGGCACCGCGGTGGCGGTGAACAAGTTGTCCGACAGCACGTACGTCGGCATCCTGAACCGCGAGTTCAACATGGTCACCGCCGAGAACGAGATGAAGTGGGACGCCACCGAGCCGTCCCAGAACCAGTTCAACTTCAGCAGCGGCGACCGGCTCGTCGCGCACGCGCAGGCCAACGGCATGCGGGTACGCGGACACGCGCTGGCGTGGCACTCGCAGCAGCCGGGCTGGGTGCAGAACCTGTCCGGCAGCGCGCTGCGCCAGGCGATGCTCAACCACGTCACCCAGGTGGCCACCCACTACCGGGGCAAGATCCACTCTTGGGACGTGGTGAACGAGGCGTTCGACGACGGCAACAGCGGCGCCCGCCGCAACTCCAACCTGGAGCGCACCGGCAGCGACTGGATCGAGGCCGCGTTCCGTGCCGCCCGCGCCGCCGATCCGGGCGCCAAGCTCTGCTACAACGACTACAACACCGACAACTGGTCGTGGGCCAAGACCCAGGCGGTCTACAACATGGTGCGGGACTTCAAGTCCCGGGGCGTGCCGATCGACTGCGTCGGCCTCCAGTCGCACTTCAACAGCGGGTCGCCGTACCCGAGCAACTACGGCACCACGCTGCAGAACTTCGCCGCGCTCGGCGTCGACGTGCAGATCACCGAGCTGGACATCGAAGGCTCGGGCAGCAGCCAGGCAACCACGTACGGCAACGTGACCCGGGACTGCCTGGCCGTGCCGCGCTGCAACGGCATCACCGTCTGGGGCATCCGGGACACCGACTCCTGGCGGGCCAGCGGCACGCCGCTGCTGTTCGACGGCAGCGGCAACAAGAAGCAGGCGTACACCGCCGTGCTGAACGCGCTCAACGAGGGTGGCACCCCGCCGCCCACCACCGCACCGCCGACCAGCACCCCGCCCACCTCGGCGCCGCCCACCAGCACGCCGCCGACCAGCGCGCCGCCCACGACTCCCCCGCCGGCCGGCGCCTGTACCGCGACGTTCACCACCAACCAGTGGCCGGGCGGCTTCGTCACCAACGTCCGGATCACCGCGGGCTCCAGTGGGCTCAACGGGTGGGCCGTGTCGCTCACTGTGCCCTCGGGCTCGGCGATCACGAACACCTGGAGCGCCCAGGCCAGCGGCACCACCGGCGCGGTGACCTTCCGCAACGTGGACTACAACCGCCAGGTCGGTGCCGGTGGCACCACCGAGTTCGGCTTCCAGGGCACCGGCAACGCGCCCTCCGGCACACCGGCCTGCGCGGCCGGCTGACCGTCGGCGCGACCCGGCACGGGGCCACCGTGCCGGGTCGCGTCCCCGGCGGGCACCGGCCGGCGACCGTACAGTCAGGCAGGTCCTGTGCCACCGTCTCGCCCGCTGAGCGGGCGGGCGGCGCTCACTCCTCCATCTCCGGCCCGAGCAGCCGGATCTCCTCGATGTCGATGGCGGCCTGGAGCTGGCGCAGCACCGCGTCGTCGATCTGCCTGGTGTTGCGCAGCCGGGTGATCTCCTGCCGCTTGTGGTCCAGCACCCGCAGCCGCAGCCGGCGGGCCATCTCCCGCTCCGCGTCCTCGCCGCCCGGGTCGCGGACGTCGGCCAGGTGGTCCTCGTAGTCGGCGCGCAGCCGGTTCACGGTGTCCTGGGTGGCGCCCACGTCGTCGGCGGCCCGGGGCAGTGCCTCCAGTGCGGCCTCGGTGGCCCGGACCTGGGCCCAGCGCACCTCCTCGTCGCGTTCCCGGTCGCCCGTCAGGCCGGCCCAGCTCACGACCGCTGGAAGCGTGGTGCCCTGCACCAGCATGATCAGCACGATCACCACGACGGTGACGAAGATGATCAGGTCACGTTCGCGTACCGGGCTCCCGTCGTGCATGGTGACCGGCACGGCGAGCGCCGCGGCGAGCGAGACCGCGCCCCGGAACCCGGCCCAGCCCGCGGCGGTACGCATCCGGCCGTCGAAGTGCCGCGCCCGGCTCGACTCCCGCCGGTCCACCCGTTGCAGCGCCGACACCGACAGGTGCACCCAGAGCAGGCGGATCGCCACCACGACCGCTGCGACGAGCACCGCGATGCCGAGCGACGCGCTCGGCGAGTGGCTGGTGATGCTGCGCAGCGAGCGCGGCACCTGCGTGCCGAGCAGCACGAACAGCCCACCGTTGACCATGAAGGTGGAGAGGTCCCAGAACGCGAACGCGGTGACCCGGGAACGGGCCCGGATCACCCGGGGCGCGGCGTACGACAGCAGCAGCCCGGACACCACCACCGCGAGCACCCCGCTGGCGTGCACCGCGTCGGCGAGCAGGAACGCGACGAACGGGGTGAGGATGCTCAGCCCGCCCTCGCGCATCGGATCGTCGACGTGCTTGCGGATCAGCACCACCACCACGCCGACGAGCAGGCCCGCGGCCACCCCGCCGGCCGACTTGCCGACGAACTCGCCGGTGAGCGTCAGCGCGTCAGGCACCGTCCCGCCCGCGATCACGCCGGCCGCCACGGCGAACAGCACGAGCGCCGTACCGTCGTTGACCAGGCTCTCCGCGCGCAGCGTGGTGAGGATGCCGCGCGGCATCCGCTTGGCCAGGCCGGCCACGGCGGCGGCGTCGGTCGGCGCCAGGACCGCCCCGAGCACCCACGCGGCGGCCGGCTGCACACCGAGGGCCTGTGCGGTGTACGCGACGGCGGCCATCGTGACGATCACCAGCACGACGGCGAGCCCGACGATCACCGTGAGGTTGGCCCGGATCTCGCGGAGGCTGATGACCAGGCTCTCCCGGTAGAGGATCGCCGGGAGGAACAGCACCAGCACGACCTCGGGTTCGAGGATCAGGTTGTCGAACGGCGGCAGCAGGCCGATCAGCGCGCCCATCGCGATCAGCAGGACCGGCGGCGCGACGCTGTAGCGACCGCCGATCGTGGTGCCGACGAGCACGGTGGCGCCCAGCACCGTGATCAGCACGAGTGCTTCCACGCCGTACCCCCGTCACCGTCCGCCGGGAATCACGGTGCCCTACCGCGGCGGCCCGGCGGGACGGAATCGGTGATCGCTACTCGAAGCGGGACGGATCTCCGGCGCCGCGGCGCAGGATCTCCGGCTCCGGGCCGGACAGGTCGACCACAGTGGTCGGCTCCAGCCCGCAGTCCCCGGCGTCGACCACCGCGTCGACGAGGTGGTCGAGCCGTTCCTTGATCTCCCAGCCCTGGGTCATCGGCTCGTCCTCGCCGGGCAGCAGCAGCGTACTGGTCAGCAGCGGCTCGCCGAGTTCGGCGAGCAGCGCCTGGGTCACGGTGTGCCGGGGTACGCGCGCGCCGACCACCCGGCGCCGCGGGTCCTGCAACCGGCGGGGCACCTCGGCGGTGGCCGGGAGCAGGAACGTGTAGCTGCCCGGGATGACGGACTTCACCTGCCGGAAGACCGCGTTGGTGAGCTTGACGAACTGGCCGAGCTGGGTGAAGTCGGCGCACATCAGGGTGAACGGATGCCGGTCGTCGAGCCGCCGGATCTCCCGGATCCGCTCCACGCCGTCGCGGTCGCCGATCCGGCAGCCGAGCGCGTAGCAGGAGTCGGTCGGATAGGCGATCACCCCGTCGGCGCGCAGCAGGTCCACCACCTGCCGGATCACGCGGGGCTGGGGGTTGTCCGGATGCAGGTCGTAGTACCTCGCCACGCCGGCCAGCCTATGTCGCCGCACCGCCGGGGCGCAGGTTCGGCCGGGGCGGTTTCCGGAAACGGGTGGGGGCCGTTCACGACAGGGGGACCGAATCATCTCCGAAGCCAGCACAGACCGCGTCGCCGACCGCCCCGCGGAGGTGACCGATCCGCTGCTGAGCGCCGCCCGGACGCCGTGGCAGCCCGCCGCGCCCCGGCAGCCCACCGCCTCGCCGCCACCGCCGCCTGACTCAGCGTAGGCACACGCGTGCTCGCGCCGCCCCCGGCCGGCCCGGCCGGGGGCGGCGCTTCGTACGGGCCGTCGAGGCTGGTCAGCGCGCTTCGTGAGGTGACCGGAGGGTCTTCCGTGAGCGCGGGAGAGCGCTCTCTTTGGTAACAAGACATTGACGGAGCCGTAACCCGAACCTTACTGTCCCTTCTCAAGAGAGCGCTCTCACGACTGCCGGAACACCACTTCGTACCCCGCCTTCTCCTCGTGAAGGGGACCTCCATGACCCTCCTGCGGGACTTCTCCCCCGACCCCGTACCCCCGACCGCGCCCGTCCCGTCCCCGGCCCGCCGTCGCGGTCTGCGGGCGACCGCCCTCGTCGCCGCGTCAGTGCTCGCCGCCGGCCTGCTGGGCGCCGTGGTCGGCGGCGGCGGCACGGCCACCGCCGGCGCCGTCGGCGCGGGCAGCTACACCGAGACGCTGCCGCCCGGCGCCCTGCTGCCCAAGGGCTGCGGCGCGATCAGCACCAACCCGCGCATCTTCACCACCGCCGACGCGCCGGCCGGCGCCATCCCCACGAACGACTGGTGGTCCTCGCTGATCTGGAAGCGCAACAACTGCGCCGGCAGCGAGAACCTGCACGCCCACCCGCTGGCGTTCAAGGCCGAGAACAACGGGCTCGGCCTGTCGTACACCACCACCCCGGCGATCAGCGGCACCGCGACCGGGGTCGGCGAGTTCCACTACCCGTACACCGAGGACGTCCGGGTCGGGATGCCCGGACTGGCCGCGCCGGTGGTCAAGGCGGCCGGCTGGAGCGACTGGACGGTCACCGCCGACTGGAGCGACGGCAGCCGCACCATGCGCGCCACCATCGGCCACGGGCTGCCGTTCAGCTACTACACGGTCAGCGGCGGCACCGCGCAGCTCACCGCCGCCGCGACACCCACCGTCTGGCGCAACTCCGGCGCCACCATCGGCTTCACGGTCCGCGGCCACGACTACGTCGCGTACGCACCGACCGGCGCGACGTGGACCGTCAACGGCACCGGCATCAGCTCGACGCTGGCCGGCAAGGGGTACTTCTCGGTCGCGGTGCTGCCCGGCGGCGGCGACCGGGCCGCCCTGGCCGACACCTACGGCCGGTACGCCCACGCCCACGTCACCGGCACCCGGATGAGCTACACGTACGACCCGTCGGCGGGAACGGTGCGCACCACGTACGCGTTCACCACCACGCCCCGCGAGGGCAGCGAGACGAAGACGGTGGTGGCGCTCTATCCGCACCAGTGGCGCAGCCTCACCGGCGCCACCCCGATCACCCCGACGTACGTCTCGGCGCGCGGCGCCATGCGCGTGCTCACCGGCGTGCCGTCGTTCACCACCACGATGCGTTTCACCGGCGTGCTGCCCGAGGTGCCCGCCGTCGGCGACTCCAGCGGCGCGGACCTGGCCACCGTCACCGGCTACCTCAACACCGAGCAGGGCAACCCGGAGGGCGTCAGCGGCCCGGACACCTACTGGGCCGGCAAGGGACTCGGCCGGGCCGCCCGGATCGCCGAGATCGCCGACCAGCTCGGGCAGACCCCGGTCCGCGACGCGGCGGTGACAGCGATGAGGAACCGGCTGACCAACTGGCTCACCGCCGGCTCGGGCGAGACCGGCCAGCTGTTCTACTACGACCGCAACTGGGGCACGCTGATCGGCTACCCGGCCTCGTACGGCTCCGACGAGGACCTCAACGACCACCACTTCCACTACGGCTACTTCATCGCCGCCGCCGCCACCGTCGCCAAGTTCGACCCGGGCTGGGCCGACGACAGCCGATACGGCGGCATGATCGACCTGCTCATCCGCGACGCCAACAACTACGACCGCGCCGACAGCCGCTTCCCCTACCTGCGGGACTTCGACATCTACGCCGGGCACGACTGGGCCTCCGGGCTGGCGCCGTTCTTCGCCGGCAACAACCAGGAGTCCTCGTCGGAGGGGATGAACTTCGCCAACGCGCTGATCCAGTGGGGTCAGGCCACCGGCGACACAGCCGTCCGCGACGCCGGTGTCTACCTGTGGACCACCCAGTCCGCCGCCATCTCCGAGTACTGGTTCGACGTGTACGACCAGAACTTCCCGGCCGCGTTCGGGCACAAGACGGTCGGCATGGTGTGGGGCGACGGCGGGTCGTACTCCACCTGGTTCTCCTCCGCGCCGGAGATGATCCAGGGCATCAACATGCTGCCGATCACCGGCGGTCACCTCTACCTGGGCGACCACCCCGAGTACGTCAAGGCCAACTACGCCGAGCTGGTCACCAACAAGGGCGGGCCGCCGACGGTGTGGCAGGACATCATCTGGGAGTTCCTGGCCCTCGGCGACGGCGAGCAGGCGCTGCGCAACTTCCGGGCGAACAGCGGGTTCACCAGCGAGGAGGGGGAGAGCAAGGCGCACACGTTCCACTGGATCCGCAACCTGGCCGCGCTCGGCACCGTGGACACCACGGTCACCGCCAACCACCCGCTGGCGAAGGTGTTCGTCAAGAACGGCGCCCGCACCTACGTGGCGTCGAACATCACCGCCCGGCCGCTGACTGTCACGTTCTCCAACGGCACCACGCTCGCCGTGCCGGCCGGGAAGACGGCCACCTCCGGGGCGTACGCGTGGAGCGGCGGCAACGCCACCGGCGGCGTGACCGTGCCGACCGGTCCCCCGCCGACCTCGACGCCCACGCCGACCCCGACGACCGCCAGCCCGACGCCGACGCCGACCACCGCCAGCCCCACGCCGAGTACCGGTACCCCGCTGGCGCCGACCCGCTACCTGCGCTCGGGCGGCGGGCTGGACGGCACCGCCGGCACCGCCGGCACGGTGAACGTGGCGGCGGCGAACGGCAACTCCGACGGCACACCGGCCAACCCGCAGGTGTTCACCGCCACCGGGCTGACCGGCACGTACACCGGCGGGGCGACCGCGTTCGACCTGGCCGTCGACGCGGGCACCGCGGTCGGCAACGGCGTCCAGATCCGGGTCTCCTACGACCTGACCGGCAACGGCAGCGTCGAGCGGGTGGAGACCTACAGGTACTTCGCCACCGACCCGATCCCGGGTACGGAGCACTACCGGCAGACCCAGGGCCTGCTCTCGTCCACCGGCACGCTGGGCAACCTGTCCGGCGGCACGGTACGCGTCGAGGTGTGGAACGCCATCGGTGGCGCGCCCACGATCCTCGGTGTCGGCAACGCCTCGACGGTCACGCTGCCGTACGGCTCCTGACCCACGGTTCCGGCGCCCCGGCCCGCACGGCCGGGGCGCCGGCTCGTGCCGGCCCAGTCACGGCCAGCGGGTCGCGGTGGACTCGAACAGCTCGGTGTCGCTCGCGACCGGGATGACGCAGAGCAGGTGACCGCCCGGCGCGCGCAGCACGTGGCAGTCACCCCAGCGGGAAACCGGCGCGGCGCCCAGCCCGCGCAACCGCTCCACCTCGGCCGGCACGTCGTCGGTCTCGATGTCGAGATGGTAGCGGGGCGCGTCGTCGACCGACTGCACGGCGGTGACCAGCCCCGGCACCACGTCGGCCAGGCCGGTGAACTCCGGTTCGGCCGGCTCGGTGCGCACCTCCGCGCCGAACACGGCGGCCCAGAACGCGGTGGCCTCCCCGGCCTCCGCCTGCGGCGCGTCGATGATCAGGGCGTACAACCTCGATCGATGCATCGGCCGAGCCTAGCCGTGGTCACCGCCGGCGGCAGCCCCGGCGGACCGGGCTCAGGCGGTCACATGGGCGCTGTCGCCGGCCGTCGCGGCGAACGACGTGCCGCTGACCATCCGGGCCGCGTCCGAGGCGAGGAACACCACGAGCGGCGCGACGTCCTCCGGCTCGACCCACGGCACCCCCAGCGGCGTCTTCGACCGCAGCGCCGCCACCGCTTCCTGCTCCACCTCGGCCAGGTCACCGGACGGCGACTTCCCCGCCTCGGTCAGCGCCTGGACGTAGCGGTCCCGGTGCCGGGTCAGCGCGGTGTCGACCAGGCCCGGAATGACCGCGTTCACCGTCACGCCGTGCGGCCCGAGTTCCAGCGCGGCGGACTTGACCAGCCCGATCAGCCCCCACTTGGACGCCGAGTACGCGGAACCGTTCGTGGTGCCGTGCTGCCCCTGGGTGGACGACGTGACCACGATCCGCCCGCCGCCGCGCCGGACCAGCAGCGGAGCGAAGACCCGCAGCACGTTCGCCGCGCCGGTGAGGTTCACGTCGATCTGGTCGTGCCAGTGCTGATCGGTCATCTCCAGCAGCGGCGCGAACGCCTGGATGCCGGCGTTGGCGAACAGCACGTCCACGCCGCCGTGCTCCCGTTCGACAGCCTCGGCCACCGCCCGTACCGCTCCGATGTCACGCTGGTCGGCCACGTGCTGCGACCAGCGGGCGCCCGCCGCCGTCACCCGCCGGCCGGTCTCGGCCAGGTCCTCCGGCGTGGCGGGCGGGAAGTCCAGGACCGGGCTGACCGGCCCGGCGACGTCCATCCCGGCCACGTCCGCGCCCGCCTCGGCCAGCGCCACCGCCGCGGCCCGGCCGATCCCCCGCGCGGCGCCGGTGACCACGGCGACCCGCCCCGACAACGGCCCCGCCGACATCGCGCCACCCCTTCCCGAGTACGCCTCCCTCTCGCACCGTAGACCCGTGCGCGCCCGGTCCGCCCGGCATCGCCTCTTCTGCCCGCCCCGGGGCCCGCGTCCCGGTCCGAGCGGCGGCCACCGCCACGCCGACGACGAGCATCAGCGCGGCGAGGTGCCAGCAGCGCATCACGCGGTCACCTCGGCCAGCAGCTCCAGCAGGTGCCGGTACGGCTGCCCGGTGGCCCGGGCCAGACCGATCTCGCAGGTGCGGTTCACCGAGGCGTACCCGTCGAAGGGGCGCGCCGCGACGGCGGCGGCCTCGGCCCGGGTGGCCGACGCGGTCAGCTCCGGGTGCAGCAGTCCCCGGTCGCCGGCGAAGCCGCAGCACTGCCAGCCCTCCGGGACCACCACCTCGTCGGCGACCGCGCGGGCCACCGTGAGCAGCGCGTCGTCCAGGCCGAGCCGGACCGACGAGCAGGTCGGATGCAGCGCGAGCGAACCGATCCGGCGACGAACTGTCAGCCGGGGCAGCAGCGTGCCGGCGGTATACGCGACCGCGTCGACGACACGCAGGTCACCGGCGTCGTCGAGCAGCCGCTCGAAGCCCTCGGTGCAGGACGCGGCGTCGCTGACCACCGGCAGCGCGCCGTCGCGGCTCGCGGCGCGCAGCACCGGCGGCACACCGTCGCGGACCGCCCGGTAGCCCTCGACGAGTCCCTTCGACGACCAGGGGGTGCCGCAGCACAGGTCGCCGATGCCGTCGGGCACGAGCAGGCGTACGCCGGCCCGCTCGGCGAGCGTGAGCAGCGCGGCGGCCACGCCGGTGCCGCCCTGCGCCGGGGCGAACAGCGTGCCCAGGCAGGACGGGACGAACACCGCGTCCGGGTCACCGGCCGGGTGGGGGCGGCGCGGGCTGCCACCGCGCGGCAGGTCCCGCTGCCACCGCGGCACCCGGTCGGCGCCGAGGACCTTGCGGGCGGCCCGGGTGGCGGCCTCGGGCAGCGCGGGCGGCAGCGCCCCGGCCAGGTCGAGTCCCCGGGCCATGCCCCGGGTGGTGACGCCCCAGCGGCGGGCCGCCCCGCGCCAGGCCGTCCCCGCCGTCCGGCCGTGGTCCTGCGCGCGCAGCCGCTTGACCAGGTCACCGGTGTTGATCAGCACCGGGCAGGCGGTGGCGCACATGCCGTCGACCGCGCAGGTCTGCACCGCGTCGTAGTCGTAGTCGTCAGTCAGCTCCCGGACCAGCGCGGCGTCGCCTGCGGCCTGCGCGGCGGCGATCTCCCGGCGCAGCACGATGCGCTGCCGGGGCGTGGTGGTGAGGTCGCGGCTGGGGCAGACCGGCTCGCAGTAACCGCACTCGACGCAGCGGTCCACCTCCTCCTCCACGGTGGGCACGGTCTTGAGGTGCCGCATGTGGATCTCCGGGTCGCCGCTGAGCAGCACGCCCGGGTTGAGCACGCCGCCGGGGTCGCAGAGCGTCTTCAGCTCGCGCATCACCTCGTACAGCTCGTCGCCGAACTGGCGGCGCACGTACGGGGCCATCACCCGGCCGGTGCCGTGCTCGGCCTTGAGCGTGCCGCCGTTGCCGAGCACCAGGTCGACCATCTCCTCGGTGAAGTCGGCGTAACGCGCCGGGGCCTCGCCGCCGTCGAACCGCTCGTTGAGCATGAAGTGCAGGTTGCCGTCCTTGGCGTGGCCGAAGATCACGCTGTCGGCGTACCGGTGCCTGTCGAACAGGTCGGCCAGCGCCGCGCAGGTGCCGGCGAGCGCCTCGACCGGGACGGCGATGTCCTCCAGCAGCGCTGTGGTGCCGGACGGACGGGCGCCGGCCACGGCCGCGTACAGGCCCTTGCGGATGTGCCACAGCGCGGCGCGGGCGGCCGGCTCGCCGCTGAGCCGCGCCGGGGCGCTCAGCGGCAGGCCGGCCAGCACCGTCCCGGCATCGGCTACCCGGTCGGCGAGCGCCTGCGGGTCGGACTCCTGCCACTCGGCGAGCAACGCGGCGTGCCCGCGCACGGCCAGGCCGCGCAGCGTGGCGTCCGCCTTCGGGTCGCGCTGGGCCACCCGCAGGGCGGCGGCGTCGAGCAGTTCGATCGCCGCCGGCCCGGCGGCCACCAGCGCCGGCATGGCGGCCATCGCCGCGCCCAGGGAGTCGAAGACCAGCAGGCCGGTCGCGGCGTGCCGGTGCACGGGTACGGTGCGGAACGTCGCCGAGGCGACGAACGCGAGCGTGCCCTCGCTGCCCACCACCAGCCGGGTGAGCAGGCCGGCCGGGTCGTCGTGGTCGAGGAACGCGTTCACGCCGTACCCCATGGTGTTCTTCATGGCGTACTGGGCGCGGACGCGGCGCACCGAGTCGGGATTGCCGCGTACCCGGTCGCGCAGCCGCAGCAGCCCGGCGTGCAGTGCCGGTTCGGCGGCGCGCAGCCGGGCGTCGGCGTCCGGGGCGCCGGTGTCCAGCACGGTGCCGCTGGGCAGCGCGAGGACCAGCGACTCCAGCGTCCGGTACGTGTTGAACTCGGTTCCGCAGGTCATGCCGCTGGAGTTGTTGGCGACCACGCCGCCGACCGTGCACGCGGACTCGCTGGCCGGGTCGGGGCCGAGCTTGCGGCCGTACGGCGCGAGGCGCGCGTTGACCTGCCGCAGCACCACCCCCGGCTGCACCCGTACCCGCCGCCCGTCGTCGAGGACCGTCAGGTCGCGGAAGTGCCGCCGCACGTCGACGAGCAGCCGGTCGGTGACCGCCTGGCCGCTGAGGCTGGTGCCGCCGGAGCGGAACGTCAGCGCGGTGCCGGTGCGACGGCTGTGCGCCAGCAGCGCGGCGACCTGGCCGGCGTCCTGCGGTGTGATCACCGCGCCGGGGTGCAGCAGGTAGTGCGAGGCGTCGTGGGCCATCCGCAGCCGGTCCGCGGCCCGGGTCGCCACGCCGCCGGGCACCACCGACTCCAGTCCGGCCCGCGTGGACGCGCTCAGGTTCGTCATGATCACCGCACCTCCCCCGGCCCACAGTAGTCACGCACGGCGGGGCTCAGTCCGCGGTGATCCGGTCCAGCGCCCGCCGCTGGAACGCGCGGGCGGCCGGACCGGACGGCGGCGTGCCGCCCCGGCGGGCCTCGATGGAGGCGCGGATCAGCGCGGCGTCCGGGTCGTCGGCGGCCACCCGCAGCCCGGCGTCGACCTTGCCCAGCCAGACGCCGTCGCGGCTGCGCACCAGCGCCCGGCAGGCCCCGAGCACCGCGTCCTCCGCGCCGGGGGCCGGTTCGCCGCCGGATGGCGTGGGCAGCGCCAGCCACCAGCGCAGCGCGTCGGCCAGCAGCGCCCGCAGCGCCTCCGAGGACGGGTCGGCGAACACGTCGGCGGCGGGCGGGCCGAGCAGCGTCCGGCCGGACTGGCGCAGGATGCTGCGGTCCAGCGCGTACCAGAACCGCCCGTCGGCGGCGGGCCGGTCGGCCGGGTCGCAGGTGGCGCGGAACGGCATGGTGGCGCCGGTGTTCAGCTCGACCTCGAAGCCCGGCTCCGGAGTGCCGGAGGCGGCCACGTCGCGGCGGTAGACGACCAGTTCCAGGCCGCGCGCCGGGCAGGGCAGCGATTCGTGCCGCAGCCGGTCCACGAGCAGGCGCTTGTCCGCCTCCGGCAGCGGCCCGGCGACCAGCAGCGCCACGTCCACGTCGCTGCGTCCCGGCTGGTACGCGCCCAGCCCGACCGACCCGGCGGCGTACGCGCCGACGAGGTCGTCACCGAGCACGTCCCGGGAGCGGCGGACCAGTTCGGCCAGGTAGTCGCGGATGTCGTCGCGCATTCCGGCATCCTGCCCCGGCCCGGCCGTGGTCAGTCCGCCGGGTCGGGACAGCACACGGTCAGCGCGCCCGGGACCACCTTCACCTTGAGCCGTTTCGCCTTGCCCCGGGCGCCGCCGTCCACCTCGTACGTCTTCGGCGCGTCGAACCGCACCCTGATCTTGCGACCCCGGGTGATCCGCACGAACGGCGACTCCTCGGAGTGCCCGGCGGCCATCCGGCCCAGTGTGCGCGCCCAGTCCACCGCGCCGCTGGCGGTGGACACGCCGACCTCCACCGCCCCGTCGTCCGGGCGGGCGTCGTCGAAGGCCGGGATGCCGCCGGTGATGGTGCCGACGTCGCCGAACAGCACGCAGCTCGCCTCGGCGTCGAACCAGTCGGTGCCGTCGACCCGGATCCGGGTCCGTACGCACTCGCCGCGCACGTGCCGCAGCCCGGTCCAGACGTACGCGATCCGGCCGACGCGGCCCTCGTCCAGCGCCGCGCGGACCCGCTCGGGCGTCTTACGGCTCTTCGGCACCTCGTACCAGAGCAGCCGCCCGACCCCGGCGGAGACGAGCCGGGAGCGCAGCTCGTCGAGCCCTCCCCCGATTGTCTTCTTCCGGTGGGCGACGACAGCGACCACACCGGCCGGGGGCGCGGCGGGTGCGGGGGTCGTGTCCGGGCGTTCGGCCGTGCGCGTGTCCATGGCCCGGCTGGTACCCGGACGTCACGGATCCCACGCCTGCGCGCGACGCGCCCCGACACGTGCCGACGGCGTACTATGCCCGGGCCGCCACGTTCGGTACAGTGCGGAGCGTCGATCCGTGCCGCCGGGTGCGGGTGCGAGAGGTGTGGAATGCCGGGACGGACCGGATGGATGGCGCGCTGCACGCTGCGCCTCGGTCTGCTGCTCGGGGGCGTGGCAGTGATCTGGGGTGCCCACGAGGCCGCGTCCGGCTCGGCCGCCCACGCCGCCGACGGCCAGCCGGCCGGCCCGCTCACCGCCACCGTCGGGGTGCTCACCCACACGCTCGGGACGGTGCTCGGCCTGCCCACGTCCGGAACCGGCGACGCGTCCTCCACCGGCTCCGGCGACGCCGCTGCGGAGTCGGCGACGCCCGCCGCACCCGCGCCTGCTCCCGACCCGGCCGCATCCGCGCCCGCCGCCGGCTCCGCCGCGCCGGCGACCACGCCCGACGCGACCGCGCCGAAGCCCGGTACGGCGCCCGCGCCCGGCACGGGCCGGCCGTCGGCCCAGCCGGCTCCCACGGCGCCGGTCACCGGCCGGGTGGTCGAGGCGGTGGTGACGCCGGTCCGGGACCACGTGTTCACGCCCGTCACCGACGGCCTGCGCCCGGTCACCGGCCCGGTGCGGGCAGGCGTGCTCGACCCGGTGGCGGACGTGCTGGCCCCGGTCGTGGAGCCGCTGCGCCCGATCCTCGGCCCGGTCTGGCGGGGTCTGGAACCGGTACTCGATCCGCTGGATCCGGTGCTCGACCCACTCAGCCCGGTGACCGATCTGCTCGACCCGCCCGACGCGCCGGAACCCGGCCCGCCCCCGGCGCCCGGCGAGCCCGTGCCCGGCCCGGCCGCTCCCGGCGCCCCGATCGTCCCGGCCGCGACGCCCGCGCCCGCCGCCGAGCGGGCGCACGACACGCCGCTCCGCCTCGGCGGTCCGGTCCTCGCCGACCCGGCGGCGCGCGCCCTCACCGTCGTCGGCACGCGCTGGGTCGAGCCCGTGCGCAGCCGGGCACCGGCGACCGCCGGTCCGGCCGCGCACGTCACGACCACACCCGCCCTGCCGCTGCCGCTCGACGGCGTCACCCACGGCGGCGGCGCGGTGCACAGCGAGGCCGCCGACGCGGACGCGAACCGCTGGCGGCTGCCGACGCTGGCCCGCGGGTACGTGCGACCGGCGGCCGATCCGCTGCCGCCGTCACGCACGTCGCGCCCCGGCACCAGACCCGCCTGAGCGGACTCCACAGGCACCACCTCCGATCCGGAGCACGGGCGTGTCCCGCCCGTCTGCCGCATGCCGCGGCGGCGCCGCCGACAGTCGTCCGGCGCCCGCAACCGACCCGATCACGCCTGGACAACAGGAGTTCGTTCATGAGCACAGCCCTGCCCCTCGTCCGCGCCCGATGGTGCGACATCGGCCGCGTCGCCGATCTCGTCGCCGAGGCCCTCGCGCCCACCGCCCTGGCCGCCTGGCTCGTCCCCGACACGTCCCGCCGCCTGCCGGTCCTCGCCGCCGTGGCGCGGATCTGGACCGAACACGCGTTGCTGTTCGGCGACGCGTTCCTGCTGCCCGACGGCAGCGCCGCCACCGTGTGGTTCCACCGCTACCGCCCGATCCCCGCGCCCCACCGGTACGCCGACCGGCTCGCCGGCGCCGCCGGGCCGGACGAGGGCCGGTTCCGCCAGCTCGGCGTGGAGCTGGCGGCACGCCGTCCGGCCGAGCCGCACAACCATCTGGCGCTGCTGGCCGCACCGCGGGGCGGCGCGACGCACGCGCTGTCCGCGGCGCAGCGCCGGATGGACACGTTGAGCCTGCCCACGTACGCGCATCCGTGCGCCGGTGAGCAGGCGGAGGGGCTGCTGCGGCGGCACGGCTACGCCGAACGGGAGACGTTCGCCGCCCCGGACGGCACGCCGGTGCTGTCGTTGTGGCGGTCGGTGCCGTTCCCCGCGGGCGGCAACGACGGGTGGCGTTCGCGCTGGGCCGCCCGCCGGGAGCGCGACGACCGGGCCGTCGGCTGGGCGGCGCGCTGACCGGCTGAGCCCCCGGGCCGGGGCGGACGACCGCCGCCCCGGCCCGGACCGGCGCCACACCGTCCGGGTTCTTCGGCCGGTGCCGTCGGCGCAGCTCGGTTAGCCTGCGAGCCGGGCACGACTCAGCCGAGCAGTCGGAGGTAACGCGTGCGGAACAGCGGATCCACCCCGGAACCGGGCGGCGCGCCCCGGGTGCGCCCCGGGCGCAAGCGGCGGCGTCTGCTGGTCGTCCTCGCGGTCTGCACGCTGCTGGCCGGGTGCGGGCTGGTCGCCGGCGGCTACTACTTCGACAGCGTGCCGACGCCCAGCGACCTGAAACTGCCCGAGTCCACCACCGTCTACTACGCCGACGGGCGCACGCCGATGGCGAAGCTGGGCGCGCAGAACCGCACCATCGTGCCGTACGACCAGATGAACGACTCGGCGAAGCAGGCGATCGTGGCGGCCGAGGACCGTACGTTCTGGACGAACCAGGGCATCGACGTCAAGGGTGTGCTGCGGGCGGCCTGGGCCAACGTGAGCGGCGGGCAGCGGCAGGGCGCGTCCACCCTCACCCAGCAGTACGCGCGCATCGCCGCGGACCTGCGCGGGGTCACCTACTCCCGCAAGCTGCGCGAGGCGGTGATCGCGTGGAAGCTCGACGACGCGTACTCCAAGGAGGAGATCCTCGGTTTCTACCTGAACACCGTGCCGTTCGGCCGGGGCGCGTACGGCATCGAGGCGGCCGCGCAGACGTACTTCGGCAAGACGGTACGCCGGGACGCCCCCGCCGCGCGGCAGCTCACGCCGGCCGAGGCGATGGTGCTCTGCGCGATGGTGAAGCAGCCGGAGGCGGACCCGGCCGACCCGGAGGGCTCGCCCGGCTACGACCCGCGCCGCAACGCGCTGGCCCGGCAGAACTCGATCGACAGGTGGAACTACATCCGTGACGGCATGGTCAAGCTCGGCTACCTGACGCCGCGGCAGGCGGCGGATCTCGCGTACCCGGACACGGTCCGGCCGATCGACAAGAACGCGGGCCGGTCCGACCTGGACCGGCCGACCGGCCTGGTGGTCAACCATGTGCTCGCCGAGCTGCGCGAGACCGAGCCGTTCCGCGGCAAGCCGGACGAGGTGATCCGCGACGGCGGCTACCGGATCGTCACCACGATCGACAAGCGCGTGCAGGACGCGGCCGAGGCGGCGGCGGACATCCGCCGCGACACCGCGCCGCAGGCGGTACGCGGCCAGCCGGGCAACTGGCAGGCCGCGCTGGTGGCGGTGGAGCCGGGCACCGGCCGGGTGCTCGGCTACTACGGCGGCGACAGGGGCTCGGGCGCGGACTACGCCGGCTGGTACTACGACGAGAACGGCGAGACCCGCGGCTTCGGCCAGCATCCGCCGGGGTCGTCGTTCAAGGTGTACGACCTGGCCGCCGCCGTACGCGACGGGATCTCGGTGAAGCAGCGGTTCGACTCGCCGGACACCAAGGAGTTCCCCGCCTCGGGGCGGACGAAGGGCAGCGCGGCCGGGCCGATCCGCAACGCCGAGCGCGCGCCCTGCCAGCCGGACTGCGCGCTCTGGGAGGCCACCGTCGCCTCGCTGAACGTGACCTATTTCGAGCTGACCGAGAAGCTGGGCACCGCCAAGGTGATCGAGATCGCGCGGCAGGCCGGCGTGGAGTCGATGTGGGAGACGGTGCGGGGCAATCCCCGGCCGCAGCGCGTCGACCTGCGCAGCGACCCGGCCGACGAGGTGGCGAAACGGTTCTCCACCGAGGTCGGGATCGGGCAGTACGGCATCACCGTGCAGGACCACGCGAACGGGATGGCGACGTTCGCCGCAGGCGGCAGGCGTGCCGACGCGCACTTCGTCCGCTCGGTGACCAAGGACGACGAGGAGGTGTGGACCGAGCAGCTCCGTACGACGGACCTGGGCCTGGACCGGGAGGCGATCGACCAGCTCGACTGGACGCTGCGCCGTGTGCGGGCCGCCGAGCTGGGCAACGGCTGGGACTCCGCCGGGAAGACCGGCACCTGGCAGGCCGGGCAGAGCACCACGCAGAACGTGCACACGTGGATGGTCGGCTGGACCGGCGCGCTCGCCTCGGCCGTCTGGCTGGGCACCACCGACGGCAAGCCGCTGCGGACCAGGGGCGGCAGCTACGAGGTGTACGGCTCGACCGGCGCCGCGCCGATCTGGCGGCAGTTCATGACCCGGGCCACCGCGGCCATGAGGCTCGACCCGGAGAAGTACCGCTTCGGTCAGCCGGCGTTCCCCGGCGAGACCCCGGAGCCGACCCGGTCGGCGTCACCGCCGCCGGCCACCGCCGCGCCGGCACCGTCGGAGTCGCCGAGCCCGAGCCCGTCCTCGTCGAGCCCGAGCCCGGCCCCGACCGGGCGGCCGACCTCGCGGCCGACGCTGACGCCGTCGCTGCCACCGCTGCCCACCGTGTCGCCGACGCGGACCCGCGGCCCGCGCTGACCCGGCCGAGCGGCGCGACCGCCGCCGACCGCGCGGACGGCGACCTCGCGTCTATGTGCGCCATTCGCACACTGCGGCAACGTCCGCAATTTGCACCGCCATCCATCCATCGCCGACGATGTTCGCCCTGATCAGGGCCTATTGAAGATCATGGTTGCCTGGATCGACGCACGCGGCGACGCGCCCGACTGTCAGTCGTTGCCCAGGTCACCCATTGCTCCGGCCTCGGACGGCGTGTGATCGTGCACCAGCGAGCCGCCGACCCCCGGCGACTCGCGACGGTCGATCTGTCGACCCGGAGCCACGCCGGCAGCTCCGGTGACCAACCGTCACCCTGCCTCGCACCACCGCGCCGCCCGTCCCCACCGGGCTCCGTGCGGCGCGCCTGTAGAACAGGAGCAACCCCCGTGAAACTCTCACCTCGCCTCGCCGCGCTCACCGGCGCGGCCGCGGCCGGCCTGCTCGCCGCAGGCACCGCCGCCGCCGTGCAGGCCGCGCCGCCCGGACCCGTCGCCCCCGACCCGGCGCAGGCCCGCGCGGTCGCCGCCGACTCGGCCCGCGCCCTGGTCGCGAACCGCCCCGCCTACCTGCAGGCCGGCTCCGACGACGCATTCGTCCAGAAGCCGGTCATCTCCTCCGAGGGCACCCAGTACGTGCCCTACGAGCGCACCTACAAGGGCCTGCCGGTGGTCGGCGGCGACTTCGTGCTCGCCACGGACTCGGCCGGCAACCTGAAGTACGCCTCGGTCGCCCAGCAGCGCCCCATCGGCGCCCTCGCCACCACGCCCGCACTGACCTGGGCCGCCGCCACGAAGACGGCGCGCGCCCAGCTCAAGACCGTCAGCGCGGTCGAGGGCACCACGCTGGTGGTCTACGCGCTCGGCGCCGCACCGGCGCTGGCCTGGGAGACCACGGTACGCGGCACCGGCGCGGACGGCCCGAGCCGGCTCACCGTCGACGTCGACGCCCGCACCGGCGCGGTCCTGCGCACGCAGGAGCACGTGATGCGCGGCACCGGCACCGGCGCCTGGAACGGGCCCAGCCCGCTCACGCTCAACACCACCCAGTCGGGCTCCACGTACACCATGAAGGATCCGACCGTCACCAACCTGAGCTGCCAGGACGCGGCCAACAACACCACGTTCAGCGGCTCCGACGACGCGTGGGGCAACGGCACCGCCACCAACAAGGAGACCGGCTGCGTGGACGCGTTGTTCGCCGCGCAGACCGAGCACAAGATGCTCGCCCAGTGGCTGGGCCGCAACGGCGCCAACGGCAATGGCGGCTACTGGCCGATCCGGGTGGGCCTCAACGACCAGAACGCCTACTACGACGGCAGCCAGGTGCAGATCGGCAAGAACACCGCCGGCCAGTGGATCGGCTCGCTGGACGTGGTGGCGCACGAGATCGGCCACGGCATCGACGACAACACCCCGGGCGGCATCTCCGGCGGCGGCACCCAGGAGTTCGTGGCCGATACGTTCGGCGCGGCCACCGAGTGGTTCGCCAACGAGCCGTCCAGCTACGACGCGCCGGACTTCCTGGTCGGCGAGAAGATCAACCTGGTCGGCTCCGGCCCGATCCGCAACATGTACAACCCGTCCGCGCTCGGCGACCCGAACTGCTACTCCAGCAGCATCCCGTCGACCGAGGTGCACGCCGCGGCCGGCCCGGGCAACCACTGGTTCTACCTGCTCGCCAACGGCAGCAGCCCGACCAACGGGCAGCCGTCCAGCTCGACCTGCAACGGCAGCAGCGTGACCGGCCTGGGCATCCAGAAGGCCATGAAGATCATGTACAACGGCATGCTGCTGAAGACCTCGTCCTCGTCGTACCTGAAGTACCGCACCTGGACGCTGCAGGCGGCGAAGAACCTCTACCCGGGCAGCTGCGCGGAGTTCAACACCGTCAAGGCGGCCTGGGACGCGGTGAGCGTGCCGGCCCAGTCCGGTGACCCGACCTGCGCCGGCGGCACTCCGACGCCCACCCCGAGCACCACGACCACCCCGCCGTCGGGCGGCTGCTCCGGCAACAAGCTCGCCAACCCGGGCTTCGAGTCCGGCAACGTGAGCTGGAGCGCCTCGTCCGGCGTCATCACCACCGACAGCGGCCAGGCCGCGCACGGCGGCTCGTACAAGGCGTGGCTCGACGGGTACGGCTCGTCGCACACCGACACGCTCAGCCAGTCGGTGACGATCCCGGCCGGATGCCGGGCGACGTTGAGCTTCTGGCTGCACATCGACAGCGCGGAGTCGACCACGAGCACCGCGTACGACAAGCTCACCGTGAAGGCGGGCAGCACCACGCTGGCCACCTACTCCAACCTGAACAAGGCCGCCGGCTACGCGCAGCGGTCCTTCGACATCTCGTCGCTCGCAGGCACCACGGCGACCATCTCGTTCAGCGGGGTGGAGGACAGCTCGTTGCAGACGTCCTTCGTCGTCGACGACACCGCGGTCACCCTGAGCTGACAGTGGCGTGCGCGGCCGGTCGTCGTCCTCCCGGCGGCCGGCCGCCTCGCCGTGTCGGCCCAGCGTCCCGTCGCGTCGGGCCGGCGTCCCGTGTCGGCTCGGCGCCGTTTCGCCGTGTCAGGCCCGGCGCGCGCCCTGGGACGCGGTGCCGCGGTCGCGGTGGATCCGCGCGGCCGCCTCGTGCATCGCGCGGCCGAACAGCTCGGCCTGGTCGCCCATGCTGCCGAGCCGGGCGGCGAGCGCATCGGCGTCGGCCCGCGCCGACGCGCTGACCCGGGCGTCCAGCTCGGACAGCGCCGCGTTGGCGGCGGTGACGAAGTGTCCGCAGAGGACCTCCGGAGGCTCGCCGGCCAGCTCCGGGTCGATCGTCACGGAATCCAGCCGGCCACCCTGGACGGCGACCGCGCGAACCCGGCCACCGGCGGCCGTGCCCTCGGCGCGCAGCAGGTCGCCGGGCTCGCCGTCGGCGTGCGCCGAGGCCCGGGACCGCATCGCGGTGAGCGCCTGCTGTGTGCGGGTCAGCAGCTCGTCGATGCTCGCGGCCGCCGAGAACGGGTCGTTGGTCATATCCGCGCTTTCTTCACGTCTTAGCCGAGCATCGTGACCCTAGCAACCGGCTCCGACGAATCGCGGTACTGCCGCCGCGGGCCGTCTCCCGGACGCCGGGAGCAGGCCGGACACCCGTCGACGCGGCGTGTCGCGGACGGGGCGGACGCCCGGCCGGGTCGCCCCGGCCGGGCGTTCTCGGCGGCTGTCAGTGCAGCCGCAGCCGCTGACCGGGGAAGATCAGGCCGGGATCGTCGCCGACCACCGCGCGGTTGCGCTCGTGCAGGGCGCGCCAGCCGCCGTCGACGCGCTGCGTCACGGCGATCTCCGACAGCGTGTCACCACGCCGGACCAGGTACGTCCCGGCGCCGGACGACGACCGCAGGGCCACCGTCGTCGTGGCGCGCTCCGACGCGGCCCTGCGGGTGGCCGCCCGCTCCGGCGCGGCCTTGCGCGTGGCGGCCCGCTCCGGTGCCGCCTTTGTGGTGGCCCGCTCGGACCGGGTCGCCACGCTCGCCGAGCCGCCCTTCTTGCCGCAGACCGGCCACGCGCCGATGCCCTGACCGCGCAGCACCTTCCCCGCGACGGCGATCTGCTCGGACCGGCTGGCCAGGTCGGCGCGGGCGGCGTATCTCTGGCCGCCGTAGCCGTTCCAGGTGGCGCGGGAGAACTGGAGCCCGCCGTAGTAGCCGTTACCAGTGTTGATCTTCCAGTTGCCGCCCGATTCGCAGCGCGCGACCGCGTCCCAGTTGACGCCCGCGCCGGCCGGAGCGGCCGGGCCGAACAGGCTCGCGGCGCCGACTGCGGCGCCGGCCAGGGCCGCTCCGAGAGCGGTACGGCGGCTTCGGGCTGAGTATTCAGTTGCCATGTGGATTCCTCCACGCCGACGAGGTGAGCTGTCGGGTTCGGGCCGAGGAGCCCGGCCGCCGGTGGCGGCTTCACCCCGAGGTGACGATGCACCGTGGAACGTGTGGTTCCCCCGCTCCCGCGCGAGGTTCGGTTACCGGGGACGGCGGCGGGATTTGGCGTTTCCGGCCCGCGGTGTCCGCGTCTGCGAACGAAACCGACGCTAGGAGCGATTTGCGACGATCGTCCGCTTCTTGTGACGCTCTTCACCCGGCCGGGCTACCGGCCGCGGCGCTACGGTGGCAGGGCCGGGCAAGATCACGGGAGGGGCGGGACCGATGGCCGATCACGGACACGAGCCGACCTTCGGCGGCTTCGTCACCCCCGCCGCCGGGCAGCCCGACCAGGTGGTGGCGCTGGCCCGGCTCTGCGAGCAGGTCGGGCTGGACCTGGTCACGTTCCAGGACCATCCGTACCAGCCGGGCTTCCTGGACACCTGGACGCTGATGTCCTACGTGGCAGCCGCCACCGAACGCATCCGCCTGGCCGGAAACGTCCTCAACCTGCCGTTGCGCCAGCCGGTGGTGCTGGCCCGCAGCGTCGCCAGCCTGGACCTGCTCACCGGCGGCCGGGTCGAGCTGGGGCTCGGCGCGGGCGCGTTCTGGGACGCGATCGAGGCGGCGGGCGGGCGGCGCCTGGCCCCCGGCGCCGCCGTCGACGCCCTCGACGAGGCGATCCGGGTGATCCGCGAGGTCTGGGACACCGGCCGTCGTGATCCACGGGGTGGTGGAGAGCGTCGACCGCGCGCTCGTGGAGCTGGTCCGTCGGCCCGGCGACTTCACGCAGCTCCGGGAGGCGGTGGACCTGCTCACCGACACGCTGCTGTCGCACCTGTCGTACGAGGAGCACCAGATCGTCGAGCCGCTGGCCCGCCACGGGTTCTTCCCCGGCCAGTTGTGAGGTAGCCGACTTCGGGAGCCCGTCCTGCCCCCTCCCTTCCCCGCACGAGGGTTCGGCCGGCACGCCGGCATGATCCACGCCAGGTCGGCGAGGTGGCGGTATCGGAGGCATCCCGATACCGCCACCTCGGCGTGATGAAGTCGATCAAGCCGGCCCGGTCTGGCTGGGCCGGGTCCAGCCGGGCCTGGCCGGGCTACAGGCCGCGGGCCAGGCGGTCGGCGAGGATCCGGGTGAACCGCGCCGGGTCGGCCAGCTCGCCGCCCTCCGCCAGCAACGCCATGCCGTACAGCAGCTCGGCGGTCTCGGTCAGCGCGGCGGTGTCGCCGCCCTCCCCGTGCGCCTTGCGCAGCCCGGTGACCAGCGGGTGGGCCGGGTTCAGCTCCAGGGTCCGCTTGACCCGGGGCACCTCCTGGCCCATCGCCCGGTACATCTTCTCCAGCGTCGGCGTCATGTCGTGCGCGTCGCCCACCACGCAGGCCGGTGAGGTGGTCAGCCGGGTGGACAGTCGCACCTCCCTGACGCTGTCGGCGAGCGCGCCGCCGAGGAACGTGAGCAGGTCGGCGTACTCCTGGCGCTCCGCCTCGGCCTTCTCCTTCTCCTCCTCGGTCTCCAGGTCCACCTGGCCCTTGGCGACCGAGCGCAGCGTCTTCCCGTCGTACGCGCCGACGCGCTCGACCCACACCTCGTCCACCGGGTCGGTGAGGATCAGCACCTCGTAGCCCTTGGCGCGGAACGCCTCCAGGTGCGGCGAGTTCTCGATGGTGGCCCGGTTCTCGCCGGTGGCGTAGTAGATCTCGCTCTGCCCGTCCTTCATCCGCTCCACGTAGTCGCGCAGCGTGGTCGGCTCGGCCGGGTCGTGGGTGCTGGCGGCGCGGACCAGCTCCAGCAGCGTCTCGGTGTTGTCCGGGTCCTCCAGCAGACCCTCCTTGACCACCGCGCCGAACTCGGTCCAGAACGTGCGGTACGACTCGGCGGACATGTCCTTGAGCGTGGCGAGCACCTTCTTGACCAGCCGGCGGCGCACCGCGCGGATCTGCCGGTCCTGCTGGAGGATCTCCCGGGAGATGTTCAGCGACAGGTCGTGCGCGTCCACGACGCCCTTGACGAAGCGCAGGTAGTTGGGCATCAGCGCGTCGCAGTCGTCCATGATGAACACGCGCTTGACGTAGAGCTGCACACCCCGGCGGCCCTGCGGGGAGAACAGGTCGAGCGGGGCGTGCGACGGCAGGAACAGCAGCGCCTCGTACTCGAAGGTGCCCTCGCCGCGCATGTGGATCGTCTCCAGCGGGTCGGCCCAGTCGTGCGCGACGTGCCGGTAGAACTCCTTGTACTCGGCCTCGTCCACCTCGTCCCGCGAGCGCGCCCAGAGCGCCTTCATCGAGTTGAGCGTCTGTTCCTCGCGGGTGGTGGCGCCGTCCTCGCCGGGCTTGTCGACTGTCATCCGGATCGGCCACGAGATGAAGTCGGAGTAGCGCTTGACGATCTCGCGGATCGTCCACTCGGCGGTGTAGTCGTGCAGGTTGTCGTCGGTGTCGACCGGCTTGAGGTGCAGCGTGACCGACGTGCCCTGCGGGGCGTCCTCGACCTCCTCGATCGAGTACGTGCCCTCGCCCGCGGACTCCCAGCGGGTGCCGCCGGACTGCCCGGCGCGGCGGGTCAGCAGCGTCACCCTGTCGGCGACCATGAAGGTCGCGTAGAAGCCGACGCCGAACTGGCCGATCAGCTCCTGGGAGGCGGCCGCGTCGGCGGACTCGCGAAGCTTGCTCAGCAGCTCGGCGGTGCCGGACTTGGCGATGGTGCCGATCAGGCCGACCACCTCGTCACGGGTCATGCCGATGCCGTTGTCCCGCACGGTGAGCGTACGGGCGTCCTTGTCGACCTCGATCCCGATGTGCAGGTCGGAGGTGTCGGCCGACAGTTCCTTGTCGACGAGCGACTCCAGCCGCAGCTTGTCCAGCGCATCGGACGCGTTCGAGATCAGTTCGCGCAGGAAGACGTCCTTGTTCGAGTAGATCGAGTGCACCATCAGCTGCAGCAGCTGACGGGCCTCGGCCTGGAACTCCAACGTCTCGACCCGGTCGCTCACACCGACTCCCTTCACCTATGGCGGGCCTACGGCGGAAAGGATACGAGGGGTGACCAAGGAGGCACACACCGGCCGTCCCGGAATCCACTGGTACAACCAGTTGACGGGTTGATGTGTTCGGGGCCACACTGCTGCGCATGACCTTCGATCCGGCGCCTCGTGTCTCGGTCTCCGACCACGTCTTCGGGCGCTTGCGCGACGCGATCGTGTCCGGCCGCTACGCGCCGGGCGAGACGCTGCCCGGCGAGCGGGAGCTGGCCGGGGCGTTCGCGGTCAACCGGCACGCGGTCCGGGAGGCGCTGCGCCGCCTGCAACAGCTCGGCCTGGTCCGGGTCAGCCAGGGCGGCGCGACCCGGGTACTGGACTGGCGGGTCCACGCCGGGCTGGACCTGGCGCTGTCCCTGGCGCGTTCCGGTGACGTACTCCCGGTCGAGACGCTGGTGCGCGACATGCTGGAGATGCGGGCCTGCGTCGGGATCGACGCGGCCCGGCTCTGCGCCGAGCGCGCGGACGCCGCGGTCGTCGCCGTCCTGGTCCGGGCCGCCGAGGAGTACGGCGACCTGGCCCCCGACCTGGACCTGATGAACGAGGCGAACATCGCCATCTGGCGGCTGGTCGTGCACGGCAGCGGCAACACCGCCTACCAGCTCGCGTTCAACAGCCTGGTGGCCGGCACGTTCGCGGTCGGCGACGTCCCCCCGGACGCCCGCGCGGCCGAACTGCTCGACGTGGCCGGGCACCGCCGTCTCGCCGCGTCGGTCGCCTCCGGCGAGGGCGCGGCGGCGGCCCGGCACGCCCGGGCGCTGCTGACCGCGCCGGTCACCACCCCCATCACCTCCGCACCCGGAAGGGAAGCGCGCGCATGATCCCCGCCGTGCTGTACGCCGTCCCGGCGTTCCTGCTCCTGATCGTCATCGAAGCGGTCTCCTACCGCTTCCTGCCCGACGACGACGAACGCGGCTACGAGCTGCGCGACACCACCACCAGCCTGTCGATGGGGCTGGGCAGCCAGATCATCGGCTTCCCGTGGAAGCTGCTCACAGTCGGCCTGTTCGCGGCGCTGTGGACCGTGGCGCCGGTGCACCTGTCGCCCGGCGACTGGTGGACCTGGGTGATCCTGTTCTTCGCCGACGACCTGGCCTACTACTGGTTCCACCGCTCGCACCACGAGGTGCGAGTGCTCTGGGCCAGCCACGTAGTGCACCACTCCAGCGTCTACTACAACCTCTCCACCGCGCTGCGGCAGAGCTGGACGCCGATGACCTCGCTGCCGTTCTGGCTGCCGCTGGCGCTGCTCGGCATCCCGCCGTGGATGATCTTCCTGCAGCAGTCGGTCAGCCTGCTGTACCAGTTCTTCCTGCACACCGAGCGGATCAACGTGCTGCCCCGCCCGATCGAGTGGATCTTCAACACGCCGTCGCACCACCGGGTGCACCACGGTTCCAACACCGAGTACCTGGACCGTAACTACGGCGGCATCCTGATCGTCTGGGACCGGTTGTTCGGCAGCTTCGAGCCGGAGCGGGCCACCGCGCGCTACGGGCTCACCAAGAACATCGGCACCTACAACCCGCTGCGGGTGGCCACCCACGAGTTCGCCGCGATCTGGTCCGACGTACGCCGGGCCGACTGCTGGCGGCACCGCCTGGGCTACCTGTTCGGCCGTCCCGGCTGGCAGCCGGCCCGATGAGGCGCTCCTGGCTGCTGCCCCTGTTCGGGCTGGTCGCCGCCGTCGAGCTGGTCGGGGTCGCGCTCGACTCGGCCGTGCTCCAGTGGCTGGCCAAGCCGCTGCTCGCGCCGGTGCTGCTGGCGTACCTCTGGGCACACCGGCGCCGCATCGACGCGGTGGCGGTCGGCCTGGTCGCCGCCACCGCGGGCGACGTCGCGCTGCTCCTGCCGGGCGACACCGCGTTCCTGGCCAGCATGGGGTTCTTCCTGGTCACCCAGATCGCGTTCATCACCGCCTTCGTCCGGCACCGGCGCGCCCGGGGCGTGGCGTGGGCCGGTTACCTGCTCACCTGGGCCGGCGCGAACGCACTGCTCTGGGGCATGCTCGGGCCGCTGCGGCTGCCGGTGCTCGGCTACAGCCTGGCGCTGTGCCTGATGGCCGCCGCCGCGACCGGGGTGTCGGCGCGGGTCGCCGCGGGCGGGGCGCTCTTCCTCGTCTCCGACCTGCTCATCGGCGTGGGCGCGGCCGGTGTCGACCTGCCCGGGCGGGGCCTGCTGGTGATGACCACCTACTGCGCCGCGTTGCTGCTCATCACCACCGGCTGGGTGGCCGCGACGGGCCCGGCGACCGGCCCGAAGCCGCCGCCGGCGGGTACTCTGCTCGCGTGGCCAGGGAGAACGGGCGCAAGCTGATCGCCTCGAACAAGAAGGCGCGGCACGACTACGACATCCTGAAGACGTACGAGGCGGGCATCGTGCTGGCCGGCACCGAGGTCAAGTCGCTGCGTGAGGGACGGGTGTCGCTGGTCGACGCGTTCGCCCAGGAGCGCGACGGCGAGATCATGCTGTACGGCCTGCACATCGCCGAGTACGGCTTCGGCACCTGGACCAACCACGCGCCCCGGCGCACCCGCAAACTGCTGCTGCACCGGGTGGAGATCGCCCGGATCCTGGAGAAGCTGCGCGACGGCGGCATCACGCTGGTGCCGCTGTCGATGTACTTCGCCGACGGCTGGGCCAAGGTGGAACTGGGCCTGGCCCGGGGCCGCCGGTCGTACGACAAGCGCCAGGCGCTCGCCGAGCGGGACGCCGAGCGGGAGATCGCCCGGGAGATGGGCCGCCGGCTCAAGGGCCGGACGGCGGCGCGGCGGGGCTGAGCGCGCCGTTTTCTGTCCCAGGCCGGTGGCACGCTGAGGCGCATGACCGATCTGACCTGGAACCCGCTGCTCCGTGAGCAGCTCACCTGGCACTGGACCTACCAGTTGCGCGACCGCCTCGCCGGGCTCACCGACGCGGAATACCTCTGGGAGCCGGTTCCCGGCTGCTGGAGCCTGCGTCCGCGCGGCGACGGCGGCACTCCGGCGATCGACTTCGCGATGCCGCAGCCGGATCCGCCGCCGTTCACCACCATCGCCTGGCGGCTCGCCCACGTCATCGTCGGCGTGCTGGCCATGCGCAACGCGTCGCACTTCGGCCGCGCGCCCACCGACTACGCCTCGTTCCCCTACTCCCCGACCGCGGCCGGCGCGCTGACCCAGCTCGACGAGGAGTACGCCGCCTGGACGGCAGGGGTCGAGGCGCTCGGCGAGGACGGCCTGGCCCGCCCCTGCGGCCCGGCGGAGGGGCCGTTCGCGGACGTCCCGATGGCCACGCTCGTGCTGCACATCAACCGGGAGGTGATCCACCACCTGTCCGAGGTGTGCCTGCTGCGCGACCTGTACCGACACACGCCGGAGGCATCGCGGTAAGCACAAGGCTTCTTGTACATCGTGTCTTGTGGGTCTAGCCTGTCGGCATGACGGACGGAACCGGCAACCGGCGGGTGAGCGACCCGCGAGCCATGCGGGCGCTGGCCCACCCCACCCGGCTACGGCTGCTCGGCGAGCTGCGCCTGCGCGGCCCGCAGACGGTCGGCATGCTGAGCGAGCGGACCGGCGAGGCGGTGGGGTCGGTCAGTTACCACGTCGGCAAGCTGGCCGAGCACGGCTTCGTGGCCGAGGCACCCGAGCTGGCCCGGGACCGGCGCGAGCGGTGGTGGCGGGCCGCGCACGCCACCACCGACTGGGATCCACTCGAACTGCTGGACGACCCGGAGCGCCGGCTCGCCGGTAACCTGCTGCGCCAGGCCGCCATGCAGCGCTACGTGGACCGCTACCAGGCGTACCTGGACTCGGAGGCGAGCCTCGACCCGGCCTGGGTCCGCGGCACCACCAGCAGCGACATGGTGCTGCGCCTGACGCCCGAGGAACTGGTCGAGCTGCGCGACGAGCTGTCGGCGCTGGGCCGGCGCTGGCAGGAGCGCGGGGCACCCGGCCGGCCCGGCGCCGAGATGGTCACGCTGATCTGGCAGGCGTACCGGGGGCCGCGGTGACCCGCGACCGCCGGCCCCTGGCCGGACTGCTGATCGGGCACGCCGTCTCGCTGACCGGCAACGTGCTCACGCTCATCGCGTTGCCGCTGTACGTGCTGGCCGAGACCGGCTCACCGGCCGCCACCGGGTTGGCCGGGGCGTTCGCCACCGCGCCCGTGGTGCTCGGCGGCGCGTTCGGCGGCGTGCTCGTCGACCGGATCGGCTACCGGCGCTCCAGCGTGCTCGCCGACGTGGTCTCCGGCGTGACGATCGCCGCCGTACCCCTGCTGCACGCCACCGTCGGCCTGCCGTTCCCGGCGCTGCTGGCTCTGGTCTTCGTCAGCGGCCTGCTCGACACGCCGGGGCAGACAGCGCGCACCGCGTTGCTGCCGGAGGCCGCGGCGGCGGCAGGGGTGCCGATCGAGCGGGCGGCCGGGTGGGAGGACGCGACCTCGCGCGGCGCCCGGATGATCGGCGCACCCGTGGCCGGCCTGCTGGTCGGTGTGTTCGGTGCGGTGCCGGTGCTGGCGCTGGACGCGGTGACGTTCGCCGTGTCGGCCCTCGTGGTGACGCTGCTGGTGCCGCGTGGCCTGCGGCCGTCCGACGACGGGAGCGAGCCGGAGACCGGGGGCTACTGGCGGCAGTTCGCCGCCGGGCTGCGCTTCCTGGTCCGCGAGCCGCTGCTGCGCGCCATGGTCCTGCTGGTGCTGGTGACGAACCTGTTCGACGCGGCGAAGAGCAACGTGCTGCTGCCGGTGGTCGCCGAACGGGAACTCGGCGGGCCGGCCGCGTTCGGCCTGCTGGTGGGCGTCATGGGCGGCGGCGCGCTGGTCGGCTCGCTGGTGTTCAGCGCGATCGGGCACCGGCTGCCCCGCCGGGCCACGTTCGTCACCGCGTACGTGCTGTGCGGCGCCCCACCACTGTGGGCGCTCGCCGCCGCGCCGCCGCTGCCGGTGGTGGCCGCCGTGGTGGCGGTGGCCGGGCTGGCCGCCGGCGCGCTCAACCCGCTGATGGGCGCGGTCCAGTTGGAACGGGTGCCACCGGCCATGCGGGCCCGGGTGTACGGGGTGATCGGCGCGGGCGCGTGGGCGGCCATGCCGGCCGGCGCGGTCGGTGCGGGATTCGCCGCGGACCGGTTCGGCCCCACGTCCACGCTCGTCGTGATGGGCGCCTGCTACCTGCTGGTGGTGCTGACGCCGCTGCTGGGCGGGCCGTGGCGGGACATGCGCCGGCCCACTGCGGTACGGCGACGCGAGCCCGAGCCGACGTCGGAGCGCCAGCGGGAAACGCTCTCTTGACATCGACGGACTTCGTTCATACCTTCATCGAAGCCTATTTGTATGGTTTGTTAACCGTTGGGCGGGGCCGGCCGCCGTGACGGTGACGGCCACCACCCCCGCAGGAGGCGCCCCGTGCGCACTATCCGTACCCTCGCCGCCCTGGCGGTGACAGCCGTCGGCCTCACCGCCGCCCTCGCCGCCGTCCCCAGCACCCCGGCGGCCGCCGCTCCCGGCGCGGTCACCTGGTCCGACGACTTCAACGGCCCGGCCGGCTCCGCCCCCGACGCGAGCAAGTGGCGCTACGACATCGGTGGCGGCGGCTGGGGCAACAGCGAGCTCCAGTACTACACGAACAGCACCCGCAACGCCGCGCTCGACGGCAACGGCAACCTGGTCATCACCGCCCGCAAGGAGAACCCGGGTGGCTACTCCTGCTGGTACGGAAGCTGCCAGTACACCTCGGCCCGGCTGCTCACCAACGGCACGTTCGCCCAGGCGTACGGGCGGTTCGAGGCGCGCATCAAGATCCCCCGCGGCCAGGGGCTGTGGCCGGCGTTCTGGATGCTCGGCAACGACATCGGCACGAACCCGTGGCCCGGCAGCGGCGAGATCGACATCATGGAGAACGTCGGCTACGCGCCCTCGACCGTCTGGGGCACGCTGCACGGCCCCGGCTACTCCGGCGGCAACAGCGTCGGCGCGTCCACCTCGCTACCAGGCGGCCAGGCGCTCGCCGACGCCTTCCACACGTTCACAGTGGACTGGGCGCCGGACTCGATCACCTGGTACCTCGACGGCGTCGCGTACTCCCGCAAGACGCCCGCCGATCTGGGCGGCAACCGCTGGGTCTTCGACCACCCGTTCTTCATGATCATGAACGTGGCGGTCGGCGGCAACTGGCCCGGCTCGCCGGACGGCAACACCACGTTCCCGCAGACCATGACCGTCGACTACGTCCGGGTGCAGGCGTGGGACAACGGCGGCGGGGGCACCGGCGGGCAGATCGTCGGGTACGGCAACAAGTGCGTGGACGTGGCCAGCGCCAGCACCGCCAACGGCACCCCGGTGCAGCTCTGGACGTGCAACGGCACCGCCGCCCAGCGCTGGACCTGGAACGCCGACGGCTCGGTCCGCGCGCTCGGCAAGTGCCTCGACGTGGCCGCCGGATCGACAGCGAGCGGCGCCAAGGTGCAGCTCTACGACTGCAACGGCACCGGTGCGCAGAAGTGGGTGTTCAGCGCGGCCGGGGACATCGTCAACCCCCAGGCCAACAAGTGCCTGGACGCCACCGGTCCCAGCTCGGCCGACGGCACCCGGCTGCAGATCTGGGACTGCACCGGCGGCGCCAACCAGAAGTGGCGGCGCTGACCGTCCCCTCTCCGGGGCGGGCGGCACCCCCGCCCGCCCCTTCTCCCCCGCGATCTTGCACTTTCGGCCCGAGCGACGCCCCGTGTGCCCCATTCACCCGGGCGCAAACTGCGAGATCGGCGAGGCTGGCTGCCAGGGGCTGGCTGCCCGAGGGCTGGCAGAGTGGCGTTGCGTTTCTTGGGGCGGTCTGGGATACTGTGAGGTCCGTTTCGCTCCCGCGAGACCAGGTCATCGAACTCCTGGAAGCGCGATCATGGATGAGTCGACCGGCGCGTTGACGTCGATGAGCGGGTTCACGCCGGAACCGATCCCCACCGCACGGCTGAACCTGCTGCCGCTGGCCGTCGAACACGCCCAGGAGATGGCCGCCGTCCTCGCCGACCCGGCGCTGCACACATTCATCGGCGGCGAGCCCGCCACCCCGGCGGCGTTGCGGGCCCGCTACGAACGGCTTGTCGCCGGCTCGCCCGACCCGGCCGAGTCCTGGTGCAACTGGGTCATCCGGTGCCGGGACGGCGGCCGGCTGGCCGGCTTCGTCCAGGCCACAGTCACCGCGCCACACGGGACGGTGACGGACGCCGCCACGGCGGGCGCGCGGGCGGTAGGACACCGGCACCTCGACGAGGCGACACCGGCCACCGCGGGACCGGTCGCGGAGATCGCCTGGGTGGTGGGAACACAGTGGCAGGGGCGCGGGATCGCCACCGAGGCCGCCCGTGGGATGGCCGGCTGGCTGGTGCGGCGCGGTGTGCGTACCCTCGTGGCCCACATCCATCCCGGCCACCGCGCGTCGGCCACGGTGGCCACGGCCTGCGGCCTGGCTCCCACCGACGTGTGGCACGACGGCGAGGTCCGCTGGACCGGACCCGCCGCCCCGCCTCCCCCGCCTGCCCGGAGTTGACCAAGGGGTTCGTGTCGGAGACGACGTCTGATCCGGACACGAACTCCTTGATCACCGGGGAGCGCGGGGCGGGCGGGGGTCAGAAGGGGGCGTCTACCGAGAGGCGGCGGACCTGGGTCAGGTAGGGGTCCAGCTCGCCCACCTCGAAGCGGCACGTGCCGATGACGTGCCAGAACTGGCCGCCCGGGTCGCCGTCCAGCTTGTACCGGCCGTCCGGGCTGACCGCCGCCCACCCCTCCGGGAGGCCGATGAGCGTGATCCGCAACTGGGCGTGCTCGGGGTCGGCCACGTCCCACAGCCGTACCGTGCCGTCGTCACCGGCGCTGGCGAGCAGGCTGCTGTCCGGGCTGAAGTGCACCGACCAGACGCGACGGGTGTGCGCGGCCAGGGTGCCGTGCAGGCGCCCGGTGACCGGATCCCAGAGCCGGATCACCAGGTCGTCGCCGGCGGTGGCGAGCAGGTTGCCGTCCGGGCTGAACGCGCAGGACCAGAGCCGGCCGTCGTGCTCGGTGAGCACCAGCCGCCGCTCGCCGGTGGCCGCGTCCCAGACCACCGCCGTGCCGTCGTTGCCGGCGCTGGCGAGCAGCGTGCCCTCGCTGTTGAAGCCGACCGAGTAGACCCGGTCGGTGTGGTGTTCGAGCGTGAGCCGGCAGGTGGCGGTGGCGGCGTCCCAGAGCCGTACCGTCTGGTCGTCGCAGCCGGTGGCGATGGTCTCGCCGTCGGGGCTGAACGCGACGGTGCGCACGCGCCCCCGGTGCGGGGTGAGCGTGGCGAAGTGCCGGCCGGTACGGCGGTACCACAGGCGTACCGTGTCGTCGTCGTTGGCGGTCGCGAGGGCGTCGCCGTCGGGGCTGAACGCGACCGCCCAGACGTGATCGGTGTCCACGTTGAGTTCGCGCTCGTCGGCGCCGGTGTCGGTGTTCCACAGGTGCACGCCGCCGTCGCCGCTGGGAGCGGCCACCAGCGGTTCGTCCGGGCAGAACACCACCGACAGCAGCCGGTCGGCCGGGCTGGCGAGCTGCCGCAGCAGGCGGCCGGTACGCGGCTCCCAGAGCCGGATCACGCCGTCGTTGCCACAGGCGGCGAGCACCTCGCCGTCGTCGCGGAAGGACAGCGCGGTGACGCGGCGGCCGTGCCCGCGCAGCGTGTGCTGGAGCTGCCCGCTGCGGACGTCCCACAGCCGGGTCGTGCCGTCGTTGCTGCTGGTCGCCACCTGGTTCTGGTCCGGCCGCCAGACCACCGGCCAGACCGAGCCGCGGTGCCGGGTCAGCTCGTGCCGCACCTGCCCGTCGTCGGTGTCCCAGAGCTGGATCGCGCCGTCGCTGGCGGCGGTGGCGAGCAGGCTGCCGTCGCCGTTGAACCGGACGCTGTAGATCGCGCCGCGCTGCCGCCCGAGCACCCGCACCGGCCGGCCCGTCTCGGTCTCCCACAGCCGCAGCGCGCCGTGCGTGTCGCCGGTCGCCATCAGCGTGCCGTCGGGGTGGATGTCGAGGGCGTACACGTCGGCCTCGTGGCCGCGCGGCGCGCGCAGCAGCTCGCCGTCGGTGGCCCGGCGGATCCAGATGCGGCCGTGCTGCCCGACGGCGGCCAGCAGCCGGCCGTCCGGCGAGTGCACCACCCGGTACACCACCTCGGGCTCGCGTACCTCGAACGCCAGCCGGCCGGTGGGGATGTCCCAGCCGCGGACCGTGCCGGCGCTGTCGGCCACCATCACGCGCCGCCCGTCGGGGCTGAACGAGGTGCCCCAGATCGGCGCGGAGTGGCCGGGCCACTCGTGGCGCAGCCGGGCGCCGCGGGTGTCGTAGAGCCGCACCACGCCGGCCGCGTCGCCGACCACCAGGCGGCCGCGGCGGCCGTCGGTGAGCAGCGGCCACACCCAGCCGGTGAAGACGTCCTCGATGACGTGCCGCACGTCGCCGTGGTCGGCGTCCCACAGCCGTACGGTGAGGTCGGCCGAGCCGGTGACGAGCTGGTGGGAGGCGGCGTCGTAGCGGACCGCGTACACCCGGGACCGGTGTCCCTGAAGCGTGCGCACCGGCAGCCCGGTCGCCGTGTCGCAGAGCAGCACACCACCGTCGTCGGTGCCGACGGCCAGCACCGCGCCGTCCGGGCTGTACGCCACCGGCACCGGCAGCCGGCCCACCTCGAAGCCGTAGCCGACACCCACTGCGGGCGGGGCCAGGCCCGGCGCGACCGGCCGGCCCGGCGCGACGACGGCGCCGCGCAGTTCCGGGGCGCGCAGCAGCGCCGGGTCGGCGCTGACATCGATCAGCGCGGTGCGGTGCCAGCTGCTGCCGGCCACACGCGCGCCCCGCAGGTCGGTACGGAACAGGCGCGCGCCGGCCATCTCCGCGTCGCGCAGGTCCGCCCCGGCGAGGCGGGCCTGGTCCAGGCGGGCGCCGCGCAGCCGGGCGTGTTCCAGCCGCGCCTCGGTCAGGTTCGTGGCGACCAGCCGCGCGTCGGTCAGGTCGGCGCCGGTCAGGTCGGCCCCGGCGAGTTCGCGGTGCGACAGGTCCTCGCCGCGCAGCACCGCGCCGCGCAGGTCGGCCCGGTCGGGCAGGCGCAGCCGGGCGGACAGCCGCAGCGCGTTGGCGCGCAGCGTCTCGCCCGCCGACTCGTCGCCGAGTACCCGGGCGGTCCACGCGGTGCAGCGGGCCGGGTCGGCGAGGTCACCGAGGAACTCCACCGCGAGCGCGGACAGCGACCGGACCGCCAGCGCGCCCGGCTCCTCGCCCCGGTTGATCTCCTCGGCCACCCCCTCGGCGACGAGCCACTCCATCACCGAGGTGTGGATGAACCCGAACAACCCGTCGTCGGTACGGACCAGCAGGCTGCCCGCGCCGACCGCGTGCGCAGCCTGCTGACCGGACAGCCGCGAGTCGGCCCGCCCGGCGAGCTGGCCGGTGGACTCGGCCAGCTCGGCCAGGCGGAGGTACGCCTCGCCGCTCTCCCAGAGCTGGAACGCCAGCCGGCTCACCGCCTGCCACAGCTCGGGCCGGCGCAGGCTCACCGGGGCGCCCGGGATGCCCTGGGTACGGCGCTCCTCGAAGTCCAGCCAGGACTCCAGGATCTCCCGGTACAGCGCGGCGGCGCTGAACGTGCCGCCCGCCCCGGCCACCGCGGCGAGCCGCCCCTCGTCCAGGTTGGCGATGAAGCCGAGCATGCGCGGGTTGCGGGAGAGCCCGAGCAGGTCCTTCACGCCGGCGAGCAGGTCCATCCGCTCGCGGGCGGCCCGCTCGTCGCCGCCGTACCGGTTGCGCAGGAACGCCTCGATCTGCCCGGGGGTGAAGTCCTCCACGGCCAGTACGCGCCGGTGCGGCAGCAGGCCGACCCGCTCGCCGAGCGCGGTCAGCACCTGCGAGTTGGTCTTGAAGTGCTGGGTGCGGCTGCTCACCACGATCTTCGCGTTGCCCTCGGCCGCCTGGAGCAGCGTCTCCAGGTGGTCGGCCGCCCGGTCGTAGGTCACCCGGGCCACCAGCTCGTCGAACCCGTCGAACAGCAGCACGATCCGACCCTGGCGCAGCATGTAGCGGAACGCCTTGAGGTCGATCACCTGCTCGCCGTGGTTGGCCAGATGCGCGGCGACCAGGCCGTCCACGGAGTGCGCCTTGTCGAGCGCGCGCAGCTCCACCAGGATCGGGATCAGGTCGGGCGCGGCGGTGGGCAGCCGGCGGGCCACCTCCCGCAACGCGAACGTCTTGCCCCGGCCGAAGTCGCCGAGCACCAGCACGAACCGGCCGTCCGGCGCGGAGACGGTCTCCAGCAGCTCGTCCACCACGTCGTCGCGGACGCGCTGGTCGGCGCCGACGAGGTGGCGGTAGCGCTGCGGCACGTACTGCCCGGGCGGGTAGAGCCGGTCCGCCTGGAGCCGGGCGGTCTGCGCGGCGACGTACTCGCGCAGGTCGAGCAGGCCCTGGAACTCGGTCAGGTGCAGCACACGTAAGCCCCGCCGCTGTGCCTCCTCGGCGAGCCCGCGCGGCACGCGGTCGCCGTCGTAGACCAGCTCGGAGGCGATGTCCGGGTCGGTGGCGTGCACCCGCCGGGCGAAGACGTCCACGTCGGCGGCGGTGGGGGTGCCCACGTGCGCGCCGACGCGTTGCTGGCGGACCACCCCGTCGGAGCGGTAGCTGATGTAGAGGTGCGGCGGGTCGGTGCCGACGCGGCGCACCACCACCCGGTCGTAGCGGGCCTCGCAGACCTCGGCGAGCCGGTCCAGCAGCCGCTGCACCGGTGCGACCGGCGCGGCGGCCACCGCCGCGCCCTGGGTGGCCCCCTCGACGGCGACCGGACGGCGCGGGTCGGGCACCTGGGCCGGACCGGACGCGCCGAAGGTGGCCTCGGCGTGCGGCCAGGAAACGGCGGTCGCCGTGCCGCCGTCCAGCCGGTCGTCGCGGCCGAGCACCCAGCGGGTCATCCCGTCCGCGCCCAGCCGCAGCACCTGCGCCCGGCCGTCGCGGGGCGCGGCGGCCAGCGGCACCACCGGGTCCACCCGGGCCGACGGCGCCGCGTCGGAGAGCAGCAGGTTGAGCATCGGGCCGACCAGCCGGTTGACCGAGCCCCGGTCGCGCAGCGACACCGGGTCCGGCGGCACCTCGTCGGCGTACGGGCTGCGCGCCCCCGGTGCGTGCGCCATCGCGCCCAGCCGCAGCCAGCCGGACTGCTGGTAGTGGCGCAGCCGCTGGGCGAACCAGCTGGACTGCGCCTCGCCGAGGAAGCCGTACCGGTCCTCCTCGCGGTGGGTGATGGCGATGGTGGAGTTCAGCCCGGCCACCACCACCCGCAGGTCCGGCACGCCGAACAGCGTCCAGGGCTGCTCGCTGTCGAAGATCCGGTCGTCGAGGCCCTGGTAGAGGTCGTCGAACAGGCGCGCGTAGTGCCGCCACTTCGGCCAGTACGGCGGCTGCGGGTCGACGTCGTCGGCCTCGCAGGTGGCGAAGTACGCGCGGCAGGCGGCCATCGTCACGTCGCGCGGGCCGGGCACCACGACGAGCCGGTGCGGTTCCAGCCCGAGCAGCACCCGCAGGCCGGTGAGGAAGCTCAGCGCGTCGGAGAACTCGCGCGGGCTGCCCGACTCGGTGAGGTTGCCGGCGACGACGAGCAGGTCCGGCCGGGGCACGCCGTCGTTCATCAGCAGCGTGAGGTCGCCCATCAGGTGTTCCTGCACCTCGCCCGGGGTGACCGGCGCACCGGGCGTGATCACGCCCCGGCCGAAGCGCGGCCCGGCGACCTGGAGCACCGTGACGGTGTCCCGGGCGGTCGGTGGCACCGCCGCGGCGGGCGGGAACGGCGGCGGGTTGATCGGGGTACGCCGGGCGCGGCGGGGCGCGGGCGCTCCGGCGGCCGGTGCGGCGAGCACCCCGTGCGGGTCGGCCGGGTGGTGCGGGAACGCCGGCTGCCGCATCGGCTTGGCCCGGCCGTCGAGCGCCTCCCGGATGCGGTCGAGCACCCGGTTGCGGGCCTGCACCGGGTCGTCCACGCCGACCAGGTCCACATAGGTGATGGTGGCGAGCAGGCCGTCGATCGGGCAGTCCTCGACGCGTACCGTGACGAGCTTGTTGCCGGTGCCGTCCGGGTCGGCGCGCAGCGCGGCCTGCCACTCCAGCTTGCCGTACGTGGAGTGCAGGTAGCGTTCGGACAGCACCGCCACCACCACCTCGGCCTCACGGACGCCACGGTCCATGAAGTCGATGAAGTTGGTGCCTGCCACGAAGTCCCACGCCTGCAACAGCGTGCGATAGCCGGCCGCCTCGAACTCCCACGCCAGCCACGTGGCCCAGCGTTCGTCGGCCGGTGAGTAGCTGATGAAGAAATCGATGGGGCGGTCGGACCGGGTGGGGTGCGCGCCTACAACCACACGGTCATTATGGCCACCGACGGTCAACAGATCGACACCCTCGGCAGCTCGGATCGCGACCGCGTCGGGCTCCTCCGCCCGGGTCGGCATGTGCGAGGATCATCCCTCGTGGAGACCCCCGGCGATCCGCCGAACGCCGTGCCCGACCGCTCCCGCTGGGGCCGCCTGCACGTGCTGGACTGGATCGCGATCGGGCTGGCCGTGCTCGGAGCGGTGTCCGTGCTCACCGGGCTGCTCCCCCGCGCCGACGCCGAGGCGACGATGCGGCGGATCATCCCCATCCTGATCTTCCTCGGCACGGTGGTCGTGCTGGCCGAGCTGACCGCTGTGGCCGGGGTGTTCGACGCGCTGGCGACCCGGGTGGCGGTGACCGCGCGGGGCAGTTTCCGGGCCCTGTTCTGGCTGTGCGTCGGCTTCGCCTCGGTGACCACCATCGCGCTCAACCTGGACACCACGGCGGTGCTGCTCACGCCGGTGATGATCGCGCTGGCCCGGGCGCTGAACGTGCCGCCGACGCCGCTGGCCATGACCACCGTGTGGCTGGCGAACACGGCGAGCCTGCTGCTGCCGGTGTCCAACCTGACGAACATCCTGGCCAGCGACCGGGTCGGCCTGGACCCGGTGCCGTGGGCGGCCCGGATGTGGTGGCCGCAACTGGTCGCCGTCGCGGTGACCGCGCTGCTGCTGTGGTGGTGGTACTGGCGTCCGGCGCGCGCCGGGGCCGACCCGTTCGTCCCGCCGCCGCCGTACGTGCCGCCGGACCGGGTGCTCTACCGCACCGCGCTCGCCGCCTGCCTGCTGTTCGTCGCCGGGATCCTGGCCGGGGTGGAGATCGGCATCGCCTCCGGGGTGGCCGCCGCGATCCTGGTCGCCGGCTTCGCGGTCCGGGCCCGGCACCGGCTGCGGCCGGCGCTGGTGCCGTGGCGGCTGCTGGTGTTCGTGACCGGGCTGTTCCTGGTGGTGCAGACCATCGGCCGGTTCGGCCTGGACACGGTGATGGGCACGCTCATCGGCGCCGACCCGGGCGCGGAGGGGGCACTGCGGGCGGGCGCTGTCGGCGCGCTGTTCAGCAACGCGGTGAACAACCTGCCCGCGTACCTGGCCGGCGAGGCGGTGATCGCGGCCGACCGGCACACCCAGCTGCTGGCGCTGCTGATCGGCACGAACGTGGGTCCGCTGGCCACGCCGTGGGCGTCGCTGGCGACACTGATCTGGTACGAGCGCTGCCGGGCCGCCGGGGTGGCCGTGCCGCTGGGCCGGTTCGTGGCGACCAGCGCCGCGCTCGCCGTGCTCGCCACCGCCGCCACCGTGACGGCGCTTCTCGTCGGTCCCGGTGCCTAGCATCGCGACCATGAGCGACACGCCCGAGATCGTCCGCCGCTACTTCGCGCTCGCCGGTCAGGCCGACAAGGGGCCCCACCTCGCGCTGTTCGCCGACGACGCGGTGGTCGAGGACGCTACGGCCCGGTCCCGGGCGGTGGCTACCGTACCCGCATGACAGCCGCGCCCACACTGCACTTCTGCACCGACCCGGGCGAGTTCCTCGCCGCCGCCGGGGCGTACCTGGCCGCCGACCCGGTGGTCGGCACTGTGGTCGCCACCATCGCGCACCGGATGGCGGCCCGCCGCGCCGAGGGCGTCGCGCTGCCCGAGGACGTCTGGTGGCTCGTGGTGCGGGACGCCTCCGGCGCGGTGGTGGGCGCCGCGATGCGTACCGCGCCGTTTCCACCGCGGCCTCCGTTCCTGCTGCCCATGCCGCGGGAGGCAGCGGTGGCGCTGGCCGGAGCGTGGCACCGGCGCGGCGAGCGGATCCGCGCGGTGAACGGCGCGCTGCCCGCCGCCCGCGCCTGCGCCGACGAGATCGCACGCCTCGACGGCGGGCGGGTCGAGGTGGCCCAGCACACCCGGCTGCACCTGCTCGACCACCTGACGCCGCCCGCACCGGTGCCCGGCGCGTTGCGGGCGGCCACCGCCGACGACGTCGACCTGGTCGCCGCGTGGTTCGGCGCGTTCACGGCCGACGCCGACGAGCAGGCTGGCCGCCCGCGCGGCGCCAGTGCTCACGAGACGCCCGACCGCGCCGAGCTGCTGCGCCGGATCCGGGACGGCCGGGTCTGGTTCTGGACCGACAGGTCGGGCCGCCCGGTGCACCTGACCGCCGCCCACCCGCCGTCGTTCGGCGTGGCCCGCGTCGGGCCGGTCTACACGCCGCCGGAGCAGCGCGGACGCGGCTGGGCCGGCAACGCGGTCGCCGAGGTCAGTCGGCTGCTCACCGCCGAGGGCGCGCGGGTGTGCCTGTTCACCGACCAGGCCAACCCGGTGTCGAACCGCCTCTACGCCCGGCTCGGTTTCCGCCCGGTGGTCGACATGGCCAACCTGGTCCTGGTCGACTGAGACGATCCGCGACTGCGGTCAGCCGGCGAGGCCGAGCGCGGCCAGCCGGCGCGGGTCGGCGATCACGTCCACTGCGGCGATCCGGCCGCCGGTGACGGTGAACGCCATCACCGACAGCGGGCGGTCCCCGGCGCTCACCAGCACCCCGGCGGCGCCGTTGACGAGCACCGGCCGGGCGTGCGGGAACAGCCGGCCGAACGTGGTGGCCTGCGCCGCCACAGTCGTCGCGCCGGTGAGCACGACCGTGTGGCGGGCGTGGGCGGTCCCGGCGTCGGAACGCAGCACCACGTCCGGGTGCAGCACCGCGATCAGCGCGTCGAGGTCGCCGTCGCGGGCGGCGGCGAGGAAGGCGTCCACCACTGCCCGCTGCCGGGTGAGGTCGGGATCGGGGGTGGGCGCCTGTCCGCGTACCCGTCGGCGGGCCCGGCTGGCGAGCTGCCGGGCCGCCGCCGGTGAGCGGTCGACGAGCGGGCCGATCTCGTCGAACGGCACGCCGAACATGTCGTGCAGCACGAACGCGAGCCGCTCGGCCGGGGTCAGCGTGTCCAGCACCACGAGCAGCGCCAGCCCCACCGAGTCGGCGAGCACTGCGGCGTGCGCCGGGTCGTCGGCGCCGGTGTCCACCACGGGGTCGGGCAGGCGTACGTCGAGGGGGTCCTCCCGGCGGGCGGCGCGGGACCGCAGCGTGTTGAGGCCGACCCGGGCGACCACAGTGGTGAGCCAGGCGTCCAGGTTGTCCACCGTGGCCGGGTCGGTACGGGACAACCGCAGCCAGGTCTCCTGCACCGCGTCCTCGGCGTCGGTGAGCGACCCGAGCAGCCGGTACGCCACCGCGCGCAGCCTCGGCCGCTCCCGCTCGAACCGTTCCACCAAGCCGGTGTCCATCACCTGAGCCTCCTCTCCCGCACACCGTCCCGACCCGCGCCGGGTCACCGGTGTGACCAGAGGTGACGGGTGTCACATCCGTCACGTCGGCAGGCCGGCGCGGGTCGACGTGGCAGCACAGGCGACGGAAGGCGAGACGATGAACCCACAGATCCTGGTCACCGGCGGCACCGGCACGATCGGCCGGCACGTCGTACCGCTGCTGCGCGCCGCCGGGCACCCGGTGCGAGTGCTCAGCCGGCGCGGCGGGCGGTCCGGCGACGGCGTCACCCACGTGACAGCCGACCTGCTCACCGGCGCCGACCTCGGCCCCGCCCTGCGCGGGGTGTCCACGGTGCTGCACCTGGCCGGCGGCGCGAAGGGCGACGACAGCGCCACCGCCCACCTGGCCCGCGCCGCGCACCGGGCCGGTGTGGCGCACCTGGTGCACATCTCGGTGACCGGTGCCGACCGGGTGCCGCTGGCCTGGATCCGGTCCAAGCTCGACGCCGAGCGTGCGGTGGTGGACTCCGGCGTCCCGTGGACGGTGCTGCGCGCCGCGCAGGTGCACGACCTGGTGCTGACCATGCTGACGGCGATGACCCGGCTGCCGGTGGTGCCGGTGCCGGGCGGGCTTCGGTCGCAGCCGGTCGACGCCGCCGAGGTGGCGGCCCGGCTGGCCGAGCTGACGCTGGGCGCACCGGCCGGGCTGGTGCCGGACCTGGCCGGGCCGGGCACGTACGGCATCGGCGAGTTGCTGACCGGCTACCTGGCCGCCACCGGGAGGCGCCGGGCACGCCTGCCGGTACGCATCCCCGGGCGGGCCGGCCGGGCGTACCGGGACGGGGCGAACCTCGCCCGGCCCGGCGCGGCGAGGGGCGTGCGGACCTGGAGCGATTTCCTGGCCGCACGGGCGCCGTCGCGGCCGGTCGCCTGACCGGTCGCGGCGCGTCAGGCGTCGGCGGCGCGCGACGGCGGACGGAACTGCTCGAACATGCCCTCGTAGCCGTCCGGGTCGAGCCCGTAGAAGATCCGCGCCCAGCCCACGTCCTCCGGCTCCAGCGTCACCGGCAGCCCCTCGTCGCGCCACAGCGCGTACGTCGCGTCCAGGTCGGCGGCGGGCACGGTGAGGACGACACCGAGCCCGGGCGGCCCGGCCTTGACCGCGCGTTCCCGCTGCGCGTCGTGGTGCCCGTGGCGGTGCGGTCCAGGTCGCGGACCCGGAGCCCGATCCTGAGCTGTCTGACGGCCATCCCGCCAAGGCTAGCGGACCCCGGTTCACCAGCCGACCGAGCCGAGGCCGACCGGGGTGAGTCGGCGCACCTGCGGCTCGATCCACTGTGCCGCGGTGACCAGTTTGACCAGCCGGTCGATGGTCTCCGGCGGCCCGGCCACGAAGCTGCGCCGGTCGGCCGGGCAGCCGTACCGGTCGTCGAACGTGCCGCCGTCGAGCGCGCGGACCGCCATGCCGGCCTCGGCGGCGAGCAGCATCCCGGCCGGCAGGTCGACCGCCTCGGGGCGGTAGCCGACGATGCCGTCGATGTCGCCGCGGGCCAGCATCACCCAGGACAGCAGCGGCGCCCACAGTTGCAGCACCCGGCGCGCGCTGGTGTCCAGCACCACCTTCAGCGCCCGGGCGGTGCTGTCGTCCCGGCGTACCTCGTGCCCCTGGGTCCAGGCCAGCACCGGCGCGGACGGCACCGGGCGCTGCGCGGCGCGCAGCGGCCGCGCGGCCGGGCCGGACGCGTGCACGAACGCGCCCCGGCCGCGCACCGCCGACCAGGTACGGCCCGCGACCGGGTCGTGCACCACGCCGAGCACCGGCGAGCCGTTGTCGCAGAGGGCGATGCCGACCACGTACGCGGGCAGCCCGATCGCCACGTTGTTGGTGCCGTCGAGCGGGTCGACGAGCCACGCCCACGCGGTGTCCGGGGCGTACTCGCCGCCCTCCTCGGCGATCACGCCGTGCTCCGGCCAGCGGGCCCGGATCCGGTCGACGATCAGCCGCTCGGCGGCCAGGTCGAGGTCGGTCACCAGGTCACCGGTGGTGTTCTTGGCCCGGGCGTGCACCTCTCCCCGGGTGCCCCGGCGCAGCAGGCGGCCCGCCGCCTGCGCTGCCTCCACCGCGAACCGGTGCGCGTCGCGCAGGTCGGGCCCGCCTCTGTTCGGCTCCACGTCCATGGCTCCTCCAGCCAGTCAGCCCCGTGCCACCAGTCGCGCGATCTCCCGCGCCATCCGCGCGGTCGCCGCCGCGTCGCAGCGGTCCCGGCGTACCCGGTGGCTGCGCCCGTCCACCGCGCCGAGGCTCAGGTCGCACGCGCCGGGAGTGGTCCGGCCGAGCGCCACTGTCACCGCCGGCTCACCGGCGTCGACCTCCGAGGTGTGGAAACCGCCGGCGCGCAGCGCGTACGAGTCGCCCGCGGAGTGCGTCTCCACCGTCGCGGTGATCGCGGTGACCAGCCGGTCGGTGGCGGCCACCTCGTCCACCTCGCCGAGGCTGTGCACCTCGTAGATCCGCCAGGCCGGGTCGGCCGGCGCGTCGTCGACCTCGATCAGCTCGTTGCGGACGGTGCCGTGCAGCACGTGGCTGAGCAGGTCCCAGCTGTGCGAGTGCATGGTGGAGGTGGTCGGGCGCACCGGCGGCGGGTCGGCCGGCCAGGCGTGCACGCAGATGCCGTCCGGGCCGTCGCGTTCCACCGGCAGGCAGGTGAAGCCGAGCGGGTGCCGGACCGCGCGCAGCGGCCGCCGCCCGTCGGCGACGTCGCCGAGCACGTCCAGCACCCAGCCGCGCAGCATCTCCGGCCGGGTGCCCCGGTCGATCTCCCGTTCGAGGTCGGCGTAACTGGTCATGAGTAGGGGTTCCTCGCCTGGACGGCCTTGCCGATGATGTCGGCGACCTCGCGGTCGCCGAAGGACCGGGGCAGCGTCAGGCCGAGGGCGGTGAACAACCGCCGTACCTGCTCGACCGACGGCTCGTCGTCGAGCTTGACCTGGGCCGACGCCTCGATCGGCACGCGCCGGCTCTGCCGGCGGCTGTAGTCCAGCTCGATGTTGAAACGGTTGTAGTAGACCTCGCCGCGGTCGATGCGCAGCGCGGGCGTCTGCGGGTTCTCCTGTGTGATGACGACGCAGGAGGAGGAGAGGTCGTAGCGGAACGTGGTCATCTGCGCGGAGAGCCGGACGTCGACGGTCAGCAGGCCGGAGCGTTGCAGGTGCCAGCAGGCGGCCAGCACCGTCGCGTACGACTCCTTGCGGGTGCGGTCGACGGTCCACGGCTCGCCCGGCGCGTCCGGGTCGAGGCTGCGCCGGAACCTCGCGTACCGCTCGCAGACCTCCTCGTCGGTCGGGTCGATGATCTCGATCGCGACGGTGAGCGTGGCGTTGCGGCGCCGGGCGTGTTCCAGGCAGTCCGGCAGCGTGACCGCGCGCAGGAAGGTGCCGGTGCCACCCTTGAAGCTCCACTGGTCGGTGTGCCGCCGCGCCTCGGCGAGCGCCTGCCCGACCTCGCTGCCGTGCAGCACGCGCACCATGGAGACGCTGTCGATGGCCTCACGGGCCCGGTTCAGCGCACCCTCCGGCCCGGTGATCTCCTGCATCTGCGGCACGAGGTCGGTCAGCCGGTCACGGGTGTCCGAGATGACCTGGCGGACCTCCCGCTCGGTGGTGCGCCGGCGCAGCCGGTCCCGCAGCATCGCCTGCGCGAGCAGGCCCAGGACCAGCAGGATCGCGCTGTTGACGACCTCCTGGTCGACCGCGTTGGTGAGGCCGAGCACGGACACCGTGAGCGCCAGGACGAGGCCGATGAACGCGTCGAGATTGGTCACGACCCAGGCGAGCAGGCGCGTCATGACATCCCCCGGTCGACGACGGAACCCCCATGATAGCCCGCTGTCAATGTCGCCATCACGCCCTGTTCTGCTGTGGTGGCGGTGCGCCGTGCCGGCGGGCGGCGCAGATCAGCGAACCGCCGAGCCCCGGTGCGGCACGGGCCAGCCGCCGCGAGGCCACCCACCGGCCGCCCGGCAGCCGCCAGCCGACCTCGTTGGACCGCAATGCCACCGGTGTGAACCCGGCCCGGCGCAGCGTCCGGCGCAGCAGCGAGGCGGTGAACGGGCGGATGTGCAGCCACAGGTACGGGTGCAGCGGATCGACCTGACGCGGCGCCCGGCCGGCGAGGAACGCCAGCCGGTCCTGCACCGGCGCCAGGTTCGGGGTGGTGAGCACCAGCAGGCCGTCGGGCGCCAGCACCCGGTGGCACTCCCGCAGCAGCGCCAGCGGGTCGTACACGTGCTCGATCAGCTCCCCGGCGAGCAGGCCGGCGAAGCTGCCGGCCCGGAACGGCAGCCCGCGGGTGGCGTCCAGACGGACCGGCAGCACCCGTCCGCCGGCCGCCGCGCGGGCCGTGCGCAGCGCCGTCTCGGCCGTGTCGGCGAGCACCACCGGGCCGGGCAGCGCGGCCGGGTCGAGCATGCCGCGCGGCCCGCAGCCCAGTTCCAGCACCGGCCCGCGTCGGGTCACCCCCTCGGCCATCAGCCGGGCCGCGACCGCGCGGCGCACCCGGTGGTACGGGTCGTCGACGTACCCGTCGACCTCGGCGCCGTCGTGGTAGCGGCGGTGGTTGGCGTGCCTGCCGTGCGCCTGCGCGCGGTGCGACGACGTCCCGGTCGGCGGCTCGGCCATCACCCCTCCACAGCGGACGCCGGCCCCTTCGGCGGCGTCCGCCCCAAGCCTCGCACCGGTTACGCCCGGCGGCGCGCACATCCGGCCCACCGGATGTGCGCGCGGCGCTACGTCAGATCGCCCGCGCCCAGTCCAGCCGGGTGCTGTCGTCGTACTCGTCGCCGGGGATCCACCACTGCTCGCCGAAGCCGCTGGTGGACACGATGATGTTGCCGCCGTCGGGGTACTCGTTCTCCGGCGGGATCGACAGCGCGGCGCAGTAGCGGCCGTCCGGGGAGAACACCGGCGACAGGTAGAACCGGGGCTCGTCGGTGAGCTTCTTCAGCCCGGTGCCGCCGATCCGCACCGACGCCAGCGACTGGTTGTCGACCGCGCGGTCCAGGTGCCAGCGGTTCGTGCAGAAGACCACGCGCCCGGAGTCGGGCATGAAGACCGGCGAGATGAACGTCTCGCCCGCCACCGGCGTGTAGACCGGCCGCACCGCGCCGGTCGCGAGTTCCAGCACCCGCAGTTGCCAGCCCTGCGAACGGCTGCGCCACCGCACGACGATCATCGAACCGTCCCGGGACCAGTCCGGGTCGGTCATGGAGTGCCCCTCGACCAGCACGCGGGTCGTGCCGGTGGCCACGTCCACAGCGATCAGCCGGTCGTTGTCCGGCCCGGTGACGAGCGCGATCTCAGTACCGTCCGGTGACCACGTCGGCGCGCCGTAGCGGACACCGAACGGGTCGGCGAGCAGCGTGCGCTTCTGGCCGGTGACCCGGTCGTACACCGCCACGAACGGCTCCAGCGTGCCGTCGCCCGAGCGGGCCGTGTTGACCCAGGCCACGTACCTGCCGTCCGGCGAGGACTTCGCGTGGTCCCCGTTCGGCAGCAGCTCCCGCGGCGTGGTGCGGCCCGGGTCGACCTGGAGCACACCCCATCCGACGCTGACCAGCCACGACCCGTTCACCACGTCGGCGGCGGACGCGGGCGCGGCGGACGCGGCGTGGGGCGCGGCGGCCACCCCGGTCGCGGCGGCGAGCCCGGCCAGCGCGGCGGTGCGCAGCAGGGCACGACGATTCAGTGCGGTCATTCGACAACCCCCGTGAGAGACGTGGCACCCACCCTCCCGAGTGGATCGACGCACCGGAATCGGACGAGCGGCCGCTTCACGCTCGGCTGCTCGTCCATCACCGCCGGTGAGGCCGCGGCGGCCCGGTACGCTCGCCCCGATGACCTCCGACTCGCTGCGCCGCGCCCTCACCGAACCGGGCGACCCGCCGCTGCTCCCGCTGCCCGGCGTGGCGGTCGAGCTGCTGGCCGCGCTGGCCGCCCCGCCGCGCCTCGGCGCGCACCTGCGGCTGGTGCACGACGTCGCCTGGCACCTGACAGCCGCGTTCGCCGACCGGTTCGGCGCGGTGCCGTTCGACAGACAGGCGGTGCTGTTCGGCGCCGCGGTGCACGACCTCGGCAAGGTCGAGCATCCCGGCGAGCTGACCGGCCCCGGGTCGGCGCACGAGGAGGCGGGCTACCGGCTGCTGCTGCGCTTCGGCGTACCGGAGGAGCGGGCCCGTTTCGCCGTCACCCACGCCGCCTGGCACTCCCCCGGCGTGCAGTTGGAGGACCTGATGGTCAGCCTCGCCGACAAGGTGTGGAAGGGCCGCCGGGTCACCGACCTGGAGCAGCTCGTGGTCGACCGGCTCGCCGGCATCACCGGCCAGGAGCGCTGGCAGACGTTCCTGGACCTCGACGACGTGCTCGCCGAGCTGGCCGCCGACGCGGACCGCCGGCTGGCGTTCCAGGCCGGGCATCCGGTGTACGACTGACGCCGGAGCGACGGCGGCGATGAGTCCGGCGCACCTGGGCGGTCTTACCCGAGTCGATGTTCTCCGATCTCCGGGAGGAAGCATGAGCACAAGCGAAACGCGGGGCCGGGTGCGGGCGTCCGTCACCGTCTCCCTGGACGGCTACGTCACCGGCCCCGACGACCACGCGGGCCAGGGGCTGGGCGTCGGCGGCGAGCGGCTGCACCACTGGGTGATGGGCGGGCCGTGGACGTACGACTCGCCGCGCGAACCCGGCACCGGCATGACCGGCGAGGACCGCGCGTACTTCGACGAGCTGCTGGCGGGCGTCGGCGCCGCGCTGTGCGGCCGGGGCATGTACGACAGCGCCGGCGCGTGGGGCGGCCGCAACCCGTTCCAGGCGCCCCTGGTCGTGCTCACCCACCGCACCGCCGACCAGCCGGACCCGAGCGCCGGTTTCCTCATGGTCGACGGGTTCGACGAGGCGCTGGCGGCGGCCCGGCGTACGGCCGGTGACGGCGCGGTGGTCATCGGCGGGGGCGCCGACGTGATCCGGCAGGCGCTCGCGGCCGGCGTGGTCGACGAGCTGGGCCTGTCCACCGCGCCGGTGATCCTCGGTCGCGGGAAGCGACTCTTCGAGGGCTTCGACCGGGACGTCGACCTGGAGATCCGCGCCGTGCACCACTCGCGCCACGCGGTGCACGTCCGGTATGCCGTCGGCCGCCGCGCAAGCGATACCGATTGACTTTCGATAGGTTCCACGCGATAGTCGATGCATGTTGACGGCGCAACGCGCGGTGACTCCGCTCCGCGCATTCCTGGTCCTGCTGTTCGCGATCCTGGTGCTGTTCCAGACCATGTCGCTGCCCGGACAGTTCGCGCACCTGGCGCGCGAGAACCCGGACATGGCGTACCTGCGGTGGCCCGCCACCGCGGTGACGATCTTCTGGGTGCTGTGCGTACAGGTGGTGATCGTCTGCACCTGGCACCTGCTCACCCTGGTCCGCAACGACCGCATCTTCACCGAGGCGTCCCTGGGCTGGGTCGACGGGATCGTCCGGGCGGTCGCCGCCGCCTGGGTGGTACTCGTCGGCGTGTTCGGCTACGTCGGCTTCAACGCCGACGACCCGGGGTTGCCGCTGCTGCTGCTCCTGCTGGTCACCGGCGTCAGCGTGCTGGGTCTGCTGATGGTCGTCCTGCGCGCGCTGCTGCGCCAGGCCACCACGCTGCGCACCGACATGGAAGCGGTGATCTGATGCCGATCGTCGTGCGCATCGACGTGGAGCTGGCCAAGCGCAAGATGAGCGTCGGCGAGTTCGCCGAGCGCGTGGGGCTCACCCCGGCGAACGTCGCCGTGCTCAAGAACGGCCGCGCCAAGGCCGTCCGGTTCAGCACCCTGGGGGCCATCTGCCGGGTGCTCGACTGCCAGCCCGGCGACCTGCTCGAATGGGTCGCCGACGAGGAGGAACGATGAGATACCTGCTCGCCGCCGTCGCCCTGCTCGCCGTCGCGTTCGGCGTCGCCGGTTTCGTGTACGGGGAGGCCGACGACTCCCCCGGCCTCCAGCTCCTGTCCGCGCTGCTCGTCATCGGCGCGGTCGCCATCGGCGTACGCGTCGCCCGGCGTACCCGGTAGGGGCCGGCGCCCCCCTCGACGCCGGCCCCACCGCTCAACCCTTCACGCAGACGACCTGCTTGAGGTGGGCGACCACCTCGACCAGGTCCTCCTGCTGGGCCATCACCTCGGTGATGTCCTTGTACGCGCCGGGGATCTCGTCGACCACACCGGCGTCCTTGCGGCACTCCACCCCGGCGGTCTGCGCGGCCAGATCCGCGGTGCTGTACGTCCGCTTCGCCTGCCCCCGCGACATCCGCCGCCCGGCGCCGTGCGACGCCGAGCAGTACGCGTCCAGGTTCCCCTTGCCGCGCACGACGTACGAGCCGGTGCCCATCGAGCCCGGGATGATGCCCAGGTCACCCTGGCCGGCCCGGATCGCGCCCTTGCGGGTCACCAGCACGTCCACCCCGTCGTAGCTCTCCTCCGCCACGTAGTTGTGGTGGCAGGAGATCGGCTCGTCGTAGCCGGCGTGCGGGAACGCCTCCCGGACCACCTGGCAGAGCAGCGCGAGCATGACCGCCCGGTTGCGCCGGGCGTACTCCTGCGCCCACCACAGGTCCCGCCGGTACGCCTCCATCTCCGGCGTGCCGGCGAGGAACACCGCGAGGTCCCGGTCCGGCAGGTCGGTGTTGTGCGGCAGGCCGCGCGCCACCGCCATGTGCCGCTCGGCCAGTTCCTTGCCGATGTTGCGGGAACCGGAGTGCAGCATCAGCCAGACCTGGCCGTCGTCCGCGCCGCCCTGCTCCAGGCAGACCTCGATGAAGTGGTTGCCGCCGCCGAGCGTGCCGAGCTGCCGCTGCGCCCGCGTCTGGAGCTGCGCGACCTTCCGGTCGAGCGCGCCGAAGCGCCGCCAGAACTCGTCCCAGCCCGCCTGCTCCAGCCCCCGGATCCGGCGCGGATCGACAGCGTCGTCGCGCATGGCGAAGCCGACCGGGATCGCCGCCTCGATCGCCGAACGCAGCGGCGCGAGGTCGTCGGGCAGGTCGGCGGCGGTCAGCGAGGTCCGCACCGCGGACATGCCGCAGCCGATGTCCACGCCGACCGCGGCCGGCGACACGGCCTGCCGCATCGCGATCACCGACCCGACCGTGGCGCCCTTGCCGAAGTGCACGTCCGGCATCACCGCGACGCCCTGCACCCACGGCAGCGCGCCGATGTTGCGCAACTGCCGGGCCGCCTGCGCCTCGATCGCGTACGGGTCGGTCCAGACCCGGACCGGTGCCCGGGTACCGGCCAGCGGGGTGAAACCCATCGTCGTCTCCTTGCTCATGTCCGTCTGACGTAGGTGCCCCGGACACGGAGAACCGCCCGGCTCCGGTGTCGGGGCGGGCGGTTCGCGCGGATCGTCGCGCCGGCGCTAGACGCGCCACCACCCGGGTTGCCACTGCCGTCGCCGGCCCGTGCCCGGTTCGGACAGCAGGACACCGGCGCGCGGCGCGAGCCGCTCGGCGCGGGTGCGGTTCTGCTGCGACACGGCAGGCTCCCTGGTGGATCGGATCGACGTTGCCCGCTCACGGTACGGCCGCCGCACTCGGGCAGCAACGCGATATTCCGTCGCGCGTGGGCGACCGCGGGACGACGAACGACGCCCTCGGCTTCGCGACTCCATGAGTGCCGGGCCGGCCGGCCCGGCGGACCGGCGGCTAGCCGGCGTGCGCCACCGGGTGACGCCGCATCTCCTCCATGAACGGGTAGCGCGCGGTCAGCTCGGCGAGCGTGATGCCGGCCCGCCACGCGGCCGCCACCTGCGCGACCTGGAGCAGGTCGGTGGCGTCGCCCCGGGCCTGGACGTCGCCGTCCACCCGCAGGTCGATCATGAAGTAGCGGGCCTGGGAGCCGAGGCTGACGCAGACCACGCCCCGGGCGGAGGTCATCTCGGCGCAGGTGAACCGGCTGCGGCCCTGCTCGGGCGCGGTCACCTCGCCGACGTCGAGCCGGTGCGCGGCGGCGGTCGCCACGAGCGCTGGGGCGAGACCGCCGGGCTCGACCAGATCCGGGTAGAGGCGCACACCCAGTGCGGCCGACACGTCGCTCATGACTGACTCCCACTTCCTCGTGACAGAGACCAGCAGCGCGCAGGTTACGGGTGTGTTTCCGGCACGCACGGCCATCTTTTCCCGTGCGACGGTCCCGGGGCAATAGGAACGCCCTCATCGAACCCCTCCGAGGTACGCTCCCGCCTCATGGCGCTGATCCGGTGTGACTTCTTCTCCGAGGCGTTGGGCACGGGCACGTCGATGACGGTGCTGCTGCCCGATCGCGGCGCGGCCGGGATCGGCGTGCCGGGCGCCGCCGCCGACGGCGATCCGCCGGTGCTCTACCTGTTGCACGGCCTGACCGACGACGACACGGTGTGGACCCGTCGCACCGCGATCGAGCGGTACGTGGCGCCGCTCGGGCTGGCCGTGGTGATGCCGCAGGTGCAGCGGAGCTTCTACTGCGACGAGGCGCACGGCAACCGGTACTGGACGTTCCTCAGCGAGGAGTTGCCCGAGGTGTGCCGGTCGTTCTTCCGGCTGTCCGATCGGCGGGAGGACACGTTCGTCGCGGGCCTGTCGATGGGCGGCTACGGGGCGGTGAAGTGGGCGCTGCGCCACCCGGACCGGTTCGCGGCGGCGGCGAGCCTGTCCGGCGCGCTGGACGTGACGCGCCGCCGCCACCATGCGACCCGTCCGGTCGACCCGGCGGTGTGGCGCACCGTCTGGGGTGACGGCCCGGTGCCCGCCGACGACGACACGGTGGGGCTGCTGGAGCGCTCCGGCGACGACCGGCCGGCACTCTACGTAGCCTGCGGCACCGAGGACTTCCTGTACGAGGACAGCATGCGGTTCCTCGACGTGGCCCGGAGGCGCGACGTGCCGGTCACCGTCGACTTCGGTCCGGGTGACCACGACTGGGCGTACTGGGACGCGCGGATCCAGGACGTGCTGGCCTGGCTGCCGCTGCGGACGGGCTGACGGCGGTGTGCGCGGGCGCTGAGCGGGCTCAGACGCCCACGGTGCCGTCGATCGCCTCGCGGATCAGGTCGGCGTGCCCGTTGTGGCGGGCGTACTCGTGCAGCATGTGCAGCATGACCAGGCGCAGCGAGACGTCCTCGCCCCAGCGTGCCTGGTGACCTGTCACGTCGAGCGACCCGGCCTCCCGCTCGATGCGCCGGGCGTGCTCGATCTCGCGCTGCCACGCCTCGAACGCCTCCGCCGGGTCGGCGTCGCGGGCGTCGTACGCCTGCTGGAAGTCGCCGCTGTCCGACCACACGAGCGGTACGTCCTCGGCGGCGATGACCCGGCGGAACCAGGTGCGCTCCACCTCGGCCATGTGCCGGACCAGGCCGAGCAGGGACAGCGTGGACGGCGGCGACGCCGGCCGGCGCAACTGCTCGTCGGTCAGCCCCTCGCACTTGAGGGCCAGCGTGGCCCGGTGGAAGTCGAGGAAGGCTCGCAACGACTCCCGCTCGCCGGCGAGCAGCGGCGGGCCGATCCGTTCGGTAGGCACAGGTGGTCCCTTCCGGGTGGTGGTGTTCTCCCCGGGCAGCCTAGAACGATCATGGTCCGACCGGGTCACCGCACTGACGAACCGGCCACCGGGAAGTCGAACCACGTGTCCGGGTACGGCTCGTCGACGTACCGGTAGTGCCACCACTCCAGCGGATAGTTCTCGAAACCCTGCGCGGACATCAGCCGGAGCAGCAGGCCCCTGTTGCTCCGGGCGGCGTCGCCGATCCGCGCGTCGGCGGTGTGGGCGCGCGGGTCGAAGCAGTCGAACCCGGTGCCCATGTCGATCGAGTCGTCGGCGAAACGGCGACCGGCCGGGTCGGTGCAGGGCACGAGCGCCTGGCCGGGCGTGAACGCGGCCTGCGGCGCCCCGGAGACCGGGACCAGTGTCAGGTCGACGGTGCTGCCCCGGCTGTGCGCGGTGGGCGCGCCGATGTAGCCGTCGGCGAACAGCCGGTCCTTGGGTACGCCGGGGTAGAACTCCCCCTTCATCCGCTGCTCGCCGGGGAGTTTCGCCCAGGCGACGAAGTCGTCAGCCGCGCGTTGCGGGCGGTAGCAGTCGTACACCTTGAGGCTGTGCCCGCCGGCGAGCGCTGCGGTCTGCACCCGGTGCAGCGCCTGCGCCGCCGGGCGGGTGAGCAGGCAGCGCGGTTCGGCGTACCCGTCGACGGGCCGGCCGACGAAGTTGTGCGGGCCCGCGTACCGGATGTCGGTGCGGACGGTGGGGTCGACGGTGGCGAGGTCCACGATGTCCGCCGGGGCCCTCGGACCGGTCGGGGTGGGTGACTGCGGCGCGGACGGCGACGGGGACGGCGCGGGCCGCTGGCAGGCGGCGAGCAGCACGGCCGCGACGGCCAGGACCGCCGTCGCGCGCATGCCGGTGCCCATCCGCCGTGTCTACCAGCCCCGGCGGGCCGGCATCGGCGGAACCGGTGGTCAGCCGCCCAGCACGGTACGGAGGAAGCCGGCAGCGGCGGCGTCGTCGTCGATGCCGCCCGCCTCGTGGCCGTTGAACCGCCACACGGTCAGGTCCTTGTCGCCCCGGTAGTCGTGGTAGGCGGCGTAGACGGTGGACGGCGGTGTGATCTCGTCCATCAGCGCCACGGAGAACCGGGCCGGCACTGTGGCGCGGCGGGCGAACGCGACGCCGTCGACGTAGCCGAGCGTGCGCAGCGCCTGCTCCTCGCGGTCGCGGTGCACGGCGAGGTAGTCGCGGATCTCCCGGTACGGCCTGGCGTCGGTGATCGTGATCCCGCGCGGGATGTCGCAGAGGAACGGCACGAGCGCGACCGCCGCGCGTACCCGCGGGGCCAGCGCGGCGGCGGCGAGCACGGCGGCGCCGCCCTGGCTGTGACCGAGCACGGCGATCCGGTCCGGGTCGACGGCGGGCAGCTCGCACGCGGCGTCCACGGCGCGGACCGCGTCGGTGAGGAAGCGCCGGTAGTAGTACCTGTTCGGGTCCTCGATGCCCCGGGTGGCCATGCCCGGCGCCTGCGGTCCGGCGGCGGCGACGTCCGGTGTGTCGCCCCGGCTCCACCCCGAGCCCTGGCCGCGCGTGTCCATCTGGAGGTGGGCGAAGCCGGCCGCGGACCAGAGCAGGTTCTCCAGCGGGTGGCCGCGGCCGCCGCCGTACCCGACGTACTGCACGATCGTGGGTAGCGGCTCCGTCGCGCCGCGCGGCACCCGCAGCCAGGCGCGGATCGGCTGGCCGGCGAAGCCGGGGAACGTCACGTCGAAGACGTCGACGCCGGTCAGCGGCGTGGGCAGCGGGGTCGCGGACACCGGGTCGCCGCACGAGCGCGCCTGTGCCAGAGTGTCAGCCCAGAAGGCGTCGAAGTCCGGAGGCTCGTGCAGGTCGCTGCGGTAGGTGCGGAGTTCGGCCTCGGTCAGGTCGGTGAACACGCCTCGGTCTTCCTCGTCGTTCGTCGGGGGTGGACGGCGAGCCGTCGGAAGATGACGGGCGCATTTCCGGAACGTTTCCGCAACTCGTGCGAACGCTAGAGCCGGTCCGGCCTGTCGTCAAGCCCTCGGCGTACGGCAAGATGTGCGTGGGGCGGGACGGTCTACCGGTCGGTTCCGGCAGCCGGCGAAGGGAACACGGGTGAGCGCGGACGACGAGCGCAGGGTGACCATCACCGCGATCGCACGGGAGGCCGGCGTCTCGGTCCCGACCGTGTCGCGCGTGCTCAACGGGCGTTCCGACGTCGCACCGGACACCCGGGAACGCGTCGAGGAGCTGTTGCGCCACCACGGCTACCGGCGCCGGGGCAGCCGCACGGTGCGCCGGGCGGACCTGGTCGACCTGGTCTTCAACGACCTGGACAGCCCGTGGGCGGTGGAGATCATCCGCGGCGTGGAGGACGTCAGCCACGCCGCCGGGGTCGGCACCGTCGTCTCGGCGATCCACCGCGAGTCCAGCTCCACCCGGCAGTGGCTGCACAACCTGCGCGCCCGCGCCTCCGACGGCGTGATCGTGGTGACCTCGCACCTGAGCCCGGCCGTGCAGGCCCAGTTGCGGCGCCTCAACGTGCCGGTGGTGGTGGTCGACCCGGCGGCCGGCGTGGCCGCCACGGACGTGCCGGCGATCGGCGCCACCAACTGGACCGGCGGCCTGACCGCCACCGAGCACCTGCTCAAGCTCGGCCACCGCCGGATCGGTTTCGTGGCCGGCCCGCCGCACCTGCTGTGCAGCCGGGCCCGGCTGGACGGCTACCGGGCCGCGCTGGCCGCCGCCGGAGTCGCCGCCGACGACCGGCTGGTGCAACCCGGCGACTTCTACCACGCCTCCGGGTTCACCGCCGGTGGCGCGCTGCTCGACCTCGACGACCCGCCGACGGCCATCTTCGCCGCCAGCGACCAGATGGCCTTCGGGGTGTACGAGGCGGTGCGCCGCCGCGGGCTGCGGGTCTGCGACGACGTGAGCGTGGTGGGGTTCGACGACCTGCCCGAGGCGCGGTGGGCCTCACCGCCGCTGACCACCGTGCGCCAGCCGCTCGTGGAGATGGGCCGGCTCGCCGCGCGTACGGTGCTACGGCTGGCCCAGGGCGAGGAGATCGACTCGCCCCGGGTCGAGCTGGCCACCGAACTCGTGGTGCGGGACAGCACCGCGGGGCCTGCCCGCCGCTGATCCGGGCCGCTCCTTTCAGTCCTGTTCCGGAACTTCCGGCTCCGCTAGAGCCGGCCTGGCCGACATGGCGACGGCGGCGGCGTTACGACGACGCCGGGCCAGCAGCAGCACTCCCCCGGCCGTCAGCACCGCGCCCACCGCCACAGTCACGCCCGTACCGGGGCGCGGCCCGGGTGCCGCCCCGCCGCCCCCCAGACCGGCCTGCCCGGCCAGCGCCGAGGCCGCCCCGCCCGCCGGTGGCGCCGGCCGGTCCAGCTCCCCCGGCTCGACCAGCCGTCCCACCACGGCGTCGCGGGGCTGCGCGAACCCCCAGTCCAGCAGCGCCGCGCCCTGCTGCCAGCCCCGCTGCGTGGTCACCTCGGCGCCGAGCAGCGTGACCACGAGGCGCCGCCCGCCGCGCTCGGCCGCGCCGACGTACGTGTGCCGGGCCAGGTCGGTGAAGCCGGTCTTGCCGCCGAGCGCGCCCGGGTACCGGTCCAGCAGCATGTTGTCGTTGGAGATGGCGAACGCCTTCGCCCGCTGCGCCGGCTGGGCCGGGACCTGCGCGGTCCGGGTGGCGGCATACCTGCGGAACGCCGGGTCGGCGAAGCAGACCCGCGCGATCAGCGCCAGGTCGTACGCGCTGGTGAACTGCCCCGGCCCGTCCAGGCCGGACGGGGTGACCGCGTGCGTCTGCCGGGCGCCCAGCCGGTGCGCCTCCTCGTTCATCGCCCGTACCCCGCCGGCCGGCCCGTCCGGGCCACCACCGAGGCGGGCGAGCGCGTTGGCGGCCTCGTTGCCGGAGCGCAGCAGCAGGCCGAGCCAGATCGTCTCGATCCGGTAGCGCCCGCCCTCCACCAGCCCGACCGCCGAGCTGCCCGGTTCGACAGCCAGGTCCCCGGCGGTCACCGTCACCTCCCGGTGCGGGTCCAGCCGGGGCAGCATGGTGGCTGCGAGCAGCAGCTTCTGCACGCTCGCCGGTACGCCGTACTCGTGCGGGCCGCAGCCGCCGAGCACCGCGCCGCTGTCCAGGTCGGCGACCACCCAGGAGGTGGCCGTCACAGCAGGCGGCGCGCTCGACGCGGGCGGGACGACCAGGCCGGCGGTGTCGAGCGCGACGCCACCGACGGCCCGCGCGGCCGGGTCGGGCGCCGGCGGCGCCTGCGGCGGCCGGGTCGACGGGGCCGGCACATTCGGGCAGGGCGGCGCGGGCGGCAGCCGGCGTACCGGCGCGCGGACGGCGGCCGCCGGTGTCACGGAGGCCGGCAGCAGCAGGGCGGCGGCCAGCGCCACGAAGGATCCCCAGGTCCTCATGACCCGGACGCTAGCCACGCCGACCCGAACGGGTCACCGGCTCCGGGATTCGCGTTCCGCCGCCGCGGGCGCGCGGTAGGCTCCCGGCCCGCTCGCGGATCAGCGCGCGCGGAGCCCGGGGCGGCCACGAGCGCGGCGGTGGTGAGCACGCCGTACGGCGGTCGCAGGAACCGTGCACGGCCATCTCGTGGCCGTCGTCGACCACCCGGCGGCCCAGCGCCGGGTGGCGCCGCGGCATCGCGCCGAGCACGAAGAACGTAGCCCGGACCCGGTGCGCCGCCAGCACGTCCAGGACGTGGCCGGTGGACTCCGGGTCCGGGCCGTCGGCGAAGGTCGGTGCGACCCGGCCGGGCGCCCCGATCCCGTGCAGGCCGGGCAGCAGCCGCCGTACGGCGGGCAGCGCCGTCACCACCGGCGCCGCCGGCACCACGAGCGCGGCGTCCCGGGCGAGGGTGGCGGTTCTCATCGCAGGCCGCCGGTGGACTGGAGCAGCGCGGCGAGGACGGCGACCGCGTCGCCGACCGGGTCCAGCAGCGGGCGACGTGTACCGGCCGGGCCCGCGGGTGGTGCCCGGCGTGCCGCCTCGGCGACCAGGCCGGCCGGGTCCTGGGACACGTCGTCGCGGGACGGGGCCACCGGTCCGGCCCCGAGCACCGCCGCGAGCACCGGCCCGAGTTGCTGCGGTGTGGCCGCCCACCGGCTCAGGCCCGCGCGGGCCAGGATCGCGGCGTTCGCGCGTCCGTGCCCGGCGATGGGCCGGTACGTGACCACCGGCAGCCCGGCCGCCAGCGCCTCCTGGCAGGTCAGCCCGCCGGCGTTCTCCACCATGACGTCGACGGCGCGCATCAGCGCCGGCATGTCGTCGACCCAGCCGAGCACGTGCCGGCCGGCGCCGCGCAGCCGGCGGCGCAGCGCCGCGTTGTGCCCGCACACCACGACCGGCCGGACGCCCGCGGCGGCGACCTCGGCCACCGTGGCCGCCACCTCGCCGGCGCCCCAGGAGCCCGCGACGACGAGCGCGAGCACACCCTCGGCCGGGAGACCGAACCGCTGCCGGGCCCGCCGCCGGTCCTCCGGTCCGGTGCGGGTGAAGGCGCGGGACACCAGCGGCTGCACCGCGGTGACGTCGGCGGCGCAGGCCGGGTGCGTCTCGGCGTGGCGGACCCCGCAGTACACGTCGACGCCCGGCGCGAGCCAGGTCGGGTGCACCACGAAATCGGTCACATAGGTGATCACCGGGACACGGAGCCGCCCGCGGCGCCGCAACGGGCCGAGGAGCTGGTTGGCGAACGGATACGTGGTGACCACGGCCCGCGCGTCGGACGGGATGCGGCGGCGCAGGCGACGTCGGAACGGCCGCAGCAGCGCGCGGATCGCGCGTACGGCGGTCTGCGAGCTGCCGGTCAGCCGGAACAGCGCGTGGTAGCCCCAGGGGAGCCGGTGCAGCACGCCCCGGTACGTCTCGCGTACCGCCCGGTGCACCGGGCGCGGCAGCAGGTGCAGGAGGTTCAGCCGGTCCACCTCGAAGCCCTGCGCACGCAGCCGGTGCGCCAGCTCGTCGGCGGCCCGGTCGTGTCCGGCGCCGATGTCCGCCGAGACCACCACGATCCGGCCCGGGTGCTCCATGCCGGGCGCATACCCACGGAACCGGTGTCCACGCGACCCGCCCGGGGCGTCGGTGACCGGGTCAGGCCCGGCGGCGTCCGCGGGGGCGGGATCGGCCCCGGCGGGCGGCGAGCACGGCCACCACCCCGCCTACTGTGAGCGCCAGCAGACCGGCTACCGGCACGATCACCCGCCAGTCCCCGTCGCCGATGCGGTGCAGCGCCGTCCCGGCCGGTCCCCGCCACGGCGGGGAGGCGGTACGGGTGGGCTCGGCGGCCGCCGCCTGCCGGGGCTGCGCCGCCTCGGCGTCCCGCTCGCCCGGCTCGACCAGCCGGCCGACCGAGGCGTCCCGGGGCAGCCGGAAGCCCCAGTCGAGAAGCTGGGCGCCCTGCTGCCAGCCGCGTACCGGGCGGGCCTCGGCGCCGAGCAGCGTCACCACGAGGCGGCGTCCGTCCCGCTGCGCGGCGCCGACGTAGCTGTGCCGGGCCAGCTCGGTGAAGCCGGTCTTGCCGCCGAGCGCGCCGGGATAGCGGTAGACGAGCTGGTTCTCGTTCTGGATCTGGAACCCGCCCTTCTTCAACGCGGGCTGGGCCGGGATCTGCGTGCGCTCGGTGAGCGCGTACCGGCGGAACGCGGCGTCGGCGAAGCAGGCCCGCGCGATGAGCGCCAGGTCGTACGCGCTGGTGAACTGGCCGGGGCCGTCCAGGCCGGACGGGGTGACCGCGTGCGTCTGCCCGGCACCGAGCCGGCGGGCCTGCTCGTTCATCTCGGCGACGCCGGCCTGCGCGCTGCCGGCGCCGAGGCGGGCCAGCATGTTCGCGGCGTCGTTACCGGACTGGAGCAGCAGGCCCAGCCACAGCGTCTCCACGCTGTAGCGGCCGCCGACGAGCAGGCCGACGGCCGAGCTGCCCGGCTCGATGTCCAGGTCGGCGCGGGCAGCGACGGCGACCTGCTTCGGGTCCAGCCGGGTCAGCATGGTGGCGGCCAGCAGCAGTTTCTGGGTGCTGGCCGGGGTGCCGGGGACGTGTGCGCCGCACGCGCCGAGGACCGTGCCGGTGTCCAGGTCCGCCACGAGCCAGGTGGTGGCGGTGACCGCCGGGGGCGCGGGGCTGCCCGGTGGCATGACCAGCCCGGCGCCGGCCAGCGCCTCACCGCCCACCGCCGCCTGGTCGGGCGTCGTGGCCGGCGGTGTCGGGCGTGGCGGCCGGCTGACCTTCGGGGCGGGCAGGCGCGGGCAGGGCGCGGTGACGGCGGGTGTGGTGGCCGGGGCGGCGGCCGGGGCGGGCGTCCCGGTGGCGAGCAGGGTGACGGCGGTGGCGGCGGCCAGGACCCGGGCTCTCATGAAAGGCACCCTACCGAGCCCGATGATCAGGTCGGGACGGCTCACCGGTGTCGTGACGCCGCGCCGATCGGACGCTTCCGGTGGGTGACCGGCCGGGTGTCAGCGCACGCCGCGCAGCCACCACCGCTGCCACGGCGTCTCCACCGCGCGCCGGTGGTAGCGGGACCGGACCCAGGCCACCGCCCGCGCGGGCGGCAGCCCGTCCAGCACGGCGAGCGCGGCGAGCGCGGTGCCGGTGCGCCCGACGCCGCCGTGACAGGCCACCTCGACCCGCTCCCCCGCGTACGCGCGCCGCCACGCCTCCCGCAGCGCGTCGAGGGCGTCGGCGCGGTCGGCCGGGATCCAGAAGTCGGGCCAGCGGACCCGCCGGACCGGCCACTCCGGCTCGGGGCCGGGCGCCAGCAGCAGGGCGAAGTCGGCGGGCGAACCGGGCTCGGCGACCCGGCGTCCGCGCACGGTGGCGCCCCCGGGCAGCGTGAGCAGACCGGCCTGATCGGTCCACGGTGTCGCGTCCATGGCTCATTGTGTCGTGTCGGCCGGACACGTGAGTGCCCGCCGGACCGGGTCCGGCGGGCACTCACGATCGAGCCGGGTCGTCCCCGGCGCGCCTCGGATCAGCCGAGGCGGCGGCGGCGCCAGGCCATGGAGGCCAGAAGCAGCACCGCACCGGCGGCGGCGAGGCCCCCACCGAGCTTCAGCGGCGTGCCGATGCTGTCACCGGTCACCGGCAGACCGCCGTGGTGCGGCGACCGGGTCGGCCGCGGCGGCAGGACGGTGCCGGTGGCGCTGGCGATCCGTCCGGACGTCAGACCGGTGGCGGTGAAGGTGTACCGGCCCGGCCGGGTCGGCCGGTAGGTGACGGTGAAGTTGCCGCTGGCGTCGGCCGTCACGGTGAACGTGGTCGGCGCGGGCTGCGGCTGGGCACGGTTGGGCGTGTAGGCGACAGGCGCCATCGCCACCGTGCTGCCGTCGCTGCGCCGCGCGGTCCCCTCGGCCGGGGCGGCCGCGGGCAGGCCCGAGATCGCCACGTCGATCCGCACCGACTCGTTCGGCGCGAAGTTCGAACCCCGCAGGGTGAACGTCTCGCCGAGCCGGATGGTGGTCGGTGAGACGGTCAGCGACGCGACCTCGGGCGGGTAGACCGGGGGCTGCGGCTGCGCCGCCCCGGCCGCGGTCGGCACGGCCGCTACGGCCAGGCCCACCGTGAGCGCCATGATGATGCGGGATAGCCGCATGATGGTTTCCCTCCTACTGTTCACAGCTTGGTGCGTTGACTACTTGGGTGGTCCATGGGGTGACGGTGGGCGTGTGCACCAGCTCGGCCGTCCCGGCGCCGGTCTTGCCGGTGAGCACCGTGACGTCGAGCGTCCGGGTCTGCCCCGGGCGGGTCTCCACGTTCGCGACCGCCACCTGGCGGCGGCCGTGGGTGCCACTGCCCATTGCGGTGTCCCGCCCGTCCAGCCGGCCGGTGAGCACGGCGCCGCCGGTGGGCGTGTGGACGGAGACGAAGGTGCGTGCGGTGTACTTGTCGCCGGCCAGAGCCAGCCCGGTGACCGACTTGCTCAGGCCCGACTTCGGGGCGGTGGAGTGCACCGTGACCCGAAGCCGCAGCTCACGGCGCCCGTCCGGGTGGCATTCGCCGACTGTCACGGTGGTCGAGAACCTGAGGTAGTAGCCGAGCTTCGCGCCGCTGCCGTCGTTGAGGAACACGCCGACAGTCGGCACGGAGTCCTTCTCCGGGAGCTGACCGGCCAGCCGGCTGCCGGCCAGTGCGCGTTGTTCCTCAGATCGGACACTCCAGAACAATATCCGACGTTCATTGATTGAACGGGTAAAAACGGTCAAAAGTGCGCGCGGGTCGACCGTCTTGGTGAACAGGGTGTCGAAGACGCCCGAAGCGGCCTTGGTGAAGTACTCGTCCTGGTCCTTCGTGTCCAGGTCCCGGTACGAGTCACTGAGGAGCGTCCGTACGGCCGTGGCGGCACCCAGCGACGGCCCGTCCGGCACGTTCACCGGACCCACGACGCCGAGCAGGTACGACAGGACCACCGGGTCCACCGCCAGCACCCCGTCCACTGTGGTGCCGGTCCGGCGGCGCACCATGTCGCGGTAGAGCGCGGCGGCGGCCGGAAAGTCCGGGTTGAGGTTCACGTCCGCCGGATAGATGCCCGGCAGCTCGCCCCAGAGCCGCTTCACCTCCGCGTCGACCTTGAGCGGCGGGTCGAAGAAGCGCAGGTCGGACGAGCTGCCCTGCTTCACGAGGCGGATCCGCCCACCCTCGGCGCGCAGGACGGCGTACGCGCCGAACATGCCGCCCGTGGCGCGCAGCTCGGCCGGGTTCTGCGAGACCAGCAGATAGCTGCGCGGTCCGTCCGCGCCGAGCAGCGGCGGCAGCAGCCGGGCGCCGCGATCAGCCGCCGAGGTCAGCTCGCCGAGCTGGTCCAGCTCGGCGCGCAGCGCGGTGACCGCCTCGCGTACCTGCGTCACGAGGTCACCGGTGGGCACCTGCCGCAGCCGGTCGGCGGTCCGGCGTACCGCCTGGTCGGCGGCGGAGACCTCGGCCGAGACGGCGCGCAGGCGGGCCAGGTCCAGTTTGCCCTGCTTCGGCACCAGCGAGGCGAGGTCGACGCGCAGCAGCGTGGGGAACGCCAGCCGGGCCAGATCGTCCACCGCCACCGAGATCTGCCGCACCGCGGCGAGGTTGTCCCCCGCGTACGGGGTCTGCTGGCCGACCCACCACACCGGATCCCCGGTCTCGCCGCGCGCGGCGGCGGCCTGCTCCTGCAACGCGGCGAGCGTGCGCTGGGCCCGGGCCACGTCGCCGTCGAGCACCTGGGCGCTGAGTTCCCGGGCCAGCCCGGCGGCGTTCACCAGGTGGGCGCGGGCCTGCCAGCCCCGGAACGCGACCCAGCCGCCGGCGCTGAGCAGCACCGACACGACGACCAGCCCGGTCAGCAGGATCCGGCGGACCCGGGTGCGCCGGCGCCGTCGCGAGCGGCGCCGCCGGACGGGCGTGGCACCAGGTCCGCTCACGGATTCCCCCTATGCGTCGGTCGAATCGGACACAATTCGCGTTCGAGTGCTTTTTAGCACGAGAAAGTGCCCTTTCGAGCCGTTATTAGACACTCTGACGATTTAACCGCTGTGTGCGAACTTTGTTCGGTTCGACGACCGCTCGGCCGCCTCGTGCAGCAGCGCCTCGATCCGGTCCACACCGGCCCGCATCGACATGTCCCGCAGGTACGCGTCACGGCCCCGCCTGCCCATGTCGAGCCGGGCGGCCGGCGGGATGGCGGCGGCCAGCCAGAAGCGGTCGGCCAGCGCCGCCCAGTCCTCCGGCGGGCAGGACAGACCGGCGCGGGCCCGCTCCACCACCTCCGCCGTCTCCCCCGCCGCGGAGGCGACCACCGGCGCGGCGCAGGAGAGCGCGGCCTGGAGCTTGCCGGGCACCCGGCCACGCAGCTCCGGCAGGTCGCGCTGGGCCACGAGCTGGTAATCGGCCGCGGCGTAGAGCTGCGGCATGTCCACCGCGGACCGTCGCTCCAGGAACCGGACGTTGTCCGCGCCGAGGTCGGCGGCGAGCCCTCGCACCCGCCGCTCCTGCGGACCCGAGCCCACGAGCACCAGATCCATCCGGTCGCCGAGCGCCGCCGCCGCGCGGACCGCCGTCTCCAGATCCTGGCGCGCGCCGATCGTCCCGGCGTGCATCACCACGCAGCGGTCGTCCCGGCGGACCAGCCGCCGGACCGCCGGACCGGCCTGGGTGGGCCGGAAGATCCGCTCGTCGGTCCAGTTCGGCGCGGTGCGCACCCAGCCCGGGTCGGCCCCGCCGGCGCGGACCAGATCCGCCATCGACGGCGAACCGACAGCCACCACTGCCGCCTCCCGGTAGAGGCGGCGGGTGGCGGCCTCCAGCCGCGCCGGCCACCCGCTGTCCGGCGCCGGGCGCCCGTTCCGCTCCGTCCACACGTCCTGCACGTGCAGCACGGCCGGCGTACGGCCGAGCAGCCGCAGCAGCCCGGTGGCCGCGAACGTGACCGCCGGATGGCCGTAGACGTAGAGCACGTCGACGTCGCGCAGCAGGCCCCGGCCGGCGAGCGCGGCGCTGCCGGCGAAGGAGAGCCAGGTCGCCGTGCGGGCACGGGCGGAACCGTCGCCCGCCGCGTACCGGGGCACGCGGCGCACGGTCAGCCGCTCGCTGTGCGTCTGGTGCCGCCAGCGCTGCCGCCAGCCGGGATAGACGTGGCCGCCCGGGTAGTCCGGGAAGCCGGTGAGCACCCGTACCTCGTGGCCCCGGGCCACCAGTTCCTCAGCCAGGCTCCCCGGGACGAACGCCGGCTCCGGCGGGAAGTGGTAGGTGAGGATGCCGACCCTCATGACCGCGCTCCCGGCGCGGCTTTCCGGACGGCCGGACACCGCAGCGCGTACCATTCCCGCATCCCCTCTGCGTCCGGCCGCGACCGCCGGAAGAACGCCGTCGCGGCACCCTCCGTCGCGACCGTGCCGACGAGAGGGGTGCAGATGGTCGACGAGGTGCTCTTCGTCTGCCAGGCGAACATGTGCCGGTCACCGATGGCGGAGTTCATCGCCCGCCGGATGCTGGCCGGCCTGCCGCTGGCGGTGGCCAGCGCGGGGACCGACGCGATCGACGGGGCCGCCATGCACCCGTACGCGGTCGAGGTGACCGCGCGGACCGGCGCGGACCCGGCCGCCTTCCGGACCCGCCGGCTGCGCCCGGAGCACCTGACCGGGGCGGCGCTGGTGCTGACCGCGACCCGCCGGCAACGCTCGGCCTGCACCGCGCTGGCGCCGGCCGCGCTGACCCGGACGTTCACGCTGCGGCAGTTCGCCCGGCTGGCGGCCGAGGCCCGCCCCGCCGAGGCGGAGGCGGACGCGGGCACGCCGTTGCGGGCGGCGGTGTCGGCCGCGGTCCGCGCCCGGGGGCGGCTGCAACCCGCCGCCCCCGACGCGGAGGACCTGCGCGATCCGATCGGCGGCTCGCCGGCCGCGTTCCGGCGCTGCGCCGAGGAGATCGAGCGGTCGATCCGGCCCGTGCTCGCGCTCATCGCGACAGCCGGGTGAGTTCCTGCGTCCGGTCGCCCACGGCCTTCGCGCCCCGCCGGGCGCCGGCCCGGTCGGCCGGCACGGAGGGTGCCGCGGGCGGCACGACCACCTTGTACGCCTCGTACTGGTAGGCGTCCGCCTTGGCCACCTTGGCCATGTTCAGCACGCAGCCGAGCAGGCGCACCGAGACCGAGCTGAGCGCGTGCGCCGCCGCCGCGACCTGGCTGCGGGAGGTACGTCCCTGCTGGGTGACCAGGAGCGCGCCGTCGGCCTGCACGGCCACCACCACGCCGTCGGTGACCGCCAGCAGCGGCGCGGTGTCGATGACCACGATGTCCGCCGAGTCCCGCAGCGCGACCAGCAGGTCCGCCATGGACTTGGAGCCGAGCAGCTCGCTCGGGTTGGGCGGGGTGGCGCCGCTGGGCAGCACCAGCAGGGACTTCTCGCCCCAGCGCTGCACCACGTCACCGACCTGGACGTCGCCGACCAGCACGTCGGTGAGGCCGACGCCGCCGTCGAGGCCGAGGTAGTCGGCGACCTTGGGGCGGCGCAGGTCGGCGTCGATCAGCAGCACCCGCCAGCCCGCCTCGGCCAGCGCGATGGCGGTGTTGCAGGCCATCGTGGTCTTGCCCTCGCCCTGCAACGCGCTGGTGACCGCGATGACCCGGGCCGGCTCGTGCACGTCCACGAAGCGCAGGTTGGTCCGCAGCTTGCGGACCGCCTCGGCCCGGGCGGAGGTGGCCGCCTCGCCGACGATCAGCGGCGCCGACCGTGCGCCGGTCTCGTACGGGATCTCGCCGAGCAGCGGACTGCCGGTCACCCGTTGCAGCCCGGCGCCGTCGCGCATCCGGACGTCGGCCACCCCGCGCAGCACGGCCAGGCCGACGCCGAGCAGCAGGCCGAGCAGACCGCCCAGGACCAGGTTGCGGGTGGGCTGCGGCGAGACCGGGTCGGAGGTGACGCGGGGACCGCTGACCACCTCGATCTTGATCGGCGGGGCCTTGCCGTCCGGCGGCGTCTCGACCTTGCGTACCAGATCGGTGAACTTCGTCGCGAGCGTCTCGGTGGTCTTCAACGCCCGGGTCTGGTCGGTGTCGGTGATCGTCGCCTTGAGCAGCACCGTGCCGGCCGTGGCGGTGGTGTGGATCCGGCTGCGCACCTGGTCGGCGGTGAGGCCGAGCGGCGCGTCGGCGACCACGCTCTGTGCCAGCCGGTCGCTGGTGAGCAGGTCACCGTAGGACTTCACCCGCTGCTGGAGGAAGAGGCTGCCCTGGTAGGCGTCGGTGACCCCCTGGCTGGGCGTGGTGACGAAGAACGTCACCGAGGCCTCGTACCGAGGCGCCGTCCGGACCGTCACCAGCGCGGCGGTGCCCAGGCCGAGCATCACCGTCACCAGCACGATCCACCAGTGGCGTCGGACCAGGCGCAGGTAGCCGAGAACGTCCATCACGCTCCCCCTCGCGACACGCCGGTCTGCCGATGAAACTGCACGAAAGCCCCCTAAAAACCCCAGTCGCCGTGCCAGGATCGAATCGCCTATTCACGACGTTACGTGACTGGACGACAGTAAACGACCGAACAGGTACAGACGGTCTAATCCTTTCAATACGGATAGGACGTAGAGGGCAGCCCATGGATCGTGACGCGATCACAGCCGTTCGACCCCCCGGCCGGATCACCCACCGCGCCGCCACCCTTTCCCTGTTAACGCTGGACACGGCCGCGTGGTGCGGAGGTTTTCTCGGCGCCGCCTGGACGCGGTACGAGTTCGACCTCACCGCCGCCGCCAGCGCCCGTACGCTCGGCATGGCGCTGGCCTGTGCCGCGCTGTACGCCGTGCTCACGCTGCTGCGGTCCCGGTTCTACGGCCGGTATCCGATCGGCAGCGCCGGCGACGCGCAGGGCCTGGCCACCACCGTCGCGCTCGTCGCGGCCGTCGGCTTCGTCGCCCTGCTGCCGTGGACGCAGCACCCGGTACCGGCCAGCACGCCGCTGGTCGGCGGCGCGGTGGCACTCGTGGTGATGGCGGCCGCCCGGGGATTCTGGCGGGCCCACGCCGACCGCCGGCCGCCCGCCGCACGACACGCCGAGCGCTGCCTGATCTACGGGGTGGACGCGGCGAGCGAACGGCTCGTCCGGGTGCTGCTGCACGACCCGGACAGCAGCTACCGGCCGGTGGGCCTGCTCGACGACGCGCCCGACAGCCGCGGCCTGCGGCTGGAGCGGCTGCGCGTGCTCGGCGGCCGGGAGCAGATCGCCGCCGCCGTCCGGGCCACCCGGGCGAGCACTGTCATCTTCTCGATGAGCGGCTCGGACCCGCAGCTGCTGCGCGACGTCCGCACCCGCACGCTGGAGGCCGGCGCGGCGTTCAAGGTCCTGCCGCCGGTGCGCGAGGTCCTCGACCGCCCGGTGGCCGCCACCGACGTACGCGACCTCCAGCTCACCGACCTGCTGGGCCGCGCGCACCGGGTGGCCGAGCTGAGCGTCGAGCGCGGCGGGCTGGCCGGGCGCCGGGTGCTCGTCACCGGCGCCGGCGGCTCGATCGGCTCGGAGCTGTGCCGGCAGATCGCCCGCTGCGAGCCGGACGAGCTGATGATGCTCGACCGGGACGAGTCCGCGCTGCACGCCTTGCAGATGTCCCTGCACGGGCGCGCGCTGCTGGACGGGCCGGAGCTGATCCTCGCCGACATCCGCGACGCCGAGGGCATCGCCCGGGCGATCGCCGACCGGCAGCCCGACGTGGTGTTCCACGCCGCGGCGCTCAAGCACCTCACGCTGCTCCAGCGCCATCCCGGTGAGGCGATCAAGACCAACATCCTGGGTACGCTGAACGTGCTGCAGGCGTGCCGGGACGTCGCCGAGTTCGTGAACATCTCCACCGACAAGGCGGCCAACCCGGCGAGCGTCCTCGGCTACTCCAAGCGGATCACCGAACGGCTCACCGCGTACCACGCGCAGCGGCTCAACGGCCGATACCTGAGCGTCCGGTTCGGCAACGTGCTCAGCAGCCGCGGCTCGGTGCTCACCGCGTTCCAGGCGCAGATCCGGGCCGGGGTGCCGATCACCGTCACCCACCCCGACGTGACCCGCTACTTCATGACCGTGCAGGAGGCGGTGCACCTGGTGCTCCAGGCCGCGACGATCGGCCGGGGCGGCGAGGCGCTGGTGCTCGACATGGGCGAGCCGGTCCGGATCGCCGACGTGGCGCGCCGGCTGGCCGCCGAGGCGGACCGCCCGGCGGAGATCGTCTTCACCGGCCTGCGACCGGGCGAGAAGCTGCACGAGCACCTGTTCGGCGCCGACGAGGTGGACAGCCGGCCGCTGCACCCGCTGATCTCCCACGTCCCCGTGCCCGAGCTGGACCCGGACGAGGTGCGCGGGCTCGACCCGTACGCCGACCCGGACGAGCTGATCAAGCGGATGGCCGCGTTCTGCGACCCGGTCGGGGCGTCCCTGCCCGCCCTGCCCGGACAGCGCTGACCCGCCGGCCGATGGGACGCCCCACCCGGGTGGTGAGACGGCGTCCCATCGGCCGGCTCGGCTCGCCGCCGGTGGCGGCGCCCGTTAGGGTTGGTCCAGGTGTGCCGGGAAGCCTGGTCGGCGATGGTTCCGCCGACCCCAGCTTCCGAACGGACGCCGCATGCCCCAGCACACCCCGCACCGTTCCCGCCTGCTGTCCCGCCGCTCCTGGCCGGAGGCCCGCTTCCTGGCCGACGTGCTGCGCACCGAGACCGTCGGCGGCGGCCTGCTCCTGCTCGGCGCGGTGCTCGCCCTGATCTGGGCCAACTCGCCGTGGCGTGCCGCGTACGCCGAGCTGGGCCACCGGGTGCCCTGGCCCGGCGGCGCCGGCCTGCACCTGGATCTCGACCTGCGCACCTGGGCCGCCGACGGGCTCCTCGCGATCTTCTTCTTCGTGGTCGGCCTGGAACTCAAGCGCGAGTTCGTCGCCGGTGACCTGCGCGACCCCCGGCGGGCCGCGTTGCCGGTGGTGGCCGCGCTCGGCGGCATGATCGCGCCCGCGCTGGTCTACCTCGCGGTGACGCTCAGCGCCGGCGGCGACGGCCTGCGCGGATGGGCCATCCCCACCGCCACCGACATCGCCTTCGCACTCGCCGTGCTCGCCGTCATCAGCTCCCACCTGCCGCAGGGGCTGCGCGCCTTCCTGCTCACCCTCGCGGTGGTCGACGACCTCTTCGCGATCACCGTCATCGCGGTCTTCTACACCGACGGGTTCCACCCGCTGCCGCTGCTCGCCGCGCTGCTGCCGATCGCCGCGTTCGGGCTGCTCGTGCAGCGGCGGCGGACCTGGTGGTGGGCGCTGATCCCGCTCGCGGTGACCGCCTGGGCGCTGGTGCACGCCTCCGGTGTGCACGCCACGGTGGCGGGCGTGCTGCTCGGCTTCACCGTGCCGGTGCTGCGGGGACGCGACGGCGCACCCGGCCTCGCCGAGCGGCTGGAGCACCGCTGGCGGCCGGTCTCCGCGGGCCTGGCCGTACCCGTCTTCGCCTTCTTCGCCGCCGGGGTGACGCTGGTCGGGGTGGACCTGGGCGGCGTGCTCACCAGCCCGGTGGTGCTCGCGGTGGCCGCCGGGCTGGTGCTCGGCAAGGTGATCGGCGTGTTCGGCTCGACGTACCTGCTCGCCCGGTTCACCCGGGCCGAACTGGACGAGGAGATCACCTGGGCCGACCTGGCCGGGCTGGCACTGCTGGCCGGAATCGGGTTCACCGTGTCGCTGCTCATCGGCGAGCTGGCGTTCGGCGCCGGCAGTCCGGAGGAGGACGGCGTCAAGGTGGCGGTACTGCTCGGCTCGCTCACCTCCGCGCTGCTGGCCTCGGTGGTGCTGGTCCGCCGCAACCGGGTCTACCGGCGGGTCAGCGAGCGGGAGAGCCGGGACGCCGACGGCGACGGCGTCCCGGACGTCTACCAGGAGGGCCTGGCCTGAGCGGCGCGGCGGGCGTGACCAGCCGGTCACGCCCGCCGCACGGGTCGGCGCGGTACGCCTCAGCGCCGGCGCTCGGCCGGGCGCGGCCCGCGCCTGCGCTCCGGCTCCTCAATCGCCTCGGCGGCCGGGGCGGTGAGGTCGTCACCCGGCACGGCCACCTGCTCGGCGCGGTCCTGCTCGTCCTCGCGCCCGCCCGGCGGCGGCTCCGGCGCGGTGGCGCCCCCGGCGAAGCCGTACTCGTTGGGCTCGTCGTGCCTGCTCATGGGCGGAACCTCCCGGTCGTGCCGATTCGTCCTCCGCCGGACGGTCACCGCCACGGCGCTCACCCGGGCTACTTACCCACCGAGGCGCTCTCCGATCATCGGGCGCCGCCGCACCAGTCACGCCGGTTCCGCTCAGGTCAGCTCGGAGACCGCCTCGAAGATCAGCCACAGGCCGCAGATGGCGAACAGCACCGCCGCGCCGTAGCGGATGGTCCGCTCCGGCAGGTGCCGGCCGAGCATCCGGCCCACCAGGATCGCCAGCGCGTCCGCTGCGACCATGCCGAGCGTCGAGCCGAGCCAGGTGCCGAACCAGCCGTACTTGGTGGCCAGCGTGATGGTGGCGAGCATGGTCTTGTCGCCCAGCTCGGCCAGGAAGAACGCCACACCCACGGCGATGACGGCGGACCGGCCGCCGCGCTCGGCCTTGCGCTTCTCCTCCTCGGTCAGCTTGTCGCCGCGCAGCGTCCAGGCGCCGAAACCGAGGAACGCCAGACCGGCGACGAGCGAGATCCAGTCGGTGGGCAGTGCGGCGCTCAGGCCGTACCCGATGGCCACCGAGGCCAGGTGGACGACGGCGGTGGCGATCGTGATGCCGATGAGTACCGGCACCGGCTTGAACCGCGTGGCGAACGTCAGTGCCATGAGCTGGGACTTGTCGCCCAGCTCGGCGACGAAGATGACGCCGAAGCTGACCACCAGCGCGACGAGGAAACCCTCCATGTGAACCTTCCCGATCAAGCCGGGAGGAGGAACGGGGGCGCCCTCGACCCGGCTGCGACAGCCTGAGTCGAAGGTCTCGCCCGCCCCGGAGACCGGGGCCGCGTGGCCGGATGCGGAACGCACCAGTGTGTCGACCACGACATTGGGGGCTACTCCCCTTCGCGCCGCCCAGCCTAGCCGATCACCGGCAGCCCCGGTCACCGGGTGTGGGCGGGGCCACGGCCCTCAGTCGGCCCGGGCCAGGCTCACCCCGAACAGTCCGTCCGGGTCGGTCCAGAACGCCCGCCGGTCGAACCCGGCGGCCGTCAGCTCGGCCGCGATCCCCTCCGGCCGGAACTTGGCCGACACCTCGGTCCGCAGCTCCTCGCCGGCGGCGAACACCACGTCGGTGTCCAGGACCCGCACCCGGGTCGGGTGCTCGGCACGCAATCGCATCTCGACCCACTCCCGGCCGGCATCCCAGACCGCCACGTGCCGGAACGCGTCGACGTCGAAGTCCGCGCCCAGCTCACGGTTGATCACCCGGAGCACGTTGCGGTTGAACTCGGCTGTCACGCCCGCCGCGTCGTCGTACGCGGGCACGATCACGCCCGGGTCCTTGACCAGGTCGGTGCCGACCAGCAGCCAGTCGCCGGTCTCCAGCGCCGCGCGCATCGCGGTGAGGAACTCGGCCCGCTCCACCGGCAGCAGGTTGCCGATCGTGCCGCCGAGAAACGCCACCAGACGCCGGCCGCCGGTGGGCAGCCGGTCGAGGTGACGGGTGAAGTCGCCGACGATCCCCCGCACCCGCAGCCCCGGGTACGCGGCGGCGATCTGCTCGGTGGACGACCGCAACGCGCTCACCGAGACGTCCAGCGGCACGAACGTGCCCAGGTCGCCGTGGCGGGTGAACGCGTCGAGCAGCAGCCGGGTCTTCTCCGACGAGCCCGAACCCAGCTCGATCAGCGTCTTCGCCGCGGTCGTGGTGGCGACGTCGTCGGCGTGCGCGGCCAGCACCGCCCGCTCGGCACGGGTCGGGTAGTACTCCGGCAGGCGGGTGATCTCCTCGAACAGCTCGCTGCCCCGGGCGTCGTAGAACCACTTCGGCGGCAGCCACTTCGGCGTCGCGGCCAGCCCGACCCGTACGTCCTCCCGCAGCCCACGGTCGAGGTCCTGCTGCTCCAGGTGGATCTCCAGCGGCTCCGCGCTCATCGGGTGTCCTCTCTTGCGGTGGGTACGGATCGTCGGGCGGCCGTCGTCTCCCGCACGTCGAGCCCGCCCTTGGTCGCCACCACGAGCCGGCCGTCCGGCACGGCCCGCCAGGCCGGGTCGTCGTCGAACGGTTCGGACGCCAGCAGCACCGAGTCCGGGCCGCGGCGCATCGACAGCGCGTGCCCGGCCGTGCTCGCCACCACCGTCGTACCGTCGGTGAGCAGCAGGTTCAGCCGCGAGCCGGGAGCGGCGGCGGCGACCGCCGCGACGGTGTCCGCCACCGCCTCGTCCGGTGGCGCGCCGGCCCGCAGCCGGTGCCGGACCAGCGCCCACAGCAACGCCGAGTCGGTCGGCACATCGAGTGTGATCAGGTCGCGCACGGGCAGGCCGGCGGCGAGCGGGACCAGGCTGTCCGGCCAGCCCCGCACCACGCCGTTGTGGCTGAACAGCCACCGCCCCTCGGCGAACGGTGCGGCGGCGGTCTCGTGCAGCGGCATGCCGACGGTGGCCGAGCGGACCGCGGCCAGCACCGCCCGCACGCGCGTCACGGCGGCCAGCTCCGGCAGCGTGGTGTCGCTCCACATCGGCTGGGCCCGCCGGTAGCGGACCGGGTCGCCGTCGCCGGGATACCAGGCGACGCCGAACCCGTCGGCGTTCACAGTGCCGCCGCCACGCATGTCACGCGGCGCCCACGACTGGCGCAGCAGCCCGTACGGCGGGTCGAACAGCAGGCTGCCCAGGAGCACGGGTGGACCGAGGTACGCGAGGTGACGGCACATCGGGCCGGCTCACTCCTCCGGTCCGGCGTCACGGGCGCAGCGGAAACCGCTGAAGATCTGCCGCCGGACCGGGTAGTCCCAGTTGCGGAAGGTGCCCCGGCAGGCCGACCGGTCGGTGCCGAACGAGCCGCCCCGCAGCACCCGGTGGTCGTCGCCGAAGAAGACCTCCGAGTACTCCCGGTACGGGAACGCGGTGAAGCCCGGGTGACCCCGGAACGGCGAGGAGGTCCACTCCCACACGTCGCCGACGAGCTGGTGCACACCCAGCGGCGAGGCGCCGGCCGGGTACGCGCCCACCGGCGCCGGCCACAGGTGCCGCTGACCCAGGTTGGCGTGCTCGGTGGTCGGGTCCTCGTCGCCCCACGGGTAGCGGCGGGACCGGCCGGTCGCCGGATCCCAGCGGGCCGCCTTCTCCCACTCCGCCTCAGTCGGCAGCCGCTTGCCGGCCCACGCCGCGTACGCCTGCGCCTCGTACCAGCAGACGTGCACCACCGGCTCGTCGTCGCGGACCGGCGACCAGCGGCCGAACCGGCGGTACGCCCAGCCGTCCCCGTCGCGCCGCCAGTGCATCGGCGCGCTCAGGTCCGCCTCGATCCGGTGCCGCCAGCCGGCCTCGCTCCACCAGCGCGGCTCGTCGTACCCGCCGTCGGCGAGGAACGCCCGGTACTGCCCGTTCGTCACCGGCGCGGCGTCGACGACGTACGCGGGCAGGTCGGCGGTGTGCGCCGGGCGCTCGTTGTCCAGCGCCCACGGGTCGGTGGAGGTACCCATGGTGAACGGCCCGGCCGGCACCCGCACCTCCCCGCCGACCCGGGCCCGGGGCTCCGGCGGGGGCGGCGCGTCCAGCACCGGGGCACCGGCACGCAGCTGGTGGGTGGCGAGCATGGTCTCGTCGTGCTGCTGCTCGTGCTGCACGATCATGCCGAACGCGAACCCGTCGGCGACGAGGGGACGCTCGGTGAAGCGGATGCCGTCGAGCAGGTCGAACACCTTGTCCCGTACCGTGCGCACGTAGGCGCGGGCCTCGGCCGGGGGCAGCAGCGGCAGCGCCGGCCGATCCTTGCGGGGCTGCTTGAACGCGTCGTACAGGTCGTCGATGTCGTGGCGCACCGGGTCGCGGCCGCCGACGTCGCGGACCAGCCACAGCTCCTCCTGGTTGCCGACGTGCGCCAAATCCCAGACCAGCGGCGACATCAACGTGGAGTGCTGCCGGACCAGGTCGTCGTCGTCCACCGCGTCGGTCAGCAGCGCGGTACGGTCCCGGGTCCGCTCCAGTTCCGCGGCGATCCGGTCGCGTAGTCGCTCGGTGGTGGTCACCGGTGTCCCCTCTCCGCGGCGGCGCGGTGCCGCCGGATCGCTCGCTGGGTCTCGTCGTGGATGCCGGCCGGCAGGCCGAGCCGGGGCAGGGCCGTCAGGGCCAGGTCGAACAGCGCCGCCGCGGCGGTGGCCAGCGGACGCTCGGCCAGCCCGCACCGGGCCGCCGCGCGCCACCGGTCGGCGACCGGGCCGGCCGCCGCCAGCGCGTCCCGGGTGGTGGCCGGGTCGGCGAAGAGCGCCGCCAGCACCGCCAGCGGCACGGTCCAGTCCGGGCCGGGCTGGGTGTCCAGGTAGCGCAGCTCCAGGTAGCCGCGCGGGCGTACCGGCGGGAACAGCGTGCTGAGGTGGTATTCCAGGTCGCCGGTGGTCGGCGGGCGGGGCAGCGCCCCGGCCAGCCAGTCGCCGAACGTGACACCGGGTGGCGCGGTCCAGTCCGGTCCGTCGGCGCGTACGCAGAGCAGCGGCGCGGCGAGCGCGTACCCGGACCAGGCCGCCACCGGGTCCTCACCGGCGCGCTCGGGCGACCAGACCGGACGGGTCCGGGCCGGATCGATGGCCAGCCAGGTGGCCATCCGGGCGGAGGCCCAGCCGGTACGGCGGCCGGCGTGCCGGTCGGCGGTGGCGAAGGCTGCGAGCAGCGGCGGGCCGACGGCGTGCGCGGCGGCCCACCGCTGCGCCACGTGGTCCGGTTCGCCGGCGTCCAGGCAGACCTGGAGGCCGGCGGTGCTGTACATCATCGCCCGTCCCGCCGGGCCGTGCCGGTCGAAGGCGCACCGCATGGCCCGGTAGCGCGGGGTCTCCACGACAGGCCGGGGCAGGCGCCAGGGGTCGATGCCGCTGCGGCCGAGCACCAGGCCGGCGGCGTCCAGCCGGGCCCGCAGCTCGGCGACGTCGGCCTCGGTGGCCAGGATGAGCGCGGCGACCGACGATCGCGGTGTCGCGGAGATCTCCACCTGCCCGCCGGGCTCCACGGTCACGGCGCCGCCGCGCCGGAGCTCGTCGGCCGGGCTGGTGGGGTCGAGGGTCACGGGGCTGTGCCGCCCCAGCGCCTCGCGTAGTCGCTCGCGGTCGACCGGCCGGGCCGGGTCCGCGGCGTCGTGCACGGTCCATTCCAGTTCGACGCCGACGAGTGCGGGTGGCCCGGTCTTGAAGCAGATCCGGGCGAGGTGGCCCCGGGCCGCCTCCTCGTCCCCGAGGACGACTGCCCGGTCCAGATCCGGCGACAGCACCATGGGACGGCTCCTCCTCGGCGATGGGCGACGACGTCGTCGCGACGCCGCCCGGCCCGGACGGCACGGGACGCCGCCCCACCATCCTCTGTCTAGCAGACGAGATCCGCCTGCCCGGAGAGATGAATTTTTGTCCGGAATCTGATTGCGCCGTGGCCGTTCAGTCGTCCGCCCGCGGACCCGGGCGCTCGGGCTCCGGCACGTCGTCCGGGTCCTCCGCCGGCGCGTCCACCAGGTTCCGGCAGTAGCTCTCCACCTGTTCCGGGCCACCGGCGGCGGCCACCAGGGCGGCGAAGCCCGGCCTGGTCAGCGCCTTCTCCCGCTGCCGTTCCGACTTGGCCAGGTAGGCGCGGCAGTGGCCGGCCATCCGGCCGCCGGTGGCCCGGGGCGCGGGTGGCCCGGCCTCGGCGCTCGGCCTTCCGGACCGCGCCCGCGTCGGCGCCGGTGGCGGCGCCGCGTCGGACGCGCCGCCGGCCGGGGTGCTCGGCGCCGGCCGCGACGGCCCGCTGACGGACGGGCCGGTGCCGGTCGGTCCCGCGCCTGTCGGTCCGGCCGTCGGCGCGGGCGGGACCACCGGCTCGGGGTGGCGGTCCAGGCGCACGGCGGCGAACGCCACCCCGGCGACCGCGGTGGCGGCCAGCCCGGACAGCGCGGCGGCGATCCGGAGGCGCCGGCGCCGGCGCGGCGCGGCCACCGCTGCCGCCACCGGGGTCGTCCCGGCCGTCGCGCGGGCCGCCCGGAAGGCGGCGAGCGCACGCTCCTCCCCGGCCACCTCGCCGGGGGCCGCCGGTCCGGCGGCGGCGGACAGCAGCCGGGTCAGCGGGCCGGCGTCGGCCTGCGGCGGCGTGCCGGCGCGGGCGGCGTCGAGCAGGCGGCCGGACTCCGCCCGGTCGGCGGGCCCGCCGGACCGGCGAGCGTGCATGCCGTCGTCTCCCCTCACGTCAGCCCTCCGCCGGCTCGGCCTCGGGCGCGTGCGGCACCTGGCGGTCGGTACGGGGACGCGGCGCGACGGCGTCCCGGGTGCCGTCCGGCGTGGCCTGCGCCGCCGAGCGCTCCAGCATCGCGGCCAGCCGGCGCAGGCCCCGGTGCGCGGCGGTACGCACGGCGCCGGCCCGCCGGCCCAGCACCCGCCCGGCGGTCTCCGCGTCCAGGCCGATGACCGCCCGCAGCATCACCGCCTCGGCCTCGGCCGGTGGCAGCGTACGGATCAGCGCCAGCGCGCTCTCGGTCGCGATGGCCTCACCGGCCCGGTCGGCTGTGTCGACGTCGGCGGCCAGGTCGTTGAGCGCCTGCACGGGCACCGGCACGGAGGGACGCCGCCGCTGCCGGCGCAGGTGGTCCATGGCCCGGTTGCGGGCGATCGTGACCGCCCAGGCGCGGAACTCGCCACCGGTGAACGACGGCAGGTCGCGCGAGATCTGCAGCCACGCCTCCGAGGCCACGTCCTCGGCGTCGGCGCCGACCAGCGCGGTCAGGTAACGCAGCAGCGCGGGCTGTAGCCTGCGGTAGAGGAACCGGAACGCCTCCTCGTCGCCCGCCTGCGCCCCGGCGACCGCCTCGTTCAGCTCGGCCGTCACGCTCGCCGTCCCACCCGCGTGACGGCCGGGCACCGGGCGTCGACGGGAGCCGGTGACCACACCGCCATCCGCACTCGGCCCCCCGGTGAGCTGATCAGGCACGCGCACGAGGGTGCGGTACGCCTTGGACACCGCCGCGCGGCAACGGGCGTCGGCGGGACATACCGTACCGGCGGCCGGGGGCGGCCGGGAGCCGGGCCGACACCGGGACGCGCGGGCCCGTTCGGCAAGCCGTCGAGGGCCGGAAGAACAGAGAGAAATGTCTAGCTCCAGCGTCGGCGTGTCGTGGTGACGCCGAGGGCGGCTGCGACGCCCCCCGAGTACGGGCCGCCGCCGGCACGACGGGCCGGGAGCGCGGGGGCGCGTCACTTTCCGGCCGGTCGTACCGGGTGGATCACGATCAGCCGATCGGCGTCCCGGCTGCCGGGCACCCGGCCGAACCGGGCGCGGACATCGCGGGAAATACTTCGTGCCTGCTGTGGGTACGGTATGGGGGTGCTGTCCTCAGACGTCGTACTCAGCGGTCGGTACCGCCTGGATGACCGTGTCGCCACCGGCGGCATGGGCGACGTCTGGCGTGCCACGGACCTGGTCCTCGGTCGTCCGGTCGCGGTGAAGGTACTCCTTCCCGCCCTGGTGTCCGACCCCGACTTCATCGCCCGGTTCCGCGCCGAGGCGCGGATCATGGCCTCGCTGCGCCACCCCGGCGTGGTCCAGGTCTTCGACTGCGGCGAGGACGACCTGCCCAGCGGCGGCCGGGCCGACTACCTGGTGATGGAGTTCGTCGCCGGTGAGCCGCTGTCGCGGCGGATCGAGGCCGCCGGGTGCCTCGAGGTCGCCGAGACCATGTCGATCGTGGCCCAGGTGGCGCAGGCCCTGCACGCGGCGCACGGCCGGGGCATCGTCCACCGGGACGTGAAGCCGAGCAACCTGCTCGTGCAGGACGACGGCACCGTGGTCCTGGTCGACTTCGGGGTCGCCCGCTCGACCAACGTCACGAGCATCACCAGCACGAACGCGGTGCCCGGCACCGCCCTCTACATGGCGCCGGAGCAGGCCGCCGGGCGGCCCGTCTCGGGCGCAACCGACGTGTACGCGCTCGGCGCCGTCGCGTACTGCTGCCTCACCGGCAGCCCGCCGTTCACCGGCGACAACCCGCTCCAGGTGGCCGTACGCCATCTCGACGACGAACCGCCGGAGCTACCGGCGGAGATCCCGGCGTCGGTGCGGGAGCTGGTGTCGCGGGCGCTGGCCAAGGATCCGGCCGACCGCTACCCGAGCGCGGCGGCGATGGCCGACGCGGCACGGGCCGCGCGTACCGACTCGCCGACCGCGACTGTGGCGCTGCGCGGCGCGGCGGGCCAGGCGCGGTCGCGGGACGACCAGCCGGCGGTCCGCCCGGGCGCCGCGGTGGCGACGTCGCGGCGGCGGGGCCGGCGCGGCACGCTCGTCGGGGCGCTGGGCGCGGTGCTGGTGGCGATGGGCGCGCTGGGCGCGCTCGTGGCCGCCGCGAACGACACGGCCGAACCAGCCACGAAGATCGACAAGACGACGCCCGCGGTGGCGCCGAGCGATCCGGCCGCCGAGCCGGTCGCCGACGAGCCGTCGGCGGACGACGAGTACACCTACCGCCCGGTCGGTCCGGGCGACCGGCCGTCGGCCACACCGTCGGTGACGCCGAGCACCTCGGCGACCCCGTCGGCGCAGCCGAGCGTGACGGACGAGCCGGCCCCGACGGACGAGCCGAGCAGCACGCCGTCCAGCGCGCCGACGACGACGGCGCCCACCACGCCGCCCGCGCCGGACCCGACCACCGCCGACCCCGGCACCGGCGGCGGCGACACCGGCGGGCAACCGGCCACGCGGCCCTGACCCACGCACCCGCGAGCCGGCCCCGCCCACTGCGGAGCCGGCTCGCCCGTGCCCGGGTGGCGGTGCTCAGTCCGCGCCGAGCGACGCCACCACCGGCCGGGACAGGGCGCGGCGGGCCGGCAGGACCGAGGCGAGCAGCGCGGCCACCACCGCCACCGCGACGATCAGCCCGATCCGCCCCCAGGGCAGCACCAGCGTGAAGTCACCCCCGATGCGGGCGACCACCGCCGTCGCCCCGGCCGCCGTCCCGGTGCCGAGCGCGATGCCGAGCAGCGTGCCGACGAGCGCGGTGAGCACCGCCTCGACCGCGAGCACGCCCCGCATCCCGGCCCGGCTCAGTCCGACCGCGCGCAGCACCGCGGTCTCCCGGGTGCGTTCCACCACGGACAGGCTGAGCGTGTTGGCGACCCCGACCAGCGAGATCACCACGGCCAGGCCGAGCAGCGCGGTGACGAACCCCAGCACCAGGTCGACGGTGCCGGTGAGCATCTTCTTGTACGCGGCCTGGTCCATCACGTTCACAGTCGGGTAGCGGGCCAGCACCGACTCGACGGCGGCCCGGGCGGCGTCGACGCTCACCCCGGCGGCCGGGTCCACCTCGGCCAGGTAGCCGCGCTCGGCGGGGAACATGGCGGTGAAGTCGGTGTCCGGCACGTCCACCAGGTGACCGGCGGGCACCGGGCTGCCGGCCATGACCGGCTCCTCGTCGGCCACCACCGCGACGACCCGGAACGACCGGCCGGCGAGCGTGATCGTGGAGCCGGCCGTCCAGCCCCGCGCCGCGGCCAGCTCGCGGTGCACCAGCACCGCCCCCGGCCCCAGGTCCGCCGGGTCACCGGCGTCGACTGCGGACAGCATCCGCCGGACCAGCGCCGGATGCGCGGCGCGCAACTGCACGTCGCCGACCACCCGGCTGCGCTGCTCGTGCACCACGCCCAGCTCCGGGCGGGCGGCCAGTTCGTCGGCGAGCGTGGCCGGCAGGTCACCGCCGATGCCGGTGACCAGGAAGTCCACGCCGACCCGGGCGTCCACCGCGCGTTCGATGCCGGACTTGACGCTCGCCGCGCCGACCACGAAGGCCGAGACCAGCCCGATGCCGATCACCATGGCCGTCGCGGTGGCGGCGACCCGGCGCGGGTTGCGCACCGCGTTCGACACGGCCAGCGCGCCGGTGGCGCCGAACGCCGCGCGGAACGGCGCGCCGAGCACCCGTACCAGCGCCGGCACCAGCACCGGGCCGAACGCCACGATGCCGCCGAAGGCCAGCAGCCCGCCGACCGCGACCAGCACCACCTGACCGGTGGCCCCGGCACCGACGAGCGCCGCCACACCGGCGGCGAGCGCCAGCGCGCCGACCGCCAGCCGCATCCGCCCGGCCGGACGGACCGGGTTGATCGCCGCGTCGGTGAGCGCGGCCACCGGAGCGACCCGGGTGCCCTGCCAGGCCGGCAGCGCGGCCGACGCCACGGTGAGCAGCGTCCCCAGCCCCAGCGAGACCAGCAGCGTACGCGGGGTCAGCGTGAGCCCGCTGCCCGGCGGCGCGCCGGTGCCGGCGAGCAGGAGGCCGAGGCCGCCGGCCACCGCCGCGCCGGCCAGCACCCCGGCCACGGAGGCGAGCAGGCCGGTCACCGCCGCCTCGGACAGCGTGGCCCGGTAGATCTGCCCCCGGGTGGCGCCGACCAGGCGCAGCAGCGCGGTACGCCGGGAACGCTGGGCGAGCACGATGGCGAAGGTGTTGGCGATCACGAACCCGGCCACCACCACCGCCACCGCCGCGAACGTGCCCAGCAGCATCCCGAACTGCCGCAGGTCGCGTACCGCGTCGTCGACGGCCGCGTCGAGGACGGCGTCCCGGTCCCGGACCGTCACGTCCGGTCCCACCACGGCGCGGATCCGGTCGGCCAGCACCGCCGTGTCCACACCGGGCCGCGCCGCCACCATGATCCGGCCGTAGCCCCTCTCGCCGCTGACGGTGAGCGCGTCCGGGCCGGTCAGCCCGATGTACGGGCCGCCGACGTCGCGGGAGCTGCCGGCCACGTCGACGGTGCCGACCAGTGTGTACGGGCGGGCCGCGCCGTCCCGCCCGCCGATCGACACCGGCCCGCCGACTGTGAACCGCTGCTCGGCGACTGTCTCGTCGTCCAGCACCACCTCGCCGGGGCGCTGCGGCAGCCGCCCGGCCACCACGTCGTAGGACTGGAGGTCCGTCTCGGTGGGTACCGCGGCGAGCACCGCGTACCCGAGCACGGGACGGCCGTCGGCGCCGACGACACCGGCGGAGCCGGTCAGCTCGCCCGCCGCGGCGGCCACCCCGTCGACGGCGCGTACCCGGTCCACGAGCGCCGGGGGCAGCGGGCCGGTCTCGGCGTACGCGGCCAGGTCGGTGTGCCTGTCGAACTCACCGGCCCGCTCGTACGCCCCGGCGCGCATGCCGTCGATGAACATCAGCGTGCCGGCGACGAACGCGACACCGAGCACGATCGCCAGCGAGGACAGCAGCAGGCGCAGGCCGTCGGCGCGGACCTGGCGCAGGGTCAGGCGCAGCATCCCGCTCACCGCCCCGCCGGCGTCACGGCCGGGTCGAGCCGGCTGAGCGTGTCCCGGACCGCGCCGACTGCCGGCTGGTGCAGCTCGTCGACCAGCCGGCCGTCGGCGAGGAAGACGACCCGGTCGGCGTGCGCCGCGGCGGCCGGGTCGTGGGTGACCATGACGACGGTCTGGCCGAGCGCGTCCACCGCCTCGCGCAGCAGCCGCAGCACCTCCGCGCCGGAGCGCGAGTCGAGGTTGCCGGTCGGCTCGTCGGCGAAGATCACCCACGGCCGGGTGATCAGCGCGCGGGCCACCGCGACGCGCTGCTGCTGCCCGCCGGACAGCTCCGCCGGACGGTGCCCGAGGCGGTCGGTCAGGCCCACCGCGGCGACCACCTGACGCAGCCACGCCGCGTCCGGGCGGCGGCCGGCGATCGCCAGCGGGAGGACGATGTTCTCCTCGGCGGTGAGCGTGGGCAGCAGGTTGAACTTCTGGAAGACGAAACCGATCCGGTCCCGGCGCAGCCGGGTGAGCCGCCGGTCGTCCAGGCCCGTCAGGTCGGCGTCACCGATGTGGACCGCCCCGGCGCTCGGCCGGTCGAGGCCGGCGAGGCAGTGCAGCAGTGTGGACTTGCCGGAGCCGGACGGGCCCATCACGGCGGTGAACCGGGCGGCGGCCAGGTCGAGGTCGACGCCGTCGAGCGCGACGACGCGGGACTGCCCGGCGCCGTACTCCTTGCGCAACGCGCGGGCGGCGAGGGCGACGCCTGTGGTCGGTGGTGCGGACACTGTGGTGCTCCTGTCGGAAACGGTCTCTCTGACCCTTCCGACGCTAGGTCCGGCACCGGCTGGTCGATCTCCGCCTGCGCGCTCGACCTCGGTGCGACCACGGTCGTCCCCCACCGGGGGAACCCGTACGACCTGAGACGTACGGCCGGTCAGCCGCCGGGCGTGATCAGGCCGCTCTCGTACGCCAGCACCACCGCCTGGACCCGGTCGCGGAGCTGGAGCTTGGCCAGGATCCGGCCCACGTGGGTCTTCACGGTCGCCTCCGCGACGTGTACCCGGGCGGCGATCTCGGCGTTGGACAGCCCCTGCGCCACCAGCAGCAGCACCTCGCGCTCCCGCTCGGTGAGCTGGGCCAGCCGGGGGTCCGCGGTGGGCGCGGGACCGAGCTGCCCGGCGAACCGGTCGAGCAGCCGCCGGGTGATCGACGGGGCCACCACCGAGTCGCCCCGGGCGACCACCCGGATCGCGGCCATGAGTTCCTCCGGCGGCACGTTCTTGAGCAGGAACCCGCTCGCCCCGGCGCGCAGCGCGGCGAACGCATCGGCCTCGGTGTCGAACGTGGTGAGCACCAGCACGCGCGGGCCGCCGCCGGCCGAGCCGGCGCAGATCCGCCGGGTCGCCTCCACCCCGTCCATGGTGGGCATCCGCAGGTCCATCACCACCACGTCGGCCTCGACCCGGTTCAGCACCCGCAGCGCGTCCGCGCCGTCGATGGCCTCGCCGACCACCTCCAGGTCCGGCTGGGAGTCGAGCACCATCCGGAACCCGGCCCGCACCAGCATCTGGTCGTCGACGATCATCACCCGCACGGTCACGCCGCCGCGCTCCCTTCCTCGATGCCGGCCGCCGCCGGCAGTGGCAGCCGCGCCTGCACCCGCCAGCCACCGGCGAGTGTGGGGCCGGCGGCGAGGCTGCCGTCGTACACCCCGACCCGTTCCCGCATGCCGACCAGGCCGTGCCCGCCGGACGGCGCCGGCCGGACCACCGGACGGCCGCCGCCGTCGTCCACCGCCCGGACCACGACGGCGGCCGCGTCCCAGTCCAGCGTCAGCTCCACCGACGCGCCGACGCCCGCGTGCTTGAGCGCGTTGGTCAGGCTCTCCTGCACCACCCGGTAGACGGTCAGCTCCAGGCCGGGCGGCAGCGCCCGCGGGGAGCCGGCGCCGCCGCAGGTGATCAGCAGCCCGGCGGCGCGGAACCGGTCGAGCAACGCGGGCAGCTCCACCAGCGCGGGCCGCCGGTGCGCCGGCTCGGCCGCCGCCGGTACCGGGGGCGCCGGGGTGGGTTCCCGGAGGACGCCGACCAGCCGCCGCATCTCCTCCAGCGCCTGCCGTCCGGTGTCCGCGACCACCTTGGCCGCCTCCCGGGCGGTGACCGGATCCCGGTCGAGCGTGAACCGCACCCCGTCCGCCTGCACGATCATCACGGCCATGCTGTGGGCGACCACGTCGTGCAGCTCGCGGGCGATCCGGGTGCGCTCCTCGGCGACCGCGGCGCGCGCCTCCGCCTCCCGTTCCCGTTCCAGCGTGGCGGCGCGTTCCTCCAGGCTGAGCACGTAGAGCCGGCGGGTCCGCACGTTCAGCCCGGCCAGCCAGACCGCGCCGGTGACCAGGGCGTAGAAGAACGCGCCCGTCCACCAGGGCCAGGCGCCGGGCGTCTGGAGCGCGGCGAGCACCCCGCCGATCGCGGCGACGATCCCGGCCACGATGCCGTCGCGGAGCCGGTCGGCGTACTTGACCACGCTGTAGAGGGCGATCAGGACTGCGACGTCGTAGCTGAGCGGGCCCCAGCCGGCGATCACCTGGACCAGCGCGAGCGCGGCCACCAGGGCGACCACCACCGACGGGTGGGTACGCCGGACGAACAGCACCGCCGCCATCGCGAGGCCGACCACGAACGCCGGGAGCCCGGTCTGCCCGGCGAGGTACCCGGACAGCGCGAAGAACACGACAAGCCCGCAGACGGCCGCGTCGAACGCGACCCCCCGCAGCGGACGACCGAGGATCAGGCGGTTCACGATCCCCCAGCCTAGGCCCGCCCCCCGCCCTCCCCGGGGTGCGGGTCAGGGGTTCAGGAGGGCCTGCATGCGGGTGATCTCGGTGGACTGCTCGACCGCCACCGAGGTGGCGAACTCCTGCATCGGCTGGTCGACACCGACCTTCAGCAGGTCGGTGGACATGACGATCGCGCCCCGGTGGTGGTCGGACATCATCTGCACGAACAGCCTGTCGAACGCCGCGCCGCGGGCGTCCGCGAGCCGCCGCATCGCCTCGCCGGACTGCATCCCGCGCATGCTGCCGTGGTCGTGCCCGGGCACGTCGGCGGGCAGGTCGCGCGTGCTGAGCCAGGCGCGCAGCAGGCCGACCTCCGGCCCCTGCGCGGCGCGGATCCGGTCGGCCACGGCGCGGACCCGCGCGTCGGCGGCGCGCTCCGGCGCGAGGGCGGCCATCTCCAGGGCCTGCTCGTGGTGCGGGATCATCATCCGGACGTACCAGACGTCGAGGCTGTTCCACAGCGGCGTGGTGGCGCCCCGGACCTGCTCGGCGGGGCGGGTCACGGCGGGCTCTCCCGGCCGCCCCGGGACCACCACCGGCGGCGCCGACGCGGCGGTGCTCGCGCTCGGCGCGGCCACCGCGGCGGTTCCGGCCGCCTCCGGGGTACGGGTGTCCTCGCGCCCGGTCAGCGCCAGCGCCCCGACCGCCACGAGGGTCACCAGTGCTGTGACGCCCACCCACACGCGCGCCTGCCGGCTGGTCATACGACGCCTCCTCCGGTCAAGGTGACAGCGATCCTATCCATAGACGAAAGTTCCCCAGTGTGACCCAGATCACATTGATGACCGTCTCCAATAGGTAAGGTGTGGCGAATCATGACCCCCTTTCGAAGGGTGTTGCCGATGATCAACGTCCGCACGTCCCGTATCCGGATCGTCAGCCTGGCCGCCGCCGGTCTGCTGCTCGCCGGCGTCGTCACCGCGCCGCCGAGCAGCGCCCAGGAGACCCCCCGCGCCCAGGCCGCGCCGGCCACCGTGGACAGCGCCGTCCCCGGTGTCGACGAGATCTCCAGCAGCCCCAACCTGCGCCAGGTGGCGAACCTGCCGAAGCAGGCGCCGTTCGACACCACGGCCGCCCTCGGCACCGACATCGCCTTCCAGGGGCGGTACGCGTTCGTCGGCAACTACGACGGGTTCGTCGTCTACGACGTCTCCCGCCCGAGCCGCCCGGCGATCGTGTCCCAGGTGCTCTGCCCCGGCTCACAGAACGACATCTCGGTCCACGGCAACCTGCTGTTCCTGTCGACCGACTCCTCCCGCAGCGACGACTCCTGCGCCAGCACCAGCCAGCCGGCGTCGGTGAAGGAGTCCTGGGAGGGCATCAAGATCTTCGACATCCGGGACAAGCGCAACCCGCGCTACATCAAGTCGGTGGAGACGGCGTGCGGCTCGCACACCCACACGCTGGTGCCCGGCAAGGACAAGCGGAACGTCTACCTGTACGTCTCCTCGTACAGCCCGCGGGCCGAGTTCCCGGACTGCCAGCCGCCGCACGACTCCATCTCCATCGTCAAGGTGCCGGTGAAGAACCCCACCACCGCCTCCGTGGTCGCCACGCCGAACCTCTTCCCGGACGGCGGCTACCCGGGCGTCCCGGGCCAGTCGTCGGCCACCACCGGCTGCCACGACATCACCGCGTACCCGTCGAAGGACCTGGCCGCGGGCGCCTGCATGGGTGACGGCGTCCTGCTGAACATCGCCAACCGCGAGGCGCCCCGGGTGATCGAGCGGGTCACCGACGCGGAGAACTTCGCGTTCTGGCACTCGGCCACGTTCAACAACGCCGGCACCAAGGTCGTCTTCACCGACGAGCTGGGCGGCGGCGGCGCGGCCACCTGCAACGAGGTGGTCGGTCCCAACCGCGGCGCGGACGCCATCTACGACATCACCGGCCGCGGCGACGCCCGCAAGCTGGAGTTCCGCAGCTACTACAAGATCCCCCGCGTCAACGCCGACACGGAGAACTGCGTGGCCCACAACGGCTCGCTGATCCCGGTGCCCGGCCGCGACATCATGGTCCAGGCGTGGTACCAGGGCGGCATCTCGGTGTGGGACTTCACCGACTCGCGCAAGCCCAAGGAGATCGCCTACTGGGAGCGCGGGCCGCTGGACGCCTCGCAGCTGCGTACCGGCGGGTCCTGGTCGGCCTACTGGTACAACGGCCACATCTACTCCAGCGACATCCAGAAGGGACTGGACGTGCTGGAGCTGCGTGACCCGCGTACCTGGCTGGCGCAGTTCCTGCTGGTGCCCGAGCTGAACGTGCAGACGCAGGCCGGTTACCTGAGCTGGTGACCCGCTGACCGTCGCCGGGCCCGGTGCTCCCCTGGCGGGGACGCCGGGCCCGTCGCCGTCAGCGCCCCGTCACGCCTCGTACGAGATGAACTCCAGGAGGCTCCCGTCGGGATCGCGGAAGTAGACGCTCGTCCCGGGGCCGCCGGCGCCGAACCGCGGGACCGGCCCCGTCTCCACCTCGACGCCGTGACGCCGCAGGTGCGCCACCGCCGCCTCGACCGGCCCGTCCCAGACGAGGCAGACGTCGCTCTTGCCGGGACGGACGGGCAGGCGGGCGACGTCGCCCGCGAGGTCCATCCCCGGCCCGTGCACGCTGAGCTGGGTGGGCCCGATCCGGAACGCGACGCGCCCGCCGCCGACGCCGATCACCTCGGCGCCGACCACGTCGCGATAGAAGTCGGTGGCGACCCGCCAGTCCGAGACGGCGATCACGACGTGGTCCAGCCGGGTCACGGGCGTCATCGTCCGACAGTAACGCCGGCGCGGACCGCACACGCCCCGGTCAGCTCATCGGCAGCCGGTAGTCGCGGGTGCCGCCGCCCGCCGTGACCACCCGCACCTCGCCGCTGCGCAGCCCGTACGTCACCGACCAGCGGGTGTGCGACTGGCGTACCGCGTTCAGCAGCCGCAACGCCCCGGCCGCGTCCACCACCCCGCCGGCACGGTCGAGTTCCTTCGCCAGCACCCCGTACCTGTGGTCCTGGCGCAGTTCCCGGTCCGGCACGCCCACGGCGGGCACGTTGGTCAGCGCCTGCCACGGGCCCTGTCGCCGGTCCACCGTCAGCTTCCCGTCGACGAACTCCACCACCGCGGACGCGCCTGTGGCGTCCGCCAGCAGGTAGTGCAGTGGTGGCCCGCCGTCGAAGTCGAGGTTGTAGCGCCGGAACACGGCGACCGCCTCGTCCACGGTGGCGGCCGAGTCGAGCACCAGGCGCAGGATGCGTACCGAGCCCACGGCCGGCAGTCCGGGCACCGGCTCGGCACGTGCCCCGTCGTCGGCGGCCAGCCCGACCGCGAGGCCCCGCTCGTTCATGCCGTCGAACGGCAGCAGCGGCGCGTCCAGCAGCCGCCGGTCCCCCGTCGGGTCGGCGGGCACGCCCAGGTAGGAGATGTCGACGAGGGAGATCGAGGCGTACCCGTCCGGCGGGTCGGTACGCAGCACCAGCGCGGGGTTCGGCTCCCAGTCGAAGTTGCGGGCGAACAGCGGCCGCTCCCGGTCGGCGAGCGCGGCGAACAGCGAGCAGCCGAACGGGCTCGGCGGCGTGGACCCGGCCAGCCCGGCGGTCGGGTCGTAGTCGCCGTCGTACGTCATCTCGTACATCGGCAGATCGTCGATCTTGCGGAGGCTGGCCAGGGTCCGCTCGACCTGCGCCGGGTCCTGCCGCGACGCGGTCGGTGAGCCGGCCGCGGCCGGCGGGCCGGACCGGCGGCTCTTCCCGCAGGCCGTGCCGAGCAGGAGCAGCGCCAGCCCGCCGGCGATGAGGGTCCTCCGCATGACAGCGACGCTAGAAGAGACTCCCGCCGATGTCCATCCGGGACCCGGTCAGCTTCGCACGACGGCGAACATCCAGCAGCCGTACACCACGTTGCGGCTGTGCAGCAGGTCCACCACCGGATCGGCGAACAGCTCCGCGATCACCGCCTCCGGGTCGCCGCCGTCGTGTCGCCGTCCGCCCACGATGCGGCCCCGGCTGTCGTACGCCCGCAGCACCTGTTCCCGTCCGCGCCACTGCGACGGGTACACCGTCACGTCGTCCGGGCCGGCGCAGGCAGCGGCGTGGGCGAACACCGGCCCCACCTCGCGGTACGGGCCCGGCGGCAGCGGCGGGGCGTACCCGAGCAACAGCAGCTCCTCGTCCGGCCGGGCGTCGCGCAGGCAGCAGCGCAGCGGCTCGCCACCGGTGGCGCGCCGGTGCTCGGGCGGTTGCCCGGTGGCGTCGCGGCCGGTGCGGCGCAGCTCGGCGAGCGTCTCGGCGGGCAGCGGGCGGATTCCGAACGCGGTACGGGTGGTCGTCACGCTCCCAGCCTGGCGCGGCCCGGACCGCGGCGCTGGCGGTGATCGGACCTGGCGTTCGGGTGCCGCGACAATGCGCGCCGAGCGGGCACCCGCGGGCCGCATCCGGCGCCGACAATGGCCGGATGGACGTCGACGACTACCGGACCCACTCGCCGTACAGCGATCCCCGCCACCACGCGGCGCTGCTCGACGCCGTTCCCGCCGACCTGCCCACCGTCGCGGCGACCGCCCGCAACGTGATCATCCACTACCGGGCCGGTGGCGTGGAGCTGCCGGACGTCCGCCGGGCCGAGGTGAACCTGCGCTGGCTGGACCGCATCCTCGACACCGACCAGTCCCGGTTCCCGCTGCCGCTGACCGCCGAACGTCCGGCCGCCGAGCGGGTCGCCGGCTGCTGCCGGGACCACACGCTGCTCACCGTCGCGGCGCTGCGCCAGCACGGGATCCCGGCCCGCAGCCGGATCGGGTTCGTGAGCTACTTCTCCCCGGACTGGCACCACGACCACGTGCTCGCGGAGTGGTGGGACGGCGAACGCTGGGTCTGGTCCGACCCGGAGCTGGACCCGGCCGGCGACCGGCCGTTCGACGGCTACGACATCGACCCGGAGGCGGGGCACTTCGAGTCGGCGGCCCGGGTGTGGCTGGCGTACCGGGCGGGCCGGATCGACCCCGACACGTACGGCGTGGACCCGTCGCTGCCGATCCGGGGCGACTGGCTCGTCCACGACTACGTGCTGCTGGAGCTGGCCCACCGGCACAAGGACGAGGTGCTGCTCTGGGACGGGTTCGGGGCGATGACCGAGGATCTGACCGGTGCCGACCTCACGCTCGTCGACGAGGTCGCGGCGCTGCTGGTGGCCGCCGACCGCGGCGACGCCGCCGCCGGGCGGGAGCTGGCCCGGCGGTACGCCTCGGACTCCCGGCTGCGCCCGGGCCGGACTGTGCACCGCGTCGACCCGGTCTCCGGCGTGGCCGCCGGCGTGGACCTGCGACGCTGACCGGGCTCACCCGGGCAGGGGCGCCTCGTCGCCTCGGGTGCGGCGCGGGTTGACCAGCCGGCGGACCATCGGGGCGGCGTTCCAGCGGGCCGCGCCTACCAGGTCCCGGGCGTGTTCCAGCACCGTGTAGTCGGGCCGGGCGATGCCCTCGGCGATGGCCCGGTCGAGGTCGTTGCCGCAGCGGGTGAGCACGCTGTCGAAGTCCCGGCGGACCGGTTCGAGCAGGTCGTAGCCGAAGGAGCGGTGCAGCCGGGCGAACAGCGGCTTGTAGAGGCGGGCCCGCTCGTGCAGCCCGGACGAGTACGACATGGGGTTCTTCGGCCGCTGCCGGACGTAGGAGGGCAGCACGTCCGCGAACGCCCGCCGGACGATCCACTTCTCCTGCCCGTCGCGGAGTTTCACACCCAGCGGCAGCCGCATGGCCAGCTCGACGACGCTGAGGTCGAGGAACGGCACCCGGGCCTCCACCCCGTGCGCCATGCTGGCCCGGTCCACCCGTTGCAGCTCGGTCCGGCACAGGTTGCGGATCTTGTGGAGGAACAGGCGGCGGGACCGCTCCGGCCCCACCCGGTGGTACATCGGGTACCCGCCGAACAGTTCGTCCGAGCCGTCGCCGGTGAGCACCACCCGGACGCCCAGCTCGCGCAGCCGCCGGAAGATCGGCACCGAGACGACGGCGTTGATGATGTCGCCGTACTCGGTCAGCTCGGAGATCCGGATCGCCTCGCGGACGTCGGCGAGCCGGATGTCGCGCGGCCGCAGCTCGATCACCTCGTGCGGTACGCCGAGGTCGGCGGCGAGCCGCCGGGCGTACGCGACGTCCGGGCTCTCCGGCACGCCGATGGTGACCGCCACGCAGTCCGGGTGCAGTTCCCGGGCGTGCAGCAGCGCCAGTGAGCTGTCCAGGCCGCCGGAGAGCACCACGCCGACGGTGAGGTCGGTGTCCAGCCGGGCGCGCATGGCGTCGGTGAGCGCGACGCGGACCAGCAGGGCCGCCTCGTCCGGGTCGTCGATCACCGGCAGGCCGTCGCCGAGGGTGAGCAGGTCGACGTGCGGACCGAGCCGGACCGGCCGGCCGGGCTCGACCCAGCCGTGGTGCCCGGGCGCCACCTCGCCGATCGGCGCGCCGTGCCCGACCAGCGCCTTGACCTCGGAGGCGAGGTGCAGGCAGCCGGGCAGGCGGGACCAGTAGAGCGGCTTGACGCCGAGCGGGTCGCGGGCCAGGTACGTCCGGCCGGTGTCGCGCTCGACGATCACGAACGCGTACTCGCCGCGCAGCCGGCGTACCGCGTTCTCGCCCCACTGGCGGAACGCGGTGAGCACCACCTCGGTGTCGCCTGCGGTGATGAACCGGTGGCCCAGCCGGGTCAGCTCGGCGCGCAGCTCGTGGTGGTTGAAGATCTCGCCGTTGAAGCAGAGCAGGTGCCGCTCGTCCGGCAACATCCACGGCTGGACGGACCGTTCCCGGTCCACGATCCTCAGCCGCCGTACGCCCGCGAGGAGGCCGTTCTCCTGCCGGGTCTCGGTGACCTCGCCGCGCGGCGCGAGCGCGGCGAGCATCCGCCGGAAGGTGGCCGGATCCGCGTCGGGGCCGATGCTCAGCGCGATGCCGCACACCGGGTCACACCCCCATCTCGGCCTCGTACGCCCGCCGGTACCGGCGACGGGCGGCCGGGGCGAGGCACACGTGCCAGGCCTGTCCCTCGTCGACCACGTTCACCTCACCGGCGTCCTGGCGGGCCAGCAGCAGCCCGGCGAGCGCCGGGCGGGCGCCGAAGCGGTCGAACCACTCCAGTTCGACGTCGGCGGCCCAGCCGAGGCAGTGCCCGCTGGGCACCATCGCGGCGTACCCGAGGCGGCGCAGCCGGTACTGGTGCTCCGCGCTGCGGGCCAGGCTGGTCACCCAGAGCGGCGGCGTGCCGTCCGGCGCGACGGCCGTGAACTCCCGGGCCAGGTCGTTGAGGAAGGCGATCATCTCGCGGCGGGCCCGGCGGAACAGCAGCCCGGCGGTACGCGGGGTGGCGTCCGGGCGCAGCCGTCGCCGCACCGCCCGCAGCCCGCGTCCCACCACAGTGGCGGGCTGTTCCTGGTAGCGGAACTCGATCAGGCCGCGGCGGCGCAGCCACTCCAGGTCGACCAGTTCGGTGCTGGTGCGGACCTGGTCGTCGGTGAGGAACGTCGGGCTGTCCCGCCACCAGAGCACGTCGACGCGGGAGAGCAGGTAGATCCGGACCAGCGCGGTGAGGTCCTGCGCCGAGCTGCGCGTGTTGGGCTGGTAGCGGGCCATCTCCAGCAGCAGCGTCTCCCGGGCGCCGATCAGTCCCTGCGGCGTGGCGTCGAGGACGGCGGCGACGGCCGGTTCGCGCAGCCGCTGGTCGAGCAGCACCTGGCGGGCGGTGGTGGACGGCGCGTCGGCGAGCGCACCCACCTCGACCAGGAGTTCCGCCACCGCCGCCCGGTACGCGGACAGGTCCGGCTCGGCACCGGCACGCCGGCCGCCGGCGGGCACCCGCCGGACGGGAGCGGTGGACGTGACGGCGGGACCGGGCTGGCGACCGGGGCTGCGGCTGGGCACTCGCATGGTCTCCGTCCCCTCTCGGTCAGGACACGGCGTGATTGGGCCTGCACACACCGTAATGAGCCGGGAGGGCGGCAATCGCCCCATCTCCCCCGATGTGCCCGATCAGGTGGCGGACGACGGCACCAGCGCCTGCACCTCCTCGTACGTGGGCGGTGCCGGCAGGCCCGCGTCGCGCCCGGCGCCGATCGCGTCGGTCAGGTGCAGCGCCGCGCCGAGGGCCGCCCGGAACAGCAGCGAACCGGTGCTGACCCGGGCCACCCCGAGCCGTCCGAGGGCGGCCAGGTCCGGGCCGCCCGGCCGGTACAGCACGTTGAGCGGCAACCCGGCCTCGGCGGCGAGCACGCCGACCAGGTCGTCGGGCGCGCCCGGCACGAACAGCCCGTCGGCGCCGGCGACCCGGAACAGCGCCGCCCGCCGCCGCGCCTCGTCCAGCGGCGACGGCACCCCCAGCCACCAGGCGTCGGTGCGGGCGTTGACGAAGATCTGCGGTACGGCGGCGCGGACCGCCGCGATCACGGCGGCGACGTGCTCCGCCGGGGCCAGGCGCCCGTCCGGGCGGCCGTCCTCCAGGTTCACGCCGACCACGCCGAGCGCGGCCAGCTCGCCGACGAAGCGCGCCACCTCCGCCGGGTCGTCGTGGAAGCCGTCCTCGACGTCCACAGTCAGCAGCGCCGGCAGGCTCCGCAGCCGGTACGCCAGCGCCAGCGTCTCGGCGCGGGTGGCGCGGACCGCGTCCGGCCGCCCGGCGGCCGCCGCCACGCCCAGGCTGGTGGTGCCGATCGCCTGATGGCCCCGGGCGGCGAGCGCCGCGGCGGAGGCGTGGTCCCAGGCGTTCGGCAGCAGCAGCGGGTCGCCGAGCCGGTGCAGCTCCCGGAACGCGCGGTACCTGCCGGTCATCGCCGGCTCCCCTCGATCAGCGTGCCGGAGGCGTGGCGCAGGACGTCGACCACGCCTGTCGCCAGGGCGAGCGCGTGCCGCTCCCCCGGGCAGCCGCGGGGACCGGCGCCGAAGGTCAGCGCCATGCCCGCCGGGTCGGCCCGGAACCGGTCCGGGTCCGCGATGACGGCCGGGTCGCGGTTCGCGGCGTCGAATCGCAGCACCAGCCGGTCCCCCGCCCGCACCCCCTGGCCGCCCAGGTTCAGCGCGCACGTGGCGACCCGGCGGGTGGCCCGTACCGGCGGGTCCAGCCGCAGCACCTCGGCGAGCAGCGTGGCCGTGGCGAGCCCGTCCGGCACGGCGCGTCCGTGCCGGACGGCGGCGTCGATCAGCCCGGCGGTGGCGTCGGCGGCCTGCACGAGCAGGCCGAGGCGGTTCGCGGTGACCTCCGCAGGCGCCGGCGGCGACAGGGCGAGCAGCGCCGCCACCGCCCGGTCCGCCCGCCGGGTCGCCGCCGCGTCGGCGCCCGGATGGTAGGCGGCGGCCACCGCCGAGACCTCCGTGGCGGCCGCCGCCGGGTCGGCCAGGCCGAGCCGCTCGGCGAGCACCAGCAGGGGTACGCGCCGAGCCCGGGTCACGCTCTCCTCGCTCGACGAGCCGAGGATCCGTTCGGTCAGCCGTGCGGCGGCGAGACGCAGTTCCCGGGGGTCGAGTGCGTCGAGTGCCGCCACCCCGACGGCTTGCCGCGCGGCGTGCCGGTCCGGCGGGCTGAACCGGCTCACCGAGGCGCGCAGCCAGGCCACGCTGCCCTCCGGTCCGTCCGCGACGGGCGGCACCACGCAGCGGCTGTCGGTCAGGGCGGCGAGGACGTCCGCGTGCCGGGTCACCACCCAGCCGTCGTCGCCGAGGGCCGGGGGTCCGCAGGGCGGGGTACCCGGGGCAGCAGTGATCGTCGGTAGTCGCATCGCCCGACCGTAGGGCGCGAACGGTTCGGTCCGGACCGAACGATCCGCGCGGGCGCGGCCGGTCCGGGTCAGGCGCGCGCCGGGCCGGTGTCGCGGGAGGCGGGCGGGGCCAGCAGCGCCGGGTCGACGGCGAGCGTCCCGGCCAGCGCGACCCGCCCGGTGGCGGTGAGCCGTACCGCCCGGCCGGTACCCCGCGCGGTCCAGCCGAGGTCGAGGAAGCGCCCGCACAGCGCCGCCCCGACCGCGCCGGCCAGGTGCGGGCGCCGTTCGGTCCAGTCCAGGCAGTCGCGGACGAGGGGTCGCCGGGTCGCGCGCAGCGGTTCGACAGGTACGCCGAGACCGGCCAGCCAGGTCACGCCGGTGCCGGTCAGCGCCAGGCCGCCGGTGCGGTCGAGCACGCCACGGTCGAGCAGGGCGTCGTGCAGGAGCACGCCGAGCCGCCCGGCCAAATGGTCGTAGCAGGTGCGGGCGTACGCCAGGGCGGCGCCGGCCGACGCGGCGCGCAACGTGCGGGGCGGGGTCGCCGGTGCGGGCGCCCGCGCGGCCAGATCCTCGACGAGCTGGGCGACGCCCGGGTCGGCGAGGCGGACGTACCGGTGGCGGCCCTGCCGCTGCTCGACGAGCACACCACCGGCGACCAGCCGGGTGAGGTGGTCGCTCGCGGTGGACGCGGCCACCCCGGCGGCGCGGGCCAGTTCCCCGGCGGTCCAGGCGCGGCCGTCGAGCAGGGCGAGGCAGAATCCGGCCCGGGTGGGGTCGGCGAGCAGCGCGGCGAACCCGGCGAGTCCGCGGCCGTCGGCACCGGTGGTCATCGGCCCATGCTGACACGGGCACGGTTCGGGCCGCGCCGAACGGTCTCGGGGTTCGTCACACCACCGCGTACGTCGACGACGACCGGCTCGCCCACCGGGTCGACCCGGCCAACGGCGAGCACGAGTTCCGGGCCGGGTCCAGCCGGGCCGGGAAGCACCGGACGTGGGGCGCGGTGTGGACGTTCCCGGCGGACCCGACGCCCCGGCTCAGCCGCCGGAACGAGGGCTGGCGGTGGTCAGCTCGCTGACCGTGCGGGTGTCGCCGTCGTAGCTACGCGCGCCCACGAACGACCCGGCCGGCGGGTGTCCCCCGGCGACCGCCCGGGCGCGGCGCCGGTCCGCAGCGCCGAACCGCAGCGCCAGGCTCAGGTGCGGCACCCACCGGCCGGGCAGGTGCCACGAGTGCCCACCGGACGCCTCGGCGAGCACGTCCCAGACCGCGCCGTGCAGCGCGACGAGCTGCGGAGTCGGGCGGACCAGCCACACCAGCGGCGCGCTGCCGTCGAGCACCGCCACCCGGCCCAGCCGCACCGGCAGCGGCAGCGCCGCGTCGCAGAGGTCGGCCAGGCGCTGCTCGGCGCCGGGCGGGAACTCCTCGACCGAGGCGAGCGTCAGGTGCGGCCGGTTCGTCGGGTGCGTGTTGCGGGCCAGGCTGGGCAGCCCGGCGGCGGCGAGCCGGTCCCAGGCAGCGCGAACCGCCGCTTCCAGCTCGGGCGAGCAGAGCAGTTCGACCGTCCGCACGTGATCAGGCTAGTCGGCGTCAGCCGCCCGCGACGCCCCGTACGTCAGAGCCAGCCGGCCTCGCGCGCCCGCCGTACCGCCTCCGCCCGGTCGGCGGCACCGAGCTTCTGCACGCAGGCGCTGAGATGGTTACGGACCGTTCCGGCGGCCAGATGGGTCCGCCGGGCGATCACCGCGACCGGGGTGCCCAGCTCGGCCAGTCGCAGCGTCTCCAGCTCACGCGGCGTCAGCGGGCACTCGGGCAGCGTCAGCGCGTCGGCCGCCAGCGCGGGGTCGACGTAGCGGTCGCCGGAGTGCACCCGGCGGATCACGTCGGCCAGCGCGCCGCCGGGAGCGCCTTTGGCGAGGAACCCGCGTACCCCGGCGGTGAGCGCGGGCCGGAGCTGGGCGGGCCGGCCGTGTCCGGTGAGGATCACCGGGGCGCAGCCGGGCAGCGCCCGGGTCAGCTCGGCGGCGACCTCGACGCCTCCGGGCGGCGGCATCTCCAGGTCGAGCACGGCGACGTCCGGACGGTGCGCCAGCGCCGCCTCCAGGGCCGTCCGCCCGTCACTCGCGTGCGCCACCACCTCGATGTCCGGCTCCAGGTCGAGCAGCGCGGCGACCGCGAGCCGGATCAGCTCCTCGTCGTCGGCCAGCAGCACCCGGATCACGGCGTCACCGGCACTGTCGCCACCAGGCTGAACACCCCGTCGTCGGCGTCCGCCCGGACCCGTCCGCCGGCCGGGGCGAGCCGGTCGGCCAGGCCGCGCAGGCCGCCGCTGAGCCCGTCCGGGCCGTCGCCGTCACGGACGCCGTCGTTGCGTACGGTCAGGGTCACCGCTGTGTCCTCCCGGGTGATCTCGATCCGGCACCAGCCGGCGCGGCTGTGCCGCAGCACGTTCGTCCCGGCCTCGCGCAGCACGGCGGCCAGGTCGGCGGCGACCTGCTCGGGTACCTCTCCGGACGGGGGGACCACAGTGGTGCGCACCCCGCTGGAGCGCAGCACCTCCCCCACCGCTGCGGCCTGTTCGGCCAGGTCGACGGCGCGGTAGCCGTGCACCGCCGCGCGTACCCGGGTCAGCGCCGAGCCGGCGAGCCGCCGGGCCTCCGCCGCCTCCCCGGCGGCCCGGGCGGCGTCGACCGGCGCCAGCCGCTCGGCCAGCTCCGCCTTGAGCGCGATCACTGTGAGGTCGTGGCCGAGCAGGTCGTGCACGTCCCGGGCGAAACGCAGCCGTTCCTCGGCCGCGGCGAGCCGGACCAGGGCGGCCTGCCCCTGCCGGGCCTCGACCAGCAGGTCCCAGAACCAGACCTGGATCCAGGTGAGCGCGGCGATCCCGGCGCCCACCGCGCCGGTGACCAGCAGCGCCCGGGCCGGCGACCCACCGGTCAGCCCGGTGACGGCGGCGGACGCCGCGAGCACGCCGACCGCCGCCACCGCCGCGACGGCGGGCCGGAACAGCAGCGGCGTCATGCCGACCAGAGACGCGCCGAGCCAGGCCCAGGTGGGCCAGGAGCCGGCCGCGACCGGGCCGAGCAGCGGCAGGCTGAGCAGCGCCGCCACCGCCAGCGCGACGTGGCGGCGACGGCGAGCCGGTACGGGCAGCCACGGGGTGACCGCCGCGTGCAGCACCGCGACCTGGGCGACGGCGAATCCGAGCAGCGCGGCGGCGCCGAGCGCGACGCGTACCGGATCGGGCTCGCGGGCCAGGCCGACGACGGGCAGCAGCACCGTGGTCCACACGTTCGTGGTCAGCGACAGCAAAGTGACCCGCCGGGCCCGGCGCAGCCGGTGATCAGCGGAATCGACGCTCATGCCCGCCGATCCTAGGGCGTGGACCGGCCCGCCCACCTGCCGGAGATGTCACGGCCGGCCCGTGCGGAACGCACGGTTTCCCCGTGACGGACACGCCTGGTCCGGTGCGCCGGACGGCAGCAGGCTCGGGGCATGACGGAGATGACTGTGGGCGTACCCCGGCGGTGGACCGGGTGGACGCGGACCCGGCACCTGGCCGGGATGTTCGTGGCGATGGTGGCCGGGATGGTGCTGCTCGGGCCGCTGTGGCGGGTGGGCGGCGGCCTGCTCGGCGGCGCGGCCGTGCTGGCGCGGCCGGACGTGGGCGCGCTGGTGATGGCGACGAACATGGCGCTGGGCATGACCGCCTGGATGTGGTACCGGGGGGACGGCTGGGCCGCCACCGCGGAGATGTCGGCGGCCATGTACGTGCCGTTCCTGCTGCTGCTCCCGCCCTGGTGGTCGGGGTGGGTCGGGGACGACACGCTGCTGCTCGGCGGTCACCTGCTGATGGTGCCGGCGATGCTGCTGGTGGCGCTGCGGCACCGGCACGCCGCGGTCGCGCCGCGCCGGCACCCGCTCGCCGCGGCGGTGGCGCGGGGGTGGCCGGCCGGACTGGGGCTGCTCATGACTGTGGACATGTGGTTCGCGCCCACCGTCTTCGAACCGTGGACGCTGCTGGTCCTGCCCGCCGGCTACCTGCTGCTCGGCACCTGGCGGCGGCAGTGGGGCGACCGAGGCGCGCTGGCCGCGCAGCTCGCCGGGGCGGTCGTCTGGGGCGGCCTGGCGGTCGTGGCGATGGTCGCCTCCGCCGACGTCGCCGGCGTGCTGGTGGGCGTGGGCTGGCTCGTGCACGCCGCCTGGGACGGCTGGTACCACCGCACCGGCACAGTGGTGCCGCGCGGGTACGCGCTGTGGTGCGCGGTGTTCGACGTCGGTGTGGGCCTCACCACGTTGCTGGCCGTCCTGTCCCGGTGATCCGGCGGGGGCACGGGGCCACGCCGGATCACCCGGACGGGACGGCACGCAGGTGTCGCGGCGACCGTTTGCCCCGGTCGCCGCGACCACCGCGCGGCGGTGATGAAAAGCTTGTCGCATGAGCGCCGCACCGACCCCGACCGACCCCGCCCTTCCCGCCGACCCCGAGGACGGCATCGCCTTCGCCGATCTCGGGCTGCGCACCGAGTTGCTGGGCGCGCTGTCCGCGCTCGGTTACGAGGAACCGACGCCGATCCAGCGGGAGGCCATCCCCCCGTTGCTGGCCGGGCAGGATCTCCTGGGCCAGGCGGCGACCGGTACGGGCAAGACCGCCGCGTTCGCGCTGCCGCTGTTGCAGCGGATGCCGGTGGGGCGGGCCGAGGGCGACCCGGTGTCGCTGGTGCTGGTGCCGACGCGGGAGCTGGCCGTGCAGGTCTCCGAGGCGTTCCACCGCTACGGCAAGGACCTGGGCGCCCGGGTGCTGCCGATCTACGGCGGGCAGCCGATCGGCCGGCAGTTGCGCGCGCTCGACCACGGGGTGGACGTGGTGGTGGCGACGCCGGGCCGGGCCCTGGACCACATCGCCCGGGGCACGCTGCGGCTGGGCGCGCTGAGCACTGTGGTGCTGGACGAGGCGGACGAGATGCTCGACATGGGCTTCGCCGAGGACATCGAGGCGATCCTGGAGCACGCCCCGGCCGGCCGGCAGACGGTGCTGTTCTCGGCCACCATGCCGGCCCGGATCGACGGGCTGGCCCGGCAGCACCTGACCGACCCGGTCCGCATCCGGATCGAGCGGGAGCGGCCGGTCGCCGGGGAGGCGCCCCGGGTGCGGCAGAGCGCGTACATCGTGGCCCGGGCGCACAAGCCGGCCGCGCTGGGCCGGGTGCTGGACGTGGAGTCGCCCACCGCGGCGATCGTGTTCTGCCGCAGCCGGGAGGAGGTGGACCGGCTCACCGAGACGATGAACGGCCGGGGCTACCGGGCCGAGGCGCTGCACGGCGGGATGAGCCAGGAGCAGCGGGACCGGGTGATGGGCCGGCTGCGCGCCGGCACTGCGGACCTGCTGGTCGCCACCGACGTGGCCGCCCGGGGGCTGGACGTCGAGCAGCTCACCCACGTGGTCAACTACGACGTCCCGTCCGCCCCGGAGTCGTACGTGCACCGGATCGGGCGGGTCGGCCGGGCCGGGCGGGAGGGTGTGGCGATCACGCTCGCCGAGCCGCGTGAGCACCGGATGCTCAAGACCATCGAGCGGGTCACCGGGCAGCGGATCGCCATCGACAAGATCCCCACGGTGGCGGACATGCGCACCCGCCGGCTGGAGCTGACCCAGGGCGCGCTGCGGGAGAGCCTGCTGGAGGACGACCTCGACCCGTACCGGGCGATCGTGGAGTCGCTCACCGACGAGTTCGACCTGGTCGAGGTGGCGCTGGCGGCGGTGAAGCTGGCGCACGAGGCGACGTCGCCGGGCTCGGACGACGAGGAGGAGATCCCGCAGGTTCCGGTCCGGGGTCCGCGCGAGGGCCGCCCGGAGGCCGGCGGGCGGGGTGAGCGCCGGGGCCCGGCGCGCCCGCGTACCGGCGGCACCACCCAGGTCTTCATCGGTCTGGGCCGCCGGGCCGGGGTACGGCCGCAGGACCTGGTGGGCGCGATCACCGGGGAGACCCGGGTCAGTGGCCGGGACATCGGCTCGATCGAGATCGCCGACCGGTTCTCGCTGGTCGAGGTGCCGCAGGGGGTCGCCGACGAGATCATCGCGGGCCTGCGCGGCACCACCATCAAGGGCCGCAGGGCGACGGTACGCCGGGACCGGGACGGCGACGGGCCGGGCGAGCGCCGCGACCGGGGCTACGAGCGGCGCGACCGCCGCTGACCCCGGCGCGACCGGCGGGCGGACACGACGTCGCCCCGGCCACCGTGCGTACGGTGGCCGGGGCGACGGTCGTCAGGCCGCGGCGAGCGCCGGGCCGTCCAGCGACTCCGTGCCGATCTCGGCCGGGCGCAGCGCCAGTGCGAGCACGTCCGCCACGTCGGACAGGGTGTGCACGGTCAGCGCCTCCCGCACCTCGGCCGGCAGGTCGTCCAGGTCCGGCTCGTTGCGCTTCGGGATGATCACCTCGGTGAGGCCGGCCCGGTGCGCGGCGAGCAGCTTCTGCTTCACGCCGCCGATCGGGAGCACCCGGCCGGAGAGCGTCACCTCACCGGTCATCCCGAACTCGGGCCGGACCGGCCGCCCGGTCACCAGGGACGCCAGCGCGGTCACCATGGTGATGCCGGCGCTCGGGCCGTCCTTGGGCACCGCGCCCGCCGGGACATGCAGGTGGATCCGCCGCCCGGCCAGCGCGTTCGGGTCCAGCCCGTAGCGCCGTCCGTTCGACCGCAGGTACGACCACGCGATGTGCGCGGACTCCTTCATCACGTCGCCGAGCTGGCCGGTGAGTGTCAGCCCCGGATCGCCCTCCATCGTGGTGGCCTCGATGAACAGCACGTCGCCACCGGCGCCGGTGACGGCCAAGCCGGTCGCCACGCCGGGTACTGCGGTGCGTTCGGCCGACTCCGGGGTGAACTTCGGCCGGCCCAGGTAGCGGGCCAGGTTGCCGGCGTCGACGTGCACCGGCGCGGAGTCCGCGGCGAGCGCGACGGCGACCTTGCGCAGGATCTTGGCGAGGGCGCGTTCGAGCTGCCGGACGCCGGCCTCCCGGGTGTACTCGCCAGCGATCAGCGCCAGCGCCTCGTCGGCGACTGTGACCTCGTCGGTGGTCAGCCCGGCCCGCTCCCGCTGCCGGGGCAGCAGGTGGTCCCGGGCGATGGCGACCTTCTCGTCCTCGGTGTAGCCGTCCAGCGCGACCAGCTCCATCCGGTCCAGCAGCGGGCCGGGGATCGCCTCGACCACGTTGGCGGTGGCCAGGAACAGCACGTCGGACAGGTCGAGGTCGACCTCCAGGTAGTGGTCGCGGAACGTGTGGTTCTGCGCCGGATCGAGCACCTCCAGCAGGGCCGCCGCCGGGTCACCGGAGTAGCCGGCGGCCAGCTTGTCGACCTCGTCGAGCAGCACGACCGGGTTCATCGAGCCGGCCTCGCGCAGCGCCCGCACGATCCGGCCGGGCAGCGCGCCCACGTAGGTGCGCCGGTGACCGCGGATCTCCGCCTCGTCCCGGACACCGCCGAGGGAGACGCGGACGAAGTTGCGGCCCAGCGCCCGGGCGACCGACTCGCCGAGGCTGGTCTTGCCGACACCGGGCGGGCCGGCCAGGGCCAGCACCGCGCCGGAGCCGCGTCCGCCGACGACGCCGAGGTTGCGCTCCGCGCGCCGGTTGCGCACCGCGAGGTACTCCAGGATGCGGTCCTTCACGTCGGCCAGGCCGGCGTGGTCGGCGTCGAGCACGGCCCGGGCCGCGGCCAGGTCCGTGTCGTCCTGGGTACGCGTGTTCCACGGCATCTCCAGGACGGTGTCCAGCCAGGTACGGATCCAGCCCGCCTCGGGTGAGGCGTCACTGGCCCGCTCCAGCTTGCCGACCTCGCGCAGCGCCGCCTCGCGGACCTTCTCCGGCAGGTCGGCGGACTCGACCCGGGATCGGTAGCCGGCGGAGCCGTCCGGCTCGTCCTCACCCAGTTCCTTGCGGATCGCGGCGAGCTGCTGGCGGAGCAGGAACTCCCGCTGGGACTTCTCCAGCCCCTCCCGGACGTCGCTGGTGATCTGCTCGGTGACCTCCTGCTCGGCGAGGTGTTCCCTCACCCAGCCGACGAGGAGTTCCAGCCGGGCGGTGACGTCCGGCGCGGCGAGCAGTTCGGTCTTCTGCGTCAGGCTGAGCCAGGGCGCGTAGCCGGCCGAGTCGGCCAGCTCGGACAGGTCGGTCATCCGCTCCATCGCGTCGATCACCTGCCAGGCGCCGCGCTGCTGCAGCACCGAGGTCATGAGCGCGCGGTACTCGCGGGCGAGTTCCCGGGCACGGCCCGCCGGTGCGGGTTCGTCGAGTTCGGTCGCCTCGACCCAGAGCGCGGCGCCGGGACCGGGCACGCCGGAGCCGATGCGGGCACGGGTGAGACCGCGGACGACCGCCGCCGGTTCGCCGCTGGGCAGCCGGCCCACCTTCTCGATCGTGGCGACCACGCCGACGGAGCCGTACTCGCCGTCGAGGCGGGGTACGGCCAGGAGTTCCTCGTCGCCGGTGGCGCGGGCCGCGTCGACGGCGGCCTGGGTGGTCGGGTCGAGGGTCACCGGAACGACCATCCCGGGCAGCAGGACGGCGTCGGTCAGTGGGAGTACCGGAAGAGTTGCCATCGAACACCTGCCATCACGTTGGTTGAGCGTGTATGGCTCAAGTAACAAAACGTGTCCCTTGTTCCGGGTTGTGACCCACGCCACTGCCGAGCGCCCCGTTCCGGCGCTCCGCGCCCAATGGCGGCACCGTTTACCGCGACCCGCCGAATGGAAACAGCCGGCTATTGTTGCGGGATTACCGCGCGGTAGGTCAAACTCTTAGCCACACCCCGCCCGACACAGGGAGTAATGGCGATGGCAAGGAAAGTAATCACCGTTCTGACCGACGACCTCGACGGCGGAAAGGCCGATCGGACCGTCGAGTTCAGCCTGGACGGCGTGGCGTACACGATCGACGTCTCCGACGAGAACGCGGGCGTCCTGCGCAAGGCCCTGGATCCGTACATCAGCGCTGGCAGGCGAATCGGCCGGGGAGCGACCGAGGTCACCCGCGGTGCCCGCCGCACCACCCGGCCGAGCACCTCGGGAATGGACCGCGAGCAGAACCGCGCCATCCGGGAATGGGCCGCCAAGAACGGGTTCGAGATTTCCGAGCGCGGGCGCATCCCGGTGTCGGTGGTCGAGGCGTACAAGAACCGCTGACCGCCACCGGTTCACCGTCGGGCATCCCGGGGTCACGCTGAGAAATCGGCGCGGCCCCGATCGGCTTTCTACGGTCGGCGCTTTTCATCCGGCCGGATACCGCCGGCACAAAATTTCTTCCGGGAGCACCTCCCACAGTGCCCGTACGCGGAAACGGCAGCGGCCGCCCGGAGGAGTCCCCCGGACGGCCGCTGCCGTTCGCCCGCTCAGTTGACCCGGATGCGCACCACGTCGATGGCGGGGGTCTGGTTGGCCCGCTCCATCATCGGGATGCGGTGCGAGCCGTCGCCGGCCCAGACCGCGCACTGCGCCACGCCCGACTGCGCCAGGCCCGGAATCTGGATCAGCACGTCGTCCGGCTGGTTGCCGCCCCGCCCGTCCTCGGTGGCCACGAAGAAGGCCGGCACGTCCTGCGGGTTCGGGGGCTGCCGGGTGCTGCCGAGCATCCGGCAGGCGGTGTGGAAGTGGCCGCGTACCAGGCCCTCGCCGTTGAGCAGCGAGCTCTCCAGGTAGTAGCCGCCCTGGCCGGCGGCGAGGAAGCGGTCCCGCACCAGGTTCTTGGTGGTGACCCGGAGCGTGAACGGCTGGTTGCGCCGCACCTGGTTCGGGAACTGCGTGATCAGCAGCGACGGGTTGTTCGCCGCGGCGCCCACCTCACCGAACGCGGTGCTCACGCACCGGTTGCCGTTCTGGAAGCCGTCGTGGGCCTGGAGCTGGCTGCCGGAGCAGTCCTTGGCGAGCACGTTCAGGCCGTTGCCGCCGCCGTTGTTCTGACCACCGCCGCCGTTGTTCCCGCCGCCGTTGTTCCCGCCGTTCTGGCCCCCGTTGTTGTTGCCGCCGTTCTGGCCCCCGTTCTGAGGGGTGTCGGTCAGCGCGCACTGGGCGAGCTGGTCCAGGCCCTGCGGGCGCTGGGCGACCCGGCCGATGGCGGTGGCGATCCGGTTGAGCACCGCGGTCCGCTTGTCCGCGAGCGGACGCAGGATCGCGTTGTCGATGAAGTCGCCGCCGTTGCGGCCGTCGGCCGCGAGCCGCCGGTTCGCCTCGGCGATCTGGGTCTGCAGCAACGCCAGGTTGCGGTCCACCTCGGCGCGGGCCCGGTCGGGCACCTGCGGCAGCCGGCCACGGACGTCCGGGCAGGCCACGGTCGGGGTGCCGGCGCCGGCGCCGCCCGCGTTGGTCTGCTGGCACTCGGCCGGCGACATCTGCCCGTCGCCCCAGTGGTTGCGGACCCAGCGGCCGTTCTGCCACGTACGGGTGGCGCTGCCCTGGCCGTCCGGGGCGGTCGCCCCGGGGCTCGCGGGCACGCAGGACGCCGAGGCGGCGCGGGTGGTCGTCCGCCGGTCCTGGGCGGACGAGATCTGGGTGACGGCGACGATGCCGCCGAAGACCGCGAGCGTGCCGACAACCGCCAGCATCCGCTTGCTCCGCGCGTTACCGGATGACCGGCGCGCCCGTGTGGACCTGCGCATCGAATTGCTCTCCTTCACGATCCGGTAGTTGACTGGTGATCCCGGCGGACCGACGAATTCGGGGTGTGAGATCACTGCGACGCTCAGTCGCGCGTCAATGGCCGACGATGCCCTTTCCGCACCGTCTCCGCGCCGTCCGGGCGCGGCGGGGAAGATCTGCGTCCATTCCCGATGAGGTACGGAGCGCCGTCGGCGAAGGTTCAACCGGAGATCGGAAAAAATCGAAAGCCGCCGTCCTCGCCGGCGAGGACAGCTCAGTCGGCGCAGAGGTGGTCGAAGGCGAACCCGCCGTCGAAGGAGTCCCGCCGCGCGGCCAGCGCGCGTACCTGCCGGAGAAGCTCGTCGCGGTCCAGCAGGGACGGCGCGGCGCCGTCGAGGTCACGCAGCCGCTCCCCCACCGCCACAGCCGCCAGGTCCTCGACGAGCCGCCCCGGGTCGACGCCGCAGGAGAAACCGCGCGAGGTCAGCCGTACCCGCTCCAGCAGGCAACGGCCGGGCCGTACCTCGGCCCAGGCCCAGCCCTCCGCCGGACCGCCGGTCCAGCGCACGTGCAGGCCGCGCACGATCGGGTCGGCGATCCGGCCCGCCACGTACGCCTCGACCGCCTCGACCCGGGCCAGCGCACCCAGGTCGTTCACCGGTCCGCGCCGGCCGTCCGGCAGCCGGCCGATGATGTCCCGGAAGCCGACCGTGTCACCGCCGTCCGGGCCGGTGCCGTCGGCGTAGGCCCGCGCGTCCAGCACGTACTCGACGAACCGGCGGACCTGCTCCGCGCCGCCCAGCGTGGGCGACTCGACGCGCAGCAACGGCAGGCCGACGGCGGCGCACACCGCGTCGGTCAGCCGTTCGGACCGTCGCGCGGCCGATCCGTCGGGGGCGGGCGCGGTGAACCGCACCGCGAAGCGTGGCAGCCCGGTGCCGGCGGCGCAGACCACCAGGTCGAGCGACGCCCGCCCGGCGGTGCTCCACTGGCTGCCGGTGACCCCCGGCGGGCGGCCCTGCACCAGGTCGCCGAGCCGCCGCCCGGTGTGGCCGAGGTAGCCGGCACGGACCAGGGACGGCGCGGCGCCGGGCGGGACCGGCCGCAGCCAGGAGGCGGTCACGCTGCTTGTGCTCGTCATCTCGCCCCGATCCCCCTCGTCCCGTCGACGCCCGAGTGTAGGCGGTGCGGCACGACCGGTCCGGCCGACCGGTGCGCTACCGCGCCCGTCCCTCTAGGCTCTGCCCGTGCCCAGCGGACGGACCCCGGAACAGTTCACCAAACGCAGCCTCGTCGCCGTCTCCCACGCCATCGAACGCGCCGCGCTCGCCGAGGCCGAGGACGGCCCGCTCGTCGTGCTCGCGCTGTTCCAGCGCCTGCCGTACTTCGCCCGGGAGCGCGAGGTCTACCGGCGCATCGCCGGCCGCGCCGCCGTGACGGTGGTGGCGATGGTCGGCGGACCGCCGCCCGACCTGCCCGAAGGGGCGTACGGCGTGACGCTGGACGAGGCGGAGGCGCTGGCCCGGGAGTGGACGGTGGTGACGCTGAGCCCGCGTTTCGGCGCCACACTCGTCGCGCACGACCGGGCCGAGGTGGCGCCCGCGCCGACGCTGGAGTCCGGCCGGCTGTTCGAGGGACGCTGGGGCTTCCGCCGCGACGAGGCGCTGCACGAGGCGATCCGGCTGCGCGAACAGCTCGCCGAGCGGCTGCCCGCCGCGGCACGCACCGCGCTGGACGACGCGATCGCGCGGGTGCGGGACATCCCGGCCGGGCCGGGCGAACCGCGCGCCGAGGCGGCGCTGCGGATGCTGGCCCGCCGCGGCGACCGGAACGACCAGCCGGTCGAGCCGGCCGAGACGATGCTGGACGAGCCCGGCCTGGCCCGGTGGTCCGGCGCGGACGGGGTGACCGCCTCCGGCACGCTGCCGGTGGCGCTGGTCGGCCTGCGGGTGGACGCGCCGCCCGGCTCGCCGGAACGCTTCGGCCGACGCGACGTCGCCCGCGAGGGACACGCCGTGCTCACCGCGATCACCGCCGTGCTGCGGCCGGTCGACCGCGCGGTGCGCGTCACCGAGAACGAGTTCCAGCTCCTCCTGCCCGGGCTCGACGAACCGGCCGCGCTGGAGGTGGTACGCCGGTTGCACGACGCGATCGGCGCGCTGGCCCGGTCGTACCCGTTCATGGCGTACACCGTGCACGCGGCGGTCGGGGTGACCACCCGGCGGCCGCTGCCCACCGCGGACCTGCGCGCCGCGGTCGACTGGGCGGTACGCAAGGGCCTGCCGGTGGCGGGCCTGCCGCCGGAGACCGCCGACGCCGTGACCGCGGCGGCCCGCTGACCGGCGGTCCGGCTCGAGGGGAGGAGACGCGGTGCGGGTGGTGTCGCTGGTGCCGTCGCTGACCGAGGCGGTCGCGGCCACCCGCCCGGAGGTGCTGGTCGGCGCGACCGACTGGTGCACCCATCCGGCCGGGCTGGACGTCGCCCGGGTCGGCGGGACGAAGTATCCGGACCTGGACCGGGTGCTCGCGCTGGAGCCGGACCTGGTGCTGCTCAACGAGGAGGAGAACCGGCTGGCCGACGCCGAGACGCTGCGCGCGGCCGGGGTGCCGGTCCGGGTCACGTTCCCGCGTACCGTGCCGGAGGCCCTCGACCAGCTCGGTGAGCTGGTGGTCGCGCTCGGCGTGCCGGCCGAGCCGCGATGGCTCCGCGAGGCCCGCCGTGCCTGGGCCGCACCGCCCCCGCCGGAGCGGGTCCGCACCGCCGTGGTGCCGGTGTGGCGGCGGCCCTGGGTGGTGCTGGGGCGGGACACGTTCGCCGGGGACGTGCTGGCCCGGCTCGGTGTGCGCAACGGCTGGGCCGACGACGCGGAACGCTATCCCCGGCCGAGCCTGGACGAGCTGCGCGCCCGGGCGCCGGAGCTGGTGGTGCTGCCCGACGAGCCGTACCGGTTCACCGCCGGCGACGGCCCGGAGGCGTTCCCCGGCGTGCCGGCGGCGCTGGTGTCCGGCCGGCACCTCACCTGGTACGGCCCGTCGCTGGCCGAGGCCCCCGCGCTGCTCACCGCCCAGCTCGCCACCGAGGGCCCTGCCTGACAGGCGGGGCCCGGGTGGCGGCGCTCAGGCTACAGGGGTGGCGTGCACCGGGTCCAGCTCCATCAGCGTGGTGTCGTCCACGTCGTACCCGATCGCGTTGTGCACCGCGACCACGCCCGCGACCTGGGCGGCGAGACGGCCGGCCAGCTCGACGGCGCTGCGCCGGTCCAGCCGCCCGTCCACGGTGACCTCGCCGCCGCGGACCTGGACCGTGACCAGGCCGTCGCGCACCGACAACACCCGGCGCAGCACCTCGTGCACGACCTCCTCGCGGATCTCCGCGTCGGTGCGCAGGTGCACGCGCAGCAGGTCACCGCGGGTGACGATGCCGGCGAGCCGGCCCAGGTCGTCCAGCACGGGGAGCCGCTTGACCGCCTCGTGGTCCATCAGCCGGGCGGTCGCCGCGAGCGACGCCCGCTCGTGGGTGGTGATCGCGGGGGCGGTCATCAGGTCCCGGGCGGCGAGCGCGCCCGCCTTCTCCCGCGCGGTGCGGCGGCGCCGCCCCTCGAAGACCCGCCGCTCGTCCGGGTGGCCGGACCGCTCCACCTTGTGCAGCAGATCCGCCTCGGAGATCACCCCGAGCACCCGGCGGAACGAGTCCACCACCGGCACACCGCTGATCCGCTGCCGGACCAGCACGTCGACGACCTCGCGGTACGGCGTCTCCTCCGTCACCGTCGCGACTTCCCTGGTCATCACATCGGCCACCTGCCACGTCCTCATCACGACCTCCTCGTGCCGGGCCTCCACCTGCGACGGTAGGCGGCCGGCGGGCGCCCTCGTCAGGGGCGGCGGACCGGCCGCGACGGGCCGACCGGACCGGGTACGGACGGGACCAATGGCCCGGTCACGAGGGCACCTCTCGGCCCTGCTCCCGGGCGCCGCGCGGCGGTGGAATGAATGTGCCACCGGGAAGCGCGGTGCGAGGCACAGGAAGGGACGTGGAGACAATGACCGCGACAATCGAGCGGACCCCCGCCGTCGAGCGGACCCCCGCCGCCACCACCGCTCCGGCGGCGCACACCGAGACCACCCGCCAGAAGGCCACCCGGTACGTCTGGGCCGGGCTGCGGCTCGCCCTGGGCTGGGTGTTCCTCTGGGCCTTCCTCGACAAGATGTTCGGCCTCGGCCACGAGACCCCGGCGAAGAACGCCTGGATCAACGGCGGCAGCCCCACCAAGGGCTTCCTCGGAAACGCCGTCGAGGGACCGTTCGCGGGCTTGTACCAGAACCTGGCCGGCGCGGCCTGGGCGGACTGGCTGTTCATGGTCGGCCTGCTCGGCATCGGCGTCGCCCTGATGCTCGGCATCGGCATCCGGGTCGCCGCCGTCGCGGGCGGTCTGCTCCTGGTCCTGATGTGGACGGCCGTGCTGCCCCCGGCGAACAACCCCTTCATGGACGACCACCTCATCTACGCGGGCCTGCTGGCCGGCCTGGCCCTGGTGGGCGCCGGCAACACCCTCGGCCTCGGCCGGGCCTGGGCGAGGCTCCCCCTGGTCCAGCGTCTCCCCTGGCTGAAGTGACCAGCTCGCCCCGGGGCGGGCGCCGCCGGCAGGCGGTGCCCGCCCCCCTTCGTGTCCCCGCCATGCCTGTGTGCGGGGACCGGCGCGTATCGGCCGGTCGCGATCCGGCAGGATCGACTGTGACCACACCGTCAGCATCCGAGGAGATCCGCTCATGGACAAGCCCGAGGTCGGCCCGATCGAGGGCGCGCCGCCCGCCGATCTCGTCGTCGAGGACATCACCGTCGGCGACGGCCCGGAGGCCCGCGCGGGCCAACTGGTGAGCGTGCACTACGTGGGCGTGGCCCACTCGAACGGCCGCGAGTTCGACGCCTCGTGGAACCGGGGTGAGACGTTCGAGTTCCCGCTCGGCGGCGGCCAGGTCATCGCCGGCTGGGACCAGGGCGTCGTGGGCATGAAGGTGGGCGGCCGGCGCAAGCTCACCATCCCGCCGCACCTGGGCTACGGCGCCCGGGGCGCGGGCGGCGTCATCAAGCCGAACGAGACGCTCGTCTTCGTGGTGGACCTGCTCGGCGTGCGCTGAGCGCAACGCCGTTCACGTCGGGCCGTCGGCTTCCGCGCCGGCGGCCCGGCCGTGCGCTCGGGCTGCATGCGCCCGGGCCGCCGGCCGTTCAGGCCGCGCAGGCCATCAGCTCGTGGGAGCGGCCGGGCAGATCCTGGGCGCGGCCGGGCAGGTCTTGCGAGCGGTCGGAGCAGCGCACCGGGAGCACCCGGTGCAGGCCGGTCACCCGCAGCACCCGGGCCACCACCGGGTCGGGGTCGGTGAGCACCAGCTCGCCACCGCGGGCCCGGACCCGCAGGTGGGTGGCGACCAGCGCGCGGACCCCGGCGGCGGAGAGCAGCCGGACACCTGACAGGTCGACCCGCAGCACCGGCCGGGCCGGCGCCGCCCAGAGCGCGGCCCGGAACGCCGTCACGGTGGCGATGTCGATCTCGCCGACCGGTCGCAGCTCGACCACGTGGTCGTGCACGTCCGTCACCACGTGGAAGCGCTCACCGCTGTGTACCATGCGGCCAAACCTACCCGCGCCCACCGACATTTCCGGACCTCGCGGCGGGGGTTCCGGGTAGTGTCCGGGAACCGACCCCGAGCCGTCTCAGGGTCATCCCGCAGCCACGCCGCCACGCCGCGCGGGAAACGGCGAAACGCCGCCGCGGGCTGCCCTGCGCGGCGCCCGCCGGGCCACAATGAGCCGATGGTCGTCCCCCGCCCGCGTGTCCCACTGCTGATCCGGCCGGTCCGCGAGCCGGCGACGGTGCCGCCGCCGCTCACCGGCCCCTGGGCGCCCCGCTGACACCCGGCTCGACCGGGCCGACCTGCTGCCGTTGCCGGCCGGCGGGCACGGCCCGGAGGACGTGGTGGTCGACGGCGACGGCCGGGTGCTCGCACGCTGCCCGGCCTGGACTGAGCGCGACGCGGGGCCGGCCCGCGCGGACGCGGGCCGGCCCGTGGCCGTTCCTCCCCAGGTTCAGCCGCCGCTGTTGCTCCGCGAGGGGGCCGGGGCCGGTGACGACCCGCCGGCCACCGCACCCGGGTGCGGCGTGGCACTCTGCGTGGGCTTCAGCCCCGCCGGTACGGGCAGAGCGCTGCCCTTGGCGAACTCGTCCCAGCCGACATTCCAGGCGGTGAATCCGTTGCCCTGGTCGAGCTTCACCTCGGTGCCCTTGACCGTCACCAGGTCACCGACCTGCGTGAAGCCCATCAGCCAGTCCGCGGCGGTGGCCGAGACGTTGGTGCAGCCGTGCGAGACGTTCGTGCTGCCCTGGTCGCCCTCCGACCACGGCGCCGAGTGGATGAACTCGCCGCCCCAGGTCAGCCGCTGGGCGTCGTCCACGTCGACCACGTAGCCGCCGTTGGGCTCACCGCGGGTGTCGAACGTGGTGTGCTCGTGCTTCTCCATGATCACCATGTTGCCGCTCGACGTCGGCGTGCTCGGCTTGCCGAGGCTGACCGGGATCTTCTTGAGCACCTTGCCGTCCTGGTAGACGGTCATCTGCTTGGTCTCGTTGTCGATGTCGAGCGTCACCTGCCGGCCGACCTTGGCGCTCGCGACCCGGTCGGAGTCGCCGATCGCCTCCTTGCCGATGGGCAGACCCTGCAACGCGCTGCGCACGCTGATCTTCGTGCCCGGCTTCCACCGGTCCGGCGCCCGGTACTCGGCCTGCTTGCCGTCGGCCACCCACGACCAGGTGCCCGGCTGCGGCGGGTCGGTCTTCACGAACAGCCGGCGCTGGACGTCCGCGCGGGCCTCCTTCGGAATCGGCGGGTCGAATCCGAGCACGACCGGCATCGCCGTCCCGTACGTCTGATCCGGCCGGAAATACAATTCGCTGGTGACGGCCGGTTTGGTGGATTTGGCCATCGTCGTGAACGTCGTCTTCTGCGTGGCGGTCCTGCCGGAATCGCCGGTCGCGGTCACCTCCGCCGTGTACGTCCGGGAATTGGCGAGCGGCCGGTCCGGCACCCAGCCGGAGCCGTCCTCACGCGGCTGGGCCGGCACCGCGTTGCCCTTATCGTCGGTCAGCTTGACGGCTGTCACCTTGCCGTTGCTGACCTTCGTCCCCACCTCCGCACTGATCGGCACGTCCCGGGTGTGGTCGGCCGGCGTCACGGAGACCGACGGCGGCGCGGCCTCGGCCCGCTTCGTCACCGACTTCGGGCCGGCGGTACACGCGCCGACCGCCAGCGGCGCGGCTGCGACGGTCATCGCGAAAAGCGTCAGTCGGCGCCTCGCAAACATATTTCGCCCCCCATTTCCGAACCCTCTCGCCCACATTCTGTAGGCCCGGGATCGCGCCGTGGCACCTTCGGCGGAATTGCTCTGAAACAGCTGCGCGAATTGTGCCGGACAGGTAATTCCCGTGCCCGGTTGCGCCTCACGCGCCCTCCGCCCGGTCCGCCCTCTCCCGGTCGATCATGAAGTTGGCGGCACAAGGTGTCCGATTCGCCCCCGCCAACCTCATGATCGACGGAGAGAGGGCGAGCGCGAGGGAGCCGCCCTGGCGAGACCTTGGTACCGGGGCACTTTGCCTGATCTCGACCCACCCCGCCCACCGTCCCGCGAGACGGTGGGCGGGCCGGACGCCGCGGCCGAGCCGGACGCTCGCCCACCCCACCGCCACCCACCCCGCCCCACTGCCGCGATCTTGCAGTTGCGGCCCTCGAGAAGGGTGCGAATCGGGCACATCCGGGGGCCGAAAGTGCAAGATCGCGAGTGCGGGGCGGGGGGCGGGGGGCTCAGACGTTGGCGACCAGGAGGGCGGGTTGTTCGACGCAGTCGGCGACGTGGCGCAGGAAGCCGCCGGCCACGCCACCGTCGCAGACGCGGTGGTCGAACGTGAGGCTGATCTGGGTCACCTTGCGGACCGCGAGCTGCCCGTCCACCACCCACGGCTTGTCCACGATCCGGCCGACGCCGAGCAGCGCCGCCTCCGGGTGGTTGATGATCGGCGTGGAGCCGTCCACGCCGAACACGCCGTAGTTGTTGAGCGTGAACGTCCCGCCGGTCAGCCGCGCCGGTGGCAGCGTGCCGGCCCGGGCCGCCGCAGTGGTCTCGGCGAGCGTGGCGGCCAGTTCCCGGGTGGTCAGCCGCTGCGCGTCACGCAGCACCGGCACGACCAGGCCCCGGTCGGTCTGCGCGGCGATGCCCAGGTGTACGCCCGCGGACTGGACGATCCGCTGGGCCTCGGTGTCGACGTGCGCGTTGAGCTGCGGGTACCGCCGCAGGCCGCTCAGGCAGATCCGGGCCAGCAGCGCCAGGATGCTCACCGGCGTGTCAGGGGTGGCCGCGTTGATCGCGGCGCGCGTCTCCAGCAGGCCGGTGGCGTCCACGTCGACCCAGATGGTCACCTCGGGGATCTCCCGCCGGCTGCGGGAGAGCTTGTCGGCGATCACCTTGCGGATACCGGTGAGCGGGATGACAGTGTCCCCGTCGCCGGCCGGGGCGAGCCCGACGTGGGCGGCCGGGGCGTCCGGCACCGCGGCCAGCCGGGCCGCCGGTGCGGGGGCGGCCACGGCGGCGTCCAGGTCGGCCCGGCGGATCACGCCGCCCGGCCCGGTGCCGCGCAGCGACGCCAGATCGATGCCGTGCTCCTTCGCCAGCCGCCGCACGATCGGCGAGATGACCAGCGGTGCCACCGACGGTCCGCCGATCTGCCCTGGCTCAGCCGCACGGTCCGCCGAGGCGGCCGTGCCGTTCGGAGCCGACACGCCGGCCGGAACCGAGCCCGCCGGAACCGACGAACCGGCCGGAACCGAGCCGGCCGGAGCCGGACTCGCCGGAGCGGGAGAGCCCGCCGGAGTCGGGGAGCCGGCCGCCGGGCCGGACGCGGGGCCCGCCGCGACCGGCGTACCGGGCTCGGGGGCCAGCGCCAGCCGCGGACGGCGCCGCCGCCGGCCCGTACCGCCGTGGCCGGTGCCGTAGCCGATCAGGACGTTTCCGGACCCGGCTCGCTCCTCCTCACGGTAGGTGGCGTGCGGGTCGGGGGCGTCGTCGAGCGGGGCGATGGTGACCAGCGGCTGACCGACCGGGCGCACCTCACCGGCCGCGCCGTGCAGGGCCACGACCCGTCCGGCGTACGGGCACGGCACGTCGACGACGGCCTTGGCCGTCTCCACCTCGACCACCGTCTGGTCCACGGTGACCACGTCGCCGACCGCGACCCGCCACTCGACGATCTCCGCCTCGCTCAGCCCTTCCCCGAGGTCGGGCAGGAGGAAGTCGCGGGTGCCCACAGCCGTGCTCATGCCGTGCTGACCGGGCATGCCCACACGGCCCTCGCTCCGCTCGGTGCGCTCGGTCATGCCGTGCCGGCCGGGCATGCCCACACGGCCCTCGCTCCGCTCGGTGCGCTCGATCATGCCGCCACCCACCGCGTGTCGGGCTGGTCGTCCCACTGGAGCCGGGCCACGGTGTCCAGCACCCGGTCGACCGAGGGCAGGTGGGTGTGCTCCAGCATCGGCGCCGGGTACGGGATGTCCAGGCCGGACACACGCAGCACCGGAGCGTGCAGGGCGTGGAAGCAACGCTCCTGCACCCTGGCGGCGATCTCCGCGCCGACACCGGCGAAGCCCTGCGCCTCCTGGATCACCACGCACCGGCCGGTACGGCGGACCGAGGCGGTGACGGTGGCGTCGTCGAACGGCACGATGCTGCGGACGTCGACGACCTCCAGGTCCCAGCCCTCCTCGCGGGCGGCCTCGGCGGCGGCGAGCGCGACGGGCACCGCCGGGCCGTACGCGATCAGCGTGGCGTCGGTGCCGGTGCGGCGCACCACTGCGGTGCCGATCGGCGCGGTACGGGCCGGCAGCTCCGCCTCTGCGCTGGTGAAGTAGAGCTTCTTGGGCTCCAGGAACACCACCGGGTCGGGGTCGTCGATGGCGGCGCGCAGCAGCGAGTACGCGTCCTCCACAGTCGCGGGCGTGACCACCTTCAGGCCCGGGGTGTGCGCGTAGTACGCCTCGGACGAGTCGCAGTGGTGCTCCACGCCGCCGATGCCACCGGCGTACGGCACCCGGATGACGATCGGCACGCTCAGTGCCCCGCGGGTGCGGTTGCGCAGCTTCGCCACGTGCGAGGCGATCTGCTCGAACGCCGGGTACGCGAACGCGTCGAACTGCATCTCGACGACCGGCCGCAGCCCGGACATGGCCAGGCCGACGGCGAACCCGACGATGCCGGCCTCGGCGAGCGGGGTGTCGAAGCAGCGCTTGTCGCCGAAGCGGGCCTGCAGCCCGTCGGTGATCCGGAAGACGCCGCCGAGCTGGCCGACGTCCTCGCCGAAGACGAGCACCCGGTCGTCGTCGAGCATCGCGTCGGCGAGCGCGGCGTTGAGCGCCTTCGCCATGGTCATGGTGGCCATCAGGCGTCCCCCTCCGCGTCGGCGGCCAGCTCGGCCCGGACCATCTCGCGCTGCTCGGCGAGTTGCGGCGTCGGCTCGGCGTACACGTGGTCGAACAGGCTCAGCGGGTCCACTGCCGGCTGGGAGTCCATCCGGCGGCGCAGCGCCGCGGCGTACTCCTCGGCTTCGTCGGCGATCGCCGCGACGGCGGCGTCGTCGAGGACGCCCGCGGCCCGCAGGTACGCCTCGAGCCGCGCGATCGGGTCGCGGTCGCGCCACGCCTCGACCTCGTCGGCGTCGCGGTAGCGGGTCTGGTCGTCGGCGTTGGTGTGCGGCTCCATCCGGTACGTGTGCGCCTCGACCAGGTAGGGGCCCTTGCCGGCGCGGGCGTGCGCGACGGCGCGCTCCAGCACCGCCAGGACGGCCACCGGGTCGTTGCCGTCGACCTGCTCGCTGGGTACGCCGTAGCCGACGCCCTTGTACGCCAGGCTCGGCGCGGCGGTCTGCCGGGACAGCGGCACGCTGATCGCGTACTTGTTGTTCTGCACCAGGTAGACGACCGGCGCCTTGAACACGGCGGCGAAGTTGATGCCCTCGTGGAAGTCGCCCTCGCTGGTGGCGCCGTCGCCGATGAACGCCAGCGCCACGGTGTCGCGGCCCTGGTACGACTCGCCGTAGGCCAGCCCGGCGGCGTGCACGCACTGGGTGGCGAGCGGGGTGCACTGCGGTGCGGTGCGGGTGGCGGCCGGGTCGTACCCGCAGTGCCAGTCGCCGCGCAGCAGCGTGAGCACCTCGACCGGGTCGAGGCCGCGCGCGGTGAGCGCCATCGACTCGCGGTAGGTGGGGAACACCCAGTCGGTGTCGCGCAGCGCGAGCACGCCGCCGATCTGGCACGCCTCCTGTCCGCGCGCGGACGGGTAGACGGCGAGGCGGCCCTGCTTGGTGAGCGCGGTGGCCTGCACGTCGAAGCGGCGGCCGACGACCATGCGCCGGTACATCTCGCGCAGCGTCTCGACCGGCGGCTCCGGGTAGTCGTCGCGGGCCGGCAGCGAGGTCCCGTCGGGTTCGAGCAGCCGGACCGGTTCCCGCTGCGGCATGAAACCGGCCGACGGGTCGGGTGCGGCCGGGGTGGACTTCCGGCGGGTACGCGGGGATGCCCTGCGGACCGCCTGGGGTGTGGTCGTCACGGCGGGGACCTCCTGGACGTGTGGTGGCCCTATGCTCCCGGTCGTGGATGATTGACTCAACATCCGGGATGAACGCGGGACGAATGGCACGGGAGGGCGGCTGAGGTGAGCCAGGAGACCGGCGCCACACCGGGCGTGGCGGGCGGAACGGGACGTTCGGCCGGGCCGCTGGACGAGGTCGACCGGCGGATCCTGCGCGAGCTGGTCCGCGACGCCCGGACGTCCATCCGTACGCTCGCCGAACGGGTGCACGTCTCCCGCACCAACGCGTACGCCCGGGTGGAGCGGCTGCTGCGCGACGGCGTACTGACCGGGTTCACCGCGCGGGTCGCTCCGGAGCCGGCCGGGCTGGGCACGTCGGCGTACATCGCGCTCACCATCGAGCAGAACACCTGGCGGGAGGTCTCCGCCGAGCTGGCCCGGGTGCGCTACATCGAGCACGCGGCGCTGCTCAGCGGCGAGCACGACGTCCTCGCGCTGGTCCGGGCGCCGGACAACGCGACGTTGCGGGACGTGGTGCTGGACCGGGTGCAGAGCATCGCCGGAGTGCTGTCCACCCGTACCTGGCTGGTGTTCGAGGAGTTCGACGGCACGCAGAGCCCCTGGGACTGACCGGTCAGCGCTCCGGCGGCGACTCCAGCCCTTCGGCGTCGGCCCGCTCCAGCAGCGCTTCCAGCGAGTACCGCCGCCCGTCCAGCCCGGCGTGCGGGTCGCCGCGCCCGGCGAACCGCGCGGGCATGCTGAGCACGTCGAAGTCCTCCGGGCGGGCGTCGTCCAGCTCGGACCACTCCAGCGGCGCCGAGACCAGCGCCGCCGGCGTCGGCCGGATCGAGTACGCCGAGGTCATCGTGTGGTCGCGGGCCATCTGGTTGTAGTCGACGAAGACCGGCCGGTCCCGCTGGTCGCGCCACCAGGTGGTGGTGACCAGGTCGGGCAGGCGGCGCTGCATCTCCCGGCCCAGCGCGAGCACCGCCCGCCGGCACTCGCCGAAGCTCCAGCGCGGCTCGATCGAGACGTAGACGTGGATGCCGCGCCCACCCGTGGTCTTCGGGAAGCCCGCCAGGCCCAGCTCGGCCAGGAACGCGCGCACCTCGTGCGCCACCGGCACCACCTGCGCGAAGTCGACACCCGGCATCGGGTCGAGGTCGATGCGGAGCTGGTCGGGGTGTTCCACGTCGTCCTTCGACACCGGCCACGGGTGGAACCGCAGCGTGCCCAGGTTGGCCGCCCAGATCACCACCGCCAGCTCGCTCGGGGCCACCTCGTCGGCGGTACGGCCGCTGGGGAACGTGATGTGCGCGGTGCGCACCCAGTCGGGCGCGCCGGCCGGGAGCCGCTTCTGGTAGAACGCGTCGCCCTTGTTGGTCTGCCGGGTGGCGACCTTGGCGCCCTCGAACACGCCGCGCGGCCAGCGTTCCAGCATGGTGGGCCGGTCACGTAGCGCGCGCAGGATGCCGTCGCCGACGGACAGGAAGTAGCGGACCACGTCCAGCTTGGTCAGTCCGCGCTCCGGGAAGTAGGGCTTGTCGGGGCTGGAGACGCGGACCAGCCGCTCCCCCACCTGGATCTCCTGCGCCGCCGTGGTCGCCACCGTCACACCGTAGCGATCCTGCCCGCCGTGGGGGCCGGCTCACCGGGACTCCGCCGTCACCGACAGCCGGATCCAGGCGTCCACCCAGGCCCGTACCGCCGGTTCGCCCGGGTCGGCGCCGAGCGTCCCGGCCAGGCCGGACAGGGTCGCGCCGCAGCGGTCCAGGCCGACCGCGGCGAGACCGGCCGCCGTCGCGCGCAGCCGCTCCGGGAAGCCGGCCGGCAAATGCCGCAGGCCGGTGTGCGCGGCCTGCGCGAGCAGCGCCGACGCCGCACCCAGCGCGGCGGCGACCGGGTCGGGCCGGGCCTCGACCGCGCCGGCCAGCCGCCCGTCGCCCGCGCCCGGTGCCAGATCGGGTACGACCACCACGTCGGCGACCACCGCCAGCGGCTCGACGACGAGTCCGTCGGCGCCCCGGCGCACAGTCCCGCTGACGTAGCGCGGCGGCCCGTGTGTGCCGTCCAGCGCCGCCGCGAGCGCGTCGAGGGCGCCCGGGGCGGCGGCGTGGTGGGTCGCGGTGACAGTCGCCGTGCCGCCGCCGGCTCCGGTCACCGTGGCATCGAGGCGCTGCTCGCCGGCCGCGTACCCGATGGCGCGCACCTCGCCGAGCGCGAGCACCCGCACCGACTCGGCGGCGGTACGGGGGCGCAGCAGCCGGGGTGGCCGCCCCGCCAGCTCGGCGGCGAGCGCGTCCGGGTCGCGGGCGAGCAGGCCGGGCGGCAGGCCGGACCACTCCCCCGCGCCGGGGGTGACTGTGGTGCGGGCCAGCCGGCCGGCGGCGAACCGGAGCCGGTGCGCGGCGCTGCGCACCGCCGACTCGGAGACCACGTTGCCGGTGGCGAGCGCGCCGAGCGTCGCGCCGGTGACCCGCCGCCCGGCCAGCTCGTGCCCGGTGGGCGGGCCGTCGTCGGTGACCGGGTAGGCGCGGTGCAGCACCAGCACCGAGACGGCCGCCGGGTGGGCGAGCACCACGTCCACGCCCACCTCTCCGCCGCTTTCCCGGACCCGGGCGCCGAGGCCGGTCAGCCGTACCCGCCGCAGCGGCGTCTCCGCCGGCTCGTGGGTGCCCAGCACCCGCTCCGCCGGGGTGGCGCCCGCGTTGGCCACCGCGCGCCGCCGCGCGGGCAGCTCGGCGAGCAGGCCGGCGAGCGTGTCCGGCCGGTACCGGGCGCCGCGCGCGGCGTACGCCTCCAGTTGCCCGGCCAGGTCGTCCACCGCCAGCAGCGGCCAGCGCAGACCGGCCGCGTCGAGGTCACGCCGGGTCTCCGCCAGCCGGGCGTCCACGCCGGAGCCCAGGTGCGCGGCCCCGGTCAGAAGCACGTCTGCGGCCAGCGCGACCGCCGCGTCCAGCGCGGGACGGTCCGTGACGGTGGCGGATCCGCCGACGTGTACCTGGGCCTCCGGGCGGTCCGGGTGTTCCCGGTCGGCCGTCCGGCACGCCCACACGGCGAGCGCGATCGCCTCGCCGCCGTCGTCGGCCGCGTCGCCGCGTGCGTACCCGATCTGCCTGGGCACCAGGAACCGGACCGTGCCGGTGGGCAGCTCCACGCGCGGGACCGGGTCGGCGGGGTCCGGCCGGTGGACCACGGCGGCGTAGCCGCGCCGCAGCCGCCGTCGCGCGGCGGTGAGCGCCGGAGCGCCGATCGCGGCGGCCAGTTCCTCGTCGGTGACGTCGCCCGGCGACCAGCGCCACGGCTCGCCACCGGCTCCGGCGTCGTCCCGGCCCGGCGCGACGTCGTGGCCCGGCTCGGCATCGTGGCCCGACGTGGCGTGCCGGTCCCGCGTGCCGTCGGGGTCCGGCGCGGCGCGCGGGCCGGGCGTCGCCTCGTGGCCCGGTGCGGCGTCCTGGTCCGGCGTCGCCTCGCGGCCCGGTGCGGCGTCCTGGTCCGGCGTCGCCTGCGGGCTCGGCGTGGTGGCGGCGTGCGTGCGCTGGTAGGTCAGGACGACGGCGAGCAGGTGCCGGCACAAGCCGCGCGCCGGGCAGGAGCAGATCCCGGCCGCGAGGCCGCCGCCCACCGGCAGCGTCACAGTCACCCCGTCCGGGTAGGCGGCGCGCACCGCGCCGTCGGCGTCCTCGGTGAGCGCCTGCCGCTCACCGGCGTCGACCTCCTTCGTGGCACGTTTCACCAGGCCCCTGTTGCTCAGCGCGGCGAGCACGTCCGGGGTGAGCGCGATCAGGTCGTCACGGGTCATCCGGTCCCCCTACCGGCCCACATGCTCGGCCACGAACGCGGCCAGCTCGCCCGGCGTCATCGCGCCCACCGCCGCGCCCACGTCGGCCAGCCGCTGGGCGGTGGCCCGGTCGTACACCGGGTCGGCCTCCTCGTCCAGCGCGGCCAGCGCCAGCACGTGCGTGCCCTGCTCGACGAGTTGCTTCACCGACCGGACCAGACGACCGGTGTCCCCGCCCTCGTAGAAGTCGGACACCAGCGCGACGATCGACCGGCGTGGGTTCTCCACGAGCTGCGCGCCGTACGCGACCGCGCGGGCGATGTCGGTGCCGCCGCCGAGCTGCACCTTCATCAGCAGTTCCACGGGATCGTCCACGTCGGAGGTCAGGTCGACCACCTCGGTGTCGAAGGCGACCAGGTGGGTCCGCACGCCTGGTAGCCCCCACAGGCAGGCGGCTGTCACCGCGGCGTGGATCACCGAGCCGAGCATCGAACCGGACTGGTCCACCAGCAGGATCACCTGCCAGCGGTCCAGGTGGCGGCGGGTTCGGGAGAAGAAGTGCGGCTGCCGGACGTGCAGCCGCCGCTCGTCCGGCCGCCAGTGCGCCAGGTTCGCCCGGATGGTGCGTCGTACGTCGAAGTTGCGGGCCTGCCGGAACCGGCTGGGGCGTCGCGCGCGGGGCCCGGAGAACGACTGCCGGACGTCGGCGGCCAGCCGCTCGACCAGTTGCCGCACCACCGCCTCGACCAGCCCGCGGGCCAGCCGCAGCACCTGGGGGTCCATCAGGTGCTTGGTGCGCAGCACCGCGCGCAGCAGCGCCGGGTTCGGCTCGACCCGGGCCAGCACCGCCGGGTCGGTGACGACCTCGTCGATGCCGTACCGCTCGACCGCGTCACGTTCCAGCCGCTGCACCGTCTCCTTCGGGAACAGCCGGGTGATCCCGTCCAGCCAGTCCACAGTCGTCAGCGCGGAGGGACCGGACCCGCCGCGCCGCACGTCGCGGCGGCCGAGTTCGGCGTCGCGCCCGTAGAGCCAGTCCAGCGCGGCGTCCCGGCCGGCCGCCTCGGCCGACAGGCCGCCCAGGCTGTCCTGCGCGGCGTCGCCGAGCACCAGCCGCCAGCGTTCCCGCATCGGGTCGCTCACGTCCCGTCCCCCTCCCACAGTCCTTCCCGGGCCAGCACCGCGTCGACCCGTTCCTCCACCGCGCGGGCGGTGGCCACCAGCAGCGGGTCCGCGCCCAGCCGAAGCAGGTCACCGGGCGGCGCGTCGCCGCCGTGCAGCGCCTGCACGTGCCGGGCCACCTCCGCCCGCTCGCGGGGCGGGAACCAGCCGAACGCCTGCCGCAACGCCGGCAGCGCCACCAGGAAGTCGTGCGCGCCCATCGAGGCGAGCAGTTCGTCCACGACTGTCAGCAGCGCCGCGTCGCCGGACACCACCTCCTCCCGGGCCAGCGCGAACAGCCCGCCCAGCCAGTCGCCGAGCGTGTCCGGCGCGGCGACGGCCCGGACCGCGCGGGCGGCGTCCGGCACCTCGCCCAGCGACCAGGCCAGGCCCAGCGCCGCGCCGCGCAGGTCCGGTGGGGCCGCCGGGTCGGCCGCCACCCGCCCGGACACGGCCAGCGCGCCGTCCCGGTCGAGCCCCAGCGCCGGGCCGGCGTGGCGGACCGCGTCCCGGACCGCGACGAGCGCGGTGAGCCGGCCCGGGTCGGCCGGAGCGGTCGTGGCGCGTACGCCCTCGACGAGCCAGAGCGCGCGGCGTACGGCGGCGGTGATCAGCGCGCCGAGCGGTGCGGTCCCGGCACTGCCGAGCAGCCGGTCGTGCCGCCACAGGGCCAGCGCCACGGCCAGCGCCCGGCCCAGCGCCCGCAGGTCGGTGACCACGCCGGTGGCGCGGGCGATCGCGGTGAGCGTCCGGGTGGAGTGCTCGGGCAGCCCGGCCAGCGCGGTGTCGAACAGCGTGGTGGCGAGCGCGTCGACGTCCGCGCCGAGCAACGTCACCCGCTCCTCGATCCGGGCGGTGACCGCGTCCAGAACGGTCGGCCCGTACCCGCCCGCCTCGATCACCCGGGCGAGCCGGTCCGCCGACGGCGCGGGCGACCAGCGTTCGGTGAGCAGCGCGTCCGCGCCCACCCGCGGGCCGCGCTCGCGGACGTGACCGGGTACGTCGAGCAGCCGCAGCCGGTGCAGCAGGCGGCTGCGGGCCAGGTCGCCGGCGACTGTCAGGTCCAGCTCGACCGCCTCGCGCGGATCGACCCGGTGCCGTTCCAGCTCGGCGTCGACGTCGTGCACGAGCGGCGGCAGCGGCGTGTCCGGGTGCAGGCGGCCCACCCGGTCGCCGCTGAGCGCGGCCACCATCTCCACCACCACCGGGTGGGCGCCGGGCGCCAGCGTGCCCCGGGTCGCCCATGGCAGCGGCTGGTCGAGGGCGTCGGTGACCAGCGCGGACACCAGCCCGTCGAGCACGTCGACCCGGCCCGGGTGGGCGTGGCCGCGCAGCCGGGCCAGGCCGCCGGCCATGCTCCGGGCGGCGATCAGGTCGGCGGTGGACACGGGCTGCCGCCGGGTACGCAGCCGGGCCGCCACCGCCTCGGTGAGCGCCTCCGCGGCCCGGCGCGGGCCGTCCTCCCAGACCCGCTGGTAGTACGCCGGTGAGGGCATGCCGGACTGGTAGCCGACGAACGCGTCGAGGCGCCGGAACGAGTACGGCACGAGGTAGCTGCCCGCCACCGCGTCCGGTGCCGGGGCGGGGACCTCCGGCCAGTCGTCCGGGTCGTCGATGCCCCGGCCGGTGCCGTCCGGGCCCTCGCTGTCCGGACCGGTGGTCAGCCGGACCAGGGCGGGACGGTGGAAGCCGCCGGTCACCACCAGCACCGGGCGGCCGGCGGCCCGGCGCCGGGCGGCGCGTACCCAGCGGGCCATGTACGCCTCCCGGGCGGCGTCGTCGGCCCCCGCCGCCGACTCGCCGCGCAGCACGTCGAAGTAGGTGTCCAGCCGCTCGGCCAGCCCGTCGTCCGGGCCGATCTCGAACAGGTGGTCCCAGAGCGCGTCCACGTTGTCCACGGCGAGCGTGGCGCACAGCCGGCGCACCGCCTCGGCGTACCGCTGGTCGGCGTCGGCGTACCGGTTGGCGCGGTCGGCCAGCGCGGGATGCCACGCGGGCAGGTCGATGAAGCGCAACTGCGCGCCCACCTCCCGGCCGGCGGTCAGCGCCACCCACTCCGGCGAGTACGCGCAGAACGGGCTCCAGGAGGAGTGCCGCCGCGTGCCGTCGCGGTACGCGGTGAACACGGCGATCGGCAACTCGTGGTCGAGCAGCAGCTCGTCCATCCGCCCGTTCAGGTCAGCCGGCCCCTCCACCAGCACGTACGCCGGGCGCAGCCGCGCGACAGTGGCGGCGACCAGCCGGGCGCAGGCCGGGCTGTGGTGCCGGACGCCGAGGAACGTGACGCCGCCGGGCGCCTCGACGGCGCTCACCCGGGCAGCAGGTGCCGGGCGTCGTGCACCGCCCGCCACTGCGCGCCGGAACGGCGGGACATCTGCTGCTCCAGGTAGCGGCGCAGCCGGGCCAGGTCCTCCGCGTCGTCCTTCGCGGCGGTGCCGGCCAGGCAGGCGACCAGGTCGGCGGCGTCGCCGGGCTCCCCGCGCAGGAACCAGCCGCGCAGCCCGACCGCGTGCGCCACCGACACCGCCTCCGCGGTGCTCATCACCGCCGACAGCCGCTCCATCGCGTCGCCGCGTTCCGTGATGCCGGTTCGCAGCTCCCGGAACGTGGTGACCAGTACCTCCAGCAGGTCCCGCCGGGGCGGCGCGGTCACGCCGGAGCGGCGCAGCAACTCGCCCGCCTCCGCCTCGACCAGTTCCAGCTCGGTGCCGAGGTCGGGGATCGGGAAGACGGTCTCGAAGTTGAACCGCCGCTTCAGGGCGGCGCTCATCTCGTTGACACCCCGGTCCCTGGTGTTCGCGGTGGCGATCACGTTGAAGCCCTCGCGGGCGAAAACCATGGCGTCGGCGCCGGGCAGCTCCGGAACGGCGAGCACGCGGTCCGACAGCGGGGAGAGCAGGCAGTCCTGCACCTCCAGCGGGCAGCGGGTGATCTCCTCGAAGCGGACCACCCGTCCCTCGGCCATGCCGCGCAGCAGCGGCGCCGGCACCAGCGCGCGCGGCGACGGGCCGTCCGCGACCAGTAGCGCGTAGTTCCACGAGTAGCGGATCTGGTCCTCGGTGGTGGCCGCGCCGCCCTGGATGGTCAGCGTCGAGTCGCCGCTGACAGCGGCGGCGAGCAGCTCCGACAGCAGCGACTTGGCGGTGCCCGGCTCGCCGACGAGCATCAGCCCGCGGCTGGTCGCCAGCGCCACCAGCGCCCGGTCGATCAGCGACGGGTCGCCGACGAACTTGCGCCGGATCCCGGCCGCCGGGTCGCCGAGGATGAACCGGCGCGCGGCGCGCAGGCTCAGCCGCCAGCCGGGCGGGCGCGGGTCACCGTCGTGGGCCGCCAGCGCCGCCAGCTCGTCGGCGTACCGCACCTCGGCCGGGGGCCGCTGGGCCCGCTCGGCGGCCGGGTCGAGCGCGGTCACCGGGTCACCTCTGCCAGGTCGCGCAGCACCTCGGAGACGGTGACGTCGTCCAGGTCACCGAGGCGGACCTTGCCGCCGCGCTGGAACCAGTCGCCGCGCGGCACGTCGTTCACCCAGATCGCCTCGATCTTCTGGTCCGGGAACATGTCCACCACCCCGACCGCGATGCCCGGATCCAGGTCGATCACCACGGCCCGGCCGCCGGGCGCCGTCCGCTCCAGCCAGGACTGGATGCCGGCGTCCTGCGGCATGCCGCGCCGCCAGTCCCGCCGCTCCAGGCTCAGCAGCCGCCCGGCCGGGACGGTGACGCCCATGTGCCGGCGCAGCAGCGCCTCCTCCCGCTCGGCCGCATCCAACCGGTACACCTCGCGGCCGAGCTGCGGGAAGGGCTGAAGGATCTCGTAGTCGGCGAAGACCTCCGCCCACGCGGTGACGTCCGCGCCGAGCCGCAACGGGTGCACGACGGTGACCGTGGCGTCGTCCGGCAGCGCGTACGTCTCGTCGTCGACGTCGGCGAGTGTCCGGTCCTCGGCGACCCGGAACGCGGTGACCACCTCGCCCGCGTCGTCCACAGTGGCCCAGACCAGCCGGCGGACGACGTGCCAGAGCAGCGGATGGGCCAGGAAGTAGCGGCGGAAGTCCGCGGCGGGCCAGCGCCGCCCGGTCACCATCGCCGTCTCGAAGCGGCGGATCTGGTCGGCGGCGAGCGTGCGCACGTCCTTCTTCAGTCCGGCGAAGCGCTTGTGGGCGGCGGGTGCCAGCGTCGCGTCGTCCCGGGCGCCGGGCTTGGGCAGGTCCTTGCGGCGGGCGCCCGCGCCGTCCGTCACGTACGGCTTGAGCTGCTCGTCGAAGCCGACTGTGAACCGGCGCGGCCCGTAGTCGAGGACCAGGCTGCCGTCGGCGTCCAGCCCGAGGTCGGGCACCAGCCGGTCGCCGAGCTGCTCAGGCGTCAGGCCCAGCCCGTCGGCGACCTCGGTGACCTTCCGCGCCGCCTGCTCCCGCAGGCCCCGGAACTTCACCTTCTGCGAGATGCCGTAGAGGTGCATCAGCGCCACGTCGGTGCCGATCTGCGCCAGCACCTCCAGGCCGGTCACGGCCCGGGTGTGCTGGCTCTCGCCGGGCCAGGCCCGCACCAGTGGCGCGAGCCGCCGCGCGGTCGAGTCGTCGCCGAGCAGCCCCAGCGCGGTGAACGCCCAGCCGTCCTTCGACGGCGCACCGGCGCTCTGCCAGCTCTCGAACAGCGCCCAGGCGAACTCCGCCAGGGAGTCGGTGTCGCACGCCGCGCGGACGACCTCCACCCCCGGGTACGGCTCGCCGGGCGAGGAGATGGCGAGCATCGTGCAGAGGTGACGGACCGCCTCGGCGGGCAGCGCGGCGAGGCGGTCCCGCAGCAGCACCTGCGGCAGCACCGCCGGGTCCAGCCACGCCGGCAGGCTCGGCATCCGGGCCGGGAGCTGGGCCAGCGGGTCGGCGTCGAGCATCACCGTGGCCGCGGCGAGCGCCTCCTCGCCGTGCTCCCGGGCCACACCGAGGAGCACGGCGCGGTGCTCCGCGGCGACCAGGCGCAACGCCCGCTCGGCGGCCCGGCGGCGCGGGCCGGGCGTGCCCAGGGCCGCAGGCAGCAGCGCCCGCGTGGCGTACTCCGGATGCCGCCGCAGCCAGGCCCGGGCGATCGGGCGGACCGACTTGAGCCGGTCGAGCCAGTCGGCCATCAGGGCGGCGACCTCACCGTCGGCGTACGGCAGCAGCACCTCGCCGACGCTCTTCGGCGCGCTGCGGGCCAGGTGCAGCGCGGTGGGCAGCGCGTCCAGTTCGTACCGGCCGGCGAGGCGAAGCATCCACCGGTCGGCACCCCAGGACTCGTCGGGCCGCCAGGACGGCAGCAGCGGCCGGGCCAGATCCTCGGTGGCCCGGACGAAGAAGTGGATCGCCGCGTACGATCCGGCCCGCCCGGCGGCGACCTCGGCCGCCAGCACGCGCAGGTCGTCACCCCGCCAGTAGCCGGCCCACCCGGGCACGATCGCGGCCCACCGCTCCCGCTCCCCCGGCAGCCAGGCCGTCGCGGACCCGGCGGGACGGTCCAGCCCGCCCACCACCGGCGGGCTGGACCGTGGGCGCCGGACCGTCCAGGGCGGCGTCACCAGCACCGGCGGCAGCCGGTCCGGCCCGGCCACCGGCAGCGCTGACGCGTCGTCGCGGATCCGCTCGGCCCGCTCCCGCTGCGCCGGGTCGAGCATCGGCAGCGCCGCCTCGACGGCGGCCGGGTTGGCCAGCACGTGCGCGCGCAGCAACGTGGCGGCCTCCCGCGCGGCCGGGCTGCGCCCCGCCGAGGCGGCGGCCAGCAGGCGCACACCGCGCACCGGGAAGCGGCGCAGCATCTCCGTCACCGCGGGCGGGACGTACTTACGGTCCAGCCGGTCGAGCAGCGCCGTCATCGGCTCGTCACCGGGCAGGGCGGCCAGCAGTGACACCAGCCGCTGCCGCGCGTCCGCGCCTACGTGCTCGTCGTCGAACCACCCGGCCAGCACGGGCGCGATCGGTGGCCCGACCGCCGCGGTGGCGGTGACGATCGGCGCCTGGTCGTACATCAGCCGGTAGACCTGCAGGTGCCCGGCGAGGTCGTGGATCGCGTCCACGTCGTCGACCGCGCCGAGCAGCAGTTCCGCGAGCAGCGGACCTCCTTCGCGCGCCACGTCGGCGACGTCCCGGACCACCCACTCCCGCTCGGTCGGCAGCAGGAACGAGGTGACCGCCCGCGCCGCCAGCGGCCCGGAGCGGTACGGGACCAGGGCGGCGCGGGCCGCTGCGTAGTCGGCCTCGCGGGCCGCCGCGAGATGCGCGCGGACCCGGCGCAGCACCCACTGGCGCAGGCGCCAGTGGCCGTAGTTGTGCGCCTTGTTCACCTCGGCCCGGCCGAGCGAGAGCGGAGACGTCGACCCGGTGGCCGCCACGGTGATCTGCTCGGTCGCGGCGACCGCCGCGCCGGCCGGGCCGAGATCGGCGACCAGCAGGTCGGCGAGGGCTACCCCCTGCTGGTCGCGCGCGTGATAGCCGAGCGCCACGGCCACCGCTGCCACCAGCGCGGCACCGCCCAGCGGACCGGGGTCGCCGTCGAGGTAGCCGCGCAGCGCCGGGCCCAGCTCCGGATCGCTCGCGGCCCGTGCGGTGGCGGCGACCGGTGCGGCCACCGAGTCCAGCACCTTGCGGCCGGCGGCGCGGCCCTTCGCGGCGCTCGGCAGGCCCGGGCCTGGTGCGCCACCCCGGCGCGGGACCAGCGTCCGCCGCCAGCCGGCGGGCACCTCGAACGCGTCCTCGTCCGGCAGTTCCCCGGCGGGCGACGTGGCCGACGGCGTCCCGGCCGGACCGGCACCGGCCGCTTCCGGGTCGTGGCTCGGCGTGGCCGGCTCGACCGCGGTTGTTCCGGTGCGCCCGGCGGAGGACGCGGCTGTCGTCTCGGCGTACCCCTTGCGCAGTTTCTCCGCGATCAGCCGGTCGGCGTGCGCGGCGGCCTCGGCCGGCGAGCCCAGTTCCTTGGCCTGTGTGCGGCTCTGAGCGCCGATGGATCCATAGCGGACCGTCACCGTCGCGTCGCGCTGCCCGACCTCCCAGAACTTGGCCGAACCGCCGCCCACGAACTCGAATCTGCGCACACCGTCTCCTTGATCGCCCGCAGTGTGCGGGGACCATAACCGGCCCCACCGACACCCGCGACACCGCCGGGCGCGTCCACGCCGCGCTCGCCGCCGCGGCGAGCGGCTTCCTGCTCAAGGCCGTGACGCCGGAACACCTGGTGGCGGCCGTACGCATGGTCCAGGACCGTGACGCGCTGCTCGCACCCGCCATCACCCGCCGGCTGGTGCGGCGCTTCGCCCGCCGCGACCCGCAGACGTGCTCAGGTGATCAGCAGCGCCCCGACGACGATCAGCGGCACCGAGACGAACAGGAAGATGCCGACGCCGGTGAGCACCCGCCCACCGCCCCCGTCCTCCCGCTCGGGTGCCAGGCCGAACGTGGAGCGGGCGGGCAGCATGCCGATACGGCTCAACGTGAGATCGCCGGTCATCCCGATCACGGCGCCGACGATCATGAACGCCACCCCCAGCCGGTGCGTGAAACCGCCGCCGCCGACCGCCACCCAGATGCCGACCGCCGCCGCGATCACCACGGCGGCGATCAGGAAGAGCACCAGCGCCTCCCGCAGACCCCGCACCACCGTCGCCATGTGCGCCTCCCTCGGACCCGGGCCGTCCGTCCCGCGTCGTGGGACATTGTGCCGGGTCGATGCACGACCGCGCAGTCCCGCGCCTGGCCCGTGCGGCACGGTTATCCCCGGTCGAGCCCGGGTACCGGGAGCCGCATGGCGGAGTTGGCATCGCTCTGGATCGTCCGGCACGGCGAGAGCACGGCGAACGTGGCGGCCACGGCGGCCGAGACGTCCGGCGCCGAGCTGATCGACCTCACCCACCGGGACGCGGACGTGCCGCTGTCGCCGACCGGCGAGGAGCAGGCGCGGGCGACCGGGCGCTGGCTGGCCGGGCTGCCGGAATCGAGGCGGCCGGACGTGGCGGTGGTGTCGCCGTACCTGCGGGCGGTGCGGACCGCCGAGCTGGCGCTCGGCGGCACCGGGATCCCGACGAGCGTCGACGAGCGGCTGCGCGACCGGGAGCTGGGCGTCCTCGACGGGCTCACCGCCCACGGCGTGACCCGGCGCTACCCGGAGGAGGCGCAGCGGCGTACCCGGCTCGGCAAGTTCTACTACCGGCCGCCCGGCGGCGAGTCCTGGACCGACGTGGCGCTGCGGCTGCGGACGCTGCTCGGCGACCTGCGCCGCGACCACGAGGGGGGCCGGGTGCTGCTGTTCGGCCACGACGCGCTGGTGTTCCTGCTGCGCTACCTGGTGGAGGGGCTCACCGAGGCGGACCTGATGGCGCTGACCCGCGAGCAGGTGATCGCCAACTGCTCGGTCACCGCCTGGCACGCCGACGACGCCGGCCGGCTCGTGCCGGAGGCGTTCAACGACGTCGCCCACCTGCACCGGCAGGGGGCGCAGCCCACCAGGGAGGACGAGGTCAATGCCGAGCCGGTCTGACGTGATCACCCCCGCGCTGCTGCGGGAGTGGGCGCTGCCGGTGCCCACCGGCGGCAAGGAGGCGCGCGGCACCGTGCTGGTGGTCGGCGGCTCCCGGTTCACCCCCGGCGCGGTGCTGCTGGCCGGCGTGGCCGCACTGCGGGCCGGCGCCGGCGTGCTCCAGCTCGCCGCGGCCGAGTCGACGGCCGCGTCGCTGAGCATCCAGGTGCCGGAGGCACTCGTGATCGGCCTGCCGGAGACCGGCGACGGCGCAGTCCGCGGCGACCCGGGCGACCTGCTCCGCGGCCTGGTCACCGAGGCCGACGTGGTGGCGGTCGGACCCGGCCTGACGGACATCGGGGCCACCGGGGAGCTGCTGCGCCTGGTCCTGGACGCGGCCGGCCGGGAGACCGCGCTGGTGCTCGACGCGTACGCGCTCGGCGCGCTCAGCCACGCGCCGGACCTGCTGGCCGGGTCCGGCCGCAGGGTGGTGCTCACCCCCAACCTGACCGAGGCGCGGCACCTGCTGGGTCGCGATCCGGGCGACGACCTGGACGTCGAGGCGGTGGAGCTGGCCGGCCGGTACGACGCGGTCGTGTCGCTGTACGGGCACATCGCGACGTCGGACGGCCGGGCCTGGCGCGAGGAGAGCGGGGACGCCGGACTGGGCACCTCGGGCAGCGGCGACGTGCGGGCCGGACTGCTCGCGGGGCTGCTCTCCCGGGGCGCCGACCCGGCGCAGGCGGCCTGCTGGGCGGCGTTCGCGCACGCGGTGAGCGGGCAGCGGCTGGTCCCCCGGTACGGGCGGATCGGCTTCCTGGCCCGGGAGCTGCTGGACGAGATCCCCTACACGATCGCCACCGTCTGACGATCCAGGTCACCGGGCGGCCGCGCGCTCGATCGCCGCGTCCTCGGCGGCGACCACCACGTCGTACCCGTGCTCGGCGAACTGGACCGCCACCCCGCAGGTCCCGGCCGGGCCGGTAGGATCGGCGCGGGCCGTGACTGGCGCGTGGAGATGGAGCACCATCGGGGAGCGGCCTCGTCATGAGGACGCATGCCGAGCGCCTGGGCCTTCCGCACGTCACCTGGAGGTCGCATGTCGCGCAACGCCGAGTCCACCGCCTTCCGCAGCGCGCTGGAGGTCGTCCGCGGCGTCGAGCCGCGCGTGGCCGACGCCATCGCCGCGGAACTGGCCGACCAGCGCGAGTCGCTCAAGCTCATCGCCAGCGAGAACTACGCGTCCCCGGCGACGCTGCTGGCGATGGGCAACTGGTTCAGCGACAAGTACGCCGAGGGCACTGTCGGGCGCCGGTTCTACGCCGGCTGCCAGAACGTCGACACCGTCGAGGCGCTCGCCGCCGAGCACGCCCGGGAGCTGTTCGGCGCGTCCCACGCGTACGTGCAGCCGCACTCGGGCATCGACGCCAACCTGGTCGCGTTCTGGGCGGTCCTGGCCGACCGGGTCGAATCCCCCGCGCTGCGCAAGGCGCAGGCGCGGCAGGTCAACGACCTCACCGAGGCCGACTGGTTCGCGCTGCGCCGCGAGCTGGGCAACCAGCGGATGCTCGGCATGTCGCTGGACGCCGGTGGGCACCTCACCCACGGCTTCCGGCCGAACATCTCCGGCAAGATGTTCGACCAGCGCAGCTACGGCACCGACCCGGCCACCGGCCTGATCGACTACGACCGGGTGGCCGAGGCGGCCCGCGAGTTCAAGCCGCTGATCCTGGTCGCCGGTTACTCCGCGTACCCGCGGAAGGTCAACTTCCGGATCATGCGGGAGATCGCCGACTCGGTCGGCGCCACGTTCATGGTCGACATGGCCCACTTCGCCGGGCTGGTCGCCGGCAAGGTGTTCACCGGCGACTTCGACCCGGTGCCGCACGCGCACATCGTCACCACCACCACGCACAAGTCGCTGCGCGGCCCGCGCGGCGGCATGGTGCTCTGCGGGCCGGAGCTGGCCGACCAGGTCGACCGGGGCTGCCCGATGGTGCTCGGCGGGCCGCTGCCGCACGTGATGGCCGCCAAGGCGGTCGCGCTGGCCGAGGCGCGCCGCCCCGACTTCGCCGACTACGCCCAGCGGATCGTGGACAACGCGCAGGCGCTGGCCGACGGGCTGCTGCGCCGGGGCGCGACGCTGGTCACCGGCGGCACCGACAACCACCTGGTGCTCATCGACGTGTCCGGGTACGGCCTCACCGGCCGGCAGGCCGAGCAGGCGCTGCTGGACTCGGGCATCGTCACCAACCGCAACTCGGTGCCGCAGGACCCGAACGGCGCCTGGTACACCTCCGGCATCCGCATCGGCACCCCGGCGCTGACCACCCGGGGCCTCGGCGCCGCCGAGATGGACGCCACCGCCGAGCTGATCCACACCGTGCTCAGCCGGACCACGCCCGGCACCGGCCCGGACGGCGCCGGATCGAAGGCGAAGTACGTGCTGGACCCGGCCGTCGCCGAGTCCGTCGGCAAGCAGGCCGCCGACCTGCTCACGCCGTTCCCGCTCTACCCGGCGGTCGACCTGGGCTGAGCGCCCGGCCGACACGAAGCGGCACCCCGGGAGAAGGAGTCTCCCGGGGTGCCGGCGGTTCACGGGTCAGCGCAGCGGGCGCTTCAGGTGGTAGCGGTGCACCTCGGTGCTGCCCTGCACGTTGTTCACGTCCTCGGCGGCGGAGACCAGCTCCCAGCCCTCCCGGCCGACCCGGTTGAGGTGCGCGATCGCGGTGTCGCCGTATGCGGTCACGTCGGTGCGTGACCCGTCCGGGCCGTACCACACGAACGAGACGTGGAAATTGCGACCCTGACCCTGATACCGACGAACGAGCAACGCGTACTCCCAGGCAACCATTCGTCCATTATCAACAGAGGAACGGCGTCAGGAAACACGCACTGTGCCGGAACCCTGACACTCCGGCGTCACTCCGGCGGCCATGGTGTCCGTGACCAGCGCGGCGAGCCGGTCCAGACCCAGGTCGATCGACTCCGGTGTGACAGCGCTCACCGACAGCCGCAGCGCGCCGACCGGCGTGCCCGCGTCGTAGAAGTGCGCCATCGGGGTCCAGAGCACGCCGTACTCACGCGCCGAGCGGTGCAGCAGCGCGTCGTCGACGGCGAACGGCACGCTCACCACCACGAAGAACCCGCCCGCCGGCACGGTCCACGAGACCGGCCCGCCGGCCGGGAAGCGCCGGGCCAGGCCGTCGACCAGGTGACGCAGGTTGCGGGCGTACGCGGCCCGCTCCCTGACGTTCGCGGCCACCAGCGAGCAGTCGTGCGCCAGCAGCGCCCCGCCGATCACCGCCTGGCTGATCGGCGACGTGTTCACAGTGACCATGCTCTTGATCTTCGCGAGGTGGTCGGCGAACGGGACCACAGTGCCGTCGGCCCCGCCCACACGCTGGTCGGCGACCACGTAGCCGACCCGGGCGCCGGGCAGCACGGTCTTGGCGAACGAGCCGAGGTAGACCACCCGGCGGGCGGTGTCCAGCGCCTTGAGCGTGGGCCGCCGCTCGGTGCCGTCGGCCGGGAACAGGCCGTACGGGTTGTCCTCGATGAGCAGCAGGTCCTCCTCGGCGGCCAGCTCCAGCAGCCGCCGCCGCTGCGCGGTGTCCATGCTGACGCCGGACGGGTTGGCGAAGTCGGGCATCACGTAGCAGCCCCGGGGCCGCAGCCCCTCCGCGCGGGCCCGGCGCACCCCGGCGCGCAGGTCGGCCAGGTCGACGCCGTCCGGCCCGCCGGCCACCGGCCGCACCGGCAGGTCGACCAGGCGGGCCGCGCCGGTGAGCCCGACGTAGGTGGGCGCGACAGCGAACAGCACGTCGGCCGGGCCGGTCCGCAGCGCGCGCAGCACCAGGAACATCGCCTCCTGGCAGCCGACGGTCACCACTATCGACTCCGGGTCGACCGTGAGCCCCTCGTCCACGGCGAGGTGCCGGGCGATCAGGTGGTGCACGATGCCCTTGGTCCGGCCGTACTGCAGCAGCGTCCGGTCCACGCCGGCCCGGTCCAGCCCGACGTCCTCGGCCAGGTGGCGGCGGAAGCGGTCCAGGTGCGTGTGCAGCAGCGCGGAGTCGAAGAACTCCTCGTACGGCCGCCCGGCTGCCAGCGACACCGCGTCCGGGTAGTGCTGCGCCACCTCGTTGAGGAAGTTCATCGAGTTCAGCGCCGGGTCGCCGACGCTGCCGTGCAGCGCCGAGACGGCCAGGTCGACGGGTTCCACGTTCAGCCTCCGATCCGGGTACGCAGCCGCCGGGCCGAGGCCGGGTCGGGGCAGCCGCTGAGGATGAGCGCGTCGCGCAACTCCGCCGCGAGCAGCGCCAGCGCCGCCTCGGCGCCGGCCCGGCCGCCCGCCGCCAGCGCCCAGAGCAGCGGCCGGCCCAGCAGCACGCCGTCCGCGCCGAGCGCCAGCGCGCGCAGCACGTCGACGCCGCCGCGGACGCCGCTGTCCAGCAGCACCGCGCACCGCTGGTCGACCGCCTCGACCACCTCGGGCAGCATGGCCGCGCTGGCCGGGGCGGCGTCGAGCTGCCGTCCGCCGTGGTTGGAGACCACCACGGCGTCGGCGCCGGCGTCCGCCGCGCGGACCGCGTCGCGCGGGTCCAGGATGCCCTTGACCAGCAACGGCACCCGGGTACGCTCCCGCAGCCACTCCAGGTCCGCCCAGCTCAGCGCCGGGGCGAACACCGCACCGGTGTGCACCGCCACCGCCGAGACGCCGGGCGTGCCCTGATGCGCCAGGTCGTCCCGGCCGTCGGGCAGGTTCGCGGCGGTGACGTGCGGCGGCAGCGCGAAGCCGTTGCGGGCGTCGCGCAGGCGCCGCCCGAGCACCGGCACGTCCACGGTCACCATCACCGCCGCGCAGCCGGCCGCCGCCGCCCGGTCGAGCAGGTCGGCCACCAGCGCCCGGTCGCGCAGCCAGTAGAGCTGGAACCACACCGTCGCGCCGGTCGCCGCGATCTCCTCGATCGGGGTGCTGGACAGCGTGCTCGCCACGTACGGCACGCCCGCCGCCCGGGCCGCCGCCGCCAGCGCCGGCTCGCCGTCGGGGTGCAGCAGCCGCTGGTACGCCATCGGCGCGACAGCCACCGGCAACGCGGCCCGGCCGCCGGGCAGCGTCGCCTCGGTGGACGGGTCGTCCACCCCGGCCAGCATCCGGGGCAGCACCGCCACCCGGTCCAGCGCGGCCCGGTTCGCCGCCAGGGCGGTCTCGGTGCCGCTGCCGCCGTCGACGAAGTCCCACACGTCGGCCGGCAGGACCGCCCGGGCGAGCGCGGCGAACTCGGCCAGGCTCGCCGGGGGCACGAACCCGTCCGCCCGGTCAGCCATGGCCGGCACCCGTCGCCGCCCGGGCGTGCGCCGGGTCGAGCCCGAACGTGCGGCGCAGGAAGGCGGCGGCGCGCTCCTGGGCCAGCCGGCCGGCGTCGAACACACCGGGCATGGCGAAGAACCCGTGCACCATGCCCGGGTAGTCGTCCGTCTCGGTGGGCACACCGGACTCGCGCAGCCGCGCCGCGTACCGCAGGCCCTCGTCGCGCAGCGGATCGTGCCCGGCCGTGATCACGAACGCCGGTGGCAGGCCGGACAGGTCCTCGGCGAGCAGCGGAGACGCGAGCGGGTGGGCCGCGTCACCGGGGTCGGTGAGGTAGTGGCCGCGGTACCAGCCGACCGAGTGCCTGTTGAACAGCATCGGATCCTCGTCGTCGCCCGGCCGGTGCCCGGGCCGCTGGTCGGTGTTCGGGTAGACCAGCAACTGGGCGGCGAGCCGGGGACCGCCGTCGGCGCGGGCCAGCAGCGTGACCGCGGCGGCCAGGTTCCCGCCCGCGCTGTCCCCGCCGACAGCCAGCCGGTCCGGGTCGACGCGGAACTCGGCGGCGTGCGCGGCGAGGTGACGCAGCGCGGCGTGGCAGTCCTCCACCGCCGCCGGGAACGGGTGCTCCGGGGCGAGCCGGTAGCCGACGGTCACGGTCTGGACGGCGGCCAGGTTGACCAGCCGCCGGCAGATCCCGTCGGCCGTGTCGACGCTGCCGAGCGTCCAGCCGCCGCCGAAGAAGTAGACGAGCGTGGGCAGCGGTCCGTCGCCGTCCGGCCGGTGGATCCGCACCGGCAGCGGCCCGGCCGGGCCGGGCACCGTCGTGTCGCGTACCTCCGCGACCGGCTCGACCGCGCCGGAGCCGGCGCGGATCGCGGCGAGGTCGGCGGCGCGGGCCTCGGCGAGGGTCTGGGTGTAGAGCGGCACGGTGCCGGCGGCGGCCCTCGCGGCCCGCCACGCGGCCACCTGCGGATCGAGTGTCATCCGGCCTCCCCTGTGGTGACGAAGAGTTTGTCGATACCGCGCAGGAAAAGGCTCCCGCTGTACGTGTAGGGCTGGGTGACGGCGAGCCGGGGGAAGCGCGCGAACAGTCGCGGCAACGCCAGCCGGCCCTCCAGCCGGGACACCGCCGAGCCGAGACAGAAGTGCAGCCCGACGCCGAATGCCAGCGACGGCGGGCCGTCGCGGCGCGGGTCGAAGCGGTCCGGGTCGGGGAACCGGCCCGGGTCGCGGTTGGCGGCGGCGATCAGCAGCAGCACGTTGTCGTCGCGGTCGATCGGCACCCCGCCGAGGTCGACGCCTGCGGGCGCGGAGCGGGCCAGGAAGTGCACCGGGCTCTCCATCCGCAGCACCTCCTCCACACAGCCCCGGGCGAGTTCGTCGTCGCCGGGCAGCGCGGCGGTGACGTCCGGGTGCTCCAGCAGCAACGGAAGGCCGTTGCTGAACATGTAGACGGTGGTGACGAAGCTGGCGTTGAACAGCACGATCAGATTGCTGATCAACTCCTCCTCGGTGAGGTCGACGCCGCCCGCGTCGAGCACCTCGGCCAGCCCGCTGATCAGGTCGTGGCCGGGCGTACGGCGCCGGTGGGCGATCAGGTCCCGGTAGTAGACGCGCAGCTCCTCGGCGGCCTGGTTGGCCCGGGCCAGCCGCTCCGGCGTCTTGCCGGACACGTCCATGTACTCGTCGATCCAGTCGACCCGCTGCCGGTACCAGGACAGGTCCGCCGCGGGCAGGCCGATGAACTCGGCCATCACCAGCGCCGGGACCGGGTACGCGAAGTCGGCCACGAAGTCCACCTCGTGGCCGTCCGCGCCCACCTCCGCCATGTGGTCCAGGCGTTCGGCGACGATCCGCTCGATCACCGGCTCCAGCGCGCCGAGGCGGCGCGGGGTGAACGTCTTGGCGAACACGGCGCGCATCCGGGTGTGGTCCGGCGGGTTGACGAACATCATCGAGGTGAGGAACGTCCGCAGGATCTCCTGCTCCTCCCAGCCGGGCGGGAAGCCCTTGTACCAGCCGGGATCACGCAGGATCTGGTCCACCACGTCGTACCCGCCGGCCACCGCGCTCACGGTGCTGTGCTCGGCCCGCGCCGGAACGGCGTTGATCGGCCCGTGCTCGTGCAGGGCCGCGTAGAAGGGATAGGGGTTCTGCCGGCCCTGCTCGCTGTAGAGGCCGGTCAGGATCTCGCTGACGTCCACTGTCTCTTCCTCCCCAGGAAACGGCGGCGGGGGCGGCGTCGTGTCGACCGCCGCCCCCGCCCGGTGTCACAGTCCGAGCAGCTTCAGTGGCACGGCGTTCGCCATCGCCGCGGCGCCCGTGTCGTTCGGGTGGATGTGGTCACCCGAGTCGTACGCCGGCAGCAGCCGGCTCGGCTGGGCCGGATCCCGCATCACCGCGTCGAAGTCGACGACGCCGTCGAACTCGGCCCGGCCCGGCCCGCGCAGCCAGGTGTTGACGGCCTGCCGGGTGGCGTCCTTCTCCGGGGTCCACACGCCCGGCCCGCCGTTGCCCTCGTACGGCATGAGCGTGCCGGCGATGCTGGTCAGGCCGCGCGCCTGGACCTGCCGGTTGAGCTGGCGCAGCGTGGCGATGATCGCCTCGGGGCTGTCGCCGTTCATCCAGATGTCGTTGATGCCCAGGTGGGTGATGACGGTCCGCACCCCGGTCTGCGGGAACACGTCCTCGTTGAGCCGGGCCAGCGCGTTCGGGCCCAGCTCGTAGTAGCCGGGGAAACCGCCCGCACCGGGCTCGGTGCCCTCGTGGTTGAGCCGGTTGCCGGCCAGGCTGAGGTTGAGCACACCCGGGGTACGCGGCTCCGGGCGGGCGTCGATCAGCCGCTTGGCCAGCAGGTCCGGCCAGCGGCGGTCGGCATTGACGGTGCTGCCGTTGCCGTCGGCGATCGAGTCGCCCAGCACCACCACCGAACCGGGCGTGACCCTGCGTTCCACGTCGATGCCGGACAGGGAACATCCAGCAGCAGTTGGGCCGGATGGTGAAGCCGGCGCCGTCGGCCGCCGAGGTGAGGTCGGTGGCGCCGATGAAGTTGGTGACCCGGGACTGGCCGTGGAACGTCACCGGCCCGGTGAGCACCGGGAAGTACAGGGTGACCACGAGGTCCTCCTGCTCGGCCACCGGGAAGGCCACCGGGTCGCTGAGCAGCTCGGCGCCCTTGCTGATGGTCGCCGAGCCCGCGCCGGAGAACGTCAGCTGGCGGACGGTCGCCGGGACGATGTCGGACAGGTCGTCGGGAGTGGCGGTGTTCGGCCGGGCGATCGTGGCGCGGCCGACCTGGACGGCCTGCTGGCCGTACAGGTTGGTCAGCCGCACCCGCAGGCGCGGCCCGCCCACCGAGGTCTGCACGGTCATCCGGATGCTCTGGTTGTTCAGGCCGGTCTCGGTCAGGCCCACGTTGTTCCCGCGGGTCACCGCCGCGGCCCAGGTTCCGGCCCACTCGGCGCGCCCATGCCCGGCGCGGTCGTTCCCGGTCGGGCCGGCGCTCGCGGTGACCGCCGGGGTGGCGGCGATCAGCAGCGTTACGGCGGAAGCTATGACGTGCCATCTCTTCGGGGTCGGCATCGATCCTCCATGGTCGGCAGTCCCGGGCGTGACGCGGTCGGCGGCACCGGCCCGGGCGATGGACCGGAAACTAGCTTCCGGCCGTGACGAGCGTCAATCAACCTGATCGACATGATCAAATGCCCGGGGGACGTGACGCAGCGACGATCGGCTCTGTCCGGCGTGGACCGCGGCTGCCTAGGCTCGGGACTGGCGGCGGTGCGGTCGCCGACCCTGGCACCTGCCGTCATGTCCCGGCCCCGACCTGGCCGGATGCCGCTCGCGGACCATGATGGGGGCTGCCCGATGACCGACCGGCCGAACTACGTGCACGAGGCGCTGGAGCTGTTCGCCGGGTTCGGCGACCGGGAGGCGCTCGTCGGCGGCGGACGCCGCCTCACCTACCCCCAGGTCGCCGCCGAGGTGCGCGGCCTGGCCGCCGCGTTGCGCCACCACGGGGTACGCCCCGGCGCGGCGGTGCTGGTGATGCTCGGCAACACGGTCGAGGGTCCGCTGCTGCAACTGGCCCTGCACCTGCTGGGCTGCCGGAGCATGTGGGTGGCACCGGTGACCTCCCGGCGGGAGGTCGACGAGTTCGTCGCGCTGTCCGCGCCGGAGGCGTTCGTGTACGACCCGCGTGACGCGCAGGCGGTGGAGGTCGCGGCGGGCCTGTCCGGCGTACCGGTGCTCTGCCTCGGACCCGGCGGCGCCGGACCGGACCTGACCGCCGGGGCCGCCGGGCCGGCCGCGGAGCCGCCCGCCGAGGTACCGGCGCCGGAGTCGTTCCTGCAGACCAGCGGCACCACCGGCACGCCGAAGCTGGTGCACCACCGGGAGGGCTTCTACCGGCAGGTGCTCGCGCTCGCCGCCGACTTCCGGGGCGCCGGGTTCCCGCTGCTGCGGCACCTGTCGCACTCCCCGATGTGGCTCGCCAGCGGCCAGATCACCACGTTGTTCAACCTGTTCACCGGCGGCGTGCTGTTCCTGCGCGAACAGTGGGATCCGGCCGCGTTCGTCGCCACGGTGGACGCCGAACGCCTGACCTCCACGTTCGTCACCCCGCCCATGCTCTACGAGGTGCTCGACCACCCCGACCTGCCGGGCGCCGACTTCTCCGCGATGTTCATGTTCAACGTGGGCGCCGGGCCCGCCGCGCCGGCCCGGCTGCGCCAGGCCATCGCCCGCTTCGGCCCGTGCCTGCGCATCGTGTACGGGCTCAGCGAGGCGGTGGTCGTCTGCGCGCTGCCGGGGCTCACCGAGGACCCGGAGCACCCGGAGCGGCTGCGGTCCTGCGGCCGCCCGTACGGCGACGTGTCGGTGGAGATCCGCGACGCCGGCGGCCGGGTGCTGCCGGCCGGCGAGGACGGCGAGGTCTGGGTGCGCACCGAGCTGAGCTTCGCCGGCTACCACGGCCAGCCGGAGCTGACCGCCGAGACGCTGGTCGACGGGTGGGTCCGCACCCGCGACATCGGGCACCTCGACGCCGACGGCTACCTCTACCTGGTCGACCGGTTACAGGACCGGATCCTCACCCGGCAGCGCAGCTGGCCGATCTACTCCCGCCCGATCGAGGACGTGCTCGCCGGCCACCCCGAGGTACGCGCCGCCGCCGTCATCGGCGTACCGGACCCGGTGGCCGGGGAGCTGCCGCACGCGTACGTGGTGCTCGCGCCGGGCGCGTCGGTGACCGGCGAGGAGCTGATCGCGCTCGTGGTCCGGGAGCTGAGCGAGACCTGGGCGCCCGGCGCCGTGGAGTTCGTCGACGCGCTGCCGCTGAACCGGTCCGCGAAGGTGGACAAGCGGGCGTTGCGGGCCCGGTACGCGGCCGGTCACCCGGCCGGCGCCGACCCGATCGGCAGTCCGGCGTGAACCCGCGCCGGGAGTTGTACACCCTGGTCGGCGCCGACCTGCTGTCCAACCTCGGCACCCGGATCTCGGTGGTCGCCATCCCCTGGCTCGTGCTGGAGACCACCGGCAGCCCCACCAAGATGGGGCTCGTCGCGGCGGCGGAGACGCTCCCGTACATGCTCTCCAGCGCGCTCGCGACACCGTGGGCGGACCGGTTCGGGGTACGCCGTACCTCGGTGTTCGTGGACGCGGCGAGCGCCGCCGCGATGGCCGTGGTGGCGCTGGCGCCCTGGCTCGGGTTCGGCACGCTGCTGGTGCTCGTGGCGATCGCCGGCGGGCTGCGCGGCATCGGCGACCGGGTCAAGCACGTGCTGTTCAAACCCGCGGCCGAGCGGGCCGGGGTGCCGCTGATCCGGCTCACCAGCGCCTACGACGGCCTGGCCCGGGGCATGACGCTGTTCGGCGCGGTGCTCGGCGGGCTGCTCATCGACTGGGTCGGGCTGACCCGGGCCATCTGGATCGACGCGGCCACGTTCGCGGTCTGCGCGCTGCTGATCGGCGTGCTGGTCCGGCCGCCCGCACCGGCGCAACCGGCGCCCCGGGAGCCGTACCTGCGGGCGCTGCGCGGCGGCTTCGCGTACCTGCGCACCGACCGGACGCTGATGACCATGCTGATCGTGGTGTCGGTCTCCAACATGTTCGCCAACGCCAGCGTCGCGGTGTGGATCCCGCTGTGGGTCAACGAGGTGCTCGGCGACCCGGCCGGGTTCGGTCTGCTTCTCGGCGTGTTCTCGGCCGGCGCCCTGCTGGGCAACCTGCTGTTCACTGTGGTCGGCACCCGGTTGCCGGCCGGGACCACGTTCGCGCTGGGGCTGACGCTCAGCGGCGCGCCCCGGCTGCTCGCGCTGGCGCTCAGCGACGACCTGGTCGTGGTGCTCGTGGTGACGTTCCTGTCCGGCATCGGCATCGCGGCGGTGAACCCGCTGCTCGGCGCCGCGCTCTACCAGCGGGTGCCGGGCGAGTTGCAGACCCGGGTGCTGGGCATCTCCGGATCGGTGGCGTTCCTCGGCCTGCCCGTCGGCGCGCTGCTCGGCGGCTGGTCGGTGGCGCTGCTCGACCTGACCCCGGCGCTGCTGGTGATGTCGGTGGTCTGCCTGGTGCTGACCGTCGGGCCACTGCTGCTGAGCCGCTCGTCCCGGCGCCCGGCCACGGAACCGGCAACGCCCACGCCGGTCTGAGCCCGCCGGTCCGGGCCGCGGTGCCGGGGGTCGGCGGTAGGGTCGGGGCCATGGCGACCTGGGAAGACGTGCGGCGCGTCGCGCTGGCCCTGCCCGAGACCACCGAACGACCCACGTACGACCAGGCGCCCGCCTGGCGCGTCCGCGACAAGGCGTTCGTCTGGGAACGGCCGCTGCGGCGCGGCGAACTCGATGCGCTCGGCGATGCCGCGCCGGACGGCCCGATCCTCGGCGCGCGGGTGCCCGACCTGGGCGCCAAGGAGGCGCTGATCGCCGACGACCCGGCTGTCTACTTCACCACGCCGCACTTCGACGGATATCCGGCGGTGCTCGTCCGGCTCGACCGGATCGACGTGGACGAGCTGACCGAGCTGGTCACCGAGGCGTGGTACGCGCGCGCCCCGAAGCGGCTCGCCACCACGCACCGGGCGGAGAACGCGTGACCGGCCCGGTGGAGGCGATCGTGTTCGACATGGACGGCACGCTCGTCGAGTCGCACGCGGTGGTGCCCGCGGCGTACCGGGCGGCGGTGCGGGCCGGCGGCGGCCCGTCGTACACCGACGCCGAGGTCATCGCCGGCTACTCGACCGGCTCCCCGGCGGACCTGCTGACGCACCTGCTGCGACGGCCCGCCTCCGGCGAGGACCTGGACCGTTATCACACCGAGCTGGATGCGCTGGCCGGCCGGGTACGCGTCTACCCCGGCGTCGCCGACGCGCTCGCCGAGATCGCCGCCCGGGTGCCGGTCGGCGTGTTCACCGGCGCGAGCCACCGGGCCGCCGAGATCCTGCTCGACCGGGCGGGCCTGCTCGGTCACTTCGAGGTCGTCCTCGGCGGGGACCAGGTCGACCGCCCCAAACCGGCGCCCGACGGCGTGGAGGCGGCCTGCCGCCGGCTCGGCGTGCCACCCGGCCGCGCCGCGTACGTGGGTGACTCACCACTCGACGTACGCGCCGCCCGGCACAGCGGCGCGGTAGCGGTCGCTGCCGTGTGGGGTCACCAGTACGACCCCGACGAGCCCGCCGACCTCAGCCTGAGCCGGCCCGGGGAGCTGCTGGCCCTGCTGCCCTGAGCACGGCGGTCACCGCCTGCTCGGGCGAACCGGCGTGGACCGGACCGGGCTCGGTGCCGTCGCCGGGACGTATCCCGATCACCAGCCCGGAACGCGCCCGTACGCCCGCCGCCACGGCGGCCATCACCCCGCCGCCCCCGCCGCAGAGCACAGTGACCCCGCGCTCGGCCAGCAGTTCACCCACCCGCCGCGCGGCCGCCGTCTCGTCCTCGGTCGCCGCCTCCGGGCCGCACACCGCCACCTGCATCCGCATCCCTCCATTCCGGAGGCCGCTCACGTCCTTGTCGCGCCGCCACGCCGCCCTCTCCTCCTTCACGCGGCGCGGCCCACCCTTCTCCCCGGTCACACGGTGCGGCTGATCTGCTATTCCCCGCACGTGGCGCGGAAGGACCTCTTCCCGTTCACACGGCACAGCCCGCCCCTTTCCAGCTCACACCGGCAGCGCCGCAGTGCCGCTCCCCGACTGTCGCGGTGCCGCTGGCCGCCGCAGGCCCCCTTTTCCCGCTCACGTGGCTCGGCTAGCCTGCCGGGCATGCCATCGACGTTGACCGAGGCGACCGATCCGTGGTGCCTTCGACCGGGAGAGGCCGCCGAGCTGCTGCGCGGGCATCCGTGGCGGCGGTTCGTGGTGCTGGGCGACAGCGTCGCGGAAGGACTGTGCGAGCCGGCCGACGGCTATCCGGATCTCCAGTGGGCCGACCGGATCGCGGCCGAGCTGCGCGCGGTCCGGCCGGAGCTGGCCTACCTGAACCTGGGCCGGCGCGGGTTGCGCGCGCACGAGGTCCGGGCGACCCAGCTCGCCGACGCGCTGGCCTTCGGACCGGACCTGGCCCTTGTGGTGTGCGGCGGCAACGATGCGTTCCGGTCCGCCTACGACCCGGACGCGGTCGACGCCGAGCTGACCGCCATGGTCACCGCGTTGCGGGAGGCGGGGGCGGACGTCATCACCGTGGGCATGTTCGACGTGTCGCACAGCCCGGCGGTGCCGGACGCGCTGCGCACGGGCCTGGGCGAACGGATGCGCCGCCTGTCCCGGCACACTCGGGGCGTGGCCGAGCGGCTGGGCACGCTGCACGTCCACCTGACCGACCATCCGCTGGTGGCCGACCCGTCGCTGTACAGCAGCGACGGCCGACACGGCAGCGCCCGCAGTGACGCGGTGGCGACCGCCGAAACCCTCCGAGTCCTCTCCACCCACCTCCCCCACCCCTGACCCACTCCCCCGACGCGGCCCCGCCCCCACTGCCCGGCCCGGCCCGGCGAGGCCCGGCCCGGCGATCATGAAGTTGACGGCGCTGGGCGTCCAATTTGTCCCCGCCAACTTCATGATCAGCGGGATCAGGGGGCACAGGTGGGCCGACCTACGGCCCGGATCCGTCCGGGGGCGGGACGGGGGGTCAGTCGGTTAGGAGGATGCCGGTCAGGAGGACGCCTCGGGCCAGGTTCAGGATCTCGTCGCAACCGGGGTAACCCACCCGCGCGAGCGCGCCGGATCCGGTGCGGTCGAACAGGTACGGGGCGAGGCTGTACGGGACGTCGGCGGTGACCGTCTCGCCGGTCTCGATCTGCACGAAGTCCATCGCCACCCGGTCCGCCTCGTGGTAGCGCTGCAGGATGTTGCCGCCCTCGGCGATCGCGGCGCGTACCCCGTCCGCCCACGCCACGGCTGTCATCTCCCGGCCGATCAGCACGCCGTGCCCGGCCGATCCGCCGGCCGGCTTGGCGACCAGGTCGGCCTGTTCGGCGAGCGCCCGGTCGAACTGGTCGGCGGTCAGCGCCACGGTGTGCGGCACGTACCGGCGGATCAGCGTCCGGTCGTCCTCCGGCAGCAGGTCCAGGTCGTCCCAGAGCCAGGCGTAGTTCAGCTTGTTGCTGAGCAGCCAGGCGGCGCTGCTGACGAACATCGGCAGCGTGCCCGCGGCGAGCGCGCCGGCCACCGCGTCCAGCCCGGCGCTGGGCGTGACCCGGTTGGGCACGAACAGCCGGAACAGGGCGTCCACCGGGGCGCCGCCCACGACCAGCCGGTTCTGCCCGTCCAAGGTGGCGGTGGCGACCGGGGCGATGACCAGGTCGATGCCGAACGGGCGGGCCTGGCCGATCAGCGGGGACAGGATCCGGATGAACGTCTCCGGGTCGTCCAGCCCCGGGTAGTCGGCGTCGAAGTCCATCAGCAGCGCCACCCGGGCGCCGTCGGGCAGCCCGAGCGTGTCCCGGATGGCCACGAACCGCTGGTCCAGCAGGGACGGCGCGGGCCGGACGCCGTCGAGCAGGTCGTGCGCGCGGTACAACTCGGCGTACCGCTGGATCACGGTGTCGGCGTCGAAGCCACCGCCGAGGCTGCTGTCGATGTTGTACTCCACGATGCACGGCACGCCGCCGGAGAACAGCACGTCCGGCCGGTACGCGGCGAGCAGCCCCTCGTGCAGTTCCTCGTCCGGGTCGAGCAGCCGGGTCTCGCCGTCCGGCACGTCGAGCAGCAGGCGCAGCTCCCCGGCGGTCCGGGCGCGGCGCCGGCAGGCCTCCAGGATGAGCTGGGCGATGCGGTCGCACACCTCGTTCAGCTCGCGGAACGCGCCGGCGGTGAAGACGGGCGGGCGGGCCAGCCGCCACTGCTTGTTGTACGTGGCCCGGCCGTGGAAGACCTTCTCCCAGGCGGCGGCGCCGGTGGTCACCATCGCGGTACGGGTGGACTCGGGCAGGTCGGTCCACGCCCGGCCGAGCGGCGGCCACGTGTAGTTCGGGTCCATCGTTCATCCGTCCTTGAGGGTCAGTTGGATGGCGGCGGTGAGCTGGTCGCGGCCGGGTTGCACGGCCCGGTCCAGGGCGGGCGCGAACGGCAGCACCGCGCCGTCGGGGCGGGTGACCCGGCGGGGTGGCGCGGCCAGCCGGACCCGCTCGACCACCGTGGCGATGATCTCTCCGGCGATGCCGCAGGAGCGGTTGCCGTCGTCGACGACCACCAGCCGCCCGGTGCGGCTCACCGACTCGACCAGCCCGTCCCAGTCGAACGGGTAGAGCGTGCGGGGGTCGAAGACCTCCACCGACGCCTGGCCGGCGAGTTCCTCGGCGACGGCGAGCGCGTCGTGCACCAGGTGTCCGACCGCCACCACGGTCACGTCGGTGCCGGCCCGGTGGACGATCCCCCGGCCCAGCGGCACGGGCGCCGGGTCGGTGACGTCGGCACGCAGGTCCAGGGCACCGGCCGGGGCGAAGACCACGACCGGGTCGTCGCAGCGGATCGCGGAGACCAGCAGCCCGTACGCGTCGGCCGGGGTGGCCGGTACGACAGTGGTCACCCCGACGTGGGCGAACAACGCGTACGGGTGGTCGGAGTGCTGCCCGGCCCAGCCGGTGCGGGAGCCGGAGCCGGGCACCACGTAGGTGACCGGCACCGCGCACTGACCGCCGGTCATCAGCGGGAACTTGTGCGCGTGGTTGACGATCTGCTCGAAGACCAGGAACAGCAGCGACGGGATCTGGAACTCCACCACCGGGCGGGCCCCGGCCAGCGCCGCGCCGGTGGCGAAGCTGGTGAACGCCTGCTCGGACAGGGGTGTGTCACGGACCCGTTCCGGGCCGAACTTCTTCAGCAGGCCGGTGGTGACGTTCGCGGCGGCCACCCGGATGTCCTCGCCGAGCACCACTACCGACTCGTCGCGGGCCATCTCGTCGGCGAGCGCCCGGGTGAGCGCCCTGCGGTAGGAGAGCCGGGGCATCAGCCACCTCCGGTCCGGGCGGTGAGCCCGCTGGCGTACAGGTGGTCCAGGGCGGTCGCCGGGTCGGGGTGCGGCCCGGCGAGCGCGTAGTCGACGGCGGCGTCCAGTTCGGCCTCGACTGCGGAGTCCACCTCGGCCCGCACCGCCGGGTCCAGCCGCGCTCCGGCGATGTCGACCGGATCATGGGACCGTCCCTCGGCCACCTCCTCCGGCGGCCGGTAGTCGAGGCGTACCTGATGTTCGAAGGTGTGGTGGGCGTCGAAGCGGTAGGTGCGGGCCTCGACCAGCTCGGGTCCGCCGCCGGCGCGCATCCGCGCGACGGCGGCTGCGGTGACCTCGCGTACCGCCTCGGGGTCCTGCCCGTCGACGGTGGCCGCCGGCATGCCGAACGCGGCGGCCCGCCCGGCGATGGTGCCGGCGACCGCGCCGTCGACCGGCATGGTGGTGGCGTAGCCGTTGTTCTCGCAGACGAACAGCACCGGTACCCGCCAGAGCGCGGCCAGGTTGAACGCCTCCAGGAGCATGCCCTCGTTGACCGCGCCGTCGCCGAAGAAGGTGGCGCCGACGATGCCGGCGCCGCGCCGCCGGCGCTCCCACACCGCTCCGGTGAGGATCGCGCCGGCGGCTCCGACGATGGCGTTGGCGCCGAGGACGCCGACGCCGAAGTCGGCGGCGTGCATCGACCCGCCCCGGCCCCGGTTGAGCCCGGTGACCCGGCCGCACAGTTCGGCCAGCATCCGGGCCGGATCGGCACCCTTGGCCAGCACGTGCCCGTGCCCGCGGTGGGTGCCGGTGACCAGGTCGTCGCGGGAGAGCGCTGCGCAGACGCCGGCGGCGATCCCCTCCTGACCGAGGTACGGGTGGATGCCACCGACGATCTCCCCGGCGCGGACCAGCTCGATCGCGCGCTCCTCGAAGCGGCGGATCAGCCGGACCGTCCGGTAGAGCCGGAGCGGGTCGGAGCCGGTCACGCCGGACGGCCCTCCTTGACGACGGCGAGAATGTCGTCCCAGAGGCGGGCGCGGGCGGCCAGCGCGGCGTTCACCGTGTCGGCGCACTCCTGCCACTTGGTGTCGTCGTCGCCGCACAGGTCGGCCAGCATCTGCATGGCCATCGGGGTGTGCTGCTCGCCGTCGACCTCGATGTGCCGCTCCAGGTAGTCGACGAACTTGTTCAGCCGGTTGCTGCGTTCGTTGACGGCGACGACCTGGGTGAACATCTCCGGGATGAGGTCTTCGCGGCCGAACGCGAACGCCGCGGCCTGGCAGTGCACCGGGGTGGTCTCGATGATCCGCCAGGTGGTGCCGGCGAACGCGGCGGACGCCGCGGGGACGCCGGCGGCGCCGAGCGCCTCGGTGACCGGGGTGCCCTCGCGCAGCAGGTCGACCAGCTTGTTGACGGCCGTCGTGTCGGCGCCGGCCTCGGTCATGCCCTGCACGTACAGCTCGAAGTGGCTGATGTAGCCGTCGCCGAGTTCGTCGCTCTCCTCGACCATGACGATGTCGTTGATCAGGCGGCGGCTGCCGGTCGGGCCGGTCGGGATCCACGGCACGGTGACGCAGGTGAGCTGCCGCTGCAGCGACTTCAGCAGGGACATGAAGTCCCAGACGGCGAAGACGTGGTGCTCCATGAACGTGACGAGCGCGTCGTGGGTGTCGAGGTTGGCGTAGAGGGGGTGCTTGACCACCACGTCGCGGCGCTCGGTCACCGCCCGCTCCAGCCGCTCGATGCCCGGGTGCGTCTTACCCCAGTCGTACCGTGACATTGTCAGCCTCCCTGCTGGGCGCGGTCGCGCCAGATGACCGGGCAGTAATCGGGGTCCGCGTAGTCCGGCCGGCCCTCGTGGGTGCGGCGGACCAGCACGTCGTGGTTGTACGCGGCGAGCGTGCCGTCGGAGAGCGGATACTCCCGCCAGGCGTTGTCGCCGTCCTGCAGGTGCAGCGAGACGGCCCGGCGGGGCCGTCCGCTGACGTTCGCACCGCTGCCGTGGTAGGTGCGGCAGTGGTGGAAACTCATGTGTCCCTTGGGGATCACCATGGGGATCTTGCGGATCTGCGCGCCGTTGTACGCCGCGTTCTCGGCGAGCATCACTTCGAGCTGGTCGCGGTCCCGGTCGGCGAAGTGCCGGACCACCGTGTCGTCGGCGCCGATCTCCCGCCAGCGGTGGGAGCCGTCGACCATGGTGATGGTGCCCATCTCCTCGCCGCAGTCGTGGAACGGGATGAACGCGGTCAGCATGTCCTCCGACGACGAGGACGCCCAGTAGTGCTTGTCGAAGTGCCAGGGCACGATGTTCGACGGCTCACCGGCGATCGGCGGCTTCCAGATCAGCGTGGACTGGAAGATCCGGATCTCGGCGGCGCGGGCCAGCCGCGCGGCGACGGCTCCGATCAGCGGCTTACGCAGGATGCGGGCGATGCCGTCGTGCTCGTGGTGGACGTAGTCGTTGTGCCGCTGGACGTCACCCTTCGAGGGCTCCCAGTAGGCCAGCTTCGGCGGGCGTACCGGCAGGCGGCGGTCGCGTTCCCCGGCGTAGTAGCTGTCGGTGGCGGCGACGAGTTCGTCCACCTCGTCGTCGGTGAGCAGCTTCTTCGACAGGTACCAGCCGTGCTCGGCGTAGTGCCGGACGTCCTCGTCGGAGGGAAGCAGCGCCTCCTCCTCGGCGGTCAGCCCGGGATCGATTGTGGTCATGCCGTGCCGGCCGGGCACGGCCTCACGGCCCTCGCCCCGCTCGGTGCGTTCACTCATGCGCTTACCCCTCCGGCCGTGGCGGCGGAACTCGCCCCCGCCGCGGCCAGCTCGCGTTCCTTGGCCTCGTAGAGCGCCTTGATGTTGCCGCTGCCGAAGGTGCGCGCCCCGCGCCGCTCGATGAGTTCGAGGAAGAGGGTGCGGCGCACGTGCATCGACTCGGTGAAGATCTGGAGCAGTTGCCCGTCGTGGTCGGAGTCGACCAGGATGCTCAGCTCGCGCAGCCGGTCCACCGGCGCGTCCAGCCGGCCGACCCGCTGCTCCAGCCCGTCGTAGTAGGCGCCGGGCGTGCTGGCGAACCGCACCCCGCGCCCGGCGAGCGCGCCGACGGCTGTGACGATGTCGTCGGTGCGCAGGCCGAGGTGCTGCACCCCGGCGCCGGCGTGCCAGCGCAGGAAGTCCTCGATCTGCCCCGGCCGGGCGCCGGTGTCCGGCTCCAGCAGGACGAAGGTGACGGCCCCGGACGGGCTCTGCACCACCTTGGAGTTCATCGCCTGGCCGGCGACCTCGATGTGCTCGGTGAAGATGTCGGCGAAGCCGAACACCTTCTCGTAGTGCGCGACTGTCTCGCCGAGCTGCCCCGGCGGCACGCAGATCGCCAGGTGGTCCACCTCGGCGAGCAGCGTGTCCGTGCCGTCGGGCGCGGTCACCGGCTCGATCGCGCCGGGCAGGAACACGCCCGGGTCGCCGCGCCGCTCGACGAGGCGGTGGACCACGTCGCCGAAGCCGCCGACCTCGGCCACCACCACCTCGGCGTCCGCGCCGGTGAAGGTGCGCGGCGGGCTCAGCGCCGTCGCGCCCCGGTCCACCAGCTCCGCGTACGCCCCGGCGGCGTCGTCCACGGCGAGCGCCACCACGGCGATGCCGTCGCCGTGCCGGTGCACGTACGTGGCCGCCGGGTGCTCGGCGGACAGGCCGGTGGTCAGCAGCAGCCGGATGCCGGCCTGGGCCAGCAGCAGCGAGCGCTGCCCGTCCAGCCCGGTCTCCGGACCGCCCTGCCCGCACAGCCGGAAACCGACGGCGTTGTCGAAGTAGAAGGCCGCCTGCCGGGCGTCCCCCACGTACAGTTCGAGATGATCTATCCCGTTGATGGTCATGGACTTCCCCTGTTCCCCCCGTGATCGCGACCCGGACGGACGCCCGGGACTGGAGTCCGGTCAGCCCGCGGCCGGGGTGGCGGCCCGGCGGGCCGGCCCGGAGAGCCGGCGCAGGAGCAGACTGACGTTCTGGCCGCCGAACCCGAACGAGTTCGTCAGCGCATGGCCGGCCCGGGTGGGCCGGGGCACGGCGCGGACGTGGTCCGCCTCGCACTCCGGGTCCGGGTCGTCCAGGTGGTAGGTGGGTGGCAGCAGCCCACTGTCGAGGGCCAGCGCGGTGGCCGCGGCCTCCAGCACCCCTGATGCGCCGAGCAGATGCCCGGTGAGCGCCTTGGTGGAGCTGACCGGCACACCGCCGGTGCCGAACACCTCGGCCAGCGCGGTCGTCTCGGCGACGTCACCGAGCTTGGTGCCGGTGCCGTGCGCGTTGACGTACCCGACGTCGGCGGGCTCGACGCCGCCCGCTGCCAGGGCCCGGCGCATGCACGCCGCCGCACCGGCGCCGTCCGGTCGCGGCGCGGTCGGGTGGTACGCGTCGGTGTTCGCCCCGAAACCGGCGACCTCGGCGTAGCCGCGCACACCTCGGCCGTCGGCGTGCCCGGCGCGCTCCAGCACCAGCAGCGCCGCGCCCTCGGCGAGCACGAAACCGTTGCGCCGCTTGTCGAACGGGCGGCTCGCCTCGGTCGGTTCGTCCCATCCCCGGGCCAGCGCCCGGGCGTTGCCGAAGGTGTCGGCGAACGTGCCGAACAGCGGTGCCTCGCTCGCCCCGCACACCACCACGTCGGCCTCGCCGGCGCGGATGAGGCGTACCCCGTCGGCGACGGCCTGGGCGCCGGAGGCGCACGCGGTACCGACCGACGAGCTGTAGCCGCGGATGCCGTGCGCGATGGCGATCCGCGCCGAGGGCATGTTCGGCAGGATGCCGGTGAGCAGGTACGGGCTGACCGCCGCCCGGCCCCGGGCGGCCCGCGCGAGCACCTGGCCCTCCAGCGTGGACATGCCGCCCACACCGCCGACGATCACCGCGATGCGCTCCGGGTCGACGTCGCGGCCCACCTCGATGCCGGCGTCGGCGAGCGCCTCGGCGGCGGTGATCAGGGCGAGCAGCACCACCCGGTCGAGCACCTTCGTCTCCGGTCCGGAGGCGACACTGCGCGAGTCGATGTCCGGCAGCACCCCGGCCACCTCCAGGCTGCCCGCCGCCGGGTGTCCCTCGGGCGGGCGGCGCAGCCCGGACCGGCCGGTGAGCAGCGCGTCGAACGTGTCCGCCACGCCGCGCCCGGCCGGGGTGAACAGGCCCATGCCGGTGATGACGGCGGTCACGACGGCGCCTCGGTCAGGTAGCGCTCGCGCAGCGCCACCTTGCGGACCTTCCCGGTGACGGTGACCGGGATGTCGTCGGCGCGTACCGGGATGATCCGGCGCAGCGTGGCTGCCACGTCCGGGCCGAGCGCGGTACGGATGCGTTCGGTGCGGTCCGCGTCCGGGTCGGCGCCGGCGGCCAGTTCCAGCAGCACGTCGGTGGTGACCGTGCCGTCGTCCGCCTTGACGATCACCACAGTGCAGTCGGTGACGTCGGGGCAGGCGGCGAGGATGCGTTCCTCGGACAGCGCGGTGAAGAACCGTTTGCCGTCGCCCGCCTCGATCGAGTCGACCGCCCGGTCCAGGTGGTAGTAGCGGCCGTCCTCGTCGGCGTACACCAGGTCGCCGGTGAGGTACCAGCCGCGCAGCCGGAACCGGTACGTGGTGACCGAGTCGTTCCAGTAGCCGCGGAACAGCGACGGCGAGTCGATGCCGAGCCAGCCGACCTGCCCGGGCGGCAGCTCGTTGCCGTCGGCGTCGAGCACGGCGACCCCGGCGAACCGGTACGGGCGGCCCACGCAGCGGCCGTACCGGTCGGTGCCGGTGGTGTGGGTGATGTGGAACATCGAGTGGCCCATCTCGCTGGAGCCGAGCCCGTCGATGAACACCGACCCGGGTACCCGGGTCACACCCTCCCGGGTCACCACGTCCCGGGAGCCCACGGCGACCAGCCGCCGTACGTGCGGCTCGTGCGAGCAGTCGCCGGTGTTGAACCACAGCCGCACCGAGTCCAGGTCGTAGCCGGACAGGTCGAAGCGGGCCAGCTCGGCCCAGGTGACGGAGAAGCCGAACACGCCGTCCGGGCGCCAGCGCTGGATCGCGTCCAGCACCCGCTCACCGCCCTGGTCGGAGAGCAGGAACATCTCCGCCCGGTTGCCGAGTGCCTGGTTGACCATGAGCACTGTGGCGGTGTGCGGGGCGGGCAGCGCGTTGAGGATGCGCGTGGTGCCCTGTGCCTGCGGCATGGACAGCAGGTGACGGGTGGCGGCGAACAGGCTGGCGTGCGAGTGCAGCACCGCCTTCGGCACGCCTGTGGTGCCGGAGGTGTGGGTGATGACGATCGGGTCGTCCGGGTGGTGCCGGTAGTGCGCGGGCGCGGCGTCCGGGTCGCCGGTGCCGGCCTGCGCGGGCTCGCCGAGCATCGGGGCGCCCAGGTCGTGCCCGGCCAGCGCCTCGGCGTGCGCGGCGTCGGCGAGCACCCCGGCGGCGCGCAGCCGCCGGATGTACTCGGCGGCGATCTCGGGGCGCAGCCTGCCGTTCATCAGCGCCGGGATGGCGCCGAGGCGGGTCAGCGCCAGGAACGACAGCACCATGTCGGCGGCGGTGCCGGCCCAGACCGCCACCGGGTCGCGGGGTTTCACTCCGCGTTCGTGCAGCCAGGCCGCCCGGGCGGCGACCATCCGGTCGAGCCGGCCCAGTGTCACCGGGGTCTCGGCCGGGTGGCCGTCGACCTCGGTGTCGAACGTGAGCCCCGGCCCGTCCGGGTCGGCGCCGTGGGCCAGCACCCGGGCGAGCACGTTGCCCGCGCCCAGTTCGGCGTCGGCCGCGAGCGCACCGCGCAGTCCCTTCGTCCTCATTGACGTGTTCCCTCCCCCAGCAGCACCGCGGTCGCCTCGCCCGGCGTACCGTCCGGTGCCAGTTCGATCAGGATCAGCAACGCCTGTGCGGCGTCGCCGTCGTACAGCAGCAGGTCCGCCTCGGCCTCCCCCTCGGCCCGCGCGTCGCCGGTCGGGCTCAGGCACACCACCGGCCCGTCCAGTCCCCAGCGCGCCGCGACGTGCCCGGCCACGCTGTTCGGCACCGACTGGAAGAAGAACAGCGGCCCGATCCGCCCGCCCGCGTCCACGGTGGCGCGGACGTGCGCCGCCGCGGCGGTGTCCCCACCGGCGCTGACCAGCACCACGGCCGTCCGGTTGCCCGGCGGCAGCGGCCCGTCGGGGTACCGCCGCGCGAGGCACCGCTGTGCCACCGCCGCCACCAGCGGCGCGAACGGCGAGTGCACGAACCCCGCCACCCCCGCCGGGCCCGCACCCCCGTCCCCGTCCTCGGGCCACCGCGCCTCCGCGAGCACCACGACCCCGCCGTCGCGCGATCTTGCAGTTGGTGCCCCGGGCACGGGCGTTGTGCCCGTTTCGCCGGGGCCGTGAGTGCAAGATCGCGGGAGGTCGGGGTGGGGGGCGGGCGCGGTCATGAGGTGCTCACCAGGAGGGCCGTGTTGGCGCCGCCGAAGGCGGCGTTGAGGGTCAGGGCGTGTTCGGTGCGCGCGGGGCGCGGGGCGTCGCGGATGACGTCCAGCGGGCACTGCGGGTCCGGGCCGAGCCAGCCGGCGGTGACCGGCAGCTTGCCGTGCCGCAGGGCCAGCACGGTGACCAGCAGTTCCAGCAGCCCGGACGCCTCCAGGGCGTGCCCGTGCACCGACTTGGTGGAGCTGACCGGCAGCCGCCCGGCGTCCTCGCCGAACACCCGGGTCAGCGCCGCCGCCTCGGAGGCGTCGCTGAACGGGGTGCCGGTGGCGTTGGCGTTGACGTAGCCGATCGCGTCCGGGGGCAGCCCGCCGCGGCGTAGCGCCGCCTCGACCGCCCGGGCCAGTCCGAGCCCGTCCGGGTGCGGCTGGCACGGGTGGTACGCGTCCCCCGCCCGGCCCCACCCGGCCACGCTCGCCAGCGTCTCGGCACCCCGCCGGGCGGCGGCGCCGGCCGACTCCAGCACCACGGCGGCCACCCCGTCGCCCAGCAGCAGGCCCTTGCGGCCGGTGCTGAACGGGCGTACCGCGCCGTCGGCGGCGAGCGCCCGGCCGGCGTCGAACAGCGCGTGCTGGTCCGGTTCGACCAGGTAACCGGCCGCGACCACGACCCGGTCCAGGTCGCCTCGGCGGATCAGCGCCGCCGCGTCGGCGACAGCGCTGCTCGCCGACACGCAGGCGGTGGTGTAGATCCGGGTCCGCCCGCCCAGGCCGCACCGCGCGGCCAGGTGACCGGCCAGCGCCGGCACCGTCGGCTCGTCCCGCCCCTCCGGTACGGGCAGCGAGTACGGCCCGCCGTGGGTGGCCAGGAACAGCGCCGACTCCGCCCGCCCGGCCCGGTCCAGCCCGGCGGCCCGGGCGGCGGTGTCGATCGCGTCGGCCAGCTCGCCGGCGAGCGTGCCGACGTCCGGCACTGTGGCCGCCACCGTCACCCGGCGGCCGGTGGTGTCGAAACGGCGCACCGGCGCGAACGCCGGGGTGCCGGTGAGCACCCCGGCCAGCAGCGCGTCCGCGCCCCTGCCGAGGGCGCTGAGCGCGTACGTGCCGGTGATCCGTACGGTCTCCCGCTCAGCCATCTGCGGGAGCGGTCAGAGAGCCACGGAACACCGCGAGCGCGTCGTCGACGGTGCGGATGCCGGCGAGTTCGTCGTCGTTCAGGTCCAGCCGGCGGTCGTAGCGCTGCTCGACCATGTGCACGAGCCAGGCCAGCTCCATCGAGCCGAGCCGGTCCGGCACCTGGTCGGCGGGTTTGGCGGTCAGTTCGGCGAGCATGCTCACCAGGTCAGCTCGCCCCAGGTCGGGCTGACCGGACATCAGGACTTGTCGCTGTTCGCGGCCACCCGGTCGGCGACCATCGTGGTGAACTCGCCGACCGTCATCAGCGCCAGCTTCTCCGACTCGTCGTCGGCGAACTTCACGGCGTAGCGGTCCTCGACGCGGACCGCCAGGTCGGCCAGGGCCAGCGACTCCAGGTCGACGCCGGAGGGGCCGAGCGTGGTGTCGTCGTCGAGCTCCTCCACGTCGTAGTTCATGTCGGCGAGCTGTTCGACGACGAAGGTGCGGACCTCGTCTCGCATGGGTTCAGACCTCTTCTCCGTGTACCGGCTGACGGTGCCCGGTCGGGACACCGTGTGCGTGGGAACCGGCGGGGTCGGGCGCGCGGGTGGCGCGTTGCCCGGCCGGTCCGGGGCGGGATTCGGGGTGGACCGGACGCCCGGCGGGCGTCCGGCGGGTGTGCGGCTCGTACAGCGGGCCGGTCACGACGTCGCGTCCCGCAGCGCCGGGACGGACCGGACCAGCTTTCCGGTGGTGGTGCGGGGCATCTGGCCGAGCAGCCGCAGGGTGCGAGGCCGCTTGAAGCCGGCCAGCCGCTCGGCGATCAGCTTGTCCAGCGTGTCCTCGGTCGGCGAGCCGTCGGTCTGGACGTACGCGGTGATGCCGTCGTCCCAGACCACGACCGCGGCGACGACGCCGGGCAGTCCGGCGACTGTGGCCTCCACCTCGGTCAGGTCGACCTTCAGGCCGCCCACCGACACCTGCGAGTCCAGCCGGCCCTTGACGGTGACCAGACCCGTCTCCGGGTCGACCACGCCGGCGTCGCGGGTGTGCAGCCAGCCGTCGGCCCACCGGGTCGGGTCGGCCAGGCCGACGTACGGGTTGGCCGGGCAGCTCACCCACAGCTCGCCGTCGCGCTCGCGTACCTCGATGCCGGGGGCGGGCGCGATGGCGGGACGGTGCCGCCCGTACAGGTCGGTGCCGATGACACCGACCTCGGTCATCCCGTACATGTTGCCCAGCGGCACGCCGTAGCGGTCGGTGAACGCGTTCGCCACGGCCGCGGGCACCAGCTCGCCGCCTGTGGTCATGCGCTTGAGCTGCGGCAGCGGCCCGGCGGGTGTGGTGGAGGCGAGCAGCCCGATGTGGAACGGGACGCCGAGCACCGTGGCCGGGGTGTCCTGGGCGGCGACGGCGGCGAGGATCGCGTCGCCGCTGAGCCGCTCCGGCGGGCACAGCTCGACGCCTGCGTGCAGCCCGTAGAGCAGGCCGCCGACCAGGCCGAGCACGTGCACCATGCTGGGCAGCAGGATGATCCGCTCGCCGGGCAGCGCGACGCCGTCGATACGGGTGTAGCGGTGCACCTCGGCGACCAGGTCGGCAGCGGTGCGACCGATCACCTTGGACGGACCGGTGGAGCCGGAGCTGAGCTGGATCACCGCGTGCGGGCTGCCCGCCGGGCGGTCGGAGTACGCGCTGACCCCCGCGGTGACGTCGACGAAGATCCGCAGCGCGCCGCCGCCGGTTCGTACCGGGGCGACCACCACCTGCGGGCCGAGCCGGCGCAGCGCCTGGTCGACCTCGTGGTCGGTGAGCCGGTGGTCGAGCAGCACCGCCTGGGCGCCGGTACGCCAGGTGGCGAGCAGGTGCGCCACGTACGCCAGCGAGGGCGGCAGGCGCAGCGCGGCGGCGCCTCCGGCGCGCAGCCCGGCCCCGGCGAGCCGATCCTGTGCCTCGCCGACGAGCCGGCGCAGCGTGCCCTTGTCGACCGGTTCGGGCAGGCGCAGGCAGACGTCGGTGTCGCGGCCGGTGAACAGGATGTCGTCCACCCAGTCCACCGTCGTCGAGGCAGGATCTTCCGCCACGGGATGTGCAGTCACGACCAGCCACCGTTCCACTGAGGAACTGGGCGGATCCGCCCAGCGGGTACGTCGTTCGGGGTATGGCGGAACCCTACGACGCCCCTGTTCTGGATCGCCAGATGCAAATGGCTAGATCCAAAACAGCGGCTGGGTGGATTGCTCAGGCTCGATCGGACAGGCAGGATCGGGGCCACGCCGGCAAGGTAGTCCGCCGGCCGCCGGATGCTGTGCGCGCGGGGGCTCCCGCGCGGACGGCCGGCAACTACGCTCCCGGTATGTTCCGTACCGCCCGGCCCGACGACTTCCCGCAGGTCATGCGCCTCTACCGGCAGCTGAACCCGGACGACCCGCACCTGAGCGACGGCTCCGACGAACGGGCCTTCGCGCGGATCCTGGCCACCGAGGGGCTGCACCTGTTCGTGCTCGACGTGGACGGCGCTGTCGTCGCCACCACGTACCTCAACGTGATCCCCAACCTGAGCCGGTCGGCGTCGCCGTACGCGGTCGTCGAGAACGTGGTGGTCGACGAGTCGCGGCGCGGCACCGGCCTGGGCAGGCAGATCATGGCCGGCACGCTCCGGGCCGCGTGGGACGCGGGCTGCTACAAGGCGATGCTCATGACCGGGTCGCGCTCACCCGCGACCCACGCCTTCTACCTGGCCTGCGGGTTCTCCGGCGACGCGAAGACCGCGTACCTGGCCCGGCCGTCGTGACGGTCAGCGTTCACCCGCCGGTGGGGGCGCGGCGCCGCGCAGCACCAGCGCGCTGTTGAACCCGTCGAAGCCGCGCGCGCCGACCAGCGCGATCCGGCTGCGCGGCGGGCGGGGCTGCCGCAGGAACGTCAGCTCGCAGCCGGGCGCCGGCTCGTCCGGGCCGGCCGAGGCGGGCAGCATCCCGCGGCGGAACGCCAGCAGCGCGGTGGCCGCGTCCAGCGCCGACCCGCCCTGGTGCGCCCGGCCGGTCAGCGGCTTCTGCGTGGTCACCGGCGGGGTCCGGTCGCCGAACACGGTACGCAGCGCCGCCGCCTCGGCCCGGTCGTACGCGGGCACCCCGAGCGCGTCCGGCCAGATCACGTCCACGTCGTGCGGGCGTACCCCGGCGCGTTCCAGCGCCAGCCGCACCGCACGGGCGTAGTGGGCCGGGTCGGGGCCGGTGGCCGGGTCGGTGGGCGCGGCGTCGTGGGTGGCGGCCCAGCCGGTGATCTCCCCGTAGACGCGGGCGCCCCGGGCGAGCGCGTGGCCCAGCTCCTCCACCACGAAGACCGCACCGCCCTCGGCAGGCACGTACCCGCTGGCCGCGACGTCGAACGGCCGGTACGCCCGCTCCGGGTCGGACACGTCGCTGAGCAAGCCGGAGCGGAGCTGGCAGGCCAGCGCGTACGGGCTCAGCGGGCACTCGGTCGCCCCGGCGATCACCACGGGCGTGCCCCGGCGGACGGTGCGCACCGCGTGCGCCAGGCTGTCCAGCCCGCCGGCCGACTCGGACACGGTCACCCCGGACGGCCCCTTGAACTGGTGGCGGATCGACAACTGCCCCACGCTCGCGGCGTAGAACCAGGCGATCGACTGGTACGCCCCGACGGTGCGGCTCGGCCCGCCCCAGAGCCGATGCAGCTCCCGCTGCCCGAACAGGTTGCCGCCGGAGGAACTGGCGAGCGTGACCGCCCACTGGTACGGGTCGGGCGACACCTCGGGCAGCCCGGCGTCGGCGAGCGCCAGCTTCGTGGCGGCGAAGCCGAGGTGGGTCCACCTGTCGGTCTGCACCCGCTGCCGGGTGTCGCTGAACCCGGCCGGGTCGAAGCCGGCCACCTCCCCGGCCACCCGGGTCGGGTAGCGGTCCGGGTCGAACAGCGTGATCGGCCCGGTGCGCCGGGTGCCCGCGAGCACGGTGTTCCAGTGCGCCTCGGCGCCGACGCCGCTGGGCGCGACCACGCCGATGCCCGTCACCACGGCCCGCGCGCTCACGGTGCCGTCCTTGTTCGCGACTGCGGGGCTCGCAAACCCGGCTCACTCCTCGCGCTCATAGTGGCGTCACCGCGAGCCGGCGGAACACCATCGCCGACTGGAAGCCGCCGAAGCCGCTGCCCACCGAGAGCGCCACGTCCACCGGCACCTCCCGGGCCTCGTTCGGCACGTAGTCCAGGTCGCACTCCGGGTCGCGGGTGGTCCAGTTCGCCGTGGGCGGCACCACGCCGTACTCGATGGCGAGCGCGCAGGCGGCCATCTCGATCGAGCCGATGGCGCCGAGCGAGTGGCCGACCATCGACTTGATCGAGCTGATCGGCACCCGGTACGCCGTCTCCCCCAGCGCCCGTTTGAACGCCGCCGTCTCGTGCCTGTCGTTCTGGCGGGTGCCGGAGCCGTGCGCGCTGACGTACGACACGGCCGACGGGGCGAGCCGGGCCTGCCGCAGCGCGTCGCTGATCGCCACCGCCATCTCCGTGCCGTCCGGGCGCAGCCCGGTCATGTGGAAGCCGTTGCTGCGGCTGGCGTACCCGGCGACCTCGCAGTAGACGTGCGCGCCCCGGCGGCGGGCGTGCTCGGCCTCCTCTAGCACCAGCACCGCGGCGCCCTCGGCGAGGACGAACCCGTGCCGGTCGGCGTCGAACGGCCGGGAGGCGTGCTCCGGATCGTCGTTGTCCGGGCTGGTCGCGCCGATCGCGTCGAACGAGGCGACGGTGACCGGGGAGATCGGCGAGTCGGCGGCCCCGGCCAGCACCACGTCGGCCTCGCCGTCGGCGACCAGTTGGTGGGCGTACCCGATGGCGTCGATGCCGGAGGTGCAGCCGGTGGAGACCACCTGCGCCGGGCCGTGCAGGCCGTGCCGGCAGGCCACGTCGGCGGCCAGGCTGCTGGGCACCAGCGCCTGGTAGAGGTACGGCCCGCCGAGCGCGTGGTCGACCAGCCAGTGCCGGCCGGAGTCGCTGACCCGCACGTACTCCTGCTCCAGCGCCGTGGTCCCGCCGACGGCGGTGCCGAGCACCACACCGGCGCGTTCCCGCTGCGCGTCGGTGAGGGTGAGGCCGCTGTCCGCGAGCGCCTCGGCGGAGCAGGCGAGCGCGAACTGCACGTACCTGTCGGCGCGCTGCCGTTCGGCGAGCGTGATCCCGGCGGCGTCCGGGTCGAAGTCGCACTCGGCGGCGATCTGCGACCGGAACGGCGACGGGTCGAAGAAGCTGATCCGCCGCGTCGCGGTGCGCCCCTCGGTGATCGTCTTCCAGAAGCGGTCCCGGGTGGCGCCGCCGGGTGCGACGACGCCGATGCCGGTGACCACGGTGCGCCGGCCGGTCACGACGGCTCCCGTGGCGGCGGCGCCGCGCTCTCGGTGTCGACGTGGCCGAGTTCCGGGCGCGGGGCGAGCGGTCCGAGGTGGAACACCACCTCGGCGGGCTCGTCGCCGGTGTTGCGCAGCCGGTGCCGGACGTCCTTGGGCACGTAGAGCGCCTCCCCGGCGGCCACCGGCACCGGCGTGTCGTCCAGGTCGACGGTGATCGCGCCGCGGGCGACGTAGAGGAACTCCTCGCTGTACGGGTGGTAGTGCTCGGCGATCCGCTCCCCCGGCGCGAGCGTGGCGACGCCCATGAATCCGGAGGTGCTGCCGACGGTCTTCGGGCCGAGCAGCACCCGCAGTTCCCCGCCGCGGCGGCGGTCGGCCGGTACGTCGTGGACGGAGACCCGGGCGGTGGTGGTACCGGTCATCGCGCGCCTCCCGCGTGCGCCCGCTCGATCTTCTCCTTGATCACGGCGAGCTGGATCGTGCTGTTGGTGTTGATCCGGTTGGTCATGCCGGCGTTGTCGACCGGCGCCTCGGGCTTCATCGCGAAGTCCTGCGTCCAGGTCATCCGGGTGCCGCCGGGCGTCTCGTCGTAGCGCCAGTGGATGCGCATGTACTCGAACGGGCCGGTCTCGACGCGCCGGGCGTGCACCTCGCCGGTGGCCCGGTCGGCGGTGCGTTCGCTGACCCAGCTCCACGACACGCCGTTCTCGTCGGGGTGCATGGTGAGCCGGAAGCGCACGGTGTCGCCGTCGCGGTCCAGGATCTCCGCCGTCGCGTACTCGGTGAACAGGTCCGGCCACCGGGCCACGTCGTTGGTGATCTCCCAGACCAGCGGCAGCGGGGCGGCGATCTCCACGGCGTTCTCGGTGTGCCCGGGCGGGTCCGCCTTGCGGGCCACCAGGTCGGCGACGCCGGCGATGCTGAGCTGCCCGGCCTGTTCGGGGATCTTCACCCGCCACCTGTCGGCCACCACCGCCGACAGTTCGAGCAGCGCCAGCGAGTCCATGCCCAGTTCCTCCAGGCTCGCGGCGGGCGCGCCGGCGGCGGCGTCCGGGTCCAGGCCGCAGTGCGTGACCAGGATGTCGGTGATCTCGCGGGCGAGCGGGCGGTCGGGGGCGACGGTCATCGGTTCCTCCAGGTGGTCGGGCCGGCGGCGGGCACGGCGCTGACGGGGGTACGGCCGCCCGGCTCGGCCGCGCCGCGCGGGTCGGGCACGACGGCCCGCGCCGGGGGCGCCTCGACCGCGCCGTCGGCGGGCGGGGCGGCGGTCGGCGGCGCGTCGTCGGCGGGTGGGGCGTCGTCGGCGGGTGGGGCGAGCAGGCGTTCCACAAGGGCTGTGGTGTGCCGGGCGGCGCGGAACGCGGGGTCGCGCAGCACCCGCCGGGCGAACGGGATCGTGGTACGCACACCGGGACCGGCCACGTCGAACTCGGCCAGCGCCCGGTCGAGCCGGTCCAGTGCGGCGTCCCGGTCCGGCGCCCACACCGCCACCTTCGCCAGCAGCGAGTCGTAGTGCGGGCTGACCAGATAGCCGACGTGCCCGTGGGTGTCGACCCGGGTGAACGGACCGCCCGGCGGCCGGAACCGCTCCAGCCGTCCGGGTGCGGGCGCGAAGTCGCGGTCCGGGTCCTCCACGTTGACCCGGCACTCGATCGCCACACCGTCCAGGCGTACGTCGGACTGGCGCAGCCGCAGCGGGGTGCCGTACGCCACGTGCAGCTGTTCCTGCACGAGGTCGATGCCGGTGACCATCTCGGTGACCGGGTGTTCCACCTGGATCCGGCAGTTGATCTCCAGGAAGTGGCAGCGTTCGGCCTCGTCGACCAGGAACTCCACGGTGCCGGCGCCGGTGAACCCGACCGACAGCGCGCCGCGCAGCGCCACCTCGGCGACGGTGTCCAGGGTGGCCTGCCGTAGCGCGGGCGCGGGCGCCTCCTCGATCAGCTTCTGGTGCCGGCGCTGCACCGAGCAGTCCCGGGTGCCCAGGTGCACGCCGTTGCCGTGGCCGTCGCAGAGCACCTGCACCTCGACGTGGCGGGCGTCGGCGAGGTACCGCTCGACGTACACCCGGTCGTCGCCGAACGCGACCTGCGCGGCGGCGCGGGTCCGGGCGTACGCGCGGGGCAGCTCGGCGGCCGAGCGCACCACTGTCATGCCGCGCCCGCCCCCGCCCGCCGCGGCCTTCACGATCACCGGGTAGCCCACCTCGGCGGCCACCTCCTGCGCCTCGCCGACGGTGGGCAGTGTCCGGACGCTGCCCGGCGGCAGCGGCAGCCCGGCCCGGCTCATCAGCGCTCGCGCGGTCGACTTGTCCGCGAGCGCGGCCATCACCTGCGGCGGTGGGCCGACGAAGACCAGGCCGTTCTCGGCGCAGATCTCGGCGAAGTCGGCGTCCTCGGACAGGAAGCCGTAGCCGGGGTGGACCGCCTGCGCGCCGGTCTGCCGGGCGGCCTCCACGATCGCCGCGGCGTTGAGGTAGCTGCGGCGGCTGGCCGCCGGGCCGATCCGTACCGCCTCGTCGGCGAGCCGCACCGGCAGCGAGTCGGCGTCGGCGCTGGAGTGCACCACCACCGTGCGCACGCCGAGTTCCCGGCAGGCGCGCAGCACTCGCAGCGCGATCTCGCCCCGGTTGGCGATCAGCACCTTGTCGAACATCAGGAGTCCTGTCCGGTGACCGGTTCCAGGGCGATCAGCGGCTGGTCGTACTCGACGGGCTTGCCGTCGTCGACGAGCACCTCGACCACCCGTCCGGCCTGGCCGGCGGTCACCTCGTTCATCAGCTTCATGGCCTCGACGATGCCGACCACCTGGCCCGGGCGGACCATGTCGCCGACCGCGACGAACGGCATCGCCCCGGGCTCGGGGGCGCGGTAGAACGTGCCGACCACGGGTGAGCGCACGGCCGGCCGGTCGGTCGCGGGCGCGGCTCGCGCGGCGGGTTCGGCGGCCCGCGCGGGGAACGCCCCGGCCGGTTCGGCGGCGCGCTGCGCCGGGGGCGCCGGGTCGTGCCACTCGACCTCCAGCACCGACCCGCCGCTGCGCAGCCGCACCCGGCGTACCGGCCCGGCCAGGTCGGCGACGAGCTTGCGGGCCTGCCGGCGCAGCCCGTCGAGCACCTGCTCGGACTCGGCGTCGGCCATCACGCCACCTCCGCCCGGTCACCCGTGGGTGAGGCCGGGGACGGGCCGGCGGCGGATCGGGCCGCGCCGAAGCGGCGGAACCGTTGCCGGCGGCGGCGGACCAGGGTGGCCGGGGGCACGGTGAGCAGCGGGGCGAGGTTCGCCGCGACCGCCCGGCGCAGCAGCTCGGCCGCGCCGCCCGGGTCGGCGTGGGCGGCCGGGCGCGGCTCCGGCACCAGCTCGTCGACCACGCCGAGACGGCGCAGGTCGGCGCCGGTGAGCCGCAGCGCGCGGGCCGCCTGCGGGGCGGCCGAGCTGTCCGGCCAGAGGATGGCGGCGCAGCCCTCCGGGCTGATCACCGAGTAGACGGCGTGTTCCAGCATGAGTACCCGATCGGCGACCGCGAGCGCGAGCGCGCCGCCGCTGCCGCCCTCCCCGGTGACCACCGCCACCACCGGCGTGGGCAGCACGGTGAGCGCGAGGATGTTCTCCGCGATCGCCGCCGCCTGGCCCTGCTGCTCGGCGCTCACCCCCGGGTCCGCCCCGGGCGTGTCCACGAGTGTCACCACCGGCAGCCGCAGCCGCGCCGCGAGGCGCATCAGCCGCAGCGCCTTGCGGTGCCCGGCCGGGCTGGCCATGCCGAAGTTGCGGGTCACCAGCTCGGCGGTGGTGTGCCCCTTCTGGTGGCCGATCACCATCACCGGCCGGCCGTCGAGGCGGGCGATGCCGCCGACGACAGCCGGGCAGTCCGCGCCGAGCCGGTCGCCGTGCAGCTCCACGAAGCCGTCGAACGCGGTCTCCAGGTAGTCCAGTGTGGTGGGCCGGCCCGGGTGCCGCGCGGTGCGTACCGTCTCCCACGGGTCGCGGTCGGGGCGCGCGGTCGCGGTCGGCGCGGTGGCCGGCGGGCGCGGCGCGGGCGGGCTCTCCGGCTCCCGGCGGCCCGCCTCGGCGGCGGCGAGCAGAGCGGCGAGCCGGCCCCGCAACGCGTGGCGGGGCACCACCATGTCCACCTGGCCGTGCCGAAGCAGGTACTCCGCGGTCTGGAAGCCCTCCGGCAGCGTGGCGCCGGTGACCTGGCGGATCACCCGCGGGCCGGCGAAGCCCAGCCGGGCGCCGTTCTCGGCCAGCACCAGGTCGGTGTTGGTGGCGAAGGAGGCGGCCACCCCGCCGTACGTGGGGTCGGTGACCACGCTGACCGTGAGCAGGCCCGCCTCCCGCATCCCCGCGACGGCCTGGCTGACGGTGGCCATCTGCATCAGCGACAGCGCGCCCTCCTGCATCCGCGCCCCGCCGGACGCGGTCACCAGCACCAGCGGGATGCCGTCGGCGAGCGCACGCTCGGCGGTCCGGGTGATCAGCTCACCGACCGCGCAGCCGAGGCTGCCGCCGAGGAAGCGGAAGTCCATCACCGCCAGCGCGACCGGGTGCCCGCCCAGCCGGGCGGTGCCGCAGAGCACCGCCTCGTCCAGGCCGGTCGCCGCGCGGGCCGCGCCGAGCCGGTGCGGGTACGGCAGCTCGTCGACGAACCCGATCGGGTCGGCGCGTACCGCCCGGTCCGGCAGCGGGACGAACGAGTCCGGGTCGGTCAACTGCGCCACCCGGTCCGGCGCGTCCAGTCTCGCGTGCGAGCCGCACTCCGGGCAGACGTCCAGGTTGCGGCGCAGCCGCTTGCGGTAGAGCAGCGACGCGCATCCGTCGCACCTCGACCAGAGCTGCTCGTCGCGCGGGGCGGTCGTGGTCACTGTGGCCGCCCGGCGGTGTCCAACCGGTGGGCCGGCGCGTCGTAGCGGTAGAAGCAGTGCGCCATCGCGTCGCGCGGCGAACGCCAGGTCGGCAGGTACGGCGAGATGTACGGCCGCAGCCGCTCGCTGATCCGGACGAACTCCGGATGCCCGCGGTTGTCCTCGACCGCGCCCTGCGCGGGCGTCTCCGTCTCCAGCAGATGGACGTAGAGGTCGTGGAGCCGGTACAGCGAACGGTGCCGGACCCCGACCAGGCCGGGCAGCTCGGTCGCGTCGGACTCGGCGAAGATCTCGGCCACCCGGTCCTCGGCCGTCGGCACCACCTTGGCGACGATGAGCGAACGGTCCATTCGCGCCTCCTGCACGTCCCGATGCGCGGCGAACCGGTCGCGCCGCACGGATTGCCACACGGTCGCGCCGAAGGCGTCTACCGGGCGTCAACCGGGCCCCATCGCGCCACAAACATGGTGACGCTGCGTTGACGCAAGCTGTGCGTGAGCTATGGGAAGATCGCTTTCCGGCTTCTGGGTGACGACACTTCTTCGCAGATCACAGGCGTATTACCGAGCCCACTACGGACAGTCAGGTGACCGACCGACCGTTGACCGAGAGTAACAGGCGTTGATATTCTGCGTCTCGGTCAGCCCGGCCACGGTGGAGCTTCCCGCCGCGGCGGAGGCGTTCCGACACCGGCGTCGCGGGCGGCGGTCCGGGCAACGCGAAACGGTCGGGACGAGGGTTCCGGTGCTGGGGGTGCGCCGTGTCGGGTCGATCGAGAATGCCGACGGCGGGCGAACCCGCCCCACGGGTGTCACTGCACCTGCTCGGCGGCTTCCAGCTGCTGCACGACGACACCCCTGTGGTCGTACCCCGGGGGTTGCAGCGCGTCATCGCCCTGATCGGCCTGCGCCCCGCCGCGACCCGCAGCCACCTCGCCGGTCTGCTGTGGCCCGAGACGCCGGAAGAGCGGGCGCTGTCGTCGCTGCGGACCGCGCTGTGGCGGCTGCGGCAGGATCCCTGCTGCCCACTGCGCACCGACGGCGACACCGTCCGGCTCGGACCCACCGTCCGCCTCGACGTGGACGGCCTGGTGGAGACCGCGACGCTGGTCCGCGACGGCACCGTCCCGCGTGGCGCCGCCGGCGCCGGACGCCACGACCTGCTCCCCGGCTGGTACGACGACTGGGTGCTGCTGGAGCGCGAACGGCTGCGCCAGCTGCGCCTGCACATGCTGGAGGAACTCGCCGGCAACCACCTCGCCGCCGGGCGGCACGGCGAGGCGCTGGAGGCGGCGCTGGAGGCGATGGCCGCCGAACCGCTGCGGGAGACCCCGCACCGTCTCGTGGTCCGCATCCACCTGGCCGAGGGAAACGCCTTCGAGGCGGTCCACTCCTTCTACGTCTACCGCGATCTGCTCCTGCGCGAACTGCGCCTGGAACCGTCCCCGGCGATGACCGCGCTGCTCGACGACACGTTGGCGCCGATCCGCCGGGCCAGCCGCCCGGACCCGCCGCCGCGCCGCACGGACCGGACCGCGAAACCGGAGCCGCACGCCCCCACCTCGCCGTCGCCACCACCATCAATGCCCCGGGGTACGCGGTGACGGCGAGGTGACAGCGCGACCGGCACCGTGAACCCAGCACCGCGGCGGCGAGAGGGGTCACGATGAGTCGACTGTTGGTGGTCAGCCGGATCGTGCCGGGCGCACAGGGACGGGTGGCGCAGATCTTCGCCGAGGCCGACGCCACCGAACTGCCCCACCTCACCGGCGTCCGGCACCGGTCGCTGTACTACCTGCACGACCTGTGCGTCCATCTGATGGAGACCGTCGACGTCGCCCCCGGGCTGACCGCGGAACTGCGCGACAACCCGCTCTACGAGCAGGTGAACAAGCGGCTCTCCGCGCACACCTCCCCGTACCTGCCGACCTGGCACTCCCCCCGCGACGCCGTGGCCGGCTGCTTCTACAGCTGGGACGCCACCGACGTGCCTGCGCCCGACCGGATCCACTGACCGGCCACGGGCGACGGACGGGGCGCCCCGGAACCACGCACGGCACCCAGGTTCCGGGGCGTCTCCCTGCTCTGCGAAGCCGCTCGATCCCGGCTTCCGGCACACGCTCGGTCATGCTGCGGCCACCGGCCGACACCGCCGATCCCACCGTCGTGGCCCGGCCCCGGGCTGCCTGTCGTGCGCCGAGCGCGTGTGCGAAGCTGCCCCGAGTCTTTCGCCACCGTCGTGCACGTAGAGAGAAGGAGGTTGGCCATGCCGTCGAGCTTCGGGCAGTGGCTGTTCGTGATACTGGCCCTGCTCATCGGATTCGTTGCCGGCTGGGTGGTCGTCGGCCGCCGCCGGTCCGGCGCCCCGGCGACGCCCACGGTGGAGACCGCACCCGAGGTGACAGCCACGGTCGACGAGCCGCGCCCGGTCGCTGTGGTCGACGAGCCTCCGGTCACCGCCACGGTGGCCGAGCAGCCCGCGTCCACCGAGGCGGCGACCGCCGAGCCGGCCCTCGCCACCGCCGCCCGTACCGCAGACGAGCCGCAGGCGTCGTCGACCACCGTCTCCGAGTCGGCGGCGTCCGAGCCGGCGGCGTCCGAGCCGGCGGCGTCCGAGCCGGCGGCGTCCGAGCCGGCGGCGTCCGAGCCGGCGGCGTCCGAGCCGGCGGCGTCCGAGCCGGCGGCGTCCGAGCCGGCGGCGTCCGAGCCGGCGGCGTCCGAGCCGGCGGACGGCGAGCCCGTCGCGACGACCGAGCCGGTCGCCGCCGCGCCGGCCGTGGTGCCCGCGCCGCGCGCCTCGGCCGAGAACGACGTGCCGGCGGAGGCGGCCGGGGAAGCGCCTGACGACTTCCGCCGGATCCAGGGCATCGGTCCGAAGATGGCCGCCGCGCTCCAGGACGCCGGGATCCGCACCTACCGGCAGCTCGCCGAACTGGACGAGGCCGCGCTGCGGCAGACCGTGAAGGCCGCCGGGCTCCGCGCCGCGCCCGCTCTCGCCACCTGGCCGCAGCAGGCGAAGGTGCTGGCGGGCGCCCCCGCAGACGCCGACCGGGTGCTGCCGGCGGGCACCGAGTAGTCCGCATCCGCGTTCCGGGCCGGTGGTGACTGTGGTCGCCACCGGCCCGGCCCGTTCCGCAGGGGCGACCCCTGGACGGGCGGCCGGCCGGGGGCGTTATGCCGGAAAGCTGACCATGCGGCGACGGGCGTCGCTACCGTCGGTGAAGGGCCGGGACGGCCCACCGCGCGTACCGCCACCCGCAGGAGCATCTCGTGCCCACCGCAGCGCCGGAGCCCGCCGGCCGGCGCCCGCCGGTCCGCGATCCGGAGGCGCCACGCCGGGTCACGCTGCTCGAACTCTTCTTCGACCTGGTCTACGTGGTCGCGCTCGCGTTGATCTCGCGCAACCTGATCGGTTCGGTCACCTGGGAACGGGCCGCCGAGTCCCTGGTCATGCTGATGGCGATCTGGTGGACCTGGGCGATCACCACGCTGGTCACCGACATCTACGACCCGCAGCGCGCCGAGATCAAGCTGCTGATCGTGGCGGTGATGTTCGGCGCGCTGCTGATGACCACCGCCATCCCGGAGGCGTTCGGCGCCCGGGGGCTGGTGTTCGCCGGCACGTACGTGGCGATCCATCTCGGACGCGGCCTGTTCCTCATGCCCGCCGTACGGCGGCACACGCAGAGCAACCGGCGAGCCCTGCGCATCTTCGTCTGGTTCGCCGTGTCGGCAGTACCGTGGCTGGCCGGCGCGCTGGCCGCGCACGGCGCCGCCCGGTTGTGGTTCTGGGTCGGCGCCCTGGCCATCGACTACCTGGGGTTCCGGCTGGCGTACCCGGTGCCGGGTCTGGGCGTGGTGCCGGAGTCCCAGCGCAACGTGACCGCCGAGCACCTGTCCGAGCGGTACCAGCAGTTCTTCATCATCGCGCTCGGCGACGCCGTGCTGGTCGCCGGCACCGTGTTCAGCCTGCACCACTCCGAGTTGGAGAACCTGGCCGCCTTCACCGTCGCGTTCGCCACCACGCTGCTGCTCTGGCGCATCTACGTGCACAAGTCCGGTGAGCTACTGCCCAACGCCATCGCCCGGGCCGCCCAGCCGAGCCGGTTCCTCGACACCGCGCCGTACACCCATCTGCTGATGGTGGCCGGCGTGGTGACCACCGCGGCGGGCTTCGACCTGGTCCTGCTGGAACCGACCGGCCACACGCCGCCGGCCTGGCTGGCGGTGATCCTCGGCGGGCCGGCGCTGTTCCTGATCGGCCGGGGCGCCTTCGAGTACGAGGTGTTCAGCCGGGTGTCGGTGTCCCGGCCCGGCGGGATACTGGCGCTGCTCACGATCGCCCCGGCCGGGTTGTTCCTCGCGCCGGTCTACGCCTCCGCCGGGGCGATGCTGGTGCTGGCCGGGGTGGCGTACGCCGACTACCGCCGCAGCCGGGGCCGGCCGCCCGAGGAGCCGATGCCACCGCACTGAGGTAATCGGAATCGGCCGTGCCGGTACCTGTGCGCCGTTTGGCGGATCACCCGCACGGGGTACAAGGCCTCCACCTCGAATCCACCACGACCCCAGTGGAGGCAACTGATGCGCGGCACCTCGATAGTCGGCGTCCTGGTCGTCATCTGGCTCATCATCGGCGCCATCGCCGCCGGTCAGCGCGGCTACTACGGCAACGACGAAACCAACTGTGCGGAGGCGGGCACGATCCTGGTCACCATCGTGGCCGGCCCGCTGAACTACATCGGCGCCAACCCGAAGGTGGACTGCAAGCTCCCCGAGCCGTCGAAGTAGGCGGCCACCCCGCACTCCCCTCCCGGCCCGCGCCCGCTCGGCGAGCGCGGGCCGTTCCGTGCCCGCGGTGCGGACCGTCACCACCCCTACGGCATCCTAGGAGGCTGGGTTTCGTCTGGTTTGCCGCCGGAACCGGTGGGAACCGTAGCGGTTCGCCGACGACGGAACGGAGAACCGGGCATGCGGATCGGTTACAAGCTCGCCTCGGAGGCGTTCGGGCCCCAGGAGCTCATCCGGCAGGCGGTCCGGGCCGAGGAGGCCGGTTTCGACTTCGTCGAGATGAGCGACCACTACCACCCCTGGCTGGAGGTGCAGGGGCACTCCTGCTTCACCTGGAGCGCGCTCGGCGCGATCGCCGCCCGCACCACCCGCATCGGCCTCGCCACCGGCGTCACCTGCCCGTCGGTCCGTTACCACCCGGCGATAGTCGCGCAGGCCGCCGCCACCATGGCGCTGATCTCCGACGGGCGGTTCACGCTCGGGGTGGGCGCCGGCGAGCGGCTCAACGAACACGTCGTCGGGCACGGCTTCCCCAGTGTCCGGGGGCGGCACGAGCGGCTGCGCGAGGCGCTGGAGATCATCCGGCTGCTCTGGCAGGGCGGCTACCGCTCGTACGGCGGCCGGCACCTGCAGCTGGAGGACGCCCGGATCTGGGACCTGCCCGAGCAGCCGCCGGTGATCGCCGTGGCCGCGAGCGGCCGGGAGTCGGCCGGTCTCGCGGCCGAGCTGGGCACCGGCCTGTTCGCCACCGAGCCGAAGTCGTCGATAGTCGACCAGTACCGCAACGCCGGCGGCCAGGGCCCGCGCTACGCCGAGGTGCCGATGGCCTGGGCCACCGACGAGGAATCGGCGGTCCGTGCGGCCCGGGAGACCAGCCGCTGGGCGATCACCGGCTGGAAGGTGATGAGCGAGCTGCCCAACCCGGTGAACTTCGACGCCGCCACCGCCTGGGTCGAGGACCACCACATCCGGCAGCAGTTCTCCGTCGGCCCGGACGCCGCTCCGCACGTCGAGAAGGCGCGGACGTACGTCGACGCCGGCTTCGACCACATCGTGCTCCAGAACGCCGGGCCGGACCCGGACGGCTTCCTGGACTTCTGCGCCCGCGACCTGCTCGCCCGCGTCCGCGCGCTCGGCTAGCGCCCCGCCGATCCCCCGCACTCGACCGGCCCTCGCGCCTCCGGCGGCCCTCGCGCCTCAGCCGCCCACGTGGATGCCGGGGCGGCGGGCCGGGTCCGGCTCGGACTTGCGGATGATCTCCCGCACCACGGGCGGGGTGTCGCCCCGGCCGAGGATGAGGTAGCGCAGCAGGTGCGCGATCGGGTTCCCCTCCGACCACTCGAAGTGGCAGTGCGGGCGGACGCCCGTCGCGTCGCGCAACGCCAGCAGGATCGCGGCTATCGCGTTCGGCGCGGCCGGGCTGCTGGCGCGCAGGATCCGGTAGCCGCCGGACTCCACCCCGTGCACCCGCAGCACCTGGCTGAACTGGGACGGGTCGCTCACGTCGATCTCCAGGAACAGCACGTCGGCGGCGCCCGGCACCGGGTTCATCGACCGTTGCGCCCGTTCCTTGACCCGGTACTCCTTCACCGACCCGCTCTGGCGCTTGTTGGCGATCAGGTGCAGCCGTCCGTCCCGGGCCACCGACTCGTCGACGAAGCGGCGGGCCGGCTCGTCGAACTCGATCCGCTCGGCGCGCAGCTCGGTGGTCCGGGTGACCCGGGAGATCAGCGACACCGCGACGATCCCGGCGATGAAGAACCCGGAGATGGTGATGCCGTCGGGCTTGGCCACCACGTTCTCCACCAGCGCGTACAGCAGCACGGCGGTGAGCAGCGCGAACCCGGCCGCGGCGGCACGGCTGCCGGCGCGCAGCGCCGCGATGGTCACCGCTATCGCACCGGAGACCATCATCGCGAGGATGCCTGTGGCGTACGCGCCGGCCTGGGCGTTCACGTCGGCGGAGAAGGCGATCGTGATGGCGATGCTGATCGCGGTGTAGACCAGCACCACCGGGCGCACCGCCCGCCCCCACTCCGGGGCCATGCCGTACGACGGCAGGTAGCGGGGCACGATGTTGATCAGCCCGGCCATCGCCGACGCGCCGGCGAACCAGAGGATGAGCACGCTGCTGATGTCGTAGACGGTGCCGAACGCCTCGCCGAGGTGCTCGTGGGCGAGGAACGCCAGCGCCCGGCCGTTCGCCGGCCCGCCGGGGTCGAACGCCTCGGGCGGGATCAGCACTGTGGTGACGAACGTGGTCGCGATCAGGTAGACCGACATGATCGACGCGGCGGCGGTGAGCAGCCGGCGGGTGTTGCGGATCCGCGCGTCCAGCCGCCGCTGCGCGTCCTCGCCCTCGCCGCGCACCAGCGGCATCATGCTCACCCCGGTCTCGAACCCGGACAGGCCGAGCACCAGCAGCGGGAACGCGAGCACGCTGGTGACCAGGACGTCGCCGGGCCCGCCGGCGTCGGTCAGCCGGCCGGTCCAGCCGCCGAGCAGGCCCGGGTCGGCGACGACCTCGGCCACCCCGGCGACCACCACCACCGCGTTCAACGCCAGGAACACCGCCACCAGCGGGATGGCGACCTGCACGGCCTCGCTGAACCCGAGCAGGAACACGCCGCCGAGCACGAGCAGCAGCGCCACGGTGACCAGCACCGCCGCCGTTGCGCCGTGCGGGAACGACGCGGGCAGGACCGGGTTCTCCAGCAGGTGCACGCTGGCGTCGGCGGCGGAGAGCGTGATCGTGATGATCCACGAGGTGGCGACGAAGCCCAGCAGCACCAGCACGAAGACCTTGCCCCGCCAGAACGGCAGCAGCCGCTCCAGCATGGCCACCGAGCCCTGCCCGTGCGGGCTCTCCCGGGCCACCCGGCGGTACATCGGCAGCATCCCGAGCAGCGTCAGCGCCACGATCAGCAGCGTGGCCAGCGGGCTGAGCGCGCCGGCCGCCACGGCGGCGATGCCGGGCAGGTAGGACAGTGTGGAGAAGTAGTCGACGCCGGTCAGGCACATCACCTGCCACCACGGGTGGGACCGGGTCTGGTGCTCGCGGATTTCCGGGCCGACCGGTTCGACCCGGTGCGCGAACAGCCACCGGTGCAGCCGGCCCGCCGGCGGCGCCGGCCGCGCCGGGGCCGCCACCCGTTCCGGCAGCTCCGGCACGGCACGGCCGGCCCGCTCGGCGTGGTCGCCGTACCGACCGGCCCGAGCCGCCGCGGCCGCGTGCGCCTCCCGGCGCCGCTCCCGCGTGCGCCGGGGCTGTTCCGGCTCCCCCGCCTGCCCCATCTGCTCCCCTTCGTCCCTATGAAGACGGTAGGGGTTGTCCCGGGCGTGGCCCGGCCGAACCGGTCAAAGATCCGGTCCGCGGGCCAGCGCGTCACGCACCGCCGCCGGGTCGGCCACTGTGACTGTGACCGCCGGGTGCTTCAGCCAGGGGCCGGGGGCCAGCGCCGGCACCGGCTCGGCGAAGCGCAGGCAGAGCCCGCCGGCCACGCTGGCGCCGAAGGTCACCCCGCCGTCGGCCGCCGACAGGTGCGGGCCGATCGCCCGCCACCAGCGGTACGGCCCGCTCAGCTCGGCCCCGGTCACGTTGCCCGGCGTGGTACGCAGCAGCCACGGCCCGAACCGGACGACGAGCGCGTCCGGGCCCCAGTCGAGCCAGGCCGTGGTGGGCCGTACCCCGAGCAGCGCCAGCGGCAGCCGGAACGCCGGGTCGAAGCGGAACGGGAAGCGGCGGACCGGGCCCGGCGGGAGCGCCCCGGGGCCGGCCGGTTCGTCTGGCGGCACGGCGGCGACGTACCCGGTGCGGCGCCCTCGACACCCGCGGGCGGCGTTCCCGCGTCCCGCCGTCCGGACGCCGGGACGCGGGAACCCCCCGTCCCGGCTACTGCAGGAACGCCCCGAGGGGCGACAGCAGCAGCCGGCCGAGCAGCGCGGCGTTGTCGTCCAGCCGCATCCGCTCACACTCGCGGGCGTCCGGGTCGTGCCGGCAGCGCCAGATCTTCTGCGCGTTGCGCCAGGCCACGTTCCGGGTGTACTCCACCAGTTCGCCCTGGTACCAGTCGTCGATGTCGCCGTTGACCATGTCGATCATGAGTTGCCAGTTGTCCAGATAGCCGCGGCGCAGCTCCGGGATCCGCTCGGCGAAGATCTTGTTGATCTCCAGGTAGTCGCGGTGCTGGTCGCTGCCGTCGATCGGCTCGGACTCCAGGCTGTCGAACGTGGTCACCAGCGCGAACGGCAGGTCGTAGTTGATGTGCGCGTTGACGCCCGCGGCGGCCGACGGCAACGGCCGGGCGTCCGGGCCGCGCATCCGCTTGAACAGGCACGACCAGGCCTTCGGGGTGCTCGGGCTGGAGTCGGTCCAGAATCGCAGCGCCTCGAAGTAGCGGGCCGCGAACTCCACATCGAGCCGGGCCAGGAACGCCGGGTCGCAGAACCGGTCGTCGTACAGGCCGTCGAGCACGGTGCTGGTGATGACCAGGTAGAGCTTGTTGAAGTCGGCGAGCGGGCAGCTCTCCTCCAGCGGCGGCAGCCGGACCAGCAGATCCTGCAACTTCGTCAGATGGTCCACGACCGCCGGCACGTCGGCGGGGTGGTCGGCGAGCAACCCGACGATGTCCTGGTGCACAGGACCCCAGACCGGTTCGGTCATCTCTCCTCCACAACGGCCGGCGCCCCCCACGACGCCACCACCCCTGTTCCGCGGCACAGCCTGCCAGCCGCCGTCCACACCGCGGATCCGTCGAACGACGTATTGCCGACGTACGCCTACTCCGCGCCGTTGCGCAGGAAGATGGCGCTGGCCTGCACCCGCGTGCGTACCTGGAGCTTGTCGAAGATGTGCGAGACGTGGACACCGATGGTCCGCTCGCTGATGAACAGCCGCTGCCCGATCTCCCGGTTGGTCAGTCCCTCGGCCACGGCGGCGAGCACCTCCCGCTCCCGCGCGGTGAGCGTCGCCAGCTCGTCCGCCGCCGGCCGGGCGGGCGCCGCCGCCCGCTGCCGGGGCACCGGCGCGGCGTCCACCGCCACCCGGGCCCGCGAGGCGATGGTACGGATCTCCGCGGTCAGCGGCACCGCGCCGAGCGACTGGGCCATCGCGTACGCCCGGTGCAGCAGCTTGCCGGCGGTGGCCACCCGGCTGCGGCGGGCCAGCAGCGCCTCGGCCTGCCGCAACCGTGAGTACGCGGCCGGGTAGGGGTGGTTGCGCCGGTCCCACTCGAGCGCGGAACGCTCCCACAGCGCCGGGTCGCCGCGGCCGTCGTCGAGCCGGCTCAGCTCGGCGTCGCACAGCGCCAGGAACCCCTCGGCGACGTACCGCACCGGTGCGCCCGCCTTGGCGCTCTTGCCGGTCACCCGGTCGACCACCTCGCGCAGCCGGCGTACCGCGTTCGGGTCCACCTCGATCGTGCGGCTGGCCGCCGCCTCGGCCTCCGCGCGCAGCCCGTGCCAGGCCAGTGTGGCCAGCACGATCACGTCGTCGGAGCGGCTCTCGGTCAGGCCCCGCTGCACCGACTGCCGGGCCAGGTCGTGCCGGCCCTGCCACATGGCCAGGCCGGCCCGCAGGATGAGCATCGGCAGCACGTGCCGGGCGCCGCCGCCGGCCAGCACCGTCGCCACCGCCTCCAGGTCGCGGTCGGACGCCTCGACGTCGCCGTAGCCGACGGAGAGCCGGCACCGGGCCAGCAGCAGCTCGACCGCGTCGGCCCCGGACGGGCGGTGCCGCAGCGCGGCGGCGACCACCTTCTCCGCCTCGGCCCACTGCCCCACCCGGAACAGCCCGTTCGTCGCCACCGCCAGCAGCCGGGTCTCCCAGGTGCGGCCGAGCCCCAGCTCGGCGACCCGGTCGGCGCCCCGCCGGGCCACCACCACCCCCTCCTCGAGGATGTTCAGCGGCCCGGTGAGCAGCTCGGCCAGGTGCAGGTACGCGCAGGCCACGTCCTCCGGACGGCCGGACCGCTCGGCGGTGTCCAGCGCCTGGCGCATCACCGCCAGCCCGGCAGCCGGATCCTCCAGGAACGCCTCGCTGAACCCGAGCGCGGCGCTGGCCGTCACCACCTCGGAGGTGGTGCCGGGAACGTCGGCGGCGAGCGCGAGGGCCTCCCGGGCCTGGTCGCCGGCCTCGGCGTAGCGGCCCAGGTGCAGCAGCAGCTCGGCCAGCCGGGCGGCGGCCGTGCACCGCTCCTGCGGCGTGCAGTCGGGCGAGTCCAGCACCCGCCGGTACTCCTGCTCGGCTGGTGCCGACCGGCCGGCCGCGGCCAGGTAGCGGGCCCGGCGGATACGCAGCGCGCAGACCGGCGGGCCGGACGGGTCGTCGGCCAGCTCCTCCAGCAGCGTCAGGGCGCGGGCGTGCTCCCCGCTGTGGTGCGCGGCCTCGGCGGCGTGGCTGAGCAGCTCGGCCCGGTCCACCTCGACCGGCTCCGGCCGTGCCCCGTCGGGCAGGACGGCGGCCGGCTCGGCGGCCAGGGTCAGCGCGGCGGACCAGTGGCGGTGCGCCTCGGCGTACCCGTGCAGTCGTTCCGCCTCACGGGCGGCGGCCATCGCCGCGGGCAGCGCCCGGGCCGACTCGCCCGCGTGCCGCCAGTGGTGCGCCAGCCGGGCCTGGTGCAGCTCGGCCGGTACGGCGGTGAGCGCCTCGGCGTAGCGGCGGTGCAGCGCGGCCCGCTCGGCGGGCAGCAGCTCGTGGGCCAGGACCTCGGCGACCAGCCGGTGCCGCAGCCGGTAGCCGTCGTCGGCGCCGACCAGCAGGCGGTGCGCGACCGCCTCGCGGACGGCGTCGAGCAGTTCCTCCTCGGGCAGCCGCACCACCTGGGCCAGCAGCCAGTGCTCGACCGGCTCGACGCCGACCGCCACCGCGTGCACCACCGCGTGCGCCGGCTGGGGCAGCGCGTCGACCCGGTCGAGGAACACCTCGCGCAGCGTGTCGGAGAGGCCGTCGCGGCCGTCGCGCCGGTCGCGGGCCAGTTCCTCCACCACGAACGGGTTGCCGCCGCTGCGCTGCCAGAGCTGGTCGGCGGCCTCGGGCGGCAGCGCCGCGCCGACCACGGCGGCGGCCAACTCGTCGGTGGCGGACCGGTCCAGCGGCAGCAGGTCGATCACCCGCACCGAGCGCAGCCGGCGCAGCTCGGTGAGCACCCGGCGCAGCGGGTGCGCGCCGCGCAGCGACTCGGCCCGGATCGCGGCCAGCACCGAGAGCTGGAGGTCGCCGAGGCCGGCCAGCAGGTAGAGCAGGAGCTGCCGGGTGCTGCGGTCGACCCACTGTAGATCGTCGAGGACGAGCACCAGCGGCCGTCCGCCGGCCACCACGTGCAGGCCCTGGGCGACGCGTTCCAGCAGCGCGCCGGCGCCGTCCGGGCCGGGGGTCTCCTCGTCGAAGACCTGCAACACCCCGCGGATCGCCGACGTGGTGCGCGCCTGCGCCTGCTCGGCGTCGAGCCGGCGCAGCGCCTGCCGTACCGGGTGCAGCGGCGAGGCGTCTCCGATGTCGAGGCAGGTGCCGGTGAGCACCAGGGCGCCGGTCTGCCGCAGTTGCTCGCCGACCTCGGCCAGCAGGCGGGTCTTGCCCACCCCGCTCTCTCCGGTGAGGAACACCGCGCCGGTCTGCCCGGGCCGCAGGTCGTCGTAGAGCGCCGACCGCAGCGTCGCCATGGTTCCGGTACGGCCGACGAGAGGTGCCGTGTCCACGTCGCTGGCCATGGGAGGCAGCCTAGTCACAGGTCCCCGCACCGTTCTACGGCCTCGGGGCCGGACTAGTACCTCTCGCGTCGACTACACGACTAATGGTTGCGGGTGCCCGACATACGTCGTCCTACAGATCCCCCGAGAACCCGGTGGTGAAAGTCTGCTGAGGTCGTCGGGCACCACGATCGGGAAAGGGTGGGTGCGATGTTGATCACCACTCCCGCAGCGAGTCGGAAAGCCGTCATCGCGGCGTGCCGGCCGGTGCCCGAGGAACGACGTATCGTCACAGTCCTCTTCGTCGACATCGTCGGCTCGACCCGGCTGGTCGAGCGGCTCGACCCGGAGGACGTACGCGCCTTGCAGCGCGCCTACTTCGGCACCGTCGCCTCGGTGCTGCGCCGCTGGCGGGGCGTGGTGGAGAAGTACGTCGGCGACGCGGTGATGGCGCTGTTCGGCGCGTCCGGTTCGGACGGTCTCGACGCGTACCGGGCGGTGCGGGCCGGGCTGGACATCCAGGCCGCGCTGGAGCGGCGTCGGCCGGCCGGCATCCGGCTGCGCGTACGGGTCGGCGTGGCGACCGGCGAGGTGCTGCTGGACCTGGCCGGGGTCCGCGACGGCGGCCACGGCGCGGCCAGCGGCGCGGTGATCACCACGGCGGCCCGCCTCCAGGAGCACGCGCCGCCGGGCGGGGTCGTGGTCTGCCCGGTCACCCGGAGCGCGGTGGCGGGGCTGGTCGAACAGCGTCCACTCGCCACCCTGACGCTGGCCGGCAAGGCGCTGCCGCTGGACGTGTGGCGGGTGACCGGGACGGCCGGGAGCAGGCCGGCCCGGCACCGCGTCCCGCTCGTGGGCCGCCGCCGGGAGCTGGCCAGCGCGGCCGACGAGGTGACCCGGGCACTGCGCGAGCGCCGTCCCCGGTGGATCTCGCTGGTCGGGCCGCCGGGCAGCGGCCGCAGCCGGCTGTTGCACGAGGTCACCCGAGCCGTGTCGCGCGTGGACGGTGTGCCGGTGCGCCGGCGGGTGACGGCCTGCCCGCCGTACCCGTGCGGGGAGCTGGCGCCGGTGGCCGACCTGGTCCGTCCCCGGCCGGACGGCTCGGTCGCGGACGGCCCGGGCGGCGGCGTGCTCGCGGCGTTCCTCGCCGCACCGGACGACGACGCGGTGGCGGCCACCGCCGTGGCCGCCTGCCGCGAGGCGCTGCTCGGCCTGGCCGCCGACGCGCCGGTGGTGGTCGCGGTGGACGACCTGGACCGGGCCGCACCGGCGCTGCGCCGGTTCCTGCACCAGCTCCACGTGGCCGCGGGTGAGCGGGGACTTCCGCTGGCGGTGGTCACCACGTGCGGCTCCGGCTCGGCCGACCCGCTGCCCGCCCCGGCGCGGCGGATCCCGGTGGAGCCGCTGGGCCCGCTGGACACCGGGCGGCTGCTGCGGCACCTGCTCGACCGGGCCGGGCGGCCGGCCGCGCTCGCCGCGCGGCTGGTCGCGCTGGTCGGCGGCAGTCCGGCGGTCGCGACCGCGTACGTGACCGCGGACCCGGCCGGCGAGCCGGGTGGCGTACCGGCCGCCGCGCGCCGCCTGGTGGACGCCCGGCTGGACCGGCTCGACGGTACGCACCGGGCGGTGCTGCTGGCCGGCGCCGCCCGGAGTGGCCCGGTCGTGGCCGCCTCGGTGGAGGCGATGCTCGGCTGGTCCGCCGGCCGGGCCGATCCGGTGCTGCGGGCGCTGGCCGCGGCTGGACTGATCCGCCAGGTCACGGCGGACGGCTGGACGGTCGACGCGCTGGTGGCGCGGGTGGCCGCGATGCGGCTGTCCCGTGCGGTACGGGCGGACTTCGCCCGCCGCCTGCGTGTCGCGAAGGACACCGCTGCCGACCCTGTGCCGGGAGCGGGAAGCGTCCCGTCCCGGGGCGCCGGCGAGCGGGAGGTCTGCCCGCTCGGGGCGGGACGGTCGCGCCGGTCGGGTGGAGGGGCCCGACCGGCGCCCGTCCCGCCGGACCGGCCGGATGGGTCCGACGCGCTGCGTCCGGTGCCCGGGCAGCCGATCCGGGCCGGCGCGCTCCGGGCGGTGCCCGGACGGCCGGGGCAGCCGGTGCGCGCCGGACCGGCGACGGGCGGCGCGACGCGGACCGTCGCGGATGCCGCGGAGCGGTCCCGGTGGCGGAGCAGCCCGTCCCCCGCGGTCACGGCGTGGCGCGCGCGGCAAACCGATCCGTCACCGGTGGTCACGCGATGGAACGAGCGGCGGACCGGTCCGCCCGGGCGGGTGGGCCGGAACCGGCGAAGAACCGAGCCCGGCGGGCAGGCGCTCGGGCTGGCCGCGTGACGTCCGGGTCGGAGCGGGCACGGGGCCACTCCGGCCCGGACGTCACCCGGCACGCAGGCGTCCGGGCGCGGGCTTGCGCGCGGGCGCGGGCCGGCGATCAGTCGCGGGCGATGGTGCGGCTGCGGCCCCGGAACTCGGCCACCACCTCGTCCCCGCGTCGCACGCTCACGTCGTAGATGCCGCTGCGGCCGTGCCGGACCCGCTCGGTGGCGTACGCCTCCAGCAGGTCGCCCTCGCGTACCGGGCGCAGGAAGCTGATCTCGCCGCCGGCCGCCACCGTGGCCGGGCCGTGGCTGTTGCATGCCAGCGCGAACGCGGTGTCGGCGAGCAGGAACACGAAGCCGCCGTGCCCGATCGCGTGCCCGTTGAGCATCGACGGGGTGACCCGCATCCGAGCGACCGCCGCGCCGTCGCCGGCCGAGACGAGTTCGATGCCGAGCCCCTTGGACGCCACGTCGGCGTCAAACATGTCGTGCGCCGCGGTACGGCCGCCGTCACCTGTCATCTCCGGACTCCCGCCGCTGGTCGACGATGCGGCGCATCTTGCCCATCGAGCGTTCCACCCCGTCCGGCTCGATCACCCGTACCGCCACCGACACCCCGATGGTGTTCTTGACCTGCTCGACCAGCGTGGCGCCGGCCCGCTCGGCCTCGTCGGCGGCGGCGCCCGCGCGCCGCTCCACGTGCACGGTGAGCGTGTCGAGCCGGCCCCGCCGGTCGAGCACGCACTGGAAGTGCGGAGACAGGGCCGGGGTACGCAGGATCAGCTCCTCGATCTGCGTCGGGAAGACGTTCACCCCCCGGACGATCATCATGTCGTCGGTACGCCCGGTGATCTTCTCGATCCGCCGCATCGGCCGGGCGGTACCGGGCAGCAGCCGGGTCAGGTCGCGGGTGCGGTAGCGGACCACCGGCATGGCCTCCTTGGTCAGCGAGGTCAGCACCAGCTCACCCCGCTCCCCGTCGGGCAGCACCTCCCCGGTCACCGGGTCGATGATCTCCGGATAGAAGTGGTCCTCCCACAGGTGCAGGCCGTCCTTGGTCTCCACGCACTCGACCGCCACACCCGGCCCCATCACCTCGGACAGGCCGTAGATGTCCAGCGCGTGCATGTCGAGGCGCTGCTCCAGCTCACGGCGCATGTCCTCGGTCCACGGCTCGGCACCGAAGATGCCCACCCGCAGCGAGGTGGTGCGCGGGTCGACGCCCTGGCGTTCCATCTCGTCCACGATCGCGAGCATGTAGCTCGGGGTCACCATGACGACCTCCGGCTCCAGGTCGCGGATCAGCATGACCTGACGCTCGGTCATGCCGCCGGACACCGGGACGACGGTGCAGCCCAGCTCCTCGGCGCCGTAGTGCGCGCCGAGACCACCGGTGAACAGCCCGTAGCCGTACGCCACGTGCACCCGGTCGCCGCGGCGTCCACCGGCGGCGCGGATCGAGCGGGCCATGAGCTTCGCCCAGGTGTCCAGGTCGGCGCGGGTGTAGCCGACCACAGTGGGACGGCCGGTGGTGCCGGAGGAGGCGTGCAGCCGGGCGACCCGCTCGCGGGGCACCGCGAACATGCCGAACGGATAGTTCTCCCGCAGATCCGCCTTCGCGGTGAACGGGAAGCGGGCCAGCTCGGCCAGCTCACGCAGGTCGTCCGGGTGCGCGCCGAGCGCGTCGAACGCGCGCCGGTAGTGGGGCACGTCGTCGTACGCGTGCCGCAGCGAGTGCCGCAGCCGGTCCAGTTGCAGCGCGCGCAGCTCGTCGACGCCGATCCGCTCGACGGGATCCAGCTCGTCCGGACGGGGCGTGCGCTCCTCCACTGTGACCTCCTGGCACCACGGGCCCCGGACCCCGCGCGCCCGGGCGCTGCCGCCCACCGTACGCCCGCCTCCCCCTCCCCCGCTCCCTCCCCCACCCCCGCTCCCTCTCTCCCCCGCGATCTTGCACTTGCCGCCCCTCGAATGCCGCGGATGTTTGATCTGCCGGGGCGGAACCTGCAAGATCGCGGGGAGCCGAGGGCCGGGTGCGAGGGCAGCGTTATGCTCGCGGGTGCTGGTGGGAGGTGTTGTGTCCGATCCCCGCGTCGACCCGGACGTCGATCTGCGCGTACCGGCGGACCGGAGGGAACTGTCCGCGCATCCGGCGGCCGTGCTCGCCGTGATCGCCGCCGGTGGCGTGTCGGGCGCGCTCGCGCGGGCGGGCGCCCAGGCGGCCGTACCGCACCAGCCCGGCGACTTCCCCTGGGCCACGTTCGCCATCAACGTCACCGGCTGCCTGCTCATCGGCGTGCTGATGGCGGTGCTCGCCGCCCGCCCGGCCCACCCGCTGACCCGGCCGTTCCTCGGGGTCGGCGTGCTCGGCGGGTTCACCACGTTCTCCGCGTACGCCGTCGACGCGCAGCGGCTGCTGACCGACGGCGCGGCCGGTACGGCGGGCGTCTACCTGGCCGCGACCGTGCTCGGCGCGCTGGCGGCGGTCGCCACCGGGGAGACGGTGACCGCCCGGGTGCTGGCCGCCCGCGACGGGAGGGACCGGTGACCGTCCCGCCGCCGGCCGCCCGGGACGGGAGGCGACAGTGACAGTCCTGCTGATCGCGATCGGCGCGGCGATCGGCGCGCCGCTGCGATACCTGACCGACCGGGCGGTGCAGTCCCGGCACGGCTCACCGTTCCCGTGGGGCACGCTGACCGTCAACGTGGCCGGGTCGCTGCTGCTCGGCGGCCTGCTCGCGGCGCCCGTCGGTCCGGGCGTGACAGCGCTGGTCGGTACCGGTTTCTGCGGCGCGTTGACCACCTGGTCCACGCTCGGCTACGAGACGCTGCGCCTGGCCCGCACCGGCGAGCGCCGCCTCGCGTACGCGAATGTGGCGCTCAGCGTGGTCGCGGGGATCGGCGCGGCGTTCCTCGGCTACGTCCTCGTCACCGCGCTGACCGGCTGACCACGCCGGTCAGCGGGCCCGGCGCTCCGGGTGGGCCCGGTTCCACGCCCGCATCCGCTCCGGGTAGCCGGTGCGGGCCGCCTCGTACAGCGGCACCGCGTGCTTCCGGGCGATCCGGCCGGCGACGCGGGGCGAGCCGGTACGGCGGCGGATCCACTCGCCGTCGTGCGCGATGGCGACGACTGTGGTGTCGGTCGCGGTGGTCTCCGGTTCCAGGTAGAACTCGACCCCGCGCCGGCTGGTGACGAACGCCTCCAGCTGCGCCAGATCCTCCTTGGTCGCCTCGCGGTCGAGCTTCGTGGGCGTCGTCGGGTCGGCGGCCCGGCGGCTGAACCAGCCCATGCCCGCCTCCTCTCCTCGCGTTCGCTCCAGTGCAGCACGCCCGCCTGGCAGGCGGCTGGGAGCACGGTGGGAGTCGGCTGGACCGGCTCAGCCGACCTTCGCCGCCGGGGCACCGGCCTGCGCGTCCGGCGCGGCGGGACGCTCCCGCAGCACCGGCACCAGCGCGAGCGTGGGCAGCAGGAGCAGCGGCACCACCCCGAGCGCGGACAGCACCCCGAAGTGGTCACCGAGGAAGCCGAGCAGCGGCGGGCCGGCGAGGAAGGCGGTGTAGCCGATCACGGCGACCACGCTCACCCGGGCCGGGGCCTTGTCCTCGTCGTCGGCGGCGGCGCTCATCCCGACCGGGAAGCCGAGCGAGGCACCGAGTCCCCACAGCGCCACGCCGACCACGGCGAGCGGGCCGGACCCGGCCAGCACGGCGAGCGCCGCGCCGGCGGACGCCGTCGCGATTGTCGCGTACAGCACCGGCACCCGCCCCCACCTGTCGATGGCGACGGTGCCGACGGTACGGCCGAGCGTCATGCCCACCACGAACACGCCGAACACGGCGGCGCCGACGGCCTCGTCGACCCCGTACCCGTCCACGAACGCCACCGCGAGCCAGTCGTTGGCGCTGCCCTCGGTGAACGCCATCACCAGCACCAACAGCCCGACCAGCAGGGTGCGGGGCTCGCGCCAGGCAGCCAGAAGCGCCCGCCGCCGGGCCGCCGGCTCCCCGTCGCCGGCCGCCTCGGCAGGTGCGGCGAGGAACGCCCGGGCGCCGAGCAGCGTGCCGACCAGAACCAGCACGGACAGGACCGGCAGGTGCACCCCGACGGGTACGTCCAGCCGCGCGGCGCCGGCACCCAGCCCGGCCCCGGCCACCGAGCCGAGACTCCAGGCGGCGTGGAACCGGGGCAGGATCGTGCGGCCGAGGCGCTTCTCCACCGCGGCGCCCTCGACGTTCATGGCCACGTCGCAGAGGCCGGAGCCGAAGCCGAACGCGGCGAGCCCGAACCCGACCCCGACGACCGATCCGGCCAGGCTGGCGGCGAGACCGGCGCCGGTCAGGCCGAGCGTGACGAGCACCACCGACAGGGCCACCGTGCGCGCGGGCCCGAGCCGCTGGGTGACCAGTCCGGCGGTCGGCATGGCCAGCAGCGAACCCGCCGACACGCAGAGCAGCAGCAGCCCGAGCCGGCTCGGGCTGAGGTCGAGCGCCTCGCGGGCCGCCGGAACCCGGGAGAACCAGCTCGCCACCGCGAGCCCGTTGAGGGCGAAGACGACGGCGACGCCGTTGCGGGCGGTCAGCACCGCCCGGGGCGCCGGTGGCCGCTTCCCGGCCGGCGCGTCGATGGTGCTGCTCACGGTGCGGTAGTCCCTTCCCCCGACTGGTCCCGACGACAATCGCACACCTGAGAGCGCTACCACCACAAGCGCCGTCATGGCGTAGCCCATCCGCGCCCGAGCAGGCATGATGCGGACATGGGAACGCCGACCACACGCCCCGCCACGCTCGACGACGTGGCCCGCGACGCCGGGGTGTCCCGGGCCACCGCCTCCCGGGTGCTCGGCGGCTACGGGTTCACCTCGACGGACGCCCGCGCCCGGGTGCGGGCCGCCGCCGAGCGCCTCGGCTACGTGCCGGACCTCGCGGCCCGGGCGCTGGTGCGCGGAGCTGGCGTACGCCTGGTGGTGGCGGTGGTGGGCCGCGACGACACGGTGCTGGACGACCCGTACGTGCACCGGGTGGTGAGCGCGGCGTCGCGGGTGTGCGCGCCGCACGGCGTCGGGGTGGCGCTGGAGTGGCTGCCGCTGGCCGACCCGTCGGGGCTGACCCGGCTCGGCGCGGACCGGGGCGTCTGCGGGGCGATCCTGGTCAACACGACCCAGGCGGCGCTGGACGCGGTGCCGCCGAGGCTGCGGGGCCGGGTCGCCTCGATCGGCCAGGGCTCGGCGACGGTGCCGTCGTTCGACGTCGACAACGCCGGTGGCGCGGGCGAGGTGCTGCGTCATCTGTACGCCACCGGCCGGCGCCGCATCGTCATGGTCACCGGGCCGCGCTGGCTGAGCTGCGCCGAGCGTTCGGTCACCACGTACCGGGAGCTGATGCGGGAGTCGGGGTCGCCGGAGCGGCTGGTCACCGGCGACTTCACCACGGCACGGGGCGGCCGGGCGGCGCTGGAGGCGCTGCACCGGTGGCCGGACGCCGACGCGGTCTACGCGGCCAGCGACGCCACCGCGTTCGGCGTGATCGCCGCGCTGCGCGGGCGCGGTGTGCGGGTGCCGCACGACGTGGCGGTGGCCGGGTTCGACGACCTGCCGTACGCGGCGATCAGCAGCCCGCCGCTGACCACAGCGACCCACCCGGTCGACCGGATCGCCGCCGCGGCGGCTACTGCCGTGCTGACGCGCGCGCCGGTCGCCCCGAGCACCGCGTTCCCGTCGACGCTGGTCACCCGGGAGAGCGCCTGAGCGCCGGTCAGTGCCCGGCGGCTGCGGGTCGACCCGGCTCCGGGATCGTCTCGTCGTCGCCGCCGGCGCGGTGACCCGCCACCCGGGTCGTCACCGGGAACCCCGGCGAATCAGCGACACGACAATCCTTCAGAATATCGATCGTTCGCGTTTTCGAGGTCGTCCGAACGGGAGAGGGCACCGGTAAGATCGGCGACAGAACGGCGACCGATCACGGACTGCCCGGCGGCCCGCACCGGCCCACACTGAGCGCATGAATACGAGACTCCGCCGCAGCCGGGCATTCGGACTCGCGGTGTGTCTCGCCCTCGTGGCGATATTGAGCGGCTGCATGCAGCTCAACCTCGGGCTGACCGTGAACGACGACGACACCGTCTCCGGGCAGCTCCTGCTCACCGCGCCGAAGTCCGTGCTCAAGCAGCGGAACCCGGACCCGGCGGTGGCGTTCGCCGAACTGCGGCCGAACATTCCCTCACTTCCGCCCGGGGCGGAGACCCGGTACGAGGACGCCACCTCGTACGGCATTCAGATCACGTACCGGAGAACGCCGCTGGCGCAATTCACGAGCGAAAGCGTGAATCTCGTCCGGGACGACGATCTCATTCGCTTCTCGCTCCCGCTGGACCCGAAGAAATACGGTGGCAAGTTCGGGCAGCAGGATCCGCGCCAGCAACAGGCGTTCATGACCTTGATGGAGTTCGAGATCTCGGTGACGTTCCCCGGCCGGGTGCTCGACACCAACGGCACGATCACCGGACGCTCGGTGAGCTGGAAGGTGGTCGCCAACCAGCCCAAGCCGGCCGAGTTGCGCGCCGTCGCCCAGGCGCCCCCGCCGCCCGCCACCAGCCCGGCGGCAGTGGTGACCGGGAACGGTTCCTTCCCCTGGCTGCCGGTCGTCGCCGGCGCGGTCGTCCTGCTGCTTGTCGTCGCCGTGGTGGTCGTGCTCCTGCTGCGGCGCCGGGGCTCCCACGGCGGCCCGGCCACGACGGCCACCGGCGCGGATGCCACAGCCGGCCCGGGTGCGCCCGCCGGACCGGCACCCGCGACCACCACGGGACCGGCCGCACCGGCACCACCCGCCGGTCCGCCGGCCTGACACCCACCGACCACCGACGGCGTCCGCGCCGGCGGCCCACCAGCACACCGGGCGGAACCCCGGGGCCAGTGAACCCGGGCACCGCCGCACCATCCCACCCCGACCGCACCACCGCACAGTGGAAAGAGGGGGATCGCCGTGAACGATCTCTTCACCTGGGCCGCCCTGGGCAGCCTCACCGGCGCCAGCGCCGCCACCCTGCTCGCCACGAACGTCATCGGCGGGCTGATCGGACCGAGCGGCGACAAGGCGCGCAAGTGGATCGCGCTGGGCATCGCGCTCCTGCTGTCCTACCTGACCGCCGCGTTCGCCGACGACGCCGGCCCGGAGAAGTGGATCATCGCGTTCTTCAACGGACTGGTGATCTTCTCCGCCGCGCTCGGCGTCAACCAGCTCCCCCCTGGCAACCGGCAGGCGACGCAGGCGTCGCCGACCCAGCTCGCCCAGGGGCACGAGCCCCGCTTCGTCCGCTCCTGGGTCTGAGAGAGGTGACCCCCATGATCTTCGGCATCCTCAGCGCGGCCGTCCAGGTCGTCTTCGGCGCCCTGCTCGGGCAGCTCGCCGCCGGTACCGTCGGCCTGCTCGCCGGCGCGGTCGTCGGCCTGCTCGTCGGCGCGCCGTTCGGCTGGGCGTCCGCCTCGGCCGGCACGTACGGCGCCGACCCGAAGAGGATCTTCCTCTTCGTGATCGACCACACCTGGAGCCTGCTCAACACGTTCGCCGGGGCGCTCTACCTGGCGCTGCACCTGGTCTTCGGCCACCAGCTCGACCGGGTCGTCTCGGCCGGCAGCGGCCGGGTCAACGTCGTCGAGGGCGTCTCCCCCCGGTACGCCACCACGATCGGCACCGTGTGCGCCGGGTCCAGCCCCGGCATCCAGCGGCACGAGGACGTGCACGTGTTCCAGGCCCGGCTGCTCGGCCCGTTCTACCTGCCGCTGGTGGCACTCAACTACGTGCTGTTCACCATCGCCCCGGTGTGGCTGCTCTGGCACGACCACACCAACGCGCCGATCAACCGGTTCACCCGCTACTTCGAGATCGGCGTCTACCCGCACGTGTGGAACGAGGCCATCGCGTACCGCATCCAGGGGACGCCACCGCGATGACCGGCGCGATCGAGGCGGCCGTCGCGGACGTCGCGAGCTGGCTGGCCGGGGCGGCGGGTGAACCCGTACCGGTCGGTCCACCGCGCGACGACCCCGACGGCGGTCTCACGGTCTGGCCGCTGGAGCTGCGACCGGCCCGGCAGACCGCGACCGGCGGGGCGACGCGCGAGCCGTACCGGTTCGTGGTCCGCCTGCTGGTCGCCGGCGGCGGGCCGGCGGCGCTGCCCGCGCTGGACCGGGTGCTCACCGCCGCCACCACGGCGGGCCGGCCGGAGCTGGTCCTGGCCGCCGGCGACCCGGCGCTGTGGCGGGCGCTCGGCGTGGCGCCCCGGCCCGCGCTGCTGCTGGACGCGCCGGCCCGGGTGGAGCGGCCGGTCCCGGTCGCGCCGCCGGTACGGCAGCCGCTGCGGCTGCGGCAGCTCGGCATGCGCACGCTCGACGGGCGGGTGGTCGGGCCGCAGGACCAGCCGCTCGCCGCCGTCCGGGTGGAGCTGGTGGGCGCCGCCCAGGCCACCGAGACCGACGCCGCCGGCCGGTTCCGGCTGGCCGGCGTGCCGCACGACCCCGACGCGCCGGACGCCCCGGTGCGGATCCGGCTCACCGGCGCGGGGCGCGTCCACACCGCCGAGCTCGACCCGGCCGGCGACGGCCTGATCGTCGTCCGCGCCCCCGACTGACGTCCGAGGAGGACCGATGCCCACCTACTTCTCCCCCGGCATCTACGTCGAGGAGGTGCCCAGCGGGGCCCGCCCGATCGGGCCGGTCGGCATGAGCACCGCCGCGTTCGTCGGGGTCGCGCCCGACCGCGGCGCCCACCTCGGCGAGGCCCTGGCGGTGAACAGCTGGAGCGAGTTCCTGCGGCTGTACGCCGACGGCGAGCAACTGGAGAGCACGCCGCTGGCCCGCGCCGTGTTCGGCTTCCTGGACAACGGCGGCACCCGCTGCTGGGTCGTCAACGTCGGTGAGGGCGGCCGGCTCACCGGCACCGGCGGGCGGCGCGGCGGCCTGGAACTGCTGGAGGCCATCGACGAGATCTCCATAGTGGCCGCGCCCGGCTACCACGATCCGGTCTCGCACGAGGCCCTGATCAGCATGGCCGAGCGGCTGCGCACCATGGTCGCGATCTGCGACCCGCCGCCGGAGGTCACCGACGTCTCCCGGCTCACCCGCGTCGCCACGCCGGGCAAGCCGCCCAAGCCCGCGCCGGCCGGCTCGGCCCCGTCGGCCGACAAACCCGCCGAGGGTACGCCGGGCGACGGCGACGGCGAGCCGCCCGGCACCGGCGGCGACCGGCCCCGGCAGTCGGACTTCGCCACCTTCTACTTCCCGTGGATCCGGGTCCGCGACCCGCTCAGCGGCGACCTCGTGCTCACCCCGCCGAGCGGGCACGTCGCCGGCATCTGGGCCCGCACCGACGCGCTGCGCGGCGTCCACAAGGCGCCGGCCAACGAGCCGGTACGCGGCGCCGTCGACCTCGCGTACCGGGTGACCCGGCCGGAGCACGACGTGCTCAACCCCAAGGGCGTCAACGTGATCCGCTTCTTCGCCGGGGAGGGCATCCGGCTGTGGGGCGCCCGTACGCTCGCCGCCGAGGCCAGCGAGTGGCGCTACCTGAACGTGCGGCGGCTGTCCATCTCCATCGAGCAGGCCATCGCCAACGGCACCCGGTGGATGGTGTTCGAGCCGAACGACTTCACGCTGTGGCGCTCGATCCGCCGCGACATCGGGGCGTTCCTCACCCGGGTGTGGCGCGACGGCGCGCTGCTCGGCCGTACGCCCGAGGAGGCGTTCTTCGTCAAGTGCGACGAGGAGACCAACCCGGCCGACGTCCGCGACGCCGGGATGGTGGTGGCCCACATCGGCATCGCTGTGGTCAAGCCCGCGGAGTTCGTGGTGTTCAAGCTGAGCCAGTGGGCCGGCGGCACCGAGACCGAGACGATCGGAGGCTGACATGCCCACCACTGCGACGCCGCAGCCGGGCGCACCCGTCGACCCGTACCGGGCGTACCACTTCAAGCTGCTGATCAACGGCATCACCAACGGGCACTTCACCGAGGTCAGCGGCTTCGAGGTGGCGATACCGGCGCTGTCGTACCGGGAGGCGGGCAACGAGCGCATCCGGGCCGTGCCGGGACAGGTCGAGTACGCCCCGGTCACCCTCCACTTCGGGCTGACCAGTTCGCGTGAGCTGTGGGACTGGGTGAACGCGGCGGCGAAGGGCACGGTCAACCGGCGCAACGTGTCGGTGGTGCTGCTGGACCCGGCCGGCACCGCCGAGGTGCTGCGCTGGAACATGATCAACGCGTGGCCGACCCGGTGGCGGGGCGCGCACCTGAACACGCTGTCGCAGGAGATCGCCATCGAGGCGCTGACCCTGGCGTACGAGGGCCTGGAGCTGGAGGCCGGCGGTGCCGCCGCACCGGCGACCGCGTGACCGGCTGGCCCGCGCCCTGCGGGCCACCGCCGACCGCCTGTCCGGACCGGCTTCACCGGACGCACCGGGTTCACCGGATTTCCCGGACACCCCGGGCTCACCGGACGACGTGCCGCGCCCGCCCGGCCAGCCGCCCGAGCACTGGCGACGGCTGGTGGCGGCGCACGCCCCCGGCCTCCTGCGCGACCTCCCCCCGCCCCCCGTCGAGCACGGACCTCGCACCGACCGGTCGGCGAACGCCGGCCCGGACCGGACGCCGGTGCGACGGAGCCGGACGGGCCGGCGCGCGGTGGCGCGGTTGTGGCGGGGCTGGACGGCGCTGTTGGCCGGCCGCTTCGGCACATCCCGTTCCCGAACGCGCTCCCGCCACGAGGCCGATCCCGGTCCGCCGTCGAGATCGTGGTACGAAAGGGCCCCCACAGGGGCCGCTTCCTACCAAGATCTTCCGCAGCTCCTGCAAGGTGGGACGGGGCTCTCGGGAGTTGAGAAGCCTGAACCCTTGGGGCGGCTCGGACGCGGTGCGGCACTGCCGCGGCCGGGAGCGGCGGTCACACGGGCAGGTGGTGGGAAGGGCACTGCGGGAGCGGAGGCCGCCCCGCCGACGGTGGACGCTCGATGCCGTTCGGGTGACGCGGTGCGGCCGGACGACACCGGGTCACGTGAGGACTTCCCGGCCTGCGGGTGCGTGACGTCAAGCGGTCCGGCCGGTTCGCCGGGTCCGGCGCGATCGGCGTGCATCGCCGACGGATCCGGGTCGCGGGACGTCCTCGGCACGTCAGGCACCCGCAGCACACCGGCCACAGGCACCGGTGTCACAGCCGCAGGGACCACACTGGCCGCCGGCACCAGACGGACGACAGAGGCAGGGACCGGCACGCCCACCGGCGCTGACAGGCGCACAGGCCCGGACGGCAGCCGTGACGCGATCGGATCGCGGGGCCGCGTCACGCCCGGCGACCCGGCCTCGCCGTCGACCCCTCGGCGGTGGCCCAGCCTCGGCGCCGGTCGGGTGGATGCGCTCCGGAGCCCCGCACAGGTTCGCCGAGGCCGGGCACGGCACCGGGATGACGCCGCCGGGGCGGACCTGTCGCCCGATCGGGGCGACGTGCGCCCGCTCGTCTTCGCGGCTGCGCCACAGTCGCCGCCGCATGGACCGGCCGCACACACCAGGGGCTGTCGAACCGGGTCGGCGAACGGTCGCGGCGGGACCGGGGACGGATCCGTCGCCGACCACCCGGTGCGGGCCGCCGGCTCGCCGTACCGGGATGGGCACGACCCGGCTCCCGGCGGCGAGTTCCGGACGCGACAGTGGCAGCGACCCGCGCGGCCCCCGTCCGACAGCCCGTGGCCGGTCCTGCCGGACGACGCCGGCCCGGCCCGGACGACGAAGCCGGCCGGCGCGGGCCGGGCGACCGACGGCGGCGGAGCGCACACGGACCCGTGGCCGGTGCTCCCGGCCGAACCGGCGTGGCTTGCGACGCGGACCACGCCGTGGCGTGACACGGCCCGGCTGGACCGGGAACAGGCGGGTGACTGATGGAACGCGTCGCCTTCCTCGTGGACGAGTCCGGTACCCGGGTCGACTGCCTGCTCAACCCGGAGACCGTGCAGGTGACGCGGCTGGCCGGGATACGCCCGCGCGGCGGACCCGACGGGCCGCTCACCGGCGCCGGGCTGGCCGACGACCCGCTCGTCTTCACCGGCGGCGGGCGTACCGAACTGGTGCTGGACCTGCTCTTCGACGTCGACTTCGTGGAGTCCCCGGCCCGGCCCGAGGACGTCCGCGCGCTGACCCGGCCGCTGTGGATGCTGGCCGAGAACTCGGCTGTCGAGCACGGCTGGCTGCGCCCGCCGCTGGTCCGCCTGGTCTGGGGCAAGACCTGGAACGTCCCGGGCGTGATCACCGCCATCGCGGAACGCTTCGACGCGTTCACCCTCACCGGTACGCCCCGGCGGTCCTGGCTGCGGCTGAAGCTGGTCCGTGTCGCGGAGGGCGCGGAGGCGGCGCGCGCCGGGTTCGAGGAGGAACTGGCCGCCGCGAGCACACCCGCTGTCGCGCCCGGGTCGGCGGTGGTCGCCGCCGCCGACGGTGCGGCCGAGCCGGGCTGGTCCGGGGTGCGCTTCGACCTGCTCGCCCACGACGCGCTGGGCTCGCCGCTGCGCTGGCGGCTGCTCGCCGAGCACAACCGGATCACCGACCCGCTCACCGTGCCCGCCGGCACCGCGCTCGCCGTCCCCCCGGTCGGCGCCGCCACCGTCAGGCCGGATGCCGTCACCACGGGAGGTACGCCGTGAGCCGGGCCGCCCTGGTCACACTCGACGGCCGGCCGCTGGCCGATCCGGCCCGGCTGCGCGGCATCCGCGTCGCCGCCCGGCTGGACCGGCCCGCGCAGTGCGAGCTGACGCTCACCGCCGCCCCCGGGGCGGGCCCGCTCGACCCGCCGGTACGCCCCGGCGCCACAGTCGACGTCCGCCTCGACGGGCAGGCGGAGGCGCTGTTCACCGGCGAGGTGACAGCAGTCGAGCGGGAGTACGCCGGTGACGGCGCCGCGCTGGCCCGGATCCGGGCGTACGACCCGCTGCACCGGCTGCGCAAACGGCAGGAGCTGCGGGTGTTCGAGTCGGTGACGGCCGCCGAGCTGGCCGGGGAGCTGTGCGCCGGACTGGGGTTGAGCGTGGCGGCCGATGAGGACGGGCCGCGCCTGGACCGGCTGCTCCAGCACCGGCACACCGACCTGGACCTGCTGTGCGAGGTGGCCGGCCGGGCCGGGCTGCACCTGGGCGTCGACGGCGACCGGTTGCGGCTGTTCACGCTGGACGGCTACGGGGAGCCGCTGCCGTTGACGCTCGGCGAGACGGTGCACGCGTTGCGGCTGACCGAGAACCTGGACCGGGCGGGCGCGGAGTGCGCCGTCCTCGGCTGGCATCCGCAGCGCGCCGAGCCGCTGAGCCAGCGGGCGGACGAGGCACGCAGCGGGCGGCGTATCCCGCTGCGCCCGGACCCGGGCGACGTCGGCGCGGACGGCGTGCGCACCGCCGTCGACCAGCCGGGCCGCAGCGACGACGAGCTGGCCGCGCTGGCCCAGGCCGGGCTGGACAGCCGGGTGGCGGCGCTGGTCACCGCCGAGGGCACAGCGGAGGGCGACCCGGCGCTGCGGCCCGGCCGGCGGATCGCCCTAGTCGGCGTCCCGGACCCGCTGGCCGGGGTGTACGTGCTCACCGAAGTGGTGCACACGGTGGACGCCGACGGGCACCTGAGCCGGTTCTCCACGGCGCCGCCCGGCCCGCCGCAGTCGGCCGCGCCCCCGGCGGCGACAGTCACGCTCGGCACTGTCACCGACATCGACGACCCGGACGGGCTGGGCCGGGCCCGGGTGACGCTCCCGGCGTACGGCGATCTGGACGCCGGCTGGCTCGCGGTGCTCTGCCCGGGCGCGGGCCGGGGCAAGGGGATCGTCGCGCTGCCCGACCCGGACGACACCGTGCTGGTGGCGCTGCCCGGCGGCGAACCCGCCTCGGGCGTGGTGCTCGGTTCGCTGTTCGGCGCGGTCGAGCCGTACGACGCGGGGATCGTCTCCGGGCGCTCGCGCCGCTGGTCGATGCGGACCGGCACCGGGCAGTCCATCGTGATCGACGACGACGGCCGGACGCTGCGGCTCGCCACCGACGCGGGCAGCTTCGTCGAGCTGCGGCCCGAGCTGACCACCGTGCACGCCGCCGGTGACCTGGTGCTCTCCGCGCCCGGCCGGGCCGTCGTGGTGCGCGGCCGCACAGTCGACTTCCTGCATGCCCCGGCGGCCGAGGACGCCGAGACCGCCGCCGCGCAGGCCCGTACGCTCGCCCGTTCCGCCGGAGGTGGCTGATGCGCTGGATCCACCGCGACTCGCTGATCACCTGCGGACACGACGGGCGGGTGAAGAACCGCCCGTCGCAGGACTGGGTCACGGTCCGCGGCGTGCCGGTGCTGGTGCGGCCCGACCCGGAGGGGCGCGGCATCACCGCCTGCCCGAACTACGGCCCGACGATCAAACCGTGCCTGCACACGCTGACCGTCACTGTGGGTTACAGCACGTGGGTGCGGGTGGACCGGCAGCCGGTGGTGCTGTCGCACCTGGACGGCCTCACCGACGGCACCCCGCCGGGCACCGTGCACCACCAGGTCCGCGACGTGCGGCAGGGTTTCCTGGGGGCGGACGCATGAGGGCCTTCCGCTTCGTCGGCGCCGGCTTCGACGCCGGCCGCGCCGGTGGTCTCGCGCTCACCGCCGCCGGCGGGCTCGCCATGACCGACGGCGACGAGACGGTACGCCAGGCGCTGTACCTGCTGCTGTCCACCACACCCGGGGAACGGCTGATGCGTCCCGGGTACGGGTCGCGGCTGCACCGGCTCGTCTTCGCGCCCAACGACGACACCACAGCCGGGCTGGCGATCCACTACGTGCGGCAGGCGATCCGGCGCTGGGAGCCCCGGGTCGAGGTGCTGGACGTGGACGCCGGTCCCGACCCGGACGACCCGTGGCGCCTGGTGATCCGGCTGGACTACCGGGTCCGGGCCAGCCTGTCCCCCGGCCACCTGGTGTTCTCCGTCGACCTGCTCCCCGCCGACGCGGAACCCGGCGACACACCCGACGAGGAGGGCACGTCATGACGCTGCCGGTGCCGCACCTGGACGACCGCGCCTTCCTCGACCTGGTCACCGAGGCACGGGAACGCATCGCCCGGTCCTGCCCGGACTGGACCGACCTGTCCGCGCACGACCCGGGCATGGCGCTGCTGGAGGCGTTCGCCTACCTGACCGAGGTGATGATCTACCGGCTGAACCAGTTGCCGGAGAAGGCGTACGTGGCGTTCCTGAACCTGCTCGGCGTCACCCGGCACCCACCGGCGGCGGCCTGGGCCGACGTGCGCCTGACCCGCACCGGCCCGGACCGCGGCCCGGTGCGGGTGCCGGCCGGCACCCGCGTCGCCGCGGCCCGTGGCGCCGACCCCCGGCCGGTCGTCTTCGTGACCACCGAGCCGGCGGTGCTGCCCGCCGGGGAGACCACGGCGACGGTACGCGTGCACCACTGCGAGCCGGTCGACGCGGAGCTGCTCGGCACCGGCACCGGGCAGCCCGGTCAGGTGTTCAGGGCCGCCCGCGCGCCGCTGACGCGGACCACCGAGGCGCTGGACCTGCTGCTCGGCGTGGAGGTGCCGGCGGGCTCGGTGGAGCTGGGCGCGGCGGCCCGCGAGCACGAGGGCCGCACGTACGAGATCTGGCGGCCGGTGGACAGCTTCGCCGGTGTCGGCCCGCAGGCGAAGGTCTACCTGGTGGACCGCGCCTCCGGGGTGGTCACGTTCGCCCCGGCGCTGGACCTGCGCCCGGACCTGGGCACCCCGGCCGTCGAGGGGGCGGCCGGGGCGACCACTGTGGCGGCGGTGCCACCGGCCGGGCGGCAGGTGCGGCTCTGGTACCGCTGCGGCGGCGGGCCCGCCGGGAACGTGGCGGCGGGCGTGCTCACCAGCCTGCGCGACCCGCTGCCGGGGGTGAGGGCGGACAACCCGGAGCCGGCCACCGGCGGGCGCGAGCTGGAGTCGCTGGAGTCGGTGCTGGCGCGCGGACCGTACGAGTTCTTCGCCCAGCAACGCGCGGTGACCGCCCGGGACTTCGAGATCCTCGCCACCGGCTCCGGGGCGGTGGCGCGGGCGCGGGCGTTCACCAGGGCCGCCGTCTACAGCTTCGCCCGGCCCGGCGAGGTCGAGGTGGTGCTGGTGCCGTACGTACCGGAGGCGGCCCGTCCCGGCGGGCGGCTGCCGGTGGCGGTGCTGCGCGAGCACGAGGTGGAGGAGGCACGCCGCCGGGTCGAGGCCGACCTGGAACGCCGCCGCGCCCTGGGTACGGCCGTGCGGGCGGGCTGGGCCCGCTACAAGGCGGTGTCCATCCAGGCGCGGGTGGTGGTGCGCCGCGAGGAGGATGTGGACGCGGTGCGCCGACGCATCCACGACCGGCTGCACCAGACGCTCAGCCCGCTGCCCACGCCGCTGAACCCGGCCGGCTGGGCGTTCGGCGAGCCGCTGCGCGCCTCCAACGTGTACCGGATGCTGGAGCACGCCGAGCCGGGCGTGCGCTACGTCGAGTCGGTGCGGTTCGTGGTCGACGAGGCGCCCGACACTCGGGTGCGGACCGTGGCGGTGGACCAGTACCAGGCCGACACCTGGTACGCCGGCGGCGGCCCGGTGCTGTTCCGCTCCACCAACGCCGGGGCGGGCTGGGAGCCGGCGGGCCGGTTCGACGACGAGACGGTGGTGCGGGTGGTGCCCGCGCCCGCTCCGGCACGCCCCGGCGTCGTCCCCCGGGCCGGTTCGGTGGCGGTGGTGACCACCCGCGACGCCGGAGGTTCCCGGGTCCGGCTGAGCACCGACCTGGGTGAGACGTGGACACTGCTGACCGACCTCGACTCCGGCGTCCGCGACCTGGCCTGGATCGACCGGGACGGCACCGGCGCGCTGCTGCTGGCCACCGACACCGGCCTGTACGAGGTGCCGCTGCTGCCCGGCGCGGTGCCGTTGCAGATCCTGGTCGACCCGGCCGACGCGGACCGGGGCTTCTACGCGGTGCGCGCGTTCGTCTCCGAGCGCGGCGCACCCGGGGTGGCGGTCGCCGCGCAGGCCGGATTCGGCGTCTACCTGTCCACAGCGGCCGGACGGCCCGGCACGTTCGCCCACGTCGGCCTCGCCAACGTGGACAACCGGGTGCTCGCCGTGCAGTACGACGGCCCGGCCACACTGCTGTGGTGCGGCGCGGGTGAGCCGGACCCGAAGAAGCCCGGCCAGGGCTGCCACCGCACCCGGCTGTTCGAGTCGGACGTGAAGTGGCAGTCGATGGCGGCCGGCTGGATCGGCGGCACCTGCCGGGACCTGGCGTTCAGCGGTCCGCTCGCGCTCGCCGCGACGCAGAGCGGCGGCGTGGTCCGGCTGGACACGCTCGCCGGGCAGCCGCAGTGGTCGCCCGTGATGGTCAACTGCGGCCTGCCGCTGCGGGACCGGACCCGGTTCGTCCCGGTCGACGCCATCGCCGCCACCGCGCCCACCGGCACCTCCGGCGCCGGGCGGCTGGTGCTGGCCGGCGGCGAGCGCGGCGTGTTCCGCAGCGGCGACGGCGAGGACTGGACGGCGAGCGCCAACCAGGCCACCGCCGACGTGGTCACCGTCCCCGGCACCTGGCTGCTCTGCTCCGGCGAGCACGACATCGAGGTGGTGCGGCAGGATGCGCCGAGCGGCGATTGAGCGGCTGCTGCCGGCCGCCTACCAGCGGGCCGCCGGTCCGGGCAGCGTGCTGGGCGCGCTGCTGGACGTGATGGAGGCGCTGCACGCCCCGGACGAGGCGGTGCTCGCCGACGTCGACGCGCTGTTCGGCCCGTACCGGACACCGGACGGGTTCGTCGCGTACCTGACCCGCTGGGTGGCGATGGACCACGTGGTCGCCGCGCCCCGCGCCGACGCGCCGCTGCCGTTGCCGGTGGGCCGGCTGCGGGACCTGGTGGCGCACGGCGCGCTGCTGGCCCGGTGGCGCGGCACCCCGTACGGGATGCGGACCGCGCTGGAACTGGCCACCGGAGTGACCGGCTTCGTGCTGGACGAGCCGCCCGAGCGGCCGTTCCACCTGGTGGTGCGGGTGCCGCCGGCCGCCGCCGACCGGCTCGCGCTGGTCACCCGCATCGTCGAGGCGGAGAAACCGGCCGCGGTCACGGTCGAGGTCGTCGCCGCACCGGGCGACCCGCCCACCGATCCGGCGCCGACCGGAACCGGTCCGCACGCGGCGGGACCGCCCGAACCGGTACGGCCCGACCCCGGCCCGCCCGAACCGGCGCCGCCCGCGGCAGATCCGCCGGACCCGGGCCCGCCACCCGATCCCGAGCCCGCCGCCGGGGTCGCTCCGGTGCGCGCGGTCGGCCGGGCGCACGTACCAGCACCCCTGCCCCACGATCCGCCCGAGGAGCCGTCATGACCACCGAATGGACAGTCGTCGCCGCCGCCGGACAGTTCACGCTGGACGGCCGCAACGCCGGTGAGCTGACGTTCACCGTGTCCAACCCGGGCACCGCGCCGGACACCGTCGTCTTCGACGTGGCGCCCGGCGAGGGCAGCCAGCGCGCCTGGTTCACGGTGGCCGAGCCGCAGCGGGCGGTACCCGGGCAGGGCTCGGTGTCGTTCCTGGTCCGGCTCGCCGTACCGCCCGGCACGCCGCCCCGGCGCTACGACATGACCGGTTTCGCGTACTCGGCCAACACCGCACCGGAGGAGAGTTCCCGATCCAGCGGCCGGGTCACGTACGACGTGCGGGCTGTCGTACCCCCGAAGCGCGCGCCGTGGCCGTGGATCGCCGCGGCCGCGGCGCTGGTGCTGGTCGTGGCCGGCGTGGTGACCTGGCTGGTTACCCGCGGACCGGACACCCCATCCCCGCCGCGGGCCGACGCGGTGACGGTGGAGGCGGAGACGCTCGTCTCCGGCGCCGCGGTGCAGTCCACCACCGGCACGAAGGCGGACGTGGTGGCGCAGGAGAACTGCTGCGACGTGGTGTGGTCCGGCGACGCACAACTGTTCTTCCTGGGCCGGGGCGTGGGCGACCGGGTGACAGTGCAGGTGGACGTGCCGTCCCACGGCACCTGGCGGTTCTCCACGGTGCGCACCACCTCGTTCGACTACGCGAACACGATCTGGCTGGTCGACGGCCGGCAGGTCGGCGACACGTTCTTCGGGTTCAGCCCGACTGTGGCCCGCACCGACGAGGTGGACGTGGGCACGGTGGAGCTGACCCGGGGGCCGCACAAGCTGACGCTCGTGGCGGTGAGCAAGACCCAGGGCACCGACAGGTACTTCGCCGGGGTGGACGAGATCCGCTTCACGCCCGTCGTCCGGCCGTGAGCGCGAGGAGTGAGCCGGTGTTGCGAGCCCCGCAGTCGCGAACAGATACAGCACCGTGAGCGCGAGGAGTGAGCCGGTGTTGCGAGCCCCGCAGTCGCGAACCGATACAGCACCGTGAGCGGGCGGCAGAAGGTGCTGCTGATGGCGGTGGCCGTGCTGCTGGTGGCGCTGTACGTGGTGGCGGTGGCCGGGCGCTCCGACGACCCGGGTGACCCGGCGGCCGGGCCGGGCGCGCTGGCCCGGCTCGGGCGCGGGTCCGGGACTGTGGACCCGGCGACTGTGGCCGTGACGTGCCTGCCGCCGGCCGCCGAACCGGCCACCACCGCCGACGGGGTGACGCTCGCCTTCGGCACCGCGTGCCGGCTGCGGGTGGCCGACCCGGGCGCGCTGCGCACGCTCGTGCTGCGCGGGACGACGCCGTTCGAGGTGACAGCCCGCGCACCCGGCGACGCGGACGTCACGGTCACCGACGAGGTCGCCCCGGACACGGACGGCCCAGCGGTGGCGAAGGTGGCTGTGGACCGGGAGACCGAGGTGCTCCTGCGCTGTCCGGGAGGTGGCGGATGTTCGGTCACGCTGGCCCGGTCCTGACCGGGACGGAGACGCGGGATGGGTGAGTTGCGCAGGCCGTTCCTGCTGCTGGCGCTGCTCGCGGTGGCGCTCGTGGTCGGCGTGGAGCTGGGCGCGGCGGCGCTGACCGGCGGCGGCGACGCGAGCGGCGCGCTGCGGGACAACGCCGGTCAGCTCGGCGTCGAACTGGGTGACGTCGGCGCGGTGTCCGAGCCGTCCGGGCGGGGCATCGGCTACCTGGCGCTGATCGACGTGGTGGCCCTCTGGACGACCGGGCTGTTCTGCCTGAGCCTGGTGCTGCCGGACCGGATTCAGGGCCGGGTGCAGGGCGTGGCCACGCTCGTCTTCTCGATCGTGCTGCTGCTGGTGTCGCTGGTCCTGCTGATCGTCGCGTTCGTCGAGCTGACGGTGATGGTCTCGCTGTTCCTGGCCCCGCCGTTCGGCACGCTGGCGTACCTCGCGGTGTGGGGGTTCTTCCCGGTCGGCGACGCGGCGGTGCTGCTCGGGCTGGCGCTGCTGCTCAAACTGGTCTGGGTCGCGCTGCTGCTCGCCGCCCAGCCCCGGTTCCTCCGCAACAAGGGCCTCGTCGCGCTGGCGCTGACCACGCTGCTGTGCACTGTGGTGTTGCAGTTCCTGCACGGCCTGGTGCCGGTGATCCTGGTCAGCATCCTCGACGACCTGGGCGCCGTGGTGTTCGCCGTGGTGGCGCTGATCTGGGCGCTGGTGCTGCTGATCGGGTCGATCCCGGCGATCGTGAAGGCGATCCGGACCACCGCCACCACGTCCGGCCGTACCGTCAGGTGACCGCGGCACCGGAGGCACGCGGCTCGCTCACCGGACGGCCGCCGCGTCCAGCCGGGCCGCGATGTCGGCCGGGCCGAGGTGACCGTCGGCGACGAGGACGCGGTGCCGGTTGTGCCGGGGCCGCCCGGCCGCGACCACAGCCGGGCTGTCGAACGCGTACGCGGCGCAGACGCCCGGGTACATCGCCGTGCGCACGAACCACCTGTCACCCGGCCCCAGACCGGTGAACACCAGCGTGTACGCGCCGCCACCCGGCGCGGTGGCGGACAGCGCCAGCCAGGGCGCGGCCGAGCCGTTCACCGCCTCCTCGCCTTCCGCGTCATCGGTGCGCACGAGGGGTTCGCCGTCCGCCACCGCACGCCAGAAGAAGCCGCCGTACCCGGCGCCGCCGGGACGGCCGTTCGTGGCCGGGCTGCCCAGGCGGACGTCGCCGCCGGTGGCGGAGGTGAGCGTGGCGGACAGGTCCAGCCACCAGGCGTCCTCCCCGGCCGGAGCGGCGGTGATCCGCCGGTGCTCGCGCAGCAGCACCCGGCCGTGCCGGTTCCGCCACTCCAGGTCGTGGTCGAGCCGGTCGGCGGCCCGCTCCCGCCAGCCGGTGTGCGCGATGACGCCGTGGTCGTCGCGCCAGGTGTACCCGGTGCCGCGCACGTACGTCCGGCCGCCCCACAGGTTGACGCCGTCCACGTCCTGCACGGCCAGTGACGCGCCGAGGTGCCAGACGTGGTCGGCCGGGAGCGCGCCGGTCACCGGGGTACCGGCCCGGGTCCGCACCGGATGCAGGTACGGCCGAGGGCCGTGGCGGAGATCCAGATCGGGCCGGACCAGGTACCGGGCCACCTCGACACCGTCCACGACCAGCCGGGGTTCGACGTCGGTCCCGGCAGGGCACGGCTCGGCCCCACCGAGCAGCTCGGGCCGGGCAGGGCACGGCTCGGCACCGGCGGAACGGGGTTCGGCGGTCACGACGGCTCCGGGGCGGGGACCGGGCGGCGGGCGTCGAGCGCGTGCAGCGCGGCGAGCGCGTACCCGCCGAGGATCGGCACCGCCACCGGCGTGACCAGCACACCCAGCACCACGGCGAGCGCGCAGACGCCGGAGGCGGCGGCCCAGACGCCGGGGCGCTCCGGGCAGGCGCGCGCCACCCGGCGGGCCGCCGACCGCCAACCCCGGCCGCCGGTGCGCCCGACCGCTACGGCGACAAGGCCCGCGTACCCGAGCAGGACCGCCACCACGACGGCGGTGAGCGCGAGCGCGGGCCCGCCGCCGGGCACCCGGCCGGTGGTGAGCGCCAGCAGGTCGGCGGCGAGCAGCGCGGCGGCGGCCAGGGCGACGGCGCTCACCGCCGGCCCGGCGGGCAGCGCGCGACCGAACCGGCGCAGGCTGGTCCGCGCGTCGGGCCAGGCGCCGGTGACCGACCGGTCGTGCAGCGCGGCGCTGGCGGTGGCGACCGCCGGGGCGAGCGTGAGCACCGGCAGTGCGGCGAGCGCCACGGCGAAGCCGAGCAGCGCCAGGTCGGTCGCCTCGCGCAGCGTGTCCCGCCAGTCGGCACCGGCGTGCACGGCGTCGGTCTGGGCGTGCACGGCGTCGGTGTGCGCAGGCACGGCGGTCATCCCTTCAACCCGCTGGTGTTGATGCCCTCGACGAGCATCCGCTGGAAGGCCAGGAAGAACAGGAACACCGGCAGCAGGGACAGCACCGACATGGCGAACATCGGGCCGACAGCGCTCTGGCTCGTCGAGTCGATGAACAGGGTCAGCGCCACCGGGACCGTGTAGTCGTCCAGGCTGGACAGGAACACCAGCTGGCGGAAGAAGTCGTTCCAGGTCCAGATGAACGAGAAGATCGCTGTGGTGACCAGCGCCGGGCGGCTCAGCGGCAGGATGACGTGCCGGAACACGCCATACGGGGACGCGCCGTCGATGGTGGCCGCCTCGTCCAGCTCGCGCGGGATGCCGCGCATGAACTGCACCATGAGGAAGACGAAGAACGCCTCGGTGGCCAGGAACTGCGGCACCAGCAGCGGCAGGTACGGCCAGTCGCCGCCGACCAGGCCGAGGCTGCGGAACAGGATGTACTGCGGCACGATCAGCACGTGCCCGGGCAGCAGCAGCGTCCCGATCATGACGGTGAACCACAGCTTGCGCAGCCGGAACCGCAGCCGGCCCAGGGCGTACGCGGCGAGCAGGCAGGACAGCGCGTTGCCGACGACGGTGAGCCCGCTGACCAGTGCGCTGTTGAGGAAGAACCGGCCGAAGCCGATGTCGAAGTTGGTCCAGCCGTCGAGGTAGTTGCCGGGGGTGAACCGTTCCGGCAGCAGGCCGACGTTGTTGACGATCTCGGCCTGCGACTTGACCGAGGTGCCGAGCATCCAGAACAGCGGGTAGAGCACCACCGCGACGATCGCCACGAGCACGACCAGCCGCAGGACGTTCCGTCCGCTGCCCGGCCGCCGGCGAGCGACAGTGAGCGCGGTCACAGCGCCTCCCTTGTTCGCGGCTGCGGGGCTCGCAGAACCGGCTCACTCCTCGCGCTCACGCGTCCCCTCCGTCCGAGTAGTGCACCCAGAACCGCCCGGTGCTGAAGAAGACGGCGGTGACCGCGCCGATCGCCACCAGGAACACCCACGCCATCGCCGACGCGTAGCCCATCTCCAGGTCGGTGAAGCCGGAGATGTAGAGCTTCAGCGTGTACATCAGGGTGGAGTCGACAGGGCCGCCGGTGCCGTTGCTGAGCACGAACGCGGCGGTGAAGCCCTGGAAGCCGTTGATGGTCTCCAGCACCAGGTTGAAGAAGATCACCGGGGAGAGCATGGGCAGCGTGACCGCGCGGAGGCGCCGCCACGCCCCGGCGCCGTCCACGGCCGCCGCCTCGTACAGTTCGGTGGGCACCTGCTTGAGCCCGGCCAGGAAGATCACCATGGGTGCGCCGAACTGCCAGATCGCCAGCACCATCAGCGTCTCCAGCGCCCAGTCCGGGTCGCTGACCCAGGGCAGCCCCTCGACGCCGAACACGGCGAGGAACGAGTTGAACGCGCCGTCCCGGTTGAACATGTTGACCCAGACGATGGCCAGCGCGACGCTGCCGCCGAGCAGCGACGGCAGGTAGAACAGGCTGCGGAACAGCCCGACGCCACGCCAGGCACGGTTGAGCAGCAGCGCCACACCGAGCGCGGCGGCCAGCTTCAGCGGCACCGCGATCAGCGCGAACGTCAGCGTGACCCGCACCGCGTGCCAGTACGACGGGTCGGCGGTGAACATCCGCTCGTAGTTGGCCAGCCCCACCCACCGCACCTCGGACAGCGGGGTGAGGATGTCGTAGTCGGTGAAGCTCAGCCAGAGCGAGAGCACCATGGGGATCGTCGTGACGCCCATCAGTCCGATGAGCCAGGGCGAGAGGAAGACGTACCCCGCCAGGCCCTCGCCGAGCCGGGCCCGGCCGGGCCGACGCCGCGTGGGGCGAGGGCCGGCCGGTCCGGTGCGCGGGGTCCGGCCGGGCGCCGTGGTGAGAGCCACGGGACCGGTCCTTTCGTGGGGTCAGGCGATCGCGGACGTGCAGGCGGCGACGAACTGCTCCGCCGCCTGGGCCGGGGCGGCGCGGCCGTACTGGGCGTTCTCGGCGGCCTTGACCAGTTCGGACCTGACCTTGCTGTGCCCCTTGATCGGCACCTGGGGCGAGCCACCGAACTTCTGCGCCAGGTCGGACTCGACCTGGATGGACTGCTTCATGGCCGGGTCGGTGGCGGTCTCGCTGACCTTGGCGCGCAGGTCCATGTTCGACGGCAGGCCGCGGTCGGTGCCGAGCAGCGCCACCGCCTCCGGGTCGTTGTTCAGGAAGTTGATCACATCGACCGCGACGTCCTTGTGCTTGCTGCCCTTGAACACCGACCAGTACATCGAGGCGCGCGCCCACTGCGCGCTCGGGTCACCCGGGTACGCGACCACGCCCAGCTCGTCCTTGGTGTTCTTCTTCAGGTCCGGCATCTGGTTGACCCAGACCCAGGAGGTGGCCGACTTGCCGGTGACCACCAGTTGCTTGGTGATGTCGCTGGAGTTGCCCTCGTGGATGACGTCCGGCGTCGGGGTGGCGCCCCGGTCCCGCGCGCCCTTCCACAGCTCGAACCACCTCGTCACGTCCTCGGTGGTGAAGCCGAGTTCCTTGCCCTTGTACAGGTCCTTGCCCTGCTGGCGCAGCCACACCCAGAGCGCCTTGTAGTCGGCGCTCGGGTCCTGGGTGCCGGGCACCTTCGTCTTCTTCGCCACCTGCTCGGCCCAGGCGATGTGCTCCTCCCAGCTCATCCCGGTGGTCGGCTCGGGCAGCCCGTTCTTCTGCAACAGCGTCTTGTTGTAGACCAGGCCCTGCGTGTTCTCCCCGGCGGCCACACCGGCGAGCTTGCCGTCGACCACGCCGTACTCCAGCAGGCTCCGGGGGAACCTCGACACGTCGAGCTTGCCGGAGTCGCGGTAGCTGCCCAGGTCGAGCGTGGTGCTGCGGCCGGCGTACTCGGCCAGGTAGTTGTCGTCGATCTGGAACAGGTCGGGCGGGTTGCCGCCGGCGGTCAGTGTGGCGAGCTTGTCGAAGTAGCCCTGGTTGGCCTGCCAGGTCTTCTCGAACGTCACGTCCGGGTGCTTCCTGGTGTAGAGGGCCAGGGCGTCCTCGGTGAGCTTGGCCCGAGCCTCACCGCCCCACCAGAAGACGGAGAGTTTGACCGGGCCGCCGTCGCCGCCGGCCTCGTCGTCGCCGCAGCCGGCCGCGCCCAGGGCGAGGGGCACGGCGAGCGCGACGGCGGCCAGGCCGCGGACGAGCCGGCGTCGGGTCAGGGGGGTACGGTGATCCCGCCCGGCGGGTGCGCCGGCGGTGGGGGACGTTGCGGGGTGCATCTGCGCTCACTCCTCGGCTGTGGGAGGCGACGACGTCACCGGCGGCCGTCCACGGGCCGCCCGGGTCCGCAAGGCTGTGCGGGCCCGGGCCACCTGCTCAGGCTCCGGTGCCGTCCCGGCCGGGCGCGGGGACGGGCCCGGTCGAGTCGCGGACGACCAGTTCGGTCTGGAGCATTACCTGTGCGGTGGTGCGACGGTCGCCGGCCGCCGTGCCCCGGCCCCGGGCACCGCGCGGCGCGTCGGAGTCGAGTTGCAGCAGCATGTCGACGGCCGTCCGGCCGGCGGCCGCGGTCGGCGTGGCCACCGTCGTCAACTTGGGGCGGGTGAGCCGGCTCAGCGCGATGTCGTCCACGCCGACGACGCTGACGTCGTGCGGCACCCGCGCCCCGAGCGCGTCCAGCCCTTCGATCAGGCCGATCGCCATCAGGTCGTTGTAGGCGAGCACGGCGGTGACGCCGCTGCGGCGTACCTGCTCGGCGAGCGCGCCGCCGCCGGTCTCGGTGGGCTGGTTGGGTCCGAGGACTGTCAGCTCCGCTCCCCCGCCCCGGGCGGCGGCGGTCGCGGCGCGGCGCATCTCCCGGGCGGTCCAGGAGCCGCGCGGACCGCCGAGCAGCGCGATCCGGCGGTGACCGAGCCCGAGCAGGTGCTCGATCGCGGCCCGGGCCCCCTGCCCGACGTCCATCATCACGCAGGGCAGGCCGGCGACCTGGCGGTTTATCACCACCACCGGTACCTCGCGGCTGACCTGCTCGATCAGGCTGTTGCTCATCCGGGGGCTGCACAGCAACACGCCGTCGACCTGCTTGGCCAGGGCGTGGACCAGGTCCTCCTCGGCGACCGGGTCCTCGTTGGTGTCGGCCACGAAGACGTGGTAGTCGCGGTGCCGGGCCTGCCCCTCCGCCGCCTTGATCAGCGGCGGGAAGAACGGGTTGGCGATGTCGGCCACGATCAGGCCGATGTTGTGGGTACGGCCGGTGATGAGGGCCCGGGCGGCCCGGTTGGGCCGGTAGCCGAGGTCCTCCGCGCAGGCCAGCACCCGGACCCGGGTCTCCGGGTTGACCAGGTGCGGGGCCGAGAACGTGCGGGACACGGTGGAGATGTGCACACCGGAGGCGCGGGCGACGTCCCGGATGGTGGCTGGCACGGCGGGCTCCCTCGTCCGATGTGGTGGGGGTCACGGGTGCCGCCCATTAATGCAAACGGTTGCGCCCGTGTCAACGGTCCATTGTTGCGGCTCGATTGCACAGGCGTTCCCGTCGTGTGCAGGAATGCCCATCAATGCGGATGGATAGGGCGGGTTGGGTGGCGACCGTTGACGACGCATCCATCGTCGTGGTTTCTTCGGCTGCAAACCTTTGCAGCCGACTGCCGGGGAGGCCGACGTCATGTCACCACCGGCCCGGGAACGGGTCCGCCACGCCCTGGTGGGCGCCGGGGCACGCGCCGAGATGTTCGTCCGCGCCCTCGCGCTCGACCACGCCGACACCGCCGAGCTGGTCGCGCTCGCCGACGTCAACCAGGCCCGGATGGACGCGCACAACCGCTGGCTGGCGGAGCTGGGCCACCCGCCGGTGCCCACGTACGCCGCCGGTGACTTCGCCGCCGTGCTCGCCGAGGAGCGCGTCGACGTGGTGCTGGTGACCAGCGTGGACGCCACCCACGACGAGTACGTGACGGCGGCGCTGCGGGCCGGCTGCGACGTGGTCGTCGAGAAGCCGATGACTGTCGACGCCGAACGGTGCCGCCGCATCCTGGACGCGGTCGCCGAGACCGGCCGGCGCGTCACAGTCGCGTTCAACTACCGCTACAACCCGCTGCACGAACAGTTCCGGCGGCTACTGGCCGACGGCGCGGTGGGCGAGATCGGATCGGTGCACTTCGAGTGGCTGCTCGACGTGCGCCACGGCGCCGACTACTTCCGCCGCTGGCACCGGGACAAGTCCGTCTCCGGCGGCCTGCTCGTGCACAAGTCCGGTCACCACTTCGATCTGGTCAACTGGTGGCTCGACGCCCGCCCGGTCGAGGTGCACGCGTACGGCCGGCTGTTCTTCTACGGCGAGGACGGCCGCCGGCACGGCTACGCCCGCGACTACGACCGGGCGCACGGCTCCCCCGCCGCCGACGGCGACCCGTTCGCGCTGCGGCTGGCCGACCACCCGCGGCTGCGCGAGCTGTACCTCGACGCCGAGGCCGAGGACGGCTACCACCGCGACCGCAACGTCTTCGCCCCCGGCGTGACCATCGAGGACGACCTGGCGGTGCTGGCCCGCTACGACACCGGCGCCACCATGACCTACCGCCTCACCGCGTACGCCCCCTGGGAGGGCTACCGGGTCATGGTCAACGGCAGCCGGGGCCGCCTCGAACTGGAGGTGACCGAGAGCGACCACGTCAGTCCGTCCGTCGCCGGAGCGCTCAAGGGCGCGGCGCTGCACGGCGACGAGGCCGCCGTCGAGCAGGGCGCGGCCCGGCTCACGCTGCGCCCGTTCTGGGCGCCGCCGCAGGAGATCCCGGTCGAGGGCTGGACCCGGCGCGGGCACGGCGGTGCGGACGCCCGGATGACCCGGGTGCTGCTCGGCGGCGAACCCGACCCGCTCGGCCGGGCCGCCACCGCCCGGGACGGGGCGCTCGCGCTGCTCACCGGCCTGGCCGCGAACCGTTCGCTGGAGACCGGCGTGCCCGTCCGGGTCGCCGACCTGCTCACCCTGCCCTGACCGAGGAGCCCTCGCTGTGCCGATCATCCCCCGCGGCGACCTGCTGCTGCCCGCCGAGCCCGGGCTGCGCGCCCTGGCCCGCGAGCTGTACGCGCTCGCCGCCGAGCAGCCGCTCATCTCCCCGCACGGGCACGTCGACCCCGGGCTGCTGGCCGAGGACCAGCCGTTCCCCGATCCGGCCCGGCTGCTCGTCGTGCCCGACCACTACCTGACCCGGATGCTGCTCAGCCAGGGCGTACCCCCGGCCGACCTGGGCGTGCCCAGCGTCGACGGCAGCCCGGTGGAGACCGACGGGCGGACCATCTGGCGGCGCTTCGCCGCGCACTGGCACCTGTTCCGCGGCACCCCGTCGCGGCTGTGGCTGGAGCAGACGTTCCGGCACGTCTTCGGCGTCGACACGCCGCTGGGCCCGGCCACCGCCGACGCCGTCTACGACGCGCTCGCCGCGCGCCTGGCCGAACCGGGGTTCCGGCCCCGGGCGCTGTTCGAACGCTTCGGCATCGAGGTGCTCGCCACCACCGAGTCGCCGCTGGACGACCTGGGCCGGCACGCCAAACTCGCCGCCGACGGCTGGGGCGGGCCGGGCGGCCGGGTGGTCACCACGTTCCGCCCCGACGACGTGGTGGACATGGAGTTCGGCGACTGGGCCGCGAACGTGGACCGGCTCGCCGAGGTCTCCGGCGAGGACACCGGCACGTACGCCGGTTACCTGGCCGCGCTGCGGGCACGGCGGGAGGCGTTCGCCGCCGCCGGGGCCACCTCGTCCGACCACGGGCACCCCACCGCCCGTACCCTCGATCTCGGCCCGGCGCAGGCCGCGGCGCTGTACGACAAGGGCCGGCGCGGCCTGGCCGACGCCGCCGACGCCGAGGCGTTCCGGGCGCACATGCTGCTGGAGTTCGCCCGGATGTCGCTCGACGACGGCCTGGTCATGCAGCTGCACCCCGGCGCGGTCCGCAACCACAACCGGTGGCTGCACGCCCGGCACGGCCGCGACGTGGGCGGCGACGTGCCGCAGGCCACCGAGTACGTGCACGGCCTCGCGCCGCTGCTGGACGCGCACGGCAACGACCCGCGGCTCACAGTGGTGCTCTACACGCTCGACGAGGACACGTTCACCAGGGAACTCGCCCCTCTCGCGGGCGGGTACGCGGCGCTGCGCCTCGGCGCGCCCTGGTGGTTCCTGGACTCCCCCGAGGTGCTGCGCCGGTTCCGGGAGGCGGTCACCGAGACCGCGGGCTTCTACAACACCGCCGGGTTCGTCGACGACACCCGCGCGTTCTGTTCCATCCCGGTACGCCACGACGTGGCCCGCCGGGTCGACGCCGGATTCCTCGCCCGCCTCGTCGCCGAGCACCGGCTGACCGGGGACGAGGCCGCCGAGACCATCGTCGACCTGGCGTACCGGCTGCCGAAGCAGGTCTTCAAGTTCGGAGGTGGGCCCGCATGACCACAATCGTCGACGTCGAGGTGCACGACGTGCGCTTCCCCACCGCGGCCAGCGGCGACGGCTCGGACGCGATCAACAGGGGCGACTACTCGGCCACGTACGTGGAGCTGACCACCGGCGGCGGACCGACCGGCACCGGGTTCACGTTCACCAACGGGCGGGGCAACGAGATCACCTGCGCGGCGGTCCGCGCGCTCGCCCACCACGTCCGGGGACGCACGGTCGCCGAGATCGCCGCCGAACCGGTGGCGTTCTGGCGCTCGCTCACCGCGGACGTGCAACTGCGCTGGCTCGGCCCGGAGAAGGGGGTGATCCACATGGCCACCGGCGCGCTCGTCAACGCGGTCTGGGACCTGCGCGCCAAGCTCGCCGGCAAGCCGATGTGGCGGTTCCTCGCCGAGGCGCCCACCGACGAACTGGTCGCCACGATCGACTTCCACCACATCACCGATGCGCTCACCCCCGACGAGGCGACGGCCGTCCTGGACAGGGGACGCGACGGGCTCGCCGACCGGCTGGCCGGGCTGGAACGTGACGGGTTCCCCTCCTACACCACCTCGGTGGGCTGGCTCGGCTACCCCGACGAGCAGGTGCGCGCGCTGACCCGCGACGCGTACGCCTCGGGGTGGCGCGCGATGAAGATGAAGGTCGGCGGGCGGATCGAGGACGACCTGCGGCGGGCCCGGGTCATCCGGGCCGAGATCGGCCCGGACGCGCTGCTCATGATGGACGCCAACCAGGTGTGGGACGTGGACGAGGCGATCGCCGCGATGGGCGTGCTCGCCGAGGTCGACCCGTACTGGATCGAGGAGCCCACGCACGCCGACGACGTACTGGGGCACGCCCGGATCGCCCGTGCGGTGACCGAGCTGACCGGCGGGCGCTGCCGGGTCGCCACCGGCGAGGTCGCCGCCAACAAGGTGATCTTCAAACAGTTGCTCCAGGCCGAGGCGATCGGTGTCATGCAGGTGGACGCCTGCCGGGTCGGCGGCGTGGACGAGGTGCTCGCCGAACTGCTGCTGGCCGCGAAGTTCGGCGTGCCGGTGTGCCCGCACGCCGGCGGCGTCGGCCTGTGCGAGTACGTGCAGCACCTCGCGATCTTCGACCACCTGCGGGTCGGCACGAGCCTGGACGGCCGCATGGTCGAGTACGTCGACCACCTGCACGAACACTTCACCGACCCGGTCCGCACCCGGGGCGGGCGCTACCTGCTGCCCACCGCGCCCGGCTACAGCGCCACCATGCGCCCGGAGTCGATCGCGCGGTTCCGCTTCCCGGACGGCCCGGCGTGGCGCTGACCCCCGACCGGCTCTGCCTGTCCACACTGCGCCACCTGCCGCCGGAGTCCCGGCCGCTGCTGCGCCCCGGCACCGTGCCGGCCGGCATCGTCCACCTCGGCGTCGGCGCGTTCCACCGCGCCCACCAGGCGGTGCACACCGAGGCGGCGGTCGGCGCGGCCGGCGGCGACTGGGGCATCATCGGCGTCGCGCCGCGCAGCACCGGCGTGGTCTACGCCCTGGCCGCGCAGGACTGCCTGTTCAGCGTCACCACGCTCGCCGCCGACGGCGCGGCCACCCGGGTGGTCGGCGCGCTCGCCGGGGTACGGCACGCCGCGAGCGACCCGGACGCGGTGGTCGGCCTGCTCGCCGACCCGGCGATCCGGGTGGTCACGCTGACGGTGACGGAGAAGGCGTACCGGCTTGATCCGGTGACCGCCGCGCTGACTGTGGACGCGGACCTGACCGCCGACCTGACCACCGGCCGTCCCCCGCGTACCGTGCCGGGTCTGCTGGTCCGCGGGCTGCTCGCCCGCGCCGCCGCCGACGCCGGGCCGATCGCGCTGGTGAGCTGCGACAACCTGCCCGCCAACGGGCGGCGGCTGCGCGGTCTGGTCGAGCAGTGCCTCGCGCTGGCCCGGGTGCCGGACGCGACAGCCGAGCGGGTGCTCACGGCGGTGACCTGCCCCGGCACCATGGTCGACCGGATCGTGCCGGCCAGCACCGACGAGACCCGGGACACCGCCCGGCGGGCGCTGGGCATGACCGATCTGGCGGCGGTCGCCGCCGAACCGTGGTCGCAGTGGGTGATCGAAAACGACTTCCCCGGCGGGCGCCCGGCCTGGGAACGCTCCGGCGCGATCCTCACCGGCGACGCCGGCCCGTGGGAGCGGCTGAAACTGCGGGCACTGAACGGCGTGCACTCCGCCACCGCGTACCTGGGGGCGCTGGCCGGCGCGGAGACGGTGGCCGAGGCGCTGACGCTGCCGCACCTGGACGCGGTGCTGCGGCGGCTGCTCGCCGAGGAGATCGCGCCGAGCTTCACCCCGCCGCCCGGTGCCGACGTGGCCGACTACGGCGAGCAGGTGCTGGCCCGTTTCGGCAACCCGGCGATCCGGTACCGGACGACGCAGGTCGCCATGGACGGCTCGCAGAAGCTGCCGCAGCGGGTGCTGCACACCGTCGCCGACCTGCGCGCGGCCGGCCGGTCGGCGCGGTGGAGCGCGCTCGTGGTGGCCGGGTGGCTGCGGTTCCTGCTCGGGTACGCCGACGACGGACGGCCGCTGCCGCTGGACGACCCGCTCGCCGACCGGCTGCGCGCCGCGCTCGCCGCCGGGGCGCACACCCCCGCCGGGGTGGTCGACGCGGTCTTCGCACTGCGCGAGGTGTTTCCCGCCGACCTGGCCGCCGACGACGAGTTCCGCGCCGACGTGACCGGCTGGCTCACCGCGCTGGAACGGCACGGCGTCCGGGCGACACTGGCGGACGCCCGGTGAGCGGCGGCGCGTGGTGAGCGGCGGCCGTCCGGCGATGCCCTGCGGGCGACGGGCCGGGGGTGGCCGGTGAGCGGCGGCCGTCCGGCGATGCCCTGCGGGCGACGGGCCGGGGGTGGCCGGTGAGCGGCGGCGGGCCGCCGCGGGTGGCCCTGATCGGGGCGAACGGGCACGGCCGCTGGCACCGCCGGACCATCGCGGCGCTGCACGCGGCCGGACGGGCGCGCCTGGTCGCGCTCGTCGACGCACGCCCCCTGGAGGCCGAGCCGGACGCACCGGTCCCGCCGGACGCGGCCGTCTTCACCGATCACCGGGTCATGCTCGCCGCTGTCCGGCCCGACGTGGTGGTGGTCTGCACGCCGCCGCACACCCACCTGCCGATCGCGCTCGACGTGCTCACCGCCGGGGCGGACCTCCTGCTGGAGAAGCCGCCCGTGCTCGACCTCGCCGAGCACCGGACGCTCGCCGAGGCCGCGGCCGCCGCCGGCCGGGCCGTGCAGGTCAACTTCCAGGCGCTCGGCTCGGCCGCGCTGACCGAACTGACCGGCGCGCTCGGGCGGCTCGGTCCGGTCACCGGCATCGCCACGCTCGCCGCCTGGCAGCGCCCGGACGCCTACTACGCCCGCTCCCTCTGGGCCGGGCGACTGTCGGTCGACGGCCGCCCGGCGCTGGACGGCGCGCTCGCCAACCCCCTCGCGCACGCGCTCATGCAGTGCCTCGCCGTCGCCGAATCGGTCACCGGCGCGCCGGTGCGCCCGGCCCGGATCGCTGTGGAACGCTACCGGGTCCGCGCGATCGAGGTGGACGACACCACTGTGCTGCGGCTGACCCCGCACGCCGGGCCACCGGTGCTGGCCGCGCTCACCCTCGCCGCCGAGGAGCACGTCCCCGGGGAGGTGCTCGTCACCGGCGAGCGCGGACGGGCGCTGCTGGAGTACCCGACCGACCGGCTGCGGCTACCCGGCGACCACGCGCCACGCCCGGTGCCCGGCCGCCGGGGGCTGCTGGCGAACCTGCTCGACCACCGCGCGGACGGCACGCCGCTGATCGCGCCGCTGGCGCGTACCGAGCCGTTCACCACGGTGCTGGACGCGCTGCGGGATGCACCCGTTCCGGCGCTGCTCGACGGGGACCTGGTACGCGAGGCGGGCGACGGCCCGCAGCGGGTGCGGATGGTGCGGGGCGTCGGCACGGTGCTGCGGGCCGCCGCGGAGACCGGCGTGCTGCCGTCCGAGGCGGGCGTGCCGTGGGCGGTCCGCCCGTACGTGGTGGACCTGTCAGTGCAGTGAATGTCCCTCCAGGAGAACGGAACGAGTCATGCGTACCCGAACCGCAGTCGTCGCGGCGCTGGCCGCCGCGCTCGTCCTCACCACCGCCGCGCCCGCGCCGGCCGCACCCGCCGGGCCGTCCCGGGCCGCCGAGTTGATCGGCCGCCAGAGCCTCCCGGCGAACGACGGCTGGGCCGCCGCTGGCACCGGCACCACCGGCGGGTCGGCCGCCGCGCCGGACCGGGTACGCGTCGTGCGTACCCGCGCCGAGCTGGTCGCCGCGCTCGGCGGCGACAACGCCACGAACGCCGCCGACGCCACCCCCAAGATCGTGTACGTGGCCGGGACAGTCGACGGTTTCGAGGGACCGGACGGCACCCCGCTGGACTGCGCCGACCTGGCCGACCCGGAGTACTCGCTGCCCGCCTACCTGACCGCGTACGACCCGTCGACCTGGGGCCGGGTCAACCCGAGCGGGCCGTTGGAGGCCGCCCGGGTGCGGTCGGTGGCCGAGCAGACCCGGCAGACCCAGATCAACGTCGGCTCGAACACCACTGTCGTCGGGCTGCGCGGCGCCCGGCTCACCGGCCTGACGCTGATGATCGACCGGGTGGACAACGTGATCGTGCGCAACATCGAGTTCGCCGACGCCCGGGACTGCTTCCCGGCCTGGTCCCCCACCGACGGCGACACCGGCAACTGGAACTCCCAGTACGACCAGATCTCGGTGCGGCGCAGCGAGCACGTCTGGATCGACCACAACACGTTCACCGACGGCGACAACCCGGACAGCGCCCAGCCCGTCTACTTCGGGCGGCCCTGGCAGGTGCACGACGGCTCGGTGGACGTCACGCACACCGCCAGCCTGGTCACCGTGTCCTGGAACCGGTTCACCGGCCGGGACAAGGTGATGCTCATCGGCTCGTCGAACACCGTCGGCCCGGACGTGGGCCGGCTCGACGTCACGGTGCGGCACAACCTGTTCGACGGCACGCTGCAACGGCTGCCCCGGGTCCGGTTCGGCCAGGTCGACGTGCACGAGAACCACTACCGGCTCGGCGGGCCCGGCTTCGCGTACGCCCTCGGCGTCGGCGTGCAGTCCGCGCTGTACGCGGAGAACAACTTCTTCACGCTCACCGGCGACACCGGCCCGGCCGACCTGCTCTACGACTGGGGCGGCACCGCGCTCACCGAGCGGGGCACCTGGGTCCGGCAGGGTGACCGGCTGCCCCGGCCGGTGGACCTGCTCGCCGCGTACAACGCCGCGCACGACCCGGACCTCGGCGGTGACGCCGGGTGGACGCCCACGCTGCGCGCCGCCCGGCCGCTGCCGGCCCCGCTGGTGCCGTTCGTCGTCGACGCCTGGGCGGGAGCCGGGAGACTACCGCTCTGACTCGGGCCCGAGCCCGCACGCCCACCAGCTCGACGGCGTCGGGGTGACCGCCGCGACAGCGGACCGTTCGTCCCGGGCCGGCGTCCCCGAGAGGATGCCGGCCCGGCGCCGTCACCGGCCCGCCGGCTGACACGCCGCCCCCGATGCGCGATGATCACGTTTGACGGACACCGCCGCCGGGGGAATGAATCGGCGGTCACCGGGGACAACAGGGTGAGAATCGGGCGGTGACAGCGCGAGTGGGCGCCCAGGCCCGGGGACGGGTACGGGACGGAGGGCCGGACGTGACGGGTGGGACATCCGGCGGCGTCGGTCCGGTCCTCACCATCGACCTGCCGGCCGACCCGGCCCGGCTCGCCGCCACCCGGGAACGGTTGCGCGGCTGGCTGCACGCCCAGGGCGTCAGCGACTGGGACGTCGACACCGTGCTCATCGCGACCGGCGAGGCGTGCGCCAACGCCATCGAGCACGGCTACCGCTTCGCCCCGGCGGGCATCACCACGCTGCGGGCCGAGCTGCGCGGCGACCGGCTGGAGATCGAGGTACGCGACCGGGGCGGCTGGCGCGCGGCCGACGGCGACGACAGCGGCGACCGGGGGCGCGGGCGGCTGATCATGGCGCGGGTGATGGACGAGGCCACCATCGTCGGCACGCCGGAGGGCACCTGCGTACGCCTGGTCAAGCGCCTCAGCGGCGACGTGAGCGGCCCGGCGGACACCGGATCTAGCGAAGATCAGCTATAAGGGACGCATGGAGTTCCCCGCGTACCTCGCCACCATGCCGATGCACGCGATCACCGAGATCCACGGTGAGCCCGGCCTGCTGGCCCGGTTCCGGCTGGAGATCGAGGCGTTCGACGAGACCGCCCGCGACCGGCTGACCGAGGCGCTCGACCTGGCCGCCGACCTGCACCGCGACGACCGCCGGGTACGCGAGCCGTACCTCAACCACCTGCTGCGGGTGGCGATCCGGCTGATGCACCACTACCAGGTGCGGGACGTGGACGTGATCGTCGCCGGGCTGCTGCACGACGCGGTCGAGGACCACCCCGCCGAACTGGCCGGGCTCGACAGCGATTCGGCAGCGGACGCGACCCCGGCGGCGCTCGCCGCGCTGTCCGACCGGTTCGGGGAGCGGGTCGCCCGGCTGGTCGCGGCGGTCACCAACCCCGCGTACGACCCGGGCCGGGACCGCGACGAGCAGTACCGGGAACACGTGGCGGCCAGCCTGGAACGGGAACCCTGGGCCCGGGTGATCAAGGTGTCCGACTTCACCGACAACGGCGTGGGCGTGATCCACACGGTCGGGCCGAAGGTGACCCGCGCCGCCACCAAGTACCGCCCGCTGGTGCCGGTCTTCCGTGACCTGGTCGCCCGGCCCGACACGCCGCTGTCGGCACCGGTCAAGCACCACATCCTCGCCCAGCTCGACCTGGCCGAGGAGCGCTTCAGCGCCATCCTCGACCAGCCCGCCTGACCTCGCCCGGTCCGGCGTGTCCCGCCCCGGCCACCGACGCGACCCGCGCCCTCACCACCCGGCTCGCACTCACCTTCACCTTCGCCACTTCCCCGAACCGGCGCCCGGCCCACCACCCCGAACTGGCGCCCGCCCTCGCCACCACCCCGAATTGGCGGCATCCCCACCCACCAGACCCCACCACCATCCCGAACTGGCACCCGACCCGCCACCACCGCGAAGTGGCGCCATCCCTCCCCCACCGGACCTCGCCACCTCCCCGAACTGGCACCCGGCTCGCCATTACGGGGAAGTGGCGGCCTCCCCACCCACCAGACCCCACCACCTCGCCGAGCTGGCGGCCATGCTCACCGCACGAGGTCGCCGCTTCGGGGAGGTGGCGGCGAAACGGCACCCGGTCAGTCGGCGGTGGGTGGGGCGCCGACGCGGCCGTCCAGCACGGCGGCGACGCGGGCACGCAGGGCGCGCAGCCGGTCCGGGTCGTCGCGCAGCACCACCCGCAGCGTCTCGTGGCCACCGGCGGCGACCGCGCCGAGCACGTCCAGCAGCGTGCCGAGCTGGGCGGGCGGTTCGTCGACGAGCAGGTCCGCCGCGTCGGCCACGACCAGCGTCAGCGGACCGGCGTCGAGGCGGTCGGCGAGCGCGTCGGCGAGGGCGTCCCAGTTGCGGCCGTACCAGCCGGGCAGATCCAGCGCCCCGGCCAGCGTTTCGTGCAGCCCGGCCCGGGTGCGGGCCTGCGCGCCGGAGACCGGCACACCGTCCGGCTCGGGCGGCGGGCCGTCGTACACGAGCCAGGCCGGCGGCTGCGCGGACGCTGCGCCCATGGTCCGTCCCTTCCCGGCGGCGCCGACCGGGCGTAGCGGGCCCGGCCGGCGCCGAGGCTGCTCAGAGCCGGTAGAAGTTGGCGTAGTGGTCGGGCGAGAACCAGGTCGCCCCGGTGCTCTTGTCGACCACGATCCGGTACGCGTCCCGGGAGGCGTTGCAGGCGCGCGGGTAGACGTCGTACTCGTGGTAGGTGGCGCCGGTGGGCAGCTGTCCCTCGTAGTTGTAGAACCGGCCGCCGGCGAAGTTGCACCGGCCGCCGCTCCACGAGTACCAGCCGCGGCTGGTCGGGAAGCTCTTCGCGGACCAGCCGGACCGCGCGGTGCGCGCGTCGGCGCAGCGGGACTGCGTGCAGGAGCCGTAGACGGCGGCCGCGGCGGGCTCGGCGAGGCGGGTGGACACAGTGGACGGCGCGACGAGCGCGGCGGCGGCCACGGCGGTGGCCAGGGCGGACGCCGCGAGGGCGCGGCGTACACGGGTGACGGCGGCGCGGAACGGGGTCAAGGGATCCTCCTTGAGCGAGGCGACTGCGCATCGATCGGCATTGATGGTCGATCGACGCTCAGTCTGTCGGGGATCCTGCCCGCGGTACAGCCCCGATCCGGCGACGGCGCCCCGAACCCCGGGTGAACACACGATGGCGGGTGCGGACGGACGGCAGGAGCCGCCCGTCCGCACCCGTCCTGCGGGTCAGCGCGTGAACGCCTGGAACTCGGCGATCCGCACGTTCTGCGCCTGCGGGCTGGCGGTGGCGCAGTCGGTCGCCGCCCGCGGGTCGTCGTCCTGCTCACCGGCGTAGTCCGGCGCGCCCGTGCACTGGTTGGTCAGCACCTCGACGCGCAGGTGCGTGGCAGTGGTACGCGGGATGCCGAACGACCGCATGATCAGCTCGGGCGCCCGGGGACGTGGCGCGACCGCCGGGAACGCGTCCGGCCGGCTGGTGTAGACCGGGCGAAAGTCCGCCGCGTCCGCGCAGGTCACCGGCCCGGTCGCGGTGCACGCCAGGACCCGGAACTGCCGCACCGCGGAGTACCGGCTCTGGGTGCCGGCGTCGGCGTCACCGGCGACCGCCGGACGCAACATGGCGCTGACCTGCACCCGGCGTACCTGCTGGACGTCGCCGGCCAGGTCGACTGTGACCTGCCGGCCGGCGACCGGCGCGCCCAGCGCGGCCCAGTTGGTGGCCTCGTCGTCGTCGGCGATCTGCGGCAGGTTGATCCCGTCGCCGGTGACCGCCGCACCCGCGGTGGCCGAGGCCAGGTTGGGTCGCAACGACACCGCCAGCGTCCGGTGCTGGCCCGCCCTGACCTTCACCGGGCCGATCCGGGTGTGGCCGTATCCGGGTGCCCGCACCACGAACTCGTACGTGCCGGGCACCAGATCCACCCGGTCGGTGAGCGGGGTGGCCGCGTCGGTGTCCGCCACCGGCACCGCCCGGGCCTGGTAGCGCCCGACGAACAGCTGCGCGCCCGCCACCGGCCCGCGCTCGCCGACCGGGAGGAACCGCAGCGAGCCCTCCCGCGCGTACGGCGAGGTGAAGCCCGGCGTGGGATCGGCGTCGGTGTGGCCGACGCTGGCAGCGGTCTCCCCGAGGCCGCGCCCGGCGAACGCGTTCCAGAGCAGGTCCTGGTTGGCCCCGCCGAAGCGGATCCGGTCGGCGGCGAGCATCGCGTCCCGGGCGTCGACCATGCTGACCTGGCTGACCGACATCAGCAGGAACGAGTCGAAGACCAGTTGGATCCAGCGCCGGTTACCCGGGCAGGCGGTCACGTCGCGGGCGCCGGTGGCGCACGCCTTCTGCACCGCCGGGGTACCGCTGCCCCACCGGCGCATCATGGCCGCGCGGATGTCGGTGTTGGTGGCGCTCCACACCTCACCGGAGGCGTGCACCTGCAGGCCGACGAAGTCGTAGTCGACCGAGCTGTAGTTGAGCGGACTGTCACTCATGTTGTAGTTGCGGATACCCGCGTTCGGGTCCTGGGTGGTGTACTCGCCGATGGTGAAGCCGCGCCGGCCCGGTGCGGCGTACCCGTGCTCGAACAGGTACTCCATGGCGAGCTGGTCGGACCAGCTCTCGCTCATGCCCTGCGGCGAGCTGACCCCGGCGCTCGGGCCGGCGATCATGCGGTTGGTGACCGCGTGGCCGTACTCGTGGGCGATCACCGACATGTCGAAGTCGCCGTCGACGCACGGCGCGTAGAACGAGCCCGCCATGGGCTGCCACAGGTACATGTTCGTGGTCGGCGCGACGCCGTCCGGCGGGGTGATCTGGTTGGCGTTGTTGCGGGCCGCGAACGCGGGCGGACCGCCGCTGAAGCCGCCGGCCTGCGCGTTGCCCTGCTCGGGGTCGTCACCGAGCCCGCCGCGGCCGAGGTTGTCCCGCTGCATGTTCCAGGTCTCCTCGGTGAACCCGAGGTGATAGGTCCAGTCGTGCATCCGGTTGTGCATGGCGAACAGGTTCGCCCGCGCCGCGTCGATGTCGTTCGCCTGCGGCGAGGTGAACACCTCCGGGTTGCAGCGCTGCTCCTGCCACTGGTTCGTCCACGGGTAGTCGTACCGGCGGTCCGGGCGGGGCGTCGCGGTCTCGGTGCCGACGCTGAACGGGTCGTTGCTGAACCAGTTCTGCACCGCGATCGCGTTGTTGCCCTTGGTCGTGGTGGTGGACCGGCCGGTGGCCGGGTCCACGTCCCACGCCGGGTGCCCGGGCACGCCCACCACCTCGGCGCAGCCGCGCGCCGGCACGGCGCACCACCGCTTACGCGTGTCGACCGAGGACCTGTCGACACGCGGCGAGTTCGGGAAGACCTCCCACGAGGGGTGGTCGGCGTCGTGGTCGATCAGGTCCTCGCGGACCAGCACGGCGCTGTCGCGGGCGTCCACGTAGGTGGCGTAGGCGGCCGGGTCCGCGCCGGTGGTGTCCGCGCCGAGGACCACCTCCCACGCCGCGCGCGGCCCACGGTCCGCGGTGGGCACCGCGACCAACGAGGTACGCACGACCTGCGCGTCGGCACGGCCGGCGTCGGCGACGGCGGCCTTACGGGCCTGCTCGGCGCTGATCGTGGCGGGGGCCGGCGTACCGGCGTCACGGGCGAGCGAGGAGCTGACGTGCCACACCGCTCCGTCGCGTACGCCGATCGACAGCATGCCGTCGACGGCGGCCGGCAGGTCGCCGAAGCGCTGCCGGAACAGGACTGTCGCGCCCTGCCCCATCGGCGCCACTGTGAGCAACTCCAGCGCGGCGGCGCCCTCGGCGGTCAGGCCCAGCACGTCCCGGTTCGCGGCCACGTACGCGCGGGCGGCGGCGGCCGGGTAGGCGGGCAGCCCGGTGGCGAGCGGCTTGCCGGTCGAGGTGAGCGTGGCGGGCGTACCGAAGTCGGTCCAGCGCACGCGCGCGCCGAGCGCGGCGGCCCGGTCCCGCTGCCGGTCGCTGGCGAGAATGCGGCCCTTGCGGTTGTCAGTGGCCTTGGTGTCGTGCCGGTCGCCCGGCAGGTGGTCGGGTGGCGCCTGGGTACGGGTGTGTTCCCGGGGTGCCGCCTGGCCGCCACCGGCGGCGGTCAGGACCAGCCCGGCTGCCATCAGCAGCGCGGTGGTCCCCGTCAACGCGCGGGATGGTGTGCGCACGGTCCCTCCTGTCATCGTCGAACAGCGATGTCCGCTCCGCCATTTGACCAGGACGATCATCCGTCCGACACCATCCGAACATCCATAAATGTCGTTGCGTCGATTTCTTGGTGGCCGCTCGGCCAGGGACCACAGGTACTGCACGTTCCGGCCGGCGGCGTGGCGAGCGTCGACGCCCGCGCGTTGTGGTCCTCCCCCGAAGGATCGCGGAGCCTCACGCTACGAAGCGGCACGGACACGGATCAAGGCGTGATCATCGGCTCTGGACGGTCGGTCCCGTGAACGGGACCGGACCCGCTCCGAGTCCCACGGATAGGACTACGGGACGACTCGTCCGATCGGTCAGCGCGCACCCTTCGGCCGGGGGGCGGAACCGCCGTGCGCGCGGCTGCGCGCGTACACCGGCCCGGGTTGTTAGCGTGGATCGCGGACCGCTACGGCGGTCCGGCCACCCCTCGCCCGACGGCCCGCGCGTCCCGGTGACGCCGCGGGGCGCGGTGCTGCGATCCGGCATTGAGGGGGTGCGATGAGCGCGGTGCCGGAGGGGCCCGGGCCGGCCGGCGACCGGCCGAAGCCCGGCGCGCCGGTGGACAGCCGCCGCCGGCGGTGGGCCGGACGGGCGCGGGCGCTCGGCGAGGCGGCGCGCGTGCGGACCCGGCGCTTCTGGGACGGCGCGCAGCCGACGCTGCGGCAGCTCTGGTGGACCGAGGAGCCGGTGACGCCGGTGACCACAGTCGACAGGCGCGCCCCGGAGCCGCTCGCGGTGCCGGCGCAGGGCGAGGTGTACGTGTTCCTGGTCCGTGCCACCTACACCTGGTCGTCGGACTCGGCCCGGCCGGAGCTGTTCGGCTGGTACGTGGACTACTTCCAGCAGCAGGCCACGCAGCGCCTGCACCGGCTCGCGGTCCGGCACGCGGTGGAGGTGCCGCCGCACCGCCCGCGCGACCTGCACGCCGCGTTGACCGCCGCGCTCGCCGACGACGACCCCCCGCCCTGGACGTACGCGCGCGGCGAGGTGACGTTCGCCTGCGAGCCGGACGTCACGGTGCACCTGGACGAGCGGGTGCGCAAGCTGCTCCAGCCGTACTGGGAGCAGCGCATCGCGCTGGAGTGCGAGCGCGACCTGGCCCGGCGCCGCGCCGAGTACGCCGAGGAACGCGACAGCCGTGAACGGCCGACGGCGACGCGAGCCGGGAAGGACGGCGAGCCGGCCGCCACGGCACCGCATGCCGACGGGACCGGGCCGGCGGGCGCGGCACGGGACGCGCGAGGGGTGCCCGGCGGGCCGGGGCGGGCGCGGCGTGGGTCGCGGCCGGACGGACCGGTGGAGTCGTTCACCCCGTTGGAGCCGCTGCTCCCCCCGCCCGCGCCGCGCCCGGCTCCGGGACAGCGGCCCCGCCCGGGCGAGCCGGAGCCGCCCCAGGTCTGAGCCGGGACGGGCCCCCGGCTCTCCTGCGCTCAGCCGACCAGGGCGGCGTAGCGGCCGCGCCGGTCCAGCAGCGCGTCGTGGGTGCCGGATTCGACGATCCGGCCGTGGTCGAGCACCGCGATCCGGTCGGCGTCGCGGACAGTGGAGAGCCGGTGCGCGATGGTCACCACGGTGCGGCCCCGGGCCAGTTCGTCCAGCGCCCGCTGGACCGCGCGCTCGGTCTCGGTGTCCAGCGCGCTCGTCGCCTCGTCCAGCACCAGGATCCGCGGGTCGCGCAGCAGGGTCCGGGCGATCGCCAGGCGCTGCTGCTCGCCGCCGGAGAACCGGTGGCCGCGCGAGCCGACCATGGTGTCGTACCCGTCGGGCAGCGCGCTGACGAGGTCGTGGATGCGGGCGGCGCGGGCGGCGGCCTCGATCTCGGCGTCGGTGGCGTCCGGGCGGGCGTACCGCAGGTTGTCCCGCACGGTGCCGTGCAGCAGGTACGTCTCCTGGCTGACCACGCCCACGACGGCGGCCAGGTCGGCCGGGCGCAGGTCGCGCAGGTCGATCCCGTCGATGGTGATTCGCCCGGCGTCCGGGTCGTGCAGCCGGCTGATCAGCGCGGCGAGCGTGCTCTTGCCGGAGCCGGTCTCCCCCACCAGGGCCAGGCTGGTGCCGGCCGGCACGTCCAGGCTGACGCCGGCGAGCGCGGCGGTGTCGCTGCCCGGGTAGCTGAATGTGACGTCCTCGACGCGCAGGTGGCCGCGGGCCGTGGCCGGGTCCAGCGGGACCGGGCGGGCCGGCTCGGCGACCTCCACCGGCAGGTCGAGGTATTCGAAGATGCGGGCGAACAGGGCCAGCGACGCGGTGAGCGTCACGCCGACGTTGAGCAGGCCCATCAGCGGCCGGAACAGGTTGCCCTGCAACGCGGTGAACGCGACGAGCGTGCCGATGGTGAGCGTGCCGGCGGTGCCGGGCAGCCCGGCGCCGAGGTAGATCACGGCGGGGATGGCGGCGAAGACGATGCTCATGGCGGCCATCCGCCAGCGTCCGGCCAGCTCGGAGCGCAGCTCCAGGTCGACCAGCCGGGCCGAGGAGGCGGTGAACCGGTCGACGAGCGCCGGGCCGGTGCCGAGCGTCTTGGCCAGCCGTACGCCGCTGACCGACAGCCCCTCCTCGATGGTCACCGTCAGGTCGGCCAGTTCCCGCTGGCGCTGGGCGGTGATCTCCCGGCGCAGCCGGGCGACCCGGCGGGTGAGCCAGAGCGCGGGCGGCAGCACGACCGCCGAGACGAGGGTGAGCCGCCAGCTCAGCGCCAGCATGGCGATGGTGGTGGCGACGACTGTGGTGAGGTTGGCGGCGATCGAGGTGGCGGTGGAGGTGACCACGGCCTGCATGCCGCCGATGTCGTTGGTGATGCGCGACTGGACCTCGCCGGTGCGGGTGCGCACGAAGAAGCCGATCGACTGCCGCTGGAGGTGGGCGAAGACGTCGGCGCGCAGGCGGTGCATGACCTCCTGGCCGACGCGGGTGGAGATCCAGGTCTGCGCGACGCCGAGCACCGCGGTGACAGCGGCCACCGCGACCATGCCCGCGACCAGCCAGGCCAGCAGGGTCAGGTCACGCTCGGGCAGGGCCCTGTCGATCACGGTACGCAGCAGGAACGGCGTGGCCATCGCGATGATCGAGGACGCCACGATGATCGCCACCACTGTGGCGAGCGGGCCGCGATGGGCGGTGAAGAGGGCGCCGATCCGGCGCAGGGACACGGTACGGGCCTGGGCCTTCTCGGCGGGGGACACGGTTCGGCCGCCGCCGCGGCCGTCGGGGTTGCGATCCAAGGGTTCGCCTCGTGGTCGGGGGATATTGCTGAGGTTACCTCAACATGAGGGACCAACACGAAAGCCTGTTACCGTATTCCCCGTGAGCGGCAGCGACGAGAGCCTGGCCGAGACGTTCTGGGCGGTGACCCGCCGCCTGCGGCACCAGACCAAGCGCACGCTTGAACCGTGGGAGATCAGCCCCGGGCAGGCGCGGGCGCTGGGCGTGCTGATGCGCCACGGCGCGCTCCGGCCCGGCGCGCTCGCCGAGCACCTGCGCATCGCCCCGCGCTCGGCCACCGAGGTGGTCGACGGGTTGCAGGAGCGGGGCCTGGTCGAGCGACGGCCCGACCCGGGTGACAGGCGGGCCACGCTGGTCGCGCCCACCGCCGAGGGCGAGCGGGTGGGCACCGCGATCCGGCAGGCGCGGGCCACCGAGGCGGAACGGTTCTTCGGCGCGCTCGCACCGGACGACCGGGCCGAACTGGCCCGCATCCTTCGCCTGCTGCGCGAGGACTGAGCACCGGGCCGGCCACCTGGACCGGCGAGGCCGGGAGGCGGCCGCCGGCGCCGGAGCCGGCCGGAAGACCGGCCGCCGGAAGCGTCAGCGCAGGCCGGCGGCGATCGCGTCGACCAGCAACGCGCCGAGCGTACGGGCCATCACCGCGCGGGCCGCAACGACGTCGAGCCCCATCGAGTCACGCATCATCGACCACGCCGACCAGGTGCCGGCCACCGTGAGCGCATCGAGCAACTGCTCCCGGCCCGGCCCGGCGTGTGCCAGCTCCGCGCCGAACACCGACTCGATCTCCTGGCGTACCCGGGCGATGGCCGCCTCCCGGTTGCGGCGCAACTGCGGGGAGAACGGCTCCCGCAGCGCCGACGCACGGGCCGAGGGCGCCAGCACCTCCAGCAGCCGGGCGCGCTGGTCGCAGAACGCGGCGATCCGGGCGGTCAGCGGCAGCTCCGGCGGCACGGGCCGCCAGAGCGTGGCCTGCCGCTCACCGACCCGCCGCCCGGTCGCGGCGAACAGCGTCTCCATGTCCTTGAAGTTGGTCCAGAGCGTGCGCAGCGACACCCCGGCCCGCTCGGCGATCCGTTCCCCGGTGGGCCGCAGGTCACCGGAGTCGATCAGGGCCAGGTGCGCCTCCACGATCGCGGCCCGGGTCCGCTCGGACCGCGCCGCCCGGCCGTCCACCCGCTCCGGCGGGTCGGTCTCCAGCTCGATCATGGGTACGGGCTCTCCTGTTGCTCGTCTGCCGGCGACCACTCTACGTGCGTGCCGCCGGGTGACCGGCACTCGGCCACCCGGCGGCGGCACGGCGGTCAGGGCGTCGGAACGGCGTCCGCCGGCGGGTCGGTCGGCGGCTCGGCGAACTCGGTGACCGCGCCGTCGCCGTCGTCGGTGGTGTACGCGGGACCGAAGTACGCCTGGACGCCGTTGCTCACCTTGGTCAGCCGGACCCCGCTGTAGCCGGCGTGCACGCCCTCGGCGTACCGGAAGGGGGTCAGGCCCGGGCCGCGGAAGCCGCCCTTGCGCACGGCCTCGACCAGCTTCCCCCGGGTGGGGTCGGGCCCGGCGGCGAGCATCGCCTGGACGAACGTGTACGCCATCGAGTAGCCGTAGATCGCGTTGCCGTCGACCGGGTTGCCCGCGTTGTACCTCTGGTGGATCTTGGTGAACTCCTGGATCCACGGGTTCGCGGTGTCGGCCACGTTCGGCAGGTAGTTGTCGGCGATCATGCCTTCGAGGATCACCTTCTTGTCGCCGAGCTGGGCCGACAGCGTGGTGTAGTCCGCACCCACGTTCGAGACCACCCACTGCGCCTTGAAGCCCTGCCCGGCGGCCTGGCCCATGGCGAGCGCGGTGAAGCCGGGGATGGTCGCCGAGATGACCACCTGGCAGCCGGCTGCGCGCAGCGCCCCGATCGCCGGGCCGACCTGCTGGTTGGTGGTGGTGTACGTCTGCTTCGCCGCGACCGGGCCGAGGACCTGCTCGACCCCGGCCAGCGAGTCCCGCCCGAAGTCGTCGTTCTGCCCGAAGTGGCAGACCTTCGCGCCGGGGAACTCCCGCTTGACGTAGCCGGCCAGGAACTCCGGGTCCGGGCGGCCCTCGCCGGCCGGCTGGTACATGCCGATCAGGTACTGCTTCATCGGCTTCTCCTCGTCACCGGACGGACCCGCGCCGCCCCTTCACCCTCCACACGAACGGGGTACGCCCGTTTCGACACGCCGGGCCGGGTGAATCCGGCCGGGAGCGGGGTACGCCCTCGCGTGCGCCGCCACCGGGTCGTCGTCGTGGGCGCCGGGTTCTCCGGCCTGGCCTGCGCGCTCGCGCTGGACGCGGCAGGCGCCGAGGTGCGGGTGCTGGAGGCGCGGGACCGGGTGGGCGGCCGGACGCTCAGCCGCCCACTGCCCGGCGGCGGCTGGCTGGATCTCGGCGCGCAGTGGATCGGCCCGACCCAGGACCGGATGTACGCGCTCGTCGCCGCGTACGGCCTGATTACCTTCTCCTCCCCCGCGCACGGCGCGCCGACGCTGCTGCTCGGCGGACGCCCGGCCACGGGCGAGCCGCCCGGGCTGTCCGCGCTGCTGGGCACGCTCGACGAGATGGCCGGCCGGCTCGACCCGGCCGCGCCGTGGCGGGCGGACGACGCGGCCCGGTGGGACCGGATCACGTTCGGCGGCTGGCTCGACGCGAGTGCGGCCGACCCGGTCACCGCCCGGTACGCGGGCCGGATGCTCGCCGGCGGCCTGCTGGCCGCCTCGCCGGACGAGGTCTCGCTGCTGCACCTGCTGTTCTACCTGCGCAGCGGCGGCGGCACCGGGTCGCTGCTGGGCATGGCCGGTGGCGCCCAGCAGGACCGGCTGGTCGGTGGTCCGGCCGCGCTGGCCGAGCGGATGGCCGCCGCGCTGCCGCCGGGGAGCCTGCGCCTGCGCGCCCCGGTGGACGGCGTCGCGCAGGACGGCGACGGCGTGCGGGTGCGCGCCGGCGCCGAGACGTACCGCGGCGATGCGGTGGTGGTCGCGCTGGCGCCGACGCTGGCCGGACGGATCCGGTACGACCCACCGCTGCCGCCGCTGCGCGACGGGTTGACCCAGCGGATGCCGATGGGTGTGGCGCTCAAGGTGCACGCGCTCTATCCGGAGCCGTTCTGGCGGGCCGGCGGCCGCTCCGGCGTGTCCACCACCGACACCGGGCCGCTCACCGAGACTGTGGACAACTCGCTGCCGGACGCGCCGGGCGGGGTGCTCACCGCGTTCAGCTACGGCGCGCAGGCCCGGGCGCTGCGCCGGCTGCCGGAGGGCGCGCGCCGGGACGCGCTGTGTGACGCGCTCGCCGCGATCTTCGGCCCGGCCGCCGCGCGCCCCGACGACCTCGTCGAGTACGACTGGTCGGCCGACGAGTGGACGCGCGGCTGCTTCTGCGGGGTCCTGCCACCCGGCGCGTGGTGCGCGTACGGCCCGGAGCTGCGGACGCCCGTGGGCCGGGTGCACTGGGCCGGCACCGAGACCGCGACCCGGTGGAGCGGCTACCTGGAGGGCGCGGTGACCGCCGGCGAACGCGCCGCCGCCGAGGCGCTCGCCCAGCTCGGCTGAGCACCTGATCCAGTGAGATTCTTCGATGAAGTCTATTGAAAAGTTTCTCCGCCCTGTGCCCTAATGACGACAGTTCCTTTCGTCATACTCCCGCCGCCGGAGCGCGGCAACCCCCCAGGGAGGACAGATGCACAGTTCGATCCGATCGGCGCTGCGCGCGGCCGGAGCCGCGCTGCTCGCCACCGTCACCGTCGCCGCCGCGACCCTGTCCGGGGCGGCACCCGCCTCCGCCGCCCCGGCCGGGCTGCCCGGCATGGACGTGTCCAGCCACCAGGGCAACGTGAACTGGTCCGGGGCGTGGGCCAACGGCGCCCGGTTCGCGTACGTCAAGGCGACCGAGGGCACGTACTACACCAACCCGTACTTCGCCCAGCAGTACAACGGCTCGTACAACGTCGGGATGATCCGCGGCTCGTACCACTTCGCCCGCCCGGACACCACGAGCGGCGCCACCCAGGCCAACTACTTCGTCGACCACGGCGGCGGCTGGTCGAAGGACGGGCGGACGCTGCCCGGCGCGCTGGACATCGAGTACAACCCGTACGGCGCTACCTGCTACGGACTGAGCCAGGCGTCGATGCGCAGCTGGATCGCCTCGTTCGTCAACCAGTACCACGCCCGCACCGGCAGGTGGGCCACCATCTACACCACCACCGACTGGTGGAGCACCTGCACCGGCAACACCTCGCAGTTCGCCGCCAACAACCCGCTGTGGATCGCCCGGTACGCAGGCAGCGTCGGCACGCTGCCGGCCGGCTGGGGCACGTACTCGTTCTGGCAGTGGTCCTCCTCCGGCGTCTTCCCCGGTGACCAGAACGTCTGGAACGGCTCACTCGACCGGCTGCGCGTCCTGGCCTGCAACGGACCCTGCTGACCCCGGCCCGGGCGTGGCGGGCGGTGCCGGTCCCGCCACGTCCGGCGTACCGGTCGATCCGGCGCTCCCCTTCCGCGAGGAGGTTGCGATGTCCGTTCCCGTACCCCGGCGGGCCGTGCTGCGCGGCGCGGTCCTGCTCGGCGCCGCCGCCGGCGTCGGCGCGCTGACCCAGATCGGCTCCGGCCCCGATGCGCGGGCCGCCGCCACCCGGGTCGACCAGCCGACCATCGCCAACTGCGCGACCTGGGGCGCCCGCCCGCCCTCGTCGCCGGTGAGCGTGGTGGCCAGCCGGCCCAACAAGATCATCGTCCATCACACGGCGTTCCCGAACACCACCGACTACAGCCTCGCCCGGGCGTACCGCAACTCCCGCGACATCCAGAACCTGCACATGGACGGCAACGGCTGGCTCGACTCCGGGCAGCACTTCACCAACAGCCGGGGCGGCTACCTGACCGAGGGCCGCCACGGCAGCCTCTACGCGCTGCTGCACGGCCAGACCATGGTGCAGGGCGCGCACTGCGTCGGGCAGAACAGCCAGGCCATCGGCATCGAGAACGACGGCATCTACCTGGACGTGCAGCCGCCGCAGGCGCTCTGGAACAGCCTCGTCACGTTCTGCGCGTTCACCTGCCAGCAGTACGGCATCGCGCCCACCGAGATCTACGGGCACAAGGACTTCAACGACACGCAGTGCCCGGGCCTGCTGCACGGCCGCCTGCCGGAGCTGCGCCGCACCGTCGCCGCCCGCCTCGGCGGCTGACCACGGGGTACGCGGGGCGCCCGGGTGCGACGGGCGCCCCGCAGCGTGTCAGTCCTCGCTTATATAAGCCGTGCATGATACAAAGGGGTCGTGCACGCCTTCGACGTCCTCGGCGACCCGGTCCGGCGCCGGATCCTGGAGTTGCTGGCCGACGGCGAACAGCCCGCCGGCGCGCTCGGCGAGACCGTGCGGCGGGAGTTCGGCATCAGCCAGCCCGCCGTCTCCCAGCACCTCAAGGTGCTGCGCGAGCACGGCTTCGCCACCGTGCGCGCCGAGGGCACCCGCCGCCTCTACGCCGTGGATCCCGGCCCGCTGCGCGAGATCGACGCGTGGCTGGACGGGTTCCGCCGCTTCTGGACACCGCCGCTGGCGGCGCTCGCCACCGAGTTGGCCCGGGGCCGCCGCGAACGACGGCTGCGCGAGGACACCACAGACGACGAGAGGACCGACCCGTGATCGACGTGACCGGACAGATCAGCGCCGTCGAGCGCCGCATCGGCGACCGTACGCTCCCCGCCGGGCAGGCGCGGGTGCTCACCATCGCCCAGACGTACGACGCGCCGGTCGCCGACGTGTTCGACGCCTGCACGAACCCGGAACGGATACCGCGCTGGTTCCTGCCGGTCTCCGGCGACCTGAGCCTCGGCGGCCGGTACCAGCTGGAGGGCAACGCCGGCGGCACCGTCGAGCGCTGCGATCCGCCGCACGGCTTCGCCGCCACCTGGGAGTTCGGCGGCGAGGTGAGCTGGATCGAGGTACGGCTGCGCGAGGCGGGCCCCGGTCGCACCCGATTCGAGCTGGAACACGTCGCGCACGTCGACGACAAACGGTGGGCAGAGTACGGTCCGGGCGCGGTCGGCATCGGCTGGGACCTCGCACTGGTCGGGCTCGCCTCCCACTTCGCCGCCGACGGTACGGGCGTCGACCCGGCCGCCGCAGCCGAGTGGATGGCCTCACCCGACGGCCTGCGCTTCGTCACCGAGTCCGGCAACAGCTGGACGAGGGCAAGCATCGAGGCCGGCACCCCCACCGACGAGGCCCAAGCCGCAGGCCACCGCGTGCGCGCCTTCTACACCGGCACCCCCACCCCCTGACCCCCACCCCCTCTCCTCGCGGGCGAGCGGGCGAGCCGAGGCGGCGGGCGGGACGGACGGAGATGTCCGTGGTGGACGGTGACGTCGGTGCGCCGTCCCGGGGTGGAATGCGGGGGTGGGTTGTCGGTGGGGTGGGGCAGACTGCGGGCATGCCGATCCGTTCCGTCACCGACCTGACCGCCGCGCTCGACGCCGGTCAGACGGTCAAGTACCTGCACTTCTGGGGGCACCGGCCGCGGCCTGACGGCAGCGTCGGCGCGAGCTGCCTGAGCCAGTGGTGGCCGGCGGCGTTCACAGTCGACGGCCGGGAGTTCGCCACCGCCGAGCACTGGATGATGTGGCACAAGGCCACGCTCTTCGGTGACCACGCGATCGCCGAGCGGGTGCTGGCCGCCGGGCATCCGCACCGGGCCAAGGCCCTCGGCCGGCAGGTCCGCGACTTCGACGAGGCGACCTGGACGGCCCGCCGCTACGAGATCGTGGTGGCCGGCAGCGTCGCCAAGTTCGGCCGGCACGAGCCGCTGCGGCGGTTTCTGCTCGGCACCGGCGACCGGGTGCTCGTCGAGGCCAGCCCGACCGACCGGATCTGGGGCATCGGCCTGACCGCCGACGATCCACGGGCTGCCGACCCGGCTGCCTGGCGGGGCGACAACCTGCTCGGGTTCGCCCTGATGGAGGCGCGCGCCGCGCTCGCCGGCCGAGGGGGTGACGCCTGACCTCGGGCCGGGGGTGCGGGTAACGTGCTGCGGCGTGACCGCGTACTCGCACTGCTCGTTCTGCGGCGCGGCCTACCCGGCGGACGCCGGGTGGCCGCGCGTCTGTTCCTCCTGCGGCGAGACGGTGTGGCGCAACCCGCTGCCGGTGGCGGTCGCGGTGCTGCCGGTCCGCACGCCGCTGGGGCTCGGCGTGGTCGCGGTACGCCGCGACATCGAACCGGCCAGGGGGCAGCTCGCGCTGCCGGGCGGCTTCATCGAGTACGGCGAGGAGTGGGCCGAGGCGCTCGTGCGTGAGCTGCGTGAGGAGACCGGGCTGCGGGCCGAGCCCGGCGAGGCGCGGCTGTTCGCGGTGCACGGTGCCCCGGCGGGCGGCACCATGATGGTCTTCGGCGTGCTGCCCGAGCGGCCGGTCGGTGACCTGCCGCCGTCGGCGCCGACCGAGGAGGCCACCGAGTGGCTGGTGCTCACCGATCCGGTCGAGCTGGCCTTCTCCACGCACACCCGGGTGCTCGCCGACTTCCTCGCCGAGCAACGCCCGATCCGACCGGAACCCGGGGGCCGCCCGATCTGACCGAGGCGGCCCCGGGCAGCGCCCGGCCCTGACCGCGACGAACCCGGCAGCGCCGGACGGCCCGGCACGCCCAGCCCGGAAACGGACGCGGCGCGCTCAGACGCGGGCCGGGACCGGCTGGGGTGAGAACGGCACGGCGGCCGGCGCCTCGGTATCCGGCTCACCGGCCGGGTGCCGCCACAGCCCGCGCCGCCGCAGGATCGGCAGCACGCCCTCGCCGAACCAGTACGCCTCCTCCAGGTGCGGGTGGCCGGAGAGGATGAACTCGTCCAGGCCGAGCGCGTGGTACTCGGCGATCCGGTCGGCGACCTCGGTGTGGCTACCGACGAGCGCGGTGCCCGCGCCGCCGCGTACCAGGCCGAAACCGGCCCACAGGTTCGGCGAGACCTCCAGCCCGTCGCGGGAGCCGCCGTGCAGGTCGAGCATCCGCCGCTGCCCCTCGGACTCGCTGCGCCGCAGCCCCTCCTGCACGGCCCGCACGTCGGCCTCGGGGATGCCGTCGAGCAGCTTGCGGGCCTGGGCCCACGCCTCCTCGGCGGTGTCCCGGCTGATCACGTGCAGCCGGATGCCGTACCGCGGCTCGCGACCGGCCTCGGCGGCGAGCCCGCGGATCCAGTCCAGCTTGCCGGCCACCTGCGCGGGCGGCTCGCCCCAGGTCAGGTACACGTCGCTGTGCCGTACCGCCACCGGCCCGGCCGCGCCGGACGACCCGCCGAAGTAGACCGGCGGCACCGGGTCGGGCACCCGGCCGAGCCGAGCGCCCTCGACCCGCACGTGGACGCCGTCGTGGTCGACCGTCTCGCCGCGCCACAGCGCCCGCACCACGTGCAGGAACTCGTCGGTACGCGCGTAGCGGGCGTCCTTGTCCAGGAAGTCGCCGTACGCGCGCTGCTCGGCGGACTCGCCGCCGGTGACCACGTTGAGCAGCAGCCGCCCGCCGGACAGGCGCTGGAACGTGGACGCCATCTGCGCGGCGAGTGTGGGTGCGAGCAGGCCGGGCCGGAACGCGACGAGGAACTTCAGCCGCTCGGTGACCTCGCTGAGCATGGCGGTGGTCAGCCAGGCGTCCTCGCACCAGGCGCCGGTGGGGGTGAGCGCCCCGGCGAAGCCGAGCTGCTCGGCGGTGCGGGCGATCTGCCCCAGGTACCCGACGCTCGCGGGCCGCGCGCCACCGGCGGTGCCGACCGGTACGCCGTGTCCGCCACCCACGATGTCCCGGCTGTCGCCGTAGGTCGGCAGGAACCAGTGGAAGGTGAGCGACATGGTGTGCCTCCGGTGCGGGATCGGACGGGTCGCCTCCTGAGTGGTGGGACGACCACGCCGACACACTACCCATAAAACCTATCGGGTTGGTAGGTTGCTGTCGCCCGCCGACGGCCGGGCCCATCCCTCCCCGAGGAGTCGCCATGCGTACCCCCAGATCGCGCCGCCGGCCGGTGGCCGCGCTGCTCACCACCCTCGCGCTGCTCGCCGCGACGGCGCTGGCGGCCTGCGGCGGCGAGGCGGCCGACGCCAGCGGCGGCGACGGCCCGCTGCGGATCGGCTACCAGCGCTTCGGCGGGCTCAGCCTGGTCAAGGCGCGCGGCGACGCGAAGAACGTCACCTGGTCGCTGTTCGAGAGCGGCCCGGCCCTGACCGAGGCGCTCAAGGCCGGTTCGATCGACATCGGCCAGGTCGGCGAGGCGCCGCCGGTGTTCGCCGCCGCCGGGAAGATCCCGTTCTCCGTGGTCGGCACCTCCCAGCCGATTCCGCAGGGCGAGGCGGTGCTGGTCAAGGCGGACAGCCCGTACCGCGGCTTCGCCGACCTGCGCGGCAGGACGGTCGCCCTGAACAAGGGCTCCAACGTGCACTGGCTGCTGGTCAAGCTGCTGGAGGCGAACCGGATGACGCTCGCCGACATCAACGTGAAGTACCTCAAGCCCGCCGAGGGGCGGCCCGCGTTCGACAACGGGCAGGTCGACGCGTGGATCATCTGGGATCCCTACTTCGCGCTGGCCGAGCAGCCCGGCGTACGGGTGCTCGCCGACGCGACCGGCCTGGCCGGCAACCGCGAGTACGTGCTGGCCGCGCCGGACGCGGTGAAGAACCGCACCGACGACGTACGGGCGTTCCTGGACACGTACCGGAAGACCACCGACTGGGGCATCGCCCACCCGGCCGAGCGGGCCGCCGTCCTCGCCCCGGAGCTGAAGATCCCGCTCGACGTGACCACCCGGGCGCTGGCCCGCAGCGCCAAGCCGCTCGCCCCGGTCACGCCGGAGATCGGCGCCGAGTTGCAGGCCATCGCGGACAGCTTCGTGGAGCTGAAGCTGGTGCCGGGACCGGTCGACATCGCCGGCCGGGTGGACGGCCGGTTCAACGAGGCGTTCCGGTGAGCGGCCCGGCGCTGGCCGAGGCGACCGCTCCGGTCGTACCCGATCGGGCGACGCCACGGCGGTCGCGGGCCCGCGCCTCGCGGCGGTGGCGGCGCGCGGCGAGCCCGGTCGTGCTGGTGCTCGCCTGGGAGGCCGCCGCGCGGACCGGACTGCTCGCCCCGGAGAAGCTGCCCGCGCCGAGCGCGGTGCTGGCGACCGGGTGGCGGCTGGCCAGCGACGGGACGCTCGGCGTGCACCTGCTCGACTCGCTCACCCGCGCCGCGCTCGGCCTGCTCATCGGCGGCGGCCTGGCGCTCGTGCTCGGCGCGGCGGCGGGGCTGCTGCGCCTCGGCGACGACCTGGTCGACCCGCCGGTGCAGATGGCCCGGATGCTGCCGCACCTGGGCCTGGTCCCGCTGCTGATCATCTGGGTGGGCATCGGCGAGTCGCTGAAGGTCACGCTCGTCGCGCTCGGCGCGTTCTTCCCGATCTACTTCAACACGTACGCCGGCATCCGCGACATCGACGAGCGGCTGGTGGAGGCGGCGCGCACCTGCGGACTCGGCGCGGCGGCCCGGCTGCGGCACGTGGTGCTGCCCGGCGCGCTGCCGGCGCTGTTCCTCGGGCTCCGGCTGGCCATCGGCGCGGCCTGGCTCAGCCTGGTCGTCGGCGAGCAGGTGAACGCGCAGACCGGCGTCGGGTTCCTGATGATGGAGGCGCGCGAGTTCAGCCAGACCGACGTGGTGGTGCTCGGCCTGCTCATCTACGCGCTGCTGGGGCTGGCCTCCGACCTGCTCATCAGGTACGCGGAGAGGAGGACTCTGGCGTGGCGACGCGGACTGCGCGCGACCTGACCGGGCCGGTGCTCACCGCACGCGCGGTGACCCGGTCATTCGGCCCGGCGGTGGTGCTGGCCGGGGTCGGCCTGACCATCGGCGCCGGCGAGACGGTGGCGCTGCTCGGCGGCAGCGGATCCGGCAAGAGCACGCTGCTGCGCGTGCTCGCCGGGCTCGACGGCGACGCGGGCGGCGAGCACGCGGTGCACGGCACCGCGGCCGTCGTCTTCCAGGAGCACCGGCTGCTGCCGTGGAAGCGGGTAGCAGACAACGTGGCGCTCGGGCTGACCGGACCGGACGTGGGCGACCGGGTCGGCCGCGCGCTGGCCGAGGTGGGTCTCGCCGACCGGGGCCGGGCCTGGCCGGCCGAACTGTCCGGCGGGCAGGCGCAGCGAGTCGCGGTGGCCCGCGCGCTGGTCCGCGAACCGGACCTGCTGCTGCTGGACGAGCCGTTCGGCGCGCTGGACGCGCTGACCCGGCTGCGCATGCAGGGGCTGCTGCGGCGGCTGCGCGCCCAGCACGGATTCGCCGCGCTGCTCGTCACCCACGACGTGGAGGAGGCGCTGCTGCTGGCGGACCGCGTCCTGCTCCTCGACGACGGCGTGATCGCCGAGGAGGTGCCGGTACGCCTCGGCCCGTCCCCGAGCCCCGACGACCCGGCCCTCGGCGCGCTGCGCCGCCACCTGCTCGACCGCCTCGGCGTACCCGCCGGCTGACCGCGAGGGAGAACCCGTGACCCGCTGGACACCCGACCCGACCTTCTACCCCTCCCCCGCGCTCGCCGCCGCCGCGCCGGCCGAGAAACTCGCGTACGTCGCCGCGTTCGACCGCGCCGGGCAGCGCCCGGACGCCATCGCGGTGCTCGACACCGACCCGGACTCCGGCTCGTACGGCCGGGTGGTGGGCTGGACCGAGCTGCCGAACACCGGCGACGAGCTGCACCACTTCGGCTGGAACGCGTGCAGCAGCGCGCTCTGCCCGACCGCGCCGCACCCGCACGTGGAGCGCCGCTACCTGATCGTCCCGGGCCTGCGCTCGTCCCGGATCCACGTGCTGGACACCAAGCCCGACCCGCGCCGCCCCGAGCTGGTCAAGGTGATCGGACCGGAGGAACTCGGCAAGCGTGCCGGGTACTCCCGCCCGCACACGGTGCACTGCGGGCCGGACGGCATCTACGTCTCAGCGCTCGGCGGCGCCGACGGACAGGAGGGGCCGGGCGGCATCGCCGTGCTCGACCACACCACGTTCGAGGTGCGCGGCGCGTGGGAGGCCGACCGGGGACCGCAGTTCCTGGCGTACGACTTCTGGTGGCACTACACGCAGGACGTGCTGGTCACCAGCGAGTGGGGCACGCCGTCGATGATCGAGGACGGCATCGTCGGTGAGCTGCTGCTGGGCCACAGGTACGGGCACGCGATCCACTTCTGGGACCTGGCGAGGCGCCGGCACGTGCAGCGCGTCGACCTCGGCGACCAGTACCAGATGCCGCTGGAGCTGCGCCCCGCGCACGACCCGACGAAGTCGTACGGCTTCGTCGGCGTGGTGATCAGCGTCGAGGACCTGTCCGCCTCGATCTGGCTGTGGCACCGCGACGGCGACGCCTGGGCGGTGACCAAGGTGATCGACATCCCGGCCGAGCCGGCGGACCCGGCCGACCTGCCGGACCTGCTCAAGCCGTTCGGGGCGGTGCCGCCGCTGGTCACCGACATCGACCTGTCGGTTGACGACAGGTTCCTCCACGTGTCCTGCTGGGGCACCGGCGAACTGATCCGCTACGACGTCAGCGACCCGTTCCACCCGGTACGCGTCGGCTCGGTGCGCCTGGGCGGCATCGTCAACCGCACCCCGCACCCGGCGTTCCCGGGCGAACCGCTGGCCGGCGGGCCGCAGATGGTCGAGATCAGCCGCGACGGCCGCCGCGTCTACGTCAGCAACTCGCTCTACGGCGCCTGGGACGACCAGTTCTATCCCGACGGGGTGGGCGCCTGGGTGGCGAAGCTCGACGTCGACCCCGAGCACGGCGGCCTCGTGCCGGACCCGCGGTTCTTCCCGCGCGGCGAGGAGTTCCGCGGCCTGCGCGTGCACCAGACCCGGTTGCAGGGCGGCGACGCCTCGTCCGACTCGTACTGCTTCCCGTGACCGGCGCGACCTGGGCGGCGCTGGCCGGCCTCGGCGCGTTCCACGGCCTGAACCCGGCGATGGGGTGGCTGTTCGCGGTGGCCCGGGGCCTGCAGGAGCGCCGCCGGGCCGCGCTGCTGGCGGCGCTGCCGCCGATCGCGGCCGGTCACCTGGCGTCGGTGGCGGTGGTCGCCGCGCTGGTGAGCGCGACCCGGTCGGTGACGGCGAGCAAGCTGGTCGCGGTGACCGGCGGGGTGCTGCTGGTCGGGTTCGGGCTGTGGCGGCTGCTGTCCGAGCGGCACTTCCGGTGGGCCGGGATGCGGCTGTCGGCGGCGCAGCTCACCGCCTGGTCGTTCCTGATGTCGGCGGCGCACGGCGCGGGCCTGATGCTGCTGCCGGTGCTGCTCGCCGAACCGGCGGCCGGCGCCGGCCCGCACGCCGGGCACCTCGCCGCCGCGCCGGCCGGCGCGCTGACCGGCCTGCTCGCCGCCGCCGTGCACACAGTCGCCATGCTCGCCGCCGCGCTGGTCGTGGCCCTGCTGGTGTACGAGGTGCTCGGCGTCGGTGTGCTGCGCCGGGCCTGGTTCAACGTCGACCGGCTGTGGGCCGGTGTGCTCGTGGCGGCCGGGGTGGTGACGATGATCGGCGCGGCGTGAGGTCGCCGCCACCTGCGACGGATCGATGAGAAGTCCTACTGATTGAATAGGAAAGGCAACGTCGCCTACCCCGGAGGTCAGTCGTGAGTCAGTCCCCGTCCCCCGCCGAAGCCGTCCACGACGCCGACCGGAGCCGGCAGTGGCTCGCCGGGCAGGCACACGGGCCGGGCGTCGACCGTGACCGGCTGCTGGAGGTGGGCGCGGCGATGGCCGCGGTGACCGCCGCCGCCGCGGAGCGCGAGCCGGTCGCTGTGGCGTCCGCGCCGGTCGGCGTCGACCCCGGCGCGCCGATCGTCAAGCGGCTGCCGCCGGACCTGCTGCGCCCGCTGGACACGAACGCCGAGATGCGCTGGCCGTCGATGGCCGGCCAGGGGTACGTGGTCCCGATCGACCGCTTCTTCGTCCGCAACCACACGGTCACGCCGCACCTGGACGCGGCCACCTGGCGGCTGCGCCTGTCCGGCGACGGCCTGCGCGGCGCGCCCACCCGGGACAACCCGGTCGAGTTCGACCTCGACGAACTGCGCCGGCTGCCCGCCGAGGAGCACGCGGCGCTGCTGGAGTGCGCCGGCAACGGGCGGCGCTACTTCGCCGAGCAGCAGGGCGAGCCCACCCCGGGCGTGGCGTGGGGGCTGGGCAGCGTCGGTGTGGCCCGGTGGCGGGGCGTGCGGCTCGGCACGGTGCTGCGCCTGGCCGGGCTGCGTGACGAGGCGGTCGACGTGATGCCCGAGGGCCTCGACCCGGACTACGTCAGCGGCGGGGTCAACCTCGGCCGGGTACGCCGCCCGATGCCCGTCGCGAAGGCGGTCGACGACGTGCTGCTGGCGTACGAGATGAACGGTGAGCCGCTGCCCCCCGACCACGGCTTCCCGGTGCGGGTCGTGGTGCCCGGCTGGGTCGGCATCTCCTCGATCAAGTGGGTGGGCGCGATCGAGGTCTCCACCACTCCCCTGTTCTCGCCGTGGAACACGCAGTTCTACCGGATGTTCGGCCCCGGCCACCCGGCCGACGGCACGGTGCTCACCTCCCAGCCGGTACGCAGCGCGTTCGAGCTGGCCTGGGACGCCCGGGTGCCGGCCGGCGAGGAGATGCTGCTGACCGGCCGCTCCTGGTCCGGCAACGGCCCGGTCGAGCACGTCGAGGTGGACACCGGCGACGGGTGGCGCCCGGCCGACCTGGTCGCCGCCGACCGGGGCGGCGCCTGGCAGCGCTGGACCGTCCGGTGGCGCCCGCCGACAGCCGGACGGCACGTCCTGCGTGCCCGCGCCACCGACCGGACCGGCGCACGGCAGCCCGACCGGGCCGCGCCGAACGACCTCGCGTACCTGTTCGACGCCGTGGTGGCGCACCCGGTGACCGCCTGCTGACCGCCGTTCAGGTGGTGCCGAGGTAGGGCGGCGGCACGGTGTCGGTGAGCCACACCCCGTTGGCCGAGCGGTAGAACAGGTACCCGGCCTCCGCCATCGCCGCCGCGTCCACGGTCAGCACCACCACCGCGCCGCCCCGGCGCGCACCGACGCGCCGGGCCGTCGCCAGATCAGGCGACAGGTGTACGTGGTGCCGGCCGCCCCGGCGCAGCCCCTGCGCCCGGATCGCGTCCAGCACCACCTCGCCGGTGCCGTGGAACAGCCGGGACGGCGGCGCGGCCGGGATCAGGCCGAGGTCGACCGGAACCGAGTGCCCCTGGTTGGCGCGGATCCGGTCCGTCCCGTCCGGACCGGCCTCCACCGCGAAGCGCTGCTTGTCGTTGCCCGCGACCACGGCGTCCAGTTGGGCGCGGCTGATCCCCAGCCCGGCGAGCACGTCGGCGACCGGCACCCACCCGGCCCGGTCGAGCAGAAGCCCGAACGCGTCGGGCCGGTGCCGCAACGCCAGCGACAGCCGCTTGCTCACCCGAACAAGATCGCGATGTTCCACCCGCCCAGTCTGATTCCGCAGCCGTCCCCTGTCGACACAGTTCCCCTGCCCGCCCTCGCCCTCCCGGCCCCGCCTCGCCCCGCCCCGCCTCGTCGATCTTGCGGTTTCGGCCCCTCGAACGTCCGGTTCGCACTCTTTTCCGGGGCAGGAACCTCATGATCGACGAGCTGGGGAGCCGAGGGAGGGCGGGTGGGCGTGGGTCAGGCGGCGGCCCGCTCCGGGAGGGGGCGGCGGCGGCGGGACGGGTCGGTCAGGGTGGGCGGGGACCAGACGCCGTCGGGCCGGTAGAGGTTCGTGCCGGGCGGGACGATCTCGTCGATCCGGTCCAGCACCGCGTCGCCGAGCGTCAGCTCCGCCCCGGCGAGCAGCGCGTCCAACTGGTCCATCGTGCGCGGTCCGATGATGGTCGAGGTGACCGCCGGGTGCGCGGCGGTGAACGCCACGGCGAGCTGCGGCAGCGTGCAGCCCACCTCGTCGGCGAGCGCGACCAGGTCCTCCACGGCGGCGTACTTGGCGGTGTTGCCTGGCAGCGCCGGGTCGAACCGGGCCGGGGTGAGCGCCGGGCGGCCCGCGCCGAGGTCGACGGGCCGGCCCTGCCGGTACCGGCCCGACAGGAACCCGGAGGCCAGCGGGCTCCACACCAGCACACCCATCCGGTAGCGGCGGCAGACCGGCAGCACCGACGTCTCGATGCCGCGCGCCAGGATCGAGTACGGTGGCTGCTCGGTGCGGAACCGGGCGAGCGCCCGCTGCTCGGCGACGTGGTGCGCCTCCACGATCTCCTCGGCCGGGAAGGTCGAGCAGCCGAACGCGCGGATCTTCCCGGCCCGGACCAGGTCGGTCAGGGCCCCGAGCGTCTCCTCGATGTCGGTGGTGTGGTCGGGGCGGTGTACCTGGTAGAGGTCGATCCAGTCGGTGCCGAGCCGGCGCAGGCTGTCCTCGACGGCCCGGACGATCCAGCGTCGCGAGTTGCCGCCCCGGTTGGGCCCCTCGCCCATCGGGAAGTGGACCTTCGTGGCGAGCACCACGTCGTCGCGCCGGCCGCGCAGGGCCTTGCCGACGATCTCCTCCGACTCGCCGGCCGAGTACATGTCGGCGGTGTCCACGAAGTTGATCCCGCGGTCGAGTGCCGCGTGGACGATCCGGGTGCAGTCGTCGTGGTCGGGGTTGCCGACCGCGCCGAACATCATGGTGCCGAGGCAGTGGACGCTGACCTCGATGCCGGTGCCGCCGAGGACGCGATAGCGCATGTGAACTCCCTGGGTTGCACCGCGCCGGCCGGGTGGCGCGCGGTCCGGTCACGGTAGGAGTTCGAGTGCGCTGGAGGTCAACTCTCGGCGGGTTCCGCGCTGCCGGCGAGGTAGCCAGCCGCCTGCAACTCGAACAACTCGCGGTAGAGCCCGCCCTGGGCCATCAGTGTGTCGTGGTCGCCTGACTGCACGAGCCGGCCGTGGTCCATCACGAAGATCCGGTCGGCGTGCCGGACGTTCGCCAGCCGGTGGGTGATCAGCACGACGGCCCGGTCCGGGTGCCGCCGCAGGTGCTGGAAGAGGGCGTGCTCGGCACGCGCGTCCAGCGCCGCGGAGGGCTCGTCGCAGATCAGCAGCCGGGCGTCGCGGTAGAGGCCGCGTGCCGCCACCAGCCGCTGCCACTGCCCGCCGGACAGGTCCTGGCCGTCCTTGAACCGCCGGTCCAGCAGCGTGTCGTACCCGAACGGCAGCTCGCTGATCATGTCGTGGGCGGCGGCGTCGCGGGCGGCGGTCTCCACGCTGGGTCCGGGTCCGCCGGCGCGGTCGTGGCGGCCGACGCGGATGTTCTGCCGGGCGGTGAACGGGAACTTCCACCAGTACTGGCTCATCACCGCGACCTGGGCGGCGGTCTGCCGTGGGTCCAGTTCGGCGGCGTCCACGCCGTCCCAGCGGATCGTGCCGCCGGTGGGCCGGTAGAGGCCGCCGATCAGCTTCGCGAGGGTGGTCTTGCCGGAGCCGTTCTCCCCCACCAGCGCGATCACCTCACCGCGCCGGAACGTGAGGCTGACCTCGTCGACCGCCGCGCTGTCGGTGTCCGGGTAGCGCAGGCTGACCCGTTCGACGTCGATGCGCGTGAACCCGTCGACAGGCAGGTGGCCGCCGGCCGGGATCCGCCGGGTCGCCCGGTCGAGGAAGTCGCGGTAGTCCTGGTAGTAGAGGGCGTCCTCGTAGAGCGAGTTGGTGGCGAAGACGGCCGTGCGCAGGCTCGTACGCGCGGACTGGAGCGCGAGCAGCGCGGTGGCGGCGGCCGCGAGCGCCACCACGCCCTCGACGAGCAGCGCGCCCAGCACCACGTAGAGCCCGAACGTGGCGATGCCCGTGATGGACAGGCCGATGGCCCGGGTGACCGTCTGCGCGCGGGCGAGGCGCAGTTCGGCGCGGGTCTCCAGGCGCGTCATGAGGTGGTACTCGGAGAGCAGGAAGTCGCGCATCTGGTACGCGCGGACCTCGGCCGCGGTGTGCCGGTTGGCCATCAGGTCGCCCAGCATCCACTTGCGTCGCCGCCGGGTGATCCGGGCGAGCCAGTCGACGTGCTGGCGGCGGGCCATCCGCACCGCCGTCACCGCCTCCGGCGCGGCGGCGACCACCAGGCAGGGCAGCAGCAGCGGGTGGATGATCGTCACCGCGGTAGCCGTGGCGATCACGCCGACCACACCGGTGACCAGGTTGACCGTGTCGTTGACGAGGGAGCCCGCCTCGACCAGCCCTCGGTCGCGGGCGCGGTCCATCTCCTCGGCGAAGCCGGCGTCGTCGAAGGCGGCCAGTTCCACCGCGGACGTCGTCTCGAACAGCCGCCGCTCCACTGTGAAGTTGATCTGCGGTACGAGCCGGGCCTGCGCCCATCCGGCGGCGATGGTCAGCGCGCCGCGCCCGGTGACGGCGGCCGCCGCCAGCGCCAGGGCGGGCAGCGCCGCCCGGATCCGGTCCGGTGTGGGGCCGGCCGCGAACAGCTGGTGGAGCACTCCGGTGGTGGCGAGCAGGCCCAGCGTGGTGAGCACACCGGCGGCGACGTTGAGGCCCAGCGAGGCGGCGGTGTCCCCGCGGCTGGTCGCCCAGGCGAGACTGATCGCCTCGCGGATCAGCGCGGGTAACCGGCGCGCCACCGACCAGAAGCCGGTGTGGGCCAGTTCGGTGGCCCGGTGCATCCAGTGCGGATCGACCAGCTCGGGCAGGGTCGTCTCTCCGGCCGGCTCCTCCGGGTCGGACGGCGGACGAGGATGGATCACCCCGGCCATGGCACCCCCTCGACGCGTTCGGACAGCAACGCTGGATACTACGTTCCGCTATCGAAAGATGTCATTCAGTGATCGGCGTGTCGTACAGATGTCCCAACGGCGTGTCCCGGAACCGCGCCCGGAAAGACCCGCCCGCACGGTGGTCGCCGCCGGGTCGCGTCGCGCGCGACCGGTCCGGGTGGCAGGCTTGTGGGGTTCGCCGGCGCGGGCCGGCCGACCGCCCGTCGTGAAGGAGAAGATCGACCCGATGGCTGTGGACGTCACCACCACCGACGAATGGCAGGCGCTGCGCAAGCACGCCGAGGCGATGCGCGCCACGCACCTGCGCGACCTGTTCGCCGCCGACGGGCAGCGGGGTGAGCGGCTCACCGGTGAGGTCGCCGACCTGCACGTGGACTACAGCAAGAACCTCGTCACCGACGAGACGATCGCGCTGCTCGGCGCACTCGCCGAGCGGGTCGGCCTGACCGACCGGATCGCGGCCATGTTCGCCGGACGGCACATCAACGTCACCGAGGACCGGGCCGTGCTGCACACCGCGCTGCGCCTGCCCCCGGACGCGTCACTCACCGTGGACGGTCAGGACGTGGTCGCCGACGTGCACGCCGTGCTGGAGCGCATGTCGGCGTTCGCGCAGCGGGTGCGCTCCGGCTCGTGGCGGGGCCACACCGGCGAGCGGATCACCACGGTGGTGAACATCGGCATCGGCGGCTCCGACCTCGGGCCGGTGATGGCGTACGAGGCGCTCAAGGCGTACCGGGACGCGGGTATCAGCTGCCGGTTCGTGTCGAACATCGACCCGACCGACATCCACGACAAGACCGCCGACCTGGATCCGGCGAGCACGCTGTTCGTCGTGGTGTCGAAGACGTTCTCCACCCAGGAGACCCTCGCCAACGCCGACCAGGCGCGGCGCTGGCTGCTCGCCGGGCTGGACGCCGACGACGACGCGATCGCCCGGCACTTCGTCGCGGTCAGCACCAACGAGCGGCGGGTCCGGGACTTCGGCATCGACCCGGAGAACATGTTCGGCTTCTGGGACTGGGTGGGCGGCCGCTACTCGCTGCCGTCCGCGGTCGGCCTGTCGGTCATGCTGGCGATCGGACCGGACCGGTTCCGCGAGATGCTGGCCGGCTACCACGCGGTCGACGAGCACTTCCGGTCCGCGCCGGTGGAGCGCAACGTCCCGGCACTGCTCGGCCTCCTCAACGTCTGGTACACCGACTTCCTCGGCGCGGAGACCCATGCGGTGCTGCCGTACTCGCAGTACCTGCACCGGTTCCCCGCCTACCTCCAGCAGCTCACCATGGAGAGCAACGGCAAGTCGGTACGCGTCGACGGCTCGCCGGTGACGTACCCGACCGGGGAGATCTTCTGGGGCGAGCCGGGCACCAACGGGCAGCACGCCTTCTACCAGCTCATCCACCAGGGCACCCGGCTGATCCCGGCGGACTTCATCGCGTTCAGCCGGCCCAACCACGACCTGGGCGACATGCACGACCTGTTCATGTCGAACTTCTTCGCCCAGACCGCCGCGCTGGCGTTCGGGCGGACCCGGGAGCAGGTGGAGGCCGAGGGCACCGCGCCCGAGGTGGTGTCGCACCGGGTGATGGCGGGCAACCACCCGACCACCTCGATCCTGGCGCCGAAGCTCACCCCGACGACGCTGGGCCAGCTGATCGCGCTCTACGAGCACATCACGTTCACCGAGGCCGCGGTCTGGGACATCAACGCCTTCGACCAGTGGGGTGTGGAGCTGGGCAAGGTGATGGCCAACCAGCTCGCGCCGAAGCTCACCGGACCGGACCCGGATCTGGCCGACGTGGACACCTCGACCGCCGAGCTGATCCGCCGCTACCGGGCCGAGCGCGGACGGAGCTGACCGTACGCCCGTGGTGTCCCGCGTAGACCGGGCGGGACACCACGGGTCAGCGGCGCAGCAGATCGGCGTGCGCGGCGCGCAGCCGGGTCAGCGCCGCGTCGCCGGCCGGGGTGCGGCGGTCGAGTTCGGCCCACGCCTCGGCGAGCGCGTCGGCCAGCGCCCGCAGCTCGGCGGCGTGCCGCCGGCTGGACTGCCGGTGCAACTCCTCCAGGCGGCGGGCCCAGCCGGCGCTGATCGCGGCGACACGTTCGGCGTCGGCGCGCGCCTGGGCGCCGGTGCGCGCGGCGGGCGCGGGCACGATCGCGGCGACCGGGCGGGGGTCGCCGTCGCGGGTGACGAGCGTGACGGTGTCGGTCAGCTCGGCCAGGGAGACGAGCTGGGTGAGCCGGGTGCGGACCTCGCGCAGCGGCAGGGCGCGCGGCTGGGGGGACCGGTCGGCCAGTGCGGGGACAGCCATGGACACATGTTCACGTCCGGGTACGACAATTTCCCGGTCAGGCGGTCCACTCCGGTGCCAGCACGGACCAGACCTCCAGGTCGGCGCGGCCGTCAGGAGTCGGGGCGGCACCGCGCATGACGCCGTCGCGGCTCATCCCGAGCCGCCGCGCGACGGCGACGCTGCGGTCGTTGCCGGCCTTCGTGACCCACTCGACGCGATGGATGCCGCGCTCCCGCACCGCCCAGCCGATGACGAAGCGGGCGGCACGGGTGACCAGGCCCTGCCCTTCGGCGCCCGGTTCCAGCCAGCAGCCGGCCTCGCACACCCCGCGATCGGTGCTCAGCGACACGAACAGCACGCCGCCGACGAGCGTGCCGCGCTGCCAGATGCCCCAGATGCCGCCGTCGTCGCGAGCCCACCGGTCGGCGTACGCCTGGAGGACCCTGCGTGCCGACTCGGCGTCGGTGGCGACGAAGGACGCGCCGACCCAGGGCGAGATGTGGTCGCGGCAGCGGTCGAGGTTGGCCAGGAACTCGTCGGCGTGCCAGGGCGACAGTGGACGCAGCTCGGCGTCGTCGGTGAGGGCGTGGGCGAACATCCGAGGAAGCTAGCAGGACCGTAGCGTGGCGGCTGCTCGCCTCGGCGTTGCCGCCACTGCCCGGCGCACCGACGCCGTCCCGGGGCACACCGGACCTGCTGGCGCTGGCGGCGGAGGCGGCGACCGCGACGGGCGTGCGGATCGAGGTACCAGGACTGGCCGACGTGGTGGCCCGGGGCGGCGGCGGCCGGCTGGTCGCCGAGGCCCGCCGGCTCACCGCCGCCCTGGCCACCTGAGCCGGCACGTCGTCGCGCGGGCTGGCGCGCGCGGGCGGACCGGTGCCCGGCCCCTGCTGCCGCCGGCCCAGGCAGCGCCCACTGCCACAACCACGGCGGTCAGATGATCAGGTGGGTCCAGTAGGTGAGCCAGACCGCGAACAACGCGCCCTGCAGCAGTGCCAGCGCGGCGGTGAGCCAGCCGTCGAGGCCGGGCCGCCGTGCCCAGCGGGCCAGCACGAACGCGACCGGGAAGGCGGCGAGCAGGTAGCGCAGCAGGCTCTTGTACACCGGCGGCCCCATCGACAGCGGCACCAGCACCATGACGAGCGTGTAGACCAGGTACGGCCAGTCGGCGCGGCGGCGCAGCCCGACGACCGCCACCGCCAGCGTCGCCACGGCGATCCAGACCCGCAACGCGTCGGCCGAGTTGCCGCCGGTCAGCGCGGACGCGGCCGTCGCGATCGGGTTCTGCAGCCGGATCCCCCAGCCGGTCTCCTGGGCGTGCTGGTAGGCGAACCAGTCGCCGCTCTGCCAGCGGCAGAAGGCCATGAACGTCAGCCAGCCCGCCGGGACCAGCAGCAGCGGCCAGCCCTGCCGCAGCAGGCGCGGCCACGCCCCGGGCCCGGCCCGCCAGCCGTGCTCGCGCAGCAGCACCAGCGCCAGCGGCACCACCACGAGGAAGCCGACCGAGCGGCTCATCGCCAGGAAGTACCCGACGACGCCGACGAGCAGCCAGCGACTCCGCTCGGCGTGCCAGAAGGCGGCCAGCGCCAGGCAGACGAACAGCGACTCGGTGAGCGCCGCCTGGAACAGGAACGCCGTCGGCAGGAGCAGCAGGTACCGGACCGCTCGCCGGCCGCCGGCCGGTTCCGCGCCGCCGAGCAGCCGGCCCCCCAGCCGGTACGCGTAGTAGAGCTGGAACACCAGCGCCACGTTGCTCACGAGCAGCAGCGCCCACGCGGTGTGCCCGCCGAGCAGCGGCGCGAGCGGCCGGGCCAGGAACGGGTAGAGCAGCGGGAAGCCGAAGTCCGGCCAGGGCCGGTCCAGCGGCAGGCGGGCCAGGTGCTCGTAGAGGAACGAGTCCCAGGCGAACCAGAGCGAGAACCACCGGTGGGACGAGACCGCGTCCTGCTGGCCCCGCATCGCGGTCTCGCCGGGCGGCGGCGCGCCCGGTACCCCGTCCCAGGCGGTCAGCACCAGCACGCCGGCCAGGGTGAGCACGAGCTTCGAGCCGGCGAAGACGGCGAGCACGAATCCCCACGGCTCGGGCACCCGGCGGGCGGCCGGAGCTGTCCACGACCACCACCGGGTACGCCCGGCGTGCGCCCCGCCGCCGGCCGCGCGGTCGGGCCCGACGTCGGCGCGTGCCCGGACGCCCGGGTCGGCCGTGCGGTCCGGCCGGGCCCTGCCGCCGGAGTCGGCGGCGCGATCGGGTCGGGCCGTGCCGCCGAGGTCGGCCCGCCGCTCGTCCGCCATCGTGCTCCCACCGTTCCGGCCGTCGACCGGCCCGCCCGGCCGGAAACCCGGTGCGCGTTCCCCGTCCGGGCGGGCTCACACCCGCCGAGCGGTCACCGACCGGCGCGGTCCGGCAGGTGAGGACGTCGTCAGGGTGGGTAAGCGCGCTGCCGCATCGGCAGGCGGGGGGCGCGTACGGCATGGGCGACGGCGACGGGACCGTGATCATCGGGGCGGGGCCGGCCGGGCTGACCGCCGCGTACGAGCTGCTGCGGCACGGCGAGCCGGTCCGGGTCTACGAGGCCGACGACGTGGTGGGCGGGATCAGCCGGACGGTGGAGCGTGACGGCTGGCGCTTCGACATCGGCGGGCACCGCTTCTTCACCAAGGTCGCCCGGGTCGAGGACTTCTGGCACGAGATCCTCCCCGACGAGGACTTCCTGCTCCGGCCGCGGATGAGCCGGATCTACTACCGGGGCGCGCTGTTCGACTACCCGCTCAGCGCCGGCAACGCGCTGCGCAACCTCGGCCTGCTGGAGGCGGCGCGCTGTCTGGGCTCGTACGGCCTGGCCCGGCTGCGCCCGCCCAAGGACCAGTCGCACTTCGAGGGGTGGGTGTCGGCGCGGTTCGGCTGGCGGCTCTACTCGATCTTCTTCAAGACGTACACGGAGAAGGTCTGGGGGATGCCGGCGGACCGGTTGCAGGCCGACTGGGCCGCCCAGCGGATCAAGAACCTGTCGCTGGCGACGGCGATGCGCAACGCGCTGCTGCCCCGGCGCAACCGCACCGACGTGACGAGCCTGATCGAGGAGTTCCAGTATCCGAAGCACGGCCCGGGGATGATGTGGGAGCGCTGCGCCGAGGAGGTCGCCAAGCGCGGCGGCACTGTCCGTACCGGCGCGTGGGTGACCGAGGTGCACCGGGATCCGGCGGCGCGACGGGCCATCGCCGTGACGGTGGCCGACGCGGGCGGGGAACGCACCGAGCCGGCCGACCACGTGATCTCCTCGATGCCGATCTCCGCGCTGGTGCGGGCGATGCGCCCGGAGGCGCCGCCCGAGGTGCGGGCCGCCGCCGCCGACCTGCGGTACCGGGACTTCCTGACCGTGGCGCTCGTGGTGCCGGAGGAGTTCTCCTTCCCGGACAACTGGATCTACGTGCACGACCCGGCGGCCCGGGTGGGCCGGATCCAGAACTTCGGCTCGTGGTCGCCGTACCTGGTCAAGGACGGGCGGACCTGCCTGGGGCTGGAGTACTTCGTGTTCGAGGGCGACGAGATGTGGCGGACGCCGGACGCCGGGTTGATCGCGTTCGCCACCGCCGAGCTGGAGCGGCTGGGCCTGGTCAAGCCCGGGTGCGTGGAGGCCGGCTACGTGGTCCGGATGCCGAAGGCGTACCCGGTCTACGACGAGCGGTACCAGCGCAACGTCGACGTGATCCGGGACTGGCTGGCCGCGTCCGTGCCGAACGTGCACCCCGTCGGGCGAAACGGCATGCACCGGTACAACAACGCCGACCACTCCATGCTCACCGCGATGCTGACCGCGGAGAACATCGCGCACGGCGCGGAGCACGACGTCTGGACCGTCAACGTCGAGCAGGACTACCACGAGCGGCGCAGCCCGTCGCGGCACGGCACCGGCCGGGACGCGCCGGTCGTCCCGGCCCGGCGGTGAGGCCCCGCGCGTGAGGGTGGTCATAACCGCTGGACGACCGCCGCGGCGGTGCTGCTAGCCTTCTGGGCAGGTCATGAGCGCCAGCGCGAAGCCCCGGCTCGCTGGCCGGCAACCCTCCTCCGCGGTGGGGTGCCCCGGGTGAAGACCAGGCACCGGCAGCCGCCGGTGCAAGCGTGGCCTGGCACCCAGGTCAGCAGAAGACCAGGGAGACCGATGTCCGCACCACCCTCCACCCCATCCGGCGACGTCGCCGCGTACCCGGCCCGCTTCGCGCTGGTCAAGCGCCGTCACGTCGACCTGATGCGGGTGTGCAGCGACGCCTGTCGCCTCGCGCGCTGAGCGAACGCCACCCTCCTTTCCCCGATCCACCCTTCTCCGGCCCGGCCGTCTGTCCGGCGCGGGCCGGCGCCGACGCGCGCCGCGCGTCCATCCACTCTGGAGAGACATCGTGCGTTTCCGTACCGTCCTGACCCGTGCCGCCTCCGTCGGTGCGGCGGCCCTGCTCGCCGTCACCGCCCTCACCGCCTGCGGCAACGACGACACCGCCGCGGCCGACAACCCGTACGGCCTGCTCCAGCCCGGCGTGATCCGCGCCGGCACGCTCACCGACGCCCCGCCGAACGTCTTCCTCAAGGACGGCGAGTTCACCGGCTTCGACAACGAGCTGCTGCGCGCGGTGGCCGCCAGGATCGGCCTGAAGGTGGAGTTCGTCGGCACCGATTTCTCCGGCCTGCTCGCGCAGGTCAACAGCGGCAAGTTCGACGTGGGCAGCTCCTCGATCACGATCACCGAGGCACGGAAGAAGACTGTGGACTTCGGCAACGGCTACGACTTCGGCTACTTCGGCCTGGACGTGCCCGCAGGCTCCGCGATCACCGGCTTCGACCAGCTCGCCGGCAAGCGCGTGGTGGTGGTCCAGGGCACCGTGCAGGACGACTACGCCACCAGGCAGAACCTCGACCCGGTGCGGGTGCCCGACTACAACAGCGCGATCAACCAGCTCAAGGCCGGTACCGCCGACGCCTGGATCGCCCCGGCCGAGATCGGCGACAAGTCCGCCGCCGACAGCAACGGCAAGATCGAGGTCGCGGCGAAGCAGCTCAGCCCCGCCCCGACCGCGTACGCCGTGGCCAAGGGCGACGACAAGCTGCGCGAGGCGCTGAACAAGGGCCTGGACGAGGTGATCGCCGACGGCATGTGGAGCCGCCTCCAGGCCGAGTACTACCCGGGGCGGCCGGTCCCGGCCGACTTCAAGCCGGGCAGCGGGTCGGTGGCGGTGCCGTCGCCGTCGGCCGCCTCCTGAACCGGTGACCGAGCACGAGCGGGGCGGACGGAGCGGACATGGATCCACTGAGCACGCTGTGGGAGACGTTCTTCGACTGGAACTCGATGCGCGAGGCGCTGCCCGAGATGCTCACCGTCGGGCTGCCCAACACGCTGACCCTGGCGGTCTCCGCCGCCCTGCTCGGCTCGGTGCTGGGCATGCTGCTGGCCGTCGCCGGCATCTCGCGTACCCGATGGTTGCGGTGGCCGGCGCGGGTGTACACCGACGTGTTCCGCGGCCTGCCGGCCGCGGCGACCATCCTGCTCATCGGCGTGGGCCTGGCACCGCTCGGCATGCAGGTGTGGGGCCCGAACCCCTATCCACTGGGCGTGCTGGCGCTGTCCCTGATCGCCGCCGCCTACCTCGGTGAGATCTTCCGGGCCGGCATCCTGAGCGTCGAGGCCGCCCAGTTGGAGGGCGCGCGGGCGCTGGGCTTCTCCTGGGGCGAGGCGATGCGCCTGGTGATCATCCCGCAGGGCGTACGCCGGGTGCTGCCCGCCTGGGTCAACCAGCTCATCGCGCTGATCAAGGACTCCAGCCTGGTCTACTTCCTCGGCCTGCTGGCCAGCCAGCGGGAGCTGTTCCGGATCGGGCAGGACTACGCGGCGAACACCGGCAACCAGTCCGCGCTGCTGCTGGCCGGGTTGTTCTACCTGGTGCTGACCGTGCCGCTGACCCACGCGGTCAACTGGCTGGACCGGCGCCTGCGGCAGGGCCGGCCGGCCGCGCCGCCCGAGCCCGACACCGAGCCGGCCGACCTCGCCCCGTCCGGGAAGGACCCGCGATGACCACCACTACCTCGGTCAGCCTGGCCGTCCGCGACGTGCACCTGGCCTTCGGCGCGCACCGGGTGCTGCGCGGTGCGGACCTCGACGTGGCCCGGGGCCGCGCGGCCTGCGTCATCGGCCCGTCCGGCTCCGGCAAGTCGACGCTGCTGCGCACCGTCAACCGGCTGATCGAACCGGACCGCGGTGACGTGCTGCTGGACGGGCGCAGCGTGCTGCGCGACGACCCGGACGCGCTGCGTCAGCGCATCGGCATGGTGTTCCAGCAGTTCAACCTGTTCCCGCACCTGAGCGTGCTGCGCAACATCACGCTGGCGCTGCGCAAACTCAAGAAGCTGAGCGAGGACGAGGCGGTGGCGCTCGCCCGTGCCCAGCTCGACCTGGTCGGCCTGGCCGGCAAGGCGGACGCGCGGCCGGCGCAGCTCTCCGGCGGCCAGCAGCAGCGCGTCGCCATCGCGCGGGCGCTCGCGCTGCGTCCGCAGGTGATGCTGTTCGACGAGGCGACGAGCGCGCTGGACCCGGAGCTGGTCAAGGGCGTACTGGCGGTGATGGCGGACCTGGCCGCCGCCGGGATGACGATGGTCGTGGTCACCCACGAGATGGGTTTCGCGCGCAGCGTCGCCGACACGGTGGCGTTCATGGACGCGGGCGTGGTGCTGGAGGCCGGGCCACCGGAGGCGGTGTTCGAGGCACCGGAGCACCCGCGGCTGCGACGCTTCCTGTCCCAGGTGCTCTGACCCCGACCGGGCGCGGTGACGTGCCCCGGCGCTCCACCGCGCCGCCTCAGCCCTTCACCGCGCCGATCAGCACGCCCTTGACGAAGTGCCGCTGGACGAACGGGTAGACAGCGACGATCGGCGCGACGGTCAGCACCACCACCGCCATCTTGATCGCCTCGGTCGGCGGCATGGTCACCCCGCTGCTCGCGCCGGAGGTGTGCGGGGCCTGCCCGGCCAGCAGGTAGCTCTGGAGCACCCGCTGGATCGGGTACATGTCGTTGCGGTCGATGAACAGCAGCGCGTCGAACCAGACGTTCCAGTAGCCGACCGCGTAGAACAGGCCGACCACGGCGATCACCGCGCGGGACAACGGCAGCACGATGCGCGCGAGCGTCCGGAAGTCGCTCGCGCCGTCGATGCGGGCGCTGTCCAGCAGCTCCGCCGGGATGCCCTGGAAGAACCCGCGCACCACGACCAGGTTGAACACGCTGATCGCCGGCGGCAGGACCAGCGCCCAGACGGTGTCCTTCAGGCCCAGCCCGGTGACCACCAGGTAGCGCGGCACCAGCGGCGGGTAGACCAGGAACGGGATCAGGAAGTACGCCAGCAGCCAGCGGTGGCCCAGCGTGCCCGGCCGGGACAGCCCGTACGCAGCGAGGACGGTGACGGTCAGCGCGATGGCGGTGCCGATCACTGTGACGAGCGTGCTGATCCACAGCGCCCGGGTGACCGCGCCACCGGCGAAGATGGTCTCGTACGCGGACGTGTCGACGCCCCGGGGCACGACCACCAGGCCGCCGGCCCGGGCGATGGTCTCCCGGGAGGAGAGGCTGGTCACCAGGATCACCCAGAGCGGGAACAGCACGGCCGCCACCAGCACTGTGAGCGCGACGGCCTTGAGCCCCTGGCCGAGGCGGGTGGGCGGTTCCTGCCACACCGGCCGGCGGGATCGGTCGCCGGCGGCCCGGCGGATGAGCGTGGTCATGACTTCGAGTAGATCCCTCGTTCGCCGAGCATGTGCGCCACGCGGTTCGCGGCCAGGATCAGCACCAGCCCGACGACGGCCTTGAAGAGTCCGGCCGCCGCGCCGTAGCCGTAGTTCCCGGTGGCGATGGAGAAGTGGTAGACGAAGGTGTCGAGCACCTCGGCGGCCTGCCGGCCGACGGCGTCGCGTTGCAGCAGGAACTGCTCGAAGCCGACCGAGAGCGCGTCGCCCAGCCGCAGGATGAGCAGCAGCACGATCACCGGGCGCAGGCCGGGCAGCGTGATGTGCCACAGTCGCCGCCACCGGCCGGCGCCGTCCGCGGCGGCGGCCTCGTAGAGGTTTTGGTCGATTGTGGACAGCGCGGCGAGGAAGACGATGGTGCCCCAGCCGACGTCCTTCCACACCGCCTCGACGGTGACCAGGACGATGAACGTGTCCGGGTTGGTCATCACGTTCCACGGTTGCATCCCGGCCTCGCGCATGCTCTGCGCGAGCAGTCCGGCGCCGCCGAGCATCGCGACGAAGAACGTGACCACCAGCACCCAGCTGAAGAAGTGCGGCAGGTAGACGATGGTCTGGATCAGCCCGCGCAGCCGGCTGGACAGCAGGTTGTGCAGCGCGATCGCCAGCAGGATCGGCAGCGGGAAGAAGAACACGAGCTGGAACGCGGTGATCGCCAGCGTGTTGCGGAACGCGTCCCAGAACGCCGGGTCGTCGAACAGCAGCTGGAACTGCCCGAAGCCGATCCAGTCGCTGTGCAGGAACGCCTGCCACGGGTTGTCGCCCAGGTAGGGGTTGTAGTCCTGGAACGCGATCACGTTGCCGGCGATCGGCAGGTAACTGAAGATCAGCAGGACGAGGAAGCCGGGCGCCACCATCGCGAGCAGTTGCCAGTCCCGGCGCAGCCGGATGCGCAGCGGCACCCGGCGGCGGGACGGGCGACGGCGGGGCGGACGGCCCGGTGGGGCCGGCGCGTCCGGCCGGGCCCGCTCGGGTCCGGCCAGGACGGCCGGCTCGTTCACCGGCCCGCCTTGGGCAGCGAGTCGGCGAGCAGCTTGCGGGCCTCCTCGCCGCCGTTGGCCTTCCACTCCGCGACGATGGCGTCCACGTCGGCGAGCGGACGACGGCCGCGCAGCACGTCGGTGAACTTGTCCTCGGTGGGCACCTGGCTGGCCTTGTAGGCCGCTGGCATCTCCAGCTTCACCCCGGCCCACGGGTTGGGCTCCATGTGCTTGACCATCTCGTTGGAGTACGCGAGCACGTCCGGCACGAAGCGCGGGGTGTCCGGGAACGGCCCGATGGCGGGGTTGCGGCCGCTGATGAAGAAGTACTGGTTGGCGAGCTCCTTGAACGCCAGGTCGGTCTTGACGGGCCCGTTCGGCGACGGGGTGTGGTGCTTGCCCGCGACGCCGAAGTCCCGTAGCTGGGCCTCCTGAGTGCCGAGCGGCGCGGAGCACCAGTTGATGATCCGCAGCAGCTCCTGGACCCGGTCCTTGCCGAGGCCCTTCTTGACGAATGTGTAGGAGATCGGCTCGTCGTCGCCCCAGACCAGCGGATCGCCACCGGTGGCGGTGAAGATCGGCACCGGCTGGATGTTCAGGGCGCGGTTGGTCTTCTGGTGCTCGGCCTGGGCGCCCTGCCAGAAGCCGACACCGTCCTGGTGGAACACGATCGCGCCGTTCTTGGCGAACAGCTGCTTGGCGTCCGCGCCCTTGCTGGCCACGATGTCCGGGTGGACCAGGCCGTCCGCGTAGATCTTGGCCATCACCTCGAGTGCGCGGCGGAACTCCGGGGTCTCGTACTTGAACTCGGGCGTGCCGTCGGGCTTGACCCGCCACCCGCCCTTGGCGCCCGGCACCCGGTGGAACATCTGGATCATGGCGAAGACGTCGTTGAACGCCCACACCTTGCGCGCCGGGTCGGTGACCTGCTTGGCCGCGGCGAGCAGGTCGTCCAGGTTCGACGGCACGCCCAGGCCGCGCGCGTCGAGCACGTCCTTGCGGGTGAACAGCGCCCAGGGGAACGGTCCGTCCGTGGGGTTCGGCACGGACATGATCCGCTCGTTCCAGACCGCGCGCCGCCAGGCCCCGGTGGGGAAGCTCGCCAGCATCGGGTACGCCGCGGCGGCGTCGCCCTTCAGGTGGTCGGTCAGGTCCTCGAAGAGCACCTTGATCGCCTCGGCGAAGCGCGGGATCTTCTCCACCTCCCACCCCGGCACGCACAGCAGGTCCGGCACGTCCCGCGCGCCGAGCATCGCGTTGAGCTTGTCGGCGTACGTGGCGCCGTCCTGGATGGTGAAGTCGACGGGCGTCCCCAGCTCGGCGTTCACGGCCTGGAGGTAGGCGTTCTGCGCCACTCCGGGCGGCGCCGGGCCCCAGGCGGGGGTCATCGCGGTGACCTGCTTGCCGCTGGTGCCGGGCTTGTCGGTGACGGCGTCGACGAGGTTCGCCGGATAGCTGGTGTAGCCGTCGGGCACCGGACGGGTGCCCACGATGTCGGGCTTGACGGCGCCGGGCAGGTCCTTGCGGGTGGGCAGCAGGCCGGAGACGGCGTCGAGGTCCTGGGCGGTGCCGGAGCCGGCCGGCTTCTCCGAGCATCCGGCGAGCAGCGGGCCGGTCGCGGTGGCGGCCACGCCGAGGCCGACCAGGCCGAGGAAGCGGCGGCGGGAGGAGCCCGGGTCGGGGTGGTGCGCGGTCATCGGTCCCCCTTCGGGAAGGGAAGCGCAGTGGGTTAGTTCGTATGGATGGTCAACAAACTAATCACGTCGATGGGCTTGCACAAGGGCGGACCGGATCGACACCGCGGTCAGGTCGGGCAGCGGTCGGACAGCGCGTATCGGGTGAGGACCACGTCGCCGATCTGGCGTACCTCGACCACCCGGGCCCGGCGCCCCGGATGCCACGGGAAGCGGCCGTCCCCGACGAAGCGCGGCGCCCGCCGGTCCCCCACGAAGAACGGCGCCACGACCAGGTGCAACTCGTCGGCCAGGCCGGCGGTCAGGAACTGACGGTGCACCGTCCCGCCGCCCTCCACCATCAGGCGCGCCACCCCGCGCCCGGCCAGGTCGGCCACCACCGCCTCCGGAGTGGCCGGATCACCGGCGTCGACCACAGTGGACACCGCGCCCACCTGCTCGCGGGCCTTGTCCACCACGCCGCTCGGGCAGTACACCAGCTTGAGCCCGTCACCGGCGGTGAAGAACCGGGCCCGCGGGTCGAGGTCGCCGCTGCCGGTCACAGTCACCTTCACCGGCGACGGCGGCAACCCGCGCGCCACCCGCTCGGCGCGCCGGTGCTCGGCGCGCACCAGCAGGCGGGGGTCGTCGCGGCGGACGGTGGCCGCGCCGACCATGATCGCGTCGCACCCGGCCCGGGTCGCGTCGACCCGGTCCAGGTCGTCGTCGTTCGACAGCAGCAGCCGCTCGGTCGTCGCGTCGTCGATGTAGCCGTCGATCGACATCGCGCAGCTGAGCAGCACGTACGGGCGGGTCGTCACGGCACGAACGGCAGGTCGAGGGCATGGTCGGCGCGGGTCACCTTGGCCGCCAGATAGCCCGCGTTCGCCGGCGACAGGTGCACGCCGGTGGACACCCGGTCGGCCACCGTCACGCCCAGCCGTTCGAGCTGCGCCGCCTTGTCCGGGTTGTTGCTGAGCAGGGCCACCCGGTCCACGCCCAGCGCGGCGAGCATCTGCGCGGCCGCCGTGTAGTCGCGCTCGTCCGCGCCGCGCCCGAGCGCCAGGTTCGCCTCGTACGTGTCGAGGCCGCCGTCCTGGAGGGCGTACGCGTCGAGCTTGGCGTACAGGCCGATGCCGCGCCCCTCCTGCCGCAGATAGAGCAGGTAGCCGCCGGCCTGGGCGATCCGCTCGACCGCCTCACGCAACTGCGGCCCGCAGTCGCAGCGCTGGCTGCCGAACACGTCCCCGGTGAGGCACTCGCTGTGCGGGCGGACCAGCGGCGGGTCGGCGTCGGCGTGCTCACCGAGCCCGAACGCCAGGTGCTCACGGCCGTCGACGAGACCGTGGAAGGTGTGCACGCGGGCCGTGGTCACGTAGCCGTCGGGGAACCGGAGCGGAACCGTCACGCGGGTCCGGACCGTCGCGGTGGGCAGCGTTTCGTCCATGGTTCTCCTGTCCTCCGGTCGCCGGGCGGACCCGGCGACGCACACCTCGCTCCCCCACCGTAGGCGGGATCACCGACAGTTGCCGGGCTCGCGCCGAGGCATCCGCCGTGCCAGCAGCACCGCGGCGCCGGGAAGGCTGGCCACGAGGACCAGCGCGCCGTACACGGTGCCGGTCGCCACACCCTGCGCGGCGGTCAGCCCGGCCGAGGCGAACGCCCACGCGGCCACCCCCTCGCGCGGCCCGAAACCACCGACGTTCAGCGGCACCGCCATGGCCAGCAGGGCGAGCAGCGTCAGCGGCAGCAGGTGCGACAGCGGTGCCTCCGCGCCGGCCGTGCGGGCGGCCACCACGAACGTGGCCAGGTGACCGGCGAACACCACGGTCGAGGCGACCACCACACCGGCCCAGGTCCGGCGGCCGAGCACTCCGGAGCGGACGTCGGCGAGCGCGGTCCGGGCGGCCCGGGCGACGCGGGACGCCCCGGAGCGGGGCACCGCGCGGGCGGCCAGCACCAGCGCCAGCGCGACCACTGCGAGGCCGGCGGCCAGCGCCGGCAGGTACCGGCGCACCGGCGACGGGAACGCGGCGAGCAGCGCCACCGCGATGACCACCTGCACCACCTGCCCGGCGGTGCGCTCCCACACCACCGCCCGCACGCCCCGGGCCACGTCCCCGGCGTCGCGGCCGTGCCGCACCGCCCGGTGCACGTCGCCGAGCACGCCACCGGGCAGTGTGGAGTTGAGGAAGACCGCCCGGTAGCAGTGCGCCACCGCGGCGCGCATCGGCAGCCGTACGCCCAGCCCACCCGCGACCAGCGACCAGCGCCAGGCGCAGCAGACGGTGGTGATCACGCCGATGCCGAGCGCGGCGGCCAGCGCGGGCGCGTCGATCAGCCGCAGCCCGGCCAGGAACGGGCCGGTGCCCACCGAGGCGACGAGCGCGGCGAGCACCGCGAGCCCGAGCAGCGGGCGGATCCAGGCCCGGCCCGTCCGGGCCCGGCGCGGCGGCGCGGACGTGACAGCCGGTACGGGTCCGGCGACGGCGACGTGTGACAAACGGTCCTCCCTCGTTCCCACCGGTTGTCACGTGCCAGCAGCCGGTTCGGTTCAGCCGGTGAGCAGGTCGGCGTGGTGCAGCACCACGTCGAGCCGTCCGGCGGCGGCCTCGGCGAGCCGCCACTTCTGATACGTCGCGGCGGGCCCGGACAGATGCGGTCGTTCCTCGATCGCCGCGCCGACCCAGCCGGTGAGCCACTCGGCGGCCAGTTCCGCCTGCTCCGGGCCGAGCCGCCACGGGGTCGGCCGCACGAGCGTCTCGACGCCGTGACGACGGAACGCGGCCACGGCGACGTCCACCGCGTCCGGTCCGAGCAGCACCCGGCCGTCGACGGTACGGCGCTGGTGGGCGTTGAACGCGGCGGTCAGCTCGCCGTCCAGCGGGTGTGGCGGCGTGAACTCGGCCCGCCCGGTCACTGTGAGCGCGAACAGCGTCGGGTGGCCGGCGCAGGCCGCCGCCATCCGCTCGACCTCCTCGGCGGTGAGCATGTCCAGCAGCGCGGACGCGGTGACCAGGTGGGCGTCGGCCAGGTCGGCGGCGGTCAGCCGGGTGACGTCGGAGCCGCGCGTGGTCACCGAGACCTCGGTGCCGTCGGCGGCGGTGAGCCGTCCGGCCCGGGCCAGGGCCAGCAGGTCCGCGTCGCGTTCGTGCAGCACCCAGCGCTGCGGGCCGGGCAGCCGGGGCGCGAGCCAGCGGGCCATCGAGCCGGTGCCGCTGCCCAGGTCGTGCACGACGATCGGCCGGCCGGCGGGCAGCCGGTCGCGGACCGCGTCGGCCAGCTCGGCGCTGCGGGCCGCCGCGTCGGCGGGCTCGCGCAGTCGCAGCCAGTCCGCGAAGCCGGGCGGGAGTGAGGTGGTCATGCCGCGGTCGCCTCCTTGAGTGCCGTCGCCAGCCGGTCCACTGTGACCAGCCAGCCGGTGAGGGTGTGCCGCCGCTGCCGGGCGGCGCGGCGCAGCCGGTCCCGCAGGCCGGCATCGGTGAGCCAGCGGCGCAGCGCCGCGGCGGTCGCGCCCGGGTCGCCCGCCGGCACCAGCAGGCCGGGCCGCTCGCCGCCGGGGGCGTGCCCGAGCGTGGCCGGCAGGCCGCCGGTGTCGCTCGCCAGCACCGGTACGCCCCGGGCCAGCGCCTCGGTGACCACCATTCCGTACGTCTCCCGCCGGGAGGGCTGAACCAGCAGATCGGCTGCCGCGTACGTGGCGGCCAGGTCGGGGCCGGTGCGCGGACCGGTGAGCCGGACCCGGCCGCCGAGACCGGTCGCGGTGAGCCGTCCGCGCAGCCGGCCGGCGAACGCCCGGTCCCGGTCCGTCGGACCCACCCAGTCGCAGGTCCAGTCCAGGTCGGTCACCTCGGTGAGCGCGGCGGCGAGCACGTCGTGGCCCTTCACCGGGGTGACCGCCGCGACGCAGAGCAGCCGCCCTCCGCCGGGCGTGCCGGGAGCGACGGGCGCCGGGTCGACGCCGGGCGGCGCGACGGTCACCCGTTCGGGGCGCAGCCGGTAGCGGTCGAGCAGCCGGTCGCGGGTCCACGCGCTGGTGGCGACCACTGCGGCGGCCGCCGCCAGCGACCGTGCCTCGGTCTCGCCCTCGATCGGCAGGTGCACCAGGATCACCAGGCGCAGCCGCGCGGCGTGCGGGGTGAGGACGTCCGGCACGGTCGAGGCGACCAGGCCGTCGAGCAGCACCGGTACGCCGTCGGGCAGCCCGCCGAGCAGCCCGGCCAGGTCGGCGCGCTCCCGCGGCCCCGGGTGCGGCCAGCCGCCGGGTACCTGGTGTTCGCGTACCGTCCAGCCGCGTGCGGCCAGGCCCCGGCAGGCGTGGCGGTCGTAGGCGTTGCCGCCGCTGGGGTCCGCCGGGTCGTCGATGTCGCCCGGCAGCACCACGTGGACGACTGTCATCCGGTCAGAGCGACCGCTCGTAGCTCGCCCACGCGATGTGCGACTCGTGCAGCGTGACGGTGATCCCGGCCAACCCGCCCGCGCCCTCCCCCAGCCGGCCGGCGTGCACCGCGTCGGCGAGCCGGTCGGCGATCGTCCGCGCGAGCACCTCGGTGGTGGTGTTCACCCCGGCGAAGGCGGGCTCGTCGTCGAGGTTGCGGTGGTTCAGCTCGGCGAGCACGGCCTTGAGCTGCTCGGTGGCCAGCCCGATGTCGACCACGATCCCGTCGTCGTCCAGCTCGGCGCGGCGGAACGTGGCGTCGACGACGAACGTCGCCCCGTGCAGCCGCTGCGCCGGGCCGAAGACCTCGCCGCGGAAGCTGTGGGCGACCATCATGTGGTCCCGGACGGTCACGCTGAACACGTTCACTCCTCGCCGTAGGTGATGAGATGACACAGCGCCGGCAGCTCACCCGAGGCGAGCCGGTCCAGCACGTCGGGCAGGTCGTCGAAGCGGGACCGGCCGGTGAGCAGCGCGTCGAACACCGGGTCGGCCAGCAGGTCGAGGGCGAGCGCGAGCCGATCGGCGTAGCTGCGGCCGGCCCGCCGGGGCGACACGGTGCCGACCTGGCTGCTGCGGATGCCCAGCCGTCGGGAGTGGAACGCGCCGCCCAGCGCCAGCGTGACCGGCCGGTCGCCGTACCAGCTCAGCTCCAGCACGGTGCCCTCGGGGCGCAGCAGTTCCAGGCCGCGTTGCAGCCCGCCGGCGGTGGCGCTGGCGTGCACCACCAGGTCGCGCTCGCCGGTGGCGTCGGCGGGCGTGGCGAAGCCGGCGCCGAGCGCGGCGGCCACCCCGGCGCGGGCCGGGTCGGCGTCGACCAGTTCGACGCGTACGCCGGGGAAGCGGGCCAGCAGCGCGGTCACCGCGCAGCCGACCATGCCGCCGCCGATCACCGTGACCCGGTCGCCGACCAGCGGGGCGGCGTCCCACAGCGCGTTGACAGCCGTCTCCACGGTGCCGGCCAGCACCGCGCGCTCGGCCGGTACGCCGTCCGGCACGACGGTCACGGCGTCGGCCGGGACCACGTACGCGCTCTGGTGCGGGTAGAGGCAGAAGACGGTACGGCCGAGCAGCCGCTCGTCGCCCGCCTCGACGGTGCCGACGCTGAGGTAGCCGTACTTGACCGGGGCCGGGAAGTCGCCCTCCTGGAACGGCGCCCGCATGGCGGCGTGCTGGTCGGCCGGGACGCGGCCGGTGAACACCAGCGTCTCGGTGCCGCGGCTGACGCCGGAGAAGCGGGTCCGGACCAGCACCTCACCGGGGCCGGGGGCGGCGAGCCGGACCGGCCGGATCTCGCCCTCGCCGGGTGCGCGGAGCCAGAACGCGTGGGCGTCGACCGTCACGAACTCTCCTCTTCCCCGCATTCCGACCGAGTTGTCGATCATAGACACGGAAGCGGGGCGTCAGCGGTTCGAACCGCCCGCGACCCGATGCTCAGGCGGCGCGCCGGCGCTGCTCCGTACGCCAGGTCTCCGGCTCGGCCCGGTCGGCGTGGCGGTCCCCGGCCAGTTCCATCGCGCGGTGAGCAGCTGTCAGCGCGTCACACGGCGCCACCTGACCGTCACACAGCAGGCTCTCGCACCGGCCGGACTCGTCGGGCCGGTGGGTGACGGCCACGTCGTACGCGGCCCGCCAGAGCAACGGGTCGGTGACTCCCCGTGGCAGGTCGGCGTCCAGACTGGACCTGTTGCGGATCGTGTCGGGCACCGTGTCCTCCTTTGCGTCGTCGCTACCGTCCCAGTGACCGGTTGAGCGCAGATCAAACCTCTCACCTGCGTACACGTCGCGACCAGCGGTGTTCGTCACGCCGGATAGGCGCGCGTCTCGGCTGCCTTGACCGCCGCCCAGACCGGCCGGCCGGGGATCAGTCCGAGATGGGCCGCGGCGGCGGGCGTGACGTCGGCGGCGACCTCGACCGGCCCGGCCAGTTGCACGCGCAGGTTGTCGCCATGGCGTTGCACGCCCGTCACGGTGGCCGCCCACACGTTGCGGGGGCTGCCCTCGGGCCGGGACGGGTGCAGCGCGACGGCAGCCGGCGGGTACGCGACGAACGCCTCACCGTGGACGGTGTCGGCGGTGGTGAGCGTCAGCTCACCGACTATCACGGCGTGTCCGTCGGCGCGGCCGCGGTGCAGGTTGAGGCCGACCAGCCGGGCCACGTAGTCGGTGCGTGGCCGGGCCGTGACCGTGGCCGCGTCGCCCTCCTGCACCACCCGGCCGTGTTCCACGATGACCAGTCGGTCGGCGAGCACCAGGGCGTCGAGGGGGTCGTGGGTGACGAGCAGTGTCGCGCCGGGGTGCGCGCCGAGGTGGCGCTGGAGTTCGGCGCGGGTGTCCAGCCGGGTCCGGGCGTCGAGCGCGGCGAGCGGTTCGTCGAGCAGCAGCAGCGCCGGGCCGACGGCGAGCGCGCGGGCCAGCGCGACCCGCTGGGCCTGCCCGCCGGAGAGCTGCCGGGGCCGGCGGCGGGCCTGGTCGCCGAGGCCGACCCGGTCCAGCCACCCCTGGGCACGGGCGCGGGCGGCGCGCTTGTCCGCGCCCCGGCGGCGCGGCCCGAACGCCACGTTGTCCAGCGCGCTGAGGTGCGGGAACAGCAGGTAGTCCTGGAACACCACGCCGACCGGCCGTCGCTCCGGTGGCGTCCACACCCGGCGCTCCGGCCGGTCCAGGTCGGCGCCGTCGAGCGTGAGGTGCCCGGCGGCGAGCGGGTGCAGCCCGGCCAGCACCCGCAGCGCTGTGGTCTTGCCGGCGCCGTTCGGGCCGAGCAGGGCCACCACCTCACCGGCGGCGATGCGCAGCCGCACGTCCAGGGTGAAGCCGTCCCGCTCGGCGATCAGGTGCGCGTCCAGCAGTGCCGTCATGTGGTGCCGACCCACTTGTCGCGCAGCGCCGCGAGGATCACCACGGAGACGGTGAGCAGGATCAGGCTCAGCACGATCGCGGCCTGGAGGTCTGTCTCCAGCGCCAGGTAGACCGCCAGCGGCATGGTCTGCGTGCGGCCGGGATAGTTGCCGGCGAACGTGATGGTGGCGCCGAACTCGCCGAGCGCGCGAGCCCAGCACAGCACCGCCCCCGCGGCCACGCCCGGGGCGACGAGCGGCAGCGTGACCCGGGTGAAGGTGGTGAACCGCCCGGCGCCGAGCGTGGCGGCGGCCTCCTCGTACCGGGGGTCGGCGCCGCGAAGCGCCCCCTCGACCGCGATGACCAGGAACGGCATGGCCACGAACGCCTCGGCCAGCACCACCCCGGCGGTGGTGAACGGCAGCGTCACGCCGAACGTCTCGTCCAGCCACGACCCGACCATGCCGCGCCGGCCGAAGACCAGCAGCAGCGCCACGCCGCCGACCACCGGCGGCAGCACCAGCGGCACCGTGACCAGCGCCCGGACCAGCCGCCGGCCGGGGAACTCCACCCGCGCCAAGAGCCAGGCCAGGGGTACGCCGAGCGCGACGCAGAGCAGCGTGGCGACGGTAGCGGTCTCCAGCGAAAGCCGCAGCGCGGTGAGCACACCCGGTTCGGCCAGCCGCCGGGGCAGCGTGGTCCAGGGCGTCCGGAGCAGCAGACCGGCGAGCGGCAGGACGAGGAAGGCGAGTCCGAGCCCGGCGGGCACGAGCAGGGCGATCGGCACCCGCTGCCGGCGTACCGTGCGACTCATGCGCCGGGCGGCGCCTGGAACCCGGCGGCGGTGAGTACGGCGAGCCCGGCGTCGGAGCGAACGAAGTCGACGAAGGCGCGGGCGGCGGCCGGGTTGCCGGCGGCACGCAGCACCACGATCGGGTAGTCGTTCACCGCGCGCGCCGACTCGGGGAACTCGACGGCGTCGAGTTCGGGTGCGGCGCGGACGTCGGTGCGGTAGACCAGCGCGGCGTCGACCTCGCCGAGGCGCAGCTTGGCCAGCGCGCCCTTGACGTCCTGTTCGAGCGTGGCGGGGGTGAGCCGCACGCCCGCGGCGTCCAGCGCGGTGCGCGCGGCGGCGCCGCAGGGCACCTGCTCGGCGCAGAGCGCCACCTTGACACCGGGTCGGGCGAGGTCGGCCAGGCCGCCGACCCGGGCCGGGTTACCAGGGGGTACGGCGACGACGAGCTGATTGCGGACCAGCACCGCAGGTTCACCCGCGGCGTCACCGGCGTCGGTGACCGTCTTCATGGTGGCCGGGGAGGCGGCCGCGAACACGTCGGCGGGCGCGCCCTGGGTGATCTGGGTGGCGAGCCCGGAGCTGCCGCCGAAGTTGAACGTGACGGTGCTGCCCGGGTGGGCGGCCTCGTACTCCTTGCCGAGCTTGGTGAACGACTCGGTGAGCGAGGCGGCGGCGAACACGGTCACCGGACCGGCGCCGTCGGGACCGGACGGTTCGTCGGGGCCGCCGCAGGCGGTCAGGCCCAGCGCCGCCACCAGCGCGGCGGCGAGCGCGGTGCGGATCCACCGTACGGTCACGGGCTTGTCCTTCCCCTGGGGGTGGTGGGGGCGCGCTCGACCACGACGGTGGTCGACTTGATCACCGCGACGGCGACGGAGCCGACCTGGAGGTCGAGGTCGTCGACGGCCTCACGGCTCATCAGCGACACCACCCGGAACGGCCCGGCCTGGATGTCGACCTGGGCCATCACGGTGTCCTTGACGACGGCGGTGACGATGCCGCGCAGCCGGTTGCGGGCCGAGGACAGCTCGGGGTGGCCGGGGGCGCGGACGAACGCTGCCACGTCGGTGCCGTCGAGCACCCGGTGGCCGTGCTCGTCGCGGGTCGCCGGCAGCTTCCCGGCGTCGACCCAGCGGCGGACCGTGTCCGCGCTGACCCCGAGCAGCTCGGCCGCCTCGCCGATCCGGAACACCGTCACGCGCTCACCCTAGCGGGCCGCAGGTGCGGGCTGGAAGGGGCATGGTGGCTCGCATCCGCCAGCCGTCCGGCGGGTCAGGAACCGGAACTGCGGTTCAGTCGGCCGGGGCGATCCGGACCCGGCGCAGCAGTTGGGCGTTGAGCGCCACCACGATCGTGGAGGCGGACATCAGCACCGCGCCCAGCGCCGGGCTGAGCGCGACCCCCGCCCAGGCGAGGACCCCGGCGGCGAGCGGGATCGCGACCACGTTGTAGCCGGCCGCCCAGGCCAGGTTCTGCCGCATCTTCCGGTACGACGCACGGGACAGCCGGATCACGCCGCCGACGCCGCGCGGGTCGGATCCGGCGAGCACCACCCCGGCGGACTCGATCGCCACGTCGGTGCCGGCGCCGATGGCCAGCCCGACGTCGGCGCGGGCCAGCGCCGGTGCGTCGTTGACGCCGTCGCCGACCATCGCCACCGTCAGTCCCCGGCCGCGCAGCTCGGCCACCGCCTTGTCCTTGTCGGCCGGGAGCACCTCGGCGAAGACCTCGTCGACGCCGGGCCGGAACCCGAGGTCGGCGGCCACCGCCTCGGCGACCGGGCGCGCGTCGCCGGTGATCATCACGATCTTGCGTACGCCGAGGTCGCGCAGCTCGGCCACGGCGGCCCGCGCCTCCGGGCGGACCTGGTCCTCCATCCCGAACGCGGCGGTCACCTCCGGCGGGCCGCCCTCGGGCAGGCGGACCAGGTGCAGCACCGCGGCGCCCCGGCCCGACCACTCCTCGGCGGCCCGGGCCAGGTCGTCCGGCACCCGTGCGTCGAGTTCGCGCAGCAGCGCCGGCCCGCCGACCGCCCAGTCCACGCCGTCCACCGTGGCGCGCACGCCCCGGCCGGTCAGTGCCCGGAAGCCGCGCGCGGCCGGGCGGGCGCCGCGGGCGTCGGCGGCGGCCACCAGCGCCCGGGCCAGCGGGTGCTCGCTGTCGGCCTCCACCGCGCCGGCCAGGGCCAGTGCGGCGGCGTCGTCCATCCCGCCGGTGGTGGCCACGCCGGTCACCGTGTGCCGGCCGGTGGTGAGCGTGCCGGTCTTGTCGAACAGGACGGTGTCGACGGTGCGCATCCGCTCCAGCGCGAGCCGGTCCTTGACCAGGATGCCGGCGCGCGCCGACAGCGCTGTGGACAGCGCCACCACCAGCGGGATCGCCAGGCCGAGCGCATGCGGGCAGGCGATCACCAGCACCGTCACGGTGCGTACCACCGCCTGGTCGGGGTCGCCGAGCAGCGCCCAGACCGCGAACGTCGCGAGACCGGCGAACGCCGCCAGGTAGAACAGGAGCGCGGCGAACCGGTCGGCGAGCACCTGCGCGCGCCCGCCGGAGGCCTGCGCCTCGGCGACGAGCCGCCCGATGCCGGCCAGCGCGGTGTCGGCGCCCACCGCCTCGACGCGGACCCGGAGTGTGGAGTCGGTGGCGACGGTGCCGGCGACCACCCGGTCCCCGGCGGCGCGGGCCACCGGCCGCGACTCCCCCGTGATCATCGACTCGTCCAGTTCGGCGGCGCCCTCGACGATCCGGCCGTCGGCCGGCACCCGCCCGCCGGGGCGCACCAGCACCAGGTCGTCCACCCGCAGCTCGCCGACCGGCACCGGATGCGGCCGCCCGGCGTCGTCCAGGCGCTCGGCGTCGTCCGGCAGCAGCGCCGCGAGGGCACCGAGCGCGCCGCGCGCCTGCCCGACCGCCCGCATCTCCTGCCAGTGGCCGAGCAGCATGATGGTGACCAGCGCGGCCAGCTCCCACCAGAAGTCGAGGTCGAACAGGCCGAGGCTGGTGGCGGCCGAGGCGAGGTACGCGACCACGATCGCCATCGAGATCAGCAGCATCATCCCGGGGGCCCGCTCACGTAGCTCACGCAGCCCGCCGGTGAGGAACGGCCAGCCGCCGTACGCGAACACCACGGTGCCGAGCACCGGGCCGACCCAGCGCACACCCGGGAACTCAAGCGAGTAGCCGAACCAGTCCATCACCATGTGGCTGGTGGCGACGATCGGCACGGTCAGCGCCAGGCTGAGCCAGAAGCGGCGGCGGAACTGCTCCGGGTCGTGCCCGGCGTGCGCGCCGTGTCCGCCGCCGTGGTCGTCGTGGTGGCCGGTGTCGTGACCGGATCCGTGCTCCATCGCACCACCATACCCCCTGGGGGTACTTGCCGGCATCGGCTCAGCGGAGTGGCGGGGCGGCAGGCGGAGAATGCCCGGCATGCTGCCGCAGGGGTACGACGGTCAGCGCTCGGGGCGGGCGCCGACGCTCGGCCGGTCGGCCGGAGTTCGGCCCTGCCAGGGCCAGCGGCCGTCCAGCTCCACCTCCAGGGAGAAGCTGAGGAACGTGCGGACCAGCACGATCAGCGCCAGCACGCCGACGCTGGTGAACGTGGGCGACACCGCTACCGTACGGATGATGTCGCCGCCGACCAGGAACTCCAGGCCGAGCAGGATGGCCCGGCCGACCCCCTGCCGGTACGCCCGGTAGTGCGCGACCGCCTCGCGGGTCCGGGCGCAGCGCACCGCGAACACCGCCGTGGCGACCGCGACGCCGACCGCGATGACGAGCACCCCGGCCAGGTCGAGCAGTGCCCCGACGTGCTGGACGATCTCCTTCGTCGACACCCGGCACCCCCGCACCAGCCTGGCGTACGGCCGGTCACGGGGGCGGCGTTTCCGCGCTCCCGGTCGACGGGAGCGCGGAGGCGTGCTCAGTCCTGGGCCTGCCAGCGGTAGAAGACGGTGGCCACCGAGTCCCGCGGGCCCTGCCACCGGTCCGGCCGGTACGGCTCGATGTACGGGCCCAGGTCCTGCATGACCTTGCCGAACGCGGGCTTGTCGCCGTGCTGGTCCCGGGTGGTCTCGGCCGCCGACGACTCCTGTTCGAGCAGGTGCACGTAGACGTCGTCGATCGAGTAGAGCCAGCGCCCGGTGACGCCGAGGTCGGCCGGGAGCGACCCGGCGTCGGACTCGGCGAAGACCCGTGCCACGTCCGGTTCGGCGCCGGGCTTGATCCGCCCGACGATCACGGTCAGCGTGGTGTCGGCGGGCGGCTCGCCCTCGGGCGCCCAGTGGTAGAACTCCTTCGCCACCGAGTCCGACGGGTTCTTCCAGTAGCGCGGGTACGGGGTGACGTACGGGCCGATCTCCTCGGCGATCTTCTGGAAGGCGGGCAGGCCGCGGGTCTGCCCGGAGATCCGCGGGTCCTGCTCCCGCTCGATCACGTGGATGTAGAGGTCGTGGTGCGACAGCAGGTACCGGCCGACGACCCCCAGGTCCTGCGGCCGGGTGGCCTGGTCGTAGTGGCCGAACACGCCGCCGACGATCTGCTCGCTGCCGGGGACCATGTGACAGACGATCACGTTGCGGAAGACCATGACTGCTCCTTGGTGGTTGCGACGGGGCGGCGGCGCGAGGCGGCGGCGCCGTCAGGCGGTGAAGGTGACAGGCAGTTCCAGCAGGCCGCGGAACGGCGAGGCGGCGGGGAGCCGGCGCACCTCGGCGAGCGGTACGCCGAGGCGCAGTCCGGGCAGCCGGCGCAGCAGCGCGCCGAGCGCGAGTTCGGCCTCCATCCGGGCCAGCGAGACGCCCAGGCAGTAGTGGACGCCGTGACCGAACCCGAGGTGCGGGCCCCGGACCCGGCGCAGGTCCAGCCGGTCCGGGTCGGCGAAGTGCGCCGGGTCGTGGTTGGCCGCGTTGATCGCGACCCCGACGACCGCGCCGCGCGGGATCCGTACGCCCTGGTAGTCGACGTCCTCGGTGGCGATGCGCGGGCTGGCGACGGGCAGCGGCCCGTCGAAGCGCAGCAGTTCCTCGATCGCGGCGGGCAGCAGGCGGGGCGTGACGCGCAGCAGTTCCATCTGCTCGGGGTGGGTGAGCAGGGCCAGTACGGCGTTGCCGAGGAAGTCGGCGGTGGTCTGGTGCCCGGCGAACAGCAGCAGGAACGTGGTGGTGACCAGTTCCGCCTCGGACAGCGTCCCGTCCCGGTCGACGGCCGTGATCAGCGCGCCGATGATGTCGTCGGCCGGGTCGTCGCGTTTGGCGCGGACCAGCCCGGCCAGGTAGTGGTGCAGCCGCAGCTGCGCCTCCTGCACCGCCGCCCGCTCCTCGGCGGGGGGCCGGCTGGTGGAGCCGGAGGTGCGGATGACCTGGGTCCAGTCGAGCACCCGGCCGTGGTCGGCGGGCGGGACGCCGAGTAGTTCGCAGATGACCGTCATCGGCAGCGGGATGGCGAAGTCGTGCATCAGGTCCGCCTCGCCGTGCGGCGCCATCTTGTCGATGAGCTGGTCGACGATCGACGCCACCCGGGGGCGCAGCGCCTCGATCCGCCGGGGCGCGAACGCCTGCGACACCACCCGGCGCAGCCGGGTGTGCTCGGGCGGGTCGGAGTTGAGCATGTTGCGGTTCAGACCCTCGGAGTTCGGGCCGAAGATCCTCAGGTAGTGCTGCTCCGGTCCGTACAGGTCCTTGGACAGGCGCGGATCGGTCAGCGCGGTGCGGGCGTCGTCGAAGCGGGTGATCAGCCAGGAGTCGAAGCGCGGCGAGCCGACCGGGCAGACCGGCCGCTCGGTGCGCAGCCGGGCCAGGGTGGGGTACGGGTCGGCCGCGAACGCGTCGGTGTACAGCTCGCTCGCCGGCACCACGTCGTCGGTCATCGCCCCTCCCCCGGCTCGCCGGTCACGCTGTGCAGCACCTGGTAGGTGTGCCGGTCCGCGGACTCCCGCAGCTCACGGACGATGCTCAGCAGCCGGTCCCGGTGCGAGCTGCGGCCGAACGCGTCGAGCCGTTCGCGGTCCGCCCAGTCGCTGATGATCAGATAGCTGCGCGGGTCGTCGGCGTCGCGGACGAGGTCCTGGTGCAGGCAGCCGTCCAGGGTGCGGATCTGTTCGGCGGCGGTGAGCCACTCCGCCTCGAAGCGCTCCTCGCAGCCCTCCCGGGTCCGCATCGACAGCACGGTCCGGACCCGGCTCACCTCGCGCTCCCGAACACCAGGTGCAGGTGCTTGCGCAGCGCGTCGGGGTCGACCGGCGCACCCCGGAACCCGATGTGCCCGTCCGGGCGGACCAGGTACAGGCCGGTGCCGTCCAGCCCGTACACGCCGCGGAAGCGACGCTCGGCGTCGCGCACCACCGGCGGGTCGAGCAGCCGCGGTTCGTCGGCGTCCGGGTCGAGCAGCAGGTACGCGTCGAGTTCCCCGCCGGCGAGCCGGCGCGCGTCGGCGCACAGGCCGGTGAACGCGGCCAACTGCCCCGCGTCGGCCGTGCGGTCGGCGTAGAGCAGCAGCGTGTGCCGGGTGCCCCGGGTCAGGTCGCGCAGCCGCAGCGGGTGGCCGACGCCGCGCCGGCGCAGCCCGTCGACGTCGGGCGCGCGGTCGCCGGGGCGGGGCGCGTCGCCGAGCGCGGCCGGGTCGGCGACGGTCTCCCCGACCAGCGGGCTGTCGGCGTAGCTGAGCAGCATGGACATCTCCTGGAGGAACTGCCGTTCCAGGTCGGCGCGGTCCACCTCCTCGGTGCCGGCCATCCGCACCGCCCGGCCGACGATCTCCTCGCCCTCGGGTCGCCGCTCGGTCTCGTAGCTGTCGAGCAGGCCGGGCGCGGCGAGCCCGCGTACCGCCAGTGCGAGCTTCCAGGCGAGGTTCCAGGTGTCCTGGATGCCGGTGTTCATGCCCTGTCCGCCGGCGGGCGGGTGCAGGTGGGCGGCGTCCCCGGCGACGAACACGCGGCCGTCGCGGTAGCGGTCGACGATGCCGTGGCTGATCCGGAACACCGACGACCAGCGCAGGTTGCCCGCCCGGGTGCCGGGTGGCGCGAGGCGGTCCAGCGCGGCCTGCACGTCCTCGATGGTCGGTTCGTCGAGTTCCTCGCTGAAGCCGGGCGGGGCGTCCCGTCCGCCGGTCTGGGCGAAGAACCGGGGCGGGGCGAGGGTGGCGATGCGGTAGCGGTTCTCGCCGCGCAGCGGTACGCAGACGAGCATCCCGTCCATCTGCCCGTCGGTCATGTGCAGGAACCGCAGCAGGTGCCCGTCCGGCATGTCCCAGTCCACGTCGACGTCCACCAGCATGAACAGTTGCGGGAACCGGCCCAGCCCGCCGGTGAAGGTGAGCCCGAGCCGCTCCCGTACCCGGCTGTGCGCGCCGTCGGCGCCGACCAGGTACGCCGCGCGTACCGTCTCGGTGCCGCCGCCGGCGGTGCGGACGGTGGCGGTCACACCGTCGGCGTCCTGGGTGAAGTCGACGAGTTCGGCACCGCGCTGCGGGCGGACCCCGAGCGTGCCCAGCCGGGCGGTGAGGATCCGCTCGGTCTCGTACTGCGGCAGGCCGAGGTGGGCGTACGGCAGGCCGGGCAGTTCCCAGCTCATCCGGTGGGTCTGCTGACCGTTGACGAAGACCGTGTTGCCGGTGAGCCAGATGCCGGCGTCCATGGCCTCCCGGACGACGCCCTGCTCCTCCCAGATCTCCATGGTGCGGCAGTGCACACCGATCGCCTTGTCCGCGTGGCCGGGCGGGGTGGCCTGTTTGTCGATCACCAGGCAGTCGATGCCACGCCGGGCCAGTTCGACGGCGGCGGTCAGCCCGGTGGGCCCCGCCCCGACGACGAGTACGTCTGTTGTCCTGTGCACGTCGGCCTCCCAGCCCGTTGCGGGTTGTCGGCGGCCGTCCACGTCGGGCACGACGTGGAACAGCCGGCGCCGGATGTCGAGAAGGAACGGCGCGATCGGTCCGGCCTGCGCCGAGGCGTGGGCCGGGTCGCCGATCCAGGCGAGGAACGGCGCGGCGCCGTCCCACTCGGCGAAGATGTGGTGGATGTCCGAGCCGGGCCGGCGCAGCAGCTGTTCGCGGCGGTAGCCGGGTATCGCGGTCATCCGCCGGACCACCTCGGGGTAGCCCCTGTGGAACTCGGCGAGCCGGTCGAGCGGCACGGTCAGCTCGACGTCCACGTAGACCGGACCCGTCCCGTCCCCGGTCTCCCGCAGCAGCGGGTAGCCGGGGCCGTCCGCCGGCTCGGTCAGCGGCCGGAGCAGGTCGGCCAGGCGGGCCGCCACCGGCCCGCGCCGGTACGCGCGCAGCGCCGCCTCGTCGGCCCACTCGGTGACGACGACGAAGCCACGCGGGTCGAGGGCGTCGCGCAGCAGCTCGTGCCGCAGGTTGCCGGCCAGCGCGCCGAGCTGCCCGGCGATCGTCTCGAAGGCCGGCCCGACCGCTGGCTCGCAGCCGGTGCGCGCGCGCAGCCGGAGCATCGTCCTGATCATGCAGCCCCCTCGAACGGTGCCGTCGTCGTGCCGCGACCCTGTCGCAGCGCGCGTCACCCGCTCGTCACCGTCGACCCGCCGCACGTCCGGTCCCGGTGACGCCGCCGGGACGGCGGCGCTTATTGCAAAACTTTGGCAACAAGCCTCGACAGGGCCGCTGGCGGTAACTATCGTGAGCGACATGACTCCTTACGATTTGGATGTGCGCGCCTGGCAGGAGAGCTGGGACCGGCAGCAGGAGACGTTCATGCCGGACCGGGAGCACCGCTTCGCGGCGATGCTCGACGCCGTCGAGGCGGTCGCCGGCGACCGGCCGCCACGCGTCCTCGACCTGGCCGGCGGCACCGGATCGATCAGCCTGCGTGCGCTGGCCCGCCGGCCCGACGCCGAGGTGACGGTGCTCGACCTCGACCCGGTGCTGCTCACCCTCGCCGAGGCGGCGCTGGCCGGGCGGGCCACTGTGGTGACCGCCGACCTCAACCGGTCCGACTGGGCCGCCGCACTGCCGCACCGCGACTACGACGCCGTGCTCACCGCCACCGCCCTGCACTGGCTCGACGGTCCGCGCCTGGCGCGGCTGTACGGCGAGATCCGCGACGTGCTGCGTCCCGGCGGCGTGTTCGTCAACGCCGACCACATGCCCGACGACGCGATGCCGACGCTCAGCGGCCGGCTGCACGCGCGGGCCCGCGAGCTGCGGGCGGCCCGGCACCGCGCGGGCGCGGCGCTGTCCTGGTCGGACTGGTGGGCGCAGGCCGCCGGCGATCCGGTGCTCGGTCCGCTGGTGGAGAAGCGGCGGCAGATCTACCCGACCGGGCACAGCCCGGAGTGGAGCCCGCCCACGGCGTGGCACCTGGACGCGCTGCGCGCGGCCGGCTTCAGCGAGGCCGGCGTGCTGTGGCGCGGCGGCGCGGACGCCGCGGTGGCCGCGCTGCGCTGACTGTGAGGCTGGCTTGGTCGGTCCGTAGGTGATGGGCTGATGTCGGCAGCGGTGGGCGTCCCGGCGGACCGGGCGGTGGACCGGCTGCGGCCGGCCGGCGTGATGGCCGGCGGCACCCCCGCCGGCCGTCGTACCTGCGCTTCGGCGGCGGCCGGGATCAGGGCCCGGTACGCGGCCGCACCGCCGGTGACCAGGTGACGTCGTAGCGCGCGGCGGCCACCGCCTCGGCGAACGCGGTCGCCGCCGCCGGTGAGCCGGCGATGCGCCAGTCCTTCTCCTTGTCCACCTCGAACCAGATCAGCCCGATCAGACCCGGATAGCGGGGCAGGGCGCGGAACGTGTCCCGGATCCACCGGGCCTTGTGCCCGGCGGCGTCGGCGGCGCCGGTCTCGGTGACCACGAGCGGCTTGCCGGTGGCCTTGCGGATCTCCGCGATCGTCGGACCGAAGATCTGGTCGAACGACCAGTACGTCTTGGTGAACGCACCGCTGCCGTAGTAGCCGGTGACACCGACCCAGTCGACGTACTCGTCGCCCGGGTAGAGGCCGGTGAGACCGGCGGTCGTCTTGTCCCAGCGGGCGTTCGGGCTCCACACCCAGGTGACGTTCGTGGCGCCGGCCTCGGCGAAGACGTCGTGCACGTGCCGCCAGGCCCGGACGTAGTCGCCGGGGCGGTTGCCGTTGGCCCGCTCGCACCAGGGGTACCAGTCGCCGTTCATCTCGTGCGCGAAGCGGATCGCCACCGGGTAGCCCAGCGACCGGACGCCCTCCGCCCAGGAGCGCAGGTAAGCGTCGAAGTCGCCGCGCGCGATCCGTGCCAGCCGGTAGTCCGGCTGGGTGGCGCGCAGCCGGTCGATCTGTCGGTCGGTCAGGTCGGTGCGGCGGGCCGCCCGGTCGACCGTGTGGTCCCACGGTTCCCAGCCGAGCATCGGCATCATGCCCCGCTCGGCGATCCGGTCGAACAGGCCCCGGTCGAACGCGGCCGACGCCCAGTCGGCGCCGAAGAGCATCACCTGCGGCGACCGCCCGGCCGCCTCGGCGAACCGGTCGACCGGCGCGAAGTCGTACGGTCCCTCGTCGGTCATCACCCCGAAGAACGCCTGCCCGGCCGGCGGGAACAGGTCGCCGCGCGGGCTCGGCACGGCCGCCGCCGGCACGTCGGTGCTCGCCTGCGGCGTCGCCGGGGCGGGCCGCCGCGCCGAGACGTCGGTGCCCGGGTCGCGCCACGCGCCCGGCGCCACCACGAAGGCGTACGCGAGCAGCAGCACTCCGGCCAGCGCCAGGCCCATCCGGGGCAGCGTCGGCCTCAGCACGGCACACCACCCTCGGCCACGGTCCGGGGCACCACCTGCGGATCCCGGGTCACGCCGGCGAGCCGGTCCCGGCGCGCCCGCAGACTCTCCACCCAGGAGATCAACGGCGGCGCGAGCCCGGTCAGCAGCGTCAGCGCCGGCCAGACCCGCAGCAGCGGATAGTCGTGGTCCAGCGCGAAGCTCGCCGCGAGCAGTCCGGCGGCGGCGAGCGCCCAGCACAGGTGCAGCCGGAACGTACGCGGCGACTCGACGGTGCGCAGCGCGCCCTTGGCGGTGACCACGAAGCCGAGCTTGCGGCGCAGCAGGGCGCCCACCGCCGCGGCCACGTAGACCGGTCCGGCGAACAGCGCGAGCGCCATGCCGACCATGCCCACCTCCTCCCGCTCGTGCGGGGCGATGTTGAAGCGGCGCAGCCACAGCCAGAGCAGGAACCAGGTGCCGATGGTGGACCCCCACAGCGTCGCCCAGACCTGCGGGTCGAGGCGACCCGCCTCGACACCGGTCAGCAGGTACAGCGCGGTGGCGGCGTTGCCCAGCAGGAGGCTCACCGCCAGGCTCGGGTAGTAGAACTGGAGCAGCCGGTACTGCCAGCGACGACGGGACGGCAGGTCGCGCGGTGTGCGCAGCTCGCGGCGGAGCAGGATCTCGCAGATCCCGGCCGCCCAGCGCTTCTGCTGGTTGAAGTAGTCCGCCCAGGAGGTCGGTCCCTCGCCGAGCGCCACCACGTCCGGGGTGTAGACGCCCTTCCACCGGTTGCCGGTGGCCGGGTTGACGGCGGCGTGCACGCGGATGCTGGTGAGGTGGTCCTCGATGATCGAGTCCTGGTAGCCGCCGATGGTCCGCCAGGCCGCCGGGCGGTAGAGGTGGCCGGTGCCGGTCAGCAGTGGCGCGTCCAGTCCGTTGCCGCCGCGGGCGATCAGCCCGTTGTAGAGGTACTGCTGCACCGAGGCGCCGTGGGCGACGAAGTTCTGGTGCATGTTGCCGTACACCTGAGGGGTCACCACGAACGCGACGTCCGGGTCGCGGAAGTAGCCGAGCGTGCGTTCCAGGAAGTTCGGCAGCGGCACGTGGTCCGGGTCGACGTTGGCGACCACGTCGTAGCGGTGCTCGTGCTCGGCCCGCCAGGCGTTGTGGTTGCCGGACTTGGTCCGGGCCCGGAACTCGCCGCCGGGCCGGTTGTACTCGGGCCGGCCCTTGCGGGTGAAGTGGCGGACGCCCAGCCGCGCGGCCATCGCCCGGACCGCCGGATCGTCGCCCTCGTCGAGGATCCACACGTCGACGTGCCCGCAGTAGACGATCTCCCGCAGCCGGCGCAGCGTCCGCTCGGCGACCTCGATCGGCTCCTTGCTCGGCACGATGGTGGTGAGCAGGGCGACCCGCAGGCCGACCGGCGGGTCGACCGGCACCGGATCCCGGGCGTGGAAGGCGAAGACCCAGACCACCACGTTCTGCGCCAGGCGGATCAGCTCGACGCCGACGACGACGCAGAACGCGAGCCGGGCGGCGACGGTCTGCCAGCCGCCGAGCCCGACGGCGCCGGGGCCGGGTACGTGCTGGGGCAGCAGCAGCCAGCCGACGAAGACCAGTCCGGCGGCGCTGTTGACGAGCACCAGCAGCGTCAGCACCAGCCGCGCGGCGACCGAGGCGGTGGGCCGGAACTCGACCGCCGCGTCGGGGTGTCGGGGCGGGCGCAGCGGACCGGCGGTGGCGCCGCAGCGCGCGTACGCCAGGCGGGCGCGCACGTTGCGCTGCCGGCGATCCGGATCGTCAGGCGCCCCGGCCGGGGCGGGCGCGATCGGACGGGCGCCCGGCGTCCCGGCCGTCGTGGCGCGGGACGGGCGTGTATCGGCGGCGACGGCCACGTTTCCCCCATGGTCTGCTTCCGGCTCAGGAGCCGCCCGAATGCTAAGCCGACAATCAACCGTAAAATGGGTTAATCAGGCAGACATCGCCCGTTCGTCGACCGGTCACGACGGAAGCCGGGCCGCCACGGCGAGCAGCGCGACCAGCACCAGCACGGCGACGGCCCCGGCGGTACGCGCCCGGGACAGGGCCACCCCGCCGAGCACCGCCCAGGCAGGCACCGTGAACAGCAGGTTCACCGCCGACCAGACCGGCATGGCCTGCGCCAGCGCCAGCAGCCCGAGCGCCGGCACCAGCGCCCAGGCGGTGCAGATCGCGGCGGCGTACCGCAGCGGGAGGCTGAACAGGGCCAGCCCGGCCAGCACGCCGCCGAGCGCGGCGACGCCGAACAGGTCCCCGGGTGTGGCCGCGAGCACCGCGGCGCCGGGACGGGCGCCGGACGCGAGGCGCCCGCCGTCACTCAGGCCGGAGGCGAGCAGCGCGGCGACCGGGAGCAGCCCGAGGGCCACGGCGGCCAGCCACCGGAGAGCACAGCGGCGGCGGAACGCCAGCACGACCCAGCCGTGGCCGGCGAGCAGCAGCAACGCCACCGGCTGGCACAGGCCCAGCAGCAGCACCGCGCCCGCGTAGGGCACGAGTCGCCGGAGACGCGGCCGGTCGAGCGCGGGCACCAGCAGCCAGGTGGCGAGCACGGCGGCGAACACCGCCAGGGCGTACGGCTGCGCCTCCTGCGCGTACCGGATCGAGGCCGGCAGCACCGCGAAGATCGCGCCGGCGAGTAGGCCGGCGGCGGGCGTGGCGATCCGGGTGGCGAGCGCGCCGACGAGCGCCGCGGCACCGACCATGGCCAGCAGGGACGGTACGCGCAGCGCGAGGTCCGCCGCGCCGAACAGCGCCGCCCAGCCGCGCACGAGCAGGTGGTACGGCCCGAGCGCGAGGTCGTCGCCGGTCAGCGCGACGCCGATCCCCGGCCAGGGCGACGTGGCCGCGCGCCGGGTCGCGAGCTCCCCGGCGCTCGGCCCGGACTCCGTGATCCGCGCGGCGCCGAGCGCGCCCGTCAGGACCGCCGGCACCAGCCACGCCGCGATCCGCCACAGGAACACGCCGGTCGCGGCGCGGACGGTGACCCGGCGCGGCCGGTCCTCGCCCCACGGGTCCTCGACCGCGGCGTCCCCGAGCCGGGGCAGGACCATGGTGTCCGCGTCCATCATCGTGACTCACGCATCCCTGTGGGTGCCGGCGACGGGGATCCAGCCGGCCGGGCGGCGAGACGCGACCCGCGCGTGGCGGGCGGCACCGGGAGCCCCGGGTCACGGGCTGGATGACATCCTGGAGCCTACTGAGTCAAAAACGACATAACGTCGATATGCGCTGAAAGGGTCCGCCGACCACCCCGTGGACGATCGGCGGACCCGGCTCAGCGAAGGTGGGTCGTCGTCCAGCGGGGCGAGGCGGCGGTGATCGCGGCGGTGTCGCCGGTCAGCGTCGTCCGCGCCTGGGCGTCACGCCGGGCGCTCGTGCCGACCCAGACGTCGACCTCCCCGGGCTCCACCACCCGGGTGAGCGTGCGGCCGGTGAACGCCAGCCTCGTGGTGGGGACGGTCAGCTCGACGATCACCGAGGCGCCCGGCTCCAGGCGCACCCGCCGGTAGCCGAGCAACTGCGCGACCGGCCGGGTCACCGAGGCGACCAGGTCGCGGCCGTAGAGCTGCACCACGTCGTCACCGGCGACCGGGCCGGTGTTCGTCACGCGCACCGACACCCGCAACGCCCCGTCGGTCGGCACCTCGGCCGGCACTGTCAGATCGGTGTACGCGAACGTGGCGTAGGACAGCCCGTGCCCGAACGGCGCCACCGGAGTCGCCGGCAGGTTGGTGCCGTTCATGCCCTCCCCCAGCTCCGGGTGCAGGTACGAGTACGGCTGCGCGCCGGCCGAGCCGGGCAGGCTGACCGGCAGCCGGCCGGACGGGTTGACCCGCCCGGAGAGCACACCCGCGATCGCCCCGGCGCCCTCCTCGCCCGGGAAGAACGTCTGCACCACCGCCGCGCACCGGGACAGCGCCCAGCCGAGCGCGTACGGGCGGCCGGTGAGCAGCACGAGGACGACCGGGGTGCCGGTGTCCAGCACCGCCTCGACGAGCTGCCGCTGCACGCCGGGAAGCTCCAGGTCGTCCCGGTCGCAGCCCTCGCCGACTGTGCCGCGGCCGAACAGGCCCGCGTGGTCGCCGACCACGAGAACCGCCACGTCGGCGGCGGACGCGGCGGCGACCGCCTCGTCGAACCCGGACCGGTCCGCCGAGTCCACCTCGCAGCCGGCTGCGAAGGTGACCCGGTCGGCGCCGAACTCGGCGCGCACCGCCTCCAGCACTGTCGGCACCTCGAAGCCGGTCTCCACACCCGGGTGGTGGGCCAGCACGTGGTTGAGGAACGAGTAGCAGCCGAACAGCGCGCCCTGCCGGTCGGCGTTCGGGCCGGCCACGGCCACCCGGCGGCCCGCCGGCAGCGGGAGCACGCCCTCGTTGGCGACCAGGACGACCGACTCCTCGGCGAGCCGGCGGGCGATCGACCGGTGTTCCGGCGAGTCGAGGTCGATCGCGCCCGGCGGCTCGTCGTCGAACCTGGCGTCGAGCAGACCGAGTTCCTGCTTCTGGCGCAGGACCCGCAGCACCGCCCGGTCGACCAGCGCCTCGTCGACCTTTCCGGCCCGCACCGTCTCGGTCAGGGTCAGGTAGGCGTCACCGGTGGGCAGCTCGATGTCGAGGCCCGCGCTCAGCGCCTGCACGGCCGCGTCCGCGTTGTCGGCCGCGACGTGGTGCAGCAGGTTGAGGAAGGCGACCCCGTAGTAGTCGGCCACCACGGTCCCGTCGAACCCCCACCGGTCCCGCAGCAGACCGGTGAGCATCGTCGGGTCGGCGGCGACCGGCACGCCGTCGATCTCCGCGTACGAGTGCATGACGCTGCGCGCGTCACCGTCGAGGATCGCCATCTCGAACGGCGGCAGCAGCACGTCGGCGAGTTCCCGGGGACCGGCGTGCACCGGGCCGAAGTTGCGCCCGGCCCGCGAGCCGGAGTAGCCGGCGAAGTGCTTCAGCGTCGCGAACACGCCCTGCGACTGGAGCCCTCGCACGTACGAGGTGCCGATGGTGCCGACGAGGTACGGGTCCTCGGCGATGCACTCGTCGACCCGGCCCCAGCGGGGATCCCGGATCACGTCCAGCACCGGGGACAGTCCCTGGTGGATGCCGAGCGCGCGCATCGTGGCCCCGATCGCCGCCGCCATCTCGGCGACCAGGTCGGGATCGAACGCGGCGCCCCAGGCCAGCGGCGTCGGGAAGGTGGCCGCCCTCCACGCCGACAGGCCGGTCAGGCACTCCTCGTGCACGATCGCCGGGATGCCCAGCCGGGTGCCGGTCACCAGGTCCCGCTGGAACTTCCACAGCCAGGCCGCGCGGGCCGCGGCGTCGACCGGGCGGGTGCCGTAGGCGCGGGTGAGGTGGCCCAGCCCGTGCCGGGAGAAGTCCTCGAGGCGGCCGGTGTCGGCGAACTCGCCCTGCAGGGGCGCGACCGCCTCACCGTCCTCCTTCTCCCAGAACCCGACGAGCTGCGCGACCTTCTCCTCGATCGTCATGCGAGCGAGCAGTTCCCGTACGCGCGCGTCGGCGTCGTGCCCGTCCGGCCGGTCGTGGTCCGAACCTGCCTGAGCCGGTACCGGCCCGTCCACCACCGCGTGGACCTCTGTCATGGTGTGCCTTTCCACTGGTTGTGCTGGTACCGCTGCCGCTCAGCCCTTGACGGCGCCCTGGAGGCCGCCCACGATCTGCTTCTCCGCCAGGGTGAAGAACAGCAGCGCCGGCAACATCGCCAGCGACGTGAAGGCGAGGACGCCCGCGGTGTCGGTGGTGTACTGGCTGGAAAAGTTCTGCACGCCCAGCGGCAGGGTGTGCAGGTTGACGTCCCCCAGGACGAGCAGCGGCAGGAGGAACGCGTTCCAGCTCGCCACGAACGCGAGGATGCCGACGGTGACGACCGCGGGCCGCGACAGCGGCAGCACGATCCGCCAGAGGAAGCCGAGCCGGCCGGCGCCGTCGATGGCGGCCGCGTCCTCCAGCTCCCGCGGGATGGCCGACAGGAACGGCCGCAGGATGACGATCGTCAGCGGCAACGAGAAGGCCACCTGCGGGAGGATCACCGCGTAGTAGGAGTTGATCAGGTTCAGGTCGCGCAGCATGAGGTACAGCGGCAGGATCGCCGCGCCGGCCGGGAACAGCAGGCCGAGGGTGAAGAAGGTGTAGAGCCCCTCACGGCCCCGGAACGTGTACCGGGCGAGCACGAACGCGGCGGCCATGCCGAGCACCACCACGCCGAGCGTGGTGCCGAGGGCGACCACGGCGCTGTTGAACGCCTGCCTCCAGAAACCGCTCTGCGTCAGCACCCGGTAGTAGTTCTCCCAGACCCACGGGTCCGGCAGGCCGGCCGGGTCGTCCACGATCTGCGGTGTGGTCCGGAAACCGCCGACGACGACGTACACGACGGGTGCGATCGACACGGCCGCGACCGCGAGCGCCAGCGCGTACGTCAGCGGCGAGCTCCACTGCACCGGCCGGCGCCCGGCGGAGGGGGCGGGTACGGAGTTCACGGCCACTGTCACTTCCCCTTCCGGGTGATGGCGCCCTCGATGTCACGGCGGAGAAGGAACCGCTGGAACAGCAGCGCCGCGACGAAGGAGATGACGAACAGGATCACGGCCACCGCGTTGCCGTAGCCCCACAGCCGGGCGAAGAAGCCGTTGTCCACCATGTACGTGGCCATGGTGGCCGAGGCGCCGAGCGAGCGCACCGCGGGCACGGAGGTCACCCAGACCATGTCGAAGACCTGCAGCGAGCCGATCATCGACAGGAACATCCAGATCCGGATGGTGGGGCCGAGCAGCGGCAGCGTGACGTGGCGCTGGATCTGCCACCAGCTCGCGCCGTCGATCTCGGCTGCCTCGTTCAGCTCCGGCGGCACGTTCGACAGGCCGGCGAGCAGGAGGATGATGGCGAAGCCGACGTACTTCCAGGTGAGGACGAACAGCAGCGTCCAGATCACCACGTCCAGGTCGGCCAGCCACGCCTGCACCAGCCCGCCCAGGCCGATCGACTGCAGCAGCGCGTCGAGCGTGCCGTTCTCGGTCAGGATCAGCTTCCACATGATGCCGACGGTGACCTCGGCCAGCACGTACGGCACGAACACCAGCAGGCGGAACGCCGAGCGCCCGCGGAAGCGGCGGTTGAGCAGAAGGGCGACGCCCAGCGCGACCGGGCCCTGGATCAGCAGCGACCCGAACACGATGATCGCGTTGTTGCGCAGCGCGTCGAGGAAGATCGGGTCCTGGAAGGCGAGCGTGTAGTTGCGGAAGCCGACGTACTCGGTGGGCGGGCCGACGCCGCGCCAGCGGAACAGGCTGTAGTAGAACGCGAAGCCCATCGGCACCAGCACGAACATCACGTAGACGACGATCGCGGGCGTGGTGAGCCCGATGATCTCGTACCACTTGCGACGGGTCTCGGCGCGGCGGGAGGCGGCCCGTGCGCCGGGCCGGAGGCCCGCCGGCGGCGCTTGCGCAGCGCCGGCGGGCGTACGGATCTGCGATGCGGACGTCACTTGCTTGCGGCCGCCTTCATGGCCGAGACGACCTTCTCGGGTGTCCCGCTGCCGGCGAAGATCGCGACGATCGCGTCGTTCATCGCGGTGCCGACGGTGCTGCCGTAGGCGGTGTCCAGCCAGAGCTGCACGTAGGTGGCGTCGGACGTGGCCTGGAGGATCGACTTCAGGGCCGGGTCGGTGACGCCGTCGGCAGCGCCCTTGGCGACGGGCAGGCCGGTGCCGGTGGCGGCGTAGCCCTTCTGCACCTCGGGGCTGACGAGGTACTTGAGGAACTCGACGCACTCGGCCGGGGCGTTCTTGGCGCAGGCGAACCCGTCGCCGCCGCCGAGGGCCGCCTTCGGGTCACCGGCGGAGCCGGAGATCGCCGGCACCGGGAACCAGCCGAGGAACTTGCCCAGTGCCGCCTTGTCGGTGGCGACGGTGTCCAGGGTGCCGCGGTTCCAGTCACCCATCAGCTCCATCGCGGCCTTACCGTTGGCGAGCAGGCCGTTGGCGCTGGTCGGGTCGTTCTGACCCGGCGTGGCGATGAAGTTGTTCTGGAACGGCTTGGTGTCGATGAAGGTCTTGAGGTCCTGGCCGGCCTTGACGAAGCACGGGTCGTCGAAGTTCCGGTCCTTGGTCGCCGTCTTCAGCGTGTCGACCGAGCAGGCACGCAGCGCGAAGTTGTACCACCAGTGCGCGGCGGGCCACTTGTCACCGGCGCCGAGGGCGATCGGGATGACGTCGACGGCCTTGAGCTTGGTGACCGCGGCGTCGAGTTCCTCGAAGGTGGTCGGCGGCGCCGTGATGCCCGCCTTCGCGAACATGTCCTTGTTGTACCAGATGCCCTCGATGCCCATCCGGTACGGCAGGCCGTACTGCTTGCCTTCCACCTGCCAGATCTCGGCGGCGTTGCCGATGTCGGCGACCTCGCCCTTCACCTGGCCGGTGATGTCCTTGAGGTAGTCGGCCTCGACCTGCTCGCGCATCTCGCCGCCGCCCCACGCCTGGAAGATGTCCGGCGGGTCGTTGCTCAGCAGCGCGGCGGGGAGCCGGGTGCGCTGGAGCTGGTTCGTCTCGATCGCCTCGATCTCGATCTTGACGGTCGGGTGGGCCGCGGAGAAGTCCTTGGCGACCTTCTCCCAGTACGTCTTGCCGGGCCCGTCCTGCGACGCGTTGTGCCACCAGGTCAACGTCACCGGGTTCTTGTACAGCTCGCTCTCGGCGGCCTTCTCCTCCTCGCCACCACCACTGCACGCGGAGGCCAGCAGAGCGCTTGTCACAAGCAGTGCCAGGACGGCGCCAGCACGGCGCTTCATCAGCATGGATGTCTCCTCGACCACTCAGTCGGGTTACCTGCCGGGGAGTTTTACAGGGCCGTAACGTGAAGTCAATCGGTATCGATAACGTTTTCGACATCGTCTTCGATCGCCCCGGGGGAGGCCCTCTATCATCGTCGGCGTGGTGTTCCAGGAGCGCGTCAAGATGTCGGACGTGGCACGTACGGCCGGCGTCTCGGTGGCAACCGTATCCAAGGTTGTCAATGGCCGGTACGGCGTCGCGCAGGCCACCGTCGAGCGCGTCCAGCAGGTCATCCACGAACTCGGGTACGAGGCCAGCCTGGGGGCGCAGAGCCTGCGCAGCCACCGCACGAACGTGCTGGGCATCCTGGTCGCCGAGTTCGAGCCGTTCTCCACCGAGCTGCTCAAGGGCGCGTCCCGGGAGGTCGCCGGCAGCGGCTACCAGTTGCTCGCCTACTCCAGCGGTGACGGCGAGGGCGCGGCCATAGGATGGGAGCGGCGCTCGCTGGCCCGGCTGTCCGGCACGCTCATCGACGGCGCGGTGATCGTGACGCCGACGGTGGTCGAGACCAAGCACGGATTCCACGTGGTGGCCGTCGACCCGCACACCGGCCCGTCCGGCCTGCCCACAGTCGACTCCGACAACTTCGCCGGCGCCGTGCTGGCCACCGGCCACCTGCTGTCGCTCGGGCACCGGCGGATCGCGCACATCAGCGGCCGCCCCGACCTGGAGTCGGCCCGCCTGCGCGAGGCCGGGTTCCGCAAGGCGATGGCCGACGCGGGCCTGGCGGTGGACGAGCGGCTCGTACGGATCGGCGGGTTCCGCACCGAGAGCGCCGCGAGCACGGCCGCCGAGCTGCTCACGCTCCCCGACCGGCCGACCGCGATCTTCGCCGGCAACGACCTCTCGGCGATCTCCACAGTGGACGTCGCCCGCGGCCTCGGCCTCGGCGTACCGGACGACCTGTCGGTCATCGGCTTCGACAACATCCCGGAGTCGGCGCTCGTCGACCCACCGCTCACCACGATCCGGCAGCCGCTGCAACGCATGGGCGCCGAGTCGCTGCGCCTGCTGATCGACCTCATCGCGGGCGTCGAACGGGACACGCACATCCAGCTCCCCACCGAGCTGGTCGTCCGGGCCTCCTGCCGCCCGCTGCGCTGAGGCGCCACCTCACCCCTCCGATCCGGGTGATTGACGGACGGCTATCTGCCTCCGTAATGTTTCGGGCTACTTCCGGAAGTCAGACCGGAAGTTTCGGAAGCCCGCACCGTCCGTCCACCCGGGCGCCCGCCGGTCCGTTCCATGCCGCGGCGTTCCCGGCACCGCCACCGCCGGCCCCGGCCGCGCGTACCCTCCGAGAGGAACGACCATGAAGCTGAGACGTTGGCTCGCCGCCGGCGCCGTCGCCGTCATCACCGCCACCGCCCTCAACGTCGTCCCCGCGACGGCCGGACGGCCGTACGACCCGGCCGCGCAGAGCCTGCGCGAGCTGGCCGAGCGCCACGGCCTGTACGTGGGCACCGCCGTGGACATGGCCGCCCTCAACGACACCGCCGAGCCGCGGTACCGCGAGCTGGCCGCGTCCGAGTTCTCCACTGTCACCGCCGAGAACGTGATGAAGTGGGAGAGCCTCGAACCGACCCGGGGCACATACAACTGGGGCCCGGCCGACGAGCTGGTCGACTTCGCCCGCAAGAACGACCAGCGGGTCCGGGGCCACGTGCTGGTGTGGCACAACCAGCTGCCGGCGTGGCTGACCGGCGGCGTCGCGGACGGCTCGATCAGCAAGGCCGAGCTGCGCCGGATCCTGCGCGACCACATCACCGCCGTGGTCACCCACTTCAAGGGCAAGATCTGGCAGTGGGACGTGGTGAACGAGGCGGTCAGCGACCCCTGGGACACCCCGTCCACCCTGCACTACAAGGGGTTCTGGGCGCAGAACCTCGGACCGGGCTACATCGCCGACGCGTTCCGCTGGGCCCGCGCCGCCGACCCGAAGGCGCTGCTGTTCTACAACGACTACAACATCGAGGCGTTCGGCTCCGGCAACCCGGCCGACGACAAGACGCAGTTCGTCTACGACATGGCCCGTGACCTGCGGGCCAGGGGCGTGCCGATCGACGGCGTGGGCGCACAGGGCCACCTGGGCACCCAGTACGGCAACTTCAGCACGCTCCAGGTGGCCGCGTCCCTGCGCAAGTTCGCCGGGCTCGGGCTGGCCACGGCCCTCACCGAGGTGGACGTGCGCAGCCAGATCACCGAGGGGGTGGAGGCCGGCGACTCCGCGGAGATCAACCCGCGCCTGCAGGCGTCCGCGGCGAACTTCAGCGTGCTGATGCAGGCATGCCTGGCCGAGCGGCACTGCCTGTCGTTCACCCTCTGGGGCTTCACCGACAAGCACTCCTGGGTGCCCGGCGCGTTCTCCGACCCGCCGGAGGGCCTGGCCACCGTCTACGACGAGAACTACCAGCCGAAGCGCGCCTACCACGAACTGAAGGCCGACCTGATCTTCTCCGGTCCGCCGTACGTGCTGCCGCGCATCCCGCAGCACCCGCGCCGCTAGACGACTGGTGCACCACGGCGGGGCCGGTCCGGTGACCGGCCCCGCCGCCCGTGCCCGGCCGGTACGCGCTCACGCCGCCCGGCGCCGGCCCAGTTCCGACTCCAGCCGCCCGACGAGCGTCTTGCGGGCCTTGCCGCCGCGTTCCCGGCGCAGCGCCGCGCCGAGCTGACGGGTGTCGAGGCCACGGACCAGCTTGACCGCCTCGGTCACCGGCAACTCGTTGATCTGCTCGGCGGCCGTGGCGTCCCGGCGGGCCTGCTTCGCCGGACCGGTGTTCGGCACGTACTGGCGGCCGGAGCGCGACGCACGGCGCTTGCGGGTGTCGGTGGCGCGCCGCTCTTTCTCCGACAGTTCCTCCCACGCCTTCTTGGGCAGGTAACGGCGGGTTTCGCCGCCGTTGCGGGCGCGCGTGTCGCCGCTGCGGGTCTGCCACTTCTCGCCGCCCCAGCGTTGCAGCGAGCGCTGCCGTGCGTCCTTCGGGCCCTCGAATCCCCCGCCGGCCTTCTTGTACTCGTTCGTCAGCAGCTGCGACTTGCGGGCCGACCACTGCCCCGGCCGTCCGCCCTTGTCGGAGGCGCGGATCTCGGCCTTAAGGCGCTCGCGCAGTTCCGGCTCGGTGTACTTCGCCATGACGCAGCGTTACCCGGCCCGGCAGCGGCCATGCCAGTCAGCCGGACGCCGGCCGGTAGACCAGATCCATCGCGTCGGTGCGGCCGGACCAGTCCAGCCGCAGCCGCCAGCACCCGGCGGCCGGCAGGTCGACGATGGACGGCCCGGGTCCGCCCTCCACCTCCCGGACGACTGCGGTGTCCGTCCCGTCCCGCGTCGCGGTGATCACCAGCGGGGTCCGCGGCCCCGGCTCGGACCGGCCGGGCTCGGGGCGCGCCACCCAGAGGATCTTGTTGTTCGCGCCGTCGCCGCGCGCGTGCACCAGCGGGTACGCGAACAGGATCGCCACGATGTCGCCCCCGGTGCCGAAGACGTGCCGCACCCGGGTGTCGCCGGTGAATCCGGCGTCCGCCCAGTCCGGCAGCCGGCCGGTCTCCAGCCGCTCGGCGCAGGCCGCCGGCGCGGCCGGTCCGGTGGCGGGCGTGGTGCCCAGGGCCGTGTCGGGCGCGCCGGCCGGTTCGGTGCACCCGGCCAGCAGCAGGACCGGCACCAGCAGGACTCTTCTCGGAACGGACATCCGGCCTCCCCCGTCGACGACTCTCGTCAACACGACACCGCCCGGCGCCCCGGGGTTCCCGCCGACCTCACTCCAGTGAGGACGCGACGTCCAGCGCCTGTTCGCGGGTCAGGTCGCCCTCCAGCCGGTAGCTCACCCCGGCCCGCTCCCAGATCAGCGTGGCGGCGGACAACCGCGCGGTCGCGACCCGTTCCGTCCCCGAGCGGTCCACGTACGCGAGTGCGTGCGGCCCACCGACCCAGATCGCGAACTCGCCACCGACGTGGGTGAGCGTCACGTCCGCCCCGGCCGACCGCTTGTGGAACACGATGTCGAGCGAGCCGTCGAACGCGTCCAGCCGTACCGCCCCGTCCCGGTAGAGCAGGCTGACGACCCGGTGGGCGCTGGCACCGTCCGGATCGGCGACGAGCACGCGTTCCGGCGGGCCGAGGCGGGCCGGAACGCGGATCGGGAAGCGGACCTGCCGCTGCGCCTCGGCGAGCGCGACCTGGTGCTGCGCGGGCAACGGCGAGGGCGTACCCGTCGGTGGCGGGGCGGGTGCGGTGTCGATGACGACCCCGGAGAACCGCAGCAGCCCGGTCACCGCGTCGGCGACCGCGGCCCGCCCCGGCGGCAGCGCCGCCACCAGCAGGACGGCGAGGGTGCCGGCCAGCACGTACCGCCACCGGCGGCGCGGCGCGGGCGCGTCGATCCGGGCCCGGACCCGCGCGGCGAGGTCGGGCGTACGCGCGGGCTCCAGCCAGCCGGTCAGCTCACGCAGCTCCCGTTCCAGGTCATCCACGGTGCGCCACCTCCCGGTCCAGCAGGGCACGCAGCTTCGCCAGTGCCCGGTGGGTCCGTGACTTCACCGTGCCCCGGGGCAGCCCCAGCACTGTCACCGTCTCGTCCTCGCCGAGGTCGAGCAGGTAGCGGCAGACGATCACCTCGCGGTCGCGGACGGGTAACCGCCGCAGCGCCCCCACCAGCGCGGCGCGGCGCTCGGCCGCCAGCACGGCGTCGAGCCCGTCGTCGCCGGTGACCGCCGCGACCGGCTCCGCCGCCGCCACGCGCAGCGTCAGCCCGTCCCGCCGGGTCCGGGTACGGTGCAGGTTCCTGGTCTCGTTGGCGACGATCGCGAGCAGCCAGGACCGGAACGACGCCTCGGCCCGGTAGCGGGACAGTTTCCGGTACGCCTTCACGAACGCCTCCTGGACCACGTCCTCGGCGTCCGGACCGGCGCCGAGCAGCACCGCCGTCCGGTACGCGGACGCGGTGTGCCGGGCGACCAGGGCGTCGTACGCCTCCCGGTCGCCGGCGCGTACACGGGTGACGAGTTCGTCGTCGTCCAGGGCAGCCTCCGCCGTCGGTCCGCTTTCATGACACCGCCCGGGGCGGCCGGGTTCCATCAGGCGTTTGACCGGGTGCCGGGCCGGAAAGAGTGGCGGGATGAGCTGGGCGAGAAAAGCCGTACCCGCAGCCGTCGCCGCCGTCGCCGCGCTGGCGGCGCGGGACCTGCTGCAACGCGACCACGCACTGCGCCGCAACTTCCCCGTGCTGGGCCGGGCGCGGTACCTGATCGAGTCGATCGGCCCGGAGCTGCGGCAGTACATCGTGGCCGGCAACGACGAGGAGCGGCCGTTCAGCCGCGACCAGCGGCGCTGGGTGTACGCCTCGGCCAAGCAGGAGAACAACTACTTCGGTTTCGGCACCGACAACGACATCGAGCACACCTCCGGCTATCCGATCATCAAGCACCGTACGTTCGGCCGGGCGGTCCCGCCGTCGGCGCCGACCGCCGGGCACGACGTGACGCTGCCCTGCGCCAAGGTGCTCGGCGCGGCGCGCGGCCGGGCGCACGCGTTCCGGCCGGAGTCGGTGGTGAACATCTCCGGGATGAGCTTCGGGTCGCTGTCCGGCAACGCGGTGGAGGCGCTCAACCGGGGCGCCGCACTGGCCGGCTGCCTGCACAACACCGGCGAGGGCGGGCTGTCGCCGTACCACCGCAACGGCGGTGAGCTGGTCTTCCAGCTCGGCACCGCGTACTTCGGCTGCCGCGACGAGCAGGGCCGGTTCAGCCTGGAACGGCTCAAGGACCTGGTGGCGTCGGCACCGGTACGCGCGCTGGAGATCAAGCTCAGCCAGGGCGCCAAGCCGAGCCTCGGCGGCCTGCTGCCGGCGGCGAAGGTCTCCGCCGAGATCGCCGCCACCCGGGGCATCCCGGCCGGCCGGGACTGCGTCAGCCCGTCCCGGCACGCCGAGTTCTCCGACTGCGACAGTCTGCTCGACTGGGTGGAGCTGCTCGCCGCCGAGACCGGCCTGCCGGTCGGCATCAAGTCCGCCGTCGGTGACCTCGGGTTCTGGGAGGAGCTGGCCACGCTGATGCGCGACACCGGGCGCGGCGTGGACTTCGTGACCATCGACGGGGGCGAGGGCGGCACCGGCGCCGCGCCGCTGATCTTCAGCGACTCGGTCTCGCTGCCGTTCCAGCAGGGCTTCTCCCGGGTCTACCGGACCTTCGCCGAACGCGACCTGCACGAGAGCGTGGTCTTCGTCGGCGCCGGCAAGCTCGGCCTGCCGGACAACGCCGTGGTGGCGTTCGCGCTCGGCGCCGACATGGTCAACGTCGGACGGGAGGCGATGCTGGCGATCGGCTGCATCCAGGCGCAGAAGTGCCACACCGACACCTGCCCGACCGGCGTCGCCACGCAGAACACCTGGCTGGCCCGGGGCCTGGACCCGGCCCGCAAGTCGGTACGGGCCGCGAACTACATCCGTACGCTGCGCCGCGACCTGGTCAAGGTGGCCGAGGCGTGCGGCGTCGAGCATCCCGGGCTGATCGGCACCGACTCGGTGGAGATCCTCGACGGCCGGACCTCGTCGATCCCGCTGGACCGGGCGTTCGGCTACCGGCCGGAGTGGGGGATGCCGTCGGCAGCCGACCGAGCGACGATCGTCCGGCTGATGACGGGCGAGGCGCCGCAGGGCGGCAGCGCGCCGCCCTCACCCACCGCCGTCGGCTAGCCGGTCTCCTCGGCGGTGCGGTGCCGGCCGCGGCGGCGCGGCGGGCGCGCCCGGAGCACGATCGGCGCGGCGACCAGGACGGCCGCCACGCCGAACAGTCCCCAGGGGTGGCGGCTGGTCTCGACCACGAACGCCACCGGCCGTTCCGGCAGGTCGACGCGGCCGTGGAGTTCGTGTGCACCGAGCACGGCGACGTCCACCGGCACCGGGATCTCGTACGTCCGGACCTGACCGGCGCCGATGGTGCCCAGGGGCGGGGCGGCGACGATGGTCTGCGCCCGTCCGGGCCGGCCGAACAGCAGCGTGAACGTCGGGTCGACCACGTCGGCCGGGCCGGGGTTGCGCAGCGCGACGCGTACGGTGAGCGTCTCGGGCAGCCCGAACCATTCCCGCAGCGGGTGGCGGCCGGCGACGCGCAACTCGTCGAGGTGCAGTCGCGGCGTGGCGGCCGGCGCGGGCGCCGGGGCGGCGGTCACGCCCCGGACCGGCAACGCGGCGGTGGCCTGGACGGCGCCGGTCAGGGCATGCGCGTGCAGCACGCAGGGACAGGCGACGGGTGGTGCCGCCAGCACGATCGGGGCCGCCGTCGTGCCCGCCGGCACCTGGACGGTGGTGGCCTGCTCGTTGGCGCAGTCGAGCGCGCCCCGGCGGGCGTCGTTGCCGCAGACAGTGAGGTGGACCGGGCCGGACGGCCAGCCGCGCATCGTGACGGTGACCCGCTGCCCGACAGTCAGCGGGCCGGACGGCACGACGACAGCGGGCCGCGGCGCCGCGGAGGCCGCAGTGAACGACGGCGCGGCCGGGACGGAGACCGCAGTGCCGTCCGGGGTGGACGGCGGTGCCGGGACCGGCGCGGCCAGCGCGAGGATCGCGGCGGCGGCCGGCAGGACCGGGGTCACCGGGCACCGGCCGCCGTGCCGTCCGCCGGGGGTTCGGCCGTCCCGGCGACGGGAGGCCCGGACCTGTCCGCCGGCCCGGCGGGAGCGGCCACGGGCTCGGACACCGACGCCGGCCCGGCGGGTGCACCCGTCGCCGGAGGCTCGGACACCGGCGCCGGCCCGGGCGTGGTGGAGGGTGCGGCCGAGGTGGGACGGCGGCGGCGACGGCGCAGGTAGAGCCAGGCTCCGGCGGCCACCAGTGCGGCGATCAGCAGCCAGGGCGGCGCCCACACGCTCGCGGTGCGCTGCACCGGGGGCAGCGCGGTGTCGACCGTGGTGGGTGCGAGGTCCACCGTCGCGGTCAGCCGCAGCACGGGCGGCACCCCGGTGACCCGCTCGGTGACAGTGAACTCGGCGCCGGGCAGCAGCTCGGGCAGGTCGACCGGGCTGGTCCGGGACAGCGTCCAGCCGCCGGGCCCGTCGACGACCACCGCGCCGGTGCCGCCGACTCGGACGTTGCCGCTGTTGCGGATCCGGTAGGTGACTGTGAGGTCGGCGCGGCCGATCGGGTTGAGCGGGGTGTCGTAGTCGACACGTACCGATTCGACTGTCACGGCGGGGCGGACCTCGCCGGCCACACGGAGGTAGACCCGGGCGGCGATCCGCTGGTCGAGCCGGACCCGCTGCCCGTCGGCGGTCACGCCGTCCTGGGCGACCGCCGCGATCACGCCGCCGGTGTGGTCGCCCGGCGTGGCGTTGCGCGGCACCGTGAGGCGGAACGGGATGTCCGCGCGCTTGCCGGGCTGGACGGTCCAGCTTCGCCGGTCGACGCCGATCCAGGCGCCGACGTCGGTGGCGGCCCGGTCGGAGGGCAGCAGCGCGAAGGCGCCGTCGGTGGTGGTGTACGCGTCGGTGCCGTACACCGCGAAGGTGAGCGGGCGGTCGCCGAGATTCGTGACGCCGACGTGGTCGGTGATCGTGGCGCCCGGAGCCAGGTCGTATGTGAAGTAGTTGCGCCCGGTCGGCCCGCCGGGCCCGGACGGCTGGACCGCCCAGCGGGCGGCGCCGGGGTCGGCGGACGGTGCGGGCCGGGGGGCGGCCTCGCCGGTGGCCGGCGGCCCGAGCAGCACCGCGAGCAGCGCGGCGGCGAGCGCGGCGCCGGACCGCGCGACCCGGCCGGGCGGACGCCGCCGCGCGGCGCGGGTGGAGGGCGTGAGGAGGGGCATACCGTGCTCCGCTGCGAGGTGGTGGCCGGGCGGACGCCGCTGGTGGGGCACGGGCGACGTGCCCGCACCCCACCAGGTCCGACCCGGTCGGTGAATCAGGAGAGGGTCAGGGTGAGCGTGGCGACGTAGTCACCCGCCGCGGCGGACGCCGGCACACCGAGGTTGAGCTCGGCGCCGCAGGCGAAGACGCCGTTGCTGGTCCCGGCGCCGGCCGTGCACAGGGCACGGGCCTCACCGAGACCGGCGCCGGGAGCGGCCACCGCGCCCGGGGTGACGGCGCCCGTGGTGCCGCCCAGCGGGTCGTTCACCACGCTCGCCGTCGGCGCCCAGCCGAGGTAGTTCCCGGCGATGACGCCACCGGCGGCGGAGGTGAAGTCGGAGACCTGCCCGACCAGGCTCCAGCCGGTGCCGGCGCCCCGCAGGTCGGCCACCGTGGCCGTGTTCAGCGGCGCCCGGCCGTACTCGCCCTTGCCGACCGGCGGCAGGGTGACTGTCGCGCCGGCGACGCTCAGGCTGAGCGGACCGCCGGTCACGGTGCTGGTGATCCGCTGCTGGGCCGAGTTCCCGCCCGCCCCGGCCCGGGTGAAGGTGATCGGGGTGAACGTGTCCTGGCGGCGGTCGGCCGAACCGCGGGCGGCGAACGTGATGACGTAGCACTGCACCTCGGTGCAGTCCACCTCGTCGCCGTTGCGGTCGGTGTAGACGGCGCTGATCGGCAGCGTCGTGGTGAAGCTGCCGTCGGCGGCCATCCGGTCCCGGGCTTCGGTCGGCTCGTTGGTCTTGCTCACCCACTTGGTGACCTGGAGGACGCCGGCGTTGGCCCAGTGCTCGTCGACCTTCGGTCCGAACGAGACGTAGATGCCGGCCCCGTTGTTGAAGTCCGGGTCGAAGCCGGTGCCGCGCACGGTGACAGTCGCCCCAGCCGGGTCGAGGCCCTGGGCCGGGTCGACAGTCACCGCCGGGGTGGCGGGTGTGGTACCGCCGCCGGTGGTGAACGTGAACGACACCGGGTCCAGCGCCTCACCGGCGGCGTAGAAGCCGTTGAACGCGCCGGCTCCCGTGCTGGTGAGCGTTGCGGCGAGGTTGCTGCCGGTCACCGTGTTCCCGCTGGTGGCGGGACTGCCGGTGAGGGTGGCGATGGTGGCCTGCTTCACCGACACCGGCTCGGCCATGGTGGTGGCCAGGTCGACGTCCGCCTTCAGCGCGACGGCACCGCCGGAGACGGCGACGGTCGGGTTGGCCAGCGTGATGGTGAACAGGTGCGCCGGGTACGAGAAGACCACAGTCCCGCCGTAGGTGGCGGTTGTCGTGCCGGCGGCGGCGTCGTGCGTGCCGCCGGTCGACGGGAACGTGAACGTCCCGTCGGCGTTGACAGTGGCGCCCTCGCTGACCGCGATCGGCGGGTTCCCGTTGCCGGTATTGACGTAGTTGCGGAAGCTGGCCTTGAAACCCCAGGTCAGGCTGCCGCCGGTGATCTCGGCCTCGGCCGCCGAGGCGGGGCCGGTGCCCACGAGCACGCTCGACACGCCGAGGGCGAGCACCGCCGCCCAGCGCACCGACCGGTGCCGGAGGGCTCCGGCTCTGGATCTGAACATGCTGTTCCTTTCGGGAGGGGGAGTGAGAGCATTAGGTTAGGCAACCCTAAACCGCCGAACGATCCTCGAAGCGTCCCAAGATCTTCAACCGAATGGACCCCTTGCCACCTGCGGCTTTGCCGATTAGGTTAGGCAAACCTAATCTGCACTCGGCCGGTATCCCGGCCCACCTGTCGTGTGAGGAGCCCGATGCGCGCACGGCGCCGCACCATCTGGACCACAGTTCTGCTCACCGCCGCCGTCGTCGCCATGCCCGCGCCGGCCCACGCCGGCACCGCCACCGGCAGCGGCGGTCAGAAGCTCACAGTCACCCCGAGCGCCGGTCTGAGCCGGTCCGGTGCCACCGTGTCCGTCTCCGGCCGCGGCTACGACGTCGGCAAGGGCATCTACGTCGCGTACTGCGTCGACAACGGGCCCGGCGTGCTGCCCACCCCGTGCGGCGGCGGCGCCGACACCACCGGCAGCCTCGGCGCCTCACATTGGATCTCGTCGAACCCGCCCAGCTACGCCGAGGGCCTGACCAAGCCGTACGGGCCCGGCGGCTCCTTCTCGGTGACGATCAAGGTGACCCCCACCATCGGCGACGTCGACTGCACCGTCCGGCGGTGCGCGGTCGTCACCCGCGCCGACCACACCCGCGCCGCCGACCGGTCCCAGGACGTGCGGGTGCCGATCACGTTCGCCGCGGGCGCCACGAGCGCCCCGCCGAAGGCCGGCCCGGCGCCGCAGGCGACCACGCCGGCCGCCGCAGCGCCCCGGGCCACCACCGGTCGGGACGCGCCGGCCCCAGCCGCCTCCGGCAGCGCGCCCGGCGCAGCGGGGGCGGCCGGTGCGACGGGAGCGGCGGGCGCCGCGACCGGAGCCGGGGCGCCGTCGCAGGCCGCGGCCGGCGACCTCCACGTCACACGGGTCAGCGACACCGCCGGGGCCGGACGCGGATGGACCGTCGGGGTGGTGGCCGCCGTACTGGCCCTGGTCGTCCTGCTCGGCCTCGGCCGGTGGCGGCGCCGTCGCGGTGCCGGCCGGTGAGCCGCCCGCACCGGCGACGGGGCCGGAGACCGCTCGTCGCGCTGCTCGCGCTGACCGTGGCGGCGACCGGCTGCGCCGCGCCCCGATCGGGTACGCCGTCCGCCGCCGGCTGCGGGCCGGTCACCGCCACTGTGGACGACGCCGACGTCGACCCGGTCCGCCCGGCGCCCACACCAGCGCTGCCGGCCACCGTACGCTCCGGCGACGGCACGACTGTGACTGTGGACGACGTCAGCCGCATCCTCCCGGTGAACCTGCACGGCTCGATCGGCGAGATCGTCTTCGGCCTCGGCCTCGGCGGCAACGTCATCGGGCGGGACACCTCGACCACGTTCCCCGCCGCCGCGCACCTGCCGGTGGTCACCCCGGGCGGGCACGACCTCTCCGCCGAGGCGGTGCTCGACCTCGACCCGAGCGTGGTACTCGTCGACGACAGCGTCGGGCCGCCCGAGGTGCTGCGCCAGCTCCGCGCCGCCGGTATCCCGGTCGTGCAGGTACGCGCCGAGCCGACCCTCGACGGCGTACCGGCGCACATCCGCGCGGTCGCCGCGGCCCTCGGCGTACCCGAGGCCGGGGAGCGGCTGGTGACCCGAGTGCAGAACGAGACCGCCGCGGCCCGGCGCACCGCCCCGGCGGGCCGGGCACCGCGGATCGCGTTCCTCTACCTGCGCGGCACCGCCGGGGTGTACCTGATCGGCGGCCGGGGCGCCGGTTCCGACGCGATGATCGAGGCGATCGGCGGCGTCGACGCCGGCAGCGCCGCCGGGCTGTCCAAGTTCCGCCCGCTGACCAGCGAGGGACTCATCAACGCCGCACCCGACGTGATCCTGGTGATGAGCGCCGGGCTCGCCTCCGTGGGCGGCGTGGACGGCCTGGTCAAGCTGCCCGGCGTGGCGCAGACGCCGGCCGGGGCGAACCGGCGCGTCGTCGACATGGCCGACGGCACCCTGCTCAGCTTCGGCGTCCGCTCCGGGCGGGTCGTCCAGGCCCTCGCCCGCGCCGTCTACTCGTGCGAGAACCCGTCGTGACCACGCTACGGAGACGGCCCGCGCCCGCCGCCGCCCCGGCGACAGTCACCGGCGGGCCCCGGTCACCCGGCCGCCGGGGCACCGTACTGCTGGCCGGGCTCGGCGCCGCCCTCGTGCTCGTCGCCCTGCTGGCGGCCGGGCGCGGCCAAGTGGCGATCTCCCCCGCGGAGGTGCTCGGCTCCGTACTGCACCGCCTCGGCCTGGACCTCGGTCCGCTGCCGTCGGCGGCGCAGGGCGAGAACGCGCTCTGGATCGTCCGCTTCCCCAGGGTGCTGCTGGCTGCTGTCGTCGGCGCCGCCCTCGGCTGCGCCGGCGCGGTCATGCAGGGCGTCTTCGGCAACCCGCTCGCCGAGCCGGGCGTCATCGGGGTGTCGGCCGGTGCGGCCGTCGGCGCCGCGCTGGCCATCGTCACCGGCGTCACCGTCCTGGGCGGATGGACGGTGCCGCTCGCCGCCTTCGCCTGCGGCCTGGCCACCACCTACCTGGTGTACGCGCTGGCCCGCTCCGGGGGCCGGACCGAGGTGGTGACGCTGGTCCTGACCGGCGTCGCGGTCAACGCGGTCGCCGGATCGGTGATCGGGCTGCTCATGTTCGTCACCGACCAGTCCGGCGTGCAGGCCATCGCGTTCTGGAACCTCGGCAGCCTCGCTCAGGCCAGTTGGACGGCCGTGGGTCTCGCCGCGCCGTGCCTGCTCGCCGGCCTCGCCGTCGCCTGCGCCGACGCGCGCCGCCTCGACCTGCTCGCTCTCGGCGAACCCGCCGCCCGGCACCTCGGCGTGAACGTGGAACGCCTGCGGCTGCGGCTGATCGTCGTCACCGCGCTGCTCGGCGCCGCCGCTGTCGCGTTCACCGGCATCATCAGCTTCGTCGGACTGGTCGTGCCCCACCTGGTCCGGATGGTCGCCGGACCGGGCCACCGGGTGCTGCTGACCGCCAGCGCGCTCGGCGGGGCCGTCGTGGTGATCGGCGCCGACCTCGCGGCGCGTACCCTCGTCGAGCACCAGGAGCTGCCCCTCGGCGTGCTCACCGCGGTCATCGGCGGCCCGGCGTTCTTCTGGCTGCTGCGCCGCACCCGCGACCGGGCCGGAGGCTGGGGATGAGCCGCCCGCGCACACCGCGCCGGTTCGCCGCCGCCCGGCCGCCGCGCCCGGCGCCCGCCGGGCACCTCCGGATCCGGGTGACCGGGCTGCGCGTCGAGCGCGCCGGCCGGACCGTGCTCGACGGGATCGACCTCCGGGTACGCGCCGGTGAGGTGCACGCCCTGGTCGGGCCGAACGGCGCCGGGAAGTCGACGCTGCTCGGCGCGATCAGCGGTGACGTGCCGGCCGCCGCCGGCCGGATCGAGGTCGACGGGCTGCCCCGCGAGTCGTGGAGCGCGGTGGAGCTGGCCTGGCGCCGCGCCGTGCTCACCCAGCGCAACACGCTGAGCTTCCCGTTCACGGTCGGGGAGGTGGTGCGGATGGGCCGGGCGCCGTGGGCCGGGCGGCCCGAGCGGGAACAGGACGACGCCGTCGTCGCCGACGTGCTCGAACGCTGCGACGTCGCCCGTTTCGCGGACCGGCCGTATCCCGCGCTCTCCGGCGGCGAGCAGGCCCGCGCCGCGCTGGCCCGGGTCCTCGCGCAGCGGGCCACCACGCTGCTGCTCGACGAGCCGACCGCCGCGCTCGACCTGCGCCACCAGGAACTGGTCATGCGGATCGCCCGGGAGCGGGCGCGCGCCGGAGACGCCGTGGTCGTGGTGCTGCACGACCTGACGCTGACCGGCGCGTACGCGGACACCGTTACGCTGCTCGGCGACGGGTGTGTCCGCGCCGCCGGCGCACCGCGCGAGGTCCTCACCGCCGCGCTGCTCAGCGAGGTCTACCGGTACGACATCGACGTCGTCCCCCACCCCCGTGACGAGCTGCCGCTGATCGTGCCCCGACGCGGCCGGTCCGGAAGACTGTCAGCCGACGAGGAGAGACAGCAGATGGATACACAGACGTTCGCGGCCCGGCTCCGCGCCGAAACCCGCGAGGCGCACCGGAGCGCCGAGTCCCAGCGGTACGTCTCCGCGCTCACCTCGGGTGAACTCGACGTGGCCGGCTACACCGCCCTCGTCGCCGCGCACCACGTCATATACGAGGCGCTGGAGGGCGTCGCGGAGACGATGCGCGACGACCCGCTGGCCGGCCCGTTCGTCGACGACGCGCTGACCCGGCTGCCCGCGCTCGCCGCCGACCTGCGGTTCCTGCTCGGCCCGCGCTGGCGCGAGGTGATGGAGCCGGTCCCGGCCGCGGCCGCGTACGCCGCGCGGATCACCTCGGCCTGCGCCGGGTCGCCCGAGCGGTTCGTCGCGCACCACTACATCCGCTATCTCGGCGACCTGTCCGGTGGGCGGCACATCGGGCGCTGCGTGGCCCGGAACTACGGGGTGACCGCCGAGGCCGGGGCGTCGTTCTACACGTTCCCGGGGATCAGCGACCCGAGGGCGTACAAGGACGCCTACCGGGCGCGGCTCGACGCGCTGCCGCTGGACGAGGCCGGCCGCGCCGCGCTGCGCGACGAGGTGCTGGTGGCGTACGAGCACAACATCGCGGTCTTCACCGACCTGGGTCGCCTGGTGGCGGCGAGCGGCCGGGAGGGTGCGGCGTGAGCGCCGGGTTCCCGCCGGAGGTGGTCGCCGCCGTCAGCCGGCACATGAACGACGACCACGCCGGGGACGCGCTGCTGATCTGCCGTACGCTCGGCGGCCGGCCGGACGCCACCGCGGCCCGCACCACCGGTCTGGACGCCGACGGCATCGACTTCGCCGTCACAGTCGACGGCACGGAGGCTCCGGTGCGCGTCCCGTTCGCCCACCGCCTCACCGAACGGGCGCAGATCCGCCGGGAGGTGGTGCGCATGTACCGGGAGGCCTGCGACCGGGCCGGTGTACCGCCCCGGCCGGCGGGCTGAGCACCGGGACCTCCGGGGCGCGGAAACCCGGTCGGCTGCCGCACCGCCGCGGCGTACAGTCCGCCGCATGGCTGTGGACACGAGGCCGGCGGTGCGCGCCGGCCGATTCCGGCTGCTCCCGCTGGGCGTGGTCTTCCTGACAGTCGGTCTGTCCACCGCCGTGGTGCTGCCGTTCCTGTCGCTGTTCCTCGACCGCGAGGTCCACGCCAGTCCGTTGCGGGTGACCGTGTTCCTGGTCGTCGCCCCGCTGTCCGGGGTGGTCGCCTCCGCGCTGATCGGCCGGCTGTCGGACCGCCTGCCGATCCGGCGCGCGCTTCTCGTCGGCGCCGCGCTGGCCGGAGTGGTCGGCGCGGGGACGACCGCGTACGTCCGCGACTACTGGATCCTGCTGGGGCTGACCGCGACAGCCACGGCGCTGGCGAACTCGCTGTTCCCGCAGTCGTTCGCGTACACCCGGGCGCTGTTCGACAGGGACGATCCGGGGCGGGCCGCGTTCGGCGTCAGCCTCATGCGTACCGTGTTCTCGCTGGCCTGGGTGGCCGGGCCGGCGCTGGCCGCGGTGCTGCTCGACGTCGGCGGCTTCCGCCTGGTCTACGGCGTGGCCGCCGTCATGTACGCGCTGGCCGCGCTGGTGGCCGCGTTCCGGCTGGAGGCGCTTCCGCTGCCGGCACGGCCGGTCGCGGGCGATCCGGACGGCGCGGCGCCCGGCCCGCCCGGCGCGTCCCGGCTGCGGCTGGCGCTGACGGCGCTCGCGTTCGTCCTGCTCCAGTGCCCGCTGACGCTCGCCGTGCAGGCGCTGCCGCTGTTCATCGACGCCGAACTGGACGACGACCCCTCCCGCGCCGGGCTGGTGCTGGGCATGTGCGCGGCGCTGGAGATCCCGCTGATGCTCGGGTTGGGCGCGCTGACCGCGCGGGTCCGCCTGCGGCCGCTGATCCTGGTGGGCGGCGCCTGCGGGGTCGCCTACTACGCGACCGCCGCGACGGCGCCGGGTGTGGCGGTCCTGTTGCTCGCGCAGCCGGTGAACGCGCTGTTCATCGCCGCGGTGTCCGGCGTCGGCATCGCCTACGTGCAGGATCTGCTGCCGGGCGAGCCGGGCCGGGCCACCACGCTGTTCACCAACACGTTCCCGATCGGCGCCATGCTCGCCGGGCCGCTGCTCGGGCTCTCCGCCCAGGTCGGCTACCGGTGGGCGTACGGCATGAGCACCGCGCTGTGCGCGGCCGGGCTGCTGGTGCTGCTGCTGACCCGGCCGCGGGCGCGGGCCTGACCGGCGCGGCGGTCAGCGGCGCCGCACCAGCACCACGTGGTCGACCAGCTCGCCGGTCTGTCCGTCCGGGCCGGTGGCGGTGCGGCTCGCCGCGCCCAGCCGCTCGGTGTCCCAGCCGTCCGGGTCGAGGCTCATCGCGGTCAGGATCTCCTCCGGGCGGGCGAACCGGTGGTGGCCGGTGTCGGGCCCGGCCCAGGGCGGCGGCGCGCCGTGCTCGACGACGAGCAGCCGGCCGCCGGGCGCGACCGCCTCGGCCGCCGGGGGCAGCATCTTCTCCCGGGGCAGGACCAGCGGCGACTGGAAGAACTGCGCGGACACCAGGTCGTACCGGCCGGGCGGGAAGCCCTGGGTCAGGTCGTGCCGGACGGGGGTGATCCGGTCCGCCACCCCGGCGCGCTCGGCCTCGACGGTGAGCCGGTCCAGCGCGACGGACGAGATGTCCACGGCGGTGACCCGCCATCCCTTCGACGCCAGCCACACCGCGTCGCCGCCCTCGCCCGAGCCCAGGTCGAGCACGGTGCCCGGCGGCAGCACGCCGGCGACCTCGGCCAGGACCGGGTTGACCCGGCCGCTCCAGATCCGGTCCCGCTGGCCGTACCGCTCGTCCCAGAACCGGGCCGGGTCGGTGTCCGCCGCCGGGTGCTCGTGGTGGTGCCCCGTCATGTCTGCCTCCTCGCCGCCGGACCTCTGGTGTCCGGGCCCCGCCATCGTGCGTCGCCGCCGATGGGACAGCAAGGAGCCTTGCCGTTCCGGCAAACCAAACCACTGAGCGACCGCAGGATTAGCGCACCGCACCCGTGGGCAGACATTTGTCATCAGGCACGCGACAGAGGGAGCTGACGGCATGGCGAAGGGCGACATCGACACCTACCAGCAGGACGGGCAGTGGAAGAACCGCCCGGAGGGCAACGAGCGCGCGACCAGCCGCCACGACACCAAGGCGGAGGCCGAGGCGGCCGGCCGGGAGATGGCGGCCGAGCGCGGCGCCGAGCACGTGATCAAGAAGCAGGACGGCACGATCGGCGAGAAGAACACGTACCCCCGCAGCCGCGACCCCCGGGAGATCCCGGGCTGAGGAAGACGGCGCAGGCACGCTACGGTGCCGGACCCGCTCGGGTCCGGCGCCGTATCGCGTACCGGCGGGTAGTGAGTGGCAGGCTAAAAACTTTTGTTCGGTTCCTACAACGGTCCCCGCTCAGGCTTCGGCCGTTACGATATGGCGCCGCCCGCGCGCAGCCGGAAAGGTGAGGCGAGCCGGGGGCATCGCCGCGCCCGGCGCGCCACCGTGGGTCAACCGAAGGGGACGGTCACGTGTTCACCCGTGTCGCCATCGTCAACCGTGGTGAGGCCGCGATGCGGCTCATCCACGCGGTCCGGGAACTGGCCGCGGAGACCGGCAGCCGGATCGAGACCGTCGCGCTGTACACCGACGTCGACCGTACCGCCACCTTCGTCCGCGAGGCGGACGTCGCCTACGACCTGGGCCCCGCGTCCGCCCGCCCGTACCTCGACCTCAAGGCCCTGGAGCGCGCGCTGGTCGAGACCGGCGCGGACGCCGCGTGGGTGGGCTGGGGTTTCGTGGCCGAGGACCCGGCGTTCGCCGAACTGTGCGAGAAGATCGGCGTGACGTTCGTCGGGCCGAGCCCGGACGCCATGCGCAAGCTCGGCGACAAGATCGGCGCGAAGCTGATCGCCGAGGAGGTCGGCGTGCCGGTCGCGCCGTGGAGCCGCGGCGCCGTGGAGAGCCTGGAGGACGCGCTACGCGCGGCGGCCTCGATCGGCTACCCGCTGATGCTCAAGGCGACAGCCGGTGGCGGCGGGCGCGGCATCCGGGTGATCCGCAGCGACGCCGAACTGGCCGACGCCTACGAGCGCACCAGCCAGGAGGCGGCGCGGGCGTTCGGCAGCGGCGTGGTGTTCCTGGAGCGCCTGGTCACCGGCGCCCGGCACGTCGAGGTCCAGGTGATCGCCGACGGTCAGGACACCGCGTGGGCGCTCGGCGTCCGGGACTGCTCGGTGCAGCGGCGCAACCAGAAGGTGATCGAGGAGTCAGCGTCACCGGTGCTGAGCCCGGAGCAGACCGCGGAGCTGAAGGCGTCGGCGGAGCGGCTGGCGGTCGCCGTCGGCTACCGGGGCGCGGCCACGGTCGAGTTCCTCTACCACCCGGGCGACCGGCTGTTCGCCTTCCTGGAGGTGAACACGCGCCTGCAGGTCGAGCACCCGATCACCGAGTCCACCACCGGGTTCGACCTGGTCAAGGCGCAGCTACACGTGGCCGGCGGCGGGCGCCTGACCGGTGAGCCGCCGGTCGAGCGCGGGCACGCGATCGAGGCCCGGCTCAACGCCGAGGACCCGGACCGCGACTTCGCGCCCTCCCCCGGCCGGATCACCCGGCTCGACCTGCCCGCCGGGCCGGGCATCCGGGTCGACACCGGGGTCAGCGAGGGCGACACCATCCCGGCCGACTTCGACTCCATGATCGCGAAGATCATCGCGTACGGCCGGGACCGGGACGAGGCGCTGGGCCGCCTGCGCCGGGCGATGGCGAACACCACCGTGGTCATCGCCGGCGGCGCGACGAACAAGAGCTTCGTGCTCGACCTGCTCGACCAGCCCGAGGTGATCGACGCCAGCGCTGACACCGGCTGGATCGACCGGGTGCGCGGCGAGGGCCGCCTGATCACGCACCGGCACTCCGCCGTCGCGCTGGCGGCAGCCGCGATCGAGGCGTACGAGGAGGACGAGACCGCCGAGCGGCAGCGGCTACTGTCCACCGCGGCCGGTGGACGGCCGCAGGTGCAGCACCGCAGCGGCCGGCCGCTGGACCTGAAGCTGCGCGGCGTGACCTACCGGATGCGGGTGGCCCGGGTCGGCGCGCACCGGTTCCGGGTCGGTGTCGAGACCGGTGGCGACGTCCGCACCGCCGACGTCGAGCTGGACCGCTTCGACCGGCACACCGGCCAGATCGCCGTCAACGGCGCCCGGTTCCGCCTGCTCACCGACACCCACGGCCCGGTCCACCTGGTCGAGGTGGACGGCGTGACGCACCGGATCAGCCGCGACGAGGGCGGCGTGCTGCGCTCCCCCATGCCGGCGCTCGTGGTCGCCACGCCGCTCACCGTCGGCGCGGAGGTCGAGGCCGGCGCGCCGGTGCTGGTGCTGGAGGCGATGAAGATGGAGACGGTGCTGCGGGCGCCGTTCCGGGCCCGCCTCAAGGAGTCGTCGGTCGCGGTGGGCACCCAGGTCGAGGCCGGAGCGCCGCTGCTGCGCCTGGAGCCGGTCGCGGAGGACGACGCCGAGGCGGCCGCCGGGCCGGCCGGACCGGCTGTCGAGCTGGACCTGCCCACGGCGCCCGCCGACGTGCCCGCGCGGTCCCGCGCCGAGCGCGGCCAGGAGGACCTCTGCTCGTTGCTGCTCGGCTACGACGTCGACCCGCACGACGAGCGCCGGGTGCTCGACGACTACCTGGACGCGCGGCGGGCGGCCACCGAGGCCGGGCACCGGCCGCTGGCCGAGGAACTGGAACTGGTGAACGTCTTCGCCGACCTGGCCGAGCTGAGCCGTAACCGGCCCGGCGGCGACGACGGGCCGAGCGGGCACGTGCACAGCGCCCGCGAGTACTTCCACACCTACCTGCAGAGCCTCGACGTCGAGCGGGCCAATTCCCCGGAGTCGTTCCGGGCCCGCCTGGCCAAGGCGCTCGCCCACTACGGCGTCACCGAACTGGACCGCTCCCCCGAGCTGGAGGCCGCGGTCTTCCGGATCTTCCTGGCCCAGCAGCGGGCCGCCGCCGACGCCACGGTGATCGCCGCGCTGCTGCGCTCCTGGCTGCGCGAGCCGCCGCCGGACGAGGCGCTGCGCGAGCCGGCCGGTCTCACGCTGGAACGCCTCGTCGCGGCCACCCAGGTCCGCTTCCCGGTCGTCGCCGACCTGGCCCGGGGCTTGGTGTTCGCCTGGTTCGCCCAGCCGCTGCTGCGCCGCAACCGGGCCCGCGTCTACGCCCAGGTCCGCACCCACCTGCGGTACCTCGACACGCAGCCGGACGCGCCGGACCGCGCCGAGCGGATCGCGGAGATGGTGCGCAGCACCGAACCGCTGGTCCGGCTGCTCGGTCAGCGCCTGGTCCGCAACGACCTGGACAACGCGGCCATGCTGGAGGTGCTGACCCGCCGGTACTACGGCAACAAGGCGCTCACGGAGGTCCGCACCCGCACCGCCGGTGGCTGCACGTTCGTGGTGGCCGGGCGGGACGGGTCGAGTGTCGTCTCGGCCGCCGTCCGCTTCGACGCGCTCGGCGACGCGCTGCGCGGGCTGGCCGAGGTGGCCCGGGACTGCGAGGCCGTCGACGCGGACGTCTACCTGGCGTGGGAGAACCAGCCCGAGGACCTGGACGCCGCCGCCGCCGCGCTGCTGGAGGTGGTGAACGCGCACCCGCTGCCGCAGCAGGTACGCCGCCTCACCACCACCGTCGCCGGGCGCGGCGGCGCGGTGATGCACCACCACGTCACGTTCCGTCCGGCCGAGGGCGGCGGGATGGCCGAGGAGCGGCTGATCCGCGGCCTGCACCCGTACATCGCGCAGCGGATGCAACTGGAACGGCTGCGCGAGTTCGACCTGACCCGGCTGCCCTCGTTGGACGAGGAGGTCTACCTGTTCCAGGCGGTCGCCCGGCAGAACCCGTCCGACCAGCGGCTGGTGGCGTTCGCGCAGGTGCGTGACCTGACCGGGTTGCGGGAGCAGGACGGCCGGCTGGTGGCGCTGCCGACCACCGAGGACACGGTGGCGGCCTGCATCGACTCGATCCGCCGGGCGCAGTCGCGGCGGCCGTCGAAGTCGCGGTTCCCGACCAACCGGATCGTCGTCTACGTGTGGCCGCCGAGCGAGCTGACCCGCGAGGAGATGGAGCTGATCGCCGGGCGGGTGCGCCCGACCACTGTGGGCGCCGAACTGGAGGAGATCCTGTTCATCGCGCGGCAGCGCGACCGCCGTACCGGCGAGCTGACCAAGGTGGGCGTGCGGATCACGTTCGACGTGACCGGGCACGCGCGGCTGACGGTGGGCGAGCCGCCGGCCGAGCCGGTCGAGCCGCTTGACGACTACCGGCTGAAGGTGCTGCGGGCGGCCGGCCGCAACACGGTGTACCCGTACGAGCTGACCGGCCTGCTGGGCGACTTCGTCGAGCACGACCTGGACACCGACCACCGGCTCGTGCCGGTGGACCGGCCGAAGGGCCGCAACACGGCGGCGATCGTGGCCGGTGTGGTCACCACGCCGACTCCGCGGCATCCGCAGGGCGTGACCCGGGTGGTGCTGCTCGGCGACCCGACCAAGTCGCTCGGCGCGCTGTCCGAGCCGGAGTGCCGGCGGGTGATCGCCGCGCTGGACCTGGCGCAGCGGATGGGCGTGCCGCTGGAGTGGTACGCGCTGTCCGCCGGGGCCCGGATCTCGATGACCTCCGGCACCGAGAACATGGACTGGGTGGCCGCGGCGCTCAAGCGCATCGTCGAGTTCACCCAGGACGGCGGTGAGGTCAACATCGTGGTGGCGGGCATCAACGTCGGCGCCCAGCCGTACTGGAACGCCGAGGCGACGATGCTCATGCACACCAAGGGCGTGCTGGTCATGACGCCGGACTCGGCGATGGTGCTCACCGGCAAGCAGTCGCTCGACTTCTCCGGCGGCGTCTCGGCCGAGGACAACTTCGGCATCGGCGGCTACGACCGGGTGATGGGCCCGAACGGGCAGGCGCAGTACTGGGCGCCGGACCTGCCGGCCGCGCGGGACGTGCTGATGGCGCACTACGACCACACGTACGTCGCACCGGGCGAGGACGCGCCGCGCCGGGCCGTCACGATCGACCCGGTGGACCGGGACATCTGCGGCTACCCGCACGCGGTGGCCGGCAGCGACTTCGCCACGGTGGGCGAGATCTTCTCCGCCACCGCGAACCCGGACCGGAAGAAGCCGTTCGACATCCGTACCGTGATGCGGGCGCTCGCCGACCAGGACCACCCGGTGCTGGAACGGTGGGCCGGCATGGCCGACGCGGAGACGGCGGTGGTGCAGGACGTGCACCTCGGCGGCATCCCGGTGTGCCTGCTCGGCATCGAGTCCCGCTCGGTGCCCCGGCACGGCTTCCCGCCCACCGACGGCCCGGACACGTACACCGCGGGCACGTTGTTCCCGCGCTCGTCGAAGAAGGCCGCGCGGGCGATCAACGCGGCCAGCGGCAACCGGCCGCTGGTCGTGCTCGCCAACCTCTCCGGCTTCGACGGCTCGCCCGAGTCCATGCGCAAGCTGCAACTGGAGTACGGCGCGGAGATCGGCCGGGCGATCGTCAACTTCCGCGGCCCGATCGTGTTCTGCGTGATCTCGCGCTACCACGGCGGCGCGTTCGTGGTGTTCTCCAAGGCACTCAACCCGGACATGACGGTGCTGGCGATCGAGGGGTCGTTCGCCTCGGTGCTCGGTGGCGCGCCCGCCGCCGCCGTGGTGTTCGCCGGCGAGGTCGCCGCCCGTACGGCCGCCGATCCCCGGGTACGCGACCTGGAGGCGAAGGTCGCCGCCGCGGCCGGCACCGAGCGGGCGACGCTCACCGCCGAGCTGGACGAGCTGCGCTCGTCGGTGCGGGCGGAGAAGCTGGGCGAGGTGGCCGCCGAGTTCGACCGGGTGCACAGCATCCAGCGCGCGGTCGAGGTCGGTTCGGTCGACGCGGTGGTCCGCGCCGCCGAGCTGCGTCCCCGCGTCATCGAGGCGATCGGAGCGCGCCTGCGCTGACACGTTCCACCACCGGAGGGCGAGCGCGGGCGACTGCTGCACGCCGCGGGCGGGTCACCGCCCGCGGCGGCGGCTCAGGCGGCGCAGCGGTCGCAGGTGCCGAAGATCTCCAGGGTGTGCCCGACGTCGGTGAAGCCGTGCTGCGCGGCGACCTGGTCGGCCCACCGCTCCACGGCCGGGCCGGCCACCTCCACGGCCCGGCCGCAGCGGCGGCAGACCAGGTGGTGGTGATGGCGGCTCTGGCTGCAGCGGCGGTAGCGGTGCTCGCCGCCGGGCAGCCGCGCCGAGTCGATCTCGCCGTTGTCGACGAGCATCTGGAGCGTCCGGTACACCGTGGTGAGGCCGACCTTCGCCTGCCGCTGGACGAGCATCTGGTGCAGCTGCTGCGCGCTGTGGAAGCTGTCCAACTCCCGCAGCAGCGCCAGCACCTCGGCGCGCTGACGGGTGTTGCGGGTCGCCCCGGTCGTCGCCTGGGTCACCGTCGCCTCCCTCCTCCGGGCGCCCGCCCGGCACCCTCGTCCGGCCGCGGCCGCGCCCGGCGCGCCACGTGACACCCGGAACCATTATGCCTTCCGGGCGCACCGCCGATCCCGGGTCCGCGACGGCCCGCCGCCCGGGGTGTGACATGCCCGACCGACCCGGCCGGAACTATCCGGCGTACCGCGCCGACAAACGGTACGAACACCGGATCTTCGAGGGGACGACGTCATGTCCAGCACCACCAGCCGCCGGTTCCTGCGCCCGGCGGCCCTGATCGGCGCCGCCGTGCTCGCCGCGTCGGTCACCGCCTGCGGGTCCGCCGGCACGCCGTCCGCCGCCACGCCGGCCTCGACCTCGGCCCCGGCGTCGGCCCCGGCGAGCGCGGCGGCGGGCGTGCTCACCGTCCGCGACCCGTGGGTGAAGGCCGCCGACAAGGGCATGACCGCCGCGTTCGCCACGCTCGCCAACGACGGCGACACCGACGTCACGATCACCGGCGTGACCACCGGCGTGTCCCGGGCCGAGATCCACGAGATGGCCATGACCGACGGGAAGATGGCGATGCGGCAGAAGCAGGGCGGCGTCGTGGTCGCCGCCCGCTCCCAGGCCGCCCTGGAACCCGGCGGCGACCATCTGATGCTGATGGACCTGACCCGCCCGGTGCGGGCCGGCGACCAGCTCGACATCACGCTCACCTTCGCCGACGGGCGGACCCAGACGTTCACCGCCGTGGCGAAGCCGTTCACCGGCGCCCAGGAGAGCTACGCGCCCGGACACGGCGCGAGCCCCGCGTCATGACCGGCAGGCGGGTGAGCCGGCGCGGCCTGCTCACCGGCGGCGCGATGGCCGCCGGGGGCGCGCTGGCCGGCGCCGGCGCCCTCACCGCCGTCCGTTCCGGCTCTCCCCGGGTACGTTCCGACGAGACCGTCCCGGTGGCCCAGGTGGGCAGCGCTGTCGAGCCGTTCCACGGTGCCCGGCAGTCCGGGGTCACCACCGACCCGCAGGCGCACGCGGCGTTCGTCGCGTTCACGCTGCGCCCCGGCACCGACCGGGCGGCGCTCGGGCGGATGCTGCGGCTGCTCTCCGACGACGCGGCCCGGCTCACCCAGGGCCGCCCCGCGCTGGCCGACACCGAGCCGGAACTGAGCGTGCTGCCGGCCCGGCTGACGGTCACGTTCGGCTTCGGTCCCGGGCTCTACGCCGCCGCCGGGCTCGACGACAGGCGGCCCGCCTCGGTGACCGAGCTTCCGGCGTTCGGCATCGACCGGCTGCAACCCCGCTGGTCCGGCGGGGACCTGCTGCTGCAGATCTGCGCCGACGACCCGCTCACCGTCGCCCACGCCCAGCGGGTCCTGGTCAAGGACAGTCGCCCGTTCGCCGTCGTCCGCTGGGTGCAGCAGGGCTTCCGCCGGGCGGCCGGCGCCGAGCCGGGGCGTACCCAGCGCAACCTGTTCGGGCAGCTCGACGGCACCGCCAACCCGGAGCCCGGCACGCCCGCGGACACGGCGGTGTGGGTGACCGGCGGACCGGACTGGCTGCGGGACTCGACCACGCTCGTGGTGCGGCGGATCAGCATGAACCTGGAGACCTGGGACCTGCTGGGCCGCGCCGACCGGGAACTCGCCGCAGGGCGGCGCCTCGACACCGGCGCGCCGCTGACCGGCCGGGCCGAACACGACGAGCCGGACTTCGCCGCGCTCGGCCCGGACGGGCTCACCGTCATCCCCGACTTCTCGCACCTGACCCGCGCCCGCGTCACCGGCGACCGGCAGAAGATCCTGCGCCGGCCCTACAACTACGACGGCGTGCCGACTCCCGAGGGCAACGCCGACAGCGGGCTCGTCTTCGCCTCCTACCAGGCCGACATCGCCCGCCAGTTCCTGCCCGTCCAACGCCGGCTCGCCGAGCGCGACCTGCTCAACGAGTGGACCACCCCGATCGGCTCCGCCGTGTTCGCCGTACCGCCCGGCTGCCCCGAGGGCGGCTGGATCGGCTCGCCACTGCTCGGCTGACCAGCACAGGAAGGCGCGTCATGCGTACCCGTTCCGTCACCGCGCTGCTCGCCGCGGTCCTCACCGCGCTGCTGCTGGTCCCGGCCGCGCCCGCGGCGGCGCACAACTCGCTCCAGGAGGCCACGCCGGCGCGCGACGCCCGGCTCACCGCCGCGCCCACGCAGGTCACGCTGCGGTTCCTGCAACGGCTGAACCCCTCCTTCACCACCATCGCGGTCAGCGACGCGGCCCAGCGCACGGTGCCCACCTCCGCACCGGCTGTGGACGGCACCACCGGCACGGTGACGATCGACGAGCCGCTGGCCAACGGCACCTACACGGTCGCGTACCGGGTGGTGTCCCGCGACGGCCATCCGGTCCAGGGGTCGTACCGCTTCACGGTCGCCGACCCGGCCGCGCCCGCACCGTCGGCTCCCGCCTCACCGTCGGCTCCCGCGTCGACCGGCGCGAGCACCGCGGCTGGCGCGGGCGGCACCGCGGCGTCGGGCGGCCCGGCGGACGCGGGCCGGGCGGTCGCCTCCGGGACGCGGGCCGGCGACGACGGTCCGCCGGTGGCGCTGCTGGCCGGTGGAGCGGCCGCCGGACTGGTCCTGGTCGCCGGGATCGTGCTGCTCGTCGCGCGCCGGGCGCGCGATCGTCGCTCGAATCACTGACGACTGGGCGGCGGGCCGGCAACGGCGGAGAGGACTGCGACACCGGGTGTGGGCGGACCGGCCATCGCTGTGCGCGGGCCGCGACATCCGGTACAGCGGGCCGGGAACGGGTGAGCGGGCCCGGCCGCCTCAGCGGACGGGCGGCGGGCCGACGCTGCGGCGCGGCACCAGTGTCGGCGCGATCGTCTGCCGCAGCGGCCCGGCGGTCTGCGACTCGATCTGCGCCAGCAGCAGGTCGAGACTCGCCGCGGCGACAGCGCCGAAGTCCGGCCGGACTGTGGTCAGCGGCGGGATGAAGTACGCCGCCTCGGGCACGTCGTCGAACCCGACGACGCTGATGTCGTCGGGTACGCGGCGGCCGTGCTCGTGCAGCGCCCGCAGCACGCCCAGCGCCAGGTGGTCGTTGGCGGTGAAGACGGCGGTGACCTCCGGCATCCGGGCCAGCATCTGCCCGCACCGGTAGCCCGCCGCCGCCGACCAGTCGGCCGGGACCAGCGGCGGGATCTCGGCGCCCGCCTGCCGCAGCGCCTCGTGCCACCCCTCGATGCGGCCGGCGCTGTCGAACCAGTCCGACGGGCCGGACACGTGCCACACCGTACGGTGCCCGGCGGCGAGGAGGTGCTCGGTGGCGGCCCGGGCGCCGGCGACCTGGTCGACTGTCACCAGCGGGATCGGTCGCCGCGGGTCGCCGTCGACAGTCACCAGCGGTACGTCCTGGGGCAGCCGTTCCAGCGCCTCCCCGGCGGACTCGACCGGCGCGATCACCACGATGCCGGCGACCCGGTGTGCCAGGTGCCGCTCCACGGCGGCCGAGATGGAGCGGTGGTCGAGGTCGCGGACGCTGCCGACGCTCACCGCGAAACCCGCTTCGGCGGCGGTCTGCTCCAGCGCGGCGAGCAGCGACGCCGGGCCGTAGAGCGTGGTGTTCTGCGCGACCACGCCGATCACCTGGGACCGGCCGGTCACCAGCGCGCGGGCCGCGCGGTTGGGCCGGTAGCCGAGTTCGGTGATGGCGGCCTGAACCCGCAGCCGGGTCTGCTCACGCACGTTGGGATGCCCGTTGAGCACCCGGGAGACCGTCTGGTGCGACACCCCGGCGAGGCGGGCCACGTCCGTCATCGCAGGACCGCGCACGGCCACCTCACTTTCGCCACTGCCCGCGGCCACACCCGTTCGGTCTCGACCGGACCGGCCCGGGTGGCGACAGTCTACGCCAGCGGTCCCATCGGTATCGGCGCCGTCGATCGACCGTTCCCGCCGTGGCACGGCGACTGCCATGCCCGAGGCGGCTCAGAAGCCCCGGGCGAGGCGGTAGTACGCCTGGTTCCAGCGCAGCTCGTCGGCGAAGCGGTGCGGGCGCGTCTCGGCGTCGATGACCACCAGCTCGGTGCGGGCCATCGCGGCCAGGTCGCGCAACTCCTCCACGCCGACGGCCTGGGACAGCACGGTGTGGTGCGGCGCGCCCGCGGTGATCCACGCCTCCGCCGAGCCGCCCAGGTCGGGCTGCGGGCGCCAGACCGCGCGCGCCACCGGCAGCCGGCGCAGCGGGTGCGGCGGCGGCACCACGTCCACCGCGTTGGCGACCAGCCGGAACCGCTCCCCCATGTCCGCCATGCCCAGCACGACCGCCGGGCCGGGCGCGGCGTCGAAGACCAGGCGTACCGGGTCCTCCCGCCCGCCGATGCTCAGCGGGTGCACCTCCGCGCTCGGCACGTCGGCGGCGATGCTCGGGCACACCTCCAGCATGTGCGCGCCGAGGATCAGCTCCTGGCCGGACGTCAGGTCGTAGGTGTAGTCCTCCATGAAGGAGGTGCCGCCCGGCACGCCGACGGCCATCGCCTTGAGCGTGTGCACCAGCACCGAGGTCTTCCAGTCCCCCTCGCCGCCGAAGCCGTAGCCGTCGGCCATCAGGCGCTGCACCGCGATCCCGGGGAGCTGGCGCAGCCCGCCGAGATCCTCGAAGTTCGTGGTGAAGGCCCGGAAACCGCCGGCGTCGAGGAACGCGCGCAGGCCCAGCTCCTGGCGCGCCGCGTACCGCAGCGAGTCGTGCCGGTTCCCGCCGGGCCGCAGCTCGGCGGCCACGCGGTAGGTGTCGTCGTACTCCTTGACCAGGTCGTCGACCTGCGCGTCGGGCACCTGGCCGACGGCGGCGACCAGGTCGTTGACGCCGTAGGTGTTGACCGAGACGCCGAAGCGCAGCTCCGCCTCGACCTTGTCCCCCTCGGTCACCGCGACGTCGCGCATGTTGTCGCCGAAGCGGGCCAGCCGCAGCGTCCGCACCGCCGACCAGCCGATCGCGGCGCGGGCCCAGGCCGCGACCCGCCCGACGACCCGGGGGTCGGTGACGTGCCCGGCGACGGTCTTGCGGGCCACCCCGAGCCGGGTCTGGATGAACCCGAACTCCCGGTCGCCGTGCGCGGCCTGGTTGAGGTTCATGAAGTCCATGTCGATCTCGTGCCACGGCAGCGCCACGTCGGCCTGCGTGTGCAGGTGCAGCAGCGGCGTGCGCAGCGCGTCCAGCCCGGAGATCCACATCTTGGCCGGGGAGAACGTGTGCATCCAGGCGATCACCCCGACCGCGCCCTGCGCGGCCGCGTCCCGGCAGGCGGCGAGGATGTCCGCGCTGGAGGTGAGGACCGGCTTCCAGACCACGCGTACGGGGATGTCCGGCGACTCGTCCAGGCGCGCGGCGATCTGCCGGGACTGCTCGGCGACCTGCCGCAGGGTGTCCTCGCCGTAGAGGCCCTGGCTGCCGGTGAGGAACCAGACCTCGGGCTGGGGGTGAGTTGCCATGTCGTCGCCTTCCGCGCTAGGAACCGTCACTTGAACCGGATGCCGATGAGGCGCTGGAGGAGGATGAACGCGAACAGCAGGCCACCGATCACGATCTTGGTCCACCAGGAGTTGAGGCTGCCGTCGAACGTGATCAGCGTCTGGATCACGCCCAGCACCAGCACGCCGAGCACGGTGCCGAAGACGTACCCGGAACCGCCGGTGAGCACGGTGCCGCCGATCACCACGGCGGCGATCACGTCCAGCTCCATCCCGACGGCGATCAGCGGCGCGCCGGAGAGCGTGTAGAACGACAGCAGGATGCCGCCGATCGCCGAGCAGAGCCCGCTGATCGTGTAGACGGCGATCCGGGTCCGCGCCACCGGCAGGCCCATCAGCAGCGCCGACTGCGCGTTGCCGCCGACCGCGTACACGTTGCGGCCGAACCGGGTGTACGCCAGCGCGTACGCCGCGATCAGCACCACCGCGAACGCGATCAGCACGCTGATCGACACGAAGTTGCCGGCCGGGTCGCCGACGCGCTGCTGCGACATCGACGTCCAGAAACCGTCGGTGATGGAGATCGAGGCGTCGCTGATGAACGTGCACATGCCCCGGGCGAAGAACATCCCGGCGAGTGTCACGATGAACGGCTGGATCTCGAAGAAGTGGATCGCGCAGCCCATCAGGAATCCGAGCGTCGGGCCGATCAGCAGCGCGATCACCAGCACCAGGGCCGCGGGCAGGCCGTCGCGCAGCAGCGCGGCCGACACCATCGCGGTCATCGCCACCACCGAGCCGACGGACAGGTCGATGCCGCCGGTGAGGATCACGAACGTCATGCCGACCGCGACGACGAGCAGGAAGCCGTTGTCGATGAAGACGTTGAAGACGACCTGGACGTTGGAGAAGGCGCGGTACTGGGACACGCCGATGCCGTACATGACCAGCAGCAGGGCGAGCGTGGCCAGCACCGGGACGTGCCGGCGGGGCAGGCTGGGCCGCCAGGACCGGCCGGTGGTCAACGACGTGCTGCTCATGCCGGCACCTGCTCCTTCTCCCGCTGCGGGGCCGCCGGGCCGGGTTCGGCGCCGTGCCGTCGCCGGCGCAGCCGGGCCCGGAACGCCGGGGCCTGGACGAGGCAGACGGCAATGACGACGACCGCCTTGAACAGCAGCGACGTCTGCGGCGAGATGTTCATCGCGTACACGGTGGTGGTCAGGGTCTGGATGATCAGCGCGCCGAGGACGGTGCCGCCGAGGGAGAACCGGCCGCCGGCCAGTGAGGTGCCGCCGATGACGACCGCCAGGATCGCGTCGAGTTCGATCCACAGGCCGGCGGCGTTGCCGTCGGCGCTGGAGACGTTCGCGGTGACCATGAAACCGGCGAGCGCGGCGCAGACGGCGCTGATCACGTAGACGAGGAAGACGATGCGCCGCGACCGGATGCCGGCGAGCCGGCTGGCCTCGGCGTTGCCGCCGACCGACTCGACGATCAGCCCGAGCGCCGTGCGGCGGGTGAACGCGGCCACGAGCAGCGCGGCGGCGAGCGCGATCAGGATGGCCAGCGGCAGCGTCAGGAGGTGCCCGAGCCCGATCGCCCGGTACGGACCGGAGTTGATCGTGATGATCTGGCCCTCGGTGACCAGCTGGGCGATGCCCCGCCCGGCCACCATGAGGATCAGCGTGGCGATGATCGGCTGGATGCCGATGACCGCCACGAGTATCCCGTTCCAGGCGCCGAGCACGAGCGCGGCGCCGAAGGCCAGGGCCAGCGCGGTGGCCACCGTGGCCGGGCTGTTCTGGTCGGCCGCCCCGCTGATGTGCAGGCAGGCGATCGCGCCGCTGATCGCGCAGAGCGAGCCGACGGACAGGTCGATGCCGCCGGTGGCGATGACGAGCGTCATCCCGAGCGCGACCAGGATCAGCGGCGCGCTCAGCCGGAGGATGTCGATCGGCGTGCCGTACAGGTGGCCGTTCTTGACCTCGACGGCGAGGAAGCCGGGACGGTGGACGGTGTTCGCGGCGATCATGACCATGAGCACGAGCGCCGGCCAGAACAGGCGGTGGCCGGTCAGCGGGCGGAGGCGGTCGGCGACGGCGGTCACGGGGTCACCTCCTCCCGGGGCGTTCCACCGGCGATGGTGCGCATGACGCGGTCGGCGTCGAGCGTGTCGTCGTTGTCGAGCTGGGCGACCATCTCCCGGTCGCGCATGACCGCGACCCGGTGGCTCAGGCGCAGCACCTCCTCCAGCTCGGCGGAGATGAACAGCACCGCCATGCCGCCGTCGGAGAGCCGCACCACCAGCTTCTGGATCTCGGCCTTGGCGCCGACGTCGATGCCGCGGGTCGGCTCGTCCAGGATCAGCAGGCGCGGCTCGGTGATCAGCCAGCGGGCCAGCAGCACCTTCTGCTGGTTGCCGCCGGACAGGTTGCGCACCGGCAGTTCCGGGTTGGCCGGGCGGATGCTCAGCGCCTCGACGTACTTGCGGACCAGTTCGTCCTGGCGGCGGCGCGGGATCGGGCGCAGCCAGCCGCGTGCGGCCTGCATCGCCAGGATCATGTTCTCCCGTACCGTCAGCTCCGGGACGATGCCCTCGGCCCGGCGGTTCTCCGAGCAGAACCCGACGCCCTGGCCGATGGCCTGGATCGGGTTGCGCACCGCCGCCCGGCCGCCGTCGAGCCGGACCTGGCCGTGGTCGGCCCGGTCCGCGCCGAAGATCAGCCGCGCCACCTCGGTCCGGCCGGAGCCGAGCAGGCCGGCCAGGCCGACCACCTCGCCGGCGTGGATACGCAGGCTGAACGGGGCGACAGCGCCGTGCCGGCCGAGTTCGGTGGCGTCCACGAGCGGGGCCGCGCCGCCGGCGTCGACCGGGGCGCGCTTCTGCTGCTCGTCGAGTCGCTCCAGCACGTCCAGCTCCTGGCCGATCATCTTCTCCACCAGGCTGAACTGCGGCAGTTCCTCGGTGCGGTACTCCCCCACGAGCCTGCCGTTGCGCAGCACCGTGATCCGGTCGGCGATGCCGTAGACCTGGTCGAGGAAGTGGGTGACGAACAGGATCGCGATCCCCTCGTCACGCAGCTGCCGCATGATCCGGAACAGCTGTGCCACCTCGCCGGCGTCCAGGCTGGAGGTCGGTTCGTCCAGGATCAGCACCCGGGCCCGCACGTCGATCGCGCGGGCGATGGCGACCATCTGCTGCACCGCCAGCGAGTACGAGCCGAGCGGCGCGGCGACGTCGAGGTCGAGGTCGAGCCGGGCCAGCAGGTCGCGGGCCCGGCGGCGCATCTCGCCCCAGCGCACCGCGCCGAACCGGCGGGGTTGGCGGCCGATGAAGACGTTCTCCGCCACCGACAGGTTGGTGCAGAGGTTGACCTCCTGGAAGACGGTGCTGACACCGGCCGCGGCGGCCTGCATCGGACCGGTGAACGAGACCTGCTCGCCGCCGAGCGTGACGACGCCCGCGTCGGTCCCGTAGACGCCGGTCAACACCTTGATCAGGGTGGACTTGCCGGCGCCGTTCTCGCCCATCAGGGCGTGGACCTCGCCCGGGAACAGCCGGAAGCCGACGTCGTGCAGCGCGCGGACCCCGGGGAAGGTCTTGCTGATACCGGTCATGGTCAGGACCGGACGGTTACCCGTCATCCCATCGGACCTCTTCTTCGACGGTGGAGGTACGGGGGCCGCCGTCGGTTGCGACGGCGGCCCCCGGGTGGCTCAGTACTTACGGTTGGGCAGTGCCTCCTTGGCCTGCTCCTGGGTGAACGTGGTCTCCTCGGTCTCGATCCGGGCGGGCACCTCCTCACCGGCCTTGACCTTCTTGACCAGGTCCATCAGCTGCGGGCCGAGCAGCGGGCTGCACTCGGCGATGAAGTTGAACCTGCCGTCCGCGAGGGCCTGCATGCCGTCCTTCACCGCGTCGACGGTGATGACGGTGATGTCCCTGCCGGGCGTCTTGCCGGCTGCGGTGATCGCCTCGAGCGCGCCCAGGCCCATGTCGTCGTTGTGCGCGAAGAGCACGTCGATCTTCGGGTTGGCCTTGAGGAACTGCTCCATCACCTGCTTGCCGCCGGCACGGGTGAAGTCACCGGTCTGCGAGGCGACGATCTTCAGGTTGGGGTTGGCGGCGATCGCCTCGGCGAAGCCCTTCTTCCGGTCGTTGGCCGGTGCCGAGCCGGTCGTGCCCTGCAGCTCGACGATGTTGACCGGGCCGGACGCCGACTTCTTCTGCTCCACCAGCCACTCACCGGCGAGGCGGCCCTCCTTGACGAAGTCCGAGCCGAGGAACGTCTTGTAGAGCGACTTGTCGGCCGAGTCGACGGCGCGGTCGGTCAGGATCACCGGGATCCTGGCGTCCTTGGCCTCCTTGAGCACGGTGTCCCAGCCGGACTCCACCACCGGAGAGAAGGCGATCACGTCGACCTTCTGCTGGATGAAGTTGCGGATCGCCTTGATCTGGTTCTCCTGCTTCTGCTGGGCGTCGTCGAACTTCAGCTCGATGCCCGCCTCGGCCGCCGCTTCCTTGATCGAGGTGGTGTTGGCGGTGCGCCAGCCACTCTCGGCACCCACCTGGGAGAAGCCCAGGACGATCTTGTCGTTGCCGTCGCCGGAACCGCCGCCGGTGTCGCTGTTGCCGCACGCGGCCATGCTGGCGGCGAGCAGCACGCCGGCGAACGCCGCTACGACAGTGCGTGCCGTGCTCCTGCTTCTCATCGGTTCTCCTCCGGGGGTTGGATGTTCCGGGCGCACGTCCGGCGGGGAGCCGGAGCGGCCCGGGTGTGGTGGTGGGGAGTGCGCGGCGCACGGTCCGGGGTCAGTGCGCCGGCGGGCGTTGGCCGTACACGTTCTGGTAGCGGTCGTGCAGCGAGTCGATGTCGGCCGGCGCGATCGGCACCGGCCGGCCGAGCGCGCGGGCCAGGTGTGCGGTGCGGGCCACGTCCTCGCACATCACCGCGGCCTTGACCGCCGCCCGGGCGTCGCGGCCGATGGTGAAGACGCCGTGGTTGCGCATGAGCACAGCGGGCGAGCGGTGCCCGGACAGCGTGCTGACGATGCCCTTGCCGATGTCGTCGCCGCCGATCAGCGCGAACGGCCCCAGCGGGATCTCCCCGCCGAACTCGTCGGCCTGCGCGGTCAGCCAGCACGGGATCGCCTCGCCTCGGGCCGCCCAGGCGGTGGCGTACCCGCTGTGCGTGTGCACGACGCCGCCGACCTCGGGCATCGCCCGGTAGACGTAGGCGTGCGCGGCGGTGTCGCTGGACGGGGCGCCGTCGCCGTCGACCACCGCGCCGTTGAGGTCGCAGACCACAATGGCCGCCGCGGTCAGGTCGTCGTAGTCGACACCGCTGGGCTTGATGACCATCAGGTCCTGACCGGGTACGCGGGCCGACACGTTGCCGGCGGTCCAGGCCACCAGGTCGTAGCGGGTCAGTTCGCGGTGCAGGCGCGCCACCGTCTCGCGCAGCGCGTCGACCTGGCTGTTCATCCGACCACCTCCAGGGTCGCGGCGGCGCGGTCCGCGGCGGCGTCGACCGCCGCGTTGCGGATCGCCCGCAGGCGGAGCATCACGTCGTTCGCGCCGCGGCCGAAGTGGTCGTGCAACGCGCGGTACTCGGCGTACAGGGCGTCGTAGGCCCGCACGTTCTCCGGTACGGGCCGGTAGACGGCCTCGTCGATGCGCCCCATCGCGGCGGACGCCTCGTGGATCGTCGGGTACGCCCCGGCGGCCACCGCCGCGTGGATGGCCGAGCCGAGCGCCGGGCCCTGGGCGGAGCCGATGATGCTCAGCGGCCGGTTCATCACGTCGGCGTAGATCCGCATGAGCAGCCGGTTGGAGGTGAGCCCGCCGGCCACCACCAGGTCGTCGACGGGTACGTCCGCCTGCGCGAACGCCTCGACGATCATCCGGGTGCCGTACGCGGTGGCCTCCAGCAGCGCCCGGTAGACGTCCGGCGGCCGGGTGGCGAGCGTCAGCCCGACGATCATCCCGCTGAGGTCGTGGTTGACCAGCAGGGACCGGTTGCCGTTCCACCAGTCCAGCGCCACCAGCCCGTGCGCGCCGACCGGCTGGGCGGCGGCGGCCTCGGTGAGCCGATCGTGCGAGTCGAAGCCGGCCGGGGCGGCGTGCCGGACGAACCAGCCGAAGATGTCCCCCACGCCGCTCTGCCCGGCCTCGAAGCCCCATGCGCCGGGGCTGATGCCGCCGTCGACCACGCCGCACATGCCCGGCACCTCGGCCGGGTGGGTGCCGTTGAGGACGTGGCAGGTGGAGGTGCCCATGATGGCGACCAGTCGCCCGGGCCGCAGCGCCTGGGCCGCGGCGGCGGTGACGTGCGCGTCGACGTTGCCGGCCGCGACCGCGACGCCCTCGGGCAGCCCGGTCCAGGCGGCGGCGCGGGCGCCGAGCGAGCCGGCCCGCGCGCCCAGCGGCAGCAGCGGACCGTCCAGCTTGCTCACGAAGTCGGCGAAGCCGGGGTCGAGCGCGGCCAGGTAGTCCGCCGACGGGTACCGGCCGTCCTGCCGGATGCCCTTGTAGCCGGCGGTGCAGACGTTGCGCGTCTCGGCGCCGCAGAGCTGCCACACGATCCAGTCGGCGGCCTCGACGAAGCGCTCGGCCCGGCGGTAGACCTCCGGGTTCTCCTCCAGGATCTGCAGGCCCTTGGCGAACTGCCACTCCGCGGAGATCTTGCCGCCGTAGCGGCCGAGCCACGGCTCGCCGCGTTCGGCCGCCAGCGCGTTGATCCGGTCGGCGTGCGGCTGCGCGGCGTGGTGCTTCCAGAGCTTCACCCAGGCGTGCGGCCGGTCGCGCAGCTCCGGGATCTCGCACAGCGGCGTGCCGTCGGCGAGCGTCGGGAGCACCGTGCAGGCGGTGAAGTCGATGCCGACGCCCACCACCCGGGACGGGTCCACGCCGGCTTCGGCGAGCGCGGCCGGCACCGCGCGGCGCAGCACGTCGCGGTAGTCGTCCGGGTCCTGGAGGGCCCAGTCCGGGGGCAGCGCCGGGCCGCCGTCGGGGAGCGCGGTCTCGATGACCCCGCGCCGGTACTCGTGCACCGCCGTACCGAGTTCGGCGCCGTCCCGGACGCGGACCACCAGCGCCCGCCCGGACAGCGTGCCGAAATCGACACCGATCACGTACCGGTCGGACGCGTCCACTTCGCTCACTTGCACCTCCGCCGTGTCACGGAGTTAGTGTTAGCGCTCACATACATGCCCGTCAAGACATCTCCGGGCAACAGCTACGTAACGAGGAGCCACCTTCGCCGGACCACCGCGGGCGGAACGGACCGGTGGCCGGCAAGCTCGCTTGCGTCTCATCCGGACTCCGCTTCCGGGGGTTGCACGATGGTGGTGGTGCCACTGTGAGCGCCAACATCCCCGGCTTCAACCCATGCCGCCTAGGGATAGACGTCCTCGTGCGCCTTGCGGTAGTCGACGATCTCGTCCAGCCGGCCGGTCGCGGCGTGCGTCACCCAGGCCGGGTTGCCCAGCAGCGCACGGCCCAGCGCGACCAGGTCGAACTCCCCGTCCGCCAGCCGCGCGGCCAGGCCCGCCACCGACTCCGGGCCGTCCGGGCGCAGGAAGTCCCGCCGCAGCCCGACCGAGCCGACGGTGATCGACGGCAGGCCGGTGAGACGCTTGGCCCAGCCGGCCAGGTTCAGCGGCGAGCCGGGGAACGCCGGCTGCCAGAAGCGGCGCTGCGAGGCGTGCAGGACGTCCGCGCCGGCGTCGGCGAACGCGGTGAGGATCCGCGCCAGCTCGGCCGGAGTCTCGGCGATCCGCGCGTCGAACGCCCGCTCCTTGAACTGGGAGAACCGCACGATCACCGGGTGACGCGCCGGGACCTGCGCGCGTACCGCGCGCACCACCGCCGCCGGGAACGCCGCCCGCCGCTCCGGCGAGCCGCCGAGCGCGTCGGTCCGGCGGTTCGTGTACGGCCACAGGAACTCATCGAGCAGGTAACCGTGCGCGGCGTGGATCTCGATCGCGTCGAACCCGGCCCGGACCGCGACCCGGGCCGCGTCCGCGTACGCCTCAAGCAGGGTGTCCACGTCGGCGGCGGCCATCGCGTGCGGCACCGGGCGGCCCGGCTCGCGTACCCCCGAGGGGGTCCACGCCGGACGGCCGTCGACCGGCTCGCGCAGGCTGCCCAGGTGCCACAGCTGCGCGGCGATCCGGCCGCCGGCGGCGTGCACGGCCTCGACCACGCCCCGCCAGCCGGCCTCGGCCGCGCCGGCGGTCATCCGGGGCACGGTGTCCTCGTGCCCCGCGCTGGGGTGGTCGACCAGCACGCCCTCGGTGACGATCAGGCCGATGCCCGCCGCGGCGCGGCGCCGGTAGTAGCCGGCCATCTCCGGCGTCGGCACGCCGCCCGGCGCGCGGTTACGGGTCATCGGCGCCATCACGAAGCGGGACGGCAACGGCAGCCCGGCGACGGTGACGGGTGCCAGCAGCGGCGTCACCGGCGATGCGGTGTCCAGGGTCGCGTTCATGACCCGACGCTAGGAGTTGACACCGGTGTCAAGGGCAAGCGCTCAGGCGGCCGGATCCCGGGTGTCCTCGGTCACCGTCATGTCGGACACCACGTCGTCGAGCACCGCGACGGCGTGCGCGAGCCGTGCCATCTCGGCGGTCATCCGGGTCCGCTCCTCGCGCAGCCGGTCGGTGAGCCACGAGGTGCGGATCTCCGGATCGGTCACGCAGGGCAGCAGCTCGGCCATCCGGCGGCTGCTCAGCCCGGCGTCGAACAGCCGCTGGATGAGGCGGACCCGGGCCACCGCCGAGTCGGCGAAGACCCGCTGCCCGCTCGCGGTGCGCACGGCGGCGAGCAGGCCCTGCTGCTCGTAGTACCGGATGGACCGGGCGCTGGCCCCGGTACGCGCCGACAGCTCCCCGATCCGCATCGCGCCTCCCCGCTCGCCGGACCTCCATCATCGAGCATGCCGCAGCGGTCAGGGCAGCAGCTCGACGTACCCGTCGATGCCGTGCACGCGGATCCGCCCGCCGTCGGGGATCAGCCGGGTCGCGTCCGGCACCGCCACCACTGCGGGCAGGCCGTACTCGCGGGCGATCACCGCGCCGTGCGTCATCAGCCCGCCGACCTCCGTCACCAGCCCGGCGGCGCCCACGAACAGTGGCGTCCAGCTCGGGTCGGTGTGCGCGGTCACCAGGATGTCGCCCGGCTCCAAATCGGCACCGGCCAGGTCCGTCACGACCCGCGCCCGCCCCTCGACGACGCCGGCCGAGACCGCCAGCCCGGCCAGGGCGCCCGGTGGCACGTCGTCGCGCCGGTACGAGCCGTCGAGGGCCTCGCCGTCGGAGGTGAGCACCCGTGGCGGGGTGAGCGCCCGGTACGCCCGGAACTCCTCCCGGCGCCTGCGGATCAGCGCGGCGTCCACCGATCCGGTGGCCGCGACCTCGCGGAACTCGTCGAAGGTGAGGTAGAAGACGTCCTCCGGACCGGCGAGCACACCGGCGCGCGCCAGCCGGCGGGCCTCACCCATCAGCGCCTGCTTGTAGACGGCGTAGCGGCTCACGATGTCGTACTTCGGGTACTCCCGGTAGCCGGCGAACGTCCGTACCCGCTCGATCACAGCCTGCGTCTCGGCGGCCCTGCGCTCCCCGTCGGGCAGCGCGCGCAGGCGGTCGAGCACCTCCCGGGCCTTCGTCTCGGCCTGCTCCCGGCCCTGCGCGAAACGACGCGCGGCGGCGCCCGGGGCGAAGTTGCGGACGTTGTCCAGGATCAGCGGCACGAGCGTCACGGGACGCTCGCTCCACCGTGGCCGGGTGATGTCGATCTCGCCGACGCAGCGCATGCCGTACCGGTCGAGGTAGCCGGCGATGGCGTCGCGCGCCTCGACGCCGCCCGGCAGCCTCGGCAACTCGTCCAGGAACCCGTCGTCGGCCGCGTCCCGCAGGAACGCCACCACCTCGGGGTACGCGCGGATCACGTCGGCCACGTCGAGCAGCGCCAGGCCCATCTCGGAGGTGACGTTGCCGGGCGCGGACAGCGTGAGCGTGTCGGCGGCGTCGCGCTCGCCGAGCCACTCCCCCAGCTTGTCGTTGAGCCACCAGGTGGCCTGCATCCCCGCCATGATCGCCTGGCCGCTCAACGGGTCGGTGAGCACCCGCTTGTGCTCGGCGAACGCCTCGATCAGGAAGTCGAACAGCTCGGTCCCGGACCGGGTGCCGATGTCGCGGCGCAGGGCGGCGAGCGACTCCCGGCTGCGTTCGACGAGCGTGGTGACGACCGCCGGGTCGGTGTCGATCGGCTGTGGCGGCCCGCCCGCGGGCGGGCCCGCCGGGACCGGGTCCGGCACCGTCGGCACGACGTCCCGGGCGAGGACCGTGTCCAGCGCGTCCCGGGTGAGCGGGTCGGCCCGGCCGATCATGCCCAGGAACGCGGTACGACCCATCGGGGTGGACAGGTGCGGCGTGGCGTCGACGAACAGCCGCCCACCCGCCTCGTGCATCGGTGCCACGGCGGTCAGCCGCCACGTCGACAGGCCCAGCGGCCTCATCGCGTCGGTCATCATCTGCTGGTGGCCGACCGACAGGTAGACGTGGAACCGCCCGTCGGCGGCGGACGCCGGCACCGGGAACAGCGTGGTGATCGGCCGGCTCTGGAGGATGTGGACGTCGTCGCCGGTCAGGGCCCACTCGATGTCCTGCGGACACCCGAAGCGCGCCTCGATCCGCCGGCCCAGCGCGGCGAGGCGTACCGCCTGCGCGTCGGTCAGCGCGGGCTGGGCCTGCCGCGCCGGGTCGACAGGCGTCTCCCGGGTGCCGCCGCCGGGCGCCGCGTGCACCGCCCGCGCCTTCGCGCCGATCGTCCGTCCGGCCACCGCGCCGTCGCGCACCGTGAAGACGTCCGGGTTCACCAGGCCGGAGACCAGGGCCTCGCCGAGACCGAAACAGGCCTCCACCGAGACCACCGTCCGGTCGCCGGTGACCGGGTCCGCGGTGAACATGATCCCGGCCGCGTCCGGTACGACCATCCGCTGCACCACCACGGCCATGTCCACGGCACGGTCGTCGATGCCGTGGCGCCGCCGGTAGGTCACCGCCCGGTCGGTGAACAGCGAGGCCCAGCAGCGGCTCACGTGGCGCAGCACCTCGGCCGTGCCGACCACGTTCAGGTAGGTGTCCTGCTGGCCCGCGAACGAGGCGGTCGGCAGGTCCTCGGCTGTCGCGCTCGACCGCACGGCGTACGCGGCGTCCACACCGGGCCCGGCCAGCGCGGCGGTGACCGCCGCCGCGACGTCGCCCGGTAGCGCGGTCCGCTCGACGGCGCGACGCAGGTCGGCGGCGGCCGTGCGGATCGCCGCCGGGTCGTCCGCGTCCGCGCGGGCGAGCCGGTCCAGCGGGCCGGCCAACGCCGGCGTCCGCGCCACGGCCAGCCGGAACGCGTCGGTGGTGACGCAGAAACCCGGAGGTACGCGCACCCCGTCGATCCGCGTCAACGCCCCCAGACGCGCGCCCTTGCCACCGAACGCGGCGATCCGCGTCCCGTCGACCTCGTGCAGTTGCCACACGTACCGTCCGGTCATGCCGTGCCCCCGTTTTCGCAGCTCGACCCGCATCGGCCGATGATTCTGCGGCATGACCGGGGCCTTGCGGCAAGACCCGGGGTGCGATATACGTTGATAGTGGTGAGGAGAGTTGTCTCCTCGCCTTTCTCTTTGCCGCGCCACGAACCCCTGCCCTGCCCCGATGCCGTCACGTGAGTCAGATCTCCCCGCCCCGGGTGGAGTGCCGGGGGCGTGACGGGGCAAGAAGCGATCACGAGGCCGCGACGCGGCCCGGACGAGCGGGATCGGACGGGGTGGGGGGAGACTCGGGCGATGAGCGGCGCTGACACCGACCCGCGTACGCGTGCCGACGTCTTCGCCGTCGACCGTGAGATCGGGCCGGACCTGGCGCGCATCGACTGGTCGGCGCACCCCCTGGGCCCGCCGGGCACCTGGCCGCAGAGCCTGCGGACCGCGGTGCGGATCCTCCTGTCCTCCCGGTTCCCGATGTGGATGGCCTGGGGGCCGCAGCTCACTTTCTTCTGCAACGCCGCCTACCGGCGGGACACGCTCGGCCGCAAGTACCCGTGGGCGCTGGGGCGTCCGGCGAACGAGGTGTGGGCGGAGATCTGGGACGACATCGGCCCCCGCGTCGACACCGTGCTGCGCACCGGCGAGGCGACCTGGGACGAGGGCCTGCTGCTGTTCCTGGAGCGCGCCGGCTACCGGGAGGAGACGTACCACACGTTCTCCTACAGCCCGCTGCGCGCCGACGACGGCAGCCTGGTCGGGATGCTCTGTGTGGTCAGCGAGGACACCGAGCGGGTCATCGGTGAACGACGGCTGGCGACGCTGCGCGACCTCGGCTCGGACCCGAGCGTCATCCGCACCGAACAGGAGACGCTCGGGTTCGTCAGCCGTCAGCTGGCCCGCAACCCGCAGGACCTGCCGTTCACGCTCACCTACCTGTACGACGACGGTGACGCCCGGCTGGTGGAGACGACCGGGCTGGCCGCGGGCCACCCGGCGGCCCCGGCCACGCTGTCCCTCGGCGACCCCGCCGCACCGTGGCCGGCCGGCGCCCTCACCGACGGCGAGCCGGTGCGGGTCGCGCTCGACGGCGCCGCCTTCACGGACCTGCCCGCGGGCGTCTGGCCCGCCGCGCCGGCCGAGGCGCTCCTGGTGCCGCTGCGGCAGCAGGGCGGAGCGCCGTACGGGTTCCTGGTCGCCGGACTGAACCGCTACCGGGCGCTGGACGACGGGTACCGTGGCTTCGTCGAGCTGACCGCCGGGCACCTGGCCACCGGGATCGCCAGCGCCCGCAGCTACCAGGCGCAGCAGCGGCGGGCCGAGGAACTCGCCGAGCTGGACCGCGCGAAGACCGCTTTCTTCTCCAACATCAGCCACGAGTTCCGCACCCCGCTTACGTTGATCATGGGACCGCTGGACGAGCTGCGCGGCCGGTTGCCGGACGCCGACGAGCAGGTCCGCGCCGAGCTGGACGTCATCCGCCGCAACGGCCTGCGCCTGGGCAAGCTCGTGAACAGCCTGCTCGACTTCTCCCGGATCGAGGCCGGGCGGATGCAGGCCCGCTACGAGCCGGTGGACCTGGCCGAGGTGACCGCCGACCTGGCGAGCGTCTTCCGGTCGGCGATCGAACGGGCCGGTCTGTCCTTCGAGGTGGACTGCCAGCCCCTGCCCGAGCCGGTGCACCTGGACCGCGGCATGTGGGAGAAGGTGGTGCTGAACCTGCTCAGCAACGCGCTGAAGTTCACATTCGACGGCGCCGTCCGGGTGGAGCTGCGCGGCGAGGGCGACACGGCGGTGCTGCGGATCTCCGACACCGGCATCGGCGTACCCGCCGACGAGATGCCGCGCCTGTTCGAGCGGTTCCACCGCATCGAGAACGCCCGCTCCCGCTCCGGCGAGGGCAGCGGGATCGGCCTGGCCCTGGTCCGGGAGCTGGTCACGCTGCACGGCGGCGACATCGACGCGCTCAGCACCGTGGGCCGGGGCACCACCTTCACCATCCGGCTGCCGTTCGGCACCGCCCACCTGCCGGCCGACGCGCTCGCCCCGGCGGGCACCGGCCGGACGCCGGCGTCGGCCGAGCCGTTCGTGCAGGAGGCGCTGCGCTGGCTGCCGGCCGAACCGGGCACCGCCGCCGACGTTGACGACCCGGCCGGCGGGCCGGTCCAGCCGCTGCCCGGCGCGGCGCCGGCCCGCGTCCTGGTGGCCGACGACAACGCCGACATGCGGGAGTACCTCACCCGGCTGTTGCGCTCGGCCGGGCACGAGGTCCACGCGGTCGCCGACGGGCAGGCCGCGCTGGACGCCGCCCGCGCGCACACCCCCGACCTGGTGGTCAGCGACGTGATGATGCCCCGGCTCGACGGCCTGCAACTGGTCGCCGCGCTACGCGCCGACCAGCGGACGGCCGGCACCCCGGTGCTGCTGCTGTCCGCCCGCGCCGGGCAGGAGGCCTCGATCGAAGGGCTGGAGGCCGGCGCCGACGACTACCTGGTCAAGCCGTTCCCGGCCGCCGAGCTGCTGGCCCGCGTACGCGCGAACGTGGAGCTGGCCCGGCTGCGCAACCACCACGCCCGCTGGCGTACCGCGCTCGTCGACTCGTTGCAGGAGGCGTTCTTCGTCTGCGACGAGGACGGCGCGGTGGTCGAGATCAACACGGCGTTCACCGGCATCCTCGGTTACGGGATCGAGGGCCTGCCCTACCCGGCGGTGCACCCGTGGTGGCCGGACCGGGAGGCCGAGCCCGAGGCGCATCGCCAGGTGGCGGAGGCGTTCTCGAGACTCGTGGGGCAGACCCGTGGCACGTACACAGTGCCGGTGACCCACCGCGACGGGCACCGGATCTGGATCTCGGCCGCGTTCAACCAGGTCGACGACCCGGACACCGGCCGCCGGATGATCGTCGGCACGTTCCGCGACGTCACCGCCGAGCACTACGCCGTGCAGCGGGAGACCGCCCTGGCCGGGCTCAGCATGCGGCTGTCGCAGGCCGACGACCTCACCGACGCGCTGCTCGGGGTGCTGGACGAGCTGCGCAAGCTGTGGCGAGCGGCCGGCGTGCTCACCGCCGTCTTCGGCGACCCACCCGCCCCCGAGGTGACCGCCACCGACCCGGCGGCACGGTGGGACACGTTGCCGCCGGAGCGCCGGCAGGCGTTGCTCGCGCTGCGGGACACCCCGCTGCTGACGCCGGTGGCGACGCGTACGCACGGCGCCGGCATCGCCGTCGAGCACCCGCACGGCGCCATGGCGCTCTGGATCGACCTGGGCGAGAAGCGGCCCTTCACCGAACAGGACCAGACGCTGCTGGCGCTGCTGGCCGGCCACATCGGCCAGGGGCTGCACCGGGTGCACCAGATCGACCAGCAGCGGGAGACCGCGCTGGCCCTGCAACGGGCGATCCTCGGCCCGGCGCAGCTCCCCGCCGGTTTCGCGGTGCGGTACTCCCCCGCCGCGATGCCACTCAAGGTCGGCGGCGACTGGTACGACACGGTGGAACTGCCGGACGGGCGCATCGGCATCGTGGTCGGCGACTGCGTGGGACACGGCCTTCAGGCCGCGACGGTGATGGGCCAGCTGCGCAGCGCCTGCCGCGCCCTGCTGTTGCAGGACCCGAGCCCGGCACGGACGCTGGTGGCGCTGGACCGGTTCGCCGCGCTGCTGCCGGGAGCGTCCTGCGCCACCGTCTTCTGCGGTGTCCTCGACCCGGCCACCGGCCTGATGCGCTACTCCAGCGCCGGTCATCCGCCGGCCATCGTGGTCCGCGCCGACGGCACTCCCGAGCTGCTGCAACACGGCCGGTCCCGGCCGCTGGCCGTCCGTCCGGGCCAGGAACGCCCGGAGGCGGAGGCGACGGTGCAGCCGCGCGCCACCCTGATGCTCTACACCGACGGCCTGGTGGAACGCCGCGGCCAGCCGATCACCGCCGGCATCGCCCGCGCCACCGACGCCATCCAGCAGGGGCACCACGCGCCGGTCGAGGTCCTGGCGACCGAGATCATGGAGCGGCTCACCCCCGACGGCGGCTACCACGACGACGTGGCGCTGCTGCTCTACCGCCATCCCGGGCCGTTGGAGCTGGAGTTCCCGGCCGAGTCGACGCGGCTGACCGAGGTCCGCAGCGCGCTGCGGGGATGGCTGGACCGCTGCGGGCTCGCCCCGGCCCACGCCTACAACATCCTGGTCGCGGCCGGGGAGGCGTGCGCCAACGCCATCGAGCACGGGCACCGCGACGACCCGGGCGGCCGGATCCGGCTGCGCGCCGCCGCCACCGCCGGCGCCCTTCGCCTGAGCGTCACCGACAGCGGCCACTGGCGGGACCGGGACCAACCCTCCGACCCGCACCGCGGCCGGGGGCTCGTGCTCATGCGCGCGTTGATGGACAGCATCAGCGTCACCCCGGGGGCCACCGGCACCACAGTCGACATGCAGGCGAGGATCACGCCATGAGCACGTCCCTGACCCTGACCACGAGCGACAGCACGGACGGCGTCCGCGTGCTGGCAGCCACCGGTGAGATCGACATGAGCAACGCGTCCGCCTTCGCCGACGCGCTGGCCGAAGCCGTACGCCCCGACGGCGAACCCCTGGTCGTGGACCTCACCAGGGTGGAGTACCTGGACAGCGCCGGGCTGGCCGCGTTGTTCCCGCACGCCGGCCGGATCGCGCTGATCGCCGGCCCGCTGCTGGAGCCGCTGCTGACCATCTCCGGGCTGGCCGACCTCACCACGGTCCGCAGCGCCTGACGCAGTAACGGTGTCCGGCGCTGCCGCGGGTCGGGGGCCGTCACGGTGTCCGGCGCTGTCGCCTGGTCGGGCGCTGTCGCGGGGTCAGGCGCCGTTGCGCACGATCACCAGCGGCGAGTGGGCGTGGTGCAGCACCGCGTGGCTGACCGAGCCGAGCAGCAGCCCGCCCAGCGCGCCCCGGCCGTGCGCGCCGACCACCACCAGCTGGGCGTCCTTCGACTCCTCGACAAGCACCCGGGCCGGGGCGCCGGAGATCGACCGCTGCCGCACCGGCACGTCCGGGTAGCGCTCGGCCCAGCCGGCGATCGACTCGGCGACGACGCGCCGGGACTCCTCGGCGAGCGCCTCCGGGTCGTACACCAGGGGCAGGATGTCGCCGGGGCCGATCGGAGTGGGGTACAGCCAGGCGTGCACAGCGATCAGCGACGCGCCCCGGCGGTCGGCCTCCTCGTACGCGAACCCGACCGCCGCCGTGGACAGCTCGGAGCCGTCCACACCCACCACGACCGGGCCGTCGGCGCGCGCCTCGCCGCGCGTCACCAGCACCGGGCAGTGCGCGCGGGCCGACACCTGGAGCGTGACCGAGCCGATCAGCAGACCGGCGAATCCGCCCAGGCCGCGGTGGCCGAGCACGATCAGCGCCGCGTCGCGGGACTCGGCGACCAGCACCGGCGCCGGAGCGCCGTCGACAACCACGCCGGTGACCGGTACGTCCGGCGCGACCTTGCGGGCCTCGGTGACCGCCTCGGCGACGCACCGCTCGGCCTGGTTGCGCAGGCCGGCGCCGGCGGGCGCACCCGGGGCCGGGGTGAGCGGCGCGCGGGTCAGCGGCCAGATGAACGCGTGGACCACCTGCAGCGGCCGGTTCCGGTCGGCGGCCTCGCGGGCGGCCACCCGGACCGCGTCCAGCGAGGCGGCGGAGCCGTCCACACCCACCACGACGGGGGCCTGCGAGTGGATCGTCATGTCGTCCTCCTTCGCTCGTCCTCAGCCTGCCCGTCAGACGGCCGGCCCGGCAGGGCCGGCGGTCCCGGCGTGGGGCCGTTGGTCCCGCGAAAGCGGCGGGTCAGCCTCAGCACCAGCCCGGGCAGCACGCCGATCGCGGCGCAGGCGAGCAGGTCGAGCGCGCTGAGCGGGGACGTGCCGAGCAGCTCGCGCAGCGGCGGCAGCAGCACGCCCGCCACCTGGAGCACAGCGGAGACCGCGACCGCCACCGGCAGCGCGAGGTTGCGCTCGCGCGAGCCCGGGGCACGGATCGCGCGGACCGCCAGCGCCACGCCGAGCTGGGCCAGGCCGAGGACCACGAACACCACCGACTGCCACGGACGGTCCGCCGCCGCGGCCCACACGCCGGCGCCCAGCGTCGCCGCGGCGATCAGCCCGCCGGTGAGCAGCACGTCCCGGCCCAGGCCGGCGCCGAGCACCGACTCCTGCGGCGAGCGGGGCGGCCGGCGCAGCGTGCCCGGCTCGGCCGGTTCCGCGCCGAGCGCCACACCGGGAACGCCGTGGGTGAGCAGGTTGATCCAGAGGATCTGCGCCGGCAGCAGCGGCACCGGCAGGCCGAACAACGGGCCGAGCAGCATCACCGCGATCTCGGCGACGCCACCGGCGAGCGCGTACCGCAGGAACCGGCGGATGTTGTCGTAGATCCGGCGGCCCTCGCCGATGGCGGTCGCCACGGTGGTCAGGTCATCGTCGACGAGCACGAGGTCGGAGGCTTGCCGGGCCACCTCGGTGCCGCCGCCCATCGCCACGCCGATGTCCGCGCGGCGCAGCGCCGGGGCGTCGTTGACGCCGTCGCCGGTCATCGCCACCACGTGCCCATGGGTCTGGAGACCGGCGATGATGTCGAGCTTCTGCTCCGGCTGGGTCCGCGCGTACACCCGGGTCTCCGGGTGGGCGCGGCCGGGGTCGCCGTCGTCGCCGTTGGCGAGCGGGTCGCCGTCACGCCAGAGCCCGAGCCGCCCGCCGATGGCGGCGGCGGTCGCCGGGTGGTCGCCGGTGATGAGGACCAGCCGGATGCCGGCCTCCTCGAAGCCCGCGGCGATGCCGGGGGCCGCCGCGCGCAGCGGGTCGCCGACCGCGACCAGGCCCAGCGGGCGCAGGCCGGCCGGGCGGGCCGGGTCCGGCAGGGTGTCGACCACCGCCGAGGCCACCGCCAGCACCCGCAGCCCTTCGGCGGCGAGCCGGTCCGCGGCGTCGGTCAGCTCGGCCAGTTCCCCGGCGTCGGCGTCCACCAGCGGCGCGGCCAGCAGGTTCTCCGGCGCGCCCTTGCAGACCACCAGGTAGCGCCCGTCGCAGCGGCGGTGCACTGTGGTCATGCGGCGCAGGTCCTGGTCGAACGGGGCCTCCGTCACGCGGGGCCAGGCGTTGCGGGTGGTGTCCGGGTCCAGGCCGCATCGGGCGCCGAACGTGACGAGCGCCGCCTCCAGCGGGTCACCGATCGCGGTCCACTCGGGCCGCTCGTCGGTCGGCGGCGTCACCGTGGCGTCGTTGCAGAGCAGCCCGGCGCGGGCGAGAGCGCGCAGCTCGTCCGGGGCGCTCACCGGCTCGCCCCGATGGCGCACCTCGCCGTCGGGCGCGTAGCCGGTGCCCGTGACGGCGTAGCGGTCACGGCCGGGGACGACCGCGTACTGCACGGCCATCCGGCCCTCGGTGAGCGTGCCGGTCTTGTCGGAGGCGATCACGGTGACCGAGCCGAGGGTCTCCACGGCGTGCAGCCGGCGGGGGATGGCCCGGCTGCCGGCCATCCGGCGCGCACCCAGGGCGAGCGCGAGCGTGACGACGGCGGGCAGCGACTCCGGCACGGCCGCCACCACGAGGCTGACGGCGGTGACCGCCATCTGCGTGACCGGCCGCCCGTCGAGCACGCCGATCGCGAAGACCAGCCCGGAGAGCACCACGGCGGTCAGGCCGAGCACCCGGCCGAGCGAGGACAGGCGCCGTTGCAGCGGGGTGGGCGCCGGCCGGGTCGCCGCGACCAGGGCGCTGATCCGGCCCAGCGCGCTCGCCGCGCCGGTGCGCGCCACGGTGCCGGTGGCGCGGCCGGTGGTGACCACGGTGCCCGCGCTCGCCTCCTCCCCCGCGAGCCGGGCCACCGGCACCGACTCGCCGGTCAGCGCCGACTCGTCCAGGCTGAGACGTACCGCGTCGGTGAGGTCCAGGTCGGCGGGCACCACGTCGCCGGCCTCCAGCCGGACCAGGTCGCCGCGGACCAGGTCGGCGGCGGGCAGCACGAGGTCGCGGCCGTCGCGGACCACACGCGCGGTCGGTGCGGCGAGCCGGTCCAACGCGGCGACCGCCCGGTCGGCGCGTACCTCCTGCACCACGCCGATCGCCGTGTTGATCAGGACGACCAGCACGATCACCGCGGTGTCCGGGTAGTCGCGCAGCAGCGTGGTCACCACGGCGGCGGCCAGCAGCAGCGCCACCAGCGGATCGGTGAGCTGGCGGAACACCCGGCCGGCCAGCCCGCGCTTGCGCGGTGCGGCCACGGTGTTCGGCCCGTCGGCGCGCAGCCGGGCGGCCGCCTCGGCCGAGCCGAGCCCGGTCGCGGGGGCCGGAGAGATCTCGGTGGGCGTCGTCGCTGTCGCGGGCCCGCCGTTGATCAGCACATCGTCCTCCATGTCGTCGCCACCCGCGCCGGGCAATCCCAGCATGCCGCGCGGCCCTAGGTGGGTCGCAGGGCCGAGGGCCTGTCGGACCCGGGACCAACGGCCCCCGCGTACGGGGCAGCGCGGCGCCCGGCGCGCCGGTAACGTCCGCGCGGTGAACCGGACACGCAGCGCTGACGGGCGGACACCTCCGTCCCGTCACCTGTGGATCCGCTGGACGCTTGCGGTGCTCCTCCTCGCGTCGGCGGGGTGCGGGAAGGGGATCGGGGAGGAGAGCGGCGACGCTCTGGCGCGCGACACCGCGGCGGCCGAGGCGAAGCAGCTCAACACGGAGCTGGGGCACCGCAACCGGTCACGGGACGCCGGGTCGATCGCGGCGGCCGAGATCGTCCAGGAGCCGGAGGACGCCGCGTCCGGCGGCGGTGCGACAGTCCGGCGGGAGGCGGTGGCCTGGTCCGGCCGCACGGCCGGCGACGAGCGGGCCACCGTCGACGTACGGTTCGTGGTGACGGTGCTGGAGCGGCCGCCGGTGTCGATCGGCGGCGCGAGCAACACCGCCGGCGAGGCCGCGCGCTGCTACCGGTACGAGTTCCAGCTCTACCGCTACACGACCTACCGGGAGATCGACTGTCCGAGCGGGGCCGCTCCCCCACCGCCCACCGCCGCACCGGTGCCGAGGGTGCCCGAGGACGGGCGGCAGCGGCTCACCGCCGTGCTGCGCAGCGCCACCCCGGACACGCTGGCGGGCGCGGTGCGGGCGGCCTTCCCACAGGACTGGATCACCGTCGACACGACAGTGCACGAGGGCGCGCTCGTCGCCGCCGTCGGCGTACCGGCCGAACGCGACTGCCTCCTGCTCGTCCGCACGCCGGCCGGGAAGATCGAGAGTCCCGGGTACGACCGCATCTGGCTGGAGCCCGGCGAGACCGGCTGCCGGACGGGCCTGTACGTCTCGCCGCCGCGCTGACGTACCGGTTTGCCGCGCGGTCGCCGGGGCACCTGACGGACATGACTGATCCGGAGCAGTTCCAGCGGCAGCAGGAGGGCGCGCTCGAGCGCGGGCAGGTGTTCCAGGACGCCGAGGGGCGGCGTACCCGGGATCCGGGCGCCGGGGCGGAGAACGCGGAGAGCGAGGCCGACCGCAACGCGGAGCACCTGGCGCGCGGCGAGGTGGGCCCGGGCGTCCCGGAGGACTGACGCTCCCGGGCCGATGTCAATGTAGCATTGACAGGTGACCCTGGACCGCCTGTCCGAGATCGCCGCGGCCCGGGTCCGGCTGGACGACCGCGAGCTGGACCTGATCGACCGGGCCCGGCACGACGGCGCCACCTGGACCGACATCGCGCGGGCGCTGGGCCTGGGCAGCCGGCAGGCCGCCGAGCAGCGCCGGCAACGCCTCGTCGCGGCCCGGCGGACCCGCCTGGCCCGGCTCGATCCGGCCGGCTCCCCCGACCTGCCCGTGCTGCGGGCGGCGGTCACCGACCTGCACCGCTGGTTCGAGACGGACCGCGCGTGGGACGGCCGCTTCCCCCGCGCGGCGTTGACGCGCCGCACCTGCGCACTCGCGCTGGACGCCCCCGCCGGGCCGCTGCACGCGCTGGCCGCGCACCTCGCCGACGACCTGGCCGGGGCCGGACGCCGGTTGCCGGTTCCGGCACGCGACGCGGCCCGGCGCATCACCGCCGCACTGTCAACATCGCATTGACGATCGTCGGAGGCATTGCCCTGGGAAGGCTCAACTCCGGAGGATATGAGTCCATCAGACTCAACCTCTCGGGGGATCCATGCGCCGCAACGCCGTCCTGTTCGTGGCCGTCTCGCTGCTGTCCGGCCTCGGCGGCAGCGCCATGGCCCTGGTCTCCGGCATCTGGATCCTCGATCTCACCGGGTCCACCGGGCTCGCCGCGCTGGCCGGGCTCTGCGTCTACGCCCCGACGCTGGCCGGCCCGTGGCTCGGCGGCCTGCTCGACCGGGTGCCCCGGCGTCCGCTGGTGATCGGTGTCGACCTCGCGCTCGCCGCCGCGCTGCTGAGCCTGCTGGCGGTACGGGGGCCCGGCGAGGCGTGGCTGATCTACGCCGTCTCGCTCGCCTACGGCATCGGCTACGTGCTCGTCGACGCCGGCGAGACCGCGTTGCTGCCCGCCGCGCTCCCCCCGGCCCGGCTGGCCGACGTCAACGGCTGGCGGTCCAGCGCACAGGAGGGCATGAAGCTGGTGGCGCCGCTGGCCGGGGCGGGCCTGTACGCGTGGCGGGGCGGGCACGTCGTCGCGGTGCTCGCCGCCGTCGTACCGGTGCTCGTGGCCGCCCTGTACGGCGCGCTGCGCCTGACGCGGCCCGTCCCCGCTCCCCCGGCCGCACGCCCGGTGGGGGTGCGGGACGGCCTCGCCGCGCTGCTGGCCCGGCGGGCGGTACGCGTACCGGTGGCGCTCGCGGCGGTGTCCATCGCGATGTCCGGCCTCACCACCGCGGCGCTGTACGACGTGGTGGTGACGGACCTGGCGCTGCCGTCGACGTTCCTCGGTGTGCTGGCGAGTGCGCAGGGCGGCGGGTCACTGCTCGGCGGGCTCGTCGTCGGCCGGCTCGTCCGTCGCCACGGCGGGATCGCTGTCGGTGCCGCGGGCGCGGTCCTGTTCGCCGCCGGCTGTCTGGGGCGCTGCCTGCCCTGGTGGCCGGGCACTGTGGCCGCCTCGGTCGTCGTCGGTGCGGGTCTGCCGTGGACGCTCGTGGCGGCGGTCACCGCCGTGCAGACGTACACGCCGCAGGCGATGCTCGGTCGGGTCGCCGGGACCGCGAACACCGTGATGTTCGGCCCGATCACGCTGGCCATCCCGCTCGGGTCGGCGGCGGTCGCGGTCGGCGGCCGGCCGCCGCTGGTGCTCGCCGCGGTGGCGTGCCTGGCCGCGGCACTGGCGGCGGCCGTCCGGCCGGATGGTCGGCCCGCAGCCGGCGGGCCGGACAGGTGGCCGGTCAGCTCCGGCCGGGAGCGCAGCCGCAGCTTCCGGTAGATGTTGCCGAGGTGGTACTCGACGGGCTTCGGTGACAGGAACACCCGGGCCGCGATCTCCGGGTTCGTCGGGCCGGTTGCGGCAACCCGGCCCGGGTCCGGTCGTTCGCGGCCGTCTGACCGGCGCGGATGCGGCCCGTAGGGGGACGGGCCGCACGATCGTCAGCGCCAGGTGTCGCTGACGGCCCGGGTGCCGCCGGCCGGCGTGGTGAGCGTCCGGTTCGCGCCGGACTCCCAGATCACCGTGCCGTCCGGGTTCTTCTTGACGTACTTGTACTCGACAACGATGTTCGCGGGTAGGTCGACGGTGGGCCGGGTGCGCCCGGCACCCCGCCGGACACGGAGAAGCCCCGGTCCGTCGCGGCGCGACGGACCGGGGCTCGCTCAGATGTGGCGGATCAGGCCAGGTCGAAGCGGTCCAGCTCCATGACCTTCGTCCAGGCGGCGACGAAGTCGCGGACGAACTTCTCCCGCGCGTCGTCGCTGGCGTAGACCTCGGCGAGCGCCCGCAGCTGCGAGTTGGAGCCGAAGATGAGGTCGACCGCGGTGGCGGTCCACTTCACCTGGTCGGTCGCCAGGTCGCGGATCTCGTACACGTGCTCCTCGGACTCCGCCGCCTTCCACCGGGTGCCCGGGGAGAGCAGGTTGACGAAGAAGTCGTTGGTGAGCACGCCCGGCCGGTCGGTGAGCACGCCGTGCGCGGCGCCGCCTACGTTGTTGCCGAGCGCGCGCAGGCCGCCGACCAGGACGGTCATCTCCGGCGCGGTCAGGTTCAGCATGTACGCGCGGTCGACGAGCAGCACCTCCGGCTGGGTCTTCTCGCCCGGCCGCAGGTAGTTGCGGAACCCGTCGGCGCGCGGCTCCATCACCCGGAACGACTCGACGTCGGTCTGCTCCTGGATGGCGTCGGTACGACCGGGGTGGAACGGCACCGTGACCTCGACGCCGGCGTCGCGCGCCGCCTGCTCGACAGCGGCCGAGCCGGCCAGCACGATCAGGTCAGCGAGCGAGATCTGGGCGCCGCCGGCCGCGTTGAACTCCTGCTGGACGCCCTCCAGGGTGGCCAGCACGGCGGCGAGCTGCTCCGGCTGGTTGACCTCCCAGTTGCGCTGCGGCTCCAGCCGGATCCGCGCGCCGTTGGCGCCGCCGCGCTTGTCGGTGGAGCGGTAGCTCGCGGCCGAGGCCCACGCGGTGGAGACCAGCTGGGCGGTGGTGAGGCCGGACTCCAGCACCTTCGCCTTGAGCGCGGCGACGTCGGCGTCGTTCACCACGTCGTGCGCGGCGGCCGGAACCGGGTCCTGCCAGAGCTGGGCCTCCGGCACCCACGGGCCGAGGAAGCGGCTGACCGGGCCCATGTCCCGGTGCAGCAGCTTGTACCAGGCCTTGGCGAACGCCAGCGCGAACTCCTCCGGGTTCTCCAGGAAGCGGCGGGAGACCTTCTCGTACGCCGGGTCGACGCGCAGCGACAGGTCGGTCGTGAGCATCGTCGGCTTGTGCTTCTTCGACGGGTCGTGCGCGTCCGGGATGATCGCCTCGGCGTCCTTGGCGACCCACTGCTTGGCGCCACCGGGGCTGGTGGTCAGCTCCCACTCGTAGCCGAAGAGGATCTCGAAGAACCGGTTGCTCCACTGGGTCGGCTTGTCGGTCCAGGTCACCTCGAGACCGCTGGTGATCGTGTCGCCGCCCTTGCCCTCGCCGTACGTGCTCAGCCAGCCCAGGCCCTGCGCCTCCAGCGGCGCGGCCTCCGGCTCGGCGCCGACGTGCCGGTCGGCGGGCCCGGCGCCGTGGGTCTTGCCGAACGTGTGGCCGCCGGCGATCAGCGCGACTGTCTCCTCGTCGTTCATCGCCATCCGGCGGAACGTCTCGCGGATGAAGTGCGCCGCGGCGAGCGGGTCGGCGTTGCCGCGCGGGCCCTCCGGGTTGACGTAGATCAGACCCATCTCGGTCGCGCCGACGCCGGCCACCATGTCCTTCTCGGAGGCGTAGCGCTCGTCGCCCAGCCAGGTGTCCTCGGGGCCCCAGAAGATCTCCTCCGGCTCCCAGACGTCCTCACGGCCGAAGCCGAAGCCGAAGGTCCTGAAGCCCATCGACTCCAGGGACACGTTGCCGGCGAGCACCAGCAGGTCGGCCCAGGAGATCTTCTGGCCGTACTTCTGCTTGACCGGCCAGAGCAACCGGCGGGCCTTGTCCAGGTTGGCGTTGTCCGGCCAGCTGTTCAGCGGGGCGAACCGCTGCCCGCCGTCGCCGGCGCCACCGCGGCCGTCCTCGATGCGGTAGGTGCCCGCGGCGTGCCAGCTCATCCGGATCATCAGGCCGCCGTAGTGGCCGAAGTCGGCCGGCCACCAGTCCTGCGAGGTGGTGAGGACCTCGGTGATGTCCCGCTTGAGCGCCTCGACGTCGAGCTTGGCGAACTCCTTGGCGTAGCTGAACTCCGGGCCCAGCGGATTGCCCTTGGACGAGTGGGCGTGCAGCACCGACAGGTCGAGCTGGTTGGGCCACCAGTCGCGGTTGCTGCGCGGACGACCGCCGGTCTTCGGGGTCGGCGAGTCGATCGCCGGATTCTCGCTCTCGCTGCCGTGCGCGGTCACGGAGTCGTGCGCGACCGGGCAGCCGGCCGCCTCCTTGGCGTCCACGCCCTGCGGGCTGACGGGCCGGTTGTCCTGGGTGTCGCTCATCTGCTTCCTTCCGAGCTGGCGGATCACTGGGCGGTGCGGTCGGCCGCGCAGCCGGGGCAGGTGCCCCAGTAGACGACCTCCGCCTCGTCCACCACGAAGCCGTGGTCGTCGGAGGCGGTGAGACAGGGGGCGCGGCCGACTGCGCACTCGACGTCGGCGATGGCGCCGCAGGAACGGCACACGACGTGGTGGTGGTTGTCTCCCACCCGCGACTCGTAGCGGGCCGTGGCGCCGGCCGGCTGGATGCGCCGGATCAGCCCGGCGTCGGTGAGTGCCCGGAGCACATCGTAGACCGCCTGGTGGGACACGGTGGGCTGCTCGGCGCGGACCAGGGCGATCACCGTGTCGGTGTCGACGTGCGGGTGGTCACGCAGCGCGGCCAGCACTGCCACGCGGGGCCGGGTCACCCGCAACGAGACCGCCCGGAGCTGCGTCTCGAAGTCGGCCGTCATGCGACGACCTTAGTCCGCTCTTTTGGAATGAATCAAGTTTCTGTCCAGGTGTGTCGGCCGTCACACCGGCACGGTCCGGGCGCACGAAAACGGGGATGCCGCGCGCCTTGCGCGCGGCATCCCCTCCCCGGAAAAGGGCTCAGGCGGCGGAACAGGTCGCCGTCGGCGTGTTGCTGTTGCCGTTCTTGTAGAGCGTGATGCCGAAGTTGTTGCCGTTGCCGTTCGGGCGCGCGGTGAGCGTGCCGCTGGTGCCGCTGATCGACGCGTTCCAGCTGTTCTGCAGGCTCTGCCCGCCCTGGGTCTGAATGCTGACCACCCAGCTGCTGGTGCCGCTGACCGAGAAGGTCACGTTGAACCGGTCGCCCCACTCCTCGGCCCGGTTCACACCGACCGTGCAGCCACCGTTGTTCGGCGGCGGGGTGGTCGGGTTGCCACCGCCGGTCCCGCCGATCGTGATGTTGGAGTTGCCGCTGCTCTGGTAGCCCTCGGTGGCCAGGATCTGGTAGTCGTGCGAACCGAGGTTCATGCCGTAGCGCGACCAGGCGTCGAAGTGGTTGCCGGAGGTGATGGTGCCACCCACGCGCTTCGACTGCCGGACGCTCCAGTACTGGTAGAACGTCCGCGTGCCCTCGATCGAGGGGGCGTTGACCCGCTGGGTGCGGTAGATGTCGTACGTGCCGCCGTCGGAGGACACCGAGCCCATGTAGCCGCTGCCCGGCGGGCGCCAGCTACCCCAGCTGTCCACGATGTAGTACTCGACGAGCGGGTTGCGCGTCCAGCCGTAGAGCGTCAGATACGCGTTGCCGGACGGGTTGAAGCTGCCGGAGTAGCCGACCGTGCGGCGGCCGCCCGGGTTCCAGCCCTTGCCGGCGACGAAGTTGTTGATGTTGCTCCACTGGGTGCTGTACTGACCGCCGTTGCCCATGGTCATGGAGACGTTGCCACTGTCCTTCCAGAAGGAATAGAAGTAGCCGTTGTTGGTGCCGGTCGAGTTCGACGTGACGGTGGTGTCGGCGTAGGCCGGGCCTGACGTGACCGCCGTCGCCCCGGCGGCGATCAGCGCCACGGCGCAGGCGCCGCCGAGGACCATCCTGAGGCGTCCGCGCCTGCGGATGCCTGTGCGGACGGGGGCGTCTTTCATGGACGGGTTTCCTCCCTGTGACGGCTGGCGGGCGGCCAGCCGGGTGGCGCGAGCCGGGTGCGCTCGCCCGCCCGCGGACGGCGGGACCGGGGCGACAACCGCGCCACGGTGGTGGTCGGACATCGACATCGATCGAGATATGCCGATGGCCACAGTATTGGAGCGCCGATTCACCCTGTCAACAAGTTCCGGAAATGTTTTGGTAACCCCGACCCAAGCACTGAACGGGCGTCACGGCTGCCGGAAAGGGCATCCGATCAGCACCGACGGATCGGCGACGGGCTTTCGACCACCGATGGAGGCGACAAGATTCCGAAACTTCTCGGCTCTGTTCCGGATCAACACCGCCGGTGCCGCTCCGCACACGAGCGGGCCCGACCGGACCGTCCACATCTGACGGCTCGCCGTTCGACCGGGTGACCGATCACCACCCGGACGTCGACGGGCACGCCGCTGAACGCCTGGGCCTGCATGTTCGGCGTGAAGCAGACCTGGTCGCTGCGCTGGCGGAGCGACCAGGCCCGCAGGCCGGACGGGATCAGGGATTCGAGCCCACGACCAGCCCGAGCACCCCGCAGCAGACCAGGCCGACGACGGCCAGCAGGACCAGCGTGACGCTGTAGTTGGACCACATGCCGAACCGGGTGACATCGGTGCCGTACCCGTCGTGCACCCGGTTGCGCCACCCGCCGAAGCGGAACGAGAGGTGGTGCGCGGCGCCGGGCTGCACAGCGAGCGTCGTGGTGACGATCGGAACACCCATGAAGTCGGTGTACCGGACGTCGTGCGCGCCGGCCGGGACCGCGACGTGCCACGTCCCCTCGCCGGGAATCGCGACCACCCGGCGGTCGATCTTGAAGCGGCTGGTCACCGGCACGGGGATCAGGTACGGCCCGCGGTTCACCGAGACGACGAGCACACCGCAGCCGGGCGGCGGGGTGATCGGGTGCGGGTAGGCGATCAGCGGGCTGACGCCGCCGGGCATCGGCGGATACGGCTGCGAGGGGAGGTAGGACACGGCCGGATTCTGGCACGGCCACGCCAGCCGTCGGTCTCCGTCGGTCTCCGCCGGTCAGCCCGCGCCGGGCGCTCCGGCGTCGGCCAGCAGCCGCTGTCGCATCAGGAACTTGCGGACCTTTCCGGTGGGCCCCATGACCACGTCGTCGTCGGGGACCGTCACCACCCGGCGCAGCGTCGCGGACACCGCCGGCCCCAGCGCGGCCCGGACCCGGCCGGTACGGTCGTGCGCCGGATCGGCGTCGGCGGCGAGCAGGAGCAGCACGTCGGTCACTGTCGTGCCGTCCTCCCCCGCCGCCGCGAGGACGGTGCAGTCGCGGACGTCCGGGCAGTGCCGGAGGATGCGCTCCTCGGACAGCGCGGTGTACAGCCAGGTCCCGCCGCCCAGGTCGACCGCGTCGCTGGCCCGGTCGACGTGGTGGTAGTCGCCGGCCGCGTCGCGGTACATCAGGTCACCGGTCAGGTAGTAGCCACCCAGCCGCGTCCGGTACGTGGTGACCGAGTCGTTCCAGTAGCCGAGCGCCAGCGTCGGCGACTTCAGGCCGACGTGCCCCACCTGCCCCGGCGGGACCTCCTCGCCGGTGTCCACGTCGAGCAGCGCGATCTCGGCGAACGGGTACGGCCTGCCGACGCAGCGGTCGTAGCGGTCGCTGCCGAGCCGGTGGGTGATCCGGAACGCGCCGTGGCCCATCTCGGTGGAGCCGAGCATGTCGACGAACTTGGAGCCGGGGACGTCGACCATGCCGTCGCGGGTGTACGCGGGGTGGCTGCCGACGGCGACCAGCCGCCGTACGTGCGCCTCGTGGGCGCAGTCACCGGTGTTGAACCAGTTGCGCACCGAGCTGAGGTCGCGGGTGGTCAGGTCGACCCGGGCCAGCTCGGACCAGGTCACCGCGAAGCCGAAGACGCCGGTGGGGCGCCACCGCTCGATCGCGTCCAGGATCGTCTCCGCGCTGCGCTCGAACGGCCCGCCCTGCGCGGACAGGCACAGCAGCTGGTAACCGTTGCAGAGCGCCTGGTTGAGCGTGATGATCCCGGCGGCGTGCGCGGCCGGCAGCGCGGACATCTCCCGCACCTCGCCGTACGGCCGGGACTCGGTGAGCCGGACCGCGCGGATCGCGGCGAACAGGCCGTGGTGCGAGTGGACGATCGCGGCAGGCACCCGGGTGGTGCCCGAGGAGTGGGTGATGACCACCGGTTCCCCGGGGTGGTGCCGGTGGTGCGGCGGCGCCTGCGCCGGGTCGCCGCTGCCGGTCTGTGCCGCGTCGCCGAGGATCTCCACGCCGAGGTCGTGCTCGGCCAGGGCGGCGTGGTCGGCGTCGACCACCACCCCGGCCCCGCGCAGCCGCCTGACGAACTCGGCGGCCAGCGGGACCGGCATGTTGCCGTTCATCAGCGCCGGGATCGCGCCGAGCCAGGTCAGCGCCAGGAAGTTGAGGAACACGTCGGGCGCGGAGGTCACGTACACCGCGACCGGGTCGGCCCGGCGGACGCCGCGCGCCCGGAACCAGGCGGCCCGGGCCGCGACCCGGTCGGTGAGCGTCGCCAGCGACAGCGGCGTCCAGGCGGGGATGCCGTCGACGTCGGCGTCGAACGTCACCCGGGGCATGTCCATGTCGGCGCCGTGCTCGGCCAGCCGGAGCAGCACGTTGCCCGCGCCCAGCTCCGTGTCGGCCGCCAGCGTCGCCCGGAAGTTGTCGGCACCCAACGAGTGGCCTCCTCAGCTGACACACGTCACGGCCGCGCCCCGTACCGGCCGCCGAGCGGGGACACGATCAGGCTAGAGCGCCCGCCACGCTGAGACAATGGTCGATGCACGAACGGTCAGGAGACCTCGCGGTTGAACAGGTGCGACGACCAGAACAGACTGGCGGCGGCCAGCCCGGACATGATCAGCGCGCCCTGCCACACCACGGTCTGGGCGATCTGGCCGGCGAACAGCGCCCGCATGCCGTCGGTGGCCCAGGCGAACGGGTTCCACACCGCGACCCGCTGGATCCACATCGGCGCCAGCACGAGCGGGATGAGCACGCCGGCGAGCAGCGACACCGGCTGCCCGACGGTGTTCACCAGCACGCCGAGGCTGTTCTCGTTGCGCACCAGCAACGCGATGTCGTACGAGATCGAGGTGCTGAGCAGCACCATCACCGACAGCAGCGCGTACGAGACGAGCAGGTTCGCCAGGTGCACGCGCAGGCCGAACGGCAGCGCCACGAGCGTGACCACGACGGCCTGGACCACGTTGAGGCACACGTGCATGAGCGCCCGGCCCAGCAGCAGGCCGGTCCGGCTCACCGGCGTCACCCGGCACCTGTCGATGATGCCCGCGCGCAGCGCGCCGAGCAGCCCGTAGCCGGCGAACAGGCCACCGAACAGGCCCATCGCCACGAACAGGCCGGGCACGTAGATCCGGTACGCGTCGGCGTAGGACGCGGCGCCCCGGTCGACCATCACCACCTTGAGGAACGGCGCGAACAGGATCAGGTAGGTGATCGGCTGGGCCAGGCTGAACGCCACCATCACCGGGTTGCGCACCATCAGGCCGGCCTCCTGCTGGAAGATCAGCCAGGTGTCGCGGACGAGTTTCACGCCGTACTCCTCTCGGCGTCCGGTCACTCGGCGAGCGACCGGCCGGTCTTGGCCAGGAACACGTCGTCGAGGCTGGGCCGGCGGGCCTCGATCGCGCCGGGCTCGATGCCCCTGTCGTAGAGCGCCCGCATGATCTGCGGGATGGCGGTGGCGGCGCTGTCCACGTAGAGCCGCAGCGTGCCGTCGACCGGCTCGGCCGCGTGCACGTACGGCGCCTCGGCCAGCAGCTTCGTCGCTGCGGGCAGGTCGCCGCCGGTCTCGTCCGCGACGTCGGCGGTGGCGAAGTCGATGGCGACCACGTCGCCGGAGATCTCCCGTTTGAGCGCCGACGGGGTGCCCTCGGCCACGATCCGCCCGGCGTCGATGATCGAGACCCGGTCGCAGAGGCTGTCGGCCTCGTCCAGGTAGTGCGTGGTGAGGAAGATGGTCATGCCCTCCTCGCGCAGCCGCCGTACCTCCTGCCACATCCGGACCCGGCTGGGCGGGTCGAGCCCGGCGGTGGGCTCGTCCAGGAACATGACCTGCGGCGAGTGGATGACACCGAGCGCCACGTCGAGACGGCGGCGCTGCCCGCCCGAGTACGTCTTGATCTTGCGGTCGGCGAAGTCGTCGAGCTGGAACGCGCGGATCGCCCCGGCGGCCAGCTCCTGCGCCACCGACTTGGACAGCCCGTGCATCCGGGCCTGGAGCACCAGATCCCGCCGGGCGGTGGAGTCGTCGTAGGTGCCGCTGGCCTGCGCCACGAAGCCGATCCGCCGCCGGACCTGCGCGGGCGCGCGCAGCAGGTCGACACCGGCGATGGTGGCCGCTCCCCCGCTGGGCCGGATCAGCGTGGCGAGCATCCGCAGCGTGGTGGACTTGCCCGCGCCGTTCGGGCCGAGGAACCCGACGATCTCACCGCGCCGTACCGCGAAGTCGACGCCGCGTACCGCGTCGACCGTGGTGGCGCCGCGCCCGCGTCCGACCCGGAAGGACTTGCGTAGGCCGGTGGCCTCGATCATCGAGCCTCCTCGTGCGGCACGACGCCGGCGCGGGTGCGTCAGGTCAGGCTAGTTCCGCGCCGACTGTTGGACAACGGTCGATGCGTCAGGCGTCGGGAGCCGTCCGCGTCAACGCGGCGAGGTGCGCCGCGGCGGCGCGGGCGCCGCCGGCCGCCCCGAACGACTTCCCGACCCGGTGCGCCCCGGCCCGGTACGCCGGTTCGTCGAGCACCGCGCTCAGCGCGGCGGTCAGCTCCGCCGGGGTCGCCGAGTGGAAGGCGACCTCCAGACCGGCGCCGGCCCGGCACACCTGGCTCGCGACCGCCGGGTGGTCGTGCCGGATCGGCGCGACCACCACCGGCACACCGTGTGCCAGCGCCTCGGAGACGGTGCCCAGACCGCCGTGGGACACCAGCGCGTCCAGCCGGGGCATCAGCTCCAGCACCGGCACCCGGGGCGCGACCAGCACGTGCGGCGGCGGGTCTGGCACCAGGCCGGGTGCGGCGGTGAGGATCACCTGGACCCGGCCGGCGAGCGGCGCGGTCGCCGCCGTCATCCGCCGGTAGAAGTCGGCGGCGAGGTGCTCGGCCATCGTGCCGACGGTGACCAGCACGTGCCGGCGGCCGGGATCCCACGCCTCCCAGGCGAACGGGGGTGCGTTCGGCCGCCGTCCCAGTGCCGGCCCGGTGAGCACGCAGCCCGGCGGCAGCGGCGCCGGGCCGGTCAGCGCCGTGGTGGTCAGTCCGATCACGAGGTACGGCGAGAAGCGCAGGTCGATCGTCTCGTCCACTGGTACGCCGGTCATCGCCCACACCCGGCGGACCTGGGCGTCCACCCAGTCGGTGAACTCGGGCATCTCCCCTGTGGGCGGCGTCAGCTCCAGCATGCCGACGCAGAACGTCGCCCACGGCAGCCGGCGCCGGTGCGCGGCGAGCGCACCCGCCAGCGCGTACTGGTCGGCCACCACCACGTCCGGCTCGTACCGCTCGACCGCCGAGTCGGCGGCGTCGCGGATGAACCGGTTGGCGGGCAGCACGTGCCCCTCCCAGAGGCTGCGCACCGAGGCCGGCCCGGACGCGCCGTCGGGGCGGTAGTAGCGCTTGCCGGTCGGGAACAGCGTGGCATCGGGGCCGACCAGCGGGCGCAGGTCGCTGCGCGGCCCGACCCAGGCCACCTCGTGCCCGGCCGCCTCCAACTCCTGGGCGATGGCGACCGGGGCGTGCAGATGGGACTCCACCGGCAACACGACAAACAAGAAGCGAGCCACGTCGATATGATCGCACGTGCGTTGACATCCACCGGTGTCACTGATCTGATCCGTGGCGTGACGGTACGCGTATGACGGCGATCGACGCCGTCTCGGTGTTCCTGCCGCAGCGCCGGGTGCCGGTCGAGAGCCTGGCCGCGCCGCTGGGCCTGAACGACATGCAGGTCCGCCTGTTCGGCCGCTTCCACGGCCTGACCGAGGTCCGCCGCGACCCCGGGCTGTCCCTGACCGACCTGCTGCTGCGCGCGGCGGACGGCCTCACCGTGCTGCCCGCGCTGCGGAGCCGGGTGCGGTTCGTGGTGTACGGGCGGGCGTTCCCGGTGGTCACCCCCTATCCGGTCAACCCGCTGCACGAGGTGTGCCGCACGCTCGGACTAGGCCACGCGCTCGCGTTCACGCTCACCCAGCAGTCCTGCGCGAGCGCGCTGGCCGCGATCGACGTGGCCGGGCGGCTGCTCGCGTCCGAACCGGGCACGCCGGACGGCCCTCCGCTCGCGCTCGTGCTCACCGGGGAGAAGGCGTTCACCCGCGACGCCCAGTTCATCCCGGAGACGTCGGTGTTCAGCGAGGGCTCGTCGGCCTGCCTGCTGAGCGCCGGTGGCGGCCGGGACCGGCTCCTCGCGTACGCCTGCCGTCAGCGGGGCGAGTTCGACGTGGCCGGCGGCGAGTCCCCGGCGCGGTTCCAGCGGGCGTACCGGCCGGCGCTGGCCGAGGTGATCGGCCGGGCGCTGGACCGGGCCGGTACGGCGCTGTCCGAGCTGCGGCTGGTGCTGCCGCACAACGTCAACCTGATGACCTGGAAGCGGCTGTGCCGGCTGATCGGGCTGCCGCTGGACCGGGTGCTGCTGGACAACGTGACCGAGACCGGGCACGTGTTCTGCGCCGACGCGTTCGTGAACTACCGCACCGCGCGGCAGCGCGACCTGCTCCGGCCGGGTGACCGGTACCTGGTCGCGGCGGTCGGCGCCGGGGACGGCGCGACGTTCGCCGCCATGGTGTTCGAGCACTGACCGGCGTACGGGAGGCCACCTTGGACGACGGGCTGCGCCTGCTGCGGGCCGCACGGAGCACGACCACCGGCCCGGCCGCGCTGCTCGGCGATCCCGTGCTGCGCGAGCGCACCGCCGGCTACCTGGCGGACCTGACCCGGCCGTACGGGCTGAGCGTGCCCGGCGGCCTGTTCGACGCGCCGTCCGGGGCGTTCGGGCAGTCGTACGGGGAGATGGCCGCCGAGCTGATCCCGGCCGTCGTGCCGCCGGACGAGCCGGTGGACCTGCTGGTGCTGGCGTTCGCCGTGCACGACGTGCTGCCCGGCCGGGCCACCGCGGCGTACCTCAGTCACGTCTGCCCGGGCACGCCGATGTCGTTCGCGCTCTGCGACCAGGGTTCGGCGGCGGCGTTCACCGGGCTGCGGATCGCCCGCGAGTACGGGTGCCGCCGTGCCCTGCTGGTCACCGCCGAGCAGGCGGTCCTGCCGTACGACACGGCGGTGCCCGGACCGGCTCGCCACCGGACCGTGGCCATGCTCTACGGCACCGCGGCCGACGACAGCACCCGGAGCGGCGGCGGCGCCAGCGGGACCGACAACGGCGACGGCGGGACCGGCTGCGGTCCGGAGCGGATCGATCTCGGCGGCGACGCGGGGGTCACGGCGCTGCGCCAGCACGCGGACGTGCGCGCGGACGACGTCGCGGCGCTCGCGGCGGCCGAGGTGCGCGAGCTGACGGCCGGACGTACCGATGTCGCGGTCGTGCTGGGCGCTGATCTCGCGGCCGTGTGGCCCGGTCCCGGCGGCGGCGCGGTGACCACCGGTCCGGAGCGGCAGCCGTCGACGGGCGTCTGGTGGGCGCTGCTGGACCGTCTCGCCGAGGACGCGGCGCGGCCCCGGCCGGTGGTGACGGCCGACTACGAGCCCGGCCTGGGCTACCTGAGCGTGGTCGCGCTGGCGCCGGCGGTCCGGTCAGAGCCCGTCGGCGAGCGCGGCGCGGACGAACGCGCACAGCCGCTCGTTCGCCTCCGGGGGGCCGACTGTGATCCGGACCCCGGCGCCGGGTAGCGCCATCACCAGGATGCCCGCCTCCCGGGCCCGCCCGGCGAACGGCACGGCCCGCTCCCCCAGCGGCAGCCACACGAAGTTGGCCTCGCTGGGCGCCACGGTGAGCCCGAGGCCGCGCAGCGTGCCGACCAGTCCGGTACGTGCCGCCACCAGCTCGGTGCAGCGCCGGGTCAGCTCGGCGCCCACCTCGGGCGTCAGGCTCGCCACCGCCGCCGCCTGGGCGAGCGCGCCGGGGAAGAACACCGCCCCGGTGAGCGCGGCGGCCCGGGTGAGCCGGGGCGGCACCACCGCGTACCCGACGCGCAGCGCGGCGAGGCCGTACGCCTTGGAGAACGTACGCAGCACGCAGACGTTGCCGTACGCGCGGTACAGGTCCATCCCGTCCGGTGAGCGCGGGTCGGTGACGAACTCGCGGTACGCCTCGTCCACGATCACCGGCACGTCGGCCGGGATGCGGTCCAGGAACGCCTCGACGTCGTCGCGGCGCAGCGCCGTACCGGTCGGGTTGTTGGGGTTGCACAGCAGCACGCACCGGGTCCGGTCGGTGACCGCGTCCGCCATCCCCGGCAGGTCGTGGTCGTACCCGTTCATCGGGACCGGGACGGCGCGGGCGCCGGCGTTGCCGATGATCAGCGGGTAGCCCTCGAACGACAGGGCCGGGTGGACGACGTCCGGGCGCGGCCCGAGGGACTGCACGAGGTGCTGGCACAGCCCGGCCGAGCCGGGCCCGACGAGGATCGCCTCGGGGCCCACGCCGAGCCGCGCCGACAGCGCCGCCACCAGCGCCGACGACGTGCGGTCCGGATAGCGCTGGAGCGTCGCGGCGGCGTCCTCGACCACCCGCCGGATCCCCGGCAGCGGCGGGTAGGGCGTCTCGTTCATGGACAGGTCGGCCGGCGGTTGCGTCCCGACGGCGGTGGCAGGCGTCATCATCGCTCACTTTCCGACGGGACCGGCGGGGACGTGGTGTGCGCGTGCCGGTCGGCCAGCAACCCCAGTTGGTACAGCCGGTCGACGGCTGACAGCGGCCGGACGTCGGTGCCGGAGAGGTTGCCGGCGGTGAGCCCGAGCAGCCGGGGGTTGGCGGCGGTACGGCGCATCATCCGCGCGCCGAGCAGCTTCGGCAGCCCGGACACGGCGGTGATCATGCGGGAGGCGTTGTGGCTGACGGTGGCGACGTGGTCGAGCCGGGGCCGCCGGGCCGCCTCGAAGGCTCGCAGCGCCCGGTCCACGGCGGCGGGTTCCGGCGCGCCGCCCTCGGCGGCCAGGCAGGCGGCGAGCGTCTCGGCGTCGCCGAGGGAGCTGTTGACGCCCTGTGCGGCCATCGGGTGCACCGCGTGGGCGGCCTCGCCGGCGAGCGCGAGCCCCGGCACGGCCAGGCGTGCGCTGCGCAGCCGGTAGACCGCGAGCAACTGGCGCCGGTGCAGGCTCGCGCGCACGGCCGGGGCCAGCGGGCGGATCGCCGGGACGTCGGCGAGCAGCCGTTCGCACCACGCGGCCAGGTCCACGCGGCCCCGGAACTCGTCCGGTGTGACCTGCGCGTAGAGGCGGCACCGCCCGCCCGGCAGCGGGTAGACCAGGCAGAGTCCCCGGCCGGTGCGGTAGGCGGACACCTCGTCGGCCACCTCGGCCCCGTCCACGTCGAAGGCGACCAGGCCGTGCGGGTACTCCCGGCGTTCCACGCCGATCCCGGCCGCGCGGCGCAGCGGCGAGGACATGCCGTCTGCCGCGACCACCAGCGGCGCCGGGATGTCCCGCTCGGTGCCGTCCGCGACGACCCGGACGCCGCCGACCCGCCCGCCGGTGTCGCGCCGGACGCCTGTCACCCGCGCGCCCCACCGGACCTCCACCGTGGCGGGCAGCCGGCCGGCGAGCACCGCGCGCAGGTCGCCGTAGTCGGCGCAGAGGATCTGCCGGTACGCCCCGGGCAGGCCGGCGTAGTCCAGGCAGAGCAGCGGCTCGCCGTACGCGTCGCGGATGGCCAGCCGCCCGACCGGGCGCGCGCCGGTGGCCCGCAGGGCGTCCAGCGCGCCCCAGGAGTCGAGGATGCGTACCGTCTCGGGCTGGAGGATCTCGCCCTTGGCGATCGACGCGGGGGCGCGCTGCCGGTCGAGCACGAGCACCCGCAGGCCGAGCGTGCCGAGCGCGTGGGCGCAGGCCAGGCCACCGGCGCCGGCGCCGGCCACCACGACGTCGGCGGTCATCGGGCCACCGCGCCCGATGCGGCGCCGGATCGCGTGGCGGCGGCCCGGCGGTACTCGCCGAGCGCCCGCAGCGCGAGCGCCTGGGTGATCACCGCGTTCGGGTAGCGCATGTGGTGGCGGATGTAGTTGCACACCCGGGCGGCGGGCCAGGCGCCGTCCGGTCCGGCGGCGGCCACCAGCCGGGCGACGCCCCGGTCCACCGCGTCGGCGGCGTCCGGATCGCCGGTGGCGAGCAGGCCCTGTACCGCCCAGGACGTCTCCTCGACGGTGCCGCCGGTGCCGTCACCCGGTCCCCACGAGCCGTCGGGCAGCTGGGTGTCGCGCAGCCACCGGGCCGCGCGTCGTACGACATCGTGCCGGGCGTGCCCGACTCGGGACAGCGCGGCGACCACCACCGCCGTGCCGGAGGTGTGGTCGCGGTACCAGAGGTTCTCGAACGTGCCGTCGGGCGCGGCCCGGGTGAGCAGCCAGGCCGCCGCGCGGGCGATCGCCGGATGCTCGTCCGGGTGCCCGGCCTCGTGCAGCGCGAGGATCGCCTGGCTGGTGATGGCCGGGCAGGGTCCGTCGTTGGCGAGCCGGGTGTCGCGTACCCACAGGCTCCACGAGCCGCGGCTGTCCTGGCGGCCGACGAGCCACGCCAGTCCCTGGCGCAGCACCGGGTCGGCGCCGGCGCCGGGGAGTCCGGCCAGCGCGGAGAGGATCTCGGCCGACTCCAGCGTGACCGGCCAGCCCCGGGCGTCGGAGTAGCTCCACCCGCCCGGCGGGACGTCCAGCACCTCGAACGCCTCCGTCTTGCGGGCGGCGTGGAGGAACTCCCGGGTGGCGTGCAGCCGGGGGTCGTCGGCGTAACCGGCCGCGATCAGCCCGGTCGCCGCGTACCCGGACCGGGTGAGGTCCAGGTTGCTGACCGCGTCCCAGGACCCGTCGGGGCGGGCCGCCCGGCGCAGCCAGCCGACGACGGCGCGGGCGATGTCGGGCGCCTCGCCGCTGCGGGCCAGGCCGAGCAGGACGAGCGCGGCCGGCCACGGGTCCTCGCTGAGCGCGCCGGTGCGGCCCTCGTGGTCGTGGATGGACCGCAGCAGCCGTACCGCCGCCGGACGGGCCCGCCGCAGCGTGGCCCGGCGCAGCCGGCCCGCGGGCAGCATCCCGGCCTGCATCAGGGCCAGCCCGACGAACGGCGCGGTACGGAACGACAGGCGCTGCCGGCGTACCCGGTCGAACAGGACGATCTCCAGCGGCAGCCGGCGCAGCGGGCCGGCCTCGGCGGTCATCCCGGCCATCGTGAGCAGTTGCCGGCACAGCAGCGAGATGGCCGGATCGGTGATGGTGTCGACGCCGCCGAGCGCGGCCAGCCGGGCCCGGCCCGCCGCTGTCGCGTCGGCGCTGTCGGCGGGCGCGCTCAGGGCAAGCGCCGCGACCGCCACGGCGGTCGGTACGACGGCGGTACCGGCGCCCACGACACCACCCCAGCCGCCGTCGTCGTGCTGCGCGCGGCGCAGCCAGGCGGTTCCGGCGTCGACCAGGTCGGCGCAGCCGGACGGGTCGGCGGCGTGCAGGGCGGCGACAGCGCCAGCGGTGCCGAGCACCGAGGCGGGTGGGTCGTCGCCGAAGGCGCCGTCGGGGCGGCGGCGACGGAACAGCGCCTCGGCACCGGCGGTGAGGGCCTTCCCGACGGCCTCGGCGGTCACAGCGGTCATGGCGCGTCCTCCAGAGGCAGTCGACTGCGGGTGGCGAGGGTCAGGCCCGCGACCGGCGGGCCGAGTTCGTGCCGGACGCGCATGCCGCGCTGCGCCAGCCAGGTCAGCAGCACCATCGGCAGCGCGAGCGCGAGTTGCACGGCGACGCCGAGGCCGAGCCCGACCGCCGCCGAGGCCAGCACGACCCGCTCGACGACCAGGACCGAGTGGGCGCGCAGCGCCACCAGGACGGGCATCCCGTCGCGGTGCGCCACCAGCGGGGCCAGCGCGACGACGCCGGTGACCAGGACGACGAGCACAGTGGCCAGGTACGCCACGCGCGTGCCCGGCTCGGCCAGCAGCCCGGCGGTCACGGCGGCGCCGATCGTGACGGCGTAGAGCGCCACCACGGTCCGTACGGCCACCGGCACGCCCCGCCCCACCGGCAGCGTGCGGTAGCCGCCGGCGCGGTCACCGTCGATGTCGCGCAGCGCGCCGACCAGGTTGGACATGGCGTCGTGCGACCAGAACGCGACGACGAGCGCGAGCAGCACCGGCACCGCCCAGTCCCGGTCCGGCGCGATCCCGGCGGCGAGCGCGCCGTAGCCGAGCGCGACCGCGCCGAGCGCGCCGCGGACCAGGTTGCCGGCGATCCCCCGGGCCTTGAACCACCTGCTGTACGCGACGATTCCGCACCCGGCCAGCAGCGCCGCCAGCGTGGTGCCCCATCCGTCCAGCACGGCGAGGACGCCGAGCGCGGCGAAGCAGGCGCTGCCGCACCACAGTGCCGTGCCCGCGCGCAGCCGGCTGGACGGGATCGGCCGGTGCGGTTTGCTGCCGGCGTCGAGGTCCCGGTCGAAGTAGTCGCCGAGATAGTGGCCGCCCAGCCAGCCGGCGGTGGGCGCGGCCCAGGCCGACAGCAGCAGCCACGGATCGTGGCGGCCACCGGCCACTGCCGCGCCGGCCAGGCCGACCAGCCCGACGTACCAGAGGGTGTAGGGCCGCCAGGTCTCCACGTGGGCCCGCAGTGCTCGCACGGCGCCGGCCGTGCTCACGCCATCTCGCTCGTCATCCAGGCCGCGATGCCGGTGAGCACGTCCGCGCTCGCGGACGGGGTGAGCACTGCCAGCTCGGCGCGGGCCCGCTCGGCGTGCTCCACCATCAGCCGCCGGGCACCGTCGACCGCGCCCACGTCGTCGAGCAGGGCGGTGACCCACTCGACGTCGCCGGGACCGGCGCCACGGCGGTGCAGCACCGCCAGCAGCTCCACCCGGTCCGCGTCGCCGATCGCGTCGTACGCCAGCAGCAGCGGCAGCGTGGGCCGGCCGTTGTTGAGGTCGCTCGTCGCGGGCTTGCCGGTCTGCTCCGGGGTGGACAGGTAGGACAGCAGGTCGTCGCGGATCTGGAACGCGGTGCCGACGTGCTCCCCGTAGCGGGCCAGCGCGGCTGACACCAGCGGGTCGGCGCCGCCGAGCAGCGCGCCGATGTGACACACGGCGCGGAACAGCGAGCCGGTCTTGAGCCGGATCATCTCCGGGTACCAGCGGGCGCCCGCGTCCAGGTCGCCGACGAGCCGCGCCTCCAGCGCCTGGCCCCGGCACAGGTCCTGGCCCGCCTCGGCGAGCGCGGTGACGGCGGCGACGACCGAGGCCGCGGGGACGGCCCGGCCGCCCTCCACCATCGCCTGGAAGGCGTGGAAGATGAGGTGGTCGCCGGCCACGATGGCGCCGGGGATGCCGTACGCGACCGGCACCGCCGGGCGGCCCCGGCGCAGCGTGTCGGCGTCGATGATGTCGTCGTGCACGAGCGTCGCGACGTGCAGGTACTCGGTGCCGAGCGCGGCGGCGAGGGCGTCCCGTGGTGATCCGCCCACCGCCTCGGCGGCGTGCAGCGTCATCATCGGGCGGAGCATCTTGCCCGCCGGCAGCAGCGCGTAGCGCACGATCGCGTCGAGCTGGTCGGGCGTCTCCGGCCACCGCCGGCCGAGTTCGGCGCGCAGCAGCCGCCCCGATTCGCTGCGGGCCAGGTCGTCGATGAAGGGCGGATATCGCGTGGAGCCAGCAACCGTCATGACGCGTCGACCCTTTCGCCCGGGATCGGCTAGTCGCCACGCGAGACGTTACCGGCAGGCCCTCCCCGGAACAACCATTGATAAATGCGCATGGACATGGGTGGCCGCAAATGTCGCGACAGCATTCTTCAGCACATTGGCCGATGCGCAGAGAAATCCGCCGTTTGACCCACGGCCGCCACGTCGACGCATATACGTCGATGTTCGGGCGCACGGGACGGCACCGGACAGGTTCGACTCCCCCGGCCCGCTCAGGCGCCGGCGGCGAACTCCATGAGCGTCAGCCCGTCGGTGCCGTGGTAGGTGCGCCTGGGCGCCAGGCCCGCGGCGGCGGCGAGCGCGGCGAACTCGGGCACGCCGCGCTCCCGGCCGCCCACGAGCACCAGCATCCGCAGGTCGTACGGGGACAGGTGCGGCACGTGCGGCACCGTCGGCAGCACCTCGATGACGAGCACCCTGCCGGTGGTCCCGGCCGCCTCGGCGCAGCGCCGCAGGATCGCGGTGGCGTGGGCGTCGCTCCAGTCGGTGAGCGCGCGGGAGACCACGTACACGTCGGCGCCGGGCGGCAGCGGGGCGAAGAAGTCCCCGACCACGGTCTCGGCCCGGCCGGCGAGCCCGCACTCGGCGAACGTCGCGGCGGCGGTGGCCACCGGCTCGTCTCGGTCGACGAGGGTGCCGCGTAGGTGCTGATGGGCGCCCAGCACCTCCCGTAGCAGCCCGCCCGCGCCCCCGGCCACGTCGACCACGTGCCCCGCCTCGTGCCAGGGGTAGAGCGCCGCGACCTCCGGGGCGGTGAACCGCTGCTGGCTGAGCATCAGCGCGTCGAAGTAGGCCCGGTGGCCCGGGTGGGCGTCGAGGTCGGTCCAGAAGTCGCGCCCGTGCACCTGCCGGTAGCCGGGCCCGCCGGTGCGGATCGCGTGCGGCAGGCCGGTCCAGGCCAGGTCCATCCGCGCGCCGAGGCCGGCGAGGTCCAGGTAGGCGCCGTGGCCGCCGCCGTCGCGGTCGCAGAGCAGCTCGCCGACGTCGGTCAGGCCGAAGACGTCCGGCGACACCTCGACGAACACGCCCCGGTGCACGAGGTAGCGCAGCAGGCGGCCCAGCGCGGCGGCGTCCGCGCCGCAGGCGTCGGCCAGCTCGACCAGGCCGGTGACGCCTGCGGCGATCCGGTCCGGCACGCGCAGCGTCACCGCCGTACGGATCGCGAACGGGGTGGCCAGGTCGGTGAGCCGGTCGAGCCGCTCCCCCGCGTCACCCTCGATCGGGGCATCGATCGACACCGGCGCCTCCTCCCGCGTCGCGGGCCGGCACCGCCGCCCCCGCCGGTGCGCATGCTTCCAGGCGGACGGCGGGTGAGTCAACGACGACGGCTGGTGAGGACATTCATGGACGTGGAACAATTCGCGGACCAGCCGTGGCGCGCAGACCGGAGGGATCATCGATGACCACATCCATCGCGGCCGAGGTCCGGCTCGTCTCCGGCGCGCTGGGCGCCGAGATCCACGGCATCGACCTGAACACGCTCACCGACGAGGGCTTCGCGCTGATCCACGACCTGCTGCTCAAGCACCAGGTGGTCTTCCTCGCCGGTCAGACCGGGCTGACGCCGCAGGCGCACGTCGCGTTCGGCCGCCGCTTCGGCGAGGTGGAGCTGCACCCGTACCTGCCCCGGCTGGACGGGCACCCGGAGATCGTCGTCATCGACTCCGCCGACGGCGGCAAGGTCGACGTCTGGCACACCGACATGACGTTCCACCAGAGCCCGCCGATCGCCTCGATCCTGCACCTGATCCAGTTGCCCGAGGTCGGCGGCGACACCATGTGGACCAACCAGTACCGGGTCTACGAGGCGCTCTCCGCGCCGATGCGGGACCTGCTCGACGGGCTGACCGCCATCCATGTCATCCGGATCGGCACCGAGTTCACCAGCCGCGCCGAACACCCGGTGGTACGGGTGCACCCGGAGACCGGGCGCCGCTCGCTGTACGTCAACCGGCTGTTCACCTCGCACATCCCGCAGCTGACCCGCAACGAGAGCGACGCGCTGCTGGAGCACCTGTTCACCTTCTCCGAGAGTCCCCAGTTCACCTGCCGCTACCGCTGGCGGGCCGGGGACGTCGCGGTGTGGGACAACCGGGTCACCCAGCACTACGCCGTGAACGACTACGAAGGGCTGCGGCGCGGGCAGCGGATCACAGTGCTCGGCGACCACCCGACCGGCAACGAGCCCCGGTGGGAGCACTACGTCCCGGCGCCCGGCGAGCGCTACTGGCCGGGCCGGGTCAACGCCGTGGAGAGCTACTGACCGCCGGTCACCAGGTGACCGGGAAGGAGGCGATGCCGCCGTTCATCCGGTCGTGCCGCCACGGGATCTCCGCCAGCGGCACGGCCGGCGACAGCGCCGGCATCCGGTTCAGCAGCGCCCCGAGCGACAGCTCCACCTGCATCCGGCCCAGCGCCGTGCCGAGGCAGAAGTGCGGCCCGAAGCCGAAGGTCAGATGCGGCACACCGGGCCGGCGGTCGATGTCGAAGACGTTCGGCTCGGGGAAGAACCGGGGGTCGCGGTTGCCGGCCCACGGGATCGCCATGACGCAGTCGCCGGCCCGCATCCCGACCCCGCCGAGGACCAGATCCTCGCGGACCACCTGCACCCGGAACATGGCGCTCACCGACGTGTAGCGCAGGATCTCGTCGGTGGCCGCGGCGAGCCTGCCCGGCGCGGCGCGCAGCTTCGCCAGTTGCTCCGGGTGCTGGAACAACGCGCGCAGGCCCGCGCTCGTCGCGTTGATCTCCAGGCCGCCCAGCAGTACGCCCATTGCCAGCTCGACCAGTTCGGCGTCGACCAGTTCGTGCGCGCCGCCGCCGCGGACCCACGCCGAGAGCAGGTCGTCGCCGGGCTCGGCCCGCTTGCGCGCCAACTGCCCGGCCAGGTAGTCCCGCAGCTCGGCCTGCGCGGTCGCGGCGGCGGCCGAGCCGTACGCGGTGACCGAGTTCAGCCCCTCGATCCAGGCGTAGAACCGGGGCCGGTCGGCGGCCGGGACGCCGAGCACGTCGCACACCACGAGCACCGGCAGCGGCGCCACCAGCCCGGCCACCACGTCGGCCGGGCGCGGACCGGCCAGCATGGCGTCGACCAGCTCGTCCACCAACCGCTGCACCCGGGGGCGGAACGTCCCGATGCGCCGGGCGGTGAACGCGCGGCCGGCCACCCGCCGCACCACGGCGTGCGCCGGACCGTCCATGTTCAGCTCCCGGGGGCCGCCGCCGTCCGGTGTCGCCGTCGCGCCCAGCGGCAGCCGGGAGAAGCGGGGGTCGGCCAGGACGGTGCAGCAGTCCTCGTAGCCGAGCACGAGCCAGGCCGCCCGGCCGTCGGGCAGCCGCACCCGGCAGACCGGCTCGGCGACGACCATCTCCAGCAACTCGGCGGGAAGGTCACCGGTGAACGGTTCGAACGGATAGGAACGCAGCCCGGAATTGACTGTCACCGGGCCGCCGGCCGGCTGATCGCGGTCCACGTCCGACATCGGCTAAGGGTCCAGCATCGGTTAGTCCGGCGTCAATATCCGCCGCATGCGTCCGTGACCTTCCGCGTACCGGTGTCGATCCCCTAGCATCGGTTCTCCAGGGCTGCCGTTTCACCGCGCGGATTGGTGGGATTTGACTGCGCCGCTGCGAATTCTGATGTCGACGTGGGGCTGGCGGTCGCATTTCTACAGCCTGGTCCCGCTCGGCTGGGCGTTGCAGGCCGCCGGCCACGAGGTGCGGGTGGCCGGTCACCCGTCGATGGCCGCCACGATCAGCGCGGCCGGGCTGGCCGCCGTACCGCTGGGCGAGGACGTCGACTTCGCCGAGGCGTTCGCCGGCCGGATCGGCGCGGTGGCCCCGCTCACCGGCTCCGCGCCGGCCGGCGCCGTCGAGCCGGCGATCACCGCCGACGGCGGGGTGGTCCGGTTCGCCGACGCCGTCCTCGACGACCTGGTCGCGTACGGCCGGTCCTGGCGGCCGGACCTGGTCCTCTGGGAGCCGTTCAACCTGGCCGCCCCGGTGGCCGCCGCCGCGCTGGGCGTGCCCGGCGTGCTGAACCTGTGGGGGCCGGACTCGTCGACCACGCTGCGCCTGGACCCGGATGAGGTGGTCGGGCCGCTGGCCGACCGGTTCGGGCTGCGCGCCGCCGACGTGCCGCTGGACGGCGTCCTGACACTCGACCCGGTGCCGCCGCCCATGCAGGTGCCGATGCGGCGCCCCGGCGGTCCGGTGCGGTTCGTGCCGTACAACGGTCCGGCCGTGGTGCCGGACTGGCTGCGTCGCCCGACGGACCGGCCCCGGGTGTGCGTCACGGCGGGCACCATGATGGCCGGCGCCGGGCTGCACGACCGGCTCGACCTGGGTGGGGTGATCCGGGCGGTGGCCGGGCTCGACGTGGAGGTCGTCGTGGTGGTCGAACCGCGCCAGCACGAGGGGCTGGGCCCGCTGCCGGCCCGGGTCCGCCTGGTCGACGGGCCGCTGGCGGTACGGCTGGTGCTGCCGACCTGCGCCGCGCTCGTGCAGCAGGGCGGGGCCGGCACCACCATGACCGCGCTCGCGTACGGCGTGCCACAGCTCGTCCTGCCGCAGGTCAGCGACCAGCACTTCAACGCGGAACGGCTAGCCGCCACCGGCGCCGGCACCTGGCTGACGGGTGAGCAGGCCACCGCCGACGCGGTCCGGGAACTCGTCGGCGAGCTGGTCGGTGACGGGCCCCGGCGACGGGCCGCGACGTCGATGCGTGACCGGGTCCACGCCATGCCCGCCCCCGCGGATCTGGTGCCGACGCTTGCCGCCCTGGCCCGGGGCGGCCCGATCTGAGGAGTCGCAGATGACGCAGGAGCCACCGGCCATCCCGTACCCGCTCGCACCGGCTCCGACGATCTACCACCCGTCGCCGGACTACACCCGGATGCGGGAGACGTGCCCGGTGGCCCGGGTCGAGCTGCCCGACGGGGCGTGCGCGTACCTGGCCACCCGGCACGCCGACGTACGCCGGGTCTTCACCGACCAGCGGTTCAGCCGGGCCGCCGCGGCCGGCCCGAACCGCCCGACCCGGGAACTCGGCTCGCTCGCCGAGGACTCGCTGATCGGCATGGACCCGCCGCGGCACACCACCATGCGCCGGGCCGTCTCGCACGCGTTCACCGTCCGCCGGGTGGAGGAGCTGCGCCCGCGGGTGGCGGCGCTCGTCGACCGCATGATCGACGACCTGGAGGCGGCCGGGCCGCCGGCCGACCTGATCACGCACGTCTCCGGTCCCCTGCCCATCTCCGTGATCAGCACGCTGTTCGGCATCCCGGAGCGGAACCGGGAGCGGGTACGCCAGTGGTCGGACGCGCTCGTCGGCGACTGGGACGCCGACCCGGACGCGCCGCGGGCCGCGCTGGAGGCGTTCCGCGAGCTGATCGACGAGCGGCGGCGCGAGCCCGGCGACGACCTGATGAGCGCGCTCATCACGGTCTGGGACGACCACGACGACCTGACCGAACGGGAGCTGGTGTCGGTCACCGCCGGAATCTTCGTGGGCGGGCACGAGACCACCACCAACCAGCTCAACCTGTTCCTGCTGGTGCTGGCCCGCCATCCGGAGCAACTGGCCGGGCTGCGCGGCGACGATCCGGTGGCGGTGGCCCGGGCGGTCGAGGAGCTGTCCCGATTCATCCAGCTCGGCGACAACGGGGTGCTGCTGCCCCGGGTCACGACCGAGGAGGTGGAGCTGGGCGGCGTACGCCTGCCGGCCGGTGCCGCGGTGCTGCCGGCGATCGCGTCGGCCAACCGGGACGCCGCGGTGTTCCCGGGCGCGGACACGCTCGACCTGACCCGCGTGCACAATCCGCATCTGGCGTTCGGCGCCGGCCCGCACCACTGCCTCGGCGCGGCGCTGGCCCGGATGGAGTTGCAGGAGGCGCTGGGCGCGCTGCTGCGGCGGCTGCCAGGGCTGCGGCTCGCTGTCGACGAGGCGGAGCTGCGGTTCCGGCCGGGGCTGGTGGTGCGCAGCCTGGAGTCGCTGCCGGTGACCTGGGACCGGTGACCGGTCAGCCGGCCGCCGACCCGGGGACGACCCGGGTCGGCGCGGCGGGGTCGAGCGCCGCCTCCACCGCCACCTCCTCCACGCCGCGCAGCAGCCGTTCCGCCTGCTCCTCGGTGAAGCAGCCGAAGTCGAAGATGACCTGGAGGTGGACCGTCTCCGGCTGGTCCTCGACGGTGATGAAGACCTGCTCGGGCAGGTGGTCCAGCGGGCCGTCCCAGACCAGGAACGTCTCGTCGGCCCGGCGGCGGATCCGCTCGGCGGTCACCGGGTCGTCGTGCAGCCCGCCGTCGGCCGCCTGCCGGGTGGTCACCCGCCGGTCGTTGATCCGGCAGCTGATCCGGGCCGGGTACCCGCGTTCGGCGTCCAGCCGATCCGAGACCTCGGCGAGCTGCGCCGGGTCGTAGTAGGCGTACTTCCCGGCGGAGACCGCGGCCCGGCGGGCACGCGCCACCACCTCGTCCACTGTGGTGTCGGCCGTGTCGACGCGGAGCACGCCGTTCTGGCTGAGCGGGGCGATGGCCTCGGCGAAGCCCGGCCGGAACCGGTTGCCGACGATGAGCTTGGCGGTGAGCGGGCTGACGCCGGTGGCCCGGCCGATCGCGATCGCGATGACCGCCAGCAGCACGCGCGAGGTGTCCGTGCGGGTCCGCGCCGCGATGGCCCGCACCGCCAGGTACGCGGCGGGCGAGCTGAACCGGCCGTGCCAGTACCGGTGGCCCCGACGCCCACCGGCCGCCGGCTCGCCGAACGTCAGCGGCGGGACGTCCCGCAGGTGTTCGGCCCAGTGGCGCACGGCCCGGTCGCTGACCCGGCGCAGCGGCGGCGTCTCCTCCCGCCGGCCCAGGTCGAGGATCTGCACGGTACGCGGGTCGGCGACCCGGCGGACCGGCCGGCCGGCCAGGCCGAGGTCGGCCAGGACCAGGGACGTCGCGGCGCCGTCCACCACGAGGTGGTCGATCGTCAGCACCCGGTGCACCAGCGCGCCGCGGTGCCGGATCACCGCCATCCTCACCGACCAGTCCCGGTAGAGGTCGTAGTGGCTCAGCAGGCGGGCGTGGCCCAGGTCGTAGGCGAACGCGGCCACGTCGGCCGGGTCGGCGTCCTCCGGTACGTCCACCACGTCCAGGACCGTCTCGCCGCTCGCCGACACCACCTGGCACGGGCCGTCGCCGGCGCCGGCGCCGAGCCGCATCCGCAGCGCCGGGTGCCGGGCCATCAGCGCGGCGAACTCGGCCGCCACCTGCTCGATCGTGACACCCGCGGGCATCGGGTGGGCACCGCTGACGTTGTGCGTCCAGCCGGTCTCCCGCATGTCCTGCATGATGGCCTTCTGCCCCCAGGTCAGGGGCGCGGTGCCGGCGCCCGGCCCGGCGAACGACACGGGAACCTGGGCCTGGACCGTCTGCGCGAACACCCGTTCATCAGAGCAACGCGTATCGTCGCGTGTCAACGTAATGGCGCACGGTTACGCTGCCGTCCATGCGGGACGCCGTCCGGGTCTGGATCGTTCCGGTGGCGGTGCCTGCGGACGAGCTGGCCCGGTACCGGGCGATGCTCGACGCGGACGAGCGGGACCGGGCCGCGCGGCTCGGCGCCGGGGCGCTGCGGGACCGGTTCACAGTGGCGCACGGCGCGCTGCGGGTCCTGGCCGGGCGCGCCACCGGCGCGCCACCGGCGGCGCTGACCTGGCGCCGCGGCCGGTACGGCAAACCGGCGCTGACCGGCCCGTGGAGCGGCCTGCACACGAGCCTGTCGTACTCCGGCGACCTGGTGGCGGTCGCGCTCAGCGAAGGCCGCCCGATCGGGGTGGACATCCAGCACGTCGCGCCGGGCGGTGACCCGGTCTCGGCGTCCGCGCGCTTCTTCGACCCGCGGGAGGCGCGGCACGTCGCCGCCGGACCCGACCACGCCGGCCGGGCGCTGCGGTTCACCCGGCTGTGGGCGCGCAAGGAGGCCGCGGTCAAGGCGGCCGGGGGCCGCCTGTGGCCCAACCTCACCGTGCCGGTGCACCGGGGCGACGTGGTCGAGTGCGTCGAGCCGGCCGGCCCGCACCGGCTCGCCGACCTGCCCACACCCGCCGGGTACGCGGTGGCGGTCGCGCTCGCCGGTGAGCGGCGGTACGCCGTCGAGTGCCACACCGGCCCCGGTCACGATCGGTGACGATCGTCGCACCCGTTGACACCTGCCGATGTCCCCTGTTCTGATGACTCCATGCCGACGCGCATGATCGACTCGTGGGACGCCCGGTGCTAGAACACGACGCGCCGGCCGACGCGCCACCCCGTGACCAGGTCGTGGACCGCCTGACCGTGTTGCTGACCCGCATGCTCCGGCCGGACGCGCCGGTCACCGAGCAGACCCAGCTGATGGACGACCTCGGCCTCAGCTCCTCGCTCGGCCTGGAGCTGCTGCTGTCGCTGGAGGACGAGCTGGAGATCCAGATCGACGTCGAGGAGCTGGACGAGGATCGGATGGCCACGCTGGGCGACCTGGCCGACTACATCACCGCCAACTCCACCCCGCGCTGAGCAGGCCGAGAAATGGACCGGCCCGGCCTGAGCGTGGTGGTGCCCGCGCACGAGAACGGCTCCGCGCTCGACACGACGCTGCGGTCGCTGACCCGGCAGACGCTGCCACCCGGCGACTTCGAGGTGATCGTCGGCGACGACGGCTCGGCCGTAGCGCTGGGCCCGGTGGTGGACGCCTACCGGGACCGGCTGCGGATCGACTACGTCCGCAGCGAGCGGAACCGCGGCCGCAGCGCCAACCGCAACGCGGCGGCGGCCCGGGCCCGCGCGGACACGCTGATGTTCCTGGACGCCGACACGGTGGCGCATCCCGGGCTGCTGGAGCGGCACCGCGACTTCCACGCCAGGCGAGCCGGCCGGCCCGGGGTGCTGCTCGGGCAGCGGTACGACCTGGACTGGGCCGGCGCGGACGCGCTGCGCCGGGGCGAACCGGTCGCCCCGGCGATGCTCGACGCCGAACGCGGCGATCCTCGACTGGAGGACATCGCCCTCCTGCAGCGGACGGACGACTTCCCGAGCGCGCCCTGGGTGCTGGGCCTGACCCACAACGCGTCGGTGGACCACGAGTCGTTCCGGCGGGTCGGCGGGTTCGACGAGGCGATGGTCAAGTGGGGGTTCGAGGACCTCGACTTCTTCTACCGGGTGTTCCACCTGCACGGCGCGCCGCCGGAGCTGTTCCGGCTGGACGTCGACGCGCTCTCGTACCACCTGCCGCACTTCCGCAAGACGTCCAACGGGCTCGCCTCGATGGACAACATGAAGTACCTGCTGCGTAAGCACCTGCGCTACGACGTCGAGGTGCTGTACGGGCTCAACACGTTCGGCCGGCACCTGGGCCGGATCCGGCTCTACGGCCAGGCGATCGAGGCGTACCGGGCGGGTGGGCTGGGCCGGCCGGACGTCCTGCCCGCGTCGCTGCGCGAGGAACTGGCGGGGAGCGCGGCGCTGGTCGTCGGCAACGGCGTGTCCGCGCTGGACCTGGGCGCCGGGTCGCACACGTACGACCACGACGCGCCGGTCGGCGAGACGAACTCCCACCTGCTCGGCACCGTGCTCCAGCAGTTCAAGGCCGGCGCGCTGGACGTGATCGTCAACGTCGACATGTGGCGGTGCCTGCTCCCCGAGGACCTGCCCGCGTTCCTCACCCGGGGGCTGCTCAAGGCCGACCGGATCGAGCTGGCCGCCACCCGGAGCGGCCCGGACCAGCGCGCCCTGCTGCCGGTGCCGCTGGTCGCCGACCTCGACTACGTGGCCGAGATGCTGCGCCCGCACTTCACAGTCGCCGTCGCCGCGTCCGACACCGCCACGGTGATCACGCTCCGCTGAGATCCCGGCCGACGCCGGTCGGACGTGCCCGCCGCTCAGGCGGGCCGGGCCAGGACGAGGCTGACGTTGTGCCCGCCGAAGCCGAACGAGTTGGACAGCACCGCGTCCACCGCCGTCTCGCGTGCCCGCCCGCGGATGTGGTCGACCTCGCCGTCGCGCTCCGGGTCGTCCAGGTTGTGCGTGGGCGGCAGCAGGCCGTGGCGCAGCGCCTCGACCGCGACGGCCGCCTCGATCATACCGGAGACGCCGAGCATGTGCCCGGTCACGCCCTTCGTCGAACTCAGCGGCGGCGGGGCGGCGCCGTAGACCTCGGCGAGCGCGGCCAGTTCGGCGGCGTCCCCGGCCCGGGTGCTGGTGCCGTGCGCGTTGACGTACCCGATGTCGGCGGGCAGCAGCCCGGCGTCGCGGACGGCCATCCGCATGCACCGGGCCGCGCCAGCGCCGTCGGGGCGCGGCGTGGTCGGGTGGTGGGCGTCGTTCGTGGCGCCCCAGCCGAGCACGTCGGCGTGCCGGTGGGCGCCGCGAGCGGCGGCGTGCGCGGCGCGTTCCAGGACGAACACCCCGGCGCCCTCGCCGAGGACGAGCCCGTTGCGGCGGCGGTCGAAGGGACGGCTCGCGGCGGCCGGGTCGGCCCAGCCGCGGGCCAGGGCGCGGGCGTTGCCGAACGCGTCGGCGAACGTCGGGAACAGCGGCGCCTCGGCGCATCCGGCGAGCACCACGTCCGCCTCGCCGGCGCGCAGGATGCGCAGCGCCTCCCCGATCGACTGCGCGCCGGCGGCGCACGCCGTGCCGATCGACGACGTGTAGCCGTGGATGCCGAACTTGATCGCGATGCGGGCCGCGCCCATGTTCGGCAGCGTCCCGGGCAGCATGTACGGGCTGACCCCGAACCGGCCCCGCCCGGCGCGGGCGAGCACCTGCTCCTCCAGAGTGGACAGACCGCCGACGCCGGAGACGACGACCGCCACGCGGTACCTGTCGACGTCGTGGCCGATCCGGAGTCCGGCGTCGGCGAGCGCGTCCTCGGCGGCGCGCAGCACCATCACGATCGACCGGTCCACGACGCGTGACTCCGGGCCGGGCAGCACGCTAGCCGGGTCGATCGCCGGGGCGAACGCGGCGACGTCGACCACTCCGTGCAGCGGATGGCCGGCCGGGGGCCGGGAGAGCCCGGACCGGCCGTCGCAGACCGCGTCGAACACCTCGGCGGCGGTCGCGCCGACCGGGCTGACCAGTCCGATCCCGGTGACGGTGACCGGTTCGCGCACGCTCACCGGACCCGCCGCGCCGGCGTGGGCGCCGGGACGCCGCGCGGCCGGGTGCCGTGCCCCGACATCGGTCAGTGCGCCGAGGCCGGCGCGATGCGCGCCGCCACCGTCCGGCTGAACTCGCCGACGGTCATCATGGCGAGGTCCTCCGCCTCGTCGTCGTCGAAGGCGACCCCGAACCGGTCCTCCACGCGTACGGCCAGCTCGGCCAGGCCGAGGGAGTCCACGTCGAGCCCGGCGGGACCGAAGACGGTGTCGTCGTCGACGTCGGAGACGTCGTACTTCATCTCGGTGAGTGCGGCGAGGAGGAACGCGCGGATCTCGTCGGTCATGTCCGGTGTTTCCCTTCCACGGTGTCCTGGCGGCGCGCTCGACCTGCTCGACGGAACCTGTGCGGCGCGGAGCGGACACTCCGCGTAGCATCGACCTTACTCGATCAGGTCGGTTTGGCAAGACATCCGGTCGGTCAGCCGTACCGGCAGCCGGTCGTACCCGCGCAGCATCAGCGCGCGGCGCGGGCCGGGCTCGGCGGCCAGCGCCGGGAAGCGGTCCAGCAGCCGGGGCAGCACCAGCCGCCCCTCGGCGCGGGCCAGCGTCGCCCCGAAGCAGTAGTGCGGCCCGGCGCTGAACGCCAGGTGCCGGTTGTCGGCGCGGGACGGGTCGAACCGGTCCGGGTCGGGGAAGCGGCGCGGATCCCGGTTCGCGGCGCCGGTCAGCACCACCACCGTCCGGCCGGCCGCCACCGGCAGGCCGGCGACCTCGGTGTCCTCGGCGGCGTACCGGACCGCGAAGTGCACCGGCGGCTCGTACCGCAGGATCTCCTCGACGTACGACGCGGCCAGCGACGGATCGGCGCGCAGCGCTTCCCGGGCGTCCGGCCGCTCGGTGAGCAGCACCAGCCCGTTGCCGAGCAGGTTCGCGGTGGTCCGGAACCCGGCGTTGTACATGATGATCAGGTTGGCCAGCAGTTCGTCGGAGGTCAGCCGGCCGGGCTCGTCGTCCAGGCCGCGCAGCAGCGCCGAGACGAAGTCGTCGCGCGGCGCCGCCCGGCGCGCGGCGACCAGGTCGGTGAAGTACGCGGTCAGCTCCGCCGCCGCGACGTTGGCGGTCCGGACCTCGCGCATGGACCGGCGGCCGATCTCCAGCACCGCGTCGAACGCGCGGACCCGGGACGGGAACCACTCCCGGTCCGCCTCCGGCACGCCCAGCAGCTCGCCGATGACGTCACTGGGCAGCCGGAGCGCGAAGCGGGCCATGAAGTCGACCGGCCGGCCGTCCGCGCCCTCGGCGGCGAGCCCGTCGAGCAGGCCGTCGGCGATGCGCCCGATGGCCGGCTCCAGCGCGGCGACCCGGCGCGGGGTGAGCGCCTGGGAGAACAGGTGCCGGATCCGCAGGTGGTCGCCCTCGGCGGCGTTGAGCATCGACGACTGGAGGATCCGGATGACCTGGTGCTCGCGCCAGCGCACCCCGGCCCGGTCCAGGTAGTCGGCGCCGAGCACCCGGAAGACCGGGTCGCGCAGCACCCGGTTGACCGCGTCGTATCCGTGCACGACGAGCGCGTGCGGGTCGGCGGGCCGCAGCGCGACCGCCTCCCCCGCCTCTTGCAGCCGGGCGTAGAACGGGTACGGGTCGCGCCGCACCTCGTCACCGAGCAGTTCGTCGAGGGAGATGGTGACGCGCATGGCCGCTCCTCGCGGGATACCGGGTGCCGCGACCTTAGACTCACCGCCGCCGATGTGTCCACGCGCGACTGTCGCGGTCAGCCCGCAGGCGTGGCGCAGCCGTCCCCGCGTACGCCGGCGAGCATGTCGGCGGTGGTCGTCAACCTGATCGTGTACGCGATCGGCCGCGCCGCCGGCGGCAGCTTCCTGTTCAGCGCCGACGACCGGCGGGTCGAGGTCGACGCGGTGACCGTGGCGGGCTTCAGCGCGTGCCGTTCCTGCCGGACGGCCCGAACGATCGAACGACGCATCGACAAACCTTGCCGGCTTGCGTTCCGCCCAGCGGAACAGCAGGTCAGAGGCAGTACGCCGGGACAAGTTACCGATCGGTAGCCCGTTGACGGAGACCGGCGTCACCCCTACCGTTCCACTCAATCGAACGGCGTACGGTTCATCCGAACGCTCTCGGCCCCGCCGAGTGCGGCCCGAAACAGGAAGTTCGAGGCATGGCTGACGACAAGCTTCTCGCTCTTCTCTCCCCCACCAGGCTCGGTCGTCTCACACTGCGGAACCGGGTCTTCGTCCCCGGCCACACCACCAACTTCGGGCTGAACAACGTGCCCACCCGCCGCCACGTCGCCTACCACGCGGAGCGGGCGCGCGGCGGCGCCGGCCTGATCATCACCGAGGCGATCCGCGTGCACCCCACGAGCGCGGGCCGCAGCATCAGCCTCGGCAGCTTCGACGACTCGTCGATCCCGGCGTACGCAGCGGTGACCGAGGCCGTGCACGAGCACGGGGCACGTATGTTCGCCCAGATCATGCACGCCGGACGGCAGGCCAACGGCGACGCGACCCGTACCGCCGCCTGGTCCTCGTCGCCGGTGCCGTGGGCGGCCGGCTCGCACGTGCCGCACGCGATGGGACGCCGGGACATCGCCGTCGTCGTCGCCGCGTTCGCCGCCGCCGCGCGGCGGATGCGCGAGGCCGGCTTCGACGGCCTCGAGGTGCACGCCGGCCACGGCCACCTGCTCCAGCAGTTCCTCTCGCCGCACACGAACACCCGCGACGACACGTACGGCGGCAGCCTCGACAACCGGATGCGCCTGACCCGCGAGGTGCTCGCAGCGGTGCTCGCCGCCACCCCCGAACTGCCCGTCGGGCTGCGGGTCAGCGCCGACGAGTTCCTGCCCGGCGGCCTCGACCCGGCCGCGGTGCTGGAGATCGTCGGGAAGCTGCGCGCCGAGTTCCCCCTCGCCTACGTGCATGTCAGCCACTCCGCCTACCACGGCAGCTGGTCGCTCGCGACGCAGATGGCGGACATGAGCTTCGGCCACGCCCCGTTCCGGCACCACGCGGCGCTGTTCAAGCAGGCGTTCCCGGACCTGCCGGTGCTCGCGGTGTGCCGGCTGGACAGCCTGCCGGAGGCCGCCGAACTCGTCGCCGCCGGCGAGGCCGACCTGGTCGGCCTGGCCCGCCCGCACATCGCCGACCCGCACCTGGTGCGCAAGGCCGAGCAGGGCCGCCAGCACGAGGTACGCGCTTGCCTGGCCTGCAACCAGGGCTGCATCAGCCGTCTGGAGACCAGCCTGCCGATCTCCTGCGTGGTCAACCCGGAGGTCGGCGCCGAGCGGGAGTGGGCCGAGGCATGGCCGGAGCTGCCCGGGCCGTCCGGCGCGCGGAACGTCCTCGTCGTCGGCGGCGGGCCGGCCGGGCTGGAGGCGGCCCTCTCCGCGCACCGGGCCGGGCACCGGGTGACGGTGGTCGAGGCGCGCGACCACCTGGGCGGACAGGTGGAGGTGGCCGCGCGCGTACCCGGGCGGGAGCGGCTCGGCCTGCTCACCCGCGACCTGGCCCGCGACGTGGCGGCCACCGGCATCCCGGTCCGGCTCGGCCACCGCGCCGGCGTCGAGGGCGTGCTGGCCGGCGACTACCAGGACGTCGTCCTCGCCACCGGCTCCCGCCCCGCCCGTCGCGAGCTGCCGGGCGGCCCGCCGGTGATCGACATCTGGCAGGTCGTCGACCACCTGGCCGCCCCCGGATACCGGCCCGCCGGCACCGTCGTCGTGCTCGACGACGAGGGCACCTGGTCGGCGGCCTCGGTCGCGGAGGCGCTCGCCCGCCGGGGCGCCCGCGTCCACCTCGTCTCCCCCACCGCCACGGTGAGCGCCAAGATCACCACGTACTCGCGGCTGGCGCTGCTCAAGCGCTTCGCGGACCTGGGGATCGCGGTCCACCCGATGCGGACCGCCCGCGCGGCGGGTGCCACGGCGGTGGCCCTCGGCGGCCCGCTCGCCGGCGGCGAGACGATCGTCGAGGACGTCACCACAGTCGTCGACGGCGGCTCGGCGCGGGCCGCGGACGAGTTGTACCGGCAGCTCGACGCGCTGCCCGACGGCCCCCGCATCCACGTCGTCGGCGACGCGAACGCCCCCCGCACCGCCTTCGAGGCCGTCTACGAGGGACGCATGGCGGGCGCTTTCCTCGGCGCCTTCGACACCGCGTCCGCCGGACGCGTGCGGTACGCCCACTGACCCGTCCACCCCGGTCGCGGCGTACCGCAGGCCGGACCTCCCCCACCTGTAGAGGAGACAAGGCATGTTCGATGTCGAGGAGCGCCTCACCCTGGATGAGCGTTCCGCCGTGGACTTCGTCCTCGGCCTGCGCAAGCGCTGGGCGGACACCGTCTACCCGGCGCTGCGCGAGGAGTACGGCACCACCGGGGCGTCGGCCACCACAGTCGCCGACGCCGGTCAGGTGCTGCGCGGTCTCCCGCTCTACCCGTGGTTCAGCCACCTGGAGCGGGTGCAGCAGAAGATGCTGTGGAAGGTCGCCGGCGACGCGGTGCTCAGCCGCCGCGAGGAGCTGACCGACCAGCTCACCTCGCTGCCCGAGCAGCCGACGGGCTCGCTGGAGCTGAACCCCGACCTGGACCTGCCCGACTGGTACACCGACTACGACATCCACATCCAGCCCGGCAGCTTCTTCTCCGACGACATGTCGGCCTACGTGTACGAGTTCGGCGCGCGCATCGTCATGCTGCGCGACAACGACGGCTACAAGTTCCACACGCTGTTCGCCAGGACCGCGCTGCCCGAGGTGCCCGCGGCGACCCGGATCGTCGACATCGGGTGCGGCTTCGGCAAGAGCACCCGCCCGCTGCCCGCCAGGTACCCGACGGCGCAGGTGATCGGCGTGGACCTGGCCGCGCCCGGTCTGCGCCTGGCCCACGCCGAGGCCGAGGCGACCGGAGTGGCGATCGACTACCGGCAGGCCGACGGCCGGTCCACCGGCATCGAGCCGGGCAGCTGCGACGTGGTCACCGGCACGATGGTGCTGCACGAGATGCCGGCCGCCGCGGTCCGGGAAACGATCGTGGAGGCCGCGCGCCTGCTCAAGCCGGGCGGCTCGCTGCGCTTCCTGGAGTTCATGCTCACCGGCGACCCGCTGCGCGACGCCACCGTCTACGAGCACGCCGAGCGCAACAACGAGCCGTTCTTCCACGACCTGTTCGGCGCGGACCTGATCGAGGTCTGCACCGAGGCCGGTCTGACCGACGCGTCGTGGACCCCGTTCGACGAGCGCCGCAACGGCGTCCAGCCGCAGGGCTGGGGCGACCGTCCCGAGTGGCACTTCCCCTGGGCCGTACTGGCCGCGACCAAGCCGGAGGCGTGATGAGCACCGAGTTCGACTACTTCGGGGACCCCAAGGTCGGCAAGCTGCTCGACCTGGTGCTGCAGCTCTCCACCGAGCTGCACGTGACCCGCCAGCGGGTACGCGTCGTCGAGGCGCTGCTGGTCCGTTCCGGCGCGCTCACCGCGGGCGCCGTCGACGGGTTCGTCTCGACCGAGGAGGAACAGCGGGTCCTCGACCGGGAGCGGGACGAGCTGCTGGCCCGTCTCATGCGCATCCTCACCGAGCACGGCCCCGCGGAGCACCCGCTGCGGGACCAGTGGGAGGCGGCCCTGAGCGAGAAGACCGGCTGATGAGCACACCGGACGCGCCCGGCCTGATCGACAGGTACCTGCAACTGTGCGAGGACCGCGAGCTCGGCGAAGCAGGCCGCTTTCTCGCGGCGCAGGCGCGGTTGGTCTTCCCGGGCGGCCGGGAGTACTCGTCGCTGCGGGAGATGGCGGCCGCGTCGACCGGAACCTACCGGTGGGTGCGCAAGCACCGGGACCGCTATCTGGTGGGTGACGCCGACGGGCGGGTCACCGTGACCTCGCTCGGGCGGCTGTACGGGGAATGGCTCGACGGCACTCCGTTCGAGGACATCCGCTACGCGGACGTGTTCGTGCTCGACGGCGGACTGATCGTCGAGCAGCACGTCTACAACGATCTGGCCCTGGTCGCGCAGCAGCGCGACGCCTGACCGGCACTGGTCGCGCAGCAGCGCGACGGCTGATTCCCTCACCTCCGCCGTCTCGGCGGCGGAGGTGGTCTCCCCCGACTCATGACGAGGTGTGTGCATATGAAACGGAAGTGGGCTCTGCTCCCGGCGGCGCTGGCCGCCGCGCTGGTCGTGTCCGCGTGCGGCGGCGGCTCCGACGACGGCGCCGGTGGCGAGGGCAAGGAGGCGAAGCTGACCATGGCCATCGCCTCCGCCGTGATCGGCCCGAAGGAGGAGGTGGCCGTCTACGCGGTCGCCAAGGAACTCGGCTACTTCGCCGAGGAGAAGCTGACAGTCGACACGATCAACACCGACGGCTCGGTCGCCGCCCTCCAGGCGGTCGCCTCCGGCAGCGGCGACATCACCCCGGCCGACGCCGGCTCGGTGCTCGGCGCGGCGGAGAAGAACGTGCCGGTCAAGGCCGTCGGCGGCCTGGTGCAGAACTGGCCGTGGGTGATGGCGGTCAAGCCGGACTCGACGATCACCGGCGGCGCGGACCTGCGCGGCAAGAAGATCGGCGTGATCAGCCTGGCCTCCGGCTCCGCCCCGTACGCCCGCGCCTACGTCAGGGCGGCCGGACTGGATCCGGCAAAGGACGTCGAGCTGCTGCCGGTGGGTGTCGGCGCGCAGGCCGCCGCCGCGCTCAACGACGGCAAGGTCGACCTGCTGGCGCTCTACACCCAGGCGTACGCGGTCATCGAGAACGCCGGCACCGAGCTGAAGTACCTGACCAATCCGGACGTGTTCACCGGCATCCGGTCGCTCACCTTCAGCGTCGGCGCCCGCGACTTCGACGCCAAGAAGGACTCGTACGAGCGGTTCCTGCGCGCGGCGTACAAGGCGATGCTCTTCTCGGCGAAGAACCCCGAGGCCGCCATGAGGATCGGCTACAAGGTCTTCCCGCAGATCCTCGCCGGCAAGTCCGCCGACGAGCGGCTCAAGGCCGACACCGAAAGCCTCACCGCCTGGCTGAAGACGGCCACCCCGGCTGGCGGCGACCCGGAGCAGTTCGGCGACTGGGGCGCGATCAGCGACGAGGAGTGGGCGAAGACCCAGGCGTACACCAAGGAGGCCGGGCAGATCACCGGCGACGTCGACCTGAAAAAGCTGTGGGATCCGAGCCTGCTCTCCGGCGCGAACGACTTCGACAAGGCCGCGGTGCTGAGCAAGGCCGCGAACTACACCGCCTAGGCAGCGGACTGCGGAAGGGATTTCGATGGCCATCAAGGCGACGGCCCGCCGGGCGCAGACGCAGGCTCCGGCATCGGTGTCGGAAGACTCCTGGATCGAGATCGACGGGCTGGACAAGGAGTACCGGCCCCGGAAGTCGGCACCGACCCAGGCGCTGAGCGACATCAACCTGACGGTACGTCGCGGCGAGTTCATCTCGGTCGTCGGACCGTCCGGGTGCGGCAAGACCACTCTGCTGAAGATCCTCGCCGGGCTCAGCCCGAAGTCCGGCGGCGCGGTACGGATCGCCGGGCGGGACGTGACGAAGCCCCTTCCCGAGGTCGGGATGGTGTTCCAGGCACCGACGCTGCTGCCGTGGCGCACCATCTTCGACAACGTGATGGTGCCGGCGGAGATCCAGCGACTGGATCCCCGCCGGCACCGGGAACGCGCGCAGCAGTTGCTCGAGATGGTCGGTCTCAACGGCTTCGAGCAGAAGTACCCGCACGAGCTCAGCGGCGGCATGCAGCAGCGGGCCGGCATCTGCCGGGCGCTCGTGCACGACCCGGCGGTACTGCTGATGGACGAGCCGTTCGGCGCGCTCGACGCGATGACCCGTGAGTACATGAACGTGGAGCTGCTGCGCATCTGGCAGGAGAGCAACCAGACGATCGTGCTGGTCACGCACTCCATCCCGGAGGCGGTCTTCCTCTCCGACCGGGTGGTGGTGCTCAGCCCCCGGCCGGGCCGTATCGCGGAGGTCATGGACATCGACCTGGAGCGGCCGCGTGACCTCGGCGTCATGTCGTCCGACCGGGCCGGGGTCTACGTGGAGCGGATCCGCCGACACTTCAACGCCGCCGGCGTTATCGACTGACGAGGGACAGCCATGGCAACAAGCAACCTGGTCCGCGAGCCGGCCCAGCCACCGGCGCCGTCCGCCCGGCCCGCCCGGCGCAGGTTCGACCTCCGCGAGAAGCCCCAGCTCTGGCTGGTCCCGACGGTCTTCGTCGTGGTCGTGCTGGCCTGGGAGTACGGCGTCCAGCTCGTCGGCGTCGACGAGTACGTCCTGCCGCTGCCGTCGAGCGTGGTCGAGTCGTTGTGGCAGCAGCTCGGCGACGACCAGTTCTGGGGTCACTTCTGGGTGACCACCCAGGAGGCGCTGCTCGGGTTCGTGATCGGTGTCGGGGCCGCGCTGCTGCTCGGCACGTTCATCTCCCAGATCAAGATCGTCGAAGCCACCATGATGCCGTACATCGTGGCCTTCCAGACCGTGCCGAAGGTCGCCCTGGCCCCGCTGTTCGTGGTCTGGTTCGGCTTCGGCCTGACCAGCAAGGTGGTCATGGCCGCGGTGATCTCGTTCTTCCCGATGCTGGTCAACGTCATCGAGGGCCTGCGGGCCGCCGACGCCGACAAGATCCAGATGCTGACGGTGTTCGGCGCGAGCAAGCCCCAGATCTTCCGGATGGTCCGGCTGCCCAGCGCGCTGCCGTTCATCTTCGCCGGCCTGGACATCGGCATCGTCTTCGCCATCCTCGGCGCGGTCGTCGGCGAGTTCATCGGCGCGAAGGAGGGCCTGGGCTACCTGCTGCTGCAGACCAACTACAACTTCGACATCGCCGGGATGTTCGCCGTCCTGGTGGTCCTGTCGGTGATGGGTCTGGTGGCGCACTTCGTGATCCGGCTGCTGCAGAAGCGCCTGGCCTTCTGGGCCGAGGACACGAAGGTGATCGGCGCGTGACGACAGCTGACGGGACCGTCGTCACGCGTGCCGAGCACCGGCCGGGCGTGGTTCACGCCCGCCCGGCCGGTGGCCGAACGGGAAAGGCAGGACACGAGACATGAAGACCGACCCGAACCGGTTCGACGGGCGGGTGGCACTGGTCACCGGCGCGGCCCGCGGCATCGGCGCCCGTATCGCCGCGACCCTCGCGCAGCGCGGCGCGACGGTGGCGCAGGCCGACCTGCTCGACGACTGGGCGGAGGCCGAGCTGACCAGCGGCGCGCACACCCGGCACCGGGTGGACGTCCGGTCGGCCACCTCCTGCGCCGGCCTGGTGGCCGAGGTCCTGCACTCGCACGGCCGCCTCGACCTGCTGGTCAACAACGCCGGGATCGTCCGGCGCGGACCGGCCGCGACGATGTCCGAGGAGGACTTCACCACCGTCCTGGACGTCAACCTGACCGGCACGTTCCGGATGTGCCAGGCCGCGTACCCGGCGCTGCGGCAGACCCGCGGCTCGGTGGTGAACATCGGCTCCACGAACGGGCACATCGCGGTGCTGGACACGCTCGGGTACTGCGTCAGCAAGGCCGGCGTGATGCACATGGCGCGCGTGCTGGCCCTGGAGTGGGCGCCGGACCGGATCCGGGTCAACGCCGTCGGACCCACGATCGTACCCACCGACATGACCGCCGACGTCCGCGGCGACGAGGCGTACCTGGCCGACAAGCTGGCGTCGATCCCGCTGGGCCGGATGGCGCAGCCGCAGGACGTCGCCAACGCGGTCGCCCACCTGCTCAGTGACGCCGCCGCCATGACCACCGGGCAGACGATCTTCGTCGACGGCGGCGTCACCATCCACTGACCTCCCCCTCTCCGACCCCTTCTGTGAGGACCACCATGCCCAAACCGGATACCGCGGCCGCGCTGGCGGCCGTCGACGCGCACTTCGACGAGTTCGTCGAGGAACTCCAGCAGCTGTGCCGCATCCGCAGCCGCCGCCAGGAGCCGGGGCAGATGGAGGCCACCGCCGAGTTCATCGCCGGGTCGGTCCGCCGCTGGGGCGGCGAAGCCGAGATCATCCCGTGGGAGCAGTCGTACCCGTACGTGCTGGCCGAGGTGCCGGGCGAGGGTGACAAGGCGCTGCTGCACTTCACCCACTACGACGTGGAGGTCGAGCCGGCCGGTGACGACGCCGACTGGATCAGCCCGCCGTACGCGGCGGAGATCCGCGACGGCCGGCTGTACGCCCGGGGCGTGGCCGACGACAAGGGCGTCGTCATGTCCCGCATCCACGCGGCGGCCGCCTGGAAGCTGGCCGGGCTGACCCCGCCGGTGACCAGCCGGATCATCTTCGAGGGCAAGAAGTGGCTGCACAGCCCAGGTCTGGGCTCGTTCGTGCCGGCGCACGCCGACCGGATCACCAGCGACGCGGCGCTGTGGGAGAACTCCTGGCTCGACGGCGAGGACCGGCTGCTGCTCAAGCTCGCCGAGAAGGGCGTGCTCTACCTGCGGCTCACCGCGCAGACCCTGCCGCGCGACCTGACCAGCCAGAACACCGCGCTGCTGCCGGCTGCCACGGCCCGGCTGGCCGCCGCCCTGGCGCAGTTGCAGCGGCCCGACGGCACCGTGACGATCCCCGGTTTCGCCGACGACGCCCGGCCGCCGACCGACGAGGAGCGGGCGCTGCTGGAGAAGGTGGCGTTCGACGGGGACTTCCTGCGCAAGCGGGCCCAGGTCGACCGGTTCACCGGTGACCTGGACGACCAGGGCGCGGCGATCGCCATCCGGACCGTGCCGACGCTCACCGTCGCCGGTTTCGCCGGTGGCGACATGCGCGACGACGTGACGCTCGGCATCCCGTCGACCGCCTCGGCGAAGCTGGAGATCCGGCTGGTGCCGGGCCAGGACCCGGACCGGGTACTCGGCTGCGTCCGCGACCACCTGGCCGCGACCGGCTTCGGTGACCTGCGCATCGAGGTGATGGCGACCAGCCGGCCCAACCTCACCGACCACCGCGACCCGTTCGTCGCGCTGGTCGCCGACGCGGCCCGCCGGGTGTACGGGACCGAGCCGGTGATCGAGCCGTACACGCAGTGGATCGGCAACCAGGGCGTGATCGCCGACCGGCCGATCGTCGGCGTCGGCGTGTCCCGCGCCGACTCCGGTGTGGACGGCCCGAACGAGAACATCCGGCTGGACGACTACAAGGCCGGTATCAAGCACGTCATCGAGGTCATGGCGGCGCTGGCGGTGACGGAGTGACCCGGGCCCGCGGCGTGGCCCGCCGCGCCTACGTCGAGGTGCCGTGGGGTCAGGTGCACTACCGGCACGGCGGCGACGCCGACGCCCCGGTGCTGCTGATCCTGCACCAGTCCCCGCTCTCCTCGGCCACCTACGACGCGGTGATCGAGCCGCTGGCCCGCCGCGGCCTGCGCGTGATCGCCCCGGACACGCCGGGCTTCGGCATGTCCGACGCGCCGCCGCGCCCGTGGTCCATCCCGGAGTACGCGGCCGGGGTATGGCAGTTCGCCGACGCCCTCGGACTGTCCCGGGTGCACCTGCTCGGGCAGCACACCGGCGCGATCGTCGGCGCGGAGGCGCTGATGTCGGCGCCGGAGCGGGTGCACCGGCTGATCCTCCAGGGCATCCCGCTCTACGACGAGCAGGAGCGGGCGGAGAAGAAGCGGTCGTACGCGCCCGGCTACGTGCCGGCGCGCGACGGCGGGCACCTGACGGTGATCTGGGACCGGGTGTACGGCCTGTACCCGAGCCTGACCCCGGAGGAGGCGGACCGCCAGGTCACCGAGTACCTGCTGACCGGCCCGGACTACGCCACCGCGTACCGGGCGGTGTTCGACCACCACGTCGACACCGTCGCCCTGGACGCGCTGCCCATCGTGCTGCTGCACGGCGCCGAGGACCTGCTGGACCGGATGACGCCGCAGGTGCGGGCCGCGCTGCCCGGCGCCGAGCTGGTCACCATCCCCCGCGGCACCGACTTCGTGGCCGACGAGCAGCCGGAGGCGTTCGCCGACGCGGTCGCCGCGCAGGTGCACGCCGACCTCGGGCGGGAGGTGGCGGCATGAGCGCCGGCACCCCGGTCACCGAGGCGAAGGTCGTACCCGCGAACACCCTCTACACCGCCACCGTCGAGGTCTCCGGCGGCCGGGGCGGCAGCGCCCGGTCGCTGACCGGGTCGCTGCGGGTCGACCTGACCCGTCCCGCCGAGCGGGGACCGGACGCGCCCGGCACCGATCCGGAGGAGCTGTTCGCGGCCGGGTACGCGGCCTGCTTCGACAGCGCGCTCACCGTGGCCGCCCGGCAGACCGGCATCCGGCCCGGTCCGGCGACCGTCACCGCCTCGGTCTCCCTCGGGCAGACCGAGGACGGGCGGTACGCGATCGCCGTGGTGCTGGACGTGTCCGCGCCGCAGTGCCCGCAGGCCGACCTGGAACGCGCGGTGGAGCTGGCCGACCGGATGTGTCCCTACTCGAACGCCCTGCGAGGCAACACCGCGGTGGCGATCCGGGTCGATGGCCACCGCTGACCTGACCCGGCCCGCAGCGGTCCACCACCCGGCGGATCCGCCGCGGCCCGCCGGCCCGATGGCCCTGGCCGCCGGACTCGGCGCGGTCTACCTGATCTGGGGCTCGACCTACCTGGGCAACCGGGTGGCCCTGGACAGCATTCCGCCGCTGGTCGCCACCTCGGCCCGGTTCCTGGCCGCCGCGCTGCTGCTGTTCGCGGTGGCGGCGCTGCGCCGGGGACCGGCCGGGCTGCTGCTGCCCCGGCGGCAGTGGGGCGGGGTGGGGGCCAGCGGGCTGCTGATGGTCGGCGCGGGCAGCGCGCTGCTCGCACTGGGCCAGCAGTACGTGCCGACGGCGCTGACGTCGCTGCTGGTGGCCGGCATGCCGCTGTGGGTGCTGGTGCTGCGGCTGGCCGTCGGTCCACGGCCGTCGGCGCTCGCGGCCGCGGGTGTACTGGGCGGGGTGGCCGGGCTGGCGCTGCTGTTCTCGGTGCCGACGCAGGGATGGCACCTGGGCGGGATGCTGCTGGTGGTGGTCTCCACGATGGTGTGGGCGCTGGGCTCGACGCTGTCGCAGCGGCTGCACATGCCGGCCGACCACCTGGTCGGCACCGGCTGGCAGATGCTCGTCGGCGGCGTCGCGGTGGCGGTGGCCGGCGTGGTCAGCGGTGAGCTGGGGCGGTTCGATCCGGGCGACGTGACCGGCCGCTCCTGGCTGGCGTGGAGCTACCTGATGCTGGTGTGCACAGTGGTCGGCTTCAGCGTCTACACGTGGTTGCTGCGCAACGCGCCGATCCAGCTCGCGTCCACCTACGCGTACGTCAACCCGGTGGTGGCGGTCCTGCTCGGCATGATGGTGCTGGATGAATCGTTGTCCGGACGACAGGTGCTCGCCGGTGCCGTGGTGCTCGCCTCGGTGGCGCTCGTCATCGCGCGGGAGCGACCCCGGCAGGCCGGCGGCCTCCCGCCCGGGAAGACCCCCGTCGCGCCCGCCTGACGCCCGGCGACCCCGCCCACGTACGTCGACACTGGAGGAACAGAGATGATCACGACAGCGGTCGTCGAGAGCACCGCCGGCCGGACCCGCTCCGGTCTGGGACGTGCCCTCGACATCGTCAACATCATCGCCGAACGGGCACCGGAGACCCTCGGCGTGTCGACGATCGCGCGGGAACTGGGCCTGCCGAAGGCGGTCGCCCACCGGATCCTCAAGGAGCTGGTGGCCGACAACTTCCTCACCTTCAACGAGGAGACCAAGCGGTACCGCCTCGGCACCGGCGCGCTGGCGGTGGGACTGGCCGCGCTGCGCGCCCTGGACGTGCCGGACATCGCACGCCGGTACCTGGTCCGGCTGGTCCGCGACAGCGGCGAGACCGCCACGTTGTCGGTGCGGCAGGGCTGGTCGCGCGTCTACATCGACCAGGTGCTCTCGCCGCACGAGGTCCGGATGTCGGTGTCCCTGGGCACCAGCCACGCGCTGCACTCCGGGTCGTCGTCGAAGGCGATCCTGGCGGCGCTGCCGGACGCCGAGGTGGACGACTACCTCGGCCACCACCCGCTGGACGCGGTCACCCCGGCCACCATCACCTCCACCGCGAAGCTGCGGGCCGAGCTGGCCCGGGTCCGGCGCCAGGGGTACGCGGTGAGCATGGGCGAACGGCAGAACGGCGCCGGGAGTGTGGCAGCGCCGGTGCGCTACGCGACCGGGCAGGTGTTCGGCTCGATCTCGCTGTGCGGGCCGCAGAACCGGTTCACCCCGGAGGTGTGCGCCGCGCACGGGGCGCTGGTCGCCGCGGCGGCGGCGGAGATCTCCGCCGAACTGGGTTTCCGGCCGCCGGCGCAGCGTGTCGGCGGCCGGACGGGTCAGGAACAGAACCGGGGAGGTGGAACAGGTGAATGACGGACCGCTGACGGGCCTGCGGGTGCTGGACGTCTCGACGATCCTCGCCGGGCCGCTGTGCTGTCAGATCCTCGGCGACTACGGCGCCGACGTGATCAAGATCGAGCACCCGACCATGGGTGACAGCATGCGCGGCCACGGCAAGGCCAGGGACGGCCATCCCCTGTGGTGGAAGGAGATCTCCCGCAACAAGCGGCTGGTCGGGCTGAACCTGTCCGCGCCGGAGGGCGCGGCGCTGCTGCTGCGGCTGGCCGAGCGGGCCGACGTGCTGGTGGAGAACTTCCGGCCGGGCACGCTGGAGCGCTGGGGCGTCGGCCCGGAGGAGCTGCACCGGGTCAACCCCGGTCTGGTGATCGCCCGGGTCACCGGCTTCGGGCAGACCGGCCCGTACGCCTCCCGCGCCGGGTTCGGCACGCTGGCCGAGGCGATGAGCGGCTTCGCCCACCTGACCGGCGCCGCCGACGGCCCGCCCACGCTGCCCGCGTTCGGGCTGGCGGACAGCATCTGCGGCATCGCCACCTCGTCGGCCGTGATGATGGCGCTCTGGCACCGGGAGCGCTCCGGCGGCCGGGGCCAGGTCGTCGACATGAACCTGCTGGAACCGATCATGACCGCTGTCGGTCCCGGTCCCACCGTCTACGACCAGCTCGGCGTGGTGGAGCAGCGGCAGGGCAACCGCTCGACGAACAACGCGCCCCGCAACACGTACCAGACCAGGGACGGCTCGTGGGTGGCGATCTCCACCAGCGCCCAGGCCATCGCCGAACGGGTGCTGCGGCTGGTGGGCCACCCCGAGGTGATCGACGAGCCGTGGTTCCGTACCGGCGTCGGGCGGGTGGCGCACGCGGACCTGCTCGACGAGTACGTGGGCTCGTGGATCGCCGAGCGGACCCGCGACGAGGTCGCCGCCGCGTTCGCCGAGGCCGGTGCCGCTGTCGCCCCGGTCTACAGCGCCAAGGACATCGTCGAGGACCCGCACGTCCAGGCCACCGAGATGATCACCACGGTCGACGACCCGGACCTCGGCCCGATGCGGATGCACAACGTCATGTGGCGGATGTCGGAGACGCCGGGCCGGATCCGGTTCACCGGCCGCTCCCCCGGCGCCGACACCGACGCCCTGCTCGTCGGGGAACTCGGCTGCGACCCGGCCGAGATCGCCGACCTGAAAGCCCGTGGCGTCGTCGCCTGACGACGCCGACAGCCGAAACGCGAGGAACCCCGTGGGCACCACAGCCAGAACCGCCGACCGCCTGCTCGACGCCGTGCAGGCCGGCGTCACGATCTACGACCTGGGCCGGCGGCTGACCGTCGGCATGCCGCAGTCACCGAACCACCCGGCGTTCGGGCTCACCCTGCCGCGCCGCCACGGCGACATGGTGCGGGCCGACGGCGGTTCCGCCGCCAACGACCTGCTGGTGATGGGCACGCACGTCGGCACGCACGTCGACGCGCTCGCGCACGTCTCCCAGGACGGCCGGCTGCACGGCGGCGCCGACGCCGCCGTGGCGCAGGTCGGCGGCCGGTTCGACGAGCTGGGCGTGCACACGGTCGCGCCGATGGTGCGCCGCGGCGTGCTGCTGGACGTGCCCGCCGCGCTGGGCGTCCAGAGCTGCGAGCCCGGCTACGAGATCACCCCCGCCGACCTGGACGCCGCGGTGTCCCGGCAGGGCACGCCGGTGGGCCCTGGTGACGTCGTGCTCATCCGCAGCGGGTGGGGCCGGCTGTTCGACCACGAGGACCGCAGCGTGTACGTCGGCAAGGACTCCGGCGTACCCGGCGTCGGGGCGGACGGCGCGACGTGGCTGGCGCAGCGCCGGGTGCACGCCGCCGGCGCGGACACCATCGCGTTCGAGTGCCTGCCGCCGGGCAAGGGCCACAGCTCGCTGCCGGCGCACCGGATCCTCCTCGTCGAGCACGGCGTCTACCTGATCGAGACGATGGCGCTGGAGGAGCTGGCCCGCGACGGGGTGCACGAGTTCACCTTCGTCGTGGCGCCGCTACCGCTGTACGGCGCCACCGGCTCCCCGGTGCGCCCGCTGGCGGTGATCGGCCGTGGCTGAGCCGACCCTGGGCCGCCACCTGGCCGCCTTCGCCGCCGACACCGCCGCCGAGACGCTGCCCGGCGAGGTGGTCGCCAGCGTCCGGGCCCGCGTCCTGGACGTGCTCGGGCTGTGTGTGGCGGCCCGGCCGCTGCCGACCAGCCAGGCGGCCCTTGACTACGTCGCCGAGCAGGGCGGCCGGGGCCAGGCCACCGCTGTCGGCCTGGACGAGAAGGTTCCGGCGGCGCTGGCCGCGTTCGCCAACGGCGTGCTGGCGCACTCGCTCGACTACGACGACACGCACCTGCCGTCGGTGCTGCACCCCAGCGCGTCGGTGGTGCCGGCCGCGCTCGCCACTGCCGAGGCCTCCGGGGCGTCCGGGCGGGAGACCGTCGCGGCCATCGCTGTCGGCCTGGAGGTGTGCGTCCGGCTCGGCATGGCCGGCTACGACCCGGCGGCCGGCAACTCCGTCTTCTTCGAGCACGGGCAGCATGCCACCTCGATCTGCGGCACGCTCGGCGGCGCGGTCGCGGCGGCCCGGCTGCTGAAGCTGGACGCCGACGGCGCGCTCGACGCGCTCGGCGTGTCCGCCTCGATGGCGGCCGGGCTGATCGAGTCCAACCGCAACGGCGGCACCGTCAAGCGGATCCACTGCGGCTGGGCGGCGCACGCGGCGGTCAGCGCCGCGCAGCTGGCCCGGCACGGCGTGACCGGCCCGGCGACGGTGCTGGAGGGACGCTTCGGCTTCTTCCAGGCGTTCCTGCGCGGCGAGTTCGACGGCGACGAGGTCGTCCGTGGGCTCGGCACCGACTGGGCGGTACCGGGCATCTTCGTCAAGCCGTACCCGGCGAACCACTTCACCCACGCCGCCATCGACGCGGCGATCGCGCTGCGCGAGCACGGGCTGCCGCTGGACGACATCGAGTCGATCACGCTCGGCGTGCCGACGCCGACGGTGCGCACCATCGGCCAGCCCATCGAACGCAAGCGCGCCCCGCAGACCGGCTACGAGGCGCAGTTCAGCGGCCCGTACGCGGTCGTCGCCGGCCTGATCGGCGGCGGCGGTCTCGGCGTGGACCTCGCCGACTTCACCGACGCCCTGGCACACGACCCGCAGCGGCGGGCGCTGATGGCGCTGGTCGACGTGGTGGGCGACGAGCGGTGCGACGCGATCTTCCCGCACCAGTTCCCGGCCGTGCTGCGGGTGGTCACCCGCGACGGGCGGGAGTGGGTGCAGGAGGTGCTCACCAACCGGGGCGGGCCGCAGCGTCCGCTCAGCGACGCCGACCTGGCGGTCAAGTTCCGCACCAACGCCGCCGCCCTGCCGGAGGCGACCGCCGACCGCATCACCGAGGAGGTCCACCGGCTGGACCGGGCCCCCGACGTCCACGGCCTGATGGGCCTGATCAACCGCCGCTGAACCGAGCACGAGGAGCAACACCATGAGCACCTACGACCTGCTGCTGACGAACGTCCGCGTGGTCCGGCACGACCGGCCCGAGCCCGAGCTGATGGACATCGGCGTCACCGACGGGCGGATCAGCCGCGTCGCCCCGCGGATCGACCGGGCGGAGGCCGCCCAGGTCGTCGACGGCGGCGGCCGGCTCGCCTTCCCCGGCGTGGTCGACGCGCACCAGCACTGGGGCATCTACAACCCGCTGAGCGAGGACGCCGTCTCGGAGAGCCGCGCCTCGGTGCAGGGCGGCGTCACCACGGCGCTGAACTACATGCGCACCGGGCAGTACTACCTCAACCGGGGCGGCCGGTACGCGGACTTCTTCCCCGAGGTGCTGGCCGCCACGGAGGGCCGCTCCCACATCGACTACGGCTTCCACCTGGCACCGATGTCGCGGGAGCACATCGGCGAGGTGCCGTCGCTGGTCGAGGAGCACGGGGTCACCTCGTTCAAGATCTTCATGTTCTACGGCAGCCACGGCCTGCACGGCCGCTCCGCCGACCAGAACTCGTTCCTGATGATCCCGGAGGGCGAGCGGTACGACTACGCCCACTTCGAGTTCGTGATGCGGGGCGTCCAGGCGGCCCGCGAGCGGTTCCCGGAGCTGGCCGACGAGATCTCGCTGTCGCTGCACTGCGAGACCGCCGAGATCATGAGCGCGTACACCAGGCAGGTCGAGCAGGACGGCACGCTGCGCGGGCTGGAGGCGTACCACGCCTCGCGGCCGCCGCACTCCGAGGGACTGGCCGTGTCGATCGCGTCGTACCTGGCGCACGAGACCGGGCTGCCGAAGATCAACCTGCTGCACCTGTCGTCGGAGAAGGCTGTCGACGCGGCGCTGCGGATGGCGCGGGCGTTCCCGCACATCGACTTCCGCCGCGAGGTGACCATCGGCCACCTGGTGGCCGACATCGACACCGCGCACGGTCTGGGCGGCAAGGTCAACCCGCCGCTGCGCCCGCGCGCCGACGTCGAGGCGCTCTGGGGGTACGTCCTGGACGGCGAGATCGACTGGGTGGTCAGCGACCACGCCTGCTGCCGGGACGAGGTCAAGTTCGGTGAGCCGCGCGACGACATCTTCGTCGCCAGGTCCGGGTTCGGCGGCGCCGAGTACCTGCTGCCCGGCCTGGTCACCGAGGGCAGCCGGCGCGGCCTGTCGTACCAGCGGGTGGCGGAGCTGACCTCCTGGAACCCGGCGCGGCGTTTCGGCCTGCGCAACAAGGGCGCTCTGGTGCAGGGCTACGACGCCGACGTCTGCCTGGTCGACCCCGACTCGACCTGGACGGTACGCGCGGAGGACTCCGAGTCGGCGCAGGAGTACACGCCGTTCGAGGGCTTCGAGCTGACCGCCCGGGTCACCGACACCTTCGTCCGGGGACAGCACGTGCTCGTCGACGGCAAGGTGACCGGCGAGCCGGCCGGCCGCTACCTCGCCCGCCCGCAGCGGTAGGGGGACCGACGGATGGCTGTGGCGCGCAGTTACCTGTACGTGCCGGGCGACCGGGCGGACCTGCTGGACAAGGCTGCCGGGCGGGGCGCGGACGCGCTCGTGCTCGACCTGGAGGACGCGGTCACGCCGGCCCGCAAGACGCAGGCCCGGGAGACGGTCGCCGGGTTCCTGGGCACCGCCGCGCCGTCCGGCCCCGCGCTGTGGGTGCGGATCAACAGCGACCAGGTCGAGGCGGACGTCGAGGTGCTCTCCCCCGCCGCGGCCGGGGTGTGGGTGCCGAAGGCCGAGCCGGACCTGCTCGCGGAGGTCGACGCCGCGCTGACCCGGGTGCAGCGGCGGCTCGGCCCGGACGCCCCGGCGTTCCGGGTGGTGGCGCTGATCGAGACCGCCCTTGGCGTGCTCACCGCGCCGCGGGTGGCCGCCGCGCCACGGGTGCTGCGGCTCGGCCTCGGCGAGGCGGACCTCGCCGGTGAGCTGGGGTTGCAGCCGGGGCCGGACCGCGCCGAGTTCGCCCCGATCCGCTCCCAGGTCGTCGTCGCGTCGGCGGCAGCCGGCATCGCCCCCGCGGTGGGGCCGGTGGAGACCACGCTGCGCGATCCGGAACGACTGGAGCGGACCACCTGGGCGCTGCTGCGGCAGGGCTTCCGGGCCCGCAGCGCCGTCCACCCCGGGCAGATCGCGACGATCAACGAGGTGTTCACCCCCACCGAGGCCGAGGTGGCCTCCGCCCGGGCCGTGCTGGAGGCGCTGGAGCGGGCCGAACGCGGTGGCTCCGGGGTGGCCACCGACGCCGCCGGCCGACTGCTGGACCGGGCCGTGGTGCGCGCCGCCACCGAGGTGGTACGCCGCGCCGAGGCGTCCGCCGGCTGACCCGTGACGCCGGGCCGGGACCGCCGACAGGTGCGGCGTGCCCCGGCCGTGGCGTGTCGTGGACATGGCGTCGGGGCGCGCCGAGGACGGCGCCGGACAGGGAGCCCCACCGCACCCAGCCCGGCGCCCGGCGCGGTCAGACCACGGCGGGCTGGGCCTCGCCGGCCATGGCGAGCGCGCCGAGCAGCGCGGCGTCCTGCGCGAAGTCCGACAGCACGATCTCCGGCGGGTACGGCAGCGTGTGGGTGAGCCGCTCGGTCAGCAACTCCCGCACCAGGTCGTTGCCGGCGACGCCGCCGACCAGCACGATCCGCTGCGGGTCGAGCAACAGGCAGCACGTGACCAGCTGGCGGGCCAGTTCGTCGACGCGCAGGCGGAGCTGCTCGCGTACCGGGCCGGGCTGTTCCGCTGCCGCGCACAGGCCAGCGGCCCGGCCGTGCACGCCGAGGCGCTGCGCCAGCTCGTCCAGGGCCCGGCCGGAGAACGTCGCCTCCAGCATCGGTTCCAGGCGGGGTGGCCAGCTGAGGTCGGTCAGTCCGTACGCGATCTCGCCGGCCGCGCCGTGGCGGCCCGGCAGCACCTCGCCGTTGACCGTCACCGCGGCGGCCACCCCGGTCCCGAGCCCGACGACGAGCCCTGGATCGGCGTCGCGCAGGGCCCCGAGCCGCAGCTCGGCGTGGGCGGCGGCCTTCAGGTCGTTCGTCACCCGCACGTGCGCGAGGTTCAGGTGGGCGCGGACCGCCTCGCCCAGCCGCAGCTGCTCCCAGCCGGGGACGTTCGGCGCCAGCTCGACGCCGTCGTCGTGGACGACGCCGGGCGAGGCGATGCCGGCCGCGACGATCGTGCCGCCGGTCTGCTCGGCGAGTTCACACGCCCGGTCCAGCGCCCGGGTGAGGGCCTGTTGCGCGCCCTGCTCGGCGATCGTGGGCAGGCGCTCGGAGGCGAGCAGCCGGCCGTCGGTGTCGCCCACGCCGATCGCCATCTTGGTGCCGCCGAAGTCGATGCCGAGCAGGCGTGGATTTGCCGGTCGTTCCATGGTGATGTCAGATCGCCCTTCGGGCCGTCGGTCCAGATCGCGTGGTCGCCGCGACACGACGTCCGCGACCACGGCCAGCTGCGTCCGCCGCCCCGTCACGGGCCTACCCTCGCCGCGACCGCCTCGGCGAGAGCCGCGTCGGCACGGGTCAGCCGCTCGCGCAACGCCTGCGCCCGCTCCTGCACCGCGTCGAGCATTGTAGACAGTCGTCCGACCTGGTCCCGGACGGCCGCCTCGCCGGGGCCGTCGGCCTGGGCGCGGCGCAGCACGAGTTCCGGGCGGACCGCGGCGGCCAGCAGGTCCCGTACCGCGGTGTCGCCGACCGTCAGACCGAGGTCGGCGGCGGTGGACCGGACCAGATCCTCGGTCCAGGTCGCCGGCGCTCCGCCGCGGACCAGCCGGCCGAGCAGCGAGTGGGCGCCCCGGAACGGCACGCCGTGGCGGGCCAGCGCGTCGGCCGCCGCGGTCGTGGTGGCGCCGGAGGCGACGATCTCCTCGCCGGACGGCGGGTGCCGCGGGTCCAGCTTCTCGATCAGGCCGCCGAGCAGGGAGAAGAACCGGTACGCCCGGTCGTCGCCGTCCCAGAGCCGGGCCTGCACGTCGGTGGTGGCGTTGTTCGAGTCCTCCCACCAGGCGGCGCCGACGTTGTTGAGCACGCTCGCCGCGTCGGCCGCCGATGCGCCGGCCATCGAGACGAGGTGTTCCAGCACCACCGGGTTGCGCTTCTGCGGCATGATGCTGCTGCCCTGGGTGAACTCGCCGGGCGTGACCACCCAGCCCCAGCTCAGCCAGTCCATCAGGGTGCGGGCGAGCCGGGCGCCGGTGGCGAGCGCCTGCGCGTTGAGCGTGGCGACCCGGACCAGGTGGTCGGCGCCGGCCACCGCCTCGTACGAGTTGACGATGAGCCGGTCGAAGCCGAGCAGGTCGGCCAGCCGGCGGGGCGAGATGTCCAGGTCGGTGCCGGCGAAGGCGCAGGAGCCCAGCGGCGAACGGTTCATCTCGTCCAGCAGGCAGGCGTACGCGGCGGCCTCGCCGGCGAGCGCCTCGGCGTAGCCGGCGAAGACGTGCCCGATGCTGGTCGGCTGGGCCGGGCGGCGGTGCGTGTAGCCGGTGATCACCACGTCGGCGTGCCGGTCCGCGCGGTCCAGCACGGTACGGCCGGTCGTCAGCAGCGCGTCGAGCACCTGGAGCAGCTGGTCGCGCAGCACCATCCGGAAGACGCCGGCGTCGAGGTCGTTGCGGCTGCGCGCGAGCTGCACGCTCAACTGCGACACCTCGATGCCGGCCGCGGCGGCGAGGCGCTTCTCCAGCGTGTAGTAGACGTCCTCGACGCTGCCGTCGTACTCCAGTTCCTCGGGCCGGTCCGCGGCGAGGGCGACCAGGCCGCGCAGCATCGTCGCGGCGGCGTCGTCGGAGATCAGCCCCTGCTCGGCGAGCATGACGACGTGGGCCTTGCTGGCCGTGACCATCGCCGGGTAGAGGTGGGCGACGTGGTGGTCGAACACGACGCGCAGGTGGTGCTGTTGGTAGACGGTCAGTGACGGGCTCATGGAGGCCTCCCGAGGTGGTGCGTGATCCTGGAGCGTGACTGTCATCCGGCCGGCTGGTCGGGCCGGTCGGCGCCGGGCGGCCCCGGCAGCGGCGCGGCGAGCCACGCCCCGACCAGCTCGCGCAGGCGGGTGCCGGCGGTGGCGCGGATCCGTCCGCCGGCCTCCTCACCTGCCAGCGAGACGTGGCCCGACCAGCCCTGCCAGGGGTCGGGGCGCGACTCCACCAGCACGTACGGGTACGGGGTGGGCAGTTTCGGCTTCGGCGGCAGGTCCGGCGCCGCGTCCAGGCGTACCGCGGCCGGGTCGAAGCCGAGCACGGCGGAACTCTCGTACGCGCCGCCGTGCCCGCGGGCCGGCAGGTCGCCGAACATCTCGGCCGTCTCGTCCGGGCCGACGAGCTGGAACCAGTTCACCAGCATCATGCTGGCCCGGTGCCGGCCGGACACCCACTCCATCGCGGCCCGGACGGTGGACATGTTGGCGTCGTGCCCGTTGACCACGAGCACGCGGGTGAAGCCCGCCTCGACGATGCCGGCGAGCACGTCGGCGAGGTAGCCGACGGCGATCTCCGGCCGCAGCGCCACAGTGCCCGGCCAGGGCCGGGTCTGACCCGGGCAGGCGGCGTACGGCGTGGCCGGGAACAGCACCGCCCGGGCCGGACCGGTGGCCAGCTCCCCGGCGAAGCCCTCGGCCAGAATCAGGTCGGTACCGATCGGCAGGTGCGGACCGTGCCACTCGACCGCGCCGACCGGCAGCACCGCCAGGTCGGCCGCCTCGGTCACGGCGGCGAACGCGTGCCCGGGTACCCGGGTGACCGGGAGCAGTCCTCCTCCGGTCTCCCACCGCTCGATCAGTTCGTCCACTGCTCGGCCCTCCGGGTCGCGGTGCGGCTGCTCTCCAGCCGTCCGGAGAACCACATCACCACGAAGATGAGCAGCACCTGGAGCATGCCGTAGGCGGCCGCGGTGCCCAGCTCGAAGCTGTACATGCGGTTGTTGATGGCGACCGAGATCGGGACCGTCGACGAGGTGTAGATGAGCACCGAGGCGACGAACTCGCCGACGCCGTGCACGAACGCCAGCAGCGCGCCGGCGAGTACGCCGGGCAGCATCAGCCGCACGGTGATCGTGTAGAACGCGCGCAGCCAGGAGGCACCCAGGTTGCGCGCGGCGTCCTCCAGCGACGGGTCGATCAGGGCCAGCGTCGCGGAGCTGGACCGGAACACGATCGGCAGGAACCGCACGAAGTAGGCGAGCGGCAGGATCCAGAACGTGCCGACCAGCACCTGCCCGAAGCTGAACGCGTTGCCGGTGCTGAAGGCCGAGATCAGGTTGATCGCGACGACCGTGCCGGGCAGCGCCCAGGCGATCATCACGGCCACGTCGAGCAGGCCGCGCCCGACGAACTTCAGCCGCCGCACCGCGTACGCGATGAGCACGCCGATCACCACGCAGCCCACGACCGCGATGAGGCTCATCTGCACCGAGTTGAGGATCGGCTGGAACGCCTTGGGATCGGTGAAGATGGTGACGAAGTTCTCGAACGTGTACGTCGGCGGGAGCACCTCGGTGGTCCAGGACCGGTCCTCGGAGAACGCGACGAGCGCGATCGCGCCGACCGGGGCGAGCAGGACCAGCGTGGCCAGCACCGAGGCGAGCGGGGCGAGCCAGCGGCCGATCGGGTTGGTGATCTCCCGCCGGACCGCCGAGACGCCCTTGGACTGCGACTGGTAGTTGCGCCGCCCCTCGTACCAGCGCATGCCCAGCAGGAAGATGATCGAGACGATGCCGAGCACCGAGGCGTACGCCGAGGCCATCGGCAGGTCGCCGTTGGTGCGGTTGATGTAGATCTGCATCGTCATGGTCTGACTGACGTTGAACAGCAGTGGCGCGGTGTAGGACGCCAGCGACGTCATGAAGACCAGCAGCGACGCCGAGATCAGCGCCGGGGTGAGCATCGGCAGCAGGACGGTGCGCCACACGCGTACCCGGCCCGCGCCGAGGTTGTACGCCGCCTCCTCGACCGACGGGTCCATCCCGGCCAGCGCCGCGGAGGCGGCCAGGAAGAAGAACGGGTACATGGTGAACGTGTGCACCACGAGCACACCGGCGATGCCGTCGAAGGCCAGGACCGGCTTCTCGGTGCCGAGCAGTGCCTGGAGGCCGCGCGGCACGATGCCGATGTTGCTGTAGAGCAGCTGGAACGACACGGCGCCGATCAGCGGCGGCAGGGCCGCCGGCACCAGGATGAACGCCTCGATGAGCCGCCGGCCGCGGAAGTGGAAGCGCTTGAGCAGGAACGCCATCGCCACGCCGACGACACCGCAGAGCAACACGCTCGCGGCCGAGATGAACAGCGAGGTGAACAGCGACTCGCGGGCCACCCCGGAGGAGGAGAGGAACTGGAGGTAGTTGTCGGTGCCGTCGGCGCTGACGCTCTCCCGGAAGGTGGCGAACATCGGCTGGACGACGAAGCCCCAGAGCACCAGGACCAGCGGCAGCACCAGCAGGTAGGGGAACCATCGTGAGTTCGCCCCGCCGGCCAGGCGCCGGCCGAGGGCCGCCACCCAGCCGGGGGCGGTCGGGGTCGCAGCGGTCACGGCGTGACCACCCAGAGCCGCTCCGGTACGAGCCGCAGGCCCACGACGTCGCCGAGCTTGATGCCGGCGGGCGCGTCGACCAGCGCGGCCATCACCTCGTCACCGTCGACGTCGACTGTGACGTGGGTGGCCATGCCGGTGAACTCGACGTGGCCGACCCGGCCGCGCATGGCCGCGGTGTCGTCGTCGCCGCCGAGCGCGATGTGCTCGGGGCGGGCGGAGACCAGTGCGGTGTCACCCGCGGCGAGCCCGTGTCCGGCGGGAGCGCCGACCTCGATCGTGGCGCCGCCGGGCAGGCGTACCTGGACGCGCTGCTCCGCCGCGCCGGTCACCGGCAGGCTCAGCACGTTGCTGCGTCCGATGAACCGGGCCACGAACGCGTTCGCGGGCTGGTAGTAGACCTCGTGCGGGGTGCCTACCTGCTGGACCCGGCCGGACTCCATCACGGCGATCCGGTCCGACATCGCCATCGCCTCGGCCTGGTCGTGCGTGACGTAGATCGAGGTGGTGCCGCTCTCCCGCTGGATGCGCCGGATCTCGGCACGCGTCTCCTCGCGCAGTTTCGCGTCGAGGTTCGACAGCGGCTCGTCGAGCAGCATGGTGCGGGGACGGATCACCAGGGCCCGCGCCAGCGCGACGCGCTGCTGCTGGCCGCCGGAGAGCGCGTCGATGCGCCGGTCGCCGTAGCCGGCGAGGTGCACCTGTTCGAGCGCCTCGGTGACCCGGCGGGCCTGCTCGGCGCGGGAGACCCGGCGGACCTTGAGCCCGTACGCGACGTTCTGCGCCACCGTCATGTGCGGGAACAGCGCGTAGTTCTGGAACACCATGCCGGTGTCCCGCTTGTTCGGCGTCCAGTGGGTGACGTCGTCGTCGCCGAAGTGGATGTGACCGGACGTCGGGAAGTAGAAGCCGGCCACCATGCGCAGCGTCGTCGTCTTGCCACAACCGCTCGGCCCGAGCAGCGTGAAGAACTCGCCGGCCCCGATGGTGACGGTGACGTCATCGACCGCCGCGGAGTCGCTCGACTTGGCGAAGCGCTTACTGACCGCCGTCAGTCGGACATCGATCATTTCGTGGGTCCTTCCAGGACGAACCCGGGCCGTGCCGGAGCACGGCCCGGTTCCGAGCGTCTTAGCCCTTGCCCTTGATCTGGGCGTTCCAGTGGGTGATCCAGGCGGTCTCGTTCTTGCCGATCACGTCCCAGTCGACGTCCATCGGCTTGAGGTCGAGCTTGGTCAGCCACTCGGGCTTCTCGGCGATGTCGACAGCGGGGATCTGGAAGTAGTCCTTGGCCAGGCTGGCCCGCAGCGAGTCGTCGAACAGGAACTCGAGGAACTTCTTCGCGCCCTCGCTGTTGCCGCCCTTGACCGCGGCCACGCCGTCGACGAGCACCGGCGCGCCGGAGGCCGGCATCACGTAGCCGAACGGCATCCTCTCGTTGGCCTGCAGCAGGATGTCCTGGAGGTTCCAGGCGCTCACCACGCCCTGCTCACGCGACATCTTCAGGTAGAGGTCGCTGGGGTTGGCCGCGTACTCGACGGTGTTGGCGTCCAGCTTGCGCAGCCAGTCGTAGCCGGGCTGCGGGTCGGACCCGTCGGCCGTGAAGCGCTGGATCATCGAGGCGTAGATCGAGCGCATGGTGCCGGAGGCGGCCACGTCCCGGATGATGATCTTGTCTTTCCACTTCGGGTCGACCAGGTCGTCCCAGTCCTTCGGCGCGGTCTCCGGGGTCAGCGCCTTGTTGTTGTACATGATGACCTCGGGCAGCAGGATCTCGCCGAACCAGCGGCCCTCGGCGTCCTTGTACCGCGCGTCGATCTTCGAGGCGAACGACGGCTGCCAGGACTCCAGCAGGCCCTCGGACGCGCCGGCGGCGAGGCCCTGCTGGGTGCCGCCCCACCAGACCGACGCCTGCGGGTTGGCCTTCTCGGCGCGGACCCGCTCCAGCACCTCCTGGGCGCCCATGTTGAGCACCTCGACCTTGCCCTTGTACTCGGGGTTCCTGGTCGTGAACTGCTCGACGACGTAGTCGGTGACCGACTTGTCGCGGGCGCTGTAGATGACGACCTTCTCGGCCGACGCGGAGCCGGAGGAGCCGGTGTCCTTGTCGTCGCTGCTGCCGCACGCGCTGACGGCCAGCAATGCGCTGAACGCGACGGCCAGGGCCAAACGACGTTTCATTGGTACCTCCATTGTGCGGGGGAACTATCGGAAGCTGGGAAGGAGGATCAGCGCGTCGCGACCCGCCGGGGCGCGGCGCATCGCGCCGCGACCTGTCGTCTGCGGGTACGGACGCGGGTCGCCGCGACGGCGTTCGGTGACGTGGAGTGGTGGGTTGGGGTGGTGGGTGCGGGGTCGGGGGTCGGGTCCGGTCAGGGAAGCGAGGGTCGGGGCACCGCTGCCGAGAGCGCGTAGCTGATCGCTCCGTGCAGCACTGCCTGGTCGCCGAGGGTGGCCCGGCGCACCTCGGTGGGGGCCGGGGTCCGGGCGGAGACGAGGGTCTGGAGCTGGTCGAGCGCCGGGTCGTCGAGTTCCGCCGCGGCGCCGCTGAGCAGCACCAGCCCCGGATCGACAACGCAGGCGCAGGAGAGGATGAGCCCGGCCCAGGCACCGAGGACCTCGTCGAGGTAGTCGCGGGCGGGCGCCGAGGTCCCGGCGAGCCGGCTCAGCTCCCGTACCGGCGACTCGGGCCGGCGGCCCGGGTTGAGCGCGACGACCCGCTCCGCGATGGCGTTGACCGACCACCGGGCCTCGAACTCGCCGACGCCGCTGTAGCGGCGCTCGGTCGCGCCGCCCAGCGGCAGGAAGCCGACCTCGCCGGCGGCTCCGCTGGCGCCGCGGCGGACCTTGCCGTCGAGCACGAGGCCGGCGCCGATGCCGTCGGCGACGTGGATCAGCAGCAGGTTCGCCACGTCCGCGCCGGCGCCGGCGACGCACTCGCCGGCGGCCATGAGGTTGACGTCGTTGTCGACGACCACGGGTACGCCGAGCCGCCGTTGCACCGATTCGCCGATCGGCCACGCCTCGACCAGTCCGACCGACGGCGCGAGGCGTACCGCACCGTTGCTGGACACCCCGGGCACCGCGATGGCGACGCCGCGAAGCGACGGCAGGTTGTCGCCGACCAGGTCGAGGACGAACTCGCAGACGGTCTCCACCACGTTCGCGCCGAGCCGCGCGACGCGGTGCGCGATGACCGCGCCCTCGCTGTCGGCGATCTCGCAGCTGATCCGGGGTGGCTCCAGCGACACCGCCGCGACGAGCTCGGCGCGGGGGTTGAACTCGAGCATCTCCCGGGGCCGGCCGGTGGTGGGCGCGCCGGGACCGCGTTCGATGAGGTAGCCCTCGGCGACGAGTTCCCGCACGAGCGCGGTCACAGTGGCCGCCGAGAGGCCGGTCATCTCGGCCAGGTCGACGCGGGACAGCCGCCGGGCCTGCCGGGCGGCCAAGATCACCGAGAGACGCTTGATCTCACGGGACCGCTCACGGCTGACCGGACTGGTCGGGGCTCTGTCAGACACACTTTCTTCCTAGTGAGAAAAAATTCTGGCGTCAAGTAACGAGATGATCTCGGCCCGCCGACCAGCGAGAATTCTGCGACTGACAAGCCGGACGCGCCGGGGCCAGCCCGACATGACGCGCAAACCGAGCCCTGCGGTCCACATCGGGGTGCCAGACCCGGACAAAGCCTGCCTACAGGTCACGGTCGACATCCGGGCAATCGCCCTGAGCAGGGACGATCGTTTATTCGAATAAGGAAGAAAGTCGTCCGGAGCTATTGACGACACCTCCGCAAGATCCCTAGGTTACGGCCCGAAGGCCTTCCGGTGGACCGACGTCGCCACCGTGCGTACCGCTCACGCCGTGGCGGTGCGCGAGCACCACCATCCCGTTGTCGAGCACCACGACCCCCGAGGACCTCACAGTCCTCTGTGGACAGCTGTCTGCATCACGGCCCGGCACGAGCCACCGTGTCAGCCGGCCCGTGCCGGGCCGACCGTCCCCAGCCGCAGCACTCTCGCTTCGAGACGAAGAGGTATGCCCATGAGATGGCGCACCAGCGCGGCGATCGCCATGTGCGGTCTGCTGTCGTTGGGCCTGGCCACTCCGGCCCAGGCCAACCCCCAGCAAGCATCACCGAAGCCCCAGGCCAAGAAGTCCGACAAGCCGGTCGACCTGGACATCATGTTCATCGGCGCCCACCCGGACGACGAGGCCGGCCAGCTCGGCATGCTCGGATACTGGAACGAGTATCACGGCATGAAGGCCGGCGTCATCACCACCACCCGCGGCGAGGGCGGCGGCAACGCCACCGGTCTCGAGGAGGGCCCGGAACTCGGCATCCTGCGGGAGGCCGAGGAGCGCAAGGCCGTCGGCTGGGCCGGCGTCGAACACATCTACAACCTGGACGCGCTGGACTTCTGGTACACCGCCAGCGCTCCCCTGACCGAGGAGGTCTGGGGCCACCAGGAGACGCTGTCCCGGATCGTGCGGGTCCTGCGGACCACCAGGCCCGAGGTCATCCTCACGATGAACCCCTCGGCCACCCAGGGCAACCACGGCAACCACCAGAAGGCGGCCATGCTGGCCGTGGAGGCCTTCTACGCGGCGGCCGACCCGAAGGCGTTCCCGGAGCAGATCAGGAAGGAGGGGCTCAAGCCCTGGCGGGTCTCCCGCATCTTCCAGACCGGCGGCAGCGGCGTCACCGGCACCAACGGCCCCGCCTGCGAGACGACGTTCACGCCGAACGAGGCCAGCGAGGTCGTCTTCGGCACCTGGCAGGGCTACGAGTCGGCGCGCCACGACGGCAACCGGTGGAACACGGTCCAGACCTGGGCCCGCCGGGAGTACGCGTCGCAGGGCTGGGGTAACAGCTCCTTCCCGACGACCGACCCCGACGCCATCGGCTGCAACCGGCTGACGCTGATCGACACCCGCACCCCGTACCCGGACCCGAACGTGGGCGCCGGCACCGGTGCGCTCCAGGGCGCCACCCTGCGCGCCCCGGGCGGCCTGCCGCTGGGCACCGAGGTCCACGTGCGTCCGCGCACCTGGGAGGCCGTCGCGGGCCGGCCCATCAAGGTGGACACCGTCCTGTACGCCGAGAAGGCCGTCCCGGGCGCCAAGGTCACCCTGAACGTGCCGGCCGGCTGGACGGTCACCGGCAACGGCAACGTCGGCACGCTGACCCCGCGTAAGGAGGTCGTGAAGACCTTCACCGTCACACCGCCCGCGCAGGTCGAGGTGGGCACCCGCTTCAAGCTCGACGCCACGCTGACCAGCAAGAAGGACGGCAGCGGCACCAGCAGCGCCCGGGTTCAGGGCACCGCGCCGGTGCGCGGCACCCTGGAGCCGCTGGCGGAGATCGCCGACTTCCGCGCGTGGACCGTGCGGAACAAGACCCAGCAGCTCGACGCGCTCATCGAGTCCCTGCTGGACATCCCCAGCGGCGGCACCCGCAGCGTCAAGGTAAACCTGACCAACCACGGCACCCGGGTCGAGTCCGGCGCGGTCGAGCTGAACGTCCCCGCCGGCTTCTCGGTGGCCGAGCAGCAGGTGCCGTACAGCGGGCTCCGGCCGGGCGCCAGCACCTCGGTGACGTTCACCGTCACCAACACCGACACGTCGCTGCCGACGGCCAACCGGGCACCGGACAACGGCGCCTACCGGGTGCAGATCGAGACCAGCTATACCGGCGGCAGCGCGAACGAGCCCGGTGCGTTCAATCTGGTTCCGGTCACCACGATCCCGAAGGCCGCCACCGCGCCGACCGTCGACGGGCACGCCCACGACAACGAGTACACCGGCGAGGTCATCGACATCTCCACCCGCTGGGAGGGCACCGCCGCCCCGGCGTCGGACATCTCCGGCACCGCCCGGTTGACCCACACCGACGACGCCCTGTACGCCGTCTTCACCATCACCGACGACGTGCTCGGCACCGTACTGCCGCCGGAGGACTGCAAGCGTCCGCGGCGTAACGACAACATCGAGTTCGGCATCGACCCGCGCGGCAACTCGGCGAACACCTCCACGGTATTCAACATGGCGCTCTTCCCGGCCACGAACGACCCGGCCAACGGGAACCCGCCGTGCTTCGCCCGGGAGCGGGACAACCACCAGGGCGGCCCGGAGACCGCGCCGGGTGTGGAGATCGCCTCCGTCGTGACCAGCAGCCCGTACACGGGTTACCGGATCGAGGTCAAGATCCCGTTCAGCGTGCTGCCGGACGCCGTCGACCCGAACCGGATGGGCCTGAACATCCTGGTCAACGACTCGGACACGCAGGACCTGACCGCGCAGACCCGGGTCGGCTGGTCGACCTGGAGCGGCGTACGGGCCGACCCGTGGCGCTGGGGCAACGCGACGCTGCCCGCCCTGGCGGCGAAGCCGCCGGCGCCGAAGGCTCCGATCATGCCGGACACCGCGGCGCAGAGCGTCGACTCGCCGCAGACCCTCCTGCAGTCCGTCTCGGACGGGGTGGCGCCCGGCGGTTACGCCAAGCTGCCGGACGGCACCGTGAAGATCAAGAAGGTCAGCCGCACCGCGAGCAAGGTGTCAGTGCAACTCCAGGTGAAGAAGGCCGGCACCGTCCGTGCCTTCCTCTGGGACGGCACCCGGGTCGTGGCGGAGACCACCGCCGCTCTGCGCAGGGACGGCACCCTCGTCCTGCCGCTGGGCGGGTCGCTTCCGGCCGGCACCTCGCTGCTCGTCTCGTACGAGCACGGCGGCGCCACCACCGCTCTGGCGAAGAAGATCTGCTGAGCGGACGTTGACCGCGTCGACCTGACGCACGCGATGGGCCGGGCCGGCCGGCCCGGCCCATCGTGCCGTCCGCGTCACCCGGGCCGAGCCCCGCTCAGCGGGCCGGTGCCGGGACCGGTGGTGACGGGTGACACCTCAGCCGGCCGGTGCCACCAGCGGCGCGACGCCAGCGCGGCCAGCCCGGCACCGGCGGTGTTGAGCAGTATGTCGTCCACGGAGGAGACGCGGTCCAGCCGCAGGACGTACTGCGCGACCTCGACCACCACCGAGCAGCCGGCCGCGAGCGCCAGGATCCGCGGCACCGACGCCAGCGCCGCGAACCGCAGCGGGGCGAGGCACCCGAGCGCCGCGAACACCAGCAGGTTGCCGACGATCTGGACCGTCACCGTCAGCGGCCCGCTCGCGAGGACGGTGAGCAGGTCCCGAAACGGCACCAGGCTCACCCGGCCGGGAACCACGCCGGCCCCGTCCCCCGGCAGCATGATCATCCAGACCCACGGCACGGTTCCGTAGACGATGCCCACCTCGGCCAGCGACCTCCGCCACGCCGGCCCCGCGCCGCCGCGCCTGCGGGCCAGGACCCACACCGCGAGCGCAGCCGCCGGCGACGCGGCCACCGTGAGGAGCACGACCCCGTTGATCGTGCCGAACCAGCCGTGCCACCCCTCGGCCACGCCGCCTCCACCCGTCCCGCCCGGCCCGCACCGGGCACCGCGGTCCGCTCAGGGTGCCACGGCCGCGCCGGCCGGCGACCTTGGCCCGGACGACATCGCGTACGCGGCGTCCGCGCCCGCCGCCACCGGATTCGCATTCCGCCGCCGGGCCGGCCGTGAATCCCCGCCGATCGCTGATGTGCCGGGCCGGCATTTCGGCGCGACCGGAATGGTGTCGGCCGTTTCGGGACTCACCGTCGTTACACGCTCACCCATTACACCGCGGGCGCCCGGGCCTCCGGAACGGGCGGCAGCGAACATATCCGCAGGTGAGGAGCGGTTTGACACGTGGTGAACACGCCCCCGCATTCGCCCTGCCGCCGAGTAAAGAAAGACTCACCTAACCAAGGTAAGCCTTATCTTCGTCGTTCGGAATTTCGCGCGGAAACGGCCACGTGCGGCCGCCAACCCCGCATTCTGTGGTTAAAGCGAGTATGATCCTCAGTGACGGCCGACGGGTTTGAGAACCGGGCCGCGCGGCAAATACCAGATGGCATTCGAGCACCACGAGGCCGGCCATTGTGTCCACCGGCCCGCATGACTTGGAGGCACCATGAAGACCCTGTTGCAGTCTCCGCCGGTACGTGAATGTGCCGCCACCGCGTGCAGCTTCAACGACAACGGCTGTCACGCTCCCGCGATCACCGTGGCGGCGTCCGCCGACGCGGCCTCCTGCGCGACGTTCGTCGAGTCGTCGCTCAGCGCCGGGATCGCGGAGGTCACCGGCGCGGTTGGCGCGTGCGCGCGGGCCGAGTGCGTGTTCAACACCAACCTCGCCTGCACCGCCGAGTCGATCACGGTCGGTCCGGGCGCCACGGTCAGCGACTGCCTGACCTACCAGCCCGCCTGACAAACCAGACACCACGCCCGTATGGGTCACGACGGTCACCGTCGTGACCCATACGTCGTGTGCGACACTCCGAACCACGTTGCACAGGTAAGCCTTACCTACTAACGTCTGACCTGGGCCGACCTCACCCCTTCCCGGCCGAGGAGACAGACATGGCGTTGCACCCCGCCGGGCGTCCGGCCCCGCAGGCCGGCGTCGTCAAGGTCGCCGCAGGGCCGTCGGCGGGCGGTACGGGCGCCTCCACGCCCCGTGACGCCGTCGCCGCCCGGTGCGTGCTGACCGCCGCCTCCTCGCTGCGGCTCACGCTCGGCGACGTCACCGCCGACCTCCTCTCCGCCCACGCCGTCCTCCCCGACGGCACGATCGTCCTCGCGGTCGACGCGATGAGCCGCACCGGCGGCCTGCTGGTCGCCGCGCGCGGTCACAGCGGCGCGGTACGCCTCGACGTGACCCACCTCGCCCCGGTCGCCGTGCGCTCCCGGGTGCGGTCCCGGCTGCGGATCCTCGGCACGGCCCGCCGGTTCGACCCGGCCGTCCTCGACGCCTGCGACCCGGCGACCGTGATGTCACTGCTCGACCTGCCCCCGGTGGCGCTGTGGGCTGTCGAGCCGGACGAGGTCGTCCTCGACCGGGCCGCCGATCCCGTCGCGGTGGACCTCGACACGTACCGCGCGGCCCGGCCGGATCCGATCGCCGTCGACGAGGCCGCCCACCTCGCACACCTGACGCGCTGCCACCGTGACGTCCTCGACCGGCTCGGCACGCTCGTCGACCCCACCGGCACAGCCGGTCCGGCGCGCGTCGTCCCGGTCGCGCTCGACGCCGAGGGCATCGTGCTACGGGCGGAGCGGCCGGACGGTCACGCCGACACCCGGTTGTCCTTCGCCCGCCCGGTCACCGCCGGTTCCGGCCTGGCCGAGGCGCTGCGCACGCTGCTCGCCTAGCCTGTCGTGCCGATCACGGAAGCCCGACGCCCTGGTTTGGCATCTGCCTGATCAGTGACTTGCATGCTGATTAGACAGGTGTCAACCTAGAGACATGCCGAAGCAGCAGGTGCCGATCCCACTCGTCGACCTCAGCGCCGACGCACCGTGCTGCCCCCCGCTGGCGCAGCGCCGGGTTCCCGCCGAGACGGCCGCGGTGCTCGCGCCCGCGTTCAAGGCCCTCGGCGATCCGGTACGGCTGCAGCTGATGTCGATGATCGCCTCCGCCGAAGGCGGCGAGGCGTGCGTGTGCGACCTGACGCCGGCGTTCGACCTGACCGGGCCGACGATCTCCCACCATCTCAGGACGTTGCGCGAGGCGGGCCTGGTGGACGCCGAACGCCGGGGGACCTGGGTCTACTACCGCGCGCGGCCGCAGATCCTGCGCCTGCTCGCCGGCCTGCTCGCCGACCTGCGCCCCACCGCCTGACACCCGCCCTGACTGTTGCGCGGCCGGACGGAGGTCGACGAACACCCGGCGTGCGACTGAGGATGATCCCGGTTGCCCGGGCAGGTGGCCGCCGTTGGTGCAACGATGCAAGCGTGGGAACTGCGAAAACTACCACCCCTGCCATCTCGCCACTTGCCGGCGAGCCGATCAAGCGTGCCGATGCCGAGCGGCTCGCGGGAGTCCTGAAGGCGTTCGCCGACCCGGCCCGGCTGCGCCTGCTCAGCCTGATCCAGTCCGCTCCGGAGGGCGAGGCGTCGGTCAGCGACCTCACCGCACCGCTCGGTCTCTCCCAGCCGACCGTCAGCCATCACCTTCGGATCCTCACCGAGGCCGGCCTGCTCGAGCGGGAGAAGCGGGGTGTGTGGGCGTACTACCGCCTGGTGCCGTCCGCGATCTCGGCGATCGCCGAGTCGTTGACCCCGCCTCGCAAACGGCCGACGAAGAAGGTCCGCTGAGCAGGGGACTGCCGGGCTGCCGCGCGCACCCGCCGACCTGACCAGGTCGCGCCCCGGGCGTCAGCCGGCCGGACCCGCTCCCCCACCGGTCCGGCGGGCCGGCCCTTGAGGACCGCGGTCCGGTCCGGTAGAAACGGCGGGGCCGACAGGAGAATCAGCCATGACCGATACCGACGGGCGGTTGTCCGCGACGCCGCGTACGACACTGCGCCGGATGAGGGAGAAGGGGCACCGCGACCGCGCCGCACTCTTCGACGTGCTCCGGGCCGCCTTCGTCTGCCATCTGGGCGTGCTGGTCGACGGCGGTCCGATGGTGGTGCCGACCGTCTACGGCTTCGACGACCGGCACCTCTACCTGCACGGCTCGGTGGCCAGCCGGAGTCTCGTCACCGGCGCCGAGGTCTGTGTCACGGTCACAGTGGTCGACGGCCTGGTCCTGGCGCGCTCGGTGTTCGAGCACGGGATCAACTACCGCAGCGCGATGATCTACGGCCGTCCCCGGTTAGTGACCGACGCCGAGGAGAAGCTGTACGGCCTGCGGCTGCTGACCGAGCACGTGGCCCCCGGTCAGTGGGACCACGCCCGCCGCCCGAACCGGCGGGAGCTGGCGGCCACCGCGCTGCTGGCGCTTCCGCTGGCCGAGGCGTCGGTCAAGACGCGCAGCGGCCCGCCGGACGACGGCGACGGCCCGGACGCCGCGCTCGGGCTCTGGGCCGGCGAGCTTCCGCTGGTCGCGCGCTGGCAGCAGCCCGTGACCGACCCGGCGCTGCCGCCGACGACGCCGGTGCCGGCGCACGTCGCGGCGCGCGACGGCACCCGCGCCGACCAGGGCTGACCGGCCGGGCGGCCCCCGATCCGCCTACCACCCGGTTGCGAGCGGCGACGCAGCCGGTCCCCGTGGGCGCGGGCGGCCCCGGACCGGACGCGGACACCGGTTCCGCCGCCGCGCCGGTCCGGGACGCCCCGGCCGCCGACGAGCCGCACGTGGCGCGGCGCTCGTTCGTCATGGGCGTCACGAGTCAGCTGCTGAACGTCAAGGTGGTCGTCTTCTACGTCTCGTTCGTGCCGCAGTTCGTCAGGCCCGGCGACGGCGCGTCGGCCCGCACGGCGGTGCCGGCCGCCACGTTCATCGGCCTCGCCGTGCCCTGGTGGGCCTGCTACATCCTGCTCTTCGGCCGGTTACAGCCCTGGCTGACCCGGCCGTCGGTGCCGCTGGTGATCGAACGGCTGACCGGGCTGATCCTCGTCGTCCTGGCGGTACGGATCGCGCTGACCTGCTGAGGCACGCCACGGCACCCGCCGGCCCGGCCGCATGTCAGCCGGTCCGGCGGGCGCCGTGAGGTCAGGCGTTGCGCGGGCGGTGGGCGACGGTGCGGACGTGGGTGGTCGGCCAGTCCAGCGGCCGGCCGTCCAGGTCGGTCAGGGACGAGACGGGCGCGATCCGGTTGCCGATCACCCAGTCGTTACGGACCGGCGCCGACGCGGGGCCGATCTCGAAGCCCGCCTCGGTGAGCAGCCTCGACCAGTCGGCGAAGCTCAGGCCGCAGAACTGCTCCTTGGTCTCCGACAGCCAGTTGTCGGTGTAGTCCTTGCGGGTCAGGTAGTCCATCGCCGCGCCCAGGCCGAGACGTACCGCGCCGCCGGCCAGCGGCTCGTACGCGAAGCCGAACGCGAAGTCCACGGCGAACTGGTCCAGCCGGGCCCGCGTCGACAGTCCGGAGACGTACCGCCGGACCTCGGCCGAGGACAGGTCGGCGAGATCCCGGCGCGGCGAGGCCGGGTTGTCCCCGTCGTCGGTGGTCAGCCGCAGGATCACCGGCCGGTCCGGCTCGTCCGGCCCGCACACGTCGCTGTTGATCCAGACACCGCCGGGCACCGTGTGGTCGTGGATGCGGCGGGCGAACTGGAGCAGCGACTCCCGCTGCCGCCCGTACGACCAGATCTCGTGGGTGAGCGCGAAGGTGAGCGTGGTGTCCACCGACCGGTCCTTGAACACCGCGCCGCCGAGGACGTTGCGGTGGAAGAAGTACACGTTGGCGTTGCGGAACACGCCCTGCGCCTTCTTGTGCAGGCACTCCTGGTAGAGGTGGCGGGCCACCTCCACGCCGATCAGGTCGCTCTCCCGCAGCGCGGATTCCCGGTCGGCCAGTTCCAGGACGGCGCCCGCGCCGCAGCCGATGTCCACGATGCGTCCGGGCTGCACGTACCGGCGCACCGAGTCCCACTTGCGTTGGGCGGCCGAGGCGAACGCCTCCACGTACGTGCGGTAGTCGCGGGTGACGGTGAGGCCGCCCTCGTCGCCGACGAGCGGGTCGTTCACCACCGACCGGATCGCTTCGACCAGGCGGTAGCGCTCGAACACGTCGATCGTCGCCGGGTGGGTGAGCGCCCGCCAGGTCTCGTCGCCGGCGGCCAGGCGCAGCAGCACGTCCCACGGCCGTTCGGGCGTCCCGGGCAGGTCCGGATCCGCCTCGACCTGCGCGATCACGAAGCCGAGGCGCTCGTACAGCTTGGCGACCTCCGGGGTGGAGCAGGCCACCACCGTGTCGGCGGGCGTGAGTTCGAGCCCGGTGGCCACCGCGATGCTCTTGAGCGTGACCTCGGCGAACGCATCGGTGTACGCGGTGTCGAAGATCGGCACGGCCAGCGAGCGCAGCCCGCTGAGCACGCTGAACCGCTCGATCGCGGCCTCCCGCCTGTGGTACGCGACGGGGTTGCGCCGGGTGTTCTCGTGGTTGGCCGACGTCACCGCCCAGACCACTGTGGCCTCGTCGCCGGCGAGCCGGCGCAGATAGTCGGCCTGGAACCGGGTCAGCAGGTGATGCCTCCCCGGGAACAGCACGAAGCGGGTCGGCAGGTCGGTCATGGTCACCTCGCCGGGGCGGTGGAGCGGTCGGTGATCATACCGGGACGCGCCAGGAACGCCAGAGATGGCCGTACCGGCCGTCGGCGGCCAGCAGCTCCTCGTGTGTGCCCTGCTCCACGACGCGGCCGTGGTCGAGCACGACGATCCGGTCCGCGCTCACCGCCTGGCTGAGGCGGTGCGCCACGATCAGCGTGGTCCGCCCCCGGGTGGCCGCGAGGGCCGCCCGGTCCAGGTCGCGGGCTCCGGCGCTGCCTGCTTCGGCGGTCGCCTCGTCCAGCACGGCGACGGCCGGCGCGGTGAGCACCAGGCGGGCCAGGGCGACCTGCTGGGCCTGCGCGGCGGTGAGCCGGTGGCCGCCCTCGCCCACAGGCGTCGCCAGCCCGTCCGGCAGGGCACGCAGCCAGGTCGTGGCGCCGACCCGTTCCAGCGCGTCGAGCAGCTCGGCGTCGGTGGCGTCCGGTGCGGCCAGGCGCAGATCCTCGGCGAGCGGCCCGGCGAAGACGTGCACCTCCTGGCTGACCAGTGCGACGTCGCGCCGGGAGGTGGCCTCGCCCGTCCCGGTCAGCGGCGCGCCGTCGAGGCGTACCGATCCGTCGGTGGGCGCGATGATCCCGGCGGCGATGCCGGCGAGCGTACTCTTGCCGGCGCCGCTGGCGCCGACGAGCGCGACCCGTTCCCCCGGCGCCAGGCGCAGCTCGACGTCGGCGAGCACCAGCGGCCCGTCGTCGTAGTGGTGCCGGCGCACCGTGACGTCCAGCGCGGCCGGGCCGCGCGGGCCGGCGGGCGGGGTGGCCGGGCCGGACGCGGTGGCCGGGCCGGTGTCGGGCAGGTTCGCCACGCCGACCAGCCGGGCGAGGCTCGCGCCGGCCTGCAGCACCGAGTCGGACTCCATCAGCAGCAGGCCGATCGGGTTGAACAGCCGGTGGAAGTAGAGCGCGGCGGTGGTCGCCGCGCCGACCGTTACCAGGTCGTCGCGGACCAGGAAGAACCCGGCCACGAGCACAGCGGCCAGGCCGAGGAACTCCGACCTGTTGATCCGCAGGCCGAAGCGGGTGTGCAGGTTGAAGATCTCCAGCGACAGGTCGCGCGCCAGGCCGGACCGCTCGGCGATGGCCGCCACGTGCGCGTCCTCGGTCCGGTACGCGCGCACAGTCGCGGCGCCGCGCAGCGCGCCGGCCATCGCCTGCGTCCGCTCGCCGGTGGCGACCCGCTCGCGAGCGTAGTAGGGCGCGGAGCGCCGCAGGTACCAGCGCAGCGCCAGCGCGTACGCGGGCGCTGCCACCAGCCCGGCGAGGCCGAGCCGCCAGTCCAGCACGACCAGCCCGAACACGGTGAGCACCACCGACAGCAGCGCGCCGACGAACGCCGGGCCGCTCACCGCGATCACGTTCGTCACCACCGCCACGTCGTCGCCGACGCGGGCCAGCAGGTCGCCGGTACCGGCCCGTTCCAGCGTCGCGGACGGCAGGTGCAACGCGCGGTCGAGGACGCGCTCGCGCAGCCGGGCCAGCACCGTCTCGCCGAGCCGGGACGCGAGCGCGGCGCCGAGCGCGGTGAGCAGGCCGGTGAACACGGCGGCGCCGGCGATCACCGCCACCCGGCCGGCGATCCGGGAGACCGGGGCGTCGGCGATGACGTCGTCGACCAGGCGGCCGAGCACCCAGGGCGCGACCAGGCCACCCGCGGCGGCGACGACGAGCACGGTCGCCGCGGCGGCGCTGAGGCCGGGCCGGGCGCGGAACTGGGCGCCGAGCGTCGTCCAGGTCTGCCGGGCGGACGCGACCGGCAGCAACGTCCGGCCGGGGGTACGCGGGTCAGCGGTCACCGCAGTGTCTCCTCGCGGTAGCGGGCGTCGGAGGCCAGCAGGTGCTCGTGCGGTCCCTCGGCGGCCACCCGGCCGTCGGCGATCACCACCACCCGGTCGGTGATCCGCAGCAGGGCCGGGCTGCTGGTGATCAGCAGGGTGCCCCGGGGCGCCACCCGGCGCGCTTCGGCCAGCCCGTCGGCGAGCTGCGCCTCGGTGGCGGCGTCGACGGCGGTGGTGGGATCGTGCAGCACCAGCACGGGTGGGTCGGTGTGCAGCGCCCTTGCCAGCCCGAGCCGCTGGCGCTGGCCGCCGGAGAGGTTCGCGCCCCGCTCGACGAGCCGGTGGTCGAGGCCCCCGGGGTGTGCGTCCACGACGTCCTGGGCGGCGGCCGCCCGGACCGCGGCGTGCAGCCGCGCCTGGTCGGCCGGGGCGCCGGCGGTGAGGTTGGCCGCCACCGTGCCCTCGAAGAGCGTCACGTCGTGCGGCTCGACGAGCACGGTGCCGCGCAGCGCGTCGACGTGCAGGTCGTCGGCGGGTACGCCGTCGACACGCACGGTGCCGCGGCGCGCGTCCGGCGACACCCGCCCGGACAGCAGCGCCACGAGCGCTTCGGCGTCGGCCGGGTCGTACGCGAGCACACCGACCACCTCGCCGGGGCCGACGCGCAGGTTCACCCCGTCCAGTCCGGCGTGCCCGACGTCGTCGAGGGCGAGCCGGGGCCCGTCCGGGTGGTCCGGCGCAGGCGCGTCGCCGGGCCGGGTGAGCGGCTCGGCGCCGAGCACGCGCGCCACCCGGGCGGCGGAGGCGCGGGCCATCGCGAACAGTTGCACGCAGTAGCCCATGGTCTGCACCGGCTCGGCGACGAACTGCGCGAGGCCGACCACCGTGACCAGCTCGCCGATGGTGAGCCGGCCGCGCAGGGCGAGCCAGCCGGCCACACCGGCGACCGCGGCGAGGAACAGGCCGTTGGCGGCGGTGGTGAGCCCGAGGTGCAGTCCTTTGGTGTTGGCGGCGCGCAGCGTCACGGCGAGCGCGTTGCGGCTGGCGGCGGCGTACCGGCCGGCGGCGTGGTGCTGGGCGCCGATGCCGCGCAGCACGCGCAGGCCGGAGACGAGGTCCACGGCGAGCGCCGTGGTCTCCGCGAGGGCCTCCTGCTGGGAGGTGCTGCGCCGGGACAGCAGCGGCGCCATCCGGTGCAGCACGAGCACCAGCACCGGTACGCCGACGAGCACGCCGAGCCCGAGCGGGATGTCGATGACCAGCAGCGCGGTCGCCGCCACGGTGAGCGCGGTCACCGCGGCGACACCGAATCCGGCGACCCGCACCACGACCGCGGAGAGTTCGGCGTCGGAGGCGGCGACCGAGAGCAGTTCGCCGTCTCGTAGGCCGGACCGGTGTCCGCGCGGGTCGAGCGCGCGCTCGGCGATCTCCACCCGGAGCAGGTGCGCCTCCCGTTCGACAGCCGCGAACGCCTGGCGGGCGCCGTTGCGGTAGGCGAACGCGAGCACGGCGAACAGGGCCGCGAGGCCGGCGACCGAGTACGCGAGCGCCCACGGGTCGCCGGTCACCACGGCGCGGTCGATGATGACGCCGATCGCCACCGGCACGAGCGCCTCGGCGACCTGGTGCAGGCCGAGCAGCGTCACGCCGATCAGCACCGGCCGTCGCTGGCGGCGCAACGCCTGACGCAGCACGTACCGGGCCGTGACGGCGCCGCCGGCGGGTTGCGGGGACACGAGGGGATGCCTCCAGTGCTCGAAGTGAGGACAGCCTAACCTCGGACCTCGCGGTGTCCGAGTCGGGTGGCGCGGCTCACCACCGCCTCCGCCAGCGGGGCGCGGTGACCGCCGGTAATGTTGATCAGGCCGAGAGTGCACCCATATGTCCGCTGCCCCGAGGAGCGACCATGCTCGATCACGCGTCCGGCCGCATCGACATCGCCCGCCTTCAGGAGACGCTCGACGGACCGTGGGCCGAGGTCCGCCGGGCTCACCGCGAACATCTCGACGAACGGTTCCTGCCGGTCTACGGCGAGACCGGCGACCAGGCGCGCGAGCGGATCACCCGGCTGCTCGGCGAACTCCCGGTCGAGCTGGGCATCGCCGCGGGCTTCCCGGCCGAGTACGGCGGCCGGTCCGACGTGGGCGCCTCGATCGTCGCCACCGAGATGCTGGCCCAGGTCGACCTGTCACTCATGGTGAAGGCCGGCGTGCAGTGGGGCCTGTTCGGCGGCGCGGTCGCCGCGCTCGGCACCACGCGGCACCACGACGCCTACCTGCGGGACATCGTCGAGGGCCGGCTCTTCGGCTGCTTCGCGATGACCGAGACCGGCCACGGCTCGGACGTGCAGCAACTGCGCACCACCTGCGTGTACGACCCGCAGACGCAGTCCTTCGACCTGCACACGCCGCACGAGGCGGCGCGCAAGGACTACATCGGGAACGCGGCCCGGGACGGGCGGATGGCTGTGGTCTTCGCCCAGCTCGTCAGCGGCGGGCGCCGCCACGGGGTGCACGCGTGGCTGGTGCCGATCCGGGACGAGCACGGCAACCCGACGCCCGGCGTGACCATCGGCGACGCCGGCCCCAAGGCCGGTCTGCTCGGCGTCGACAACGGGCGGCTCAGCTTCGACCACGTACGGGTGCCGCGGGACATGCTGCTGGACCGGTACGCGCAGGTGGCCGAGGACGGGACGTACTCCAGCCCGATCGAGAACGACTCCCGCCGCTTCTTCACCATGCTCGGCACGCTGGTGCGGGGCCGGGTCAGCGTCGGTGGCGCCGCGTCGGCGGCCACCAAGGCGGCGCTGGCCATCGCGGTGCGCTACGGCGACATCCGCCGCCAGTTCAGTGACGCCGAGGGTGACCGCGAGGTGCTGCTCAACGACTACCTGGCCCACCAGCGCAAGCTGCTGCCCGCGCTGGCCACCACGTACGCGCTGCACTTCGCCCAGACCGAGCTGGTCGCCGCCCTCGACGAGGTCCAGGGCGGCGACGGGCCGGTCGACGAGCACCGGCAGCGGGAGCTGGAGTCCCGTGCCGCCGGCCTCAAGGCGGCGCAGACCTGGCACGCCACACGCACCATCCAGGCCTGCCGGGAGGCGTGCGGCGGCGCCGGCTACCTGTCCGAGAACCGGCTGCCCAGCCTCAAGGCCGACACCGACGTGTTCACCACGTTCGAGGGTGACAACACGGTCCTGCTCCAGCTCGTCGCCAAGGGGCTGCTGACCGGCTACCGAGACGAGTTCGGCTCGCTGGACGGCTGGGGACGCGCCTCGTTCGTCGCCGATCAGGTACGCGAGATGGTGCTGGAACGCACCGCCGCGCGGGCGCTCATCGCACGGCTGGTCGGCGCCGTGCCCGGCCGGGACGACGAGGTCGCCGTCACCGACCGGGGCTGGCAGCTCAAGGTGTTCGAGGACCGCGAGGAGCACCTGCTCGACAGCGCGGTCCGCCGCCTGCGCGGTGGCGCCTCCAGCAAGAAGGACCGCCCGTTCGACATCTTCAACGACGTGCAGGACCACGTCCTCGCCGTCGCCGCCGCGCACGTCGACCGGGTGACGCTGGAGGCGTTCGTCGCCGGCATCGACGCGACAGCCGACCCGGCGGTCAAGGAGCTGCTGTCCCGGGTCTGCGACCTGTACGCGCTGAGCGTCATCGAGGCGAACAAGGGCTGGCTGCTGGAGCACGGCCGGCTCACCCCGGCCCGGTCGAAGGCGATCACCGGCGTGGTGAACGCGCTGCTCAAGGAACTGCGCCCGTACATGCGCACGCTGGTGGACGGTTTCGCCATCCCGGACGCGTGGCTGCACGCCGCGATCCTGCGCGAGGAGCCGGGACGGCAGGAGGAGATGGCCGCCCACGACGCCACGGGCGACCCGCAGGCCGTCGCCGCGTAGCCGCCGGAGTCACGGCCCCCGGGTCAGCCGCCACACCGCCGCGAACATCCGCATCCGTGCCGCCCGGCCGGTCGCGTCACGGGCAGGGGCCGCCCGCACAGACGTCGATCACCTTGCCGGTGAGCAGGAACACCGCCTTCTGCCACTGGGCGCCGGGCTGGGCACGGGGGAACTCGTGCGAGTCCTCGCCGTACTCCGGTCCGGCGGGGGCCAGGTTGGTCGGCGGCGGCGCGTACGCGGCCCCGCTGTTCCAGACCACCATCGCCGAGCCGGCGTACGGGTACCTGCGGATCGGCGCGATGCCCCAGAACGGCCGCACGTCCGGTGACCAGCCGTCTGCGAGCGCCGGGGTGTGCAGGCGGGCGCCGATGGTGCGCGCCTGCACCTCCGCCGCGGCGGTCGAGACCTGGTGGTCACCGAACGCCACGTGCATCAGCACCCGGTGCGCCGGGGTACGCGGCAGCGGCCGGTCGGTCATGTGCTGGGCGTACCCGTTGGCCTCGGACCGGTCCCAGAGCATCTGGAGCAGACCGAAGATGAGCTGCTGGTCGATCCGGTCCGGGTAGTAGCCGTCCATCACGGACTGGAACGGGGCGAAGTCGACGCTGCGTTGCAGCAGCGTGGAGTAGTTCATCGCGGGCACGCCGAGCACCGAGCGGGTCCAGTCCTGGGCGATGGCGGTGAGCGCGCCGCCGTTGATGCCGCCCTGGCTGTTGCCGTCGTAGTGCAGCCCGCCGGCCACGTCGACCAGCGGTCGCCCGGCGGCGTCGCGGAACGCCGGGTGGGCGGCGAAGCCGTTGCGGTGGATCATCGTCCGGCCCAGGAAGAGGAAGTTCAGGAAGCTCTGCTGGAGCCGGTCGGCCACCGCGGGGAAGGCGCTGAGGTCGGTGAAGGCGCCCGCCACGTACGGGACGTCGGCGGCGGCCATGCCGATCCAGCTCGTCGCGCAGAAGGTGAAGTCGTACGTCTGCGACATGGTCTTGACATTGCCGGCGTTGATCTCGGTCGGCCGGCCGAGCAGGCCGTGGCCGTAGAGCGAGAGGTGCGCGGGTCTCGTGGCGGACGCGCTGCGCGGGATGTTGCAGACGAAGTCGGCCGCCACAGTCGTGCCGGACGGTGTGGGCAGCGCGTTCGGCGCCGGCGGGGTGCCGTCGCCGCCGGGCGGCCCGTAGTGCAGCCGGGAGCCCGGCCCGCCGTCACCGGTCAGGTAGGACGGCACGGCGACGGTGCCTGTGACCTGCCGGGCGATCAGCGGATCCTGCCCCGGCGTGTAGTCGGTGACCTGGGTGACGGTGAACGAGGGCGCGCGTCGGCCGAGCGCGGCGAACGCGCCGTCCCGCACCGCCAGCATCCGCCCGGTCAGACCCTGCCGGCTGGCCACGGTGAAGTCCCAGGCCAGGTAGAGGCTGTGCCGCTTGACACCGGCCCGGCTCAGGTCGGCGAGGATCCGCCTCATCTGCGGCGCGCGCGGGTCACGCCGGTCCAGGCCGGTGCCGGTCACGTACGCGCGGAACGTCTTCGGCGCCGGGATCAGCGCGCCGTCGCCGTCGCGCATGCCGCGCAGGCCGACGACGTACCTCGTGCCCTCGGTCAGCGCCACCGCCGGCCGGATGATCAGCGCCTGCCGGCCCGGGTCGCCGGCGGCGTGCGCGTCCAGTTCCGCCCAGTAGGGCGTACGCCTGCCGGTGCGGGCGTCGAGCAACACGATCGGCGCGTCCGGCGCCAGCGAGCGCCCCACGTCGGTGACCGGCGCGATCCGCGTCCGCGCGGCGTCGAGGCCGGGTACGCGCGCCAGGATCGGCGAGCCGGGGCTGAACCCGTCCTGCCGGTTCCACTCCCCCGGGTCGATCGGCACGCCGAGCACGTTGGCGGGCATCGCGGTGGCCGCGAACCGGACCCGCTTGCCGGTCGGGGTGCTGCGGTCCGGGACGGTGAAGTAGTCGTTGGGGAACGGCAGCAGGCAGGCCGCCGGGTCGATCGGGTCGCAGGACCGCTGCCCGGCCGGTGCGGGAGGCGCGGACGGCGCCGCGGCGGCGCCGGAACCGAGCAGCACGGCCGATGCGGTCACCAACGCGGACACGGCGAGACGGAGCCGTCTGGGGGTGGGCACGCGTGTCTCCTTCGACAGCGGACGGTGGTGTTCTTCCTACGCCCGTGAACGGATCTCGGCAAGGGCCCGCACATCGACACTGCCGGATCAACGGCGACGAATCAGCAGGTCAGGCACATAGTCCTCAGCTCCAGGTCGCCCTCGGCACCGCCGGGGATCCCGGCTCGGTGCACGCCATCACCGACACCGGCACGACGCTGCACGTCCTCGCCCCCCGTACCCTCGCCCCGGTCCGGCCGTCCCTGCCGGTCGGTCACGAGCCCCGCGCGGTGGCCCGGCACCCCGGTCGCGGGTCCCGGTCGCTCGGTGGCGACGACTGGCAGCGGACCAACCTGACGCGGTCGTCCGACGTGGTGTGAGAGGCACGGCGCTCAACCGGTGGCGGCGCGTTCCCTCGGGACCTCCGGCTTCTCCTGGCCGAACTGGGTGCGGTACAACTCCTGGTACCGCCCACCGGCGTCGAGCAGGTCACCGTGCCGTCCGCGTTCCACCACGCGCCCGCCCTCGATCACGAGGATCTCGTCGGCCGCGCGGACGGTGGACAGCCGGTGCGCGATGACGACACTCGTCCGGCCGGTCAGGGCCTCGGCGAGGGCGTCCTGCACGGCGGCCTCCGAGGTGGAGTCCAGGTGCGCCGTCGCCTCGTCGAGGATGACCAGCCGGGGACGGGCCAGCAGGAGCCGCGCGATGGTGAGTCGTTGGCGTTCCCCGCCGGACAGCCGGTACCCACGTTCACCCACGACGGTGTCGAGCCCGTCCGGAAGTGACCGGATCAGGGTGTCCAGGCGGGTCCGCCGCAGGACGTCCCACATCTCGTCCTCGGTCGCGTCCGGCCGGGCGAACGCGAGGTTGGCGCGGATGCTCTCGTGGAACAGGTGCCCGTCCTGCGTGACCACGCCGAGTGCCGCCCGGACCGACTCGCTCGACAGGTCGCGGACGTCGACGCCGGCGAGCTTCACGGCGCCGTGCTCGACGTCGTACAGGCGCGGTACGAGCTGGGCGATCGTCGACTTGCCGGCTCCGGAGGAGCCGACCAGGGCGACCATCCGCCCCGCCTCCACCCGGAACGACACGTCGTGCAGCACCTCCTCGCCGCCGCGCGTGTCGAGCTTCGCGACGTCCTCCAGGGACGCGAGTGACACCCTGTCGGCCGACGGGTAGCCGAACCGGACGCTGTCGAACTCGACGGCGACCGGCCCGTCGGGAAGCGGACGCGCGCCGGGCCGGTCGAGGATCAGCGGCCTGAGATCCAGGACCTCGAACACCCGCTCGAAGCTCACCAGCGCGCTCATCACCTCGACCCGGGCGCTCGCGAGCGACGTCAACGGCGCGTAGAGGCGCGACAGGAGCAGCGCGAGCGCGACCACGGTGCCGGCGTCGAGGCTGCCCCGCAGGGCGTAGACACCGCCGAGCCCGTACACCAGGGCCAGGGCCAGCGAACCGACGACGGTGAGCGCGGTGATGAAGACCCACTGGAGCATGGCGGCGCGGACGCCGATGTCGCGGACCCGCCGCGCCCGGGCCGCGAACTCGGCCGACTCCTCGGCCGGGCGCCCGTACAGCTTGACGAGCGTCGCGCCGGGCGCCGAGAAGCGTTCGGTCATCCGGTTGCTCATGGCCGCGTTGTGCTCCGCCGTCTCGCGCTGCAGACGGGCGAGCCGGGCACCCATCCGGCGTGCGGGCAGGACGAAGACCGGCAGCAGGAGCAGCGCCAGCAGCGTGATCTGCCAGGAGAAGCTCAGCATGACCGCCAGGGTCAGCAGCAGCGTGACGGCGTTGCCGACCACTGCCGACAGGGTGTCGCTGAAGGCCCGCTGTGCGCCGATCACGTCGTTGTTCAGGCGGCTGACCAGCGCGCCCGTACGGGTCCGGGTGAAGAACGCGACAGGCATGCGCTGGACGTGGTCGAAGACCGCCGTCCGCAGCTGGACGATGAGGCCCTCCCCGATGGTGGCGGACAGGTACCGCGTCAGCAGCCCCAGGCCGGCCTCGGCCAGCGCGATCACGGCGATCAGCACCGCCAGCCGGACCACGACGCCGCTGCCGGCGCCGCCGACGATCGCGTCGACCACCCGCCCGGCCAGAACCGGCGCCGCCACTGTGAGCACCGCCGTCACCACGCTCAACACCAGGAACGTGACGATCAGGGTACGGTGCGGCCGGGCGAACCCGGCGACGCGCCGTAACGTCGCCCGGGACAGCGGTCGCTCGTCCTGCGCGTTCATGGCGTGGTGCAGGGACGTCCACGCGGTCACTTCCATGCTCATGCCGTACCTCCGCGAGGAGGCTAGAACCTCGCGTCCGCTTCAGGTCAAGCCGCCGCCCGCCACCCGGAGAGGGGCGGCGGAGCGACAGCGGGTGGCGGGCTAACCGACGACCACGACGCGGCCCTCGTTCAGCGGTTGCAGGTGCGCCGGGTCGAGATCGTCCGGTGCGCCCCGGCCGCTGTCGTAGACGACGCGCCCTCCGTCGCTCTCCCAGATCCTGATCCGGAACCGGTCCACGTCCCGCCCGTCGGGCGCGTCGGAGACGGTGAGCTGGTACGCGTAGCCCCGCCGGCCGTTCACAGTGCCCTCACCCTGGTACCGGCCCACCGAACCGGCGACGGTCAGCCGCTCGTGTGTCGTACCGGCGAACGTGAACTCGCGTCCCGGCAGCCGGAAGGTGGTCGCGCCGAACGGCGTGGGCGAACCCTTCACCAGGCCCGCGACGAAGGCGAACTCCCCCGGCCCGGTGGCGGCCACGTCGGCGCTGAGCGCGCCCGCCGGTGAGACGATCGCGCCCGCGCCGGCGACAGTCACGTCCGACGGGTCATAGACCACGATCCGTACCGTCTGCTGCCCGGTCCCGCCGTCGTCGCCGGTCACCGTGAGGCGCGCGACGTGCACGCCGGGCCGGAGATCGCCGGTGGCGACGCAGCCGCCCTCGTTGCGGTCCTCGCTGACCACGCCCGGTGTGGCCGGGGCCGGACCCTCGCCGTCCCAGTCGACAGCGCACCGGTGGGTGTCCGGCACGCCCGGGTCGGTGAACGTGGCCCGCACGGTGACCGGACCGGCCACCCGCAGCTCCTCGTCCAGTGCGATCGGGCTCACCTCGACCGGCCGGTTCGCCACGGTGACGGTCACCGTGTCGGTGGTGGTGCCGTGGCGGGCGTCGGTGGCGGTCAGTTCCAGCCGGTACGTGCCGGCCCGGTCGGCTCGGAACGACGGCGTACGGGCCGGGCCCTCCAGCCGCAGGCCGCCGCCGAGCCCGCCACGGTCCGGCTGGGCGAGCACCGTCCAGGACAGGGTCACCGGGTCGCCGTCCGGGTCGGCGGTCCGGGTCGCGTCGAGGGTGACTGTGTCGCCCTCGACCGCGGTCCGGTCCGGCCCGGCGTCGGCCGTGGGCGGGCCACCGGCCGGCAGGACCCGGCCCACGGTCACCTCGGTACGCGCGGTGGCCCGCAGGCCCTCGGCGTCGGTGGCGGTGACGGTGACGACGTGCCGCCCCTCGCTGAGCTGCCCCGGGGTACGGGTGGCGCCGGTGCCGAGGTCGCCGTCGCGGTCGGAGGTCCAGCGCACCGCTGACCCGTCCAGGTCGCCCTGTTCCGGGTCGGTGACGGACACGGCGAGCGTGACCGTCTGCCCAGTGGCGAAGAACGTGCCGCCCATCGGAGCGGTGATCCGTACCGCCGGGTTCTTGCCGGCGACCGTGAGCGGGCCGCTCGTCGCGTCGGCGGTGTTCACCCCGTCGGTGACCCGCACCCGCAGCCGGCCGGTGGCCGCGCCGCCGGTGCCCGCGAGCTGCGCGGCATCCACTGTGTGCGACGTCCCGGTGAGCCCGGTGGCCAGCACCCGCCAGTCGTCGGCGCCGTCCGGGCTGTACAGGACACTCGCGGTGACCGGGCCGCCGTCGGCGTCGCCGGCGCTCCAGCCCATCGTGACCGGCCCGGTCGGCGGCACCGACGCGGGCGGAGCCTCACCCGCCAGCGCCACGACGGGCGGGTTCGCCGACACCGCGAGGGTGGCGAGGTTCCGCCCGGTGCGCGTGTCCACGAGCGTCACCCGGCGGGTGCCGGGGGCGAAGTCGACTACCTCGTGGAAGGGACGTGTCACGGCGTGCTCGGTGGCCGCCCCCGGGGTGAACGGGTGCTCGGCGAGCGTCGCCCCGGCGGCGTCGAGCAGCCGCAGCGCGTACGGGCCGGGCGTGCTGGCCGGGCGCTCGGTGGTGCGGGCCAGGCGCTGCCCGGCGAGGGTGGCGTCGGCGTCGCCGACGGCGCCGGAGAGCGCCAGCAGGTCACCTGTCGCGCCCTGCTGGACGGGCGGGTTCTGGACGCGGTTGCGCCACAGCCGCCACAGGTCGTCGGAGATCCACTTGTTCCGGCAGTAGCTCATCACGTCAGCGACCGGCGGGCTGGTGTCCGGCGCCCAGACGACCCGGCGCGGAGCGCCGACCGAGTAGTCGCCGATGTCGTAGCCGGCGAAGCTGGGATTCGCCAGGTCGGGCCCGCCGATGGTGCCGCGCGGGTACGGGTAGGACCGGGGTCCGGTCTCGTCGCCGGGATCGTCGGTGCATTCGACGTGCTGGGCACCGAGCAGGTGCCCCAGCTCGTGCAGGATGACCGTGGGATCGTGCGATCCGCCGACCGCCACCCATCCGGGGATGTTCTCGGCGATGCCGCCCATCCGGTCCCGGTTCACCATGACCAGGTGGTGGACGCCGGGCTCCCGCGTCCCTGCCGTCGCCTGCCGGTAGCGGTCGAGCACCGAACGCGCGTCCTGTGCGTCGAGGTAGAAGCTGTCGTCGCCGATCCAGAAGAACGGGTGGTCGTCGCGGTGGTCGGCGCGGGTGACCTCCAGCCGGCTCGTCGGCAACGTGCGCCGCAGCAGCGACTCGGCCCGGTCCAGGTCGGACTCGGGCGGCAGCACGGTCTGTCCGCCGCGCTGGTAACCGAACCGGATCAGCTTGACGCGTACCGGCTCGGACGCCTGGAACCGCACCGTGCGCTCGGCCACGTTGTCCAGGTGGTCGGGCTCGGTGACCCGGCGGTCCGGGTTGATCTCGACCCGCAGTGTGACCTCTCCCTCGCTCGTCCACTGGGTGGGCAGCTCGAACAGGAACCCGCCGCCCAGCTGTCCGCGCCGTGTCGTCCGGTCCGGCACCAGCAGGCGGCCCGGGTTCGCCGGGGCGAGCGGCGGGCCCAGCGACGTACCGTCGGCCCGGAACCCGTGCAGGGCTGCGGTCACCGCGGGCGTCTGTGCGTCGGTGCCGACGTACGCCCGCACGACGGTGCGGCGGTCGGCGACCAGGTCCACGGAGTTGCCCAGGTCCTGGATGACCTGGGTGACCTCCAGCCCGCTCACCGTCAGGTTCGGCCCGGGTGCGGTGCAGGTGTTCAGGTAGACGCGCAGGGTGTTGTCGACCTCGTCCAGGACGGCCACGTCGAGGGACTGGTTGTTGTCGAACCGGCCCACCGCCGCCTGCACCGGCCGGCTGCCCGCCGCGAGCACCGCCGGGCTGCCGAACGTGCCGTCACCGTTGCCGGGGAAGACGTAGACGGCGCGGCTGGCGTGGCCGACCACCACCAGGTCCGGACGGCCGTCGCGGTTGAGGTCGGCGACGTCCACGTCGTGCGGGCCCTCCCGTCCCGGGGTCAGCGGCCCGAGGTCCAGCGACGGCAGCTCCCGGGGCGCCGGCGGGAAGCCGCCGGCCGGTGGGTCGCGGAAGTCGGTCCACAACCGGATCCGGTCCTCGCCGAGGATCGCGACGGCCGCGTCGAGCCGCCCGTCGAGGTCGAAGTCGGCGATCACCGGCTGCAACGCCTCGCCCAGCCCCTCGATCCGGGGCGCGGGGCTGTTCTTGCCGTCACGGATCACCGAGACCGTGCCCTGCCCGTAGCTGCTGAGCAGCACGTCGGGCACGCCGTTGCCGGTCAGGTCGCCGACGGCGAGCAGGTAAGGGCGGACGTACGACGGCTGGTCGCCGAGGAGGAACCGCTCGTCGAGGCTGCCGTTCAGGTTGCGGATCACCACCACCCGGTCGTCGTCCGGATCGGACTGGATCCGGGGGTCGACGGCGGCGAGGTCGGGCCGCAGGTCGCGGTCGAAGTCGGCCACCGCGACGTCCGCCACGCTACGACCGTCCAGCAGGTGCCCACCCGGCCCGAAGGTCGGGTCGGTATCGGCGTTGCCGTACCAGAGGTCCACCCCGTCGGTGGTGGCGACGGCGTAGTCCGGTTTGGCGTCCCGGTTGAAGTAGCCGACGGAGATGGCGCGCGGTGTGCCCGAGGCGGGATAGACCTCGGGCGGGCCGCCGGGCGTCGTCGACGTGCGGAACGTGCCGTTGCCGACGGCGATGAGCTGGTGCACGTCGCCGTCACCGCTCGCCGACGCGACGAGCAGGTCGTCGAAGCCGTTCTGGTTGGTGTCGACCGCCTCGACGTCACGGGGAGCGGCCACACCGGCGACCGCCGGCATGGCCGTGAACCCGAACGTCTCGCAGCCGGCGGCGAGGCCCGCTCCCGGCGGGCCGGCGACCCGGACCGGTGCCGCGACGCCGGGCACTGTCGCCCCGGGCCCCAGCAGGACCACCGCCAGAGCGGCCGCCACCGCGGCGGCCCACCGGCCTGATCTTCGTGAACGCATCACTGCCACCTTTCCGCGCGCACGACCGTCCGGCACGAGGCCGGACGGCGGCGCACGATCGTCGTAGGAGAATGGAAGGTCTCGATCGGATCGACCGGGAGACGGCCGGCTCGGCTGCCGACGAGGGCGGTCACGACGACGACGGCACTGCCGGTGCCGTCGCGAGCCCCGGGCTGTCCGCCCGGTTCCGGCCTCCGCCGGGCGGGGCACCGAGGGCGGCCGACAGGTTCCGTGCGGCCTGCTCGATCCCGCCGGCCGTCGCCAGCGCGAACACGAACCGGTCCGGCCGCAGCACCACCAGGTCGACGCCGTGCCCCCGCAGCCACCCGCCGAGCACCCCGTCGGCGTCCACCACGTCGACCCGGTCCGGACGGCCGTCCGCTGACCACTCCGGTGGACCGGCGAGCGGGTCCGGCAGGCCGGCGAGCGGCGTGCCGGACGGGTGGACCGCGACGAACCGCACCGGCAACCCCTGCCACCACGCGCCGGACGGGTCGTCCACACCGGCGCGACCCAGCACGGCGAAGCAGTCGCCGAGCGCCTCGTCGAGCAGGCGCTCACCGGGCGCACCCGGGATGAGGACCCGCGGCTGGGGGAACATGGTCCCGACCACGCCGTCCCGCCGCCCGCCGGTCATCAGGCCCCGCCGGTACGCCGGCACCGGCTTGAACTCGAAGCGCTCCACGAACCGCCGTACCCGGGGGACCGTCTGGACCGCCCGCAGCGCGGCGTCGCGCATCCCGGCGGTGAACCGGTTGCGGGCCAGGAAGACACGTCCCAGCCGGACGCTCGTCTGCGCCATCTCCACCGTGTGCGGGCGCCGCTCGGTCTCGTACGTGTCGAGCACCGCGGGGCCGGCGGCGCCGGACAGCACCAGTGACAGCTTCCACGACAGGTTCGCCGCGTCACGCAGGCCGCTGCACAGGCCCTGGCCCATGAACGGGGGCATCTGGTGGGCCGCGTCGCCGAGCAGGAACACCCGTCCCTCCCGCCACCGCTGCGCGACGAGGTGGTGGAAGGTGTAGACGACCGCCCGGGTGACGGCGAACCGGTCCGGGTCGACGTACGGCGAGACGAGCGCGGCGACGGTCTCCGGCCGCTGCACCTCGTCCTCGGTCTCGCCCGGGCGCAGCATGAACTCCATCCGGTAGCTGCCGGCCGCGCCGGGAGAGACGAACGCCGGGCGCCGCCAGTCGCACACGAACGTGGTGTCGGGCACCCGCACGGCGTCGGGCGGCACGTCGCCGGAGACGGCGAGCCACGGCTCGGCGTAGCTCGCCCCGGACAGTGGGATCCGGACGGCGGCGCGGGTGGCGCTGCGGGCGCCGTCGCAGCCGAGCACGTACCGGGCGCGGACCGCCCGCCGCTGCCCGGTGACCACGTCGGACAGGAGCACCGTCACGCCGTCCTCGTCCTGGGTCAGGCCGACCAGCTCGGTGCCGAACGCGAGCCGGACGTGCGGGAAGCGGTCCAGCCCGGCGCGCAGCGTCCGTTCCAGTCGCGGCTGGTCGAAGAAGCGCAGCGGCGCGTGCCCGTACCCGAAGTCCGTCTCGGACAGCTTCATCCGGGCGAAGGCCCGGCCCGCGCGGTTGACGTACTCGACCAGCGGCGGCGCGATCGTCTCGTCGCGTACCTCGTCGAGCAGCCCGGCCTGCTGGTAGATGCGCAGCGCCTCGTCGTCACAGGAGAACGCCCGCGGCTGACCGTGCGGGGCCGCGCTGCGCTCCACGACGAGCGTGCTGACGCCGCGGGCGCCGAGCAGGTTGGCGGTGAGCGCGCCCACCGGCCCGCAGCCGACCACGGCGACCTCGACCTCCTGGATCTCCTGGTGAGCCGGCGGCTGAGCTGATCCCATGGTGGTGCCCCTTCGGAACGTGGTCCCGGACGGCTCCGGCCGTCCTCCCCGACACCGACCAGGGCACCAGCAGGGCGTGGAACGGCTGTGGAAAGGGTGTGGAGGCGGCGTGGAGGCGGGATTCCACGCCGGTCAGAAGGCGGCGAACCGGGGCAGCAGCAGCCCGGCGCCCTGTTCGGCGGCGATCCGCGCGCCGAGGTCCCACTCCGCGCGGTCGCGCCGGGCCGCGCCGCGGATCCGGTGCAACTCCGCGACGAAGACGCGCTCGCCCACCCGGTCCGCCACTGCCAGCGCCTCCTCGGCCAGCGTCGCCGCGGTGTCCGGACGGCCGCCGGTCAGGTACGCCTCGGCCATCGCGCAGAGCGTGATGGTCCGGGTGGACCGCAGTCCGGGACGGTAGAACTCCTCGGCGGCGGCGCGCATCGCGTCGAGCCGGCCGTGGTCGCCGCCCCGCGCGGCCGCCCACTCCAGGAAGTACGCGCCGGTCGCGGTCATGTGCGGTAGGCCGGTGGCCCGGCCGACGTCCCGGCACCGCCGCCCCGCCGCGTCGGCCGCTGCGACGTCGTGTTCCTGCATCGCCAGCCAGGCGGCGTAGAGTGCCGCGTTGGCCCGGCCGTACGGGTCGTCGAGGTCCTCGGCGAGGGCCTCGGCGGCGGCGATGTCCGCCCACGCGCCGGCCGGGTCGCCGCGCATCGACCGCGCGAGCGCCCGGAAGTTGTGGCAGGCCAGCACCGGCCGCCGGCCCACCTCGCGGCGCAGCAGCACCCGGTCGACGGTACGCAGCCGCTCGATCCCGGCGGTGAGCCGCCGCTCGCTCTCGGCCTGCCGGCCGGTGAAGTAGGCGACCGCGCCCAGCAGGTACTCACCTGCGGCGGCGATCAGCCCGCTGCCGTCGTCGGGCGCCCGTACGAGCCGCCCGGCGAGGTCGGCGCAGATCGCGAACTCGGCCCGGTTGGCGGCGAGTTCGCCGAGCGCCCAGAGCGCGTGGCGGATGTCGGCGTCCGGCCCGACGAGCGTCAGCAGCTCCCCGGCGCGGGCGCAGACCCGGTCGACCGCGTCGCTGCCGACGCCCACCGTCATCTGGAGCAGGGACGCGCGGTGCAACTGGACGGTCAGCTCGGTGGCCGCCGCGTCGGGCGAGACCCGCGCGGCCGGGGCCAGCCGGAGCGCGGCGCGTTCGAGGTGGCCGAGCGCGTCCTCGTAGGCGACCCGGCGGGTGGCGTCGTCGGCGGCGCGCAGCGACCACCGCAGATGGTCCTCGCCGTGGCCCAGACCGACCGCCTCCCCGTAGTGGTGGGCCAGCTCGGCCGGCGCGGTGCCGGCCGTCCGCTCGTACGCGGCGGCCAGCCGGGCGTGCAGCGCGGCCCGGCGCGGCGGGACCAGCTCGGCGTAGGTGACCTCGGCGATCAGCGGGTGGCGGAACGCGACGGCGCCCGGCCCGGTCTCGACCACCAGCGCGGCCGGATAGGCCGGGGCGAGTTCCTCGGCGACGCTCTCGGCGGTGCTGTCCAGTGCCGCCGCCAGCACCGCCAGGTCCAGGTCGTGCCCGGCCACGCTGAGCAGGTCGAGGCAGCGCCGGGCGGGGCCGGGCAGCCCGGCGAGCCGCAGCCGCACGGTGTCCCGGATGCTCGGCGGCAGCTCCGCTGCGGCGCCCGGGTCGGTCCGGGACCGCAGCAGCTCGGTGAGGAAGAACGGATTCCCGCCGGTCCGGGTGACGAGCCGGGTCACCACCGGCTCCGGCGGCGCCACGCCGGTGCGGCCCCGGACCAGGTCGGCGACCGCCGCGGCGTCCAGCCCGGCGAGCCGGACCTGACCGAAGCCGCCCCCGCGCGCCAGCTCGGCGACTGTCGCCACCAGGGCCGGGTCGTCGCCGTACGGCCGCAGCGTGGCGACCACCAGCGCCCGGGACGCGGGCAGGGCGGTGGCGAGGAACCGCAGCAACAGCAGCGAGTCCGGGTCGGCGGCGTGCAGGTCGTCGAGGACGACGAGCAGGCCGCGCTCCCGGGCCGCCGCGTGCACCAGTTCCGACACCGCCTCGTACACCCGGAACCGGGCCGTGGGGTCGAGACCGCGACCGTCGACCGGTCCGCTCGGCGCGCCGGCGGCGAACCCGTCCAGGCGACTCGCCGAACCGGTGGCGCGGGTCTGCGGCATCGCCACCAGCGCGCGTACCACCTGGCTCCACAGCCAGAACGGCGGCGCCTGCCCGACGTCCGGACAGCGGCCCCAGACCACCGGGACGCCGGTCGCGGTGGCGCGGGCGCCGAGCGCCGCGGCGAGGCTGGTCTTGCCGATGCCGGCCTCCCCCACCAGCGTCAGCACCCGCCCGCTCTGCCCGGTGGCCGCGTCCAGCGTGTCCCGCAGCCGCGCCAGTTCCGCGTCCCGGCCCACGAGCGGTCCGCCGTCCCGCTCCGGGACCGCCCCGGCGGCCGCCGGGCCGCCGGTGTCCGCGGGGCTGCTCCGATCAGGCGGTACGGCCTGCTCCAGGATCAGCCGGTGCACCGCGCGGGTCTGCTCACCGGGGTCGATCCCGTACTCGCCGGCCAGGATCCGGCGGCCCTCGTCGAACACGGCAAGCGCCTCGGTCTGCCGCCCCGAGCGGTACAGGGCCAGCATCAACTGCGCCCGGGCGCCCTCGCGCAGCGGATGCGCCGACACGAACCGGCGCAGCTCCGGCAGCAGCGTCGCGTGCCGGCCCGCGGCGACGGCGGCTGTCAACCGCCCCTCCTCGGCGCTCAGCCGCAGCTCGGCCAGCCGGGCCACCTCCGGACGCACCGCGGCCAGGTCGGCCACGCCCGCCAGCGGCTCGCCGCGACACAACGCCAGCGCCTCGGTGTACGTCCGCTCGGCGGCCGCCCCCTGCCCGGCCGCGAGCGCGTCCGCAGCCCGGTCCACCAGGCCGGCGAACCGGATCGCGTCCACCGCGTCGGCGTCGACCAGCAGCTCGTACCCGCCGGGGTGGCTGCGCAGGACGCGCGCCGGTTCGCGGTGGGACCGCTGGGGTTCCACGGCCCGGCGCAGCCCGGCGACGTACGTGCGCAGCGTCGTCCGGGCGCTGGCCGGCGGTCGTGCGTCCCAGAGCGCGTCGACCAGCCAGTCGGCGGCGACGAACCGGTTCGGCCGCAGCAGGAACAGGGCCAGCAGCGCCTGCTGTTTCGGCCCGCCGAGGGGCACCACCCGCCCGTGCCGGACGACCTCCGGCGGACCCAGCACCCGGAACTGCACAGTCACCTCGACGACGACCCCATCGGGCCGAGTATGGCAGCGCCGGTCCACTCCGGACACCGGCGATCGGTCAGGGGACGGTGAGCGGGCTGCCTGCTCTGCGCACCTCCCCCATGAAGTGCAGGATCTCCTCGTGGTTCGTCGACATGACGGCGGTCATGGCGCCGGTGCGGTAGTAGATGTCGACCCGGATCGGTTCCGGCTCCAGCGAGACCGGCTCGTCGGCGCGCATCCGCGCGAGGACGCCCGGCACGTCGTAGGCCAGTGTCACGTCCGGTCGGTGGAAGTACTCGACGCCGCCGATCTCGACGACGGGGAGTCCGTCCGGCTCGCAGACCGGCTGGGTCAGCAGGTCGTAGCGGTACACCTCGTCGAGGAACGGGCGGACGTCGGCCGCGAGCTGCCGCGAGACCACCTCCTGCCACCACAGCTCCAGCGCCCGCCGCCCGTCGGCCTCGGTGAAGAGGTAGCCGATGGCGGCCGCGTACGCCGGCGCGCCGCCGCCGTGACCCCGCATCGCGGCCTCCCGCAACGGGATCGCCTCCCGCGCCGTGGTGGTGTCCGCCCAGTCGGCGAGGCTGTTGAGGACCCGGGACTGCTCCCACCCGGCGAGCCGCCGCAGCGGCAGCCAGCAGTGACGCAGGACCGCGTTCTCGGCCATCACCCGGGCCCAGAACAGGAACCGCTGCATCACCGCGTTGTCCTCGAAGGTCATGGTCCGGTGGGCGAGCACGTACTCGAAGTCGTCGTTGTCGCCGCGCAGCGCGACGATGCCGTACAGCTCCTTGTTCTCCGCGTACTCGGTGTTCGGCAACAGCATGATCGGGTAGACGGCGATCCGGGACACGTGCTGGGCGAGTTCGTCGTACCCGGACAGGAAGGACTCGACGGTGTCGCCCGGCGCGCCCCAGATCAGCTCGGCGTAGCAGTCCAGCCCTTCCCGGTTGAGCCACCGCACCAGGTCACGCCAGTCGTTGACCTTCATGTTCCGCCGGCGCATCAGCGTGAGGGCGTCCGGGTTGAGCGACTGGAGGGCCAGGGTGAAGGAGCTGCGCAGCCCCGCCTCCTTCATCCGCCGGACGATCTCGTAGAACACCTTCGACTTGTTCTTGGCCCACGAGCTCTCGAAGGCCAGCGGGAAGCCGTGACGCCGCTTGATGTCGATGAGGTCGTCGACGAGTTCCAGGTCGATCGGCAGCATGCCGAAGTTGGCGTCGCAGGCGACCACTGTGTGCACGCCGCACCGGGCGAACAGTTCCAGCTCGGCGCGCAGCCGTTCCCGGGAGAACGCGCGTACCCGCTGGCCGACCGCGCCGCCCCAGTAGCAGAACGAGCACTTGTACGGGCAGCCGCGGTTGGTCTCGAACAGCGCGACGTCGTAGCGGAACCGGCCGTCGGCGTCGAGCAGGTCGACGGCTCCGGTGAGGAACGGCGACGGGATGATGTCGAGATCCTCGATCCGGGGCCGGTCCGGGTTGGTGACCACGCTGCCGTCGGCGCGGTGCCAGGAGATGCCCGGCACGTCGCCGAGGGCGTCGGGGGCCACGCCGGCCAGCCGGGCGCGGAGCAGGTCGAGGAAGGTCAGCTCGCCCTCGCCGTTGACCACCACGTCGATCTCCGGGTAGAGCCGGAACACGCGGTCGGCCTGCGCGCTGACGTGGGTGCCGCCGAAGAGGACCCACCCCTGCGGGTTGAGCTGCTTGTAGGTGGCGGTGAGTGCGCCGAAGGCGCGCTGGTTCCAGCCGAAGACGGAGAACCCGATGACGTCGGGCAGCGGGCCGGCGAACAGCCGGGCGGCCATCTCCCCGTGCGTCACCCGCCCCCGGAAGTTGCAGATCTCCACCGACACCCGGTCGTTCAGCTCGGCGTCGCCGGACACCATCGCCTTGAGGTACGCCGAGGCGAGCGGCAGCGACTCCAGCGGCATGTCCCAGACGCCCTGCTGCACCAGGACCACCCGGAGGCGCCGGCTCGCACCGCCGGCGCTCGTCTGGCTGTGCTCCACCGATCCGCCGCCCTACTTGCGGTAGACGGTGATGTGCCGCTCGTCGGAGTCGCGCAGTGGTCGTCCGTCCCAGTGGCCCCAGCGCGACTCCATGGTGAGCCCGCCGAGGCGGGCCATCAGGTCCATCTCGGACGGCATGACGGTGCGGATGCGCATCGGGAAGAACCGGATGCCGTCGGGCCGCAGGACCGCGAACTGGATCGACGAGCACTGGGAGATCCGCTCGCGCCGGGTGAACGTCATCACGACGTGGTCCTTCTCCACCCGTACGGTCTGGGTGCGCTGGTTGCGGTCGTACCGCGCCGGGTCGGGGATCGACGTCTGGATCACGAACCGCCCGCCCGGCTCCAGGACGTCGGCGACCTTCTGGAAGCAGCGGATCTGCTCCTCCTGGTCGGTGATGAACGGCAGCGTGTCGAAGACCGCGTACGCCAGCGAGAACTTGTACGGCAGCGTGAAGTCGGTGAAGTCCTGCACGTGCACGTGCACCAGGTCGCCGCCGGGTTTTTCGCGCAGCTGCGTCAGCATCCCCTCCGACGCGTCGATGCCGTGCACCTCGATGCCCTTGCGGGCCAGCGGGACGGCGACCCGGCCGGTGCCGACGCCGAGTTCGAGCACGGGCCCGCCGCCGGCGTTCTCGGCGAGCCACTCGATGGTCTCCTCGGTGTCACCCGGGTCGCCGGCCCATCCCGTCCCGTCGAAGACGTCGGCGACGGCGTCCCCGTAGGTGAAGATCTCGAAGCCTTCCACCGTTGTTCTCCTCCACGCCGGTGATTGGGGTACCGGCGAATCGTGGCGGACGGGTGCGCCTGACGCTGCGCTGTTGTGAGCACGAAGTGAGGGCAACTCGATTGGCGTAACGGTGGCGCCGCCGACGGTCCAGCCGGTATACTGCCGAGCCTTCGGGGCCTGCCGTCCATTCGCAACGGTCTAATGAGCAGGCCGGTCGCGACACACCCGGCGACCGTGGCGTGGACGACGGCGGATTGCTAGGCTCGGGCCACGCTTTCGATCGGACGACAAATCTCCAGGAGACATGAATGGCTGTCGGTCGCTTGGCGGCGGTAACACTGGATTGTTCCGAAATCGCCCCGCTGGTGGCCTTCTACCGGGAAGCGGCCGGCCTCGAGCCGGTGCACGAGTCGGAGTCCGGCGCGTTCCTCAGCAACGGTGACGGCGTCGCCGTGGCGTTGCAGCGGGTGGAGAACTACCGGCGTCCGGAGTGGCCCGGGCAGACGGTTCCCCAGCAACTGCACCTCGACCTGGCCGTCGACGACATCGAGACGGCCGAGACCGAGTTGCTGCGCCTGGGTGCGACGAAACCCGCTGACCAACCCGGCGACGCGAAGTGGCGGGTCTTCCTCGACCCGGCCGGTCACCCGTTCTGCGCCTCGGTCTGGGACTGAAAAAGAACCACGGAAGGAATGAGACAAGGTGAGCACCGCGACTGCTTCATTTACGCTCGACTCCTGGGACGAAGACGAGTGGCAGGAGACCCCCGACGGCATGAAATTCTCGCGGGCCTCGGTCACCAAGACGTATTCCGGTGAACTCGAGGGCACCAGCCGCGCGCAGTTCCTGTTCGCCTATGGCAAGGGCGGCGCCGGATACGTCGGTCACGAAGTGATCGAGGTGTCGATCGACGGTTCCAAGGGCAGTTTCATGCTCCAGCACCAGGCCGTCGGGTTGATGAGCGACGAGGAGGGCGGCGCCGAGTGGCACATCGTGCCGGGGACCGGCACCGAGGGGCTCGCCGGCATCCAGGGCACCGCCACCATGCGCAAGCTGGAGGACGGCAGCCACACCTTCACGCTGAACTACGAACTCCTCGGCGAGCTCGTCTGACGCGCTGAGATCGAGGCGGAGGGCCGCCACCGGGAATCCGGTGGCGGCCCTCCGCCTCGGGCTGTCACGGCACGTCCGCCGCCGCCGTGACGGGCCGGGCCGCGTCCAGCAGCACCCTGCTCGCCTCGTGGCGCGGGTTGCCGAACACCTGCTCGACGGTCCCCTCCTCGACGATCCGCCCGCCGCTGAGCACGGCGACCCGGTCCGCGTTGCGGGCGATCACACCGAGGTCGTGCGTCACGATGAGCACCGCCAGGCCCAGGGTCCGCCGCAGCGAGTCGAGCAGGGCCAGGACCGAGGCCGCCACCTGGGCGTCGAGGTTCGACGTGATCTCGTCGCAGACGAGCACGTCGGCCCCGGCGGCGAGCGCGCGGGCGATCGCGACGCGTTGCCGCTGCCCGCCGGACAGCTCCCGCGGCAGCCGCGACGCCAGCTCCCCCGGCAGGCCGACGAGCCCCATCAGCCGGCGGGTCTTTGCCGCCACCGCCTCGGCCGTCATCCCACCGGCCAGGCGGACCACCCGCCCGATCGCCGCGCCCACCGGCCGCCGCGGGTTCAGCGACCCGCCGGAGTCCTGCGGGATGAGCTGCATGCGGCGTCGCTGGTGCACCGGCCGGCGCCCGAGCGTCGGCTCCAGGACCTCGCCGGACAGGGTCACCCGGCCCGAGCTGGGGCGCAGCGTTCCGACGACGGCCCGGGCCAGCGTCGTCTTGCCGCAGCCCGACGTGCCGAGCAGGGCCAGCGCCTCGCCGGCGCGCAACCGCAGGGACACGTCGTCCAGGACGACCCGCCCACCGCGTGGCACGGTCAGCCCGGACACGGTCAGGACCTCCGCGCCCCGCACCGGCGTGGCGACGCGGCGGCGCATCTCGGCCGGCAGGTCCGGCACCGCGGCGAGCAGGTCCCGGGTGTACGCGGCGGCCGGGCGGGTGAGCACCTGGGCTGTCGGTCCCTCCTCGACCACGACGCCGCCCCGCAGCACGATCAGGCGATCGGTCATCCGGGCGGCCGCGGCGAGGTCGTGGGTGACGAACACGACCGCCAGCCCGCGGTCGGCGGAGAGCCGGTCCAACTGGTCGAGCACCTGCTTGCGCACCAGCCCGTCCAGGCCCGTCGTCGGCTCGTCCAGCACCAGGCCACGCGGGTCGCCGGCCAGCAGCCGGGCCAGCGCCAGGCGTTGCTGCTGGCCGCCCGAGAGCTGGTGCGGGTACCGGCGCAGGAAGGCCGGGTCGCCCGGCAGGCCCACCTCGACCAGCCCTCGGCTCACTGCCGCATCGGCCCGGTCCGCGGCCAGTTCCCGGATCTGCGCCCGGACCCGCAGCGTCGGGCTCAGCGCCGACGGCGGATCCTGCGGGAGGTACGCCAGCACCCGCCGCCGGACCCGGCGTACCTCGGCACCGGAGGCCGTCAGCACGTCGTGCCCGTCGACCACCACCGTGCCCCCGGCCACCCGCAGTCCGCGGCGTACCGCGCCGACGAGGGCCATCGCCAGCGTCGTCTTGCCCGCCCCGGACTCGCCGACGACGGCGACCCGCTCACCCTCGGCGACGCGCAACGACAGGTTCTCCAGGACGGCCCGGCCGGTGGTGTCCTCGACCCGCAGCCCACTGATCTCGATCATCGCAGCACCCGCCCGACGATCCGGTCGATGCCGAGGTTCGCGGCGACGGTGAGCACACCGAGCAGGATCGCCGGCACCGCGACGCCCCACGGGGTGAGCTGGATGCCCTCCACGTTCTGGCTGATCATGGCCCCCCAGTTCGGGCCGCTGGAGCCGAAGCCGAGGAACGCCGCCGCCGCCGTCAGCGTGACCGCGATGGCGAGGCGGGTGCCGAAGTCGGCGAGCACCGGCCGGACGATGTTCGGCAGGATCTCCCGGACGATCACCGACAGGTGCGAGTCGCCGCCGGCGTAGGCGGCCACCACGTACCCGTCCTCGACCGCCCGGAGCGTCTCGGCCCGGGTGACCCGGGAGACGAACGGCGTGCCGGTCAGCACCACCACGATGATCATCGTGGTGGCGCTGTACCCCCAGCCGTGCAGCAGCACCAGCAGGATCAGCACCGGTGGCAGGCCCAGCAGCAGGTAGTCCAGCCGGGACACCACGGCGTCGGTGATCCCGGCGAAGTAGCCGCCGAGCAGACCCAGCACCAGACCGAGCACGGTGGCCAGGATCGTCGCCACCACCGGCACGGCCACCAGCGGCCGGCCACCGGCCAGCACCCGGTCCAGCACGTCCCGCCCGGCGCTGTCGGTGCCCAGCGGGCTGCCGGCCGCCGGTGCGCTGTAGGGCAACCCGACGATCCGCTCCGGCTCGCCGGCGAACAGCGGGCCGAACAGCGCCACACCCAGCACCAGCAGCACCACGACCACGGCCGTCCCGGCGAGCAGCCACCGTGCGGCCCTCATCGGGCGGCCACCCGCAGCCGGGGGTCGACCGCGAGGACGAGCAGGTCGGCCACGATGAACGAGACGAGGATGATCGCGGCGAGGAGCAGCCCGACCCCCTCCAGGACCGCGGTGTCGTGGTTACGGACCGCCGCCACGAGCGTCTGCGACAGGCCCGGGTAGTTGAAGACCACCTCGACCACCGTGGTGCCACCGAACAGCCCGGACAGTAACCACGCGAACGTCTGCGCGCACGGCGGCGCCGCCGCGGGCAGCAGGTGCCGCGCCACGACCACCCGCTCGGGCAACCCGGCCAGCCGGGCCGCCTCGACGTGGGGCATCGCGTCCGCGTCGATGACAGTCGCCCGCACGATCCGGCTGGCCCACGCCGCGCCGAACAGCGTCAGCGCGGCCACCGGCAGCACCAGGATCTCCGGCCGGTCCAGCGGTCCGCCGCCCAGCGGCGGCAGCGAGATCGCCGGCAGCAGCGGCCACAGGTCGGCGAAGACCAGCACGAGCAGACCGGCGGTGACGAACTGCGGGATCGACACCGCCACCACCGCGACGGCCGACACCGCCCGGTCCACCCGGCCGCCCGGCCGCAGCCCGGTGAGCAGCCCCAGTCCCATCGCCAGCGGCACCGTCACCGCCGCGGTGAGGCCGACCAGGAGCCCGGTGGCGGCCAGCGGCTCGGCCACGACGTCCACCACCGGCCGGTGCATCGAGGTGCTGGTGCCCAGGTCGAGGCGCAGCGCCGCGGTCCCCCACTCGACGAACCGCACCGGCCAGGGCCGGTCGACGCCGAGTTCGGCCCGGCGCTGCGCGACCTCCTCGATGGTGGCGTCGGGCCCGAGTGACGCCGACGCGGCGTCACCCGGGAGCACCTCCGAGCCGGCGAAGAGCACCACCGCCACCGCGAACAGCGTGGCCACCGTCGCCAGCAGCCGTCGGGCCAGGAACCCGAGCGCGGTCACGCCGGCCCGGTCGCCCGGTCGAACAGCTGGACCGACTGCATCGTGCGGACCCCGCTGATCCCCTTACGGGCGGCGTCCAGCTGCTCCTGGAAGCCCCACAGCAGGTCGCCGCCCTCCTTGTAGAACTCCTCCTGCAGCGCCTTGAACGCCTCGGCGCGGGCGTTGTCGTCGACAGTCGCCTGGGCCTTGGCCAGCCGCGCCTGGTAGGCCGCCGACGTGCCGGTGACGTTGAACGGCGCCTTGCCGTGGGTCACCGCCGACAGGTGCACGGCCGCCGGCCGGTTGACGTAGTAGAACGCCTGGAACGGGTGCGTGGCCAGCGTCATGAGGTCGGCGTAGTAGGCGTCGGGCGAGATCTCCTGGAGGGTCAGCTCGACGCCCGCCTCCTTGAGCTGCTGGGCCATCAGCCGGCTGGCGTTGAGCATGCCGGGGACGATCTCGCCGGTCCGCAACGTCAGCTTCGTGATCCCGGCCTCGGTGAACAGCCGCTTCGCCTGCTCCAGGTCACGGGCGCGCGCCGGCAAATCGGCGTAGCCGGGCAGGCTCTTGCCGACCACGTCGTCGGCGGTCGAGCCGAGCCCGAGCAGCGCGTTGTCGACGAGCGCCTGCCGGTCCACCGCGAGCCGGACCGCCTGGCGGACCCGGACGTCGTCGAACGGCGCGAGCTTCTGGTTCATCGCGAACGACAGCGCGTTGGCGTTCGCCGGACCACCGCGTACGACGGTGAGCTCGCTGTTCGCCGCCTCGGTCTTCGCGCCGGTGGAGCTGATGCTGACGGCGTAGTCGACCTGTCCCGCCTTCAGCGCAGACAGCCGGGCGCCGGCGTCGAGGATGCCGACGATCTGGAGTTCGGCGACGCTCGGCTTGCCACCCCAGTACTGCTCGTTGGCGACCAGCCGGGTCGTGGTGCCGTTACGCTCGGCCAGCCGGTACGGGCCCGAGCCGATCGGCTTGCTGAACTCGGTCATGCCGGCCGGGAAGACCGGCGAGAAGACGACGAGGACGGCTTCCTTGAAGTCACCGCGGGGGGTCAGCAGCGGGACGGTGACGGTACGGTCGTCGACGGCCGTCACCTTGGCGAGGTCGACGTTGGCGTAGACGGAGGCCCGGTTGCTGGGCTTGGCGCCGAGCGTACGGATGCTGTGCACCACGTCGGCCGCGGTGACCGGCTTGCCGTCGTGGAACGTCACCCCGGAGCGCAGGTTGATCGTCCACACGCTGCCGTCGGCGTTCGGCTGCACCGACTCGGCGAGCTGGTACTTGTACTCGCCGTTGTCGAGCACCATCAGCGAGTCGTACACGTGCCGCATGACGATGAGGGTCGCGCCGATGCTGGTCAGCAGCGGGTTGCCGGCTTCGGCGTCGGTGACCGCGTTCGGCGCGCCCACCTTCAGTACCGCCAGCGACCCCCCGCCGGCCGCCGGCGACGGCTGCTCGTCGTCGTCGCCGCAGGCCGACAGCAGCGGCACGCCGGCCACCGCGGCGCCCGCGACGAGCCCCATCCGGAGCAGCGCGCGGCGATTGAAGGGCGAGTCGTAAGGGGTGGGCGACATGGTTCCTCCACAAGGGTCGTGCCGGTGAGGTCGGATCGCAAGACGTCTGCGGATCTGACGGTCGCCGATCACCGGCACGGGTGTCTGCTCAATAGGGCGCGGTGTCAGGGGGCCGTCGGGGCGGACATCAGCGCCATCAGTTCCGGTGTGTACAGCTCCCGCAGCGACGCGATCCCGGCCACCGCGTCGAAGTAGCGGGTGGTCAGTTCGGGGCTGCTGCCGACGGCGCGCAGCAGCGCACGGCGCTTGTCCCGGGCCTCGGCCTGGGCCACCAGCAGGGTCGCCTGGTAGTTCTCCATCAGCCGCTGCTCACGTTCCCGGTCGTAGTCGGCCAGCGCGGCGTCCAGCCGTGTCCGGTCGGCCAGGTGCTCGCCCACCGACTCGGCGAGCAGGTCGGCCTGCATGAACGCGTCGGAGATGCCGCGCGCGGTCAGCGAGTCCTTGTGGTGGCCGGCGTCGCCGGCGAGCGCCCAGCCCGGGCCGTGCGCGCGGCGGAAGAAGTTCTGCTGGTCACCCGTGCCGTGCACGCCGCCGACCTGCCGGCCGCGCTCCATCTGCTCGTACAGCCGCGGCGCGTTGGTCCGCACGTTGTCGAGGTAGGCCGCGCGCGCGTCGTGCCGGACCTCGTCGAAGCGCTGCTGCGGGTAGTAGGCGGCGATGAGCACCGCGCCGTCGTTCGTCGGCACCGCGGACACCCAGCCGGTGTCGCCCTCGTACATCTCGAAGTGCGTCTTCGGCCCGTCCCAGAACGCGTAGTACGCGCAGGTCAGCGGCGGGTGGGACGTCGTCGTGGGCGCGCCGGTGAGCCCGGCGACTGTGGAGCGCATCCCGTCGGCGCCGACGACCAGCGCGGCCCGCTCGTCGCCGCGGTCGGTACGTACCCCGACGACCCGGTCGTCCTCCCACAGCAGGCCGGTGACCCGGCAGTCGTCGCGGAACTCGGCGCCGGCGTCCACAGCGGCGCCGGCCAGCAGCGGGTCCAGGATCGAGCGGCGGGGCGCGTACGCCGCGCGGATGCCGTCGATGCCGCTGCAGCAGCCCTCGACGCGCACGTCACCCAGCTCGTAGACGACGTGGTCCAGCGGCGGGCAGCCGGTGGCCCGAATCGCGTCCAGCAGACCCCAGCGGGCCAGCCGCGCGACGCCCGGCTGCTGGATGTAGAGCGTGGAGAGCTTGTCGGCCGGGAAGGCGCTGCGGTCCAGCAGCAGCACCCGGTGACCCTGGCGGGCCAGGAGCATGGCGGTCGGCGCGCCCGCGCAGCGGGCCCCGACGACGACGACGTCGTACATGATCGTTCAACCTCCATCGGCGGTACGGGCGAGGACCACGGCCGTGTTGATGCCCCCGAAGCCGAAGCCGGTGGACAGCGCGTACCGCAGCCGGGCGGGCTCGGGCCCGGCGCCGGCGAACCGGATCCGGGCGTCGATCGGTCGGGCCAGGTTCGGGTTGGGGTGCACGAAGCCGCCGGTGAGCTGCGCGACGGTGGCGACGGCCTCGACCACCCCGGCCGAGCCGAGGCAGTGACCGGTCAGCGCCTTGGTGGCGTTCACCCACGGCCGGCCGGCGGCGGCGCCGAACACCTCGTGCAGCGACGCGAGTTCCGTCTCGTCGCCCAGCCGGGAACCGGTGGCGTGGGCGTTGACGTAGTCCACCTCGTGCGGGGCCAGCCCCGAGGCGGCCAGGGCGGCCCGGATCACGCGGGCCTGCCCGGCCGCGTCGGGGTCGGCGAGCCGGTTGGCGTCCAGGCCGAGGGCGTACCCGGCCACCGTCGCCAGGACCGCCGCACCGCGCCGGGCCGCGGCGGCCGGGTGTTCCAGCACCAGCGCCGCGGCGGCCTCGCCGGGGACGAAACCGCGCCGGTCGTGGTCGAACGGCCGGCAGGCGGCAGCCGGGTCGCCACCCGGCTCGGCGAGCGCACCGAGCACCGCGAAGCCCCGGTGGTGCATCGGTGTCAGCTCGGTGACCGCGCCGACCAGGACGCAGCAGTCCACAGCGCCGGCGGCGACCAGCCGGGCGGCGTGCACGATGCCGACGTTGCCGCTGGCCGAGGCCCCGCCGACGGTGAAACCCTCGCCGGTCGCGGACAGCACCTCGCTGAGCGTCCCGACGTGGTCGGTGTCCTGGACGTGCAGGGCGAACCGCGCCGGCAGGTACGCCGGCCGTTCCTGCCAGGTCCGGTACAGCTCGTGCGTGTACCGCGCGGTCAGGTTGTGCCCGGCCACCACGACGCCGACCCGGTCGCCGGGGATCCGGGCGCCGGGCAGGCCGGCCCCGGTCCACGCCTGGAGCGCCGCCGCGACGGCGGCCCGCACCGGCTGCGGCGCCCGCGCCGCGGCCCGGACCGCCCGGCGGCGCAGCGGCTCGGGCACGCCGGCCACCGCGTCGTCGAACGACCACCCGGTGATCGGCGCGGCCAGGCCGTCAGCGGTGCCGACGACACCGCTGCGGCCCGCCCGCAGCGCCGTGGTGAACGACGGGACGTCCGCACCGATCGCGCAGACGATCCCGGTGCCGGTCACCGCGACCGTGCTCACATGTGCGTCCGCAGCAGCTCGACGATCCGGTCGAGGTCGTTGACGTCGCGGAACTCGGAGATCGGCACCACGATGCCGAGCCGCTCCATGGCCAGCGTCACGACCTCGGCCCGGTCGATGCTCGTGCAGCCGAGGTCGCTCAGCGTGCGCCCGGCGGTGACGCTCGCCGGGTCGACGTCCGGGACGACCTCGACGAGGCTCGCCTTCACGACCTCGAAGACGGTCATGCCGGTGACACCCGCGCCCCGGAGCGGTCCCGCCGGGTGAACCGGTGGCCCCGCGTGGTCTCGGTCGCCATCCGGTTGCGCGGGTTGCCGTTGTGGCCCGCGACGAGGACCGAGCCCCAGCGGTCCAGCGACACGGCGCCGCCGTACTCCTCGATGACGTCGGTGTCCGGGTAGACGTCCACCGACACCGGCACGTACCGGCCGGCGAAGCCGAGCCGCATCTCCTCGGTGCGTCCCGCGTGCGGCAGCGACGCGTGCATCAGCGTCGACCAGAACATGATCGCCTCGCCGGGCCGCATCACCATCGACACCGCCCTGGACTCGTCGGGCTTCCAGTCCGGGTCGATCTGCAGCTCGCGGTAGTCGTAGCCGAAGAAGCCGCGGCGCACGCCGTCCTTGTCGGTGCTGTTGATGGAGGACGGGTCGTAGTGCATGCGCTTGGTCTCGTCGTAGAACATCGTCCGGTGGGTGCCCGGGATGAACTGGAGGCACCCGGTCTCCTCGTTGGCCTCGGTGAAGGCCGTCCAGACGGTGATCGTGCCGCCGAAGTCCTTCGCGTCGCCGGGCCAGAGGATCTGCGGCTTGCCGGAGGCGTTGGCGAACGTGTCGGCCTGGTGCCAGTCGGTGCCCTCGTCGCCGGGGTACTTGGGGAAGAACTCCGACCGCCAGCACTGCACGTCCGGGCCGAGCACGCTGACGACGCGGTCGACGATCCGCGGGTGGCAGACGTGGTCGGCCAGGAACTCGTTGTCCAGGTGCCGGTCGTAATTGGAGATGTTGGTGTTCCCGGAGAGCGCGGCCTCGTCCTGGTAGACCGCGTGCGAGCGGTCCAGCAGGCGCAGCCGTTCCCGCCGCCACCGCCGCTGCATCTCCTCGACCTCGTACACCGGGAACGGGCCGAAGTACCCGTTGCGGTGGAAGTCGGCCAGCTCCTGGTCGGTGAGCGTGTAGTCGTCCTCCATGTCATCCTCCTACCTGTTGCAGGGAATGGTGGCGTCGGGACGCGTCCACCACCTCGGCGAGGCACCCGACCGTGGGCTCCTCCATCTCGGCGCCGGTCAGCGCGATGCCGAACCGGTCGTTCACCATGGCCACGATCCGGGCGAGGGCCAGCGACGTGGCGCCCAGGTCGAACAGGTCGCCGTCCACCGGCACGTCGCGGCGCAGCACCTCGTCGGCGATGGCCTTCACCCCGGACACGGCGTCGTCGCCGGCCGGTTCGGCCGGTTCGGCCAGGCGGTCCAGGACCGCCACGTCGGCTTTGCCCTGCACGGTGAGCGGGATGTCGGCGACCACGTGGAAGCGGGACGGCCGCAGATAGCCGGGCAGGTCCGCCACGGTCGCGGCGAGGTCCGCCTCGGTGAGCGCGGACGGGTCCGCGCCGGGCGGGGGCGCGACGTAGGCGACCAGGCGTACGTCGCCCTCGCCGAAGTCCTGGGCGGTCACCAGCGCGGTGCCGACGCCGGGGTGCGCCAGGACCGCCGCCTCCACCTCGCCCGGTTCGATCCGGTAGCCGCGGACCTTCAACTGCCTGTCGACCCGGCCGAGGTAGACCAGGTCGCCGTCGGTCCGCACGGCCCGGTCCCCGGAGCGGTACCAGCGCTCACCGCCGGACTCGGCGAAACGCTCGGCGGTCAGCTCCGGCTGGTGCAGGTAGCCCCGCGCCAGCCCGGCGCCCGCCACGTACAGCTCCCCCGGCGTGCCGTCCGGCACCGGCGCGCCGGTCTCGTCGCGCAGCTCGATCCGTACGCCGGGCAGGGGCCGGCCGATCGGGCTCACCGACGGCCGGTCGAGGTCCGCCGCGACGATCCGGCGGGCGGTGGCGTGCACGGTCACCTCGGTGATGCCGTACATGTTGACCAGTACCGGCCGGTCGTCGCCGCGCCTGGTGATCCACGGCGCCAGCATCGCGACGTCGAGCCGCTCGCCGCCGAACACCACCAGGCGCAGGTCGTCCGGGCCCTCGTCGGCCAGGTAGGCGGCGGCGAGCTGGCGGAACGCCGAGGGGGTCTGGTTGAGCACCGTGACCTGTTCGCGCCGCACCAGGTCCAGCATCAGCGCCGGGGTCCGGGCGACGCGCCCCGGTACGACGACGAGCCGGCCGCCGGACAGCAGCGCCCCCCACAGCTCCCAGACGGAGAAGTCGAAGCCGATCGAGTGGAACAGCGTCCACGTGTCGTCGCCGCCGAAGCCGAACCGCTCGGTGCCGTGCTCCAGCAGCGCCACGACGCTGCGGTGCGACACCTCCACGCCCTTCGGCGCCCCGGTGGAACCCGACGTGTGGATGACGTACGCGGGGTCGTCCGGCCCGGCCTCACCGGCGGGCTCCCGCACCGCGTCCGCGCCGGCGGCCCGGTACGCCGGGCCGGCACCGGCCGCGGCCTCGCCGGCCGTGCCCTCGCCGTCCGTGTCCTCGTCGTCGGTGTCGTCGTCGCCCTCGCTGTCGTCGGCCCACAGCACCGGACCCGACCACTCCGCGAGCGAGTCGGCGGTCCGGGTCACCGCCACCGTCACCGGAACCCGGCTGCCGGCCAGCACGGCCGCGACCCGCGCGGCCGGATGCTCGGCGTCCACCGGCACGTAGGCGCCGCCCGCCTTCACCACCGCCAGGACGCACACGACCAGGTCGACCGAGCGGTCGACGCACACCCCGACGTGGACGCCGGGGCCGACCCCGTACCCGCGCAGCCGCTCGGCCAGCTCACCGGACAGGCGGTCCAGCTCGCTGTAGGACAGCCGGTGATCGCCGCAGGTCACCGCGATCCGGTGCGGCTGTTCCGCCGCCCGCCGGGAGAAGACCGTGTGCAGGCAGTCAGTCACGGGCATCGGTCACCGCTCCGTCTTGGTGGCGTACATGCCCCAGTGCTGGGGCGTGAGCGACAGGTCGGACAGGCTGGACTGGACGAACATCCGTTCCCAGCCGCCGCCGCCCTTCTCCTCCGGGATCCACTGGCGGGTGAACACCTCGCGGGTGGCCGGATCGCTCATCGCGCGGACGCCCATCAGCGTGTAGTACGAGCTGAGCGACTTCAGGTGGATGAAGTGGTGGATGCGGTCGGACCGGCCGAACGCCTCCTCGTACAGGTAGATGGTGGCGTGGCCGGCTAGCACCCGGTTCCAGCTCTCGCACAGCGCCCGGGCGAACGCGCGTCCCTCGGCCCGGAACTCGTAGCGCAGCTCGCCGGTGCGGTGCATGAGGATGCCGCAGGTGGCGGAGTTGAGCTGCTCCTCGACCGGCACGTCGGTCTGGAGCTGCGCGGTGGGTACGGTGAACGTGGCGGCGCCGTCGCTGGTCCGCACCGAGTCCGGCGTCTCGTCCGACGTGCCGTACATGCCGAAGGCCGACGGGATGAGCACCGTCTCGTGCAGGTCGCCGTCGAGGAACATCCGGTCCCACGTGCCGCCGCCGCGCGCGGGGTCGATGCGCTGGCGCATGATGATGTCCCGCCAGCCGGCGTCGCGGCTGCCCATCTCGATCAGCGTCTCGTACGCGTGCAGCGACTTCAGGTGCATCAGCCAGTGGAGGCGGTCCTTCGTGCCGAAGGTCTCCTCGTAGACGAACACCGTGATGATGCCGGCGTAGTTGGTGTTGAGGTACTCCGACAGCTCACGGGCGAACTGCCGGGCCTCGGAGCGGAACTCGGCACGCAACTGACCGACCCGTTCGACGATCACGCCGGCGTTGCCCGAGTGCAGGATCGCGGCCCGGTCGATCGAGGTCTGGGCCTGGGCGGTCGGCAACACGAACGGCGGACTCGATGTGGTGGTCATCGGAGACTCCTTCGCTTCGGCTGGTTCGGTGGGCGCCCGGACACGCTAGTCAGCATCGGACCAGCGGCTCTGCTCACTAATGGCCACCGGCGGACAGTGCCGGCGCAGGACGTCGGCCGCCCCGCGCATCAGCAGCTCGGCTATGACGTCGACGTGCCGCAGCCGCCAGTCGGCCAGTTCGGTGCCGCGCACGTACCTGTTGAAGGCGCCCATCGCCGGCCCGGTGTGGACCTGGAAGTTCGCCCGTTCGGTGGTGTCGCCGCGCAGCGCCACCTCCGTGGCGTGGGCGAAGTACCACTTGAACGCCAGTGCCATCCGCCGTCGCGGGCCGGCCCGCTCCACCTCCGCGGCCCGGCCGGTGTCCCGGTAGTGCCGCTCGGTCTCCCGCCACACCTGCGCGAACGGCCGGCGGAAGGTGGTCCGTTCCACGGCGTCGCGGATCGCGGCGGGCACCTCGTCCCAGGTGTCGTAGCGGTGGTAGAGCTGGAGCAGCTGGGTGGCCCGCGCCGCGAACATCGTGCCGCGCCGCAGCACCTGCACGCGGGAGCCGATCTCGAACGTGTCACCGGCCGGCGCGTACGCCGTGTCCTGGATCCCGGCGCCCGCCAGCAGGTCCTTGACCTCGGGTGACGTCCCGGCCTCGGGCGTGGCCTGGTTGATCGACCCGGTGACCACGAAGTCGGCGCCGAGCACGAACGCCGCGGCGACCGACTCCGGGGTGCCCAGACCGCCCGCGGCGCCGACCCGGATCCGTTCGTGGTAGCGGTGCCGGAGCATCTCCGCGTCCCGCAGCAGGGCGAGGTCCGGCACGAGGGTGAGCGCGGACCGCGCGTCGGTGTGCCCGGCCGAGTCGGCCTCGGCGCACAGGTCGCCGCTCACCGGCAGCCGCGCCGCCGCGGCGGCCTCCCCGGCGGACAGCGCACCCTCGGCCACGAGAGCGGCGAGCATCGCCGCCGGCGGCGGGGCCAGGAACGCGGCCGCCACCTCGGGCCGGGACACCTTCGCCACGACGTGCCGGACGGCGACCGGGGTGCCGTCGGCCGTCAGGTGCGCGCCGGCGAAGCGGAACCGCACCAGGGCCGCGGTGACCCCGGTGTACCCGGCGGCCTCGACGTAACGCACGTCGTGCCGGACGTACAGCTCCGCCAGCGCCGACTCCAGCGCCGGGTTGTCCGGCATCGCCAGCAGGTTCATGCCGAAGCGGCCCGGACCGGGATCCGCCGTGAGCGAGCGCAGGACCGCCTCGACCTCGTCGCGGTCGAAGCCGCCCGCGCCGAAGAAGCCGAGCAGGCCCGCCTTGCCCAGGCGGGCGACCATCGCCACCGAGCTGATCCCGCGGTACATCGAGCCGGCGAGGTAGGACCACGTGACGCCGTAGTCGGCGCGGAACCGCTGGCAGCCGAGCGCCGCCGGTCCCGGATCACCGCCGTCCGGCACGGCCGGCGCCGCCGCGAGCACCGGACGGAACAGGTCCGTCAGCACCCGGCCCGGACCCAGCTCGCGCACCGTGCGCACGCCGTGGCCGACCAGGTACGCCATGGTCTCGCGCCACCGCACCGGGCGGCGCAGCTGCACGGCGAGCAGGTCGGGCAGCAGCAGCGGGTCGTGCGGCCGGGCGGTCACGTTGGAGATCACCGGCACCCGCGGCGGCGCGAAGCGGACCTGCGACAGCACCTCGGCGAACTCGCCCGCCGCGGCGCGCATGTACCGCGAGTGGAACGCGGCGGCCACCGGAAGCGGGACGCACCGGCCCAGACCGGCGCCGGTGACCGCCCGCGCCACCGCCGACAGCGACTCGCGCGGGCCGGAGAGCGTCACCTGGCCGTCGGCGTTGTCGTTGGCGACGTCCACGTCGTCGACACCGGCGTCGGCGAGCACCCCGGGCAGCCGGTCCAGCCGTTCGCCGAGGACGGCGAGCATGCCGCCGCCGGCCGCCCGGGCCATGATCTCGCCGCGGCGGCACACCAGGCGCAGCGCCTCCTCGAAGTCCAGGCAGCCGGCCGCGAACAACGCCGCGTACTCGCCGAGGCTGTGCCCGGCGAGGTAGTCCGGCGGCGGCTCCTCGTCGCGTGCCGCCAGGTAGGCCAGCGCGCCGACGACGAACAGCGCCGGCTGGGCGTACCGGGTGTCGCCGAGCAGGGTGTCGTCCCGGCACAGCCGGGCCACCGGTACGCCGATGATCCGGTCGGCGGCGGCGCACTCGGCCGGGAAGCGGTCGAACAGGTCACCGCCCATGCCCCGGCGCTGCGCGCCCTGCCCCGGGAACACCCAGGCGGACTTCGGTCTGGAGGACACGACTTGGACTGTCCGGCCCCACCGGACGGACGTGCTGCCCAGAGTTGAGCAGCACGTCCGGTCCGGTGCCGCTTAGGTTGCGGCGAACGCCGGCCTTCGGAGCGGGGAGCGCATGAACGAGCAGACCGCCATCCCGGACCGCGTGGAGATCGTCCTGGACGTCCTGTCGGGCGTGCTGCCGGCCGGGGTCACAGCGGACGCCGACACGGCCCTGGGCGACCTGGGACTCGGTTCCCTCGCCGCCGCGCGGCTGCTGCTGGAGGTCGGCGCCGCGTTCGGCACCGAGCTGCCGACCGACGCGCTGCGCCGCTGCGCCACCGCCCGGGAGCTGGCCGAGCTGGCCGTCCACGCCGCGCCCGCCGGCGCGGGGCTGCGTCCCGGCGTACGCCCCGAGCCCGCGCGGCGGCACGAGCCGTTCCCGCTCACCCCGCTCCAGGAGGGGTACCTGCTGGCCAAGGCGACCGGTCTGCCCGGCTGCCACCTCTACCGCGAGTACGACATCCCCGAACTGGACGTGGACCGCCTGCGTGCGGCCTGGGGGCGGCTCGTCGGGCACCACGAGGCGCTGCGGCTCGTGCTGACCCCCGACGGGCGCCAGCGGGTGGCCGAGCGGCCACCGGACTGGACCATGCCGGTCGGCGCCGACGCCGAGGACGTACGCCGACGCCTCTCCCACCACTCCTACGGCTCGGCCGACGAGCCGTTGTGGACGGTCGAGGTGACCCGGGCCCCGGACGGCGGCGGTGTGCTGCACCTCAGCGTCGACGCGGCGATCGTCGACGGCGCCGGGCTGGAGCTGCTCGTCGGGCAGCTCTGGGCGCTGTACGACGACGCCGGGCGCGAGCTGCCCGCCCCCGGTACCGGCCTGCGGGACCTCGGCGTGGCCCTCGCCGCCCACCGCGACGGCGACGGGTACCGCGCCGGCCTGGAGTACTGGGCCGCCGCGCTGCGCGACCTGCCGCCCGGACCCGCCCTGCCCACCTCCGGCGCGGAGCCCGGCCCGGTGCGGGTGCCGTACACGGCGGCGCTGACGCGACGCGAGTGGGCCGCGGTGACCGCGTACGCGGGCGATCTCGGCGTCTCACCGACCGCTGTGGTGCTCACCGCCTTCACCGAGGCGCTGCGGCGGGCCGGAGCCGACGCGGCGTTCTCGCTCGTGCTGACCACGAACAGCCGGCTCTGGCTGCCCGCCGAGGCGGCGGGTGTGCCCGGGCCGTTCACCTCGACCACCGTGTTCGTCGCCGAGACGGCGACCGGGCGGCCGTTCGCCGAGGCCGCCCAGGCGGTCCACGACCGGCTGCGCCGCGACCTCGAGCACGCCGACGTGCCCGGTGTGGCCGCGCTCCGTGAGCTGCGGTCCCGCCGGCTGCCGGTCCCGGCGCAGCTACCGGTCGTGTTCACCAGCCTGCTCGACGTGGGCGGGACCGGCGCCGACGGCCGGTACGCGGTCAGCCAGACCACCGGCGTCACGCTCGACGCGCAGATCGGCGAGCGCGACGGCGAACTGCGCGTGCGGTGGGACGTCGCGGAGGACGCCTTCGGCCCGGGCGTGGTCGCCGCGACCTTCGCCTGGTTCGTCAACACGCTGCGCTGGCTGCGGCCCGTCCCCGACGACGCCGGCCGGCCCCTGAACGACCTCCAGCAGGCGTACTTCGTGGCCCGGACCACGGGCGGCACCGGCCCGTGGAGCGGCTGCCAGGTGGTGCACGCCTTCGCCGTGGACCGGCTCGACCTGCCCCGGCTGGAGGCGGCCTGGCTGGGCCTGCTCGCCGCGCACGAGCCGCTGCGGACCGTCGTCACCCCGGACGGACGGCTGGTCACCCGCGAGGACGTGCCGGACCGGTGGCACATCCCGGTGACCGGACCGGACGAACCGGGCGGCGCGCCGTCGTGCGACGCGGTGCAGCGGGACATGGTGGGCCGGGCCTTCCCGCTCGGCCGGCTCCCCCAGGGTGAGCTGCGCGTCCAGGTGGACGAGGCGGGCGCGGCCACCGTGCACGTGGCGCTGGACCTGCTGGTGGCCGACGGCCGCAGCATCCACCTGCTGCTGCGCGAGCTGATGCGCCGCTACGCCGAGCCGGGCACGCCGGTGGCCGGGCCGCCCCGCGCGCCGCAGGCGGCACCGGACCCGCACGCCCGCCGGTACTGGCGGGACCGCCTGGCCGACCTTCCGCCCGGCCCGCCGATCGAGGCGCACACCGGGCCACGGCGGCGACGTACCGCCCGGGTGCCGGGCTGGACGCGAATCCGGCGACTGGCCCGGGAACGCGGCCTCGCCCTCGACGCGCTGCTCATGGCCGCGCTCACCACGGCGATCGGCACCTGCCACCGTGACCGCTTCGCGGTGCCGCTGGTGCGCTGGACGCCGCGGTCCGAGCCGTTCCGGCCCGCCGAGCTGACCGCGCTGAGCTGGCTGGCCGCCGGCGAACCGGGCGAGGGCCTGCTCGACCTCGCCGAGCGCTACGACCGGCAGATCACCGCCGACGCGGCGGCGGACGGCGCCTCGGGCCTGGCCGAGCTGCGGCGGCTGGTGCTGCGGCGGATGCGCGACGGCGGCGGCGGGTACCCGGTCGTGTGCACCGGGCTGCTCGAACTCGGCGACGTGCCGCTGCCGGACGGCGTGACAGCCGGTCCGTGGCTGACGTGCACGCCCGACGTGGCGCTGGACTGCATCGCGATCGACGAGGGCGACGACACGCTGCGGCTGTTCTGGGACGCCACCGAGGGCGCGATCGGCGACGACGACCTGGACCGGATCTTCGACTCGTACCGGTCGGCGCTGGCCGAACTGGCCGACCTCAGCGACGCCGTGTACGGGTGGAACGACACCGCCGTCGAGTTCCCGCACGCCGGGCCCGTGCACCTGCTGTTCGAGGCCCAGGCCCGGACCCGGCCCGAGGCGGTGGCCGTACGCGGGCGCGGCGGGACCACGTCCTTCGGTGAGCTGAACGCGGTGGCGAACCGGATCGCGGTCCGGCTGCGCGCCGCGGGCGTCGGCGCCGGGTCCGTGGTCGGGATCAGCGTCGTCCGGGGGCCGCTCATGGTCGCCGCCGTGTACGGCGTGCTCAAGGCCGGTGGCGCCTACCTGCCGGTGGAGCCGTCGCTGCCGCCGGCGCGGGCCGCGCTGATGCTCGCCGACGCGGGCGCGGTCGCGCTCGTCACGACGAGCGACCTGGACCTGCCGGCGCCGGGCGGGCCGGACGGGATCGCCGTGGTCCACGCCGACCGGGTCGGTTCCGCAGCCGTGCCGGACCCGGAGCCGTGCACCGGCGAGGACGACCTCGCGTACGTCATCTTCACCTCCGGCAGCACCGGCCGGCCCAAGGGTGTCGCGGTCACCCACCGGGCCGTGCACAACCTCCTGCACTGGGCGCGCCGGACGTTCCGCTTCGGACCGGAGGACACCGGGCTGTGCGTGACGTCGCTCGGCTTCGACCTGTCCGTGTTCGACATCCTCGGGCTGCTGGGCTGGGGCGCCTCGATCTACGTCGCCGACTCCGAGCAGCAGAAGGACCCGGCGCTGCTGCTGGACGTCCTGCTGCGGGAGCCGGTCACGTTCTGGAACTCCGCGCCGACCACCCTGGCGCACGTCGTACCGCTGACCGCCGCGCACCGCGGCGGGCCCGGCACGACCGACCTGCGGCTGGTGTTCCTCAGCGGTGACCACACGCCGCTGTCCCTGCCCGACGAGCTGCGGGCCTGTTTCACCGCCGCCGAGATCGTCAACCTCGGCGGGGCGACCGAGGCCACCGTGTGGTCGAACTGGTACCGCGTCGGGGCCGTCGAGCCCGGGTGGCGCAGCATCCCCTACGGCCGGCCGATCGACAACGCCCGCTACTACGTCCTGGACGGCGACCGGCGCCCGTGCCGGCCCGGCGTCGAGGGCGACCTCTACATCGCCGGGGAGGTGCTCGGTGCCGGTTACCACAACCGGCCGGACCTCACCGAGGACCGGTTCGTGCCGTGCCCGTTCGGGCCGCCGGGCGACCGGATGTACCGCACCGGCGACCGGGCGGCGTTCCTGCCGGACGGCAACCTGACCTTCCTGGGCCGGGCCGACCACCAGGTGAAGATCCGCGGGTTCCGGGTCGAACTCGGCGAGATCGAGCACCGGCTGCGCGGCCATCCGGGCGTCAAGGACGCGGTGGTGGTGGCCCGTGAGGAGGGCGGCGAACGCAAGCTGGTGGCGTACCTGCTGTCCTCCGGTGGCGCCGCACCGGCCGTCCGTGACCTGCGGGCCTTCGCCGCCGAGACGCTGCCCGACTACATGGTGCCGAGCCATCTGGCCGTGCTGGAGCAGTTCCCCGCCACCGACAACGGCAAGCTGGACCGCGCCCGGCTGCCGTGGCCGCTGCCGCCGGTCACGTCGCCGGCCCCGCCACCGGCCGGGCCGCCGGACCCGCCGGGACCGGCTGACGCTCCGCACAAGCCCGGTGTCCGTCAGGTGCTCACGGAACTGTTCGGGGAACTGCTCGGCGAGACCGTCGACCCGGCGGCCGACCTGTGGGACCAGGGTGCCACGTCGTTCACCATGGTCCAGGTCTCGGCCCGGCTGCACGAGCGTCTCGGCACGCGGGTGCCGGTGGCGGCACTGCTGGAGAACCCGACGATCGACGGCATCGCCGCGCACCTGTCGCCCGGCCCGCCCGCGCCCGTACCCGCGGACCCGTCCCCGGCCGTCGCGCCGCCGCCGACGGTCGACGTGCTCTCCCCCGCCGAACGGTCCGCCTTCGCCGCGGCCCGGCTGGACCTGCGCGACGACGGCGAGGCCGTGCCGCTGCCCGGGGAACGCCCGGCGCCACGGCGGTACCGGCGACGGGCCTCGCGCCGCGACCTCCTCGACCGGCCCGTTGCGCTGTCCACCGTGGCGGGCCTGCTGAGCCTGCTGCGCCCACTGCCCGACGGGGACCGGACGCGGCGGCTGTACCCGTCGGCCGGCGACACCTACGGCGTGCAGGTCTACGTCCACGTGCCCGGCGACCGGGTCACCGGACTGCCGGCCGGCGTCTACTACCACCACCCCGACGAACACACACTGCGCCGCATCGGCGACGGATCCGCCCTGGACCGCACCGCGCACTTCGTCTACAACCGGCCGGTGTACGACCGGGCGGCGTTCCAGCTCCTCCTCGTCGGGCAGGCGCGGGCGATCCGCCCGCTCTACGGCGACGACGCCGACCGGTACCTCGCGCTGGAGGCCGGCTACCTCGGCCAGGTGCTGATGGGCGCCCAGGCCGACCACGGGCTGGGGCTGTGCCCGGTCGGCGCGGTCGCCGAGGCGCCGGTCCGCGCCGCGTTGCGGCTGGACGACGACCACGTGTTCCAGCAGGCGTTCCTGTGCGGTCCGGTGACGCGCGACGACGAGGCCGAGACGCCCGGCACCCCCGCCGCCGGGCGGCCGTCCGCCGCCGGGCCGCGCGAGATCGCCGTGGTCGGGGTGGCCGGCCGCTACCCCGGCGCGGACGACGTCGGGACGCTCTGGCGCAACCTCGACGCCGGCCACTGCGCGATCACCGCGCCCCCGCCCGGGCGGGGCACCGGACCGGCCGGTGGCTACCTGTCCGGCCTGGAGACGTTCGACAGCATGGCCTTCGGGATCGCGCCGGCCGAGGCCGCCGTCCTCGACCCGCAGGTACGCGTACTGCTCGAAGTGGTGTGGGCGTGCCTGGAGGACGCCGGCCACACCCCGGCGTCCCTCGGCCGGGTCGGTGTCTTCGTCGGTGTGATGTGGCACGACCACCGGCTCGCCGGCACCGACCGGTGGCGCGACGGCGACCCGGCCCGGATCTCCGGCACCGGCTCCGAGATCGCCAACCGGATCTCCCACACCTTCGACTTCCGCGGCCCGAGCGTCGCCGTGGACACCTCCTGCTCCTCGGCGCTCACCGCCCTGCGCCAGGCGGCCGAGAGCCTCGACCGGGGCGACTGCGACGCCGCCGTGGTCGGCGCGGTCAACCTGCTGGCGCACCCGTACCACGTGGCGGTGCTGCGCGGGCTGGGCCTGGTCGCCGAAACGCCGCACCCGGCACTGGACGCCGCCGCCGCCGGCTGGTCGCCCGGCGAGGGCGCCGGCGCCCTGCTGCTGCGCCGGCTCGGCGACGCGCGCCGGGACCGCGACCGCGTCGACGCCGTGGTGGAGAGCACCTGGGTGGGGCACAGCGGCGCGACGAGCCGCTTCGGCACGCCCGACGCGGCCACCCTCGCCGGGTCGCTCGCCGAGGCGGTGAGCCGGGCCGGGCTCACCGCCGCCGACATCGGGTACGTCGAGTGCGCGGCCTCCGGGGCCGCCCTGTCCGACGCCGCCGAGATCGAGGCCGTGGGCCGCTTCCTGGCCGCCGCCGCGCGCGGTCCCGAGGGGGTACGCGTGCCGATCGGCACCCTCAAGCCGAACCTGGGCCACGCGGAGGCCGCGTCCGGGCTCGCGCAGTTGACCAAGGTGCTCCTCCAGCTGCGGCACCGCCGGCTCGTACCGACCCTGCTGGCGGAGACGCCCCACCCGCTCGTCGACCTCGACGCGCTGCCGGTGCGGTTCGTGCGCCGGCCCGAGCCGTGGACCGGCGTCCCGCTGCGCGCGCTCGTCACCGCGGTCGGCGCCACCGGCACCGTGGGGCACGTGGTGCTGCGGTCCGACGAGGAGGAACGATGAGCGACCCGTGGATCAAGGGCCCGGCCGACCGGGACGCCCCGATGCTGCTGTACTGCGTTCCGCACGCCGGGGGCGGCGGCTCGTTCTTCCGGCCGTGGCGCACCGCGCTGGAGCCGTACCTGGGCGTCTGCCCGGTCGTGCTGCCCGGCCGGGAGTCCCGCCTGCGGGAGCCGCCGTACACCAGCATCGACCACCTCGTGCCCCCGCTGGCCGCCGCGATCAGCGCGCACGCGGACCGCCCGTACGCGTTGTTCGGCCACAGCATGGGCGCGGTGGTCGCCTACGAGACCGCCCGGCGGCTGTCAGCCGGTCCGGGCGGCCCGGCACGGCTGTTCGTCTCCGGCCGGCGCGCGCCGCACCTGCCCGCCCGCCGGCCGGACCGGCACACGCTCGGCGCGGACGAGTTCCTGCCCGCGGTCGCGGCGCTCGGCGGCACGCCGGACGAGGTGCTGCGCCGGCGTGACCTGATGGCGTTGTTCCTGCCGGGGCTGCGCGCCGACTTCGCGGTCAACGAGACGTACCGGCAGTTGCCCGGCCCGCCGCTGCGCTGTCCCGTGTCGGCGTTCACCGGCGACGCCGACCCGGAGGTCGACGTGGTGGAGATGCGCTCCTGGGCCGACGTCACGTCGGCCGGCTTCAGCCTGCGGGTGTTCAGCGGCGGGCACTTCTATCTGGCCGGGCCGCCCGCCGAGCTGGCCGAGGCGCTGCTGGCCGATCTCGCCGTGCGGTCCTGAGGCAGGCGGTCCGGAGACGGTCCGGAGACGACGGAACGGGACGGGCCTTCCGCCCGTCCCGTTGCCGTTTCCCCACGCTCAGGCCGGCAGCGACGCCACGACCTCCTGCGTCGCCTGGAGCAGGATCCGCGCCATCGTGCGCAGCTCATCCTCGGTCATCACCAGCGGCGGCACGATGACGATGGTGTCGCTCGGCGCCGAGTGGATGATCATGCCGAGTTCCCGGCACCGCTCGGTGATGCGCGTCGCGACGCCCAGCTCCATCGGGAACGGCTCGCGCGTCTCCACGTCGGCCACCAGCTCGACGGCGGCCAGCAGGCCGCACTGCCGGACGTCGCCGACGTGCGCCACCCTGCGGAACTTGTCCAGTTCCTCGGCCAGGACCACTGCCTGCGCCTGGCCGTGCCGGATCAGGTCGTCCTTCTCGAACAGGTCCAGGCTCGCCAGCGCCACGGCGACGGCGAGCGGGTTGCCGGAGAACGTGTGCCCGGACAGCAGCATCTTGCCGTCACCGCGGAACGCGTCGAACACCTCCGCCGACGCCATCGTCGCCGTCAACGGCATGTACCCGCCGGTCAGGCCCTTGCCGACGCAGAGGATGTCGGGCGACACGCCGTCGGCCTGGCAGGCGAACATCGGGCCGGTACGGCCGAAGCCCACACCCAGCTCGTCGGCGATGAGCAGGACGCCGTACCGGCGGGCGATCTCGGCGACCCGGGCCAGGTGACCGTCGCGCGCCACGATCATGCCGCTGACGTTCTGCACGCGCGGCTCCACGAGCACGGCGGCGACCTCGTCGCCCTCACGCTCCAGCACCTCCTCCAGCGTGTCCGCGCAGGCCAGGTCGCAGTTGTTGTTGCACAACCCGCAGCGGTACGCGTACGGCTGGGCGAACGAGCTGGTCTCGCGCAGCAGCGGCTGGTAGAAGTTCTTCAGGATCGTCATCTGGCCCACCGACAACGCGCCGATGGTGTCGCCGTGGAAGGCCCCGCCCATGGACACGAACTTGTTGCGCTGCGGCGATCCCTTGAAGACCCAGTAGGAATACGCCATCTTCATCGCCGTCTCCACGGCGCTGGAGCCGGACTCCAGGAACAGCACCTTGTCGATGCCCTCCGGGGCGAGCCGGACCAGCCGGTCGGCGAGTTCCGCCGCGCCCGGGTGGGTCATGCCGTAGAGCGTGGTGTGCGCGATCTTCGCCGCCTGCGCGGCCAGCGCCTCGTTCAGTTCCCGACGTTGGTGGCCGTGGATGTTCACGCCCAGCGAGGAGCCCGCGTCGAGATAGCGGTTGCCGTCGCTGTCCACCAGGTAGACACCCTCGCCGTGGGTGATCACCAGGGGCTTGGCGTTGAGGTAGGCGTCGGTCGGGGTGTACGGGTGCCACACGCGCTGCTGGTCCAGCGTGCGCAGGCGTTCGGTCTCCGTGGTTTCGAGGTCCATGCGTCGGCGCTCCGTCATCGAAGGGAACCAGGACAACACCACGCAGTCCACCGGAGGAGGGCCGGTGACGTCTGCGCAGTAGTGCGCAGGGTGGCCGGTGCTCAACTCTGAGCAGAGGTGTCGCCATGGCCCGGAAATGCTCATCCGGAGCCGGCGCCGACCGGTGCGGCCGAACGCTGGAGAGGGGACGCCGACGTGACGACCTCCGAACAACCGGACCTGATGTCACCAGCCGCACGGGAGACGGCCTACGACACCTACGCCGCCCTCCGCGACACCAACCCGGTCTCCCGGGTCCGGATGCCCACCGGCCAGGACGTCTGGCTGGTCACCGGCTACGACGAGTGCACCGGCTTCCTCACCGACTACCACCGGTTCAAGACCAGCCCGACGGTGATGCCCGAGGGCATGGAGGCGCCGGCGCTGCCCGAGGCTGTGGTCCGGCTGCTCGGCGGCAGCATGGGCAGCGTCGACCCGCCCGAGCACACGCGGCAGCGCCGGCTGGTGCAGCAGGCGTTCACGCCGCAGTACGTCGAACGGCTGCGCCCCGGCGTCCAGCAGATCACCGACCAGCTGGTCGACGGGCTGCTCGGACGCGAGGGACGGACCTTCGACCTGGTCGAGGACTTCGCGGTGCCGCTGCCGCTCACCGTCATGTCCGACATGCTCGGCATCCCCCGCGCCGACCGGGACCGGTTCCGGCTCTGGTCGGAGCTGCTGCTGTCGCTGGATCCGACCTCCGCGCAGTCCGCGCCGCAGGGCATGAGCCCGGCCGAGGTGATGGCGGAGATCGAGGAGTTCGTGCGCTACCTGGACGCGTTGATCCAGCGCAAGCGCGCCGAGCCCGGCGACGACCTGATCTCCGGGATGGCCCTGGCCGAGGCCGACGGCGAGCGGATGAGCGACGACGAGCTGCTGAAGATGGTGGCGCTGCTCGTGGTCGGCGGTCTCGGCACCACGCAGCACCTGATCGGCAACATGGTCCTGGCGCTGTTCCGCAACCCCGACCAGTTGCAGCTGCTGCGCGACAAGCCCGAGCTGGCACCGGGCGCCGTCGAGGAGATGCTGCGCTACCACGGCCCGATCGAGATCAGCTTCCCGCGGTTCGCCGCCGAGGACACCGAGATCGGCGGCGTGCCGATCAGCCGCGGCGAGATGGTCATCGGGGTCCTCGCGGCCGCCGACCGCGATCCGGGCCGCTACCCGGAGCCGGACCGGCTCGACATCGAACGGACCGCCAACCGGCACCTCGCCTTCGGCCGGGGCGCCCACATGTGCCTGGGCGCGCCGCTGGCCCGCGTCGAGGGGCAGGTCGCCATCACCACGCTGCTCGCCCGGATGCCCGACCTGCGCCCGGCGGAGAGCCTCGACGAGACGCCCTGGCGGCCCGGGCTCACGCTGCGCGGGCTGACCGCGCTCACGGTCGAGTTCTGACCGGGCCGGCGCGACCGGCTCCCACTGCGGTTCGGCCGGCCGGCCGGTGAACATCCGACCGAACCGCAGAGGGAGGAGACGACGTGGCGAACGCCATCGTCGCTGACGGGCTACGCAGACAGTTCGACAAGGTGACCGCGCTGGACGGCCTGGACCTGGTGGTGCCGGAGGGCACCATCACCGGGATCCTCGGGCCGAACGGCGCGGGCAAGAGCACCGCCGTCCGGCTGCTCACCACACTGCTCGCCCCGACCGGCGGCCGGGCCGAGGTGGCCGGGTTCGACGTGGTCACCCAGGCCGCCGAGGTACGCCGGGTGATCAGCCTGTCCGGGCAGCACGCCGCCGTCGACGAGAACCTCTCCGGGTTCGAGAACCTGGAGATGCTCGGCCGGCTGCTGCACCTGGGCGCCCGGCGGAGCCGGCAGCGGGCCGACGAGCTGCTGCAACGCTTCGACCTCGTGGACGCCGCCGGGCGCCGGGCGAAGGAGTACTCCGGTGGCATGCGGCGGCGCCTCGACCTGGCCGCCGCGCTGATCCGTACGCCCCGGGTGCTGTTCCTGGACGAGCCGACCACCGGCCTGGACACCCGGAGCCGGACGGCGCTCTGGGACACCATCGGCGAGCTGGTCTCCGGCGGCATGACGCTGCTGCTGACCACGCAGTACCTCGAGGAGGCCGACCGGCTGGCCGACCAGATCGTGGTGATCGACCACGGCCGGGTGGTCGCCGGCGGCACGCCGGACGAGCTGAAGCGGCGGGTCTCCGGCACCAGCCTGGAGATCACGGTCGGGCCGGACGCCGACCTGACCGCCGCGCAGGCGGTGCTCACCTCGCTCGGCACCGGTCCGGCCACCGTCGACGAGACCGCCGGCCGGATCTCCGTGCCGGCCGGGGACGGGGTGGACACGCTCCTGTCCGGCGCGCGGCTGCTGCGCCAGGCCGGCATACCGGTGCGGGACGCCGCGCTGCGCACGGCGACGCTGGACGACGTCTTCCTCGCCCTCACCGGCGGCCCCGGCCGGCGCACCGGCGACGAACCCGTCAAGGAGACCGTGGAGGAGAAGCAGTGAACGCCGTCGTACTGGCCTTCGGTGAGGGCGTCGTCGTCGCGAAGCGCAACCTGCGGATGATCCTGCGCGTACCCGAGATGCTGCTCAACGCCGCCATCGCGCCGGCGATGATGACGCTGCTGTTCGGCTTCATCGTCGGCGGCGCGATCGACGCGCAGGGGGTGCCGTACCGCGAGTACCTGCTCGGCGGCATCTTCGTGCAGGCGGTCCTCTTCGGTGCCGTCAACACCGGCACCGCGATCGCCGCCGACCTGCGCAACGGCATCGTCGACCGGCTGATGTCGATGCCCATCTCCCGGTCGGCTGTGCTCGTCGGCCGCACCACGAGCGACCTGGTGAACAGCGGAGTGGTCATCACAGTCACCGCGCTGCTCGGCCTGGTCGTCGGGTGGCGCAGCCGCACGTCGCTGCCCGAGGCGGCGCTGGGATTCCTGATCCTGCTGGCATTCGCGTACGCGCTGTCGTGGCTGATGGCGGTGGTGGGGCTGGCGTCCCGGGCGCCGGAGGCGGTCAGTAGCACCGGCTTCACCATCGCCATCCCGCTGGGCTTCCTCTCCAACGCCTACGTGCCGATCGACTCCATGCCGGGCGTCCTGCAACCGGTCGCCGAGTGGAACCCGGTCTCGGCGATCGTCCAGGCGGTCCGGGTCCAGTTCGGCAACGTCGACCCGTCCACCGCGCCGGACGTCTGGCCGCTGCAACACCCGGTCGCCGCCTCCGGGCTGTGGATCGGCGCTCTGCTGGCCCTGTCGATCCCCCTGGCGATCGCCCAGTTCCGCAGGTCCGCCGGGCGCTGAGGCGCCCCGTAGACGACGACTCCGCCCGCACGCCGATGGCGCGGGCGGAGTCGTCGTCTACGGGGGCCTACTCCACCAGGACGCGGTCCGGCGCGCGGCGGCGCAGCCGGCTGGAGCGCCGCAGCGACCGCAGCCACATCAGGGTGCCGCCGCCGTCGAGCAGGAACGACAGTATCGCCAGCGCGAGCACGTCCGCCCAGGTGAACTGGCCGGTCATCTCGTCACCGCGGAAGAAGCCGACGACCCGGACCAGGTAGAACCACAGCAGCGGGATCGTCGCGGTGAACAGGACGGCCAGGGCCACGACGCGGCCCAGCACCCAGACGACCGCGTAGATCCGGATGGTGCGCATCTCGCCGCGCCCCACCCCGGACTGGTCGATGAGCCGGCGGCGCAACACCCGCCGGACGAGGTTGCGCAGGTAGGCGCCGGTGTCGGCCATCAGGCTCCGGGTGTCCAGCGCCGTCGTGATCAGGTAGTAGAAGTCGGTACGCAGGAACAGGAACGTCTGCCAGAGCAGCCGGATGAACGACGTGAACAGCACGCCGGCCACCACCAGCCGTACCGGCTCCGGCAGGCCGAGGACGCCGACGTCGTTCAGCCACAGCGTGATGAACAGCAGCGCCGCGCCGATCACGTCGACGAGCGGCCCGACCAGCACCGCGACGAAACGTTCCCGCTTGGACGCCATCCACATGCCGGACAGGTCGGTCTGCGCGACGATGGCGTACATCTGGTTGCCGACAGTCATCCGGGCCGACGTGCCGGCGGCGCGCGCCCCCACCACGTGGGCCAGCTCGTGCAGCCACACGCCGACCACCGCGATGCCCAGGACGACCAGCAGGTAGGCCCAGAAGTGGGAGTGGAACATGAGGCTGGACGGTCCGGGCACCAGCCCGGGCCGGTCGACGGCCATCACGACCGCGACTCCGACGATCACCCCGCAGACGGCGAGCACGGGCCGGCTCAACAGGCGCCGCGCGGCCTGCGGGGACAGCCACGCCAGATGCCCGGCGCGTGGCGGCCGGGCCGGGCCGGCGGCCGGCGGGTCGTGCGCGCCGGCCGGGGCGAGGAACCCCTCGTCGGCCAGCGCCTGGAGGAACGCGTCGGCGTCCGGCGACGCCTCGTGCGTCGCCTCGAAGCGGCGGACGGCCTCACCGACTGTGGCGCCGTCACGCAGCCACTCCAGCAGGTCGAGGCCCTCGGCCGGGATGGACAGGTAGACCTGACGACTGTCGTCACCGATCACGGCGAAGTCACCGTCTCTGCGGGCGGTGTACGGCCGGACCAGGACCGGTGCGTCGAGGGCGAACTCGGTCACTGTGGGACCTCTCCTCTGGCGGTGCGGGACTGGGCGCAGGGGTGGGGGTCCGGCAGCCGGACCCCCACCCCGTCTCACCGGGTTCAGTTCAGCGCGGGCGCGCACGGGGCGACGGTGCTGGCCTTGATGGACTCCAGCTTGCGCACCGGGAGCGACTTCTTGGGCGCGGTCTCCTTGGTCATGGGAACACCTCCTCTCCACCTCTCGTCGGAACGGGGGGCACCCGCCGGCCGGCTTCGGCGGGAGATCGTGTGCCGAGGGCGACGTCGCCGGCGACGAACCGCGCGGCGAGGTCGACGAGGCTCTCCTCGGCGTGGAACAACGACAGGTGGTCGCCGTGCTCGGCGACGTGCAGGACGGCCCCGGCGATCCGGGCGGCCACGGCCCGCGACCCGGCGGGGTGCGCCGTGTGGTCGTCCTCGCTGGTGACGACGAGCGTGCGCGTGGTCAGCCCGGCGAGGTACGGGCGCAGGTCCGTACCCATGATCGCGCCGTTGAGCCGGCAGTACCGGCGCAGCAGCTCCGGCGTCGCGTACGGGTACGTGACCAGGTGCGCCAGCCGTGGCGGGGCGACACCGAGCATGGTGTTGGTGAGCACGGCGTGCACCGCCGCGGCCTGCTGCGGGCTGCGGGCGGCCATCGCCATCAGGGCCTGCAGGTTCTGCTGGTGGTCGGTCTTCGGGCTCTCGTCGCCGAGGTCGAAGTCGCCGTGCCAGAGGCTCAGCGACGACACCCGCTCCGGCGCCCGAGCGGCCGCGACGACCGCGAGCACCGCGCCGCCGCACAGGCCGATCAGGTGCGCGCGGCGCAGCCCGAACCGGTCCAGCACCGCGAGGAGGTCGTCGGCCTGGGCCACCACGCCGGTGTCGCCGGAGAACCCGTCCACGTCCGCGAACAGGCCCCGCGTCTCGGGGACGAGCACGTGGAAGTCGCGGGACAGCCGGCCGGCCCAGCCCTCGGCGAGCCGGGCGGGCATCCCGCACGCGGACACCATCAGCACCGGCGGCCTTTCCGGGTCGCCGGCGGCGTACGTGGGCAGCACCGCCCCGTCGCCGGTACGCACGTCGGTGCGCCGGAAGCGGCAGGTGAAGTCCCGGCCGCGCGCCTCGGCGACCACGCGCGGCTCGTCCGCCGGCGGTGGTGCCGGGTTCGCGTCGAGGTCCAGCAGGTCGCTCACCACCCGCTCGAAGGGGCCGAGGTCGGCGGCGTCGGTCACCGGCACCGGCGCCGGCACGTCCAGCCGGTCGCACAGCCGGGCCAGCGCGGCCGCGGTGGCCGGGTCGGCGCACCGCACCCGTACCGGTGGCGGCAGCACCCGCAGCAGCGGACCCGCCGCCAGCAGCGCGGCGGCCAGATCCCGCCCCGGCGTCACGCGCCCGCTCCGATCCACTCGTAGCTGCGGTGGTAGGCGCGGACGCCGGTGCAGGCGAGCAGCGTGCGCGCACCGGCCACCCGGTCCAGCACCTCGGCGTACCGCCCCGGGTCGATCCGCTTGTCCGCCACCGGCACCAGGCAGTCGGCGTTGTCGGCGAGGATCCGCTTGTACTCGTCGAACGTCAGCTCGCACCGGCCGGCGAGGTGCTCGCCGATGCGCATCCGGCCGACCTCGGCGGTGGACCGGTCGTCGACCAGGCCGCTGTAGAACTCGGCGGCGCAGCCCGAGCCGTACGAGTACATGCCGACGCGTACCGGGTCGTCGGGCCGCAGGTGGTCGATCAGGCTGGCCAGGGCCAGGTAGACCGAGCCGGAGCAGAGGTTGCCGACCAGCCGCGGGTACTCCAGGCCGGGCGCGACCCGGCGGGCGAAGTCCGCGTCGGCGTCGGGCAGCCGGTGCTCGCGGGCGAGCTTGCGGTGCGCCGCGCGGACGATGCCCGCGAACGGCGTGTGCATGGCCAGCCCGGCGAAGGTGGTGGCGAAGTCGACGTCCGCCACCTTCTCCGCGTAGTGCGCGTAGGCGTTCGTCAGGCAGTCCAGGTAGGCGAACAGCGAACGGTCGGCGTCGGCGACGTCGAACGTCGGGCCCGGCCGGGCCGAGTCGAACGTCTCGTAGCTGTGCGTCCCGAACGCCCCGAGGTCCACGTCCAGCACCCGCGGGTCGTCGCCGAGCAGCACCGCGGCGGCGCCGGTGCCCATCGCCGGCTCGGTGTACGAGGCGTTCTCGTTCACCAGTGACACGTCCGTCGCGATCACCAGCGCCTTGGCGCCCGGTGACAGGCCGGCGGCGAGGTAGCCGCAGGCGAGCTGGAGCGCCCCGGTCGCGGCGTAGCAGGCCTGTTTCACCTCCAGCATCCGGCATCGGCGGCTCAGCCCGAGGTGCCGGTGCACGTACGAGGCGATCGACTTGCTCAGGTCCAGGCCGGACTCGCTGGAGGTCACCAGCAGTTCGATCCGGTCGCGGTCGGCCTCGTCCATCGCGTCGAGGATCGGCTTGGCGGCGTTCACCGCGTGCGTGACCGGATCCTCGAACGGCAGCGCGACCGACTTCGTGGTCATCATCAGGTTGCCGAGGCGGGCCGCGTCCAGGCCGCGTCCCTCGAACAGGACCGGCACCGCGACGGAGGCCACCCCGCAGTACACGTTCAGGGTCTCGATGCCCACGTTCATGCCGTCACCTCGCAGAGGTACGCGACCAGGTGGTCGATGTCGGGCAGGTCGCTGAAGCTGCCGAGGGGCTCGTCGACGCCGAGCCGCTCACGGAGGGCCAGGATGATCTCGACCCGGTCGATCGAGTCGGCGCCCAGGTCGCGCAGGTGCGCGTCCCCCGGGATCCGGTCGCCGGGGACCGCCGGCAGGATCTCGGCGATCACCTCGTGGACCACCCGCCGGACCGCTTCGTCGCTCGCGCTCACGTGGTTCCCTCCGTCCGGGTCTGCGCAAGGGCCACCGCGAGCGGCCGCCCGGTGTCGCGGTCGGCGAGCACCGCCCGGACCGTCTCGTCCGCGCCGGGCACGTCGCCGCCGGGCCGCCGGGACACCCGCACCCGCAGCACCGCGCCCACGTCGGCGTTGCCGAGGTAGCTCATCCGCTGGTCCAGCACGATCCGCCGGAGGAAGCCGGCGTCGGTGCCGCCGCGGTGCCGCCACAGCCGCAGCGACGCCCAGTCCACGATGGCGAAGTAGGACGCGAAGTAGAGCAGCCCCACCCCGTTGAGGTCGCGGCTCGGATCGACCGGGTAGTCCAGCGCCAGCCGGTCCAGCGGGTCGGACGGGTCGGGCTCGGTGCCGAGGGCGCGCAGTTCGGCGTACGCGCGCCGGGGCGAGTGCCGTGCGGGCAGCACGGGCAGGTGCCCGTGCCGGAACCCCGGTGGGGACGCGCTGCGCAGGTCGCCGTTGCCGCCGGACGGGCCCCGCACCACCCAGCGGTTGAAGTTCTGCGCGTACAGGCATCCCGGGTCGGGGTGGGCGTAGAACTCGTCCGGGTCGACGACCCGTCCCGGCCGGTCACCGCGCCGGATCTCGTGCAGCGTCAGCACCGACTCGCTGCCGGAGGCGAAGGACCGCGAGTCCACCCGCAGCACGTCGCCGAAGGTCATGCCGCGCACGTGCAGGTCCGCGCCGCCGCGCAGGTGGATGTAGTGGAACGCCAGGTAGGTCGGCATCCCGTCGGCGTCGCGGGCGGTGTAGACGTTGGTGTCGCAGAGCGCGCTGACGGTGTCCCAGGTCCAGTCGCCGACCTGGCCGACGAACAGCGACCCCGGCCCGCACATGCCGGGCCGCACCACTGTCGTACGGGTCGTCGCGTCGGGACCGAGCAGTTCCAGCTCGGGAGTCAGGACTGTCACGACCCCTCCCCTCCGGCGCCGCGCAGGAAGTCGGTCAGGATCCGGTTGCACTCCCGAGGGCTGGTCAGATACGGGAAGTGGCCGGCGTCGGCGATCTCCTCGTAGCGGGCGCCCCGGATGCCCTGGTGCAGCAGCCGCGCCGTCTCCGACGGGATGACCGTGTCGTGCCGGCCCTGCACCACGAGCGCCGGCAGGTCCAGCTCGCCCAGCCGGTCGCGGAGGTCCGGCCGGGCCGCGAACACGTCGAGGTAGCGCAGCCCGGTCTGGGGGTCCATGCTCTCGCAGCGCAGCAGCAGCGCCTCCACGGCGGCCCGCTCGTGCCGCAGCCGGTCGGCGCCGGACCCCTCGATCGTGCGGTCGAGGTCCTGGGCGGCCACGACGGCCAGCCGGTTGATCTCACCGACCCGGTTGCCGATCTTGTAGGAGCTGCCGAGCAGGATCAGCGAGGCGGTGTCCTCCGGGTGGTTCAGGGCGAACGTGAGCGCGACCAGGCCGCCGAACGACGCGCCCGCGACGTGGACCGGGCCGTCGATCCCGATCTCCCGCAGCACCCGCAGTTCGAGGGCGGCGATCCCGTCCAGGGTGAGGTCGGCCGAGGCGGTGCTCGCGCCGACGCCGGGATGGTGGACGCTGACCACCTGGTACCGCCCGGCCAGCGCCTCGAACTGGCGCGCGAAGACGCCCGCGCCGATGTTGAACGGGTGCGCGAGCAGCAGCGGCGGGCCGTCGCCGGCGGTGAAGACCTCCGCCTGGGCGCCGGCCACCGGCACCACCCGTCGGCGTACGGCCGGCTGGTGTTCCCGCAGCACGGTGCCGTTGTCGTCGGCCGGCGCCTGGTCGCGCAGCGCCTGCCGGACGTCGTCGGGCACCCGGTCGGCGGGCTGGTAGACCGCCCGGGCCGCCTCCCCGGCCGTGCGGACCCCGCCGGTGACCAGTTCGGGAATCTCTCCCGGTGCGGCGGCGAGCGCCGCGACGGCGGCCACCACCGCCTCGGCGTCGTCAGGCCCGTAGCCGACCGGCACTGCCAGCCGGACGGTGCCGGCGAGCGGCCCTCCGATCGCCAGGTGCGGCCCGCCCCGGACTCCGGCGCCGGCGTAGAGCCAGGCCAGCCCGGACATCGCGGGGTGCTCCCGACCGGCCAGGCCGGGCATCCGGGCGAGGTCGAGCAGGACGCAGTGGGCGCCGTCGACGTCCACGACCGGCAGGCCGGCCGCCCGCAGGCCGTCGCGGAGCACCGCGACCGCGGCGACGCGCCGCCGGACCAGTTCGGTGACGCCCCGGCGGTCCGCGAGCGCGGCCCGCAGCGTCATCCGGGTGGCCCGGTCCACCTCGGAGCCCCGCCGCGCCACGTGCTCGCGCAGCCGCGCCGCCAGTTCCGGGTCGCGGGTGGCGACCAGGCCGCCCGCCGTGACGCCGAAGTCCTTGGACAGGCTGAACGTCGCCGTGTCGGCGACGGCGAGCAGGTCCCGCACCACCGTCCAGGGATCCCCGCCGGGGCCGGCGAGCTGGACGGCGTTGTCGACGACGCGGCTGGCGTCCAGGACGAGCGGCACCCCGTGCGCGGCGGTGACGCGGCGCAGCTCCCGGAGGGCGCCGGGTTCGACGGGTACGCCACCGGCGGCGTTGTTGGCCGCCTCCGCCACCACGAACGACACCGACCCGGCGGGCCGGCGGGTCAGCTCCGCCGCGAACGCCTCGATCGTCTCCTGGTCGAGCCGCCCCTCCCCGACGGCAACCGGTTCGTAGCCGAGGTCGGCGAGCGTCGACAGCCAGGTCGGGAAGGCCGCGGCGTGCAGCACGACGCCGCGCGGGCCGGGGTGGCAGCGGCACAGCAGTTCCTCGGCCGTCCGCCCGGACCGGGTCGGCACCACCTCGGGCATGGGCAGCCAGTCGTGCGCGGTGAGCTCCGGCGGGCCGGACCGTTCGGCGAGCAGCCGCGTGCGGGCGGCGACGAAGCCGTCCGCCCGCTCCGCCCACGAGTCGGTGAGCAGGTCGAAGGGGACCAGCTCGGTCGGCAGGGCGAGCGCGTTGTACCCGTGCGCGGCCAGCAGATCCGTACGTCCCGGCCGCAGCGCCGGGTCCGGCGGCGGTCCCGCGCCCTCCCGCGGCGCGGCGGCGTCCGACGGCGCGGGATCGGCGGGGACGCCGTCCACGAGGTCCGGATTGGCGATCATCAGGATGATGTCGGTGACCGACGTACGGTCGCCGGTCGCCGGCTGGCACAGGTAGATCGGCGTGTTCTCGGGCCGGAACTTGTTCTTGAACTGGAAGTTGCCGGGCCCGAACACGCCCACCGAGTGCAGCTCCGCCAGCGCGTCCGCCACCGCCGGGTCAGCGTTCGGCGACTCGGTGACGGCGACGCCGAAGCTCGCCCCGAAGCTGAACGACGTGCAGCCCTCGGCGGCGGTCGCCTCGATGATCCGGACGATCGCCCACTCCAGGCCACCGGCGGGCATCTCGTCGGCGTAGAACTCCAGATCGAGCAGGTATCCCCGCTCGGACGGGATCCGGGTCACGATGACCGCGTTGACGAGGACGTCGTCCACACGGGTGAGGAAGACCCGGTGCCGGGGGTCGAGCGTGCCGCCGCCGATCTCCTCCCGGACCACGCCGACGTACGGGTTCACCATCTGCTTGCGGCGGCCCCAGGAGTCGATCAGACCGACGATCTGCCGGTCGGTCTCCGGCGACGCGCCGGCCCGGTACTCCTCGATCCGGCAGTCACCGGCCCGCTCGAACCGGTGCAGGAGGCTGCGCAGGCGCTGCATCCGGCCGCCCCGTACGGTGAACGAGGCCAGGTCCGTGAGGCGCTGCACCGCCCCGAACGGGGTCGCGGTGACCGGTTCCCCGGCGACCTCGGTCAGGTGGGCCAGGGACAGGAAGTTGGGCCGCAGGCCGTGGCGCCGCGCCCACGCGATCCACTCCGCGACGAGGTCGTGGAAGTGGTCGTGGTGCCCGACGAAGCTCCAGGCGAACACGTCGTCGCCGCGGACCGAGAAGTTGACGTAGCCGGCCCGCGCCGAGTCGACGAACGCGTACGGTGCGATGTCCCGTCCGGCCAGCCCGCCCTCCTTGGCGTGGCGGCGGTCGAGGTCGGCCAGGAGGTCGCGCAGCGCCGGGCGGCCGGGCAGGGCCCGCTTGCGGACGACCACCGGCTCGCCGTCGACCTCGCCGCCGCTCTCGATCGTCCGGCCGGTGGCCCGTGGACCGGTGCCCGTCTCGGCCCGGACGCCGGTCCCGGCGGACCGCCCGGCCAGGAACGCGGTGAGGTCGGCCATCGTGGGGTGGTCGAACAGCAGGGTCTTGGGCAGCGCGCCGTAGCGCTGTTCCAGGGCGCCGACGACCCGCAGCATGTCGAACGAGGTGAGGCCGCTGTCGGCGAACGTCCGGCCGGGCTCGACGGGACGCTCCAGCACCCCGCTCACGATCTCCTCGACGCCGTCGCCGGCCGGTGTGCCCGGGCGCGGTGCCCGCGTACCGGCGGCCACGAGCGCCGCCACCGCCTCGACCGTGTCGTGCTCGTACAGGTCGGCGGCGGTGATCTCCACGTCGAACGTCGCCACCACCAGCCGGGCCAGCTCCATCCGGAAGATCGAGTCGAGGCCGAGGTCGGCGAACGCCCGGTCGGCGGTGATCTCCGTACGGTCGGCGCCGAGCACCCGCGCCACGCAGTCCCGTACCGCCTCGGCCACCTCCGCGGGCGCGGCCACCTCCGCGGGCGCGGCCACCTCCGCGGGCGCGGCCGGCACCGCGGGCGCCTGGGCGACGGCGGCGGCCGGCCGGTCGGCGCGGCCCGGCTGGTCGACGGGGCTCGTGCGCTCGGGGGCGGCCGGTCGCGCGGGGGCGGCCGGTCGCGCAGCGGCGGCGGGTGGCGCGGCAGCGGCGGGACCGGCTCCGGCCGGGTGGGTGGCCGGACGGGCGAGCACGCCCACCGGAGCTGCGCCGTTCGACGCGAATCCGCCGTTCACCGCTCCCGCGTCGGCGGCCGTGCGCCGGCCCGCGCCGTTCCCGCGCGCCGCCGACGGATCACGCAGCACGATCCGGTCGGCGGCGGTGCGCCGGACCGGGGCGGGCGGCTCCGCCGGAACACGCGGGCCGGGCAACTCGGCCGGGGCGGGCCGGGACGGCGCGGCGGCGCGGGCCGGACCCTCGTCGAACCAGAACGGCCGGGCCTCCAGCGGCGGGGCGGGGACGGAGATCCGGGCCGGCCGGTGGTCCCAGGTCGCCGCCCAGTCGACGTCGCCGCCGGCCAGCCAGGTCTCGGTCTCCGCGTCGAGGCGGGGCGGCGCCTCGCCGCGCAGCACCGCCACCGCCTCGGCGGCGTCGGCGACCACCGCGGCGAACCGGTGGGCCAGGGCCTCCCGTCCCACCTGGAGGGTGTACGTGGCACGGGCCATGTCGGTGTTCTCCGCGAGGTGGTCCGCGACCCGGCGCCGGTACTCCGCCAGCGCCGCGGGACCGGACGCGGACAGCACCAGGCGCCCGGGGCCCGACGCCGGGGACGCCGGCAGCGGCGGCGGCGACTGCACGACCACGTGGGCGTTGGTGCCGCCGAAACCGAACGAGCTGACCCCGGCGACCCGGTCGCCGGTCCACGGCACGTCGTGGTCCAGCACGGTGAACGGGGTGCCGTCCAGCCGCAGGTACGGGTTGCGCCGGTGCTGGTGCAGCGTGCGCGGCAGACGTTCGTGCCGCAGGCTCAGCAGTACCTTGAGCAGCCCGGCGATGCCGGCCGCTGCCTCCAGGTGGCCGATGTTCGTCTTCACCGTCCCGACCGCGATCGTGGCGTCCACGCCCTCGAACGCCTTCTTCAGCCCCTCGATCTCGATCGGGTCGCCGAGCCGGGTGCCGGTGCCGTGGGCCTCGATGTAGCTGACGCTCGCCGGGTCGACGCCGCCGGCCCGGTACGCCCGGCTGACGACCTGTGCCTGCGCCTGCGGGTTCGGGGCGGTCAGCGACGGCCCGCGGCCGGCGTGGTTCACCGCGCTGCCCCGGATGACGGCGATCACCTGGTCCCCGTCGGCGACCGCCGCGCGCAACGGCTTGAGCAGCACGACGCCGCAGCCCTCGCCGCGGCCGTACCCGTCGGCGGAGGCGTCGAACGTCTTGCACCGGCCGTCGACGCTGAGCATGCCCGAGGACTGGAACGCCACGAACAGGCCGGGGCTCAGCAGCACGTTCACCCCACCGGCGAGCGCCGTCGCGCACTCCCCGGCCAGCAGTGCCCGTACCGCGCGGTGCACCGCGACGAGCGAGCTGGAGCAGGCGGTGTCGACGGCCTCGCTGGGACCGCGCAGGTCCAGCAGGTAGGAGACCCGGTTGGCCAGGATGCAGTCGGCGAGGCCGCTGGCGGTGTGGGCCTCCACCGGCACGTCGTGCGCGCGGAGCAGGTCGTCGTAGTCGCAGGCGGACACGCCGACGAAGATCCCGGTGTCGGTGCCGGCGAGGTCCGCCGGCCGGTATCCCGCGTCGGCGACGGCCTGCCAGGCGGTCTGGAGGAACAACCGCTGCTGCGGGTCCATCAGCGCGGCCTCGCGCGGCGCGATGCCGAACAGGTCGGCGTCGAACGAGCGTACGTCGTCGAGGAAACCGGCGTGGACACCGGCGGTGGCGGGGTCACCGAGCAGGTCGGTGCGGTCGGCCGGGACCGCGCGGACGAGGTCGTCACCGGCGGCGAGGTGCCGCCAGAAGGCGTCGAGGTCCGGCGACCCGGGCAGCACCCCGGCCATCCCCACCACGGCGACCGCGTCGGCCGGCAGGTCCGCCGACGGCTCGGCGGCCTCCGCCGCGGGCCGGGCCGCCGTGAGCCCGGCGTCCACTGTGGCAGCGACCGGCCGGGCCGGGAGCACGGTGCGCAGGTACGCGCCGAAGGCGGCGAGCGTGGGGTGCTCGTAGAGGACTGTGGGCAGCAGGTCGACGCCGAAGCGCTCGTTCGTCTCGTTCACCAGCCCGGTCAGCGAGATGGAGTCGAAGCCCAGGTCGAGCAGTTGGATGTCCGGGTCGATCTCGTCCGGTTCGACGAGCAGGAACCCGGCGGCGAGCGCACGCAGCTCCGCGTCCAGGTCCAGCTCCGGGTCCGGAACATCGGCCGGGGCCTCCGGCGCGACGTCCGCCGGGCGCTGCACCGCCACCACCGGTTCGGTGCCCGGCACGACGCGGTCGAACGCCCGTACCGCGTCGGCCGTCGGCAGCGGGGCACTCCCCCAGCGCCGCGCGAACAACCGGCGGGTGGCGTCGTCGACGACCATCCCACCGTCGGCCCACAGCGGCCAGCAGACGGACACCGTGCCGGGCCGGCCTGCGGCGAACTCGTCCAGGAACGCGTTGGCGTACGCGTAGTCGACCTGCCCGAGGTTGCCGGTGCGCCCGGCGATCGACGAGCACAGCGCGAGGAACTCCAGCGGTTCCGTGCCGAGCGCGTCCACCAGGTGCCGCAGGCCGGACACCTTCGGGGCCAGCACCGCGTCGACGGCGGCGGCCGGCTTGGTCAGGGCGCGGGCGTCGTCGTGCACGCCCGCGGCGTGAACCACCCCGTCGATGCGCCCGTAGCGGCGGCGGATCTCGGCCACGGCGCTGCGCACGTCGGACTCGACTGTCACGTCCGCACGGACGAACGCGAAGGCGTCGTCGGCCGGCGCGGTCCGGCCGACCAGCACCACCGCCGAGGGCGCGCGGGTCGCCGCGAGGTGCGCGGCGAGGTGCCGGCCGACGGCGCCGGTGCCGCCCACCACGACGTACACGCCGCCGGTGCGCCGGACGGCCGGGCCGGGCCGGAACGGCACCATCCGGCGTACCTCACGGACGCCGCCGGCCCAGCGGATGTCGTCCACCCGCTGCTCCGGCGGGCCGGAGACGTGCCACAGGTCCGCCTCGGCGGTCACCCCACCCCGGACCACCGCCCCGGAGAAGCCGCTGTGCTCCAGCGCGAGCGTGCGCAGCGCCGCCGTCACGGCGGTGTACGCGGGCCGCTCGTCCGGGCAGCCGACGACGATCCGCAGCGGTGCGGCCGGATCAGGGGTGAGCACCTCGACGGCGGCCCGCAGGACCGTGTGCAGGCTCTCGCGCACCTCGTCGGCGAGCCCGCCGGCCCGGGCCGGCAGGTGCACCACGACCACGTCCGGGTCGGCCTGGTCGTGGCGGCCGCCGAACGTCGGGCCCTCGCCGATCACCCGGATGCGGGCCGGCGGTCGCCCGCCCTCCGGTGGTGGCTCGGCCCGCCACTGCGGCCGCAGGTACACGCACGGGTCGCTCTCGGGCACGCCGGTCTCCGACGCCACCGCGTCCGGCACGACGCTCACCGGCACGACGGTCTGCGGCACCGCCGCCTCGGGCACGCCGCTTTCCGGCACCGCCGCCTCGGGCACGCCGGTCTCCGGCACCGCCAGGCCCGGCAGCGCGGCGGCCCGGCCGTCGGCGGTCCGGTCATCGTCCGGTACGGACGGCGGCGCCGCCGGCCGTGCGGTGGCGGCCGGCTCGGGCAGCCACAGCCGCTGCCTGTCGAACGGGTACGGCGGCAGCGACACCCGCCCCGGCCGTACCGGCCAGCGGCCCGCCCAGTCGACCGGGACGCCGCGTACCCACAGCTTCGCCGACTGGTCGAGCCGGCCGCGGCGCAGCAGGTCGGCGGCGATCTCGGCGCCGCCGTCGCCGTCGAACAGCGGATCGGTGCCGGCGGTGCCGGTGGTGACCTCGCCGGCGCGCAGCCGGCGGACCAGCTCGTCGAGGTCGGACACGACGACGGCGAGCCGGTTGTCGAACTCCGCCCGCCCGACCTGGGTGCTGTACGCGAGCTGGTCGAGGCGCGGGCGCGTCCGCTCGACCAGGTCGGCCACTGCGGCCGTGAGCGTCCGTAGCTGTTCCGGGGTCCGCGCCGACAGCACCACGACGTGCGGCCCCGGCTGGACGGGCGCAGGCTGCGGCGCGGGATGCTCCCGGACCACGAGGTGCGCGTTCGCGCCGCCCGCCCCGAACGAGCTGACCCCCGCGCGGCGCGGCGCGGTCCACGGCTGTGCGCTCGTCGGCAGCAGGAACGACCCGGACAGGTCGATGCGGGAGTTGACAGTGGACAGGTTCGCGCAGGGCGCGATCGTGCCGTGCGCGAGTTGCAGCAGCACCTTCGTCAGACCGGCGATGCCGGCGGCGCCTTCGAGGTGACCGATGTTGGCCTTGACCGAACCCACCGGGATCCGCCGGTCGTCCGGCAGCGCGTTGCCGAGCGCCCGGCCGAGACCGGCGATCTCGATCGGGTCGCCGAGAGCCGTGCCGGTGCCGTGCGCCTCGAGGTAGCCGACGTCGCCGGGTGTCGCTCCGGCCGCGGCGAGCGCGCGGACCACCAGGTCGGCCTGGGCGGTGGGGTTGGGGACTGTGTAGCCGGCGGTCCGGCCGCCCGCGTTGACGAAGCCGCCCTCGACGACGCCCCAGATCCGGTCGCCGTCGCGCAGGGCCGCGGACAGGGGTTTGAGCAGTACCGCGCCGACGCCCTCGCCGGGCACGAACCCGTCGGCGCGCTCGTCGAACACCTTGCAGGCGCCGTCGGCCGACAACATGGTCATCGACGACAGCGCGATCAGGTGCGCCGGGTGCAGGACCAGGTTGACGCCACCGGCGACGGCCGCCGAGCACTCCCCGCGGCGCAGGCTCTCGCAGGCCAGGTGGATTGCCGTCAACGAGGAGGAGCAGGCCGAGTCGACGGCGAAGCTCGGCCCGGTGAGGTCGAGCGTGTACGACACCCGGTTGGCGATCGACCAGTACGCCGAGTGCCCGTCGGTGTAGCGGCCCTCCGGCCAGCCCTGCGCGGCGGCGATGCGGCCGTACGAGCCGTACATGGTGCCGACGAAGACGCCGGTGTCGCGCGGCAGCGCTCCCCCGAGGGCGCCCGCGTCCTCCAGCATCAGCCAGACGGTCTCCAGGAACAGCCGCTCCTGCGGGTCCATCGCGGCCGCGTCCTTCGGCAGGATGCCGAAGAAGCCGGGATCGAACCGGTCGACGTCGGTGAGGAACCCGGCCCACCGGCTGTACGTGTGCCCCGCCCGGCCGCGGCGCGGGTCGAAGTGCTCGCGCCAGTCCCACCGCTCCGGCGGCACCTCCGTGATCGAGGTGGTGCCGGTGACCAGGTTCTGCCAGAACCGCTCCAGGTCCGGCGCGCCCGGGTAGCGGCCGGACAGGCCGACGACCGCTATCGCGTCCGCGTCGCCCCGGGCGGCGGAGGCCGAGCCGTCCGGTACGGCCGGTCGCTCGGGTTCCGCCGGGTGGACCGGCGCCGGCACGACGTCCACCGCCGCGACGCCGAGCGTGGCGGCGAGCGGGCCCGGCCGTTCCCGGGCCAGGTGGTCGGCGAGCTGCTCGATCGTCAGGTGCTCGAACAGCAGGGTGGCCGGCAGGTCGCCGAGGTCGGCCGAGAACCGGCGTACGAGGTGCTGGCTGACCAGCGAGTCGACGCCGAAGTTGTCGAACGTGACGTCGTCGTCGAGCTGTTCGGGGCGGTACTTGAGGACCTCCGCGAAGACCGCGCGGACGTAGTCCCGGGCGGCGCGGGCCGGCACCCGGTCCACCGGCGCCGCACCGGCCGTCGCCACGAGCACGCACTGCTCCTGCTCGTCGTCGGGGACACCGGGCATGCCGAGGATCCGGCCGGTCAGACCCGCCTCGGCGAGCGCCGCGCGCCACCCGGCCGGCGACAGCAGCGGGGAGTGCGGCAGCCGCCGCCGGGCGTCGGTGAACCGCCACCAGCCCGGCAGGAGGCCGAACGTCGCGGTGAGGAAGTCGGAGGCGCGGGTGACCTCGTTGAGCAGCAGCACGCCGCCGGGGCGCAGCAGGGATCGGGCATGGCGCAGGCTGCGGACCACGTCCGCGGTCGCGTGCAGCACGTTCGTGGCGAGCACGACGTCGTACGAGCCGGCCTCGAAGCCCTGCCCGGCCGGTTCCCGCTCGATGTCGAGGACGCCGAACCGCAGGCCCGGATGGCGTCCGCCGAAGCGGTCCTCGGCCTCGCGGAGGAACGCGGTCGACAGGTCGGTGAAGTCGTACCGTACGCCCGGGCAGGCGTCGAGGACGAACGCCGAGCCGGCGCCGGTGCCGGCTCCGATCTCCAGCACCCGGCCCGGACGGCCGTCCGTCCGCCCGAGCGCGGCGGCGGCCTGCGCCGCCACCAGGCGGTGGTAGAAGTCCGCGGCCTGCTGCCCCTGGTAGACGGCGGCGACCAGGTCGGTGCTGCCGCCGGGGAAGAGCACCTCGGTCGGTGGGGTCCGGCCGTCCAGGACGCCGGGCAGGGCGTCGACGCACCGGGCCAGCAACGCGACGTGCGGGGCGAGGTCGGGGTGCCGGGCGAGCACGGCGGCGGTGGACAGGCCGGCCGGGGGCCCGGACACGGCCGCGGCGACGGCGGCCGCCAGCGGCCCGGAGGCCGGCACGGTACGGTCCCGGAGCCGGTCGCGCAGCAGGTCGCGGGCCAGCCCGTCGAGGGTACGGAAGGCCGCGCTGGACCGGTCCAGCGACGGGTCGGTGTCCCCGGCGGCGCCGTCCGTCGCGGCTGGGTTCGCGAGCGCGGTGACGGCGTCGCCGGCGGGCGCGGACGGGTGGACGCCGAGTGCGGCGAGCCCGTCCCCCGTGCCCTTGAGGACAGCCACCTGTGGGTGCGGGCCGGCGAGGATCCGCTCCAGCGCCGTGACGCCCTCGGCCGGTTCGATGGAGCCGATGCCCAGCGTCGCGAACCGGGCCGCGTGTCCGGGGTCGGCGACCACGCCGACGCTGCCCCACCAGCCCCAGTTGACCACGCGTACCGGTTGTCCCCGGCGGTGCAGCGCCAGCCCGTACGCGTCCTCGAACGTGCTCGCGGCGGCGTAGTTGGCCTGCCCCGGGGCCGGAGCGAACGACAGCGCCGAGGAGAACAGCGCGAGGAAGCCCAGCGGCTCACCGGCCAGCGCGTCGGCGAGCACACCGACACCGGCGACCTTCGGCCGCAGCACCTCGGCGAACGCCGCCTCGTCCATCGCGGACAGGGCACTGTCACGGAGCACGACCGCGGCGTGGAACGCGCCGTCGACGGGCCCGAACCGCTGTCGCGCCTCGGCCACCGCGCGGCGCACCGCGACGGCGTCGGTCACGTCGGCGCGCAGGTAGACGACCTGCCCGCCCAGTACCTCGATCTGCGCCACCAGAGACCGGATGCGCTCGTCCTCCGGGGACCGGCCGAGCCACACGAGCCGGGCACGCCGGGTCCGGGCGAGGTGACGACTGACCTCGAACCCGATGCCACCGGTGCCGCCGACGACGAGGTAGACACCGCCGTCGCGCAGCGGCGCCACGCCCGCCGGCCCGGCCACCGGCTCCAGGCGGCGGACCAGGCGGCGGTCACCACGCAGCGCGACGAACCGGTCGGTGCCGTCCTCGCGGCGGATCGCGTCCGCCGGGGTGACGTCGCCGAACCCGGCGTCGACACAGGTGACCCGCCACTGCGGATACTCGGCCGCGATCGCGCTTGCCAGCCCGGCCAGACCGGCGGCGTGCGGGTGGACCGCCTCGCCGGGCAGGCCGGCCACCCCGGACACGACGAATGTGAGCGTCAGCGGTCCCCGGTCCGCGCCCAGGTCGAGCAGGCGGCGCAGCAGGCGGAACGCGTCGGGCGTCGCGGAGTCGTCCTGCGGCGGGGCGGCCGGGTCGGCCGTGCGGGCGAGCACGTACACCGTGTCGCACCGGCCGGTGGGCAGCTCGCCGAGCGGCAGCGTGTCGTCGGCGCCGAGGGCGGCGGCGAGCGCGGCGTCGGCGGGGGTGTGCACGGCGAGGGCCCGCCCGGCAGGCGGTTCGCCGGAGGGCGCGCCGGCCGGCCGCCAGGCCGGGACGTACAGCAGGTCCTCCGGCGGCGTCGTCACGACCGGCCGGCTCTCCGCGACGGGCGATGTGGCGCCGGGCGCGTCGTAGGGACGAAGCGCCACACCGTCGAGCCGGGCCCGCACGTCGCCGGTCAGATCGGTGAGCACGACGTCGAACCGTCCGCCGTTCCGGCGTACCACGTGGACGCGGGCGGTCGCCGGCAGCCGGTCGGCGACGAAGACGGACTCGACGGCGAACGGGACGAGCATCCGGTCGGCGGGATCGACCAGCCCGGCGACCGCCTGCAACGCCCCGTCGAGCAGCTGGACGTCGCAGTCGGGGCCGGCGGTGAGCGTGCCGAGCGCCTCATCGGCGCCCAGCCGCAGCTCCGTCAGCACCCGGAACGACGGCCCGTAGCGCAGACCGGCCCGGGCGAATCCCGCGTACAGGTCGTCGACCGGACGGCGGACGGGGCAACGGGCCTCGACCGACGGCAGGTCCACCCGCTCCGGCGGTGCCGGGTCGGGGGCGCGGCGGGTGGCGACGGCGTACGGTGTTCCCCCGACGGTGAGGGTGATCCGGTCGTCCCTAGTGACGACGGTCGTCACCGGCTCGGTGACCACGACGGGCCGCAGCCAGGTCACGTCTGCGGCGCGGACGGTCCCGCCGGCGGTGGCCCGGCGCAGGAACGCCGCGCCGGGCAGGACCGGGACGCCGTGCAGCGTGTGGTCGGCCACCATCGGGTCGGCCGGGGTGAGGGCCGTCTCCCACCGGTCGCGGCCGGTCCAGAAACGGTCGCGGGCGAAGGGGTACGTGGGCAGCGGGATGCGACGCCCGGCCGGCATCGCCGTCCAGTCCACGTCCGCGCCGGCCACCCAGCGCTCGGCGAGCGCGACCAGGTCGGCCGGCGCGTCGGGGGCGGGCGGCCCGCCGGCGAGTTGCCGGAGCAGGTCGGCGGTGTCGGCGGCGACGAACGCGGCCCGGACCGCCAGGTGCGCCCGGCCCCGCGCGAGGGTGGCGGCGACGTCGTGGAGTTCGGCCGGTTCGGTACGCAGGCGCCGGGCCAGCCGGTCCGTCAGGTCGCGCAGCGCGGACGCGGTCCGGGCCGAGACGGGTACCACCACCGGCCCGGTGCCGGTGCCCGCCGTCGCGGCCGGCGCCTCGGCCACCACGAGATGACAGTTGGTGCCGCTGAAGCCGAACGAGCTGACGCCGGCGACCAGCCGGTCGTCGTGCCACCCGATGAGTTCGCGCACCACCGGCAGCCCGGGGATCGGCTCGGTGGCGTGCGGGGTCGGTGGCAACTGCCGGTGCCGCAGGCTGAGCAGCACCTTGATCAGGCCGGCCACGCCGGCGGCCATCGTGGTGTGACCGACGTTCGCCTTGACCGAGCCGATCCGGCAGTGCGGGCCGACGACCTGGGCCAGCGCCTTGACCTCGATCGGGTCGCCGAGCGCGGTGCCGGTGCCGTGCGTCTCGACGTACCCGACCTCGACGCCCGCCCGGGCGTGGACCTCACGCAGCAGGCGGACCTGGGAGACCGCGCTCGGCGCGGTGATGCCGTTGGTACGGCCGTCGCCGTTCACGCCGCCGGCGAGGATGACGCCGTGGACGTGGTCGCCGTCGGCGAGCGCCCGGTCCAACCGCTTGAGGACGACCACGCCGACGCCCTCGCCGAGCACGATGCCGTCGGCGGCGGCGTCGAACGGCAGGCACCGGCCGGTCGGCGACAGCATCCCCGTCTGGCTGGTCCAGACCTGCATCTGCGGCGTGCACATCACCGCGACGCCGCCGGCCAGCGCCGTGTCGCAGTCGCCCGAGCGCAGGCTCTCGCAGGCCAGGTGCACCGCCGTCAGCGACGACGAGCACGCGGTGTCGATCGCCATCGTGGGCCCGGTCAGGTCGAGCAGGTACGCGATCCGGGCCGGCAGGATCGAGCTGGCCCCGCCGAGGAACGCCTCGCTGCTGTCGCTGCGCCCATGCCGCTCCAGCAGCCGGGGATAGTCGCCCGCGCCGCAGCCGACGAAGACGCCGCACCGCATCGGCCGCCCGGCGTACCCGGCGTCCTCCAGCGCCGCCCACGCCTGCTCCAGGAAGATCCGCTGCTGCGGGTCCATCGCCTCGGCTTCGAGCGGTGAGATGCGGAACAGCCCGGCGTCGAACGCGTCCACGTCGTCCAGCAGCGCCGCCCACCGGCTGCGGGTGCGGCCGGGCGCGGCCGGGTCCGGGTCGTAGAGTCCCGTCAGGTCCCAGCGGTCGGACGGGACCTCCCGGATGGCGGACCGGCCGGCGGCGAGGTTGTCCCAGAACGTGTCGAGGTCCGGGGCGCCCGGGAACCGTCCGGCCATCCCGATCACCGCGATCGCGGTCGACGGGTGCGCGCCCGGCGACGCCGCGTCCGAGGCCGGTGTCCCGGCCGGGGCGGATGACGACGCCGGTGCCGGTGTCGCCGCCGGTGCCGGCTCTTGGTGGGAAGGCGACGCCGACTGTGGGCGGACGGCGAACGTCAGCGGCGGGGGCTCCGGGGCCGTGGCGGGGGCGGCCCCGGGCGGCGGGGCAGTCCCGGGCGCCGCGCTGGGCGCGGTCAGGACCAGTGGCGGCGGGCCCACGGCGGCCGGCGAGGCGACAGCCGGCGCGGTGGGCTCGGCCGGGACCGGTTCGTCCACGACGGACGGCGGCGGGGGCGCGGTGGCCTGGGCACGCAGGGAGGCGGACCCGGCCAGGTTGCGCAGCACCGCCTGGGCGAGATCGGGCACTGTGGGGTGGTCGTACACGGCGGCCGAGTCCAGGTCGGTGCCGAACCGGCGGTTGAGGTCCCGCACCAGCTCGACGGCGCCGATGGAGTCCAGTCCCAGGTCGGCGAAGGTTCGGGACGGCAGCACCTCGTCCGGGCGCAGGTACAGCAGGGCGCCCACGATCTCCGTCACCGCGTCGCCCACCGCGCCGTCGTCCGGGCCGGGCTCCGGCTGCGCGGCTGGCGTCGCCCGGCTGCGGAACTCGTCGACCTTGGTGAAGTGCTCCCGCACCAGGGCGGCGGACTCCGCGCCGAGGACGTTCCCGTGCATGCGGACCTCGCTGGCGATGACCTCCGGCAGCCGGTCGAGGATCCGGCCGGCGAGTTCGTTCTTGAGCGACCGGATCACCGCCGGTGGCTTGTCCGCCATGGAGCGGGCCAGGTCCAGCGCTGCCGGAACGACATCCTGCGGCGGCAACACGGTCACGCCGGCTCCGCGCCGGCTCAGCTCGGCGCCGGTCATCGACCGTCCGGTCAGCATCATCTCCGCGGCCAGGGCGGGGCCGAGGCGTTGCTCCAGGATGTAGGTGGCGCCCATGCCCGGGGTGAAGCCGTAGCGGGTGAAGTTCGCGCTGTACACCGACGTGTCACCGAGGACGACCACGTCGCCGTAGCAGGCGAACGCCAGTCCCCCGCCGGAGGCGTGCCCGGCGGCGGCGGTGACGACCGGCCGGGTGCAGCGCAGGATGCCCTCGTACACGAGCGCGGCGTCGGTGAACGTGCCCTCGCCCGCGGCCAGCGCCCGCAGGGCTTCCGGGGTGCCGCCCATGCTGAATACCGAGCCGTGGCCGGTGATCACCACCGCACGCACGTCGTCGCGCCGCTCGATCTCCGCGAACGTGTCCCCCAGGGCCGCGAGCAGCCCGTCGGTGAACATCGGCGCGCGCATCGACACCAGTGCGACGCCCTGGTCCAGGACACGGAACTCCAGGTCCGGCCCGTCCGGGACGACCACGTCGCCGTCGGCGGCCGGCGGCGGGCTCGCCGCCACCGCGACGGCGTCGCCACCGCCGGTCCCGGCGCGGGGCGTGTCGGCCGAGCCGGCGCGAGCGGCGTCCCAGCCGCCGATCCAGCACGGCTCCTCCGGCAGCGGGCAGGTCGGCAACGGTACGCGGCGGGGGTGCCCGTCCGGGTAGCAGGCGGACCAGTCGACAGCGCCGCCGCCGACCCAGTGCCGGGCCACCTCGTGCAGGTCACCGGCCCGGAACGCCGCCACCGGATCGCCGGTGGCCGGCGCGCCGGTGGTCACCACGTCCCCGGTGTCCGCACCGCGGGCGAAGCCTTCCAGCGCGCTGCGAAGCGCGTCGGTGCCGGACGTCACGACGGCGATGCGGACCGCCTGCGGCGCCCGTCCCACCTGCGTCGTGTAGGCGATGTCGCGGACGCCCCGGTCCGCGGCGAGTTCGTCGAGGCGCGTCGCGACGCTCAGCCGGCCGATCGCCTCCACCCCGACCAGGTCCGCCAGCCGCGCCGGGTCGAGCCCGAGGTCGCCGAGGGTCGCCGACGGTGCCAGCGCCTCCTCGGGTACGCCGAGAAGGTCGGCCACCGCCACGGTCGGGCCGGTCGACGCCGGCAGGCCGGCCGCCATCGCGCCCGCGTACGCCCGCAGTGTCTCTGCTGTCGGCGCGGAGAGCACCACGAGCGCCGGCCCGTCCGGCGCGGGTGCGGCGGCGGGGACGAACTCCTCGACCAGCACGTGCGCATTGGTGCCCCCGGCGCCGAACGCGCTGACACCGGCCCGCCGCGGAACGCCGGGCGGCGGGTTCCACGGCTCCAGCGTGCGCTGGACCCGCAGCGGCACGGCGGCGAAGTCGATGTGCGGGTTGAGTTCCTCGGCGTGCAGCGACGGCACGAGCGCGCGGTGCCGCAGTTGCAGCAGCACCTTCGTCAGCCCGGCTATCCCGGCGGCGCCCTCCAGGTGCCCGATGTTCGACTTGACCGAGCCGATCGCGCACGCCCCGGCTGGCAGGTCCGCACCGTCGAACGCCTGCCGGAGGCCCTCGACCTCGATCGGGTCGCCGAGCGAGGTGCCGGTGCCGTGGGCCTCGACGTAGCCCACCGTGGCGGGCGCCCAGCCAGCCGAGTCCAGTGCGGCGCGGACGAGCGCGGCCTGGGAGCCGGGGCTCGGTACCGTCGCCCCGGCGGTACGTCCGGTGTGGTTCACCGACGTCGCGCGGATGACGCCGTACACGTGGTCGCCGTCGGCGAGCGCGCGCGACAGCGGCTTGAGCAGCACCGCGCCGACCCCCTCGCCGGGTACGTAGCCGGTGCCGTCTGCGCCGAACGCGCGGCACCGGCCGTCGGTGGACAGCCACTGCCCCTGCGCGAGCTGGAGGTACTTCTGCGGGTGCACCGTCACGTTCACGCCGCCGGCCAGGGCGAGCGTGCACTCGCCCCGCCGGATGCTCTCGACCCCGAGGTGCACGGCGATCAGCGACGACGAGCAGGCGGTGTCGACGGCCAGGCTCGGCCCGGTCAGGTCGAAGGTGTGCGAGACGCGGTTGGGGATCGCGCAGTGCATCGCGGTCGGGGCGACACCGTCGGTAGCCCCGCCGACGAGCTGGTAGTGGTTCCACATGACGCCCGCGTAGACGCCGACGACCTCTCCGCGCAGGGTCTCGGGCGGATGTCCGGCGTTCTCCAGGGCGTGCCAGCAGGTGGTGAGGAACAGCCGTTCCTGGGGGTCCATCCGCTCGGCGTCGCGCCGGGACACCCCGAAGAAGGTCGGCGCGAAGCGGTCGACGCCGTCGAGGAAGCCGCCCCACCGGCCGTACGTACGTCCCGGGGTGCCCTTCTCCGGGGCGAACAGCGCCGCGTGGTCCCAGCGGCCGGCGGGCACCTCGGTGATTCCGTCGACGCCACCGGCCAGGTTGCGCCAGAACGCCTCCAGGCCGTCCGCGCCGGGGTAACGCCCGGCCACGCCGACCACCGCGACCGCGTCCCCGCCCGGCCCGCCGTCGGCTGATCCGCCCGCGGCCGGTGCGCCGTCGGACCCGCCAGCCGGAAGCGAGACGGCGGCAGCTCCGCGGGCCGGGCGCGAGGCGGCGGTGGCCGCAGCCGCACCGGCGGCCGGCACGAGTTCCCGCAACCGGTCCGCCTGCCCGTGCAGGACCAGCACCGCGTCGTACGGACCGCGCAGCACGTCGCGCAGGACGCCCAGCGCGGTGCCGGTGGGCATCGGCTCCTGGCCGGTGCGCTCGGTCGACCGGCGCAGGGCGTCGGCGGGCGCGCGCATGCCGCCCTCGGCCCAGTACGGCCAGCCGATGACGACGGTCCGGCCGCGACCGCGCCGCTCGACGTGCCGCAGGCCCGCGTTGGCGTACGCGTAGGCGGCCTGGCCGGGGTTGGCCACGTCGGCCGACGCGGAGGAGAAGGCGACCAGGAAGTCGAGCGCGTCACCGGCGGTGGCGGCGTCGACGTGGCGCAGGCCGTCGAGTTTGGGGGCGGCGACGGCGGCGAGGTCGCCGGGGTCGCCGCGGAAGAACAACCCGTCCCGGGTGACGCCGGCGCAGTGCAGGACCCCGTCGATCCGGCCGAACCGCTCCCGTACACCGGTCACCGCCGCGTCCACAGCGGTGGCGTCGGTGACGTCGGCGATCGCGACGTGCACCTCGGCGCCCGCCGCGCGGCACCGGTCGACGAGCGCCGCCGCGGGTGCGGTACGCGACAGCAGGGCGATCCGGGCCCGGTGCCGCCGCGCGAGGTGCGTCGCGAGGACGGCGGCGAGACCGCCGGACCCCCCGGTGACCAGGTAGACGCCGCCGTCGCGGAACGGCTCCCCGCCCGTGGCACCGGCGGCCGGGTCCACCTCGCGCCACCGCCGCACGAGACGCCGGCCGCCGACGTGGCGGACCTCCGGCTCGGCGTCGTCCGCGCGCAGCTCGGCGCGTACCGCGGTGGCGAGGTCACCGGCGTGATCGACCTGGACGAACCGGCAGCGCAGGCCGGGGATCTCGGCGGTCACGGTACGGGCCAGCGCCGCGGTCGCCGCCTGCTCGGCGGTGGTCTCGCCGGCGTGCACGACGAGCAGGTCGCGTGGTCCGGCGTCGACGAGGGCGGCGGCGGCGCGCCACAGGTCGGCGGCCGGGTCGTCGGTCAGCAGGACGACGGCGGACGGCAGGTCAGTGGCGTCGCGGAGCCGGTCGACGGAGTCCACGTGGGCGGCGGCGAGCCCGGCGGGGAGCGCGCCGCCCACGACCAGTGCCTCCGGGGTACGGGCGGTCGGCGGCGCCGGGTCCGCGGGCACCCAGGCGTCGACGAAGGACAGCACCGTCGACTCGGGGGCGGCCGGCACCGGGGCCGCGCCGGTCACCGGCGCGCCGGACGACTGAGGGGCGGCCGGGGCCTGCCCGGTGGACAGGTGCGCGGCGAGCGCGTCGATGGTGGTGTGCTCGAACAGCAGCGTCGGGTAGAGCTTGCGGCCGGCGAGCTGCTCGACCCGCTCGGTGAGCCGGAGCAGCGCGACCGAGTCGAAGCCGAGGTCGTAGAACCCGGTGCCGGTCGCCACGTCGGCGGGCGGCCGGCCGAGCATGTCCGCGACGGCGGCGCGCAGCGTGTCGGTGAAGCCGTTCGCGGCGCCCGGCGAGGACGCCGCGGCCTGCTCGGGCACCGTCGCCGGTGGCCCGGCGGCGGGCCGGACCGGCGCGGCGTCGGCCGACACCTCGGCGAGCAGCCGGCGTACCAGCCCGGATTCGCGGATCCGCTTGCAGGTGAGGCCGGTGAAGCCGGCCAGGAACCGGCCGTCCGCGTCGCGGATCGTGTAGTCGGTGGTGATCACGTCGCCGGACGGCGCGAGCCGTTCCGGGCGCGGGACGTGGACGTGACACGTTGGCGGCAGCGGCTCGGGTGCCCGGAACTCCTGGACGAACATCGGCACGAACGGGTCGTCGGTCGGCATCCCGACCTGCCCGAACCCGGCCAGCGTCGAGGCGTCCAGCGAGGCCGGGTGCAGGTGGAACCCGGCGTCCGGGGCCGCCGGGTGCTGCTCGCGGGTCAGGTCGGCCAGGAGCGCGCCGCCGCCGATGTGCAGGGTGCCGCGGCAGCGCATCGCCGGGCCGTGGCGGATGTGCTCCCGTACCGCCCTCTGGTAGAGCACCTCCACGTCGTCGCGCCGGTCGGCGGCGGCCCGGAGCCCGGCCAGGTCGAGCGGCGGCGGGACCGGCTCGTCGGTGAGGCGGATCAGCCCGTGCGCGTTGTCGTGCCAGCCGGACACCGGGTCGTCACCGCGTAGCCAGCGGCTGCGGACGGTGAACGGACGCCCCGCCTCCTGTGGTTCGCCGATGGTGAGCACGACCTCGCGGTCGAAGCCGTCGGTGGTGACGATCGCCTCGGCGAGCACGGTGTCCCGTACGCAGAGCCGGCGGTGGTCCCAGCCGGCCGCGACGGCGGTGCGGTAGACGAGGTCGAAGAAGACGACGCCGGGAAGCACCGACACCTCGTGCAGCCGGTGGTTCCGCATGACGAAGTCGTCGTGGGTGAGCCGGAACCGGCTCTGGACGTCGGCCATCGGGAACCTGCCTCCGGTCTTCTGGTCAGTCGGTGGTGACGAGTTGCAGTCGCAGCAGGGACGCCGTGAGCGGCTCGCCCGTGTCCGGCCGGGCCGGGGATGGCGCCTCGGCCGGGCCGTCGCCGTCGAGCCACAGCCGCCTGCGCCGGAACACCGGCCGGGGCAGCGGCGCCCGGCGGACCGGCCCCGGCGGCGCGCCACTGAGCACGAGGTGGGCGTTGGTGCCGCCGAGGCCGAACGAGCTGACGCCGGCGACGCGTTCCCGTCCGGCGGGCCAGCCGACCGGTTCCGTGGTGGGGTGCAGCGGCGAGCGGTCGAAGTCGAACCGCGGGTTAGGGGTGTCGCAGAACAGCGTCGGCGGGATGGTGCCGTGTTCCAGGGCGAGTGCCACCTTGAACAGCCCGGCCATGCCGGCGGCGCTGAGCAGGTGGCCCAGGTTCGACTTCACGCTGCCGATCTCGATCCGGCCGCCGGGCCGGTCACCGAAGACGTCGTTGAGGGCACGCAGCTCGATCGGGTCGCCGATGAGCGTGCCGGTGCCGTGCGCCTCCAGCATCGTGATGTCGGTGGGGCGCCGGCCGGCGGCGGCCAGCGCCTGGCGGACCACGTCGGCCTGGGCGGCGGGGCTGGGGGTGGTGACGCCCATTGTGTGCCCGTCGTTGTTCACCGCCACGCCGTCGATCACGGCGTGGACGCGGTCGCCGTCGGCGAGTGCGGCCGCCAGTGGTTTGAGCAGCACCACGCCGCAGCCCTCGCCGGGCACGAAGCCGTCGGCGCGTTCGTCGAACGTCCAGCACCGGCCGGTCGGGGACAGCGCCCGGGCGGCGCTCAGGTCGAGGAACGTCTCCGGGTCCAGCAGCACCTCGACGCCGCCGACGACCGCCAGCTCCGACTCCCCCGCGAGCAGGCTGCGGCAGGCGACCTGCACCGCGACGAGCGACGACGAGCAGGCGCTGTCGACGACCAGGTTCGGGCCGCGCAGGTCGAAGTGGTGTGCGACGCGGGCGGCGATGAAGTTCTGGTCGGAGCGCAGGACGTCGGTGCGGATCGGCACCCGGCGGCCGTAGTCGGACAGCCGCGCCCCGGCCACGACGGCGACGCGCCGGCCGCGCAGTTCGTCCGGGGCGTACCCGGCCTCGGCCAGGCACTCCGCGGTGCCCTCCAGGAACATCCGGATCGCCGGGTCCAGGCAGCGGGCCTCGTCGTCGCCCATGTCGAAGTAGCCGGGGTCGAACCACTCGACGCCCTCGACGAAGCCGCCCCACTTGCTGATCGACCGTCCGAGGCCGGGCTCCGGCGAGTACCAGCGGCGGTGGTCCCACCGCTCGGCCGGCACCTCGGTGACCGCGCAGCGCCCGTGGAGCAGGTTGTCCCACAGCGTCGCGACGTCGGTCGCCCCGGGGAACCGGCAGGCCATGCCGATCACCGCCACCCGCCGGTCCAGGTCCGGCCGCGCGCCGCCACCCGCGTCCACCGCCGCCGCCCGCGCCGCCGTCGGCACAGGCTCGTCGACGGGTACGGGCGCAGTCACGGGTACGGGCGGGTTCACCGGCTCGGGCGCAGGCGGCGGCTCGGGCTCGGGAGTCGCGGCCTGCACGCCGAGGTGGGCGGTGAGGCGCTCCAACGTGGGGTGCAGCAGCAGCGTCGCCGGGTCGAGATGGGTGCCGAGCCGCTCCTCGATGCGGACCAGCAGCTCGCCGAGGAGCACCGAGTCCACGCCCAGGTCACCGAACTCGACGGTCGGGTCGAGGTCGCGCTCGGGAATGCCCAGCGCCGCCGAGAAGATGCCCACGAGCCAGCCCGGCGGGGCCGCCGGCCCGCCCGCCGCCACCGGGACCGGGACCGGGACCGGGACCGGGACCGGGACCGAGGCCGGGACCGGGACCGAGGCCGGGGCCGTCGCCGAGCCCGGGGCGGGCGTACCGGCAGCCGGAGCGCCGGCCACGACTGTGGGTGACGCCGGCACCGCGCGGCGCGGACGCAGCCGCAGCAGGGCGTCGGGGTCGGGGGCGTCGCCGAGCGGCGGGCACGGCAGCACCACAGCGCCGGTCGGCAGGGCGAGCACCCGGTCGACGACGCGTAGTCCGGCGGCGTCGTCCAGCGGGGCGAGACCGGCCGGCGCGCACGGGTTGGGGCGTCCGCTCGTGGACCCGGTCTGTGCCCACTGCGGCCAGTCCACCGAGCGGAACTCCGTACGGCCGGCGGCGATCCGCGCGCGGACCAGCTCGTCGACGGCGATGTTCGCGGCGGCGTAGTCGGAGACCCCGGCGGCCAGCCCGGTCACCGTGGCGCACACCGAGGAGAACACCAGGAAGAAGTCGAGCGGGTCGGCGGCACACAGCGGCACCAGGGTCTCGAGACCGTCCAGCTTGGGTGCCAGCACGGCCTGGACGTCCGCCAGGTCCTTGTGCACGAACGCCGGGTTGCCCCGGCTCTCCACACCGGCGCAGTGCACCACGCCCCGCAGCGGGCCGAGTTCCGCGCGGACCTGCCGCAGGAACTCCTCGATGCCGGGGAACCCGCCGGCGTGCTGGAGCACGCGCACTCCGCGGGCGCGCAGGTCGTCCGCGACGCCGGTGTCCGCGTGGACGCCGACCAGGGCGATCGACCGGGCGCCGTGACCGGCCAGGTGCCGGGCGACGAGCGCGCCGACGCCCCGGGTGCCGCCGGTCACCAGGTAGGCCCCGTCCGGGTCGCAACGCAGCGGCGCGTGGGGCGCCGGTACGAGGTCCAGGCGCGGCCGGTGCCGCCGGCCGTCGGCGTACCGGACCTCGCCGTAGGCGTCGGCCCGTATCCATTCGGCGAGGATCCGGGCGGCGAGGTCGGTGTCGTCGCCGGGCCGGTCGGTGTGCAGCACGGTGGCGGTGACGCGGGCGTACTCGGCGCCGAGGACCTTGACGAAGCCGGCCGTACGGACGTCGTCGACGGCCGTCTCCAGGATCCGCAACGGCGTGGTGGGACGCTCGGCCAGCAGCCGCTGCACCATCCGCACCCGGGTCTCCCAGCCGGGCCCGCCGGACAGGCCGACGAGCCCGCCGACGCCGGGTACGCGGGACAGCACGGCGGCGAGGTCCGCCACGTCGTGCACGGCCAGGCCGCCGAGACGGGCGACGAGTTCGGGACTGCCGCCGACGCACAGCATCACCCCGGCCACCGGCGACGCGACCGGCCCGGGATCGGGGTCCGGCTCCCACCCCTTGGCGTAGAGCGGTATCTCGGCGCCCGGACCCGGCCCGACGATCGGCGTCGGCTCGACGGTCGGCGCGTGCGTGCCGGGCAGCCCGGCACCGGCCGGTATGTCCTCCGGCACCCAGCACCGCATGCGGGCGAACGGGTACGCCGGCAGGTCCACGACCGTCCGGCCCGGCTCGTGGAGCGCGGTCCAGTCGACGGCTCCGCCGCTCACCCAGTGCCGGGCGAGGTCGGTCAGGCTCGCGCCGGCCGGCGGCGCCGCGTCCGGGTCCGGCGCGGCGGGCGCGCGGCCGCGCAGCACGGCGGGATCGGTGCGGTAGGCGGCGAGGCGCTCGCACAGCGTCGCGACGTCCTCGACCACGACCGCCAGGCGCTGCCGCAGCGGCTCCCGGCCGACCTGGAGCGTGTAGGCGATGTCGGCGAGGGCCGGCCCGTCGTGCGCCAGCAACGCGGCGGCGTGGTCGGCGGCCGAACCGGGGTGCTCCCCGGCGGCGATCCGCCGGACCGCAGCGACGAGGTCCGCCGTGCTCGGTCCGCGGTCCCGGCGCAGGTACGCGACGAGCCGCCGCACCACCTCGTCGAGGCGGTCCTCGTCGTAGGCGGACAGGACGACGAGCTGCGGGCCGGGCGACGCGGCCGGGCGGGTACGGGCCGGTGGCGCGGCGACGACCGCGTGGGCGATGGTCCCGCCGGCGCCGAACGAGCTGACGCCCGCGACCCGGGGGCCGGTCCACCCGGCCCGCTGCCGCTGCACCCGGAACGGCACGGCGTCCCAGGGGATGTTCGGATTGAGTTCGTCGGCGTGCAGCGACGGCGCGAGCACACCGTGCCGCAGTTGCAGGATGACCTTGGTGAGACCGGCGAGTCCGGCGGCGGCCTCGGTGTGCCCGATCGTCGACTTCACCGAGCCGATCGGGATGCTGCCGGGCGGCAGGTCGGTCCCGGCCGCGTCCCGGTACGCCCGGGTCAGGCCGTCGATCTCGACCGGGTCGCCGAGCGCCGTGCCGGCGCCGTGCGCCTCCACGTAGCCGATCTCGGCGGGTTCGGTGCGGGCGTCGCGCAGCGCCCGCCGTACCACGTCGGCCTGGGCGACCGGGCTCGGCACGATGTAGCCGTTCGTCCGTCCGGCGTGGACGACGGCGGTGCCGCGGATCACGGCGTGCACCGGGTCGCCGTCGTCCAGCGCCCGCCGCAGCGGCTTGAGGATCAGCGCGCCGACCCCCTCGGCCGGCACGAACCCGTCGCCGCCGGCGCCGAAGGTCCGGCTGCGCCTGTCGGTCGCGGTGAGCTTCATCCGGTGCTGCTGGATGAACTTGTTCGGGTGCAGCGACAGGCTGACGGCGCCGGCCACCGCCAGCTCGGCCTCGCCGCGCCGCAGGCTCCGCACCGCCAGGTCGAGCGCGACCAGCGCGGAGGAGCACATCGTGTCCACCGTGAGGCTCGGGCCGTGCAGGTCGAAGCAGTACGACACCCGGTTGGCGATGCCGCCGAGCGTCGCGCCGGAGTCCTGCGGGACGCCGCGCAGCGTCCGCTCCGCCCCGAACAGCGGATACTCGTTCCACATCGCGCCCGCGTACACGGCGACCGAGGAGTGGTGCCGCTCCCGCAGCCGGGCGCGGGTGTATCCGGCGCTCTCCAGCGCGGCCCAGGTCACTTCGAGGAACAGCCGTTCCTGCGGGTCCATCAGGGCGGCGTCGCGGGGGGTGATGCCGAACAGCAGCGGGTCGAACCGGTCGACGTCGTCGAGGTACCCGCCGTCCATGAGGTGGGTCGGCCATCCCGGTCGCGCGCGCTCGGACGGGTGCGGGGTGACGCAGTCGCGGCCGCCGACGAGGTTGTCCCAGAACGCGTCCAGGTCGGGCGAGCGCGGGTAGCGTCCCGCGACGCCGATCACGGCGATCTCCGTCTCGCGCTCCTCCCCCGGCTCCCGCTCCACGGCGACGGCCGGAGCGGACACAGCGGCCGGGGCGGGCGGTACGGCGGACTCGGTGGGTGCGGCCGGTGTGGCCGGTGTGGCGGGAACCGCGCCGGCGGGAGCCGTGCGGCCGGCCGCCGCCAGCGCCGCGGCGACCTCGGCGAGGGTGGCGTGCTCGAAGAACAGCGTCCGCGACCGCTCGCCCAGGTCGCTCTCCAGCCGGGCGGCCAGCCGCGTGACGAGGAACGACGACAGGCCCAGCTCGGTCAGCGGCAGGAGCGGGTCGACGGACTCGGCGGGCAGGCCGGACACTTCGGCGTACGCCTCGACCAGGTAGGCCCGCAGCGACCCGGCCGGGTCGCGCGGCCGGGCGGTGGGCGGGGCCGGCGGCGCCGCACCGAAGGGGTAGCCGGGCAGCGGCACCCGCGGGCGTGGTCCCGGCCAGTACCGCCGCCAGTCGACCACGCCGCCGCCGACCCAGTCCGCGGCGGCGTCGGCGTCGGTCGGCGCGGCGGCCGGCGCGAACGGCGCCCCGGCGACGCCGTGCAGCACCCCGTCGCGGGCCTCGCCGCGCAGGTAGGCGTCGAGTCCGCCGACCAGGTCCGCGACGCTCGCGCACCGCACGGCGAGCCGGTGCGGCAACGGCATCCGGCCGACCTGCGTGGTGTACGCCACGTCGGCGAGGTCGAGCGCCGGATCCGCGGTGGAGACGTGCTCGCGCAGCCGGTGCGCGGATCGGCGTAGCCGCTCCGGATCGGCGGCGGAGAGGACAACGGCGTGGGCTGGATCGGTCTGTTGCGTCACGGCACCTGCCCGCCTGGGAAGGGGTCGACGGCCGAGGATCCCGGCCGAGTCATCACGCTAGGCAGTCGTACCGGCTTCGCCTGCTCAACGTTGAGCAGGCCGGTTGCTTCCGGCGCCCGCTCAACCGTGAGCAGACACGCCGTCGGCCGTCCCCGTAGAAACGGGCCGGAACCGGCGATCTCACCTGAGGAGCGAACCGATGACCACGACGGTCGAGCCGTACCGCGCGCTGAACCAATCGTCGCTGCCGCTGGAGCGGGTGCTGCACACGCTCAACTCCGGCTTCATCCTGCACCGGGTCGGCCAGATGGCCTACGGGTTCGCCGCAGAGGGGCGCCAGTTCAGCGTGGACCTGTTGCAGTACATCAACACCTCGCAGGAGGGCGTGGCGACGTCGTTCGCCTTCGAGGAGGTGTTCGGCGGCCGGGACCGGATGCACTGGTTCATCCACCTGAAGTCCCCGCAGGACTACCGGATCCTGCTCAACATGGTCGACCACGACCTGGAGTTCCGCCGGATCTCCGACGAGGACCGGCTGCCGCACAAGGGCGGCGGCAACTGGGACCGTATCTTCGTCCACCGCAGCCTGCACGAGGACGTGCTCGTACCGCAGCACGGGATGGACCACGACGGCGACGACGCCGAGCCGGTGACCTTCGTGCCGCCCGCCTCGTCCCAGCTCAACCAGCCGCCGGAGCAGCAGATCAACTCGGCGACGGCCGGCGCGATCGTCATGCGGACCTCGGACGTCAAGTACGAGTTCCGCGAGGAGGGCCGGATGTACGCGGCCCACTGGCAGCACTTCGTCAACGAGCGGCTCGCCGGACGGGTCACCGCGACGCTGTACGAGCAGACCTGGGGCCAGCAGGACCACCTGTTCCAGCTGATCCACCTGCGCAGCGTCGACGACTACCACGAGCTGGCCGAGTTGGAGCGCGGCAAGGAGATGGCCACCGAGGTGTTCGGCCGGCGCCGGCTGCACGAGTCCAAGGGCGGCGGCACCTGGGACCGGCTGTTCATCGAGGGCAGCATCCGCGACACGCTGCTGCTGCCGCAGGTGCCGAGCAGCGCGGCCTGAGCTCCGATGGCGTACCGCACGATCGAGCTCCGGCGCGAGCCCGGGCTGTTGCGCGTCACGCTGGCCCGGCCGGAGCGGCGCAACGGCATCGACGACGAGACGCTGCGCGAGCTGCACGCCGCGCTCGACGAGGCCGAGGGTGACGCCGCCTGCCGGGCGGTGGTCCTGGCCGGGCGTGACGGCGTGTTCAGCACGGGCATGGACTTCCAGAGCGCCGCCGGTGACGGTGGCGCCTCCGACGGGGGCGCGGCGTTCTTCGCCCTGCTGGAACGCTTCACCACAGTGCCGCGGGTGGTGATCGCCCAGGTGGACGGGCAGGTCGCCGGTGGTGGTGTCGGGCTGGTCGCCGCCAGCGACTTCGTGCACGCCACCGCCCGCAGCACGTTCGCGCTGCCGGAGGCGCTGTGGGGGTTGCTGCCCTGCTGCGTGCTGCCGTTCCTGGTGCGGCGGGTCGGGTTCCAGAAGGCGTACGCCGCGACGTTGAGCACGCAGACGATCGCCGCGCCCGAGGCGTACCGGATCCATCTCGTCGACGAGGTCGCCGAGCGTCCCGAGACGGTGCTGCGGCAGCTGCTGTTCCGGCTCAACCGCCTCGACCCGGTGGTGGTCGGCGACGCCAAGCGGTACTTCCGGGCGTTCTCCGGCGTTGACGACCGGCTGCGCGACCACGCGGTGACCGAGTTTGGCCGGCTGATGTCGGCGCCCGCGGTGCGGCAGCGGATCACGGAGTTCGTCGCGCACGGCCGCTATCCCTGGGAACGGTGATCGCCGTGCGCGCGTGGGTCTTCCCGGGGCAGGGGTCGCAGCATCCCGGCATGGGCGAGGGTCTCCTGGACCGTTTCCCCGCCGAGTGCGCCACCGCCGAGCGGATCATCGGCGTGCCGCCGGCGCAGCTGTGCCGGGACGCCCGGGGCGAGTACCTCGGCCGCACCCGGTACGTGCAGCCGGCCGTGTTCCTGGTCAGCGTGCTGGCCGCCCGGGCCGCGCTGGCGGACGGCCGTCCGCCACCCGAGGTGGTGGCCGGGCACAGCCTCGGCGAGTACGCCGCCCTGCACCTCGCCGGCTGCCTGGACTTCGGCAGCGCGCTGAGCCTGGTCGTCAGCCGTGGGCGGCTGATGGAGAGCGTGACCGGCGGCGGCATGGTGGCGGTGCTCGGCCTGCCGCTGTCGCGGGTGACGGAGCTGCTGGCCGAGATCCCGGACGTCGACCTCGCCAACCACAACCTGCCCGACCAGTTCGTGATGGCCGGCAGCACGGCGGGCATCCGCGCGGTCGTCGACGCCGTGCGGCGGCTCGGTACGGGCCGGTGCGTGCCGCTGGCGGTCAGCGTGCCGGCCCACTCCCGGTTCATGGCCGGCGCCGCGGAGGCGTTCGCGGTGGCCCTGCACGACGTCACGCCGGGCCCGTCGTCGATCCCGGTGGTGAGCAACGTGACCGGGTCGCCCCATGTCCCGGGCGACATCCCGGACACGCTGCTGCGGCACTTCGTCGAGCCGGTCCGGTGGTGGGACACGATGTGCCTGCTGGCCCGTTCGGGGGTGACCGAGCCGGTCGAGGTCGGTCCCGGTGAGGTGCTGACCAAGATGTGGCGCCGGGCCGCCGGGAGCCTGCCGGCGCCCGCTCCCGGCGGGCCGCTCGCGCCCGTCGTGCCCGTCCCGCCGTCCGCGCCCGCCGCGCCTCCGGTGACTGTGCCGGCCGCGCCGGTGGCGCGTGGTCCCGCCCCCGGCCCACCGCCGGCCACCGCCTCGCGTCCGCGCCCGGCGGGCTCGCCCGGGCTGCGGTCCGACTACGGCATCCGGTACGCCTGTCTGGCCGGGTCGTCGCCGTTCGGCGTCACGTCGCCGGCGTTCCTGCGACGGCTGTCAGAGTCCGGACTGCTCGGCTTCTTCGGCACCCGGGGCCTGGCACTGCCGGAGATCCGGGCCGCGCTGGCCGAGCTTCGCGACGTCCGCCGGTACGGCATGGCCTGGCCGTCCGGTGGTGACGAGCGGGCGCTGTGCGACCTGTACCTCGCCCACGACGTCCGCCATGTGGAGGTCACCGGTCCGCTCGCCGTGGTGTCGCCGCAGCTCGTGCGGTTCCGGCACGGCGACGGTTCCCGGCAGGTCCTGGTCCGTGCCCCGGATCTGGCCACGGCGGTGCGGTTCCTGCGCCCCGCCGACCCGGCGACGGTACGGGCGCTGGCCGCCGCCGGGCACCTGGACGGCGGGTCCGCGGGCGCGGCGGCACGGGAGGCGGTCGCCACCGACGTGGCGGTCGAACGGGACGCCCATGCGCTGGTGCCGGCTCTGGTGGCCCTGCGCGACCGGGAGGCGCCGGGGGCGCGGATCGGGGTGGCCGGGGTGGGCACCCCGGCAGCCGTCGCCGCCGCCTTCGCGCTCGGGGCCGACTTCGTCGTCACGACGACGGTGAACCAGTGCACCGCCGAGGCAGCCACTTCGGACGCGGCGAAGGATCTGCTCGCCGCGCTCGACGTCACCGACGTCCGCGAGGCGCCCGATCCGGACCTGTTCGAACTCGGCGCGCGGTCTCCGGTGGCGCACCGGGGCACCCTGTTCGCCGCTCGTGCCGAGGAGCTGTACCGGATGTTCCTGCGCTACGACCGGCTGGCCGACGTCGGTCCGCGGCGGCTCGCCGAGCTGGAGCGGACGCACTTCGGCCGCCCGCTGGACGAGGTGCGCGCCGATCTCGGCGTCGCGGGGCGGGACGACCGGCGCGTGCTCGCGTCGGTCTGCGCCGCCTACTGCCGGCAGGCCACCGCCGCGGCCCTGCGCGGAACGCCAGGTCAACGGCTGAACTACCGGGTACCGGCCTCCACCGACGTCGGGGCGTTCAACCGGCTCGTCGCGGCGGAGCCGCTGGCCGACTGGCGGGCCCGGCACGCCGAGCTGGTCACCGAGCGGCTGCTCAGCGAGGCAAATTGACCTAAATCATTAAAAAGGCCAGCCGGCTCCCATTCCGCTGACAATCACCCGCTACGAACCGAACCGAGGTCGCAAAATGCCTGGTCATTGCTCTGCGTAGACACCCGTCACCCAATTAGTTACGATGGTGACGGGCATTAATACCGCTCAATCAAGCGGTATGCGCAACCCTCGCCCGCACCCTCCGAGAGGCCTCTTGCATGCATTTGCTTCACTGGATGAACGCGTCCCGAACACGGAAGAAACCAGACACCGCAGATAGATGGACATCGTAGGTCATGCCATGCCGCCACCCAGCTAGAGCGCTCCCGCCTGCGGAACTGCAGGTGGATCGCCTCGGCGCCGGGTGCGCGGCACGCGGAGCGCGACCGACGAGACGAACGGCCGGCACGGGCCGTATTGCAATTCCGACAGTTTTCCGACACTAGCCGGAGAAACACTTGCCGGCGTTGCGGCCGCACTGTCAACGATTGACAGCGTCACGCATTTAACCAGCGAATGTTCAGGAACCTGACAACACGCCCGAGCCACGACATCGGGCGCCAGGAGGCCTCCTTGCGAATCGCCGGCGCCACCACCAGTTTGCGTAACGAGCTGCATCGGCTGATCCGGGACGACCCGACTTTCGCCGTCCGCACGCACGTCCCGCGAGGCGGGGCCGCGTACAACTCCGGCGACCACGATCTGCGGATGTACCTCGTGGAGGTCGGCCAGTTCAAGACCATCGCGTCCTCCGCTGACGGCAAGCAGTGCCTGCTGTCGATCCACACGCGGGGCGACATGTTCGGCGAGCTGGGCCTGCTCGGCGGACCACGCCACGACACCGCCCGGGCCATGCGCGACAGTGTGATCAGGAGAGTCAACTCGGCGAAACTGTTCGACCTTCTCAGCAGCGACGAACAGCTCAACTGGCACTTCACCCGGTTCCTCATGGCCAAGCTGCTCGACCAGCAGCAGGCCATCACCCAACTGGTCACCATGGACAGCGAACACCGGCTGGCCGCGACCCTGCTGCGACTCGCCCGCAAGGTGGGCCGGCGGCTCAACCTCGGCATGCAGATCGACGCCAAGATCACCCAGGAGGAGCTGGCCAGCATGGTCGGCACCACCCGGTCCCGCGTCGGGCTGTTCCTCAAGCACTTCCGCGCGGCGAAGCTGGTGGATCAGCTGCCCGGCGGATATCTCCTGATCAACGAGCCGGCGCTGACCCGGTACGTGGAATGCGGACAGTACGAGCCCGCCCGGTGGGGCGCCGACCCGATCCGGCCGGTGAACGGCGCACGCCTGCTGCGCGGCGACCGGGAGTTGTCCGCGTGAGTGCCGTCCTGGTCCTCCTGCACGGAGCCGCGCTGCTCGTGGCGCTGCTGCTCGTCGGCGGGATCGGACGAGCCGTGGCGCGGCTGTTGCGGCAGCCGCCGGTGATCGGGGAGATCGTCGCCGGTCTCCTCGTCGGCCCGGCCCTCGTCCTGTTCGCCGGTCACGACGGGCTGGCGGCGGTGCTGCCGGAGGACGTACGCGCACTCCTGCGCCTGGTCGCCGAGGGCGCCCTGGTGCTCTTCCTGGTCGGCCTCGCGCGTGAGCTGCGGGTCGGGCCGGCGCGCGACGACCGCAGGCTGGCCTGGGTGACCGCCGGTGCGCTCGTCCCGGCGCTGGTCTGCGGGGTGCTCGTCGCACTGTGGGTCCAGTTCGTCGCCGGACCGGCCGTACGCGGCGACGCGCCGATGCCGGCCTTCGTGCTGGGCGTCGCGGTGACGCTGTCCATCACCGCCGTACCGGTGCTGGCGCGGCTGCTGACCGAGCGGGGCCTGACGGAGACGGCGGCCGGGGCCCTCGCGCTGGCCGCCGCAGTGGTCGTCGACGTCGTCGGCTGGCTGCTGCTGTCCCTGGCCGTCGGGCTGGGCGCCGGCGACCCGGCGACCTTCGGCCGCGCGATGGCGGTCCTCGCCGGAGCGTTGCTGCTGGCCGGCGGGATCCGATGGGTGCTGCGCCGCGGCCGGGCGGCACGGTGGTGCGGCCGGTGGCCGGCCGCCAGTGCCGTGGTGCTCGGCGTGGTGGCTCTGGTGGTCGGCTTCGGCGTCCACCTCCTCGGGCTGACCGCGGTGTTCGGCGCGATCCTGGTCGGCCTGGCGGTGCCGCCCGGCGAGCCCTGGGAGGCGCCGACCGCCGCCGTGTCGCGGCTCGGACGGTCGCTGCTGCCGATCTTCTTCGTGAGCGCCGGGCTCACCGCGCTGACCGGCGCGGTCGCCAGCACGCCGTGGTCGCTGGTGGTCGTCGTGCTCGTCCTCGGGCTCGTCGGAAAGATCGGCGGCGGCTATCTCGGCAGCCGGCTCGGCGGCTGCTCTCCCGCGGAGGCGACACGGATCGGCATCCTGCTCAACACGCGCGGGCTCACCGAGCTCATCGTGCTCCAGGTCGCGTTCCAGGCCGGCATCCTCAGCCCGCCGATGTTCCTCGCCCTGCTCATCATGGCGCTGGCCACGACGCTTCTCACCGGCCCGCTGCTGTCGTTGGCGGACCGGTTCGTGCGGGCCGCCGACGCCGAGGACAGCGCCTCGGGCGCCGTGTCCGGCCCGTCGGTGGTGAGCCCGCGATGACGGGTACGCGGTCAGGCCGCCGCCATGTCGCGCAGCTTCAGCACCGAGCGCCAGTTGCGGGTCGTCCCGACCACGCCGGTCTTCTTCTCCACGAAGGCGTTGCTGAGCTTGCTGCGCCCGTACCCGTCGGGAACGTGCACGAACACGTCGCGGCCGAGCAGCGTCAGCGTGCCGGTCTCGCCGGGCGGGGCGGCGAGCGCCGCCTGCTTGTCCGCGCCGGGGTCGCTGCCGAGCATGGTGACGAGCAGCTTCGTGTGGTCCGTCTGCACGTCGAGATACGGGTTGGCGGCGATCATCGCGTCGAGCTCGTCCAGGCTGCGCAGCAGCACCGGCACGTCGCGGCCCCACCGCTGCTTGATGGCCCTGTCGATCTCGGCCAGGATCGCGACCTCGTCGGTCTCGGGGCAGCCGAACACGACGTTGCCGCTCTGGATGTACGTGGCCACGCCGTCGAAGCCGCAGGAGACGAAGACCTCTTTCAGCTCCGTCATCACCATCGAGCTACCGCCACCGATGTTCACCGCACGCAACAGAGCGACGTATCTCGTCATGACCCGGGATGGTAACCGGCCGGGCCGATCGCGGGCGCTCAACTCTGAGCAGACACGCCCGGCCCGCGGTCGTACAACGTCAGGGACCGCGACGGTGAGGGATCCACGAAGAGGAGAGGCCCGAGGATGATCACCACGGCGGTCGGCATCGAGGATCTCCACGTCTACCCCGGGCGGGCGTACGTCGACGTGCCCAGCCTGTTCGAGGCGCGCGGCCTGGACCCGTCGCGGCTGCCGAACCTGATGATGAGCCGCCGGTCGGTGAGCCTGCCCTGCGAGGACCAGGTGACCCACGCGGTCAACGCCGCCCGGCCGCTGGTCGACTCGCTGTCGCCGGAGCAGCGGGAGGCGATCGAGCTGGTGGTGGTGGCCACCGAGTCGGGGCTGGACTTCGGCAAGCCGATCAGCACCTACGTCCACGACCTCCTCGGCCTGCCGCCGCGCTGCCGGTCGTTCGAGGTCAAGCACGCCTGCTACGGCGGCACCGCCGCCCTGCAGAGCGCGGCGGCGATCATCGCCGCGAGCCCGGCGCCGGCCGCGCGGGCGCTCGTGGTCGCCACCGACATCGCCGGCGTCGCGGCGGCCGGCAGCTACTTCGAGCCGTCGGAGGGCGCCGGCGCGGTCGCGATGCTGGTGAGCCGTACGCCCGACGTGCTGCGGCTCGACCTGGGCGCCAGCGGGTACCACACCCAGGAGGTGATGGACACGCTGCGGCCCCGGCCGGACGTCGACGTGGTGAACTCCGACCTGTCCCTGCTCGCCTATCTCACCTGTCTGGAACGGTGCTTCGCCGCCTACCGGGACCGCGTCGAGGGCGCCGACATCGTCACCACGTTCGACCACCTCGTCTTCCACATCCCCTTCGCCGGGATGGTCAAGGGCGCCCACCGTACGCTGCTGCGCAAGACCAAGCGCATGGCGCCGGCCGACATCGACAGGGACTTCGCGGCGCGGGTGGCCCCGTCGCTGTCGTACACGAGCCAGATCGGCAATCTCTACTCCGGTTCGCTCTACCTCGCGCTGTGCTCGCTGATCGACCACGCCGACTTCACGGTGGGCCGCCGGATCGGCCTGTTCTCCTACGGTTCCGGCTGCGGGTCCGAGTTCTTCAGCGGGGTCGTCACGGAGCGCGCCGCCGGCCGGCTCGCGACCCACCCGCTCGCCCGCGCCGTCGAGGAACGCCGCCGGCTCACGGTCGCCGAGTTCGACGAGTGGAGCCGGCACACCGCCGACCGCGCCTTCGGCGTCCGCGACGCCGTCCTGGACACCGGCCCCTACCGGTCCGTCCTGGACAGCCACGTGGCCGGCCGGGGCCTGCTGCTGCTCGACCGGATCGAAGACTTCCACCGCGTGTACCGGTGGAGTTGAGCGCGCCATCCGAGGGAGGACCCATGAGTGTGCCCACGTCCGCGGTCGTCGTACCCGACCTGCTGCGGCACCGCACCGGCCTGATGCCCGAGCAGGAGGCGATAAACGTCCGCGGCAAGACGGCGATCACCTACCGCGACTGGGACCGGCGCTCGAACGCCGTCGCCCGCGCGGTGCTCGACCGGCTCGGCGGCACCGGGCGGGGCGCCCGGGTGGCGCTGCTGTTCGGCGGCGACGACTGGATCGACTACGCCGTCGCCTACCTCGGCGTGCTCAAGGCCGGCGCCACAGCCGTACACGTGAACGACACGATGCCGGCGGTGGAGCTGCGCCGGCGGTTCGACCAGTGTGCGGTGGCCGGTGTGATCCGCGGCGCGGCGCTCCCGCCGTGGCGGGACGACGCCGGACGCTGGTCGGTGGTCGTCGCGGACCTCGACCAGGGCGACTCCGGCGCCGTCGACACCGGCGTCACCCCCGAGGACATCTCCGACATCCTCTACACCTCCGGCACCACCGGCCCGGCGAAACCGTTCACCAACCCGCACGGCAACCTGACGTACGGGCGCGGGTCCGCCGCCCTCGGGCAGCTGGTCGACCCCGCGCCGCTGCTCGCGCCGATGCCGCTGGGCACCACGTCGAGCGCGACGACGGTCGCGGTGCTGGCCACCACGACGCCGTCACCGCTGATCGTGTGCTCACCGGACGACCCGGAGGAGATCGCCCGCCTGCTCGCCACGCACGGTTGCGCGACGCTCATCCTCACCCCGTGGACCGCGATCCGGCTCGCCGCCGTCCGCCCGCAGGACCGCTACGACCTCGGCTCGGTCAAGACCATCGGCAACGCGTCGGCGATCATGCCGCCGCGCATCGCCCGCGACCTCCTCGCGGCCATGCCGAACGCCACCATCGCCAACGCCTACGCGCAGTCCGAGGCGGTGCCGGCGATCATCCTGGGCAACGTCGACCCGGACCGGCCGATGTGGCTGGGACGCCCCGGACGCGGCACCGAGATGCGTGTCGTCGACCCGCGGGGTGAGCCGCTGCCGCCCGGCGAACTCGGCGAGGTGTGGCTGCGCTGCGAGGCGCCCAAGCGGCTGTACCTCGACCAGGCGCTCAACGACCGCGTGCACGCCGGCGGATGGACCCGCACCCGCGACCTCGGACGCGCCACCGCCGACGGCGAGCTGTTCCTGTTCGACCGGATGACCGACGTCGTCACCACCGGCGGGACGCTCGTGTCGTCGCTGGAGGTCGAGGCCGCGCTCTACGACCACCCCTCGGTACGCGAGGCCACAGTCGTCGCGCTGCCCGACCCGGAGCACGGCGAGATCGTCGCCGCCGTCGTGGCGGCCGACCCGGCCCTGGACGACGCGACGCTCGCCGCGTTCCTCGCCGAGCGGCTGGAGCCGCACCAGGTCCCGGCCCGCATCCACCGCCTCGACGCGCTGCCCCGCGGCGGCACCGGCAAGGTGCTGAAGTACCAGTTGCGGCAACGCTTCGGCGGCTGACCGTCGCGGTGGTCACCGGCGCCCGGCCTCCGCCGCGTACCCTGTCGGGGCTGGTGGCGGCGGGAGCCGGCTGCCGCCGACCACCCCGGCCATCGGGGCGCGAACGCTGACGGTCCCGGTCACGGGCGCGCCGGCCGGCAGTTCGCGCTCGTCAGCCGCACCGAGTACTCGCGGTCGTCGGAGGTGATCCCGGACGGCACGCCGTCGAAGTACGCCTCCACCTTCTCCCAGCCCCGGCGCTGCTCGTAGTGCAGGTGCGGGGCGCCGGAGTTCCCGGTGCTGCCGACCCGTCCGAGCTGGTCGCCCCGGGCCACCCGCTGACCGGCCTGCACCGACGGCGGTTCGAGCAGGTGCAGGTACTGCGTCTCCCACTTGCCACCGTGGTCGATCTTGACCCAGTAACCGCCGCCGCGCCCCCGCGGCCCGTCCGGATCCTGCGGGGTGCGGCCACCCAGCGAGCCGTTGATCCCCGCCACCGTGACGGTGCGGTCGGCGGAGGCGAGCACCGGCCGTCCCCATGCGTCCCCCGAGGTCGGGAAGAAGTCGACGTCGTAGTCGTCGTGCCCCGGATAGGTGGACAGCCGCCACGTCTCGCCACAGGCCACCGGGAGCTGGAAGTCAGGCCGCGGGCCCGGTGGCCGCAACAGCGGCACCACGACCGCCGCACCGGCGGCAAGCACCGCGAGGACGCCGACGATCAGCAGGACGCACGGGAGGCGGCAGCCGCGTGGGCGCTCGGTGGTCATCGGTTCGCGCATGACGTCGCCGGAGGTCAGGCGGCGCGGCGGGCGCGGCGACGGGCTCGGAGGAAGACGGCGTCACCCCGTCCGTCGCTCCACCAGGCCCACGGGACGCCGGTCGCGTACCGGCCGATCGACGCGAACACCGGCGCGGCCTCGGCGGCGCGACCGGTGCGCACCAGCCCGTACGCCAGGAAGTTGGCGTCGTCGAGCCAGTCGGCGTGCCGGGTCGCAGGCTGGTGGAACCACCGGGACAGCGCGTTGTCGAGATCCGACTGCATGACCGGATCCTGTCGCCACCGCTCGCCGAGCTCGTCGGCGGTACCGCCGTGGGGTTCGCGATCCTGCTCCCACAGCGCCCACTCCGCGGCGGCCCGAACCGGCAGCACGAGTAGTGGTGAGCCCGTAGGCGCCGTGGCGGCGACCGAGCGGGCGAAGCCGAACATCGCCTCGTGCGAGCCGCTCCATTTCCTGCAGTGGTAGGTCAGCCGGAGCACGTGGCCCTGATGGTGCCGGGGATCCCGCTTGGTCAGCTCACGCCACGTCTCCTCGACGTCCTCCAGTGGCGCACTCTGGTCGATCATGAGGTCCAGGCGGTGCGCCCACGGCGTGGGGTCGTCCGGTGCGAGCCGCATCGCGACATCGTTCACCTGCCGGGCCAGGTCCAGCAGGCGGTTGAACTCGGCCCACTGCTCCCGGCGTACGGTGGCGGCCCAGTCGCCGCCGCGCACCTCCCACGCCCGTGCCATCAGGGAACGAGCACGGACGAGCTGGGCATCCGGATCCGCGGGCGCGCGCGACACCCAGCGGTCGGTCCACGCGTCCGTGGTGTCGACCCGACCGGTCGTACGGTCGATCCGCGATCCCAGCCCACGAGCTGTCGATTCGGCGAGCACACGGACGTACCGGGCCCGGCGGTCGTAGTCGTCCCGGGTGGCGATCAGCGCCTTCCGGGCCGGTCCGATGTCGGAGCCGTACCGCGCCTGCGTGCACGCCTCGCGCAGCACGGCGTCGTCCTGCGCCGGGTTGGGGTCGATCTGGCGGGTGAGTATCCGCCACACGGTCGGGATCATGATCAGGGATGCTAGATGCCGGTGGGCTGCGCCGGCGGCCCGGCGGGACGGAGCACCGCGTCGAGCCAGCGCAGCTGCCGCCGGACGTGGACGGCCTCCCCGCCCTCGTGGCCGTTGAACGGGTACGTGTGCATCTCCCGTAGTGGTGCGGTCGGTCCGCCGGCCGCGCCGTACTGGTTGTAGGCGGCGAAGCCGGTGCTCGGTGGGCAGACCTCGTCCCGCAGGCCGATCCCGAAGTGCGCCGGAGCGGTGGCCCGGCGGGCGAAGGTGACCCCGTCGACGTAGGACAGCGTGCGCCGGACCGGCTCCTCGGCCTCGCGGTGCACCGCCAGGTAACGGGCGATATCGCCGTAGGGGGACGCCTCGGTCAGTTCGATGGCGCGCTGGATGTCGCACAGGAACGGGGCGGTGACCAGGAGCGCGGCGAGGCCGTCGACCAGGCCCGCCGCCGCGAGCGCGAGTCCACCACCCTGGCTGTTGCCCACCGCGGCGACGCGGGCCGGGTCCACCCCGGGCAGGACGCGGACGGCGTCGACCGCGCGGACCGCGTCGGTGATCAGGCGGCGGTAGTGGTAGTCGTCCGGGGACAGGATCCCCCGCGTGGCAGGGCTGGGCCCGCCGGGCGCGTCGTGCGGGTCCGGGGTGTCCCCGCGGCTGAACAGTCCGGCCTGTCCCCGGTTGTCCACCAGCAGGTGGGCGTAACCGGTTACCGGCCAGGTGAGCCGCTCGCCCGGCAGGCCCCGGCCGCGTCCGTAGCCGGGGTACTCCACCACTGCCGGCAGCGTCGTGGGTACGCGCGCGGGACGGGTGTACCAGGCCCGGACCGGTTCGCCGGCGTACCCGGCGAACGTCACGTCCCACACGTCGACCAGCCGCAGGCCGGTGGGTTCGGGACGGACGTCGACGAGCACCGGCGTGGCCGCGGCGGCGGTGATGGTGGTGCGCCAGAACCGGTCGAAGTCGGCGGGCTCGGCAACGGCCGGCGTGTAGCGACGGAGCTGGTCGAGGGAGATATCGATCGACGCTCTTGACACGAAGATAACGATACCCATAAATTTCCGAAAAGCTTACGGTGCATTACCGGAAAGTTCCGGCCGACGGTCAGGCGGGAGGACGAGCTTGGCAGCCCCGACCCCGCGCGGTCGCCGGACACCCTGGCGGCGGGCCCTGCGCCGCGACTGGCAGCTCTACTCGCTCGCAGTCCTGCCGCTGCTGTTCTTCCTGACGTTCCGCTACCTGCCGATGCTCGGCAACGTGATCGCGTTCCGGCGCTTCCAGCCGGGCGGCAGCATCTTCGGCGAGTACTGGACCGGGCTGCGGTACTTCCGGTTGTTCTTCACCGACCCCACCTTCTGGAGCGTGTTCACCAACACGCTCATGCTGGGCGCGCTGACCCTGGTGTTCTGCTTCCCGCTGCCGATCGTGCTGGCGCTGCTGCTCAACGAGGTGCGCAACCGTGCCCTCAAGCGGTTCGTCCAGTCGGTGTCCTACCTGCCGCACTTCCTGTCGACAGTGATCGTGGCCGCCATGGTCCTCCAGTTGCTGTCGGTGGACGGCACGGTGAACCAGATGGTGCGCGCCGTGGGCGGCGAGCCGGTCCCGTTCATGCAGCAGGCCGGATGGTTCCGGACGATCTACGTCTCCTCCGAGGTCTGGCAGACCGTCGGCTGGGGCACCATCCTCTACCTCGCCGCGCTCACCACCGTCGACGGCGACCTGTACGAGGCGGCCCGCATCGACGGCGCCAGCCGGTGGCGGCAGACCTGGCACGTCACGCTGCCGGGGATCCGGCCGACGATGGTCACACTGCTGATCCTCAACATCGGCACCTTCATGGCCGTCGGCTTCGAGAAGATCCTGCTGCTGTACAACCCGCTCACCTACCCGACGGCGGACGTGATCTCGACCTACCTGTACCGGGTGGGCATCGTCTCCGGGAACCTCAGCTACGCCGCCGCGATCGGCCTGTTCGAGTCCGTGATCGGGCTGACGCTGGTGCTGTCGGCGAACGCGATCTCCCGGCGCACGGTGGGGACGAGCCTGTGGTGAGCACGCGCGCCCGCACGCGGGCACCGGCGGTCCACCCGCGTGGCCCCCGGCCGACAGCGGGCTACCGGGTCTTCCAGGTCGTCAACGCCGTCGTGCTGACCGGCGTCGTGGTGGTGACCCTGTATCCGTTCCTCACCATCGTGGCCCGCTCGCTCAGCGACAACGCGTACATCGTCGCGGGTGAGGTGAACCTCGTGCCGCGCGGGTTCAACCTCACCGCGTACCGCGTGGTGACGTCGGACCCGACGTTCTGGATCAGCTACCGCAACACCGTCTTCTACACGGTGGTCGCCACGCTCGTCTCCGTCGTGCTGACCACCTGCTACGCGTACGTGCTGTCGAAGCGGCACCTGCGGGGCCGGACCGCGCTGGTCGGGATCGCCGTGTTCACCATGTTCTTCACCGGCGGCCTGATCCCCAACTACGTCCTGGTCACCAGCCTCGGGCTGAAGAACACCGTGTGGGCGATCGCCCTGCCCAACGCCATGAACGTGTTCAACCTGCTGGTGATGAAGGCGTTCTTCGAGAGCCTGCCGGTCGAGCTGGAGGAGGCCGCCGCCGTCGACGGGCTGAACACGTACGGCACGCTGCTGCGGATCGTCCTGCCGCTGTCGAAGGCGATGGTCGCCACGATGGTGCTGTTCTACGCCGTCTCGTTCTGGAACTCCTGGTTCGCCGCGTTCCTCTACATGGACCGTCAGGACCTGCTCCCGGTGACCGTCTACCTGCGCAACCTCATCGCGGGCGCGACCGACGCCACGCAGACCGGCGGCGGCCTCGGCAGCGCCGGCGACGTCGTCCAGTCCGCCGCCACCATCCAGTCCGTGACCATCGTGCTGACGATCCTGCCGATCCTCGCGGTCTATCCCTTCATCCAGCGGTACTTCGTCTTCGGGATCATGCTCGGCGCCGTGAAGGGATAGCCGCCCCCGCACCCCACCACCACCGGAAGGAAGAATCCATGGCCAAGCTGTCCCGGCGCCAGGTGCTGCTCGCCAGCGGCGCGGCCGCCGTCGTCGCCCTGGCGGGTTGCGGCGACGACACCCCGGACAAGAAGGACCTCGACCGCAACCGTACGGGCGCGATGGAGAAGTACGGCATCGGCGACCAGTTCAAGGCCACCGAGCCGGTCACGTTCTCGATCCTCTACAACAACCACCCGAACTACCCGCTCAAGCCCGAGTGGCTGTTCTGGACCGAGCTGGCCCGGCGGACGAACGTCAAGCTGGACCCGGTCGCCGTGCCGCTGAGCGACTACGAGCAGAAACGCAGCGTGCTGGTCGGCTCCGGCGACGCACCGCTGATCATCCCGAAGACCTACCACCCGCAGGAGACCTCGTACGTCTCCTCCGGCGCCATCCTGCCGGTCAGCGACTACCTCGACCTGATGCCGCACTTCAAGGACAAGATCGAGCGGTGGGGACTCCAGCCGGAGATGGACACGCTGCGGCAGGAGGACGGGAAGTTCTACCTGCTGCCCGGCCTGCACGAGAAGCCCTGGCAGGACTACACGCTCGCGGTCCGCACCGACGTGCTGGAGCAGTTGAAGATCCCGTCCCCGACCACCTGGGACGAGGTGTACGCCATGCTCAAGGCGATGAAGGCGGCCCACCCGGACGTCATCCCGTTCTCCGACCGGTTCGGCAAGCCCAACCCGGCCGGCAACCTGCTGAACATGCTGGCCCTCGCGCACGGCCTGCCCGGCGCCGGCTGGAACTACCAGCCGACGAGCTGGGACGCCGGTGCCGGGAGGTACGTCTTCACCGGCGCCTCGGACGACTACCGGCAGGTGGTGGAGTATCTCCACAGACTGGTCACCGAGGGGCTGCTCGACCCGGAGACGTTCACCCAGACCGACGACCAGGCCCGGCAGAAGCTCGCCAGCGGCAAGTCGTTCGTGATCAGCACGAACGCGCAGACCCTGGTGAACGACTACCGGCCGGACATCGCGAAGATCAACCCGAACGCCCGGCTCGGCAAGATCCTCTTCCCGGTCGGTCCGGCCGGACCGGTGAACGCGGCGAGCCGGCTGGAGAACGGCGTGATGATCTCCAGCAAGGCCCGGCAGGGCCGGAACTTCGTGGCCATGATGCAGTTCGTCGACTGGCTCTGGTATTCCGACGCCGGCCAGGAGTTCGCCAAGTGGGGCGTCGAGGGAACCACATACACCAAGGACGCCTCGGGCAGGCGCAGCCTCGCCCCGGACGTCAACGTCATCGGGCTCAACCCCAAGGGCAGCAAGCACCTGCAGAAGGACTTCGGCTTCTACAACGGCGTCTTCGCCTACGGCGGCAAGCTCGACCTGGTGCAGTCGTTCTTCTCGCCCGAGGAACTGGAGTTCCAGAAGGAGATGAACGCCCGCAAGCCCGCGCCCTGGGTGACGCCGCCGCCCGCACCGCTCAGCGACTCCGAGCGCGAGCAGACGACGCTGTGGGCGACCGCGCTGAAGGACCACGTCACCCAGAACACGCTGAAGTTCGCCCTCGGCCAGCGGCCGCTGAGCGAGTGGGACGCCTACGTCTCGGAGCTGAGGGGCAAGAACGCACAGGCCTACACCGACCTGGTCAACAAGGCGTACGAGCGGTACCGCGAGAACCACGGCTGACCGGCGATGCGCGGCACCGTTCCCGAGCGGCCCACCGGCCGGCTGACCGACGCCTGGCGTACCTGCGTGGGCACCGGCCGGTTCGACCTGGCCCTGCGACGCGACTAGCAGGACTCGCTGGCGCTGGTGCAGCGGGACATCGGCTTCCGGCACATCCGCGGGCACGGGCTGCTCAGCGACGGCGCCGGCGTGCACCGCCCCTACTCGTACCGGGGCGAGCGCCGGGTGCGGCACTCCTTCACCTACGTCGACCAGGTCGTCGACGCCTACCTCGCGATGGGCGTCCGGCCCTTCGTGGAGCTGGGGTTCATGCCCTCGGCGCTCGCCTCCGGCGACCAGACGGTGTTCTGGTGGCGGGGCAACGTGACGCCTCCCCGGTCGTACACCGAATGGGGTGACCTGGTCCGCGCCACGGTGGCCCACCTGGTCGACAGGTACGGCCTCGACGAGGTCCGCGGCTGGCCCGTCGAGGTGTGGAACGAGCCCAACCTGACGGCGTTCTGGCCGGGCGCCGACCAGGACGCCTACCACCGCCTGTACGAGGTGTCGGCGCACGCCGTCAAGGACGTCGACGCGGCGCTTCAGGTCGGCGGCCCGGCCCTCTCCCCCGGCGCCGACGAGTGGCTGAAGCCGTTCGCCGAGTTCGTCACCGAGCGCGACGTGCCTGTCGACTTCGTCAGCCGGCACGCCTACACCTCCGGACCGGCCCGGCACCTGCCGTTCGGCACCCGGCAGACCCTGGCCCCGGCCGCGGACCTGCTGGAACAGTTCGCCGCGCCCCGCCGGCACCTGGCCGGCACCGCGCTGGCGGACCTCCCGGTGCACATCACCGAGTTCAACTCCTCCTACCGGCCGGACAACCCGGTCCACGACACGGCCTTCCACGCCGCCTACCTCGCCCCGGTGCTGGCCGGCGGCGGGGACCTGGTCGACTCCTTCTCCTACTGGACCTTCAGCGACGTGTTCGAGGAGGAGGGGGTGCCGACCGCGCCGCTGCACGGCGGCTTCGGCCTGCTCACCCACCGGCAGATCAAGAAACCCACCTACCACCTGTACGCGTTCATGGCCCGGCTCGGCGACGAGGTGCTCGCACGCGGACCGGACCACCTCGTCACCCGGCACCCCGACGGCCGGGTCGCGGTGCTGGCCTGGGCCCCGGTCGACGTCACCGGCCGGGAGCCGGCACCCGAGCGGCACACCCTGTCGCTGTCGGTTCCGATCGGCCCGCCGGGCACCGCGTCGGCGTTCCTGCTCCGCTCGTCGGTGGGCGAGGACGCCGGCAACGCCTGGGCGGCCTGGCGGGAGATGGGCAGCCCGCAGTCGCCACGGCCCCGGCAGCTCGACGCGTTGCGGGAGGCCGCCGAGCCGGCCCGTACCCATCGCGCCCTGCCGGTCGCGGCCGGGCGGGCCGACCTCGACCTCGTCCTCACCCGGCACGAGGTGACCCTCGCCGAGCTGACGCCGGTGGTGGACGAGACCCCGCCGTGGTGGGACGACAGGTTGCTCGACCCGCTCGGGGACCGACGGTGAGCCGCGCGACCGGCGGGCCGCGGGAGTTCGGCGACGGGCCGCTGTCGCGGGCCGCCGCGGTGGTCCACACCCTGCTCGTGGTCGAGCTGCTGCTCCTGGTGAGCATGCTGCCCGGCCTGGCCGTGCTCCTGCTGCTCGACCGCGACAGCAGCAACCTCCCGCTGGTCGCCGCCGCCGCGCTGCCGCTCGGTCCGGCGGTCTCGGCCGCGCTGCACACGCTGCGGCACCAACGCCCCGACCTCACCGATCTCCGGCCCGCCGCCACGTTCCTCCGGGCCTACCGGGCCAACCTGCCGGGCGTGCTGCGCGTCTGGGCGCCGACGCTGCTGTGGCTGGCCGTCATCGCGGTCAACCTGGCGAACCTGCCCGCCGCCGCCGTCCCCGGCTGGTGGGCCGTGCCGCTGGTCGTGGTCGGGGCGGGGGTGGTCCTGGTGGGGGTCAACGCGCTGGTGATCGTCTCACTGTTCACCTTCCGCACCCGCGACGTGCTCCGGCTCGCCCTCTACTACCTGGCGCGCAAACCCGGCGTCACATGCGGCAACGTCGTGCTGCTGGCCGCCACCGCCGCCGTCACAGCGGTGTTCTCCGAGGCGGTCCTCGCCCTGATCGCCGCGCTCCTGGTGCTGGCGTTGCTGCGGATCGGCGACCCCATGATCGACGAGATCCGGGCGGAGTTCACCGCATGAGCGTTCCGGTCACCGGCCGGGCGTCTGCGGACGCCGGCGAGTCGGCCTGGCACGCCGCCTGGCTCCCGCCCGCGGTGTTCCGCGAACTCGGCTCCCGCGGGGTGCTGGTACACGGCGGGGGGCTCCTGGTCGACACCGTCCTCGACGAGGTGAGCCGGGCCTGTGCCCGGTACGGCGGGCGGCTCTGGCACGGTCCACCGTGGCAGGTCGACGCCGACCTGGTGCTGGCCCTGCGCGGGGCCGGCCCGGTGCCGAACGCGGCGGCGGAGGCGGCCCGGCTCGGCGCGACACCGGCGGTGAACGGCGCCGGCGACGGCTCCCTCGGCGACGAGGGGTACCTGCTGGCGCGGGTGGACGAGGTGACAGTGGTCCTGGCCGACGCGCCGGCCGGCCTGCTGTACGGGCTGTTCCACGTGGTCCGGCTCGGTGTGACGGCCTTCGACGGGGACCTTCCGGCGCGGCGGCACCGACCGGCGCTGGACCGGCGGATGCTCGACCACTGGGACAACGTGGCCGTACACCCGGTGTCGGGCCAGGTCGAGCGGGGCTACGCCGGCGGCTCCCTGTTCTGGCGCGACGGCGCCGCCCGGCGCGAGCCCGCCCGGCTCCGCGACTACGGGCGCCTGCTCGCCGCCTGCGGCGTCAACGCCGTCACGGTGAACAACGTCAACGTGCACGACACCGAGGCGCGGCTGCTGACCGACCGGCTCGGCGACGTCGCGGAGATCGCCGAGGCGCTCCGCCCGTACGGCATCCGGGTGCATCTGTCGGTGACATTCGCCGCCCCGGTGGTCCTCTGCGGCCTGCCCACCGCCGATCCGCTGGACGAGCGGGTACGGGCCTGGTGGGCCGCCGCCACCCGGCGGGTCTACCTGCGGATCCCCGACTTCGGCGGCTATCTGGTGAAGGCCGACTCCGAGGGCCGGCCCGGCCCGTTCGCGTACGGGCGCGACCATGCCGACGGCGCGAACCTGCTCGCCGAGGCGCTCGCCCCCCACGGAGGCGTGGTGCACTGGCGGGCGTTCGTCTACGACCACCGCCAGGACTGGCGGGACCGGTCGACCGACCGGGCCCGGGCCGCCCACGACCACTTCGCGCCGCTGGACGGACGTTTCGCCGACAACGTGATCCTCCAGGTGAAGTTCGGCCCGATGGACTTCCAGGCCCGCGAACCGGTGTCCCCGGTGCTCGCCGCGATGCCGGCCACCCGGCTGGCGGTGGAGGTGCAGGCGACGCAGGAGTACACCGGCCAGCAGCGGCACGTCTGCTACCTCGGACCCTGGTGGAGCGAGGTGCTGCGGTTCCGGCCCCGGGGCGCGGCCGGCGGCACGATCGCCGACGTGGCGGCCGGCCGGGCGGGCACCGGTGGCGGCCTGGTCGGAGTGGCCAACGTGGGCGACGACCCGTTCTGGACCGGGCACCCGCTGGCACAGGCGAACCTGTACGCCTTCGGCCGGCTCGCCTGGGATCCGCTGCTGGATCCCGGCTCGATCCTCGACGAGTGGATCGACCTGACCTGGCTGCCGGTCACCACCGGCGATCCGGAAGCGGTGCGGCGGACGATGCACGAGGTCATGGACGATTCCTGGCGCACCTACGAGCGTTACACCGCCCCGCTCGGCGTCGGGTTCATGGTGCGGCCCGGCCACCACTACGGCCCGGACGTGGACGGCTACGAGTACACCCCGTGGGGCACGTACCACTTCGCCGACCGCGACGGCGTCGGGGTGGACCGGACCCGGGCGACCGGGACCGGCTTCACCGGCCAGTACCCGCCTCCGTGGTCGGAGGTGTACGAGTCACGCGAGCGCTGCCCGGACGAACTGCTGTTGTTCTTCCATCACGTCCCGTACCGGCACGTGCTGCACAGTGGCCGTACCGTGATCCAGCACATCTACGACACACACTTCGCCGGGGTGGAGGAGGTGGCGGCGATGCGGGAACGGTGGCGGCTCGTCGCCGGGGCGGTCGACCCGGCCGTCCACGACCGGGTTGCCGAGCGCCTCGACGAGCAGTTCCGCAGCGCCGTCGAGTGGCGGGACCAGATCAACACCTACTTCTTCCGCAAGTCCGGGGCGCCGGACGCGCACGGTCGCCGCATCCACTGAACCGGCGCGCTCACCAGGGGTGCACTGTGCCGTCCGCCAGCCGGTTCACCGGCAGGTAGGCCGGTGCGTACGGGTAGCGTGCCGCCGCCTGCTCGTCGATGTCCACCCCGAGTCCCGGAGTCTCGACCGGATGCAGGTAGCCGCCCTCGTAGTGGTAGCCGTGCGGGAACACCTCGTCGGTCGCCTCGGTGTGCCGCATGTACTCCTGCAGGCCGAAGTTGGGGATGGCGAGGTCCAGGTGCAGCGCGGCGGCCATGCAGACCGGGGACAGGTCGGTGGCTCCGTGCGAGCCGCTGCGGACGTGGTGCAGCGCGGCGAGGTCGAAGATGCGTCGCAGGTGGGTGATCCCGCCGGCGTGGACCACTGTGGTGCGCACGTAGTCGATGAGCTGTTCCCGGATGAGCTGGGCGGCGTCCCAGATGCCGCTGAAGACCTCGCCGACGGCGATCGGCGTGGTGGTGTGCGAGCGGACGATCCGGAAACCCTCCTGCAGGTCCGCCGGGACGGGATCCTCCATCCAGGTCAGCGCGTACGGCTCCAGGCTCTTGCCGAGCCGCGCCGCCTCGATCGGGGTGAGCCGGTGGTGCACGTCGTGCAGCAGCCGGAGGGTGGGCCCGAACTCCTCGCGTACCCGGGCGAACACGCCCGGCACGTGGGCCAGGTAGGCCTCCGTCGACCAGGTCGTCTCGGTCGGCAGCGCGTTGTCGGCGGGCTCGTAGAACATCTTGTCGGCGCTGACGCCGTACGTCCGGGGCAGGCCGGGCACACCGCACTGCACCCGCACCGCGCGGTAGCCGAGGCCGACGAAGCGGGCGACCTCGGTCAGCACCTCGTCGACGGTCTCGCCGTTGGCGTGCCCGTACACTGTCACGCCCTCGCGGGACCGGCCGCCGAGCAACTGGTAGACCGGCAGCCCCGCGACCTTGCCCTTGATGTCCCACAGCGCGGTGTCCACGGCGGCGACGGCGCTCATCGTGACCGGCCCGCGCCGCCAGTACGACCCCTGGTAGAGGTACTGCCAGGTGTCCTCGATCCTGGCCGGGTCGCGCCCGATCAGCAGCGGCACGACGTGGTCACGCAGGTAGGACGCGACGGCCAGTTCCCGGCCGTTGAGGGTGGCGTCGCCGACGCCGGTGACGCCGGCGTCGGTGACGACCTTCAGGGTCACGAAGTTCCGGCCGGGGCAGGTCACGATCACCCGGGCGTCGACGATCCTCATCCGGTCTCCCCTGCGGTCGGCGCGCCGGTCACCACAGGATTATCCATCATCGTCGATCTGTCGGGCGCCCCGGTGCTGGCCGGTCAGGCCGGTTCGGGTACGCCCCCGGGCTCCCCGTCGTCGGGCATCGGCTCAACCGGCGCCTCGGGCAGTTCGCCGGGCGTGTCCGGGAGGAGTTCGCCGGGGTCGTCCGGGGCGTCCTCACGGGGGTCGATCGGCGGGTACACCTCGGGATCGAGGTCGGGGTTCGTCATCGGCTCAGTATCCGACGCCTCCGCCGGGACCGCCCGCCGAGCACGACGACGGGAGGCACTCGCCGGCGCGTCCCCTCGATCAGCCGGTCGGCCGCTGTCTGCACAGTCCCCGCGGTCACAGACGCCGCCTGCTCTGCACGCTCATCCGCCGTTTCTGGACGCCGCGCCGGCGTTCGCCGACCGCCCGCAGTACGGCGGGCCCGACCGGCAGCAGGAACGCGCGCCCACAGCACCCCGGTGCCACCGGCCGTCTCCTCAGGGACGCTCCACCCGAAGGCCTGGTGGTCGCGAAGTCCGCGGTGAACCAACTCCCTCCGTCGCCTGCGGGGAGGACTGCGGGATGCCGGGCGCTGTCCCGTCGTCCCCGTCCGCCCGGCGCGTGGGCGGGTCGGACGCCGCGGCGAAGGTGACCGGCGCGCCGAACGCGGCCCGCCGGACGGCACGGCGCAGCGCGGCGAGGACGGCCGGACCGGCGAGGACGATCGCCACGGCGGTGGTGATCGCGCGGCCGGTGTCCCAGCCGAAGGTGGAGGTGACGGCGGTGAACAGAGCGAGGCGGTGCAGGTTCTCCAGTACGGGGGCGCCGGCGACGTAGGACAGCTGGGTGTCCGCGCCGACGCTGAACGGCCAGAACCACAGGTTCATCAGCAGGCCGTAGCCGTAGGCGGCGAGCACCCCGTACCCGGCCAGGACGGCGACCTCGGCCCGGCCGCGCAGCCGGGCCGGGAGCAGGCCGGCGCCGAGGCCGATCCAGGAGGCGCAGAGCATCTGGAACGGCAGCCACGGCCCGACGCCGGCGGTGAGCAGGGCGGAGGCGAACAGCGACGTGGCGCCGAGCAGGAACCCGAAGCCGGGTCCGAAGACCCGGCCGGCGAGGACGAGCAGGAAGAACACGGTCTCGATGCCCGCGGTCCCCGCGCCCAGGGGGCGCAGGGCGGCGTTGACGGCGGCGAGTACGCCGAGCATCGCCAGGGCCTTGCTGTCGATGCCGCCGGAGGTGAGTTCGGCGAGGACGAGCGCCACGAGGACCGGCAGCATGACGATGAAGACCAGCGGCGCCTCGCCGGTGCGGGCGGTGGTCTCCGGGTGGGCGGGGACGAAGAAGGGCCAGGTGAAGGTGGCCAGCGCGGCGGCCGAGGCGAGGCTCAGCACCACAGCGGTACGCGGGGCGACCCGCAGCACGCTCATGCCGGCGCCCTGGTCTCGTCGAGCGCGGCGGCGACCTGTTCCACTGTCAGCCAGGGTGCGGGGGCGAGGACCTTGGCCACCTGCGGCGCGAACGCCGGCGAGGCGAGCATGACCTCTGCGGTGGTGCCGTCGGAGACGATCTCCCCCTCGGCCATCACGATCACCCGGTCGGCGAGAGTCGCGACGAGTTCGACGTCGTGGGTGGCGACCACCACGGCCCGGCCGCTGCCGGCCAGCATCCGGATCACGGCGGTGAACTGCCGCTTGGCGTGGTAGTCCAGGCCGCGGGTCGGCTCGTCGAGCAGGACCACCGGCGGAGCGGCGGTGAGCTGCACGGCGAGCGCGAGAGCGAGCCGCTGTCCCTCGGACAGGTCCCGGGGGTGCCGGTCACCGGGCAAGCCGGGGACGAGCTGGTCCACCAGCGCCCGGCAGGTGCCGGCCGGCGCGTCGGTCTCCCGGTCGGCCTGGGCGCACTCCGCGTCGACGGTCTCCAGGTAGAGCAGGTCGCCGGAGTTCTGCGGGACGAGGCCGACGTGCCGGCGGGCCTGACCGGCCGGCAGGGCCTTCGGGTCGGCAGTGCCCTCCGGCCCGGTCACGGCGACGGTGCCGCCGTGGCGGGGGCCGCTGCCCTGCACCGCCCAGAGCAGGCTGGACTTGCCGGATCCGTTGCGGCCCATCAACGCGACGACCCGGCCGGCGCGCAGATCGAGGTCGACACCGGCCACCGCGACGGTCCCCGGATACCGTACGACGATCTTCCGCGCGGTCAGTGTGGGACCGGTGTCCGCGGCCGCCGGGACCGGCGGCGGCTCCACGCCGGCGAGCCGGTGCCGCAGGTCGGACGCCCGTCGGCGGGCGTCGCGGACCGACAGCGGCAGCGGTGTCCAGCCGGCGAGGCGACCCAGCTCGATCAAAGGTGGCGCGATGTCGATGCGGGCCAGCCCGGTTGCCGGCGTCCCGTCGTGGACGTGGCCGTCGCCGGGCAGGTACAGCAGCCGGTCGGCGTACTGCAGCACGCGCTCCAGCCGGTGCTCGGCCAGGACCACTGTCACTCCGAGGTCGTGCACCAGCCGGGTGACCGTGGCGAGCACGTCCTCCGCGGCGGTGGGGTCCAGTGCGGAGGTCGGTTCGTCGAGCACCAGCACCCGGGGATGCGCGGTGAGCAGCGCGCCGATGGCGACCCGCTGTTGCTGCCCGCCGGACAGCGTCCGCAGAGGCCGGTCGCGCAGGTCGGCGATGCCGAGCAGGTCCAGGGTCTCCTCCACCCGCTTGCGCATCACCGCGGGTGACAGGGCGAGTTGCTCCATCCCGTACGCCAGTTCCTCCTCGACGGTGTCGGTGACGAAGCCGGCCAGCGGATCCTGGCCGACCACGCCGACGACGTCGGCGAGGTCGCGCGGCGGATGCGTGCGGGTGTCCCTGCCGTCGACGGTGACGGCACCGTGCAGGGTGCCGCCGGTGAAGTGTGGGACGAGACCGTTGATCGCCCGTAGCAGCGTCGACTTTCCGGCACCGGTACGGCCAGCGACCAGGCAGAGTTCGCCCTCCTCGATGCGGAGCGTCACGTCCCGCAGCGGTGGCGGGCCGCCCTCGGCGTAGTGCACGGTGACCCGGTCGAAAGTGATCATGGGCGGTCTCCCGGTGTGGTCGCCGTCGCGGCGCGTTCTCCCTCTGCCGGCACGTCCGTGACGGGGATCGGCCGGTCCACCGCCGGGCGTCCGGCACGTGCCGTCGGCGGTGGTGGCGCCAGCCAGGCGGGTGCCGCCGCCACGCCGACGGCGAGAAGCATCAGCGGGGTCAGCTGGGGCCAGGTGAGCGGGCTGACCGGAGGGTAGAGCAGTTCCGGGTCCACCGAGCCGGCGAGCATGGTCAGTGCCGCGGCGACCACGCCACAGCCGGCCACGAGCAGCTCGGCCGGGCGCCAGCGGTCCGGCCGGTACCGGCTGCGGCGGACCCGGCGGCCGGCGAGCAGCATGCCGGTCACGGCGGCGGTCAGTCCGGCCAGGAGCATCGGCAGCCCCAGGTAGCCGGGTGCGGCGGTGTCGAGCAGCCCGTAGGTTCCGGCGCAGACGCCGACCAGCCCGCCGAGGACGAGCGCCCCGGTGACGGTTCGCTGCCCGGCGGGCACCGCCGCGGTGCGGCCGTAACCGCGGGAGTCCATCGCCGCCGCGAGGGCCAGGGACCGGTCCAACGCGTCGGCCAGCACCGGCAGGGCGACCCCGCGCAGCGCCCGTATTCCCCGGCCGGACGCGCCGCGCAGCCGCCGGGCCCGGCGGACCCGCAGCACGCTCTCCACGAGCTGCGGGGCGACCGACAACGCGACCACGATGGCGGTGCCGACCGCGTACAGCGCACCGGGTACGGCCTTGAGCAGCCGTTTCGGGTTGGCCAGTGCGTTCGCCGCACCGAGGCAGATCAGCATCGTCGCCAGCCGCAGCCCGTCGTAGAAGCCACCGAGGACCTGCTCGACGGCGACCGGCCCGAACAGGCGGATGCCCGCCGCCCACGCGGGCAGCGGGATCTCCGGCAACCGGACCAGGATGTGCTCGCCCTGGCCGCCGCCGAACACGATCCGGAACACCACCCGCATCGTGACGATCACCACGCCGAGCCAGACGTACATGCGGAACGCCAACGCCCACGGCGCGTCGCCCCGGCGGCGCACCACCACCAGACCGGCGACCGCCACGAGCAGGGCCAGCGGCAGCGGATTCGTGGTGTGGCTGGCCGCGGTGGCCAGGCCCAGCGCCCACAGCCACCACGCGCCCGGGTGCAGCCCCCGGGGTAGCCACCACACCGACCACCGGCCCGGCGAACGCCCGGCGCCGGCGGTCGGCGACCCCGTGACCGCGGCGTCAGTCATCCGGGCCGGCGCCACGGCGCCGCCGGGCCGCGACCAGCGCGCCGGTGGCGAGCACGGCGAGCAGCAGCACCCCGGCGATCGTGCCCAGCGGCAGACCGTCGTCGTCACGGGACGCGGCGACATCGGTCACCACCGGTTCCCCGGAGGAGCCCTGCGGTGCCGTACCGGTGGCAGCACCCGGCGTCGCCGCCAGGGTCGGCGTACCGGCCGTCGGTGACGTGCCGGCGGAGGCCGGCGGGCCGACGGAGGCCGGCGGGCCGGAGGTGCCGGCCGGCCGGGTGGGCTCACCGGGCCGGCCACCGGCGACCGGCGGCGGTACGACGGTTCCTCCCGCCGGTGGTGGCGCCACCGGCCCGCCGCCCGCGGATGGCGGAGGCGGAGAGGGTGGTGGTGGTGGCGGTGGTGGTGGCGGTGGCGGTGGCGGTGGCGGGGCGGGTCGTTTCGGCGCGACGCCGGGACGAGGCGCGTCAGCGGCGTTGCGGTTGAGGGAGAACGACCAGCCCTCGAAGCTGCCGGCCGCCGGCCTGCGATTGAGCACGCCCTTGTCGCTGTACGTCCAGCTGCCGCCGTTCGGGGCGTGCCAGTACGACCAGTAGGCGCTCGCCGGTGGCGTGTCGACGCACTTCTCCGTCGCGGCCGACGGCTTGCCGTCGATCCGGCAGATGAACCCTTCACCCCAACGCAGCGTTCCGGTGATCGGGAAGCCGGCGTTCTTGAGCGCCGCGAGGCCGGTGGCCTGGGTGCCCGGCGCGCAGCGCACCACCGTCCCGCCGCCGAGTTCGTTGAAGTCCACCACGACTGTGACCCCGGAGGCGTCCGGGCAGTAGCCGGCCGACCCGGCGGCCGCCGCAGGACTGCCCGGTCCGATCGTTGTGCCCGCGGTGACCAGGGCGACGGCCAGCGCGCCGCGGGCGGCGCGGAGGCTCATCCCGCCCGCCGTCGGCCGAGCACGAGCAGTGCCACTCCGCCACCGATCAGCAGCAGCGCGATCAGCAGGTAGCCACCGATCGCCGCGCCGGTCGTCGGCAGGCCGCCCAGCCCTGACGCGGCCGGGGTCGTGATCGGCGGAGCGGCGGTGGTCGGCGCCGCGGTCGTCGGCGCGGGTGTCGCCGGAGGACTGGTCACGCTCGGCGTCGGGCCGGCCGTGCCGGTCGGCGGAGGCGACGTGGTGAGTGTGGGAGACGCGGTGGGCGAGGCGGGCGCGGTGGGCGAGGCCGTGCCGGTCGGGGTGGGATTCGACGTGGGCGGCGGGTCGAGGCCGATCCGGCCCAGCGGAACCTGGACCAGCCCGAGCAACGCCTGCGCGGTGGCCCGGCGCCACTGGTCCCGGTCGGTGTCGGTGATCCCGGCCGCCGCGGCAGCGGTGAGTCCGTCGGTGTTGTAGGCGATCGCGCCGGCGTCGGCGGCGGCCGCCCCGCCGTTGCCCGCGGTGAGCTGCAGCGCGGTCAGGGCCTTCGCCGCCCGGGCGGCCTCGTCGTCGCGTCCGGCGGCGGCGAGGGCCTGCCCGGCCAGGCCGGTGCTGTTGGAGTTCGCGCCGGTGGTCGGTCCCGAGCCGCCGAAGGAGCCGTCGGCGTGCTGCTGGGTGACCAGCCAGTCGGCGCCCTCTCGGGCGGCGTCGCGGGCGCCGGTGGCGCCGTCCTCGGCGGCGGCCAGCAACGCCTGCACGGCCATCGCTGTCGAGTCGACGTCGAGGGTGGCGCCGGGCTGCTCGTCGCAGGAGGGCGACGGCCCGTCGGCGGTGTCCGGGTAGAGCCGGAAGCCACCTGCCGCGCACTGCTGCCGGATCAGGAAGTCCACGGTGTCCTGCGGCAGGTCGCCGCTGCGGGCCAGGCCGAGCACGGCGAAGGACTGGTCGAAGGTGTTGCTGGCGTCCGGGCCGCTGTCGGCTGTGGTACGGCTGGTGATCCGCCCCCGCTGGTGCCCGGCGTCGGCCGCGGCGACCAGCGACAGCGTTTCCGCCCGCAGGTCGTAGCCGCCGAAGCCGGTGGGGTCCGCGCCGGCGGCGGAGGCGGCGTAGAGCAACTTGGCGGTGGCCCCGCCGTCGGTGAAGCCCTCGATGCCCCAGTCGTCGTAGCTGTTGTAGGACCGCACGTGTCTTGCGACCTGCGCGGTCGCCGCCTGCCGGGTCGGCGCGTCGACGCCGGTGGCGGACAGCGCGACCAGCCCGTCGATGGTCAGCCCCCAGTCCTCGGGGGCGAACGGGCCGGGCAGCGCACCGTCGGTGAACTCGCCGGCCAGCCAGGACGCGGCGTCGCGGGCGGCTGTGCCGTGTGCCGGGGCGGGTGCCGCGACAACGGTCAGCGGGGCGCCGGTGATAGCGGCGAGAGTCGTCACCGTGGCTATACCGAGACCGGTGGTGAGACGCCGGGACAGGGGCATCAGGGGTGCCTTTCGCAGAGCGGTCGGTGAAGCTCCGGAAAGCGCCCCGAGGAGACGGACACCCCGCTCCGCGTGCTGCGGTGGGCGGGGTGGGTCGGACCTCGGCGGCCCGGACTTCACCCTGTAGACCTCGACAGTGGAAGCCGCTCGTCCCGGGCGGGGCATTCCGGCTCGCGAGAGGCGGGCTCTCGCTCACGGTTGCGGGTCAGCGCCGGCTTCGCACCGGCTTTCCCCCGCACGGGACGTATGCAGTTGTGTGCCCGGCGCACCGGGTGCCGACACCGTACCGCCCGGGCGCGCGACGACGCCAGGGCAGCGGCCGGTACCCGGTGCGCCGCTGGTCACACCGTTTGCAGCCGGCGGTTCAGGGAGCGGCGATGCTCGGCGGGGCGCCGGCGCCGAAGGACCAGCCCTCGACACTGCCCGGCGCGGGGTTGTAGCCGGTCGCTCCCGACGTGCTGTAGGACCAGGAGCCGCCGCTGGGGGCGTGCCAGTACGACCAGTACGCCGTGGCCGGCGGGGTGTTGACGCACGGCTCGGTCGCGGCGGTGGGCTTGCCGTTGATCCGGCAGACGAAGGCCAGGCCCCAGCGGGCGGTGCCGGTGACGGTGAAGCCGGCGGACTGAAGGGCGGCCAGGCCGGTGGCCGGATCGCCCGGTGCACAGCCGACCTGGACGCCGCCGCCGAGCGCGGCGAAGTCGACGACCACTGTGACTCCCGAGGTGCCGGTGCAGGCGGCGGCGTGCGCCGCCCGGGGCGCGGGTTCGGCTGCGGTCAGCACGACGCCGGCCACGACGGCGGCCAGCAGGCCGGCCAGCCAGCTACGGACTGCGGAACGGTGACGGAACACGGGTCCTCCTGTGATCGGGTGGGCGGCGACGGGGTTCACGGGCAGGCGGGGGCCGGTGCGGCGGGTTCGGCACCGGCGGCGGACAAGCGGGCGTAGCCGGTCCCGGTGAGACCGAGGACGGCCTGGGCGGTGGCCCGGGGTGCGGTGGCCGGGTCGAACGTGCCGCCGTCGAAGTCGACGGCGCCCCTGTCGGCCGGCGCCCCGGCGCAGCCGACCTGGAGTCCGGCGAGGAACGCCCGGGCCCGCACCCAGGCCAGCGGCCGGCGACCGTCGCGCAGGGCCTGGGCGGCGAGACCGGTGCTGTTGGCGTTCGGTGTGCCGGCGGCGTTGGTGAAGCCGCCGTCGGCGCGCTGCACGGACACCAGCCAGCGCAGCCCGGCGGCGGCGTCGGCCGGACGCCCCGCGGCGCGCAGCGCCTGCGTCGCGAGTGCGGTGGCGTCCACGTCGGACGTGCAGACCGGTTGCGCGGGCAGCAGCGGGTAGCCGCCGTCCGGGCAGCGGGTGCCGGCCAGCCAGGCGGCCGCCGCCGGTGGCGCCCCGGCCGCCGTGCGCTCCAGCGTCAGCAGCGCGAAGGACTGGCTGAACGCGTTGCTGTAGTCGCCGTACGCGGATCGGTCGCTGAACCGGCCGGCCGTCGTCTGGAGCGAGCGCAGGCGGGCGATCAGGTCCACCCCGCCGACGTCGGCCGGGTCGCCGCCGCGCACCTGCACGGCGAGGGCGAGCTTGGCGGTCACGCCCGCGTACGCCTCGGTGACGCCGTCGCCGAGGTAGCCGTCGCGGATGTCCGGCCGGGTGACCCAGGCCAGCGCGTCGGCACCGTAGTCGTCGGCGGCGCGGGCGGCGGCGAAGGCGAACACGGCGTCGAGGGTCAGCCCCTGGTCGGGGTAGGCGACACCGTCGAAGACGGCCTCGAAGCGTTCGCCGTCGACGAGTTGCCGGGCGAGCCAGCCGGCGGCGGCCTCCGGGCGGCTGACCCCGGCGCGCTCGGGTGCGGCGACGGCCGGTGTGGCGAGGGTGAGGGCGGCGAGCACGCCGCAGAGGAGCGCGAGCAGGCGGTGCCGGCTTCGGCGGACGACCATCGGAAGCGCCTTTCCGGCCCGGCGGTCGTCAGAAGCCCGAACCGACGCGGCAACGCCGGGTCGATCGGGACTCCGACCCGTGGGCCACGACGGGTGGGGAGCGGACTCACGCGTACGACGGGTATTCGGGCTCGCCGCCGCAGAATTCACTGGGCGGCCTACCGTTGCGGGCCAGCGCCGGACTTCGACCGGTCTTCCCCCGCACGCACACGCGGTGGTTCAGTTGTCGCGACAGTCTGCTGTGGCTGGAGTGCCGATGTCAATGCGCCAGGAACCGGACACGTGCCGTGACGGCCGGCGGAGCCGGCGGTTTCACTCCCCGACGCCGATACGCCGTCGTCGTGGCGGGGCCGGGAGCCGGTCCCCCGCCGGGGTGACCGCCGGCCCCGTGATCGATGGCCGTCCCGGTGCGCGGCGTCGTGTCACCGGCCGTCTCGTCCGTCGCCCTGCCGGTGGCGGGAGCGCCTCGGGTCGGCTCCCGCCACCGTTCGGGTGACTGTCAGCCCTTGCGCCACTTCTGGTTGGCGGTGCCCCCGCAGTCCCAGAGCTGGAGCCTCGCGCCGTCGTTGCCGTTGCGGTCCTTGATGTCGACGCACTTGCCGGCCTGGAGGTTGACCAGGTCTCCGGCCGCGTTCAGGGTGAACTGCTGGGCACCGGTGCCGTTGCAGGTGTAGAGCTGCACCGCGGCCCCGTTCGCGGTGGACCCGGCGTCGACGTCCATGCACTTGTTGTTCTGGCTCTTGAGCGCCGTGCCGCTGAACGTCCACTTCTGCGCGTTGGTGTTGTTGCAGTTCCACATCTGCAGCGGCGCGCGGTCGACGAAGTTGGAGCTCGGCACGTCGATGCACTTGTTGTTCCAGTTGCTGACCACCGGCACTCCGGTGGTCGGGGTGCCGCCGCCACCGCCGGTGAACGGGCTGAGGATCAGTCCGGCCGAACGGGGGTCACCGTCGTGTACCAGCGACTCGAATCCGCCGACGTCGTCGAAGGCGAACGCGTACGCCCGGCCGTCGGTCATGTTGGCGTGGATCAGGCGGGCGTACTGGTTGGTGGGGTTGCTGCGGTAGAAGTCGGCGGCGTTCGTGCTGGGCTGGGTGTCGATGGTGCCGAGCGTGCCTCGGTTGAGGGCGGCGCAGAGCGTACGGGAGATCGGGCCGACCACCTGGTCGTTCGGCGCGGGCAGGTCGCCGTCGCAGCCCCAGACGCTGGCCGAGGAGGGCCGGTTGAAGGAGGCGACCACCTGGCCGCTGCCGTTGGTGAAGGTCATGGTGTTGCCCGAGGTGCGGCCGTAGTACCGGATGGCCGGCTGGTCGGCGAAGGGCACCACGGTCAGGGTCTTCGTGGTGTACGCGTTCCACGCGGACGCGATGTACGAGTCCAGGTAGGTGGTGCTCAGCAGGCCGGCCCCGGCCGCCTTGCCCGGAGCCAGGACGCGCAGCACGGTCCCGTCGGAGCGGGTGTGGACGGTACCGGCCCAGCCCGGCTGCGCCCGGATCCCGTCGATGACCGCGTTGCGTCCGTTGGCCACGACGTCGCCGGTGCGCTTGGTGACGCCGCCGGCGCCGGTCACGGTGACCGCGTGCGGGATCGCGAACATGTCGACCTGGGAGCTGTTGAGCCACAGCCCGGAGTCGTTGTAGGTGAACTCGCTCCAGTCGAAGAGGATGTCGCGGTTCGCGTCACCGGCCGCCCACGGCGCGGGCTGCACCAGCCCGTCCGGGGTGAGGAAGAACTTCAGCTTCTGCCCGAGGGAGAAGTAGGCCCGGCCGGAGAAACCCCGGGGGAACTGGATCGTGGTGCTGCCGCCGTTGCCGGGGCCCGGTATGGAGACGTCCGGCGCGGGCGACGGAGGGATCTGCCCGCCGGTCCACGGCACGAAGACGCCGCCGGAGGTGACGTAACCGAGCCGGCCGGAGGACAACTGGACACCGATGACGTAGAGATAGACCGGGTCACTGCGGCCGGTGGTGTTGGTGACGGTGACCGGCAGCAATGCCGGTCCGACCGCGTGAGCGGGCGTGGCGACGACGGCACCCGCGAGCCCGGCGAGCAGAGCGGACGCGGCGGCGAGCAGCTTTCTTCGGAGACGCATGGCGACACCTCGCTGGAGACAGGGACGGGAGAGCGCTCTCTCAGCAGACTCCAATCGTTAACATTGTTTGTCAATAGGCGGTCACCTATGAATGCGGACCCCGTCACGGCCCGTGGTCCACCCGAAGCCGGCCACGCGGCAGGGGCACCGGCTGATGAGGGGCCACGGCGAAGGTCATCGGGTGATTAAGATCCACTACAGAGAAGTCGACCGTGGAACGGATGGGTTCATGAAACGCATGCTTTCGATGCTGGCGGCGCTGGTGACTGTCGCGGCGGGCCTGACTGCCGGCGCCCCCGCCGCCCAGGCGGCCGGTTCCTGCTCGGGGACCGTCACCTACAGCCAGGTGCAGTCGTCGGGGCTCGGTGAACTGGTGATCTACTACAACAGCAGCAACGGGGGCACCAACAGCGCCTGCTTCTACCACCGCGGCGCGGCGTACGGGAAGTCCGCACCCACCTTCGTGCAGATCTACCGCTGCGCGGAGCGTTCGAACGAGGGCGCACACTGCACCCGTTCCGGAAGCGCGGACACCGATTCCGGTGACTTCAGCTATCACGCCGGCCCGGTCGCCGTCACCGGCACGGCGAACTACTGCGTCGAGGCCGTCGGCTACATCGGATGGGCCGGTCAGCGCCACCAGATCTACAGCCGCCGCCAGGGCTGCTGAACCCGCTCCCCCCTCCCCCGGACCGGGGCCGGCGCACGATGAGCGCCGGCTCCCCGGCCGGGCCGGGTCAGACGGCCAGCGCCCGGCGGCAGCGGGCGAGTTCCGCGCGCAGATCCCGGCGCAGGGCCCGGTCCAGGCCGGGCTGGGCGAGCGCCTGGGTGAAGTCACGGGCAGCCTCGTCCCACCGGCCCAGCCGGGCCAGGGCCGTACCCCGGTTGTAGCGCGGCACGGGGGCCTCCGACAGCGTCACCGCCCGGTCCAGGTCGTCGAGCGCGGCGGCCACCTCGCCGCGCTCGAACCGGACGGCGGCCCGGTTCGTCCACGCCTCCACCAACTCGGGATCCCCGCTCAGGGCCCGGGTGAGCAGTTCGTCGGCCTCGGCGGGCCGGCCGCGCCCGGCGAGAACCAGGCCCAGCGTGCACAGCAGCGCGGGCTCGTGCGCAGCGCCGGCCAGCCCGGCCCGCGCGCCCGCCTCGGCGGCGTCCAGCGCGCCGCGCTCCACGTGCAGGTTGACCAGGGCGATCCGGGCGTCGAGGTGCTCCGGATCGATGGCGAGCACCCGCTCCAGATCGGCGCGCGCCCGCTCGGGGCGGCCCTGCTCCAGGTGGAGCACAGCCCGGTTGTAGTACGCCTCGGGCAGGTGCGGCCCCAGCCGGATGGCGGCGTCGTAGTCCCTGATCGCAGCTCGGGCCCGGCCCGCCGCCCGGTAGAGAGCGGCGCGGTCCACGTAGTACTCACAATTGTCGGGATCGTGGGCGATCACGGTGTCCAGGTCGGCCAGCGCCCGCGCCGGGTCGCCCAGCGCCAGGTGAACCTGCGCCCGGTTGTGGCGCAGCCGGGCCAGGTCCTGCGGGCGCTCACCGGGGCCGAGCGCAGCCGTCAGCCGGGCCAGCCCGTCGTCGACCATCCGCAGCGCCCGGTCGGGCCGGCCTGCCCGGCTGTCCAGCAGCGCCAGGCCCTGCTCGTAGAAGACCGTCGACAGCAGCCGCCGGCGTGGGTCGGTCAGCTCGGCGGCGAGGCGCAGCGCCACCTCCAGCCAGTGCCGGGCCAGCGCCGGGTCCTGGTCGGCCACCGGCAGGTGCCGGGCGTGCAGCATGGCGGTGGCGTACGCCGCCGACATAGTGATCTTCGGGTCGTCGGTGACGGCCCGCGCCTCGTCGTAGAGGTCGAGCGCCTCGGCGGCCCGGTTCAGGGCCGCCAGGGCGGTGGCCAGGCCGGTGGTGAACGCCCACCAGTGCCGCAGGTCGCCGTCGGGGGTGACCGCCGCCCGCCCGCGCCGGGCGACCCGGGCCGCGTGGTGGTAGTAGCCGCGGGCCAGGCTGTCGCCCAGGTCCCGCCGCAGCGTCTGCGGGGTGCGCTCGCCGGGCGCCGGGTCCGGGGCACCGACGTCGCGCAGGTCGAGGCGCACCGGGGCCGGCCCGAGCCGGCGGGCCAGCGCGTCCAGCAGTTCGGCTGTCGTCTCGTCGGCGCTGGCGACGTGGTCGAACCGGACGGTCACGGGCCGCCGGAGCGTGCCGGCCCAGGCCGCCACCAGCTCCGCCGCGCCGTACGCCAGGCAGGCGGTACGGCGGGCGGGGTGGAAGCGGATCGGCTCCTCCTCGGCCGTCGGCCGGACCGCCGGATCGAGCTGTGGGGCGATCGCGCGCAGTTCGACCGCGTGCCGGGCCGCCAGGCGGGGCCGGTCGGCGGCGACCCGGCCGAGAAAGGCCGAGACCCCGGCGTACGGGCCGTGGTCGCGGTGGCAGTCGTAGCGCTCCGCCCCGCCGGTCACCGCAGGGCCCACCGCCGCAGCGGCGGGCGCCCGGGAGCGCCCGCCGGGCCGGCAGTTACCAGCACCACTCGATCCACAGCCGGCGGGCGCCGGACACCAGGCGGAGCGCACTCGTGCGACGGATGGTCATTGTCCTCATAGGAACCTCCGATGTGATCCGTTCCAGGGCTGACCCAGAGCGTAATCCCGGTCGACGGAAATAAGAAGGGTTCTCGCGATTCGCGGCGCAGGGCTGGGTCGGCGGCTCTGCCGCCGCCTCCGTGGAGGCGGTTGCGTGGGCGACGTTCACGGCACCCTCCCGGTGGTCGCCGTCGGGCGGGTCCGTTGGTCGACCTGGGTTCCTCGCGAACACGCGCCTGCGCCGGGAAGGGACGTTGCGGGCCGGCCGTAGCGGCGACGCAGTCGGGCCTCGGCACGGGGGTTGCGATTGGCGAGGTTCAGGTCGCCGCCGTAGTGCGCCAGAACCCGTGGGTTCATCACCCGGTACCACAGCGGTGGAACGAGAGCCAGCATCACCATCGAGGCGTAGCCTCCGGGCAGCCGCGGCGAGACGTCGAAGCTGCGCAGCGTCTGGTAGCGGCGCAGCGGGTTGGCGTGGTGGTCGCTGTGGCGTTGCAGTTGGAAGAGGAACACGTTGGTGACGACGCGGTCGCTGTTCCAGCTGTGCCGTGGGTCGACCCTCTCGAAGCGGCCGGTGGCCGTGCGCTGGCGACACAATCCGTAGTGCTCGAGATAGTTGACCGCTTCCAGCAGCGAGAAGCCGACGATCGCCTGCAGGAACAGGAAGGGCACGAGCCGCCAGCCGAACACGGCGATCAGCAGGGCGAAGAGCACGACTGTCATGAGCCCGGCGTTGAGCAGGTTGTTGCGCAGCGTCCACGGACTCCTGTGCCGCAGCCGGAAGCGGCCGATCTCCAGCCGCCACGCCGAGATGAGGCTGCCCCAGACCGTACGTGGCCAGAACGAATAGAAGCTCTCCCCCAGCCTGGCGCTGGCCGGATCCTCCGGCGTGGCGACACGGACATGGTGTCCGCGGTTGTGCTCCACGTAGAAGTGGCCGTACCCGGTGGGCGCGAGCGCGATCTTCGACAACCACCGCTCGACCGTTTCGCGCTTGTGGCCGAGCTCGTGTGCGGTGTTGATGGCCAGTCCGTTGACGATCCCGATGGTGGCGACCAGGCCGGCGGCACCGGCGACACCGAGGCCGCCACGCGTCCAGACCCATGCTCCGAGCAGCAGGGCGGCGTACTGCACCGGCAGGAACAGGAACGTGATCCAGCGGTAGTAACGGACCTCCTGCAACCGCCGGGCGATGTCGTCGGGCGGGTTCTCTCCGTCGTCGCCGAGCAGCACGTCGATGATCGGGATGAGTCCGAAGACCACCGCCGGGGTGAGCCACCAGGCAGCAGGTCCCGCGCCGGCCTTCCACAACGCGTACGCCAGAAACGGCAGCACCGGCACGAGAAGAGCCAGTGGCCACAGGTGCTTCTTGCCGTCCTGCCACCCGGCGGCGACCGCTGGAGCATCGATCGAGGTCTGCATGTGCCGCCTCCGGAGTGTCGAGCGCTGCGTCGACTGTCACACGGATAACCACGCTTGACAATATCTGGCTTCGCGTCAATTTCGTGGGCACGAAGGGCATGGGTGTCCAGTGGATAGACTCGGCGCACCATGGCCGACTTCCCGCCTTATCGCCACACCGCCCGCCAGCACCTGCGTGACGCGGTCATCACGGCCGGCCGCGACCTGGCGATCGACCGCGGCTGGGACGCGGTACGAATGGCCGACGTGGCGGCCCGCGTGGGCGTGAGCAGACAGACGCTCTACAACGAGTTCACCAACAAGGCCGGACTGAGCGAAGCCATCGCACACCGCGAGATCGACCGGTTCATGGAAGGTGTGCGGGAGGCGTTGTCCGCCCACGGCAGCGACGTGAGAGCCGCCGTCCATGCCGCGGTCACGTTCGTGTTGACGCAAGCCGGCACCGACCCGCTGGTCAAAGCCGTCCTCAACAGCGCCCGAGGCACCGACGACCTGCTCCCCTACCTGACCACCCGCGCCGACCTGGCCCTGGCCGCCGCCGTCACGGTGCTGAGAGAGTGGGCGGGCACGCACCTGCCCCGGGTGTCGCCCGATGATGTCACCGTCGGCGCCGAATCCATCGCGCGACTGGTCGTCAGCCACATCGTGCTGCCGACCGCGCCCGTCGACAAAACCGCCGACACCCTCGCCGACCTGGCACAACGCTTCCTGGACCCGCCGCGCGCGTGAACGAGCGCAACAGCCGCCACAGACGGCGGAAGGAGCGCCGTCCCGCCGGTCGCCTGCCGGCGGAGTCAGCCCCTGAGACACGACTCGACTGAGCCGCGATCACCCGAATCGAGGCGCGCGGATACGGCCGGCGCCGCGAAGAACTGCTGGCTGTCACCGCGATGCCCGACGGTCAGCAGCATCGACGGCGGCTTGCCGCACTGCTCGTACGCCAGGCGCAGCTTCCTGGCCGAAGAACGCGACACCCCCTGTCCCACGGGCCCGAGCTACCGGGACGGACGGTGCGGATGGCCGGGCAGCGGGTGTCGGCGGCTCGGCGTGGTCAGAGACCGGCGGCGGCGTCGTACCGGCGCCGCAGGTCGGCCATCTCCGATGCGGGCAACGCTTCCCTGAGTGCCAGGTCCTCGTACTCGTCGGGGAACATCTCCCGTAGCCGGTCGACGAACCTGACGTCGGCGGTCGCCTCGACCACCTCGATGCCGGGAGGTTGGGCGGTCATGTCCATGATCACCGGACCGGCGAGTTTGACCGCTCCGTCCCAGTGGCGCTTCTGTTCGGCGACGCCGCAGAGGTGGAAGCCGTAGATCGTCTGGACGTCGGCCAGTGTGGCGGCCCCGGTGGGCTCGTGACCGTAGACATGGACTCCGCAGATGACCGCCGGCGCGGCCTGCTCTCCGGCTGGTGCCTGTGGGGCGGTGTGCCCGGCGTGATGGTGACGTGTCGGGTCCGCCTGCTCGAGGGTCGTACGCATCCGGGTCAGGATCTGCCGGTGGAGATCTGCCGGGTCCGTCTTCGGGGTGGTCGAGGTGACCACGGCGGCCACACCGATCGACGCGGCCAGCAGGCCCGCCTCGATCCACACGAAGCGGCTTCGGTACCAGCCGCTGACGCCTGTCCGGGACATCATGGTCGTTCTTCACCTCATCGCGGTTCCTGATGGTGGCGGAGCGCGCCGGCGTTGGGGTGGCGCGTGCCGCGCCACCCCGACGCCGATGCTGTTACCGAGCGGTGCAGGTGAGGTTGGGTGTGGAGTTGGTGCCGTTCCAGGAGGCGTTGAAGCCGAAGCTGGTGGTGGCGTTGGCGCTCAGGGAACCGTTGTAACCGGCGTTCGACGCGGTGACCGACGAACCGTTCGAGGTGACTGTCGCGTTCCAGGAGTTGGTGATGCTCTGGCCGTTGGGCCAGGTCCATGCCACCGTCCATCCGGAGATGGCGGCGTTGCCGGCCCGGACGGTGACCTCGGCGCCGAAGCCACCGGCCCACTCGTTGGTCTTGCGGAAGGTGGCGGTGCAGGTACCGTTTCCGGCCGGCGGCGGGGTGGTGGGCGGCGGCGTGGTGGGCGGCGGCGTGGTGGGCGGCGGGGTCGTCGGCGGCGGGGTGCCGCCGCCGCCGAAGATCACGTCACTGCAGAGGTAGTACGGCTGGTCGAGGTGGGACGCCTGCCAGATGGTGTAGACGACGTGCCGCCCGGTGCGGTTGCCCGCGTTCACCTGCGCCTCGTAGAGCCCGGTGGTCGGGTAGCTGCCGGTGCGGAGCACCAGGTCGAGGCTGTTCCAGGTGAGGGGCTGGGTGGTCGGGTCGAAACCCTGCTTGGTGATGTAGATCAACATGTAGTCGGCGCCGTGCCGGGCGCCGTCGGTCAGCGTCAGGGTGAAGTTGTTCGGCATCGGCTTCGCGGTCCACGCGCCGACCGCGTCGAGCGAGGCGTACAGGCCACCCTGGGTGCGACCGCCGCTGCACAACTGTCCGTCCGGCACGGCGGCCTGGTGGTTGCCGCCGACGTTCTCGCGGTACAGGCCGTTCCAGTTCCACATGGTGTTCGGGTTGGCCTGCCACGCTTGCCAGCACATCGGGTCGGTCTGGGCCATCGTGGGGTTGAGGTGGTCGGAACCCCAGCGCTCCCAACATCCGTAGTTGCGTGACGGCGGGTTGGTGACCGATCCGTGCGCCGAGGCCGGATCGGCCTGGTTGACGACGACCATCGTGAACGAGGCGAGGAGAACTGCGACCGCGCCCAGTCCCAGACGGCGTGCTGTCCGTGAGATTTTCATCGGTGCTCCAGTGGATGCGCCGGCGCCCAGTGGCCCTCGCTGGGTGCCCACCCCGGAGAAGGTGACGCCGATCGATTCAAGCCGTCCGAGAGGTGGACGGCACTGCTGCCCAGCAGCGCTTGGCGACTCCCAGCCACGATGTTAGTAAAGACCGCCGTCAATGTAAATCGATACCGACGCATCGGCACACGCACCCGCTGTCGACGGCCACGGATTCCACGAGCCGCGCGCACCTCCCGCTCCGCCGTTACTCCCCGCGCCGGCCACTCCGCTGCCGAGCAGGCGTACGACGGTCAGCGCGACAGCATCCGGCGGACCCGGCCGCCCACCGCCTGCTTGACCCGCTCGCGCAGTGGCTGCGCGCGGAGTGTCTTGAGCTTCTGCTGCAGCGTCTGGTTCTCGTCCCGCAGCCACTGGATGCGCGCCAGCAGTTCCTCGGCGGTGCAGGCGGAGGCTGGCCGGACCGCCTGCGGGTAGACGGTCCGGCGGACCTGCTCGTCGAAGCGGGTGGCGCTGTCCCCGTCGGCGAACGAAAGGCCGAGGTCGTGCTTGGCGAGAAACGCGGTGATCCGCGCGAACCGCTCCTTGTGGCCCTCGTTCAGGGCCGTGTAGTCGGCTTCCGCGTAGAGTTCGGCGGCGTCGACGTCGGCCGGTACGTCGCGCATCAACCGGTGCGGGATGTCGAAGTAGCGGGCCAGTTCCAGGGTGCGCGAGTCGTGTGCGAGGAGATACCCGGGAGTGCCGGAGATCAGCGCCGTGATGGTGCCGTGGATCCGGGTGCCGAAGGCGAAGTCGAACCCGGAGAGATACTCCATCCAGGGCCACGGGTCCACGAACATCCGCACCTTGTCCTCGACGAAGAGCGGGTGTGAGGTGTGGATCGGCATGTCGTCGGTCTTGCCGCGCAACTTCGGTGCGTCGCCGTAGAGCAGGGTGCCGAGGGTGTACATGCCCTGCGCCAGGTAGCGCAGGTTCGGGTAGCGCTGGTAGTGGTGGTGGACGATCGGGGCCAACGCTCGGACGTATGGCGAGATGACGAACGCGAGCCGGTCCTCGGTGCCCAGGGTCGCCTTCGCCTTCTCGACCCGGAAGCTGTCGCCGTGCAGGAACATCGACGGACAGCCGATCTGCTCGACGGCGGAGAAACCCAGCGTACGCAGGTAGCTTTCGGTGATCTCGCCGCGTACGCCGATGCTGTGCGATCGGTCCAGCACCGCTCGGCAGAACGCCTTCACCGGCTCGTCGATCGGACGCAGGTACTCCCGGTCGCCGTCCACGTCGGTCTGCGCCCCGACCCCGAGCACCACCACCGGGATCTTGAGCCGCTCGATCAGCCGGGTCATCGACGTCAGCCGGTTCGCGTAGTCGTGGCGAAAGGCGTTTGCCAGCGGGATCACGAAGACGTCGTACTTCTCGTTGATCTCGTCGGCATCGCGCGGGTCCGTCCGGAACCGCGACGGGGTGATCTCCGCCGCCGAGGTGGACAGCAGCTTGTGCGCGGCGTGGCTGAAGACCAGGTTGCCGCTGTTCTTGCCGATCCAGTCCCGCTCGTAGGTCTCCTCGACGGTGACGACGTCGAACGGGCCCTTGCGGGCTCGCAGCAGGATCCGCTGGTGCATCCGGGGTGTCCACCCTTCGTCCCGGACGCCGCGGCGCCCGGCGAGGCCGAGGCGGCGCGACCGGCCGAGCACGGCCCCGTTCCGTGCAGGAACCGCCATCCTATGCCGTCTCCACGCCGGCCCGGATCCCACCTGCCGGCCGTCGCGCCGGCCGGCCGGGCCCCACCCTCGCTGATGTCGGCCGGTCGGAACACGCAACGTGAGGAGGGCCGGCCGCCCTCGATCCGGGTGGCCGGCCCTTCGTTGCATGGTGCTGCTACATCACGGCCCAACGCGCTCCCGGCTGGTTCATCGGGGCGGGGGGCGCTGGCGGCGACCGGCTGCCGGAAGCTGTCGGCGACGGCTGTCGCGAGATCCGCGATGGTGGCGGACTTCCGGCTGCCCCCGCTCGTGTCGGTGGCCCTCCTCGACGTCGTCCTGGTAGCTCTCGTCGTCCGGCTGGTCCGGGTCCACAGGCGCCTGGCCGGCACCCCCGTACGGGCGGACGGAGCGCCGGGCCGCTGAGCCCTCGCACCGGCGCCGGCGGCAGCGCTCCGGCAGCCGGCCGGCGTGCGGTGCGGCGGCCAGCCCGCGGAAGCCGACCGGTGGCAGTCACAACGAGTGGGCGAGTCGCGCGAGTCGCTGGTGCGAGATGCTTCCGGGTTCCGCCGACCACAGGATGAGCTGCTGGTCGGGGGCACCGGCGTAGCGGAAGGTGTCCCAGTCGAGCGTGAGTTCGCCGACCAGTGGATGGGTGATCCGCTTGCTGCCGAAGTTCTGGTGCGCGACCCGGTGTTCGGCCCACCAGGTGCGGAAGTCGGCGTCGGCGATGCAGAGTTCGCCGACCAGCTCGGACAGGGCGGGGTCGGACGGGTTGGTGCCCGCCTCCATCCTCAGCACCTCCACGCACGTCCGCGCGACGTCCTCCCAGCCCGGGTAGATCTCGCGCATCGCGGGGTCGGTGAAGACCATCCGTACGTAGTTGCGCTCCCGGTCGGGCACGGCGGCGAAGTCGCGGAGCAGCGTCGCCGCCAGCTGGTTCCAGGCAAGGATGTCGAGCCGGGGTCCGAAGACGAGGGCGGGCGTGCCGGCCAGTTGCCCCACCAGCCGCGCCAGGTGCGGATGGACTCTCGGCCGGGTCGCTCGCCGCCGCGGCCCGACGGGACGGGTCGTCCTGGCGGCCTGGCCGACCAGTCCCTCGACGTACGCGGCCTGGTCAGCGGTGAGCCGAAGCTCACGGACCAGCGCGGCGAGCACTGACTGCGAGGGTGCGAGGCGTCCCTGCTCGATGCGCATGTAGTAGTCGGTGCTGATCGCGGCGAGCTGGGCCACCTCCTCGCGGCGCAGCCCCCGTACCCGACGCCGGGACCGGCCGTGCTCGGGCAGGCCGACCTGCGCGGGCCTCAACTCGCTGCGACGGAGCTTGAGGAACTCGCCGAGCTCACGCAGGTGAAGGGACTCGACCACGCCCCCAATGCTGTCACGGCCGCGACCGCTCAGCCTGGGAAAGATCCCTCCTAGGAAACAGCCCGACCTTCCTGCCGCTCGCCACCGACCGGACAGTGGAATCACGGCCCGCCAGGTGGTGGGCACACCGTACCGACCAGGAGGAATCACCCATGAGGACCGATGTCCGTTTCCTCACCAACGGCCTGCGGCTCGCCGGCCACCTCTACCTGCCCGAGAACGCCGAGGGGCCGCTCGCCGCGATCGTCATCGGTCACCCGACGACCGGGGTGAAGGAGCAGGCACCGGCCGCGTACGCCGCACGCCTGGTCCGGGAGGGCTTCGCCGTCCTGACCTTCGACGCCGCGTTTCAGGGCGAGTCCGAAGGCCGGCCGCGCGGCCTTGAGGATCCGTTCCAGCGTGCCGAGGACTTCCGCGCCGCCGTCTCCTACCTGACCACCCGCGACGAGATCGATCCCGAACGCATCGGCGTCATGGGCATCTGCGGCTCCGGAGCCTACGCCCCCTACGCCGCCCAGACCGACCACCGCATGAAGGCCGTCGCGGGCGTCTCCGGGACCGACGTACCCGGCTTCTTCCGTGGCGCCGACTCCGAAGGCTGGGACCAGATGGTCGCCAGCTCGGGCAAGCTCCGCAGCGCGGAGGCCGCCGGTCAGCCCGCCGCCACCTTCCCGGTCCTCCCGGAGCAGGCAGACGCCGACACCCCGGCCCCGACCGCCGAGTTCGTCGACTACTACAAGACCCCGCGCGGCCGGCATCCCCGTTCCACCGGCGACATGGTCATCCGCAGCGCCGACCTCCTCGACCAGTTCGACTCCTTCGCCGCCGTCGCCAAGATCGCACCCCGCCCGCTCCTCATGATCGCCGGCACCGAGGCCGTCACCCGCGGCTTCTCCGAGAAGGCCGTGGCCGACAGCCCCGGCAACGCCGAACTCTTCCTCGTCGAGCGCGCCACCCACGTCGACCTCTACGACCGCGACGAGTACGTCACCCCCGCCGCCGCCGCCAAACTCGCCGAGTTCTTCCACAAGAACCTCGTCTGACCCGGTGACGGCGCTGGGCCGCCCCGCAGACGCGGCGCGGCCCAGCGCGGGGAGGGGGTCCCCGACGACGGCGTAGCCGGTGCCGGGCCGGGTCGGGCCGGGTCGTGCACCGCCCTGGTGGGCCGCAGCGCCGTTCTCGAACGCTCCCCGAACTCGAACACCTGCACGACGCCGGCTACGACATCCTCACCTACGACATCCGCAACCACGGACGCAGTGGACAAGGCAGCGGTGGCCTCTCCGGGATCGGCCTCCTGGAGTACCCCGACGTCCTCGGTTCGGTGCGGATGCGATGTCCTACCGGAACCTGGTTCGCACATCAGAACTCGTCTCCGGCACGGGCGTCGGATCCGCGGCAGGTGGTTCGTAGAACAGGTAGAGGCAGCCGGCTTCGGCCTCCCGAGCAAGGGAGTCGTGAGCCGGCCCGGTCCTTGACCTGGTTCGATCGACCATCGAGAGGTAACGGCATGGGCAAGCTCATCTACGTGATGAACACGTCGCTTGACGGCTACATCGAGGACGAACGGGGCGCGTTCGACTGGCTCCCCGTCGACGACGAGGTATTCGCGTTCACCACCGACCTGCTGCGGTCCGTTGGCACGTTTCTCTACGGGCGGCGCCTGTACGAGGCGATGGCCGTCTGGGAGACCGACGCCACGCTGGCCGCGCAGTCCGGCCTCATGGCCGACTTCGCGAGCGCCTGGCAGGCGGCCGGCAAAGTCGTGTACTCCACGACCCTCGCCGCGGTGTCAACTACCGACACCCGACTCGAACGCCGCTTCGACCCCGCCGCCGTACGCGAACTGAAGGCCACGGCCAGCGGCGACCTCGCCATCGGAGGTGCCAACCTCGCGGCGGAGGCCTTCAAGGCCGGGCTGGTCGACGAGTGCCAGCTGTTCGTCCTGCCCGTTGTCATCGGCGGGGGCAAGCCAGGGCTGCCGACCGGCATCCGCGCGGACCTCGAACTCCTCGACGAGCGCCGATTCCGGAACGGCGTCGTGCACCTCCGCTACGACACTCTCGGACAGCGACCGACGGCTGACGTAGCCTCGGCTCTCCGGTAAGGCCGCCCACCTCCTGGATCGGCTGCTCGGCCAACTGTTGACGGGCGGATGGCAAACTGCTCGGCCTGTCACCTCGCCGCCCGACGGCGGGCCAGTACCGACTCGGCGTGTTCCCAAAGCCGGTCGGCGGCCGTCGGGTCCATGGCGTGGGCGGCCACTCCGCCGGTTGCCTCTGGACCGCCGGCTACGACATCAGCCTCCTGGTTGTCGTCGAAGTACCGGCCAGTGACGCCCTCGACCAGCGGCGACGCAGCCAGCAGCACGGATGTCGCCGCACCTTGCGCGGGTGACTTGAAGTAGGGCTGCTCTATGCGGTTGCCTGCCTCGTCCATCGCCCCGAACGCGCGCAGCGTCTCGTCGTCCATGTGGCGTTGAAGGTTGGTCGTGATGAAGCCGGGGTTCAGCGCGTTCGCGGTGATCCCGTCCGTGACCCAGCGCCGGGCGATGCCGACGGCGAGCAGCACCTCGGCGGTCTTCGACCGGCCGTACGCTGCCCAGCGGTCGTAGGGCTGCCGCTCGAACTGTGGGTCGTCGAAGTCGAAGGCTTCCCGCAGGTGCGCCCCGGAACTGACGATCACCACCCGTGCCGAGCCGGCGGCGCGGAGGTTGTCGTGCAGACCGCGGATGAGCGCGAAGTGGCCGAGGTAGTTGGTGGCGAGCTGGAGTTCCCAGCCCTCCGAGGTGAGCTGACGGTCGGGGATCGCCATGATGCCCGCGTTGGCGATCAGCGCGTGTACCGGGCCCGCCCAGGTGGCGGCGAACGCGTCGACGGACGTCAGGTCGGCCAGGTCGAGCGCTGCCGCACGGACAGCGCCCGGACCGGGACCGGCGAACTCCGCCACCAGCGCTTCGGCCTGGGCCGGGTTGCGGGTGGCCACGGTGACCTCCGCACCAGCGCGGGCGAGGGCGCGAACGGTCTCGGTGCCGATGCCGGAGGCTCCGCCGGTGACGATCATCCGTCGCCCGCCGAGGTTGACGCCGTCGAGGATCTCCGTAGCGGTGGTCCGGGCGGTGAACGGGGTGCTCAAGCGTGCGGCCTCTGTCATGGGATCCACGGTATGAGCGAGGGCCCTGGACTGCCTATACTCTGGAGTCCGTCACTCTTTAGCGATAGTCCAAAGCGAGGTGGCTATGGATCCCCTGGAGGAGGTGCTCGCGCTGCTCGGCGCGGCAAGCCACGTCTCTGCCGCACTTGTCGCTGGGGGTCGCTGGGCGCTCGGGTTCGAGCCGCCCACCGGCGTCAAGTTCAATGCCGTACGGCGGGGCCGCTGCCTGCTGCAGGTCGAGGGGGAACCGGACCCGGTCGCCCTCGAAACGGGTGACTGCTTCCTGTTGACCCGGTCGCAGGCGTTCACCCTCGCCAGCCACCCCGGCATCCCCACGGAGCCGGCTCAGCCGATCTTCGAGGCGGCGGTCGACGGGGTGGCTCGTGCCGGAGAGGGGGACGAGGTCTTCCTCGTCGGCGGCGCATTTTCCTTCACCGAGCGGGCCCGAGCCCTGCTGCTGGACAGTCTCCCCCCGGTCGTTCACGTACCGGCCGCGACGCCGGAGGCGGAGACCGTCCGGTGGGCCGTCGCAGAAATCGACGTGGAGCTACGGCAGGCGCATCCCGGCGCGAGAGTGGTCGCCGAGCACCTCGCGCTGGTCATGCTCATCCGGATTCTGCGGCTGCGTCTCAGCCAGCGTGCCGCGTCTGGCTGGCTGGCCGGGTTGGCAGATCCGGTGGTCGCCGCGGCCCTGAGGGCGATGCACGGCCGCCCGTCGCACCCGTGGACGGTGGCGGAGCTGGCCGACGCCGCAGCGGTGTCACGCTCGACGCTGGCTGCCCGCTTCAAGAAGGTCGTCGGGCGCGGCCCGCTGGAGTACCTCACCGCCTGGCGGATCGAGTTGGCCGCCGACCGTCTGCGCCGGGGTGAGGATACCGTGGCCGCCATTGCCCGTATGGTCGGCTACGGCTCGGAGAGCGCACTCAGCACAGCCTTCAAGCGCACCACCGGCCTCTCACCCCGCACCTACCGGAGCCGGGCGGCCCGGGATGCCTCAGGTGGGCACGGTGTCGCATCGCGTTCTGTTTCCGATGCATGATGCCGAACTGCCTGAGTTGTGGTCTTCGTTACACCGCCCGCCGATTCGCTGCGTCGCTGGCTGCCTGTCATGGCACCGGCGGCGGCCAGCGGGCAGACTCGGCGCCGTGTCGGCAAGGCGAGCTTCCTCGGCGGGTACAGGGAGACAACATCCTGTGACGTCGGGTCGACGGTGGTTGAAGGCGCGGCGAAGCGGTGTCTACCTGCTGGGCTCGCTGCTCTCCGGGATCGCCACGGTGCTCGCGCACCCGCTGCTGTGGATTCCACGGCTCGCCCGGCTCTGGGCGAACTGGCACCGTGACCGCGCCGGCCGGCTGCTCGGTGCGCCGTTGGCGTCGCGTCCTGCGCTGCGCGCTGCGGGGCGTCGAGCACGGACCGGTCCAGCCACTGTCCGTATCTCCCACGCCCTGCTGTGGCTGCCGGTGAACGCGGTGACCGGTGTGGTGTTCGGCTTGCCCGCGAACAACGCTGTCCACAAGCACATCGGAACTGGGGTACGGCCGGCTGTAGTGTCGCCGCGATGTCCAGCCGGGAGTTGATGTTGTCACAATCCCGGCTTGCTGCGTCGGTCCGCACTTACCATCCCGGCATGACGGTGCCGTCAGAGACACTTCGCCTCGCCGCCGGCTTCCCGGCCGCCACGCACGAGCAGTGGCAGCGACTGGCCCTCGGCGTACTGCGCAAGGCCGGACTCGCCGGCCAGGACGCTTCAGCCGAGGCCGTCGAGGACCTGCTGGCTTGTCGCGGGTACGACGGCCTGGCGCTCGCGCCACTGCACACCGCGGCCGGCTCGACCCCGCTTCCGGGTCCGCCGGGCCTGTTCCCGTACACCCGGGGTGGGCGTGCGGCCGGCGCGGTGGCGGCGGGGTGGGACATCCGGCAGCGGCACGCGGATCCGGATCCGAAGGTGACCGGCGAGACGGTCCGCGCCGATCTGGAGAACGGCGCCACGTCGCTGTGGCTCGTGCTCGGCGAGGGCGGCGTGCTGGTGGACGGGCTGCCGACGACCCTGGACGGGGTCTACCTGGACCTGGCCGCGGTGGTGCTGGATGCCGGGGCCGCCGCGGTCGAAGCGGTGCCGGCCTGGTTCGCGCTGCTCACGGAGCGTGGGGTGCCAGCCTCGGACGTGCGCGGCAACCTGGGTGTGGACCCGCTCGGCTGGCTGGCGCGGACCGGGCGGCGGTGGGAGGGACCGGCCGGCGAGTGGGCCCGCCGGTGCGCGGCCGACTTCCCCGGCTTGCGGGCGATGACTGTCGACGCGACGGCGTATCACGACGCGGGCGGCTCCGACGCGCAGGAACTCGGCTGCGCGCTGGCCGCCGGTGTGGCGTACCTGCGCGAGCTGACCGGTGCCGGGGTGGCCGTGCCGGTCGCGTTCGGGCAGTTGGAGTTCCGGTACGCGGCCACCGCCGACCAGTTCGCCACCATCGCGAAGCTGCGTGCCGCCCGCCGGCTGTGGGCTCGGGTCGCGCAGGTGTGCGGGGTGCCGGAGGCGGGCGCGCAGCGCCAGCACGCGGTGACCTCCACGGCGATGATGACCGCCCGCGACCCGTGGGTGAACATGCTCCGCACGACCCTGGCCTGTTTCGCCGCCGGGGTCGGCGGCGCGGACGCGGTCACCGTGCAGCCGTTCGACGCCTGCCTCGGCCTGCCGGACGGCTTCGCCCGGCGGATCGCGCGCAACACTCATTCGCTGCTGTTGGAGGAGGCGAACGTGGGCCGGGTGGTCGACCCGGCCGGTGGCTCGTGGTATGTCGAGCGGTACACCGAGGAGTTGGCGCGGGCGGCCTGGGAGTGGTTCACCGAGATCGAGCGGGCCGGTGGGATGGGTGCCGCGCTGAGCAGCGGTCTGGTCGCTGACCGGCTGGCCGCGACGTGGCGGCGCAGGGTGGAGAACCTGGCGCATCGCCGGGATCCACTCACCGGCGTCAGTGAGTTCCCGAACCTGGCGGAGCGGCTGCCGGTCCGCCCGCCCGCACCGGCCGCGCCAGCCGGCGGGCTGCCCCGGCACCGGTACGCGGAGGCGTACGAGTCCCTGCGCGACCGGGCCGACGCGCAGGCGGTGAACACCGGCATCCGGCCCACGGTGTTCCTCGCCACCCTCGGCCCGCCAGCGGTGCACAACGCCCGGGCCGGCTTCGCCGCAAACCTCTTCGCAGCCGGTGGAATCGCCACCGCCCGTCCCCCGGCCGGCGACGACGACCCGGCCCGGTTGGCGGCCGAGTTCACCGCCAGCGGCGCGTCGGTCGCCTGCCTGTGCTCGTCGGACCGCACCTATGCCCAGTCGGCGGAACCAGTGGCGCGTGCCCTGAGCGACGCGGGCGCGGTCCGCGTGTGGCTCGCGGGCCCGCCGGCCGACCATCCGGGAGTGGACGGTTACCTGTACGCCGACTGCGATGCCGTGTCGGTGCTGGAGACAACGCTGCGTGACCTGGGGGTGGCGTGATGGGTGCCCGGATTCCCGACTTCTCCGGCGTCGAGCTCGGCGCCCCGCCGGCCGGCGCCGACCTCGGCCGGTGGCGTGCCGCGGTACGCGCCGAGACCGGGAGCGACCCGGACGCGCTGACCTGGCAGACCCCGGAGGGCATCGGCGTCGCACCGCTGTACACCGACGCCGACCGGGCCGGGCTGGACTTCCTCGGCACCTACCCGGGCATGGCCCCGTACCTGCGTGGCCCGTACCCGACCATGTACACCACCCAGCCGTGGACGATCCGCCAGTACGCGGGCTTCTCCACAGCCGAGGAGTCGAACGCGTTCTACCGGCGCAACCTGGCCGCCGGCCAGAAGGGACTGTCGGTCGCCTTCGACCTGCCGACCCACCGGGGGTACGACTCCGACCACCCGCGGGTCGCCGGGGACGTGGGCATGGCAGGGGTGGCGATCGACTCCATCTATGACATGCGGCAGTTGTTCGACGGCATCCCGCTGGACCGGATGAGCGTGTCCATGACGATGAACGGCGCGGTGCTGCCGGTGCTGGCGCTCTACATCGTCGCGGCCGAGGAGCAGGGGGTGGCGCCGGAGCAGCTCTCCGGCACCATCCAGAACGACATCCTCAAGGAGTTCATGGTCCGCAACACCTACATCTATCCGCCGCAGCCGTCGATGCGGATCATCTCCGACATCTTCGCCTACACCTCGGCGCGGATGCCGCGGTTCAACTCGATCTCCATTTCCGGCTACCACATCCAGGAAGCCGGCGCGACCGCCGACCTGGAGCTGGCGTACACCCTCGCGGACGGGGTGGAGTACCTGCGCGCGGGCCGCGACGCCGGATTGGACGTCGACGCGTTCGCCCCCCGGCTGTCGTTCTTCTGGGCCATCGGCATGAACTTCTTCATGGAGGTGGCGAAGCTGCGGGCCGCCCGGCTGCTGTGGGCCCGGCTGGTCCGCGACTTCGAACCGAAGAACCCCAAGTCGCTGAGTCTGCGCGCGCACTGCCAGACCTCCGGCTGGTCGCTGACCGCCCAGGACGTGTTCAACAACGTCGTCCGCACCTGCGTCGAGGCGATGGCCGCCACCCAGGGACACACCCAGTCGCTGCACACCAACGCCCTCGACGAGGCCCTCGCGCTGCCGACCGACTTCTCCGCCCGGATCGCCCGCAACACCCAGCTGCTGCTCCAGCAGGAGTCCGGCACGACGCAGGTGATCGACCCGTGGGGCGGCAGCGCCTACGTCGAGCGGCTGACCCACGACCTGGCCGCCCGCGCCTGGCAGCACATCACCGAGGTCGAGGCGGCCGGCGGAATGGCCCGTGCCATCGACGAGGGCATCCCGAAGCTGCGGGTCGAGGAGGCCGCCGCGCGTACCCAGGCCCGCATCGACTCCGGCCGGCAGCCGGTGATCGGCGTCAACAAGTACCGCCCCGACGCCGACGAGCCGATCGACGTGCTCAAGGTGGACAACCGGGCGGTGCGGGCCCAGCAGGTGGACAAGCTGCGCCGGTTGCGCGCCGAGCGGGACGATGCGACCTGCGGCGCTGCCCTGGAGGCGCTGACCCGGGCGGCCGGCGCCGCGGTCGACGGCACCCGGGGGCCGGGGCTGGACGGCAACCTGCTCGCCCTGGCCGTGGATGCCGCGCGGGCCAAGGCCACAGTCGGTGAGATCTCCGACGCGCTGGAGAAGGTGTACGGGCGGCACGCCGCGCAGATCCGTACCATCTCGGGCGTGTACCGGGACGAGGCAGGTGCGGTCTCCGCGATCGAGCGGGTCCGTGCCGCCACCGCTGCGTTCGCCACCGCCGAGGGCCGCCAGCCGCGCATCCTGGTGGCCAAGATGGGCCAGGACGGCCACGACCGTGGCCAGAAGGTGATCGCCACCGCTTTCGCCGATCTCGGCTTCGACGTCGACGTGGGTGCGCTGTTCCAGACTCCGGCCGAGGTGGCCCGGCAGGCGGTCGAGGCCGACGTGCACGTCGTCGGCGTCTCCAGCCTGGCCGCCGGGCACCTGACCCTGGTACCGGCGTTGCGTGACGAACTGGCCGCCCTGGACCGCGACGACATCATGATCATCGTCGGCGGTGTGATCCCACCTCAGGATTTCGACGCGTTGCGCGCGGCCGGTGCAACGGCGATCTTCCCGCCGGGCACCGTGATCGCCGAGGCCGCGCTGGATCTGCTCGCCGAGTTGTCCCGGCGGCTCGGCCACTCGGCGGCGTGAGCGGCATGCGCGCTCCCGCCGTCGAGGCGTACGTCGACGGGGTACGTGCCGGCTCGCGGGCGTGGATCGCCCGGGCCATCACCCTGGTCGAGTCCACCCGGGCCGATCACCGGGCGGCGGCCCAGCGGCTGCTGGTGGCTCTCACCCCGCACGCGGGCGGCGCCTGCCGGGTCGGCATCACCGGGGTACCCGGGGTCGGCAAGTCCACATTCATCGACGCCCTCGGCAGCCGGCTCACCGCTGCCGGGCACCGGGTGGCGGTGCTCGCGGTCGACCCGTCGTCCACCCGCACCGGCGGCAGCATCCTCGGCGACAAGACCCGGATGGCGCGGCTCGCCACCGACCCGGCCGCGTTCGTCCGTCCCTCGCCGACCGCCGGCACCCTCGGTGGCGTCGCCAGGGCCACTCGTGAGGCGATCGTGGTCGTCGAGGCCGCCGGCTACGACGTGGTCCTGGTGGAGACCGTCGGCGTCGGCCAGTCCGAGATCGCCGTGGCGGAGATGGTCGACTCGTTCCTGCTGCTCACGCTCGCCCGCACCGGGGACCAACTCCAGGGCATCAAGAAGGGCGTGCTGGAACTGGCCGACGTCATCGCCGTCAACAAGGCCGACGGGCCGCACACGAGTGACGCCCGCCGCGCGGCCCGCGAACTCGCCGGGGCACTGCGCCTGATCCACCCACCGGACGGCGGATGGCAGCCGCCGGTGGTCACCTGCAGCGCGGTGGAGGAGACCGGCCTGGACGAGGTGTGGCGGCAGATTCGCCACCACCGGGACACGCTGGTCACCTCCGGCGATCTGGCCGAGCGGCGCCGGCGGCAGCAGATCGGCTGGGTCTGGGCGATGGTCCGGGCCGAGCTGCTCGACCGGCTCCGCACGCATCCCAGGGTGCGGGCGCTCGCGCCCGAGGTGGAGCGGCAGGTCGCCGACGGCACGCTCACCCCGGCACTCGCCGCCGAGCATCTGCTGGCCGCCTTCGCCGAACCGCCCGTCACACCGGGCACACCACCAGGCCCGCCGCCACCGGATAGCGGTACTCCAGGTCCCCGGCCGGCGTCCGGCTGAGCATCGGTGCGAGCAGTTCCAGCAGGCGCCCGCTGACGGGGGCGGGCAGTGGCCGCCCGGCCAGCCGCCGCGCCAGGTCGGCTTCGTCAGCCGCCCTGACCGACCGGCCGCCGGTCACCATCGTCACGTCGGCCGGCAAGCCCATCTCCGCCAGGACGCCGGCGACGAGCAGGTGCCGCGGCGGCTGCCTGACCGCCGGTCCGCCGGTGAGCGCCGCGAGAACCTGCTCGTGCGGTGCCGGCGTGCCGGCGTCCTCGGCGCAGAGCAGCAGCCGGCCCGCGTGCAGCACCATCGCCCGCAACGCCGCCGGCAGGTCGCGGTGGTGGCGTAGCGCGCCGGCGCTGACCACCACGTCGTGGCGCGCGAGGGCCGCCTCCGGCCAGCGGGCCCGCGCCGGGTCCACCGCGACGATCTTCCCGGCTCCCTGGAGGCCGAGCGCGGTCAGCCGGCCGACCCGCCGGGTCCACGACCCGGGCCGAGGTGCCGGGCGTACGCGCCGGTGGTGAAGAACGCCGGCAGGTCCTCCCCCAGCGCGGTGTCCTCGACGATCCGTGCGGCCTGCCCGGCGCGCTCACACCCGTCGTCGTCGCGGTGGGCGGTCAGGTCACCCAGTTCCTCGGCGAGGATTGACCGCACGAGGTCGTGGGTGACGCAGCCGCCGCCGGCCAGCGGCGTGCCGTGATGGAGCCACTGCCAGACCTGGCAGCGGGCGATCTCGGCGGTGGCGGCGTCCTCCATCAGGTTCCTCAGTGCGACCGCGCCGGTCCCGCCGAGCCAGGCGTCGACGTAGCGCAGCGCGACGGCGATGTTCGACCGCAGTCCGGCGGCGGTGACCTGGCCGGGCGTCTTGTCGACGGCGAGCAGGTCGGCGGCGGTGACGCTGACGTCGTCGCGAGGCCGGTCGAGCTGGTTCGGGCGCTCACCCAGCACCGCGTCGAACTCCTCCCGGCACGTATCGACCAGGCCCGGGTGCGCGACCCACGATCCGTCGAAGCCGTCGCCGGCCTCCCGCCGCTTGTCCGCCCGCACCCGGCCGAACGCGACCTCGTTGACCTCCGGATCCCGGCTGGGAATGAACGCGGCCATCCCGCCGATCGCGTGTGCGCCACGGCGGTGACAGGTGCTGACCAGCAGTTCGGTATAGGCACGCATGAACGGCACGGTCATGGTGACCTCGGCGCGGTCCGGCAGGACGAAGTCCGGCCACTGACCGAAGTTCTTGATGATGCTGAAGATGTAGTCCCACCGGCCCGCGTTCAGCCCGGCCGAGTGCTCGCGCAGTTCGTAGAGGATCTCCTCCATCTCGAAGGCCGCGGTGATGGTCTCGATCAGGGTGGTGGCCCGGATGGTTCCCTGCGGCAGGCCGAGGTACCGCTGGGCGAAGACGAAGACGTCGTTCCACAGCCGCGCCTCGCGGTGGTCCTCCAGCTTGGGGAGGTAGAAGTAGGGCCCGGCGCCGGCGTCGAGCTGCCGGCGCGCGCAGTGGAACAGGTACAGGCCGAAGTCGACCAGGCTGGCGGAGATCGGCCGTCCGTCCACGGCGATGCCCTTCTCCACGAGGTGCCAGCCGCGCGGCCGGACCACGATCGTGGCCAGGTCGTCGCCGAGGGCGTACCGCTTGCCGCGCGGGTCGGTGAAGTCGATCCGCCGGTCCAGCGCGTCGATCAGGTTGAGCTGCCCGGAGATGACGTTGTGCCAGGTGGGGGCGGTGGCGTCCTCGAAGTCGGCCAGCCACACCTTCGCGCCGGAATTGAGCGCGTTGATCGTCATCTTCCGGTCGGTCGGTCCGGTGATCTCGACCCGCCGGTCGACCAGTCCGGGCGCCGGTGGGGCGACCTGCCAGGTGTGGTCGGCACGGATCGCGGCGGTCTCCGGGAGGAAGTCGGGCAGCTGGCCGGTGGCGTACCGGTCGCGGCGGGCCCTGCGGGTGTCCAGCAGCGCCACCCGGCGGGCGGCGTACTCGCTGTCCAGCGCGACCAGGAACTCCAGCGCCTCGGCGGTGAGGACCTCGTCGAACCGGTCGGCCGGCGGGCCGATGACCTCGTACCTCATGCGAACTGCTCCTCCTCCGTGGAGCCGCGCAGCGCGGTGGTCTCGGCGGCCGGGTTGAGCACGGTGCTGATCAGGTCGAAGTAGCCGGTGCCCACCTCGCGCTGGTGCTTGACCGCGGTGTAGCCGGACGGCTCCGCGGCGAACTCGCGCTCCTGCAGCGCCACGTACGCGGACATGCCCTCGGTCGCGTAGCCGCGGGCCAGGTCGAACATCGAGTGGTTGAGGGCATGGAAGCCGGCCAGGGTGATGAACTGGAACTTGTACCCCATGTGGCCGAGCTCCCGCTGGAACTTGGCGATGGTCGCGTCGTCGAGGTGCTTGCGCCAGTTGAACGACGGCGAGCAGTTGTAGGCCAGCAACTGGTCCGGGTACTCGGACTTGATCGCCTCGGCGAAGCGGCGGGCGACCTCCAGGTCCGGGGTGCTGGTCTCCATCCACAGCAGGTCCGCGTGCGGGGCGTAGGCCAGCCCGCGGGCGATGCACGGTTCGAGCCCGTTGCGTACGCGGTAGAAGCCCTCGGCGGTCCGCTCGCCGGTGACGAACGGCCGGTCCCGCTCGTCGACGTCGGTGGTGAGCAACGTGGCGGCCTGCGCGTCGGTGCGGGCGATGACCACCGACGGCACCGCGGCGACATCCGCGGCCAGCCGCGCTGCTTCGAGGGTACGGATGTGCTGGCCGGTCGGGACGAGCACCTTCCCGCCGAGGTGGCCGCACTTCTTCTCCGCCGCGAGCTGGTCCTCCCAGTGCACTCCCGCCGCGCCCGCCGCGATCATCGCGGTCATCAGCTCGTAGGCGTTGAGCGGGCCGCCGAAGCCGGCCTCGGCGTCGGCGACGATCGGCGCCAGCCAGTCGGTCCCGGTGGTGTCGCCCTCGGCGGTGGTGATCTGGGCGGCACGCAGCAGCGCGTTGTTGATCCGGCGCACCACCGCCGGCACCGAGTTGGCCGGGTAGAGGCTCTGGTCGGGATAGGTGTGCCCGGCCAGGTTGGCGTCCGCGGCCACCTGCCACCCGGACAGGTAGATCGCCTTCAGCCCGGCCCGGACCATCTGCACGGCCTGGTTGCCGGTGAGCGCACCCAGCGCGTGGACGTAGTCCTCGCTGTGCAGCAGCCGCCACAGCCGCTCCGCTCCGTGCCGGGCCAGCGTGTGTTCCTCCTGGATCGCTCCGCGCAGCCGCACCACGTCCTCCGCACGGTAGCTACGACGGATCCCCTGCCAGCGCGGACCGGTCTCCCACTCGGCACACAACTGCTCCGCGGCGTTCTGCATGATGTCGTCCCCTCGGGTGTCGATACCCCGGCGATCCGGCTGCCGCACGGCGGCGGCGAACCTTGCTGCCGGTCCGGTGTGCCGCAACGGTCACACGACGCCGATGACGGGTCGAGGGACGGAAAAAGCCAAGTTCTGGGAATTTTCCGCCCGACCTTGCGAAGTTGCGAAGGGATATGTTGGCAACCTGCCAACAACCCGGCCGGGGAACGATCAGGGAGGTGAGGACGATCGCCAAGACCTTCGCGGGTGCCCGGCTGCGCCGGATGCGCGAGGACCGGGCGCTGAGCCAGTCGCACCTGGCCCGCCTGCTGAGCATCTCACCCAGCTATCTGAACCAGATCGAACACGACGCCCGGCCGCTGACCGTCCCGGTGCTGATGCGCATCACCGAGGTGTTCGGTGTCGACCCGACCGTCTTCGCCCCCCGCGACACGCCCAGGCTGGTCGCCGGTCTACGCGAGGCGCTTCCCGGCCGGGCGGGCATCGCCGACCTCACCGAACTCGCGACCCGGCTGCCCGAGGCCGCCGAAGCGGTCATCGAGCTGTACCGGCGATACCGGCAGGCGGACGAGCAACTCGCCGAGCTGCTGGGTGACCGGGAGACACTCGGCCGGAGTCCGCACGACCAGGTGACCGAGTTCTTCTACCGCCGGCAGAACTACGTACCCGACCTGGACGAGGCCGCGGAGCGCCTCGCCGCGGACATCGGACTCCGCCGTGGCGAGGTCCGCGCCGCACTGCAGGACCGGCTGGCCGAGCGGCACGGCGTCCACGTCCGCCGCGACGACGCCACCTCCCTCGGCGACGAACTGCACCGTTACCGCCCGCAGACCCGCACCCTGCACCTGTCGTCCTCGCTGCGGGCCGGGCAGGAGGCCATGCGGATGGCGGCGCAGATCGCGCTGCTCGAGTACGCCGACGTGATGGACGAGATCGTGGAGGAGGAGCGCTTCGACGACGTCCAGACCCAGATCCTCACCCGTGTCGGACTGGCGAACTACTTCGCCGCCGCGCTCATCCTGCCGTACGAGCAGTTCCTGGCGGCGGCCGAGCAACGCCGGTACGACATCGACCTGCTCACCCAGCACTTCGCCATGGGCTGGGAGACGGTGTGCCACCGGCTCAGCACCCTGCAACGCCCTCGCGCGCGCGGGGTGCCGTTCTCCTTCGTCCGGGTCGACCGGGCCGGCAACATGTCCAAACGCCAGTCCGCGACCGGCTTTCCGTTCTCCCACACCGGTGGAACCTGCCCGCTGTGGAACGTCTACGAGGCGTTCAGCTCGCCCGGCCGGGTCGTCGTCCAGGTCGCGGCGATGCCCGACAGCCAACGCTACCTGTGGATCGCCCGCACCATCACCCGCCACCACGGCGGCTACAACCAGCCCGGCAAGGTCTACGCCGTCGGCCTGGGCTGCGAGACGCGGCACGCCGACCGGTTGGTCTACTCCGCCGGGATGGACCTGCACGCGGCGGAAGCTGCCACGCCGATCGGCCCGGGCTGCAAGACCTGCGAGCGGATGACCTGCCCGCAACGGGCCGCCGCGCCGATCAGCCGCCGGCTCGACGTCGACGAGAACCGCAGCACCTTCATCCCGTACCCCCTCAAGGGCTGAGCCGGGCCCGGGCCGGGCGGAACGGCGCGGCGTTCCGCCCGGCCCGGCGGCTCAGCGTCCGCGTAGCTCGGCCGCGGCGGCGACCAGGTGCTGGAGGGACGCCTCGACCTCGGGATAGCCGCGCGTCTTGAGGCCGCAGTCGGGGTTCACCCACAGCCTTTCGGCCGGCACCGCGGTCACGGCCCGGCGCAGCGCGCCGACGACCTCGTCGTGGGACGGCACCCGGGGTGAGTGGATGTCCCAGACGCCGGGCCCCACACCCCTGCGGTATCCGATCGCGGCGAGGTCGTCGAGGACCTCCATCCGGGAGCGGGATGCCTCGATGCTTGTGACGTCGGCGTCGAGGGCGTCGATGGCCGTGATCACCTCCCCGAACTCGGAGTAGCACAGGTGGGTGTGGATCTGGGTGTCGTCGGCGACGCCGCAGGTGGCCAGGCGGAACGCCCCGACTGCCCAGTCCAGGTACGCCCTGTGGTCCGCTCTGCGCAGTGGCAGCGTCTCACGCAGCGCCGGCTCGTCGACCTGGATGACGCGGATGCCGGCTGCCTCGAGATCGCGGCACTCGTCGCGCAGGGCGAGCGCGACCTGGTCCGCGGTGTCTGCGAGTGGTTGGTCGCTGCGGACGAACGACCAGGCCAGGATCGTGACCGGGCCGGTGAGCATGCCCTTGACCGGCCGGTCCGTCAGGGACTGCGCGTAGGTGGACCAGTCGACGGTCATCGGTGCCCTGCGGGCCACGTCGCCGTAGATGATGGGCGGACGCACGCATCGGGAGCCGTAGGACTGCACCCAGCCGTGCTCGGTGGCGGCGAACCCGTCCAGTTGCTCGCCGAAGTACTGGACCATGTCGTTCCGTTCCGGCTCGCCATGCACGAGCACGTCCAGGCCCAGCCGCTCCTGAAGCCGGATGACGTGCTCGACCTCGGCGCGCATCCGCCGGGTGTAGGCGGTGTCGTCGAGGCGCCCGGCACGATGCTCGGCACGCGCACGGCGCAGCTCGTCGGTCTGCGGGAACGATCCGATGGTCGTGGTCGGCAGGGGTGGCAGGTTCAGCCGGGCCTGCTGTGCCGCCGCTCGCTCCGGGTAGGCACCGCGCTGCCGATCCGCGGTGCGCAACGCGGCGAGCCGGCCGCGTACGGTGTCGTCGCGCCATGCGGCCGGGGTGGGCGGCAGCGGCTCGGGCAGGGACGTGGTGCCGTTCCGCAGTGCTCGGCTCAGCCGGACGACCTCGTCGACCTTCTGCCGGGCGAAGGCGAGCCGCTGACGCAGCGCCGGGTCGAGAGCGGTCTCGGCGGACAGGTCCACCGGCACGTGCAGCAGCGAGCACGAGGTGGACACGGCGACGTGGTCGGCGAGCCCGGTGACGGCGGCACCAGCCGCCACGGCGGCGCGCAGGTCGGTACACCAGACGTTGCGGCCGTCGACGAGGCCGGCGACGATCGTCTTGCCGCGCAGCGGTCCCGCACCGGCCAGCCGCCGCAGGTTGCCAGGCCCGGCAACCAGATCCACACCGACCGCTTCGACCGGCGTGGCGAGCAGGGCGGGCAGCGCGTCACCGAGTTCGCCGAAGTAGGTGGCGACGAAGATCGCCGGCCGCTGTTCCACAGCGCCGAGCCGGGTGTACGCCTCCCGCAGCGCGTCGATCTCGGCGGTGCTCCGGTCGGCGACGTAGGCGGGCTCGTCCAGCTGCACCCATCGCACACCCGCCGCAGCGAGGGAACGCAGGATGTCGGCGTACACGCCGACCAGGTCGGTCAGCCGCTCGAACGGTTCACCGCCCGCCTCGGTGGGCTTGGCCAGGAGCAGGAACGTGGCCGGCCCGACCAGCACCGGCCGGCTGTCGATTCCCAGCTCGCGGGCCTCGCGGTGCTCGCGCAGCGCCTTGTCGGGATTCGCCGCGAAGGTGGTGTCGGAGCCGATCTCGGGGACCAGATAATGGTAGTTGGTGTCGAACCACTTCGTCAGTTCGAGCGCCGGCTCGGCGTCGACGCCCCGGGCCATCGCGAAGTAGGTGTCCAGATCGCCGAGGCCGAGGCGGGCGAACCGGTGCGGGATCGCGCCGACAGCGACGGCCGTGTCGAGCACGTGGTCGTAGTAGGAGAACGTGTTGGACGGGATCGCGTCCAGGCGCGCGTCGCGCAGCGTCCGCCAGACATCCGCCCGTAGTGCGGCAGAGGTCGCCGCCAGCTCCTCGGCGTCGATCCGGCCCGCCCAGTAGGCCTCGACGGCCTTCTTGAGTTGCCGGTTGCCGCCGATGCGCGGATAGCCCAGCACGGTGCTCTGACCGAATGCGGTACTCATGGAGATCCTTCCCTCGAAGCACACGAGGCCGATCGGGGCAGGGAGGGAAGGGGTACGGGCGGCGTACCGGCTTCCGCCCCGGCCGTCCCGAGCGGCCGCCGGCGGCGCACACCGGATGGTGTGCGCGGTGCGGGCAGGTCTTCGGACTCGCGGGCACGACCGGATCCACCCGGTCACCTACCGGCCGTCGCTTCCCAGACCTCTCGGTCCAGTGCTTCGTTGACGGCTGTCGTTCCCACTCACCGCTGCGGGGCAGTCCCGGACTCACACCGGGTTCCCTCTTACGACGCCGCACCCGTCACGGGCACGGCGAACCAGCACCGTCATCCATCCTATGGGGTGGTGAGCCGACGTGGTCGGTGCGTCCGTCCTGTTCGGTGTGGAACGAGGCCGGAAGGGTCTCCGCGCCGGCGAGGTCCGCCCGAGGTGTGATGTCCCGCCGGTACGGTGCGGGCGCGCCTTCCGGCCGCCCGCACCGCCCTGACCTCGCACCCGGCGCCGCTACGGACGCAGATCCGTCCGTGCCTTCTCGGTCGAGGGGTCGTACGGGTAGGAGAGGTGCTGGTGGGTCATGAGCCAGGCCCCGTCGCGTCGCCGGAAGACCCGGGTGCCGCGGGACCAGCTCTCGGTCGGCGGGCCGTCGCTCGGGCGTACCGTGACGCGGTTGAGGCCCCACGCGACGGCCAGGTCGCCGTCGACCACGATCGTCAGATCGGGCACGTCCCACGCGACCGCCCCGTCACCCGCTGCCGCCAGACCCGCCGCGCAGACCTCGCGGACCGCCTCCACGCCGACGTGCCGCAGCGGCTGGTCGTGCTCGTACGAGACCACGTCATCGGCGATGGCGTCCATCAGGGCATCGAGGTCCCTGGCCGCGGTGCCGTCGAACCAGCGCTGGTGGAGCCGGCGCACCTCCACCTCGGCGGCGGTGGCGTCCCGGTCGTCGGACTCGGCGGGGTCGGCGAGTGGAAAGGAGTGGTGCTCGTGGGTGACGACCCACAGCCCCTCCTGCTTACGCAGGCCGAGGGTCAGCCGCAGGCGGTTCTCCGGATGCGCGACGAAGTCGCCCGGCGTGCCGCAACGCAACAGCGCGTACGCAAACGCCACGTCCTCGCCGGCCACGACATCCAGCGACTCGATCTCGAACGACGCGCCCTGCGCCTGCCACCGGAAGAACGGCGGCCAGACCTCCCGGTAGGCGTCCAACCCGCGCACGCCCTCGTACGGCGGCGGCACGTCGAACATCACGATGTCCTCGGCATGGTCGGCCAGGACGGCGGCGAGGTCCCCGTGATGGACCGCGGCGGCCCACCGCTCGACCACGGCCCGGATCTGTTCGTCGTTGCTCGGCATGTCGGTTCTGCCCTTCGTGGCTGGTGAGTCCGTCAGGACTACAACCCCGGCCGAACCGTGGACTCATCGCTTCCGCGCGAACTTTCCGACAGCCGGTCCGGCAGGTCGAAGGCGGGCAGGCGCGCGTCGAGGAACGAGACGACCTCGGCCACCCGGCGCCCCCGCAGCACGAGCAGGTCCAGCCCCGCCGGCAGGTAGGCGGCAGCCGCTTCGCTCCACAGGTACGTCCCGAACGCGAGCTGCCCGTTGGCTCGCGTCGGCAGGAACCGCCACCTCCGCCCAGCCGTCACCTCGGCCAGGAAACCGCGGAGTTGCTCGTGGCCCTCGTACCAGACGGCCAGCGGCGGCATCGAGTACCGCGCGTCCGCCGTCAGCATCGCCACGATCGTCTCGACGTCGCCGGACTCCCACGCCGCGGCGTACCGCCTGGCCACCTCCCGCTGTCCGGCGTCGCCCAGCTCGGCGAGGATCCGCTGCTGGCTGCCGGACGGCGTCAGGTCGGCGACGACCCGGCGGGCTCGCTGCATCGCGCTGTTGACCGCGGCGACGGTGGTGACCAGCATCCCGGCGGTCTCCTCGGCGGAGTAACCGAGAACGTCGCGCAGCAGCAGAACGGCACGTTGCCGCGGCGGCAGATGTTGCAGGGCGGCGACGAACGCGAGTTCCATGGTCTCCCTCGCGATCGTGTGGGCCTCCGGATCCGGCGCGACCGACGGGCCCGCAAGGCGGTCCGGATACGGTTCGAGCCAGCTCGCCTCGGCCCGGGGCACACCCTGGGCGGCGAAATCGGTGGGCAGTTCACGCCGCCCGCGCGCGTCGAGGAGCGACAGCGCGCGGTTGGTGGCGATCCGGTAGAGCCATGGCCGGATGGACCCGTGACCCTCGAACCGGTCGACAGCCCGCCACGCCCGGTCCATGGTGTCCTGGACCGCGTCCTCCGCATCGTGGAGGGAACCGAGCATCCGGTAGCAGTGTGCGCGCAGCTCGTCCCGCAGGGGTGCGACCAGACGACTGAAGGCCGCGCCGTCGCCCGCACGCGCCGCCGCCAGCACCCTGGCCGTCGCGTCCTCGCCGGACGGATCGGGTTCCGCCCATGGTTCGCCCTGTCCCATCCGCCTCAATCTACTGCCGGGCACCGTTCGCACCACGGGACGCCGCCACCGGACCGATGATGTTCAGAATGCCCCGGGCCTCACCCTCATCGATCTCCCGCCCTGGGCGGCACCATGAGCTTGGAAGGGCTCACCCATGCAGTGCGTCGCCGCGGACCAGCCACGAGGCCACCGTACGTTACTCGATGAAGACCTTCACGGAGTCGGCCAGCCCGTCGTTCCGATTGACGCCGACGAAGAATTCGCTTCCCACATGGGTGACATCTTCGATCTCGTCGGCCAGGTTGTTACCCGGAATTCCGATGTCGCTCTCCACAATGCCTCCGGACCAGTTGTACTGGTACACCCAGTTCCATCCGGTAGCCGGCGTCGAGGTGTTGATCGACTTGGTGTTCCAGATATAGTTCTCGGAGCAGTCGATGCCTTGGTCGGAGCGATTGTCGTGACTCGTCAGGTTGCTCTTCACCAGCGTCCATCCACTCGTCAGCGCACCGGCGCCGGGATGGGTCCACAGGCTACCCAACCGTCGGGCAGCATACTTACCGGCTCCGCCCGCAGCCGTCGCGCTGTAGCAGAGGCCGCTGATGTTGCCTATCGGCAGACGCACCTCCCCGGTTGTGCCGATGGATCCGTCGGCGTTGAGGCGTACGATTGTCACCTTGTCGCTCGGAAACGCGGATTGGCTCCCTTGAGTGGCGATCAAGGCCGGGCCCTGGCCCAGATAGTTCGGGTTGTAGGCGAGGTCGTTGCCGTGGCCAAGCGCGGGAATGGAGGTCGGCGCCCCGGCGCAAACCCAGCTGGTGCCGTCCCAGGTCGAGCCGTCGCGCAACCACCTGGACAAGACAGGATCCGCGCCGGCTGCCTTCGTGAAAATGATGTAGAGCTGGCCACCCGACCCTGCCACCATGCCTTGCATGACCGTGCGACCCGCCTTGCACGCACTGCTGTTCGGGATGTTCAGCCGCTCCGCCCCACTCCTGTTCGTGGCAGCGTGGGCAGAGGCTGCCGGAGCTATAGCGATGCCGATCGAAAGTGCGAGCACGGACGCGACGCTTGATAGTTTCTTCACTCGGCGTCTCTCCTCCAGGGGTAAGGAGGGAGCAGCATATCAGTTGATGCCAACTCGTTAATATCGCATTGTTGGGGCAGTGAGCCGCGCTTCGCGTACTGAGCCCGCCCGACCGCGGAGACGAGATTTCCGTGTTTGACCTGGGGGTCGCGTCCGCGCTGGTGGCGTAAGAGACGGCCATCGCGGGCTCCGGTCCGATGTCATGCGGCGCCCGTGTCGCACCGACCAAACCTCTGCGTTGCTGAAGCACCGCACAGCCGGCCCGGTAGCTCCCGCACGGCCCGATGCGTAAGAAAGCCGTCACTTCCTGCTGGATATCGCACTGACACAGGTCTCTCTCGCCTGGCATCATCCCCTTCATGGGGCGGCACCTGCTGGAGCGTGACGCCGAACTCGGCCTGCTGGCCGACGCGGTCGCCGGCGCGTTCGTCGGGCAGGGCTCGATCGCGCTCGTCACCGGCGAGGCGGGTATCGGCAAGACCAGCATCGTGCGGACGTTCGCCGACCGTGTCCGCGACACCAGCCGCCTGCTGCTGACCGCCTGCGACGATCTGATGGCGCCCCGGACGCTGGGAGCGCTGCGGGATGCCCCGCTGGCGGCGGACAGCCCGCTCGCGGTGGCGCTGGCCGACGATCGCCGGCCCGACCGTGTATTCCCTGCGCTGCTCGACGAGCTGGCACGCGAGGCGCCGACCGTCTTGGTCGTCGAGGACGTGCACTGGGCCGACGACGCGACCCTCGACCTGCTGCTGTACGCGGCACGGCGGATCGAATCGATCGGCGCGGTGCTCGTGCTGACCTACCGCGACAGCGCCGCCGAAGCACAGGGGCCGCTGCACCGCCTGCTCGGTGCGCTTGCCGGGTGCCCGGTGCGCCGCATGCCGCTCGCCCCGCTGTCACCGGCCGCCGTGGCGTCGCTGTCCGCCGGTACCGGCCGGGACGCTGCCGCCGTCTACGCCATCACCGGCGGCAACCCGTTCTTCGTCACCGAGTCGCTGGCAGCCGGCGACGACGCACTGCCGGCCAGCATCGTCGAGGCGGTGCTGGCCCGGTTCCGTCAGCTCAGCCGGCCGTGCCGCGATGCGCTGGCGCAGCTGAGCGTCGTACCCTCGTACGCCTCGTTCGACCTGGCGGGCCGGCTGCTCGGCCCGGCGGTCGACGTGCTGGCGGAGGCGGAACTGGCCGGGGTCGTGGAGGTGAGGGCCGACAGCCTGACGTTCCGGCACGAGCTGGCCAGGCGGGTGGTCGAGCAGAGCCTGCCGACGCTGCTGCGGCGCCGGCTCAACCAGGCGGTAGTGACGGCGCTGCGGGCACAGGGCCGGCCGGAGCAGGCCCGCCTCGTGCACCACGCGGTGCAGGCCGGTGACGTGGCGACGCTGCTGGAAATCGCGCCGGACGCCGCGCGGGAGGCCGCCGCGGCGGGTGCGCACCGGCAGGCGCTGGTGCTGTTCGAGTCGGTGCTGCCGTACCTGCCCGGGCTGGCCGAGGCGGAACAGGCCGCTGTCCTCGACGACGCCGGGTGGGAGCTGTACAACGCGCACCGCTTCCAGGACGCGGTGCGGTCCGGCCGGGAGGCGGCCCGCCGGTACGAGCGGCTCGGTGACCGCGTCGCCCAGGGCGGCTGCCTGGTCAGGGTGTCCCGTCACCTGTTCATGACCGGCATGACGGACGAGGCCGAACAGGTCGCCCGGGAAGCGGTCGACCTGCTCGGTGCGGCCGGCGACGACGCGGCACTCGCGCACGCCTGCCTCTACCTGGGTGCGATCCTCGCGCTTACCGGCCGGCCCGAACTCGGCGTGGCGTCGCTCGAGGTGGCCCGCCGGCTGGCGGCCCGGTCCGACCAGCCGGGCCCGGCCGTGCTGTGCCTCAACTATCTCGGCGGCGCCAACGCCGAACTCGGCGATCCCACCGGCCGCAGCGACCTGCGGGCGAGCATCGCCGCCTCCGTCAGCGGCGGGTTCTACGAGTACGCGGCCCGCGGCTACACCAACCTGGCCGAGCTGCTCTACCGGGAGGGCAGGCTGACCGAGCTGGACGACTGCGTCCGGGACGGGCTGTCGTTCACCCGCGAGCGCGGCTTCTGGTCCCACGCGTACAACCTCGAGGTACACCGCTGCCTCCTGCTGCTGCGCCGGGGTGATTGGGCCGGCGCCGAGGCGGGTCTGCGGCTGCTCGTGGACAGCGTCGACGACCCGGGGATGCTGTTCGCGTACAGCGAGCCGTGGCTGGCGCGGCTGGCGGCCCGGCGGGGCGCCCCGGCGGCCGGTCCGCAGCTGGCCCGGGTGTGGGAGCGTGCCACGGCGCAGCGGCTGCAGATCGGCGTCGCGTACGCCGGCATCGCGTACCTGGAGTGGGCCTGGCTCGCCGACCGGCCGCACACCGCCCGGGCGGTCGCCGACCAGTTGCTTCCTCGCCTGCAACACCCCGGGGCGGCACTGTTACTGTCCGAGGCGTTGCGCTACCTGGCGTTGACCGGCGTGCCGGTGACGGCGCTGCCGGGTGGACCCGAGCCCTACGCCTCCGTGCTGCGCGGTGACTGGCAGAGCGCGGCGGCACAGTGGCGGGCCGTCGGCGACCCGTACGAGACCGCCCTCGCGCTCGCCGGGTCCGGCCGGGTGAGCGAGACGCTGGAGGCGGTGCGGATGCTCGACGATCTCGGCGCCACTGCGGCAGCGGACCGGGTCCGCGACCGGCTGCGGGCGTTGGGCAGCCGGGTGCCCCGCGGCCCGCAGCGGCAGACCAGAGCCAACCCGGCCGGGCTCACCGAGCGGCAGCTCGGCGTGCTGCGGCTGCTCGGCGCCGGGTTGACCAACGCCGAGATCGCCGACCGGCTGGTGCTGTCGGTGCGGACTGTCGACCACCACGTCGCGGCGGTCCTTGTCAAGCTCGGTGTGCACTCCAGGCACCAGGCGCGCGCGGCCGCCGCCGATCTCGGGTTGACCGACCAGCCGGAGCTGGTCGGGTAGCGGTGGCCAGGCGGACGCATCACAGCTTCGGCGGCAGCATCCTGACCGGTGCTGTCCCGTGGACCTGCTGGTGCGCCATCCGGACGGCCGCGTTGCTGTAGCACCAGAAGTAGATGTTCGCGCCGGGCTTGCCGGCCATTACGTTCGCCTTCGAGTAGTCGGCGACGTTCCGCACCTTGAAGTTCCAGCCCCTGAACTCCCCCTTGTCGAGGCGGTAGAAGTAGTCGTGGAGCAAGCGGCCCGAGAAGTTGCCCTTCGGGTCACCGTGGGTGCCGGACCACCAGGTGGCACGGGTGTTCGGCGGCAGGTCCAGCAGGCGCAGCGTCATCTCCGCGTACTCCCGTGTCTCACCCGGGTTGCCCGTCACCGGGTGGGGAAAGGAGATCCTGCCGTTGTGCTCGTAGACGACGGCGCTGTTCTGGGCACCGCCCTCCCTGCCGATCGCGATGACCCGCCGGCCGGGGTATGCCACCTCGGCCCGCAACTCGTCCAGGCTGCGCTCGGTGCCGCCGGTCGGCTGTCCGTGGTACACGACTTCTGGCGGGTGCGGCTCCTCGAAGGGTTGTACCTCCCGGGTGGGCGCGGTCGGTGCCGGCGTCGGGGACGGTGCGGGTGGCTTCGGGTCGTGGTACGTCGACGCGTTGCGGAAGTGCGGCAGGCCGGCGAACGGCCCGGCGATGCCGGCCACCACAGCGCCGGCTTTCAGGGCCCGGCCCTCGTCGGCGGAACTACCGCCGGACCACCGACTGATCATCAACGTGATAACGCTGAAGAGGCCGCCTCCGACCAGGTCCTTGTGCCGGACGGACATCTCGCTGTAGGAGATGTTTCCCTCCTCCCACGGCTCGACCGGCGGGGTGTAGCCCGGCGGCGCGAAGACGCTGCGGCTGCGGGTGGAGTCGAGGTAGCCGAGTTTCGGCGGGGTGCCGCTCGCCGGTGGGGCGGCGGCGGGCTTGCGGTCGTCCTCCGGCGCGAGACCCGACGGGTCCTTCAGGACCGTGGGCCGGTTGGCGGCGTACTCGTACAGGTTGAGGCCACCGGCGACACCGATCGGGTCGGTGGAGGTCCACCTGCCGAGCCAGGGCGCGTAGGAGCGGGCGTCGTGGTGGCACAGTCCGGTCTCGGTGTCCCGCTCCCTGCCCAGGTACCGGTACCGCTTCGGGGTCTCGGTCTGCGCCCGCGCCGCCTGGTAGGCGGTGCTGCCGTACGGGTGGTACTCCTCGTACGAGATGATCCGGGCGGCGTCGTCCAGCTCCAGGGTCGCCGAGCCGAGCTGGTTGCCGTGCTGGTAGCGCACCAGCGTGGCGGCACCCGGATCGGTGCCGGCGGTACGGGTCTCGACCAGTGCCACCCGTCGGTCACCGTCCTGGATGTGCAGGGTCTGCCGTTCCAGCGTCACGGTCACGCCGTCGCCGGCGTACTCCCGGTGGACCTCGAAGCCGTTGAGGTACCGGCGTTCCGACGCCCGGGTGCCGGGGTGGCCCGTGGTGGACGCCCGGACGGTCACCTTGCGGACGCGCCGGCCGTCGTCGTCGTAGACGGCGTACGTCGTCTCCGGGCTGCCCGCCGCCACCGTCTGCCGGGCGGTCGCGACGAGCCGGTCGGCGTGGTCCCAGACCAGCAGCGACAGGTGCGGCATCGATGTCATGTTGCCGTGCGGGTCGTACGTGTACGGCTCCTCCGGCCCTGCGCCGACCCGGGTACCGGCCAGCTGGTTCGTGTCGCCGTACGTGTAGCGCCGGGTCCAGCCGTCCGCCGCCCCACCTGACGTGTGCGCGACCTCGAGCAGGTTACCCGCGTCGTCGTAGCGGTACCGCTGGGTGTACCGGGCCAGGGCGGAACCGTCGCCGGGGTGGACGAGACCGGTGCGCGGGCCGTCGGTGGGGCCGGGTGCGGCTGGGCCGTCGCCGACGTGTTCGCGGCCGGTCGCCTCGGTCAGCCGGTAGTGCGCGTCGTAGGTGTAGTCGTTGTGCGGGTCGACGAGCTGGTTGCGGAAGTACAGCGCCTGCTGCGCCTCGTCGCGGATCGACACCACGTTGCCGACCGGGTCGTAGGTGTAGCGCAGGTCCTGCAGGGCTTGCGCGCCGCGGCGGGTCAGCAGCCGGTCCAGCCGGAACGTGCGCGGGTCGTACTCGTACGTCGTGACGACGCCGTTGCCGTGCTCGACCCGGGTCCGCTGACCCTTCGCGTCGTACTCGATGCCGGTGACGGCGGCGACGTCAGGCGGGCCGCCTGGTGCGGCGCTCGGAGTTTCGGTCCCCGCGCCGACGGCCGGGCGCCGCAGCCAGACGTCGAGCCGGGTCAGCAGCCCGGCCGCGTCGTAGCTCGGGCGGCCGATGTCGGCCGTGGGCGTGCTGTGCGGTGCCACGGACAGCACCGGCCGGTTCCGGGCGTCGAACCGGGTGGCGGACCGGTACGTCTCCGCCTCCAGCACCACCGCGCCGGACCAGTCCGGCGGTGCCTGGTACTCGACGGCGAAGGTACGCGTGACAGCCGTCTCGTTGCCCTTGAAGTCCCGCTGTCCGGTGGTTGCCAGGCCGGCGCCGTCGAACGTCCGGTGCGCCACTCCGCGCAGGTTGCGTTCGCGGGCGTCGGGCAGCGCTTCGCCGTACTCGACGCGGCTGACCACCCGTTCCGGTTCGCCGTCGACGCGCACAAGTGTTTCGGTCGGCCGGCGCAGCAGGTCGTACCGGGTACGGGTGTGGTGGCCGCGGCTGTCCCAGACGTGGCAGGGGTTGCCGGCGAGGTCCGGCAGAACGCGCCGCTCTCCCGCGTCCATGGTCGACGACCGGATCCGCTGCCCGTGCGGGGTGCAGACGTGCGTGACGACGGTCCGCCCGAGCGGGTCGACGACGGCCCGCTCGTTGCCCTCGACGTCGAGGATGCGCCGTGTCCGCAGCCGTGCGGCGCCGGCGAGCTGGAACGACAGGTACTGCCGCCCCTGGCTGTTCAGATGCGTGACGGACGGGGTCGCCGCGTGCGCCGTCGCCTTCACCGCCGCCGACCGTTCGGCCTCGCCGAGCGCCCCGCCGGCCCGTGCGTCGTGCCAGGTCGGCAGGTACTCGTCCCGGGCTAGCCGGGCGACGAACCCGCCGGTGACCGGGTCGAGGTCGGGCCGGTCGAGGACCGTGTCGTTGCGGTCCCAGTGTTCCTGCCGCCAGGGGTCGACAACCGTCTTGTCGTAGCTGTGGTCGGGATGCAGTGTCGCGACGACCCGGCCCGGTGCGTCGTAGCAGGTGATCGCCGCGACTCCGGCGGTGCGGGCGAACTCCGGGCGGTGGCTGTGGCTGAAGAACGGTTCGTAGGCGCGCACCGGCCGTCCCTTGCTGTCCCGGACGGTCCAGCCGCTGCACACCCAGCGTGGCACGCCGCCGGGCCCGTCGGCCACCCGCGCCTTGCGCTGCAGCTCCTGACCGGTCCCGTCGGTGTACACGACGGTGTGCTCGACGGCGGTGACGGCGCCGGGGGCCAGGTCGGTGCCGTGCGTCACCCGGCTGATCGTGTGCGCCGACGGTCCGGCCGGTTCGGGGTCGTCGCGGGTGCGCCAGAAGCCGAACAGGTCATGGACCGTCCGGGTGGTCGCCGGGCCGAGCAGGCTGAGCGGGTCGGCGAGCGGGTCGGCGGCGTCGGCCTCGACGTCGGCCTCGGGCAGGTCTGCCACGAAGCCGTCCGTCGAGTCACCCTCCGGCCGGTCGGCCTTGCCCAGTACGGCGGTGCCCGCGACGAGTCCCAGCGCGTCGAACATGACGGCGGAGCGGTTGTCGTTGACATCGGTGACCTGCGCGAGCTGCAACACCCGGTAGTCGACGACGGCGCGCGTGCGGTTGCCCAGCGGGTCGCGGGTGCCGACCGCGAACAGGTCGTACCGGTCGTAGTCGACGGTGCTGGTGGCGCCGTACGGGTCGACGAACCGGCGCGGTTGGAAGAAGTGTCGGCGGGCCTCGGCCAGCTCGCCGGCCGCGGTCGTGTCCTGCGGGGTGAACGACACCAGCCCGGACGGGGCCCACCAGTCGGCACCGTCGCGCACGTACCCGGCCCCGGCCAGGGTGGCGTCGTCGACCCGATCGCCGTAGACGCCCGCGACGAGGCCGGCGGTGAGCGCCAGACGCTGTGAGTCGTACCGGATCGCCAGTGACTCCAGGACGCCGAGCGGCAGTGGGCCGGTGAGGTCGTCGGCACGGTACCGGCTGCGGCTGTGCGCCAGCAGCCGCCGGAACGGGCCCCCCGGCGGTGCGGTGTCGACGGCCTCGTAGGGCAGGTCGTGCGTGCCGTCGGACGCCGCCGCCAGATGGCCGCCGAGTTCCTCGACGGTGTACCGGCCGGCAACGGGTGCCGGTACCCCGACGAGCTCGAAGGAGCGGCTCTCGGCCGCCTGCGGTGCCCGGTACGCCGATCCGGTCACGACCGCGTTGGTGAACCGGTGCTCGGCGACAGTCACCCGCAGCCGCGCCTGCTCGACCCGGTCCACGGCGGACAGCGCCGGGTCGGGACGGCGTCGCCCGTACGCCACGGAGGCGCTGCGCAGAACGTTGCCGAAGTCGTCCACCGCCAGGGTGATCACGTGTTCGACCCGCGGGTCGGCGACTGATGCGCCGTCGATGATCCACAGTGTTCGTTCGTGGTGCATCCCGAGCGTCTCCCGCTCGTGCGCCAGGAAGACCGCGTGCCGGTTGCCGGCGCACGGCTGCAGCAGACGGATCGTGGCGTTGTGTTCGGAGACCGCGTACGGCAGGCGTTCCCGTTCACTGCCGTCGAGCCCGTACATCTCCTGGCGCAGCGTCATTCCCTTGAGCGCCCGGGCCGCCTGCCGGGCCTCGTCGGCGGTGAGCCCGGCCGGAAGCACGGTGTCGGCGAGCAGGTCGGCGGGTCCGCCGCCGGGTTCGGTCCAGTACTCCTCGGCGTACCGCCGCGAGACCTGCCCGCCCGGGTCCAGGTCCCCGGTGTGGAACCAGGTCCGGGTGTACACCGGTGGCGCCGGGAAGTCCTCGCCGGTGGGCTCGTCGGCCGCTGCTCCGATCCGCTCGCTGTCCCACTGCTCGACCATCCCGAAGCCGCGGAACTCGCCCTCGACCCCGTCGTAGGCGCCGTGGTGGTAGGCGTACCGGGTCACGAACCGGTTCGGGACGACGTGGTCGAGGGTCTCGATCTGCTCCACCACGTGGACCGGGAACGGCAGCCGGGTGGCCCACTGTCGGCCGGCGGCCCGGTCGGCGAGGAGGAACGTCGTCGACGACGTGTAGGTGATCCGGGTCTCGCCGCCGAGGTTGTTGCGCGCGCCGACGAGCAGGTACGGCTTCACGCCGCCCATGAGGTCGGCGTAGCGGATCTGGTGCCCGGCGTCGCCCGGCAGCGGCGAGGACCACACCAGGCACGCGGTACCGGTTCCCAGCAGGTCGATCACGTCCACATCGGTGCCGGGTGCCGTGACCGGAAAGGCGGTGAGGCTCCGCATGGGCGCGTAGCCGTTGCCGGACTCGTTGAGCCACACCCGCACACCGTCGGCGGCCAGGTAGATGAGGTCGGCGAGCCCGCTGCCGTCGATGTCGGCCAGCCGGACCCGCGACGGGTCGAACGTGTCGGCGGCGTCCAGCCGCAGCGAACCGGCCATCGTCACCTTCGCGCCGAACCGGCCGTGGCCGAGGTTCGGCCAGTAGCAGACCTCACCGACCCGGACCCGGACCAGGTCGGCCAGCCCGTCGCCGGACATGTCCGCGAGGTGCAGCGACCCGGTGCCGTCACCGAACACCCCGGACAGTCCGCGCGCCTCGTCCGCGGCGACCGGCGTCGTCCGGGGTGCGTCGAAGCCGTCCTCGCCGAGCGACGGGTACCAGGTGACGACGTCGGTGTCGGTGAGCAGCACCTCCGCGCGACCGTCGCCGTCGAGGTCGACCAGGCGCAGCCGCGGGTCGGCGAAGTCGACGGTCGGCAGCGCACGGAACGGGGTGAACGGGCTCCAGCCCAGGTTGTCGTCCCGTTCGAAGAAACCGGCCCGCCCGGGCATGAAGTCGACCACGTCGAGCCGGCCGTCACCGGCCAGGTCGAGCAGGCGAATCTGCCCGGGACCGGCGGAGGCGGGTGCGGCCGGCAGGGTGCGCGCGGCGGCGATCCGCCCGCCGCCGAGGTTCGGATGGAAGTGCCACGCGTCCGCCTGGTCCACGAGCAGACCGGGGACGCCGTCGCCGTCGAGGTCCACCCACCGCCCGGCCGCCTGGCCGAGCCCGGCGGGCAGGTCGGCGAGGGTGGTGGCATCGAGTTCGTGGACCGTGTCGTGCAGCTGCGCCGGCTGGTAGTCCAGCTCCAGCGGCGGCAGCGACCGGCGTAGGTAGCCGTCGCCGGTACGCCGGTAGCCGTGCCGGTCCACGACGGCCAGCAGGCTCGCGACCGGCGAGTCCGTGTAGGACACGTCCGTCGAGGAGACCAGGCAGTCCGTGCCGACGCCGGGCTCGTCCGGGAAGTGGTGGAACATGAGGATGCGCCGGCAGCGCCGGGAGGTGCGCACCTCGAACCCGGCCCGGTACGTGGAGAACGGATCCGGCCGGCCGGGCCACGGCCGGGTCTCGGCCGGCGTCGGGGCGCCGGGGTCGTGCTCGCCGTAGTCCAGCACGACCTCGAAGGACCAGTCCATGGTGGCCGGGTCGGTGTCGACCAGGCGTGAGCCCCGGTTGCCGTAGCGGATCCGCTTCAGGTACCGGTTGGCGGACACCCCGGCGGGTGTGCGGTGGTGCAGCGGCACGCCGGTGGCGTCCTCCGCCTTGTACTCGTAGACGACCGCGTTGCCCCGATCGTCGTAGCTCTCGCAGACGAGCCAGCTGAACACCCGCCGCGGGTCCGCCGGGTCGGCGATCCGGGAGCCGGCGTCCTGGCCGTACACGGTGGTGACACCGTCCCGGCTCACGGTCCGCCAGTGCACCACGCCGTCCGCCGTGGACGTCCAGCGCTCGATGCGGGTGAACACCCGCTCCACCCGGGGACGGTACCGGTCGATCCGGTGGCCGGGCACCGTCAGGCCGACCCGCCGCCACACCCCGCCGTTCAGGGCCATCTCCGGAACCAGGTCCTCGGCGTCGCCGAGCACGAAGACGTCGGACTCCAGCGCGTCGGCGTAACGGGGCAGCGTCTTGTCGGTCTTGCGGGTGACCGTCGGCAGGCCGAGGGTCCAGCCCAGCCCGAACGGGCCGTTGCCGCGTCCGGTGTCGTAGCTGAGTGCGAGGGTGGGCCCGAAGCCACCGCGGCCGGGGCTGACGGCGACCGGGACGGTGAGCGAGCCGGTGCCGGTCGCCGCGTTCGCGGTGAACTTCTCCCCGATCCCGCGGATCCCGCCACCCCCCTTGGGCAGCGTGATGACGGGCGCGTCCGCGAACGACGGCGCTTCCCCGTCCGTCGTGACGCCGGCCGGCGTGCCAGGGCGTGCGTCGGCGGTCATCGGTACACCTCACCGTTCGTAGATCGTGCGGGCAGTGGGCCACATGGTGGAGAACAGCGAGTACGGGTCGGTCTGCTCCTGCTCCATCTCCTCCGGCGTCACGAAGAGCAGGTCGGTCTTGAACGCCATCCGGTTCAGCGCCGCGACCACGTCCCGCCCGCGCAGCCAGCGCGGGTGGTCCGACCTGCGCACCACCACCAGGTCGAGGTCACTGCGCTCGGTCGCAGTGCCCTTGGCCTGCGAGCCGAACAGGATGATCCGGTCCGGGTCGTAGAGCGCCACGACACGTTCCACGACCCGCGCGATGTCGGCGTCGCGGATCACTGCGCCACCCGGTACTTGATCAGCAGCACCAGATCTTCGATCTCCGCCGGTGTGAGCGACCGGAAGTCCGGTACCCCGGCGCGGCGTAGCCTGAGCGTCCACCGCGGATCGGGCACCTCGGCCGGGGCCCGGCCGAGGTGTGCCGGCGGGGTCAACGTCGTACCGACGTGGTGCAGGCCGTTCAACGTGCTGTCCGGCCGGATCGCGGTGACGACGTCCGGCCCGCCGGGCCGGCCGAGCACCAGCTCGTACTCGGTACCGTCCAGCTTCGACAGGACGTCGACCTCGGTCGCCGTCAGGTCCAGCCCGCGGGTGAAGAACGCGAAGTCGTCCGCGGGCGTCGGGATCGTGAGCACCTGGTCCTCGCCCTCGCCCGGGTGCAGGAACCGCTGCCAGGCCGCACTGTGCTGCTGCCGGGCGCTGATCAGGCGGTACAGGCCGGTCCGGCTCTCGGCCAGCGCCACCGTGTTCAGGTGTGCCCGGACCGCGGTGCGCGCCTGCTCGGCCAGGACCGCACCGCCGTCACGGGCCGTGTACCGCACGTGGAGCACGACATCGGTGATGGTGCGGATGTCGAACTGCGGGTAGACCGGGTTGAGGCGCAGCCGCCACGTGCTGATCGCCCCGGCCCGCTCGAACGGCAGGTACCGCTCGTCGTCCAGCCGCGCCTCGAACATCCCGCTGTCGTTCTGCCCACTGCTGGTCACGATCGCGTCGACGCCGCCCAGGTCGTCGGCGAACCGCGGGTCGTCGCCCGCGTTGCGCACGTACTGCGGTGACACGCCGGTCGTGGTGCGCACATGGTTGTCCAGCAGGGTCAGGGTGAGCGGCACACCGGCGTACGGCCCGGCCACGCACGGCACGCTGACCCCGACCTGCTTGAGCCGGCGCTGGTAGTGCCCCGGGTTGTCCAGGTCGAACAGCAACTCCGGCACGCTGACCACGCACTCGCCGGTGGCCCGAAGCTGCACGAGGGCGTACGGGTCGAGGTTCAGCAGCGAGACGTGCTTGACCAGTTCCAGTTCCCGGACGTGGTCGGTGTAGAACGCCGACTCCATCCGGCGCAGGTGGTGCAGCAGCCGGTCACCGGCGAGCAGGCCCTTGCGGAGGCTGTCCCAGTACCCGAACTGGATGTAGGAGGTGTTCGGGGTGCCCAGCTCGTGGCGCAGGCACTGCTCGGCCCGCCGGGCGACGGTGTACGCCAACTGGTAGGCCTGGAAGTAGGTGGCGCTGGTCTGGCCGATCATCCACTCGAACAGCTCCGCGTTGGTGAACCTGGAGCGCAGGTGCTCCTCCACCGCCTCGGCGTTCTCGACGACCAGGTCGTGGTTCGTGCGGTTGGTCCTCGCGATGCCCTGGCGGACCGTCGCGGCCACCTGCTGTGCCGCCAGGTGCTCCAGCTCACGGATCGACTGGTCGTGCTGGAACCGCCACTCGTCCCGGCGTCGCTCGTACCCGGCCGTCGCGGTGCTCATCTGCGCCCTGGTCTGCAGTACCGCGGTGGCCACCTTGGCGACGGCGGACAACGAGCCGAGCGCCCCGGCCACGTTGGACCCGCCGAACCGAACGGTCGCGTGTGGCGTGCCGCCGACCCCGGACGCGCCGAACTGCACGTCCGGCACCAGGTGGGCCACCGCGGCGCCGGCGTCGAGACCGGCCCCGATCGCCTGCGCGACGATGCTGTCCTCCTGGGTAGCCAGCGCGGCGGCCTCCCGGCTGCTGGTCAGCTCGTCACGGCGGGTGCCGTAGTACGTCTGCCGTACGGCCACCACGTCCCTCTGCCGGTCGATGACAGTGAGTGCCTCGTCGGTCTCGGTGACCTGCTGGTCGTACAGGCCGCGCAGGCGGGTCTGCAGGATCCGTTCCGCGCCCGCCCGCAACCGCTCCAGGCCGTCGGCGTCACGCTGCTGCAGGGCGACCGAGAGCTGGTTGCCCAGCCCCCGGACGTACTCGGTCAGCTCGATCGCCTCGCGCAGGATCGTCCGGAACCGGTACGGCGGGAGCGCGGCGCCGGTGTCATCGGCCACGCTGGACAGATCCAGACCCGCGCTGACGGCCTGCACCAGTAGTGCCGGGTCGATCGCCGGGGCGAACAGCGCGAGGGGGCGGCTCACACCGTCCAGGTTCAGGCAGTGCCGGACCTTGAACAACCGGTCGGCGACGACGTCCCAGTAGCGCAGCAGCTGCGGGTTCGGTGGGACGGTGAAGTAGAGACCGCGCAGCACCGGCAGCGGCGGGGCACCGGCCGAGACGGTCGTGCTGGTGGCACCGACGGGTGCGATCGCGTTCTCGGCGGCGGTGACCGCGTTGCTGAAGTCGTCGAGCGAGCCCGCGAGGTCCGCGTACGTGGACGGTGCGCCCTGGTCGCGGGGCACCAGCTCGGGCCTCGGTCCCAGCAGATCGGCGGCCAGGACGTAGAGCTGGGTCGCCTCGTTGACCGACTCCCTGGTGTCCTGCCGGAAGAGCTGGTCACCCCACTCGATCAGGTTGTCGACGTACCGCATCACGATCGCCCGCTGGTAGGAGACCGGTCGCAGCGCGGCCACCGCGTGCGGGTCGAACGGGCTGTTGCGCCACGCCGCCACCTGCAGCTCGGCCTGCGGGTCGCGGTCGTGCACCGCCTGCATCAGCTGCTGGATCGCCTGGTGCCAGTAGTGCTCGTCCTGCATCCGGTAGAACGGCTTGGTCACCCAGAACCGTTGCGGCGCCGGCTCGCTGGTGGTGCTGGTGGGGTTGAAGACGTACTCGTACCAGCGTTTCGCCTCGGCGAAGCGCTGGTTGCGACGCAGCGACTCGGCGATCTGGAACGGGGTGTGGAAGAACAGCTCCCAGTTGTAGACGGCGTAACCGGCGTCAGGCTCGAAGTCGACCCCGTCCGCCGGGAACGGCGGCTGCGCCATGTTGGACACGTAGTAGCTCAGGAAGTCGAACGCGCTCTGGTCGTTGAGCTTCGCCGGCTCGGTCTGCAGGCGCCGGTCGAACAGCGCGTCGACGCCACCGGCGTGGAGCCGCCGCAGGAACAGCGGCACGTACTCGTGGTGGAACGGCACGAACCGGTACCGCACGAACGAGTACGGCGTGTATCCCGACGGCGGTGGCGTAGCGGTGTAGTAACCGTTCCCGATCGGGTAGTAGAACGTCGGAATGACGAAGTACTGCCGGCGCTGGTCGGCGTAGAAGAACGGCAGCGACGAGTCGAACTGGTGCTGCTGGTGCGGCACGATCAGCCGGTACCGGTCGGCGTTCGCGAGGACCTGCAGCGACTGCAGCTCACCGTCGAGGTACGCCGACACGTTCATCGGCGAGGTCCGTGGGCGGGTGACCGAGTACATCGTCTGGGCGACCGGCACCATCGCCATGCCCTCGCGGGCGGTGTTCGTCGGCACCAGGATGCGGTCCAGTCGCCGCGCGGTGGGCAGCACACCGGTCCCGACCGTCTCCAGGCTGACGTCACGCAGCGCGTCCAGGTCGTACGTGCTGAACACCTCGACCGGGTTGCCGATGCCCTGGAAGACGAACTGTCCGCGGTGGAAGCCGTTGTTGAACACATTGATGTACAGCTGGCCGGCACCGTACTGCGCCGAGCGCAGGTTGACGCCCTTCGACTGCACCATGCCGTCGAACACCACCGCCTGGTGGGTGGTCTCGGCGGGCAGCCACGTGCCGTCCTTGAACTCGCTGTAGGCGAGCTTCACCTCGATGTGCGTCCCGGGCGGCGGCGGCTGGCTCGTCGACATCTGCATCGCCGGCAGCGGCTGTTCATGGTTGGACCGGCGGCTGATGACGCCCCAGAACAGGTGTAGGCGGCCGCGGACCACCACGGGCAGCACGTGCGTGCCGGTGATGTCCAGGTCGATCTTCGTCCAGGCCGTCCACCGGGACGAGTCCACCCAGATCCGGTGGTAGTACGACGGCGGCGAGCCGGCTTTGCGGGCGATGATGTGCAGCCGGGTCGGCGAGCTGGACTCACGGTACATGCCGACGACGTCCAGCCGGGACACCGTGTTGAGCTGCTCCAGGTAGCCGCGGAAGGCGTCCTCGGCGCGGCCGGTCGTCACCTCGCCGCGTTGCAGGTCCGCCTCGAGCTGCTTGAACAGCGGCGACTTCTCCGTACGCAGCTCCGGCTGGATCCAGTTCTCCGGGTAGAGGAAGACTTGACGGTTGGCCTCCCACACGCGGTACCGGTTCATCCAGCGCCACTGCGCCCAGTCCGGGTCGACTGCCGTGTCGATGACGATGCCCGGTTCCAGGTTCAGCAAGCACCGCTGGACGAACAGCTGCACGGCGCTGGCGGCCTGGACGATACGCGACGTGCCCTGGCAGGCGCTCATCTGCACATCGATCAGATAGCGGGCGTAGACGTCGTCGGGGTCGTGCCACCGGGTCACCGCGGCCGGCGGGTGGGCGAGCAGGTAGCCCAGCAGCGCGTCGCGCTGACGTTCGCGCAGCGCGTCCCGGGGCGGTTTCGCCACCCTCGGCCACTGCTGCGCCGAGTACCTCGCCTTGACGCTCTGCCGGATCGCGCGGGCCTGCGCGGCGGTCACCGTCGCACCGAGCCAGCCGGCCACCTCGGCCGCGCCGAGGCCCAGCCGGTCCAGCTGCGCGAACGCGGCGGCGAGCCGGGTCAGCGCCACCTCGGTACCGAAGTCCTGCGGATAGCCCAGGTCGAGCAGCCCGCGGTCGGCCGCGCTCGCCGGATCACCGGCGAGCACCCGCAGACTCTGCGGCAGCCACCCGGTCCGGTCGGCGAGTGCTTGCAGGTACGCCTGCTTGGTCGCACCGGTGCGTGCGGACTCCAGCAGCGCGACGATCGGCTTGCCGCCCAGCACCGCGCGGACGGACGTGGCATCGGTCAACCGCCGCCACCCTGCGTAGCGGCCCTCGGGATCCTTCGCCGGTTGGACCGGCAGTGTCGTCGGGTCCAGCCAGTGGGCGGCCACCCCGTGCGGGCGCAGCCACGCCGTCTCGTCGGCCGACAGACCGGAGGCGGCGACCAGGCGTGCCACCTTCGCCAGCCGCTCGTACGCGACGAAGTAGCCGCCGAACCCCGGCTCGCTCGGCCTGATCGGGCTGTCCGCGAGCGCTGCGTCGCGCGTGATCGTGGGCAGCAGCAACAGGTCGGCCAGCAGGCTCGACGCCCGGTCGTCCAGCCCGCGGAACCAGTCCGACACGAGCGTCGCGACGATGGCGGTCGGCAGCGCGAGCGCGTCGGCCAGCTCCTGCACCACGACGCTGGAGCCGAGGGTGCGCCGGGCGTGCTCGACCAGCCGTACCAGCAGGTACTCGTACCGGCTCTGGCCGGGACGCAGCGCCGCGCTGCCGACCAGCACCTTCTGTACGGCCGGGACGTCCACGAGCGCACCGAGTGCCGTGGCGATCACCGACCGCTGCGCGTCCTCGCTCAGCGCCGTCGCGCCGCTCAGGACCGCCGTCACCGCGTCGACGTCGGCGGCCTGGAGCAGGCTCGCCAGGCGCTGCCGGACGATGGAGCCGCGCGGATCCTCGGCCGGTACGTGCTCGGCGGCGAGTGTCGCCAGCCGGTCGCGGATCGAGCGGAGCAGTGTGCCGACGGCGACCTCGTCGGGCGCGAAGCCCTCCCCGACATGGCGCAGCAGGTAGCTCAACTCGGCGACGCCGAAGCCGGAGCGCCGCACCCGGTCCACCTCGGCACAGAACTCGGCCAGCAGCTCGGGGCGGGCCGCGTCGAACGGGTTCAGCGGTTCGGCGAACGGCGGTGCCGGCAGCGTCCGCTCGGCCAGGGCGCGCATCGCCACGAACTCGCGCATGGTGAGCCCGAGGCCGCGGGCGAGGACGGCGCACCGGTGCAGCGTCGCCAGGTTCGCCAGGTTCAGCGCGCCGTCGGTGAACGCGTCGATGGCGATGACCAGGTCCTCGTCGGCGACCTGGAACGCCGCCACCAGGGCCGGCCGGTGCTCGGTGAGCTTCGGGCCGGAGGCGATCGCCGCGATCTCCGTGCCGGCCGCGTCGAGCGTGAACACCGGGTCGACCGGGTTCAGCACCGTCCGGTTGGCGAACAGGATGCCGTACAGGCTGCGCTGCGGATCGTCGCCCGGCAGCGGCGGGACGTCCCGCGTGTCGATGCGGCCCAGCAGGCTGACCGCGACCAGCGGGTCGAGCGTGAACCGGCGGGCCGCCGCGCGGACGGCGTACAGCTGGCGCAGCGACGCCGAGGTCAGTGTCCCGCCGAGCGCGGCCACGGCACCGTCGGTGTCGTACAGGCTCCAGCCCAGCGCCCGGGTCAGCCGTACGAAGCGGTGCATCCGGTTCAGCACGTCGGCGGTCAGCCCCACGACCCGGGTCTTGGCCAGGTCGCAGGTGTCCGGCGGGTCGCACACGAGCGTGACCGTGCCGGTCGGGTTGACGAAGCGGGTGTTCAGCAGCCGGGTGAACTCCACGTAGGACAGGCCGGCCCGGTCGAGCAGGATGCGGATGCGGGACAGCACCTCCAGCCACGAGCCGGACACGACGATGCTCGCGTCGACCGGATCCCGCACCGCGTTGCCGTTCTCCGCCAGGCCCCAGAACTCCCACGGCTTGCGGCCGGCCACCAGGGGGCCGGCGGTGACGATGTCGGCCTGCGTCGGTGACAGCCCCAGCCCCTCGGCGGCGGCTGCGGCCGTCGGCGCGCTGCCGGGTGCCGCCGGCGGGGTCAGGGCGCGCATCAGTTCCACCCGGTCGGTGTCGAGCAGCCGCAGGTACGTGCGGGCCTCGGTGAGCGGCAGGTCGAACGGCAGCCCCCACGGGAACACCGCCGCGGCCAGCTTCGCGTACGCCGCGTCGTTGACGTACTGCGGGTTCGCGTTGAGCTCGTCGGTGCTCAGGGTGGTCTGCCTGGCCCGGGCGGCCGCCGACGGGTTCGCCGGCGGGGCGACCGCGTCCTCCAGCAGCTCGTTCACCAGGTCCAGGTACGGCAGCACGGTGTTCGTGTTGGCGCAGCTCAGCTCGATCTGGGCCAGGTCCGGCCGGCGGTTGAGCAGGACGTTCTTGAGCGAGGACGCACCGAACTTCCGCTTGTCGAGGAAGTGCAGCAGGTCCACGAGGTACGCGGCCGGGCTGAGCACCGATCGGCACTCCTGGCACGCGCACATGTCGAGCGAGCCGAACAGCGACTGCAGATTGGGGAAGTCGTCCGCGATCGCCGGTACGGGTGTCTGGGCAGCCGCCGGTCCGACTCCGACGAGCTGCGCGTTGAGGTTCATCGCGTACGTGAGCGCGACGCCGTAGGTCTGCTCCGCCGTGCGGAACACCCGTGCCGCCTCGGTCGGGCCGATGTCCGGGTGCCCGGCGTACCGCTGCGTGAAGGCGCTGCGACCCATCGCGTACACCTGCTGCGCGGAGTGGATCCGGTCGGCCAGCAGCGGCTTGGCGATCGCGTACCGGCCGGCGACCTTGACCAGGCGCTGGCTGGTGAGCAGGGCCTCGCGGACCGCTGCCCGCTCGGCGGAGCGCACCGCGGCCGGGTGGTCCTTGAGGTAGCGGTCCACGTCGGACCGGCGCAGGCTGAACGCCGGCTGCTCGTCGATGAACGTCACCACGGCCGCCTTCGCCGTCAGCGGGCTCGCGCTGTCGTCGGCGAGGCGCGCTCCGAACGCGGTCGTCGGGTGCATCCGCTCGAAGTTGCGTTCCAGCACCTGCGCGTACACGTCGGCCCCCTGTGCCGGGTCCGCCACCCGCATGTTGGGCGGCACCCCGATCGGCGGTCCACCAGCGGTGTCGAGCAGCATCGCCTTCCATGCGGCGGCGGAGAGCTTGGCGAGGTCCCGGGTACCGGCGAGCTGGCCGTCGCGGCGCCGCGCGAGCAACCGGGTGACGAGCGGCATGTACCCGCGGGTCGCGTCGCTGACCACCGTCGCGAAGCGCAGCGTGTCGACCTCGGCCGGGGTGAAGTCCGGGTTCGCCGCCAGGTCCTTCCAGAACTGTTCACCGGGTACGGCGGACTCGTGCGACAGCGCGGAGAACCGTTCCTGCTTCGTGGTGGCGATCCCCGCGGCGGTCAGCACCGTGCCCAGTGGAGTCTTGTTGACGCCGCTCGGCGAGGCGAGCCGGGCCGTCGCGGCGAGCTTGTCCAGCGCGTCGAGGTCCTGGGTCACACGTTGGGCGTACCCGGGAGTGACGATGCCGGCGTCGAGCGCGGCGCGGACCGCCTGGGCACGGGTGGCGGCGGCGGTACGGGCCAGCGCCGTCAGCAGCCGGGTGGCGTTGCGGTCGAGGTCGGTGCCGTCGCTCATGTCGGCGAGCACCGCGATGGACGCGTTGGCCGGCACGTCCATCCGCAGCAGCGCGTAGAACAGCTCGGGCGGCAGGCCGGTCTGCCCGGCCAGGCGGACGGCCACCGAGTAGGTGGCGACCTGCTCCCGATCGAACCCGGCCGACTCGGCCAGGTACGTGAGGTCCTGATGCTGGTCGTTCTCGACGATCTCGTCGGCCCGCAGCGACCCGAGCAGCTTTGTCACGGCACCACCGAGCCGGTCCAGCTCCGACGGCTCCGTGCGCCGCTCCCCGCCGAGCGGCAGGTCGACGCGCACGCGGGTGCCGGCCCGGTGCCGTACCGCGGAGCGGAACAGCCGTCGGCCGTCCGCGCCGAGAACGTCGACCTGCAGGTCGATCCCGCCGGTGCCCTTGCTCACCACGTCGGGCGGCGTCTGGTACCCGACCGCGTACTGTCCGTCGGCGTCGGTGGTGGCGCGGCCGAGTTCGGTCTCGTCGCGCAGCCGCCGGCGCAGCACGACGACGGTGACCTCCGCCATCGGGAAGCCGTTCGCGTCGAAGACGGCACCGTCGACGAGCGAGTCGTTCGCACCCGGCGCCGCGACGCCCGGCCCCGCATCGCCGCCGAGCCGCTCCACGGTGTGCCGCGCCAGGCTGATCGTGGCCGCGTCGAGGTCCCCCGTGGACGCCATGCCGAGCAGGGTCTGCAGGCGGGCCACGGCCTCGCGGGTGGTGGCGCCCAGCCTCCCCTTCTCCCGCTCCGAGGGGTCGACGTCGATGCCGAGCGCGTCGAGCGCCCGGTGGACGAGGGTGACGTCGCCGTCACCGAGCCCGTCCGGGATCCGCCCAGCGGGGCGGGTCGCCGGCGATCGCCCTGGCACCGAGGCACCCAGAGCCGCGGCGGTCGTCTCATCCACGATGGCGGTGTCGGCCAAGCCGTGATCGCGCTGAAACCGGGCCACCGCGTCGGCGGTCGCGACCCCGAACACACCGTGGTCGAACTCGTCGGCCGGGATCGCGAGGCCGAGGGCCAGCAACGCCCGGTGCAGCGTTGTCACGTCGTCACCGGTCAGTCCGGCGTGCAGGTTACGCCCCGCGAGCCGCATGATGGTTCCCCTTCGGGCAGGCACTTGGCCTTACCAGTTCTACGAGGGGACCGATGCGCCGGTCGTCGGCAACGGCTGCCCAACTTTGCTCGGCCGGTACCTACGAAAAAGCGCTGGGGCGAGTGTCGGCGCCGCGACAGTCCGGAACGCGGCCACGAACGGTGCGGAGAGGTCGCCTCCTTCAGGAGGAAGCCCAAGTCAAGATCAGGGTCACTTGACACGGCCCCTCGGTTTGGGTCGTCTGAGCCAGGGAAGGCGCTTCGCTGCAGCCGGAAACGCCAGCAGCGAAGGGACCTCACGTGATTGGGCCGGTTCAACTCATCCTGATTGGCTATACGCAAGCCAACCTTCCCCGTTCCGTCAAGCAGCAGATCGACTCGCTCAGAGACAACCCCGGCATCCGCCTGCTCGACGTCTACCAAATCGACATGGACCGCAAGCGAATTCTCTCCGAGGGAGAGAGCGAGGGGCCGACGCCCGAAATGGGCGCAATTATCAAACGACTGCTGACTGCGGCGGGAGCAGCCGCGACTCTGGGTGAAACTGCCCTGAGCGGCACCGGCTACCTCATGCATGGAGACGAGATTCCCGATCTGCGGACGCACGTTACAGCAGGCACCCACGTCGTTGCCTTGCTGATTGAGCATCGCTGGGCGAACCCCCTGTGGAATGCCGTACGGAAAAGCACCGCATTCCCCATCACCGACGGGTGGATGGGACGTGAAGCACTTCAGAAAGCTGGCCTGGCCACCAACGAATCCGAGAGTCGGTCCGGTGTGAGCGGGGAAGCCGTCGTGTAGGCCGGTGCGGTGCTGGACGCTCTTGAGCCGGTTCTTCACGATCGGCCCGCTCCCGCGCGGTCACCCGTCGGCGCGGGCCGACGGCGGGGTGGCCATCCGGTGGTTCTGCCCGGGTACCCGGAAGTGGTGGAAGGTGACAGTGGCACTGAGGTCGAGCGCGTGCACCCAGTGCCACCAGCCGACCGGTACGAGCAGCATCTGGCCCGGTTCGAGGATGGTCTCCAGCACCGTGGCCTCGGCGTAGCGGGGATGCCTGTCGAGGTCCGGCCGGGCCGCGTCCACCGCGCTGAAGGTCCCGCCCCGCGGATAGACCAGATGCCGCTGGTACGACGGGACCAGCCGTACGTGCTTGCGGCCGAGCACCTGGCACAGCAGCACGGTGCTGTTGTCGACGTGCAGCGGGGTCACCGTGCCGGCGGGGCCGAGAAGCAGGTGCCCGCCGCCTGCGGGGTCGACGAGATGACCGGGTGGGCGCACGTCCTGGGCGAGTGCCCGGAGCGCGCCGTTCCAGTTCTCGTTGCGGGGGACCATGTAGTAGTCGTTGGTGCGCGTGCCGGAGCCGAGCAGCGCCAGGTAGTCGCGGAACGGCATGGTGGTGCGGTGCCTGTCGTACTGCCAGGCGTGGTCGGGGTTGGCCTCCCGGCCGGTCATCACCTCGACCACGGCGTCCGGGCACCGGCGGGCCATCCGCTCCAGCGTCCAGTGCCGTGCCGGCCAGTCGGTCATCAGGCCGTCCAGGACGACGGGGCGGTTGCCGTAGTAGTAGCGGCCGAAGAACTCCGTCGCGGTGAGGTCGGCGCGCCGTTCCAGGTCGCGTCCGCCGTCGTCGTCGCGGAGCACCCGGTAGGTGTCGAGCACCGACTCCATCCAGTCGTAGCGCAGCGCGAGCCGCCGGCAGACGACGAAGTACGGGTGGGAGGCCAGCGACGCCAGTTCGGCGTCGACGGCGTCGGCGTCCGCGCCCGCGGCGACGGCCGCCGCGCGGGCCTGCTCGATGGCGATCCCCATCGCCAGGTTCTCGGCGAGCCACTCCCGCCAGGCGGGAAGCAGGCCCGGCGCGGCGGCCACGGTCACCGGGTCGCCCCGGCCGGCGTCAGCGGTCGGAGCGACGCCACGGCGGCGTCCGTACCGGCCGGCGGCGGGGTGAGCCGGGGCGACCGGGTGTACTCGGAGCAGTTGACGTAGGAGTTCTTCACGTGGGCCGGGATGTGGTCCGGCGAGTTGTCGGTCATGCCAGGCAGTCAACCGGCGCGGCGTCCCGGCCCGCCAGGGACGCCGGTCCCGTCCGGCACGGGACGGCGGGCTCCGCCGGACGGACGACGCACCGGTCCCGCCGCCCCGGGACATCCACCCCTGGCCGGCGGGACGTACCCCGGCGCAGGCTGCGCTGCGCGTCGGCCGGCCTGGCGGGCGCGGAGTGATCCGGAGGAATCCCAGTGGGTGTGATGGTGTGGGCTCCCCGCCGACGGCGGCGGTGGAGAGCGCTGGTCGCCGCGGTCGTGGCGGCGGTGGTCGTCATGTCGCCGACGCCGGCCGTGGCGGCGGACGCGGTGGACTACGAGGCGACGCGGTTCCACGACGGCGTGTTCGCCGCGTATCTGCGGGCGCACAACGGTGGCGTGGCGGGGCTGAAGAACCTGGTGCTCACCGCGGAGCTGCTGGACTGGCGGGGACGGAACCCCGGGGCGTCCCGCGACGACGTGATGCGGCACCTGGTGAGCACGCGGCAGGCGGTCAACGCGGCGGGAATCTCCGACACCACGGCCCGCACCACCTACACGACCATGATCAAGGTGATCGACGCGCTGTCCGGGGTTCCGGGAGTCTCCATCGGCGCGCCGATGGTCAAGGGGTTGCTGGACGCCACCGTCGGCGGCACCATCACGGCCTCGGCCGAGGTCGAGGACGCGGTGACCAGCGCCTACCAGAACTACCGGTGGATGGACGCGCTCTACGCGCAGCAGGAACGGGCGTGGGGCCAGCTCACCCGGGCGGCGGCGCAGGACGCCGACCTCGCCGCGGCCTGGGACGGGGAGATCGGCGCGCAGCTCAACGTGCGCTCCACCGCGACCACCGAACAGTTGCTCGCCGACCCGCTGCTCGCCTCCTTCGTCAACACCGAGGCCATCCTGGAGCACCTGGGCAACGAGCAGGCGTACCTGGCGGCGCTGCGCACGGAACTGCGCGGGGCGCTGGAGAAGGTCTCCGAGCAGAACTCGGAGATCATCGACCGGCTGGCCGCCGCCGACCTGAAGTATCCGGTCGGTCCCGGGCCGAAGCCGACGCCGCAGGACTACACGGCCGCGCTGGCCGAGAGCGCCGGCCGGCAGGTGGCGATCGACGCCGCCGGCTCCGCGGTCACCATCCTGGCCACCCTCGCCGGGTTCGCCGACGAGAAGGCCGGCAAAGAGGTGCTGGCGATCGGCAAGGCCGCGGTCGGCATCGCCACCGCGATCAACCAGTACCTGCCCACAGTGGCCGGGCTGAACCTCAGCGACGCCATCGGCTCGCTGAGCACGGTGGTGCTCACCGGCAACGTACTCGGCGCCGTGATGACCCTCGCCCCGCTGTTCCTGGGCTCCGGCCCGAGCGAGCACGAGCTGGTGATGCAGGAGATCGGCAAGCTGCGCGAGCAGGTCGACGAGCTGCGCACCGAGATGCACGACCGGTTCGACCGGGTCGAGGCGATGCTCACTGCGGTGTACGACGACATCATGTCGGTCCTGCACCGGATGAGCACCGACCTGGCGGGCGTGGTCCGCGACATCGACGCGATCAAGCGCCAGATCAACGGCCTGGAGACCCGGGTCGACCAGCTCAGCCTCTCGATGCAGGAGGCGCTGAAGAAGAGCGCCCTCAACGACACCGAGTTCGTCATCAACACCTACGTCGGCTACACCGCGCGCACCAAGCGTCCCCTCTCGGTGGCCCAGTACGACGAGACGGAGGGGCGGCTGTTCACCACGGCCACCTCCACCGCCGCCGGCGCGCCCTTCGTCCTCACCCCGGCCGAGTGGTCGCAGCCCGGCGTGGACCCGGTGCGGGTGCTCGACGAGAAGAGCCCGTACGGCGCGATCGACTACCTGTCCTACCTGGCCCGCACCTGGGATCCGGCGTACCCGGCCACCACCAAGGTCCCGCACGCCGGGGTGTGGACGATGTCCGCGCGGGCGTACACCGCGCTGGCGTTGGAGAACCCGGCGCTGGCCGGCGACATGACAGGCGACGACTCGTTCGCCGCGCGTGTCGGCCGCTCCGGCCAGGTCATCGTGGACGCGGCCGGCAGGTTCAGCAGCCCCACCCCGGACGGGCACCGCAACGCGCTGTTCACCGGCCTCGTCGACAACTACACGAGCGCGGTCAACGCCCAGTCCACCGAGCTGCGCCGGCTCCGGGACACGGTCACCGGCGGCGGATACAACCCGTGGTACGGGCCGGACCAGATGCCGCCGACCCGGCTGACCAACACCCGCTCGTACTGGTCCGCCGACAAGCCGAAGGGCTACAACGCCGACGCCAAGATGTCCGGCTGCGAACCGTTCAGTCCGCTGCCGCGGGTACGCATCCCCGCCAATGTACAGCTCGGCGACCTGCCGAGCGCGTTCCAACTGCTCGCCCACGGCACGAGGGAGCAGTTCGAGCCGCACTTCCGGATCTGCTACGACGCGGAGTTCGTCAACCCGACGACCACCACCGGCCCCCGTTCCGAGATCACCAAGGCCGACCTCCAGTTGACCGTCCGGGCGCAGATGAGCGTCGACCAGGGCGCGTTCTGGATGGACGTGCGGACGTGGCGCAACACGCGCGGCGCCGGGATCATCTGCTCGTGGAGCACCCGGTCCGACCCGCCCACCGGATACTGCCACGACGAGGTCTACGTGATGCGGTACGACGACGAGTCGGTGCACCTGCCGGCCTTCGAGACGGGTGCGCGCTCGGCCGACAACGCCGAGCGGCTGACCATCGCCCGCCGCCTGGCCGACCGGATGCTGTGGGGCAAGCAGAAGCGCTACTACCAGGTGGTCAACGCGGCGTTCGCCGACCCGACCTCCCCGCTGCGGGCCCGGGGCAAGAAGATCACCGAGGCGTTCCGGCTGCTCCAGGCGTACACCAAGCTCGGTTTCCCGGTCGCGCTGGACGCCGACGCCTCGCTCAGCGGCTACCTGCTCGGCGGCAACCTGTTGCCGAGCGAATACCGCCACCCCGGCGCGCCGGTCGGGCGGGACCTGCCGGACACCCACGTCAGCCGGGCGTACACCATCGCCGAGGCCGACTACGCACCCTGCGCGCAGCAGTCCCCCGGCGACCCGTGCCCCGAATCCACGGCCGAGATCGACCCGCGGGTCGGGCAGGCGGCCGTCTTCGGCCCGTCGTGCTCGGGCGCGGACAGCCCCGGCTCGCCCAACGAGTACCTCGGCAACTGCATCCACGCGGTGTCCATCGGACGGGCCGGTGAGCTGGCCGCGCTCTACGAGACGTACTCGCAACGCCTCGCCGGGAACGTCTACCGGGAGCGGCTGCCCGACGTCGCCGCGGTGATCGACCAGCTACGGGTCAGCGGCACGGCTGTCACCCAGAGCTGAGAGCGGGTGGCGGGCCGGTCCCCTCCGACCGGCCCGCCACCCGGCGCACACCGTTCCGGTGGTCCGCTGACGACACCGGACTGAGACAGTGGACCCGACATGCCGAACGTATCCAGGTCCCGGCGGTGGGCCGCGTGGACCGTCCTCGCCGTCACCGCCCTGCTCAGTCTCGGCGCGGTCGCCGCCTGGGCCGTGGCGACTCCCCCGCTCACCGCCACCCAGCTCTACTCCCTCGTCGACCTGCTCGACGGTGTCGTCTACGGGGCCGTGGCCTGGCTGATCGTGAGCCGGCAGCGCACCGGCGGCCGGCTGCCCGGCGCGATCGCCTGCACGGCGGCGCTGGGCAGCGCACTCTCCGCGTTCGCCGCCCAGTGGCAGCTCGCCGCCGGCGGACCGCCGCTGCTGGCCGCCCTGCACCAGTGGGCCTGGATACCGGGCCTCTACACGTTGGTCCTCGTCATGCCCTGGCTGCTGCCGGACCGGCCACTCGGCTGGTTCGACCGGCTCGCCGCCGCCACCGGCGCCGGCTACGTGGCGGTGATGCTGGCCGCCGCCGTCACCGCGCCGCCGCCGCTGGGGGTGCTGCCGCTGGCACCCGAGCTGCGCGAGGTCCGGGCCGCGCTGCTGAGGCCGCTGCTTCCCGTCCTGCCGTACCCGCTGGTCGGGCTCGGCCTGCTGGCCAGCGCCGGCCTGGCGTGGCGGTGGCGGCGAGGGCCCGCGCCGCAGCGCCACGGCCTCGGCTGGGCGACGGCCGGCAGCGCGCTGCTCACCCTCGCGTTCCTCGCCACGCTTCTGCCACCGGCGGTTCCGGCGGTCGTGCCCGCACTGCTGATGCTCGCCTCCCAGGCGTTCTTCCCCGCCGCCGTGGCGGTGGTGGTGCTGCGCCAGCAACTGTGGGGACTGCGGCTGGCCGTCCGCCGGACCCTCGTCTGGTATCTCATGACCGCCGTGGTGATCGCCGCCTACTGCGCCGCGGTGGCCCTGCTCGACAGGTTGCTGCCGCGGGCCCTGCCGCTGCCGCAGCTCGTCGTGACCGGCATCCTCGCGGCGGCCTTCCAGCCGATGCGCGAGGCGGTGCAGCGACGGGTGGACCGGCTCGTGCACGGCGAGGCGCCCGAACCGTTGCTGCACCGCGTGGTGCACAGCGTCGGGCGCACCACCGACATCGGCGCGACGGTCGCCGCCGCGCTCCGGCTGGCCGAGGTGCGCATCACCGAGGACGGGCCGCAGCCCCCGCCGCACCCACACGGAATCCCCGTCACCGTGCCACTGACCAGCGGTGACCGGCCGGTCGGCTACCTGCACGCCTGGCCCCGGCCCGGCGAGTTGCTCGGCGCCCGGGCCCGGGAGTCGCTCGCCGTCCTCGCCCCGGTGGTCGCCGCGCTCGTGGACCTCGCCGGCACCAACCGCGACCTGGCCCGGTCGCGGCAACGACTGGCGGAGGTACGCGACGAGGAGCGCCGCTCCCTGCGCCGGGACCTGCACGACGGCCTCGGTCCGGCGCTCAGCGGTATCGGGCTGGGGCTGGCCGCAACCCGCAACCTGCTGCGCCGCGACCCGGACCGGGCCGAGGACCTGCTGGACCGGCTGACCGACGAGCTGACCGCACGCGCGACGCAGGTCCGCGAGCTGGCACACGGCCTGCTGCCGCCGGTGCTCGCCGACGGCGGCCTGGGACCTGCCCTGGACCTGCTCCGCGACCAGTACGCCCGGGCCGGCCTGCGGATCGTGGTGCACGGACCGGCCACCGTCGACCCGCTGCCGGAGCCCATCGCCACCGCCGCCTACGGTGTCACCGCCGAAGCGATCCGCAACGTGCACCGGCACGCCGGGGTGGACAGGTGCACCGTGTCGCTGGACCGGCGACCCGGCCTGCTGCGCGTCACCGTCACCGACCAGGGCCGGGGTGTGCCGGCCGCCCCCACCAGCCACGGCGTCGGCCTGCACGCCATGCGGGAACGGGCGCAGGCGGTGGGAGCGGCCCTGACCGTGGGACCGGCCGGTGACCGCGGCACCACCGTCTGCCTGACGATCCCCCTGGAGCGGCCGTGAGCGACACCCCGATCCGTGTCGTCGTGGTCGACGACCACCCGGTCTTCCGGCTCGGCATGAGCGCGCTGCTCAGCACCCTGGGCGGCATCGAGTGCGTCGGCGAGGCCGCGGACGCCACCGACGCCCTGGCTCTCGTCGCCCGGGTACGTCCCGACGTGGTGCTGATGGATCTCCACCTCGGCTCGGGCTCCGGTATCGAGGCGACCCGGCTGCTGCGCCGCGACCATCCCGCGGTCCGGGTCCTCGTGGTGACCATGCTCAACGACGACGCGTCGCTGGTCGCCGCGCTGCGCGCCGGGGCGCGCGGCTACGTGCTCAAGGGGGCCTCGGCCGCGGACGTGGAGCGTGGCATCCGGGGCGTGGCCGGCGGCGACCTGGTCCTCGGCGCCCCGCTCGCCGACCGGGCGGGCGCTCTGCTCGGCGCCCGGTCCGACGGGCCGTTCCCCCAGCTCACCGACCGGGAACGCGAGATCCTCGGCCTGCTCGCCCGGGGCCTGTCGAACCCGTTGATCGCGCACCGGCTCGGACTGAGCGCCAAGACCGTCCGGAACAACGTCTCGGCCATCCTGGTCAAGCTGCACCTCGGCAGCCGCGCCGAGGCCATCGCCCTGGCCCGCGACAACGGACTGGGCGCGCCCAGCGCGGCCGAGGCGCCCGGCTTCCGCGGGCGCTGACCGCCGAGGCGGCAGCCGCGGCGCGGATCCTGACCCGCGCCGACGGGACAGCCCTCGTGGGAAGCAGCCAACGCGGACCGGCAGGCCGGAACAACACTAACGCTTCTGACTACGATTTGCACTAGCGGCTCCGGAATCACCTGACCTCGCGCCGCTCCTGCGGCATGGCCGGCCGACGTGCGTCCGACGAGGACACCGCCCCGGACGGCATCGACCCGATGCCCGAACGGGTGAGTGAATGGCTCCCGTCCCTCCTCGACGCAGGTGAAACAGCATCCGGCACTGTCGCGGCCGTTTGGAGCGGCCTGCGCCGAGCCGAACCGGCGAGACTGTTGACGAGGCGCACGGCTACGTGGTGTGCTCCCCCTGTAACTCTAGTGGCAACGATGGTCATTTCAGGTTACTAGGAGGATCATGTCTCTCACCGTCCCGCCAGCCCTGCTCGAAGCCGCCCAGGCGGGCCCAGTGGACGACGATGCCTTCGTCGCCTGCGTCCGCGACTCCCTCCCGTTCGCCTGGGAGACCGTCACCCGGGTGGTCGCGGAACTGGAGTCCTCCACCGATGACTTCGCCGACAACATCCTGCCACCGCCCACCGAGGCGGAGCGCGGCCAGTTGCTGCGGGCGCTGGCCAGCGACGCGATCCGCTCGGGTCTGGAGCGCCACTTCGGGGTGAAACTGGCTTTCCAGAACTGTCACCGGGTGGCCGCGTTCCGGTTGAGCGCCGTCGATTCCGACGCCTACCGCAGGTTCGTCTCGACGCGCGGGCAACTGCTCAACCAGTCACCAGAGCTGCGTGACTGCTGATCACCGGGTTGCCGGGTGGTCCGGCGAGCAGGTCCAGGCGCACCTGTTTCTGCTCGCCGGGCACCGGGCCGGCGGCAGCCACGCCACGGCGCTGTCGGACGCGCATTGCTACGGCCTGGCGGCGGAGGACGCCGGCTACGCCGGGGTCTGGATCGCCGAGCACCACTTCATCTCCTACGGGGTGTGCCCCTCGGCGACGACCTTCGCCGCACACCTGCTCGGGGCGACCCGCCGGATCGCCGTCGGCACCGCCGCATGCGTGCTGTCGGTTCGACACCCGGTGAGCCTGGCCGAGGAGGCCGTGTTGCTCGACGAGTTGTCGAACGGGCGTTTCCGGCTGGGAATCGCGCGTGGGGGTCCGTGGGTCGACATCGAGGTCTTCGGCACCGGCGAGGATCGCTATTCGCACGGCATGGCCGACGCACTGGAGATCCTGCTGGGGTGGCTGTCCGGCACGGCGACGGTGGCCGGCAACTCACGCTTCCCGTTCCGGCCGGTACAGGTGGTGCCCCGGCCCCGACGACCGGTACCGACCTGGGTAGCGGCGACCTCTCCGGCGACCGTCGACCTTGCCGCCCGCCACGGCCTGCCGCTGCTGCTGGGCCTGCACGCGAACCTCGACGAGAAGCGGGCGCTGCTCGCTCGGTACGCGCAGGTCGCAGCCGAGCACGGGCAGGACTGTTCACAGGTGCCGCACGGCAGTGTTCATCTGGCCCACGTCGAGGACACCGACACGGCGGCGGCCCGCACCGTACGCGACGGGCTGCCCGGGTTGCTGGCCGGCACCCGGGAATACGTTCGTCTCGACGGCGGTGAATCCGGCCCGCCCGACATCGAGGCGTATGTTCGTCGGCTCGTCGCCTTGCACCCGGTCGGTTCGCCGCAGCGGTGCCGGGCGGCCGTGGTGGCGGCCGCCGCGCTTCCGGGCGTACGCCATCTGCTGTTCCTCGTCGAGGCGACCGGCGACCGGGCGACCACGCTGCGCACCATCGGCCGGCTCAGCACGGAGGTGCTGTACGGCCGGTAGGAACGGGAGGACCTCACCCCTCCCGCGCGGGGCATTCCCGGCGGTGGTCGGCAGATCCACCACCGGACGGCATTCAGGCGGCGCAGGGGCCGCAGGTGCCGAAGATCTCCATGGTGTGACCGACGTCGGTGAAGCCGTGCTGGCTGGCGACCTGGTCGGCCCATCGTTCCACGGCTGGTCCGGCCACCTCGACCGTGCGGCCGCACTGGCGGCAGACCAGGTGATGGTGATGGCGGCTCTGGCTGCACCGCCGGTACAGTTGCTCTCCGCCCGGCAGCTTGGTGGAGTCGAGTTCGCCGGTGTCGACCAGCATCTGCAGTGTCCGGTAGACGGTGGTCAGGCCCACGCGCGCCTGGCGATCCAGGAGCATCTGGTGCAGTTGCTGCGCGCTGTGGAAGCCATCGACCTCACGTAGTAGCGCCAGCACCTCGGCGCGTTGGCGCGTGTTGCGGGTCATGCCGGCCGTCGCCTCGCTCACCGTTCACCGTCTCCGTTCCGTCCGTGGCCGACCCGCCGCGACTGGTCGGCGGCGCGTTGTCCTCGCGCCCCTCCGTGGGCCATCTGGCATCCGTACCCATTATGCATTGCGCATATATCCAATTGTCTCACTGACCCTAACAGGGCTGCGCAGATGCGAGCCGGGCGTACAACGTGGCCTGGGCAGGCATCCCGTGTACGCGCCATGCCCGGACTCAAGCGCCTGTGTGACGCCGAGAAGCGGGTTGGTCACGGGCGGGTCACAACGTCTCGTGCGCTTAGTGACAATGGCTTTCTATGAGCGGAGGATCCCCTTCAGTCGCGCCCGTCACCGAGCGCTCGCTCTGGGAGGAATCCGCCCGTGAGACATCCATCCCGATGGGGCAGGCGGGGCTTCGCCGCCCTGCTCGCCTCCGCCATCACCACCGGCGTGGTCGCGCTGACCGGCGCGAATCCGGCAGCGGCCGAGCCACCGGCACCGCTGGCACCTGCACCGGAGACACCGAAGGAAGCACCGGCCGACGCGCTCGGCAGCCACGACGCCGGGCTGCTCGCCGACGCCCGGGCACAGCGCAAGCCGGCGGTGACCGTCATCGTCGCCACCGACAAGGGCAAGGCCGGCCAGGTGACCGCCGAGATCCGCAAGCTCGGCGGCACGGTCACCCACCGGGTCGACCAGGTCGGTTACGTGTTGGCACAGGTCCCGACGGACAAGGTCGTCAAGGCCGCCGAACTACCCGGTGTCTCGGCGCTGGACCTGAACGAGTCGATCACGCTGCCGGATCCGCGGGCGGAGTCCCTCCCCGGCCGGCGGACTGCCGCGCAGGCCGCGCTCCCGGGCCCGGGAGCGTCGACGCCGGCGGACAACCCGTACATGCCGACCGGGGAGACCGGCGCGGTGGCGTTCAAGAAGGCACACCCGACGTGGGACGGCCGCGGCATCACCATCGGCATCATGGACTCCGGCGTCGACCTGGACAATCCCGCTCTGCAGACGACCTCCACGGGCGAGCGGAAGATCGTCGACTGGGTGACCGCCACCGACCCGCTGCTGGAGGGCGACCTGACCTGGCGGGCCATGCGCACGCAGGTCACCGGCCCGTCGTTCACCGCCGCCGGACGCCAGTGGACCGCACCGGCGGGCACCTGGCTGTTCAACGTCTTCACCGAGAGAATCACCGAGGGCAGCGAACCCGGCGGCGACGTCAACCGCGACGGCGACACCTCCGACAGCTTCGGCATCCTTTACGACCCGGCCAGCCACGACATCCGGGTGGACTCCGACCAGGACGGCGACTTCACCGACAACCCGGTGATGCGCCCCTACAGGGAGCGCTTCGACGTCGGGCACTTCGGCACCGACGATCCCGCCACTGCAGTGCGTGAGCAGATGCCGTTCGTGGTCGAGTACCGGGAGGACGTCGACCTCGGGCCTGCGGGCCTGCCCGGTCAGACCGCGGACTTCGTCAACATCGGCATCATCGAGGACGCGCACGGGTCGCACGTCGCGGGCATCACCGCGGCCAACGACATGCTCGGCAACAGCCGTTTCGACGGTGCCGCGCCGGGCGCGAAGCTGGTTTCCTCCCGGGCCTGCACCTGGGGCGGCGGTTGCACAGCGGCGGCGCTGACCACCGGCATGGTGGACCTCGTGGTCAACCGCAGGGTGGACGTGGTGAACATGTCCATCGGTGGCCTGCCCGCGCTCAACGACGCCAACAACGCCCGCGCCGTGCTGTACGACCGGCTGATCACCGACTACGGCGTGCAGATGTTCATCTCCGCCGGCAACTCCGGGCCGGGTGTCAACACCGTGGGTGACCCGTCCGTCGCCGACAACGTGGTCAGCGTCGCCTCCAGCATCAGCCGGGAGACGTGGCTGGCGAACTACGGCTCGGTCACCCGCCGGCCCTACCAGCTGCACCCGTTCTCCTCGCGCGGGCCGCGTGAGGACGGCGGCTTCAAGCCCACCATCAGCGCGCCCGGCTCGGCGATCTCCACCACCCCGCTGTGGCAGACCGGCTCGCCGATCCCCGAGGCCGGCTACCCGCTGCCCCCGGGCTACGCCATGTTCAACGGCACCTCGATGGCCGCCCCGCAGGCCACCGGCGGCGCGGCGCTGCTGCTGTCCGCCGCCAGGGCGACCGGCACCGGGGTCACCCCGGCCGCGTTGCGCCGGGCCGTGGTCAGCTCGGCCTCGTGGATCAAGGGCGAGCCGGCGTACGCGCAGGGCAACGGCCTGCTCGACGTGCCGGGTGCCTGGAAGCTGCTGGCCAAGCCCGTCACCCCGCGCAGCTACACCGCGAGCGCGCCGGTGTGCACGCCGATCTCCGACTTCCTCGCCACCCCCGGGCGGGGTGCCGGCGTCTACAACCGCTGCGCCCCCGGGCAGGGCGGCCAGCGGGTCGGCCAGGCGCGCACCTACCAGGTCAAGGTCACCCGCACCAGCGGTCCGGCCGGCGTGATCCGCCACCAGCTGCAATGGCGGGGCAACGACGGGACGTTCCGCGCCCCGACGGCGGTGGACCTACCGCTGAACCGGACCGTCTCCATCCCGGTGACGGCCACCCCGAAGGCCGGCGCCCACGGTGCCATCCTGCGCATCGACGACCCGAAGACCAAGGTGGTCGACTTCGAGGTCCTCAACACAGTCGTCGCCGCCGCTCAGCCCACCAAGCCGAAGTACGCCTTCTCCGGCTCGGGCAGCGTGGACCGCAACTCGACGACCAGCTTCTTCGTCTCGGTTCCCGAGGGGGCGGCAGCGCTGCAGGTGAATCTGTCCGGCATCGCCACGGGTTCCCAGACCCGATTCATCGCCGTCAACCCCTGGGGTGTGCCGGTGGAGAGCACCGCCAGCACCGCCTGCTACACCAACCACTCCGACGCGGCGGTGTGCAAGCCGCAGGAGCGGGACTACGCCAACCCGATGCCGGGGATCTGGGAGATCGAGGTGGAGGCCCGGCGTACCTCGCCGTCGCTGAACAACCCGTTCCAGCTCACGGCGCGGGTGCAGGGTGTGAAGGTGGAGCCGGCCGTGGTGACGCTGCCGAGCGTGACCGCCGGTGAGTCCACGCCGGTCACCTGGACGGTCGCGAACATGTTCGGCCCGGTGGTGATCACCGGTCGGGGTGGTCCGTTGGGCAGCTCGGCCTCCTCCCGGGACAGCATCGCCGACGGTGAGCGCAAGACCTACACCGTCGAGGTGCCCGAGGGTGCCACCCGGTTGGACGTCGCCATCGGCAACACCGGCGACCTGGCCGCCGACCTGGACCTGACCGTGCTGCGTGACGGTGTCGAGGTCGGCCAGTCCGCCGACGGCGACTCCGAGGAGTCGGTCTCGATCCCGAACCCCGAGCCGGGCACGTACACGGTGCAGGTCGACGGGTACGCGGTGCCGGCCGGCACTACGCAGTTCGACTACCGGGACGTGTTCTACTCCCCCGCCCTGGGCCAGGTCACCGCACCCGGCACCACGGTGTCCCTGCCCAACGGGGTCAGCGCCACCATCACCGGCGCCGTGACCGTCGACACGGCAGCGGCCGAGGGCCGGCAGCTGTTCGGTGAGCTGAACCTGGTCACCGACGAGGGCGCGGTCGTCGGCCGCGGCGCGGTGTCCATCGGCACCGTGAACTGAGCGACACGTGCGATGCCCGTCCCCGTCGCCGACGAGGACGGGCATCGCACGCCGCAAGCGCATTGTGAGCAAGCGATCACTGTAAGATACCGCCGTTGAGATTGGAAGGTGATCCGCCTGAGCACGACCGACCCCGCCGCGCCCGCGCGGCCCGAACCGCAGGCGCCGGCGGTTCCGGCCGCCGAACCGGCGGCGCCCGACCGCGAACGGTGGGTCGGCTCGACCGAGGTGCTGTGCTTCCTGCTCATCCTCGTCGGCGTGCTGCACCGGCAGATCGGGACACTGGTCACCGATCCGCGGCTGCAGACCTGGCTGACCGTCTTCGTGTCGGTGATGGTGCAGGCGGTGCCGTTCCTCGTCTTCGGCGTGGTGCTCTCCGCCGTCATCGCGGTGTTCGTGCCCCGCTCGTTCTGGGCGCGGGCTCTGCCCCGGCACCCCGCGCTCGCGGTGCCGGTGGCCGGCATGGCCGGAGTGGTGCTGCCCGGCTGCGAATGCGGGTCGGTGCCGATCGCCGGGTCGCTGATCCGCCGCGGCGTCACCCCCGCCGCGGCGCTGGCGTTCCTGCTCGCCGCGCCGGCGATCAACCCGATCGTGCTCACCGCCACCGCCGTCGCATTCCCGCGCAACCCGGAGATGGTCGCCGCCCGCGGCGGCGCCAGCCTCCTGGTCGCCCTGCTGATGGGCTGGTTGTGGCTGCGGCTGGGCCGCACCGACTGGATCCGCCTGCCGCACCGCGCCCACCTCGACGGACTGCCCCGGATGGCCGCGTTCTGGACCGCCTGCCGGCACGACGTCGTTCACGCCGGCGGGTTCCTGGTGGTGGGTGCCATGGCGGCGGCGACGATCAACGTGGTCGTACCGCAGCGGTTCCTGCACGACCTCGCGGCCCGGCCGGTGCTGTCGGTCCTCGCCCTCGCCGCTCTGGCGGTGCTGCTGTCCATCTGCTCCGAGGCCGACGCGTTCGTCGCCGCCTCGCTGTCCCAGTTCTCCCTGACCGCCCGGCTGGCCTTCCTCGTGGTCGGTCCGATGGTCGACCTCAAGCTGATATCCATGCAGGCCGGCATCTTCGGCCGGCGGTTCGCCGCCCGGTTCGCACCGGCCACCTTCGCCCTAGCCGTGCTCGTCGCGGCCGGAATCGGGACGGTGATCTGGTGAGTCGCGGAACGCAGGCGGTGGTGCTGGTCTTCCTCGGCGGCGCGATCCTGCGCGCCAGCCTCACCGACCTCTACCTGCGCTACGTCAAACAGGGACTGCGCCCGTTCCTCATCGCCGCCGGTCTGCTGCTGGTCATCACCGCGCTGGTCGCGCTCGTGCAGGAGCTGCGCCACCTCAACCGGCCCGAGGACCAGCCGGACGACGACGGGCACGGTCACGGCCGTTCCGGTCCCGCCGTCGGCTGGTTGCTGCTGCTCCCGGCGCTCGCCCTCATCTTCGTCGTCCCGCCGGCGCTGGGCGCCGACACCGTGGCCCGCGCCGGTTCCGCCCTGACCGACGACCGGGATGTCGCCTATCCTCCACTACGGCCCGGAGACCCGGCCGAACTGTCTCTGCTCGAGTACGGCTACCGCGCCGTCTACGACCACGGGCGTACGCTGCAGGGCCGGCGCATCCAGCTGACCGGCTTCCTCGCCCCCGGCCCGGACGGCGAACCGATGCTCGCCCGCATCATGCTGTCCTGCTGCGCCGCCGACGGCATCCCGGTCAAGGTCGGCCTGCGCGGCGACGTGCCCGAAGGGCCGGCGAACACCTGGGTACGCTCCACCGGCCGGTGGATCCCGCACACCGCCAAGGATCCCGTCAACGACGCCGACCTCCCCTACTTCCAGGTGGAGACCTGGGAGAAGATCCCCGCGCCCGCCGAGCCGTACGAGTAGCCGCGACGGTTGCACGAGTGCTGATATCAACATCTGACAGCTAGACGATGCTATTGCACATGACTACCGTTGCGCTCACCCGACAAGCGCAAGGAGCGGTCGAGTATGCGCAGCGCCCCGCGCCTTCCGGCGGTGTCATGACCCCCGGCCCGGCCAGCGTCGAGGAGATCAGTGACCTCCTGCGCACGATCGCCCACCCGACACGGCTTCGCATCCTGCGGCACCTCATGGACGGCGATGCCTGCGTCACAGAGCTGAGCGGTGCGCTGGAGGTTCCCATGCCCTACGTGTCACACCAGTTGCGGCTGCTCCGCAACGCCCACCTCGTACGCCGATACCGCGGCAGCGGCCGCATGTACTACGCGCTCACCGGCATACCGGCCGTCACCCTCGTCCTGGAGATCCTCAGGTTCTGCCCGTGACGGCCCCGATCAAGTGTCCGGGCGCCGCCGGCATCCTCGTCACGACGTCACGTGCACACTGAGACGTCTCGGCTGCGGAGCGAGCAACACCACGCCACGATCGGAGGGGCCGACGACCGGCGTTGCGCACGGCACTGACCAGTGGGCCGCCATCGCGCTGCCGGAAGTCCGGGCGACAGCCGACGCGGAGCCAGGTGGGCAACTCCGCGCCGGCCGGGTCCGCTAACCGAAGGTACCCCCTACCTCAACGAACCAGAATAATGATAACGGATGTCAGTTGCATCGATCAGGGCAGCACCTCGAACGTGAAGGTCGTCGGGCCCGAGGTGACGGTGGCGCCGGTGGCGGCGAGCTTGCCGGTGACCTCGAACGTGACGGCGTAGGTGCCGGCGGCGTCGAAGCCCCAGTTGGCGTGCGTGTGGGTGTTGCGGTTGACGTTCAGGCTGTCCGGCAACCCGTTGCCGCTGTCGAACAGCACGCTCGGGGTGCCACCGGAGACGGTGTAGATGCTGAAGCCCGCCGGCCCGGACACGCTGGTGAGCTTGAAGGTGACGCGGTTGTTCTGGAAGACACCGGCGGGCACCTCGGCGGTGTTCCAGCCGGCCCAGAGCAGCCCGGCGGTGTTGGACTGCGGCAGCACCCAGGCCTGGCCGCCGGTGCCGAGGAAGGACCAGGCGGAGCCGCCGGGAACGCTGACCTTGGCGGTGTTCGGAACCCGGAGGAGCACGTCGGCGGGCTTGCGCTCGACGTCGGCGGCGCCGGTGCCGTCGAGGACGTTGACGGTGAGCGCACCGGCGGCGTAGTCGACGTCGATGACGTCGACGTGGCCGCTGGCGAGCACGAGCGGTGCCGCGGCGACGGGCGTGGTGGTGCCGGCGAGCAGTGCGGCGGTCAGGACGAGACCGGCGAGGGCACGGTTGCGGGTACGCATCGCGCTCACGCCTTCACGACGAAACGCAGGGTGGCCGGGGCGGAGGTGACCTTCTGGCCGGTGGCGGCCAGCGTGCCGGTCGCGCGGACGGTCACCCGGTAGGTGCCGGCGGCGTCGAACGCCCAGTTGGCGTGCGTGTGGTCGCCGGCGGTCAGAGCGAGGGCGTCCGGAAGCCCGTCTCCGCTGTCGGCCAGGATGTTCGGCTGGCCCACGGCGTTCTCGGTGTAGATGGCGAGCTGACCCGGACCGCTGACCGACCGGACGGAGAGCGTCAGCGAGTCGCCGGTGAAGACGCCGGCCTCGATCTCCTCGGCGGCGATGCCCGGCCAGATCAGGTTCTCGTTCTGGATCTCCGGCAGGATCCAGACCTTGGACACGCCCGGCGTACCGAGGAACGCGAAGGCGGGGTCGGCGGGGACGGTGACCTTGGCCTGGCGCTTGACGACCAGCTTGACCTCGTCGGCGCCGTACTCGACGTCGTTGTCCTCGTCGTGGACGCCGATCTCCAGCGAGCCGTCCTCATAGGCCACGTCGACGAGGTCGAGGTGGCCGGCGTTGAACGTCACGACCGACGCGGTGGCGGCCTGCGCGGGCAGTGCCGTCGCGACGAGCGCTACGCCCAGGACACCCGACGCCAGCAGATGACGCACGGTGCTACGCACGTAAAGACTCCTCTCTCATGACGGTCCTCGGCGGACCGTCAGTTATTGGAAATGATAGTCGTTTTGGTTTGTCGGGGGAAGGTGCCGCGTCCGCCTGATCGACGGCCCCTCGTCACCAGCCCATGTCGGGGCGCGAACAGCCATGCGGCGAGGAAGACGGCGGTGGCGACCAGGACGATGGTGCCGCCGACCGGAGTGTCGTAGCTCCAGGACAGGTACAGCCCGACCAGCGCCGAGGCGCCGCCGATCAGCGGAGCGAGCAGCATCATCACGGCAAGCCGGTCGGTGAGCAGGCGGGCGGCCGCGGCAGGAGTGATCAGCAGCGCCAGGACGAGAATGTTGCCGATGGTCTGCAGGGAGATCACCACGGCCAGCGTCACCAGGACGTAGAGCGCGATGTCGAGCCAGAAGACCGGAAGCCCCATGGAACGCGACATCTCCCGGTCCAGGCAGACCGCGACGAACTCCTTGTGCAGCGCCAGCACCAGGCCGAGGATGACCAGACCGGTCCCCCCGACGACGTACAGGTCCCGGTCCGGGATGCCGGTGATCGAGCCGAACAGGAACTGCTGCAACGATCCGGCGTAGCCGGGCGCCTGCGAGATGATCACGATGCCGAGAGCGAACGCGGCGACCAGGAAGACGCCGATCAACGAGTCCTCCTTGACGCGCCGGTTCTGCGAGAAGATCGCGATCAGCAGAGCGGTGGCGACGCCGGCGACGGCGCCACCGAGCACCAGGCTGCCCTGCAGCACGAAGGCGACCGCGATGCCGGGAAAGACCGCGTGGGCCACGGCGTCGCCGATGAAGGCCATCCCGCGCAGCACCACATAGCAGCCGACGACGCCGCAGACGATGCTGGACATGACCGCGATCGCCAGTGCCTTGGGCAGGAACGCGAGGTCGGGGTTGAGCAGATCGGTGAGGAAGTCGGTGATCGGCATCAGGCCACCCGCACGAGCTTCAGCAGTGGAGAGGTCGCGCTCACGCCGAAGGTCTCCGTCCACAGCGCGGCGTCTTGGAGGTCCGCAGGTCGACCGTCGGCGACGACCCGCCCGTTGAGCAGGACCAGCCGGGTGCAGGAATCCACCGCGGCGACCAGATCGTGGGTGGTCATCAGCACCGCGTGATCCTCCCGGGCCAGGCTGGTGAACAGCTCGCCCAACAGCTCCTGGGTGGGCATGTCGAGTCCGGTGAACGGCTCGTCGAGCAGCAGCATGCTCGGCGCGAGCGCGAGCGCCCGCGCGACCAGCACGCGTTGGCGTTGCCCACCGGACAGTTCACCGGCGGGCCGGCGGCGCAGGTCGGTGAGCTGCACCCGGTCGAGCGCGTCGCCGACCGCACGCCAGTCGGCCACGCCCGGACGGCGGAGCGGACCGATCCGTCCGGTGCGACCACTCATCACGGCCTGTTCCACCGAGATCGGGAAGTCCCAGTTGAACTCGTGGCGCTGGGGCACGTATCCGATGCCCGACCGGCCGGGACGGGTCGGTTCACCCTCCACCAGCACCCGGCCGCCGCGTTTGCGGATCAGCGCCAGGACGGCACGCAACAAGGTGGTCTTGCCGGCGCCGTTGGGCCCGAGCAGCCCCACCAGTTCGCCGCGATCCAGGTGCAGCGTCACGCCCCGCAGGACCGGCCGGCCGCCGAGATCCACGTCCAGCCCTTCGATCTCCAGTGCTCTCACCGCCGGCCCTCCGACGAGGCGGCGGCGCGTTCCCGCTCGGCCCGCAGTCGGGCACCACGTCCGCGCAGCATCAGGATGACCAGGCCGAGAGCGAGCGCGACCGCTGTCCCGGCCAACGCCGCGATCAGCAGCGTCGGCGAGCCGTCGGCGCGGTCGCCGGCCGCGGCCGGGCCCTCGGCGGACGGTTTCTGGCCGGCCGGTGCGGGGATGCCGGCCGCCGCGGCGAAGGCCTCGGCGGCGCTGGCGGCATCGCCCACCGCGAAACGCAGTGTGCCGGTCGCCGACACCTTCCTCCCGTCGACGAGGTCAGCCGACACCTGCACCGCCAGCAGGTAGACACCCGGGGCGGAGAAGACCCAGTTGGCGTGGGTGTGGGTGTTGACCTCCACCCAGAAGGGTTGGGCCTTCGACTCGGCGGATCGCCAGAGCGGCTGCGGTGCCGCGAAGTTGCCCGACTGGAGGTACGTCGTGAGGGTTCCCGGACCACGCACACCGAGCAGGGTCAGCGTCACCCCCCGGTCGATGGTCCGCAACACCCGGGGATCCTGGGTGTTCCACCCCAGCCAGATGACGTTCCGGTCCTGGACCTGCGGCACCACGTACACCCGCTTGCCGGCCTCGATGCCGAGGAAGGCGTACGCCGGGTCGTCCGGCACGGTCTGCAGCGCGGCGTCGGACACCCGCAACAGGGTCTCGTCGGGGTCACGCCACACCGGTCGCGCCTGCGTGCCGTCGTGGATCAGCAGCGTCCACCGGTTGTCGACGTAGCGGGGGCCGATGTCGACGTGCCCGGTGGTCAGCGTCGTCCGCCCGGCGGCCAGGGGCTGGTCGGCCGCGATCGACTGGCTGAGGTCCGGTGCCGGCTCGGCCGCCCGTGCCGGGGTCGGTACCGCCACCGGCACGAGCAACGCCGCGAGCGCCCCTCGCAGGATGACTGTGGTCGCGCGGGTGCGGCGGCGCGCCCGTCCTGGCGTCACTGGTTCCTCCATCACGTGTCGTTGGTCAGGCAGTCGCGCAGCGATTCGGCGTTGAACCGCATCATCTCCGCGTAGGTGGTGACGTCGCTGTCGAACGCGTCGCCGTAGATCGGGCACACCCGCAGGCCCTCCTCGCGGGCCACCTCGGTCAGCGTGGCGGACCGGGCCGCCAGGTTCGGCTCCAGAAAGACAGCGGGTATGCGCAGGTTGCGGATCGTCTCGGTGAGCTTGCGTCGGTCGGCGAGGCTCGGCTCGGTGGCCGGGTTGGGTGTGACGAACCCGGAGATCCGCACCCCGTACGCCTGCCCCAGATAGGCGAATGCGTCGTGCGTGGTCACGAGGTGACGCCGCGACGGCGGGATCTGCGCGATGGTGTCCCGCACGTACGTGTCGAGCGCCTCCAGTCGCCGGAGGTAGGCCGAAGCGTTCGCCCGGTAGGTGGCCGCCCCCGGAGGATCGACGCCGATCAGCGTGTCCCGGATCAGTTCCACGTAGGCCATCGCGTTGCGGACGTCCTGCCACAGGTGCGGGTCGATCTCGCCGTGCACATGCTTTCCGAGAACGGCCTGCGGCAGCTGGTAGACCTGGGTGCCGGGCCGGCCGAGGAACCGGAACCGCCGGTCCCCGGGGACCTCCAGCAGCGCCTTGTTCGGCACCTCGATCACCGTGCGCGCCGGGTCGTACACCCGCTGGTGTGCCTCGCCGCTGCCCTCCGGGTCGGCGAACAGGTAGAGCCGCCGCTGGTCGAGGTCGACTGTGACGTCGGCGTGGCCGCCGCTCAGCACCTCCGACCTCCCCGGCACCGAGTGCGGGTCCACCCCGACGGCGAAGGTGAACACCTGCTCGCCCATCGGGACGGGCGCCGTCTGCGGGTCGACCGCCAGTTGCGCCCGCATGGTCAGCCGGTAGACGCCCGGCTCGGTGAACGCCCAGCTCATGTGCGTGTGCGCGTCCGGCGGCAGCGTCGCGGTGTCGTCCCGGTAGCCGTTGGCGGGATCGAACCCATCGGCCGAGTCGACGGAGAACGACGGGTTGCCGAACGACTCCGTCAGGTACGCGAACATCCGACCCGGCCCGTCCACGGCGGTCGCGCTGAGCAGCACGTCCGAGGACCGGTTCGCCCCGAGGGCCGCACCGGTGCCGCGCACCCGCATGCCCAGCCAGATGGTGTCGAGCGACACGTCCTCCACCAGCGGGATGATCTCCGCGGCGTACTTCACCGCTCCCTCGGCCAGCGAGACGTTCGGCACACCGTCGCGCAGGTTCGCGTCCAGCGCCTTGATGACAGCCTGCTCCTCCAGCAGCAGGTAGTTGCTGAACGCCACGTCGGCGTAGACGACGTCGCGGATGTCCCGCAGCGACGGCTCGTAGCTGTGCGGATCGGCGCCGTCCGGCACCAGCGAGGTGACAGTCACCCGGTCGCCGCCGACGTTGCGCGCCAGGTCCCGCAGGATCCCGGTGGTCGTCAACACCTGGATCCGCTGGTCGCGCGCACTCAACGTCACCTCGGACCGGCAGCCCCCGGCGAGCAGCGCGGCCAGCAGCGTCAGCACGGCAAGCCACCGCGTACCGCCGCGGTGGACTGCCGTGCTCGGCACCGCCGTCACCGGGTCCGGAGCGCGGAGCGCCGACGGGCCAGCACCATCAGCAGAGCGCCGACCGCCACCAGCACGACGCCGGCCGCTACCGCCGGCAGCACCCAGCCCGCGCCGGTGCGCGGAAGCGGACGGGCGCCGCCCTGGTCGGCGCTGCCGTCGCCGTTCCCACCACTTCCGGAGCCGGTTCCGGCGCCGGCCCCGAACCCGGTGTTCGGGTCGGTGCTGTCGCCGACGGCGATCGTGAGCGTCTTCGTGTCGCTGACCGCCTTGCCCGCCGTGGTGGTGCCGCTCATCTGCACCGCCAGGCGGTACAGGCCGGGCTTGGCGAACGCCCAGTTGCCGTGCGTGTGGGTGTTGAGCGGGATGTCCAGCTTCTGCGGCAACGGCTTGGCGGAGTCGAACAGCACGTCCTCGCCGCCGAACGAGCCGGTCAGGAACAGGGCGAACCGCCCGGGCCCGTCGACCCCCTTCAGCGTCCAGGTGACGTTGCCCCTGACGCCCGACACGACAGACTCGTGCTGGGTGTTCCAGCCGGGCCACACGAGACCCGCCTGCTGGGTCTGCGGCAGCAACCACACCGTGTCGCCCTGCTTGCCGAGGAAGTCAGCGCCGGCGGGCACCCTGATCTTCGCCTTGTCCTTGGCGTGCAGCACCACGTCGGCGGTCTCCCGCCACACCGGCGGGCTGCTGCGATCGTCCTTGATCCGGATGGTCCAGGTGTCGCCGTTGAGTTGCGGACCCATGTCGACGTGCCCGTCACTGATCACCTGCCGACCCGTGGCAGGGGCGGCCGCCGCCTTCGGCGCGCCGGCGGCAGGCTTCGGCGCTGCGGCCGCCTTCGGCGCGGCGGCGGTCGTCGGCGCGACGAGCGCCCGCGCGTTCGGCCGCACGGCCGGTTCCAGCGGCGCAGGCGCCGACACGCCGCCGGCCGGGGCGATCGTCGGCACCTTCACCCGGTACGTCGCCTCGGCCCGCGCCGTCTCGCCCGAGCGCAGCACGGCCGAGGCGGTCAGCGTGAGCCGGTAGTCACCGGCGGCGTCGAAGGCCCAGACCACGCCACCGGTACGCGTGCCGGCGGGCAGCCGCATCGAGCCCGGCACGCCCGGGCCGTTGCCGAACAACGGGGTCGCGGCACCCAGGCCGGACAGGGTGTAGGCGGTGAACGTCCCCGGCCCCTCGACCGAACCCAGCGCGAGGGTCACCCGGTCGTCGGCGACGGCACCGGGACGTACCCCGGTGGTGTCCAGGGCCGGGAACCCGGTGTCACCGGCGGAGAGCGCCCACACCGCGTGGCCGGCCCGGCCGAGGAAAGCGAGGGCGGGTCCGGCCGGTACGCGGCCGGACAGTCCGCCGTCCGGCCCGAGCACCACCTCTGCCGGGTCGCGCCCGGCCGCTCGCGCGTCACCGCGGAAGCGCAGCGACATCGTGTCACCGTCGAGCGCCACGGAGACCAGGTCGGCGCCGGCGGAGGTGACGGCGGCGGGTTCGGCGGAGGCCGGCGTCGCCGCGGGAGCCAGCGCCAGCACGACGGCGGCCAGGCTCGCGGCACCGGCACGCATGCTTCTCATCCTCATTCGTCGCTCCCCCAGGCGTAGCCGATTCACGTGTCGTCCTTCCCCGTGCGGTCGATGGCAGGTTGTCTGTTGTCGTGGCCCGGACCGGAACGATCGGCGTCCGGTGCCCGGCCGGCCTCCGCGCGGCCCTCCTCCCGGGCGGCGGCCACCGCCCGGGCGTGCCGGGCCGCCCGGCGGCGCCGGGTCGCGATCAGCGCCCACCCGGCGAGGGCGAGCAGGGCGAGCAGAGCCAGCTGCGGCCAGGGCACGGCCCAGACCGCGGCCCGGGCCGTGCTGGCCCGCGGTGGTGGGTCGAGGACCTGGTCGCCCACGGCGACCGGTGTGACGGTCGCGTCCGCGGTGAGCCGGAACAGCGGCGGGACACCCGGCATGCGTACGGTGGTGGTCAGCTCGCCGCCGGGCAGGATCTCCGGCAGGGCCGCACCGGTCACGGACCGCGTGGCCAGGCCGATCGGCCCGGCCACGCCGAGCACGGGCTGTCCGGCGAGCCGTACGTTGCCGGTGTTGCGGACCGTGACCGTGGCGGTAACCGTGCCACCGGTCAGTGGGTTGACCGAGCCGGTGTGCCGGACGCGGAGATCCTGGACGGCCAGCGTCGGTTGCAGCTCGCCGGTCACCCGCAGGTAGATGCGCGCGCCCACCCGGTGGTCGACGGCGACGCGGTTGCCCTGCGCGTCGGTGCCGCCGCTGGTCAGCGAGGCGACGATCCCGCCGGCATGGTCTCCCGGTGTGGCGTTGCGCGGCACGGTGAGCGTGAACGGCACGTCCAGGCGGGACGTCGGCGGGATGGTCACCGTGCGGCGCGGGAGGCGGACCCAGGAGCCCACGTCGGCGGACTTCTGGCCGGCGGCCAGCAGGTCGAACCCGCCCCGGGTCGTGGTGACCGCGTCGCTGGCGTAGAGGTCGAGTGTGAGCGGGCGGCCGGAGTGGTTGGTGACGCCGACGTAGTCGGTCAGGGTGGCTCCCGGGTCGAGCTTGTAGCCGAACGCCGCCCGGCCGTTCGGCCCGCGCGCGGTCGACGGCGCCACCCCCCACGTCGCGGCGGTCGACGGGGGCGCGGTGCGGGACGGCGCGGCCGAGGACGCCGGCTGCCCCGGCGGGGTGGAGGGGGCGGAGACGGTCAGCGCGGAGGCGGCAGACGTGGGGACCACGCCGAGCAGGGCGATCCCGGCGGCGACGGTTGCTAGCAGGCGCATTGCGGAGACGGTGTCCGTTCCTGAGGTACGAGGGGAGCCGCGGGGCGGGCGGTCACGGCGGTGACACGCCCACCCCGCGGTCGTCCGGTGCGATCAGATGGCGGTGAGGGTCAGGGTCGCGGTGTAGGTCCCTGCCGCCGTCTCGGTGGGCAGACTCAGCCGCAGGTCCGCGCCGAGCTGTGCGGTACCCCGGCCGGCGCCGTCCGGCGCCGAGCCCAGCACCGCGCTGTTGCCGAGACCGCCGCCGACCCCGACGACGTACGGCGCCACCACCGGGCCGGGCACCACGCCCTGCCCGTCGGCCTGGGCCAGGACACGCGGGGTCCAGCCGAGGTAGCCGGCGCTGAACGTCGCCCCGCCCGGGCCGGCGAAGTCCGCCGGGACCTGCCCGGAGGCGCTCCAACCCGGCTGACCGGCGCGGGTGTCGGTCACCGTGACCGGCCGCAGCTCACCGTTGCTCTCCCACCGGTCACCGGCGGCGTTGAGCTGCGCGGGCGGCAGCACCACGGCCCGGTCACCGGGGTTGACGCTGATCACCAGCGAGCCCTGTGTCTCGGCGATCGACGCGGTGATCGTCTGCGAGGCGCCCGGCTCCTGCGGCGGGAACGCCACCCACAGGGTCACCGGCTCACTGGTCGCCACGACCTTGTGGTCGTCGTCGTAGAGCTTGGCCACGTACTCGCAGGCGTTGAGCTCCCGGGTCGCGGTGAACGAGTAACCCGCGCCCGCCTCGCCCGGGATGATGCTCCAGTCGGCCGCGTCCGGGCACTTGCTGAACCAGTGGTAGTGGTCCAGCTCGGTCTGTGGCGTCTGCACGGTGGTGAGCGTGACCGTGTCGTTGGGCTGGTACTCGTCGGCCATCCCGCTGACCGACAGGCTGACCTCCGGTCCGCCGCCGGACAGTTCGCCGACGACGAAGGAGTAGTCGACCGGCCCGGTGCTGACCGTGGTGCCGTTGGTCAGCGTCGCGTCGGCCTGGAACGTCAGCGTGTAGTTGCCCAGTGCGCTGAACGCCCAGTTCGAGTGCGCGTGGGTGTGCACCGGCACGTCGATCGCGTCCGGCAGCCCGTCGTCGGAGCGGAACTTGATGATCGGTCCGCCGAACGAGTCCTGGGTGAACAGCGTGACGTTGCCGGGGCCCTCCACGTCGACCAGGCTCAGGCGCACCTTGTCGCCCTCGAACACGCCGGAGTCGAGCGTCGTGGTGTTCCAGCCCGGCCAGAGCAGATCCGGATCCTGCGTCATCGGCAGCAACCACACCTGCGATCCGGCCGGACCGAGAAACGCGAACCTCGAATCGGCCGGCACGGTCATGGCCGACTCCGGCAACGCCTGGAACGTGACGTCCGCCGGGTTCCGCGTCACCGACGGACTGACCGTGTCGTCGTGCACCCTCAACGACAGCGCGCCACCTTCGTAGTGCACATCGACCGCGTCGGTGTGGCCCTTGGACAGCACCACCTTCTCGGCCGCCGAAGCGGCTGCGGGCACCAGCGCCGTGCCGGTGACCACCACCGCCCCGGCGAGCAGGGCCGCGAAACCGCGAGCCCTCAATGTCGCATTCATACCTCCCCTTTCCACGCCGCGCGGGTCTGCGCGCGGTGGTACACGACGCCCGGTGCGGGCGGTGGCCGGCGCGCGGCGGTGGCCCACACCCCGGCCGGTGACGGCAACCGTCACCAGGACGCCTTGCGGACGCCCGGCAGCTCACCACGCAGGGCCAACTCCCGGAACCGGACCCGGGACAGCCCGAAGCGGGTCAGCACGCCTCGCGGACGGCCGTCGATCTGATCCCGCGAGCGCAGCCGGACCGGGCTGGAGTCGCGCGGGAGCCGGCTGAGCCGGCGGACCGCGTCGGCGCGTACGACCGGGTCGGTGTCCGGGTGGGCGATCAGCCGCTTCAGCTCCGCCCGGCGGCCGGCGTGCCGGGCGACCAGGTCCTCCCGGCGGGCCTGCCGGTTGCTCAGGCTCTTCTTCGCCATCAGCGGGCCTCGCGGAACTCGACGTGCCGGCGCACGACCGGGTCGTACTTGCGCAGCACCAGGCGGTCCGGGTCGTTGCGGCGGTTCTTGCGGGTGACGTACGTGTAGCCGGTGCCGGCGGTGCTGCGCAGCCGCACGATCGGACGGACGTCGGTCTGCTTGGCCATCAGAGCTTCACTCCCCGGGCGCGCATCTCGGCGACGACCTTCTCGATGCCCTTGCGGTCCACCGTCTTCAGCGCCTTGGCGGTCAGGGTCAACCGCACCCAGCGGCCCTCCGACGGCAGCCAGTAGCGGTGGCTCTGCAGGTTCGGGTTCCACCGGCGACGGGTGCGCCGGTGCGAATGGGAGACGGCGTTGCCGAAGCTCGGCTTCGCGCCGGTGACGTCACAGCGTCGGGACACGACTCAACTCCTCCTGGTTCCAATGAACGGTAACGACAACGGTTTTCGTTTCTACATCAGCTGATCGGACAGTATTCAGGCGGGGTCGTCCACCACCTCGACCGACATCGCGGAACCGAGCCGGTAGCCGACGCCACGCACCGTGGTGATCACCGGCAGGTCGGCGCCGAGCTTCACCCGCAGGCGCCGCACATGGACGTCGACGCTCCGGGCGCCGGTGAAGGGGTGCCCCCAGACCCGATCGAGCAGCTGGTTCCGGGTGAACACCCGTCGGGGATGGTCGGCGAGGTGCCGGAGCAGGTCGAACTCGCGCCGGGTGAGGAGAACCTCGCGGCCGTCGCAGTAGACCGTGCGCGCGTACGGGACGACTCGCAGGAGGTGCCCGTCCCGCGTGGGCGCGGGCTTCGTCCCGCCGTCGACCCGGCGGGCGGCGATGCGCCTCACCAGCCGCAGCAGGCGGGTCGCGTCGGCATCGGGAGGTTTCCCCGAGCCCTCCAGCCGGATGGTGACCACCACGCCACCGTCGTCCTCCATCGACACCCCCACCCACCGGTCGTCCATCACGTGCCTATAATGACAACCGTTTTCAACTCGTGTCGAGAGGATTGTGATGTCGACGTCACCGCTCGCACCCGCCGACCCCGGCGCTACGACGGCCGACACCGGCCCGTCGTTGACCGTGCTCAGCGGCTTCTGGCCGTCCGCGACGTACGCCGTCGCCCGCACTCTGCTGGCGGCGGACCCGGCGTTGCTGCTGGTCCGGCACGATCTCACCGACCTGGCCGCCGGCACCGTGCACCGCATCGTGCGCGACGCTGCCGGCGTGCTCGAGGACGAGCGGATCACCCTGGCCCACGGATGCGTCTCCTGCACCCTGCGCGAGGACGTGCTGCCCACCCTCGCCCGGCTGGCCCGCGCCCACCCGCACCGTGACCTGCTGCTGATGCTTCCCGAGGTGGTCGAACCGGAGGCGGTCGCCGCCGTCTGCGCGCACTGCCTCGTCGACGGCGCCCCGATCACCGACCTGATCCGGGTCGACTCCTACGTCACAGTGATCGACGCCGAGCACCTGCTCGACTGCCTGGCCAGCACCGACGACCTGAAGACCCTCGGCATCGCGGCGGCGAACAACGACGACCGGGCGCTGGCCGACGTCGTGGTCCGGCAGATCGAGTTCGCCGACACCCTCGTCCTGTGGGGCGAGTCCCGCGAGGGCGCGTACGACACCAGTCGCCTGTCGGTACTGCTGGAACGGATGGCGCCGTGGGCGGTGCAGGTCCGCGTCGACGGTGACCTCGTCGACGCCGGCACGCTGACCCGGCACCTCCGCCACACCCACCGGCACCGGCCCGAGACCCCGGGGATCCTGAACCGCGGCCTGCAGGGCTACACCCTCGGCGCGCACGAGCCGGAATCCGACTGCGGAGTCGTCTCCGCCGTCTTCCGTGCCCGCCGGCCCTTCCACCCGCAACGCCTGCACGACGTCCTCGAAGACGTCAACGCCCAGACGATCCGCTCGCGCGGGTACGTCTGGCTGGCCAGCCAACCCGACACCGTGGTCGCCTGGGAGTTCGCCGGCGGCGGCCTGTCCATGGGTTCCCTCGGGCACTGGCTGGTGAGCCTGCCCGAGCAGCACTGGAAGCACGTCGAGGACCAGCGCCGCCTCGCCGCCGCCCTCGACTGGGATCCCTACTACGGCGACCGGCACCAACACCTGGTCTTCATCGGCCTCGACATCGACCCCGTCGACCTGCACCGAACCCTCGCCGGATGCCTGCTCACCGACGCCGAACTCGCCGACGGCGAACAGACCTGGCGCACCTACCCCGACCCGTTCGCCGGCTGCTTCCCCCTCGGGGCGGAGGAGCTGACCGACACCGACACCGACACCGAAGGAGCGCAGCCCGCGTGAAACCCGGCATCCACCCCGAGTACCGCCCCGTCGTCTTCCGAGACAAGGGCGCCGACTTCGCCTTCCTCACCCGTTCCACCGCCACCAGCGACCAGACGATCGAGTGGACCGACGGCAACACCTATCCGGTGATCGACGTTCAGATCTCGTCCGCCAGCCACCCTTTCTGGACCGGGAGGCAACGCCTGCTCGACACCGCCGGCCGGGTCGAGAAGTTCCGCCAGAAGTACGCCCGCCGGGGCCCCCGGCAGTCATGACGACCGAGGCGCGTATCGACTGGGCGGCGCACACGACCCGCCTCGTCGACGGCGCCACGGCCGATCGGGCCTGGTACCAGGCCGTCGCCCGCGAGCTGGTCGCCCCCGGCGACCGGCTCGCGGGCGACGTCGGCTGCGGCGGCGCCGGCATGACCCTCGCCGTGGGCCCACCGCCGCTCCCCTCGCGCAGTTCCGCGCGCAGGCGCTGCCACCGGCCCCGGTGAACAGGTTCACCGGGGCCGGTGGCGGGACTCCCCCGGCGTCGTCGCCCGGGATCCGCCCTTCTCGCACCGCGGCGTGCGGTGCCGCGAGCGTTCGAGTCAGCAGCAGTGGCGGGTCCGGCGCCCGCCGGCACTCGCCCCGCGCGCTCTACGCGGACACCGCGTCGGGGACGCTCGACCGGACCGGCCCGAGCTGGAAGTCGGGGTCGATCTGGGCGGTGAGGTCGACACCGGTGCGGTCGTTGGCCCACGCGGCGGCGTTGCGGCGGTGGAACTCGTGGGCATGGCGGGTGAAGGCATCCCAGTCCTGCACGGTGTCGTCCACCGCGTCGGCGAGCTGGGCCAGGACCGCCCGGTTGGCCGGCTCCAGCTGTGACAACGGCTCCGCCGCGCCGCGCTCGCCGCGCCGCACGTATGCCGACCGGCTCACCCAGGTGAGGAGATCGGCGCCGACGTGCTCGCGGAGGAAGTCCACGTCCGAGGTGTCCTCGACCTTGTTGCCGACCACGGACAGGGCGACGCCGTAATCGCGGGCGTAGCCGGCGTACTGCCGGTAGACGCCGACGCTGCGCAGGGTCGGCTCGCAGACCAGGAAGGTGCGGTCGAAGCGAGTGAACAGCCCGGAGGCGAACGAGTCGGCCCCGGCGGTCATGTCCACCACCACGTACTCGCCCGGCCCGTCGAGCAGGTGGTTGAGCAGCAGCTCCACCGCACCGACCTTGGAGTGGTAGCAGGAGACACCGAGGTCCTCCGGGGTGAAGGCCCCGGTCGCCGCGACGCGCACGCCGCCGACCTCCCGGACGCACGCGGCGTAGACGGGGTTGTCCTCCGCCACCCGCAGCAGCCGGGATCCGGCACCGGGCGGGGTCGTCTTCACCATCTCGGCGGCGGAGCCGATCCGCGGGTTCGTCCCCCGCAGGTACTCCTTGATCTCGGGCAGGTGCTTCCCGAGCGGCGGGAACTGCGCGGCGACGGAGGCAGACGCGCCGAGGGCAACCGCCAGATGCTGGTTGATGTCGGCGTCGATGGCCAACACCGGGCCCCGGCCGGTGAGGTGGCGGGCGAACATGGCGGCAAGTGTCGTCTTGCCGCTGCCGCCCTTGCCGACGAACGCGATCTTCACAGCCGGCCCTCCGGACACACCAAAGCGATAACCGTTTTCATAGGCGCTACTGTAGCCGCCGGACCGTCCGTGGTGGTGGACGCGGACGCAGTGTCATCCGAGCGGTGACGAGGGACCGCCGGAGGCCGGTGCCGGGGCTGGCGGCACGCGACGGCGCGCCCAGCGCCCGTCATACGCTCGAAATATCCATCATCTGCTATGTACCCGGAGGGAAAACGACTCCTATGCTCATCACCAATCGGCGCAGATCGATCGCACTGCTACCGCAGCGCGACGATCCGGCTCCGACCGGAGGAGGATTGCGATGCGTCCATCGTGCAAGTCCGCACTCGTCGGGGCGGCGGCCCTGACGATGCTGATGGCGGCCGCCCCCGCCATGGCAGCCGACCGGGTCGGCGTCATCAGGGAGGCCGGCGGCACCACCGCCGTGGCCGACAGCTATCTCGTCGTGTTCAAGGAGGCCTCGGTCACCCGGAGCCAGATCGGTGACACCGCGCGGCGGCTGACCGGCCGGCACGGCGGCGCGGTCGCCCGGACCTGGGGCGCTGCGCTGCGCGGCTTCGAGGTACGGGTCGACGCGCGCGCCGCCGCGCGGATCGCCGCCGACCCGGCCGTGGCGTACGTACAGCAGAACCACACCGTGTCGATCAGCGCCACCCAGACCAACCCGCCGTCCTGGGGCCTGGACCGGATCGACCAGCGCAACCTGCCGCTGGACAACTCCTACACCTACCCGAACACGGCCAGCAACGTGCACGCCTACATCATCGACACCGGCATCCGCACCACGCACAGCACCTTCGGCGGCCGGGCCACGTGGGGAACCAACACCGTCGACAGCAACAACACCGACTGCAACGGCCACGGCACGCACGTCGCCGGCACCGTCGGCGGCTCGGCGTACGGCGTGGCCAAGGGTGTGCAACTGGTCGCGGTCAAGGTGCTCAACTGCTCCGGCAGCGGCACCACCGCCGGCGTCGTCTCCGGCGTCGACTGGGTCACCGCCAACGCCGTCAAGCCCGCGGTGGCCAATATGAGCCTCGGCGGCGGCGTCGACACCACCCTGGACACCGCCGTGCGCAACTCCATCGCCTCCGGCGTCACCTACGGCCTGGCCGCCGGCAACGACTACGGCGCGAACGCCTGCAACACCTCACCGGCACGCACCGCCGAGGGGATCACGGTCGGCTCGACCACGAGCAGCGACGCCCGATCGTCCTTCTCCAACATCGGAACCTGCCTGGACATCTTCGCGCCCGGCTCGTCGATCACCTCGGCCTGGAACAGCAGCGACACGGCCACCAACACGATCAGCGGCACCTCGATGGCCACCCCGCACGTGGTGGGCGCGGCGGCGCTCGTAGTCGGCGCCAACCCCTCCTGGACCCCGCAACAGGTCCGCGACTACCTGGTCACCAACGCCACCAGCAACGTGGTGACCAACCCCGGCAACGGATCGCCCAACAAGCTGCTCTACGTCGTCAACGGCAGCACCCCGCCGCCCCCGCCCCCGCCGACCGGCTGCACCGGCACCAACGGCACCGACGTGGCCATCCCCGACGCCGGCCCGGCCGTGACCAGCCCCATCGTCATCTCCGGCTGCGGCCGCAACGCCTCCGCGACCGCCACCGTCGCGGTCAGCATCGTCCACACCTACCGGGGCGACCTGGTGATCGACCTGCTCGCACCGGACGGCACCAGCTACCGGCTGAAGAACAGCAGCGGCTCCGACAGCACCGACAACGTCAACGCCACGTACACCGTCAACCTCTCCTCGGAGGCGGCGGACGGCACCTGGCGACTGCAGGTGCGCGACGTCTACTCCGCCGACACCGGCTACCTCAACACCTGGACCCTCACCGTCTGACCATCCGCTCACGCCTCACGGAGCGGCACATCGTGACGGTGCGGCCGGCTCGCTGCCACGCGAGCCGGCCGCACCTGTCGTTGTCCGCGTTGCCGCACGGCCGCCAACGCGGCGCCCGTGATGAACCCCCGCCTCGCCAGCCCTCGCGGACAGGCGAACCCACCGAGGTCCTCGGGCCGCGGATCGCCGTGGCGGCAAGGTTTCCCCGGCAGTTGCCGGAGACGGCGACGCCAGCCTCCGGGCGATCGGCCGGCGCCGCGCCGCCGGCGACACCGTCCCACACCTACCGCGCCGCCGCCGCCCACCTGCTCCCCCGGGCCCGCGGCGCCTGCTCACCCGGACGCAGCCCGCATCGGACGCTTACCTTCCCCGTACGTTTCCCGGCTAGCGTCGCCGGCATGACGGAACGGGAAGCGGTGGCGCACCTGCTGCGCCGGGCAACCTTCGGGCCGACCGCCGATGAGGTGGACGCCGCCGAGCAGGCGGGGTTCACCGCGACGCTCGACAGGTTGCTCGCTCCCAAGAGCACGGACCGGGGCGCGACGGCGACGCCCACACCCACGCTGGGAGCCGACCCGGCCGGGCAACTGCGCAAGGGTGCCAGCCCGGAACAGCGGCAGCAGGCCAACCGCAGGCGCCGGGAGCAGGTCACCGCGCTCACCGACTGGTGGTTGGAGCGGATGATCGCCGCCGAGCATCAGGCCGAGGAGAAACTGGTCTTCTTCTGGCACGGGCACTGGGCGACCAGCGTGCGGAAGGTCCGTTCCGCCCCGCTGATGCTGCGCCAACTGGACACCCTGCGCCGCTACGGCCGGGGTCCGCTCGGACCGCTGGTCGACGCGATGCTGCGCGACCCGGCGTTGATCCTGTGGCTCGACGGCCAGAAGAACAGCCGCCGGGCGCCGAACGAGAATCTGGCGCGGGAGTCGATGGAGCTGTTCACCCTCGGCATCGGCAGCGGCTACACCGAGGCCGACGTCAAGGAGGGCGCCCGGGCGCTGACCGGCTGGACGGTGGACCGATCCACCGGCGTCGCTCGCTTCGAGCTTCGCCGGCACGATTCCGGCCCCAAGACCATCCTCGGCCGGCAGGCCGCCTTCGACACCGGCTCGTACGCCGCGCTACTCGCCGGACGTCCGGAGGCTGCGCGGTTCGTCGCGGAACGGCTCTGGTTCCGATACGCCGGGACGCACGCTCCCGCGCCGGCCGACCTCGCCGGCCCGGACACGGTCGGCACGCTTCGGCGGATCTTCACCACCCCGGCTTTCGCGCGGACCCGCGACACGCTGGTCAAGCAGCCCGTCGAGTGGGTGGTCGGCGCGGCCCGGCAGCTCGGCGTGCGGCCGTCCGCGCTGCCCGAGCAGGGCCGACGGCGGATTCTGGCCGGGCTGAACGCGCTGGACCAGGTGCCACTGCGTCCGTCGAGCGTCGGCGGCTGGCCGGCCGGCGCCGCCTGGCTCACCACCTCGTCGTTGCAGGCCAAGATGCGGGTGGCGGACCTGCTGGCGCGGGCGGCCGCGCCGGCCGTGCTGGCCCGGCTGGACGCCGCGCCGGCCGCCGGTCGGGCCGACGCGTTGGCCCGGCTGCTCGTCGTCGACGCATGGAGTGACCGCACCCGGTCTGCCCTCACCCCGCTCGCGGGGCAGCCGCAGAAGCTGCTGACGGCCGGCCTGCTCAGTCCCGAGTACGCGGTCAGTTGAGAGGAGCGATCCTGTGGACGTCCTGACCCGACGACGGTTCCTGCTGGCCAGCGGGGTGGTCGGCGCGACCGCCCTGGCCGGCGGTGCCGCCGCCCTCAGCCTCAACGACCTGCTCGCCACCGCCGGCGACCGGGATCCACAGGCCCGCACCTTGGTCCTGGTCACGCTCTACGGCGGCAACGACGGCCTGAACACCGTCATCCCGTACGCCGACCCGGCTTATCGCGACGCGCGACCCGAGCTGGCCCACCCGGCGGAGGAGGTGTTGAAGCTGGACGATCGGTTCGGTCTCAACCCGGCGTTGACCGGCCTGCACCGGGCGTACGGCGACGGCCGGCTCGCGGTGGTGCGCGGGGTGGGCTACCCGAAGCCGGACCGCAGCCACTTCCGGTCGATGGACATCTGGCACACCGCGCAGCCGGACCGGCCCGGCAACACCGGCTGGCTCGGCCGCTGGCTCGACCACGTCGGCGCCGATCCCCGGTTGGCCGTCTCGTTCGAGTCGGCGCTGCCCCCGCTGCTCGCCGGCGAGCGCGGCGCGGGTGCCTCGGTGCCGGTGAGCGAGCAGCGGACGACCGCCGGACTGCCCGCGTCGACGCTGGCCGCGCTCGGCACCGCCGCACCGGGGGAATCCCCGGCCCGGGCCCGCGCAGCGGCATGCTTCGCGGACCTGCGCTCCGTCGACGAGATGATCCGCACGGTCCGCGAGGCACCGGACGGCGAAGGGCAGGACGACGACGGCGAGGCCGCCTCGGCCACCGCCACGGGTGGCGCGCGAGCGTCGCTGGACGCGCAGCTCGACCTCGTCGCGCAGTGCGTCGAGGCCGGGGTGTCGACCCGGGTCTTCTCCGTCTCCCTCGGCGGGTTCGACACGCACGCCGACGAGAAGCAACTCCAGCAGGTGCTGCTCGGCATGCTGGACGCGGCACTGAGCCGTTTCCACACCCGGATGGCGGGCTCCGAGGCCGGCCGCAAGGTGGTCACGGCGGTCTACTCGGAGTTCGGCCGTCGGGTCGCAGCCAACGGCTCGGACGGCACCGACCACGGCACCGCGTCGAACATGCTGTTGCTCGGCGCGCCGGTGCGCGGCGGCCTTCACGGTGAGCCCCCCAGCCTCACCGACCTCGACGACGGTGACCTGAAGTTCCACACCGATTTCCGCGATGTCTACGCGACGCTGCTCACCGACGTCCTCGACACCGACCCGGGAGCGGTCCTCGCCGGTTGGAAGGGCCGGCTCACCGGAGTGCTCTGAGCCCTCACGAGCAGTCGGACCCTCACCTTCGGGGCGGGTCACCCCGCTTCGAGGTCCCGCCAGCGGTAGCGCACCGTCGACACCGCGACGAGAACGACTGCGGCAACGGCCATGGTCAGGGCCGCCGGCCGGTGCAAGGCGTCGCGGGGTACCGCGCCGATCCAGTGCACCGGGGAGAGCTGACGCGACCACGACGGGAGTTCGAGCAGGTCGGCGCGAAGGCAGACAACGAGACCCCAGCCGACCGGGAGCCACGCGACCGGGACCGCTCTGGGGCTCAGCGAGTGCACGACCACGGCCACGCCGGTCAGCAGCACGACCGCTGCGGCGTAGGAGAGAGTGGCGGTCAGTCCCTTGCCGAAGTAGTGGCCTTCGCCGAAGCCCGCCTCGAGGCCGAGACCGGTGGCGAGGCCACCGCAGAGCAGGACCAGCATCGACCACGTCGTCGCCAGCAGCGTGGTGGACGTCCACCACCGCCACCGGCTCACCGGGGTGGACAGACTGTAGCCCACCCGGCCGGCTGTCTCCTCGGCAGCCAGCCACTGCACGATCTGGATCCCCGCGGCGGCGGCGAGCAGCGCGTTGAGCTGGACGAAGATCGTGAGAGTGGCGTTCACCGTGGCACCCTGCTCGGCATTAGTGGCGGCGTCGAGGTGATTGATCTGGGGAGCCAGGTATCCGAAGGCGAAGGCGAACAACATGCTCGCCCCGACCCAGCCGGCACCGAGACCGCCGGTGAGCCGTGCGAGGAGGGTGAAGGGGGAGCGGACCCAGGCCGGCGCCGTGGCCGGGCCCGGTCGTGGAGCGATGATGCCGGCTCCCTGGTCACGCCGGAGGGCGACCGCGGCGGTGGCGGCGAACAAGCCGACGGCCAGCAGGCCGGAGGCGATCCAGGGCCACCACGGGGGGTTCGCGGCGAAGGGCTTGATCTCGGCCAGCCACGACTGCGGATTCCAGCCGGTCGCGGCCCACTGCTGCGCGTCCACCGCCGCGCGGGCCAGGTAGCTGATCAGCCAGGCTCCCGCCGCGAGCAGGTAGGCGGTGCGGGCGGTCCGGCAGCACTGGGCGATCAGGGTCCCGACGCCGGTGAAGACGAGCATGAACATCGCGAGTCCGCCGGCGTAGAGCCATGACCCGCCGAGGGGGTAGTCCAGTGCCGTCAGCCCGACCGCGGTGATCACCGCGGTGAGGGCCGCCGTGACCGCCGCGGCGGTCACCCCGGCCGCGGCCGGCGCCAGCCGGTGGACCGGGTAGGACGTCAGGATGTCGAGGCGTCCGGTGTCCTCGACGCTGCGGGTGAACCGGATCGCGAGGTGCACGCCGATCAGGGGGATCATGATCAGGGTCAGGTAACCCATCTCGTTGACCAGGATGCCGCCCAGGGTGTGCAGGTCGTACCCGCGGCCCTGCAGCGCCGCGCTGCCGCTCAGCAGCTCGTACGCCCCGGCGTACCGGTCGCGGCTGGCCTGGTCGGAGTAGGTGCCGTTGATGGTGCCCGCGCTCGCGAGCACGAGGGCAGCCACCAGCAGCGGCCAGCCGAGCACCTGGGTGTAGCCGGTGCGCAGGCTCAGCGACAGACAGCGCCAGTATCCGGTCATCGCACCGCACTCCCGGCCACGGCGTTCGGGACGTCACTGCGGTAGTTGGTGAGGAACAGCTCGTCGAGGCTCGGTGGCTGCACCGTCAGCGAGGCCGGTTCGGCGGCGGCGACGTAGCCGACCGCCGCGGCCAGCGCCGCCGAGCCGGCGCGGAAGCTGACGTGGGTGCCGTCCGGCCGGGTGGTCACGACGAGGTCGACGAGGTCGTCGTGCCGGTCCAGGTCGGGCAGCGGGCGCCTCGTCACCGCGGTGACCCGGGTGAGGGTGTGGCTGCGCAGGTCGGTGAGTGTGCCGGAGCGGATCACCGCACCGCGTCTGATGATGCTGACGCGGTCACACAGGACCTCCACCTCGGAGAGGATGTGGCTGCTCAGCAGGACGGTGCGACCGTTGTCCTTCAGCTCCCGGACGCACTGTTGGAAGACCTCCTCCATCAGCGGATCCAGACCCGAGGTCGGCTCGTCGAACAGGAAGAGGTCGGCGTTCGTGGCGAGCGCCGCGATCAGCGCGACCTTCTGCCGGTTGCCCTTCGAGTAGGTGCGCGTCCGCTTGGTCGGGTCGAGCTCGAACCGGTCGATGAGCTCCCGCCGGCGGCGCGGGTCCGCCCCGCCGTGCAGCCGGCCGAGGACGTCGATGCTGGCGCCGCCGGTCAGACCCGGCCACAGCGCCACATCGCCCGGCACGTACGCCAGGCGCCGGTGGGCCGCCACCGACTGGCTCCAGCAGTCCAGACCAAAGATCTTCGCCTCGCCGGCGTCCACCCGGAGCTGGCCGAGCAGGGCCCGGATGGTGGTGCTCTTTCCCGCGCCGTTCGGCCCGAGGAAGCCGTGCACCTCCCCCGCGGTGACCGTCAGGTCCAGGTCGTCCAGCGCGACGGTGCCGCCGAACACCTTGCGTACACCTCGCACCGCGATCGCATCCATGCCCACATCCTAGCAAATTCTGACAGCTACTATCACCTTGATAGTTGGTAGCTCACTGAGTAAGAATTTCACATCGCTACACTCGATGACATGCCGCTCAGCCTGCGTCAACGCAATCGCATGGCCGCGATCCGGGCGATCCAGGACACGGCCATGGAGCTCTTCGACTCTCGCGGGTTCCACAACGTCACCATCGACGACATCGCGCGGGAAGCGGCGGTGTCACCGTCCACCTTCTACCGCTACTTCGGCTCCAAGGAGGGGCTGTTCACAGTCGACCCGTTCGCCGCCGTCGGGGCGGACGGCTTCGACGAGGTTCTCGACCTCGACGATCTACCCGGCACGATGACCCGCCTCGCGGCCAGTGCCGGCGGCGGAGGACCGTGGCGCGGCATGCGTTACGTGCTCGAGGAGCCGACCATCCGAGCAGCCGTCTACGCCACCATGGACGCCATGGTGGACCGCCTCGCCGCGGCCCTGGCCGACCGCGGGCACGGGCCGACCGCCGCGCGGGTCCTGGCGCGCACCTACACCTTCGGTGTCTACTTCAGCGCCCTCGAACAGTGGCACGACGACGGCCGCACCCGGCCCGTCGGCGAGTACGTGCGTGAAGCGCTGGAGGCCATCCCCACCGAGCACCGGGCGTCCGGGCCGGGCGCCGGCGACGCCCACACGTGACACTCCCGGCGGCGGCCGGTGGTCACGTGCCGGCGCGGGCCCGGCGGTCCGCTACCGGACCGGATCACAGACCGGGCTGACCCCGGCGGTGATCAGGCGGATCAGCTCCGGCGCCAGCTCGTCGACGAAGAAGTGGCCACCGGGCAGCATCCGGAAACGCACGGTCGTCGCGTGATCACGCCATCCGGCCAGGTCAGCCGGCTTGACGGCGCGGTCGTGGATGCCGCCGAACACGGTGAGCGGGATGTCGAGCGGCGGCTCCGCCACCAACTCGTAGGTCTCCAGCACGGCGAAGTCGGCGCGGATGACCGGCAACGCCAGCGCCATGAGCTCTTCGTCGTCGAGCACCTCCGGCGGCGTGCCGTTGAACGAGCGCAGACGCGCCTTCAGCTCGGCGTCCGTGGCGTCGTGCACAGTGGGCTCCCAGGGCCGGCCCGGAGCCGGTGCGGCGGACACGAACAGGTGCGCGGGCTCGGGACGGCCGCGGCGGCGCAGCAGCCGGGCGAGTTCGAAGGCGAGCAGGCCGCCCATGCTGTGCCCGAACAGCGTGTAGGGCCGGTCGAGCAGCGGTTCGAGCGCGTCGGCCAGCGCCCGGACCAGCGGGGTGAGCCGGCGGTACGGCTCCTCCCCCATCCGCACGCCGCGGCCGGGAAGCTCGACCGGGCACACCTCGACGTGACCCGGCGCCAGGTGCTCCCACGCCCGGTAGGCCGCCGCCGCTCCGCCGGCGTACGGAAGGCACACCACCCGGCTCGACGCGGCCGGGCGCGGGCGGCGGGCCCAGAACCACTGCTCACTCATGCCGGCTGCCCCGCGCCGTCCGCGCGGAGGAGCCGCCCCAACTCCTCGATCCGCAGGCCGGGGTCGGCCTCCACCATCTCCAGGAGCCGACCCCACTGGCGGCGCAGGCGGCCCACCAGGCGCGCGTCGACGCGGTCCGGGGCGTGCAGCCACAGCCCTCGGAGCACACCGGCGTCCTCCATGACGATCAGACCGAGATCGACCTCCGCCGGTCGCAGGCCGGGAGGCACGTGTACGAAGACCCAGCCGTCGTCGGGAGACACCGGCTCGAGGCGTACACCGCGCAGCACGGTCGGCGGCAGCGGCGCGTTGAGCAGGTTGAACCCCAGGCGCACCCGGTCCCGGGCAGCCGGCATGCCGCGCCGCAGCGGCTGCATCGGGACGGCGTGGTGGGCGTGCGCCTCCAGCGTCCGTTCCCGCACCCGCGCGGTCAGCTCCCGGAAGCTCGGATCGCCGCCGAGGTCGGTGCGCACCACCAGGGAGTTGACGAGGTAGCCGATCAGATTCTCCGCCTCCGGCCGGTCCCGCCCGGCCGTCGGGAAGCCGACCGCCAGGTCACGGCTGTCGGTGTACGCCGCGAGCAGCGCGTCGTACGCGGCCAGCAGCACCATGAACAGCGTGGCGTTCTCCCGGTTGGCCAGCGCCCGAAGGCCCGCGGTGAGCTCCGCGCCGAGCACGAAGTCGTCGCGCGACCCGGGCGCCGCCTCGTCGTCCCGCAGATCCTCCACGACGAACGACGGTGCCGGTGGCAGGTCGGCCAGCCGGTCCCGCCAGTACCGGGTATGCCGGTCCCACGCCCCGGACTCGTACTCCCGGCGCTGCCAGGCGGCGAAGTCGACGAACTGGACGGGCAGCGGCGGCATTCCGGGGTCGCGCCCGTCGGCGAACGCGTCGTACGCCACCGCCAGCTCACCCAGCAGCACCCCGTACGACCAGTTGTCGGTGACGGCGTGATGGATGGCGAGCACGAGCACCCGGTCCCGGTCGTCCACAGTGATCAGCCGGGCCCGGACCAGAGGGCCGTCGGCCAGCGGAAACGGCCGAGCCGCCTCGTCGTCCAGCACGCGGCGGATCGCCGGCAGCGGGTCCGCGGCGTCGGCCGCGTCGAGCCGTGACCGGGTCAGGGGCCACACCCCTTCCTCATCGATCACCTGCACCAACCCAGCGGACCGGGTGACCAGGCGGGTGCGCAGCGTCTCGTGCCGCCGCACCAGGTGATCGAGCGCCCGGCCCAGGGCCTCCTCGTCCAGCACGCCGCGCAGGCGGGCGGCGGTCACCACCGTGTGATAGGCGTCCTGCGGCGGGATCGGGAAGTCAACGCAGAGCTGCTCCTGGGCGAACGACAGCGGCAGGTCCCCGCCCCGGGGCACCGGTTCGACGGCAGTGGGCACGGCCGCCGGTACGGGACCACGGGCGGTCAACCACCCGGCCAGCGTCGCGACGGTCGGATGCTCGAACAGGTCGCGCAGCGACACGTCGACGGCGAGGCGGGCCCGCATCCGCGAGATGGCCTGGGTGGCCAGCAGCGAGTGGCCGCCCAGTTCGAAGAAGTCGTCGTGGACGCTGAGTCCGTCCACCCGGAGCAGCTCCGCCCATATCTCGGCGAGCGCGCGCTGCAGGTCGTCGCGGGGCGGCTCGTACGGCCTGCGCGGATTCGGGCGCAGCAGGTCGGGGGCGGGCAACGCCCTGCGGTCGACCTTGTCGTTGGGCGTACGCGGCAACTCGTCCAGGAACACGTACGCCGACGGGATCATGTACTCCGGGAGCCGTTCGGCGAGCGCGGCGCGCAGTCGCGGTTGCAGCTTCCGGGCACGGCGGGCGGAGGTGCCGTTGACATATGCCGACAGCGGCCGGTCCGCGGGCAGTGGCTCCGCCGCGGCGACCGGGTGGTCCGCCGCGCCGGGCCGGCGCAGCACCAGGTGGTAGGCGCCGTCCGGGCCGTGGTCCGACCAGTCCAGTTCGGCCCGGTAGCCGGCCGCCTCGGCGAACCGGACCAGGTCCTCCGGGTCGACGCCACCACTCGGCAGCACCCGGGCGTTCGGCACGTCACGCACGGCGAGGACGTCGTCGCCGAGCTGCGCGCGCAACGCCTCCGTCGACGTCCACTCCTGCCAGGGGTGGGGCGCCGGAGGAGCCGGCCGGCCGGCGGTGAGGACGACGTCGTACCGGAAGCGGGTGAGCTCGTTGTCGAACCGGCCGCGCTTGGGCCGCACGCGGACGTCGGCGATGCCGGGGAGCCGGTTCCGCAGGGCCCGGAAGTAGCGCGGGTCGATGACCAGCTCCTCCTCCTCCGCCACCCGGCGGCGTACCCGCGCGGCGAGCGTCTCCTCGGTGTCGCCGGCCTCGGCCCGGTAGCGCTCCACCGACGTGTGGAAGGCCTCCAGCAACGGGAGGCTGCGGACGTCGCCGATCACCACGGCACCGCCCGGGGCGAGCCGGCGCAGTGCCCCTTCGATCACCCGTGCCAGGTACTCCCCGTCCGGGAAGTACTGCACGACCGAGTTCAGCAGGACGACGTCGAAGAGCTGGTCCGGCAGCCGGTCGAGCTGGTCGGCGGCGCACTCGTGCAGCTGGACGTCGCCGGGGTACCGGGCCGAGTGGCGCAGCCGGTCCAGGGCGACGGTGGAGAAGTCGGTGCCCCAGTAGCGCTGGCAGTGCGGCGCCACGGCGTGCAGGATCAGGCCGGTGCCGCAGCCCACGTCGAGCACCCCCCGTGGGGCGCGCTCCAGCACCAGCTCGGCGGTCCGGTCCACCCAGTCACGCATCTCCGCCGCCGGGATGGGCTCACCGGTGTAGCTGCTGTTCCAGCCGCTGATGTCGAACGTCGGGTCGACCTCCGGCGCCGCTTCTTCGTACGCGGAGTCCCAGATGCTGCGCCACTGGTCCAGTTCGTCCGGCTGGGCCGGCAGCTCGTCGGTCACGACGTACGCCACCAGGCGCTGGTCCCCCGGGGTGTCCTCGCGTACCAGGACGACCGCCTGCCGGACCGCCGGCTGCTGCGCCAGCAGCGTCTCGATCTCACCCAGCTCGATCCGGAACCCCCGCAGTTTCACCTGGTGGTCCATCCGGCCGAGGAACTCCAGGCCGCCGTCGGCGCGGCGCCGCACCAGGTCTCCGGTGCGGTAGAGCCGGTCACCCAGTCCGATCGGAAAGGGGTGCGCGACGAACCGCTCGGCGGTGAGTTCGAGCCGGCCGAGATAGCCGCGGGCCAGGCCGGCGCCGCCGATGTGCAGTTCGCCGGGTACGCCGGGCGGCACCAGCCGGCCGTGCGCGTCGAGGACGTGCAGTTCGGTGTTGGCGATCGGCTCGCCCAGCCGGATCTCGCCCGTCACCCGCGACACCGCCGACCAGATCGTGGTCTCGGTGGGCCCGTACATGTTCCACAGCTCCGCACCGGAGCCCGTCAGCCGCCGGGCCAGGTCCTCGGGGAGCGCCTCACCGCCGCAGAGCATCCGGAACCCGGCCGGTGGCGCCCATCCGGCGTCCAGCAGCAGCCGCCACGTCGAGGGCGTGGCCTGCATCAGGGTGGCCCCCGAGGCGGCCAGCGCCGCCGCGAGCCGGGTGCCGTCGGCGGCCACCTCCCGGCTGACCAGATGCACCCGCGCGCCGGTGGTGAGCGGCAGGAGCAGCTCCAGCATCGAGATGTCGAAACTGAGCGTGGTGACGGCGAGCAGGGTGTCCGCCGGGGTGATCCCCGGCAGCTCGCGCATCGAACGCAGGAAGTTGGCCAGTGCCCGGTGCGGAATCTGCACGCCCTTGGGTCGCCCCGTCGAACCGGAGGTGTAGATCACGTAGGCCAGGTCGTCCCCGGCGACCTCGGCCTCCGGTGGCGCCGTGTCCTCGGCCGCGAGCACGTCCGCGTCCCGGTCGAGGCGGACGATCACGGCCGGCGGCTCCGGCAGCCGGTCGGCGAGGTCGCCCTCGGTGAGCAGGGTCTTGAGCCCCGAGTCGGCCATCATGAACGCGAGGCGCTCGGCCGGGTACGCCGGGTCGAGCGGGACGTAGGCACACCCGGCCTTGAGCGTGCCGAGCATCGCCACCAGCATCTCCGGGCTGCGCTCGGTGCAGATCCCTACCAGGTCGCCCTGCCCGGCGCCGAGCCGGTGCAGGTGATGCGCGAGCTGGTTGGCCCGGCGGTCGAGGTCGGCGTAGGTCAGGGACCGGTCGCCGCAGCGCAGCGCCTCGGCCTCGGGGTCGGCCTGCGCGCGGGTGGCGACCTCGAGGTGCGCCCAGGACAGGTCGGCCCACTCGCGGCGGGTGTCGTTGGGTTCGCGCGCCAGCCGGTGGTGTTCCTCCTCGGTCAGCAGGTCGAGCTGGGCGATCGGGCGGTCCGGCGCCTCGGTGACGTGCTCGACCAGCCGGTGCAGTGCCTTCGACATGTGCTCGACGGTGGTGCCGTCGAACAGGTCGGCGTTGTACTCGAACCAGCCACCCAGCCCGTCCGGCCGGTCGAAGACCTGCAACTCCAGGTCGAAGCGCGCGGTCGTGCTGGGGACGGTGTACGGGGTGACCCGGAGCCCGCCGAGGTCCAGCTCCGGCACCTCGATGTTCTGGAACACGAAGGACACCTGGAACAGCGGTGACCGGGACAGGTCCCGCTGCGGGTGCAGTTCCTCGACGAGCCGCTCGAACGGCAGGTCCTGATGCGCGTACGCGCCGAGGCACGCGGCCCGGACCCGGGACAGCAGCTCGCGGAAGGTGGGGTTGCCGGTGAGGTCCGTGCGCAGCGCCAGCGTGTTGACGAAGAAGCCGACCAGTCCGTCGACCTCCGGCCGGGTCCGGTTGGCGATCGGCGCACCGACCACGATGTCGTCCTGACCGCTGTAGCGCCACAGCAGCACGGCGAACGCGGCGAGCACAGTCATGAACGGCGTCGCGCCCTCCTGGCGGCTCACCGCGCGCAGGCGTTCGGTCAGCGGACCGGGCAGCCGGAACGCCGTGGAGCCGCCCCGCGAGGTCTGCACCGGCGGCCGCGGCCGGTCGGTGGGAAGGTCGAGCACCGGCGGCGCACCGTCCAGAGCCGCCGTCCAGTACGTGAGGTCCTTGGCGAGACCGGGGCCTTCGAGCTGACGGCGCTGCCAGGCGGCGAAGTCGACGTACTCGATGGGCAGGTCCGGCAGTGGGGACGGGCGGCCGTCCCGCAGCGCCGGATAGAGGGTGACCAGCTCACGTACGACCACCGCGACCGACCAGAGGTCGGCGACGATGTGGTGCACGGTGAGCACCAGGACGTGCTCCCGCGGTGCCACCCGGAAGAACCGCACCCGCAGCAACGGGCCGGTGCCGAGGTCGAACGGCCGGCGTACCTCCTCCTGGACCAGCCGCTGAACGTCGTCACCGGCGCAGTCGACCACGGCGAGGTCGGCCCGCCCGGTGGCGGCGACCCGTTGCACCGGCTGCCCCTCCACCTCGGCCAGCGTGGTACGCAAGGCGGCGTGCCGGCGCACGATCTCGTCGCAGCAGCGCCGCCACACCTCCAGGTCCAGCGGCCCGTCGAGCCGCACCGCGATCGGCACGTTGTACGCGGCGCCGTCCGGCACGAGCTGCTCCAGGAACCAGAGCCGCTGCTGGGGGAAGGAGAGCGGGAACTCGCGTCGCGCGCGCAGCCGCTCGGCCAGCAGGCGCCGCTTCTCGGCCACGGACAGGCCGTCCAGATCGGGCATGGTCATGCCTCGCTTCCCCCTTCGGCCGCCAGCAGCTCGCGCAGCATGGCGTCCACCTCGTCGTCGGAGAGCTCGTCCACGCCGTCGGCGATGGGCTCGATCGGCGCCGGTGCCGGCACGTCCGCGGCGCCGGCCATGAGCCGGGCCGTGTTCGCCACGGTGGGCTGGTCGAAGAAGTCGCGCAGGGTCAGCTCCACCCCGAACCGGGCGCGCAGCTTCGTGCCGATCTGGACCGCGGCCAGGGAGTGGCCGCCCAGCGCGAAGAAGTCGTCGTTGCGGCCGATCCGGTCGATGCCGAGCACGTCCCGCCAGATGGCGACGATGTCCGTCTCGGCGCCCGGGGCGGGCTCCTCGTAGGGCACGTCGAGGTCGGGGCGGGGGTGCAGGACGGACGGCGCGACCGCCTCGGCCAGCTCGGCGGCCAGCCGGGTTGGGTCGATCGCCGCGGCGGCCCGTTGCGCCGCGGCCAGGTCGCGGGTCGAGACGACCAACTGGGCGCAGAACGGGTCGGCCGCCAGGATCCGGTCGAACAGGTCGGTGCCCTCGGCCACCGTCAACCCGCCGGCCGGGTCCGTCAGGGCCGCCAGGCCGGTCGGCGCGGGCACCGGCGGGACGGACGCGGCGCGCTCCACCTCGTCACGCATCGCCGCTGGTTCGTGGATGCGCTTCATGATGAAGTCGCGCATCTGCACGAGCAGCCGGCCCCGCTCGTCGTGGACGTCGGCGTCGCAGGTGAGCGTCTCGCCGGACGAGTGGTCGCTCTCCTTGACCCGGATGTGGCACACCATCCGGCTGGTCAGGCCCCGGACGAACCGCAGGCTGCCGTACCAGAACGGCAGGTAGTAGCCCTCGGCGGCGTACACCCGCGACGCGCCGCCGACCACGTCGAGCAGGGCCGGGTGCAGCAGGTAGGTGTCCAGATCCCCGGCGTACCGCTCGGGCAGTTCGAGGTCGGCGACCATGCCCGTGGTGCCCACGTGGACGCGGCTGAGGCTGCGCCACCGGCCGTGCACGGCGAACCGGATGAGCCCGCCGTCGGCGGCGAAGTCGAGGCGCAACCGGTGCCGGAGCGCGGCCTCCCCCTCGATCACCTCCTGGACGTCGCAGGCGGCGAGCAGGTCGCCGGCCGTCCTTGGTGACCGTCGCACCGGGTCGTGCAGCACGACCGTGCCGGCGCAGTGCTCCTGCCGTCCCGCGGCCCCCCGGCTGTACACGCGGAACCTCAGCACACCGTCGTCGCCGCGCTCGACGGTGGTGAGCATCTCGCGCTCCTGGTCGTCGGGGACGATCACCGGAGAGGTGAAGAGCACCTCGCGGAACTCGATCTCCCGGCCGTCGGCGTGCCGTGCCACCGCGGCCCGGACCATCTCCAGGTAGGTGGTGCCCGGGACCAGCCCGTGCCCCTGCATCCGGTGCTCGTCGACGATCCAGCTGTCGGCCGTGGTGATGGTGGTGCGGAAGGTCTCGACGGTCGGGGTGCTTCGCAGGCGGCGTTGCAGCAGCGGATGGCCGACGTCGACCCCGCCGGCCGGGTCGGCCGCCATCCCGGTGTCGCGCCAGGTGTCCCACGCGACGGCCGTCACCCCGTCCCGACCGGCGGCGAACGTGTCCAGGAAGGCGTTGGCGGCGCAGTAGTCGAGCTGGCCCGGCCCGCCGAGGATCGCGGTACGCGAGGAACACAGCAGGAAGAAGTCGAGCGGATCCCGGCCGCACACCGAGTCCAGGACCAGGGTGCCGCGTGTCTTGGCGGCGAGGACGGCGTCGGCGTCGGCCCGCGACTTCCCGGCGAGCAGACCGCTCGCCGGCAGCCCGGCCGCGTGGACGACGCCGGACAGCGCGCCGAAGCGGGCCCGCAGCTCGTCGACCACGCGGGAGGTCTGCGCGAGGTCCGTCACGTCGGCGTGCAGCGCCACCACACGGGCACCCAGCCGGCGAAGCTCCTTGATGCGCCGGATCCGGATGCTGGTGGCGTCGTCGGCGTCGTGCTCGGCCAACCACAGCGGCCAGGTCTCCTCGGGTGGGACGGGGGTGCGCCCGAGGAGACCGATCGCCGGGGCCCGCACGGAACGGGCCAGGTGTTCGGCGAGCGCCAGGCCGATACCGCCCAGACCACCGGTGATGAGATAGACGCCGTGGTCGCGCAGCCGGCCGGTGGCCGGGCCGGGGTCGAGGTCGACGGCGTCGAAGCTCCGGGCCCACCAGTGACTGCCCCGCCTGGCCAGCACCGGCTCGTCCGGCGCCGACCGCACGGCGTCGGCCAGCGACTCGACGCCCGTCCCGGTGACGTCGAGGAGCCGGCAGGTGACACCGGGAACCTCCTGCGGGACGACGGTGCACGGGCCGATCACCGTGGCGTTCTCCGGTTGCAGGCACTCGTCGCCGGTCACGCTGAACACGCCCCGGGTCAGCACCTCGACGGTGAGCGCCGGATGCTCCGCCCGGTCGGCGAGCGCTTGCGCTAACGCCAGGAGGCTGTGGAACCCGACGGCCTCGGCACGGTCCAGGTCGGTGCCGGGTTCCACGGCCAGGCTCCACAGGTGCACGACCCGGGCCGGCGGGCGATCGCCGAGCGCGTCGAGGAGCCGCCGGTAGTCGTCCCGGTCGGCCGGGTCGACGGTGAACGCGTCCGGGCCGTCCTGCGCGAACCCGGCTCCCGCGTGGACACGTACGACGGAGGGCAGCGACTCGGCGAGGGCCCGGCCCTCGGGCAGATCCGCACCGAGCACGAGCCAGGGGCCCGCTTCGGCGCGGGGGCGGACCGGTTGCAGCCGTCGCCAGCTCGGGCGGTAGGTCGACGACGAGGCAGGCGGCGAGGCCGGGCCGGACGTCTCCGGGCGCTCGGGCTCCACCCAGTAGCGGCGGCGCTGGAACGGGTACGAGGGAAGGCGTACCCGCCGTCGGCGGTCGGCCTCGCACAGACCGGTCCAGTCGAGTGTGGCGCCTGCGGCCCAGATCGCGCCCAGCCCCTCCAGCAGGGCCTGCCGGTCGGCCCGCTTCTCACCGGGCCGGCGCAAGGTGCCGGCCGCGACGCGGTCCGCGGTCCACAGGTGATGCCGCCGCGCGAAGGTGGTCAGCGAGTCACCGGGGCCGACTTCGAGCAGGATCAGGTCGGGATCGGCGAGCAGGGTGCCCAGGTTGTCGGCGAACCGCACGGTGGAGCGCAGGTGCGCGCCCCAGTACTCCGGGTCGGTGGCCTGGCCGTCCTCCAGCCACGTGCCGGTGCGGTTGGAGCAGATCGGGATCGTCGGCGGATGCAGGGCGATCCCGCGGACCTCCTCGACGAACGGTCGCACCGCGCCCTCGACGAGCGCCGAGTGGAAGGCGTGCGAGGTGTGCAGCCGTCGGCAGCCGACGCCCCGGGCCTTGAGCTGCTGTTCCAGGTCGTCCACCGCGTCGGCCGGGCCGGAGGCGACGCACAGCGCGGCGCCGTTGACGGCGGCGAGGCTGAGCCGGTCGGACAGCAGCTCCACGGTCTCGTCCTCGGGCAGGAAGACGGCCAGCATCGCGCCGTGCGGCGTGGCCTGCATGAGCCGGCCACGCGCGGTGACCAGGACGGCGGCGTCCTCCAGGCGGAACACACCGGCGAGGCAGGCGGCGACGTACTCGCCGATGCTGTGGCCGGCCAGCGCGTGCGGTTCGACGCCCGCCGCGATGAGGGTGCGGGCCAGGGCGTACTCGACGGCGAACAGGGCGGGCTGGGTGAGCTCGGTCTCCGTCAGGCCGGCCAGCGACTCGCCGGCCGGGAACAGCGCCGCGCGTACCGCCGGGGGGAACAGGTCGAGGCAGCGGTCCAGCTCGGCCCGGAAGACCGGGTCCTCGTCGTACAGGTCGCGGGCCATGCCGGCGTACTGGGTGCCCTGTCCCGGAAAGAGGAAGGCCACCTTCACCGGCCGGCCGGTGGTGCCCGGCGCGCTGTCCTCGGCGGCCTGGCGCAGCCGTCGCACCGCGTCGGCCCGGTCGACGGCCACCACCGGCCGCCGCAGCTCGAAGGCCCGGCGGCGGGTGGCCAGGGTGAAGGCCACGTCGGCGAGTTCTTCGTCCGGATGCGCCTCGATGTGGTCGGCGAGCCGCCCGGCGGCCTGCGCGAGGGCGGCCCCGGTGCGCGCCGACAGCGGCAGCAGCTGCCAGGGACGGCCGGGCTCCGCCGGTACGTCCACGGGCCCCTCCTCCAGCACCACGTGGGCGTTGGTCCCGCCGATGCCGAACGAACTCACCCCGGCCCGCCGCGGCTCGTCGGTGCGGGGCCACGGCCGGTGCACGGCGTTCACGTAGAACGGGCTCGCCTCCAGCGCCAGTTCCGGATTGGGCCGGTCGTAGTGCAGGCTGGCCGGGATGGCCTCGTGCTTGAGGGCGAGTGTCGCCTTGATCAGGGCGGCCGTGCCGGCGGCCGCGTCCAGGTGGCCGATGTTGCCCTTCACCGAGCCGATCGCGCAGAAGCCGCTCGCCGCGGTGCCCTGCCGGAAGGCGCGGGTGAGGCCGGCGATCTCGATCGGGTCGCCGAGCGCCGTGCCGGTGCCGTGGGTCTCCACGTAGCCGACCGTCTCGGGGGCGACGCCGGCGACGCCGAGCGCCTCGGCGATCACCTCGGCCTGGCCCTCCGCGGCGGGCGCGGTGTAGCCCACCTTGAGCGCGCCGTCGTTGTTCACCGCGGAGCCGCGGATCACCGCGTCGACGATGTCGCCGTGCTCGCGCGCGTCCGCGAGCCGGCGCAGCACCACCAGGGCGACACCGTTGCCGATGACGGTGCCACCGGCCGCGGCGTCGAACGGCCGGCAGTGCCCGTCCGCGGACAGGATGCCGCCCGGCTCGTACTGGTATCCGCTGCGCAGCGGGACGTTCACCGACACCCCGCCGGCCAGCACGATGTCGGACTCACCGGACAGCAGGCTCTGGCAGGCCAGGTGGACCGCCACCAGCGAGGTGGAACAGGCGGTCTGCACGGTGATGGCGGGCCCGCGCAGCCCGAGCTTGTACGCGGCACGGGTGGCCAGGAAGTCCTTGTCGTTGGCGAGCTGGGTCTGGTACGGGCCGAGCGCCTCGACGAGGCTGCGGTTGGCGATCAGGTTGTAGAGGAGGTAAGTGTTCAGGCTGGCGCCGGCGAAGACTCCGATCCGGCCGGGGAACGCCTGCGGGTCGTAGCCGGCCGACTCCAGCGCCTCCCAGGCGCACTCCAGCAGGACCCGGTGCTGGGGATCCATCAGCTCCGCCTCGCGGGGGCTGTATCCGAAGAAGCCGGCGTCGAACGTGTCCGCGCCGTCGAGTACGCCCTTGGCGCGGACGTAACCGGGCCGGCTCACCAGCGCGGGGTCGGCCCCGGCCGCGCGTAGTTCGTCCGCCGAGAAGGAGGAGATGCCCTCCCGTTCGGCCACCAGGTTCGCCCAGAAGGCGTTCACGTCGGGGGCCTGCGGGAAGCGTCCCGCCATGCCGATGACGGCCACCTGGGACAGGTCGTCGGTCGAGTCGCTCACTGTCACTCCCCTGGGGATTCGGTACGGATCTCCGCCCGGCGCGCGGCGAGCCGGCGGCGTTCCGCCAGCGCCTCACGCCGGCCGGTCACCCGCTCGCGGGTGGCGGCCAGCGGATCGGCGGCAGAGCCGGCGGCCAGGTGCTCGGCCAGTGCGCGCACGGTCGGGTACTGGAACAGCTCGACGAGCGTGAGCGGTCGGCCGAGGGCGTCCTGCAGGACGCCGCGCAGTTCCGCCATCAGCAGTGAGTGGCCGCCCAGCTCGAAGAAGTTGTCGTGCACACCCACCTGCTCGATGCCGAGCAGCCGGGTCCAGGCCGCCGCGACGGTCCGCTCCAGCTCGTCGCGCGGCGCCTCGTACGCACTGGCCAGGTCGGGCCGCGACAGCTCCGGTTCGGGAAGTGCCGCGCGGTCCACCTTGCCGTTCGGCAGCAACGGGAACGACGGCAGCGGGACGAAGACGGCCGGCACCATGTAGTCGGGCAGCCGCTGCCGCAGGTGGGCGATGAGCGTGCCCGCGGTGGGCGGTTCGTCGCCGGACAGGTAGGCCACCAGCCGCTGGTCAACCCCGTACGGCCGAGCGGTGACGATGGCCTCGCGGACGGCCGGATGGGCGGTGAGCGTCTGCTCGATCTCACCCAGCTCGATCCGGTGACCGCGGAGCTTCACCTGATGGTCGAGCCGGCCCAGGTACTCGACCGCGCCGTCGTCGCGGAACCGCGCCAGGTCGCCCGTGCGGTAGAGCCGTGGGCCGAGCGCCGGGTCGAACGAGTGCTCGACGAACCGCTCGGCGGTCAGGTCCGGCCGGTTGAGGTAGCCCCGGGCCAGGTTCCGGCCGGCGATGCAGAGTTCACCGGCGACCCCGGCCGGTACCGGCTGCAACAGGTGGTCGAGGACGTGGATCCGGGTGTTGGCGATGGCGTGGCCGATCGGCACGGGCCTCGGGTCGCCGTCGCGGCGGCACGCCCAGGCGGTGACGTCGACGGCCGCCTCGGTCGGGCCGTACAGGTTGTGCAGCTCGGCCGCCGCGACCGCGAAGAACCGCTCCTGCAGCTCACGCGGCAGGGCCTCGCCGCTGCAGAGCACCCTGCGCAGGCTGGGGCAGTCCGCCGCGCCGTCCTCGGCCAGGAAGACCCGGAGCATCGACGGGACGAAGTGCACAGTGGTGATGCGCTCCCGGCGGATGGTCTCCACCAGGTAGCGCGCGTCGCGGTGCCCGTCCGGCACGGCGACCACCAGACAGGCGCCGGTCATCAGCGGCCAGAAGAACTCCCAGACCGACACGTCGAAGGAGAACGGCGTCTTCTGCAGCACCCGGTCGGTGGCGTCGAGCCGGTACTCGTCCTGCATCCACAACAGCCGGTTACGGATGCCGGCGTGGACGTTCATGACCCCCTTGGGCCGCCCGGTGGAGCCGGAGGTGTAGATCACGTAGGCCAGGTCCTCGCCGTCCACCCGCACGCCGGGCGACGACGTCGGTTCACCGGCGAGGCCGGCGGCCACGTCGTCCAGGCAGAGCACGTGCGCGTCGAGCGCGGGCAGCGAAGGCGCCAGGCGGCTGTGGGTGAGCAGCACCGGCGCCCGGGCGTCGTCGAGCATGAACGTCGTTCGGGACTGCGGGAGAGCGGGGTCCAGCGGCAGGTAGGCGCCGCCCGCCTTGAGCGTCGCGAGCAGCGACACCACCATCTCGACGGAGCGCTCCAGGCACACGCCCACCAGCACGTCCCGGCCCACACCGAGCCGGCGCAGGCGGTGCGCGAGCTGGTTGGCGCGGCGGTCCAGTTCGGCGTAGCTGAGCCGCTCGTCCCGGAAGCGCACCGCCTCGGCGTCCGGAGTCGCCCTGGCCTGAGCCTCGAACTGCTCGTGGATCAGGCCGGCACCGGGCCACTCGCGGTGACCGCCGTCGCCCAGCGCCAGGACCTCCCGCCGCTCGGCCTCGTCGAGCAGCGGCAGCCGGCCGATCGACCGGTCCGGATCGGCGGCGATCGCGGCCAGCACCACCTGGAGGTAGTGGACGATGCGTCCGGCGGTCGCCTCGTCGAAGAGATCGAGGCTGTACTCGAGACGGCCGTGGACGGTGTCGCCGTCCTCGGTGAGCAGGAGTTCCAGGTCGAACTTCGCCGCGCCGGCGTGCACCGGCAGCGACTCGGCCCGCAGGCCGCCGCCGCTCCACCCCGGGAAGGGGACGTTCTGCAGGGCGAACCCGACCTGGAACAGCGGCGTACGGGCCAGGCTGCGCTCCGGCCGCAGCGCCTCCACGAGCCGCTCGAACGCGACGTCCTGATGCTCGTAGGCGTTCAGGCAGACCTGCCGGACCCGGCGCAGCAGCTCCCGGAAGGTGGGGTCGCCGGAGAGGTCGGTACGCAGCACGAGGGTGTTGACGAAGAGGCCGATCAGCGGTTCCAGCTCGGGCAGCCGCCGGTTGGCCACCGGCGTGCCGACGACCACGTCCTCGGTGCCGCCGAGCCGGCCGAGAAGGACCTGGAAGGCGCCGGCCAGCGCCATGAAGAGGGTGGCCCCCTCGGCGCGGCCGAGAGCGCGCAGGTCACGTACCACCTCGGCGGGTACGGTCAGGTGCAGCGCGCCGCCCCGATAGGTCTTCGCCGGTGGCCGGGGCCGGGCCAGGGAAAGGTTCAGCTCGGCGGGCGCCCCGCGCAGTTGCCCGACCCAGTAGTCGAGGCCGGCCGGGTCGGTGGGCTCGTCCTGCTGCCAGCGGGCGACGTCCGGGTACTGGATCTCCAGGGCGGGCAGCGGGCTCGGCGCGCCGGCGGTGTACGCGGCGTACAGCGCCAGGACCTCGCCCAGCAGCACGCCCAGCGACCACTGGTCGGAGACGATGTGGTGCATCGCGAGCAGCACCACGGCCTCGTCGTCGGTGCGCCGCAGCACCTCCCAGCGCAGCAGGGGCCCCTCGGCGAGGACGATCGGCCGGTCGAAAAACCTCTCGGTGAGCTCGGCCTCCGCACCCTCGGTACGGTCGCGCACCGCCAGCTCGGCCGGCATCTCCGGGCGCACCACCAGCCAGGGCCTGCCGTCGATCTCGGGGAACACCGCGCGCAGCACCTCGTGCCGCCGCATCACCTCGTCGCAGGCGCGGCGGAAGGCGGCGACGTCCAGGCGGCCGCGCACCAGCAGGGCGGCCGGCAGCAGATAGGCACGGTTGCCCGGGGCGAGCTGCTCCAGCAGCCACAGTCGCCGCTGGGCGGTCGCCGGGGGCACCGGCGCGGCCGGGTCGGCGCGGCGCGGCACGACCGCTGCGCCGGCCACCGGTCCGGTCGCCGGCCGCGCGCCGCGGTCGCGCAACTGGGCGGCGAGGGCGGCGACGGTCGGGTGCTCGAAGATTACCCGCAGCGGCAGCTCCATGCCGACCACCGGCCGGAGCCGGGTCGCCACCCGGGTGGCCAGGAGGGAATGGCCGCCCAGCGCGAAGAAGTCGTCGTCCAGACCGAGCCGCTCGATGCCGAGCAGCTGGGCGAAGACCTCGGCGACCAGGTGCTCCAGCGGATCGCGCGGGGCCCGGTAGGGAGTCTCCGAGCCGGAGCGGCCGTACTCCGGCTCGGGCAGCGCGGCCCGGTCGATCTTGCCGTTCGGGGTGAGCGGGAACGCCGGCAGGTGGACGAAGGCCGAGGGCACCATGTATTCCGGCAGCCGCTCGCGCAGGAACGCCACGATCTGGGCAGCGGGCACGTCGGCCGCGGCCAGGTAGGCCACCAGCCGGGTGTCGCCGGTGTGCTCGCGGGCGGTCACCACCGCCGCGCCGACCGCCGGATGGGCGGCCAGCACCTCCTCGATCTCGCCGAGCTCGATGCGGAATCCGCGGACCTTCACCTGGTGGTCGATCCGGCCCAGGAACTCCAGGCCGCCGTCGGCGCGGCGGCGCACCAGGTCGCCAGTGCGGTAGAACCGGCCGGCCGGGACGGTCAGCTCGACGAACCGATCCGCCGTGAGGTCGGGGCGGTTCAGATACCCGCGGGCCAGCCCGGCGCCGCCGATGTGCAGCTCGCCGGGGACGCCTGGCGGAACCAGCTGCCCGTGCCGGTCGAGGACGTGCAGGCCGGTGTTGGCGACCGGCTCGCCGAGCAGGATCGGACCGGGGCGGGCCCGCCAGACCGCGGACCAGACGGTGGTCTCGGTCGGGCCGTACATGTTCCACAGCTCCGCGCCGCGCGTGCGCAGCGCGGCGGCGAGGCCCGGCGGCAGCGCCTCGCCGCCGCACAGCATGCGCAGCCGCGGCGAGCCCGACCAGCCGGACTCGACGAGCATCCGCCAGGTCGACGGCGTGGCCTGCATGATCGTGGCGTCGGCCCGGTCCAGCACCCGCGCCAGCTCCCGGCCGTCGGCGGCCACCGTGCGCGGCACCAGCACCACCCGGGCGCCGGTCGTCAGCGGCAGCAGCAGTTCGAGCACCGAGATGTCGAAGGAGAGACTGGTCACGGCGAGCAGCACGTCGTCGCGGTCGATCCCCGGCCGGTCCCGCATCGACCGCAGGAAGTTGTCCAGCGCGCGGTGCGGGATCTGCACGCCCTTGGGCCGGCCGGTCGAACCGGACGTGTAGATCACGTACGCGAGATCCTCGTCGGCGACGTCGACGGCCGGCGGATGCACCGGCTGTCCGTTCAGCTCGCTCTCGATCGCGTCCAGGCACGCCACGACGGCGGCCCCGGCCGGAACCCGGTGGCGCACCGCGGACCCGGTGAGCACCAACGGTGTCCGCGAGTCGTCGAGCATGAACGTCAACCGCGCCCGCGGGTAGTCCGGGTCGAGCGGCAGGTACGCACCGCCGGCCCGATGCACCGCCAGGATGGCGATGACCGTCTCCGGCGAACGCTCCAGGCAGAGGCCGACCAGCACGTCACGCCCGACGCCCCGCCCGCGCAACCAGTGCGCGAGCTGGTTGGCGCGGCGGTCCACCTCGGCGTAGGTGAGGGTGCGGTCCTCGAACCGGATCGCCTCGGCCTCGGGCGTCTCCCGCGTCCGGCGGGCGATCCGCCGGTGCGCCAGGTCGCCGGCCGGCCAGTCGCGCCGGCTGTCCGCGCCCAGCATCAGCAGCGCGGCCCGTTCCTCGTCGCCGAGCAGCGGGAGCGCGCCGACCGGCGCGTCCGGGTCGGCCGCCGCCGCGGTGGCGAGCCGGCTCAGGTGGCCGGCCATCCGCGCGATGCTCGCGGCGTCGAACAGGTCGCTGTTGTACTCGATCAGCGCGTTCACGCCGTGCTCGGCGTCGTCGACGAGTTGCAGTTCCAGATCGAATCGCGCCGCGCGGCTGCGCAGCGGAAGCCGGGTGATCTTCAGCCCGGCCACCTCGACGGCCGGCACCGGCTGGGTCTGGTAGGCGAAGCTGACCTGGACGAGCGGGGGGCGGCTGAGGTCGCGGGCCGGCTTCATCTCCTCCACCAGCCGGTCGAAGGGAACCTGCTGGTGGGCGTACGCCTCCAGGCAGGTGTCCCGGACCCGGTCGAGCAGTTCGGTGAAGCTCGGGTCGCCGGCGAGGTCGGTGCGGATCGGCAGGGTGTTGAGGAAGAACCCGATCAGTCCGTCCAGCCCGGCCCGGTCCCGGTTGGCGACCGGCACGCCGACGACCACGTCGTCCTGCCCGGTGTAGCGGTACAGGAGAACCTGGAACAGGGCGAACAGCACCATGAACGGCGTGGCGTCGCGGGCCCGCCCGACGGCGACGAGATCCCGGACCGGGCCGGCCGGGAGGTCGAAGTGCCAGGAGTCGCCGTGCGACGACGCGACCGGCGGGCGCGGGTGGTCCAGCGGCAGTTCGAGCACCTGTGGCGCACCGGCAAGCCGATCGGCCCAGTAGCGCAGGTCGTCGTCGAAGTCGGTCGGTTCGAGCTGCACGGCCTCGCCGTACTGGAGCGGCAGTGGTGGCAGCACGGCCGGCCGGCCCTCGCGGTACCCGGCGTAGAGCGCGGCGAACTCCGCGAACAGCACGCTCACCGACCACCCGTCGGCCAGGATGTGGTGCAGGACCACGATCAGGCGGTGCTCCTCGTCGGCGACCCGCAACAGCCGCAACCGCATCAGCGGCCCGGTCGCCAGGTCGAACGGGGCGGTGACGGCCGCGGTCACCCGGTCCTCGACGACGTCGTCGGACGCCGCCCGCAGATCCTCCTCACCGATGTCGATCGTCACGCTCGGCGTCACCACCTGGACCGGTTCGCCGTCCCGTTCGACCACAGTGGTGCGCAGCGACTCGTGCCGGGCGACCAGGTCCGCCACGGCGGCGCGCAGCATCGTCCGATCGAGCGGGCCGCACAGCCGGACGGCCGCTGGCACCAGGTAGGCGGTGGTGCCGGGGTTGAGCCGCTCGAGGAACCAGAGGCGACGTTGCATGGCCGAGAGCGGATAGGTCCGCTCCCGGTCGGCGAGACGCCTCGCGAGGCGTGCGCGCTGTTCCGGCGAGAGGCCGGCCAGCCGTTGGCGCAGGCTCACCGGTCGTTCCCCTCGGCGAGCAGGGCCTGCCGCTCGTCGGCGGGCAGACGTTCCAGCTCGGCGAGCAGCGCGTCCGTCGGGTCGTCGGCGGCCGGAGCGTCGGTGGCTGGGCCGTCGGCGGCCGGGGCGTCGGCGGCTGGGCCGTCGGCGGCCGGCGGGGCGTCCGTCTCGTCGAGCAGGGCCAGGATCCGGTCCGCCAGCCGGCGGACCGACGCCCCCTGCAGCAGGCCGGCGATGGGCAGCGTGACGCCGAACCGGGTCCGGATCTGGTTCCGCAGCCCCATCGCCATCAGCGAGTCCATGCCCAGCTCCAGGAACGGCTGGTCGAGTCCGACCTGGACGGCTGCGCCGGCCGCCTTGCGGCGCGCGGCGGAGCCGGAGCTCAGCGCCGCCCCGACACCGCGGGCCAGGTGATCGGCGAGGACGTCGAAGCGCTCGGCTGGTGGCAGCGCCAGCAGCGCCTCCCGGGTGAGCAGCGGTTCCCCGGCCGATGCCGGGGCGGCCGCCGACCCGGGCCCCGGCGCGGGCAGGTCGGTCTCCGACGCCGACTCGTACCAGTGCCGGGTCCGGACGAACGGGGTGGTCGGCACCGGCACCCGGGTACGCCGGTAGCCGCGGTCGAACCCGAGCCAGTCCACGTCGGTGCCCTGCCGGTACAGCTCGGCGAGCGCGCCCAGCATGGTCTCCCAGTCGTCCGTGCCGGGCCGCAGGCTGGGCAGGCGCAGCAGGTCGCCGTCGAGATCGTCGAGCATGGTGGTGTCCGGGCCGATCCCGAGGAACCGGTGGTGCCCGAGACCGCGCAGCTCCGCCACACCCTCGGCGAACCGCTCCGGACCGCCGGCCAGCCCGCTCCAGTGCTCGGCCCCCGGCGCGCGGTCCCAGGGCTGCAACTCCCCGGTCAGGCTGGACACGAACGGGATGCGCGGCGGCGCCTGGCCGATCTCGGCCACCGCCCGGTGGAAGGCGTCGAGCCCGGCGGCGCCCGCCTCGGCCAGCCGCGCCCGCTCGGTCACCAGTCGCAGCGCTCCCTCCAGTTTGAGCACTCCGGCGGTGCAGGCGGCCGCCACCTCTCCGACGCCGCGACCGAGCACCGCGGCCGGTTCCACCCCCCACGAGCGCCAGAGCTGGGCGAGCGCGTACTCCACCGCGAACAGCGCCGGCTGCGCCCGGGCCGGACGGCGGAGGTCCGCCGCGTCCGGTCGCGCCGGGAACAGCACCGGCAGCAGCGGATCGGGCAGCAGCTCGTCGCACCGCTCGATCGCCTCCCGGAACACCGGGGAGGTCTCGTACAGGGTGCGCGCCATGCCGGGGCTCCCGGCACCGTCGCCACTGAACAGGAACGTGACCTCGGGGTCGCGGGCCGCGGCGGGTGCGGGCTGTTCCGTCGCGGCGGCGAGGGCCGCGTCCACCTCCTCCGCGGTACCCGCCACCACCGCGAGCCGGTGGGCGAAGTGCATACGTCCCGTGTTGGCGGACCAGCAGTGGTCCGCCAGCCGGGCCGGCGCGGCGGCGAGCACCTCGCGGTGCCGGCTGACGAGCGCGCGCAGGCCCTCCTCGCTGCGGGCGGACAGGGCGAGAACGGACAGCGGCCGGCGGTCGTCCGCCTCCACCGGCTGCCGCTGCGGTCCCTCCTCCACGAGCAGGTGGACGTTGGTGCCGCTCAGCCCGAAGCTGCTCACGCCGGCGATCCGGCGGCCGTCCCGGGGCGCCCATTCGGTGAGCCGGGTCGGCACGGTGAACGGCGGACGATCCAGGCCGATGAGCGGGCTCAGCCGCTCGAAGTGCAGGTGGGCGGGGATCGCCCGATGACGCAGCGCCAGGATCACCTTGATCAGGCCGGCCACCCCCGCCGCCGCCTCCAGATGGCCGAAGTTCGTCTTCACCGAGCCGAGGTGCCACTCCGCGCCCGGTTCCGCCGGGTAGACCTCCGCCAGCGCCTCCGCCTCGATGGGGTCGCCCAGGGTCGTCGCCGTGCCGTGCGCCTCGACGTAGGAGACCTGCTCGGGCCGGACACCGGCCGCGTCCAGGGCGCGGCGCAGCAGGTCACGCTGGGACATCACGTTGGGAGCGGTGAGGCCGGTGCTGCGGCCGTCCTGGTTCATCGCCCCGCCGCGGATCACGGCCAGCACGTCGTCGTCGGCGGCGAGCGCGTCGGAGAGGCGCTTGAGCACCACCATGCCGCAGCCCTCGCCGCGTACGAAACCGTTCGCCGCCGCGTCGAACGTCCGGCACCGGCCGTCCGGCGCCATCATCCCGAACTGCGAGAAGCCGATCGTGGGAAGCGGGGAGAGCATCACGTTGACCCCACCGGCCAGGGCCGTGTCGCACTCACCGGACCGGAGGCTCTGGCAGGCCAGGTGCACCGAGACCAGCGAGGAGGAACACGCGGTGTCGACCGACACCGCGGGGCCGCGCAGGTCGAGGAGGTAGGCGAGCCGGCCGGAGACGATGCTGTGCGCGTTGCCGGTCAGCACGTACGGCGTGACCTCGTCCGGCCGGCGGAAGTTGCGGAGCGCGTAGTCGCTGCCGAGCACGCCGACGAACACTCCGGTGCGGCTGCCGGCGATCCGGGCGTGACCGGCGTGCTCCAGCGCCTCCCAGGCCACTTCCAGGACCAGCCGCTGGTTGGGATCCATCGCTTCGGCCTCGAGTGGCGAGATGCCGAAGAACGCCGCGTCGAACTCGTCGATCCGGTCCAGGAAGCCACCCCAGCGGGTGGTCATCGTCCCGGGGTGGCCCACCTCGCTCTGGTAGAACGCGTCGACGTTCCAGCGGTCCGGCGGTATGTCCTGGATCGCGTCCACGCCGTCCGCGAGCAGACGCCAGTACGAGTCCGCATCCACCACGCCGCCCGGAAAGCGGCAGCCGAGGCCCACCACGGCGATCGGCTCGGCCCGCTGGTCGCGGGCCGCGGCCAGGTCGCGTTGCAGCTGGTCGATCGCCGCGAGGGCGCGCTTCAATGTCGCGGCAGAGGTGTCCGGAGCGGTCATCTCAGGCTCTTTCGTCTGCGGTTTCATTGCGGGTCCCCTCGATGGACTGGAGGCGTTCCAGGAGTAGCGCTTCGACGTCGCTGTCGCTCAGCGCCTCGACGTCGAGGACCGGCTCGGACGCCGCGGGTGGCACGGGTGGCACGGTGTCGTCGGCGGGCGCCGCGTCCAGGGGTATCCCCATCTGCTCTGCGAGGAACGGCGCGAACGCGTCCACTGTGGGGTACCGCCAGGCGAGCGTGGCCGGCAGCGTGGCGCCGACCAGCTCCTCCAGTCGCCTGCGCAACTCCACCGAGAGCAGTGAGTCGAAGCCCATGTGGGCGAGGGGGACGGTGGTGTCCACCCGGTGCGGGGCCTGCTTCAGCACGTGGCCGACCTCCTCCCGGCAGCGGCGGAGGAGCACGTCGCGACGGCGCCTGCCCGGCTCCACCGCGAGCAGCGCCCGGCGCAGGTCGTCGCGGCGCTCCCCGGCCGAAGCCGGCGGCGACTCGGCCGGCTGCAGGGCCTGCTGCGCCTCGGGCAGTTCGCGCAGCAGGGGCCGGGGCCGGGCGATGGCGTAGGCCGGGGTGAACAGGGACCAGTCCACGTCGGCCACCACAGTCGTGGGCCGGTCCGCGCCGAGCGACCGGTCCAGCTCGGCCAGGGCCGGCTCGACCGGCATCAGCCGCAGGCCGCGGCGCGCCAGTTCGTCCTCGTGCGCGTCATGGGCCTGACCGGCCGCCCACGGGCCCCACTGCACCGACAGCGCCGGCAGTCCCCGGGCGTGGCGGTGTTCGGCGAGCGCGTCCAGGTAGGCGTTCGCAGCCGAGTAGGCGCTCTGGTATCCGCTGCCCCACACCGCGGTGATCGAGGAGAACAGGACGAAGGCGTCGAGCGGGCCGGTCAGCAGTTCGTGCAGGTGCAGTGCGCCGGCGTCCTTGCCCGCGACGACGCGCTCCAGGTCGGCGGCGGTGGTGTCGGTGAGTGGTTTCACCAGCGAGACGTCGCCCGCGACGTGGAACACGGAGCGGACCGGGTCGCCGGCGGCGGACAGCCGGTCGAGCAGCGTGGCGAGTTGGGCCCGGTCGGCCACGTCGCAGGCGGCCACTGTGACCCGGGCGCCGAGCGCGATCAGCTCGGTCTCGAGGTCGGCGGCGCCCGGCGCGGCCGGACCGCGCCGGCTGGTGAGCACCAGGTGCTCGGCGCCGGCGCGAGCGAGCCGGCGGGCCAGCTCGGCGCCCAGCGTGCCGGTGCCACCGGTGAGGAGCACCGTCCCGCGGGGCCGGTAGGCCGGCGAGGCCGGCTCGTCGGCGGGCGAGCGCACCAGTCGGCGGACGAACAGCCCGGCCGGCCGCACCGCCATCTGGTCCTCGTCGGCCGGACCTCCCAGTGCCACGGCGAGTCGTTCCACAGCGGTCCCGTCGAGCGGGCCGGCGACGTCGATCAGCCCGCCCCACCGTTGCGGGTGCTCCAGGCCGATCACCCGGCCCAGTCCCCAGGCGAGCGCCTGGGCCGGATGCTCGACCGGGTCGGCCGGACCGGTCGACACGGCACCCTGCGTGATCAGCCACAGTGGAGCGGTCGTCGCCGTGTCGGCCATGGCCTGTGCCAGGGCGAGGGTCGGGGCGGCGCCGCCGGGCGGCGGCGCGGCGGAGACGGCGAGCAGGGACACCACGCCGCTCGGCGGCTCAGGCGACCGCCGCAGGGCCGCGGCGAGCGACGCCCGGTCCGTGGCGACGACCGGCACGTCGACGACTGTCGCGCTCTGGCCGGCGAGTGCCGCGCGGACCGCGGCGGCGAGGTGGGCGCCGCCCGGGGTAGCCGGAGTCACCAGCAGCCAGGTGCCGGACAGCGGCGTGGCCCGGGCGTCCGGCAGGGGCGCCCACGTGACGCGGTAGCGCCAGGACTCGGCGGCGTCGCGGCCGTGGGCCGACCGGCGCCAGGCGGCCAGGGCGGGCAGCACGGTGGCGAGGGCGGCGCGCTGGGCCGTGCCGGCGAGTCCCAGCACGCCGTGCAACGCGTCCAGGTCACCGCTCTCCACCGCCTGCCAGAGCGCACGGTCGGCCGGCGGGACCTCGTCGTCCTGGTCCACCCAGCAGCGTTCCCGCTGCCACGGGTAGGACGGCAGCGGCATCACCGGCGGGACCGCGCCGTACAGCCGGGCCCAGTCGACCGGCAGACCGGCGCAGTAGAGCGCGGTCAGCTCGCCGAGCAGCGCGGCGCGGCCGGGCCGGTCGCGGTGCAGGGAGCCGACCACCGTGCCGGGCTGGTCGCGCAGGTCGAGCTTCTCGGCGAGGGCGCCGACGAGCATGGGGTGGCCGGAAATCTCGACGAACGTGTCGTGCCCGGTCGCGAGCAGGTGGTCCACGGCACGATCGAGCAGCACCGGCTGACGCAGGTTCGTCGCCCAGTACCCGGCGTCCACGGCGGACCCGTCGATCGGCTCGCCGGTGACGGTGGAGACCAGGGTACGGGCGGCCGGCCCCGGCGTGAGGCCGTCCAGCGCGTCGCGCAGCACGGGCTGGAGCGGCTCCATCTGCGGGCTGTGCGAGGCGTAGTCGACGGATTCCAGGATCCGGCAGAAGACGTCCTCGGCGTCCAGGAGGCCGGCCAGCCGCTCCACCGCCGTGGTCTCACCGGAGATGACAGTCGAGGTGGGGCCGTTCTCGGCGGCCGCGGAGACGAGGCCGTCGCCGAGCCGGGCCAGGATCTTCCGGGTCTCGTCGTAGGACGCGCCGACGACGGCCATCTTGCCCCGCCCGATCACCGTGCGGATCACCCGGCCGCGGTGCAGGGCGACCCGGAGGGCGTCGTCCAGGTCGAGGGCGCCGGCGACGTGCGCGGCGGCGATCTCGCCGACGCTGTGTCCGACCACAGCGGCCGGCTCGACGCCCCAGGACCGCCACAGGTTGGCGAGTGCGATCTGCAGCGCGCAGGTGGCCGGCTGCACCACGCCCGGGTCGGCGAGCCGGGACCGCTCCGGCGCCATGGTGAGCTGCTCGACGAGTGACCAGTCGACGTGCTGGCGCAGCGCGGCGTCGCACCGGTACAGCGAGTCCCGGAAGACCGGTTCGCTGTCCAGCAGCTCGGCGGCCAGCGGCCACCAGCGGGGGCCCTGCCCGGCGAAGACGAACACCGGCCGGGGCCGGAGGCCGGTCCGCCGGAGGCCGGTGACCAGACCTGGGTGGTCGACCCCGCGGGCGTGGGCGGCGAGCGCCTCGCCCAGCTCGGCCGCCGATCCGCCCACGGCGGCCAGTCGCTGCGCGTGATGGGTACGCCGGACCGCCGCGGCCGCGCAGTACGCCGCCACCGTGGATTCGGCTCCGGGCTCCGCGAGCCGGGCCGCGTGCCGGGCGGCCAGCTCACGCACCGCCGCGTCGGTGGCCGCCGACACGGTGAGCACCAGGGTGCGGCCGGGGACCGTCCGTTCGGCCGGCACCGTCGGCGGCGCCTCCTGGAGCACCAGGTGACAGTTGGTGCCGCCGAAGCCGAACGAGCTGACACCGGCCAGCGCCGGGCCGTCACCGGCCGGCCACGGCTGCGCGGCGTCCGCGACCCGCAACCGCAGTTGGTCGAAGGGGACGTGCGGGTTCGGCTCGCGGTAGTGCAGGCTCGCCGGGACGCGGCGATGGCGCAGCATCAGGGCGACCTTGATCAGACCGGCGATGCCGGCGGCGGCCTCCAGGTGACCGATGTTCGACTTCACCGACCCGATCAGGCAGGGTCGCGCGGGGTCACGGCGCGCGGAGACCACGGCGGCGAGCGCCTTCGCCTCGATCGGATCGCCGAGCAGCGTGCCGGTACCGTGCGTCTCGACGTAGTGCACGTCGCCGGGCGCGACACCGGCCCGGAGGTACGCGGCCCGGACGACCGATTCCTGGGCGTGCGGGTTAGGTGCCATCAGCCCGTTGGTCCGGCCGTCCTGGTTGACCGCGCTGCCACGGATGACCGCGTAGATCGCGTCGCCGTCGCGCACCGCCTGGGAGAGCGGCTTCAGGACCACCACACCGGCGCCCTCGGCTCGGACGTAGCCGTCGGCGCGCGAGTCGAACGGCTTGCACCGCCCGTCGGCGGCCATCGCGCCGGCCCGGGTGAAGTTGATCGCCAGCGCCGGGGACAGGATGAGGTTCACCCCACCGGCGAGGGCGAGGGTGCAGTCACCCTGCGCGATACTGGCGCAGGCCTGCTGCACCGCGACCAGCGAGGACGAACAGGCCGTGTCCACGGCGAGGCTCGGCCCGCGCAGGTCGAAGAGGTAGGAGAGGCGGTTCGCGGCGATGCTGAGGGCGTTGCCCGTCCCGGTGTGCGCATCGATCCGGTCGAGCCGCCGCGACTGCAGGTGTGCGTAGTCGTTGGTGGCGATGCCGATGAAGACCCCGGTGGGCGAGCCGGCGAGGTGCTCCGGCACGATGCCCGCGTCCTCCAGCGCCTCCCAGGCGACCTCGGCGAGCAGCCGCTGCTGCGGATCCATCCGGGCGGCTTCGCGCGGGGAGATGCCGAAGAAGGCGGGGTCGAAGCCCTGGACGCCACCGGTCAGGAATCCGCCCCACCGGCTGGCGTCGAAGTCCGCGGCCCGCCAGCGGTCGCCGGGTACCTCGGTCACGGCGTCGCGGCCCTCGGCGAGCAGCCGCCAGTACTCCTGCGGCCCGTCGGCACCGCCGGGGAAGCGGCAGCCGATCCCGATCACCGCGACGGGTTCCGGACCCTCCGTACGCGGTGGTGCGGACGCCGGCCCCGCGGCAGCCGCGGTCCCGTCGCCGTCGCCAGCCAGGAACCCGGCCAGGGCTTCGACCGTCGGATACTCCCAGGCGAGCGTGGCCGGCAGCGCGCGGCCGGACCACTGCTCCAGTTCGCCGATCAGGCCGAGAAGGTCCACCGACTGAAGGCCGTAGGTCGCTGTCGGGCGTTTCGGGTCGACCGACCCGGGGTCGAGGTGCAGGCGGGTCGCGAGTTCCCGCAGGATCCGTTCCTCCCACTGTTGCCGGGTCAGGCGTTCGGCCGGCGCGGGTTCCCGAGCGGGGCCGGCGGCCGCCGCGGACGACCGCGCCACCACGGTCAGCGAGCCGGCCAGGTAGGCCTGCTTGCCGGCGAACCGCTGGAGCTTGCCGCTCGACGTCTTCGGGATGCCGCCCGCCCTGACCAGCACGATGTCGTGGACCTGAAGGCCGTGATCCGCGGCGACCGCGGCGCGTACGGCGGCGAAGACCTCACCGGTGTCGAGGTGGGCGGCACTCCCGTTGATCGCTTGGAGCACGACGAGCCGCTCCTCGTCGCCGGCATCCACCGAGAAGGCGATCCCGGCGCTGCGGCGCAGCGCCGGGTGGGCCTCCTCCACGGTGCGCTCGATGTCCTGCGGGTAGTGGTTCCGGCCCGCGATGATCACGAGGTCCTTGATCCGGCCGGTCACGTAGAGCTGGTCGCCGTCGAGGAAGCCGAGGTCACCGGTACGCAGGAACGGGCCGGTACCGTCGGCGAGCTGGGCGCCGAGCCGTTCGGCCGTCTCCTCCGGGCGGCCCCAGAAGCCGCGCGCCACACTCGGTCCGGCCACCCAGATCTCGCCGACGTGGCGCTCCGGCAACGGCGTCCGCTCGTCCGGGGCGGCGACCACGAGCTGGTGCCCGCTGATGACCGGGCCGCAGCCGACCAGGGTGCGGGCGGCGTCGCCGGGCTCGGCCGGTTCGACGCGGTCGCGTTGCAGCGTGTCGGCCCGCACCCGCAGCAGCGACGGCTCGGACGCCCGCGTGCCACCGGCGATCAGCAGCGACGCCTCGGCCATCCCGTAGCAGGGGTAGAGCGCGGTGCGGCGGAAACCGCTGATCGCGAACGCGTCGGCGAACCGGTCGAGCGTCGCGGCCCGGACCGGCTCGGCACCGGAGAAGGCGACCTGCCAGTTGCTGAGGTCGAGCTCGGCGCGCTCGGACTCGGGGATCTTCGCGACGCACAGGTCGAAGGCGAAGTTGGGTCCGCCGGCGTGGGTGGCCCGCTGGTCGGCGACGGCGCGCAGCCACCGGACGGGCCGCTTCAGGAAGGCCAGGGGCGACATGAAGGTCACCGGATACCCGCGGTAGGCCGGCTCCAGCAGCCCGCCGATGAGACCCATGTCGTGGTAGGGCGGCAGCCAGATCACGCAGCTCGGATCCGGCTCGTCGGGGTCGAAGAACCGGTCGTCGATGGCGGCCAGGTTGGCGAGCAGGTTGGCGTGGCTGAGCATCACGCCCTTGGGGCTTCCGGTGGAACCGGACGTGTACTGCAGCAGGGCCAGGTCGTCGCCCCGCACCCCGGGACGCCGCCACTCCCCCGCCGTCGCGTCGTCCACGTCGTCCACCGCGATCCACGGCAGCGCGCCGGCCTCCGGGGCGAGGGCCGCGAGGTGCCCGGCGAGCCCGGCGTCCGCGGCCGGGGCGAGAACGACCGCCGGAGCGGCGTCCCGGAGCACACCGGCCAGACGGGGCAGCATCCGGGCGAGCAGGCCCGGGTCCGGCGGGTAGGCCGGGACCGGCACCACGCCCGCGTAGAGGCAGCCGAAGAACGCCACCACGTAGTCGAGCCCGGGCGGGCAGAGGATCAGCGCCCGGTCCCCCTCCGCCGTACGCTGGCGCAACGCGACCGCGGTGGCGCGGGCGCGGCGGTCGAGGGCGGCGCCGGTGAGGATCTGCGCCGGACCCTCGCCGTCGACGAGGAACCGGTAGCAGGGCACGTCCGAACGGCGCTGCAGGACGGTATGGAAGCGGTCGACGAGGGTCTCGTCCGCGGATGCTGCCATCACACACTCCAGTTCTCGCAGGGTCTACCGGGCCGCCCCGGTCAGGCCAGGCCGGCGCCCCACAGGCGGGCTCGGTCCAGTTCGCCGTCGGCCAGCGGGCCCTCGGTCGCCGTGACGACGAAGCTCGCCCGGGCGACCACGTCCACCCGCTGCCGGCGGAGCCGCTTCTGGATGCCCTTGGCGGCGGAACCGGAGAAGAATCCGGTCCCGGTGACGGTGTCGAAGGTGGCGGCGCGGCCGGCGAACCCGGTGGGCAGCCGGTCCAGCCACTCCGTCACGCCGGTGGCGGCCGGGCTGCCGCCCTTCATCGCGGCCTGCCGGCGCGACGCCGGCCCGGGGAGACCCATGTTGTGCGTGGGCGCGCCGACCAGCAACAGGTCCACGCCGTCGAGCGCGGGCGCGGCGGCGGCCTCCGCGACGGTGACCTCGGCCCCCGTGGACCGCAGGCCGGCGGCCACCGCGTCGGCGACCCGGGATGTGTTGCCGAAGCACGACTCGGTGACGATCAGGACGTTCATCTCGACTCCTGGCTGGGTGACATCGGTTGCGGGACGCGCGGCGGACGCCGCTCGATCAGTGCGGCGGCGCCGACGGCGGCGAGAACGCCCAGGACGATCAGGGGCAGGCGTGCCGGCTGCGGCGCGACCAGTGCCGTCGCGGCCGCGAGCACGGCCGGCCAGGCCCGGCCGGGCCGTCGGCGCAGCCGGATCGCGGCGGTGGCCGACACGGCCGCCGCCACCCCGAGGCCGGCGTGCCAGCCGGCCTTCGCGTCGTCGCCGGCGAAGAACTCGTCACCCGTGGCGGTCAGCAGCAGCCCGAGCGCGACGCCCAGGACGACCTGCAGGTGCACGGCGCCCACGAACGCGCCGAGCATCCGGCTCCCCCGGCGCGTGCCGCGCCGGGCCGACACGATCAGCCCGCCCAGGGTGGCGCAGCCGGTGACCAGGACGAGCCAGCTGTTCCAGACGTGGGCGTGCCGGAGCACCTCATCGAGCGCGTCCATCGCACCTTCTGCCAGCGAGGGGGTGAGCAGCGACGGGAGCGACGGCAGCCGCTCACGGTCGACGACCGTGAGTCCGGGACACCTCAACCCCGTGGTCCACAGTGGACCGGCGTCCTCGGATGCCAGTTGCATCCCCGGTGGTGTGACTGTCGGACGCCCGAAAGGCGGTGTCAACGCAGCCGGATCGCCGCCGGGGTCGCTACGGCAGGTAGCGAGTCGAGTGCTCATCGTTCATCCGCGCTGCTCGTACGCATTGTCATCGGAGCACCACGAATCGCGTGCGCAACGTGCACAACAAGGTCATCTCTCACCGGAATCCGCCCGCTCAGCGGATATCGTCCTGACCGAGAAGACGATCTGCGTCACCCCAACGTCCGAGGCCCGCCGACCGTGACGGATGATCCGGCCACGCGGAACGGCCATTGCCTTCCGGCATGCCGGTACCACCTGCCGAAAGACCCTCGACAGTGGACCGATGGGCCCTGCGGCGGCGCGGCACCGTGCGAAATCCTGGACGCGCAGCCATCGATCCGCGTCTTGAGGAAGGTCACCATGACACGCAATCGACCATGGTCGCCCGCCGCCAACGTCGGACGGCCGTGATGAAGGGCCCGCGCACACCGGCTCGGGAGAACGCCGCCGCCCTGGCGGCCGCCCGGCAGGCCGACTCGGTGCGCCGCCGGCAACGCGTCCTCGACGCACTCCGGCACGTCGCCGCCCACGGCGGTGACACCAGCATCAGCGGTGTCGCACGTATCGCCCGGGTGCACCGCACCTTCATCTACCGTCATCTCGACCTGCTGGCCCAGGTGCGGTCGCTGGAACGGGACGACCGCCCCGGCGGGTGACGGACGACCACCCGCCGGGGTGCCGCGGCCCCACCCGGCCCGCGGCACCCCGGCGGGTGGGGGCAGACCTCGACACGCCAACGGCCGGCGTCTGCTCACGAACCTCGCCGGACGGCTCAGGTCTGCCCGGTCGCGGCCGCGGCCCCGCCCGACGTGGTGAGCGTCGGCGGCACGGGTCCGGGTGCCTCCCGCAGCCCGAACCGGTCGTGCAGACGCCGCAGCGGACCGGGAGCCCACCAGGTGGCCCGCCCGCCCAGGCGCATCAGGGCCGGCAGGAGCGCACCGCGGATCAGTGTCGCGTCCACGAGCACGGCCAGCGGCAGGCCCACGCCGTACGCCTTGATGTAGGTGATGCCGGAGACGGTGAACGCCAGGAAGACGATCGAGATGAGGACGGCCGCCGCCGTGACCATGCGCCCGATGCGTTCGAGCCCGATCGCCACCGCGGCGGTGCCGGAGCCGGTCCGCTCGTACTCCTCGCGGATGCGGGAGAGCATGAACACCTGGTAGTCCATGGCGAGCCCGTAGGACAGGGCGAACAGCATCACCGGGATCGTCGACGCGATGGTGCCGGTGACGGTGAAGCCACCGAGCAGCCCGGTCAGGTTGCCGTCCTGGAAGATCCAGACGAGTGCGCCGAACGTGGCCGTCAGGCTGAGCGCGCTGAGCAGCAGCGCGAGGAAGGGCAGCAGGACGCTGCCGGTCAGGAGGAACAGCAGCACCACCATGGCGACCGCGACCAGGCCCAGCACGTACGGCAACCGGGCGATGAGCACGTCGGTGGTGTCGACGCTGACCGCCGCCGTCCCGCCCACCAGGGTCGGGAACGGCGCGGGCGCACCCCGCACGTCGCGGACGAGACGCAGGGCGTCGTCCGGGTCCGCCGTCTCCGGCACCACCGACAGGTAGACGCCGTCGCCGAGGGCGAAGCGGCGGTGTGCCTCCTGCGCGGGCACCCGCAGCGCGCCGTCGACGTAGCTGCCGGTGCTGGTGTCGACGCGGCCGACGTCGGGCAGCCGGGACAACCGGGCGGCGTACGCGCCGAGTTCGGCCGGCGCCGGGTCGGCGCGGGGCGCGACGACCTGAAGGGCGTTCAGCTCGGCGCCGTCGAAGTTCTGCCTGATGAGGGTGGTCACCTGGCGTGCCTGCGACGACTCCGGCATGGAGCGCTCGTCCGGCATGCCCAGCCTGATGTTCAGAAACGGCGTACCGAGCAGGAGTAACAACACGACGACCACCGTCGCGACCGGGACCGGGCGGCGCATGACGAAGGTCGCCAGGCGGTGCCAGAATCCGGACTCGGGATCCGCATCGCGGGCCGGCCGCCGCCGGCGCAGCACCCGTCCGCGCTCGATGCGCGGGCCGAGGACGACCAGCAGGGCCGGCAGGGCGGTGAGCGAGCCGGCGGCGGACAACACGGCGGTGACCACGGCGCCGAGTGCCAGACTGCGTACGGCCGCCAGCGGGATGAGCAGCAGGCCCGACAGGACCAGCACGATCGTGACGGCGGAGAAGACGACCGTACGTCCGGCCGTCGTCATCGTCGTCCGCAGCGCTCCGGCCATGTCCCGGCCCAGGGCGAGTTCCTCCCGGTACCGGCTGACCATCAGCAGGCTGTAGTCGATGGCCAGTCCCAGACCCAGCAGCGTGACGACGCTGACCGCGAAGACGGAGACGTCGGTCGCCGAGGCGACCAGCCACAGCACGCCCATGCCGAGCAGCATGGTCAGGAACGCCACACTCAGCGGCACGAGTGCGGCCACGAGCGAACCGAACACGATCACCAGGACGACCATCACCACCGGGAACGCGATCGCCTCGCCCTTGGTGCCGTCCTTCTGGCTCTGCTCGGTCGTCTCCTTCCAGAACATCGCCGAGCCGCCCACCCGGACGTCGAGGCCGTCGTGCGATCCCTCGTACCGGGGCACCAGTTCGTCGAGAATCCGGTTCACTGCCGTCTCGTCTCCCGAGACGCTCGCGCCGATCAACGCCTTGTCGCCGTCGTGGCCGCGCAACTGCGGCGGCCGCCCGGCGGTCCAGTACGAGGTGACGTTCGTGACGTGCGGCTCGGCGGCCAGCCGGTTGCTGAGCGCGGTGCCGGCGCTGACCGCCGCGGCGCTGTCCACGCCCGACGGCGCGCTCACCACCAGCGTGAGGTTGGGCGGGCCCTGCCCGGCCGCCTCCAGCACCTGCGCCGCCCGTCCGGACTCGGCGCCCGGGTCGGCCAACCCGCCGGCGGTCAGCTTGTCGAACAGCGTCGCGCTCGCCACGCCGCCGACGACGGCCAGCACCACGAACAGCGCCAGGACCGTCCGGCTGCGCCGTAGCGTCAGTTGGGCCAGCTTCTCCAGCATGTGTCCACTCCTTCGACGGGACGGGTCGAACATCCGACGGGCTCACCGGGGCCGCGCCCCGGCATCAGGCGGCCACGGTCCGTTCGCGCGGCGCCGGCACCGGCGCGGCCGGCACGCCCACCGGCGGCCGGTTGAGGTTCCAGGGCGACTGCCCCTCGGCCCGGATCTGCCGGTAGAGCATGCGGACGTAGACGATGTCGAGCACCAACATCATGACGAACCAGGACAGCACCAGGTAACGGTCCGGGAAGAGGATCAGGACGTTCAGCCCGGCGAGCTGCGACCCCACCATCTTGCAGATCGCCGCGTACACCGACTGGCCGGCCGACGAGCGCCTCTTGACCAGCATCACGATGAAGGCCGCGCTCATGCCGACGTTGAGCGCACAGCCGCTGTACATGCCGAGGATGTCCCTGAACTCGCGCGCCATGAGGAAGAGCTGCACCGCGGCGATCGCCACCAGGCCGAAGAACAGCCGCCGGAACAGCCGCCGGGACAACCGGGGGAAGTCCCGGTGCCCGTACCTCACCACCTGCGTGACGATGACGATGTCGACGAAGAACCAGACGAAGTTGGCCGGTCGTTGCGCCGGCTCCTGGTCGATGACGAACGAGTGCACGAACTCCCAGGCGAAGTTGATCGCCACGATGACGACCGGGATGCCGACGGCCTTGTCGACGAAGGCACGCTGGATCGACAGGCCGTAGGCGAGTATCCAGAACACCGCGATTCCCGCCACGATCGCCCAGAACCATCCGTTGCGGAAGTCCGCCGGCGCGGACACGGACGGCGCCACGCGGGGCAGATCGACGAGAGCCGGGGGAAGCCAGTCCATCGGAACCTCCGTTCCTGAAAAGGGGGTCGAGAGTTGACGCCTCAGGTCCACCGGCCGGTGCCGGGCGTCCGGCTGGTGCCGAGGACCTGCTCCTGCAGTGCCAGCCGGCGGACCTTCCAGGTCGCCGTCCGTGGTACCTCGTCCCACGGCACCAGCCGGGGGGCGGCCATCTCGGGCAGGCCCCGGCCGGCCTCGCGCCACTCCCGCGCGTCGAGCCGGTCGTCCCGCATGCAGAGGACGGGCACCGGCGGGCCACCCGGAAGCGCCAGGACCGTCACGTCGGTGGCGTTCGGCAGCCGGTCCAGCAGGATGCTCTCCAGCTCCAGGCAGCTGTGACCGGGCAGCATGTCGACCTCGCGGTCGAGCAGGCGGATCCGTCCGAAGGCGACGCGCTCGGCGAGGTCCCCGGTGTTCCACCACCGGCCGTCCAGCTTGGCTCGGTACCTGTCGTCCTCACCCAGGTACGTCAGGCACCGGGCCCGGGTGGCGATCAGCAGCAGTCCCCGCCGGCCGTGGGGCTGCCGGCGACCGGTCACCGGGTCGACGACACGGATCCGGACGCCTGCGGCCGGCCAGCCGGTGGTGCTCCGGTCGGCAGGTGCGCCCGGGCGCACGGTACGGCGGGTGAAGAGGTTGACGGTGATGCCGGTGACCTCCGACTGGCCCAGTCCCCAGCCCCACACCGGGAACCGGCGCCCGGAGGCGTCGAGCATCGTGCGCAGCGTCCGGGGATGCACCGCGTCGAAGGTGCTCACGAACAGGCGTACCCGGCCGAACAGCTCGGGGCGCCGCTCGGCCAGCACCTCCCACCGCTGGAACATGTTCGGCATGGCCTCCAGCGTGGTCGGCCGGTGCTCGGCGAGCATCCGCTCGACGACCGGCAGGCCCGGGTCGGAGATGGCCACCAGTCCGCGCGGGGCCATCTTGAGCTGGGAGGCCGTCCACGCCATCACCCGGATGTGCGCGAACGAGACGGCGGCCGCCGTCACGTCACTGTGCCGGGTGGTCAGGAACGGGATGAAGCACCGTTCCATCCGGGCGGGAAACCGGCCGATCGCCGTGTTCGCGCTGTGCAGCACCAGCTTCGGCACGCCCGTGGTGCCGGACGTGTGCGTCGAGATCATCGGCTCGTCGGCGCCCCCGATACGCACCGGGGCCGGAGCGCCGCCGCGCAGGTCGCCGAGCGTCAGCGTACCGGCGGGCAGGTCGCCGACCGGCGCGCCGACGGCGATGGTGCGGACCCCGGCAGGGACGAGCGCGACGCCCGCCTCCCCGGCGGACGCGAGCAGCCGGGTTCCGGCGACCAGCAGCGTGGGCTGGGCCCGGCCGATCAGGGCCCGCACCGTCTCCACCGACGCGATCGGCGCGATCATGACCGGCAGCGCACCGAGCCGGGCGGCGGCGGCAGCCAGCAGCGGCATGTCGAAGTGGTTGTCCTTGGCCACCACGACCCGGTCGCCGGCGCGCAGCCCGGCCGCGTACAGACAGTCGGCGAGCAGCGTGACCGTGCCGGCCAGCGCCGCGCCGTCGTAGACCGTGCCGCCGTCCGGGACGACGTCCAGCGGCCGGTCGAGGTGGACGACCGTCTGCCGGCGGCGTTCGGCGTGCCAGTGGAACAGACGCCCGATGTGATAGGGCGAGGGTCGGAGCAGTGCCATGTCGGTGGTCCTTCGACGGCGGGCGGGAAACGGCGGGGCCGGGGGGTCAACGCGCGAGCAGGTCCACCGCCACCAGTCCGAGGAAGCCGAGGTCGTACGCCACGAACGCGGCGACCCGTGCGCTCTGCCAGCGGTCGTGCACCGCGAAGTGGATCTGCGCGACGTGCAGCGCCGTGGCCGGCGCGAGCGCCGCTGCCGCCCACCACGGCTCCGTGCTGACCAGGGCGAACATCCCGATGACGAGCACGGACGACATGAGGTACGCGACAAGCGCGAGCTTCACCGTCGACATGGCGGCGACGACGGGAAGGGTGCGCCGGCCCACCCGGGCGTCGCCGTCGCGATCGCCCACGTTGGAGCACGAGACGAGCATGACGAGCCACAGGCCCATGAGCGCGCCCTGGAGTGCCGCGTGCCACGTCCAGCGGCCCTCGATCGCGAGGTACGGGAACAGCAGACCACCGAGCGTCCCGACGCCCAGCAGCAGTTCCGCTCCCCCGAGGTGGTAGCTGAACCGCAGCCCGCCGGAGTACTGCGGCCCGAGCACTGTCACGAGGGCGAACACGACCACCGCCGACAGCGGCACGTCCCAGTGCAGGACGGCGAAGCCGGCGATGCCGGTGACCACCGCGAACGCCTCCGCCAGCACCGCGAAGACGACCGCCTGGCGCGTCGTGACCGCTCCGCTGAGCAGCGGTTTGCGGCGGATGTCCCGCCGGAAGCCCGGCCGGGTGTAGTTAGCCGCGTCGCTGCCGTTGCGGTACCCCACGATGTCGTCCACTGTCGCGGTCGCCGCGACGAGACCGGCCGACGCCAGCAGGAACAGCACCAACGCCGGGATCGCGCCCGGGCGGTCCAGCGCCGCCGGGCTGAGCGACAGGGCGGCCAGCGCCCACGGGAAGAAGTGCAGGTAGACCGAGATCTTGGAGATCCGGGCCAGCCCCACGGCGACCTGCCACGGCGACCGGACCCGCCCGGGCACCGACAGGTCAGAACTCATCGATCTGTTCCTCGACCTTGATGCCGACGTGGCGCCCCGGCCGGCAGACCGTTCCCAGCAGCTGCGTGCCGGGCCGGACCTCGGTGAGGTTGAGCGGCCGGCCCTCCGCGCCCATCACCCGCACGTGCCAGTCGTCCTGGAGCAGCACGTTGACGACGGTGTCCCCGTGCCGGGCCTCGATGAGCCGCAAGGGTCGCAGTTCCACCTTCACCCGGCCGACCAGGACCTCGCGGAACCGGCCGTCGGCCGACACCGCGTACGCCGGCTCACCGGCCCGCAGGTCCGTGATGTACGCGGTCTCGTCGGCGCCGAAGACGTACGAGTGCACCGCACCGGCGTTGACGCGGAACGGCCGCAGGTTCATGTACGGCAGGTGGTGGACCTCGGCACACACCAGCACGCCGCCCGACGAGGTGGAGCCGACCACCATGCCTTCGTCCTCGCCGAACAGCGTCGCGGTGTCGATGCAGCCGCGGTGCCCCATGCCCACGGGATCGGCCCGGATCACCTCGAGTGCGACCATGTCGCGGCGTGTCTCCCGCCGTGCCCGCAGCACCTCGCCGACCCGGTCGAGATCGCCGAGCTGGTCTCCCCGGACCACGATGCCGGCCGGGCCGCTCTCCAGCACCCCCACCACGGTGGCGGCCTCCGCGCTGCTGACCAGTTCCTTCAGCACCCGGGTACGCGTGCCCTGCGCCCGGGCCAGGAGCAGTTCGAGCGGGATGTTGGTGTCGTCGACGAACGCGGCGACGAGAACGTCCACGGAACCGCACAGCGCGGCCGCGGCGTCCATGCCGGCGCCGTCGGCGATCTCGCACCGCACTCCCAGCCGGCGGCCGCCGACGGTCGGCCGCAACGCCTGCAGGATCTCCGGTGTGCCGGCCACCACCAGGTCGACCGGGCTGTCACCGAGGTCCAGCTCATCGGGCCGCAACGCCAGGCAGGCGAGCGTCGTCCGTTCCACCGGCTTCCAGTCGGCGAGCTGGTCGAGCCGGGCCAGCACCGTCGTCACCGCCGACGTGCGTACGTGGGCCAGGGCAGCCGGCGTGGCGCCCGCGCTCAGTCGGCTGACGTCCGCCCACAGTTCGGCTTCCATCAGATGCGTCCTCCCCGTCGAAACGACATCCCCGTCATGCCTCGGCGCCGGTCGGCGCCTGCTCCTCGCCGTGCACGACCGCCTGCAACTCGGCTACCGCGCGCGCCGGGTCGGTGCTGCCGAAGACCCACCGGCCCACGCACAGGCCGGCCAGCCCGACCCCCATCGCGTTCTTCGCCGAGTGGAGGAAGTCGTCCCAGGTGCCCGCCGCCTCGCCACCGGCGACCACGACGGGCACCGGGATCGAGCCGGCCAGGTCGCTGACGTGCTCCGCGCCCGGGTGGGCCGTCTTGACCAGGTCGGCACCGAGATCGGCGGCGACCCGGGCGGCGTGGACGACGGCCCGGCCGTGCCGGTCCGGCGTCGTCCGCACGTACGTCATCACCATCAGCGGAAGTCCGAGCCGGTCGCAGGACGAGGCGAGATCGCCGAGGTTCGCCAGTGCCGCCCGGTCCTCCGGGCTGCCGCAGCCGAGCGTCACGTGGGCGGACACCGCGTCGGCCCCGAGCGCCAGGGCGGCCTCCGGCTCACACACGCGGGTCTTGACCTCGGATCCGGGGCTCAGGTCGGTGTTGCCGGAGAGGTGGACGATCAGGGCCGTATCCCGCTGCACCGGCATCTCGTGCGCGGCGGTGCCCCGGTGGGTGACGACGCCGTCCGCGCCGCCGGCGACGACGGCCCGGAGCACCCTCCCCATGTCCGACAGACCGCCCACGGTCCCCATCGTCACTGTGTGATCGACGGCGACCAGGAGTGTTCTGCCGTCGTCTCCGAGCAGGCGGGCCAAGCGACGCTGCTTACCGCTCACCATCTCTGTTCTCCCTTCGCAGGTGTTGTCTCGGGTCGGTCGAGCGGACGGCCACCCCCTGGCGGAGCGCCGGCGCCCCGTCAGGGGGCCGGCACCGCAGGCGGGCAGCCGGTCAGCGTTCCCGGTAGGCGACGAGGTGGGCCATCTCGGTGAGCTCCTCGCGCCAGCCGTCGGCGAGCGGGGCGTCGGCGATGGCGCGGCAGCCCTGCTCGACGAGCCGGTCGATCTCCTCCTCCATCCGGGCGCGTACCCCGGTCTCCGCCAGCCGGCGGAGCAGCCGGCAGGCGTCGCCGGGATCCGCGGTGAGCAGATCGCGGATGCCCGGGTCGCGCTCCACGGCCAGGGCGATCAGGAGCGTCATCTTGTGCTGTTCCAAGTCCAGTCCGTGCGGCTTGCCGGTCACCGAGGAGTCGCCGAAGACGTCCATGAGGTCGTCACGGAGCTGGAACGCCTCACCGACGGCGGTCCCGTAGGCCGCGAACGCCGCGGCGAGGTCCGGCCGGCCGGCGATCACGGCGCCCATTTCGAGCGGCCGGTGGATCGTGTAACGGCCGGACTTCGCCACGGCGATGGACCGGGCCACGTCGAGATCGACGGCGAACTCGGCACCCGCGACGATGTCGGCGAACTGCCCCACGATCAGCTCGGACCTGAGCTGTGCCCACAGCGGGCCGACCACCGGCGACGCCGGGGCGATGAACTGGTCGGCGTAGACCAGGGCCAGGTCGCCGGCCAGGATGGCGACGTTCTCGCCGTACCGGTGCGCGTCACCCGTCCAGCCGAGCCGCCGGTGCACGTCGGCGTGCCGGTGATGGACGGTGGGACTCCCGCGACGGCGCGTCGCCCCGTCCATGATGTCGTCGTGGATCAGGGCGCAGGCGTGCAGCAGTTCCAGCGCACCGGCCGCGGCGAGCACGCGCTCGTCGCCGGGCTCGCCTCCGGCGGCCAGATGTCCGCTGACGCAGAACGCGGGCCGGATCCGCTTGCCGCCGGCAGCCACCATGTGGGCCACGACGTCCACCAGTTCCGCGCTCCGGGGAGTCTCCGGCGAGCATCGTTCCCGCTCGGTGCGGAGGAACGCGTACAACTGCTCATCCACCAGCTTCACCAACTCCTCGCGGAGCTGTCGCGGAGAGGCGGCCGTGGCGCCCGGAGCGGGTCCGGCATTCGTCGTCGTCACATCTTCCCCCCGTGGCACGGCAACCGTTCGACCGGTTCGTACGTTCAGGACCCGTTCGGGAGCCGAGCGGCGACATCGGCGACGGAACTGAGCCGGCTCAACTTTTTCGATGCCCGTCGGCAGTGTCAACCATCGATCCCCGGCGGCCACCCGGTCGCGGAGCGCAGGGGTGCGACTACGGGGCGCTCATCTTCCCTGTGCATCGCGGTACGCACACACGGTCATCGATTCAGTGCGCAACGTGCACGACATGATCCAGAACGGGACGAGAAAGTCCGTTCGGGGGAACGCTTCCTGACCGATGGTCCCCCGCCGTCGACGGCTTTTCGTCGCACCGTCGCCGGCGCGCAGCGGCGGGGCGCGACGGCAGCGGCGTGGTCCCGGGCGGCGACTGCCGATCGATGCCGGGGCGGCAAGGAGGCCAACGGCCCGAATAGTCACATCCAGGGGCCCTTGGCGCGGAGGCCGATCATCGAAATGGTTGAACCGTCGCATGTGGACTACAGTTCCCGGAAGGAAGTTCGATCGCATGGCAACGGACAACAACTGCGCCGTCATCGGAAGCGGCCTCTTCGGCATCCTGGCCGTCCGCGAGCTCACACGCCGGGGAAACGTCGTGGACTGGTACTCGTCGGACCCCGAACCGGGTGGGATCTGGCAGCCCATGCCGTGGGGCAAGACCCGCGAGAGCACCGAGCTGGTCAATCCGGGATGGTGCATCGCCCCCGAGTTCAGGACGAAACCGAGCGTGACGGTCCAGGAGTTCCGCGCTCTCCTGAGGTCCTGGTCCGACGAACGCGCCGACCTCCAGCGGCGGCGCTTCCGCACCCCGGTCGAAGGGGTCGTCGAACATGACTCGTACGTGGGTGTGACCAGCCCGCACGGCGAGATACCGTACGGATTCGTCGTCATCGCGACAGGCCACTACGGCACGCCGCGCATCCCCGGCGAATGGACGGGGGACAACTGCTACCACGCCTCCACCCTCCAGGATCTGTCGCGCATCCAACCCCGCCAGTCGGTCCTCGTCATCGGCGGTGGACAGAGCGGGGTGGAGGTCTGCGAGGAGATCATCGAGGAACGGCCCGACGTCCGGCTGTCGTGGTGCACCGGACGCAGGGTGCGACTGATCTCCCGGCTCTCTCCCCTCGCCATGCTGGGGACGTGCGTCCGCTACTCGACTAGAGGGGAAGCTCCTCGCGGGTTCGTCATCACCAAGAACCCCGCCACGGTCCCGGCCCGCTGCACGATCATGCCGACCCGCGTCCTCCAGGTCGACGGGGAGCGAGTGGAGTTCTCCGACGGGAGCGTCGAGAAGTACGACCACATCATCGCCGCGACCGGGTACGCGTCACCGGTCGGCCTCGACTTCCCCGCTCCGGGCCGGGGTAGGACCAAGGGCATGCGTCTCTCCCCACGCGGTCGCATCGTCGCCCTGAACTACGACGGCGACGGCTGTGGGGGCGCGTCGATGAGTTGCGCCCGCAAGCAGGCGGTCGCGACCGCCCGGCTTCTCGCCGGCCTGAACGGCCGGAAGCCGGCGGCGTGACCGGGAACCGGCGTTCCGCCGGTCGCTGGCGTCGACCCGGTGTCCCGCGTCCGCAATTCGTCGGGGTCAACCCACCACCGACGTGCGACCGCCGCCGCGCGCCCGACCGGCCCCCGGGCGGGAGCCGGCCGGGCGCGCGGGTCACCGCGGCGCGGCGAACGCGGAGATGCCGTTGGGCGTGCCGAGGCCCGTCGGCGCGTCCCAGCCCGGCGAGCCGGTGCACAGCACGCGCGGCGTACAGGTGCCGGTGGAGCCGCTGGTGACGTCGAACAGGCCGCGGCGGGCGGCGTAGGGATATCCGGCCGGAGCGCCCGGACCACCGGCCGCGCCGGCCAGCGCGTACACCGCCGCGATGATCGGAGCCCCGGCGCTCGTGCCGCCGTCGATCCCCCAGCCCCCGTCGCCGTACGTCTGGTACACCGCGACGCCCGTGGCGGGGTCGCCGACCGCGGCGACGTCGGCGGTGGCCCGCGTCGCACAGGCCCGCACCCGATGCTGGAAGGCGGGCTTCGCGATGTAGGCCGAGCAGCCGCCGCCCGAGCCGGACCACGCCGACTCGCTCCAGCCCCGCCAGTTCCACGCGCGGCGCAGCGAGGTGCCGCCCACCGCGACGACCCCGGCCGAGGACGCCGGGTAGACCGGGCCCCCGGCCGCGCCGCTGTCACCGCTGGCCGCCGTGAAGACCACGCCCGGCGCCGAGAAGAACAGCGGGTCGACCGTGAGCTCCAGTTCCTGCTCCGGCAGGCCCCAGCTCATCGACACGTACGACGCGCCGAGCGCGACGGCCGTGGCCACCCCTTCGAGGAGGTTCAGCGAGGCGTCGTCGGCCTCGACCAGCAGGATCCGGCACGACGGGCACACGGCCGACACCATGTCCAGGTCGAGGCTGCTCTCCCCCGCCCAGGCCGGGTCCGGTGCCGGCAACGGGGCGGCGTGGCCCCGCTGGTTGACCTTGCGGAAGCAGCCGTTCGCGGTCGTGCACGGCGGCAGGCCGTACGTCGAGCGGTACACCTGTAGATCGGCCTCCGCGGCCGGGTTGTCGTAGGCGACCACGACCGCGACAGTGGCGTTGGTCCGGCTGAACGGCAGGCGGTAGGCGGAGCGGAGATCGGCGGGGCCGAGCCCCTCGGGCCGGGCCGGGCGACCGGACGGCTTCCCGTGCCGTACCCCCGTGCGCTTGAGCGCGAAGCACCGGAACTGGCCGGGCGTCGTCGGTGCCGCGCAACTCGGCACCGCGTCCGCGTCCGCACCCGCGGCCGATGCCGGCTCGGCCCGCGACGGGACCGCGACGGCGGCCACGGTGACCACAAGGGACAGCGCCAAGCCGCTCCGCGTCAAGGTTCGCAAGATGTTGACCACACTGCTGCTCCCTCTGTCAGTCGGGCTCTCCGGCGGACGTGCCCCGCCGAGTCTGGGCGTCCGGGCGGCGGGCGGGCAAGACGGACCGGGCACGCGGACGGTTGTCTCGCCGGCGGGACGTCGGATGCTTGTCCGGGCCGGGACGGCCACGGTAGACAGAGGGCCCGATCCCGCCCGACGACGCTCGCGAGGAGATTCAGGTGTCAACTGTGGCCTGCCCCGACTGCGAAGCCGGTGTGTCGCTCGACGCGCCGGTACTCAACGAGATCGTCGAGTGCGCCGAGTGCCGCAGCGAGCTCGAGGTGCTGTCCACCGATCCGGTGGTGCTCGGCAGAGCCCCCGAGGTCGAGGAGGACTGGGGCGAGTAGGCGTACGGGAAGCGGGGAGCACGCCATGTCCAGGCTTGCGGTGCTCGGCGGGACGCGGACCGTACCCGAGGGCACGACCGCGCCCCGGTGGCCGGTCGTCACCGACGCGGAACGCGCGGCCGTGCTCGGTGTCGTCGACTCGGGGCGGTTCACCGTCGCCGCGAGCGGCGAGCAGGAGATCCCGGCGCTGGAGCGGGAGTGGGCGGACCGGGTCGGCGTCGGACACTGCGTGGCCGTCGCCAACGGCACGGTCGGGCTGTCGATCGCGCTCGCCGCGGCCGGCGTCGGGCCGGGCGACGAGGTGATCGTGCCGGCGCTGAGCTTCGTCGGCACCGCGCTCGCCGTTGTGCACCTCGGCGCCGTGCCGGTCTTCGCCGACGTCGACCCGGTCTCGTTCAACCTCGACCCGGAGGCTCTGCGGGCCGCGCTGTCGGACCGCACGACCGCCGTGGTGCCGGTGCACCTGCACGGCCTGCCCGCCGACATGGACGAAATCGGCGCCGTCGCCGCACGGCACCGCCTCGCGGTCGTCGAGGACGCGGCGCAGGCGCACGGCGTCGCGTACCGCGGTCGCTGCACCGGCTCGCTCGGCGACCTGGCGGCGTTCAGTCTCAACGCCTCGAAGAACCTGCCGACGTGCGGCGAGGGCGGCCTGGTCACGACCGACGACGCCCGGCTGGCCGGGCGCGCGGCACTGCTGCGGCAGTTCGGCGAGCGGCTGCCCGCGCGCGGCGAGCGGCCCTACCGGTCGGAGGTGGCCGGCTGGAACGGCAAGATCAACGCGATTCAGGCGGCGTTCACCCGGGCCCAGCTCGCCCACCTCGACGAGTGGGCGCTGGCGCGCGACCGCAACGTGCGGGCGTTTCTCGACCGGATCGCGGCCATCCCCGGGCTCGTCGCGCCGACGGTGCCGGGCGACCGCGAGCACGGCTGGCACATCCTGCGCTTCCGGCTGCGCCCGGCCGCGTTCGACCTGCCGGAGGCCACCGCCGGGGCCCTGCGGGCGGCGTTCTGCCGCGTGCTGCGGGGCGAAGGGGTGCCGGCCTCGCGGTACCAGAGCATGCCCCTGTCGCGTCAACCGCTCTTCGCCGACGGCGGGCCGGCCTGTCGCCGCACCGACGTCCCGGTGACCGAGGCGGTCGTCGCCGACTCGTTCGTGCTGCAACGGGTCCACCTGCACCCCGACGCGGGTTCGTTGCTGGACCGCGTCGCCGACGCGCTGGAGAAGGTGTGGGAGCATCGCGCGACGCTCGCGGTGCTTGCCCGCGCCCAGCATCGCGGAGACCGGGTGGCGGCGTGACCGGGGCGGTCATCGTGCTGTGGAGCGTCCCGCGCTCGCGCTCGACCGCGTTCTTCCGGATGATGCTGCAACGCGGCGACCACATCGCCGTCCACGAGCCGTTCTCCACCCTGGCCGAGCACGGCGCCGCCGACGTCGGCGGCCGCATCGCGCACGACGAGGCCGGGGTCGTCGCGGCGCTGCGCGAGCTGGCCGAACGGGCGCCCGTCTTCGTCAAGGACACCACCGATGCCCGCTACCCGGCGGTCCTCGCCGACGAGGCGTTCCTGGGCGGCCTGGCCCGCAGCGCGTTCCTGATCCGCCACCCGGCCGAGACCATACCGTCGTACTTCGCCGTGAACCCCCAGGTGCGGTCCGAGCAGATCGGCTTCACCCACCTGTGGGAGCTGTTCGAGCGGGTCCGCTCGCTGACCGGCACGACACCGCCGGTGATCGACGCCGAGGACCTCGTCGCCGCGCCCGAGGCCACCGTGGCGCGGTTCTGCGAGCTGTTCGGGCTGCCGTTCCTGGCGGAGGCGATGACGTGGCCGGCGGGCGACCGGCCGGAGTGGCAGGCGACCCGCCGCTGGCACGCCGACGTCGCACGGAGCACCACGCTCACCCGCCGGCCGCCCAGCCACGCCGTGGACCTCGACGCCGTGCCGCATCTGGCCGGCTATCTGGCCCACCACGAGCCGGTCTACCGCGAACTGCGCCGGCACCGGGTCCGGCCGGCGGGTGAGCGGCCGTGAGCGCGCCGGCGGTGGCGCTGCTGGCCTCCACCATCCGCGTCGAGGAGAAGCAGATCATGGCGGCCCTGTCCCGGCGGGACCTCGCCTACACCCGCGTGGACCCGCGGCGGCTGCGGTTCAACACCGACGGGCCGGGACCGGCGTACTCGTTCGCGCTCAACCGCGAGATCAGCCAGACCCGGGCCGAGTACGCCGCCGAGGCGCTGGAGGCGTGCGGCGTCGTCGGCGTCAACAGCGCCGCCGCCGTCGGCACCTGCGGCAACAAGTGGCGCACCTCGCTGGCGCTGCGCGAGCGGGGACTGCCTGCGCCGCGCACCGCGCTGGCGCTGACCCCGCAGGCGGCGCTCGACGCCCTCGACGAGCTGGGCTACCCGGCCGTCATCAAGCCGCTCGTCGGGTCCTGGGGCCGCCTCGTCGGCCGGTTGACCTGCCGGGACACCGCCGAGACGGTGCTGGAGCACGTCGCCGCGCTGCCCTCGCCGCGCTCGCACGTGGTGTACCTGCAGGAGCAGATCACCAGGGTGAGCCGCGACCTCCGGGTGATCGTCGTCGGCGACAAGGCCGTCGGCGTCACCTGGCGCCGCGCCGAGGGCTGGCGGGCCAACGTCGCGACCGGCGCGAACAGCGTCCGCTGCCTGCTCACCGCGCCGATCGGCGAACTCGCCGTCGCCGCCGCCGAGGCGGTCGGGGCGGAGATCGCCGGCGTGGACCTGCTGGAGGACCGCGCCGGCGGCCTCTACGTGCTGGAGGTCAACCACCGGGTCGAGTTCGCCGGGTTCCAGGCCGCGCACGGCGATCGCGTCGACGTCGCCGAGCAGATCGTCGACTACCTGGGACGGCGGGCCGGAGCATGATCCGCGCCGCGATCGTCGGCGCCGCGGGCTACATCGGCGGCGAGCTGCTGCGCCTGCTGCTCGGGCACCCCGACGTCACCGTCACCGCCGCCGTCTCCGCTAGCTCGGCCGGGCGGCGCGTCGACGGCACGCACCCCAACCTGCGCTCGCTGACCGACCTGAGGTTCTGCGCCATAGACCGGCTCGGCCCGTGCGACGTGCTGTTCCACGCCGGCGGGCACCGGGCCGGCATGACGGTGCTGCCCGGCCTGCTCGACCACGGCGCGGTGCTCGTCGACCTCTCCGGCGACTTCCGCCTCGCCGATCCCGAGGTCTACGCGCGGTGGTACGGCACCGCGCACACCGCACCGCACCTGCTGCCCACGTTCGTGCCCGGCCTGCCCGAGACGCAGCGCAAACGGCTGGCGCAGGCCGACCGGATCAGCGTGCCCGGCTGCATGGCCACCGCGGGGATCCTGGCGCTGCAACCACTCACCGCGGCCGGGCTGGTCGCCGGACAGGTCTGGGTCGACGCCCGCACCGGCTCCAGCGGCTCCGGCGGACGGCCCGGCGAAGGCAACGTCCACGCCGAACGGGCCGGCGCGATGCGGGTCTTCGCCCCGGCCGGGCACCGGCACGAGGCGGAGATCGCCGAGGCGACCGGCGCCGAGGTGCGCATGTCGGTGACCGGGGTGGAGGCGGTGCGCGGCGTGCAGGTGCTGTGCCGGGTGAGGCTGGTCGAGGGCGTGGAGGAACGGCTCGTGCGGGACACCTACCGGCTGCGCTACGCCGACGAGCCGTTCGTGCGGGTCGTCGCCCAGCGGCGCGGCCTGTACCGGCTGCCCGAGCCGAAGATCCTCACCGGGTCGAACTTCTGCGACGTCGGCTTCGCCCTCGGCGCGCACGACCGGGAGGCGCTGCTCGTCGCGGCGCTCGACAACCTCGTCAAGGGCGGCGCCGGCAACGCCGTGCAGTGCATGAACATCCGCTTCGGCCTGCCCGAGCGGCGTGGCCTGGACTTCCCCGGCCTGCACCCGAACTGACCAACCGTCCAGCCCGCGCCCGGAGGAGGCCGATGTCGGACATCATCGTGGTGAAGTGCGGCGGCACTGCCGCCGTCGACTCCGCCGCCGTCTGCGCCGACGTCGCGGCGGTCGCCGCGGCCGGCCGGCGGGTCGTGCTGGTCCACGGCGGCTCCGCGCAGATCGACGCGATCGCCGCGCGGCTGGGCGTCGCACAGCGGAGGATCACCGCCCCGGACGGCTCGTCGACCCGCTACACCGACCCGGCCACGATCGAGGTGGTGCTGCTGGCCCTCGCGGGTGCGGTCAAGCCGCGGCTCGTCGCCGCGCTGGCCGGCGCCGGGGTACCGGCGGTCGGACTCACCGGCCTGGACGCCGGGCTCATCGTCGCGCGCCGCCACGGGCCGCACCGCGCGGTGATCGACGGGCGGACCCGGCTGGTACGCGACAACCACACCGGCCGGATCGTGGAGGTCCACACCGAACTGCTGCGCACGCTGCTGGACGCCGGCACGGTGCCGGTGGTCTCGCCACCCGCCCTCGGCCTGGACGGCGAGCCGGTCAACGTCGACGCCGACCGGGTCGCGGCCGCCGTCGCCGCCGCGCTCGGCGCACGCAGCCTGCTGCTGCTCACCGGCGCGCCGGGAGTCCTGGCCGACCCGGCCGACGAGCGGACGCTCCGCGACGTGGTGACGCTGCCGCCGGACGGTGGACCGCCGGCGGGCGTGCGCGACGGCGCGACGGTGAAGCTGCTCGCCGCGCGGGACGCGCTGCACGCCGGTGTCGGACACGTCATGATCGCCGACGGCCGGGGCCACCACCCGGTGCGGGCCGCCCTCGACGGCGCGGGCACGCGGGTCCGCCTGTCCGGCGCGACGGTACCGGCGTGACCCCCCACGCCGCCGAACGGCTGCTCCACGACATGGTGCGGATCCCGTCGCCGTCCGGGGACGAGGAGCGGCTGGCCCGCCTGGTCGTCACGCGGATGCGTACGCTCGGCTTCACCGCGCGGGTCGACGCGGCCGGCAACGCGGTCGGCGAACTCGACCGCGGCGACGGGCCCACCGTCATGCTCCTCGGTCACCTCGACACCGCCGGTGACCCGGTTCCCGTGCGCGTCGCCGACGGCCGCCTGTACGGCCGCGGCACCGTCGACGCCAAGGGCCCCCTCGCCGCGATGATCAGCGCCGCCGCCGGGGCGGACGGAGCGCGCGGCCGCGTCGTGGTCGTCGGCGCCGTCGAGGAGGAACTGCCCAGTTCCCGCGGCGCCCGGCTGGTCGGTAGCAGTCACCCGCCACCGTCGGCGCTCGTCGTCGGCGAGCCGAGCGGCTGGTCGACAGTCGTCCTGGGATACAAGGGCAAGCTCGACCTGCGCTACCGGGTGACGTGCCCGGCCGGCCACCCGACCCGCCCCGGGCCCAAGGCGGTAGAGCTCGCCGCCGCCGCCTGGGAGACGCTCACCGCGCTCGCCGGCACACCCGACGCGCACTCGGCGTTCGACCGGCCGGCGACGACCCTGTGCTCGCTGCGCGGCGACCTGACCGAGGCCGAGGCCGAGTTCACGGTACGCAGCCCGCTCGGGTTCGACGCCGACGCGCTCGTCGCCGAACTGCGCCGCCGGCTGCCGGCCGGGCGGCTGGAGGTGTGCGCCAGCGTGCCTGCGTGCCGGGTCGGCCGGCGCGACCCGGTGGTGCGCGCCCTGGTGGGCGGGGTACGCGCGCAGGGCGGCACGGTCGGGTACAAGGTGAAGACCGCGACCTCCGACATGAACACGCTGGCCGAGTACTGGAACGTGCCGATGGCCTGCTACGGGCCCGGCGACAGCCGGCTCGACCACAGCGCCGACGAGCACCTCGAACTGGCCGAGTACCACCGGGCGATCGCGACCCTGCGCTGGGCCGTCGAGCGCCTCACCACCGCACCGGCTACCGGGAGCAGATGATGGACGTTGTTTCGCCGCCACGGGCCGACACCGCCGCCGGGCGGGTGCGCCGGCGCATCGTGCAGATGTGCGGGCAGGCCCGCGGCGGGCACCTCGGTGGCTCGATGTCGCTGGTGGAGATCCTGCTGACGCTGTACCAGGACGTCATGCGGGTCGACCCGGCGCGCCCCGACGACCCCGACCGCGACATCATGGTGCTGAGCAAGGGCCACGGTGCGATCGGGCTGTACGCGGTGCTCACCGAGTGTGGCTTCCTGCCCGAGTCCACGATCGCCGGGTACGGCCGGCCCGGCGGCACGCTGCTCGCCCACCCGGTCCCCGACGTCGCCGGAGTCGAGGCCCCGACCGGCGCGCTGGGCCACGGCCTGCCGCTCGGTGTCGGGTACGCCCTGGCGATGCGGCTCGACGGGGCCGAACGCCGCTGCTTCGTCGTGCTCGGCGACGGCGAGTTGCAGGAGGGCTCGGTGTGGGAGGCGGCGATGGCGGCGGCCGCGCACCGCCTCGACCGGCTCGTCGCCGTCGTCGACCGCAACGGCCTGCAGATCACCGGACCGACCGAGGAGGTACTGGCCCTGGAGCCGCTCGCCGCGAAATGGGCGAGCTTCGGCTGGACGGTGCGCGCCGTCGACGGCCACGACCGCGACCGGCTGTGCGCCGCGCTGTCGGCGCCCCCGCAGCCCGGACGGCCGACCGTCGTGCTCGCCACCACGGTCAAGGGCAAAGGACTGCCGTACGTCGAGGACCAGGTGCACAGCCACTACGCCCGGCTCGGGGAGCGCCAGCTCACGCGGGCCATGGCGGCCCTGGACCACGGAACGCGGGCGGCGCGGCCGTGAGCGGCGCAGGCACGGCGGCCCGCCCGGCCCGCGAGGTGTGCGCGCAGCTCCTTGCCGAGATGATGCTCGCCGACGAGCGCCTGGTGTGCCTGGACAGCGACACCGGGCAGTTCGCGCGGACGGACTTCGGCGCCGCCGCCGACCGGTACGTCAACCTGGGCATCGCCGAGCAGAACCTGCTGGGTACCGCGGCCGGCCTGGCGCGGGCCGGCCGGATCCCGGTCGTGCACACGATGGCGACGTTCGCCGCCACCCGCGCGCTGGAGGCGGTGAAGATCGACGTCGCTTTCGGCAACCTCGCCGTACACATCGTGGCGACCCACGGCGGGCTGTCCGCCGGCAGCCTCGGCCCGACCCACCACGCGCTGGAGGACGTCGCGGTGCTGCGGACCCTGCCGAACCTGCGTGTCGTCGTGCCGGCCGACGCGGACGACGCCGCCGGCCTGCTGCGCCAGTGCCTCGGCGGCCCGGGCCCGAGCTACCTGCGGCTCGGGCGGGAGGGCACCCCACCGCTGCCACCGCGCCCGTCGCCGGTGCGGCTGGGCCGGGCCCAGGTGCTGCGGCCGATCGGCGGGGACGTGACCATCGTGGGCTGCGGGCCCCGGCCGGTCCGGATCGCGCTGCACGCCGCGGACGTGCTCGCCGCCTCCGGCGTCGCCGCCACGGTGCTCGACATGCACACGGTCAAGCCCCTCGACGTGGCCACGTTGACCGCCGCGGCCGGCAACGACACCGTGCTCACAGTGGAGGACCACTGGGCGGCGGGCGGGCTCGGCTCGGCCGTCGCCGAGTGCCTTGCCGAGCGGGGGGCCCGGGTCCGGCGGATCGGCGCGCCGGACCGGTTCTTCCCGTATGCGGACGACCACGAAGACCTGCTCGGGCGGGCCGGTGTGACGGCCGGCCAGGTGGTGGCGACGGCGCACGCGATGCTCGCCGAGACGCCGCGCCGGCGGTAGCGCCGGCCGCCTCTGCGAGGTCGGCCCCCCGCGCCCTGACCCAGGTGCCGCGACCAGCGCGGGCGCGGCGCCGCTCAGCCCGCCGCGGCCGACCGCATGGCGTGCGGGCCGCCGAGCACGACTGTCTCGGCGGCGGCGCGATGGTAGAATCGGCCGATCGCCGCCGCCCGGGTCATGCCGTGGGCGCCGTGCAGTTGCACCCCCTCGGCCGTCACGTCCCGGGCCACCTGCGCGACGAGGGCGAGCACCGCCGCGCCGCGCGCGGGCTCGGGCACCCGCCCGGCGTCGTGCTCGGCGGCGCGGGCCCGCACCAGGACCCGCGCGGCGTGCAGGCGGGCGGCCAGCGCCGCCAGCCGGAACGACACGTACTGGAACGCGGCGATCGGCTGCCCGAACTGCCGCCGGGTCTTGGCGCGGGTGAGCGTCAGGTCGAACGCCTGCGCGGACAGGCCGAGCAGGTACCCGCACTGCCGCAGCCGCAGCCGCTCGACGAGTGCCGCGTGGGTCGGCGACCCGGCCTCGCACAGCACACCACCCGGCTCCACGGCCGCCCGGTCGAACGTCACCGCGAACAGGTCCTCGTGCCCGAGCGCGGTGCGGTGGCGCAACCGCACGCCCGGCTGGTCGCGCCGGACGGTGACGAGCACCGGCCCGGCCGGCGTCCACGCCGGGGCGACGAGCATGTCGGCGACTTCGGCGTGCGCCACGAGCGCCACGGCGCCGCTGACCGTCCCGCCGTCGAACACGGCGGCATCCGGCGGGCCGGTCGCCGGGACGTCCGCGGTGACCTCGCCGGCCACCGCGGCCGTGACGGTGCCCCCGGCTACCGCGAGGGCCAGCGGCCAGCCGCTGCCGCCGGAGCCGTCCGCCGCCGCGGCCTCCGCGACGGCGACGGTCGCCAGGTACGGCCCGCGCACCAGCGCACGGCCGAGTTCCTCGGCCACCACGAGCGACTCGACGACGCCGTGGCCGGCGCCGCCCGCCGCCGGTGGCAGCGTCAACCCGACGGTGCCGCTGCGCACGAGCGCCTGCCAGGCCGCGGCCGGGTCGGTGCGCGGCGCGCCGGTGGGCGTACCCGGCCCGGCCGCGGCGAACTCGGCGGCGAAGGCGGTGCCGACGAAGCGGCGCAGCCGCCGCCGGAACGCGGCGTCGGGGTCGTCGAGCGGTAGCGGCGGCGCGTCGCCGATCTGCACGCGCAGGTGGCCGGTCGCCACGGCGTACAGCATGATCTCCGACGTGCCGGCGGAGAGGGTGAGGCCCGGGCACTCCCGGTACTGCTCGTCGGCGCCGGGCCCGGCGGGCGCGTCGACGACCGTGCCCGCGGCGGCCTCCACGTCCAGCGCGAGGCGGGCGATCGGCCGGCCCAACTCGGTGTTGTACCACTTGGCGATCGCCGCGCCGGGGCCGTCGAGCTGTCGGCGCGCCTGCTTGCCGATCATCTGCCAGGCGAGGTGGCCGCCCGCCTCGACGCGCGCGTCGAGGACCGCCGCGGCTCCGGCGAACCAGGGCTCCCGGTCGAGGCCGAGCGCGGCCGCGCGGGCGTCGACCGCGTCGAGCCAGTGGCGCATCTTCAGGTGCGCCTCGAAGCCGGTGCGCTCGATGGACAGCGCGGTGTTCAACAGCGACCACGCCTCGCCCGGCGGGCCGATCACGTGGTCGCCGGGGACGAACACCCCGTCGAGCAGCACCGTGCTGAACGGCGCCTCCCCGAGGTTGGGCTCCGGCCGCACGGTGACGCCGGGGGCGTGCAACGACACCCAGAACAGGGTGATCCCGGCGTGCGCCGGCGGCGCGCCGTCGCTCGAGCCGCCCGATGCGCCGGCCTCGGCGAGCCGCGCGGCGACGAGCGCGTAGCCGGCGTGCTCGGTGGCCTGGCTGTAGGTCTTGCGGCCGTGCAGGCGGTAGCCGCCCTCGACGCGCTCGGCCCGGCTGGCCAGGGAGGCGAGGTCCGAGCCGGTGTCGGGCTCGCTGTACAGCGTGCACGAGGTGAGTTCGCCCGCCGCGAGCGCCGGCAGATACGTCCGGTTGACGGTGTCGTTGCCGGCCAGCAGCAAGCAGGTGCCGACGTAGCAGATCGAGACGACGAACAGCAGGTCGGGCACGCCGTTGCGGACCAGCTCGCGGTGCACGATCGCGGTCTCGACCGGGCCGAGGCCGAGGCCGCCGTACTCCCGCGGCCAGCCGGGCGCGAGCCATCCACGAGCGCCGAGCAGCCGGTGCAACGGGCCGAGCGCCTCGCCGCGGGCGGGGCCGTCAGCGGCGGCCCGCGCGACCAGCGGCCGCCCGAGCGGCCCGGTGAGCAGCGCGTGGACGTCCCGTTCGAGCGCGAGCTGATCCGCGGTGAACCCGATCTGACCGTCCGTCGTGCCCGGCTGCCGGGCGGAGGTCGTGGTGGTCACGGCTTCACCGTCCCTCGTCCGCGGCCAGCCGGGCGACCTCGTCGTCGGACAGCTCCTCCAGCCGGGCGATGAGCTGCTCCTCGATGTGCTCGGCGAGCCGGGCGACGGTCCGCAGGGCGAACATCTGCTCGACGGTGACGGCGACCCCGAAGCGGTCGTGGAGCCGGGCGGTGAGCTGGGTGGCGAGCAGCGAGTGCCCGCCGAGGTCGAGGAACGAGTCGTGGATGCCGATCGGCTGGGCCCCCAGGATCTGCGTCCACAGCTCCACCAGCGCCCGCTCCAGGTCGGTGCCGGGCGGCGTCGGCACCCGCCCGTCCGCCGACGGCGGCGGCGCGGTCACGGGGGCCACGGCAGCGGGCTCGCCCGGCGACGCCGTGGGCAGCCCCGACGCGCCCGGACGGTGCTCGACCCAGTAGCGCTGCCGCTGGAACGGATACGTCGGCAGCGGAACCCGGCGGCGGCGCGCCGCCGCGTGGTACGCCGGCCAGTCGACCCGCACCCCCGCGCTCCAGAGCCGGGCGAGCGAGTCGGGCACGGCGGCGCCGCCGATCGTGGCCGCGTCCGTCGGCGGCAGCGTGGCCACCACCACCGACCGGTGCTCACCGTCGTGGCCGGCGGCGAGGGCGCCGAGCCCGTCGCCCGGCCCCACCTCCAGCAGCACCCGCGGCCCGTCCGCCAGCAGCGTGCGCACCCCGTCGCCGAAGCGGACGGTGCCGCGCATCTGCCGTGCCCAGTACGCCGGGTCCGTCGCCTCGTCCTCACCGATCCAGCCGCCGGACACGTTGGACACGTACGGAATCTGCGGCGCCCGCCTCGGCACCGCCGCCACGATCGCGGTGAACGCGTCGAGCACCGGGTCGAGCATCGGCGAGTGGAAGGCGTGCGAGGTGTGCAGCCGTCTCGTCGGCACCCCGCGAGCGGCGAGCGCGGCCGCGCGGGCCGCCACGGCCTCCACCGGTCCGGACAGCACGCCGACGCGCGGGCCGTTCACCGCGGCGACCGCGAGCCCGTCGCCGTCCTCGGCCAGCTCGGCGAGTTCGGCTGCCGGAAGCGCCACGCCGAGCATCGCGCCGCGCGGCAGCCCGGACACGAGCCGTCCCCGGGCCGCGACGAGTTCGAGGGCGTCCTTGAGGTCGAAGACGCCGGCCAGGCAGGCCGCGACGTACTCGCCGATGCTGTGCCCGATCATCGCCTCGGGGCGTACGCCCCAGGACATCCACAGCCGGGCCAGCGCGTACTCGACGATGAACAGCGCCGGCTGGGCCAGGGCGGTGTCCCGCAGGTCCCCGACGCCGCGCAGCAGGACGTCCCGCAGGTCGACACCCAGCGGTTCCCGCAGCAGGCCCGCGCACTCGTCGACGACCTGGCGCACGAGCGGCTCCCGCGCGTACAGGCCGGCGGCCATGCCGGCGCGCTGCGCCCCCTGGCCGGGGAACATGAACACCACGCCGCGGTCGGTGTCGGGCACCGGACGGGCATCGGCCGCCGGCTCGGCGAGCGCCGCGCGGACGGCCGCGGCGGACTCCCCCACCACCGCCCGGCGGTACCGCAGCGCCCGGCGGCCGACCTGCAACGTGTACGCCACGTCGGCGAGCGGCTGCTCGGGCGCGGCGGCCAGGTGCTCGGCGAGCCGCCGCGAGGCCGCGGCGAGCGCGGCGGGTGACGCCGCCGACACCACGAACACCTGCCGGTCCCGCGGGCCGGCGCCGGGCGGCGGGGCCGGCGGCGGCTCCTGGAGCACGACGTGCGCGTTGGTGCCGCCCATGCCGAACGAGCTCACCCCGGCGCGGCGGGGACCGGCGCGGTCGGGCCAGGCGCGCGTCCCCGGGTGCACGGTGAAGCCCGACTCGGCCAGCCGCGCCCGCGGGTTGGGCCGCTCGAAGTGCAGCGTGCCGGGCACGATGCCCGCACGCAGCGCGAGTACGGTCTTGATGAGCCCGGCGACCCCGGCCGCCGCGTCGAGGTGGCCGATGTTGGTCTTCACCGAGCCGAGCAGGCACTCCGGGGCGTTCCCGTCGCGGTCCATCGCCTCGGCGAGCGCGGCAACCTCGATGGGGTCGCCGAGACCCGTGCCGGTGCCGTGCGCCTCCACGTAGCCGACGGACGCGGGCGCCACCCCCGCCGCGTCGAGCGCCTCGGCGATCACGTCGGCCTGGCCCCGGGCGCTGGGCGCGGTGTAGCCGGACTTGCCGGCACCGTCGTTGTTCACCGCCGAGCCGAGGATCACCGCGTGCACGGTGTCGCCGTCGGCGAGCGCGTCGGCGAGCCGCTTGAGCATCACGACGCCCGCTCCGTTGCCGGCGACGGTGCCCCGGGCCTCCGTGTCGAAGGCCCGGCAGTGCCCGTCCGGCGACATGATGCCCTGCGGCTCGTACCGGTAGCCGCTGACCTGCGGCAGGCTCACCGCCACGCCGCCGGCCAGCGCCATGTCGCACTCGCGCGCCAGCAGCGCCTGGGTGGCTACGTGCACGGCGACCAGGGAGGTGGAGCAGGCCGTCTGCACGGTGACCGCGGGCCCGCGCAGGTCGAGCTGGTGCGCGACCCGGGTGGTGAGGTGGTCCTTGTCGTTGGCCAGCAGGATGCGGTAGCCGCCGACGGCGGCGACCAGCGCCGGGTCGGCGAGCAGGGCCAGCAGGTACGTGCTGATCGCCGACCCGGCGTAGACGCCGACGTGGCCGTCGTAGCGGCTGGTGTCGTATCCGGCGTGCTCGACGGCCTCCCACGCGCACTCCAGGAAGATGCGGTGCTGCGGGTCGAGGATCTCCGCGTCGCGTACGCCGAACCCGAAGAATCCGGCGTCGAACAGCTCCACGTCCTCGACCACGGCCCGGGCCGGCACGTACGCCGGGTCACGCAGCTCGGCATCGGCAACGCCCGCGGCCCGCAGTTGCGCCGCGGAGAAAAACGTCACCGCCTCCCGGCCCTCGCACAGGTTGCGCCACAGCTCGTCGACCGACCGGGCGCCGGGGAACCGGCCGGCCATGCCGATCACCGCGACCGCGGTGTCGAACTCATCGCCGGATGTCGTCACGTGTCTCCTCGCTTCCCGTGTCGGGGGCGTGCCGGGTCAGCGCCGCACGCCGCTGCGCGCCGCGGCCACGGGCCCGGCGCAGGTCGGCGCCGTCCCGCCGCCCGCCGCCCGCCCGCTGCGCGAGGGTGCGCACGGTGGGGTACTGGAACAGGTCGATGACCTCGACGGGGATCGCCGCGTCGCGGATGCGGCGATGGGCCTCGACGGCGAGCACGGAGTGCCCGCCGAGTTCGAAGAAGTTGTCGTCGATGCCGATGCGTGCGGCGCCGAGCAGCTCGGCGAAGATGCCGGCGAGCGTGCGTTCGGTGCCGGTGCGCGGCGCGGTGTAGGCCGCCGTACGGGCCTCGTCGACGGACGGTGGAGCGGGCAGGGCCCGCCGGTCGAGCTTGCCGCCGGTGGTGCGGGGCAGCTCGGCGAGGTGGGCGACCGCGGCGGGCAACATGTATTCCGGCAGCCGGCCCCGCAGGAAGTCGCGCAGCTCGCCGAGCGCGGGCGGCGTCCCGTCGCCGGCCGCGACGACGTAGGCGACGAGCCGCTGGTCGGCGGCGGTCCCGGTGAGCGCGACGACGGCCTCGGCGACCGCCGGGTGCTCGCGCACCGCCGCCTCGACCTCACCGAGCTCGACCCGGAACCCGCGGATCTTCACCTGGTTGTCGGCGCGGCCGAGGTACTCCAGGTCGCCGTCCACGCCCCGGCGCACCAGGTCTCCGGTGCGGTAGCAGCGCATCGGCGAGCCCAGCGGGTCGGCGACGAACCGCTCGGCGGTCAGCTCGTCGCGGCGCAGGTAGCCCAGCCCCACGCACTCGCCTCCGACGAGCAGTTCGCCGGGCACGCCGAGCGGCACGGGCCGCAGCTCGTCGTCGACGACGAGCAGCCGCACACCGGGCAGCGGGCCGCCCACGTGGCTGCGCGCGGAGCCGGTCTCGTGCGCCCGCACGAACCGCTCGGTCGAGTGGACGGTGGTCTCGGTCGCGCCCAACAGGTTCACCACGCGCGGATGCGTGTCGGGGTAGCGGGCGAACCAGGGTTCGAGGCGGCGGAAGTCGAGCCGTTCGCCGGCCAGGGCCACCAGCCGCAGCCGGGTCAGCACCGCGTCGGGCGGCTGTGCGGCGACGAGGCCCTGGAAGGCGGTCGGTGTCTGGCTGAGGACCGTGACGCCCTCGCGGTCCAGCAGCCGCCACAACGCGCCCGGGTCGCGGCTCACCGCTTGCGGCACGATCACCAGCCGGCCGCCGTGCAGCAGCGCGCCGAACAGCTCCCACACCGACACGTCGAAGGTGTACGAGTGCGACAGCGTCCACACGTCGTCGGCGCCGACGCCGAAGCGCTCCCGGGCGGCGCGCATGAGCCATCCGACGGTGCGGTGCGGGATCCGCACACCCTTCGGGAGCCCGGTGGAGCCGGAGGTGTAGATGACGTACGCCAGGTCGTCGCCGTCGCCGGGCTCCGACGGCACGGGCGCGGCGCCGGGCTCCTCCGGGGCGTCGACGAGCAGCACCTCGGTGCCCGGCCGGGCCGGCGTGCCCGCGGCGAGGCCGCCGTGCGTCAGCAGCAGCGGCGCGCCCGTGTCGTCGAGGATGTGCCGCAGCCGCCGCGGCGGGGTCCGCGGGTCGGTGGGCACGTAGGCGCCGCCGGCCCGCAGCACGGCGAGGACCGCCACCACGAGGTCGGCGCCGCGTCCGAGCCGTAGTGCCACCGGCGTGCCCCGGACCACGCCGGCGTGGCGCAGCCGGGCGGAGAGCCGGTCGACCCGACCGGCCAGCGCCGCGTACGTGAGCCGCTGGTCGCCGTCGACCACCGCGACCGCCTCGGGGGTACGCGCCGCCTGCGCGGCGAATGCCTCGTGCAGCGTCACGCCGTCCGTGCGCGGCCGGGCCGGCGGGTGCCAGTCGCGCAGGACCGCCGTCCGCTCCCGGGAGCCCATCAGCCGCAGCGCCCCGATCGGGCGGTCCGGGTCGGCGACCGCGTCGGCGAGCAGCGTGGCGAGGTGCCCGGCGAGGCGGGCCACGGTCGGCGCGTCGAACAGGTCGGTGCGGTACTCCAGATGCCCGCGCAGCGCGCCGCCGGTCTCGACGAGCGCGAGCGTGAGGTCGAACTTGGCGCTGTGGTGCAGACCCGGCACCGGCGCGATCGACAGTCCCCGCGGCGCGGGTGGCTCGTCCGGCAGGTTGTGCAGCGCGAACATCACCTGGAACAGCGGCGCGCGACGCGCGTCGGGGGCGGTGCGCACCGCCTGCACGATCCGCTCGAACGGCACGTCCTGGTGCTCCAGCGCCGGTATCACGCCGTCGCGCACCCGGTCCACGAGCGCGCGGAACGTCGGCCGGCCGGACAGGTCGGCGCGCAGCGGCACCGTGTTGACGAAGAACCCGACGAGCCCTTCCGTCGCGCTGCTGTGCCGGTTGAGCACCGGCGTGCCGACGACGACGTCCTCCTGCCCGCTCCAGCGGGACAGCACGACGTCGAACGCGGCGAGCAGCACCATGAACGGTGTGGCCCGCTGCGCCGCGGCGAGGGCCCGTACGCCCTGGAGAACCGCCGGGTCGACGGCGAACACGTGCTCGGCGCCGTCGTGGCCGGCGACCGGCGGGTACGGCCGGTCGGTCGGCAGCTCCAGCTCGCCCGGCGCGCCCGCGAGCGCGCGCACCCAGAAGGCGAGCCGTTCCTGCGCGCCCGGCCCGTCCGCGCGCTGGCGGCGGGCGTAGTCGGCGTACTGGGCGGACAGCGGGGGCAGCGGCGCGTGGCCACCGGCGTCGTAGTGCGCGACGAGCTCGGCCAGCAGCAGGCGCAGCGACCAGCCGTCGGTGACCAGGTGGTGCAGGACCAGCGCGAGGACGTGCTCGCCGGCGTCGAGGCGGGCGAGGTGGGCCCGCAGCAGCGGCGCCCGGGCGAGGTCGAACGGCTCGCGGGCCAGCGCCCGGAGGCGCTCGGCCGCGGCGGCCTCCCGCCGGGCGGTCGGCAGGTGTTCCCACGACTCGACGCGCAGCGGCGCGTCGGCGTCGGCACTGACCACCTGCACCGGGCGGGCGCCGTCGAGCCGGATCGCGGTGCGCAGCACGTCGTGGCGGCGCACCACCTGCGCGAGGGCGGCGGCGAGCCGGTCGGCGTCGAGCGGGCCGCGCAGGGACACCGCGAACATCTCGTTGTACGCGGCCGTCCCGGGGTGCATCTGCTCCAGCAGCCACAGCCGCTCCTGCTGGTACGACAGCGGCGCCGGCCCGTCGGCGGCCGGGCCGGTCGGCCGCGTGCCGCCGCCGAGCCGCTCGCGCAGCAGCGCCTCGGCGAGCGCGCGCAGCGCGCCGTCGTCCGGCCCGGCGGCTCCGCCCGGGGCCGTCATCAGGCGAGCACCTGCGCCCAGGCCGACCGGTGCCGCCGCACGTACTGCCGGGCCAGCTCGATGTCGATCGACTGCTGCCGGTCCTCGGCGAGGAACGGCACGACGGCGCGGAAGTCGTCGAAGACCGCGCGGGTGCGCTCCGACAGCCGCAGCCCCTCGTTGAGGTCCACCGCCTGCGCCGCGGTGAGCAGCTCGATCGCCAGCACGTACTCGCAGTTGCCGATGATCTGGTCGAGCTTGTAGGCGCTGGTCGAGCCCATGCTGACGTGGTCCTCCTGCAACTGGCAGGTGGGGATGGTGTCGATGCTCGCCGGGGTGGCGAGCACCTTGTTCTCGTTCACCAGCGCCGCGGAGGTGTACTGCGGGATCATCAGCCCGGAGTCGAGGCCGGGCCGCGGCACGAGGTAGTCGGGCAGGCCGTGCTGGCCCGACAGCATCTGGTAGGTGCGCCGTTCCGCGATGTTGGCCAGCTCGCTCATCGCGATGGCCAGGAAGTCCAGCGCGAACGCGGTCGACTGGCCGTGCAGGTTGCCGCCCAGGATCACCCGGTCGTGCTCGGGGAAGAACAGCGGGTTGTCCGAGACGCTGTTGCACTCCTGCTCGATGACGGTGCGGGCGTGCCCGTACGTCTGCCGGACCGCGGCGTGCACCTGCGGCACGCAGCGGAACGAGTAGGGGTCCTCCCGCGCGACGTTGGCGCCCGGCAGGGTCGGGTGGTTGCTGCCCCCCAGCAGCGCACGCAGGTTCGCCGCGACGACGCCGCGCTCCGGGTGCAGGCAGGTGTCGTGCAGGATCCGCTGGTAGAAGGTGTCGGCACAGCTGAACGCCTGGATGCTCAGCGACGCGATGAGGTCGGCGGCGCGGATGAGCTCCCCGCAGCGCACGATCGAGTCGGTCGCGAGGGCGTTGATGTACTGCACGCCGTTGGTGAGCGCGAGACCCTCCTTCGGTCGCAGCCGCAGCGGCTGCCAGCCTCGCTCGGCGAGGACCTCGGCGGCGTCCACCACCGCGCCATCGGCGTGCACCCGGCCCAGGCCGATGATCGGCAGCGCCAGGTGGGCCAGCGGCGCGAGGTCGCCGCTGGCGCCGACGGAGCCCTTCTTCGGCACGGCGGGGATGACGTCGGCGTTCCACATGTCGAGCATCCGGCCGACGACGTCGAGGGAGATTCCGCAGTATCCCGCGCGGAAGGTCAGCAGCTTCACCAGCATCATCAACCGCGAGACGCGCTCGGGCACGACGTCGCCGACGCCGCAGGCGTGCGACACGAGATGCTTGTGCTGCAGGTCCGACATGTGCTCGGGTGAGATCCGGGTGGTGCACAGCGAGCCGAATCCGGTGTTGACGCCGTAGATGTGCCGGTCCTGGCCGGAGATCTGCGCGATGTAACGCGCGCCCTCGGCGATCTTCTCGGCGATGTCGGGCGCCAGCGCGAGCCGGGGCCGGGTGGTGGCGATCCGGTACAGCTCCTCCACTGTGTACCGCTCGGCGGTGATCTCCACCGTGTCACGCGCGGTGTCGATGGTGTCGGCGTGGGTCATGTCGTCACGGCTCCCGTGGCTCGGCAGGTACTCCGCCCGCCTGGTGGCGGGCGAGCAGGGCGCGCAGTCGCTCCGGCGGCAGCTCGCGCAGCTCGCGCTCGAGCCGCGCCACCTCGGCCTCGTAGCCGCCTGCGCGGTCGGCCGCCGCGGCGGCCGCCGACACGGTGGGTTCGGTGAGCAGCGATTGCAGGGAAAGCTCCAGCCCGAGCGCCTCGCGGGCCCGGTTGACCAGCCGGGCCGCCTGCAACGAGTTGCCGCCCAGCGCGAAGAAGTCGTCGTGGACACCGACGCGCTCGACGCCGAGCACCTCGGCGACGAGACCGGCGAGCTGCCGCTCCAGGAAGGTCCGCGGCGCCACGTGCTCGACTCCGGTGTCCGGCCGCCCGGCCGGCTCGGGCAGCGCGGCCCGGTCGACCTTGCCGTTGGCGGTGCGGGGCAGGGCCGGCAGGGCGACCACGTCGGCCGGCACCATGTGCGCGGGCACGCTGTCGCGAAGGAAGTCACGCAGGCCGGGCGGCGCGGCGCCGTCGCCGGTGACGACGTAGGCGACGAGTCGTCCGGGGTCGCGCGGACCCGAGCCGCCGCGTACGGCCGCCACGCACTGGCGCACGTCCGGGTGGCGGGTGACGGCCGCCTCCACCTCCTCCAGCTCCAGCCGGATGCCGGAGACCTTCACCTGGTTGTCGAGACGTCCGGCGAACTCGAGCGCGAGGTCGTCCGGGCGCAGCCGGGCGAGGTCGCCGGTGCGGTAGAGCACGCCGGGCACCTCCGGCAGCAGCCCGGCCACGAACCGCTGCGCGGTCTGCCCCTCGTCGTCGCGGTACCCCGGCGCCAGGTACGGGCTGTGTACGCAGACCTCGCCGGTGACACCCGGCGGGCACAGCTCCCCGGCCGGGTCGAGCACCACGACCTGACGCCCGTCGATCGGGCGGCCGATCGGCACGACCGCCGCGCCGGGCAGGTCGGTCACGACGTGGTAGGTCGCGGCGACGACCTCCGTCGGGCCGTAGACGTTGACCAGCCGCACCGCCGGGCCGAGCCGGTGCCGGGCCCGCCGGACGAGTTCGGTGTGCAGGGCCTCCCCGACGAACAGCACCGTGCCCAGGTCGGGCAGCGGGCCGGCGGCGGCGAGTATCTCGCGGAACAGCGCCGGGATCACCTGCAGCACGCTGACGCGGTCGCGGGCCAGCCAGGCGGCGAGTGCGACCGGATCGCCGTGCCCGGCGGCGGGTCGCAGGCACAGCGTGGCGCCGTGGCACAGCGCGCCGAAGATCTCGCAGTACGCCACGTCGAACGGCATCGGCGCGAGCTGTCCCATCCGCGCGCCGGGCGCCACGTCGAACGCCGTGCTCTGCCACTGCGCGAACTGGGCCAGGTCGCGGTGCGCGTGCGGGATCGCCTTGGACCGGCCGGTCGAGCCGGAGGTGAAGGCGAGGTAGGCGAGGTCGTCCGGGGCAACGGTCCGCCCCGGCGCGGTGGCCGGTTCACGGCCGGTGTCGAGAACCGGCCCGCGCCAGGGTTGCGGCGCGGGATCCGGGTCGGGTGCTCCGCCGTCGTCGAGCACCACAGTCGCGGGGCCGCCGTGGCGGGCCGCGGCGCGGCGGTCCATCAGCACGGCGGCCGGTGCGGTGCGTCGCAGGACGGCGTCGAGCCGGGCGGGTGGCTGGGCCGGGTCGAGGCAGGCGAAGGCCGCGCCCGCCTTGAGCACACCGAGCAGTACCGCGATCGCGAGCGGACCGTTCTCCATTGCCACCGCGACCACGCCCCCGGGCGGGACGCCGAGCCGCACCAGCGCGTTGCCGATCCGGTTGCTCAATCGGTCGAGCTCGCCGTAGCGGACGGCCCGGGCGCCGTGCCGCAGCGCGACGCGGTCGGGGTCGGCGGCGGCGTGGGCCGCGAACCGCCCGTGCAGCGTGGCGTCCGGGCCCGCCGCGGCGAGGCGGTCCCCGGCCCGCAGCAGCGCGGCCCGTTCGGCGCCGGCGACGACGGCGGCGCGCCGCACGGGCTGCTCGGGCGCGTCGCACAGATGGTCGAGCAGTGCGGCGAACCGGCCGGCGAGCCGGTCGGCCGCGCCCGGTTCGAACTGCTGCGCGCGGAACGCGAAGACGATGTCGACACCGCCCGCCGCGTCGCGCGCGGTGACGGTCAGCTCCGCCTCGGCGGCCCCCGTCACGTCGACGCCGGTTGCCTCGGTCGCCGGGTCGCCGGGGCCGGCCGGCCGGTGCCGGAACACGATACGTGCCGCGGCGGTGGCCGCCTCCGACCCGGTGTGCGCCCGCGCCTCGGCCAGCGCCGCGTGGACCGCGGTGAGCACGCCGGGCAGGTCGGCGTCGCCCGCTTCGACCGGCACCGGCAGCAGCTCGGCGCGGGCGCCCACCTCGACGTGCGGGTCGGGGGCGCCGGGCGGCGCGACCTCGACACCGATCCACGTCTCGGCGCGTCCGGTGTGCCGGGCGAGCAGCAGGCCGAGCACGGTGAGCAGGCCGGTGCCACGGTCCACGGCGGCGGCCGCGCACGCGGCGTCGAGGCGGGCGGTGGCCGCCGCGTCCAGCCGGACCGGCACCTCCCGGGTGGCGGTGTCCGCCGCCGTCGCCGCGGTGCGGCCGTCCAGGACCAGCGGCTCGGCCGCCACGGCGTACCGGGGGCGCCAGAACGCCTCGACGGCCTCGTCACGCCCAGCGGCCCGGCGCCGGCGCCACAGCGCCCAGTCGAGGTGCCCCGGAGTCTGCTCCGGCCGATCCTCGGCTTCGGCGGCGGGCTCGGCGGCGGCGAGGTCGCGGCAGAGCCGGTCGACGCCGTCGTCGTCGAGCACGGCGCGGTGCGCGGCAACCACGAGGACCGACCGACCGGCCGGCTCGACCAGGGTCACCTCGACGCCGCACCGGTCGAGGCCGGGCACGGCGGCGCGGGCCTGCTCGACCGCGGCCCGGACCGGGTCACCGTCCCCCGCCGCCGATACCACCCGCAGCTCCGGCCCGCCGCCGGGCCGCACGGACTGGGTGCGGCCGTCGGGCGCGATGCCGACGCGGAGCATCTCGTGCCGCCGCGCCAGCCGCTCCACCGTCGTCCGCACCCGGGCGGCCGGCCGTGGCGGGCGCAGCTCGACGACCCGCACGATCTTCGCCGCCGGGTCACCGGGGCGGGTCAGCTCGGCGGCGTGCCAGCGCCGCTGCGCCGCGCCGAGCGGGAACGGCGCGTCCCGCGCGAAGCGCCCCGGCGGCGGTTCGGGGCGGGCGAGGCGGGCCAGCGGCAGGTCCGGGTCGCGGGCCAGGCGGCGCACCAGGTCGGCGAAGTCCGCGGCGAGCGCGGCGACGGTGTCGGGGCGCAGCACCGCCGTGTCGTACTGCATCATGCACCGCGCGCCGTCCGCCGACGGGGTCACGAAGACCGACAGGTCGTGCTGCGCGGCGTCGACGTCGACCGGGAAGGCCACGATCCGGAGACCGTCGCCGAGGTCGAGCGGCGGGGCGCGGAAGTTCTGCACGGCCAACGCGACGTGGTAGGGCGCCCGCCGTCCGGCGGTGCGCTCGACCACGTGTTGCAGCGGCGCGTGCTGGTGGGCGAGCGCGCCCGTGGTCGCCGCGCGGGCCCGGCCGAGCAACTGCCGCAGGGTGGGATCGCCGGACAGGTCACCGCGCAGCACCACGACGTTGATGAACGGTCCGATGAGCGCGTCCAGCCGTTCGTCCGGCCGCCCGGCGGTGGGGCTGCCGATCCGCGGTTCGGTCTGCCCGCCGCACCGCCACAGCAGCGCCTGCAGCACCACGAGGTACGCCATGAACTCGGTCGCCTGCTCCTCGGCGGCGAGCGTGCGCAGCGCCCGTACGTCACCCGCCGGCAGCCGGAAGCGGTGGGTGGCCCCGCGCAGCAGCGGCCGGGACGGACGCGGAAAGTCGGCGGGCAGCGGCGGGGGCGGCGGGTCACCGGCGAGCTGACCGGCCCAGTACGCCAGGTCCTCGTCGAACGCGCCGGCGGCGAGCGCCTCGCGCTGCCAGGCGGCGTAGTCACGGTACTGCAGCGCGAGCCCGGGAAGCCGGGCCGGCCGGTCCTGCCGGTGCGCCGCGTACAGCTCGCCGAGCTCGGCCAGGAACACGCCGAACGACCAGCCGTCGAACACCGCGTGGTGCGCGACGAGCACCAGCCGGTGGCGCGACGGCGACAGGCGCAGCAGCAGCATCCGCAGCAGCGGGCCGGCGCGGTAGTCGAAGGGCTCGTCGGCCGCGGCCCTGGTCAGCTCGTCGAGCCGCTCCGCCGGCGCGTCGCGGACGATCAGCCGCGGCCCGACCGGTTCCACCGGCCCGAGGCACAGCGCTCCGTCGACCACGACGAACCGCGTGCGCAGCAGTTCGTGCCGCCGCACGATGTCGTGCAGCGCCGCGGCGAGCGCGCTCTCGTCGAGCGGCCCGTCGACGTCCACGCCGAAGGCGAGGTTGTGCAGGGCCGAGCCCGGCCGTAACTGGTCGACGAACCAGAACCGCTCCTGCGCGAACGACGCCGCGACGGTGTCCGACAATGGCCGACGCGCGAGTTCAGGGCGCACCGAAATGCCTCCTACCGGTCGATTTCCCGGCCAAGCTAGCACGGCGTACCGCGCTGCGGAGCGACCGGAAATTCGCTGTCCCGCCGGCGGGACATACGCGACTGACCAGCCTTGACGCGCGCGGTTTGAGCCACACAGACTGCGCCCGTCGGGGTTATTCGTTTCATGAGCATCAATGTTTGGATTGCCATGTCGAATGTGCTGGAAATGGCCACCTTTCGCGCCGAGATGGTCGACCTGTCAGCCTGTTTCAACAACACCGCGGCGACCACGCGGGAGACCACCGGCGAGGGCGGCCTCAATGTGTGGCGCAACTCGTTCCCGATCGAGGAACTGCCCGGCGCCGCCGAGGTGTTCCGCCCGGGCGCGGTGCCGTTCCGCTTCCCGCCCACCGGGCCCGGCCGGCTGGACAACGTGGTCTGCGCCGGGCAGCGCATCGACCTGCGGCCGGCGCGGTACGACTGGATCTACCTGCTGGCCTGCGCCGAACGCCGGATCGAGGACGTCGTGCACCTGCACTACCGCGACGGCTCCGTCGACGAGGAGTGGCTGCGCGTCTCGGACTTCTGGCCCGCGTCGCCGCCACGCTTCGGCGAGCTGGAGGCGGTGCGCTGCGAACGCATCCACTTCCCGCGCCACGTCCAGCCCGGGATCGGACCGAGGATCTGGCAGCAACGGCTGCCCGTGCCACGTCAGGAGGAACTCGTGTACCTGCGCTTGCCCGACAACGTCGCCGTGCACATCTTCGCGATGACCGCCGTGTCCAACGGGTGGCGGTGATGAGGGTCCTGCTGGACGAGCCGCCCTTCTGGTTCCACGACCTCGGCAACTGCCTGCACGACTGCCTCGCGGTCCTGCTGCTGGCGCGCGGCTTCGATCCGGTCGGGGCGCTCGGTGCGGTGTGGCAGTTCCACCACGACCCCGCCCAGGTGCGGGGCGAGGAGTTCTACCACCCCGCACCCCGGCCGACGCTGGGCGAGACGATGTTCCCGTTCCACCCGGTGCGCGCCCGCTGGGTGCACCCGGCCGACGGCGCGGCGGGCTGGGACGGGCTCCGGCAGTCGCTGCGCGCGAGCCGCCTCGCGATCGCCGCCGTGGACAACTTCCACATGCCGATCCGGCCCGCCTTCGGCGACGTGCACGCCGCGCACCTCGTGGTGGTCTGGGGCTACGACGACGACACGGGCGAGGCGTACGTGCTGGAGCCCACGCCGCCGCTGTACCGCGGTCCCATCCCGATCGCCGATTTCCTGCGCGCCCGCGGCTCGGGCAACGAGGCCCGGCCCGCGACCCGCGACTACTTCTTCGCCGGACCCAGGATCGCGCACCGCTGGATCGACGTCGAGTTCACCGGCCCGCCGCCGGTCACCGACACCGCCTGGGTCGCGGGCGTCATCAGGTCCAACGTGGACGGCTTCCGCGACCCCGCGCCGACGCCGACCGGCCGCGGCGGCCTGGACGGACTGCGGCACTGGCTCGGCGACATCGGCGACCGCGCCCGCGGCGGGGACGCGGAGACCGCCACCGGGGCGCTCGGCGAGCTGTACGGCGTCGGCTGGGCGGCCCAGGGAGCGGCCGCGCTGCACGCGGACTTCCTGCGCGCCGCCGGCCGCCGCCTCGGCCGTGACGAGCTGGCGCAGGCCGGCCGGCAGGTCGACCGTCTCGCCAACGAGTGGACCGCGCTGCGCGTCTTCGGCGCGCACGGCTCCACCGGAAAGCCGGGCGTCACCGAGCAGCTCGGGCCACGCAGCAGGCGGCTGCTGGCCGGCGTCGAGGAGGCCCTGGACCGCCTCGACGCGACCGCGGCGGCGCTCGTACCCGAACCGGCGGTGGCCGGCGCGGCCCGCTAGCACGGACCTCCATCCGCAAGACGACGCGAGGAATGGGTTGCTACATGGCACTGCACCACGGGTCCGCGCCGTTGCTCGACGTTCTGCGGCGGCGCGCGGAGCGGGAGCCGGAGCGGGTGGGGTACCTGGAGGCGACCGACGGCGACGAGCCGCCGCGCGGGCTGTCGTACGCGCGGCTCGCCGACCGGGTCGAGGAGGTGGCGGCGGCGCTGCGGGCGGCCGGGGTCCGGCCCGGCGAACGTGTCGCGCTCGCCCTGCCGGGCGGGTTGGAGTATCTCGTCCGGCTGCTCGGCTGCCTCGCCGCCGGCGCCGTCGCGGTGCCGCTGCCGCCCCGCGTGCGGGCCCGGGACGAGGACGAGTCACCGCAGGCGCGGCTCGCCGCCCATCCGGTCGTCCGCGCCAGCGGTGCCGTCGCCGCGTTCACCCCGGCCGGCCCGCTCGACCTGCGCGCCACCGCCGATCCGGCGGCTGCCGCGCCGGCGCCCGAGGGCGTGGCCGTGTTGCAGTACACCTCCGGCTCCACCGGCGCGCCGAAGGGCGTGATGGTGACCCACGACAGCATCGCGCACAACCTCGCCGCGATCACGGCGGGCATGTCGCTGACCGAGGCCGACCGCGCCCTGGTCTGGCTACCGCCGTACCACGACATGGGCCTCTTCGGGGGGCTGCTGTCGCCCGTCTGGTCCGGCATGTCGATGACGCTGCTGTCCACCGAGGTCTTCGCGCGGCGGCCGCTGTCGTGGCTGCGGCTGGTGAGCGAGCACCGGATGACGTTGTCCGGCGGACCGAACTTCGCCTTCGACGTGTGCGTCGACCGCATCCCGGCCCAGGAGCGGGCCGCGCTGGACCTGTCCTCGTGGGAGATCGCCTTCGTCGGCGCCGAGCCGGTCCGGGCCCGCACCCTGCGCCGCTTCGCCGAGGCGTTCGCCGTCGCGGGCTTCCGGCCCGAGGCGTTCTACCCTTGCTACGGCATGGCCGAGACGACGCTCATCATCAGCGGCGGCCGTCGTGGCGGCGGGCTGCGCACGCTGCCGCCCGACCGGCCGCGCCGGCCCGAGCAGGTTTCCTGCGGCCGCGCCCTGGGCGGGCTGCGGGTGCGGGCGGTCGACCCGGACACGGGCGCTGAGGTGCCGCCCGGCGACGTCGGCGAACTCGTGGTCAGCGGGCCCAGCGTGACACGAGGCTACTGGCGCGACGAGGCCGCGACCGCAGCCGTGTACGGGCCGGACGGGCTGCGCACCGGAGATCTCGGCCGGATCGTGGACGGCGAGGTCTACCTCACCGGCCGGCGCAAGGACACCATCGTCGTACGCGGCCGCAACCTCGCGCCCGAGGACATCGAGGAGGTGGCTCGGGCCGCGCACCCGGCGCTGTCGGGCAGCGTCGTGGCCGCGTTCGCCGTCGACGACGGCACCGAGCGGCTCGTGCTCGCCGCCGAGACGCCGACGCGCGGGCCCGGCGCGACCGATCCCGCCCCGCTGCTGGCGCGCCTGCGCGCCGCGATCGGCGACGCCTTCGGCGTGCAGCCCCACGCCGTGCTCGCCGTACGCCGGGGTGGCCTGCCCCGCACCACCAGCGGCAAGGTGCGCCGCTCGGCGAGCCGCGACCGGTACCTCGACGGCACGCTGCGGGTGCTCGCCGAGGACCGGCTGCGCGACGCGCCGGCGCGGACACCGCCGCTGCCGGACCGGGCCGACCTCGACGCGCTGCCCGCCGCCGAGCGGGTCGCCGCGGTGGCCGCCGCTCTGCGCACCCGGCTGGCCGCGCTCACCGAACCGTCCGGCGAGCGGCCCGACGGGCTGCTGGACGACGACGCCTCGCCGGTCGCCGCCGGGCTGGACTCGCTCGCGACGGCCCAGCTGTACGGCGACCTCACCGCCGCGTGGAACGTCGGGCTGCCGATGTCGGCGCTGAGCGCCGCCGCGTCCGTCACCGAGCTGGCCGAGGCCGTCGTCGCGCACTGGCCCACCCGCACCGGGACGGGCCCGCTGCCCGGCGGCCTGCCGAGCCGGGAGGCCGGACAGCCGCCGGACCACGAAGCGGGCGAGAGCATCGCCGCGGCGAACACGGCCGCCACGCGGTACCTGGAACAGCGCCGCCCGGGTACGTCCATGTACGTCCTCGGCCGGGCCTTCCGGCTACCCGCCGACGCCGATCTCGACGCGCTGCGGGCGACGCTGCGCCTGCTCGGGGCGCGCCATCCGGCGCTGCTCGGCACGCCGCCCGGCGGGTCCACCCCCACGGGCGAGCTGCCGCTGCACATCGTCGACGCGCGCGGCCGCGACCGGGCCGAGGTCGCCGCGCTCGTCCGGGCCGCCGCCCGCACACCGTTCGCGCCCGCAGACGCGCGGCTGCGGGCCACCGTCGTCGACGCCGGTGCCGACCGGTTCCTCGCCCTCGCCGCGCACCACACCGCGGTCGACCTGTGGTCGGCGTCGATCCTGGTCGGCGAGTTCGCCGCCGCGTACCGCGCCTTCTCGGCGGGCCGGGCACCGGAGCTGCCACCCGCCGGTCCCCCGCCGGCCGCCGCGGCGGCCGGCGGCACCGACCCGGCGGCGCTGCGCGACTGGTGGGCCCGGACGCTGCGGGAGCACGAGGACACGGCGCTGCCGGTCGACCGGACCGGCGACGGCACGCCCGGCGGACCGGCCGGCGCCGTGCGCAGCCTGCTGCCCGAGGTGGCCCGCGACGACGTCGCCGCGGTCGCCGCCGCCCTCGGTACCACGCCGTTCACGGTGCTGTTCACCGCCGTCGCCGCGGTCCTTCGCGGATACGGCGGGACCACCGCCGTCACGGTCGGCGTGCCCGTCGCCGCCCGCACCGATCCGGCGGTACGCAGCACCGTCGGCTTCCTCGCCAACACCGTGCCGATCCGCGTCGAGACCACCGGCGCGCGCACCGCCGCCGACCTCGCCGCCCGGGCACACGCCGCGATCACCGGGGCGCTGGACCATCACGCGCTGCCGTTCGCGCAGATCGTCGCCGCCGCCGGTGCGTCCCGGCCCGACGGGGGCAACCCGCTGTTCGACGTCATGTTCGTCTACCACGCGCCGCCGTCGTTCGCCCCTGACGGCACCGCCGCGCTGGCCCTCGGTGCCGCCGGCGAGCGGCTCGACCTCGGCGGGCTCGTGCTCACCGCCGAGCCGGTTCCGCCGACCGACGCCCAGGTGCCGCTCTGCGTCGAGGTGGCGCACACCGCATCCGGCACCGCCGTCCAGGTGCGTTACGCCGCGGACCTGTTCGACGCGGCGACCGCCGCCGCCGTCACCGCCCGCTGCGCCGGGGCCGTCCGCCGGGTTCTCGCCGACCCCGCCACCCCACTCGACGCGCTGCTGGCCGACGACGCCACAGCGGCACCCGCCGCGGCGGCGATCACGGCCGGCCCCGACCTGCTGGCCCGGATCGACCGGATACGGCGGCGCGACGCCGTCGCCGTCCGGCACGGCGCCCGCTCGGTCACCTACGCCGCACTGGAGCGGCACAGCACCGCCCTGGCCCACCGGCTGCGCCGCCTCGGCGTCGGGCCGGAGGTCGTCGTCGGCGTCGCGGTGTCGCGCACCGAGCGGCTGCCGCTGGCGCTGCTGGGCATCCTGCGGGCCGGCGGGGCCTACTGCCCGCTCGACCTCGCCCTGCCCCCGGCCCGGCTCGCCGCAGTGCTCGACGACGCCCAGCCCGCCGTCGTCGTGACCGAGTCGGCGCTGGCCGACCGCGTACCGGCCGGGCCGCGTCGACTGCTGCTCGACGACCCGGACGAGCACGGCGACGGCGCCGCCGGGCCGCCGCAGTCGCTGCCGCCCGCGGTCGTGCACCCCGACCAGCTCGCGTACGTGCTGTTCACCTCCGGCTCCACGGGCCGGCCCAAGAGCGTCGCGCTCACCCACCGCGGGCTCGCCGCGTTCGCGGCCTGGGGTGTCGGGGCGTACCGTGCCGACGAGTGGCGGGCCGTACTCGCCGGCACTCCGCTGAGCTTCGACCTGTCCGTCTTCGAGCTGCTCGTCACGCTCGCCGCCGGCGGGACCGTCGTCGTCGCCGACCACGCGCTGGACCTGCCCCGGCTGCCGGGCCGCGAGCACCTGACGCTGCTCAACACCGTGCCGTCCATCGCCGCGCACCTGCTGCTGGACGGCCTGCCGGCCGGGGCCGGCACGGTGAACCTCGCCGGGGAGCCGCTGCCGGCCCGGCTCGCCGCCGAACTGCACCGGCACGGCGTGCGGCGCGTCGTGAACCTCTACGGCCCGACCGAGGCGACGACGTACGCCACCGGCGGCGAGGTCGACCCGGCCGGCGGTCGACTCGTCGACATCGGCACCGGGCTGCCCGCGGTCACGGCGGTGGTGCGTACCCCCGCCGGGCGGCCGGCCGGCGACGGGGTCGTCGGCGAGCTGCACCTCGGCGGCTCGCACCTGGCCCGCGGCTACCTCGGCCGTCCCGCCGGCACGGCCGAGCTGTTCGTGCCCGACCCGGCCGGCGGGGGCGGGCGCGAGTACCGCACCGGCGACCTCGCCCGCCGTCGCCCCGACGGCACGCTGCTGTACCTCGGCCGCGCCGACCGGCAGGTCAAGGTGCGCGGCGTGCGCATCGAACTCGACGAGGTCGAATCCGTCGTCGGCGCGCACCCGGGCGTCGCGGAGGCGGCGGTCGGGGTGCATCGGCCGACCGCGTCCGACGCCCTGCTCGTCGCCTACGTGGCCGGCGCCGCGACCGACGCCGAGCTGCGCGAGCACGCCGCCGCGCGGCTACCCGCGACGATGGTGCCGGCCCGCTGGATCCGCCTCGACCGGCTGCCGCGCAACCGGCACGGCAAACTCGACCGGGCCGCCCTGGCCGCCGTGCCGGTGCCGGTGGCCGAGCCCGGCCCGGAGCGGCCCGCCAGCCCGGCCGAGCGGCTCGTCGCCGGCGTGTGGGCGGAGGTGCTCGGCACGGACGAGCCCACCCCGGACACCGACTTCGTCGCCGCGGGCGGGCACTCGCTGCTCGCCATGCGGCTCGTGGCGCGGATCGAGGAGCGCACCGGCGCCCGGATCACCCTGGACCGGCTGTTCGACGCGCCGACCGTCGCCGGGGTCGCCGCGCTCGTCGAGAAGGCACTCGCCGCGACGGCGCCCGCCGGGACAGCGCCGGTGGAGACACCGGAGGAGCACCCGCTGACGTTCGCCCAGGAACGGATGTGGCTGCTGCACGCGCTCGACCCGGACAGCGCCGCCTACCACGTCGCCGCCGAGGTCCGCTTCGACGGCCCGCTCGACGCCGCCCGGCTGGAGCGCGCGCTGCGGTCCGTCGTCGACCGCCATGCCGGGCTGCGGTCGTGCCTCGTGCCCGGCGGCGTCGCCCAGCGCGTGCTGCCCGCGGACGGCGCGCCGTGGGTCGCGCTGCCCGCCGACGACGTGCCCGCCGACGACGCCGACGCGCTCGTGGCCCGGTTCGCGCGGGAGCCCTTCGACCTCGCCGCCGCGCCACCGTGGCGGGCCCGCCTGCTGCGGGTCGCACCCGAGCGCCACCGGCTCGTCTTCGTCGCCCACCACGCGATCTGCGACGGCTGGTCGCTGGAGCTGCTCGCCGGGGACCTGACCCGGGCGTACCGCACGGACGCGCCGCTGCCCGCCGCCCGCCCCGCCGGGCACGTCGCCGCGGCGCAGCGGCGGCGGTGGGCCGGCACGGCCCGGGCCGAGCTGGACTGGTGGCGCGAGCGCCTCGACGGCCTGCCCGACCTGCGCCTGCCCGCCCACGGGCGGCCGGCAGGCGGCACGCGACGGCCCGCCGGGCAGGTCCACCACGAACTGCCCGCCGACGTCGCCGCCGGCCTCACCGCGCTCGCGCGGACCGTCGACGCCACCCCGTTCACCGCCCTCGCCGCGCTCGTCGCCGCCGCCCTCGGCGGGCACGCCGGACAGGACCGGTTCGGCATCGGGCTGGCCGTCGCCGGGCGCGGCGGCGCCGACACCGCCGACGTGTTCGGCTGCCTCGCCAACACCGTCGTGTTGCGAGCCGATCTGACCGGCGCGCCGTCGATGCGTGAGCTGGTGACGAGGATGCGCCGCGAGCTCGTCGGCGCGCTGGCCCACGGCGACGCCCCGTTCGCCGACGTGGTCCGCGTCGCCGCGGCCGGGAGCACGGCGACCACGCCGCTGTTCCAGGTGATGCTGGGCGATCAGCCCGCCGGCGTGTCCGTCGACCTCGACGGGATGACGGCCCGCACGGTGCCGCTGTCCACCGGCACGGCGAAGTTCGACCTCAGCGTGCTCACCGAGACGCTGCCGGGCGGCGCGGTCCGGCTGGGCGTCGAGTTCGACGCGGAGATGTTCGACGCGGCCACCGTCCGGCGCCTCACCGAACGTGCCGTCCGGCTGGCCGCCGCGGTCGTCGACGCGCCCGACCGGCCGCTACCCCACCTGCCGCTCGCGGACACCACCGACCTGGCACTCGTCGACGGCTGGGGAGACGGCGGGCCGGTCCCGGACCTCGGCACCGGATGGCTGCACGAGGCCGTTCTCACGGCCGCGTCGCGGGTGCCGGACCGGATCGCGGTCGCCGCGGCGGGCGTGTCCCTGACGTACCGCGCGCTGCGCCGCCGGGTCGCGCTGCTCGCCGCCGGGCTGCAGGCGCGCGGCATCGGCGCCGAGGACCGGGTCGCGATCTGCCACTCGCGCACGGTGGACCTGCCGGTGGCGATGCTCGGCGTGCTCGCGGCCGGCGCCGCGTACCTGCCGGTGCGCGACAACGACCCGCCGGAGCGGCGCGCCGCCATGCTCCACGACGCCCAGGCGCGGCTGGTGCTCGCCGACGCGGAGACCGCGAGCTGGCTCGACGGGTACGGCGTGCCGGTGGTGAGCGTCGACGAGCTCGTCGCCACCGCCGAGCGCGACACCCTCGCGGCGGACCCGGCGCATCTGGTCGATCCCCGCCAGCTCGCCTACGTGCTGTACACCTCCGGCTCGACCGGCCGTCCGAAGGGGGTCGGCGTGACCCACGAGGGCGCACTGGCGCGGATCGGCTGGGGCCTCGCCACGTTCGACCGGCACGAGCTGGCCGGGCTGCTCGCCGCCACCTCGCTCGTGTTCGACCTGTCGCTGTTCGAGCTGTTCACGCCGCTGGCCGCGGGGGGCACGGTGGTGCTGGCCGAGTCGGTGCTCGACCTGCCCGCGCTGCCGGACCGGGACCGGGTCACCATGGTCACGACGGTGCCCTCGGGCATGTCGGCGCTGCTGGACATCGACGGCTGGCCCGCGACCGTGCACACCGTCGGGCTCGGCGGTGAGGCGTTGCCGCCACGACTGGCCCGGCGCGTGTGGGAACGCGGGCCCCGGCGGGTGGTGAACCTCTACGGCACCACCGAGGACAGCTTCTGCTCGACGTGGGTGGAGCTGCACGCCGACGACGCCCTGATCACCACCGGGCGGCCCCTTCCCGGCTCGCGCGTCGTCGTGGCCAACGCGGCGCTGCTGCCCGTGCCGCCCGGCGTACCCGGCGAGATCGTCTCGGCGGGTGCTGGCGTGTCCCGCGGGTACCTCGGCCGTCCCGGACTGACTGCGGACGTCTTCGTGCCGGACCCGGCCGGCCCGCCCGGGCGTCGGCAGTACCGCACCGGCGACCGCGGCCGGTGGACCGCGGCCGGGCTGGAGGTGGCCGGCCGCCTCGACCACCAGGTGAAGATCCGCGGGCACCGCGTCGAGCTGGGAGAGGTCGAGGCGGCGATCGCCGCGGTGCCCGGGGTCGCCGAGACGGTGGCGCTCGTCGACGGCGTCCCCGGCACGTCCACCCACCGGCTCGTGGCGTTCGTGCGCCCGGACGGCGAGCACGGGGCGCTGGACGCCGCCGCCGTACGCGCCGAACTGCGCCGGCGGCTGCCCGACTACATGGTGCCCGCCGCGTTCGTGTTCCTCGACGTCATGCCGCACACGCCGTCGGGCAAGCTCGACCGGGCGGCCCTGGCGGCGCTGCCGATCGCCGGGGCCGAGGGCACGGCGGGCGCCGGCGAGGCGCCCCGGGGCCGGACGGAGACCGCGGTCGCACTGGTGTGGCAGGGCATGATCGGCGTGCCCCGGGTGACGCGCGACGACCGGTTCTTCGAGCTCGGCGGCGACTCCCTGCTCGCCGCCCGGATGACGACCCGGCTCAATGACCGCTTCGGGGTGGCGGTGCCGCTGCGGCAGATCTTCGAGGACGACCGGCTCGCGGCATTCGCGCGGCGGATCGACGAGGGACTGCGGGCCGGGTGAGCACGACGCGAACGGGGCCCGGCCACGCGGTGTGGCCGGGCCCCGCCGGTGGTGGCCTCAGCGCCGCCGTAGCCGGGCGTGTCCACTCAGCGTGGTGACGTCGACGGTGGCCGCACAGCGCACGTCGACGAAGTCCAACGTCAGCTCGCCGTCGAGGGTGAGGCTGTCGGCGCCCGCGTCGAGGTCGGCGCGAGGACCGTCGGCACCGCCGGTGAGGCGCACCCCGAGTTCGGCGCCGCCGTCGGTCTGCGGGAACCGCAGGTGCACGTAGCCCGCGTCGAGCGCCTCCCGCAGCCGCTGCGGCGAGGCGGCCGGGCGCAGCACCAGCTCGACCGGATGATCGCCGGCGCAGAGCCGGGTCACGAGGTCGGGCCCGTCGTCACCGGCGACGACAGGTGCGGGGACCGGCACCGCCACGGACCCGTCGGCGGCCCGTTCGGCGAGGGCACGGCGCAGGCTCAGCGGCCGCATGTCGGTCCATACCTGGTCGATGTGGGCCAGGCAGTCCTCGCGCGCGCCGACGAAGCCGGTGTGGTACCAGCCCTGCGGCGGTTCCAGCCGGGTGGGCCAGACCGAGTACTGCTCCTCGTCGTTGCGCACCACCTGGTACGCGTCGTGGTCGATGGCGCCGGTCATGAACGGTTCTCCCTCCGTGGGCCATTCGGCGGGCCGGCCGGGCCGGTCAGTCCCGCACGCACAACTCGTTGCCCTCCGGATCCGCGAGCACGGTCCAGCCGTCGTGCTCGCCGAGCACGGAGGCACCGAGGGCGACGAGCCGGGCGACCTCGCCCGGACGGTCCTCGGCGTGCAGATCGAGGTGGACGCGGTTCTTGGTGGTCTTCGGCTCCGGCTGGAGCACGAAGAAGAACCGCGGTCGCACGCCGGGCGCGGCCTCGACGAGTACCGTCGGGTCGTCCTCGGGGTCGAGAACGCCCGTGCCGGCCAGCCGGGCGAGTTCCTCCTCGTCGTAGGGCGCGACGGCGTACCCGTCCAGGGCCGCGGCCCAGAACCGGGCCAGCGACGCGGGGTGGCGGCTTTCGACGACGACATCGTGGATGGTGGCCATCGCGTCAGCCTGCCACGTCCGGCGGGTCACGCCGCGCCACTGCGGCGAGGGCCGGCGCCGGATCGGCGGCGACGGCGGCGAGCACGGCGCGGTACTCCTCGATCAGCCGGTGCACCACCTCCGCGGGGTAGACATCGGTGGCGTGGGTGACTGTGCCGTGCAGCCCGTCGGACCGCAGCTCCATCGCCATCGCCAGCTCGACGTCGGCGCGCCCGGTGTCGACGTCGACCGCGCCGATCGCCACGCCGGGCGCGGGCCGCAGCCCGGCGGCGTCGGTGAGCAGGTCGAAGGTAACCGGGGACGGCGCCACGCCGGGCACGACGGACAGCGGCACCCGCTGGTCGGCATAGGCGTCGACGACGGCGTCGTTGACGCGACGCAGCACCTCGCCGAACGTCGGGTCGCCGCCCAGGTCGACGCGCAGCGGCAGGGTGTTGACGAAATGGCCGACGAGCGCCGCGGTGCCCGGTTCGACCCGGTTGGCCATCGGCACCCCGACCACCAGGTCGACGCCGCCGGTGAGGCGGTGCAGCGTCACGGCGAACGCGGCGAACAACAGCACGAACGGAGTGACACCGGCCTCGTCCTGAAGCGCCCGCAGACGGGGCTCGATGGTGCCGGGGACGGTGAAGCGCCGCGCCGCGCCCACGCCGCCGGGCGACCACGTCTGCGCCCCGCCGGTCCGGCCGGGCAGCCGCAGCGGACCGGGCGCGCCGGCGAGACGGTCGCGCCGGCGCCGCACCGCCGACGCCGCCTCCGGACCGGCCAGCCAGTCGCGCTGGCGGCGGGCGTGATCGCGGTAGCGGACGGTCAGCTGCGGCAGCGGCCCGCCCGCGTCCGCGGCGTCGCCCAGCACCAGCAGTTCCCGGCCGAGCACCGCGCGGGAGGCACCGTCCCAGGCCAGCGGGTGGGCGGTCACGACAAGCACATGATCATAGTCGGACAGCCGCAGCAGGACTGCCCGCACCATCGGACCGCGGGCGAGGTCGAACGGCCGCCTCACCTCCGCCGCCACGACCTCGGCGATCGCCGCCTCGCCGACGTCGATCATGTCGACCGCCGGCTCCAGTTCGGCGTGGACGACCTGTTGCGGCTCGCCGGCGGCGGCGTCGACGGTCGTCCGCAGCGGCTCGTGGCGGCGCACGACGGCGCGTACCGCGTCGAGGACCGCCTCGGGGTCGACGATGCCGATCAGCCGGGCGGCGAGGGGCTTGTTGTACCAGCCGGTGCGCTCGGCCTGCTCCCACAGCCGCACCTGCTGCGGGGTGAGCGGGAAGCGCTCCGGGTCGTCGTCGCGCGGCTGCCGGGCCCTCTCGGCGTGTGGCGACCTGCCCTCGAGGTGGGTGGCGAGCGCGGCCACCGACGGCATCTGGAACAGCGTGCGCAGCGGCACCTCCACGCCGAGCACCTCGGCGATCCGCGACTGGAGCGCCGCCAGATGCAGCGAGTTGCCGCCGAGCTGGAAGAAGTTCTCGCGCACGTCGAGGTCGGCCACGCCGAGGACCGGCCCGAAGACGTCCTCGACCAGCCGCCGCTGCATGGCGGTGCGGGCGGTGGCGGCCGGGCGGTCCTCGTCCGGCCGCGACGCGGTCAGCGTCGCGGGGTCGGGCAGCGCGGCCCGGTCCACCTTGCCGCTGGGCAGCAGCGGCAGCGCGTCGATCGGCACGATCACCTGCGGCACCAGGTACGCGGGCAGGAGCCGCCCGAGCCAGTCACGGATCTCGCCGGAGGTGAACCCGGCCGCACCGGCGGGCTGGACGTAGGCGACGAGGTGTTTGGAGTCGGTGGAGTCGCCGCGCACGGCGACGACGGCCTGCCCGACGAGCGGGTGCGTGCCGAGGGTGGCCTCGATCTCGCCGATCTCGATGCGATAGCCGCGGATCTTGACCTGCCGGTCCACCCGGCCGAGGAACGACAGGACGCCGTCGGCGCGGTAGGCGGCGAGATCGCCGGTGCGGTACAGCCGGCCGCCGGGGTGACGGGCGAACGGGTCGGGCACGAACCTGTCGGCGGTCAGGCCCGGCCGGTGCAGGTAGCCGCGGGCGAGACCGGTGCCGCCGATGTACAATTCGCCGCCGACGCCGACGGGCACCGGGTGGAGCCGCTCGTCGAGCACGTACGCCTGGTGGTTGGGCATGGGCGTGCCGATCGGCGGCATCCGGTCGTACGGCCGGTCCAGCTCCATCAGGGTCATCATGACTGTCGCCTCGGTCGGGCCGTAGCCGTTGATGAGCCGCCGCCAGGGCCGCTGCCAGCGGGTCGCGAGCGGGCCGCCGAACGCCTCGCAGCCGATGAACTGGACGCGCAGCGAGGGCGTCGCGTCGGCGTCGAGGAGTTCGAGCACCGCGGGCGGGATGTCGAACACCGTCACCTGCTCCGCCTGGACGAGCCGGGTGAGCGCGTGCGGGTTGAGCACTGTCTCGCTGTCGGGGATGACCAGCCGGGTGCCGCCGCAGAGGGCGATGAAGATCTCGAGGACGGACACGTCGAAGCAGACGGTGGCGTACTGCAGCACCGCGTCGCCCGGGTCGACGCCGATGTCGTCGAGGGTGGAGCGGATCATGTTCGCCACGGCGCGGTGCGAGATCATCACCCCCTTCGGCCGACCGGTCGAGCCGGAGGTGTAGATGACGTAGGCGAGCGCGTCCAGCGGGACGTCCGGCAGCGCACCGGTGCCGCTCGCGGGCGGCAACGCGTCGACGGCGAGCACGGGCGCCGGCTGCGCCGGCAGGACGTCGCGCAGCGCGCCGGTGGTGAGCACGGCCGCCACGGCGGCGTCGCTGAGCATGGCGGCGATCCGGTCGGCGGGGTGGGTGGGGTCGAGCGGTACGTAGGCGGCGCCGGCCTTGAGGATGCCGAGGATTCCCACCGGCAGCGCGACCGAGCGGTCCACGAACAGCGCGACGAGCGTGTCCGGACCGACTCCGGCCTCGCGCAGCGCACGGGCGACCAGGTCGGCACGCCGGTTCAACTCCCGATAGGTGAGCTGGCCGTCCGGGGCGCTCACCGCGATCGTGTCGCGCCACCGGGCCGCCGCCCGCTCGACGAGCCGGTGCAGGCTCTCCAGTTCGTGCGCGACCTCTGTGGCGTTCCACTCGCCGGTGACGAGTGCCGCCTCCGCGGCGTCGAGCAGGGGCAGGTCCGACACCGCCTGGTCCGGGTCCTGCGCGACGGCGGTCAGCAGCGTGGTGAAGTGCCGGGTCATCCGCTCGCAGGTCGCCGGATCGAACAGGTCGCTGTCGAACTGGAGCCGTCCGACCAGCTCACCGTCGAACTCACGCAGGTCGATGGTGAGGTCGAACTTGGCCACGCCGTTGTCCAGCTCGACGGGGCTCAACGTGAACGGACCGAACCGCTGGTCGGTGGGCGGGCTGTTCTGCAGCGCGAACATGACCTGGAACAGCGGGTTGCGGCTGGTGTCGCGGTCGGGCTGCAGAAGCTCGACGAGCCGCTCGAACGGCAGTTCCTGGTTGGCGTACGCGGCCAGCGCGACCTGCCGGACACGCGCGACGGCCTGGCGGAAGGTCGGGTGGCCGGACAGGTCGGTGCGCAGCACGAGCGTGTTGATGAAGCACCCGATGAGCGCCTCGGTCTCCGGCGTGGTCCGGCCGGCCACCGGAGTGCCCACGACGATGTCGTTCTGGCCGCTGTAGCGCGCGAGCAGCACGTCGACCGCGGTGAGCACGACCATGAACAGGGTGGCGTCACCGGCCCGGGCGACCGCGCGCAGCGCGCGGGTGGTCGTGGCCGGGATCCGGACCGGGCAGGTGATGCCGGCCAGGCGTTGCACGGCGGGGCGCGGGTGGTCGGTCGGCAGCTCCACCGTGCGCGGCGCGTCCCCGAGCCGGTCCCGCCAGTGCCCGAGCAGTCGCTCCAGCCGCTCGCCGCTGAGCCGTTCGCGCTGCCAGGCTGCGAAGTCGCGGTACTGGACGGGCAGCGGCGGCAGCGGCGATTCCCCGCCGTCGGCGAGAGCCTGGTAGATGGTGGCGATCTCGCGGACGAGCACGTCGTCGGACCAGCCGTCGGAGATGATGTGGTGCGTCAGGTGCAGCAGCAGATGCTCGTCCCCGCCGAGGCGCAGCAGCCAGGTGCGGAACAGCGGGCCGCCGGCGAGGTCGAAGGTGTCGGCGCGGTGCTCGGCGACGAACCGCTCGGCGGCCGCCGGTGGGTCCGGCTCGGCGTGCAGGTCGACCAACTCCACCGCGACCGGCACGTCGGGGAGCACGACCTGGCGCGGCTCGCCGCCGACGGTGGTGAAGCGCGTACGCATGATCTCGTGCCGGCGCACGACCTCGGCCAGGCTGCGTCGGAACGTCTGCGGGTCGAGGGGCCCGCGCAGGCGCACGGCGAGCGGGATGGTGTTGTACGCGCTTCCGCCGCCGAGGAAGCGGTCGAGCAGCCAGAGCCGTTCCTGGGAGTAGGCGAGGACGGCCGGCCCGTCGTCGGGCAGGCGGGGTATGCCCGCGGACCCGGCACGCCCGGCGGTCCATCGTCGCAGCAGCTCCGCCCGCGCCGGGTTCAGCGCCGCCCGTCGCCCTGCGATGTCCGCCGTTCCGGCCATCGTTCACCTCCGTGGCTCGACTGTGGCTGGCCCCGGGCTCCGACCGAGGCTCGGACTGCGCACTACCGGAGCCGAGGGGCACCCGGTGCTCCGGCGCGTGTCCCGCCGGCGGGACACGCGCGGGGACTACGCCGCGGAGCTGTGCGGTGAGGCGGCCGCCTCGGCCCGGAGTGCCTGCGCGGCGGCCCGGTCGAGCGCCGCGACGATCCACTCCCCGAAATCGGTGGAGCTGCGGTCGGCGGCCGCCTGCCAGCGCTCGAAGCGGTCGTTCGGAACGCTCACCCGCGGCAGCACGGCGGCGCTGGTCGCGGCGGTGGGCGCGAGGCCGCGCCGGCCGGCGCGGACGTGCCGGCGCAACTGGTTGCGCGACCAGCCGTGCCGTTCGGCCTCGTCGAGCCAGTGGTCCTGCTCGGCCGGCACGAGCGACGCGACCTCCGCGTGGTGCTGGAAGCTCAGCCCGTCCCGCCGCCGACCGAGCTCGAAGCGGCGGGCGACCCAGGCGTAGTTGCGCAGCGTCTGGTAGTCGAGGTCGGCCATCTGGATCGCCTGCAGGTATCGGTCCGCGTACTTGTGCTTGCCGTACACGAGCCAGTCGCCCAGGCACCACGCGGTGGAGTCGATGATCCTCGACAACTGCCGGCCGGCGCGCTCCCAGCCGTCGAAGGAGAGATCGCCGGGGATGCGCAGGCCAACCGGCGTGATCATGACCTGTCGCGCCGCGGAGGACGGTGCCGGGGCGACGTCACCCAACGCGACGCAGCCGTTGCGGGGCGCGCGGGACGGATCCTGATCTCGGTTCTGCTGGGTCTCGGGACCTGACATAAAGAGCCCCCGTTCAATTGTTGACCGCGAAGCCGTGTATCACGGACGAACACTGTCTTCGCGACGAAAAAGGCGGCCGAATAGCACCCTCTATGCATGGGTCGCTATCGATATGGAGGCTACGGGGGACGCGTAGTTCGAGTCAACCGAATCGTCTCAGTGGATAGACGGCTCCGACTTCGTGACGCTCAGCAACGGCATTGCACGACGGCGCGGCGGGCGCAACCCCTGCAATCACCGTGGCCGCCCGGCGACTGCCTCGTGATGACAAGACCTCGACAGACGCCGCGCCGTTGGCGAGCATCCTCGTGTGGCGGCCCGGACCAGGGCCGACCGGTCCCGTGGGCAGGGGTGACAGGTGACGACCGAGGGTTCCGCGGCGTCCGGCACGCCGCTGGTGAGCGTCGTGGTGCCGTGCTACAACGGCGCGGAATACATCCGGCACGCCGTACGCAGCGCGCTTGGGCAAACGTATCCGAATATCGAGGTAATCGTCGTCGACGACGGTTCCGTCGACGACAGCAGGGCCATTCTGGAAACGACTTTCGGTGACGATATCGCGATCGTCAGCAAACCCAACGGCGGTCCCTCGGCGGCCCGGAACGTAGGGTTGCGAATGGCGAACGGCGAATATGTGCAATTCCTCGACGCGGACAATGTGCTGACCCCGGCGAAGGTCGCCCGGTCGGTCGAGGCGTTCGCCGCCGAACCGGATGCCGACATCGTCTTCACCGCCATGCACGAACCGCGGGACTACGACTTCACCGAGGCGACCACATTCCCGGAAGAGGATCTGGCGCAGACCGTCGAGCGGATTATGGAACGCACGTACGAACTGGTCTTCCCCGGCACCGGCATACCCGCGCTGGAGACCTCCCAGCCGCTGTTCCGGCGGAACAGACTGCTGGACCACGGCGGGTGGGACGAGACGCTCACCGTCGTCGAGGACACCGAGCTCGTGTGCCGCATGGTGATGCGGGGCGCCCGGATCCGGCACATCCCCATGGTCGGCGTGATCTATCGCGACCACCCCGGCGACCGGGTGACCAACCGTATGCGCTTCGACAACGAAGCCTACTTCCGCTCGGTGCTAAAAATGATCAAGGTGGCCCGGGAATGCGGCTGGATGAACGGAGCCGTCCAGAGCTTTTCCATGCGGTATCTGGTGTGGATCGCCGGGCTCGAATGCGTCCGGCAGGGCAAGCGCGACCATGCCCGGCGTTACCTGACGGTCGCCCGCGAAATCAGTCCGGCCCTGCCCGGTCCGCTGCCGTTCCGGGCGGCGGTGAAGGTGCTCGGCCCGCTCGGCGCCCTCAGCGTCGTCGGTGTCCTCGTCAACCTCGCCATGAGAATCGCGCCCCGCCGCACCCGGGCGGCTCTCGGCATCCCGGAGCCGGACTGACCTGACGGAGCCGGAAACAGGAAAGGAGCACCACGACCGTGACCTCCTCGGCCGCTCACCCCGCTCGGCTGCCCGGCCCGTCGGGCCCACCGCTCGTCGGCTGCCAGATCGCGTTCCTGCGCGACCCGCTGGGCTTCCTGGTACGGGCCCACCGCGACTACGGCGACCTCGTCGCACTGCCACTGAACGGCGGCCGGGTCGTCGCCGCGTTCGGCGCCGCCGAGGTGGCGGCCGTCTACGCCGGCCTCGGCGAACACGTGGAGATCAGCGGCGGGGGCGGCATCAACCTGCAGTCCCGCGACGAGGTGCAGGGCCGGGGACCGCTGAACTCGACCGGGGCCGAGCACGCGGCGTACCGCAAGATCTGCCACCGCGCCCTCGGCCAGCACTCACTCGCCGCCTACAGCGCCGTGGCCGTCGAGGAGACCGAGCGGTTGCTGCGGCGCTGGCGGCCCGGCCAGGTGGTCGACCTGGTGCCCGAGATCACCGCGCTGACGCGGCGGATCTTCAAGGTGTACATGTTCGGCACCGACGTGTCCGGGACCGCGCCCGACGCGGACGCCGCCGTCGACCTCTACATCGATGTCATGGAGTCGACCGTACGCCGACTCGCCACGACGTTCGTCCCGGTCGAGATCCCGGGCCTGGCCCAGCGCCGCCGGCTGCGTACCGCGACCTCGGCGATCGACGAGCTGGTGGCCGGGCTCGACGCGGTGCGTGGCGTGCCGCCGCGCCACTCGCTCGCCCAGGCGCTGCTGGCCGAGTTGGAGCGCGCCGGGCTGCCCCGCGACCCGCGGCTCGTGCGCGAGTTCATGTTGCAACTGCACTTCGCCGGTCTGACGTCGCTCGCGTCGGCGCTGATCTGGGCGCTGCTGCTGCTGGCGCTGCACCCGGCAACCACGGCCGAAGCCCTCGCCGAGCTGTCCGGCGCCACCGGCGGGCGCGTTCCCCGCCCCGAGGACGTCAAGGCCCTGCCGTACCTCGAAGCCGTGCTCAACGAGACGATGCGGCTGTACCCGGCCGCAGCGTGGGAGTTCAAGCAGACCATCCGCGCCACCGACGTCGGCGGCCACCGCCTGCCCGCGGGGACGACGCTCATGCTCGCGCCGTGGGTCACCCAGCGCAGCGAGCGCTCGTTCGCCGACCCGCTCACGTTCGACCCGGGGCGCTTCGTCGGCCGTGACGACTACCCGCCCGGCGCCTTCGAGCCGTGGGGCACCGGGGAACGTTCGTGCATCGGCAAGATGCTGGCCCGCAACGCGTTCCGCTCCGTCGTCGGCGGCATCATCCAGCGGTACCGCCTGGACCTGGCGCCCGGCCAGCGCATCGAACCGCACCCTGGCCTGCTCGGCACCCGCATGCTGCCCCGCCCGGGCGTCCGGATGGTCCTCGCCGACCAGGACGGCGACCCGGGCCGCGAGGTCGCCGTCGTGCGCGGCTCGGTGGTCGGCGCCCGGCCCGGACCGGCGGGGCGCTCGTGACCCAGGCGCTCGCGATCGGCGCCCGGGTGGCCCGGCACGTGCGGCACGTGGTGGCCGCCCGCTGGCGGCTCGCGACGTTGCTGCCGGCCGCCGGCTGGCCCGCGTGCGTCGCCGCGGCGGCATGCAACGCCGTCCTCGGCGTGCTGCCGGTCATCTTCGTCGTCGCCACCGGCTCGATCCTCGCCGGGCTGCCGGCGGCCGGCGGCCCGCAGCGCGCCCGGGTGCTCGGCGCGCTCGTCGTGGCGGCGGCGGCGTTCACCGCCCTGCAGGTGCTCGTGCCCGTCCAGGCGGCGCTCGGCGAACTCGTCGCCCGGCGGGTCGACGCGCGGGTGCGCGACGAACTCATCACCGCCGCGCTGCGCCCGCCCGGCCTGGAGCGGCTGGAGGACCAGGAATCGCTGGCACTGCTGGACCGGGCGCGCGGCGAACTCGACCGCGCGTTCCAGAGCCCGGGCCGGGGAAGCGCGGGACTGCTGCACCTCATCGCCCGGTACACGCAGTTGCTCGGCTTCGCCGTGGTGCTCGGCGCCCTGTACTCCTGGCTCGCCGGCGCCGCCGTCGCCGCGGTGGTGCTGCTGTTCCGCCACGGCCACCGCGGCGGCCTGCACCGGTACTCGAATGTCTTCCGCGCCAACGCGCACCTCCGCCGGGAGGGCGACTATCTGCGACAACTGTCGATCGGGCCGGGCGCGGCCAAGGAGATCCGCGTCTTCGGCCTGGCCGGATGGCTCGCCCACCGCTACCGCGCGCACCACCTGTCATGGCTGCTGCCGACCTGGCGGGCGCGCCGGCGCATCATGCTGTGGCCGTACTTCTGGTACACCGGCGCGGGCCTGCTCGTCACCGCCGCGGTCCTCGCCGGTGTCGGCGCCTCGGCAGCGCAGACGGCCGCGACGGCGCAGGCGGCGGTCGCCATCCAGGCGGTGATGGGCGCCGTCCGGCTCGGCGAGTACTACCCCGAGGCAGACCTGCAGACCGAGTACGGCGGCGACGCCTACGGCGCGGTGCGGGAGTTCGTCGGCCGGACCGAGGCGCAGCGGGGCGACCCGCCGGTCGTGCCCGCCGATCGCGCCGAGGTGCCACCACCCCGACACGAGCTGCGCTTCGAGGGTGTCACCTTCCGCTACCCCGGCCGGCCGGAGCCGGTCTTCGACGGTCTCGACCTGAGCATCGCCGTGGGCCGTTGCACCGCCGTCGTCGGGCTCAACGGCGCCGGCAAGACGACGCTGGTGAAGCTGCTGGCCCGGCTGTACGAGCCGGACGCCGGCACGATCAGCGCGGACGGCACCGACATCCGCCGCTACCCGGTCGAACGCTGGCGGGCCCTGCTCGCCGTGGTGTTCCAGGATTTCCTGCGCCACGAGACCTCCGCCCACGACAACATCGGCCTAGGCAGCGTCGCGCACATCGCCGACGACGCCGGGATCCGCTCCTCGGCCGCGGCGGCGGGCATCCTCGACGCGCTGCATGGGCTGCCCGACGGCTTCGCCACCCCGCTCGCCGCCCACGTCGAGGGCGGCACCGACCTGTCCGGCGGCCAGTGGCAGCGCGTCGCGCTCGCCCGCGCGCTGTTCCGCCTGCGCCACGACGGCGCGATCCTGGTCCTCGACGAGCCGACCGCCAGCCTCGACGTGCGCGCCGAAGCCCGGTTCTTCGCCGAGTTCGCGCAACTCACCGAGGGACGGACGACAGTGCTCATCTCGCACCGCTTCTCGACCGTGCGCCGGGCCGACCACATCGTCGTGCTCGACGGCGGCCGGATCACCGAGCAGGGCAGCCACGACGAGCTGGTCGCCCGCGGCGGCCGGTACGCCCGGCTCTTCCGCCTCCAGTCCGACCGCTTCGGCGAGGAGCCCGCGGCGGGTCACGGCCAGGTGGCGACGGCATGACCACGGCCACCGAACCGCCTCCACGCGGCGCCTTCACCACCGCCGTCGGCGACCTGCTGCGCCGCTGCTGGGAGCAGAGCCCGGCCAAGACGCTGACCGCCGCGACACTCATGATCGTCAGCGGCGCGACGCTACCACTCGCCGCCGCCGCCCTCCGGTGGCTGCTCGACGCCGCGGCAGCCGGCCAACGCGGAACCGCCGCGGCGGCGGGCTGCGTGGTGGCGGCGCTGCTGCTGGCCGCGCTGACCCTGGGCCACTTCGCCCACGTCGCCTACTTCGAGCTGGCCGAGCTAAGCCTCGTCGACTACGACGTCGAGCTGATCGGCCTGGCCAACGGCTCCCCGGGCCTCGAGATGCACGAGGACCCGGAGCGGGCCGACCGGCTCGCGGTGCTGGAGGAGGAGATCCAGAACGTTCGGCTCGCGCTGGAGGCGCTGCTCGCCGCCGGCGGGTTGCTCGTCGGCGCGGCCACCACGGCGACTCTGCTGGCCCTGGTCCACCCGGTGCTGTTGCTGCTGCCACTCGTCGCCGTTCCGCCGCTGTTGGCCGGCCGCCGCGCCGAGCGGATCCTCGACCGCGCGCGGCTCGCCGCCGCCGCGCCCACCCGCCTGGCCCGCAACCTGTTCCAGCTCGCGACCCGGCCGGCGAGCGCCAAGGAGCTTCGCGTGTACGGCCTGCAGGACGAGATCCGGCGCCGGCACGCGGCGCAGTGGCGCTCGGCCGGTGCCGCGCTGTGGAGCGGGCACCTGCGCAGCGGTGCGCTACGGGCGCTCGGGCAGTTGTCCTTCGCCGTCGGCTACGTCGGTGCGGTCGGTCTCGCCGTCCGCGAGGCGGCGGCCGGGCGGCAGAGCCTCGGCGGCGTCGTGCTCATCATCGTGCTCGCGGCCCAGGTGAATGCCCAGGTGGCCCAGACCGTGTCGCTCGTGCCCGCGTTGCAGCGATTCGCCGCCGCCGACCGCCGTCTGCGGGAGCTGCGCGCCGCCGCCGGTGACCGGTCCCCCGGCGGGGACGGCCCGCCGCCGGACCGGCTGCGGGAGGGCATCGCGCTACGGAACGTGTCGTTCGCCTACCCGGGCACCGGCCGGCCCGCGCTGCGCGACGTGGACCTGCTGCTGCCGGCCGGCTCGACCGTCGCGATCGTCGGCGAGAACGGCGCCGGCAAGACGAGTCTCGTCAAGCTGCTGTGCGGGCTGTACCGTCCGTCCCACGGCACCGTCACCGTGGACGGGGTCGATCTCGCCGGGCTGAGCCTCGACGGCTGGCGCGGTGTCGTCACCGTCGGGTTCCAGGACTTCGCCCGCTACGAGTTCGTGGCCCGCGAGACGATCGGCGTCGGCGACCTGCCTCGTGTCACCGACGGCGACGCCGTCACCGCCGCGCTGGCCCGCGCCGGCGCCGCCGACCTGCCCGCGCAGTTGCCGCAGGGCCTCGCGACCCGGCTCGGCACCAGCTACGCGCCGGGCACTGACCTGTCCGGCGGGCAGTGGCAGAAGACGGCGCTGGGCCGGGCCATGATGCGCCGGGCGCCGCTGCTGGTGATCCTCGACGAGCCCACCGCGGCGCTGGACGCGGAGGCCGAACACGCGCTGTTCGAGCGCTACGCCGCGCAGGCCGCGCGCACTCGCGCGCACGGCGCCGTCACGGTGCTGGTCTCGCACCGTTTCTCGACGGTACGCATGGCCGACCTCATCGTCGTGCTGGACGCCGGCACCGTCGCGGAGGCGGGCGACCACGACGCGCTCATGGCGCTGGGCGGCAGCTACGCGACGCTGTACCGGATGCAGGCCGGCGCCTACCGATGACGTCCGGCGTCGCGGTTCAGCCCAGGTCGGTGAGGTGGACGGCCACGATCGCCGTCGCGATCACCACCACCCCGGCGGTCGCCGGCACCGCGCCACGTCCGGACGCGGGCAGGTCCGACGGGTGCAGCAGCGCCACTCCCCCGGCCGGCATCGTCAGCGCGGTACGCAGCCAGGCGAGCAGGGTGCGCTCGTCGGTGGGCAGGAACCGGACGTCCACGTCCTGGCCAGCGCCCGGGTGCACGACGTCCCGGCGGTGTGACGCCGGCGGTCCCGCGCCGTCGCTCGGCGCGGGACCGGCTCCGCCGTCAGCAGGCCGCGCGCTGACCCGAGTGGTGGGTGCCGATCCGGCCGACCACGGTCAGGTCGGTGAGGGCGCTGTTGGCCGCGCGTGCCACGTAGCACGAGTACCGATGCTGGTTGATCACCTCAAGGTGGATGTGCGCCCCGCTGTCGCCGTTGACCTGGTAACAGCTGGAGTACCGGAACCGGCCGGTCTCGCCGAGCTTGGTCCACGGTCCGACGGATGCGCCGACGACGACACCGCCGGGCTTGTTGTTCACGTGCATCACGTCCGCCCGACCGATGACCTCGCCGGTCGCGGTGTCCCGTGCCTCGAGCCCGATCCGGTAACCGCCGTCGGCGAGGTTGCCGGTCGCGCAGCCCGCCCGGACGGTCACCACGGTGACCGCGACCGGGTGCCCGGCCGCGGTCTTGGTGCCGAAGGGCGAGACGACGGTGGCCCCCGGGGCGCGGTAGATGTCCACCGCCCAGTCGTTGGTGTAGCCCCAGTTCCCGAACACGATGTGATGGCCGGCCGGGCCGGACACGCCGAACCGGTCCCAGGTGGACGAGCCCTGGATCGGCGGGTAGACCCCGATCGTGTCGGCCGTGGCGTGCGCGCCGGCCGGGGCCGCCGGCGCGGCAGCGGCGCCCAGGGCGAGCAGGAGCACGCCGAGCGTACGGGCGAGACGGAACTTCATCGTGCCTCCGAAGGGTGTGCGTGGCAGGACGGGTCGACCCGTAGATCGACGAGGATGGATGACGATACCGCCTCCGGCCGCACACCGGGCGGGGCCGCTGTCATGAACGGCACCGAGCCGGCACATCGTCCATCGCTGTCAACCGATCTGTCGCCGCCCGGTGGCACGCACGACCGGCAGGCGCCCGCCCGGACGGCACGGCGTCAACCGATGCCGTCGACCGCCGCCCGCAGCGCGTTGATCGACGGATCCCAGGTGAAGGTCAGGACGGGGATGCCGGAAGCGGCGGCATTGCTGTCGCCACCGAGGACCACCGCCCGCGGCTTGGCGGTGCCCTGGGGAACGACGAGATACCAGTTACCGCGCACATTCGCGATGAACACGTCATCTACCTCCTGATCCGGCGGGTTCGGGCCGGCGACGTCGCCGACGTGATTCTCGAAGTCGACAGTCGCGCGGAAATTGGTCGGACCACCGGTGTTCAGCCAGAGGCTGGTGTGCACGTGCGGTCCCACACCGGAATCGCTGCCGTTCGCCGAGGAGCCGGAGTATGCGATCGTCTGACCTCGCGACACGCGTTGACCGGTGGAGACGGCGATCCGCGACAGGTGCAGGTGCCGGGTGTAGTTGCCGTCGTCGTGCGCCATCCCCACGACGCGACCGGTCGCGGTGGAGGTGTCGGTCTTCACGAGACGGATCGTGCCGTTCGCCGCGGCCACGACGGGAGTCCCGGTGCCGACCGCGTAGTCGGTGCCCGGCTCGCCCGAGGGCGGTGTCCGGTTCCGGTGGTCCTGCCACGAGCTGGAGATCCGGACGTTCCCGCACGGCCGCTGATAGCTGCCGGCGGCCCGGGCGGTGTCGGGCAGCAGCGCGAAGGCGGCCGACACCCCGGACGCCGCCAACGCGGCGCTCGTGATGAACCCCCGCCTAGAGAGCGCTCGCAGATAGGCGATCCCACCGAGATCCTCGGGCCGCGGATCGTCGTGGCCGGCAGCGCGCGGACGATCGGGGCGAGGCTGCCCACTGAGGATCATCAATGCAAGATACTGCCTCGTCCGGTGCCGCACAAGGGATCCGCCCCTTCCCCGGACCCGGTCCGCACCAGGCGCCGGCCTTCCCCGCCCGTCCGACGGCCCGCGTCGCCGGGCCGCCGGGCGGTGGCCCCGTCCACGTGACTCAGAAGCCGGTCAGCCCGGCGCCGTACGGGTAGAGCGGGTTGCCGTAGGTCGTGGCCGGTGCCTGATCGGCGCCGATCGAGGCCCGGGTCTGGGCCCGCTCGGCCGCGCTCGCGCCGAGGTCGTACGGCAGGTCCCACGCCTCGACCGCGTCGGCCGGGGTGTCGGTGCCGCCGGGACGCAACACGTCGGAGAGGTCGCGGGGCAGTTGCCAGGGCAGCTTGCCGCGCGGCTGGTAGTCGCCGAAGAGCAGGCCGGCCAGGGCCGGGCCCATCTCCTCGCCGCCCCGGTAGGTGACCACGATCGCGCTGGCCAGGTTGCGCCACTCGGTGATGACGTAGGGCCGCGGCAGGACCAGCGCCACCACCACCGGGACACCGCGGGCGCGGAACTTCTGGATCACCGCGAGCTGTTCCGGCGGCAGGTAGGGCTGTTCCTTCGGCCAGTTCGTCGCGTGGGTGTAGGAGGACTCGCCGACCGCGACGACAGCCAGCTTCGGGTTCGGGCTGTCGTCCTGGTGGACGGTCACCCCGGCCTGCGCGGCCCGGGCCCGGACGGCGTCCAGGATCGTCTGCGACCCGTACTCGGCGTGGAAGAAGCTCGTCCACACGCAGCAGGAGCCGCCGTCGGCCGCCCGGGGACCGGCGACCACGATGTCGTCACCGGCGGTGAGCCGCACCGGTAGCGTGCCGGCGTCGTTCTTCAGCAACGTCATCGCCTCCCGCGCGGCCTGGTTCGCCAGCGCCGCGTACGCCGGCTGGTGGAAGCGGTACGGGCCGTTGACCGGATCGCCGTACGGGGCCTCGAAGATGCCGAGCTGGAACTTCACCCGCAGCACCCGCCGGACCGCGTCGTCGATCCGCGACGCCGGCACGTTCGCCACGAAGTCGGCGATCGAGAAGCCTGCCGCGCCCGGGTCGGCGCCACCCATCACGTCGGAGCCGGCCTTCGCCGCGCCGATCCAGGATCCGGACGGCAACCAGTCGGTGGTGATCAGGCCCTGGTAGCCGAGATTCTGCCGCAGGTAGGCGAGGATCTTGGCGCTGTCCCCGGCGCCGGGCCCGCCCGGGTCGAGCAGCGAGCTGCCCGCGTAGCCGGGCATGATGTTGACCGCGCCCGCCTCCATCGCCGCGCGGAACGGGATCATGTGGTACTTGATCGTCACGTTGTCGTAGACGATCAGGGCCTCCCCGCCCGCGCCCTCGCCCGGCCAGTGCTTGACCGTCGCCAGCACCGAGTGCGGGTTCAGCTCCGGACCACCCTGCAGGCCGGCCACCAGGGCGCGAACCTGGGCCGCAGCGACCTGCGCGTTCTCGCCGTTGCCCTCCTGGATGCGGGGGTAGATCACCTTGGTGCCGACCTCGGCCAGCGGACCGAGGACGCCGCGGGTCCCCACTTCCAACTGCTCCCGCCGCTGCATGTCGCCGAGCCGGTAGTCGAGCGGGTAGTTCTTAGCGGCGGCCAGCGCGCTCTGCATCGGGTAGGTCGTCTGGTAGCCGTGGATGGTGTCACCCGCCGAGACGAACGGGATGCCCAGCCGGGTGCCGGCCGACGCGAGCAGTTGCTGGTGCAGGTCCGCCGCCTGCGCCGGGCCGAAGTGCCAACCCGAACGGGGGTACGCCTGGGCGTTGTAGAAGAGCTGGTACGCCTTCTCCTCGGGCGTCATCCGTGAGAGCAGGTCGTCCACCCGGGTCTGGACCGGCAGCCGCCAGTTCTCGTACGGCTCGATGGTGCCGTTCCGGTTGAGGTCGCGGGCGCCGGCGACGACGCCGACCCCGTCGGCGACGCTCTCCAGCGTGGGCAGGTAGACGCTGAAGCGCCGGATGTTCGAGGTGACCGGGGTGCCGCCGACCGTGGTGACGTACCACTGGTAGGTCCAGCGGTCCGGCAGGTCCCAGGTGGGCGTGTACGACGTGCCGGACGGCTCCGCGACCTTGGTGTAGAGGTCGAGCAGGTTGCCGGTGGCGGTGAAGTCGTAGTCGGTGCGGCTGATGTTGAGCCACACCTGGTAGCGGGTCGCGCCCGCGACCGCCGTCCAGCTCAGCGTGGGCCGGCGGGTGGTGGTGACCATCGCCGCGTCGGCCGGAGCGGTCAGCGCGAACTGGTCGCGGGTCGACGGCGGGCGGGTGGGGCCGGAGAGCAGCGGCGCGGTGGTGGCGGTGTCGTCGACGCTGCCGTACGCCTGCAGCTCCCACAGCGAGTAGCCGTAGCCGGTGGCCCGGGTGGTGCCGTAGAGGCGCAGGTAGCGGCCGGTCCCGGCGACGGTGAGCTGTTCGGTGCCGCCGCGGCCGGTGGTGGTGGCGTAGATCGTGGTCCAGGTCGACCCGTCGGCCGAGGTCTCCAGCCGGTAGCCGGTGGCGTAGGCGGCCTCCCAGACGAGCACCACCCGGTTGATCGTGGCGACGCCGCCGAAGTCGATGCTGAACCATTGCGGGTCGCTGCCGAACTGGCTCGACCAGCGGGTGGTGCTCCGGCCGTCGAGCGCGGCGGCGGGCGCGTTGCCGCCCTCCCACGAGGAGGCGGTGACCGTCCGGAACTCCGAGATCGGCCGGCCGGTCGGCGGCGGAGTGGTGCCGATGCTGCCGAAGACCTTGAACTCCCAGAGCGAGTAGCCGTATCCGGTGGCCCGGGTCGTGCCGTACATCCGCACGTACCGGCCGGTGCCGGTGACCGCGAGGGTCTGGGTGCCGCCGGAGCCGGCGGTCGTGGTGTGGACGGTGGTCCAGGGTCCGGACGGCGCGGACGCCACCTGGATCTGGAACGCGGTCGCGTAGGCCGCCTCCCAGACGAGCTGAACCTGGTCGACGGTGGCGGTCGCGCCGAGGTCGACCTGGAGCCACTGCGGGTCGGCGAAGGCGCTCGACCACCGGGTTCCGGCGTCGCCGTCGGTGGCGGCGGGGGCCGGTGTGGCGGCCCCCTCGGAGGACGAGGCGGTGGTCGGGCGGCCCTGCGAGATCAGCGGTCCGGCCGCGGCGGCGGCCGGTCCGGGCACGACGAGGTAGGTGGCGAGGAGGGCGAACAGCGCCAGCGCCACGGCGGCCGGGCGGTGCCGGCGGTGCACGGGTACGGGCGTCGGTGGTGTCGCGGGCATGCGAGGCTCCCGGATGGTGTGGTGGGGACCGTGCGGAGAGAGCGTCCTCAAATCCAGCCTCATCGACGCTCTTCGCTGAAGTCAACGAAGTGCGGAAAGTCCGGAAAAGATCATGGTGTGCGGCGTTCATGTCCCCACCCCACCCGTCCCGCACCGGCTCGCACCGGCCCACCACCGCCGCCGTCCCGGGCGCCGGTTGCTCACCGGATACGACGTCGCGGTCGGCGAGAACGAGGCGACCTCCGCCGAGGACCGCTCGGTGACGTTCCAGCGCTCCGCCGACGCGTACGCCAGCTCCGTCGGACTGTCGGCGGCCACGTCGGACATCTTCGGCTGCGCCGGCCGGTTCGCCGGTGACCCGACCGGCTGCGCGGCGCTGAACCGGCACACCGCGCAGTTGCCCCGGGCGCAGTGGGCGGATCCGAGCCGCTTCTACCAGCAGTCGCCGGCCAACTGGTACGCGAAGTTCTGGCACGACCGCGCCATCAACGGCCGCGCCTACGGCTTCCCGTACGACGTCGCCGACCAGTCGTCGTTCGTCTCGCACGGCGACCCGCAGTGGTTGCTCGTCGCCGTCGGCTGGTGAACGCGCGACGGTTCCGGAACCGCCCGGCCGGTTCCGGAACCGTCCACGGCCTACGGCGTGGGGACGGGAGGCCGACGACCGCGGTGGGCGGTCGGGCCGGTCAGGGCAGCGCCTTGAGGAAGGGGCCGTGGTTGAGGCGGAACTCCCAGGAGTAGTAGCGGTCCCAGTTGATCGACCAGGTCATGAGGCCTCGGAAGTGGGCGTTGGTGCCGCTGCGCGGGGTGTATCCGCCGCAGTTCTGGCCCCGGACGAGGCAGGTCACCGCCTGCTGCACGCCGGCCGGGGCGAGGTAGCCGTTGCCGGCGCTGGTGGAGGAGGGCGCGCCGAACGCGACCTGGTCCTCGCGTAGCGCGGGGAACACGGCGTTGGTGTTCCCCGCGACGGGGAAGCCGGCCAGCAGCATGTCGGTCATCGCGATGTGGAAGTCGGCGCTGCCCATGGTGTGGTACTGGCCGTCGAGCCCGACGATCGGGCCGGAGTTGTAGTCCTGGACGTGCAGGACGGTGAGGATGTCGCGCAGCGCGTGGATCACCGGCAGGTAGGAACCGGCCCTGGGATCCTGGCCGCCCCACGGGCCTGAGCCGTAGAACTGGTAGCCGAGCTGCACGAAGAACGTCTCCGGGGCCATGGTGAGTACGAAGCCGGCCCCGTAGCGTTGCTTGAGGGTGCGGATCGCCGAGATCAGGTTCACCACGACCGGGGTGGTCGGGTTGCGGAAGTCGGTGTCGCCGGTGTTCAGGTAGAGGGAGTGGCCCTCGAAGTCGATGTCCAGGCCGTCGAGGCCGTACCGGTCGATGATCGCCGACACCGAACGGACGAAGGTGTCCCGGGCGGCGGTCGTGGTGAGTTGCACCTGCCCGTTCTGGCCCCCGATGGACAGCAGCACCTTCTTTCCCTGCTGCTGCTTGGCGCGGATCGCGGCGGTGAACTGGGCCTCGGTCTCGACGGTGGGGCATTCGGTGACGGGGCAGAGCTGGAAGCGGATGTCGCCGGAGGTGACGGAGGTGGGTTCGCCGAAGGCGAGGTTGATGACATCCCAGTCCGCAGGTACGTCGGCCATCCGCAGGTAACCGGCGCCGTTGGCGAAGCTGGTGTGCAGGTAGCCGATCAGGGCGTGCTTCGGCAGCCCGGTGTTCGGCGGGTTGGTGGGCGGGGTCGTCGGTGGCGCCGTGGTGGGTGGCGGCGTGGTGGGTGGCGGCGTGGTGGGCGGCGGCGTGGTGGGCGGCGCCGTGGTGGGTGGCGCGCCACCGCCGCACGGCGCGCCGTTGAGTGTGCAGGCGGTGGGCAGGCCAGAGCCGGTGACCAGGAAGCCGAACGACGCCGACGCGCCGGGGGCCAGGGTGCCGTTCCAGGAACGGTTGGTGAAGGTGTGCCGCTGCCCGACGCTGGTGACCGTGGCGTCCCAGTACGAGCCGAGGGTGGTGCCCGCGGGCAGCGTGAAGGCGACCTGCCAGCCGGCGATCGTGCTCGACCCTCCGTTGGTGATGGTGTAGCGACCCTCCCAGCCGGTGCCCCAGTCGGAGGTCTTGGTGAACGCGGCCGTCGCGCCGGCAGCCAGTGCCGGACCGGTGAGGGTCAGGGTAGCCGCGGCGACGGTGACCAGGGCCGCCAGGGCAGCCAGGAGCGGGGTTCGAAGTGTGCGCGCCATCCGGTCCTCCGGGGGTGTCCGACCGAGGGGTATCGGGAAGCTGGTGTCGGGTTCGATGACTCGACGTGGGTGGGGCCGGTGAGCGGCGGCGTAACGGTGTCGTCCGGATGCCGGTGTGATATCCGGACGACACCGCGCCTTGCCGGCCACGGCGTGACAGTCGCTAGAAGCCGGCGGAGATCCGGCTGAACTCCCAGTCGCTCTGGGCGATGCCGCTGCAGTTGGAGACCACGCCGCCACCGGCGCAGCCGCGATCCCGGTTCACCGCCCAGAAGGTGAATCGAGCGAGCCCGCTGCTCCTGGCGTAGTCACGGATCCGCGTCCAGGTCGCCGGCGTGGTGACCTCCTGCTGGTCGGACAGACCGTTCATGCCGGAGATGCCCATGTGGGCGTACGCGGTCTGGTCGTTCCAGCCGAACGTGGACTTCAGCTGATTCTTCAGGCCCTCCGCGGCGTTGCGGGTGCTGGTGTACATGTCGGCGCCGCCGCCGAAGTCGAACGGCATGATGGTGAAGACATCCACGTTGGCGTTCAGTGCCCGGGCCTGGTTGATCAGCCGGACGCCGTGCGCGTTGGGTCCGCTCGTGGTCGTACCGAAGGTCAGGATCGTGGTGACGCCCGGGTTGTTGCGCTTGATGATGCCCAGGGCACTCACGATGCGGTCGGCGACCGTGTAGTTCTCGAACTCGTCGTAGTTCTCGATGTCGATGTCGATGGCCTTGAGGCCGAAGGTGTTGATGACCTTCTGGTACGCGCCGGCCAGGGCCTCCGGGGTGGCGCAGTTCGGACCGAGCTTGTTGCCCTGCCAACCCCCGATCGACGGGACCTTGGTGGCACCGGCCGCCTTGGCCTGGTTGATCCAGGACTCGTGGACACCGCCGGTCAGGCCGCCCTCACCGTCCCAGACCGGGTTGCAGCCGTTCGCCAGCACGAACGCGACGGTGAACGCGCGGACGCCCTGGCCGGTGATCGTCGAGGGCGCCGGCGGGTTGCCCCAGCCGGGATAGACGTACGGCGCCGCAGCCATCTTGCCGGCCGGCGGCGGGTTGGTCGGGCCGGTGGGCGAGGGGGTCGGCGGGGTGGTGCCGCCGCAGGTGCCCTGGTTGGCCCAGACGTCCCACTGGCCGCTGTGCGTGGCCGGGTTCTCGTTCTGGGTCCACCACTTGGCCTGGTAGTTGACACCCTGGTACGACGCCTGGCCGCCGCCGACGTAGACCTGGGACGCGGACCAGGCCGGGTAACAGGCCGCGGCCGCGCTCGACGTGGTCATCGGGACGATCGCGACGGCGGTGGCGGTGACCGTGACGGCGGCCAGGGACAGGATCTTCTGCCTGAGTTTCATGGCACTCTCCTGCGGGGGGTCAGGGAAGGGTGTTGAGGTGGGGGCGGACGGTGCTGGCGAATCCGTTGCCGTTGGTGACGTCCCAGTTGACCGACCACGTCATGGCGCCACGGATTCCGGGGTAGGTGCGCGGCGGCTTGAAGGAGCCGCAGTTGGTGCCCTTGGCGAGGCAGTCGAGGGCCTGGTTGACCACCGAGGGGTTGACGTAGCCGCCACCGGCGGCGCTCGGTGCGGCCGGCAGGCCGAGGGACACCTGGTCCGGCCGGAGCCCGTTCTCGAGTTGGATGCAGGCGAGCGCCACCAGGAAGTTGACCGTTCCCTGGCCGTACGCCGCGTTGTTGTCGCAGCCGAGCATCGAACCGGAGTTGTAGAACTGGGTGTGGACGACCGTCAGGATGTCCTTGACGCCCAGCGCCAACTGGAAGTACTGGCTGCCGGTGCTCTGCATGTCGATGGTCTGCGGCGCCATCGTGATGATCAGGTTGGCGCTCGTCCGGCTGCGGATGTCGCGCAGCGCCTGACCCATGTACGTCGCGTTGACGCCGTTCTCCAAATCGATGTCGACGCCGTCGAACCCGTAGCTGGCGATGAGGCCGACGATCGAGTTGGCGAAGTTGGTGGCGGCGCTGGAGCTGGCGACCGAGATGGTGCCGCGCTCGCCCCCGACCGAGATGACGACCTTCTTGCCGCGCGAGTGCAGGGTGGCGACGTCGTTCTTGAAGTCGGCGTCGGTGTAGCCGCCGAGCGAGGCGCTCAGGCCGGCGTCGATGCCGAAGGACACCGCGCCGGGCGTGCTCGTCGCATCGGCGAACGCGACAGCGATCAGGTCGTAGGTTGCCGGTACGTCACGGAGCCGGATCTCCTGGGCCGGGTTGTCGAAGTTGTGCCAGTAACCGGTGAGGAAGTGCTTCGGCAGCCCGGTGTTCGGCGGGTTGGTGGGCGGGGTCGTCGGGGGCGGGGTGGTCGGGGGCCGCGTGGTGGGCGGCGGCGTCGTGGTCGGGGGTGACGTGGTCGGCGGGGTGGTGCCGCCGCAGGCGCCCTGGTTGGCCCAGACGTCCCACTGGCCGCTGTGCGTGGCCGGGTTCTCGTTCTGGGTCCACCACTTGGCCTGGTAGTTGACACCCTGGTACGACGCCTGGCCGCCGCCGACGTAGACGGTGGAGGACGACCAGGCGGGGTAGCAGGCGGCGGCCGCGGAGGCGGACGAGGCCAGATAGACGGTGGTGGCGCCGGCCGCCAGGACGGCGGCCAGGGCGAGGACGGCGGAGCGACGCATGGGGGTGGACCTTCCGGATCGAGGTGGGACCGGGGCCCTATTATTAAGACTGTTAACAGTAAAGGTCCAGAGTTAGACCGCCTTGAATTTTTCGAGGAAGGCCGGCGTCGACACCCTGGTCCGCGCGTCCACCGAGGTCATCGGCATGTTCCACCCCTGACCGCCGGCCCTCCTGCCGGAGCCGCCCTGTCTGATGCCTCACCGGAAGCCGGGCGGCGCCGAAGTTCAGCACGGCATCGACCGGTGCCGGCAGCAACACCGAGAACGGCGTCCAGGCCCTGGGTGCCGGTGGCCGACGGCAACCCCTGCAAACCGACCACCGACTCGTAGACCCGGTCGTCGCGGTGGGCGTAGGGACACGCAAGCACGACGTCGCTGCTGCCTGTCGGCTCCTGCGCCAGGCAGGCGTAGGCCGCCGCCAGACCAGGAAGCCTTGCTGACCGGCGATCACCACCCGCTTTCCGCCGTCGACCACGGTCAGCCCTGTCACACAAGCCGGAGTCGCCTGCTGCGCGGGACGCGCCGACCGCGCCACCGAGCAGGTCGGCCAGCTCCTCGACCAGCTTGAAGTTGCCCGCGATGCCGACACCACGACCACCGGACACGACCACCGACGCCTCGGTCAGCGCCGGCCGGGAGCCCTTCCGCTCGGCGACCCGCTCGACGACCCTGGCGAGCCTGTCCGCGTCGGCGACCGACACGGTGAGCTGCTCCACGGGTGCCACTACGTGCACCACCGCGGCGACGACGAGGCCACCGGTTCGCTGGCGGGCACCGCCGGCTACGCCCTCGCTGCGGCCCCCACCATCCCAATATCGTGGACGTCTGCTTCCTGTTCATCTGCCCACCTAGTACGCTCGCGGTCGCGTTCGGCAGACTCGACCGCGGCGGTGACGCGGGTCAGCAGTCGCGGGTCGAGCGGCGAGAAGGGCGGGCAGGATGAAGGACCACCTCGATCGGAGCGCGCCGGCGCGGGCGACCGTCCACCCGGCGTCGTTGACCCAGAGCCGCCTGATCAAGGGGCGTCACGCGCCGGGCGGGCCGCCCGCGCAGATCGTGGGCACCCACCTGCTGATCCGCGGAGCGCTGGACGTCGACCGACTCCGCGACGCGCTGATCGAACTCGTCCGCCGGCACACCATCCTCCGCACCAACTACGCGTTCGCCGAATCGGGCGAGGTGTTGGCGATCATCCATCCGGGCGAGGGCCCGAACGTGTTCACGATCGCACCGGCCACCGGAATGTCCGACGAGGACGAGATCCGCAAACACGTGTGCGACGCCCTCGAAGGTGCCACCCACCGGTTCACGGCCCCGGACCGCCACACGATGCTCCAGGCGATCCTGATCCCGCACACGCCGGGCGTCCACAGCCTCCTCCTGGTCATCGACCACATCGCGATCGACGAGCGTTCGAGGGCGGTTCTCCAGCGTGATCTGGCCGCGCTGTACGCGGACCGGTCGGAGGATCTCGGCGAACCGTGCCCCTACGATTCGTCTGCCGTCCGGAACACGTTCCCGAGCATCGAGGACTCTCCGGAGATCCTGGATCTCCTCACGCCGCTGCCGCCACGCCTCCTCACCAACCTCGAGACGGAGACAGCTCTGCCGGTGGTGACCGAGGGCCTGCTCGGCCCGGAGATCTCCGCCCGCATGGGCGCCGCGGCGAGGCGATTGGGCTGCACGCGCTTCATCATCCACGTCACCGCACTTCTCTGGGCGCTGAAGCAGTTCTCCGGGGTCGACGACGTCAGCCTCGTCACGGCTGTGGACACCCGGGTGAGGCCACAGGACTTCGACACCGTCGGCTTCTTCCAGAACCTGATCCTCCTCCGCTCGCGCTCGCCCCGGTCCGCGGGCCTGCAACGGACCTTCGAGGAGTGCCGGACGCTCGTACGCGACTCGCTGCGGCGGCGTGACTACCCCATCGCGTCACTGATCGCCCACGCCGCCGAGAAGCGCGAGGGAGGCACCTGCCGGAGCCCGCTCTACCAGGTCGTGCTGGCGTACGCGCGGGAGGACGTGGACCTGCACTGGACGCTGGACGGTGTCGACGTACGAACGGTGGAGATCGATCACCCACAGGCGGCCATCGAGCTGCTCATCTTCGTCACCGAGTCCCCGTCCGACACGAACACGCTGTTGATCGGCGCGGCGGACGTGCTCGGGGCGGACGATCTGCAGCGACTGCTGTCCCTGTGGCGGGACACGGTCGGCGAGCTCACCCGCGACGGATCGACCCTCCCGGTCGGCGCTCAGGCGGAATAGCGGCGAACCCGCCGAGGGAAGCCCATCGGCTACTCCCCGCCCAGGTAACCCTCGCGCTGCGCGCCGTACAGCCTCGCGTACAGGGGCACGTCGAGCAACCGCTCGTGCGGGCCCACCCCGGCCACCCGGCCCTCGTGCAGCAGGATCACCTCGTCGGACGCCGACGCGAGCGACATCCGGTGGGTGACCACGACGACGATCCCGGCCCGCTCCTGCGCGACGGCGCGTGCCCGGGACATGAGCCGGTCGAGCAGCATCTCCTCGGCGATCGGGTCGATGGCGGCGGTCGGCTCGTCGAAGAGCAGCAGCGCGGCATCCGAGCGCAGGAAGCCCCTGGCCAGTGCCACGCGCTGCCATTGTCCGCCGGAGAGACGGTGCCCGTTCGTCATGGTGGCGCCCAACGGCGTCCAGAGACCGTGCTCCCGGGCGAGCTGCCCCAGGCCCGCACTCTCCACCGCGTTCTCGACGTCGGCGTCGGTGAACCGGTCGTCGCCGAGCCGTACCGCGTCGCGGAGCGCGAACTGCAGCTCGGCGAAGTCCTGGGTGATGTAGGTGGTGTCGACAGTCCGCCCCGGCGCCCCGCCCTGGTCGGCTGCCCCCGCGCCGATGAGCCGGATCTCCCCGGACGAGGGGGCGACCAGTCCGCTCAACAGGCTCACGAGGGTCGTCTTCCCGCTCCCGTTCGCGCCCACGAGGGCGTAGATGCGGCCCCCGACGAGCCGGAGGGAGACGCCCTCGACCGCCGTGGTGGCGGCTCCGGGATAGCGGTAGGAGACGTCGTGCAGCTCGATCGCGGAGACCTCGCCCACCGGGTTGTCCACGACCGGGTCGCGGCGCAGCCGCCCGCGCACCCGGTCGAGGGCGCTGACCACGCGGACCGAGTCCGCGCAGGACGCCAGGTAGCGCGCCAGGGCACCGACCAGCGACGTGGTCGTCGAGAGCAGCAGCAGCGAGGCCAACGTCGTCGCCATGCCCACGGTGCCCCCCGCGAGCGCGCGGACGAGGCCCGCCACTCCGGCGGCGAGCGCCGCGGTCGTCAGGACGACCCCGAGCATCGTCCACCGGGCGCCCCGCCACAGGCCGGCGGTCCGCGCCGCCTCGGCCGCCGTGGCCGAGGCGCGGTGCGCCGCCAGGAGGTAGTCGGCCCCCCGGGACAGGACCAGCTCGTCGACGTACTTCTCGTCCGTGCCGATGCCCGCGAGTTCGCCGCTGATCCGCGCGTTCTCCGCAGCCGCGCGCTGGGCTGCCCCGACGGCCGCGTCGCGCCGCCGGACGCACAGGTACGCACCCACTGCGGCAAGCGGCACGAGCAGGAGCCACGGGGTCGCCAGCACCGTGACGACCACGGTCAGGGCCAACCGGACGGTCGTGCCGAGGATGAGCCCGACGACGTCCGCGCCCTCGGTGAGGCGCGCCTGCTCGGAGCGCACGATCTGCAGGTCGTCCACGAAGGGCCGCTCCGAGAAGTGCTCGGTCGACCTGGCGTCGTAGAGCGCGCGCTGCACATCCTCGTCGATGAGCCGGTTCGTCCGGTCGATCAGCACAGCCGAGACGGCGAGCGAGTAGCGGCCGAGCAGCACCTGCGCCACCAGGGCCCCGCAGGCCAGGCCCAGGAACGGCACCCCCGACGCGGGTTTCCCCGCAGCCCACATGGCCACCAGGACCGCGATCGCGACCGACGCGGCGACGGTGGCGACGGGTCGCACCGTGAACGCGACGAGGGTGACCCAGGCGGCGCGCCGATCCGCCCGGAAGGACAGGCGCAGGAGCTCGCGGAGCGCTGCTGGGAAGGTCATCCGGCCACGCCCCCCTCGCTCGGCGTCCGGTAGCGGTCGGCCTGCGAGCGGAACATCCGCGCGTACGTCCCGTCGTCGTCCATCAGCGTCGCGTGGGTTCCGCGTTCGGTGATCGTGCCGCCGTGGAGCACCAGAATCTCGGCCGCTCGTCGGATGCCCGCGAAGCGGTGCGAGACCATGACCGTCGTGCGGCCGGGGCCCGCGAGTTCGCCGAGTTGGGCGAAGAACCGCGCCTCGGCCTGCGCGTCGAGCGCGGCTGTCGGCTCGTCCAGCACCAGCACACGCCGGTCGTCGTCCACCATGCCCGCGAGCGCGCGTGCCGTCGCGAGGCGTTGCCACTGCCCGCCGGAGAGGCCGCTCCCCGCGCCCATCGCCGCCGTGAGGCGTGGCGCTCCCGGGACGAACAGCGCCGGATCGATGTCGTCGAGCAGGGCGCGCACCCGCGGTTCGCGCTCGGCCGCACTCTCCGCGCGGCCCAAGGTCACGTTGTCGTACGCCGAGGCCGGATAGCGGACGTACTGCTGGCCGAGGAACGCGAACGAGTTCCGCCAGGCGACGCGCAGCGCCTCGACCGACACCTCGACCCCGTCGCAGAGGATCCGTCCCGAGCTGGGGGCGAGCAGCCCGACGAGCAGCTTCAGCAGGGTGGACTTGCCCGCACCGTTCGCGCCGACGATCGCCAGGCTGCGCCCGAGCTCCACCTCGAAGCTCAGCTCCGAGAACACCGGCCCGTCCGCGCCGGGATAGCGGAAGGTGACCCGTTCGAACCGGATCCTGCTGCCCGGTCCCGCCCGGGGAGCACTCGGGTCGGCCACGGCCGGACGCGGTGGTGCCGTCGTCGTCGCGAGCCGGACCCGGTCGAAGACCTGCGCGCCCATCGCCGAGTAGACCACGTCCATGGTGACGCCGAAGACCAGCATCAACGCGACCAGCGAGGACACGCCCATCACCACCTGGGCGGGCGGCAGGCCGGCCCGCACCAGCACGAGCAGCGCGAACGCCATCGCGGCCACCGCGAGGGCCAACGCCGCCAGCAGTGGCGGGCCGACGCGCGTGGCCGGGCGGGCCCCGTGTGCTGCCTCGCGGAACCTGCCGATCACCCAGTCGGCCGCGCGGAAGAGGATCACCTCGCGGGCCGTGCGCCGGTGGAACGCCAGGCCCGCAAGGTACACCGCGCGCACGCTCTCCTCGTCCGCCGAGTACGCCGCCGACTGCTCGGCCGTGTAGTCCCGCTCCATCGTCGCGGACAGCACGACGAACGCGACCAGCACGGGGACGCCCGCGAGCGGCTCCACGAAGACGAGGACGAGCCCCGGGATCACCGCCTGCGCGCGCATCAGCAGGTACCGCACGGTCGACACCACGAGCCGCCGCATCGGCGGCGCGGAGCCGACGGCGTCCAGCGCGTCCCGGAGGGCCCGCGACCCCGCGCCCGGGTCGGACAGGCGGGCCCGGATCAGGGCGCGCTCCGCCTTCTCCTGTATTCGGCCCCCGTAGCGGTCGGCGAGGACGTCGACCACGACATTGCAGATTTGGTCGATGGCGAAGAGGACCACGAACGCCGTGCCGGCCAGCACGATCGCCGACGAGCCGTCGGCCGCTCCGCCCACGACGAAGCCGATCGCCACGATCGACGCGGCCGGCACCCCCGCTGTCACCAGCAGGAGCAGGACGATGCCCAGCGTGAAGCCGGGAAGGAACCGCCACCCGACGGCGAAGAGGTTCAGCCGCAGCCGCCTGATGACCGTGCCGGTAGCGCCTGGACGGTCAGCTGCCACCCGTCGCCTCACCGTCCGACCATTCAACGGTGACCCGCGACTGCCGTCGTCGGTGGCCTCCCCGCCCGTCGACGAGGCGGCTGCCGCACCGGCTGGTGTCCCGGCGACCTCATCCGTCCAGTCCCTGCTCGACCATGTCCACGATCGCCTCGACGCTCTCGGCCGTGAGCAGGTCCAGGACGTCCAGGACCACTCCCCACCGCTTGTCGGTGAGGTTGACGACCGCGAGCAGGTCGACCGAGTCGATCCCGAAGTCGAGCAGCCCGACCTCCAGGAGTTGGTCATCGCTGAGGTGCGCGAAGTCGCCGCGTTGCCGGAGCACCTCCACGAGCCCGCTGACGATCTCCTCCCGCCCGGGCCGGGACCTCGCGGCGTCCTCCAGCCGGGCGACCCCGTCCGCCCCGGCCTCGTCCGCCGCGGGCTGCGGAGCGCGCGCGAGCGACCGGTCCGCGGTGCCGCCGACGTCGATCGAGAGGCGCTCCCGGCCAGGCACGTCGGGCCCGTCCCCGGGCGCACTCGGCCGGGCCCGGCCACCCGAGAGCACGATGTGCACGCTCGTGCCGCTCGCCCCGAAGCAGCTGACGCCGACCCGCGCGGTGTCGGTGGGCAGCGGAACAGGACGCGACGACGGCTGGGCGACCCATTCGCGCGCGTCGTCGTTGAGCTCCTCGAAGTGCACCGTCGGCGGCATCCAGCCGCGCTTCAGCCCGAGCAGGACGTTCACCATGGAAGCGATGCCCGCAGCGGTGTCGAGGTGACCCACCGCCGGCTTCACCGACCCCACGGGCAGGGGGTCCCGGCGCGTGCCGAACACCTCGTGCAGGGCGCCCAACTCCACGATGTCGCCCACCGTCGTCCCCGTGCCGTGCCCCTCGACGTACGCGATGTCGTCCGGTTTCACGCAGGCGTCCTCCATCGCCCGACGGATGACCCGCACCTGGCCGTCGAAGGCGGGGGCGGCGTAGCTGGCGCGCTGCCCGCCGTCGCTGGCAGAGTAGATCCCCTCGATCACACCGTGGATCGTGTCGCCGTCGGCGACCGCGTCCTCGTGGCGCCGAAGCACGAAGACACCCCCGCCGCTGCCGCCGACGGTGCCGTCGGCCTGGGAGTCGAACGCCCGGCAGTCCCCGGTCGGCGACAGGATCCCGCCCCGCTCCCACTGGTATCCCCGACGATCGGGGAAGTACAGCGCCGCGGCGCCCGCGAGGACGGTGTCGACCCGGCCGCTGCGGAGCAGGAGCACCGCGTGCTCCACCGCCGACAGCGCCGTCGAGCAGGCCGTCTGGACGTTCACACTCGGGCCGGTCAGCCCCAGCCGGTAGGAGACCCGCCCGACGCAGTGGTCGCTGCTGTTGCCGATGAGGATCTCCGGGAAGGCGAGCTGATCCCGCAGGGAGAGGTCCCGCTGCAACCGCGTCGTGAAGTACGAGTCGAGCGACTGGCCCGCGTACAGGCCCATGCCGATGCCGCCGACCACGCCGATCTCGCGGCCGCGCACACTGTCGGGACTCATGCCCGCGTCCTGGAGCGCCCCGATGCAGCAGTCGAGGAAGAGCAGGTGCTGCGGATCGGTGATCGCCAGCTCGTGTGGAGTCAGGCCGGCCAGGTGGCGTGCGGTGTCGGGCGTCCACGGCGCCCTGGCCGAGCGCGCGACGTAGCCTTCGCGGCCGAAGTCTGCCTCCGGCACTCCCGCGGCGAGCATCTCGTCGCGGGAGACGTCCACGACGGCGCTCGTTCCCGACCTCAGAAACGAGTCGATCCCGTCCCGTGCACGTCCGGCAGGCAGGCACGCGTCGTACCCGACGATGGCGATCTCGCCGTTCACCCGGCATTCCTCTTCCCGCTGTCGTCGATGTGCTCCGCGAGCGCCGCGAGGCTCGGAAACCGCATCAGCTCCAACACTCCGATCTTCCGATCCGTGCGGCCCGCGAGAGCGCGGGCGAGGTTCGGCAGGTCGACGGACGTCAACCCCATGTCGAACCAGTTGGCGTGGGGACGCACCGGCTCCGCGCCGACGAGCGGGCGCAGGCCGAGCGCGAGCGCGCTGACGGTCGGCGACCACCCGGCCTCGTCCGTCGTCCCGGCGCCCGGGGGGTCGGCGTCCGGCGAGGGCTGCGCTCCACCCTCCCGCTGCGGGAGGAACGCGACGTCCTCGCGTACCCCGAGCAGCACGGAGCGGGAGGGCCGGGCCAGTACGCACGCGGCGACGTCCATGACGCTGATCTCGTCGAGCCCCAGCGCCTGGGCCACCGCCACGTTCGCCTCGTCGGTCTGCCGTGCCTCGCGCACCGAGGTCACCGCCACGACGGTGACCGGGATCCGGGTGGCCTGCTCCGCGATCACCTCGGCCGCCGCGCAGGCAGCCGAGTAGGTCTCGACGCCCGTCCCCGCGACGTGCGCGTTGACGGAGGAGACGACCGCGAGCGGGGCGTCCAGGGCGTGCGCCAGCTCCACGGCCGTGCGGACACCGTCGGTCTTCGGACCGAGAAGGCGCGCGAGCGCGTCCTGCGGCGCGGGTCGCGGCTCCCCCGCCAGGTGGACGACCAGGGCCTGCTCCGCGGGAGCGCACCTGATCTTCTCCAGCAGGTCGCCCACCGCGGTGGTCGAGGCGATGTCGGTGAACACCCTGTCGACGCCGCCCGCCGGGGCGCTCCCGGACCGGGCGCGGTGGCCGACGAGCGTGACGCGCAGGCCGCGAGCGGACAGTTCGGCGCCGAGCGCCTCGCCGAGTCGCCCGGTGCCACCGAGGAGCACGGCGTGGGTCGCCGGCGGGGCGTCGCTCCCGATGTCGACGGGTGCGAGGACACGACGCCACAGGTCGCCGCGCGGGCCCACGAAAAGGTCCGCGACGGCCGGACGCGCGCCCACCTCCGAGGACTGCTCCTGCGCCAGGATGTCGTCGAGTACCTGCTCGTGCGCGAGCGGATGCATCCAGACCGTACGCACGGAGCGGGCACCCGCCCCGTGCGCGACCGCACGGAGGTACGCCGCAACGGGGTGCGACCGGGGCAGCCGCCGGGCGTCGCCCTCGCGCGCCTCGACGAGGATCACCACGTCCTGCCCACGCAACCGGTCGGGCTCGGCCGCCTGACGCCAGTGCTCGAGCGCCTCGTGCAGCTGCCCCGGCGCGCAGCCGGCCACGGCCGAGTGGACCAACCCGCACCCGCGCAGGACGACCGGCTTGCGAACCTGCCCCTGCGCCTTTGCCGGTGTTCCCTCAGCGGGCGACGGCCGGGCGACCCATTCCAGCTCCCACAGCCGCGGCGGGTCGGGATTGATGAACCTCCGTACGAGCCTTCCCTTGCGGACCTTGCCGATGCTGGTCCGTTCGATCGCGCCCGCCGGAATGTCGATCACGTGCGCGACGGGCCCGCCGATGATCGTCTCCACGCACCGCCTGACCTCGCCGCGTACCGCCGACACGTCCTCGTCGACGGTACAGAACACGGCGATCTGATCACGGTCGAGCTTCGGCGCGCGGAAGGAGGTGATCGCGCACGTGCCCGGCACGACGCCCTTGACCCGCTCGACCTCGCCCTCGAGGTCGGCGGAGTTCCAGGTGACGCCGTTCGCGACGATCCTGGTGCCGTCCCTGCCGACGAAGTGCACGCCGCTGTCGTCGATCCGGGCGATGTCGCCGGTCCGGAACCAGCCGTCGGCCCCCATGGCGAGGTCTCCACCCACCAGATAGCGCTCCAGCACCGGTGAGCCACGAACCTCCAGGTGCCCCACGCCGAGGCCGTCCTCCGCGGCGTCCGTCGCCACGATCCGGACCTCGACCCCGGGAAGCGGAAAGCCGACCGAGACGGTCGGAGAGGAGTCCGCGAGCGGGTCGTAGTGCGGGGCGTACAGGACACCGGAGCACGTCTCCGCCATACCCCAGGCCGGTGCGATCGTGCCCTTGGGCAGGCCCAGACGGCCCAGTGACTCCTCGAAGCGCGCGCAGTCCTTGGCGGAGACGGCCTCGCCGCCGTTCAGGCAGAACCGGATGCTCGCGAGGTCGACGGGCCCGTAGGGCGGGATGTTCTCGGCCTCGTTGGCCAGCATCCGATAGGCGAAGTTGGGCGACCACACCGCGCTGACGCGGTGCTCGGTCACGAGCCGGAACCACTCCCCGGGATCCGTGAGGATGCGTTCGGTCGCGACGGAGAGGTGCCTGGCCGCGATCACGGCGTCCCGGACGTGGGCCATCAGCATGCCGCCGACATGCGAGAGCGGCATCCAGTTGAAGCCGACCGTCGTGGAGTCGAGTCCGTTCACGGCCACGGCGCCGAGCGCCATGTCGATGATGCCCCGGTGCCGCTGCGGCACCACCTTCGGGGCGCCTGTGCTCCCCGAGGTCATGAAGTGCACCAGCGACAGGGGACCGTCGGCGGCAGCAGGATCGGCGCCGTCCGGCCCGCCCGGATTGTCCAGGTCGAGCGAGATCGGGTCGATCCCCCACTCGGACGCCTCGGACACGACCCGGAACCGGGCGGCCCTGGCGTGGACGAGTGCGCGAACGGGGGCGTGCTCGGCGAGCGCGGCCAACCATTCGCCTCCGGCCCGGTCGTCGAGGAGTTCGGCCGGCACCAGCAGCGGCTCGGCCCCCGCCACGACGCTGCTCCAGAAGAGCGCGAGGATCTCCGACGGTTCGGTCGCGGCCACGACCACGATGGAGCCGTGGTCGAGGCCCCCGCGACGGGCGTCGCCGGCGATCAGCCGGACGCGGTCCCGGAAGGCTCGCCAGGTTTCCTCGCGCTGCGTCCCGTCGGAGTCGATCGTGCCGACTGTGGTCGTGCCGTGCGCCGCCCGGTCGAGGACCTCCGAGAGGCACTGCGATGTCCCCTCGGTCCGTACCGTGGCGAGCGGCCGCCCCGCAAGCTGGGCGATAACGCGGTGCTCGGTCTGCATCGTTACCGACTAACCACCGGACGCCCGTCGCGCAGGACGTCGAACTGCGTGTGCGGGTTGTTCGCCGGGCTGACGACCTTGTCGCCCCACGGGTCGATCGCGATCCGGTTCATGCCGTCCGGGGCGTACTCGACGACGAGTGCCTTGCGCGTCCAGTTCTGGAAGTTCCCGCCGGTCATGTGCGGGAGCAGACCCGCGAAGACCATGATGGACCCGGCCCGCATCGGCAGCGGGATCATGCCGGACGGATCCTCCGCGAACACCCGGTTGCCGAACTCGCCCTTGTCGTGCACGAGCGGTCCCACACGGTGGCCGCCGGGAAGCACCCACATGCACCCCGAATCCTCATCCGCGTCGGTGAGCGCGACCCAGGCGGTGACGATCTTCCCGGGCTGGTCGACGTACGTGTAGCCGGTGTCCTGGTGCCACGGGAAAGCCAGGCAGGAGTTCGGGCTCTTGTAGACCGACTGGTCCCAGTACAGGCGGACGTTCGGCCCGATCAGGTCGTACATCATGTGTTGCAGGAGTGGCAGGGCGATGAGCTTGCGCAGCGGTGCCGAGTGGCGCGCGAGCTGGACGTTGAACGACACCTTGCCGGCCTGCGTGATGTTGTTCCTGCCGCCGGCGACGTTCGCAGCCGTCACGCGCTCCGCCTCGAAGCGGTCGAGGTCGGCGACCACCTCCTCCAGAAACGCCTTACTGAGCACGTCCTCGACGATCACGTAGCCGTCGCGGTCGTACGCCTCGGCCTCGGCGTCGCTGAGCACCCGCTTGCCGCTGCCGATCGAGCGCCAGAGGAAGTTGTCGCTGAGCGGGTGACGGCGGAACGACGGCCAGCGCGAGGACTGGAGCCCGAACCGTTCCTGACAGAACAGTGCCCAGTCCGCCCGGGAGTCGTCGACGATCGGGCCCCGACCGTTCGTCGTGGATACGGCGAGGTCGGCATCCACGATCGCCTGTGCGCTGTCGGGAATCGTCCGGTCGCGGAAACCGTACTGCGCTGCGAGCCGCGCGTCCGGCTCCACCCACGCGGCGAACTGGCGCAGTTCCCCGAACGTTGTCCTGACTTCCAGAGCCATTCCTTCACCCCTCGATCGAAGCGACCTGACTTGTCTCAGATGCGCGCGGTTACCGCCCGGCTCAGCGAGCTGACCGTCGGATTGTCGAAGATCAACGCTACATCCAGCTCGGTGCGCAGCTCCTGGTTCAGGATCGCCATGATCCGGATCGCGTCGACCGAGTCGCCACCCAGATCGAAGAAGTCGTCCTCGTCCCCGAACTCGACGGAGCCGTCGAGCACGCGCTTCCAGATCCCCCGCACCAGCTCGGGAACGTAACCGTGGACCTCCGCGCCGGCCGGCCGGCGGCCGTCACCGTCGTGGTCCGGATCCACGTCGCCCACGTACTCGTCGACCAGCGCGCGGAGCGCCGCCATGACCTCGGCCCCCTGGTCGGCTCCCACCGATCGGAGCACATGCGACAGGGCCGCGTCGAGGTCCTCGGCCGACGACGGGCTGAGGGCGAGCGTCTCCTCGGCGCCCACCATCGCCCAGCGGCTCAACGCGAAGACGGTGCCGTCGCCGGCGGAGCCTCCGTCCGACCGGTCCGTGCCCACGATGACGAGCCGACCGGACGCGCCCGCCTCACGAACCCGGCCCGCGATACCCACCATGCCGGTCACCAGTAGCGCGACGGTGGCGTCGAACGCGGTGGCGATGTCGATCACCACAGCCTCGGCGTCGAGAGAACCCGGCTCCTCCTCCGCGAGGACGCGCGCGGACGCACGTGCCTTCGTCACGACGAGGTCGAGCGGGCGGACCCGGCCGTCGAGCCGCGACTCCGCTGCGCCGGGGTCCCCCAGCGGCTCGGCGAGACCCCGGACGAGCCGGGCGAGCCCCTCCGCCGAGACCCGCTCCGCGCGGTCCACGCCGCCGTCCTCGCGGTCGCGCTCGTCGCTTGCCGTGGCCGCCTCCGGCTCTGCCGTCGGGACGAACCGTTCCCCGAGACCGCGAATCAACCGCACGAGCAGCAGTTCGCCCCGGTCCTTCGGAAGGAACGCCTGCGCCGCGTCGATCGACAGTTCAACGTCGCCGCCCGGCCGCTGGGTGAAGGTCACGGCGAGCGGGAACCGGACCACGTCGGTGGGCATCGACACCTCGTCGACCTGATGGCCGTCCAGTGCGAACGCTTCGAGGTTGTCCCACGACACCGTCACCGTGGGCGTCTGCACGCGACGGGTGACGTCGTTGAACACCTGACGGAAGGTGAGCGAGCCGTGTTCAACCCCCGACATGACCGCGCCCTTGGCCGAGGGCCGCGGGTCGTCCCCGGCCACCGGGCCCAGCCAGAACGGCGCCAGCACGGCACAGCTGCCGTACTCCACCACCGACGGCTTGGCGGGGAACGCGTAGAGCTGGTGTCCTCCGAGCGTCTCGTCGATGATCTCGGCCGCCGCCCGGAGAGCCTCGACGAACGACGTCGACCGCTCGGAGCGGGCGTACGACGCGAGGCCCGCGCGCAGGTCCGAGGCGAGGCGACCCGACAACCGGTAGCCACGACGGTCGAGGGTCCGCGCGTCGAACCCGGCCTCGAACGCCTCGTCTGGCAGGGTGTCCACCCAGCGGTTCCAGTGCGCCCGGTCCCTTTCCCCGCTCTCCCGGTCGAACTGCGCCACCGCGGGGATCGCCAGCTCCTGGACGGGCCTGCCCTGGTAGCGCGCGGCGACGGAGTCGAGCAACTCGGCGAATCGCATTCCGTCGAGGACGACGTGCGACGCGCGGAGGTTGAGGAACACCCCGGTGGTCGAGCGCTGGCAGGTCAGCCGGACGCCGCAGCGCGCGACCGGATCGAGCGGTTCGGCGTACGACCGCGCCCTGACGGCAGCCGCGAAATCCTCCACTGACTCCGCGATCCCGTCGATCAGTTGCCAGCTCTGGCGATGCTCCTCGCCGAACGGCTCCACCCACCCGTCGACGCCGTCCGTATTGATGCGTAGACGGTAGGCAGGCTGCGCTGCGATCGTGTCGAGATAGGCGCACTGCAGTCGGCCGAGATCGACTGCCGGGGAGATGAGGAAGGTGCGGTCGATGACGTACGCCTCACGCGTCTCCACGCTGATCTGACACGCGGCCCAGATCTCGCGGGTGGCTCGGCTGATCGAGACGGGAAAGCGGTCACCGCCGGGCTCGCCCGACATCGCGTCGATCCTCTCGGCCGGTTCGGCCGGCCGGTCCGCTGACGACGCCGCTTCAGCGGGGGTGCTCGCCAGCCGCTCGCTGAGCCGGCCGAGCGCTCGCATCGTGTCGTTCCACGCCTGCCCCGGCGGCAGAAAGTCGACGAGACACGCGATGTCGGTCACGCCGAGCCGGGCGAGTTCGGTGGTCAGCTTCGCCCATTCCGCTTCGGGGCCGACGAGCGACAGCCCGTCGCGCAGACGATTCGCGGCCGCCTTCATACGCGGCGCCCAGGTGTCCTCCGAGACGAGTTCGGGGTTGTCGTGCGTGCTGCGGAAGGTGGCGAACATGTAGCGCTCCAGCGCCTCCACGTTCCGCTGCTCCGCCGCCTCATCCGTGGACACCGCAGCGTGGAGCAGGACCGTCACGTCTCCGCCGTCCGGCGGGAGCCCGCCGTCGCGCCGTCCCTGCCGATAGCGTTCGAGGTTGCCGGTGAGCTGAGCCAGATCCTGCTGGATCAGGTTGGTGAGCACACCACGCCCCGCCCGGCCCGCCTCGTAGAACGAGTCAGGCGATCCCACACACGCCTGCCAGAGTCGAAGATCGCTCAGCGGACGCGGATGCAGCCGGACCTCCGTACGCTCGCCGGACTTCCCGTCGATCGTGAGGGCTTCGCCGCGCCAGAGACGCTCCAACTGCGCGACACGCGTCCGGAAGAGCTCACGGCGTTCGGCGTGGGTCCCCTCGGAGAGGACGAAGTCGCGCTTCATCCAGCCGGACGCCACACCGAGTCCGACCCGTCCACCGGAGGCGACGTCGACCATCGCCCAGTCCTCCGCCACGGAGATCGCCGAGTGCAGCGGCAGCACGCTGCTGCCCGCCCGGATGCCGATCCGCGAGGTGCGCATCGCGACCATGGCGCCAAGCACCGCCGGGTTCGGCGAGAACCCTGCGAAGTCGTCGAAGTGACGCTCGGGCAGCCAGACGTTCGCCAGGCCCTCGGCCTCGGCGACCTCGACCAGGTCGAGCAGTCGCGAGTAGATGTCGTTCTCGCCGTTGGCCGCGAAGCCGAACAGCGCAAGGCTCACCGACGGAGACCGGCCACTATCGGGGGTGACCTCCGCATCGCCGCCGCGGGCGAGTCGCTGGGTCGCGCCGGCGACCGCGTCGAGGACGGCGCTGCGGACCTCGGCGGTATGGGCGGGAGACAGGAAGCAGTTCCCCGTCTCCGGAACGAGTACGCCTTCGGCGATCATCATCCGCCGGAACTCGTGGAACGCCTTCCCGCCGTAGGCGAAGCTCGTCGACGCCGCGGGCACGAAGCGGAAGAAGGATCCGGTCCCCAGCACGCGGACGCCGACGCCGGAGTCCTCCAGGACCCGCACGATCGCCGCACGCAGGTCGTCGCCCGCGGCGTTGAGTTCGGCGAGTACGCCGTCCCCCTCCCGGGCGAGCTGCCGCAGCACCGCCCCCGCCGCCGCCACGGACAGCGGGTGCTTCGCGTAGGTCCCCCCGGTGAACGACACGCGGTCCGGGTCGGCGCGCACCTCGTCGGTCCAGGGCCCTCCGTCGATCAGGTCCATGATGTCGGCGCGGCCGGCCACGGCGGCCATCGGTAGACCGGCGGCGAGCGTCTTCCCGTAGGTGGCCAGGTCCGCCCGGACGCCATAGATCCCCTGGAAGCCCTGCACGTGGAAGCGGAACCCGGTGAGGACCTCGTCGAACACGAGAAGGGCGCCCGCCTTCTCGGTGAGGCTCCGCGCCGTGCGCGCGAGCGAGGCGAGGTCGATGTCGGGCGACTGGTTCAGGCGGGGCTCCATCACCACCGCGGCGACCTCCTCGCCGTGCGCGGCCATGAAGTCGGCGAGGTGCTGCTCGCTCACGGGCAGTACGCGGACGTCCTCCGCGGCGCTGGGGGACACACCGGGGAAGGACGGGGTGGCCAGGTGCTCACGGCGCTTCCCCGGACGCGGGCTGAAGAGGGTGGAGTCGGAATGACCGTGGTAGGCGCCCTGGAGGAGGACGACGAGCGTCCGTCCCGTGTAGGCGCGGGCGAGGCGGATCGCGGTGAAGACCGCCTCGGTGCCGGTGACGCAGAAGTTCACCCGGTCCATCCGCGTCAGCTCGCAGAGCAGCTCCGCCACCTCCGCGGTCTGCGCGATCTCGGCGCCGATGTGGAACCCGCGCTCGATCTGCCGCTCGACGGCTTCCCGGACGAAGTCGGGATTGTGGCCGAAGAGGTGAGCGCCGTACCCCATCGTGAGGTCGATCAGTTCTCGTCCGTCGGCATCCCACACGTGAGCGCCGCTCGACCGATCGATCCAGATCGGGTAGGATGCCGCGCGCTCCTCGTGCTCACGCTGGGCGATCTTCCGGTTGTTGCACAGATGCCCCTGGCTGCGCCGGCTGAGCTCACGCGAGGCGACGGTGGCTGCGGCGTAGGTCACGCCTCGGTCCCGCTGGTGCCCGGGTTGTTCCACTGCCGGTGTCGCCACCACCTCTTGGATCTCTCCGATGCCACCCTCGGCAGCGGGCGTCGCCGACGATCCGCCACCCACCACGACCGGCTCCGGAGCCACCACGGCACCGCCACCCCGCACCACCGCCTCCGAAACCCAACGCCCAACAGCCCGAACCGTCACCACATCCTCAAGCAACTGCTGAACCGAAATATCAACCCCGAACCGCGACTTCACCTCACGCGAAAGCTCAACCAACACCAACGAATCAGCACCCAGATCCAACAACGGCACCGAACGATCAACCGACCCCGGATCCAACTCCAGCAACTGCTCCACAAGACCAGCCACCGCACCCTCGACGTCACCGCCCCCGGAAACAGGCGTCGCCGACGACCCGCCACCCACCACGACCGGCTCCGGAGCCACCACGGCACCGCCACCCCGCACCACCGCCTCCGAAACCCAACGCCCAACAGCCCGAACCGTCACCACATCCTCAAGCAACTGCTGAACCGAAATATCAACCCCGAACCGCGACTTCACCTCACGCGAAAGCTCAACCAACACCAACGAATCAGCACCCAGATCCAACAACGGCACCGAACGATCAACCGACCCCGGATCCAACTCCAGCAACTGCTCCACAAGACCAGCCACCGCATCCTCAGTCCGCAATCGAACCCCTCCAGTCGCCTACGCACGAAAGCGTTAGCCGCCGAAGGCACCTTTTGGGCCGCCTCACGCAGAGTTTGTTGAGTCACCCGGTGCACCCTCGCAGCGAAACGCGCTCACGGTAGCACCCGCCTCCACACCACGGAACACTTCGTCCGCTGATGCCAGGAAACCCTCAGCAACCGCCAAGTCACCACTTGGATCCGGTGGGGGACAAGACGTCCTACTATGTCCGCACAAGGCGGTGAAGCTGCGATAGCTGTAATCGCCCGAGCAACTTAACCGAAGCGCCGGCGAGCGGGCGGGGTGACCGGCTGCAGTCGTCGCGCGCCTACCCCAATTGACCCCTGTCGTCACCTAGCGCTTCTTGACCTCGACAAGTGCGATCTGATAGACCGCCCGGCGGTAGCCGGGAGACGCGGCAGCCTCGTCGCCCGATCCCTCCCGCCAGGGCGCGACGCCGCACGGCAAACCGCGCTCAGCCGGCGCACCGGCACTTTCCCCTGACACACACCGGTAGGCGACGTCGCGAGTGCGCAGAGTGGGACAGGCGGTCGCTCTCGAATCACCGACCGGGGTTCACCTCGGCCGGGAGACAATTGCGTGAGCGTTCGTCCCCGAAAGGCCGAACGCGCTGACGCCCACGTTGTCGATCCTGTCTGGATGGTCGAAGTCGCCGAGGGTCGGTCGGATGTTGTGCTCTGCCCAGGGAATCAGTTCACTGGGTTGGCCCGTCCCCGTCCTGCCGGGCGGATGCTGTCTCTCGAGGACCTCGATCGCGACCATCAGGGACAGCAGTCCTGATGTCGACTCAAGATGACCGAATCGAGGCTTGTTGGATCCGATGAGCAGAGGAGATTTGCGGTCCGCAGTGCGATAGGCCGCCGCGAGTGCCGCGACTTCGATGGGATCCCCGAGCGGGGTTCCCGTTCCGTGCGCTTCGACGTAGTCGACTTCGGTGGCGTCGAGTCCACTCATACGCACTGCGCGCTCCACCACGTCACGCTGTGCTCTGAGATTGGGTACGGTGAGGCCCGCGGTGCGGCCGTCGTGGTTGACCGCGCAATGCACTCGCCCGAGTGACCGCGCCCCGAAGCCCTCGGGCGCGAGAACCACAGCCACGACACCCTCACCAATGGTGAATCCGTCGGCTCTCGCGTCGAACGCCCGGCAACTGTTGGACTCCGAGAGCGCCCCGGTCACCGCACGGATCATCCTCCCGAAATCGCTCCGCACCAGGTGGCTCGCGATAACGAGCGCGAGATCGGCGTCGCCGCTGACCAGCGCCATGATCCCGTGCCGGAGGGCGACAAGTCCGGAGGAGCACGTCGTGTCGACCTGCCAGCTGGGGCCATGGAGGTCGAACGTGTAGGAGACGCGACCCGCGGCGGCTCCACGGACATTTCCGATCCCGAGATACGATCGATTCTTGTCGGCGATCTGGTCCACGTCGAGCGTGTGCACGAAGTCCGATTCGCTCATCCCGACGAACACGCCGGTCTGGCTGCCCGCAAGGCCCTTCGGGCGAATTCCGGCGTCCTCCAAGGCGCGCTCGGCGCAGTCCAGGACCAGCAGGTGCTGCGGATCCATGACCCGCCCCTGGCGTGGGGCTATCCGAAACCGAGTGAAATCGGTCGGGAGTTCTTCGTCGGAGAAGACCGTGGCCCGATCACCATGGTCTTCGTCCTCGAACAATGCCGCGGCGAAATCCTTCCGGCTGCGCACGCCCCCAGGAAGAAACATCGACGCGCCGACGACGTCTACGTTCATGCTTTCCCTCTCCACCAGCACCCCGGGCCGACCGGGATCCGACCCGAAAGCGCCCTAGTTCACGCCGCGCCTGATGGGTATCACAGAACTCGCTCGGTCGCCCACGAGCGCGAGTTTGGTCGCGTCCAGCTTCCCACTCAGCGTGAGCGGAATATGATCGAGCACAGTGATGACGCGCGGTATCGCCGACACGGACAGTTCTTCCCGAAGGCGGCTACGCAGCGACTTCGTGTCCGGCGGGCTGGCCGGATCTGCCGGCACGACGAACGCACTGAGGCCCGTGCCACTGTGGTGGACGACCACGGCGTTACGCACGTCCGGGCACCGCCGCAGCGCGGCCTCGACCTCGCCGAGTTCGATTCGCTGGCCGTTGATCTTGACCTGGCGATCGTTCCGCCCGAGAAACTCGATGTCGCCGCTGGCAAGCCTGCGAACCGTGTCGCCGGTCCGATACGCGACGACGGGTTGCGCACCGCCCCCGGACGATCGGAGCCACGATGGAAGCGCCACGAAGCGCGCACGGGTAGCGTCCCGTGCCCCTAGATACCCCAGGGCCACGCATTCTCCCCAGACCAGGAGTTCCCCTGTCTCCCCCGGAGGCACCGCGCGGAGTTCCTCGCCCACGACCTCCACCGACACCCCGTCGATCGGTTTCCCGAGCGGAACATGAGCGCTTGAGCGATGTTCCTGCCGGCGCGGATCGACAGGGTAGGTGAGCACCCCGATCGTCGTCTCGGACGGGCCGTAGTGATTCAGCACCCGGCAGGTGCCGTTCTGCGCCACCTGGTCGACGAGGTCCCAGCTCAGCGGCTCCCCACCGAAGATCATCAACGTACGGGGGAGAACATCACGGGCACCGTGGTCAAGATGCGCCGACATGTGTGATGCCGTCGACTTGAGCACGTCGACCGAGTGCGCGCGCATGTAGCTTCCGAATGCCAGCGGGTCCATCATGGTGGGCTTGTCCACGAGATGCACGGTGTCGCCCGAGACCAACGCCGGGAAGATCGCCGTGTGACCGAGGTCGGTCGCGAAACTGGTCACGCTGGCGCACGACAGCGGAGCACCTGCCGGTCTGACCTGGTCCAGCACCGACGAAAGGAACCGCGAGTAGTTGCCGAGGGCACGGTGGGGAACAGCCACCGACTTGGGCACACCTGTCGTGCCTGAGGTGAAGACGACATAGGCGACGTCGTCGTCGTCGGGCCAGGCCAGCTCAGGGCCGGGGCCGGTGTCCCCGGAGGTCGAGATGCGCAACGTCGGAACGCCTTCGGCAGCGTACGCCGCATCCGCTCCCTGCTCGACGACGAGCCGTGTCGCGAGGGAGGCGCGAACTTGTGCTCGACGACGTTCAGGTGCCTCGTCGAGATCGACGATCGCGAAGGGCGAGCCGAGCCACATCGCCGCGAGCGCTGCGATGATTTGCGGAGTTCCACGACGGAGCGCGATGGCTGTGATCTCACCATCGAGCACTCCGCAACGCTGCATCTCTGCCGCCGCCGATGCCACGCGCCGGACGAGCACGCTGTAGGTCAGCGTCGCATCCTCCGCCACCAGCGCGGCACGCTGGGGATACAGCTGAGCATTCCGCACCAGCGACCGCATGATCCAACTCATCGCCATGAACCTACCGGTGAATCGGGTTCCCCTGTCAAGAAAGACCATGGCCGGCGAACAAATGCCAGGGCGGCCCTCGACGCCCGCTGCCGCCGGGCCGTCCGAGCCCGCGGACACCTCCCGACCGGACAAGCCGCCGTGACCACGATCATCGCGGCGTTCTCGGTCGGCGCCCGGGTCTGCGGGATCCGCCCCGACCTGAGCCCGGCCCACCACGTCTGGCAGCCCGGCGGCAACACGCTGCTGGTCGATGACGCCCGGGCCGCCGAGCTGGCGCGGTGCCGGCCGCCGGTTGCCGGGCGGCTGCGTACGCTGGTGGCGGAGGCGCTGAGGGAACCGTCGGCCCCGCAGACGATCAGATGATCGTCGCCCCCGCCGGCCCGGGTACGACTCACGACCTGACGGCGGAAGCCGGACTGTCGGCGGGACCGCCGCGCGGCTGACCAGGAGACCGGAGGAGCGCCCAGGCGTCGCGCACCGCGCGGACTCCGGCGACGTCCCGCCGGACGGGCGGGAACCCGCGCCGTACGCACGGGTTCCCGCGGCCTGTAGCGGGTCCGCCGGGACTCGCCCTACCCCGTCCGCTGCGGGCCGACGACGGTCCAGCAGAGGCCGGCAGGGTCGCGCAACATGACCTGGTGCGACGGGGCAGCCGGCGGCTCGACGTGGGCACCCGCGGCCACCGCCCGCCGCAGCACCGACTCGGGGTCCATCCGCTCGATGGTCAACACCTCGTCACGGTTCGCGGCCACCGACGGGTCGCCCGCCTCCCACCACTCGCTCACGATCAGGCGATGACCGCCGACGGCCAGTTCCGCGTGCACGACATGCCCGTCGAGCAGGCACTCCCGTTGGATGGCCACGGCGTCGAAGACGTCCGTGTAGAAGGCGATCGCCTCGCTCGTGTCGCTGACCGTCAGGTGCGGTCCCGTCCGCTGGTCCTGTGCCCGCATGAGACTGCTGCGTCCCTTCGCTACTCGGCGATCCGGGTCCGGCCGGTCCAGCGGAAGACCACCGGCTCGACCGTCGCGGCTGCGGTGCCCCGCTCGAAGTGCTCGTACCCGCCGTAGTACAGGATCTTGATCTTCTTCTCGGCCCCGGACACCCGACGGCTGCGCAGGTCGGCCGGCAGGCCGGCCGGGCCGCCCTCCAGGACGACATCGATGACGCCGGCGGCGTCCCGGGCGACCGGATCAGCTTGCGAAACGTCCTTCATGGCACGACCTCCGTCGCATTCCGCACACCTCACGAGCCGCCGCAGGGGCGACGCGGTTCGGTCCACACAGGTCCAACGACACCCGTTGCCGGGTGAACGGACGCTCCGCGGTCGAACGTCCTTGTCCGGTGAGCGGCCACCCGTTCAGCTCCGAACGTAGTGCAGATCACATTTCGTGAGCACCCTTAGCGCACCCCTAGAAACGGCCCTGGGCAGCGACGATGCCCGGACCAGCCCGGTCGGGAGGCGGGCTCACTCCCAGCGGAAGAACCGCGTCGCCCCCAGGGCGGCGACGGCGGCCGTGACGGCCAGGGCGATCAGCTGCGGCAGCTCGGGGTCGGCCCCCGCCCACGCCGCGCCGATGGTGTCGACAGTCGCGCCGAGCGGCGAGTAGTCGGCCACGGCCGCCAGGGCACCCGGCATCCGGTCGCGGGGCAGCCAGGCTCCGGCCAGGAAGAGCAGCGGGAAGAACAGCGCGGGGCCGATCGACTGTGCCGCCCTGGCCGACGGCGCCAGCGCCGCGATCAGCAGGCCGACGGCGAACAGGCACGCGACCCCGAGGAGGAAGGCCAGCACGAACCCGGGCAGGTTGGCCGGCGCCGGCTGGTCCAGCAGGAACCGCACGGCGATCGAGGTGACCACCGCACCGAGCACGCCCATCACGAGGTTGACCACGACCTGGGCGACCAGCAGTAGCGCGGGCTGCACCGGGGTGGTCGCCAGACGGCGCAGGATCCGGCGTTCCCGGTAGATGCCCAGCGCCATCGGCAGGGTGAAGAGCGCGAGCATGCCGATGGTGAGAGCCAGCGCGAGCGATGGCAGGAACGTCTGCTCGGCGTGCTGGCCGGTGTCGGCGGCGGTGCCGGCACGCTGCGGCAGGCCGAAGACGAGCATCAGGCCGATCGGCAGGGCGAAGACGAAGAACAACGACACGGGCTCCCGGAGGAACAGCTTCGTCTCGACGGCGATCAGCTTGGACAGGGCGCTCACGACGACCTCCCGTCGGTCGGGGACTGCGCGGCGGCCCGGCCGCCGCGGCCGGTCAGGGCGACGAAGGCGTCGTCGAGGGTGGGCTGCTCGACCCGCAGGTCCGTGTACGTCGTCCCGCGCCCGTTGAGCACTGCCAGGACCGACTGGAGCACGTCCTTCGTGCCGGTCACCGTCACCTCCGCCCCGTAGCGGCTGACCCCGGTCACGTCGGGCGCGGCGAGCAGCAGGGCGTCCTCGACCGGCTCCGCCGGGCGGAATTGCACCCGGTGCTCGCTGCCGACCCGGGCGAGCAGGCCAGCGGGGCTGTCGATGGCCACCATCCGCCCCTTGTCGATGATCGCGATCCGGTCACAGAGCCGTTGCGCCTCTTCCATGAAGTGGGTGACCAGCACGACGGTGACGCCGCGGTCGCGAATCCGCTCGACGAGATCCCAGGTGTCCCGGCGGCCCTGCGGGTCGAGGCCCGTGGTCAGCTCGTCGAGGATGGCGACCTCCGGCCTGCCCACCAGCGCCAGGGCCACCGACAGTCGCTGCTTCTGCCCGCCGGAGAGCTTCTGGAAGTACGTGTTGCGCTGCTCGGCCAGGCCGAGGTCGGTCAGCAGCTCGTCGATGTCGGCCCGGTTGCGGTAGAAGGACCGGTACAGGTCCAGCGCCTCCCGCACCCGCACCTTGTCCGGCAACTGGCTCTCCTGGAGCTGGGCGCCGACGCGCTGGCGCACCTCGGTGCGGTCGCGCACCGGGTCCAGCCCGAACACCCGGACGCTCCCGCCGTCGGGGCGGCGCAACCCCTGCACGCACTCGACAGTGGTCGTCTTGCCGGCTCCGTTCGGGCCGAGGACGCCGAAGACCTCGCCCTGCTCGACAGTGAAGGAGACGTCGTCGACCGCGACCTTCTCGCCGTACCGCTTCTGCAGATGATCGACCTCGATGACCGGCATCCGGGATGGTCCTCCTTCACGTGCGGTTTGCCGCCGGGAAGGGCGGACCCCTCGGCTGATCGCGGCGTCGGTCCGCGGGAGCGGGCCGGACCCGGGCCGACCGACGCCCGACATCATCCGCGCAACCGATGCGCCGATCAACTGATCAGGTGATGAATCGGGGGTGTCGACGCGGGGAACGACCCTCCACAGGGGTGCCGCCCGGCGACAGGGGTGTCGCCCGGTCACGCCGGGTGTCCGGGCGTCCGGCCGGCCGGGCGGCGGCTCCGGGCGGCTTCCCGCCCACGGATCCGGTGTGGCTCGTCACCGCCGGGCCGGGCACAGCGGCAGCAGCTCGTCGAGCCGGGTCAGGACGACGTCCGGGCCGGCCGTGCGCAGCGTCTTTTCCTCCGACTCGCCCCACAGCGCGGCCACCGCCGTCACCCCGGCCGCCCGCGCACTGGCCAGGTCGCTGGGCGCGTCGCCGACCATCAGCGCCTCCGCCGGGCGGGCTCCGAGCAGGTGCAGTGCCCGCCGTACGATGTCGGGCGCGGGCTTCGGACGGGGCACCTCGTCCGAGCCCACCACGTGGTCGACGAGCGGCAACAGGTCGAGCCGGCCGAGCAGGTCCCGGGCGCGTACGCCGCTGCGGCCGGTGGCCACGGCGAGCCCGATCCCCCGCCGACGCAGGGTGCGCAGCAGCTCCGCCGCGCCGTCGACCGGGCTGACCCGGTGTGCGAGGCGGTTGCTCTGCCGCACGAACGGCTCGGCGAGCGCCGCCGGCAGGCCCATCAGCGCCAGCACCTCCGGCAGGTACCGGCCCGGGTGCCGGCAGTACTCCTCGACCGGGGCCATGCCGTCGCCGACCACCTCGGCGTAGGCGAGGGCGAACGCCTCTCTGGCCACGGCGAGGCTGTCGACCAGCACCCCGTCGAGGTCGAACACCACCGCCCGGACACCGTCGGGTGCCGCCGCCCTCGCGACCACCGATGTCACCTCCCGTCCGCACGACCCGTCCCGGCCGGTAGGGGTGGCCGGTTGCGGAAACCCCCGGATACGGTCAGGACCGTTCTCCCGGCCCACCGGCGCGGCGCACTCGCCCACCCGGATCCGGCGGCACCCCACGACCCTACCGGCGTCGCGGCCCCCGGCAGGGCTCGGACCGGGCCGCTGAGAGGATCGCACCATGCCGCTGCTGGGCTGGCTGACGAAGGGCACCGACGAGCACCCGGACGCGATCCGGGTCGACGGCCGGGCGGCGTCCTGGGTGGAGCTTCGCCGCCTGGCCACGGCGGTGGCCGACGAGCTGCGCGGCGTCGACCGGGTGGCGATCGAGGCCACCGCCACCCTGGAGACGGTGGTCGGCGTGGTGGGCGCGCTGACGGCCGGGGCGGCGGTCGTGCCGATCCCGCCGGACGCCGGGCCGATGGAGCGCGATCACATCCTGCGCGACTCGGGCGCGACGGCGCTGCTGGCCCCGGCCGGCGCGGAACCCACCGTCGGTGACGCCGGCCGGCCCGTCGTGCCCGTCGACCTGACCCGGCGGTCGGACACCGTCCACCCCGAGCCGGATCCGGCCCGCACCGCGGTGATCCTCTACACCAGCGGCACCACCGGCGCCCCGAAGGGCGCCGTGATCTCCCGCCGCGCGATCGCTGCCTGCCTCGACGGGCTGGCCGACGCCTGGGCATGGACGCCGGACGACCTGCTGGTGCACGGCCTGCCGCTGTTCCACGTGCACGGGCTGGTGCTCGGCGTGCTCGGGCCACTGCGGCTGGGCGGCCGGCTGCACCACGTGGGCCGCCCCCGCCCCGACCGGTACGCCGCCGCCAACGGCACGATGTACTTCGGGGTGCCGACCGTGTGGTCCCGAATCGCCGCCGACCCGGACGCGGCCCGGGCGCTGCGTCCGGCGCGGCTGCTGGTCTCGGGCAGCGCGGCGCTGCCGGCGGCGGTCTTCGCCGACCTCGCCACCCTCACCGGTCACCGGATCGTCGAGCGGTACGGGATGACCGAGACCCTGATCACTGTGAGCGCCCGGACGGACGGCCCACGCCGGCCCGGCACCGTCGGTCTGGCGCTGCCCGGGGTCCGGACGCGGCTGGTCGACGACGACGGCGCCCCGCTCCCGGCCGACGGGGCGACGATGGGCGAGCTTCAGGTCACCGGCCCCACGCTGTTCGACGGCTACCTCAACCACCCGGACGCCGACGCGGCGAGCCGCACCCCGGACGGTTGGTTCCGCACCGGGGACGTCGCCACCGTCGACCCGGACGGCTGGCACCGGATCGTCGGCCGGGCGTCGACCGACCTGATCAAGAGCGGTGGCTACCGGATCGGCGCCGGGGAGGTGGAGGACGCCCTGCTGACGCACCCGGGGGTCCGTGAGGCAGCCGTGGTGGGCACCCCGCACCCCGACCTCGGCCAGCAGGTCACCGCGTACGTGGTGGGCGACGGGGTGGACGGGGCCGAACTGATCGACTTCGTGGCCCGGCACCTCTCGGCGCACAAGCGACCCCGCGAGGTGCGCCTGGTCGACGCCCTGCCCCGCAACGCCCTGGGCAAGGTGCAGAAGACGCGGCTGAGCGCAGCCGGTTAGGACGCCACTGCCGGGATGCTGATCGCGGTGACCACCAGCCCCCGCTCGACCAGGAACCTGCCCGCGAACGCCCGCACCTCGGCCCCGCCGAGCACCGGACCGGGCACCAGCAGCCGGGCCTCGAACGTGCCGGCCGGGTCGAACACGATGTCCGCCTCGGAGAAGTCCAGCCACCGTCCGGTGAGCGGGAACCACGCCTTGTACACCGCCTCCTTCGCGCTGAACAGCAGGCGGTCCCAGCAGACGGCGGGGCGGACCGCGCCCAGCGTGACGGTGCGCGACCGTTCGGCCGGCAGGGCGATCGCGCCCAGCACCCCGTCGGGCAGCGGGGCGTGCGGCTCGGCGTCCACCCCGAGGCCGGCGAACGCCGCCGTACGGCCGACCACCGCCGCCCGGTAGCCATCGCAGTGCGTCATGCTGCCGACCACGCCGGCCGGCCAGAGCGGGGCACCGCGCGCGCCGGAGACGATCGGCACCGGGGCAAGGCCCAACTCGCCGAGGGCCAGCCGGGCGCAGTGCCGCACGGTGGCGAACTCCAGGCGGCGTTTCTCCACCGACCGTGCCACCAGCGCCTCTTCCTCGGGGAACAGGGTCACGCCGGCGGGATCGGTGAAGGACTCGGCCACCGCCACGGTGGAGGGCAGGATCTGCTCGATCACGTTGGCCGATGGTAGGCGCTGCGGCACCCGGCGCCGCGGCGGCCTCGGCGATAGGTGCACCATAGGGGTCGGGTACGGGTGCCGGCCCGCCCGGGACGGGTGCCACTCTGGGCGCCGTCCCGGTCCTGCGGGTGGGGCATTTGGTCTTGGGCGGATGGACGCGGGAATGGCGATGCTTACTGGCAAAGTAGTGCGGTTCGACGAGGTGCGGGGCTACGGGTTCATCGCCCCGGACGACGGCAGCGACGACGTGTTCGTGCACGCGAACATGCTCGACGGCGACAAGTGGGCACTGACGCCCGGCGTCCCGGTCGAGTACGACGCGGTGGAGACCGAGCGCGGGCCCAAGGCCGTGCTGGTGCGGGTGGTCGGTGTCGCCCCGGGCGCGGATCGCGCCCCGACGGCCGGTGCCGGGCTGTCCGCCCGGGCCGGCGTCACGGTCGGCGGCGGGCGCAGCAGGGACAGCGGGCAGGTCACGGGCGGCGCGGAGGACGACGAGGGCCTGTGCGACGTCCTCTCCGAGCGGGCCTTCTCCGCGGAGACCACCGAGACGCTGGTGACCTCCGTGCCGGACCTGACCGGCGCGCAGATCGTGGCGGTACGTACGAGGATGCTGGAGCTGGCCCGGCGGCACGGCTGGGTGGAGGGCTGACCGTGGCGGGGGCGGGTCACCGCCGCCCGCCGCCCGGTCGGCTCAGCCATCGGCGATCAGCAGGGACTTCCTGATCCGCCCGAGGGCGCTGCGCGGCAACTCGTCGACGAAGTGCACCCGCCGGGGGCGCTGGCCCGCCGAGAGGTACCGGCCGACGTGGTCGATGAGCACCTGCGCGGTCACCCCCTCGGCGACGACGTAGGCGGTGACCTGCTCGCCGAGCACGTGGTGCGGCGTGCCGACGACGGAGGCGTCGCGTACGCCGGGGTGGCTCAGCAACGCCTCCTCGATCTGCCTGGCGGGCATCCGCCGGCCCCGGCTGTGCACCACGTCGAGCCCGCACCGCCCGATAATCCGGTACGTGCCGTCGGGGGCCACGCTGACCAGGTCCCCGGTGGCGTGCCAGCGACCGGCGGCGAGGCTCCGCCCGCCGACGTACCCGCTGAACAGCGTCGGCCCGCAGACGCTCAGCTCGCCCACCGACTCGCCGTCGGCCGGCACCGGCCGGTCCTCGCGGTCCAGCACGCGCGTCTCGACGCCGGGCAGGGGGGTGCCGACAGCGCCCGGAACCGTACGGTCGCCGGCCCGCCCGGTCAGCGCGACGAGCGTCTCGGTGGTGCCGTATGCCTGCACCGGCCGGTGCGAGGTGAGCAGCCGGAGCCGCTCGGCCACGGCGCGGGGCAGCGGGCCGTCCGCGGAGACGAGCATCCGCGCCGCGGACAGCGGCCGGGCCCGGTGGCCGTCCAGCGCCATCCTCGCCCACTGGTCGGGCGACGCCAGGTGCACGGAGCCGACCGGCCCGGTGCCGGCGTGGTCGAGGTGGACGAAACGGCTACCGGCCCGCAGTGCGCCGAGCAGGCCGACGACCAGACCGTACGCCCGGAACAGCGGGGTGCCCTGGACGACCACGTCCTCCTCGCTCCAGTGCCACGCACGGGCCAGAAGGTCGAGGTCGGCGGCGATGGCGCGGCGCGATATGCGCACCCCTCGTGGCGGCCCTGATGCGCCACCGGTGTAGAGGATGACGGCGTCGCTGCCCGGGGCGGGCTCGGGATGCCGCGTCGAGGCGTGTTCTCGCAGGTCGACCGGGATCGCGGGCAGGCCGTCGGCCCCGGACGGGGCACGGCCGAGGATCACCGTCGCCCCGGACTGCCGCAGGATGCGGCTGCGTTCGCGTTCGTCGGCGCCGGGAGGCAGCGGTACGAGCGGCGCCCCCGCGAGGACGGCGCCGAGCATTCCGACCACCGCTTCCAGCGTCGGTGTGCCGTCGACCGCGACCGCCGTCGCGCCCCTGATCCGATCGGCGACCGCTGTGACGCAGCCCAGCAGGGCCTCGCTGGAGAGGGCTTCTCCGGCCACCGTGACCGCGTCGGCCCGATCCGCACCGAATCCCCGCAGCACCGGCAGCAATGTCATCTCCGCTATCCCCTGCGCGGGGCCGCAACGAGTCGCGGCGGCGGCTGGGACATCACGACGACCACAGAACCCTTCAGGTCTCGGGCCTGCACGGCCCCATGTCCGGCTATCCCGACGATGGAGACCGGGTGCCCCGAAATTAGGGCCGGGCTATCGTCGGGCACAACCCCTAGCCACCGAGTCCGGATCCCCCCTGCCGGGGCCTACTGTCCAGCTAGGACCGGATCCCGTCCGTCCTGATACAACGGTCGGCCCGAGCGCTCACCACGGCTCGGCGAACAATGCAGAGACCGCATTCGTCCTCGGCGAGCGAACATCGACCGGAAAGTGTCTTTATTAATGCGTGGCAGCTCGCGTCACGACTTTATCGCCTTGACGTGTTCCGCATTAGACCAGCCGCCGGGCCGAATGAAACCGCAGACCTCCGCGACCAACAGGCACCCGGATGCATAATTCTTTTTTAACAACATAATCGCAGAATCTCCCAAACGTCCGAATCGTGGCTCGATGACGCGCACCAAGCAACGACCGCCGGCAGAATCGGACAGGCATCGGTCGCAGTTCCGGCACCGATGCCTTACATCGCAACAATCGAGCGCCTCCGGCAATTGCCGAGACACCCGACCAGGCCCCACGGCCCACGCCGGTGGCCGGACGACACCTCCACGCCAGCTTCCGGCACCACGCCGCCGTCGCCGGGATCGGCACGGGCGGAGTCACGAACGCCGAGTTCAACCACGGTGACACCCGGCTCGGCGTCTCCGCACGCCGCAACCGCGGGCGGCGTCGGCCTCCTCGGCGAGAGCGACCGGCGACGGCCGGACGCCCGGTTGGCACGGAAAAGCTCAGAGGCCAATCAGCGGGCGGGCCGGATAAGCGGAACCATCGGCTCATGGGAGCGCTCTGTCACGGTACGGGACCAGCCGGCGACTTTCCGTCGCCATCTCCGGCCGGGCCACCCGAGACGAGTAACCCATGTTTGCTCATCCTTTACACAACTCGGCTTGCCGCCCAATTGCCCAACTGCCATACTCCCACCATCACGGAGGTCGATAGGAAGTGTCGACCCCGAAGGAGCTGGGGAATTATCGCCGACACACACGGGAACACGGCTCGCAGCGGCCAACCGGTCAAGTCGGTCGATGGCTCACCGGCGAAGCTCGACGCCCGTCGATACTTGCCGATAATGGAATGGGTCAAGAATTGCCGGTCTCCAATTTGGTCGAGCTGTCGGGCCGCCCAGGGCAAGCGGCCCTACCCCGGAGGGGGTGGCGATGGAGCTGACCGAGCGTTCAAGCCAGCTCGACCTGCTGGAGCGCCGACTCGCAGACCTGCTCGGCGGCGGCGGCGCCGCGCCGACCGACCGGCCGGTGACCGTGCTGACCGGCCCGGTCGGCTCCGGCAAGACCGCGCTCGCACAGACCTTCGCCCGGCGCGCCTGCGACGCCGGAGCACGTGTCGTCGGCGCGAGCGCCTCCCGCGCGGAGCGCAGCGTACCGCTGGAGGTCGTCCGGCAGCTCGTCCGCGCGGTGCCGTTGTGCGCCGCGGACGCCCCCGACATCCGGGCCCGCCTCGCCAGTCTGCTGGACGCGGGTGCCCTCGCGTGGAACGACGCCGATCCGGCGGACGCGGAGAACGCCCGGCTCACCGCCGCCATCGGGCGCGCCCTGCTCGAACTGACCTCCCGGGGGCCGCTGGTCATCGTGGTGGACGACATCCATCACGCGGACGTGCCGTCGCTGCGCTGCCTCGATTACGTGGCCCGGCGGCTCTCCGGCCTACCCGTACTGATCGTCCTGACGGAGGCGCCACGCACCCGGCCGTGGCGGGCGGACGTGCACGCCGAGATGCTGCAACCGGCGAGCCTGCACCGCATCCGCCTGCCGCTGCTCACCGCCGAGGGGACGTTCCAGCTCCTCGCCCAACGGCTCGACATCCCGCTCGCCCGCAGCATCGCCGAGGAGAGCCACCGGATCAGCGGCGGGAATCCGCTCCTGGTGCACGCGCTCGCCGATGACCAGGCGGCCGCGCCACGGTCCGCCGACGCCCCGGCGGTCGGCGAGTCGTTCCGGGAGGCCGTGCTGAGCTGCCTGTACCGCTGCGACCACCTGGTGCTCAACGCCGCCCGGGTGCTCGCCGTGACCGGTGAGCCGCTGCACGGCAGCCTGCTGCCGCACCTCGTCGACGCCCGGTCGCACCCCGCGCTGGGCGCTGTCGACAGGTCGACCAGCGCGGGGCTGATCGACGAACAGGGGTTGCGCCATCCGGCTGTGACCCAGGCCGTGATCGACGGGATGACCGCCGAGGAACGCGTACGGCTGCATCTGGGAGCGGCCCGCCTGCTGCACGACGACGGCGCGCCCCCGGCGCGGATCGCGCCGCACCTGGTGGGCATCGGCGAGCTGGCCGAGCCCTGGATGGCGCAGACCCTGCTGGACGCCGGCGAGCAGGCGCTGCTCGACGGCGAGGTGGAGACCGCCCTGCGGTACCTGCGCCGGGCGCACCGCAGTGGTGTCGGCGAGTGCCTGCGGGCGCGGATCCGCTCCGCGCTGGCACGCGCCGAGTGGCGGCTCGACCCGCAGGCCACGATCCCTCACCTGGTCGGCGTCGCCACCGCCATCCGGGCCGGGCACCTCGGCAGCCAACAGGCCGCCGGTCCCATCCAGTACCTCCTCTGGCACGGTGAGATCGACAAGGCCGTCGACCTGGTCAGGCACCTGAGCGAGCGGGCGGATGCCGCCGATCCGCAGTCCGTGGCCGAGCTGCTCGTCATCACCGGCTGGATCTCGACGCTCTATCCCGGGGTCGTGGTCGACCGGCCCGCCCCCGCCGTGGCCGCGCGGGATCCGCTCACGCTGGCCCGGGTCAAGCACGGGCTCAGCGGGGTCATCCTGCTGTCCGGCGTACTGGCCCGGGGTGACGCCGGCGTGGTCGAGGAGGCCGAGCGGACGCTGTCGACCACCGGGCCGGACGACGAACCGCACATGTGGAGGGCGATCTGCGCCCTCGTCGCCATGATCTACGCCGATCAGCTCGACCTGGCCGACGACTGGTGCGACCGGCTGGGCCGCCACCTCGTTACCCCGCACCACCCCACCCCCTCGGCCACGCTCACCGCCCTGCGGGCCGCCGTCGCCGGCCGGCTCGGCGACCTTCCCCGCGCCGGCAAGCTCGCCGACGAGGCACTGGGGCAGCTCTCGCCGAAGGGCTGGGGGGTGGTGATCGGGATACCTCTCGCCGTCCGGATACGGGCCCTGACCTTTATGGACCAGCTCGACACGGCGGCCGCCTGCCTCCAGGTCCCGGTGCCGCCGGCGACCTTCGAAACCCCGCTCGGGCTGCACTACCTGCACGCCCGCGGGACGCACGCCCTCGCCGCGGGAAGCCCCGAGGCCGCGCTGGCCGACTTCCAGCTCTGCGGGCAACTCATGCAGCGGTGGAAGCTGGACTTCTCGGGTCTCGTGCCGTGGCGCACCGAGTCGGCTCGGGCACTGCTCCGGATGGGCCGCCGTCAGCAGGCGCGCAAGCTGGTGCGCGACGAGTTGACCCGGCTGCGGCCCCTCCACGTCCGGTACCGGGCCGCGGCCCTGCGGGTTCTGGCCGCGACCGAGGAGGGACAGGAACGGATCCCGCACCTGCGCAGCGCCGTACGGCTGCTGCGGCAGTGCGGCGACCGGATGGAGCTGGCGCACAACCTCGCCGACCTCGGTCATGCCTACGAGCAGGCCGGCGACCGGCGGCAGGCCCGCGCCGCGACCCGGTCGGCCCGGGCTCTCGCGGAGGAGTGCGGCATCCCGACGCTGTGGCCCAGCGCCCTGTCCGCCAGGGACGGTGCCACCGGCAGCCGGGCGGGTGCGGCGGTCGTGGTCCAGGGCCTGACGGACGCCGAATCCAGGATGGCCACCCTGGCCGCCCAGGGTCACACCAATCGTGAGATCGCCGAGAAGCTCTTCCTGACGGTCAGCGCGATCGAACAGCGGATGACGCGCATCTACCGGAAGCTGGACGTCAGCTCGCGCAGCGAACTCGCCGGACGCCTGCGGCTCGACCGCCCCGGTACGACGGTGCTGGATCCGCTGACGCGGGGCACCGACCCCCCGGGCGGCCGTCCGTCCGGCCCTCGGCCACGCTGATCCCGGTCGGGGTTCCGCACGGAACACCCGCCGGGTGTCACGCGACCGTCGCCGTCGCCGTCGCCCACCGTCGCGAAGAGTCCGTCCACCACCACTGTGGGTACCGCCGGGAGTCGCGGTGTGGCACCATCAAGCTGTACGCCCGACACCGGCCGTTCACTGGCGTGTCGCCTCCCCGGGCCGGTCGGCTCCAACACCCCTCACCCCGGATCGCGCAACCCCTAAACGCCTTTCGGGGCCGCAGGTTTGTGTGCGAAACGATGGGGTCTCACGCCCGTTGTCGCACCATCACGCCGGTGCCAGACTCGCCTCATCACGCGGACCGTACGGCTAGAAGACCGGTCCGCCGAAGGATTTCAGGTCCACCCGGCGTGGCCGCCCGGCGCGCTCCACCCCTACCCGGCGAGACGCGGGCGGAGGGGCGGCTGTCTCCGGCAGGGGTGGCGGTGTCGGGCCGCACCGGCGTTTCCAGGCCCGCGCCGCGTACAAGAAGGGCTTACGCGCAGGTGCTGGTTCAGCAAGAGGAACAGATCACCCGTCTGCGGCGCGTGTTCCACGCCTGCGAGGAGCAGCAGCGCGGACACGTCGCGCTGGTCACCGGTGCCGTGGGCAGCGGCAAGACCAGCCTGCTGGAGTCGTTCGGCGAGTGGACGGCCGGCTCCCGCGGGCAGGTGATGAGCGCGACCGGCTCACGGGCGGAGCGCGGTCTCCACCTGGGAGTCGTCGGGCAGCTCTTCCACAGTGCACGACTCGCCCCGGAGGCCGCCGCCCACGTCGAGAAGCTGCTGCGCGACGCCACCGCCGCGGTGCCGCTGCCCGAAGTCGGCGGCGAGGCGTCCGACGGAGACCGGGCCTGGGCGCCCCTGCTGCACGGCCTCTTCACCACCCTGGTCGACCTGACGGCCAACGGGCCCCTGATCCTCCTCGTCGACGACGTGCACCACGCGGACCCGGCCTCACTGCACTGCCTGCTCTACGTGACCCGGCGACTGCGCCACGCCCGGATCATGGTCGTGCTCGCGGAGGCGTCGACGCTGCGCCCGCCGCACCCGCTGTTCCGCGCCGAGCTGCTCAGCCAGCCGCACTTCTCCCGGATCGGCCTGCCACCGCTGACCGTCGACGCCGTGGCCCGGCTGGTCGAGGGCGCCGTCGACGACGCGGACGCCCGCAGGACCGCGGAACACTACGTACGGATGACCGGAGGCAATCCACTGCTCACCCGGGCGCTGCTCGACGAACGGGCCGGTGGCGAGGGCAGCGACCACGACGTTCCGTCCGTCGGTGACGCGTTCGACCAGGCCGTGCTCGGGTGCCTCTACCGCCACGAGCCCGGGGTACGCCGGGTGGCCCAGGCGCTCGCCGTGCTCGACCGGCCCGCGTCGACCGAACTGCTCGGCCACCTCCTCGACGTGATGCCCGCGACCACGGTCCCGGCGGTGCGGGTGTTGCGTACCTCGGGTCTGATGGAGTCCGACCAGCTACGCCACTCGCGCATCCTGCACTCGATCCTCGCTGACATGTCGGCCGACGAGCGGCGCGGCCTGCACCAGCGGGCCGCCGAGGTGCTGCACGACCGCGGCGCCGAGGCGAGCGTGGTCGCCGAGCACCTCGTGGCCGCCGGTGCGACGGTGGCCGGCTGGCGGGTGCCGGTGCTCCAGGACGCCGCCGGCCACGCGCTCTCGTCCGGCCGGCCCGACGTGGCGGCAGCCTGCCTGCGGCTGCTCGCCAGCGCGCCGGTGGACGAGCGGCAACGCACCGCCACCACCGAGATGCTGGTGAATGCCCGCTGGCAGCTCAACCCGTTGACGGTGAACGGGCAACTGACGGAGCTGGTGCAGACGGCGCGGGCCGCCGGCTGGTCCACCGATGCGAGCCTCTCCGCCGTGCCGTACCTGCTCTGGCAGGGCCGCGTCGACGAGGCTGCCGAGGCCGTCAGCGGCTTCTCGGCGGACGAGGAGCAGGCTCCGGCCACCCCGCCCGGCCGCCTGCGGATCATGCAGCTTCTGGTCTCCCTCTCCCACCCGGACCACCTGGCGAGCGTACGGCAGACCCCGGCCACCTGGAGCCGCGCGGCCAGCGCCCCGACCACCGTCAGCCCGCTCCTGCAGGCGGTCACGGTGCTCGGCACCGCTCTGACGCCGACCGCCGACAGCGACACGGTGCCGACCGCCGAGCAGATCCTGCAGCGCCACCACACGGACGACGGCACCCTCGGCCTGCTGACCGCGCCCCTGCTGGCGCTGCTCTGGGCCGGCCGGTCGGACCGGGCCGCGGTCTGGGGTGACGTGCTGCTCGACCGGCCGGTGGTTCAGCACGCGCCGGGCTGGCGGGCGGTGATCCGGGCGATCCGGGCGGAGGCGGCCCTGCGCGTCGGCGATCTGCCCGGTGCCGAGCACCACGTCCGCGCGGCCCTGGAGGACATGCCCGCCCCCGCCTGGGGAGTGGCGATCGCCGGACCGCTGTCCACCCTGATCGCGTCCGCGACGGAGTCGGGCCGGTTCGCCGAGGCCGACCGGTGGCTGGCCCACCCGACCCCGCCCGGCATGTTCCGCACCCCATTGGGCCTGCACTACCTGGCCGCACGCGGCCGGCACCACCTGGCCGTACGCCGGCCGCACGCCGCCACCACCGACCTGCGACGCTGCGGCGAGCTGATGCGCACGTGGGGGATCGACGCGGCCGGACTGGTGCCGTGGCGGCTGGAGCTGGCCCGGGTGCAGCTCAGCGTCGGCAACAAGACGCAGGCCATGCAGCTCCTGCAGGAGCAACTGCGGGTGCCGCACGGGGTCGACGACCGGACCCGGGGCCGTACGCTGCGCCTGCTCGCCACCACCGCCGCCCAGGACCACCGGCGCAAGCTGCTCTCCGAGGCGGTCAACCTGCTCCAGTCCAGCGGCGACCGGTTGGAGCTCGTCCGCGCCCTCGGCGACACCGGTCAGACGCTCCAGCGCGCCGGAGACTCCGCCCGCGCCCGGCTGCTCGTCCGCCGCGCCTACCAGCTCGCGCAGGACTGCGGGGCGTCGGTGCTGGCTCAGCGGCTGATCCGCCGGGAGCCGGGCAGTGGACTGCCGGCGTACCCGGCCGCCGCCGAACTCCAGGAACCGGACGACGGGCTGAGCGACGCCGAGCGGCGCGTTGCCGCGCTGGCCGCACAGGGCCACACCAACCGCCAGATCTCCAGCAAGCTCTTCATCACGGTGAGCACTGTCGAGCAGCACCTGACCCGGGTCTACCGCAAGCTCGACGTGAAGCGCCGGACCGACCTGCCGTCCCGGCTCGTCGTGTACGCCGAGACGCTGGCCGACGAGACACAGAGCGCCACGTCCTGACGGCTGTCGCAGGGACGCGGTGACACCGGCCCCCTGCGACACGGGGCAAAGCCGAGGGCCCGAACCGCAGGAGCGGTTCGGGCCCTCGGCGGACCGCAATTTCGGGCGGTCAGTCCATGGCGCGACGCATGAAGCCACGCATGCCGATCGCCGAGAACGCCACGAAGACCCCGGTGAGGACACACATGCACAGCCAGAGCGGCAGCGACTCGACCCCCGGCGGGCCGACGAGCGACCGGGTCGCCTCGCTGATGTAGGTCAGCGGGTTCAGCGAACAGATCACCTGATACCAGCGCAGCGAGTCCAGGCCGAGCAGCGGGAACTGGGTGGCACCGGTGAACATGATCGGGGTCATCACCACGGTGAACATGATCTGGATGTGCTGCGTGGGCACCAGGGTGCCGAAGGCGAGACCGACCGCCGCGCCGACGAGCGCGCCGATCGCCAACACCCCGACCACCTTGAGCACCACCGCCCAGGGCCAGGTGACACCGAGCATGAGCATGCCGACCGGGATCAGCACCACACCGGCGATCAGGCCACGGATGCCCCCGAAAACGATCTTCTCCAGCGCCACCAGCGGGGTCGCCATGGGCGCCAGGAGGCGGTCCTCGATCTCCCGGGTGAAGGAGAAGTCCATCATCATCGGCAGCGCGGTGTTCTCCACGCCGATCAGGAAGGCGTTCAGCGCGATGACGCCGGGCAGCAGCACGTTGGAGAAGTCGTCGCTGGCGTAGCCCAGGTCGCTGAGCACCTTGCCGAAGATCAGCAGCATGAACAGCGGCTGGATGAAGACCTGGAGCAGGAAGCCGACCAGCTCCCGGCCGGTGACGAACAGGTCCCGCGAGAGCACCGCGCGGAAGGTGGCGAGCTGGTCCAGCGCGCGCACCGGCGGCGGCGCCGCGGGCGGTGACGGCGCGGACGGGGGGGCGGGGGCGGTGACGCTCACCGAAGTTCCCTTCCGGTCAGGTGGATGAAGACATCTTCCAGACTGGGCTGGCCGATGTTGAGGTCACGAACCTCGCAACCCAGGTCGGCGAGGATCTTCATCGCCATCGGGATGGCGTTGGCCGGCTGACCGCTGGTGTAGACCCGGAAGGACAGGGGGGCGTCCGAGTCGGCGGGCGCGTCCGGGACCGGGGCGGGCATCGGCATCGCCGGCATGCCGGGAAACGCCGGCGCGGCGACGGGCACCTTGGCGGTCATCTTGAAGTGTTCCACCTGCTCCACGTCGGGGATCGCATCGAGCGCGGCCCGCACCTCCTCGGCGGAGGCGCCGGGGGTCACCACGAGGGTCAGGGTGCTGCTGCCCGGCAGCGTACGGGTCAGCGCGGACGGCGTGTCCATGGTGAGCAGCTTGCCGTGGTCGACGATGCCGACCCGGTCGCAGAGCTTCTCCGCCTCGTCCATGTCGTGTGTGGTGACCACCACTGTCACGCCGTCCCGTTTCAGCTCGGCGATCCGGTCGTGCACGAAGAGCCGGGACTGCGGGTCGAGGCCCGCCGACGGCTCGTCGAGGAAGAGCACCCGGGGCGAGTGCATCAGCGCGCGGGCGATCATCGTCCGCTGGGCGAGGCCGCCCGACAGGAAGTCGGTGCGGTGGTTCGCGAAGTCCTTGAGCCCCATCTGGTCCAGCAACTCGTCCGCCCGCCGGATGCGCTGCGCCCGGGGCACCCGGTGGTAGGCCGCGTGGAACAGCAGGTTCTGCCGGACGGTCAGCGCCCGGTCCAGGTTCACCCGCTGCGGTACGACCGCCAGCAACTGCCGGGCGGCGGCCGGCGAGCCGATCACGTCCGCGCCGCACACCCGGGCCCGGCCCGAGGTGGCCCGCACCCGTGTGGTCAGCACCCCGATCGTCGTCGTCTTGCCCGCACCGTTCGGCCCGAGCAGGCCGAAGACCTCACCGGCGGCGACGGAGAAACTCAGCCCGTCCACCGCCGGTGGCATGTTGGGCTGGTACCGCTTGACCAGCTCCGTGACCACCACTGCCTCGTCCACGTCGTCATGCTCCGTCCTGGAACGTCGGTCCGATAGATGTATGTGCGCCGATAGGGGGCGCTAGGGGCACGCCAGGGGCGGAACCGGTCACAGGCCCCGCGCGGCCAGCCAGCGCTGGACCGTGCCGGCGAGTTCCGGCCCCCGGTCGGCGACCATGCTGAAGTGGTCGCCAGCCGCGTCGACAGCCTCGTGCGGGTAGGGCCAGCGCGACCGCCAGCCGTCCGGTTCGCCGTCCCACTCCCCCAGCGGCTCGGTGGCCCGCACCAGCAGGGTCGCCGCCGCCATCTCGGTCGGCTGCCAGTCCAGGAACAGCGGCAGGTAGCCCGCCCACGCCGTCGTCCGCCAGTCGTCCATCGGCGTGTACGCGGTGTCCCGGTCGATCATCCCGTCGAGAAGCTGCGGCACCCACCCGCCGAGCACCTCGCTGTCGGCCGGGTAGGTGTCCATGAGCACCACCGCGTCCGGCGGGCGGCCCTGGCGTTCCAGCTCCCCGGCGAGCAGGTTGGCCACCATCGCACCACCGGAGTGACCGGCCACCACGAACGGGCCGGCGCCGACGGTACGCAGCACCGTGTCGGCGTGCACCCGCAGCAGCGCGTCGAGGTCGGCGGGAAGCTCCTCGCCCACGCCGAACCCGGGGTTGGGCAGGGCCCACACGTCACGTACGCCCCGGAAGCCGGCGGCCAGCCGGGCGTACTCGTGCGCGCCGGAGAGCAGCGACATCGTGCAGCAGCACACCAACTGCGCCCGGGCGCCGCCCTCGGCCAGCCGGAGGATACCGGCCGGGCGGGTGAGCTGCGCCGGCTCGCGGAAGCTGGGGCGGAACTGGGCGAGCTTGACCAGCAGTTCGGCATACCCGGCCGGGTCCTCGCGCGCCTTCGGCTGGTTGAACAACCCGCCGAGCAGTCCGCCGCCGGCACTCTCCCCGGCGGGTCCACCGGCGTCGTCCGCGCCGTCCCCGGCCGCCGCCGCGCCGAGGAGCCGGCCGAGCAGGTGAACGGCCAGCGCCGTAGGGGTGGGGTGGTCGAAGAGCAGGGTCGCCGACAGCTCCGCCCCGGTCTCCTGGCGCAGCGCGTCGCGCAGTTCCAGTGCGGTCAGCGAGTCGAAACCGAGTTCCAGGAAGTCCCGGTCGGCCTCGACCGCGTTGGGCGAGGCGTGCCCGAGGACGGTGGCCACCCGCGCCCGGACCAGGTCCAGCAGGATCCGGTGCCGGTCGCCGGCCGGAACGCCGCCCAGCCGCTCGCGCAGCGCGCGGGCGGGATCGGTCGCGGCATCGCCGGCCTCCGGCTCCGCGCCGGCCGTCGCCTCGGGCACGCCGCGCAGCAGCGCGCTGGGCCGTACGGCGGTGAAGGCCGGCACGAACGCGGGCCAGTCGAGGTCGGCCACGGCCAGTTGGTCGTCGCCGCGGACCAGAGCCTGCCCCAGCGCGGACAGGGCCACGTCGGCGGGCAGCGGCCGGACCCCCCGGCGGCGCAACTGCGCCGCATCGGTGATCTCGTCCGCCCAGGGCACCCACGCGACGACGCTGGCCGGGCGGCCGGCGGCGCGCCAGCCGGCGGCCAGCGCCGCCAGCCCGGCGCCCACGGCGGCGGCGACCGCCGCTCCCCCGCTGCCCCAGACGGCGGCCGTCGAGGTGAAGACGACGAACTCGTCGACCGGCAGGCCGGCGCAGGCCCGCCCGAGCAGTTCCACGGCGGCGGTACGGGCGGCCACGGCGTCGGCCAGGTCGTGCGGGTCCAGCACCGCCACCGGGTCGCCGGCCCCGTCGGAGTCGGCGACGTGCAGGACGGTGCGGATCTCGCTGCCGGTGGCCGCCAGCCGGTCCAGCACCTCGGGCAGCCCGTCCAGGTCGCCGACGGCGGTGACTGTGACGTCCGGGCCGGGCGGGTCGGCATCCGCCACCGGCCCCACGAGGACGAGGTGCGACGCGCCGCGCTCGGCGAGCCAGCGCAGCAGGTGCGGGGTACGCACCTGCGCGGACCCGTGCACCAGGACCGCGCCGCGGGGCCGCCAGTCCGTATCGGTGGCGCCGGCCGGGGCCCGGCGGAGCCGCCGGGCATACACCCCGCCGGTGCGTACCGCCACCTGGTCCTCGTCGCCGCCGGACGCGACGACCCGGGCGAGCGCGGCGAGCGCGACGTCGTCCGGCTCCGCCGGCAGGTCGACCAGCCCGCCCCACAGGCGCGGCTGCTCCAGCGCCAGCACCCGGCCCAGGCCCCAGAGGTACGCCCCGGCCACGCCGGGAGCGGCGTCGTGCGCGTCGACGGTCACCGCGCCCCGGGTCACGGTCCACATCGGCGTGCCGTTCCCCGCAGCGGCGAGGGCCCGCACCAGCGCGGCCGTCCCGGCGAGCGCGCCGGTTCCCGCGCCGGCCGCCGGTTCCCCCGCCGCCAGCAGCGAGACCACGACCGACCAGGTGCCGTCGGCGAGCGAGGCCCGGGCGACAGCGTCCAGGTCGTCTCCGACCGTGACCAGTGTCGGGTCCAGGCCCTCGGCGCGCAGCACGGTGAGCACCGCGGTGGCGTCGGTGCCGGCCCCGGCCACCAGCAGGCATCGGCCGGCCGGCGTGGTACGGGCGGGGGGCGGGTCGACGCGTTCCCAGTCGGCGCGGTAGCGCAGCCCGTCCAGCTCCGATCCGCGACGCCGCCGGTCCCGGTAGGAGGCGAGGGCGGGCAGCACGTCGGCGAGCGCGTCCTGCCGGTCGGCGGGCAGGCCGAGCGCGGCGGCCAGCTCGGCCGGTCGTCCCTGCGCCACGGCCGCCCAGAACTCCTCGTCCTCTCCGGTCGCGGCGGGCGGGACGAGATCCACTGTGGGCGGGTCCGGCCAGAAACGCTCGCGGTGGAAGGCGTAGGTGGGCAGTTCGACGCGCGCGGCGTCGCTGCCGCCGAAGGGAGCCGCCCAGTCGATCCCGGCACCGCGCAGGTCGACCGCGGCCAGCGCGGCGAGCAGCGTGGTCGCCTCCGGCTGGTCCCGGCGGGCGAGCGGCACGAAGGCCGCCGGTTCCATGTCGGGCAGGCACTCCCGGGCCAGCACGGTCAGGGCGCTGTCGGGGCCGAGTTCCACGAAGGTTCCGACGCCGCCGGCGGCGAGGGTGGCGACGCCCGCGTGGAAACGGACGGTGTCCCGGACGTGGTCGACCCAGTAGCCCGGGTCCGTGGCCTGGGCGGCGGTGAGCGGCTCGCCGGTGCGGTCGGAGACGATCGGAAGGTTCGGCGGGTGCCACGCGACCTTCTCCGCGACGATCCGGAAGTCGGCCAGCATGGCGTCCATCCGGGCGGAGTGGAAGGCGTGGCTGACCCGCAGCCGACGGGACCGCCGGTCCTCGGCGGACAGCCGCCGCCCCGCCGCGAGCACGGCCTCCTCGTCGCCGGAGAGCACCACCGACCGGGGGCCGTTCACGGCGGCCAGGGACACCCGCTCGTCGAGCAGCGGGACCACCTCCGCCTCGGACGCCTGCACCGCCAGCATCGCCCCGCCGGGCGGCAACTGCTGCATGAGCCGGGCCCGGGCGGCCACCAGGGTCGCCGCGTCGGCCAGCGACAGCACCCCGGCGACGTGTGCCGCGGCCAGCTCGCCGACCGAGTGGCCGAGCAGGAACTGCGGGCGTAGCCCCCAGGCGGTGACCAGCCGGTATGCGGCGACCTCGTAGGCGAACAGCGCCGGCTGGGTGAACTCGGTACGGTCCAGCAGATCCGCGCCGGGCGAGTCGGTCTCGGCGAAGACCACCTCCCGCAGCGGCCGGCTCAAGTGCCGGTTCAGCTCCCCGGCCACCTCGTCGAAGGCGGCGGCGAAGACCGGGAACCGGCGGCACAGCTCGGCGCCCATGCCGAGGCGCTGGGCGCCCTGCCCGGTGAAGAGGAACGCGACCTTGCCGGCCGGGCGGGCCACGCCTCGCACCACGCCGGGGGTGTCGCGCTCCTCGGCGACCGCGTGCAGGCCGGCCCGCAGCGCGTCGCGGTCCCCGCCGATCACCGCTGCCCGGTACGGCAGGGCCGCCCGGGTGGTGACCAGCGAGTACGCCACGTCGGCGGGCGTCAGGTCGGGGTGATCGGCCAGATGCGCCAGCAGCCGCCGCGCCTGCCCGGCCAGGGCCGGCGCGGAGCGGGCCGAGACGATCCACGGTACCGGCGGGGCGGGCGTACCGGCCGGCCGGACGTCGTCGGTGTCCGTCGCGGCGGCCTGCTCGATGACGACGTGTGCGTTGGTGCCACTGATGCCGAACGCGGAGACCGCGGCCCGGCGTGGCTGCCCGGTCTCCGGCCATGGCTGCGAGCCGGTCAGCAGGGACACCGCCCCGGCCGACCAGTCGACGTGCGGGGTGGGCTCGTCCACGTGCAGCGTGGGCGGCAGCACCCCGTGCCGCATCGCCAGCACCATCTTCATCACCCCGGCCACACCCGCCGCCGCCTGCGTGTGCCCGATGTTCGACTTCACCGAGCCGAGCCACAGCGGCCGCTCCACGGACCGGCCCTGCCCATACGTCGCGATCAGCGCCTGCGCCTCGATCGGATCACCCAACGTGGTGCCCGTACCGTGCGCCTCGACGGCATCCACCTGGTCGGCACCCAGCCCCGCGTTCGCCAGAGCCTGCCGGATCACCCGGCGCTGCGACGGGCCGTTCGGAGCAGTCAGCCCGCTGCTCGCACCGTCCTGGTTGACGGCACTGCCGCGCAGCACGGCGAGGACCGGGTGGCCGTTGCGGCGGGCGTCGGAGAGCCGCTCGACGAGCAGCATGCCGGCCCCCTCGGACCAGCCGGTGCCGTCGGCGGCGGCGGCGAACGACTTGCACCGGCCGTCGGTGGACAGGCCCCGCTGCCGGGAGAACTCCACGAAGACGGTCGGGGTGGCCATCACCGACACCCCGCCGACCAGCGCCATCGTGCATTCGCCCAGCCGCAGCGCCTGGCAGGCGAGGTGCAGCGCGACCAGCGACGAGCTGCACGCGGTGTCCACGGTGACCGCCGGCCCCTCCAGCCCGAGGGCGTAGGAGATCCGGCCGCTCGCCACGGCTGCGGCGCTGCCGGTGCCGAGGTAGCCCTCGACGCCGCCGGTGACCCCGGTGAGCAGGGCCGCGTAGTCACCCTGGCTGCTGGTGGCCGCGTAGACGCCGGTGGGCGCGCCGCGCAGCCGGGTGGGGTCGATGCCGGCCCGCTCGAACGCCTCCCAGGCGGTCTCCAGCAGCAGCCGCTGCTGCGGGTCCATGGCGAGGGCCTCGCGGGGGCTGATGCCGAAGAACGCCGGGTCGAAGTCCCCGGCGGAGTAGAGGAACCCGCCCTCGCGCACGTACGACGTGCCCCGGCTGTCGGGGTCGGGGTCCGGGTCGTAGAGCGCGCCCAGGTTCCAGCCCCGGTCGTCCGGGAACGCCGACATCGCGTCGCCGCCGGCGGCCACCAGGTCCCACAGTTGCTCGGGTGACCCGACACCGCCGGGGAACCGACAGCTCATGCCGATGATCGCTACCGGTTCGCTGAGCGCGGCGGTGAGCTGCTGGTTCTGCTGCTTGAGCTTCTGGTTGTCGAGCAGGGACGCACGCAGCGCGCCGACGACCTCGTCCAGGGAAACATTCATCGGGCGCTCCTCAGGGCCGGCCGGGTCACGAGTCGGAGCCTTCCAGGGCCATCCGGACCAGGCCGGCGACGTCGAGTTCGCGGATCTGGGTCTCGGGTGCGGACGACGTGACCGGGGCGGCGGACGCCACGGCCGGCGTGCCGGCACTCGTACGGGCCAGCTGGAGCAGCTGGTCGAGCAGGCCCGCCTGCCGCAGCTCGTCGAGCGGGATCGCGGCGAGGGCCCGGCGCACGGACTCCTCGTCGCCGTCGTCGCCGTCGTCCCCCGCACCGTCCGCGAAGAGCTGCTCGTACAGGTGGCCGGCCAGGCCGTCCGGGGTGGGGTAGTCGAAGACGACGGTGGTGGGCAGGTCGTGCCCGGTCGCCGCGGTGAGCAGGTTGCGCAGTTCCACGGCCGTGAGCGAGTCGAAGCCGAGGTCCAGGAAGCCCCGGTCGGTCTCGATCGCGTCAGCGGAGGGGTGGCCGAGCACCTTCGCCGCGTCGACCCGCACCATCTCCAGCAGTGCGGCCCGCCGCTCGTCGTCCGGCAGCGCCCGCAGCCCGGCGAGCAGGTCCCGGGCGCCGGGCGCGACCGCCTCCGGCGCCTCGGCGGGGGCGGCGGCCAGCGCGCGTACGGCCGGCAGGTCGGCCAGCAGCGGACTGGGCCGCAGCGAGGTGAACAGCGGCTGGAAGGTGGCCCAGTCGACGTCGGCGACGGTGACGCAGCTGTCGCCGACCGCCAGGGCGTGCCGCAGCCCGGCCATCGCCACGCCGGGCGGCATCACCTGGAGGCCGCGGCGACGCAGTTGCTCCGCCGCACCCTCGGTGTACATGCCCGACTCGGTCCACGGTCCCCAGGCGATGGAGGTGGCCGCCCGGCCCCGGCCGCGTCGCCGCTCGGCGAGCGCGTCCAGGTAGGCGTTACCGGCCGCGTACGCGCCCTGTCCGCCGCTGCCCCACACCGCCGAGATGGACGAGAAGAGCACGAACGCGTCCAGTTCGGCGTCGCCGAGCAGCTCGTCGAGGTGTTCGGCGCCGCAGACCTTCGGGGCGATGACGTACGCCAGGTCCTCCAGGGTGGTGTCGGCCAGCGGCACCACCTCGCTGACACCCGCGGCGTGCACCACCGCGCGCAGCGGCGGCCCCTCCCGCCGGAGATCGGCCAGGAGGTCGGTCACGGCGGCGCGGTCGGCGGCGTCGCAGCGGACCACCCGGCAGTCCACGCCGAGCCCGGCCAGCTCGGAGATCAGCTCGGCGGCGCCCGGGGTGCCGGTCCCCCGCCGGCTGGTCAGCACCACCCGTTGCGCGCCCTCGGCGGCCACCCAGCGGGCCACGTGCCCACCGAGCGCACCGGCGCCTCCGGTGATCAGCACCGTGCCCCGGGGCTGCCACGGCGTGACCTCCCCGTCGGTGGTGGTGGCCGGTACGAGCCGCCGCACCAGCACCCCGGACTCGCGGACGGCGAGCTGGTCCTCCACGCCGCCGCCGGTGAGGATGCCGCCGAGACGCATCGCCGTCCACGGCTCCAGGTCAGTGGGCAGGTCGACCAGCCCGGCCCAGCGGGCGGGCTGCTCCAGCGCGGCCACCCGGCCCAGGCCCCACAGCATCGCCTGCCGCGGGTTGGCCGGGCCGTCGCCGTCGCCGAGGCCGACGGCGCCCTGGGTGACGCACCAGAGCCGGACCGAGGCGTCGAGGTCGACGAGCTGCTGGAGCAGGTGCACGGTCGCGGCGAGGCCGCGCGGCAGCGCCGGGTGCTCGGCGTGCGGGGTGTCGTCCAGGCCGAGGAAGGACAGGATCGACAGCGGCCCGCCGCCCGCGCCGAGCGCCTCGGTGAGCACGTCGGCGAACCCGCCGCACAGCTCCTCGGAGTCGGCGGCGGTGTCCACGGGCACGATGCTCACCTCGGCACCCAGGGCCCAGGTGCAGGAGTGCAGGTCGGGGTCGTCCGCCCGGTCGGCGGGCAGCAGCACCAGCCACCGGCCGGGGTCCTGCTCCTGCGAGGTCTCCGCGATGGGCTCCCAGACCGCCCGGTAGCGGGTGCCGTCGACCAGGGCCTGCTCCCGGCCGCGCCGGCGCCACGCCGACAGGGCGGGCAGCACGGTGCCGAACGGCTGGTCGCGGTGCACGTCGAGGTCGCGGGCCAGCGACTCCAGGTCCTCGGCCTCGACCGCGGCCCAGAAGCGGCGTTCGACCTCGGTGGCCTCGTCGGCGGCCACGAGGGCGGCCCAGGGCGGCGGCTCCGGCCAGTAGCGCTGCCGGTCGAACGCGTAGGTGGGCAGCTCGACCCGCTGGGCGCCGGTACCGGCGTAGAGGACGGACCAGTCCGGGGAGACGCCGTGGGTGTGCAGCGCGGCGAGCGCGCGCAGCAGGGTGGTCGGCTCGGCGCGGTCCCGGCGCAGGGCGGGCACCACCAGTGGGGCCCGGCCGGCGGCCGGGGCCTCGGCCAGGACGGCCTGGGCGAGGGCGGTGAGCACCCCGTCCGGGCCGATCTCGACGTAGCCGGTGACGTTGCGCTCGCGCAGTGCCACGACGGCGTCGGCGAAGCGTACCGCCTCGCGGGCGTGGCGCACCCAGTAGCCGGGCGCGCCGATCTCCGCCGCGTCGACCGGCGCGCCGGTGACGGTGGAGACCATCGGGACGCTCGGAGCCGCGTACCGCAGCCGTCCGGCGACGGCGGCGAGGTCGTCGAGCACCGGATCCATCAGCGGACTGTGGAACGCGTGGCTGACCGCCAAGCGCCGGACCCGGACGCCCCGTGCGGACCACTCGGCGGCCAGTTCCTCGACGGCGTCGCCGGCTCCGGACACCACGACCGCGGCGGGGCCGTTGACGGCCGCGACGGAGACCCGGTCGGCCCGCTCGCCGAGCGTGGCGGTCACCTCGGCCTCGGTGGCGGCGACGGCGAGCATCGCCCCCCCGGCCGGCAGCGCCTGCATCAGCCGGCCCCGGGCGGCGACCAGCTCGGCGGCGTCGGCCAGGGAGAGCACACCGGCGGCGTGGGCGGCGGCGATCTCGCCGATCGAGTGCCCGGCGACGGCGTCGGGGCGGACCCCCCACGCCTCGAACAGCCGGAACAGCGCCACCTCCACGGCGAACAGCGCCGGCTGGGTGAATTCGGTGCGGTCCAGCGCCTCGGCCTCGGGCGTGCCGGGCTCGGCGATGAGCAGTGGCCTGAGCGGGCGGGGCAGATGCGCGTCGAGGGCGGCGCAGGCCTCGTCCAGGGCGGCGGCGAAGACGGGGAACGCCTCGGCCAGCTCGCGACCCATCCCGGCCCGCTGGGCGCCCTGCCCCGAGAACAGGTACGCCACCTTCGGCCGGGGCACCGCCACGCCGGTGACCACCAGCGGCGCGTCCTCGCCGGTGCCGAGGGCGCGCAGCCCGGCGCCCAGCGCGACCCGGTCGGTGGCCAGCACGACGGCCCGGTGTTCCAGGGCGGCCCGGGCGACGGCCGACGACCAGCCGACGTCGACCGTACGTGGCGCCTCCAGCCCGGTGAGCTGCTCGGACCAGCGCTGCGCCTGGGCGGCCAGCGCGAACCCCGAACGGCCCGACAGCAGCACCGGCACCACCGGCAGCCGCGCCGGGTCACCGGTCGGCTGCTCGGCTTCGACCGGCTCCGGGGCCTGCTCCAGGATGGTGTGCGCGTTGGTGCCGCTGATGCCGAACGAGGAGACGGCGGCGCGGCGCGGGTGGTCGGTGACCGGCCACGGGCGGCCCTCGCCGAGCAGTTCGACCGCGCCGACGCTCCAGTCCACCTGGTCGGTCGGCTCGTCGACGTGCAGGGTCTGCGGCAGGTAGCCGTGCCGCAGCGCCAGCACCATCTTGATGATCCCGGCGACACCGGCGGCGGCCTGGGTGTGACCGATGTTCGACTTGATCGAGCCGAGCCAGAGCGGCTGCTCGGCGGGCCGCTCCCGGCCGTACGTCGCGAGCAGGGCCTGCGCCTCGATCGGGTCGCCGAGCTTCGTGCCGGTGCCGTGCGCCTCGACGGCGTCCACGTCGGCCGGGGCGAGGCCGGCGTTGGCGAGCGCCTGCCGGATCACCCGCTGCTGCGACGGCCCGTTCGGGGCGGTGAGGCCGTTGGAAGCGCCGTCCTGGTTGACGGCGCTGCCCCGGATGACCGCGAGCACCGGGTGACCGTTGCGGCGGGCGTCGGAGAGCCGCTCGACGAGCAGCAGGCCGAGGCCCTCGCCCCAGCCGGTGCCGTCGGCGGCGGAGGCGAACGCCTTGACCCGGCTGTCCGGGGCGAGGCCCCGCTGCCGGCTGAAGCCGACGAACACCCCGGGGGTGGACATGACGGTGACGCCGCCGACCAGGGCGAGGGAGCACTCCGAGCGGCGCAGCGCCTGGCAGGCCCAGTGCAGCGCGACCAGCGACGACGAGCAGGCGGTGTCGACCGAGACGGCGGGCCCCTCCAGCCCGAGGGTGTACGACACCCGGCCCGACAGGACGCTGCCGGCGTTGCCGGTCATCAGGTGCCCCTCGGCGCCCTCGGCGCTGAACATCAGGTTGCGGTAGTCCTGGTAGTTGGTGCCGACGAACACGCCGGTGGCGCTGCCGCGCAGCGTGTGCGGGTCGATCCCGGCCCGCTCGACCGCCTCCCAGGACGCCTCCAGCAGCAGCCGCTGCTGCGGGTCCATGGCGAGGGCCTCGCGGGGGCTGATGCCGAAGAAGCCGGCGTCGAAGTCGGTGGCGCCGGTGACGAAGCCGCCCTCGCGGGCGTAGCTGGTGCCCTCCTTTTCCGGGTCGGAGTCGAAGAGCCGGTCCAGGTCCCAGCCCCGGTCGGTGGGGAACTCCCCGATGGCGTCGCCGCCGGCGGCGAGGAGCTGCCACAGCTGCTCCGGGGTGTCCGCCCCACCGGGCAGGCGGCAGCTCATCGCCACGATGGCGATCGGGTCGTCGTCCTCGGACGCGGCGGCCGGGGCGGGGGTGGTCGCGTCGGGGACGATCCCGGTGAGCAGTTCGCCGAGGTGCGCGGCGAGCACAGTCGGGTTCGGATAGTCGAAGGCGAGCGTCGCGGGCAGCCGCAGGTCGGTGGCGGCGGCCAGGAAGTTGCGCATGTCGACCGCCGTCAGCGAATCCAGGCCGAGGTCGCGGAAGGGCTGGGTGGCCGGGATGTCGTCGGCGGCGCCGTAGCCGAGGGCCGTCGCGGCGCACTGCCGCACCAGCTCCAGCAGTGTCGCGGTGCGCTCCCCCGGCGCGAGCGCGGCGAGCCGCCGGGCGAGGGCCGATGGTACGCCCGTCTCCTCCTCGGCGGCCTCCTGCCCGGCCGGTTGCGTCGCCTCCTGGGCCTCGGCGAGGTCGCCGATCAGCGGGCTGGGCCGCACCAGGGTGAACGCGGGGGCGAAACGGGCCCAGTCGATGTCGGCGACGACCGTGGTGGGCTCGTCGCGGCGCAGCGCCCGGGCGAGGGCCTCGACGGCCAGTTCCGGGTCCATGCCGATCATGCCGCCCCGGCGCAGCCGTTCCTGGGCGCGTTCGTTCTCGGCGGGCAGGCCGGCCCCGCGCCAGGCGCCCCAGGCCACCGAGAGGGCTGGCAGTCCCTCGGCCCGGCGCCGCTCGGCGAGGGCGTCGAGGAAGGCGTTGGCCGCCCCGTACGCGCCCTGCCCGGCGTTGCCGGTGGTTCCGGCCACCGAGGAGAAGAGCACGAAGGCGTCCAGGTCGAGGTCGCGGGTCAGCTCGTCCAGGTGCAGCGCGGCGACGCACTTCGACGCGGCGACGGTGTGCAGGCGCTGCGCGGTGACGGTGTCGACGATGCCGTCGTCGAGGACGGCGGCGGTGTGCAGCACGGCGCTCAGCGGGGCGTCGGCGGGAACGGCGGCGAGCAGGTCGGCCACCTGTGCCCGGTCGGCGACGTCGCAGCGGGCCACTGTGACCCGTACGCCGAGGCCGGTCAGCTCCGCCTCCAGCTCGGCGGCGCCCGGGGCGTCCGGGCCGCGCCGGCTGGCCAGCAGGACGTGCGCGGCGCCGGAGCGGCCCGCCCAGCGGGCCAGATGCCCGCCCAGTCCGCCGGTGCCACCGGTGATCAGCACGGTGCCGCGCATCCGCCGGGTGTCGTCCGCGTCGCCGGAGTCGACCGGCTCGGGTTCGGTGATCCGGGTGAGGCGGCGGACGAAGACGCCGGAGGCGCGGACGGCGAGCTGGTCCTCGCCCCGGCCGGACTGCTCCGCGCCGTCGTCGCCGAAGGCGTCTTCGCCACCGCTGGCGCCGAGCGCCGCGCAGAGCAGCGCGCCGGCCTGCGCGTCGAGCGCGTCGGGCAGGTCGAGCAGGCCGCCCCAGCGGGCGGGGTGTTCCAGGGCGACGGCGCGGCCGAGCCCCCAGACGGAGGCGGCGGCGGGGCGCGGCGCCGGGTCGTCGGCGCAGGCCACGACGGCTCCCCGGGTGGCGCACCACAGCGGCGCCTCGACGCCGAGCAGCCCGAGCGCCTGCACCAGCAGGGCGGTGCCCGAGACGGCCAGCGAGGTGGCCGGGTGCTCCGGGTGCGCCCGCTCGTCCAGGCCCAGCAGCGAGAGCACGGCGACGGGTCCGTCCGGGCCGGTGAGCGCGGCGCTCAGCCGCTCGGCCAGCGCCGCCGGGTCGTGTGTGACGTCCAGCTCCACCGGGACGACGTCCGCGCCGAAGTTGCCGAGGGCCGACAGCACGTCGGTGACCAGCGGGTCGTCGCCCAGCGCCGCCGGCACCGGCACGAGCCAGGTGCCGGCGAGCCAGGTCAGCGGCAGGTCGGGCAGGGCCCGCCAGGTGACCCGGTAGCGCCAGCGGTCGATGTCCGGGGCGGCGTCGGCCGCGGTGAGGAAGAGCGGCGGCGCGGGCCAGTACCGGTGGTGGTCGAAGGCGTACGTGGGCAGGTCGACGGTGGCCGCGGCGGGCAGCACCCTCGTCAGGTCGACGGGCAGGCCGACGGCATACGCGGTGGCGAGGTTGGTCAGCAGCCGGGTCGCGTCGTCGTCACCACGACGCAGACTGCCGATGGTGTGCCCGCTCACGCCGGCGTCGTCGAGGATCGCGGTTACCGGCATCGTCAGCACCGGATGCGGGCTGATCTCGACGAACGTGGTGTGCCCGGCAGCCACAGCCGTCCGCACGGCCGCGTCGAAGAGCACAGTCCGCCGCAGGTTGTCGTACCAGTAGTCAGCGGTCATCACCGCCGGATCCACCCAGTCCCCGGTGAGAGTGGACACGAGCCGGGTATGACCGGCCCGCGGACTGACACCGGCCAGGTCCGCCCGAAGCTGCTCGGCGACCTCCTGCACCGCGGGCGAATGCGACGCGTAGTCCACGGGGATCAGCCGGGCGCGAACACCCTCGGCCCCGCACGCCCGCACAAGGCCGGCGACGTGCTCCGGCGGACCCGACACCACGACGGTGGACGGGCCGTTGACCGCCGCGACCCCGACACCCGGAAACGCGGGCAGCCGCTCGGCCACCGCCTCGGCCGACAGGTCCACCGACGCCATCGTCCCGGTACCCCGCAGCACCGCCAGCGCACGCGACCGCAACGCCACCGTCCTCGCCGCGTCCTCCAGGCTCAGAATGCCCGCCACACACGCCGCGCCGATCTCACCCTGCGAGTGACCGATCACCGCGTCCGGAACCACACCCGCCGCACGCCACACCGCCGCCAGAGCGACACCGACGGCCCACAGCACCGGCTGCACCACCTCGACCCGGTCCAGCCACGACTCGTCCTCGCCCGTGAGCACCGACACGAGATCCACGTCGAGATACGGCGCCAACGCCCGCCGGCACTCCGCCAGACACTCGTCGAACACCGGCGTACGACCCACCAGCCCCGCCGCCATCCGCGCCGACTGCGCACCCTGACCCGGAAACACGAAGACCGGACCCGCACCCGGACTCGACGCCACCCCCGTGACCACGTTCCCCGCCGGCTGACCGGCAGCGAAGGCATCCAGCCCGGCAAGCAACCCCTCGACGGACGACCCGACAACAACGACTCGATGATCGAACGCCGACCGGGTAGCCGCCAACGACCAGCCCACCCCCGCCGGATCGATCCCACCCCGCTCACGCACGTGCCGCGCAAGCCGGACAACCTGACCGGCCAACGCCGTCCCCGACCGCGCCGACACCGGCCAGACCATTACATCCGAAGCGACCAACCCCGTCCAACGCCCAGACGCATCCGACTCGACCGGCTCAGCCGACTGCTCGATGATCACGTGAGCGTTGGTGCCGGAGATGCCGAACGAGGAGACGGCGCCCCGGCGTACCCGGCCCGTCTCGGGCCACGGGCGGGCCTCCGTCACCAGTTCCACCGCGCCGGCCGTCCAGTCGACGTGCGGGGACGGCGCGTCGACGTGCAGCGTCGCCGGCACGAGGCCGTGCCGGATGGCGAGCACCAGCTTGATCACGCCGGCCACGCCCGCGGCGGCCTGGGCATGGCCGATGTTCGACTTCACCGAGCCGAGCAGCAGTGGCGGGGCCTCGTCACGGTCCTGCCCGTACGTGGCGATGAGCGCCTGCGCCTCGATCGGGTCGCCCAGCCTGGTGCCGGTGCCGTGCGCCTCCACCACGTCGACGTCGGCGGTGGAGAGCCGGGCGGAGGTGAGGGCCTGGCTGATGACCCGCTGCTGGGCCGGCCCGTTGGGCGCGGTCAGCCCGTTCGACGCGCCGTCCTGGTTGACGGCGGTGCCGCGGACCACAGCCAGGACGCGGTGGCCGTTGCGGCGGGCGTCCGACAGCCGCTCGACCAGCAGCCAGCCGACCCCCTCGGAGAACCCGGCGCCGTCGGCGGCGGCGGCGAACGACCGGCACCGCCCGTCGGTGGACAGTGCGCGCTGCCGGCTGGATCCGATGTAGAGGCCCGGGGTGGCCATCACGGTCACCCCGCCGGCCAGCGTCAGGTCGCACTCCCCCGCCCGCAGCGCCTGCACGGCGAGGTGCAGCGCCACCAGCGACGACGAGCAGGCCGTGTCGATGGAGACGGCCGGTCCTTCGAGCCCGAGGGCGTACGACACCCGGCCCGACGCGACGGCCGCCGCGCCCCCGGTCATCGAGTGCCCCTCGTCGCCGTCGGGCGACATCATCAGCAGGGTGCCGTAGTCCTGCCCGTTGGTGCCGACGAACACCCCGGTCCGGCTGCCGCGCAGCGAGGCGGGGTCGATGCCGGCGGCCTCTACCGCCTCCCAGGAGGTCTCCAGCAGCAGCCGCTGCTGGGGGTCCATGGTCAGCGCCTCGCGCGGCGAGATGCCGAAGAAGGCGGAGTCGAAGTCGCCGGCCCCGTCGACGAACCCGCCCTCCCGGGCGTACGAGGTGCCCGGGTGGTCGGGGTCGGGGTGGTAGAGGCGCTCCAGGTCCCAGCCCCGGTCGTCGGGGAAGGGCGCGACGGCGTCCCGGCCGTCCCGCAACAGCTCCCACAGGTCGTCGGGATTGCGCACCCCGCCCGGCAACCGGCAGCTCATCGCCACGATCGCCACCGGCTCCAGTTCCTGGGACTGGGCCTCGCTGAGTCGGCGGCGGGTGTCGTGGAGATCAGCCATGACCCGCTTGAGGTAGTCGCGGAGCTTGTCTTCGTTGGCCATCGGAGTGCCGCTTCCTCGAAAGAGACGGGAGAGAGCTGGAGCTGGGTCAGGAGATGCCGAGGTCCTTGTCCACCATCGCGAACAGTTCGTCGTCGGTGGCGTCGTCGAGGTGCCGGCCGATGTCGGCGCCGCCGCTGTCCTGGCCGAGCCGGGAGAGCATCGCCTGCAGGCGTACGGTGGCCCGCACCCGGGCCGCCTCGTCCCGGGCGACCACGTCGAGGCCCTCGGCGATCCGGTCCAGATCGTCGAGGAGCGCGTTCGGGGTGACCGCGTCGTCGTGGGCGACCTCGGCGTAGAGGTACTCCGCCAGGGTCGTCGGGGTCGGATAGTCGAAGACCAGTGTGACCGGGAGGGCCACGGCGGTGACCGCGCCGAGCCGGTTACGCAGCTCGACGGCGGTGACGGAGTCGAAGCCCAGCTCCCGGAACGCCCGATGCTCGTCCACCGAGTCGGCGGACGGGTAGTTGAGCACGGCGGCGACCTGGCCACGGACCAGGCCGAGCAGCACGGCGAACCGCTCGGCGGCGGGCAGCCCGGCGAGCCGCTCCCGCAACGACTCCGGGCCGTCGCCGGCCTCCACGCTGCCCATCGCCTCGGCGGCGGCGAGCCGCCGGACGTCCGGCAGGTCGCTGATCAGCGGACCGGGCCGGGTGGCGGTGAACGCGACGGAGAACCGTTCCCAGGCGATGTCGGCGATGGTGAGGAACGCCTCGCCGTGGTCCACCGCCTGGTGCAGCGCGGTGATCGCCGCCTCCGGGGTCATCTCGGGTACGCCGTGGCGGTGCAGCAGCTCGCCGAGCGGTCCGTCGGCCATACCGCCGCCGGCCCACGCCCCCCAGGCGACGGAGGTGGCGGTGAGGCCGAGGCCCCGGCGGTGCTGGGCGAGCGCGTCGAGGAACGCGTTGCTCGGGGCGTAGTTGCCGACGCCGGAGCTGGCCACGCTGCCGGCGAAGGACGAGAACATGACGAACGCGGACAGCTCGTGGTCGAGGGTCAGCTCGTGCAGGTTGTACGCGACGTCGACCTTGGCCCGCAGCACCCGTTCGATCTGCTCGGGCCGGATGTCGTTGATCATGGCGTCGTCGAGGACCGCGGAGGCGTGCACGACCGCGGTGAGCGGGTACTCGGCGGGGATCGCCTCGATCAGCTCGGCCAGGGCGTCGCGGTCGGAGGCGTCGCACTCGACCACCGTGGCCTGGGCGCCCAGCGCGGTGAGGTCGTCGACGAGCTGCTGCGCGCCGGGCGCGGCCATGCCCCGCCGGCTGACGACGACGATGTTCTCCACACCGCTGCGGGCCAGCCAGCGGGCGGCGTGCCCACCGAGCGCGCCGGTGCCGCCGGTGACGAGCGCCGTACCGTACGGCTGCCACGGGTTGGCGGGCTGACTGTCGCCGAGCGGGACGCGGGTGAGCCGGCGGGCGAGCAGGCCACTCGGGCGTACCGCGATCTGGTCCTCGTCCCCGGCGGTGGTGAGGGCCGCGACCAGCAGGTCGGCACAGCGGTCCTCCACGGCCTCGGGCAGGTCCACGAGGCCGCCCCAGCGCTGCGGGTGCTCCAGCGCGGCGACCCGGCCGAAGCCCCAGACCAGCGACTGCGCCGGGGAGCGCAGCAGGTCGGCCATGCCTACCGACGCGGCACCGGAGGTGACGCTCCACATCGGCGCGCGCAGGCCGATGTCGCCGAGGGCCTGGAAGAGCGCGACGGTGGCGGCGAAGCCGCCGGGCACGGAGGGGTACAGCGGGTGGGCCAGCTCGTCGAAGGCGAGCAGCGAGACCACGCCGGCGACGTCGGCGGCGGCGTCGCCGCCCGGTGCGGCGGCGAGCGCCTCCTGCAGCAGCTTGCCGAACTGGTCGCGGTCGACGTCGGGCGTGGAGACGGCCACCGGCACGAGCGTCGCGCCGGCCGCCGCGATCGCCTCGACGCAGGCGTCCTGCCAGGGCTCGATGATGTCGCCGGTCGGCAGGACCACGACCCAGGTGCCGTCCATGCCCCGGTTGGCGACGCCGGTCAGGGGCTTCCAGGTGTCCTGGTAGCGCCAACTGTCGATGTCGGCCTGCCGGCGCCGCTGCCGGCGCCAGGAGGTGAGCATCGGCAGGGCCGGAAGCAGCGCGTCGAGGACCTCGTGTGCCGGGGTCTCCTCGGTGGCGATGGTCTCGGCGAGGGCCGTGACGTCCCCGCTCTCGACGGCGGCCCAGAAGCCCGCGTCGCCCGGGTCGCCGCTCATTCCCGACAGCAGGCTCTCCAGGTCGGGTCCGCCGCTGCCGTCGAGCCAGAACCGCTGGTGGTCGAAGGCGTACGTGGGCAGCGGCGCGACCTCGGTCTCGGCGAGGACGTCCGCCGGGTCGACGGGCAGGCCGACGGCGTACGCGGTGGCGAGGTTGGTCAGCAGCCGGGTCGCGTCGTCGTCGCCCCGGCGCAGGCTGCCCAGGGTGTGCCCGCTCGCGCCGGTGTCGTCGAGGATCGCGGTGACCGGCATCGTCAGCACCGGGTGCGGGCTGATCTCGACGAACGTGGTGTGCCCGGCGGCGACAGCCGTACGGACCGCGGCGTCGAACTGCACGGTCTGCCGCAGGTTGTCGTACCAGTACTCCGCGCCCATGGTGAGCGGGTCAGCCCACTCGCCCGTGAGGGTGGAGACCAGCCGGGTGTGGCCGGCCCGCGGGGTGACGCCGGCCAGGTCCGCGCGGAGCCGCTCGGCCACCTGCTGCACTGCGTCGGAGTGCGACGCGTAGTCCACGGGGATCAGCCGGGCGCGGACGCCCTGCGCCTGGCACGCCTGCACGAGGTCGGCCACGGGCTGCGGCGGGCCGGACACCACGACGGTGGACGGCCCGTTGACGGCCGCGACACCGACACCCGGGAACTCCCCCAGGCGCTCGGTGACCGCGTCGGCCGACAGGTCGATCGACGCCATCGTCCCGGTCCCCCGCAGCACCGTCAGCGCCCGCGACCGCAACGCCACTGCCCTCGCAGCGTCCTCCAGGCTCAGGATCCCGGCGACACAGGCCGCGCCGATCTCGCCCTGGGAGTGACCGATCACCGCGTCCGGGACGACGCCCGCCGCGCGCCACACGGCCGCCAGGGCGATGCCGACGGCCCACAGCACGGGCTGCACGACCTCGACCCGCTCCAGCCACGACTCGCCGTCACCGGTCAACACCGCGACGAGGTCCACGTCGAGGTGCGGCGCCAGGGCCTGCTGGCACTCGGCCAGCTTCGCGTCGAACACCGGCGTACGACCGACGAGCCCGGCCGCCATCCGCGCCGACTGCGCCCCCTGACCCGGGAACACGAAGACGGGACCTGCGCCGGCGCCGGTGACCGTACCGGTGACGAGGTTCCCTGCCGGCTGGCCGGCGGCGAGGGCGTCCAGCCCGGCCAGCAGCTCGTCGGCGGTCGACCCGACGACGGCGGCACGGTGGTCGAACGTCGAGCGGGTGGTGGCCAGCGACCAGCCGACCGCCGCCGGATCGATCTCGCCGCGCCTGCGCAGGAAGTCCGCGAGCCGGGCCGCCTGCCCGCCCAGGGCGGTCCTCGACCGGGCCGACACCGGCCAGAGGGTCACCTCCGAGGCGACCAGGCCCGGCCGGCGCGCGGGCTCGACGGCGCCGGTCCCGTCCGCCTGCCCGCCGTCGACGGTCGCCGCCTCGGCGACGCGCGGGCGGTACTCCTCCAGGATGACGTGGGCGTTGGTGCCGCTGACCCCGAAGGAGGAGACGCCGCCGCGGCGGGGGCGGTCCAGTTCCGGCCACGGCTTGGACTCGGTGAGCAGGGAGACCGCCCCGGCCGTCCAGTCCACGTGCGGGGACGGCTCGTCGATGTGCAGGGTCTCCGGCATGACGCCGTTACGCAGCGCCATCACCATCTTGACCAGCCCGGCGACGCCGGCGGCGCTCTGGGTGTGGCCGATGTTCGACTTCACCGAGCCCAGCCACAGCGGACGGTCGGCCGGGCGGTCCTGCCCGTACGTGGCGATGAGCGCCTGCGCCTCGATCGGGTCGCCGAGGGTGGTGCCGGTGCCGTGCGCCTCGACCATGTCGACGTCGGCGGAGCCGAGCCGGGCGTTGGCGAGGGCCTGGCGGATGACCCGCTGCTGAGAGGGGCCGTTGGGGGCGGTGAGGCCGTTGGAGGCGCCGTCCTGGTTGAGGGCGCTGCCCCGGATCACGGCGAGGACCGGGTGGCCGTTGCGTTCGGCGTCGGCCAGCCGCTCCACGACGAGCACGCCGCCGCCCTCGCCCCAGCCGGTGCCGTCCGCGCCGGCCGCGAAGGCCCGGCACCGGCCGTCGACGGACATGCCGCGCTGCCGGGAGAAGACGACGAACACGCCGGGGGTGACCATGACGGTGACGCCACCGGCGATGGCCAGGTCGCACTCGCCGCGGCGCAGGGCGTTCACGGCGAGGTGCAGGGCCACCAGCGAGGAGGAGCAGGCGGTGTCCACGGTGACGGCCGGGCCGTTGAGGCCGAGGGTGAACGAGATCCGGCCGGACGCCACGCTCGTGGTGTTGCCGGTGCCGATGTACATGTCGACGCCCTCGGGCACGTTCGGCAGACCCATGCCGTAGTTCGAGGTGCTCAGCCCGACGAAGACACCGGTGGAGCTGCCGCGCAGCGACAGCGGGTCGATGCCGGCCCGCTCGACGGCCTCCCAGGACGTCTCCAGCAGCAGCCGCTGCTGCGGGTCCATGGCGAGGGCCTCACGCGGCGAGATCCCGAACAGGGACGGGTCGAAGTCACCGGCGCCGTCGAGGAACCCGCCGATGCGGGTGTAGCTCTTGCCCGGCTTGTTCGGGTCGGGGTCGTAGAGCGCCTCCAGGTCCCAGCCCCGGTCGTCCGGGAACTCGGTGAGCGCGTCCCGGCCGTCGGCGACAAGCTCCCACAGGTCCTCCGGCGACCGCACGCCACCCGGGAAGCGGCAGCTCATCGAGACGATGGCCAGGGGTTCCTGGTCGCGGGCCTCGACGGTCTGCAGCTTGCGCTTGGTGTCGTGCAGGTCGGCCGTCACCCGCTTCAGGAAGTACCGCAGCTTGTCGTCGCTCATCGGGTGGCCCCTGCCTCGGTCCGAAGGTTGGTCATCTCAGGAGATTCCAAACTCTTTGCTGATGAAGTCGAAGATCTCGTCGTCGCTGGCCGAGTCGAGGTCTGGCCGGTCCGGTTCGACGGCGGGCCCGGCCGCCAGGTCGGACGCCTTGGCGAGCAGGTCCTGCATCCGGGCGGTGAACCGGGCGCGGGCCGCCGGGTCGAGCGGGATGGCGGTGAGCAGGCTCTCCACCGTGTCGATGCCCTGGAAGAGCGGCTGGGTGGAGGGCGCCGCGTCGGCGGCGATCTCGCTCGTCAGCTTCTCGGCGAGCGCCGTCGGCGTCGGGTAGTCGAACACGAGCGTCGCCGGCAGCCGCAGGCCGGACAGGCTGTTGAGCCGGTTGCGCAGGTCGACGGCGGTGAGCGAGTCGAAGCCCAGGTCGGTGAAGAGCCGGTTCGGGTCGACCGCGTCCGAGCCGGCGTGGCCGAGGACGGCGGCGATGTTCGCGCGTACCACGTCGAGCACCACCTTGAGCCGCTCCGGGGCGGCCAGTCCGGCGAGCCGCCGGCCGAGCTGCACCCCGCCGGAGCGGGCACCGGTGGCGTCCATGGAGCGTCGCAGCGGCACCCGGACCAGGGCCCGGAGCATGGGCGCGAGGGTGCCGGTCTCCGCCTGCCCGCGCAGCGTCCCGACGTCCAGGCGCATCGGCAGGACGGCTGCCGCGTCGAGCCGCCACGCGGCGTCGAAGAGATTCAGCGCCTGCTCGGTGGACAGACCGGTGGCGCCCTGCTCGGCCATCCGCCGCACGTCGTCGTCGCCGAGGTGGCCCGTCATGCCGCTGGCCTGCGCCCACAGGCCCCAGGCGAGCGAGATGCCGGCGAGCCCGTGTGCCCGGCGGTGCGCCGCGAGGGCGTCGAGGAAGGCGTTCGACGCCGCGTAGTTGGACTGGCCGGCACTGCCCAGCGTGGCCCCCGCCGACGAGAACAGGACGAAGGCCGCGAGGTTCGCGTCGGCCGTGAGGCGGTGCAGGTGCCAGGCGGCGTCGATCTTCGGCACGGCGACCGCGTCCACCCGTTCGGGGGTCATCGACTCCAGCACGCCGTCGTCGAGGACGCCGGCGGCGTGCACCACGGCGGTGAGCGGGTGCGCCGCCGGCACCCCGGCCAGCAGCGCCGACAGGGCCTCGGGGTCGGCGGCGTCGCAGGCCGCGACGGTCACCTCCGTACCGGTGCCGGCGAGTTCGTCGACCAGGTCGCCGATCCCCTCGGCCGCCGCGCCGCGCCGCCCGGCCAGCAGCAGGTGCCGTACGCCGTGGCTGGTGGCGAGGTGGCGGGCCAGGATGCGGCCCAGCACGCCCGTGCCGCCGGTGATCAGCACGGTGCCGGCCGGGTCGATCCCGCCGGGCAGCGGCTCGACACCGGCCGGAACCCGGCCGAGCCGTGGGGTGCGGACCTGCCCGTCGCGCACGGCGAGCTGCGGCTCGCCGGAGGCGATGGCGGCGGCCAGCGCGGCGGCGCTGTCCGGGGCGTCGTCGAGGTCGACGAGCTGGCACCGGCCCGGGTGTTCGAGCTGGGCGGCGCGCAGCAGGCCCCAGACCGGGGCCTGGCGCAGGTTCACCGGCTCCTGCTCCCCCGCCGCGACCGCGTCCCGGGTGACGAGCACCAGCCGCGAGTCGGCGAACCGGTCGTCGGCGAGCCAGGTCCGCAACGCGGCGAGCGTACGGTGCGTGACGGCGCGCGCCTGCGCGGCGAGCTCCGGGTCCGACGGGTTCCCGGCGTCGCCGACCGGGACGATCACCAGCTCGGGCGCCGGCTCACCCCCGGCGAGAAGGTCGCCCAGCGAGTCGAGCCCGACGTCGGTACGCACCCGGGCACCGGCCGCCTCGCAGGCCGCGCTGAGCACCAGGTCGTCGCCGAGCGCCACCCAGCGGGTGGCGGCCGGCACGGGGCCGGTGGGCACCGGCAGCACGGGCCAGTCCACCTGGAACAGCGACTCGTGCCGGCCGGAGCGGGCCGCGCCGAGGGAGTCCCCGGAGACACGGCGCATGATCAGCGAGTCGACGTGCAGCACCGGGGCGCCGGTGGCGTCGGCCACCTGGAAGGAGACGCCGACCTCGCCGGCCGCGGCGACGCGCACGCGCAGGGCGGTGGCCCCGGCGGCGAGCAGGGAGACCCCGGTCCAGGCGAACGGCAAACGGGGCACGCCGGCGTCGGCGCCGTCGCCCATCCGGCCGAGGAAGCCGCCGATCGACATGGCCTGCAGCGCGCCGTCCAGCAGCGCCGGGTGCACGCCGAAGCGGCCGGCCTCGGCGTGGTGGCCGGCGGGCAGCTCGACCTCGGCGAAGACCTCGTCGTCGCGGGTCCACGCGGCGCGCAGGCCCCGGAACGCCGGCCCGTACCCGAAGACGGTCGCCTCGATGCCGGAGTAGAAGTCGTCGGACTCGACGCGCGTCGCGCCGGGCGGCGGCCACACCCCCAGGTCGAAGGCGGGCGCGGCGTCGGCCGGCTGCGGGCCGACCAGCCCGGTGGCGTGGCAGGTCCAGGCGACGTCGGCGAGGATCTCGTCGGAGCCGTCCCGGTAGGGCCGGGAGTAGAGCTGGACGGTGCGCCGTCCGTCGTCGTCGCGGTCGCCGACCGTCAGCTGCACCTGGAGCGCGCCGAGTTCGGGTAGGACGAGCGGGGCGAGCAGGGTCAGCTCCTCCACCGTCGGGCAGCCGGCCTGCGCACCGGCGTACGTGGCGAGTTCCACGAAGGCGGTGCCGGGCAGCAGGATGTTGTCCATCACCCGGTGCTCGCCGAGCCACGGGTGGGTACGCACCGACAGCCGCCCGGTGAAGACCATCCGCTCGCTGTCGGGGAACGTCAGCGTGGCGCTGAGCAGCGGGTGCCCGGCGTCCTGGAGACCGGCGGAGCTGACGTCCTGCGCCCGGTGCGCCGGCGGCTCCACCCAGTACCGCTGGTGGTCGAAGGCGTACGTGGGCAGGGCGACGGGGTCGGTCTCGGCGAGGACGGCCGTCAGGTCGACGGGCAGGCCGATCGCGTGAGCGGTCGCGAGGTTCGTCAGCAACCGCGTCGGATCGTCATCACCACGACGCAGGCTGCCCAGGGTGTGCCCGCTCACGCCGGCATCGTCCAGGATCGCCGTCACCGGCATCGTCAACACCGGATGCGGACTGATCTCCACAAACGTCGTGTGACCCGCCTCGACCGCCACCCGCACAGCAGCGTCGAACCGCACCGTCCGCCGCAAGTTGTCGTACCAGTAGTCCGCCGTCATCGACAACGGGTCCACCCAATCCCCCGTCAACGTCGACACCAACCGGACATGGCCCTCTCGCGGCGTCACATCGGCCAGGTCGGCGCGCAACCGCTCCGCCACCTCCTGCACCGCCACCGAATGCGACGCATAATCCACCGGAATCAACCGCGCCCGCACCCCATCGGCCTGGCAGGCCGCCACCAGGTCGGCAACCGACTGCGGCGGACCCGACACCACCACAGTCGACGGACCGTTCACCGCCGCCACCCCGACCCCCGGGAAGCCCGGCAGCCGCTCCGTCACCGCGTCCGCGCAGAGGTCCACCGACGCCATCGTCCCGGTGCCCCGCAGCGCGGTCAGCGCCCGAGAGCGCAACGCCACCGCCTTCGCCGCGTCCCCCAGCGACAGAATCCCCGCCACACACGCCGCGCCGATCTCACCCTGCGAGTGACCGATCACCGCCGCCGGCACCACACCCACGCGCTGCCACACGGCGGCGAGGGCGACACCGACGGCCCACAGCACCGGCTGCACGACCTCCACCCGCGCCAACCACGACTCGTCGTCACCGGTGAGCACCGACACCAGGTCCACATCCAGATACGGAGCAAGGGCCCGCTGACACTCCGCCAACCGCGCATCGAACACCGGCACACGACCCACCAGACCCGCCGCCATCCGCGCCGACTGCGCACCCTGACCCGGAAACACGAACACCGGGCCCGCACCGTGCGACGACGACATCGCCGCGACCACGTTCCCAGCCGGCGACCCCGACGCCAGAGCATCCAGCCCCGCCAGCAACTCCCCCATACCCGACCCGACCACAACCGCCCGGTGGTCGAACGTCGACCGGGTCGTCGCCAGGGACCAGCCCACCGCCGCCGCATCGGCCTCGCCGTGCTCGCGCACGTGCCGGGCCAGCCGGGCCGCCTGGCCGGTCAGGGCTTCCCTCGACCGCCCCGACAGCGGCCATGCCACGACGCCGGAATCCACGAGGCCGGGCCGCGGGTCCACGCTTGCGGCGTCGACCGGCTCGTCACCCTGCTCGATGATCACGTGGGCGTTCGTGCCGGAGATGCCGAACGACGACACCGCCGCCCGGCGCGGCCGGTCCACCGCCGGCCACGGCCGCGACTCCGTGGCCAGCTCGACGGCCCCGGAGGTCCAGTCGATGTGCGGGGACGGCTCGTCCACGTGCAGCGTCGCCGGGACGAGGCCGTGCCGGATGGCCTGCACCATCTTGATCACACCGGCCACCCCGGCGGCGGCCTGGGCGTGGCCGATGTTCGACTTGATCGAGCCGAGCAGCAGCGGCCGGTCGGCGGGCCGCTCCCGCCCGTACGTGGCGAGCAGGGCCTGCGCCTCGATCGGGTCACCGAGCGTGGTGCCGGTGCCGTGCGCCTCGACCACGTCCACGTCGGCCGTGGAGAGCCGCGCCGACGCCAGCGCCTGGCGGATCACCCGCTGCTGCGAGGGACCGTTCGGGGCGGTCAGCCCGTTCGAGGCGCCGTCCTGGTTGATCGCCGAGCCGCGCACCACCGCGTACACGGTGCGGCCCTGCCGGCGCGCGTCGGAGAGCCGCTGCACAAGCAGCATGCCCACGCCCTCGGACCAGCCGGTGCCGTCGGCGGACGCGGCGAACGACTTGCACCGGCCGTCGGCGGCCAGGCCGCGCTGCCGGGAGAACTCGACGAAGGCGGTCGGGGTGGCCATCACCATCACGCCACCGGCGAGGGCCATGTCGCACTCGCCGCGCCGCAGCGCCTGACCGGCCCAGTGCAGGGCCACCAGCGACGAGGAGCAGGCCGTGTCCAGCGACACCGCCGGCCCCTCCAGCCCGAACGTGTACGCCACCCGGCCGGAGATGACGCTGCTGGTCATCCCGGTCAGCATGTAGCCCTCGGCGGCCTCCGGCGAGTACGCGAGCAGCGAGCCGTAGTCCTGGCCGCTGGTGCCGACGAAGACGCCGGTGCTGCTGCCCCGTGCGTCGGCCGGGTCGATGCCGGCGGACTCGAAGGACTCCCAGGTGGTCTCCAGCAGCAGCCGCTGCTGCGGGTCCATGGCCAGGGCCTCGCGGGGCGAGATGCCGAAGAAGCCGGGGTCGAACCGGTCGACGCCGCTGAGGAAGCCGCCGCCGCGGGCGTAGAAGGTGCCGGGGGCGTCGGGGTCGGGGCTGTAGAGGCTGTCGAGGTCCCAGCCGCGGTCGGTCGGCAGGTCGCTGATCGCGTCGACGCCGTCGACCACCAGCCGCCACAGGTCGTCGGGCGACCACACGCCGCCGGGCAGCCGGCAGGCCATGCCGATGATCGCGAGGGGCTCGTCGTCGCCGACCGGCACGGTGGTCGTCGCGGGTCGCACGGGGACCGGGGTGCCGGCGATCTCCGTACCCAGGAAGCCCGCCAGGTCGTGCGGGGTCGGGTAGTCGAAGACGAGGGTGGCCGGCAGCCGCATCCCGAAGGCGTTGTTGAGCCGGTTGCGCATCTCGACGGCGGTCAGCGAGTCGAAGCCGAACTCGCTGAACGCCCGGCGCGGCTCGATGGCCGCCGGGTCGGGGTAGCCGAGCACGGCGGCGGCCTGCCCACGGACGATCTCGACCAGCGCGGCGGCCCGCTCGGCGTCGCCCAGCCCGGCGAGCTGCTGCACCAGCGACGCGCCGGTGGTGGCCGCGGCGGCGCGCGCGGGCGTGCGGATCAGCGCCCGGTACAGCGGCGGGATGCTCCCGCCGGCGAACTGCACCTTCATCGCGGCGAGGTCCAGCCGGGCCGGGACGAGCGCGGCGTCGGTGGTGCGGCAGGCCGCGTCGAAGAGCGCGAGCCCCTCCTCGGCCTCCATGGCGGCGACGCCGGAGCGGGAGATCCGGTTGAGGTGGACGTCGTCCAGCTCGGTGGTCATGCCGCTGCGGTCGGCCCAGAGGCCCCAGGCGAGGGTGAGCGCGGCGAGGCCACGCGCCTTGCGGTGCTGGGCCAGCCCGTCGAGGAACGCGTTGGCCGCGGCGTAGTTGCCCTGGCCCGGGCCGCCTGCGGTGGCGGCCAGCGAGGAGTACGAGACGAACGCCCTCAGGCCGAGGCCGGCGGTCAGCTCGTGCAGGTGCCACGCGGCGTCGACCTTGGGCCGCAGCACGCCGTCCATCCGCTCGGGGGTGAGCGAGGAGATGACGCCGTCGTCGCGGACACCGGCGGCGTGGACGACGGCGGTGAGGGGGTGCTCCGCCGGGATGCCGGCCAGCAGCTCGGCCACGGCGGCGCGGTCGGCGACGTCGCAGGCGGCGACGGTGACGCTCACGCCGAGCGCCTCCAGCTCGGCGCACAGCTCCGCGACGCCCCCGGCGGCGCGACCGCGCCGGCTGGTGAGGATGAGGTGCCGGACGCCGTACGTGCTGACCAGGTGCCGGCTCATCAGCTGGCCGAGGGTGCCGGTGGCGCCGGTGATCAGGACGGTGCCGTCGGAGTCGAACGGGGCGGCCGGCGGCTCGGCCGGGGCGGGAACCCGGGTGAGCCGGGCGCCGGCGGCGACACCCGCGCGGATCACGACCTGCGGTTCGTCGGTCGCGACGGCCGGGACGAGCGCGGCGGCACAGCCGGCCACGTCGTCGACGTCGACAAGCACGAACCGGTCGGGGTTCTCCGACTGGGCGGAGCGGAGCAGGCCGATCACGGCGGCGCCGGCCAGGTCGGTCAGGTCGGCGTCCCGGTCGGTGGAGACCGCGCCCGAGGTCAGCACCACCAGCCGGGACACAGCGTAGCGCTCCTCGGCGAGGAACTGCTGGAGCACGGCAAGCACCCGGTGGGTCGCCTCGGCGACGGCGCGCGGCACGTCCGCCGACGCGGGCGGGTCGAGCAACGGCAGGACCAGCACGCCGGGCGCGTCCGTCCCGTCGTCCATCGCCGTGGCCAGGGCCGTCAGGTCGGGGTACGCCGCCACGGCCGTGCCGGTGGCCGCGACCGCGTCGGTGAGCGCCGCGGCGTCGCCGATGACCGCCCAGTCGACTGTGGACGGGCCGGCGGGCAGCGCGAGCGGCGCCCACTCGACCCGGAAGAGCGACTCGGTGCCGCCGCCCCCGGCGGTGCGGAGCTGGTCGGCGGAGACCGGCCGCAGGACCAGGGAGCCGACGGAGATGACGGGCGCGCCGGTGACATCGGTGAGCAGCAGCGAGATGCTGTCGGGGCCGGTGTGCGAGACCCGGACGCGGGCCGCCGCGGCCCCGGCGCCGTGCAGGGCGACGTCGTTCCAGGAGAACGGCAGCCGGCCGTACCCCGGGGGCATGCCCGCCCCTGAAGGCTCTCCGGCCGGCGTGGTCAGGCCGAGGGTGTGCAGCGCCGCGTCGAGCAGGGCCGGGTGCAGGCCGTACCCGCCGGCCTCGGCGGCGGGGGCCTCGGGCAGCACCAGCTCGGCGAAGAGGTCGTCGCCGCGCCGCCACGCGGAGCGCAGGGCGATGAAGGACGGGCCGTAGTCGTAGCCCTGGGCGGCGAGGTTCAGGTAGAGGTCGTCGGTGCCGACCTCGGTGGCGCCCGGCGGCGGCCAGGTGGTCAGGTCGGACCACCCGGCGGGGCCGCTCGGGGCGGCGGGGCCGCTGGCCAGCACGCCGCTGGCGTTGCGGGTCCAGGTCCGCTCGCCCGCGCCCTCGGCCGGCTCGCCGTCCTGGGCGGAGTGCAGCGACACGGATCGGCAGCCGGTCTCGTCGGCCGGGCCGATCCAGAGCTGGATGTCGACGCCCCCGGTCTCCGGCAGGATCAGCGGCGACTCCAGGGTGAGTTCGCGGACGTGGTCCGCGCCGACGTGCGCGCCGGCCTGGAGGGCGAGTTCAACGAAGCCCGTGCCGGGCAGCAGCACGGTGTCGAAGACGACGTGGTCACAGATCCACGGGTGGGTACGCCGGGCCAGCCGGCCGGTGAACAGGAATCCCTCGGCGTGCGCGACGCCGACGGCGGCCCCGAGCAGGGGGTGTTGCGCGGGGCGCAGGCCGACGGCGGTGACGTCGCCGGTCCACCCGGCGCCCGCCTCGGGCCAGTAGCGCTGGTGCTGGAAGGCGTACGTGGGCAGGTCCACGCGCCGCGCGCCGGTCTCGGCGAACCACTGCCGCCAGTCGACCGCCACCCCGTGCACGTGCAACTCGGCCAGCCCGGCCAGCAACCCGTGCGCCTCGGGCCGGTCCCTGCGCTGCGCGGCGACGGCCAGCACGGCGTCGTCGGCGGGCAGGATGTCGCCGACCATCGCGGTCAGTACGCTGCGGGGGCCGATCTCCAGGAACGTGTCCGCCCCGGCGGCGCGCAGCGCGGCCACCCCGTCGGCGAACCGCACCGCCTGCCGGACGTGCCGCACCCAGTAGTCGGGCGTGCGGATCTCGTCGGCGTCGGCCAGCGCACCCGTCACGTTCGACACGACCGGCAGCACCGGCGCGGCGAACTCCAACCCGTCGAGAACGGCCCGGAAACCGGCGAGCATCGGCTCCATCAACGGACTGTGGAACGCGTGACTGACCGCGAGGCGGCGGGTGCGTACACCCCGGTCCTTCCAGACCCGCTCCACCTCGTCAAGGGCCTCGACGGCACCGGAAACCACGACCGACGCGGGCCCGTTCACGGCCGCGATCCCCACACCGGCCAACCCGTCCAGCACGGCCGCCACGTCAGCCTCGGCCGCCGCGACGGCCAGCATCCCACCCCCGGCGGGCAGCGCCTGCATCAACCGGCCCCGCGCCGCCACCAACACGCAGGCGTGCTCCAGCGACAACACCCCCGCCACGTACGCCGCCGTCACCTCGCCGACCGAGTGCCCGCCGACCAGGTCGGGGGCGACGCCGAAGGACTCGACCAGCCGGAACAACGCCACCTCGACCGCGAACAACCCCGCCTGCGTGAACACCGTCTGATCCAGCAACTCCGCCTCGGCCGAACCCGCCTCAGCGAAAATCACCTCCCGCAGCGGGCGCGGCAGCAGCGCATCCAGGTACAGACACACCTCGTCGAACGCGGCAGCGAACACCGGAAACTCGACATACAACTCCCGGCCCATCCCGGCACACTGCGCACCCTGACCCGAGAACAGGACCGCCAACGAACCCCGGCCACCAGCCTGGCCCACGACAACCACACCCGACGGCTGCCCAGCGGCCAGGGCACGCAACCCGCCCAGCAACTCCTCACGACCGGTCGCGGAGACCACGGCCCGGTGCTCCAGGGTGGAGCGTGAGGTGACCGACGAGAAGGCCACGTCCAGGGGCCGCAGGGTCTCGTCGGCGGCGATCCGGGCCGCCCAGCGGCCCGCCTGCGCGGCGAGGCCGGCCGCGTCCCGGGCCGACACCGGCACCGGCACGACCGGCCGCTCGACCAGCAACGCGGCGGCGGCCGACGGGGACTGCTGGGGCGCCGGAGCCTGCTCCAGGATGGTGTGGGCGTTCGTGCCGGACACCCCGAACGAGGAGACGGCCGAGCGGCGCGGCCGGCTCACCGCCGGCCACGGCGTCGCCTCGGTCACCAGCGACACCTCGCCGGCCGACCAGTCGACCTCGGGCGTCGGCTCGTCCACGTGCAGGGTGGGCGGTACGACGCCGTGCCGCATCGCCATCACCATCTTGATCACACCGGCGACACCGGCGGCGGCCTGGGCGTGACCGATGTTCGACTTGACCGACCCGAGCAGCAGCGGCGCCGAGTCCCCCCGGTCCTGCCCGTACGTGGCGAGCAGCGCCTGCGCCTCGATCGGGTCGCCGAGCCGGGTGCCGGTGCCGTGCGCCTCCACCACGTCCACGCCGCCGGTGGCGAGGCCGGCGTTGGCCAGCGCCTGCTGGATCACCCGCTGCTGTGACGGCCCGTTCGGGGCGCTCAGGCCGTTGGAGGCGCCGTCCTGGTTGACGGCGCTGCCCCGCACCACGGCGAGGACGGGGTGGCCGTTGCGCTGCGCGTCCGACAGCCGCTCCAGCACCAGGACGCCGACGCCCTCGGACCAGCCGGTCCCGTCCGCGGCGGCGGCGAACGCCTTGCAGCGGCCGTCGGCGGCGAGGCCGCGCTGCCGGGAGAACTCGACGAACGCGGCCGGGGTGCACATGGCGGTGACCCCGGCGACGATCGCCAGGGTGCACTCCCGCTGCCGCAGCGCCTGCCCCGCCAGGTGCAGGGCGACCAGCGAGGACGAGCAGGCGGTGTCGATGGTGACCGCCGGGCCCTCCAGCCCGAAGGTGTAGGCGATCCGGCCGGAGACCACGCTGCCGGCGTTGCCGGTCATCAGGTGCCCTTCCAGGCCCTGCGCGGCACCCATCAGCACGGTGCCGTAGTCCTGGCCGGTGCTGCCGGCGAAGACGCCGGTGCGGCTGCCGCGCAGCGAGTGCGGGTCGATGCCGGCCCGCTCCAGGGCCTCCCATGACGTCTCCAGCAGCCAGCGCTGCTGCGGGTCCATCGCCAGCGCCTCGCGGGGGGAGATCGCGAAGAAGCCCGGGTCGAAGTCGGCCAGGTCGTGGACGAAGCCGCCCTGCCGCGTGTACGACGTGCCGCTCTGTTCGGGGTCGCTGTCGTAGAGCGACCCGAGGTCCCAGCCGCGGTCCTCGGGGAAGTCGGTGACCACGTCCCGGCCGGACGCGACCACCTCCCACAGGTCCTCGGGAGAGCGCACCCCGCCGGGGTAGCGGCAGCTCATGGAGACGATGGCGACCGGTTCCTGTTCGCCGGCCTCCACCTCGCGCAGGCGCTGGCGCACCTGGTGCAGGTCAGCGGTGACCCGCTTGAGGTAGTCGAGAAGCTTCGCCTCGTCAGCCATGGACCGCGCACTCCTTGTGTTGACCCGTCGTCGCAGCAGCGATCACGTCAGGACATCCCCAGCTCGCGGTCGATGAAGTCGAAGACCTCGTCCGGCGTCGCGTCCTGGAGCTTCTCGGCGACGGTGTCGCCGTCCGCCGGGGCGTCGGCCTCGGTGAGGGAGGCCAGCAGCGCCCGCAGCCGTTCGGTGATCCGAATTCGGGCGCTGCGGTCCGGCGCCGAGCCGGAGAGTGCCGCTTCCAACCTGTCCAGCTCGCCGAAGACCGGTGCGACCCCGGCCACGCCGCCGTCGACGATCGCGGCCCGCACGTATTCGGCCAGTCCGGCGGCGGTCGGGTAGTCGAAGACGACGGTGGCGGGCAGCCGCACGCCGGTCGCCGCGGTGAGCCGGTTACGCAGCTCCACGGCGGTCAGCGAGTCGAAGCCGAGTTCGCGGAACGCCCGGTCCGGCTCGACGGCGTCCATCGAGGCGTGCCCGAGCACCGCGGCGGCCTGCCCGCGTACCAGCTCCAGCAGGGTCTTGCGTCGTTCGGCGTCGGTCTGCCCGGCGAGCAGGGCGGCCAGGGACTCCGCGGAGACGCCGGTGTCCTCGGCCCGCTCGGCGACGGCCCGCCGTGCCTCGGCCACGCCCGTGATGAGCGGGCTGGGCCGCACGGCCACGAAGCCGGGCACGTAGCGGGCCCAGTCGATGTCGGTCACCATCGTCGCCGGCTCGCCCCGCGCGACGCACTGCGCGAGCGCCGTGAGCGCGGGCCCGGTGTCGAGGCGGGCCACGCCGGTACGCCGGCGGCGCTCCTCGACGGCCTGGTCGGTGGCGGCCATCCCGCCGGCCGTCCAGGGGCCCCAGGCGACCGAGGTGGCCGGCAGGCCCTGGCGGTGCCGCTGCTCGGCGAGCGCGTCGAGGTAGGCGTTGGCGGCGGCGTAGCTGCCCTGACCGGCGGCGCCGAGCTGGCCGGCCATCGCGGAGAACAGCACGAACGCGCGCAGTTCCCGCCCGAGGGTGAGCTCGTGCAGGTGCAGGGCGCCGAGCACCTTGGGTCGCAGGACGGTGGCGAGCCGGTCGGGGGTAAGCCCGTCGAGCACCCCGTCCTCCAGCACGCCGGCGGCGTGCACCACGCTGGTCAGCGGCGCGTCGGCGGGCACCTCGTCGAGCAGCTTGGCCAGCGCCGCCCGGTCGGCCACGTCGCAGGCCGCGACGGTCACCCGGGTGCCCGCCTCGGTCAGCTCACGGACGAGTGCCGTGGCGCCGGGGGCGTCCGCGCCGCGGCGGCTGACGAGCATCAGGTGCTCGGCGCCCCGGGCGGCCAGCCAGCGGGCCACCTCCGCGCCGAGCGCGCCGGTGCCGCCGGTGACCAGCGTCGTGCCCGGGTAGCCGGCCTCGTCGGTGGGTGCCTCGCCGCCGGGCGCGCGTACCAGCCGGCGGACGAGGACGGTGGCGCCGTCGACCGCTAGCTGGTCCTCGCCGTCGAGGCCGGCGAGGGCGGCGCAGAGCAGGTCCCAGCCGTGGTCGTCCAGGGTGGCCGGAACGTCGACCATGCCGCCCCACCGCTCGGGGTGTTCGAGGGCCACGACCCGGCCGAGGCCCCAGAGCAGCGACTGCTCCGGGCGGCCGGCGGTGCCGCCCCGGGTGGTGCCGGCGGCGCCCCGGGTGACGCACCACAGCGGCGCGGCGACGTCGAGGTCGCCGAGCGCCTGGATCAGCGCCAGCGACCGGGCGAGGAACGGCGGCACCGGCTGGGTGTCGTCGACCGCGCCGTCGGCGAGGGCGAGCAGGGACAGCACCCCGTCGACCGGAGCCGTTCCGCCGTCGGAGGTACGGGTGACACCGCTCAGGTGTGCGGTGAGGGCGGCCCGGTCGGTCAGGTTCTCCGGCAGCGACACCAGCCGGACGTCGGCGCCCCGGCGGGACAGCTCGGCGACGGCGGCCTCGCCCTCCTCCGGGTGCCGCGCGTCGGCGATCACCCACCAGGCGCCGGGGAGGAAGCTGACGGGCGTGCCGGTGTACGGCTGCCAGACGCTGCGGTAGCGCAGGTCGTCCAGGCCGGACCGGTTGCGCTGCCGGCGTCGCCAGGAGGCGAGCACGGGCAGGGCCCCGCCCAGCCGTTCCAGGGATTCCGTCGCGTCCTGCTCGGTGAGTTCCGCGAGCGCGGCCAGGTCCTCGCGTTCGACGGCCGCCCAGAACGCGGAGTCGACGCCGTTCGGGGTCTCCTCGGCACCGTCCGGCCCGGTCACGGCGGTGGGCCAGAAGCGGCTGCGTTCGAAGGCGTAGGTGGGCAGTGCCACCACGTCGGTCCCGGCAAGGACGGCCGTCAGGTCGACGGGCAGGCCGATCGCGTGAGCGGTCGCGAGGTTCGTCAGCAACCGCGTCGGATCGTCATCACCACGACGCAGGCTGCCCAACGTATGCCCGCTCACGCCGGCGTCGTCCAGGATCGCCGTCACCGGCATCGTCAACACCGGATGCGGAGAGATCTCCACAAACATGGTGTGACCCGCCTCGACCGCCGCCCGCACAGCAGCGTCGAACCGCACCGTCCGCCGCAAGTTGTCGTACCAGTAGTCCGCCGTCATCGACAACGGGTCCACCCAATCCCCCGTCAACGTCGACACCAACCGGACCTTGCCCTCTCGCGGCGTCACATCGGCCAAATCGGCGCGCAACCGCTCCGCCACCTCCTGCACCGCCACCGAATGCGACGCATAATCCACCGGAATCAACCGCGCCCGCACCCCATCGACCCGACACGACTCCACCAGGTCGGCAACCGACTGCGGCGGACCCGACACCACCACAGTCGACGGACCGTTCACCGCCGCCACCCCGACCCCCGGGAACGCCGGCAACCGCTCGGCGACCGCCTCAGCAGACAGATCGACCGACGCCATCGTGCCAGTGCCCCGCAGCACCGTCAGCGCCCGCGACCGCAGCGCCACAGCCCTCGCCGCATCCTCCAACGACAAAATCCCGGCCACACACGCCGCACCGATCTCACCCTGCGAATGACCGACCACCGCCACCGGCACCACACCCGCGCGCTGCCACACCGCCGCCAACGCCATACCAACGGCCCACAGCACCGGCTGCACAACCTCGACCCGCTCCAGCCACGACTCGTCCTCACCCGACAACACCGACACCAGGTCCACATCCAGATACGGAGCAAGGGCCCGCTGACACTCCGCCAACCGCGCGTCGAACACCGGCACACGACCCACCAGACCCGCCGCCATCCGCGCCGACTGCGCACCCTGACCCGGAAACACAAACACCGCACCGGTTCCGGCGGCCGTACCCGTGACGACGTTCCCAGCCGGCGACCCCGACGCCAGAGCGTCCAGCCCCGCCAGCAACTCCTCCATACCCGACCCGACCACAGCCGCCCGCTGCTCGAACACCGACCTGCTGACGGCCAGAGACCAGCCCACCGCCGCCGCGTCGATGGCGGCGTGCGCGCGGACGTGCCGGGCCAGGCGGGCGGCCTGACCGGCCAGGGCGCCCTTCGACCGCCCCGACACCGCCCAGACGACGACGTCGGAGGCCACGAGCCCCGCGCTCCGGCCGGCGGCGGTCTCGGGTTCCGCGCTCTCGGTGGGCAGGTCCTCGGGCAGTTCGATGATCACGTGGGCGTTCGTGCCGGAGATGCCGAACGACGACACCGCCGCCCGGCGCGGCCGGTCCACCACCGGCCACGGCCGCGACTCGATCGCCAGCTCGACGGCCCCGGAGGTCCAGTCGATGTGCGGAGACGGCTCGTCCACGTGCAACGTCGCGGGAACCACGCCCTCCCGCATCGCCAGCACCATCTTGATCACACCGGCGACACCGGCGGCGGCCTGGGTGTGGCCGATGTTCGACTTGACCGAGCCGAGCAGCAGCGGCTCCTCGCGCTCCTGCCCGTACGTGGCGAGCAGGGCCTGCGCCTCGATCGGGTCACCGAGCGTCGTGCCCGTGCCGTGCGCCTCGACCACGTCCACGTCGGCCGTCGAGAGCCGCGCCGACGCCAGCGCCTGGCGGATCACCCGCTGCTGCGACGGGCCGTTCGGGGCGGTCAGCCCGTTCGAGGCGCCGTCCTGGTTGACGGCGCTGCCCCGCACGATCGCCAGCACCTCGTGACCGTTGCGCCGCGCGTCCGACAGCCGCTCCACCAGCAGCACGCCCACACCCTCGCCCCAGCCCGTGCCATCCGCACCCGCCGCGAACGCCTTGCACCGGCCGTCGGCGGCCAGGCCCCGCTGCCGGGAGAACTCCACGAACAGCCCGGGCGTCGCCATCACGGTCACGCCACCGGCGAGGGCCAGGTCGCACTCGCCACGCCGCAGCGACTGCACCGCCAGGTGCAACGCCACCAACGACGACGAACACGCCGTGTCCACCGACACCGCCGGCCCCTCCAACCCCAACGCGTACGCCACCCGACCCGACACCACACTCGCGGCGTTGCCCGTCCCCGCGAAGCCCTCCACCTCGTCCCCCGCCACCATCAGCAGGGCCCCATAGTCCTGACCATTCGTGCCCACGAACACCCCTGTTCGCGAACCCCGCAGGACCCCAGGCTCAACCCCTGCCCGCTCGACCGCCTCCCACGAAACCTCCAGCAACAACCGCTGCTGCGGATCCATCGCCAACGCCTCGCGGGGGGAAATCCCGAAGAAACCGGCATCAAACTCCGCCGCCTCGTAGAGGAAGGCGCCGCTGCGGACGTAGGAGGTGCCGGTGGAATAGGGGTCGGGGTCGTAGAGGCGCTCGACGTCCCAACCCCGATCGCCGGGGAGGTCCGACACGGCGTCGCGGCCGGCGTGCAGCATCTGCCAGAACCGCTCGGGATCGTTGGCCCCGCCGGGGAAGCGGCAGGACATGGCCACGATGGCCACCGGCTCGTCGTCGCCGAACGCCACCGGGGCGGCCTCGACGGCCACGGCGGCCTCCCCAACCAGTTCCTCGTGCAGGTGCCGGGCGAGCACGGTCGGCGACGGGTAGTCGAAGACCAGGGTCACCGGCAGCCGCAGCGAGGTGGCGGTGGCGAGCCGGTTGCGCAGCTCCACCGCGGTCACCGAGTCGAAGCCGAGGTCGCGGAACGCGTGGTGCGGGTCGACGGCCTGGCCGTCGGCGTACCTGAGGACCGTGGCCGCCTGGTCGCGGACCAGGTCGAGCAGCGCCTGCTGGCGCTCGGCGGCGCTCATCCGGGTGAACGCGCCGGCCGGGCCGGCCTCGTCGGTCTCCTTCGTCTCGGCGAGTCCCTTGGTGGCCTGCAACCGCTGCGCCTCGGGGATCTCCGAGATCAGCGGGCCGGGCCGGGTGGCGGTGAACGCGACGAAGAACCGGTCCCAGGCGATGTTCGAGATGGTCAGGAACGTCTCGTCGTGCTCGACGGCCTGGTGCAGGGCCGCGACGGCGAGCCGCGGCGGCATCTCGGGTGCGCCGTGGCGGTGCAGCATCCGGCCGAACTCGCCGTCGGCCATGCCGCCGCCGCCCCAGGCGCCCCAACCGATGGAGGTGGCGGGCAGGCCGAGGGCGCGGCGGTGCTCGGCGAGGGCGTTGAGGAACGCGTTGCCGGGGGCGTAGTTGCCCACGCCGGAGCTGCCGACGGTGCCGGCCATCGACGAGAACAGGATGAACGCGTCGAGGTCCAGCTCGCGGGTCAGCTCGTGCAGGTTCAGTGCGGCGGTGACCTTCGCGCTGAGCGCGTAGTCGACCTGGTCCAGCGTCAGCGAGTTGATCACCGAGTCGTCGAGCACGGCTGCGGTGTGCACGACGGTGGTCAGCGGGTGCTCGGACGGCAGGTCGGCGAGGACGGCGGCGAGCGCCGAGCGGTCGGCGGCGTCGCAGGCGGCGACGGTCACCCGGGCGCCCAGTGCGACCAACTCGGCCTCGAGGTCGGCGATGCCCTCGGCCTGCCGGCCGCGCCGGCTCACCAGCACCAGGTGGGCGGCGCCGTTGGCGGCGAGCCAGCGGGCCATGTGCCCGCCGAGCGCGCCGGTGCCGCCGGTGACCAAGGCGGTGCCGGAGGGCCGCCAGGTGCGCGGGGCGGGCGTGTCGCCGAGCGGGGCGTGCAGCAGTCGGCGGCCGAACGCGCCGGCCCACCGCAGCGCGACCTGGTCCTCCCCGTCGGCACCGGCGAGGACGCGCACGAGCCGGCGGCCGGCCGCGTCGTCGAGCTCGTCGGGCAGGTCCACGAGGCCGCCCCAGCGGTCCGGGTGCTCCAGCGCGGCGACCCGGCCGAAGCCCCAGGTGAGCTGCTGGAGCGGGTGCGGCAGCGGGTCGGCCGGGCCGGTCGCGACGGCGCCCCGGGTGAGGCACCACAGGGGCGCGCGGACACCGGCGTCGCCGAGCGCCTGCACGAGGGTGACGGTGCCGGCGAAGCCGACCGGCACGGACGGGTACGCCAGGGCGGGCGTCTCGTCGAGCGGCAGCAGCGACACGATCCCGGCGGGGCGGGGGCCGCCGTCGGCGAGGTCGCGCAGCCGGGCGGCGAGCACCGCGCGGTCCGTGCGGTCGGCGTCCAGCGCCAGCGGTACGACGGTGCCGCCGTGGCGCCGCAACGCCTCGGCGCAGAAGTCGGCCTCGGCCGCGCCGGTGTCGTCGGGGCCGGTGAGCAGCCACCAGGTGCCGGTGACGGCCGGCTCGCCGGAGGCGTCGGGGGCGACGGGCGTCCAACTGTCCCGGTACCGCCACGAGTCCACTGTGGCCTGGTCGCGGTGCCGGCGACGCCAGGCGGCGAGCACCGGCAGCACGTCGGCGAACGCCGTCTCCGAAACGGGCCTCGACTCGGTCGTGGCGGAGAGTTCGGCAGTGAGTGCGGTCAGGTCCTCCGCCTCGACGGCCGCCCAGAACCGGGCGTCGACCTCGTCGTCGGCCACGGCACCGGCGGTCCCGACCGCGGGGGCGGGCGCGGTCGACGGCTGCGGCCAGTAGAGCTGCCGCTGGAACGGGTACGTGGGCAGATCGAGGCGACGCCCGGCGAGGCCGGCGAAGGCGGGCCGCCAGTCCACGGCCGTACCTCCGGCCCAGACCTCGGCCACGGCGCGCAGGAAGCGGCCGAGGCCGCCCTCGCCCCGGCGCAGGCTGCCGGTGACGGTGACCGCGTCCGGGTCGGCGGCGGCCAGCTCGACGCTCTCCTGCACGGCCATCGTCAGCACGGGGTGGGCGCTGACCTCGACGAAGGTCTGGTAGCCGGCGGCGACGAGGCTGCGTACCGCCTCGTCGAAGCGGACGGTCTGCCGCAGGTTGCGGTACCAGTAGTCGGCGTCGAGGGCGGCGGTGTCGAGCCAGTCCCCCTCGACGGTGGAGCGGAACCGGACCTCGCCGGTGCGGGGCCGCAGCCCGGCGAGCAGTTCCAGGAGCTGCTCGCGCAGTTGCTCGACGTGGGCGGAATGGGAGGCGTAGTCCACGGGGACGCGGCGCACCCGCACCTCGCGGGACTCGTAGTGGGCGACGAGCTCGTCGAGGGCGGCGCCGTCGCCGGAGACCACGACGGAGGTGGGTCCGTTGACGGCGGCCAGGGCGATGCGGCCGGCCCAGCGGGCGATCGTCGCGGTGGCCTCGTCGGCGGTGGTGGCGACCGAGACCATGCCGCCGTCCCCGGCGATGCCGGCGATGATCCGGCTGCGCAGCGCGACCACGGCCGCCGCGTCGTCGAGGGTGAGGCCACCGGCGACGTACGCGGCGGCGATCTCCCCCTGGGAGTGGCCGACGACGGCTCCGGGGCGCACCCCGTACGACTCCCAGAGCGCGGCGAGCGAGACGCTGACCGCGAACAGGGTGGGCTGCACGACGTCGACGCGCTCCAGCGACGGGGCGTCGGGCGCGCCGCGCACCACGTCGGTCGGTGACCAGTCGACGTACGGGCGCAGCGCCTCGGCGCAGGCGGCGAACGTCTCCGCGAAGACGGGGGCGGTGTCGAGCAGCTCGGCGGCCATCCCGGCCCACTGCGATCCCTGGCCCGGGAAGACGAACGCGACCTCGCCCGGCGTGCCGGGGACGCGGGTGACGGTCTGCGGGCCGGGCCGGGCCGCGGCGAGCGCGTCGAGGGACGCGACCAGATCGTCGCGGTCGGCGGCGAAGACGACGGCCCGGTGGTCGTGGGCGGCGCGGGTGGCGGCCAGCGACCAGCCGACGTCGGCGAGCGCGTCGTCGTCCACTGTGCCGAGGTGCTCGCGCAGGTCCCGGGTGCGGGCGGTGAGGGCGTCGACGGTGCGCCCGGAGAGCACCCAGGGCAGTTCCCCGGTCGGCACGTCGGCCGCCGGTCCGGGCTCCGGCTCGTCGGCGGGGGCCTGTTCGAGGATGGTGTGCACGTTGGTGCCGCTGATCCCGAACGAGGAGACGGCGGCGCGGCGTACCCCGTCGGCCGGCTCCCACGGCCGGGCGGAGGTGAGCAGCTCGACGCTGCCGCCGGTCCAGTCGACGTGCGGGGTGGGCTCGTCCACGTGCAGCGTGGGCGGCAGCACCCCGTGCCGCATCGCCAGCACCATCTTCATCACCCCGGCCACACCCGCCGCCGCCTGGGTGTGCCCGATGTTCGACTTGATCGAGCCGAGCCAGAGCGGCCGGTCGGCGGGACGGTCGTGGCCGTACGTGGCGATGAGGGCCTGCGCCTCGATCGGGTCGCCGAGGGTGGTGCCGGTGCCGTGCGCCTCGACGGCGTCCACCTGCTCGGCGGTGAGTCCGGCGTTCGCGAGGGCCTGCCGGATCACCCGCTGCTGGGCGGGGCCGTTGGGGGCGGTGAGGCCGTTGGACGCGCCGTCCTGGTTGACGGCGCTGCCGCGGATCACGGCGAGGACCGGGTTGCCGTCGCGGCGGGCGTCGGAGAGCCGCTGGAGCACCAGCAGGCCGACGCCCTCGCCCCAGCCGGTGCCGTCCGCGGCTCCGGCGAACGGCTTGCACCGGCCGTCGGCGGCGAGACCGCGCTGGCGGGAGAAGCCGACGAAGATGCCGGGGGTGGCCATCACGGTGGCGCCGCCGGCCAGGGCCAGGTCGCACTCCCCCGTCTGGAGGGCCTGCGCGGCCAGGTGCATCGCGACCAGCGACGACGAGCAGGCCGTGTCGACGGTGACGGCCGGGCCGTGCAGTCCGAAGGTGTACGCCAGCCGGCCGGAGATGACGCTGGCGGAGGTGCCGGTGGCGAGGTAGTTCTCGTCGACGTCCCCGGTGGCCATCAGCAGCGAGCCGTAGTCCTGGCCGTTGGTGCCGACGTACACGCCGGTGCGGCTGCCGCGCAGGGCGGTCGGGTCGATCCGGGCCCGCTCGAACGCCTCCCAGGTGGTCTCCAGCAGCAGCCGCTGCTGCGGGTCCATGGCGAGGGCCTCGCGGGGGCTGATGCCGAAGAACGCCGGGTCGAACTCGCCGGCGCCGGCGACGAAGCCGCCCTCCCGGACGTAGCTGGTACCGAGGTGCTCGGGGTCGGGGTGGTACAGCTCGGCGAGGTTCCAGCCGCGCTCGCCGGGCATCAGGCTCAGCGCGTCGGTGCCGGTGGCCAGCAGGTCCCAGAGCTGCTCGGGCGAGGTGACCCCGCCGGGGAAGCGGCAGCTCATCGCGACGATGGCGATCGGTTCGCGGTCGCGGCCGGTGCCGTCGGCGACCACCTCGCCGGTGGTGTGCCCGGCGGTGAGGCCGTGCAGGTGGGCGGCGAGTTCGGCGACCGTGGGGTGGTCGAAGACCAGCGTGGCGGGCAGGGTCATACCGGTCTCGGCGGTCAGCCGGTTGCGCAGCTCGACGGCGGTGAGCGAGTCGAAGCCGAGGTCACGGAAGGTGCGCTCGGGCAGCGGCCGCCCGGCCGGGTAGCCGAGCACGACGGCGGCCTGGGCGCGTACGAGGTCGGCGAGCTGCGGCAGGGACCGGCCGACCACCACGGCGCGGGCGGGACCGGTGGGCACGGCGGGCACCCCGGGCAGGGCGGCGATCAGTGGCGTCGGGCGGCCCCAGGAGGCGGCGAGGCGTCCCCAGTCGACGGCGGCGACGGTGACCGCCGGCTCGGCGGTGTTGACCAGCCGGCCGAGGGCGGTGACGGCCTCGGCGGCGGGGAGCGCGTCGACCCCGCCCCGGGCGAGCCGGGCGGTCAGGGCGGCGGCCATGCCGTCCTCAGCCCAGGCGCCCCAGGCGATGGCGGTGGCGGGCAGGCCCTGGTCGCGTCGCCAGGCCGCGAACGCGTCGAGATAGGCGTTGGCCGCCGCGTAGTTGCCCTGCCCGGCGCTGCCGATGACGCCGGCGAGGGAGGAGAAGAGCACGAACGCGTCGAGGTCGCGGTGGGCGGTGGCCGCGTGCAGGACCCGGGCGGCGCGGACCTTGCCGTCGAGGACGGCCTGCATCCGGGTCAGGTCGAGCCCGTCGAGGACGCCGTCGTCGATCACGCCGGCGGTGTGCACGACGGCGGTCAGCTCCGGCAGCCCGGAAACCAGGGCGTCGACGGCGGCCCGGTCGGTGACGTCGCACGCCACCACCCGCACCGCGCCCAACTCGTCGACAAGCTCCGCCGCTCCCGGCGCCGCCGGACCCCGCCGCGAAGCCAGCACCACCTCACCGGCCCCGTTCGCCAGCAACCACCGCGCCACATGCCGACCCAACGCACCCGTACCACCGGTCACCAGCACCGTCCCGGCAGGCCGCCAACCCACACCCACCGGCGGCACGGCCGGCACCAGCCGCCGGCCGAGGACGCCCTGGGGGCGGATCGCCACCTGGTCGTGCCCGGCGTCGGCGAGGACCGCGAGCAGCGCGTCGGCGGCTGTCCGGTCGACGCGGGCGGGCAGGTCGACCAGGCCGCCCCAGCGGTCCGGCTGTTCGAGGGCGACGACCCGCCCGAGGCCCCAGGCCAGGGTGGCCCACGGGTCGGTGAGGGTCTCGCCGGCCCCGGCGCGCACGGCGCCCCGGGTGAGGCACCAGAGCCGGCCGGGCAGTCCGGCGTCGGCGAGCGCCTGGGTGAGGGTGAGCAGCAGCGCGGCGCCGACGGAGACGGCCGGGGCGTCCGGCAGCGCCCGGTCGGTCGCGGGGAGCACGCAGAGCACGCCGGTCCAGCCCTGCTCGCCGTGGCCGCGCAGCAGCCCGGCCAGCTCGGCGCGATCGACGCCCGGGGCGACGGTCAGGGTGTCGACGTGGGCGCCGGCACCGGTCAGCGTGCCGGCCACCCCGGCGTCGTCGTTGTCGGCGGTGACGACGAGCCAGCGGCCGGTCAGCGCCGGAACGGCGGCGGGGCGTACGGGCTCCCACTCGACCCGGTAGGTCCAGCCGTCCACCACGGCGTCGCGCTGCCGGGCCCGCCGCCACGACGACAGCACCGGTACGGCCGGGGCGAGCGCCTCCACTGCCGCGGGATCGTCCTGCACGGCCAGGTGGGCGGCGACCCCGGTCAGGTCGCCACGCTCCACGGCCACCCAGAAGTCCCCCTCGGCGGCGTCGCCCGGCACGGCCGTCACGGCGGTGCCGCCGACCTCGGGCCAGTAGCGCTGGTGCTGGAACGCGTACGTGGGCAGGTCCACCCGCCGCGCGCCGGTCTCGGCGAACCACGACTGCCAGTCGACCGCCACCCCGTGCACGTGCAACTCGGCCAACCCGCCCAGCAACCCGTGCACCTCGGACCGGTCCGCGCGCTGCACCGCCACGGCCAGCACGCCGTCCCCGCCCGCCAGGGCACCGCCGACCATCGCGGTCAGCACACTACGCGGCCCGACCTCCAGGAACGTATCCACACCCGCCGCCCGCAGCGCCGCCACACCATCGGCGAACCGCACAGCCTCCCGCACGTGCCGCACCCAGTAGTCGGGCGTGCAGATCTCGCCTGCGTCGGCCAGCGCACCGGTCACGTTCGACACGACCGGCAGCGACGGCGCGGCGAAGGTGAGCTTGTCGAGCACCGCGCGGAACCGGGCGAGCATCGGCTCCATCAGCGGGCTGTGGAACGCGTGACTGACGGTGAGGCGGCGGACGCGTACACCCCGGTCCTTCCAGAGCCGCTCCACCTCGTCGAGGGCCTCGACGGCACCGGAGACCACTACGGCCTGCGGACCGTTGACCGCCGCGATCCCCACACCGGCCAACCCGTCCAGCGCGGCCGCCACGTCGGCCTCGGCCGCCGCGACGGCCAGCATCCCACCCCCGGCGGGCAGCGCCTGCATCAACCGGCCCCGCGCCGCCACCAGCGCGCAGGCGTGCTCCAGCGACAGCACCCCGGCCACGTACGCGGCCGTGACCTCGCCGATCGAGTGGCCGCCGACCAGGTCGGGGGCGACGCCGAAGGACTCGACCAGCCGGAACAGCGCCACCTCGACGGCGAACAGCCCCGCCTGGGTGAACACGGTCCGGTCCAGCAGCTCGGCGTCGGCCGAGCCCTCGGCGGCGAAGAGCACCTCGCGCAGGGGGCGCGGCAGGGCCCTGTCCAGGTGCCCGCACGCCTCGTCGAGGGCGGCGGCGAAGACGGGGAACTCGGCGTACAGCTCGCGGCCCGTGCCGGCGCGCTGCGCGCCCTGGCCGGAGAAGAGCACCGCGAGCTGGCCGCGCGGCGCGCCGGCGCCGAGCACGACGGTGCCGGCCGGTTCCCCGGCGGCGAGGGCGCGCAGCCCCGCGAGCAGGTCGTCGCGGCCGGTCGCGGACAGCACGGCGCGGCGGTCCAGGGTGGAGCGGGAGGTCACCGACGAGAAGGCCACGTCGAGCGGGCGCAGGGTGTCGTCGGCGGCGAACCGGGCGGCCCAGCGGCCGGCCTGGGCGGCGAGCGCGGCGTCGGAGCGGGCGGAGAGCAGCACGGGGGCCACCGTGCGGGCCGCCGGGCCCCTCGGCTCGGTCTCGGTCTCGGTCTCGGCGGGAGCCGGGGCCTGCTCGATGATGGTGTGCGCGTTGGTGCCGGAGACGCCGAACGACGACACGGCGGCCCGGCGCGGCCGGTCCACGGCCGGCCACGGCGTGGCGGCGGTGGCGAGGGTGACGGCCCCGGCGGTCCAGTCGATCTGCGGCGACGGCTCGTCGACGTGCAGGGTGGGCGGCACGACGCCGTGCCGCATCGCCATCACCATCTTGATCACACCGGCCACGCCGGCGGCTGCCTGGGTGTGCCCGATGTTCGACTTCACCGACCCGAGCAGCAGCGGCGCTGCGTCGTCGCGGTCCTGCCCGTACGTGGCCAGCAGCGCCTGCGCCTCGATGGGGTCGCCGAGCCGGGTGCCCGTGCCGTGCGCCTCCACCACGTCGACCTGCTCGGGCGTGAGCCGGGCGTTGCCGAGGGCCTGGCGGATGACCCGCACCTGGGAGGGGCCGTGCGGGGCGCTGAGCCCGTTGGACGCGCCGTCCTGGTTGACCGCGCTACCGCGTACCACGGCGAGCACCGGGTAACCGTGCCGCTGTGCGTCGGAGAGCCGGGTGAGCAGCAGCATGCCGATGCCCTCGGACCACGAGGTGCCGTCCGCGCCGGCGGCGAACGCCTTGCACCGCCCGTCGGCGGCGAGACCGCGCTGCCGGCTGAAGCCGACGAATACCGCCGGGGTGGGCATCACCGTCACGCCGCCCGCCAGGGCCAGCTCGCAGTCGCCGTTGCGCAGGGCCTGCGCGGCCAGGTGGATGGCGACGAGCGAGGACGAGCAGGCGGTGTCGACTGTGACCGCCGGCCCCTCCAGTCCGAGGGTGTACGCGACGCGGCCGGAGATGACACTGGTGGCGTTGCCGGTGAGCAGGTGGCCCTCGCCGTTCTCGGCCTGCGCCATCATGCCGTCGTAGCCGTGCGACGACGCCCCGACGAAGACGCCGGTACGGCTGCCCCGGACGGCCGGCAGCGGCAGCCCGGCCCGCTCGAACGCCTCCCAGGAGGTCTCCAGCAGCAGCCGCTGCTGCGGGTCCATGGCGACGGCCTCGCGGGGCGAGATGCCGAACAGGTCGGCGTCGAAGTCGGCGGCGGAGTAGACGAAGCCGCCCTCGCGCACGTAACTGGTGCCCGGGTGGTCGGGATCGGGGTGGAAGAGGTTCTCCAGGTCCCAGCCCCGGTCGGCGGGGAACGGCCCGATCCCGTCGCCACCGTCGTGCACGAGCTGCCACAGCGCCTCGGGGCTGTCGACGCCGCCCGGGTAGCGGCAGCTCATCGCCACGATGGCGATGGGCTCGGAGTCCCGGCTCTCCAGCTCGCGCAGCCGACGCCGGGTACGCCGCAGCTCCGAGGTCGTACGCTTCAGGTACTCGACGTACCTCTCGTCCTCGTTGCTCACCGTGGACCTACCTCACTCGGCATGCCGATGTCGTTGCGGCTGGTGGTCACGACGTCTCCAGCTCGCGGTCGATCAGGTCGAAGATGTTCTCGGCGGTGGCCGACTCCAGGTCGTCGTCGCCGTCCGCGTCCGCCTGCCGCTCGGTCAGCCGGCCCAGCAGGCCGTGCAGCCGGTCGGTGATCCGGCGGAACTCGTCGTCTGCCGGGTCCAGCCCGACGAGCGCCGCCTCCAGCCGGTCGAGTTCCCGGCCCGCCGTTGACGGCTCGCCGGCCGGGCTCACCGGGGCGAACTGCCCGGCCAGGTGGACGGCGAGCGCCTCGGGCGTCGGGTTGTCGAAGACCAGCGTCGCCGGCAGCCGCAGCCCGGTGGCCGCGCCGAGCCGGTTGCGCAGTTCCACGGCGGTCAGCGAGTCGAAGCCGAGTTCCCGGAACGCGCGGGTCGGCTCGATGCCAGCCGGGTCGCCGTGGCCGAGGACGACCGCCACGTGCGCCAGCACCAGGTCGCGCAGGGCGCGTACCCGCTTGTCGTCGGGCAGGGCGCGCAGCGTCTCGGCGTACGCCTGCCCGTCGGCGGCCTCGCCGGCCGCGGCCCGGCGGCCGGCGGCGCGGACCAGGTTGGTCAGCAGCGGGTGTACGGGCGACCCGGGCGCGGCCACGCCGGTGGCGATCTTGGCGGGCATGAGTGTCGCCCGCTCCGAGCGCCAGAGAGCGTCGAACAGGGCGAGCCCCTCGGCGTCGGAGAGCGCCGCCATGCCGCCCCGGTCGAGGCGGCGGATGTCGGCCGAGCCGAGGTGGCCCGTCATGCCGCTGGCCTGTGCCCAGCGGCCCCACGCCAGCGCGACCGCCGGCAGGCCGAGGGCCCGCCGGTGCTCCGCCAGGGCGTCGAGGAACGCGTTGCCGGCGGCGTAGTTGCCCTGGCCCGGACCGCCGAACACACCCGCGGCGGCGGAGAAGAGCACGAACGCGCTCAGGTCGTGGCCGAGGGTGGCCCGGTGCAGGTTCCACGCCACGTCGACCTTGGGCCGCAGCACCGCGGCGAGGCGGTCGGGGGTGAGCGACTCGACGGTGGCGTCGTCGAGGACGCCGGCGGCGTGCACGACGGCGCGCAGCGGGTGCCGCTGGTCTACCATGGACAGTACGTCCGCCACGGCGTCCGGGTCGGCCAGGTCGGCGGCGACGATCGACACGTCCGCGCCGAGCGCCTTCAGGTCGGCGAGCAGTTCGTCGGCGCCCTCGGCGTCCGGGCCGCGCCGGCTGACCAGCAGCAGCTGCCGGGCGCCGTGCGCGGTGACCAGGTGCCGGCAGAGCAGCGCGCCGAGGGTGCCGGTCGCCCCGGAGACCAGGACCGTGCCGTCGAGCCGGGGCGCCTGCGGGATGCTCAGGGCCAGCTTGCCGACGTGCCGGGCCTGGCTGAGGAAGCGGAACGCCTCGGGGGCGCGCCGGACGTCCCAGGTGCGCCGGGGCAGGGGCCGCAGCGCACCGGCGGCGAAAAGCGCCATCAGCTCGCCCAGCATCGCGCCGATCTTCTCCGGGCCGGCCTCGATGAGATCGAAGACCTGGTAGCTGACGCCCGGGTGGTCGGCGGCGACCCGCCGCGGATCCCGCTTGTCGGTCTTGCCCATCTCGACGAACCGGCCGCCGTCGGCGAGCAGCCGCAGCGACGCGTCGACGTACTCGCCGCGCAGGGCGTTGAGCACCACGTCGACGCCCCGCCCGCCGGTGCGGTGGGCGAACTCGTCGGCGAAGTCGAGGCTGCGGGAGGAGGCGAGGTGCGCGTCGTCGAAGCCGGTGTCGCGCAGCGCCGGCCACTTGCCGGGGCCGGCCGTGCCGTAGACCTCCGCGCCGAGGTGGCGGGCGATCTGCACGGCGGCCATGCCCACGCCGCCGGCCGCCGCGTGCACGAGCACGGACTCGCCCGCGCGCAGCCGGGCCAGCTCCACCAGCCCGTACCAGGCGGTCAGGAAGACCACGGGCACGGCGGCGGCGTCGGTGTAGGACCAGCCGTCGGGGATGCGGGTGACCAGCCGGCGGTCGGTGACCGCCGCCGAGGCGAACGAGCCGGAGAAGATGCCCATCACCCGGTCGCCGGGAGCGAGGTCGGCGACGCCCGGCCCCACGCCGAGCACCACGCCGGCGCCCTCGTTGCCCAGCACCTCCTGGTCGGGGACCATGCCGAGGGCCAGCACCACGTCGCGGAAGTTCAGCCCGGAGGCGCGCATCCCGACCAGGACGTGGCCCGCCGGCAGTTCCCCGCCCGCCTCGGGGCCGGGCAGCAGGGCGAGGTTCTCCAGCGTGCCCTTCTCGGTGACGTCGAGGCGCCACGGCACCTCGTCGGCGGGCAGCGGCAACACACCGGCGTCGCGGGCCCGGGCCAGCCGGGGCACGAGCGGCGCGCCGTCGCGCAGCGCGAGCTGCGGCTCGCCGGAGGCGACGGCCGCCGGGACGGCCGCCAGGGAGGCGGCGGCGCCGTCGGTGTCGAGCAGCGTGAACCGGCCAGGGTGCTCGGACTGCGCCGAGCGGACCAGCCCCCACAGGCTCGCCTGGGCCAGGTCGCAGGGGGCCTCGCCCGGGGCCGCGCCGACGGCGCCCCGGGTGTGCAGCACCAGCCGGGACCGCTCCAGCCGGGGCTCGCCCAACCACTGCCGCACCAGCGCGAGGGCGTCGCGGGCCGCGTCGTGCGCGGCCTCACCGGCCCGCTGCGGGTCCGACTCCGCGCCGGAGCGCAGGTCCAGCACCACATCGGGTACGTCCCCGGACTCCCCGATCTCGGCGACCAGCGCCGCCAGGTCGGCGTGGGACCGCACCGGGTGCCCGGCGGCGGCGAGCGCCCCGGCGAGGCCGAGGGTGTCGTCGCCGAGCAGCGCCCAGCAGGCTTCCCCGGCCGCCGCGCCGGTGTCCGTCAGCGGCGTCCAGTCCAGGTGGAACACCGACGTGCGGCGCAGGGCGGCGGCCTCGTCGGCCTGGCCCGCGGCGACCGGGCGGAACATCAGCGACTCGACGGTGGCGACCGGCTGGCCGGCGGTGTCTGCGAGCGTGACCGCGACGGTGTCCGGGCCGAGCGGGCGCAGCCGCGCCCGCAGCCGGGTGGCGCCGTGGGCGTGCAGGGCGACCGAGCGGAAGGCGAACGGCATCCAGCCCGCGCCGGAGGTGTCCGCCGCGTCGCCGAGCAGGGCGGTGACCCCGCTGGCCTGGAGGGCCGCGTCGAACAGGGCCGGGTGCAGCCCGAAGCGGGACGCGTCGGCGCTCGCCTCCTCGGGCAGGGCCACCTCGGCGTAGACCTCGCCGTCGCCGCGCCACACCCGGCGCAGCCCCCGGAAGGCGGGGCCGTAGCCGAGGCCGCCCTCGGCCGTCTGCACGTACCAGGCGTCCAGGTCGGCGTCGACCTCGACGGCGTCGGCCGGCGGCCACTGCCCCGGTACGGCGGTCGGAGCGGGCAGCTGCGGCAGCAGGAGTCCCTCGGCGTGCCGGGTCCACTCGGCGTCGGCGTCCTCCTCGGGGCGGGAGTGCACGGTGACGCTCCGCTCGCCGGTGTCGGCGGGCGGGCCCACTCGTACCTGCACCTGCACCGCGCCGGTCGCGGGGAGCACCAGCGGGTTGATCAGCGTCAGGTCGCCCACCTGGCCGGCGTCGACCTCGTCGCCGGCCCGGACCACCATGTCGACGACGCCGGTGCCCGGGACGATCACCGCCCCGCCGACGGCGTGGTCGACCAGCCACGGGTGGGTACGCACCGACAGCCGCCCGGTCAGCACCACCGTCCGGTCGTCTGCGACGGGTACGGCCGCGCTGAGCAGCGGGTGTCCGGTGTCCTGGAGGCCGGCCGAGCCGACGTCGCGTACGCGGTGCGCGGGCGCGTCCAGCCAGTAGCGTCCCCGTTCGAAGGCGTAGGTGGGCAGTGCCACCACGTCGGTCCCGGCAAGGACGGCCGTCAGGTCGACGGGCAGGCCGATCGCGTGAGCGGTCGCGAGGTTCGTCAGCAACCGCGTCGGATCGTCATCACCACGACGCAGGCTGCCCAACGTATGCCCGCTCACGCCGGCGTCGTCCAGGATCGCCGTCACCGGCATCGTCAACACCGGATGCGGACTGATCTCCACAAACGTCGTGTGACCCGCCTCGACCGCCACCCGCACAGCAGCGTCGAACCGCACCGTCCGCCGCAAGTTGTCGTACCAGTAGTCCGCCGTCATCGACAACGGGTCCACCCAATCCCCCGTCAACGTCGACACCAACCGGACCTTGCCCTCTCGCGGCGTCACATCGGCCAAATCGGCGCGCAACCGCTCCGCCACCTCCTGCACCGCCACCGAATGCGACGCATAATCCACCGGAATCAACCGCGCCCGCACCCCATCGACCCGACACGACTCCACCAGGTCGGCAACCGACTGCGGCGGACCCGACACCACCACAGTCGACGGACCGTTCACCGCCGCCACCCCGACCCCCGGGAAGCCCGGCAACCGCTCCGTCACCGCGTCCGCGCAGAGGTCCACCGACGCCATCGTCCCGGTGCCCCGCAGCGCGGTCAGCGCCCGAGAGCGCAACGCCACCGCCTTCGCCGCGTCCCCCAGCGACAGAATCCCCGCCACACACGCCGCGCCGATCTCACCCTGCGAGTGACCGATCACCGCCGCCGGCACCACACCCACGCGCTGCCACACGGCGGCGAGGGCGACACCGACGGCCCACAGCACCGGCTGCACGACCTCCACCCGCGCCAACCACGACTCGTCGTCACCGGTGAGCACCGACACCAGGTCCACATCCAGATACGGAGCAAGGGCCCGCTGACACTCCGCCAACCGCGCGTCGAACACCGGCACACGACCCACCAGACCCGCCGCCATCCGCGCCGACTGCGCACCCTGACCCGGAAACACGAACACCGGGCCCGCACCGTGCGACGACGACATCGCCGCGACCACGTTCCCAGCCGGCGACCCCGACGCCACAGCGTCCAGCCCCGCCAGCAACTCCCCCACACCCGACCCGACCACAACCGCCCGCTGCTCGAACACCGACCTGCTGACGGCCAGAGACCAGCCCACCGCCGCCGCGTCCACCACGGCTCCGGCGGGCCGGCGGAGGTGGCCGGCGCCGCCGTCGCCGCGCTCGCGCAGGAAGTCCGCGAGCCGGGCCGCCTGCCCCGCGAGCGCACTCTTCGACCGTGCCGACACCGGCCACACCACGACATCCGAGGCAACCAGGCCCGGGCCGTGCCCGACCGGAGCGGCGGCGTCGACCGGCTCGTCGGCCTGCTCGATGATCACGTGCGCGTTCGTGCCGGACATGCCGAACGACGACACCGCCGCCCGGCGCGGCCGGTCCACCACCGGCCACGGCCGCGACTCGATCGCCAGCTCGACGGCCCCGGAGGTCCAGTCGATGTGCGGAGACGGCTCGTCCACGTGCAACGTCGCCGGTACCACACCCTCCCGCATCGCCAGCACCATCTTGATCACACCGGCGACGCCCGAGGCGGCCTGCGTGTGGCCGATGTTGGACTTGATCGAGCCGAGCAGCAGCGGCTCGCCGCCCTCGCGGTCCTGGCCGTAGGTCGCCAGCAGGGCCTGCGCCTCGATCGGGTCACCGAGCGTCGTGCCCGTGCCGTGTGCCTCGACCACGTCGACATCCGCGCTGCCCAGCCGGGCGCCCGCGAGGGCCTGCCGGATCACCCGCTGCTGCGACGGGCCGTTCGGGGCGGTCAGCCCGTTCGAGGCGCCGTCCTGGTTGACCGCCGACCCACGCACCACCGCCAGGACCCGGTGCCCGTTGCGCCGCGCGTCCGACAGCCGCTCCACCAGCAGCACGCCCACACCCTCGCCCCAGCCCGTGCCATCCGCACCCGCCGCGAACGCCTTGCACCGGCCGTCGGCCGCGAGGCCCCGCTGCCGGGAGAACTCGAAGAAGGTGCCGGGGGTGGCCATGACCGTGACGCCACCGGCGAGGGCCAGGTCGCACTCGCCACGCCGCAGCGACTGCACCGCCAGGTGCAACGCCACCAACGACGACGAACACGCCGTGTCCACCGACACCGCCGGCCCCTCCAACCCCAACGCGTACGCCACCCGGCCCGACACCACACTCGCGGCGTTGCCCGTGGCCCCGAACCCTTCGGCCTGCTCCCCCGCAGCCATCAGCAGGGCCCCATAGTCCTGACCATTCGTGCCCACGAACACCCCTGTTCGCGAACCCCGCAGAACCCCAGGCTCAACCCCTGCCCGCTCGACCGCCTCCCACGAAACCTCCAGCAACAACCGCTGCTGCGGATCCATCGCCGCCGCCTCGCGCGGCGAGATCCCGAAGAAGCCGGGATCGAACTCGCCCGCCCCGTGCAGGAAGCCGCCCTTGTCGGCGTACGTGGTGCCGGGGTTGGCCGGGTCGGGGTCGTAGAGCCGGTCGAGGTCCCAGCCCCGGTCGGTCGGGAAGTCGCCGATCGCGTCGACGCCGCCGGCGACGAGGCGCCACAGCCGTTCGGGGCCGTCGACGCCGCCGGGGTAGCGGCAGGCCATGGCGACGATGGCCACCGGCTCGTCGTCGCCCACGGCGGCCGGGACGGCGACGGGAGCCGCCCCGGCGTCGGCGCCGAAGATGCCGGCGAGCAGGAAGCGGGACAGCACCACCGGGGTGGGGTGGTCGAAGACCAGGGTGGTGGGCAGCGCCTGCCCGGTGGCGGCGACAAGCCGGTTGCGCAGCTCCACGGCGGTCAGCGAGTCGAAGCCGAGGTCGCGGAACGCGGTGGTCGCGCCCACGGCGGCAGCACCGCCGTCGTGGCCGAGCACGTCGGCGGCGAGTTCGCGGACCAGGTCGGCGACGGTCTCCTCGCGGCGGGCCGGGGTCAGCGCGGCGAGGCGCCGGCGCAGCGCGGCCGCCGGGCCGTCGTCGCCGTCGTCGACCGCGGCGCCGCCGTCGAGGGCGGCCCGCGCCTCCGGTACGCCCTCCAGCAGCGGCCGGCGGCGCGCGGAGGCGTACGCGGGGGCGAACCGGGTCCAGTCCACGTCGGCCACCGTCACTGTGACGTCGTCGTGGTCGAGGGCCTGCTGCAACGCGGCCATGGCGACGGCCGGGTCCATGGCGGGCAGGCCCCGGCGGCGCAGGTTGCGCTCGGCGTCGGCGGCGTGCATGCCGCCGTCGGACCAGGGGCCCCAGGCGATGGCGGTTCCGGCCCGGCCGTCGGCGCGCCGCCGCCGCACGAGCGCGTCCAGGTAGGCGTTGCCGGCCGCGTACCCGGCCTGCCCACCACTGCCCCAGGTGGCGGCGATGGACGAGTAGACGACGAAGGCGTCCAGCTCCCGGTCGGCGAGCAGGCCGGCGAGGTGGGTGGCCCCGGCGGTCTTGCCGACTGTCACCTCGGCCAGCTCGGCGGGGGTGACCTCGGCCAGCGGGGTGGACTGCGCGACGCCGGCGGTGTGCACGACGGTGCGCACCGGCGGGCCGTCGGCCTCGACCCGGTCGAGCAGGTCGGCGAGGGCGCCCCGGTCGGCGATGTCGCAGGCGGCGACGGTGACCCGGGCCCCGAGGCCAGCCAGCTCGGCCTCCAGCTCGGCGGCGCCGGGGGCGTCGGGTCCGCGCCGGCTGACCAGCACGACGTGCTCGGCTCCGGCGGCGGCGAGCCAGCGGGCGGCGCGCGCGCCGAGCCCGCCGGTGCCGCCGGTGACCAGGGCGGTGCCGGTGGGCGTGAACCGGCGCGCCGGCGGACGGTCGCCGAGGGCGGCGCGGACGAGGCGGCGGGCGAAGACGCCGGGGCCGCGTACGGCGAGCTGGTCCTCGCCGGTCGAGCCGGTGAGGATCGCGGCGAGCCGGAAGGCGGCCCGGTCGTCGGGGTCGGACGGCAGGTCGACCAGGCCGCCCCAGCGGTGCGGCGCCTCGACGCCGACGACCCGGCCGAGGCCCCAGATCGCGGCCTGCGCCGGGTCGGCGAGCCGATCGTACGAGGCGGCGGCGACCGCGCCCCGGGTGACCAGCCACAGCGGCGCCGCCACGCCGGCGTCGCCGAGCGCCTGCACGAGGGCGAGGGTGGCGGTCAGGCCGGGCAGGACGGTGCCGTCGGCGGTGCGTGGTTCCCCCGCGAGCAGGGACACGACGCCGGCGGGCTCGGTGCCGGCGAGGGCCGCCGCGAGGCCGGCCCGGTCGGCGTCCGGCTCCACTGTCAGCGGCAGCACGTCGGCGCCGGCGCCGGTCAGCGCGGCCCGGACGGCCCGCGCCGCCGGGTCGTCGGCGTCGTCGGCGGGCAGCGCCAGCAGCCAGGTGCCGGCCAGCCGGGCGGGGGCGGGCTCGGGGGCCACCTGCCATTCCTCCCGGTACCGCCAGCCGTCGAGGACCGAGTGTTCCTGCCGCTGCCGCCGCCAGTCGGCGAGGACGGGCAGCAGGGTACGCAGCGACTCGGCGGCGTCGGCGTCGGTGACGGCGAGGGTGTCGCGCAGCGCGTCGAGGTCGGCGCGTTCGACGGCCGCCCAGAACCGGCGGTCGAGCGCGCCGGCCCCGCCCGTCGTGGTGTCGTCGGCCGGCGCCTCGGCCGGCACCCAGTAGCGCTGCCGCTCGAACGGGTAGGTGGGCAGGTCGACGAGCCGGCCGGGCCGTCCGGCGAGGACGTCCGCCCAGCGCGGCGGCGTGCCGGCGACGTGCAGCTGGGCGAGGGCGGCGAGCAGGGCACGGCGGTCCGGGCGGTCCCGGCGCAGCACCGGCACCACCACGGCCGGGGCGGCGTCGGCGGCGTCGGTCTCGATCCCGGCGAGGCTCTCCTGGACGCTGGCGGTGAGCACGGCGTCCGGCCCGACCTCCACGAAGGTGCCGACGCCGTGGGCGCGCAGGGCGCGTACGCCGTCGGCGAAGCGGACCGCCTCCCGGACGTGGCGCACCCAGTAGCCGGGGTCGCTGAGCTGCGCCGGGTCGGCCATCTCGCCGGTCACGTTGGACACCACCGGCAGGGTGGGGGCGCGCAGGTCGAGGCGGGCGGCGACGGCGGCGAACTCGGCGAGCATCGGCTCCATCAGCGGGCTGTGGAAGGCGTGGCTGACCCGCAGCCGCCGCACCTTCACCCCCCGGCCGGTCCAGAGTTCCGCCAGCTCGTCGATGGCCGCCGCGTCGCCGGAGACGACGACGGCGTCGGGGCCGTTGACGGCGGCGACGGCGACCCGGCCGGTCAGCGCGGCGATCGACTCGGCGACCCGGGCCTCGTCGGCGGCCACGGCGAGCATCGCGCCGCCGGTGGGCAGGTCCTGCATGAGCCGCCCCCGGGCGGCGACGAGGGCGCACGCGTCGTCGAGGCTGAGCACGCCGGCCACGTGGGCGGCGGTCAGCTCGCCGACGGAGTGCCCGGCGACCATGTCGGGGGCCAGCCCCCAGGAGCCGAGCAGCCGGTGCAGCGCCACCTCGACGGCGAACAGCGCGGCCTGGGTGAAGACGGTCTGGTCGAGCAGGTCGGCCTCGGCGGTGCCGGGCTCGGCGAACAGCAGCGGCTTCAGCGGCCGGGGCAGCCGGTGGTCGAGGTGGCCGCAGACCTCGTCGAGCGCCTCCGCGAAGACCGGGTACGCCTCGTACAGCTCCCGGCCGGCGCCGGCGCGCTGGGCGCCCTGGCCGGAGAACAGGAACGCGACCCCGCCGCGTTCGGCGGCGGCGCCGGTGACCAGCCCGGGGGCGGGCCGTTCGTCGGCGAGGGCGTGCAGCGCGGCGAGCAGGCCGTCGCGGTCGTCGGCGAGCACGACCGCCCGGTGCTCCAGGGGCGAGCGGGAGACCGCCGAGGTCCAGGCGACGTCGGCCGGGCGCAGGTGCGCGTCGTCGGCGACATAGGCCGACCAGCGCTCGGCCTGGCGGCGCAGCGCGGTGCGGGTGCGGCCGGTGAGCAGCACCGGCGCGGGCGCGGGCGTCACCGGGTGGTCCGCCTCGACGCCGGCCGGGTCGGGCTGTTCGAGGATGAGGTGGGTGTTGGTGCCGCTCATCCCGAACGACGAGACGGCGGCCCGGCGCGCCCGGTCCACGGCCGGCCACGGCGTGGCCTCGGTGACGAGGGTGACCGCGCCGGCGGCCCAGTCCACGTGCGGGGTGGGCTCGTCGACGTGCAGGGTGGCCGGCACGACGCCGTGCCGCATCGCCAGCACCATCTTGATCACACCGGCGACGCCGGCGGCGGCCTGGGTGTGCCCGATGTTGGACTTGATCGAGCCGAGCAGCAGCGGCGCGGCGTCGCCCCGCTCCCGGCCGTACGTGGCGAGCAGCGCCTGGGCCTCGATCGGATCGCCGAGGGTGGTGCCGGTGCCGTGCGCCTCCACCACGTCGACCAGGTCGGGGGTGAGCTTCGCGCCGGCCAGGGCCTGCCGGATGACCCGCTGCTGGGACGGGCCGTTGGGGGCGGTGAGGCCGTTCGACGCGCCGTCGGAGTTGACCGCCGAGCTGCGGATGACGCCGAGCACGGGGTGGCCGTTGCGGCGGGCGTCGCTGAGCCGTTCCAGCAGCAGCATGCCGACGCCCTCGGACCAGCCGGTGCCGTCGGCGGAGGCGGCGAACGACTTGCACCGGCCGTCGGCGGCGAGGCCCCGCTGCCGGGAGAACTCGACGAACGGGCCGGGGGTGGCCAGCACGGTCGCGCCGCCGGCCAGGGCGAGGCCGCACTCGCGCTGGCGCAGCGCCTGGCAGGCGAGATGGATGGCGACCGACGCCGACGAGCAGGCGGTGTCCACGGTGACCGACGGGCCTTCGAGGCCGAACGTGTACGCCAGCCGACCGGACACGACACTGGCGGCGGTGCCGGTCAGCACGTACCCCTCGACGCCGGGCGCCCGGTGCAGCACGGCGGCGTAGTCCTGCCCGGAGGTGCCCACGAAGACGCCGGAGCGGCTGCCACGCAGCGACAGCGGGGCGATGCCGGCGCGTTCGAACAGTTCCCAGGTGACCTCCAGCAGCAGCCGCTGCTGCGGGTCCATGGCGACCGCCTCACGCGGTGAGATGCCGAAGAGCGCGGCGTCGAACTGCCCCGCGTCGCGCAGGAACCCGCCGGCGGTGGTGTACGAGGTGCCGGCGTTGTCCGGATCGGCGTGGTAGAGCCGGTCCAGGTCCCAGCCACGGTCGGTGGGAAAGTCGCCGATGGCGTCCCCGCCGGACGAGACGAACTCCCACAGCTCCTCGGGCGAGCTGATGCCGCCCGGGTAGCGGCAGCTCATCGCCACGATCGCCACCGGCTCGGACTCCTCGGCGGTGACCTCGCGCAGCCGTTGGCGGGTCTGCTGCAGCTCGGCGACGACGCGCGTCAGGTATTCGCGCAGCCGATCTTCGTCCGCCATGACATCTCGCTTTCTCGTGACACCACAGATCCCCGGGCGGCTCAGGAGAGCCCGAGGTCCTGGTCGATGAGGTCGAACAGCTCCTGGTTGCTGGCCGCCCGCAGCCGGCCGGCCACCTCGGCGGTGTCCTCCCGGCGTTCCTCGGCGGCGCCGAGCCGTTCGAGCAGGCTGTGCAGGCGCATCGTGATCCGCACCCGGCCGATGTCGTCCGGGTCGCGCAGCGCGAGGGCGCCCTCCAACTGGTCCAGCTCCGCGAGGGTGGGCAGCGCCTCCACCGACGCTTCGTCGAGCAGTTCGGCCCGCAGGTGCTCGGCCAGCGCCTGCGGGGTCGGATGGTCGAACACCACCGAGCTGGGCAGGCTGAGCCCGGTCGAGCGGGCCAGCCGGCCCCGCAGCTCCACGGCGGTGAGCGAGTCGAAGCCGAGGTCCCGGAAGGGCCGCCCGGCCTCCACGGCGTACGGGCTGTCGTGGCCGATGACCTCGCCCGCGGCGGTGCGGATGAGATCGACCAGCAGCCGTGCCTGTTCGGCCTGCGACAGCTCGCCGAGCCGCTTGCGCAGTTCGCCGGCGACCTGGTCGCCGTCCTCGGCGGCGGCGCGCGCCGCCGCAGCCTGGGCGGCCACCTCGGCGATCTCGCTGATCAGCGGCCGGGGCCGGGCGGAGGCGAACACCGGCGCGAAGCGTTCCCAGTCGATGTCGGCGACGGTGAGGGCGGTGTCGTCGCCGTCGAGGCCGGCGCGCAGGGCGGCCATCGCCGGTTCCCGGTCGAGCAGGGACACCCCGCGCCGGCTCATGGCCGCCGCGTGCGCGTCGGTCACCATGCCGCCGCCGGCCCACGGTCCCCAGTTCACCGAGAGGTGCCGGGCCCGCCCGTCCGGCCGGGACTGCGCCCAGGCGTCCAGGAAGGCGTTGCCGGCGGCGTACGCCCCGTGGTCACCGACGCCCCAGACGGCCGCGATGGAGGAGAAGTGCACGACCAGGCCGAGCGGCTCCGGGTCGAGGAACTCGTCGAGGTGCCGCGCGCCGGCGATCTTGCCGGAGACGACGTCGGCGAGTTCCGCCTCGGTCACGGCGGCGACCGGGTTGAGCCGGCCCACCCCGGCGGCGTGCACCACGGCGTGCACGGTCTCACCGTCGGCGCGCAGGCCACGGACCAGGTCGGCGACCGCGTCCCGGTCGGCCAGGTCGCAGGCCAGCACCCGCGCCTCGGCGCCGAGGGCGGCCAGTTCCGCCACCGCCTCGTCCGCGCCGGGGGCCGCCGCGCCGCGCCGGCTGACCAGCAGCAGTCGCCGCGCGCCGTGCCGGGCGAACCAGCCGGCGGCGTACCGGCCGACGGCGCCGGTGCCGCCGGTGACCAGGACGGTGCCCGGCGCCTGCCAGCCGGCCGGCGCCTCGGCGCGGGGCGCGCGCTCCAGCCGCCGCAGGTACGTCCCGGAGTCGCGCACCGCGAGCTGGTCCTCGTCGCCGGCGGCGGTGAGGGCCGCCAGGACTCCCTCGGCGGCGGCGGTGTCCAGGGTGGCGGGCAGGTCCAGCAGACCACCCCAGTGCCGGGGGTGTTCCAGCGCGGTCACCAGGCCGAGGCCCCACGTGGTGGCCTGGGCGGGGTGGGCGACGGGGTCGTCGGCGCCGGTGGCCACGGCCTGCCGGGTGAGCAGCCACAGCGGCACCGGTGACAGGGCGTCCGTGACCGCCTGCACCAGGGCCAGGTTCGCGGTCAGGCCCAGCGGCACGGCCGGGCGGTCGGGGTGCGCCCGCTCGTCGAGGGCGAGCAGCGACACGATCCGGGTGGGCGCCGCGGTGGCGAGCTGCCCGGCGAGCGCGCTCCGGTCGGTCGTCGCCGGGTCGACGGCGAGCTGCCGCACGGTGCCGCCCCGCGCGGTGAGCAGTCCGGCGAGCCGGTCGACGACCGGCTGGTCCGTACCGCTGTGCACCAGGGTCCACGTGCCGTCGACGGCACCCGCGACGAGAGGCCGCGGGCGCCAGGTGATCCGGTAGCGCCAGCCGCCGGCGAGGCTGTCCTCCTGCTGCTGGCGCCGCCACCGGTCCAGGTCCGGCAGCAGTTCCCGCAGCGGCCGGTCCGCGTCGAGGCCGAGCCGGCCGGCGAGCGCGTCGCCGTCGCCGGACGCCACGGCCCGCCAGAACGCCGAGTCGACGTCGTCGTGCGCGGCGGCGGGGGTGTGGGTCGCCGCCGCGTCCAGGGTCGGCCAGAACCGCTGGTGGGCGAACGCGTACGTGGGCAGGTCCACCGGGGCGGCGGCGCCGGGCAGCAGTGCCGGGAAGCGTACGGGCACGCCGTGGCAGTGCAGCCGGGCCACCGCGCCGAGCAGGGTGGCCACCTCGTCCTGGCCGGGCCGCTGCACGCCGGTCACGACGACCGGCGCGTCCACCGGCAGCGCGTCGGCGGTCAGGGCGGTCAGCACGCTGTCCGGCCCGATCTCCAGGAACCGGGTCACCCCGTGGGAGTGCAGGTGAGTGACGGTGTCGGCGAAGCGGACCGCCTCGCGGACGTGGCGGACCCAGTAGTCGGGGGTGCAGATCTGCTCGGGGTCGACGACCGTGCCGGTCAGGTTCGACACCAGCGGCACCGTCGGCGGCGCGTACGACAGGGTCGCCGCGACGGCCGCGAACTCGGCGAGCATGGGCTCCATCAGCGGGCTGTGGAAGGCGTGGCTGACCCGCAGCCGCTTGGTGCGTACGCCGAGGTCGGCGAAGTGGGCGGCCAGTTCGGTCAGCACGTCCTCGGCGCCGGCGACGACGACGGCGGCCGGCCCGTTGACGGCGGCGACGGCGGGCTGTCCCGGCGTGCCGGACAGGACCCGCAGCACGTCGACCTCGGGCGCGGCGACGGCGAGCATCCCGCCGCCGGGTGGCAGGGCCTGCATCAGGCGCCCCCGGTTGCCGACGAGCGCGCAGGCGTCGGCCAGGTCGAGCACCCCGGCGACGTGGGCCGCGCTGATCTCCCCGACGGAGTGCCCGGCCACGAAGTCGGGCCGGATCCCCCAGTGTTCGAGCAGCCGGAACAGCGCCACCTCGACGGCGAAGAGCCCGGCCTGGGTGAAGACGGTCTGGTCGAGCAGGTCGGCCTCGGCGGTGCCGGGCCCGGCGAACAGCACCGTGCGCAGCGGCCGCGGCAGGTACGCGTCCAGGTGCTGGCACGCCTCGTCGAGGGTCGCCGCGAAGACGGGGAACGTCTCCCACAGGCGTCGGCCCATCCCGGCGTGCTGCGCGCCCTGGCCGGAGAAGAGCGCCGCCAGCGCGCCGCCGGGCTCGGCGGCGCCCCGGGTGAGCCCGGGGTGGTCCTGCCCGGCGGCCAGGGCCCGCAGGCCGGCGAGGGCGGCGTCGGCGTCGGCGGCGAGCAGCACCGCGCGGTGCCGCAGCGGGGACCGTCCGGTGGCCAGTGCCCGGGCCACGTCGGCGGCGGGCGTTCCGCTGCCCGGCAGCCAGTCGGCCAGCCGGGCCGCCTGCGCCCGCAGGCTGTCGGCGGTGTCTGCCGATACGACCCACGGCAGCGGCGGCGTCCCGTCGGCGGCGCCGAGCGTGCCGCGGCTGGCGCTGGTCGTGGGCGCGTCGGCGCTGGCCGGACGGGGGGCGGCGGTGTCGGCCGGGGGCGTGGCGGGCGCCTGTTCGAGGATGACGTGCACGTTGGTGCCGCTGACCCCGAACGACGACACGCCGGCGCGGCGCGGCCGGTCCACGTCCGGCCACGGCTGCGCCTCGGTCAGCAGCGCGACGGCGCCGGCCGACCAGTCCACGTGCGGCGACGGCTCGTCCACGTGCAGAGTGGGCGGCAGCAGGTCGTGCTGGAGGGCCAGCACCATCTTGATCACGCCGGAGACGCCGGCGGCGGCCTGGGTGTGGCCGACGTTCGACTTCACGGAGCCGAGCCAGAGCGGCCGGTCGGCGGGGCGCTGCCGCCCGTACGTGGCCAGCAGGGCCTGCGCCTCGATCGGGTCGCCGAGCCGGGTGCCGGTGCCGTGCCCGTCGACGGCGTCCACGTCGGCGGCGCTCAGCCGCGCGTTGGCCAGCGCCTGGTTGATCACCCGCTCCTGCGCGGGCCCGTTGGGGGCGGTCAGGCCGTTGCTGGCGCCGTCCTGGTTCATCGCCGAGCCGCGCACGACGGCGAGGATCCGGCGGCCGTCGCGCTGGGCGTCGGAGAGCCGCTGCAACATCACCAAGCCGACGCCCTCGCCCCAGCCGGTGCCGTCGGCGGCCCCGGCGAACGACTTGCACCGGCCGTCGAGGGCGAGCCCCCGTTGCCGGGCGAACTCCAGGAACGGGCCGGGGGTGGCCATCACCGTCACGCCGCCGGCGACCGCGACGTCGCACTCGCCCTGCCGCAGGGACTGGCAGGCCAGGTGCAGCGCCACCAGGGACGACGAGCAGGCGGTGTCGACGCTGACGGCGGGGCCCTGCAACCCGAAGTGGTACGCCAGCCGACCGCTGATGACGGCGGCGACGTTGCCGGTGGCCTGGTAGCCCTCGGTCTCGACCCGGGCGGCCATCAGCAGCGTCGCGTAGTCCTGGCCGTTGGTGCCGACGAAGACGCCGGTGTTGGTCTCCCGCATGTCGGCGGGCGCGGTGCCGGCCCGCTCGAACAGCTCCCAGGCGCTCTCCAGCAGCACCCGTTGCTGCGGGTCCATCACCATCGCCTCGCGCGGGGAGATGCCGAACAGGGCGGCGTCGAAGCCGGCGGCGTCGGTGAGGAAGCCGCCCTCGCGCACGTACGAGGTGCCGGGCCGGTCGGGATCGGGGTCGTAGATGGCTGCCAGGTCCCAGCCCCGGTCGGTCGGGAACTCCGCGATGCCGTCGCGTCCCTCGGCGACGAGTCGCCACAGGTCCTCGGGGCCGGCGACGCCGCCGGGGTAGCGGCAGCTCATCGAGACGATGGCGATCGGCTCGTCCAGCGCGGTGGCGGCCCGCACGGGCTCGGCCGCCGGGGTGTCGTCGCCCGCGAGCCTGCCCGCCAGGTGCTCGGCGAGGGCGTCGGGCGTCGGGCGGTCGAACACCAGGGTCGCCGGCAGGTTCAGCCCGACCGCCTCGGCGAGGCGGTTGCGCATCTCGACGGCGCTGAGCGAGTCGAAGCCGATCTCCCGGAACGACCGGTCCGCCGCCAGCGCCTGCGGCGAGGACAGGCGCAGCACCGCCGCCGCGTGGACGCGTACGAGGTCGAGCAGGACCCGGCGGCGTTCCGGTGCGGCGAGGCCGGCCAGCCGGCCACGGAGCGGGGACGCCGCGTCGGGCGTGCCGCCGTCGCGCTGCCCGGCCGCGAGCAGCCGGGCCACCTCGGGGATGTCGGCGATCAGCGGCCGGGGGCGGGCCAGCGTGTAGGTCTGCAGGAACCGGTCCCAGGCGATGTCCGCCACGGTGAGCGTGGTGTCGCCGTGGTCGAGCGCCTCGGCCAGGACGGAGACCGCGAGGTCGGGGCGCATGGCCCGGACGCCCGAGCGGAACATCTGGTCGGCGGCGCCCTCGGCGTCGACCATGCCGCCGCCGTCCCAGGCGCCCCAGGCGACGGCGGTGGCGGACCGGCCACGCCGTCGCCGGTCCTCGGCGAGCGCGTCGAGGAAGGCGTTGGCGGCGGCGTAGCCGCCCTGGTGCCCGCCGCCCCAGACGCCCGCGCCGGAGGAGAAGAGCACGAACGCCGACAGTTCGTCGCCGCACGCCTCGTCGAGGTTGACCGCGCCCGCCACCTTGGCCCGCAGGGCGTCGGCGAGCTCGGCGACGTCGGTGGCCGCGACGGGCGCGGCGTGGGCGACGCCGGCGGTGTGGAACACGGCCCCGATGCGGCTGCCCTGCCCGGCGAGCCGCTCGACGAGGGCCCGTACGGCGGCCGCGTCGGCGACGTCGCAGGCGGCCACGGTGACTGTGGCGCCGGCGGCGCGCAGTTCGTCGGCCAGCTCGTCGGCGCCGGGCGTGGCGGGGCCCTGGCGGCCGGTCAGCACCAGCTCACCCACGCCCTCGCGGGCCAGCCAGCGCGCCACCTGGGCCCCGATGGACCCGAGGCCGCCGGTGACCAGGACGGCGCCGCTGGCGGGACGCCAGTCCCGCGTCGCGGTGCGCTCGGCGCGGGCGCGGACCAGTCGCCGGGCGAACACCCCGGAGGGGCGCAGCGCCAGCTGGTCCTCCGCGTCGACGCCTGCCAGCACCGCCACGAGCCGGGCCCGGTCCCGGGGGTCCAGCTCGGCGGGCAGGTCCAGCAGTCCGCCCCAGCGGTCCGGGTGCTCCAGGGCGACCACCCGGCCGAGCCCCCAGAGCATCGCCTGGCGGGGGCGGTCGAGCTGGTCGGCGCGGCCGGTCGAGACCGCGCCGGCGGTGGCGCACCACAGCGGGGCGGTGACGCCGGTGTCGCCGAGGGCCTGGACCAGGGCGTACGTGTCGGCGAGACCCGCCGGGACGACCGGGTGGGCCGGGTGCGGCGCGTCGTCCAGGCCGAGCAGGGAGAGCACCCCGGCGACGGGCCCGCCGGTACGCGCCAGCCGCTCGGCCAGCGCCGGCCGGTCCGTGTCCGGCACGTCGATCCGGACGACCTCGGCCCCTCCCTCGCCCAGCGCCCGGGCGACGCCGTCGACCAGGGGGTGCTCGGCTTCGGCGGCCGGCACGACCAGCAGCCACGTGCCGGCGAGGATGGCCTCCGGCGCGACGGCCAGCGGCTTCCAGGTCACCCGGTAGCGCCACGAGTCCACGGTGGACTCGTCGCGGCGGCGCCGGCGCCAGGAGGAGAGCAGCGGCAGCGCGGGGTCGAGGGAGCTGACCGTGGCCTCGTCGATGCGCATGGCGGCGGCCAGCGCGGACGCGTCGGCGCGTTCCACGGCCTCCCAGAAGTGCCGGTCCGCCTCGTCGGTGCCGGCGGGGGCGGGGGCGGTCGCCGCCGTCGGCTGCGGCCAGTAGCGCTGGCGCTGGAAGGCGTACGTGGGCAGCGGGAGCGGCGGGCCGGTGGGGGCGCCCAGGATCGCCGTCCAGTCGACGGGCACGCCGTGCACGTGCAGCCCGGCGAGGACCGTCAGCATGCGCTGCCAGCCGCCGGCCACGGTGTCGTCGGCGGCCACCACTACGGCGTCGTCGGCCCGCGCGCTCTCGCGGATACCGGCGGCGAGCACGGTCGCCGGGGCAGCCTCGACGAGGATCCGGTGGCCCTCGTCGAGCAGGGCGCGTACGGCCGGTTCGGCGTCGGCGTCGGTGGTCAGGTCCCGGTACCACCGGGCGGCGTCGAGGCCGTCGGTGTCGACCGGGCCGCCGGTCGTCGCCGAGTACAGCGGCACCTCGGCCGCCCGCAGGGTGATCCCGGCCAGCGCGTCCGAGCCGTCCTCCGCCGGGCTGGCGAGGGCGATCGTCCTCGCCGCGTCCTCCAGCGACAGCGCGCCGGCCACGCAGGCGGCCGCGAGCGCGCCGTGGGCGTGCCCGAGCACGGCGGCGGGTCGTACGCCGAGGGAGCGCCACCAGCGTCCCAGCGAGACGGCCACGGCCCACCGGACGGCCGGCGCCACCCCGGGGTCGGCCGGGGTGGGGGCGCCGTCCGCGCCGCGCAGCACGGCGGCGAGCGACCAGTCCACGTGGGGGGCGAGGGCCGCCTCGCAGGCGGCGATCGCGGTGGCGAACTCCGGTGCCCGGTCCAGCAGTTCGACGGTCGCGGCGGGCCACGGGTCGCCGTGGCCGGGGAAGACGAGGACCGGGTCGGCGGCGCGCGCCGCGACGCCGGTGACGGCGGCGGTGGCCTCGCCGAGGTGGAACGCCTCCAGGGCCCGCGTCAGGTCGACGGTGTCGCGGCCGAGGACGACGGCGCGGTGGTCGAACGTGGCCCGGGTGGTGACCAGGGCGTGCGCGACGTCGGCCGGCGCCAGCTCCGGGTGTGCCGCGAGGTGCGCCTTCAGCCGGGCCGCCTGGTCGCGCAGCGCCGGGGCGTCCACGGCGGAGAGCGCGAGGGGTACGACGTCGGCGCGCCGCCGGTCGGTGGGCCGCGCGCCGACCGTCTCGGCGGGCGGCTGCTCGATGATCACGTGCGCGTTGGTGCCGGAGATCCCGAACGACGACACCCCCGCCCGACGCGGCCGACCTACCCGCGGCCACGGCATCGCCTCGGTGGCCAGGGCCACCGCCCCCGCCGACCAGTCCACGTGCGGGGACGCCTCGTCCACGTGCAACGTCGCCGGCACCAGACCGTGCCGCATCGCCATGACCATCTTGATCACACCGGCCACACCGGCTGCCGCCTGCGTGTGCCCGATGTTCGACTTGATCGACCCAAGCCAGAGCGGTTCCCGCCCCTGCCGGTCCTGCCCGTACGTCGCCAACAACGCCTGCGCCTCGATCGGGTCACCCAGAGTCGTACCCGTACCGTGCGCCTCGACGACGTCCACGTCGGCGGTGGCGAGCCGGGCGTTCGCGAGGGCCTGCCGGATGACCCGCTGCTGCGACGGACCATTCGGCGCCGTCAAACCATTCGACGCACCATCCTGGTTCACCGCCGTGCCCCGCACCACGGCGTGGATGCGCCGGCCTTCCCGCTGGGCGTCGGAGAGTCGTTGCACGAGCAGCACGCCGACGCCCTCGGACCAACCCGTACCATCCGCCGACGCCGCGAACGACTTACACCGGCCATCGGCCGACAGACCACGCTGCCGCGAGAACTCCACGAACGTCCCCGGCGTCGCCATCACCGTCACACCACCGGCCAACGCCAAATCACACTCACCACTGCGCAACGCCTGCACCGCCAGATGCAACGCCACCAGCGACGACGAACACGCCGTGTCGACAGTGACCGCCGGGCCTTCGAGGCCGAAGGTGTACGCCACCCGGCCGGACAACACGCTGCCCGAGTTGCCGGTGCCGATGTAGCCCTCGACTTCGGGCGTCTCCATGAGCCGCGTCGCGTAGTCGTGATACATCACACCCGCGAAGACACCCGTCCGGCTGCCCCGAAGCCGCTGCGGATCAAGCCCAGCCGACTCGAACGACTCCCACGACGCCTCCAGCAGCAACCGCTGCTGCGGATCCATCGCGAGGGCCTCACGCGGCGAAATACCAAAAAAGCCCGGATCGAACTCCGCAGCCCCGTACAGAAAACCACCACGCCGCGTGTACGACGTACCGCTGCGCTCCGGGTCCGGATCGAACAACGACTCCAGATCCCAACCACGATCGGTGGGAAATTCGGAGATCCCGTCCCCGCCGCCGGCCAGCAGCGCCCACAGCTGGTCGGGCGTCTCGACGCCGCCCGGGTAGCGGCAAGCCATGCCCACAATCGCGATCGGCTCGTCGGCACGGGTGGTGGTCCGCGCGCCCGGCGCGGCGGGGCCACCTGTGGCGCCGGCCAGTTCGGCGTGCACGTGGGCGGCGAGCGCCTGCGGCGTCGGGTAGTCGAATACGAGCGTCGAGGGCAGCCGCAGGCCGGTGGCCGCGTTCACGCGGTTACGCAGGTCGACGGCGGTCAACGAGTCGAAGCCCAGCTCGCGGAACGCCCGGTCGGCGGGCACGGCTTCCGCCCCGCCGTGCCCGAGCACCTGCGCGACGAGGCCGCGTACCAGCACGTCGAGCTGGGCGCGCGCCTCGTCGGCGGTCAGGCCGCCGATGCGGGTCGCCCAGGTGGTGCCCTGTCCCGCCTGGCGGCGGGTCGTGGTCGTACCGACCAGGTTGCGGAGCATCGGCGGCACCAGGCCGGCGGCGGCCGCGGCCCGGAGGGCGGCCAGGTCGATCACGGCGGGCACCAGGGCCGGCCGGCCGGCGGTCAGGGCGGCGTCGAACAGCCGCAGCCCGGTCTCGGCGCTCATCGCGGTGATGCCGCCCCGGGTCGATCGCGCCCGGTCCGCCTCGTCGAGGGACGCGCCCATGCCGGGGGTGTCCCACATGCCCCAGGCGAGGCTGACGGCAGGCAACCCGAGCTGCCGCCGGTAGACGGCCAACCCGTCGAGGAACGCGTTACCCGCCGCGTACGCCGACTGACCCGGCGAACCCAGCACACCCGCCACCGACGAAAACACCACGAACAAATCCAGACCGAGACCCGCCGTCGCCTCATGCAACAACCAACCCGCCGACACCTTCGGCGCCAACACCGCACGAAGCCGCTCGGCGGTCAGCCCCTCGACCACACCGTCATCCAGCACACCAGCGGTATGCACCACACCCGCCAGCCGGCCCCCAGCGGCGACCTCACCGACCAGCCCGAACACCTGGTCCCGGTCCGTCACGTCACAGGCCACCACCCGCACCGACGCACCCAGCGCGGACAACCGCTCCGACAACTCACCCGCACCCGCAGCCTCCGGGCCGCGACGCGACACCAGCACCAGCGACCGCACGCCGTACGCCGACACCAGATGTTCCGCCACCAGCGCGCCCAACGCGCCCGTACCACCCGTCACCAGCACCGCGCCGTCACCCACCACGGCACCGTCCGACGACGAGGGCGCTACCGCACGCACCAGACGCGGCACGAACACCTCACCCGAGCGCACCGCGACCTGACCACCGAACGCCACCGGCTCGTCGGCCACGGAAGTCAGCACACCCAGCAGCCCGGCGTCCACGTCAGCGTCGACATCCGCCAGGACGATGCGACCCGGATGCTCCGACTGCGCCGAGCGCAGCAGACCCCAGACCGCCGCTGCGGCCAGGTCGGTGACCCGGTCTCCGTCCCCGACCGACACCGCACCCCGGGTCACCACGACCAACCGCGACTCCGCCAGCGCGTCGGCCGCCAGCCAGGACCGCACCGTCGCCAGCACCTGCGACGTCGCCGCCCGCACCGACTCGGGGCCGTTGTCGACGGCGGCGTCGTGCATCTCACCGGGGACCGAAGCAGGTTCCGTCTCGACGTGAAGGGCCCGGCGCAGGCCACCCGCCGGCACCAGCAACAGACGCGGCGCCACACCCGACGCCACGGCGACCGCCTCGACGTCGGCGTACACCGGCAGCTCGGCGACGGCCGGCAGGTCGGCGGCGGCGGCGGCGGGCGAGCCCAGCAGCGCCCACCCGGAGGCGTCCCCGGCCGGGGCGACCTCCTGGGCCTGCCAGGCGACCTCGAACAGCGACCGGGCCGACGCGTCCGGGGACGCCGACACCCCGGTCAGCTCGCGCAGGGCGAGGGTGTCCACCGACACCACGGCCGCGCCCGACTCGTCGCACGCCACCAGGCGCACCGCCGAACCCGCACGCGTGAGCCGCACCCGCAGCACCCGCGCACCCGAGGCCCACACCTGCACACCCTCGAACGCGAACGGCACCCGCGCCCCACCCGAGCCCTCCGAGCCGGACAACAACCCGATCGGATGCAGCGCGGCGTCCAGCAGCGCCGGGTGCACGCCGAACCCCGCAGCGTCACCGGCCACCTCGTCCGGCAACGCCACCTCGGCGAACACCTCGTCACCGCACGTCCACACCCGGCGCAGCCCCCGGAACACCGGCCCGTACGACAGGCCGCGCTCGGCAAGCGCCGGATACCAGTCCGCCACGTCCACCTCGACGCCGTCGACCGGCGGCCACTCCCCCACGCCCGGCTCGTCGGCCGACGCCGGCTCCAGCACACCCTCGGCGTGCCGGACCCACTCCGGGTCGACGGTCTCCTCGGGCTGCGAGTGCACGGTCACCGATCGCGCGCCGGTCTCGTCGGCGGCGCCGACGCGTACCTGCACCCGTACCGCACCCGCCTGCGGCAGCACCAACGGCGCGGCCACTGTCAACTCCCGCACCCGCGACGCACCCACCTCGTCACCCGCCCGCACCGCCAACTCCACCAGGGCAGCGCCCGGCACGATCACCGCGCCGGAGACGACATGGTCGGCGAGCCACGCGTGCGTCGACGTCGAGAGGCGACCGGTCAGCACCACCATGTCCTCGCCCGCCACGGAGACCGCCGCGCCGAGCAGCGGGTGCCCGGCCGCGCCGAGGCCGGCCCCGGAGACGTCCGTCCAGCGGCCCGCCGGCTCCAGCCAGTAGCGCTGGTGCTGGAAGGCGTACGTCGGCAGGTCGACGTGCCGGCCGCCGGCCCGGTCGAGCAGGCCCGCCCAGCCGACGGCGCGGCCGTGCACGTGCAGCGACGCGAGGGCCTCCAGGAGGGCCTGCGGCTCAGGCCGGTCGTGGCGCGACACCGGCACCAGCAGGGGCGCCGGCTCGTCCTCCGCGCGCTCGGCGAGGCAGTTCTGCGTCATGGCGGTGAGGACGCCGTTCGGTCCCACCTCCAGGTAGGTGTCGACCTCCTCGGCGCGCAGGCAGTCGACGGCGTCGGCGAAGCGAACGGTGCCGCGTACGTGGCGCACCCAGTAGCCCGGGTCGCAGAGCTGGTCGGCGTCGGCGACGCGGCCGGTCAGGTTCGACACCACGGGGATCGTCGGCGGCCGGAACGTCAGTCCCTCGGCGACGGCCGCGAACTCGGCCAGCATCGGGTCCATCCGGGCGCTGTGGAAGGCGTGGCTCACCCGCAGGCGGCGGGTCTGCACACCCCGCTCGGACCACACCCGCTGCACCTCGTCGAGCGCCTCGACGTCGCCCGCGACCACCACGGCGGCTGGGCCGTTGACAGCGGCCACGTCGAGCCGGCCGGGCAGCCCCGCCAGGGACGCGGCGACGGCGGCCTCGTCGGCGGCCACGGCGAGCATGCCACCGCCGGCCGGCAACGCCTGCATCAACCGACCCCGCGCCGCGACCAGCGCACACCCGTCAGCCAGGGACAGCACACCCGCCACATGCGCCGCCGCTATCTCACCGATGGAGTGCCCGGCCACCACATCCGGCACCACACCGAACGACTCCACCAACCGGAACAACGCCACCTCGACCGCGAACAGCCCCGCCTGCGTGAACACCGTCTGATCCAGCAACCCCGCCTCGGCGGAACCCTCCGACGCGAACAGCACCTCCCGCAACGGACACGGCAACAACGGATCCAGGTGACCGCACGCCTCGTCGAAAGCCGCAGCGAACACCGGGAACGCCCCGTACAACTCGCGACCCATACCGGCGCGCTGCGCGCCCTGGCCGGAGAAGAGGAAGGCCACCCGGCCACGCGGGGCCGACGCGCCGGTGGTGACGGCGCCGGTCGGCTCGCCCGCGGCGAGGGCCCGCAGCCCGGCGAGCAGGTCGTCCGCGTCGCCGGCCAGGACGACCGCGCGGTGTTCGAGCCCCGCGCGGCTGACCGAGGAGACCGCGACGTCCACCGGACGTGGGGCGTCGACGCGGGCGAGGTGGTCGGCCCAGCGGCCGGCCTGCCCCGCGAGCGCCTCGGGCGTACGGGCGGAGAGGAACACCGGGGCGAGCGGGAGCGCCACCGGCGCGTCGACGGCGGAGGGTGCCTCGTCGGTGGACGGGGCGTCGTCGACGGGTGCCTCCTCCAGGATGACGTGCGCGTTCGTACCGCTGATGCCGAAGGACGACACGGCGGCCCGGCGCGGCCGGTCGGTGGCCGACCACGCGCGCGCCTCGGTCAGCAGCGAGACCTGCCCGGCGGACCAGTCGATGTGCGGGGACGGCTCGTCGACGTGCAGGGTGGCGGGCATGGTGCGGTGGCGGATCGCCTCGATCATCTTGATCAGGCCGGCGGCGCCCGCGGCGGCCTGGGTGTGACCCAGGTTCGACTTGACCGAGCCCAGCCAGAGCGGCCCGCCGTCCCCCCGGTCCTGCCCGTACGTGGCCAGCAGCGCCTGCGCCTCGATGGGGTCGCCGAGGGTGGTGCCGGTACCGTGCGCCTCGACCACGTCGACGTCGGCCGGCGAGAGCCGGGCGTTGGCGAGGGCCTGCCGGATCACCCGCTCCTGCGACGGGCCGTTGGGGGCGGTGAGTCCGCTGCTGGCGCCGTCCTGGTTGACCGCGCTGCCCCGGACGACGGCGAGGATGCGCCGGCCGTCGCGGCGGGCGTCGGAGAGCCGTTGCAGGAGCAGCACGCCGACACCCTCGGACCAGCCGGTGCCGTCGGCGGCGGCGGCGAACGACTTGCACCTGCCGTCGGAGGCCAGGCCCCGCTGGCGGGAGAAGTCGGCGAAGGTGCCCGGGGTGGACATGACCGTCACACCGCCGGCGAGCGCGAAGTCGCAGTCCCGCTGGCGCAGCGCCTGCGTCGCGAGGTGCACGGCGACCAGCGACGACGAGCATGCCGTGTCCACAGTGACGGCCGGGCCCTCCAGCCCGAAGGTGTACGCCACCCGGCCGGACACCACGCTGCCGGAGTTGCCGGTGCCGATGTAGCCCTCGACGCCGTCGGGCAGGTCCAGCACCCGCGACGCGTAGTCGTGGTACATGACCCCGGCGAAGACGCCGGTCCGGCTGCCACGCAGCACCTGCGGGTCGATGCCGGCGTGCTCGAACGCCTCCCAGGAGGTCTCCAGCAGCAGCCGCTGGTGCGGGTCCATCGCCAGGGCCTCGCGGGGGCTGATGCCGAAGAAGCCCGGGTCGAACTGCGGCGCGTCGTAGAGGAAGCCGCCCTGGTTGCTGGTCGACGTGCCCGGGTTGTCCGGGTCGACGTTGAAGAGCCGCTCCAGGTCCCAGCCCCGGTCGGTCGGGAAGTCGCCCACCCCGTCGCCGCCCCGGCCGACGAGGTCCCACAGCTCGGCCGGGCTGGACACCCCGCCCGGGAACCGGCACGCCATGCCGATGACGGCCATCGGCTCGCGGTCCTTGGCCTCCACCTCGCGTACCCGCCGGCGCGCGTCGCGCAGGTCGGCAGTGGCACGCCGGAGGTAGTCGAGGAACTCTGCCTCAGTGGGCATCGGGCCACTCCGTATCGGGGTTCGAGGTGTGCGACATGCCGGATCAGGCCGAGCCGAACTCTTCGTCCAGCAGGCTGAAGATCTCCTCGGCGGAGGCCGACTCGAGGCTGGTGCCCTCGTCGGCGGCGGAGTCCGCACCGGCCTCGGTGTAGGTCCACAGGGAGAGCAGTTCGCGCAGCCGGGTGCCGACGGCGGCCCGGTCGGTGTCGCCGGTGGACACCGCGCGCATGGCGTGCTCCAGCTTGTTCAGCTCGCCGAGCACAGACAGCGCGGACGTGCTGCGCTCCGCCAGCAGCGCGCCGCGCAGGTATTCGACGAGCGCGGCCGTGGTCGGCCGGTCGTAGATCAGCGTGGAGGGCAGCCGCAGGCCGGTGGCCGCGTTGAGCCGGTTGCGGAACTCGACAGCCGTCAGCGAGTCGAAGCCCAGCTCGACGAAGCCGCGCTCGGCGTCGATCGAGCGGATCGACGCGTAGCCGAGGACGGCGGCGGCGTGGGTCCGCACCAGGTCGGAGAGCACCTGGTCGCGGTCGGCCTCCGCCGTGGCGGCGAGGGTCTCCCGCAGCGCCTCGGCCGGGTTCCGCTCGGCGGCCCGGGCCGCGCCGGTCGCCGCCGGCCGCACCAGCGACCGCAGCACCGGCGGCACCGCCGCCGGCCCGTACCGGCCGATCAACGCGAGGTCCAGGTCGACCGGTACGACCACCGGCTCGGCGAAGCGCAGGGCCTCGCTGAACAGGTCCATGCCCTCCTCGGCGCCGAGCGGCACGAAGCCGCCCCGGTTCATCCGGGCCTCGTCGACGTGCCCGGTCTGCCCGTCGCCGGTGTCGTTGACCCACGGGCCCCAGGCCAGCGAGAGCGCCGGGAGTCCCCGGTCGTGCCGGTGCTGGGCGAGGGCGTCGAGGAAGCAGTTCGCCGCCGCGTGGTTGGCCTGCCCGGGGCCGCCGAAGAGGCCGGCCGCCGAGGAGAAGAGCACGAACGCGGCCAGGTCCAGCTTCTCGGTCAGCTCGTGCAGGTGCCAGGCCGCGTCGACCTTGGGTCGCAGCACGGTGTCGAAACGCTCCGGGGTGAGCGCCGGCAGGACACCGTCGTCGAGCACCCCGGCGGCGTGCACCACGCCGGTCAGTGGCAGGTCGGCGGGGAGCTGGTCGACCAGCAGGGCGAGCGCGTCGCGGTCGGTGACGTCGCAGGCGGCCACCCGGACGGTGGCGCCCAGTCCGGCCAGCTCGTCGACCAGCGCGACGACGCCCGGGGCGTCCGCCCCGCTGCGGCTGACCAGCAGCAGGTGCCGTACGTCGTGCCGGGTGACGAGCCGGCGTGCCACGAGCCGCCCGAGCAGGCCGGTCGCCCCGGTCACCAGGACGGTACCGGCGGCCAGGTCGGGGCCGGACGCCTCGGCCGGCGGCGGCCCGAGGCGGGTCAGCCGGGGCACCCGGAGCTGCCCGGCGCGTACGGCGAGCTGGGGTTCGCCCGTGGCGAGGGCGGCCGGCAGCAGCGCGGCGGCCGGGGCGTCGTCGTCGACGTCGAGGAGCACGATCCGGTCGGGGTTCTCCGACTGGGCGGAGCGCAGCAGGCCCCAGGCGGTGGCGGCCGGCACGTCGGCGATCCGCTCGTCCGGGTCGACCCGGACCGCGCCGCGGGTGACCACCACCAGCCGGGCGGCGGTCAGGGCCTCCTCGGCGAGCCACTGCTGGGCCAGTGCGAGCATCCGGTGGGCGACCCGGTGCGCCTGGGCGGCCGGGTGGGGCTCGTCGGCGGCGGCTCCGGCGCAGGTCACCACCACCGCGTCGGGCGCGGCGGCGCCGGCGCGTACGTCGGCGACCAGCGTCGACAGGTCCGGGTGCCGGTCGGCGCCGGGCCAGTCGGCGCCGAGGACGACCAGCCGGGAGGCGGTGCCGGCGCGGCCGGTGGTGGGGGCGACCCAGTCGAGGCGGTGCAGGGACCGGCTGACGGAGCGGCGGGCGGCGCTGAGCTGCTCGCCGGAGATGGGCCGCAGGACCAGACCGTCGACGGAGGCGACCGGGGTCGCGCCCGTGTCGGTGACGGTCAGGGCCACGGAGCCGGCGTCGGTGGCGCGCAGCCGGATCCGCAGCTCGCGGGCACGGGTGGGCCGGATGGTGACGCCCGACCAGGTGAACGGCAGGCCCGGGCGGATGCCGGGGCCGCCGTCGGTGCCCGACGCGCCGCTGGCGGGGTCGCCGGCCGGGTCGTCGGCCGTGGCGCTGGCGCCGATGGCGTGCAGCGCCGCGTCCATCAGGGCCGGGTGCACCGAGAACGCCGTGGTGTCGGTGGACGCGTCGGCGTCCAGGGCGACCTCGGCGAGGATGTCCCGGCCCGAGCGCCAGGCGGCTCGCAGCGCCCGGAAGGTGGGGCCGTAGTGGTAGCCCTGGGCGGCGAGCCGGGCGTAGAGCCCGTCGAGGGCGATCGGCTCGGCGTCGGCCGGCGGCCACACGGCGGCCGGCGCGGGGTCCGGGTCGGCGGTGTCGGCGAGCTGCCCGGAGGCGTGCCGCTGCCAGGGCCGGGAACCGTCGGCCGCGGTGTCGTCGTCGCGCCGGGTGTGGATGGCGACGGGCCGGTGCCCGGTCTCGTCCGGCGGGCCGACGCGTACCCGCAGGTCGATTCCTCCCTCGGTGGGGATCGCCAGGGGCGCCTCCAGGTTCAGCTCGGCGACGGTCGCCGCGCCGGCCTGCCGGCCGGTCCAGGACGCGAGCTCCACCAGGGCCGTCCCGGGCAGCAGCACCGTGCCCAGCACGGCGTGGTCGGCGAGCCAGGGGTGGGTGGTGAGGGTGATCCGGCCGGTGAACAGCAGGCCCTCGTCGCCGGGCAGGTCGGCCACCGCGCTGAGCAGCGGGTGGTCCACCACGTCGAGGCCCACGGCGGGCAGGACGGAGCGGTGCGCGCCGGTGCGCTCCAGCCAGTAGCGGTGCCGGTCGAAGGCGTACGTGGGCAGGTCGACCGGTTCGGACTCGGGCAGCAGCCGGCGGTGCTCCACCGGCAGGCCGAGGGCGTGCGCGGTGGCGAGGCCGGTCAGCAGCCGGGTGGCGGCGTCGGCCGAGCCGCCGAGGGTGTCCAGGACGTGTCCGGGGGTGCCGGCGGCGTCGAGCGCGGCGGCGATCCCGGCAGCCAGTGCCGGCTCCGGCGAAACCTCGACGAAGGTCAGGTGTCCGGCCGCGACGGCGGCACGCAGGGCGGTGTCGAGCCGCTCCGGCCCCCCGTCCCCGCCGCCGGGGACGGCCGGGGCCGCGCCGGGGGTGGCCGGGTCGGCGCCCAGGGTGGCCGGGTCGGTCCAGTGGTCGGCGCCGAGGCCCGCCGCGTCGGCCCAGTCCCCGGTGACAGTGGAGGCCAGCCGGGCGGTCCCGGGCTGCGGCGCGAGCCCCGCCAGGGCGGCGCGGAGGCCGTCGTGGTCCAGGCCGCCGGCGGCGGCGCGGGCCCGCATCGCCACCGTGCGGGCGGCGTCGGGCAGGGACAGCAGGCCCGCCACGTACGCGGCCACGACCTCGCCGTCGCCGGTGCCGACGACAGCGGCGGGGGTGACACCGGCGTGCCGCCAGACGGCGGCGAGCGCCACGCCGACGGCGAACCGGACGGGCCGGGCCAGCTCCGGCCGGTCGGCCCAGGCAGCGTCCGCGCCGGTGAGCAGGGCGGCCGGATCGACGTCGACCCAGGGCGCGAGGGCCTGCCGGCACTCGGCGAGGGTGTCGTCGAAGACCGGGCAGCGGCCCACCAGTGCGGCCACCGCGCCCGCCGGGGCAGCGCCCGGGAAGACGAACACCGGTCCGGCGCCGTGGTTGGCGACGGTGCCGGTCACGACGTTGCCGGCCGGGGTGCCGGCGGCGAGCGCGTCCAGGCCGGCCAGCAGCTCGCCGGGGGTCGTGCCGAGCACGGCGGCGCGCCGGTCGAACGCCGAGCGGGTCGCGGCGAGCGACCAGCCGACCGCCGCCGGGGCGAGGCCGGGGTGCGCGCGCAGGTGCCGGGCCAGCCGGGACGCCTGCGCGGCCAGGGCCGAGGTGGACCGGGCCGAGACGGGCCAGGCCACCACGTCGGCGGTGAGCAGCCCGGCGCGTTCCCCCGCCGCAGCGGCTGCCGGCGGCATCGGTGCGTCGGCCGCCTCGGCGTCGGCGGGCGCGTCGGCGGGCAGCTCGACGACCACGTGGGCGTTCGTGCCGGAGATACCGAACGAGGAGACCGCCGCGCGGCGGGGCCGGTCGGCGGCCGGCCACGGCCGGGACCGGGTCACCAGCTCCACGTCGCCGGCCGACCAGTCGATGTGCGGCGACGGCTCGTCCACGTGCAGCGTCGCCGGCACGGTGCCCTCCCGCATCGCCAGCACCATCTTGATCACGCCGGCCACACCGGCGGCGGCCTGCGCGTGGCCCATGTTCGACTTGACCGAGCCCAGCAGCAGCGGCCCGGCGTCGCCCCGGTCCTGCCCGTACGTCGCCAGCAGCGCCTGCGCCTCGATCGGGTCACCGAGGACGGTGCCGGTACCGTGCGCCTCGACGACGTCCACGTCGGTGACCGCCAGCCCGGCGCCGGCCAGCGCCTGCCGGATCACCCGCTGCTGGGAGGGGCCGTTGGGGGCGGTCAGGCCGTTCGACGCGCCGTCGGAGTTGACGGCGGAGCCGCGTACCACGGCGAGGACGCGGCGACCCTGCCGCCGGGCGTCGGAGAGCCGCTGCACGAGCAGCATGCCGACGCCCTCGGACCAACCGGTGCCGTCCGCCGTCGCGGCGAAGGACTTGCACCGCCCGTCGGAGGCGAGTCCGCCCTGGCGGGAGAACTCCTGGAACGCCGTCGGGGTGGCCATCACGGCCACGCCGCCGGCCAGCGCCAGGTCGCACTCGCCGCGCCGCAGCGCCGCACCGGCGAGGTGCAGCGCCACCAGCGACGAGGAGCAGGCGGTGTCGACCGTGACGGCGGGGCCCTCCAGCCCGAGGGCGTACGCGACCCGGCCGGAGATGACGCTGTGCGCGGCGCCCGTCATCAGGTAGCCCTCGACGCCCTCGGGGACCTCGGTCAGCCCCGTGCCGTAGCCGGAGGTGGAGGCGCCCACGAAGACGCCCGTACGGGTGCCCCGCAGCGACGCCGGATCCACCCCGGCCCGCTCCAGCGCCTCCCAGGACGTCTCCAGGGTGAGCCGCTGCTGCGGGTCCATGGCGAGGGCCTCGCGGGGCGAGATCTCGAAGAACGCGGGGTCGAAGTCCGCCACGTCGTGGAGGAAGCCGCCCGCCGGCGGGTGCGTCCCCTCGGCCGGCTCGGGGATCTCCCAGCCCCGGTCGGCGGGGAACGGCGAGATGGCGTCCACGCCGTCGGCGACCAGCCGCCAGAACGTCTCCGGCCCGTCGACGCCCCCGGGGTAGCGGCAGGCCATGCCGACGATCGCGACGGGCTCGTCGGCGTCGACGACGACGGCCTGCGGGGCGGCGGCCGGGGCGGCGCCGGAGACCAGCTCGCGCAGGTGCGCGGCCAGTTCGGCGGGGGTCGGGTAGTCGAAGACCAGCGTGGTGGGCAGCCGCAGGCCGGTGGCCGCGTTCAGCCGCCCCCGGAAGTCCACGGCGGTCAGCGAGTCGAAGCCGAGGTCCTTGAACGGGCGCCCGCGCAGCTCGTCGGGGGTGGCGTGGCCCAGCACCGCCGCGGTCTGCTCGTTGACCAGCCGCAGCAGCTCCCGCTCCTGCTCCGCCGCCGGGAGCGCCGCGAGGTGGCGCAGCGGCGCCGCGACCCCGTCCGCCGGTGCGGCGGCCTCCTCCTGCGCGACGAGCGCCCGCACCTGCGGCAGGTCGCCGAGGAACGGGCTGGGCCGGGCCACCGTGAACGCGGGGTGGAACCGGCTCCAGTCGACGTCGGCGACGGTCACGCAGGGCGTGGGCCGCCGCAGCGCCCGGTCGAGGGCGACGAGCGCCTTCTCCGGGTCGACGGGTGGCAGGCCCATCCGGTTGAGCTGCTCGGTGGCCACGTTCTCGGCGGCCATGCCGTGCGCGCCGCCCCAGGCCGTCCAGGACACGGCGGTGGCCGGCCGGCCCCGGTCGCGCCGGTTGACGGCCAGGGCGTCCAGCAGGGAGTTGCCGGCGCCGTACGCGCACTGCCCGGCGCTGCCCCACACGCCGGAGATGGAGGAGAACATGACGAACGCGGCGAGGTCGCGCTCGGCGAGGCAGGCGTCGAGGTGCAGGGCGCCGAGCACCTTGCCCGCGACGACGTGGGAGAACTCGTCGAGGGTGGTGTCGGTGATCGGGGTGAGCTGGTCGGTGCCGGCGGCGTGCACGACCGCCGTCAGGTCGGGCAGCGAGCCGACCAGGTCCGCCACGGACCGCCGGTCGGTGACGTCGCAGGTGGCGGCGGTGACCCGCCCGTCGGCGCCGTACCGGTCGAGCAGGTCCGCCACGGCGGGGGCGGCGGCGCCCCGGCGGCTGGCCAGGACCACCCGTCCGGCGCCCCGGTCGAGCAGCCAGCGGGTGACGTGGCCGCCGAGGGCGCCGGTGCCGCCGGTGACCAGGACGGCGCCGGACCACCAGTCACCGGCCGGGTTCTCGTCGGTCGGCGGCGGGGCCGGGGTGAGCCTCCGGGCCCAGGTGCCGCCGGGGCGCACGGCCACCTGGTCCTCGCCGCCGTGGCCGGCCAGCACGGCGGCGAGCCGCCGGGTGGTGGCGGCGTCGACTGTGGCCGGCACGTCGACCAGGCCGCCCCAGCGGTGCGGTTGCTCGACAGCCGCCGCGCGGCCGAGGCCCCAGACCTCGGTCTGCAGCGGGTGCGTGACCCGGTCGCCCGGGGCCGCCGCCACCGCGCCGCTGGTGACGCACCACAGCGGCGCCACCAGGTCCAGGTCGGTCATCGCCTGGACGAGGGCGAGGGTGCCGGCGGCGGCGAGGGTCACGCCGGGGTGCGCGGGCAGCAGCCGGTCCTGGCCGGCGACGACGGCGAGCACGCCGTCGACGCCGCGGCCGCCGGTCAGCACCCGGAGCCGGGCGGCGAGCGCCGCGCGGTCCAGGTCCGCGGCGCCGACGCGCAGCACCAGCGGCTCGGCGTCGCCGAAGAGCCCGGCCAGGCCGTCGGCCCACGCCGGCGCGTCCTCGGCGGGCAGCACGACCAGCCAGCGGCCCGCCGGGGTGTCGCCGTCCCCGACCGGCACGGGCTGCCAGCTCACCTGGTACGACCAGCCGTCCACGAGGGAGCGTTCCCGCCGGGACCGGCGCCAGGAGGACAGCACGGGCAGGGCCGGCAGCAGCGCCCGCACCTGCTCGTCGTCGTCGCCCAGCTCGCCGCGCAGCGTGTCGACGTCCGCCTGCTCCAGGGCGGCCCAGAACTCGTCGTCGCCGTCGGCGGAGGCGGTGTCGGGGCCGGCGGGCGGCGGCTCGGGCCAGAAGCGCTGGCGGCGGAAGGCGTACCCGGGCAGCGGCACCCGCGCGGTCTCGGCGCCCGCGTACAGCCGCGTCCAGGCGACCTCCACCCCGCCGACGTGCAGCTCGGCGAGGGCGGTGAGCGCCGACGCGGGCTCGGGGCGGTCGCGGCGCAGCAGCGCCACGGCGGCGGTCTCGTCGTCGGCCAGGACGTCGCGGGCCAGCGCGGTGAGCACCCCGCTGGGGCCGACCTCCAGGAACGTACGCACGCCCAGGGCCCGCAGTTGCTCGACGCCGTCGGCGAAGCGGACCGCCTCCCGCACGTGCCGCACCCAGTACTCGGCGGTGCGGATCTCGTCGGCGTCGGCGACGGCGCCGGTCAGGTTCGACACGATCGGCAGCGCCGGCGGGTGCAGCTCCAGCCGGCGCACCACGGCGGCGAACTCGGCGAGCATCGGTTCCATCAGCGGGCTGTGGAAGGCGTGGCTGACCCGCAGCGGCCTGGTACGTACGCCCTGGTCGGCCCAGCGGCGTTCGAGTTCCTCGACGGCGGCTGCGGTGCCGGAGACGACGACGGCGGTGGGCCCGTTGACGGCGGCGACGGCGACGGCGTCCTCGACGCCGGCCAGGGCGGCCCGGACGGCGTCGGCGGGGAGCTGGACGGCCAGCATCGCGCCGCCGGCCGGCAGGGCCTGCATCAGCCGGCCCCTGGCGGCCACCAGCGTGGCGGCGTCGGGAAGCGACAGCACACCGGCCGCGTGCGCGGCGGAGAGCTCGCCGATCGAGTGGCCCAGCAGCACGTCCGCGACGATCCCCCAGCTCTCCAGGAGCCGGAACAGCGCGACCTCGACGGCGAACAGGCCGGCCTGGGTGTAGAGGGTCTGGTTGAGCAGCCCGCCGGCCTCGTCGCCCTCGGGCGCGAAGAGCACCGGGGCGAGCGGGCGGGGCAGGTGCCGGTCCAGCTCGGCGCAGACCTCGGCCAGCGCCCGGTCGAAGACGGGGAACGCGGCGGCCAGCTCGCGGCCCATGCCGCTGCGCTGCGCGCCCTGGCCGGAGAAGAGGAACGCGAGCTTGCCGCCGCGCGGGCCCGCACCGGCGACCAGGCCCGGGGCGTCGCCGCCCGCGGCCAGCGCGCGCAGGGCGGCGGTCAGGGCGGCGCGGTCGCCGGCGAGCAGCACGGCGCGGTGCTCGAGGCTGGCCCGGGTGCTCGCCGACGACCAGCCGACATCGGTCAGCCGCGGCTCGGGGCGCTCGTCGAGCCAGTCGGCCCAGCGGGTGGCCTGCGCGGTCAGGGACGCGGCGTCGCGGGCGGAGACCAGCACCGGCACCAGGCCGGCACCGTCGACCGGGGCGGTGACGGGCACGGTGACCGGGTCGGTCGCGGCGGCGGGGCCGTCCGGGGCGTCCGCCGGATCGGCGGCGGGCGCCTCCTCGATGATCACGTGGGCGTTGGTGCCGCTCATGCCGAAGGAGGAGATGCCCGCGCGGCGGGGCTGTTCCCCGGCGGGCCACGGCTGCGGCTCGGTCGCCAGCGACACCGCGCCGGCGGTCCAGTCCACGTTGGGCGTCGGTTCGTCGACGTGCAGGGTGGCGGGCACTGTGTCGTGCCGCAACGCCATCACCATCTTGATCACGCCGGCCACGCCGGCGGCGGCCTGGGTGTGGCCGATGTTCGACTTCACCGAGCCGAGCCAGAGCGGCCGGTCGGCCGGCCGGCCCTGCCCGTACGTCGACAGCAGCGCCTGCGCCTCGATCGGGTCGCCGAGGGTGGTGCCGGTGCCGTGCGCCTCCACCACGTCGACCTGCTCGGGCGCGAGCCGGGCGCTGGCCAGCGCCTGGAGCACGACCCGCTGCTGGGACGGGCCGTTGGGGGCGGTCAGACCGTTGCTCGCGCCGTCCTGGTTGACCGCGCTGCCGCGTACGACCGCGAGGACGGGGTGGCCGTTGCGGCGGGCGTCGGAGAGCCGCTCGACGAGCAGCAGGCCGGCGCCCTCGCCCCAGGCGGTGCCGTCGGCGGCGGCCGCGAACGACTTGACCCGGCCGTCCATGGCCAGACCGCGCTGGCGGCTGAAGCCGATGAAGGCGGACGGGGTGGACATGACGGTGGCCCCGCCGGCCAGTGCCAGGGTGCACTCGCCCTGCCGCAGCGCCTGGCAGGCCAGGTGCAGCGCGACCAGCGACGACGAGCAGGCGGTGTCGACGGTGACGGCGGGGCCCTCGATGCCGAGCGCGTACGAGATCCGGCCGGACACGACGCTGGCCGCGGTGCCGGTGAGGATGTAGCCCTCGGTGCCGGGCGGCGGCTGCTGGAGCAGCCCCACGTAGTCCTGGCCGGTGGTGCTGGCGAACACCCCGACCTGGTGGCCGCGCAGCGTCGAGGGGTCGATGCCGGCGTGCTCGAACGCCTCCCACGACGTCTCCAGCAGCAGCCGCTGCTGGGGGTCCATGGCCAGCGCCTCGCGCGGCGAGATGCCGAAGAACGCGGCGTCGAACTCGGTGGCGGAGTCGACGAAGCCGCCCTCGGCCACGTACGACGTGCCGGGGTGGTCGGGGTCCGGGTGGAACAGCCGTGCCAGGTCCCAGCCGCGGTCGGCGGGGAACGCGGAGCAGGCGTCGCGGCGGGAGTCGACGAGCTCCCACAGTTCCTCGGGCGAGGCCACCCCGCCCGGGAAGCGGCAGGCCATGCCGACGATGGCGATCGGCTCGCGGTTGGCCGCCTCAAGCTCGCCGAGCTTCCTCCGGGTCTGGTGAAGGTCCGCCGTCACCCATTTCAGGTACTCCCGGAGCGTATCTTCAGTCGCCATTGACGCCACCTCTTCGGGTCGGAGAGAAACAGCGACCCAATACCGTCCACGGACGCCACAAGCCGCGAAGATCCAAACCCATTCAGCCGACCACGAATTGCCAGACAAAATGGCGTTTCAGCCCCCCACCAGGTCTTACGCGCCGGACGAAAGGTAATTGTCGCCGGACGGCGGTCACAACCCCTAGCGTGCCCCTACGGGTGCCCCTAGGTGGCGGGGGCGCAGGCTGGGCCGACCCGCTCCGCGAGCGGTGTGGCGCACCGCCCTCGCGGAGTGCGGCCGGGCGGGTGCGCGGACCCGCCCGGCCCAGCGTGTCACGACCGTCGACAACGGTCGTGCGACACCATTCCTAGATTCCCGGCAAATTGCCGCCGGGGCCACCCAGCTCGCGGTGGATGAAATCGAAGATCTCGGCATCGGTGGCGTCGTCGAGGGTGTGCGTGGCCGATTTCTCCTCGACGGGACCACGGTCGTCGCCCCACCGGGCGACGAACGCCTGCAGCTGCACCAGCAGCTTCTGCCGGGTCAGCCGGTCCGGCGCGTCGGCCGCGAAGACACCGTCGAGCCGTTCCAGCTCGGCGAGCAGCGGGGCCGCCGCGGCGGCGCCGTCCTCCGCGAGCCGGTCGCGCAGGTGCCGGGCGAGGGCCGCCGGCGTGGGGTAGTCGAACACCACGGCGGCGGGCAGTTGGACGCCGGTGGCGGCGCGGAGCCGGTTGCGCAGCTCCACGGCCGTCATCGAGTCGAACCCGACCTCGCGGAACGCCCGGTCGGGCTCCAGCCCCGCGTCCCCGCCGTGGCCGAGCACGGTCGTCGCCAGGCCGCCCACGAGGTCGACGAGGACGCCTTCGCGTTCGGCGGGGTTCAGCGGCCGCAGCCGCTCCCGCAGCGCGGTCGCCGCCTCGTCGTCCGCCGGCTGGCGCTCGTCGTCGGCGGGCATCGCCGCGCCCGCCTCCGGGACCCCCGTCAGCAGCGGGCACGGCCGCATCGACGCGAACGTCGGCACGAACCGGTCCCAGCGCACGTCGGCGACGATCAGCCCCGCCTCCGCCCGCAGCGCCTGCCCGAACGCCTCGAGGGCCAGCTCCGGGGGCAGCCCCGGCAGGCCCCGCCGGCGCAGCTGCTCCTGCTCGGGCGACTCGGGGTCGTCGCTCCACGGGCCCCACGCCACGGCGGTGGCCGCCAGTCCCCCGTGCCGCCGGTTCGCCGCGAGCGCGTGCAGCAGCGCGTCGCCGGCGGACTGGCCGGCCCGGCCGCCCGCGCCCCACACCCCCGTTGTCGAGGTGCACAGCACGAACGCGTCGAGCGGGCGGTGCGCCAGCTCGTCGGCGTACCTCGGGACGTCGCCGACGGTGGCGGCCAGGTCGGCGGCCAGGCCGGCGAGGGTCAGCTCGGCGAGCGGCACCGAGCCGGTCTCGGCCGGGACGTGCACGAGCGCGGTCACCGACCGTTCCTCGGCGGCGAGCTGCTCCATCAGGTCGCCGAGCTTGCCCGTGGCCGGCTCGGCCAGCGGGAGCACCTCGGCGCCGTGGCGGCCCAGCCAGTCGGTGGTGTGCCGGGCGAGGGCGCCGGTCCCGCCGGTGAGCAGGACGGTGCCGTTCGGCCGGTAGCCGTCGCCCGCCGCCGGCAGCCCGGTGTCGCGGACCAGCCGCCGGGTGTGCACGCCGGCCTCCCGGACGGCGAGCTGGTCCTCACCGTCGACGTTGACCAGCGCCCCGGCCAGGGCCGCGTACGCCGCCTCGGCCGGGCCCGCCGGCAGGTCGACGACTCCGCCGACGTGCCGGGGGTGCTCCAGCGCGGCGACGAGGCCGAGGCCCCACGTGGTGGCCTGCGCCGGGTGCGCGACCGCTTCCCCGTCGACGGCGACGGCGCCGGTGGTGGCCAGCCACAGCGGTACGGCCGGGCCGGAGCGGCCGGTGTGCGCCTGCACCAGCAGCAGGTTCGCCGCCAGGCCGGTCGGCAGTGCGGTCTGCTCCGGGTGCGGCGCCTCGTCCAACGCCAGCAGGGACAGCAGCGCCGTCGGCTGGTGCGCGGCGGCGAGCCGGTCGAGGTCGGCGGCCAGACCGTCGCGGGTGGCGGTGGCCGGGTCGACGGTCAGCAGGTGCACCGTCGCGGCGCCGGCCGTGAGGGCGGCGAGCACCCGGTCGGTGACCTGGTGCGGCGGGGCCACCACCAGCCACGTGCCCGGGTCGGCGCCGGTCAGCGCCCGGCGTTCCCAGGTGACCCGGTACCGCCAGCCGGCCAGGGTGCCGTCGAGCTGCTGGCGACGCCGCCACGACTCCAGTTCCGGCAGCAGCTCGCGCATCGGCTGGTCCGGGTCGAGGCCGAGGCGGCCCAGGTCGCCGTCGGTGACGGCCCGCCAGAACGCGTCGTCGACCGGGTCGGCGGCCGGTGCCGGCAACGTGTCGAGGGTCGGCCAGTAGCGCTGCGGCCGGAACGCGTACGTCGGCAGCTCGGGCAGCAGGCGGGGATCCGGGCGGGGGCCGGCCAGCGCGGCGAGCACCGCCGCCCAGTCGACGTCCCGCCCGGTGCCGTCCACGACGGCCAGCGCGGCGAGCAGGGCGGCCGGCTCGTCGGCGCCGGCGCGCAGCGCCGCCACTGCAGTGCCGTCCTCGTCACCGGGCAGCAGGCCGGCGGCCATCGCCGTCAGCACCGCCTGCGGTCCGAGCTCCAGGAAGGTGTCCACGCCCGCGTCGCGCAGCGCGGCGATCCCGTCGGCGTACCGGACGGCCTCGCGGACGTGGCGCACCCAGTAGTCGGGCGTACGGATCTCGTCGGGCTCGGCGAGCCGCCCGGTCAGGTTCGACACGATCGGCAGCAGCGGCGCGGCGAACGCCAGCCCGTCGAGGACGGCCCGGAACTCGGCCAGCATCGGCTCCATCAGCGGGCTGTGGAACGCGTGGCCGACCCGCAGCCGGCGGGTGCGCACCCCGCGTTCCCGCCAGAGCCGCTCCAGCCCGTCGAGGGCGTCGACGGCCCCGGCGAGCACCACGGCGGTGGGGCCGTTGACGGCGGCGACGCCGACCCGGTCACCCAGCCCGGCCAGGGACTCGACGACGGCCGCCTCGCTGGCGGCGACGGCGAGCATCCCGCCCCCGGCGGGCAGGGCCTGCATGAGCCTTCCCCGGGCGGCCACCAGCGTGGCGGCGTCGGCGAGGGACAGCACGCCGGCGACGTGCGCGGCGGTGATCTCGCCGATGGAGTGCCCGGCGACGTGCCCGGCCACCACCCCGAACGACTCGACCAGCCGGAACAGGGCCACCTCCAGCGCGAACAGCCCCGCCTGGGTGAAGACCGTCTCGTCGAGCAGCGCCGCCTCGGCGCTGCCCTCGGCCGCGAACAGCACCGGCTTCAGCGGCTGCGGCAGTTGGTGGTCCAGGGCCGCGCAGACCTCGTCGAGGGCCGCCGCGAAGACGGGGAACGTGTCGTACAGCTGGCGGCCGGCGCCGGGACGCTGGGCGCCCTGGCCGGAGAACTGGACGGCGAGGCCGCCGGCGCGTCGCCGGGCGGTGACCACCGCGGGGTGCTCCTCCCCGGCGGCCAGGGCGCGCAGCGCGGCCAGCCGGGTCTCCCGGTCGGCGGCGATCACCGTGGCCCGCCGGCCGAGGTGGGCGCGGCCGGCGGCGAGCGCCCAGGCGACCAGGCCGGCCGGGTCGTCGCCGATCGCGACGCGGTCAGCCAGCCTCCCGGCCTGCTCGCGCAGGGCGGGCAGATCGGCGGCGGAGACCGGCCACGGCAGAGCCACGGCGCGGTGGTCGCGTCGCGCTTCGCCGTGCCCCACTGTCGCTTCGAACGCTGTGGTGTCGGCGGCGGCGACCGGCTCCGGGGCCTCCTCGATGATCACGTGGGCGTTGGTGCCGCTGATGCCGAACGAGGAGACGCCGGCCCGGCGGGGCCCGTCCGTGGCGGTCCACTGTCGTGCCTCGGTGAGCAGCGCCAGCGTGCCGGAGGACCAGTCGACGTGCGGGGTCGGCGCGTCGACGTGCAGGGTCTTCGGCAGCACCTCGTGTTGCAGGGCCAGCACCATCTTCATCAGGCTCGCCGCACCCGCCGCGGCCTGGGTGTGGCCGATGTTCGACTTCACCGACCCGAGCCACAGCGGCCGCTCGGCGGTTCGGTCCCTGCCGTACGTGGCCAGCAGCGCCTGCGCCTCGATCGGGTCGCCGAGGGTGGTGCCGGTGCCGTGCGCCTCGACGACGTCCACGTCGGCGGGGGTGAGGCCGGCGTTGTCCAGCGCGTGCCGGATGACCCGCTGCTGGGCGGGCCCGTTCGGGGCGGTGAGGCCGTTGCTCGCGCCGTCCTGGTTGACGGCGCTGCCCCGTACGACGGCGAGGATCCGGTTGCCGTCGCGCTGGGCGTCGGAGAGCCGCTGGAGCAGCAGGACGCCGACGCCCTCGCCCCAGCCCGTGCCGTCGGCGGCCTCGGCGAACGCCTTGACCCGCCCGTCGGCCGCGAGGCCGCGCTGCCGGGAGAACTCCAGGAACGCGCCCGGGGTCGACATCACCGTCACGCCGCCGGCGAGGGCGAGGTCGCACTCGCCGCTGCGCAGCGCCTGCGCGGCCAGGTGCAGCGCCACCAGCGACGACGAGCAGGCCGTGTCGACGGTGACCGCCGGGCCGTGCAGCCCGAACGAGTACGCCAGGCGGCCCGAGACCACCGACGCGCCGTTGCCGGTCGCCTGGTAGCCCTCCACCTGCGACCGGGCGCCCAGCAGCAGCGTGGCGTAGTCCTGCCCGTTGGTGCCCATGAAGACGCCGGTGGCGGAGCCGCGTACCCGGTGCGGGTCGATGCCCGCGCGTTCGAAGACCTCCCAGGTGGTGTGCAGCAGCAGCCGCTGCTGCGGGTCCATGGCGAGGGCCTCGCGCGGGTTGATCCCGAAGAACGCGGCGTCGAAGCCGACGACGTCGTGCAGGAAGCCGCCGCTGCGGGTGTAGCTGGTGCCGACCCGCTCCGGGTCGCTGTCGAACAGGCCGTCGAGGTCCCAGCCCCGGTCGGTCGGCATCGGCGTGACCGCGTCCACCCCCTCGGCCAGCAGGCGCCACAGCTCCTGCGGCGACGACACCCCGCCCGGGAAGCGGCAGGCCATGGAGACGATCGCGATCGGCTCGTCGGCCGCCGGCCGGGCAGGGGCCACGCCGCCGGTGACCGGGCCGCCGTCCGCGCCGATGACGATTTCGGTACGCAGGAAGCGGGCCAGTTCCGCCGCCGACGGGTGGTCGAAGACCACTGTCGACGGCAGGGTCAGGCCGGTGACCCGGCCCAGCCGGTCCCGCAGTTGCACGGCGGCGAGGGAGTCGAAGCCCAGCTCCCGGAACGCCCGGCCGGCTGGCACCTGGTCGGTGGTGGGGTGGCCGAGCACGGCCGCCGCCTCCGCGCGGACGAGGTCGACCAGCAGCGCCTCCTGGCCGGTCGCCGGCAGCGTGGCGAGCCGGTTGCGCAGCCCGTCGGTGGCGGCGGCGCTCTCCGGCCGCTGCGGCTCCCCGGCGACGGCGGGGGCGACCCGGTCGAAGAGGTGGCTCGGCCGTGCGGCGGTAAACGCCGTGACGAACCGGGACCAGTCGACGTCCACGATCACCGGGACCGGCTCGGGGGCGTTCACCCAGCGGCCGAGCGCCGCGACGGCGGCGTCGGGCGCGAGCGGGCTGAACCCGCGGCGGCGCAGGCCGTCGGCGGTCTCACCGGCGGCCATGCCGTCCTCCGCCCACGGGCCGTACGCCAGCGCGGTGGCGGGCAGGCCCTTCGCCCGGCGGGCTGCGACGAGGGTGTCGAGCAGGGCGTTGCCGGCCGCGTAGCCGGCCTGCCCGCCGCCGCCCCAGACACCGGCGACCGAGGAGAAGACCACGAACGCGTCGAGGTCGCGACCCCGGCAGGCGGCGTCGAGGTGCAGGGCGCCGAGCACCTTGCCGGCCAGGGTCTCCGACAGCTCGCCGTCGGTCACCTCGTAGGCCGGGGTGGTGCCGCCGGACGCCCCGGCGGTGTGCACGACGGCGGTCAGCTCCGGCAGCCCGGACACCAGAGCCTCGACGGCGGCCCGGTCGGTGACGTCGCACGCCACCACCCGCACCGCACCCAACTCGGCCACCAACTCCGCCGCACCCGGCGCCCCCGGACCCCGCCGCGAAGCCAGCACCACCTCACCAGCCCCGTTCGCCAGCAACCACCGCGCCACATGCCGACCCAACGCACCCGTACCACCGGTCACCAGCACCGTCCCGGCAGGCCGCCAACCCACACCCACCGGCGGCACGGCCGGCACCAGCCGCCGGCCGAAGATGCCGCTGCGGCGGACGGCCACCTGGTCCAGGGTGCCGTCGGCGAGAACCGCGACGAGCCCGGCGCGGGCGCCGCGGTCGGCGCGGGCGGGCAGGTCGACCAGGCCGCCCCAGCGGTCCGGCTGTTCGAGGGCGACGACCCGGCCCAGGCCCCAGGCCAGGGCCGCCCAGACGTCGTCGATCCGTTCGCCGGCCGTGACGGGCATCGCGGTCCGACTGAGCGCCCACACCCGTCCGGCCAGGCCGGTGTCGGTGAGCGCCCGGACGAGGGTGAGCAGGGCGGCCGTGCCAGCGGGCAACGCCGGCGTGTGCGCCGGGGGCCGGTCCTGGCGGGGCAGGACGCAGAGCACCCCGGCCCAGCCGTCCCCGCTGATCCGGCGCAGCCGCTCGCCCAGGTCGGCGCGGTCGAGGGTGGACGACACGGTGAGCGTGTCCACCCGGGCGCCGGCCTGGGTGAGGGTCTTCGCCACGCCCGCGTCGGCGCCGCTGTCGACGGTGACGACCAGCCACCGCCCGGACAGCCTGGTCTTCGGGTTCGGCCGGACCGGCTCCCACCCGATCCGGTACGACCACCTGTCCAGCGCGGTGTCCCGGGTCCGGTGCCGACGCCAGCGCGAGAGGACCGGCAGGGCCGGGCCGAGCGTGTCCAGGGCGTCGGGGTCGTCGTCGAGTTCGGCGGCGAGGGCGGCCAGGTCGCCACGCTCGACGGCGGTCCAGAACTCGACGTCGCCGCCGTCCGGGGCGGCCTGCTTCTCGGCCGTGCCCTCGGGCCAGTAGCGCTGGTGCTGGAAGGCGTACGTGGGCAGGTCCACCCGCCGCGCACCGGTCTCGGCGAACCACCGCCGCCAGTCAACCGCCACCCCGTGCACGTGCAACTCGGCCAACCCACCCAGCAACCCGTGCACCTCGGACCGGTCCGCGCGCTGCACCGCCACGGCCAGCACGCCGTCCCCGCCCGCCAGGGCACCGCCGACCATCGCGGTCAGCACACTACGCGGCCCGACCTCCAGGAACGTATCCACACCCGCCGCCCGCAGCGCCGCCACACCATCGGCGAACCGCACAGCCTCCCGCACATGCCGCACCCAGTACTCGGCGCGGGTGATCTCCTGCGGGTCGGCGAGCGCCCCGGTCAGGTTCGACACCACCGGCAACAACGGCGCCCGGAACGCCAGCCCCGCCAGGACGGCACGGAACTCATCAAGCATCGGCACCATCAACGGACTGTGGAACGCATGACTCACCGCCAGCCGACGGGTACGCACGCCCCGGTCCCGCCAGGCCTGCTCCACCTCGGCCAACACCTCAACCGCACCCGACACCACCACGGCGGTAGGCCCGTTGACCGCCGCGACACCGACCCGATCGGTCAGCCCGGCGAGCGACTCCGCCACCGCCGCCTCGTCAGCGGCCACAGCCAGCATCCCGCCACCGGTCGGCAGCGCCTGCATCAACCGACCCCGCGCCGCCACCAACTGACACGCGTCCGCCAGAGACAACACACCCGCCACATACGCCGCCGTCACCTCACCGATCGAATGACCAGCCACCACGTCGGGAACCACCCCGAACGACTCCACCAGGCGGAACAACGCCACCTCGACCGCGAACAACCCCGCCTGCGTGAACACCGTCTGATCCAGCAACCCCGCCTCAGCGGAACCCTCCGACGCGAACAGCACCTCACGCAACGGACACGGCAACAACGGATCGAGGTGCCCACACACCTCGTCCAGCGCGGCGGCGAACACCGGGAACAGGGCGGACAACTCCCGACCCATCCCCGCACGCTGCGCACCCTGACCCGAGAACAGCAGCGCCAGCTGACCGCGTGCGGCGGCGGAACCGGTCACGACGGCCCCCGACGGCTCGCCCGCGTCGAGGGTCCGGAGCGCGGCGAGCAGGTCGTCCCGGTCGGCGGCGGTGACGACCGCCCGGTGCTCGAGCGCGGGCCGGGTGGTGACGGAGGACCAGGCCACGTCCAGCGGACGCGGGGCCTCGTCGACGCTCAGCCACCGCGCCCACCGGCCCGCCTGAGCGGCGAGTGCCGCAGCGTCGCGGGCCGACAGCAGCACCGGCACCACCGGCGGCACCTCGCGGACGACGACCTCCCCCTCAACCACCTCGGCAGGCGGCTGCTCAATGATCACATGCGCATTCGTGCCGGAGATCCCGAACGACGACACCCCCGCCCGACGCGGCCGACCCACCTGCGGCCACGGGGTGGGCTCGGTGGCCAGGGCCACCGCCCCCGCCGACCAGTCCACATGCGGGGACGCCTCATCCACATGCAACGTCGCCGGCACGACGCCGTGCCGCATCGCCAACACCATCTTGATCACACCAGCCACACCGGCTGCCGCCTGCGTGTGCCCGATGTTCGACTTGATCGACCCAAGCCAGAGCGGTTCCCGCCCCTGCCGGTCCTGCCCGTACGTCGCCAACAACGCCTGCGCCTCAATCGGGTCACCCAGAGTCGTACCCGTACCGTGCGCCTCGACGACGTCCACGTCGGCGGTGGCGAGCCGGGCGTTCGCGAGGGCCTGCCGGATGACCCGCTGCTGCGACGGACCATTCGGCGCCGTCAAACCATTCGACGCACCATCCTGGTTCACCGCCGTGCCCCGCACCACGGCGTGGATGCGCCGGCCTTCCCGCTGGGCGTCGGAGAGTCGTTGCACGAGCAGCACGCCGACGCCCTCGGACCAACCCGTACCATCCGCCGACGCCGCGAACGACTTACACCGGCCATCGGCCGACAGACCACGCTGCCGCGAAAACTCCACGAACGTCCCCGGCGTCGCCATCACCGTCACACCACCGGCGAGCGCGAGGTCGCACTCACCCGACCGCAACGCCTGCGCCGCCAGATGCAACGCGACAAGGCTGGACGAACAGGCAGTGTCGACAGTGACCGCCGGACCCTCCAAGCCGAACGTATACGCCACCCGACCCGACAACACACTGCCCGACGTACCCGTACCGACGTAACCCTCCACCTCATCGGCCAACCCCATGAGCTGCGACGCATAGTCGTGATACATCACACCCGCGAAGACACCCGTCCGGCTGCCCCGAAGCCGCTGCGGATCAAGCCCAGCCGACTCAAACGACTCCCACGACGCCTCCAGCAACAACCGCTGCTGCGGATCCATGGCGAGGGCCTCACGCGGCGAAATACCAAAAAAGCCCGGGTCGAACTCCGCAGCCCCGTACAGAAAACCACCACGCCGCGTGTACGACGTACCGCTACGCCCCGGATCCGGATCGAACAACGACTCCAGATCCCAACCGCGATCCGCCGGGAACTCCCCGACCCCCTCCCCACCACCGGCCAGCAGCACCCACAACTCGTCGGGAGACTCCACCCCACCCGGGTAGCGGCAAGCCATACCCACAATCGCGATCGGCTCGTCGGCGCCGACGACCGTGCCGGCGACCGGTGCGGTGGCCGACGCGCGAGCGCCGGCCAGCTCCGACCACAGGTGCTCGGCGAGTACGGCCGGGGTCGGGTAGTCGAACACCAGCGTCGAGGCCAGCCGCAGCCCCGTGGCCGCGTTCAACCGGTTACGCAGGTCCACCGCCGTGAGCGAGTCGAAGCCCAGCTCCCGGAACGCCCGGTCCGCCGGCACCGACTCCGCACCACCGTGCCCCAGCACCTGCGCCACCAGACCGCGTACCAGCACGTCGACCTGGGCGCGGCCCTCGTCCTCGGTGAGCCCGGCGAGCCGCTCGGCCCAGCCGCCACCGCCCTGCCCCGCCTGGCGGCGGGTGCTGCTCACGCCGATCAGGGTGCGCAGCACGGCCGGCACTGTGCCGCCGGAGGTCGCCGCCCGCAGCGCGGGAACGTCGATCACGGCCGGTACGAGGACCGGACGGTCGGCACGCAGGGCCGCGTCGAACAGCTCCAGCCCAACCTCGGCACTCATCGGCGTCAAGCCCGCCCGCGCCGAACGCGCCCGGTCCGCCCCGTCGATCGACGCGGCCATACCGTCCGTGTCCCACATACCCCACGCCAGACTCACCGCAGGCAACCCGAGCTGCCGCCGGTACACCGCCAACCCGTCCAGGAACGCGTTACCCGCCGCATACGCCGACTGACCCGGCGAACCCAACACACCCGCCACCGACGAAAACACCACGAACAAATCCAGACCAAGACCCGCCGTCGCCTCATGCAACAACCAACCCGCCGACACCTTCGGCGCCAACACCCCCACCAGACGCTCCTCGGTGACCCGCTCGACCACGCCGTCATCCAGCACACCAGCGGTATGCACCACACCCGCCAACCGACCCCCGGCACCAATCTCAGCCACCAGCCCGAACACCTGATCCCGGTCCGTCACATCACAAGCCACCACCCGCACCGACGCACCCAACGCGGACAACCGCTCCGACAACTCACCCGCACCCGCAGCCCCCGGACCACGCCGCGACACCAGCACCAGCGACCGCACGCCGTACGCCGACACCAGACGCTCCGCCACCAGCGCGCCCAGCGCACCCGTACCACCCGTCACCAGCACCGCACCATCACCCACGACCGGCGTCTCCGCCGCCGTGACGCCGGCCCGGACCAGGCGCGGCGAGTACACCGCACCCCCTCGGACGGCCAACTGGCCGCCGGTCGCGGCCGGTTCCCGCAGGACGCCGTCCAGCAGGGCAACCAGCGCGGCGTCCAGGTCGCCGTCGACGTCCGCGAGGACCATGCGGCCCGGGTGCTCCGACTGCGCCGAACGCAGCAGACCCCACACCGCCGCGCTCGCCAGGTCGGTCACCCGGTCGCCGTCGCCGATCGACACCGCGCCCCGGGTCACGACCACGAGCCGCGAGTCTGCCAGGGCGTCCGCCGCGAGCCAGGACTGCACCGTCGCCAGCACGTCCGAGGTCACTGCCCGGACCGACTCCGGCGTCGCCGCGCCGGGCGCGGGGAACACCGGCAGCAGCAGCGTCCGGGGGACGGACTCCTCCCCCGCGACCGTCGCCACGTCGGCGTACGTGGGCATTCCTACCGGTGCCGGCAGCTCCAGGCCTTCGGTCACCAGCGCCCATCCGGAAAGCTCCCCGGCGGGTGCGGCCTCCACGGCCGGCCACCGCAGCTCGAACAGCGACCGCGAGGCCACGCCCGGCGCGGCCACGCCGGTCAGCTCTCGCAGGACGAGGGAGTCCATCGACACTACCGGCGCGCCCACCTCGTCGTACGCGGCCAGCCGCAGCCCGGAGCCGTCGCGGGTCAGGCGCACCCGTAGCGTCCCCGCGCCTGCGGCGTGGACCTGCACGCCCTCGAAGGCGAACGGCACCCGTGGTCCGCTCGATTCCTCGCCACCGAGCAGCAGCCCGATCGGGTGCAGGGCGGCGTCCAGCAGCGCCGGGTGCACGCCGAATCCGGCGCTCTCCGTGGCGGCGGCCTCCGGCAGGGCCACCTCGGCGAACAGTTCGTCGCGGCCGACCCAGGCGCGCTGGAGCCCCTGGAAGACCTGCCCGTACGCCAGGCCGTGCTCCGCCAGCGTGGCGTACCACCCCGCGAGGTCCACCTCCGACGTCGCGGCGGGGGGCCAGGTGATCGTGTCGGGCTCGTCGGCTGTGGACGCCTCCAGCACACCCTCCGCGTGCCGGGTCCAGCCCGCCTCGGGATCGTCGTCGGGGCGGGAGTAGACGGCGACGGGACGCTGCGGCGACTCCGACGTGGACACCCGCACCTGAATGCGTACGCCCCCGGATTCGGGGAGCACCAGCGGGGCGGCCATGGTCAGCTCCCGGAGCCGGGAGAGGCCCACCTCGTCGCCGGCGCGTACGGCCAGCTCGACCAGGGCCGTGCCGGGTACGAGCGTCAGCCCGGAGACCGTGTGGTCGGCCAGCCACGGGTGCGTGGTCAGGGAGAGCCGGCCGGTCAGCACCATCTCGTCGTCGCCGGCCAGGTCCACGGTCGCGCCGAGCAGCGGGTGCCCGGTGCGGCCGAGTCCGGCCCCGGACACGTCGCCCGTACGCGCCCGGTTGGCGGCGGGCCAGTAGCGCTGGTGCTGGAAGGCGTACGTGGGCAGGTCCACCCGCCGCGCGCCGGTCTCGGCGAACCACTGCCGCCAGTCGACCGCCACACCGTGCACGTGCAACTCGGCCAGGGCATGCACCAACGCCTGCGCCTCCGAACGGTCACGGCGCTGCACAGCCACCGCCAGCACGACCTCATCATCGGGCAGCACATCGACAGCCAACGCGGTCAGGACGCTCTGCGGCCCGACCTCCAGGAACGTATCCACACCCGCAGCCCGCAGCGCCGTCACCCCATCGGCGAACCGCACAGCCTCCCGCACATGCCGCACCCAATACTCCGACGTGCAGATCTCATCGCCAGCCACGGCACCGGTCACGTTCGACACGACCGGCAGCAGCGGCGCCCGGAACGCCAGCCCCGCCAGGACGGCACGGAACTCATCAAGCATCGGCACCATCAACGGACTGTGGAACGCATGACTCACCGCCAGCCGACGGGTACGCACGCCCCGATCCCGCCAAACCTGCTCCACCTCGGCCAGGGCCTCGACGGCACCCGACACCACCACGGCGGTAGGCCCGTTAACCGCCGCGACACCGACCCGATCGGTCAGCCCCACGATCGACTCCACCACCGCCGCCTCATCAGCGGCCACAGCCAGCATCCCGCCACCGGTCGGCAGCGCCTGCATCAACCGACCCCGCGCCGCCACGAGAACGCACGCATCCGCCAGAGACAACACCCCAGCCACATACGCCGCCGTCACCTCACCGATCGAATGACCAGCCACCACATCCGGAACCACCCCGAACGACTCCACCAGGCGGAACAACGCCACCTCGACCGCGAACAACCCCGCCTGCGTGAACACCGTCTGATCCAGCAACCCCGCCTCAGCGGAACCCTCCGACGCGAACAGCACCTCACGCAACGGACACGGCAACAACGGATCGAGGTGCCCACACACCTCGTCCAGCGCGGCGGCGAACACCGGGAACAGGGCGGACAACTCCCGACCCATCCCCGCACGCTGCGCACCCTGACCCGAGAACAGCAGCGCGAGCTGGCCGCGCTGGCCGGTGGCGCCGGAGACGACCGTACCGGTGGGGTCGCCGTCGGCAAGGGCGGTCAACGCCGCGACCAGGTCGTCCCGGTCGGCGGCGGTGACGACCGCCCGGTGCTCGAGCGCGGGCCGGGTGGTGACGGAGGACCAGGCCACGTCCACCCCGCGTGGGGCCTCGTCGGCGGCGAGCCACCGCGCCCACCGGCCCGCCTGACCGGCGAGCGCCGCAGCGTCGCGGGCCGACAGCAGCACCGGCACCACCGGCGGCACCTCGCGGACGACGACCTCCCCCTCAACCACCTCGACAGGCGGCTGCTCAATGATCACATGCGCATTCGTGCCGGAGATCCCGAACGACGACACCCCCGCCCGACGCGGCCGACCCACCTGCGGCCACGGGGTGGGCTCGGTGGCCAGGGCCACCGCCCCCGCCGACCAGTCCACATGCGGGGACGCCTCATCCACATGCAACGTCGCCGGCACGACGCCGTGCCGCATCGCCAACACCATCTTGATCACACCAGCCACACCGGCTGCCGCCTGCGTGTGCCCGATGTTCGACTTCACCGACCCGAGCAGCAGCGGCCGATCCTGCGGACGCTCCTGCCCGTACGTCGCCAACAACGCCTGCGCCTCAATCGGGTCACCCAGAGTCGTACCCGTACCGTGCGCCTCCACCACGTCCACATCAGCCGGGACCAGACGCGCGTTCGCCAGCGCCTGCCGGATCACCCGCTGCTGCGACGGACCATTCGGCGCCGTCAAACCATTCGACGCACCATCCTGATTCACGGCGCTGCCCCGCACCACCGCCAGCACGCGGTGCCCGTTGCGCTGGGCATCCGACAGCCGCTCCACCAGCAACACACCCACACCCTCGGACCAACCCGTACCATCCGCCGACGCCGCGAACGACCGACACCGGCCATCAGCCGACAGACCACGCTGCCGCGAAAACTCCACGAACGTCCCCGGCGTCGCCATCACCGTCACACCACCGGCCAACGCCAAATCACACTCACCACTACGCAACGCCTGCACCGCCAAATGCAACGCCACCAGCGACGACGAACACGCCGTGTCCACAGTGACCGCCGGACCCTCCAAGCCGAACGTATACGCCACCCGACCCGACAACACACTGCCCGACGTACCCGTACCGACGAAGCCCTCGGCGTCCGGCGGCAGGTCCATGAGGCGGGAGGCGTAGTCGTGGTACATGACACCGGCGAACACGCCGGTCCGGCTGCCCCGAAGCCGCTGCGGATCAAGCCCAGCCGACTCGAACGACTCCCACGACGCCTCCAGCAACAACCGCTGCTGCGGATCCATGGCGAGGGCCTCACGCGGCGAAATACCAAAAAAGCCCGGGTCGAACTCCGCAGCCCCGTACAGGAAACCACCACGCCGCGTGTACGACGTACCGCTGCGCTCCGGGTCCGGATCGAACAGCGACTCAAGATCCCAGCCGCGATCGGTGGGAAATTCGGAGATCCCGTCCCCGCCGCCGGCCAGCAGCGCCCACAGCTGGTCGGGCGTCTCGACGCCGCCCGGGTAGCGGCAGGCCATGCCCACAATCGCGATCGGCTCGTCGGTGCCGGCGGTGCGCACCGCCGCCCGACGGGCGGTGATCTGCCCGGAGACCTGCTCGTAGAGGTGGTCGGCGAGTACGGCCGGGGTCGGGTAGTCGAACACCAGCGTCGAGGCCAGCCGCAGCCCCGTGGCCGCGTTCAACCGGTTACGCAGGTCCACCGCCGTGAGCGAGTCGAAGCCCAGCTCCCGGAACGCCCGGTCCGCCGGCACCGACTCCGCACCACCGTGCCCCAGCACCTGCGCCACCAGACCGCGCACCAGCACGTCGATATGGGTGCGCGCCTCGTCGGGCGCGAGGCCCGCGAGCTGGTTGGCCCAGTCGCCGCCCCGCGCGGCCCGTCGCCGGGACGCCGTCGATCCGATGAGGGTACGCAGGACCGCCGGCGCCGGGCCGGCGCCGAGCGCTGCCCGCATCGCCGGTACGTCGATCACGGCCGGTACGAGGGCCGGACGGTCGGCACGCAGGGCCGCGTCGAACAGCTCCAGCCCAACCTCGGCACTCATCGGCGTCAAGCCCGCCCGCGCCGAACGCGCCCGGTCCGCCCCGTCGATCGACGCGGCCATACCGTCCGTGTCCCACATACCCCACGCCAGACTCACCGCAGGCAACCCGAGCTGCCGCCGGTACACCGCCAACCCGTCCAGGAACGCGTTACCCGCCGCATACGCCGACTGACCCGGCGAACCCAACACACCCGCCACCGACGAAAACACCACGAACAAATCCAGACCAAGACCCGCCGTCGCCTCATGCAACAACCAACCCGCCGACACCTTCGGCGCCAACACCCCCACCAGACGCTCCTCGGTGACCCGCTCGATCACCCCGTCATCCAGGACACCAGCGGTATGCACCACACCCGCCAACCGACCCCCGACACCGATCTCAGCCACCAGCCCGAACACCTGATCCCGGTCCGTCACATCACAAGCCACCACCCGCACCGACGCACCCAACGCGGACAACCGCTCCGACAACTCACCCGCACCCGCAGCCCCCGGACCACGCCGCGACACCAGCACCAGCGACCGCACGCCGTACGCCGACACCAGACGCTCCGCCACCAGCGCGCCCAGCGCACCCGTACCACCCGTCACCAGCACCGCACCATCACCCACGACCGGCGTCTCCACCGACGCCGGAACCACCGCACGCACCAGACGCGGCACGAACACCCCGCCCGCACGCACGGCGACCTGACCGCCGAACGCCACCGGCTCGTCGGCCACCGTGGCCAGCACACCCAGCAGCCCGGCGTCCACGTCGCCGTCGACATCCGCCAGCACGATGCGACCCGGGTGCTCCGACTGCGCCGAACGCAGCAGACCCCACACGGCCGCACCGCCCAGGTCGGACACCCGGTCGTCCGCAGCCACCGACACCGCGCCCCGGGTCACCACCACCAGCCGCGACTCCGCCAGCGCGTCGGCCGCCAGCCAGGACCGCACGGTCGCCAGCACGGCCGTGGTCGCCGCGCGTACCGCGTCGGGGACGGCGCTCTCCGGCGCGTCGAGCGGCAGCAGCAGCGCCTTCGGTGCGATCGTCCGGCCGGCGTCGACGGCCGCGACGAGCGCCTCGACGTCGCCGTACGCCGGCAGGTCGGCGGTTGCCGGCGAGCCGACCAGTGCCCAGCCGGAGAGGTCTCCGGCGGCGGCGATCTCCTCGGCCTGCCAGGTGAGTTCGAACATCGCGCGGGCCGCCGCGCCCACCGCGGTCACGCCGGTCAGCTCGCGCAGGGCGAGGGTGTCCACCGACACCACAGCCGCGCCCGACTCGTCGCACGCCACCAGGCGCACCGCCGAACCCGCACGCGTGAGCCGCACCCGCAGCACCCGCGCACCCGAGGCCCACACCTGCACACCCTCGAACGCGAACGGCACCCGCGCCCCACCCGAGCCCTCCGAGCCGGACAACAACCCGATCGGATGCAGCGCGGCGTCCAGCAGCGCCGGGTGCACGCCGAAGCGAGCCGCCTCCACCGCCGCGTCGTCCGGCAGCACCACCTCGGCGTACACGTCCTCGCCGACGGTCCACACCCGGCGCAGCCCGCGGAACACCGGCCCGTACGACAGGCCGTGCTCCGCCAGGGTCGGGTACCAGCCCGTGACGTCCACCTCGACGCCGTCAACCGGCGGCCACTCCCCCACGCCCGGCTCGTCGGCCGACACCGGCTCCAGCACACCCTCGGCGTGCGAAACCCACTCTGCCTCGGGATCACCCTCGGACTGGGAGTGCACGGCCACGACACGGATGCCGGCCTCGTCGGCCGCGCCGACACGCACCTGCACCCGCACCGCACCCACCTGCGGCAGCACCAACGGCGCGGCCACGGTCAACTCCCGCACCCGCGACGCACCAACCTCGTCACCCGCCCGCACGGCCAGTTCCACGAGGGCGGTGCCCGGCACGATCACCGTGCCGGAGACGACGTGGTCGGCGAGCCACGCGTGGGTGGCGAGGGAGAGCCGGCCGGTCAGCACGACCATGTCGGCGCCCGCGACGGTGACCGCCGCGCCGAGCAGCGGGTGCCCGGCGACACCGAGGCCCACGCCGGAGACGTCGGCGGTACGCGCCTGGCCCGCGCCGAGCCAGTACCGCTGGTGCTGGAAGGCGTACGTGGGCAGGTCGACCCGGCGCGCGCCGCTGTCGGTGAACCACTGCGTCCAGGTCACCGGTACACCGTGCACGTGCAGTTCGGCGAGCGCGTGCAGCAGCGCCTGCGGGGCGGGACGGTCCCGACGCTGGACGGCCACCGCCAGCACGACCTCGTCGTCGGCGAGCAGGTCGGCGTTCATGGCGGTCAGGAGGCTCTGCGGGCCGATCTCCAGGAATGTGTCAACCCCGGTGGCCCGCAGGGCGGCGACGCCGTCGGCGTAGCGCACGGCCTCCCGCACGTGCCGCACCCAATACTCGGCGCGGGTGATCTCCTGCGGGTCGGCCAGGGCACCGGTCAGGTTCGACACCACCGGCAACAACGGCGCCCGGAACGCCAGCCCCGCCAGGACGGCACGGAACTCATCAAGCATCGGCACCATCAACGGACTGTGGAACGCATGACTCACCGCCAGCCGACGGGTACGCACCCCCCGACCACGCCAAACCCGCTCCACCTCGGCCAACACCTCAACCGCACCCGACACCACCACTGCCGCCGGACCGTTGACCGCCGCGACACCGACCCGATCGGTCAGCCCCACGATCGACTCCACCACCGCCGCCTCATCAGCGGCCACAGCCAGCATCCCGCCACCGGTCGGCAGCGCCTGCATCAACCGACCCCGCGCCGCCACGAGAACGCACGCATCCGCCAGAGACAACACCCCAGCCACATACGCCGCCGTCACCTCACCGATCGAATGACCAGCCACCACATCCGGAACCACCCCGAACGACTCCACCAGGCGGAACAACGCCACCTCGACCGCGAACAACCCCGCCTGCGTGAACACCGTCTGATCCAGCAACCCCGCCTCAGCGGAACCCTCCGACGCGAACAGCACCTCACGCAACGGACACGGCAACAACGGATCGAGGTGCCCACACACCTCGTCCAGCGCGGCGGCGAACACCGGGAACAGGGCGGACAACTCCCGACCCATCCCCGCACGCTGCGCACCCTGACCCGAGAAGAGCACAGCCAGCTGCGTACGCGTCGTGCCGGTCCCCGTCGCCACGGCGGCGGCCGGCTCACCGGCGGCGAGCGCCCGCAGCCCGGCCAGCAGTTCGTCCCGGCCCGTCGCGGTGACCACCGCACGGTGCTCCAGCACGGCCCGGCTGACTGTCGACGACCAGCCGATGTCGGCGGGGCGCAGTTTCTCGTCGTCGGCGATCCAGCGGGCCCAGCGGTCGGCCTGCGCCGCGACGGCGGCCTCGGAGCGGGCCGAGAGCAGCACGGGGGTCGGCAGCGACCCGGCGGCGGGCGTCGGCGCGTGCTCGTCCCGGGTGGGCTCCGCTTCGGCGGGGGGCTGCTCGATGATCACGTGCGCGTTGGTGCCGCTGACGCCGAACGACGAGATCGCGGCGCGACGGGGCCGGCTCGCCGTGGGCCAGTCGCGGGCCTCGGTGAGCAGGGAGACCGCCCCGGCGCTCCACTCGATGTGCGGGGACGGCTCGTCGACGTGCAGCGTCGACGGCAGCATCCCGTGCCGCATCGCCATGATCATCTTGATGATGCCGGCCGCCCCGGCGGCGGCCTGGGTGTGGCCGATGTTCGACTTGATCGAGCCCAGCCAGAGCGGCCGGTCGGCGGGCCGGTCCTGCCCGTACGTGGCCAGCAGGGCCTGCGCCTCGATCGGGTCGCCCAGGGTCGTGCCGGTGCCGTGCGCCTCGACGGCGTCCACGTCGGCGGTGGTGAGCCGGGCGTTCGCGAGGGCCTGCCGGATGACCCGCTGCTGCGACGGCCCGTTGGGGGCCGTCAGCCCGTTCGACGCGCCGTCCTGGTTGACGGCGCTGCCGCGTACCACCGCCAGGATCCGCCGGCCCGCACGCTGCGCGTCCGACAGGCGCTGCACCAGCAGCACACCGACGCCCTCGGACCAGCCCGTGCCGTCGGCCGACGCCGCGAACGACTTGCAGCGACCGTCCTGCGACAGGCCCCGCTGGCGGGAGAACTCGATGAACGTCCCCGGCGTCGCCATGACGGTCACGCCACCGGCCAGGGCGAGATCGCACTCGCCGCCGCGCAGCGCCTGCACCGCGAGGTGCAGCGCGACCAGCGACGACGAGCACGCCGTGTCGACAGTGACCGCCGGGCCTTCGAGGCCGAAGGTGTACGCGACCCGGCCGGACAGCACGCTGCCGGAGGTGCCGGTGCCGAGGTAGCCGCCCACGCCCTCGGGCAGGTCCTGCACGCCGGAGGCGTAGTCGTGGTACATGAGCCCGGCGAAGACGCCGGTCCGGCTGCCACGTAGCCGCGACGGGTCGAGGCCGGCCGACTCGAACGTCTCCCAGGACGCCTCCAGCAGCAGTCGCTGCTGCGGGTCCATGGCGATCGCCTCGCGCGGCGAGATGCCGAAGAAGTCCGGGTCGAACTCGGCGGCCCCGTACAGGAAGCCACCGTGGCGGGTGTACGACGTCCCGGGGTTGTCCGGGTCGGGGTGGAAGAGCCGGTCGAGGTCCCAGCCCCGGTCGGTGGGGAACTCGCCGATGCCGTCGGCGCCGGCGGCGACCAGGTCCCACAGCTGCTGCGGGTTCGTCACGCCGCCCGGGTAGCGGCAGGCCATGCCCACGATGGCGATCGGCTCGTCGACGTTCGTCGCCCGCACGGCCCGCTGCTGCTCGGCGACCTGGCCGGACAGCTGCTCGTACAGGTGCTCCGACAGAGCGGCGGGGGTCGGGTAGTCGAAGACGAGCGTCGACGTGAGCCGCAGTCCGCTCACGCTGTTGATCCGGTTGCGCAGCTCGACGGCGGTCAGCGAGTCGAAGCCCAGTTCCCGGAACGCCCGGTCCGCCGGCACCGCCTCGGCGCCGCCGTGGCCGAGCACCTGCGCGATCATCCCGCGCACCAGCAGGGCCACCTGCGTACGAGCCTCCTGCGGGTCGAGGCCGGCCAGCCGGTCGGCCCACGTGCCGGTGCCGGAGCGGCGACGCTTCGCGGCCGGTCCCACCAGGCCTCGCAGCATCACCGGCACCCGGCCGGCGGCGGTCCGTGCCCGCATGGCGGGCAGGTCGACAACGGCCGGCACCAGCGCCGCGCCGCCGTGGGTCAGGGCGGCGTCCCACAGCCCGAGCCCGACCGGGGCGGTCATCGGGACCAGACCGGCCCGGGTCACCCGCGCCCGGTCGGTGTCGTTGATCGACGCGGCCATGCCGTCGGTGTCCCACATGCCCCACGCGAGGCTGACGGCGGGCAGCCCGCGCTGCGCCCGCAGCACGGCGAGGGCGTCCAGGAAGGCGTTGCCGGCCGCGTACGCGGCCTGGCCGGGAGAGCCGAGCACCCCGGCGACGGAGGAGAAGAGCACGAACAGGTCGAGGTCCAGCTCGGCGGTCGCCTCGTGCAGCCACCAGCCCGCCGTGACCTTCGGGGCCAGCACGTCCGCCAGCCGGTCGGCGGTGATCCCGCTGACGATGCCGTCGTCGAGGACGCCGGCGGTGTGGACCACCCCGGCCAGGCGGTCGTCGGCGGTGATGGACCGGACCAGCTCGCCGACGCGCTCGCGGTCGGTCACGTCCGTGGCGACCACGCGGGCGGTCGCGCCCAGCGCGGCCAGCCGCCGCACCAGCTCGTCGGCTCCGGGGGCCGCCGGGCCCTGCCGGGACGCCAGCACCAGCGAACGCACGCCGTAGGCGGTGACGAGGTGTTCGGACACCAGGGCGCCCAGCGATCCGGTGCCGCCGGTGACGAGGACGGTTCCCCCGTCGAGGGTCGCCGGGGTCCGCGCGGCACCCGTGGCGCGGACCAGCCGCGGCAGGTACGCCGTGCCCGATCGCACCGCGACCTGCCCGCCGAGGGCGGGGTCGTCGGCGGCTGCGGCGAGCAGGGCCAGCAGGTCGGCGTCCGGGTCGGCGCCGGGTTCCAGGTCGGCCAGCACGAGCCGGCCGGGGTGCTCCGACTGGGCCGAGCGCAGCAGGCCCCAGACCGCCGCCCCCGCCAGGTCGCTGACGCGGTCGTCGGCGCCGGTGGCCACCGCGCCGCGAGTCACGACGACCAGCCGCGAGTCCGCCAGCGGCTCGGCCGCCAGCCACGCCTGCACCGTGCCGAGGACGTCCGTCGTGACGGAGCGCACCGCGTCGGGCACGTCCGTCCCGGAGGTCGCCGGGGTGACCGGCAGCAGCAGCGCCGCCGGGGCGGTGCCGTCCGTCGCCGCCGTGGTCAGAGCGGCGACGTCGGCGTACGCCGGTAGCTGCGGCGCGCCGTCGAGCGGGCGGTCACCGAGCACGGCCCAGCCGTACGCCCCGTCGGGCGCGGCGATCTGCTCGGGCTGCCAGGAGACCTCGAACAGGGATCGGTACGCCTCGTCCGGCGCGGCCGCCAGGCCGGTCATCTCGCGCAGCGTCAGCGAGTCCACCGACACCACGGGCACGCCCGTCTCGTCGGCGGCGACCAGCCGCACCGAGTTACCGGAGGCGGTGAGGCGGACCCGCAGCGTCCGGGCGCCGACGGCGTGGACCTGCACACCCTCGAACGCGAACGGCACCCGGGGCCCGCCGCCCGGCTCGTCGGCGGGCAGCAGCCCGACGGGGTGCAGGGCGGCGTCCAGCAACGCCGGGTGCACCCCGAAGCCCGCCGGGTCACCGGTGACCTCGTCGGGGAGGGCGACCTCGGCGAACACCTCGCCGTCGGCGGTCCACGCCCGGCGTAGGCCCCGGAAGACCGGCCCGTACGCGAGCCCGTGCTCGGCGACCGTCGCGTACCAGCCGGTGACGTCCACCTCGGACGCGCCGGGTGGCGGCCAGGCGCCCAGGGTGGGCTCATCGGCAGTGGGGGCGCCGACGAGGCCGTCGGCGTGCCGGGTCCAGCCCGACTCGGAGTCGTCCTCGGGCTGGGAGTGCACGGTCACCGAGCGGCTGCCGGTCCCGTCGACGGGACCGACCCGGACCTGGACCCGCACCCCGCCGCCGGTGGCGGGCAGCACGAGCGGGGCGAGCACTGTCAGCTCGCGGACGCGGGACGCGCCGACCTCGTCGCCCGCCCGGACGACGAGGTCCACCAGCGCGGTGCCCGGCACCACCACGGCGCCGGAGACGACGTGGTCGGCGAGCCACGGGTGCGTCGACACCGACAGCCGGCCGGTCAGCACCACCATGTCCTCGCCGGCGACCGACACCGCCGCGCCGAGCAGCGGGTGCCGAGCCACGCCGAGGCCGGCCCCGGAGACGTCGGCGGGCTGGCCGGTGGGCGGCAGCCAGTACCGCTCCCGCTGGAAGGCGTACGTGGGCAGGTCCACCCGCCGCGCGCCGGTCTCGGCGAACCACGACTGCCAGGTCACCGGCACACCGTGCACGTGCAACTCGGCCAGGGCATGCAGCAACGCCTGCGCCTCCGAACGGTCACGGCGCTGCACAGCCACCGCCAGCACGACCTCATCATCGGGCAGCACATCGACAGCCAACGCGGTCAGGACGCTCTGCGGCCCGACCTCCAGGAACGTATCCACACCCGCCGCCCGCAGCGCCGTCACCCCATCGGCGAACCGCACAGCCTCCCGCACATGCCGCACCCAATACTCCGGCGTACGGATCTCATCGCCAGCCACGGCACCGGTCACGTTCGACACGACCGGCAGCAGCGGCGCCCGGAACGCCAGCCCCGCCAGGACGGCACGGAACTCATCAAGCATCGGCACCATCAACGGACTGTGGAACGCATGACTCACCGCCAGCCGACGGGTACGCACGCCCCGATCCCGCCAAACCTGCTCCACCTCGGCCAGGGCCTCGACGGCACCCGACACCACCACGGCGGTAGGCCCGTTAACCGCCGCGACACCGACCCGATCGGTCAGCCCCACGATCGACTCCACCACCGCCGCCTCATCAGCGGCCACAGCCAGCATCCCGCCACCGGTCGGCAGCGCCTGCATCAACCGACCCCGCGCCGCCACGAGAACGCACGCATCCGCCAGAGACAACACCCCAGCCACATACGCCGCCGTCACCTCACCGATCGAATGACCAGCCACCACATCCGGAACCACCCCGAACGACTCCACCAGGCGGAACAACGCCACCTCGACCGCGAACAACCCCGCCTGCGTGAACACCGTCTGATCCAGCAACCCCGCCTCAGCGGAACCCTCCGACGCGAACAGCACCTCACGCAACGGACACGGCAACAACGGATCGAGGTGCCCACACACCTCGTCCAGCGCGGCGGCGAACACCGGGAACAGGGCGGACAACTCCCGACCCATCCCCGCACGCTGCGCACCCTGACCCGAGAACAGCAGCGCGAGCTGGCCGCGCTGGCCGCCCGGGCCGGTGAGCACGCCGGCCGAGACCTCGCCCGCCGACACGGCTTCGAGGCCCGCCAGCAGTTCGTCCCGGCTCGCCCCGGACACCACGGCCCGGTGCTCCAGTACGGAGCGCGACGCCACCGAGGACCACGCCACGTCGAGCGGGCGCGGGGCCCCGGTGCCGCCGAGCCACTGCGCCCAGCGGCCGGCCTGCGCCGACAGCCCGGCCGCGTCGCGGGCCGACAGCAGCAGCGGCAGCACCGTCGGCATCCGGGACGGCTCGTCACCGATGACCGGCTCGTCGCCGTCGGCCGGCTCGTCCGCGTCGGTCGGCGTGGGCGGCTGCTCCAGGATCAGGTGCACGTTCGTACCGCTGATGCCGAACGACGACACGGCGGCCCGGCGGGGCCGGTCCACAGCCGGCCAGGGGCGCGCCTCGGTGAGCAGGGAGACCGCGCCGGCGGACCAGTCCACGTGGGGGGTCGGCTCGTCGAGGTGCAGGGTCCGTGGGAGCAGGCCGTACCGCATCGCCTGCACCATTTTGATCATGCCGGCGACGCCGGCCGCGGCTTGGCTGTGGCCGATGTTCGACTTGATCGAGCCGAGCAGCAGCGGCCGGTCGGCGGGGCGGCCCTGGCCGTAGGTGGCCAGCAGGGCCTGCGCCTCGATCGGGTCGCCCAGGGTCGTGCCGGTGCCGTGCGCCTCGACGGCGTCCACGTCGGCCGTGGTCAGCCGGGCGTTCGCGAGGGCCTGCCGGATCACCCGCTGCTGGGCCGGCCCGTTGGGGGCGGTGAGACCGTTGGACGCGCCGTCCTGGTTGACGGCGCTGCCGGCGAGCACGGCGAGCACCTGGCGGCCCTGCCGCCGGGCGTCGGAGAGGCGCTGGACCAGCAGCACGCCGACGCCCTCGGACCAGCCGGTGCCGTCGGCGTCGGCGTCGAACGACTTGCAGCGCCCGTCCGGGGCGAGGCCGCCCTGGCGGGAGAACTCGACGAAGGCGCCGGGCGTCACCATGACGGTGACGCCGCCTGCCAGGGCCATGTCGCATTCGCCGCCGCGCAGCGCCTGGGCGGCCAGGTGCACAGCCACCAGCGAGGACGAGCAGGCGGTGTCGACCGTCACCGCCGGGCCCTCCAGCCCGAAGGTGTACGACACCCGGCCCGAGATGACGCTGTGCGCGCCGCCGGTGAGCTGGTAGCCGGCCAGCTCGGCCGGGGTGTCGGTGGTGCCGTAGCCCGACGGGGAGGCGCCCACGAAGACGCCGGTACGGCTGCCGCGCAGTTCCTCCGGGTCGATGCCGGCCTGCTCCATGGCCTCCCAGGACGCCTCCAGCAGCAGCCGCTGCTGCGGGTCCATGGCGACGGCCTCGCGCGGCGAGATGCCGAAGAAGCCCGGGTCGAATGTGGTGGCGCCGTCGACGAAGCCGCCCTCGCGGGTGTGTGAGACGGGTTGCCCGTCTGCGTCGACGGCCAGCAGCCGGCCCATGTCCCAGTGGCGGTCGTCGGGGAAGCCGCTGATGCCGTCGCGCCCGGTGGCGACCAGCTCCCACAGGTCGTCCGGGCTGGCCACGCCGCCCGGGTAGCGGCAGCTCATGCCGACGATGACGATCGGGTCGTCGTCGACCGGCCCGGCGGGGCCCCAGGCGGTGACGGTCTCGACCTCGTGCAGGCGCAGCGTCGCCGACAGGTGGTCGGCGAGGGCGGCCGGGTTCGGGTAGTCGAAGACCAGGGTGGTGGGCAGGGTGAGGCCGGTGGCGGCACCGAGCCGGTTGCGCAGCTCGACGGCGGTCAACGAGTCGAAGCCGAGTTCCTTGAACGCCCGGTTGGCCTTGACCAGTTCGGTGCCGGAGTGGCCGAGCACGGCGGCGGTGTGCGTGCGTACGAGCTCGGTCAGGTGGCGGTCCTGCTCGGCGCGGGGCAGCGTCAGCAGGTGCTGTCGCAGCCCGCCGCCGACGGTGTCCTCCGGTTCCGCGTCGACCACGCGCAGGGCGTCGCGCGCCTCGGCGATGTCGTCGAGCAGGGGGCGGGCGCGGGCGGCGGCGAACGCCGGGGTGAACAGGGACCAGTCGACATCCGCCACGGTCACCGCCGGCACGGCCCGGCCGACGGCGCTGCGCAGCGCGTACACGGCCTGGGCCGGCGACATGGGGCCGAGGCCGCGGCGGGCCAGTAGTTCCTGCCCCTCGCCGCTGGCCATGCCGCCTTCGGCCCAGGGGCCCCACGCCACGGCGGTGGCGGTCAGGCCGCGGGCGCGGCGCCGCTCAGCGAGGGCGTCGAGGAAGGCGTTGCCGGCGGCGTACGCGGCCTGGCCGCCGCTGCCCCAGATGCCGGCGATCGAGGAGAACAGCACGAACGCGTCGAGCGGTCGGTCGCCCAGCAGCTCGTCCAGGTGCACGGCGCCGGCGATCTTGCCGTCGAGCACCCCGGCCAGGCCGGCGAGGTCGGTGTCGACGAGCATGTTCAGCTGGCCCACCCCGGCGGCGTGCACCACCGCGGTCAGGGGCGCCGGGTCGGCGTCGACGTCGCGCAGCAGCGCCTCGACGCGGGCGCGGTCGGCCATGTCGGCGGCGACCAGGCTCACCCGGGCGCCGAGCGCGGTCAGTTCGTCGCGCAGCTCGGCCGCCCCGGGGGCGTGCTCGCCGCGGCGGCTGGTCAGCACGAGGTGCTCGGCGCCGTTGGCCGCCGCCCAGCGGGCCACGTGCGCGCCGAGCGCCCCGGTGCCGCCGGTGACGAGGACGGTGCCGGACGGCTGCCAGCGGTCGACGGTGCCGACGGCCGCCGGCGTGGCGCGCACCAGGCGCCGCACGAAGACGCCGGAGGGCCGCACGGCAACCTGGTCCTCGTGGCCGCCCCCGGTCAGGACGCCCACCGCGTGGTCCCAGTCGTCGCGCCCGGGCGCGTCCGGCAGGTCGACCAGGCCGCCCCAGAGCTGCGGGTGTTCCAGCCCGGCGACCCGGGCCAGGCCCCACAGCCCGCCCTGGGCGACGCTGCGCACCGGGTCGGTGTCGCCGGTGCCGACAGCGCCCCGCGTGAGCATCCACAGTGGTGCCGCGACGTCGGCGGCGTGCAGGGCCTGCACCAGCGTCATCGTGGCGGCCGTGCCGAGCGGCACCGCCGGCTGGCCTGGGTGGGGTGGCTCCAGCAGGCCCAGCAGGGAGACGATCCCGGTGAACGGGGTGTCCCCCACGGCGCCGGCCAGCCGCGACGTCACCTGGTCGCGCTCGGCGAGCGGGTCCACCGCCAGCCGGGACACCTCGCCGCCGGCGGCGCTCAGCGCCCCCGCGAGCGCCCCGGCCCACTCGGTCGTGGTGGCGTCGTCGGCCGGCTCCACGAGCAGCCAGCGTCCCGGGGTGACCGGTGCGGGGGCGGTGGTCCGCTTCCACACCACCCGGTACGACCAGCCGTCGACGACGGCGTCCCGCAGCCGCGCCTTGCGCCAGGACGACAGGACCGGCAGGGCCGGGGCCAGGACGCCCGCCCCGTCGGCGCCGAACTGCGCGGCGAGGGCCGCCACGTCGGAGCGCTCGACGGCCGACCAGAACTCGACGTCCACCACGTCCGGGCTGACCGGGCCGGTGGCCGAGGCCGGCATCTGCTCGGGCCAGTAGCGCTGCCGCTGGAACGCGTACGTGGGCAGGGCGACCGGGGTCGCTCCGGCGCCGGCGTAGAGGGCCGCCCAGTCGACGGGTGTTCCGTTGACGTGCAGTTCGGACAGGGCAGCGAGCAGGGCCCGCGACTCGGGGCGGTCGGCGCGCAGGGCGGGTACGGCGACGACCGGGGTGTCGTCGTCGGCGTCCGCCGGCTCCCGCCCGCTCAGCACGTCCCGGGTCATGGCGGTCAGGACGCTGCGCGGGCCGATCTCCAGGAACGTGTCCACCCCTGCGGCGCGCAGCGCGGCGACCCCGTCGGCGAACCGCACCGCCTCCCGGACGTGCCGCACCCAGTAGTCGGGACTACGGATCTCGTCGACGCCGGCCAGCGCACCGGTCACGTTCGACACGACCGGCAACGCCGGCGCCTCGAACGTCAACCCGTCCAGGACCCCCCGGAACTCGTCCAGCATCGGCTCCATCAACGGACTGTGGAACGCATGACTCACCGACAACCGGCGCGTACGCACACCCCGCCCACGCCAGACCCGCTCCACCTCGTCGAGCGCCTCCACCGCACCGGAGACCACCACCGACACCGGCCCGTTGACCGCCGCGACCCCCACACCGGTCAAGCCGTCCAGCGTCGCCAGCACATCGGCCTCAGCCGCCGCAACGGCCAACATCCCACCACCGGCCGGCAACGCCTGCATCAACCGGCCCCGCGCCGCCACCAACGCACACGCATCCGCCAGCGACAACACCCCCGCCACATGCGCGGCCGTGACCTCGCCGATCGAATGACCACCCACCAGGTCGGGGGCGACGCCGAACGACTCCACCAGCCGGAACAGCGCCACCTCGACCGCGAACAAGCCCGCCTGCGTGAACTCCGTCCGGTCCAGCAGCTCCGCCTCGGCGGAACCCTCGGGTGCGAACAGCACCTCCTTGAGCGGGCGCGGCAGCAGCGCGTCGAGCTGTGCGCACACCTCGTCCAGCGCGGCGGCGAAGACCGGGAACTGCGCGTACAACTCCCGGCCCATGCCGGCACGCTGCGCGCCCTGACCGGAGAAGAGCACCGCGAGCGGACCCCGGTCGGCGGCCTGCCCGGCGACCAGCGCGCCGGACGGCTGGCCGGCGGCGAGGGCGCGCAGCCCGGCCAGCAGCTCCTCGCGGTCGGTGGCGGTGAGCACCGCGCGGTGTTCCAGCGCGGAGCGCGACACGACCGACGACCAGCCGACGTCCACGGTGCGGAGGGCCTCGTCGTCGTCCAGCCACCGGGCCCAGCGACCCGCCTGCGCGCTGAGCGCCGCCTCGGAGCGGGCGGAGAGCAGCACGGGCACCGCCGGCAGGGCGACGGTGGAGGCCGGCCCGGTGTCGGCGGCGTCCGGGGCGGGCGGTTCCTCGATGATGGTGTGCGCGTTCGTGCCGGAGATGCCGAACGACGACACGGCCGCCCGGCGGGGACGGTCGGTCGCCGGCCACGGCGTCGCCTCGGTCACCAGCGACACCTCGCCGGCCGACCAGTCCACCTTCGGCGTCGGCTCGTCGACGTGCAGGGTGGACGGCACGAGCCCGTGCCGCATCGCCATCACCATCTTGATCACACCGGCCACGCCGGCGGCCGACTGGCTGTGGCCGATGTTCGACTTGATCGAGCCGAGCAGCAGCGGCCGGTCGGCGGGACGGTCCCGCCCGTACGTGGCCAGCAGGGCCTGCGCCTCGATCGGGTCGCCGAGGACGGTGCCGGTGCCGTGCGCCTCGACGGCGTCCACCTGCCCGGCGGTGAGTCCGGCGTTCGCGAGGGCCTGCCGGATCACCCGCTGCTGGGCCGGCCCGTTGGGGGCGGTGAGACCGTTGGACGCGCCGTCCTGGTTGACGGCGCTGCCGCGGATCACGGCGAGGACCGGGTGCCCCTTGCGCTGCGCGTCCGACAGCCGTTCCACCAGCAGGATGCCGACGCCCTCGGACCAGCCCGTGCCGTCGGCGGCGGCGGCGAACGACTTGCACCGGCCGTCGGGGGCGAGCCCCCGCTGCCGGGAGAAGCCCACGAACGGGCCGGGGGTGGCCATGACGCACACGCCGCCGGCCAGGGCCAGGTCGAAGTCGCCCTGCCGCAGCGCCTGGCACGCCAGGTGCAGGGCGACCAGCGACGACGAGCAGGCGGTGTCCACGGTGACCGCGGGGCCCTCCAGGCCGAGGGCGTACGCGATCCGCCCGGAGACGACGCTGGTGGCCGTACCGGTCAGCAGGTAGCCCTCGTCGGCGCCCTCGGCCTCGCTCTGCGGGCCCATGCCGTAGCCGTTGGCGGCGGTGCCGACGAAGACGCCGACCTTCTGCCCCCGCATCGAGGCGGGCGCGACGCCGGCGTGCTCGAACGCCTCCCACGACGTCTCCAGCAGCAGCCGCTGCTGGGGGTCCATCGCCACGGCCTCGCGCGGCGAGATGCCGAAGAACTCCGCGTCGAAGTCGGCCGCGTCGTAGAGGAAGCCGCCCTCGCGGGTGGTGGAGCGGCCGGCCCGGTCGGCGTCCGGGTCGTACAGGTTGTCCAGGTCCCAGCCCCGGTCCGTCGGGAAGCCGCCGATCGCGTCGCCGCCGGAGGCCACCAGGTCCCAGAGCTGCTCGGGGCTGGCGACGCCACCCGGGTAGCGGCAGGACATCGCGACGATCGCGATCGGCTCCCTGGCGGCGGCGGTCAGCTGCTGGTTGAGCTGGCGGAGGCGGCCCGTCTCCTTGAGCGACGCGCGAAGCGCCTCGACGACCTTGTCTGCGGACGTAGACATCATGAGCTCCGTACTGGGGACAACGGTCAGGAATCGGTTCCGTCAAGCGCCAGCCTGACGAGGGCGTCGGTGTCGAGTTCGTCGAGGTCCAGGTCCTCGTCGGCGGACTCGTCACCGTCGTCGCCGTCGGTGTCGGCGAGGTTGAGCAGCAGGTCCAGCAGCCCGGCCTCACGGAGACGGGCCAGCGGGATCGCCGCGAGCGTCTGCCGGACGGCCGCCTCCGCCGGGTCGCCGTCGTCCGCCTGCGCCGCCTCGGGCGACAGGCCGTCGAGCAGGTTCTCGGCGAGCACGGCCGGGTTCGGGTAGTCGAAGACGAGGGTCGCGGGCAGCGACAGGCCGGTGACGCCGGTCAGTCGGTTGCGCAGCTCGACCGCCGTCAGCGAGTCGAATCCAAGCTCCTTGAACGCCCGCTGCGGCTTGACCCGGTCCGTTCCCGCGTGGCCGAGCACGGCCGAGGCGTGGGTACGGACCAGGTCGACCAGGTGCCGGACCCGCTCGGGGCGGGGCAGGGTGAGCAGGTGCTCCCGCAGGGCGTCGGCGGCACCGCCGGGCTGCTGCTCCACGGCGTGGACGTGCAGCGCCTCCCGGGCCTCGGCGATGTCGTCGAGCAGCGGCCGGGGGCGGGCCGAGGCGTACGCCGGGGCGAAGACCGCCCAGTCGACGTCCACCACGGTCAGCGCCGCCCTGGGCAGACCGGCGGCGTACCGCATGGCGTGCACGGCGTCGGCCGGCGCCATGGCGGTCAGGCCGCGCCGGGCCAGCATCTGCTGGGCATCGCCGGTGGCCATGCCGCCGTCGGCCCACGGCCCCCAGGCCACGGACGTCGCCGCCAGGCCCCGGCCGCGCCGCTGCTCCGCGAGCGCGTCGAGGAAGGCGTTGCCGGCGGCGTACGCGGACTGCCCGCCGCTGCCCCACACCCCCGCGATGGAGGAGAAGAGCACGAACGCGTCCAGCCGCCGGTCGCCGAGCAGGGCGTCCAGGTGCAGCGCGCCGGCCACCTTGCCGTCGAGCACGCCCGCGAACGCGGCCAGGTCGGTGTCGGCGATCAGCCCGGACTCACCGGCGCCCGCCGCGTGCACCACGGCCGTCAGCGGCGCCGGATCCTCGTCGAGGCGGGCCAGCAGCGCCGCCACCTGGTCGCGCTCGGCGACGTCGCAGGCGACGACCGACGCCCGTACGCCCTGGGCGGTCAGCTCCTCGCGCAGCTCCACGGCCCCCGGGGCGTCCCCGCCGCGGCGGCTGGTCAGCACGACGTGCTCCGCCCCGTTGGCCGCCGCCCAGCGGGCCACGTGCGCGCCCAGCGCGCCGGTGCCGCCGGTGACCAGCACGGTGCCGGACGGCCGCCACCGCTGCGCCGTGTCGGGAGCGGCGGGCGCCGAGCGGACCAGGCGACGGACGAACACCCCGGAGGGGCGTACGGCAAGCTGGTCCTCGTCGCCGGCGCCGGTCACCACCCGCGCCAGCCGGTCCCAGGCCGTCGCGTCGGCCTGCTCGGGCAGATCCACCAGCCCGCCCCACAGGTGGGGGTGTTCCAGGCCCGCCACGAGCCCCAGGCCCCACAGCCCGCTCTGGACGGCAGCGTGCACGGTGTCCCCGTCGCCGGTGCTGACCGCGCCCTGCGTCAGGCACCACAGCCGGGTCGTCGCCCCGGTGTCGTGCAGCGCCTGGAGCAGCAGCAGCGTGGCGGCCGTCCCGACCGGCACGGCCGGGTGGGCGGGGTGCGGCTGGTCGCGGAGGCCGAGCAGGGAGAGCACGCCAGTGACGGGACCGTCGGCCAGCGCGTCGCCCAGCCGCCGGGCGAGGCCCGCCCGGTCGGTACCGGCCGGGTCGACGGTGAGCCGGACCACGTCGGCGCCGACCTCGGCGAGGGCCTTGGTGACCGCCTCCGCCCGGGTGCCGTCCGCCAGGTCGTCCTGCGCCGTCACGAGCAGCCACGCGCCGGGCCGCGCCGGGCCGGCGGTGATGTCGGTGCGCTTCCATCCGACGCGGTACGACCATGCGTCCAGGACGGCCCGCTGCGTGCGCGCCCGGTGCCAGGTCGACAGGACCGGCAGGGCCGGGGTGAGGGCGTCCAGGGCGGCGCCGTCGTCGCCGAACTGGGCGGCGAGGGCGCTCAGGTCGCCGCGTTCGACGGCCTTCCAGAAGTCGGCGTCACCGCCGTGGGCCGCCGTCTGCCGCGGCCGGTTCGCCGGCTCGGGCCAGTACCGCTCCCGCTGGAAGGCGTACGTGGGCAGGTCCACCCGCCGCGCGCCGGTCTCGGCGAACCACGACTGCCAGGTCACCGGCACACCGTGCACGTGCAACTCGGCCAGGGCATGCAGCAACGCCTGCGCCTCCGAACGGTCACGGCGCTGCACAGCCACCGCCAGCACGACCTCATCATCGGGCAGCACATCGACAGCCAACGCGGTCAGGACGCTCTGCGGCCCGACCTCCAGGAACGTATCCACACCCGCCGCCCGCAGCGCCGCCACACCATCGGCGAACCGCACAGCCTCCCGCACGTGCCGCACCCAATACTCCGGCGTGCAGATCTCGCCTGCGTCGGCCAGCGCACCGGTCACGTTCGACACCACCGGCAACAACGGCGCCGCAAACGCCAACCCACCCAGAACCGCACGGAACTCATCAAGCATCGGCTCCATCAACGGACTGTGGAACGCGTGGCTGACGGTGAGCCGACGGGTACGCACGCCCCGGTCCCGCCAGGCCTGCTCCACCTCGGCCAGGACCTCGACCGCACCCGACACCACCACGGCGGTAGGCCCGTTAACCGCCGCGACACCGACCCGATCGGTCAGCCCGGCGATCGACTCCACCACCGCCGCCTCATCAGCGGCCACAGCCAGCATCCCGCCACCCATGGGCAGCGCCTGCATCAACCGACCCCGCGCCGCCACGAGGGCGCACGCGTCCGCCAGAGACAACACCCCCGCCACATACGCCGCCGTCACCTCACCGATCGAATGACCAGCCACCACATCCGGAACAATCCCGAACGACTCCACCAGGCGGAACAACGCCACCTCGACCGCGAACAACCCCGCCTGCGTAAACACCGTCTGATCCAGCAACCCCGCCTCAGCACTACCCGCCTCAGCGAACAGCACCTCACGCAACGGGCACGGCAACAACGGATCGAGGTGCCCACACACCTCGTCCAGCGCGGCGGCGAACACCGGGAACAGGGCGGACAACTCCCGACCCATCCCCGCACGCTGCGCACCCTGACCCGAGAACAGCAGCGCCAGCTGACCGCGTGCGGCGGCGGAACCGGTCACGACGGCCCCCGACGGCTCGTCGGCCGCCACTGCCGCGAGACCCGCCAGCAGCTCGTCCCGGCTCGCCCCGGACACCACCGCCCGGTGCTCCAACGCCGACCGCGACGCCACCGACGACCAGGCCACGTCCACCCCGCGTGGGGCCTCGTCGACGGCGAGCCACCGCGCCCACCGGCCCGCCTGACCGGCGAGTGCCGCAGCGTCGCGGGCCGACAGCAGCACCGGCACCACCGGCACCTCGCGGACGACGACCTCCCCCTCAACCACCTCGGCAGGCGGCTCCTCAATGATCACATGCGCATTCGTGCCGGAAATCCCGAACGACGACACCCCCGCCCGACGCGGCCGACCCACCTGCGGCCACGGGGTGGGCTCGGTGGCCAGGGCCACCGCCCCCGCCGACCAGTCCACGTGCGGGGACGCCTCGTCCACATGCAACGTCGCCGGCACGACGCCGTGCCGCATCGCCAACACCATCTTGATCACACCAGCCACACCGGCTGCCGCCTGCGTGTGCCCGATGTTCGACTTCACCGACCCGAGCAGCAGCGGCCGATCCTGCGGACGCTCCTGCCCGTACGTCGCCAACAACGCCTGCGCCTCAATCGGGTCACCCAGGGTCGTGCCGGTGCCGTGCGCCTCGACGACGTCCACGTCGGCGGTGGCGAGCCGCGCGTTCGCGAGGGCCTGCCGGATCACCCGCTGCTGCGACGGACCATTCGGCGCCGTCAAACCATTCGACGCACCATCCTGATTCACCGCCGTGCCCCGCACCACCGCCAGGATCCGCCGACCCTCCCGCTGCGCGTCCGACAGCCGCTGCACGAGCAACACACCCACACCCTCGGACCAACCCGTACCATCCGCCGACGCCGCGAACGACCGACACCGGCCATCGGCCGACAGACCACGCTGCCGCGAAAACTCCACGAACGTCCCCGGCGTCGCCATCACCGTCACACCACCGGCCAACGCCAAATCACACTCACCACTGCGCAACGCCTGCACCGCCAAATGCAACGCCACCAGCGACGACGAACACGCCGTGTCCACAGTGACCGCCGGACCTTCGAGGCCGAAGGTGTACGCCACCCGGCCGGACAACACGCTGCCCGAGTTGCCGGTGCCGATGTAGCCCTCGACTTCGGGCGTCTCCATGAGCCGCGTCGCGTAGTCGTGGTAGATGACGCCCGCGAAGACGCCGGTCCGGCTGCCCCGCAGGCCCGACGGGTCCAGGCCCGCCGACTCGAACGTCTCCCAGGACGCCTCCAGCAGCAGCCGGTGCTGCGGGTCCATGGCGAGGGCCTCGCGCGGCGAGACACCGAAGAAACCGGGGTCGAACTCTGCCGCGCCGTACAGGAAACCACCGTGGCGGGTGTACGAGGTGCCGGCGTGGTCGGGGTCCGGGTCGTACAGCGACTCCAGGTCCCAGCCCCGGTCGGCCGGGAACTCCCCGATGCCCTCGCCACCGGTGCTGACCAGCTTCCACAGCTCGTCGGGAGACTCCACCCCACCGGGGTAGCGGCAGGCCATCCCGACGATCGCGATCGCCTCGTCGGCGTCGCCGGTCGCCGCCTCGTCGGTCGTGACGGCGCCGGGCCGGGTGCCGGCGAGCTCCGCGTACACGTGGGCCGCCAGGACCTGCGGGGACGGGTGGTCGAACACCAGGGTCGAGGTGAGGCGCAGGCCGGTCGCGCCGTTCACCCGGTTGCGCAGCTCGACGGCGGTCAGCGAGTCGAAGCCCAGGTCCTTGAACGCCCGGTCGGCCGGCACCGCCTCGGCACCGCCGTGCCCGAGGACCTGCGCGACCAGGCCCCGGATCAGCTGGTCGACCTGCGCGAGGCCGTCCTCTGCGCTGAGGCCGGTGAGGCGGTCCGCCCAGCCGCCGGGGGCGCCCTGGCCGGCGCGGCGGCGGGTCGTCGCCACGTCGACCAGGTTGCGCAGCATCGGCGGTACGACCGCGCCGGCTGCTGCCGCCCGCAGCGCGGGTACGTCGATCGCGGCCGGCACCAGCGCCGCCCGCTGTGCCCCCACGGCGGCGTCGAAGAGTTCCAGGCCGGTGCGGGCGTTCATCGGTCGGAGTCCGGCGCGTGCCGTACGGGCCCGGTCGTTGCCGCCGATCGACGCGGCCATGCCGGCGGTGTCCCACATCCCCCAGGCGAGGCTGACCGCAGGCAACCCGAGCTGCCGCCGATAGACCGCCAACCCGTCCAGGAACGCGTTACCCGCCGCATACGCCGACTGACCCGGCGAACCCAGCACACCCGCCACCGACGAGAACACCACGAACAAGTCGAGACCAAGACCCGCCGTCGCCTCATGCAACAACCAACCCGCCGACACCTTCGGCGCCAACACCCTTGCCAGACGCTCCTCGGTGACCCGCTCGATCACCCCGTCATCCAGGACACCGGCGGTGTGCACCACACCCGCCAGCCGACCCCCGGCGGCGACCTCGGCCACCAGCACGCCGACCTGGTCCCGGTCGGTCACGTCACAGGCGGCAATCCGCACCGACGCGCCCAGCGCCGACAGCCGCTCCGACAACTCACCCGCGCCCGCGGCCTCCGGACCACGCCGCGACACCAACACCAGCGACCGCACGCCGTGCACCGACACCAGGTGCTCCGCGACCAACGCCCCGAGCGCACCCGTACCACCGGTCACCAGCACCGCACCGTCACCCACGACCGGCGTCTCCACCGACACCGGGGCGACCGCGCGCACCAGACGCGGCACGAACACCGCGCCCGTACGCACCGCGACCTGACCGCCGGCCGGGTCCGCGGCGAAGCGGGCCAGGACGCCGAGCGTGCCGGGGTTGATCGCGTCGTCGACGTCGGCCAGGACGATGCGACCGGGGTGCTCGGACTGCGCGGAGCGCAGCAGGCCCCACACGGCCGCGGCGGCCAGGTCGCTCACCCGGTCCCCGTCGCGGACGGCCAGCGCGCCCCGGGTCACCACCACGAGCTTCGAGTCGGCCAGCGCGTCGACGGCCAGCCACTCCTGCACGAGGCCCAGCACGTCGGCGGTGACCGTGCGTACGCCCTCCGCCGGGTCGCCGTCGTCGGCGGGCGACGCGGCCGGCGTGAAGAGCAGCAGGCGCGGCGGGGCGATGCCGGCGTCGATGGCGGCGCGCAGCTGCCGGATCGTCTCGGCGGAGGGGCCACCGGGGACGCCCGGCAGGGCCGGCCCGCCCAGCACCGCCCAGCCCGACGCGTCGTCGACCGGGTCGGCCTCCTCGGCCTGCCAGGCCACCTCGAACAGGGAGCGCGACGCCGCGTTCGGGGCGGCCACCCCGGTCAGCTCCCGCAGGACGAGGGAGTCCACCGACACCACCGGCGCGCCCGCCTCGTCGCGGGCGGTCAGCCGCACCGCGGAGCCGTTGCGGGTCAACCGCACCCGGAGCAGCCTCGCGCCGGAGGCGTGCACCTGTACGCCCTCGAAGGCGAAGGGCACGCGCGGCCCGCCCGTCTCCTCGGTGCCGGGCAGCAGCCCGATCGGGTGCAGGGCGGCGTCCAGCAGTGCCGGGTGAACGCCGAAGCGAGCCGCCTCCGCCGCCGCGTCGTCCGGCAGGACCACCTCGGCGAAGACGTCGTCCTCGCCGGTCCACACCCGGCGCAGCCCCTGGAACGCCGGCCCGTACGACAGGCCGTGTTCGAGCAGCGCCGGGTACCAGCCGGTCAGGTCCACCTCGGTGGCGCCGGCGGGCGGCCAGGCGGTCGGCTGCGGTTCGTCGGCCGTGGCCGGTTCCAGCACGCCCTCCGCGTGCCGGGTCCAGCCCGCCTCGGGATCGTCGTCGGGGCGGGAGTAGACGGCGACGGGGCGCTGCGGAGACTCCGACGCGGACACCCGCACCTGGATCCGTACGGCGCCGGACTCGGGGAGCACCAGCGGCACGAGCACCGTCAGGTCCCGCAGCCGCGGCAGGTCCGCCTCGTCGCCGGCGCGGACGGCAAGCTCCACGAGGGCCGTGCCCGGGACCAGCGGCACGCCGGAGACGACGTGGTCGGCCAGCCAGGGGTGGGTGGTCGGGGAGATCCGGCCGGTCAGCACGATCTCGTCGTCGCCGGCCAGGTCCACGGCCGCGCCGAGCAGACCGTGCTCGGCCACGCCGAGGCCGGCGCCGCTGACGTCGCCGGCGCGCAGCCGGCCCACGGCCGGCCAGAAGCGCTGCCGCTGGAACGGGTACGTCGGCAGGTCGACCGGGCGGGTTCCAGCCGGCAGGAGGGCGGTCCAGGTGACCGGCGTGCCGTGCGCGTACAGCTCCGCGAGCGCGTGGACCAGCGACGCCGGCTCGGGTCGGCCGGGGCGCAGGGTCGCCACGACCGCCGCCGCGTCGTCGTCCGGCAGGCAGGCGCCCACCATGCCGGCGAGCACCGCGTCGGGACCCAGTTCGAGGAAGGTACGGACGTTGCGCTCGCGCAGGCTCGCGACCCCGTCGGCGAAGCGGACGGTCTCGCGTACGTGGCGGACCCAGTAGTCGGGGGTGCCGATCTCGTCGGGGTCGGCGACCTGCCCGGTCAGGTTCGACACGATCGGCAGGACGGGCCAGTGGAACGTCAGCCCGTCGAGCGTCTGCCGGAACTCGGCCAGCATCGGCTCCATGAGCGGGCTGTGGAACGCGTGGCTGACGGTCAGCCGGCGCGTACGCACACCCCGGTCCTTCCAGGCCCGCTCCACCTCGTCGAGGGCCTCGGCGGCGCCGGAGACCACAACGGCGGTGGGGCCGTTGACGGCGGCGACGCCGACCCGGTCGGCGAGCGGAACGATCGACTCGGCCACGGCGTCCTCGGCGGCGGCCACGGCGAGCATGCCACCGCCGGCCGGCAACGCCTGCATCAACCGACCCCGCGCCGCGACCAGCGCACACCCGTCAGCCAGGCTGAACAGGCCGGCCACATGCGCCGCCGCTATCTCACCGATGGAGTGCCCGGCCACCAGGTCCGGCACCACACCGAACGACTCCACCAACCGGAACAACGCCACCTCGACCGCGAACAGACCGGCCTGCGTGAACACGGTCTGATCCAGCAACTCCGCCTCGGCGGAACCCTCCGACGCGAACAGCACCTCCCGCAACGGACGCGGCAACAACGGATCCAGGTGACCGCACGCCTCGTCGAGAGCCGCGGCGAACACCGGGAACGCCCCGTACAACTCGCGACCCATACCGGCGCGCTGCGCGCCCTGGCCGGAGAAGAGGACGGCGGTGCGGCCGCTGCGGGCGATCCCCCGCACGACGGCGGCCGAGGGCTCGTCGTCGGCCAGCGCACCGAGGGCGGCGAGCAGCCCGGCGCGATCGGCGGGCAGCAGCACGGCGCGGTGCTCGAAGGCGCTGCGGGCGGTGACGAGGGCCCGGCCCACGTCGGCGATGGTCAGGTCCGGCTCGCCGTCGACGAGGGTCCGCAGCCGGCGCGCCTGCTCGTGCAGGGCGGCCCCGTCGCGGGCCGACAGGACGCAGGCGACGAGGTCGCCCGGGACGCCCGTGGCGGGGGCGGCCTGCGCCGGGGCGGGCTCGGGGGCCTGCTCGACGATGGTGTGCGCGTTGGTGCCGCTGATGCCGAACGACGACACCGCCGCGCGGCGGGGCCGGTCGACGGCGGGCCACGGCCGGGCCTCGGTGAGCAGCGCGACCGACCCGGCCGTCCAGTCGATGTGCGGGGACGGCTTCTCGGCGTGCAGGGTCGGCGGCAGCACGCCGTGCCGCATCGCCAGCACCATCTTGATCACACCGGCGACGCCGGCCGCCGCCTGGGCGTGGCCGATGTTCGACTTGACCGACCCCAGCCACAGCGGACGGTCCTGCGGTCGGCCCTGCCCGTACGTGGCCAGCAGCGCCTGCGCCTCGATCGGGTCGCCGAGGGCGGTGCCGGTGCCGTGCGCCTCGACGGCGTCCACATCGGTGGTGGCGAGCCGGGCGTTGGCGAGCGCCTGCCGGATCACCCGCTGCTGGGCGGGGCCGTTCGGCGCGGTCAGACCGCTGCTGGCGCCGTCCTGGTTGACGGCGCTGCCGCGCACGACGGCGAGCACGCGGTGGCCGTTGCGATGCGCGTCGGACAGGCGCTCCAGCAGGAGCATGCCGACGCCCTCGGCGAAACCGGTGCCGTCGGCGCCGGCGCCGAACGCCTTGCACCGCCCGTCGGGCGACAGGCCGCGCTGCCGGGAGAACTCGGTGAGCATGCCGGGGGTGGACATGACGCTCACCCCGCCGGCGAGGGCGAGGCGGCACTCGTCCTGCCGCAGCGCCTGGGTGGCCAGGTGCAGCGCCACCAGCGACGACGAGCAGGCGGTGTCGACGGTGACGGCGGGGCCCTCCAGGCCGAACAGGTACGAGATGCGGCCGGAGGCGACGCTGCCGGCGCTGCCGTTGCCGACGTGGCCGTCCAGTTCGTCGGTGCCGCCGGCGGCCTGGGAGGCGTAGTCGTGGTAGATCAGGCCGACGTAGACGCCGGTGCTGCTGCCCCGCGCCGTGTGGGGGTCGATCCCGGCCCGCTCGAAGGCCTCCCAGGAGGTCTCCAGCAGCAGCCGCTGCTGTGGGTCCATCGCCAGGGCCTCGCGGGGCGAGATCCCGAAGAAGGCGGCGTCGAACTGGGCGGCGTCGTGGAGGAAGCCACCCTGCCGTGGTACGGCGCCCGGGTCCTCGCCGTCGGCGCGCAGGTCGTCGAGGTTCCAGCCCCGGTCCGTGGGGAAGGGCGAGATGACGTCGGTGCCGGCGGTGACCACACCCCAGAGCTGCTCGGGGGTCTGCACGTCGCCGGGGAACCGGCAGGCCATGCCGATGATGGCGATCGGTTCGTCGAGGGCGGCGGCGGTGCCGACCGCGGCGGGCCGGTCCACGACCGCCGCGCCGCCGAGCTCCCGGTCCAGGAACTCGGCGAGCACCACCGGGGTCGGGTAGTCGAACGCCACGGTGGCGGGCAGCCGCAGCCCGGTCGCGGCGGAGAGCCGGTTGCGCAGCTCCACCGAGGTGAGCGAGTCGAAGCCCAGCTCCTTGAAGGCGCGCTGGGCGTCGACGGTCTCCGCCGAGCGGTGCCCGAGCACTGCCGCCACGCCGGCGGCCACCAGGTCGAGCAGGTGGGAGCGCCGCTCCGCCGGGCCGAGCGTCGCCAGCCGGTCGCGTACGGAGGCGGTGTCCGCGAGGCCGCGACCCACCGCGCGCCGGGCCGGTCCGCCCGCACGGACCACGTCCCGCAGCAGGCTGGGCACGTTCTGGCCGGTCGCCCGCGACGCCGGCGGCAGGTTCATGAGGACGAGGTGCGCCGCGCCGCGTTGTCGCGCCAGCTCGTACAGCGCCACGCCCTGCCGGTCGGTCAACGGGGCGCTGGTGGCGCGGATCGCCTTGCGGTGCTCGTTGCCGCCCAGGTGGGCGGTCATGGCGCTGCTGGTCGCCCACAGCCCCCAGGCGAGGCTGATGGCGGGCAGCCCCTGCTCACGCCGGTGCCGGGCGAGGGCGTCGAGGAACGCGTTCGCGGCCGCGTAGTTGCCCTGCCCCGGCGAGCCGAGGGTGGCCGCCACCGACGAGAACAGCACGAACGCCGACAGGTCCAGGTGCGCGGTCGCCTCGTGCAACGCCCACCCGGCGTCCACCTTCGGCGCCAGCACCGTACGCAGGGCGGATTCGTCCAGCGAACCGATGGTCGCGTCGGCGATCACGCCGGCGGTGTGCACCACGGCGGTCAGCGGGTGCGCCGGGTCCACCAGTTCCAGCAGCCGGGTCACCTGCGCGGGGTCGGTCACGTCGGCGGTGCCGGCGGTGACCCGGGCGCCCGCGCGGGTCAGCTCGTCGACCAGCTCCCGGTAGTGCTCGGGGCCACGGCGGGAGGCCAGCAGCAGGTGCCGGGCCTGGCCGGTGGCGACGAGGTGCCGGGCGAACACGCCGGCGAGGGCGCCGCCGGCGCCGGTGACGAGCACGGTGCCGTCCGGGTCGGCGGGGGCGGGCACCCGCAGGACAACCTTGCCGATGTGCCGGGCCTGGCTGATGTGGCGCAGCGCCTGCCGGGCCTGGCGCACGTCCCACGCCCGTAGCGGCAGCGGGCGCAGCGCGCCGCGTGCGAACAGGTCGAGCAGCTCGGTGAGCATCTCCCCGATGCGCCGGTGCCCGGCCTCGTTGAGGTCGAACGCGCGGTAGGTGACGCCCGGGTGGTCGGCGGCGACGGTTTCGGCGTCGCGTACGTCGGCCTTGCCCATCTCCACGAACCGGCCACCGCGCGGCAGCAGCCGCAGCGACGCGTCCACGAACTCACCGGCGAGGGCGTCGAGCACCACGTCGACGCCGGCACCGCCGGTGGCCGCGCCGAAGGTCTGCTCGAACTCGGTGGTCCGCGACGACGCGATCCGCTCCCCGGCCACCCCGAGTTCCCGCAGCACGCCCCACTTGCCGGGGCTGGCGGTGGCGTGGACCGTCGCGCCCCAGTGCCGGGCGAGCTGGATGGCGGCCATGCCGACGCCACCGGCGCCGTTGTGGATCAGCACCGACTCGCCGGACCGCAGCCCGGCGAGGTCCCGCAGCGCGTAGTACGCCGTCAGGAACACCACCGGCACGGAGGCGGCCTGCGCGAACGACCAGCCGGCGGGGATCTTCGCCACGAGGTCGCGGGTGGCGATCACCTCGGGGGCGAAGGCCGGCTCGAACATGCCGAGCACGCGGTCGCCGGGGGCCAGGTCGGTCACGCCGGGGCCGACCTCGACCACGACGCCCGCGCCCTCGCTGCCCATCACGGCCGCCGGATCCGGGTACATGCCCAGGCCGATCAGCACGTCCCGGAAGTTCACGCCGGCCGCGCGCACCGCGACGCGCACCTGGCCCGCGTCCAGGGCGGCGGAGGTGGCGGGCACCATGCCGACGCCGTCGAGGGTGCCGGGGCTGACCGCCCCGACCCGCCACAGTCCGTCCGGCGGGACGAGTTCGTCGGCGGCCTGGCCGGCGGGCCGGCCCAGGCGGGGCGTGCGCACCTCGTTGCCGCGTACGGCCACCTGGCCGCCGGTCGGCGACGGGTCCTGGGCCACGGTGGCCAGCACGGCGAGGGTGGCCGGGGTGAGTTCCCCGTCGACGTCGGCGAGGACGATCCGCCCCGGGTGCTCGGACTGGGCCGAGCGCAGCAGGCCCCAGACCGCCGCGCCGGGCAGGTCCCGCACCGCGTCCGCCGGGGTGGCGGCCACCGCCGCCCGGGTCAGCACGACGAGCGTGGTGTCGGCCAGCGCCTCGCTGTCCAGCCAGGAGTGCAGCACGGCCAGGACGCGGGCGGTGGCCGTACGGACGAGGTCGGGCAGGTCGCCTTCCGGGGTGCCGGAGGGCACGGGGACCACGAGCGCGCGGGGCGCCTCGACCGTACCGGCCGAGACCGCCGCGGTCAGCTCGCCGACGGTCGGGAACACCGGCGTGACGAGGTCCGCCGGGGCGGGTCCGTCGCCGAGCAGCACCCAGCCGGAGACGTCCCGCGCCGGGGTGACCGTCTCGGCCTGCCACGTCACCTCGAACATCGACCGCTCCGCGGCCTCCGCGCCGGTGGCGTCGGTCATCTCCCGCAGGGCGAGCGACTCGACTGACACCACGGGCACGCCGGACTCGTCCCCGGCCACCAGCCGCACGCGCGAGCCCGCCCGGGTCAGCCGCACCCGCAGCGTCCGGGCGCCGGAGGCGTGCACCTGCACGCCCTCGAACGCGAACGGCACGCGCGGTCCGCCGGAGCGCTCGGCCAGCAGCAGCCCGACGGGGTGCAGGGCGGCGTCCAGCAGCGCCGGGTGCACGGCGAAGCCGTCGGCGTCGCCGGCCGCCTCGTCCGGCAGGGTCACCTCGGCGTACACCTCGTCGCCGGCGGTCCACAGCCGTCGCAGGCCCCGGAAGGCCGGTCCGTAGGCCAGGCCGCGCTCCGCGAGCGCCGGGTACCAGCCGGCGAGGTCCACCTCGGTGCCTCCGGCCGGCGGCCAGGCGCCCAACGCCGGCTCGTCGGTGGCCTGCTCCAGCAGACCGTCGGCGTGCCGCGTCCAGGGGTCCTCGGGGTCGCCGTCGGGCTGCGAGTGCACCGCCACGCTCCGGGTTCCGGAGCCGTCGGCCGCGCCGACGCGCACCTGCACGCGGATCGCGCCCGGATTCGGCAGCACCAGCGGCGCGGCGACGGTCAGTTCCCGCACCCGGGAGGCGCCGACCTCGTCGCCGGCGCGCACCGCGAGCTCGACGAGGGCCGTGCCCGGCAGCACCACGGCGCCGCCGACCACGTGGTCGGCGAGCCACGGGTGCGTGGACGCCGACAGCCGGCCGGTCAGCACGACCTCGTCGTCGCCGGCGAGGCGCACCGCCGCGCCGAGCAGCCCGTGCCCTGCCGCGCCCAGCCCCGCGCCCGAGACGTCGCCGGTGGCGGAGCGGTCGAGCACCGGCCAGAACCGGTCCCGCTGGAAGGCGTACGTGGGCAGGTCGACAGGGGTGGCGCCGGAGCCGGCGAAGACGCGCGACCAGTCGACGGGCACGCCGGCGACGTGCAGCTCGCCGAGGTTGGCCAGTAGCTGACGCGGCCCGTGCCCGTCGCGGCGCAGCGAGCCCACCACCACGCCGCCGTCGGCCTTCCGGTCGAGCGCGTCCTGCACGGCGATCTTGAGTACGGGGTGCGGGCTGACCTCGACGAACGTCCGGAAGCCCTGCTCGATCAGCTGGTCCACGACCGGCGCGAGCCGGACTGGCTCCCGCAGGTTGCGGTACCAGTAGTCGGCGTCGAGCCCGGCGGTGTCGATCGGCTCGCCGGTGACTGTGGAGTGGAAGGGCACGGTGCTGGAGCGGGGGTCCACGGTGCCGAACCGGGCGGTCACCTCGTCGCGGATCGGGTCGACGTGGCCGCTGTGCGCCGCGAAGTCGACAGCGATCTGCCGGGCGCGGACGTCGCGCTCGGCACAGTGCGTGAGCAGTTCGGCGACCGACGCCGAGTCGCCGGCGACCACTGTCACGGCGGCGCCGTTGAGGGCGGCGACGGAGAGGCTGCCCCGCCACGGCGCGATGAGCCGCTCGGTGTCGGCGGCCGGGAGCGGCACGGAGACCATGCCGCCGCGACCCGCGATCGACAGCAGGCCGTGGCTGCGCGCCACGACGAGCCGCGCGGCTTCGGCGAGGGTCAACGCGCCGGCGACGCAGGCCGCGGCGAGTTCCCCCTGCGAATGCCCGATGACGGCGGCCGGTTCGACGCCGCACGCGCGCCAGAGCTGGGCGAGGGACACCATGACGGAGAAGAGCGCGGGCTGGACCACGTCCACCCGCTCCAGGGGCGGCGCGCCGGGCGCCTGCCGCAGCACGTCCCCCAGGTTCCAGTCGACCAGCCGGGACAGTTCCTCGGCGCACTCGTCCATCCGCTGCCGGAAGACCGGCGAGGTCTCCATCAGGTCCAGCGCCATCGAGGTCCACTGGGAGCCCTGGCCGGGGAAGACGAAGACGACCTTCGACGCGGCGTCCACGCCCGCCGGGGAGGTGTCGCCGTCGGCGAGGGCGGCCAGCCGGGCGAGCGCGTCGTCCCGGCCGGCGGCCACGACGACCGCGCGGTACGGGTGGTGCGCCCGCTGGGTGGCCAGGGAGAAGCCGAGGTCCCGCGGGTCGAGGTCGGCGTCGCCGGCGAGCCGTTCGCCGAGGCGGGCGGCCTGCGCCCGGAGCGCGCGGGGGCTTCTGCCGGAGACCGGCAGGGGTACGGCGGCGGGCCCGACAAGGCCGGGAACGTGCCCCGCCGGCACGGGCGTCGGGGCCGGCTCGTCGGGTGCCTGCTCGATGACTGTGTGCGCGTTGGTGCCACTGATGCCGAACGACGACACGGCGGCCCGGCGGGGCCGGTCGACGGCGGGCCACGGCCGGGCCTCGGTGAGCAGGGCGACGGCTCCGGCACTCCAGTCGACGTGGGGCGAGGGCTCGTCCACGTGCAGGGTCGGCGGCAGCACGCCGTGCCGCATCGCCAGCACCATCTTGATCACACCGGCCACCCCGGCGGCCGCCTGGGAGTGGCCGATGTTCGATTTGATCGAGCCGAGCCAGAGCGGCTCGCCGGCGGCACGGTCCTGGCCGTAGGTGGCCAGCACCGCCTGCGCCTCGATCGGGTCGCCGAGGACGGTGCCGGTGCCGTGCGCCTCGACCGCGTCCACGTCGGCCGGGGCGAGCCGCGCGTTCTCCAGGGCCTGGCGGATGACCCGCTGCTGCGACGGGCCGTTCGGCGCGGTCAGCCCGTTGGACGCGCCGTCCTGGTTCACGGCGGAGCCGCGCAGCACGGCGAGCACCCGGTGCCCGTTGCGCCGGGCGTCGGAGAGGCGCTCCACGAGCAGCATGCCGACGCCCTCGGACCAGCCGGTGCCGTCCGCGCCGGCGGCGAACGCCTTGCACCGCCCGTCCGGGGCGAGGCCGCCCTGCCGGGAGAACTCGGAGAACATGCCGGGCTGCGCCATCAGTGCCACCCCGCCGGCCAGGGCCATGTCGCACTCGCCGCCGCGCAGCGCCTGGGCGGCGAGGTGCAGCGCCACCAGCGACGAGGAGCAGGCGGTGTCGACGGTGACCGCCGGGCCTTCGAGGCCGAACATGTAGGCGACCCGCCCGGAGGCGACGCTGCCCGCCGTGCCGGTCAGCAGGTGCCCCTCGAGGCCGTCCAGGTCGTCGCGTCCGCTGGTGGCGTAGCCGGATGAGGCGGCGCCGACGAAGACACCGGTGGCGGTGCCGCTGAGGGCGGCGGGGTCGATGCGGGCGTACTCGAAGCTCTCCCAGGCGGTCTCCAGCAGCAGCCGCTGCTGCGGGTCCATGGCGAGGGCCTCACGGGGGCTGATGTTGAAGAAGCCGGCGTCGAAGTCGGCCGCGTCGTAGAGGAAGCCGCCCTGGTGGGTGACGGTGCCGCCGGCCTGGTCGCCGTCCGTGCCGTACAGCCGGTCGAGGTCCCAGCCGCGGTCCGCCGGGAACTCGCCGATGGCGTCGGCCCCGGAGGTGACGAGCTGCCACAGCTGCTCGGGGGTGGCGACGCCGCCTGGGTAGCGGCAGGCCATGCCGATGATGGCGATCGGCTCGTCGGCGTCGGCCGTGACGACCGTACGGACGGTGGCGCCGGCGCCCGTGGCCGGGCCGAGCTGCGCGAACAGGTGCTCGGCCAGCCGGGCCGGGGTGGGATGGTCGAAGGCCAGCGTGGCGGTCAGCCGCAGCCCGGTGGCCGCACCGAGGCGGTTGCGCAGTTCCACCGAGGTCAGCGAGTCGAAGCCCAGGTCCTTGAAGGCGCGGGCGGCGGGGACCGCCTGTGCCGAGGCGTGCCCCAGCACCGTGGCGGCCTGGCCGCAGACCAGGTCGACGAGCGCCTGCCGGGCGTCCGCCTCGGACAGGCCGTCGAGCCGCTCCCGCCACGACGCCCCGGCACTCGGCCGTTCGGTGGCGGTGCGGCGCCGGCCGCCGCCGCGCAGCAGGTGCCGCATCAGCGGCGGTACGCCGCTCGCCTCGCCGGTGACGTGGAGGCGGGCCGCGACGAGGACCGGTCGGGCCGCCGGCAGGGCGGCGTCGAAGAGTTCGGCGCCCTCGGCCGGGGAGAGCCGGCTCATCCCGACGCGCCGCAGCCGCTGCTGGTCGTCGCCGTCGAGGTGGGCGGTCATCATGCTGTCGGTGGCCCACATGCCCCAGGCGAGGCTGGTGGCGGGCAGCCCCTGCTGCCGGCGGTGCTGCGCGAGGGCGTCGAGGAACGCGTTCGCGGCCGCGTAGTTGCCCTGCCCCGGCGAGCCGAGGGTGGCCGCCACCGACGAGAACAGCACGAACGCCGACAGGTCCAGGTGCGCGGTCGCCTCGTGCAACGCCCACCCGGCGTCCACCTTCGGCGCCAGCACCGCACGCAGGGCGGATTCGTCCAGCGAACCGATGGTCGCGTCGGCGATCACCCCGGCGGTGTGCACCACGGCGGTCAGCGGGTACGCCGGGTCGATCCCGGCGACCAGCTCGGTGACCTGCGCGGGGTCGCTGACGTCGACGGCCACGGCGGTGACGTCGGCGCCCGCGTCGGTCAGTTCCCGGACCAGGGTGGCGTACGCGTCGTCCCGGCCGGGTGCGCGGCGGGAGGCCAGCAGCAGGCGGCGGGCCTGGCCGGTGGCGACGAGGTGCCGCGCGAGCACGCCGGCCAGGGTTCCGGCCGCGCCGGTGAGCAGCACGGTGCCGTCGGGGTCGGCGGGCGCGGGGATGCGCAGCACCACCTTGCCGACGTGGCGGGCCTGGCTGACGTGCCGCAGCGCCTGCCGGGCCTGACGCACGTCCCACGCCCGTACGGGCAGCGGACGCAGCGCGCCCCGCGCGAAGAGGTCGAGGATCTCGGTGAGCATCTCGCCGATGCGGGTGCTGCCCGCCTCGTTCAGGTCGAACGCGCGGTACGCCACGCCCGGGTGGTCGGCGGCGACCGCCTCCGGGTCGCGTACGTCGGCCTTGCCCATCTCCACGAACCGGCCACCGCGCGGCAGCAGCCGCAGCGACGCGTCCACGAACTCACCGGCCAACGCGTCGAGCACCACGTCCACCCCGGCACCGCCGGTGGCCCCGCCGAAGACCTGCTCGAACTCGGTGGTCCGCGACGACGCGATCCGCTCCCCGGCCACCCCGAGTTCCCGCAGCACACCCCACTTGCCGGGGCTCGCCGTCGCGTGGACGGTGGCGCCGAGGTGGTGGGCGAGCTGGATGGCGGCCATCCCGACGCCACCGGCACCGTTGTGGATCAGCACCGACTCGCCGGACCGCAGCCCGGCGAGGTCCCGCAGCGCGTAGTACGCCGTCAGGAAGACCAGGGGGACGGACGCCGCCTGGGTGAAGGACCAGCCGGCGGGCATCTTGGCGATACGCCGGCGATGGGCGACGGCCTGCGGGCTGAACCCGAGTTCGAACATGCCCATCACCCGGTCGCCGGGCGCCAGGTCGGTCACGCCCGGGCCGACCTCGACCACGACGCCCGCGCCCTCGCTGCCCATCACGGCCGCCGGATCCGGGTACATGCCCAGGCCGATCAGCACGTCCCGGAAGTTCACCCCGGCCGCGCGCACCGCGACGCGCACCTGGTCCGCGCCCAGTTCCGCGGGCGTGGCCGGCACCGGCGCGATCCCGTCCAGGGTGCCGCCGGTGACGGGGGCGAGGTGCCACGGGCCGGGCGGCGGGGTCAGTTCGTCGCCCACCGGCCGCGCCAGCCTCGGCACGAGGGTGCGCTCGCCGCGCACCGCGAGCTGGCCGCCGGAGACCGACGGGTCGACGGCGGCCCCGGCCAGCACGGCGAGGGTCGCGGGGGTCAGTTCGCCCTCGACGTCGGCGAGGACGATCCGCCCCGGGTGCTCCGACTGCGCCGAGCGCAGCAGGCCCCAGACGGCGGCGGCAGCCAGGTCGGTGACCTGGTCGTCGTCCCCGGCGGCCACCGCGCCCCGGGTCACCGCCACGAGCTTCGTGTCGGCCAGCGGCTCGGCGGCGAGCCAGGACCGCAGCACGTCCAGCACACCGCTGGTGACCGCCCGCACGGCCTCCGGCACGGCGACGCCGGGAACGCCGGCGGGCACCGTCAGCAGCACCTGCCGGGCCGTGGCCCCGTCCGCCGCCAGGGTCGCCACGTCCGCGAAGACCGGCACCTCCGGCAGCGTGTCCGGTGCCGGCCGGCCCAGCACCGCCCACCCCGGAAGGTCGTCGACGCTCTCGATCTGCTCGGCCTGCCAGGTCACCTCGTACAGCGACCGGGCGGCACCGCCCCGGGTCGCCGTCGCGGTCATCTCCCGCAGCACCAGGGAGTCCACCGACACCACCGGCGCGCCCGAGCCGTCGCAGGCGACCAGCCGCACCCCGGAGCCGTCCCGGGTCAGCCGCACCCGCAGCGTCCGGGCGCCGGAGGCGTGCACCTGCACGCCCTCGAACGCGAACGGCACGCGCGGCCCGCCCGTGGCCTCGGCATCGAGCAGCAGCGCCACCGGGTGCAGCGCGGCGTCCAGCAGCGCCGGGTGCACCCCGAACGCGCCCGCCTCGCCGGCCGCCCCGTCCGGCAGCGCCACCTCGGCGTACGCCTCACCGTCGGCCGTCCAGGCCCGCCGTACGCCCTGGAACACCGGCCCGTACGACAGGCCGTGCTCGGCCAGCGCCGGATACCAGCCGGTCAGGTCCGCCTCGGTCGCGCCCGCCGGCGGCCACTCGCCGAGCCCCGGCTCGTCGGCCGACACCGGTTCGAGCAGGCCGTCGGCGTGCCGCACCCAGTCGGTGTCGTCGTCATCCTCGGGCTGGGAGTACACGGACACCGTCCGCACGGCGGCGTCGTCGGCAGCGCCGACGCGCACCTGCACGCGTACCGCCCCGGACTCGGGCAGCACCAGCGGCGCCGCCACGGTCAGCTCCCGTACCCGCGACGCGCCCACCTCGTCGCCGGCGCGGACCGCCAGCTCCACCAGGGCGGTGCCCGGCACCACCACGTTGCCGCCGACCACGTGGTCGGCCAGCCACGGGTGCGTCGACGTCGACAGCCGGCCGGTCAGCACCACCTCGTCGTCGCCGGCGAGCCGCACCGCCGCGCCGAGCAGCGGGTGCCCCGCGACGCCGAGGCCGGCGCCCGACACGTCGCCGACCCGCCACGGCAGCACCTCGGGCCAGAACCGCTCCCGCTGGAAGGCGTACGTGGGCAGGCCGACCCGGGCGGCGCCGGTGTCGGCGAACCACTCCCGCCAGGACACCGGCAACCCGTGCACGTGCAGCTCGGCGAGGGCGTGCAGCAGCGCCTGCGCCTCGGGCCGGTCCCGGCGCTGGGCTGCGACGGCGAGCACGCCGTCGTCGGGCAGCACGTCGGTCGTCATCGCGGTCAGTACGCTCTGCGGGCCGACCTCCAGGAAGGTGTCGACCCCGGCGTCGCGCAGCGCGGCGAGCCCGTCGGCGTGGCGGACCGCCTCGCGGACGTGCCGTACCCAGTAGTCGGCGGTGCGGATCTCGTCGGCGTCGGCGAGCGCACCGGTCAGGTTCGACACGATCGGCAGCGTGGGGGCGGCGAGGTCCAGCCGCTCGACGATGCCGCGGAAGCGCTCCAGCACCGGCTCCATCAGCGGGCTGTGGAACGCGTGGCTGACGGCCAACCGGCGGGTACGCACACCCCGGTCGCGCCAGACGCGCTCCACCTCGTCGAGGGCGTCGACGGCGCCGGAGACCACGACGGAGGTCGGGCCGTTGACGGCCGCGATGCCGATTCGGTCGGTCAGCCCGGCGATCGACTCCGTCACGGCCGCCTCGTCAGCGGCCACGGCGAGCATGCCGCCGCCGTCGGGCAGCGACTGCATGAGCCGGCCCCGCGCCGCCACCAGCAGGCAGGCGTCCTGGAGGGACAGCACCCCGGCCACGTGCGCGGCGGCGATCTCACCGATCGAGTGCCCGCCCACGAAGTCCGGGACCACGCCGAACGACTCCACGAGGCGGAACAGCGCCACCTCGACGGCGAAGATCCCGGCCTGGGTGAACGCGGTCTGGTCCAGCAGCTCCGCCTCGGCGGAGCCCTCCGGCGCGAACAGCACCTCCTTGAGCGGGCGCGGCAGCACCCGGTCGAGATGCCCGCACGCCTCGTCGAGGGCGGCGGCGAAGGCGGGGAACTCGGCGTACAGCTCGCGGCCCATGCCGGTGCGCTGCGCGCCCTGGCCGGAGAAGAGCACCGCCAGCGGACCCCGGTCCCCGGCCTGGCCCGTGACCACCGTACCCGACGGCGCGCCCGCCGCCAGGGACTCCAGGCCCGTCAGCAGGCCCGCACGGTCCCCGGCGAGCACCACCGCACGCCGGTCGAGCGTCGAGCGGGACACCACCGACGACCAGGCCACATCGAGCGGGCGCGGCTCCCCGTCGTCGCTGAGCCAACGGGCCAGCCGGTCCGCCTGCGCGGCTAGCGCGGCCGGCTGCGCGGCGGAGAGCAGCATGGGCACGACGGCGGGACGGCGGGGCGGGGTGGCGTGGTCGCCGGCCGGGTCGGGGGCCGGCGCCTGCTCCAGGATCAGGTGGGCGTTCGTGCCGCTCATGCCGAAGGACGACACGCCCGCCCTGCGGACGTGCTCGCCACCGGCCCACGGGCGCGCCTCGTCGAGCAGGGCCACGGCGCCGGTCGACCAGTCGACGTGCGGCGAGGGCCGGTCCACGTGCAGGGTGGGCGGCAGCACGCCGTGCCGCATCGCCATCACCATCTTGATGACGCCGCCGGCGCCGGCCGCGGCCTGCGGGTGGCCGATGTTCGACTTCAGCGAGCCCAGCCACAGCGGGCGGTCGGCGGTGCGGCCCTGCCCGTACGTGGCCAGCAGCGCCTGCGCCTCGATCGGGTCGCCGAGCCGGGTGCCCGTGCCGTGCGCCTCGACGGCGTCCACGTCGGACGGGCTGAGCCGGGCGTTCTCCAGCGCCTGCCGGATCACCCGCTGCTGCGCGGGGCCGTTGGGGGCGGTCAGCCCGCTGCTCGCGCCGTCCTGGTTGACGGCGCTGCCCCGGATCACCGCCAGGACGGGGTGCCCGTTGCGCCGGGCGTCGGAGAGCTTCTCGACGAGCAACATGGCGACGCCCTCGGACCAGCCGGTCCCGTCGGCGTCGGCGGAGAACGCCTTGCACCGTCCGTCGGAGGCGAGCCCCCGCTGGCGGGAGAACTCGACGAAGGCGCCCGGCGTGGCCAGCACGGTGACGCCGCCGGCCACGGCGAGGGAGCACTCACCGTCGCGCAGGGCCTGGCCGGCGAGGTGCAGGGCGACCAGCGACGAGGAGCAGGCGGTGTCGATGGTGACGGCTGGCCCCTCCAGTCCGAAGGAGTAGGCCAGCCGGCCGGACATGACGCTCGCGGCGGTGCCGGTGAGGACGTAGCCCTCCGTGCCCTCGGGCAGTTGCCGCAGCACGGACGTGTAGTCCTGCCCCGCGGTGCCGACGAACACCCCGGTACGGCTGCCCCGCACCGACGCGGCGTCGATGCCGGCCCGCTCGAAGACCTCCCAGGTCACCTCGAGCAGGAGGCGCTGCTGCGGGTCCATGGCCAGCGCCTCGCGCGGTGAGATCCCGAACAGGGTCGGGTCGAACAGGCCCGCGTCGCGCAGGAAGCCACCCCGGTTGCTGTACGTGGTGCCGGGGTGGTCGGGGTCGGGGTCGTAGAGCCGGTCGAGGTCCCAGCCCCGGTCGTCGGGGAACGCGCCGGTGGCGTCCACCCCGCCGGCGACGACGTCCCAGAGGTCCTCCGGTGAGGCGACGCCACCGGGGAACCGGCAGGCCATGCCGACGATCGCGATCGGCTCGGCGTCCTCGTCCTCCAGCTCGGTCAGGCGCCGACGCGCCAGGCGGAGCTCGGAGGTCACCCACTTCAGGTGTTCGAGGAGCTTGTCTTCGTCCGCCATGACCCACCCGCCCAGAGCTTGCTATCGATCGGAATCTGCCGATTCGTTGACCACACCACCGCCGGCGGGCCGGCTTCGTGCACAGGTGCGTGCAGACGCGGCCGTTCGGCTCACGAACCCCACACCTGTTCCTGATTCCGGTCGTCGTGCCTGCTCGGGCGCCCGCCACGCCGGACAGTCCCGCCGACACACGCCCGCCACCGTGACTGGACGGTACTGAGCGCCCAACACCCGCCCAACCCCTAGAGAACCCCTGATCGACCGGCCCGCGGGCGGCGTCACGGCGGGCCCCGGGAGCGGCGGTGACCAGCGCCACGAGGGCCGTTCAGGCGGGCTGTCCGGCGGCCGACGGCAGGATGCGGCGCAACCGACCGGGGGGCGTCGAGCGGCGGCGCCACTCCCGCGGGTAGCCGACCGAGACCTCTTCGAACCGGACCCCGTCGTACCAGGTGGTGCGCGGGATGTGCAGGTGACCGTAGACGGCGACGCGGGCGTCGAAGCGGACGTGCCAGTCGGCCGTGGCCTCGGTGCCGCACCACTGGGCGAACTCCGGGTACCGCAGGATCCGGGTGGGCTCGCGCACGAGCGGGAAGTGGTTGACCAGGACGGTGGGCAGCCCGCCGCGCTCGGCGGTGAGCCGGCGCTCCGTCAGGGCCAGCCGCGCCCGGCACCAGGCGTCCCGCGTCGGGTACGGGTCCGGGTGCAGCAGGATCTCGTCGGTGCAGACCACGCCGACCTCGTGGGCCCGCGCCAGGGCCTGTTCCTTCGTGTACGTCCCCGGGGGCCGGAAGGTGTAGTCGTAGAGCAGGAACAGCGGGGCGATCAGGACCGGGTCGTCGCCCCGCGGATCCCAGACGGGGTACGGATCCTCCGGGGTGACCACCCCGAGCCCCCGGCACAACTCCACCAGGTGCTGGTAGCGCGCGTCTCCCCGGAGCTGGATCGGGTCCTCGCGGGGAGTCCACAGCTCGTGGTTGCCGGGGGCCCAGATCACCTTCGCGAAGCGGCGGCTGAGGAGTCCGAGCGCCCACTCGACGTCGCCGACGAACTCCCCGACGTCGCCGGCGACGACGAGCCAGTCGCCGTCGCGCTCCGGCCGCAGTCGCTCGACGATGGCCTTGTTCTCCGCGTGCACCACGTGCAGATCGCTGACGGCGAGCAGTTGGGGCAAGCCGGATCCGGCCATGCGGACCTCCCGTCCATCCGGGGTACCGCACGCACCCGCATCCGTACCGCTCGCCGCCGGTGGGCAGGGTGAGACGGCCTGGCGTGCTCCGACCCTACGGAGCCGGATCCGCACCGGCACACCCCTAGACCGGCTCCGTGGACCCCTAAGGCGGGCCCGCCTGGCCGACGGCGCCGGTCAGGCGTCCGGCGCCGCCGGGTGTCCCTTTCCCCGGCCCATCCCGCCCGGGGTCGGGCAGTGTCCGCTCAGGACTTGCCGAACTCGCGCTGGATGATGTCGAACAGCTCGTCCCGGCTAGCCGACTCCAGTTCCTCCTCGACGGCGGCCGGTGCCGGGGCGGTGGCGGCGGGTCCGCCCCGCCACCGGGTCAGCAGGTCCTCCAGCCGACCGACGACCGCGTCGTCGACCTGGTCGCCCGGCAGCCCGCCGAGGAGCTTGTCGAGGCGTTCGATCTCGGCCACGATCGGCAACGCCGGCTGCTCGGGCGCCAACTCGGCCCGCAGGTGACCGGCGAGCGCGTTCGGGGTGGGATGGTCGAAGACGAGGGTGGCGGGCAGTCCGATGCCCGTTGCGGCGGTCAGCCGGTTGCGCAGCTCGACTGCGGTGAGCGAGTCGAAGCCCAGTTCGAGGAAGCCGCGGGCGGGCCTGATCCCGCTCGGCGTGGCGTGTCCCAGCACCGCCGCGGCGGTGCCGCGGACCAGGTCGAGCAGGATGCGGTCGCGCTCCGACCCGGAGGCGGCGGCGAGCCGCTCGCGCAGCGCCGACGCCGCGCCGCGATCCTCGGCCTTCGGCGCCTCGTCGGCCTGTGCGGGCTGTGCTTCGGGGATGTCGGTGAACAGACGCGACGGACGCAACGCCGTGAACGACGGCACAAACCGATCCCACCGCACATCCGCCACCACCACCTGCCCCTCACCACCATCCAACGCCCGCTGCAACGCCACCACCGCCAACTCCGGAGCCATCCCCGGCAAACCACGCCGACTCAACTGCTCCCCCGCCACCCCCACCGCCATACCCGCCTCAGCCCACGGCCCCCACGCCACCGACGTCCCCACCAACCCACGCCCACGCCGCGACACCACCAACCCATCCACAAACGCATTCGCCGCCGCATACCCCACCTGACCCGCAGAACCCCACACCCCCGCAATCGACGAAAAAACCACAAACGCATCCAAATCCAAACCAGCAGTCAACTCATCCAACACCACCGCACCACCAACCTTCGCCCGCAACACCTCCTCCACCTCACCCACACCCACCTCACCCAACGGCGTCAACTGCGCCACACCAGCCGCATGCACCACCGCCCGCAACCGCTCACCCCGACCCACCAAATCCCCCAACAACCCCGCCACCGCACCACGATCCGCCACATCACAACCCACCACCGACACCCGCACACCCAAACCCTCCAACCGCCCCACCAACTCACCCACACCCGGCGCACCACCACCACGCCGACTCACCAACACCACATGCTCCGCACCCACACCCACCGCCCACAACGCCACCCGCGCACCCAACGCACCCGTACCACCCGTCACCAACACCGTCCCCGACAACCGGAAACCACCACCAACACCCGCACCCGCACCCGCCGCAGAACCCGCACGCACCAACCGCCGCACAAACACACCCGACGACCGCAACGCCACCTGATCCTCAACCCCCGACGACAACACCCCACACAACCGACCCCACACACCACCACCCAACAACACCGGCAAATCCACCAAACCACCCCACCGCAACGGCACCTCCAAACCCACCACCCGACCCAAACCCCACACCGCAGAACCCGCGACATCCGCCAGCTCGTCCGAGCCGCCGACCGACACCGCCCCGCGCGTCAGCCACCACAACCGGCCCGACCCACCGACGTCGGTCAGCGCCTGCACCACGGCCAGCGCCGTCGACACCTCGGCGGCGGCCGGAACCGGGGACGCCTCCCGCGGCTCGGCCAGCGACAGCAGGGACACCACATGGGCGTCCCGGGCGTCTGAGCTCATCGCCTCCAGCAGCAGCCGCGCCACCCGGTCGCGGTCGGCGCCGGCCGGTACCAGCACCGGGACCGCCCGGTCGGCCCGGGCAGCCAGCGCCGCGGCCACCGGGTGGTCCTCCTGCCCGGGCGCCATCAGCAGCAGCCAGGTTCCCGCCAACGTCGCGGAGTCCGGCACGGCGGCCGTACGCCACGTCGACCGGTACCGCCAGGAGTCGACGACCGCCCGCTGCTGCGTCGCCCGCCGCCACCGGGCGAGCTTGGGCAGCAGCGCCGTGGACGGCTCGTCCGCTCCCACGGCGAGATCCTCGCCCAGCACGCCGAGGTCCCCGGACTCGACCGCCGCCCAGAACTGCTCGTCGGACGGGGCGTCGGCCCGCTCCGGAGCCGAGCCGGGCTGGGGGTCCGCCAGCCAGTAGCGCTGCCGGTCGAAGGCGTAGGTGGGCAGTTCCACCGCGCGCGGCCGGGTGCCGGTCTGGCCGAGGTACGCCGCCCAGTCGACGGCCACACCGGCGGCCCAGAGCTGCCCGGCGGCACTGGTGAGGGTGGTGACGTTGGACTGGCTGCGGCGCAGCGTGGCGACGTACCGCACGTCGTCGGTCGTGTCCGCCTCGGCGGCCATGGCGGTGAGGACCGCGTCCGGGCCGACCTCCAGGAAGGTGTCCACCCCCAGCGCCCGCAACGCCGCCACCCCGTCGGCGAAGCGCACCGGCTGCCGCACGTGCCGCACCCAGTAGCCGGGCTCGGTGATCTCTGCGGCGTCCGCGACCGCGCCGGTCACGTTCGACACGATCGGGATCCGCGGCACCCGCCAGTCCAGCCCCGCCACCACCGACGCGAACTCGTCCAGCATCGGATCCATCAACCGCGAATGGAACGCATGACTGACCGACAACTCCTTGACCCGCCAACCCCGCTCACGACAGGCCGCCACCACCACCGCAACCTCACCCACAGCACCCGACACCACCACCGACACCGGACCGTTCACCGCCGCCACGTCCACACCCGCACCCGACGCGCCGATCAGCTCAGCGACAGCCTCCTCCGACGCGCCGACGGCCGCCATCACGCCACCGGCCGGCAACGCCTGCATCAACCGACCCCGCGCCGCCACCAACGTGCACGCATCCGCCAACGACAACACCCCGGACACATACGCGGCCGTCACCTCACCGATCGAATGACCCGCCAGGTAGTCCGCCCGCACCCCCCACGACGACAACAACTCCCACAACGCCACCTCCACCGCGAACAACCCCGCCTGCGCAAACACGGTCCGATCCAACAGAGCCCCATCGGCAGTGCCCGGCTCCGCGAACACCACATCCCGCAACGCACGCGGCAGGCGCGGATCGATCTCCGCGCACACCGCGTCGAACGACGCCGCGAACACCGGGAACACCTCATACAACTCCCGGCCCATACCCACACGCTGCGAACCCTGACCCGTAAACAACACCGCCCGACGACCCACCGACACCACACCCGCAGACCGGCCCTCAGCCACCGCCGACAGACCAGCAACCAACTCCTCCACGTCCGAGCCCCACACCACCGCACGATGCTCCAACGCCGCCCGCGACCTCACCAACGACCACGACACATCCACCACCGACAGGGCAGACCGACCCCGCACGAACGACGCCAACCGCGACGCCTGACCCACCAAAGCCCGCTCCGAACGACCCGACACCACCCACGGCACCGGCAACCCAACCGGCGCAACGGACGCGACCGGTGCCGGAGCGGACTCCGGCTCCGGCTGCTCGATGATCACGTGCGCGTTCGTCCCCGAAATACCGAACGACGACACACCCGCACGCCGAGGACGCCCCACACCCGGCCACTCACGGGACTCGGTCACCAACTCCACCGCACCCGACGACCAATCCACATGCGACGACGGCACATCCACATGCAACGACGCCGGCACCACCCCATACCGCATCGCCAAAACCATCTTGATAATCCCCGCCACCCCCGCAGCCGCCTGCGTATGACCGATGTTCGACTTCACCGACCCCAACAACAGTGCGTCCCGGTCGTCGCGGTCCTGCCCGTACGTGGCGAGCAGCGCCTGGGCCTCGATGGGGTCGCCCAGCGTCGTGCCCGTGCCGTGCGCCTCCACGACATCCACATCGGCGACGCCCAGCCCGGCGTTCGCGAGCGCCTGGCGGATCACCCGCTGCTGCGAGGGGCCGTTCGGCGCCGTCAACCCGTTCGACGCGCCGTCCTGATTCACCGCCGTGCCCCGCACCACCGCCAGGATCCGACGCCCGTCGCGCCGCGCATCCGACAACCGCTGCACCAGCAGCACACCGACGCCCTCGGACCAGCCCGTGCCGTCCGCCGCGTCGGAGAACGACTTGCACCGGCCGTCGGGGGCCATGCCCCGCTGGCGGGAGAAGTCGATGAACGTCTCGGGCGTCGCCATCACCGTGACGCCCCCGGCCAGCGCCAGGTCACACTCCCCCGACCGCAGGGCCTGCACCGCCAGGTGCAACGCCACAAGCGACGACGAACACGCCGTGTCCACAGTCACCGCCGGACCCTCGAACCCGAACGAGTACGCCACCCGACCCGACAACACGCTGCTGGCCGTGCCGACGCCGAGGTAGCCGTCGAGGGTCTCGGGGACGTCGGCCAGCCCTGCGGCGTGGTTGTGGTACATCATGCCAGCGAACACGCCGACGGGGCGGCCACGCAGCGCAAGCGGGTCGATCCGGGCGTCCTCGATGGCCTCCCACGAGGTCTCCAGCAGCAGCCGCTGCTGCGGGTCCATGGCGAGGGCCTCGTGCGGCGAGATCTTGAACAGGTCGGCGTCGAAGTCGGCGGCGTCGACCAGGAAGCCGCCCTCGCGGGCGTAGCTGCTGCCCCGGCGCGCGCCGGACGGGTCGTACAGGTCGTCGACGTCCCAGCCGCGGTCGGCGGGGAAGCCGGTGATGCCGTCGCCACCGGAGACGAGGAGGTCCCACAGCTGCTCGGGGCTGCGTACGCCGCCGGGGTAGCGGCAGCTCATGCCGACGATCGCGATCGGCTCGTCGAGCGCCGCGACAGCGGCGGCCGGAGCCGCCCGGGTGCCGGCGTCCGTTCCGGTCTCGGCGTCCAGGTGGTCGGCGAGGGCGAGCGGGGTCGGGTGGTCGAAGACCAGCGTCGCGGGCAGGCGCAGGCCGGTGACCGCGCCCAGCCGGTTGCGCAGTTCGACGGCGGTGAGCGAGTCGAAACCGAGATCGGTGAACGGACGCCCGGCCTCGACGGCGGCGGCATCGGCGTACCCCAGAACCGTCGCGACCTGGTCGAGGACGAGCCGCAGCAGGGCCGCGGCGCGCTCCTCGCGGTCGAGGCCGGCGAGCCGCCCGGTCAGCGCGGCGGTCTCCGCCGGGCCGGACCGCGCGGCGCGGCGCCGGGGCGCCCGGACCACGCCGCGCAGGACCGACGGCAGGGTGCCCGCCTCGGCCTGGGCGCGCAGCGCCGGCCCGTCCAGCGCCATCGGCACCGTCGCGGGCAGGCCGGTGAGCAGGGCGGCGTCGAGGAGCGCGAGGCCGTCCGCCGCGGGAAGCGGCCGTACGCCGGCCCGGGCCAGCCGGTCGGTGTCGGCGCGGTCGAGGCCGGCGGTCATACCGCCGCCCGACTCCGCCCACGGGCCCCAGGCCAGCGAGTGCGCCGGCAAACCCGCGGCCCGTCGCCGGTGGGCGAGCGCGTCCAGGAAGGCGTTGGCCGCCGCGTAGTTGGCCTGGCCGGGGCTGCCCGTCACGCCCGCCGCCGAGGAGTACGTGACGAAGAGTGCGAGGCGGCTGGCGGCGGTCAGCTCGTGCAGGTTCGCGGCGGCGTCCACCTTCGGCCGCAGCACGTCGCCGAGGGTCTCGGGGGTGAGCGAGGTCAGGGTGCGGTCGGCCAGCACGCCGGCGGTGTGCACCACGCCGGTCAGCGGGTGCGCCGGGTCGATCCGGTCCAGCAGCGCGGCGAGGGCGGCCCGGTCGGCGGCGTCGCACGCCTCGACCGTCGCGGTGGCCCCCAGGTCGGCGAGGGCGGCGACCAGGTCGGCTGCGCCGTCGGCGTCGGCGCCGCGCCGGCTGGTCAGCAGCAGGTGCCGGGCCCCGTACCGGGTGACCAGGTGGCGGGCGGTCAGCGCGCCGAGGGCACCGGTGCCGCCGGTGACCAGCACCGTGCCCTCCGGGTCCAGCGCCGGCGCCGGCGCGTCGGGTTCCGGGGCGGCGACGAGCCGGGGCACACGGAGCGCCCCGTCGCGTACCGCCGCCTGCGGCTCGTCGGCCGACAGCAGGCCGGCGAGGACGGCCGCGCAGTTCTCCTCGTCGTCGACGTCGACGACGAGGAAGCGGCCGGGGTGCTCGGCCTGGGCGGAGCGGAGCAGGCCCCACACGGCGGCGCCGGCCAGGTCGGTGACCTCCGCGTCGTCGTCCACGGCGACGGCGCCGCCGGTGAGGACCACCAGCCGGGAGTCGCCGGTGTGCGGCTCGGCGGCGAGCCAGCCCTGGAGCACGGCGAGGACCTCGGCGAGCAGGTCGTGGACGGCGCCGGGGCCGGTCGCGCCGGCCACCGGGTACAGCACGGCGTCGGGTACCCCGGCGTCGCGGAGCGCGTCGAGGTCGGCGTACCGGGCGGCGGGCGGGCCGGACGGCAGCGGGGCGGGACGTCCGCCGAGCACCGCCCAGGTCGTGCCGTCGGCGGCGCCCCCGGCGACGGGGTGCCGGAGCCAGTCGAGGCGGAACAGCGAGCGCCGCCACGCGGACCCGCCGGCGGTGAGCTCCCCCGCCGGCAGGGGCCGCAGCACCAGGGAGCCGACCCGGGCGACCGGCGCCCCGGTGGCGTCGGCGACCAGCATGGACACCGTGTCCGGACCGGTGGGGGTCAACCGTACCCGCAGCGTGTCGGCGCCGTGGGCGGACAGCGTCACGTCGGACCAGGCGAACGGCATGCGGGCCTCGCCGGGGTCGACGATGCCCAGCCCGACCGCCTGCACGGCGGCGTCGAGCAACGCCGGGTGCAGCCCGTACCCACCGGCGTCGCCGGCCGCCGGATCGGGCAGCGCCACCTCGGCGTACACGTCCGCGCCGACGCGCCAGGCGGCGCGCAGCCCGGAGAAGGCCGGGCCGTACGCGAACCCGGCCCGTGCCGCCCGCCCGGCCAGCTCCGACACGTCCAGGGAGGTGGCGTCGCTCGGCGGCCACTGCTCCAGCGTGCCGGTGTCCTCGTCCGGCTCCTCGGTGAGCAGGCCGGTGGCGTGCCGTACCCAGATGTCGTCGGTGCCGGCGCGACGGGCGTGGACGGTGAGCTGCCACGCTCCGCCGCCGGTGCGTTCGGCGGCGACCTGCACGTCGACGCCGCCGGTCTCGGGCAGCACCAGCGGCGCCTGGAGGGTCAGCTCGGCGAGCCGTTCGGCGCCGACCTCCGCGCCGGCCCGCATCGCCAGCTCCACGAACCCGGTGCCGGGCAGGAGCACGACGTCGCGCAGGGCGTGCTCGGCCAGCCAGGGCTGGGTCTCCACGGACAACCTGCCGGTGAGCGTCACCTCGTCGCCGTCGGCCGAGCGGAACACCGCGCCGAGCAGCGGGTGGCCGGTCGGGGTCAGCCCGGCGGCGGTCACGTCGGCGGGCTGCGGCAGGGGCAGCAGCCAGTAGCGTGCGCGCTGGAACGCGTACGTGGGCAGGTCGACCGGCACGGGCGGGCCGGCGAACAGGGCCGCCCAGTTCACCGGCACGCCCCTGGTCCACACGGTGGCCGCGGCGGCCAGGGCGGTCGTCGCCTCGTCGTGCTCGGCGCGCAGCACGGGGGCGCAGACCGCCTGGTCCGCGCCGACGATCTCCTGGGTGAGCGCGCAGAGCACTCCGCCCGGGCCCACCTCGACGTACGCGCCGACACCCAGCTCACGCAGCGTGGTCACGGCGGCGTCGAAGCGGACCGTGTCGCGGACGTTGCGCAGCCAGTACGCCGGGGAGCACACCTCGCCGAGGTCGAGCACCGCTCCGGTCACGGTGGAGACCACGGGGATGCGGGGCGCGGCGAAGGTCAGTTGCCCGAGCACGTCGCCGAACGCGTCGAGCATCGGGTCCATGCGGGCGGAGTGGAACGCGTGGCTGACCCGCAGTCGCCTGGTGCTGCGGCCGAGGGCTGCGAAGTGTGCGGCGACCGCCAGCACGGCGTCCTCGTCGCCGGAGACGACGACGGACTCCGGGCCGTTGACGGCGGCCAGCCCGGCGCCGGGCGTCCCGCCGACGGTGGCCAGGTGCGCGCGGACCTCCGCCTCGGTGGCGCGGATCGACACCATGGCGCCACCGGTGGGCAGCGCCTGCATCAGGGTGCCCCGGGCGGCCACCAGGCGGGCGGCGTCGGGCAGCGACAGCACGCCGGCGATGTGCGCGGCGGCCACCTCGCCGACCGAGTGCCCGGCCACGAAGTCCGGCACGACACCCCAGGACTCGACGAGCCGGTAGGCGGCGACCTCGACGGCGAAGAGCGCCGCCTGGGCGTACCCGGTGCGGTCGAGCACGTCGGCGGGGCCGTCGAGCACGCCGCGCAGCGGCCGGTCGAGGTGCCTGTCCAGCTCCGCGCAGGCGGCGTCGAAGGCGTCGGCGAAGGCCGGGAAGGCGGCGTACAACCGCTGGCCCATGCCGACGCGCTGGGCGCCCTGGCCGGTGCAGAGCACGGCGACGCGGGTGGGACTGGCGACCCCGCGCCGCACGGACGCGGCCGGAACCCCGTCGGCCAGCGCGCCGAGCCCGGCGAGCAGTTCGTCCCGGTCGGCGCCGAGCAGCACCGCCCGGTGTTCCAGGACGGACCGGCCGGTGGCCAGGGCCCGGCCCACGGCGGCCGGCGCGGCGTCGGGGTGCTCGGTGAGCCAGGAGCGCAGCCGGTCGGCCTGGGCGCCGAGCGCTGCGGCGCTGCGCGCGGAGACGACCCACGGCAGCGGGTCGGGGCCGGTGACGGCGTCGGTGGCCGGCTGCGGCGCGGGCGGGGCGGCCTCGACGATGACGTGGGCGTTGGTGCCGCTGACACCGAACGAGGAGACGCCCGCGCGCATGGGCCTCGTCGCGCGCGGCCACGGGCGCGGCTCGCGGAGCAGGCTCACCGCGCCGGCCGACCAGTCGACGTGCGGGGACGGCTCGTCGACGTGCAGGGTGCGCGGCAGGACGCCGTGACGCATCGCCATGACCATCTTGATGACGCCGGCGACGCCGGCCGCGGCCTGGGTGTGCCCGAGGTTCGACTTGATCGACCCGAGCCACAGGGGCTGGTCGTCGGCCCGGTCCCGGCCGTACGTGGCGAGCAGGGCCTGCGCCTCGATGGGGTCGCCGAGGCGGGTGCCGGTGCCGTGGGCCTCGACGGCGTCCACGTCGGCCGGGGCGAGCCGGGCGTTGGCGAGGGCCTGGCGGATCACGCGTTGCTGCGACGGGCCGTGCGGCGCGGTGAGGCCGTTGGAGGCGCCGTCGGAGTTGACCGCGCTGCCGCGCACCACGGCGAGCACCCGGTGGCCGTTGCGCTGCGCGTCGGAGAGCCGCTCCAGCAGCAGCAGCCCGGCGCCCTCGCTCCAGCCGGTGCCGTCGGCGGTGGCCGCGAAGGACTTGCACCGCCCGTCCGGGGACAGGCCACGCTGGCGGCTGAAGCCGACGAACGTGTCGGGGCTGGACATGACGGTGACGCCGCCGGCCAGCGCGAGGGTGCACTCGCCGGAACGCAGGGCCTGCACGGCGAGGTGCAGCGCCACCAGTGAGGACGAGCAGGCGGTGTCGACGGTGACGGCCGGGCCCTCGAAGCCGAACGTGTACGCGATCCGGCCGGAGACGACGCTGCCGTGGTTGCCCGTGCCGACGAACGCCTCGACCTCCTGCGGCACGCCGTTGAGCCGGGAGACGTAGTCGTGGTACATGACGCCGGTGAAGACGCCGGTGCGGCTGCCCTTGAGCGAGTCCGCGGCGATGCCGGCCCGCTCGACCGTCTCCCAGGCGACCTCCAGCAGGAGGCGCTGTTGCGGGTCCATGGCCAGCGCCTCGCGGGGCGAGATGCCGAAGAAGCCGCCGTCGAACTCGCCGGCGTCGTGCAGGAAGCCGCCCTCGCGGGTGTACGACTTGCCGTGCGCGTCCGGGTCGGGGTCGTAGAGGCTCTCCACGTCCCAGCCCCGGTCCGCCGGGAAGGGTGTGACGGCGTCGACGCCGGACTCGACCAGCCGCCACAGCGCCTCCGGAGTCCGCACCCCGCCCGGGTAGCGGCAGCCCATCCCCACGATCGCGATCGGCTCGTGATTCTGCTCGTCGACGGCCCGCAGGCGTTCGCTGGTCTCGTGCAGGTCAGCGGTGACGCGCTTGAGGTACTCGCGGAGCTTGGCTTCGTTCGCCATCGGGTTGATCACCTGTCGCTAAGGGGCAAGCGGCGGACTCGTGGTCAGGATCGGCCGAACTTCTGGTCGATGAAGTCGAACAGCTCGTCGTCCGAGGCGTCGTCGAGGGCCTGGCCGACGTCGTCGGGCCGGTCGGTGGTGTCGCTCCACCGGGTGACCAGCGCCCGGAGGCGGACCGCCACGGCGGTACGCGTCTCGTCGTCGGCGGCCAGCCGCTCCAGTTCCTCCGGCGCGGTCGCGGCGAACGCGGCCTCCAGCCGGTCCAGCTCGGCGAGCAGGCTCGGTTCGGGCTTCGGCGGGGCGGCGTCGACCAGCAGGAAGTCGGCGAGGGCGGCGGGCGTGGGGCAGTCGAAGATCAGGCTCGCCGGAAGCCGGATGCCGGTGAGGGCGGTCAGCCGGTTGCGCAGCTCCACGGCTGTCAGCGAGTCGAAGCCGAGGCCGGTGAACGTCTGCCCGGACGGCACGACGGTGGCCGGCGGGTAGCCGAGCACCTCGATGACCTGCGCCTTGACCAGGTCCTCCACCAGCCGGCCGCGTTCGGCCTCGGGCGTGCCGGCGAGGCGCTGCGCGAAGGACGGGCCGCCGTCGCCGCCGCCCTCGACGACGCGCCGCCGGGCCCGGACCAGGCCGCGCAGCGGCGCCGGGAGCTGGCCGGCGTCGGCCTGGCGGCGCAGCGCGGCGAGGTCGAGCAGCGCCGGCACCAGGTGGGGGCGTCCACCGTGCAGGCCGTTGTCGAAGAGGCGCAGCGCCTGGCCGGTGCCGAGCGGGCTGAGGCCGTTGCGGCTCATCCGCTGCCGCTGGGCGGCGTCGAGTGCGCCCGTCATCCCGCTGTCCGCGGCCCAGAGGCCCCAGGACAGGGACGTGGCGGCGAGGCCGCAGGCATGCCGGTGTCCGGCGAGGCCGTCGAGGAACGCGTTCGCGGCGGCGTAGTTGCCCTGCCCGGGGCCGCCGAGGACACCGGCGACCGACGAGAAGAGGACGAACATCGCCAGCGGCCGCGATCGGGTCAGCTCGTGCAGGTGCCAGGCGGCGTCGGCCTTGGCGGAGAGAACGGCTGACAGCCGGCCGGGGGTCAGCGCCGAGATCACCGCGTCGTCGAGGACGCCGGCGGCGTGCACCACGCCGGTGAGCGGGTGCTCGGCGGGAACGTCGGCCAGCACCGCGGCCAGGCGGTCCCGGTCCGCCACGTCGGCGGCGACCAGGCGGGCCTGCGCACCCAGCGCGGTCAGCTCGGCGAGCAGCTCCGCCGCGCCGGGGGCGTCGGTTCCGCGGCGGCTGACCAGCAGCAGGTGGCGCACCTTGTGCGTACTGACCAGGTGCCGGGCCAGCAGACCGCCGAGGGCGCCGGTGGCCCCGGTGACCAGGACCGTCCCGTCGGGGTCGAGGGCGGCGGCCGGTGCCGGGTCGAGGACGGCTGGCGCGAGCCGGGGCGTCAGCACCTGCTCGTCCCGGACCGCCAGTTGGGGTTCGCCGGTGGCGACCGCACGGGCCACCAGGTCCACAGTGCAGGACTCCGGCTGCCGCGCCTCGTCGAGATCCACGAGCACGAAGCGGCCGGGGTGTTCCGCCTGGGCCGAGCGCAGCAGGCCCCAGACCGCCGCGCCGGGCAGGTCGCCCGTACGACAGGTGTCGCCGGCGGCGACGGCCCCGCGGGTCAGCACGACCAGCCGCCGCTCCGCCAGCCGGTCGTCGGCGAGCCAGCCCTGGACGGCGGCCAGCACCGCGGTGAGCCGGCTCCGCGTCGCGGCGGGAACCGGGGCGTCCTCGTCGTCGGCGTACGCGGCGAGCAGCACCAGTTCCGGGTCGATCCGGCCGGAGTCGACCGCCTCCGCCAGCTCGGCGAGCCTGTACCTGGCGATCTCGGACAGGTCGGACGGCGCGTCGCCGAGGAGCACCACCCGGACGGTCGCCGGGGTACCTGGCCGCACGCTCTGCCAGTTGACGGCGTACAGCGGATCGGCTGCGGAGTCACCGCCGCGCACCTGGTCGGTGGTGACGGGGCGGGAGACCAGGGAGTCGATCCGGGCGACGGGGGCGCCGGCCGGGTCGGTCAGGGTCAGGGCCACGCCGCCGCCGCTGCGCCGGGCGCGTACCCGCAGCGCGGTCGCGCCGACCGCCGAGAGAGTGACGCCGGTCCAGGCGAAGGGCAGGCGTACGCCGGAGGCATCCTCCGCGTCGGAGTCGAGCAGGCCGACGACGTGCAGCGCAGCGTCCAGCAGGGCGGGATGCAGGCCGAAGCCGGCGACCTCGGTGCCGTCGGGCACCGCCACCTCGGCGCACACCTCGTCGCCGGTGCGCCAGACGGCGCGCAGGCCACGGAAGAGGGGGCCGTACTCGACGCCCAGACGGGACAGCTCGGTGTAGATCCCGTCGACCGCGACAGCGGTGGCGGCGCTGGGCGGCCACGGCGCCGGATCGGATCGGTCGGGCTGCGGTACGGCGGGGGCGAGGACGCCCGCCGCGTGGCGGTCCCACTCGCCGTCCGGGTCGGCGGCGGCGCGGGAGTGGATGCTGACCGTCCGGCGACCGTCCTCGTCCGCCGCGCCCAGTTTCACCTGCACCGCCCGGGTGCCGTCCTCGGCGAGCGCCAGCGGGGCCTGGAGGGTCAGCTCGTCGAGGGTGTCGCAGCCGACCTGCGCGCCCGCGTGCAGGACCATTTCGACCAGGGCGGCGCCGGGCACCACCACCGAGTCCCAGACGACGTGTTCGGCGAGCCACGGGTGTGTCAGCACGGAGAGTTCGGTGCCGAAGACCCGTACGTCGTCGTCGGCGACGCGTACGGCGGCGCCGAGCAGCGCGTGGTCGACGGGGCGGACACCGAGCCCGGGCACCGTCTCGACCCCCGCGCTGGCGTTGAGCCAGTAGCGCTGCTGGTCGAAGGCGTACGTGGGCAGGGCGATGGCGCGGGGGCGCGCCTCGGCTGCCCGCTCGGGGCCGGACCCGTCGAGGGCGGCGAGGTATCCGGTCCAGTCGACGTGGCCGCCGGTGACGTACCGCTCGGCGAGGGCGGTGCGCAGCGTGTCGGCCTCGGAGTGCCCGGCGCGCATCGTGGCGGTGAACCGGACTTCGCCGGCCGCCTCGACGCAGTCCTGCGCCATGGCGGTGAGTACGGCGTCGGGGCCGACCTCCAGGAACTGGGTGACGTCCTGCTGGTGGAGGGTGCGCACCGCGTCGGCGAACCGTACGGGCTGGCGTACGTGCCGCACCCAGTAGCCCGGGTCGGTCAGTTCCGCCGCGTCCGCCACCGCACCCGACACGTTCGACACCACCGGCACCCGCGGCGGCTGCCACGACAGCCCCGCCACCACCGACGCGAACTCGTCCAGCATCGGATCCATCAACCGCGAATGGAACGCATGACTGACCGACAACTCCTTGACCCGCCAACCCCGCTCACGACAGGCCGCCACCACCGAGGCGACCTCACCCGCAGCACCCGACACCACCACCGACACCGGACCATTCACCGCCGCCACGTCCACACCCGCACCCGACGCACCGATCAACTCAGCCACAGCCTCCTCCGACGCGCCGACGGCCGCCATCACCCCACCGGCCGGCAACGCCTGCATCAACCGACCCCGCGCCGCCACCAACGTGCACGCATCCGCCAACGACAACATCCCCGCCACAAACGCCGCCGTCACCTCACCGATCGAATGACCCCCCACAAAATCCGCCCGCACCCCCCACGACGACAACAACTCCCACAACGCCACCTCCACCGCGAACAACCCCGCCTGCGCAAACACGGTCCGATCCAACAGAGCCCCATCGGCAGTGCCCGGCTCCGCGAACACCACATCCCGCAACGCACGCGGCAGGCGCGGATCGATCTCCGCGCACACCGCGTCGAACGACGCCGCGAACACCGGAAACGCCTCATACAGCTCCCGGCCCATACCCACACGCTGCGAACCCTGACCCGTGAACAACACCGCCCGACGACCCGCCGACACCACACCCGCAGACCGGCCCTCAGCCACCGCCGACAGACCAGCAACCAACTCGTCGACGTCCGAGCCCCACACCACCGCCCGACACTCCAACGCCGCCCGCGACATCACCAACGACCACGACACATCCACCACCGACAGGTCAGACCGACCCCGCACGAACGACGCCAACCGCGCCGCCTGACCCACCAAAGCCCGCTCCGAACGACCCGACACCACCCACGGCACCGGCACACCCACCGGCACCGCTGCGGGCTCGAGATCGGCTTCGGCCTCCGGCTGCTCCAAAATCACGTGCGCATTCGTCCCCGAAATACCGAACGACGACACACCCGCCCGCCGAGGACGCCCCACACCCGGCCACTCACGCGTCCGCGTCACCAACTCCACCGCACCCGACGACCAATCCACATGCGACGACGGCACATCCACATGCAACGACGCCGGCACCACCCCATACCGCAACGCCAAAACCATCTTGATAATCCCCGCCACCCCCGCAGCCGCCTGCGTATGACCGATGTTCGACTTCACCGACCCCAACAACAACGGCACATCCCGACCCTGCCCATACGTCGCCAACAACGCCTGCGCCTCAATCGGATCACCCAACGACGTACCCGTACCATGCGCCTCCACCACATCCACATCAGCCGCCGACAAACCCGCAAACGCCAGAGCCTGCCGAATCACCCGCTGCTGCGACGGACCATTCGGCGCCGTCAAACCATTCGACGCACCATCCTGATTCACCGCCGTGCCCCGCACCACCGCCAGGATCCGGCGCCCGTCGCGCCGCGCATCCGACAACCGCTGCACCAGCAGCACACCGACGCCCTCGGCGAGCGCCGTGCCGTCCGCCGCGTCGGCGAACGCCCGGCACCGGGCCACCGGGGACAGGTTGCCCTGCCGGGTGAAGTCGACGAACACCGCGGGGGTGGGCATCACGGTGACGCCGCCGGCCAGCGCCAGGTCGCACTCGCCGGACCGCAGGGCCTGCACCGCCAGGTGCAACGCCACAAGCGACGACGAACACGCCGTGTCCACAGTCACCGCCGGACCCTCGAACCCGAACGAGTACGCCACCCGGCCCGAGGCGATGCTGCCCGCGTTGCCGAGACCGAGGTAGTCCTCCACGCCCGCCGGCGGGGTCTCCGGCGGGTGGGCGTACCCGCTGTGGGTCATGCCGGCGAAGACCCCGACCCGGGCGCCCTTCAGGCTTGTGGGGTCGATCCCCGCCGTCTCGACGGCCTCCCACGCGGTATGCAGCAGCAGCCGCTGCTGCGGGTCCATGGCGAGGGCCTCGCGCGGCGAGACCCCGAACAGCCGAGGGTCGAACTCGGCGGCGTCGGCCACGAATCCGCCCTCCCGGACCGAGGAGGTGCCCGGCCGGGACCGCTCCGGGTCGTAGAGCGCGTCGATATCCCAGCCGCGGTCGGTGGGGAAGGAGGCGATCGCGTCACCGCCGGACGCGACGAGATCCCACAGTTCCTCGGCAGTGCGCACCCCGCCGGGAAACCGGCAGCCGATGCCGACGATCGCGATGGGCTGCTGCGCGTCGGCCTCGACGTCCCGGAGCCGTTGCCGGGTCCGCCGCAGGTCGGCGGTGACTCTCTTCAGGTACTCCCGGAGCTTCTCTTCGGTGTCCATCAACCCAGCCCATCGCGATTCACGGCGGAGACTCGACGTAAGCGACGGTACGAATGCGCAGAAGTCTCAGGCGACACCTGTATCTGTCGTTCGGCTCGCTCGGCCGAGAGCCACGCAGATCCCCATCTGCCGGGAGAAGTTATTGGTTGCGCGCGAGCGCGGACAACCCCTAACCAGGCAACCGACCAGCTAGGGGTGTCCGGTCCCGACCCGTCGCACTAGCGTCGCCTCGACCGGGTCCGCGCCGATCCGGTCGGCAACCGCAGCCGCCGGAAGGACCACCAGAGGATGACGACGCCAGATACCGACAACGGCTTGTGGGTGCGACGCTTCCACCCCGCTCCGGGCGGCGCTAGGCGGTTGGTGTGCCTGCCCCACGCCGGCGGGTCGGCAAGCTTCTACTTCCCGGTGTCCCGCGCGCTCTCCCCCGCCGTGGAGGTGCTGTCGATCCAGTACCCGGGACGGCAGGACCGGCGCCACGAGAAGTGCATCGGCGACATCCACGACCTCGCGCGCGAGGTGTTCACCGTGCTGCGGCCCTGGCGGGACGAGCCGCTGGCCATCTTCGGGCACAGCATGGGGGCCAGCCTCGGCTTCGAACTCGCCCGGCTCATCGAGCAGGACGGCGGCAGCGTCGCGCACCTGTTCGCGTCCGGGCGCCGGGCGCCGTCGAAGTCACGGCACGAGACGGTGCACCTGCTCGACGACGAGGGGCTGCTGGCCGACGTCCGGAAGCTGAGCGGCACCAACTCCGCCGTCCTCGGGGACCCGGAGATGCTGCGCGCCGCGTTGCCGGCGATCCGCAACGACTACCGGGCCGCCGAGCGGTACATCTACCGGCCGGGGCCGCCGCTGAGCTGCCCGATCACCGTCCTCACCGGCGACGACGACCCGAAGACGACTGTCGAGGAGGCCCGGGCGTGGTCGGACCACACCACCGCGGCGTTCGACCTGAAGGTCTACCCGGGCGGGCACTTCTTCCTGGCCGAGCACCAGCCGGCGATCCTGCGGGCCGTCTCGACGGCGCTGAGCGCGGCGCCGGCGGTCTGATCCCACCGGACGAGGGGCCCGTCCACCGGTCGTCACGACCGGTGGGCGGGCCCCTCGTCGGTGCGCGGTGTCACCGCTTGTGGCCGACCGCGATCACGTAGTCGAGCTGCGCCAGCTCACGCTTCATGAGGTCCTGGTTCTTCCAGTGGGCCGCCATGCTCTTGCGGACGGCCGGCTTGACGACGGCCCGGAACGCGGGGTCGTTGGTCCGCTCGGCCATGTACGCCCGCCAGCCCTCCCAGGTCTGCTCCTTGATCGAGCGGACCTCCGGGTTGGCGAAGCCGGCCTCGACCAGCTGCTGCCGGTACGTGTCCCGGTCGTGCCAGTTCTCCTTCGGGATGCTGAACTTGACGAAACTCAGCGGGCCGGACTGGATGGCGGCGCGGACGACGTCGCCGCTGACCGGGATGATGTCGGCCGTGGCGAGCACGCCGCCCGGGCGCAGCACCCGCAGCGCCTCGGCGAAGAACGCGCTGCGCGGGTAGAAGTGGAAGGCGGACTCCAGGGCGACGACCCGGTCGAAGGTGTTGTCCCCGAAGGGCAGTTCGGTGGCGCTGCCGAGCCGGAAGTCGGTCCGGTCGGCGAGCCCCTCCTCCTGCGCCCGGCGCTGTGCCGCCTCGACGTGGTGCGGGGTGATGTTCAGGCCGTACACCTTGGCGACCTGGCGCTCCCGCAGCCACTTGAAGTCCTGGTCCCCGTAGCCGAAGCCGACGTCGAGCACGGTGTCGTCCGGCTTGAGCCCGGCGGCGTCGGCCAGCTTGTCGGCCAGCGCGTCGGCGGCCGTGTCGATGTCGGTGACCCCGTCGGACCAGTAGCCCACGTTCATGTAGTGGGTACGGCGGGCCGCGAACTCCACGTCGGGTGACTGGATCTCGTAGAAGCGCCGGACCCGGGTGATGGGGTCGGCGGTGAAGACCGTGCGGATCGCCCGGCCGGCGATCTTCAGGTTCTCGAACATGTCGGTTCCTTCCGGTGGGTGGATGCCGATCAGCCGCGCCGGATCTGCCGGCGCAGATCCTCGACGAGCGCGGGCACAACGGCCGGGTCGGCGGCAGTGCCGAAGACGTAGAAGTCGGGCCGGACGAGCACCGCCACCGCGTCGTACCGCTTGAGGTGGGGCAGGTACACGTCGTCGAGGTCGAAGGCGGTCGGCGCGGCGCCGGATCCGGGTACGGGCGCGCCGGCGGGAACGATCCGGACGACCCGCGTGCCGAGCGCGTCCAGGAAGGCCCGGGCGTCGGCGTCGAGCAGGTCGTCGGGGTCCTCGGCGCAGAGCAGGACGAAGCCGGTGCCGACGACCTCGTCGAAGAGCCCGGCGCGGCCGTCGACCTCGACGCGGCCCTGCGGCATCGGGGCGCCGGCGGCCTCGCAGCCGCTGTGCAGGATCCCGCCGGACAGGGGCTCCAGCAGGGACCGGGTGCGCGGGCGGGCGGTACGCCGGCGCAGCTCGGCGAGCATCGCGGCGTCGCGGCCGGCCGCGGCGGCGCGGTCGGTCTCGCAGATCACCGTGCCCGAGTCCATGGACATCCGGATGGCGTGCTGCACGTGCGCGCAGCGCTCCTCCTGGTAGGTGTCCAGCAGGGCCTCGTCGGCGAGGCCGCGGTGCACCAGGTCGAGCTTCCAGGCGAGGTTGAGGGCGTCGCGGAAGCCCGAACTCATCCCCTGCCCCATGAACGGCGGCATCACGTGCGCCGCGTCGCCGGCGAGCAGGATCCGCCCGGAACGCCAGCGCCCGGCCGAGCATGCCTGGGTGGTGTAGACGCCGTACCGCTCCAGCGTGGCGTTGTCGGGGGTGATGTCGAAGAGGCCGAGCAGCCGCCACACGCTGGCGGCGCTCTCGAACTCCTCGCGGCTCTCCCCCGGCACCCGCATGAACTCCCACCGCCGGTGCCCCGGGCCGGCCGACACGGCCGTGCGGGGCCGCGCCGGGTCGCAGACCTGCAGGTTGTTCGGCTTGAACTCGCGGGCCTCGTGCGGGACCACGTCGCAGACCAGCCAGTCGTACGTGAAGCCGAGGTCGGTGACGCCGCTGCCCAGGTGCTCCCGCACGAAGCTGTTGGCCCCGTCGCAGCCGACGACCCAGCGGGCCGCGCGGACCTCCTCGCCGTCCGGGCCGGCGATGGTCACCTCGACCCGGTCGTCGTGCTCGACCAGGCCCGTCACCTGGTACGGGCGCAGCACCGTGACACCCGGCAGCTCCGCGCCCCGCTCGGCGAGCAGCGCCTCCAGTCCCGGCTGGTAGAACGAGACCGAGTCGGGCCAGCCCATCGGGCCGTCGCCGGTGACCTTGACGTGCAGCAGGGTCCGGCCGAAGCCGTTCTTGAAGGTGTACTCGCCGGACGACTCCACCACCGGGCCGAGGCGGTCGGCGACGCCGGCGGCGGCCAGGACACGGCTCGCCTCCCCGTCGTACGACACCGCGCGGGGGAAGTTGTACGGGGTGGCCCACCGCTCGACCGCCGTGACGGTGAGCCCTCGCTGCGCCAGCAGGATCGTGAGCATCTCACCGACGGGGCCGTAGCCCACGATCAGGACGTCGGTCGTCAGCATCGGTATCGGTTCCTCAGGGGTCGGTCGGACACGGGGTCGGCTTGTGGCGTGCGGGGCGGCCGGACGGCCATCAGATACCGAGTTCGGAGTCGATGAGGTCGAACAGGTCGTCGTCGCTGGCCAGTTCGAGATCGAGGTCGGGATCGCCGCCCGTGCCGGCGCGCATCGTCCGCCACTTGGCGATCAGCACCTCCAGGCGCGACCCGATCTGGTCGTGCAGCTCCGCTTCCACAGTGGCCTCGGTCAGCGAGCGCTCCAGGTTCTCCAGGTCCGCGAGGACCGGCGGGGCCGCCGGTCCGGTGTCCGGCGCCAGCTCGGACACCAGGTACGTGGCCAGCTCGTTCGGGTCCGGGTAGTCGAAGATCAGCGTGGCCGGCAGGCGCAGGCCGGTGGCCGTGGTCAGCCGGTTGCGCAACTCGACGGCGGTCAGCGAGTCGAAGCCGATCTGGCTGAACGCCCGGCCCGGGGCCACCGCCACCCGGCTGCCGTGCCCGAGCACGCTCGCCGCCTGGTCGCGTACCAGGTCGACCACGAGGGTGTGGCGCTCGGGCCCGTCCAGCGCCGCCAGCTCGTCGGCGAGCGTGCGCCCGCCGCCGGCCGGGGTGGCCGCCCGCGCCGTCGGCCGCTCCCGGCGCAGCAGCCCGCGCAGCAGGGCCGGTGGCCGCTCGGCCCGCTCGCCGAGCGCGGCGACGTCGATCCTCGTCGGCACCAGCACCGGCTCGGCCAGCCGCAGGCCCGCGTCGAACAGGGCCATCCCCAGCTCGGACGGGATGGCGAGCTGCCCGTCACGGGCGGTGATCCGGGGATCGGTCCGGTCCAGCTTGGCGGTCATCTCGCTGGCCTGCTCCCACAGCCCCCAGGCGAACGACCGGCCCGGCAGCCCTTCCGCACGGCGGGCCAGGGCGAGCGCGTCGAGGAACGCGTTGGCCGCCGCGTAGTTGGCCTGACCGGGTACGCCGAAGACTCCGGCGCCGGAGGAGAAGAGCACGAACCCGGCGAGGTCGAGGTGGCGGGTGAGCTGGTGCAGGTGCCACGCAGCGTCGAGCTTCGGCGCGAAGACCGTGTCGACGCGCTGCGGGGTGAGGGCGGTGACCACCCCGTCGTCGAGCACCCCGGCGAGGTGCACGACGGCGGTCAACGGGTGCCGCTCCGGTACCGCCGCCAGCACCCCGGCGAGGTTGTCGCGGTCGGACACGTCGGCCGCCACCACCGTGGCCTCGGCCCCCAGGGCCCGCAGTTCGTCGAGCGCCTCGGTCGCGCCGGGGGCCCGCTCGCCGCGGCGGCTGACCAGCAGCAGCCGCCGTACGCCGTGCGTCTCGACCAGCCGCCGGGCGACCAGCCGGCCCAGGGTCCCGGTGCCGCCGGTCAGCAGCACCGTGCCGTCGGGGTTCCACACCCGGGGCATGGTGAGCACCACCTTGCCGACGTGCCGGGCCTGGCTGACGTGCCGGAACGCCTCCGGCGCCTGGCGGACGTCCCACACCTGGGTGGGCAGCGGGGTGAGCGTCCCCCGTTCGAAGAGCCCCAGCAGAACGACCAGCATGCGCTGCACCTCGTCGGGCTCCTGCAGGGTCAGGTCGAAGGCGGTGTAGGCCACTCCCGGGTGGTCGACGGCGACGCGGTCGGCGTCGCGGATGTCGGTCTTGCCCATCTCGACGAACCGCCCGCCGCGCGGCAGCAGCCGCAGCGAGGCGTCGACGAACTCGCGGGCCAGCGAGTCCAGCACGACGTCCACGCCCCGGCCGCCGGTGGCGTCGGTGAAGCGGGTCTCGAAGTCGAGGGTCCGGGACGACGCCAGGTGTTCCTCGTCGAGACCGAGCGCGCGCAGGGCGTCCCACTTGGCGGGGCTGGCGGTGGCGTACACCTCGGCCCCGAGGTGCCGGGCGAGCTGCACGGCGGCCATGCCGACGCCGCCGGCCGCCGCGTGCACCAGCACCGACTCGCCCCGGGTGAGCCCGGCCAGGTTGACCAGCCCGTGGTACGCGGTCAGGAAGACCACCGGCACGGACGCGGCCTCGACGTACGACCAGCCGGCCGGCATCGGGGCCAGCAGGCGGCGGTCGGTGACCGCGACGGGTCCGAAGCAGCCCACGAAGACCCCGAAGACGCGGTCGCCGGGGCGCAGGTCGGTCACCTCGGCGCCCACCTCGACGACCTCGCCGGCGCCCTCGCCGCCGAGCGGGCCCGCGTCGCCCGGGTAGAGGCCGAGCGCGTTGAGCACGTCGCGGAAGTTGAGGCCGGCGGCGCGGACGCGGACCCGGACCTCGCGGGGGCCGAGCGCGGCGTCGGCGGCGTCGGTGGCGACCAGGGTGAGGTTCTCCAGGCTGCCGCGCACCGGCGCGTCCAGCCGCCACGCGGCGGCGAGCGGTGCGGGCAGCTCGCCGGCCGACCCGGCCCGCGCCAGCCGCGGCACGTACGCCGCGCCGACCCGGATCGCGGCCTGCGGCTCGTCCGCCGCCAGCAGGGCGGCCACCTCGTCGGGGCCGATCCCGTCGTCGTCGACGTCGACGACGACGATCTGGCCCGGGTTCTCCGACTGGGCGGAGCGCACCAGGCCCCACGCCGCCGCGGCGGCCGGGTCGGTCACCTCACCGGCGTGGTGCACGGCCACCGCGCCCCGGGTCACCAGCAGCAGCCGCGACGCCGCCCAGCGGGGCTCGGTGAGCCAGCGCCGGACCAGGTCGAGGGCCTGCACGGCGGCGTGGCGCGCCGCGCGGGGGGTGGGCTGCGCGGGGTCCGCGCCGAGCGGCACGAGCACCGCCCCGGGCAGGGCCAGTCCGGCGTCCACCGCGTCGGCGAGCCCGTCCAGCCCGTGGTGCAGCGGGAACCCGTCCAGGCCGGGGGCGACGGCCACGGCGTCGACCGGGGTGGCCGAGTCGACGGGCGGCAGCGGCGTCCAGTCGACGCGGAACAGGGCGTCGCGGGTGGCCCGGTCGTCGGTGACGGCCAGCTCGGTGGTGGAGATCGGGCGCATCGTCAGGGTGGCCACCTCGGCCACCGGGGCGCCGGTCGGATCGGCGACGGTCAGCGCGATGGCGTGCGGCCCGACCCGGGTCAGCCGTACCCGCAGGGCGGTCGCCCCGGTGGCGTGCAGGCTGACGCCGTTCCAGGCGAACGGCAGCAGGAGCCGGCCGGCCCCGGCCCCGGCGAGGCCGCCGAAGTGCGCGGCGTGCAGGGCGGCGTCGAACAGGGCGGGGTGCAGGCCGTACCGGTCGGCGTCGACCCGCTGGGCCGCCGGCAGCTCCACCTCGGCGTAGACCTCGTCGCCGCTGGTCCACACCGCGCGCAGGCCCTGGAACGCCGGCCCGTACGCGTACCCGTCGGCTTCCAGGCCGGCGTAGAAGCCGGTCAGGTCGACGGGCCGGGTGTCGGGCGGCGGCCAGGCGGTGAGCTGCGGCGACACCGCGGGCTGGTCGGCGCGGAGGGTGGCGCTGGCGTGCCGGGTCCACGGCTGTCCCGCCGGCGCGTCGGCGGGCCGGGAGTGCACGGTCACCGGGCGGCATCCGTCGCCGGCGCCCGCGCCGACCGCCACCTGCACCTGCGTCGCGCCGTCGGCGGGCAGGGTCAGCGGGGCCTCGATGACCAGCTCGTCGAGGAACGGGTGGCCGACCTCGTCGCCGGCGCGCAGGCAGAACTCCACCAGGCCGGTGCCGGGCACCAGTACGCTGCCGGTGACCCGGTGATCGGCCAGCCACGGCTGCGCGTCGGCCGACAGCCGCCCGGTGAACAGGTGGCCCCTCGTCTCGGCCAGCACGACCGACGCGCCGAGCAGCGGATGACCGGCGGCGTCCAGACCGGCGGCGCCGACGTCGCCGGGTCCGGAGACCGGCCGGGGCCAGTAGCGGCGGTGGGCGAACGCGTACGTGGGCAGGTCGACGCGCCGGCCGCCGGCCAGCGCGGGCCGCCAGTCCACCGCGACCCCGGACACGTGGAGCTGGGCCAGGGAGAGCAGGAACCGCTCCCGGCCGCCCTGGTCGCGTTGCACCGAGCCGACCACCACGGCATCGCCGTCGTGGTCGGCGAGGGTCTCCTCCACGCCGACGGTGAGCACCGGGTGCGGGCTGCACTCGACGTACGTGTCGTGGCCCTCGGCGGCCAGCGCGCGGATCGCCCGTTCCAGCTCGACGGGCCGGCGCAGGTTGCGGTACCAGTAGTCGGGCCCCATCTCCTCGCCGTCGAGCCAGCGCAGTTCGGTGGTGGAGAACAGCGGCACGGCGGCCGGGCCGGGGGCGATGCCGGCCAGCACCTCGGCCAGCTCGTCGCGGATGCGTTCCACCTGGGCGGAGTGGGAGGCGTAGTCGACGGCGATGCGCCGCACCCGGGCCTGCTCGCCGGCCAGCTCGGCGAGCAGCTCCTCGACCGCCTCCGGCTCGCCGGAGACCACGACGGCGGCCGGCCCGTTCACGGCGGCGACCGAGATCCGCTCACCGAAGCGGGCGATCCGGTCACGGACCGTGTCGGCGGGCAGCGCGACGGAGGCCATCGCCCCGTGCCCGGCCAGAGCCCGTAGCGCGCGGCTGCGCAGCGCCACCACCCGGGCCGCGTCGGGCAGGGAGAGCACCCCGGCGACGCAGGCGGCGGCGATCTCGCCCTGGGAGTGGCCGACCACGGCGGCCGGCTGCACACCGTACGAGCGCCACAGCTCGGCCAGCGACACCATCATCGCGAACAGGGCGGGCTGCACGACGTCGACCTCGTCGAGGCCGGGCGCGCCCGGCGCCTGGCGCAGCACGTCCAGCAGCGACCAGTCCAGGTACGGCCGCAGCGCCGCGTCGCAGGCCGCCATGCGTTCGGCGAACACGGGGGCCTGGTCGAGCAGGTCCAATCCCATGCCGAGCCACTGGGAGCCCTGCCCGGGGAAGACGAAGACGCACCGGCCGGTGGGACGCGCCTCGCCGCGCGTGACCGCCGGGTCGGGCCGGCCCTCGACGAGCGCGTCGAGGGCGTCGGCGACCCGCTGCGCGGACGCGGCGACCAGCACCGCCCGGGAGTCGAAGGTGCCCCGGCTGGTGGCCAGCGACCACGCCACGTCGAGGGGCCGCTGGTCGGGCCGGGCGGCGAGGTGCTCCCGCAGCCGCCGCGCCTGGCCGGCGAGCGCCTGCGGGGTACGCGCCGACAGCAGCCACGGCAGCGCGCGCTCCTGCGGCGGCTCGGATTCGGCGGCCTCCGGCGGCGCCTCGGCGACCGACTCGACGATCACGTGGGCGTTGGTGCCGCTGATGCCGAACGACGAGACGCCGGCGCGCACCGGCCGGTCCGCCGCCGGCCACGGCCGGGCCTCGGTGAGCAGCTGCACCGCTCCCGAGTCCCAGTCGATCCGCGAGCTGCGGCGCCCGGCGTGCAGGGTGCGGGGCAGCCGCCGGTGCCGCATGGCGAGGACCATCTTGAGCACGCCGGCGACGCCGGCCGCGGCCTGGGTGTGCCCAAGGTTGGACTTGACCGAGCCGAGCAGCACCGGCGCGGCGCCGGCCGGGCGCTGCCCGTACGTGGCGAGGATCGCCTCCGCCTCGATGGGGTCGCCGAGCGACGTACCGGTGCCGTGCGCCTCCACCACGTCCACGTCGGCGGCACTCAGCCCGGCGGCGGCGAGCGCGGCCTTGATGACCCGTTCCTGCGACGGCCCGTTCGGGGCGGTCAGCCCGTTCGATGCGCCGTCGGAGTTGACCGCCGAGCCGCGCACGACGGCCAGCACGGGGTGGCCCCGGCGGCGGGCCTCGGAGAGCCGCTCCACCACCAGCATCCCGACGCCCTCGGACATGCCGAAGCCGTCGGCGTCCTCGGCGAACGCCTTGCACCGCCCGTCGGCGGCGAGACCGCGCTGGCGGCTGAAGCCGGTCAGCCCGGCTGGGGTGGACATCACTGACACCCCACCGGCCAGCGCCAGGTCGCAGTCGCCCTGGCGCAGCGCCTGGACGGCCAGGTGCAGCGCCACCAGCGACGCCGAGCAGGCGGTGTCGACGGTGACAGCTGGTCCTTCCAGCCCGAGCGCGTACGCGACCCGGCCGGAGAGGACGCTGCCGGCGGTGCCGGTCAGCAGGTGTCCCTCGTCGGCGGTGACCTCGCCGTCGTCGGAGACGACACCGGGGGCGACCCGGTCGGCGTAGTCCTGCCCGTGGGTGCCGGCGAAGACGCCGGTGCGGCTGCCCCGCAGGGTGGCCGGGTCGATGCCACCGCGTTCCAGCGCCTCCCAGGAGGTCTCCAGCAGCAGCCGGTGCTGCGGATCCATGGCGAGGGCCTCGCGGGGGCTGATGCCGAAGAACTCGGCGTCGAAGTCGGCGATGCCGGTGAGGAACCCGCCGGAGCGCACGTACGTCCGGCCGGGCGTGCCGGGCACCGGGTCGTGGAGGTCGGCCAGCGGCCAGCCCCGGTCGTCGGGCAGGTCGCCGATGACGTCGTCGCCCGCGTCGAGCAGCCGCCACAGCTCCTCCGGGGAGCCGACCCCGCCGGGGAAGCGGCAGGCCATCGCGACGATGGCGACCGGCTCGTCCAGGGCGACGGTGCTCGCGTCGGCTACCTCGGTGGCGGCGGTGCCGAGCAGCCGGGCGTGCAGGTGCGCGGCGAGCAACTCGGGGGTGGGGTGGTTGAACACGGCATGCGGGGCGAGCCGGACCCCGGTGACGGCGGTGAGCCGGTTGCTCAGCTCGACGGCCATCAGCGAGTCGAAGCCGAGGTCCTTGAACGGGCGGCGCGGCTCGACCTGCTCGGGGCCGGTGTGCCCGACCACTGTGGCGCACCGGGCGCGTACGAGGTCCAGCAGCAGTTCGGCACGCTCGGGCTCGGCGAGTTCGGCCAGCCGGTCGGCGAAGCCCTTCGCGGAGGCGGGCGTGGAGGCGGCGTTGACCGCCCGGCGGGGCGGCGGGGGCAGCAACGCCCGCAGCAGGGCGGGCACCTCGCCGGAGGTCCGTACGGCGGCCAGGTCGAGCCCGATCGGCACGAGCGCCGGCCGGTCCACGTGCAGGGCGGCGTCGAACAGCGCCAGCCCGGCGGCCGTGTCGAGGGGGCGGGTGCCGCCGCGGGCGAGCCGGGCCAGGTCGGCGGGGCTGAGCCGGCCGGCCATCCCGTCCTCGGCGGCCCACAGCCCCCAGGCCAGGGCGCTCGCCGGCCGGCCCTGGGCGCGGCGGTGCGCGGCGAGCGCGTCGAGGAACGCGTTGCCGGCCGCGTAGTTGCCCTGGCCGGGGCTGCCGAAGGTGGCGGCGGCCGAGGAGAAGAGCACGAACGCGGCCAGGTCGAGGCCGGCGGTGAGCTCGTGCAGGTGCCAGGCGCCGTGCACCTTGGCGCGCAGGGTCCGGGCCCAGCGGGTCGGGTCGAGGTCGGTGAGCAGGGCGTCGTCGGTGGCCCCGGCGGCGTGCACGACGGCGACGAGCCGGTCGGCCAGCGGGGCGACGACCTCGGCGAGCGCCGCCCGGTCGGCGACGTCGGCCGCGACCACCCGCACTGTGACGCCGGCGTCGGTCAGCGCGGTCGTCCAGTCGCCGGCCCGGCCGCTGCGGCTGACCAGCACCAGTTCGGTGACGCCGTGCGCGGTGGCGAGGTGGGTGGCGACGTGCCGGCCGATCCCGCCGGTGCCGCCGGTGAGGAGCACGGTGCCGCCGGCCAGGGCCGCGAGCGGCGCGCCGGCCGGGGGCCGCTCGACGGGGCGGAGGCGGGGCAGCAGCGCGCGGCCGTCGCGGACGGCCACCTCGGGTTCGTCGGCGGCGGCGGCCAGCGCCGAACGGATGGCGGCGTCGTCGGTGGTGTCGAGGCTGAGCAGGAGGAAACGGTCGGGCTGCTCGGCCTGGGCGACGCGGAGCAGCCCGGCCACGGGGGCGTGCACCGGGTCGCCGTCGCGCACGGCGAGGGCCAGGCGGGTGGTCTCCGCGCGGGGGTCGGCCAGCCAGGTCTGGAGCACGTCGAGCACGGCGAGGCCGACGGCGTGCGCCCGGTCGGGCACCGGCCGGCCCGGCTCCCCGTCGCCGACCCGCAGCACCAGCAGCGGCGGCAGCGGCCCGTCCGGCGGCGTGCCGTCGGCGAGCGTCCAGGAGGGCGCCGGGGTCGCCGGGAACGCGGCGGGCAGCCAGTCGACGGCGTACAGCCCGGCGGGGGTGGCCGCCGGTGCCGGCGGGTCGGCGGACGGCAGGTCCACCGGCCGCAGCACCACCCGGTCGGCGTCGAGCACGGGCCCGCCCGCGTCGTCGACGGCGCTCAGCGTCACCGCGTCCGCCCCGGCGGGGGCCAGGCAGACGCGCAGCGCGTGCGCCCCGACGGCGTGGCGGCGCACGCCCGCCCACTCGGTGGGCAGCAGCCGGGCGGTGGGCCCGGCGTCGGCGACCGACGCGAAGCCGGCGAGCGGGAGCAGGCGCAGGGCCGCGTCCAGCACCAGCGGGTGCACGCCGTACCGCTCGGCGTCCGGGTCGCGGGCGTCGTCGGGCAGGCGTACGTCGACGTAGAGCCGGTCGGCGGCGACCCACGCGGCGCGGGCCAGTTCCCCGGCCAGCGCGCGGTGCGGCGGGGCGCTCAGGTCCACCTGCCGGGCCCCGGCAGGTGGCCAGACGGGGGCGAGGGCGCCCCGGCCGCTCTCCGGGTCGACGGGTGCGAGCACCGCCTCGGCGACCTCCCGCCAGGGCAGCCCCTCGCCGGCCCGGACGTGACACTGCGCCACCCGGCGTCCGTGCTCGTCCGGCGCGCCCACGTCGATCTGCACCTCGAGGGTCGCCTCGGCGGGCAGCGGAACCGGCTCGGGCACGCGCAGCCGCCGCACGCTCGGGGCGCCGAGCTGGTCGCCGAGGTGGGTGAGCATGTCCAGCAGGGCGGTGGCGGGCAGCAGCGGCGCCGTGCCGTCGCCGGGCGCGGCCAGCCACGGCGTGGTGGCCGTGGCGATCTGCCCGGTGCAGACCACCTGCCCGGTGCCGGCGACCGCCAGCAGGCCGCCGAGCAGCGGATGCCCTGCGTCGGCCAGTCCGGCGCCGACGGGACCGCCGGAGCCGGTGGGAGCGGGCAGCCAGTAGTGCCGGCGCTGGAAGGCGTACGTGGGCAGGTCGACGCGGCGGTGCGGGCCGGGGCCGGCGAGGGCGGCACGGTCCACCGCGACGCCCCGCACGTGCAGCCGCGCCACGGCGGCGAGCAGCGCCTCGGCCTCTCCTGCGGTGCCCCGTACGGCGGGGACGAAGGCCAGTTCGTCGGTCTCGGCGACGAGGCAGTCCTGGGCCATCGCGGTGAGCACACCGGCCGGGCCGATCTCCAGGAAGGTGGTGACGCCCTGCCCGTGCAGGGCCCGTACCCCGTCGTGGAAGCGGACGGTGCCCCGCACGTGCGCCACCCAGTGCTCGGGCGAGCAGAGCCGCGCCGGGTCGACGGGGTGGCCGGTCAGGTTGGACACCACCGGCAGGTGCGGGGTGCGGTACGTGAGGCCGGCCGCGACCGCGCGGAACTCGTCGAGCATCGGGTCCATGCGCGGCGAGTGGAACGCGTGCGACACCCGCAGCCGGCTGGTGCGGCGCCCGGCCGCGCGCAGCGTGTCCGCGACGGCCAGCACCGCGTCGGTGTCGCCGGATAGGACGACGCTGGTGGGGCCGTTGACGGCGGCGAGGCCCACCCGGTCGGTCAGGTGTGCGGCGACCTCGGCCTCGTCGGCCTCGACGGCGACCATCGCACCACCGGCGGGCAGCTGCTGCATCAGCCGGGCGCGGGCGGCGACCAGCGCCGCCGCGTCGGCGAGGGAGAACACCCCGGCCACGTGCGCGGCGGCAAGCTCGCCGACGGAGTGGCCGAGCACCGCGTCGGGGCGGATCCCCCAGTGCTCCAGGAGGCGGTGGAGCGCCACCTCGAAGGCGAACAGGCCCGGCTGGGTGTACAGGGTCTCGTCGAGCAGTTCGGCCGCTGCGGTGCCCTCGGCCGCGAGGACGACGTCCGCGACGGGGAGCGGGGCGTGGCCGGCGAGGCAGCGGTCGAGTTCGGCGCAGGCCGCGTCGAAGGCGGCCGCGAAGACGGGGTACGCCGCGTGCAGCTCGTGGCCCATGCCGGCGCGCTGGCCGCCCTGCCCACCGAAGAGCAGGCCGAGTCGGCCGTCGACGACCCGGCCGGTCAGCACGCCCGGCAGGTCCGGGTCCGGTCCGCCGCGGGCCAGCGCGCCGAGCCCCGTCCGGGCGGACTCCGCGTCGCCCACCAGCACCACGGCCCGGTGTTCGAGAGCGGCGCGGGTGGTGGCGAGGGCGTGCCCGGCGTCGGCCGGGTCGGCGTGCGCCCCCGGCCCGTCGAGCCAGGCCAGCAGGCGGGCCGCCTGGTCACGCAGCGCCTCGCCGGAGGCAGCCGCGAGCAGCCACGGTACGGGCGGCCGAGCGGTGCCGGTCGACGGCCGCGCTGCCGCGGTGGCGGGCGGCGACTGCCGGGCGGCGTCCCCGGCGGCGGTCGGCGGGTCGGCGGGGGCCTCGACGATGACGTGGGCGTTGGTGCCGCTGATGCCGAACGACGAGACGCCGGCCCGGCGGGGCCGGCGTACGTCGGGCCACGGGCGGGCCTTGGTGAGCACCTCGACCGCGCCGGCGGACCAGTCCACCTCGGACGTCGGGGCGTCCACGTGCAGGGTGCGCGGCAGTGTCCCGTGCCGCATCGCGAGCACCATCTTGATCACCCCGGCGGCCCCGGCGGCGGCCTGGGTGTGGCCGAGGTTGGACTTCAGCGAGCCCAGCCGCAGCGGTTCGGCGTCACCGCGGCCCACCCCGTACGTGGCGAGCAGCGCCTGCGCCTCGATCGGGTCGCCGAGGGACGTGCCGGTGCCGTGCGCCTCGACGGCGTCCACGTCGGCGGTGGCGAGCCCGGCCGCGTCCAGCGCCCGGCGGATGACCCGCTCCTGGGCGGGCCCGTTGGGGGCGGTCAGCCCGTTGGACGCGCCGTCGGAGTTGACGGCGGAGCCGCGCAGCACGGCGAGGACGGGGTGCCCGTGCCGGCGGGCGTCGGAGAGCCGTTCCAGCAGCAGCACGGCGACGCCCTCGGACCAGCCGGTGCCGTCGGCGCCGTCGGCGAACGCCTTGCACCGGCCGTCCGGGGCGAGCCCGCGCTGCCGGCTGAACTCCACGAACGCCTGCGGGGTGCCCATCACCGCCACGCCGCCGGCCACGGCGAGCGAGCAGTCCCCGGCGCGTAGCGCCTGGGCGGCCAGGTGCAGCGCCACCAGCGACGACGAGCACGCCGTGTCGACGGTGACAGCCGGCCCCTCCAGCCCCAGCGCGTACGCGACCCGGCCGGAGACGACGCTGCCGGCGGTGCCGACGCCGAGGTAGCCCTCGGTGCCGGGCGGCGCCTGGCGCAGGTTCGCGGCGTAGTCGTGGTGCATGACGCCGGTGAAGACGCCCGTGGCGCTGCCGCGCAGCGAGGTGGGGTCGATGCCGGCCCGCTCGAACAGCTCCCAGGACGTCTCCAGCAGCAACCGCTGCTGCGGGTCCATGGCGAGCGCCTCGCGCGGGCTGATCGCGAACAGGGTGGCGTCGAAGTCCGCGGCGCCGGTGAGGAAGCCGCCCACCCGGGCGTACGAGGTGCCGGGGCGGTCGGGGTCGTCGGAGAACAGGTTCGCCAGGTCCCAGCCCCGGTCCGTGGGGAACTCCGTGAGCCCTTCCCGGCCCTGGTCGACCAGCTCCCACAGTTCCTCGGGGGAGGCGACGCCGCCGGGGAGCCGGCAGGCCATGGCGACGACGACCACCGGGTCGCCCCCGGTGGTCGGCACCACCGCCGGGTCCGTCGTGGGAGCGGCCTGCGCGGCGGCACCGCGCAGGCGGGCGGCGAGGTGCCGGGCGAGGGCCTGCGGGCTGGGCCGGTCGAACGCGGCCGTGGCGGAGAGCCGTACCCCGGTGGCCCGGGCCAGCAGGTCGCGCAACGCAACCGCCGCGACCGAGGTGAAGCCGAGTTCCTTGAAGGCGCGGCCGGGGCGGACCGCGGCCGGGCCGGGCAGCCCGGCCACCTGCGCGGTGGCGGCGCGGACCAGGTCGAGCAGGAGCCGGTCCCCCTCGGCGGTGGTGAGCCCGGCCAGCCGGCGGCGCAGCTCGGCGGCGTCCCGGTCGTCCGTGGCGTCGCCGGGCTCGGCCACGGGCCCGCGCCAGGCGGGGTGCGCGGCGTCGGCGTGGCCCGCCGGGTGGGCGAGCACGACCAGGTCGGCGCCGTCGTGGGCCACGTCGAACGCGGCGAGGTCGGCACGGACGGCCGCCGACGCGGTGCCCGCCGCGGGTCCGGTCGCCGCCGGCCCGCGCTCGGCGGGCGCGGTCGTGCCGACGAGCCGGGCCGGGTGACCGGCGGCCCGGCGGCGGGCGGCCAGGGCGTGCAGGGCGCCGACGGTCGAGGCGGCCCGTTCCCGGCCCGCGGCGCCCAGCAGGAGGGCGGACGGCGCGAGGACGGTGAACGCGGCCCCCGGGTGCCGGCTCGCGGCGTCCAGCGCAGCGGCGAGGCCGAGCAGCCGGGCTGCGGCCTCGGCGTCGGCCAGGTCGTCGTCGCACGGGCAGAGGAAGACGGCGCCGAACGCCTCGTCGCCCGCCCGCTCGGCGGGCAGCGGAACGGCTTCCGCACCGGCAGCGGTGAGTTCGGCGGTCAGGTCCGCCAGGGCCGGGGCGGGCGTCGCGCCAGCGTGCAGCAGCCGCAGCCGGCGGGCGCGGTGCGCGGCGACGAGGTGCCGGGCCAGCGCGGCGCCGGTCGGTCCGTCGGCGCCGGTGACCAGGACGGGGCGCTCCGGGTCGGCCACGGTCACCGGCCGTCCCGGCACGGTCGCCGGGGCGGGCACGAGGGCCGCGTGCCGGGCCGCCCCGGCCCGCAGGGCGACCTGCGCGGCGCCGGCGTCCACGACGGCGGGCAGCAGGGCGAGCGAGCGGTCCGCGGCGTCGTGGTCGACCAGCACGATCCGGTCCGGGTACGCGGCCTGCAGGCTGCGCCCGACCGCCCAGACGGCGCCGGCCGCCGGATCTGGCCCGGCCCACCCGGCGGCGTCGCCCCCAGTGGCGGCTCCCCCGGCGACGTCTCCCGCAGTGGCCTCGCCTGCGGCGGCGTCTTGCGCGGGGGCGTCGCCCGCGCTGCCGGCACCGCTCGTGCCGGGGCCGTTGGCCGCGTCGCCGGCCGGGCCGGTCAGCAGCATCAACCGGGTGCCGGCGAAGCGGTCGTCGTCGAGCCAGCCACGCAACCGGTCGGCGAGGTCCGCCGCGTCGGAGTCGGCCGGCCCGGCCAGCAGCACCGTCACGTCGGGCTCGTCGGGAGTCTCACGCAGGGTGGCCAGATCCCGGTGGGCCCGGAACCGCTCCCCCGGCGACGCCGCGCGCAGCGGCTCCACCAGCGACCCGCTCCCGGCGCCGGCGAGCGCCCAGCGGCGGGCCGGGGCGGCGGCGTCCTGCGCGGCCGCCGGGACGGGCGCCGCCACCGGCGGTACGGCGGCCAGGTCCAGCGGTCGCCAGGCGAGCAGGCTGAGCGCCTCGTGGTGGCTGCCGTTGACCGCCCGCAGCCGGGCCGACCCGTCGAGCAGGAGCCGGCGGGTGACCTTGCCGGACGCGGTGCGGGGCACCTGCCCGATCTCGTACAGCGCCTCGGGGACCTTGTGGTAGCTGAGCCTCTCCCGGCAGGCCGCGTACCCGGCACGGGGGTCGAAGCCCTCCGGCCCCGGCACCACGAACGCCACCGGCACCTCGCCGAGCACCTCGTGCGGCCGGCCGGTCACCGCCACGTCGGCGACGCCGGGCACCGCGCGCAGCACCTCCTCCACCTCACCCGGGTGGATCTTCTCCCCGCCCCGGATGATCAGCTCCTGGTGGCGGCCGGTGACGAAGATGTTGCCGTCGGCGTCGCGGCGGGCCAGGTCACCGGTGCGGTACCAGCCGTCGCGCAGGGCGGCGGCGGTGACCTCCGGCAGGCCGTGGTAGCCGAGCATGACGCTCGGACCGCTGACCCAGACCTCCCCCTCGGCGCCGGTCGGCACGTCCAGACCCGTCTGCGGGCTGACCAGGCGCACCTCGACGCCGGGCACCGCGCGCCCGCAGGAGCCCTCGACCCGGGGCTGCTCCGGCCGGGTGACGGCGATCGAGCCGCAGGTCTCCGTGCTGCCGTACGCGTCGAGCAGCGGCGCGTCGAAGACCTCGTCGAACGCCCGCCGCAGCGCGCCGGTGGTGATCGCCCCGCCGACCAGGCAGACCCGCAGGGCCGGGGCGCGGAAGCCGGTCTCCCGGGCGGCGGTGACCAGGTGGTGGTACATGGCCGGCACACCGGCGAGCACTGTGGCCTCGTCCTCGTCGACCGCGCGCAGCACGTCGTCGGCGGAGAAGCCGTCGATGAGCCGGGCCGTGGCCCCGACAGCCGTCACGCTGAGCACGCACCCGATGTGGGAGAGGCTGTGGAACAGCGGCAGTGGCCAGACCACCCGGTCGGCGGCGGTCAGCCCGGGGATCGGCACGTAGCAGGCGGCGACTGACCAGAGGCAGGTGCGCTGGGTGGAAAGCACGCCCTTGGGCCGGCCGGTGGTGCCGGAGGTGTAGAGCATCCAGGCCACCTCGTCGAGGCCCAGGTCGTCGCGGGCCCCCACGGACGGCTCGGTGTCGACCAGGTCGCGCCAGGCGACGACCCCGTCCGGAACCGGGTTGTCCCCGGTGACCACGATCCGCAGGGCTGGCCGGCCGGTACGCAGCCGCAGCATCTGGTCGAGGTGACGCGGGTCGGTGACCACCAGCACCGCGCCGGAGTCGTCCAGCAGATGGGCCAGTTCCGCGTCGGTGCTGTGCGGATTCACCGGCACGCCGACCGCGGCGGCCCGCGTGACGGCCAGCCAGGTCTCCACCGTCTCCACGCGGTTGCCGAGGCAGAAGGCCACCCGGTCGCCCCGGGCGACCCCGGCCGCCGCCAGGTGACCGGCCAGCCGACGGGTCCGCGCCGCCAGATCGGCGTATCCGACCGCCCGGCGGTCGTCGCGGAATGCGACCTTGTTCCCCGACCTGGCGGCGTGCGCCTCGATCAGATCGGACAACGGCTGGATCAGGTCGCTCCGAAGCATGTCACCACATCCATCCGTCGGCGAGACTCCTCATCCGCGGCGTAGACCTCGCTCGCCGTAGCGGCCCAAGTCTTCCGAGCACCCTGCCGGTGTCCTACCCCTGTCACCCCCTAAGTCGTCCCCAGTTCGGAGCGCCGATCGGGTGGTGGAACGGGCCCGCGGGCCGATGATGGGGCGACCCCCGCGGACCGTCGAATCCCGTGCTCCACCCGCCCGTCAGCCGAGGTGCCGTCGTTGGAACGCTGCTGGTTGTTCGCCCGTTCGGCCGTACCGGCCGGCGGCTGCCCGGGCACGCGGCTGACCGAGCTGGTCGGCACCGTCCTGACCGGGCTGGTCGCCGCCGCCCGCCGGGCCGATCCCGGAATGGACTGGTTCTTCGACCCGGAGGACTCCCCCGCCGGGCGGCTGAGCCTCGGCTTCCATGCCGCCCCCGCCGCGCTCGACACGGTACGGGCGGGACTGCTCGCGTACGACCCGGGGACGTCCCTCGCCGGGGACCGGCGCGTCGTGCGCGACCCCGCCCGGGGCGGCCCGCTCGCGTTCGCGGGCAGCGAGCTGGCCCTCACCCTGCTCGGCGGCGACGTGCCCTGGCTGGCCGGCGGCGAGCTGCCGCTGGCCGTGGCGCACCTGCGGCACCTGACCGGGCTGATGCCGGCGGCCGACCGCCTGGCGTTCCTGTTCCTGCACTGGCAGGAACGCAGCCAGCGGCTCACCGGCGCGCAGCGGCGGGACCTGGCCGCGCAGGCCGACGCCGGGGCGGAGAAGATCGTCCTGTCGGCCGGTGACCTACCGCTGGGCGGGGACGTGGCAGTGGCGTGGCAGCGCTACCTGGACCGGGTGACCGACGTGGTGGGCCACGACCACCCGACGGCGCCTCCCGGGTTCCTGCTGGCGCACCACGCGCAGCTCACCCACGACCGGTGGGGCATCCGGCCGGAGGTCGACTCGCTGGCCGCGCTGGCGCTGCGCCTGTCGATGGTGCGGGGCAGCCCGGCAGCGACCGCGCCGGCCCGCGTTCCGCAGAGGAGGCAGCAACCACATGCACGCGCCGGTACCTGACCGTCCCGCCAGCGAGCCGGCCCGCGTCGAGGTGGCACTCGGGGAACGGTCGTACCCGGTGCTGATCGGTCCCGGCGTGCGCCACCGGCTCCCGGCGGAGGTGGCGCGGATCGGCGCCCAGCGGGTCGTGGTGGTCTCGGCCCGGCCACCGAAGTGGACACCCGACCCGGGCGTGCCGCACCGGGTGGTGCCGGCCCGCGACGGCGAGCACGACAAGAACCTGACCACTGTGGAACAGCTCTGCCGGGCGTTCGCCGAGTTCGGGCTGACCCGGACGGACGCCGTGGTCTCCTGCGGCGGCGGCACCACCACGGACGTGGTCGGGCTGGCCGCCGGCCTCTACCACCGGGGCGTACCGGTGATCCACCTGCCGACCTCGCTGCTGGCCCAGGTGGACGCCAGCGTCGGTGGGAAGACCGCCGTCAACCTGCCGGAGGGCAAGAACCTCGTGGGCGTGTACTGGCAGCCCCGGGCGGTGCTCTGCGACACCGAGCACCTGGGGACGCTGCCGCAGCGGGAGTGGCGCAACGGGTACGGGGAGATCGCCCGGGCGCACTTCATCGGCGCCGGTGATCTGCGTGACCGGCCGGTGGCGGAGCAGATCGCCGCGTCGGTGGCGTTGAAGGCCCGGGTGGTGGCCGCGGACGAGCGGGACTCCGGCCTGCGGCACATCCTCAACTACGGCCACACGCTCGGGCACGCGTTGGAGCGGGCCACCGACTTCGGCCTGCGCCACGGTGAGGCGGTCGGCGTCGGCACGGTCTTCGCGGGCCGGCTGGCCGGCGTCCTCGGCCGGATACCGGCCGACCGGGTGGCCGAGCACCACGACGTGGTGGCGGGCTACGGGCTCGACACCAGGCTGCCCGGCGGCGTCGACCACGACGAGCTGATCACGCTGATGCGCCGGGACAAGAAAGCAACCTCGGGCCTGTCCTTCGTCCTGGACGGACCGGGCGGAGTCGAACTGGTCGCCCGCGTCCCCGAGGTCGCTGTGCGTACCGCACTTTCCGGCATGTGAGGCCGACACCGCCGGGTGCCCGTTCGCCGGCCGGCGCCGCGGGGGCGGCCGGGCCGGCGAACGGATCACGAGCCGCCGGAGCCGAGCGGGCCCGGACCGGCGCGTCAGGTGCCCAGGGCCCGCTGGATCTGCGCCACCAGCACGCCGCAGGCGTACCGGTCCGCGGCCCCGACCATGCCGACGATGGTCGCCGGCAGCGGGCCGTTGTCCGTCTCCGCCGGGTCGTGGTGCATGAACACGACGAACTGCCCCCGGTCGATGAACGGCGCGAGGATCGGCTCGGCGTCGACGCCGGGGGCCAGTGAGAAGAACGTGGTCATGGCGCACGGATGCCGGCCCAGCAGCGAGCTGCGGTGCAGCAGCGAGGTGGTGGCCCCGCTGACCCGGAAGTTCGGGTCGATGACCCGCAGGGCGCCGTCGCGGCCGATCCCGGCGTCGAAGGAGCAGTAGCCCCGGTACCCGAGCGCACTGGCCTTCCGGACCCCTACGGTCAGCGCTTCGACCAGCTCCTCCGGGGGCTGGTCGTCGTCCATCACACAACCGACCCACGTCGAGGTGGGCTGCGGCAGGTGTACCGACGATCCGAAGTAGTGCACCGATCCGCTGTCGGTCACGCCGAACTGGATACCCCAGATCGTCTGGAAGGGCACCTCCTCCTCGACGATCCACTGCTCGCTCACCTGTTCCAACTGGTTGAACAGGGAACGGTTCCGCCGGTCCCGCAACCGACGGGTGAAGATCGCAATTCCGCTGGACACCTCGACCCCGGCCGGTTTGATGACCGCCGGCCGGCGGTCCCGCGCCACGATCCGGCGCACCTCGGCGGGGGTGGCGACCTGCCGGCGGGGCAGGTACTCCGGCGCGACCAGAGTCTCCAGCACGGTCTTGTTGTTGAGGCGGGCGACCAGATCCGCGGGCACCCGGGCGCGGGCGGCCCGCAGCAGCGGGTCATGCGGAGGAAACTGGAACTCCAGCGTCTCGCCCCGCTCGACGGCTTCCCGCGCGTACCGCACCGCCTGCGCGCCGGAACGGAACTCCCGCAGGTCGCTGGGCGTCTTCAGACCACTCCGGCTGAGCAGACGCAGCGACTTGTCCGCGCTGGAGCCGGTGCTGCAGATGGCCGCCGACTGGTGCGGAAGGGTCAGGTGCAGACCCGTGATCATGTCCAGGCCGTTGTGGAGAGCGGCGCCCGCACCGGCGAGATAGGGGCTGTCGGCGGTGGCCGACGGGTCGGGCGGTCGGGCCAGGACCACCCCGTCGTGTGCGAACACCTGTACCTGGATGGGCACCTGCATCTAATCTCCTGACATGCTGGCCCGATACGGGCCTCGAGGTGGCGCTGAAACCGGTGCGCCACGGCCACGAACAGCGGGGAACGCGGCCGCAGGCGTGGGCTCCCGGTCCTGATGCGGCCGCTCGGCCGCGAGAGTCGGGCGTGCCGTGTGCACCGACCGGACGGTCGTGAGCTGGACCGGCCGGGAAGCCGGCCGGCTTGTGGCCGGCGTCGCTCGGCGAGGTGCACACCGCCGGTCAGCGGCTGATTTTCCAGCCACCAACTGGAGTCATGATCGAAAGAGCTTAGTCACTACTCATCGCCCCGGGATGGGCCGGACAGGCGAACGCGGACGGCCCTTTCGCCGCCGTGGCCGCCGATACTCCTAGCCGGGGCCATCGACTCGGGCTGACCGAAAAGCTGTTCTTCGGTAGGGCCGCAGCGCTGTCGCAGCCGCGCTGCCGACGGCCCGGACTCGGACGGCCACGCCCCCTGCCAGGCCCACATTGCCGGCCCGACCTCGACACGGCCGGTGGCGGGCGGGCACCGCCGGCACGTCCCCGGCCTGCCCGGGGGCGGGATCTCCGGCTGGCGCGCTAGGGGTCGACGTGCCGATCTCTAGGGGTGTACGCCACCGCACAGCGCTTCGTATGGTCGGGCCCCGTCGGCTCGTCGTTGCCACTCTCAGCGCACCGGATCGGGTGGCCCGCGAGCGGCGCCGCCCGACGACGCGCCTCGCGTCACCCCCGCCGTCCGGCGTACGGCATCCCGGCTGACCGATCGTCGCGGCCCTGAGCCTTTCGGTCGTCCCCTTTCGATCGGAGGTTGAGCTGTTGTCTGTCGGGTTCGATGGCGCCCAGGCCGCGGACGGCGCGGTTGCTCTGGAACTCGTGGGGGACCTGCGGAGGCCGGCGGTGTGGCCCGCGCGGGCGGCCTCGGTGCACCGGGTGCTTCCCGCCTGGCCGTCGCGCGTGACGCCGGCCGGGCACGTCGTGGTGGCGGGGCTCGTGGCGGTTCTGGCCCGCTGGACCGGCCAGGACGAGGTGGTGCTCGGGCTGGCCCCGGCCGGCGGGTCGGTGGCGCGGGTGGACGTCTCGGGCGACCCGGGATTCGGGGAGTTGGCGGCGCGGGTGGGACTGGCGTGGACGGCGCCGGTGGCGGGCCCGGACCGGCCGGACCCGGTGGCGGTGGAGTTCACCGACGGCCCGGTGGCGGAGACGGGACCGGCCGTGGTGGACGTCGACATGGTGGTGCGCGTGGCTGCGGACGGGTCCGTGCTGCGGGTGGACTACGCGGTGGAGGGATTCTCCGCGCAGTTCGTACGGGGACTTGTGGATCAGGTAGTGGTGCTCGTCTCCGCCGGGACGGCGGCGCCGCAGGTCGCCCTGTCGCGGTTGCCGTTGCTGGACGCCGCGGAACGGGAGCGGTTGCTGGCGTGGGGGCGCGGCCCGGTGCGGGAGATCCCGGGTGAGCCGATCCACGAGCTCGTGCTGGGCTGGGCGCGGCGGTCGCCGGAGGCGGTGGCGGGTGTCGCGGGCGACGAGGTGCTGACGTACGGGGAGCTGGATCGCCGGTCCGGACTGCTGGCGGCGTACCTGCGGTCGGTGGGTGTCCGTGCCGGTGACGTGGTGTCCGTGGCGTTGGAGCGCGGGTTGTGGTCGCTGGTGGCGGCGATGGGCGTGCTGCGGGCGGGTGCCGCGTACACGCCGATGGACGTGTCGTGGCCCGCGGAGCGGATGCGGGTGCTGCTGGCCGACCACGGCGCGCGGGTGGTGCTGACGGTCGGTGCGGTAGCGCCCCGGATTCCCGCCGGGGACGGGGTCACGGTGGTGGCGCTGGACGACGGCTGGCCCGCGGTACCGGCCGGTGCGGCGGCGGATCTGCCTGCGGTGCCGGTGGACGCGCCGGCGTTCGTCATCTACACGTCGGGTTCGACGGGCACGCCGAAGGGCGTGATGCTGTCACACGAGAGGCTGGCGAACTTCCTGGCGTGGATGACCGGCGAGTGCGCCATCGGCCCCGGCAGCCGGATGCTGCACTCGGCGGCACCGGTCTTCGACGCCGCGTTCGGGGAGATCTTCGCCGCGCTCACCGGCGGGGGCCGCGTCGTCGTGTGCCCGCGCGACGATCTGCTCGACGCGCGCCGGCTCACCGACCTCGTCAACACCCAGGGCGTCACGCACACGTTCGGACCGGCCACCAACATCGCCCCGCTCGACCCGGCCGCCTGTCCCGGCCTCCGCTGCGTCATCTTCGGCGGCGAGGCCGTCCCGCCGCGGCTGGCCCAGCGGTGGCTGACGGCGGGCACGCGGGTGGTCAACGCGTACGGGCCGGCCGAGATCGCCGTGGCGTGCACCTGGTTCGACGCGTCGGCCGGGTGGGGTGGCGCGTACGTGCCGATCGGCTGGCCGATGCCGAACCGGCAGGTCCGCGTCGTCGACGCGAACCTCGACCTCATGCCGGCCGGGGTTCCCGGGGAGATCCTGATCGCCGGCTTCGGCGTCGCCGACGGTTACCTCAACCGCCCCGAACTGACCGCCCAGCGGTTCGTCACCGACCCGTACGGCGGCGGGCTCGCCTACCGCAGCGGCGACCTGGGGAGGTGGAACAGCGCCGGCGCACTGGAGATCCTCGGCCGGATGGACCACCAGGTGAAGGTCAACGGCATCCGCATCGAGCTGGGCGAGATCGAGAGCATCCTCGCCCAGCACCCGGAGGTGGAGACCGCAGTCGTCGTCCGCCGCGAGGACCGGGGCGTGGCCCGGCTCGTCGCGTACGTCACCGGGCGCGACGGCCGCACCCCGGGCACCGGCGACCTGCGCGACCACGCCACGGCCCACCTGCCCGGCTACATGGTCCCCGCCGCCGTCGTCGTCCTCGACCGCTTCCCCGTCGGCGGCACCGGCAAGATCGACCGGAGTGCCCTTCCCGCACCCGGCGCCCAACGCCCCGACCTCGGCGTGCCGTACGTGGAGCCGGCCACCGAGGGCGAGCGCCTCGTCGCGGAGGTGTTCGCGAGCGTGCTCGGCATCGAGCGGGTCGGTGCCCGCGACGGGTTCTTCCACCTCGGCGGCACGTCGTTGCAGTCCGCCGCCGTCGCCGTCGCCCTCGACGAGGCCGCCGACGTGGTGGTGCCCGTCTCGCAGATCCACCGCACGCCCACCCCGCACGAGCTGGCCCGCTGGCTCGCCACCGCCCCCCGCCGCACGGACACCGGCTCGACCGCGGGACAGGCCCGGCAGCGCCCGGGACCGGTCCCGCTCGCGCAGCAGGTGGCGAAGTGCCTGATGTCGCCGCTGGAGGTCGTCGTCCCGGTCACCTGGTGGATCGAGGGTGAGCTGGATCTACGAGCCCTCATGGCCGCCCTCGGCGACATACACCACCGCCACCAGGCCCTACACGCCCGCTACCGACGCACCGACCCACCAACCGCAATCATCCCACCCAACCCCGGCATGCCACAGCTACGACTACTCGCCGACGCCACCACCGAACACGACGCCCTCGACCAACTCGCCGAGGCAGTACAACAACCCCTCGACTACACCCAGGGCCGCAACTGGCGCGCCGCCCTCATCCGAAACAAAACCACCAACCGAATCCTGCTCGGCATCGGCATCCACCACATCGCCTTCGACGGCTGGTCATACGGACTACTCGTACGAGACCTCAGCCACGCCTACACCGCACGACACACCGGCCACACCCCCACCTGGACACACCCCGCACCCACACTCCACCACACCCACGACGAACACACCCGCCTCCGCAACGCCGCCGACCTGCAAACCCAACGAACCTACTGGCGCGAACAACTACGCGACCTACCCCGCCAAGGCGAAGGTCCGGCCACCGCGCCCCTGGAGCAGGCCCTCGCCTGGGGACCGAAGGCGGGCCACACCGTCACCGTCATCCCCGAGGTGCTCGACCGCTGGGACCGGGCCGCCCGCGACCAGCGCTTCAGCCGCTCCAGCTACTTCGTGGCGGCCTTCGCCTCGGCGCTGCGCGCCATCCATCAGCAGGACGACATCGCCCTGCTGATGGTGGTCGCCCAGCGCGGTAGCCGCGTCCTCGACTCCGCGTTCACCACCCGGCTCAACCTCAACTGCGTGCGGGTGCGCTTCGACGGGCCGCACGACGACAAGCTGGTCCTGCGGGTCGACGAGACGATCCGCGATCTCATGCGGGCCCAGGACGTCCCCTTCGCGGAGACCGCCGACGATCCCGCCGCCGGGCTCTCCGGCGAGGTGGTCGCGAGCCTGCCGACGTTCGTGTTCCAGGACAACGTGGTGGTGCCGCTGGAGCTGCCCGGCTGCCGGACCGAGGAGGTCGTCGACCCGTACGCCCGGGAGGTGCCCAACGGGCTCACGGTCGAGGTGCTGCCCCGCGTCGACCATGCTCTCCTGCGCGTCACCATCCGCACCGACTACCTGCCGTACAGCTTCGCCGAGGAGCTGAACCACCACATGCTGCGCTTCCTCGAAGACGGGCCGGCGGGTACGCCCACCGCCGGCTGACCGTCCGCCCCTGCGTACCGGACCGCTCGTCGCCGCGTGGCACGCGGCCCGTTGTCCCGAGAGTTCGTGGTTGTCCCTTCCGGCGCACCCCTCTGGGTGGCGCCGGCCCTGATCGGAGGCTGGCTCAATGTCTGTCGGAATCGTCGGTGCGCAGGCCACGGATGTCGCTGGGCCCGGCTTCGAGATCCTCGACCTGATGGGGGACCTGCGCCGGCCGGCCGCGTGGCCGGCCCGGGCGGCCTCCGCGTACCGGCGGGTCGACCTGCCCGTCCCGGCGGGGGCGCGCTCTCCCGGCCCGGTGCTGCTGGCCGGTCTGCTGGGGGTGCTGGCCCGGTACACCGGCCAGGCCGAGGTGGCGGTCGGCCTGTCGTCGGGCGGCGTGTTGCGGGTCGACGTCGCGGACGAACCGGGCTTCGGCGAGCTGACGTCGCGGGTGGCAACGGCGCTCGCCGGACCGGTCGCGCGCAGCGCGGGCGCGGCGGGGCCGGTGGTGGTCGGGCTGGTGGACGCCCCGGTGGCCGAGGTGGGGCCGGACGTGGTGGACGTGGACATCGTGGTGACCGTCGCGGGGGACGGGTCGGCGCTCCGGGTGGACTACGCCGCCGACGGCTTCTCGGCGGACTGGGTGCGGGGCCTGGTGGACCAGACCGTGTCGTTGCTGTCGGCCGGGGTCCGGGAACCCGGGGTGCCGCTGGGCGCGCTGCCGCTGCTGGGCGCGACCGAACGCGAGCGGCTGCTCGCGTGGGGCCGGGGCCCGGTCCGCCCGGTGCCGGGTGCGCCGCTGCACGAGCTGGTGCTCGAATGGGCGCGACGCACGCCGGACGCGGTGGCCGGCGTCGCCGCCGGGGAGGTGCTGACGTACGCGGAGCTGGCCCGTCGCTCGGGGGAGTTGGCCGCGCGGCTACGGTCGATGGGCGTACGGCCCGGGGACGTGGTGTCGCTGGCGCTGGACCGCAGCATGTGGACGCTCGTCGCCACCCTGGCGGTGCTGCGGGCGGGGGCGGCGTACACGCCGATGGACGTGTCCTGGCCGGCGGAGCGGATGCGGATGCTGCTGGCCGACCACGGCGCCCGGGTCGTCCTCACCGTCGGCGAGGTCGCCCCGCGTGTCCCCAGACCTGCCGGCGTACGGGTCGTCGCCCTCGATGCCGACCGGCCCACCGTGACGGCGGCCGAGGCGGCCGACCTGCCGGTGGTGGCACCCTCCCGGCCGGCGTTCGTGATCTACACGTCCGGCTCGACCGGGACACCGAAGGGTGTCGTGCTGACCCACGAGCACCTGACGAACTTCGTCACCTGGATGCGGGAGGAGTGCGCGGTCGGGCCGGACAGCCGGATGCTCCATTCCTGTTCCCCGGTCTTCGACGTGGCCCTCGGCGAGATCTACACCGCGCTGACCTCCGGTGCCCGCGTCGTCGTCAGCTCCCGCGACGATCTGCTCGACGCCCGCCGGTTGACGGAGCTGATCGCCAAGGAGCAGGCCACCCACGCGTTCTGCCCACCCACGAACCTCGCCGCCGTCGATCCCGCCGACTGCCCCAGCCTGACGTGCATGACCCTCGCCGGGGAACCCATTCCGCCCCGCATGGCACACCGCTGGACGGCCGCCGGTGCCCGCCTGATCAACGCGTACGGGCCCGCGGAGGCATCCGTCGCCTGTACCTGGTACGACGCGTCGAAGGGCTGGCCCGGCGCGTACGTGCCCATCGGCCGACCCATGCCCAACCGGCAGATCCGCGTCGTCGACGCCAATCTCGACCTCGTCCCCATGGGCGTCCCCGGCGAGATCCTCATCACCGGCGCCGGGGTCGCCGACGGCTACCTCAACCGCCCCGAACTGACCGCCCAGCGGTTCGTCACCGACCCGTACGGCGGCGGGACCGCCTACCGCACCGGCGACCTCGGCCGGTGGAACGCCGCCGGAGCGCTGGAGATCCTCGGCCGGATGGACCACCAGGTCAAGGTCAACGGCATCCGGATCGAACTCGGTGAGATCGAGGCGACTCTCGAACAACACCCGGACGTCGGCACCGCCGTCGTCACCCGTCGCGAGGACCAGGGCACCGCCCGGCTCGTCGGCTACGTCACCGGACGCGACGGCCGCGTCCCCGTCACCGCGGACCTGCGGGCACACGCCGCCGCGGTGCTCCCGCCCTACATGGTCCCCGCCGTGATCATGGTCCTGGACCGGTTCCCCACCGGCGGCACCGGCAAGATCGACCGGCGGGCGCTACCAGAACCGGGCTCGCGCCGTCCCGACCTCGACGTGCCGTACACCGAACCGGCCACCGACTCCGAACGCCTCGTCGCGGGGATCTTCGCGACGGTGCTCGGGCTGGACCGGGTCGGGGCACTCGACGGGTTCTTCCACCTCGGCGGCACGTCGTTGCAGTCCGCCGCCGTCGCCGTCGCCCTCGACGAGGCCGCCGACGTGGTGGTGCCCGTCTCGCAGATCCACCGCACGCCCACCCCGCACGAGCTGGCCCGCTGGCTCACCACCGCCCCCCGCCGCCCCGGGGCCGAGCCGGCGCCGTCCGTCACCGGCCGTCCCGGCCCGTCGAAGCCCGTCCCGCTGACCCCGTCTGTCGCGAAGTGCGTCGTGCTCCCCTTCGAACTGGTCTGCCCGACCACCTGGTGGATCGAGGGTGAGCTGGACCTACGAGCCCTCATGGCCGCCCTCGGCGACATACACCACCGCCACCAGGCCCTACACGCCCGCTACCGACGCACCGACCCACCAACCGCAATCATCCCACCCAACCCCGGCATGCCACAGCTACGACTACTCGCCGACGCCACCACCGAACACGACGCCCTCGACCAACTCGCCGAGGCAGTACAACAACCCCTCGACTACACCCAGGGCCGCAACTGGCGCGCCGCCCTCATCCGAAACAAAACCACCAACCGAATCCTGCTCGGCATCGGCATCCACCACATCGCCTTCGACGGCTGGTCATACGGACTACTCGTACGAGACCTCAGCCACGCCTACACCGCACGACACACCGGCCACACCCCCACCTGGACACACCCCGCACCCACACTCCACCACACCCACGACGAACACACCCGCCTCCGCAACGCCGCCGACCTGCAAACCCAACGAACCTACTGGCGCGAACAACTACGCGACCTACCCCGCCAAGGCGAAGGCCGGCCGCAGGAGATCCTGGAACAGACCCCGACCTGGGGCCCCAAGACCGGGCACATCGTCGCCGTCTCGCCCGAGCTGGTGCGGCGCTGGGACCGGGCCGCCGGTGAACACCGCTTCAGCCGGTCCACCTACTTCGCCGCCGCCTACGCCTCGGCGCTGCGCGCCATCCACGGGCAGGACGACATCGCTCTGCTGATGATCGTCGCCCAGCGCGGCAGCCGCGTCCTCGACTCCGCCTTCACGAGCAGGATCAGCAGCAACTGTCTCCGGGTCCGGTTCGGCGGCCCGGAGAAGGACCTGATGCGCGCCCTCCAGCAGACGGCGGACGAGCTGATGGCCGCCCAGGACGTCTCCTTCCTGGAGATGGTCACCGACGACCCGGTCCTCGACCTGCCCCGCGAGGTGATCAACAGCCTGCCCTCGTTCGCCTACCAGGACAACCTCGTCCTCCCGCTGGACCTGCCCGGCTGCCGGACCGAGGAGGTCGTCGAGCCGTACGCCCGGGAGTGGTCCGGTGCCTGCGTCGCCGAGGTGCTGCCCGGCGACGGGAGTGTCCTCCTGCGGGTCACCATCCGTACCGACCTGGTCCCGGCCCCCGTCGCCGAGATCCTGGCCACCGGCATGCTGCGCTTCCTGGAAGCCGGCCCCGAGGTGGTCAGCGGGACACGCTGACCACAGCCCGCCGGAGCGCGCCGGGCTGCTCGCGCGAGCAGCCCGGCGCGCTCCGGTCCGGGTCAGTGGACGAGGGCCGCCGGGCAGTGCGCCAGCAACTCCGCCGGGGCGTGCACGACCAGGTCGGGGCCGGCGGCGAGCAGCGCCGCGATGTCCCCGCCGTGCCACGTCGTGGCGACGGCCGTCGCCCCGGCGTCCCGGCCGCTGAGCAGGTCGATCACCGCGTCGCCCACCATCATGGCCTCGTGCGGCGGCACGTCGAGGTTGCCCAGCGCCTGGAGCACGATGTCCGGGGCAGGCTTGGGACGGGCCACCTCGTCGGAGCCGATCACCTGGCCGAAGAGGCCCAGCACGCCGAGTTGGTCGAGCAGGGAGCGGGCCCGCGGGCCGGCCTTGCCGGTGGCGATCCCCATCCGGATGCCCCGCGAGTGCAAGGTCTCCAGGGTCTCCCGGACGCCGGGGAAGAGTGGCACGAGGTGGGCCATCCGGTAGCTCTCGCGGACGAACGGCTCCTCCATCTCCAGGGGCAGCCCCATCAGGCGCATGATGTCCGGGAAGTACCGGCCCATGTGCCGGTTGTACTCGTCGAACGGTGCCGGCCCGTCGCCCACCACCTCGGCGTACGCGATGCTGAACGCCTCACGCATGACGGCCGAACTGTCGACGATGACGCCGTCGAGGTCGAACACGACCGCGCGGATCGGCCCGCGCGACGGCGACGGCGGGGTCACCTCGACTGTGGACGATGGACGGCTCATGGCTGCTCCCGGAAGCGGTTGGGGCCGACGGTGGTTCTCACCCGGCGCGATGGCCCACCAGTGCGTGCTGGCGCTCCGGCCGGGTGGGCCGGGCGCACTGGTAGATCCGTTCGATGATGTCGATGGTCCGGCGGGCCTCGACGACGGCCGCGCCCCGGGCGGCCGGGTCGGCGAGCAGCCCGGGCAGGGCGTCGAGCTGGTGGTCGTACTCTGCGCCGATCGGCTCCCCGGGCAGCGGCAGCCGCGCGGTCCGGCCGTCGCGGGTACGCGTCAGCACCGGCGTGGGCTCCCGGTTGGGACTGAAGCCGAACGTGCAGCGCAGCGTCGCCGACCCGGCGGCGCCGTGCACGGTGACTGTGGTGCGGTCCAGCGACTCGTGCGAGGCCCAGCAGGCGTGCAGGGCGACCGAGGCGCCGGTGTCGGTGAGCAGGAACCCCCGGGCGGTGTCCTCGACGTCGCCGGGAACGTGGCCTGCGGTGTCGGCCCCGCCGCGCCAGGCGGCGTGGGCGGCGCCGTCGTTGACGAAGTCGTCCGAGACGCTGCCGATCGCGTGGGTGACCCGGGCCGGGCCGAGCAGCGGCAGCACCGTGTCGAGCAGGTGCCAGCCGAGGTCCACCAGCGCACCCCCGCCGGACTGGTCGCGGCGGGTGAACCAGCCGCCCGCGTCGGGCACCCCTCGGGCGCGGACCCAGGCCACATCGACGTGCCGGACCGGGCCCAGCCCACCGGCCACGTCGGCCAACGCCCGGATGTCGGCCCGGTAACGGGCGGCGCTGCCGGCCAGCAGCACCGCGCCGCCGTCACGCTCCGCATCGGCCAGGATGCCCGCCTCGGCGGAGGTCAGGCAGACCGGCTTCTCCAGGAACACCGGTACGCCCCGGCGCAGCAGCCGGACGGCGACGACCGCGTGCAGGTGGTTCGGTACGGCGACCACCGCCAGGTCGACCGTTCCGGCGGGCAGGTCCTCGACGTCGGCGTACGCGGACGCGACGGCGTGGGTGTCGCGGGCCTGGTCGCGCGCCACGGGCTGCGGGTCGACCACGGCGACCACCTCGAAGCCGGGGTGTGCGGCGAGCCGGGGCAGCCAGATCTCCCGCCCGGCCCAGCCGAGGCCGACCACCGCGACCCGCACCGGCCGGCCGGGCGTGGCCGGGGGCCGGGCCGTCATCCGGCGAGGACGTCGGCGAGCACGGCGGCGATCTCGTGCATCTGCTGCTCCGTGCCGAGCAGCGTGCGGTGGTGCAGCCAGACGCAGTCGGAGTGGATCTGCTCGGTGTTGGGGCAGCGGGCCGCGATCACCTCTGCCGACTCGTCGGGCGCGGCGGCCATCCAGAAGCCCTCGCACCGGTAGATCGCCCGGAACGCCACGAACGCCGGGACGCCCCGGGCGATGAGCGCGTCCACCACGGCACGGCGGCGCTCGATGCCGATCCCGGGGATACGGAACATCGCCATGTAGTGCGGGTTGCGGTCGGTGCGGGGGTCGATCGTCTGCGGCACGACGCCCGGGATCTCGGCGAGCAGGCTCGACAGCAGCGGCCAACGCTGCTCGCGCAGCGCGATCTGCTCGTCAAGGCGGGTCAGCTGGGCGCGTAGCACGGCGGCGGCGAACTCGCCCATCCGGTAGTTCGAGCCGGTGGTGCCGTGCAGGTAGTCGCGGTCGGTGCGGGGCCGGCCGCAGCTGTGCACGAGGAATGCCCGCTCGCGCAGTTCCTCGTCGGGGAAGACGACCGCTCCGCCCTCGCCGGCGGTCATGAGCTTGCCGTTCTGGAAGCTGAAGGCGGCCACCGAGCCGAGCGCGCCGGCCCGCCGGCCCCGCCACTGCGCGCCGTGGGCGTGTGCCGCGTCCTGCAGCAGCGCCACACCGGCGTCGGCGGCGAGCTTGTCGAGCGCGTCCATGTCGGCGAACTGCCCGGCCATGTGCACCGGCATGATCACCTTGGTACGCGGGGTGATCGCGGCCTCGACGGCGGCGGGGTCGAGGCAGTAGGTGCCCAGGTCGACGTCGACCGGCACGGCGACCGCGCCGAGACGCTGGGCGGCCAGCGAGGACGAGATGAACGTGAAGGCCGGGACGATCACCTCCGTACCGGGGCCGACGCCGAGCACCTCCAGCGCGACCTCCAGGGCGTGGGTGCCGTTGGTGACGGCGAGCGCGTGGGGGCTGCCGTGGTAGTCACCGAACTCCCGCTCGAAGGAGTCGACCTCACTGCCGCCCATCCGCCACCACTGGCCCTGTTCGAGGGCGCGGATCAGTCCGGTTCGCTCCTCGTCGCCGTACCGCGGCCACTCCGGGAGCTCGGACACCGTCGAGGGCTGACCACTCATGACTTCCCACTTCCCAACTCGGGCAGACCAGGGGCTTGGACGGACCATCGGGCGGGACGACCCAACCGCCGGTGCGCGGTCCGGGCGCAGCGGAGCACCGGATGGCCGCGCGGTACGTGACGCCTCCGTCTGGAGCCGGCGGCGTCGCTTCAGCAGGGAGGACGGTAACCGACGCGGATACGCGGTCACCGCCCCTAACAGCCCCTAGCCACCCCTTAGTCCGCCCGCGCGTCGGGCGCCGCCGGTTCGCCGGGAGCCGTCGGCGTAGTAAGACTGCGGTGACCAGTCATCAGGCTCTGCGGGACCAGGGCCGTGCCCCACGAGGTGAAGCGTGTCGGACGTACTGCTGCTGAACGGCCCGAACCTGGGCATTCTCGGCCGGCGGGAACCGGAGATCTACGGCACCGACACCCTGGACGACATCGAACGCGCCGTCGGCGAGGAGGTCGCCGCCCGGGGCTGGGGTGTGGTCGCCGAGCAGCACGACTGCGAGGGCGCGCTGATCCGTACGATCCAGAACAGCTACGGCACGGTGGGCGCGATCGTCAACCCGGGCGCCCTGATGATCGCGGGCTGGAGCCTGCGCGACGCGCTGGCCGACTACCCCCGGCCCTTCGTCGAGGTGCATCTGTCCAACGTGTGGGCGCGGGAGAGCTTCCGGCACGACTCGGTGATCGCCCCGCTGGCCAGCGGGGTGATCGTCGGGCTCGGAGCGCTGGGCTACCGGCTGGCCGCGCGCGCCCTCACCGCGACCGTCCGATGACGACCGGGCACCCCGCCGTCCGGTGCCGTGGGCGCCGGCGTGCCGGCGGTACGGTCGTCCGCACGTCCCGACTCTTCCCGAAGGACCTCACGTGGAGATTCCCGTCCTCGTCCTGACCCTCGTCCTCGCCGCCGTGTTCGTGGGCACCGCCGTGCCGAAGCTCACCGGGCAGGCACAGATGCGCGAGCGGATGGACCACCTCGGCGTCTCGCCGGGGCTGACCCGCGTGCTGGGGGTGCTGGAACTTGCCGCGGTCGCCGGGCTGCTGCTCGGCCTGCTCTGGCCGCCCCTGGGCATCGCGGCGGCGATCGGTCTCGCCCTGCAGATGACGGGCGCGGTCGTCTACCACGCCCGGGCGAAGGACCCGGCCGCGACGATCCTGACGCCGGTGATCTTCGCCGTGGCCGCCCTGGCGCTCGTCTACCTGCACGTGCGGCTGGGCTGAGGCCGGCCGTGTCCGGTCCGCAGCGCCACGGCGGCGTCCTCGGCATCGACGTCGGCGGCACCAAGGTCGCGTTGCACGCGGAGGCACCCGGGCGGCCGGCGTACGACCGGACCTTCCGCTGGCCCCGCGGGGCCGCCGACCCGGCCGCCGACCTGACGGTGCTGGCCGTCGAGGTGGACCGGCTGCGCGACCGGTGGGGACCGGTGGACGCGGTCGGGGTGGCCATGCCGGCGACCACCGACACCGGGGGCACCGTCACCACCTGGCCTGGGCGCCCCGGCTGGGCGGGCCTCGACCTCACCGGCGCGCTGCGCCGCCTCTTTCCCGACGCGGCGACCGCCGTCGCCGACGACGGTGATCTCGCCGCCCTGGCCGAGGCGCGCTGCGCCGGCGCGGACGACGTGGTCTACCTGGGCGTCGGCACCGGGATCGGCGGCGGCGTCGTGCTGGCCGGCCGGCCGGTGCCGGGCCGGTCCTCCGCCGAGATCGGCCACATGGTCGTCGCCCTCGACGGTGAGCGCTGCGACTGCGACCGGCACGGCTGCCTCCAGTCCGTCGCGTCCGGCCCCGCCACCCTGCGCCGCGCCGCCGCCCGCCGGGGCGGCGAGGTGGGCTTCGATGACCTACGGGCCGGACTCGACGGGCGCGAGCCCTGGGCGGTGGCTGCGGTCGAGGAGAGCTGCCGGGCGCTGGCGGCGGCGGTGGTGAGCCTCGGCGAGATCCTCGATCCGGCGCTGGCGATCGTGGGCGGCGGGTTCGCCGCCGGCCTGCCCGGCTTCGTGCCGCTCGTCGCGCAACGGGCACGCCGCGCCGGCCGGCCCGGGCGCCCGGCGCCACCGGTGCGTCCCGCCGCCCTCGGCGGGCTGTCGTCCCTGCACGGCGCGGTGGAGCTGGCTCGTGACCTGACCGGCACGCCGGCTCCCGCGCGCCCCGTCCCCATCGCGTAGAGGAGAGCAGCATGGTCAGGATCGGTGTCATCGTCGGCAGCACGCGACCCGGCCGCAAGGCCGACGCCGTGGCCCGCTGGGTGCGCGACGTCGCCGCCAAGCGGGGCGACGCCACTGTCGAGCTGGTCGACATCGCCGACTACGCCCTGCCACACTTCGACGAGGTGCTGCCGCCGTCGATGGCGCCGTCGCGACGCCCGGCCGTACGCCGCTGGGCGACGACCGTGGCCGGGTTCGACGGCTTCGTCTTCGTCACGCCGGAGTACAACCACTCCATCCCGGGCGCGCTGAAGGATTCCCTCGATTTCCTCTACCAGGAGTGGCAGCACGCCGCCGCCGGCCTCGTCAGCTACGGCGTGCACGGCGGCACCCGGGCGGCGGAGCACCTGCGGCTGGTGCTCGGGCAGCTCGGCGTCGCCGACGTCCGCTCCCAGGTCGCGCTCTCTCTGACGACCGACTTCGTCAACTTCCGCGACTTCCGGCCGGCCGCGCACCACGAGCAGGCCCTCGGCACCATGCTCGACGAGGTGGTCGCCTGGGCCGGCACACTGCGGACGCTGCGCCGGGCTTGACGCCGGTGCGGCTGCGCGGGCCGACGACCGGGGCCGGGCACCGGCGTCGACCCGCCCGCTCGGCCCCGGCGCGGCGGGAAACGAGCCCGCGTCGGCCACGGCGGAGGACGAAGGGACACTCTGGAGCGACGCCCGCCGTCGTAGGCCGGGCCGACCCGCGCAGTGCGGCGACCGCCACCGCGAGACCACCGGCGGTGGTGGCCTCCACCCATGATCGGCTGTCCTCTGTCACCGCTGCGGCATGGCACGATGGCCGTGTCCTGCGCCGCCGGTGGCCGGGCACGACACTGATGGAGTCGGGATGTCAGAACTGGCCGGCACGCCGGTGCCAGGATTGGCGAAGCTGTGGACGTACGACCCGGTAACCGCCGGCCGGTATCGGCTGCTCGGCCGGCTGGGCGCGGGTGGGCAGGGGGTCGTCTACCTCGGTGAGGACGACGCTGGTGACCGCGTCGCGGTCAAGATGGTCAACGTCGATCTGACTGATCCACGGGCGCGGTCGCAGTTCGTGAAGGAGATCGCCGCCGCGCGCCGGGTCGCTCCGTTCTGCACCGCGCAGGTGCTCTTCGCCGAGGTCGACGGCGAGCGTCCCTACGTGGTCAGCGAGTTCATCGAAGGCCCGACCCTGCACCGGCACGTCCGCGAACGCGGCCCGGTGACCGGTAACGCCCTGCACCGGCTCGCGGTCGGCACTGTCACCGCGCTCGCCGCGATCCACAGTGCCGGCGTGGTGCACTGCGATCTGAAGCCGGACAACGTGGTGCTGGGCAAGGACGGCCCTCGGGTGATCGACTTCGGCATCGCTCGCGCGCTGGGCGTGACCGAGACGGCGTCCAGCCGGGTCATGGGGACCACCGCGTACATGGCACCCGAGCGGTTCCGCAACGACGCGGTCGGTCCGCCCTGCGACGTCTTCGCCTGGGCGGCCACGATCGCGTTCGCTGCCGGTGGCCGGCCACCCTTCGGCAATGATTCGCTCTTCGCCGTGATGCACCGGGTGCTGCACGATCCGCCCGAGCTGCCGGCGTTGCCTCCCGTACTGGACGAGCTGATCCGGGAGTGCCTGGCGAAGGATCCGGCGGATCGGCCGGGTGCCGAGCAGGTGCTGGTGCGGCTGCTGCGGCAGGACGCCACGGCCACCGTGCCGCTACGTCGGGAGAGCCTGCTCGAGGTCGGCAACGAGACCGCGGGCACACCGACGCCGAACCATCCCCTTCCCCGGATCACGCCGACGGCACCGCAGCCGCGCCCGACGCAGCCGCAGACCCAGCCTCAGCCTCAGCCTCAGCCGACGGTGCCGACCCAGGCCCGGCCGACGCAGCCGGCACACCCACAGGTGACGACCCGTCCGGCGTACCTGCCGGCGACGGAGCCCGGCGTCGGCGCCGGGTCCGGCGGCGCGTTGCGGCCACTGCGTCGTGAGGCCCTCGACGCCTGGGGCATCTCGACCGCGCTCTTTCTCGGCTCGGCCGGCGCCGCCGCCGGCTACGTCGCGTCGAGCGCGATCGGCCCGGCCGCCGCAGCCGGGGCGGTCACCTTCGCCGTGGTCTACCTGGTCCGGCTGCTGGTCGCCACGGCGGTCGGGGGACGGTCCGACCGCCCGTGACGTCGCGGCAGGGGTCCGGGTCGCCGGCTGGCGCCGGATCGATAGGTTGACGGCCACCAGCCGCCCGCCGAGGAGGACGCCCCGATGACCCCATCCGTTACCCGCACGCGGCAGTGGTTGCCCTACACCGCCGCCGTCACCGCCGGGCTGGTGGTCATCGCCGGGGCGTTCGTGTTCGTCCAGCAGCGCGATGCGGGCAGCGAGGTGCCCCGCACCGACTGCGCCACCACCCTCCAGGTCAACTCGTCGACGGAGAAGGCGGCGCTGCTGGTCGACCTGGCCGAGCGCTACAACCGCAGCAGCCGGTCGATCGACGGCGGTGGCTGCGCCCAGGTGCACGTCAGCGCGCTCAACTCGGGCCAGGCCGCCGAGGCGCTGGCCACCGGCTGGACCCACACCGGCCTGCCGCAACCACAGGTCTGGCTGCCGACGTCGAGCCTGTGGACCGGCCAGCTCCGGCTGCTCGACCAAGCCGCCGGGCGAGCACCGCAGACCCCGGACCACTACCCGTCGATCGCCAACAGCCCACTGGTGATCGCGATGCCGCAGCCCAAGGCCGAACTGGTACGCCGGCGCGGGCCGCTGGGCTGGGGGGAGATCCTCGGCCTCTCCGGGCGGGACGGATGGGCGGGCTTCGGCAAGCCGGAGTGGGGCCGCTTCACCTTCGGCAAGGACAACCCCAACCTGTCCACCTCCGGGCTGGCGGCGACCATCGCCACCTACTACGCGGCGGTGCAACGGTCCAGCGACCTGACCCGGTCCGACCTTGCCGACCCCGCGGTCACCCAGTTCGTCCGCCGGATCGAGGCCAATGTGTCGCACTACAGCGACGATTCGGTGGACCTGCTGCGCAGCCTCGCCGAGGCGGACCTGGCGGGCGGCGCGGGCAGTACGGACGACATGAGCGCCATCGTGCTCCAGGAGGAACTCGTGGACCTCTACAACACGGGTGCGCTGAGCCCTCGGCAGGACGGGCAGGAGCGGGGCCGCCGGCCGAACGTCCCGCTGGTCGCCGTCCACCCCAAGGAGGGCACGTTCAACCTGGACCACCCGTTCGTGATGCTGCCCTCCGCCGACGAGCGGCAACGGGCGGCGGCGACCGACTTCCTGGCCTTCCTGACCGAGGACGCCCAGCAGGAGAGCTTCGCCCGCCTCGGCTTCCGGGACCACGAGCGCCGAGCCTCGGCGGAGCTGCTCGCCAACGTCGGCGCCGAGCCCACCGGCGGGCTCACCTACTTCGAGCCCCCGGACCCGCAGGTCGTCGGCGCGATGCTGGACGGCTGGCGGACGCTCCGCAAGAAGGCCAACATCCTGATAGCACTGGACACGTCCGGGTCCATGCAGGCGATGGTCGGCACCCGCACCCGCTTCCAGGTCGCCTCGGCGGCCGCGGGCAAGGGCCTCGCGCTGCTCAACACCGAGGACCGGGTGGGGCTCTGGTCGTTCTCCTCGGAGACCCAGAAGCGGCCGAAGAGCCCCTACCGGGAGGAGGTTCCCCTCGGCGAGTTCGACCAGAAGCGGATCAACAGCAAGATCGCCGGCCTGCACGTCGAGGGCGGAACCGCGCTCTACGCGACGGTCCGGGCCGCGCACCGGGAGCTGCTCGACCGGTACGACCCACAGCGGATCAACGCGATCGTCGTGCTGACCGACGGCAAGAACGAGTACCGGCAGGACAACGACCTGGCCCGCCTGCTCGCCGAGGTCGCCCTGGACCCGCGGCGTCCGGTGAAGGTGTTCTGCATCGCCTTCGACCGGGAGTCGGACTTCGCCACCCTGGACCGGATCGCCAAGGCATCATCGGGCAAGGCCTTCGACGCGACCGATCCCGCCACGATCGACGAAGCGTTCGTGAAGCTGGTCAGCAGCTTCTGACGCCGTCGCGCCCCGCTCACCACGAGCACGCGCCGCGACCGACGGTCTCCGCAGCCCCGCCGGTAAACAGCGCCGGGCCGGAGTCGGGAGCACCCCGACACCGGCCCGGTCCGCCGACGGCCTAACCGAGGGCGACGGTGAGCAGCACGGCCGAGTCCTCGTCGGCGTACAACGAGTGCCGGGCCTCCGGGATGACCAGCAAGTCGCCCTCCCCACCGGTCCACGACTGATCCGGCGCGACCAGCCGGACCTGCCCCCGCAGTACCTGGAGCGTCGCCTCACCGGGGCTGTCGTGCTCCGCCAGTGACTTACCGACGGCCAGGGCCACCAGGGTCTGGCGCAGTCTGTGGCCACTGCCGCCGTACACGGTCCGGGCACTGCGACCGCTCTGCGCGGCCCGCGCGAGGCCGAGTTGCTCCTCGGCCAACGCGCTGAGCGAGGACGGGGACATGGGCACCTCCTTGGATGGCTTGACACCGTGCACCGGCCGCCGAGACGATGTGGCTCTGTTGCCCAGCTTCGTCGTTCCGCACGCCACCGGCCAGGGCCTTCGGTCCCTGGTCCACGATCGAAGCACCCGCCGGTCGGAACGCGATCAGCACGGCGGCGAGGACGAGCACGGAGCAGACGATCTCGATCACACCGACCCGCGCGGGCCGCAGCCGGTGGGCGGGAAGGAGCCACGCGCGGATCAGGCGCACCAGGAAGACCGGGACGAGCAGCACGTGGAGCAGGCGAGCGCCCCAAGGTGACAGCCGATCGAGAAGCGCAGGTACCGGGCACTTCCCCGCTCCCGGATCATCGTCTCGACGTAGAGGACGGTGCCGGCCAGGTAGAGCAGCAGGGCCACGAATGCCCCGGCGGCACGCCGGCGACGGTGGCGACGACGAAAAGCATCAGGCAGCCCAGCACCACGGAGGCCAGGTCGTCGAGCAGCGCCGCGTAGAGCGGGCCGAACCAGAGGACCGCGGGCCGGACGAGGCTACCGGGACGCCCTGACCTATGTTCAGCAACTCGCCCGCTCGCGCGAGTTCGCCTGGCAGCACATGTCGCTCAACGCGCTGCGCTTCATGATCCTCCGGCATGAGCTCGGTAAGTGGCCGGGTCGTTTCCGTCCGGGTGACATCCATATCGACGAGGCGCGCACCGGCCGACGCGTCTACACGGGGCCGGACGCCGACGACGTTCCGTCGCTGATCTCCGAGCTGATCGACAGGCTGGCCGACGGCGAGCCGGAGACCCTGCTACTCGTACGGGACTCCATGGCCCATCTGAACCTGGTCAAGATGCATCCCTGGCGGAACGGGAATGGTCGGATGTCGCGCTGTCTACACACCCTCGTACTCGCCCGCGACGGCGGCCTCCCCGGAGTTCTCCTCCATTCAGGAGTGGCTCGGCGTCGGCCGGAACGCCTACGCCTACTAGACGCACTCGGTGAGGTCGGCGGCCCATCCTGGCAACCCGACAACGACACCAGCAGATGGATCCGGTTCTGCCTGAGCGCCCACCAGCAACGGGCCCAATCGGTCCGGCAACGCCTCGATCAGGCCGCGCAGCTCTGGGAACTACTCGACACCTGGGGCCGGCGCAACGGGCTACCCGAGTGGGTCGCCAGCGCCCTACACCTCGCCGCCCCGCGCTGCGCCCAAAGAGATCATCGACCCGTACCGACACTGAGGCGCAGACCCGGCATGCCCACCACCGTGAATCAACGACGTCAGCGCGCCGCGAAGAGAAGCCATTACTGTTACCGAATTGGACAGGCACGGCCAATCATGGCCGAACAGCCGTTCCCCAGATTCACAACATTTAGGTCCAAAGAAGTGCAAATAGGACTATCAGTCCGTCATATTTATCGTGACTTCCCACGAAAATTGGTGTCCGAGGGGGGACTTGAACCCCCACGCCCTATACGGGCACTAGCACCTCAAGCTAGCGCGTCTGCCATTCCGCCACCCGGACCTGCGCGTACCAGCCTACCCGGTCGACCAATGTGAGCTACTCACCGCATCGGTCGGCCTGGCAGGCCGCACGGGGCATTACTGTACACGGCCCGGAACGATCATGCACATCAGCTCCAGCGCGACACGTTTGCGCAGGTCAGCAGCCACAACCATCGGGTGGGTAGCGCGCAACAGGCGATTCCGGGCAGCATTGCTCACGTGTCCCACCCCTCCCCGTTGATCGCCACTCAGCACCAGGCCCTCGCGCTGCGCGCCGCGGGTGACCTGACAAGCGCCCGCCGCCTGCTCGCCGACGCGATCATCGCGGCCCGCCCGGCGTACGGCGAGGACCACCAGGACGTCCTGGCCACCGGCCACCTGCTGTCCCGGCTGCACCGCGAGGCCGACGACCCGGCCGCCGCCCGGCGCGTACTCGAAGAGGCCTACGCGGCCGGCGAGCGCCGCCGCGGCGAGGCCGACCCGCTGATGCTCGCGCTCAGCTTCGACCTCGCCGGGGTGGCCGAGGAACTGGGCAACCGGCACGAGGCCCGCCGCAACTACAGCCGCGTGGCGACCGCCGGGCCCGCCGTGCTCGGTCCGGACCACCCCGCGGTACGCGCAGCCCGCCAGTACCTCGGCGGCTCCGCCACCGCTCCCGCAGGCTATGGCCCCTCCCCCGGCGGCTCCGCCACCGCTGCCGGACCGTACCCTGCTCCGCCCCCGCCCGGCTACCCGAATGCGGGCCGACCGGGGCACCCTCATCCGTCAGTGCCCGGACATGCCGATCCGGCACTGCCGGGGAACCTCGGCCCGGTCCGGCCCGGTCAACCCGATCCCGCCTCCTCCGGGTACCCCGAACACGGGGTGTCCGAGCCCACCGTCTCGCTGCGGCCTGTCCCACCGCCACACCCGCACGTTCCCGCTCCGCCCCGGCCCGTCGCCCCGGGTAGGTCCGCCGCGAATCCGCCGGTACCCGGTTCACAGTGGCCTCCCCGTCCGGGCCCGGCACCGCAGGCGCCCCACGCCGGGCAGCCACCTCAGTCCGCGCCGAATCCACGGATCGCTCCGCCGCCCTCGGTGGCGCCTGCCTCGCCGCACCAGCCTCCCGGCGCCGGGCCGAGCGGACCCGCGAGTCCGTGGGCGCCGCCCTCGCCGGCTGTCTCGGAGGCGACGACCCGGTTCGCGCCCATCACGGAAGAGGCCACCTCCCGGTTCCCGGTAGTGCCCGTCGAACCCACCGCACCAGCGACACCGCCGACTGCCGGGGCCGCCCCGCAGACTCACGGCGTCCGCCCGGTGCCCCCGGCCCACGGTGTCACCCCGGTTCCGCCGGCTCAGGGCGTGAGCGCGGTTCCACCGGCTCCAGATGCCGCCCCGCTTCCGCCGGGAACCTACGGCCGGCCGGCCGTCGCTGCCGGCCTGACGCCGGTACCGCCCCGCGCCCCGGTTGCCGCACCCCCGCACCCGGCGACCTCCGGCACATCCGCGCCCCCGGCGGCACCCGGAGCCCCGGTGGCAACGCCGGGAACACCGCGCACGCCGGGAACGCCGACGGCGGCACCCACGACCGGCGCGCCGGTGCCTCCGAGGCCGGGCCCGGCGTCCCCGGCCGCCGCAGCGCACGTCGCGCCCGTCTCAGCACCGTCCGCCCCCGCACGGCCGGTCCCGCCACCACCGACGCCGAGCGTGGCCGGCGCGTCTCCGCTACCGCCTCCGCCGGTCATCCCGCCCCCGCCCGCAACGCCGGTCGTCGAGACGCCCTCCACCGGAGGCACCCCGCCGGCGTCACGGATGCCGGCGGCGGGAGTCCTGCCACCACCGCCTCCTCCGACCGTTCTCCCGCCGGCGCCGCGCGTCCCGTCGCCGGAGCGCGGTGTCCTGCCACCACCGCCGGCCGTTCCGGTCGTCCCGCCGGACCCCGCACCGGCGTCGACCCCGTCCGCCCCGCCACCGGGCATCACTGCGGGCTCGACGGCGCCTCCGGCCCCGGTTTCCCAGCCGGTGGCGGAGTCCGCGGCGGTCACTGCCACCCCAGCGGCACCCACCTCGGCCCCCGTGGCGCCCGGACCGGCGCCGGCCCAACGGGCGACACCGACGACCGAGGCCGTCCCCGCTCCCCCGCGTCCCGATACGAACCGGGCGGCCGATGCGGACCGGGCCGATACGGACCCGGCCGATACCGAGACGAGCAGACCCAGCGCCACTACCGTGCCGCCCGTCCCCGGTGGACCGGGCTGGGACAAGCCGACTATCCAGGTGCAGCAGATCGGCCCGTTGCTGGAAGAGGAGGCGGAGCGCACCGCCGCAAGGGCAGCGCGCGACGCTTCAGCGAAGCCCGCAGCGACAACCTCCGCCGACGAACCCCCGGTCAGTGCACTACCGGCCAGCGAAACCCCTGCTAACAGGCCCTCGGCCGGCTCATCCGGGATGATCGCGCCCGCAGCGAGCGCACCGCCGGTGAGCACGTCCCCGGTCAGCGGACCGCCGGCGGGCACGTCGGGTACGAGTGAAGGCGGCTCGGGTGGTGCACCGGTCATCGACGCTGCCGCAAGCGTGAAGCAGCCGGGCACCCCCTCAGCGGGTGCGTCGGGCACCCTCGGCACGCCCGACGCCGGTGCGCCTCCGGCAGGCGGAGCACCGCTGCCCACCGCACCCCAGATCAGCGCGCCGCCCACCAGCGCCGCACCCGTCAACCCAGCACCCGTCAGCGCGCCGCCCGTCGGATCACCCTCGACGTCGCCGGTCAGCGCACCGCCCACGCACCCGATCAGCGGCTCTCCCGGACAGCCGGTCAGCGGACCGGCCGGTCACCCGGTCAGCGGGGTTCCGGTAAGCGGTTACCCGCCACCGGTCAGCGGCCCGCCCGCCGCGCCGGTCAGCGCCGCACCGGCCGTGGGCTACCCACCACCGGCCGGCGGACGCGCACCCGCCTATCCGCCGCCGATCGGCGCACCACCCGCACCCGGCCACCCGACGCCGGTCGGCGGGCCATCCGCGCCACCCGTCAGCGGCCCTCCCGGACCGCCGATCGGCGGACCACCCGCACCCGGCTACCCGTCGCTGAACGGCGCACCACCCGTCAGCGCACCGCCCGGACCGCCGATCAGCGGACCACCCGGACCCGGCTACCCACCGCCGGTAAGCGCGCCGCCCGGCGAACACCCACCCGTGAGCGCTCCGCCCGGCACCTATCCGCCACCCGTCAGCGGACCACCCGCGGCACCGGTCAGCGCGGCACCGGTCAGCGGCTCCTCGGTACCGCCGTGGGGCATGGTCGCGCCGCCGTGGAGCAGCGCCGCCCCGTCCCAGCCGGTCGACCGGCCCACCCAGCCCGAGCCGGACAGGGACGAACCGGCACCCGCCGACGCGGCAGGCGAACCGGAGCCGGACGCGCCGGAGCCGAACCGGCCGATGACGATCTACGAGGACCTGCTGGACTTCCCCGAGTCCACGCGACCGGAGCCGCCGGCCCAGCCGGATCAGGACGCGTGGCCGGCGACCCCGCCGATGTTCCACCAGCCGCCTGCCGCGTACCCCGAGACGGAGGAACCGGAGCACGGCCGGAACCGGACGGTGCTGGCCCTTGTGGCCGGGGGTGCGGTTCTCGCGGTGGTGGCGGCGGTCGGTGTCGGCGCGGTGTGGCTGAACCGGGAGGCGGCGCCGCCGCCTGCCCCGGCGCCCGCGTCCGGCTCCCCGTCGCCGAAGGTGGCGGGTCCGCCGCCGGGTGACCTGAAGCTGCGCGACGACACCACGACCGTGACGGTGACCTGGACCGATCCGACGAACGGCGGGGTGCCGTTCGTGGTGGCGGGTGGCCGGGCCGGGCAGAAGCTCGGGGTGATGGCCACTGTGGACGCCGGGCAGACCCGCTACACGGTGAACGGGCTGAGCGCGAAGCTGGACTACTGCTTCACGGTGCTGGCGGTCTACTCGACCGACTCGTATGCCACCTCCGGTCAGGTCTGCACGGACCGGGAGGGCGGCGGCGCGCCTAACTGAGCGTCCACGGACGACACGCTCGGTGTCCACAGGAGGACGGTGCGGGTTTCACCGGCTCCGGGCGGCACCTATGATGGCTCCCGGCTCTGGGGAGGGCCGGCCGTCTCGGCTGCTCTCCCCCACCGACACGGGGAGGCAGCCGGCAGTGACCACCATCGAGGACGTCACGGGCACCGGGCCGGAGCAGGCTCGTCCACGGTCGCGGATGCGGGGCGGGCTGGTCACCATCGGCACGGTGGCCGCACTGCTGGCCGCGATGGGCTTGACGGTGCTCGGGCTGGGTGCGGCCGACAACGCGGTGGCGAGTTTCGACGCGTCCTCCTGGTTGTGGAGCACCACCCGCAGCGAGCTGGCCCGGGTCAACGGCGTCACCGCGCGGGTGGACACCCGGATGGAGGTGCCGGGTGGGCGGCGGCACCAGGTGCAGGTGGCACAGACCGACCGGCTGCTGATCCTGCGCGACCTCAACACCGGCCGGGTCAGCTCGCTGGACCTGGCGACGTTGCAGATCACCGCCACGACGCCGACCGCGCCGGGGTTCGGGGTGAGCGTGGCGCTGCACGAGGATTCGGCGTTCGTGGTGGACGCGGTGCAGGGCATCGTCCGGCAGCTCGACCCGCGGGCGCTGACGCCTGTGGGCGAGCCGGTCCGCTACCCGCCGGGCATCACCGGCGGCGCGTTCGACGGCGCCGGCAAGCTGTGGGTCGCGGTGCCGAGCGAGGGCACCGTCTCGGCTGTGACCGCCGCCGAGCTGCCGGAGACGCCGGGTGACGCGCCGCCCGCGGGGCTCAGCCCGAAGCGGGTCGAGACGTACGACGTGGCCGAGCCGGCGCACGAACTGGTGGTGTCCACGCTGGACGAGGGCGTCGCGGTGCTGGACCGGACCTCGGCGTCGCTGGTCACAGTGGTGGGCGGGCAGACGCGGCGGGCGGAGCTGAGCATGAGCGCGCCGGGGAACCTGCCGACCCGTACCAGCGGGCCGCAGGTGCCGGTCACGGTTCCCGGTGAGCGGTCGGTGCACGTGGTGCGGGACAGCCGCGAGGTGAAGCGGTTCACGGTGCCGGGCGACGGTGTCCGGCTGAGCCCGGCGGTGGCGTGGGCGGGCCGGTTCTACTGCGCCGACGAGGCCACCGGCACGGTGTACTCCTTCGACGCCGAAGGTCAGCTCGTGGCGACCGTGAAGGGTTCCGGCCGTCCCGGCCCGGTCGAGCTGGAGGTGCGCGAGAACCACCTGTTCATCAACCCGCCGGACTCGTCCACCGCGCAGGTGGTCGACGACCGCAACCAGGTGCGTGAGGTCGACAAGTACGCCAACGACGTGCTGGGCGGCGACCCGCCGCCGGTGGCTCCGCCGCCGCCCCCGCCGAAGAAGCCCAAGGCCGGCAAGCCGGGTGCGCCGAAGTCGGTCACCGCCGCCGCCGGTGACGCGTCGGCGCGGGTGAGCTGGCAGGCTGCCGCGTCGAACGGTGCCGAGATCACCCGGTACGTGGTGGAGGGCGCCGGTCAGACCCACCAGGTCGGCGCGAACCAGCGCGCCTTGGAGATCACGGATCTGACCAACGGTGAGACGTACACGTTCTCGGTGCACGCGGTGAACGCCAAGGGTGAGGGTCCGGCGCGGCGCAGCAACCCGGTGGTGCCGACCGCCGAGGTGCCGGATCCGCCGGCCTCGGTGACCGCCGAGGCGCGGCCGGACGGCACGGTGCGGGTGAGCTGGCCCGAGGCCGACGGCCAGGGCAACACGATCGCGAAGTACGCGGTGACGGCGACCTCGGCGGGCGCGAGCGCCCCGGCCGGCGAGTCGGCGAAGACGGAGCTGGTGGTGCCGGCCGGGCAACTGGAGTACGGCACCCAGTACGCGTTCACGGTGACCGCGGTGAGCGACAAGGGCGCCGGGTCGAAGGCGTCGCCGGTGAGCAACACGGTGGTGCCGTTCACCGTGCCGAAGGCGCCGACCGAGCTGCGCGCGTCCACCGTCGCCGACCAGCCGGGCACGATCGCGGTGCAGTGGTCCCCGGCGGTGGACAACGGCCGCCCGGTGACGAAGTACGTGGTGGAGGCCGCCGGGAAGTCCGTCGAGGTGACCGACGTGCGGGCCACAGTGGGTGGGCTGGGCAACGGCCAGAACGTGACGGTGAAGGTCAAGGCGGTGAACGAGGCCGGGCCGGGACCGGAGGCGAGCACCACGGCGCGAACAGTGGCCGAGCCCCGGATCACGGTGACCGGCTCGTCGGCGGACGCCACGTCGGTGACAGTGACGTTCACTGTGGACGCGGGCGGCGGGCGCGCCTCCTGCACCGCGACGACCGGCGGGAAGACGGCCAGCGGCGGTTGTTCCAGCCTGCGGGTGACCGGGCTGACTCCGGGTACCGCGTACACGGTGACGCTGACCGCGAGCAACGCCGCCGGCAAGGGCACCGCTTCCCGCGCGCAGACCACCGACCCGGTGTACGGCGTCGCCACGTGCAAGAACGGCCCGGACGGCGACCAGCGGACGTACTGCGACAGGGACGTGCCGGGCCGCAACGGCAACGAGATCTTCGAGGTCCCGCGGCAGGACAACGACCGGCAGGCCGGCTGGGTACCGGACGGCCGGCGGCTGCGCACGTACTGCAAGGTCAAGGGCGAGGACGTGGACGCCTGGATCTACAACAACAACAAGCAGAGCACCTGGTGGGTCCAGGTGGAGTACAAGGGCAAGACGTACATCCCGTGGGCCTGGCTCAACCTGGAGGGCGGCGACGACCTCAACGTGCTGCCCGCCTGCTGACCGCACCGTCCGAGAGGCCATCCGTGAACACGCACGAACCGCTGAGCCAGCCGGAGGTCCAGGGCTTCGCCGCCCTGGCCGCCCGGCTGGCCGACAACGTCAACGCGGTCGTGCTGGGTAAGCCGCAGGTGGTGCGGCTCGCGCTCACCGCGCTGTTCGCGCAGGGGCACGTGCTGCTGGAGGACGTGCCGGGCGTCGGCAAGACCACGTTGGCCCGGGCCGTCGCGGCGACGGTGAAGGGGCAGTGGCGGCGGATCCAGTTCACGCCGGACCTGCTCCCCTCCGACGTGTCGGGGGTGACCATCTTCAACCAGGCCAGCCGGGGCTTCGAGTTCCACCCGGGACCGGTGTTCGCCAACATCGTGATCGCCGACGAGATCAACCGGGCGTCGCCGAAGACGCAGTCGGCGCTGCTGGAGGTGATGGAGGAGCGGACCGTCACGGTGGACGGCGTACGGCACCCGGTGCCGCAGCCGTTCCTGGTGGTGGCCACGCAGAACCCGGTGGAGATGGACGGCACCTACCGGCTGCCCGAGGCGCAACTCGACCGGTTCCTGGTGAAGCTGTCGGTCGGCTACCCGGACGAGGCGGTCGAGGTGGAGGTGCTGCGCGGCGCCACTGTCCGCTCCCCCGACTCGCTGACCGCCGTCACCGACACCGACACGGTGGGCGAGATGGTCAAGATGGCCCGGCGGGTGCACATCGCCGAGCCGCTCTACGCGTACGCGGTGCGGCTCGCCGCGGCGACGCGTACCCATCCGCAGGTGCGGGTCGGGGTGAGCCCGCGCGGGGTGATCGCGCTGACCCGGGCGGCGTGCGCGTACGCGCTGATCGACGGCCGGGGCTGGATCATGCCGGAGGACCTGAAGGCGCTCGTCGAGCCGGTGTTCGCGCACCGGCTGCTGCTCACCCCGGACGCGCAGGTGCGGGGTGTCACGCCCGCCGAGGTGCTGCGCCAGGCGGTCGCGTCGGTGCCGGTGCCGCTGCCGTCGGGCCAGGCCACAGCGGTGCACGGCTGAGCGTGGGGATCACCGCCCGTGGCATCGGGCTGCTCGTCGCCGCCCCGGTGCTGCTCGGCGTGGGGTTCCGGTACGCGTACCCGGAGCTGACGGTGCTCGGCGCGGCGGCCGCGGTGGCTGTCGGCTACGCCGTGGTCAACGCGGCCTGGCGGCCCCGGCTGAGTGTGGAGCGGCGGGCCGACCCGGACCGGGTGGCCCGGGGTGAGCCGGCGGCGATGGAGCTGACGGTGCGCAACACCGGCCGGTTACGGGCGGCGAGCCTGGTGGCCGAGGACCGCTGCGCCGGGGCGCTGGTGCCGGTGCCGCTGCTGCGGTTGCGTCCGGGCCGGGACACTGTGGTGCGGTACGACGTGCCGACGCATCGACGCGGGGTGGTGCCGGTGGGGCCGCTGCGGGTGGTGCGCCGGGATCCGCTGGGGCTGGTGGCTCTGGCCCGCGGTTACGGCGGCACCGTGCCGGTGTGGGTGCACCCGCGCATCCATCCGCTCTCCGCGGTGCCCACCGGGGCCGGGCGCAGCCTGGACGGGCGTACCGACGGCGTGCCGCACGGGTCGATCACGTTCGACTCGCTGCGGGAGTACGTGGTGGGCGACGAGTTGCGCCGCGTGCACTGGCGCACCAGCGCCCGGGTGGGTGAGCTGATGGTGCGGGAGAACGTGGACACCAGCCTGCCGCGCCTGGTGGTGGTGCTGGACAACCGCGCGTCCGCGCACCCGGACCGGGCGGGCGGTGTCGCGGAGTCGTTCGAGTCGGCGTGCGAGGCGGCGGCGTCGGTGGTGGCCGCCGCGGTGCGGGAGGACCTGCCGGTGCAGATGCTGCTCGTCGTACCGGCCGAGGTGGAGCCCGCCGGTGCGGCCGGGCCGCTGGACCGGCTGGCCGCTGTGGAGCTGGCGGACGCCGGGCCGGACGTGCTGCCCGCCGCGACCGGGCGGCTGCGCCGGGACCGGCTCGGCGACACGCTCGTCTTCCTGACCGGGCCGGGTGGCCGCGACGGCCTGGGACACGTCGGCGCGCTGCGCGGCGCGTACCCCTCGGTCGTGGTCGGGATGTTCGGCGCGGACGGTCCGACGGCGGCCGGCGCGGCGGGCCTCACGGTGCTGGACGCGGCCGACGGCGCCGCGTTCGCCGCCGAGTGGGACGGGGTCCGCCGGTGGTGACGCCGCGGGCCGAGGCGGCGGACGGGCGCGTGGCCCGGTTGCTGCGGGCCGCGCCGGTCCCGGTCGCGCTCGTCGTGCTGGTCGCGCTCTCCGGCGTGGTGCTGGGCCGGGTGTACGCGGACCCGCTGCTGACCCGGCTCATGGCCGGTGCGGCGGCCGGCTCGGTGCTGGTCAGCGTGGCCGCGCGGCGGCTGCCGTCCTGGCTGGTGGCGCCGCTGTCGGTGGCCGCGCTGGCCGGGTGGACGCTGCTGTCGCTGCGGCTGGCCGCCGCGCACGCGGCGCTGCCGGGCGGGCTCGGCGAGGTGGCCGCCGACGCGGCCCGCAACGCGATCCCCCGGCTGCTCACCGCGATGATCCCGGTCGAGCCGGCGCCGGACACGGTGCTGGTCCCGGTGGTCGCGGCGTGGCTGGCCGGGCTGACCGCCGCCGAGGTGGCGCTGCGGGCCGGGCGGGTGTTGCTGGGCTACCTGCCGCCGGCGCTGCTGTACGCCGGCGCGCTCTACGTGGTCGGGCCGAACGCGGAGCCGGCGATCGGTCCGACTGTGCTGTTCGCGGCGGTCGCGGCGGCCGGCCTGGCGACGCCCGGGCGCCGCGACGGCCCGGCGCCCGATCCGGTCGCCGGTCTCACTCCTGCGGTACGCGCGGCGGTGCGGCTGCGGCTGGTGGCGGCGAGCGCGGCCGGGCTCGCGGTGGTGGTGGCGCTGGCGGCGCTGCTCGCCCCGGTGGTGGCCGCCCAGGTCGACGCGCGGCCGGTCGACCCGCGCCGCTACGTGGAGCCACCACGGGTGGAGTCGCTGGACGAGAACCCGCTGATCCGCATCTCCGGGTGGGCGCTGAACCCGGACCAGCGGCTGCTCGACGTGCGCACGGTCGCGGGCGCGGGTGACGGCGGGCCGCCGCGGATCCGGCTGGCGGTGCTCAGCGACTACGACGGGGTGACGTGGCGGGTCGGCGCCACGTACCGCAACGCGGGGCGGATCCTGCCCGCCGCCGGGCCGGCCCCGGGCGCGGCCACCGACGAGGTGCGCCAGGAGATCACGGTCGGCGACCTGACCGGGCGGCTGCTGCCGGCGGTGCCCACGCCGCGCGAGGTGACCGGCGCGCGGGTGGCGTACGACCCGGCGACCGGGACGCTGATCCGCCCGGAGGGGCTCGCGCCGGGGCTGCGGTACGAGGTGTCGTCGGTGCGGGAGCGCCCGGACGCGAACCTGCTGCCCACTGCGAACGTGCCGGCCGGGGACGAGGTGGCCCGGGTGCTGCGAGTGGCCGACGGGGCGCCGGAGCCGTTGCGCCGGCTCGCCACCCAGCTCGCCGAGTCGAACGGTGCCCCGTACGCGCGCGCCGACGCGATCGCCACGTTCCTCGCCGAGCACTACCGGGTGACAGCCGACGCGCCCAGCGGGCACGCGTACCCGAACCTGGCGTTCTTCCTGTTCGGACCGCGTAACGGCGGCGGGCAGCGGGGCACCTCGGAGCAGTTCGCCGCCGCGTTCGCGGTGCTCGGCCGCCTCGCCGGCCTGCCGACCCGGGTGGTGGTCGGGTTCGAGCCCAACGGTGACGGTCCGGTGCGGGCCGCGGACGCGTACGCCTGGCCGGAGGTGCTGTTCGACGGTGTCGGCTGGGTGCCGTTCGACCCGATGCCGCGGCCGGACTCCGAGCCCCGCCCGGTGGAGGAGGACTTCCGGCCGCAGCCGGAGGACCCGCCGCCGTCGGAGGTGCCCGCGCCCACCGAGGAGCCGAGCGCCACGCCTCCGGCCGCAGCGCCCACGCCCGGCCGGAACGAGGGCGGGCTCGCTACGCCGGTGCTGGTCGGTGGCGGCGTCGGCGGGCTGGCGCTGCTGGTCGGCGCGGTGCTGGCGGCCCTGGTCGCGATGCGCCGTCGGCTGACCCGATCCCGGCTGGACGCCGCCGACCCGGAGGTGCGGGTCGCGGGCGCGTGGCGGGAGCTGACCGATGCGCTGCGGCTCGCCGGGCACCCGGCCGGGCCGGATCTGGCGGCGGCGGAGGTCGCCGAACGGGCCCGCCGGACGCTCGCCGGCGCCCGCGCGGCGCGGTCCGGGGACGGCGCGGCCGGATCCGCGGACCGGACCGGGGACGGCGCGGCGACCGGCGGCCCGGATGACGCAGCGGTCGACGAGCTGGCCGCTCTGCTCAACCAGGCGGGCTTCGCGCCGGGCAGTGTGACGCCGGAACAGGCGGAGCGGGCCGCACGGCTGAGCGCCGGCTTCGCCGACGCCCTCCGGGCGGCGCGGTCGCGGTGGGGACGGCTGTTGTGGACGGTCCACCCGGGGCCGCTCCGGTGGCGCCGCTGACCGGACCGGCCGGGCGTCGGCGCGCGGCCCGCTGCCGCCGTGCTGCGGGCCGCGCCGGGGAACCGCCGCGACGGGCCGGGCTCAGCGGTCGGCGGCGCGCAGCTTGCGGACGAGTTTGCGCAGCCCGGCCTGCCAGCCGTCCGGGTCCTCGGCGCGGCGGCGGGCGTAGTCGGCCACCTCCGGGTGCGGCAGGATCAGGAACCGTTCCTCGGCCAGCCCGGCGACGACCGCGTCGGCGACCTGGTCCGGCGTGAGGATCGCCCCGGACGCGGCGATCACCCGGGCACCCAGGTGCCCCTCGGCGAGGCCGTCGGCGAGCATCGGTGTGTCCACGCCCTGCGGGCAGAGCGCGCTGACCCGGATGCCTGCGTCCCGGTAGGTGATCGCAAGCCACTCGGCGAGACCCACGGCGGCGTGCTTGGTGGCGGTGTACGGGGCGTCCCCGACCGCAGTGAGCACACCCGCCGCCGAGCAGGTGAGCAGCAGGTGGCCCTGACCCCGGCTGAGCATTCCCGGCAGCACCGAGCGGGCGCTGTGCAGGTGCCCGAGCACGTTCACCCGCCACGCCCGGTCCCAGTCCGCGTCGGGCGCGTCGATGCCGCCGCCGGTGGCCACGCCGGCGTTGGCACAGAACAGGTCGATCCGGCCGTGGCGGCGCTCGGTCTCCTCGACGAGCGCGCGTACCGCCGCCTCGTCGGTGACGTCGAGCCCGGCACCGCTCGCCACCGGGCCGATCGCCTCGGCGGCCGTGCGGGCCGCGTCGGCGGCCAGGTCGGCCAGGACGATCGCGGCGGCGCCCTCGGCGGCGAACCGGCGGCCCAGCGCCGCCCCGATCCCGCCGGCCCCTCCGGTGATCACCACCACCCGGTCGGTCAGGTTCATCTCAGGTCACCTCTCCGGGGCGAGCCGGGGCAGCAGATCCGTCCAGGCCGCCGCGCCGCCCTCGGTGATCTCGGGCGTGGGCAGCACCGCGAGCACCGGCACGTCGACGCCGTTGTCGGCGTACCGGCGGACGGCCGCTACGCACTGCTCGGGCGAGCCGTGCAGTACCAGCGCGTCGACCACCTCGTCCGGTACGGCGGCGGAGGCGCCCCGCCGGTCCCCCGCGGCCCACGCCTCCCACATCGGGCCGAGCGAGTCCTGGCGGCCCAGCCACCTGTGGAAGGCGGCGTACGCGGGCACCGTCAGGTAGCCGGTGATCATGCGGCGACCCAGCGCCCGGGCGTAGGCGGCGTCCTCGGTGGGGCAGACGAAGATGCGGGCGGCGACGTCGAAGCCGGGCCGGCGCTCGCCCACCTCGGCCAGCGCTGTCGGCACGTCGTCGGCGGTCAGCCAGTTGAGGATCACCCCGTCGGCCTCGGCGGCGGCCAGGCGCAGCATGCCGGGGCGCAGCGCGGCCAGCAGGACCGGCGGCGGTACGTCGGGCGGGCGTTCCAGCGTGAACCGTCGTACGGCGAACGTGTCGAACGCGCCGTCGACGGTCTCGCCGCGCAACGCGGCCCGCAGGAAGCGCAGCACGTCCCGGGTCCGTTTGAACGGCTCGTCGAATCCGATCGCGTTCCAGTCCCGCACCAGCACCGGCGACGAGGCACCGACGCCGAGCGCGAAGCGGCCCGGCGCGGCCTCGGCCAGCGCGGCGGCGCTCATCGCGAGCAGTCCCGGCCCCCGGGTGAACACCGGCGTGATCGCGGTGCCGAGGCGCAGCCGCGGCGACCAGGCGGCGGCCAGGGCCAGCGGGGTGAACGCGTCCGCGCCCGCCACCTCCGACGACCAGACGTCGGTGAACCCGGCGTCGTCCAGAGCCGCGTAGACGGCGGCGTGGTCGGCGAGCGGGATACCGTCCAGCGGCACGGTCATGCCCCATCGGTTCGTCACCCGTCGATGGTGCCCGTCCGGCACCGCCGGGAGCAAGATCCAGGCGGACGTGGGTGATCCGCACCGGGGTGCCGGGAAGGAGTGTCACGACTGCCGCATGAGTCGGACCGGGGGCGGGGCCCGGACGCCGTTTCGAGCGGCGACGCCGGTGCGGCACACCGCGACCGGGCTACGATCCGCGCGTGACCTTCTCGCTCGTCGCCCGCTCCGCCGACGGGCGCCTGTACGGGGTGGCGGTGGCCAGCCGGTTCCTCGCCGCCGGGGCGCTGGTGCCTGCGGCCGAGGCACTGGTGGGCGCGGTCGCCACCCAGGCGCACGCCAACCTCGCCTACCGGGCGCAGGCGCTCGCGCTGCTGCGTACCGGCGTCACCGCCACCGACGCGGTGGCCGGGCTGGTGGCCGCCGATCCCGGCCGCGACGACAGGCAGCTCGCCGTGGTCGGGGCGGCAGGCGACGGGGCCACCTGGACCGGGCCCCGCTGCCATCCGTGGGCCGGCGGGCAGGCCGGCGACGGCTGGGCCGCGCAGGGCAACATCCTGACCGGCCCGCAGGTGATCGACGCGCTGCGGGACGCCTGGCTGGCCCGCGACGACCTGCCGTTCCCGCAACGGCTGCTGGCCGCGCTCACCGCCGGTGACCGGGCCGGCGGTGACCGGCGCGGCCGGCAGAGCGCCGCGATGCTGGTGGTGCAGCGTCACGGCGGCTACGCCGGCACCGGCGACGAGCTGGTGGACCTGCGCGTGGACGACCACGACGACCCGGTCGCCGAGCTGGGCCGCCTGCTCGGCATCCACCACATGCTGTTCGGCCGCCCCGACCCGGCCACGCTGCGTGACCTCACCGGTCCGCTCGCGGCCGAGGTGGCCGAGCTGCTCGCCGCCACCGGTCACCCGGTCGGCCCGGCCGGCCTGGACGACCTGGACGACGCGCTGGCGGCCTGGACCGGCCTGGAGAACCTGGAGGAACGCTTCGTGCCGGGCCGGATCGACCCGATCGTGCTGGAGCACCTGCGGCGGTGCGCGGGGCGCTGAGCCGTCAGCCGCCGAAGGCCAGCCGGCCGATGCCGGCGCGGGCCAGCTCGGCGTGCTCGTCGCCGGTCAGCGGCAGCCGCCCGGTGGCCTTGCGCAGCACCGTGAGCGCGTCCCACCGCAGGCCCGGCGGCACCGGCGCGCCGCCGGTGAGCACGCCCACCACCACGTCCGCAGCGGCCGGGGTCAGCCACGGCGGCCGGTCCAGCGCGTCGGCCAGGTCCAGGCCGTGCACCGCGACCTCCACCACGCGGGTACGCAGGAACTCCGGCAACGCCATCGCGTCACAGTGCCGGGTGCGTACCACCCGGCCGGGCGGCGCTGCGGCGACCGCCTCGTCGGTGGCGCGCCAGGCCCGCGCGAACTCCCCGGCCACCTGTGCCACGTCCGGGTGCTCCCGCGCGGCCCGGCGGGCCGAGTCGACACGGTCCCGGTCGACCGGCGGGCTGAACTTGGCCGCGCCGAAGTAGGCAGCCGCGTCGACGTCGGCGCGGGGCGGCGCGGGCTCGGCGAGCATCCCGGCCAGGCGTCCGGCTCCGGTGCTCACGTGCGCGATCAGGTCCCGCACCCGCCAGGGCGGGCAGGGTGTGGGCCGGTCCAGCGCCGCGTCGTCCAGGTCGCGCAGCACCCGTTCGAGGCGCTCGCACTCGGCCCGGAACGCCTCCCGTACGGCCCGCACCGGCGTCAGCCCTTCCAGCGGGGCACCAGCCGGTGCACCACGACCAGCACCAGCGCGGCCACCACGGCGATCGTGCCGGCGATGCCGGCCGCGCTGCCCGCGTACCCGATGAACAGCGGACGGCGGCCGAGGGCCTCGACGGGGATGGTGGAGCGGTCCACCAGCCAGGACAGCGCCACCGCGGAGGCCAGCAGGGCCACCACGCCGATGCCGCCGAGCACGGCGCCGGCCACCCGGTGCGCGTCGCCCGGCTCGACCACCGCCTGCTCCCGCTGGAAGAACAGCAGCACCAGTCCGGCGGCGGCGGCCCAGGCACCGACCACCAGGTACGCGGCGACCGCGTCGCTGGGCCGGTGCCAGCCGGCGGAGAGCGTGCCGACGCCGGCGGCGGCGGCGTACCCGGCGCCGAGGAACGCCCCGGCGGCCCGCAGCTTGCGCGGCAGCACCAGGATCAGCGCGATCGCCACCGAGGCCGCCACGGCGGTGTGCCCGCTGGGCAGGCTGTTGCCGGCGGCGGCCCGTTCCGGGTCGATGCCGAAGTCGGGCCGGACCAGGTAGTGCTTGAGCAACTGCGTGGTCACGTTGGCGCCGGCGATGAGCAGCGTCGCGGTGACGGCGAGCGCCTTGCGCCCCCGGATCAACGCGATGAAGCCGATCACGGCGGTCGCGGCCAGCAGCGACACCACCGACATGGCGTTCAGGATCGTGTTCACCGGACCGTCGATGCGGTCCTGGCCGATCCGGTTGCCGGTGAGCGCCACCGTGTCCAGCCACTGGCCCAGTTCGGTGTGTACGGCGAAGCGCCACACCAGCCCGAACGCGGCTGTCTGGACCAGGGCCAGTACGACCAACCAGACCGCCGTCCAACCCCTCGCCGTCTCCCGCACCCGGACAACCTAACGGTAGGTCCGCTCCGGCGCGCGGCGGAGTGCCTTCGGCGGCGGCGTACGGTGAGGCGGGCGATTTCGAGGAGGTGGCGCGTGACGGGCACGCCACAGCGGCAACCGGAGGACGGGCCGCGGCCCGAGTCGCTGGCCGACCTGCTCGGCGGCCGGCGCGGGGCGGTGGACGCGACGCTTCCCCCGCTGGCGTTCGGGCTCGGCTGGATGCTCGGCGGGCTGGGCGGCGGCGTGCTCGCGGCGGTGCTGACCGGCACGGCGGTGGCCGGCTGGCGGTGGCGGCGCGGTGACCGTCCCCGCTCGGTGCTGGTCGGGCTGCTCGCGGTCTGCGTGGCGGCGCTCATCGCGTTGCGCACCGGCCGGGCCGCCGACTTCTTCCTGCTCCAGATCGCCGCCAACACGGCGAGCGCGCTGGCCTGGGCGGTGAGCATCGTGGTGCGGTGGCCGCTGCTGGGTGTGGTGGTCGGCACCGCGCTGGGCCAGCGGACCCGGTGGCGACGCGACCGGGCGCTGCTGCGGGCGTACGGCCGGGCCAGCTGGGTGTGGGCCGCCACCTACGTGCTGCGGATCGCGGTGTTCGTCCCGCTGTGGCTGTACGGGCAGGTGGTCGCGCTCACCGTGGCGCGGGCGGCGCTGACCTGGCCGCTGATCGCGGCGGCGCTGGCGGGGAGCTGGGTGGTGATCCGGCGCTCGCTGCCGGCCGGTCATCCGGGGCTGCGGCACCCGGTGGACCCGGCGGGCACCGACGGTGTGGCGGTGCACACAGAGTAATGGAGAGGCCGCCACGGGGGGAGCGGCCTCTCCGTCAAATACGTTACTCCGTCCAGGGCCCGGATGTGATCCCGTGGACCGCTGAATTTTCCGTGCCTTTTCGCGCCATGGGTCGTCACCGGGCGGAGTGGTGGGCCGGCCGGACCGCTGCGTCGGCCGGACGGCCGGCCCACCCGGCCTGACCGTGGGCATCAGGCCGTTCGCCGACCCGGCCGCTCCGTTCCCCCATCGGCCGGGTCGGCCTCCTCCGCGGGCGGGCTCGCACCCGCCTGCGGAGGAGCCGTCACCTCACCCCTGCGGGAAGTAGGTTCCGTAGTCGGCGTACGCCATGGCGATGTCCGCCTGCGCCCAGAACCGGTGGTAGTTGAAGACCGGCTCGGGACCGCCGTCCAGGTACGCCTGCACCTTCGGCCAGTCCGGGTCGTTCTTGTAGAACGACCGGATGTCGAGGAAGCTCTTGCCCGGGGCGATCACGTCGCCGTTGGGCATCTTCCCGGTCCAGCCGTTGGGGACGTAGAGACCCTGGCCGTCGGCGGCGTTGTAGACGTCGTCGAAGCGCTTGTAGTCGCCGCGCTTCTCCGGCGTCGAGACGCCCTTGCTGTCGGCGGACGCCGAGAGCGCGTCCAGCAGGCCCTTGGCGGTGTTCTTCGCCGCTGTGTTGCCGGACTTGGCCGCGTACGCGATGAGCGTGCGGGCGTAGGCGCCGGCGACGCCGACGTCCTGACCCTTGACCGTCACCTCGACGTGCAGGTTGGTGTTCGGCTGCGGGCTGCTCGGGTTCCAGTTGGCGGGCTGGCCGGTCCACTTCATGTCCGACGGGATCGACCAGTTGGTGCCGACCGTGGTGTTGGCGATGGCCCACGGCACCCACTTGTCCAGCAGCGCCTTGGCCTTCGCGTTGCCGGTCTCCAGGTAGAGCTCGGCGATGCGCTGCATCGACCAGGCCTGCATGCCGAACCACTGGTTGGACGGCGGGTCGTTGTAGACCGGGTCGACGTCGTAGTACATGCCGTAGAAGGTGGCGGTGCCGGCCGGCGGCTGGGCGTAGCTGCCGTCCCAGCTGTTGGTGGCGCCACCGGCGATGCCGCCCTCGGCGGACTGGAGCCAGGTGTAGAACTCCAGCTGCCGGTCGAGGCTCTTCTGCCAGTCGGAGACAGCGGTCGGCGACTTGGGCTTCAGCTCCGCGACGTTGGTCATGGCCCAGGCCGCGAACGGGTTCTGGTAGCCGAAGTGACTGTGGCTGGAGCCGATCCGCCACGACCAGTTCTGCGAGGCGTCGTACGCGCCACCCCAGGCGTAGTACCAGGAGAGCAGGTAGTGCGCCGAGTCACGGCCGCTGCCGGCCGGGCAGGTGGACGCCCCGACGCAGTTGCCGATCTTCTTGAAGTACTTGTCGAACAGCGCGTAGCGCAGGTAGTCGCCCATCTTGGCGGCCTTGGCGACTGTGGCCGCCACGTCGGCCTGCTTGCCCTGCGCCTTGGCCCAGGTCAGCGCCCAGTAGGCGGCCTGGACGGCACGCGCGTCGGCGTCCGGGGCGTTGGTGTACTTCCACTGTTTGGCCGGGGCGCTGGACTCCTTGACGAACAGGTCCAGGTAGCCGTTCGGGCCGCCGTGCTTGAACGTGTCGCAGGACGGCTGCGGCACGGTCTCCCACACCGACTCCTGGGTGCCCCGCTGGAAGGTGTTGATGTACGCGGGCCGGGTGGTGCCGTCGCCGCAGCGGCCGTAGCCGTAGGTGTTGTCCACGTCGAGCAGCCAGTGCATGCCGTAGATGTCACCGGTGCCGTAGGTGGACTGCAACTCCGAGCGCAGCGGGTCCTGGCCGACCGGGACGCTGGCCTCCAGCGCCGACGGGTACTGGCTGGGCAGGTTGTGCTCGGCCGCGTACTGCGGGGTGCCGGGCGAGCCGGCCGTCGCCTGGTCTGAATGACTCGGAATAATATATTTCTCCATCACCGTCCAGGCGTTGTTGAACGGGGCCCAGTTCTGGGTGACCCGGCCGTACTGCGCCTCCAGCCAGAGCCAGAAGCTGAACGCCTCCGACGTGGTCTCGTGGCCGTGGTCGGGCGCCTCGACGATGAGCGTCTCGATCGAGTGGTACGGCACGCCTTCCGGGCTGAAGTAGCCCGAGTTCTTGATCTTGCCGTACTGGTCGAGGAACTTCTTGATGTAGGCGTTGTCGCCGCCGGGGGTGTCGTTGTCCGCCTCGGTGGCGACGACGGAGATCGGGGCGTAGCCGGTGGCCGACGCGGTGATCGTGGCGGTGCCGCCGACCGTGTCCGAGTCCTCCGCGGCCGAGACCGTGGCGGTGACGCCGGTGCTCCAGTTGCTCGACGTGAGCGTCAGCGTGGACGGCGAGACGGTGATGTCGCTGTCACCGGTGACCGCGAGGGTCACCGGCACGTTTGCGGTGGGCGCCGCGCTGAGCGTGTACCGGACCGTGGCGCTGCCGCCCTCGGCGACTGTGACAGCCGACGGGCTGGCGACCAGCTTCGGCCCGCTCGCCGCGGTGACGGTGAACGACTTCTCCGAGACGGCGGTGCCGCCCGCGTTGTCGTACGCCTTGGCCTGCACCGTGTAGCTGCCCGCAGGCAGGTCGAGCAGGTCGTAGCCGTACGGCGCGGTGGTGTCGGTGTTGACCAGCAGGCCGTTGCGGTAGAACTCGACCTTGCTGATGGTGCCGTCGGCGTCGCTCGCGGTCGCGGTCAGCGGCACGTCCGCCGGCGCCTCGAACGGGCCGGACGGCACGCTCAGGGAGACCGTCGGCGGCTGGTTGGTCGGCGCGCCGTTGCAGGCGACCCCGTTGAGGGTGAACGCGGTGGGCTTCGGGTTGCTGCCGCTGTGGCTGCCGTTGAAGCCGATGCTTGTGGACGCGCCGGTGGGCAGGCTGCCGTTCCACGACTCGTTCGTCGCGGTGACCTCGCTGCCGGACTGGCTCCACCGGGCCGACCAGCCCTGAACCACGCGCTGGCTGCTGTTCGGGAAGGCGAACTTCAGCGACCAGTTGTTCAGCGCGTCACCCAGGTTCTTGATGGTGACGGTGGCGGTGAACCCGTTGTTCCAGTCGCTCGTCGCATAGGTCACGTCGCAGGCCGGTGCGGCCTGTGCGGCGCCCGCGGGCAGGGCCACCCCGCCGATGACGAGGGCGGTGGCGGCGACCATCGCCGTACGGCGACGTCTGGCCAGAAGTCTCATGTGGGCGGTGTCTCCTCGGACCGGGCCGGGACCGTTGGCGGCCCCGGCAGGGCGCCTCCACGCGCCGACGGGGCGTACGCGGGGGGACGGAGGCGTCCGGAAAAGTGGTCGTCCCGGCCGTGCCGGGGATCGGGGCGCCGCACCGGTTCGTCACCGGGTGCCCTCGGCGGCCCGCGCTCGCGTTCACTGGCTCCGCGTGGCGTGACGAGAGTGTGACATGGAAGCGCTCCCACCACAACGGCCAGCGCAGATAGGCGCTTCCATGTTTCGATCTCGTTTAGGGGCTTTTCCAAACCCGTGACGGGCGTTACAGTCGCAGCATCGCCGATGGGAGCGCTTCCATCGACGGTGATCCAAGTGACTGGATCGCCGGGTGCACCCGTACCCGGCGCGTCGACCCAGAGGCCGACGGCGGACCAGCCCGGACGCCGCCGCCGGCCGCCACCCGCCAGACGGAGGGAGGTGGAACCAGAGCCACTCGCGTGGCCCGGCTCCCGCGCGACGCGCACGACGGACGCCAATTCCACTTCGTGCGTGTGTGCACCATCGTTGGGGACGGGGGTTGCCCTCCCCCGTCCCCACACTAAACCCCCGTTGTCGACGGCAAAAGAGGCCGACGGGACAGGCGTGACACGCCACCCGGACGGCCTTTCTCGCTATCCCCACCCCTCGCCGCTCACGCCGACGAGAGCGACGTTCCCGAGCGACGCCCCCGCCGACCCACTTTCCGGCCGCCCGCCGGCCGCGCCGCACCTCGCCGCGACCGCCGGATCGGGGCCGCCCGCTCCCCGGCTATGATGGGAGCGCTCCCGGCCCAGGGCGGCCCGTCACTCCGAGGAGAAACCTCATGTCGTTACTCACCCGACGGCGCCTGCTCCGCCGCGCCGCCCTGTCCGCGACCGCGGCCGGCGCGGCCCGGACCGGGCTCGCCGGCACCACCGCGGCCGGGATCGCCGCGTCGACAGTCGCGCTCGGCGGCTGCGACAGCCCGCCCGAGCGCACCACCGACCCGGAGCCGAACCGCCGGCTGCGTTTCCCGGACGCCTTCACCTGGGGTGCGGCGACCTCGGCGTACCAGATCGAGGGGGCCGCGAAGGAGGACGGGCGGGGTGAGTCCGTCTGGGACACCTTCAGCCACACGCCGGGCCGGATCCGCAACGGCGACACCGGTGACGTCGCGGCCGACCACTACCACCGGTACGCGCAGGATCTGGACCTGATGCGCGACCTGGGGCTGGACAGCTACCGCTTCTCCATCTCCTGGCCCCGCGTCCAGGCCGACGGCTCCGGCCGCCCCAACCAGCGCGGCCTCGACTTCTACCGCCGCCTGGTGGACGGGCTGCACGAGCGCGACATCGCGCCGATGGCCACGCTGTTCCACTGGGATCTCCCCCAGGCCCTCCAGGACGCCGGTGGCTGGGAGAACCGGGCCACCGCCGAGCGCTTCGCCGAGTACGCCGACGTGGTGTTCCGCGCCCTCGGCGACCGGGTGCCGGTCTGGCTGACCGTCAACGAGCCGAAGACCGTGGTGCAGAACGGCTACATCTGGGGCCACCACGCGCCGGGCATCCGCGACGAGGACGCGGCGTACCTGGTCGCCCACCACCTCCAGCTCGCCCACGGCCTCGCCGTGCAGGCGCTGCGCGCCTCCGGCCTCACCGGCCGGATCGGCCCGGCGCTCAACCTGCACCCCTGCTACCCGGCCGACGACTCCGCCGAGTCGGCCGCCGCGACCCGGCTCCACGACGGTTACGAGAACCGCCTCTACCTCGACTCGATCTTCAAGGGCGCGTACCCGCAGGACGTGCTGGACGACCTCGGCCCGGACAGCCGGATGGTCCGCGGCGTCCGCGACGGCGACCTGAAGATCATCTCCAGCCCGGTCGACCTGCTCGCCGTGCAGTACTACACGCCGATCTACGTCACCGGCGACGGCGGCACGGTCCGCAAGTGGCCCACCTCCGAGGCGGAGTGGCAGCAGATCTACCCGCAGGGCATGTACGACATCCTGACCCGGGTCACCCGCGACTACGGCCGGGTGCCGATCACCATCACCGAGAACGGCCTGCCCTGCCCCGACGTGCCCGGCCCGGACGGCACCGTCGACGACGCCGGGCGGGTCACCTTCCTGCGCGACCACTTCGCCGCCGCGCACCAGGCCGTCGGCGACGGGGTGCCGCTGGAGAGCTACCACGTCTGGTCGCTGCTGGACAACTTCGAGTGGGCCGAGGGGTACGAGCAGCGCTGGGGCCTGGTCTACGTGGACTACCCGAGCCAGCGGCGGGTGCTCAAGCGCAGCGCCCACTGGTACCGCGACGTGATCCGCCGCAACGGACTGTGAACCGGCGTGCGTCCGGCCGGCGGTGCCGGCCGGACGCACGGCGGATCAACGCGGCAACGCCTGCTGGAGTTCGGCGCGCAGCGCCGGGGTGAGCATCTCGCCCGCCTGTTTGGCCAGCCGCGCCATCTCGTAGCCGACCACGCCGATGTCGGCGTCCGCACCGGCCAGCGTGGCCAGGATCGAACCGTCCCGGATCTGCATCACCAGGAAGTAGCCGCGCCCCATCTCGACCACCGTCTGCTTGACGACGTCGCCGTCGAACATCTGGGCCGCACCGGCGGTGATGCTCATCAGGCCGGAGGTCACCGCGGCGAGCTTGTCCGCGTGGTCGCGCGGCAGGTGCGCCGAGATCGCCACCAGGAGGCCGTCGGAGGACACCACCACCGCGTGCGCCACCCCCGGAACACGCTCGGCGAACCCGTTCACCAGCCAGCTCAGGTCGCGTGCCTCCTGGCTCAACGTCGTCACTGTCGTCGTCCTCCTTCATCGCGCGGCAGGTACATCTCGGTGGTCTCCTCGGCCTCGGCCCGCCGTACCCCGCTGTAGAGGCGCGACAGCATGCCGCCGACCGCCTCCGGGTCGGGCTCGTGCCGTACCGCCGGACGGTCGGCCGGTGCGGCAGAGGCGAGCTGGGCCATCGGAACGCGTACCGGCAGGCCCCGCTCGTTCGTCCCTCCGGTCACCGGCGTCGCCGCCGGTGCCGGCGTCACACCCGGCGCCGGCGCGGCCGGCCCCTGCCGGCTGAACCACCCGCCACCGGCCGCGCCGGAGTCCGGCGTGAGCACGTCCCCGGCCCGCCCCGGGCGGGGACGCGGCGCGGTCACCGGCGCGGCGGCCGGCGCCGGAGCGGCGGCCCCGGCATCCGTTCCGTCACCCAGCGGCCGCCCGGTCAGCGGGGACACCGGCAGGGCCGCGGGCCGGCCCGGCGCCGGATGCCATCCGGCCACCGGCAGCTCGGCGGTCGCCGCGGCGAGCGCACCGGACGCGGTGACCGGGCCGGTGAGCGCCGGCTGCGACGTCCCACGCGCGAGCCGGACCGGCGTCGCCTGGACCGCCTCCGGCGCGGGCGCCTCGGCCAGCAGCTCGACCGGGATCCGCACCCGGGCCACCAGGCCCTCCCGGCCCGCGCTCAACCGCACCTGTACGCCGTGCCGGGCGCTGAGGTGGCTCACCACGAACAGACCCATCCGTTCCGAGGCCGACACGTCGGCGGCCGGCGGCTCGGCGAGCACCGCGTTCGCCTCGGCCAGCGCCGACGGGCTCATGCCCAGCCCTTCGTCGACGATCTGCACGAGCGCGCCCCGGCCGTCCGGCTCGACGACCACCCGCACCGCGGTGTCCGGCCGGGAGAAGGCGGTGGCGTTCTCCAGCATCTCCGCGAACAGGTGCACCAGGTCGCCCACCGCGTGCCCGACCACGTGCAGGTCGGTCCGGTTCTCGTGGCGCACCCGCTGGTACTGCTCGATCTCCGCGCTCGCGGCCAGCAGCACCGCGCCCAGTCCCACCGGGCGGTTCCACCGCCGGGTCGACTCCGTGCCCGCCAGCACGAGCAGGCTCTCGTCGTTGCGGCGCATACGGGCGGCGAGGTGGTCGAGCTTGAACAGGTTCTCCAGCTGTTCCGGGTCGCTCTCCTCGCGTTCGAGTTCGTCGAGCAGTTCCAGTTGCCGCTCGACGAGCACCTGGCTGCGCCGGGCCAGGTTGACGAACATGGCGTTGACGTTGCGCCGCATCATCGCCTGCTCGACCGCCACGTCGACGGCGCTGCGGTGCACCGCCACGAACGCCTCCGCCAGCTCGCCGATCTCGTCCTGCGAGTCGATCACCGAGGGCGGTACGTCGATCGCGCCGATCGGACGGTCCACAGCGCGCAGCCGTTGCAGCGTCAGCGGCAGGTCCACCTGCGCGATCCGCAGCGCCTGACCGCGCAGCTGCCGCATGGCGCGGGCCACCGACCGGCCGACCAGCAGCGAGATCAGCACCGCGACCAGGAGCACAGCGGCGATCCCGCCGGCCACCAGCAGCGTGTCGCGCAGCTGGCGGGCGCTGGCGTCGTCGGCCTGGCGTACCGCGTCGGCCACGATCTCGCTCTCCAGCTGGCGGAACAGCTCCTGCCGCTGCTCGCTGGCCGCCCACCACTGGGTCGCGTCGAGCAGGACCGGCTTCGCGTCGCCGCCGCCGGGCAGCGTCCGCTCCTCCATCCGGGTGGCGGCGACGAAGGCCGGGTCGACCGAGGTGCGGTCGTAGCGGCGGATCTGGTCGGCGGTCGCCGCGACCCGGAACGCGCCGAGCGCGGTGAGCTGCTGGGCCCGCAGGTCGCTGAGCGTCACCTGGTCGTCGGCCTCGTACCGGCCGGACCGGGCGGCGGCGTAGAGCTCGGCGCGGATGTGGGAGGACAGCTCCTTGACCCGGGACAGCTGCACGTACCGCAGCACCGCCTCGGTCAGCTCCTGCCGGCCACCGCCGGGCGACGGCTCGGCCAGCAGGCTCAGCAGCGCCGCGACCGACCGGTGGTAGTTGCCCAGCACGGTGTCGCTGGAGAGCACCGCCGGCGCCACCGCCGCCCGGATGTTCACCACCTGGTCGTACGCCTCGAGCGCCTCGGAGTAGGAGACCCGCCAGGCGGCGTCCGCGTCGGCCAGCGGCGCGGCGGCGGTGCGCAGCTCGGCCATCGCCCGGTCGGTGGCCTCCCGGAGCGGTTCGAGCGCGGCGACCGCGGCGTCCCGGTCGGCGCCGGTGCCGGCGCTGCGCAGCGCGGCCAGTTCGCCCGCCGTGCGGTCCCGTTCGTGCTGGAGCCGGTCGACGGCGGCGGAGATCTGCCGGCCGATGCCGACCTGCTCGGCGAAGGCGCTCAGCGTGGTGGTCTGCCCGACCAGCCCCCGGGTCTGGATGCCGGCCAGGACGAGGAACGCCAGTGAGGGGATCACCAGTACCGTGGCGAGCTTGGTTCCCATCCGCCAGTCCCGCAGCCGGAACCCGGAGCGCCGCCGGTGCGGCGCAGGGGCCGCACCGCGAGCCGGGTCGGGAGCTGCGCCCACGGTTGCCTCCTCGTCCCACCCCGCCACGTCGGGGAGCGGAGTCCATCCAATCAGGCCGCCGGTCGGTGTCAACGGCCGCCCGGACGGCATGACCAGGACGGTCAGCGCCGCGGGTGGACGGTCACGCGTGCGCGGCGGCCTCGTCCGTCCGGCCGATCCCGGCGATCTCGTCGGCCTCCGTGAGCCGGCCGAGCGCGACGAGCGCGGCGCCGGTGGCGCCGATCTCCGGGTTGCGCTGCCAGCACACCCGGCGGGGCGCGAGCACGTCGAGGAACGCCCCGCGCCACCACGGCGACGCGGTCAGCGCCCCACCGCCGAGGATCACCTCCATCGGCTCGCCGATACCGGCCTCCAGCAGCGTCAGGTCGTCCGCGACGAGCCGGCACAGGCCGCTCATCAGCCCGGCCAGGATGTCCACGGCGGTGGTGCCGAAGCTGAGCCCGCGCAGCTCCCCCGAGCCCGCCGGTGCGACCCCCGGTGGCCGGTCGCCGCCGAAGCGGGGGTTCGCCCGCACCGAACCGGCGACGCGATCGAGCGCCGCCTCCAGCTCCGTGCCCTCCGGCAGCCGCAGCTCGCGCGCCGCCCAGGCGAACAGGTTGCCGCCGCTGGAGTACGCCGCGCCGGTCACCACGTGGTTGTGGTCGACCCGGTACCGCCAGAGCTGCTCCGGCAGCGGCGGCGGCTCCGCACCGACCGGCACGGCCTGGATCGTGCGGACCGCCGCGGAGGTGCCGACTGTCACCGCCGCGCGGGTCGGGTCGACGCAGCCCGAGCCGACGTTGGCGGCCGCGCCGTCGCCGACCGGCGGCGCCCACCGCACGCCGGCCAGCTGCGGCCAGCGCCGCGCGTACGCCGCGTTCAGCCGGCCGTGCCAGCCGTCCGGGGCCAGTCGCAGCACCTGATCCGGGCGTACGCCGGCCAGCTCGCACGCCTCCGGGTCCCAGTCCAGGCGGCGCAGGTCGAGCAGCCCGGTGCCGGAGGCCAGTGAGACGGACATCGGCGCGTCGTCGAGCAGCGTGCCGAGCACGTACTCGGCGAGACCGGTGAAGCGGGCGGACCCGTCGACGCGCTCGCGCAGCCAGGGCAGCCGCACCGACCAGTAGCAGCGGTGCCACCAGGTGCCGGTACGTCTGTGGAAGTCCGCCGGGTCGGCCGGCCCGGTCGCTCCGGGAAGCGGCTCCGGCCGGGTGTCCAGCCAGGTCAGCACCGGGCCCGACGGTGTGCCGTCGGGCTCCACCGGCAGCACCGAGTGCCACTGCGCGGAGGTGGCCACGAGGTCCACGTCCCGCAGGTGCCCACCGGCGGCCAGCTCGTCCAGGCACTCCACCAGGCACGCCAGGTAGGCCGGGCCGTCGAGCGTCCCGCTGCCGTCGTCCCCGGTGACCAGGCGCACCCGGCGCCGGGCCAGCGCGCCCGGGCGCGGCACGGCGTCCGCGTCGAGCACCAGGCCGCGCACCGAGGAGGTGCCCAGGTCCAGAGCGAGAATGTCCATCGCCGGTCAACCTACCCGGCGGGACCGGCGGCCACGCCAAGATCCGTACCCGGCGACGCGCGATCGGGTTCCACGGCGCCTGTCGATCGCGTACTGTGACCGTCATGCCCGCGCACCTGTCCTGCTGGTGGCCCGCCGACCCGGCGGCCCACCCCCGCGCGTAGCTTCCCCACGCGGCCGCCCGACGAGGCGGCCGCCGGTCTTTCCCGGCATCCCGGGTCGCCTTCACCGGCGGCCACCGGCCCACCGAGGAGACCCGATGACCCGCCTGTCCGACCCCCTCGCCGCCGTCGCGGCCGGCCGCGACCCCGGCCCGTTCGCGCTCGTCCGCCGCGAGGGCGCCGACCACGTCGACCTGTTCACCGGCCCGGTACGCACCGCCGGCCGGCTCGCCGACCTGCCGCTGCCCGAGGACGGCGCCGGTCCGCACACGCTGGCCCTGGTGCCGTTCCGGCAGGTCACCGAACGCGGTTTCGAGTGCGTCGACGACGGGCAGCCGCTGGAGTTCCTGGCGGTCGAGGCGCACCGGCGGATACCGCTGGCCGAACTGCTCGACGACCTGCCCGACGCCGAGGTGCGGACCCGCGACGCCGGCTTCGACATCGCCGACGACGAGTACGCGGCGATCGTGGAACGGGTGCTGGCCGACGAGATCGGCGGGGGCGAGGGGGCGAACTTCGTCATCCACCGCACCATGCGCGCCACGGTGCAGGGCGACCCGCTGGCCGCGGCCCTGGCCGCGCTGCGCCGGCTGCTGCTGCGCGAACGGGGCGCGTACTGGACGTTCCTGGTGCACACCGGCACCCGCATCCTCGTCGGCGCCAGCCCCGAGCGGCACGTCAGCGTCGCCGACGGGCTGGTCGAGATGAACCCGATCAGCGGCACGTTCCGGCACCGGGGCGAGACCGTCGACCGGGCTGAGCTGCTGCGCTTCCTGCACGACCCGAAGGAGGTGGAGGAGCTGTACATGGTGCTGGACGAGGAGCTGAAGATGATGGCCGTGGTCGCCGAGCACGGCGGCCAGGTGGTCGGGCCGTACCTGAAGGAGATGGCGCACCTGGCGCACACCGAGTACCTGCTGGCCGGGCGCTGCTCCCGGGACGTGCGGGAGGTGCTGCGGGAGACCATGTTCGCGCCCACGGTCACCGGCAGCCCGATGGAGAACGCCTGCCGGGTGATCGCCCGGCACGAGCGCACCGGCCGGCGCTACTACGCCGGGGCGCTCGCGCTGCTGGGCCGCGACGAGCAGGGCCGGCAGACGCTGGACGCGCCGATCCTGATCCGTACCGCCGAGATCTCCCCCACCGGCGCGTTGCGGGTGCCGGTCGGCGCGACGCTGGTCCGGCACTCGACCACCGCCGGGGAGGTGGCCGAGACGCACGCGAAGGCCGCCGGTGTGCTGGCCGCGCTGGGTCTCGGCCCGGACGCGCCGCGCTCCGCCACCGAGCCGGCCGTCCGGTACGCCGACGACCCCGAGGTACGCGCCGCGCTGGCCGCCCGCAACGCTCCGCTGGCCCGGTTCTGGCTGGAGCAGCGGGAACCGGGGGCGCTCGCGCTGCGCGGGCTGGCCGGGCGCCGGGCGCTGATCGTCGACGGCGAGGACACGTTCACCGGCATGCTGGCCCACCAGCTCGGCGCGCTGGGCCTGGCGGTGACCCGCCGGGACTGGCCGGACCCGGGCCCGCTGGACGGCTACGACCTGGTGGTGGTCGGCCCCGGGCCGGGTGACCCGCGGGACGCGACCGCGCCGAAGATGGTGGCGCTGCGGGCGCTGCTGACCGAGCTGCTCGCGTCCGGCCGGCCGACGCTCGCGGTGTGCCTGGGTCACCAACTGCTCGCCGGGCTGCTGGGCCTGCCGCTGCACCGCCGGGACGCGCCGTACCAGGGGTTGCCGCGGGACGTGCCGGTGTTCGGGCCGACCCGCCGGGTCGGGTTCTACGCCAGCTTCACCGCCCGCGCCGACGCCGACCGGGTCGCCGGCCCGTACGGCCCGGTCGAGGTGTCCCGCGACCCGGCCGACGGCGCGGTGCACGCGCTGGGCGGCGCGGGCTTCGCCGGGGTGCAGTTCCACCCGGAGTCGGTGCTGAGCCAGGACGGTACGAGGGTCCTGGCGGACCTGCTCGGGCATCTGCTCGACCGGCCGGCGCTGAGCCCGCATGGAGCGGCCGATCGCGGGTAGGGCTCTGGCGACCGGTGGTCCGGACGGGTTCGAGAGCCCCCGTCCGGCCACCGGTCGCCAGTCGGGTCAGCCGGCCATGCCCCGCTTCAGCGCGGCGCCCAACAGCACGGCCCGCTTGGCGGTGAGCGCGGTGGCGGCCAGCGCCACGTGGTCCGGTGCGACCTCGCCGTTGTTGCTGGTGTGCGAGGCGCCGTACGGGTTGCCGGCGACGAACTGGCTCGGGTCGGTGTAGCCGGGGGTAACCACGATGCCGCCCCAGTGGTAGAAGACCGTGTACAGCGACAGCAGCGTCGCCTCCTGGCCGCCGTGCGACGTGGCGGTGGAGGTGAACCCGCTGTAGACCTTGTCCGCGAGCGCGCCCGCTGCCCAGAGCGGGCCGGTGGTGTCGATGAACTGCTTGAGCTGGGCGGCGACCATGCCGTACCGGGTCGGCGAACCCATGATGACCACGTCGGCCCACGACAGGTCGTCCGGCTGCGCCTCCATCACGTCCTGGGTCTCCAGCCGGTGCGCCTGCCAGCCGGAGTTGGAGCGGATCGCCTCGTCGGGCGCCAGCTCACGTACCTTGCGCAGACGCACCTCGGCGCCGGCCTCGCCCGCCGCCTCGACCGCCGCCTGCGCCATCTGGTAGGTGATGCCGGTCGCGCTGTAATAGATCACCGCGGCCTTGACCTGGCCATCCATCAGACGTTCCCTCCTCGTTTCGGGTCAGCTCCGGCGACTACCCGTTACTTGTTCCGTCAAACTCCGGGCGTGGCATGCTCTCCGGGTGGAGATCCGCACCGCCACGCCGGCCGACTGGCCGCTGATCTGGCCGTTCCTGCGTGCGATCGTGGCGGCCGGTGAGACGTACACCTGGCCCCTCGACGTCACGGAGGAGCGGGCCCGCAGGCTCTGGATGCCGCCGCCGCCGGCGCGGACGGTGGTCGCGGTGGCGCCGGACGGCGCGCTGCTCGGCTCGGCCAAGCTCGCGCCCAACCAGGGCGGTCCCGGCGACCACGTGGCGAACGCCTCGTTCATGGTCGCCCCGGCCGCCGCCGGGCGCGGCGTCGGCCGGGCGCTCGCCGCGCACGTGCTCGACGCGGCCCGCGCCGACGGCTACCGCGCCATGCAGTTCAACGCCGTGGTGGTCACGAACACGCGGGCCGTCGAGCTGTGGCGGTCGCTGGGCTTCGAGGTGATCGGCCGGGTGCCGGAGGGCTTCCGGCACCCCACCCGGGGGTACGTCGATCTGCTGGTCATGTACCGGCGCCTGGACTGAGCGTGACTCAAGATTTGCGCAAGTTCCGTCGGCAATCGCTGTCCCGGCCCAGCTCACCCGGGATGCTGGTGGGACCGGCGCCGGCCGCAGCGGCCGCCCCCGCGCCGGGAACCTGAACGGGGGATCGCGCTGGAGTCGGCAGCGCCGCCGGCGCAGCGCGATCAGGGGCCGCGCTGTCGTACCCCGGGCCTACGCTGACGCCCGTGACCTTACGCCTCAACCGCGCCGAGGTGCTCGCGCTGCGCATGACCGGCCTGCTGTTGCGCCCGCACCCCACGGCACGCCCGCGGGGCGTCGCCGACGTGGTCGAGTGGTTCGGCGCCATGCAGGCACAGGACGCGGCGAGCGGGCTGTGGTCGCTCGGCGTACGCCTTCCCGGCTCGACTCAGGACGACGTCCGCGCGGCGCTGGAGCGGCGCGAGGCGCTGCGCACCTGGCCGATGCGCGGCACCGTGCACCTGGTCCCGGCGCGCGACGCGCGGTGGATGCTGGAGCTGACCGGGGTGCGGACCCTGGCCGGCGTCGCCGGTCGGTGGCGGCAGCTCGGGCTGACCGTCGCCGACGGCGAGCGGGCCGGTGACGTGCTGGGTGCCGCGCTGGCCGGCGGCGGCCGGCTGGCCCGCGCCGAGTGCGTGGCGGCGCTGCGCGCCGCGGGGCTGGCCACTGACGGCCAGCGCGGCTACCACCTGCTCTGGTACGCCAGCCAGCGCGGCGTCACCTGCATCGCGCCGCACATCGGCACCACGCAGACCTTCGCCCTGCTGGACGAGTGGGCGCCCGCCCCGCACCGCCCGGAGCGCGACGAGGCGCTGGCGATGCTGGCGCACCGCTACGTGCGCGGCCACGGCCCGGTGAGCCGGCACGAGCTGGCCCGGTGGACCGGCCTGACCGTCACCGACGCGACCCGGGCGATCACGCTGGCCGGTGACCTGCTCGCTCCGGTCGAGGTCGACGGCGAGCCGGCAGTGGTCGACGCCGCGCTGCTCGACGCGCCCCGCGCGCCGGTCGACGACCTGCACACGCTGCCCGGCTTCGACGAATACCTGCTCGGATTCAAGGACCGCTCGCTGATGCTCGACCCGGCGCACGCCGCCGCTGTGGTCCCCGGCAACAACGGGGTGTTCCGGTCGACGGTGGTGCGTGGCGGGCGCGTGGTCGGCACCTGGACGCGGACGCTCGGTGCGAAGGCGGTGACGGTGAAGGTGCAGCAGCTCGTGCCGTTCGACGCCGCGCTGCGCGCCCGGGTCGACGCCGCCCTGACCGCCTACGCCCGCTTCCTGGGCCTGGAGCTGCGCCACTCCTGGTGACGGCGCGGTTCCTGCCGTTCCCCTCCGGCGGGCCTGCCCGGGGGCCGGCGGCAGACACGCCACCGGCCCTCGGGCGCGTCCGGGATCAGTCGGCCAGCGCGCCGGCAGAGCGGCCCTCGTGCAGCGTCAGGTTGCGGCCGCTGCCCGGGTCGAACAGATGGATCTTCTCCAGGTTGAACCAGACCCGGCGCGACTCGCCCTCGCGTACGGGGGACTCCGCCGACAGCCGGGTGACCAGGTTCGACCCGGCGCCGGCGAAGTCCGCCGCACCCGTGTCGGCGGCCAGCTCCTCCAGCTCGGCGGCGGTGGCCCGCTCCCCCTCGACGGTGAAGTAGACGTACTTGTCCGAGCCCATCGACTCGACGATGTCCGCCGGCGCCTCGAACTCCATGCCCCGGCGGCGGGTCTCGTCGTCGATCAGCGCCGCGTCCTCGAAGTGCTCCGGGCGGATGCCCAGGATCAGCTCCCGGGGCGCGTCGCCGCCGTCCAGCTCGCGGCGGATCCGGTCGCCGACCGGCACGTCACCGAGCGCGGTCCGCAGCCGGCCGTCCTCCACGACGGCGTGCACGAAGTTCATCGAGGGCGAGCCGATGAACCCGGCGACGAACAGGTTGCGCGGGTGGTCGTACAGCTCCTGCGGCGGCCCGACCTGCTGCACCTCGCCGCCCCGCATGATGACCACCCGGTCGCCGAGCGTCATCGCCTCGGTCTGGTCGTGGGTGACGTAGACGGTGGTGGTGCCGAGCTGCTTCTGGAGCCGGGACACCACCGTGCGCATCTGCACCCGCAGCTTGGCGTCCAGGTTGGACAGCGGCTCGTCCATCAGGAACGCCTTGGGCTGGCGGACGATCGCCCGGCCCATCGCCACCCGCTGCCGCTGGCCGCCGGACAGGTTGGCCGGTTTGCGGTCCAGCAGCGCGGTCAGCTCCAGCACCTTCGCCGCCTCGTCGACCTTCTGGTTGATCGTCTCCTTGTCCATCTTGGCCAGCCGCAGCGGGAACGCCATGTTCTCCCGTACGGTCATGTTCGGGTAGAGCGCGTACGACTGGAAGACCATCGCGATGTCGCGGTCCCGGGGCGCCTTGTCGTTGACCCGCTCGCCGCCGATGCGCAGCTCACCGGAGCTGATGTCCTCCAGCCCGGCGATCATGTTCAGCGTGGTGGACTTCCCGCAGCCGGACGGGCCGACCAGGATCACGAACTCGCCGTCGGCGATCTCCAGGTCGACGTCCTGTACGGCGGTGGTCCCGTCCGGGAACCGCTTGCTCACCTTGTCCAGCACGATGTCGGCCATTGCTACCACCTATCCCTTGACTGCGCCGGAGGTCAGACCGGAGACGATGCGGCGCTGGAAGAAGAGCACGAACAGGATGATCGGCACGGTGATCACCACGGCGGCGGCGCAGATCGCCCCGGTGGGGTCCTCGAACTGCGACTCGCCGGTGAAGAACTGCAACGCCACCGGGACCGTGCGGGACCGCTCGGTCGAGGTGAGCGTGATCGCGAACAGGAAGTCGTTCCAGCAGAAGATGAAGACCAGGATCGCCGTGGTGAACACGCCCGGCGCGGCCAGCGGGGCGATCACCCGCCGGAACGCCTGTCCCTGGGTGGCGCCGTCCATCTTCGCCGCCTTCTCCAGGTCCCACGGGATCTGCTTGAAGAACGCCGACAGCGTGTAGATCGCCAGCGGCAGCGCGAACGTGATGTACGGCAGGATCAGGCCGGGCCAGGTGTCGAACAACCCGAGCTGCCGTTCGATCTCGAACAGCGGCGACACCAGCGACACCTGCGGGAACATCGCGATCAGCAGCGAGACGCCGACCAGCAGCTTCTTGCCGGGGAAGTCGAGCCGGGAGATCGCGTACGCGGCCATCGTGCCGAGCACCACGGCGATCGCGGTGGCGATCAGCGCGATGCCGATCGAGTTGACCAGGGCCCGGACGAACTGGTCGGTGTCGAAGATGGTCCGGTAGTTGTCGAGCGTCCACTCCCGCGGCCAGAACCTGCCGTCGGTGAGCGTGGCGGGGGTCTTGAACGACAGCGAGGCGATCCAGAGCACGGGGACCAGCGCGAAGACGACGACCACGACGTCCAGCAGGCCCCAGCGCACCTTCGCCCGGGTGGTGGTTTCCACTGCCATGTCAGCGCCTCTCCCCATCGTCGCTGCCCGGGGCAGCGGTGCCGAACAGCTTCACGAACACGAAGGCGATGATCGCCACGGTGATGAAGATCAGCACCGACATCGTGGAACCGATGCCGAGGTTCAGGCCCCGGATCAGGTTGTTGTAGGCGAGCATCGACACCGACGACGTCTCGTTGCCGCCGTTGGTGAGCACGAAGATGTTGTCGAAGACGCGGAACGCGTCGAGCGTGCGGAACAGCAGCGCGACCAGGATGGCCGGCTTCATCACCGGCAGCATCACCTTGGTGAACCGCTGCCACGCCGTCGCGCCGTCGGTGGAGGCCGCCTTGAGCAGGTCCTCCGGCACCAGCGCCAGCCCGGCCATGAGCAGCAGCGCCATGAACGGGGTGGTCTTCCAGATCTCCGCCAGCATGATGATCGCCAGCGAGCTGGCCCGCTCGGTCAGCGGGGCGCTGCCGTCGAACAGGTTCGCCAGGTAGCCGGTGCCGGGCGTCCAGGCGTACCGCCAGGAGAACGCGGCGACCACGGTGACGATGCCGTACGGGATCAGCGCCGCGGTACGGACGATGCCGCGGCCGACGAGCGTCCGGTGCATGATCAGCGCCAGGCCCATGCCGAGCACCAGCTCGACCGCGACGGTGACCACTGTGATCAGCGCGGTCACCCCGAACGCCGTCCACCAGAAGTCGTTCGTCAGCACGGTGACGTAGTTCTCCAGGCCGACGAACTCCCGCTCGTCGGGGAAGCGCAGGTCGAAGCGCTGCAGCGACAGCCAGACCGAGTACAGGATCGGGTACGCGGTGACCAGCACCATGACCAGCGCGGCCGGCGCGCACAGCAGCAGGCCGAGGCGCCGCTCGGCGCGCTTGTTCTCAGTCAGCGGGGCGCGGGAGCCGCGCCGGGACCGCTGCTCCGGTGCGGCGGCGTGCCGGCCGCCGGGCTGCTCGGCCTCGGCGGCGGCCTGCGCGCCGGCCGGGGTGGCGTTCACGCTCACAGTGCCACCTCCTCTCGCGACCGCGGGGCTCGCAGGACCGGCTCACTCCTCGCGCTCATGGCAGAACTCCCTTGGACTCCAGCGCGTCGGAGATCGCCTTGCGCAGCTCGTCAGCGGTCTGCTCGGGCCGGATCGCCGACGGCGGCGACAGGATCGCCGACATCACCGTGGAGATGCTCTGGTAGGCAGGGGTCAGCGGCCGCACCGCCGGCTCCTTCAGCTCCTCCAGGATGGTCTCCTTCATCGGGTACGCCTCGGTCATCTCCGGGTCGTCGTAGACGGCCTCGATGGTGGGCGGTACGCCGTCGTTGACGGCGGAGAACTTCTGGTTCTCGGCGTTACGCAGGCAGCGGGCCGCCTCGAACGACTCCTCCGGGTGCTTCGAGTAGGTGCTGACCGCCAGGTTGACCCCGCCGATGGTGACCTTGCCGGGGGTGCCCGGGTCGATGCCCGGCACCCGGGCCCACTTCACGTTCTTCGCCAGCTCGGGGTTGGCCTCCTGGAGCGCCGGATAGACGAACGGCCAGTTCACCTGGAACGCGCCCTTGCCGGACTGGAACTCCAGCCGTACCGGGTCCTCCAGCGCGTTGCTGAACGACGGCGAGGTCACGCCCGACGTGGCGAACTTCTTGAGCTGGTCGAGCGCGCGCACCGCGCCGGCGTCCATCTCCGCCTTCTTGCCGTCGTCACTGAGGATCTTGCCGCCGGCGCTCTCGGTGAGCGTGTTGTAGAGCACCACCAAGCCCTCGTACTGGGCGCCCATGGTCAGCACCTGGTACGGCTTGCCCTGCTCCTTGAGCTGCTGGGCGGCCGAGATCATCTCGTCCCAGGTCTTCGGCGGCTGCGACACCAGGTCGGACCGGTACCACAGCAGCTGCACGTTGGTGTTCTTGGGCGCGGCGTAGAGCTTGTCCTCGTACCGGGCGGTGTCCAGCGGGCCGCCCAGCGTGCCCTGCTCGACCTCGGCCTTGTCCTGGCCGGTCCACTCCCGGATCCACTTCGCGCTGGCGAACTCCTGGGTCCACGTGACGTCCAGGCCGAGCACGTCCATCCCGTTGTCCTGCGCGGCGAGCCGCCGCACCATCTGCACCCGCTGCTCGTCGGCCTCGCGCGGCAGCACCCGGTAGTCGATCCGGTACCGCCCCTGCGCCTGCGTGTTGCAGGTGTCGACGACCTTCTGCAGGTTCTGCTCCGGCGGGTAGTACAGGTTGATCGTGGGGACGCCGCCGTCGCCGCCGGACCCGCAGGCGGCCAGCGGGGCCACCAACGCGAGCGCGGCGGCCGCTGCCGCCGCGCGTCCGGCCGGCCGTCGTGCGGCCGTGGCGGGGACTGTCGTCATCACCCTCCCCCTCTCTTCGACGAAGATCCGGGGAGTGAGCCGCGCCCCGGTGCACGGCGAGACGACCGGGGCATCGGCCCGATCGCCCGATGCCCCGGGCGTGTCGTGCGGCTGAACGTGCCCGACCTGCGACGGAGCGAAACATCACGGACATGTGACGGTGACGGCGCGGACACCTGCCGGGGCGGCGGCGCGTCGCCGTCGACGCCGATGCGCCTCCGGCCGTCCCCCATCGCCCGCCCGATCGGTTGGTTCTGACGGGAAGTGCCGTGCGCGCGTTCCCCGGTTGGGGAGGATTCCCCCGAGGAGGTGCCGTCGTGCAGGACACCCGCGCTCTCGCCCTGACGTTCGAGGTGAGCGGCCTGCCCCCGGTCAAGACCGAGGCCCTGTCCATCTTCGCCGCCGGGCACCGGCAGGCGACGAGGGTCCGCACCCTGCTCCAGGCCGCCTGCACGGCGGCCCAGCGCACCGGGTGGACCCCGCTGACCGGGCCGGTCGAGGTGGACCTGACCCTGCGCTGTCCGCCCGGGCACCGCACCTCCGACGCCGGCACGCTGCTGGGCGGCGTGTGCGCGGTGCTCCAGGACAAGAAGCGGGTCTCCAGCATCGGTCTCGCCCACCTCGGGGTGCTGGTTGACGTCGCGCTCTGGTCCGACGACCGGCAGATCCGCCGGCTGTCGTACGTCGAGGAGCCGGCGGAGGAGTTCTCGTATCTGGTCCGGGTGTCGGCCGTACCGACGATGGTTTGACCGACGTCCGCGGTGGGGTACCGCGGACGCCGAGGAAGGGAGTGCCGATGTCGGAGCCACATGTCACGCTCGATCCGAGCGGGCTCGACCCTGTGCAGCGGAAGCTGCGCAGCCCACTTGAGGATCAGCTGACCTCGGCCCTCCAGGCGGCCGCCGACCGGATCCGCGCCGGCTACGCGGGCGAGCCGGTGGAGGACGTCTGCCGCCGGCTGCTCGACGAGACCCGCTCCGGCCTGCACCCGGACATCGCGGCCGGCTTCCAGCCGGACATGGACGAGTTCTGCCGGGTGGCGGTGGCGATCGTGCGGGGCGAGCTGACCTGAGTCACCGACGTCACGAGAATTGAGTACCCGTACCGATGGCGGGGCCGCCCGCGGCGACGACAATTCTCCCGTGCGAACTCGAATCATGATCGTTGTCGCGGTCCTCGGGCTGGCCGGGCTGATGGCGACCACCGGTTGTTCGCTGCGGCAGAGCATCTGCGGCAGTGACGAGTACCCGGTGATCGCGGTCGGCCCGCAGGGCGGCAGCTCCTGCGTGCCGGACGGTGAGGAACCGGCACCGCCGTACGTGCGCTACCCGGAGGGCAAGGTGCCGAAGCACGTCGACGACGAGTGGGACGTCTACTGGCGTACCCACGGCATCGACGAGAACAACAACATCATCGACCGCTGACCCGTCGGCCCGCACCGGTCCCGCCCGCGTCAGCTCCGCCGCACGTCGACCGAGACGACGTGCGTGCCGTCCGGGCGCTCGCCCTCGCCCAGCCGCACCGGCAGCCGGCCGCCCTCGGGCGGTCGCAGGCCGAGCCCGAAGCTGAGGTGCCCCTCGAAGTCGCCGGCCACTGCCCATCCGCGCAGCGTCGGGAAGCGGATGGCCGCCGGTGGCAGGTCCGCCGTCCCGCCGCCGCGGGCGTCGTGCGCCCGGGCCGGCTCGAAACGCACCGACAGGTACGCCGTGCCGGGCAGCGCGACCGGTGCTCCACGCCCCTCGGTCACCACCTGCGGCACGTAGGCGACCTCGTAGGACGGTGTGGGTCCGCGGAAGGCGAACGTGATCCGGCTGAACCCCTCCGCGGGATGGTCGCCGACGTCGATCGCCACCAGGACGGGCAGCGGTTCCCCGGGCGGCGGGGTGACCGGCACCCGTACCCGATGGGTCACCCGGGCGGGGCCGCCGGGCACCGCCCAGCCCCAGGTGACGCGCCAGGATCCGGGGGTCGGCGCGGCCTCGGTCGGCGCGGGCGGGGTGGGTGTGGCTTCCGGCGCATCGGTCCCGGCCGGCGCGGACGCCGCCGCGACCGTCGGGGTGGGTGCCGGGGACGCGCCGTCGTGGCCGGGCGCCGTGCAGGCCGCTGCGAACAGCACGACCAGGCCGGCGAGCAGCGGTACGCGCTGAGGTGTCATGACTCAGTGTCGCTCCGTGACCGGCCCGCGCACCAGAGGTGTCCCACCGGCAATCCGGGCGGCGGTGAGGGGCGCCGGACGGGTCAGGACCGGGTCCGCAACTCCCCGGTCCTGACCCCGGCCGTCCGGTTGGGTGGCGGTCTGCGCCGCGGGAGCGCGGCAGGCGTGGCACGACGCCTGCCACCGGGCTCCGCACGGCGAGCCGGTGTGCCCGCACTCAGCTCCACGGTGCTCTCACCACCGGACTCCGGTGCGCCCCCGTCTCACCCCGACGAGGCGTGGGCGCCGGCTCAGGTTAGGCGCGTCCGCGCAGGCCGGACAAGCGAGGACCGGCGGCTGTGGTGGTGATTGACGTCTATACGGAATTGCGGCATGTCGGCGTAACGGGGTCAGCCGGTTCCGCGCTGTTCGGCTTCGAGACGCGGACTGCGCCCGGCCTGCCGCGGCGGCACGGTCCGGGCCGCGACGGCCCCGGCGACGAGCGCCAGCGCGACCACGTGCAGCGCCCGTACGCCCGCCGGGGCGGGGACGCCGGCCGCCGGCAGCGCGGGCATCAGCAGCGCGCCGAGCCCGGTGACAGCCAGCGCCACCCGCCAGAACACGTTCGGGTTCGCCTCCGGCGCGGAAACGGGTACGCCGCCCGCCCGCAGACCGCGGCGGGCCTCGTGCACGGCCAGGACGACCACCAGCAGCCCGCCGCCGAGGCCGGCGACCACGTCCGCGAACTGGAACCAGTAGACGCCGGTCAGCGCGCGGAAGTCGGTGACGCCGAGCAGCCGGGGCAGCCGCTCGCTGTGACTGACCCGGTCCCACGCCACGTGGCTGAACGCGCCGATCAGCGCCGAGCAGACGGTGACCTGCCAGGGGTGGCGCACCCGGGCCAGCGTCGCGTACCAGGGCCAGCCGAACAACCGCTGCCCGGGCAGGTGCACCGCGATGCCGGCGACCACGCGGCGCACCACCCAGGCGTACACGACGGCGACCGGCAGGCACCACCAGAGCAGTCCGCCGAGCGTGTGCGTCCGCAGGTCCAGGGCCAGCGGCGTGCCGGTGACCAGGTACCCGACGTCCGGCGCCACCGCGCCGGTGCACAGCGCCACCCCGTCGAACCAGCCCGGCCGCCACCGTTTCAGCGGCAGTACCGGCGCCAGGTGCGACGGGAAGGTCAGCGGCACGTCCCGGACGTTACCGGCCCGCTCAGAAGTGCTGGACCAGGTCGGGGAACGCGGCCAGCCGGATCACCCGCTGGTCGGACGGGTCCAGCTCGTCGTGCTCCAGGACCCAGGTGTTCTCGTTCGGGATGAAGACCGCGTTCATCCCGGCGGCCCGGGCGGGCAGGATGTCCGAGCGCGGCGAGTTGCCGATCATCCAGGCGGCGGCCGGGTCGAATGCGTGCTCGCGCGCCAGCCAGCGGTAGGTGTCCGCGTCCTTCTCCGGCACGATGTGCGCGGCGCGGAAGTGGTGCAGCAGCCCGCACGCGTCCAGCTTGCGCTGCTGCTCCTCGCGCTCGCCCTTGGTCAGCAGCAGCAGCTCGTGCCGCCCGGCCAGGTCGTCGAGCGTCTCGGCCACGCCCGGCATCAGCTCCACCTGGTGCCCGGCCAGGGCCGCGGCGAGCTGCTCGATCTCGATGCGCTCCCGTGCGGTGGCCGGACGCTCGCGCAGCTTCTCCAGGCACTCGCCGAGGCTGCGCAGGAAGACCTTGCTGCCGTAGCCGTGCGCGACGGCGTTCGCGCGCTCGATGTCGTCGAGCACCGCGCGGATCCGGGCCCGGTCCAGCGTGGGGTGGTCGAGCCAGGTGAGGAAGTCGTCGATGACGCGCTCGAACAGGACGTTGTTCTCCCAGAGCGTGTCGTCGGCGTCGAAGACCAGCACGGCGGCGTCCCGGCGCGACGGCATCGCGTCCCCCTCCCCCTCGCGGACCTCGCACACCGTACTGTCCGGTCGCCGGACGGGCCACGCGGATTATCCGGTCGGCGGCCCGCTACCGGCGGCTACCCGACTGCGGAATCCCTGGTCGGACGGCATGCTTCGGCCATGACGATCTCACCCGATCATCCACCTGGGCGCCGGGGCCGGGGGCGCGCGGCCGTCGCGGTGGCCGCGGCGCTCGCCGTCGCGGGCGCGGCGCTGCCGGGATCCCCGGCACTGGCCGTGAACGCCGCACACACCACAGTGGTGGGCACGAACCCGGTCGACTGGACGCCGCACGCGCTGGACGGCACCGTCCACCGCATCCTCCAGATCGGCAACCGCGTGTACGTCGCCGGCACGTTCACCAAGGTGCGCAACGCCGGTCAGTCGGCCCAGCTGGCGATGCCCCGGCTGGTGGCCCTGGACGCGACCACCGGCCGGATCGACACCACGTTCCGGCCGCAGGTCAACGGCGCGGTCAAGGCGCTCGCCGCCGCGCCGGACGGCCGCTCGCTCTACATCGGCGGCGCGTTCACCACTGTCGACGGCACCGCGGCGTCCCGGCTGGCCCGGATCGACGCGGCCACCGGCGCCCGGGTCGCCGGTTTCACCACGCCGGCGCTGAACAACCAGGTGAACGACATGCGCCTGGTCGGCAACCGGCTGATCGTCGGCGGCGCGTTCCAGACCGTCGGCGGGGTGACCCGGCGTGCCCTGGCGGCGGTGAACGCCACCACCGGGGCGGCCGACGCGTCGGTCGACCTGAACCTGGCCGGTCCGCGCACGACCACCTCCGGCGCCACCGCGCCGGTCAAGGTCGAGGTGCTGGACGTCTCCGCCGACGGCACCCGGCTGGTGTTCGCCGGCAACTTCAGCACCGTGGCGGGGGCGGCCCGGCACCAGCTGGCGGTGGCGAACCTGTCCGGCACGGGTGCCACGCTCTCCGGCTGGGCCACCGACCGCTACCAGCCGCAGTGCGCGAAGTCGATGCCGTCGTACCTGCGCGGGGTGGACATCTCCCCGGACGGCACCTGGTTCGCTGTGGTCACCACCGGCGCGGCGTTCCCGGGCACGCTCTGCGACACCGCGGCGCGCTTCGAGTTCGGTACTGCGACCGGCGGCAAGCAGCCGGCCTGGGCCAACCACACCGGCGGCGACACGCTGCTGTCGGTGGCGGTGACCGGCGCGGCGGTCTACGTCGGGGGTCACCAGCGCTGGCTGGACAACCCGCAGGGCCGCAACTCGGCCGGTCCGGGCGCGGTGTCCCGGCCGGGCATCGGGGCGATCCACCCGACCACGGGTAGGGCGCTGCCGTGGAACCCGACCAAGGACCGCGGGGTGGGCACCGGCGAGTTGTACGCCACCGACCGGGGACTGTGGGTCGGCAGCGACACCGTGACCGTGGCCGGCGAGTACCACGCCCGGCTGGCGTTCCTGCCACTGCCGTGAGCGTGGCACCGTGACGTGGGGCGCGGCGGGCAGCCGCCGCGCCCCACGCGTCAGCGACGCAGGGTGAGGATCAGGTCGGCGACCAGCGCGGTCCACCCGGTCTGGTGCCAGGCGCCGAGGCCGGCGCCGTTGTCGCCGTGGAAGTACTCCGGGAAGCAGATCAGGTCGCGCCAGTCCGGGTGGGTCTGGAACAGCTGGGCGGCCCCGTAGATCGGCCGCCGTCCCCAGCCGTCGCGGGTGAACAGCGAGATCAGCCGCGCGGACAGGTCGTCGGCGATCTCGTCGAGCGTGCGCTTCACCCCGGACCGGGTCGGATACTCGACCTGGAGGTCGTCGCCGAAGAACGCGGCGTAGTCGCGCAGCGCGCTGATCAGCAGGAAGTTCGTCGGCATCCAGATCGGGCCGCGCCAGTTGGAGTTGCCGCCGAACAGGCCGCTGGTCGACTCGGCCGGCTCGTAGCCGACGCTGAACTCCTGCCCGCCGAGCGTGACGGTGAACGGCTTGTCCAGGTGGGCCCGGGACAGCGTGCGCAGCCCGTACTCGGAGAGGAACTCGTCGGTGTCGAGCATCCGGGCCAGCAGCCGTACCACCTGGTCCGGGGCGACCATCGACAGCAGCCGCTGCTGGCGGCCGTCCGGCCCGAGCCGGCGCGCGCCGATCACCTCGGCGTACCCGGGGCGGTTGGTGAGGAACCAGCGCAGCCGCGCGCCCAGCTCGGGCAGGCGGCGCATGGTCCGGGCGGTCAGCCGGGTGACGGCGGCCAGCGGCAGCAGCCCGACCACGGAGCGCACCTTGAGCGGCACCTTCGTGCCGTCGGCCAGCCGCAGCACGTCGTAGAAGAACGCGTCCTCGGCGTCCCACAGCCCCTGGTGGTACGCGGCCGCGGCGATGTACGCGAAGTGCTCGAAGAACTTGGTGGCGGTGTCCACGTACGCGCGGTCGTGCTCGGCCAGCACGATCGCCATGTCGAGCAGGTTGAGCGCGTACATGGCCATCCAGCCGGTGCCGTCGGACTGCTCCAGCACTCCGGCGACCGGCAGCGCGGCCGAGCGGTCGAACGGGCCGACGTTGTCCAGCCCGAGGAAGCCGCCCTCGAAGACGTTGTTGCCGCCGGTGTCCTTGCGGTTGACCCACCAGGTGAAGTTGAGCAGCAGCTTGTGCATCACCCGGGCGAGGAACTCGTGGTCCCGGGAGCCGTCGATCTCGAAGACCTTCAGCGCCGCCCAGGCGTGCACCGGCGGGTTCACGTCCCCGAACGCCCACTCGTACGCCGGGATCTGCCCGTTGGGGTGCAGGTACCACTCGCGCAGCAGCAGGAGGATCTGCTCCTTGGCGAAGCCCGGGTCGACCCGGGCGATGGTGACGCAGTGGAAGGCCAGGTCCCAGGCCGCGTACCAGGGGTACTCCCACGGGTCCGGCATGGAGATCACGTCGAAGCTGTTCATGTGCCACCAGGCGCTGTTGCGCCCGTGCCGGCGACCGGCCGGCGGCGGCGCGGAGCCCGGGTCGCCGGCCAGCCAGCGTTCGACGTCGAAGTGGTAGAACTGCTTGCCCCACATCAGCCCGGCGATGGCCTGGCGCGCGACCAGTGCCTCGTCGGCGGTGGCGGCGGCCGGGATGACGCTGTCGAAGAACCGGTTCGCCTCGGCCCGGCGCGCCCAGAGCACGGTGTCGAACCCGTCGCCCAGGTCGGCCGGGGCGGGTGGCGCGGCGGCCGGCGGCGGCGCGGTACGGGTCAGCCGCAGCCGGATCTGCCGCTGCCCGCCGGCCGGCACGTCGAGCACGTAGTGCAGCGCGCCCTTCGTGCCGGTGCGGCCCGGGTTGACCGTGGCCGCGCCGGCCACGACGTGGTCGTTGATGCCGTCCTTCGGGTACGCCGACCGCCCCGGCAGCCCCCACAGCCGCTCGGCGTTCGTCTCGTTGTCGCACAGCAGCGGCACCGGGTCGCCGTCGCCCTCCAGCAGGATCTGGCCGAGCACCCGGTGGTCACCGACGAGCCGGGCGCCCGCCCGCTCCCCGGCCGCCTCGCCGGTCAGCTGCGGGATCCGGTCGGTGCCCGGCAGTCCCCAGGCCCAGGTGTTGCGGAACCAGAGCGTGGGCAGCACGTGCAGCGTCGCGTCCTCGTCGCCCCGGTTCGCCACCGTGACCAGCACGCACACGTCCGTCGGTGACGCCTTGGCGTAGTCGACCGTGACCGCCCAGTACCTGTCGTCGTCGAAGATGCCGGTGTCGACCAGCTCGTACTCGGTGTCGTCCCGGCCGCGCAGCGCGTTCACCGCGACCAGCTCGTCGTACGGGAACGCGGCCTGCGGGTAGTGGTAGCGCCAGCGCATGAAGGAGTGCGTCGGCGTGCTGTCGAGGTACCACCAGTACTCCTTGACGTCCTCCCCGTGGTTGCCGCCGTCGCCGCCGAGGCCGAACATCCGCTCCTTGAGGATCGGGTCGCGCCCGTTCCACAGCGCGAGGGCGAAGCAGAACGTCTGCCGGTCGTCGCAGACGCCCGCCATGCCGTCCTCGTTCCACCGGTACGCTCGGGACCGCGCGTGGTCGTGGGGGAAGTAGTCCCACGCCGTGCCGTGTTCGCTGTAGTCCTCCCGGACCGTCCCCCACGCCCGCTCGGACAGATAGGGGCCCCATGCGCGCCAGTCCTGCTCCCCGGCGTCGGCCTGGGCGAGCCGGTGCCGCTCGGGGTCGGGGGACGCGGAGGTCGACCGGTCGGTGATCACTGGCACATCTTCGACGCCGCCGGGGTACATCTCCACAGCGGCCATTGTCGCCGTGGCATGTCACACCTCGCTGCCGGTGGAGGAAAGTTGATCGACATCCGTTTCGGGCCGCGGGTCTGCGGCGAGCTGTCCGCCGCCGCCGCGCGGGAATGGCTGGTCACGGACGGGCGCGGCGGGTACGCCATGGGTACCGTCGCCGGGCTGCGTACCCGCCGTTATCACGGGCTGCTCGTGGTGGCCGGTGACACGCCGGCGTCCCGCGAAGTGGGACTCGTGAGCCTCGACCCGGCGGTGACCCTGCCGTCGGGGCGGCAGGTCCGCCTCGGCGCGCACGAGTGGTCCTCCGGCGTGGTCGACCCGCGCGGCTTCGAGCTGCTGGAGCACTTCGACCTGGCCGACGGGGTGCCCCGCTGGCGCTGGCGCATCGGCGACGTGGTGATCGAGCGGGAGATCGCCATGACGTACGGCCGCTCCTGCGTGGCGGTGGTGCACCGGCTGATCTCCGGCGGCCCGGTGCGGCTGGACCTGGCCGCGGCCTGCACCTGGCGCGACGCGCACGGCGAGCGGCGCGCCGACGGCCCGGCACCCCGGCTGGAACCGGCGGCCGGCGGCGCGGTGGTCGACGGCGCGTACCGCCTGGCCGGCCCGGACTGGACCCCGGTGGGGCAGTGGTGGCACGGGGTGCGCCACCGGACGGAGGCCGAGCGCGGCCTGCACCCGGCCGAGGACCTCTGGTACGCGGGCCGGTTCACCGGCGCGCTCGACGAGCCGGGCGCGACCGTGTCGGTGCTGGCCTGGGCGGACGACCTGGCCGAGGAGCCGCCACCGGCGACCGCGGTGGTCGAGGCGGCCCGGCGGCGCAGCCGCGCGGTGGTCGCCGCGGCGAAGCCCGGCGACGCGGTCGAGGCGACGCTCGCGCTGGCCGCCGACGCGTTCGTGGTGCGCACCGCCACCGGCCCGGACGTGGTCGCCGGCTACCCGTGGTTCGGGGCCTGGTCGCGGGACACGATGATCTCCTACGAGGGCCTCTTCCTGTGCACGAACCGGGCCGACGAGGGCCGGGACCTGCTCCGGGCGTACGCGGCCACGCTGGACGAGGGCATGCTGGCGAACACGGCCGACACCGGCCGGGTCGAGTACAACACCGTCGACGCGACGCTGTGGTTCCTGCACGCGGTCCACCGCCACGTCACAGTCACCGGCGACACCGGCCTGGGCGACGAGCTGCTGCCCGCGCTGCACGGCGTGGTCGAGGCGCACGTGGCGGGCACCCGGTACGGCATCGGCGTCGACCCGGCCGACGGGCTGCTGGCCCAGGGCGGCCCGCCGGACGTGGCGCTCACCTGGATGGACGCCCGGGTGCACGGGGTGCCGGTGACCCCGCGTACCGGCAAGCCGGTCGAGGTCAACGCGCTGTGGATCAACGGGCTGGCCGGGCTCGCCGAGCTGACCGAGCTGGCCGGGCGCGACGCCGCCGCGCTGCACGCCCTGCACCGCCGGGCCACAGCCTCGTTCCGGGAGCGGTTCCCCGCCCCGGCCGGCTGGCTGCACGACGTGGTCGACGCACCGGCGCCCGCGTACCCGCTCGGCGGGGCCGCGCACCACGACGACGACCTGCTGCGCCCCAACCAGCTGCTCGCCTGGTCCCTGCCGCACGCCCCGCTGGAGCCGGACGAGGTCACGCTGCGCCGGATCACCGAGGCGCTGTTCACCCCGCTCGGCCCGCGCAGCCTCGCCCCGGACTCCCCCGGCTACACCGAACGGCACCGGGGCGGACCCGCCGAGCGGGACTCCGCGTACCACCAGGGCACCGTCTGGCCCTGGCTGACCGGGCCGCTGCTGGACGCGTACCGCCGGGCCGGGCTGCCCACCGACGACCTGCTGGTGGGCTTGGTGGGCCACCTCGCCGAGGACGGCCTGGGCTCGGTGAGCGAGACAGCCGACGGCACGGCGCCGCACGCGGCCACCGGATGCCCGTTCCAGGCGTGGTCGGTGGCCGAGCTGCTGCGCGCTCGGCGGATGCGCCGGTAACCCGTTACAGACCGGCAACCGGCGCGTCGCCGCCGGTTATCGACCCCTCGGCAGGATGGGCGGCGACCCCACCCGGCACGCGGCGACGCCGCCGGGTGGGGACGCCACAACTCAAAGGGGGCCGCGTGTCAGCTGACGCCGAAGTGATCGACATCCAGCCCGCCCGGCGCCTGCGGGTGCTGCTGCTGTCGTGGGAGTACCCGCCGGTGCTCGTCGGTGGCCTCGGCCGCCACGTGCACGCGCTGTCCGTCGCCCTGGCCGCCGCCGGACACGAGGTCACAGTCGTCACCCGCCACGCCGAGGGCGCTCCCCTGGAGGAATACGCCGACGGCGTCCGCGTCATCCGCGCCGCCGAAGACCCGGTCACCTTCCCCCTCGCCACCGGCTCCCTGCTCGCCTGGACGATGGCGTTCAACCACACACTCACCCGGACCGCACTGCGCGCCACCTCCGCCGGCACCTACGACGTCATCCACGCCCACGACTGGCTCGTCGCGCACACCGCGATGACGCTGCGCGAACACCTGGACGTACCGCTGGTGACCACCATCCACGCCACCGAGGCGGGCCGGCACCAGGGCTGGCTCCCGGAGGAGATGAACCGCACCATCCACGGCGTCGAGCACTGGCTGAGCAACGCCTCCGGCCGCGTGATCGCCTGCTCCGGCTACATGCGCGACCAGGTGGCCCGGCTGTTCGGCGTGCCGGCCGGGCGCATCGACGTGGTCGCCAACGGCGTCGACGACCGGGCCTGGCGCGCGCGGCCGCACGCGGTCGCCTCCGCCCGGGCACGCTTCGCCGCGGGCGGGCCGCTCGTCGGGTACGCCGGCCGCCTGGTCTACGAGAAGGGCGTGCAGCACCTCGTGCACGCCGTGCCGCACCTGGCGGAGCGGCACCCCGGCCTGCGGGTGGTGATCGCCGGGGACGGGCCGTACAAGGACGAACTGGTCGACCAGGCGCGGCGGCTGCACGTGGGAGACACGGTCCGGTTCGCCGGTTTCATGGACGCCACCCAGCTTCCCGCGGTGCTCGCCGCCACCGACGCCACGGTGATCCCCAGCCTCTACGAGCCGTTCGGCATGATCGCGCTGGAGGCGGCGGCCGCCGGAGCGCCGCTCGCTGTGGCGCGTACCGGCGGGCTGGCCGAGATCGTCGAGCCCGGCGTCACCGGGGTGACGTTCCCGCACGGCGACCCGGACGCGCTGGCCGGCGCCGTCGACCGGCTGCTCGGCGACGAGGTCTTCGCCCGGCGGGTGGCGCGCAAGGCCCGGACCATGGTCAGCCGGCGCTACACCTGGTCGGCGATCGCCGCCCGGACCGCCGCCGCCTACGCCACCGCCCGCCGCGGCCACGACGCGTTCCAGGCCCGCCGGGCCACCGCCCTGCTGGCCGGTGACCGGTCCCCGATCACCGTCCCGGAGGGGAACCTGCTCGCCGGCGCGACGAGTTAGGAACAGGACGCGCTGACATGCGATAGGTACCGTCCGATCCGTTGGCTATTGTGGACCACTGACCAGCGGTGAGGAGTGCGGTGCGGGAGGTAGTGATCGCGGGGCGGTACCGCCTGCTCGAACTGATCGGCCGCGGCGGGATGGGTCAGGTCTGGCGGGCGCGCGACGAGGAGCTGCAACGCGAGGTCGCGGTGAAGCAGGTCGTGCCGCCGAACTGGCTCGCCGAGAACGAGCAGGACGAACTGCGCGCCCGTACGCTGCGCGAGGCGCGGACGTCCGCGCGGCTCAACCACCCCAACGTGGTGCGGGTCTACGACGTGGTCCGGGTCCAGGGCGAACCCTGGCTGGTCATGGAGTACGTCCCGTCCCGCTCGCTCCAGGAGATCATCGAGAGCGACGGGCCGCTGCCGCCCGGTCGCGCCGCCGAGATCGGCCTGTCGGTGCTCGCCGCGCTGCGCGCCGCACACGACGCCGGGGTGCTGCACCGGGACGTGAAGCCCGCGAACGTGCTGCTGGCCCGGGACGGGCGGGTGCTGCTCACCGACTTCGGACTGGCCGTGTTCCAGGGCGGCGACGGCGCGATGACCCGGCCGGGCCTGGTCCTCGGCTCCCCCCAGTACGTGGCACCGGAGCGGGCCGCCGAGGGCGTGTCGAGCGTCGAGGCGGACATGTGGTCGCTCGGCGCCACGCTGCACGCCGCGGTGGAGGGCCGCTCCCCGTACGCCCGCAGCACCGCGATGGCCACGCTCGCCGCGCTCGCCACCCGGCCGCCCGACCCGGCCCCGCACGCCGGCCCGCTGACGCCGGTGCTGGCCGGGCTGCTGCGCCGCGATCCGCGTACCCGGCTCGGGCACCGCGAGACGGCCCGCCTGCTCGGCGTCGCAGCGGTGTCGGAGGCCGACGCGGAGGCCGCCGGCTCTGCGGGCCGTGCCACCGCTGCGTCGTCCGACCGGCCGGCCGGCGGCCGCGATGCCGACGTCCCGGCGGGTGACGAGCCGGGGTCACCGGGGAACCCGGCGGCTCCGGGCGGCATCTACCCGGACCTGATGCCGCCGGCCGCCGCCGCCCGCGCGTGGAGCCGGGCGGCGAAGCGCAGCGAGTGGGCCCCGGCCGCCGAGGGCGGCCGCGCGCCACCATCCGGGGGCGCGGCCGGCCCGGCCGGTCCCTCCGGTACGACCGGCCGCTCCGTCCCGCCCGCCCGCGCGGAAGCAGGCAGTCAGTCGTCCCCGGCCGGCCGCTCGGGCGCAGTCGGTCCCCCGTCCCCGGGCAGCCGGTCGGACGCGATCAGCCGTCCGGGGGCGCTCGGCGGCTCGGGGGCGCTCGGTGGCCCGGCCGCGGCCGGTAGCTCGGCCGGGATCGGCGGCTCGGCCGGGATCGGCGGCTCGGGTGCGGTCGGTGGCTCGGGTGCGGTGGGCCGGACGGCGCCACCGGGCCGCGCCCGGACCGGTGACCCGGAGCGGAGCCGGGCCGGTGACCCGGAGCGAGGCCGCACGGGTGCGCCGGAGCGGGGCAGCCCGGACGCGACACCGGACCCGCGCCGGAGCGGGCCGGCCCGCCCGGGTCCGATCAGCCTCGGTCCGACGGTCCTCACCAGCTTCGTCGACCCGGGCAGCCCGGCCGGCCCCGAGTCGGCACCCCGCGCCGACGCCCTCAGCCCGGTGCACATCGTCGGCCCCGGCGCCGCGCCGGTCGCCAAGCCTCCCCCGGTCGCACACAGCGGACCGGTCGACAGCGGCGCGGTGCATCCCGCCCCACCCCGGCCCGCCGGGGTTCCCCGCCCCGCCGATCCTCCGCTCACCTCCGGCGACGGGAACCCGCTGCACCGCTGGGGACTGGTGCTGGGGGCCGTGCTGCTGGCGGTGGCGACCGGTGTGGGCACCGCGCTGGCGATCACCGGTGGCCGCGACGATCCGCCGCAGACGGGCAGTTCCACCGAGGCCGTCGGCCACCCCTGGGACCGTCCGCCCGGGCCGGGCGTGCCGCCTCCACCGTTCCCCTGCATCCGGCCCGACGTGGCCGGCACGCCGGTCCGCAAGGGACCGCCACCCGACGACCCGCCGGTTACCGTTCCGGCCGGCTGGGTCTGGCCCGCCGACACCGGCGGATTCCGTATCGCCCTGCCCGCCGGCTGGCTACAACTGCGCTCCGGTGACACCACCTGCTTCCAGGATCCGGAGACGCGGCGCATCCTGGGCGTCGAGCCGTACCCGGGCGGTGATCCGGTGGGCCGGCTGAAGTCGTCCGAGCGGGACCTGACCTCGGCCGGCCGGCTGCCGCACTACCAGAAGGTCCGGCTGGAGTCCGACGGCCCGGGCGCGGCGTGGGAGTGCCGCTGGACCGCGCCGTACGGGGAACGGATGCGCGCGTTGCGCGTCCTGCCCGGCGAGCGGGCCGGCTGGACGCTCGGCTGGACCACCTCCGACGCCGACTGGCCCGCCGCCTCGAAGCAGTTCGCCGTCATCCGCGCGAGCCTCGGTACGGTCCGGCCCACCCGTACCGCGGGCTGATGCGGCGCCTGCGGTGCCCCTTCCCCAGTGGACCGTCCGGCTGATGCCCCGCTGTCGCACGGGCTGACTACAGTGGCGTAGTTTTGTGGATCAAGATCTTCGGGAAGGGCGAGCCGAGATGATGGGACCGTCCCACGCGCTCTCGGGCGCGGCGGCGTGGCTGACCGGCTCCTGGGCGATGGCCCAGTTCGCGGACTACCACCAGACACCGCTGGCCCTGGCGGTGGGCACCGCGGTCTGCGCCGGTGGGGCACTCTTCCCCGACCTCGACCTGTCCGGGAAGGTCACCCGCAACCAGGGCGGCGCGACTGTGGCCCGCACGTTCGGTGTGGTCAGCCTCTTCGTCGCCGAGGTGATGGAGAAGATCTCGCTCGGCGTCTACTACGCCACCAAGCTCAGCAAGGATCCCCGCCGCAACAACGGGCACCGCACGCTGACCCACACCATCCCGTTCACAGTGCTCGTCGGCTGGGGCACCACCGCGCTCTGCGCCCACTACGGCAAGTGGGCGGTGGTCGGCATCCTCTTCTTCATGATCGGCCTGGCGCTGCGTGGGCTGTTCGACCAGTGGGCCGAGCGCGCCGGCTGGGTGGTGGTCACGCTGGTGTCCGCCGCCGCGGCCTGGTTCACGTTCGCCAACCTGCCCGGCGACCGGGGTTATCCGATGATCGGGCTCGCCGTCGGCGTGGGTTGTTTCGTGCACATCCTCGGCGACATGATCACCCGGGCCGGGGTGCCGATCCTGTGGCCCATCCCGATCAAACGCCGGATGTGGACGATGATCGGCCTGCCCGACAAGATCGCCCTGCGTACCGGCAGCAAGACCGAGACGGTGGTGCTGCGCACCGCGATGACGATCCTGGCCGTGCTGGCAGCGGTCGGGCTGGTCGCCCCCTCGGTGCTGCAACGCTTCGACATCCAGGTGTAGGTCAGCCCGCCTCGGCGCGCACCGCCCGGGCGGTGGGCAAAGGCCGCACCCGGTATCACTCTCGGTAGGGAAGCAGGCGTCATCGATCGTCCGTGCGGACGATCGATGCCACGCTAATGCGCATTAGCGCCGAGGTCCGCCTACTGTCACTCGCCCGGTCGGCTCTTGTCAAGGTCCCGCCCGAACAGCCGCCGGGGAGAGTCGAGCGCGGCCACTAATGCGCATTACTCCAGGCAGTTCATCGAACGGAAATCTTCCGGCCACCCCTTGACAGGACGCCGGGACAGCAGAGAGGCTCCATCCCAACCCGATCGCTAATACGCATTAGCGGAAGTGGAAGGACCGACGTGACCCCTCCCCCCAGGCGTGTCACCCAGCGTGACATCGCGCGAATGGCCGGCGTGAGCCAGGCGACCGTGTCGCTGGTGCTCAACAACCGCACCGACGCCGACGTCCGGATCGCGCCGGAGACACGGGACCGGGTGTTGCAGGTCATCGCCGAGACGGGGTACGCCGCCGACCCGGCCGCCCGCCGCCTCGCCTCCGGGTTCAACCGGATCATCGGCGTCTTCACCTACGAGCCGGCCTTCCCCAGCGGCAGCCGGGACTTCTTCCACCCGTTCCTGCTCGGCATCGAGGAGTACGCCGAACGGGTCGGCTGCGACCTGCTGCTGTTCACCAGCGCCCCGGTGGTGGACGGCCGGCGGCGCATCTTCCACCAGGACAACCGGCTGCGGCTGGCCGACGGATGCATCCTGCTCGGCCGGGAGATCGACGGCGCGGAGCTGCTCCGGCTCAACCGCGACGGGTTCCCCTACGTCGCCGTCGGGCGCCGCGACGACGCCGGCGGACCGGTGCCCTACGTCGGCGCCGACTACGCCAGCGCGGTCCACCGGCTGGCGGAGCGGGCGCTGGACCTGGGGCACCGGCGCCTGACGTACGTGGGCATGGGCACCGCGGCCGAGTCCTCGCACGACCGGCGCAGCGGCTTCCACGCCGGCGCGACCGGCGCGGAGAGCGCCCGCCAGATCACCGCGACGGCGGAGGCCGCCGACGCCACGGTGGACGACCTGCGGGCCGACGGCAGCACCGTCGCCTTCGTGGAGGACTTCGCCACCGCTGTCGCGCTGGAGTCGGCCGCCCGCCGTAGGGGACTGACGGTGCCCGGTGGCCTGTCCGTCGTGACGCTCGGCGACCCGACCGTCCCGGTGCCCACCGACATCACGTTCACCGGGTTCCGCATCCCGCGCGAGGAGATGGGCCGCCAGGCCGTCGAGGTGCTGACCGGCGTCATCGACGGCAGCGCCGGCGGCCTCCAGCAACGGCTCCTGCCCTGCGAACTCGTCGAGGGCGACACCCTCGGCGTCCCTGGATCGGCGGCCGACCGGCGCTGACACGCCCGGCCGCGCAACTGGAAGGAAGCAAGTGGTACTAATGCGTGCGGACGTCCTCGTCGTCGGGGGCGGACTGGGCGGTGTCGCAGCGGCGCTGGCCGCGGCCCGTGCCGGCCGGTCCGTCATCCTGACCGAGGAGTTCGACTGGCTCGGCGGGCAGCTCACCAGCCAGGCGGTCCCGCCGGACGAGCACTCCTGGATCGAGCAGTTCGGCGCCACCGCGAGCTACCGGGAGTTGCGCGACGGCATCCGCGACTACTACCGCCGCCACTACCCGCTGACCGAGCGGTCCCGGGCGTGGACCGACCTGAACCCGGGTGCCGGCTGGGTGAGCCGGCTCTGCCACGAGCCCCGGGTGGCGGTCGCCGTCCTGGAGCAGATGCTCGCGCCGTACCGGGGGGCCGGGCGGCTGACGGTGCTGCAGCCGTACCGGCCGGTCGCGGCCGAGACCGACGGCGACCGGGTCACCGGCGTCACGCTCGCCCACCGGGACCGCGACGAGCGGATCGAGGTGGAGGCGCCGTACGTCCTGGACGCCACCGAGACCGGTGAGCTGCTGCCGCTGACCGGCACCGAGTACGTGACCGGGTTCGAGTCGCAGGCGCAGACCGGTGAGCCGAGCGCGCCCGCCGAGGCGCAGCCGCTGAACATGCAGGCGGTGTCCGTCTGCTTCGCGCTGGACCACGTCGACGGCGACCACACCATCGACCGTCCCGCCGGTTACGACTTCTGGCGCGACTACAAGCCGGACTTCTGGGGCGACCGGCTGCTGTCCTGGCGGTCGCCGCACCCGCGCACGCTGGAGATCGTCGAGCGCAGCTTCACGCCGAACCCGGACGACGACCCGCTGGGCGTCAACGCCGACCAGCGGCTCAACCCGGGCGACGGCAACCTGTGGACGTTCCGGCGCATCGCCGCGCGGCGCAACTTCGTCGACGGGGCGTACGGCAGCGACATCACGCTCGTCAACTGGCCGATGATCGACTACTTCGAGGGCCCGGTCATCGACGTGCCGAACGCGTCCTGGCACCTGTCCCAGGCGCGCGAGCTGTCCTACTCCGTCCTGTACTGGCTGCAGACCGAGGCGCCCCGCCCCGACGGCGGCACCGGCTATCCCGGGCTGCGGCTGCGCGGCGACGTGACCGGCAGCCCCGACGGGCTGGCGCAGGCGCCATACATCCGGGAGTCGCGCCGCATCCGCGCCGAGTACACGGTGGTCGAGCAGGACCTCTCCCTCGCGGTACGCGGCGAGCACGGCGCGGTGAGCTACCCCGACTCGGTCGGCGTCGGCATGTACCGCATCGACCTGCACCCGTCGACCGGCGGCGACAACTACATCGACGTCGGCTCCTGCCCGTTCGAGATCCCGCTCGGCGCGCTCATCCCGCAGCGGATGGAGAACCTGCTGCCGGCCGGCAAGAACATCGGTACCACGCACGTCACCAACGGCAGCTACCGGCTGCACCCGGTCGAGTGGAACGTCGGTGAGGTCGCCGGCCTGCTGGCCGACTTCTGCCTTGCGCGGGGCGAGTCCCCGCGCGCGGTCCGCGGCACCCCCCGCCTGCTGGCCGAATTCACGGACCGCGTCTCGGCCGCCGGCGTGGAATGCCGCTGGCCGCGGATCGCGGGCTACTGAACCCCCGGTGAGGAGAAGAGAGTGAGATACGGAAGACTGTCCGGCCTGGTCGCGGCGACCATGACCGGTGTGCTCGCCCTGACCGCCTGCGGCGGTGGCGGCGACGCCAAGGACGACGGTCCGGCCAGCCTGCGGATGACCGTCTGGTCGGCGAACGAGGCGCACCTGAAGCTGTTCAACGAGATCGCCGACGAGTACCGCAAGAACAACCCGGACGTCGCGGAGATCAAGTTCGACCCGCTGCCGTTCGAGAACTACACCACGACGCTGACCACGCAGATCGCCGGCGGCAACGCGCCGGACCTCGCGTGGATCTTCGAGAACTCGGCTCCCGACTTCGTCGCCTCCGGCGCGCTGCGCCCACTCGACGACACGCTGAAGAAGGCCGACGGCTACCAGTACGACGACCTCTCCCCCGCCACGCTGAAGCTCTGGCGCGACGACGGGAAGCTCTTCGCGTACCCGTTCTCGACCTCGCCGTTCGGCGTGTTCGTCAACAACGACATGCTCAAGAAGGCCGGGCAGAAGACCCCGGCCGAGCTGATCGCGGCCGGGCAGTGGAACTGGGACACCGCGCTCGCCGCGGCCGGCGCGACAGCGGCGAAGTCCGGCAAGGCCGGGCTCGTGGTCCGCGACTTCGACTACAAGGGCTGGGACAACCTGGCCACGTTCTGGACCGGCTGGGGCGCCCAGGCGTGGAGCGAGGACGGCCGCAGCTGCGGGTTCGACAGCCCGGAGATGGTCGAGGCGATGACCACGCTGCACAAGGCGATCTTCACCGGCAAGGCGCTGCCCGGACCGGGCACGACCGCCGACTTCTTCGCCGGTGACGCGGCCATGACCGTCACCCAGATCTCCCGTGCCTCGCTGCTGAAGGAGGACGGCTTCGACTGGGACCTGGTCCCGCTGCCGGCCGGTCCGAAGGGCCCGTACGCGGTGGTCGGCCAGGCCGGCATCGGCGTGATGAAGAAGAGCCCGCACGCCGAGCAGGCGGCCGACTTCCTGGCCTTCTTCACGAACCCGGCCAACTCGGCGAAGCTGGCCCAGTTCTTCCCGCCGCCGCGGCAGTCTCAGCTGACCGCCGAGACGCTGGCCAAGACGAACCCGAAGCTCAAGCCGGAGCAGCTCCAGAAGGTCGTCGTCGACGGCATCACCAACGGCACCGTCAAGCCCAGCCACTCCGGGCAGGCCGAGCTGAGCCAGCAGGTGCGCGCCGCGCTCGACCCGCTGTGGAAGGCGGACGCGGACGTCAAGGGCGTACTCGACGGCGTCTGCTCCAAGATCCAGCCGCTGCTGGCGAAGTAGGGCCGAGGATCATGACCCAGACGGACACCAGGGTGGGCCCGGCTGCTGCCGGGCCCACCCCGGGCCGGGCCCGGCCGTTCTGGACCACCCGCCGCCGGGACCAGCTCACCGGATATCTGTTCATCACCCCGCAGCTGCTCGGCAGCGTGATCTTCGTGATCCTGCCGCTGGTCCTCGTGGTCTGGTACAGCCTGCACGAGTGGAACGTGCTGGCCGGCAGCTTCGACTACATCGGCACCGACAACTACGCCGCGCTGGCCGACGACCCCAACCTGGGCCCGGTGCTGCGGTCGACCGGCCTGTTCTCGGTCGGCCTGGTCGTGTTCAACCTCGGCCTGGCGTTGCTGCTGGCCGTCCTGCTCAACCAGAAGCTGCGCGGGACCATCGTGTTCCGCACCCTGTTCTTCTCCCCCGTGGTGGTCTCGCTGGTCGCGTGGACCATCGTCTGGGGCTTCCTGCTGCAGGACAACGGCGGCGTCAACGGCCTGCTCGACACGATCGGCGTCGACGGCCCCAACTGGCTGCGCGGCGAGGGCACGGCGATGCTGTCGGTGATCGTCGTGCAGGTGTTCAAGAACGTCGGCCTGAACATGGTGCTGTTCCTGGCCGCCCTGCAGGGCGTGCCGGCCGAGCTGTACGAGGCCGCCGAGGTCGACGGGGCGAGCCGGATGCGCCAGTTCTGGCGGATCACCGTGCCCCTGATCAGCCCCACGATCATGCTCACGTCGATCATCACGGTGGTCGGCTCGCTGCAGGTCTTCGCGCAGATCGCGGTGCTGACCCAGGGTGGGCCCGGCACCTCGACCACTGTGCTCGTCTACTACCTCTACCAGCAGGCATTCCAGTTCCATCACTTCGGCTACGGCGCCACGCTGTCGATCCTGCTGTTCGTCATCGTGCTCGCGCTGACAGTGCTGCAGTGGCAGATGCGCAAGAGGTGGGTCTTCCATGAATCGTGACCTGTCCCGGCGGACCAAGCTGGTGCTCTACGGGGTGCTGATGGTCCTGGCCGTCCCGTTCGTGTTCCCCACCTGGTGGATGGTCACCTCGTCGCTGAAACCGGTGGCGGACATCTTCTCCTTCCCGCCGCAGCTGCTGCCGACCGATCCGCGGCTGGACGCGTACCAGCGGGTGTTCGAGCTGCAGCCGTTCGGGCAGCAGTACCTGAACAGCCTCTACATCGCGCTGCTGGTCACCGTCGGCACGCTGGCCGTGGCGTCGCTGGCCGGGTACGCGTTCGCGCGGATCCGGTTCCGGGGGCAGAACGTGCTGTTCCTGGTCGTCCTCGCGGGCCTGCTCATCCCGAGCGAGGTGACGATCGTGCCGCTGTTCCAGATGTTCTTCAAGCTCGATCTGATCGACACGCACTGGCCGCTGATCCTGGTGCCGATCTTCGGGGCGCCGAGCGTGCTGGCGACGTTCATCATGCGGCAGTTCTTCATCAGCCTCCCCGGTGAGCTGGAGGAGGCGGCCCGGGTCGACGGGCTGGGGCGCTTCGCCACGTTCTGGAAGATCGCGCTGCCGCTGTCCCGGCCCGCGCTCGGCGCGGTGGCCATCTTCACGTTCCTGCACAGCTGGAACCTGTACCTGGAACCGATCGTGTTCCTCTCCTCACCGGACAAGTTCACCCTGCCGCAGGCGCTCACCCAGTTCGTCGACGCGTACGGCGGTCCGATGTGGGACGTCCAGCTCGCGGCGGCGTCGATGACCGCGCTGCCGGTGCTGGCGGTGTTCGTGATCGCGCAGAAGCAGTTCGTCGAGGGCCTCGCGCACACCGGTCTGAAGGGATGACAGCGCCGGTCGTCGGGATCGACATCGGCGGCACCAAGACCGCCGCCGCCCTCGTCGGTCCCGGCGCGCGGGTGCTCGACCGTCGCGAGGCGCCGACCCCGGCGCGCGGCGGGCCCGCCGCGGTGCTGGACACCGCCGCCGGCCTGGCCGCGGACCTGCTCGCCGCCGCCGGCCCCGGGCCGGTCGGGGTGGGCACCGCGGGCACCGTCGACCCGGCGACCGGCGCCGTCCGGTACGCGACCGGCAGCCTGCCCGGATGGGCCGGCACTCCGGTCGCACACGAGCTGGCCGCGCGGCTGACCCGGCCGGTACGCGTCACGAACGACGTCGCCGCGGCGGCGCTGGGCGAGTGCTGGGCCGGCGCCGGACGGGGCCGGGGGCACGTGCTGCTGGCAGCCGTCGGCACCGGGCTGGGCGGCGCGATCGTCGGCGACGGGCGGGTCGAGGGCGGCGCCCGGGGGGCGGCCGGCCAGCTCGGGCACCTGCCGGTCCCGGGCGCGCACCGGCTGCGCTGCGGCTGCGGCCGGTACGGGCACCTGGAGGCGATCGCCTCCGGCACCGGCCTGGCCGCCGCGTACGCGCTCGCCGGCGGTGACCCGGTCACCGGGCGGGAGGTGGCGCGGCGCGCGGCGGCCGGTGACCCGAGCGCCCGGCAGGTCGTCGAGCGGGCCGGTGCCGCGCTCGGCGCGGCCCTGGCCGGGCTGGTCGCCCTACTCGACCCGGAGGTGGTGGTGGTCACCGGCGGCGCCGCCGCCACAGTGCTCCCCGCCGCGACGGCCGCCTACCGGGCGGAGCTACCAGGCGGCTGGGCGCACGTGCCACTGCTTGCGGCGGCCCTGGGCGCCGACGCGGTGGTGGTCGGCGCCGCCCGGCTCGCCGCCACACCGATCCACCACGACGGAGGAACAAGCACGTGAGTGTCCTGGACGAACTGGCCGGCGGGCTGGTCGTGTCCTGCCAGCCCCTGCCCGACGACCCGGGCGACCCGATGCGCGACCCGTACGTCCAGGCCCACGTTGCGGCCGCCGTGGTCCGCGGCGGCGCGGTGGCGGTCCGGGTCAACGGCCCCGACGACGTGCGGGCGGTGCGCGCCGCCGTCGACGTGCCGGTGATCGGGTTGTACAAGCACGGCACGCAGGGCGTGTTCATCACCCCGACCGCCGGGCACGCGCTGGAGGCGGCGCGGGCCGGGTCGCACGTCGTGGCGGTGGACGCCACCGACCGCCCCCGGCCCGACGGCCGGAGCTTCGCCGACACCGTCCGCGCGGTGCACGAGGAGAGCGAGGCGCTGGTCCTGGCCGACGTCTCCACTGCGGCCGAGGGCGTCGCCGCCGTCGAGGCCGGTGCGGACGCGGTCGCCACCACGCTGTCCGGCTACACCCCGGCCAGTCCACCGATCGACGGGCCCGACCTCGGGCTCGTGGCGCGACTCGCCGCGCTGCTGCCCGTGCCGGTGATCGCCGAAGGGCGTTACCGGACCACGGAGCAGATCAGCCGGGCCTTCGGGGCGGGCGCCCACGCGGTGGTGATGGGCAACGCCGTCACCTCACCGCTGTGGATCACCCGCCGGCTGGTTCCGGCCACCCCCCGGGCGGCGAGCGCGGCGGAGAAGAAGGAGCATCGATGAAGAGGAGAACCCTTCTTGCGGCAACCGGCGCGGCCGGCCTGGCCACAATGGCCCTCGGCGGCCCCGCGTTCGCCCGGCCCGCCGGCCGGCCGGCGACCGAGCGTGGCGCTGGTGCCGCTGGACGACCGGCCGGTCAACACGTACTGCGCGGAGATGACCGGTGCGAGCGCCGGCGCCGAGGTGCTGCTGCCGCCGCGGGACCTGCGGGGCCGTTTCTTCACTCCCGGTGACGGCGCCGGCATCGCCCGCTGGCTCGACGGCGTCGACGGGTACGTGATCTCGGTGAGCATGCTCGCGTACGGGGGCCTGATCGCCTCGCGTACCGCCGCACCGGCCCTGGCCGACGCGTTGCGCAACCTGGAGGCGATCCGGCGGCTGCGGGCACGCCGGTCGGACGCGGTGATCGAGGTGCACGACACGATCCAGCGGCTCGCCGTCACCAGCACCGGCACGGACCTGGACGACTACCGTGACCTGCTGGTCCAGTGGGCCAAGCTGTACGACCAGGTGGTCAACCTGGGCCAGGAGTCGCTGCGCGGCCAGCTCGACGCCGTGCGGGCGCGCATCCCGGACGCCGTGGTCGAGGACTACCTGGCCGCGCGGGCACGCAACCACCAGGTCAACCGGCTGATGGTGGAGTGCGTCGCGGGCAGCGGGCCGCCGACCTGGACGCGTTCGTCGGCCGCATCGGCGAGCTGCTAACGGCCGGCACCCAGGTGATCGTGGTGGACCCGCTGATCGTCAACAAGGGCGACCACGACCTGGTGTCCCGGATGGAGGCCCGCCTGGACCTGCCCGCGCTGCTGTCGTACTCGGGCTGGAACACCGGCGGCAACGCGCTCGCGCACGGCACCGCGCGGTGGGCGTACCTGCGTTCCTCCGGCAGCGGCTTCGGCGTGCCGGCGCTGCGTGGGCCGGCCCAGGCGCACGCCGAGTACCTGCTCTACCGGTTCGTCAAGGACGACCCGTGGAAGAACGTGGTGCAGGTCGAGGCGTACGCGCACGCCCGCGCGCAGGGCTGGGATCCGCTGGCGCTGACCGCCGAGCAGAAGCGCTACTTCGACGGCTGGGTACGCGACCGGCTGGTGCCGCTGACCGAGCGGTACTTCGCCGACCACTTCGCCGGGCACGAGCTGGTGCTCGGGGTACGCGGACGCAGGACGTTCACCGCGACGCTGGACCGGGTCACGGCGGTGCGGGTCGAGCTGCCGTGGGACCGGCTGTTCGAGGTCACGCTGGAGCCGAGCCTGCGGCTGCGCTGATCGGTGCGGGTGCGGTCCCCGGGGCCGCACCCGCCTCAGCGGGGTGTCAGCAGGCAGAACTCGGTGCCGTCGGGGTCGGCCAGCACCGCGTCGTCGGCGGTGTGCCGGCCCGTACCGGCCCGGGTCGCGCCGAGCGCCAGCAGCCGGTCGATCTCCGCGTCCCGGTCACCGGCCGCGACCAGATCCAGGTGTACGCGGTCCCGCCCGCCACTGTCCATCAGCGGCGGGCCGCTCCAGGTGACCTTCGCGCCTCCGCGCGGCGACTGGATCGCGGTCTCCTCGTCCTGGTCCCAGACCAGCGGCCAGCCCAGTGCCTCGCGCCAGAAGAGGCCGGCCGCCCTCGTGCCGTCGCAGTTGACAGCGCCGACCGGGCCGCAGCCGGCGAGGAAGTTGTTGCCCGCCTCGATGACGCAGAACTCGTTGCCCTCGGGGTCGGCGAGCACCACCTGGTCGTCGTCCGGCCCCTGGCCGATGTCGATGTGCCGCCCGCCCAGCGTCAGCGCCCGGTCGACCGTGTCCCGCTGGGCCTGCGGCGACGCGCTGGTCAGGTCGAAGTGGATCCGGTTCTGGACGGTCTTCGGCGCATCGCCGGGCAGGAACCGGATGCGGAAGTCGCTGTGGGCGTCGCCGCCCAGCGCCACCCCCTCGCTCGGGTCGTCGAGGATCTCCCGGCCCAGCACCCCGGACCAGAACCGCGCGAGCCGCAGCGGGTCGGCCGCGTCGAGGCTGACCGCGTAGAGGTGAACCGTCATCCGCCCGTCTCCGATCCGCCGCCGTCGTCGGCAGCAGGCGGAGCCTAGGCCGGACGGGTCCGGGCGCGCAGCCGGATTTCCCGCTGTCGCGCTACTTGGCCGACAGGGTGCGCGCGAAGCGGACGCCCCTGCCGACCCAGCGGGTCAGGTCGGCGTCGTGCTCGCAGACATCGGGCGACACGGTGACCCAGCCCCGCATCGGCCGGCCCCGCATGACTGTCGCCTCGGCGCCGGGCTCGGCCAGCGCGCGTTCGGCCTCGGCCGGGTCGACCCGGACCATCAGGCCGCCCGCGCCGCGCACCACCACCGCCATGTTGCCGCGCAGCATCATCGCCAGGCCGCCGAACATGCGCCGCTCGGTGATGCCGGGCTCGCGCCCGAGACGTTCCCGTACCCGGTTCGCCAGGTCCTCGTCGTAGGCCATGACGGCATCGTGGCATCCGGGTCCGACAAGCGGGGCGCTCCTCAGGCGCCGACGCGCTGTTCGGGGATGGACAGGCCGTACAGCGCCATCAGCTCGGGGCTGTCGATCCGGCTGCCGTCGGCCACCGAGTCGCACGCGATGTCGACGATCTGGTCCTTGTGCGCCAGCAGGTACGGCCGCGCCCCCACGTCGGCGCTGGCCAGGGTGGCGATGCCGGACCAGTGCCGGCGGCCGAACAGCATCGGGTAGCCGCGCAGCCCGTCGTAGGTGGCGCAGACCAGCACGTCCGGGTACGGCAGGGCGGTGACCCGGCGGACCGCCGCAGCGGTGAGCCCGGGCATGTCCACAGGCACCACGACCACCGCCTCGATGTCGTCGTCGGTGAGCGCGGCGAGCCCGGCCCGGATCGAGGAGCCCACCCCGGTGCCCCACGCGCGGTTGACCACGACGGTGGCGCCGCTCAGGTCGGTGGTCTGCCGCACCTGCTCGGCCGCCGCGCCCAGGACGACCACGACCTGTGCGCAGTCCGCCTCGGCCATCGTGTCGATCATCTGGCTGACCAGCGGCTTCTCGCCCTGGTGCAGCAGCGCTTCGGGTCCGCCGATGCGGCGGCCGCCACCGGCGGCGATGATCATTGCAGCGATCCGGTTCAGCGGTGCCCCCTCGATCAGGGGACGGACCGGGCACAGCCGCCCGGTCCGTCCCGTCGTACGCACACCGGGCCCAACGAGCGCGGCCGGGTGCGGGTAGCGGGGCAAAACGGAAAATTGCGTGACTATGCCGCGTCGGCGTAGCAGCCCACAGTGGACAGGTCGAGCGGGAACCGGACCGGGGTGTCGCCGAACAGCAGCCGGGTGGCCCGCGCGCCGGCGGCGGTGACCGCCTCGGCGACGGTTGCCGCCTGCCCGGCCGGGCAGTGCACCATCACCTCGTCGTGCTGGAAGAAGACCAGCTCCGCCTCCGTGCCGGCCAGCTCGGTGCGCAGCGTCGCCAGCAGCGTCGAGGCCCACTCGGCGGCGGTGGCCTGGATGACGAAGTTGCGGGTGAAGCGCCCCCGCGACCGGGCCGCCCGAGCCGACGGGCTGTGCGGGTCGGCCCCGCCGTCCGGCGTCGGCTCCTCCCCCTCGGCGAACCCCGCCGACCCGGGCGGGCAGGTACGCCCCAGCCAGGACCGGACCAGCCCGCCCGCCTCACCGGTGCGCGCCGCCGCCTCGACGTAGCCGAACGCGGTCGGGTAGTTCTTCCGCAGCACAGCCAGCGCCGGCACGGCCGCCCCGCCGGTCTGCCCGTACATCGCCCCGAGCAGGGCCACCTTGGCCTTCGCCCGGTCACCGGCGAACGCGTCCCGGGCCAGGGCGGCGTAGAGGTCACCGGCGCCGCCCGCCGCGGCCAGCCGCTCGTCGTCGGAGACCGCCGCGAGCACGCGCGGTTCGAGCTGCCCCGCGTCGGCCACCACGAACGTCCAGCCCGGGTCCGCCACCACCGCCCGCCGGATCACCTTCGGGATCCGCAACGCCCCGCCGCCCCGGGTCGCCCACCGGCCGGAGACCACGCCGCCTGGCACGTACTCCGGGTGGAACCGGCCGCCGGAGACCCAGGCGTCGCGCCAGGCCCAGCCGTGCGCCGTCCAGATCCGGTACAGCTCCTTGTATTCGAGGACCAGCGGCGCCGCCGGATGCTCCACCCCGCGCAGCACCCAGGCGCGCGTGTTCGGCAGGTCCACGCCCGCACGGGCGAACGCCCGCAACAGCTCCGCGGGCGAGTCGGCGTGCACCTGGCGTACGCCGAACGCGTCAGCGATCCGGGCCTGCAACTCGGCCAGCCGGCGCGGCGGCCCGCCCACCGGGGACGGCTCGCCGAGCAGGTCGGCCAGGATGGCGTCGTGCACGTCGGCGCGCCACGGCAGCCCGGCCGCGCCCATCTCGGCCGCTACCAGCGCGCCCGCCGACTCGGCGGCCACCAGCAGCCGGAACCGGCCGGGATGGGTGGTCGCGACGATCCGGGCGAGCTGGTCGGCGTACACCCGGGTCAACGCCGTGATGCCCGGACCGGGTGGGCCGGACGGCGGCTCGAAGAGCGCGGCCTGGGCGTGGCCCGGCGGCTCGGGCGGGCGGGGCGCCGGGTCCGGCGGGACCGGCGCTCCGGTGACCCGGGCCCAGGCGGCCGGCAGCGCGCGGGGCTCGCCCCAGCGGCCCGCGTGCCCGAGCAGCAGCGCCTCGATCAGCTCGACGTCGTGGCAGCGGTCGAGGCGCACCCCGGCGCGCAGCAGCGCCGGGTAGACGCCCGCCCAGGCGGCCCACAGCCAGCGGGGGTGCCCGGCGGCCTCCCGGACGGCCACTGCGGCGGCCAGGTCGGTGACCTCCTCCGCAGGGCCGGACGGGGTGCCGTCGGCGTGCAGCGGTCGCAGCACGCCGCCGCCCCGCTCGTCCGCCACCACCGCCACCAGCACGGACGCATTCTGCCCCCTCCCCCTGACACGCTCCGCGTGGAAGGAAGGGCCCCCTCTTAACGCCTGCGGTAGAGGAAGGGCCCCTTGTTAACACTCAGTGTTAACAAGGGGCCCTTCCTTACATCCGGGGGGTTACTTGCCGACGCCGGCGGTGAGGCCGGACTGCACCTGGCGCTGGAAGACGATGTACACGATCAGCACCGGCAGCATCGCCATGGTCACACCGGCGAAGAGTCCGGACCAGTCGGACTTGTAGCCCTGGTTGACCGACAGCTCGATCAGCCCCTGGGCGATCACCTGGTTCTTCGGCTCGCCGGACACCGACTGCATGAGCAGCGTCGGCAGGTACCACTGGTTCCACTGGCCGAGCACGTTGAAGATGCCGATGCTGATCAGGCCCGGCTTGGCCATCGGCAGCATCACGCTGAAGAACGTGCGGGTGTGCGAGGCCCCGTCGACCTGGGCCGCCTCGGCGATCGAGTCGGGCAGCGTCCGGAAGAACGAGTGCATGAAGAAGATCGTGAACGACAGCGACCAGGCCACGTAGACCAGGATCAGCATGAGGTGCTTGTTCGGGCCGAGCAGCGGGAGACTCACCCCGGTGTTGTAGACGCCCTTGAACAGCGGCACCGCGGCCAGGTAGATCGGCAGCGTCAGCCCGGACAGGAACATCCAATAGATCAGCCGGTTGCCGCGGAACTCGTAGCGCGCCAGGGCGTACGCGGCCATCGAGCCCAGCAGCATCGTCAGCGTCACGCTGAACACGAGCACGAGCAGCGTGTTCAGGAAGAAGCTGTCGATCCCGGCGGTCCAGGCGCGGGCGAAGTTGTCCCACTGCAAGGAGTCGGGGAGCAGCGACAGCGGCTCGCGGATCACCTCGGAGTCGGTCTTGAGCGCCGACATCACCACCCACAGCAGCGGGTAGACCACCATGATCGCCCAGACCGCGAGGAACAGGTGCGAGAAGCCGTTGAAGATCCGGCCGCCGAAGCCGTTGCCGGCGTCCTTCGCGCGCCGGTCCGCGGGCGGCCGGTCCGGCGGCGCCGTGTCGGACCGGGCCGGGCCGGAGGTGTGGGTCACAGTGCTCATCGTCCAGACCTCCTCAGAACTCGATCCGCTCACGGCGGGTGATCCTCAGCTGGAGCGCGGCCAGCAGGATGGTGAAGATGGCCAGCGCGACGGCGATCGCGCAGGCGTAACCGAACTGGCCCTTCTGGAAGGCGTTGAACTGGATCACCGAGGCGAAGATCTCGCTGGCGTGGTTCGGCCCGCCCTGGCTCGGCGTCATGACGAAGACCAGCGCGTACATGTCCAGCGCGATGAAGCCGAGGTAGACCCAGGCGACCGAGATGCTGTCCCGCAGCAGCGGCAGGGTCACCCGGAAGAACGTGTGGAACCGGCCCGCGCCGTCGAGGACCGCGGCCTCGTAGATGTCCTTCGGGATCGACTGCATCGCGGCGGAGAACAGCACCATGTAGAAGCCGGCGCCGCTCCACACCGCGATGAACAGCAGCCACCAGAGCACCGCCGGCACACCGAGGAACGGCTCCGGGTCGGCGGTGAAGGCGATCGGGTTGTCCGCGTCGACCAGCCCGATCTTGATGAGCAGGCCGTTGATCAGGCCCTGCCCGTCGGTGCGGTAGATCTGCTGCCACATGACGGCGATGACGACGAGCGACAGCACCTGCGGGAAGAAGAAGATGACCTTGTAGATCCCGGAGCCGAACACCCCGCGGATGCCGGCCCTGTCCTCGCGTCCGCCCACGTTGAGCAGGAACGCGAGGAACAGGGCCAGCGCGATCGTGAACAGCGGCACGGTGACCAGGAAGAACACGTTGTGCCAGAACGCCTTCCGGATCAGCTCGTCGGAGAGCAGCCGGACGTAGTTGTCCAGCCCGACGAAGCGCTGAGAATCGGAGTACCCACCCCAGTCGGTGAGCGAGTACCCCGCCGCCTGGGCGAACGGCCACACCACGTAGAACAGGTACAGCGCGACGGGCAGGGCCAGGAAACCCGTGACGAAACGCGCGACTCCGTGCCGCATTGGACTCACTTCCTCGCAGGAATCAAGCGGTGCGGGTCTGCTTCTTGATCGACGAGTCCTTGGCGACCTTGTCGGCGGCCGCCTGCATCTTGTCGACGAACTGCTGCGCGGTCAGGCGGCCGGCCATCAGCTCCTCGGAGAGGTTCTGGCTCTCCTTGTCCAGGTCGGCGTAGAAGTCCGGGAACTTCACCGAGATCAGGTCCGAGCTGCCGTTCTTCATCAGCGAGTTCGCCGACGCCAGCGCGGTGTCCTGGACGTTGTCGCCGGAACCCTTGGTGGAGGCCAGCGACTTGGTCAGCTCGGCGAACTTCGCCGAACCGGCCTTGGAGAGGATGGCCCGCAGGAACTCCTTCGCGGCCTCCTTGTTCGGCGCCTTGCTCGGCACCACGAAGCCCTCGCCGGAGGAGGCGAAGACGTCCTTGGCCGCCTTGTCCCCGCTCTTGCTCCAGTAGTCGGAGATGGTCATCTCGAAGCCCGGCGGGATGGTCGCGGCCATCTCGTTCTTCAGCCAGGTGCCGACCTGGATGAAGGCCGCCTTGCCGTCCAGGAACGCCTGCTGCGACTGGGTGTGGTCGAGCTTGCCCGGCAGCAGCAGCTTGTCCTTGACCAGCTTCTCCCACGGCTCCAGCGCCGCGACGATGCCGTCGGCCTTCCAGGCGCCGTCCTTCAGGTTGTCGATGTCGACGACGGCCTGCTTGCCGACCGCCTTCCAGATGCTGGCGAACAGCGCCCAGCGCGGGTAGTAGCCGTGCACCGCGTCGTGCACGTACGGCGCCATGCCCTTGGCCTTGATCTTCGGCGCGAGCGCGAAGAACTCGTCCCAGGTGGTCGGCGCCGTCCAGCCCTCCTTCTTGAACAGGGCGGCGTTGTACCAGTTGCCCCACACCGTGTACGCGACGTTGACGACGTAGAACTTGCCGTTCTGCGTACCGTCGGCGACGGTGCCCGGCAGCAGGCTGTCGGCCACAGTCCCCTCGCTGTCCCAGGCCGGCGCGGTGAGCAGATCGTCCAGCGGCTCGATCGCGCCCTCGTTGATCAGCGTGCTGCGGTCCATCATGTCGGCGCCCGAGTTCATCACCAGGTCGCTCGGCTGCGTCGCCATCTTGGGCTGCTCTTCGGTCTTGATCTTCTGGGTCGAAGACATGTTGACCGTGATGTTCGGGTGCTTGGCGTTGAAGATGACCTTGTCTTCCTTGGCCCACTGGTCGCCCAGGCCACCGTTGAAGACGACCACCTTGACCGCGCTGCCGTCCTTGACGCCGAACGGGTTGTCCTTGCTCTTGGCCGCGCCGCCGCCGTCGGACTTGCTCGGCTCGCTGCCGGCGCACGCGCTCAGCAGACCCGCCGCCGGTACGGCCAGCAGACCGGCCGCGGCGGCGCGCCGCAGCAGGGTCCGACGGCTGACGTCGCCGAACTTCTCGGGGGAAACCGACATCTTGTCTCTCCTTGTGGGTCGGGTCAGGCGGTCCGCCGGAGACGCCCGGCGTACCGCGACTCGAGGGCGAGGTTGTGCTCGTCCCCACCGGGGACGTTGGCGGAGAGGTAGACAGGGGGTACCTCTCCGGCCTGGTGGAACCGTCGTACGACCTCGGCGGTCAGCAGCTGCGCCAGCAGCGCCGCGGTGACCGACGAGACCGCACAGACCGCGCCGCCGCCCTCGAGCGGCAGCAGTGCGTCACCGTACGGCGCGCCGTTGTCCAGCACGACGTCGGCGAGGTCGGCGAGCCGGTGCCCGGAGGGGTGCCGAGGAGCTACCCGGGCGGTGTGCTCGACCGAGGTGACAGCGATCAGCGGATGGCCGCCGCGCTTGACCAGCGTCGCCAGCTCGACCACCGAGCCGTTGATGCCGGACTGCGAGGCGACCACGAACACGTCCCCCGGCTGCGGCGCCGCCAGGGCGTAGAGCTGGTGCGCCACGGCCGGGTCGCGTTCCAGCTTCGGGTCGGCGAGCACGTCGCGGGGCGCGTCGCCGTGCAGCACGAGGTCGTGCAGGGAGAGCCGGTTGGCGGGGACCAGCCCGCCGGCCCGGGCGACCAGTTCGGCGGCGAACGCCTCCGAGTGGCCGGCGCCGAACGCCTGGAGGACGCCACCGGCGCGCAGCCCGGAGGCGATCAGGTCGGCTGCCCGGTCCACCGCCACGGCCTGGCTGTCCACCAGCCGGTCGAGCACCGGGCGGACCGCGTCGGCGTACCGCTGGGCACTGATCATGAGAGGGCCCCCTTCGCGGCCTTGTGCCCGTCGACGGCCTGGGCGGTACGCCGGAAGGCCGCGTGGGCGCGGTCGTGGGTGCGCTGCGCCACCGCGATGTAGAGCAGGTCGAGCACGACGAGCTGCGGGTGCCGGGCGGAGAGCGCGTCCGGCCGGAACGTGGTGGCCTGGCTCGCGGTCACCAGCACGATGTCGGCCAGCTCGGCCAGCGGCGAGCGGGGGAAGCCGGTCAGCGCGACTGTGGTGGCCCCGCGGCTGCCGGCCTCGGCGAGCAGCTCGATCGTCTCCCGGGTCTGCCCGGTGTGCGAGATGCCGAGCGCCACGTCCCCGGCGCCCAGCAGCGCGGCACTGGCGAGTCCCTCGTGCACGTCGCTCCAGGCCCACGCGGCGACGCCGATGCGGTGCAGGCTGAACTGCATCTCCTCGCCGACGAGCGCACTGCCGCTGGCCCCGAAGATGTTCACCCGGCTGGCCCCGGCGATGGCGACCGCCGCGCGTTCCACCTCGGCCAGGTCGAGCAGCGCGGCGGTGTCGTGCATGGCCCGCGTGTCGGCGGCCATGATCTGGTCGAGCACCCGGGACAGCGGGTCGCCGGGCTGGATCTCCCGTCCGATGTCGACGGTCCAGCCGGCCGAGCGGGCCCGCCCGGTCTCGGCGGCGATGCCGAGCCGCAGGTCGGCGTAGCCCTCGAAGCCCATCGCCCGGCAGAACCGGGTGATGGTCGCCGGTGACGTGCCGCTGCGCTCGGCCAGCTCGACGATGGTGGCCCGGGCCGCCGCCTCCGGGTCGCTGAGCACGTGCTCGGCGACCCGGCGCAGCGCCCCGGTCAGCTCCCCCGTGCCGGCCCGGACCCTGGCCAGCACCCCGTCGGCGCCCAGCCGGTCGGCCGGACCGGCATCGACCACCGCGGTCGCCGCGGAAGTCTCCACCTCGTGCTCGGCCATCGGCGGAAGCCTTTCGGAAAAGAGTGTTAACTGTTAGTGGTAAAAGTTCTTACTGAAGGCCCCTCCGTGTCAAGGGCGTGGGCGAAGTTTTCAAACTGTTACCTGGCGCACCGGCGCGATCTTGCGCCCGGCGACGCGGCCGACCAGCATGGGAACCATGTCGGACACCGTCGTGCTCGGCCTCGATGTCGGGGGCACGTCCAGCCGCGCGACCGCGCTGAGCCTCGACGGCACGCGTCTGGGCGCCGGCCGGGCCGGCGGTGGCAACCCCACCAGCCACGGCGCCGAGCGGGCCGCCGCCGAGCTGCTCGCCGCCCTGCGCGCGGCGCTCGCCGACATCGACCCGATCCGGGTACGCGCCGGCGTCATCGGCCTCGCCGGAGCCGGCCGCCTCCTGGCCGACCCGCGCGGCCGGGAGGCGTTCGACCACGCGTGGGCCGAGGCGGGGCTGCGATGCCCGTACGCCGTGCACGGCGACGCCCTGGTCGCCTACGCCTCCGGCACCGCCGCCCCGGACGGCACGGTGCTCGTCGCCGGCACCGGCGCCATCGCCGCCCAGGTACGCGACCTGCGGCTGGACCGCACCGCCGACGGTCACGGCTGGCTGCTCGGCGACGCGGGCTCGGGATTCTGGCTCGGCCGCGAGGCGGTCCGGCGGCTGCTGACCGACCTGGACCGCGCGGACACCCCCGGCGAGCTGGGACGCCGGGTGCTGGCCGAGCTGACCGGCACGACAGCTGTGGACGACCGACCGCGCGCCACCGCCGGTGCCGTGGTGCAGGCGGTGACGCGGCGACCACCTGTGGAACTGGCCCGGCTCGCGCCGCTCGTGGTGTCGTCGGCCCGCGACGGGGAGCCGGCAGCCGCCGCGCTGATCGCCGAGGCCGCGGCGCTGCTGGCGGAGAGCGTCTCCCGCATCCGGCCGCCCGGCGCCACCGATCCGGTGGTCCTCGGCGGCGGGCTGCTCACCGGTGACACCCCGCTGGCCGGCGCGGTACGCGCGGAACTGGCGCAACGGTGGCCGGGCGCACCGCTGCACGGCGCCGGGGACGGTGCGGCCGCCGCGGCCTGGCTCGCCGCCCGCGACCTGCCCGAGGTGACCGACCCGGCGGCGCTGCACGCCCGCCTGGTTCCCCGCCCGCCTGAGGAACTTTCTGGCTGATCAGTATCAGTCTTAGCGGCTCGGCTGAGCCTGTGGCAACCGCCTCACTTGAGCTGCCCGGCGGTCAGTCCGGACTGGACCTGACGCTGGAACGCCACGTACACCACGAGCACCGGCAGCACCGCGATGGTCAGGCCGGCGAACAACTGCGCGTAGTCACCGGCGTAGCCCTGGCTCACCGCGAGCGAACTCAACCCCTGGGCGAGCATCCGGTCTTGGCCGTCGCCGGGCAGGAGCACCTGCGGCAGCAGGAACTGGTTCCAGTGGCTGAGGAAGTTGAAGATCCCGACACTGATCAGTCCCGGTCTCGCCATCGGCAGCATCACCCGGAAGAACAGCCGGAAGTGCCCGCATCCGTCGATCAGCGCGGCCTCCGCCACCGACGTCGGCAGCGTCCGGAAGAACGCGGTCAGGAAGAACACGGTGAACGGCAGCGAGTACGCGGTGTAGACCAGGATCAGGCCCGGCCAGGTGCCGAGCAGGCCGACGCTGCGGACCACGAAGAACAGCGGCACCAGCGCCAGGAAGACCGGGAACATCATGCCGCCGACGAACAGGTAGTAGACCACCTGCCGGCCGCGGAACTCGTAACGCGCGAAGACGTACGCGGCGGTGGCGCCGAGCAGCATGGTCAGGCTCAGCGAGCCGGCCACCACGACCAGGCTGTTGAAGAAGAACCGGCCGATGTGTGCGCTGGTCCAGGCGCGCGACCAGTTGTCGAACCGCAGCGCCTCGGGCAGCCCCCACGGCTCGGCGATGATCTCGCCGTTGCTCTTGAGCGAGCTGAGCACCATCCAGGCCAGCGGCAGGACAGTCATCGCCGCCCAGAGCAGCAGGAAGCTGTGCGAGAAGACGTTCGCCACGCCCAGCTCGCGGCGCGGCGGGCGGTCGGCGGATCGGCCCGCGTCGTCCGGGCGGGTCGTGCCGGCGGTCGTGGCGCCGGTCGCCGTACCGGGATCCACTGTGGTCACGAGTACTCGATCCGATCACGCCGGGCGGTGCGCAGCGCCAGCACCGCCACCGAGAGGGTCAGGAAGAACATCGCCACGCCGATCGCCGAGGCGTACCCGAACTTGTTCTCGCTGCCGAACGACGTGTCGTACATCCGCAGGCCGATCACGTCGGAGGAGAAGTTCGGTCCGCCGTTGGTCATGAGCTGGACCAGGATGAAGCCGTCCAGCGCGGCGATGGCGAGATAGATCCAGGCCACCTGGATGGTGTCCCAGAGCAGCGGAATGGTGATCTTCCGCAGCATCGTGGTGCGGGACGCGCCGTCGAGCAGCACCGCCTCGTAGATGTCACGCGGGATCGCCTGCATGGCGGCACCGAAGAGCACCACGTAGAAGCCGACGTTGCTCCACACCATCACCGCCAGCACGCACCAGAACGCGAAGCGCGGATCGCCGAGCCAGGCCGGGGTGGCCAGCCCGACGGCGCGCAGGGCGCCGTTGAGCAGGCCACTGGTCGGGCTGTAGATCTCCTTCCAGAGCAGCGCGATGATCACCACCGAGAGCACCTGCGGGAAGAAGTAGACGAGCCGGTAGACCGAGGTGCCCCGCACCCCGGTCACACCGGCCCGGCCCCTACGACCGCCCATGGTGAGCATGCTGGCGAAGAACAGGCCCAGCCCGATCGTCACCACCGGCACCACGGCGAGCAGGATCGCGTTGTTCTTCAACGCGTTCCACACGTACCCGTCGTGCAGCAGCGTGCGGAAGTTCGCCATGCCGACCGGGTCGGCCTGCGCGGAGTAGCCCATCCAGTCGGTGGTGGAGATCTGAAAAGCCTGGAGGTACGGCGACAGCACGAAGATGCCGTACAACGCCAGTGGTGGCAGCAGGAACGTGAGGATCAGGGGGAGGCGACCCTGTCGCATCACGCGGACCGCTTGTACTTCTTGACCGAGTTGTCCTGAGCGATCGAGTCGGCGCCCTTCTGGCACTGGTCGAGGAACTCGGCCGGGGAGATCCGGCCGCTGAAGAACTCGCCGCAGGCCGCGTCGACCAGGTTGCGCTCCAGCTTGCGGTAGTAGTTGTTGTAGACCCAGTTGAAGCCGTTGGACCCGGACGCGTCGAGCGCCTCGACCACGGTGCTGAGCCCGTACGGCAGGTCGATGCCCTCGGTGGCGCCGGCCACCACGGGCAGGCTGGCGACCTTCTTGGTGAAGTCCTGGGCGCCCTTGCGGGACAGCATGGTGCGGAAGTACTCCAGGCCACCGGCCACGTTGCGCGCCTTCGCCGGCACCATGAACGGCTCGCCCGCGGTGCCGCGGATCGCCTCGTACGGCAGCTTGTCGCCGCTGCCCAGGCTCGGCGTCGGCGCGACTGTCATGTTGAAGCCGGCCGGCGTGACGTCCTTCTGCTCGCTCTCCAGCCAGGAGCCGCAGGAGATGAACGCGGCCTTGCCCTGGCACCACGCGGTCTGCGACTGCTTGTGGTCCAGGCCCGGGGAGCCGTCGAGGATGAACTTGTCCTTGACGATCTGGTGCCAGGCGTCGGCGGCGGTCTTCATGGCGTCCGACTTCCAGGCGTTCGGCTCCAGGTTGTCGATCGCCAGCGCGACGGACGGGCCGCCGAGCTTGATCGCTGTGGAGATCAGCGGCCAGCTCATGTAGCGGGGGTGCACACCGGCGTACGTCCAGGGGGCGATGCCCGCGGCCTTGATCCGGCGGCAGAGCGCGATGTGGTCGTCCCAGGTCTTGGCGTCCTCCCAGCCGCGGTCGGCGAACAGCTTCGTGGAGTGCCAGATGCCGTACACCGTGTATGTGTAGTTGAGCACCAGGAACCGGCCGTCGTAGGAGCCGACCTCGACGGTGCCGGGCAGCAGCGTGTCCTTGACCGTCTTGCCGGGCGTGTCGAGGCTCGGCGCGGCGAGCAGCTCGCCCAGGTCGGCGAGCGCGTTCTGGGAGACCAGGCCGTTGAAGTCGATCTGGCCGGCGCCGGAGTTGTTCACCACGTCCGGCGGGCTGCCGTCGACGAAGCGGGGCTGGAGCGTCTTGCTGATCTCCGCGGTGGCCGAGTGCTTGATCTCCGCCTTCGGGTACCGCTCCTTGTACATGGCCTCGTGGGCCTTGGCGTAGTCCTCGCCGAAGCCGCCGTTGAAGATCACCACCTCCAGCGGGGCGTCCTCGGCCACGCCGAGCGGGTTCTGCTCGCTCTTGGTGCCCTTGTACGCGCCCTTGCCGCCCTCGTCGCCACCACCTGAGGTGGCGCAGCCGGCGAGCAGCCCGGCGGCGGGGGTGGCCAGCAGACCGGCGGCGGCGCTGCGCCGTAGGATCTCACGCCTGTTCATCGCATCTCCTCGGTCCGGGTACGCGCGGTGAGCACCCTGTCGCTTGTCTTCACAAGACGCATTTCCAATGAAGAATTTCTACGACAGCGCGACGGGGACCACAAGACCTCTCGACCGATCCGTTATCCGTACCGGTCGGGCCCGGCTGGTCTAGCCTGACCTCATGCGCCGCCTGCGGCAGCTCGCGCAACGCACGCCGGGGCGGGAGCGCTACGTCGACTTGCTCCGGGCGCTGGCCATCACCATGGTCGTGCTCGGCCACTGGGGCGTCACGGTCATCGGGTACGACAACGGCCGCCCCACCGGCCACTCCGCGCTGGCCGACCTGCGCTGGGCCTGGCCGCTGACCTGGGTGGCCCAGGTGATGCCGGTGTTCTTCCTGGTCGGCGGCTACGCCAACGCCGCCTCGCTGGCCGCCCGCCGGCGCCGGGGTGGGTCGGCGGCCGGGTGGCTGGTGGACCGCAGCGCACGGCTGGTCCGGCCCACCACCGTGTTGCTGCTGGTCCTGGCTGCGGTCGCGGGGGTCGCCACGCTGCGCGGCGCCGACGCGGGGCAGGTGCGCACCGTGGTCTGGTTCGCCACCATCCCGCTGTGGTTCCTGGTCGCCTACGTCGCGGTGGTGGCGCTGACCCCGCCGATGTACGCGCTGCACCGCCGGTCCGGGCTCGCCGTGCCGCTGGCGCTCGTGGTGCTGGTCGCGCTCGGCGACCTCGGCCGGCTCCTCGGCCCGGCCGCGCTCGCCGACGGCAACTACCTGCTCGGCTGGCTGGCCGTGCACCAGGTCGGTTTCGCCTGGTACGACGCCGCCCGGGCGGACGCCCGCCGCACCGGCGACCCGGCCGGCGCCGGGGCGACCGTCCCCGACGCGGCCGCCGGGGCGAGAGCCGCCACCGCGGCCGATGCCGACACGGCCGGCGCCGGAACCCGGGGCCCGTTCCGCCGTCGGCTGCCGCTGTCCCGCCGGGCCGGCGTGCTCCTGCTCGGTGGTGGCCTGGCCGCGCTGGTGCTGCTCACGGTGGCCGGGCCGTACCCGGTGGCGATGCTCCACGTGCCGGGCGAGCGACTGGACAACGCGGCACCGCCCAGCCTGGCGCTGATGGCCGCGGCCGCCGCCCAGCTCGGCCTCATCCTGCTGCTGCGACGCCCGGCCGGGCGCTGGCTGCGCCGGTCCGGCCCCTGGCAGGCGGTGCTCGCGGTCAACGCCGTGGTGCTCACCCTCTTCCTCTGGCACCTGACCGCCGCGGTGCTGCTCGTCGGCCTGCTGGACGCGCTCGGCGTGCTGCCCACTCCCCCGGTCGGCTCGGCGGCCTGGTGGGCGTGGCGCGTACCGTGGCTGCTCGCGCTGGCCGCAGTGCTGGCCGTGCTGGTCGCGGTCTTCGGTCCGGTCGAGGCCCGCACCCGCCGCCCGGTCGCCACCGGGCCGCCCGGGGCGGGTGGCCGGCGGCTGCCCGCCGGACTGGCCGTGGCCGGGTACGCGGGCGTGCTCGTCGGCCTGCTGCTGAACAGTCTCACGCCCAAGACCGCACCGGAGCCGCTGGGCCTGCCCGCCCCGGCGCTGGTCGCGTACCTGGCCGGGGCGGGTCTGCTGCGGCTGCTCAGGTCCGGACGGGCGGGACGGCGCCCGCCGGGTTGACGCTCACGCCTCGATCGAGGCGCGGATCGCGTCAACCATGATCGCCAGGCCCTCCCGGGCCTCGTCCTCGGTGAGCGTCAGCGGCGGGCCCATCCGGATCACGTTGCCGTACAGGCCGCCCTTGCCCACGAGCAGGCCACCGGCCCGGCACGCCTCGAAGACGCGGGTGGTCAGCGCCGCGTCCGGCTCGACCGAGCCGGGGTGGACGAACTCGACGGCGAGCATCAGGCCCTTGCCGCGTACCTCGGCGACCTGGTCCAGCCCGGCGGTGGCCGCGCGCAGGCCGTCGCCCAGGATCGCGCCGACGCGGGCGGCGTTGCCCTGGAGGTCGTGGTCGAGCAGGTAGTCGAGCACCGCGTCGCCGGCCGCGGTGGAGACCGGGTTGCCGCCGAACGTGGAGAAGCTGATCGCCGGCACCGACTCCAGCACCTCGGCCCGGCCGACCACCCCGGCGAGCGCGAACCCGTTGCCGATGCCCTTGGCGAAGGTGAGCAGGTCCGGCGTCACACCGTGCGCCTGGTAGCCCCAGAAGTGCTCGCCGGTACGGCCCCACCCGGTCTGCACCTCGTCGGTGATCAGCAGGATGCCGTGCTCGTCGAGCACCTTCTTCCAGGCGGCGAACAGCCCGTCCGGGCCGTGCACGAAGCCGCCCACGCCCTGGACCGGTTCGGCGATCAGGCAGGCCACGTCGCCGGCGGTCTGGGTGGCGAGCACCTCGCGCAGGTCCTCGACCGCCGCGTCGACCCGGTCGGCGGCGTCGAGCCGGGCCAGCACCCCGCGCAGCCGTTCGCCGGAGTGCAGCCAGGCCACCTGCAACGGGTTGAGCGCGCTGGCCGACCAGCCGCGGTTGCCGGTGACGCCCATCGTCGCGTACGACCGGCCGTGGTAGCTGTTGCGCACCGCGAGGATCTGGTGCGAGCGCCGATGATTCGTGGCGACCAGCAGCGCGGCTTCGTTCGCCTCGGTGCCGGAGTTGGTGAAGAACACCCGGGCGTCCGGGATGCCGGAGAGCCGGGCGATCTTCTCGGCCAGCTCGACCTGCCGGCGGATCAGGTAGAGCGTCGAGGTGTGCACGAGCCCGGTCCGCAGCTGTTGTTCGACCGCCTCCCGGATCTCCGGGATGTCGTGGCCGACCATCGTGGTCAGCACCCCGCCGAAGAAGTCCAGATAGGTCCTGCCTGCCGCGTCGGTGACCCGGCGGCCGGACCCGGTGACGAGTTCCAGCGGTTCGGCGTAGTAGAGCGGCATCCAGGAGGGGAGCACGGCCCGGTGCCGGGCCAGCAGGTCGTCGGAGGTCATCGGCGCACCCTTCAGCGGAGGTGGATCCCCGCACGCTCCCACCGCGACCGGGGCAGAGACAACTGTCCCGGCGGTAGCATCCGCCGGGTGCGGACGGATCAGGTGACGCTGCCGGGCGGCGCGGCGGGCACGACGCGGGCGCAGCTCCTGGCCGGGGTCCGGTCCTGGGTGGAGTCGGCGCCGGTGCGGCGTCTCGTGGCGCACTTCGGCGGCGACTGGCCCGGCGGCGACCTGGCGGCGGTGCTGGCCGGGCTGGACGCGTTCTCCGCCCGCCGCTGGGACTTCCGGCAGGGACGGGAACGCCCGGACGCCCGGGAGCCGGCGTTCGACCCGGCCACCGCCGGACTGGTGCTGAGCGCCGCCGCCGCGCTGGGCCTGGTCCGCGCCGTCGCGCCGGCCCGATCCGGGTACGCGCACCTGCTGGTACTCGGCGGGCTGGCGCACGCCTGCCTGCGGCGCACCGCGTACGCGGCGATGCTGGCCCGGCGGGCGGCCGAGGTGACCGGCGAGGTGGCGGTGCTCGGCAGCTTCCGGCCGCTCTCGCCCGCCGAGTCCCGCACGCTCGACGCCGCCGGCCTGTCCGGCTGCGCCACCGAGGTGGACGTCCTCGACGCCGGGGTGCGGCTGGCGTTCGGGGTGGACGAGCCGGACGACGAGCGCGGCGAGGCGGCCGGTCATCCGCACCGGGCCTGGTCCTCGCGCACCTACCGGCCGGCCGGGCTGCCCCCGGTACGGGTGCTCGCCGCGCCGTCGAGCGAACCGGACCGCCGTCGCGCGCACACCGCCGACACGCAGCGGTTCTGGGCCGAGCACGTGCGGTTGCGCGCGGCCGACCCGGTGCTGATGGTGACCGCTCCGATCTACGTGCCGTTCCAGCACTGCGACGCGCTACGGACGCTCGCCGTGCCGTACGGGTGCGGAATCGAGACGGTCGGGGTGGACCCGGCCGCGCGCGCCGCTGTCGCCGTACCGGAGCCGACCCTGACTCCGGGCCGCTACCTCCAGGAGATCCGGTCGGCGCTGCGGTCGATGCGCGCGCTGCACGCGACGCTGACGGCCGGCTGAACCGGCGTGCGGGCCGGCGCCCGGCGAATCGCCGCGCACCGGCCCGAGAGCCGGGTGTCAGTTGACGTAGACCGCCGGGCTGCCGGTCTTGCTGGTGTCCTTCACCGGCGAGTACGACGCGGTGAAGTACGCGGTGCCGAAGCACAGCGACGGGCCGGAGAACTTGGTCAGGGGCTGGTTGGCGAAGCTGATCGAGTTGGTGGCGTTCGATGCCGTACCGGTCAGCGTGTTCGTGCTGGTGCGGTAGACGCAGGTGATCGCGCCGAGCAGCGAGTTGAGCACGACGGTGCTCTGGATCGGCGCGGCCGCCGTGCCGGAGATGGTGACCACGCCCGCGCTGGTCACCGACGTGGTGTAGGGCAGGTTGTTGACGGTGACGCTCTGCACGCCGGTGGTGCCGAAGACGTTCGTGGTGCAGCTCGTGAACGACTGCGCGGTGAGGCTCTCGGTCGCGGTGCCGGGTGCGGTCGGGTTGGTCAGCACCTTGGCGCTGAATGTGGACGCGGCGCACTTGATGCCGGTGGTGCCGCTGGCCGAGGAGTAGAACGTGGCGTTGGTGCCGCTGCGCAGGCTGGCCTGGATGACGTCGCCCACCGACACGGCGGTGCCGGCGACGGCCGGGTAGGTCAGCACGGCGCTGGCGAGCGAGGTGGTGGGTGCGGCGGTGGCGGGGGCGGCGCCGACCAGACCGGTCAGCAGCGCCAGGGCGGCGAGGCCCGCGCCGATGCGTCCGTACCTGGGCATGGTTGTTCCTTCCGGCGGTGGGACAGGAAACGGTGCCGGCGACGTCCGGCATGGACGGAGCCGGTGGGTGCGGCCGGCCGGGATCGGGCCGCCGCAGGTGGTGGTGCGCCGCTGCGGCCTCAGCGGGCCGGGCGGCGTGGCGCAGTGCGGCGACGCCGCGTCACCTGGATCTCTCCGGCCTTGGGGGGACGGGTGCGCGCGGCGATAATGGCAGCCATCCGGCCCTCCTTCGACGCGTTCGGGTGACCGACGAAAAGGAGATCACCAGCGGTGACGAGGCGTGAACTGAGCGTGTCGAAAGTTATAAACCCCAGAGGGTCGTAAAGTCAACGCATCAAGAGAGGTCGATGAGTGACAGTCCCGAGCCCGCCGTCGCCGAAGCCCGCACCCCTGCCGGGCGCCCGCCACGGCCGCGACCCGGACCGCGCCATCAAGCGCGGCCCGCGACGCGTACCGGCCGAGGAGGTGGCGGCGACCCAGCGCGACCGCCTCTTCGACGGGCTGGTCCGGGAGGTCGCCACCCGGGGGTACGACAACGCCCGGGTCAGCGACATCTGCCACGCCGCCGGGGTCACCCGGCCCGCGTTCTACGCGCTGTTCAGCGGCAAGCAGGACGCGTTCCTGGCCGCGTACCGGCACGGCATCGCGGTGGTGTCGCACCTGATGGAGGACGCCTACCGCGACGCCGGCCCGGACTGGCCGCAGGCCGCCCGGGCGGCGCTGCGCACGCTGCTCGACGTGCTGGCGAGCGTGCCCGCCTTCGCCCGGATGGCGCTGGTGGAGGTGGACGCGGCCGGCCCCGACGCCCGCCGGGAGCGCGACGCGCTGCTGCGCAGCTTCCGCCGGTTCTTCGCCGGCGCCGGGCCGGATCCGGCCGGCGTGGACCGGGACGCACTGCTGTCCGTAGTGGTCGGCGGCATCCACGCCACCATCCGTGAGCGGGTGGCACAGGGCCGGGCCGAGGATCTGCCGCTACTGCTGCCGGCACTCACGTACGCGGCGACCGCGCCGTTCCTCGGCCCACGAGAGGCCGGCCGGGTCGCCCGGACGGCCCGGGCGGACGACGGCCCGGCCGCGACCGCGCCCTGCGCTCCCGGCGGCCAGCCCTAGGCGGTGGAAAACCGCAGCGGTTTTTCACTTTGGCCGCTTTTGGCGAATGCCGCCCAACGATCTGCTACAGGCAGTTGACCGCCCCTTTACTCAGCGGTAACTTCGGCCTGCGTCCCTCGGCGCGCACATCCTGCGACACCAATTCACATCGTCGTAGATGAATCGATCTCGAAAGGAGCCGGCATGTCCGAGCAGATCGAGCAGATCGATACCGATCAACCGGCGAACGGCGTCCGCTGGCGCCGGTTCGCCGTCACACTCGGCGCCGCGGCGGCCGGCGCGGCCGGCATGGTGGTGCTGACCGCGCAGGGCGTGCTCGGCGCGCAGTTCGCCATCTCGGGCATGCCGTTCACCGTCACCGCCGACAAACTGGAGGGCACCGGGTTCGAGCAGTTCGCCACGCTCGACCAGATGATCCCGGACAGCCCCAACCAGGGCGACACCGGCGGGCAGGTGCTCGTGATCGTCTCGGCGATCGACAAGGCCGAGCTGACCAACCTCTGCCAGAGCATCAACCTGGGCGGGACCAACCTGCGGATCACCGCCGGCAATTCCGGCAAGCCGGTGACCGCCCGCACGCTCGTGGTCGACGGCGACGAGATCGCCGGTAACGCCTCCTTCAAGAACATCGACGTCGGGCAGGACGCCAGCACCGTCGACAAGGTCCCCGGGGTGAGGGGCAACCCGGGCGTGTTCGCCCAGCAGGCCGACACCGTGACCATCACCAACCTGCGGCAGAACAACTACGCCACCACCGCCGCCGTCTTCACGCTGCCCAACCTGCGCATGAGCTTCAGCACCGAAGGGTGCTGACGTGACCGCGGGACAGCACTCGGCGCCCGCCGCCGGCGTCCGTACACGCTGGCGGCGCTGGCGCCGGGCGCGGCCGTTCACCGCCGGGCTGCTCATCGCGCTCGGCGGCGCGGAGATGCTCGTGACGCTGCGCGCGCCGCTCGGGGTGCTGCTGCACGTCGGGCCGCAAGGGCTGGCCGCGTACCTGGTCCCGGCCGTCCTGGTCATCTGCGGCGTGCTGCTGGTCACCACGCCGCAGCAACGCGTCTTCTACGCGGTGCTCTCGCTCGTGCTCGGGCTGGTCTCCTGGCTCACCTCGAACCTGGGCGGGTTCCTGATCGGCATGCTGCTGGCGCTCGTCGGCGGGGCGCTCGCGTTCGCCTGGACGCCGGTCAAGCGGCGGGCGGCCCACGCCGGTCCGGCCGCGACGCCCGCCGAGACGACGACGCCCGCCGAGGCGACGCCCGCCGGTCCGGCGCCCGCCGGCACGGCGCCCGGGCCGCGCGAGCCGGTGGACGGCTCGGCGCCCACCGAGTCGCTCGACGCGATCCTGCCGGCCGAGCCGGGGCCGCCGCGGCACACGCGGGCGGAGCGCGGCTGACTCAGCGGGCGGTGTCCGCGACCGCCTGCGCGAACACCTCGGAGCGGTGCTCGAAGTTGCGGAACCGGCCGTAGCTCGGCGCCGCCGGGGACAGCAGCACCACACCGCCGGCCGGGGTGAGCTTGCGGGACAGTCCGACGGCGGCGACCAGGTCGTCGGCCAGCTCGGTACGCACCGACGGCAGCCCGGACAGCGCCTCCACGATGCGGGGGCCGCTGTCCGGCACGCCGATCACTGTGATCTCCCGGCCGGCCAGGTGCGCGCGCAGCGGGCTGTAGTCCAGCCCCCGGTCGGCGCCGCCGACGATCACCGTCAACGGCCGCCCCTCGTACGCGTCGATCGCGTGCATGGCCGCGTACGGGCTGGTGGCGAGCGTGTCGTCGACGAACGTGAGCCCGGACGGGTCGGCGATCTCGGTGAGCCGGTGCGCCAGGCCCTGGAACTCGGCGACCGCCACGGCGAGGCTGTCCTTGCGCGCCACCACGTCCACGCCGAGCGCGTCCAGCACGGCGAGCGCGACGCAGAGGTTTCCCTCGTTGTGCCGCCCGACCAGCGGCAGCACGGCGCGCGGGAACAACGGGGTGTCCCGCAGATGGAACCACTGGGTGCCGTCCGGCCCGGCGGCCACGTGCGTGGTGTCCGGCGAACCGGCCCGGATCGTGGCCCGGTCGCCCAGCTCCGCCGCCAGCCGCGGGTCGGCGCCGTTGACCACGACGGCGTGCGGGCCGTGCGCGATCAGGTTCAGCTTGTCCCGGTAGTACTCCCGCTCGCCGCCGTGCGCGTCCAGGTGCTCCGGGAACAACGCGGTCACCACCGCCACGCGCGGCGAGTCGGTCAGGTCCGAGCACTGGTAGCTGGACAGCTCCAGCACGTACAGCTCCGCCTCGGGCAGGTCCAGCAGCGGCACCCCGATGTTGCCGCCGAACACGTTCGGCCGGTCCATCGCGGTGAGGAGGTGACTGATCAGGCTGGACGTGGTGCTCTTGCCCTTGCTGCCGGTCACCCCGACGGTCCGGTCCGCGTGGTCGGCCATCCACAGCGCGCTGCCCTGCGTGACGGGCACCGACCGGCGGCGCAGCTCCACCATCCACTGGTGGGTGTTCGGCACGCCCGGCGAGCGGACCACCACGTCGGCGGCGGCCAGGCGTTCGAAGCCCTTCTCGCCGGTGACGAGCGGCGCGGCGGCGGCCAGCGGACCGTCCCAGGGCAGCGCGAGGAAGTTGGCGCTGTCGTCGACGACGACCAGGCCGGCCGGCCCGTGCGCGGCGATCGCGGTCACCGCGGCCCGGCCCTCGCGGCCGGCGCCCCAGACGGCGACATGACGTCCGCGCAGATCAGACAGGCGCACGGGCTCTCCTCGGACTCGGTCGACGCGGGGCGGGCAGGGTCCGGCCCAGCCGGACACGGACGGACGAACCAGGGCCTAGTATGGCGTGTGCCCAACGAGCAGCTGCGGCGGATGGACGCCTTCACCTTCCCGTCCTACTCGATCGACTTCGCCACCGGCGAGGTCCTGTTCGACTACGCCCTGACCGGTCCCGGCGGCGAGCAGCGGTTCACCGAGGTGATCACGCTTCCGCTGCCGGCCGAGCCGGTCTCCGACGCCACAGCGGCCACCCTGGCCCGGGTGCTGGAGCTGCTGCACGTGGTCGCCGGCGTCAGCTACTACAAGGCCGCCGCGCCGCCCCGGCTGGTCCTGCCCGCGCCGCTGGGCGCCGCCGCCGTCGAGCTGGTCACCGCCGTCTACACCAAGGGCCTCGCCGAGTACGCGTACCGCAACGAGCTGCCGCACGTGCTGGAGCTGCGTCCCGAGGTGCCGTCCGGCACCGTGGACCCGGCGGTGCCGGTGGACAACTCCGACCGCCGTCCGCTGTCGGCTGTCGGCGGCGGCAAGGACTCCATCGTCACGCTGGAGGCGCTGCGCCGCGCCGGCCTCGACCCGGTGCCGTTCTCGGTCAACCCGAACCACGTGATCGTGTCGGTGAACGAGGCGTCGGACCTGGTGCCGCTGGCCGCCCGGCGGCGGCTGGACCCGGTGCTGTTCGAGCTGAACGCGGCAGGCGCGCGCAACGGGCACATCCCGGTCACCGCGATCAACTCGCTGATCGCCGTGGCCACCGCCGTCCTGCACGGGCTCGGCCCGGTGGTGATGTCGAACGAGCGCTCCGCGTCCGACCCGAACCTGATCTGGAACGGTCACGAGATCAACCACCAGTGGTCCAAGGGCGTCGAGGCGGAAGGGCTGCTGCGCGCGGCGCTGGCCGAGCACGCCGGGCTCACCGAGCCGTACTTCTCGTTGCTGCGCTCGCTGTCCGAGCTGCACATCGCCCGGCTGTTCGCCGAGATCGACCGGTACGACGCGGTGGTGACAAGCTGCAACGCGGCGTTCAAGCTGCGCGACGCGAGCGAGCGCTGGTGCCGCGACTGCCCGAAGTGCCGGTTCGTGTTCCTGGCCATGGCGCCGTTCATGCCCCGGGAGCGGCTGACCGGCATCTTCGGCGGTGACCTGCTGGCCGACGAGTCGCAGATCCCCGGCTACCGGGAGCTGCTCGGCATCGACGGGCACAAGCCGTTCGAGTGCGTGGGTGAGGTGGAGGAGTCGGTGGTCGCGCTGAGCCTGCTCGCCCAGCAGGACCAGTGGCGCGACGCCCCTGTGGTACGCGCCCTGGTGGCGGCACTGCCCGGCACCGCCTGGCAGGCGGCGGCCACCTCCGACGTGTTCACCCCCGGCGGCGACAACCACATCCCCGCCCCCTACGCCAAAACCCTGACCGCCCTGACCTGACCCGCCCTCCCCCCGCCCCGCCGCCCCGCCGCCCCGCCGCCCCGCCGCCCCGCCGGGTCGATCATGAAGTTGGACCGGTGAAATGTCCGGATCAGCACCGTCAACTTCATGATCGTCGCCTCGGGCGAGAGCGGGGTGAGAGTGGGGTGGGGTGGGTCAGGGGGTGCGGACGGCGTCCAGGGCCAGCAGGGCCACGTGCAGGGACAGGCACCTGTCCACCGAGTCGAGGTCGGCGTCGAGGACGCGGCCGATGCGGGCCAGCCGCTCGTAGAACGCCGGCCGGGACAGGTGCGCGGCGGCCGCGCCGGCCGACTTGTTCCGCCCCTGCTCCAGGTACGCCCGCAGGGTGCCGAGCAACTGCTCCCGCGGGTGCTGGGCGTCGTAGGCGAGCAGCGGCCCCAGTTCGCGCTCGACGAACGTCTGCAACCGGGGCTCGTCGCGCAGCAGGTGCAGCAGCCCGGCCAGCCCGACGTGCGGCAGCCGGTAGCAGGGCAGATCCCGGGGATCCCGCCGCGCCGCCTCGGCGACCTGCCGCGCCTCGATCAGCGACCGGCGCGCCTCGCGCAGGCTGCTCACACCGGATCCGGCCGCCACCACGATCGCGGCCCGGGGCGGCGCGTCGGCCGGCCGTACGCTCCCCGACGCCACGGCCCGCCCGCCGGGCCGGTCAGGCGACTCCGACGGGCGGGACGCCGGAGGGCGGGCGGGGGCGGCGTCGAGGCGTACCCGGCGCAACGCCGCGGCGAAAGCGGACAGTGCCTTCTCCTCGGCGGCCGGGTCGGGGAGCGCCAGCAGCGCGCCCACGGCCTGGTCGTCGAGCGGGCTGGTCAGGGCGGTGAGCTTGGCGTCCCGGACGGCCTGGCTGACCGCCTCGGCGAGGTCGCGCAGCCGGGCCGGACCGGCTTCCGGGCCTTCGGCGTCGGTGTCGCGGCGCGCGCCCCGGCGGGCGGCGGCGGACTCGTCGTCGGGGACGCCCGCGTCACCGGACGACTCGTCGGCGCGGTGCCGGACCACGACGCCGACCAGGTGGCGGCGGTCCAGGACGACGCCGAGCGCCTTGGCGCGCAACGCCACCTCGTCCACCGGGCGGGTGTGGTCGATCAGGGCGGTCAGCAGCGTACGGTGGATCTGCCGTTCCAGGCCCTCGGCGTCGCGCCGGATCAGCCGGCCCAGGGCCAGCGTGGAGGCGGCCCGTTCGATCAGGATGGTCAGCCGGGTCGGCGGGGTCGACTCGGTGGCCGGCCAGCGCAGCAGCAGCCGTCCCCAGTCCTGTCCGCGCGCGCCCACTGTGGTGACGAGCCAGCCGCTGTCCGGGTCGTACGCGGTGCGTCCGGGCGGGCGGATCTGCCGCGAGTGCCGCTCCCAGCCGTCCAGCAGCAGTTGGGCGTTCTCCCCCGCCGGGTCGTACGCGAGCACCTGCCGGGACAGGTTCTCCAGCACCATCGGGCAGCCGGCCAGTTCGGCGGCCTGCCGCAGCACCTCGGCCGGTTCGGCGCCCTCCACGGACAGTTCGGTGAACCGCTGGTGGATCTCCTCGGTGGCGCGCAGCTCGGTGAGCTGGGCGTCGACGATCAGCGCGTGCACCGCCTCGGTGATCCGGACGAACGGGGTGCCCCGGCGCAGCTCGATCAGGGGCAGGCCACGTCGTTCGGCGGCGGCGGCCATCACCCGTGGTACGCCGCTGACGTAGCGGCGGCCCAGTTCGACCGCCAGCCCGGAGACGCCGACGTCGGCCAGCGCGCCGATGAACTCGCGGAGCCCGGCGTCGTCGCCCGGCAGGCCGATCCCGGTGGTGAGGACCAGTTCCCCGCCGCCGAGCAGGGTGGCGATGTCGGGCACCTCGGCGATGTGCACCCAGCGCACCGGCCGGTCCAGCCCGGCGTTCCCGGCGACCAGGCGCGGCGCGCCGTGGCGCACGGGCACCAGGTCCAGCACCTCACGCACGGTAGGGAACACGGGCGACACGCTACCCTGCGTCACCACCGTTGCCGAGAGCCGGACCGCCAGCGGACCGGCCGGCGCGGCGGGACCGGCGGGCGGTCAGGCGAAACGAGCCGCGGACCGCTGCCCGGTCGGCCTGCGGTCCGCGGACGGCCACGCGGGAGGCGGCGCTCAGTCGACGCCGAACTCCATCGCGGCCCGGTCGAGCGCCTCGTCCTCGGCGGTGGGCACGCCCCGGGAGGCGATGGCCTCCGCGCCGCCCTGCGGCATGGCGCCGATCAGCCCGGTCGAGGCCGCCTGGGCGGCGCCGACGATCCGCGGCGGGGTGCCGCCGCCGACCATGCCGACGGAGGCGTACTGCTCCAGCTTGGCGCGGGAGTCGGCGATGTCGAGGTTGCGCATGGTGAGCTGGCCGATCCGGTCGGCCGGGCCGAACGCCGAGTCCTGGGTGCGCTCCATCGACAGCTTGTCCGGGTGGTAGCTGAACGCCGGCCCGGTGGTGTCCAGGATCGAGTAGTCCTCGCCCCGACGCAGCCGCAGCGTGACCTCGCCGGTGACCGCCGTGCCGACCCAGCGTTGCAACGACTCGCGCAGCATCAGCGCCTGCGGGTCCAGCCAGCGGCCCTCGTACATGAGGCGGCCGAGGCGGCGGCCCTCGTTGTGGTAGTTCGCGAGCGTGTCCTCGTTGTGGATCGCGTTGACCAGCCGCTCGTACGCGGCGTGCAGCAGCGCCATGCCGGGGGCCTCGTAGATGCCCCGGCTCTTGGCCTCGATGATCCGGTTCTCGATCTGGTCGGACATGCCCAGGCCGTGCCGGCCGCCGATGGCGTTGGCCTCCAGCACCAGGTCGACGGCGCTGCCGAACTCCTTGCCGTTGATCGTCACCGGGCGGCCCTGGTCGAAGCCGATGGTGACGTCCTCGGCCGGGATCTCCACGGACGGATCCCAGAACCTGACGCCCATGATCGGCTCGACCGTCTCGATACCGGTGTCCAGGTGTTCGAGCGTCTTGGCCTCGTGGGTGGCGCCCCAGATGTTGGCGTCGGTGGAGTACGCCTTCTCGGTGCTGTCCCGGTAGGGCAGGCCGCGCTCCAGCAGCCACTCCGACATCTCGGTGCGCCCGCCCAGCTCGGTGACGAAGTCGGTGTCCAGCCACGGCTTGTAGATCCGCAGCTGCGGGTTCGCAAGCAGGCCGTACCGGTAGAACCGCTCGATGTCGTTGCCCTTGAACGTCGAGCCGTCGCCCCAGATCTGCACGTCGTCGGCGATCATCGCGCGGACCAGCAGCGTGCCGGTCACGGCGCGGCCCAGTGGCGTGGTGTTGAAGTAGGCCCGTCCGCCGGAGCGGATGTGGAAGGCGCCGCAGGTCAGCGCCGCCAGCCCTTCCTCGACCAGGGCGGCGCGGCAGTCGACGAGCCGGGCGACCTCGGCGCCGTAGGTGTGCGCGCGGCCGGGCACCGAGGCGATGTCGGGCTCGTCGTACTGGCCGATGTCGGCGGTGTAGGCGCAGGGGACGGCGCCCTTGTCGCGCATCCACGCGACGGCCACCGAGGTGTCGAGGCCGCCGGAGAAGGCGATGCCGACACGTTCGCCGATGGGCAGGGAGGTGAGAACCTTGGACACAAGGAAGATTATGCACGGTCTCGCATGGTCATGCAAGCGAGTCCTCAGAGCGGGTCCTCGCGCCCCAGCTCCCAGAACGCCACCGCCGCGGCGGCCGCCACGTTCAGCGAGTCCACGCCGCGCCGCATCGGGATCACCACCCGCACGTCGCTGGCGGCCTGGGCCGCCGCGGTCAGCCCCGGCCCCTCCGCCCCGAGCAGCAACGCCGCCCGCTCGCGCTGCGCCGGGGTCAGCCGCTGCATCGGTACGGCATCAGGCGCGGGCGTCATCGCGAGCACCGTGAAACCGGCCGCCCGGACCTGGTCCAGCCCGTCGGGCCAGCGATCGAGCTTGGCGTACGGCACCGCGAACACCTCGCCCATGCTCACCCGTACGCTGCGCCGGTAGAGCGGGTCGGCGCAGGTCGGGGACAGCAGCACCGCGTCGACGCCGAGCGCGGCGGCGCCCCGGAAGATCGCGCCCAGATTCGTGTGGTTGTTGACGTCCTCCAGGATCACCACCCGCCGGGCGGCGGCGAGCACCTCGTCGGCGGAGCGCAGCGGCTTGCGGTGGAACGACGCGAGCACGCCCCGGTGCACGTGGAAGCCGGTGGCGCGCTGGAGCACGTCCGGCGTGGCCGCGTACACCGGCGCGTGACCGGTGTCCAGGTCGGCGAGCTGGTCCACCCGCTTGGCGTCGACCAGGTACGACCGGGCCGGGTAGCCGGCCCGCAGCGCCCGCCGCAGCACCAGCTCCCCCTCGGCGATGAACAGCCCGTGCGGCGGTTCCCAGCGGGTACGCAGCTCCACGTCGGTGAGCGCGCGGTAGTCGGCGATCCGGTCGTCGTCGGGGTCGGTGATCTCGTGGACGGGCACCAGGCGATTCTGCCCGGCCCGCCCGGCCGCTCCGGCGCGGGCCGGGTTTCCGCCGTCCCGGGCGGGGAACGAAGCCGGAAGGCCGACGGCGACGGAGGGACCACGATGGGCGCGGATCACGACGGCAACCTCCCCCGCGACGCCACAGTCGCCGACTACCTGGTGGCCCGGCTCGCCGAGTGGGGCGTGCACCGCTACTACGGCTATCCGGGCGACGGGATCAACGGCATGACCTCGGCGTTGCAGCGGGCCGAGGGGCGGGCCCGGTTCATCCAGGTCCGGCACGAGGAGACCGCCGGGTTCGCGGCCGGCGCGCACGTCAAGTACGGCGGTGGCCCGCTCGGCTGCGTGGTGGTGACCAGCGGTCCGGGCGCGATCCACGCCCTCAACGGCCTGTACGACGCGAAGCTCGACCACCAGCCGGTGGTGGCGCTGCTCGGGCACACCGCGCTGCCCGCCGAGGGCGGCGGCTACTACCAGGAGGTGGACCTGCTCTCCCTCTACAAGGACGTGGCGTCGGCCTTCCTGGCCCAGCTCGACGACCCGTCGCAGGCCCGGCACCTGGTCGACCGGGCCTGCCGCACGGCGCTGGCCCGGCGTACCGTGACCGCCCTGGTCCTGCCCTCCGACGTGCAGGATCTGCCGGCGGTGCCGCACCCGCCGCACGCCCACGGCTACTACCACACCAGCGCGGTGCCGAGCAGCGAGCCGACGGCACCGCCGGAGGCCGACGTGCGCCGCGCCGCCGAGGTGCTGCGCGGCGGCGAGCGGGTGGCGATGCTCGTCGGGCAGGGCGCGCTGGGCGCCGAGGACGAGGTACGCCGGATCGCCGACCGGCTCGGCGCCGGGGTCGCCACCGCCCTGCTCGGCTTCACCGCCGTCGACCATCGCCAGCCCTGGGTGACGGGCGCGATCGGCCTGCTCGGCAGCCGCCCGAGCTGGCAGCTCATGCGCGAGTGCGACAGGCTGCTGATCGTCGGCAGCCAGATGCCGTACTCGGAGTTCTACCCGCCGGAGGGCCAGGCCCGGGCGGTGCAGATCGACATCGACGGCACCCGGATGGGGTTGCGCTACCCGACCGAGGTGAACCTGACCGGTGACGCCGGGCCGACGCTGCGCGCCCTGATCGAGGAGCTGGGACCGGGTCCGGGCCCGACCGCCTGGCGGGCCACCCTCGCCGACGCCACCGGCAAGTGGCGGGCGTCGCAACGCGAGGTCGCCGCCCAGCCGGCCGACCCGGTCAACCCGCAGTCGCTGTTCACCACGCTCGACGACGCGCTACCAGGCGACGCCATGCTCGCCGTGGACTGCGGCACCGCCACCGCCTGGTACGCCCGGCACGTGCGCGTCCGCCCCGGCATGCTGGCCAGCCTCTCCGGCACGCTGCTCTCCATGGGCGGCGGCATGCCGTACGCGCTGGCGGCGAAGTTCGCCCACCCGGACCGGCCGGTGATCGCGCTGCTCGGCGACGGCGCGATGCAGATGAACGGCGTCAACGAGCTGATCACCGTGGCGAGGTACTGGCGGGAGTGGGCCGACCCCCGGTTCGTGGTGCTGGTGCTCAACAACCGGGACCTGGCGTTCGTCAGCTGGGAGCAGCGGTCCGGCGAGGGCACGCCGATGTTCCCGGACAGCCAGGACCTGCCGGACGTGGCGTACCACAGGTGGGCCGAGGTGCTGGGTCTCGGCGGTGAGCTGGTCGACTCCCCCGGCCGGGTGGACGGCCTGTGGCAGCGGGTGCTCGACGCGGACCGTCCGGTGGTGGTCAACGCCGTGGTGGACCCGGCCGAGCTGATGCTGCCGCCGCACTTCACCGTCGAGCAGGCCCGCAAGACCGCCGCCGCGGTGCTTCGCGGGGACAGCGACCGGGCCGGCATCGTTCGGCGCGGCGTGCCGGCCGCGCTCGCCACGTACCGGCCCCGCCGCCGGGGCCGCTGACCGTCACGCCCGCGCGTAGCGCAGCAGCACCGACCGCCCGTCGAACCGGCGCGTCTCGACCAACCGCAGGTGCTGGCGGGCCAGGCCGGGCAGCACCTGCCGTCCGCCGCCGAGCACCACCGGGTGCACGATCACCTCGTACTCGTCGACGAGCCCGAGCGCGGCCAGCGCCGTCGCCGCGCCGGTGCCGCCGGTGACCAGCAGGTCGCCGGGGAACCGTTCGCGGACCTCGGCGAACTCCTTCGCCAGGTCGCCGCCGCCGACCACCACGGCGCCGTGGCCGGCCTCGGCGAGCGTCCGGGAGACCACGATCTTCGGGGTACGCCGCCAGATCGGCGCGAACGCCAGGTCGTGCGGGTGGTCGGAGATCGACTCGACCTGCGGCCAGTAGGAGGACATCATCTCCCACACCCGCCGCCCGTAGACGAAGGCGGCGGCCCGCTCGGCCAGCCCGATCGAGTACGCGGACAGCTCCTCCCCCATCTCCGGCCAGTCGAACTCGCCGTTCGGACCCTCGATGAAGCCGTCGACCGACGTGTGCACCCAGTAGACGACAGTGCCCATGATGTGTTCCTCCGCGTTGCGGCGCGTCCCGGTCGGGCGCGCTCACCGGTGGGTCGGAGCCGCCCGGCCGGATCCGACACGTCGCGCGCGTGGTTGTCCGGGTGCGTTAGCGTCCGGGGCTGTGGGCCGCCCGGTGATGATCGCGCTGATCGGTGTCGACGGTTCCGGCAAGACCACCCAGGCCAGGGCGCTCGCGGCGCGGCTGCGCGAGCGGGGTGTCCGGGCGCGGTACTTCGAGAACGCCGGTGGGCGGCCGCTGTGGAACCGGCTGGCGCGGGCGCTCGGCCGGGTGGACGGGGTGGCGCTGTTCGGCCGTACCCTCTATCCGGCGCTGGAGGCGACGGTGCGCGCGGCGGCGATGGCCCGGACCGTGACGGTGGCCCGCCTGACCGGACGGGTGGCGGTGCTGGACCGGTGGACCTGGTGCCAGGACGTGATCATGGAGGCCCGGGGTGACCGGGGGCGGCGCGTGGTGCGCGCCGCGTACGCCGCCTTCCCGCGCCCGGCGGTGGTGTGCTTCCTCGCCACCTCGCCCGAGGTGGCGCAGCGGCGGGTCGCCGTGCGGGGCATCGACACCGAGGAGCTGGCGCACCTGTGCGCGCTGGACGCCGCCTACCGGGCGCTGCCGGAGTTCGGCTCGTTCGTCACGCTCGACGGCGACGGCACCCCGGACGAGGTGGCCGCCGCCCTCGACGCGGTCGTGGACGCGGTGGTGGGTCTGGCGCGGTGTTGAGGGTGTTAAGAAGGGGCCCCTCCTCTACCGGAGGCGTTAAGAAGGGGCCCTTCCTTACCCGCGGCCGCGCAGCCAGCGCAGCACGTCGGAGGGCAGCTCGCTGTCGTCGCGCTGCTCGCGGCGGTCCGGCTCGGTCCGGCGGGGCGGCTGCGGGCGCTGCGGGTCGCCGACGAGCGCCCGGCTCGGCGCGGTGAAGCCGGCCACCGGCTTGCCGGTGAGCGCCGTCTTGATGGTCCGGGCCACCGCGTCGATCACCTTCGCCTGCACGGCGGAGCCGACCAGGTCGGTGACGTCGTCCGGGTTGGCGGCGATGCCTGCTACCGCGACCTGCGGGGTGTATCCGACGAACGTCTCGGTGGCGTTGCGCTCCGAGCTGCCGGTCTTGCCGGCCACCGGGCGGCCGACGATCCGGTCGACGGCGGTGGCGGTGCCGCCGTTGCACTGCCCGAACTCGGACTGCTGGCCGACCGGGCACCGGGCCGCGTCGGTGGCGGCGCGGGCCACGTCCGGTTCGAGCACCCGCTTGCAGGACGGCTGCGCCACGTCGACGACGCCGCCGTCCGGCGCGGTCACCGAGACCACCGGCAGCGGCGTGCAGTACGTGCCCTCGGCGGCCACCGTGGCGTACGCGTTGGCGAGGTCCAGCGGGGTCGTGGCTGCGACGCCGAGCGTGAACGCGCCCCAGTTCGCGGCGTTGTCGCGGGCGAACGCGGCGTCGGAGTCGGCCCGGAAGGTGATGCCGAGGCGCTGGGCCATCTCCACCACCTTGTCCTCGCCGACCTGCTCGGCGAGCCAGACGAAGTACGTGTTGACCGAGCGGCCGAAGCCGTCCCACATCATCCGGTAGCCGTCCATCCACTGCGGGTTGGCGTTCGCCGGGCACCACGTGCCGTCGCAGTTCCCCTCGTCGTCCGAGGCGTACCGGGTGGGCAGCCTGCTGGGGGCGTCGAAGCCGGTGGACAGCGGCTTGCCGGCCTCCAGCGCGGCCAGCATGGTGAACATCTTGAACGTCGAGCCGGCCTGGTAGCCGTCGACGCTGGCGCCGCCGGAGATCAGCGGGTTGACCGTGTTCGGGTGGTTGGCCTGCCCGTCCGGGTTGTCGTCGAGGCTGTAGTGCCGGTTCACCGCCATCGCGAGCACCCGGCCGGTGCCGGGCTCGACCGCCGCGATCGGCAGCGCCCGCTCGTCGCCGTACCCGTAGACGTTGGTGGCCTGCTCCTGCGCGGTCTGCTGGATCTTCGCATCGAGCGTGGTGACGACGCGGTAGCCGCCCCGGCGCAGCGCCTGCTCCCGTTCCTCGGGCGTGCTGCCGAAGGCCGGCTGGGTGAGCCACCAGCGGCGCAGGTAGTCGCAGAAGAAGCCCCAGTCGTCGTGCCCCTGGGCGGTGGCGGTGCAGCCGTTGGGCTGGGCGGTCGGGCGCAGCGTCAGCGCCTCGGTCTTCGCCGCGGCGGCCTGCTGCGCGGTGATCGCGCCGGTCTCGGCCATCGCGTCGAGCACGTACCCGCGCCGGGTCAGCGCCTGGTCCTTGTCGCCGTCGATCGGGCTGTACGCGTCGGGCGACTGCACCAGGCCGGCGAGCAGCGACGCCTCGCCCAGCGTCAGGTCGGCCGGGGCCTTGCCGAAGTAGCGCTGGCTCGCGGCGGCGACGCCGTACGCGCCGGAGCCGAAGTACGCGATGTTGAGGTAGCGGTTGAGGATCTCGTCCTTGGACAGCGACTGCTCCAGCGCGTTCGCGTACCGGATCTCCTGGAGCTTGCGCCCGACCGTCTGCTCGGTGGCGGCCTGCCGCTCCTCCGGGGTGCGGTTCGGGTCGGTCTTGAGCACGTTGCGGACGTACTGCATGGTCAGCGTGGAGCCGCCCTGCTCGGTGCCGCCGCCCTTGACGTTCGCCACCAGCGCACGGGCGATGCCGCGCAGATCAGCGCCGCCGTGCGAGTAGAACCGCCGGTCCTCGGCCGCGATGATCGCCTGCCGCATCACCGGGGCGATCTCGTCCAGCGACACGTCGGTGCGGTTCACGTCGTAGAACGTGGTGATCAGCGTGGTGCCGTCGTTGGCGTAGAGGTAGGAGCGCTGCGGCTGCACGGGGGTGCGCAGCGCGTCCGGCAGGTCCGCGTACGCGCCGAGCGCGGCCCGGGCGGCGAACCCGCCGAGCAGGCCGCCGGGAAGCGCGGCGAGCGCGAGGACGAGCCCGGCGAGCAGGCCGGCCAGCAGCACGGTGAACAGCCGCGACAGCGGCGACCTGGGAGACGGCATGGACGCAAGGATTGCCACGAAAGCCGCCTACCGGCCACCTCGCCAGGCAACTGTCAGTTACCTCACGGCGACCGTTCAGCTCCGGACCGCCGGACGAACCGGTCATCCGGCACCGAGCGGGCCCTTCGGTGACGCGGGCGGCACCGGTGCGGCGGCGACGCTGGCGGCCGCGGCGTCCCGGGCGATCGTCTCGGGCACCAGGCGACCGCTGCGGTAGCCGATGCCGATGCCGGCGACCAGCACGAAGATCGCGCCGAATGTCTGGAGCGAGCCGATCAGCGCGCCGCCCAGCCCGAGCAGCGGGGCGGCGATCATCAGCATGGTCCCGTCGCCGTAGGAGAACATCCCGGACCGGGCGACCGACCAGCCGGTCAGGAACCAGCCCACGCTGTAGAGGGTGGCGCCGAACAGCACGATGCCGCGTGCGGTCACGCCGAACACCGGCGTCTGCTCGGCCAGCCCGGCGAACGGCAGCATCAGCACCATCCCGCCGATGCTGGACAGCAGCCCGGCCAGCGCGACGCGGCGGCAGCGGGTGGCGGCGAGCAGCCCGGTGAGCGCGAGCAGGGCGAGCAGCCCGAGCCAGACCGCTGCGACCCAGCCGACCAGGTAGAGCGGCCGGCCGTCGGCCGGATACGGGTCGTTGCCCACACCGCCGTCGCTGGCCATCGCCACCAGGCCGTAGAGGACCGCGTACGCCGGGAGCAGCCAGACCGCCGCGCGGGCGAACCGGCGGATCGACCAGGCCCAGGTCGCGTCGGTGGCCGGCGCTCCCGGGCCGGGTTCGGAGACGAACGGCAGGACCCCGAAACCCCCTCCGGTACGCCGGGAGCCGATCGGACCGGCCGGGTCGTGCGCGCCGGGGACGGGGGTACGGGAGAACAGCCGGTTCGCCGGGTCCTTCATGCCTCACCTCGTTCACGCCACGGGCGGCCCGGGACGCGCAACGGCGCTCCGGCCCTGCTCACCACCCGTCCTGAAACCGATGGTGGCAGCCGCCGGAGCGCCGTATGAGAGATTCTCGGATTTGCCGGTCAGCCCCGCTCGCGCTGGTCCGCCGGGTCGTTCACCAGGCTGGCCGGGGACACCGGCTCCGGCGCGGGCAGACCCTTCGGGTTGTTGCCGCCGGTGGCCTGCGCCTCCGCCACGCGTACCTCGTCGTGGATCTCCTGGGCCGCGATGGCCGCGGCCTGGGCGGCCTCGGCGGCCTCCCGCTCGACCTCACCGGCGCTCTTGGCGGCCTCCGGCGACGGCACGTCGCCGACCATGTTGGCCAGCCCGCCCAGCGCGCCGCCCATGCCCTCCAGGGCCCTGGTCAGCTCGGTCGGGACGATCCAGACCTTGTTGGCGGTGCCGTTGGCGATCTGCGGCAGCGCCTGGAGGTACTGGTAGGCGAGCACCTTCTGACTCGGGTTGGCGGTGTGGATCGCGTCGAAGACGGTACGGATCGCCTTGGCCTGGCCCTCCGCCTGGAGGATCCGGGCCTGCCGGTCACCGTCGGCACGCAGCACCGCGGCCTGCTTCTCACCCTCGGCGGTGAGGATCTGCGACTGCTTGTGCCCCTCGGCGTTGAGGATCGCGGCACGGCGGTCCCGCTCGGCGCGCATCTGCTTCTCCATCGAGTCGCGGATGCTCGGCGGCGGCTCGATCGCCTTGATCTCGACCCGGGTCACCTTGATGCCCCAGCGGCCGGTGGTCTCGTCCAGCACGCCGGACAGGTGCCTGTTGATCTCCTCGCGGCTGGTCAGCGCGCGCTCCAGGTCCAGCGAGCCGATCACGTTACGCAGCGTGGTGACGGTGAGCTGCTCGATGGCCTGGAGGAAGTTGGAGATCTCGTAGGTGGCGCGAACCGAGTCGACCACCTTGAAGTAGAGAACCGTGTCGATCGAGACGACCAGGTTGTCGGAGGTGATCACCGGCTGGGGCGGGAAGCTGACCACCTGCTCCCGCATGTCGACCTTGGTGCGCACCGCGTCGACGAACGGCACCAGCAGGTTGAGGCCCGGGTTCAGCGTGCGCTTGTACCGGCCCAGCCGCTCCACCACGTCCTGACGCTGCTGCGGCACGATCCGCACCGCCTTGAACAGCGTCACCACACCGACCAACGCCACCGCGATCATCAGGATCGCCAGAAACTCCATACCGTTCACCTTTTCGCTTCGGGCAGCTCGCCCGGGGTGGAAATGTCGTCCTGCCATACCAGGGCGGTAGCGCCCTGGACCTTGATCACCTGCACCCGCTCACCCTCGGCGTACGTGCGCGTCGCGTCGTACGAGCGGGCCGTCCACAGCTCACCATCGATCTTGACCATGCCCCGGTCGGCGTCGACCGGCTCCAGGACCACAGCGGTGGTCCCCTCCAGCGCCTCGACCCCGAACGGCTGCTCCCCGGTCTCCAGCGTCGGCCGGGCGTGCCGCCGGACCACCGGACGGACCACCACCACCGACAGCGCCGACACCACCGCGAAGACCACCGCCTGGAGCGCCACCGGCGCACCGAGCGCCGCGGCGCCGGCGGCGGCGATCGCCCCGACCCCGAACATGATCAGGAAGAGCGTCGTCGTGAAGATCTCGGCGACCGCCAATACCACACCCAGAACGATCCAGAACACGGCGTCCACGAGAACAATCCTGACACGTCGACGCACGTGTCATCGAACTGTCATGATCGCTAGGCTCGGCACGGCGTACCGCGGCACCCGCCGACGAGGAGGACGACATGCCCCTGCTGCCCGACACCGCGCGTCAGGTGGACCTGCTGGTCGCCCGGGCCCAGGCCGAGGGGCGCGGTCCCTCGCTCGCCCTCGGCGTGGTCCGCGACGGCCGGCTGGCGCACCTGGCGGTCGCCGGTGAGACGCCCCGCCCGGACGGCGACCTCCAGTACCGGATCGGCTCGATCACCAAGACCATGACAGCGGTGCTGGTGATGCAGCAGCGCGACGCCGGCCGGCTGGCGCTCGACGACCCGCTCGACGCCCACCTGCCCGGCACCCCGGTCGGCGCGGTGACAGTGCGCCACCTGCTCGGGCACGTCAGCGGCCTGCAACGCGAGCCGGACGGCGACTGGTGGGAGCGCGCCGAGGGCACGGACCTGGACACGCTGCTGGCCGGGCTGACGCCGGACAAGATCGCCCATCCGCCGCACTTCGTCTACCACTACTCGAACCTGGCGTACGGGCTGCTCGGTGCCGTGCTGGAACGGATCACCGGCAACCCGTGGTCGGACCTGCTGACCGAGCGGCTGCTGACTCCGCTGGGCATGCGCCGCACCACGTACCACCCCACCGAGCCGTACGCCCCCGGTTACGTCGTCCACCCCTGGCACGAGACGCTGCGGGAGGAGCCGCGTACCGGCACCGGGGCGATGGCCCCGGCCGGGCAGCTCTGGTCGACGGTCGAGGACCTGGGCCGCTGGGCGGCGTTCCTGGCCGACCCGGACCCGGCGGTGCTCGCTCCGGCCACGCTCACCGAGATGTGCGCCCCAGTGGTGATCAACGACCTGGACTCGTGGACCGGCGGCCACGGCCTCGGCGTGGAGCTGTACCGGGTCGGCGACCGGGTGTACGTCGGGCACGGCGGCTCCATGCCCGGGTACGTCGCCGGCCTGGCCGTGCACCGGCCCACCCGGACCGCCGTGGTCAACTTCGCCAACGCATACGGGCTGCGCGGCCACCACGTCGGCGCGCTCGGCCGGGAGGCGCTCACGCTGGTGCTGGACGCCGGACCGGCCGCGCCCGCCCCCTGGCGCCCGGCCGAACCGCCCGCCGCCGACGTGGCCGCGCTGACCGGCCGCTGGTGGTGGATGGGCGGCGAGTACGAGTTCCGCGTCGACGCCGCCGGTGACCTGGTCGGCGGGCAGGTGGGCAGGCCGGTGCTCCGCTTCACCCCGGAGGGACCGGACCGCTGGCGGGGCCGCTCCGGCTCCCAGGACGGCGAGATCCTGACGGTGATCCGCGATGCTTCCGGCACCCCGACAGCCCTCGACATAGCCACGTTCGTCCTGACCCGCACCCCCGACGAACTCCCCTGACAGCCCCTCCCGCCCCCGCCCGCCCCCGCCCCTCCCACCCACCTCGCCCCGGTGATCAAGGAGTTTGTGTCGGCGTTGATCTCCGATACGCCCACAAACTCCTTGATCAACCAGGCGGGGACGACCGGGGACGGGGACGAAGGGTTCAGGGCGGGCGGTGGTGGTGCACGGCGAGCGACCACGACCGGGCAGCGATTACTCACCCGGGCTCGGTGACGAAATCGATCAGGCGCTCCATCGCGTTGATCAGCGGCGTCTCCACGTCGGCGAAGCTGTCCACCCGGGACAGGATGTGCCGCCACATGTCCGCCGGCTCACCCACCCCGAGCGCCGCGCAGACGCCCTCCTTCCAGGGCCGTCCCGGAGGCACCACGGGCCACGCCGCGACACCCAGCACCGCCGGGCGTACCGCCTGCCACACGTCGACGTACGGGTGCCCGGTCACCAGCACGTGCGGCGAGTTCACCCGGGCCACGATCCGGCTCTCCTTCGACCCGGGCACGAGGTGGTCGACGAGCACGCCGAGCCGGCGGCCCGGGCCGGGGCCGAACGCGCGTACCTCGTCGGCGAGCGCGTCGATGCCGTCCAGCGGTTCCACCACCACGCCCTCGATGCGCAGGTCGTCGCCCCAGATCCGCTCGACCAGCGCGGCGTCGTGCACACCTTCGACCCAGATCCGGCTGGCCTTGGCGACCTGCGCCCGTACACCGTCCACAGCGATCGAGCCGGACGCGGTACGGCGGCGCGCGGCGGGCACCGGGGCGCGGGCCGGGCGTCGCAGCGTTACCGGCTCGCCGTCGAGCAGGAACGCGGCGGGCAGCAGCGGGAAGTTGCGTCGCCGCCCGTGCCGGTCCTCCAGCACGACCGCGCCCGAGTCGAAGCCGACCACGGCGCCGCAGAACCCGGAGTCGGCGTCCTCGACCACCAGGTCCGGTTCGGCGTCGACCTCGGGGGTGACCTTCCGTCGTCGCCAGTCGCCGGCCAGCACGTCCCCGTCGTATCGCCCCGCCATGCCGCTGACGCTAACCAGCGTCCCGGCGTGTCGCTCGGCGACGCGCCGACCGGGCCGCCATCCGTCGGCACGAAACGGTGCGAAGGGGGTAGTTGGGGCCAGGTCGCGCCACCGGAGCGGCAGCCGAGACAGCAGCGGCGCGGAGCACGTACCCTTTCCGCATGTCCTCCCCCGCAACGGGCGCGGCCACACTGGCTCCGCGCCGGTCGAGCCGGTTCGTCGCCTGGGTGCGTGCCTGGCGAGCCGGCCTGGTGCCCTTCGACGAGGTGGCCGACGCCGTCGCCGGCGACGAGGAGCACCTCGTCGCCGACGCCCCCGGCACCTGGACCGACGTGTCGCTGCGGGAGGCGCTGCCCAGCCTCGCCAAGCATTCACCCGATGACATCCGCCTGGTGCTGCCCGCGCCCGGTGACCCGAGGGGCCTGCCCGGTCCGGGCGCGTTCGCCGGGGCGGCGCTGGTGGCGGGCGAGGCGGTGGTGGCGAGCGGGATGGGGCTGGTGCCCGAGGTCCGCACGCACACGTCCGGCTCGGGGATGACCTGGGAGACGGTGCTCTGGCGGGTCCATCCGCTGCCGGCGGACGCGCCGAAGGCGTCCCTCGTCACGCCCGGCGCGGCGGAGGCGGAGGCCGAACTCGCCGCCGTGCTGGCCGAGACCACCGCCACGCTGACCCGGCTGGACGTCGCGCAGTGGCGGCCCGAACTCGCCGGGGCGCTCGCCGCGCTGCGCCGGCCGGACGGCGCCACCGACCTGCCACCCGGCTTCGACCCGCGCGCCCGTCGCCTGTTCGCCCGCGCCGCCGTACTGGATCGGGTGCTCGCGCTGGCCGGGGAGAGCGCGCCCGGCGGCGCGGTCAACACCTACGAGGCGCAGCAGCGGGACGCGGCGCTGCGGCCGCTGACCACCGCGTGCCGGCAGGCCCTGGTGGCCGCCTGCAACGCGCCGCTGCGGCTCTAGAGCCGCAGACCCCCGGCTCAGACCTCGTCGATCAGGTCGGCCACCGAGTCGACGATCCGCGACGGACGGTACGGGTACCGCTCCGCCTCGGTCCGGCTGCTGATGCCGGTGAGCACCAGGATCGTCTCCAGCCCGGCCTCCAGGCCGCACAGGATGTCGGTGTCCATCCGGTCGCCGATCATCGCGGTCGACTCGGAGTGCGCGTCGATGGTGTTCAGCGCCGATCGCATCATCATCGGGTTGGGCTTGCCGACGAAGTACGGGTCGACACCTGTCGCCTTCGAGATCATCGCCGCCACCGAACCGGCCGCCGGCAGCGCGCCCTCCACCGACGGGCCGGTGGCGTCGGGGTTGGTGCAGATGAACCGGGCGCCGTCGTCGATCAGCCGGATCGCCTTGGTTATCGCCTCGAAGCTGTAGGTGCGCGTCTCCCCCAGCACCACGTAGTCCGGGGCGAAGTCGCTGAGCACGTACCCCACCGCGTGCAGCGCCGTGGTCAGGCCGGCCTCACCGATGACGTACGCGGTGCCGCCCGGCCGCTGGTCGGCCAGGAACTGGGCGGTGGCCAGCGCCGAGGACCAGATCGCCTCCTCCGGCACGTCCAGCCCCATCCGGGCCAGCCGGGCCTGGAGGTCGCGCGGGGTGTAGATGGAGTTGTTCGTCAGCACCAGGAACGGCTTGCCGGAGGCGCGCAGCTTCTTGACGAACTCCGGGGCGCCGGGCACCGGCTGCCCCTCGTGCACCAGCACGCCGTCCATGTCGGTGAGCCAGCTCTGCACCGGCTTGCGGTCAAGCATCGTGTCGTCCCCAGGGGTGTCGTCGGGTCGGGCTCAGGGCCGGCGGGCCGGGGGCACGCAGCACAGTGCCGGGCAGGTGTCCCAGGCGGGCAGCTCGCCGAGGCGGCGGCGCAGCCGCTCCCCGGCCGGGGTGGTGCGCTCCAGGACCAGTTCGCGGACCATCGCCACGAACCGCGGGTCGACCCCCGGCGTGCCGGTGCGGACGAAGTCCAGGCCGAGCTGCTTGGCCGTCTCCAGGGCCTCGGTGTCCAGGTCCCACACCACCTCCAGGTGGTCGGAGACGAAACCGATCGGGCTGACCACCACGCTCGTCACGCCCTGCTCGGGCAGCGTGGCCAGGTGGTCGTTGACGTCCGGCTCCAGCCACGGCACCTGCGGCGGCCCGGACCGGCTCTGCCAGACCAGGTCGTACGCCAGGTCGGGCGCGGCCGCCGCGTGCACCAGCCGGGCGACCTCCTCGAGCTGGGCGGTGTAGCGGCCGCCGTGCGGGCCGGCGGTGGCCGCCGCCGACATCGGTACGGAGTGCGCGGTGAAGACCAGCCGGGTGCTGTCCCGCTTCGCCGGGTCGAGCTGGGCCAGCGCGGCGCGGAGCGCGTTGACGTGCGGCTCGATGAAGCCGGGGTGGTCCCAGAACTGGCGCAGCTTCTCGACCAGCGGGGCGTCCGGACCGACAGCGGCGCGGGCCGAGGCGATGTCCTCCTGGTACTGCCGGCAGGAGGAGTAGCCGCCGTACGCGCTGGTGACGAACGCCAGCGCCCGGGTGATCCCGTCGTCGCGCATCCGCGCGACGGTGTCGGCGAGCATCGGATCCCAGTTGCGGTTGCCCCAGTAGACCGGCAGGTCGACACCGTTGGCGGCGAAGTCCTCGCGGATCGCGACGAGCAGGTCGCGGCACTGCTGGTTGATCGGCGACACCCCACCGAAGTGCAGGTAGTGCTCGGCGACCTCGGCGAGCCGCTCCGGCGGCACCCCGCGCCCCCGGGTCACGTTCTGCAGGAACGGGAGAACGTCCTCGGGCCGTTCCGGGCCGCCGAAGGAGACCAGCACCAACGCGTCGTACGCCATGGGGCCATTCTTCCTCGCCCGCCGTCACGGCGTGGCGACGCCCCCTGGTCGGTGTGGTGACCGTCCGGGGCCGCGACGTGTTAAGAAGGGCCCCTTCCGCTGCACGAGGCGTTAAGAAGGGGCCCTTCCTTACATCTCAGGCGCCGATGGCGTGGTAGCCGCCGTCGACGTGGACGATCTCGCCGGTGGTGGCCGGGAACCAGTCGGACAGCAGCGCCAGGCAGGCCCGCGCGGCAGGTTCGGAGTCGGTGAGGCTCCAGCCCAGCGGGGCGCGCTCGGTCCAGGCGTCCTCGAACTGGTCGAAGCCGGGGATGGACTTGGCCGCGATGGTCCGCAGCGGGCCGGCCGCGACCAGGTTGCTGCGGATGCCCTGCTTACCCAGGTGCAGCGCCAGGTAGCGGGAGGCGGACTCCAGCCCGGCCTTCGCCACGCCCATCCAGTCGTAGACCGGCCACGCCTTGGTGGCGTCGAACGTGAGGCCCACCACGGCGCCGCCGGCGGACATCAGCGGCAGCGCGGCCATGGCGAGGGACTTGTACGAGTAGGTGGAGACCTGGAGCGCGGTGGCCACGTCCGCCCACGGGGCGTCGAGGAAGCCGCCGCCGAGGCAGCTCTGCGGGGCGAACCCGATCGAGTGCACCACGCCGTCGAGGCCGTCGACGTGCTCGCGCACCTTGTCGGCGAGCCCGGCCAGGTGCTCCTCGTTCGTGACGTCCAGTTCGATCACGGGCGCCGGCTCGGGCAGCCGCTTGGCGATCCGCTCCACCAGGGAGAGCCGGCCGTAGCCGGTGAGCACGACCTGGGCGCCGTTCTCCTGGGCGAGCTTCGCCACCGAGAAGGCGATCGACGCGTCGGTGATGACGCCGGTGATCAGCAGCCGCTTACCGGCGAGAAGTCCGGACATTGCGTGTCTCCTCCGTGCTCTGCTCAGTGGCCCATGCCGAGGCCGCCGTCGACCGGGATGACGGCGCCGGTGACGTATCCGGCCGCGTCCGAGGCGAGCCAGGTGACGACGCCCGCGACCTCGTCCGGGGTGGCCATCCGGCCGGCCGGGATCGACTTGCGGATCTCCGCCTTGCGCTCCTCGGGCAGGCCCGCTGTCATGTCGGTGTCGATGAAGCCGGGCGCCACCACGTTCGCGGTGATGTTGCGGGTGCCCAGCTCGCGGGTGATCGAGCGGGCCACGCCGACCAGGCCGGCCTTGCTGGCCGCGTAGTTGACCTGGCCCGCGCCGCCGGAGAGGCCGACCACCGAGGAAATGAAGATCATCCGGCCCCAGCGGCCGCGGAGCATCTTCGTCGAGGCCCGCTTGGCGACCCGGAACGAGCCGGTCAGGTTGGTGTCGAGGACGCGGGCAAACTGCTCCTCGGACATCCGCATGATCAGCGTGTCGTCGGTGATGCCGGCGTTGGCGACCAGAACCTCCACCGGGCCGAGTTCGGCCTCGATCGCGGTGAACGCGGCGTCGACCGACTCGGCGTCGGTCACGTCGCACCGCACCCCGAACAGGCCGTCGGGGGCCTCGCCGCTCCGGTACGTCACCGCCACCCGGTCGCCCTGCTTGGCGAACGCCTGCGCGATGGCCAGGCCGATCCCCCGGTTCCCGCCGGTCACCAGCACGGTTCGGGCCACGGATCCCCCTCTGCTCCAGTGATCTCTCGGTCGGTCGGAGCCTAGGGGTTACCGACAGGTAAGCGCTAACCCGCGCAGGTCACAGCGCCCACCCCGGCCGACGCCGCCGGGGGTCCGCGGAGGCGGCCGGCCGCGCGCGCGACACCCACACCCCCGGTGTACGATGATCGCGTCTGCGGGCCGGTCTGCGCCCGCGCCGGGCCCCGCCGACCGCAGGAGGTGATCGCTGTGCGAGATGGCGATCCTCCCAGTCGTGGCCGGGCCCACCGTCAGCCCCGCTGAGCCACGGCTCGGTCGACGCGGCTGACCCGCTTCCCGCCCTCCGCACCGCATCCGCCTCCCGGCGACCAGCCGGGGTGTGGCCTGCCGCGCGGCGGAGCACCCGGTCACGACTTCGTGCGCGTACGCCCCGACCCCCACGGCCCCTACCGGCCGCCCGTCGCCACGGAGCACACTCATGAGCCGTTACGTCGCCCCGCTGGGCTTCACCCTCGCCGCCGTCTGGGTGGCCGTCCTGTTCGTGCTGGCCGGCGGCGGTCACTGACCACCGCCGGCCGGTTCCGGCTCAGACCAGCCGGGACGTCCAGAGCAGACTCAGCCCGCCCGCGCACAGCGCCAGCAGCAACGCGATCCCCGCGTACCACTGGGTGATCTCGCGCGGCTCGGTGCGATAGCCGATCGAGCTGCCCATGTCCTGGTAGACCTGCTTCAGCTCGCTGGCCGACGCGGCCTCGTAGAAGAAGCCCTGCGTGGTCTCCGCGAGCTGGGACAGCGCGGTGCGGTCCACCGGCACCCGCTGGAGCTGCCCGCCGATGTCGACCTGCCCGGAGTCCGTGCCGAACGCGATCGTGGACACCGGCACGTTCGCCGCCTGCGCCGCCGCGGCGGCCTCCTCCACCGAGCGGCCCGACGTGCGGTAGCCGTCGGACAGCAGCACGATCCGGGCCGGCGGGATGCCGGCGGCGCCGTCGGCCGGCACCGAGCGGATCGCCTCCAGGCAGGTGAAGACCGCCTCGCCGGTGGCGGTCGCCTCGGCCAGCACCAGCCCGTCGATCGCGGCGGTGACGGCGGCCCGGTCCTTGGTCGGCGGCACCAGCACGTTCGCCGACTTGGCGAACGAGACGAGCCCCAGGTTGTAGCTCGCCGGCAGCTCGCCGACGAACTGCTTGGCCGCCTCCTGCGCCGCCTCCAGGCGGTTCGGCGACACGTCGTCGGCCTGCATCGACAACGACACGTCGATGGCGAGCATCACCGTGGCCCGCTCCAGCGGCTCCCGGGTGTCGATCGCCGGCCGGGCCAGCCCGGTCGCCAGCACCAGCAGGCAGAGCAGGAACGCGGTGGCCGCGACGTGCCGCCGCCAGCCCAGTCCCCCGGGCGCGACGGTACGCAGCAGGTCGACGTTGGTGAACCGCAGCGCGTACTGCCGGCGGTGCAGTTGCCGCCAGACGTACGCGGCGGCGAGGGCGAGCACCGGCAGCACGGCGAGCAGCCACCACGGTTGCAGAAAACGGATCATCGAGTCGTCCCTCGGGTGCGGGCGTGCCGCTGCGCGGCGACGAAACGCACCATGTCCAGCAGCCAGTCTCGGTCGGTACGCAGGCGCAGGTGGGCCGCGCCCGCGGCGCGCAGCTCGGCGGCGATCGCCCCGCGCTGGGCGGCCGCCGCCTCGGCGTACCGGCGGCGCAGGCCCGGGTCGGCGGTCTGCACCTCGTGCAGTTCACCGCTCTCCGGGTCGACCACCGGCAGCACCCCCACGTCGGGCAGCTCCAGTTCCCGCGGATCGACCACCTCGACGGCCAGCACGTCGTGGCGGACCCGCAGCTTACGCAGCGGCCGGCCCCACTGCTGGGGCGGCGCGAGGAAGTCGGAGATCACCACCGCCACGCCGCGCCGCCGGGGCGGCCGGTTGAGCATGTCGACGAGCGCGCCGAGGTCGCTGCGGCCGGGCCGGATCTCGGCGCCGGCGACCGCCCGCAGCAGCCCCTGGGCCTCCTTGCGGCCGGAGCGGGCGGGCAGCCGCAGCATCGTCCCCGGCCCGCCGGTGCCGACCACCGCGCCGATCCGGTTGCCGCCCCGCACGGTGAGGTGGGCCAGCGCGGCGACCGCGGCGACCGCCACGTCCCGCTTGAGCCACCGCCCGGTGCCGAAGTCCAGGCTGGCCGACATGTCCACGGCCAGCCAGGTCTCCAGTTCGCGGTCGGCCACCGTACGCCGCACGTGCGGCATCGTGGTGCGGGCGGTGACCGGCCAGTCCATCCGGCGCACGTCGTCGCCGGGCCGGTACTCCCGGGACTCCCCCGCCTCGCTGCCCGGCCCGGGCAGCAGCCCGGCGTAGTCGCCCTGGAGGAGCCCGTCCAGCTTGCGGGTGACCATGAGCTGGAGCCGGGCCAGCACGGCTCCCGAGCGGTCGCCGGTGGCGCTCAGCCGGGTGGGCGGGGTCACGGCCGCTGCCCGGGCCATCCGTTGTGCGGCACGGCCGGCGGCGGCGGTGTGGCCTGCTGACGGGGCGCGACGGCGGGCAGCGGGATGGTCGACAGCACCCGGTGCACGATGTGGTCGGCCGGTACGTCGTCGGCGAGCGCGTCGTAGCTGAGCACCAGCCGGTGGCGCAGGATGTCCGGCGCGACGTCCTGCACGTCCTGCGGCAGCGCGTAGTCCCGCCCTCGCAGCAGCGCCAGCGCGCGGGTGGCCCGGACCAGGCCGAGCGAGGCGCGCGGGCTGGCGCCGTACTGGATGAGCTGGGCCACGTCGGGCATGCCGTGCTCGGCCGGCGCCCGGGTCGCGAGCACCAGCCGGACCGCGTAGTCGACCAGCGCGTTGTGCACGAACACCTGGTCGGCCTTGTGCTGGAGGGCGACCAGGTCCGGGGTGTCGAACACGAGGGCCGGCTCGGGAGGGGCCACGCCCATCCGGTAGACGATCTCGCGCTCCTCGGCGTCGGTCGGGTAGCCCACGACGATCTTCATGAGGAACCGGTCCCGCTGCGCCTCCGGCAGCGGGTAGACGCCCTCCTGCTCGATCGGGTTCTGGGTGGCCATGACCAGGAACGGGTCGGGCACCCGATGGCTCTCACCGCCGATGGAGACCTGCCGCTCGCTCATCACCTCCAGCAGTGCCGACTGCACCTTGGCCGGCGCGCGGTTGATCTCGTCGGCGAGCAGGAAGTTGACGAAGACCGGGCCCAGCTCGACGTCGAACTTCTCGCTGGACTGCCGGTAGATCCGGGTGCCCATGATGTCGGCGGGCACCAGGTCGGGGGTGAACTGGACCCGGGCGAACGAGCCGCCGACGACCCGGGCCAGGGTCTCCACGGCGAGCGTCTTGGCCACACCCGGCACGCCCTCCAGCAGGCAGTGACCCCGTGCCAGCAGCGCGACGAACATCCGCTCGACCATCCGGTCCTGCCCGACGATCACCCGCTTGGTCTCGAACAGCGCCCGCTCCAGCAGCGTGGCGTCCTGTGCCGGGGTGGTGCCCGCCGGGGGCGGCGCGTCCGGCGGCACCTCGGTCGGGTTCGGCACGTCGGGTGTGGTCGGCTGGGCCACCGGTCCTCCACAGCAGGTTCGTCGTCGCGGCGTGGTGCGTATCAAGACTGTCATGCCTCGCTGAGAGCCGAGGGTGGGAGAGGCACGATTTTCGCCGCGCCGTCCGGCCACGCCGTCCCGCCGCGCGGGAAACGCTGAACACGGGTGGACAACAAGGGGTACGCAGTGTGTACGATTCACCCCGTCGCCGGGCGGCTCCCCCCGTGGCCGCCCGGCGCTGAAAACTCCCGGCGTGCGGCCTCTAGACTCGCCCCGGTGACGACTCCCACCACCCCGGACGACACGCTGATCTGCTCGGCGCGGGGGTGTCGCGCATCCGCCGCGTACCAGCTCCGCTGGCACAATCCCCGCCTGCACGCGCCCGACCGGCGCAAGACCTGGCTGGCCTGCCCGGAGCACCGCGACTCACTCGGTGCCTTCCTCGAGGCACGCGGCTTCCTGCGCGAGGTGGTCCCGCTTCCCTGATCGCCTACGCTCGAAGCGTGAGCGAGCAGATGACCCGAGCCCGTACCGGCGGCGAGCACGGCAGGTCCTCCCGGTGAGCGGTGACGGCCCGGCCGGCCTCCCGCCCGCCTCGCGCAGCGCGCTGGAGCCCTGGCCGGACACGGTCCGCTGGCAGCCGATCTCCCGCGACCTGATCTGGGTGGAGCTGATCCGGCTCGGCATCGGGCTGGCGGTGGCGCTCGTGGTGCTCGGCGTGGCCTGGGCGATGTCCGGGCACTGGCTGCTCGGCGTCGCCGTCGGCGGGGCGCTGCTCATGGGCGTCTGGCGGTCCGTCACCATCGTGCGCGCGGTCCGCGCCTGGGGGTACGCCGAGCGCGACGACGATCTGCTCGTGCGGCACGGCCTGCTGGTGCGGCGATTGTCCATCGTGCCGTACTCGCGGATGCAGTTCGTCGATGTGAGCGCCGGTCCGCTGGAGCGCGCCTTCGACCTCGCCACCGTGCAACTGCACACGGCCGCCGCCGCGAGCGACGCCCGCGTGCCCGGCCTGCGTCCGGCCGAGGCGTCCCGGCTGCGCGACCGGCTGACCGCTCTGGGCGAGGATCGGGCGGAGGGCCTGTGAGCGAGCGGAGCGACTCCGGCGCCCCGCCGCCCCACGACGACAGGCCGGAGCCGGCGCCCGGCCCGCCCGCACCGGCCGACGCGGCGCAGCCACCGGCTCCGGGACAGCCGCCCAACGGGTATCCGTGGCCGCCCGTGCCGGGATACGGACCGCCGCCCGTCCCCGGACCACCATCCGGGTACGGGCCACCGCCCGGGTACGGGCCACCCGCCGGACCCGACGCGGCACCCGGGCCGTGGCCCGCGCCGCTGCCGCCGTACCCGGGACCGTGGGATCCGGCGGCCGGGCCACCCGCCGGTGGTGCGGAGCCCCGGCAGCGGCTGCATCCGCTCAGCCCGGCGCTGCACGGCGCGAAGTCGCTGGTCGTGGTGATCGCCGGGCTCTCCTGGTCGACGCTGTCGCGGGTCGGGTTCGGCTGGTTCGCGGCGCTGGTCACGGTATTCGTGCTCGGCGCCACGGTGCTGTCGGTGGTGAGCTGGTGGAACACCGGCTACCACCTGGTGGGCCGCGAGCTGCGCGTGTACGAGGGCCTGCTGTGGCGGCGTACCCGGGCCATCCCGCTGGAGCGGTTGCAGGCGGTGGAGGTGGTCCGGCCGCTGCTGGCCCAGCTCACCGGCCTGGCCGAGCTGCGGCTGGAGGTGGTCGGCGGGGGCAAGACCGAGGCGCCGCTTGCCTACCTCAGCGTCGCCGAGGCCACCGCGCTGCGGCAGCGTCTGCTCGCGGTGGCCGGCCGCTCCGCCCCGGCGCCGGTTCAGGCGGCCGAGCCCGGCGCGCCGGTCGCGCCCGGGCCGGAGGGGCGCCGGCTGCACGCGGTACGCAACCAGGACCTGCTGATCAGCCAGTTGCTCACGCCGCAGGCGTTCCTGCTGCCGTTGGGCCTGGTGTTCGTCGGCGCCCAGTTCCTGTCCGAGGGCTCGTGGTCGTTCATCGCGGTGGCGAGCACGCTCACCGCGATGGCCGGTGTGGTGCTGCAACCGATCCGCCGGGTGCTCGATGACTGGAGCTTCCGGCTCGACCGGGACGACGGCACGCTGCGCGTGCACAACGGGCTGCTGGAGACGCGGGTGCAGACCGTGCCGCTGCACCGGGTGCAGACCGTACGGGCGACCTGGCCGCTGCTCTGGCGGATGAAGGGGTGGTTGCGGCTGCGGCTGGAGGTGGCCGGCTACTCGGCCGGTGAGCCGGACGACCGCAACCGCCCGGACCGGCTGCTGCCGGTCGGCGACGCGGGCACCGGCGCGATGGTCGTGGCGGAGGTGCTGCCCGGCGTACGGCTGGACGCGCTGCCCGCCACACCGCCCCCGTCGCGGGCCCGGTGGCTGCGCCCGCTGAGCCGCAAGGTGGTCGGCGCCGGTCTCGACGAGCAGGTCTTCGTGGCCCGCTCCGGGCTGCTGACCAGGCAGTTGACGCTGGTGCCGTACGCCCGGATCCAGAGCGTGCGCGTCACCCGCGGCCCGGTACAGCGGCTGCTGCGGCTGGCCACCGTGCACGCGGACACCGCCGGTGGGGCCGGCGCGGCGGCTGTCGACCGCGATCTGGCCGACGCGTGGGAGCTGGCCGCGGAGCTGACCGAGCGGTCGCGCGCCGCCCGCCGTACCGACAGCGGCCGCTGACCCCGGCGGCCGCGACGCCACGACGACGGCGCGGCGACCACGACGGCGCGGCGAACCACGGCAACGGCCCGGCCGCCCGTGACGGCCGGTGGCGCGGGCCTACCGGCGCTCGGCGGGCACCGCGTCCCGGTCGTCGGTGACGCGGTCCGGGATGCCGGCGGCGGCGTCGCCGTCGGCGGCCGGGGCGCCCACGGCGACCGCGGGTTCGCCGGACCGCCGGGCCCGCCGCGCTGCCCACCAGCGCTCGGCCAGGCCGACCACCAGGAACGTCACGCCCACGTACGCCCAGCCGACCAGCACGTCGATCAGGTAGTGCTCGCCGCTGTACATCAGCGTGAACGTCATGGCCAGCGGATACGCCAGCATCAGCGGCCACCAGCGCTTACGCACCGACCGCATGAAGAACAGCACCACGAACAGCGCGAACGCGGTGTGCAGCGACGGCATCGCAGCCACCGGGTTGGAGGCGATCTGCCCGGCGTTGAGCAGGTTGCCCGCGCCGTGCATGCCGATCTCCTTCCAGCCCCGGGTGGAGATCCGCGCGACCTCGGTGAGCAGGCCGTTCTGCGCCGCCCACCACGGCGGCGCGGCCGGGTAGGCGAAGTAGGTGACGAGTCCGGCCGCGCACAGGAAGCCCCAGCGCGACATGTACGCGATCCAGCGCTGCCGGTTACGCATCCACAGCACGGCGGCGGCGGCGAACGTCGCCACGAAGTGCGAGAAGTAGACCCAGCTCACCAGCACGTCCCACCAGCGCACCTCGGACGCGTCGTACAGGCGCTCCTGGAGCCAGATCGTCGGCACCTCGCCGCCGGTGAACCAGCCGGTGAGGAAGCGGTCGGCGACGATCAGCTCCATCGCGTGCGGGGTGGCGCCGTTGTCGGCGAACCCCCGGGACAGGTTGTACGCGGCGAGCAGCAGCACCACCGGGATCCAGTCCCGGGCGAAGCGCAGGTGGCTGCGCCACGGGCGGGCCGAGTTCCAGGCGACGGTGCCGGCCCAGATCCACAGGAACGCGTACGCCGGGTCGGTGGGCAGGCCGATGGCGAGCCAGGCGACGACGAAGGCGACGCTCCAGATGGTCATCGCGATCACACGGCGGCGCCCACCGTCGGGCGATTCGGTGGTCGCGTCGGGGGCGGGGGTCGGAGATTGTGTCAGCTCGGCCATCGCGGACAAGGTTAACGGCGGGCGACCGGCGGGCATGCGGGCGGGCGGTGACGACCGGACCGGCGGCGGCCCGGACGCCGGACGGCCGCGGGCCGGCTGCACTAGGCTCGGCCGCATGCAGGAGCAGCCGGAGTCGCCCTTCACGCCGGGCCTGACCGCCCGGGTCGAGCTCACAGTGACCGACGCCGACACCGCGCAGGCGGTCGGCTCCGGGGACGTGCCGGTGCTCGGCACACCCCGGGTGCTGGCGCTGGCCGAGGCCGCGACGGTGGCCGCCACCGCGACCCGGATGCCGTCCGGGTCGACCACCGTCGGCGTCCGGGTGGAGCTGGAGCACCGCGCGGCCACGCCGGTCGGGCGTACCGTGGCCGCCCACGCCGAGCTGGTGAAGGTCGACGGAAAGCGGCTCGTCTTCGACGTGACAGTCACCGACGGGCCCACCGTGGCGGCGCAGGGCCGGGTCGAGCGGGTGCTTGTCGACCGGCAGCGCTTCGTCGAGCGGGCCGTGCGCCAGCCATGACCGCCGGGTTCTCCGAGGTCGCCGCCGGGGTGCACGTGCTGCGCGAGCCGACGCTCGCGGTCAACGTCGTGCTGGTGGTCGGTGACGGGGCGGCGCTGCTGGTGGACACGCTCTCCACCGCCGGGCAGGCCCGGGAGCTGGCGGAGGCGGCGCGGGCGGTGACGCCGTACCCGTGGACGATCGTGAACACGCACCACCACTTCGACCACTGCTTCGGCAACGCCACGCTGGCCGGGCCGGACACCGCGATCTACGCGCAGGCCCAGGCCGCGGCGGCGCTGCGGGACCGGTCCGACGCGGTGCGCCGCGCCGCGTACGAGGAGATGCGTGCCGGGCACCCGGCGCTGGCCGAGGAGCTGGCGCACACCGAGCTGCGGGCGCCGACGCACGAGGTGCACGAGGAGACGGTGCTCGACGTCGGCGGCCGGCGGGTGGTGCTGCGCCATCCCGGGCACGGGCACACCGACGCCGACCTGGTGGTGCACGTGCCCGACGCGGACGTGCTGGTCGCGGGCGACCTGGTGGAGCAGAGCGGGCCACCGGCGTTCGAGGAGTCGTACCCCCTGAAGTGGCCGGACGCGCTGGCCGACCTGCTGCGGCTGACCACGCCCGCGACGGTGGTGGTGCCGGGCCACGGCGAGCCGGTCGGCGCGGACTTCGTCCGCGAGCAGCACGCGCAGCTCGCGCGGCAGGCGTGGCTGATCCGCGCCGGGCACACCGGCAGCGCCCCGCCGGAGCGGGTCGCGGCCGAGTCGCCGTTCGGCGCCCGGCCCGGCCTGATCGCTGCCCGGCGCGGCTACGCGGAGCTGGACGGCACGGCCTGACCGGCGGCCGGGTTCACCCGGCGTCGGCCAGGATCTCGCGGAGGCGGTTGCGGCACTCGGCGACGAACGCCGGGAACGTGTGCCAGTAGTAGGAGACCCCGCTGGCCGCCACGCCGAGCGCCCAGGCGCGGGCCCGCGCCCAGGTCACGTCGTCCACGCCGAGCGCCTCCCGGTAGGCGTGCCGGGCCTGCGGCGGAAGGTCCCAGATCGGCGCGTGTTCGGCGTCGGGGTGCCCGGCCGTCAGGCCACCGAAGTCGATGACCGCCCGCAGCCGGCCGTCGTGCACCAGCAGGTTGGTGGGTTTGAGGTCACCGTGCAGCCAGACGTGCGGCCCGGCCGGTTCGGGCAGGGTGAGGGCCTCCCGCCAGAGCCGGACCAGGGTGTCGACGTCGGTCTCGTCGCCGATCAGGGTCCGGCAGTCGTCGAGTGCCGCCGAGATCCACGTGTCGCAGGGACGGAGACTGCCGCCGCGGTAGCCGCTGAGCGGGCCCGCGCGGGTGGCGCCGAGCAGGTCGGCCGCGTGCAGGTGCCGGACGAACACGGCCAGGTCGGCGCCGAGGGCGGCCCAGTCCTCGACCGTGCCGGACCGGACCTCGTCGCCCGGTATCCACCGCTGCACCGACCACGGCAGTGGGAAGGCGTCGGCCGGCACGCCGGCGTACACCGGTTCGGGCACCCGGTACGGCAGCAGCGGCGCGAGCCGGGGCAGCCACCGCTGTTCCTTGCGCAGGGCACCGGCCTTCTCGGCGGTGCGCGGCAGCCGGACGAGCAGGTCGGCGCCGAGCCGGTACATCGTGTTGTCGGTCCCGGCACCGGCCGGGGTCAGCGGCAGCGCTGCCCACTCGGGGCGCTGGTCGGCCAGCAGCGCCCGGACGACCTGCTCGTCCACGGGTGTCTCGTCCTGGTGCAGGGCCATCCGGTGATCATGCGGGGCGGGCCGCTGCCGCGGCTACCGGATTTCCGGGGGCGCGCCCGGGGCGGGCGTGTCCCCGCAGGGCGCCGAGCAGCGCGTCGAGGTGCGGCGCGGCGGCCAGGATCGCCGCCCGTGCCGGCGGCTCCAGCTCGGCCAGCGCCTCGTCGAGCAGTGCGGCGCGGTTGGTCTCGTAGTCGGCCATCCGGGCCCGGGCTGCCTCGGTCACGCGCAGCCGCAGCACCCGGCGGTCGCCCGGGTCGCGGTCACGGGCCAGCAGCCCGGCGTCGGTGAGGTCGCGGACCAGCGTGCTCACGGTGTTGGGCGCGGTGCAGAGGCGCCGGGCCACCTCCTTGCCGCTGATTCCGGGCGTCTCCCGCACCAGCAGCAGCAACTCCACCTGCGCCTCGGGCAGCGGGTCTCGTCCGACGCGCGCCCCGGTCCGGCGGCGCAGGAGGCGGTGCAGCTCCCCCACCACCGCTCCGACGCGCGCGACCTGCTCGTTCGTCGCCACGGGGTCACCCGCCTCACATCGCAATAGTTCTGACTACAGATGTAAGGTACCCGGACACACCGGATCCAGGGGGTACCCACTCGTGAGCAACGCCGCGCCGACAGCCGCGCGTCCGGCCGCCGGCCGCACCACCGCGTCCACCGGCGGCGTGACGCTGCTGGTGCTGCTCGGCACGCTCACCGCGATCGGCCCGCTGTCGCTGGACATGTACCTCCCGGCGTTCCCGGCCATGACCCGCGACCTCGGTGCCGACCAGGCCGGCATCCAGCTCTCGCTGACCACCTGCCTGATCGGCCTCGCCCTGGGCCAGCTCGTCACCGGTCCGCTCAGCGACCGCTGGGGGCGCCGCCGGCCGGTGCTGGTCGGCGTGGTCGCGTACACGCTGCTGGCGCTGGCGTGCGCCGCGGCGCCGAACGCCCCGCTGCTGGCCGCCGCGCGGTTCGCCCAGGGCGTCGCCGGCGGCATGGGTGTGGTGGTCGCCCGCGCGGTGGTCCGCGACCTCTACTCGGGACGGGACGCCGCGAAATACTTCTCCCGGCTCACCCTGGTCTTCGGGGTGGCGCCGGTGGCCGCGCCGGGCGTGGGCAGCCTGGTGCTGCGGTTCGGTTCGTGGCGGGCCGTCTTCGTGGCGCTCGCCGTCATCGGGGCGATGCTCGCCGTCGCCGTCGCGCTGCGCCTGCCGGAGACGCTGCCCGCCGAGCGCCGCAGCACCGGCGGCCTGGGGGCCGCCGTCCGGACCATGCGGTCGCTGCTCGCCGACCGGGTCTACCTCGGGTACGCGCTGACGCAGGGCTTCGCGTTCGCCGGGCTGTTCGCGTACATCTCCGGGTCGTCGTTCGTGTTCCAGAACGTCTTCGGCGTCTCCGCGGCGGTGTTCAGCGTCGTCTTCGGCGTCAACGCGCTCGCCCTGGTCGCGGTCGGGCAGGCCAACGCCCGGCTGCTCGACCGGTTCACCCCGCGCCGGCTGCTGGTCACCACGCTCGTGGTCGGCCTGGTCACCGCGATCGGCGTGCTGACCGGCGCGCTGGCCGGCAGCCTGGCCGTGACGGCGGTGGCGCTGTTCGCCTTCGTCGGCTCGCTCGGCATGGTGATGCCGAACAGCACCGCGCTGGCGCTGGACGCGCACGCCCGGCACGCCGGCACCGCGGCCGCGCTGATGGGCGGCATCCAGTCGGTGGTGGGCGCGCTCGCCGCGCCGCTGGTCGGGCTCGGCGGCGAGGGCAGCGCGCTGCCGATGGCGGTGGTCCTGACCGGCGCCGCGTTCCTGTCGCTGACCGCCGTCGTGACGCTGGCCCGTCCGCGGACCTGAGCTGGCCCGTCCGCGCGCCTGAGCTGGCCCGTCCGCGCGTGGAGGGGTGTTAAGAAGGGGCCCCTCCTCTACCGGAGGCGTTAAGAAGGGGCCCTTCCTTTCACGGGAAGCGGGTGGCGACCGCCGCGCGGGTGGGCATGGCGGTGGCGCCGCCCGGTGACTCGCACACCACAGCCGCCACCCGCAGCGCGAACGCGACCCGCTCCCGCCACCCGGCCGGGTCGGCCGGCTCACCGGCGACCAGCAGGTCGGCCACCAGCGCGCCCATGACCGAGTCACCGGCGCCGGTGGCGTCCACCGCCTCCACCTTCGGCGCGGGTACGCGTACCACGTCGTCGGCGGCGGCGACCAGGGCGCCGTCCGCGCCGAGCGTGACCACGACGGTGCTCGCGCCCAGTTCCCGCAGGTACGCGGCGACGCCCTCGACCGGCTCGTCCGGGTAGAGCAGCCGCGCGTCGGCGGCGCTGAGCTTGACCAGGTGCGCGGCGGCGGCGAACTCGGCGACCACCTCCCGCAGCCCGTCCAGCGCGCCCGGTGCGGTGAGCAGGCGGGGCCGCACGTTCGGGTCGAACACCCGCAGCGCGCCCGCGATCGACCAGGCGCGCCGGGCGGCGGCGAGCACCGGCGGGTCGAGCAGCACGATCGAGCCGCAGTAGAGCACGTCCGCGCCCTCGACCAGCGCCACGTCCAGGTCGTCCGGTCCGAGCAGCGCGTACGAGCGGGGCTCGCCGTAGAAGCGGAAGTCCGGCTCCGCGCCGGCGAACGTCGCCACCGCGAGCGCGGTCGGCGCCGGCATCGTGACAGTCCCGCTCACGTCCACACCCGCGTCGGTGAGGAACCCGCGGATCCGCCCGGCCAGCGCGTCGTCGCCGAGCGACCCGACGAACCGCGCGTCCCCGCCGAGCCGGGCGATCGCCACCGCCACGTTGAGCGGGCCGCCGCCGATCGCCTGCCGGTAGACGGGTTCCCCGTCGTGCTCGGCGTCGAGCAGGTCCACCAGTGCCTCGCCGAGCACCACCGCGTAACCCATCCTGGCTCCCCTCGTCGTCCTCCCCCGATCCTGGCGTATGGCGGGGTCGCGGCGCGCCGCGACCCAGACATCGAGCAGCACCTATTGCGTGTGGTGTCCGGACGTGGTGGGATGGCGATGCCGGTTAACGACGCGGGGGCTGCCGCGTCACCGGCCGCCGGGTCGAGCCGACGCGAGGGCATCCACGGTCCGTGGCAACGGACCGCAAGCGGTGCGCGCCCGCAGACGGCCCCGGCCGCACGCCGACCGGGCGCGGGCACCGCGATCGTCGCATCCGCTCGTCGCAGCGGGGCGGGCCGGACCGGGCCACGCTCCGCGAGTCAGGAGATCCCCGTGCACCGATCCCGTACGGCCGCGTTGCTCACCGCGGCCGCCACCCTGACCCTGGGCGCGTTCGCCCTGGCCACCAACTCCGGACCGGCGGCCGCGCACGGCGCGGCCATGACGCCGGGCGCCCGCACCTACCTGTGCTGGAAGGACGGCCTCACCGGAACCGGTGAGATCCGGCCGAACAACCCCGCCTGCTCGTCGGCGGTGGCCGCGAGCGGGGCGAACTCGCTGTACAACTGGTTCAGCGTGCTGCGCTCCGACGCCGGCGGGCGGACCGTCGGGTTCATCCCCGACGGCAAGCTGTGCAGCGGCGGCAACCCCGGCTTCAGCGGGTACGACGCGGCGCGCAACGACTGGCCGGTCACCCACCTGACGGCGGGCCGGTCGATCGAGTTCCGGTACAGCAACTGGGCCCACCACCCGGGCACGTTCTACTTCTACGTGACCAAGGACAGCTGGAGCCCGAACCGGCCGCTGGCCTGGAGCGACCTGGAGGAGCAGCCGTTCCTGCAGGTGACCAACCCGCCGCAGCGCGGCGCGGTCGGCACGAACGACGGCCACTACTACTTCAGCGGCAACCTGCCGTCGAACAAGAGCGGCCGGCACATCATCTACTCGCGCTGGGTCCGCTCGGACAGCCAGGAGAACTTCTTCGGCTGCTCCGACGTGACGTTCGACGGCGGTAACGGCGAGGTGACCGGGATCGGCTCGGGCGGCAGCCCCGGCCCGACCACCCCGGCGCCGACCACGCCCGCCCCGACGACGCCCGCGCCGACCACCCCGGCACCGACCACGCCCGCGCCGACGACGAGCCCGAGCATGCCGTCCGGCTCCTGCATGGCGGTGTACAAGGTGGTCAGCGCCTGGAACGGCGGCTTCCAGGGCGAAGTGATGATCATGAACCACAGCACCCGGACGTACTCCGGGTGGACGGCCAACTGGACCTGGCCCAGCGGTCAGACCATCACCCAGGTGTGGAACGGCACGTTGAGCGGCAGCGGGGCGTCGGTGAGCGTCTCCAACGCCGCCTACAACGGCAGCGTCCCGCCGGAGGGCACCACGACGTTCGGCTTCACCGCGAACTTCTCCGGCACCAACTCCCTGCCCACTGTCACCTGCACCGGCAGGTGATCCCGTAACGGGACGGGCCCCCGGGGGCGTACCCCGGGGGCCCTGTCACGTCTGGCGGGTCAGCGGACCATGCTGCCGACGACCGGCTTGGTGAGCAGCGCGGACTGGTTGCGCTGGATGCCCGGGTCGAGCGTCTTGGCCACGAAGATGGCGTGCCAGATGCAGAAGATCAGCACGGTCCACACCTTGCGGGAGTGGTCGGCCTCCTCCCGCTTGTGCTCGTCGAGCAGGCGCATCGCGTACGACAGGTCGATCAGGTCACCCGCACCCGAGGTGGCCAGCACGTGCCGCGCCCACTCGTACATCTCGCCGCGCAGCCAGACCCGGGTCGGGGTCGGGAAGCCCAGCTTCTTGCGGTTGACGATGGCCGGCGGCACGACGCCCTGCAGCGCCTGGCGCATCGCGTACTTGGTGGCCTCGGAGCGGGGCGGCAGCTTCAGGTCGACCGGGATGCCGGCGGCGACGTTGAACACCTCCCGGTCCAGGAACGGCACCCGCACCTCCAGCGAGTGCGCCATCGAGATCCGGTCGGCCTTGACCAGGATGTCGCCGCGCAGCCAGGTGTAGAGGTCGACGTACTGCATCTTGGTGACGTCGTCCAGCTCGGTGCACTCGGCGTAGATCGGCGCGGTCACGTCGGTGTAGCGCACCGAGGGGTCGTAGCGGCGCAGCAGGTGCTGCTTCTCCTCCTCGGTGAACATCCGGGCGTTGCCGTAGTAGCGCTCCTCGATCGGGGTGGTGCCGCGCTCCAGGAAGCTCTTGCCCTTGACGCCCTGCGGGATGGCCTTGGACACCGCGCGCAGGCCCTTCTGCACGCCGTCGGGCAGGCTGTTCACCGCGTTGAGCGACAGCGGCTCCCGGTAGATCGTGTAACCGCCGAAGAACTCGTCCGCGCCCTCGCCGGAGAGCACCACGGTGACGTGCTCGGCGGCCTTCTTCGCCACGAAGTAGAGCGGCACCAGGGCCGGGTCGGCGACCGGGTCGTCCAGGTGCCAGACGATCTTCGGCAGCGCCTCGATCATGTCCTGCGGCCCGATCTTGGTCGGGATCGTGGTCACGTCGAGGTGCCGGGCCGAGTCCTGCGCCACGTCGATCTCGGAGTAGCCGGGCACGTCGTAACCGACCGTGAAGGTGAGGATGTTCGGATTGAACTCGCGGGCCAGCGCCACCACCGCCGTGGAGTCGATGCCGCTGGACAGGAACGAGCCGACCGGCACGTCCGAACGCATGTGCATCCGTACGCTCTCGCGCAGCGTCTCCCGGATGTCGTGGTAGAGCCGTTGCTCGTCGGAGACCGGGGCCGGCCGGAACACCGGGCGGTACCAGCGGCGCACCTCGATCCGGCCGCCCGGGGTCCAGGTCAGGTACTCCCCCGAGCCGATCCGGCTGATCCCCTTGTGCAGCGTGCCCGGCTCCGGGACGTACTGCAGCGTCAGGTAGTGGCTCAGGTTCGCGGTGTCGATGCCCGCGTCGCCCTGGTACGCCGAGTGCGCGAACGGCAGCAGCGCCTTCTTCTCCGAGGCGAGGTAGAGGCCGTCCTGTGTCTCCAGGTAGTGCAGCGGCTTGATGCCGAAGTAGTCCCGCGCGCCGAAGGCCCGCCGCTCCTGCCGGTCCCAGATCACGAACGCGAACATGCCGCGCAGCTTGGTGAGCACCTGCTCACCCCAGTAGTGGTAGCCGGCGACGATCACCTCGCCGTCGCCGTTGGTGGCGAACTGGGCGCCGTAGTCGCGGATCAGCTCCTCGCGCAGCTCGATGTAGTTGTAGATCTCGCCGTTGAAGGTGAGCAGGTAACGCCCGCCCGCGTAGGGCAGGGGCTCGTGGCTCAGCGCCACGTCGATGATCGCCAGGCGCTTGTGCGCGAACACGCCGTCCGCGTACCGCCCGGAGGCGTCGCCGACCACCTCGACCCCTGTCTCGTCCGGGCCGCGGTGGTGCAGGCACTCCAGTGCGCCGGCGATGTTGTCGCGGTGGGCGGCGGCGTCGCCGCGCGCGCTGAAGAAGGCCAGGAGTCCGCACATGGCCGCCATCTTTCCACGCGCCGGAAGCCACCGTCGCGGCACCGCAGGCACCTCCCGCTGTCGTGCGCGCGGTACCGTCGGGACCAGCGACGTGGCTCAGGGAGGGGCGGATCATGGCCGAGGAGCGGACCGGGCAGGGCAAGGCGGCGGACGGCACGGAGTCGCACGACCCGGATTTCCCGGAGGCGTTCCTGTCGTTCATGCGGCAGGGCTGGCGGGACACCGAACTGCCGGTCACCCCACGCGCTGAGGTGCCCAACCACGCCAAGCGGCGGGCCGCGCTGGCCGAGGCCTTCCCGGGCGAGACGCTGGTCATCCCCACCGGCAACGAGAAGGTACGCGCCAACGACACCGACCACCGGTTCCGGCCGGGCAGCGACTTCGCGTACCTGACCGGCGACCTGGAGCCGGACAGCGTCCTCGTGCTGCGGCCGGGCGGCGAGGCCACGCTGTTCATGCGGCCGCGGTCGTCCCGGGCGACCGACGAGTTCTTCCGCAGCCGACACGGTGAGCTGTGGGTGGGCCGCCGGCCGACGCTGCGGGAGAAGTCGACCGAGCTGGGGCTGCCGACGGCCGACCTGAGCGAGCTGGACGCCGCGCTGGCCGAGCTGGCGCCGGGGCGTACCCGTGTGCTCCGCGGTTTCGACGCCCGGGTGGACGCGGCGGTGCGTCAGTACGACGGCGCGCGCGCCGAGGGGCAGCCCGGCCGCGACCGGGAGCTGGCGATCGCGATCGCCGAGCTGAAGCTGGTCAAGGACGAGTGGGAGATCGCGCAGCTCCAGGAGGCGTGCGACGCGACGGTGCGCGGCTTCGAGGACGTGGCACGGGCACTGCCGGCCGGCCGCGGGGTCTCCGAGCGGCTGCTGGAGGGCGTCTTCGCGCTGCGTGCCCGGCACGACGGCAACGACGTCGGCTACGGCTCGATCGTCGGGGCCGGCGAGCACGCCACGATCCTGCACTGGGTGCACAACCACGGCGCCACCCGTCCGGGTGAGCTGCTGCTGATGGACATGGGCGTGGAGAACCGCAACCTCTACACCGCCGACGTGACCCGGGTGCTCCCGGTCGACGGCCGGTTCACGCCGTTGCAGCGTCAGGTCTACGACGCGGTGTACGCCGCGCAGCAGGCCGGTATCGAGATGTGCCGGCCCGGCGTGGCGTTCCGGGACGTGCACCTGGCCTCGATGCGGGTGCTGGCCGAGGCGCTGCAGGATCTCGGGCTGCTGCCGGTGAGCGTGGACGAGGCGATGGACCCGGCCTCCACCGTCTACCGGCGGTGGACGCTGCACGGCACCAGCCACATGCTCGGCATCGACGTGCACGACTGCGCCAACGCCCGCAAGGAGACCTACCGCGAAGGGCCGCTCGGCGAGGGGTACGTGCTCACCGTCGAGCCGGGGCTCTACTTCCAGCCGGAGGACGAGCTGGTCCCGGAGGAGCTGCGGGGCATCGGCGTACGGATCGAGGACGACATCCTGGTCACCGCCGACGGCCCGGTGAACATGTCGGCCGGGCTGCCGCGCGCCTCCGCCGAGGTGGAGACCTGGCTGGCCGAGCAGCGTGAGGCGGGCCCCCGCCTGCCCGGCTGATCCCTGCGGGCCGCGCTGTCCGGCGGGCCCCACCACCGCGCCTTTCCGGCAGGTGGTGGGGCCCGCCGCCGTCCCGGGCCGTTCCCGTACCGCTCACGTGGTTGGTCACCGACCGCCGTTCGTGGGAGGAATGCGGGCTTTTTTCGGATACGTCTTCCTCGCGAGGAACCTTCTCATACGGTGCTGTTCAGAGGCTACAACCGGTTTGTAGCTGGTCGCCCGGCCTGGGGCGGTGCGACCCGTTTGGGAAGAACCGAAAGGGCTCTCATGTCGAACGACGTAACGACACCCGACGGCGGCGTGCCGATGGCGCCCCCGCCGCGGACGAGCAAGCGGCGGGCGCTCTGGGTCGCCACCGGTGTGGCCGGGCTGACCGGCGTCGTCGGGCTGGCGGCGCTCGGCGGTCTCGCCGCCCGCGACGACAAGCCCGGCACCGAACCGGTGGCGGAGAACCATGCCGCCGCGCCGCAGAACGCCGCTGACGACTCCCGCGCCGAGGGCGGGAAGGGCGACGAGAAGGGCGAGGACGGGTACGGCAACGACGGCAAGGACCGCGGCGAGGAAGGCCGCGACCGCGGCGAGTGGGGCAAGGACGGCAAGGACGACCACGGCAAGACCCGCGAGGTCCCCTGCGACGACGACGCCCTGGTCGACGCCCTCGAACTGGCCAACCGCGACCACGGCGGCACCCTGAAGCTCGCCGAGAACTGCACCTACGAACTCGGCGTCAAGGACCGCAAGTTCGGCTCCGCCCTGCCCGAGATCAAGCAGGACGTCACCATCAAGGGCAACAACTCCACCATCAAGCGCGACGCCGAAGACACCTTCCGCATCTTCCGCGTCGTCGACGGCGGCGACCTCACACTCAAGGACCTCACCGTCAAGGGCGGCAACGCCAACGAATTCAAGTACCCGGGCGGTGGCGGACCGGCGCCGACGGCGCTCGTCCCGGACGGCAAGGACGACGACGAGCGGTTCGAGGGTGACGGCGGCGCGCTCCTGGTGGAGCGTGGCGGCAGCGCGCACCTGGACAACGTCAAGCTCGTCGACAACAACGCCGAAGGCGACGGTGGCGCCATCGCCAACTACGGCCGCACCTGGCTCAAGGAGAGCAAGGTCGTCGACAACCACGCCCAGGGCGACGGCGGCGGCGTCTACAACGAGGGCACCCTCAAGGTCGAGGAAACCCACGTCGACGACAACACCGCAGCCGGCAACGGCGGCGGCATCGCCAACGGCGGCGGTGAGCACCACGACGGGCCGGTCGACCTGGCCTCGGCCACGAAGGCCGACAAGGGCGAGCACGGCAGGCACCACGCTGGCACCGTCGAGATCATCGGGGCGCACGAGGGCAAGGACGCCTCGCTGAGCACGCTCAGCCACAACCGGGCCGGTCACAACGGTGGCGGCCTGTTCAGCAGCGGCGGCTGGGTCACCGTCTCGTTCACCGCGATCGGCGGCAACGTCGCCTGCGAGAACGGCGGCGGCGTGTACGCCGAGAACACCGACCTGCTCCTGGAGAAGGTCCACGTGGCGGGCAACCACGCCGACGGCAACGGCGGCGGCGTGGTGACGACCGGCGGGCGGGACTGGGCCGGCAACGGCGCCGAGAAGGACGGCCTCGCGGGGAGCGCCACGATCGCCGACAGCGCCGTCGTGGACAACACGGCCGGCCGGTTCGGTGGTGGCATCTACAACGGTGAGTGGCTCATCAAGATCGAGGACGGCTTCCTCGCCCGCGACCACGACGAGGACGACAACGCCACCCTCACCATCCGCGACACCGACATCAAGGGCAACACCGCCCTCAACGGCGGCGGCATCTTCAACAACAAGGCGAAGATCACCCTGACCAAGACCCACGTCACCAAGAACACCGCCACCGACTCCAGCAAGCTCCACCGGGTCGCCGGCGGCGTCCTCAACAACGAAGGACGCGTCAAGCTCGACGACAAGTCCCTCATCAGCAACAACGACCCCACCAACTGCGCCAACACCGTCGAGGACTGCTTCAACTGATCGAACCACCACATAACCGCCGGAGCCCTCCTCGCGCCGTGGACGGCGCGAGGAGGGCTCCCGCCATCCCCGAGCGGCCCGTACCGGCCGCGGTGTCCCCCGCCGGGGCGTCCGGACCGCACTGCGCCACCCATCCCACCCGCACCCTTATGCGGGTTTTTTTCGTATATGACCACGAGGCGAAGAAGGTTCTCATACGGTCATCTTCAGCAGCTACAACCGATTTGTAGCGAAGGCCGCCTCGCCAGGGCGAAGCGACCTTGTCAGGTACAAGGAGAGGGCAGAGAGCTCCGATGTCCAACTACCTTCGCAATAACGATGACGCCACCAGCAAGACCATCTCCCCGCTCCGGCGTCGCCGGATGTGGCTCGCCACCGGCGTTGTGGGCCTGACCGGAGCGGTCAGCCTCGCCGGCGTGGCCTACGCGACCACCGGGGCCACCGGCCCGCACCGGCTCGCCGACGTCAAGTGGTCGACCACGCAGCAGCTCAGCGACAGCGACAAGGGTGCCGAGGGCGAGTACGGCCGTGACGGGCACGACAAGGACGGCAAGGACCGCGGCGAGGAAGGCCGCGACCGCGGCGAGTGGGGCCCGGACAAGGGCGAGTGGGGCAAGGACGGCAAGGACGACCACGGCAAGACCCGCGAGGTCCCCTGCGACGACGACGCCCTGGTCGACGCCCTCGAACTGGCCAACCGCGACCACGGCGGCACCCTGAAGCTCGCCGAGAACTGCACCTACGAACTCGGCGTCAAGGACCGCAAGTTCGGCTCCGCCCTGCCCGAGATCAAGCAGGACGTCACCATCAAGGGCAACAACTCCACCATCAAGCGCGACGCCGAAGACACCTTCCGCATCTTCCGCGTCGTCGACGGCGGCGACCTCACACTCAAGGACCTCACCGTCAAGGGCGGCAACGCCAACGAATTCAAGTACCCGGGCGGTGGCGGACCCGCCCCGGCGCCGGGCAACGGCCAGCCGCCCGCGCCGGGCAACGGCCAGCCCCCGGTTCCGGGCAACGGCCAGCCTCCGGTTCCGGGCAACGGCACCGGCCAGCCGCCGGCCGCCGCCCCGGCTGTCGCGGCTGTCGCGGCTCCGGCCGCGGCGACCACGGCCGCCGCTGTCACGCCCGTCGCGGACGGCATGAACGGCGGCAAGGACGACGACAAGCGGGTCGAGGGCGACGGTGGCGCGCTGCTCGTCGAGCGTGGCGGCAGCGCCTACCTGGACAACGTCAAGCTCGTCGACAACAACGCCGAAGGCGACGGCGGCGCTATCGCCAACTACGGCCGCACCTGGCTCAAGGAGAGCAAGGTCGTCGACAACCACGCCCAGGGCGACGGCGGCGGCGTCTACAACGAGGGCACCCTCAAGGTCGAGGAAACCCACGTCGACGACAACACCGCAGCCGGCAACGGCGGCGGCATCGCGAACGGCAGCGGCCTGTCCGGCGGGCACGGCCCGGCGGCCTCCGCCGCACCGAAGGGCTACGACAAGAAGGAGAAGCACCACGACGCCGGCACTGTCGAGATCTACGGTTCCGACCACGGCAAGGACGGCGTGAAGTCCAGCCTGTCGGACAACCGCGCCGGCAAGAACGGCGGCGGTCTGTTCAGCAGCGGCGGCACCGTCACGGTCTCCTTCACCGCGATCACGGGCAACACCGCCTGCGAGAACGGCGGCGGCGTCTACGCCGAGAACACGGACCTGGACCTGGACAAGGTCCACGTCGCCAAGAACCACGCCGACGGCAACGGCGGGGGTGTGGTGGTCACCGGCGGCAAGCACTGGGGCTACCCGAACAACAAGGAGCACGCCAGCGCCACGATCGCCGACAGCAAGATCGTCGACAACACCGCCAACCGCTTCGGCGGCGGCATCTACAACGGTGAGTGGCTCATCAAGATCGAGGACGGCTTCCTCGCCCGCGACCACGACGAGGACGACAACGCCACCCTCACCATCCGCGACACCGACATCAAGGGCAACACCGCCCTCAACGGCGGCGGCATCTTCAACAACAAGGCGAAGATCACCCTGACCAAGACCCACGTCACCAAGAACACCGCCACCGACTCCAGCAAGCTCCACCGGGTCGCCGGCGGCGTCCTCAACAACGAAGGACGCGTCAAGCTCGACGACAAGTCCCTCATCAGCAACAACGACCCCACCAACTGCGCCAACACCGTCGAGGACTGCTTCAACTGACCTGACGGACCGGGGTACGCGACCGGCCCCCTGCCACGCGACGTGGCAGGGGGCCGGTCGGCCGTGTCCGGTCAGCTCTGGACGAACACCGCCACGCTGCGCGCGGGCACGGTGAACGTGCCGGCGGCCCGGTCGAACGACGCGGTACGCAGCGCCGGGTCGGCCGAGTTCCGCAGCACCGGGTGCAGCGCCACGTCCGCGCCGCGCAGCCCGGTGACCGTCTGCTTCGCCGTCTCCGGCGTGGCGTTGAAGACGACCGTCACCGACTTCCACTTCCCGTCCAGCCCTCGCGCGTCGAGGGTCATGGTGAGCACGCCCGGGGTCTCCTTCGTCCCGGACAGCGGGAACGCCACCCGCTTCTGCACCTGCTCGGCGGTGTCGAGCCCGAACACCGGCGAGGACCGGCGGACGCGCAGCAGCTCCGCGTACCGGGCGTCGGCCAGGTCGATCGCCGCGCAGTCCGGCACCAGCTTCGGGTCGGCGAGCAGCGGCTTCGCGTACGACCACTTGTCGCGGTTGTCGGCCTCCGGCGGCAGGCCGGCGCCGAACCCGTTGCCCTGGGCGCAGTCCCAGCGGATCTGGTTGAACCAGTCACCGGAGTCGTACGAGTTACGGTCCAGCGACTTCGAGCGCAGCCGCTCCGAGCCGGTGGTCACGAACCCGGCGCCCTGCCCGAGCGCCGTGGTCGCCAGCGCGAGCACCTGCATCCGGGCCCGGTCCTGCGCCGAGGTCCCCTGCGGCAGCTTGTACGCCAGCGCGTCGTACAGGATCTCGTTGTCGTGCGCGTCGACGTAGGTGACCGCCTCGCCCGGCGCGGCGGTGTACCCGGCCGGGGCCCCGTTGTAGTCGACCTGCGCCCCGGTGACCCGCTTGCCGGTGGAGTCGGTGAACCGGTAGCCGCGCAGGTTCCCGGTCAGCCCCACCTTGATCAGGTCGTGCTGGTGCAGCAGCCGGGCCCGCTGCTGCGCCGCCGAGCCGTTCACCTCGTCGCCGTTCGGGTCGGTGTAGAGGCCGGAGGCGAAGCCCTGCACCCGCGGGTTGGCGTCGAACGGGCCGCCGCCACGCACCGCGTCGCGGAGCCGGTCGTTGAACGTGCCGACGCCGGTGCCGGCCATGTTGGCCTGGGTGGCCTGCGTGAACCGGGCGTCGTCGGCGACCTCGCCGAAGTTCCAGCCCTCGCCGTACAGCAGGATCCTCCGGCCGTCCACGCCGTCGCGGGCGAGCGTGAGCTTGTCCAGCGCGGCCCGTACGGCCAGGATGTTCGCCTTCGGGTGGTGGCCCATCAGGTCGAACCGGAAACCGTCGACCTTGTACGCCTTGGCCCAGGTCACCAGCGAGTCCACCACGAGCTTGCCCATCATGGCGTGCTCCGGCGCGGTGTTGGCGCAGCAGGTGGAGTTGGCGACCGTGCCGTCCTCCAGCAGCCGGTGGTAGTAGCCCGGCACCACCTGGTCGAGCACCGACTTCGGGTCGGTGCCCGCGGCCGAGGTGTGGTTGTAGACCACGTCCATGACCACCCGCAGGCCGGCCTTGTTCACCCCGGCGACCATCTGGCGGAACTCGGTGGTGCGCTTCGCGCCGTCCGGGTCGGTGGCGTACCCGCCCTCGGGCACCGTGTAGTGCAGCGGGTCGTACCCCCAGTTGTAGCCGTCGGTGCCGGCGACCGCCGCGACGCACTTCTGCTGCTCGTCGGAGTCCGGCGGCAGCGCGGCCAGGTCGCAGTTCGGCCGGGCCTGGTCGGCCCGCTTCTCCGGGATGGTGGCGAAGTCGAAGGCCGGCAGCAGGTGCAGGTGGTTGACCCCGGCGTCGCCGAGCGCCCGCAGGTGCTTCATCCCGGCGGTGTCCGGGTCGGTGAACGCCAGGTAGGTGCCCCGCCGGTCGGCGGGGACCGTGGTGTCGGCGATGGAGAAGTCCCGCACCGACAGCTCGGAGATCTGGACCTTGGAGGCCGGCGGGGCGGCCGGCTTGCGCAGGTTCGCCCAGCCGGCCGGCGCGAGCGCCGGGTCGGTCAGGTCGACGATCTGGCTGTGCGTGGAGTCCGGCGCGAGCGCCACCGAGTACGGGTCGGTCACCGACGCGGTGACCATCTTCTGCGTGGCCGGCTGCCACGCCTGCACCCGGTAGCGGTAGTAGCGGCCGTTCCACGCCTTCGTGCCGCGTACCGACCAGACGCCGGTGCGGTCGTCGCGGCGCATCGCCACGGTGGCCGGCTGGGCCGTGGGCGAGTCGAACAGCTCCAGCGACACGGTCCGCGCGGTCGGCGCCCACACCGCCAGGGTGGGCACCCGGCCGGCGAACGTCGGCCCGAGCTTCGCGCCGGTCGCCGCCGCGTAGACGTCGTCGAGCACGCCCGGGATCTGCACGCCGGTGGCGGCGAGCAGCGCGCCCTCGGCGTCCCGCTCGGTGACCACGAGCTGGCCGCGCAGCGCCGCCGGCACCCTGGCCAGGTCGGCGCGGTCCAGCGTGAAGGCGCGGGAGGCCCAGAGATGGGGGTACCCCTGCCGTTGCGCCTCGGTCAGCCCGTTGCGCTGCGCCCGCAGTCCGATGGTGGTGTACGTGCCGGTCAGCTCGCCGTCGGCGAGGCCGATCCCGCCGGCCGGGGCGACTGCCAGCGCGTACCGCCTGCCGTCGGTCGGCCCGGTGGCCCAGGCGACGGTGGACCTGTCGATCCACTGCGCCTTCTGCTTGGTCAGGTCGAGGTCCTTGGCGGCGCCGGACGTGGTGGTCGGCAGCAGCCGCCCCTTGACGCCGGCCAGGAGCCACACCTCGCGCCCGGCGGTGGCGAAGTCGAGCCGCTGGTCCTCGGGCTGGTCCTTCTCGTCGCCTCTGTGGATGATGTAGCTCAGCCCGCTCGCTCCGGCCGCGAGGGGCACCCGGAACACCGCGCCGTACGCGTCGATCTTCTCCGGCTTGAGCGGGGCGGCCCAGTCGGTCGGGTTGGCCGCGCCGTCCCACAGGTGCAGGCCCCAGCCGTCGTAGTTCCCGTCGGCCTTGCGCCAGTGGATCAGCGCGGTGTCCTGGGCGACGGGCGGGTCGGGCTCACCGGTGGCGGCCTGCCGCGTCGGGTAGACCGCCGGGTCGCCCTGCTTGACCCAGACCTCGCCGGTCGCCGTCACGTCGATGGTGCGGTCGTTCGCGACGTCCTTGTCGCCGTCGCCGTCGATCACGAGGAAACCGACTGTCTTCGCACCGGGCTTGAGCTTGACCCAGGCGAACCGGCCGTACGAGTCCTCACCGGCGAACGGCTGCCCGGCGGGCCATTCCGTCACGTACGCCGGGTCGATGTCGCCCCAGGCGTAGAGCCGCCAGTCGTCGTACCCGCCGGCCGGGCGCTGGTAGTGCACGATCGCCCAGTCGCGCGACGCGCCCTGGGCCGGGGTGCCGACGGTGCCGGTGGCGCGGGCGGTGGCGGTGCGGCCCCTGCCGTCGCGGACCACCGCCTTGTACTCCACCCGGGTACCGCCGGGCAGGCCGGTCAGGTCGTGGTGCACGGTGTGCGGCGCGCGGTGCGCGGTGCCCAGCAGCGTCCACTTGCCGCCCGCGACCCGGGCGGCGAACGTGACGGTGGCGAGCGGGTCGCCGGTCACCTGGGCGGTGACGGCGGCCTTGCCGGGCACCGGCTCGTCGCCCGGCTCGGAGATCGTGATCTTCGGGGCCCCGGCCTGCGGGATCGCCCGGTCGGCCTTCAGCACCAGCGCCGACATGGCCGGCACTGTGACGCTCAGCTTGCCGTCCGCGCCGGCCGTCGCGCCGGCGGCGCCGCCGTACACGCCGGTGAACGTGGCGCCGGCCGACCAGGTGTCCACTGTGACAGTCTGCGGAGTCGCGGCGTTGTTCACCGCCGCCACGTACTCGATCCGGTCGGCGGGCAGGACGCGGGAGAACGCGAAGACGCCCGGCCCGTCCGCCGCGTACCGGGTCACCTGCACGCCGTCGCGCAGCGCCGGGTGCGCTGCCCGCAGCTCGCCCAGCTCGGCGATGGTCCGGTAGAGCGGGTGACGGGTGTCGTACTGGTCGGCGGCGTGGGTGCGGGTGGTGCCGATCAGGTCGTCGTCGAGGTAGTCGGCGGTCCGCGAGGCGAACATGTCCTGCCGGGCGTCCTTGTCGCCGCCCGGTCCGGTGAAGCCCTGCTCGTCACCGGAGTAGACGACGGGCTGGCCGCGGGTGAGGAACATGAGCTGGTGGGCGAGCCGGCTGCGGTTCAGCTGGGTGGCGTCGTCACCACCGGCGGCGGCGACGAACGAGCCGATCCGGCCCATGTCGTGGTTGCCCAGGAACGTGGTGAGCCGGTTGGCGTCGGTGTCCCGCGCGGAGTACAGGTCGTCCTTGGCGTAGACGTCGGCGAGCGCCTTGGCCGAGCCGTCGGCGGTGGCGTACCCGCGTGCCGCCTCCTGGAACGAGAAGTCGAGCGTGGCGGGCAGCCCACCCTGCCGCACGTAGGTGGACTGGATCTCCTGCTCGGCGCTGTAGACCTCGCCGAACATGAAGAAGTCCTTCTTGCCGGCCTTCGCGGCGGCGGCGTCGATGCCGCGGGCGAACTGCGGCCAGAAGTCGAGGTTGGCGTGCTTGACCGTGTCGAGGCGGAACCCGTCCACCCCGGCCCTGCCGATCCACTGGGCGTAGATGTCGGTCATGCCGCGGACCACCTCGGGACGCTCGGTCCACAGGTCGTCGAGGCCGAAGAAGTCGCCGTACTCGCTGTTCTCCCCGGCGAAGGTGGAGTCACCGCGGTTGTGGTACATGGTCGGGTCGTTGAGCCACGCCGGTACCTTGACCTTCGCGTCGGCCGGGGTGGCGAACACCGGGGTGTACGGGAACGACTTCTCGTTCACCGCCGGGAACCTGCGGGTGCCGTCGGCGTAGTTGCGGTCCTCGAAGGGACGCCCCTGCGCGTCGCGGTACGGCGCGGTCTTCTTGTCCACGTAGCCGTACTTGTCCTCGGCGTACCGGATGACGTCGGCGGTGTGGTTGACGATGATGTCGAGGTAGACCTTGATGCCCCGCCGGTGGGCCAGGTCGACCAGCTTCTTCAGCTCGGCGTTGGTGCCGAAGTGCGGGTCGACCTGGGTGAAGTCGGTGATCCAGTAGCCGTGGTAGCCGGCCGAGACGTCCGCGCCGGTGCCCTGCACGGGGCGGTTCTTGAAGATCGGCGCGAGCCAGATGGCGGTGGTGCCGAGCCCCTGGATGTAGTCCATCCGGTCGATCAGGCCCTTGAGGTCGCCGCCGTGGTAGAAGCCCTTGTCGGCCGGGTCGAGACCGGTGGTGAGCCGGCCGCCGGTGAGGCCGCCGGTGTCGTTGCGCTTGTCGCCGTTGGCGAACCGGTCGGGCAGGACGAAGTAGAACTGCTCGGCCTTCGCGGTACCGGTACCGGCCTTGAGGAGCGCGTCGGCGGACGGCTCCTGGTTCCACTGCGGAGCGTTGCCGGCGGCCAGGACGTCGGGGGTGGCGGCCGGGGCGGTGGCGCCGGCGCCGAGCTGGTGGAGGGCCACCGGCACGCCGACGAGAGTGAGTACGAGGGAGGTGACCAGGGCGAGCAGCGCCTTGGGGGATATCGGCGGCGGTTTCATCGACGGCCTTTCTCTGGTCGCTGATTCGCCCGCACGCTAGCCCTTGCCGAAACATTCTGCAATACCTTGCAAACCATGTCGCAACAAAGCAGTTACCTTGCAAAAGGTGGCACCCGTCGCCGCCCCACGCGAGGGCGCGGCTCCGGTCAGGCGACGCAGGCCGTGCCGTCGACGGCGCAGCCCAGCGGCCGGGTGCCCACCCGCTCGACGTGGAACCGCACCGGCACCGACGCCCCGGCCGCCAGGTCCACCCCGCTGCGGTACGTGAACACGCCGTCGGCGAAGCTGAACACGCCCTGCTCCATGCCCACGACCCAGGCGGTGACCAGCCGGCCGCCGGGATACGCCACCCGCACCGTCCAGCCCTGCGGCGTACGCGCGGTGTTGACGAGCAGCACCTCACCGATGAAACCACCGTCGAAGACGTTCGCCACGCCGTACCGGCCGGTCACGGCGGACCGCGGCGCCGGCGGCGGCGGAGCCGGCACGGAACGGGTGACGCCCCGCGGGCTGACGGCCGGCGCGGCAGGCGTGGGACGGGCGGGCAGCACCGTCGACCGGGGCGACAGTCCCGGCACCACCCGGCCGGTGGGACTGCCCGGCGCGTGCCCGGCCGTGCCGGTCCCGCCCGGCGTGGCCGGGACCTGTGGCAGCGACATCACCGGGTCCGGTGGCCCGGCCGCCGGGAGCGTCCGCCGGCCCCGCACCGAATCGAGCGCCACCACCAGCAGGACCACCATCACGACGACTCCGGCGGCGACGAGGATCCAGGGGGACGAGGTCATGGCGGCCCCGGGCCGCGGGCCGGGACGACGCGTGCGGGACATGGTTCTCCTGTCGGGGTCCGGGCCAGCGTAGCCACCTGATACCTTGCACGGCGATCAATGACCACAATGGCTCGTCGAGCCGGTAGGACGGTTGGCCAGTGAGTGAGTGGCAGGGCAACATCCGGCGGGCGTCCACGGCGGACGCGGCCGTCGTGACCGCGATCCTCGTCGAGGCGTTCATGCGGGATCCGGTGAGCGGCTGGGTCTTCCCGGCCGACGACCATCGCGCCCGGGTCCATCCCGCCTTCTTCGGACCGTTCGTCGCGCTGGCGCTGCGCACCGGTGAGGTGCACGTCGCCGGCGACGGCCTGGGCGCCACGCTCTGGCTGCCCACCGGCGAGGGACACGACGCCGACGAGGGCGACGAGTTCGACGAGATGGAGGCCGCGATCGGTGCGGAGGCCATGAAGCGGTTCAGTGTGCTGGACGAGATGATGAGCGCCCGGCACCCCGGCGAGCCGCACTGGTACCTGCCCTTCATCGCGGTACACCCCGACCATCACGGCAAGGGCGTCGGCTCGGCGCTGCTGCGTAACAAGCTGGCCGAGCTGGATCAGGCCGGCACCGCGGCGTACCTGGAGGCCAGTTCGCCGCGCAACGCCGCGCTCTACGAGCGGCTCGGATTCCGGCGCCGCCCGGTCACGCTGGACCTGCCGGAGGGCCCCAGCCTCTACCCGATGTGGCGCGACCCGGCCTGACCGATACCGTCCCGCCCCGGCTCGGCCCGGGGCGGGACGTCATCGCCGTACCGTCGTGGTGGTGACGTCGAGCGCGCCCACGACGGCGGCGAGCAGCCCTTCGAGCTGAGCCGGCAGGAACCGGCGGCAGTCGCGCATCCGCGTGGCCGCCTGCGGGTCGAAGATGTGCGTGGCCAGCCCGACCGCCTCGGCGAGGGTCGCCAGCAGCAGCGTGCCCGGGTCCAGTTCGGCCGGGGACGAGTGCATCAGCATCGCGGTCAGCCGCACCCGCGGTGAGGCCGCCTGGTTCGGGTCGATGGCCGGCCAGCGCACCATCCGGCCGATCAGCTTGCCCTGCTCGCGCCGGAGCACGCCGGCGGTGACCAGCCGGGTGCCCACGCGCTCGTTGATGTTGAGCTGGGTCCGCAGGTAGCGGATCCACAGCCGGGCCGGATGCGCCCCCTCGCGGCGCAGGATCTCGGTGATCAGCAGGTCGGTGAGCGGCTCCTGCCACAACCGCGGATCGACAGCGGCGATCCCCCCTCCGTCGAGGGCGATCCGGCCCTCGAACATCAGCTCGGCGAGCGCGGCGCCGGCCAGCCCGCACTCCAGCCGGTCGACGGCGACATGTGGCTTGCCGGTGAACTCGTCGTGTCCGATAAGGAACAGCGCATCCGCAAGCCGGTAAGTGGCCTGTGCCCCGGGGTAGGTCATGGTCCATCCTCGAACGGTGGCCGTGATCGTCGACACGGGACGGTACGGCATGACCACGCACAGCTCAATTCCGGCCGATCACGCGCGCCCCAATCGATATCGAAGCGGGGTTGTCACGATCAGTGATCACCAATACCCTGCTTCAGGTTGTTCCGAAGTAGACACCTGAACCCCCTCATCCCCCTCCCCTGGAGAAGCCTTGTCCTCCGATCCGTTCTTCTCCGACGGTGGGCTGCGCCGCGGTCGTCTCGGCACCGCCCACCTCGTCTTCTTCACAGTCGCCGCGTCGGCCCCGCTGACCGTTCTCGGCGGCGGCGTCACCACCATGTACGCGGTCAGCGGCAACATCGGCGCCGCACTCGGATACGTGCTGCTGGCCGCCGTGCTCGCCGTCTTCGCCACCGGCTACGCCGCGATGAGCCGGTACGTCGCCAACGCGGGCGCGTTCTACGCGTACATCGCCAACGGTCTCGGCCGGGCCGGCGGGGTGGCCGGCTCGGCCGTCGCGCTGGCGGCGTACAACGCGATCCAGATCGGTCTCTACGGCCTGCTCGGCGCGATCCTCGGCGACTTCATGGACGCCAAGACCGGCATCAGTCTCGACTGGTGGGTCTGGGCGCTGCTGGCCTGGGTGTTCATCGGCGCGCTCGGCGTCCTGCGCATCGACCTCAACGCCACGGTGCTCGCGGTGCTGCTCATCCTCGAATGCGTGGCCGTGCTGATCTTCGACCTGGTCGCCTTCGCCAACCCCGACGGCGGCACCGTCACCACCGCCGGCATCAGCCCCGGCCACCTGTTCGGCGCCGGCTTCGGCGCGGTGCTCGCGTTCACCATCGCCTCCTTCACCGGCTTCGAGAGCGGTGCCATCTACAGCGAGGAGGTCAAGGACCCGCGGCGCACGGTCGCCCGGGCCACCTACATCGCTGTCGCGTTCACCGGCCTGTTCTACGCCTTCTCCGCCTGGGCGCTGACCGTGCTCACCGGTCCGGAGAACGCCCCGGCGGCCAGCGCCGAGGCCGGGCCGGGCATCATCTTCGGCGCGCTCGACCAGTACACCGGCGCGGTCGTCGCGGACATCGCCAACCTCCTGTTCATCACCAGCGTGCTGGCCGCCCTGCTGTCGTTCCACAACGGCGTGGCGCGTTACCTGTTCGCTCTGGGCCGCGAGCGGGTGCTGCCGGGCTTCCTCGGCGCCACCTCCAGCCGCAGCGGCGCGCCCGTCGCGGGCTCGGTCGTGCAGAGCGCCCTCGCGGTGGTGGTGTTCCTGGCGTTCGCGATGACCGGCCGTGACCCGGTCATCGACCTGTTCACCTGGCTGTCCGGCGCCGCGGCGGTCGGCGTCGTGCTGCTGATGACGCTCACCTCGGCCTCCGTGGTGGGCTTCTTCCGGGGCCGTCCCGGCCCGGAGAGCGCGTGGCAGCGGGCGATCGCTCCGGCACTCGGCACGGTCCTGCTCACTGCCGTGCTGCTGGTGCTGCTGTTCAACTTCGACGCGCTGCTCGCCCCCGACACCGCGAGCTACCTGAAGTGGCTGCTCCCGGCGATCCCGGTGGCGGCAGGCGTGGTCGGCCTGATCTGGGGCGCGATCCTGCGCACCAGCCACCCGGAGACGTACCGCCGGATCGGCCAGGTCACCGAGGAGGGCCTGCACGAGCCCGGCCTGCACCCGGCCCCCGAGGCCGACCGCTGGGCCGGCGCCCACCACCGCTGACGTCCGTCGTGCGGCGGCCGGCCCGCGTGGCCGGCCGCCGCACCACGACGAAGATCAGGCGGTACGGATGACCGTGCAGATCACCGGGCCGTCCTCGGTGGTGCGCAGCAGATAGCGGTAGCGCTCGCCGGGCACCGCGCCGCCCTGGCTGTCCAGGAACTCCCAGCGCACCGCCACCTCGGTGAGCAGCGCCGAGATCTGCTGCACGTCCTCGATCTGCGCGTTCGCGGCGACGAGTTCCCGCTCCTGGTAGTCGGGGGTGGCGCCGACGAAGCTGAGCGCCACCGCCGCGGGCGAGGTGAACGAGAAGCTGTAGGTGTCGGCGACCACCAGCCCGGGCAGGGCGTAGCAGCCGGCGATGGCCGGCACGTCGGCGGTGGTCAGTGCCACGCCGTACCGGTCGAAGAAGTCGGTGAGCGTGTCGAGGTCGGTGGAAGCCGTCACGACGCTCCTCATTACCGGCGCGCCCCGGCGGCAAACCTGGTCAGCGCGGCGGGATCCGCACCTCGATCTCGGCACCGAGGTGCGCGCCGCCGTTGAGGGCCAGGTCGTCGCCGCTCCAGAACCGCCCCGGGTCGTACCAGTTGGGCCGTCGCCCGGCGGGCAGCAGGTCCATCGCCTCGTAGGTCACCGCGACCACCTCGGCGCAGTACGCCGTCTCCAGTGCCGCGGCGTTCTCCCTGCCGGTGTCGCCGGTCCTGCTCGTGTCGCCGGTCTCGCCCCTGCGCCCGGCCTCGTCCCGGTCGCCGATCTCTCCCCTGTCGCCGGTCTTGCCCAGGATGCCGATCTGGTCCCTGTCGCCGGTCCTGCTCGTGTCGCCGGTCTCGCCCCTGTCGCCGGTCTTGCCCAGGCGGCCGCCGAGGCTCAGGCGACGCGGGTGCGGCAGCCGGCCCCGGGCCCACCGCCAGGCGAGTTGCGCGGTGGACGGGAACGGCGTCCCATCCAGACGAGCCACTGTACGCAGCACCGCCTCCTCCATCGCCGTGTCGGCCGGCGGTTCGAGCTGGCGTAGCCAGCCCCGCTGGCCGTACCGGTTGCCCCAGACGCAGACCGCGTCCCGCAGGTCGTGCAGCTGCACGCCGCGCTGGTGGGTGCCGGTCCACATGTCCGGCAGCGAACGGCCCAGCTCGGCGTGCCACATCAGCGGCGGCATGTCATCGAGCACCACGGCCATGCCCACGTGGTTCACCGGGCTGTTAGTGGTGAGCTGGATGGCCCGGTCGGGCACGCTGCGTCCGCGGAACACCCACAGATCGCCGGTGCGGGTCAGCTCCACGGCCTCGTCCAGGCTGATGCTCATGGAGGACTACCCTATGCGGATGCGGCAACGGATGCGGTGGTGGAAGGTGCTCGGTCTCGCGGGTCTCGCGGGCGTCGCGGCGACCGGAGTGGTGGTGGCGCGGGCCGAGCGGCGGCGCCGGGCGTACACCCCGGAGGAGATCCGGGACCGGCTGCGCGAACGGCACGCCAAGGCGTCTTCGTCGTCCTGACCGGACAGTCGCGGGCGGCTGATGCTCCTACCATCGCCATGATGGGAACCGTTCTCTGGCAGAGCCCGTTCGTCCTCGATCCCCCACCCGCGGTATCCCGCTGTGCGTGGTGGACGTACCCAACGGACAGCACGGGTTCGACGCGCTGGACCACACCGAGAAGTCCCGCGCCGCCGTCCGCGCGCCCCGCTCACCGCCCCTGACCGCGCCCGCCCGTCGGCACGCGCCCGCCCCGTCGATCATGAAGTTGGCGGCGTTTCCTGTCTGATTTGTCGCCGTCAACTTCATGATCGACGCTGCGAAGTGGTCGGGTCGGGTGCGGCCGGCCGAGATCTTGGTAGGAAACAGCCCCCAGGGGCCTTTTCCTACCAAGATCTCGTGCGCCTTCGGCGCTGCGCGACATCACGTCCCCGGTCCGCTGGGCATCCCGCCCATCCGGTCCGCCGCGCCCCGCCCTGCTCGCCGGCCCGCTCACCCGCATCGGTGACCAAGGAGTTGATCAAGGAGTTTGTGTCACCTGCGGGGCCGCTGCAGGACACGAACTCCTTGATCAACCGGGCGAGGGCGGGGCGGGCGGCCCAAGGGCAGGCGGGGCCGGGCGAGGGCGGGCGGCGCAAGGGCGAGTGCCGGGCCGGGCGAGAGCGGGGCCGGGTGAGAGCGGGCAGCGCAGCGGCGTGGGCGGGCGGCGCAACGGCTCGGGCGGGCGGCGCAGCGGCTCGGGCGGGCGGCGCAGCGGCGCGGGCGGGCCGGGCGCGGGTGAGGGGGAAGGCGCTGGGGCGGCGGTCAGCGGTCGGCGGCGGGGACCGGTGTGGACTGGTCGGGGGGCTCGGGCACGTGCAGGCGCTTGGCTCGGCGGCGCAGCCACGCGGTGCTGACCACACCGGCCAGCACGGCCAGCACCAGCCCGGCCCAGGAGATGTCCTTGAGCCAGTGCTCGGCGGCCTGCCCGAGGTAGAACAGCAGGTAGGTGGTGCCGAACGCCCACACCAGCCCGCCTGCGGCGTTCGCGACCAGGAACCGGCGGTACGGCACGCGCAGCGCACCGGCGAGCGGCCCGGCGAGGATGCGCAGCAGCGCGACGAACCGCCCGAAGAACACGGCCCAGACGCCGTGCCGGGCGAAGCTCAGCTCGGCGCGGGCCAGGTGTGCCGGGCCGAGGTGTTTCGGGAAGCGCCGGCCGAGCCGTTCCAGCAGTGGACGGCCGCCGCGCCGGCCCACGGCGTACCCGATGGAGTCGCCGAGGATGGCGCCGGTGGCCGCGGCGGCGGCCACCCACTCGGGCCCGACGGCGCCCGTGGCGGCGAGCAGGGCGGCGCTGACCAGCACGATCTCGCCGGGCAGCGGGATGCCCATGCTCTCCACGCCGATCACCCCGCCCACGAGCAGGCAGATCAGGGCCGGCGGGAGCGCGGCGAGCCAGTGCTGTACGTCGACCACCCGCCGACCCTACCCGCGCCGGGTCAGCCCGCGGGGGCCAGGAACTCCAGCCGGTTGCCGTGCGGGTCGTACGTGTGGAACCGCCGCATGCCGGGAACCTCGTCGTCGCCCCAGGTCACCGTGTGTCCGGCGGCGTCGAGGCGGGCGGCCAGCTCGTCCAGGTCGGTGCGCAGCAGCGCGGGGTGCGCCTTGCGGGCCGGGTGGAAGTCGTCCTCGACGCCCAGGTGCAGTTCGGCGTCGTACCCGGTGAACCAGCAGCCACCGCGGGCGGCGAGGGCCGGGGGTTTGGGCTTCTCGGTGAGGCCGAGCAGGCCCGCGTAGAAGGAGCGGGACGCGTCCTCGGAGCCGCGAGGGCAGGCGAGCAGGACGTGATGGATCATGGTGGTACCTCCTCGTCCCGCAGCGTGCCACGAGGTTGCACGAATAGCAAGACGGACGTACGGTTTGTAGAGGCCGACGCAGGTAAGTGTTGCCTAAGCACGGCAGCGCCCCGGTCGGTGCGACAAACTGCTCAGGACTACTCACGGTCGCTGGTGTGAAGGAGTACGACGTGGCGAGCCTCGACACCTTCGGTGCGAAGACCCAGCTACGCGTCGGAGACGCGAGCTACGAGATTTTCAGGATCGACAAGGTGGAGGGCCACGAGCGGCTGCCCTACAGCTTGAAGATCCTGCTGGAGAACCTGCTGCGGACCGAGGACGGCGCGAACATCACCGCCGACCACATCCAGCAGCTCGGCGCGTGGGACGCCACCGCCGACCCGAGCGTGGAGATCCAGTTCACCCCGGCCCGGGTGCTGATGCAGGACTTCACCGGCGTGCCCTGCGTGGTCGACCTGGCCACCATGCGCGAGGCGGTCCGTGACCTGGGCGGCGACGCCACCAAGGTCAACCCGCTGGCCCCGGCCGAGCTGGTCATCGACCACTCGGTCATCGCCGACCTGTTCGGCCGCGAGGACGCCTTCGAGCGCAACGTCGAGCTGGAGTACGAGCGCAACAAGGAGCGCTACCAGTTCCTGCGCTGGGGCCAGACCGCGTTCAACGAGTTCAAGGTCGTCCCGCCGGGCACCGGCATCGTGCACCAGGTCAACATCGAGTACCTGGCCCGCACGATCATGGAGCGCAACGGCCAGGCGTACCCGGACACGGTCGTCGGCACCGACTCGCACACCACCATGGTCAACGGCCTGGGCGTGCTGGGCTGGGGCGTCGGCGGCATCGAGGCCGAGGCCGCGATGCTCGGCCAGCCGGTCAGCATGCTGATCCCCCGTGTGGTCGGCTTCAAGCTCTCCGGCGAGATGCCGGCCGGCACCACCGCCACCGACCTGGTGCTGACCATCACCGAGATGCTGCGCAAGCACGGCGTGGTCGGCAAGTTCGTCGAGTTCTACGGCCCGGGCGTGAGCGCGGTGCCGCTGGCCAACCGCGCCACCATCGGCAACATGTCGCCGGAGTACGGCTCGACCGTGGCGATCTTCCCGATCGACGCCGAGACCGTCCGCTACCTGGAGCTGACCGGCCGCGACGCGTCTCAGGTGGCGCTGGTCGAGGCGTACGCCAAGGAGCAGGGCCTCTGGCACGACCCGGAGCGCGAGCCGGAGTACTCCGAGCGCCTGGAGCTGGACCTCGGCACCATCGAGCCGTCGCTGGCCGGCCCGAAGCGCCCGCAGGACCGGGTGCCGCTGGGCAGCGCCAAGACGCTGTTCCGTGCCGCGCTCAGCGATTACGTGGCAGCCGACGAGACCGGTGGCGACCCGGGCCGCAAGCCGGGCGTGCCGCAGCAGGAGAAGCCGTTCGGCGCCGACGGCCCGGCCGACGAGGCGTCGGCCGAGTCGTTCCCGGCCAGCGACTCCCCCGCCAACGGCGTGAACGACCCGGCGGACGCGCCGCGCGACCTGGATACCGCCGCGGTGGGCGCGGGCGGCCGGGCCAGCAATCCGGTACGCGTGACCGGCGCCGACGGCGTCGAGTACGAGCTGGACCACGGCGCCGTGGTGATCGCGGCGATCACCTCCTGCACCAACACCTCGAACCCGCAGGTGATGATCGGCGCCGCGCTGCTGGCCCGCAACGCGGTGGAGAAGGGCCTGGCCCGCAAGCCGTGGGTGAAGACCACCCTGGCGCCGGGCTCGAAGGTCGTCATGGACTACTACGACCGCGCCGGCCTCACCCCGTACCTGGAGAAGCTCGGCTTCAACCTGGTCGGCTACGGCTGCACCACCTGCATCGGCAACTCCGGCCCGCTGCCGGAGGAGGTCTCCGCCGCCGTCAACGACGGTGACCTCGCGGTCGTGTCGGTGCTGTCCGGCAACCGGAACTTCGAGGGCCGGATCAACCCGGACGTCAAGATGAACTACCTGGCGTCCCCGCCGCTGGTGGTCGCGTACGCGCTCGCCGGCACGATGGACATCGACCTGGCGAACGAGCCGATCGGCGAGGACGCCCAGGGCAACCCGGTGTTCCTGCGGGAGATCTGGCCGAACAGCGCCGAGATCCAGGACGTCATCGCCTCGGCGATCGGCGCCACCGGTTTTAGCGCCGCGTACGCCGACGTGTTCGCCGGTGACGAGCGCTGGCAGTCGCTGCCGACCCCGACCGGTGACACGTTCTCCTGGGCCGGCGACTCCACCTACGTGCGCAAGCCCCCGTACTTCGAGGGCATGCAGCAGCAGCCGACCCCGGTGCAGGACATCGCCGGCGCTCGGGTGCTGGCCAAGCTGGGCGACTCGGTGACCACCGACCACATCTCCCCGGCCGGTTCGATCAAGGCGGACTCCCCCGCCGGCAAGTACCTGGCCGAGCACGGCGTGGCCCGCCACGAGTTCAACTCGTACGGCTCCCGCCGCGGCAACCACGAGGTGATGATCCGGGGCACGTTCGCCAACATCCGGCTGCGCAACCAGCTCGTCCCGGGTGTGGAGGGCGGCTTCACCGTCAACCACCTGACCGGCGAGCAGACCTCGATCTACGACGCCTCGATGGCGTACCAGGAGGCGGGCGTTCCGCTGGTCATCCTGGCCGGCAAGGAGTACGGCTCGGGCTCGTCGCGCGACTGGGCGGCCAAGGGCACGATGCTGCTGGGCGTGAAGGCGGTCATCGCCGAGTCGTACGAGCGGATCCACCGCTCGAACCTGATCGGCATGGGCGTGCTGCCGTTGCAGTTCCCGGGCGGCGAGACCGCCGAGTCGCTGGGCCTCACCGGCACCGAGACGTTCTCGATCAGCGGCGTCACCGCGCTGAACGACGGCGATACCCCGCGCACGGTGAAGGTCACCACCGACACCGGCGTGGAGTTCGACGCCGTGGTCCGGATCGACACCCCGGGTGAGGCGGACTACTACCGGCACGGCGGCATCCTGCAGTACGTGCTGCGCCGCATGATCGCCGCCTGAGTTCCCAGGTAAGGAAGGGCCCCTTATTAACAGACGTCTGTTAATAAGGGGCCCTTCCTTACCTGCTCAGCGGAGGCGGAGCGCGACGGCGCGTGCCTCGGAGTCGGTGAGCGGCAGGAACCACAGGAAGCGCCGCACGATCGCGATCGGGTCCGGGCCGTCGGGGCGGCCGCGCAGGTCGCGGATGGCCTGCCGGGTGAGCCGGGAGAACTCGGGGATCATCGTGGCGCGGCGGGCCGCGTCGGTGGGCGCGGCCCGCAGGGTCGGGCACGGCCAGGGCTCACCGCAGCGGTCGCAGCGCCAGGCCGGACCGCACGCGCGGTGGCCGGTGAGCGGCAGCACCACCCGGGGGTACGCCGATGTCGGTGTCGGTTCGGTCATGCCTCCACCGTGCCGAGGGTGCCCACACAATCACACAGCGTTGGGTAATCTCCTTCGGACGATTCTTTTGCTCCGGGGAGGAACGGGCATGAACCATGCCTTCGTCACCGCGCTGGCCGGTGCCGGTCACACCGCCGAGAGCCTGGCGGAACGGCTCGGCCTGCACCCGAAGACGGTGGCCCGGTGGGCGAACCCCGGGCACATCCCGCAGAGCCGGCACCGCGCGACGGCTGCGAACCTGCTGGGCCAGCCGATCGAGGCGCTCTGGCCGGACGCGATCCGCCGCCGCGAGCCGGTCTGGTTCCGTCCGTGGGTGGACATCGAGCGCGAGGCAGTCGCGCTGCGTACGTTCGAGCTGGCCTGGGTGCCGGGCCTGTTGCAGACCGAGGCGTACGCCCGGGCCACGTTCCTCGGCCAGCCACTGACCGGCGACGAGATCACCGACCTGGTCACCGCCCGGCTGGACCGGCAGGGCGTCCTCACCCGGCCGCGCGGGCCACTGTACGTCGCGGTGCTCGACGAGCAGGTGCTGCGCCGCGCCGCCGCCGGTGACCGGGCGCTGATGGCCGAGCAGGTGACCCACCTGCTCACTTGCGCCGAGCTGCCGAACGTGCAGCTCCACGTGGTGCCCCTCGACACGCCGACCTATCCCGGGCTGGACGGGCCGTTCGTCATAGCGGAGCTGCGCGACGGCAACCGGGTGGCGCATGTGGACAGCCAGGCCCGCGCGCAGATCATCGAGCAGCCCTCGGAGATTGCTACCCTGGAGCGTCGGTGGGAACGCATCAGGGGCGAGGCGCTGCCCCGCGCGCGGACCCTGGAACTGTTGAGGGAAGTTGCGGCGGCATGGATCTGAGCGGCGCGCGGTGGCGCAAGAGCACCCGCAGCGGCGGCAACGGCGGCAACTGCGTCGAGGTCGCCGGCAACCTGCCCGGCGTGGTCGGCGTCCGCGACTCGAAGGACCCGGCCGGTCCGGTGCTCACCTTCACCCCGGCCGCGTGGACCCGGTTCGTGACGTCGACCCGGCGCTGAGCCCGGTCAGGTCAGGCGCGCGGCGTACACGCGCACCGGATCCCCCGATTCGGACGGATCCAGTCCAGCGCCTCCGCCCGGATCTACGGTCGCGGGTAGTAGCGCATCACGACCGGGTCGCCGAGAATGGCGGCCATGTCGCCGAGGTCGTCGACGGTCATCTCGGCGAAGGTCAGTCGTTCGGTGGCGGGCGGCGGATCAGCAGTCATCGTGGTCCCGGTCCCTTCGTCACGGCTCCGAGGCCGGACGCCGCTCACGAACCGGCGGCAACGAACGACCCGCTGAAGCCGGCACCCCACTCATTACGAAATTGCGATTCGATGATGTCCCTCGCCCCCGATCGCACATCCGACACTGCCGACAATCGACGTCCATGATTCGTTGACACGCTCCGAATCCCGTCGATACGTTGCCGATATCGCGATGAACAACGGGGGCGCTCCAGTTTCGATCCGGGAATCGAACACTGGGAAGGATTTCATGAAGACGACGATCAGACTTCTGGCCCTGCCGGCCCTGATCCTGCCAGCGGTCCTCGCCGGCACTCCGGCACTGGCCGACACCGCCGCAGGCACGGCCGCTCCGGCCGCTGTCACATCGATCGAGCGCAAGGCGGGGTCGTCCTCGCAGGCCAGGGCCTACTGGACGGCCGAGCGCATGGCGGCGGCCACTCCGGCCGACGAGGTGGAGAAGTCCGCCGGCCCGGTCACCCAGAGCCCCACGGCGGAGCGGGTGCGGCGCTTCGCGGAGGCGGTGGCGCCGAAGGACGGCAGCGGCTTCGGCACCCAGCTCAACGAGTCGATCACGGTGGGAAAGATCTTCTACACCAGCTCGACCGACGGCCTGGGCCACTACTGCTCGGCGAGCGTGGTGAACAGCCCGGCGCGCAACATGGTCTTCACCGCCGCGCACTGCGTGCACGACGGGCCGGGCCGGGACTGGCACACCGCGAACTGGATGTTCGTGCCGTCGTACCGCAACGGCGCACAGCCGTACGGCACCTGGGACTGGTCCACGCTGGCGGTGCCCAGCGGCTGGATCAGCACCCGCGAGCGGCAGTACGACGTGGCGGTCGCGCTCGTCTACGGCAGCCGGTCGATCGTGGATGCGGTCGGCGCGAACGGGCTGCTCACCGGCGGTGGCCGGGCGTACCACTACGACATCTTCGGCTACCCGAGCAACAAGGACAGCGGCGAGATCCAGTGGGTCTGCTCGGGCACGTCGAGGGACGCGGGCAGCAACCGGATCGAGATGAACTGCGGCTTCGGGGGCGGTTCGAGCGGCGGCCCGTGGTATTACAGCTACGACAACACCACCAGACGTGGTGACGTGCACGGGGTGATGAGCTACTCGAGCGGCTCGAACACGAACGGCTCGCCGTACTTCTCCGCCGCGGTGGTGGGGACGCTCTACAACACGTACGCGAACGACACCTGGTGACCGACGGTCCGCCTGGTGTGCCAACCGGCGCACCAGGCGGACCGGCACCCGGCCCGGAGGAGGCGACATGTCACATCGTGTGCTGCTCGGCGCGGCCGCCGTCGCGGCGCTCGCCGTCGCCGCGGCCGTCGTGGTCCTCGCGGCGCGCGACGGCGGCGCGGGGCGACCGGCGCCGCCCGGCCCGTTGGTCGCGACGCACAATCCGAGCCCGGGTGCCACCGACCCGTCCGAATACTGGACGAGGGAACGAATGCGGGACGCGATCGGCGACTGATTCACCGAAATGCGTTCGCCGGATTGCGTTCGCCGGATTGCGTGGGCCGGCGCACCGGTCCGCCGAATTGCGTCTCGCTCACGATCAGCGGCCGAGCCGGGCGCAATTCCCATTTCCGCGGGCGTGAGTGCCGGCGAGCGTTCACGGAACTGTGTCGGAGTAGACCTCGACGTCGTAGAGCAGTCGCACGCTGCGACGCCCGTTGGTGATGCCGACGAAGACCGGGTCACCGGCCGGGGTGCGGCCCTGGCGCCACACCTGCTCCCGGGCCACCTCCCGCGACTCGTGATGGACGCCGCCGTCGCGATGCAGGTGCAGGACGCGGCGGGCCGTGGTCGGGTCGCTGTCGAGGTGGACTCGCAGCAGAGGCATGGCGTGTCCTCCTTGCAACCCGGTGATGTGGTGCCGACGAGCGGCGCTCACCACGGGATCGTGCCCGCGTCCTCGACGTAGCCGCCAACACCACCTCGGTAGCGCGCGGCGGCTGGGCATCGGGTGGAGGTGCTGCCGTCCGGCATCGGTGAGCAGGAAGCACAGCCGGTCCCGGACGCCGGTCGGGCTGGTCCGCACCGCCACCCGTCTGTGAGGACCGGCGCTAGGACAGATCCTTGCGCATCTGCTGGGTGACCACCCGGTAGCCGGACGTCTCGTACAGCTTGCGTGCCGTCTCGTTGGCGCCGAAGACGTTCAGCTCCAGCGCCTGGGCGCCGTGCTCCCGGGCCGCCCGTTCCCCGGCCGCGAGCAGCGCCCGCCCGAGGCCCCGGCCCCGGTGCCCGGCGGCCACCTCGATGTCGTAGAGGAACGCGCAGTCGGCGAGACCGCGCGGGTGGGTCAGGCCGATCCACAGCCGGCCGACGGGTGAGCCGTCTGCCAGCTCGCCGACCAGGAACAGCATGCCGGGCGTGGCCATGCCCTGCGGCAGGAAGGCGGCGCTGGCCTCCCGGGCCCGGTCGAGCGCCTCCTCGGGCGTCCAGTTGCCGGCCGTGACGTGCTCCCGCGCGTACCCGGCGGCCAGCTCGTCCTGCCATCTGTCGAACTCGTCCGGGTTCATCCCCCGGACCGTCACCTCGGTCATCCCACTCCCCCGTCGACGTGTGACCGCTCAGTCCTCGGCGGCGCGGCGGCGCGCCTCCCGCAGCTTCATGGCGTGCTCCAGCAGCGTGATCAGCACCTCCTTGGCCGACTCCCGCTTGCGCGCGTCGCACAGCACCACCGGTACGCCCGGGTCCAGGTCGAGCGCGGCCTGCACCTCGTCCAGACGGAACGTCTTGGCGCCCTCGAAGCAGTTGACCGCCACCACGAAGGGCGTGCCGCGCCCCTCGAAGTAGTCGATCGACGGGAAGCAGTCGGCCAACCGGCGGGTGTCGGCGAGCACCACGGCGCCGAGCGCGCCGAGCGCCAGCTCGTCCCAGACGAACCAGAACCGGTCCTGCCCGGGCGTGCCGAACAGGTAGAGCACCAGGTCGTCGCTGATGGTGATGCGGCCGAAGTCCATCGCCACGGTGGTGGTCGACTTCTCCTCGATGCCGGACAGGTCGTCGATGCCGATCCCGGTCTCGGTCAGCACCTCCTCGGTGCGCAGCGGCCGGGTCTCGCTGACCGCGCCGACCATTGTGGTCTTGCCGACGCCGAACCCGCCCGCGATCAGGATCTTGATCGCGGTGGGCAGCGGCGCGGCGCCCGCCGGCCGCTCAGAGCGCCCGTAGTCCATTGATTACCGCCTCGAAAACGTGCTCGTCGGGAAGGCCGGCGGTGGTCGCGCGCGGCTCGCGTACCTGAACCAGGCTGCGGGCGGCCAGGTCTCCGAGGAGGACCCGGACCGTGCCCACCGGCAGGTCGAGATGGGCGGCGATCTCGGCCACGGAGAGGATCCGCTGGCAGAGGCCGACGATCGCCACGTGCTCCGGGCCCAGCCCGGACTCCGACCCGACATCGGTGCGGGTCGAGGTGACCAGCGAGATCAGGTCGAACGTGCCGGTGACCGGGCGGGCCCGGCCCCCGGTCACCGCGTACGGGCGCACCACCGGGCCGGCGTGGTCGTCCACCCACTCCTGCTCCGCGGAGTCCCCCCGGCCGGTCATCGCGCCGCGTTCTCGCCGAGGGGCTGTTCCCGGGTCGGTGACGCGACGAACCGGCCGACCCGGGTGACGAGCATGGCCATCTCGTACGCGATCAGGCCGACGTCCGCGTCCTCCGAGGCCAGCACCGCCAGGCAGGCGTTACGCCCGGCCGCGGTGACGAACAGGAAGGAGGACTGCATCTCGATGATGGTCTGCTGTACGTGCCCGCCACCGAACCGCTTGCCCGCGCCGCGGGCCAGGCTCTGGATGCCCGCCGCCATCGCCGCCAGGTGCTCGCCGTCGTCCCGGCTCAATCCGCGGGACGAGGCCATCAACAGTCCGTCGGTGGAGAGCGCCACGGCGTGCTCCGCCTGCTTGACCCGGCCGACCAGGTCATCCAGCAGCCACGTCAGATCCGCGCTCGAAGCCGTCTTCTGCGCCACTCGTCGTCCTCATCTTCCCGGCTGGTGTGCCGTCAGCTTCCGGTTTCCGTCGCGTCGACGTCCCGGTCAGGTAACCTGCTCGTCCGCGTCGGCCGGCCCACCGCCGGCCCCCTGCGCTCCGCCGAGCAGGCGCGCGGCGTCGGTACGGCCGCGTCGGGTGCCGCTCTGGTAGGAGCTCATCATCCGGCGCACCTGCTCCGGTGCACGCGCCGTGTCGTCGCCGTCGTCGTCGTCCGCCGCGGTCTGGTCGTGCCGCAGCTCCGGCACGAGGCTGGCCTGGCGTACCCGGACCGGCAGTCCCGCGTCGGTGACCGGCGCCGTCTCCGCCTCGGTCTCCGGCTCCGTCGCCGGCGACGCCTCTGCCGCGTCCGTCGTGGCGGCGGGCCGCCGCTCCACCACTGCCAGCTCCGTGGTCGGCCCCGCCACCGCGGGCTGCCGCTTGCGGGTACGCGCCGGCAGCCCGGACGGGGTCAGCCGAGGTGCCTGCGTCACCGGCTCCGGCACCTGCGGGGCGGGCTCGGCCGGCTGGTCCGGTTCGGCGGCGCCGTCCGGGCCGGACGGGGTCGCCGGTCCGTCGCCGTCGCCCGCCGGCGTGCTCCGCACCGGGTCCGGCGCGGGCGCCGCGGGCAGGGCCGTCCCGGGTGCGGGAAGGGCGTCGGCCGCGTCGGCGCCGTCGGCGGTGATCAGTTCACGCGGGATCAGCACCACAGCCGTCGTCCCGCCGTACGCGGACTCCTTGAGCTGCACCTTGACGCCATGCCGCTCGGTGAGCCGGCTGACCACGAACAGGCCGAGCCGGGCGGCGTCGGCGAGATTCAGCTCGGACCGGTCCACGATGCGCGCGTTGGCGGCGGCCAGTTCGTCGGCGCTCATGCCGAGGCCGCGGTCCTCGATCTCGATGGCGAAGCCGTTCGCCACGAGCTGACCGCGTACCTCCACAGTGGTCTGCGGCGGGGAGAACGAGAGTCCGTTCTCGATCAGCTCGGCCAGCAGGTGGATCACGTCACCGACGGCGCGGCCGGTGAGCGACACCTCGCCGAGCGGGCGCACGGTGACCCGGGTGTAGTCCTCGACCTCGGCGACCGCGCCGCGCACCACGTCGACCATGGGGACGTTGCGCCGCCAGGCCCGGCCCGGCGTCGAGCCGGAGAGCACGATCAGGTTCTCCGCGTTGCGCCGCATCCGGGTGGCCAGGTGGTCGACCCGGAACAGGTCCTCCAGCTCCTCGGCGTCGTGCTCGCGCCGTTCCATCGCGTCCAGCAGCGTGAGCTGCCGGTGCACGAGCGCCTGGGTGCGCCGGGCCAGGCTCAGGAACACGTCGCGGACGCTGCGGCGCAGCTCGGCCTGCTCGACGGCGGTCCGGACGGCGGTCTCCTGCACGACGTTGAACGCCTTGCCCACCTGGCCGATCTCGTCGTCGCCGAACTGCAGGGGTGGCGCCTCGCGGGCGACGTCCACCTCCTCGCCGCGGCCCAGCCGGTCCACCACGCTCGGCAGGCGTTCGTGGGCCAGCTTGAAGGCGGCCTCGCGGAGCCGTTCGAGCTGGCGGACGAGTGCCCGGGCCGTGGTGATCGAGACGACCACGGAGGCGATGACGGCGATCAGGCCGAGACCGGCGGCGAGCACCAGCCGCACGATGACGCCCACCGCGACCGGCGTGGCCCGGGACACGATGTCCTCACCGCCGGCGAGGATGACCTCGCGCAGGTCGGCCATCGCCTTCTCGGTGGCGGCCTGCCAGGCCGTGGCGGTCACCGGCGGGCGCACCTCGGCGCCCTTGGCCGCGAGCACCTGGTCCTGGAGCGTGCGGAGCTGCTGGAACGCGTCGCCCTCGACCATCCGGTCGAAGCGGGCGCGGTCGCCGGGGGCGAGTTCGCGGGCGGTGCGGTCGGCGAGGAACCACTGCGCGCCGACCAGGCGGGCGAACGCGGTCTGCTCGCCGACGGTGATCCGGTTGGCCGCGATCGCGCCGGTGAGCAGCGCGTCCTGTTGGGACAGCAGTTCCCGGGACCGGTTGAGGTCGATGAGCGCGGCGGTGTCCTTGGCGATCTCGTCGTCGTCGAGGCCGCCGAGGGCGTCGAAGACCGCGAAGATCCCGTCGACCGCCTCGTCGTACGCGATCAGCGTGGTGGTCCGGTCGATGGTCTTGCGGCTGACGTCGGCGCGTACCTGGCCGAGCTGGTCCAGCTCGACCTTGAGCTCGTCGAGCCGCTGCATCAGCTCCTCGCTGGCCGGGATCTCGGTGCGCCAGTCCCGCACCGAGCGCCACAACGCGCCGGCGGTCTCGTCGGTACGCGCGCGCTGGGCCTCCAGCTCCTGCAACCGGCCCGGGTCGGACTCGCCGAGGTAGCGCAGCGACAGCCGCCGCTCGGCCTGCAGCTCCTGCAGCAGCGGGTCGCTCGGTTCGAAGACGCGCGCGTTGAGCGTCTGCACGCCGAGCAGGTTGAATCCGTCCCGTACGGTCACCCATGCGGCGAACGCCCAGAGCGCGGTCAGCGACGCCAGCAGCGCGATGATCTTCGTACGGAGATTCGTACTGCGGGAACCCATCACACCGTCCTGGCCCGGTCTTCGGTCGGTCCGAAATCCGATCGACTCCGGCGCACGCTAGCAGCCGTCGTGAACCTCATTCAAGCGATCCTGATCATGGTAGGTGCGGCCCCGGTCCGGGTCGCCCCGGCACGGCCGGAGGCCGCCAGCACCGCGGCGCGCACGATCCGCGTCGGGCGGTAGAGGTCCTTGTCGTGCCATAGTGCCGGTTCGCCGTCGCATCCGTCCAGCTCGGACAGTCGGCGGCGCCCCCGCGCCAGCGCCGACGTGATCCGGGCGTCGCCGGGCCGGCCCGCGTCGGCCAGGGCGAGCACCGCGTACGCGGTCTCCTCGGCGGTGCCGTCCCACCGCCCCCAGGAGCCGTCCGGGCGCTGCGTGTCCAGCAGCCAGGCCACCCCCCGCTCGACCGCGGCGCGCGCCGCGCCGTCCGGCGCGTGGTCGGCGAGCGCCAGCAGCACCGCGTAGGTGGCGTAGTACGGCGAGGCGTGCCAGCGGTCCTCCCACCGCCCGTCCGGCTCCTGCCGGTCCAGCAGCCACCCGGTGACCCGGCGCCGGGCGCCGGTGACGCCGGGCGCGCTCGGTTGCTCGCCGAGGGCGTCGAGCACGTGCGCGTTCGTGGTCAGCGACGTCCCGTCCTCCCCCGGCCAGGTGCAGAAGTGCCGTCCGGTGTCGAACCCGGCCAGCGGCGCGACACCTGGCGCGCGGCCCAGCCGGGCCAGCGCGAAGAGCGTGACCGCCGTGGTGTCGGCATCGGTGGGCAGGCCGGGCGCGGTGGCCGCACCGGCCGGTCCGACAGCGGCGCGCAGCTCGGTCAGCACCGGTTCGGGCGCGCCGACCGGCACACCGGCCCGGACCAGGATGCCGAGCACCCAGGCCCGTTCGAACACGGTGATCGGGCTCGCGCAGGGCACCGGACCGGGCCGGGCGACAGCGTTCAGGTAGTCCAGTGCCGGTCCGGGCTCCGGCCCGCCCAGCCAGGCGGCGGTCGCGGCGGGTGAGGCACCGACCGCGCCGCTGGCCGAGGGACGCACCCCGGGCGCGCGGTACGCCAGCTCGCCCGCCACCTCCAGCGCGTGCGCCAGCTTCTCCGGTACCGGTCTCCCGGTGGCGAGCAGTCCGCGTACCCCGGTCAGGCGGGCCGGGTCGAGACCGGCCGGCAGCGGCAGGCGGGGCCGGCCGGCCCACTCGGCCAGCCCGGGTGGCGGCCCGGCCGGGCCGTCGAGGTGCCGGTCCACGGCGGCCAGCAGCGTCGGCACGATCAGGTCGGTGGCCGGCAGGTCCGGCGGGGCGCCGGCGCGCAGCGCGCCGGTCAGGTACGCCAGCCCTCGGTGCGCGGCGCCGGCGGGCGCGGCGGCCGGGCCGTCGCGATGCAGCACCGTCAGCAGCGCCTCGACTGCGCTCAGCGTCGGCACCAGCGCGTACCCGCCGGCACCGCCCCACCCGCCGTCCGGACGCTGCCGGTCCAGCAGCCAGGCCACACGCCGGTCGTGGCCGTCGAGCCAGGGCGCGAGCGCGACCAGCCGACCGGTCTCGTAGACCGAGGGTGACGTCTGCCCCTCCGGTTCGCCGCCGAGCGCCGTGATCAGGTCGTGCGTGGTCCCGGACCGGGTGGCGGGCACCGATCCGGCGGTGAGCGTCACCGCACACCCCAGAAGTCGGTGTTCCGGTAGAAGCCGGTGGTGAAACCGAGCTGCCGGGACAGGAAGTCGGCCTCCCGCGGCACCTCGCCGGCCAGCTTCGCCAGCAGGACGCGGCAGTGGTCGACCTGCTCGGCGAAGCGCCGCTCGACCTCGGCCGGGTCGTCCACCAGCAGCAGCGCGTTGAGGTCGCCGGACTCGGCGTCGCGGCGGTGGGTGCCGAGGTCGTTGACCAGGCGCAGAGCCCGCTGGACCTCGTCGCCGACCTCGATCAGCCGGGCCAGCGTGGCGGCGTCGGACACCGATCCGGTGTGGATCCAGTGCGCCACGTTCACCACTGTGGCGGCGAGGTTGTCGGCGTTGGCGAGGTAGTCGGCGAGCGTGGGGCGGCCGGTGTGCCGCCAGTCCCACTCGCGGGCCATCGCGCCGAGCATACGGGCCGTCGCGTCGCGCCAGAGGCCGCGCAGCGCCGGGTAGGCGGGCGCGGCGGCGACGTCGTCGCGCAGATCGGTGAGGAACCGGCCCAGCGGGTCGGCGGACTCGCCGCCGTCGAGCACGTCCAGGCAGACGGCGGTGATCCGGTCGACCTCGGCCCGGCTGGTGGCCTGGTGGTCGACCAGCCAGTCGACGGCGAAGCCCCAGAGCACCGCACGGTTCGTCACCGCCAGTTCGGCGGCGGTGTGCCAGGGGGCGCTGAACGCCATCGCCTGCGCGATGCTGCTGAACAGCGTCGCGTCGAACGGGTCGCCGGGGAACAGCTCGGGGTGCGCGGCGGCGGCCTTGCGCAGGCCGCGCTGGCCCTGCGCGGCGAGCGCGCAGACCCGGCCCTGCTCAGCGGCGACGGCAAGCGGATCGGGTGCCGGCCCGCCGGTCATGCCGGCTCCGTCCGCCCGGCGGCGACGAGCGTCAGCTCGACGCGTTCGCGCGGCCGCAGCGCCGCGGCCAGCCGCAGTCCGGGTACGCCGGGGCGGTGCAGCCGGAACCGGTAGCGGCTGAGCATGGTGGCGAGGATGAGCTGGGCCTCCAGGTAGAACAGGTACATGCCGAGGCACTGGTGCGGCCCGCCGCCGAACGGGAAGTGGGCGTACCGGTGGCGGGCCCGGACCCGCTCGGGGCGGAACCGCTCCGGGTCGAACTCGTCCGGGCGGTCCCAGAACTGCCGCATCCGCTGGGTGATCAGCGGGCTGACCGCCATCGTGGCGCCGGGCTCGATCGGCACGCCGTCGATGACGTCCCCGGCGACCGCGCGGCGCGGGATGATCCACCCGATCGGGTAGAGCCGCAGCAACTCGTCCAGCACCATCCGGGTGTACGTGAGGCGGCTCAGGTGCTCGCGGCGTACCGGCTCGCCGCCGACCACCTCGTCGATCTCGGCGTAGAGCCGCCCGGCCACCTCGGGGTGCTGGTCCAGGTGCGGCCAGACCCAGGTCAGCACGTTGATGGTGGTCTCGGTGGTGGCGGCGAACATCGCCACGGTGTCGTTGCGGACCTGCCGCTCGTCGAGTTGCCGCCCGTCGTCGGTGCGGGCCTGCCAGAGCGTCGAGATGACGTCGTCGCCCTGGTCGGCGGACTCGCGCGTCTCGCGGACGATCGGCACCAGCACGTCGTCGACGATGCGGACGGCGCGGGCGAACGTGCGGTCCCCCGGCATCGGCAGGGACAGCGGCGCGAACGGCACGATGATCCGGGGGATGACGGCGGTGGCGATCCGGTCCTGCGCCTCGATCACGCGCATCGCGTCCGGCACCGAGATCCGGTCGGCGAAGAGCACCTTCATGATCGCCCGGCTGACGATCCGCGCCTGCTCCACGCCGATGTCGACCGGCTGCCCGGCGCGGGCCGGCTCGTCCAGTTCCCCGACGGCGTCGCGGATCGCGTCGGCCATCCCGTTGACCAGCGCCTCCACCCGCTTGGCGGTGAACATCGGCTGGAGCATCCGCCGGCTGGCCGACCAGATCTGCCCCTCGCCGAGGATCCCCTCGCCGAACAGCCGCTTGACCGGGCGCCAGAACAGCCCGTCACCGGCCCGCTCGTAGTTGTCGGCCCGGTCGCGCAGGACGTGCTGCACGTGCTTGGGGTGGGTGACCAGGTAGGGGCGGAACGAGCCGAGGTTGAGCCGGACCAGGTCGCCTTCGGTACGGTTACCGATGTCGATGAGGGCCCGGGCGGGGTCGCGGAGCACCGCCGGCAGGATCTGCCGCAGCGGCACGGTTCGGGGTCGGCCGGTGGGCCTCGGTGTGTCCGCTGGTTCGGGCACCTGAACGCTCCCTCGGTTGACTCAGGGTCGCGACTCCGTATCGACCCGTGACGTTGCTCGCGAGCATGCCATCCTGAACGGCAGATCAAAAGGCAGGTCGGAGGATATTTCGCGTAACAACAATCTCTTTGTCGATAATGGAGTCCGTGGGATATGCGTCACCCGCGTACACAGTGGCCGTTGCGGAGAGCGAGCAACGCTCACCTCTGCGCGGACGGCGGCAGAACGCGGGCGCGGACCCGTCCGCTGTGCCAAGCTTCGGGCATGGACGACAAGACCATCCTCAGCCGGATCTCGGAACTCGTCGACGAGGAGCACCGGCTGCGTGCCGACGCGCAGCAGCACGAGGCCGGCACCGACGACGAAGCGCGGGAGCGGCTGCGCGCGCTGGAGGAGTCCCTGGACCAGTGCTGGGACCTGCTGCGCCGCCGCCGGGCCGCCCGCCAGGCGCACGGCGACCCGGACGCCCAGGGCGAGCGCCCGGTGCCGGAGGTCGAGCGCTACCTCCAGTGACCCCGACCGGACCGGCGTCCCGGGCGGTCTCCCGCCCGGGACGCTCGTCGGTCAGCGGATGCCTGCCTCCCGCAGCAGCGCCTCGGTCAGCGCCACCGGGTCGGTCACCGTCGCGGGCATCCCGCGGGCGGTGAACCAGGCGGCCACCACCCGCACGTCGCGGGCCAGGAAGTCGGCCCCCTGCGGGTTCGCCACCACGTCGACCACCTGCGGCAGGTCGATCATCACCAGCCGGCCCGCGTGCACCAGCAGGTTGTACGGGGACAGGTCGCCGTGCGCGTACCCGGCCCGGGCGAGCACCGTCAGCGCCTCCACGAGCTGGTCCCACAGGTCACGCAGCTCGTCGTCGTCGGGCCGGACCTGGGCCAGCCGCGGCGCGGCCTCCCCCGCCTCGGCGTCACCGACGAACTCCAGCATCAACTCGGTGCCGAGCAGCTGCACCGGGTAGGGCACGGCGATCCGCCCGGAGGCGGCCCCGATCTCCCAGAGCTGGGACAACGCGGCGAACTCGGCCGCCGCCCACTGCCCGGCGATCATCTGCCGGCCGAACGCGGTGCGGCCGGTCATCGCCCGCATCTCGCGGGACCGGCGCACCCGGCGGCCCTCCAGGTAACCGGCGTCCCGGTGGAACAGCCGGTGCTGGGCGTCGCGGTACCGCTTGACCGCCAGCAGGCACGCGCGGCCGGTGCCCGGCACGGCGCGGCGGACCAGGTGGACGTCCGCCTCCTTGCCGGTCTTGAGCACCCCGAGCTCGGTGTCCCGGGCGGCCAGTTCGGTGACCAGCCAGTCCGGGCGCGGCTCGGGTCCGTGGACGGCCTGATCCCAGGAGGACCAGGCGTCCTCCGCCTCGGGCTCGGCGTCCGGGTCGGTGAGGGTCGGCGGGGTGTGCCGCCCCCGCTTCAGGAAATCGGGTTCGTCGTCGTCGAAGCGGCTCTTGCCGCGGCCACGGCGCTGCGGCGCCGGGAAGTCGTGATCGTGCACGGGTGGATCTGTCCTTCGATCGAGGCTGGTGGAGGCAGGTGGTACGACCCTGCGAAAACGGCCATGACCGACCTCCTCTCCTCGACCGGGCACACCCCGGCTGCGCACCCGCGCGGCACCATGCTCGTGCCCCGCCCGCAGCGGGTCAACGGGTTTTCCGAGCGGCCGCCGCGTCGCCGCCTTGTCGCTGCGCCGCCGCCCGCGCTGCCGCCGCCCGCGCCGGTCAGCCGGCCAGGACGGCCGCGACGGCCGCGATCAGACCGTCCTCGATCCGGGTGGGCGCGAACCTCGGGTCGGACCAGCGGCGTCCCCGGTGCAGCCAGACGCTGGGCAGGCCCACGGCGGTCGCGCCGCCGATGTCCGCCTCCGGACTGTCGCCGACCACCCACGCGCCGCGCAGCGGCATCCGGGCCCGCTGGGCGGCGAGCGCGAAGATCCTCGGGTTCGGCTTGCTGACCCCCGCCTCCTCGGAGATCACCCAGTCGGCGATGTACCGGTCCAGGCCGGTCTTGCGGATCTTGGCGTCCTGTTGACGGGACGCGCCGTTGGTGACCACCACCGGCACCCAGCCGGCGTCGGCCGCGATCCGCAGCGCGCAGGCCACCAGCGGATCGAGCCGCATGTGGGCCACCACGCCGTCGTGCAGCTCGTCGACCAGGTCGATCGAGGGGATGCGCAGCGCGTACCGGTCGCGGATCGCATCCGCCACGTCCCACCTGTTGGTCAGCCCGTCCGCGTCCACGGACACCAACCAGTCGAGGTCGGCCCGGGGCGCGCCGATGCCGTCCAGGAAGCGTTCTCCCCAGGCGCGGAACGGCCCGTCGCGGTCCAGCAGGGTGTTGTCCAGATCAAGCAGGAGCAACGGCACCTGGGCACCCTACGGGAACGGCCGGAGCACCGACAGGGCCCAGGGCTCCGCCACGGCGATCAGGCCACGAGGACGGCGCGATCCGCCCCGGCGTCGAGCGGGCGGTCCAGCAGCATCGTGTGCTCCGCGCGGGTGGCGGCCAGCGCGTCCGGGTCGAGCGTGGCCACCAGCACGTCCTCGCCGGTGTCGGCGCCCCGGGCCAGCGGCCGGCCCTCCGGGTCGTACACCGCCGCGCCGCCGTTGAACCGCCACGGATCGGTGCCGCCGACCGAGTTGGCGAACACCACGTACATCGTGTTGTCCAGCGCCCGGGCGGCGTAGTAGAGGTCGCGGCGGTGCGCCGAGCCGGCCAGGTAGCCGCTCGGGCAGAGGTAGCCGTGTGCGCCGTCGGCGGCGGCGGCCCGCGCGTGCTCCGGGAAACAGCCGTCGTAGCAGACGCCCAGACCCAGCCGCCACGTGTCGACCTCGATCGTGGCGCCCCGGCGTCCGGCGTCGAACAGCTCCCGCTCGCCGTTCCAGAGCTGCTGCTTGTCGTACGCGGCGGTGACCGTGCCGGCCGGGTCCACGACGAGCGAGGAGATGGTGCGCCGCCGGTCGGGGTGGCGGACGGCGGCGCCGATCACCACTGCCGCGCCCGCGTCGGCGGCGGCGGAGCGCAGCGGGTCCAGCCGGGCGTCGGTCACCCGGCCGTCGGCGTCGGCTGCCACGTCCGTGGCCTCCGGATCGGCGCCGAGCGTCGGCGGGTGGTACGCCGGCAGGAACAGCTCGGGCAGCACGACGACGCGGGCGTCCCCGGCCCGGCCGACGAGGCGGGCGGCGGCGCGGGCGTTGCCGGCGACGTCGCCGGGGACGGGCTGGGCCTGGACGGCGGCGACTGTGAGCGGGCGCGCGGGGATGGCGGTCACGCGCCGATCGTAACCGCCAGGCGGCGGCAGACGATCAAGCGTGGGAGCATCTCAAGCCGTACGTACGGTTTGCATCGGCCGGTTCCACCTGCGACGATCCGTTCGTGCCCAGAGTAAGTCAGGACCAGCTCGACGCGCGCCGACAGGAGATCCTCGCGGCGGCGCGGGCGTGTTTCGCCCGGCACGGCTACGAGGGCGCCACCGTGCGGCGGCTGGAGGAGGCCACCGGCCTGTCCCGGGGCGCGATCTTCCACCACTTCCGGGACAAGGACTCCCTCTTCCTCGCCGTGGCCGAGGACGACGCCGCCGCCATGGTGGAGACGGTGGCCCGCAACGGCCTCGTGCAGGTCATGCGCGACCTGCTGGCCCGGGCCGTCTCGCCGGACACCACCGGCTGGCTCGGCAGCCAGCTGGAGGTCTCCCGCCGGCTGCGCACCGACCCCGCCTTCGCCAAGCGCTGGGCGGAACGTTCCGAAGCCATCGCCGGGGCCACCCGGGAGCGCCTGCTGCGCCAGCGCGAAGCAGGCGTCCTCCGCGACGACGTGCCGATCGACGTGCTCGCCCAACTCCTGGAGCTGGCCTACGACGGGCTGGTGCTGCACCTGGCGATGGGCCGCCCGGCCGGCGACCTGGCCCGGGTGCTCGACCTGGTCGAGGAGGCCGTCCGCCGGCACTGAACCGGCACCGGTCTCGGTCCGGTAACTACGCCCCTCCAGGAGATCGGCTCTGGCGCGCCTGCTCCACAATGAGCCGCGACCCCTCCTCGCGACAGGAGCAGACGATGACCCCCTCCGACACCTGGGGCATCCCCGGCCCCGTATTCCTGCGCTGGTACCTCCTGCTCGCCGTCGTCCTGGTCATCGGTGCGATCGTGTACCGGCGGCGCATGCTGGCGGGCACGCCGGTGACCGCGTACGGCGACCTGGGTCCGCAGCAGGTCGCGTACCTCAACGGTGGCGACCAGCTCGCCGTCTGGGCCGCGCTCGGCGGGCTGCGCCACTCCGGCGCGGTCGGCGTACGACCGGACCGGCGGCTCGCCACCGGCGGCCCGCTGCCGGCCGGGGCCACCCCGCTGGACCAGGCGGTCCACCACGCGGCGAGCCGGGGTCTGCGTACCCGGGACCTGGCCGCCGACGAATGGGTCCGGCGCGCGCTCGACGACCTGCGCGACGGCCTGGTACGCCGGGGCCTGGCACTGGACCAGGAACGGCGCCGGACGCTGCGGCGCGGCGCGCTGCTTGTCGGATTCCTGCTGGCGATCGGCATCGTGCGCGCGGTCTCCGGCCTGCTGAACGACCGGCCCACCGGCTGGCTGCTGCTCAGCCTGTTCCCGCTCGGCCTCGCGTTCGTGCTGCTCAACCGCGTGCCCTGGCGTACCCGGGCGGCCACCGCCGCGCTGAACGACATGCGCCGCCGGCACACCTGGCTGCGGCCGGCGGCCGGGCCCGCGTACGCGACGTACGGCCCGACGGAGGTGGCGCTGGGCGTGGCGCTGTTCGGCACCGCCACGCTCTGGACCATGGACCCGGGCTTCGCGGAGCAGGCCGAGATCCAGCGGCAGGCGATGGGCAACGCGGGCGGCGCCAGCTCCGGCAGCTCCTGCGGCGGCGGGGCGACCGCCGACGGCGGCAGTTCCTGCGGCGGCGGCAGCTCGTGCGGCGGGGGCGGTGGCTGCGGCGGAGGCGGGTGCGGCGGATGACCGGGCCGTCCGGCGTGGGCATCGGCTGGCGCCCCGAGATCGCCGGGTTCGTCGCGGGGCTGCCGGGGCTGCGCTTCGTCGAGGTGGTCGCGGAGGCGGTCGCGCCGGTCGCGCCGCTCCCGGACGGGCTCGCCGAGCTGCGCGAACGCGGCGTCGACGTCGTACCCCACGGGGTGCGGCTGTCCCTCGGCGGCGCGGAGCCGGTCGACAGGGCCCGGGTGGCGCACCTGGCCGGGGTGGCCGCGGCCCTGGACGCGCCGCTGGTGAGCGAGCACATCGCGTTCGTGCGGGCCGGCGGCCTGGAGGCCGGTCACCTGCTGCCGCTGCCGCGCAGCCGCGAGGCGGTCGCGGCGGTGGTGGCGAACGTCCGGCGGGCGCAGGCGGAGCTGCCGGTGCCGCTGGCCCTGGAACCGATCGCGGCGCTGTTCGACTGGCCGGACGACGAGCTGGACGAGGGGGACTTCCTCACCGAGATCCTCGACGCCACCGACGCGCTGCTGCTGCTCGACGTGGCGAACGTGCACGCCAACGCCCGCAACCGGGGCGGCGACCCGGCCGCGCTGCTGGACCGGCTGCCGCTGGAACGCATCGCCTACGTGCACGTCGCGGGCGGCGCCGAACACGGCGGCTTCTACCACGACACGCACACCGATCCGGTGCCCGAGGCCGTGCTGGACCTGGTCCGCGAGCTGTGCGCCCGGCGCCGGCCGCCCGCGCTGCTGCTGGAACGCGACGGGCACTACCCGCCCGCCGCCGAGCTGCGCGGCGAGCTGGACGCGCTGGCCGCCGCGTCCGACCACCCGGCGGTCACGTGAGCGGCGACCTGGCGGCCCGGCAGGCCGAGCTGGTCGCCGCGCTCGTCGCCGGTGGACCGCTGCCGCCCGGCTTCACCCCGGCCCCGGTCGAGGCGGCCCGCCGGGCGCTGCTGCGCAAACGGGCCGGTGACGTCGCCCGGCACTGGCCGCTGCTCGCCGCCGGCCTCGGGTCCGCCTGGCCGGCCACGTTCACCACGTGGGCCGACGGCCGTCCCACCAACGGGTCGCTGCGCGACGGCTGGGACCTGGCCCGCGACCTGCGCGACCGGGACGCGCTGCCGCCGCTGGGCACGGAGGAACTGGCCGTGCGCGAGGCCGCGAGCCGCTACGACGGCCGCCGCCCGCCCCGGCCGCGCCGGCTGCCGGCCCTCGCCCGCGTCGGCGGCGCCGTCGCGGTCCAGGTCGCCGGCCGGGTACGCCTGGTGCGGCCCGCCCCGCGCTGACAGGCACCCGCCGGTACGGCAGGATCGATGCATGGATCTCGGACTCGCCGACCGGGTGTACGTGCTCACCGGTGCCTCCGGCGGCCTCGGCTTCGCCACCGCCGAACACCTCGTCGCCGACGGCGCCCGGGTGGTCATCTCCGCGCGTACCCCGGAACGGGTGGCCGCCGCGATCGAGGCGCTCGGCGACCCGCAGCGGGCCATCGGGCTGACCGCCGACCTCGCCGACCCCACCACCCCGGAGCGGCTCGTCACCGCCGCCCGCGAACACTTCGGCCGCCTCGACGGCGCGCTGATCTCGGTCGGCGGCCCGCCGCCCGGCACCGCCGCCACAGTCACCGACGAGCAGTGGCGGGAGTCGTTCGAGACGGTCTTCCTGGGCGGCGTCCGGCTCGCCCGTACGGTGGCCGGCGCGCTCACCGGCGGCGGCGCGATCGGGCTGGTGCTGTCCACGTCGGTACGCGGACCGCTGCCAGGTCTCGGCATCTCCAACGGCCTGCGGCCGGGCCTGGCCGGCGTGGCCAAGGACATGGCCGACGAGTTCGGCCCGCGCGGCGTACGCGTGGTCAGCCTGCTGCCGGGACGGATCATGACCGACCGCAACCGGGAGCTGCTGGCCGGTTCCGGCGATCCGGAGCGGGCCCGCGCGCAGGCCGAGGCGGCGATCCCGCTCGGGCGCATCGGCGACCCGGCGGAGTTCGGCAGGGTGGCCGCGTTCCTGCTCTCCCCGGCCGCGGGGTATGTCACCGGGATCACCGTTCCGGTCGACGGCGGCGCGCTGCGCGGGCTGTGACGGTGGCGGCGGTGGTCGGGCTTCCCGTGGCGGGCCGGTCACCCGGGACGGCGGGCCGGTGAGCGGTCGACGGCGGCCGGGCGGTGGGCGGCCCGAGGCCGCGCCCGGACCGGGCACGCCCGCCCGCAGCCACCCCCGGCCCAGCCGCGAGCAGCTCGCCGCGGCGGCCGACCGGCTGCTGCCCGACGTGATCGCGCCCGGCCTGGACGTGCTGTTCGTCGGCATCAACCCGGGCCTGTGGTCGGCGGCCACCGGCTGGCACTTCGCCCGGCCGGGCAACCGGTTCTGGCCCGCACTGCACCGGGGCGGCTTCACGCCGCGCCTGCTGCACCCCAGCGAACAGGACACGCTTCCGGCGCTGGGCCTCGGCATCACCAACATGGTGGCCCGGGCCAGCGCCCGCGCCGACGAGCTGACCGCCGGCGAGCTGGTCGACGGCGCCGCCACGCTCACCGCCAAGGTCGAGCGCTACCGGCCGCGCTGGGTGGCTGTGGTCGGGGTGACCGCGTACCGGATCGGGTTCGCCCGGCCGAAGGCCGGTTTCGGGCCGCAGCCGGAGACGCTCGCGGCGGCCCGGCTCTGGGTGCTGCCCAACCCGAGCGGCCTGAACGCCCACTTCACCCCGGAGACGCTCGGCGCCGCGTTCGCCGAACTGCGCGCCGCTGTCGTCGCGGGTTAGGGCGCCTCGTCGGTCCGCTAGTTGGCCGCCGCCGGGGGCATCACCTCGTGGGCGACGTAGGTGCCCATCGGGACGGTGGTCACCACCGGCTCGGGCTGCTCCGCCTCCGCGTACGGGGCGGGCGAGTCGGTGACCGCGAACTGCGTGCGGTACAGCTCGGCGTACAGGCCGCCGACCGCCACCAGCTCGCCGTGCCGGCCGCGCTCCACGATCCGGCCCTCGTCGAGCACGAGGATCTGGTCGGCGTCGCGCACCGTGGAGAGCCGGTGCGCGATCACCAGCGCGGTACGCCCGGCCAGCGCCACCGACAACGCCCGCTGCACAGCGGCCTCGCTCTCCGAGTCCAGGTGGGCGGTGGCCTCGTCGAGGATCACGATCGACGGGGCCTTGAGCAGCAGCCGGGCGATGGCGATGCGCTGCTTCTCGCCGCCGGAGAAGCGGTAACCCCGCTCGCCCACAGTGGTGTCGAGCCCGTCGGGCAGCGCCCGAACCAGGTCGGCCACCTGCGCGCCGGCCAGCGCCGCCCAGATCTCGTCGTCGGTGGCGCCGGGCTTGGCGTAGCGCAGGTTCTCCCGGATCGTCTCGTGGAACAGGTGCGAGTCCTGGGTGACCACGCCGATCTCGTCGCGCAGCGAGGCGAGCGTCGCATCTCGTACGTCGACGCCACCGACCAGCACCTGGCCGTCGCTGACGTCGTAGATCCGGGAGATCAGCATGGACAGCGTCGACTTGCCGGCGCCGGAGGGGCCGACCAGGGCCACCATCTGCCCCGGCTCGACGGCGAACGAGACGCCCCTGAGCACCGGTTCGTTCACCGTCCGGTCGAGGGTCGAGACCTCCTCCAGGGAGGCGAGCGACACCTCGGCGGCACTCGGGTAGCGGAACCGCACGTCGCGGAACTCGACCCGGCCGGTGCCGCGCGGCACCGGCACCGCGTCGGGCTTCTCGGCGATGGGCGGGCGCAGGTCGAGCACCTCGAAGACCCGGTCGAAGGAGACGAGCGCGCTCATCACGTCGACCCGGACGTTGGACAGCGCGGTCAGCGGGCCGTAGAGGCGGGTCAGCAGCAGCGCCAGCTTGACCACGGTGCCGGCGCTGACCGCCCCGGTGACCGCCAGCCAGCCCCCGACGCCGTACGTCAGCGCCTGGGCCAGCGACGCGACCAGCAGCATCGCGACGAAGAACGTCCGCGAGTACATCGCGGACTGGATGCCGATGTCGCGTACGCGCTCGGCCCGGCGGGCGAACCGGTCGGCCTCCACCTCCGGCGCGCCGAACAGCTTGACCAGGAGCGCGCCCGCGACGCCGAACCGCTCGGTCATCGTCGCGTTCATCTTGGCGTCGAGGTTGTACGACTCGCGGGTGATCTCGGCCAGCCGCCGGCCGACCCGGCGGGCCGGGATGATGAAGATCGGCAGCAGCACCAGTGCCAGCACGGTGATCCGCCAGGACAGCACGAGCATCGCCCCGGCGGTGAGCACGAGCTGGATGACGTTGCTGACCACGCCGGACAGCGTCGAGGTGAACGCCCGCTGGGCGCCGAGCACGTCGTTGTTGAGCCGGCTGACCAGGGCGCCGGTCTGGGTGCGGGTGAAGAACTGCAACGGCATCCGCTGGACGTGGTCGTACACCCGGGTGCGCAGGTCGAGGATGATGCCCTCGCCGATGCGGGCCGAATACCACCGCTGGACCAGGGAGAACAGCGCGTCGGCCACGGCGAGCCCGGCGATGATCAGGGCGAGCCGGACGACCGTCGAACGGGCGTCCGCGCCGCCGCCGGCGATCGCGTCGATGATGTCGCCGGCGAGCAGCGGCGTGGCCACGCCGATCACCGCGGCGATGACCACGGTGATCAGGAAGACGACGATGTCGCGGCGGTAGGGCCGGGCGAACGCGACGATGCGCCGGGCGGTGCCGCGCTTGAGTTCGTGGGCGGAGACCTCGTCGCGGTTACGCAGCGACCGGAGCATGCTCCAGCCGCCCATGCCGCCGCCGGCCATCGGGTGGGACACTCGTCACCTCCGGGTCGTCGGGGCAGCATGAACCGTCGGAGTCCATTCTCCCGACGCCTGCGACAACCTCGCGAGTAACCCGGATCTTCCCGAGCGGTCCTTACCAGATCGCCGTACCGGCTATTCGCCCCGCCCGGCCAGGTCCCGGATCCGCCGGGTCTGCGCCTCCCGCTCGGCGCGCTGCTGCTCGGCGTGCGAGCGGCCGGCCGCGCCCGCGAGCAGCGCCTTGATCTCGACGATCGCGTCCCGGTTGTTGGCGAGCAGCCCGGCGGAGAGGTCACGCACGGCGCCGTCCAGCTCGTCGTTCGGCACCACGAGCGTGGCCAGGCCGATCCGGTCCGCCTCGGCGGCGTCCATCCGCCGGCCGGTGGCGCAGATCTCCAGCGCCCGGGAATAGCCGACCAGCTCGACCAGGCGGCGCGTGCCGGCCAGGTCGGGAACCAGGCCGAGGGTCACCTCGGCCATCGAGAGCTTCGCGTCGGCGGCGAGCACCCGCATGTCACAGGCCAGCGCCAACTGGAAGCCGGCGCCGATGGCGTGGCCCTGCACCGCGGCGATCGACACCACGTCCGGCCGGTGCAGCCAGGTGAAACCGTCCTGGTACCCGGCGATCCGGTCGGCGCACTCCGCCTCCGGCATCGCGGCCAGCTCGGCGAAGGAGCCCGGCCCGGTCGCACCGGCGACCGCCAGGTCCAGGCCGGCGGAGAAGGCGCGCCCCTCTCCGCGTACGACGACGACGCGCACGTCGCCGGGCAGGTCGCGGGAGAAGTCGCTCATGGCGCGCCACATCGCCGGGGTCTGGGCGTTGAGCACGTCGGGCCGGCACAACGTCACCGTCGCGACCGGCCCGTCGCAGTCGAAGCGCACTCCGGTCGTCTCGGCGGTCACCGGACGCCCCGGAACGCACTGATGGACGACGCTGGGGGGCGGGTCACGCCTTCTTCCGGCGCCGGGCGCCGCCGCGCTGCCGCAGCTGCACCCCGGACTCGGTGAGCACCCGGTGGATGAACCCGTAGGAACGGCCGGTCGAGGCCGCCAGAGCACGGATGCTCTCTCCGCCGGTGTACCGCTTTACCAGGTCTTTGGCGAGCGTCTGACGCTCGGCCCCGACGATCCGGCGACCCTTCTCAGTGCTGGTGGCTGTGCCGGTGGCTGCCATACTGATTCCTCACGTCCCAGACTGTGCGGTTCGGATACGGTCCCACCTATTAGACCGCCTCGAACGATCATGCGCCAGATATCAACTATTCGCCAACCGACACGCTACGCAATGTCAGCTTCCCGATAGAGTGATCCTTCCGGCCGGCTGATCCGTACCGCCCCGCCGGACGAACCCGTCGCCGCATCCTCCCGCATGATCGACACCACTTCCCCGAAGTGGCTGCATCGCCGCGCTCCGGACACCTCCACTTCGGCGAGCTGGTGTGGATCATGCGGATGACGAGTGCGCGGGGAAGGCGGGGGCGGGGAGGCCAGGCGGACGGGTGAGCGGGCCGTATCGTGCCCGGGGTGTTCGACGTGATCACGGCCGCGGCGGGTGCGGCCGGCGTGTTCGCCGCCACCAACCTCGACGACGTCGTCGTGCTCACCGTGCTGTTCGTGGCGGCGCGGCAGAGCGGCCGGCCCCGGCCGTGGCAGATCGTCACCGGGCAGTACGCGGGCATCGGCGCGCTTGTCGCGGTCGCGGTGGTGGCCGCCGCCGGGCTGCTCGTGGTGCCGGACCCGTGGCCGGGCCTGCTCGGATTGCTGCCGGTCGCGCTCGGCGTCCGCGCGTTGCTGACCCGGCGCGACGACGACGAACCACCGGCGGTGGTCGGCAGCCTGCTCGGCGTCACCGGGGTGACGATCGCGAACGGCGCCGACAACATCGCGGTCTACGTGCCGGTGTTCCGCGCCCTCGACCCGGTCACCGGGCTGATCTGGCTGCTGGTGTTCGCCGTGCTGGTGGCCGTGTGGTGCGCGGTCGCCGCCGCGCTCGGCGGGCACCCCCGGGTGGTGGCGCTGGTCGGCCGCGCCGGCCACTGGCTGGTCCCGGCGATCTTCATCGCCATCGGCGCAACCATCCTGCTCACCTCCGGCGTCCTCCCCCACCTGGCAGCCCTACTGACCTGACCACCCACCCACCCACCCACCGACCCCACCCGCCCCACCCCGTCGATCATGAAGTTGACGGCGATCTGGATCTCCAGAAGTGCCGTCAACTTCATGATCGACCGGCGAGAACGAGGGGGCGGGTCAGGCCAGCTCTACCAGCTCCAACAGGTCGTCGGACCAGGCGTCCTCGTCGCCGTCGGGCAGCAGGATGGCGCGGTCCGGCTTGAGCGCGGTGACCGCGCCCGGGTCGTGCGTGACCAGCACGATCGCGCCCGGGTAGCGGGCGATCGCGTCGAGCACCTGCTCGCGGCTGACCGGGTCGAGGTTGTTCGTCGGCTCGTCCAGCAACAGCACGTTGGCGCCGGAGCAGACCAGCGTGGCCAGCGCCAGCCGGGTCTTCTCGCCGCCGGAGAGCACACCGGCCGGCTTGTCCACGTCCTCGCCGGAGAACAGGAACGCGCCGAGGATCTTGCGCAGGTCGGTGTCGGTCTGGTCGGACGCGGCGCTACGCATGTGCTCCAGGATCGTCCGGTCCACGTCGAGCGTCTCGTGCTCCTGGGCGTAGTAGCCGAGCCGCAGCCCGTGCCCGGGGCGTACCTCGCCGGTGTCCGGCTCCAGCAGCCCGCCGAGCATCCGCAGCAGCGTGGTCTTGCCGGCGCCGTTGAGGCCGAGGATGGCCACCCGGGAACCCCGGTCCACCGCCACGTTCACGTCGGTGAAGATCTCCAGCGAGCCGTACGACTTGGACAGGCCGGTCGCGGTCAGCGGCGTCTTGCCGCACGGCGCGGGGCTCGGGAACCGTACCTTCGCGACCTTGTCCGCGACGCGGACCTCGTCCAGGCCGGAGAGCAGGCGCTCGGCGCGCCGGGCCATGTTCTGCGCGGCGACGGTCTTGGTGGCCTTGGCCCGCATCTTGTCCGCCTGCGCCATCAGCGCGCCGGCCTTCTTCTCGGCGTTGGCCCGCTCCCGGCGGCGGCGGCGCTCGTCGGTCTCCCGCGCCTCCAGGTACGCCTTCCAGCCCAGGTTGTACGTGTCGACGACGGACCGGGTGGCGTCCAGGAACCAGACCTTGTTGACCACCGCCTCCAGCAGCGAGGCGTCGTGGGAGATCACGATCAGGCCGCCCTTGTGGTTGGCGAGGAAGCCGCGCAGCCAGGTGATCGAGTCGGCGTCGAGGTGGTTCGTGGGCTCGTCGAGCAGCAGGATGCCGCCGCCGTTCTCGCCGGCGTCGCGGAACAGGATCCGGGCCAGCTCGATGCGGCGGCGCTGACCGCCGGAGAGCGTACCGATGGTCTGCGCCAGGGCGCGGTCGGGCAGGCCGAGGTTGGCGCAGATCCGGGCCGCCTCGGCCTCGGCCGCGTAGCCGCCGAGCGAGGCGAACTGGTCCTCCAGCGCGCCGTAGCGGCGGACCAGCCGCTCGTCGTCGGCACCCTCGGCGAGCTTCTCCTCCAGCTCCTTCATCTGCGCCATGAGCACGTCCAGGCCGCGGGCGGAGAGCACCCGGTCCCGGCCGGTGACGTCCAGGTCACCGGTACGCGGGTCCTGCGGCAGGTAGCCGATGGCGCTGCGCCGGTCGATCTGGCCGCCGTACGGCTGCCCCTCCCCGGCGAGCACCTTGAGCGTGGTGGTCTTGCCGGCGCCGTTGCGGCCGACCAGGCCGATCCGGTCCCCCGGCTGCACCCGCAGGGTGGTGTCGGACAGCAGGATCCGGGAACCAGCGCGCAGTTCCAGGCCGGTGGCAGTGATCATCTCGGAGTACTCGCTCTCGGGTCCGGAAGGGCTGATTCAGGGCACGCGAAAGCGCCGGCGGGTGGTGATTTCCCGTCGGCGCGGGGCCGTTCAGCCTTCGCAGCGCAGCACGGGGGCAAGTGTACCGGGCCCCGTGGGACCTCTCCCCCGGATTACCGTGCAAGATCATCGGGTACGGAAACCGCCGTCCGGACCCGGTCCGGTACCGCAACCACCACATACGGACACATCGGTGATCGGGGTCAACATGGAGCTGAACGAGAACGCGCGGGTCGACACCAGCCAGGTGGACGACCGGCGAGGGTCCGGCGGAGGCGGCGGGATGGGCATTCCGATCCCGATCGGCGGCGGCCGGGGCGGGATCGTGGGCATCGTCATCGCCGTGCTCGTCGCCCTGGTGGGCGGCGGGTTCGGCCTCAACGCCGCCACCAACGGCGGCGGTTCCGAGCAGGGCGACAACACCTCGCTGGAGCAGAAGTGCTCGGCGCAGGACGCGCTGAAGCAGCTCGACTGCCGCAACGCGCTCTACGTCAACTCGATCCAGGCGTACTGGCGTACCGCCATGCCGGAGGCGTTCGGCGAGCAGTACCGGCCGTCGAAGACGGTCTTCTTCAGCCAGAACGTGAGCACGGCCTGCGGCGCCGCCGACTCGGGCGTGGGCCCGTTCTACTGCCCGGCCGACGACCTGGTCTATATCGACCTGAGCTTCTACAAGCTGCTCGCCGACCAGCTCGGCGCGGAGGGCGAGTTCGCCCAGCCGTACGTGCTGGCCCACGAGTACGGCCACCACGTGCAGGACCTGCTCGGCACCGAGGCGCAGATGCGCCGCCAGCAGCAGCGCGACCCGCAGAGCGCGAACGCGCTCTCGGTCAAGCTGGAACTCCAGGCCGACTGCTATGCCGGGGCCTGGGCGAAGAACGCCACCGGCACCGCCGACGACAAGGGGCAGAAGATCTTCACCAGCATCACCGAGCAGGACATCTCGCAGGCCATCGACACCGCCGAGAAGATCGGCGACGACGCGATCCAGCAGCGGTCCGGCCGGCCGGTGAACCCGGACGAGTTCACCCACGGCAGCTCGGAGCAGCGCAAGCAGTGGTTCACCAAGGGCTTCACCACCGGCGACCCGAAGTCCTGCGACACCTTCGGTTCGGGGGCCTGAGCCACTCCGCGCATCGGCCCGCACCGCCGACCTGGTCGGCGGTGCGGGCCGACGTCGTCGTCCGGGCCGGTCAGGCCGGCAGGGTCACCTGACCCGGGGTGGACCGGTTGGCAGTCGTCCCGTCGCCGAGCTGGCCACCGCTGTTGTCACCCCAGCACCACAGGCCGCCGTCGGTGCGGATCCCGCAGCCGTGGTCGGTGACCGCGAGGCCGCCGGTCCAGGTGGCGGCCGTGCCGACCCGGGCGGGCGCGGACCGGTGGGTGGTGCTGCCGTCGCCCACCTGTCCGGCCGAGTTCTTGCCCCAGCACCACAGGCTGCCGTCCGTACGCGACGCGCAGGACGTGTCGCCGCCGGCGGCGATCCGGCTCCACGTGGTGACGGTGCCGATCTGCACCGGCGCGGTGCGGTACGTGCCGCTCACGCCGAGCTGCCCGTATCCGTTCTCGCCCCAGCACCACAGCGCGCCGGAACGGACCCCGCACGTGTGCGCGTATCCGGCCGCGACGCCGGTCCACCCGGTCGTGGTGCCGACCTGCGCGGGCGCGGTCTGGGGCGCCAGGTTGCCCAGGCCGAGCTGACCGTCCGAGCTGGACCCCCAGCACCAGAGCGTGCCACCGGTCCGGATACCGCAGGTGTGCCCGAAACCGGTCGAGACGCTCACCCAGTCGGTAGCCGTGCCGACCTGCAACGGGCTGTTCGCGACGTACGGCGAGGCGCCGACGCCGAGCTGCGCGGTCCGGTTGAATCCCCAGCACCAGAGCGTGCCGTCGGTGCGGATCCCGCAGGTGTGCGAGGGGCCGGCGTCGACTCCGGCCCAGGTGGTGGCGGTGCCGACCTGCACCGGGGCGCTGCGGCTGGTGGTGGTGCCGTCGCCGAGCTGGCCCCGGAAGTTCGAGCCCCAGCACCACAGCGTCCCGTCGGTGCGGACCGCGCAGGTGTGCCCGGAGCCCGCGTCGACGTTCGTCCAGGTGGCGGCGCCGACCCGCGCCGGGGCGCCGCGGTTCGTGGTGGTCCCGTCGCCGAGCTGGCCGCCGTAGTTCGAGCCCCAGCACCACAGTCCCCCGTCGGCGCTGATCGCGCACGTGTGCGCGCCGCCCGCGGTGACGCTGGTGACTGCGGGCGCGGCGAGCGCGGCGCGCTGCACCGGGCTCGCGTTCGCCGTGCCGGCCGTCAGTGTCGCGGTGAGCACGAGGCTTCCGGCGCTCATCGCCGCCGCCGCGACGAGGAGCCTCGTCGCACGGCGCCACCGGGCCCGCAGCCGGCCGTCCTGATATCCGCTCATGAAGGTGTTCTCTCCCAACGATGTCGGTGCGTGATGGCGGAGGCGAAGCCGGCCCTGCGGGTCGCCCGGAGACCCGCCGCTTCGTGACACCGACCTTATGCATCGAGCCGATTCGATGCATCATCGACGAGCGAGATTGCGCCGTCTTGAGGTGATCTTTCCTGTTCAGCGGACCAGGATGTGGACCGCCCGGGCGGCGGCGACTGCGGCCACCAGCACCGCGTGCCGGGGTTCCGGCACGTCGAGCAGGCGCGGCGCGCGCAGCGCCGCGAGCGGGGCCAGCCGCCGGTCGGCCAGGACCGTGTCCACCGCACGCCGGTCGCCGCCGCACACCAGCGCCGCCAGCGTGCCCGCCTCCGGCAACAGCAGGCGTACGGCCAGCTCGGCCGCGTCGCCCAGGGCGGCCTTCGCCTGGTTGTCGCGCCGCCTGGCGAACCGCTGCTGGGACCAGCCGCCCGCCGCGGTACGCCCCTGCACGTACCGGGTGTCCACCTTGGAGACCGCCAGATCGGTGCCGTCGGCGACGCCGACCGCGACCGCGCCCTTGCGGGCCAGGAGCAGACCGAGCCGGCGGGCCGCCGTGGCGGAGGCGACGAATCCGGGTACGTCCGCCGACGCGCCCGCGCCGGGCGGCGTGTGCAGCTCGGCGGTGGCGTCGTCCGGGGCGGTGAGCAGGAGGCCGTACTCCTGGACGGTCGTCGCCGGCGGGCCGTGCCGGCCGGTGAAACCCTCGACCCAGCGGGCGACGCGGCCGGGGTCGACCTCGACCCACCGGCCACCCCCGGCGGCGGGTCGGCTGCTCATGGCCCGACGGTACGCGGTCACTGTGACCGGGTGGTCACCCGGGGCCGCCGTGGTGGTGCCGCCGACAGTCCAGGTACGCGCACCCGGGCGGGAGTCCGTCGCCGAGATGCTCGCGACGGCCGGCGGCGTACGTGGGCCGACGTGTCGGGCCGTCCCCATCGGTCAGACGCCGAGCACAGTGGCGACCGCGAGAGCCGCGATGATGACGCTGGACAGCAGCGCGGTGCCCCGCCGCCCACGGGGACCGGTGAGGGCCCGGCCGATCAGCGTGCCGCCCCCGGCGATCAGCAACTGCCAGCCGGCCGACGCGAGGAAGACCCCGCCGGTGAAGGCTGCCGCGCGCGCCGGGCCGGAGCCGAGCACGTCACCCCGGCCGGGGACGAGCGCCACGAAGTAGACCACGGTGGCCGGGTTGAGCAGGGTCAGCGCGAGGACCGCGGCGAACGCGCCGAGCACCGCCGCCGAACCGACCCGGAACGAGGTACGCGCGCTGAGCCCGAGGATGAGGATCGCGATGGCGCCGACCGGGATGGCGACGCCGGAGCCGGCGACCAGGCCGGCGAGGGCGCTGTCAGGTCACCTTGATCGACACCACTCCCCCGATGTGGCGGCATCAGAGCCACTCCGACCACACCACTTCGGCGTGATGGTGTCGCTCAAGGTACGCCCGTGGCGGTGACCGGGAGGACTGTCAGACGTTGAAGCCGAGCGAGCGGAGCTGGTCGCGCCCCTCGTCGGTGATCTTGTCGGGGCCCCACGGCGGCAGCCACACCCAGTTGATCCGGATGTCGTCGACCAGGCCGCCGCCGGGACCGGTGGTCAGCGCCTGCCGCGCCTGGTCCTCGATCACGTCGGTCAGCGGGCAGGCCGCCGAGGTCAGCGTCATGTCCAGAGTGGCGACGTTCTCGTCGTCGACGTGGACGCCGTACACCAGGCCGAGGTCGACCACGTTGATGCCCAGCTCGGGGTCGACGACGTCCTTCATCGCCTCCTCGATGTCACCGATCGCGGCCTTGCCGCCGGCCGGCGTCGCCGCACCCGCGGCCGCGCCGTCAGCTCCGTTGACGGCCGCGCCACCGGCAACCGTGCCGTCGGTCGCCACCGCACCGGTCTCCGAGGTCATGTTCTCGTCGCTCATGCCTTCACCTCCGGGCTCACGCCCACCCCGGCGCGTGCCGCGGCGTCCTTGAACGCCATCCACGACAACAGCGCGCACTTCACCCGGGCCGGGTAACGCGCGACACCCGCGAACGCCACCCCGTCTCCGAGCACGTCCTCGTCCGGCGTGACCTGGCCCCGCCCGGACATCAACTGCACGAACGCCTCGTGCACCACGGCGGCGTCGCTCGCGGCCTTGCCGCGCAGCAGCTCGTGCAGGATGCTCGCCGACGCCTGGCTGATCGAGCAGCCCATCCCGTCGTACGAGATGTCGGTGAACACACTGCCGTCGGTCGCCACCCGCACGGTGATCTCGTCGCCGCAGGTCGGGTTGACGTGGTGCGCCTCGCCGACCCGGGCGGCCGGGTCCGTGGCCTCCCGCAGGCCGCGACCCTGCGGGTGCTTGTAGTGGTCCAGGATGATCTCCTGGTACAGCGACTCCAACTGCATCACTCGAACACCCTCCGCACCCGCTCCAGACCCGCCACCAGGGCGTCGATCTCCGAGGTGGTGGTGTAGAGGTAGAACGACGCCCGCGTCATGGCCGGCACCCCGAAGCGGGTGCACACCGGCTTGGCGCAGTGGTGCCCCACCCGCACCTGCACGCCGAGCGAGTCGAGCACCTGCCCGACGTCGTGCGGGTGCACGTCACCGAGCGCGAACGAGATCGTCCCGCCCCGGCCGACAGGCACCGTCGGGCCGAAGATCCGCAGGCCGGGCACCGTGGCGAGGGCATCGAGCGCGTACGCCGTCAGCTCCTTCTCGTGCCACTGGACGGCCGGCATGCCGATCGCGGTGAGGTAGTCCACGGCCGCGCCGAGCGCCACCGCCTCGGCGATCGGCGGGGTACCCGCCTCGAACCGGGCCGGCGGCGCGGCGAACGTCGAGCCCGCCATCGTCACCGTCTCGATCATCGAGCCGCCGCCCATCACCGGGGGCATCGCGGCGAGCAGCTCGCCCCGGCCCCAGAGCACGCCGATGCCGGTCGGCCCGCACATCTTGTGCCCGGTGAAGACGATGAAGTCGGCGTCGTAGTCGACCACGTCCATCGGCAGGTGCGGCACCGACTGCGAGCAGTCGAGCAGCAGCAGCGCGCCGACCTCGCGGACCCGCGCGGTGATCCGCGAGGTGGCGTTGACGGTGCCCAGGATGTTCGACATGTGCACCAGCGAGACGATCTTCGTCCGCTCGGTGACCAGGTCGTCCAGGCCGGACTCGTCGAGCCGGCCCTGGTCGGTGACCGGGAACCAGCGCAGTGTCGCGCCGGTACGCTCCGCGAGCAGCTGCCACGGGACGATGTTCGAGTGGTGCTCCATCTCGGAGATCACGATCTCGTCGCCGGGGCCCAGCCGGAACCGCTCGTCCGTCTCGCGGGACGGGGCGACCGGCGCAGCGCCGTGCGCGCGCAGCGAGGCGTTGGAGAACGCGTACGCCACGAGGTTGATCGCCTCGGTGGAGTTCTTGGTGAACACCACCTCGTCCACGCTCGGCGCGTTGATGAACGCGGCGACCTTCGCCCGCGCGCCCTCGTACGCCTCGGTCGCCTCGGTGCCCAGCGTGTGCACCGAGCGCGACACGTTGGCGTTGTGCAGCGCGTAGTGCTCGGCGAGCACGTCGAGCACCTGCCGCGGCTTGTGCGAGGTGTTCGCGCTGTCCAGGTAGACGAGCGGGTGACCGTTGACCTCCCGGTCGAGGATCGGGAAGTCGGCCCGCACCTTCGCCACGTCGAAGCGCGGCACGTCGTCGTACTGCGGCATGCCCGCCGGGATGGCCATCGAGGTCATGTCGAGTCTCAGGCCCGCGCCGCGCCGGCCCCGGCGACGTACCGCTCGTAGCCCTCTTCCTCGAGCTTGTCGGCCAGCTCCCGGCCGCCCTGCTCGACGATCCGGCCGGCCACGAAGACGTGCACGAAGTCCGGCTTGATGTAGCGCAGGATGCGGGTGTAGTGGGTGATCAGCAGCAGGCCGGTGTCGCCGGTGTCGCGCACCCGGTTCACGCCCTCGCTGACCACGCGCAGCGCGTCCACGTCCAGGCCGGAGTCGGTCTCGTCGAGGATCGCCATCTTCGGCTTGAGCAGCTCCAGCTGCACGATCTCGTGCCGCTTCTTCTCACCGCCGGAGAAGCCCTCGTTGACGTTGCGCTGGGCGAACGCCGGGTCCATCTGGAGCTTCTCCATGGCGCCGCGCAGCTCGCCGGCCCAGGTGCGCAGCTTCGGCGCCTCGCCGTCGATGGCGGTCTTGGCGGTACGCAGGAAGTTGGCCACCGACACGCCGGGAACCTCGACCGGGTACTGCATGGCCAGGAAGAGGCCGGCGCGGGCCCGCTCGTCGACTGACATGGACAGCACGTCCTCGCCGTCGAGGGTCACCTCGCCGCCGGTGATCTCGTACTTCGGGTGACCGGCGATCGAGTACGCCAGCGTGGACTTGCCGGAGCCGTTCGGGCCCATGATGGCGTGCGTCTCGCCGGAGCGCACGGTCAGGTCGACCCCGTGCAGGATCGGCTTGAGCTCACCCTCGGGCAGCTTGACCGACACCTTCAGGTCGCGGATCTCCAGGGTGCTCATCAGCGGGTCACTCCATTGCTCGGCAGCGGACGGCCGTCGCCGTCCACGGAAAGGTAGATGTCGCCGTCGCGGACTTCGACGGGATAGACGGGTACGGGTTCGGTCGCGGGCAGCCCGGTGGGCTCACCGGTACGCAGGTCGAAACGGGATCCGTGCAGCCAGCATTCCAGCGTGCAGCCCTCGACCTCGCCCTCGGACAGCGCCACGGCGGCGTGCGAGCACTCGTCGTGCACCGCGTAGAACACGTCGTCCTCGCCGTGCACGATCGCGACCTGCACGCCGTCCACGTCGGCGCTGATCACGGTGCCCTTCGGCACGTCCTCGGTGGAGCAGATCTTGAGCATCAGGCGCCCGCCTTGGCCAGCCGCGCCTCGATGGCGTCGCCGAGGCGCTCGCGCAGGTCCTCGACCGGGATCTTGTTGATCAGCTCGGCGAAGAAGCCGCGCACCACCAGGCGCCGCGCCTCGGCCTCCGGGATGCCCCGGGCCATCAGGTAGAACAGTTGCTCGTCGTCGAACCGGCCGGTCGCGCTGGCGTGCCCGGCGCCGGCGATCTCGCCGGTCTCGATCTCCAGGTTCGGTACGGAGTCGGCCCGCGCGCCGTCGGTGAGCAGCAGGTTCCGGTTGATCTCGTACGTGTCGGTGCCCGTCGCCTCGGCGCGGATCAGCACGTCGCCGACCCAGACCGTGTGCGCGTCGTCGCCCTGCAGCGCGCCCCGGTAGCCGACGTTGCTGCGGCAGTCCGGCACGGTGTGGTCGACCAGCTGCCGGTGCTCCAGGTGCTGGCCGGAGTCGGCGAAGTAGACGCCGTACAGCTCGGCCTCGCCGCCGCGCTGGGTGTACTCCACCGACGTGTACTGCCGGACCAGGTCGCCGCCGAGGCTGACCTGCACGTGCAGGATCCGGGCGTCACGGCCCAGCCGCACCTTGAGGTGCTGCGCCTGCACCGCGTCGTCGGCCCAGTCGGCGACAGTGACCAGCGTCAGCTTCGCCCCGTCGCCCACAGTCACCTCGACGTTGTCGGCCAGCGTGGCCGAGCCGACGTGCTCGATCACCACTGTGGCCTCGGCGAACCGGTCCACCTCAACGAACGTGTGACCGAAGGCGAGCGCCTCGGCGTTCTCGCCGACCACCCGCAGGCGCACCGGCCGCTCCACGACCGCGTCCCGGGCGACGCGCACCAGCAGCGCGCCGTCGGCCCCGCCGTACGCGAGCGCACTGACCCGGTCGAACGGGGTGAGCACGCTGCCCACCCGCGGGTCGTCCCGGCCGATCCGGTCGACTGTGACGCCCTCGGGCAGGTCACCGTGCTCGTGCCGGACCGCGCCGGTCGCGCCAAGCGCCGACCCGGTCAGGCCGCGCAGGCGCTTGAGCGGGGTGAAGCGCCACTCCTCCTCCAGGCCGGTCAGGGCCGGGAAGTCGGCGACGTCGTACGAGCGGAGCGCCTGCGACTTGGTCGTGGGCGGCGCGGAAGCCTGGGTAGTCATCTCTTCCTTGGTCTGTTCTGCGACGAGGTGTCAGTGGGGCGGAGGGCGGGCGGCGTCAGCCGACCGCGCCCTCCATCTGCAGCTCGATCAGGCGGTTGAGCTCCAGCGCGTACTCCATCGGAAGCTCCTTGGCGACCGGCTCGATGAAGCCGCGCACGATCATCGCCATCGCCTCGTCCTCGCTCAGGCCCCGGCTCATCAGGTAGAAGAGCTGGTCCTCGCTGACCTTGGAGACGGTCGCCTCGTGCCCCATCGACACGTCGTCCTCGCGGATGTCGACGTACGGGTAGGTGTCGGAGCGGGAGATCGTGTCGACCAGGAGCGCGTCGCACTTGACGGTGCTCTTGCTGCTGGTCGAGCCCTCAAGCACCTGCACCAGACCGCGGTACGAGGTGCGGCCGCCGCCCCGGGCGATCGACTTCGACACGATGGTCGAGGAGGTGTGCGGCGCAGCGTGCACCATCTTGGCGCCGGCGTCCTGGTGCTGGCCCTCGCCGGCCATGGCCACCGAGAGCACCTCGCCCTTGGCGTGCTCGCCGGTCATGTAGACGGCCGGGTACTTCATGGTGACCTTGGAGCCGATGTTGCCGTCGACCCACTCCATGGTCGCGCCCTCGTGGCACACGGCGCGCTTGGTGACCAGGTTGTAGACGTTGTTCGACCAGTTCTGGATGGTCGTGTACCGGCACCGGGCGTTCTTCTTGACGATGATCTCCACGACGGCGCTGTGCAGCGAGTCGGAGGAGTAGATGGGCGCGGTGCAGCCCTCGACGTAGTGCACGTACGCGCCCTCGTCGACGATGATCAGCGTCCGCTCGAACTGGCCCATGTTCTCCGTGTTGATCCGGAAGTAGGCCTGCAGCGGGATGTCCACGTGCACGCCCTTCGGCACGTAGATGAACGAGCCACCGGACCAGACGGAGGTGTTCAGCGCGGCGAACTTGTTGTCGCCGACCGGGATGACAGTGCCGAAGTACTCCTTGAACAGGTCCTCGTGCTCCTTGAGCGCGGTGTCGGTGTCCAGGAAGACGACACCCTGCTCCTCCAGGTCCTCACGGATCTGGTGGTAGACCACCTCGGACTCGTACTGCGCCGCGACACCGGCGACCAGGCGCTGCTTCTCCGCCTCCGGGATGCCGAGCTTGTCGTAGGTGTTCTTGATGTCCTCGGGCAGGTCCTCCCAGGAGGTGGCCTGCTTCTCGGTGGACCGGACGAAGTACTTGATGTTGTCGAAGTCGATCCCGGTGAGGTCGGCGCCCCAGTTCGGCATCGGCTTGCGGCCGAACAGCCGCAGGCCCTTGAGCCGCAGGTCGAGCATCCAGGCCGGCTCGTTCTTCTTGGCCGAGATGTCGCGTACCACCGCCTCGCTGAGGCCGCGCTGGGCGGACGCCCCGGCGACGTCGGGGTCGGCCCAGCCGTACTCGTAACGGCCGAGGGCCGCGAGCTGCTCCTCCTGGGTCAGGGGCTGGACGATCTGCTCGGTCATCTATCTGTCCTCACAGTGGTGACGGTGGAACCGGACTGGGCGGGAATGTGCGTGGTGCACACGCCGTCGCCGTGCGCGATGGTGGCCAGGCGCTGTACGTGAGTGCCGACCAGACGGGAGATCACTTCGGTCTCGGCCTCGCACAGCTGAGGGAACTCGGCGGCCACGTGCGCCACCGGGCAGTGGTGCTGGCAGAGCTGGCCGCCGGAGGCGATCGTGGACGCGTTGGCAGCGTAACCCTCGGCGGTCAGCGCGCCGGCGAGTGCCTCCGCCCGCGCGAGCGGGGCGTCACCGGCGTCCTCCATTGCCGCCCGGCAGCGGGTCTCCAGCGCGGAGACCTGCTCGGCCGCGAACGCCGCGACCGCCTCGGTGCCGCCGGTGCGGGCGATCCACCGCAACGCGGCGGTGGCCATGTTGTCGTAGTGGTGGGTGCCGCAGCGACCGCGGCCCGCCTCGGTGAGCGCGAAGACCTTGGCCGGGCGGCCGCGCCCGCGGCTGCCGCGGACGGTCTGCTCGCGGGCGACAACGTCACCGTCGGCGAGCATCGCGTCGAGGTGGCGGCGGATCGCGGCCGGGCTCAGGCCGAGCGCCGACCCGAGCTGCGCCGCCGTGGTCGCGCCGCGCTCCAGCAACAGCTGGGTGACCCGGTCGCGGGTCGACAGGTCGGCCGGAGCGGCCTCCCGCTCGCCACGCCGCACGCCGCGACGTGCGCGCGAACCACCGGAGACCGGATCGGTCACCGGGGCCCGGGACAGCGCCGCCGCGTTTTTCACAACGGCAACGTTACGTAATTCGCCGAGGGCCTGCAAACCGGGGTCCGGTGATTCCGACCACCGGGGTGCCGGAGTCACCCGATCGGGATCAACTACGGTGCGTAGGATTCGCGTCGTGAAGCGATCCGTCCGGTTTCCGGTCTCGTCCACGCTGCTGCGCCGCCTCGCGCTCGCCTCGATCATCGCGAACGTCGCGATCGTGGTCACCGGCGGGGCCGTCCGGCTCACCGCCTCCGGCCTCGGCTGCCCCACCTGGCCCCGGTGCACCGAGGACTCCTACACCACCACGCCCGAGATGGGCGTGTACGGGGTGATCGAGTTCGGCAACCGGCTGCTCACCTTCGCGGTCGGGATCATCGCGCTCGCCGTGGTGCTGGCCGTGCTGGCGCACCGCCCCCGCCGCCGCGGGACGCTGCCGCTGGCCGTGGGCGTGCTGTTCGGCATCCCGGCCCAGGCGATCATCGGTGGCATCACAGTGCTCACCAACCTCAACCCGTGGGTGGTCGGGCTGCACTTCCTCGCCTCGATGGCGGTCATCGCGGCCGCGTACGCGCTCTGGCGGCGCATCAAGGAACCGGACGGGCCGATGTCCCCGGCGGTGCCGGCGCCGCTGCGTACGCTCGCCTGGATCACCACGGCGGTGAGCGCGTCGGTGCTGGTGGTCGGCACCTGGGTGACCGGCAGCGGCCCGCACGCCGGCGACCACGGCGCGGCCCGCAACGGCCTGGACCCGGCGGCGATCTCCCAGGTGCACGCCGACGGCGTCTTCCTGCTGATCGGCCTGTCGGTGGCGCTGTACTTCGCGTTCCGGGCGGTCGGCGCGGCGCGGGCGGCCCGGGCCGCCGCGGTGCTGATCGCGGTCGAGCTGGGCCAGGGCGTGATCGGCTTCGTCCAGTACTTCACCCACCTGCCCGCCGTGCTGGTCGGCGCGCACATGCTCGGCTCCTGCCTGGTGCTGCTGGCCACCCTCGGCGTGCTCCGGGCGACCCGGGAGCGGCTCCCGGCCACTCCGGAGGCCCCGGCCGCGCCCGCCGCGCAACGGGTGGGCGCCGCCGCCTGAGCAGGGGCGTTACCGCGCGGCGGGAGCGGGAAAGCGGTCCGGGCCACCGACCGTCCGCCCGAGGGGAGTTCCCCGTGTCGCGCAAGAGCCTCTCCACCACCACCCCGCAACGGCTGACCCCGGTCGCCGGCGCGCCGCTGTGGTGCGACGCCCGCGAGTACGGCCTCACCGGCGACGGGGTCACCAACGACCAGCCCGCCCTGGCGGCGCTGGTGGACCGCCTGGGCGCGGGGTACGACGCCGACGGCCGGGCCCGGGTGATCTACTGCCCGCCCGGCCTGTACTCGATCCGCGACGCCGGGACCGTCTGGCGCAGCGGCGTCTCGCTGCTCGGCGCCGGACCGGCGGCGACCCGCTTCCTGCTCGGCAACGAGGGGAACCGCAGCGCGCCGGTCCCGCTCGCCTTCTGGACCACCGTGCAGCACGGCGCGGACCGGGACCGGCACATCGCCGACTGCACGTTCGCCGACTTCGAGATCGACGGCTCCGGCGTCGCCCAGACCTCCTACGACTACCTGGCCAAGGGGCTGGGCCTGCAGTACGTGGTCCGCGGCGTGTTCCGCAACCTCTACATCCACCACACCGGGGCGACCGGGCTGGGCTGCGACTTCCTTCAGGACAGCCTAATCGACGGGGTGGTGGTGGTCGGGTGCGGCCGGCTGGACAACGGCGACCAGATGGGCGGCGCCGGGATCGGCGTGGGCATCGGCGGCTGGGGCGACGTGGAGCGCCTCACCATCGCCAACTGCACCACTGTCGGCAACGGCACGAACGGCATCTTCCTGGAGCTGCAGAAGGACTACTGGACCCCGCCGCGCGGTATCCGGATCATCGGCTGCCACAGCCAGGCCAACCGGTTCGGCATCTCCGACTGGGGCGCGGACGGACTGATCGTCTCCGGCTGCACCATGACCAACAACCTGGAGGCCGGCTTCGACGTGTCGGCGAACGGCACCGCGGGGGTGGCCGGGCGCGGCGGACTGCTCACCGGCTGCGTGATCGACTCCAACGTCGGCGACGGCATCAGCATGGGCAACACCCCCGGCCCGTACGCGGTGCAGGGCAACCGGATCAGCCGCAACGGCGGTTTCGGCTACCACGAGCACGACCTGGGCCACGGCTACCGGGGCGCGGCGGCCGACGTGGTGATCCAGGACAACGACATCCGGGAGAACGCGCTGGACGGCATCCGGATCGACCGGCCGATGCTGGACACCTCGATCGTCGGCAACCGGATCCGGGACAACGGCCGCCGCTCCGCCCCGGCCTGCTCCGGCTCCGGCGAGGCGGTGCGCTACGGCCCGCGCGAGGTCACCGACGGCAACGCGGACTGGCCCGCGGGCGGGCACCGGGGCAAGGTGGTCCGGGTCGGCTCCCGCGACGCGGTGGTGTCCGACAACAGCGCCACCCGGCTCTCCCTGGCCGAGGTGCGCCCGGACGGCACCACCGGCTGGAACGAGGCCACCCCGGAGCCGGGCGCGGCGTACGAACTGCCCGACGCGCCGCCGGCGTGCGGCGGCATCACGATCGCCGCGCCGTTCGACTCGGCCACCGTGCGCGGCAACCGGATCTGGCACCGGGACGCCGACACCCAGGCGTACGGGATCTGGGTCACCGAGGCGGGTAGTTGCGTCTCCTGCGCGTTCGAGGACAACGACCTGGCCGGCACCGAGGCCGCGCTGCGGCTGGACACGCCGCCGATCGGCGGCCGCTGGGCGCGTAACCACAGCGACCGCGACTGAGGCCGGTGCCGGTCGTCCCGCCGCCTCTGCTCAGCGGCGGACCAGGTGGGTGAGCACCGCGTCGGCGAGCCGGTCCGGGGCGCCGTCGGCGTACCCGACGAACAGGCTCGGCTCGGTCAGCTCCAGCTCGACCAGCACGGGTTCGCCGTCCGGGCCGGGGATCAGGTCGACGCGGGCGTAGAGCAGGCGGTCCGGGCCGCCGGGCACCACCGCGAGCACCTTCCCGGCCACCGCACGCTGCTCCGCCGTGGCGACGCGGGCGTCGATCCGCTCCTCCTTGTAGAGCGCGGCCTCGCCCAGGTCCGGCCCGGTCAGCATCGGACCCTTGCGGATCGCGTGGCTGAACGCCAGGCCGCCGGGGCCGGCCAGGAACAGCAGCGCGGTCTCCCCGGCGGTGTCCACCGCGTCGAGGTACGGCTGGACCATGGTGACCCGCCCGGCGCCGGAGAGCCGCCGGACGTGGGCCGCAGCAAGCTCGCGGTGCTCCGGGTCGGCCAGGTCGTAGCGGCCGGTGTCCTGGCTGCCGGCGCTGACCGCCGGCTTGATCACGTACTCGCCCCCGGAGGGCGGCGTCCACGCCCGCCCGGGCTCGACCCATTCGGTCGGGACGGTGGGCACTCCGGCGGCGGCCAGCTCGGACAGGTAGCGCTTGTCGGTGTTCCAGGCGACCACATCGGCCGGGTTGACCAGGGCCGGCACGGTACGCGCCCAGGCCACGAACTCGTCCGACCGCAGGGCGTAGTCCCACGGGGAGCGGAGCACGACCAGGTCGTACCCGGACCAGTCGACGGCCGGGTCGTCCCAGACCGCGATCTCGGCGGTGACACCGCGGGCGGCGAGCGGACCGAGCGCGAGCCGGTCGTCCGGGTCGAGGCCGGGCAGCTCGGCGCAGGTGACGAAAGCGACCCGGGGTCTCCCCCGGGTCGACTGGTGGTGGTCGGTCATTCGGTATGTGTCAACGGGCCATCGTGCGCCGGGCCATCGACCGCCACAGGTCGTTGCTCGGACGCATCTGGTCCATCAGTTCACGCTCCCAGGCGTTCTCGACGTCGACACCGGCCTTCGCGCAGGCCTGCCGCGCGACGTCCGTGCCGTCGGCGAACTGGTCTGCCCATACCCCGTCGGAACCCACGAGGACGATCCGTGCGCCGCGCTTGCCGACGTACTCGATGACCGCCTTCGCGCCGCCGTGCCCGGCGGCGAACGACTTGATGCCCGCGACCAGGCCGTTGGGGGCCTGCTCGGCGGTCTTGTCAGCCGTCAGCGTCGTATCGGAACCATCTGCCATGACGCGAAGCCTAAGCAGAGTTCCACCCGGATGTGCGAGAACCATGAACTGAATGTGATGCCAATTACCCATCAGTTTAAGAAGAACCACAGGCAATTTGCCCGCACATGTCGCTTTATATCTGGGCGAAGCGGACGGGCGGGATCGTCACAATCTGTCCGGGTTGAACCCCTCCGGGTAAGCCCGAAAAAAATTTCTGATGAACCGCCGGACGGGCGGGTCAGATGAGCGCGTCGAGCGCGACGGCCGCGAAGAGGATCGTGAGGTACGTGGTGGACCAGTGGAACAGCCGCATCGGCTTGACCGCCTCGCCGCGCGTCGCGCGCCGGCACAGCTTGTGCGCCTCGACGAGGAAGATCCCGCCGACCACGAGCGCCGTCACCCCGTAGATCGGGCTCATCCCGAGCGGCCAGACCGCCAGCGAGGAGAGCACCGTCAGCCAGGAGAAGCCGATGATCTCCGCGTTGACCCGCCGGACCGAGGCCACCACCGGCAGCATCGGCACACCGGCGCGGGCGTAGTCGGCCTTGTACTTGATGGCCAGCGCGTAGAAGTGCGGCATCTGCCAGAAGAAGACCACAGCGAACAGGCCCCACGCGGCCGGCGCCAGCGAACCGGTGACAGCGGCCCAGCCGATCAGCACCGGCGCGGCGCCACAGATGCCACCCCAGAACGTGTTGGCGGCCGTGGTCCGCTTCAGCCACAGCGTGTAGACCAGGTCGTAGTAGGCGATCGCGGCCAGCGTCAGCACTGTCGCCAGCCAGTTCGTCGCCGCCGCCATCAGCGCCACCGAGACGGCGGCCAGCACCAGGCCGAAGACCAGCGCGCTGCGCGGCGACACGGTGTGCGCGGGCAGCGGACGGCGCTTGGTGCGCCGCATGAGCTGGTCGATGTCGCGGTCGATGTAGCAGTTGACGACGCTCGCCGCGCCGGCCGCGAGCGACCCGCCGACGAGCACCACCGCGACCAGCCACAGCGACGGCATCCCGCCGTGGGCGAGCATCATCGCCGGCACCGTGGTGACCAGAAGCAGCTCGACGATCCGCGGCTTGGTCAGCGTCACGTACGCCGCCACCACGGCTCGTACGTCCCGCCGGCCACTCGCCGGCACCTCCGCCACCGCGCCCACCGGCGACTGCCCGGCAGGGTTGCTGACGGGGCGCTCGGTGATCATGCTCACGGATTGCCACCTTCCGGCATCGGCGGGGGAGGTCGTTCGGCCCGGACCGCTGCGGGTCCACACACCGCCCCACACACTACGCGGCGTCGTTTTGGCTGCCCCGTGGACCCGGCAACGGTGCGAGCCGTCACACCTGGGGTTGAACGACCGGTCGTCCGCGATCCGTACAGAACAGCATGCCGAGATCCCCGGGCGGACGTTTAGCACCGCTCGATAGGGTCATCAGTGAGGGTTCCGCCCATCTGCCGAGGAGCACAACCATCGTGGCTGCCAACCGACCCGAGCTTCCCGCTCTCAACTGGTCCGACCTCGACCGCAGGGCCGTCGACACGGTCCGCGTGCTGGCCATGGACGCCGTGGAGAAATCCGGCAACGGCCACCCGGGGACGGCGATGAGCCTCGCCCCGGCGGCTTACCTGCTCTTCAACCGGGTCATGCGGCACAACCCCGCCGACCCGAACTGGGCCGGGCGCGACCGGTTCGTGCTCTCCGCCGGCCACTCCAGCCTGACGCTCTACATCCAGCTCTTCCTCTCCGGCTACCCGCTGGCGCTGGACGACCTCAAGGCGCTGCGCCAGTGGGGCTCGCTCACCCCGGGTCACCCGGAGCACGGCCACACCCCGGGCGTGGAGACCACCACCGGTCCGCTCGGCCAGGGCCTCGGCAACGCGGTCGGCATGGCCATGGCCGCCCGCCGCGAGCGCGGCCTGTTCGACCCCGAGCCGGACCGCGCCGACTCGCCGTTCCGGCACGACGTCTGGTGCATCGCCTCCGACGGTGACATCGAGGAGGGCATCACCCACGAAGCCAGCGCGCTCGCCGGTCACCAGCAGCTCGGCAACCTCTGCGTGATCTACGACGACAACGAGATCTCGATCGAGGACGACACCCGCATCGCCAAGAGCGAGGACGTGGCGGCCCGCTACGAGGCGTACGGCTGGCACGTGCAGACGGTGGACTGGCGCCGCGGCGACGCCGACCAGGGCGACCACCACGAGGACGTGGAGGCGCTGTACGAAGCGCTGCTGGCCGCCAAGGCGGAAACCGGCCGGCCGTCGTTCATCGCGCTGCGCACGATCATCGGCTGGCCCGCCCCGAACAAGAAGAACACCGGCAAGATCCACGGCTCGGCGCTCGGCGCGGACGAGGTCAAGGCCACCAAGGAGATCCTCGGCTTCGACCCGCAGCGCACCTTCGAGGTCGACGAGGAGGTGCTCAAGCACGCCCGTCAGGTGCTGGAGCGCGGCGCGCGGGAGCAGGCCGAGTGGACCACCGGGTTCGACGCCTGGGCGCAGGCCAACCCGGAGCGCAAGGCGCTGTGGGACCGGATGGCCACCCGTAGGCTGCCGACCGGCTGGACCGACGCGCTGCCGACCTTCCCGGCGGACGCCAAGGGCGTCGCCACCCGGGCCGCCTCCGGCAAGATCCTGGAGGCCCTGGCGCCGGTGCTGCCCGAGCTGTGGGGCGGCTCGGCCGACCTGGCCGAGAGCAACAACACCACCATGAAGGGCGAGCCGTCGTTCGTCCCGGCCGCGCACGCCACCAAGGACTTCCCGGGCGACGAGTACGGCCGCACGCTGCACTTCGGCATCCGTGAGCACGCCATGGGCTCGATCCTCAACGGCATCGCCCTGCACGGCGGCACCCGCCCGTACGGCGGCACGTTCCTGGTGTTCAGCGACTACATGCGTCCGGCGGTTCGGCTGGCCGCGCTGATGAAGCTGCCGGTGACGTACGTCTGGACCCACGACTCGATCGGCCTCGGCGAGGACGGCCCGACGCACCAGCCGATCGAGCACCTGACCGCGCTGCGGGCCATCCCCGGCCTGGACGTGGTCCGCCCGGCCGACGCCAACGAGACGGTCTGGGCGTGGCGGCAGGCGCTGGAGCACACCGACCGGCCGACCGCCCTGGCGCTCAGCCGCCAGGCGCTGCCGACGTTCGACCGCACCGACCTGGCCGGCGCCGAGGGCGTCGCCAAGGGCGGGTACGTGCTGGCCGAGGCCTCGAACGGCAAGCCGCAGGTGATCCTCGTCGGCACCGGCTCCGAGGTGCAGCTCTGCCTCACCGCGCGGGAGCGGCTGGAGGCCGACGGCACCCCCGCCCGGGTCGTCTCCATGCCCTGCCAGGAGTGGTTCTTCGCCCAGGACGAGGCGTACCGGGAGTCGGTGCTGCCTCGCGGGGTAAAGGCACGGGTGAGCGTGGAGGCGGGTATCGCGATGTCGTGGCGCGCGATCGTCGGCGACAGCGGCGAGTGCGTGAGCATCGAGCACTACGGCGCCAGCGCGCCGCACACCGTGCTCTTCGAGCAGTTCGGGTTCACCCCCGACCGGATCGTGGCCGCCGCGCACGCGGCGCTGGCCCGGGTGGGCGACATCACCGGTTTCACGACCGGCAACTGAGGGGAGCGTGGACGGCATGACGGACAGGCTGAAGGAACTCCAGGGCGCCGGTGTGGCGATCTGGCTCGACGATCTTTCCCGGGTACGGCTGACCTCCGGCGGGCTGGACAAGCTGCGCCGGGAGAGCCACGTCGCCGGGGTGACCACCAACCCGACGATCTTCGCGAAGGCGCTGAGCGACGCCGACGAGTACGACTGGCAGCTTCGTGACCTCGCCGTACGCGGCGTCGACGTCGAGGAGGCGGTCCGCATGCTCACCACGTACGACGTGCGGTGGGCCTGCGACGTGATGCGCCCGTCGTACGACGTCAGCGGCGGCGTGGACGGCCGGGTGTCGATCGAGGTGGACCCGCGCTCGGCGCACGACGCGACGAAGACCGTCGCCGAGGCCAAGGCGCTGTGGTGGCTGGTGGACCGGCCGAACCTGTTCATCAAGATCCCGGCCACCGAGGAGGGCCTGCCCGCGATCACCGCGACGCTCGCCGAGGGGATCAGCGTCAACGTCACGCTGATCTTCGGGCTGGACCGCTACTCGCAGGTGATGGAGGCGTTCCTGGCCGGCCTGGAGCAGGCGCAGGCCAACGGGCACGACCTGTCGAAGATCGGCTCGGTCGCCTCGTTCTTCGTCTCCCGGGTCGACACCGAGGTGGACAAGCGGCTGGAGAAGATCGGCTCCGACCAGGCCAAGGCGCTGCGCGGCAAGGCCGCTGTCGCCAACGCCCGGCTCGCGTACGAGCGCTACGGCGAGGTGTTCTCCTCGGCGCGCTGGCAGAAGCTGGCCGACGCTGGCGCACACCCGCAGCGCCCGCTGTGGGCCTCCACGTCGACGAAGAACCCGGACTACCGGGACGTCATCTACGTCGAGGAGCTGATCGCCCCCGGCACCGTCAACACCATGCCGGAACCGGTCATCCACGCCTACGCCGAGCACGGCGAGACGAAGGCGGACACCGTCACCGTCGCGTACGACGACGCCCGCCAGGTCTTCGCCGACCTCCTGGCGGCGGGCGTGGACCTGTCCGACGTGATCGCGACGCTGGAGCGCGAGGGTGTGGAGAAGTTCGAGGCGAGCTGGGTGGAGCTGCTGGAGGGGGTCAAGAAGTCCCTCGCCGAGGCGGCCAAGGGCTCGGGCAGCCCGCACCGGGCCGCCGGGAGGAACGCGCAGGCGGCGCAGCAGGCCGGCGGCAACGCGTGACCGAAGGCGTCCGGCGCGTCCCGGGGCCGGGCCCCGGGACGCGCCGCGCCGTACCGTGGACCGGGTGAGGTGGCACCGTGAGTGACCTGCTGGCCGGGCGCGCGGACATGGCCGCCGGCCTGGTCGTGCGCGGGGCCGACGCCCTCGGTGCATCCACCCGCGCCACGCTCGTCTCCCACGACGTCCCGGCCCGGCTCGCCGCCGCGGACCCGGCCCTCTGGGGGCCCGCCGCCGAGCCGGCGGCCCTCGACCGGCTGGGCTGGCTGCACGCCCACCGGCGCAGCCGGGACCTGCTCCCCCAGCTCGCCGAACTGGCCGCCGAGCTGGGCGACCTGGACCACGTGGTGCTGGCCGGCGCCCACGACGACACGCTCGCCGCGGAGGTGCTGGCCGACTGCCTGGGCCGGCCGCTGACAGTGCTCGACACCGCCGACCCGGGACCGATCCGGGCCGCGCTCGCCGACCGTCCGGCGCGTACCCTCCTGGTGCTCGCCGCCGGGCACGGCCTCGACCCGGCCACCGACGCCCACCTGCGCGCCTACCGGCAGGCGTGGGCGGACGAGGGCCCCGACGCCGCCCGGCACGTCGTGGTGGTCACCGAACCCGGCTCGGAACTCGCGGCGCGCGCCGACGAGCTGGGCGCGATGGTGATCCCGGCCGAGCCCGGCGTGTCCGGGCCGTGGGCCGCGCTCACCGCGTCCGGCCTGGTCCCGGCGGCGCTGGCCGGCGCGCCGGTGGCCGAGGTGCTGGACGAGGCCGAGGCGCTCACCGGCGCGCTCGACCGGGACCGGGACAATCCGGCCCTGGCGCTCGGCGCGGCACTGGGCGCGGCCCCCGGCACCGGCCGGGACACGATCGCGCTGGTTCCCGACGGCACCGGGCTCGACGGTCTGGGCCGCTGGACCGGCGCGCTGCTCACCCACGCGACCGGCGGACGGCTGCTGCCCGTGGTCGCGGAGTCCCCCGACTCCCCCGGCGCCACCGGGCCGGGCGTGCTGACGGTCGGTCTCGGTGGCGCCCTGGGCGCAGGCGTCGGACCGGGCGTGGCCGCCGACGTCGCGGTCAACGGCCCGCTCGGCGCGCACCTGCTCACCTGGGCCTACGCGGCCGCGACCGCCGCGGTGACGCTGCGGACCGACCCGTTCGCGGCGCCCGCCGCCGCGGTGGCCGACGACGCGCCGGAGAGCGGGCCACCGTCGTCGATCGAGGGCGCGATCGAGGTGTACGCCCCGAGCGGCGCCCCGGCCGGCCTGACCGGCGCGCTGCGCTGGCTGCTCGACGGTCTGGGTGAACGGGAGCACCTCGTGGTGACCGCGTACCTCGACCGGCACGCCGACGCGGCGGTCGCCGGGCTGCGCCCGCTGCTGGCGCGGGCCGCCGGACGGCCGGTCACCTTCGGCTGGGGCCCGCGCCGTCCGCAACACACCGACATCCACGGCCGGCACCTCCAGATCACCGGTGCGGTCACCGATGATCTGGAGGTGCCCGGCCGTCCGTACACCTTCGCGCAGCTCCAGGCGGCCCAGGCCGCCGGCGACCGGCGGGCCCTGGCCGGCCGGGAGCGACCGGTGCTGCGCCTGCACCTGACCGAGCGGGCGGCGGGTGCCGCCCAGCTCCTGGACACGGCCGGACGGACACGCACGTGACGATCAACGACCTGGAATCAGCGGACCGAGACGCAGGAGGAGGTGGCCCGGTGAACCCACTGCGCGATCCGCAGGACCGGCGGCTGCCCCGGATCCCCGAGCCGTGTGCCCTGGTGATCTTCGGGGTGACGGGCGACCTGGCCCGCAAGAAACTGCTGCCGGCGGTCTACGACCTGGCCAACCGGGGGCTCCTGCCGCCCGGCTTCGTGGTCCTGGGCTTCGCCCGCCGCGACTGGGGCGACGGCGACTTCGAGTCGGTGGCGCACGACGCGGCCAAGAAGCACGCCCGCACGCCCTGGCGGGAGGAGGTGTGGGCCCGGCTCGCCGGCAACATCAAGTTCGTCGGCGGCTCGTTCGACGACGACGCGGCGTTCGACCACCTCGCCGCCACGCTCGACGAACTGCGCGACTCGCACGGCATCCCCGGCAACGCGGCCTTCTACTTCTCCATCCCCCCGGCGGCCTTCCCGGTGGTGCTCAAGCAGCTCGCCCGCACCGGAATGGCGGACAACGCCAAGTCCGGCGGCTGGCGGCGGGTCGTGGTGGAGAAGCCGTTCGGCAACGACCTGCCCTCGGCCAAGGCGCTCAACGACCTGGTCGACGACGTCTTCACCCGCCAGGACGTGTTCCGGATCGACCACTACCTGGGCAAGGAGACGGTCCAGAACATCCTGGCGCTGCGCTTCGCGAACAACCTGTTCGAGCCGCTGTGGAACTCCAAGTACGTCGACTCGGTGCAGATCACCATGGCCGAGGACGTCGGCATCGGCACCCGCGCGGCCTTCTACGACTCGGTCGGCACCGCCCGCGACGTGCTCCAGAACCACCTGCTCCAGTTGCTCGCCCTGGTCGCGATGGAGGAACCGACGAGCTTCGACGCCGACGAGATCCGGGCCGAGAAGCTCAAGGTGCTCAAGGCGATCACCGTGCCGCGGGACGTCTCCGAGGACACCGTGCGCGGCCAGTACCTGCCCGGCTGGGTAGGTGGCGAGCGCGCCAAGGGCTACCTGGAGGAGGAGGGCGTCCCGGAGGGCTCCACCACCGAGACGTACGTGGCGGTGAAACTGGGCATCCAGAACCGCCGCTGGGCCGGGGTGCCGTTCTACATCCGGGCCGGCAAGCGGCTGCCCCGGCGGGTCACCGAGGTGGCCATCATGTTCAAGAAGGCGCCCCACCTGCCGTTCAACGCCGCCGACATGGAGTCCCTGGGCCCCAACCAGCTCGTCATCCGGGTGCAGCCGGACGAGGGCGTGGTGCTGAAGTTCGGCTCCAAGGTGCCGGGCACCACGATGGAGGTCCGCGACATCGCGATGGACTTCCAGTACGGCGAGGCGTTCACCGAGTCCAGCCCCGAGGCGTACGAGCGGCTGGTGCTGGACGTGCTGATCGGCGACCGGACGCTGTTCCCGGACGCCGCCGAGGTGGAGCAGAGCTGGCAGGTCGTCGACCCGCTGGAGCACGCCTGGGAGGGCACGACCCCGGAGCCGTACCGGGCCGGTGAGTGGGGGCCCCGGGCCGCCGACGAGATGCTGGCCCGCGAGGGCCGGGCTTGGAGAAGAGCATGATCGGGCTGTGGGACACCACCGGCAACGAGGTGGTCAAGGCGCTGGCCGCGGAACGGCGCAGCGCGGGCGGGGTAGCCAGTGGCATGGCGCTCACGCTGATCGTGGTGGTGGACGAGAAGCGGGTACGCGAGGCCGAGGCGGCGGCCACCATCGCCGCGGCGGCGCACCCGTGCCGGCTGCTCGTGGTGGTCCGCTCCGACGTGGAGCGCGACCGCAACCGGCTGGACGCGGAGATCGTCGTGGGTGGCCGGCTCGGGCCGTGCGAGGCGGTGGTGACCCGGATGTACGGGCGGCTCGCGCTGCACGCCGAGTCGGTGGTGATGCCGCTGCTGGTGCCGGACGTACCGGTGGTGACGTGGTGGCACGGCGAGCCGCCGGAGGAGATCTCCACCGACTTCCTCGGCGTGGTCGCGGACCGGCGGATCACCGACTCGGCACAGGCGGCCGACCCGATCGCCGCGCTGCGGCAGCGGGCCTGCGACTACGCCCCGGGCGACACCGACCTGGCGTGGACCCGGATCACCCCGTGGCGCACACTCGTGGCGGGCGCGTTCGACACCACCCAGGCCCGGGTTACCGAGGCGAGCGTGGTGGCGCCCCCGTCGGACCCGACGGCGGCGCTGATGCGCGGCTGGCTCAAGGCCCGGCTCGGCATCGACCCGGTCCTGACCGCCACCGAGGAGTTCCCGCGGATGCGCCAGGTGCAGCTGCGCTGCGCCAACGGCGACGAGCTGACGCTCACCCGGGACGACAGCATCGCGGTGTTCCGGCGTACCGGGCAGGAGGACCGCACGCTGCCGCTGGTGCGCCGGCCGCTCGGCGACGAGCTGGCCGAGGAGCTGCGCCGCCTCGACGCCGACCAGGTGTACGCGGAGGCGCTCGGCGCGGCGGCCGGGATCACCGGGCTCGACCAGCGTCCGGTCCAGCGGGTGCACGTGTGGAAGGATCCGGCGACCGCCCGGCGGGCCGAGGCCGGTGTGACCGCGCACGCGGGCGCGACCGCGAACGAGTGACCGCCCGGACCGGGTGGTCGGAGGCACAGGTGACCGCCGGTGGGCGGTCGGAACACGAGGGCTCGACGGATGACTGAGGCGAGTGTCGCCGTACACGCCGACCCCGACCTGCTGGCGCAGGCGGTGGCGGCCCGGTTGGTGGTGAAGCTGCTCGACGCGCAGGCCGAGCGCGGCCAGGCGTCGGTGGTGCTGACCGGCGGGCGGATCGCCGCGGCGGTGTACCGGGCGGTCGGGCAGCTGCCCGCCCGGGACGCCGTCGACTGGTCCCGTGTCGACGTGTGGTGGGGCGACGAGCGGTTCCTGCCCGGCGGCGACCCCGAGCGCAACGAGACGCAGGCACGGGCGGCGCTGCTGGACACGGTGCCGCTCGACCCGGCCCGGGTGCATCCGATGCCGGCGTCGGACGGCCCTGCGGGTGACGACCCGGAGGCGGCTGCCGCCGGGTACGCGCGGGAGCTGGCCGCCGCGGCCCGGCCCGGGAACGCGGTGGTGCCGCACTTCGACGTGCTGATGCTCGGCGTCGGCGAGGACGGGCACGTCGCGTCGGTGTTCCCGGAGCACCCGGTGCACCACGACAACCGGGCGGTCAGCGCGGTGCGGGGCAGCCCGAAGCCGCCGCCGGTGCGGACCACGCTGACCCTGCCGACGATCAACACGGCCGAGGAGGTCTGGCTGATCGCCGCCGGGGCGGACAAGGCCGGGGCGGTGGGCATGGCGCTGGCCGGGGCCGGGCCGGTGCAACTGCCGGCGGCCGGGGTGCGGGGCGTCTCCCGTACCCTCTGGCTGCTCGACCGGGCCGCGGCGGCCAACGTGCCGCCCCGCCTGCGCAGCCTCCGCTGAGCATGTAAGGAAGGGCCCCTTCTTAACGTCTCCGGTAGAGAAGGGGCCCCTTCTTAGTGAGTGTTTGAGATTCCGGCTCAGGTGTGGGTTGCCTGGGCCGGTTTCGTGTGTCGGGCCAGGCGGGTGACCATGACGTGGATCATGGCCCAGGTAACGAAGGCGGCGTGGCTGACCGGTAGGCGTTCGTAGTCGCGTACGCAGCGGCGTTTCTTGCTGATCCAGGCGAAGGTCCGTTCGGCGACCCAGCGTCGGGGAAGCACGACGAAGGTGTGTTGTCCGGGGAGTTTGTGGACCAGCTGCACGGTGAGGTCGAGGGCTTGGCGGGCCCAGGTGCTCAGGGTGCCGATGTAGCCGCCGTCTGCCCAGAGCAGGCGCAGGCCGGGGTGAAACAGACGGGTGCGCCAGAGCAGGTCACGGGCGATGGTGCGGTCGTTGACGTGAGCGCCGGTGATCATGACGGCCAGCAGCAGGCCCATGGTGTCCACGACGATGTGGCGTTTACGGCCGTTGACGTTCTTCGCCACGTCGAACCCGCGGCTGGATCGGGGCACGGTGTCCGCGGCGCGCACCGACTGGGAATCGATCGCGCCGGCGCTGGGATGCGCGTGCCGTCCGGCGGCGGTACGGCACTGCTCCCGCAACCGGTCGTGCAGACGCATCAACGTGTGGTCATCGCGCCATCGAGCGAACCACCAGTACACCGTCCCCAGGGGGCGGGAACTCCCGCGGCAGGGCCCGCCACGGACAACCGGTGCAGGCCACATACAAGATCGCCGTGACGATCGCCCGCATCGGATGCGACGGCGGCCGCCCCCGCCGACCGACCGACACCGGCGTGACCAACGGCGCGATCACCGCCCACTGCGCATCGGTCAGATCACCGGGATACCGCCGCCGCGCCGCCCGTTCCCGTTCCCGCCGCACCCGCTGCGGCGGATAGCGGCGGGGCGACGCGGACGGCGTGACAGTGATCGGGTACAACGTCATCAGAAGGCCCTCGGTATGAAACGGTCGGCTCGACACCACCGGACCTACCGAGGGCCTTCCCTCACCTCAACCCGACACGCCGCCACACCCCAAATCCCAAACACTCACTTAACACCTCGGGGTCAGGCGCGGCCGCGGCGACGCCGCAGCGCGTCGAGGGCCTCGGCGAGCAACGCCTCCCCCTCCTCCGGCGTGCGGCGCTCCTGCACGTACGCCAGGTGGGTCTTGTACGGCTCGGCGCGCTGGCGGCCCGGCGGGTCGCCCGGGTCGGGGCCGGCTGGCTCGCCGCAGCGGGGGCACTCCCACGTGGCGGGCGTCTCGGCCTCGGCGGCGATCAGGAACTCGACCCGGTGCCCGTGGCGGCACCAGTAGACGACCGGGCGGCGCGGCGCGGGCTCCACCCGCTGGTCGAACCGCTCGGGGGCGGACCCGATCCGGGTGCCGCGGATGACGTTGTTGCTGGGCACGGTTGCTCGCTCCCTGTCGTCGGAGGGGACCGCCGCCGGAGGGGCAGGCGACGGGCGACGGGCGGAGAAACAAAACTGCGCGCGGTCCGTGACGGACCGCGCGCAGATTGTACGCTTCTCAGCGCCGACTCAGGTGCCGCTGGCCATCTGCAGCCGCAGCCAGAGCCCGAGCCCGACGATGCACGCGAACCAGACGATTCCCACCAGAACGGTGTAGCGGTCGAGGTTCTTCTCGGCCACCGACGAACCGGCCAGGCTGGAGCTGACGCCGCCGCCGAACATGCTCGACAACCCGCCGCCCTTACCGCGGTGCAGGAGGATCAGCAGGGTGAGCAGGACGCTCGTGATGACCAGCAACACGATCATCGTGTAGGCGAACCAGATCGGCATGGCGGGGGTCAGTCCTCTCGTTGCGATCACTGCCCGGACCTGTCGGGCACGGCGGCACCGACCGGTGGACGGGCAGCGTCAAGGATAGCGAGCGATCAGCGGGTGATGTGCTCCGGGAACCGGCAGATCTGCGCGAACTCCTCCGCGTCCAGGCTGGCGCCCCCGACCAGGGCCCCGTCCACGTCCGGCTGCGCCATGATCGCGGCGACGTTCGACGCCTTGACCGACCCGCCGTACAGGATCCGGACCTGCTCGGCGGTGCCCTCGTCGTAGGTCTCGGCGATGCGCTTGCGCACCGCGCCGCAGACCTCCTGGGCGTCGTCAGGAGTCGCCGTCTTGCCGGTGCCGATCGCCCAGACCGGCTCGTACGCCACGACGACCCTGGTGACCTGCTCGGCGGTGAGCCCCTTCAGCGCGCCGTCGAGCTGGTCGCAGCAGTGCCGCACCTGACCCGACTGCTCCCGGACCTCCAGGCCCTCGCCGATGCAGAGGATCGGGGTGAGCCCGTTCGCCAGCGCCGCCGACACCTTCGCGTTGACGAGCGCGTCGTCCTCGTGGTGGTACTGCCGCCGTTCGGAGTGCCCGACCACCACGTAGCCGCAGCCCAGCTTGGCGAGCATCGGCCCGGCGACGTCACCGGTGTACGCGCCGGACGGGTGCGGCGACAGGTCCTGCGCGCCGTAGCCGATCAGCAGCTTGTCGCCGTCCACGGCGGTCTGCACGGTACGCAGATCGGTGAAGGGCGGCAGCACCACGCACTCGACGTCGGTGAGCTGCTTCTCGTTCAGGCTCGCGGCCAGCTTCTGCACCAGCAGGTTGGCCTCGAGGTGGTTCAGGTTCATCTTCCAGTTGCCGGCCATCAGCGGCCGGCGGGTCGTACTCGCCATTCAGTTCTCCAGGGCCGCGATGCCGGGGAGGGTCTTGCCCTCCAGGTATTCCAGGGAGGCGCCACCACCGGTGGAGATGTGCCCGAACGAGGACTCGTCCAGGCCCAGCGCGCGCACCGCGGCGGCCGAGTCGCCGCCGCCGACCACGCTGAACGCGTCGGCCTTGGTGATCGCCTCGGCCACACCGCGGGTGCCGTTGGCGAACGCCGCCATCTCGAACACGCCCATCGGGCCGTTCCAGAAGACGGTCTTCGCCTGCGACAGCGCGGCGGCGAAACCGGCCACCGTCTCCGGGCCGATGTCCAGGCCCAGCCGGTGACTCGGGATGCCGTCGGCGGGCACGGTGTCGTGCGCGGCGTCCGGCGCGAACGCGTCGGCCACCACCACGTCCACCGGGAGCATGATCTTGCCCGGCGCGCGCTCCATCAGGTTGCGGCAGGTCTCGACCATGTCCTTCTCCAGCAGCGAGGTGCCCACCTCGTGGCCCTGGGCCTTGAGGAAGGTGAAGCACATCCCGCCGCCGATGAGCAGCCGGTCGACGGTCGGCAGCAGCGCCTCGATGACGGCCAGCTTGTCGGAGACCTTCGAGCCGCCCAGCACCACCACGTACGGCCGCTCCGGCTCGCCGGTGAGGCGGCTGAGCACCTCGACCTCGCGCAGCACCAGCCGGCCCGCGTAATGCGGCAGCCGGGCCGGTACGTCGTGCACGCTGGCGTGCTTGCGGTGCACCGCGCCGAACGCGTCGTCCACGTAGGCGTCGCCGAGCGCCGCGAGCTGGTCGGCGAACGCGCCCCGCTCCGCGTCGTCCTTGCTGGTCTCGCCCTTGTTGAAGCGCAGGTTCTCCAGCAGCGCGACCTGGCCGTCGGCCAGGTCGGCCACGGTGGACCGCGCCGAGTCGCCGACTGTGTCCTCGGCGAAGTGCACCGGGGCGCCGAGCAGTTCGCCGAGCCGCCCGGCGACCGGGCGGAGGCTGAACTGCGGGTCCGGCGCGCCCTTCGGGCGGCCCAGGTGCGAGCAGACGACCACCTTCGCGCCGGCCTGCACCAGCGCGCTCAGCGTCGGCAGGACGGCCCGGATCCGGCCGTCGTCGGCGATCCTTACTCCGTCCGGAGCGCCGCCTTGCGGCGCGGAGGCGGCGTCATGATCGTTCATCTCCCCGGACTGCTTGTCGAGCGGGACGTTCAGGTCGGCGCGCACCAGCACGCGCCGACCCGACACCCCCTCGGCGAGCAGGTCGTCGAGGTTACGGATCGTCACGGAGCCAGCCCTCCGTTCGTGACTGCGGGGCTCGCGAGCTCACTCCTCGCACTCACAGCGACTGACCCACCAGCTTGACCAGGTCCACCAGGCGGTTCGAGTAGCCCCACTCGTTGTCGTACCAGCCGACGACCTTGACCTGGTTGCCGATCACCTTGGTCAGCGGCGCGTCGAAGATGCACGACGCCGGGTCGGTCACGATGTCGGCGGAGACGATCGGGTCCTCGTTGTAGGTGAGGATGCCCCGCAGCGGGCCCTCGGCGGCGGCCTTGAGCGCGGCGTTGACCTCGTCCACAGTGGTCTCCCGGCCGACCGTGACGGTCAGGTCGGTGGCCGAGCCGGTCGGGATCGGCACGCGCAGCGCGTAGCCGTCCAGCTTGCCCTTGAGCTCCGGCAGGACCAGGCCGATGGCCTTCGCGGCGCCGGTCGAGGTCGGCACGATGTTGAGCGCGGCGGCCCGGGCCCGGCGCAGGTCCTTGTGCGGCGCGTCCTGCAGGTTCTGGTCCTGCGTGTACGCGTGGATGGTGGTCATCAGACCCTGCTGGATCCCGAACGTGTCCTGCAGGACCTTCGCCATCGGCGCGAGGCAGTTGGTGGTGCAGGAGGCGTTCGAGATGACGTTGTGCTTGGCCGGGTCGTACTGGTCCTGGTTGACGCCCATGACCACTGTGACGTCCTCGTTCTTCGCCGGAGCGGAGATGATGACCTTCTTGGCCCCGCCGTCGAGGTGCGCCTTCGCCTTGGTGGCGTCGGTGAAGAAGCCGGTGGACTCGATGACCACGTCGGCGCCGACCTCGCCCCACGGCAGCTTCGCCGGGTCCTTCTCGGCGTACGCCTTGATGGTCTTGCCGCCCACGGTGATCTCGTCGGCGGTGGCCTTCACCTCGTGCGGGAGGCGGCCCAGGATGCTGTCGTACTTGACAAGGTGGGCGAGCGTCGCGTTGTCGGTCAAGTCGTTGACCGCCACGACCTCGATGTCGGCGCCGGACGCCAGCACTGCCCGGAAGAAGTTGCGGCCGATCCGGCCGAAGCCGTTGATGCCAACCCGGATGGTCACAGGTCCCATCTCCTCGCGTTCTGGTCCGCCGGCGCCAGACCGGGGCCGGCGGAGGTGTGTGCGCCGACCGTTGGAGCCGGCCGTCGACATGTCATCTCGGCCACCCCGCCGCGGTCACGGAGACCTGACCGCCCGAGGCGGTGAGCACGGCGAGGAGCGCCTGTTCCGGCCCCCTTGCCGTACGCAGCGACCATATCCGAGCGCGCGGCGTCGCGCTGCGGCGGGTGGTGATCCCGCTCGCGGTGCGCTGCCGCCCGAGTCCTATCAGACCACGAGCATGTCCGGCGTGACTGCCGCTTCCGTATCCGGGATGCCCAGGTCACGGGCACGCTTGTCGGCCAGCGCGAGCAGCCGGCGGATCCGGCCGGCGATGGCGTCCTTGGTCAGCGGCGGCTCGGCGAGCGCGCCCAGTTCCTCCAGCGAGGCCTGACGGTGCTCCAGGCGCAGCTGCCCGGCCGAGGTCAGGTGGTTCGGCGCGTCGTCGGCGAGGATCTCCAGCGCGCGGGTCACCCGGGCGGCGGCGGCCACCGCGGCACGGGCGGAACGGCGCAGGTTGGCGTCGTCGAAGTTGGCCAGCCGGTTCGCGGTGGCGCGCACCTCCCGGCGTACCCTCCGCTCCTCCCAGGCCAGCACGCTGGAGTGCGCTCCTATGCGGGTGAGCAGCGCGGCGATCGCGTCACCGTCCTTGACCACCACCCGGTCCACGCCGCGCACCTCGCGGTTCTTGGCGGTGATGCCGATCCGGCGGGCGGCGCCCACCAGCGCCAGCGCCGACTCCGGGCCGGGGCAGGTGATCTCCAGCGCGCTGGAGCGGCCCGGCTCGGTGAGCGAGCCGTGCGCCATGAACGCGCCACGCCACGCCGACACGGCACAGCAGACGTTCGCGGCCACCACGTGCGGCGGCAGGCCGCGCACCGGGCGGCCCCGCACGTCGAGCAGGCCGGTCTGCCGGGCGAGCGCCTCGCCGTCCTTGACCACCCGCACGATGAAGTGACTGCCCTTGCGCAGCCCGCCGGAGGCGAGCACGTGGATCTCGCTCGGGTAGCCGTAGACCTCGGCGATCTCCCGCCGCAGCCGGCGGGCCACCGCGCCGGTGTCCAGCTCCGCCTCGACCACGACGCGACCCGACACGATGTGCAGGCCGCCGGCGAAACGCAGCAGGGCCGCCATCTCCGCCCGGCGACAGCAGGGCTTGGGCACGTCGACCCGACTCAGCTCGTCCTTGACCGCAGCCGTCATCGCCATAGTGCGCCCCCTCACGGACCGGTTCCGGCGTGTCGCCGGTGATTACGTACGTGTCTAACGATCGGCGCGCAGGACAGGCACCAGCGCGGCGCCCAGGGCGGCTGGATCATGACGGGGCGTGCCGTCCAGGACGGCGACGGGAGCGAGGACCAGCCGGGCACCCAGCGATTCTGCCGCACGTTCGACCGCCGCGGGATCACCCACCGCCGTGGAGTCGGCGAGCACCCGGTCCACCTTCAGCTCGGGCAGATAGCGCCGCAGGGTGTCCAGATGGTCGGGCAGGGAGAGCCCCGAGGTCTCCTTCTCGGCCACCAGGTTGAGCGTCACCAGCCGCCGCGCCGGGCTGGACACGATCGCGCCGGCCAGGCCCGGCACCAGCAGGTGCGGCAGCACGCTCGTGTACCAGCTACCAGGCCCGAAGATCAGCCAGTCCGCGGCGCGTACCGCCGTCACCGCCTCGGCGCACGCGGCCGGCGCCGACGGGTTGAGCCGCAGCGACTCGACGGTGCCCGGGGTGACCGCGACCTGGTGCTGGCCGCGCACCGTGGACACCTCGTCCGGGTGCTCCGGGTCGGCGCCGCGGACCCGGGCCTCGATGCCCACCGGCTGGCGGGACATCGGCAGCACCCGCCCCACCGCGCCGAGCATCGCCCCGCCGTGGTCGAGCGCGGCCACCGGGTCGCCGAGCAGCTCGGTGAGCCCGTGCAGCAGCAGATTGCCGACAGCGTGGCCGGCGAGCGAGTCGCCGACCGCGGCCGGTACCGGCGCGGCCAGTGTCGGCGCCTGCGGCACGGCGGCGGCGAAGCGGTGCTGGAACAACGCCGCGCTGCGCCGGGTGGCCGGATGGTCACCGGCCAGCGCGACGAGCGCCTGACGCAGGTCGCCCGGCGGCAGGCCGCCGCGCTCGGCGCGCAACCGGCCGCTGGAGCCGCCGTCGTCACCGACGGTGACCACCGCGGTGATGTCCAGGTCCAGTTCGGGTACGCAGTGTCGCAGCGCCCGCAGCGACGCCGAGAGCCCGTGCCCGCCGCCGAAGGCGACCACCCTGGTCGGGGTCACTCCCGCCCCAGGTCCCGGTGCTGGGCGTTGGCGGCGATGCCGGAGTGGCGCAGCCGGGAGGCCAGCTCCTCGGCGATGGCCACGCTGCGGTGCTTGCCGCCGGTGCAGCCGACCGCCACGGTCAGGTAGCGCTTGCCCTCCCGCTCGAACCCGGCCGTGGTGGCGTTGACCAGGTCGGCGTACCCGGCCACGAACGCGTCGGCGCCCTCCTGGCCCAGCACGTACGCGCTCACCGCCTCCTCCCGGCCGGTGTGCTCGCGCAGCTCCGGCACCCAGTACGGGTTCGGCAGGAACCGGGCGTCCATCACGAAGTCGGCGTCCGGCGGCAGGCCGTACTTGAAGCCGAACGAGATCACGGTGATCCGCAACCGGCGGGCGTCCTCGCCGCCGAACAGCTCCTCGACCCGGCGGCGCAACTGGTTCACGTTCAGGTGGCTGGTGTCGATGATCACGTCGGCCTGCTCGCGGGCCTCCTCCAGCAGCGCCCGCTCGACCGCGATGCCGTCGGCCAGCCGCCCGTCGCCCTGCAACGGGTGCGAGCGGCGCACGCTCTCGAACCGCCGGATCAGCACCTCGTCGTCGGCGTCGACGAAGACCACCCGGGGCTGGAAGCCGCGCTCACGCAGCTCGCGGATCGCCCCGGCCAGGTCGGTGGAGAACGCGCGCGAGCGCACGTCCAGCACCATCGCCGTACGCCGGGCCGCGCCACCGGCCTTGAACGCCAGCTCGGCCATGTCCAGCAGCAGCGCCTGCGGCAGGTTGTCGACCACGTAGTAGCCGACGTTCTCCAGCGCCCGCGCCACGGTGCTGCGCCCGCCGCCGGACAGGCCGGTCACCACCACCAGGGAGGTGTCCGACTCGATCGGCGCCGGTCGCACCGGCGTCGTCTCCGCCTCGGTCGGCCCCAGGTCACCCGCTGTACGCGCCTCGCTCACCCGCTACCCCCAGCCGTGGCGCCGCGGCCCGGTCGGCCGCGCATGGTCAATCAGCGACTCTAACGGCTCTGACCCGGCCCGGGATTCCACGGGGTGACCACCGGAACATGTCGCCGCCCGCGGAACGGCTCGCCGGGACGGACGCTGTCGGGGGACGCTCGTAGACTGCGCGGATGGTCTCCCCCACCCACGAGCGGACCACCTCAGCACCGGCCGGCGACGCGCTCGACGTGTTGCGGCGGGTCTTCGGGTACGACGCCTTCCGCGGCTTCCAGCAGGAGGTCGTCGAGCACGTGGTGACAGGCGGCGACGCGCTGGTGCTCATGCCCACCGGCGGCGGCAAGTCGCTGTGCTACCAGATCCCCGCACTGGTCCGCGACGGCGTGGCGGTGGTCGTCTCGCCGCTCATCGCGCTCATGCAGGACCAGGTCGACGCGCTCACAGCGGTCGGCGTCCGGGCCGGGTTCCTCAACTCGACCCAGGATCCCGCGCAGCGGCGCCGGGTCGAGGCGGCCTACCTCGCCGGTGAGCTGGACCTGCTCTATCTGGCCCCGGAAGGGCTCGCCGTGCGCTCCACGCTCGGCCTGCTGGAACGCGGCCGGATCGCGCTGTTCGCGATCGACGAGGCGCACTGCGTGTCGCAGTGGGGGCACGACTTCCGCCCCGACTACCTCAACCTGTCGATGCTGCACGAGCGCTGGCCGGACGTACCGCGCATCGCGCTGACCGCCACCGCGACCCGGGCCACCCGCACCGAGATCGCCACCCGGCTGCGGCTCACCGAGGCCCGGCACTTCGTGGCCAGCTTCGACCGGCCCAACATCCAGTACCGGATCGTGCCCAAGCGGGAGCCGCGCAAGCAGTTGCTGAGCCTGCTGCGCGACGAGCACCCCGGCGACGCCGGCATCGTCTACTGCCTGTCCCGGGCCTCGGTGGACAAGACCGCCGAGTTCCTGGTCGCCAACGGCATCCCCGCGCTGCCGTACCACGCCGGGCTGGACGCCTCGACCCGCGCCGCCAACCAGCAGCGTTTCCTGCGCGAGGACGGCCTGGTCATGGTCGCCACCATCGCGTTCGGCATGGGCATCGACAAGCCCGACGTACGCTTCGTCGCCCACCTGGACCTGCCCAAGTCGGTGGAGGGCTACTACCAGGAGACCGGCCGCGCCGGGCGCGACGGGCTGCCGTCCACGGCCTGGCTGGCGTACGGGCTCCAGGACGTGGTGCAGCAGCGCAAGATGATCGAGACGTCGGAGGGCGACCTGGCGCACCGGCGCAACCTCGCCGCCCACCTGGACGCCATGCTGGCGCTCTGCGAGACGGTCCGCTGCCGCCGCTCCCAACTGCTCGAATACTTCGGCGAGACTGGCGTGGCCGACTGCGGCAACTGCGACACCTGCCTCGAACCGCCGGAGTCCTGGGACGGCACCGTCGCCGCGCAGAAACTGCTGTCCACCGTCTACCGGCTCGACCGCGAGCGCAACCAGCGGTTCGGCGCCGGGCACAGCATCGACATCCTGCTCGGCAAGCACACCGACAAGATCGACCAGTACGGCCACGACGCGCTGAGCACGTTCGGCATCGGCACCGAGCTGCGCGAGGCCGAGTGGCGCGGGGTGGTGCGGCAACTGCTGGCCGAAGGTCTGCTCGCGGTCGAGGGCGACTACGGCACGCTGGCGCTGACCGACGCGAGCGCGGACGTGCTCGGCCGCCGCCGTACCGTCACCCTGCGCAAGGAGCCGGAGCGCCCGGCCGGCCGGTCCGCCAAGCCACGGGGCGCGGCCACCGTGGTCGCCGACCTCTCCCCCGCCGCCGCGCCCGTCTTCGAGCGGCTCCGCGCGTGGCGCGCGGCCACCGCCAAGGAGCAGGGCGTCCCGGCGTACGTCATCTTCCACGACGCGACCCTGCGGCAGATCGCCGCCGACCCGCCCGCCTCGCTGGCCGAACTGTCCCGGGTCAGCGGCGTCGGCGAGAACAAGCTCGCCAAGTACGGCGAGGCGATCCTGGCCGTCCTCGCCGAGTCCTGACGCACGCGGGGAAGGGCCCGGCCCCGTGGTGGGGGTCGGGCCCTTCCGGCGTGCTGTGGCCTCGTTCTGGTTCACGCGGTGGTGCTCTGGTCCGCGTGGTGGTGCCGGTGGTTGGTCTTGTTGTGTAGCTGTTGGTGTGGCGGTGTTGGGTTTAGTTGGTGCTGTAGCCGCGGGTGGCGATCCAGTCGGCGAGGTTGTCGATGGTCATGCGGTAGGTGGCGGTGGTGGGGTCGGCGCTGTCGGCGATGGTGACGGTGTTGCCGTTGTCGCGGTAGCCGATGACGCTGATGTAGTGGCCGCCTTCGAAGGAGTGGGTGGTGCCGTCGGTGTCGGTGGCGGTGCCGGCGATGTTGGCGACCACGGCCCGGCCGGCGTCGACGGTCTTGACCACGTCGGTGCGCAGGGTGTGGGTCTGCTTGTCGTCGGCCTTGGGGGTGTTGATCTCGACTGACTTGTAGGCGTTCTTGGTGCCGGTTTCCTTGTTCAGTACGGGGGTGATGTCGTTGATGCTGTTGGTGCCGGCCTCGGTGGTGCCCATTTCGCGGGCCATGGCGTGGACGTCGATGTTCTTGCCCTGCACGCTCAGGGCGTTGCGGGCGGCGGCGGGGCCGCAGAAGTAGAAGTTGGGCTGGGCCTCGTAGCGCACGTCCAGTTCCCGCTCGCCGTGGCCCTTGCGGTCGGCCACCACGCTCGTGGTGGTGGGGGCGGCGTGGGCGGCGATCGCGGGTCCGGCGATGCCACCGGCGGTGGCGGCGATACCGGCAGCGGTCAGGACGGTTTTACGTAGCGCAGTGGTAGCCATGATCGGTTGCCTCCCTGGTCGGGGGAAACGCGGCAGGGGGTGCCGCGAAGGGGGAAAGTCTTGGGGGTGCCCGTCGAAGGGCTGGCGCGCGGGCGACCCGGTGGGGCCTGCTGTCCGCGGCTCGGGATGTAACGACGACCGGCCCGGGGCCATTCCCTGGCCTGGCGATCCGCCTCGGGATGGCGGGCGGGCCGGTGGCCCGGCGCGGGCCCGGGGCTCGGCCGCTCAGCCATGTACAACGTCTCCGGCCCACCCCGGATTCCGCCGTGACAGTGGCGCCGACCACCGCCCAGCAAGCCCACTGAACCGGACATAAGCCTAGACCGTCGAACGCCTCCGCCTGTAGGCGCCGATCTTGGACGGTTTCGGTTCGCGGCGAACGGAAACCGTCCAAGATCGCCGCCCGAGTGCGAAACCGGACACTGGGCGCCGTCGGCGGCACCGATCCCGTGGGCACCGAATCCGTTGCCCGCGTCGTCGCTTCCGTCCAGCCCGGCCGACCTGCGGGTGTGCCGCCGCAGGTCGGCGGGGCGTCCGCAGCTCCCCACATCACCCCGCGAGCCCCCGCTCCCCGCTCCCCGCTCCCCGCTCCCCGCTCCCCGCTCCGGGATCTTGGTATCAATCCGCCCTCATGGGGCGCTCCCGCTCCGAGATCTGCACGGTCGCTGAGTGCCGGCACGTCACCTATGGCGTTGCACCGAAGCTGCGTCACCGGCCGTTCACGCCAGCGGGCACTCGACGGCGCGCGGATCGCGCGTGACGGAGAAGGCGTGGCTCAGGACGGTGTCGCAGCGGCGTCCGTGGAGCCGTCCAGCGCGGCCAGGATCGCCTCGGCCGTACGCCTGCCCACCCCGGGCACCTCGGTGATCTCCTCCACGGTGGCGGACGACAGCCGCTTCAACGAGCCGAAGTGCCGCAGCAGCGCCTTGCGGCGCACCTCACCGAGGCCGGGGACGTTGTCCAGCGCGGATTCGGTCATCCGCTTGGAGCGCCGCTGGCGGTGGAACGTGATGGCGAAGCGGTGGGCCTCGTCGCGTACGCGCTGCAGCAGGTAGAGCGCCTCGGAGGTGCGCGGCAGGATCACCGGGAACTCGTCGTCGGGCAGCCAGACCTCCTCCAGCCGCTTCGCCAGCCCGCACAGCGCCACGTCGTCGATGCCCAGCTCGGCGAGCGCCTTCGCGGCGGCGGCGACCTGCGGCGGCCCGCCGTCGACCACGACGAGCTGCGGCGGGTACGCGAACTTGCGCGGCCGCCCGGTGGTCGGGTCGATGCCGGGCCGGTCGGGGTCGGAGGCGGTCTCCTCGCCCAGCTCACCGGTCTCGGCGCGGGCGTCGAGGTAGCGGGCGAAGCGCCGTCGCAGCACCTCGGACATGGCTGACAGATCGTCGGTGGCGCCGCGCACGACGAACCGGCGGTATTCGCCCTTGCGGGGCAGCCCGTCCTCGAACACGACCATGCTGGCGACCACGTCGGTGCCCTGGATCTGGGAGACGTCGAAGCACTCGATGCGCAGCGGCGAGGTGTCCATGCCGAGCGCGTCGGCGATCTCGTCGAGCGCCTGGCTGCGGGTGGTCAGGTCACCGGCCCGCTTGAGCTTGTGCCGGGCCAGCGCGTCCTTGGCGTTGCGCTCGACGGTCTCCAGCAGCGACCTCTTGTCGCCGCGCTGCGGCACCCGCAGCGACACCCGGCTGCCCCGGCGGGCGGTGAGCCAGTCGGCGAGCGCGTCGGCGTCGCCTGGTAGCTCGGGGACGAGCAGCTCGCGGGGCACGTCGGCCTCGCCCTGCTCACCGCCGTACACCTGGGTGCAGAAGTGGTGCACGAGGTCGCCGGTGGTCAGTTCCTCGGTCTTCTCCACCACCCAGCCGCGCTGGCCGCGCACCCGGCCGCCGCGCACGTGGAAGACCTGCACGGCGGCTTCGAGCGGGTCGTCGGCGAACGCGACCACGTCGGCGTCGGTGCCGTCGCCGAGCACCACCGTCTGCTTCTCCATCGCCCGGCGCAGCGCCGCGACGTCGTCGCGCAGCCGGGCGGCCCGCTCGAACTCCAGTTGCTCGCTGGCGTCGAGCATCTCCTTCTCCAGCCGCCGGACCATGCTGTCGGTGCGGCCGGCCATGAAGTCGCAGAAGCCGTCGACGATCTCCCGGTGCCGTTCGGCGGTGACGCTGCCGACGCACGGCGCCGAACACTTGCCGATGTAACCGAGCAGGCAGGGCCGGCCGACCTGGCCGGCCCGCTTGAACACCCCGGACGAGCAGGTCCGCGCCGGGAAGACCCGCAGCAGCAGGTCGAGCGTCTCGCGGATGGCCCAGGCGTGGGAATACGGCCCGAAGTAGCGCACACCCTTGCGCTTCACGCCGCGCATGACCTGGAGTCGGGGGTATTCCTCGTCGAGCGTGACCGCGAGATAGGGGTACGACTTGTCGTCGCGGTAGCGGACGTTGAACCGGGGGTCGTACTGCTTGATCCAGGTGTATTCCTGCTGGAGCGCCTCGACCTCGGTGGCGACGGTGATCCAGTCGACCGACTCGGCGGTGAACACCATCTGCCGGGTGCGCTGGTGCAGGCCGACCGGGTCGGCGAAGTAGGAGTTGAGCCGGCTGCGCAGGTTGCGCGCCTTGCCGACGTAGATCACCCGGCCGGTGCCGTCGCGGAAGCGGTAGACCCCTGGCGACTCCGGGATGGTGCCGGGCGAGGGACGGTAGGTCGAGGGGTCAGCCACGGCGTCAAGCCTAGTCCGCGCCCCTGACACGGGACCGGCGCCGCGCCCCCGCCGACCACCGGCCGGCGGGGGCGCGGAACGGGTCAGGCCAGCGTGATCTGGTCGCCGTCGACCTTGATCTCCTTCGGCGCGAGCGGCTTGGTGGCCGGGCCGCCCTTCACCGAGCCGTCGACGATCGAGAACCGGCTGTTGTGGCAGGTGCAGTTGATCGTGCCGCCGTCGACGTTCGACACCGGGCAGCGCTGGTGCGTGCAGATCGGGTCGAACGCCTTGAACCGGCCGGCCTCGGGCTGGGTGATCACCACGCCCTGGCTGGCGAAGACGGCGCCGCCGCCCACCGGGATGTCCGAGGTGCGCGCCAGCGCGCTGCCGCCGTCCCGGTCGCCGCCGCCGGCGTCGCCGGTCGCGGTGGCGCCGGGCGGGCCGCCGCTGGTCGGGGCGAGCCCGGGGGACGCGTCGTCGTCGCTGCCGCAGCCCGCGAGCACCACGGCCGCGCCGATCGCTCCGGCTCCGGTGAGCAGGGTACGGCGGCTCTGGGTGACCGGTCGGGTCAGCGCCTGATCATCACTCATGTCCGGCCTTTCTCTCGGCTTACAGCGGAAACACGCACCAGCGTGGGGCACGGTTCATACTGGCGCGTCACAAACCGGGCACCGACGGCCCGGCCTGCGAGAACGCGTACCGGATGGGTCAGCGCGCCCCGGCGGGGACCTTGCGGGTCCGCGACTTGGCGCTGCCGTTGGCCTTGGCCGCCCGGGTGGTGGCCGCCTTGGCGCCCTTGGCCTCGCCGTCGAGCTTGAGGATCGGCCGCAGGAACTGCCCGGTGTGGCTCTCCGGCACCTCGGCGACCTCCTCCGGCGTGCCGGTGGCGAGCACGGTGCCGCCCCGGTGGCCTCCCTCGGGGCCCATGTCGATGAGCCAGTCGGCCGTCTTGATCACGTCGAGGTTGTGCTCGATGGTGATGACCGTGTTGCCCTTGTCGACCAGGCCCTCCAGCACCATCAGCAGCTTGCGGATGTCCTCGAAGTGCAGGCCGGTGGTGGGCTCGTCGAGCACGTAGACGGTGCGGCCGGTGGAGCGCTTCTGGAGTTCGGAGGCGAGCTTGACGCGCTGTGCCTCGCCGCCGGACAGCGTCGGCGCGGGCTGGCCGAGGCGGACGTAGCCGAGGCCGACGTCGACGAGCGTCCTGAGGTGCCTGTGGATGGCCGGGATGGCGGAGAAGAACTCGGCCGCCTCCTCGATCGGCATGTCCAGCACCTCGGCGACCGTCCTGCCCTTGTAGTGCACCTCGAGCGTCTCGCGGTTGTAGCGCGCGCCCTTGCACACCTCGCAGGGGACGTACACGTCCGGCAGGAAGTTCATCTCGATCTTGATGGTGCCGTCGCCGGAGCACGCCTCGCAGCGCCCGCCCTTGACGTTGAACGAGAACCGGCCCGGGCCGTACCCGCGGACCTTGGCCTCGGTGGTCTCGGCGAACAGCTTGCGGATGTGGTCCCAGACACCGGTGTACGTGGCGGGGTTGGAGCGCGGCGTCCGCCCGATCGGCGACTGGTCCACGCCGACGACCTTGTCCACGTTCTCCAGGCCGGTGATCCGCGTGTGCCGGCCGGGCACCAGCCGGGCGCCGTTGATCTGGTTGGCCAGCACGGTGTAGAGGATGTCGTTGACCAGCGTCGACTTGCCCGAGCCGCTCACGCCGGTGACCGCGATGAGCTGGCCGAGCGGGAAGCTCACGGTGAGGTTGCGCAGGTTGTGCTCGCGCGCGCCGTGCACCACCAGCTCGCGCCCGGGGGTCTGCGGCCGGCGGGCGGCCGGCGTCGGGATGGACTTCCGCCCGGCCAGGTACGCCCCGGTGACCGACTCGGTGTTGTCGAGCAGCGCCGGCACCGACCCGCTGTGCACGATCTCGCCGCCGTGCTCGCCCGCGCCCGGGCCGATGTCGACGATCCAGTCCGCCACCCGGATGGTGTCCTCGTCGTGCTCGACCACGATCAGCGTGTTGCCCAGGCCGCGCAGCCGCAGCAGCGTCTCGATGAGCCGGTGGTTGTCCCGCTGGTGCAGGCCGATCGACGGCTCGTCGAGCACGTAGAGCACGCCGACCAGGCCGGAGCCGATCTGGGTGGCCAGCCGGATGCGCTGGGCCTCACCGCCGGAGAGCGTGCCGGCCGGGCGGTCCAGCGAGAGGTAGTCCAGGCCGACGTCGAGCAGGAACTTCAGCCGGGCGTTGATCTCCTTGAGGACCCGCTCGGCGATCATCTTCTGCCGGTCGGTCAGCTCGATGCCGGCGAGCAGGTCGGCCGCCTCGCCGACGGAGAGGTTGCAGACCTCGGCGATGCTCTTGCCGGCCAGGGTGACAGCGAGCACCTCCGGCTTGAGCCGGGTGCCGCCGCAGGCCGCGCAGGGCACGTCCCGCATGTAGCCCTCGTACTTGTCCCGGGACCACTCCGACTCGGTGTCGGTGTGCCGCCGCTCGATCCACTGCACCACGCCCTCGAAGCCGGTGTAGTAGGAGCGCTCGCGGCCGTACTTGTTGCGGTAGCGCACGTGCACCTGGTCGTCGGAGCCGTGCAGGATCGTCTTCTGCGCCCGCGACGGCAGCGCCCGCCACGGCGTGTCGATGTCGAAGTGCTCGGCCTCGCCGAGCGCCTCCAGCAGCCGCAGGAAGTATTCGAGGTTGTGCCCGGTGGCCCAGGGCTGGATCGCGCCCTCGCGCAGCGTGCGCTCCGGGTCGGGGATGACCAGCTCCGGGTCCACCTCCTTCTTGGTGCCGAGGCCGGTGCACTCCGGGCAGGCCCCGTACGGGGCGTTGAAGGAGAAGACCCGGGGTTCCAGGTCCTCGATGGCGAGCGGGTGGTCGTTCGGGCAGGCCAGGTGCTCGGAGTAGCGGCGTTCCCGGGCCGGGTCGTCCTCCGGCAGGTCGACGAAGTCGAGCAGCACCAGGCCGCCGGACAGGCCGAGCGCGGCCTCGACCGAGTCGGTCAGCCGCTGCTTGGCTCCCGGCTTGACGCTGAGCCGGTCGATCACCACCTCGATGGTGTGCTTCTCCTGCTTCTTGAGCTTCGGCGGCTCGGTCAGCGGGTGCACCACGCCGTCGACCCGGGCGCGGGCGTAGCCCTTGGCCTGGAGTTCGGCGAACAGGTCGACGTACTCGCCCTTGCGGCCGCGCACCACGGGCGCGAGCACCATGAACCGGGTGCCCTCGGCCATGGCCAGGACCCGGTCGACGATCTGCTGCGGGCTCTGCTTGGAGATCCGCTCGCCGCAGATCGGGCAGTGCGGCTCGCCGATGCGCGCGAACAGCAGGCGGAGGTAGTCGTAGACCTCGGTGATCGTGCCGACTGTGGAGCGCGGGTTGCGCGAGGTGGACTTCTGGTCGATGGAGACGGCGGGACTGAGGCCCTCGATGAAGTCGACGTCGGGCTTGTCCATCTGCCCGAGGAACTGCCGGGCGTACGACGACAGCGACTCGACGTAGCGGCGCTGCCCCTCGGCGAAGATGGTGTCGAACGCCAGGCTCGACTTGCCCGAACCGGAGAGCCCGGTGAAGACGATCAGGGCGTCCCGGGGCAGGTCGAGACTGACGTCACGCAGGTTGTGCTCGCGCGCGCCACGGATGATCAGTCGGTCGGCCACGGTGCGTGTGCTCCCGGAAGAAGAATATGAGGCGGATCTGTGCACCAGACGCCGGGTCTGGGTGGTTTTCACAGGTTGTCGGGGCGCAGAAAACACGCCTCGGCAACTCTAGCCCCGGCGTATGACAACTTCCGTCGCGCGAACATTCCCCCAGCTCAGGCCGGTCGGGCGCGAACCACGCAGGTCCACCCGACCGGCCCGGGCCGGCTCAGAATGCCCCGGGAGCGGGCGGGGTCGCCGGACGTCCGGTGCGTCGCCGCCCGGCCCGCCGGCCGCCCCGCCGTTCGGCCGCCAGCCGGGCCGCGCGGCGACCGCTCTCGTGCTCGATCTCCCGCTGCAACCGGCGCCAGCTCTCCCAGCGGCGCACCGGCAGTTCGCCGTCGTCCAGCGCGGCCCGCACCGCGCAGCCCGGCTCGGCGTCGTGGGCGCAGTCGGCGTACCGGCAGCCGGCGGCCAGCTCGGTGATGTCGGCGAACGCCCGGTCCAGCCCGGCCGCGCCGTCGAGCAGGCCGACCGCCCGTACGCCCGGGGTGTCCAGCACCGCTCCCCCACCCGGCAGCGGCACCAGCGACCGCCAGGTGGTGGTGTGCCGGCCCTTGCCGTCGACCCGGCGGATCGCCTGGGTGCGCATCACGTCCGCCCCGGCCAGCGCGTTGACCAGGCTCGACTTGCCGGCCCCGGAGGGGCCGAGCAGGCCGAGCGTGCGCCCCGGGGCGACGTGCCGGCGCAGCGGCGCCAGGCCGGTGCCCCGCTCCGCGCTGACCGGCAGCACCGGCACCCCCGGCGCGAGGTCGGCCAGCTGCCGGGCCACCGCCGCCGGGTCGGCGGCCAGGTCGGCCTTGGTGAGCACGACGAGCGGCTCCGCCCCGGACTCGTGCGCCAGGGAGAGCAGCCGTTCGATCCGCGCGGCGTCCGGTTCCGGGTGCACCGGCTCGACCACCGCGGCGGTGTCGAGGTTGGCGGCCAGCACCTGGCCGCTGGCGTCCTTGCCGGCGGTGCGCCGCACCAGCGCGGTACGCCGCGGCAGCACCGCCTCCACCGTGACCGGGCCGTCCGGCCAGGTGGACAGCAGCACCCAGTCACCCGCGCAGGGCAGCGCGGTCAGGTCGCGGGCGGCGGCGGACAGCACGCCGCCGCCGAGGCTGGCCCGCACCGGCCCCTGCGGGCACAGCACGGTGCAGACGCCCCGGTCCACCCGGGCGACCCGCCCGGGACGGTGGCCGGCGCGCCGGTCGAGATGGGCCGCCCAGCCGGCGTCCCAGCCGAGGGCGGTCAGATCGAGAGTCATGGTGTCCTCATCGGTGTCGAGGGGAGGTACGGCGGAACACACGCGCTGCGACCGGCATGCACACCACCTCCCCTCCGGCTCCCGGTGCCGCGTACTCGACCACGTGGAGCCCGGCGCGTCCGGCGCCGGCCCGATGTCGTCGGCCCCGACGGTAGGTGGCACGCCGACGCGCCGAAAGCGATTTCCCCCCGGGCACGGCCCGGTCCGGCCCGCTAGGGTCGGACGGGTGAGAACGCGATGACCGCCGACCCCCTGCTGCTGACCGGCGCGCTGGCCGAGGCGAACGACCGGCTGCTGCGTACCGTGTCCGGTCTGACCGCCGCGGACGTCGCGGCGCCCTCGCTGCTGCCGGGCTGGACCCGCGCGCACGTGCTCACCCACCTGGCCCGCAACGCCGACGGGTTCGTCAACCTGCTCACCTCGGCACGTACCGGCGAGGAGATCCCGATGTACGCCTCGGCGCAGGCCCGCGCCGACGACATCGACGCCGGCGCCGACCGCGGCCCGGCCGGCCTGCTGGACGACGTACGCCGCAGCGGCCAGCGCTTCGACGCGGCTGTCGCGGCGATGCCCGTGGACGCCTGGGGCGCCACGGTGCACACCCGGCGCGGCCCGTGGCCGGCGGCGATGCTGGTCTGGGGGCGGCTGCGCGAGGTCGAGGTGCACCACGTCGACCTGGCGGCCGGTTACCGACCCGCGGACTGGCCGGAGGCGTTCGCCCAGCGGCTGCTGCACGAGGTGGTGACCGGGATGGCCGCCAACCCCGCCGCGCCGGCCGTGGTGCTGCGTTTCGACGGCGCGGCGTCCGAACTCGTCGTGGGTGACCCGGAGGGGGCGCCCACTGTCACCGGCCCCGCGCCGGAACTCGCCGCCTGGCTGACCGGCCGGGGCGCGGGCGAGCTGCTCACCGTCGAACCCGACGGCCCCCTGCCGAACCCACCGGAATGGATCTGAACATCGTCATGACCTACACCGGAGACGTCACGCCCGGCGGTCCGCCGGCCGTGCGCGAGCTCGACCGGCTCACCGTCACCAAGCTGTCGGTGGGCCCGATGGACAACAACGCCTATCTGCTGCGCTGCAACGCCACCGGCGAGCAGGTGCTGATCGACGCCGCGAACGAGGCGCCGCGCCTGCTGGAGCTGGTCGGCGACGGCGGGCTGGCCGCCGTGGTGACCACCCACCAGCACATGGACCACTGGGTCGCGCTGGAGGAGGTGGTGGCCAAGACCGGGGCGCGCGCGCTGGTGCACGCCGACGACGCCGAGGGCCTGCCCATCGAGGCCGAGCGGCTCGACGACGGCGACACGGTGCCGGTCGGTGACTGCGGGCTGGAGGTCATCCACCTGCGCGGGCACACGCCGGGCTCGATCGCGCTGCTCTACCGCGACCCGGCCGGCACCCCGCACCTCTTCACCGGGGACTCCCTCTTCCCGGGTGGCGTGGGAAACACCGACCAGGATCCGGAGCGCTTCGGCCGGCTCATCGACGACGTCGAGGCCAGGCTGTTCGACCGGCTGCCGGACGACACCTGGTTCTACCCGGGCCACGGCAAGGACAGCACCATCGGCGCCGAGCGGCCCGCGGTGCCGCAGTGGCGCGCTCGCGGCTGGTGAGCACGCCCGGCCCGGCCTCCCCCGTGGCGGCCGGGCCGGGCGTGCTCAGGCGGTGACCGCCCGCAGCCGGCGCCGGGTGGCGAGCAGCACCGGGCCGGCCAGCAGCAGCCCGACCGCCATGGTCAGCACCGTGGGGTTGAGCGCCCCGGGCAGCAGGCCGGTCAGCGCCCGCGCGGCGAGCCCCAGCGCCACGTAGAGCCCGGCCCACGCGGTCGCCCCGGCCGCCGCGCAGACCACGAACCGCCGGTACGACATCCGCAGCCCGCCCGCGGCCAGCGGCAGCAGCGCGTTGAACACCGGCAGGAACGGCGCCACCAGCACGATCCGTCCGCCGCCGCGGTGCAGCAGCGCCTCGGCGGCGGCCCAGCGGGACTCGCCGATCCAGCCGCCCACCCGGCTGTCCCGCAGCCGCCCGCCCCAGCGCCGGCCGGCGAAGAAGCTCAGCGACCAGCCGGCCAGGCAGCCCGCGACCACCGCCGCGACGGTGAGCGCCCCACCGGCCGGACGACCCGCGCCGACCGCGGCCAGGACCGCGGCGTCGCCGGGCACCAGCACCCCGATCAGGGGTACGGCGTCGGCGAGCATGACCACGCCGAGCAGCCCCATCAACAGGGTGGTGGGCAGCTCACCGGCGGCGGCCACGAGTTCGTTCATGAGCTGCACGCTATGCGGCGGCGGCACGCCCGCACATCGGGCATGATCCCCCAGTGGTCCCCGACACCCGGCCGGGGAGACCCCTAGGGTCGGCCGGCTCATCGGGGCCGGAGCACCTGCACCCGGCGTACCGGGGAGTCGACCGAGGGTTCGGTGGTCGGCACCGGATAGCTCGCCACCAGTTCCAGCCCGTCCGGCGGCAGGTGGCCCCGGTCCGGGTCACCGACCAGCACCTGCACGCCGTGTGCGGCGCACCGTCGCAGGTAGGGCAGGACCCGGGCGGCCAGGCCCGCGTCGTAGAGCGCGTCCCCGGCCACCAGCAGGTCGGCGCCGGGCACCCCGTCGAGCAGGTCGGCGCCGTCGGCCGTCACCCGGACCCGGTTGGCCCGGGCGTTGACTGTGACCGCCGCCACCGCGTACGGGTCGATGTCGTTGGCGATGACCTGGTCGGCCCCGGCGAGCGCGGCGGCGATGGCGACGAGCCCCGATCCGGCGCCCAGGTCGAGCACCCGCCGCCCGGCGGCCAGCTCGGGGTGGTCCAGCAGGTGCCGGGCGAGCGCCTGGCCACCGGCCCAGACCGACGCCCAGTACGGCGGCGGCAGCGACCGCCCGGCGGCGGCCTCCATCCGGGCCCACCACAGGATGGCGTCCTCGGCCAGGTACAGGCGCACCTCCGGCACGAACGGCGTACCGACCAGGCGCAGGCGGTCCGGGCCCCCGCCGGGCGCCGCGATCTCCTGCTCCAGGTCGGCCAGAGCCGTCTGCCTGCTCATCGGGGCAAGCATGCCGTGCCCGGCCCGACGGCGGGGTCTTTTTCCGGTCGCGCACGTATTCACGGGCGCGCCGCGCGCTTCCGGCAGCGGATTCCGGTCCGGGCGGTTACTGTCAGGGTGGTACAGGGCGATCACCGGCCGGGGAGCCGGTGCTCGCTCGCATTGAACAGGGAGAGACGCATGGCAACCGGCACGGTCAAGTGGTTCAACTCGGAAAAGGGCTTCGGCTTCATCGAGCAGGACGGCGGAGGCCCGGACGTGTTCGTCCACTACTCGGCCATCCAGAGCAGTGGCTACCGCGAGCTGAACGAGGGCCAGAAGGTCGAGTTCGAGGTGACCCAGGGGCAGAAGGGCCCGCAGGCGGACAACGTTCGTCCGATGTAACGCGTGCCGGTGGCGGCGGTCGGGCTCCGACCGCCGCCGCAGTGCATCCTCAGGACGGCGCGGCCGGCAGGTCGCGCCGTTTCCGTAGTGGCCCGGCCAGCAGGATCAGCGGGGTCAGCGCCAGCCAGACGGTCATCGCCCGGATCGCGCCGCCCGGCCCCCACGCCGCGCCCAGCGCCCCGGCGATCAGGGCGGCCAGCGGAATCGTCCCGTAGTTGAGCAGCTGCATGCTCACCGTGACGCGGCCGAGCAGCCGGTGCGGCGTGTACGTCTGCCGGAAGCTGCCCTTGACCACGTTGCCGACGGCGACGCCGAGGCTCACCAGGCTCCCGCCGAGCACCAGCCAGCCGGTGCGCGCGCCGGGGCCGGCGAGCGGGATCAGCAGCGCGGGCGGGCCGGTGAGGGCGCCGGCGACCAGCAGCGTACGGGCGCTGCCGAGCCGCCGGGACAGGCGCGCGGCCAGCGCGGCGCCGATCACGCCGCCGAGGCTGGCGAGTCCGATCAGGAGGCCGACCAGCCCGGCGGGCAGCTCGGCCGAGCGGACCAGGAACACCACGAGCACGGCCTGGTAACCGGCGAGCCCGATGTTGCTGGCCGCCCCGAAGATCGTCAGCACCCGCAGGTACGGGTCGCGGACGACGAATCGCAGCCCGTCGGCGACCTCGCGGCGCAGCGACGCCGTCCCGGCTGGACGGTGCGGCCGGGGTTCGGCCGCGCGGATGCGGCGCAGGCACAGCGCGGAGAGCAGGAAGCTCAGCGCGTCCAGCGCCACCGCGGCCACCGCACCGACGAGCTGGGCGACCAGGCCGGCCAGCCCGGGCCCGACCAGGTAGCTCGCGGTCTGGGTGGCGTGCAGCCGGGCGTTGGCCTCGGGCACCTGCCCGGGACTCAGCAGCGTGGGCAGGTAGACCTGGTCGGCGGTCTCGAAGAAGACCCGGGCCAGTCCGGCGCCGAGCGCCACGACCAGCAGGTGACCGACGGTGAGCAGGCCGAGCAGGGCGGCCACCGGCACGCTCGCGAACAGCGCGGCGGCGGCCAGGTCGGCGGCGATCATCACGGGCCGGCGGCGGACGCGGTCGACCCAGGCCCCGACCGGCAGGCCGGCGAGCAGCCACGGCAGCCACGCCGCCGCGGTGAGCACCGCCACCTGGAACGTGGTCGCGTCGAGCACCGCGACCGCGACCAGCGGTAGCGCCACGACGGTCATGTTGTTGCCCATGGCGCTGACCGTGTGGGCGGTCCAGAGCAGCCGGAAGTCGCGGTGCCGGAACAGCCCGCCGGGCGGCGCGTCGACCGGGCCGGACGTCCGCGCGGGGGCGGTCACGGCCGGCCCGGGACGCCGTGGGCGAACACGAAGACCGGCTCGCGGCGCTGCCCGTCGTCGGGCACCGTCCGGTCGGCCCACCGGGCCAGCAGCTCGATCACCTCGCGACTGAGTTCGGCCAGCTCGTCCGGGGTCAGGTGGAGCCACTTGTCGGTGCTGAACGGCCCGTCGCCCCACGCCGTGTGCGCCGCGTCGGGCGCCGCCTGCCAGGCGCGGACCAGCTCGGCGTGCCGCTCCAGGTTGAGTGAGCTGGCCGCGTCGGCGACCACCCGGGCCGCCGGGTCGTCGTCGAAGTCGCTGTTGGACCAGCGCACCCCCCGGTCGCGTAGCCGCCACCAGCGTTCCCGGCGGTCGCGGGCCAGCTCGGGCGCCTCGACCAGCAGGTCCGCGGCGGCGAGCACCTTGAGGTGGTGGCTCACGTTCGCCGGCGCCTGGCCGGTGTGCTCGGCGAGCATGCCGACCGTGCACGGGCCGTAGACCTTGAGCACGTCCATGAGCCGGCGGCGCGTCTGGTGGGCGAGCGCGGCGAGCACCCGCGAGTCGGTGACCTGCCGGACGGTTAACTGTTCCATCCGGCGAGTATGGCATTCGCAAGAGCTGTTGCGCAACAACTCTTGCGTAATGGGCCGGACCGAGGCGCCGCGACACGACTGTCGCGGCGCCAGGCGGTCAGGCGGTCAGCCGGCGGGACAACTCGTCGGCCACGTCCCGGGCGATCTGCGGCGGGATGGCTTCGGCGATCTTCTCCGGCGGCAGCCCGGCCAGCACTCCGGAGACGATCTGCTGCTCGTCGGTGAAGTCCTTGCCGGACAACTCGTTCACCTGCGCCACGAGTGCCGGCCAGGCGCGCAGCATCGCCAGCATCTGCTGCAACGGCGAGTTCGCCATGGGCGGGTTGACCAGCCCGGTGGTGTTCGCCGGCGAGATGAGCCAGTTGCGCAGGTTCTGCAGGTCGGCCAGGACGTCGCCGACCGTACGGCTCTTCGAGCCGGTGTTCCCGACGAGCTTGTCGGTCTGTTCCATGTCGTCCTCCGGTTTCACGACGGCGATCATCCCGATCGCGGTGAGGTAGCGGCGGAACAGCGGGGTCTGGTCCCGCCCCGCCTTTGTGGAGTCGCGGAAGAAGCTGAAGTGGGTGTGGAACAGGTGGCTGCTGTCGCCGCCGGTCCGCCGGCCCAGCCGGTCCCAGCGGCGCACCGTCCGCCCGTCCGGGGAGTAGATGATCTCCCGGATGTCCCGGGTGTCGGCCGCGTTCGCGGCGCACTGTGCCACCATCCAGGCGGAGAAGGTCCGCAGGTTGTGCGTGCCGCCGCCGGAGCGGACCGAGAACGTGCCGACGTCCAGCGCTGATGCGTACAACGTGAGCCCGGACCGGTCCCGGCTGGACTCCACCACCGAGTAGTCGTTCGTGACGACCCGGTCGGAGCCGCAGTGGTAGCCGCCGCGGTGGTTCACGTCGCCGACGATGCCGACCTCCGCCGGCTCCAGGTCGTCGGCGCGTACGGCGTTCTTGTCGACGTTGAGGTAGGTGAGTAACAGGTTCCGGACGGCCAGCAGGTTCGCCGGGGCCGACGTCATGGCATCTCCCCTTCCGATCGATGACCGGCGAGGGCACGACAATCACACCGCGTGATGACATGCGATCCGCGGACGCGCCCCGCCGGATAACTGCACGGCACCGGGCACTTGCTCCGAGCTTAACCACGGTTAGGCAGAAGTGCCCAGTTCAGGGGCGGTTTTTTGAACTATCAGCCCGCTGTGGACGTTGCCGGCACGAGCGGCAGCACCAACGCCGAGGGATGCTCACGATCGTGGAGGATCTCCCGCCAGCCAGCACGGAGGGTCACAGCGGTGCCGAGCGGCTCACCGGTGCCGGGGTTGCGCGCGTAGCGGGGGTGGGCGCCACCGGAGACCTGCACCCGCAGCCGGTGCCCGGACGCGAACCGGTACGCCGTCGGCCAGAGCGTCACCGGCACGGTGACCACTCCGGACGGATCACGCGGGAACCGCCCGGCCTCGACGCGGACCAGGCCGTCGCAGACGTTCCAGGAGCGTCCGCGCCGGTCCACGTCGCACAGACGCACGAACACGTCCAGGTACGACAGTTCGCTGCGCAGGTGGATCTCGGCGCGTACCGGCCCGGCCACCTCGACCGGGTCGCGCAACGGCTCGCTGGTGTAGGTGAGCACGTCCGGGCGGGCCTCGACCGGCCGGTTGTCCACCGCGCCGGCCCGCTGGGCCACCAGCAGCGGGCCACCGAGCGACGGGGTGGGGTCGGCCGGGTCGTACCAGATCCGGTCCGGTTCGCCGTGCTCCTGCGGTTCCGGGGCCAGCCCGCCGGCGGAGCGCAGGTGCCACCGGGCGGACGTTGCCGGTGGCGGCCAGTCCGGCAGGTCACACCAGCCGCCGCCTTCGCCGCCGACGTGCACCCGCACCGGCGCGCGCACCGGCCCGGGCCGCCCGGCCAGGTGGGTGTCGAGCCAGTCCAGGCCCTCCCGCAGCGAGGCCAGGAGCAACCCCGGGCTGCCGTGCGTCCACGGCCCGAGGACCAGCCGGGTTCGCGCCCCGGCGGCCCGCAGGCGCGCGTAGTCGTCGAGCTGGGCCGGCAGGAAGATGTCCTGCCAGCCGCTGACCATCGCCACCGGGGCGCGGACCTCGCCGATCCGGCCGCCGAAGACCCGGGTACGCCAGTAGTCGGCGTCGGGCGTGTGGTGGCGCAGCCACTCCTGGAAGAACGGCACCGTCACGCCGGTGGCGACCCGGTCGGCCTCGGCCAGCGGCAGGTGCGCCAGGGCGCGGGCGAGCCGGGGCTGGCCGCGCTTGAGCTCCCACTGCCGGGCCAGCCAGGGCACCGTCTGCGCCTGGAGCAGCTCGGCCCAGGTGAGCACCGTGTCCAGGGCGAACGACTCCCCCGCGTACGTGGAGTCGCGGGTGCCCGACGCGGTCACCACGGCGACCATCGCGCGCAGCTCGTCGCCCGCCTCGGCGGCGAGCGCCCACTGCACGAAGCCCTGGTAGCTGGCGCCGAACATGCCGAACGCGCCGGTCCACCAGGGCTGGCGGCGCAGCCAGTCCAGCGTGTCCAGGCCGTCGTCGCGCTCGTGCACGAGCGGCGCGAACTCGCCGCCGGAGCCGAACGTGCCGCGGCACGACTGGATCACCACGTGGAAACCCCGCTCGGCGATCAGGCGGCCCAGCAGCCGGACCGGCCCGCCCCGCCCGTACGGGGTGCGGATCAGCACGCACGGCGCGGCGGGCAGATCGGGCGCGTAGTGGTCCGTGCGCAACGTCACCCCGTCGCGTACCCGGACCGGGACGTCCCGGGTGACGGCGACCCGCCCGGTGCGGGCGGCGGGCAGTCGCAGTGCCACGGTGGCGGCCCGGGTGACCAGCCGCATGATCAGTCGGCCGGGCCGGAGGCGTCGCCGCGACGGGGAGCGGCTCGGATCTCGTCCCGGTGGGTACGCATGGAGTGCACCATCTCGGCCATGAACCGGCGCACCACTGCGAGCTCGTCGTCGCTGAAGCGGTCCATCACCTCGTCGGTACGGCGGCCCAGTGGCCCGAAGAAGCTCTGCGCCAGTGTCGCGCCGCGGTCGGCGTAGTGCAGGAGGATCTTGCGACGGTCGGCGGTGTCCCGGTCGCGCCGGATGTGGCCGCCGCGTTCCAGCCGGTCGACCAGCGCGGTCACCGAGCCGGAGGAGAGGTTGAGCGCCTCGCCGAGCCGGCCGGGAGTGATCGGGTCGCCCACCAGCTCGGCCTCCATGACCGCGATCAGGGCGTACAGGTCGGTGGCGTTGAGCCCGTGCAGCCCGGCGAACGCGTGCCCGATGTGCTGCGCGTCGACCGAGTAACGACGCAGGTCGTTGGTGATGTCGGCCACCATGTGCCCGCGTGGGTCGTCACGTCGCCGGTACATCCTGTGCGCCGCCACCGCTTGCCGCCACCCCCCTGTCGAACAGTTCCGGTTGCAGCATAGAACCACCGCGGATAATCTCGCTCATCAAGATACTCGTTAAGAGAGAATCTCCCGCGACCAATATGTGAGGGCATCGGATGTCTCTGTTCACCCGCGTCGTCCGGGGCCGGCTGGCCGCCTGGCTCACGCTGGCCGCCGCACTCGTCGTCGGCGTGGTCGCCTTCGGGCTACCGAAGCCGGACAATCCGGCGCCCGTCTCCGACACCGGCCTGTCCGTGGGGTGGCAGTCGACGCAGGTCGAGCGGCTCCAGGAGCAGTTGCCCTCCAAGGACGCGCAGACCGCCCTGGTGGTGGTCAGCCGCGCCGACCGGGCCCCGCTCGGCCGCGCGGACCGCAGCACGCTCGACGGCCTCGGCGGCGAGTTGAGCTCGCTCGCCGCCGGCGGGCGGGTGCCTCCCGCCCAGGTCTCCCCGGACGGCACCGTGGCGCTGGTCGCGGTGCCGCTGTCCACCGAGGGCGGGCCGTCGGCGGTGGTCGACGAGGTGGAGAAGCTCCGCGAGGCGGTCGGTGACCTGCCCGGCGAGCTGACCGTCGAGGTCACCGGCGGGCCCGCGTTCACCGCCGACCTGGGCAAGGTGTTCCAGGGCGCGGACACCACGCTGCTGCTGGTCACCGCCGCCGTGGTGGCGGTGCTGCTGCTCGTCACCTACCGCAGCCCGTTCCTGTGGCTGGTGCCGCTGCTGGTGGTGGGCGCCACCGAGCAGATCACGCTGCGCGTGGTGGAGTCCCTCGTCCCGGCGTTCGGCATCTACCTGCCCAGCGGGCAGGTGACGGGCATCGCCAGCGTGCTGGTGTTCGGCGCCGCCACCAACTACGCGCTGCTGCTCATCGCCCGCTACCGCGAGGAGCTGCGCCGTGAGGAGGACCGGTTCGCCGCCATGCGTTCGGCGCTGCGCCGCACCGCCGAGCCGATCCTGGCCAGCGGCAGCACAGTCGTCCTCGGCGTGCTCACGCTGCTGCTGTCCGAGCAGGAGACCAACCGGGCGCTCGCCCTGGCCTGCACCACCGGTGTGATCCTCGCCATGCTCTGCGCCCTGTTCGTGCTCCCCGCCGCGCTGCTGCTGTTCGGCCGGGGCCTGTTCTGGCCGTTCGTCCCCCGCGTCGGCAGCGCCGCCCGCGAGGGCCGGATCTGGGGCCGCCTCGGCGAGCTGGTGGTCCGCCGGCCGCTGCCGGTCGCCGCGCTCGCCGTCCTGCTGCTCGCCGGCCTCGCCCTCGGCGGCCTGGGCATCCGTACCGGGCTGTCCGAGACCGAGCAGTTCAGCGAGAAGCCCGAGGCGGTCGCCGGAGCCGAGACGCTCGCCCGGGCGTTCCCGGCCGGCAGCACCCAGCCGGTCGCGGTGCTCACCACCCCGCAGGCCGCCCAGGCGGTCCTCGCCGCGGCGAGCGGCGTCGACGGGGTCGCCTCGGCGCGGCCCGGCGCCGCCGGGGACCGGGTCGCCCAGATCGACGTGGTGCTCACCGCCGAGCCGGGCAGCGCCGCGTCCGACCGGGCCGTGGTGGCGCTGCGCGACGCCGTGTCCGCCGTACCGGACTCGGCACCGCCCGCCGTGGAGGGCGCGGACGCCCCCGACGGCGCCCTGGTCGGTGGCTCGGTCGCGGCCACCTACGACTCGAACGAGGCCAACACCGAGGATCTCCAGCTGATCCTGCCGCTCATCCTGCTGCTGGTCGGCGCGGTGCTGGTGCTGCTGCTGCGCGGGCTCCTGGCGCCGCTGCTGCTGGTGCTCACAGTCATCGGCTCGTTCTTCGCCAGCCTGGGCGCGGCCTGGCTGCTCTTCGACCACGTGCTGGACTTCCCGGCGCTGGACAGCGGGGTGCTGCTGCTCGCGTTCGTGTTCCTGGTGGCGCTCGGCGTCGACTACAACATCTTCCTGGTCACCCGGGCCCGGGAGGACGCGCGCCGCGCCGGCACCCGCGACGGCATGCTGTCGGCGCTGCGGGTCACCGGCGGTGTGATCACCAGCGCGGGCGTGCTGCTGGCGGCGGTGTTCGCGGTGCTCGGCGTGCTGCCGCTGATCACGCTCACCCAGATCGGCATCATCGTCTGCATCGGCGTGCTGCTGGACACGCTGCTGGTCCGTACCGTCCTGGTGCCGGCGCTGGCGTTCCTGCTCGGCGACCGGTTCTGGTGGCCCGGGCGGATCACCCGCGACGCCGACGCGCCTGCCGCGACGACGGCCGAGCCGGTCACCGCGCGGGACTGACGACACCGGCGGGGGCCGGCGTACGCGCCGGCCCCCGCCCGTTCGTCCGGTCGCTCAGAAGCTCAGGCACTCGCACTCGGTCATCAGCGCCCGCACGTTGCGCACGTACTGCGGGTTCGGGACGGTCAGCGGCTGGTCCTCCCGAGCGACCGCGCCGTGCCCATAGTTGTAGGCAGCGATCACGGCGTTGAGCAGGCAGGAGTTCAACTCACTCGTGCACAGCGAGGCGTCGAGCCGGTAGTCGGACTCGAAGTACATGTCGCCGATGTACTTGGTCAGCCAGGCCAGGTAGGTGCCGCCCAGGTAGGCGTTGTCCCGGTAGGCGTCGATGTCGTACGACTGGCCGAACCGCTGGTTCATCCACTCCGCAGTGGCCGGCATGACCTGCATCAGCCCGACCCCGCCGTCACAGGCGACGATGTTGGACTGCCACCCGCTCTCCTGCCAGGCGGTGGCCTTCATCAGTGCCGACGGGATGCGGATGTCCGGCGCCGAGGTCGGCCAGTAGGTGCGCGCCGCGGCGTCGGCGAGCGCCGCCTTCACCTGGCTCTGGCCGGCCTTGGTGCCCCGGTAGCTCGGCTTGCAGCCCTCGTCCGCCGGCTTCGGCGGCGCCGGTGGCACCTGGGTCTCGGTCGGCGGCTTCGGCCGGGCCAGCGGCGCCGTGGTCGTGCGCGACGGCTTCGCCCGCGGCTTCGGTTTCGCCGACGCGCTCGGGCTGGGGCGTCCGCCCAACGCCGCGACCGCCGGTGGCTCCTCGCTCGGCGCGTCGGCGGGTGCCTCCCGCGGCTGGTCCGCCGGCGCCGCCGTGGGCAGTTCCACAGCGACCTCCCGGACCGGCCGTTCCTCCTCGCCGCACGCCGTCAGCGTGGCCGCCGCGAGCAGCGCCACCACTGTCACGGCCCACCGGCCGAGTCCTCGCCGCATCGGACCTCCCCGTAGTCCCCCGTCGGCGCACCCTAGCAAGGATCGACGGGCCCGGGGGGTACCCGCGACGCGGACCGGCGGCGCCGGGGCCGGGGCGGCGACTCGGCCGGGACCGCGTCGGCCGGCCGTTCGCCGCGGCCCCCGTCGGCCGGCCGGTCGTCCGGGTCGGCCAGCCGGTCCCGGGTCGCCCACGCCACCACGAAGACGGTCGTCCACGCGAGGCCCAGCAGGACCGCCGTGACGGTACCGCTCGCCGTGCTGAACCCCAGGTAGAGCCGGGCGCCGGTGACAGTGACCACCCCCGCCGACGCGGCCGTCCACACCGCTGCGCCCACCGGCCAGCGGGCGCCGCGCGACAGCAGCCAGGCGAGCGTGCCGAAGCTCGCGGTCACCACCGCGTTCTGGGTCGGGAACAGATCACCGGGGCGGTCCGGGCCGCCCGGGCCGGTCAGGTCCGCGACGACGACGAGCAACACCAGCGGCACGGCGGCGCCGACTGTGCCCAGCACCCCGAGCGGGTCGGCCCGCCACGCCCGCCCCCGCCGGGCCACCACGGCGGCCACCACCGCCACCGCGGCGATCAGCACCCAGCCGCGCAGCACCGACACCGCGAGCAGCGCCGTGTCGACCACCCCGGGGGTACGCCGGGCGGCGAACCAGTCGGCGACCAGCCCGTCGAGGACACCCAGCCCGCTGTGCGCGACGACCGCCTCCAGCAGGACCGCCACGGCCAGCCCGGCGACGAACAGCAGCGCCAGCCCCAGCGCCAGGTTGATCAGCAGGGTCCACGCCGGGCCGACCCGCATGGCGACCAGGAAGAACAGCACCCCGTACCGGGCCCGCAGCCAGCGCAGCGGCGGCAACGCGGCGGCCCGCGCCGTCAGCGCGCGTACCGGGTCCGGGTTGCGGCCCAGCCAGCGGCCCGCGAGCACCACGGCGAGCAGGCACAGCAGCAGGGCCAGCACCGCGCCGGTGGCCCGGCCGAGCAGCTTCGACACCCGCTCGTACGACTCACCGGCCAGGTAGCCGGCCAGCACCGAGGCGCCGACCCAGCTCGCGACCCCGGCGAGGTTCCACGGCGCGAACCGCCGGTACGGCATCCCCGCCGACCCGGCCAGCCGGGGCGCCAGCGTGCGGGCGAACGCGATCCAGCGGGCGGCGAGCACACCCCGGCCGCCGAGGCGCTCCAGCAGCGAGTCGGCCCGCCGCCACCGGTGCGCGCCGATCCGGGCACCCACGCCCGAGGCGCGCAGACGGGGGCCGTACCGGCGGCCCGCCCGCCACGCGAGTGTGTCTCCGATCACGGCGGCGGCGGTCATGGCCACCAGCACGGGCGCGAGGCGCAGCGTCCCCGCGTACGCTAGGAAGCCGACCAGAAGCAGGGTCGCCTCGCCGGGCATCAGCAGCCCGACGATCACCGCGGTCTCCGCCGCGACGATCGCCGCGGCGGCCAGGTAGATCAGCAGGGGCGGCAGCTCCTGCAGCCAGCTCAGCAGGTCAGGCATCGGGCACCCCGCACGGGTGTCAGCATGCCAGTCGCTGGAACGGTCGGCACAGCACTTTCGACGCAGATCCGGGCGATCTCGGGGTGACCCCGAGGCGTGCCCCGGCAACCGCAGACAGGAGTATGGAGGGTATGCAGCTACGCACCGACCTCCGCAACGTCGCCATCATCGCCCACGTCGACCACGGCAAGACGACCCTGGTCGACGCCATGTTGCGGCAGGCCGGCGCCTACGGCGCCCGTGGTGAGACCACCGAGCGGGTCATGGACTCGATGGACCTCGAGCGCGAGAAGGGCATCACCATCCTCGCCAAGAACACCGGCGTGCGGTACCTGCCGGCGGACGGCTCGGAGGCCGTCACCATCAACATCATCGACACCCCCGGTCACGCCGACTTCGGCGGCGAGGTCGAGCGCGGCCTGACCATGGTCGACGGTGTCGTGCTGCTCGTCGACGCCAGCGAGGGTCCGCTCCCGCAGACCCGGTTCGTGCTCCGCAAGGCGCTGCGCGCCCGGCTGCCGATCATCCTGGTGATCAACAAGGTGGACCGTCCGGATGCCCGGATCAAGGAGGTCGTGGACGACACCTACGAGCTGTTCCTCGATCTGGACGCCGACGAGGAGCAGATCGACTTCCCGATCGTCTACGCCTGCGCCCGCGACGGCATCGCCTCGCTGACCCAGCCCGCCGACGGCGCGGTCCCGGACGACAGCAGCAGCCTGGAGCCGCTGTTCCGCACCCTGCTGGACACCATTCCGGCACCCGCGTACGACGAGGACGCGCCGCTCCAGGCGCACGTCACCAACCTCGACGCCTCGCCGTTCCTGGGCCGGCTCGCGCTGTGCCGGGTCCGCCAGGGCACCATCAGCAAGGGCCAGACCGTGGCCTGGTGCCGCACCGACGGCAGCACCCAGCGGGTACGCATCTCCGAGCTGCTGATGACCGAGGGCCTGGAGCGCAAGCCGGCCGACTCCGCCGGGCCGGGCGACATCATCGCCGTCGCCGGCATCCCGGAGATCATGATCGGTGAGACGCTCGCCGACGCCGAGAACCCGGTGCCGCTGCCGCTGATCACCGTGGACGAGCCGGCCATCTCGATGACCATCGGCACCAACACCTCGCCGCTGGTCGGCCGGGTCAAGGGCGCCAAGGTCACCGCCCGGATGGTCAAGGACCGGCTCGACAAGGAGCTGATCGGCAACGTCTCGCTGCGGGTGCTGCCCACCGAGCGGCCGGACGCCTGGGAGGTGCAGGGCCGCGGTGAGCTGGCCCTGGCGATCCTGGTCGAGCAGATGCGCCGCGAGTCCTACGAGCTGACCGTCGGCAAGCCGCAGGTCGTCACCAAGGAGATCGACGGCAAGACCTGCGAGCCGGTCGAGCGGCTGACCATCGACGCCCCGGAGGAGTACCTGGGCGCCATCACCCAGCTCCTGGCCACCCGCAAGGGCCGGATGGAGCAGTTGGTCAACCACGGCACCGGCTGGATCCGGATGGAGTGGCTGGTCCCGGCGCGCGGCCTGATCGGCTTCCGGACCGAGTTCCTCACCGAGACCCGCGGCACCGGCATCCTGCACCACGTCTTCGAGTCGTACGAGCCGTGGTTCGGCGAGCTGCGCACCCGCAACAACGGGTCGCTGGTCGCCGACCGGGCCGGGTCGGTCACCGCGTTCGCCATGACCAACCTCCAGGAGCGCGGTCAGCTCTTCGTCGAGCCGGGCACCGAGGTGTACGAGGGCATGATCGTCGGCGAGAACTCCCGCTCCGACGACATGGACGTCAACATCACCAAGGAGAAGAAGCTCACCAACATGCGCTCGTCGACTGCCGACGAGACCGAGAAGCTGATCCCGCCGCGCAAGCTGTCCCTGGAGCAGGCGCTGGAGTTCTGCCGCGAGGACGAGTGCGTCGAGGTCACCCCGGCCGCGGTGCGCATCCGCAAGGTGGTGCTGGACCAGACCCAGCGCGGCCGGATGGCCGCCCGCCGCAAGCACGCCGGCTGACCCACCACCCCGCTCGGCAGCGCAACCCGGAGCCCGGCCCGCCCTAGGCGGACCGGGCTCCCGCTGATCTCCGCAGGTCTCGTTGTGCGGACGTGGGCTCTCGGCACTCGGGAAGGGGCGGCCGACGGCGCGGTGGCGGGGCGGGGTCAGTGGGGTTTGGTGGCCTCCAGGGCCAGGACGTCGGGGATCGGGCCGGAGCCGGACTCGACCACCCGGGTCAGCCGCAGGCCGGCGGCCGCCACGGCGTCCAGCAGACCGGCCAGGGGCAGACGCCGCAGCTCGCCCGCGTGCGCCCCGGTGCCGCAGCACAGGTCCACGCACCGGTCCGGGCCGTCACCCAACAGATCGGCCAGCACCGACCGGACCCGGTCCATGTAGACCGACGAGGTCTCGCCCGCGTACTCCTCGTACCAGTCGGCGATATCGTCGTACAACGGGGTCGTCATCTCCGCACGCTAGCCCCGCCCCGGGCCCGCCGCTGCCCCGCGTACGCCCCGAAGATCCGCTACGGTGCGCACATGACCTGGGAGGACCTCGACGCACACCTGGACCGGGTGCCCGGCACCGTCTCCGCGTACGTGGGCCGCCCCGGCGCACGGCCGACGTGGACGCGGCGGGCCGATGCCACCCACTACGCGGCGAGCACGATGAAGCTCGCCGTGCTGGTGGCGCTGTTCCGCGCCGCCGAGGCCGGCCGGCTCGACCTGGACGCGCCGGTGCCGGTGCGCAACTCGTTCGACTCCGCGCTGCCGGGCGTGCCCCGGTTCGCCAACGACCGCGACTACGACAACGACGAGGCGGTGTGGGACCGCGTCGGCGGTGAGGCGCCGCTGCGCTGGCTCGCCGAACGGATGATCATCCGCTCCAGCAACCTCGCCACGAACATCTGCATCGGCCAGGTGGGGCTGCCCGCCGTGGCGCAGGCGTGGGCGCTCGCCGGTGCGCGGCACAGCGTCACCGGCCGCGGCATCGAGGACTTCGCCGCCCGCGACTCCGGCATCGACAACCTGGTCACCGCCGCCGACCTGGCCGCCCTGCTCGGTGAGCTGGCGCTCGGCGCGTCCCGGCCCGGCCCGCTCGCCTCACCGGCCGGCTGCGCCGCCATGCTCGACGTGCTCGTCGCGCAGGAACACCGCGAGGACCTGGCCGCCGGACTGCCCGACGGCACCCGGATCGCGCACAAGAACGGCTGGGTACGCGGCGTGCGCCACGGCGCGGGCGTGGTGTTCCCGGACGACGCGCCGCCGTACACGATCGTCGTCTGCACCACCACCGACCTGGCCGACGGCGGCGCGGACGGCGAGGGGGCCGAGGACGACGCCTGCCGGCTGATCGCGCACGTCTCCGAGCGGGTCTGGGCCGCCCGGCACGACCTGGCCGGCTGACCCGGCTACTCCAGCAGCCGCTCGCGCAGCGCCGCGCGGTCCGCGTCGGTCACCCCCAGACCGTCCCGCAGGTACGCGTCGAACGAGCCGTGCGCGCGGCGCACCTCGTCGTAGGCGGCGTCCAGGTATTCCGGGCGCACCTCCAGCAGCGGCCGGCCCACCGCCGGGTCCAGGTCCGGCCGGCGCTGGATCATCGCGGACAGCAGCACCTCGCGCAGGCTCTCGGTCAGCTCGTTGTGCACCAGGTAGTCGGCACGGATCGCCTCGTCCTCCACCCCCAGCGCGGTCAGCAGCACCACCGACAGCCAGCCGGTGCGGTCCTTGCCGGCCGAGCAGTGGAACAGCAGCGGCAGGTTCGCGCCTTCGGCGGCCAGCCGCACCGCCGTGCCGAACCCGGCCCGCGCCGACTTTCCGGTGACGAACCAGCGGTAGATCGCGGTCATCGCCCCCGGCATGCCCTCGCGGGCCAGCGCCGCGTACGCGTCCAGGTCGTGGCCCTGCAACACCGCCGAGACGTACGTGAACACCGGGTGCGCCACGTCGTAGACCGGCAGGTGCACGGTGCGGGGCTCCCCGACCAGCCGGTCCGGCGGGGCCACCGCCTGCTCGTGGACGTCACGCAGGTCCACCACGCACGCCGGTCCGAGCTTGCCCAGCACCGGCAGGTCCTCGTCGGTGAGCCGCCCCAGCGCGGGTGTGCGGATGAGCCGCCCCGCCCGTACCCGCCGCCCGTCGGTCGTCGGCAAACCGCCCAGGTCACGCGCGTTCGGCGCGCCCACCAGCTCCCAGTCCCGCCCGGCCATCGGCCCTCCCCTGCTCGCCGCCAGTTGGCTATAGGGTGCCCCACATGACGATCGCCGCGGTACGCACCCACCGGCTCTCGGCCCCCTTACACACCCCGTTCGTCACCGCGCTGCGCCGCACCACCACGGTGGACACCCTGGTCGTGGAGGTGGTCGACGGCGACGGCCGGTCCGGTTTCGGGGAGGCGCCGCAGGTCTGGCAGGTCACCGGCGCGTCGGTGGCGGGCGCCGAGGCGTGCGTACGCGAACTGCTCGCGCCGCTGCTGATCGGCCGCGACGCCGACGACCTCCAGGCCGCCTGTGCCCTGGTGCACCGCGCCGTGGTGGGCAACGAGTCGGCGAAGGCGGCGCTCGACGTGGCGCTGCACGACCTGGTCGCGCGGCGGCTCGGCGTACCCCTGGTGCGTCTGCTCGGTGGCACGGCGCTGCGCGTGCCGACCGACGTCACGCTGGCCGCCGGTGACGCGGTCGACCTGGCCGCGACGGCGGCGCGGCGCGGCGCCGAGGGGTTCACGGTGCTCAAGCTCAAGGTCGGCACGGACGCCCGCGGCGACCTGGACCGGGTCCGCGCGGTGCGCGCCGCGGTCGGCCCGGACGTGCGGATCCGGCTGGACGCCAACCAGGGCTGGACGCCCCGGGAGGCGGTGCGGGTGATCCGCGCGATCGAGGACGCGGGGCTCGACGTGGAGCTGGTCGAGCAGCCGGTGCACCGTCGCGACCTGGACGGGCTGGCGTGGGTCAGCGACCGGGTGGACCTGCCGATCCTGGCCGACGAGTCCGTCTTCGACGTGCGCGACCTGGTCGAGGTGATCCGGCGGCGGGCCGCCGACATGGTCAACGTGAAGCTGGCCAAGTGCGGCGGCCTGCAACCGGCCCGCACGCTGCTCGACCTGGCCGCCGCGCACGGCATGGGCACCATCGTCGGCTCGATGATGGAGGGCCCGGTGGGGGTCGGCGCCGCGGCCAGCCTGGTCGCCGCCTACGGCACCACGGCCGTGTCGGACCTCGACGCCGCCTGGTGGCTGGCCTGGTCGCCGGTCGACGGCGGCATCCGGTACGAGGACGCGAGCGTGCTGCTGCCGGACGCGCCGGGCCTGGGGGTCACCGGACTGCGTGAAGCTAAAATTCAGACACATGCTTGAGCAACGTCAGAATTTTTCATATGGTCGCCCCGACGACCACCGCAGAGAGGGGTACGCGTGGCGCCTCAGCCCGGCCGCCGGGCCGTCGTACGGGTACCGGTGGCGACCCTCTGGACCGCGCCCGAGGCGGTACGCCCGATCGACTGCCCCGCCCTCGCCGGCTCCCCCGACGTCGCCGCCTGGATCGCTGGCATGGACCGCGACCAGCTCGTCGGCGACTGCGTCCTGACCCAGCTGCTGCTCGGCGAGCCGGTGCGCGTCACCGAGACCCGGCCGGACGGCTGGGTGCGGGTGGTGGCTCTGGGCCAGCCCGCGGCGAAGCTCGGCGCCGACGGCTACCCGGGGTGGCTGCGGGCCGCCCACCTGGCCGATCCGGCCGACGCCGACCCGTCCTCCCCTGAGCCGACCGACGTCGACCCGGCCGGCCCCGCCCTCTCCGGCCCCGCTTCGGCCGGACCGGCACCGGTCGGCACCGGCCCAGCCGGTCCTGGTTCGACCAGTCCTGGTCCGACCGGTTTCGGTCCGACCGGTCCTGGTCCGGCCGGTTCCGGCTCGGCCGCCGACGCCCCGCTGACCGTCGACGTCGCCCACACCGCGTTGCGCGCCGAGCCGGACGGCGACGCGGCGCTCACCGGCGTGGTCCTCGGCACCCGGCTCACCCCGGCCGGCCCGCCGGTGGACGGCAGACGCCCGGTCCGCGTACCCGGGCGGGCCGACCCGCTCTGGGCCGCTGAGGACGACCTGGTGCCGCTGCCCGCCGAGCGTCCCGAGGCCGAGAAGGTGCTCGCGGTCGCCGAGCGGCTGCGCGACCTGGTCTACGTCTGGGGCGGCATGTCCACCGACGGCATCGACTGCTCCGGGCTGGTGCACCTGGCCTGGCGGCGGTACGGGATCACGCTCCCCCGTGACGCCGACGACCAGGCGGCGGCGACCTCGCGGGTGCCACTGGACGCCGAACGCCCCGGCGACCTCTACTTCTTCGCCCGGCCCGGCCGGCGCATCCACCACGTCGGGATCGTGTCGGCCGAGCCGCGCGGCGGCCGGCGCCGGATGCTGCACGCCTGCTACCTGACCCGCCGGGTGGTCGAGGAGGAACTGCCGGCCGAGCGGACCGCCACCCTCGTCGGCGCCTACCGCGTCTGACCCCTGACACGCCGCGGGGCGCCCCCGGGGATGGGAGCGACCCTACGGTACGGGTGGGTCAGCGGCGCGCCTGCGCCAGTTCCCGGCGCCGGTCCCGGGACGACTTCGCCAGGCTGGCAGCAGTGGCGACGGCCAGGGTGCCGAGGATGACCGTGAGCGAGAGCCAGATCGGGATGTGCGGGGCCCACGCCACGTGCTCGCCGCCGTTGATGAACGGCAGATTGTTATCGGCCAGCGCCTCCAGCACCAGCTTCACGCCGATGAAGCCGAGCACCACGGCCAGGCCGTAGCTGAGGTAGATGAGCCGGTCCAGCAGGCCGCCGAGCAGGAAGTAGAGCTGCCGCAGTCCCATCAGCGCGAACACGTTGGCGGTGAACACCAGGTACGGCTCCTGGGTGATGCCGAAGATCGCCGGGATCGAGTCCAGCGCGAAGATCAGGTCGGTGGTGCCGATCGCGATCATCACGATCAGCATCGGGGTGAACAGGCGCCGCCCGTGCTCGTGGGTGGTCATCCGCGCCCCGTCGTAGTCCCGGGACAGCGGGAGCGCCTTGCGGCTCCACCGGATCAGCAGGTTCTCGCTGAACTCGTCCTCGTCCGGCTCGCCCTGCCGGGCCAGGTTCACAGCGGTGTAGATGAGGAACGCGCCGAAGATGTAGAACACCCAGGAGAACTGGGAGATCAGCGCCGCGCCGGCCGCGATGAACCCACCACGCATGATCAGCGCCAGGATGATGCCGACGAGCAGCACCTTCTGCTGGTACTGCCGGGGCACCCCGAACCGGGCCATGATGATCACGAAGACGAAGAGGTTGTCCACCGAGAGGCTGTACTCGGTGAGCCAGCCGGTGTAGAACTCGCCTGCGACGCGGCCACCCGCGGTCAGCCAGAGCACCACGCCGAAGAGCAGCGCCAGGCCGACGTAGAAGCCCACCCACAGGCTGGACTCGCGGACGCTCGGCTCGTGCGGCCGCCGGCCGATGATGAACAGGTCGGCGAGCAGGACCGCGATCATCGCGATCAGCGTTACCGCCCACACCAATGCGGACACGTTCAAATCCATCCTCCGGCAGACACGCTGCGTCGGGCACACCGTACGCCGGGTGTGGTGCCGGGGTGCGTCGACGCTGACAGGGGTGACTGTCGGAGGTCTCTTCCGCCGGAGCCCGGGTGCCGGGTTCCGACCGGCGGAGCCGGGTCGGGCCACCGGGGGTGCCGGCGCTCTTCCGTGCTGACGACTCCGTCGCGGGGGAATACTCCCCTCCTCGGCCGCCATTGTTCACCATCGCACCCGGGTGGCGCATCTCCGGGCCACCCGTCGATCTCTCGACGTGCTGCGGCTCACGTCGCGCGGTGCGTCCTAGGAGGCTAGCCATTCGCTGGCGGCGCGCCGGGACGTCACCCGGGACGTACCGGCGGCGGGCCGGCATGGCAGGCTGCCCGCATGGTTCTTGAGGTCGCGCTGATCGATGTCACGCCCGGACACGAGGACGAGTTCGCCGCCGCCTACGCGCAGGCGCGGCCGATCCTCGCCGGTGCCGAAGGCTGCCGCTCCGTGCGGATGACCCGGGGCGTGGAGTCGCCCACCCGGTTCGTGCTGCTCGTCGAGTGGGACTCGGTCGAGGCGCACGACGTGAACTTCCGCCGGACCGAGCGGTTCGCGCAGTGGCGCGGGCTGATCGGCCCACACTTCGCCGGCCCGCCGCTGGTCGAGCACTTCATCGACGTTCCGGCCTGAACTGTCGTACCCCTGCCGTAGCCTGCGCGCTGCGCGGCCACCGGTCCCGACGGGCGTCGGGGGCGCCGGGCCCGGTGGTCGCGCCTCACCGGCGGCGGGTCGTGCGGCTCACTCCAGCTCGTGCGGATCGCGCGGCCGGGGCACCGGCGCCGCGCCGAGCCGCCGGGCCACCAGTTCGGCGGAGGCGTCCGCCGGCAGCGCCGCCGCCAGCAGCCGCTCGATAACCCGCTCGTAGTGGGCCACATCCGCCTCGGCGACCAGCCGCAGGTCGGTGGTGAGCGTCTCGACCAGCACGGTGCGCGGGTCCTCCGGGTCCGGGTAGGCGTAGTACGAGAACGGCGCCAGCGGGTGCGGCCCGTCGCCGCTCGACGCCGCGGACCGCAGCACCCGGACGGTGACGCGGGGCCGTTCGGCGAGCGCGAGCAGATGCCGCATCTGGTCGCGCCACACGTCGGCGGGCAGGCCGTCCGGGTCGCAGACACGCTCGTCCAACAGTGCGGTGTAGTGCGGCGGGTCCGGCCGGATCAGCAGCTCCTGACGTGCCGCCCGGGCGCGCACATCGGCCTCCACGTCCACCTCCCCGCCGAGTGCCGCACCGGCCGACACGCGGAGGCGGGCGTACGCCGGAGTCTGGAGCAGGCCGGGCACGAGCACGCACTGGTACTCCACGATGCGTTCCGCGCCCGCCTCCAGCTCGGCGTACGCCCGCTGGCGCTCCCCCATCTCGCCGAGCGCCTTCGACCAGCCCCGGCCGGTGGCGGCGTCGCGGGCGATGACGATCAGCTCGTCGCGCTGCGGCGACGGCACCTCGTAGACGTCGAGCAGGTCGAGCACGTCGGCCAGGTCGGGCCGGCTCTGCCCCAGCTCGATGCGGGACAGCTTCGACGTGGACGCCCAGCCCAGCCGGGCACAGACCTGTTCGAGCGTGAGCGACTCGCGACGACGCAGCCGGCGCAGCTCCACGCCGAGCCTCGCCCTCCGGACCACAGGACTTGCTGACAACGGCATGCACGCCTCCCGGGAGGGAGCGTACGCATCGCCGTCACGCTCGGCAATACCTCGCCCACACAGCGCAACCGTGCGGGCTGAGCACTCAGGGGCGGTAGGTGCCGAACGACCACACCAGCCCGGCCAGGTCGCGGGCGGCGTAGTCACGGGAGCCGTAGTCGGTGTCGAACGGCGCCCGGACGATCTCCGCCCCGGCCGCCCGGGCCCGCTCGTGGTGCGCGTCCACGTCGTCGAGCGCCACGTAGACGCGGTAGTCGTCGTCGGCGGGCCGGGACCGCGGCGCCGGACCCGGGCCGAGCATCACCAGGTCGTCGCCGTACGCCAGCTCGGCGTGGCCGATCGTGCCGCCGGGGAGTTCGTGGGCCTCGCGCACGGTGAAGCCGAACGCGGAACAGAGGAAGTCGGCGGCGGCTCGCACGTCGGGATACCGCAGGACCGGATAGATGCTTCGCATGGCCGTCAGTCTCCCGCCGGGGCGGTCAGGCCGGATTGGACGAATGCGATCCGGGCGCGGTCAGCGCGGCCGGGGTGGCGCCGGCGAACTCGCGGAACTCCCGGATCAGGTGCGACTGGTCGTAGTAGCCCCACCGGGCCGCCCGCTCCGCCCACCCGGTGTCGTCCGGCACGGCGGCGTCCGCGGTGAGCAGCGTCCGGCCCAGGCTCGCGTACGCCCGCTCGAAGCGCAGCAGGCGGGCGACGGTCTTCGGCGGCAGGCCGAACTCCCGCCGGAACCGGACCGACAGGTGGCGGCGGGACCAGCCCAGTTCCCCGGCGAGCGTGGCCACGCCGACCGCTCCCCCGCTGCCGTCCAGACGCCGCCAGGCCGCCAGCAGGTGCGGGTCCGGCGGCGCGGTCGACACCAGCCGTGCGGCCAGGGCGGCGTCGAGCCGGGCGAAGCGCTCCGGCCAGCCCCGCTCGCCGGCCAGCTCGTCGCGCAGCCGGGCCAGCCAGCCCGCCACCGCGTCGAGCGGCACCGCCCGGTTGGTCAGCTCGGCCAGGGGCAGCCCGAGCAGGCGGCGCGCCGCCGGGGCGGTCAGCAGCACCTGCACCCCGGTGCCGGTCCCGGCCGTCCGGGTGGCGCACCAGCCGTCGAACGGGCCGGCCAGGAAGGCGTTGGCGGCGTACGCACCCGCACCGGGGGCACGCGGGTCGGTCACGTCGAGGGGGTCGCCCCAGCCGAGGATCAGCACCACGAACGCGCCCGCCACCTCCCGGCGTACGAGCGGGACGGGCGCGTCCTCGCGGTAGCCGAGGTAGTTGTCCACCCACTGGCGCAGCCGCGGGTCGGGCCGCCCGATGACGGCCTCGGTCAGCATCGCGCCGCCCCGGCCGTCACGCCGGTCACCTGACCCCTGCGGCGTCCATCCCGCGCAGCTCCTTCTTGAGGTCGGCGACCTCGTCGCGGATCCGCGCGGCCAGCTCGAACTGCAACTCGCGTGCGGCGGCGAGCATCTGGTCGTTGAGCTCCTGGATGAGGTTGGCCAGGTCGGCCCGGGCCATCCCCTCCCGCGAGGGGGTGGCCGCCGCACCCCGGCGGCTGCGGGTCTCCTTGACCGGCGCCTTGCCCCGGGACAACTGCCGCACCGCCCCGCCGACGTTGCTGTTCTCGGTGTCCTCCGCCTCGCGGTAGATGTCGTCGAGGATGTCGTGGATCTTCTTGCGCAGCGGCTCCGGCTTGATGCCGTTCGCCTCGTTGTGCGCGATCTGCTTGGCCCGGCGCCGGTTGGTCTCGTCGATCGCGTCCGCCATCGACGGCGTGATCTTGTCGGCGTACATGTGGACCTGACCGGAGACGTTACGGGCCGCGCGGCCGATCGTCTGGATCAGCGACCGGCCGCTGCGCAGGAAGCCCTCCTTGTCGGCGTCGAGGATCGCCACCAGCGACACCTCGGGCAGGTCGAGACCCTCCCGGAGCAGGTTGATGCCGACCAGCACGTCGTAGTCGCCCTTGCGCAGCTCGCGCAGCAGCTCGACGCGGCGCAGCGTGTCGACCTCGGAGTGCAGGTAGCGCACCCGGATGCCGTTCTCCAGCAGGTAGTCGGAGAGGTCCTCGGCCATCTTCTTGGTGAGCGTGGTGACGAGCACCCGCTCGTCCCGCTCGGTCCGCAGCTTGATCTCGTGCATGAGGTCGTCGATCTGCCCCTTGGTCGGCTTGACCACCACCTCGGGGTCGATCAGGCCGGTGGGCCGGATCACCTGCTCGACGAACTCGCCCTGCGCCTGCTCCAGCTCCCACGGGCCGGGGGTGGCGGAGAGGAAGACCATCTGGCCGACCCGTTCCAGGAACTCGTCGAAGCGCAGCGGCCGGTTGTCGGCGGCGCTGGGGAGCCGGAAGCCGTGGTCGATGAGCATCCGCTTGCGGGAGGCGTCGCCCTCGTACATGCCGCCGATCTGCGGGATGGTCACGTGCGACTCGTCGACCACCGTGAGGAAGTCGTCGGGGAAGTAGTCGAGCAGGCAGTGCGGCGGGCTGCCCGGCAGCCGGCCGTCGATGTGCATGGAGTAGTTCTCGATGCCGGAGCAGAAGCCCACCTGGCGCATCATCTCGATGTCGTAGGTGGTGCGCATGCGCAGCCGCTGGGCCTCCAGCAGCTTGCCCTGCCGTTCCAGCTCGGCCAGCCGCTGGCCCAGCTCGGCCTCGATGTCGCGGATCGCCCGTTCCATCCGCTCCGGACCGGCGGCGTAGTGCGTGGCCGGGAAGATCATGAGGCTGTCGACCTCGCGGACCACGTCACCGGTCAGCGGGTTGAGGTAGTAGAGCTTCTCGATCTCGTCACCGAACAGCTCGATCCGGACCGCCAGCTCCTCGTACGCCGGGATGATCTCCAGCGTGTCGCCGCGGACCCGGAAGGTGCCGCGCTGGAAGGCCATGTCGTTGCGCGCGTATTGGATGTCGACCAGCCGGCGCAGCAGCTGGTCGCGGTCCAGTTCCTGCCCGACCTTGACCCGGACGGCCCGGTCGAGGTATTCCTCCGGCGTGCCCAGGCCGTAGATCGCCGAGACGGTGGCGACGACGATGACGTCCCGCCGGGTGAGCAGCGACATCGTGGCCGAGTGCCGCAGCCGCTCGACCTCCTCGTTGATCGAGGAGTCCTTCTCGATGTAGGTGTCGGTCTGCGGGATGTAGGCCTCAGGCTGGTAGTAGTCGTAGTAGGAGACGAAGTATTCCACCGCGTTCTGCGGCATCAGCTCGCCGAACTCCTTCGCGAGCTGGGCGGCGAGGGTCTTGTTGGGAGCGAGCACCAGGGTCGGCCGCTGGAGCCGCTCGACCAGCCACGCCGTGGTGGCGCTCTTGCCCGTGCCGGTCGCGCCGAGCAGCACCGTGTTGCGGTCGCCGCGCCGCACGCGACGCTCAAGCTCGTCGATGGCAGCCGGCTGGTCACCGGCCGGCTTGAACTCACTGACGACCTGGAAGCGGCCGTCGAGCCGGGGAATGTCGAGCGCCATGACACCAACCGTACGCCCGCGGTCCGACACTTCCGGCCACGACCACCGACCGTCCCTGATCGGCTTCGATATTCCCATTGTGTGGCTCATCTCACCGGTCTACCCTCGTACCGTAGGCCGCTCGCGGCGGCCGACCGGGCCGGTGATCGCCCCTCGCGGGCCGGTCGCCCCCGGCGCCAGGGCCGCAGCACCCGGGACGACCGGCGTGCGCGCCGACGGTGGTCGCGCGCAGCGCTGACCGGCCGCCGCGAGCGCCCCTGCTCGTCACCGAAACCCCGCTCTCGCGTTCTCCACTCGTGGGGACCTCTCCCGACCGCCGGCCGCGACGCGAGCCCGACACCGGCACGCCCCCGCCCGCCGACGAGCCGGGCCGCCAGCGCGGCGTGAGCCGCCCGCACCGGCTCTCCGCACGTGGCGACGGCGACCAGGCAGTACCCCGGGAACCGGGTCGCGGCCACCGCCGCGGCCGCACCAGCACACCGACCCGGCCCGCCACAGTGGCCGGCCGGCGCCGCCGGGCCGACCCGCTCGCCGGCCGCCGTCCCACACTCACCACCCGGCCGGGCGGCGACCCGGAACTCGACGGCGCCGACGACCCGCCGGACGGGCCGGACCGGCGCCGGATCGCGCTCGCCGCGCTCGTGGCAGCAGCCGCGCTCTCCGCCGCGACGCTCGTCGCCGCCCTGCCGTCCTGGGTGCCCGGCCGCACCGACGACACCCCGGCGACCCGCCCGCTCACCACCGCCGAGGCGGACCGGGTGGCCGCGCTGCGGGTCACCAACCTGCGCGACGTACGCGCCGGTGTCCGGGTCACAGTCGGCGCCGACGGCGCCCGTACCGAACTCGTCGGCTGGGTCGACTGGGCCCGCCCCCTGGTCTACCTGGACGTCGGCGGCCCGGGCGCGGGCGGTGACCGGGGCCTGGTGCAGGCCACCGCGTCCGCGCTGCTGGTACGGCCCGACCCGGGCGCGCTCCCCACCCCGGCCCGACCCCCGCTGGTGCCGCCGGCGGACCGGTGGCGGATGCGGTCCCCGGCCGGCGGGCACGGCCTCGGCGCGGTACGCGACCTGCTGATCGGGCTCGGCGCCGACCGGGTCGACAGGCCCGCCGCCGACGGTCGGTGGCTACGCGCCGACCGGGCCGGCGGCATCCCGGTGGACGTGCTCCAGGCACCCCTCGCACCGCCCGGTGACCCGCTGCCGACGCTGTGGGTGGACGCGGACGCCCGGCTGCACCGGCTCACCGGCCGGCTGGCCGACGGCACACCCGTCACAGTCGACCTGACCCGCGCCGACCGGCCCACACTGCACCCGGTGGACGCCCTCGGCGGGCGGCCCGGGCAGCCCCGGGCGCTCACCGACGACGAGTCCGCCCGGCTGGCCGCGCTGCCCGCCCGGCTCCGGGCACTGCGCGGCGCGGCGGTGACGGTGGCCGCTCCGCTCGCCCCGTCGGCGAACCTGCGGGCCACCGGCACGGTGGACTGGACGAGCCCGTCGGCGTACCTCGCGGTGACCGAGGAGGGCACCGGCAGGCGTACCCTCCGGTGGGTCCGGCCGGGACGGGTGGCCGAGGTGCAGCGGTCCCCCGACGGACCGGCCACTCCCCCGACGCCGGTGCCGGCCGCGTTGCTCGCGGCCCCCGCGCGCCCGCCCGGCGACGACCTGGACCGGCTGCTCGACGCGGCGCTGCGGGCGGCCCGGCGCGCGCCCGCCGGCGACACCGTCCGGGTCCGGGAGGACCGGCTGGGCGACCGGACGGTCGACGTGTTCGAGGAGCCGGGCGGCAGACGCCTGTGGCTGGACCGGGGCGGTCTGCCGCACCGGATGGAACTGCGGACCGGGCCGGGCGTGTGGATCCGGCTCGACCTCACGCCGGGCCGTGCGGCGGGCAGCGGCGGATCGTCGGTCTCGACGTCGCGCTGAACCGGCGCGGCCTCCGCGGTCCGCTGAACCGGCGCCGCCGGGACAGCCGGTCAGGGCCGCCAGCCGGTCTGCGCGGCCCACTCCTCGGCGCGCAGGTGCTCCTCGTCGAACCAGGGATCGGTCACCGTGCCCCACGCGGCGTGCTCCGGCGCGGCGGCCGCGAGATCCCGCTTCACCTGGAGGTAGTCGGCCCGCCGCGCCGGGTCGGCCCGCAGGTGGTCGCGCATCAGCAGCGCGTACCGCCAGCCGGGCGAACCGGTCTCCCGCAGGTGCAGTCGCACCGGACGCCCCGGGTCCGCGCCGCCGTGCAGCCGCTTGGCCCAGCGCACCGGCTCCGGCTGCCGCGGGGCGTCCCACCACTCGCCCGGCAGCCGCGGGAAACCCGCCTCGGCCAGCCGCCGCGCGAGCGGCCCGTCCGCCTCGGCCAGCGAGGACACCGTCACCTGGATGTCGATCACGTCCGGGGCGGCGAGGCCCGGCACGGCGGTGGAGCCGACGTGGTCGACCCGGATGTCACCGCCGGCCGCGTGGCGGATCCGGGCGGCCAGCCGGACGTACTGCTCGGGCCAGGTCGGGTCCGGTCCGGCGAGCGCCGCCGGGTCGGGCGGGACGGCGCGGCGCTCGCGGACGTTGCGCTCGTAGGGCGACAGGCGGTCCCGCCAGAGGGCGTCCACGGCGGCGTGCAACTCGGTGAGCGTGCCGTCGTTGGTCAGGAGCACGTCGGCGACCGTACGGCGGGTGGCGTCGTCGGCCTGCGCGGCGATGCGCCGCTCGGCCTCCGCCGGGGCCATCCCCCGGTCGCGGGTCAGCCGGGCCATCCGGGTCGGCACGGCCGTCTGCACCACGACCACCAGGTGGTACGTCGACGCGAGTCCCACCTCGGCCAGCAGCGGTACGTCGTTCACCACTATCGCGTCGGCGGGGGCGGCGGCGGCCAGCTCGGCGCTGCGCGCACGTATCCGGGGATGGGTGATCCCTTCGAGCGTGCGGCGGGCGGCCTCGTCGCCGAAGACCAACGCGCCGAGGGCGGCCCGGTCCAGCGCGCCGTCGGCGTCCAGGATCTTCCCGGAGAAGGCGGCGACCACCTCGGCCAGCCCGTCGGTGCCGGGCGCGACGATCTCGCGGGCAATGCGGTCCGAGTCGACGATCACCGCGCCCAGCGTGGCGAGCCGGCTCGCCACCGCGCTCTTGCCCGATCCGATTCCGCCGGTCAGCCCCACCTTCAGCACCCGGACAGTCAACCGGATCCCTCGTCCGCATGCCAAACCCGCCCGGCGTACGACGCGGGCCCCGCCCCCGGCGCTCCGCTGGTGCGGAACGCGGGGACGGGGCCCGTCGTCAGAGGCAGTCGCCGGTTCGCCCGGTGGGACGAACAGGCGTCAGCGTCCGGTCACTTGCCGCCGGCGAGCTTCTCCCGCAGAGCGGCGAGCGCCTCGTCGGTCGCGAGCGTGCCGGCCGGCTCCTCGGCCTGACGGCTCGGGGCCGAGGTCGAGGTGGTGGTGCCGGTGGCGGCCGGAGCCGGGTTGGCGGCGGCCTCGGCGTCGGCGGCGCGGGAGGTCTGCACCTGCTTGGTGTGGGCCTCCCAGCGCTGACGCGCCTCGGCGTACTGCTGCTCCCAGGTCTCGCGCTGCTTGTCGTAGCCCTCGAGCCACTCGCCCGTCTCCGGGTCGAAGCCCTCCGGGTAGATGTAGTTGCCCTGGTCGTCGTAGGTCGCGGCCATGCCGTAGAGGGTCGGGTCGAAGTGCTCCTCGCCCTCGACGAAGCCCTCGTTGGCCTGCTTGAGCGACAGCGAGATCCGGCGGCGCTCCAGGTCGATGTCGATGACCTTGACCATCACCTCGGAGCCGACCTGCACGACCTGCTCCGGGATCTCCACGTGGCGCTCGGCCAGCTCGGAGATGTGGACCAGGCCCTCGATGCCGTCGTCCACCCGGACGAACGCGCCGAACGGCACCAGCTTGGTGACCTTACCCGGCACGATCTGCTGGATCGCGTGGGTGCGGGCGAACTGACGCCACGGGTCCTCCTGCGTCGCCTTCAGCGACAGCGAGACCCGCTCGCGGTCCAGGTCGACGTCCAGGACCTCGACCTCGACCTCCTGGCCCACCTCGACGACCTCGGACGGGTGGTCGATGTGCTTCCAGGACAGCTCGGAGACGTGCACGAGGCCGTCCACGCCGCCCAGGTCGACGAACGCGCCGAAGTTGACGATCGAGGAGACGACGCCCTTGCGGACCTGCCCCTTCTGGAGCTTGTTGAGGAACTCGGTGCGCACCTCGGACTGCGTCTGCTCCAGCCAGGCACGGCGGGACAGGACCACGTTGTTGCGGTTCTTGTCCAGCTCGATGATCTTGGCTTCGAGCTCGCGGCCGACGTACGGCTGCAGGTCACGCACACGCCGCATCTCGACGAGCGACGCGGGCAGGAAGCCGCGCAGGCCGATGTCGAGGATGAGACCACCCTTGACGACCTCGATGACCGAGCCGCGGACGACGCCGTCCTCGTCCTTGATCTTCTCGATCGTGCCCCAGGCCCGCTCGTACTGCGCCCGCTTCTTGGAGAGGATCAGCCGACCCTCCTTGTCCTCCTTCTGGAGGACGAGGGCCTCGATGTGGTCACCCACCGAAACGACCTCGGCCGGGTCCACGTCGTGCTTGATCGACAGCTCCCGAGAGGGGATGACACCCTCGGTCTTGTAGCCGATGTCGAGCAGGACCTCGTCCCGATCGACCTTGACGACGGTGCCTTCGACAATGTCGCCGTCGTTGAAGTACTTGATGGTCTCGTCGATCGCGGCGAGGAAAGCTTCCTCAGAGCCGAGGTCGTCGTGGGTGACCTTGTTGGCGCTCGAGGTGGCCTCGATGCTGCTCGTCATGTGGGCGGTTGCTCCGGTCGGATGGGTTGTCACAGCGGGCATGGGTGTCGCGGTGACTCTTCCGCGCCAACGGATCCGTCGCCGGGCACACCGAACGATCGACGCGAGAAGATCATTAGTGGCTCCGGTGACCGCGCACCTGCTCCCTGCCGAGGCACACGATCCGCGAGCGCATCGTCTAGCCTACCCGCTGCATTACCACAGCGTGCAAGCCCTCCCGGGTCCGCGCGAACTCATCCGCTGCGAAAGCGGAGATTTCGCGCGGTAAGGTGCCACGGCTGTCTCGTCCGTCACATCCGCCCCAGCCGCCACCCCACCGCACCGGGTCCGCGCCGCCGGACCTAGCGTGAACCCGTGGACGACGACAGGGTGACCCGCCGACGGGTCGACGCCGGGGAGATCCGCCGCGCCAACCGCGGCTGGTGGGACACCGACGCCGACGCGTACCAGGCCGAGCACGGCGCGTTCCTCGGCGACGCCGACTTCGTCTGGTGCCCGGAGGGGCTGCGCGAGGCCGACGCCCGGCTGCTCGGCGACGTCGCCGGGCGGCGGATCCTCGAACTCGGCGCCGGGGCGGCCGCCGCCGCCCGCTGGCTCGCCGCCCGGGGCGCCCGGCCGGTCGCGCTGGACCTGTCCGCCGGCATGTTGCGGCACGCCGCCGAGGCCGCCGGGCGCACCGGGGTACGCGTGCCGCTGGTGCAGGCCGACGCGCTCGCCCTGCCGTTCCCCGACGCCGCGTTCGACACGGTCTGCACCGCGTTCGGCGCGATCCCGTTCGTGGACGACTCGGCGGCGGCGATGCGCGAGGTGGCCCGGGTGCTGCGGCCCGGCGGCCGGTGGGTCTTCTCGGTCACCCACCCGATGCGCTGGATCTTCCTGGACGACCCGGGCGAGGGCGGGCTGACCGCCGTGCACTCGTACTTCGACCGCTCCCCGTACGTCGAGCAGGACGAGCACGGGGTGGCCACCTACGTCGAACAGCACCGCACCCTGGGCGACCGGATCCGGGAGCTGGTCGGCGCCGGGTTCCGCCTGCTGGACCTGGTGGAGCCGGAGTGGCCGGCCGGGCACGAGGGGATCTGGGGGCAGTGGAGCCCGTTGCGCGGGCGGCTGTTCCCCGGCACCGCGATCTTCGTCGCGGAGAAGCCGGCGGACTGAGCGCGTCGCACGTCCGGTGCGACACGGGCTCCGGCACCCGGCGGCACGCTCGCCGCATGAGCGCCGGGCCCGTCCCGACATCACCTGGCCCCTGGTGTCCGGACCCGATGCGGCAGCGGCGTGCGGACTACACGCTGGAGGATCTGCCCACCCTGCCGGACGACGCCTCCCCGCGTCGAACTCGTCGACGGACTCATCCAGGTGACACCCTCCCCCACCCTGGGCCACCAGGACATATCCCTCCTGCTCAGCCTCTGGCTTCGGTCGCACGCTCCAGCCGGGCGGCGAACGGCAGTACGAGCTGGTGGACGACAGCAGCGAGGTGATCGAGCTGTCCGAGCTCTTCGCGATCAAGCTGCCGATCGCCGAGATCCGGCCCTGACGACGCCGTTACTCGGTATCGACCGCGGGTAACCGCGCGGCATGGCCGAGAAGGAGTTCCGCGCCGGCGACCACGTCTCCTGGGCCAGCCACAGCGGCCGGGCGTACGGCGTCGTCAAGGAGAAGCTGACCGAGCGCACCCACGTACGCGGGCACACCGTGAACGCCTCGCCGGAGCAGCCGCAGTACCGGATCACCAACGACGACTCGGGCCGTGACGTGGCCCACCGCCCGGAGGTGCTTCGCCATGAGTCGCGCTGAGGACCCGCAGCAGACGTACCGGGAGTTCACCGACGCGGTGAACATGAAGCCGGGTGAGCTGACCCGCTGGCTGGAGACCGAGGAGTCCAAGCACGTCGGCTGGCACAAGAAGGGCACCCAGGGCGGCGAGTCGGTCGGCCACGACTCCGGCCGGCGCATCGTCGACCTGCTGCGCCGCAAGCGCGCCGACCTCACCGCCGCCGACTACAAGCACATGCGCAAGGTGATCGGATACGTCCACCGCCACCTGGCGCAGCGGCCGTCCGGGGACGTCCGGGACACCAGGTGGCGCTGGTCGCTGATGAACTGGGGGCACGACCCGCTCAAGGGCTGAGCCGCCCGGCCCGTTCGCCGCGCATTGGTACCGTGCCGGCGATGACGACAGACACGTCGGTTGCCGGCCGTCATCCCCGGGCCGGGCGGGTGGTCCTCCTGGCGGGCCTCGGGCTCGTCGCCGTCGCGGCGCTCCTCCTGGTGGCGACCGGGAACACCGGCATCAGGTACAGCGCCGACCACGACGGCACCGTGCCGATGTGGAGCCGCTGGATCCCGGCGCTGGCCGGGATCGCGCTGATCCGGCTGATCCCGCCCGCGCCCGACCAGAGATGGCCGGACCCGGTAGCGCCGTACCGCGAGGCGGTGCCGCTGCTGCTGGCCGGGATCGCGTTCGCCGCCGTCATGCCGCTGCTGGGCGGCGAACCCGCGTACACCGTGTTGAAGCTCGCGCTGCTGCTCGGCGTACCCCTCGGGGTGTTCCTGGCCGTCCGCCGGCGGCCGCCACGGTGGCGACCGGGGCCGGCCCCGGCGGACGCCGCCCACCGGTGGGGTCCGGCGCTGCCGGTGGCGGTGTGGCTGGTGCTCAGCTACGCGACGCCGCTGGCCGCGCCCGCGAGCGACTGGGGGCGGACCGTCCCGCCGGTCGAGCTGGTCGTCACGCTGCTGCTGGCGTTCGCGGTGAACGCGCTGCTGGAGGAGGTCTTCTACCGGCGGTGGTTGCAGACCCGGTGGGAGTCGCTGCTGGGCCGGTGGCCGGCGATCGTGCTCGCGTCGCTGGTCTGGGCGGCCTGGCACGTGGCCATCCAGGGCAGCGGCCGCCCCGCCGTCGACCTGGCCTCCGTGATCGTGAACCAGGGCGTGCTGGGGTTGTTCCTCGGCTACCTGTGGTCCCGGTACCGCCGGATGTGGCCGCTGCTCGTGGTGCACGGCGCGGTCAACGCGGTGCCCGTCCTGCTCGGCCTCTGACTTGACCCTGCCGCAGGCGGCAGGGTCGGACGATGCCGGCATGGAAAGCCGCACGCCACGCGTCGCCGTGGTCACCGGTGCGGGCACCGGCATCGGCCGGGCCACCGCACACGCCTTCACCACCTCCGGGTACGCCGTCGTCGCCGTCGGACGGCGCGCCGCGCCGCTGTCGGAGACCGCCGCCGGCCGGCCGGACATCACCCCGCTGACCGCCGACGTCACCGCCCCCGACGGTCCGGACCGGATCGTCAGCGCCGCGCTCGACCGGTACGGCCGCCTGGACGTCCTGGTCAACAATGCGGGCGTGGCCGGCGGCGGGCCGCTCGCGGAACTGGACGAGGACGCCGCCCGGCGGCAGGTGGAGACGAACCTGCTGGCCCCGATCCGGCTGGCGCACGCCGCCGTCGAGGCGCTCGTCGCGACGCACGGCGTGATCGTCAACGTCACCACGTCGGTCGGGCTGCGCGCCTGGCCGGGCAGTTCGGTGTACGCGGCGGGCAAGGCCGCGCTGGACTCGCTGACCCGCAGCTGGGCGGTGGAACTCGCGCCGCGTGGCGTCCGGGTGGTGGCCGTGGCGCCCGGCGCGATCGACACACCGATCGGCGAGCACAGCGGGCTGTCGCCGCAACAACGCGCGGCGGTGCGGGAGTGGCAGCTCACGCACACGCCGGCGGGCCGGATCGGCCGCGCGGAGGACGTAGCCTGGGCGATCCGGCGGCTGTGCGAGCCGGAGGCGGGCTTCGTCACCGGTGTGGTGCTGCCGGTGGACGGTGGGGCGGTGGTCGCGTGAGAGGACGGTGGCGGCGGTGCGGATCGGCGCGGTGGCGAAGGCGACGGGCTGCACGCCGCGTGCCCTGCGGCACTACGAGGAACACGGGCTCATCGCCTCGGTCCGGGCGGCGAACGGATACCGCGAGTACGACGACGCGGTCGTCACCCGGGTCCGCAACATCCGTCACCTGCTCGACGCCGGGCTGACGCTTGACGACGTGCGGGCCTTCCTGCCCTGCCTGGACGGGGACGTGGCATCGGCGCCACCGTCTCCGGCCGGGCTGCGGGTCGGCCGGGAGCGGCTGGCCGTGCTGGACGCCCGGATCGCCGCCCAGGTGGCCGTCCGCGACCGCCTGGCCGCCGCCCTCCAGGCCGTCACCACCCCACCCGCAGCCCTCCGCCCACGCCCGGTTCGCTTCGGTGATCAAGGAGTTCGTGTCCCGAAACGGGCTCGGGCGTGACACAAACTCCTTGATCAACGCCGGGGCGGGTGGGTCAGTGGTCGGCGCTGTTCCAGTCGCGGCCGTCGCCCACCGAAACCTCCAGCGGCACCGACAGCGGGTACGCCTCGCCCATCTGCTTGCGCACCAACGCCTCCAGCGTCTCGCGCTCGCCCGGGGCGACCTCGAAGACCAGCTCGTCGTGCACCTGCAGCAGCATCCGGGACCGCAGCCCGGCGTCGCGCAGCGCGCTGTCGACGTGCAGCATCGCGACCTTGATGATGTCGGCCGCCGAACCCTGGATCGGGGCGTTGAGCGCCATCCGCTCGGCCATCTCCCGGCGCTGCCGGTTGTCGCTGACCAGGTCGGGCAGGTAGCGGCGGCGGCCCAGGATGGTGGAGGTGTAGCCGTCCTGGCGGGCGCGGGCCACCACCTCCTGGAGGTAGTCGCGGACCCCGCCGAACCCGGCGAAGTAGTTCTCCATCAGCCCGCGCGCCTCCTCGGCGCTGATGCCGAGCTGCTGGGACAGGCCGAACGCGCTGAGCCCGTACGCCAGGCCGTAGTTCATCGCCTTGATCTTGCGGCGCTGGTCGGGTGTGACGTCGCCGACCTCGACTGTGAAGACCGAGGACGCGGTGGCGGCGTGGAAGTCGTGCCCGGAGTTGAACGCCTCGATCAGCGCGTCGTCCGAGGACAGATGCGCCATGATCCGCATCTCGATCTGGCTGTAGTCGGCGGTGAGCAGGCACTCGTAGTTCTCGCCGACCACGAACGCGCGGCGGATCCGCCGCCCCTCCTCGGTGCGGATCGGGATGTTCTGCAGGTTCGGCTCGGTGGAGGACAGCCGCCCGGTCGCCGCCACCGTCTGGTTGAACGTGGTGTGGATCCGGCCGTCGTCGGAGACGGACTTGAGCAGCCCGTCGACAGTCGACTTGAGCTTCGCGACGTCACGGTGGCGCAGCAGGTGGTGCAGCAGCGGGTGCTCGGTCTGCGCGAACAGCCACTGCAACGCGTCGGCGTCGGTGGTGTAGCCGGTCTTGATCCGCTTGGTCTTGGGCAGGCCCAGCTCGGTGAAGAGGATCTCCTGCAACTGCTTCGGTGACCCGAGGTTGAACTCGCGGCCGACCACCTCGTACGCGCCCTGGGCGGCGGCCTTCACCTCGGCGGCGAAGTGCGCCTCCAGCTCGGAGAGGTAGTCGGTGTCGGCGGCGATGCCGGTGCGCTCCATGGTGGCGAGCACCCGCATCAGCGGCAGCTCCACGCCGGCCATCAGCCGGGCCGACTGCTCGCCGTCGCGGGACAGCTCGGCGTCGATCGCGTCGGCCAGGTCGAGCGTGGCGCGGGCCTGGAGCATGAGGTTCTGCTCGGCCACGCCCTCGTCGCCGAGCCCGTCGAGGGTGAGCTGACCGGTCTCCGGCGCGTCGACGCGCAGTTCCCGGTGCAGGTAGCGCAGCGCCAGGTCGGTCAGGTCGTACGAGCGCTGGTCGGGGCGGGCCAGGTAGGCGGCGATCTGCGTGTCGCGGGCGATGCCGTGCAGCTCCCAGCCGTGCGCGGCGAACGCCAGCACCGCCGGTTTGCTGTCGTGCAGCACCTTCGGGCGCTCGGCGTCGGCCAGCCACCCGGCCAGCGCGGCCTCGTCGTCGGCGCCCAGCCGGCTCGGGTCGAACCAGGCGCCCGCGCCTGCGGCGGTGGCCAGCGCCATCGCGGTCACGGTGGCTGTGTGCCGGCGGTTGGGGCCGGTGTCGAGCGTGACCGCCAGGCCGACCGGTGCGCCCGCCGGGGCGTGCGTGCCGAGCCAGCCCGCGAGCGCGCCCGGTTCGGTGAGCACCTCGCCCGCGAGATCGAAGCCCGCCTCGGCCTCCGGCTCGACCGCCTCCAGGTATTGGTAGAGCCGGTCACGCAGGATGCGGAACTGGAGCGTGTCGAAGACCTGGTGCACCGCTTCGCGGTCCCAGCCCTGCCAGCGGGCGTCCTCGGGGCGGACCGGCAGCTCCAGGTCGCAGACCAGGCAGTTGATCTCGTAGTTGCGGATCACGTCGGCGAGCCGCTCGCGCAGGCTGTCGCCGGCCTTGCCCTTGATCTCGTCGGCGCGGGCCACCACGCCCTCGACGCCGCCGTACAGGTTGATCCACTTGGCCGCGGTCTTCGGGCCGACGCCGGGCACGCCCGGCAGGTTGTCGCTGGTCTCGCCGACCAGCGCGGCCAGGTCACGGTAGCGGTCCGGGGTGACGCCGTACTTCGCCTCGACCGCGGCCGGGTCCATCCGGGCCAGGTCGGAGACGCCCTTGCGCGGGTAGAGCACAGTCACCCGCTCGCCGACGAGCTGGAACGCGTCCCGGTCGCCGGTGGTGATCAGCACGTCCATGCCCTGGTCGCGGGCCTGGCAGGCGAGCGTGGCGATGACGTCGTCGGCCTCGTAGCCCTCCTTCTCGACCACCGGGACGCGCAGCGCGGCGAGGACCTCCTTGACCAGGCTGACCTGACCCTTGAAGTCGGTCGGGGTCTCGCTGCGGCCGGCCTTGTAATCGGAGTACTTCTCCGTGCGGAAGGAGCGGCGGGAGACGTCGAACGCCACGACGATGTGCGTCGGCTGCTCGTCGCGCAGCACGTTGATCAGCATCGAGGTGAAGCCGTAGACGGCGTTGGTCGGCTGCCCCGTGGTGGTGGAGAAGTTCTCCACAGGCAGGGCGAAGAAAGCCCGGTATGCCAGGGAGTGTCCGTCGACGAGGAGCAGGCGCGGCGTCGTAGCTGTCACGGCTGCGACTCTAGTCCGTACGCCCGACAACTCCGGCCTCCGGTGCGGCGCGCGCCGCACCGGAGGCCGAGGTCAGAGAACCTTGGCCAGGAACGCCTTGGTCCGCTCGTGCCGGGGCGCCGAGATCACCTCGCGCGGGTCGCCCTGCTCGACCACGACGCCGCCGTCCATGAACACGAGGTGGTCGCCCACCTCGCGGGCGAAGCCGATCTCGTGGGTCACCACGATCATCGTCATGCCGTCGCGGGCCAGGTCCTTCATCGTGTCCAGCACCTCGCCCACCAGCTCCGGGTCGAGCGCGCTGGTCGGCTCGTCGAACAGCATCAGCTTCGGCCGCATGGCCAGCGCCCGGGCGATCGCCACCCGCTGCTGCTGGCCGCCGGAGAGCTGACCGGGGTACGCGCCGAGCTTGTCGCCCAGTCCCACCCGGTCCAGCAGTTGCGCGGCGTGCTCCCGGGCCTGCGCCTTCTTCGCCTGGCGCAGCAGCACCGGCGCCTCCATGACGTTCTGGAGCACCGTCATGTGCGGGAACAGGTTGAACCGCTGGAACACCATGCCGATGGCGCGGCGCTGCGCGGCCACCTCCCTGTCCCGCATCTCGTGCAGCTTGCCGCCGCGCTCGCGGTAGCCGATCAGGTCGCCGTCGACCCAGATCCGGCCGGCGTCGATCTTCTCCAGGTGGTTGATGCAGCGCAGGAACGTCGACTTGCCGGAGCCGGAGGGCCCGAGCAGGCAGCACACCTCGCCGGAGCGGACCTCCAGGTCGATGCCCTTGAGCACCTCCAGCGGCCCGAACGACTTGTGCACCTGCTCGGCCCGCACCATGAGGCCCGACTCGGCAGTAGGCGCGGTGGCCTGCGCGGGCACGATCAGCTCGGTCACTTCACCACCCCCGCGCCGCCGCCGGCCTCGGCCGTCATCCCCCGCAGCTTCATCCGGGCCCGCCCGGTGACGCCGTACCCCTTGCCGAAGTGGCGTTCCAGGAAGTACTGGCCGACGAGCAGGATGCTGGTCAGGAACAGGTACCACAGGCACGCCGCGACGTACATCGGGAAGATCTGGAACGTCCGTTTGCCGACGGCGTCGAGCTGGAAGAACAGCTCCACGCTCACCGGCACGTAGAGCAACAGCGACGTGTCCTTGAGCATGGCGATGGTCTCGTTGCCGGTCGGCGGAATGATCACCCGCATCGCCTGCGGCAGCACCACCCGGCGCAGCAGCTGGGCGCGGCTGAGCCCGAGCGCCTGGGCGGCCTCGGTCTGGCCGGGGTCGACCGACTGGATGCCGGCCCGGACGATCTCCGCCATGTACGCGGCCTCGGAGAGCGCGAGGCCGAGCAGACCGGCCATGAAGCCGGTGAGGATGTCACGGGAGGAGAACCCGAACAGCCGCAGTTGCAGGTTGTCGATGCCGAACAGCTGGCCGATCTGGGTGTCGAACGGCACCCCGAACTCGACCCGGCTCCACAGGATGCCGATGTTGCCGGAGACGGCCACCAGCACCAGCCGGGGGACGGCCCGGAAGAACCAGGTGTAGAGCCAGGCCACGCCGCGCAGGATCGGATTGTCCGACAGCCGCATCACCGCGATCACCACGCCGAGCGTGACGCCGATCAGCATCGCGCTGACCGTCATCAGCACGGTGCCGCGCAGCAGGCCCTCGATGATCGGCGGCCGGAACATCTTGTCGACCATGAAGGGCCAGTTGAAGGCCTCGTTGGTCACCAGCAGGTGGACGAACATCGCGCCCAGGACGGAGAGCACCGCCACCGCGACCCATCGTCCGGGGTGCCGCACGGGCACGGCCTTGATCGGTTCCGGCCGTGCCCGCGCGGTTGTCGCTTCCTCGGTGGTCATGTCGTCACGGGTTGATCGCGGGGTCCGTGATCGCGCCGTCTCCCACCTTCCACTTGTCGAGCACCTGCTTGTACGAGCCGTCGGCGATCACGGCCTTGGTGGCGTCCCGCACCGCCTCGGCCAGCTGCGTCTGCTCCTTGGCCAGCACGTAGCCGTACGGCGCCGCCTCGTACTGCTTGTCCAGCAGCTCCAGGGCGTCGTTGGACTGCGTCACCGCGTACACGCCGACCGGGTAGTCGGCGAGCATCGCGTCGTCCTTGCCGGAAACGACGGCGGCGGTGGCGGCGTCCTGACCCGGGAACTGGTCGATCGTGATAGCCGGCTTGCCGGCGTCGGTGCACGCCTTGGAACGCTTCTGGATGTCCTCGACCTGGACCGTGTCCTTCTGCACAGCGATCTTCTTGCCGCAGGCGTTGTCCAGCGCGACCCCGGCCGGGTTGCCCTTCTTGGTCACCCACTGGGTGCCGACCTGGAAGTAACTGACCATGTTGGCCTGGCCCTTGCGGTCGTCGTTGATGGTGAACGACGAGACGCCGGCCTCGTACTTGCCCGAGTTGACGCCGTTGATGATGTCGCCGAACGGCGCCGAGACGAACTCCGCCTTGAGGCCCAGCTTGGCCGCCACGGCGGTGAACAGCTCGACGTCGAAGCCGATCACGGTCTTACCGTCGTTGTCCAGGAACTCCGCCGGGGCGTAGGTGGAGTCGGTGCCCACCACGATCTTGCCGTCCGACTTGATCGCGTCCGGGACCTTCGCGGCCAGCGCGGCGTCGACCGACGACGAGACGCTGGGGCCGCCACCGGGCTGGTCGGTGTTCTCCTCCTCGCCGCACGCGGCGAGGGAGAGCAGCAGGACGGCCGCACCGGCGACGCCGAGCGCCGCCCGCCGTCCGGGGTTGGGGTGGAACATGGCTGTACTCCTTTTGCGAGGGGTCGGTCAGGCCACGCCGAGGTAGGCCTCTTTGACCGAGGGGTCGTGCAGCAGGTCCGCGCCGGAACCGCTCTTGACGATCCGGCCGGTCTCCAGCACGTACGCCCGGTGGGCGCGCGCCAGCGCCTGCTGGGCGTTCTGCTCCACCAGCAGGATCGTGGTGCCCTGCTGGTTGATCTCCGTGATGATCGTGAAGATCTGCTGGATCAGCATCGGCGCGAGACCCATCGACGGCTCGTCGAGCAGCAGCAGCTTCGGCCGGCTCATCAGCGCCCGGCCGACCGCGAGCATCTGCTGCTCGCCGCCGGAGAGCGTGCCGCCGGGCTGCTTGCGCCGCTCGGCCAGCCGCGGGAACAGGTCCAGCACCCGGGCCAGGTCCTGGGCGATACCGGCCTTGTCCCGCCGGGTGTACGCGCCCATGTCCAGGTTCTCCAGCACCGACATGCCGGGGAAGATGCCCCGGCCCTCGGGCGCCTGGCACAGCCCGCGCCGGACCCGAAGGTCGGCCCGGAGCTTGGTGATGTCCTCACCGGCGAACTTGATCCGGCCGGAGGCGACCGGCCGGATGCCGGAGATCGCCCGCATGGTGGTGGACTTGCCGGCGCCGTTCGCGCCGATCAGCGCGACGATCTCCCCCTCGTCCACGGTCAGGCTGATGCCGTGCAGCGCCTGGATCCGCCCGTAGAGCAGGCTCACGTCCTCGATCTCAAGCAGCATCGTCCGGCACCCCCAGGTACGCCGCGACCACCTTCGGGTTGTCCCGCACCTCGGCGGGCAGCCCTTCGGCGATCTTCTTTCCGAACTCCAGGACCACGATCCGGTCGGTCACGCCCATCACCAGGCGCATGTCGTGCTCGATCAGCAGCACCGTCACGCCCTGGTCCCGGATCTGCCGGATGAGCTGGAGCAGTTCCTCCTTCTCCGCCGGGTTGAAGCCGGCGGCCGGCTCGTCCAGGCAGAGCAGCTTCGGGTCGGTGGCCAGCGCGCGGGCGATCTCCAGCCGGCGCTGCTCGCCGTAGGACAGGTTGCGGGCGAACTCGTGCATCCGGTTGCTGATGCCGACGAACTCCAGCAGGCGCTCGGCCTTCTCCCGGCCCTCGCGCTCCTCCTTCCAGTGCCGCGGCAGGCGCAGCAGGGCGGAGATCACGCTGGTCTTGTGGTGTGCGTCCGCACCGACCTGGACGTTCTCCAGCGCGGTCATCTCCGGGAAGAGACGGATGTTCTGGAACGTACGGGCCATGCCCATCCGGGTGATCTGGTGGCGCTTCTTGCCACTGATCTTCTGGCCCAGGAACCGGATCTGCCCCTCGGTGGGCTGGTAGATGCCGGTCATCGCGTTGAAGCAGGTGGTCTTGCCGGCGCCGTTCGGGCCGATCAGGCCGAGGATCTCACCCTTGTAGAGGGTGAAGTCCACGTCGTTGAGGGCCACCACGCCGCCGAAGCGCAGCGTGACGTGGTCGACCTCCAGCAACGGCTCCCGCTTATCGACCGTCTCGACGGCGGGGGCCGCCGCCTGGGCCGGAACGACCGGGGTCTGCTCGGTGTCACTCACCGACGATCACCTCCTTGCGGCGGTCCTTGAACTCCGCCGCCCGTCGCCGGTTCGGGATCAGGCCCTGCGGCCGGAAGATCATCATCACCACGAGCACCAGGCCGAAGAAGAGGAACCGGTACTCGTACAGCTCCACGCCGAACAGCTCGATGCCGCGGAACCGCTCGATCATGTACGCCACCAGGCCGCCGCCGACGATCGCGCCGACGATGTTGCCCGAGCCGCCGAAGATGACAGCGGCCAGGATGATGATCGAGTTGAGCAGCTCGAAGTTCTGCGAGTTGACGAAGTTCTGCTTACCGGCGAACAACGCGCCGGCCAGGCCGGCGATGGCCGCGCCGGAGGCGAACGCCCACAGCTTGAACTTGAACGTCGGCACGCCCATCAACTGGGCGGCGTCCTCGTCCTCGCGGATCGAGATCCAGGCCCGGCCGACCCGGCTGTGGGTCAGGTTCCGCACCCCGATCACCACCAGGATGATCAGCGTGAGCACCAGCCAGTAGTACGGGCGGGCGTCGAGCACGCCGAACCACGGCCGGCCGTCGGCGTACTGGCCGGGCGGGTGCGGGATCTGGTTGAAGCCGCGCTGTCCCTTGAGGAACTCGGAGCTGACCGCCGCGATCCGGATCATCTCGGCGAAGCCGAGCGTCACCAGCGCCAGGTAGTCGCCGCGCAGGCGCAGCGTCGGCGTGCCGAGCATGACGCCGGAGACCATGGTCAGGGCGATCGCGATCGGCACCACCAGCAGCCACGGCCACAGCGTCTTGATGTCGCTGCTCGGCGAGGTCAGCACCGCTACCGTGTACGCGCCGACGGCGAAGAAGCCGAAGTAGCCGAGGTCGAGCAGGCCGGCGAAGCCGACCACGATGTTGAGCCCGACCGCCAGCAGCACGTAGATCGAGACCGTGAACATCACCTGGGTGAAGTTCGCTCCCGGGGTCGGGATCGGCCCGAGGTACTGGTAGAACTCCTTGTTCGGCAGCGCGTAGAAGAACGCGATGACCGCGACCAGCAGCACCCAGCGCACCCAGCGCGGCGCGTGGTGCCAGCGCTCCGAGATCGCGTGCCGGCCCTGCCGCAGCTTGTCCGCCGCCGTCTCCCGCCGCTCCGGCGGGTCGATGGTGGTCGTCATGCGCGTGCCCTCCCCAGTGATTCGCCGAGCAGACCGGTCGGCCGGAACATCAGCAGGACGACCAGCACCGCGAACGCGGCGAAGTCCTTCCACTGACTGCCGAACAGGCCCGCGGCGTAGTTCTCCACGACGCCGAGCAGCAACCCGCCGACGAGCGCGCCGCGCAGGTTGCCGATACCGCCGAGCACCGCCGCGGTGAACGCCTTGAGGCCCAGCAGGAAGCCGACGCTGTAGGTGAGCGTCTGGATCCGCACGTCGTAGAGCAGGCCCGCGACGCCGGCCATGGTGCCACCGGCGATGAAGACCATCAGGATGATGCGGTCCTTGTTGACGCCCATCAGCGCCGCCGTGTTGGCGTCCTGAGCCACCGCCCGGATGCCGCGGCCGGTACGGCTGCGGTTGATGAACTGGTCCAGCGCGAACATCATCACCAGCGCGGAACCGATCGTGAGCAACTGCACCGCGTCGATCGGCACCCCGGCGACGTGGAACAGCGGCTCCGAGCTGACCAGGATCGGCGCACCCTCCGGCCGCCGCCGGGTGTAGACGCCGAACGCCTCCGAGATGGCGATCGAGGCACCGATGGCGGTGATGAGGAACGCCAGCGGCGGCGCGTTGCGCTTCCGCAGCGGCCGGTACGCGACCCGTTCGATCACAGTGGCGGTGCCCGCCGAGGCGATCGCAGCCACGATCATCGCCACCAGCAGGTAGAACATGATCGAGCCGATGCCGCTGACCTGCGAGTTCTGGTCGAGTCCGAAGCCGTTCCAGGTCCAGATCGCGGCGAACGCGCCGGCGATGAAGACCTCGGAGTGGGCGAAGTTGATGAGCCTGAGCACGCCGTACACAAGCGTGTAGCCGAGCGCGACCAGGGCGTAGATGGCGCCCTGCGTCAAGCCGGTCGTGGTGAGTTCCCCGAAGTTGGAGAACAATCCGTCGAAGTCCAAGGGAGGGACGCTCCGTCGCTCAAGAGAAAAAGAGGGTGCGGCCGGGAGCCAGCTCCCGGCCGCACCCGCGATCACTACTCAATCGCCAGTCCAGCGATCGAACGATCAGGACTTGGGGATCTCCTGGTCCGGGACGACCTTGCCGCCCTGCACCTTGAACGCCCAGACCTTGACCTGCGCCGGGTCCAGCTCGCCGCCCTCGACGAACTTGTAGCTGGCGGCAACGCCCTCGCCGCTGTAGCCCTTCACGAACTCCAGCAGGTCGGCACGGGTGCTCTTGCCGGCCTTGATGCCCGCCAGCAGGATGTTCGCCGCGTCGTAGGCGGTGTCGCTGTAGGTGCCCGGCTCGGTGCCGTTGAGCGCCTTGAAGTCGGCGGCGAAGGTGCCGCGGGCCTCGGTGGACGGAGCGCAGGGGCAGGTGAGGATGGTGCCCTCGGCGGCGGCCGCACCGGCGGAGGTGATGTACGCGCCGTCGTTCACGCCGTCACCGGCGACCAGCGGAGCGGTGACCCCGGCAGCGGTGAGCTGCTTGCGGATCAGGCCGGCCTCCTGGTAGTAGCCGCCGTAGAAGACCGCCTTGACGTTGGCGGCCTTGACCTTGGTGACCACACCGGAGAACTCGACCTGCTTGCCCTCGCCCTGGACCTTGTCGCTGCCCACGACCGAGGCGCCGAGAACCTTCTTGACCTCGTCGGCCAGGCCGGCGCCGTACGCGGACTGGTCGTCGATGACGTAGACCCGGTCGGCCTTCATCACGTTCTTGATGTAGTTACCGGCGGCGGGGCCCTGGCTCAGGTCGTTGCCGACCGCCCGGAAGAAGGTCTTCCAGCCCTGCTCGGCGAGGCTGGGACGGGTCGCGGAGGGGGTGATGGTGACCAGACCGGCCTCGCTGAACAGCGGGCCGGCGGCCTCGGACTCGCCCGAGTAGGCCGGACCCACGACACCCAGGATCTTGGTGTCGTCGATCGCCTTCTGGGCCAGACCCGGCGCCTGGTCCGGGCTGCCCTGCGAGTCGAGCTCGGCGAGCTCGACCTTGCAGTCCGCGTTCTCCTTGTTGTACTTGTCGACGGCCAGCTTGACGCCGTTCTTCTCGTTGATGCCCAGCGCGGCCGAGCTACCGGTCAGCGCGCCGAAGAAAGCGATCTTGCTCCCGCAGGCGCTGCCCCCGGAACCCTCATCGTCGCTGCCGCTGGAACAAGCGGTGCCACCGGCGACGAGCGCCAGCATGGCGACCCCGCCGATCACGCGTGCGAGCTTCTGCCTCAAGGCCCGAACCCTCCTCCGTCCATGATCCGAACCACCCGCCGCTGATTGGCCCTTGCGGGGTGGACGAACCAAGACCGTCGTCGCCGGTCTGGGGCGGGACGTTATCCCACCGTGAGCGGTGGCGTAAGACCTGGAAAGCGGGGTTGACCGAACCGTTACACGCCGTGGCGGATTCAAGCCCATCGGCGTAAGAACCGAAGGCCGGGAAAGGCATTCGCCGACTATTCCTCGGTAACGAGCCATGCCCTCTCCACCCGCTACCGATCGACGGTTGGCAACGCCCCCCACCAGGCACGGGACGTCCTCCCGTCATCGGCGATCACGAGCAGCCGGTCGTCGCCGACCGCCACCGCCAGCGCCGCGTCGCCCCCGTCCGGCACCGGCACCGGCGTGATCACCGGAAGCCACGACGCGCCGCCGTCACGCGACATCCAGAGCCGTCGCTGAGCCCCGTCCCCGGTCACCGCGACGAGCCGCCCACCGGACGCCGCGAGCGCGTCCACCGACGACACCCCGGGGCCCGCCGAGCCGAACCCGCCGACCCGCCGCCACCCCTGCGCCGCACCCGCCGAACCGGCGGACGGCGAGCCACACTCGTCGCACCCGCGCCACACCGCGAAGCGGTCACCCACCGGACCGACTGCCACCGGGCCGCCGTCGGGCGACACCACCCGCTCGGCCGCCCCGGCGACGCCCGCCGGCACCGGCAGGACCACCCGCCGCCACACCCGGCCGTCGGACGAGAACCACGCGAGCGGCGTCCGGGCCGTCCCGCCTGGCGGCAGCAACGACCCCACCACCAGCCAGCCCGGCCCAACCGACGCCACGTCGTACGCCGCCGTCCGGCCCCGGCCGTCGCCGGCCAGCTCCGCGACCCCCTCGCGCAGGACGAACCCCTCCGCGTCGGGCGACGACCACACCGCCGCGCCGTCCGCGCGCGCCCCCGCCACCAGCCAGCCGTCCGGCCCGGCCGCCAGCCGCGACGCGCTCACCGCGCGCGGGCCGCCGAACAACTCGAACGCCGCCGGCACCTCCCGCAACGGCCCGCCCGGACGCCACACCCACGTTCCGGTACGCGGATTGCCGTGCACGCCACCGGTCTTCGCACCCAGCGCCGCCATCCCGTCGTCGCGGCAGGCCACCGCGTAGAGCACGTGCTGACGGCCGTAGAACGTCTGCGCGCGCACCGGAATCGGCGACCAGGTCACGCCGTCCGATGAGGACCACGCCGCCGGGCGGGTCTCCCCCGCCGGATCGGCCAGCCCGCCCACCACGTACCACCGGCCGGCGCACCGCGCGGCGTCGCGCAGCACCGGACGTCCGGCGGCGCCGGCGGGCACGGCCAGCTCGACGGGCTGCCACTGCGGGCGTACCGGCGCGGGCTCGGGCAGCGGTAGCGGCGTCGCGTGACAGGCCACCAGGAGCAGCGCGGCGGCAGCGGCGACGAGGACCGGCCGGACGCGCGCGGAAGACATGGATCCGATCCTATCGATCGGACGTCTCCCGGGCAGGTCAGGACGCGGGCTGCTCCACCTCGCCGCCGGCGGTCTCGGCGAGGATCCGCTCGGCGACCTCCTTCATGGTCATCCGGTGGTCCATCGCGGTGCGCTGGATCCACTTGAACGCCTGCGGCTCGGTCATGCCGTACGTGGTCATCAGCGCGCCCTTGGCGCGCTCGACGGTCTTGCGGATCTCCAGCCGGTCGGTGAGGCCGGCCACCTCCGACTCCAGCGCGGCGATCTCGGAGTAGCGGGACAGCGCGATCTCCACCGCCGGCACCAGGTCGCTCTTCTGGAACGGCTTGACCAGGTACGCCATCGCGCCGGCCGCCCGCGCCCGCTCCACCAGGTCACGCTGGCTGAACGCGGTCAGGATGATCACCGGGGCGATGCGCGCGCCGGCGATCCGCTCGGCGGCGGCCAGCCCGTCCATGATCGGCATCTTGATGTCGAGGATGACCAGATCCGGCTTGAGCTCCTCGGCGAGCTTGACGGCGGTCTCGCCGTCACCGGCCTCGCCGACCACCTCGTAGCCCTCTTCGACAAGCATCTCGGCCAGGTCCAGCCGGATGAGCGCCTCGTCCTCGGCGATCAGAACGCGCTTGCGCTCGGCGTCCGCCTGCATCTCGCCCACGAGCCACTCCCACCGGTTCGAGCCCGACACCCGCCCTGCCGGGTGTCGCCGCCTTCAGCCTAGCGGGTAGGCTGTCGAGGCCGAATCACGGAACGCCCTCGTAGCCCAACTGGCAGCAGGCAATGGATTCAAACTCCATACAGTGTGGGTTCGAATCCCACCGAGGGCACCAGAAATGTCATACAGGCGTTCGACCATAGGGCTGTGCATCCACCCGAACTGCGCGCCCGGGCGCGGCGTCTCTACCTCGACGGCGCGACCGTCGCCGAGGTGGCGCGGACCGTGGGGCTCTCCTATCCGACGGTCCGCCACTGGTGCAAGGACCGGCCGGTGCCGAAGCAGCAGGGCACCGCACTGCGATGCTTCCGGTGTCGTGACGACATCCACGCTCCGGCAGACCCGGCGGCCTACGCCTATCTCCTCGGCCTCTACCTCGGCGACGGGCACCTCGTCACCAAGGCCCGGGTGCCGGTGCTCCGGATCGCCTGCAGCGACTGTTGGCCGGGCCTGATCGAAGCGTGCGACGACGCCATGCGAGCGGTGCTGGCCGAAAAGGTGCAGCGGGTCTCAAAACCGGGCTGCGTCAATGTGCAGAGCTACGGCCAGCACTGGCCGTGCCTACTACCGCAGCACGGGCCCGGCAAGAAGCACGAGCGCCCGATCGTCCTGACCGACTGGCAACGCCCCATCGTCGAGGCCCAGGCGGGCGACTTCCTGCGCGGCCTCTTCCACTCCGACGGCTGCCGTTTCGCCAATCAGGTGGTCGTGCGCGGCAAGCGCTACGTCTATCCGCGCTACATGTTCGCCAACGAGTCGGGCGACATCATGGGCCTGTGCCAGCAGGCCCTCGACCGGCTCGGCATCGCCTGGCGGATGAATCGCCGCAATTCCCTGTCGGTGGCCCGCCGGGAAGCCGTCGCCGCCCTCGACCGGCACGTCGGCCCGAAGTCGTGACCGGACGACGCCGCGGACGCGGGCGACCGGCCGCCGTCAGATCCGCGCCAGCGCCCGCGCGAGGTCCGCCCGCAGGTCCTCCGGGTCCTCCAGGCCGACCGAGACGCGCAGCAGCCCGCCGCAGGGCTTGGCGTCGCCCTCGACCGGCCGGTGGGTGAGCGAGGCCGGGTGCTGGATCAGCGTGTCGACGCCGCCGAGCGACACGGCGTGCGTGATCAGCTCGCAGGCGCCGGCGACCTCGGCCGCGGCGGGCGCGCCGCCGCGTACCTCGAAGGCGAGCAGGCTGCCGGTGCCGGACATCTGGCGGCCGACCAGTCCGGCCGGGTCGTGCAGCGACGGGTGGTGGACGCGCTCGACGGCGGGGTGCCCGGCGAGCCAGGCGGCGAGTTTCTCCGCGCCGGCCTGCTGGGCGCGGACGCGCAGCGGGAGGGTCTGGATGCCGCGGTGCAGCAGGTACGCGCCGAGCGGGTGCAGGACGGCACCGGTGACGGCGCGGACCTGACGCAGCCGGGCGGCCCACTCGGGTCCGCAGGCGACGACGCCGGCGAGGACGTCGCCGTGGCCGCCGATGCTCTTGGTGGCGCTGTGCAGCACGAGCGCGGCACCGTGGCGGGCGGGCTGCTGGAGCACCGGGGTGGCGACTGTGTTGTCGACGAGCAGCGGGACGTCACCGGCGGCGTCGGCGAGCGCGGCGATGTCGACCAGGTCGAGGCTGGGGTTGGCCGGCGTCTCGACCACGACCAGGGCGGTGTCGGGGCGGATCGCGGCGGCCACGTCGGCGGTGGTGGCCCAGGTGACAGCGGTGCCGAGCAGGCCGGTGGCGAGGACGTGGTCGGTGCCGCCGTAGAGGGGGCGGACGGCGACGACGTGACGCTTGCCGTCGCGGGTGGCGGCGAGCAGGGCGGCGGTGAGCGCGGCCATGCCGCTGGCGAACGCGACCGCCTCGGCGGTGCCTTCGAGCTGGGCGAGCGCGGTCTCGAACCGGGCCACCGTGGGGTTCCAGAGGCGCTGGTAGACGGCGCTGCCGCCGGCCGGGAGGGTGCCGCCGGTGGCGAGCGTCTCGTAGTCGTCACCGCCGCCGGCCACCGAGGGCAGCGGGTTGGTGGTGGACAGGTCGATCGGCGGGACGTGGACGCCGAGCCCGGCGAGGTCGGCGCGCCCGGCGTGTACGGCTGCGGTGTCCACGGAAGTCATGCCGGAAGCGTCGAACATGACGACGGCCAGGGGCAATAGCGGCGAACAAGATTCTGGCAATCACGCTTTCGCCCGGTGGTGATTCGGTGAAGGATGGTCGCATGCCTGCCGCACCGAATGATGTACGGCCGTTCGCCGGCCTGGACGACACCGACCGCGCGATCCTCACCGAGCTGGCTGCGGACGGCCGGCTGCCGAACAACGCGCTGGCCGAGCGGGTCGGGGTGGCGCCGTCGACGTGCCTGACGCGTACCCGGGCGCTGCGGGAGTGCGGGGCGATCCGCGGGTTCCACGCCGAGGTGGACCCGGCGGCGGTGGGCCTGCCGTTGCAGGCGCTGGTCTCCGTGCGGCTGACGGCGCACGAGCGGGCCGCCGTGGACGCGTTCCGGGCCCGGTCGGTGCGGCTACCAGGGGTGGTGTCGGTGTTCCACGTGGCGGGCGCGGAGGACTACGTGCTGCACGTCCGGGCCGCCTCCGGTGACGCGCTGCGGGACTTCGTCCTCGATCATCTCGCAGTCGATCCGGCGGTGCAGCACACGCAGACCAGCCTGATCTTCGAGCAGGCCCGGGGTATGGGGTAGCGCACCCGGCGGAACAATTCCGGCACGTCGCCTGTTGCACCACGCTGTGATCGACGTACCCATGTCTGTTCTTGATCTTGCCCCGGTGGCGGCGACCGGCAGTGCCGGTGAGGCTCTGAAGTACACCACGGAGCTGGCCCGCCGCACCGAGGAGCTGGGCTATCGCCGGTTCTGGGTGGCCGAGCACCACAACATGCCCGCGATCGCGAGTTCCGCGCCGGCGGTGCTGCTCGCGCACCTGGCCGCGAACACCGGCACGATCCGGCTCGGCTCGGGCGGGGTGATGCTGCCCAACCACGCGCCGCTGGTGGTGGCCGAGCAGTTCGGCACCCTGGAGGCGCTGCACCCGGGCCGGATCGACCTGGGCATCGGCCGGGCTCCGGGCACCGACCAGGTGACCGCGCTGGCGTTGCGCCGCACCATGGAGGGCCTGTCCGCGGAGCACTTCCCGCGTGAGCTGGCCGACCTGATGAACTACTTCTCCGGCGCCGAGCCCGGCCCGATCACCGCGACGCCGGGCCGCGGCCAGTCGCCGCAGGTGTGGCTGCTCGGGTCGAGCGGGTTCAGCGCGCAGCTGGCCGGCCTGCTCGGGCTGCCGTTCTCGTTCGCGCACCACTTCAGCTCGCAGAACACGATTCCGGCGTTGCAGCTCTACCGGCAGAACTTCCGGCCGTCGCAGTGGCTGGACCGGCCGTACGCCATGGTGGCCGTCAACGCGGTCTGCGCGGAGACCGACGAGCGGGCCGAGTGGCTGGCCGGGCCGGCCGGGCTGTCGTTCCTGAAGCTACGGTCGGGGCGGCCGGAGCCGCTCGTCACGCCGGAGGAGGCGGCGGCGTACCCGTACTCGGAGTTCGAGCGGGAGTTCGTCGCCCAGCGCCGCGACGGCCAGGCGACCGGTTCGCCGGAGACGGTGGCCCGGCAGCTCGGGGAGCTGCTGGAGCGCACCGGTGCGGACGAGCTGATGCTCACCACGATGGTGTACGACGTGGCGGACCGGGTCCGCTCGTTCGAGCTGATCGCCGAGAAGGTGGCGGGCGGGCTGCGCCGGGAGGGCTGAAACATGCTCTTCATAGCGACGTCACCGCACCGTCGCGCGGGACGCATAACTTTGTCCCCGGTGGTGGTACGGCATTCCCGGTCGGGACGGGTCGGGAATGCTGCGGTGTGGTGCACCGGGTCGCCGGCGGAGCGGGTTCCGCGGCCGGCGACCCGGTGCCTGCCGTTTCAGCGCAGGTAGATGTTCGGCGCGGGCGGGGTGCTCATGCCGTCGCCCAGGTGGAAGCCCGGGTGCGGCGGCTGGTTGTAGGCGGTGTTCTGCCAGGCCACCGCCACCCGGTACTGCGGGTCGTGCATCAGCGTCGGCAGCCGCAGGCCGGTGGTCACAGGCGTGCTGTAGATCCGGAGCGCGGTGCTGTCGGAGGTGCGCCAGACGACCTCCTCCCGCCAGTCGCCGAGCAGGTCCGCCGAGAGCGCCGGGGTGGACTTCGTGCCGTTGTTCGAGGCGACGCCGCTGGCGGTGAGCAGCCGGGTCTCGCCGCCGATGCCGTACTTGTCGATCTTCGTGGCGTCGAGCAGTTCCCGGACCGGGTCGCCGTCCCACCAGATCAGGAAGTTCGCCGACGACGGTTTGCGCCCGACGTTCTGGCCCCGGGTGTTGAGCAGCCCGTCGACAGCCGACGACCAGGACTCGGCACCCGGGCTGCCCGCCCAGACGTCGGCGGAGACGCCGCGGCCGTTGTCGCCGCCCGGCGCGGTCTGCCAGATGATCTGCCCGGTCCGCGCGTCGGCCATCCAGGAGCTGGGCTTGCTGCCGTCCTCGTCGACCTTGAACACCTCAAGGCCCGCGCGGGAGGGGTCGAGGTCGCCGACGTGCAGGGCGTCGCCGTGGCCGTTGCCGGTGGAGTACAGCAGCCGGCCGTTGTCGTCGATCGTGGCGGCGCCGTACACGATCTCCTGACGGCCGTCGTTGTCCACGTCGGCCACGGAGAGCTGGTGGTTGCCCTGGCCGGCGGCGGCGCCGTTGCCGGAGGCGTTCGAGTCGAACGTCCAGCGCTTGCGCAGCGTGCCGTCGCGGAAGTCCCAGGCCGCGACGACGGCCCGGGTGTAGTAGCCGCGCGCCATGATCAGTGATGGGCGCTGCCCGTCCAGGTACGCGGTGCCGGCGAGGAACCGGTCGACCCGGTTGCCGTACGAGTCGCCCCAGGAGGAGACGGTGCCGCGCGGCGGGTCGTAGTCGACTGTGGAGACAGCAGCGCCGGTGCGGCCGTCGAACATGGTCAGGTACTCCGGGCCGGCGAGCACGTAGCCGCTGGAGTTGCGGTGGTCGGCCGAGCCGTTCCCGATCACCTGGCCGGTGCCGGAGCGGGTGCCGTCGGCGGTCTTCATGGCCACCTCGGCGTCCCCGTCGCCGTCGTAGTCGTACACCTGGAACTGGGTGTAGTGGGCGCCGGCGCGGATGTTGCGGCCCAGGTCGATGCGCCACAGCCGGGTGCCGCCGAGCGTGTACGCGTCGACGTAGACGTTGCCGGTGTAGCCGGACTGCGAGTTGTCCTTGGCGTTCGACGGATCCCACTTGAGCACGAACTCGTAGCGGCCGTCGCCGTCGAGGTCACCGACGCTCGCGTCGTTCGCCGAGTAGCTGTACCCCTCCCCGGTCGGGGTGGTGCCACCGGGCGGCGGCTGGATCGGCACGTCCAGCCAGCCGTTGGCGAACTGGAGCGCCGGGGCGGACGCCGCCTGCTCGGCGCCGTTCACCACGGCCCGCACGGTGTACGCCGATCCGGCGGCCGCGCCGCTGTCCAGGTACGTGGTGGCGCCGGTGATCGGACTGCCGTTGACCTTGGTGCCGCCCCGGTAGAGGTTGAACGAGACCCCCGTCGTCTCGGTGCCGAGCAGCCGCCAGGAGACCAGGTTCCCGCTGCCGGAGCGGACGCTGGTCAGCCCTCGATCGAGGTCCTCCATCTGCTTCGCGCCGGCCGGTGGCGTGGTGGGCGGGGGCGTGGACGGCGGGGGCGTGCTCGGCGGTGGCGTCGACGGGGGCGGGGTGGTGGACGGCGCGCCGGTGCAGGCGGTGCCATTGAGCGTGAAGGCGGCCGGGACCGGGTTCGACGTGTTGTTCCACGAGCCGTTGAAGCCGAAGTTCGCGGTGCCACCGGTGCCGATGGCCGCGTTGTAGCCGGCGTCGCGGGCGCTGACCTGGGCGCCGGACTGGCTGACAGTCGCGTTCCACGCCTGGACGACCTGCTGGCCGGCGGCGAAGCTCCAGCCGAGGGTCCAGCCGTTGACCGGGTCGCCGAGGTTGGTCACTGTCACGTCGGCGCCGAAGCCGCCGCTCCACTGGTTGGTGATCCGGTAGTCGACCCGGCAGGCGGCGGCCGCCGCCGCGGCGGTCATCGTGGTGAGCGCGCCGGCCGACAGGGTGACCGCCGAAGCCGCGGCGAGCAGCGCGATCCGGCGGCGTGGGGTGGTGAGGTGCACGGGAATGCCTTTCGCGGAGGTCAGGCACGGGGCGGGCGCCGGCCTGCCCGGACCGGCGGATACGTGCCCTGACGCGACGAGCGACGTCAACACATCGACGTCCATGATTCGGCTCCGCGCTCCGTCAGCCTAGGTCACCGCCGGACACCCCCACAAGCGCCGGGCCCACCGAGCACGTCGCACGCCCTCCATCCGTCCCGGTGCAGTGGCGGCCAGCGCGGCACAGTCGCGGTCGGCGTCGCGGGACAGTCGCGGCGGGCGGCGGGCGGCGAGAAGGGACGACCGACAACCGATATGCCTCCCAGTCATAAGCACGACCGAGAGGCATATCGGTTGGAGGGCTTGTGTCGTCGGCGGGCGACACGCCGAGGAACACTCCTCGCGGGTGCGGGGCGCGCCCCCGGGAAGGCCCGAGGCTCAGCCCTCGACGGCGGCGGCGAGCTTCCGCGACTCCGCGGCCTCGGCGGACCCCCCCGACGCCGGCTCGGCGGACTCACCAGACCTGGCGGACTCCCCCGGCTCCGCCGACGCGGCGGACTCTCCCGCCGGAGCAGGGCTGGCGGCGAGGGCCGCCTCGACGGTGGCGCGGGCCTGGCGGGTACGGCGCAGCGCCCGCACCGCCAGCCCGACGGCGGCCAGCCAGGCGGCGCCGAGCAGCACGTACACCACCACCGGCGCCGAGCCGCCCACGCCGCCGGCGCTCAGCAGCGTACGGGCGTTCGTCAGCACGATCACGCCGCCGATCACGGCGCCGAGCAGCTGGGCGGGGACGATGCGGACCAGCCAGGCCGCGATCGGCGCGGCGATCAGGCCGCCGACCAGGAGCGCGGCCACCGTGGGCAACAGGAAACCCTCGGAGCCCAGGCCGATGAGGAAGCCGATGCTGGCCGCGCCGGCCACCACGAACTCGGAGGTGTCCACCGAGCCGATGACCTTGCGGGGTTCCATCCGGCCGGAGACGAGCAGCGCCGGGGTGGCGACCGGCCCCCAGCCACCGCCGCCGGTGGCGTCGACGAAGCCGGCGACCAGGCCGAGCGGGGCGAGGAAGCGGCTGCGCAGCCGGCCGGCGGCGCGGTTGGCGCGCAGCGGCCGGGAGAACCGCACCAGCAGGTACGCGCCGAGCGTGAACAGGATGGCGGCCATCCACGGCGCCGCCGCCTCGGTGGAGATGGAGCTGAGGAACGTCGCCCCGGCGAACGCACCGATCGCGCCGGGCAGCGCGATGCGGCCGACCACCCGCCAGTCGACGTTACCGAAACGCCAGTGCGAGACGCCCGCGGCGAGCGTGGTGCCGATCTCGGCCAGGTGCACCGAGGCGGACGCGGCGGCCGGCGCGACACCGGCGAACAGGAGAAGCGTCGAGGAGGTCAGCCCGTACGCCATGCCGAGCGCGCCGTCGACGAGTTGCGCGGCGAGCCCGACGAGGGCGAGGACCAGCAGCTTGCGCACGAGCGCCCCCTGACTTTTCGGTATCTCCTATCAACTTGGTCGACAATGCGGCACGGAGGCGCCCCGGGTCAAGTCCCCCATCCGGTCGGTAGGAGACGCCGGACGGTGTGGTCAGCTCCAGGCGCGCGGGTCGGCGGCCAGCTCGTTGACCCGGCCGGGCAGCGCGCCGGCGGCCACGTCGGCGATGGTGACCAGCTCGAGGATCTCCCGCTCGCTGGCCCGCAGCGCGATCCAGACGTCCTGCAACGCGCGGGCCGCACCCTGGTAGCCGAGCTGTTCCGGGCGCTGCCCGCGCACGTGCGCGAGCGGACCGTCGATGACGCGGATCACCTCGGCCAGGGAGATCTCCCCGGCCGGCCGGGCCAGCCAGTAGCCGCCCTCGGGGCCACGCTGGGCGTGCACGATGCCGCCCCGGCGCAGTTGCAGCAGGATGCTCTCCAGGAACTTCGGCGGGATGTCCTGCGCGCGGGCGATCTGCTCGGCGGTCACCGGCCGGCTCCGCCCGGTGGTCCCCCCGTCCGCGACCGAGGCCAGCTCAGCGGCCGCGCGGAGGGCATAGTCGACCCGGGCGGAGAGACGCATACGGCCAGGTTAGTCCGCCGCGGTGGGAGCCGACCCCCCGACCCGCACCCGGACGATCACCGATCGGGCTTTCAGCCGCCGACGCGCCGCAGCAACCCCTCCTGGACGGCGCTGGCGATGTGCCGGCCGCCGGTGGTGAACATCCGGCCCGTGGCCAGGCCGCGGGCGCCCGACGCGGACGGGCTCCAGCAGTCGTACAGGAACCATTCGTCGGCGCGGAACGACCTGTGGAACCACAGCGCGTGGTCGAGGCTCGCGCCGACCACACCGCCCGGCCCCCACACCTCGCCGTGCACCGACAGCACCGAGTCCAGCAGCGTCAGGTCGGAGGCGTACGTGAGGGCGCACGCGTGCAGCAGCGGATCGTCCGGCAGCTTGCCGTCCAGGCGCATCCACACCCGCTGGTGCGGTTCGGCCGGGCGGTCGCCGGGGCGGACCCAGCCGGGCTCGCCGACGTAGCGCACGTCGATCGGGCGCGGGATCATCCCCCAGATGCCCAGGCGCTCCGGGTAGCGGGAGAGCCGGTCGGTCATGGTCGGCACGTCGTCCGGGCCGGGTACGTCCGGCGGGAGCGGGGCGTGGTGGTCCAGCCCCTCCTCCTGGCGCTGGAACGACGCCGACATGAAGAAGATCGGCTCGTCGTGCTGCAGCGCCACCGAGCGGCGCACCGAGAAGGACCGGCCGTCGCGGACGTTCTCCACCTGGTACTCGATCGGCTCGGCCGGGTCGCCGGGGCGCACGAAGTAGCCGTGCAGGGAGTGCACGGCCCGCTCCGCGTCGACGGTGCGGCCGGCTGCGACCAGAGCCTGGCCGGCGACCTGGCCGCCGTAGACCCGCTGCGGGCCCACCTGCGGGCTCATCCCCCGGAAGGTCATCTCCCCGGTACGGGCGAGGTCGAGGACCTCCAGCAACTGGTCGACCGCCGCCTGCCCGGTCGCCACCGCGCTCACTGTGTCACCTTCGTTCGCGACCGCGGGGCTCGCAAACCCCGCTCACTCCACGCGCTCACTGGAGCGCTCGCGCGGAGGCGGCGTCGACCAGCGAACCGAGCTGGTGCACGCGCAGCGTGTTGGTGGAGCCGGGGGTGCCGGGCGGGCTGCCCGCCACGATCACCACGTAGTCACCCGGGTTGGCCCGGTTGAGGCCGAGCAGCGCCTGGTCGACCTGGCGGAACATGTCGTCGGTGTGCTCGACGAACGGCATCAGGAACGTCTCCACGCCCCAGGAGAGCGCGAGCTGGTTGCGCACCTCCGGCACCGGCGTGAACGCCAGCAGCGGCAGGTCGCAGTGCAGCCGGGCCAGCCGCTTGACGGTGTCACCGGTCTGCGAGAACGCGACCATGGCCTTGGCGCCGATGGCCCGGGCGATCGACGAGGCGGCGACCGTGAGCGCGCCGCCGTGCGTACGCGGATCGTGCTGCAACCGGGGGACGGCGATCGAGCCGGCCTCGGTGGTGGTGATGATCTTCGCCATCGTGCTGACTGTGAGCACCGGGTACTTGCCGACGCTGGTCTCGCCGGAGAGCATCACCGCGTCCGCGCCGTCGAGCACCGCGTTGGCCACGTCGGAGGCCTCGGCGCGGGTCGGGCGGGAGTTCTCGATCATCGAGTCGAGCATCTGGGTGGCCACGATGACCGGCTTGGCGTTCTCCCGGCACAGCTGCACGGCACGCTTCTGCACCAGCGGCACCTGGTCCAGCGGCAGTTCGACGCCGAGATCGCCACGGGCGACCATCACCCCGTCGAAGGAGAGCACGATCGCCTCCAGGTGGTCGACCGCCTCCGGCTTCTCGACCTTGGCCAGGACCGGGCGGCGCACGCCCTCCTCGTCCATGATCGAGTGGACGAGCTTGATGTCCTCCGGCGAGCGGACGAAGGAGAGCGCGACCAGGTCGACGCCGAGGCCGAGGGCGAAGCGCAGGTCCTCGGCGTCCTTGTCGGACAGGGCCGGGACGCTCACCGCGACGTTCGGCAGCGAGACGCCCTTGTTGTTGGAGACCGGGCCGCCCTCGGTGACCAGGCACCGGATGTCGTTGCCGGTGACGTCGCTGACCTCGATCGCGACCCGGCCGTCGTCGATCAGCAGCCGGTCGCCCGGCTTCACCTCCTGCGGCAGCTTGCGGTAGGTGCAGGAGACCCGCTCCTTGGTGCCCACCACCTCGTCGCCGGTGATCACGACTGAGTCGCCGGTGCGCCACTCGTGCGGGCCGTCGGCGAACCGGCCGAGACGGATCTTGGGGCCCTGGAGGTCGGCGAGCACGGCGACGGGGCGGCCGGCCGCCTCGGCCGCCTCGCGGACCAGCCGGTAGACCGACTCGTGGTCGGCGTGACTGCCGTGGCTGAAGTTGAGCCTCGCCACGTTCATGCCGGCTTCTACGAGACCGCGGATACGCTCCGGGGAAGCGGTTGCGGGGCCGAGAGTGCAGACGATCTTCGCGCGGCGTGTCACGCCCATCAGGCTAGTCTCTCCTCCGGATCGACCTGCCGGCCGACCCCTTGCGGACTGCGGAACAGTTGTCCAACGACGCGCGAAGAACCCGCGCGGGCGGGCGGCAGGCGTACCGCACCGGAACGTCGTGTGTGGCGGGCATCGGCGACCGCGCGGCGGAAATCGTACCGCCCCCCGTCACCGGTCGACGGGGTGCTCCCGCCGATCCGGCCCGGCCGCCCCGTCGCGGGGCCCGGCGGGCCGGCGGCCCGGCGGGCGGAGCGGCGGCACGGCGGAGAACGTCCCGTGCGGGTCGTGGCGGCACTCGGCCGTGCGCAGCCGGTCCCGGGCCGGGCCGTAGGCGAGGCGGACCCGGTAGCCGCGCAGCACCGCCGTCGCCCGCGCCAGCGGGAACAGCAGCATGCCGGCGGGCACGGTGGCGATCCGGTGGGTGCGGTCGCGCGGCGGAGGCCGGGAAGCACGCGGTCGGCCGCCCGACAGTGCCTCAGCTCTCGGTCTTGACCAGCGGGAACTCCAGCGACCCGGCGGGGCAGAGGAAGGTGAGCACCTCCACCCGGTAGAGCCCGGCCTGCACCGCCGGGTCCGCCTCCATCACGCTGCGCACGTCGTCCACCGAACCGGTGCGGGCCAGCCCGAACCCGATCGGCGGGTCCGGTTCGCGGGCCGGGCCGTCGACCGAGCCGTCGACCAGCACGATGCCGCGCCGCTGCAACGCCTGCATGTGCCGCAGGTGCTCGGACTGGAGCCGCTGCACGGTCTCCTCCGGCAGCGCCCGCCCGGAGGGGCCGGGATAGAGCACGATGCACTCGTACGTGTCCAGCGCGAAGTCGAGCCGGGGCGTCGCGCCCATGCGCACCTCCTCCAGCGGCGTCCCGCCCAGCCTCGCACGGTCCCGCCCCGCCGCGGGGCCGCTCGCCGCAACTGCCCGCCGGGCGCCCGGTCACCGACCTGCCGGGGCGTTCGTCCCATCGTTGCCAGCGCCTCCGGGGCATTGATATCTTTCCCCGTGCACATCGACCGGGGACCGGCCGCGAACGCCTCACCGTGGTTCGCCGGCCCGCCCGGGGAGGCCGACACCGCCCCGGCCCCGTCGTCGCTGGGCCAGGCCGTCCGCGACGTCGTGGTCGGCACGCTCACCGAGTTCGTCACCCGGTACGCGCCGGCCTTCCGCGTACCGCGCGTCTTCGCGGGGTTCCCGGTGCAGGCGGACGTGCACGCCGACCTCGCCCACGTCCTCGGGCTGCTGCACGCCGGCGGGGTCACCCACCTCGCCGGCACCCCTGTCGACGAGGCGCTGACGACGGTGCTCGGCGCGGTCGACGGCCCACGCACCCACACGTTCGCCTCCTACCGGGTGGCCGAGACGTTGCGCCGGTTCGGGTCGTGGGCGGACAACGCGCTGCTGTCCCGGCTGCCGCCCGAGCGGCAGGCGCACCTGCGGGCCGCGGTGGACACCGGGCCGCACGACGCCTGGCTGGACGCCCGCACGCCGCGCAACTACGCCGCCGTGCTGGCCCGCTGCGAGCACGCCCGGGCCGAACTCGGGCTGCCCGTCGACGACGCGGCGCTGGACGACCTGGTCGCGCGCACCCGCGCCCTGATCGACGAGACGCCGGGCCGGCAACTGGACGACTCCACCGACGGCTCCGGCCGGTTCGACGTCTACGGCCCGGCCCTGTATCTGGTCGCGGAGCCGCTGGCCGCCCGGATCGGCCCGGCCTGGGAGGCGGGGGCCCGCCAGGCGCTCGCCCTGGTGGAGCTGGTGGTCACCGACAGCGGGACCGCCGTCGGGTGGGGCCGCTCCGCCGGGGCGCTGGCCCGCTGCCTCACGATCGAGCTGGCCGGGCTGGTCGCCCGCCGCCCCGAGCTGTCCCCGACCGGCCCGGACGAGTGGGCGGCCCGGGCCGGGGACGCGCTCACCGCGCTGCGGCCCTGGTTCGACCAGGGGCTGATCCAGTCGCACCGCCACCGGTCGACGTACGCGTACCGGGGTCCCGCCCGGCGGCTGCAGATGACCCTCGACTGCTTCGGCAAGCTGCTGGACGCCGCGAACGCGCTGGACGCCGTGCCGGTGCCGGGCCCTACCCCGCGCCGGACGCGCGACGCGGTCTTCTGGTTCGACCGCGACCGGCACGCCGGCGTGTGGTCGTACCGCTCGGCGCACACCGCGTTCGTCCTGCCGCTGGTCGGCTCCACCGTCTCGGACTACCTGCCCGCGCCGCAGTGGCCCGGCCTGTTCGAGGTGCCGGTGGACAGCGCCCTCGCCGCCGGGGTGCCGGTGGCGGTGTACGACGGGCGTACGGTCGCGCCGGCCGGCCTGCCCGACGAGGTGGTCCACCGGCCGGGCCGCCTGGAGGTGGTGCACCACCGCTGGCCGGATACCGGCCGGCGGCAGGTCGCCGACGAGCCCGCGCCGGTGCGGGCGACACGCCGGGCCCGCTACGAGGTGCGCGGCCGGACCCTGCACGTGCACGAGGAGCTGCGGTTCGACGAGCCGCCGGACGCGGTCGCCCTGCAGGTGACGGAGGCGGCGGCCCGGCCGTTGCGGGTCGAGTTCGCGGTCGGCCCGGCGGACGTGGTCACCACCGTCGAGGTGCGCGGCGTGAAGGACTACCGCAGCTACTTCGGTGAGCTGCCGGTCGTGCACCAGGTGGAGTTGGCACCGGCCACCCGGCTGGACTTCCGCTGGTCGGTCACGCCGAAGCTGCGGGTGGCCAGCTCGGCGTACGGCCACCACTACGACGCCCTGCTCTACGCCCCGCTGCGCGACCGGGTGCACGAGGTGGCGCTCACCCGCGCGCAGCTCGACCGGCACCGGGAGATCCTCGCCGAGGTGGACGTGTTCCACCTGCACTGGCCGGAGCGGCTCCTCCCGCCGGACCTGGCCGGGCACCTCGCGCTGATCGACGCGGTGCGCGACAGCGGCACCCGGCTCCTGCTCACCCAGCACAACCTCACGCCGCACGACCGGCGGCCGGAGTGGCGCGGCGTCTACCAGGCCTGGGCGGCCGCCGCCGACGGCGTGATCCACCACAGCGCGCGCGGGCGGGACCGGGCGTGCGCCGAGTTGCCGTACCCCGACCACGCCCGCCACCTGGTGATCCCGCACGGACACTTCGGCGACCTGATGACCGGCATCCGCGACGACGACCGGACCCGCACCGAGGCGGAGTTCGGCCTGCGCCCCGGGGTGCTGCGCCTCGGCGTGATCGGGGCGCCCCGGCCGGAGAAGGACGTCGCGCTCGTGATCGACGCGGTGGCCGCCTGCGACCGCGACGACATCGAACTGCTCGTGCTCTCCGGCACCCCGGAGCTGCCCCGCCCGCCGGACCCCCGGATCCGGGTCGTGCCCTACGAGCTGGTGCCCCGCGGCGAGTACAACCGCCGGCTCGCCGCGATCGACGTGCTGGTGCTGCCGTTCTGCGACGGCGACATGCTGGCCACCGGCACTGTCGCTGACGCGGTCGGGCGGGGACTGCCGGCGCTGGTGTCGCCGTGGCCGTTCCTCACCGAGATGCTCGGCGGATCCGCCATCCCGTACGGCCGCACCCGGGCCGACCTGACCCGCTGCCTGGACTCGCTGGACGACGCCCGCCTCGACCGGGCGTGCGCGGCGAGCGGGCGGCTGCGCGACGCACACGACTGGGCCCGGGTGGCGGAGCTGCACCTCGCCGCGCTGGAGTCCCTTGGTCCCGCGAAGCTCTGAGGAGAGTGGATGACCGACCAGACCACGGGCGTGGCCGCGGCGCCGCGGACGTACCCGGACCACCCGGCCGCGCTGCGCGTCGCCGCCGCCACGGTGGCGGCCCGGGCCGCGCACGTCCGGCCGTCGTCGCGCCCGGTCGACGCCGGCTACCTGGACGAGCTGCGCCGCCGGCCGCCGGTGGAGTCCGGGCTGTCCCGGCTGCCGGACGAACGGACCCGGATCGGGTTCGTGATCGTCCGTGACGCGATCAACTTCGGCTCCGGACTGCACCCGCACCTGGTGAAGCTGCCCGGCCTGTCCGGCGCCCGGACCATCGGTCAGCACCTGCTCGACCGGGTGCTCCGGCAGGGCGTGCCGGATCCGGCGTACCTGGCCGGCCTGGACGCGCACGCCTGCGCGGAGCTGTTCGGCCAGCCGACGCGGGGCCCGGCGTTCACCCTGATGACCATGTTCGCCACCGCCTGGAACGAGCTGGGCGCGTACACCCGGGACCGGTTCGGCGGGGAGTACCCGGCGCTGGTGGAGGAGGCGGCCGGGTCGCCGACGCGGATGGTGGCGGTCCTGGCCGGGATGCCGCACTGGCGGGACGTCTCCCACCATGGCGACCTGGCGGTGCCGTTCCACAAGCGGGCCCAGCTCGCGACGTACGGCCTGTCGCTGTGCCACGACCCCGGGGGGACGCGGCGGTTCGCCGACCTCGGCCGGCTCACCGCGTTCGCGGACAACCTCATCCCGCACGTGCTGATCGAGGACGGGCTGCTGGAGGTCTCCGCGGAGCTGGCCGACGCGCTGCGGGCCGGGCGGCCGCTGGAGCACGGCTCGGCGCCCGAGGTGGAGCTGCGGGCCGGCGCGGTGGAGGTGTGCGAGCGGCTGGCCCGGCGGGCGGCGGCGGACGGCGACCCGCTGCACCCGGTCGAGCTGGCCAGCCTGCTGTGGAAGCGGGGGCAGCAACCGCGCTACAAGGCCACGCCCCGGCCGCGCAGCGTCAGCTTCGCCTACTGAGGAGGACCCGGATGATCCCGGCCGCCCTGCTGATGCGCGCGGACCTGCCCGACCAGCTCTTCTCCCCCGCCGACCGGGCCCGCCTGGACCGGCTGCTCGCCCTCGCCCCCGGCACATGGACCTCCTGGGCGGACGCGTCGCCGGCGGCGTTGCGCCGCACCGAGCTGCTGGTGACCGGTTGGGGCTGTCCCCGGGTCGGCGCGGCGGAGCTGGCCGGCCTGCCCCGCCTGCGCGCGGTGGTGCACACCGGTGGTTCGGTGAAGGACCTGCTGGACCCGGCGGTGTGGGCGCGCGGCATCCGGGTGACCAGCTCGGCGCGGGCCAACGCGGTGCCGGTGGCCGACTACACGGTGGCGATGGTGCTGCTGGCCGGCAAGAACGTCCTCGCCGCCGCCGCGCGCTACCGGCACACCCTGGACCGCCGGGCCCTGCTGACCGGCTACCCGGAGACGGGCAACGCGGACCGGACGGTGGGTCTGCTCGGCGCGTCCCGGGTCGGCCGGCTGGTGGCGGCCCGGCTGTCCGGCCTCGGCTTCCGGCTGCTCTGCCACGACCCGTACCTCGACGCGGACGACGCGCGGCGGCTCGGGGTGCGGCCGGTGAGCCTGAACCGGTTGTTCGCGGAGGCGTCGATCGTCAGCCTGCACGCCCCGCTCACCCCGGACACCGCGGGGATGGTCGGTGCGGCCGAGCTGGCGCTGATGCCCGACGGCGGCACTCTGATCAACACCGCCCGGGCCGGGCTGCTGGACCAGGACGCGCTGCTCGTCCACCTGCGCAGCGGCCGGCTCTCGGCCGTGCTGGACGTGACCGACCCCGAGCCGCTGCCGCTGGACCATCCGCTGCGGGAGCTGCCGAACGTCCTGATCACCCCGCACGTCGCCGGCGCGCAGGGCACCGAGCTGCGCCGCCTCGGCGACCAGGCGGTCCAGGAGGTGGAACGGTTCGTCGACGGCCGGCCGCCGGCGGACCCGGTGCCGGCGGAGCAACTGCCGTTCCTCGCCTGAGCCGAGGGACGGCTCAGCCGCCCACCTCCGCGCGGTACTTCCAGTAGCGCCGGCCGAACTCGCTGAAGTCGGGGAACTCGTCGGTCCAGAACTTCTTCGGACCGACGCAGTGCACCAGGGACGCCCGGGCCGGGTCGCCGCCGTAGACCGGCTCCAGCCGCCAGCCCATCATGTGGTTCCACCGGTGCGGCAGCCGGCGCCACCGCCCGAACAGGACGTGGTTCAGCGCGTCCTGGTCGGGGTAACGGGCCGCGTCGGCGTGCCGCTCGACGTACGCCAGCGCGTCGCGGGTGACGTCCGCCTCCCGCCAGCGCGCCAGGTCGATCAGCAGCATGCCCGAGTTGAAGTAGGGCGCCTGCGGGTCGAGCGTGGCCTCCTCGCGCAGCCCCGGCAGCGCGCCCCCGTCGGCCAACCGCCGGGTGTACGCGTCGCGGACCGCGCCGACCACCGCGTCGCCCAGCTCGACCTCGGCGAGCCCGGTCAACGGCCCGGTGCAGAGCATGTCGCAGTCGAGGTAGAGCAGCCGGTCCAGCTCGGCGGGCACGAGCCAGGGCATGAACAGGCGCAGGTACATGCCCTGGGAGATGTGCCGGGCGCTGTCCCGGGTGGACAGCGGCAGGTGCGCGACCTGCTCCACCGGCAGGAAGTGCGCCTCCCCGCGGTCGCCGACCTGCCGCCGGACGGCGTCACGTACGGCCCGGCCCGGCTCGCGGTCGGTGATCAGCCAGAACCGGGGCGCCGCCAGGGCGCTCTCCCGCAGGATGCTCTCGATGAGGACCCGCGCGTGCGGCACGTACGCCTCGTCGAAACCGAGTCCGATGTGCACCGGCTCCCCATCGTCGTCACGGCGCACCCGGTGGTGGCGCCGGTGCCAGCTTCGGGCACCGGGGCCGGTTCTGCCAACCCCGCACGACCCCTACCGGGCAGCGACGCCCACCGATACCGGGTCCGCCGGCCGGTAGGCTCGGCCGGTGGTGCCCTTCCCCGTTTTCTGGTGCTTCGCGCTGCTGTCCAACACCGCGGCCTCGGCCCAGTGGGTGAACATCGCCTGGGCGCTGGGCGACAACCGCCTGCCGGCGGCGGTGCTCGCCGTGTGGCAGATCTCCGCCCTGCTGGGCACGATCCCGGGCGTGCTGCTCGGGGCGCGGGCGGCCCGCCGGTTCGGGCACGTCCGTACCCTGGTCTGGTCGTCCGCGGTCGAGGCGGTGAGCTGCCTGGCGGTGGCCGCCGCCGCCTGGGACACCGGTGGCGGCCTGTCCACCCGCCGGGCGCTGCTGGTGGCGGTCGTCTGCTCGGTCACCCCGTTCGCGGTCGGCTTCGGCGGCCCGTCGTGGCTGGCCCTGGTCAGCGCCTGGCCGGGCACCGCGAGCCGTACCCGCCAACTGCTGCTGGACAGCATCCAGTTCCAGCTCGGCCGCACCGCCGGACCACCGGTGGCGGCCTTCCTGATCGCCACCGTCGGTCATCCGGTGCCGGTGGCGGCGGTGGCGAACGCCGTCACCTTCCTCGCCGTCACGGTGATCATGGCGGCAGCCGCGCGGACGCTCCGCGACGTGCCGCCGCCGCCCGCGCCGCCCGGCGGGCCGGCGTCGGCCCGCCGGCCGTCCTGGCGGCTGTTCGGCTCCACCGCGGTGCTGGCCGCCGCCGGGTACGCGCTGGCCAGCGACACCTCCCGGCTCTACGTGGCCCGCCTGATCCGGGCCGCCGACCAGCCCGCCGTGGTCTTCTCGGTGACTGTCTCGGTGGTGGCGCTCACCGCCGCCGTGGCCGCCGCGGTGGCCGCCCGCCGCCGGCTGCCGGACCGCCGGTTGGCCCAGCTCGGGCTCGGCCTGCTCGCCGCCGGCCTGGTCACCTGGGCCACCGCGAGCACGCTCGGCGTCCCGGCCTGGATCGCCGGCGGGGCGCTGGTCGGCGCCTCCCTGCCGCTGGCGCACGCCGCGCTCACCTCGCTGGTGATGGGTGAGGCGGGCGACGCGGACCAGGCGACCGGGGCCGCCGTCACGATGGCCACCAACACCGGCGCGGTGGCGCTCGGCAGCACCGTGGTCGCGCCGCTGGTGAGCCCGCTCGGGCCGCTGGTGTTCCTGCCGATGGCCGCCGTCGCCGCGGTCGCGCTGGCCCGGGTGCGCCGCCGCTACCGTGCCGACCCTCCCCCGCCGCCGGCCGGGCCGGTGCCGGTGGGCGCCGTCAGCGCCCGAGGCACTCCGCCAGATCGTCCGCGATGACCGTGGCGCCGCTGACCGGGGCGCGCAGCGCCGCGGGGAGCGGGGTGTCGCGCTGGCCGGGATGCCGCCATGCCTCGGCGAGCGCCGCGCCGAACGCCGGGTCGGCCAGCACCCGCTCGTTGAGGTCGTGCACCGCGCGGACCCCGTCGCCCTCGGGCAGGTCCGACCCGATCGGCGCGTACGCGGCGTCCAGCACCCGCCAGGCGGGACCAAGGTCCGCGCCGTGGTGGCGCAGCAACCGGCGCAGGTTGAGCACCTGGGAGTAGTTCTCCGGGGGCAGCGGCAGCATCGGCCGGCCGAGCTGGGCCAGCTCCAGGATCGTGGTCAGGCCCGGGGGCGCGAAGACCGCCGCCGCGCCCCGGAACAGCGCGAGCGCCGCGTCGTGGCTGAGCGAGCGGGCGTCGAACCCGGCGAAGAGGTCGGCGAACCGGTCGATCGCGCCCGCGCTGGTGAGCACCACCGGCGGGCGCGCCGACGCGTCGGAGACCAGGCGCAGCACGTGTTCCAGGTAGACGTGCTGGCTGCCCGGGTAGGGGTTGAGCAGGCCACCGAGGCTGGCCACGGTCGGCGCGCCGGGCTCCGCCGCCGGGTCGGGACCGCCCGGCCGGGGCTCGACGTCGGTGATCGGCGGGACGGCCCGGACGTTGGGCACGCCGGTGCGGCCCATCACCTCCACCGAGTCGAACAGGTCCTGCACCCAGTAGCGGCGTACCGCTCCGATGCCGGGGAAGCCGGCGAACGAGTCCGGCCGCCACATGTAGGCCAGGCTGTCGACGCAGAACACCGGCAGCTCCGGCGCCAGCCGGGCGGCCAGCGGCCGGTGCATGACCACGATCAGCGCGTCGAGGCTCGGCCGCACGTCCACCCCGGCCCGCTCGGCGTCGTGGACGCTGCCGGTGTCCACCACCCGGGCCGGCAACCCGGTGCGTCGGAGCAGCTCCAGACCCAGACCGCTGGACACGAACGTCCAGCGCACGGCGTCACCCAGCCGCCGCTGCACCGCCTCGGCGACGGCGACGGCCTTGCTCGCCGGCCCGTACCCGAACGGCAGCGCGTAGAGCCCCAGCCGCAGCGGCGTCCCGGCCGGGGCGCTCATCGGGCGCCGCCCGAGGACCGGGCCGGCGCGGCGACACCGACCGGGCCGGGGTCGCCGCCGAGGCTGCGCAGCAGCGCACGCACCGAGCGGTCGAGGCCGAACCGCTCGGCGATCCGGGCCCGGTCGGCGTCCGGCACGTCCGGCGCGTCCAGCGCGTCGCGGACCGCCCCGGTCAGCGCGTCGAGGTCACCCACGGGCACCGCGACCGCGGCCGGCCCGACCGTCTCGGGCAGGCCCGCGTCGTCGTACACCACGGTTCTCGTGCCGCTGGCCTGCGCCTCGATGGAGACCATGCCGAAGGGCTCGCCGACCGAGGGCAGGACCACGGCGGAGGCGGCGGCGAACAGGCCGGCCATCTCGGCGGGGGACGACGGCGGCGGGACCAGCCGCACCCCGGGCAGCCGGCGCAACCGGTCCCGGAAGTCGGCGGTGTCCGGGTCGACCACGCCGGGGGTGACGTCGGTGACCAGCAGCTCCACCCCGAGACGGCCGGCGGCCGCCGCCGCGTCGGCGAGCCCCTTGTTCGCCACCAGGCGCCCCGCCCACACCAGGTGCCGTCCCTTCCCGACGCGCGGCTGCTCGACGAACTCGGCGGCCACGAACGGGGTGACGACGTCCACCGGGCGGTCGACCTCGGCCTCGATCAGCCCGGCCAGCCACCGTGAGCACGCCTGCCGGGACGGCGCCCCGGCGATGGCGGCGCGCAGCGCGCCGGCCGTGGCTGCCGGCGGCCAGACCCGGCCGGGCGCGAAGCAGGGCGGGTTGTGCATCATCAGGCCCGCCCGCGGCAGGTGGGGCAGCCAGTGCGCCTCCTGGTGCAGCGAGACGAGGTCGATGCCGGCCACCACCTCGGCGGCCTCCGCCGGGCTGCCCACCACGTGCTTGCGGACCCCGGCGAGCCGGTGGGCGTGCGTGGCGAAGGCGCGGTCCAGGTCGTCGGGCACCGTGTCGTAGACGGCGACCACGTGCACCTCGTAGCGCCGGGTGAGCGCCTGCGCCCACCCGGCCATCACGTTGGAGATGCCACCCACCCGGAAGCCGGACGGGTAGTGGCCCATGCTGACGAACGCGATCGATCCGGTCGGAACGTGCACCCGGTCCCTCCCCGAGGACTCAGTAGACCATCCCCATGGCGGCGCGGACCTCGGCCAGCGTGGCGTCACCGACCTCGTTGGCCCGGCGGTTGCCCTCGGCCAGCACCGAACGCAGGTAACCCTCGTCGGCCGCCAGCTCCGCCCGCCGGCTGCGGATCGGGGCCAGCCGCTCGTTGACCGCCTCGGTCACCACGGCCTTCAGCCCGGCGCCGCCGGCACCGGCCAGCTCGTCGGCCAGTTCCTCCGGCGACCGGCCGCTGCTGAGCGCGGCCAGCAGCAGCAGGTTGGCCACCTCCGGGCGGCGCTGCGGCTCCCAGGTGATCCGCCGCTCGCTGTCGGTGACGGCCCGGCGGATCAGCTTGGCCGTGACGTCGGCGCTCATCGCCAGCTCGATGGCGTTGCCCCGGGACTTGCTCATCTTCTGCCCGTCCACGCCGAGGATGTTCACCGCCTCGGAGAGCAGGGCGTCCGGCCGGGGGAACACGGCGTGCCGCTGGTCGGCGCGGCCGTAGATCTCGTCGAACCGGCGGGCGATCGACCGGGACTGCTCGACGTGCGGCAACTGGTCCTTGCCGACCGGCACCAGGTTGGCCTTGCAGAACAGGATGTCGGCGGCCTGGTGCACCGGGTAGGTCAGCATCAGCCCGGACATCGGGCGGCCGTTGGTGGCCGCCAGCTCCGCCTTCACGGTCGGGTTGCGGCGCAGCTCGGCGTCGGTGACCAGGGCGAGGAACGGCAGCATCAGCTGGTTGAGCGCCGGCACGGCGGAGTGGGCGAAGATCGTGCAGCGGCTCGGGTCGAGCCCCACGGCCAGGTAGTCGGTGACCAGCGAGAGCACCCGTTCGCCCACCGGCCCGACCGCGTCCCGGTCGGTGATGACCTGGTAGTCGGCGATGATGACGAAGGTCTCCACCCCGGCGTCCTGCAACCGGACCCGGTTCTCCAGCGAGCCGAAGAGGTGACCGACGTGCAGCCGGCCGGTCGGCCGGTCGCCGGTCAGCACCCGGAACCGGGACGGGTCCTCGCGCAGCTCCTGCTCGATCGCCTCCGACCGCTTGCGGGCGGCCGCGAAGGAGGCGTTCTCCGGCCCGCCGTCGGCCGGGTCGTCCGGGCCCGTCTCCCGCGGCGGATCCATCAGCGAGGTGTCCTGCGCAGCGTGCATGAAACGGCAAGCCTCTCTCGTCACCGACGGCCGGTGGTCCGTCCCGTTCGTACCCGGGGGATTGTAGGGGCTCAATCGATCGGCGGGCCGGACGACCCGACCGCCCCCGGGCCCGCGCCGACCGCCGCGAGGAAGTCCTCGCGGGTGTACGTGCCGTGGCGCAGGGTGCGCCGCAGCAGCCCCCGGCGGACCAGGCCCCGGTAGTCGGCGCTCAGGTCGGGAAAGAGCGCGCTCCACCGCTGCCAGAGGTAGGCGGCGGTGCGCAGGCCGTACCCCTGCATCTCCGGCGCGGCCTGGAGGAAGGCGGCGGCCTCCGGCTGCTCGAACAGCTCGGCCAGGTCCGCGCCGGTGATCCGGCCGGCGGCGAAGCGACCGACGGCGTGCAGGTAGCCGGCACCGTCGGGGAACGGCATCTTGGGCCGGTGCGCCAGGTGCGCCGGGAGGAACTCCTCCGCGATCTCCCGCAGCGCGACCTTCTGCCGGGCCGGACGCACCGAGTAGTCGATCTTGCGGGCCGGCGGCAGGGCGCGCGCGTGGGCGACCACCGCCGAGTCCAGGTACGGCACCCGCGCCTCGACGTGGTGCGCCATGGCGCAGCGGTCCAGCCGCAGACACTCCCGCGCGCCCAGATCGCGCTGCTCGAAGCGCATCCACGGCTCGACCATGGCCGGCGGCAGGTCGGCGTAGAAGCCGTAGCCGCCGAACAGCTCGTCCGCGCCCTCGCCGGAGAGCAGCACCCGCACCCCGGCGTCGTGGGCGAGCCGGGCGGTGAGCCAGGTGCCCACCCCGCCGAGCACGGTGAAGACGTCCGGACTGACCGTGTGCGTGACCACGGCGTCGAGGAGGTCGGGGATCTCCGCCTCGTCAAAGATCACCTCGTGGTGGTCGGTGCCCAGGTACGCCGCCACCTCCCGTGCCGCGTCGAGGTCGGCGCTGCCCTCCAGCCCGGCGGTGAACGTGCTGACCAGCCCCACCTCCCTGGTCGCGATCGCGGTCAGCAGCGAGCTGTCCAGGCCACCGCTGAGCATGCAGCCCCACCGCACCTCCGCCGGGATCTGGTCCCGTACGGCGGTCACCACCAGGTCCCGCAGGGTCCCCTCGCGAGGGCGGGGGCTGATCGCGACGACGTCCCCCCGGGACGACCACACCGTTCCCGGAGCCACCCGGCAGGCGAACGGTCGCAGCTCGGCGGGGATCGTCTCCGGCGTGCTGCTGACGAAGAGCGCCCCGCCCCGGCGTGCCGCGTACAGCGGCTTCACGCCGATGCCGTCCACCGCCACGACGAGCAGGTCCTGCTCCAGGTCGTAGAGGCAGACCGCGTACATGCCCTCCAGGTGGTCGGCGAACCGCAGCCCGTACTTCTCGTAGAGGATGCCGACGACGTGACCGTCGTTGCCCGACGGCGCGCGCACCCCCACCTCGTCGAGGATCCGGTGATGGTTGTAGACCGCGCCGTTGAACACCACCCAGGCCCGTCCGCCGGGCGACCGCAGCGGCTGGTCCCCGTGTGCCAGGTCGGTGATGGCGAGCCGGACCACCCCGAGGGTGAACCGGGGGTCGTCGAGCACGGCCGTCGCGTCCGGGCCGCGGTGGCTCATGCCGGCCAGGGCCGCCTCGACGGCGGACCGGTCGGCGGGGACGGCGGCAGCTATCCCGCACATGGGACCGCACCCTCTCTCGTCTCGTCGGGCCGGCGCGCCCGCACGCCGGTCGTGGTCACGGCCGCCCCGCGGGCTCGCCGAGGTCGGCGACGAGGTGCCGCCGGCGGTGCAGGTAGTCGAGGTAGCCGTCCAGGGCCGGCCCCTCGAACGTCGGCACCAGCACCAGCCGCGGCGGCGCCGGCCGGTGCACCAGGTGCCGCCGGAGCTTCGCCGCGACGGCCGCCTCCAACGCGCTCAGGTCGTCGTCCCCCGGATCCCGCTCCGGCACCCGCAGGAACAACACGTCGTAGACCAGGCCGAAGCGGAGGCTGCCGGTCAGGCACTCCTGCAGGGCCCGGGTCTTCGGCTCCACGAAACCGCCCGGCAGCTCGGAGAGCAACGCGGTGGTCAGCCGGGCGTTCGCCGGCGTGGTGAGCATCGACAGCGCCGGCAGCACGTACGTGGTCAGCTCCTGGTCGAAGACGGTGCCGCCCAACTCGACGAACAGGTGCGCCGGGCGGCCCGCGTCGACCCAGGCCCGGTGCAGGGTGAGCAGGAAGAACCGGCTCAGGTGCGGCACGAAGCTGAGGTGCTCCCAGTCTGTGCCGCCGAACTCGCGCAGGAAGGACAGCAGCACGTCACCGCCGAGGATCTGGTTCGGCCAGCCCATCACCGTGTCCGGCAGGAACCGCCGGTAGGTGGCGAGGTCGTCGGTCGGCGACGGGTGGTTGCCGCGTTCGTTGGTGTTGAGGATGCCGTCGAACTTGACCACTGTCGCCGGACCGGGGACGGTCGCGGCCAGCCGGGCCACCAACTGCCCCTTGCCGATGTCCGAGCGCGGATGCCCCAGCAGCACGAAGACGTGGCACCCGCCGAAGTCGACGTGCCGGAACGCCGCGTCCAGCCGGTCGGTGACCGGAGTCGGTTCCATCAGCGGCCACGAGCCGGTCATCGGTCGATCCCTTCCTGGACGGTCCGGGTGCGCGCGTCGTCCCAGCCGAGCGCGCGGGCCCGGCTGACGTCGTACCGCAGGTCCCGGGTGGACCGGCGGATGCCGTAGCGGAGGTTGGGCCACCGGGCGGGCCGGCCGCGGGCCCGGGCGGCGGCCCAGGTGAGCAGGCCCAGCGCCGCGTAGGCCGGCCGCGGCACCGGCAGCACCCGCAGGCCGGGGGCGTGCCGCCGGCACCAGGCCCGGGCGAACGGCAGCGCCGCGACGGGTCGGGCGGGCGCCGCATGGTAGACCGCCGGACGGCCGTCCTCCACCGCCCGCCGGACCAGGTCGGCGACGTCCGCGGCGTGCACGAACGGCAGGTGGTTGCGGCCCGCGCCGACCAGCAGGCCGAACCGCCCCACGGTACGGACCACCGGTGGGGTGCGGTCGTCGAAGAGGATCCCCGGGCGGACCACCACCAGGTTCACGCCGAGCCGCTCCGCCAGCGCGCCCAGCCGGCGCTCCAGCTCGATCTTCATCGCCGGGTACGGGTCCAGCACCTCGGCGACGGCGGCCGGCGACCGCGTCTCCGGCAGCGCGACTGCGCCCCCGGCGTCCAGGCCGTACACCATCACGCTGGAGACGTGCACGAACGTGCGGACGTCATGGGCCCGCCCGTGTTCCATCAGCCGCAGCGCGGCGTCCAGGTTGTCCCGCCGGTAGTCGGCGGACGGGTGCGGCGCGAACCGGAAGGCACAGTGCACGACCGCGTCGACGTCGCGGGTGAGGTCCGCCGGCGCACCCCGCCGTACCTCGATCCGCCGGCCCGGGACGGGCGCGACCGGACGGCGGTGCTGGACGGCGCGGACCTCGTGCCCGGCGTGGGCCAGCGCCGCGACGCACGCCCCGCCCAGCCGCCCCGCGGCGCCGGTCACCAGCACGCGCATCAGCCGACCGCCACGCGGGGACGCACCCGGCGGAGCACGTGCGCGGCGGTCACCAGGTCGGCCCACGGGTCACCGGTCGAGCTGAACACCGTGGTCCGCGACGCCAGGTCGGCCGGCAGGTCGGCGAGCAGCGCGCCGAGGTCGGTGGCGTCCCGGTGCGCCGGGCCCGCCTCGGCGACGGCCAGCTCCCGGTCCTCGACCAGCAGCAGGTGCTCCCGCAGCAGGTCGGACGCCACCTCCCGGCGGTCGGCCGTGTGCGCGCCCATGCAGTTGACGTGCACCGGCACGGGCGGCAGCCGGACGATCAGCGGCTCGGCCGAGCCGGTCGCCGTGCCGATCACGTCCCGCCCGTCGACCACGTCCGCCGGCCGGTCGGCGACCTCCACTCGGCACCCCGGGCCGACCAGCCCGGCGACCCACCGGGCGAACGCCTCGGCGTTGCCGGGCCGTCGGCTGGTGACCGTGACCGAGGCCAGCGGCCGCACCGCGCACATCCCGCGCACCTGCTGCCGGGCCAGCGCCCCGCTGCCGACCAGGCCCACGTGCAGCGGCCGGTCCGGGGTGCACAGGTCGGTCACCAGCGCGGTCACGGCGGCGCACCGCAGGTCGGTCACGGCCGCGCCGTCCAGGACCGCCAGCGGACGTCCGGTCCGCGTCGACATCACCACGGAGAGCGCGTGTATCGCGGGTTCCCCGGCCGGACGGTCCGGTACCAGGGCGGCCAGCTTCGTCACGAAGAGGCCGTCCCGGGAGCTGACCGAGGGCATGACCCCGAACATCGCCGGCGGGTCCGTGCCGGCCACGGTGGTCCGGTGCGGGGTACGGGCGGCGGCACGATGCCCCTCGGCGTACCCCCGACGCAGTTCCTCGACCAGGCCGGGCAGGTCCGCCGCGTCGGCGACGGCCTGCCGGTCGACCACCAGCGGGACGAGGCCGGGTCCGCCGCTCACGTGGCGCCGCTCCCGTCGGCGCAGGGGATCAGCGCGCTGCGGGTGAAGACCATGACCGTGGTGCCGTCGGACTTGAGTCCCCGGGTCCGGAACGTCACCACGCCGGCGCCGGGGCGGGACCGGGAGAGGCGCTTGGCCACCACCTCGGACTCGGCGGTCAGCGTGTCGCCGACGAAGACCGGCGCGCTGAGCCGGATCTCGTCCCAGCCGAGGTTCGCCACCGCCCGCGCGCTGGTGCCGTTCGTGCTCATCCCGCCGACGATGGCGAGCGTCACCAGGCTCGACACGACCGGACGGCCGAACTCGGTCTCCTCGGCGTAGGCCGCGTCGATGTGCAGCGGGTGGGCGTTGAGGCTGAGCAGCGACATCCAGACGTTGTCCGTCTCGGTGACGGTCCGGCCGGGACGGTGTTCGATCACGTCGCCGACGTCGAACTCGTCGTAGTAGAGGCCCCGGGATTCGCGGTAGCGGCCCGGCGCGACCTCGGTGAACGCGCGCGGCGGCCTCATCGCGACCGCCCCGCCCGGGCCAGCGTGCTCTCGGCCTGGCGCAGGAAGGGCGGACCGAGCATCCGGCCGTCCATGGTGATGATGCTGGAACCGGTCCGCCGGAACTCGCCCACGATCCGGTCCGCGCGGTGCACGTCGGCGGTGCTGGGGGTGAACACCTCGTTGATGACGTCGACCTGGCCGGGGTGCACGGCCACCTTGCCGGTGTAGCCGAGCGCGGCGGCGCGCCGGGCGTCGGACTCGAGCCCGGCGGCGTCGTCCAGGTCGAACGTGGGGCCGTCCACCGCCTCGATGCCGGCCGACCGGGCGGCCAGCGCGACGCGGGACCGGGCCATCAGCAACGGCTCCCACTCCATCGCGGTGCCGGTGTCGGCGCAGAAGTCGGCCGCGCCGAAGGTCAGCGCCACCAGGCGGGGGCGGGACCGGGCGACGGCCATCGCGCTCTCCAGCCCGGCGGCGGTCTCCAGGATCGCCCACAGCACGGTGTCGATCCCGGCCCCGGCGAGGACGTCGTCGACGAGTTCGACGTCGTAGGGCGACTCCACCTTGGGCAGTACGATCATGTCGGGGGCGGTCCGGGCGTCGAGCACCATGTGCAGGTCGCGCAGGCCCTCCGGGGACCGGATCGGGTTGACGCGCAGGCTGTAGCCGGCCGGCACCGCCAGCGGGTCGAGCGCGGCCACCGCCTGCCGCGCGTCGTGCTTGGCCTCCGGCGGCACGGAGTCCTCCAGGTCGAGCAGGTGGATGTCGGCGGCGTCCTCCGCGCTGCCGAGGAACCGCTCCATCCGGATGGCCGGGGTGACGAGGAGGCAGCGGCAGATCCCGCGGGACCGGGTCCGGGGTACGCCCTCGACGACTGTCATCTCGCGCTCCCGGTGACCGCGGCGGCGTCCGCCCCCCGCAGGTGGGGCACCACCCACTCGACGAGCAGGTCGACGAAGCGGCGCAGGTTCTCGTCACCGAGGTTGGCCCGGATCATCACCCGCAGGCCCTCCCGCCCCCGGGAGGTGACCGGGAAGTAGACCGGCGCGCAGTAGAAGCCCTCGTCGAGCAGCCGCCGGGACAGGTCCACGGCCAGGTCCCGGTCGCCCACCGGAAGCGCCCGCACCGGCAGGATGCTGCCGGCGGACTCGCTAGGCACCCGCGAGTCGAAGTAGTCGAGGTTGGCGCGCAACCGGCTCTGCAGGTGGTGCAGCTCCGGGCCGGCGTGCAGCCGGGCCGAGGCCAGCACGCTGCCCATGTTGGCCACGCTCGGGGTCTGCGACCAGCACATCGGTCCGGCGAACGTGTTGACCAGGGCGGGATCGACCGACGCGGGGAGCATCACCACACCGCCGGAACAGCCGAACCCCTTCTCCAGCGATCCGGTAATGAGCGTCAGGTCGTTGAGTTCACCCATCTTCGAGCGGATGTAACCCTCGCCCCGGTCACCCATGACCGAAATGGCGTGCGAATCGTCCATCCACAGAAAGAGGCCGTACCGGTCCTGGAGATACAGTAGGCCGTCCAGATCTGCGAGGCCGCCCATCGAATAGGCGCCGTCGGCGACGTAGGCCACTCGCCCGTACTTCTTGCACGCGTCCTCGACGAAGTCGATGTCGTTGTGCGGCGCGACCAGCACGGGCGCCTCGTCGGCGCAGATCGGTTTCACGTAGTCCATACAGAAGTGGCTGCGCTTGTCGAAGACCGTGACCCGGGGCCGGCCGTCGACGAGGTGGCCCGACGACACGAGCGGCAGCAGCCCGGCGGTCGCCACGCTGCAGGAGAGCGCCAGCAGGCACTGCGCCCGCCAGATCTCGGAGAGCTGGTCCTGGGCCTGCCGCAGCACCGACGGGCGCATCCGGGTGGGCGTGATGCCCAGACCGACGCAGCCCTGGGAGGTCAGGGCGTCGATCGCGCCCTGCACCACCGCCGGGTGCGTGTTCAGGCCGAGGTACGAGTAGGAGCTGAGGTTGAGGAACGAGCGGCCCGTGTCCGGGTCGTGCAGGGTGCCGTCGGGCCGGCACTCGAGGTGCAGGTTGATCAGGCCCCCGCTCTCCGCCTCGCGCCAGTTGCCCTGCGACAGACGCATCATCTTCGCGGTGTCGCGGAAACGGCGGGGCCCGTCGAGACCGGCCTCGCCGGAATCGTCACCACTCATGCTTCAACTCCTTAGGGGTTGCCGCGCGCAAATACAGGGGTCGCCGCGTGCAAGATAAGGGTTTCGATATAGGGGTGTGAATACAACGAGCAGTCGCCACCACTCCGGGGCGCACTCGCATGCAATTCCTGCAAAGCCGGTGCCAGCGTATACGGGATCGCTTCAAACACAAGCGTTGACTTGCGTTCGTCAATGGGATAAAAGTGGTGCGGACCGAGCGAATGGTCGGGAAGCACACGGGGGCGCAGCACGCCATGACGAATCTCCACGGAAACCGGCCGGCCGCCGACTCGCCGCGTCGGTGCGACAACACCAGCGTCGGCGTGCTGATCACCGACCCGGCCGGCCGGTTGCTGCTGCTGCGCCGGGCCACTGCCCCGGTGGGGATGGCCCCGGTCGCCGGACACGTGGACGACCACGGCACCCCGGCCGACGCCGCCCGCCGCGAGGTGGCGGAGGAGGTCGGCCTGACCGTCCTGACGCTGGACCCGGTGGCGGACGGCTGGCGGCCCAACGCCTGCCGGCGGCGGCCCGGCCCGCGCGGCACCGGCCATGACTGGTTCCTGTTCCGGGCGGCGGTCACCGGCGGCGTCCGGGCCGACCCCGGCGCCGCTCACGACGTCGGCTGGTACACCCCGGACGAGGTGCGGGACCTCGCCGACCGCACGGTGGCGTACGCGGGCGGGCGGGTCACCGGGGAGCGGTTCGCCGAGGCACCGGGGATCGAGCCGGTGTGGGTGGGGTTCCTCCGCGACCTGGCGCTGGTGGACGCCACGACCGAGGACCTCGCGGCGGTGGACGCACTCGCCGCCGGACGACCGCCCCGGTCCCGCGCCTGACCCCGGCACAGCTCGCCCTGGCGTGGCTGTCGCGCCGGTCGCCGGTGATGCTGCCGATCCCGGGCACGTCGTCGGTGGGCCCCCGGAGGAGAACGGGACGGCCGACGAGGTGGAGCCGACCGACCACGAGTACGAGGCGCTGGCCGAGGCGGCCTGACCGGCCCTCTATCCGTGGCGTGATCGAGAAACTACTGTCGGAAGGATTCTCGTGACTGGGGGTCCTGGGCGGTGGAATTCGACTACGTCGTGGTGGGCGCCGGGGCGGCGGGCTGCGTGCTGGCCGACCGGCTGAGCGAGGACCCGGGCACCCGGGTGCTGCTGCTGGAGGCCGGGGGCTGGGACCGCAGCCCGCTCGTCCGGGTGCCGAAGGCGTTCTCCCGGTTGATGGACGACCCGCGCACCGCCTGGCACTACCCGGCGACGATCGGGCCGGACTGGCGGGAGACCTGGCAACGCGGCCGGATGATCGGCGGCTCGACCTCGGTCAACGGCATGATCTGGAGCCGCGGCGCGGCCCGGGACTGGGACGCGCTGGCACCGCTGGGCTGGGGCTGGTCGGCGGTGCGGGAAGCGTTCCGCAAACTGGAGGACCATCCGCTGGGGCCCGCGCCGCACCGGGGTGTCGGCGGGCCGGTACGGCTCTCCGTCGCCACCGGCACCGACCCGCTGGCCGAGGAGATGGTGTCCACCGGGGCCGAGCTGGGATGGCGGCCGGTGGACGACCTGGACGCCGACGACGACGAGCGGATCGGGTACCCGACCGCGACCATCCACCGCGGCCGGCGGGTCAGCGCCGCGGACGCGTTCCTGCACCCGGCCCGCCGCCGGCCCAACCTGACCGTCGTGGTCGACGCGCTCGCGCTCCGGGTGCTCGTCGAGGACGGCCGGGCGGTCGGTGTCCGGGTGGCGCACCGGGGCCGGGAGGTCGAGCACCGGACGGCCGGCGAGGTGATCCTCGCCGCCGGCGCGCTGGCCACCCCGCAGTTGCTGCAGGTCTCCGGCATCGGTCCGGCCGACACGCTGCGCGCCGCCGGGGTGCCGGTGCTGCTCGACCGCCCCCGGGTGGGCGCCGGGCTGCGGGAGCACCGGTCGATCGCCCTGCAGTACCGGCTCGCCGGGCCGGGCGGTCACAACGCCCGGCTCGGCAGCCCGCTCGGGCAGGCCCGGGCGACGCTGCGCTGGCTGCTCACCCGCGGCGGCCCGTTGGCGCTGCCGGTGCTCGACGTGGCCGCGCACGTGAAGTCCCGGCCGGACCTGGACCGCCCGGACGGGCACCTGCTGATGGCGCCGTTCTCGGCCGCGCCGCCCCGCCCCGGCCGGGCGCTGGAGCTGGAACGGGAGCCGGGCGTGATGTGCCTCGGCACGGTGACCCGGCCGGACAGCGAGGGCAGCCTCGCCGTCACCGACGCCGATCCGCGCGTCCCACCGACGATCGTGGCGAACTACCTAGCCACCGAGCACGACCGGCGGGTGGCGGTGGACCTGTTCCGGCGGATGCGGGAGTTCTTCGCCACCGGCCCGATCGCGAAGCGGCTCCGGGCGGAGACGGTGCCCGGCGCGGCGACGCGGACCGACGAGGAGATCCTCGAGGCGGCGGTGGCGCGCGGCTACTGCGGCTACCACGCGGTCGGCACCTGCGGGATGGGGGCGGACGACGACCACGTGGTCGACCCCGAGCTGCGGGTCCGCGGCGTCGACGGGCTGCGGGTGGTGGACGCCTCGGTGCTGCCGGTGATGGTGGCCGGCTGGACCAGCGCCCCGGTGACGGCGCTGGCCTGGCGGGCCGCCGACCTGATCCGGGGGCGCGCCGACGGGTGAGCGCGGTCGTCCCGGGCCCGCCCCGACGGCGGGCCCGGGACGGCTCAGACCGCGAAGCAGTTCGGCCGGATCGCGGCGCCGGCCAGCGTCTGCCGCACCGCCGTGTAGGTGGTGCCGTCGAGGACCAGGCCGAGGTGACCGACGACCCGCAGCGGGCACCACGCCTGCACCAGCACGTTCGTCGCGCCGTCGGCGAGCACGGCGTTGTCGACCGGCCGGACCAGTTCGTCCTGCCAGGTGCGCACCGTGGTCCAGCGGACCGGGCCGGGGGTGTCGTCGCCACCGTTCAGCTCGGCCAGGAAGCTCGACCCGATGGTCATCTGCTGGCAGGCGACGATGCCGGCGCAGCTGCCCAGCCCGACGACCGCGAGGATGTTGGCGACGTACGTGCCGTACTGCGGGCTGCCGAGGCTGACGTACTGGTCGACCTTGTCGGCGCCGCCGAGGAACTTGACGTACCAGCGGCTGACCAGGCCGCCCTCGGAGTGGGTGACCAGGTCCACCCGGCTCGCGCCGGTGGCGGCGCGGACCTGGTCCACGTAGGACGACAGCGCCCGGGCGGACTCGCGGATGTCGCCGAAGCCGAGGTTGGGCAACTGGTAGATGGAGACCCGGTAGCCGTCGGCGCGCAGCCGGGCGGCGATCGGCTCGTACGCGATGGAGATTCCGATCAGGCCACCGACCACGACGACCGGGTCGGCGGCCGCGGCGGCGGCCCGTTCGGCGGCGGTGGCGGTGCCGGCGGGGGCGGCGTCGGTGGTGGTGACGGCGTCCGGCCGGGTGGCGGGCGCGGCGGCGTGGGCGGCGGTGGCCGGGACGAGCAGGGCGGTGGCGGCGATGGTGGTGGCGGCCAGGATCGTTCGGAGCAGCATGGGCTGCACCTCCGATGGGAGGGGGCACCCGGGGTGACCGGGAGGGACGGGTGGGATCCGATCGATCGTGGGAACGATGATGCGTGTCCGATTTCACATACGTCAATAAAAAGTTACGCGCCGGTAACCAGTTGTCTCCCCCCGCGCACGAACCGGCATTTCCAACGGCGATCGGCGCCCCCCGGTACGTCGCGACGGATGGCATGCTGGGCACCGTGTCCGACCCGCCGCCGCCGGAGAAACCGCTCCGGGTGATGCCCTGGTGGCTGGTGCCGCTCGGGCTGCTGCTCGCCGGCCTGCTCGGCTGGCTGGTGCTCGACTGGCTGCTCGCCGAGGCCGACCGGGCCGTCCAGCCCGACACCCGCGCCACGCTGCGCGTTGACGCCATCCGCACCGGCCTCACCGTGGTCGCCGGCACCGGCGGCGGGCTCGCGCTGCTCCTCGCCGCCCGTCGACAGTGGATCAGCGAACGCGGCCAGCGGAACCAGGAGGCGGTCGCCGCCCGCGACCAGACGCACCGCGACCGGGTGCAGGCGCACACCGAGACCGTCGCCGAGGCCGCCGCGCGGCACCAGGAACGCCAGGCCACCGCCGCCGAGCACGACGCCGCCGAGCGCCGGCTCACCGAGCTGTACGTCCGGGCCGTCGAACTCGTCGGCAGCGACAACCCCGGGGTACGCCTGGGCGGCCTGCACGCGCTGGAACGGCTCGGTCAGGACAACCCGGGGCAGCGCCCGACCATCGTGGCGGTGCTCTGCGCGTACCTCCGGATGCCGGCGCCCGACGACCCGCGCGAGACCGAGGTGCGCCGCACCGCGCAGCGGATCCTCACCCGGCACCTGCGGGCGGACCGGACGACCTGGTGGCCCGGCATCACGCTGGACCTGACCGGCGCCCGGCTGGACGACTTCGACGCCGCCGGCTGCACCCTGGTCGACCTCGACCTCACCGGCGCGGTCTGCACCGGCACCACCAGCCTCACCGGCGCGGTCGTGCACGGCCGGCTGCGGCTGACCGCCGAGTTCGCCGACGTGGTGTGCGACGACCTCACCGGCGACGCCGAGATCGTGCTCGACGACGCACGGATCACCGGCCGGACCAGCTTCGACCGGGCCGACCTCGGCGGCGCGCTGTCCTGCCGGGGGACACGCTTCGGGGAGTTCTCGTTCCGGGGCGCCACGCTGCGTCAGCCGAGCGGCTTCGACCGGGCCACCTTCGCCGGCAGCGCCACCTTCCGCGAAGCGGAGTTCCTCAGCGGACTGTCCATGGAGCACACCGCGTTCGCCGCGTACGCCGGCTTCCACCGCGCCCGCTTCGCCGACATGGCGCTGTTCCGCTGGACCGAGTTCGGCGAGGATGCCTGGTTCGAGGGCGCGCGCTTCGAGGGCGGCACCAACTTCGGCCGGGCCGTGTTCCACGGCCGGGCCCGCTTCGAGGGCGCGGTCCTGGCCCGCCGCCCCCTGGTCGACCAGGCCCGCGCGTCCACGGCGGTCACCCACATCTGGCCGTCGGACGTCACCGTCACCCGGCGCGACGGCGACTGGCTGGTCCTCACCGACCCGTGACGACCGGTCAGTTGCCCAGCGCCTGGACCTTCGCGATGGTCTCCCGCACGTGCTGGCGGGCCGGCTCGCCACCCTGCGCGGCCTGGGCGAGCGCCTGCCGATAGGCGTCGATCACCCCGATCAGCGGCCCCGCCGTCGCGCCTTCGAGCGCGCCCGCGACGAGCGCCCGCGCCTCGGCCGCGTCCTGCGCGGCGGCAGCCGTGCGGGCCTTCGCCTCGTCCAGCTTCTGTGCCGCCGCCGCCAGCCTGGCGATGACCTCCGCAGCGCTCACAAGCCCTCCCCCAGCTCACCCGCCCCGAAAGCCTACCTCCCCACCCCGCCCCCCTCCTTCGCGATCTTGCAGTTTCCGCCCGCCCAGAAGCCACCAAAGCCACGCCCAGAGGCCGCAACTCCATGATCGACGGAACGGGGGTGGGGTGGGGTGGGTTAGCGCAGGAGGCGGAACAGGAGTAGGTAGAGGCAGAAGAAGGACGGGGAGACCAGCGCGCAGATCACGAAGCCGAGTGGCACGTACCGTCCGGGCGGTGGCGCGTCGCCCTCCACGACCGGGCGGCCCCAGCGGGCGAGCACCACCTGACCGGCCACGAAGGACACCAACGGCACACCCGCGCAGCTCAGCGCCGCCACCAGGTCCAGCCCGGTCACCGGCAGCGACGAACCCACGATCGCGATCAGCATCAGCAGCGAACCGGCGAGCGCGCAGCCCGCGTACACCACCACCGCCCGCGCCGGCGCGGACCAGGTGGGCAGCAGGACGGGCGTGCGGGCCAGCGCGTCGGCCTGCTGCCCGTACCCGTCGGCCTCCTCGGCGAGCCGGCCCGCCGCCGCCAGCTCCGCCGCCGGGTCGCCGGCCCGCGGCGCCGGAACACCCCCCGAGGGGTACGCCCCGACATCCGGCCGCCCCGGCGCGTCGGCTGCGCCGCCGGTCACCCCGTCCCCCGGCCCGGGCGCGGGACCTGGTGCTCCCCCACCGGCCACCGTCGCCGGTGCCGGCGCCTCCGCCGGGACCGACGTCATCGGCACGCCGATCGCCTGCCCGAGCCGGTCGAGGTGCTGCTCCTGGGCGGCGAGCCGCTGCCCGAGCGTGTCGACGGCGGACTGCAGGCCTCGGCGGCGCTCCGCCTCGGCCGCGATCTCCCGCTCCCCACCCCGCTGCCGGGTGGACAGCTCCCGCAGCAGCGCCGCGTACTCGTCGAATCCACTCATGCTGGGCCGTCTTCCGTTCGCGACTGCGGGGCTCGCAAACCCGGCTCACTCCTCGCACTCACAAGGCCGTCTTCCGTTCGCGACTGCGGGGCTCGCAAACCCGGCTCACTCCTCGCGCTCACGGGGTGACCTCACTTCCGCCCGCGAACGGCACGATCAGCGCGGTGCGGTGCTCGTGCCGGTCGACGAGCAGGGCGCGTCCCTCGCGCGGGACGTACGCGAGGTCGTGCGCGCCGAGGTGCAGGCCCAGGTCGGCGGCGGGGACGTTGAGCGCGACGAGCGCGGTCACGTCGTCGCGGTGACCGCTGCCGCCGAGGTCGTCGGCGAGCCGGCGCAGCCCCCGCCACCAGCCGAGCACGTGCACACCCCGCCCGGGGCCCTGGCGCAGCACGGTGCGCAGGTCGTCGTACCCGGATCGAAACGTCCCCGGGTCGGAGGCGGCGAGTGTCGTGGCGGCGGCGTCCATCCCGAACACCACCAGGTAGGTGCGCCCGGCCGCCGGGGCGTCAGCGGCGGCGGCCTCGGCGAGCCGGGCGCGCAGCGCGCCGGCGTCGAGGCGCCGGACCGGGTGCCCGGCGGCGGCGAGCGTCATGGCCAGGTCGTCGGCGGCGTCGGTGGTGCCCGGCGCCAGCGGCGCGAACAGGAACCGGGCGGTGCCGGGGGCGTGCTGGCGGGCCAGGGACAGGGTCGCCGACCGGAGCACGTCCGTACCGGCCGCGGCGGTGCCGACCACCGCCAGGTGCCGGCCCGGGCTGCCGTCGAGCGCGAACCCGGCCGGGCTGCCGGGGACGTCGACCACGCGGCCGACGAGCGCGTACGGCGGGTCGGCGCCCGGCGTCAGCGCCGCCCAGGCGGGGTCGTCGGTGAGCCGGGGCGTCTCGTGTCCCCGGAAGACGGCAGGTGGGCGCGCTCCGGCCGGGCGGGCCGCGTGCAGCTCGTGGCGCAGCGCGGCGAGGTCGGCCGAGGCGGCGTGCGCGTCGGGGAACCGCACCTCGACGTCCGAGCCGGGCGCGCCCGCGCCGGTGTTCACCACTGCGGCGCCGACGGTGAGCCCGCGTGCGGCGTCGTTGCGGGGGTCCAGCACGGCGTCGCCGCCGGGCAGCGCGATCCGCAGCGGGAACTGCCCGAAGATCGCCTCGGCCCGGCCGTAGAGCGCCTCGATGCCGGTGGTGCTCTGGCTCGCCAGCACCAGGTGCAGGCCGTACGAGCGGCCCTTGCGGGCCAGTTCCTCGATCAGGTCGACCGCCTGCCGGGCCAGCGCGTCGTTGCCGGCGAACAGCACGTGGAACTCGTCGACGACTGTGACGATCCGGGGTGGCCGGGCGTTGGGCGGCAGGTCCGCCAGCCGGCTGACGCCGTGCCGCTTCAGCAGGTCGGCGCGGCGGCCCAGTTCGGCGCGCAGCTCACGCAGCACGGCCACGCCGTACTCGCGGTCGGACTCGATGCCCACCGCGTCGGCGTGCGGCAGCCAGGACGGGTCACGGTCGGTGGGCACGAACTCGGTGAAGCTGACGCCCTCCTTGAAGTCGAGCAGCATCAGCCGCAACTCGGCCGGGGAGTAGCGGGCGGCCAGCCCGTAGAGCACGTCGAGCAGCAGCACCGTCTTGCCGGCGCCGGTCCGCCCGCCGATCAGCCAGTGCGGGGTGGCGTCGTCGAACGCCACGCTCAGCGGGCGGCGTCCGGCCCGGCCGAGCACGGTACGCAGCCCGGAGGCGGCGGACCCGGCCCAGCGCTGCGCGGGCAGCAGGTCGGTGAACGTGACGCCGTCCTGGCCGGCGGCCTCGGCGTACCGGCGGGCCAGCGCGGTCACGGTGGCGTGCGACGGGTCGCCGTCGAGCACCACCGGCGCGGCCAGCCCGCTGCCGTCGGTGCTGAACGGGCGCCCGGGCGGGTCGCCGACGAGGGTGTACCGCTCGGTGACGCGAAGCTGGGTGGTCGCGCCCAGCGGCGGCGCGGCGGTCGGCCCGGCCGGTGGGTGACCGGCCAGCAGCACGCAGACGGCCGCGGCCGGGCCGGCGTGGGTGAGCGCGGCGAGCCGGGCCAGTTCCCGGGGCGGCGGCGCGGACGCGGCGACCACCACCAGCAGCTCGCGGTCCTCCGGCGCGGACCGCTGGGCGGTACGCGCGTGCCGCTCGGCCGCGTCGAGCAGGGCCGTGGTCTCCGCCTCGGTGGTCGCCGCCGGGGCTAGCACCCCGGCGTCCTGGAGTGGGCGCAGCGGCAGGAACGCCGCGCCGAAGGCGGCCTGGTCGATGCCGGCCACCCGGATCGCGCCGGCCGGGGCGGCGGTCAGCAGCCGTACCACCACCGCCCGCAGCAGCTCGCCTACGCGCGGGTCACGGGCGTCCGCGTCGACGGCCAGGTGCGCGCCCGCACCCACCGGCACGAGCACCGGGAACGCGCCGTCGACAGTGGTCGCCGCGCCGAGGCGTACCGGAACGGGGTGGGTCGCGACGCGGGCGGTGCCGGGCACCGCGGCGGCCAGCTCACCACCGAGGCGGGCCAGCCGCGCGACCAGCTCGGGGCTGCCCACCGGCGCCGGGCCGGCGGCACCCAGCAGCCGCCGGGCCGTCTCCCAGTGCCGCACCGCCTGTCGATGCCGATCGACCGCCTGCCGGTACGCCGCAGCGAGTCTGCCCACCGTCCGCCCTCCGACGTTTGCGATCGAAGGGAACCCTAACGGACGCGCGCCGCACCGGCACGGGCCACTCCGCACCGGGGATTCGTCCACTGTTCACCCGGCTACGGACGGGCACGCCGCACGCCGTTCCCCCGGCCCGGCTTGCCTTCCCCCAGGCAATCGTGCGCACAGGAAGGCGACGACGTGACCACCTCACCTCTCCCCCGGCGGTCCCTGCTGCGCGGCGGCGTGGCCGGCGGACTCGGCATCGTGGTGGCCGGCAGCCTGGAGGCGATCGCCGGACCGGCAGCGGCCCGGCCCGCGTGCCGCCCCGCCGTCGGCTACGGCGACCTGGTGCCGGACCCGGCCGGCCTGCTGGCGCTGCCGCCCGGTTTCTCGTACACAGTCGTGGCGCAGGCGGGCGCGACGCTGCTGGAGTCCGGGCAGCCCACCCCGAGCGACGCGGACGGCACCGGCTGCTTCCGCGGCCCGCACGGCTCGGTGCTGGTGAACAACCACGAGATCGGCGGCGACGAGCCGTACCCGGTGCCGGCGCTGCCCGGCCTCACCTACGACCCGGGCGCCCGCGGCGGCACCACCACCATCGAGGTGGACCGGCACGGACGGCGGCTGCGCGAGTACGTCGGCGTGGCCGGCACGCACAACAACTGCGCCGGTGGCATCACCCCGTGGGGCACGTGGCTGACCTGCGAGGAGACCGAACAGCGGGCCGGTGGGCGGTATCTGAAGGACCACGGGTACGTCTTCGAGGTCGACCCGCACGACAGGTCCGCCAACACCGGCCCGGTGCCGCTCACGTTCCTCGGGCGGTACTCCCACGAGGCGGTGGCCGTCGACCCGTACACCCACTCGATCTACCTGACCGAGGACGCGGGCGGGCCCAACGGCCTGTACTTCCGGTGGACGCCGCCGCCCGGCTTCCGGGCCGGCAAGGGCGCGCTGCGGGCGCTCGCCCAGCGGCCCGACGGCGGCACCGCCGGAAGTCTCGCGGCGATGCGCTGCCTGCGCGGCGACGACCACGTGGCCGACCTGTCCGAGGCCACCACGCCCGGCACCCGCTACCGGGTCCAGTGGGTCGAGGTACCCGACCGCGACGCCCGCACCGTGTCCGTACGCAAGCAGTTCACCGACGACGAGGTGACCCGCAGCCGCAAGCTGGAGGGCGCCTGGTGGGGCGACGGTGGCGCGTACTTCGTGGCCAGCTACGCCCGCCACGACGACGGCAGCGCAAACGAGCACGACGGCCAGGTGTGGTTCTACGACCCGCGCCGGCAGACCGTGACGCTCAAGACCATCTTCGGGGTGAACGCCGACCCGGAGGCCGACGACGGCAACTACGACGGGCCGGACAACATCACCGTGTCGCCGTACGGCGGGGTGATCCTGGCCGAGGACGGCGAGGGCGTGTCGCACCTGGTCGGCGTCACCGAGCAGGGCAAGGCGTACCCGCTGGCCCGCAACGAACTCAACGACAGCGAGTTCACCGGACCGACGTTCAGCGCGGACGGGAGGACGCTGTTCGCCAACATCCAGTCGCCGGGGTACGTGTTCGCGATCACCGGACCGTGGGGGCGGCCTGGCAACGGGCACCGCTGAGGCGGCGAGCGGCCGGCGGTTCCCGCTTGGCAGCCGCCGGCCGAGCAGTGCCGGTATGCGGCAGACGTCCCATTCGACACTGCTCCGCGGGTCGCCTGGCCAGGCGGATCATCGGTAGGCTCTGAGCAGGCCGATGAAGGAGGTGTCCCCCGATGGCCAACGCACACGACGTCGCCGCGGCAGTGCTCGCCGAGGTCGGTCGCGTCACGGCGATGAAGCTGGAGAAGCTCGTCTACTACTGCCAGGGGTGGCACCTGGCCCGCGCCGGAGCACCGCTGTTCGCCGAGCCGATCGAGGCCTGGCGGGAGGGTCCGGTCGTCCCCCTGCTCTACCGGCAGCACCGCCAGCAGCTCTACGTGTCGGATTGGCCACTCGGCGACGCCTCCCAGCTCACCGACGCCCAGCTCGACTGCGTCCGCTGGGTCACCCGCGAGTACGGAAAATTCTCGGCGGCCGAGTTGTCGACCATGACGCACAACGAGCTGCCGTGGCGAGCCGCCCGGGGGGCGCTGCCCGAGTCCGCCAGTTCCTCCGAACGTCTCGACACCGACCTGATGCGGACCTACTACGCGAGGCAGATGGCGAGTACGGAGACAGCAGTCGCCCTGGCCACTGCGAACGCCGCGATCGAGGGCGAGGAGTTCGACGAGGACTGGCAGGAGCGACTTCGTGATGTGGCCTCGGGTCTGGTGAGCGCTGAGGACCTGATCGCCGAAGAGATCGCCCGCCTGCGCGGATGACCGATCCGCACTGCTGGCAGGGTACGGACTGCCTGGCCAACAAGTTGGGCCTGCGGGATGCCGCCGCATTGCGCGACGTGGAGTTCCGGCTCGTCTCGATCCGGGACGTGCAGGCAGCCCGAAGCATCATCCCGGGAAACTACGGCCTCGGTCACCTGCAGGCGTTTCATCGCCATCTCTTCGGCGACCTGTATGAGTGGACGGGCCAGACCCGGACGGTCGACATCAGTAAGCCCGGGGCCCGCTTCTGCCACTGGCGGTTCATCGACGATCAGGTGAGCAGCGTCCTCACCGGACTGTCTGAAGACGGTTTCCTGCTCGGGCTCAGGCGCGAGGCGTTCGTCGAGTCGCTGGCCCACTACTACGGGGAACTGAACGTCTGCCACCCGTTCCGGGAAGGCAACGGACGGACCTTGCGGGCCTTCCTGCGGCAGCTCGGTGCTGCGGCCGGCTACCTGCTCGACTGGTCAGAACTCGACGCGGCGAACAACATCACGGCCTGCGCCCGGCACCTGAACACAGGCGAGACGGACCTTCTGGCGGCAGCGCTCGATCCGGTGTTCCGGCGAATGCGCTGAGCGATCTCGGTATCCACACCCATCCTGCGGATCAGCCAGACGTCGAACGCTCGGCGACGAACACGCCGACGCCGCCCACCCCTTCGAGCAAGCCTTCGATCTTCAACGCGTTGATCGCCTGGCGCACCACAATGGCCGAGACCCCGTGCTGATGGCACAGCTCGGAGGTCGACGGCAGCTTGTCACCCGGCACAAGAGCACCGGACTGGATATCGGCGCGGATGCCATCGGCGATCTGCGCCCACTTCGCTTTGGCGGGCATGGACAACTCCCAGGTCTGCCCGGCCATTCGATCACGTGAAACTTTATATAGCAAGCAATGTCCGGTTGACCCTTGCGCGATCGACACCTGTTATATAAGGTCATGCACGGCTGGCTCCCAGGTCTGCAAACCCGGAGCTGGTCTGTTCCCACCGCGCAGAGCGCTCGGCCGCCCATCCCCCGGACGGCCGCGCGTGCGCACCTGTCACCCGCACGTCGTACCGACGGGAGACCCGATGGGCGAGCGCACCGACGCCGCAGCCGCCGATGAGCCTTCGCTTCGATGCGGGACATCGAGGACGTCACCGAGCGCCCGTCCGATCAAGGCGGGCGACCTCCTGCGCCTCGGCCGCACGGCAAGCGTGCAGTTCTGCCGCCCGATAACCGTTCGCGTGATCCGGGAGATCGAGGATCTCCACACGTACGACGGCTGGGCGTGGCTCGAGGCGTACGAACTGAACGCCAAGGGCGACGCGGTCGCCAAGCGAGAGCTGTTCGTGTGGCTCGCCGGGCTGCACCGGGTGGATGCCAGTGCCGGGCAAGGCGCGGCCGTCGGCCACCGTGTTCGGACCGCCACCCGACCACGGGTGCCGGCATGAACACCGGCACCCGACCGCATCTGCCGATGCGCCCACTCTGGATCTGCAAGCGCTGCGCTCACCCGTGGCCATGCGCGGAAGCGCGGCTGGCGCTGCTCGTCGAGTACGCGAATGACCGCGTCGCACTGGCGGTCTACCTGTGCGAACAGCTGTACGACGCGGCCCAGGAGCTGCATCGCCTCAACCCGTACGAGGCACCGAGCCCGCAGACGCTGTTCGCCCGCTTCGTCGGCTGGGCACCGTTGCGCTCGCCTCTGCCTCCATGAGGACGGACACGCCACCCCTCCCCGGGCTCGATCCTGCGCTAATCGGTTTCGGTGGAACGGATATCGTCAGCAATTCCTGCGAGCGACCCCAGGCCGGGGATGAACCACCGTGTCGTGCCCTGCACAGCTCTCGGGGGCTCTCCGGGTGCCGCCTTTAACATTTGCATGGTCAGCCCCGTCGGCGAGTACTGCTTGTGATCCGCTGCCCAGAGCAGCGGGCGCCGCCGGTCGTTGACCCATGTGGCCTGCCCTCGCCTCGGGTCCCCGGCGATCCACGGCAAGAGTGCTTTGCGTTCCGGCCCGGTGACCGGTCGGAACTCAACAGGCGAGCCATCAGGCACCCGTCCCGAGTTCACGATCACGGCTACTGCCGCCGCCCTACGCTCGGTCTCCTTGGGAGCGGGCCGGTACTCGGCAGGGAGGTCCGGGCGAGCCCGACCGCTACGGATGGAATCCAATGCCAAGTTGATCAGATGACGGCATTTCTGTGGGTGCTTGAACGTCACCATGACGGAACTGTTCGGATACTCCGCGTCGAAGTGGTGGATGAGCCAGTCAAGTGCAGCGTCCGTGAGCGCCGGCACCCCGCGGATCACACGATCCCAGTCCTGATGTTGTTCATCCAACGGCTCAGCGCCGATCATCTGCATGACAAGGTGCACGGTGAGCAAATCACCGTGCTCGGCTACCTGCGCTGCTCTGCCCTCCCTCAGCTTGTTGCCCTCGCTCAGGTAAGCCAACACAGCCCTGAGGACGAGCACCGACCGCCAGACGCGGTAGGCGCTCGGCTGCGTGCCGAACAGCTGGTGGTAACTGCCGTGAGCGCCGAACTCCCACAGGAGTTCCTGGTTCTGCTTGGCGCGCATTGCCAGTTCAGGGTTCCGATGTGCGCAGGACAGGGCCGTGGCCGCCTCCACGATTGAACAGCCCGCGTCCGGCGAGGGATCCACATCGCCACGCTTGTAGACGTAGGTCTTGTGCAGCGACAGAGCGAAATCGTCACGAAGCCTCGCCTGCCGCTCGTCGAGTGCGGCGTAGTCACGGGCCTGGACCTGGTTCTGCGTGTTCGTCGCCTGCGTCACCTCCGTCGCGAAGCCTTCGGGACAGTCCTCCAGTGAGATCAGCCGGACCCAGACCCGGCCCACGCCGGCGACGTCAGGGGCTTGCCTGACCCCGGCGTGCACGGCGGCCACAGTCTGGGCGCCGTTGACCACCGTCGCGCCAGTCAGCACGAAGTCACCCGGGCCACCCGCCGCGTTGGCGAATTTCGCCGTACGCCGCACGCTGTCGCACAGCACGGTGATCCCGTTGTTGAAGTACCAGAAGTGGTCGGGGCGCTTAGTCAGGGTCTCGGTGATGCCGCGGTTAACGGTCGTCAGGCCGAGCGAGGTGCGGATGTTCTTGGCGAAGAGACGATCTCCGTGCTCGTCGTACCAGCCCGCGACGTCGCCGGCGTACATGGTGCCGTAGTACGCCTTGAATGGCTCCGGCACCGAGGCACAGCCGTCCAGCCGCGCGGTGAGGTCGATTTTCGCCTCACCAACGCCGGCCCGCACCAGGTCGTGAAAGTCCTTCAGCCCGAGAATCTTCACATCGGTCATCGGTTCGGTTTCCTGACACGCCTGGTTCAGGACGAAACCCACGGCGTCGGCGAGCGCCGGACGACCAAGCAACGCCACCACAAGTGTGATCTTGACGTCGCCATCGCCGAAGGCGCGATCCACCGTGTCCGCCAGCGCCTGGAACCGCTTGTTGAAGCGGGCGTACTCCTCCCTCAACAGCAGGTCGAAGCCCTGCTTGAACTTGAGCGCGCTGGCCTGGTCGAGGGAGGCGTTCCCCGTGTCACTCCATTTCGCCTGAACCAGCCACACGTGTGGCACGTCCTCACTGACCGCGACCGCGTCGATGCCCCAGTCATCGAAGCCGTCGATGACAGCCGTCGCGGCCTCGGCCGTTCCGGAGCCGGCGAGGTGCTGAACCGCCATCGCCGCCAAGGCCCGCGATAGAAACGCCTGTTCGCGGTGCCTCTCGGGGGCTTTGGCATCCACGTCGCTGAGGTCGATGTGCTCCTCGAACTGGCGCACGAGCGCTTCGCGCACATGCCGCACCTGAAGCGGGTTCATCTGCGATCGTCCTAACCACTGGGGTGACGGAGGGGAGTGTCGTCCTCGGCCGGCTACCGGCCTGGGTCAGCGGCGGTGGAGCGCCTGGCATTCAACGCGTCCGCGATCGCGGCGAATTCGACCAGGGCCGCTTGGAGATCCTCGACAATCTCCTGGGCGACCAACGCCGGCGCCAGAAGGGCGTCGGCGTCGTCCAGCGACGCGTCCCGGAGCCATGTGATATCGAGGTTGACCTTGTCCCGGGCGATCAACTCGTCGTACGAGAACGCGCGGAAGCGCTCGGTCTCGACCCGCTCGGCACGGTCCTTGCCGGGCAGGTAGCAGTCCACGAAGTCCTGGAGGTGCTCGCGCCGCAACGCGTTCTGCTTGAGCGTGAAGTGCTGGTTGGTACGGAAGTCGTACACCCACAGCTTCTGGGTCCACGGCTCCTCACGGGCACGCTTGCGCTCGAAGAAGAGCACGTTGGCCTTCACACCGCCCGCGTAGAAGATGCCGGTGGGCAGCCGCAGCAGGGTGTGCAGGTCGTACTGCTTGAGCAGTCGGCGGCGGATGGTCTCCCCCGCGCCACCTTCGAAGAGCACGTTGTCGGGGAGCACGACGGCGGCGCGACCGTCGATCTCCAGCAGGGAGGCGATGTGCTGGACGAAGTTGAGCTGCTTGTTGGCGGTCGTGGCCCAGAAGTCGCCCCGCTCGATCTCCCGTTCCTCGCGGCTGGACCGGCCGTCCTCACCGACGACCCGGATCGAGGAGCTACGGCCGAACGGCGGGTTGGCCAGCACCAGGCTCACCCGCCTGGCCGGCTCCTTGCCGAGCGCGTCCCCGACCGTGATGAGCGACGGCCCGTCCGGCGTGCCGATGCCGTGCAGCAGCATGTTCATGGCGGCCAGCCGGGCGGTGCCGTCGACCAGTTCGGTACCGGTGATCGCGCCGTGTGCGAGTCGCCGTCGCTGGTCGGGCGTGAGAGCGTTGCCGTGGTGCTGCTGAATGTGCTCGTAGGCGGCGAGCAGGAAGCCGCCGGTGCCGCAGGCCGGGTCGGTGATCGTGTCGTCCGGCGTGGGCAACATGCAGTCGACCATCGCGGCGGTCAGCGCGCGGGGCGTGAAGTATTGGCCCGCGCCGGACTTGGCATCCTCGGCGCCCTTGGCCAGCAACTCCTCATAGGCGTCGCCCTTCACATCGACACCGGTGCCCGACCAGGACTCCTTGTCAATCAGGTCCACGATCAGCCGCTTCAGTTTCGCCGGATCCTGAATCTTGTTCTGCGCCTTGCGGAAGATGGTGCCGAGGGTGCCGCCCTCCTTGCCCAGTCCAGTCAGGATGTGCCGGTACTGCACCTCCAGCGCGTCGCCTTCGGCATCGAGCAGGGTCTGCCAGCTCAGCTCGTCCGGCACGATCTTCTCGGGCCTCATCGGCCGACGTGCCCGCTCGTCGGCCATCTTGAGGAACAGCAGGTAGGTCAACTGCTCCACGTAGTCGATGGTCGAGACGCCGTCGTCGCGCAGCACGTCGCAGTAGTTCCACAGCTTCTGCACCAGCCGGCGCGAATCCACAGTGCTCACAGCGGCAGTGCCTCCTGCTGATAGTTGTCGCCGGTCACCCTGGTCGGCGGTGCCGCCAGCTCTTTTCGGGTACGCGTGGCGCGTGCTCTTTGCTTCGGTGCAACGGCTGCCCGTTCGGCTTGAATCCGGGCAAGCAACTCTGACGCCGGCTCGTCGTCTGGGTCCTGCGGCACGAGCCGGCCGGCAAACGCCTCCGCCAAGAGGGACGCGCGCAAGTTGTCGGCCTGCCGCTCGACCTGTCGGATCGCATCCGACAGGCGGTCGAGCCCGGCCAACACCTCCTTCGTCCGGCTCACAATCGCTCTCTGCTCCGCCAATGGAGGCACCGGAAACTCAATCGCCTTGAACCGGCCAGCGGACAGGTGGGCGATGTTCGTGGTGATCCGAACCTCCCGCGAGAATCTACCAGCGTGCATGTGTCGCCGGAAGACAAGAAGCGCCCACTCGGGATCGACTCCTTCGTCCGCCCGAAAACGCAAGAGACTGTTGGTGAACGCGACATCGGTCGGCACACCCCTATACATCGCCGGGCGACCCAGCAATTCAGGGCTCTGCCCTTCGTTCAAGAGAATATCCCCCTCGCGCAGGCGGAATTTCTCGAACACGGGCGGAGGAAAGTTCATCTCCATGACGTCCGTCAAATCAATACGGTCCTCGAAAACGTTTGCCACCCGGAGGTAGGGGCGCATGTCCGGCCCGCTATGCCAGTCGGGATGGCGCTGACGGCCAAGGTCAACCGAGCCCGCTTCCGCAACCGTGCACAGCCGCCAACCAGCAACCGGACGCAGAGGAACTGAATCGATCAGCAATCTCTTCTTGAGCCGACGAAGTCGAAGGCCAGCGGCCGACACCGACGACTTGGCCGCATCACATCGCGAAAGGTGATCTTCGAGGGCGGCGACAAGTCGATTCTGCTCGGCGAGCGGCGGCAAAAGAATTGGCAACTGCCGAAGTTGCTCCTGCGGGAGATGCTTAATCGTGCTTCCCGTCGCCCACGAATCCAAGACCTTGCGGCGGCTGAGATCCTCCAGCAGGTAGCGCAGATATAGCGGCTCTATAGCGCCGAGCGGACGAACTCTGTGTAGAGCTTTCTGAAAGGCAATGTATTCATTGCCGCCGCGCCAGACCGCGCAACGGCCAACTTCACCACCTTCACAAACAAGAAGATCGCCATCACGAAGCCGAAAACGCTCTTCTTGATCCGGCGAAATGTCCATAAAAAGCACATCTGACTGATCAATGCGCCCCCACTGAACGTTGATGTTACGAAGGTAGGGGCGCGGGTTTTCATCTGAGCTCTTACCTCTGTCGAGCATCTTCCCGAGAGAGGTATTGGCGATCTCTCCAAGTGTCGTCTTAATCCAGCCGACCGGCAGTTTGGTCATGCGGACAGCTCCTGGTTCAGCTCCGTCAGCAGTGGTTCGGCGCGCTCACCGAACGCGCCCGCGTACCCGTCGATCCCACCCCGCTCGCTGAACGGCGCGCCCTCCAGGTCGTCCGGGCCGATCTCCACGCTGACCGCTATCACGTCCTTGATCCTCTCCAGCCACCACGCCTGATCGGCAGTGAACGTAGCGCCCGCCTGCTCCTGTCGCAGCAGCCACCCACGGAAGCGCTCCTCGACCAGGCTGCGGTACGGACGCAGCTCCTGATCCAGCCCCAACTCATAACGCACGAGGCTGACAAGATCGGTGATGCCCCGGTTGCCGGGGGCCTCGGCGGTGCGCCCGAGCAGCACGTACGACTTCCACAGCGACTCCGGCGTCCACGCCTGCGGCGGCCGGGCGATCCGCGCGGCCAGTTCCTTGAGCTGCTCGTAGCCCACCCGGCCCCGGCCCTCGTAGAAGACCTGCAACGCAGTGATCTCGTCGCGGTGCTCCTCCAGGTAGTCGTGCCAGCTCTTCACGGTGACCTGGGCGCGTTCCTCGGCCGGCACTCCCTGCGCCGAGATGAGGCGATCGGCGTTCACCTCGTCGATGGTGATGTCGTGGGCCCGGCGGATCTCCAGGATGCGTTCCCGCAGCGGCGGGTTCGCGGCGAGCGGGCGCAGCGCGCCGGCCAGCAGGTCCCGCACCGCAGCCGGGCCGGCCTGGCTGGCCGGGTTGAGTTGTTCCGGGGCCACCGCGTCCGTGAGGCCGCGGACGATGTCCCTGAGCGGCTGACCGGCGAGGTCGGCCAGCTCGGCGCGTTCGTCATCGGTGAGCTGCTGGTTGAGCCGGGACAGCCGCGAGGCGAGCGTGGCCACCTCGTCGGCGTCGGCGGTCAGCGTGCCGGCCTTGCGGAGCAGGTCGCGCAGCGAGATCTGGCGTTCCGCGTGGCGTTGCAGCGGGACCGCCTCGTCCAGGTCGGCCTCGGTGACACCGACCGCGTCGACGATGACGAAGCGGTCCTTGACCTCTGCGTCGGGCGTGACGGCCTGGAAGTCGGCGGCGTCGATGGTGCGGGCGCCGCGCCCTTTCATCTGCTCGAAGTAGGTGGAGCTGCGCACCGGGCGCAGGAAGAAGACGCACTCCAGGGGCCGGACGTCGGTGCCGGTGGCGATCATGTCCACGGTCACCGCGATCCGCAGCTCGGGGCTGTTGCGGAACGCCTGGATCAGCGTGTCCGGGTTGTCGCCCTCGCGCCGCGAGGCGTACGTGATCTTCTTGACGAAGTCGTTGCCCCGGTTGAAGACGAGCCGGACCATCTGCACGATCTCCTCGGCGTGGTTGTCGTCCCGCGCGAAGATCAGCGTCTTGGGCACTGTCGACCGTCCCGGGAAGATCTCCTCGAAGAGCTTGTCTCGGAACGTCTCCAGCACCAGTTTGAGCTGACCCTTCGAAATCACCGACCGGCCCACCTGGCTGCCGCCGTACGTGAAGTCGTCCTCCAGCTCCTGGTAGCGCTCGGCGCGGGTGCGCCGGTCCCGCAACGGTACGACGGTGCCGGCCTCGATGTCCGCGCCGCTCTCGGTGATCTCCGTCTTGATCCGGTAGACGTCGAAGTCGACGTTGACCCCGTCGGCCACGGCCTGCTCGTAGGTGTACTCGGAGACCAGGTTCTGCTGGAAGAAGCCGAGCGTCTGTTTGACCGGCGTAGCGGTCAGCCCGACCACGAACGCGTCGAAGTATTCGATGACCGCCCGCCACTTGCCGTAGATCGAGCGGTGGCACTCGTCCACCACGATCAGGTCGAACGTCTCCGGCGGGAGCTGCGGGTTGTAGGCCACCTCGGCCGGCTCGTCCAGGTCGTAGCTGTCGTAGTCCCGGTCGTCCACGTCGACGTCGGGCAGCTCGACGCCGCGCAGGGCGCCGTAGAGGCGCTGAATGGTGGAGATGACCACGGCGGACGAGTAGAGCATGCCGGTGCCGGAGAGCCGGTCGACGTTGTAGAGGTCGGTGAACTTACGCCCGTCGTCGGGGGCCTGGTAACCGGCGTACTCGCGCAGCGTCTGCTTGCCGAGGTTGTTGCGGTCGACCAGGAAGAGTATCCGGGCGGCGCGGGCGTGCTTGAGCAGCCGGTAGCTGGCGGTCACCGCGGTGAAGGTCTTGCCCGCACCGGTCGCCATCTGGATCAGCGACCGCGGGCGGTCCTCGGCCAGCGACCGTTCCAGTCCTGCGACGGCGTCGACCTGCGCGGGTCGCAGACCGAGCCGGTCCAGCGCCGGCATCCGCCGCAGCCGGGCCCGCAGCGTCGGCACGGCCGGATCGTCGTCGGCCTCCCGCATCCACCGGGCGAGGGTCGCCGGCTGATGAAAGGCGAAGACCTCCCGGGTCCGCGGGAACGGGTCCAGCCGGTTGACGAAGGCGGTCTCCGTGCCGGTGGCGACGTACCCGAACGGCAACGGTTCGTCCCGCCGCCAGGCGCTGAGCTTCTGCGCCGGGGTCAGCCCGCTCAGGTAACGGTCGAGCTGCGCCTCGACTCCGCGCGGGGCGGTGCCCTCCCGCTTCGCCTCGATCACCCCGACAAGTCGCTGGTCCACGTAGAGCAGGTAGTCGGCGCGGCCGGTGGCGAGCGTCACCTCGCGGACGGCGACGCCGGTGGCCGCGAACAGGTTGATCTGGTTCTCGTCCTGCACCACCCAGCCGGCGGCTCGCAACTGCCTGTCGATCTCAGCCCGGGTCTGCACCTCGTTGAGCGGTTCGTGGGAGGCGCGGCGGGCACGGGCGATGAACTCCTCCCGCCGGGCGGCGGAGACCCGTGCCGGCTTCCGCTGCTCGGCGGCCCGCTGCGCCTCCTGCGCCGCCGGCTCCAGGCTCGCCACCAGGGCGGCGGCCTCGCCCTGGCGGGCGCTCGCCGCGTGGACCGCCTGTTCCGCCGCCGCCTGCGCGTCGGCCTGGGCCTGCACCAGGGACAGCTTGCCGTCGAGCAGCAGCTTGGTCTGCGCCAGCTCGTTCTTGTAGCGCTCAAGCTCGGCCGCAAGCGCCTCGGCGACGCTCTGGGGCACCTGCTGGGGAGGCGGCGTGGGCGGGACGAAACCGATCGGCGAGCGGTCGCCGGTCAACGCGCGATGGAACCAGACGCCCAGCTCGAAGCAGGTCCGCAGCAGCTCCAGCGCGGCACGCACCTCACCCAGGTGATCGTGTACGGCGCGGTTGCCCTGGTCACGCAGCCGGTCGAACGCGCGGTAGATCTCCGGGACGAGAGTGCCGTTGGCCTGGAGCGCCTGCACCCGGTGGAAGAACTTCTCCGACTGCGGCCGGGCGTCGGTGCGGCGCACCAGATCCTTCGCCAGCTCGTCGCCGAAGGCGCGGATCTTGAACATCGCCGCCTGCGCATCGACGTAGACGAGCAGTTCGGCTCCGGCGCCGTACCAGACCAGGAGTGGATGATCCTTGAGGAAGCCGAAGTTGGCGGACTGCTCTGCCAGCCGTCGTACCTGTCGCTGATCCACAGCTCTCCACGCGCGTCGCCGGGGAATGAACACGTCAGGATAGGAACGATCGATGCTTCACGCAGCACAATCGAATGCCGGAATCAGGTATCCGACAGAATCCGCTGAGCCCTTCGTTCCCGTGGATCTTGGTACGCGGGCGCCCCTGGCGGGGCGTGCGCGTACCAAGATCTCGCCTAGCGTGGTGCGGCGCGGCAGCCGGGATCGGGGGCGGCGTCGGCTACGCCGCAGTGGAACACCTCGACCGGGGCGGCGTCCACGTCGGGCACCTTCGCCACGGTGAGCAACGCCAGCCGCTTCGCGACCGGTTCGCCGGAGTCCGGGGCGTACCGGATGAGGCCGCTGACCCCCGGGTAGCCGCCGGCGGCGTTCTGCCGCAGCACCTCGGCGTGCACCCCGACCGGGTTGACCGAGCGGGGCTCCCAGCGGCGGCCGGTGTCGGCGTGGCGCAGCCGGGCGGCGAGGCTCTCCAGCGCGCGTACCGTCATCATGGTGGCGTCGTAGGCCAGGCTGACCCGCTCGCCGACCGGCGGGCCGGTCCCGGCGCGGCATCGGGGCGGGTCGAGCAGGCCGTCCGCGCCGATCCAGGTGAGGAAACTGCCCCGGGCGTCGTCGCGCCCGGCCTGCGCGGCCCGCAGCGACGCGCAGGTGGCCAGCGCGGCCTTCGACACGTACGTGACCGGCAGGTTGCCCGGCGCGCTGGCGCGCAGCCCCGGGTTGGCCATGTAGCGGTTCACCGAGTCGTCGGCGACCAGGTGCCGGGGCGGGTTCGCGCCGCACTCCTTGAGCGCGCGCATGAACCCGTCGAACTCCGACCAGCGGCCGGCGAAGAAGAGCATTCCCGGGTAGCCGCACTCCTGGGTGAGCCGCCGCCCGCTGCGCCACTCGTCGAGCCGGGTGATCCGGTCGCCGAAGCGTTCCCGCAGGCCGTCGACGAGGGTGGCGACGTACAGGTCGTCGGCGAGCGAGCTGCCCTCGCCGGTGGTCCAGTAGACGTGCGCCTCCCCCACCCGCAACACCTGCCGGGCGTACGCCTCGACCATCCGGGCCTGGTCCCGGTTCGGCGCCGACATGGCCAGGTAGAGGCTGGAGTTGGCGTCCATCCGGTCGGCCGACAGCGTGGGGGCGAGCACCGGCAGGCCGACCCGGTTGAGTTCGCGCAGCGCCGCCGCCGTGCTGGTGCGGCTGTCCACCAGCCCGACCACGCCGAGCACTGTGGGGTCGTCGCGGGCCAGCCCCTCCAGCATCCGTACCGCGTCGTCGGCGTGCCGCATCTGCCGCCCGGCGTTCGCCACCACGATGTGCAGCAGCGCCGCGTCGTCCGCCGCCGCCGACTCCTGGAGCAGGGCGTACTGGGCGGTGGCCATGCCTTCCAGTTCCTCCCGCTCGGAGACGTAGGACTCCTCGTCCGTGCGGGTCCGGTTGCCGGTGAGGCTGCCCAGGTAGACCAGCGTCAGGTAGGGGCGGCGGTGCTCGCTGCGCCGCCACACCTCCTCGGCGGCCCGGTTCTGGGCGAAGATGCGCCGCTGCACGGCACGCAGCCGGTCCTGCCCGGGTTCGCTGTTGAAGACCTGCCCGGCGGTGTCGCTGTAGCCGACGCACTCGCCGCCGACGAGCCGGACGGCGACCCGGTCGGTGGGCCAGGGGCGGCAGTCGGGCGCCCACCGCCCGTGCGCCCACACGCCCAGCCCGGCGACGAGCGTCAGGGCCACCGCGGCGGGCAGGAACCGCCGTGCCCACCAGGGCGGGTCGGGCGCGACAAGAGCCGGCGGAACGCCGCCCACCGGGACGTCGACGTCCCGGTCGTCCGCCTCCAGCAGCATCAGCCAGGCGCCGGGGCGGCGCAGACGGCGGTTCTCCGGCAGCGCCTCGGCCCACTCCTCGTACGCCTCCTCGGCCTCGGCCAGCGGCCGGGAAGCGGCCGGTTCCGGCGGCGGGTCGGCGGCGACCGCGACGACGAGCAGCGGGTCGTTGCGGCCGGTCTCGTTGCGGACCTCGTCGACGAGCCGGACCAGCGTGTGCCCGACGTTGTCCGGCCGCGCGCCGTCGAGCACCAGCACCGGATAGGCGGTGCGGCGCCAGTCCCCGGGCCGCCAGAACCGCCGCCGGTACGCCAGGCGCAGGTCCTCCAGGAACGCGTGCAGCAGCAGCTTCTCCACCTGGGCCGGGTGTTCGCCGTCCCGCCAGCCGGCGGTGAGCCGCTCGGCGAAGCCGAGGAATGTCACCGACTGCCGAGGCGCCAGGTACTGCTGGCGCATGAACCAGCGGTACTGCCGTCCGACGAGCGGCACCCGGCCGGAGACGGCGATCCGGAACACGACGCTGGGCACGGCCCGCCACAGCAGCCAGAGCAGCACGTGCAGCGCGGTGCCGAGGCCGGAGTCGCCGCCGACCTGCGGGTCCTCACCGGTCCGCCGTCCCCGCCAGTCCCGCAGCCGGCGTACCAGTGCGGTCCGGCCGCTGTCGGCGGCGTCCAGGTCCACGGCGAGCGTCTGGTGCATCAGCCAGTCGGCCAGCGGGTAGTGCCGGAACCGCAGCCGGGGGGCACCGAACGCCTCCACCGACAACTGCCGGTGCAGCTCGCGCAGCACGGCCGCGACGTCGTCGCCGGCCGGCCGGCCGGTCAGGTCCAGCACCACGTGCGGCACCCGGCGCCCGGCCCTGCGCGCCGCGAAACGCCGCAGCAGGGCCGCGACCGCGCCGTCCCCGGCGGGCCGGACCAGCCAGAGCAGCGGGAGGCGGCGGTCGCCGCGGCGGGGACGCCGCAGCAGCCGGGCCAGCAGGGTGAGTAGTTCCGGGCCGCCGGCCGGGAGCTGCTCCCGGACCGGCCGCGGCCTGGTCGCCGGTTCACGCATGGTCACCTCCGGGTGACACGGGGTGTCGCACCATTGTCGACGCTCGGCGCAACCCGGCAGGGCGGGGCCCCGCTCGACGGACGGGTGTCGAGCGGGGCCCCCTCGCGTGCGGATCAGCCGATGGCGGCGGTCAGCGCGGCCAGGTAGCCGTAGCGGTAGCCGTTGGCGTTCGGGTGGTACGCCTCGATGACGCCGCTGACGTCGCGGATCCACGGTTCGGCGGCGCACACGCCGTGCCCGGCGAAGTACGGCCGCGCGTCGACGAAGGTGCCTCCGGCCGCGGTGACCCGGCCGGCGATGACGCCGTTGAGCGTGTCGGCGGCCTGGTTGAGGATGGTGCGCTTGTAGCTGCTCATGGCGAGCAGGCCACAGGAGCCGGTCTCGAACAGCCGCGGGTAGCCGAGCACCACCAGCCGGGCGTTCGGGGCCCGGTTGCGGATCGCGGTGTAGGTGGCGTCGAGCCGGCCGGGCAGCGTCGCGGTGGCGAACGCCTTGGACTCGTCGACCGCGCTCTCGCAGCTGGACGTGCTGCCGAAGCGGCAACTGGTCATCACGTCGGCGAAACCGGCGTCGTTGCCGCCGATGGTGATGGTGACCAGCGTGGTGCTGCCGCTGAGCTGGCCGACCTGGTTGTTCAGCACGTCGGCCGTGACCGCGCCACCGCAGGCCGGGAACTTGAAGCTGGTGACCGAGTGCGCCGCGGCCCAGAGCGGGGCGTACGCCTTCTGGCTGCGCAGGCAGGTGGACAGGTCGTACGGGCCGGCGCCGACCCCGGAGGAGTAGGAGTCGCCGAGGGCGACGTAGTTGACTGTGGCCGCCCGGGCGGCGCCGGGCAGGAGCACGGCGCCGAGAACGGCCGCCAGTACGGCGGCGAGCGCGGTACGGACGCGACGGGACATGACAGAGCCTCCACGGGGCAGGGTGGTGGAGCCCGTTGACCGCGCGCGTGGCCGAGGGATCGGTGCTGTTACTGGTCGGTAATGCTATCGAAACATTCGCAAGAATTGAATAGCCGAGATCGGCCGGACGAGACCGATACGTTCACATGCGTCGATTAGGTTGGCGATGACGACACCCGCCCGCCGAGCGGATCTCCGGACGGGATCTCGACGCGGTGTTCACCACCTGGCTGTTCACGCCCGGCCGGCCCGACGTGGCGACCACCGCGCGGACGACAACTGCACCGGCGCAGCCGGCCTCGTGGGCGAAGATCCGGGCGGCGGATGTTAAGAGGGGCCCCCTCCTCTACCTGAGGCGTTAAGAGGGTGCCCTTCCTTTCACCTGGCGGCGAGCGGCTGGCGGGCCGGGTCGACCGGTGCGGGCAGCTCGCCCACCCCACCCAGGTACGCGTGGATCGCCGCCGCGGCGGCGCGCCCCTCGGCGATCGCCCAGACGATCAGCGACGCGCCCCGGTGCATGTCACCGGCGACGAAGACACCGTCGGCGGCCTGCCAGTCGGGGCCGGAGTCGATCGCGCCCCGGCCGTTGCGGGTCACCCCGAACTGGGCCAGCAGGGGCTGCTGCTCGGTGCCCTCGAAGCCGATGGCGAGCAGCACCAAATCGGCCGGGATCTCCCGCTCGGAGCCGGGTAGTGGGGTGACGATGCGGCGACCGTCCACCTTCTCCACAGTCACCTCGGCGATCCGGACCGCGCGGACCCGGCCGGTGCCGTCGTCGACGAACTCCTGCACGGCGACGGCGAAGACCCGCTCGCCGCCCTCCTCGTGCGCCGGATAGTTGCGCAGCAGCCACGGCCAGGTCGGCCACGGATCCCGGGCCGGGTCGCGCTCAGTGGGCGGCTGCGGGTAGAGGTCGAGCTGGTGTACGCCGGCCGCGCCCTGCCGGTGCGCCACGCCGAGGCAGTCCGCTGCGGTGTCGCCACCACCGATGATCACCACGTGCTTGCCGGCGGCGTCGATCGGCGTACCGTCGGGCAACGTCGCGAGGGCGGGCCGCCCGTCCCCGGCGGCGGCCACCACCCGGTTCGCGGCGACCAGGTGCGCCATCGCCTGGTGCACGCCGCGCAGCTCCCGGCCGGGCGTGCCCGGGGTGTCCCGGCCCTGCAACGCGCCGCAGGCCAGCAGCACCGCGTCGTGCTCGGCGCGCAACTGCTCGGCGGTCACGTCGACGCCGACCTCGACACCGGTCCGGAACCGCACGCCCTCGGCGGTGAGCTGGGCCAGCCGCTTGTCGATGTGCTGCTTCTCCAGCTTGAAGTCGGGGATGCCGTAGCGGAGCAGGCCGCCGATCGCGTCGTCGCGCTCGTACACGGTGACCGTGTGACCGGCGCGGGCGAGCTGCTGCGCGGCGGCCAGCCCGGCCGGGCCGGAGCCGACCACCGCCACCGACCGGCCGGTCGGGGTGGAGGCGGGCCGGGGCCGCAGGCCGTCGCGGGCCACCGCCGCGTCGGCGATCTCCACCTCGACCTGCTTGATGGTGACCGGCTGCTGGCCGCCGAGGCCGAGCACGCAGGCCGCCTCGCACGGCGCCGGGCAGAGCCGGCCGGTGAACTCGGGGAAGTTGTTGGTGGTGTGCAGCGACTCCACCGCGGCGTCCCAGTTGCCGGTGCGGACCAGGTCGTTCCAGTCCGGAATACGATTCGCGAGAGGACAGCCGGCCGTGTCGCTGTGGCAGAACGGGATGCCGCAGTCCATGCACCGGGTGGCCTGCTCGCGGATCAGCTCCTCACCGGCCGGCGGGTAGACCTCCCGCCAGTCGGAGATGCGCACCGGCACCGGACGGCGGGCCGGCAGCCGCCGGTCGTAGCGCAGGAAACCGTTCGGGTCAGGCACGAGCCACCTCCTGGGCGACCGCCCGGGGCGCGGGCGGTACCGGAGCGGGAGAGAGGGCACTCATCACCGCGTCGTCGACGTCTCGGCCGGCGGCTTCGGCGGCCCGCATGATCTCCATGACCCGGCGGTAGTCCCGGGGCACCACTGCGGTGAACTCCTCCACCACCTGCGGCCAGCGCTTGAGCAGGTCCTCGGCGACGGCCGAATCCGTCTCGGCAAAGTGCCGCTGGACCAGCTCGTGCAGCCGGTCGCGCTCCTCGTCGCGCAGCGGCGACAGGTCGACCAGCTCGGCGTTGACCAGCCGCCGGTCGAGCCGGTGCACGAACGCGGTGCCACCGGACATGCCGGCGGCGAAGTTGCGCCCGGTCGGCCCGAGCACCACCACCGTGCCGCCGGTCATGTACTCGCACCCGTGGTCGCCGAGGCCCTCGACCACGGCCACCGCGCCGGAGTTGCGGACCGCGAACCGCTCCCCCACCCGGCCGCGCAGGAACACCTCGCCGCCGGTGGCGCCGTACAGGATGGTGTTGCCGGCGATGATCTGGTCCTCGGCGCGGCGGCCCGGCGCGGCGTCCACGCCGACGAACGGCGCGTCGGCGTCCGGCCGGACCACGACCCGGCCGCCGGACAGTCCCTTGCCGACGTAGTCGTTGGCGTCGCCGTACAGGCGCAGCGTGACACCGCGCGGCAGGAACGCGCCGAACGACTGGCCGGCGGTGCCGCGCAGCCGGAACTCGATCGTGTCGTCGGGCAGGCCGTCTCCGCCGAAGCGGCGGGTCACCTCGCCGCCGAGCATCGCGCCGACGCTGCGGTGCTCGTTGCGGACCCCGACCTCGACCCGGACCGGGGTACCGTCGCGCAGCGCCGGCCCGGCCAGCTCGACGAGCCGGTTGTCCAGCGCCACGTCGAGGCCGTGGTCCTGGGCGCGTACGCCCCGGCGGGCCGCGCCCTCGGGCAGCTCCGGCAGGTGCAGCACGCGGCTCAGGTCGAGCCCGTGGCCCTTCCAGTGGTCGATCGCGCCGGCCACGTCGAGCAGCTCGGTGTGGCCGATCGCCTCGTCGATGCTGCGGAGGCCCAGCTCGGCCAGGTAGCCGCGGACCTCCTCGGCGAGGAACAGGAAGAAGTTCTCCACGAACTCGGGGCGGCCGGTGAAGCGCTCGCGCAGCACCGGGTTCTGGGTGGCGATGCCGACCGGACAGGTGTCCAGGTGACAGACGCGCATCATCACGCAGCCCTCGACGATCAGCGGCGCGGTGGCGAAGCCGAACTCCTCGGCGCCCAGCAGCGCCGCGACCAGCACGTCCCGGCCGGTCTTGAGCTGGCCGTCGACCTGCACCGTCACCCGGTCGCGCAGCTTGTTGAGCAGCAGCGTCTGCTGCGCCTCGGCCAGGCCCAGCTCCCACGGGGTGCCGGCGTGCTTGAGCGAGTTGAGCGGGGACGCGCCGGTGCCGCCGTCGTGCCCGGAGATCAGGATGACGTCGGCCTTGAGCTTGGCCACACCCGCCGCGACTGTGCCCACGCCCACCTCGCTGACCAGCTTGACGTGCACCCGGGCGGCCGGGTTGACGCACTTCAGGTCGTGCACGAGCTGGGCCAGGTCCTCGATGGAGTAGATGTCGTGGTGCGGCGGCGGGGAGATCAGGCCGACACCCGGGGTGGCGTGCCGGGTGCGGGCGATCCACGGCCAGACCTTGTTGCCCGGTAGCTGCCCGCCCTCGCCGGGCTTGGCGCCCTGCGCCATCTTGATCTGGAGGTCGTCGGCGTTGACGAGGTATTCGCTGGTCACGCCGAACCGGCCGCTGGCGATCTGCTTGACCGCGGAGCGCCGCGCCGGGTCGTGCAGCCGCTCGACGTCCTCGCCGCCCTCGCCGGTGTTGGACTTGCCGCCGAGCCGGTTCATCGCGATGGCGAGCGTCTCGTGCGCCTCCGCCGAGATCGACCCGTACGACATGGCGCCGGTGGCGAACCGCTTGACGATCTCGGTGGCCGGCTCGACCTCGTCCAGCGGCACCGCCGGGCGTACGCCGGTGCGCAGCGTGAACAGCCCGCGCAGCGAGCCCGCCTGCGCGGCCAGCTCGTCGACCTTGGCGGTGTACTGCCGGAACACGTCGTACTGGCGGCTGCGGGTGGCGTGCTGGAGCAGGAAGACCGTCTCCGGGTTGAACAGGTGCAGCTCGCCCTCGCGGCGCCACTGGTACTCGCCGCCGACCTCCAGCCGGTCGGTGGCCTGCGCGCCCGGCGCGGGCCAGGCCCGCGCGTGCCGGGCCGCCACCTCGGCGTGGATCTCGGCCAGCCCGATGCCGCCGATCGTGCTCGGCGTGCCCCGGAAATACCTGTCGACCAGTCGGGTGTCCAGGCCGACCGCCTCGAATACCTGCGCGCCGCAGTACGACGACACGGTCGAGATGCCCATCTTGGACATGATCTTCAGGACGCCCTTGCCGAGCGCCTTGACGTAGTTGCGAACCGCCTTGACCCGGTCCACGCCGGCCAGCACGCCGGTGGAGATCATGTCCTCGACCGACTCGAAGGCCAGGTACGGGTTGACGGCCGCCGCGCCGTACCCGATCAGCACGGCCGCGTGGTGCACCTCGCGGCAGTCGCCGGACTCGACGACCAGCGCCACCTGGGTGCGGGTCTGCTCGCGGACCAGGTGCTGGTGCACCGCGGCGGTGAGCAGCAGTGACGGGATCGGCGCCAGGTCGGCGTTGGAGTCGCGGTCGGAGAGCACCAGGATGCGGACGCCGTCCTCGATCGCCTCGGAGACGTGCCGGCAGATCTCGGTCAGCCGCGCCTTGATGCCGGCGCCGCCGTCGCGGATCCGGTACAGGCCGGAGACCCGGACCGCCTTGAAGCCGGGCAGGTCGCCGTCCTCGTCGATGGACAGGATCTTGGCCAGCTCGTCGTTGTCGATCACCGGGTACGGCAGCACGATCTGCCGGCAGCTCGCCGGACCCGGGTCGAGCAGGTTGCCCTCCGGCCCGATGGTGGACGCCAGGCTGGTCACCAGTTCCTCCCGGATGGCGTCCAGCGGCGGGTTGGTGACCTGCGCGAAGAGCTGGTGGAAGTAGTCGTAGAGCAGCCGCGGCCGGGTGGACAGCGGGGCGATCGGCGTGTCGGTGCCCATCGAGCCGATCGGCTCCGCGCCGCTGCGGGCCATCGGGCCGAGCAGGATCTTCAGCTCCTCCTCGGTGTAGCCGAACGTCTGCTGACGGCGGCGTACCGAGTCGTGGGTGTAGACGGTGTGCTCGCGCGGCGGCAGGTCGTCCAGCTCGATCAGGCCGGCGTGCAGCCACTCCCCGTACGGCTGCTCGGCCGCCAGCTCGGTCTTGATCTCGTCGTCGGAGACGATCCGGCCGTTGACGGTGTCGACCAGGAACATCTTGCCCGGCTGGAGACGGCCCTTGGCGACCACCGTGGCCGGGTCCAGGTCGAGCACGCCCGCCTCGCTACCCAGCACCACCAGGCCGTCGGCGGTGTGCCACCAGCGGCCCGGCCGCAGGCCGTTGCGGTCCAGCACCGCGCCGACGATCTCGCCGTCGGTGAACGCGACCGACGCCGGGCCGTCCCACGGCTCCATCAGGCTGGCGTGGAAGCGGTAGAACGCGCGCTTGTCGGCGCGCATGTCCGGGTCGTTCTCCCACGCCTCGGGGATCATCATGAGCACCGCGTGCGGCAGGCTCCGCCCGGCCAGGTGCAGCAGTTCGAGCACCTCGTCGAAGTTGGCCGAGTCGGACGCGGCGGGGGTGCAGACCGGGAAGACCCGGCGGATGTTGCCCGGGATGCTCGGGCTCCGGAGCAGGGCCTCGCGGGCCTGCATCCAGTTGCGGTTGCCGCGGATCGTGTTGATCTCGCCGTTGTGCGCGATGAACCGGTACGGGTGCGCCAGCGGCCAGGACGGGAACGTGTTCGTGGAGAAGCGCGAGTGCACCAGCGCGATGGCGCTGACCACCCGCTCGTCGGTCAGCTCCGGGTAGAAGGCCGGGAGCTGGTCCGGGGTGAGCATGCCCTTCCACACCATGGTGCGGCCGGACAGCGACGGGAAGTACGCCGGCACGCCCCGCTCGGCGGTCTCCCGCTCGACCTGCTTGCGCAGGCAGAACGCCACCCGGTCCAGGTCGAGCCCGGTCAGCGGGGAGCCGGCCGGGCCGTCCGGCGAGCCGGTCAGCCGGTGCGCGGCCACGAACAGCTGCCGGACCCGGGGCATCGCCGCGAGCGCGGTCTCGCCCAGGCCGGACGGGTCGGTCGGCACCTCGCGCCAGCCGAGCACGTCGGCGCCCTCGACCAGCGCGTACTTGTCGACCACCTGGCGGGCGCGGGCCTCGGCCGCGTCGTCGTCGGGCAGGAACACCAGGCCGGTGGCGTACTGGCCGGCCGGGGGCAGCGGGAAGTCGACTGTGTCGCGCAGGAACGCGTCCGGCACCTGGATCATGATGCCGGCGCCGTCCCCGGTGTTGTGCTCCGCGCCCCGAGCGCCCCGGTGGTCCAGCCGGCACAGCGCCCCGAGGCCGTTCGCGACGACCTGGTGCGAGCGCCGCCCGTGCAGGTCGGCCACGAAGGCCACACCGCAGGCGTCGTGCTCGTACGCGGGGTCGTAGAGCCCGGTCGTGGGTGGGGCCGGCTGCGGGCTATGAGGGTACGGAAAGGCCACCGGGCCTCCTGTCGTCACTCAGGATGGATCATGATGGGGACGACGTCGGCCCTCTGCGGTTTATTGAGTCTACGTTAGGGCTTCCGGCGCAAGGCCAGTTCAGATTGATCACACTTCCAGATGCTGGGACGTGTAGTCTCGCGCGGTGGATCTCGCACGCGCTGACGTACTCGACCGGTTGGAGCGGTTCTACGACGCGGTGCCCCGCGACGGGGCCCGGACCGAGGATCACGGCGCCCTGGTGCTGTTCGTCCGCGACGGCGGCGGATGGCCGTTCTACGCCCGGCCCCGGCTCGACGCCACCGGGGCGCCCACGCTCGCCGACGTGACGGCGGTCCGCGCCCGGCAGCGCGAACTGGGCCTGCCCGAGGCGTTCGAGTGGGTGCACGAGCACCAGCCCGACCTGCTGGCGGTGGCCCGCTCGGCCGGGCTCAGCGTGCTGGAGGCGCCGCTGATGCTGCTGGAGCCGGAGCGGCTGCCCGGTCCGGGGACGTTCAGCGACGTACCGGTGCGGGTGCTGGACCCCGGCGACCCCGGCTTCGCGGCGGACATCGCGCTGCGCCGGGCGGTCGCGGCGGTCGGCTTCGCCAACGGCGGCACCGCCCGCGGCGACGCCGGACCGGCCGAGCGGGACGCCGCCCTCGCCCAACTGGACGTGGCGGCGCTGGAGGAGGAGGCGACCCGGGTCGCCGACGGACGGCGCGTCTCGGTGCTCGCCGAGGTGCCCGAGGAGGGCGCGCTCGCCAGCGGGATGGCGATGCGGGTCGACGACGTGGCGGAGATCGCCGGGGTGGCCACGCTGCCGTCCGCACGGCAGCGCGGGCTGGGCGCGGCGGTGACCGCCACGCTCGCGCGGGAACTGCGCGCCGCCGGCACCGACCTGATCTTCCTGAGCGCCGGCAGCGAGGACATCGCCCGCGTCTACCTGCGGGTCGGATTCCGCCGGATCGGCACCGCCTGCATCGCCGAGCCCGCCGCCGTCATCTGACTACCGACCCGGCTGCCGGGCCGGTCCGGTCGCCCGGGGACCGCGCCGGCTGCGGGCCGGGCCGCCCGGGAGCCGTGCCGCCCGAGGGACGGCCACGCGCGGACAGGCCGCACGCGGACGGTCAGGACGGCGGCTGCCAGGCGGCGGCCGCCGCGGCGGCGGTGTTGCGCAGGCGCGGGCTGATCGTGCCCAGCGCCGCGTCCCGGGCGCGCAGCGCCAGCCGGCCCCGGGCCTGCAGGACCGCCGACATCCGCCGGGTCTGCCGGACCATCGTGGCCGCACGGGGGCGGCGCAACCTGTCGTACGCGGTGACCGCATCAGGCAGCCGCGACTCCCGCAGCAGCCCGGCCAGCGTCGCGGCGTCCTCGAACGCCAGGCAGGCGCCCTGCCCGAGGTGCGGCGGCATGGCGTGCGCGGCGTCGCCCAGCAGCACCACGCCGCCCGGACCGGACGGGAAGCCGTACGCCCTGGGCAGCGGGCGCAGCTCGCGGATCTCCTGCTGGACGACGTCCTCCGGGTCGGTCGCCTCCAGCAGCGTGCCGATCGGCGCGGGCCAGCCCGCGAACCAGCGCTTCAGCAGCGCGAGCTGGATCTCCGGCGGCTCGGGGCGGGGCGCCCCCGCGGCGGTCGCGACCCAGTACACGCCGCCCCGGCGGGACGCGCCCGCGGTGCCCCGCTCGCCGAGCGAGGCGGCCAGGAAGCGGTATCCGGCGCCGAGCGTCTCGCCGTGCACCGGCTGGTCGTCAGGCAACTGCGGGGCCCGGTACCAGGGGATGACCGCCCGCCAGGCCGCGCACCCGGAGCTGACCACGGCGGTCTCCGGGGCGAGGTGCCGGCGGATCTCGCTGTCCGTGCCGTCGGCGGCCACCACCAGGTCCGCCTCGTAGGTGTGCCGGCCGTCGCCCACCGCCGGACGCGCGCCCGACGCCGCGCGTACGGTCCGCACTGTCACGCCGGTACGCAGCTCGACCCGGTCACCCAGGCCGGCGATCAGCGCGTCGTGCAGGTCCTCCCGGTGCACCACCACCGGCATCCGCTCGGCCGGCGTGGACCGGGCCTGCACCAGCCAGTGCCCGTCCGGGCGGCGCACGCCGCCGTCGGGCAGCGGGGTGGCGATCGCGTCCAGCCCGTCGCCCAGCCCGAGGGCGCGCAACGCGCGTACCCCGTTGGGCCAGAGCACCACGGCGGTCGCCTCCGGGCGGACCCGGTCGGCGCGTTCCAGCAGCGTGACCTGCCAGCCCGACCGGGCCAGGACACCGGCCGCCGCCATTCCGCCGAGGCCGGCACCGACCACCACCGCGCTGCGCATGACTCCCCCGCTCAGCTGTCCCGGTCCGCCGGGCGCCCGCCGCTGTCGGCCCGGCCGGCGTTCGTGTGCTCCGCGTCCGCCCGCTCCGGATCCGTGTCGTCGCCGTCCGCGTCCGCGCGGCCGGTGGCGTCCGCACCCTCGGTGGCGGCGGAGCCGGTGCTCGCGCGTCCGGCCTCGTCCGCGTCGCCGGTGGCGGCGTCGGCCCCGGTGGCGGCCTCCGGCCGTTCGTCGTCGACCGGGGGCAGCTCGCCGGTCTTCCGGTACGCGTCGAACTGTTCCTCGGTCACCACCCGGTAGCCCTCGGGCGCGGCCGGCCGTTCGGCGGCCGCCCGGGCGGACAGGTCGACCTGGGACACGTCGCCGGCCGGGCCGGTCGCGGGGGCCGGCTCGCCCACCGGCACCAGGTATTCGCGGGGACCGCGGACCCGGACGAAGTAGGCGAGCGCGCCGAGGAAGACCAGCGCGGCGGTCCAGACGTTGAGGCGTACGCCGAGGATCAGGTTCGCCTCGTCGGTGCGCATCAGCTCGATCCAGAACCGGCCCGCCGTGTAGCCCATCACGTAGAGCGCGAACGCCCGGCCGCGGCCGAGCCGCAGGCGGCGGTCGAGGAACAGGACCAGCGCGGCGACGCCGACGTTCCAGAGCGCCTCGTAGAGGAACGCCGGGTGGTAGAGCCCGGGCTGGAGCACCGGGTTGCCGGCGTCGTCGCGCAGCGCGTGACCCGGGTTGTCCGGGTCCATCACGTGCACTTCCAGGCCCCACGGCAGCGTGGTCCGCCCGCCGTACAGCTCGTTGTTGAACCAGTTGCCCAGGCGGCCGACGGCCTGCGCCAGGGGCAGCCCCGGCGCCAGCGCGTCGGCGATGACTGTGAACGGGATGCCGAGCTGCCGGGCCGCGAGCCACGCGCCGACCGCGCCGCCGGCCACCGCGCCCCAGATGCCGAGGCCGCCCTCCCAGATGTAGAGCGCCTTGATCGGCTCGCCGCCGGCGCCGAAGTATTTCTCCGGCGAGGTGATCACGTGGTAGATCCGCGCGCCGATGATGCCCGCGGGCACGGCCCAGACGGCGATGTCGAGCACCGCGCCCGGTGCCACACCGCGGCGGCGCAGCCGGTACTCGGTGACCACGCAGGCCACCACGATGCCGAGGATGATGCAGAGCGCGTACGCCCGGATCGGAACCGGACCGAGCTGCCAGACGGCGGTGCTGGGGCTGGGCATGGCCGCCAGTGGGGTCATCGGGGCGAGGGTCACGGGTGCACACGGTACCGGTGCGGACTGTGTGTGCGGCACCCCGGGCTGCCTGCACCAGCTCGGCGAAGTGGCGGTGTCCCGGTGTGTTCGACCGCGCCAGGTCGGCGAGATGGAGTCGATCAAGCAGGTGGCGCCGGTGCGGCCGGGGCTGGACAGCGCAGCCTCGGCGAGCTGGTCGTCAGCGGGCGGGGTTGCGGACTCCGTCGGCCAACTCGGCGCTGAGCTTGCGCAGCGCGGTCAGGCCGGCGGCCTGGTCCGGGGCGTCCAGCACGCAGCGGACCAGCGCGCTGCCCACGATCACCGCGTCGGCGTACCCGGCGACCGTGGCGGCCTGCGCTCCGGTGCCCACGCCCAGCCCGACGCCGACCGGGATGTCGGTGACCTCGCGCAGCCGGGAGACCAGGACCGGTGCCGCCTCGGAGGTCTGCGCGCGGGCGCCGGTGACGCCCATGATCGCGGTGGCGTAGACGAAGCCGCGGCAGTGCTCGACAGTCATCCGCAGCCGCGCGTCGGTCGACGACGGCGAGACCAGGAACGTGCGGTCCAGGCCGTGCGCGTCGGAGGCGGCCAGCCACTCGGCGGCCTCGTCGGGGATCAGGTCCGGCGTGATCAGGCCGGTGCCGCCGGCGGCGGCCATGTCGCGGGCGAACGCGTCCACGCCGTACTGCTCGATCGGGTTCCAGTAGGTCATGGTGACCACGCTCGCCCCGGTCGCCGCGACCGCCTCGACCACGCGCAGCGCGTCGGCGACGCGGACGCCGCCGGCGAGCGCGATGTCGCTCGCCTTCTGGATGACCGGGCCGTCCATCACCGGGTCGGAGTACGGGATCTCCACCTCGATGACGTCCACGCCCGCCTCGACCATGGCCTTCATGGCGGCGATGCTGCCCTCGACGGTCGGGAAACCCGCCGGCATGCAGCCGACCAGCACCGCCCGCCCGTCCGCCCGCGCCTTGTCGAAGGCGACCCCGATGCGGCTCACGCTGTCACTCCTTGTCGAGGATGCCGAAGTACGCGCCGGCGGTGTGCACGTCCTTGTCGCCCCGCCCGGACAGGTTGACCACGATCACCGGCTCCCGGCCCAGTTCCTCGGCGAGCCGGGGGGCGATCGCGCGGGCACCGGCGAGCGCGTGCGCGCTCTCGATCGCCGGGATCACGCCCTCGGTGCGGCAGAGCAGCTCGAACGCGGCCATCGCGTCGGCGTCGTCGACCGGCAGGTAGGTGGCCCGGCCGGTGTCGTGCAGCCAGGCGTGCTCCGGGCCGACGCCCGGGTAGTCCAGGCCGGCCGAGATCGAGTGCGACTCGGTGGTCTGCCCGTCGGCGTCCTGGAGGACGTACGTGCGGGTGCCGTGCAGCACGCCGGACGAGCCGCCGGTGATGCTGGCGGCGTGCCGCCCGGTGTCGACGCCCTCGCCGCCGGCCTCGAAGCCGTAGAGCCGGACGCCGGCGTCGGGCACGAACGCGTGGAAGATGCCCAGCGCGTTGGAGCCACCGCCGACGCAGGCCGCGACCGCGTCCGGCAGCGCGCCGGTCAGGTCCAGGCACTGCCGGCGGGCCTCCTCGCCGATGCCGCGCACGAAGTCGCGGACCATCTCGGGGAACGGGTGCGGCCCGGCGGCGGTGCCGATCAGGTAGTGGGTGCTGTCGACGTTGGCGACCCAGTCCCGCATCGCCTCGTTCATCGCGTCCTTGAGCGTGCGCGAGCCGGTGGTCACCGGGACGACCGTGGCGCCGAGCATCCGCATCCGGGCCACGTTGAGCGCCTGCCGCTCGGTGTCCACCTGGCCCATGTAGACGACGCATTCCAGGTCGAACAGCGCGGCGGCGGTGGCGGTGGCGACGCCGTGCTGGCCGGCCCCGGTCTCCGCGATGACCCGCCGCTTGCCCATCCGCTTGGTGAGCAGCGCCTGGCCCAGCACGTTGCGGACCTTGTGGGCGCCGGTGTGGTTGAGGTCCTCGCGCTTGAGCAGGACCCGCGCGCCGATCTGCGCGGAGAACCGCCGGGCCTCGTAGAGCAGCGAGGGCGTGCCGGCGTAGTCGCGCAGCAGCGCGTCGAACTCGGCGAGGAAGTCCTCGTCGCCCATCGCCTTCCGGTACGCCGCGTCCAGCTCGTCGAGCGCGGCGACGAGCGCCTCGGGGACGAACCGGCCGCCGAACCGGCCGAAGTGACCGGCGGAGTCGGGGACCTGGCCGGTTGCGGGTGCGGCGCTCATCGCGGGCGTCCTCTCGGGTCGGGTGCCCGGCGGCTCAGCGCACCGGGCGGGGCGTGGCCGGGTGGTTACCGGCGTTGACCAGCTCGGCCACCGCTTCGCGCGGGCTCTTCTGGGTGACCAGTCCCTCGCCCACCAGCACGGCGTCGGCGCCGGCGGAGGCGTACCGGATCAGGTCGTGCGGACCGCGCACCCCGGACTCGGCGATCTTGACGACGCTGCTCGGCAGGCCGGGCGCGATCCGCTCGAACACCGAGCGGTCGACCTCCAGGGTACGCAGGTCGCGGGCGTTCACGCCGATCACCTGCGCGCCGGCCTCCAGGGCGCGGTCCGCCTCCTCCTCGGTGTGCACCTCGACCAGCGCGGTCATGCCCAGCGACTCGATCCGCTCCAGCAGCCCGACCAGCGCGTTCTGCTCCAGCGCGGCCACGATCAGCAGCACCAGGTCGGCGCCGTGCGCGCGGGCCTCGTGCACCTGGTAGCTGGAGACCACGAAGTCCTTGCGCAGCACCGGCACGTTCACCGCCGCCCGCACCGCGGCCAGGTCGTCGAGCGACCCGCCGAACCAGCGGCCCTCGGTCAGCACGCTGATCGCCCGCGCGCCACCGGCCGCGTAGTCACCGGCCAGGTCGGCCGGGTCGGCGATCTCGGCCAGCCGCCCCTTGGACGGCGACGAGCGCTTCACCTCGGCGATCACGGCCACGCCGGGGCGGCGCAGGGCCGCGTACGCGTCGAGCGGTGGCGGCGCGGCGGCGGCCAGCTCACGGATCCGCTCCAGCGGAACCTGCTCCTGGCGCCGGGCCACGTCCTCGCGCACGCCGGCCAGGATCTCGTCGAGCACCCCTGCGGACGCCGCCGCTCCGGCGTCGTCCCCCTCCGCGTGCGCATGCTCAGCAGTCACCAACGGACTCCCCTCTCCGGGCGTCATGGGCCGATGCTAGGGGGCGCCACCTGGCGACGAGTGCCGGGGGGTATGGCGCACCTCACGACATGGGCTGTGGCATGATGGCCGACTTCCGGTGAACGCCATGTCACGCAGCGCCACCGCTGGCATCGACCGTCACCCATCCCCTATCTCACCACGATCGTTCCGGGCCCGCAGGACGGGTGCCGGCGAGCGCTGTGACCAAGCTCAAGGACCTCCGGCCCTGCCCAGGTCGTTCCCGGTACGACAGCGTTGACCTGTGCTTCACGGCGGCGAAACGTCCGCCCGGAAGCATCGTCGTCGGGCACACTCGACGCCGGCGGCTGCCGACCGTCGCCAACGATCTCGTGTGGGGTGACCATGAGCGCCAACGGGCCGACCCAGACCATCGGCTTGACCACCATCTCCCGTACCGTCGCCTCCCTCGCCGTCGGCGTGGTGGACACGCTCGAACGCGCGGTGGCCGGCGACGGCCGGACGCGCACCGCCCGCGGCAACGCCTGGGAGGCGGTCTGCGCCGACCGGGCCCGCGCCGCCCAGCGCCGCGAGCTGGAGCGGCTGGTGGCCGAGCTGGCCGCCGCGCGGGCCGCGGCCCGGCAGCGGCGCGACGCCCGCGAGGCGCAGCCGGTCAGCTGACGGTCGGGTCCTCGCCCCGGTCCAGCGCGTCCCACGCGTCCCGGGTGCCACGCTCGACCGCCGGCCGGCCGGGCTCGTCCGCCGGGGCGGACCGCCGCTCGTACCGGGCGCCCATCGCCGGCCAGCCGTCGCCGCGCAGCGCGGTGAACGCGCCACCGGCCGCCAGGGCCAGGCCGCCGGCCAGCACCAGCGCCGGCCACTGCCGGCTCACCCCGGCCCCGGTCAGGCCGATCCCGCCGCCGACCGTCACGGCCACGCCGGCACCGGCCAGCAGCACACCCAGCAGCCGGCGCAGCCGGCCCCGGGTGGCGAGCACCGCGCCACCGCCGGCGAGTCCCACGTAGGTCAGCGCCAGCACCCAGGGCAGCAGGTCCGTGCCGGTGCGCTCGGCCCGCCCGGACGGCAGCAACCCCCGGGCGGTCACCTCCACCGCCCAGGTCCGGGTCACCGCCCAGCAGGCCAGGCCCGCGCCGGCCAGGCAGAGCAGCACCGCGTACGCGAGTTCGCGCCGGCCGCGGGCCGCCGGCGCGGTGGTGCCCGGCGCGCTCACCGGGCCGCCCGCAGCGTCTCGGCGGCCGCGATGGCGGCGAGCACGGCGGCGGCCTTGCTCCGCGTCTCCCGGTCCTCGGCGGCAGGGTCGGAATCGGCCACGATCCCGGCGCCGGCCTGCACGTAGGCGCGGCCGTCGCGGATCAGCGCGGTCCGGATCGCGATGGCCATGTCCAGGTCGCCGCCGAAGGCGAAGTAGCCGACGGTGCCGCCGTAGACGCCGCGCCGCACCGGCTCCAGCTCCTCGATGATCTCCATGGCGCGCACCTTGGGCGCGCCGCTGAGCGTCCCGGCCGGGAACGTCGCGGCCAGCGCGTCGAACGCGGTGCGGTCGTCGCGCAGCTCGCCGACGACGGTGGAGACGATGTGCATGACGTGGCTGTAGCGCTCGATGGTGGCGAACTCGGGCACCTCGACGGTGCCCGGCCGGCACACCCGGCCCAGGTCGTTGCGGCCGAGGTCGACGAGCATCACGTGCTCGGCGCGTTCCTTGGGGTCGGCGAGCAGCTCGGCGGCGAGCTTCGCGTCGCCGTCCGGGGATCCGCCGCGCGGCCGGGTGCCGGCGATGGGGTGCAGCAGCGCCCGCCGCCGCCCGTCCGGCCCGGCGCTGACCTTGAGGTGCGCCTCCGGCGACGAGCCGACGATGTCGAAGCCGTCGAAGCGCAGCAGGTACATGTACGGGCTGGGGTTCGTGGTGCGCAGCACCCGGTAGACGTCGAGCGGGTCGGCGTCGGTGGGGCGCTCGAAGCGCTGGCTGAGCACGATCTGGAAGCACTCGCCGGCCCGGATCGCCTCCTTGGCCGTCTCCACCGCCTTCGGGTAGCCGCCCTCGGGGGTGCGGCTGACCACCTCACCGACGCCGGGCCGGTCCACAGTCGAGACCATGGGCGGAATCGGTCGGGACAACGCGCTGGTCATCGCGTCGAGCCGGCCGACGGCGTGGTGGTACGCGGCCTCGACCCGCTCCGCCCGGCCGGGGTCGTCCATCGGCGGCAGCACCGCGTTGGCGACCAGGATCGCGGAGCCCTCGTAGTGGTCGAGGACCACCAGGTCGGTCGCGAGCATCATGCCCAGCTCGGGCACGTCCAGCTCGTCCTCGGTCAGCTCGGGCAGGCGCTCGAAGCGGCGGACCAGGTCGTAGGCGAGGTAGCCGACCAGGCCGCCGGTCAGCGGCGGCATGTCACCGGCCGGATCCCAGCCCGGCCCGGCGAGCGCGGCGACGGTCTCCCGCAGCACGGTGACCGGGTCGCCGCCGGTGGCCACGCCCGCCGGTGGCGTGCCGGTCCAGCTCGCCGCGCCGTCGCGCTCGGTGAGGGTGGCGCTGCTGCGGACGCCGATGAACGAGTAGCGCGACCAGGCCGTACCGGCCGAGCCGACACCCTGCTCGGCGGACTCCAGCAGGAACGTGCCGGGACCGCCGGCCAGCTTGCGGTAGACCCCGACCGGCGTCTCCGCGTCGGCGAGCAGCCGCCGGGTCACCGGCACCACACGCCAGCGCGCGGCCAGGTCGGCGAAGGTGGACCGGTCCGGGCTGACCGTGCCGTCGGTCACGGGGTCACCTCCGGGGAGCTGACCGGCAGTTCGGTGAAGAAGCAGGTGCGCTGCCCGGTGTGGCAGGCCGCTCCGACCTGCTCAACGCTGACCAGCAGCGCGTCGCCGTCACAGTCGAGCGCCACCGAGCGAACGTACTGGTGGTTGCCCGAGGTGGCGCCCTTGACCCAGTACTCGCCGCGGCTGCGCGACCAGTAGGTGGCCCGGCCGGTGGTGAGCGTGCGGTGCAGCGCCTCGTCGTCCATCCAGGCGACCATCAGCACCTCGCCCGAGTCGTGGGCGCGGACCACGGCGGCGACCAGGCCGTCCGGGGTGCGGCGGAGCTTGGCCGCGACGGCCGGGTCGAGCCGGGACGGACGGGCCGGTCCGGGAGCGGGGGCGCCGGTCAGCGGCGCGTCAGGGGCGGGCACGGTTGACCATTCTCCCGCACGCGGCCCGGGGACCGCCGACGTGTCCCGGGAGGCGGGCGTCACCGTCCCCAGCGCCCGGCCCAACCGGCCGAGGTAGCGGTCCACCCGGCCGTCGACCAGCGCCTCGGCCAGGTCCGACCCGTGGGTGGCGGCGATCTCGTCCGCGTACGGGCGGATCAGCGGGAGGATGCCGGTGACCAGCCGTCCGGCGGCGGCGCCGACCTCGGCCGGGTCACCTGCGCGCAGCCCGAGGCAGAGCAGCATGTCGTGGCGGTAGCCGGGCGGGGCGACCGGCAGGTCCAGCGCGGCGGTCAGGGCGGCCCGGCGGGACACCACGCGCACGCTCGGGTTGGCCGGCCGCAGCACCGAGGGGCAGAGCCGGGCCAGGTCGGCCGCGGCGAGCCGGACCCCGACCGGATCGTCGGCCACCCGGGCCGCGGCGACCTTGCCCAGCGTCGCGATCAGTTCCTCCAGGCGCGGCTCGTCGGCGGGCTGGCAGAGCACCGGCAGGTCGATCCGGCGGCGCCATTCCGGTACCGCCCACAGCAGCCGGGCGGGCGCGGTGACCGGGAGGCCGAACGCCCAGTCGGCGGGCTGGCCCAGCCGGCGCACCCAGGAGCGGACGTCGCGGGCGGCCACCGACACGTGCACGAGGCGACCGGCGAACTCGGTCAGGTAGGCCCGCCGGGCCGCGTACGGCGTGCCGCCGCGGGACGCGGCCTGCCGGGCGCCCGTGCCGGCGGGCCGTCCGTCGTCGGCGACCACGAGCACGTCCACGTCCACGTCGCTGTGCTCGGTGGCGGCCCGCCGGGCATGGCTGCCGCGCAGCATGATCCCGACGACCGGCCGGTCGGCGGCCTGCCGCAGGCGGGCGGCCCAGTCGTCGAGGAACGCGGTGTCGGGCAACTGCGCTGGACCCACGGCGCCATGGTGCCGAAATCCGATCTTCACCGCAATGACCGTTGCCGGACCCGCTGTCCGCCGCTGGGGCGTTCAGCCTGATTCCTCCTCGGCCCGGCGGTACGCGTCGATCTTGTGTTCGAGGACCTTCAGGTCCTCCTCCAGCTCGGCCATCCGGGCCAGCACCCGGGCCCGGTGCGCCTCGAACAGCGCCCGCCGCGCGCCGAGCGTGCCGTCCCCGTGCCGGGCCAGTTCGGCGTAGCGGCGCATGTCGCGCACCGGCATCCCGGTACGGCGCAACCGGGTGAGCAGGAACAGCCAGTTGACGTCGGACTCGGTGTAGCGCCGGCGGCCCGACGAGTCCCGCCCGACCCGGGCCACCAGGCCCTCCTGCTCGTACCAGCGCAGCGTGTAGGTGGTCAGGCCGACCCGTTCCGCCGCCTCACCCACGGTGAGGCTCATCTCCCGCGTGCTGATGTCCACGCCCTCCAGGCTTCCAGTTCGAGCGCACTCGAAGTCAAGTCCCCTCGTTGCCAGGCGGGCGAAATTCACCTACCGTTGAGTTCAACGGGTGATGAATTGATGGAGGCGAGCATGGACGATGCGGTGTCGGTCCGCGAGCTGGTGGTCGACCGGGGCGGGCGGCGGGTGCTGCACGGCATCAGCTGCGAGGTGCCCCGGGGCACGGTGACCGGGCTGCTCGGGCCCAGCGGCAGCGGCAAGACCACGCTGATGCGCGCGGTGGTCGGCGTGCAGACGGTCGGCTCCGGCACCGTCGACGTGCTCGGCCGCCCGGCCGGCTCGGCCGACCTGCGCCGCCGGGTGGGCTACCTGACCCAGGCCCCGAGCGTCTACGCCGACCTGACGGTGCGGGAGAACGCCCGCTACTTCGCGGTGCTCCAGGGCCGGGGCCGCGCCGAGGCCGACCGCGCGGTGGCCGACGTCGGCCTGGCGACCGCAGCCGACCAGCTCGTCGGCACGCTCTCCGGCGGCCAGCGCAGCCGCGCCTCGCTCGCCTGCGCGCTCGTCGGCGAACCCGAGCTGGTGATCCTCGACGAACCCACGGTCGGCCAGGACCCGGTGCTGCGGGCCGACCTGTGGGCGCGGTTCCACGCCATGGCCGCGAACGGCACCACGCTGCTGGTCTCCAGCCACGTGATGGACGAGGCCGCCCGCTGCGACCGGCTGCTGCTGATCCGCGAGGGACGGCTGGTCGCCGACGACACCCCGGCCGCGGTCCGCGCCGCCACCGGGACCGACGACCTGGAGGAGGCGTTCCTGCGCCTGATCCGCGACGCCGAGGGAGAGGCGCGATGAACGGACGGATCCTGGCCGCCACCACCGGGCGCATCCTGCGCCAGCTCCGGCACGACCGGCGGACCGTGGCGCTGCTCGTGGTGGTGCCGTCGGTGCTGCTCACGCTCGTGTACTACATGTACGCCGACCAGCCCGCCCCGCCCGGCGGGCCGAGCACGTTCGACCGGGTGGCCCTGATCATGCTGGGCTTCTTCCCGTTCATCATCATGTTCCTGGTGACCAGCATCGCCATGCTCCGCGAGCGCACCACGGGCACGCTGGAGCGCCTGCTCACCACGCCGCTGGGCAAGCTCGACCTGCTGTTCGGCTACGGCATCGCGTTCGGCCTGGCCGGGGTGCTCCAGTCCACAGTGGCCTCGGTCGTCGCGTACCGGGTGTTCGGGCTGGAGACCGCGGGCAGCGCGTGGCTGGTCGTGCTGATCGCCGGGGTGAACGCGGTGCTCGCGGTGGCGCTCGGGCTGTTCTGCTCGGCGTTCGCCCGCACCGAGTTCCAGGCGGTCCAGTTCATGCCGGTGGTGGTGGCGCCGCAACTGCTGCTGTGTGGCCTGTTCGTGCCGCGCGGCCAGATGGCCGGCTGGCTCCAGGCGGTCAGCGACGCGCTGCCGCTGTCGTACGCGGTCGAGGCGTTGCAGGAGGTCGGCGCGCACGCCGAACCGACCGGGACGATGTGGCGGGACGTCGCGATCGTGGCCGGGGCGGCGGTGGCGGCGCTGGTGCTGGCCGCCGCGACGCTGCGCCGGCGCAGCGGGTGAACGCGCGGCGCTCCGGGCGGCGGCCCGGCAGCCCGGACACCCGCGAGGCCATCCTCGCCGCGGCACGGGAGGCGTTCGCCGAACGCGGCTTCGACGCCGCGTCGATCCGGGCCATCGCCGCCGTGGCCGGCGTGGACCCGGCGCTCGTGCACCACTACTTCGGCGGCAAGGAGGAGCTGTTCCGGGCCGCGACGGCGTTCCCGGCCGACCCGGGGCGGCTGCTGCCGGCGGTGCTCGCCGGCGGCCCGGACGCGCTCGGCGAGCGGATGGTCCGGGTGTTCCTGGAGGTCTGGGACTCCCCCACCGGCACGGCGGCGGTGGCGCTGCTGCGGTCGGCGGTGAGCAACGACTGGACCGCGCGCCTGCTGCGCGAGTTCCTGGTCACGCAGGTGCTGCGCCGGGTGCTCGACCAGCTCGACGTCGACCCGGGGCAGCGCGCGCTGCGCGGCGGGCTGGTCGCCACCCAGCTCGCCGGGCTGGCCATGATGCGGTACGTGCTGCGCCTCGACGCGGTCGCCACCGCCGAACCGGCGACGCTGGTGGCAGCCATCGGCCCGACGGTCCAGCGTTACCTCACCGGCGACATCGCCTGAGCCGGCCCGGCCGGCGGCTCCGACGGCCGGGGCCGGCGCTGCTCGGGCAGCCGGGCCGGCGCTGCTCAGGCCGCCGCCCGGGGGCAGAGCATCGGGTGCAGCAGGCGAGACAGCTCCGCCACGTCGGCGACCGGCCGGGGGAAGGAGAGCCGGGCCCGCCGGGTCGCGCCGGGCCGTCCGTGCGCGACCAGCAGGCCGTACCTGTCGATCCGCACCACCCGCGGGGTCTGGTCGCCGGGCAGGTCCAGCCGCCGCCGCAGGTAGTCGCCGACCTGCTCGGTGTGGTGGTCGGCCAGGTCCGCGAGGAGGTCGGCCTCGACCGGGTGCAGCGGGTCCGGCTCGGCCTCCGCGTACGCCTCGGGGTCGACCCGGCGCACGCGCCCGGCGCGTTCCCAGCGGGCCTCGGCCACCTCGAAGCGGTGCAGGTGGAACCGGCTGCCCACGTCGAGCAGGTCGCCGGCCGGGTCGGTGGCGGCGAAGTCGACTGCCGCGTCGCGCGCCTCGTCACCGTCCAGTCGCTCGGCCCAGCCGGACACCCAGGCCCGGCCGAGCGAGGGCGCCCCGGCCGCCGGCGGCAGGTCGAGCACGTCGAGCACGGTGGCCACGTCGGTGTCGCCCGCCGGCGGCACGAGCACCGCGGCGAGGTCACTGACGACGGGTACGAGCAGCAGCACCCGCCCGTCGGGGTCGACGGCGTGCCGGACCTGGTGCGGGCCGGGGTGCCGGGCCAGGTGGACGAGGGCGGGCAACCGGCCCGCGACAAGGGTTCGCACGATCTCCGCCGGGCTGGGCCGCATGATCCCGACCTCCTCAGTATAGGTTAGGCTTACCTAATCAGCAGGCTAGACGATCGGAGACGTCGACGTGAACCACCCCCGGCCCAAGGCACGGCTCTCCCGCGCCCTCGGTATCCCGCTGACCCGCAAGTGCGTGCGTTACTTCGAGCGGCGCCCCTACCCCCCGGGCGTGCACGGCCGGTCCCGCCGCACCACCTCCAACTACCAGGTGCGGCTGCTGGAGAAGCAGCGGCTGCGTCACCAGTACAACGTCAGCGAGGCCCAGCTGCGCCGTCTGTTCGACGAGGCCGCCCGGGGCGCCGGCAAGACCGGCGAGACACTCGTCGCGCTGCTGGAGCGGCGTCTCGACGCGGTGGTGCTGCGGGCCGGGCTGGCGCGCAGCATCTACCAGGCCCGCCAGCTCGTCGCACACGGCCACATCACCGTGGACGGGCGCAAGGTCGACCGGCCGTCGTACCGGCTGCGTCCCGGCCAGGTGGTCGGCGTACGCGAGCGCAGCCGCACGCTGCCGCCGTTCCAGCTCGCCGCCGCCGGGGCGCACGCCGACGCGCAGCCCCGGCCGTACCTGTCGGCGCAGCCGGCCGAGCTGCGCGCCACGCTGGTGCGCGAACCGGCCCGGCACGAGGTGCCGGTGGTCTGCGACGAGCAACTGGTGGTGGAGTTCTACTCCCGCTGACCGCCGCTCCCGAACAGACCCGCGAGGATCAGCGGGTCTGTTCGAGCCAGGACGCGTACAGCAGGGCGTACACCGAGTCGGCGTCGCGGACCAGTTCCTCGTGCGGGCCGCGCTGCACGATCCGGCCCCGGTCCACCACGATCACCTCGTCCGCCGCCTGCGCGGTGGACAGCCGGTGCGCGATGGCGAGCGTGGTCCGGCCCCGGGTCACCGCGTCGAGCGTCCGTTGCAGGCGGACCTCGGTGGCCGGGTCGACAGCGCTCGTCGCCTCGTCCAGCACCAGCAGGTCCGGGTCCGCGACGTACGCCCGGGCCAGCGCCACGAGCTGCCGCTCACCGACGCTCAGCGCCTCCCCGCGCTCACCGACCGGTGTGTCCAGCCCGGACGGCAGGCCGTCCAGCCAGTCGGAGAGGCCCAGCTCGGCGAAGGCGGCGGTGAGTCGCTCGTCGGTCAGGTCGGGGCGGGCGAAGCGGACGTTCTCCCCGACCGTGGCGTCGAACAGGAAGCCGTCCTGCGGCACCATCACCACCCGGGAGCGCAGCGAGTCGAAACGCACCTGCCCCAGGTCGACCCCGGAGAGCAGGACCTGCCCCTCGGTGGGGTCCATCAGCCGGGTGAGCAGCTTGGCGAAAGTGGTCTTGCCGCTTCCGGTCTCGCCCACCACCGCCACCCGGCTCTTGGCCGGGATGTCCAGCGTCACGTCGTGCAGCACCGGCGGCCCGCCCGGATAGGCGAACGTCACACCGGCGAACCGGGCGTCCAGCGGCCCGGGTGGCAGCTCCCGCCCCTGCTCGCCCGGGTCGGCGACGTCCGGGGAGACGTCCAGCACGTCCAGCACCCGGCGCCAGCCGGCGATCGCGTTCTGCGCCTCGTTGAGCACCTCGGTGGCGATCTGCACCGGCTGGATGAACAGCGTGACCAGGAACAGGAACGCGGTGAGCTGGCCGACCGTCAACGTGCGGCCGGCGCCCAGGCTGACCCCGACCACCACCACGCCGGCCAGCGCCAGGCCGGCGGCCAGCTCCCCCACCGAGCTGCCCATGATGCTGATCCGGATCGCCCGCTGCTGGGCCACCCGCTGCCCGTCGATGGCCGTGTCCAGCCGCCGCGCGGTGCGCCCGGCGATGCCGTACGCCCGGATCACCGGCGCGCCCACCACGCTCTCGCCGATCGCGCCGAGCAGTGTGCCGGTGCGCTGCCGCACCAGCCCGTACGCACCGGCGAGGCGGCGCTGCAACTGCCGGATCACCAGCACCGCGGGCGCGAACGCGACGAGCACCACGAGCGTCAGCTGCCAGGAGTACGCGAGCATCACGGCGGTGGTCACCAGCAACTGGCCCAGGTTGACGATCAGGATCACGCCGCCCCACTGGAGGAACTGGGTGATCTGGTCGACGTCGCTGGTGACCCGGGAGACGAGCGACCCGCGCCGCTCGGACTGCTGGTGCAGCATGGACAGGTCGTGCACGTGCCGGAACGCCCGGGTGCGCACCCCGGCCAGCGCCGTCTCGCTCACCGTGAACAGCCGGCGCATCATCAGGTACCCGCAGGCGGTGGTGACCACCAGCACGCCGGCGGTGATCGCCACGGTCAGCGAGATGACGTTCAGGTCGAGGCCGCCGACGATGCCGTGGTCGATGCCGCGCTGCACCGCCACCGGCACGGCCACCCGGCCGACCATGTAGACCAGCGCCAGTGCCAGCGTGCCGGCGAGGCCGGTGCGCAGCTCCGGGGAGAGCGCCAGCCCGCGCCGCAGCGTCCGCCAGGTCGACTCGGTGGCCTCGGTGGTCTCGCCCGTGGTCGCGCTCACCGAGCCCGCCGTTCGTTCGCGACTGCGGGGCTCCGCTCCGCTGCACTCCTCGCGCTCACCGAGCCCGCCGTTCGTTCGCGACTGCGGGGCTCCGCTCCGCTGTACTCCTCGCGCTCACCGGTCCACCTCCAGGCCCGAGGTCAACGGCGTGACCTCGTCGTACGTCCGATTCTGCTCGCGTTCCTGCTCGGCCTGCTCGTACGCGGTGACCAGGTCGGCGTAGCCGGGCACGGTGGCCAGCAGCTCGGTGTGGGTGCCGCGGGCGACCACCCGGCCCTGCTCCACGTAGATCACCTCGTCGGCGAGCGCGATGGTGGCCCGGCGGTACGCCACCACCAGGATCGACGCCGGGGCGCCGCCGTCGGCGGGCGCGCGCAGCCCGGCCAGGATGGCCGCCTCGACCCGCGGGTCGACGGCGCTCGTGGCGTCGTCGAGCACCAGCAGCCGGGGTCGCCCGGCGAGCGCCCGGGCCAGCGTCAGCCGCTGGCGCTGCCCGCCGGACAGCGACGTGCCCCGCTCGCCGACCATGGTGTCCAGCCCGTCCGGCAGCGCGGCCACGAAGCCGTCCGCCTCGGCCAGCCGCAGCGCCGCCCACACCTCGTCGTCGCCGATGCCGGCGCGGTCGAGCGCGATGTTGGCCCGGACCGTGTCGTCGAAGACGAACGGCACCTGCGCCACGAGCGCCACCGTGCCGGCGAGCGAGGCGGCGGTCAGTTCCCGCACGTCCACGCCGTCCAGCGTGATCCGGCCGGCGCCCGGGTCCACCAGGCGCACTGCGAGCGACGCGATCGTCGACTTGCCCGCGCCGGTGGGGCCGACCAGGGCGACCGTCTTCCCGGCCGGGACTGTGAACGTCACCTCGCCGAGCACCTGCGCGCCGGGCAGGTGCGCCTCGGCCGGCTCGTACGCGAAGTGCACGTCGTCGAAGGCGAGCGTGGCCGGCACGCGGGTGGCCGGGTCGAGCGTCGTCGTGCCGTACGGCATCTCGCCGGTCGCGTCGAGCACCCGGCGGACCCGGTCCCACCCGGCGACGCTGCGCGGCAGCTCGGCCAGCACCCAGCCGATGGCGCGTACCGGGAAGGCCAGCACGGTGAACAGGAACGCGACGCTGACCAGCTCGGTCACGGTGATCGCGCCCTGCCGCAGCCGCAGCGCGCCGACCACCAGCACGGCGAGCGTGCCGAGGCTGGGCAGCGTCTCCAGCATCGGGTCGAACACGCCGCGCAGCCGGCCGACCGAGATCAGCGCGTCGCGCAGCTCACCGGCGCGGGAGGCGAAGCGGGCCGTCTCCTGGGCCTCGCGGCCCATCGTCTTGACCACGAGCGCGCCGTCGAAGCTCTCGTGCGCGATGCCGCTGACCTCGGCCCGCAGCCGCTGCGCCCGGGCCTGCCTGGGCGCCATCCGGCGGGAGTAGACCACGTTGAGCGCGAACAGCGCCGGGAACACGGCGAGGCCGACCAGGGCCAGCGCCCAGTCGGTGAAGAACAGTGAGGCCACCGCGCCGACGAGCATCACCAGCGTGCCGACCGCGAACGGCAGCGGCGCGATCGGGTACCAGGCCGCCTCCACGTCGGAGTTGGCGTTCGACAGCAGCGTGCCGGTGGAGTTGCGGTGGTGCCAGGCCAGCGGCAGATCCAGGTAGCGGCGGGTGACCCGGCGGCGGTAGGCGGCCTGGAGCCGGTACTGCATGTAGCCGGCGCCGAGCCGGCGGCCGAAGATGCCGACGACACGCAGCACGCTGATGCCGAACAGCGCCGTCGCGGCGAGCGCCAGCGCCCCGCCGGCCACCTCGCCGCGCTCCACGGCCGGCACGACGACGTCGCCGACCACCCCGCCGACCACGTACGCGCTGGCGATCACCAGGAGGCCGAACAGCACGCTGCCGCTGACCGCGACCGTGAAGATCCGTGGCTGTTCCCGGATGGCCCGGCCGAGCACCCGTAGCCCTCTGCCGAGCACGTCCCGACTTGTCCCGCTCGCCACGCTCTCCCCCGCCGTAAGCCGCAGTTTTCTCCCCCATCCTTACCGCTCGCCGCCCGTCCCGCCGACCCGGCCGGGATATGTCCGCCGTCACGTTCCCGCCGAAGCCGGGCCGACGGCGACCGGAGGCGGTCCGGCGTCGTGGTCCTGCCGGGCGTGGCGCGCCGATCGGCCGGGACCGGCCTACGATCGGGCCATGCCGCGGTACGCCCGAGCGGAGCGCGAGGCGCTCGCCGACCTGATGCTGGAAGTGGGACCGGACGCACCCACTGTGAACGAGGGGTGGACCACTCGTGACCTGGCGGCGCACCTGCTGGTGCGGGAGCGCCGGCCGGACGCGGCGGGCGGGATCCTGCTGCCGCCGCTGCGCGGCTACGGCGAGTCGGTGCGCCGGCGGATCGCCGCCGGGCCGTACGCCGACCTGATCGCCCGGGTACGCCGCCCCCCGGTGTGGAGCCCGGTGAGCAACCCGCTCACCGACGAGCTGGCGAACGGGATGGAGTTCTTCATCCACCACGAGGACGTGCGGCGCGCCCGTCCGGGCTGGCATCCGCGCGACCTGCCGGCCGGGCAGCAGGCGGTGCTGTGGAAGCGGGTCGCCCTGCTGGCCCGGATGGCGCTGCGGCGGTTCCCGGCCGAGGTGCTGGTGCAGGCGCCGGGCTACGGCGAGCTACGGGCCGGCGGTGGCGGCGAACGGCTGCGGACGGTGGGCGCGCCGGGCGAGCTCGTCCTGTTCCTCACCGGACGGCAGCGGGTGGCCCGGGTCCAGGTGGACGGTCCGGCCGACCGCGCCGAGCGTCTGCGTACCGCCGAACTGGGCCTGTGACCGAGGGTGTGCATCCCATTGCTGACCGACAGTGGAGAGTGGACACCCGGACTTCGATGACCGTCACGTTCTCCCGTACGCTCCTGCGCACCGGCCCGACCCCGCGGGCGGCGGACAGGGGACGACGATGCGCGACTTCGCCCTCTCGGCACTGCACGAGCCGCCCTTTCCCTCCCGGCGTCACCCCGCCGTCGACCAGGTGGCCGCGGAGAGCGCGGCCTGGGTACGCGACCTCGGCCTGGTGGAGGACCAGGCGGGGCGCCGGCGGCTGGCCGGGGCGCACGCCGCGGAGTTGGCCGCCCGCGCCTGCCCCGAGGCGTCGCCGTCCGGACTACGGCTGCTCACCGACCTGATCAACTGGCTGTTCGTGGTGGACGACGCCTGCGACGACGACGGGCTCGGCGCGACGCCCACGCTGCTGGCGCCCACGCTGGCCGCCCTGCTGGCGGCGCTCGACCGGCACGGCGACCCGGAGGCGCCCGCACCGGCCGACGGCGGGCCGATCGCCCTGGCGCTGCACGACCTGTGCCGACGGGTCCGCGACCGGGGCCGGCCGGCCCACCTGCTACGCCTGGTCAGCCAGTTGCGGGAGTACCTGCTGGCGCTGCTCTGGGAGGCCGCCAACCGGGAGCGCCGGCGGGTGCCGGGGGTGGCCGAGTACACGCAGATGCGCCGCCACACCGGCGGGGTACGCCCCAGTTTCACGGTGACCGACCTGGCCCGCCCGTCCGCGCCCCGCGCCGACCAGCGGGTCGCGCCGGCGCTCACCGCGCTGGACGCCCTCGCCACCGATCTGGTCTGCTGGTGCAACGACCTGTTCTCCTACGGCAAGGAGCGGGGCGCCACCCCGGAGGCGCACAACCTGGTCACCACGATCGCGGGCGAGACCGGGCAGGACGAGTCGGCGGCGCTGTACGCGGCGGCGGACCGGTTCAACACGGCCCTCGCCACGTACGCGGAGCGGGACGCGGCGCTGAGCGCCGTGGCCGACGAGGGGATGCGGGCGTTCCTGGACACCCGCCGGGACTGGATCCGGGCCACCTACGACTGGTCCCGCGCGGCCAGCCGGTACACCTGACCGGTTCCAGCAGGCGGGACCGCCGACGACTCGGCCGATCGGGGCTAGCCGCTGGCCGGGTGCACGCAATACCCTTCGGTAACCGCAGACCGGCGTGACCCCCGTCACGTCCCTCCACCCCTGAAGGCGGCTACAGCGATGGCTCTCGATGTACCGTACCGTTCCGTACCGGACATGTTCCTCAAGCGTGTGGCGGACTCCCCCGACCGGCACGCCTTCGCCCACCCCGCCCCCGACGACTCGGGCCCGGTCTGGCTGACGTGGGAGCAGGTCGGGCAGCGCGCCAAGGCGATCGCCGCCGGGTTGCACGGGCTCGGTGTCGGCCTGGAGGACCCGGTCGCGATCCTGGCCAACACGCGCCTGGACTGGGTGCTCGCCGACTTCGGCATCATGTGCGCCGGTGGTGCCACCACCACCGTCTACCCCACCACCGAGCCCGAGGACGCGGTCTACATCATCGCCGACTCCGGCTCGAAGGTGCTGTTCGCGGAGAACCAGGCCCAGGCGGCGAAGATCGCCGGGGCGGCCCTGCCCGCGCTGACCCACGTGGTGCTCTTCGACGGCACGCCCGACCCGGCGGCGGCCGTCCCGCAGCTCACCCTGGCCGAGCTGGAGGAGCGCGGCGCCGCCGCGCTGAGCGCCGAGCCGGACCTGATCGACATGCTCGTCGCCGGCATCGGCCCGGACCACCTGGCCACGCTGATCTACACCTCGGGCACCACCGGCCGCCCGAAGGGCGTGGAGCTGCTGCACGGCGGCTGGTGCTGGGAGGGCGTGGCGCAGGCCGAGCTGGGCCTGCTGCGCGTCGACGACCTGCAATACCTGTGGCTGCCGCTGTCGCACTCGTTCGGCAAGACGCTGCTCTGCGGCGCCACCCACGTCGGCCTGCCCACGTACGTCGACGGCCGGGTGGACAAGCTCGTCGACCTGCTCGGCGTGGTGCAGCCGACGCTCATGTGCGGCGCGCCCCGGGTCTTCGAGAAGGTCTACAACAAGGCGGTCACCACCGCGCAGGGCGCTGGCGGCGCCAAGGCCAAGATCTTCGCCTGGGGCGTCGGGGTCGGCAAGGAGAAGGTGGCGCTGGAGCAGGCCGGCAAGCCGGTCCCGGCCGGGCTGCGAATGAAGTACACGCTGGCCGAGAAGCTCGTGTTCAGCAAACTCCAGGCCCGGCTCGGCGGCCGGATGCGGGTGCTGGTCTCCGGCGCGGCGCCGCTGAGCAAGGAGATCGCCACCTTCTTCGCCGCCGCCAACCTGCCCATCTCCGAGGGCTACGGCCTGACCGAGACCAGCGCGGGCGCGTTCGTGAACCCGCCCGACGGGCTGAAGATCGGCAGCGTGGGCCGGGCCATGGGCGACCTGGAGTGCCGGATCGACACCGACGGCGAGGTCCTGCTGCGCGGCAGGCCGGTCATGCGCGGCTACCACAACCTGCCCGAGGAGACCGCCGCCGCGTTCACCGAGGACGGCTTCTTCCGCACCGGTGACATCGGCACGCTCGACGCCGACGGCTACCTGCGCATCACCGACCGGAAGAAGGACCTGGTCAAGACGTCCGGCGGCAAGTACGTCGCGCCGTCGCACATCGAGGGCATGTTCAAGGCGGTGTGCCCGTACACCTCGCAGGCCGTGGTGATCGGGCAGGCGCGCAACTACTGCACCATGCTCGTCACGCTGGACCCGGACGCGATCACGGGCTGGGCCGCGGGCACCCCGCTGGAGGGCAGCGACTACACCACGATCGTCACCTCGCCGCAGGCGCGGGAGATGGTCGAGGGGTACGTGGCCGAGCTGAACGCCAAGCTCAACCGCTGGGAGACGATCAAGAAGGTGACGGTCCTCCCCCGCGACCTCACCATCTCCGACGGCGAGGTCACGCCGTCGCTGAAGATCAGGCGCCGCAGCGTGGAGACGAACTTCGCCTCCGAGATCGACAAGATGTACGAGGGCACGCTCGCCGAGCTGTAGCCCGCGCCGCCACGCGGTCGCACCGGCCGTGCCCCACCGTCCCGGGGCACGGCCGCACGCCGTTCAGAGGTGCCCCCGCCGCCACCGGCTCTGCTCGGCCTCGGCGGCGATCTGCTCGTCCAGCGCGAGCCGGCGTACCCGGCGCCGGACGCCGTCCTCGCGGCGCGTCTCCCAGGCGACGCCGGCACCGGCGATCACCGCGAGCACACCGAGCGCGATGAGCTCGGGGATGCGGAAGACGAACGGGCCGACCACAGCCAGCGCCACCACCGTGAGCAGCAGCGGCCGGTGCACCTCGCGCAGCGCGAGCCACCAGCACCCGGCGAGGCCGAGCAGGTACAACCCCACCCCGCCGAACAGGATCGCGCCCCAGAAGTCGCCCAGCGGCAGCCCCCAGGTGGGCGTGGCCGGGTCGGCGGCCTCGGCCAGCAGGTCCTTGAGGCCGAGCGCGTAGAGGATGATCCCGGCGACCATCGGCAGGTGCATGAACGTGTACACGTCACGCGTCATCCGGACCCGGGCGGTCTCGTCCCGGGCGTGGTGCAGCGCCTGTTCGAGCGCGAAGGCGAGCGTGTCGAAGTACGCCCACCACAGCGCCGCGACGACCACGATGCCGAGCAGCGCCGACACCGCCACCGGCCCGGTGAGCGGCAGCCCGCGCTTCGGGCCGAACCCGAGCGCGATGATCGACTCGCCGAGCGCGACCAGCACGATCAGCGCGTGCCGTTCGGCCCAGTGCCCGGCCGAGACCACCACCCACCACTGGCGGGCGAGCGTCACCCCGCCGACGTACTCGACGAGCAGCGCCAGCGTCCAGAGCGCCAGTTGCAGCGGGATCGCGAACCGCTCCTGCGGCAGCCGCGTCGGCACGGTTCCGGCGATGACCAGCAGCACCGTGGCGGCGGCCGGGAACGCGGCGCGCAGCAGCAGCCGGCGGCGCCGGACCGGGTCGGCGCGGTCCACCCAGCCGAAGACCGTGAGCTGGGCCATCCGGATCACGAAGTAGCAACCGGCGAAGACCAGCGGGCCGGGCAGCCCGCCGGGCAGATCCTTGAACGCGCTGGGCTCGCTGAGCACCAGCATGAACGTCGCCGCCACCGTGACGAAGCCGATCAGCGGCAGCACGCCCTGGTCGGCGCGGAAGAAGTTGCCCATCCGGGCAAAGCCGGTCCACGACCACCAGAGCAGCGCCAGCACCAGCAGGAAGCGGTAGAGGTTGGCCGGCGTGAGCTCCGAGGCGGTGAGCGTGGTGACGTTCAGGAACGCGAAGACGAAGACCAGGTCGTAGAACAGCTCCAGCCGGGTGGTGCGGGAGCCCGGGGCGGCGGACCGCACGATCCACGACCGCCGGACACCCCTCCCGTTCCCCACCCGGGCAGTCTGCGGGCACCGCCCGTCCCGCAGCCGCCGTTCGGCCCGTTCACCACCGGAACGGGCCCCGCCCGCTCAGGCGATGACGCTCGGCTCCCGCCACTGCGGCCGGCTGGTGCGGTCCAGGTCGTAGCGGACCGCCGCGAGACGCCCGACCGCCTCCACCAGCTCGTCGGCGGGCAGCGTGAAGGGCAGCCGCAGGAACCGTTCCAGCGTCCCGTCCAGGCCGAACCGGGGTCCGGGTGCCAGCCGTACGCCGACCTCCTCGGCCGCGCGGGCCAGCGCGCTGGAGATCGGGCCGTCCAGCTCGGCCCAGAGCGTGACGCCGCCGCTCGGTACGCGTACCCGCCAGTCGGGCAGCCGGTCGGCGAGCGCCGCGACCAGGGCGTCCCGCTGGGCGACGAGCTGGGCCCGGCGGGCGGCCACGATGGCCGGTGCCTCGGCGAGCAGGTGCACGGCGACGAGCTGGTCGAGGACCGGGCTGGCCATGTCCACCCCGACCCGGGCCGCGGCCAGCCGCTGCACCTGGGGCGCGGAGGCGCGGACCCAGCCGATCCGCAGCCCGCCCCAGTAGGGCTTGCTCATGCCGCCGATGCTGATCACCCGGGAGTGCCTGTCGAAGACGGCCACCGGCGGCGGCAGCGTGGTGTCGTCCAGCGGCAGGTCGACGAAGGACTCGTCGACCACCAGGTCGGTGCCGGCCGCGTGGGCCGTGCCGACCAGCCGCTCGCGCAGGTCGGCGGCCATCAGGTGGCCGGTCGGGTTCTGGAACTCGGGGATCACGTACGCGAGCTTCGGCCGGGTCTGCCGGAGGCTGCCGAGCAGAAGTTCGGCGTCCCAGCCCTCGTCGGACAGGCCGTGCGTGGCGATCCGGGCCCGCCGGGCGGACAGCGCGGCCAGCGCGTTGGGGTAGGTGGGCGACTCGACGAGCACGGCGCCCCCGGGCGACAGGGCCAGCCGCAGCACCAGGTCCAGCGCGTGCTGGGTGCCGCTGGTGACCATGATCTGCTCGGGGCTGGTGGGCAGACCGCGTTCGGTGTAGGCGCGGGCCACCGCCTCGCGCAGCTCGATGATGCCGGTCGGGTGGTAGCCGGCGCCGCCGAGGTAGCGGGGCAGGTCCTCGGCCGCGGCGCGGGCGGCGGGGACGAGCTGCGGGGGCGCGGACAGCGCGGCCACGCCGAGGTCGATCATGTCGCGGTCGTCGAGCGGCGTCCACAGCCCGGTGCTGGCCACCCGGTGCCCGCCGGGCAGCATGGTCCAGCTCCCCGCGCCCCGGCGGCTGGCCAGGTGGCCGCTCTCCCGCAGTTCCCGGTACGCGGCGGTGACGGTGGTCCGGCTGATCCGCAGCGCCTCGGCCAGCTCCCGCTCGGCCGGCAGGCGTACCCCGAGAGGCAGCCGCCCGTCGGCGAGCAACCCGCGGACGGCGCCGGCGAGCGCGGCGTAGTCGGGGCTGCGCCGGCGGCCCGGAAGGGCGTGCCACTGGCCGAGGAGTCGCGCCAATTGGACGCCGCGAACCTGGCTGGTCATGGCCACACCTCCGAAATTGGCACCCTTGAGAGCCGTGATTGGCCCCTAGGGTGGCACGCATGGCACAGCTTGGCAATCTCCGGCACCGGCCGGTGCGGCGGCTCACCCAGCTCTACGCCGGGCTGGTCCTCTACGGCGTGAGCATGGCGCTGATGATCCGGTCGGAGCTGGGACTGGACCCGTGGGACGTGTTCCACCAGGGGCTCGCCCGGCAGACCGGGCTGTCCTTCGGCACCGTCACCATCGCCGTCGGAGCCGTCGTGCTGCTGCTCTGGATCCCGCTGCGGCAGCGGCCCGGCCTCGGCACGGTCAGCAACGTCGTGGTGATCGGACTGGTCGTCGACGCCACCCTGACCGTGCTGCCGCCCGGGGAGGGCATGCCGGCACGCGTCGCGCTGCTCGTCGCCGGGATCGTCGCCAACGGCGCCGCCACCGGCCTCTACCTCGGCGCCGGGCTCGGCCCCGGCCCGCGCGACGGGCTGATGACCGGCTTCGTCGCCCGCCACCCCCGCTTCTCGGTCCGGCTGGTCCGCACCGTCATCGAGATCACCGTGCTGGCGCTCGGCTGGCTGCTCGGCGGCACCGTCGGTCTCGGCACGGTGGCGTACGCGCTCACCATCGGCCCGCTGGCCCAGTTCTTCATCCCGGTCTTCGCGCTGCCCGCACGGCCGGCGGCCGGTGCGTACGCTACGTGACCGCAGCCGGGCCGGCCGCCACGGCCCGGTACGAACCGCAACGCGCTGAGCTGCGACGACGCACAACCCGGAAACCAGGTGTTTCCTCCGCCGTCGCGGCCGGGCATCATTCCTGCATGGGGGAGAACGGATGGCGTTGGAGCGACGCCTGGATCTTCGTCGCGTTGGTCATCGCCAGTGGCGCCGGCCGGCACCGGCGGGCCGCCGCGACACGCCGCCCCGAAGGCGTACGGCTGGCCGACGTCCTCTCCACAGCCGACCATCTCAACCAGGCCATCCCGGAACGGCACGAGGTGGAGGGTGCGGTCCGGCGGCTCGTCGGCGCGGGCCTGGTCAGCGTCGCCGACGGCTGGTTCCGGGTCACCCCGGACGGTGAGCGGCTCTGGCGCACCCGGCCCAGCGCCGGTCTCGGCACCACAGTGGACACGGTGCAGGGCGTGCTGACCCGGCGGCACCCGCCCGCCGAGTCCGAGTGGCACCTCGACGAGGACGACCACGCCGCCGCCGTGCAGGAGTACGTGGTCCGGTCGATCCCGATGCCGCGCCGCTCGCCCGAGGGGCACTCCGGCCGGCAGTGACGGCCGCCTCAGCGCACCGGGTGGCCCGCGCCGCGCAGCGCGTCCTTGACCTCGCCGACGGTGAGTTCCCCGAAGTGGAAGACGCTCGCCGCGAGCACCGCGTCCGCCCCGGCGCCGACGGCCGGCGGGAAGTGGGCCACCTCGCCCGCGCCGCCGCTGGCGATCACCGGCACGTCGACCACCTCGCGGACCGCCTGGATCAGCGGCAGGTCGAACCCGGCCTTGGTGCCGTCGGCGTCCATCGAGTTGAGCAGGATCTCGCCCGCGCCCAGCCCGGCGCCGCGCGCCGCCCACTCGACCGCGTCCAGCCCGGTGCCCCGCCGGCCGCCGTGCGTGGTCACCTCGAAACCGCTCGGCGTCGTGCCGTCCGGTGCGCGGCGCACGTCCAGCGAGAGCACCAGGACCTGCCGGCCGAACCGGTCGGCGATCTCGGCGATCAGCTCCGGCCGGGCGATGGCCGCGGTGTTCACGCCGACCTTGTCCGCACCGGCGCGCAGCAGCGTGTCGACGTCGGCGACCCGGCGGACACCGCCGCCCACGGTCAGCGGGATGAAGACCGACTCGGCTGTGCGCCGCACCACGTCGAGCATGGTGCCCCGGTCGCCGGACGACGCGGTGACGTCGAGGAAGGTCAGCTCGTCCGCACCGGCCCGGTCGTACGCCGCCGCCAGCTCCACCGGGTCGCCGGCGTCGCGCAGGTCGAGGAAGTTGACCCCCTTGACCACGCGCCCGGCGTCCACGTCCAGACACGGGATGACCCGTACCGCCACCGTCATCCCCCGAGCCTAACGAACGCGCGGGCGGTGGTGACCCGCCGGTGAGGCCGGTCACCACCGCCCGCTGTGGAGTGCGTTCGCGCCGGTCAGAGACGGACCAGCATCTTGCCGAGGTTCTCGCCGCGCAGCAGGCCGAGGAACGCTTCGGGGGCCTGTTCGATGCCGTCGACGATCGTCTCGTCGTACGACAGCCGGCCCTCCCGCAGCCAGCCCGCCACCTCCTGCACGAACTGCTCCCGCAGGTGGCCGTGGTCACCGACGAGGAAGCCGCGCAGCGTCAGCCGCTTGCCGATCACCAGCGCCAGGTTGCGCGGCGCGGCGGGCGGCTCGGTGGCGTTGTACTGCGCGATCATGCCGCAGACGGCGGCCCGGCCGTGCAGGTTCATCGCCCCGATCGCGGCCTCCAGGTGGTCGCCGCCGACGTTGTCGAAGTACACGTCGACGCCGTCCGGGGCGGCGGCCTTGAGCTGCTTGTGCACCGGGCCGTCGTGGTAGTCGAAGGCGGCGTCGAAGCCGAGCGCGGTGAGTCGTTCCACCTTCGCCGCGGACCCGGCGCTGCCGATCACCCGGCCGGCGCCGCGCAGCTTCGCGATCTGCCCGACCATGCTGCCCACCGCGCCGGCCGCGCCGGAGACGAACACGGTCTCCCCCGGCTTCATCGCCGCCACGTCGAGCAGCCCGGCGTACGCCGTCAGCCCGGTCATGCCGAGCACGCCCAGGTACGCGGTGACCGGCGCGAGGCCGGGATCGACCTTGCGCACACCCTTGGCGTCCACCAGCGCGTACTCGCGCCAGCCGAGCCCGTGCAGCACCGTGTCGCCGGGCTTGACGCCACTGGCCTCGCCGGCCACCACCTCACCGATCGCGCCGCCGTCCAGCGGGGCGTCGAGCGCGAACGGCGGCACGTACGACTCGACGTCGTTCATCCGCCCGCGCATGTACGGGTCGACGGACATGAACCGGTTGCGGACCACGACCTGTCCCGGGCCCGGCGTCGGCACCTCGGTGGTGACCAGCCGGAAGTTCTCCGGCGTCGGCCAGCCGTCCGGCCGGGACGCCAGGTGGATCTCCCTGTTGACGCTCGCCTCGCTCACTAGACCTCCCGGGTTCGCACTGCGGGGCTCCGCTGCGCTGCACTCCTCATGCTCACAGAACCTCCTCGGTTCGCACTGCGGGGCTCCGCTGCGCTGCACTCCTCGTGCTCACAGAACCTCCCCGGCTCGCACTGCGGGGCTCCGCTGCGCTGCACTCCTCGTGCTCACAGGGCCCCGCGGACCGTGCGCGTCACCTCGACGTTGCCACGGGTCGCGTTGGAGTAGGGGCACACCTGGTGGGCCGCGTCGACGAGCTGCTCGGCGGCCGCGCGCTCGACAGCGGGCAGGTCCACCACGAGCGTCACGGCGAGGCCGTAACCGCCGCTGCCGTTCGGGCCGATGCCCACCTCGGCCTCGACGACCGAGCCGGCGACGTCCGCCTTGGCCTGGCGGGCCACCACGCGCAGCGCGGAGTGGAAGCAGGCCGCGTAGCCGGCCGCGAAGAGCTGCTCCGGGTTGGCCGCGCCGCCGGCGCCACCCATCTCCTTCGGTACGGCGAGGTCCAGCTCGACCGTGCCGTCGGAGGTCCGGACGTGACCGTCGCGGCCGTCGCCGGTGGCGCGGGCGGAGGCGGTGTAGAGCACCTGCATGTCACTGCTCCTTCTGTCGGTGGATCGTCTCGGTGACCCGGGTGAGGATGCCGTGGAGGAAGACCAGCTCGGCCTCGGAGAGTCCGGTGGCGGTGGCCACCCGGCGCGGCACGTCACCCATCCGCTCCCGCAGCGCCCGGCCCCGGTCGGTGAGGCCCACCTCGACCCGGCGCTCGTCCGCCGCCGATCGGGTACGCACCACCAGACCGGCCGCCTCCAGCCGCTTGAGCAGCGGGGAGAGTGTGCCGGAGTCGAGCCGGAGCGCAGCGCCGAGCTCGGAGACCGTGGGGGCGTCGTCGTCGTGCTCCCAGAGCACCAGCAGCACCAGGTACTGCGGGTAGGTCAGCCCGTGCTCGTCGAGGATGGGCCGGTAGACGTCGGTCAGGCCGCGCGACGCCGCGTAGAGCGCGAAGCACACCTGCCGGCTCAGTACCAGATCATCGGTCACGTCCAGAACGCTAGCGCGCAATTAAGTTGTGCACAACTCATCGAGGCGCGGAGCGGTGCGGCGCCGGTCACCCCGGCGGCGGTCAGCGCTCCGGGAGGTACGCCTCCAGCTCGACCTCGACCAGGAGATCCGGGTCGATCAGCCCGGCCACCACCACCATCGTCGCCACCGGCCGCACCGGGCCGAACACCGCGTTGTGCGCCCGGCCCACCTCGTCGGCGTAGATCCGGTCCGTCACGTACATCCGGGTCCGCACCACGTCCCCCGGCCCGGCACCGACCTCGGCCAGCGCGTCCAGGCCGATCCGGATCGCCTGCGCGGTCTGCGCCGCTGCGTCACCGGCGTGCGCGACCCGGCCATCGACAGTGGACGTACAGCCGGCCGTGATCGCCAGTGAACCGGCCCGGACCACCCGCGAGTAGCCGTACAGCGCCTCCCACGGGCCGCCCGAGCCGAGCCGGGTCACCACCCCGGCGTCGGCGGACGGCTCGGCCGTCACGCGCCGGCCCGCAGCGTCGCCAGCGCCTCGGCGACGGTGAACGCGCCCGCGTAGAGCGCCTTGCCGGCGATCACGCCCTCCACGCCCACCGGCTCCAGCGTGGCCAGCGCCCGCAGGTCGTCCAGCGTGGACACACCGCCGGAGGCGATCACCGGGGCGCCGGTGCGGGCGCACACCTCGCGCAGCAGGTCCAGGTTGGGCCCGCGCATGGTGCCGTCCTTGGTGATGTCGGTGACCACGTACCGCGCCGCGCCCGCGGCGTCGAGCCGGGCCAGCACCTCGTAGAGGTCACCGCCGTCGCGGGTCCAGCCGCGCGCCGACAGGGTACGGCCGCGCACGTCCAGCCCGATCGCCACCCGGTCGCCGTACTCGCCGCAGATCCGGTCGCACCACTGCGGGTCCTCCAGCGCGGCGGTGCCGATGTTGACCCGGGCCGCCCCCGTGCCGAGCGCCGCCCGCAGCGACTCGTCGTCACGGATGCCGCCGGACAGCTCCACCCGCACGTCCAGCTTGCCGACCACCTCGGCGAGCAGCGCGGCGTTGGAGCCCCGCCCGAACGCGGCGTCCAGGTCGACCAGGTGGATCCACTCCGCGCCGTCGGACTGCCAGGCCAGAGCCGCGTCCAGCGGGTCGCCGTACGCGGTCTCGCTACCGGCGGCGCCCTGCACGAGCCGGACGGCCTGGCCGTCGGCGACGTCCACGGCGGGCAACAGGGTGAGGCTCAACGCTTCTCTCCTCGGATCCTCAACGACGGTCCAGCGCGATCACCACGATCGCGGGCAGGACCAGCAACAACAACACGACCAGCACCAGCCGCAGCGCGAGGTCGTCCACCAGACTCCAGATGGCCACCACCGCCACCGCGGTGAGCACCAGGATCGTCGCCCGCTCACGGCGGGTGTGCCGGCGCAGCCGGCCGGTACGGCCGCGACGCGGCGACGGCGTCAGCCGGCGTACCAGGGAACGACGCCGTTCCCGGCGCGCCACCCGGCGGGCGCGGACGGCGCGCGCCCGCTCCTGCTCGGCCTCGCGCTCCGCGCGGCGGCGGGCCCGCTCCTTGCTCACGCGGACGCCCGCGGGCCGGTCACAGCGTGCCGAGCCAGTTGCGCAGCAGCGCGGCACCGGCGTCGGCGGACTTCTCCGGGTGGAACTGCGTGGCCGAGAGCGGCCCCCGCTCCACCGCCGCGACGAAGTCCGCGCCGTGGTGCGCGGTGGTCACCGTGGCGCCCGCCTCGGCCGGCGCCGCCGGGTCGGTCACCCCGTAGGAGTGGACGAAGTAGAACCGGGTGCCCTCGGGCAGCCCGGCGAACAGCGTCGAGCCGGCCGGCGGGCGCACGGTGTTCCAGCCCATGTGCGGCAGCCGCCGCGCGGGCAGCCGGGTCACCCCGCCGGGCAGCAGCCCGAGCCCCTTGGTGACCACGCCGTGCTCCTCGCCGTGCCCGAAGAGGATCTGCATGCCGACGCAGATGCCCAGCACCGGCCGTCCGGCGGCGACCCGGTCGGCGATGACCGGCCCGGCGCCCAGCGCCTCGATCCCGGCCATGCACGCGGCGAACGCGCCCACGCCCGGCACCACCAGGCCGTCGGCCGACGCGGCGGCGGCCAGGTCGTCGGTGACTGTCACGTCGGCGCCGGCCCGCGCCACCGCGCGCTCGGCCGAGCGCAGGTTGCCCGAGCCGTAGTCGAGCACCACCACCCGTGCCATCAGCTCTCCCCCGGCAGCAGCCAGAGCACCCCGGCGACGGTCGCCAGCAGGGCCAGCAGGCCGGTGATCACCACAGCGGCGCGGGGGGCGCCCTGCTTGAGCAGCGACCACGTCCCGCCGACCAGCAGGCCGGCCAGGATCAGCAGAAGAGTGGGCAGCACCTTCATTAGAGGGCACCCTTCGTCGACGGCACCACACCGGCGTTACGCGGATCGATCGCGGTGGCCTCGCGCAGCGCGCGGGAGACGGCCTTGAACTGCGCCTCGACCACGTGGTGCGCGTCCGGGTGGCCGCCGGGACGGGCCGCGCGCAGCACGTCCACGTGCAGCGTGATCCGGGCCGACTGGCCGAACGACTCCCAGATGTGCCGGGTCATGCTCGTCGGGTAGACCGGCCCGATGTACGGGGCCAGCGCCGGCTCGTCGTGCACCACGTACGGACGGCCGGACAGGTCCACCGCGGCCCGGACCAGCACCTCGTCCATCGGGACCGTCGCCGAGCCGTACCGCCGGATGCCGGCCTTGTCACCCAGCGCCCGGTCGAACGCGGCGCCCAGCGCGAGCGCCGTGTCCTCCATCGTGTGATGCGCGTCGATCTCCAGGTCGCCGACTGTGTGCACGGTCAGGTCGAAGCCGCCGTGCCGGGCGATCTGGTTGAGCATGTGGTCGTAGAAGCCGACGCCGGTCTCGATGTCGGCCTTGCCGGTGCCGTCGAGGTCGATCTCGACGAGCACCTTCGTCTCGTTGGTGACCCGCTCGATCCGGGCGATCCGGCTCATGAAACTGTCTCCATCGCGGTGAGGAAGGCGTCGGTCTCGGTCGGGGTTCCGGCGGTGACGCGCAGCCAGCCGGGCAGGCCGACGTCGCGCACCAGCACACCGGCATCGAGCAGGGTACGCCAGGCCAGCGCCTGGTCCCCCTCGACGGCGAACAGCACGAAGTTGGCGTCGCTGTCGGCCACCCGGTGGCCCCGGGCGCGCAGCTCGGCGACGATCCGGTCCCGCTGCTCCATGATCGCGGCCACGGTGCCGAGCAGGGCGTCCCGGTGCACCAGCGCCGCCCGGGCCGCGGCCTGGGTGAGCGCGGAGAGGTGGTAAGGCAGCCGGACCAGCTGCACCGCGTCCACCACCGCCGGGTCGGCGGCCAGGTAGCCGAGCCGGCCGCCGGCGAACCCGAACGCCTTGCTCATGGTGCGGGTCACCACCAGCCGCGGGTGGCCTGGCAGCACCGCCAGCGCGCTCACCGTGCCGGGCCGGGCGAACTCGGCGTACGCCTCGTCCACGACCACCATGCCGGGCGCCTCGTCCAGCACGGCGGCGACCACCGCCGGGTCGAGCGCGGTGCCTGTCGGATTGTTCGGCGAGCAGAGGAACACCACGTCCGGCCGGTGCTCGCGGACCTGGGCCGCCGCCTCGCCGGCGGTGAGCCCGAAGTCCTCGCCGCGCCGGGCGGGCACCCACCGGGTGCCGGTGCCGAGCGCCAGCAGCGGGTGCATCGAGTACGCCGGGGCGAAGCCGAGCGCGGTGCGCCCGGGACCGCCGAACGCCTGGAGCAGCTGCTGCTGGATCTCGTTGGAGCCGTTCGCCGCCCACACGTGGTCGGCGGTGAGCCCGTGCCCCAGGTAGGCGGCCAGGTCGGCGCGCAGCGCCACCGCGTCCCGGTCCGGGTAGCGGTTGAGGTCGCGCAGCTCGGCGGCGACCGCCTTGCCGATCGCCTCCACCACCGGCTCGGGCACCGGGTAGGAGTTCTCGTTGGTGTTCAGCCGCACCGGCACGTCGAGTTGCGGCGCCCCGTACGGCGTCCGCCCGCGCAGGTCGTCGCGGATCGGCAGGTCGTCGAGCGTGGTCACGACGCGCCGCCCCCGGGGAACCGGACGCTGACCGCCTGGCCGTGCGCCGGCAGGTCCTCCACCGTCGCCAGCGTGACCACGTGCGGCGCCACGTCGCGCAGCGCGTCCCGCGTGTATTCGACCAGGTGCACGCCGCGCAGGAAGGACTGCACGGACAGGCCGGAGGAGTGCCGGGCGCAGCCGCCGGTGGGCAGCACGTGGTTGGAGCCCGCGCAGTAGTCGCCGAGCGACACCGGCGACCAGGCGCCCACGAACACCGCCCCGGCGTTGCGCACCCGCAGCGCCCAGTCGCGGGCGTCCTCGGTCTGGATCTCCAGATGCTCGGCCGCGTACGCGTCGACCACCCGCAGCCCCGCCTCCAGGTCGTCGACCAGGACCACGCCGCTCTGCTCGCCGCGCAGCGCGGTGCCGATCCGCTCGGCGTGCTTGGCCGCCGGCGCCTGCCGGGCCAGCTCCGAGTCGACCGCGTCGGCCAGCGCCGTGGACGGGGTGACAAGCACGCTCGCGGCGAGCGGGTCGTGCTCGGCCTGGCTGATCAGATCGGCTGCGACGTGCGCCGGGTCGGCGGTGTCGTCGGCCAGGATCGCGATCTCGGTCGGGCCGGCCTCGGCGTCGATGCCGACCACGCCGCGCAGCAGCCGCTTCGCGGCGGTGACCCAGATGTTGCCCGGACCGGTGATCATGTCGACCGGCTCGCAGCGCTCGTCCCCGGCCGGGTCGACGCCCGCGCCGTACGCGAGCATGGCGACCGCCTGGGCGCCGCCGACCGCGTACACCTCGTCCACGCCGAGCAGCGCGCAGGCCGCGAGGACCCGGCGGTCCGGCAGCCCGTCCTCGTCCTTCTGCGGCGGGCTCACCACCACCAGGGAGCGCACCCCGGCCGCCTGGGCCGGGACCACGTTCATCACCACCGTCGACGGGTACATGGCCAGGCCGCCGGGCACGTAGAGACCGACCCGGTCGACCGGCACCCACCGCTCGGTCACCGTGCCGCCGGGCACCACCGTCGTGGTGTGGTCGGTACGGCGCTGGTCGGCGTGTACCTTGCGGGCCCGGGTGATCGACTCCAGCAGCGCGGCGCGTACCTGCGGGTCCAGCTCGCCCTCGGCGGCGCGGATCGTCTCGACCGGCACCCGCAGCCGCTCCGGGGAGACGCCGTCGAACCGTTCGCTCGCCTCCCGGATCGCCTGGTACCCATGGTCCCGGACCGCCTCCACGAGCGGGCGGATCCGCTCGACCGCCACGGAGACGTCGAGCTGGGCACGGGGCAGCAGGCGGCGCGGGTCACGGGCCCCGCCACGCAGGTCGATCCGATTCAGCACGCCTGCGAGTCTAGGCCGCCGCCGGTGTCACCGGCCGGGGCCGCCCGCACGCCGGGACGGTGAGCCGGGACACGCGCGGGCGGGCGCGTTGGCGATACGCTCGATCACGTGAGCGCACGGCTGCCGGTGTTCCCGCTCGGGACCGTCCTCTTCCCCGGGCTGGTCCTTCCGCTGCACATCTTCGAGGAGCGTTACAAGGCGCTGGTGCGTCACCTCGTGGGGCTGCCCGAGGGCGCGCCGCGCGAGTTCGGCGTGGTGGCGATCCAGGCCGGCTGGGAGGTCGCGCCGGCCGGGCCGCCGGGGCGTTCCGGGCCGGCCGGCGGTGAGGTCACGCTGCACGAGGTCGGCTGCACCGCCGAGCTGCGGCAGGTCACCGAGCTGGCCGACGGAGGCTTCGACATCGTCACAGTGGGGCGGCGGCGGTTCCGGGTCGCCGACGTCGACGACTCCGCCGAGCCCTACCTGACCGCCGAGGTGGAGTGGCTGCCGGAGCCGGACGGCCCGGACGAGGTCGCCGACCTGCTGGCGGCCCGGGTGATCTCGGTGTTCCGGCACTATCTGGGCCTGATCCGGCCGGACCAGCAGGAGATCACCGAGCAGCTGCCGGAGGATCCGACGGTCCTGTCGCACCTGGTGGCCGCGACCGCCGCGCTGACCGTCGCCGACCGGCAGCGGCTGCTCGCCGTCGACGACACCGCCGGCCGGCTGCGCGCCGAGCTGCGCCTGCTCAACCGGGAGACGGCGTTGCTGCGGCAGGTGCGGGCGGTGCCGGTGCCGCTCAGCGAGCTGGCTGGTCCCCCGGCGCCGAACTGAACCCGGGCGGGGGCGGCCAGGCCGCGTCGGGCTCCGGCTCCGGCCGCAGCGACGGCCACCGCGACCAGCCGGCCAGCAGCGTGTACGTGACCGCCGCGCCGAACGCGGCGAGCAGCAGGTTCCCGTGCGGCACCGGCAGCGGACCGTACCAGTCGACGCCGCCGGCGCGCAGGTCGACGGGCTTGGTGAAGGCGGTGCCCGGCGGCGCGGTCTCCACCAGCCGCTGGAACGTCGACAGCCCGATCCGGCGGCCGACCTGCCAGGCCGCCACTGCCGCGCCGAGACCGCCGAGCGTCACCGCGAGCAGCCCGGCCGGGCCGCGCCGGCGGCGCAGCAGCACCCACAGGGCGATCGCGGCGAGCACGCCGAAGCCGAGCGTCAGGAGGCTGAACCAGCCGTCCGCGGCGATCGGCTGCTCCGGCTGCGTGGTCGCGTAGACAGCGCCCGCGGGGGTCTGTCGTACCGGGGTGGCGGGCGCCGCCCACGCCCACAGCAGCCCCAGCGGCACGCCGAGCGCGGTGAGCAGCGCGACCACGCCGAGCGCGGTGAGCAGCGGGCGGCCGGACCGGGTGGTCCCGGCGCCTGGTAGCTCCGCCACCACGCCGGGGTGCCCCGCCAGCGGGTCGGCGCCGGGCGCGGTGACCGGCGTGCCGGCGGGTACCGGCAGGCCACCGGGCCAGCCGGGCGGCTGCTCGCGCTCGGGCCACGCGTCGCCGGTACGCGCGTCGGTGCCGTCGGTGCGCTCGCGCGCCCGCTCGGGCTCAGGGGTGTCCGGACTCACCCGTTGATCCTCTCAGGCCCGGGCACGGCGCGGGGCGGTGGTCGGCGCTCAGCGCGCGAACGGTTCCAGCATCACCGCTGCCGCCTTGAGCCAGGCGTCGCGGGTCTCGGCCTGGAGCTGGTGGTACTCGATCGAGGAGCCGGTCTCCAGCGCCGGGTCGTAGGGCACCACGGCGACCGCCCGGGTCCGGGTGGCGAAGTGCCGTTCCAGGTCGTCCTGCAACGAGGTACGCCCCGGCGTCGGGCAGGAGATCAGCGTGACCGCGTTGTCGGCCAGCTCGCCCATGCCCACCTCGTGCAGCAGGTCGAGCATCCAGTCCGCGCTGAACGCCGCGTCCTCGCGCGGCACGGTGGTCACCACGAGCTGGTCGGCGGCCTGCATGACGGTGCGCCAGTTCGGGCTCTCCACGTTGTTGCCGGTGTCCACGCAGACCACCTCGTGGGTGCGGCGCAGCAGCTCCAGCACCCGCTTGACGGTGAACTGGTCGAGCCGCTGGGCGAAGCGCGGGCTCTCCTCGCCGGCCAGCACGTCGTACGAGCCGTCGGAGGCATGCCGCAGGTAGTCGTCGAGGTGCGACAGCAGCGTGTTGCCCTCAAGGATCTCGATCTGCGCCAGGTCGTGGATCAGGTGGCGGATGGTGCGGGCGTGCCGGGCGCTGCCGGCCCGCAGACCGAGCGTGCCGCGCAGCTCGTTGTCGTCCCAGGCGAGCACGCCGCGCCCGCGGACGCTGCCCACAGTCGCGGCGGCGAGCACTGTGGCTGTGGTCTTGTGCACCCCGCCCTTGGGGTTGGCGAAGGCGAGCACCCGCGGGGTGCCCAGCTCGCGGCGCAGCACGCCGGTGGCCCGTTCCAGTTCCGGGTCCGGCTCCGGGGCGCGCCACTGCACCTGGGCCGCGTCGACCCGGCCGGATCGGCCCTCCAGCGGGCGGCGGGGCGCGGGCACCACCGGCTCCGGGGCGGGCGGCGTGTCCGGCCGGTAGCGGCCCCGGTGGAGCAGCGCGTAGCGGGACTCGGGCGGCGGCGGCGCGGGCCGGTAGCCGCCGTCGAGAAGGGAGTACCGGGACTCGGCCGGCGTCTCGGCCCGGCCGCGCGGCTCCGGACGGGCCGGGCCGGGACGCCAGGACGGCTCCGGGCGCGGCTCGGCGGTGAACGGCTGCTCGGGGCGCGGGTCGGGCGCGACCGACGGGTCGGCGCGCCGGGCCGGGTCGGGCGGGTAGGGCTGCCCGGCGCGCCAGGACGGCTCGGGGTCGCTGCGGTACGCCGGTTCGGCCTGGTAGGCCGGCTCGCCGTCGTGCCGGGGGTCGGCGCGGAAGGCCGGGTCGACCCGGAACGTGGCCTCGGCCCGGTAAGCGGGCTCGGCGCCGTACGACCCGTCGGGGGCGCGGCCGACGGCGGTGGCGCGGCCGGTCCACCCGGTGCCCGCGCCACGGCGGGGCAGCGGGTCGGGCGGCGGCGCCGGTTGCTCCTCGACGTGCCGGTCGGCGTCGGCGTGCTCCGCGCCGCGACCGCCGAGCCGGGCCCGGTCGAGCAGCGCCCGCCACCGCGGTGCCGGCTCGCCCTGCCGACCCCAGCCGGTCTCGCTGCCGTCCAAGGATTCGCCCTCCCCCAGCCCATCGATCTCCGCCTGACAGGCTACGAACGAAACCCTATTCGGACCACTCCCCGCGCCGCACATCGCCCGGTGGCCCGCCGCACCGTGGGATCGGCCCGGTCGCCGTGTGCCCCGATGTCTCAGGAGGTGGGAGCGGGATTGGGTGCCCGGGAGCCGGCGACGGACCCGGGGGCGGTGGGTGAAGGTCCGCTCACCGTCCGTGCGGCTTCCGACGAATCGCCCATTCCGCCTGCCTCCGCCGACCCGGTGTCGGCCGGCGGCCGGACCACGTCGCGCTGCTCGGGAAGCGGCGGGGTGAACACGGTCCGATCCGGACGTGTCACCTCCGGCGCCGGGTCCACCACCAGTACGCCCGGACGACCGGCGAGCGCGCGCAGGGCGTCCGGCCGGGCACTGACGACCGCGGCGTAGACGCAGGCGCAGCCCGTCCGGTACGCCTCCGCCTCGCGGGCGGCGACCTCGGCGCCGCTGTCGTACACCCGGCGCAGTTCCGGATCGGCGGTGGCGGCGGCGCGGGACCGGTAGTCCGCGACCTCCCGGTCCTTGCGCGTCGCGACGCCGGCCATCCCGGCCACCACGTCCCGGGGCAGGGTCAGCGCCGCGATCCGGACGATCTCGGTCTGCCGGCCGGGCAGCGGCACCCGTGCCACCACCGCCGAGACCCGCGTGCCGTCCAGCGCGGCGGCCGCCCGCGCCGGGGTCAGGTAGCCGTCGAACGAGACGAGCGCGTAGCCGTCGGGCGCGTCGAGGCGGGCCAGTTCGTCCCCGGCGGCGCGCAGGTACGCCGGGATGCTCACGCCGTCGGTCACACCGACCCGGGTCACCTCGCCCACGGTGCGGTCGCTCACCGGGCGGTCCCGCCGCTGCGCCACCGCCACCACGAGCACCACCAGCGCGCAGGCCAGCGCGACCCAGGTCAGCGCGGCGGACCGGGACCGGCGAGGCGGCGCGGCGTCGTCGCTCACGTCAGTCGCGCAGGATCTCCAGCGCCCGGGCCAGGTCGTCCGGGTACTCGCTGACGAAGGTCACCTCGTCGCCGGTGCCCGGGTGCGCGAAGCTCAGCGAGCGGGCGTGCAGCCACTGCCGGGACAGCCCCAGCCGGGCCGACAGCGTCGGGTCCGCGCCGTAGGTCAGGTCGCCCACACAGGGGTGCCGCATGCTGGAGAAGTGCACCCGGATCTGGTGCGTACGCCCGGTCTCCAGCCGCACGTCGAGCAGGCTGGCGGCGGGGAACGCCTCGAGCGTGTCGTAGTGGGTGATGCTCGGCTTGCCGCCGGAGACCACGGCCCAGCGGTAGTCGTGGTGCGGGTGCCTGTCGATCGGCGCGTCGATGGTGCCGCGCAGCGGGTCCGGGTGGCCCTGCACCACGGCGTGGTAGCGCTTCTCCACCTCGCGGTACTTGAAGGCCCGCTTCAGCGCGGTGTACGCGCGCTCGCTCTTGGCCACCGCCATGATCCCGGTGGTGCCCACGTCGAGCCGGTGCACCACGCCCTGCCGCTCGGCGGCGCCGCTGGTGGAGATCCGGTGGCCGATGCCGGCCAGCCCGCCGATCACCGTGGGGCCGGTCCAGCCCGGGCTCGGGTGCGCCGCCACCCCGACCGGCTTGTCGACCACCACGATGTCGTCGTCGGCGTACACCACTGTCAGGCCGGGCACGGCCTGCGGCACCACGGCGGGCGGCGCGGCCGGCGCGGGCAGCGTGACCTCCAGCCACGAACCCGCCTTGACCTTGTACGAGTTGGGCCGGGCCACGCCGTCGACGAGCGCGTCGCCCGCGTCGATCAGGCCGGCAGCGGCGGTACGGGAGAGCCCGAGCAGGCGGGACACGGCCTGGTCCAGGCGCATGCCGTCCAGGCCGTCCGGTACGGGCAGGGAACGGGTGTCGCCGCCGGCGGCGAACGCGGAGGTCACGCGCTCTCCCGCTGCTCGGCCGGGGCGGCGTCGTCGCGCTTCTCGTCGCGCAGCCGGGAGCCGTCGCGCTGCCGGCCGGTCAGCTCCAGGAAGACCGCGAGCACCACGCCGCACACCAGTGAGCTGTCGGCCAGGTTGAACACCGGCCAGACCTGGCCGTACGGGTCGAAGAGGCTGATCATGTCGACCACATGGCCGACGAAGTGTCCGGGCGCACGGAAGATCCGGTCGATCAGATTGCCGAGCGCGCCGCCCAGCACCAGGCCCAGCGACACCGCCCACGGCAGCGAGCGCAGCCGCAGCGCCATCCACGTGATCCACCCGATCACCACGAACGTGATGATCGGGAAGACCCAGGTGTGGTCGGAGCCGATGCTCCAGGCCGCGCCGCTGTTGCGGGTGAGGCTGAGGTAGACCGCACCGCCGAGCAGCGACACCGGCTCCCGGCCGGTCAGCTCGGCGAGCGCGAGCTGCTTCGTGCCGAGATCCGCCAGCAGCGAGAACAGGGACACGCCGAGCAGGAGGCCGACGGCCTTGCGGCGGGGCGTGCCGGCGCCCGACTCGGTGGTGCCGGCCCCGGCGGGCGGTGCTGCGGTCATCTGCTCCCCATCGACGCTTGCGACGGCGTGGTCACCGTCTGCCGTACGGCCGCCGGGGAGCGGTGGTCAGCGCCGCTCCTCCAGCTGCTTGCACGTCACGCAGAGGGTGGCCGACGGGAACGCGGCGAGCCGCTCCACCGGGATCGGGTTGCCGCACCGCTCGCACCAGCCGTAGCCACCCTCGTCGAGGCGCTCCAGCGCGCGCTCGACCTGCGTGATCCGTTCCTTGATGCTGTTGGCGAGAGAGATCTCCTGCTCCCGCTCGAACGTCTTGGTCCCGGTGTCGGCCTGGTCGTCCCCGGCCGAGTCGGTCAGCCGGTCGCGCTGCAGCTCGGTGATCTCGCTCAGCGTCTGATCGTACTCGGCGTTCAGCTCGTCCCGCCGTGCCGCCAGGGCACCCCGGATCTTCTCGGTCTCCGCCGCGCTGCGGGTGGCCTTCGCCACCGGCTTGCGACCGGCGGTCCTGGTGTCGGCTGGCTTCGCCATCGTCAGCTCCCTCAGCCGCGCGGAGCGGCGGTCAGCGGTGCGTGGGCGGGGACGCCGTCGTCGGCGTCGTCCGCGTACGGAAGGGTGCACGGCGAGCGGGCCCGCCGTGCACTCCGGAGGTTGGCAAGAATACGGAACGTACAGGCGTCCGACAACGTGCCGCACCGTCGTCCCACGTATCCGCCCCGGACTGCCATCAATCGGGGCAAAAGGAACGGTAGCAGATCAGCGGGCCGTCTCCTCGCCGTACTCCCCGAACCACCTCGCCAGGCGGCCCCGGCGGTTCACCGCCCGCAGCCGCCGCTCGGTCTCGTCCCGTACCCCGGCAGTGGCCACGATGAGCAGGCTGTCCCCGACCTTGAACCGGGTGTCGGCGCCCGGCACGAAACCGACGCCGTCGCGCAGCACGAGCGTCACCGCGGCGCCGACCGGAAGCCGCAGCTCGTCCACGTGCACCCCGGCCAGCCGCGACCCGGCCGGCACCTCGAGCTGGAGCAGGTCCGCGCGCATCCGTTCCAGCGGCGCGGTCTCCAGCAGGATCTCGCTCGCCTCGGCCGGTGCGGTCACGCCCAGCCGGCGCGCCGCCGGCGCCAGCGTCCCGGCCTGGAGCAACGTGAAGATCACCACCAGCACGAAGACGGCGTCGAACAGGCGATCAGCCCCCGGCACGTGCAGCGACAGCGGGATGGTCGCCAGCACGACCGGCACCGCGCCGCGCAGCCCGGCCCAGGACAGGAACAGCTGCTCGCGCAGGTTCACCCGGAACGGCAGCGCGGACACCGCCACCGACAGCGGCCGGGCCAGCAGCAGCAGCGCCAGCCCGGTGATCACGGCCGGCAGCACCGCCGCGTCCAGCCGGCTCGGCGAGACCAGCAGGCCGAGCAGCACGAACAGGCCGATCTGCGCCAGCCAGGCCAGCCCGTCGGCGAACCCGAGGATCGCCTGGCGGTGCGGCAGCCGGGAGTTGCCGAGCAGCACGCCCGCGACGTACACGGCGAGGAAGCCCGAGGCGTGCAGCACCGAGCCGGCCGCGTACGCCAGCACCGTGAAGCCGACCACCGCGATCGGGTACAGGCCGGCCGACGGCAGCGCGGCCCGGCGCAGCGCGTACCGGCCGGCCAGGCCCGCGCCGACCCCGACCGCCGCGCCGGCGCTCAGCTCGTAGCCGAGCAGCAGCACCTCGTACCACCAGGGGTGGGCGGCCTCGGCCCCGGCGCGGGACAGCAGCAGCACCAGCAGCACGACCGGGGCGTCGTTCACCCCGGACTCGGCCTCCAGCGCGGCCACCAGCCGGGGCGGCAGACGCAGCCGGCGCAGCGTGGCGAACACGGCCGCCGCGTCGGTGGAGGAGAGCACCGCGCCGTAGAGCAGCGACAGCCGCCAGTCCAGGCCGAGCAGCAGGTGCACCACCACGCCGACGACCACGATGCTGACCACGACGCCGACCGTGGACAGCGCCGCGGCCAGGCCGAGCACCGGCCGCAACGTGGTCCACCGGGCGGTCAGGCCGCCCTCCGTGATGATCACGATGAGCGCGCAGAAGCCGAGCACCCGGGTCAGCTCGACGTCGTCGAACCGGATGCCCAGGCCCGCCTCGCCGAGCAGCACGCCGAGCGCCAGGTAGACCAGCAGACTCGGTACGCCGAGCCGGGTGGAGAACCGCACCGCGCCCACCGCGACCAGCAGCACGGCGGCGCCCACGAGCAGCGCGACGTCGAGCCCCGGGGTCATCGCCGGCCGGCCCGACCGGACCTCACGCCGTGCTGCCGTCGCGCAGCCGGCGCAGCACCTCGGGCAGCCCGTCGTGCGGGCGCTCGACCAGGAACAGCTTGTCCCGGCTGGCCGCCCCGGACCGCAGCGACACGGTCGCCGGGCGGACGCCGAGCGCGTCGGCGAGCGCGCGCCGGGCCGCCTCGGTGGCGCGGCCGTCCACAGCGGGCGCGTGCACGGCGACGACGAGCGCGGGACCGTACGGCCCGTCGAACCGCCCGCCCACCCGGGCGCGGGCCGCCCCGGGCTTCACCCGCACCGCGACGGTGAGTGTGTCGTCCGCGATCGTCATGGTCAGCGCGGCCGGGCCTCGGCGAGCAGGGTGGTGGCGGCCTCGCAGCGCGCGCACGGGGTGAAGCCCAGCGCGACCGCCTCGGCGACCGGCAGCGGTTCGTCCTCCCGGCCCACGAGGTGCGGGCAGCCGGGCAGGTGGAAGCGGGGACGGCCGTCGACCACCAGGACCTCGCCCGGCAGCCGGACCAGCCGGGCGACGTCCCCGGTGGAGAGGTACTCGGCGGACGGGTCGCCGTCGAACGCCTCGCCCGGCGCGGGCGAGGTGGGCCGGGCGGTCTCCGGCACGCGCGGGCCGGGCGGAGAGTAGGGCGCCGCGTCGGCGACGACCGGGTCCGCGTCCACCGGCGCCGCGTACGGCCCGGCGGGCTCGGCGTCGAACGCGGACGTGTACGGCCCGGCGACGGGATCGGCCTCGTACGCCGTCGTGTACGGCCCGGCCTCGTACGGCCCGGCGGCGGCCTCGAACGGCCCGGCGGCGAACGGCTCGGCCGGCGGCGAGTACGCGGCCGGCGGCGGGGCGTCGTCCGGCTCGGTCACCGGCGACCCGGGCGGTTGCCGCCACCCGGATCCGCCGGCGCCGAACGTGGACGTGTGGTGCGGGACCGGGCTCACCGGCTCGTCCGGGGACGGAACGGTGTGCGCGGTCCGCGGTCGCGGCCCGGTACCCCGGCCGGCCGTGGCCCGCGCCGCGGCGGCCTGGCGGGCGAACGCGACGAAGGCGACGGCGGACAGCAGGCTGGCCGCGATCGAGACGATGAGCAGGAGGCTGGATCCGCCGGCGAGGCCGGCGATCAGCAGCACGACCGCGACGAGGATGAGCAGGATGCTGGCGGCTACCACGGCTCACCCCCGGCCGCGTCGTGTCGGTCTGGGCGGTCGGTGGCCGTCACGGGGACGGCCACCGACGCGGGATCAGCGGCCGGACTCGAGCGAGCCCGCGCGGCCACCGCCGTAGGAGCCGGCGAGACCGGCCGCGGCGAGACCGTTGCTGCCTGCGGCACGGGTGCCCTCGGCGCGGTTCATCTCCACCTCGAGACCCTGGCCGCGACCGTCGAGGTCACGCAGTTGGCTCTCCAGGTACGCCTTGAGGCGGGTGCGGTACTCGCGCTCGAACTGCTTGAGCTCCTCGATGTGCTTCTGCAGCGCGGTGCGCTTGGCGTCCAGGCCGCCCATGGCCTCCTGGTGCCGCTGGCGGGCGTCCCGCTCCAGGGCGTCGGCCTTGGCGCGCGCCTCCCGGGTGACCTCCTCGGCCTTCGAACGGGCCTCGGAGAGCAGCTGGTCGGCCTCGCGACGGGCGTCGGAGACGTGGTCGTCGGCGGTGCGCTGGGCCATCATGAGCACCCGCAGCGCCTGCTGCTCGCCGTCACCGGTCACGCCGGCCGGGCCGCCCTGCGTGCGCACCTGCTCCAGCTCGGCCTGCATCGCGCGGGCCGCTTGTTCGGCGGCCGCCTTGTCGCGCTGCACCCGGTCGAGCTGGGCCTTGACGTCGTTGAGCTCCGCCGCGAGGCGGGCGTCACCGCCGGGGCCGGCGGGAGCGCCACCCCGACCGCCGCGCTCCACCTGGGCGCGCAGCTCGTTGTTCTCCTCGATCAGACGGGCCAGCTCGCGCTCGACCTCGTCCAGGAAGGCGTCGACCTCCTCCTCGTCATACCCCCGCTTGCCGATCGGCGGCTTTTTGAAGGCGACGTTGTGGACGTCGGCCGGGGTCAGCGGCATCGAAACTCCTCGGGTCAGTTGCGGCCGCGAAAGCGCTCTGGTCAGGCAAACGCGAAGATCAGGCGCCTAAACACGAACTCCATCAGCACGAACAGGATAACCAGGAGCACAAGGGAGGCCAGGTCGATGCTCACGGTACCAATTCGCAGTGGTGGGATCACACGCCTCAACGCTCGCAGGGGCGGATCAGTGACGCTCCACACGACTTCCAGTCCCGCCGACGCTCCCCGCCCCGGTTGCCAGCGGCGACCATAGGCCAGTACCGCCCCGAGAACAAATCGCGCCAAAAGGACAATTAGGAAGATGTACAGCAGCAGGTAGAGCACCTGGAACAGGATCGACAACACGGCAGGCGACGTCCCTCGGTCGTGCGGCTCAGCTCAGGCTGAAGAAGCCGCCCTCAGCGATCTTGGCCTTGTCCTCCGCGGTGACCTGGACGTTGGCCGGTGAGAGCAGGAACACCCGGTTGGTCACGCGCTCGATCGTACCGCGCAGGCCGAACGCGAGCCCGGCGGCGAAGTCGACGAGCCGGCGGGCGTCCGCCTCGTCCATCTCGGTGAGATTGATGATCACCGGTACGCCGTCGCGGAAGTGCTCGCCGATGGTCCGCGCCTCGCGGTAGGTGGTCGGGTGCAGCGTGGTGATCTGGTAGCGCTGCTCGTCCTCCGGCACCACGCGCTCCCGCTCCCGCGGCTGGGCCTGCGGCGCGAGCGCGAGGTTGTCCCGGGTGTGGTAGGTCAGCGCGCCCGAGGCGTCACCGCCGGAGGACCGGGTGATCGACCGGACGCTGGACCGCTCGGCCCGCTCCGGGCGCTCGGCCTCGGCCCGGTCCGCGTCGACCGCGCGGCTGGAGGCGCGCTCGGAGAGCCGGCCCCGGTCGCCGAGCCGGCTGCGCGTCGTCGGCGGCTCCTCGGCCTCGTCGTCGTCCTCGTCGGCGAACTCCTCGGCGTACCGGCTCGACCGGTAGCGCGACGAGTCCCGGTAGCCACCCTTGTCGTAGCCACCGTCCTCGTACGCCCGCTCGTCGTCCTCCTCGACGAGACCGAGCCAGACCCCCGCCTTGCGCAGTGCACCCATCCCCGCGCCCTTCCGTCCGCCGTGCGGCACGCGCCCCCGTGCCGTGTCGCTTGATCACGAGTGGACGATCATGCCCACCGGACCGGATCGGCAATCCCCTGACGCGCGGTTCGCGGTCCGCCCGTCACGGCCCCCGGCTCCGGGAACGCCGTCCTGAACAACACTGATGTAATTTGCTTCCGTCGTGGTGAGGCTACCGCAGCGCAGGGCGCATTCCGAGCAACGCGCTGCCGACACGGACATGTGTCGCGCCGTGCCCGACAGCGCTCTCCAGGTCTCCGCTCATGCCCGCCGACAGCACAGTCGCGTCCGGATGGTCGGCCCGCAGCGCCGTCGCCACCTCGGCCAGCCGGGCGAACGCCCGGTCCGGCTCCCAGCCCAGCGGCGCCACCGCCATCAGGCCCGCCAGGCGCAGACCGTCGGCGCCGGCCACCGCGGCGGCCACCGGGTCGAGCCCCCGCTGCGGATCGGCCGCGCCGGGCAGTGCCCCGCCCCGGGCCGGGTCGCCGTCGATGCTCACCTGCACCAGCACGTCCAGCGGCCGGTCCCGGACCGCGCCGGCGGCGGCGTCCAGCGCGGCGGCCAGCCGGACGGTGTCCACCGACTGGACCACGTCGGCGTACCGGACCACCGAGCGGGCCTTGTTGCGCTGCAACTGGCCGATGAAGTGCCAGCGCGGCGCGGCCCCGGCGGAGGCGACCGCCTCCGCCTTCGGCGCCGCCTCCTGGTCGCGGTTCTCCCCGACGTCGGTCACGCCGAGCCCGGCCAGCGCGACCACGTCCGCCGCCGGGTACGTCTTGGTCACCGCGACCAGTGTGACCTCGTCGCGCTGCCGCCCGGCCGCAGCGCAGGCGTCGGCGATGCGGGCCCGGACCTGGGCCAGCCCGGCCGCGAGTTCGGCACGCCGCTCGGGCCGCACCGCCGTCTGTGACTCCGTCATCGGCGCGGCTCAGGACCCGTTCTTCAGGAAATCGGGCACGTCGACGTCGTCGAAGAGCACCCGGCGCGACGGCTGCTGCGGCGCCGGCATGGTGGCCGGCGGGCTCACCGGCGCGTTCGGCTGGGCCGGCGGGTTCTGGTTGCTCTTGCGCGGCGCTTCCACCGCCTTGTACGCCGGCGCGCCCCCGTCGAAGCCCGCCGCGATCACGGTGACCCGCACCTCGTCGCCGAGCGCGTCGTCGATGACCGCACCGAAGATGATGTTCGCGTCCGGGTGGGCCGCGTCGGTGACCAGTTGCGCCGCATCGTTGATCTCGAACAGGCCGAGGTCCGATCCGCCTGCGATGGAGAGCAGCACGCCGCGCGCGCCGTCCATGCTCTGCTCCAGCAGCGGGCTGGAGATCGCCGCCTCGGCCGCCTCGACGGCGCGGTTCTCGCCCCGCGCGCTGCCGATGCCCATGAGCGCGCTTCCGGCGCCGCTCATCACGCTCTTCACGTCGGCGAAGTCCAGGTTGATCAGACCCGGCGTCGTGATCAGGTCGGTGATGCCCTGGACACCGGAGAGGAGCACCTGGTCCGCGGTGCGGAACGCGTCCATCATGGAGATGTTGCGGTCGCCGAGCGCGAGCAGCCGGTCGTTCGGGATCACGATGAGCGTGTCGCACTGGTTGCGCAGCTCCTCGATGCCCGCCTCGGCCTGGACCTGCCGGCGCTTGCCCTCGAACGAGAACGGCCGGGTGACCACACCGATGGTGAGCGCGCCGAGCTTGCGGGCGATGTTCGCCACGACCGGCGCGCCGCCGGTGCCGGTGCCGCCGCCCTCGCCGCAGGTGACGAACACCATGTCGGCGCCCTTGAGGACCTCCTCGATCTCGTCGCGGTGGTCCTCGGCGGCGTTCTTGCCCACGTCCGGGTTGGCGCCCGCGCCCAGTCCCCGGGTCAGCTCCCGGCCCACGTCGAGCTTGACGTCGGCGTCGCTCATCAGCAACGCCTGCGCGTCGGTGTTGATCGCGATGAACTCGACGCCCTTGAGCCCAACCTCGATCATCCGGTTGACGGCGTTGACGCCGCCGCCCCCGATGCCGACGACCTTGATGACCGCCAGGTAGTTGTGCGGAGGTGTCATCTCCGGTCCTTTCCCTTCGAGATTGGCATGGGCCGACCCCACACGGCTTGGCCGGATCAGCGGCCTCCGACGGCTGAACCCTCACCCTCTACTAGAGGCTTAGAGTTATGTCAACCACTGATCTCTTCGAGGCAACGTATGCGCCGCCGCGCCAGGAGCCAAGGACCTGTTCCGGCGTGTCGCCGACCGAGCGACAGGGGACACAGCGCGGGCTCGCTGAGCCACGGGTCACTCGAACGTGACCACGTCCGGCGCGCTGACGTCGATCCGGTCCGCCTTGCGGTTCAGCAACGAGGTGGCCACTGTCGACTTGTCGGTGCCGCGGGAGGCGTCGCCCCAGAAGACCTGACGCTCGCCGCGCAGCAGCAGCGTGATCCGGGCCAGGCCGGCCACGTCCACCGCGACCAGCTCCGCGCGAAGCTTCTCCCCCAGCGCGGCGAGCACCGCCAACCCGGCCCGCGTACCCGGGTCGTCGGGGCCGGGCCGCGCGACCCGGACCTGCGGCAACCCGTCCGGCGCCCGGTCCAGGCGCTGGAAGACCACGCCCGAGCCGTCGACGACCACGAAGCCGTCGCCCTGCGGCACCGCCGCCACCGCGGTGCGCTCCCGCACCCGGATCACCAGCGTGTCCGGCCACTGGCGCTCCACAGTGGCGCTGGCCACCGGCGGCAGCGTGCCGACCTTGCGCGCGGTCGCGTCCAGGTCCACCCGGGCCAGTGGCTCGTTGTCCGGCACCGCCGCGGCGTCGCGGATCTGCACCGGGGTGACCAGTTGCGCGCCGACCACCCGCACCTCGCGGACGCCGAACAGGCCGGTGCCCAGCACCGTCCACGCGACCAGGCCCGCGACGGCGAGCACCGCGGCGGCGACCGCCCAGGGCAGCGCGGCGCGCATCCGCCGCTGCCGGGCCCGGGCCATGAACCGGCGGGTCGACGGCGGCACCGCGTCCGCGTTCGCCCGCACGAGCTGCCAGCGCCGGGACGGGCTGCGCCGCCCCGCCCCGCCGTCCGGTCCGGGGGTACGGCCGCGGGCCGGACCGGGACTCATCCGGCGGGGGTCGCCGCGCCGTCCGGGTCGACGCCGGCGCCGAGCCCCGTGCCCCCGGCGGAGCGGGCGAGCAGAGCGTCGAGCAACTGGTCACCCATCAGCGAGATCGGCGGCGCGCCCATGGTCACCACCACGTCGCCGGTCCGCGCCCGCCGGGCCACCTCGCCCGGCACGTCGTCCCACGCCTCGACGAACACCTTGCGCTCGGCCGGCAGCGGCACCTCCTGGATCAGCGCGGCCGAGCCCTCGCCGGGGCGGCGCGTCTCGCCGGGGCCGAAGACCTCCAGCAGCACCACCTCGTCCGCGATGCCGAGCGCGGCGGCGATCTCCGCCTGGTTGTCGCGGGTGCGGTAGAGCCGGTACGGCTGGAACACCACGATCAGCCGGCCGTCCCCGGCCACCTCGCGCAGCGTCTGCAACGCCAGCGTCATCGAGGTCGGGTGGTAGGCGTACTCGTCGTAGACCAGCACGCCGTCCGCCGCGCCCTTGCGCTCGAAGCGGCGCCGCACGCCGGGGAACGCGCCGAGCGCGGCCTCCGCCGCGGCCACCGGCAGTTCCAGCAGGTACGCGGCGAGCACCGCGGCGGCGCTGTTGAGCGCCATGTGCCGGCCCGGTACGGGCAGCCGGATCTCACCCAGCGGCCGGCCCTCGACCTCGGCCTGGTAGCGCACACCGTGCGCGGACGACACGACCTCGCTCATCCGCAGGTCCGCGTCGGCGGACTCGCCGTACGTCCAGACCCGGCGGCCCTCGGCGCGCAGCGTCTCGGCCAGCCGGCGCCCGCCCGCGTCGTCGGCGCAGGTGATCACGAAGCCGGCCGGGTCGGTGAGCCGGGCGAACTCGGCGAACGCCGCCTCCAGGGTGGCCAGGTCGCCGTAGGTGTTGAGGTGGTCCGCCTCGATGTTCGTGATGATCGACACGAACGGCCGGTAGATGAGGAAGGAGCGGTCGCTCTCGTCCGCCTCGACCACGAAGTGCTCGCCGGTGCCGTGGTGCGCGCCGGAGCCCACCTCGGAGATCTCGCCGCCGATCACGAACGACGGGTCGGTGCCGGCCTGCTGGAGCACCATGGTGACCATCGAGGTGGTGGAGGTCTTGCCGTGGGTGCCGGCCACCGCCACCGTGCGGCGGCCGGTCATCGCGGCGGCGAGCGCCTCGGAGCGGTGCAGCACCCGCAGGCCCCGGCGGCGCGCCTCGACCATCTCCAGGTGGTCCTGCGGGATGGCCGAGGAGTAGACGACCGTGTCCACCCCGTCGAGGTTCGACGCCTCGTGGCTGGAGTGGATGGTGCCGCCGAGCGCCCGCAGGCCGGCCAGCGACGGCCACTCCCGCAGCTCGCTGCCGGAGACCGGCAGGCCCCGGGTGAGGAACAGCCGGGCCAGCCCGGCCATCCCGACCCCGCCCACCCCGATCAGGTGGATCCGGCCCAGGTCCTCCGCCGTCATGGTGCCGGCGGGCGTGAACTGCGCGGTGTTCATCAGACGTACCTTCCCGTCGCGGTGCCACACATCGCTGAGCCACCGTCGTTCGCGACTGCGGGGCTCGCAAGCTCACTCCTCGCGCTCACCGAGCCACCGCCTCGTAGACGAAGTTCAGCAGCGCCACGTCGCCGTCGCGGCGGCCGTACCCGGCGGCGGCGGCGCCCATCGCGTACAGCCGCTGCGGATCCCGGATCAGCGGGATCACCGTCCGCTCCAGCCACGCCGGGGTCATCTCGGCGTCGTCGACCAGCAGGCCGCCGCCCGCCTCCACCACCGGCAGCGCGTTGCGCTTCTGCTCCTGGTTGCTGTGCGGGTAGGGCACGTAGACGGTGGGCAGGCCGATCGCGGCCACCTCGGCGCAGGTCATCGCGCCGCCCCGGGCCAGCATCAGGTCGGCGGCGGCGTAACCCAGCTCCATCTCGGACAGGTACGGCAGCGTGACGTACGGCACCGGCAGGTCGGTCGGCACGGACACCGGCTCGTTGCGGGCGCCGATGACGTGCAGCACCTGCACGCCGTTGCGGGCCAGCTCCTTCGCCGCGCCGGAGACGGCCAGGTTGATCGAGCGGGCGCCCTGCGAGCCGCCGGCGACGAACAGCACCGGCAGGTCGGGACGGAGTCCGAAGTGGGCGCGGGCGGCGTCACGCAGCGCGGCCCGGTCCAGCCCGGCGATGCCCCGGCGCAGCGGCACGCCGACCACGCGGGCGTCGCGCAGCGCCTCGGCCTGGGCCGGCTGGTGCGGGAAGCCCACAGCGACGTTCTTGGTGAACTTCATCCCGAGCCGGTTCGCCACGCCCGGCGGCACGTTCACCTCGTGGATGACGATCGGCAGCTCCCGCCGCCACGCGGCCAGGTAACCGGGCACCGAGACGTACCCGCCGAAGCCGACCACGGCGTCGGCCTGGACCTCGTCGATCACCTTGCCCGCGGCGCGCGCCGCCTTCCACATCCGGTCCGGGGTACGCACCAGGCTCATGTTGACCGACCGGGGAAGCTGGTAGGCCGGGATCTGCCGCAGGTCGTATCCGGCCGGCGGGATCAGCTCGTTCTCCAGCCCCTTGGGTGTGCCCAGACAGGTGATCCGGACGCTCGGGTCGTGTCGGCGCAGGCAGTCGGCGAAGGCGAGCAGCGGGTAGATGTGCCCGCCCGTACCCCCTCCGCAGAGCACCACCGAACGCAGCGGACCCATCAGCGTCTCCTCTCGCTCGCCGCGCCGGTGCGCGCCCGGTCGGACCGGGCGCCGCGGGGCGCGGCCTGGTCGTCCTGCCGCCGCTGCCGGGACCGGGGCACGGACCCTCGGTCGGCCGGAGGCGGCGCCGGTCTGCGGCGCCGGCCGGGAAGCGGCGGCAACGGGGCCCACACTAGTCGGACCCATCGGGCGGGCGGACGGGCATGCAGCGCTCGCGCCGCGTCCGGCTCGGCGCGGGCGAACGAGGCGAGCATGCCGATCGCGGCGAGCGTCACCACGAGGGCGCTGCCGCCGTCGGAGATGAACGGCAGCGGTACGCCGGTCAGCGGCAGCAGCCCGGTGACGCCACCGATGTTGATGACGGCCTGGCCGACCAGCCAGGCGGTCACGCCGGCGGCGGCGAGCCGGCGGAACGGGTCCTCGACCCGGCGGGCGATCCGCATCCCGGTGTACGCGAGCACGGCGAACAGCGTCAGGACCACTGTGCAGCCGACCACGCCGAGTTCCTCGGCGACGATGGCGAAGATGAAGTCGTTGTGCGCCTCGGGCAGGTAGTTCCACTTCAGCGAGCTCTGGCCCAGGCCGACGCCGAACCAGCCGCCGTTGCCGATCGCGTAGCGGGCCTGCACGAGCTGGTAGCAGTAGTCCAGCTCCTGCTCGAAGCAGGTCTTCGGATCCGGCGGGTCGAGCCACATGGTGAGACGGCCGAGCCGGTAGTTGTCCGCGTCCCGGGAGCCGGAGCCGGCGCCGAGCGAGGCGGCGGCCACCAGCAGGCCGATGCCGGCCAGGCCGATCGCGGAGAGCGCGGCGAAGACCCGGCCCCGTACGCCGGCCGCCCAGAGCAGCCCGACCACGAGCGCCAGCAGGCAGACCATGCTGCCCAGGTCGTTGAAGCCGACCAGCACGAACAGCAGGCCCACCACCGGGAACAGCGGTGTCGCCAGTTCCTTCCACCAGCCCAGCGCGGCGCCCTTGCGGGCCAGCACGTGCGCCGCCCACAGCACCAGCGCGAACTTCGCCACCTCGACCGGTTGCAGCGAGATCGGGCCCAGGGAGAGCGAGAGGAGTTCGGCCCGCAGCGGCCCGATCGACGTCACCCCGAACAGCGAGTTCAGCGCGACGAACAGGTTGAGCGTGAGCAGCAGCGCCACCGCCACGCCGAGCGCCGGGCGGCTCACCGCCCGGAACGTGCGCGCGGGCAGCCGCTGGCAGGCCCAGAACGCGCCGATGCCGATCACCGCGAACACGGCCTGCTTGGTCAGCGACGCGGACGCGTCGCCGCCCTCGGCGAAGTCCTTCACGCTCGTGGCGGAGAAGACCATGGTGAGGCCGATCAGCAGCAGGAGGCCGGCGCTGGACAGCAGCAGGTAGTACGAGGCCAGCGGCCGGGCCAGCAGTCCGCGCAGCGCGGCCAGGCCACCGGCCGGATCCCAGCGCGCCGCGGGCGGGTCGGCCGGTGGCGTGGCCGCCGGGGCACGGCGGGCCGGCGGGTCGCTGGTCACCTGGATGTCTCGTCCCTCCCCCACAGGCCCATCATGGCCGCTCGGCCCGCCCGCCCGTGGCGCAACCGCCCGGTCGGCGTGTCGGATCTGAAGGAAGGGCCCCTTATTAACAGACGTCTGTTAATAAGGGGCCCTTCCTTACACCCAAGGCGTCAGCTCACCGCGGCGAGGAACTCGCTGTAGAACAGGCCCAGCGCGATGGCCACACCGATACCGGCGATGATCCAGAACCGGACCACGATGTTGACCTCGCTCCAGCCGGCCAGCTCGAAGTGGTGCTGCAACGGCGACATCCGGAACACGCGCTTGCCGGTGGTACGGAAGGAGATGATCTGGATGACCACGGACATCGTGACGATCACGAACAGGCCGCCCAGGATCGGCAGCAGCAGGATGGTCCGGGTGGACATCGCCATGCCGGCGATCAGGCCGCCCAGCCCGAGCGCGCCGGTGTCACCCATGAAGATCCGCGCCGGGGACGTGTTCCACCACAGGAAGCCCACGCAGGCACCGGCAGCCGCGCCGGCGATCAGCGCGATCTCCAGCGGGTCGCGCACGGTATAGCAGTACGACTCGGTGTAGTTCGGGTCGGCGCACCAGTGCCGGTACTGCCAGAACGCGATCAGCGCGTACGCCGCCAGCACCATCACCGAGGCGCCGGTGGCCAGGCCGTCCAGGCCGTCGGTGAGGTTGACGCCGTTGGTGGCCGCCATGACCACCATGATGATGACGATCACCGCGCCGATCTTGCCGATCTCCAGCGCCGGGATGTCCCGGATGAAGCTCAGCGTGGTGCTGCCCACCGTCTCGGTGTTCGTCGCGTTGCCGCCCGCGTCGGTCATGCTCGACGGGAAGTAGAGCGCGACCACGCCGAACACCGCTCCGACCAGGATCTGCCCGGCCAGCTTGCCCCGCTTGTTCAGGCCGCCGCTGTGCCGCTTGCGTACCTTGAGGAAGTCGTCGATGAAGCCGACCGCGCCGGAGAACACCATCAGCCCCAGCAGCACCAGCGCCGTGATCGTCGGCTCGACCTGGGCGATCTGCGCGTCCGGCAGCGTGGTCAGGGCCAGGTGACCGGCCACGTACGCGATGACTGTGGCCAGGATGAAGACCACGCCGCCCATCGTCGGCGTGCCCTTCTTGCCCTGGTGCATGGCCGGGCCCTCGGCCCGGATCGGCTGCCCGGCCTTGAGCCGGGTGAACACCTTGATCGCGATCGGGGTGCCGAACAGTGAGATCAGGAACGCGACGCCGATGGCGACGATGACCGCCCTCATGCGGCGCCGCCCTCCGTCGCACCCTCCCGGGCGTCCGCGCGCAGCGCGTCCGCCACCTCCCAGGTCCGGTACCGGGAGCCCTTCACCAGCACCACGTCTCCCGGACGCAGCTCGCTCCGCAGCACCTCGACGGCCGCCGCCTGATCGGTGAGCAGCACCGACTCTCCTCCCCAATTGCCTACCGCTGTCGCGCCCTCGTGGATCGGCGCCGCCGGCTCGCCCACCACGAGCAGCCGGTCCACTCCCAGGTCGGCCGCGAGCCGGCCGACCTGCTGATGCCCCTCCCGTTCGAAGTCACCCAGCTCGGCCATGTAGCCGAGCACCGCGACGGTACGCCCCTCGCCGCGCATGCTCGCCAACGCCCGCAGCGCCACGCCGGTGGAGGCCGGGTTGGCGTTGTACGAGTCGTCGATCACGGTCACCCGGTCGGGACGCTCGAAGACGTCCATCCGGCGGGTCGAGACCAGGCCCAGCTCGTTCAGCGCCGCCGCCAGGTCGGGCAGCGGCAGGCCCAGCTCCCGGCCGACCGCCGCGGCGGCGAGCGAGTTGGAGACCTGGTGCCGGCCGGTCAGCCCGAGCCGCACCGGCGCGCTGCCCTCCGGAGTGACCAGGGTGTACGAGGGTCGTCCCCGGCCGTCGACAGTCACGTCCACGGCGCGCACGTCGGCGCGCTCCGACTCGCCGTAGCGCACCACCCGGGCCCGGGTACGCGACGCCATCGCGTCGACCCGCGGGTCGTCGGCGTTGAGCACCGCCAGCCCGTCGGCGGGCAGCGCCTCGACCAGCTCGCCCTTGGCCAGCGCGATGGTCTCCACCGAGCCGAACTCGCCCAGGTGCGCCACGCCGACGTTGAGCACCACGGAGATCCGCGGCGGCACCACGTCGCACAGGTAGCGGACGTGCCCGACCCCGCGGGCGCCCTTCTCCATCACCAGGTAGCGGGTCTCCGGTGTGGCCTGCAACGCCGTGTACGGATGACCCAGCTCGTTGTTGAACGAGCCGGGCGGCGCCACCGTCGGGCCGAGCCGGACCGCGAGCTGTGCGATCAGGTCCTTGGTGGTGGTCTTGCCGGACGAGCCGGTCAGCCCGATCACTGTCAGCCCGGGCAGCCGGTCCACCACCGCGCGGGCCAGCCGGCCCATCGCGTCGAGCGCGTCACCGACGAGCACCATCGGCACACCCGGCACCTCCCGGGTGCCGAGCACCGCGACAGCGCCGGCGGAGACCGCGCCGGCCGCGTAGTCGTGGCCGTCCACCCGCTCGCCGGGGAGGGCGACGAACAGCCCGCCCTGGTTCACCTTGCGGGAGTCGAACTCCACGGTGCCGGTGACCCGGGCGTCCGGGTCGGCCCCGGCGAGCCGGCCGTCGACGGCGGCGGCCACCTCGGCCAGCGTCAGCGGGATCACCGCTGACCCACCAGGTCACCGAAGCGGGCGCGCAGCGCCGCCGCCAGCTCCACCCGGTCGTCGAACGGCAGCACCTCGCCGCCGATCTCCTGGCCGCGTTCCTGGCCCTTACCCAGCACCGCCACCACGTCACCCGGTTCGGCCACCCGGACCGCCTCCTCGATCGCCGCCCGCCGCCCGGGCACCTCGATGACGCGGGCCGGGGTCGCGGCGGCGTACGCGCCGGACAGCACCTCGGCCCGGATCGCGGCCGGGTCCTCGGTCCGCGGGTTGTCGTCGGTCACGAGCACCACGTCGGCGCCGCACGCGGCCACGCCGCCCATCACCGGCCGCTTGCCCCGGTCCCGGTCGCCGCCGGCGCCCAGCACGCAGATCACCCGGCCGCCGGTCAGGCCGCGCAGCGTGGTCAGCACCGCCTCGATCGCGTTGGCCTTGTGCGCGTAGTCGACCACCCCGCGTACCGGGGCGTCGCCGCTGACCAGTTCCAGCCGGCCGGGCACGCCGCCGCAGGCGGCCACGCCGCGCGCCGCGGTCTCCGGGTCCACCCCGGCGGCGACCAGCAGGGCGACCGCCAGCAACGCGTTCGCCACGTTGTGCCGGCCGGGCAGCGCCACGCCGGTGGGCAGCGTCGACCCGTCCGGGCCGTGCAGTGTGAACCGCTGGGCGTAGCCCTCGCCGTCGATCCCCTCGGCCCACCAGGCGGCGTCCGGGTCACCGGCCGCCGAGTAGGTGACCGTGCCCGGCTTGTACAGCGGGCGCAGCGCCGGGTCGTCGTGGTTGAGCACCTCGACCCGGCAGCGGCCGTCGAACAGCTTGGCCTTGGCCGCGAAGTAGTCCGCCTCGTCGGCGTGGAAGTCCAGGTGGTCGGAGCCGAAGTTGGTGTAGCCGCCGACGTCGAACCGGACGCCGCCGACCCGGCCCATGGCGAGCGCGTGGCTGGACACCTCCATGACCACGGTGTCCACCCCGTGCTCGCGGGCCACCGCGAGCATGGCGTGCAGGTCGGTGGCCTCCGGGGTGGTCCGGACGCTGTCGACCACCAGGTCGCCGAGGCGGGTCTCCACGGTGCCGATCAGCCCGGTGACGTGCCCGGCGGCGCGCAGCCCGGACTCGACCAGGTAGCTGGTGGAGGTCTTGCCGGCGGTGCCGGTCACCCCGATCACGGTCAGGCCGGCGGTCGGGTCGCCGTAGACGGTCGCGGCCACCTCGCCGAGCGCGTCGCGCGGGTCGTCGACGACGAGCACCGGAAGGCCGGTCCCGGCGGCCAGCGCCACGCCGGCCGGGTCGGTCAGCAGGGCCACCGCGCCCGCCTCCGCCGCCGCCGCCGCGAACTCCGCGCCGTGGCGCCGGGCGCCGGGCAGAGCGGCGTACAGGTCGCCGGGGCGTACCTCCTGGCTGGCGTGGGTCACGCCGGTGACGGCCGGTTCGTCGGCCTCCTCCGGCAGAGTCGCCGCCACGCGGGCGGCGAGGTCGCCGAGCCGTACGGGACGCACGGTTGTGGGACGTGGATTGCCGGGCACGGCGTCAGACCCTACCCGGTCGTCCGGGTCCGACCGCACAGCCGCCCCGGTGGTTCGTCGCCACTCACCGATGATGTCCCGCCGCCCCCGCTCAGCGCGGAAAGACCTCGAACTTCGGCGACTTGTTGGTCAGCGACGGCGGCACCCGGTAGTGGCGGAGAGTGAAGCCCATCATCTCCCGGAACGCGGGCGCGGCGACCGCGCCGCCCCCGCCGCCGGGGCTCCACACGAACACCGCGACCACGTACCGGGGGTTCTCCGCCGGGGCCATGCCGATGAACGAGCCGACCTCGCCGGGCTGCTGCTTGCCGCCGTCGTAGCGCAGGCCGGTGCCGGTCTTGCCGGCCACCCGGTATCCGGGCACGGCGGCGGCCAGCCCGGTCGCCTGGCCGTCCGGGCCGTCGACCGTGGTGACCGCCTCCATCATCTGGCGCAGCGCCGCCGCGTTGGCCGGGCTGAGCACCGAGCGGGTGGTGGGCGCGGCGGCGGGGCTGCGCTTGCCGTCCGCGCCGATGGTCTCCTTGACCAGGTGCGGCTGCACGTACGTGCCGTTGTTGGCGATGGTGGCGTACGCGGCGGCCATCTGCAGCGGCGTGGCGTCCACGCTGTGCCCGATCGGCACCGATCCGTACGCCGAGCCGCTCCACTGGTCCGGCGGGAGCAGCCGGCCGGAGGCCTCGCCGGGCATGCCCTCGCCGGTCGCCGCGCCCAGCCCGAACCGCTTCTGGTAGTCGAACAGCCGGTCCTTGCCCAGCTTCTCGGCGATCTCGATGGTGCCGACGTTCGACGAGAAGGCGAGCATGCCGGGGATGCTCATGGTCCGGCCGCCGACCGGGTGGGTGTCGCGGAAGGTGACGCCGCCCCGGACGATCGTGTCGGCGACCGGGAACGCGGTGTCCGGCGTGATCACGCCCTCCTGGAGAGCCGCGCCGTACGTGATCGCCTTGTGGATCGAGCCGGGGTCGACCACGAACGTGGTGGCCGCGTCGTCCCGGTCGGCCGGGGAATCGACCTTGGCGGGGTTCGCCGCGTCGTACGTCGGCTGGCTGGCCTGGGCCAGCACCTCGCCGCTGGGGATCTCGATGATCATCGCGGCGCCGACGCTGCCCTTCACCTTGGCCGTCTGCCTCGCCAGGATCCGCTGCGTCATGAACTGGAGGTCCCGGTCGACTGTGAGCTTCAGCGAGCTGCCCGGCTGCGGCTGAGTGGTGCGGCTGTAGCCGCCCGGAATGGGTGCGGCGAGGTCACCGAGGCCCACCTCGTAGGTCCGCTTGCCGGCCTGTCCGCGTAGCACGTCGTCGTACTTCGCCTCCAGCCCCTCCAGGCCGTTCATGTCCGGGCTGACGAAGCCGAGCAGGTTGGCGGCCAGGTCGCCGCCGGGCACCTCGCGCCGCTCGTCCCGGTGCGTGTTGATGCCCGCAAGCTCCAGCGCCATGATCTTCTTCGCGGTGCTGATCTCGACGCCGCGGGCCAGGTAGACGAACTGGGAGGGCTTGTCGGTGCCGGGCAGGGTGCGCGGGCGCATCTTCTCCTCCAGATCGGAGGCGGGCACACCGAGCAGCGGCGACAACTCCCGGGCGGTGGCGGCGCGGTCCTTGACCCGGGTCGGGTCGGCGAACACGTACCGGGCCTCCACGCTGTGCGCCAGCGGCTCACCGTTGCGGTCGAGAATCGCCCCGCGCGGGGCCGGCAACTCGACCACGGCGAGCCGGTCGGGCAGGCCGCGGTCGGCGTACGCCGGGGTGTCCACGGTCTGGAGATAGACCAGCCGCACGCCGATGCTGGCGAACAGCGCCAGCGCCAGCACCGTGCCGAGCCGCAGCCGCCGGCGCGGGTCACCGAGTCGCGGCGGCCGGCGCGGCTTGCGTACCGGCCGGCGGGGCTGCGCGGCCGGGCGGCGCGGCGGGGACCGGCGGCGCGGCGGCGGCGCGTCCTCGTCGTCGTCGAACGGCTCTCGCACCGGCCGGGACGACACGGTCCGCACCACGCCGGCCCGGCCGCCCGCGGCTGTGGACCGGCGGCCGGACCGGGCGCCGTCGGTGGCGGGCTCGCGCGTGCCCGCCCGCCCCGCCCGGCCGCCGTCGAGCACCTGCAACGCGGGCCGGAACGGGTCGCCGGACCGGTTGCTTCGGGGGGTACGCCGTTGCTCGGCGCCGCCGCCCTCGCGCACGGTCCGCCCGCGCGGGGTGTACGCGCGGGCGTCGGAGATCCCGCCGAGGCCCGGCTCGCGCGGCTCCGACCCTCGCGACGATCCGCGCCGGGAGCCCGTGGCGTCCCGGCGCGGATCATCCGATCTCGGCGGCATCGCTCAGCCTCCGTTGCCCTGCCGGCTGGTGACCGACGGGGCGCCCTGCGCGGGGTGCGGCACCCCGATGGTCTGGCCGTCCGGCAGCCGGATGTAGGCCGGGTCCTCGGACTCGACCAGGCCGAGCCGCCGGGCGTTGGCGGTCAGGTTGCCGGGCGCCTCCTGCTTGGCGATCTCCTTGCGCAGTTCCTGCTCGTCCACGTCCAGCTTGGCCTGCCGCTGCTGGAGCCTCTCCAGCTTGAAGGCGTTCTCGTTGATCTTGGTGTTGACCGCCAGGATGCCCAGCACCCCGCCGACCACCAGCACCAGGATCAGTGCCACGAACGGAGCCCGGGGCACCCGGATCGGCGCCGGCGGGGCGACCCGCAGGCGCGGCGCGGGCGTGCCGGTGACCCGGGTACGCTCGGCCGGCCGCAGGGCGGCGCTGCCCTGCGTCGGAAACTCGCGCGCCCCCCGGGCGCGAGCCTGCTCCCGGCGGTCGGTCGCGGTCGTGTCCCGCGTGGTGCGCTGCGCCGCGGTCCGGCCCCCCGACCGCGGTGCGCGCTGCCCGACGGCTCCCCGGCCGTCGCGCTTCTCGACGTTCATGTCCCCTCCCCCTCCTCGTCCGTCCCGTTCGCGTCCCCCGGGGCCGACCGCGGGTCCTCGCCGGACCCCGGTGACCCCGTCCCCGGTTGGTGCATCGCCTTCACCCGGCGGCGGTACCGTTCGCGGTCGGTACGCCCCTGCCGGGCCTCCTCCGGATCGAGCCGTTCCGCGGCCCGCAGCCGCACCGAGGCGGCACGCGGGTTCGCGGCCACCTCCGCCTCCCCGGGCAGCTCGGCGCCCCGGCTCAACAGCCGGAACGTCGGGCCCGACCCGGGCAGTTCGACCGGGAGGTCGACCGGGCCCTTACTGCGAACCCGGTCGGCGAGCGCCTGCTTGGTGAGCCGGTCCTCCAGCGAGTGGTAGGACAGGACCACCATGCGGCCGCCCACTGTGAGCTTGTCCAGAGCAGCCGGCAGCGCCGTCTCCAGCGCTGCCAGTTCTCTGTTTACCTCGATCCGCAAAGCCTGAAACGTTCTCTTTGCCGGGTGTCCACCGGTTCGTCGCGCCGGTGCCGGAATGGCGTCCCGGACCAGCTCGGCCAGCCGGGCCGAGGAGGTGATCCGGGCGCGCTCCCGTTCCCGGATGATCGCCGAGGCGATCTTCCCGGCGAACTTCTCCTCGCCGTACACCCGCAGCAGGCGGGCCAGGTCCGGGTGGGAGTAGGTGTTGACCACCTCCTCGGCGGTCACCCCCCGGGTCTGGTCCATCCGCATGTCCAGCGGCGCGTCCTGCGCGTACGCGAACCCGCGGTCGGGCGCGTCCAGTTGCAGGGACGAGACCCCGAGGTCGAACAGCACCCCGTCGATCGCCGGGTAGCCGAGCCGGTCGAGCACCTCGGGCAGCTCGTCGTAGACGGCGTGCTCCAGGTGGATCCGGTCGGCGAACCGCGCCAGGCGGACCCGCGCGTGGGCGAGCGCCTCGGTGTCCCGGTCCAGGCCGATCAGCACCGTGTCCGGATGCGCCGAGAGCACCGCCTCGGCGTGCCCGGCCAGGCCGAGCGTGGCGTCGACGTGGACGGTGCGACCGGGCCGGCCCAGTGCGGGGGCCAGCAGCTCGAGACACCGCTCGAGCAGCACCGGCACGTGCGTGCCGCGTAGCTCCCCCATCTCGACCCCCACCCCGTTCGCCAACCGTTCCGTCACGTGTCCGTCGTCGCCACGACGCCTCGCCATACCGCCAGATCCCCATCCGCTCCCGCCCGCCGGAGGCCGCGGCCCTCCGTGTCGGATCGTGCGCCTGGCACCGGGGAAGGGGTGCCAGGAACTCGAAAGCGGCTGGAGATCTCGCAGTACGTCGGGCGCCGTCACGCCCTACAGACCGCCGGGCAGCACCCCCTCCTCGATGTCGGCGAAGTCGTCTTCGCTCTCCGCGAGGTAGGCCTCCCAGGCCGCCCTGTCCCAGATCTCCACCCGGGTGCTCGCTCCGATCACGACCAGATCCCGGTCCAGTGCCGCGTACGACCGCAGGTGGCCGGGTATGGTGACCCGCCCCTGCCTGTCCGGCACCTCGTCGTGCGCGCTGGCGAAGAAGACCCGGCTGTAGGCCCGGGCCGCCTTGCTCGTCATCGGCTGCGCGCGCAACTGGTCCGCGATCCGCTGGAACTCGGGCATCGGGAAGACGTAGAGGCAGCGCTCCTGCCCTTTGGTGATCACGACACCCCCCGCCAGTTCATCCCGGAACTTCGCCGGCAGGATCAACCGGCCTTTGTCGTCCAGGCGCGGAGTGTGGGTGCCGAGGAACATCGGCCCAACCCCCTCGCCCTGAGCGGCGTTCGCGGCGCCGCTGACCCCCCGGGCCGGTGTGGCCCTCCCGGCCTCACCATCGCGCCCCACTCTACTCCACTTCCCTCCACCTGCAACCAGAATCGCCCGCGCGGCGTGGCGTTTCCGCGCGCAAAACCGCACGTCAACGCGGGTGGAGCGGAGTGGAGGGGGTGGGGCGCGCCCCGCACCGTCCGCTACCCGACATCGACCGCCGCCGTCCGGCCCCGCGCGCTCCGTCCGTCCGCCGGGCCGTCCCCGGCCGAACGGTTCGCCGTCGGCGGCGATCTGGTGGAGGTGGCGGTCCGGTAATCTCGCTCGGGTGACGGACGCGAAGATGCCCTTGCGGGCAAAGGTGGCCAGCTCCGTGTCGCGCACCGCCGCGGCGCTGTCGCGGGCCGCGGGCCGTGGCGACGGCTCGGTGATCGGCGGCTGGATCGGCCTCAAGATCGACCCGGAACTGCTCGCCCATCTCTCGGCCGGGCGCGCCATCGCCCTGGTGTCCGGCACCAACGGCAAGACCACCACCACCCGGCTCACCACAGCCGCGGTCGGCGTGCTGGGCCGGGTCGCCACCAACTCCTTCGGCGCGAACATGCCCACCGGCCACACCTCGGCGCTGGCCAAGGCCGGGAGCACGCCGTACGCGGTGCTGGAGGTGGACGAGCACTACCTGGCCCAGGTGCTGGAGGCGACCGAGCCGCACGTGGTGGCGCTGCTCAACCTCTCCCGCGACCAGCTCGACCGCGCCAAGGAGGTCGCCATGATGGCGCAGCTCTGGCGCGCCGCCCTGGTCCGGCACCCGCGGGTACGGGTGGTCGCCAACGCCGACGACCCGATGGTGGTGTGGGCCGCCTGCCCGCCGGCCGACCCGGCCCAGGGCCACGTGCCGCCGCACGTCACCTGGTTCAGCGCCGGGCAGCGCTGGCACGACGACTCCTGGGTCTGCCCCGAGTGCGGCTCCACCATCCAGCGCTCCGGCGAGCAGTGGTGGTGCACCGGCTGCCCGCTGCGCCGCCCCGAGCCGCACTGGACGGTCGAGGACGACGGCGTGCTCGACCCCACCGGCGCCTGGCACAAGATCCAGCTCCAGCTCCCCGGCAAGGTCAACCTCGGCAACGCGGCCACCGCGCTGGCCGTCGCCGCCGAGTTCGGCGTACGCCCGGTGGACGCGGTGTCCCGGCTCGGCACCGTCACCTCGGTGGCCGGCCGCTACGCCCAGGTGGACCGCGACGGGCGCAACATCCGGCTGCTGCTGGCGAAGAACCCGGCGAGCTGGCTGGAGGCGTTCGACATGGCCGACGTCGCGCCGACACTGCTGTCCATCAACGCCCGCGACCCCGACGGGCTGGACACCTCGTGGCTGTTCGACGTGGACTTCTCCCCGCTGACCGGCCGGCAGGTGCTGATCACGGGCGACCGGGCGTACGACCTGGCGGTGCGACTGGAGGTAAACGGCGTGCCGTTCCAGCACGTCCGCAGCTTCGACGAGGCCGTCCGCGCCGTGCCGCCGGGCCGGCTGGAGGTCATCGCCAACTACACCGCCTTCCAGGACATCCGAGCGGAGCTGGACCGTGTCAACTGAGAGCCTGCGCATCGTCTGGATCTATCCCGACCTGCTGTCCACATACGGCGACCGGGGCAACGCGCTGATCCTGGCCCGCCGGGCCCAGCTGCGCGGCATGCCGGTCGAGGTGCTGGAAGTGCGCTCCGACCAGCGGCTGCCCGCCACCGCCGACATCTACCTGATCGGCGGCGGCGAGGACGGCCCGCAGGCGCTCGGCGCCCAGCGTCTGATCGCCGACGGCGGCCTGCACCGGGCGGTGGCCCAGGGTTCGGTGGTGTTCGGCGTCTGCGCCGGCTACCAGCTTCTCGGCACCTCGTTCTTCGCCAAGGGCACCCGGTGCGCCGGGCTGGAGCTGCTCGACCTCTCCTCCGACCGCGGTCCCAACCGGGCGGTGGGCGAGCTGGCCGGCGAGGTCGACCCGCGGCTCGGCATCCCGCACCTGTCCGGGTTCGAGAACCACGGCGGCCGCACCCACCTCGGGCCGGGCGTGTCCCCGCTGGCCCGGGTCACCACCGGGGTCGGCAACGACGGGGCCACCGAGGGCGCGTGGCGGGGCAAGCTGCTCGGCACCTACTCGCACGGCCCGGCGCTGGCGCGCAACCCCGACCTGGCCGACCTGCTGCTTCGCTGGGCGACCGGCATCCACCAGCTCCCCCCGCTCGACGACACCTGGGCCGACCGCCTCCGCTCCGAGCGCCGCACCGCGGTGGCCGCCGCACCGAGGCCGTGACCGACGCCGCCCGGCCGGGGCGGCGACCGGTGGCCCGCCGGCTCGCCGGGTTGCTGCGGCAGCCCTCGGCGCGCCGGTTCGGGCTGCTCCTGCTGCTGCTCGCCGGGTTCGGCGTGACGCTGCTGCTGGCGCCCCGGCCGGACCCGGCCGACCTGCCCCGGCTCGCCGACTCGCTGGGCGGCTACGGGCCGCCCGCGGCTGTGGTCGGCGGCGCGCTGCTGCTGGTGGCGCTGGTGCCGCGGACGTTCGTCACGCTGGCCGCGGGCGCGATCTTCGGCCCGGTGCAGGGCGCCGCGTACGCGCTCGGCGCGGCGCTGCTCGCGGCGGCCGTCGGCTTCACTGTCGGCCGGGTGCTGGGCCGCGAGTTCGTCGCCGAGCGGGTACGCGGCCGCCTGGCCCGCCTCGACGGCTGGTTCGCCCGGCAGAGCGTCTTCGGCGTGGTCACCGTACGGCTGCTGCCGATCGCCGGGTTCGGGCTGGTCAGCTACGGCTACGGCACCACAGCGGCCCGGGTCGTGCCGTTCCTGGCCGGCAGCGTGATCGCCTCCGCCCCCACCGCCATCGGCTACGCGGCGCTCGGCGCGGCAGTGACCACGCCCGGTTCGGTCAACTGGTACGCGGCCGCGCCGGCCAGCCTCGGCCTGATCGCCAGCGTGCTGATCGTCCACCGCTGGTGGCGGGCCGAACGACGGCGTCGCGCGCCCTGACCGTCGGTGGGCGTGTCCCCGAAGTGGACACGCCCACCTGCCGGTCTCAGGCGACGACCGAGACCATCCGGCCCTTCACCACGATCACCTTGCGCGGCTCCTTGCCGGCCAGCGTGCCGGCGACCGCCTCCAGCGCCGCCGCGCGGACGGTCTCCTCGGTCGCGTCGGCCGGCACCTCGACCCGCCCCCGGACCTTGCCGTTGACCTGCACCGGGTACGTCACCGAGTCGGCCACCAGCAGCCCCGCGTCGGCGACCGGGAAGTCCGCGTACGCCAGCGAGGTGTCGTGGCCCAGCTTGCGCCACAGTTCCTCGGCCAGGTGCGGGGCGAACGGGGCGACCATCAGCACCAGCGGCTCGGCCACCTCGCGCGGCGTACGCGCCAGCCGGGTCAGGCCGTTGGTCAGCTCGATCAGCTTGGCGATGGCGGTGTTGAACCGGATCCCGTCCATGTCGGCGCGGACCCCGTCGATCGCCTTGTGCAGCAGCCGCCGGGTCGCCTCGTCGGCCGGCTCGTCGGTGACCCGCAGCTCACCGGTCTGCTCGTCGACGACGGTGCGCCAGACCCGCTGCAGGAACCGGTACGAGCCCACCACCGCCCGGGTCTCCCACGGGCGGGACACCTCCAGCGGGCCCATCGACATCTCGTACACCCGGAACGTGTCGGCGCCGTACGCCGCGCACATGTCGTCCGGGGTGACCACGTTCTTCAGCGACTTGCCCATCTTGCCGTACTCGCGCCGCACCTCGGTCTCGCCGTGGAACCAGCGGCCGTCGACCTCGACGACCTCCTCGGCGGGCACGTAGGCGCCGCGCGGGTCGACGAACGCGTACGCCTGGATCATGCCCTGGTTGAACAGGCGGCGGAACGGCTCGAACGACGAGACGTGGCCCAGGTCGTACAGCACCTTGTGCCAGAAGCGCGCGTACAGCAGGTGCAGCACGGCGTGCTCGGCGCCGCCGACGTACAGGTCGGTGCCACCACAGTCACCCTCCCGGCGCGGCCCCATCCAGTACGCCTCGTTCGCCGGGTCGGCGAAGCGCTGCGAGTCGGTCGGGTCCAGGTAGCGCAGCTCGTACCAGCAGGAGCCGGCCCACTGCGGCATCACGTTGGTCTCGCGGGTGTAGCGCTTCGGCCCGTCACCCAGGTCCAGCTCGACCTCCACCCAGTCGCGCCGCCGCGACAGCGGGGTCTCCGGGTTGCTGCCGGCGTCCTCCGGGTCGAACGTCTTCGGCGAGAAGTCCTCCACCTCGGGCAGCTCGACCGGCAGCATCGACTCGGGCAGCGCGATCGGCGCGCCGGTGGAGTCGTACACGATCGGGAACGGCTCGCCCCAGTAGCGCTGCCGGGAGAACAGCCAGTCGCGCAGCCGCCAGGTGACCGCGCCGGCGCCGTGCCCGCCCGCCTCCAGCCACTCGATGATCCGCGCCTTGGCCTCGGTGACGCCCAGGCCGTCCAGGTCGATGCCGCGCTCCGGCGCGGCGCTGTTGATCGCCGGGCCGTCACCGGTGTACGCCCTGCCGTCGAAGCCCTCCGGCGGCTGCACGGTCCGCACGATCGGCAGCTCGAAGACCTCGGCGAAGTCCCAGTCCCGCTCGTCCTGGGCGGGCACCGCCATGATCGCGCCGGTGCCGTACCCGGCCAGCACGTAGTCGGCGATGAAGATCGGGATCTGCCCGCCGGTCACCGGGTTGGTGGCGTAGGCGCCGACGAAGACGCCGGTCTTCTCCTTGCTGTCCGCCTGCCGCTCCACGTCCGTCTTGGCCGCGGCGGCCTTCCGGTACGCCTCGACGGCCTCGCGCGGGCCGGCGTGCCCACCGGTCCAGGCGTCCTTCGTCCCCTCCGGCCAGACGGCCGGCGTCAGCACGTCGACCAGCTCGTGCTCGGGCGCCAGCACCATGTAGGTGGCGCCGAAGACGGTATCCGGCCGGGTCGTGAACACCCGCACCGGGGCGGCGGCGGTCGGGAAGTCGATGTGCGCGCCGGTCGACCGGCCGATCCAGTTGCGCTGCTGCAGCTTGATCGGCTCCGGCCAGTCCAGTGTGTCCAGGTCCTCCAGCAGCCGGTCCCCGTACGCGGTGATCCGCATCATCCACTGCTTCAGGTTGCGCTTGAAGACCGGGAAGTTGCCGCGCTCGGAACGGCCGTCGGCGGTGACCTCCTCGTTGGCCAGCACGGTGCCCAGCCCCGGGCACCAGTTCACCGGCGCCTCCGAGACGTACGCCAGGCGGTGGTCGTCGACGATCCGCCGCCGCTCCCCCACCGACAGCTCGGCCCACGGGCGCCCGTCCGGAGTCGCCCGGGTGCCGCCCTCGAACTCGGCGATCAGCTCGGCGATCGGCCGGGCCTTCTTCGCGTCCGCGTCGTACCAGGAGTTGAAGACCTGCAGGAAGATCCACTGCGTCCAGCGGTAGAACTCGGTGTCGATCGTCGCCACCGACCGCCGCTCGTCGTGGCCCAGCCCCAGCCGGCGCAGCTGCTCCCGGTACCGCTCGATGTTGGCCTCGGTGGTGGTCCGGGGGTGGGTGCCGGTCTGCACCGCGTACTGCTCGGCGGGCAGGCCGAACGCGTCGAAGCCCATCGCGTGCAGCACGTTGCGCCCGGCCATCCGCTGGTAGCGGGCGTAGCAGTCGGTGCCGATGTAGCCCAGCGGGTGGCCGACGTGCAGGCCGGCGCCGGACGGGTACGGGAACATGTCCAGCACGTACAGCTTCTCGGCGCCCGCGCGCGGGTGGCCCGGGTCGGCCAGCGGACCGACCGGGTTCGGCGCGTGGAAGGTGCCCTCCAGCTCCCAGGTGTGCTGCCAGCGGTGCTCGATCTCGTCGGCCAGGGCGGCGGTGTACCGGAACGGGGGGATGTCGGTCGCCGGTGCGGCTGCCTCACTCATGGCGTCTCCTCGGCGCGGATCGATTCGAAAGATTGTGGGCGGTCTGCTGCGGGCACAAAAAAGCCCCTCGCGCAGGAGGGGCGGCCGTGCTGTCGCGCGTTCAGCGCATCAACACGGCTCGGTAAGAAGCAGGAAGAACCCGGCCATGCAGGCAGTGTACCTTGCACCCCTCGGCGGCGGCGCGCCCGTTCCGCCCGCGGCGGCCGGTCCCCCGGTCCGGCGAATATTCCGGGCGTAACCGACCGACCACCTGCGGGAGTCGGCAGTAACGACAAACATGGTTAGCCTGAGAGGCCAATGAGATTTCTGCGGCAGACGAGGCTCGGCGTCGCGAACCCAACGGCGGGTCCAGGTGCTCTATAAAGAGCTGCCGTCCAGGCGACGAGGAGGAGGCCCGTGACACAACAGACCTGGGACGAGGTGGGCGGTCTGCTGCCGCACGACGAGTTCCGCGCCGCCAGCGAGGCCATCGTGGCCAACATCGAGCAGGTCATCGAGGGCAAGACCGCCACCGTCCGGCTCGCCCTGGCGGTGCTGCTGGCCGAGGGTCACCTGCTCATCGAGGACGTGCCCGGCGTCGGCAAGACCAAGCTCGCCAAGGCGATGGCCCGGTCCATCGACTGCTCGGTCCGGCGGATCCAGTTCACCCCCGACCTGCTTCCCAGCGACGTCACCGGCGTCAGCGTCTACAACCAGGAGACGCACGACTTCGAGTTCCGCCCCGGCGCCGTCTTCGCCAACCTGGTGGTCGGCGACGAGATCAACCGGGCCTCGCCGAAGACCCAGTCGGCGCTGCTGGAGTGCATGGAGGAGCGGCAGGTCACGGTTGACGGGGTCACCTACCAGTTGCAGACGCCGTTCATGGTGATCGCGACGCAGAACCCGATCGAGATGGAGGGCACCTACCCGCTGCCCGAGGCGCAGCGGGACCGGTTCACCGCCCGCATCGCCATGGGCTACCCGGACCCGCGCGCCGAGCTGGCCATGCTCGACGGGCACGGCGCCACCGACCCGCTGCCGGGGCTGCGACCGGTCTCCGACGCGGCCACCGTCCGCCGGCTGATCGGCCACGTCCGGCAGGTGCACGTCGCCGACGCCGTCAAGCAGTACGCGATCGACCTGGTCACCGCCACCCGGGAGGCCCCCGACCTGCGCCTGGGCGCGTCCCCCCGGGCCACGCTCCAGTTGCTGCGCACCGCCCGCGCGGTGGCCGCCCTGGAGGGCCGCGACTACGTCCTGCCGGACGACCTCCAGGTCCTCGCGGTGCCGGTGCTGGCGCACCGGATCATCCCGACCGCCGACGCGCAACTGGCCCGGCGCACCACCGACGCGATCGTCTCCGAGCTGGTGCACCGCCTGCCACTGCCGCACGACCGGCAGCGCTCGCCGTACGACACCCGCCCCGGCGGCGGCAACAACGGCCGCGGGCCGTACGAGCCGCGGAGGCCGTGACGTGCGTGACGGCCTGCGTGGGCTGACCACCCGCGGCCGCTCCTTCCTGGCGGCCGCGGTGGCCGCGGCGATCTCCGCCGGCATCCTCGGCGAGAAGGACCTGCTCCGGGTGGCCGTCCTGCTCGCCGTGCTGCCGCTGCTGGCCGCCGCGTACGTCGGGCGCAGCCGGTACAAGCTGGCCTGCAACCGGTCGCTGGAACCGCACCGGGTGCCGGTCGGCGCCAGCTCCCGGGTGGTGCTGCGGTTGCAGAACCTGTCCCGGCTGCCCACCGGCACGCTGCTGCTGGAGGACCGCCTGCCGTACGCGCTGGGCAGCCGGCCCCGGGTGGTGCTGGAACGGCTCGGCGCGCACCAGGCCAGCTCCGTGGCGTACACGGTCCGCGCGGACGTGCGCGGCCGCTACGAGGTGGGCCCGCTGGTGATCCGGCTGACCGACCCGTTCGGCCTGTGCGAGCTGACCCGGTCGTTCCCCAGCACCGACCACCTCACGGTGATCCCGCAGGTCACCCCGCTGCCGTCGGTCCGGCTGCCCGGTGAGTACGCCGGCAGCGGCGACAGCCGGGCCCGCTCGGTGGCGGTGCACGGCGAGGACGACGCCGCCACCCGGGAGTACCGGATGGGCGACGACCTGCGCCGGGTGCACTGGAAGTCCACCGCACGCACCGGTGAGCTGATGGTGCGCCGCGAGGAACAGCCGTGGGAGAGCCGGGCCACAGTCGTGCTCGACACCCGCGCCGCCGGGCATCGCGGCGAGGGCCCGACGGCCAGCTTCGAGTGGGCGGTCTCGGCCGCCGCCAGCATCGCCGTGCACCTGCGGGAGGCCGGCTACAAGCTGCGGCTGGTCACCGGCAACGGCGCCGACGTCGGTGCCGCCGAGGCCGGCGGCGAGGGGCTGCTGCTCGACCACCTCGCCGACGTGCACCTGGACCGGCGCGGCGAGATCACCACGCTGGTGCAGCAGGTCCGGCAGCGCGCCGACGGCGGTCTGATCATCGCGCTGCTCGGCACGCTCGGCACCGCCGAGGCGGAGCTGCTGGCCGGGCTGCGTGGCAACGGCGCCACCTGCGTGGCGTTCCTGCTCGACAGCAGCACCTGGCTCAACCTCCCGCCGAACGCCCGGACCGAGGCGGAGCGGGCGCACGGCGCCGCCGCGCTCGCGCTGCTGCAGAGCGGCTGGCGGGTCATCGGGGTGGAGCACGGCACCCGGCTGCCGATGCTGTGGCCGCAGGCGGGGCGGGGCTCCCAGGGCTTCGCGCTGCGGGCGGCCATGGCCGAGACGGTGGCCGGCGGACGGCGATGACCGGAAGGATGGTCCTGTGACCCCGCACCGCAACATCGGGTTCGTCGCCGCGGCGGCGACGCTGCTGGCGGCGGCTCCACTGTCGGCGATCTTCGAACGCTGGACCTGGCTGATCCAGGCCGCCGTCGTGGTCGCCGTGGTGGCCGGCTCGGCCGCGTTGAGCCGGCTGGGCCGGATGCCGTTGTGGGGACAGGTGCTGGCCATGCTGGCCGGGCTGACCCTGGGCCTGACGTGGGTCTTCCCCGGCGGCACCGAACTGCTCGCGTTCGTGCCGACCCCGGCCACGTTCGGCCACTTCGGCGACCTGCTCCAGACGTCGTTGCAGGACATGCGCTCGTACGGCGTGAAGGTGCCGGACGTCGACTCGCTGCTGTTCCTCGCGGTGCTCGGCATCGGCGCGGTCGCTGTGGTGGTGGACGTGCTCGCGGTCGGGTTGCGCCGGCCGGCGCTGGCCGGCCTGCCGATGCTCGCCATCTACTCGGTGCCGGTCGCGGTGTACGTGGACAGCGTCCCGGCCACCCCGTTCGTGGTGGGCGCGGCCGGTTACCTCTGGCTGCTGGTCACCGACAACGTCGACCGGGTACGCCGGTTCGGCCGCCGGTTCACCGGCGAGGGGCGCGACGTCGACGTCTGGGAGGCGTCCCCGCTGGCCGCGGCCGGACGGCGGCTCGCCGTGGTCGGGGTGATCGTGGCGGTGGCGCTGCCGCTGGCCGTGCCCGGGATGACCGGCGGGCTGCTGAACAACGTCGGCGCCGGGCCCGGCGACGGCAGCGGGCGGCCGGGCCAGGGCGGCAGCTCCGGCCGGGTCGACCTGTTCGCGGCGCTCAGCGGCCAGCTCAACCAGAGCGAGGAAGTCGATCTGGTCAAGGTCAGCACCGACGAGACGGCCCCGTTCTACCTGCGCCTGGGCGTCGTCGACGACCTGCGGCCCAGTGGCTTCCAGGCACGCGTGCCGACCGGGCGGCCGATCACCCGTCCGCTGCCCGACCCCGGGGAGCGCGCCCCGCGCGGCGTCGACCAGCAGCGCTACCGCGCCACAGTCGAGGTGACGAAGAACCTGAACATGCCGTTGATGCCGGTCTACGCCGAGCCGGTCAAGACCGACGACCTCAACGGCAACTGGCTGTACGACCCGAACCAGCAGGTCGTCTTCTCCAACCGGGACAACGCCCGCGGCAAGCGCTACTCGTTCGACTACGTACGGTCCACCTTCAGCCCGGCGGCGCTGCGCGCTGCCCCGTCGCTGCCCTCGGACAGCCCGGTGATGCGGCAGCAGACCGAGCGGCCGTCCGTCCCGGCCGTCGAGGAACTCGTCGCGCAGCTGGTCAAGGGCAAGTCGAACGACTACGACAAGGTCCGCGCGATCTACGACTACTTCTCCGTGGAGAACGGCTTCACCTACGCGCTGTCCACCCGCAACGGCAGCAGCGGGGAGGACATCACCGACTTCCTCGCCACCAAGGTCGGCTACTGCCAGCAGTACGCCGCGGCGATGGCCTGGCTGGTCCGGGCCGCCGGCATCCCGGCCCGGGTCGCCGTCGGGTTCACCAACGGCAGCAAGGCCGACAGCGGCACGTACGTGCTGACCAACCGCAACCTGCACGCCTGGACCGAGGTCAACTTCAGCGGGATCGGCTGGGTGCCGTTCGACGCCACCCCGGCGGCGGCCGTGACGGGCTCGGTCCGCTCGGCCTGGGCGCCGGACATCGACGCCCCCGAGGAGGTCACCCCCTCGACCGGCAGCACCAGCGCTCCGGACGCGGCCGACCCGTCGGCCGGGCCGAACGAGGCGGACCGGCTCGACAAGGACACCGACCAGGGCCTGACGCTGAACCAGGGCGGCCCGGCCGAGGAGAGCCCGGTCTGGCCGTGGTGGCTGGCCGGTGCGCTGGCGCTGCTGGTGCTGCTCGCCGTACCTGCCCTGCGCCGTTCCGCCCTGCGCCGCCGCCGGCGCGTCCGGGTGGTCACGCCGGCAGCCACCGCGCTGCCGGTGCCCGGTCAGCGCGGCGAGGCACGGCAGGTCGTCGTCGGTGTGGACGCCGAGGCGGCCCGCGCCGACGCGCACGCCGCCTGGGACGAGCTGCTCGACACGCTCGTCGACTTCCACGTCCGGGTGGACCGCACGGAGACCCCACGGGCCACCGCCGAGCGGCTGGCCCGGGAGGCGCTCGCCGAGAGGGGGGACGCCACAACGGGGGTACGCCTGCTCGGCCGCGCCGAGGAACGAGCCCGCTACGCCCGTGACCCGCTGACCGACGCGGAGTTGCAGCCGGCGCTGCGTACGGTCCGGGGCGCGCTGGCGGCGGGCGCCGACCGTCGTACCCGGCTGCTGGCCGCGCTGCTGCCCCCGTCGGTGCTGCAGCGTTGGCGCACCGCCCTGGCCGAGCGGTCGGCGAGGGTGGTCACCACGAGCGGCCAGGTCCGGCAGCACATGTCGCGCTGGAGCCCCCGCCGCCTCCTGGCCCACCGCCCCGCCCGCTGACCCCCGCCCGCCGACCCTCTCCCACCCCCGCCCGCTGGTCCTCTCTCCCCCGCCCTCCCGTACCTCGCGACATTGATCAAGGACTTTGTGTCCGAATCCAGCCCCGCTGACCACACAAACTCCTTGATCACCGCTTCTTGGGCGGATGCGCCCGAGATCTTGGTACGAAATGGCCCCGGTAAGGGCACTTTCCGTCCAAGATCCATGACGACCCGGGATAGGGCCACGAATCCGGGAAACCACGCGAGCATGGCTGATCGGTCAGGCTGGGCGGACCGCCACGACTTGGCGATCTTGCAGTTTGTGCCCGGGTGAACGGGGCATTCGGAGTATTCGGGGCAGCTCTCGGGCCGAAAGTGCAAGATCGCGCGGGAGGGGTGGTGTGGCTTCTGCTGATGAGCAAGGAGGAGGGGGAGGGCTCGCTGTGGTGCTGCGGCTCGGGTGAGCTGCTCTGCCGCGGAGCCGGGACCGGTGTGCATGCTCACCTCCGGGGCGAACCGGGCGCCACGTGCTGACGGAGGTGGAGGTGCGGCGGTGTGCAGAGGAGGCGGACGGCGGGGGCGCGCCGAACGGCGTGACGGTGAACTCGATCGCGGGCACGACTGAGCGCGCGCCGTCGCCCGCGTTGCCACGGCGACCGGCAGCAGGTCTCCCCGGCGGCGCTTGCCGGCCTGTTACGGAGGCGCCACCGGCTTCCCGCCCCGGATCAGGGGCGGGACGCGGTCAGCGGTGGCCCTCCGGGCGCTGCCGCCAGCGGTCCTCCATCCGGTCGAGGAAGGAGCCCCGGCGACCGCCACCACCACTGCGGCCACGGGGACGACGCCGGCTCGTCGTGCCGCCGACCACGTGCAGGTCGGGCGACTGGGATCGGCGGTGCGACTGCACCGCGTAGCCCAACGAGCCCAGCATGACGACGAAACCCGCCACGGCCACCGCGGGAATCTTGATCACGGCACCGTAGATCAACAGGGCCAGACCAGCGACGACCACGCCGGCAGCGACGAGCACGCGACGCCGCGCATGGAAACGCGGGTCGCTGGCGCGCACGGCCGAGGCGAACTTGGGGTCCTCGGCAAGCGACCGCTCGATCTGCTCGAACAGCCGCTGCTCGTGCTCCGAGAGCGGCACGGCACTCCTCCCCGGTCACGTTGGTCGGCCCGGGCGGGCCGACAGACCGTGGCAGCCAACCGGCTGCTTACCCGCAAGTCTACGAGGGCCCCCGCGCGTCGGAAAGCGGGACGACCTACGGCCGGGTCGGTTTTTCGACTTGTCGTGTCTCACGACGGCCGAGAAGACTGGCCGGACCTATGACGGACCGCCCGAATCGGGCAGCCGCCGCATCGGCCGCCGCCTCCGCCTCGCGCCAGCCGCGCTCGGGCGCCCCCAGGGTGAGCTGCTGCGGGGTCTCCCCTGCGGGGGCGAGACCTTCCATCCGGACACCGACCAGCCGAACCGGCTCGCCGGGGGCCAGCGCGCCCCACAACGCCCAGGCCGTGTCGAACATCTCCCGGGCGGTGTCGGTGGGCACGGCGAGCGTGCGGGAGCGGCTGATCGTCCGGAAGTCGGCGAAGCGGACCTTGAGCGACACGGTACGGCCCACCTGTCCGGCCGCCCGCAGCCGGGCACCGGCCTTGTCGGCGAGCGCGAGCAGGGATCGCCGGATCTCGTCCGGGTCGCTCACGTCGGTGTCGAACGTGACCTCCGCGCCGATCGACTTCTCCACCTGCTCGGGTGTGACCCCGCGCGGATCACGCCCCCAGGCCAGCTCGTGCAGGTGGGCGGCGGACGCCTCGCCCACGGCCCGGCGCAGCAGGCCGGCCGGCGCTTCGGCGAGGTCACGAACGGTACGCAGGCCGAGGCGGCGCAGCGCGTCCGCGGAACGCTCCCCCACGCCCCACAGGGCGGACACCGGCAGCGGGTGCAGGAAATCCAGCACCCGGGCGGCCGGGACCACGAGCAGGCCGTCGGGTTTGGCCCGGGTCGAGCCGAGCTTGGCCACGAACTTGCTCGGCCCCACGCCCACCGAACAGGTCAGCTGCTGTTCCTCGGCGACCCGGCGGCGGATCAGCGCGGCGATGCCGGCGGGCCGGCCGAACAGCCGGCGGGCGCCCGCCACGTCGAGGAACGCCTCGTCCAGTGAGAGCGGCTCGACCAGCGGCGTGACGTCCCGGAAGATCCGCATGACGGCCCGGGACGCCTCGGTGTAGGCGGCGAAGTCGGGCGGGAGGTAGACCGCGCCGGGGCACAGCGCCCGGGCGCGGGCGGTGGGCATCGCGCTGCGGACGCCGTACCGCCGGGCCTCGTAGCTGGCGGAGCTGACCACGCCGCGCGGCCCGACGCCACCCACCACCACCGGCCGGCCGCGCAGCTCGGGACGGCGGCGCACCTCCACCGAGGCGTAGAACGCGTCCATGTCGACGTGCAGGATGGTGCAGCCGGTGTCGTCGGCGTCCGGCCCGAAGCGCGGGTCACCGCCTCGGGGCAACGACTGGCTGCGGCCCATGCCAGCAGGCTAGCCCGCCGGTCCGACAACTCCACCGCCCAGCCCACGGCCACCGCCCGCCGGCCCCTGACGAACCAGACCCAGCCCAGCCCGCCGCCGCCGACCCGGACGAGGGCCAGGCCGACAGCCACCGCCCGCCGGGCCCCGGACGAGGCGAAACCGTCCCAGACCCGCAGCGCAGAGGCACGGGACGAACCGGGGTCAGCCCCGGACCACCAGCAGCGGGACCGTCATCTCGGCGGCGGTGTCAGCGCCGTGGTACGCCACCAGCCGCGACGCCATCGGCGGCTCGGAGCGGGTGGCGACCACCGCGTACGTGTCCCGGCAGACCACCACCACGTCGCCGATCCGGGTCAGGTGTGCCTCGGGCACCGGCCCGAACCAGCCGGTCGCCACCGCCTCGGCCCGGGTCAGCACCTGCGCGGCCGGGCTCAGCACCTCGGTCCAGGCGGCCACCACGTCGGCCTCGGCGCCCGGCTCGACGTGCAGGTAGCGGACGCGGGGCTCGCCGGCGACCACCCGTACCCCGGTCCGCAGCCGGGGGTCGGTGTCCAGGTCGATCCGGTGGCCGGCGGGCACGTCGAGCTGGCCGTGGTCGGCGGTGACCAGCAGCGCGGCGTCCGGCGGCAGCCCGTCGACGAGGCGGGCCAGCAGCGTGTCCACATCGGCGGCGGCGGTCCGCCAGGGCGCGGAGTCGACGCCGCTGAGGTGCCCGTGCCGGTCCAGGTCGGGGTGGTAGCCGGAGACCAGTGCGGGCCCGTCCCCGGCGGCCAGCGCCGCCAGCATCCGGGCGGCGAGCGCGTCGGCGCCGGCCGCGCCCCGGTAGTCGCCGCCCCGGTTGGCGGCGAGCGTCAGGCCGCTGCCGGCGAACTCGGGGCGGCTGACCACCGTCACCGCGATCCCGGCGGCGCGCGCCCGCTGGTACCAGGTGGGCACCGGCTGCCAGCTCACCGGATCGGGGTCGCCGGTCCAGTCGACGTGGTTGAGCACCCGGTCGGTGCCGGGCACCCGGACCGTGAAGCCGAGCACGCCGTGCGCGCCCGACGGGGTGCCGGTGCCGAGGCTGACCAGGCTGGTCGGGGTGGTGGACGGGAAGCCGGTGGTCAGCGGCCGGCCGACGGTGGCGGCCAGGCCGGCGAGCGTCGGGGCGTACGGGGCGGCGGTGGGGATCTGGTACCAGCCGAGGCCGTCGACGAGCAGCACCGCGATCCGGCGTACCCCGGCCAGGCGCGGGGCCAGGCCGAGCCGGTCGGCCGCACCCGGTACGCCGAGCAGCGCCAGCGCGCTGGGCAGCACGTCGATCAGGCCGCCGCCGTCGTAGCGCGGCGCCACCCGGTCCAGCGGACGGGGGGCCGGGCCGGGCGTCGGATCGGTCATGCCGGGCGGCGGGCGAACAGGTGCAGCTGGGCGGCGAGATCGCGGTACGGGGACCGGGCTGCCAGCGCGCGCTCCAACTCCACCAGGGCGGCCTGCTGTCCGTCGGCCACCGCCGCCGGGAGCAGGTCGGCGAGCACCCGTACCCCGTGGATCTCCTCCACGACGAGGCCGGCGGCGGTGAGCAGCGCGCTCGCGTCGGCGGCGTCGTAGCGGCGGCGCAGCGTGTCCCGGCCGCCGGTGGTGCCGTGCGGGTCGGCGGCGAGCGCGGCGGCGGCGTCCAGTTGCCCGTTCATCGCCCGGCCGAGCACGGCGGCGGCCCGGCCGGCGACCAGCACGCTCGCCGCGCCTCCCGGGCGCAGCGCGGTGACCAGCGCGGACATCACCGGTTCCGGGTCGTCGACCACTTCGAGGACGGAGTGGCAGAGCACCAGGTCAACGGTGGCAGGTTCGACCAGTCCGGTGAGCGCGTCGGCGTCGCCCTGCGTCGCGCGTACCCGATCGGCGACCCCGGCCTCGGCGGCCCGGCGGGTCAGCGCGGCGAGCGCGTCGGGGCTGGCGTCGACGACCGTGACCCGGTGACCGGCCTCGGCGAGCGGGACGGCGAAGCCGCCGGTCCCGCCGCCGACATCGAGCACGGAGAGTCGCTCGCCGGCCCGCCGGTCCAGCTCGGCCCGGAGCACCGACCAGATGACTGCGGTGCGGGGGGTGAGGGTTCGGATCTGCTCCACGCGCCGAGCCTAGTCACCCCCGGCCCGGGTTCAGGACTCGCCGCCGCCGGCGGGGTCGTCCTCGGCGCGGGAGCGCTGGTTGTTGGCCACCGGGCCGTCGGTCACCTGGTACTCCCGCGGCTCGGCCTCGTGGGTGGGCGCCCAGCCGGCGCCGAGGCGGGTCCGTCGGGCGTTTGCCACGCCACCGGCGTACGTGCGGTGAAAGGTCATCGGTTCATCCCCCATACCCCGGGTGGGCCACTCTGCACCACCCGCGTCGGGAGTCTCCCGCCTCCGGCTCGGGGAAACCGTAATGTGGATCACTCCATCAACGGAAATCCCTGGATGCCGGTGTGACGGGGGGCTCGATCGCGTCCAGCCGGTCCGCGGTGAGGTTCGTGACGCCCTCGTGCCGCTGCAGCCGGCCCCGCACCACAAGTGCTCCGCTGGTGCGGGCGATTCGACGGTATCTCTGCCACAACCCCGGGGAGCAAGTGACATTGAGCATCCCGGTCTCGTCCTCCAGGTTGAGGAACGTGACGCCACCCGCGGTCGCCGGGCGCTGCCGGTGGGTGACGATCCCGCCGACCCGGATCCGCTGCCCGGGCGGCACCTGGCCGAGGCGGGCGATCGGCACCGCGCCCAGTTCGTCGAGCCGGTCCCGGATGAACCGGGCCGGGTGGCTCTCCGGGGACAGGCCGGTGGCCCAGACGTCGGCGACCAGGCGGTCCACCGCGGCCATGCCGGGCAGGGTGGGCGGGTCCGCGCCGGTCACCGTGCCGGGCAGCCGGCCGGGCCGGTCCTGGGCCGCCGCGCCGGCGGCCCAGAGGGCCTGCCGCCGGGTCAGCCCGAAACAGGCGAACGCGTCGGCGGTGGCCAGTGCCTCCAGCTGCGCGGCGGTGAGACCGACGCGGCGGGCCAGGTCCGGCATGTCCCGGTACGGCCCGTGCGCGGCGCGTTCCGCCTCGATCCGCTCGGCCACGTCCTCGCCGAGGGTACGGACGCTGCCCAGCCCGAGCCGCACCGCCGGGCCGCCCAGCCCCCAGGCGTGCGGCGGCTCGCCCGGCACACTGCCCCACCGGGTCTCCGGGGTGGACTCCAGCACCGCCTTGGCGCCGCTGGCGTTGATGTCCGGCCGGCGTACCTCGACGCCGTGCCGGCGGGCGTCGTCGGCGAGCGTCTGCGGCGAGTAGAAGCCCATCGGCTGGGCGTTGAGCAGCGCGGCCAGGAACGGGCCCGGGTGGTAGCGCTTGAGCCACGAGCTGGCGTACACCAGGTAGGCGAAGCTCATCGCGTGGCTCTCCGGGAAGCCGTAGCTGGCGAACGCGGTGAGCTTGCGGTAGACGTCGTCGGCCAGCTCGCCGGTGATGCCCCGCTCGGCCATCCCGGCGTAGAGCCGGTCGGCGATCTGCGTCATCCGCTCCACCGACCGCTTCGCCCCCATGGCCCGGCGTAGCTGGTCGGCGCCGGCCGCGTCGAACCCGGCCAGGTCGATGGCGAGTTGCATGAGCTGCTCCTGGAACAGCGGTACGCCGAGTGTCTTCTCCAGCGCGTTGCGCATCAGCGGGTGCGCGTACGTGACCGGCTCCTGGCCGTTCTTGCGCCTGATGTACGGGTGCACCGACCCGCCCTGGATCGGGCCGGGCCGGATCAGCGCCACCTCCACCACCAGGTCGTAGAACTCGCGCGGCCTGAGCCGGGGCAGCGTGGCCATCTGGGCGCGGCTCTCCACCTGGAACACGCCCACCGAGTCGGCCCGGCAGAGCATGTCGTAGACCTCGGGGTCGTCCAGCGTCATGTCGCCCAGGTCGAGGCGGGAGCCGATCAGGTCGTAGCCGTAGTGCAGCGCCGACAGCATGCCGAGGCCGAGCAGGTCGAACTTGACCAGGCCGGCGGCGGCGCAGTCGTCCTTGTCCCACTGGAGCACGCTGCGGCCGGGCATCCGGCCCCACTCCACCGGGCAGACCTCGATCACCGGCCGGTCGCAGATCACCATGCCGCCGGAGTGGATGCCCAGGTGCCGGGGGAAGCCCGCCCACCTCCCCGAGCCGCCGGCCAGCTCGTTGGCGTACGCGACCACCTGCTCGGGGATGTCCGCCACGTCGACCGCGGTGACCGAGCCCCACCTGTCGATCTGCTTGCTCCAGGCGTCCTGCTGGCCGGGCGAGAAGCCGAACGCCTTGGCGACGTCCCGCACCGCCGACCGGGGCCGGTAGGAGATGACGTTGGCGACCTGGGCGGTGTGCTCCCGGCCATAACGGGCGTAGACGTGCTGGATCACCTCCTCCCGGCGGTCGGACTCGATGTCCACGTCGATGTCCGGCGGGCCGTCGCGCTCCGGGGCGAGGAACCGTTCGAACAGCAGCCGGTGCCGGACCGCGTCCACGTTGGTGATGCGCAGCGCGTAGCAGACCGCCGAGTTGGCCGCCGAGCCCCGGCCCTGGCAGTAGATGCCCTGCGCGCGGCAGAACGCGACGATGTCGTAGACCACCAGGAAGTAGCCGGGGAAACCGAGATCGGAGATCATCCGCAGCTCGTGCTCCAGTTGCGCGTACGCCTCCGGGTGCGCCTCGGGCGGGCCGTAGCGCTCGCGGGCGCCGTCCATGGTCAGCCGGCGCAGCCAGCTCATCTCGGTGTGCCCGGGCGGCACCGGGTACGCCGGCAGCTTCGGCGCCACGAGCTGAAGGTCGAAGGCGAGTTCCGCGCCGTACTCGGCGGCCCGCGCCACAGCACCCGGGTACGCGGCGAACCGCGCCGCCATCTCCGCCCCGCTGCGCAGGTGGGCGGTGGCCGCGGCGGGCAGCCATCCGTCGATCTCGTCGAGGCTGCGCCGGGCCCGGACCGCTGCCAGTGTGGTGGCCAGCCGACGCCGTCCCGGGGTGGCGTAGTGCACGTTGTTGGTGGCCACGGTGGGCAGCCCGGCCGCGGCGGCCAGGTCGGCGAGCGCGTCGTTGCGGTCGGCGTCGACCGGATGACCGTGGTCGGTCAGCTCCACCGCCACCGTCTCCGCGCCGAACAGCGCGGTGAGCCGGTCCAGTTCCCGGGCCGCCGCGTCGACGCCCTCGGTGAGCAGCGCCGCGGGCACGTGCCCCTTGCGGCAGCCGGTGAGCACGAGCACGTGGTCCTTCAGCTCCGCCGCGATCTCCTCCAGCTCGCCGTAGACCGGGCGGCCCTTCTCCCCACCGCGCAGCTGGGCCCGGGAGATGGTGGCGGCCAGGCGCGCGTACCCCTCGTGGCCGTGCGCGAGCACCAGCAGGTGCCGGCCGAGCGGGTCGGGTTCGCCGTTCTGCGGGCCGGGCAGCCCGAGGGACAGCTCCGCGCCGAAGATCGTCGGCAGCCGCAGCGCGCGGGCCGCCTCGGCGAAGCGCACCACGCCGTAGAAGCCGTCGTGGTCGGTGACGGCGAGCGCGGTGAGCCCGAGCCGGGCCGCCTCCTCGGCCAGTTCCTCCGGGTGGCTGGCGCCGTCGAGGAAGCTGAAGTTGGAGTGCGCGTGCAGCTCCGCGTAGGGCACCACGCCGTCCGGGCGGGCCAGCTCCGGCGGCCGGTACTCCTGCCGCTTGCGGCTCCAGGCCGGGGAGTCACCCCCGTCGGCGTCGACCGCGAGCGGGTCGACCACGTGCGGCTCCACCACGTGCAGGTGCCGCTCGCCCTCGGCCCGCCCGGAGAGCACCTGCTCCAGCTTCGACCAGGGCATCTTCGGGTTGTGGAAGCTCACCGGCGCCTCCCCCGCCCGGCGACCAACCAGCCGAGATCTTGGTACGAAACGGCCCCCCGAGGGGCGCTTTCGTACCAAGATCTTCCTGGAAGAGGCAGCGGGACCGGGCGCTCAGTCATAGATCGCCTCCACCAGCCACTGCCCGCCCTCGACCGCGAGCAGCAGGGCGGCGCCGTCGGCCAGGCTCACCTGGAACCGGGCCCGGCGGCGCGCCTCGGCCGGCGCCCACCAGCGCTCGTCCACCGGCCACGGGCCGGCCCAGCCGGTGATCTCGGCCGGGCGGCCGTCGCCGACTGTGAGCCGGGCCGGCGCCGCGCTGACCGCCAGCCGGGCGCTCACCACGACCGGTTCCCCGGCCGCGTCGCGCACGTCGGCCGGCAGCGGGGCGGGCAGGACCACGGCCGGCGCGGGCGGCGGGATCCGGCCCGGCCACGGCGGCTCGGGCGCCGCCCGGCCCCGCCCGGCCCGCCGCCCGGCCCGCACATCCGCATCGGGTACGACGGCCGAGGCGACCGCGGCACCCGGAGCGGCCCCGACGACCGGGACGAGCGACCCGGCCGAGGACAGCGGCACGGCCGAAGACAGCGGCACGGCCGGGACCGGAGCCCGGGACGGCGACGCGGTCGGAGACGGGGACGCAGTCGGAGACGGCGACGCGGCCGAAGACAGCGACGCGGCCGAAGACAGCGACGCGGCCGAAGACAGCGACGCGGCCGGAGACGGCGACGGGGACGCCGGGACCGGGGACGCTGCGGCGGCCGGCGGGGGTGGCGGGCCGGGACGTGCGGGCACCCGCTCGTCGCCCCACGGGACCAGGCGCACCTGGTCGGCCGGGGACCGCCCGCCGCCCAGCACGGCGGTGACCACCGCCTCGGGGCCGAGGATGCCCTGCACCCGGCTCAGCGCCCGGTGCGCCCGTTCCCGCTCCTCACCGGTCTCCCCCCACAGCCCGGGTTGCAGACCCGCCTGGGCGAGCACCCCGTCGGGCACCAGCCGCAACCGGACGATCCCGGCGGTGGGCCGGGCCGGACGCGTCCCGCCCCGGCCGTTGCTGCCGGAGAGCCAGCCGTCGAGCTGCCAGCGGACCCGGTCGGCGATGGCCGCGGCGGTGAGCAGGCCGTCGTGCCGCCAGACCCGGTGCAGCTCCTGGCCGTGCGCGGTGACCGCCTCGATGCCGAGGCGGGTACAGGCCAGGCCGTACCCGGCCAGCCGCTCGTGCAGCCGCTCGGCGAGCATGCGGGCGGCGAACGCGGCGGCGTCGACCCGGTCGACCGGCTCGTCGTAGTCGGCTGTGACTGTGAGGTCGGCGGGCGGCTGCCGGACCGCCGGCGGGCGGTCGTCCCGGCCACCGGCGAGCCGGTGCGCCAGCGCCCCGTCGAAACCGAACCGGGCCAGCACATCCCCGGCCGGCAGCGCCGCGAAGTCGCCGAGGGTACGGACGCCGAGCCGGCGCAGCAGGTCGGCCAGCGCGGGCCGGCCGAGCGCCTCGACCGGCCGGGCGGCCAGGAACTCGCGGGTGCCGCCGGGGGCCACGATCCGCCCTTCGCGGGCGGCCAGCCCGGCCGCGAACACCCCGTCGGCGATGCCGGCCTGGCTCTCCACCGCGCAACTCTGCGCGACGTGCTCCACGATCCGCTCGGCCGCCGCCTCCTCGCCGCCGAGGTAGCGGCTCGGCCCCCGGGCCGCCGTGGCGCAGGCGCCGGGCCGGATCACCTCGACCCCGGCGACCACCTCCTCCACGGCGGCCACCACCGGCTCGAACGCGCGCACGTCCCGGCCGGGGTCGTGGTCGACCACCGTCAGGTGCGGGCAGCGCCCCTGCGCCTCGCGGCGGCGCAGCCCGCGCCGGATGCCCTCGGCGCGGGCCCGCTCGGAGCAGGCAATCACCCGGTTGCCGTGCAGCACCACGACCGGGTCGGTGGCGGGCACCCCGTCGACGATCTCGGCGGCGAGGACCGGCCAGTCTGGGCACCAGAGCAGCAGCGTCCGCTGCGGGTCGCCGCTCACGCCGGACCGGCCGCGGCGAGCGTACGGGCGGGCGGGGCGACCACGCGCAGCCGGCGCGACGGCGCGGCGGACGGGGCGCCGAGCCCGGCCGAGCGGGGGATCACCCGGGTCAGCTCATCGCCGGGCAGCCACACCTTGATCTCCTTGGGGCGGGCGGCGGCGCCCCGGCCCCGGGCCGAGACCGTCACCTCACGGCGGCGCAGCCGCCCGCGACCGGGGCCGAGCCCCTGCCAGACACCCCGGACCACCTGGAGCGTGACGTCCGCGCCGTCCCACCGCCCGTACGGGACGAGCACGCTTCCGCGCTGCCGGGCGCGGGCGGCCAGCCGGGTGGCGACCGAGGCGGAGACGGTGGCCGGCACAGCGGTGACCACCACGTCGACCCCGTCGATGAGCGCGGCGACCACTGTGGGCCACTCCGGCCCGGGGTCGGGCACCAGGGCCAGCCGGTCCAGGACGATGCCCGCCTCGGCGGCGGCGCCCGCCCCGAAGGTGGGTACGCCGACCACCGCGCACCACGAGCCGGCCCGGGACGCCTCGGCGAGCAGCGCGAGGATCAGCGAGGTGGCGCCGCTGCGCCGGGGCCGGCCGGCGCCGACCGCGACGGTGCTGCCGCGTCGCAGGCCGCGGTTGGGCAGCAGCCCGGTCAGTTCGGCCCGGACGGGCAGCACCCGGTGGCCACCGGCCGGGTCGGGCGCGCTCGCCGGACGGACCAGATCGGCCAGGGCGGCGGAACCGACCACCATGCGGCCCGCCATCGGACCAACCCCCCGTCGTGTTTCGCCACGGGGCCCGCCCGTGGATGGTGCCGTGGATCGTGTCGTGCGCGGCACGCGTGTGCCGGGGGTGCGGCGCCCGGCCACCCGGGTCCCGCCGGTGGTGGCCGGGCGCCACGAATCAGGCGGCGGCTGCTCCGGGCCGGGGCGGGGAGTCGGAGGCGCCGAGCCGCAGCGGGCGGGGCAGGCCGTCGAGCGCCGGCTGGTGGGCCAGGCCGAGCGCGGTCTCCACCACCGTCACGAACTCCTCGGCGGCGCGCAGCAGGTCGTCGGCCTCGCGGGCGGTGACCACGCGGGGGATGCCGGCCTCGGCGGCGGCCCGCTTGCTCGCGCCGGCCGCGAAGTAGGCGGCCCACTCGTCCAGCTCGGGGGCAACGGTCGCGAGCAGCACCCAGACGCTGGTGATCCGGTGCCGGCGGGCGGGCGCGGGGCGGGCCCGGGCGGCGAGCACGGCGGCGGCGGCGCGCAGCGCCGCCAGGTGGGCGGCGGCGTACCGGAGGCCGTCGGGTCGGGTGCGGGCGGCCTCGGCCAGCCCGTCGCGGGCCACCGCGAGCAACTGGGCGGGGGTGCGGTGCGGCAGCACGTGCGCGGGCACCGTGGGCGCCTGGGCCGGACTGGTCGGCATGGGTCTCTCCTCCGCGTGTGGCCGGGGCGGGCGGTCGCGCGACGGGGAACGTCGCCCGGTCGCCCGGAGCGGTCGGTGCGGAGGAAGACGCACCTTTCAGGTGGCGGCCGGCCGGATGTGGACGCTTCCCCACACCCACACCCGGCCGGCGTGCCGGCGGGTCCGTCGCCCGCCGCCCGGGGGTCGTGGGCGGCGGGCGACGACCTGCCTGACGGGCCCGGACTCGCGACTGTCCGAGACCCGGTGCGGCCCGCGGTGCCGCACCTCCCGGAAGCCGGTGCCGCGAAACACCGCTTCCGGAGCATTCGACGAGTGCGCGACCGGCTCGGATCAGCCGGGCCAGCCGGGGAGCTGAGCCACTTGCCGTTCGCGCCGAACCGACTTCGAGCCGAACCTGACTTCGAGCCGAAATCGAACACTCGTTCTAACTACCCCGACAGTACACCTCCCCACCGACGAAAACGCAACGTGTGACGCGCCGGGGACGCACGGGAGGGCGACGCCCCCGGCAGGGCCGTACCGGGGTGGGGGAAGAATGGGTGCATGCAGCCACACCCGAACGTGCAGGCGGTGCAGCGCGTGCTCGACGACGCGGGCGCGCGGAACGGATCGGGCGAGGCCGGCCTCGTCCGGCTACTGCCCGAGGCGGTGCACACCGCGGCTGCGGCGGCCGAGGCGCTCGGCGTCTCCGTCGGCGCCATCGCCAACTCGCTGATCTTCGACGCGGACGACGCGCCGCTGCTGGTGCTCACCTCCGGCGCGCACCGGGTGGACACCGCCGGGCTCGCCGCCACGCTGGGCGTGACCCACCTGCGCCGAGCCAGCCCGGAGTTCGTCAGGCGGCACACCGGGCAGGCGATCGGCGGCGTCGCACCGGTCGGCCACCCCGCTCCGCTGCGCACAGTCGTGGACACCGCCCTGGCCGGGTACGACGAGGTGTGGGCCGCAGGCGGCGTACCCCGGGCGGTGTTCCCCACCACGTACGCGGAACTGCTGCGGATCACCGCCGGCACCCCGGCCGAGGTGGCGTGAACCCCGGACTCGTCACGCTGCACGTGTGGCGTGTGCAGCGCCGGGCCGTACCCGGTGTGCTGGGCCGGATGGCCACCCACCCGGCACGGCTGCGCCGGCTGCCGGGCGTCCGCTTCGCCAAACTGCTCGGCACCGGGACCGGCACCGGCTTCGGCCCCGGCGACGCCGACCTGACCCGGTGGGCCGCGCTCGTCGTGTGGGACTCCCCCGCCGACGCGGCCGGCTTCGACGCCTCCCCGGTCGCCCGCTCCTGGACCCGGATCGCCAGCGCCACGGTACGGGTGGACCTGCGCCCGCTGACCAGCCGCGGCCGGTGGTCCGGCCGCGAGCCGTTCGGCACGCCGTCCGGCGGACGGGTCACCGGGCCGGTGCTGGCGCTGACCCGGGCCCGGCTGCGGGCCCGCCGCGCGGCCACGTTCTGGCGGGCGATCCCGCCGGTCGCCGGCGCCCTGCACGCCGCGCCCGGACTGCTCGCCCGGTTCGGCGTCGGCGAGGCGCCGCTGGGCTGGCAGGGCACTGTGAGCGTGTGGCGCGACCCGGCGGACCTGGTCGCGTTCGCGTACCGTTCCCCGGAGCACCGCGCCGCGATCACCCGCACCCCCACCGAGGGCTGGTACGCGGAGGAACTGTTCGCGCGGTTCGCGGTGGGCGACGTGGTCGGCGACCGTACGGTGCTGGGCTGGGCCGCCGAGGGCGCCCCGGAGACGGCGAGAGGGCACGCATGAGGCTGGTGCGGTGGACACCGGACGACCTGGTCCGGCGGCTGGACGACGTGGTGGCCGTCTACGGCGAGGCGATGGGCTACCGGCCCGACCTGCTGGAGGCCCGCCGCGGCTACATCGCCACCCACGTCCGCCGGCCCGGCTTCCGCGCCGTCGCCAGCCTGACCAGCGAGGGACACCTGGCCGGTTTCGGGTACGGCTACCGGGGCGCCACCGGGCAGTGGTGGCACGACCAGGTGCACCGGGCGTTGAACGCGCAGGCCCGGCAGCGCTGGCTGGCCCACCCGTTCGAGGTGGTGGAGCTGCACGTCCGGCCGCCCGCGCAGGGGCACGGCCTGGGCGCCCGCCAGTTGCGCGCGCTGCTCGCCGTGGCCGAGGGCGACACCACGCTGCTGTCCACGCCGGAGGCCGACGAGGAGAAGTCCCGGGCCTGGCGGCTGTACCGCCGGTTCGGCTTCGTCGACGTCCTGCGCCACTTCCACTTCCCCGGCGACGAGCGGCCGTTCGGCGTACTCGGCCGGGACCTGCCGCTGCCCCCGCCGGGCGCCCCGTGAGCGCGCGGCTGCCCTGGGCGCTGCTGGCCGTGCTGGTGCTCGCCCAGATCTGCTACCCGCTCACCGGCGGCGCGACCCGGGCCGGGCTCACGGTGGCCGCTGTGGTGCTCGGCTGGCTGCTCTCGGTCGGCCACGCGTTGCTGACCCGCGGCGTCCGTACCGCCGTCGCGCTGGTCGCTGTCGTCACCGGCGGCGGGTTCGCGGTGGAGGCGGTCGGCGTGGCCACCGGGTTTCCGTTCGGCAGCTACGACTACTCCGGCGAGCTGGGCCCGAAGCTGGCCGGGGTGCCGCTGATCATCCCGCTCGCCTGGACCTGGATGGCCTGGCCGGCCTGGCTCACCGCGGTCCGGCTCGTCCGCTCCCGCGTCGCGCGGATCGCGCTCTCGGCGGTCGGGCTGGCCGCCTGGGACCTGTTCCTCGACCCGCAGATGGTGGCCGAGGGCTACTGGACCTGGCTCGACGCCACCCCGGCGCTGCCCGGGCTACCCGGCATCCCGGTCAGCAACTACCTGGGCTGGCTGGGCTTCGCGGTGCTGCTCGCCGTCGCGCTGCGCCCGCTCGCCGGGCCGTCGGCGGACCGGGTCGACGGCCGGGACGCACCGATGTTCGCGCTCTACCTCTGGACGTACGCCTCCAGCGTGCTGGCGCACGCGGTGTTCCTGCGGCTGCCCGCGTCGGCGCTGTGGGGCGCGGCCGGGATGGCGGTCGCGGCGGTGCCGCTGGCGGTGACGCTGTGGCGGGCCCGTCAGGACCGGGCCGGCACGCCGGAGCCGGCGCCGCGCGTCGACGCCCCGGCATGATCGCCGCCCTCGCGCTGGCCGTGGCGGTCGCCGCGCTAACCGGGCACACGCTCGTCAACGCGTTCGCCTGGCTGCGCCGCCCGGCCGCCGGCCCGGCCGAGGTGACCGAGCCGGTGGCGGTGCTGCTGCCGCTGCGCGACGAGGCCGGACGGGTCACCCCGTGCCTGCGCGCGCTGCTGGCCCAGCGCGGCGTGCCGGACCTGCGGATCGTGGTGCTCGACGACGGCTCGACCGACGGCACCGCCGACGTGGTCCGCGCGGTGGCCGGCGACGATCCCCGGGTCACGCTGCTCACCGGCGTCGCCCCGCCGCCGGGCTGGCTGGGCAAGCCGCACGCCTGCTGGCAGCTCGCCACCCGGACCGGCCCGGAACCGGCAGTGCTGGCCTTCGTCGACGCGGACGTGGTGCTCACCCCGGACGCGGTGGCGGCGGCCGTGACCGAGTTGCGCGCGGCTGACGCGGCGCTGCTGTCGCCGTACCCCCGGATCGTGGTGCGGACGGCGGCCGACCGGCTGGTGCAGCCGCTGTTGCAGTGGTTGTGGCTGACGTTCCTGCCGCTGCGCGCGATGGAACGCTCGCGGCGGCCGTCGCTGGCCGCGGCGGGCGGGCAGTTCCTGGTCGTGGACCGGGCCGGCTACCTGCGGGCCGGCGGGCACGCGGCGGTGGCCGACAAGGTGCTGGAGGACATCGAGCTGGCCCGGGCGGTGAAGCGGGCCGGCGGGCGGATCGCGCTGGCCGACGGATCCCGGCTGGCGTCCTGCCGGATGTACGACACCTGGCCGCAGCTGCGCGACGGCTACACCAAGTCGCTGTGGGCGACGTTCGGGCATCCCACCGCGGCGGCGGCCGTGCTGGCGCTGCTGGTCGCGCTCTACGTCGCGCCGCCGCTGCTGGCCGCCGGGGCGCTGATCGCCGGCGCGCCGGCGGTGGCCGCTGTGGCGTTCCTGGCCTACCTGGCCGGCGTCGCCGGGCGGGTGGTCAGCGCCCGCGCCACCGGCGGGCGGGCGTGGCCCGACGCGCTGGGCCACCCCGTGTCGGTCGTGGTCCTCGGTTGGCTGACCGTCCGGTCGTACCATCTGCGGAAGCGACGCCGGCTCACCTGGCGGGGTCGCCCGGTCACCTAGGAGGGGCACCCATGGCGCGCATCGTGGTCATCGGCGCCGGGGTGGGCGGGCTCGCCACCGCCGCCCGGCTCGCGGTCACCGGGCACGAGGTCACCGTCCTCGAACGGGCCGGCACGGTCGGGGGGAAGCTCGGCCGGTACGCCCACCACACCCCGGAGGGGGTGTGGCACTTCGACACCGGGCCGAGCCTGTTCACCCTGCCGCAGGTCTTCCACGACCTGTTCGAGGCGACCGGGGCGAAGCTCGACGAGTACCTCGACCTGGTCCCGCTGGACCCGATCGTGCGGCACGTCTTCCCCGGCGGCGAGCAGGCGCTCGACTCCTGCGCCGACCCGGACGAGTTCGCCGCCCGGATCGGCGCCGCGTTCGGCGACCGGTCCGCCGCCGACTGGCGCGGGCTGTGGCGGCGCGCCGGCCGGGTGTGGGCGGCCTCGCACCGGGACATCCTGCGCCGTACCGTCGACTCGCCCCGCGACCTGGCGGCGCTGGCCTGGCGGCTGGGCGACCTGGCCGCGATCGGTCCCGGCCGCAGTCTGCGCGGGCTGGGCCGCAGTCACCTGTCCGACCCGCGGCTACGGATGCTGCTGGACCGGTACGCCACGTACACCGGCGCCGACCCGCGCCGCGCCCCGGCCGCGCTCGTCGCCGTCCCCTACGCCGAGCTGGCGTACGGCGGCTGGTACCTGCGCGGCGGGCTGGGCACGCTCGCCGACGCGCTGCTGTCGCGCTGCCTGGACCTGGGCGTGACGGTACGCACCGACGCCACTGTCACCCGGATCGACGCTGCGGGCGGGCGGGTGCACGGGGTACGCGTGGCGGGGACGGCCGCGCCGGTTCCGGCCGACGTGGTGGTGGCGAACGTGGACGCACTCACCGTCTACCGGGACCTGCTGCCCGACCCGCGCCGCCTGGCCGCGCTCACCGACCGCAGCCTGGCCGGGTTCGTGCTGCTGCTGGGCGTGCGCGGCGACTCCGGGCCGGCCCACCACACCGTCTTCTTCCCCCGCGACTACGACGCCGAGTTCGACGCCGTGTTCGGTGACCCGGGTCGCGGGGTGCGGGCCCGCCCGGCGCCCGACCCGACCGTGTTCGTCACCGCCGCCGACGACCCGGCGGTCCGCCCGGACGGCCACGAGGCGTGGTTCGTGCTGGTCAACGCGCCCCGGCACGGCACCGCAGCGAGCGCCGTGGACTGGCGGCGGCCCGGCCTGGCCGAGGCGTACGCGGACCGGATCCTGGACGTGCTGGCCGAGCGCGGTGCCGACGTGCGGGACCGGCTGGTGTTCCGGGAGATCCGTACCCCGGCCGACCTGGACGCGGCGACCGGCGCGCCGGGCGGGGCGATCTACGGCACCGCGGGCGGGCTGCTGCGCCCGGCCAACCGGGGTCCGGCGGCCGGGCTCTGGCTGGTCGGCGGCTCCAGCCACCCGGGCGGCGGGCTGCCCATGGTCGCGTTGTCCGCGGAGATCGTCGCCGAGGCGGTCGGCCCGGCCTGGTGAGGTGTAAGGAGGGGGCCCTTCTTAACGCCTCCGGTAGAGGAGGGGGCCCTTCTTAACACGGGCTGACCGCCGCGCCCGCTCCCCGGCTGCGCGGGCGCGGGCCCGGCGGTCAGCCGGCGTCGACCAGCGCGCGGCGGACGGCGGAGAGCAACTGACCCAGGCCGAACCCGGCGAGCAGCACCCAGACCGTGGTGGCCATGGTGATGGTGCCGGCGGTCAGGTCGGCGTCGACCAGCCCGGTGAGCCCGGCGACCAGCAGCCCGACCAGCGCGACGCAGACCCGGGTCGGCCGCTCCCCCACAGTCACCGCGCCGATCTCGCGCATCCCGGCCGACACCGCGCGCGCCCGCACGTACTCGTGCAGCCAGGACAGGCCACCGGCCGCCGCCACCAGCGCGCCCGGCGCGCCGAGCAGCCAGAACGCGACCAGCCAGGCCACCTCGCCGAGCCGGTCGGCGACCGAGTCGTACACGTAGCCCAGGCGCGTCGTCCGGCCGGTGGCCACCGCCACCGCGCCGTCGACGCTGTCGGCCACGGCCGCCAGCAGCACGAACAACGCGCCCAGGAACGGCCCGTTGCCGGGCCGCTCCACGAACAGGGGTACGCAGAAGCAGAGCAGCACCCCGAACACGGTCACCGGGGTCGGGCCGACGCGCAGCCGGCCCAGCACGTAGCCCACGTGGTAGGCGAAGCGCAGCCAGGCACGCACCACCGGCGCGGCGGTACGCGGATCGAAGCCGCCGTGCAGCCGCGCCCACGCGGTCGCGTACTGGTCCCAGTTCAGCTGTGTGCCCACCACGGATCAACCGTAGAAGCACGGCGCGGGTGTCGTGTGGCGGGTGGTCACACCCGTGCGGCGGCGCGCAGCCGCTGCCACACCTCCCGGGTGGCCGTGGACCGGTTGAGCGTGATGAAGTGGATCCCCGGCACGCCCTCGTCGAGCAGCTTCTCGCACATCTCGCTCGCCTGTTCGACGCCGAGGCGGCGTACCGCCTCCGGGTCGTCGGCCACCTGCTCGAACCGCTCGGCCAGCGCCGGCGGGAACGGCGCGCCGGACAACTGCACCGAGCGTTCGATGGTGCCGATCTGGGTCACCGGCATCACCCCGGCCAGGATCGGCGTGTCGCAGCCGGCGGCGGCCACCCGGTCGCGCAGGCGCAGGTAGTCGTCGGCGTCGAAGAACATCTGGGTGATCGCGAACTCCGCGCCGGCCCGGCACTTGCGGACGAAGTGCGCGGTGTCGCTGTCCACGTCCGGCGAGCGCGGGTGCTTGTACGGGAACGCGGCCACGCCGACGCTGAAGTCGCCGCTGTCGCGGACCAGCCGGACCAGGTCCTCGGCGTACCGGACGCCCTCCGGGTGGGCGATCCACTCGCCGCCCGGGTCGCCCGGCGGGTCACCCCGCACGGCCAGCACGTTGCGCACCCCGACCGAGGCCAGCCGGCCGATCACGTGCCGCAGCTCGGCCACCGAGTGGTTCACCGCGGTCAGGTGCGCCATCGGCAGCAGCGTCGTCTCGGTGGCGATCCGCTCGGTCACCGCCACCGTGGTGTCGCGGGTCGAGCCGCCCGCGCCGTAGGTGATCGACACGAACGAGGGACGCAGCGACTCCAGCTCGCGGATGGCCTGCCAGAGCAGTTTCTCCCCGGCCGGGGTCTTCGGCGGGAAGAACTCGAAGGAGAACGTGGGACGGCCGTCACGGATCAGCTCCCCGATGGCCGGCTGGGGATTGGGAAGGACCGAGGGAAGACCGAGCGCCACGGACCGACTGTAACCGGGACGGCACGCCTCACCGGGAATCTTCCCAGCCCGCGAACACCCGCCCCGGCGCGACGTCGTACCCCGGGGGTAGAAAGGCGGCAGCGCGGTGGGCGGCCGACGGCCGTCCCGGGGGCCCGCGCGGGGGTCGCCACGACGGCGACGCACCGGCGCCACCACCGGGCCGGGCGTCCGCGTCGCCATCCGCGCCGTCGCCCCGGAGGTTCCGATGATCCCGTCCCCGCCGCCGGGCCCGCGCCTGCTCGGGCCGCTGCTGGCCGAGTTGCGGGCCGCCCGTGGCTGGAGCCAGCAGCGGATGGCCGCCGAGCTGTGCGCCGCCTCCGGCGTGCCCACGCTGACCAGGAACGAGGTGTCCCGCTGGGAGCGTCAGTTGCGGCTTCCGGGCGACTTCTGGTCCGCCTGGCTGGCGACGGTCCTGGGGGTGCCGGGCGAGCTGCTGGCCGAGGCCGCCGCCCGCAGCCGACGGCTGGGCGTGGTGCCCGCCGCCGTCGGCCCGGCCGGATCCCGCGCCCGGCTGGCCCTGCTCACGCTCGCGTACCGCTGGGCGGCCGACCCGGGCGGCCGCACGCCGGCCGGTCCGTTCGCCGCCGCGCCGCCGCCGCTGCCCGGCCGTCCCGGACGGGACGACGAGCACCGATCCGGCCGGCACGTCCCGCGCATGTCCGTCGCGGACGAGTCCGGGCCGCTCGGCGTCCACGTCCCGCGCGGGCCGGACGACGGGCCCGCCGGTTCCGGTCGTGGTCACCCGGCGGACGGGGTGACGCTCGCCACGCTGCGGCGCTGGGACGACCTGCTCGGCGGCGGCGACCTCGCCGGGCACGGCGCCCGCCGGCTGCGGCAGGCGGTCCGCGGCTACCGGCGCGCCGGGCCCGCCGGCCGTCGCGCGATGCTGCCCGCGCTCGCGGAGTCGGCGCAGCTCGCCGGGTGGCTGGCCGCCGACGCGGGTGACCTCGGCGGGGGCCTGGTCGCATACCGGCTGGCGCTGCGGGCGGCGGTGGCCGCCGGGCAGCCGCCGCTTGCCGGGCACGTGCTCGCGTCGGCCAGTCACCTGCTGGCCGACGCCGGCGACCCGGCCGGCGCGCTGGTCCTGGCCCGGATCGGGTACGCCGCCGGCCGTGCCACCGCCTCACCCGGCCTGCGGGCGCTGCTGCTGCACCGGGTGGCACTCGCCGCCGCGCTCGCCGGGCGTCCCCGCGCGGCCGGGCAGGCGCTGGCCGGTGCCGATCGGGCCGGCACGCCGGAGCCCGGCCGGGAGCCGCCCTGGCTCTACTGGCTCGACGCGGCCGAACTGGCGGCGATGACCGGGCGCACGCTCGTCGCGCTGGGCCGTCACGCCGCCGCAGTGCCGCTGCTGACACCGGTGGTGGGCGCGCGGGGCCGCCCGCGCCGGTCGGCCGTGTACGGCGGCTGGCTGGCCCGCGGCCACCTGGGCCTGGGCGCGGTGCCCGAGGCGTGCGCGGTGGCCGGCGAGGCGCTGCTCGACGCGGTCCGGTCCGGATCCCCCCGGGCCGTCGGCCAGCTCACCGCGTTGCGTCGCGGCCTGGCGCACGCGCCGCCCGGTCCGGCCACCCGGGGGTACGCCCGGCTGGTCGCCGCGGCCCGCCCCTACCTGCCGTCCGGCGTGCCGCGCCACCTGCGCGACGGTCCGCGCCGGTGAGCCACGAGGCACGCCGGGGCGGGGCACGGCGGGAACGGGTGCGAACCGCTAGCGTCGTGGCGTGACCCACGCTGCTCCCGTATCCCCCGTCGACCGTGCCGGCCTGCGCCAGCGGATCGACAAGGCGCTCACCGAGTTCCTCGCCGGCCAGCGCGGCTGGCTGACCGCCGTCGACGACGGCCTGCTGCCCGTCGCCGAGGCGATCGAGGCGTTCGTGCTGGGCGGCGGCAAGCGGCTGCGCCCGGCGTTCGGTTACTGGGGTTACCGGGGCGCCGGCGGGGTCGACTCCGACCAGGTCGTCGCCACCCTTGCCGCACTGGAGTTCGTGCAGGCCAGCGCGCTGATCCACGACGATCTGATGGACCGGTCGGACACCCGGCGCGGCGAGCCGGCGATGCACAGGCGGTTCGCCGCCCGGCACCGCACGGCCGGCTGGGGCGGCGACGCGGACTCCTTCGGCGACGCCGCGGCGATCCTGCTGGGCGACCTGTGCCTGGTCTGGTCCGACGAGCTGCTGCACTCCTCCGGCCTGCCGCCGGCCACCGTGGCCCGGGCCCGGCCGGTCTTCGACGAGATGCGTACCGAGGTGACCGTCGGGCAGTACCTGGACGTGCTGACCCAGGCCACCGGGGACACCTCGCTGGACCGGGCCGCCAAGGTGGCCCGGTACAAGTCGGCGAAGTACACGGTCGAGCGCCCGCTGCTGCTCGGTGCCGCGCTGGCCGGCGCGCCGCCCGAGGTGCACGCCGCGTACTCGGCGTACGGGCTGCCGCTGGGTGAGGCGTTCCAGCTCCGCGACGACGTGCTGGGGGTGTTCGGCGACCCGGAGCGCACCGGCAAGCCGGCCGGCGACGACCTGCGCGAGGGCAAGCGGACGTACCTGGTGGCGGCGGCACTGGAGACGCTCGACCCGGCCGGCCGGGAGGTGCTGCTGGCCGGGCTCGGCGTACCGGACCTGGACGCGGCCGGGGTGGACCGGCTGCGTGAGCTGATCACCACGAGCGGCGCGCTGGAGCGGGCCGAGCGGCACATCAGCGCGCTGACCGAGAGCGCCCTGGCCGCGCTCACCGCTGTCGACCTGGACACCGAGGCCCGCCAGGCCCTGGTCGACCTGGCCATAGCCGCCACCCGCCGCCCCGCCTGACCGCCCCTTCCCCCACCCGCCCCCGAAGCGGTCGATCATGAAGTTGGCGGCACTTCAGGAGATCGACTCCGCCGCCAACTTCATGATCGACGAGAACGGTGGGGCTAGAAGGCGACGGCCTGGGCTCGGCGTTTCACCTCTCGGGCCAGGTCGCCGCCGAGGGCTACGGCGGGGGTGCCGGGAAGGGTGGGGTCCTCCCGGTAGAGCCAGCGCAGCGCCTCCTCGTCGTCGTAACCGGCGTCGGCGAGCAGGTTGAGCACTCCGGGCAGGTGCTTGAGCACGGTGCGGTTGGCCACCAGGTCGGCCGGGATCCGGCGGACGCCGTCGCGGCGCACCGCGATCAGCTCACGGTCGCGGATCATCTGGTGCACCTTGCTGATCGACAGGTCCAGGCGCTCGGCCACGTCGGGCAGCGTCAGCCAGCCGGCCGGGTCGGCCGGTCCGGCCAGTTCGGGGCCGGTCTCGGCGGGTACGGAATCGGTCACCCGACCACCCTGCCACGTGCCCGCCGGACCCGGTGCACGGCACCCCGCACCGCCGCCGGGAGCGCGGCGGTCCCCCCTTGTCGCAACCCGGCGGTAGCATCCTGTTCTACCTTCATCCTTCCGACACATAGACTGCCTGCCGATGGACACACAGGTCGCCGACACGTTGCTGGGCTCGCTGATCGAGGGGCGCTACCGCATTCGCGGGCGCGTCGCCCGTGGCGGCATGGCGACCGTGTACACCGCCACCGACGAGCGCCTGGAGCGCACCGTGGCGGTCAAGATCATTCACCCGACCCAGGCGCCGCAGGCCAAGGCCCGGATGGCCGGCTTCGTCGAACGCTTCACCGACGAGGCGAAGACGATCGCCCGGCTCACCCACCCGAACGTGGTGGCGGTCTACGACCAGGGCATCCACGCCGGCCTGCCGTACCTGGTGATGGAGTACGTCCGCGGCCGTACGCTGCGCGACGTGCTCGCCGAGCGCCGCCGGCTCAACCCGGACGAGGCGCTCGCGATCACCGAGCAGATGCTCGCCGCGCTCGCCGCCGCGCACCGGGCCGGCCTGGTGCACCGCGACGTCAAGCCGGAGAACGTGCTCGTCGCCGAGGTGCCCACCGGCGGCAGCCGCAACCTCGTCGACAGCGTGGTCAAGGTGGCCGACTTCGGGCTGGCCCGGGCCGTCGAGGCCAGCGCCGAGGACGAGAACGGCAACCAGCTCATGGCGACAGTGGCGTACGTGGCGCCGGAGCTGGTCACCCAGGGCCACGCGGACCCGCGCACCGACGTCTATTCGGCCGGCATCGTGCTGTTCGAGATGCTCACCGGCCGGGTGCCCTACGACGGCGACCGTCCGGTGGAGGTCGCGTGGCAGCACGTCGACCGGGACGTACCGGCGCCGTCGACGCTGGTGCCGACACTGCCGCCGGCTCTCGACGCGCTCGTCGCCCGGGCCACCCGGCGGGATCCGGCCGGCCGCCCGGCCGACGCCGCGGCGCTGCTGAGCGAGGTGCAGGCGGCCCGCGAGGAGCTGGGCAACCCGCACGCGCACACCACTGTGCTGCGGCAGCTCAGCGACGACACGGCGGTCCTGAGCCAGCCGACCCAGCTGGTGGCCGCGCTCCAGCCGGTCGAGCGCCCGGCGTGGGCCCGGCTGCCCGAGGGCGGCGCCGCGCAGCGCCCGCACCGGCGCCGCGCCGCCGAGGAGGACGGCCCGGGGACCGGGTTCGCCGCCCTGCGTACCCGGATCATGGGCTCGCCGCGCGGACGGCTGGCCGTCGCCGCGGCGGTCGTGGTGCTCGGCCTGGTCGCCGCTGTGGGTGGCTGGTGGTTCGGCGTGGGCCGCTACACGGTGGCGCCGCAGATGGTCAGCCTGACCAAGGCCGACGCGGAGGCGCAGGCCCAGCGCGGCGGCTTCACGCTGCGGTACGCCACTCCGCGCCACGACGAGAACGTCCCCAAGGACACAGTGCTCGGGCAGTCTCCGGGCTCGGCCGCGCGGATCGTCAAGGGCGGCACGATCACGCTGACCCTGTCGCTCGGTCCGGAGCGGCTGCCGGTGCCGGACGTGGTGGGCAAGGACTACGCGCTGGCCCAGGCCGAGCTGGAGGGCGCCAACCTGGTCCCGGTCAAGGGCTCCTCCCGGTACGACGACACGCTGCCGGCGGGTGTGGTGCTGGCCACCGACCCGAAGGTGGGCACAGTGGTCAAGCCCGGGGCGAAGGTGACGGTGATCCTCAGCAAGGGGCGCGCGCCGGTGACGGTGCCCAACCTGGTCGGCAAGAGCCTCGCCGAGGCGCGCACCATCCTCGCGCAGCTCGGGCTGAAGCCGGTGGAGAACGTCAAGGACTCCGACAAGCCGAAGGACGAGATCCTCGGCCAGAGCCCGGCCGACGGCACCGGCGTGGAGAAGGGAGCCCAGGTCAAGCTGGAGATCAGCAAGGGTCCGCCGCAGGTGGCCGTCCCCCGGGTGATCGACATGCCCTGCCAGCAGGCCAAGCAGACGCTGGAGAGTCAGGGCTTCCCGGTCAACGTCCAGCTCAACCCGAACGGCATCGCCCGGCTCCAGAACCCGGCCGAGAACACGCCTGTGCCGCCGGGCACGACGGTCACGGTGACGTGCCTGTGAGCGGATGCGACGGCCGCCGCCGGGTGGGGTCGCACACCCCCACCTCCGGCGGCCTGGCCCGGGCGGCCCTGCCGTACGCGGACGCGGCCGAGTCCGAGGTGGTGCAGGTCTACGTCTCGAACTCGCGCGGCTGGGCGCTGCCGGCCGGCGACCCGGCGCAGGACGCGTTGTTCCGCGACGGGTGCGGCGAGCGCGGGCTGCCCGTGTTCGTCCACGCGTCGCTGCTGGTCAACCTCGGCTCCCCCACCCCGGCGACTGTGACCCGGTCGGCGGAGACGCTGGCGCACGCGCTGCGGCGGGGCCGGGCGATCGGCGCCGAGGGCGTGGTGTTCCACGCCGGCAGCGCCGTCGACGCCGGTCACGCCGAGGCGGCCCTGCGGCAGGTCCGCGAGGCGCTGCTCCCGCTGCTCGACGAGATCGCCGCCACCGGCGGGCCGATGCTGCTGGTCGAGCCGAGCGCCGGGGGCGGCCGGTCACTGGCGTCCCGGGTCGAGCACCTCGGCCCCTACCTGGAGGCGGTCGACCGGCACCCGATGCTCGGGGTCTGCTTCGACACCTGTCACGCCTGGGCGGCCGGTCACGACCTGGCCGCCGAGGGCGGCATGACCGCCACGCTCGACACGCTGGTCGCCACGGTGGGCGCGGACCGGCTGCGGCTGGTGCACGCGAACGACTCGAAGGACCTGTGCGGCTCCACCCGGGACCGGCACGAGAACATCGGCAAGGGCACCATCGGCGAGCCGGCGTTCGCCGAGCTGATGCGCCACCCGGCGACCGCCGGGGTGCCCGTGCTGGTGGAGACCCCCACGGAGAAGCACATCGGCCACGCCGCCGACATAGCCACCCTGAAGCGCCTCCACCCCTGACGGGTCCGCCCGCCCCTCCTCCCCCGCATCACTCCGGTGATGGGAATCGGACACGAACTCCTCGATCACCTCGGCGTGGCGGGGTGGAGGCGCGAGGTCAGGCGCGCAGGGCGGTGTCCAGGATGGTGGCGGCGCGGTCGATCTGCGCGCCGGTGGCGTCCAGGTGGGTGACCAGCCGGGCGGTACGCGGGCCGAGCACCGAGATCAGCAACCCCTCCGCCCGCGCGGCAGCCGCCAGCGCGTGCGCGTCCAGCGGGTGCTTGGTCAGGTCCAGCGGCACGACGTTGGTCCGCACCACCGACGCGAGCACGCCGTGCGGGGCGACCGTCTCCGCCAGCCGGGCCGCCTTCACGTGGTCGTCGGCGAGCCGCTCGACGTGGTGCGCCAGCGCGTACCGGCCGGCGGCGGCGAGGATGCCGACCTGCCGCATGCCGCCGCCCATCCGCTTGCGCAGGAACCGCGCCCGGGCGATCTTCTCGGCACTGCCCACCACCAGCGAGCCGACCGGCGCGCCGAGCCCCTTGGAGAGGCACACCGAGAGCGTGTCGAACAGCACGCCGTACGCGGCCAGCGGCACCCCGTCGGCGACGTGCGCGTGCCAGATCCGCGCGCCGTCGCAGTGCAGGGCCACCCCGTGCTCGTCGGCGACCTCACGCATCCGGCGCAACGTCGGCAGCGGGATCACCCCACCGCCGCCCCGGTTGTGGGTCTGCTCCACGGCGATCGCACGCGTGGGCACCGCGAAGTAGCCGTCCGGCCGGATCATCCCGGCGACCACGTCGGGGTCCAGCTCCGCGCCCACCGCGGGCCAGGTCCGCGAGGAGATCCCGCCGTACGCGGCGGCGGCGCCGACCTCGTACGTGACCACGTGCGCGTCGGCGTCGCAGAGCAGCTCGTCGCCCGGCGGCACGTGCAGCTGGAGCGCGAGCTGGTTGGCCATCGAGCCGCTCGGGGCGAACAGCGCCGCCTCGTGGCCGAACAGCGCGGCCACCTCGGCCTCCAGCGCGGTGACGGTCGGGTCCTCGCCGTAGACGTCGTCGCCCACCTCGGCGGCGGCCATCGCCTCCCGCATCCCCGGCGTCGGCCGGGTCACGGTGTCCGTCCGCAGATCGATGACGTCAGCCACTGTGCCCCTTTCGGCTGCCGACTGCGGGGCTCGCAAGCTCACTCCTCGCGTCAGCCACTGTGCTCCTTTCGGCTGCCGGCTGCGGGGCTCGCAAGCTCACTCCTCGCGTCAGCCACGGAGCATCTCCGCCACCAGGAACGCCAACTCCAGCGACTGCTGGGTGTTCAGCCGGGGGTCGCAGGCGGTCTCGTACCGGTCGGGCAGGTCGAGGTCCTCGATGCCCTGGGCGCCGCCGAGGCACTCGGTGACGTCCTCGCCGGTCAGCTCGACGTGCAGGCCACCCGGGTGGGTGTCCAGGCCCCGGTGCACCTCGAAGTAGCCGAGCACCTCGTCGACGATCCGGTCGAAGTGCCGGGTCTTGTAGCCGTTCGAGGACTCGTGCGTGTTGCCGTGCATCGGGTCGCACTGCCACACGACCTTCGCCCCGGCGGCGGTGACCTTGGCGACGATCGGCGGCAGCGCGTCGCGGACCCGGTGGTTGCCCATCCGGCTGATCAGCGTGAGCCGGCCCGGGATGTTGTCCGGGTTGAGCTTCTCGCAGAGTTCGATCGCCTCGTCCGGCGTGGTCGTCGGGCCGAGCTTGACGCCGATCGGGTTGGCGATGCGGGAGATGAAGTCGATGTGCGCGCCGTCGATCTGCCGGGTCCGCTCACCGATCCAGAGGAAGTGCCCGGACAGCCCGTACGCCTTGCCGTTGGAGATCCGGGTCAGCGCCCGGTCGTACTCCAGCGCCAGCGCCTCGTGCGAGCAGTGCAGCGTGACGGTACGCAGCGCCTCGTCGTCGGTCATGCCGCAGGCGCGGATGAAGGCCAGCGCCCGGTCGATCTCGCGGGCGATCGCGTCGTAGCGCTCGCCGGCCGGGGACCGCCGGACGAAGTCCTTGTTCCAGTCGTGCACGGCGTGCAGGTCGGCCAGCCCGCCGGCCAGGTAAGCCCGGAGCATGTTCATCGCGGCGGCCGAGTTGGCGTACGCCCGGATCATGCGCTGCGGGTCGGCGACCCGCGCCTCCGGCGTGGCCTCCAGGGAATTGATCATGTCGCCGCGGTAGGCGGGCAACCCCCGGGCGTCGGTCGGCAGGGACCGGGGCTTGGTGTACTGGCCGGCGACCCGGGCGACCTTGACCACCGGCAGCGACGCGCCGTAGGTGAGCACGATGGCCATCTGGAGCAGCGTGCGGGCGTTGGCGAGCAGGTGGCTCTCGGTGTTGTCGGCGAAGGTCTCCGCGCAGTCACCGCCCTGGAGCAGGAACGCCTTGCCCTCACAGACCAGCGCGAGCCGCTGCCGCAACTGGTCGACCTCGTAGGGCGCGACCACCGAGGGCACTGTGTCCAGCACCTGGCAGACCTCGGTGACCTGGGCCGGGTCGTCCCAGGGCGGGGTCTGGGCGCGCGGCAGCTCCCGCCATCGGTCGAGGCCGAGGGCCGCGTCCTCGGCGGAGTCGGCGGTCGGGCGGCTGGTCTGCAGACCAGGGCTGCCCACGGCGGGGTGACTCAGCTGATGCCACTCATGGCGCATGAAGGGAAGCGTACGGCGACCGTCACGATCACTCGCCGCCGAGGGGGATGGTTCCGGTCACTGGGAGGGCACCGGCGAGGGCGGCGCCGCCGGGTCGGCGGTCGACTCGACCGCGCGCTCGCCGGGCGCCTCGCCGGAGATGCACCAGTCCGCACCGTTACGGGTGACGGTGAACAGCAGCGACCGGGCGGCCTTGCGCGCGCCGGCGGCAACAGTGATCGACGCGCTGACCTCCTGGCCGTTCGGGCCGGAGCGGACCTCGGTGATCGTCGCCTCGGGCACCGTGAAGTGGTCGGCGAAGTCGCCGTTCGGGCCGGTGGCGGCGGAGTCGAAGGCGGCGTGCATGGGCGCGCAGAGCTGGCTGCGGCCGGCGGCGGCGTCGCGGGCGGTGAGCGCGTCCAGGTACGCCTGCACCCGTTCCCGGCTCTTGGCCGCCGCCTCCTCGGCCGGAGCCTTCCCGGTGGGCGGGGTCTCGCCGCCGCCCTGACCGCCCGAGCCGCAGGCGGCCAGGGCGGCGGGCAGGAGCGCGAGGAGGGCGAGCCCGGCGAACCGGTCCCGGTGGCTGCGACCCATCTGTCCTCCCGTCGCGTGGACTCGTCGAGCGGCGAGTGTGCCACACCCGGCCCGCGTGGCCGGGTGACTCCCCATCCTGACCCGGATCGGCGCGCTCGGCCAGGACGGCACGCGGGCGGGGAGGGGCCGGTGCGGCCCCTCCCCGCCGGGTGGGTGGTGCGTCGGCCCTCGGCTCAGCCGAGACCGCCCTTGATGGCGCCGATCAGCTCACCGTTGCTGGTGTCACCGGAGAGCTCCCAGAAGAAGGCGCCACCGAGGCCCTGGCTGTTGGCGTAGCTCATCTTCCCGCCGATGGTCGACGGGGTGTCGTAGCTCCACCAGTTGCTGCCGCACTTGGCGTACGCCGTGCCGCCGACGGTGCCGGTGGCCGGGCAGCTGTTCTTGAGCACCTTGTAGTCCTCGATGCCGGCCTCGTAGGTGCCCGGGGCCGCGCCGGTGGCGCTGCCGCCGGGTGCGGCCTGGGTCACACCGGTCCAGCCGCGTCCGTAGAATCCGACGCCGAGCAGCAGCTTGCTGGACGGAATGCCCTTGGACTTGAGCTTCTGGATCGCCGCGTCCGACCAGAAGCCCTGCTGCGGGATGCCCGCGTAGGAGTAGAGCGGCGAGTGCGGCGCGGTCGGCCCCTGGGCGTTGAAGGCGCCGAAGTAGTCGTACGTCATCGGCATCAGCCAGTTGAGGTTGTTCACGGCGCCGGCGTAGTCGGTGGCGTCGATCTTGCCGCCGTTGCTGCCGTCGGCGGTGATCGCCGCGGTGACCAGGAAGCTGGAGCCGAACTTGCCCCGCAACGCCGAGATCACGTTCTTGAACGCGTTCGGGCCGCTGCTGTCGCACTGGAGGCCGCAGGCGTTCGGGTACTCCCAGTCGATGTCGATGCCGTCGAAGACGTCCGCCCAGCGCGGGTCCTTGACCAGCGAGTAGCAGGAGTCGGCGAACGCGGCCGGGTTCTGCGCGGCCTGGGTGAAGCCGCCGGACCAGGTCCAGCCGCCGAAGGACCAGAGCACCTTCAGGTTCGGGTACATCTTCTTCAGCTTGCGCAGCTGGTTGAAGCTGCCGCGCAGCGGCTGGTCCCAGGTGTCGGCGACGCCGTCGACGCTGTCCGCCGCGGTGTACGCCTTCTCGTAGTCGGCGTAGCTGTCCCCGATGCTGCACCGGCCGCCGGTGGTGTTGCCGAAGGCGTACAGGATGTGGGTCAGCTTGGCGGCCGAGCCGCTCGTGTGGATGTTCTTGACGTGGTAGTTGCGGCCGTAGACGCCCCACTCGGCGAAGTAGCCGACGATCTTCTTGCCGCCGGGCGGCGGCGTGGTGGGCGGCTGCGTGGTCGGCGGGGCGGTCGTCGGCGGGGCCGTGGTGGGCGGCGCGGTGGTGGGCGGCTTCGTGGTCGGCGCGGTGGTCGTCGGCGTGCCGCCGCCGGTGCAGGAGCCGCCGTTGATCGTGCAGCTCACCGGCGCCTTGTACGCGCCGGTGCCGTTGTAGCCCCAGCTGAAGCTGGCACCAGGCGCGAGCGTCGCGGCCCAGCTCTTGTTGACCGCCACGTAGCGGTCACCGCTGCGGGTGACGTCGGCGTCCCAGGAACTGCTGATCGAGGTGCCGGAGGGCAGCGTGAACTCGATGCGCCAGCCGTTGACCGTGGAGCTGGTGCCGTTGGTGACTGTCACCCGCCCCTCGTGGCCGGTCCCCCAGTCCTGCACCTTGGCGAACGTGGCGGTGACGCTGCCGGCGGCCGACGCGGTGGTCATGGGCACCGCGGCGACCGCGAGCGCGACCACGGCGCCGGTGGCCCACAGGGCCTGGCGGAGCGATCTCTTCATACGGCGTCCCTCCAATAGTTAGGAAACTTTCCAAATTGATTGCTGAGACGCTACTCACGCCGTCACCACTTCGTCAAGATGTAGATGCATCGATTTCACGGGTGACGCGGGACGGTGGTCGCGAGGGGTCGTAACCTCGTCCCATGACCGTTTTCGACGTCCAGATCGACGCCCTCACCGGCGGCCCGGCCGACCTCGGCCGCTACCGCGGCCGTGCCCTGCTCGTGGTCAATGTGGCCTCCCGCTGCGGCCTCACACCGCAGTACGCGGGCCTCCAGGAACTCGCCGGCACCTACGCCGGACGCGGGCTGACGGTGCTCGGGGTGCCGTGCAACCAGTTCGCCGGCCAGGAGCCGGGCAGCGCCGCCGAGATCGAGGAGTTCTGCCAGGTCAACTACGGCGTGACGTTCCCGCTGACGGAGAAGGTCGACGTCAACGGGCCGGACCGGCACCCGCTCTACGCGGAACTGGTGTCCACGCCGGACGCCGAGGGGCACACCGGCGACGTGCGCTGGAACTTCGAGAAGTTCCTCGTCGCGCCGGACGGCACTGTGGCCGCCCGGTTCGGCCCGCAGGTCACGCCCGAGGACCCCGAGCTGCGCGCGGCGATCGAGAAGGTTCTGCCGGCCTGACCGGGCGCACCCGCCGCCGGGCACGGCTCAGCGGCACGCCCCCTCGGGAGGCGTGCCGCTGCCGTGGATCGGGTCAGCCGGCGGCGGACCGGAACACCGGGTAGTAGCCGCCGGACTGCCCGGCGGCCGTCGGGTGGTACGACTTGCTCAGGCTCAGCACGTTCAGCGCGTGCAGCCACTTCGTCCCGTAGCTGCACAGCTGGTGGCCGACGAAGATGGAGCGGACGTCGGCGAAGGTGAAGCCGGCCGAGACGGCGGCCGTACGGGTGATGTCGTCGAGCAGGTTGATGCCCTCGTTGATCTTCGCCCGGGACGTCGCGCTGAGCCCGACACAGGTGGTGCCGAGCTGGTAGAAGACCGGGTAGCCGACCACCACGACGCGGGCCGAGGGCGAGCGGCTCTTGATGCCGTTGTAGACGTTGGCGAGCCGGCCCGGCATCGAGGTACGGGCCACGTTCATGGCGGACTGCACGGCCGCCACGCACTGGGTCTCCCCCTGGAGCACACAGGTGCTCATGATGTTGGCGAAGCCGACGTCGTTGCCGCCCACAGTCACGCTGACCAGCGTGGTGGTCGAGGAGAGCGCGGAGAGCTGGCTGTTGATGACGTCCGTCGTGGTGGCGCCGGAGCAGGCGACCGAACGGTACGACGCGGGCCTGATGTTGGTGTTGTAGAGCGCCGGATAGGCGTTCGTGCTTCGTAGACAGTTGCCGCTCTCGGAGGTGTAGCTGTCGGCGCCGACGCCGGAGGCGTACGAGTCGCCGAGCGCGACGTAGCGGTCGGACGGGGCCGCCTGGGCGGGGGCGGCCAGAGACAGAGTGACCCCGACCGAGGCGGCCAGAGTCAGGGCGAGGGTGGCAAGACGGGATCTCCGCACGTCGCACTCCTGGAGGCGTGAAGTGGTAGTGAGAGATAGATATCAATAAGATCACAGGGTACGGAAGATCACCGAATTGCGGTCCGGCGCGCATAGCGACTTACGCGCACAAATCGTTGCCGGCTCCGCGCAGCGGGATGAAGGATTCCGCCGGGAGGGCCAAACGCACCGCCGGGTCGGCGGTCTCCCGGAAACCCAGGGCGCGGTAGAGCGGCCGGCCCGCCGAGCCGCCGCTCCACAGTGCCCACCGCGCAGGCCGCCAGCGACGCGCCGTCCGGCGCGCGTCACCCACGGCGCGGGGTCAGACCGGACGCCGGCCGGCGAAACCGCACTCGACCCGGTGGTACCACCGGATGTCGGTGTCCCCCTCCAGCCAGCACCAGAGCACCGCCCGGCCGTCGCGCTCACCGGGGAAGTCGAGCAGCACCGGGGCGATCCCCTTGACCGCGATCTCATGCTGGTGGAACTCGTCCACCACCAGGTGCAGCCGCGCCTCCAGCGCCTTCACCTCGGCGAGCCCGCCGAGCGCGCTGACGCCGTGGTCGGCCAGGTCGACCCGCAACTCGGCCAGATCGGCCCGCAGCCGGATCAGCTCGTCGACACGCGGCCGCAGCGTGGCCACCAGGTGTCGCGCCTGGGCGAGAGTGAACACCGAGCCAGTATGCGGCACGACTCGTGCCGTCCGGGTCACCGCCCAGCCGCACGTCGACCGTCAGGGCCGGGACGAGACGGTGAGTCTGGAACGGCCTCGGGAGCCCGAGCGCCGTCGGCCTCCCGCACCTCGGCCTGCCAGGCGCGCAGGGCCCGCTTGATGCGGTCGTTCTCGCCCCGGGTGTCGTCGAGCAGCCGGGTCCGCTCCCCCAGCTCGTACACGAGCCGGTGCAGCAGCGCATCGACGTCGTCGGTCCGGTAACCGCGCCGGCCCAGTGACGTGCGGGGCAGCTCGACGGCGCTGAGCCGGTCCGCGGTGAGCGGGCCGGCCAGCGCGTTGCGGCTGCGGTAGACGCCCATCAGACGCCGAACCCGTCCGGCAGGTGGATCCGCTCGGCCGGCACCCCGCCGGCGAGCAACCGCAGCCGCGACCCGGCCACCATCAACGGTGGCCCGCACAGGTAGACCTCCTGACCGGGTCGCCAGTGGTCGAGCGCGACGGTGAGCGCGTCACCCTGCTCTCCCGCCTCCGCCACCGGATCGTGCGAGAACGCGGGCACGACGGTCAGCCAGTCGTAGCTGCTCTGGAGCTTGTCCAGGCTGATCGGGTCGTAGAGGTCGGCGAAGGTGCGGGCGCCGACGACCAGTGTTACCCGGCGATCGGCCGGTGCGGCGGCGACCTGCTCGACCAGGGCGCGCAGCGGCGCCAGCCCGGTGCCCCCGGCGACGAGCAGCAGGTCCGCGTTCGACGCCGGGTCGAGCGTCAGGCCGATCGACCGGGGCGGGCCGAGCCAGATTCGATCGCCGGGGCGTACCCGGTGCACGAGCGTGCGGGAGACGGCGGCGACGGCACGGACGTGGAGTTCGAGTGTGCCGTCGGGGCGTGGCGCGTTGGCCGGCGAGTACCAACGCCACCGGCCGGGCCGTCGCTCGGTGCAGACGGGCAGCGCCTGACCGGGCCGGAACGCCAGGCGGCGCCAGGGGCGCACGGTCACCACGGCGATGCCGTCGGCCGCCCGGTCGTGGTCGACGACCTGCGCCGGCCACCAGGGCGGGCCGTCGCCGGCCTGTTCGGCCGCACGGCTCACCGCCGCCGTGGCCCGCCGGGCGGCCCCGGCCCAGGCCCCCGCCAGCTCCGGTGTCCACCGCGCGTGTCGGGACACCGTGGCGACGAGCGCGGCCTCGACGGTGAGTAGGTGCGGCAGCAGCCGGTAGCGGCGGCAGGCGCGGCCGAGCACAGTCAACAGCGCCGCCCGCCCGGCCGGGTCGTCGCCACCGCTGACCAGCCGTCCGAACGCGGCGAGGAACACCGCCGCCTCCCGCTCCGGCAGCGTCCCGGGGCAGCGATCCTCGACCGCGCACCAGAAGTGGTCGGCTGCCTCGCGTGCGTACCGCATGGTGGCGGACCACGACGCGGCCAGGGCGGCGGTCACGAGCCGGCCTCGTCCGAGAAGGCCCGCTGGGCCGCTGTCACCGAGCCCACCGGCACGTCGAGCGCCCAGAGCACCCCGGCCAGGTAGTCGACCACGGGGCGGTGCTGCGCCTCGGTCAGGCCCAGGCCCCGCCACGCCCCGGCCGCCGGCCGGGCGATGTCGCCCGCCGGTCCGCCGAGCGCCACCGTGAGAGTGAGCGCCAGGTGTCCGGCGAGCCGGGCCCGATCAACCCCGACGAGGTACGGCGCCAGCTCCGCGTCCGCCGCCACCAGCCGCAGCCACCGGGCCACCGCCTCGCGCACCGCCGCCGACCCGGGCCAGCTCTCCGCCGGGTACGTCCCGAGCCCGGTCACGCCCACGGCCAGGCACCCGGGTCGCCGGTGGCGACCAGCTCGTCCACCCGCTCCTCGGTGAGCCCGGCCGCCCGTAGCGTGCTGCGGCCCCAGCGGGCCAGCCGGCACGGATGCGGCACCCGCTCGCAGCGGCACAGTGGACCCGCAGGCCACCGCTCCGGCACATGCACGGCCACCGCGCGCACGGCAAGCGCCACGTCCTCGTCACTGACCGGGGTGAGCACCGGGAAGTCGTCCAGCACCGCCGCCATGAGAAGCCCTTCCGTCGGGGGTCGGAGCGGCACCGGGGCGGGCGGGGACGGCGGACGCGCCGGGTGACGCCCTACCGGAGCCCAGCACCCGCCCCGGGCCATGCGTCCACCCTCGCCAGTTTGTGGCTCATGGGGTACGACTACGCTCTGCACTTGCGCTGTACCAGCTCTGAAGTAGAGCCGCTAAGCTGCTGGCGGCCGGTCTCGACGCACTCGGAGGCGAGCCGATGACGACCGTGCAGAAGTGGACCGGCCGGGAGACCCGGATGCTGCGGCACGCGCTGCGGATGAGCATCCGCGACTTCGCGGAACACCTCGGTGTCAGCGAGCGCACCGTCTCGAAGTGGGAGGCCGGGCGGGAGGCGGTGCACCCTCGACCGGAGATGCAGGCCGCTCTCGACACCGCGCTGCTCCGAGCCAGCAATGAGGCGGTGGCCAGATTCTGCCAGGGGATAGGCAACGAGTCTTCCGGCCCCGTTGCTTCGGCCGATTCCGGCTACTGCGTCCAGTCCCACAAGTTCATTCCGGCCCACATCGGGGCGGCGGCGGCAACGAAGTTGCCCGCCTTGCGGCAGACGACGCCCCGCCCGCATGAGTGGCTGCATGTATCGGCAGTGAATGTGCCGCATCCAGACGGCCAATGCACAGCGCACATCTTCGCCTGCGGCGTGGTCGTGCTGCATCTCCAGCAGGAACTCACCTCAAGGAGGCTGGCGGAACTCGCCGCGTGGCGGTATGCCAGCTACAAGGACGATCTACCGTGGGCGGCCCGCCAGCTCGAATGGCTGCTGTCGGATCAGCCTGACCGGCGAGCAGCGGTGCCGGAGTACGTGATGTCGATGTACCTTCCTCGTGAAATGGGATGCGGCCACGAGGAACTGAGCAACGCCGTTCGCTTGTTGAGTTTCCCGTCAGTGCTGGTGAATCGTCACGCGGCACCCCGGCCGGAACCTGTCCCTGAGCATGTCGAGCGAGCGTTGTTGGCCAAGGGGTTCGACCAGCCCGCTGCCGTGCCGTTCGGAATCCCCGGGGTATCCGTCGGCTTCGCAACCTGGTCCGGACTCGCCTACCACGCAATCTCGCCGGAGCGAGCCCTTGCCACCGACGCCCTGGTCTCGCTTGAAATCGACATCCAGATGCTATGGGCCTACTGTCGGCAGATCCAGCGAGCAGTGGAGAACGGCCGAGACCCGGTGATGCCGCCGGGGTTCAGCTGGCGATTCCTGAGAGCTGCCCATTCCCGACTCACCACCGCACGAGGGCAGGAGACCGCACAGCACTGCATGATGCGTCAGGCAGCTGTGACCACGAGCGGCTTACCCGAACGCCTGGTGCAGGCGCAAACGGCGCTTCGCGAGGCAGAGGCGATGGCTGGAAGAGTCGGGCATGAGCAGTAGGCGGGCGGCCTTGATCGTCATCGACATGCAGAATGGCTTCATCAACGACCGAAGCGGGCACGTCATCCCCACGGTCGTAGAGCTGGTCGAGCGGTGGGAGGCCATGGGCAGACCAGTCGTCTTCACGCGCTACTACAACTATCCGGGCAGCCCCTTCGAAAGGCTGATCCACTGGTCCGGGGTACAGCACCCGCCGGAGACGGAGATCGTGCCCGAACTGAGCCAACATGCTGCTCGCGCACAAGCCGTTCTCGACAAGCACACCTACTCGTATTTCACGAGCGAGGGCGCGGACCTCGCTGCCCGGGAGGGCTGGACCGACCTCGTGTTCTGCGGCGTGGCCACCGAGAGTTGCGTGCTGAAGTCAACGGTGGACGCGTTCGAGCGCGACCTGACGCCATGGCTCGTCACGGATGCGTCAGCCAGCCACGGCGGGCCGGCCGCACACGAGGCGGGCATCTTGGTGGCACGGCGTTTCATCGGTGCCGGCCAGCTCATCGACACGAAGACGGTCTGCGAGCTGTTCGGTCATCGCTGATGGCTTTACCTTCTGATCAGCAGGGGTGTCGCCGCCGGGGCCAACGTCCTGTTCGCCGTCGGGCGCGAACTGCGACCATGGCAGAACCGGCCGGACGTCCAAGAGGTCATGGACCGGACGCTCGCGCTGATGTCGTCATGAGGGGGCCACATGGACATCGATGAAGCGAAACGCGAGGCGCGGGAGACCGTTTGGTCACGGTTGGAGCAGGCTGGACAGGCACTACCCCCGGGTGCGCACGGGCGTATCCCCGACTTCATCGGAGCCGAGCAAGCCGCAGAACGGCTTACCGCGCACGACGCTTGGCGCAGCGCCAGCGTCATCAAGTCCAACCCGGATAAGGCTCAGCTTCCGGTAAGGCTGCAAGCGCTTGCCGAGGGCAAGCTCCTCTACATGGCAGTGCCTAAGCTCGCCGACATCCGGCCCTTCTACCTGCTCGATCCTGCCAACCTGGACGCAGCACCAGCCGATATCGCCACTGGCAGCGGCGCCGCGCACCACGCCCCCAAGGTCAACATCAACGAGATGCAGCCGGTGGATCTGGTGGTGTGCGGCAGCGTCGCGGTCAACCGTGACGGGGTACGGATCGGAAAGGGCGCGGGCTACTCGGACATCGAGGTCGCCCTGCTCACCGAGACCGGCTTGGTCGGCCCCTCCACCATCCTCGCAACGACGGTGCATCCGCTACAGGTCGTCGAAGGACCGCTTCCCGAGTCGTCGCACGACTTCCGAGTCGACCTGATCGTCACTCCGAACGAGGTGATCGAGTGCCGCCGACGCCAGCGACCCACCGGCATCTACTGGGAAAGCCTCAGCGACCCAGAAGATCGACTCCATTCCCCTTCTCAAGGCATCAGCTACCGCGCGTTGGCCAGCCTGAACAGCACGCGGGCCGGTGGTCGCAGACGAAGAAGCAGCGTCAACCCATCGGGCCCAAGGGGGCTGCGCAAAGCTGGCCGGCCAGAGTGACTCAGTGGGAGCGGGGCCGGCGACTGTGACCTCGTATCGTGAGCTGTTGCCGGTCGCCCTCGATGCTGTTGGCCGGGCGGCCACCTTCATGCGCCACCAGGCACCGGTCACCTCTGCCGCCAAGGGCGACCGTGATCTTGTCTCGGATGTCGACTACGCGATTGAGCGAGACCTTCGATCGCTCCTGCGCGATACGACACCCGGCATCGCCTTCCTCGGGGAGGAGGAGGGTCTCAGCGGCACCGGCGATGTGCAATGGACGCTTGATCCGATCGACGGAACGATTAATTTCGTTCGCGGTCTCCCCCTGTGCGGTATCTCCCTCGGCCTACTCCACGGGGCACGTCCGGTCCTTGGCGTCGTAGACCTGCCCTTCCTCGGTGCTCGATACTGGGCCGCCGAGGGTTGTGGAGCATTCGCGAACGGTGAGCCGGTCGAGGTGAGCGACACCACGAGTCTGAGCGAGGCCGTCGTAGGGATCGGTGACTTCGCCGTCGGTAAGGACGCCGCGGACAAGAATCGGATTCGGTTGGCACTGATGGCGCGGCTCGCCGAGACGGTGCAGCGCGTGCGAATGAGTGGATCAGCGGCAGTGGATCTCGTCTGGTTGGCGGAGGGAAAGATCGACGTCGCCATCACCCTCTCCAACCACACCTGGGACATGACAGCCGGGGTGGCCATCGCTCGCGAGGCGGGAGCCGTCGTCGTCGACAGCCGAGGGGCCGAGTACAGCGCCGAGTCGACGACCACCCTCGCGATCACCCCTGGGCTGGTCGGCCAGATGTTGCCGCACCTGCGGGAAAACGAAACGGCGTAAGCCGATGACGAATGTGGCAGAGGTCGAACCAGACGGTCGCCAAGGCGATGTCGGTCGCGCCCGACGGCGAGCCGAGGCTGAGGCTCCGTCACATCGCTTCACGGTCCTACGCACTACTTGGCAGCTCGCCTTCCCTCAAGCAGGCTCTGCGAGCTGCCCACCGGGACCGGGATCCTGCGGCCAAACGCCCGGATGACCTCAGCGCGTCGTTCGGAGGCGAGTTTGCCTTCGGACCAGTGAGGGCCGCAGCATGCGCAGCCGCAGCATGGCTGGACCTCGGCGATGGCGAAGAGGCAGCCAAGTGCGCGCAGGAGGCGGTCGACGCTTACACCCAATTGCCACCCGCCCGGCGGCCATACTCGCAGATAAACGGCATAAAGATCGACCTGGCGGCTGCTTACCTGGGCATGAGTGACCGGGACGCCGCCATCCACACCCTGGGTGATGTCCTGACCCTTCCTCCCGAGAAGAGGAACACCTCGCTGACTGGCCGAATGACGAGAGTCCGGCATGTGCTGGGTGGATCGCCTTGGACGCACGACCATGAGGCGCGGCAGCTCGCAGAGGCAGTCTCGGGTTGGCTGACCGACAAGTCACCCGTGCTGCTCAATTGACCTGTGCCAGGCGGCCAGCACATGAGCCTCCTTCTCCGGGCTCAGTCCGATTTCGGCTGCCCGCTCGTCGGCCAGGGCAGATCGGGTGGACTTGAGCCACTGCCAGGTGTCGGCGGCCGTTTCATGAAACGGCCGCCAGTGCAGCCCGGCGCTCTGCGCCTTGGTCGAGTCGACCTGCCACACCCCCTCGAATGTGCGCCACAGCGGCAGCTCCGACCACTGCCGCACTCCGTGCCGCACGAGCACGTCATCAGGAACCCAGGTGAAGAGCGGAGTCTCTCCGGTCGCGGCGGCGCAGGCGTGCAGCAGATCGCCGAAGGTGGCGCTTCCAGCCGGGCGACATACGTTGTATGCGCCGGCCAGGTTCTTGTCTGTCGCGAGTAGCGCAAAGGACGCGACGTCGCGCACATCGATCGGCTGAATCGTCCGGTCGGGCGAGCCGGGTGCCAGAACCTCTCCCCCGGCTGCTACTCGGCGCAGCCACCAGGGAAGCCGACCGACATACTCGCGAGGACCAAACATCACCCCCGGGCGTAGAAGAATTGCCCTCTCCTCACCAAATGTGGCCGTCACCGCCGCTTCACAACCGGACTTCTGGTAGCCGTACCGCGTTGGTCCGTCCTCAGTGTCGGTGCCGTAGTCGGGTCCGGCATCAGGTGGGCACTGCAGGACCTCGGAGCCCTCACTGAGCGGCTTCACCGGCCAGTCCTGATAGACGCTGACCGTGGACATGAAGACGTAGCGGTTTGCGACCGGGGCGAGGGCACCCGCAACAGCGAGCACGTTGGCCGGGACGTAACCGGACGTGTCTACAACGGCATCCCAGGGTCCGGAGGCGACCAGAGCAGCCACGTCGTCAGGATGCGTCCGGTCACCTCTGATCAGTCGCACACCACTCGGTTCGGAGGGCGAAACGCCGCGGTTGAAGACCGTTACATCCCAGCCCTCATGGAGCGCTGCGGCGACGATGGCACGCCCGACAAACCAGGTTCCCCCGAGCACCAGCAAGCGTCTGGCAGCGTCGCGCCCGCCATTCGCCGACTCTCCTGGTGATCGGGCATGGCTGGTGTTCTTAGCGGGACCAGTCACTTCAGCGCCCAGCCAGATGCTGGAACTGGCACGAACTCCACAAGCACTCGCCCACTGACGGACTCTTCCCGTTCATCACGCCACCAACCAGCGAAATCCGCTACCGCACCAATTCGCCGCCTGTGCAGCGGCACTCATGACTCATCCCGGGACACGTCCTCGCCGGGGAGGCGGGTCCAGGGAACATGCATAGCGCTGATTCAATCACCTCAACGTTGCAACCGTGCAGTCCCGAAACGCTCGCCACCTTCACCGTGACCGAAGTGGGGAGAGGCAGGCTCGGCCGAGCTGATGAGGCGAGCGGCCAACCCCCGGACGTCAGGTCGGACACCGACCGTCGATGGCGGGACATGTGGCTTCGTCAGGACTGGCCGCGTTCCGCCTCCTGCACGAACGTGCCGCTCCGGCGGGCCCCCATCCGGTACAGCTCGTCCAGCACCGCCCCCACCCCGTCCGCGCCCACCAGCACTGTGACGCGCAGCCGGGCGGCAAGCGGCTGGTCCTGCCAGTAGCAAGCGGCAGCAGGCTGGCCTGCGGCGTCGTCGTCGCCCCGGCGGCGTCTCTGACGAGATCGCGTCCGCGCGCAGCAGCGCGTCGCGCAGGTCGGCGCTGTTGGCCGCCGGGTCCGGTTCCAGCAGCGCGGTAACCACCCGTACCCACTGGCCGGGCGGCACGGCCGGTTCGCCGGTCGACGCCGCCGGGGCGCGCCACGCGTGGTCAGGCTGGTCACGCCGCCCAGGTGGTACGTCGGCGTCCTGTTGCGCCTGGTCCAGGCGTTCCTGGCCGGGTGGCGGCACGCCGCCACCTCCACTACTGAAACGGCCGAAAACCTATATACGAGACATATAGTAGGTTCGCCGCAGCGGCTCGACAACGAACTCCCGGACGCCGCCGGGGTCGCTCCTGCACACGGACGGGGGAAGGGTGAACCGGTCGGCGCCGTACGGCTCCGCGGACTCCTACCGCGAGTTCCGCCACCCGCTCGCGGCGCTCGTGCTCGCCGTCGTCACCGCCGGCGCGCTGGACGCCTTCGCGTTCCTGCGGTACGGCGCGTTCGTCGCCAACCAGTCCGGCAACGCCATCTTCCTCGGCATGGGGCCGGTCGGCGGGCACCGCACGTGGCCGGTCTCGGCGGCCTCGATCGTCGCGTTCGCCACCACAGCCGGACTGGTGAGCCTGCTCCGCCGCCGAACCCGGCCGACGGCGGCGCCGCTCGTCGACATCGCGGTCACCGAGGCCGCCATGATCGTGTGGGCGGTGCTCAACCTGGTGCTCGCGTACGGCCGGGACGGCACCGCCGCGCGGGTGCTGCTCGCCGCCGCGGGCGCGGTAGCCATGGGCAGCCTGACCACTGTGGCGACCCGTACCGCGGGCGTCGCGACGCCGATCACCTACCAGTCGGACACCACGACGAAGACCGGTGAGCGGGCCGCCCGCTGGCTGTTCGGCCCCACCGCCGACCGGGGCCGGGTCCGGCGGGGCACCCTGCTCGGGCTGCTCGCCCTGGTCAGCTACAGCGTCGGCGGCGCGGTCGGCACACTCGCCCAGCACCGGCCCCGCTGGGTGCCGCTGTGGGGGACGCTCGCCCTGGCCGTGCTGATCCTGCTGCTGCGCCGGCACCGTCGGCCGGGACCGGCGTCGGGGCCCGGCTGAACGTCAGTCGGCCTGGGCGGCGAGTTCCCGGGCCCGGTCCCGGGCCGCCTCCAGCGCCGCCAGCATGGCCGCGCGTACGCCGTGGTTCTCCAGCTCGCGGATCGCCGAGATGGTGGTGCCCGCGGGCGAGGTGACCGCCTCGCGCAGCTTCACCGGGTGCTCCCCGGAGTCACGCAGCATCACCGCCGAACCGATCGCGGTCTGCACGATCAGCTCGTGCGCCACCTGGCGCGGCAGGCCGAGCAGGATACCCGCGTCGATCATCGCCTCGACCAGGAGGTAGAAGTAGGCCGGACCGGAGCCGGAGAGCGCGGTGACCGCATCCTGCTGCGACTCGGGCACCCGGACGGTGGCGCCGAGCGGGGAGAACATCTCCTCCGCCAGGGCCAGGTGCTCGCCGGTGGCGTACGCGCCCGCCGAGATCGCGCTCATCGCCTGGTCGACCAGCGCCGGTGTGTTCGTCATCACCCGGACCACGGGTGTGCCCTCGGGCAGCCGGCGGTTGAAGAAGGCGGTCGGCAGGCCGGCGCAGAGCGAGATGACAAGCTTATCGGCCGGCACCTTCGGGCCGATCTCGTCCAGCAGCGCGGCGGCGTCCTGCGGCTTGACCGACACCGCCAGCACCTCGGCCTCGGTCACGGCGGTGAGGTTGTCCACCACCCGTACGCCGTAGCGGTCGGTCAGCTCCTGGGCGCGCGCCGATCGGCGCGCGGTGGCGAGCAGCCGCTCCACCGGCCAGCCGGAGCGCAGCAGGCCGGAGAGCATAAGCTCACCGATCTTGCCCGCGCCGATCACCGCGACCGTGTGCCCGCCCACCCACGCCTCCTCGTCCGGCCCCAGCGACCGACTGTCAAGCGGGGCCCCTGCTATGCACGAGGCGTTAAGCGGGGGCCCCTCCCTACACACCTCAGCTACCGAAGAAGACCTCGGCCTCGGCGTACCGCTCCAGCGGCACGGTCTTCAGCTCGCGCGTGGCCTCGGCGAGCGGGACGCGGACGATGTCAGTGCTCTGCATCGCGACCATCTTGCCCCAGTCGCCCTCGTGCGCGGCGTCGATCGCGTGCAGGCCGAGCCGGGTCGCCAGCACCCGGTCGAACGCGGTCGGGGTGCCGCCGCGCTGGATGTGGCCGAGCACCACGGTGCGGGCCTCCTTGCCGGTCTTCGCCTCCAGCTGCTCGGCCAGCCACTGGCCGATGCCGCCGAGACGGACGTGACCGAACGCGTCCAGCTCCTGGTTGTGCAGCACCATCTGGCCGTCGAGCGGCTGGGCGCCCTCGGCGACCACGACGATCGGGGCGTACTGGTGCTGGAAGCGCTTCTCGACGTAGCCGGCGACCTGCTCGACGTCGAACTGCCGCTCCGGCAGCAGGATCACGTTGGCGCCACCGGCGAGACCGGCGTGCAGGGCGATCCAGCCGGCGTGCCGGCCCATGACCTCGACCACGAGCGTGCGGTGGTGGCTCTCCGCGGTGGTGTGCAGCCGGTCGATCGCCTCCATGGCGATGTTGACGGCGGTGTCGAAGCCGAACGTGTAGTCGGTCGCACCGAGGTCGTTGTCGATCGTCTTCGGCACACCGATGACGTTGACGCCCAGCTCGTGCAGCTTGGTGGCGACGCCGAGCGTGTCCTCGCCGCCGATCGCGATCAGCGCGTCCACGCCCTGGGCGGCGAGGTTGTCCTTGATCCGCTCCACGCCGTTCTCGATCTTGAACGGGTTGGTGCGGGACGAGCCGAGGATGGTGCCGCCGCGCGGCAGGATGCCGCGCACCTCCGCGATGCCGAGCGGCTTGGTCAGGCCCTCGAGCGGGCCCTTCCAGCCGTCCCGGAAGCCCACGAACTCGTGACCGTAGGTGGCGACGCCCTTGCGGACCACCGCCCGAATCACCGCGTTGAGACCTGGGCAGTCGCCGCCGCCGGTGAGCACGCCGATACGCATGATCTGCTCATCCTCCTGGAGCATCAGGTGAAGCCCGGATAAGCCCCAGGATATGTGTCAGATCAGACCATCGGCGCCGTTGCCGGCCCGGGGCGGGCCGTCACTGCGCACTGTAGTCGGCACAGGTGTACGCCGACACCGCACCCCGGGTCGTTCCGGACGGCGGACGGGCTACCCGTCAGTAGCTGACCTCGTGGTTCTCCCCCGCCTTCGGCGGCTTGCCGGTCACCGCCGCCTTGGCGAAGCCGAGCAGGTTGACCACCGTGCTGCCGGGCGAGTCCCAGTACTCCGCCGACCCGGCGTGCACCTTGATCAAGGTGATCCCGGGCGTGTCCAGCCCGTCCGGGAACCACGCCTTGAGCAGCGGGTTCCACAGCTCCTTCGCCCGGTCGGGATCCCACTCCTCGGTGGCGGTGCCGGCCACCGACACCCAGGCGTGGTGGCGCTGGTCGGAGAAACCGACGTTCACCTGCGGGTTCACCCGGATCTGCCGCACCTTCGCCGAGTCGGCGTACGCGAAGAACCACAGGTCGCCGTCGAAGTCCGCCTCCTGCAACCCCATCGGGCGGCTGACCAGACGCCCGTCCACGCCGGTGGTGGTGAGCAGACAGATCCGGGCGTCCCGGATCAGCTCGGTGACCCGGCGGCGGGCGTCCGCGGCGTTGGTCGGCTCATTGCTCATGGGGCACTCCTGTCTCGGATCGGCGTAGATGCCGCTCCCGTGCCCTGGGCGGAACCGGTCAAACCTCCCGCGCCGTCATCGCCCGCCACCGCGCCAGGTTGTGCCGGGCGTCGACCAGCGCGTCGTGCCGGTCGGCCTCGGCGTCCGGCAGCCGGGGGCGTCCCCGGTCGTCCCAGAGCTGGCGCAGCTCCTTGGTGAAGCGGGGGATCTCCCGGGGCAGCGCCGGCATCGCGCCCCAGAGCTGGGCCAGCACGACGTGGTCGTAGGCGGCGTACCAGGCCCACAGCTCCAGTTGCTCGCCCGGCCGGTCCCGCACCGGCTCCAGCAGGAACTCACGCAGGTCGTCGCGGATGCGCGCGCGGGAGCGCCAGGCCCGGTCGGCCGGCGACGGGAGCTTGTCCAGCACGTTGCGCCGCACCCAGGGTACCGCCCTGGAGTCGTCGAACTCGGTGGAGACCGCGTAGAACTCGCGGCCGTACTCGTCGACGACGCCGATCGACACCAGGTCGACGATGCGGCCGTCCTCGATGAATTCGCAGTCGTAGAAATAGCGGTAGACCATCGCCCCCATCCTCGCCCATCACCGGCACGCGCCGGTCGCCGGGGCGTCCGCCGAGGTCGGCGGGCGTGCCGTCGGCGGCCGGGCATGGTCACGGAAGTGTTTCCGGGGGTGTACAGCACGCGACGAGAGCGTCATGATCTGATGTGTACCGCCGTCGGGCGCCGAACCGGTTGAGCTGCCTCGTACCGGGACTGACAGCTTCACCCGGTGTGCGAGTCGTGACTTCTGACCGGGGAGGGGTTGAGCCGTGGAGTCTCGCCTGCCGGAGCCGGGTGACGCGCTCACGGGTGTGGAGATGTTCGCCGGGCTTGAGCCGGAGGTGCGGCAGCGTGTCATCGCCGCGGCCGTACCGCGCACCTACCGCAAGGGCCAGCTGCTCTTCGTCGAGAACGACCCCGGCGAGTCGCTGATCGTGCTGCGCCGCGGCGCGGTGGCGGTGTTCCGCACCGCACCGACCGGCGAGCGCGCGGTGCTGTCGGTGATCCGACCCCCGGACGTGCTCGGCGAGGTGTCCCTGTTGGACGCCTCCACCCGCTCGGCGTCGGCCGAGGCGATCGAGGACTGCGCTGCGCTCGCGCTGTCCCGGCCCGCGTTCATGGAACTGGTGCACTCCAACCCGCGCATCCTGGACGCGGTGATGCGCTCGCTGGGCCAGCTCATCCGCCGGCTCACCGAGCAGAACGCCGACCACGTCTTCCTCGACCTGCCCGGCCGGGTGGCCAAGACGCTGGTCCGGCTGGCCGGTGAGAGCCAGGCCCCGATGATCACGATCGAGCTGAACCAGAGCCAGCTCGCCGAGATGGCCGGCGGTTCCCGGCAGAGCGTCAACCAGGCCATCGGCTCGTTCGCCAGCCGGGGCTGGCTGCGGACCGAGGGACGCCGCATCGTGGTCACCGACGTGGCCGCGCTGCGCCGCCGGGCCGGCATGAACGACCGCTGACCCGACGACGGCGGGGGCCGGCGGTCGTCCCGCCGGCCCCCGCCGCGTTCGTCGTACGCCCGGTCAGTCCTTCTTGGTGTCGGCCGGGGGCGAGCTCGGACCCGGGCCGATCTTCGACGGGTCGGTCTTCTTCGGCGGGGTCGTCGTGGTCGTGGTCTCGGTCGATCCGCTACCGGCGGGCTGCTCCACCATGCCTTTTTCCTCCAGTTCGGCGAGGGTGACAGCGTCCACGTCGACCGTGTCACCGACGGCCCACACCGTCCCCCGTGGATCGGTCCATGAGGCGGACAGCCGGACGTGCACGGCAATCTCCCTGTCGACGGGACTTCCTGCTAGGGGAGACTAGACCCGGCCGAACAGCCGTGACGTCCCGCCGACCCGTCGGGTACCCGACTGCGCGGCCGCGCGGGACACTGGGGACCTCACGCGTACGGAGCCGGACATCGACCTCACCTGTGGACACTGCGCCCGGACCGCCGGGCCGGACGACCGTTTCTGCGGTGGGTGCGGCCGCCCGCTGGCGGCGGCCTGCCCAGGCTGCGGCCATGCCAACGACATCGGCGCCAACTTCTGCACCAACTGCGGTCAGCCGCTGCGCGACCACGCGGTCACGGTGCAGGAGGACCGCCGCCAGGTCAGCGTGCTCTTCATCGACATCGTCGACTTCACGACATACGCCGAGCGGGCCGACCCGGAACAGGCCCGCAGCCTGCAACAGGTCTACTTCGCCACGGTGCGCCGGCTGGTGCACCAGTACGGCGGCGTGGTGGAGAAGTACATCGGCGACGCGGTCATGGCGTTGTTCGGCGCGCCGGTGGCCACCGACAACGACGCGCTGCGCTGCGTACGCGCCGGGCTGGAGCTGCAACGCAGCCTGGCCCGGCAGCCGGCCGGACCGCACCCGCCGCTCGGGTTCCGGGTCGGCATCGCCACCGGCGAGGCCCTGGTCGACCTGGCCGCGGCGCGCGACGGCGGCCAGGCGTTCGTCACCGGCGACGTGGTGAACACCGCCAGCCGGTTGCAGGGGCTCGCCCCGGTCGGCGGCGTGGTGGTCGACGAGAGCACCTGGGCGGCCACCCGGCGCGAGATGGAGTACGACGACCAGCCACCGGTGACGTTGCGCGGCCGGTCGTCGGTGAGCCGGATCTGGCTGGCCGTACGGGCGCGGCCCCGGCGCGACGGCCAGACCGCCGAGCTGACCCCGATGGTCGACCGGGACCACGAGCGGGGCCTGCTGGTCAGCGCGTTGCACCGCACCCTGAACGAGCGCACCTCGCAGCTGCTCACCGTCTTCGGCCCGGCCGGGGTGGGCAAGAGCCGGCTGCTGCGCGAGCTGGCCCGGCACGCCGCCAGCCTGCCCGGCACCCGGGTCACCTGGCTGACCGGCCAGTGCCCGCCGTTCGGCGAGAACGTCACCTACGCCGCGCTGGCCGACATCGTCCGGAGCTGGGCCGGGCTGACCGGCGCCGACGACCCGGCCACCATCCGGGACCGGCTGCGCGAGCGACTGGGCCACCTCGCCGACCCGCACGCGGTACGGCTGGCCGAGGCGCTGGGCCCGCTCGTCGGCGTCGCCGGCGAACGGCTCACCTCGGCCGAGACCGAGGCGGCGTGGCGGCGCTTCCTGCTCACCCTGGCCGCGACCGGCCCCACTGTGCTCGTCTTCGAGGACATGCACTGGGCCGACGAGGCGATGCTGTCCTTCGTCGAGCAGCTCGGCGCGGCGGCCCGCAACGTGCCGCTGCTGGTCGTCGCGACCGCCCGGCCGGAACTGCGCGAGCGGCACCCGGCCTGGACCGGCACGATCAGCGGGGCGATGTCCATCTCGGTGCCGCCGATGCACGACGGGGACATCGACACGCTCTACTCGCTGCTGCTCGGCCAGGCCACGCTGCCGCAGGAGGCACGGGCGCCGCTGATCGAGTTCGCCGACGGCAACCCGCTCTACGCACAGGAGTACGCGCGGATGCTGCTCGACGGCGGGCTGGCCGAGCGGACCGCCGGGCTGGCGCTCGTCGACCCGGCCGGCGGCGCCGGGATGCCGCGTACCGTGCAGGCGGTCATCGCCAACCGGCTGGACCTGCTCGACCCGGCCGACCGCGCGGTGCTCCAGGCCGCCTCCGTCGTCGGCGTGCAGTTCTGGGCGGCGCCGGTGGCGCTGGCGCTCGGCCGCCCGGCGGAGTGGGTCGAACGGGCGCTGCACCACCTCCAGCGGCGTGACCTCGTCTACGAGCTGCCCGTGTCGACGATGCCCGGCCAGGCGGAGTACCGGTTCCGGCACGTGCTGGTCCGGGACGTCTGCTATCAGCGGCTGCCCCGGGCCGAGCGGGTCGCCCGGCACCAGCGCACCGCCGACTGGCTGGAGCAGCTCGCCGACGGCCGGCAGCACGACCTGGCCGAGGTGCTGGCCAACCACAGGTGGGCCGCGCACGAGATCGCCCGTACGGTCGGGCTGGACCAGACCCCGCACGCCGCCGCGACCCGGTCCGCGCTGCACCGGGCCGCACGCCGGGCGTACGACCTGCACGCGCTGGAGACCGCTGCCACGCTGGTGGACCGCGCGTTGAGCGTGGAGTGCGGCCCGGACCCGGCGCTTGAGCTGTTCCAGGCCGAGCTGGCGTTCTACCGGGACCGGGACGGCTTCCTCGACGACGGCGGGACGGTGCTGCTCACGACCCTGGCCGGGCGGCTGGCGGACGCGGGTGACCGGCCCGGTGCGGCGAAGGCGTGGCGGCTGCTGGCCACTGCCGCCTTCGCGCGGGCCGACCGCTCGGAGTTGATGCGCTGCCTGGACCGGGCGATCGGGCTGCACGCCACGCTGCCGGACAGCGAGGACAAGGTGGGCGTGCTGCTGGAACTGGCCCGGGCGCACATGCTCGACGCGGAGACCGAGCCGGCGTGCGTGGCCGCGCGCACCGCCGCGGAGCTGGCCGAGCGGCTGGAGCTGCGCGAGGCGCGGGCGAACGCACGCATCACGCTCGCTGTGGTCCGTTACCAGGCCGGCGCCGAGGAGGCGTACGCCGAACTGGCCGACGTGACCGAGGAGTGCCGGGTGGAGCGGCTGACCAGCCGCCGCCGCGCGGTGCACAACCTGGCCTGGGTGCTCCAGGAGGAGGGCGACCTGACCGGATCGGCCCGGCTGGTCGACGAGCAGCGCTCACTGGACCTGGCCGGCGAGCACGCCCTCACGGTGAGCTTCAGCGACCAGTGGGCCCGGTCGTACTACAGCGGGGACTGGACGTCGGCGCTGCGGATGGCCGAGGGGTCGACCCGGCGCCCGACCGACGAGTGGGACCTGCACATCGTGGCCGTGTCCGGCTGGATCCGGGCGCTCGGCGACGACCCGGCCGGCCCGGACACCGGCGAGGACCTGGTGGACCAGGCGCTCGTCGCGGCCCGGCGCAGCGGCTTCCAGCGTGTGCTGCGCTCCACGCTGGCGCACGCCGCGCTCTGCCGCGCGGTGCAGGGCCGCCGGGACGAGGCGGTGGCGCTGCTGACCGAGCTGGACGAGGACTGGCGGCAGACCCGGATGATCCCGTTCGCCGAGTGGGTGCCGGCGGTCGGTCACGTCGCCGCGCTGCTCGGCGGCGACGCCGCGGTGCTGGTGCGCGACCTGCTGGCGCGCTCGCCGCGGGCCACCCGCTGGGCGCGGGCCGCCGGGCGTTCGGCCGAGGCGGCGCTGGCCCGGGGCGACGGCGACGCCGCGCGGGCGGGCCGGCTGCTCACCACGGCGGCCGAGGGGTACGCGGAGATGACCGACGTCACCGACCAGATGATCGCGTCCGCGCTGGCGGTCGGGCCGCTGACCGAGGCGGATCCGCCGGCCGCGGCGGCGACGCTGGACCGGGTACGCGCGTTCGCCGGCCGGCACGCCGCCACCGGGCTGCTCCGGATCGCCCGGACGGGCTGAGGGGTCAGGCCGGGACCGGCTGCCGTGCCGCGGCGCTCTTGGCCTTCTGCGCGTACGTGTCGACGTACTCGCGGCCGGACAGCTCCATCAGCTCGTACATGATCTCGTCGGTGACCGCCCGCTCGACGAACCGGTCGCCGGCCATCCCGGCGTAGCGGGAGAAGTCCAGCGGCGGTCCGAAGCGGATCCGCACCCGGCCCAGGTTCGGGATGATCTGGCCGGTGGGCTGGATCGCGTCGGAGTTGAGCATGGCCATCGGGACGACCGGGGCGCCGCTCTCCAGCGCCAGCCGGGCCACACCGGTCTTGCCCCGGTAGAGCCGGCCGTCCGGTGACCGGGTGCCCTCCGGGTAGATGCCGGCGATGCCACCGGCGCGCAGTACCGAGAGCTGGGTGTCGAGGGCGGCCCGGGCGGCCTGCCCGCCGGAGCGGTCGACCGGGATGGTGCCGGAGCCGACGAAGAACATCTTGGTGAGCCGGCCCTTGAGACCCTTACCGGTGAAGTATTCGGCTTTGGCGATGAATGTGACTTTTCGCTTGACGATCAGCGGTGTGAAGATCGAATCCGAGAAGGAGAGGTGGTTGCTCGCCAGGATCACCGGGCCGGTGGCCGGAACGTGCTCCAGCCCCTCGACCTGCGGACGGAAGATCAACCTCAGCAGTGGGCCGAGAACGACGTACTTCAGCAGCCAGTACAGCACCGGCGTCCTTCCCGTGTCGGTGGCGGCGGACGGGTCGCCGCGTGGCCCCGGAGGCGCCGGCGGCGCCCACGGGAGTCCGGGAAGAGGGTACGAACGACGAGCGGCACGCCACAACGCACTCCCGGAACCGGGCCCCGGCGTGTCACGATTCAGGGCACGGGCAGGGATCGGCGAAGGGGGTGTCCGGTGTCAGGGGGCGGGCCCCGTCGGGGACGACGGGACAACGGGCTCGACGCGGCCGAGTACGCGGTCGCGGGCGACGTCGATCCACGCGTCGGCGAGCACCTGCTCGACGTGCTCGCCGCCGGTGGCATCGCGGCCTACCTCCAGCCCTCGGCCGACCTGAACCCGGTGACCCGCACCACCACCGTCCCGGCCCGCCCGGTCGACCGGCTCTACGTCGACAGGTCGCACCTGATCACCGCCCGCGACTACCTGACCCAGCTCGCAGACGAGGGCGGGGGCGACCCGCCGCGCGCCGACGAGCCGGACATCGAGGCCGAGTGGGCGAAGATCATCGCCGGTTTCCACACCGCGCCGAGCGCCGGCAGCCACCCCTGGCCCGCCGCCGAGGACGTGGACGACCCGCCCGCGCCGGGCACCGCCGCCGGCGGCCGGGTCGAGGAGCCCGCCGGCCCGACCGCCACCGACGTGCGCCGGCTGCCGTACGCCGCCGACGTCTCCGGTGTCTCGCTCAGCCGGGACCGGCACGACGAGCCCTCGCTGCTCGACGGCCTGGACACGTTCGGTGCGAATCTGCCCGACGAGGCGTCGGACGAGGAGCACTACACCCCGCCCCCGCCGCCCCCGCTGCCCCGCTTCTCCAAGTACGCGGTGCTCGGCGTGGCCTGCATCGTGCTCGGCTTCCTGCTGTTCCTGTCCCCCACCGTGGTGTCGCTGGTCGATCCGTCGGTGGTCACGCTGCTCGGCTTCACCGGCATCCTGGCCGGCTTCGTCATGCTGATCTGGCGGCTGCGCCCGGGCGACCGGGACGACCACGACCCGGACGACGGCGCGGTCGTCTGACGCCGCGCCGGACGCCGCCCGGATGGCGGGACGCCGCCCGCCCTGGGCGAGGGCGTAACAAGCGTGTAACTTACAGTCAGTAGGAATAGGCCGAACGTCACGTCCCGCACCGGCTGTCCGGCTTGCAACTCCTCCGGGTTGCCGGTCCCCTGCTGAGCGGAATGCCCGAGATGCGACAGAGCCCCCTCGTGGTGGTGGCCAACCGCCTCCCCATCGACGACAGCGTGGCGCCCGACGGCGCCTTCGAGTGGCGCCGCAGCCCCGGCGGCCTGGTGAGCGCCCTGCACCCACTGCTACGGCAGACACCCGCCACCTGGGTGGGCTGGGCCGGCGGCACCGGTCCCGCGCCCGAACTGCCGGACGTGGACGGCGTGCGCATGCACACCGTGCCGCTCAGCGCCGAGGACTTCCGCGACCACTACGAGGGCTTCGCCAACGCCACCCTCTGGCCGCTCTACCACGACGCCGTCGAGCAGCCGGAGTACCACCGCCGCTGGTGGGAGGCGTACCAGCGGGTCAACCAGCGGTTCGCCGAGGCCGCGGCCCGGGTGGCCGAGCCGGGCGGCCTGGTCTGGGTGCAGGACTACCACCTCCAGCTGGTGCCCGGCCTGCTCCGCGGCCTGCGCCCCGACCTGCGGATCGGGTTCTTCCTGCACGTGCCGTTCCCGCCGCCGGAACTGTTCATGCAGCTACCCCGCCGGGCCGAGCTGCTGCGCGGCATGCTCGGCGCCGACCTGGTCGGCTTCCAGCGCGCCCAGGCCGCGCACAACTTCGCCCAGCTCGCCGCCAAGGTGCTCGGCCTGCCCGCCACCGACCGGCGGATCGGCGTGGACGGCCGGGTGGTGCGCATCGGCGCCTTCCCGGTCGCCATCGACACCGCCGAGGTGTCCGCGCTCGCCGCCCGCCCCGAGGTCGCCGAGCGGGCCCGCCGGCTGCGGCAGGATCTCGGCCGGCCCGAGCACGTGATCCTCAGCGTCGACCGGATGGACTACACCAAGGGCATCGAGCAGCGCCTCAAGGCGTACCGGGAGCTGCTCGCCAACGGCGACATCAAGGTCCGCGACACGGTGCTGGTCCAGGTCGCGGTGCCCAGTCGCGACCGGGTGGCGCAGTACCAGATCCTGCGCGACCGGGTGGAGCACCAGGTCGGCCGGATCAACGGCGAGTTCGGCCGGGTCGGCGAACCGGCGATCCACTACCTCACCCAGCCGTTCGACCGCGCCGAACTGGTGGCGCTCTACCGGGTCGCGGACGTGATGGCGGTGACGCCGCTGCGCGACGGCATGAACCTGGTCGCCAAGGAGTACGTGGCGGCCCGGGTCGACGGCACGGGCGCGCTGCTGCTGAGCGAGTTCGCCGGTGCCGCCTCCGAACTGGAGCAGGCGTACCTGGTCAACCCGCACGACCTCGACGGCCTCAAGCAGGGGCTGCTGGCCGCGCTGCGCGCCGGCCCGGAGGACGTCGCGGCCCGGATGCGCGCGATGCGCGACCACCTGGCCCACAACGACATCCACGCCTGGGCGGCTTCCTACCTCAGCGCGCTGGAGGAGAGCGGAACGCTCGTCGGCCGCCGCCCCGCCGCCAGGTGACCCGAGCCCCGGCGCTCACCCCTGGGTGGGCGCCGGATCCTTGTCCAGCCAGTCCAGGATCGCGTCGATCGGCTCCCGCCAGCGGGCGTCGAGCATCAGGTCGTGTCCCATGCCGGGGAACAGCAGCGGCGCCGAGGCGTACCGCCGGGCGGCCCCGGTCAGCGCCGTGGCCGGCAGCACCCGGTCGTCCGGGCTGCCGAGCACCAGCACCGGCGGGCGGCCCACCGCGGGCTCCGGCGACCGGCCGGTCAGCAGCTGCCACTGCGCCCGCCGCCCGGCGCGGCCCAGCCGGGCCAGGTGCCGCCGCGCGTCGGCGTCCGGCAGCTCCCGGCTGAACAACTGCCGCCGGTTGAGCCGCAGCCCGGCGCCGAAGACCGCCGGCACCGTGCCGGCCGGGTTGCGCCGCAACGCCGTCCCGAACGTCCCCCAGCCGCCGAGCACCGGCGCCACCAGCACCGCGGCCCGCGCCGGGTAGCGGGCCATCGCGTGCGCCACGACCCGGGCGCCGGCGCCGTGCCCCACCAGCACCGCCTGCCGCGGCAGGCTCGCCGCCACCTGCGTCACGTCATGGGTGTACGACCGCAGCGTCGCCTCCGGCGCCGGCTCGCTTTCGCCGTGCCCGCGCAGGCTCAGCGCGTACGCCGGGAAACCGCGACCGGCGGCGTGCCCCAGCCAGTGCTCGGCGAAGGCCCACGCGCCGTGCCCGAACCCGGGTACGAACAGCAGCGGCGGCTTCGCCTCCTCCCGCTCCGGCAGGGCGGCGAGCACCTCCCGGCGGGCGGGCCGTTCCGGCCGGGCCCACTCCCAGGACCGGACCACCCGGACACGCTCGGCCGCCGTCACCGTGCCCGCCCTTCGTTCGCGACTGCGGGACTCCGCTGCGCTGCGTTCCTCGCGCTCACCGTGCCCGCCCTTCGTTCGCGACTGCGGGACTCCGCTGCGCTGCGTTCCTCGCGCTCACCGTGCCCGCCCTTCGTTCGCGACTGCGGGACTCCGCTGCGCTGCGTTCCTCGCGCTCACCTGGTTCCCTCCTCCAGCTCGTGCAGCGCCCGCTGGAGCGCGCGCAGGTAGTCGGCGTGCCCGACCTCGAACCAGTGCCGGGTGCTGTCCTTGACCTTCGCCGAATACCGCTCGCCCAGTCCCTCCCGGACCTTGCGGTCGAACGCGGCGGCCCGCTCCGGCCGGGTGGCGCGCAGCGTGAGCAGCCGGGCGAACAGCACGCTCTGCCAGTGCGAGATCGGGAAGGTGCCGGAGTCCGGCTGCACCAGGCCGATCACGGCGAGCGTGGGATGACCGGCGGTGAAGGCGTTGAGCCACAGCCGGGGCCGCCCGGAGCCGTCCTCGTCGCCGAGCACCCGGCCCTTGAGGAACTCGAAGCGCGGCAGGTAGCCGGTGGCGAAGACGACCAGCTCCGGGTCGATCCGGCGGCCGTCGGTCAGCTCCACCGCGCGGTCGTCGAACCGGGCCACGTCCGGCACCGGCGTGATCTCGCCGTGGCCGACGTAGTAGACGAGCTGGCTGTTGGCGATCGGGTGCGTCTCGTAGACGCGGTGGTCCGGCTCGGGCATGCCGAACCGGGTCAGGTCGCCGACGGTCAGCCGCAGCGTCCAGTGGTAGAGCCACTGCCGTACGCGCAGCGGCACCCGCAGCGCCAGCAGCGTGTCGTTGATCTGGTCGACGGGGCGGCCGAGGACGTACTTCGGGGCGTACCAGTAGCCGCGGCGGGTGGAGTGCCAGCAGTGCGACGCCTGCTGGGCCGCCTCCACAGCGATGTCGCAGCCGGTGTTGCCGGCGCCGACCACGAGCACCCGTTTGCCGCGCAACTGCGCCGGGTCCTTGTAGGACGAGGCGTGCATGACCTCGCCGCGGAACTCCTCCAGCCCTTCGTAGCGGGGCAGCTTGGGCGACCAGTTGTGGCCGTTGGCGAGCACCACCGCGGCGTACCGGGAGGTGCGCTCGGGACCGTAGCCGCCGGTGCTGCGCGTGGTCACGTCCCAGCGGTCCCCCTCGACCGGCTCGACGCGGACCACCTCGGTGCCGAACCAGACGTGCTGGCGCAGGTCGAAGTGGTCGGCGTACCGCTCGAAGTAGGACAGCAGCCGGCTGTGGTGCGGGTAGTCCGGCCAGTCGTCGGGCATCGGGAAGTCGGGGAACTGGGTGAACGGCCGGGACGAGATCAGGTGGGTGCTGGCGTACACCGGGCTGCGGTCGTGCCGCCAGTTCCAGGCGCCGCCGACGCCGGTCTCCCGCTCGTAGCAGTCCACGCCGAAGCCGGCCTCGCGCAGGTTCTTCACGGCGGTCAGGCCGCTGGCGCCGGCGCCGATGACGCAGACCGTGTCGCCCCGGTCGGAGACCGGGCGGTCGTCGCGGACCGGGACGTCCGTCCGGTCCGGATCGGGGCGGCCGGGGTCGGTGGAGGAGGACACCGCGAATTCTCCTTTGTGCGGCACGCGTGCCGGGTCGGAGCGAAATCCTGCCGAGAATGCCCGCCGTTGTCCAGCCACCGGATCGGACGCCGCCCACCCGCCCGGCTCCCCTGACACGGCGTAACCGCCGGATCAGTCACCGAGCGTGAGGGGACCGGCCGCGCTGGAGGCGTACCCTCGTCGGCCCTTTGCTCTGCCGCCACGGACGCAGCACCCCCGGGAGCTGCGCGAACGTCTCGCGACCGTCCGGCCGGGACGCGACCGGCCGGTCACGGCGGGTAGCTGGTGCGTCTGTGGCGGCAGAGCAAAGGCGGTGAAGCGGTTGTCCTGCCGCCCGCCGGGCGCCTGACCGTGCGTCACGGCCCGGCGGTCCGCGCGATCAGGCGGTGGGCAGCAGCAGGTCGACCAGGACCGGGAAGTGGTCGCTGGCCCGGCGGGACGCCGGGGTGTCCACCACGTCGTAGTCGACCACGGTGATCCGGGGGTCGACGAACAGCGCATCGATGCGGCGGCGCGGGTCGGCGCAGGAGAACGTGTGCCGGTCGGCCCGGTCGGCGGCGAGCGCCGTGTCGGTGAGCCCTTCGGCGAGCGTCTGCCAGGCCGGCCCGTCCGGGCCCTCGTTGATGTCCGCGCCGGCCACCACCGGCAGCGTGGACGCGTCCAGCTCGCGCTTGAACGCCGCCGCCTGGGCGGGCCGCTCGGCCGGGTCGGTGGACAGGTGCGAGCCGGCCAGCAGCACGTCGACGCCGCCGACCCGGCACTGCGCGTACGCGGCGCCGCGCATGTGCCGTCCCGGCGTCAGCGGGTACCGCTGGCACCTGGTGCCGACGACGCGCAACCGCAGGCTGGTCAGCAGCACGTTGCCCAGCGACGGCAGGCCACCGGCCGCCACCACCATGCCGAACGACTCGGCCAGCGCAGCGGTCCTGTGCCGCCACCGGAACCGGCGCGGTCCCTCCTGGACGATCACCACGTCCGGCGCGGCCGCGCGGACCACCTCGGCCAGCGCGGCCGTGTCGTCGCGCTGGCTGTGGATGTTGTACGACAGAACCCGCAGCGGCACACCCGCATCAGTCATGTCAGATCCGCCGGGCCAGGTCGGCGGCACCGATCACACCGGCGGTGTTGCCCAGCTCGGCCGGGCGCACCTCGGCGACGGGCAGCCGGCTGCGCTGGGCCAGCGCGTCGGCGAACGACCGCCGGGTCGGGCCGAGCAGCAGGTCACCGGCGTCGATCACGCCGCCGCCCACCACCAGCACCTGCGGGTCGAGGATCTGCGCCATGTCGGCGAGGCTGGTGCCGAGCCAGCGGCCGACCTGGGCGAACGCCTCGGTGGAGACCGGGTCGCCGCCCTTCGCGGCGGCGGTCACCATCGGGCCGGTGATCGTCTCGGCCTCGCCCCCGGCCAGCTCCAGCAACGCGGCCGCGCGGTGCGGCTCCTGCCGGGCGGCGGCGCGGGCGAAGCGGACCAGCGCGCTGCCGCTGGCGTACTGCTCGATGCAGCCCAGCCGGCCGCAGCCGCACTGGTGGCCGTCCGGCACGGTGAGCATGTGGCCCAGTTCGGCGGCGATGCCGTTGGCGCCGCGGACCAGGCCACCGCCGAGCACGATGCCGCCGCCGACACCGGTGCCGATGGTGAACATGACCATCGAGTCGTCGGCGTCGCGGGCCGCGCCGTAGCGGAACTCCGCCCAGGCGGCCACGTTCCCGTCGTTCTCCACGATCACCGGCAGGCCGGTGGCGTCGCCGACGTACGTGCGCAGCGGCTCGTCCCGCCAGGCCAGGTTCGGGGCGAACAGCACGGTGGAACGGGGGGCGTCGATCCAGCCGGCGGCGCCGATGCCGACGGCCTCGACGGCGTGACCGGCGGCCAGTTCGGTGACCACCTCGATGATGACGTCGCGGGTCTTGGCCACGTCGTCGGCGGGGGTGTCCCGTCGCGTCTGCACGAGTACCGTGCCGGCGTCGTCCACGACACCGCCGGCCACCTTCGTGCCACCGACGTCGACTCCGATGGTCAGCGTCACCGCCGCCACTCCCCTCTGCTGTGCTGCCCGGGGACCGGCCGAACCGGCCATACGGTCCCGGGATGTCCGGTGGTCAGGCCCCGTCGCCTGGTGCGTCCGTGCCCACCTCTCCGGACGCCCGCGAGGCGGGCACCACGGGACGGCCGGCCGGTGGCCGGCTCGTGCCCGGCTCCGGCGGCCCGGCGGCGTCGGCGGTGGCACCCGAATCGGCCGCGCCCTCCCCCCGGGTGGCGGCGGACCACACGTCCTGCTCGGGTGCCGGCTGAGAATCATGCCCGGTACGGGTCGCCTCGCGCCACACGTGGTCCCCCGATCCGTCCGGCGCGGCGGTGCCGGCGTCGGCGGTTCGCTCCGGCTCGGCCGGGGTGAACGCGCGCAGCAGGCTGGCCACCCCGGCTGCCAGGTCCCCGGCGCCGGTGGCGAGCCGCTCGGCGAACTCGGGACTCGGATCCCGCAACGCGGCGATACCGCGACAGACCGGGCAGACACAGCATTCCGGCGAGCCGGTGGCGAAACCGGGGGGTGCGGGCGTCTCCGGAGCGGGGCCGGCGCCGGGCGGGGTGTGACCGAGGACACCGGAGAGGATCCCACCGAGCGGACCCCAGGTGCCGGAGCCGGGTGCGGCGGCGGCCATCTTCGCGCCGGCGAGCAGTGTGGCGACGAGGCGCTCGGCCTCTTCCCGGGCCGAACCCGGATCAGTGGTGCCCATGGTTCGGCTCCTCCAGCGTGACTACCGGGACGACGGTCATGTCTCCTGCGCCGCACCGGGTGCTTCTACCCGGCGCTTGAGCTGCTTCAACGCCGCGTCCATGATCATTTTCTCGGCCTTGCGGCGGAACATGCCGAGCATCGCCACGGACAGCTCCACCTCAAGGGTGTACGTCACAGTGGTCGTCCCGTCCGGGTTGCCCACCAGGTCGTACGACCCGCGCTGGGAGCGCTGCATCTTCGACGGGGCGACCAGGTGCCACTCGACCCGGGAGATGTCCTCGGCGTACTCGTAGGCCAGCACGTACTCGTCGGCCATCACGCCCGCGTCGAGCGTGAACCGGACCTGGCTGGCGTAGCCGTCCTCGTACTCCTCGATCACCTCGGCCCGGCGTACCGCCTCGGCCCACTCGGGATAACTCGGGAAGTCGCAGATGACGGCCGCCACCCGGTCCGGTGACGCGCCGATGATGATCGACTGGGTGGAGGTGTCCGCCATGGGGGGAGGCTACCCGGCCGCCTCCCGGCCGGTCCCGCTCCACCCGCCGGACCGCGTCCCACCGGCCGGGCGGGCAACCTCCCTGGCAGACCCACCGGGGTGTGCGGGTAGGTTTCGACAGAGCCGACCAGGCCGGCCCCCGCCGGTAGAGCACGAGGGAGTGCAGGTGCGCGAGTTCTCCGTCCCGCCGATCGTCACAGTCGGCGACGCGGCCAACCTGACCGACCCGGTCTGGGAAAACGCCGAGGTCGCCCCGGACACCGTGCAGTTCGTCCGCCCCGGCGCGGGGACGGACGCGCGCGAGGATGTCACCTGCCGACAGTTCCGCGACGAGGTCGTGGCGGTGGCGCAGGGCCTGATCGCCGCCGGCGTCTCCCCCGGCGACCGGGTCGGCCTGATGAGCCGCACCCGCTACGAGTGGACCCTGTTCGACTACGCGATCTGGGCGGCCGGCGCGGTCACCGTGCCGATCTACGAGACGTCCAGCGCCGAGCAGGCCGCCTGGATCCTCGGCGACTCCGGCGCCGTCGCAGTGGTGGTGGAGAGCACCGCGCACGCCACCCTGGTCGCCGGCGTCCGGGACCGGCTGCCCGACCTGCGCGAGGTCTGGCAGATCGACCTGGGCGCCGTCGACGACCTGGTCGCCGCCGGCGCGTCGGTGGACCGGGCCGAGGTGGAGACCCGCCGCTCGCTGTCGAAGGCCGACGACGTCGCCACGATCATCTACACCAGCGGCACCACCGGCCGGCCCAAGGGCTGCGTGCTGACCCACCGCAACATCTACTCCGACATCGCCAACGCGGTGCCGGTGCTGCCGAACCTGTTCCGCCAGGGCGCCTCCACCCTGCTGTTCCTGCCGCTCGCGCACGCCTTCGCCCGGCTCATCCAGGTCGGCGTGGTGCACGCCCGGGCCACCATGGCGCACTGCGCGGACACCAAGAACCTGGTCGCCGAGCTGCAGGACTTCAAGCCGACGTTCGTGCTCTCCGTACCCCGGGTCTTCGAGAAGGTCTACAACGGCGCGCGGCAGAAGGCCGAAGCCGAGGGCAAGGGCAAGATCTTCGACCGCGCGGAGAAGGTCGCCATCGCGTGGAGCGAAGCCCAGGAACTGCCGGGCGGTCCCGGCCTCGGGCTGCGCGCGCAGCACGCCCTCTTCGACAAGCTGGTCTACCGCAAGCTGCGGGCGGCGATGGGCGGCCGGTGCCGCGACGCCATCTCCGGCGGCGCGCCGCTGGGCGCGCGGCTCGGGCACTTCTTCCGCGGCGTCGGGGTGACCATCTGCGAGGGGTATGGCCTCACCGAGACCTCGCCGGCCGCCGCCGCCAACCTGCCCACCGGCACCCGGATCGGCACCGTCGGCCGCCCGCTGCCCGGCGTCACCATCCGGATCGACGACGACGGCGAGGTCCTGATCGCCGGCGACATCGTCTTCCAGGGCTACTGGCACAACGACGCGGCCACCGCCGAGGCGATCACCACCGACGGCTGGTTCCGCACCGGCGACCTCGGGCAGCTCGACGAGAACGGCTACCTGAGCATCACCGGCCGGAAGAAGGAGATCATCGTGACCGCCGGCGGCAAGAACGTCGCCCCGGCGGTGCTGGAGGACCAGGTACGGGCGCACCCGCTGATCAGCCAGTGCGTGGTGGTCGGCGACCGGCAGCCGTTCATCGCCGCGCTGGTCACCATCGACGAGGAGGCGCTGCCGAAGTGGCTGGCCGGGCAGGGGCGCCCGGAGACCACGAGCATGGCCGAGCTGCGCGAGGACGCGGCGCTGCGCGCCGAGGTGCAGTCCGCGATCGACCAGGCCAACCAGGCGGTCTCCAAGGCCGAGGCGATCAAGGTGTTCCGGATCCTGCCGCAGGACTTCACCGAGGCCACCGGCGAGCTGACCCCGTCGCTGAAGGTCAAGCGTCAGGTCGTGCACAAGACGTACGCCTCGGAGATCGCCGAGATCTACCGGGGCTGACTACCATCCGTCACGTGCCCGCCTCCATATCCCGCCAGCCGTCGACGCAGCCCCTCGCGGCGGCGGCTCGCGCGGTCCTCCTCGCGCTGGTCGCCGCCCTGACCCTGTTCGCCACCCGCGACGCCACCCAGCTCTGGTGGATCGCGCTGCTGGGCGTCGCCGGCCTGCCCGCCGTGCTCGCCCCCCAACACCGGCTGCTCGCCCCGATCAGCCGGTTCGCCGAGGTTCTGGTGCTCGGGCTGGCCGCCAGCCAGGTCGCCGCCGACACCCATCTGTCCGGCGTGACCGGCGGGGTGGGGGCCTCGGCGGTGCTGCCGTACCTCGCCGTGCCGGTCACCGTGACCGCGCTGAGCCGCCGGTTCCGCGAGGGCGCCGCGCTGCTCGCCGTGGCGGCGGCGACGCTGCTGGCCAGCGCCGCGTTCACCCAGGTCGACGGCGGGCCGCAACTCGGTCAGGTCGGCTACCTCGCCATCTGCGCCCAGTGGCTGATCCTCGCCGGGCTCGGCCTCTACACCGCCGGCACGCTCCAGCGCGTCATGCGGGTGCGCGCCGAGGGCAAACCCCAGCCGTACGCCGAGGCGACCCGCCTGCTCACCCAGCTCCGTACTGTCGCTCGCCAGCTGCCCGGCGCCACCCTGGACCCGGGCGGCATCTCCGAGCACCTGCTGGAGGAGCTGCGGGTGGTGGCCAAGACCGACCGGGGCGCGGTGCTGTCCGCCAGCGGCGGCGGCCGGCTCGTGGTGCTCGCGCAGATCGGCGCGGACCGGGTCGACTGGGAGACCACGCTCGACGCCGACTCGGCCATCGCCGACGCCTGGGCCACCCAGCAGCCGACCGTCTCGGCCCGCTCGCAGGCCCGGTCCCGGCACTCCGGTGAGGTCTCCGCGCTGATCGTCCCGCTGGTGGCGGGCGTACGCACGGTCGGCCTGGTGGTGATCGAGGCGGACACCGCCGCCGCGTACCCGCCGCCCGTGGTGTCCCGGGTGACGGCGCTGACCGGCCCGGCGGCGCTGCGGCTGGAGGCGGCGCTGCTCTTCGACGAGGTGCGCTCGCTGGCGACGAACGAGGAGCGGCAGCGGCTGGCCCGGGAGATCCACGACGGGGTCGCCCAGGAGCTGGTCATGGTCGGGTACGGCATCGACAACGCGCTCGCCACCGTGCACGAGGACGCCGAGGAGACCGCCGACTCGCTGCGCACGCTGCGCCAGGAGGTCACCCGGGTGATCACCGAGCTGCGGCTGAGCCTGTTCGAGCTGCGCAGCGAGGTGGACCGGCACGGCGGCCTGGCGGCCGCCATCGCCGAGTACGCCCGCACCGTCGGCGCCTCCGGCGGACTGCGGGTGCACCTGTCGCTGGACGAGTCCACCGCCCGGCTCCCCGCCGCCACCGAGGCCGAGTTGCTGCGCATCGCGCAGGAGGCGGTGACGAACGCGCGCAAGCACGCCGGCGCGTCGAACCTGTGGGTCACGTGCGAGGTGGATCCCCCGTACACCCGAATCGAAGTGTCGGATGACGGTCACGGCATCGGTGACCAGCGCCCGGACGGGCACTATGGCCTTGCGATCATGGCCGAGAGGGCGGAACGTATCCGAGGCCGGTTGGAGATCAGGCCGCGACAGCCGAGTGGGACGACTGTGGCCGTGGTGCTCGGTTCGTCGCCCCGGCGCGATAAGGTGCGCGGCAGCGCCGCAGCAGCAGAAGGGGAGTAACCCGAGGATGACCAGCAGTCCGACACCGGCCACCCGTACCAAGGTTCTCCTGGTCGACGACCACGACCTCATCCGCAAGGGACTGCGTCACGCGTTCGAGCGCGACCGCCAGTTCGAGGTCGTGGGCGAGGCGGCCACCGCGGCGGAGGGCGTGCGTCAGGCCGGCGCGCTCCAGCCCGACGTGGTGATCATGGATCTCCGCCTGCCCGACGGCAGTGGCCTGGAGGCCACCCGCGCCCTGCGCAAGTCCAGCGCGTCGATGGGCATCGTCGTGCTGACCATGTACGCCGGCGACGACCAGCTCTTCGGCGCCCTGGAGGCGGGTGCGAGCGCGTTCGTGCCGAAGACCGCCCCGGCCGACGAGGTGGTGGCCGCCGCCCGGCACGCCGCCTCCTCCCCCAGCGCGTTCACCGCCGCCGACCTGGCCGAGGCGATGAAGCGCCGGCTGGCGCCGTCCGGCCCGCAGCTGTCCCCCCGTGAGGGCCAGGTGCTGCGGCTGCTCGCCGACGGCATGAGCGTGGCCGGCATCGCCAAGCAACTGTTCGTCAGCGAGTCGACCGCCAAGACCCACATCTCCAAGCTCTACGAGAAGCTGGGTGCCGCCAACCGGGCGCAGGCGCTGATGACCGCGCTGCGGCTGGGGCTGCTGGAGGCCCCGGACGCCCCGAAGTTCTGAGGCGTACCGCCGCGAGAGGCCCCGTCCACCACGGACGCGGGCCTCTCGGCGTTCCCGGCCACGTGTTGTCGCGTACGGTGAACGGCCGGACGCATAGCGACGGCGGTCTTTGCACCGCGACGGCGGAGGGGCAGAATACCCGGGTGATCCGCGCGGCGGTGACGACCGCGTGTCGCCGAACCCGAGGGGCAGGACATGCAGCGGCCGGACTGGGCACCCGAGACGATCGACATCGAGCGCCCCAGCGTCGCCCGCATGTACGACTACTACCTCGGCGGCTCGCACAACTTCGCGGCCGACCGGGCGGCCGCCCGCGCGATGGTGGAGGCGGTGCCGGAGGCGCCGCTGATGGCCCAGGCCAACCGCGCGTTCCTGCGCCGGGCGGTGCAGTACCTCGCCCGGGCCGGCGTCCGCCAGTTCCTGGACATCGGTTCCGGCATCCCGACTGTCGGCAACGTGCACGAGATCGCCCAGCGGATCGATCCGGAGTCGCGGGTGGTCTACGTCGACGTGGACCCGGTGGCGGTGGCGCACAGCCAGGAGATCCTGGACGGCAACGAGCACGCCGCCGTGCTCCAGGAGGACCTGCGCAACCCGGAGGCGATCCTCGCTCACCCGGAGGTCACCCGGCTGCTGGACTTCACCCGGCCGGTCGCCGTGATGATCGTGGCGGTGCTGCACTTCATCCCGGACGCCGACCGGCCCGAGGAGATCCTCCGGACGCTGCGCGGGGCGCTGGCGCCCGGGAGCCACCTGGTGCTCTCCCAGGCCAGCGAGGACGGCCGCGCCGGCACCGGCGAACGGGCCGAGGCGGAACGGGTCTACCGGCGTACCGACAGCCAGCTCTGGATCCGCAGCCGGGCCGAGATGACCGCGCTGTTCGACGGCTTCGAGCTGGTCGACCCGGGCGTGGTGTGGGTGCCGCAGTGGCGGCCGGACTCCCCCGACCAGGCGGAGAACGCCGAGCGGGCCGTCTTCATGGGCGGGGTCGGGCGGCTCGGTGGGTGACGACGCGACCCGCTGCCGGCCCGGCGTGTTCGCCCGGGCCTGGGCCAAGGCGGTGTCCGGCACCAGCTACCTGCCGATGACGCAGTCACAGCTGGAGGAGATGCTGCAGCGGCTCACCGAGCGGCTCGCCCAGGCGCTGCGCGCCGAACCGTTCGACCTGCGGATCGGCCAGCAGGTCGGCGCGGAACTGGTGCAGGCGCACATCGCCTCCGCGGAAGGGCTGGGCCGCACCGTCGAGGTGATCCAGCTGCGCCTGGTCCGCGACCTCGACCTGGTCGTCGACGACGTCGAGGACCGGATGGCCCGGCTGCTCGCCACGGTCGCGACCGGGTACGCCCGCGCCCTGCGCGACCGCACGCTGGACGAGCAGGAGTCCATCCGCCGTGCCGCCATGATGGCCCGGGCGCAGGCGGAACGGGCGCTGCGCGACAGCGAGGCCCGGTTCCGGCACCAGGCCACCCACGACCCGCTCACCGGCCTGCCGAACCGCACGCTGTTCACCGAACGGCTGACCGCCGCGATCACCGCGCCGGGGCGGGACGCCGACCGGGTCGGCGTCTGCTTCCTCGACCTGGACCGGTTCAAGGTCGTCAACGACTCCCTCGGCCACCAGATCGGCGACTCGCTGCTGGTGACGGTGGCGCAGCGCCTGCGCCGGGCGCTCGGCGAACACCTGGTCGCCCGGCTCGGCGGCGACGAGTTCGTGATCCTGGTCGAACGCACCGCCGGCACCGGCGACGCGGTGAAGGTCGCCGAGGCGGCGCTCGCCGCGGTACGCGAACCGGCGCTCGTCGACGGCCACGAGCTGACCGTGTCCGCGAGCATCGGCATCGTGGAACGCCCGGTCGCGGGCACCTCGCCGATGGACCTGATGCGCGCGGCCGACAGCACGCTGCACTGGGCCAAGGCCGCCGGCGGGGCCCGCTGGTCGCTGTTCGACGCCGACCGCAACCGCCGTGAGCTGGCCCGGTACGCGCTGTCCGCGGCGATCCCCGCCGCGCTGGACCGGGGCGAGTTCTACCTCGACTACCAGCCGCTGACGTCGCTGCGCGACGGGCGGGTGCTCGGCATGGAGGCGCTGGTGCGCTGGCGTCACCCGGAGCTGGGTGTGCTGCGGCCGGACAGCTTCATCCCGCTGGCCGAGGAGACCGGCTTGATCGTCCGGCTCGGCAGCTGGGTGCTGGCCGAGGCGTGCCGCGAGGCGGGCACCTGGCCGGGCACGGACGGCGACGCGCCGTTCGTCAGCGTCAACCTCGCCGTCCGGCAGTTGCATCGCAGCGACCTGGTGACCGAGGTACGCGGCGTGCTCGGGCGCACCGGCCTGCCGCCGCACCGGCTGCAACTGGAGATCACCGAGAGCACCATGATGAGCACAGTGGTCGAGCCGGTGCGGGCCCTGCGGGTGCTCGGCGACCTCGGTGTCCGGGTCGCCATCGACGACTTCGGCACCGGCTACTGCAACCTCGCGTACCTGCGGGACCTGCCGGTCGACGAGCTGAAGGTGGCGGGCGAGTTCGTGACCGGCCTGCGCGCACCGGACAGCGGCACCGACGAGCGGATCCTCGCCTCGCTCGTGTCGCTGGCGCACGCGCTGGACCTCACGGTCACCGCCGAGGGCGTGGAGACGGCCGACCAGGCGGACCGGCTGCGCGCGATCGGCTGCGACGCCGGGCAGGGCTGGCACTTCGGCCGTCCCGGCCCGGCCGCGCCGCACCTGGGCCGGGTGCCCGCCCACGTCGACGCGGCCTCCTGACCCGGCCGGCCCGCGGTGCCCTGATCCGGCCGGCACGTGGCCTCCTGACCCGGCCGGCGCGCGGCGTCAGCCGGCCAGCAGGGCGGCCATCCGCTGCGCCTGCGTCTCCCAGCGCCACTCCCGCTCCACCCAGGCACGGCCGGCGGCGCCGAACTGCCGGGCCAGATCCCGGTCGGCGAGCAGCGTGGCCACCCGGTCGGCGAGCTGGGCCACGTCCCGGCCCCCGACCACGTACCCGGTCTCCCCCTCGCGGACCGCGTCCGGCGCGCCGCCGGAGTCACCGGCCACCACCGGCAGCCCGGTCGCGCTCGCCTCCAGGTAGACGATCCCGAGGCCCTCCACGTCCAGCCCGCGGTTGCGGGTGCGGCACGGCATCGCGTACACGTCGCCGGCCGCGTAGTGGGCGGGCAGCTCGGCCGAGGGCACCGAGCCGGTGAAGACCACGTCGCGTTCCAGCCCGGTCTGCCGGGCCAGCTTCTCCAGCGTCGAGCGGTACGGGCCGCCGCCGACCACGAGCAGCGCGGCGTCCGGCACCCGGCGACGGATCTCCGGCAGCGCGCGGATCAGCATGTCCTGGCCCTTGCGGGGCACCAGCCGCGACACGCACACCACCACCGGCCGGTCGGCCAGCCCGAGCCGCGACCGGACCCGACCGCCGTCGACGTCCGGGTGGTAGGTGTCCACGTCCACCCCGGGCGCGAGCCGCCGCAGCTCGGTCAGCCCGTCCAGCACGCGGGCCAGCCGCTCCCGGGTGTACTCGCCGAGGTAGGTGGTCACGTCCACGCCCCGCCCGATCCGGCGCAGCGCCGACCGGGCGCCGGGCAGCGCCGCCCAGCCGACCTCGTGCCCGTGGGTCAGCGCCACCGCCCGGCGGATCCCGGCCCGCCGCCGCAGGCCCGCGGCGAGCAGCCCCAGCGGGGCCGCCGCGCCGAACCACACGGTGTCGCAGTCGTACGCGCGCGCCAGCCGCGCCGCCCGCCGGGCGATCAGCGGGGTGGGCAGCAGCACCCGGGTCCGTTCCCGGACCACCTCGAACGGCTGGTCGGCGTCGAACTTCTCCGCCCCGCGCCAGCTCGACGCGTACACCACCACCGAGCCGGGCTGCTGGCGCACCGCGAGGTTGTGCACGAACGACTGGATGCCGCCGGGGCGCGGCGGGAAGTCGTTGGTGATCAGCAAGGTGCGGCTCATCGGCCGGACTCCCTGGCGTAGGCGCGGGCAGCGGCCATCCGCTCCACGGTGGACGGGTGGGTCGCCGACCAGAGGCGCTCCCAGCGCGGCGGGTCCGGGTCGGCCAGGTTGACCCCGGCCAGTCGTCGCTGCATCGCCTCGAACGTCGCCGGGTCGCCGGTGAGCGCCAGCGCGTGGGCGTCGGCGCGGGCCTCGATCCGGCGGGAGACGAGCGCCTGCACCGGGGTGGCGAGCAGGCCGGCGACCGTGACCAACGCGATCAGCAGCGGGAACGCCCGCGGCTGGGCGATCGAGTCGACGCCGGCGAGCCGCAGCAGCGGCGTCCACGAGCCGATCAGGTAGAGCGCCACCACCGCGGCGGCGGCGCCGAGCGCGCCGAGCACAGTGCCGGTCCACACGTCCCGGTCCTTGGCGTGCCCCAGCTCGTGGGCGACCACACTGGTCACCTCGGCCGGTTCCGCCTCGCGCAGCAGCGTGTCGTAGACGACCACCCGCCGGGTCGGGCCGAGCCCGGAGACGTACGCGTTCACCGCACTGGTACGCCGGGACGCGTCGGCGACGAGCACGTCGCGCACCGGTACGCCGTCCCGGGCGGCCATCGCGGTCAGCTCGGTGCGCAGCGGGCCCGGCTCCATCGGGGTGAACCGGTTGAACACCGGCTCGACCAGCACCGGCAGCACGAACGACAGCACCACCACCAGGGCCGCCGCACCGGCCGCGCCGAACGCCCACCACCAGCGCGGGGCGAGCCGGACCACTGTGTAGAAGCCGAGCAGGACCAGCGCGCCGATCACCGCGCTGACCGCGTACGACTTGAGCAGGTCGACCGTCCAGCCGCCCCAGGTCTGGGTGCTCAGCCCGTAGCGGACCAGCACGGTCCGGCGCCAGGCCGCGAACGGCAGCGTGAGCAGGTCGGCGAGGAACATGACGGCGAGTCCGCCGAGCACGGCCTGCGCGACCCAGTGCCCGCCGAAGGGCCGGCCGGCCAGTTCGACCAGGCGCCCGCCCAGCGGGGTCAGCCCGAGCAGCAACGCCACCACCAGCCCGACCGCCAGCGCCGACCACGCCGCCGGGCGCAGCGCGCCGTGGAACGCCCGGCCCCGGGTCACCTGCTCGGCCGGAAGGTCACGCAGTGCCGCGAGCTGGTCGGCACGGGGCGCCGGCGGGCGGCTCCACGGCACCAGCAGCGCCACCGCCACGAGCAGCGCGACCACCAGGCCGCCCAGGGTCAGCAGCGCCCAGGCGCGCGGGGTCACCGACCCACCCCGCCGTCGTGCCCCGTCCGCGTCATGCCGCTCCCCTCCCGCCGTGACCGCCCATCCTATTGCCCGGCTCCCGATCGGGACCGCCGTGCCCGACGCGCGACCCGGCAGCGTGGCCCGGCATCAGTTGGGCAAGGCACGGCGCCGGGGCCGGGGGCCGGGGCGGGGGCCGGGGGCCGGGGGCCGGGGCCAGGGCCGGGGGCCGGGGCCAGGGCCAGGGGCCAGGGCCAGGGCCAGGGGCCAGGGCCAGGGGCCAGGGCCAGGGGCCAGGGCCAGGGCCAGGCAGCGAACGGCCGTCAGGGCTCAGGGTCGACACAGCCCGGGCAGGCAGGCGGCGTCAGGCGATCCGGCGACGGCCGCCACGGCGGGGCGCCGGTGCCCGTGTCGCAACCGGTGGGGACGGCAGCACCTCCACGTCGAATCCGGCCCGCGCGAACACCTCGATCGCCCGGTGCTCGGCCGGGCCGAGATCGGCCGCGCCGGAGTCGAACAGGGCGGTCACCAGGCAGCCGGAGCAGCCGGCACCACGGTTGCCGCAGGTGTCGCAGTCGATCAGCATCAACGCCTCCTGACGGGTCGCCGGTGGCGGCCGGGGAAGGAGCCACCACCGTCGGTCACCACGACGCTAACGCTCGGGTACGACAGAACCGGACATCGAGGCAGCAGCCGCCGCGAAAACGAACCAGTACGCCGAAGTGGCGCGATCAGCACGTGCGCGACCCCGCCACGTCCCCGAACTGGAGTCGATCAAGCGGCAGGAAGAACAGGCTCAGGAACGCGCCAGGCGCCGCAGCAGCGAGTCCGCGCCCAGCGGGTACGCGCCGTGCCGGCGTACCCCGTCGGCGACCTCGCGGTCCGAGGAGACCACGACCACCGGCCGCCCGGCCGGTTCGGCGCGGACCAGCCGGCGGATCAGCTCGTCGGCGGTCTCGCCCTTGCGAGAGAACAGCACCCGCACGCCGCGCGGCGCCGGGGGCAGGCCGTGGATCCGCTCGGCGCCGTCGAAGACGACTGTGACCTCGTCCCCGGTCTGCGCGGCGATCCCGCCCAGCCCGGTGATCAGCCGTTTGCGCTGCTGCTCCAGCGACATCTCGCCGAAGCCACGCTTCGTCACGTTGTAGCCGTCCACCACGAGGTGCGCCCGCGGCAGCGCGAGCAGCTGGTCGAGGCGGGCCGGGTCGTCGGTGTCGCGGGCCCGCGTCGACGGGCCGGCCTGGGCGGCGCCCGGCTGCTCGGCGAACGCGTCGGCGACGAAGTCGGCCGGGAGCTTGTCCACCGGGTCGAGGGCCAGCTCCCGGCGCAGCCCCACGGCGGCCTGGCCGATCGTCTCCAGCAGCAGCCACAGCCGCGCGTCGTCGACCGAGCGGGCCTCCTTGGCGCTGGCCCGGGCCACGCCGGCGGCGGCCTCCGCCTCGGCCAGCCGGGCCCGGGCGCGGCGCAGTTCGGCGTCCGCGTCGGCGGCGGCGCGGGCCGCCCGCCCCCGCTCGGTGGCGAGCATCTCGGTGGCCTTGCGCTCGCGGGCCTGGGTCTCCCGCAGGGTACGTGTCAACTGGCGAGCCTCCTCGCGGAGCTGACCCAGTTCCTCCCGGACCCGGGCCAGCTCGTCGCGCAGCTTCTCCGCCTCGACCCGGGCCACCGCCCGGTCGTGCTCGGCGCGGGCGGCCCGCTGCTCGGCCTCGCGTACCAGCTCGGCCACGACCGCGCTGTCGGCCTCGGCGCGTACCGCCTCGCCGCTCGCGTCGATGAGTTCCCGCCAGCCCCGGGGCCGGGCCAGGTAGGCCAGGGCGGCCACCTCGACCGGGTCGGCGGCGGCCGGCGCGGTGCCGTCGACCACCGCCGCGCCCAGGTCGCCGGCGTCGGCGAGCACCCGGGCGGTGATCCGCTGCCGGAACAGCGGGTCGGCGGTGAGCTGGGCGGCGATCGCGGGCGCGCCGAGGCGGGCGCGACGGTTGGGGGCGAACTTGGCGACCCGCCGCAGCGGCACCGGCACCTCGTCGGCGGGCAGGCCGGGCAGCACGGCGGCGGTCAGCGTGACGATCCGCTGCCGGACCGGCTCGGGCAGCACGGGCTCGGGCTCGATCGCGGGCGGCGCGTCCTCGTCGGCGGGCACGCCGACCACCGGCTCCTCCACGGAGGAGCGGTCGTCGTACGGCTCGCTGAGGGGCATGAGGCAAGTCTCCCACCCCGAACGGGCCCACCGCCCGGTGAGTGAGCCGATCTCTCATCGTACCCCCGTGGTATCTCCTGGGGCGGCAGTGACAGGAGTGTCGGACCGTGCCGCTAGCGTCCCGCGGGTGACACGAGCGGAGTACGTCCAGGAGTCGCTGGCCGGCCTTGACCCGGCGGGCAGCGGTGTCGACCCGGCGCTGCCGCTCTACGCGACCACCTTCGTCGTGGTCGACCTGGAGACCACCGGCGGCGCACCCGACGGCGGCGGGATCACCGAGATCGGCGCGGTGAAGGTCCGCGGCGGCGACGAGCTGGGCGTGCTCGCCACGCTCGTCAACCCGGGCGTGCCGATCCCGCCGTTCATCACCGTGCTCACCGGCATCACCCAGGCCATGCTGCTGCCCGCCCCGCCGATCGAGCAGGTGCTGCCGAGTTTCCTGGAGTTCGTCGGCGACGCCGTGCTCGTCGCCCACAACGCGCCGTACGACGTGGGTTTCCTCAAGGCGGCCTGCGCGAAGCACGGCTACCGCTGGCCCAACCCCCGGGTGCTGGACACGGCCGCGCTGGCCCGGCGGGTGCTCACCCGCGACGAGGTGCCCAACCGCAAGCTGGGCACGCTCGCCGCCTACTTCCGCACCGCGACCCAGCCCACCCACCGGGCGCTCGACGACGCGAAGGCCACCGTCGACGTGCTGCACGGGCTGATCGGCCGCCTCGGCGGGCACCGGGTCGACACGGTCGGCGAGGCGATCGAGTTCGCCCGCGCGGTCACCCCCACCCAGCGCCGCAAGCGGCACCTCGCCGACGGGCTGCCGAAGGTGCCGGGCGTCTACATCTTCCGGGCCGCCGACGACCGGCCGCTCTACGTCGGCACGTCCGGCGACATCGCCACCCGGGTCCGCAGCTACTTCACCGCCGCGGAGAAGCGGGCCCGGATCTCCGAGATGCTCGCCGCCGCCGAGCGCGTCGAGGCGGTCGAGTGCGCCCATTCGCTGGAGGCCGAGGTCCGCGAGCTGCGGCTGATCGCGGCGCACGCGCCACCGTACAACCGCCGGTCGAAGTATCCGGAGCGCCAGGTGTGGCTGAAGCTCACCGACGAGGCGTACCCCCGGTTGTCGATCGTGCGCGACATCGCGCCCACCGACACGGCCTACCTGGGGCCGTTCCGGTCCCGGCAGGCGGCGGAGCTGGCCGCCGCCGGCTTCCACGACGCGGTGCCGCTGCGGCAGTGCACGCACCGGCTCTCCCGGCGCACCACCATGCCGGCCTGCGCGCTGGCCGAGCTGGGTCGCTGCCCGGCGCCCTGCGAGCACCGGATCACCCCCGAGGAGTACGACGACAGAGCCGCGACGCCGTTCCGCACCGCCACCAGCGACGACCTCGGTGTGGTGGTGGACGCGCTGCTCGCCCGCATCGAGGTGCTGTCGGCCGCCCGGCGGTACGAGGAGGCGGCTGTGGTGCGCGGCCGGCTGGTGGCGGTGCTGCGCGCGGCGGTCCGGATGCAGCGGCTGGCCGCGTTGACCGGCATCGCCGAGCTGGCCGCCGCCCGTCCGGCCGCCCGGGGCGGCTGGGAACTGGCTCTGGTGCGGCACGGCCGGCTCGCCGGGGCCGGGGTGTCCCCGCCGGGTGTCCATCCGCGACCCACGATCGCGGCGATCCGGGCCACCGCCGAGACGGTGCTGCCCGGGCACGGCCCGGTGCCGGCCGCTACCGCCGAGGAGACCGAGCGGATCCTGTCCTGGTTGGAACGACCGGAGACCCGGCTGGTCGAGGCGACCGACGGGTGGGCCTCCCCGGTGGCCGGCGCGGGGCGTTTCCGCGACCTGCTGACGAAGGCGGAGAACGGTGGATCCGCCAAACTCTCGACCGAACGCTCATGACCAACTGACCGATCGGACTACCTCGACTCCCTTAGTCTGTTAAAGGAGTGCAGACCTGCCCGATTCGCGGGCTCTGCTCCCGGTCGCCGGTTCCCGGTGGCCGAGGGCCGGGGTGAGGAGGTGTCCCACGTGGACGTCGACGCCGGACACGGCGCCGCCCTGGGTGGCGCGCTCCCGACCCAGGGCGAACTACCGCTCACCCGCCGCCTGCGTTCCCTGCTCACCTGGCCGGCCGCCGACGGCGACCCGGTCACCACACTGGTCCGCGCCCATCGCGGCATCCACGCGAGCGCCGACGCCTCGGTGCTGCGCCGGGCCTACACGATCGCCGAGAACATGCACCGCGGCCAGTTCCGCAAGAGCGGCGAGCCGTACATCACCCACCCGCTGGCGGTGGCGCAGATCTGCGCCGACCTCGGCATGGACACCATCACCCTGGTCGCCGCGCTGCTGCACGACACGGTGGAGGACACCCGCTACACGCTCCAGGCGCTCCAGGAGGACTTCGGCCGCGAGGTCGCCCACCTGGTCGACGGCGTGACCAAGTTCGACAAGGCGTTCTACGGCAAGGCCGCCGAGGCGGAGACCGTCCGCAAGATGATCGTGGCGGCCGGCAAGGACGTCCGGGTGCTGGTGATCAAGCTGGCCGACCGGCTGCACAACATGCGTACGCTCGGCGTACGCTCGGCCGCATCCCGGGAGCGGATCGCCCGCAAGACCCAGGAGGTGCTGGTCCCGCTCTGCGACCGGCTGGGCATCCAGACGCTGAAACGCGAGCTGGACGACGTGGTGCTGCTGCACCTGCGGCCGGAGGAGCACGCGCGGATCGCCCGGTTCGTGCACGACCGGCCGGGCTGGGACGCCTACCTCGCCGACGTGGTGGCCCGCACCCGGGCGGCGTTGCGCCGCAACCGGGTCGACGCCGACGTCTCCCCCCGCCCCCGGCACCTCTACTCGATCTGGAAGGACACCGTCGCCGGCGACCACGCCGCCCCGTTCGACCTGCCCCGCATCGCGATCGTGGTGGACGGTCCGGCGACCGACTGTTACGCCGCGCTGGGCGCCGTGCACGGGCTCTGGCGGCCGATGCCGGGCCGGTTCAAGGACTTCATCGCCTCCCCGAAGAACAACCTCTACCGGTCGCTGCACACGAGCGTCTGCGGCCCGCAGGACCGCACCGTCGAGGTGCTGATCCGCACCACCGAGATGCACCGCTCCGCGGAGTACGGCGTGGCCGCCCACTACCGCTTCCCCCGGGCCGCGGGCCGCGGCGCCGACCGGGCGGACGAGCTGGCCTGGCTGCGCCGGGTGCTCGACTGGGAACAGGAGACGGTCGACCCGACCCAGTTCATGGAGTCGCTGCGCTGCGACCTGTCCGAGGCGCAGATCCAGGTGGTCGCCGACGGGCGGCAGGTGGTGCTGCCGGCCGGCGCGACACCTGTCGATCTCGCGTACGAGCTGGGCACCGAACGCGGCGACCACTGCCTGGCCGCCCGGATCAACGGCCGGCTCGCGCCGCTCGCCTCCGAACTGGAGGAGGGCGACGTGGTGGAGATCTTCGCCGAGGACGGCGCGGAGAGCGGCTTCGAGGCGGACGTGGCCCCGCGCGGCCCGCGCCGGGAGTGGCTGGGCTTCGTGAAGTCCCCGCACGCCCAGATGCAGATCAACCGCTGGTTCGCCGAGCACACCGAGCCGGGCATCTCGATCGCCGACAAGGTCCGGCTCGGCCGGGCCTCGATCGGCCTGGCGTTGCGCAAGCACAACCGGGGCCTGGCCAGCGACCTGCCGCTGCTGCGGCTGTCCGAGGAGCTGGGTTACCCCGACCTGGAGACGCTGCTGGTGGCGGTCTTCGACCGCACTGTCGAGCCGGACACGGTGGTCCAGCAGTTGATCGATCTGGTCGACCACCGGCAGTAGACGGAGCCGGTCCGCGCCGGGACCACTAGCCTGGACGACATGATCCCCCGCGCGCGTGCCACCGGACGGGCTATCGGCTACCAGATCTTCTACCGGCTTCCGGTCCCGCTGCGGCGGCGGCTGGTCCGGCTGGCCGTACCGAAGTACATCGTCGGTGCGGTCACCCTGGTCAAGGACACGGAGGCCACCGGCGCGGGCCGGATCCTGCTGCTGCGCCAGCCGCCCGGCTACAGCTGGACGCTGCCGGCCGGGCTGCTGCAACGCGGCGAGGCCCCCGTGGTGGGCGCCGCCCGCGAGCTGTACGAGGAGTCAGGCGTCCGCCTGTCCCCCGACGCGCTGCGCCCGGCGGTGCCGAACGCGGTGGTGCACGCCAAGGGCTGGGTCGACGTGGTCTTCGAGGCGGAGGTGCCGGCGTCGACCACCGAGCTGAAGGTGGACGGCGCCGAGGTGTTCGAGGCCGCCTTCCACCCGCTCGACGACCTGCCCCGGCTCAGCCGCGCCACCGCCAACCTGCTCGGGTACTACGGCATCGGCCCGCGCGCCGGCGAGCACCGACCGGCCGCGTGAGCACCCCGTACGCGGGCACCGCGGCACCGGGGGTCGAGGTGTGCGCCGTGGTGCTGGCCGCGGGCGAGGGCACCCGGCTGCGCCCGCTCACCGAGCGGGTGCCGAAGGCGCTCTGCCCGGTGGGGAACGTCCCGCTGCTGGACCGGGCGCTGGTCCGGCTGGCCGGGCTCGGCCTGACCGGCCCGGAGCGGGTCGCGGTGAACGCCTGCTACCTGGGCGACCAGGTGGTCGCGCGGGTCGGCGGCCGGGCCCACCTGTCGGTCGAGCCGGACGCTCCACTGGGCACCGCCGGGGGCGTGGGCCGGCTGCGGGACTGGATCGACGGCCGGGGCGTGCTGGTCGGCAACGCCGACGCGTACCTGGCCGACCCGCAGGCCCCGCCCGGCCCGGACATCGCCGCGCTGCTGGACGGGTGGGACGGGCACGGCGTACGCCTGCTCGGCCGGCCCGCCGACGACCCGCACGCCCCCGGGACCTTCGACGGCCACGAGTTCGTGGGTTTCTCGCTGCTGCCCTGGCGGCTGGTCCGCGACCTGCCCGCCACGTTCGGCGACCTGGTCCGGGCGGTGTGGCGGCCGGCGGAGGCGGCCGGCGCGCTCACAGTGGTGCCCTACCGGGGCACGTTCTACGACACCGGCACCCCGGCCGACTACCTGGCCGCCAACCTGCACGCGGCCGGACCGGACGGGCTGGTGGACCCGGCTGCGACGGTGGACGGCCGGGTCACCGGCTCGGTGGTCGGCGCCGGGGCGCTGGTGCACGGCGACGTGGAGCGGTCGGTGGTGTGGCCTGGTGCGACGGTCGCGGCCGGGGAACGCCTGCGCCAGGTGATCCGGGCCGGGGACGACCTGACCGTCCCGGCGGCGCGGTGAGGGGCGCGGGCTCTAGCATGGGCCTCGTCGCCGACGAACGGAGAACCGTCCCGTGATCACCGCGATCGTGCTGATCGACTGCGCCACCGACTCCATCCCCGAGGTGGCCGAGACCTTGGCCAACCTGCCCGGCGTCAGCGAGGTCTACTCGGTGGCCGGGCACGTCGACCTGATCGCCATGGTCCGGGTCCGGGAGTTCGAGCAGATCGCCCAGGTCATCGCCGGCAGCATCTCGAAGGTGCCGGGCGTGCTCAACACCGAGTCGCACATCGCGTTCCGGGCCTACTCGCAGCACGACCTGGAGGAGGCGTTCGCGATCGGGCTGGCGAACGCCGACTGACACGAGCCGGTGACCGGCCTGCCCTCCTCGCGGGCGGACCGGCCACCGTCGACCGTGCGGTACGTCAGCTCTGGCCGGGCACCGGGGTCTCCGTGGTGCCCGGAGCGGGCTCCTCGGTCTCGGTGCCACCCGGAGCCGGCGACTCGGTGCCACCCGGGGACGTGGTGCCGCCCGGGCTGGGCGTGCCGCTGGCGCTGGTCTGCGGAACCGGGACGCCCAGGGTCTGGGCCAGGGCCACGAGCGCGTCGTAGTGCGCCTGGAGGACCGGCAGCGCGTCCTGCGCGATCTGCACCACCGACTGCTCCGAGCCCTGCGAGATCTCGGTCTGGGTGGCCTGGATCGCCTGGACGTGGCCGGCGAGCTGCGCGGTCACCCACGCCTTGTCGAACTCGGCCCCGCTGAGGTTGTTCAGCTGGTCCAGGACCTTCTGCTGGTCGGCGGTCGGGTCGGCCGGCAACTGCACGTTGAGCTGCTGCGCGGTCGACTGCACCGTCTGGTCCAGCTGGGTGTGGTCCGTCACGAACATCTTGCCCAGGTCCTTGACCTGCTCGTTCTGGCCCTTCTGCTGGGCCAGGTTACCGGCGGTGATCTCGAACAGGTTGACCTGGTGCACCGCCTGCAGGTACTGCGTGTCCTGCGTCGACGGCTGTGCCGCCGCCTGCGCCGCGGCGGCGGGCGCCAGCCCCACGACCACCAGCGCGGCCAGCAGGCCCAGGCGTTTGATTCCCAACATTCGTTCCTCCCCCATGAGACGTCGGACCGCACGGATACCCGGCTGACCGGGGTTATTCCTGCGATTCCACCCGTCCGTGCCGGGGGCGACGGCCGTCGGCGCACCGGCCTCCCGGCGTGCGCGGGAGGGAACGGGACGACCGGGGCGGAAACGGCAGTGGCGCCCGCCGGATGATCCGGCTGGCGCCACTGTCAGTCGTACCGGGGAGGGTCAGCGACGGCTCTCGCCGCTGCCGATCTCCTCCCGCTCCGGCCGGGCCTCGACCGGCGGGTGCCCCGGCGAGACCGGCGCCTCGGCCGGCTTCTCGATCGGGTAGAAGAAGCCCCGGATCGCCGGGCCGAGGGCACCGAGCCGGTTCATCTTCTTCGGCACCACCCAGCCGGCGTAGTCCAGCGCCGGCGGGTGACCGTCGTGGCCGTCGGCCGAGGTGAGCGGCTGGTGGACCTCGACGAACCGGCCGTCGGGCAGCCGCTTGATGATGCCGGTCTCCACACCGTGGGCCAGCACCTCCCGGTCGTGCTGCTGCAGACCCAGGCAGATCCGGTACGTGACGTAGTACGCGAGCGGCGGCAGGATCAGCAGGCCGATCCGGCCGGCCCAGGTCATCGCGTTCAGGCTGATGTGGAACTTGTCCGCGATGACGTCGTTGGCCCCGGAGAGGGTCAGCACGACGTAGAAGGCGAGCGCCATGGCGCCCACGGCGGTCCGGGCCGGAACGTCCCGGGGCCGCTGGAGCAGGTTGTGGTGCTTGTAGTCCTTGAGGCGGCGCGCCTCCAGGAACGGGTACATCAGCGACAGGCCGACCAGGATTCCGGGTAGCACGACTGTCGGCCAGAACAACGGCGGGATGACGTACCCGTTGCCGATCGGAATGTGGATCTCCCAGCCCGGCATGAGCCGGGTCGAGCCGTCGAGGAACATGACGTACCAGTCGGGCTGGCTGGCCGCGGAGACCACCCACGCCTCGTACGGGCCGAACAGCCAGATCGGGTTGATCTGGAACACACCGCCCAGCAGCGCGATCACGCCGAAGACGACCATGAAGAAGCCGCCCTGCTTGAGCGCGTAGCGCGGGAACATCCGCTCGCCGACCACGTTGGAGTTGGTCCGGCCGGGGCCGGGCCACTGGGTGTGCTTCTGCTTGAACACCAGGCCGAGGTGCACGCTGATCAGCGCCACCAGCAGGCCGGGGATGAGCAGCACGTGGGCGATGAAGAAGCGGCTGATGATGATGGTGCCGGGGAACTCCCCGCCGAAGATCGACGAGCTGACCCAGGATCCGATCACCGGGATCGACAGGATGATCGCGGAGGCGATCCGCAGACCGGTGCCGGACAGGCCGTCGTCCGGCAGCGAGTAGCCGGTGAAGCCGGCCAGGAAGCCGACCCAGAACAGCAGCGAGCCGATGATCCAGTTGGTCTCACGCGGCTTGCGGAACGCGCCGGTGAAGAAGACCCGCAGCATGTGGACCACGATCGCGGCCATGAACAGCAGGGCCGACCAGTGGTGCATCTGCCGCATGATCAGGCCACCGCGGACCTCGAACGAGATGTCCAGGCTGGAGGCGTAGGCGGCCGACATCGGCGTGCCCCGCAGCGGCGCGTAGCTGCCGTTGTAGATGACCTCGGTCATCGCCGGCTCGAAGAAGAACGTCAGGAAGACGCCGGTGAGCAGCAGGACGATGAACGAGAACAGCGCGATCTCGCCGAGCAGGAACGACCAGTGGTCGGGGAAGACCTTGTTCAGCAGCTTGCGCAGGGGCGTGGCCACCTGGAGGCGGTCGTCCACCGCCCGCGCGCTCTTGGCCGGCAGCGCTGCTGCATCGAACTTTCGGCGCTTCATGGCCGCTCCCAGAAGTCGGGACCGATGGTCTCGGTGTAGTCGGACTTCGCCACGAAGAAGCCCTCCTCGTCCACCTCGATCGGCAGCTGCGGCAGCGGCCGGTTCGCCGGGCCGAAGATCGGCTTGGCGTTGTCGGTGATGAGGAACTGGGACTGGTGGCAGGGGCAGAGCAGGCGGTTGGTCTGCTGCTCGTAGAGGCTGGCCGGGCAGCCGGCGTGCGTACAGATCTTGGAGTACGCGACGTAGTTGCCCCACATGTAGTCACCGTGGCCCTTGCGCTCGTTCGCGGCGCGCGACTTCTGCGCGTCGTCCTCCCGCAGGTGGATGAGCAGGGTGGGCGAGTCGGCGTGCAGGTTGCTCACGCCGCCGTCGATGCCCGGGAACACGGTGAGCTGGCCGCCGACGCTGACGTCGGCCGGGCGGATCGGACGGCCGTCCTCACGGATCAGCCGGATCTTCTTGCCGCCCTCGCCCGGCTGGAAGCCGGTGGTGAACATCTGGTTGTTCTTGTGCGGCTGCTCGATCAGGCCACCGATCAGCGGGGCCGCTGCCACCGCGCCCACCGGCGCCAGGCCGGCGAGCAGCGAGATGCCCAGCAGCGGCCGGCGGCGGACGCCCATCTCGTCGGCCAGGTAGAGCATGGTCTCGCCGGTGATCTTGCGACCCTCCGGGTCGTCGGCCTGGTCGTGCCGGTCCTGGATCGAGACCTCCTTGGGCAGCAGCTTCTTGCCCCAGGTCAGGATGCCGAAACCGATGCCCAGCAGCGCCAGGCCCAGCGTCACGCCGAGCAGCGGCGTGTAGAGCTTGTCGCCACCGCGACCCGGCTCCCACTGCCACGGCCACCAGATGTAGACCACCAGGAAGGCGGTCGCGAAGACGCCGGTCAGCAGGAACATCAGGGCGACCGTACGGGTCAGCCGGCGCTCGGCCTTGCTGCCCGGGACCACCTGCGGCTCGTAGTGGACGATCTCGATGTCGTCCCGCCGCGCACCCTCCTGGACGATGTCGAACCGGGAGAGCCGGGGGTCGTTCACGTCGAGCGGCTCCGGGCCCTGCTGGGCCTGGTGCTCGGTGTGGGTGCTCATGCCGTCACCTCGCTACGGGTGACGCCGGGGGTCGGCGCCACAGCACTGGAAGCATTGATCCGTCCGGTCACGACTTGCCCGCGATCCACAGGCTCGCGAAGACCAGCGCGACGATGCCGACCAGGAAGATCGCGAGACCCTCCGTCGACGGGCCGTAGCGGCCCAGGTTGAAGCCGCCCGGGTCGCCGTCGTGCTTCAGCGTCTCCTGGATGTAGGCGATGATGTCCGCCTTCTCCTCGGGCGTGATCTGGTTGTCGCCGAACACCGGCATGTTCTGCGGGCCGCTCAGCATCGCGGCGTAGATCTGCCGGTCGCTGGCCGGTGCCAGGCTCGGGGCGTACTTGCCGGAGGACAGCGCGCCGCCGCCACCGCCGAAGGCGTGGCACTGCGAGCAGTTGATCCGGAACAGCTCACCACCGGTGGACAGGTTTGCGCCCTCACGCAGGTCGCCGTCGGGGACCTGCGGGCCGCCGCCGAGCTCCTGGATGTACTGCCCGAGCTGGCGCACCTGCTCGTCGGTGAACTGCGGCGGCTTGCGCATGGCCTGGGCCTCCTGCCGGGCCATCGGCATACGACCGCTGCTGACCTGGAACTCCACCGAGGCCGCTCCGACGCCGATCAGGCTCGGACCACGGCCCTCGACGCCCTGGGCGTTGCGACCGTGACAGGTCACACAGCTCACGTCGAACAGCGCCTTGCCCTCGTTGCCTGCGGCGGTCAACGGAGGGTTGTCCTGCGCCTGCACGCCGGGGGCGAAGACGGTGTAGGCACCGCCGGCCAGCATCAGCGCGGCGAACAGCCGGACCGCGGCACCCAGCCGGCGGCGGCCCCTGCTGCGCGCTACGGGCCGCCCGCGCAGCCGCGCGAGCAGACCGCGTCGGCGGTCGTTGTCAGAAGTCATGACCTGTGTCCTTAACCGGTTGGACCTTGTCTCAGGGGACGGAGCAGCGGCGCGGTTCGTGACGCGCCAAGATCACTGGAGCCAGTAGATCATGGCGTAGAGCGCGATCCACACGACGTCCACGAAGTGCCAGTAGTAGGACACGACGATCGCCGAGGTCGCCTGGGCGGGGGTGAACCGGCCCATCGTGGTACGGATCATGAAGATCACGAAGGCGATGAGACCGCCGGTCACGTGCAGACCGTGGAAGCCGGTGGTGAGGTAGAACATCGACCCGTAGCCGTCTTCGTTGATCTTCACACCCTCGTGCACCAGGGTCCGGTACTCGTTCAGCTGACCGAGCACGAAGATCAGACCCATCACGAAGGTGATCGTGAACCACCGGCGCAGAGCGTGGACGTCACCGCGCTCGGCCGCGAACACGCCGATCTGGCAGGTGATCGAGGAGAGCACCAGGATCACCGTGAACGTGGTCGCGTACGGGATGTTCAGCACCTCGGTGTGCTTCTCCCACTGCTCCGGCGCCGCCGCGCGGATGGAGAAGTACATCGCGAACAGCGCCGCGAAGAACATGAGTTCGCTGGAGAGCCACACGATCGTCCCGACGCTGACCATGTTGGGTCGGGTCAGGGAGTGGATCCGGCTCTTGTCAATGGCTGGGGCCGCAGTCACGCGGTCATTATTGCCCCTGACCGGGACCGACGATCAGCGGGGTGCCAAACCGAGCCCTTCCGTGGCCCGATCGTGGTGGTCCGCTTCGCCTGACCTACCCTGAAAAGCGTGCTGCACGTCGATCAGATCCGCGCCGTCACCTCGGCTGTTCCGGCGACGCTGGCGGCGGGAGGCGAGGGCGCCCCGCCGCCGTTCACCGTGACCCGGGTCCTCACCGAGACCCGGCTGGACAGCTGGCTCACGCTGGGCATCGTCCTGGCCGCCGGCCTCTACCTCTACGGGGTGCACCGGCTGCGGCTGCGCGGCGACCGGTGGCCGGCCATCCGTACCGTGTCGTTCCTCGGCCCCGGCCTCGGCGGCATCGCCCTGGTCACGCTCACCGGCCTCGGCGCGTACGACACCGCCCTGCTCTCGGTGCACATGGTGCAGCACATGGTGCTGTCGATGATCGCGCCGATCTTCCTGGCGCTCGGCGCGCCGGTGACGCTGGCGCTGCGCACGCTGCCGGTGCGACCCCGCAAGCGGCTGCTCGCGATCGTGCACAGCAGGGCGATCCGGATCTACAGCTTCCCGCTCGTGGCGTTCGCCATCTTCGTGGTGAACCCGTTCGCGCTGTACTTCACCGACCTCTACGAGTTCACCCTGCGCCACGAGTGGGCGCACGAGCTGGTCCACGCGCACTTCATCGCCACCGGCTGCGTCTTCTTCTGGCCGCTGCTCGGCCTGGACCCGCTGCCCGGCCGCTGGCCGTACCCGGGCCGCGCACTGCTCATGCTGCTCTCGGTGCCGTTCCACACCGTCCTCGGCCTGACCATCATGCAGAGCACCACGCTGTTCGGCGGCGACTGGTACCCGTCGCTCAACCTGTCCTGGTCCGACCCCTGGAACGACCAGGTGGTCGCGGGCGGCATCCTGTGGGCCGGCGGCGAGTTCGTCAGCGTCACCATGCTCGCCGTCCTGGTCGTCCAGTGGGTCAAGCAGTCCGAGCGCGAGGCCCGCCGGCTCGACCGCGAGCTGGACCGCCAGGAGGCCCGCCAGCGCGCCGCGGAGACGAACGCCTGACGGCCCGTTCCGGGGTACGCCCCGAGCCTGCCGGGCGGGGCGACGGCCCGGATGTGACGACCGCTACGATCAGCGGGCAGCTACGAGGTGGGAGCCACGTCACGATGAGCGATCGTCTTTGCACCGTCCTGCTCTACAGCGACGACCCGAAGGTCCGCGACCGGATGCGGCTCGCCGTGGGCACCCGGCCGGCGCCCGGGATCGAGATCGAGTTCGTCGAGGCCGACGACTACGACGCCTGCATCCGGCTGGTCGACGACTACGAGATCGACCTGCTCCTGCTCGACGGCGAGGCGACCCCGGGCGGCGGCATCGGCATCGCCCGCCAGATCAAGGACGACCGGGACGACGCGCCGCCCACCTGTGTGGTGCTCGCCCGCGCCGCCGACCGCTGGCTGGCCGCGTACGCCGAGGTCGACGCCACGCTGACCCACCCGCTGGACCCGGTGATCGCCGGCAGCACCGTGGCGGAGCTGCTGCGCCGCACCCACGCCGCGGCCTGATCTCTCCGGTCCTCGCGCGCCACGGCGACGCGGCCGTGGCGCGCCCCAACCGCATTCCTCACGCCGCTCGGGAGGCCCGCCATGGGCGAACGGACCTGGCCGCTTCTGCTCAACGCGCTGCTGCGCGGCGAGGAGCTATCCACCGCCGACACCGCGTGGGCGATGGGCGAGATCATGGCCGGCTCGGCCACACCGGCGCAGATCGCCGGGTTCGCCGTGGCGCTGCGCACCAAGGGTGAGACCCCCGCCGAGCTGGGCGGCCTGGTCGAGGCCATGCTGACCCGCGCGGTGCCGGTGCACCTGCCCGAAGACGTACGCACGACGGCGCTGGACGTGGTCGGCACCGGCGGCGACCTCGCCCACACGGTGAACATCTCCACCATGGCGGCCCTGGTGGTCGCCGGGGCCGGGGTCCGCGTGGTCAAGCACGGCAACCGGGCCGCCTCCTCCTCGTGTGGCACCGCCGACGTGCTGGAGCAGCTCGGCGTACCCCTCGACCTGGCGCCGGAGCAGGTGGCCCGCTGCGTCACCGAGGCCGGCATCGGCTTCTGCTTCGCCGCCCGCTTCCACCCCGGCATGCGCCACACCGGCCCGGTCCGGCGCGAGATCGGCGTACCCACCGCCTTCAACTTCCTCGGCCCGCTGACCAACCCGGCGCGGCCCCGCGCGGGCGCGGTGGGCTGCTTCGACAAGCGGATGGCCCCGGTGATGGCCGCCGTCTTCGCGGCCCGCGGCGACTCGGCGATCGTGGTGCGCGGGGAGGACGGCCTGGACGAGTTCAGCACCGGCGCACCCACCCGGGTCTGGGTGGCGCAGCAGGGCAGCGTCACCGAGGCCGTGCTGGACGCGACGGACCTCGGCGTGCCCCGGGCCACCCTGGCCGACCTGCGCGGCGGGGACGCGGTCCACAACGCCGACGTGGTCCGCCGCCTGCTCGCCGGCGAGACCGGCCCGGTGCGGGACGCGGTGCTGGTCAACGCCGCTGTCGCGCTTGCCACCCAGGGTCCGCTCGACGGCGACCTGCACGAGGCGCTGCGGGCCAACCTGGACCGGGTCGCCGAGGCGGTCGACTCGGGCGCCGCCGCGGCCGCGCTGGAGCGCTGGCTCGAGGTGGCACGCGCCGCCTGACGGCGGCCTGGCACGGGTGTTGTCGTACCCGCGTGCCAAACTACACGGGAGTTGTTTTCCGTTTTCGGTCTTTCCGTTTTCGGTCTCCGGTCCGCCGGCCGCCGGCTTCCCGCCCCGGCCGGTGCCCGGAGCGAGAGGAGCCTCCCGTGTCTGACCGCGAGCTGCACTGTGACACCTGCGAGGGCGTCGTGCTGTTCGAGGCGCCGCCGTGCGGCGACGGGCACGGCGCCGACTGCCCGGAGCTGATCTGCACCGGTTGCGGCGCGGCAATGGTGATCGCCACGTTCACGTTCCGCGAGGCCCGCCTGACGAGCCGCCGCACACCACGCCGGCCGTCCCACCCCCAGGCCGCCTGACCCTGCCCTTTCCTGGCCCTCGGCCGGCCGGCTGTCAGTCCGCCGTGTCACCAGGGGCGGCCGTCGATCATGAAGTTGACGGGGACAAAAGGGACCGTCAACGCCGCTAACTTCATGATCGACGGGGTTGGAGGGCGGGAGGGCGGGAGGGTGGGACGCGACAGGCCCGCGGCCCCGGGGACGGGGCGCGGGCCTGCGGCGGTGTGTCTGTCAGTGCTCGGCGGTACGGCGGGTGCCCGAGTAGTACTCGAACAGCAGCCCGCAGGTGGCGAGGACGACCGCCACCAGGCCCAGTCCCAGCAGCCAGAACTGCCAGAACACCAGGCCGAGACCGGCGACCGCGGCGGCCAGCGCCAGCCCGAACGGCCAGTAGCTACCCGGGCTGAAGAAGCCGACCTCACCGGCGCCGTCGGCGATCTCGCCGTCCGGCCGGTCCTCGGGGCGCAGGTCGATACGGCGGGAGACGAACCAGAAGAAGCCGCCGCACATCGCGCAGAGCAGGAAGGACAGCAGCAGCGCCACAGTGCCGATCCACTCGACGTGACCGCCGCTGTCGGCGTACGTCCAGGCGCCGTAGAGGATCGTCGCGCCGAGGAGGAACGTGGCGATGGTCAGGAAGATCTTCCACTCGGTCTTCATGCCGGACCCCTCAGCTTCCCGCGCCGGCCGTCGCGTCGGACGGGTTGAAGTTGTTCACGTCGCGCCGGGTGTCGAACGGCTTCGTCTCGGTGGCGTACTCATCCTCACCGATCGCGCCGAGCGCCTCCTGGGTCGACTTGCCGGCCTTCTTGGCCGCCAGGAACTGGTCGTACTTCTCCGGCGAGACGACCCGCAGCTCGAAGTTCATGAAGGCGTGGTAGCTGCCGCACAGCTCGGCGCAGCGGCCGACGAACGCGCCCTCCTGGTCGATGCTGGAGACCTCGAACGTGTTGCGCACGTTGCCCGGCATGACGTCCCGCTTGAACAGCAGCTCCGGCACCCAGAACGAGTGGATGACGTCACGGCTGGTCTCCTCGAAGCGGATCGAGCGGCCGCTGGGCAGCACCAGCACCGGGATGACCTCGCTGGTGCCGAGCACCGAGGCGACGGTGTTGGCCTCGGGGCCCTGGCCGTCGCGGTAGTTGAACTGCCAGTTCCACTTGAACGCGACGACCTCGACGGTGACGTCCGGGTTCTTCGACTGCTTGTTCACGTCGGTCTGCACGACCGCCGTGTAGTAGAAGAGCACGGAGACCACGAGGATCGGCGCGATGGTGTAGAGGAACTCCATCGGCAGGTTGTAGCGGGTCTGCACCGGCAGTTCGTTGCCGCGCTTGCGGTAGCGGACCACGCACCAGAAGATCAGGCCCCACACGAACACGCCGACGGCGAGCGCCGCGATGCAGGACGCGATCCACAGGTCGTACATGCGGTGCGACTCGGGCGTGATGCCGCCCTGCGGCCAGCCGAACCCGCCGAACGCCTTGCCGACGTCACAGCCGGTGAGCGAGACCAGCAGCGCCGCCGCGCCGAGACCGAGCCCGGCGATTCGACCAGCACCACGCCGCCGGCGTCCACCGGCCCCCGGGGAAGCGCTGTGCCGTACGGCCGAGCGCCGTACCTCCGAACTCCTTGCGACCACCTGGTCCTGCCTCCCTAGCGCGCCGCGGCGGTTGTTCTTCTTGACACCGACGGCAAAGGCGTCACCGACGGTCGCAGATTACTCGACCATGACCGGCCAGGCCGTCTTGGGGTCGCTGTCCACCCCCATCGGGGGGATCTTGGGCGTAACCGGGCGATAGCGTGGAACCCCATGAGCGTCTCCCCGGTCTACCTGGACGCCGCCAGCGCGGCGCCGCTGCATCCGGTCGCGCGGCAGGCGATGCTGGCCGCACTGGACGACGGCTGGGCGGACCCGGCCCGGCTCTACTCGGCGGCCCGCCGGGCCCGCCAGCTCCTCGACGCCGCGCGGGAGGCCGCCGCGCAGACGCTCGGCGTCCGCGCCGACGAGCTGTCCTTCACCCCCAGCGGTACGGCGGCAGCGCACGCCGCCGTGCTCGGTGGCCTGGCCGGGCGGCGGCGGGCCGGGGCGGCGCTCGTGCACTCGGCGATCGAGCACTCGGCGGTGCTGCACGCCGCGGAGCGGCACACGGCAGGCGGCGGCGCGGCGGTGTCCGTACCCGTGGACCGGTCGGGCCGGGTGGACCTGGACGCCTGGGCGGCGGCGGTGGCCGCGCCCGGCGTGGCCCTCGCCGCGCTGATCGGGGCCAGTCACGAGGTGGGCACGGTGCAGCCGGTGCCCGCTGCGGCGGAACTGTGCGCCGAGGCGGGCGTGCCGCTGTACGTGGACGCGGCGCAACTGGCCGGCCGGGCCCCGCTGCCGTCGGGCTGGTCGGTGCTGACCGCGAGCGCGCACAAGTGGGGCGGGCCGCCCGGTGTCGGACTGCTCGTGGTGCGCAAGGGCACCCGGTGGGAGTCGCCGTACCCGGCCGACGAGCGGGAGTCGGGGCGTACCCCCGGGGTGGTGAACCTGCCGGCGGTGGTCGCGGCGGCGGCGAGCCTGCGGGCGGCGGCGGCCGACGCGGCGGCCGAGGCGGCCCGGCTGGGTCCGCTCGTCGACCGGATCCGGGCGCGGGTGGCGGCCGAGGTGCCGGACGTGGAGGTGGTCGGCGACCCGGTGGACCGGTTGCCGCACCTGGTGACGTTCTCCTGCCTGTACGTCGACGGCGAGGCGCTGCTGCACGCGCTGGACCGGCGCGGGTTCGCGGTGTCCTCCGGCTCGTCGTGCACGTCGTCGACGGTGCGCCCGTCACACGTGCTGGAGGCGATGGGGGTGCTGTCGCACGGCAACGTGCGGGTGTCGCTGCACCGGGAGACCACCGAGGCGGACGTGGAGCGGTTCCTGGCCGAGCTGCCCGGGATCGTGGCGGACCTGCGGGCGGAGGCGGGGGTGACGGACCTGTGAGCGCGAGGAGTGAGCCGGACGAGGTGCTGGACTGCCGGGGGCAGCGCTGCCCGCTACCGGTGATCAATCTCGCCCGGCTGGTGCCCGGCCTCCCGGCCGGCGCGGTGGTGCGGGTGCTCGCCGACGACCCGGCCGCGGCCGTTGACATCCCGGCGTGGTGCCGGATGCGCGGCCACGAGTTCCTCGCCGCGCACCCCGGGCCCGCCTACGACGTCCGGGTGTAAGGAAGGGCCCCTTCTTAACGCCTCGGGTAGAGGAAGGGGCCCTTGTTAACGCCGGACGACCGGGCGTCAGCGCAGGTACGCGAGGATGCCCGGCAGCGGGTCGGCCGCCACTGCGGTGTCGACCACCAGGCGCGGACCGATCAGCGGCTCGTACTCGGCCCGGCGGCGCAGCGTCTGCTCCCAGGTGCCGTGCTCCCCGGGCGGGCGGGCCTCGACCCGGCGGCGGTGCTCCGCCTCGTCGCCGCAGTGCACCTCGATCACCCGCAGCGGCACGCGGGCCCGTTCGGCCACGTCGTGCCAGAGGCCCCGGGCGCTGGCGACCGGGTTCACCACGTCGACCACCACGCTGAGTCCCAGGCCGAGCTGCACCTCGGCCAGCCCGGCGACCGCGCCGTAGGCGGCCATGCCGGGTACGTCGCCGGTGAGGCCGTAGCGGTGCAGAGCCCGCTCGACCGGGTCGACCGGCAGGACCGGGGCGCGCAGGGCGGCGCCGACCCGGGCGGCGAGCGTGGTCTTGCCCACGCCCGGCAGCCCGGCGAACGCGACGAGCACCGGACCGCCGCCGCCGGGGCGTACCTCCGGGTCCACCCCTCCGGCCGGGGCCGCCGGGCCGGTCACAGCAGGTGCGGCCGGACGTCCTCGGCGGCCGCGTCACCGTACGACTCGGCGAGTCGCTTCACGAACAGGTCGCGGCGGACCTCGTACTCCTGGCCGCCGAAGTTCTCCAGCACGAGCGTGGCCAGCAGGCAACCGACCTGGGCCGCCCGCTCCAGGCCGACGCCCCAGTCGAGCGCGGCGAAGAAACCGGCCCGGAAGCCGTCGCCGACACCGGTCGGGTCGACCGCCTGGATCTCCCGCGCGATCGGCACCCGGATCGTGCCGATCTCCCGGCCGGCGATCTCCACACCCTGCTTGCCCAGCGTGGTGACCCGCACCTTGACCCGGTCGAGCAGCTCCTCGTCGGTCAGGCCGGCCTTGCTCTGGAGCAGCGACTTCTCGTACTCGTTGGTCATCAGGTAGTCGGCGCCGTCGATCAGGCCGAGCACGTCCTCGCCGTCCATCCGGGCCAGCTGCTGGGACGGGTCGGCGACGAAGGAGTAGCCGCGGTCCCGGCACTCGCCGGAGTGCCGGATCATCGCGGCCGGGTCGTTGGCGCTGACCAGAACCAGGTCCAGACCGTCGAGGCGCTGCGCCACCGGGGCCAGCTCGATGTTGCGGGCCTCGCTCATCGCCCCGGCGTAGAAGGAGGCGATCTGGCACATGTCGGTGTCGGTGGTGCAGACGAAGCGTGCCGTGTGCGCGACCTCGCTGACGTGCACCGAGTCGCAGTCGACGCCGTGGCGCTCCAGCCAGGAGCGGTAGTCGGCGAAGTCGGCGCCGACCGCGCCGAGCAGCACCGGGCGCAGCCCGAGCTGGGCCATGCCGAAGGCGATGTTCGCCGCGGTGCCGCCGCGGCGGAGCACCAACTCGTCGACGAGGAAGGACAGCGAGACCTTGTCGAGCTGGTCGGCGATGAGCTGGTCGGCGAATCGGCCGGGGAAGCTCATCAGGTGGTCGGTCGCGATCGAGCCGGTCACGGCGATCTTCATGTCAACCCTCGGGGTCGGGAGCACGGCGCGGTCAGCCTACCGGCCCCCGGGCCGTGCGGACGGCGGTCGGTCGCCAACCGGTCGATCAGCGCACATCCGGACGTCACACGCAGGGGTACGACGAAACGGCGGGCCGTCCCACTCGGGGACGGCCCGCCGTTGTCGGTCGATCGTCGACTCAGCTGAAGGAGTCGCCGCAGGCGCAGGAGTTGCCCGCGTTCGGGTTGTCGATGGTGAAGCCCTGGGCGTCGATCCGATCGGCGAAGTCGATGGTGGCGCCGGCCAGGTAGGGGGCGCTCATCCGGTCGACGACGACCTCGACACCGTCGTAGTCGGTGACGACGTCACCGTCGAGCGAGCGCTCGTCGAAGAACAGCTGGTACCGCAGGCCGGAGCAGCCACCTGGCTGCACGGCGACCCGGAGCCGCAGGTCGTCGCGGCCCTCCTGCTCGATCAGGGCCTTGACCTTCTGCGCCGCGACGTCGGTGAGGACGACGGTGCTGGGGGCCTTGGCCTCGGTCGACTCGGTCTGCGCTGGCGTGGTCACGTGGAAGTCTCCCTGCGCGGTATGAGGTCCGGACGTCCTGGCCAACGCCGCACGTCCGCCAGTGATTCCCGGTGTGGTCCGTCTTCGATCGTACGCCGCCTCCGGCGTCACCACCCGGCAGCGTGACCAGCGGAACCGGTCAGCGGCTCCACTGCCGCGCCAGGCGGGCGCCGAGCGCGCGCAGCCCTGCGGCCGGGCGGGCCATCGCCGCGTCCACTCCCCCGTGCTCCGCGCCGCCGAAGTGCTCCACGAGGCTGTGCGCCTCGGTGACACCGGCCGCCGCCGCCTCCCGCCGCCCGGTGCTCACCCGTCCCGCCAGCACCACGCAGGGCACGCCCCGGTCCCGGGCCGCCCCGGCCACACCGGCGACCACCTTGCCGCGCAGTGACTGGTGGTCGAACGAGCCCTCGCCGGTGATCACCAGGTCGGCGGCGTCAAGCGCGGCGTCCAGCCCCACCGCGCGGGTGACCAGGCCGATACCGGACTCGCACCGGCCGCCGAGCGCCAGCACCGCCGCGCCGAGGCCGCCTGCGGCACCGCCGCCGGGCAGCGCGCCCAGCCCGGACGGGCAGCCCGGCAGCCGGTCGGTCAGCACCTCCGCCCAGCGGGTCAGCGCGGCGTCCAGCAGCAGCACGTCGGCCCGGTCGGCGCCCTTCTGCGGGCCGAAGACGCTGCTCGCGCCGTGCAGCCCGAGCAGCGGGTTGTCCACGTCGGTGGCGGCGACGAGCGTCGCGCCGCGCAGCCGGGGCTCCCCGTCGAGCGCGGCCACCTCGGCGAGCGCCGCGCCGCCGTACGGCAGGGCCCGGCCGGCGCCGTCCAGTGGCGTGACGCCCAGCGGGACGAGCATCCCGGCGCCCCCGTCGTTGGTGGCCGAGCCGCCCAGCCCCACCACCACCGTCCGCGCGCCCGCCTCGACCGCGGCGGCGACCAGCAGCCCCAGCCCGTACGAGGTGGTGGCCTTCGGGTCGCGTTCGGCGGCGGTGAGCAGGTGCAGCCCGCACGCCTGCGCGCTCTCCAGGTACGCCGTGCCGTCGTCGGTGAGCAGGATCTCACCGGCGGCCGGGCGGCCCAGCGGGTCGGCCGTGGGCACCGGCACCCGGCGTCCGCCGAGCGCCCCGGCGAGCACGTCGACGAACCCCGGCCCGCCGTCGGCGAGTGGCCGGGCCAGCAGGTCGTCGCCGGGCGCGACGTCACGCCAGCCGTCGGCCACCGCGGCGGCCACGTCGGGGGCCGACAGCGTGCCGGCGAACTTGTCCGGACAGAGCAGCACGCGCATGCGCAGCAGTGTGGCAGGCCACATCGGGGACGGCTGCGCGGTGGTCGCGCTGTGGGACCATGGGGACGTGACTTCGACCTGGGTTGAGCCGTCCAACACCGCCACGGCGCTGCTGCTCCTCGGCCGCGGCAGCGACCCCGCCACCGAGCGTGGCGTGGAGTGTCCGGGTGACCTCCCGGCGCCGAGCGACCCCGATCTGGTGGCCCGTGCCGCCGCCGCGAAGGCCGCACTCGGCACGAAGGTGTTCGTCCTGGGGCACCACTACCAGCGCGACGAGGTGATCCAGTTCGCCGACGTGACGGGCGACTCGTTCAAGCTGGCCCGGGAGGCCGCGGCCCGCCCGGACGCGGAGTACATCGTCTTCTGCGGCGTACACTTCATGGCCGAGAGCGCGGACATCCTCACCTCGGACGCGCAGAAGGTGATCCTGCCCGACCTCGCCGCCGGCTGCTCGATGGCCGACATGGCGGTGCTGTCGCAGGTCGAGGCCGCGTGGGACACGCTCACCGATCTGGGCATCGCGGCGGAGACCGTGCCGGTGACGTACATGAACTCCTCGGCGGACATCAAGGGCTTCGTCGGCCGCAACGGCGGCGTGGTCTGCACCTCGTCGAACGCCGAGCGGGCTCTGGACTGGGCCTTCGAGCAGGGCCGCAAGGTATTGTTCCTGCCCGACCAGCACCTCGGCCGCAACACCGCGGTGCTGGAGATGGGCTTCTCGCTCGACGACTGCGTGCTCTACGACCCGCACAAGCGCAACGGCGGGCTGACCCCGGAGCAGTTGCGCGACGCGAAGATGATCCTGTGGCGGGGGCACTGCTCGGTGCACGGCCGCTTCACGCTCGACAGCGTCAACGACGTACGCGAGCGGGTGCCGGGCGTGAACGTGCTGGTGCACCCGGAGTGCCGCCACGAGGTGGTGAACGCCGCCGACCTGGTCGGCTCGACCGAGTTCATCATCAAGACCATCGAGGCGGCCCCGGCCGGCTCGGCGTGGGCGGTGGGCACCGAACTGAACCTGGTACGCCGGCTCGCGCTGGCCCACCCGGACAAGCAGGTCATGTTCCTCGACCGGGCGGTCTGCTACTGCTCGACGATGAACCGGATCGACCTGCCGCACCTGGTCTGGGCGCTGGAGGAACTGGTCGCCGGGCGCGTGGTCAACCGGATCACCGTCGACCCGGAGACCGCCCGACACGCCCGGTCGGCGCTGGACCAGATGCTCGCCCTTCCGGGAGCCTGATCACCATCGGTGATCCCGCTGGCACGGAAACGCACCGGACACCCCGGTTCGTGCCCTCGCTGGCGATGTGACCGATTCCATTCCCGTCACGGAGGGCTATGCTGCCGGGGCGACGACACACGCGGCCCGTTTTCCCATGACCGCGTTCCGGGTAGCGATGAACTTCGTGCACCCATCACTAGACACGGCAGCACCCAACGCGCTGGAGGTTGCGTTGACCGACGACGTCCTGGTCGTACACGGAGGCACTCCGCTCGAAGGGCGGATCCGCGTGCGCGGCGCGAAGAACCTGGTGTCCAAGGCGATGGTGGCCGCCCTGCTGGGCGACACACCCAGCCGGCTGTTCGACGTGCCGCGCATCCGTGACGTCGAGGTGGTCCGCGGTCTGCTCGGCCTGCACGGCGTGAAGGTCAGCGACGGCGAGGAGGAGGGCGAACTCGTCTTCGACCCCACGAACGTCGAGAGCGCCAGCACCGACCAGATCAACGTGCACGCCGGGTCCAGCCGGATCCCGATCCTGTTCTGCGGCCCGCTGCTGCACCGGCTCGGCCACGCCTTCATCCCCGACCTGGGCGGCTGCCACATCGGCCCGCGCCCGATCGACTTCCACCTCCAGGCGCTGCGCGAGTTCGGCGCCACGGTCGAGAAGACGCCGGAGGGCCTGCACCTGTCCGCTCCGAACGGGCTGCACGGCACGAAGTTCGCGCTGCCGTACCCGAGCGTGGGCGCCACCGAGCAGGTGCTGCTCACCGCGGTGATGGCCGAGGGCGTCACCGAGCTGCGCAACGCGGCGGTCGAGCCGGAGATCATCGACCTCATCTGCGTGCTCCAGAAGATGGGCGCGATCATCAAGGTGCACACCGACCGGGTGATCGAGATCCAGGGCGTCAAGAGGCTGCACGGCTACACCCACCGGCCGATCCCGGACCGGATCGAGGCGGCCAGCTGGGCGGCAGCGGCGCTGGCGACCCGCGGTCACGTCGAGGTGCTGGGCGCCCAGCAGGCCGACATGATGACCTTCCTGAACATCTTCCGGTCGGTCGGCGGCGAGTACGAGGTCACCGACCTGCGCCCGCCGCGCGGCGGCAGCCCGGGCCAGGAGGGCGGCATCCGGTTCTGGCACCCGGGCGGTGAGCTGAACGCGGTGGCGCTGGAGACCGACGTGCACCCCGGTTTCATGACCGACTGGCAGCAGCCGCTGGTGGTCGCGCTCACCCAGGCCCGGGGCCTGTCGATCGTCCACGAGACGGTCTACGAGCAGCGGCTCGGCTACACCGAGGCGCTGAACACGATGGGTGCCAACATCCAGGTCTACCGGGACTGCCTCGGCGGCACCCCGTGCCGCTTCGGCCGGCGCAACTTCAAGCACTCCGCGGTGATCGCCGGGCCGAGCAAGCTGCACGCGGCCGACCTGGTCATCCCGGACCTGCGGGCCGGGTTCAGCCACCTGATCGCGGCGCTGGCCGCCGAGGGCACCTCCCGGGTGTACGGCGTGGACCTGATCAACCGCGGCTACGAGGACTTCGAGGCCAAGCTGGCCGACCTCGGCGCGCACGTCGAGCGTCCCTGACCGTCCCGTTCCGCGCCGCGACAGCGCCCCTGTCGCGACGCCGCGACCGGAACCGGCCGCGCCCGGTGCACCCGTGATGTGCACCGGGCGCGGCCGGTTGGCTACCCTTGCCGCGTGCCGTCGCTGTTTCGCCGCAAGCCCGCCGACCTCGTCGAGGATTCCGTCACCACTGTGACGACCGACGAGGAGTCCGCCGCCCGCCCCCGGGGCTACACGCCCAGCAAGAAGGAACTCGGGCAGGTCACGCCGAAGCGTCCGGTCGCCGGTCGCCGGCCGACCGGGCCGGCCAAGCCGCTGACCAAGGAGGAGGCCCGCGCGCAGCGCCGCGCCGCCCGGGCCGAGGCCGCCGCCGATTTCCGCCGCGAGGGCGGCCCCCGTGACCGGGGTCCGGAGCGACTGCTGGCCCGCAACGTGGTCGACTCCCGGCGTACGATCGGCACCTGGTTCTTCGGTGGCGCGCTGATCGTGCTGTTCGGCTCCAACCAGGCCATGCCGCCGATCGTGCGGCTGCTGTCGAACGTGCTCTGGGGCGCGCTGGCGCTCGGCGTGCTGATCGACTCGATCCTGATCTCCCGGAAGATCAAGCGGCTGGTCCGCGAGCGCTTCCCCAAGAGCACCGAGAAGCTCGGCTCGCTCTACTTCTACGCGATCATGCGGTCGATCACGTTCCGCCGGATGCGCGCTCCCGCGCCCCGGGTGAACATCGGCGACAAGGTCTGACCGGACCGGCCCCGGACCGGCCCCTCTCCGCCCCCGGCGGTGAGGGGCCGATGTCGTACGGGGCCGGACGATGCCGCTGTCAGGACACCACGAGCAGGCGCAGCACCGCGGTGGTGGCCGCCGCCGCGACCACGACCAGCACGAACGGCGCCCGGCGCCAGGCGAGCAGCAGGCCGACGAGCACACCGGCGGGCCGGGCACAGCCGACGAAGCCGCCGGCCTCGGTGAGCGCCGCGGTGGCGGCGAGCGCGGCCAGCAACGTGGCGGCACCGACCGGCAACAGGTGACGGGACCACTCCGGCAGGTCGAGCCGGTCCCGCAGCAGCACCCCGGCGACACGGAAGCCGTAGGTGCCGGCGGCCAGCGCGAGGATCACGGCGATCAGCACGGGACCTCCCCGGCCCGCACGCCCCGACCGGCCCCGCCGTCGTCGACCGGTCCGCCGGTCCCGTGCGGCGCGGCACCGGAACCGGCGGGCACGGCGACCGGGTCGCCGTCCGGCACGCGGCCGGGGTCGTCACCCGGCGCGGCATCCGGATCGGGCGGCCCGGCGTCGGGGTCGGCCGGGGCGGCTTCCCGGGACGTCTACGTGATGGGGCTGGAACCCGGCGCGGTACGGCTCGCCGAAGCGCACACCCCGCGCAGCGTCGAGCACGCCGTGGTGGCCGCCGGGCGGATGCGCGTCGGCCCCGAAACCGACCTGGTCGAGCTGGAGCCGGGCGACTACGCGACCTTCCCCGGTGACACCCCGCACCGGTACGAGGCGCTGGCCCCCGGCACCTTCGCCGTACTCGTCATGGAGCACCCGTGACCGCTGACGCCACGCCCGCGGCCGGCGCCCGGTAGAGCCGGGTCACCACCTCCTCGACGTCCGGCTCCATGATCGAGATGTCACGCAGCGTGGTCAGTCCGGCCAGCCCGGCCACCACCTCGGCGACGCTCGCCCGCTCCAGCGCGAAGACCAGCCGCCGCCCGTCCGCCTCCACCCGCTGCACCGGCGCGCCGGGCAGCACCGGCGGCTCGGGCAGCGCCGCGTCCAGCTCGGCGACCACCATGCGGCGCGAGCCGTACCGGCGGTGCAGCTCGGCGATCGACCCGTCGTGCACCACCCGCCCGTGGTCGATCACCACGAGCCGCCGGCACAGCCGCTCGATGTCGGCCAGGTCGTGCGTGGTGAGCACGAGCGTGGTGTCCCCGGCCCGGCCCAGCTCGGCCAGGAAGCCGCGTACCGCCTGCTTGCTCACCACGTCCAGGCCGATCGTCGGCTCGTCCAGGAACAGCACCTCCGGGCCGTGCAGCAGCGCCGCGGTCAGCTCGCCGCGCATCCGCTGACCCAGCGAGAGCTGCCGGACCGGGGTGTCCAGGAACCCGTCCAGGTCGAGCAGGTCCCGGCAGCGGGCCAGCCGGGCCGCGTGGTCGCCGGCCGGCACCCGGTAGACGTGTCGCAGCAGGTCGAACGAGTCCCGCAACGGCAGGTCCCACCAGAGCTGCGAACGCTGCCCGAACACCACCCCGATCCGTAGCGCCAGCCGGGTCCGGTCGGCCACCGGGCGCAGCCCGCACACCCGGGCCCGCCCCGCCGACGGCGTCAGCACGCCGGTGAGCATCTTCAGCGTGGTCGACTTCCCGGCGCCGTTCGGGCCGATGTAGCCGAGCATCTCGCCGCGCTCCACCCGCAGGTCGACCCCGCCGACGGCGGTCACCGTCCGCTTCTCGCGCCGCAGCGGACCGACCTTCACCCGGACCGTGAACTCCTTGCGCAGACCGTCCATCTCGATGACGCTCATGACCCCGTACTCCGGTAGTGACGGACCCCGACGCGCCAGGCCAGGGCGGCCAGCGCCGCCGCGACCACAGCGACGCCCGGCGCGGCCCAGCCCGTCCAGGGCGGCAGGCCGAGCGGGTCGGCGCGGCCCAGCAGCGCCAGCGCCGGGTGGTAACTGACGAAGGCGAACCCCATCCCGTACGCGAACAGCGCGCGGAACCAGCCGCCGTACACGGTGATCGGGTACGAGGTGAAGTCGCGCCCGCCGTAGGTGACCGCGTTCGCCAGCTCGCCCGAGTCGACCCAGTAGAACGACACGGTGGCGGTCATGACGAAGACCGATCCGAAGAAGACCACAGCGGCCGTCGGAGCGACCACCGCCAGCGCGATCCGCCCCGGCGTCCAGTCGATCCCGGCCGAGACGAGCGCGAACAGCAGCACTGCGAGCCCGAACACGGCCCGGGACAGCTTGCGCAGCGGCAGGTCCATCAGCAGCAGTTGCGGCAGCGCACCGAGCGGGCGTACCAGCACGGCGTCGAAGAGGCCGGTGCGCACGTACCGGGGAAGCCGTTCGATGTTGCCGACCAGCAGGTCGGCGGTGGCGAAGCCGCACGACGACAGGCCGACCACGACGAGCGTCTCGCGCAGCGTGAAGCCGCCCAGCTCCCGCGTCACGCCGAAGATCACCAGGACGGTGACCACGTCGAACACGGTGGCGCCCACGTTGCCGACCAGGTCCACCACGAACGACGTGCGGTACGCCGCCTGCGAGCGCGCCTGCGCACCGAGCAGCGCCCGGTACGCGCGTAGTTCAGCCAGATCAGCCACCCTGGAGGCGCTCACGCGCTCAGCCACCCTGGGGGCGCTCGCGCGCTCAGCCACCCTGGACCACCAGGCGGCGCTCGGCGCGGCGCTGCACCAGCCGGCACAGCGCCAGCAGCAGCACCGCCCAACCGGCCTGCACCGCGACCAGGGTGAGACCGGTGGACATCGGCTCCCGCTCGACGAGCACGTCCAGCGGCACCTGGAGGATGCTGGGGAACGGGGTGGTGTACCGCAGGACCGCCTCCATCTGGCCGGGCAGGAAGCCCAGCGGGAAGTAGAGGCCGGCCAGCACGCCGGAGCCGAGCGTCCACAGGATCATCGGGCCCCGGACGTCCTGTAACCAGTACGCCGTGGCGTTGACCAGGTAGCGGCAGCCGAAGCAGACCACCACCGCGAGCAGCGCGGAGAGCAGGAACAGCGGCACCGTGGCCCAGTGCCGGGGCACGTACACCGCGAAGAAGAACGGGCCGACCACCAGCGGCGGCACCAGCCGGGCCAGCGACGCGAACCCGGCCCGGCCCAGGTCGGTGGCGAGGTAGCTGGTCACCGGGTGCACCGGCCGCAGCAGGTCGGCGGCCACCTCGCCGGTACGGATCCGGTCGGCCAGGTCGGTCCAGCCCCAGATGGCGATCACCGCCAGTAGCCCCTGGCCGGCCCAGACGAACGTGGCGAGCTGCGCCCTGTCGTAGCCGGCCACGGTGCCCGCCGCACCCGTCGCCGCGAGGAAGATGTAGCACCGCAGGAAGCCGAACACGGTGTTGGTGCACAACCCCGCCACGGCCGCCTGGCGGTAGGTCGCGTGCCGCCGGAACCCGGCCGCCGCGATCGCGCCGAATGTCCGAAACCATGGGGTAACGTGTGCGCCGGTGGGTGGTGCCACAGTGGCGGTGACCGAGCCCACGCCGTTACCCTCCTTCCGCAGCCACGACGTGCTGGACCGGGCGACTGTACCGGCACGTCCGGCGCCCAGGCGCGAGAATTTCCAATGAGGTGACACCGCCGTGAGCGAGCGACGCGAGCCGGCCCCGGGGCCGTCCCGCGCGAGCGGCGGGAGGGGTTGCCGATGAGCGGCTGGGGCAGCTGGCGCGAGCCGGCCGAACCGGCCTGGGCCGCCGAGCCCACCCACGAGTGGCAGCCGCAGTTCCCCGGGCAGCGTTACCCGGGTGACATCGGCATCGAGAACCTGACGCCGCGTCCGCGCCCCGTTGTCGGCCGCGCCGAGGTACGCCCGGTCAGCCCCGCGCCCGACGAGGACACGTACCCGGTGAGCCCCGCCGGTGCCCGGCCCCCGGGGCACGGGGGCGGACGCCCGGCTGGTCCGGCCGGTCCACGCGACGCCTACCCGGTCAGCCCGGCCGGCGGTCATCCGGTCAGTCCGGCCGGCCCGCGCGGCGGTGAGCCCGTCAGCCCGGCCGGTCCGCACGGCACATACCCGACCAGCCCGGCCGGTCCGCACGGCACATACCCGGTCAGCCCGGCGGCCCCGCGCGATGCGTACCCGATCAGTCCCGCGGTCCCGCCCGGGGTGCACCCGAGCAGCCCCGCCGGGCCACGCGGCGCGCATCCGGACGGAACGGCAGACCCACGCGGCGGGCGTCCGGACGGACCGCCAGGGCCACACGGCGGGCACTCGGACACGCCAGCGCCACGTGGCGTGCATCAGGGCGGACCGGCAGGACCGCGCGGCGGGCACTCAGCCGGGTCGGCAGGACCACGCGGCACGTACCTGGACGGGCCGGCCGCCTCGCGCGGGGCGTACCCGATCGGTTCCGCCGGTTCCGGCGGACAGCGCCCCGAGGGGCCGGACGAGCGGCGCGGGCATCCCGACGGCCCTGACGCGGACGGCCGCCGGCCCCACCGCCCCGGTCCGCACCCGGAGCGGCTCGACCAACGCTGGGTACGCCCCGACGGCCCACCGCGCCAGGCCGTCCAACCGGGCTGGATGCCGGAGCCGAACGAGACCCCGCACCCCGCTCCGCGCAGGCACGCCCCGACCGACGGCCGTCCGGCGGCTTCCGGTGAACGATGGGGCACGCCACCCGACGCTCGCCAGGACCACTCCCCCGGCGGACGCCGCGAACCCCTGCCCGATGGTCGTCGCGGCCCCTTCGTGGAGCCGCCACAGGTCGATCTTGCCCGTGGTCGGCGCGGTCCCGGCGTTGACGGGCGTGACCAGGCCGTGCCGCCGTCGGAGCGGAGCACTGCCGGCCGGGGCGAGCCGGGCCGGCGTGAGCCCGGCCGCGACGGCCGGCGCGAACCAGGCTGGAGCGAGCCGGGCCACGACGGCCGGCGTGAACCCGGCTGGGGCGGTTCGGGCCACGACGGCCGACGTGAGCCCGGGCGTGACGGCTGGCGCGAGCCCGGCCCACGTCCCCCGGCGGACCGGCGCGACCCGGCCGGTGGCCGATGGGACGATCGTGCGCCGGGCCGCGAGGCCGCCGCGTACCCGGAGACCCAGCGCCGGGCACCCGAGAACGGGCGGCCCGCGCAGCAGAGCGAGCCCGACCGGTACGGCGCGCAGGGACACCGTCCGGCTGACCCGCAGGCCTCCGCCCCCGTGCGGCCGGGCACCGACCAGCGTTGGCAGCGCCCGCCGGCCGATCGCCCCCGCCCGCACCAGGGCGAATGGCCCATCATCGAGCCCCGCCCCCGGCCGGAGCCCGACGCGTACCGGCCGGACGACCGGCACCGCCCACCCGTGGACCGGCCGGTACCGCCCCGGCACCCGATGCCGCCCGCCGACGGTCCACGCCCCGACGCGCGCCGTCCCGAGCAGGACGGTCCCGTCCGCCCGGATCCACGCGACGCGCGGCCCGCCGGTCCGGGCGCGCAGCCCGACGGCACCGGTCCGCGTCCTCACGCCACCCGGCCGCCCATCGCCCCGTCCCGCCCCGACGCCGCCCCGTCGCGCCCGGAAGCCGGTCGAGGGCAGCCGGAGCAGGACCATCGCCGGCCGGACGAGATCGCCGCGCGTTCCGACGATTCCCGGACGGCGCTGCCGGACGAGCGCCGGACGCCTCCGGACGCACCGGGGACGACGCGGCCTGGGCGATGGCCCGATACTCAGCCGGTCCGAGGCGCCGAGGGCCGGAGCACGGTCCCGGCCGGGCAGCCGCGCCCCGACGACCGTCCCCGCCCTGGCCAGGCGGTGCCGGATCCGCTGTCGACACCGCGCACGCCCACGCACTCCGGTGACGGCTCGCCGTCGACCGGCCGGGCCCCGCTGCGGCCCGTGCCACCGGCTGGTACGGACGAGCAGCACCGGATGCCGGCGCCGGGTCGGACCGAGGAACGTCAGGAGCTTCCGCCGGCCGGTCCCGTCCAGCCGACCGGGGCCGCGCCGGCTCGTCCCGCGCCGCCCACCTATCCGGGCCCTGCCCCGACCCGGCCGACAGCGCCACCACCGGTCGTCCCGGCGACGGGCCCTGCCGGCCCGGAGGCACAGACGGCTCCGCCCACGACCGGCACGGGCAGCCGTCCCGTTCCGCACACGGACGCCAACCGTCTGGAAGCCGAGTCCGGAGCGACCCCCGGAGTGGGCATCCGACCCGCGCCGGGCACGGGCACGGGCACGAATACGGGCACGGGCACGGGCACGGACGGTCCCGGATCCGGCGCGTACTCCGGAGCGACGCCCGACACGAGCGCCCCTGCGGTCCCGGACGCGGACGCCGATCGCCCCGTAGCCGACCCGCCTCCCCGGACCACTCCCGGCGCCCCGATCACGCCGAGCACCGACGCCGACCGTCCGGCGGTCGACGCGCACGCCGAGACGACGTCCCGGACCGCCACCCACGCCACGCCGACCACCGGCCGGCCCGATGCCGAAGTGGACGTCCAAGCCGTGTCCGGGGCGGACATCACCCGTCCGCAAGCCGACGCGGACACAGGGCCCGCACAGGGCACGGACCGCCTCGGAGCCGACACGTCCTCCGACCGGGGCGACAAGCCGTCGGAGAACGGCCGACCGGCGGAGAGGACACCTCAACCGTCCCCCGGCGCCGAGGCGTGGTTCCGCCCGAACCAGCCCGCGGAAACCCCGAAACCGCCGGAGATCTTGGACGATTTCGGCCCCTCTGAGGGCCCTTTCGTACCAAGATCTCTGCCCGGCCACGCGACCTCGGGTGGCGATCGCCGTGAGGTGCCGTCCGTCGAGATGTCGGCGACTGCCCTCGGGGTACCACTGCCAAGCGCGCACCCGACAGTCGACGACGTGCTCCCGGCGAAGGGGCCGGAAGCCGCAGCGGACGCGGCGGAGACGAACGCAGCGGACGCGAGGAGGACTGCGGAACTCGATGCCGCGGTACCGCCAGGCGCTGCAGTGCTCGCCGTGCCCGGTTCGAGCGGCGGTCCGGCACCGGCGCCCACTGCCGACGCGAACGCACCCGCACCCACCAGCACCAGCACCAGCACCAGCACCAGCACCAGCACCAGCGAACCCGCGGACACCCTCGCCGCACCGCCGGCACCCGCACCCGCACCGGCACCGGCACCGGCACCGGCACCGGCACCGGCACCGATCGTCACCGCCTCCGCCGTGGACGCGCCAGCCGCCGGCGCATCGGCCGATGCCGCAACGACCACCGGCTCGCCGGCCGCACCCGTGCACGCGCCGATCACACCGTCGGCGGTCGAGCCGACGACGGCGGACACCAGCGTCCCCGCACCCGACGGACCGGCCGCCGGCCCGTCGCCGCAGGCAGCCGCAGCGACCACACCCGAGCGGCCCGTCCCCGGTCCGGAACGCACCCCGAACGATGTCGCAGCCTCCGGCACCGCCGAGGCCCGGCAGGACGGCGCGGCACCAGAGACCACTGCCGACGAGACGGCACGCGAGGCCATTGCCGAGGACACGGCCGAGGAACCAGCGGCGGTCGACGGCATCGCCGGTGCCGACCACTCCGCGCCCACATCGTCCACCCCGGAACCGGTCGACACGGTCGCCGACGTGGACGGCACCGGTGCCGCGCCGGCGCGACAGGCGCAGACCGAAGACGCCGGACCGGCCCCGACCGGCACCGAGCACGCCGGCAGCACCGAGCACGCCGACGCCGACGACGCGCAGGATCGGCGTACCCCCGAAGAAGCCGGGACCGACGACGGCGCCGAACCTGCGGCGGACGCCGAGCCGCCGCCTCCTGTCGACCCGGAGCAGGCCCTCGCCGCGGTCGGCTGGGAGCTGGATCCGCGGACGCTGCGCGAGCAGGCCCCCGACCCGGCCCAGTTGCGGGCCATCCGGGACGGGCTCACCGGCAAACTCGACACCACGCTCGACAACCGCAGCCGGTCCCGGCTGCTCAGCCTGCGCGCGGTGGCGTCCCGGATCCTCGGTGACCTGGACGACGCGCTCGGGGACGCGCGGCTCGCCGTCACGTACGCGGAGGCCACCGGCGAGTTCCGGCGGACCGCGCTGGCCCGCGCGCGCCTCGCCGAGGCGCTGCGGTGGCGGGGTGACCACGCGGAGGCCGACCGGCTCTTCGCCGAGGCGAACTCGCCGGAGCTGCCGGACCGGCTGCGTGCGCTGCTGCACGAGCACGCCGGACGGTGCTGCTTCGACCAGGGCCGGCTGACCGAGGCGTGCCTGCACTTCGAGCGGGCGCTGGACCTGCGTCACGGCGGGGACGCGCAGCTCAACGCCCGGGTCGAGGTCGCGCTGGACGCGGTCGCGCAGCGGGCCGCCGCCGACGGCTTCGGGCCCGCGCCGCGCCGGCCCGAGGAGGTGCTCGGCACGCCGCGTCCGCCGGTGGCGACGTTCGACGAGGAGCAACAGCTCTGGGGGTACGCGGATGCCGGCGGGGAGATGGTCATCGCGCACCGGTACGCCGAGGCGCAGCCGTTCCACGAGGGAATGGCCTGGGTACGGCGGCCGGAGGCGTCCCGGTGGGCGCTCGTCGACACGTCCGGCGCGGCGCTGATCGAGGCGAACAACGGCTACCGGGCGGTGGTGCCCTTCTCGGAAGGGCTGTCCTGGGTGTCGATGGACGGCAGGAGCCGGTGGATGGCAGTCGACCGGATGAACATCGTGAAGATCCCGCCCGGGTACGAGGAGGCGCGGCCGTTCCGCAACGGCCTGGCGGCGGTACGGCAGAACGGCGGCTGGGGCGCTGTGGACCTCACCGGCGAGGTGGTGGTGCCGACCCGCTACCACAGTCTCGGCACGCCGCTCGCGGACGGCCGGGAGGTCGACGGGTTCACCGCCGACGGACTGGCGGTGGTCGAGCTGGCCGGCCGCCGGGGCGTGGTGGACCGGGCCGGCCGGGTGGTGGTGACACCGGCGTACCCGACGGTGGTGGTGCATCCGGTGGCGTTCCTGGTCGCCACCGAGTCGGGCCGGTGGGGCGCGCTGGACCGGCGCGGCGAGCCGCTCATCGACCCGGTGCACCCGGGCCGCGCGGCGGTGGTCGCGGAGATCGACCGGCTGCTCGCCGACGCCAGCCCGGTGCTCTGACCCGCGGGTCACGCCGCAGGCGGGGAGCGCCGGACGACGTCCGGGACCGGGCGGGTCTAGGGTCGGGAGCATGGAATTCCGTCACCTGGGCCGCTCCGGCCTGATGGTCAGCGAGATCTCGTACGGCAACTGGATCACCCACGGCTCGCAGGTCGAGGAGGACGCGGCGGTCGCGTGCGTCCGCGCCGCGATCGACAGCGGTATCACCACCTTCGACACCGCGGACGTGTACGCGGGCACCCGCGCCGAGTCGGTGCTCGGCCGCGCGCTCAAGGGCGAGCGTCGCGAAGGGCTGGAGATCTTCACGAAGGTCTACTGGCCGACCGGTCCCGGCCGCAACGACCGGGGTCTGTCCCGCAAGCACATCATGGAGTCGATCGACGGCTCGCTGCGCCGCCTCCAGACCGACCACGTGGACCTCTACCAGGCCCACCGCTACGACTACAGCACCCCGCTGGAGGAGACGATGGAGGCCTTCGCCGACGTCGTACGCTCCGGCAAGGCACACTACATCGGCGTCTCCGAGTGGAAGGCGTCCCAGCTGCGCGAGGCGCACGCGCTGGCCCGTGAGCTGCGCATCCCGCTGATCTCGAACCAGCCGCAGTACTCGATGCTGTGGCGGGTCATCGAGACCGAGGTGGTCCCCACCAGCGAGGAGCTGGGCATCGGCCAGATCGTCTGGTCGCCGATGGCCCAGGGTGTGCTGTCCGGCAAGTACCTGCCGGGCCGGCCGCCGCCCGCGGGCTCCCGCGCCACCGACGAGAAGTCCGGCGCCGGGTTCATCGCCCGCTTCATGACCGACGACGTGCTCACCCGGGTGCAGCGGCTCAAGCCGCTGGCCGAGCAGGCCGGGCTGACCATGCCGCAGCTCGCCGTCGCCTGGGTGCTCCAGAACCCGAACGTCTCCTCGGCGATCGTCGGCGCGTCCCGGCCGGAGCAGGTGCACGACAACGTGAAGGCTGCGGGTGTGAAGCTCGACGCCGACCTGCTCAAGGCGATCGACGAGATCGTCGAGCCGGTCACCGAGCGGGATCCGGCGAAGACCGAGAGCCCGGCTCAGCGCCCGTGACGTCGCGTCGTTCCCGGGCCGGCTCGGACCGGCCCGGGAACGACCGGGCCGGCTACTCCCAGAAGCGGATCAGGGCGTAGCCGATCTGGTACAGCTCGCGCGGCAGGCCGAGCGCGTCGCCGACGGCGAAGACCGCGCCGAAGAACGCCCGGTTGATCTGCGGGCTCCACAGCAGCGCGAAGAGCAGAATGAAGCCGTACGGGGCGAACAGGTCGTACATCCGCCGGTAGGCGGGGCTGAGCCAGGGCTGGAGCATGTTGCCGCCGTCCAGGCCCGGTACCGGCAGCAGGTTGAGCACGCTGGCGGTGAGCTGGAGGAACGCGAGCAGCCCGACGCCGGCCCAGAACTCCAGCGGCCCGCCCAGTTCCGGCCCCCACGCCACCGCCGCCACCAGCACCAGCGTGAACAGCACGTTGGTGGCCGGCCCGGCCAGGCTGACCAGCGTGTGCCGCAGCCGGCCGGGGATGGCGTGCCGGTCCACCCAGACCGCGCCACCGGGCAGGCCGATACCGCCGAGCAGCACCACGACCACCGGCAACACGATCGACAGCAGCGGGCTGGTGTACTTCAGCGGGTTGAGCGTGAGGTAGCCCCGGTGTGCGATGTCCCGGTCACCGGCCCGGTACGCGACCACCGCGTGCGCGTACTCGTGCAGGCACAGCGAGACCAGCCAGCCCGAGACGACGAAGAGGAACACGTCGAAGCCGACGTTGCCGTACCGGTTCCAGGTCATCACCCCGGAGGCGACGAACAGCGCCACCAGGACCAGGAAGATCGGGCTCGGCCGGAACGCCGCCCGGGGCACGCCGAGGACCAGCGGCTCGCCCGGGCGGTCGTAGCCGGTCATTCGGCCGGAGGTTGCAGGCTCATCCGGTAGTCCTCCCGGTCGTCCTCGACCAGCACGACCGTGGTGACGCCGGATGCCGCGAGCTCCCGCCAGCTCTGGCCGATCCACGACTCGGCGTCCGCCTGGCTCGTGAACGACTCGGCCGGCCCGTCGGCCGCGTCGCCGTTCGTGCCCTCGTACCGCCAGCTCCACGCCATGCCGCGTCTCCCCTCGCCGCCGTCGTCCCGCGGGACGCCAAACCTCCGCAAGCCTAGTCGGCCCCGCCGACGACGGCCCGCCACCACATGGATCATGCCCACCCCCACCGCCGGGCCGCACCCGCGATCTTGCGGTTTCCGCCCCGACAGGTCGGTCATTCCCGGCATACCGGGGGCCACAAGTGCAAGATCAGCGCTGCGAGGGGGCGGGGAGGGGGTGGGGAGGGGCGAGCTGCCCGGAACGCGGGCGGGCGAACTAAGGTACGGGCATGTCCGTTGACGGGTGGCACACCCTCCTGGTGCTCGGCGGTATCCGCTCCGGCAAGTCCGAGTTCGCCGAGTCACTGGTCGCCGACGCGCCCACGGTCCGGTACGTGGCCACCGCCCCGGCCGGGGATCCGGAGGACACCGAGTGGGCGACCCGCCTCGCGGCGCACCGCGCCCGCCGCCCGGGAAGCTGGAGCACCGAGGAGACCGCTGCGGATCCGGGCCGGTTGGTCGAGGTGATCGCCGCCGCCGGACCGAACGAGACGCTGCTCGTGGACGACCTGGGCGGCTGGGTGACGGTGCTGCTCGACCCGGCCCACCAGCCGGCCGACGACACCGCGACGATCGCCGAGCTGGCCGCGGCGGTGCGCTCCAGCACGGCCCGGCTGGTGCTGGTGAGCCCGGAGGTGGGCCTGTCCCTGGTGCCCACCACGCCACTGGGCCGGGCGTTCACCGACGCGCTGGGCGCGACCAATCGCGCGGTCGCCGACGCCTGCGACGCGGTCGCGCTCGTGGTGGCCGGTCAGACCGCCTGGCTGAAGCGGGCCACTTCGGCCCCCGCGCACGCCGTGCCGCCCACGCCCACGTCGCCCGAGGCCGAGCCCGGCCGCGCCGCGGCGCCCCACCACGCGGTGGCCCAGCCCGCGGCACCCCAGACCGCAGCCCCCTTCTCCGCGGCACCCTGGACCACGGCACCCCGGCCCGCACCGAACCGGGCCGCACCGAACCAGACCGCGCCGGCTCAGGCCGTACCGGCCGACCTCGGCGCCGGGGACGTGACGCTGCCCGAGGTGCTCACCCCGGCCGCCACCCCGGTGCCCGCCCCGGCCGCCCACGACTCGTCGAGTACGGGCGACTGGGCCGCACCCACCATGGCGCTGCCGATGATCGCCACCGGTCTGGTCATCCAGCCGGGCATGGAACTGCCGATGCCCGACGACTACACCGGGCCGCAGGCGGTCGACCGGCTCGCCACCCTCGACATCGCCGGCGCCGGTCTGGGCGCGCTGGAACAGGTGGTCGGCTTCGCCGCCGCCACCCAGGGCACCTCGACGCCGCGTCCGTGGGAGTCGGTGCGCGTCCTGCTGATCCAGGGCGACCACGAGGGCGGCGCGTCGGCCGGCGCGACGCCCGGTGAGTCGGCGCGCCGCGCCCGGCAGGCCCGTGCCGGCCGGGGCGCACTGGCCCGGCTCGCCGCCGAGAACCGGGCCGGCCTGCAGATCGTCGAGGCGCCCGTCTCCGCGCCGATGGAGGACGGCCCGGCCCTGTCCGCCGACGACGTCGAGGCGGCGCTGCGCTACGGCTGGCGGCTCGCCGAGCAGGCCGCCGACGCGGGGGTGCAGCTGCTGGTGCTCGCCGCGTGCGGTGCGGGGGCCGAGGCCGCCGCCGCGGCGGTGCTCGCGGCGACCGCGGGCGCGGAGCCGCCGACGGTGCTCGGCCGGGTGGTCACCGAGCAGGGCGAGATCGACGACACCGCGTGGATGGTCCGCTGCGCGGCGGTGCGGGACGCGCTGCACCGCACCCGGCGCTCCGCCCGGGAGGCCAAGGACGTCCTGGCCGAGCTGGGCGGTGGCGACATCGCGCTGGCCACCGGCGTGCTGCTGGGCGCCACCGCCCGCAAGGTGCCGGTGCTGCTGGACGGGCCGGTCGGCACCGCCGCCGCCATGGTCAGCCGCGACCTGGCCGGCCAGGCCCGGCACTGGTGCCTGCTGCCCGACCACGGCGGCCGTCCGGGCGTACGGCTCGCCGCCGACGTGCTCGGCCTGACCCCGCTGGTGGACCTGCGGCTCGACCTGGGCGAGGGGGCGACCGCGCTGGCCGCGCTGCCGCTGCTGCGCTCCGCGCTGACGCTCGCCGCCACGCTGCCGGTGCACCCGTCGCTGGGCGGCCCCGACGACAGCGACAGCGACACCGACGACGGCACCGGCACCGGCACCGGCGACGACGGCCGGAGCGACGACGAACCGGACTTCGCCGAGCCGGAGCCGGCCGGGCCGGGACCGACCACGATCGGGGCCGACGAGCCGGTCTCCCCCGGCCGGCGTGCCGACTGAGGCGCGGCTCGCCGACGGCATCCGGCTCGCGCTCACCACGTTCACCACCCTCCCGGTACGCGCCGGACGCGTCGACCGGGCCGCCGCCGGCACCGCGATGGCGCTCGCCCCGCTGGTCGGCGCGCTGCTCGGCGCCGTACTCGGCGGGGTGCTCCTGCTCACCGGCGTGCTCGCGCCACCGCTCGTCGCCGCGGTGGTCACAGTGGGGCTGGGCGCGCTGCTCACCCGGGGCCTGCACCTGGACGGGCTGGCCGACACCGTCGACGCGCTCGGCTCGTACCGGCGCGGTCCGGCCGCGCTGGAGATCATGAAGCAGCCGGACGTCGGCCCGTTCGGGGTGGTCGCGCTCGTGGTCGTACTCCTGCTCCAGAGCGCGGTGCTCGCGGAGCTGGCCGGCCGGGACGCGCTCGCCGCGCTCGCCGCGGTGGTCGCGGCCACCGCGGCCGGTCGGCTCGCCGTCGGCCTGGCCTGCCGGCGCGGCGTGCCGGCGGCCCGGCCGGAGGGCCTGGGCGCGCTCGTCGCCGGCACGGTCGGGTGGGCCCCACTGGCGCTCGGCGCGGTCGCCGTCGCGCTGGCGGCGGTGCCCGCGGTGCCGGGCCGTCCGTGGCAGGGGCCGCTCGCCGTACTCGGCGCGCTCGCCGTCGCCGCCGGGCTCCTCCGGCACCTGGTACGCCGCTTCGGCGGCATCACCGGCGACGTGCTCGGGGCGCTCGTGGAGATCGTCACCACGCTGTCCTACCTGGGACTGGTGCTGACCGGCTGAGCGTCACCGGTCCGGGCGGGTAGCGTTCGGGGCGGGTGCACCGGCGCGGTCGAGGGGGACGGCATGCTCATCACGGACGACTTCCTGCCGGTACCGGTGCCCGAGTCGCTCGACGCGACCTATCTGGTGCCGATCACCGGGCTGCCGAAGGTGAGCCCGAAGACAGCCGTGGAGGGGCTGGCGGGCCGGCTCGCCGAACCGGTACACGGGCTGGCCCGGCAGATGCTCGACAGCCCGCTGATGACGGTGGACACCCGCACCGTCGACGAGTTCCCCGAACTGCCACCGGACCTGCTCACCGCGTTCGGCGCCACCGAGGAGCAGCTGGCCCGGCTGGCCGCCGCCACCCACCTGGTGGTGGTGCAGGCCGAGTACCGGCCGGGCTGGCCGCCGGCGCACGAGTGGGCCGCCCGCGCGGTGGCCGCGGCGGTCGCCGAGACGGTCGGCGGGGACGTGGTGGACGTCTTCGGGCTCCAGTTCCTCGACCCGGCGGCGGCGCTGCGCTCGCTGCCGGACGAGCAGGGCCGGATCCGGCTCGTCGACTGGGTGCTGGTGCCCTACTCCTCCGACTCCGACGGGCTGTGGTTCACCACCAAGGGGCTGCGCCGGTTCGGGTTGCTGGAGTTGCAGGCGCAGGGCGTACCGGACCACCTGACCCGGGCGTGGGGCGCGGTGATGACAGGTGCGGCGCGGCGGCTGCTGCGGGACTGGACCGACGGGCTGGCCGGCGAGGAGGTGCCGGCGTTCGTACAGCTTCCGGTGCTGGCCACGGTGACCGGGCACGACATCGCCGTGGCGTACGGCAATCCGGAGCAGCACGGCGCGACAGCGCCGGTGCTGCTGCGGCTGGAGCTGGACCCGGCCACCGACCCGGACGCCGACTCGTTCCTGAGCCTCAACCCGCCGCCCGGGCATCCGGGTCCGCCCGGCCGCTACTTCGCCGCCGCCTGCGCGACGCTGTTCAACGGCATCCAGCCGGACGTGCGCTACACCCGCACCGGCGACGCGATGAGCCGCGCGGTGGAGACCGCCCGCGCCGCGCTGGGCGACATCCGGGCCCGCTTCCTGGCCGGGCGGCTGCCCGAGGAGAGCCAGCTCGTGGTCAAGTACGGCCTGCCCGGCGACGACGGCCCCGAGTACGTCTGGGCCGGGGTGACCTCGTGGGACACCCCGGAACGGATCGTCGGCGCCAGCGCCAGCGACGCCAACACCGACCCGAGCGTGCGGATCGGCTCGCCGGTGGTGGTGGAGGCGTCGGACGTGGTCGACTGGGCCGTGCTGGACGGCACCGGCGTGCTGGAGGGCGGCTGGACGCAGGCAGTCCTCGACGCCGGGGAGCGCGGCGAGGACTGACCCGCGCGGTTCAGCGCACCGAGGGCTCGACGAACGGCGGCCGGGTCAGGCGCATCCGGGCGCGGCGGCCCCGGATGTCCACCTCCAGCTCGTCCCCGTCGGGCAGCTTCGGGTCGGTGTCGACGAGCGCCAGGGCGATGCCGTGCTTGAGCGTCGGGCTGAAGGTGCCGCTGGTGACGGCGCCGACCTGCCTGCCGCCCGCGTAGACGGCCATGCCGGGGCGCGGGATGGCCCGGTCGACGGCGGTGAGGCCACGCAGCGTACGGGGCGGGCCGGCGGCCTTCTCGGCGCGCAGCGCGTCGCGGCCCCAGAACGCCGCCTTGTCCCAGCCCACCGCCCAGCCGGAGCGGCCCTGCACCGGGGTGATCTCCGGGGACAGGTCCTGCCCGTGCAGCGGGTAGCCCATCTCGGTGCGCAGCGTGTCCCGGGCGGCCAGGCCGCAGGCGCGCACGTCGCCGGCCGCGGCGAGGATCGCGTCCCAGACGGCGACCGCGTGCTCGGACGCAACGACCAGCTCGTAGCCCAGTTCGCCGGTGTAGCCGGTGCGGCACACGGTCAGCTCCACCCCGTCCAGGGTGGCGGTGGAGAAGCTCATGTAGTCGTGCCCGGTGGGCAGGCCGAGCGCGCCCAGCAGCTCCGCCGAGCGCGGTCCCTGCACGGCGAGCACCGCGTACGCCTCGTGCTCGTCGGTGACTGTGACGCCCTCGGGCGCGGCGGCGCGCAGGCGGCGGGCCACCTCGGCGGTGTTGGCCGCGTTGGGCACCAGGAAGACGTGGTCGTCGGCGTGCAGGTAGGCGATGATGTCGTCCACCACGCCGCCGGTGGCGTCGTCGCAGCACAGCGTGTACTGCGCCTGGCCGGGGGCGATCCGGCCGAGGTCGTTGGTGAGGCAGGCGTTGACGAAGTCCGCCGCGCCCGGCCCGGTGACCCGGATCTTGCCCAGGTGCGAGACGTCGAACACGCCGACGCCCTCGCGGACGGCCGTGTGCTCCTTGAGCACGCCGCCACCGGCGTACTCCAGCGGCATCTGCCAGCCCCCGAAGGGGGCGAACTTCGCGCCGAGCGCGGTGTGCCGCTCGTGCAGCGGGGATCGGCGCAGCCGGGTCTCGGCGGCGTCGGAGGTCACCTCGGTCATGGGTGGCAACTTACCGGCCCGGACCGCTGTGGTTAGCATCGGCGGGATCCCGCCGGCACGCATCGGCGGGACAGCCACGCCTCCCGGCGGGTAGGTTGCCGCCGGAGAGACCTTCATCGCCGGTACGCGACGACGCGGCCGGCCCGGCCCGCCCGGAGTAGCTTTCGTGACATCGCCCCGCACCACCCTCAGCCTGGTCGACACCGACCCCGCCGAACTCGCCGTCGACGCGATCGTGATCGGCGTGCACAGCCAGACCACCGAGCCGGGCAGCGGCGCACCCGCCCACGCCCTGCTGGTGGCCAGCGGCGGGGAGAGCATCGCCGCCGCGTTCGACGGAAAGCTGACCGAGACGCTGGCCCTGCTCGGCGCGACAGGTGGCCCGGGCGAGGTGATCAAGCTGGCCACGCTGGGTACCGTGACCGCGCCGCTGGTCGTGGCCGTCGGCCTCGGCCCGGAGCCCTCGGGCGCCGCTCCGGCCCCGGAGTCGCTGCGCCGGGCCGCCGGTGCCGCGGTGCGGGCGCTGGCCGGTGCCCCGCGCGTCGCCCTGGCCCTGCCGCTGCCCGACGACGCCGACGCCCCGGCCGCGCTGCGCGCGGTCGCCGAGGGCGCGCTGCTGGGCGGCTACCGGTTCGCCGGCTACAAGACCAAGCCGCAGCCGGCCCGGCGCGAGCCGGTGGCCGAGGTGCTGGTGGCGGTGCCGGACGCGGCCGACGCGACCGCCCAGGCCGAGATCGCGCGGGCGCAGGCGGTGGCCGGTGCGGTGCGGACCAGCCGGGACTGGGTCAACACCGCCCCGAACGAGCTGCGTCCCCCGGCGTTCGCCGACGTCGTCTCCGCCGCCGCCCGCGAGGCGGGGCTGGAGGTCGAGGTGCTGGACGACGAGGCGCTGAAGGCCGGCGGCTACGGCGGCATCCTCGCCGTCGGTCAGGGCTCGGAGGCCCCGCCGCGGCTGGTGAAGCTCACCTACACGCCCGCGGGCGGCGGCAACGGCAAGCGGGTCGCGCTGGTCGGCAAGGGCATCACGTTCGACACCGGCGGCATCTCGATCAAGCCGGCGCAGGGCATGTGGGAGATGAAGTCGGACATGGCCGGCGCGGCGGCGGTCGGCGCGGCCATGCTGGCGGTCGCGGCGCTCAAGCCGTCGGTGACCGTCACCGGCTACCTGCCGATGGCGGAGAACATGCCGTCGGGCACCAGCTACCGGCCGGGCGACGTGATCAGCATGTTCAACGGCAAGAAGGTGGAGGTGCTCAACACCGACGCCGAGGGCCGGATGGTGCTGGCCGACGCGATGGCGCGGGCCTGCGCGGACGGCGCGGACTACCTGTTCGAGACCTCGACGCTGACCGGCGGGCAGGTGATCGCGCTGGGCAAGCGGATCGCCGGTGTGATGGGCACCCCGGAGCTGTGCGAGCGGGTGCGGGTGGCCGGTGACGCGACCGGCGAGCCGGCCTGGCCGATGCCGCTGCCGGACGACGTGCGCAAGGGCATGGAGTCGGACGTCGCGGACATCTCGCAGGTCAACGCCGGGATGGACCGGGCCGGGCACATGCTCCAGGGCGGCGTGTTCCTGCGCGAGTTCGTGACCGACGACGTGGCGTGGGCGCACATCGACATCGCCGGTCCGGGCTACCACTCGGGCGAGGCGACCGGCTACTGGACCAAGGGCGGCACCGGCGTGCCGGTGCGCACGCTCGTGCACCTGGTCGAGGACGTCGCCACCAACGGCTGACGGGTAAGGAAGGGCCCCTTCTTAACGCCTGGCGTTGTAGAAGGGGCCCTTTTTAACACCTGGGTTCAGACGGCTCAGTACAGCTCGGGGCGGCGCTTGCGGCGCTCGTTGTAGTCGCGCATGCGCTGCGGGTAGCCCATCAGCCGCACGTCGTAGATCGGGATGGCGGTCCGGTGCGCCCAGCGGCGCGCCTCGTCCGGCCCGCCGACGCGCCGCCGGGTCCACTCGCCGTCGTCGGCGATCAGCATGATCGTGGTCTCGGTGACCGTCGTGCGGGGCTCGATGTACGCCTCGACGCCCTTGCGGGTCCGGACGAAGTTCTCCAGATGGTCCAGATCGGCGCGGTCGGCGGCGCGGCCGCGGCTCGCCGGGACCGCCCGCTTACGTCGTCGGAACAGCCCCACCGATTCCACTCCTCCCCCAGCGCCGTCATCGAAGACGGTGCCAAGGGTACGTGTCACCGACGTGTCGTTGGGCACCTCGGTACGCGCTCGGTCCGTGGTGGTGACAAGATGACCGAGGTGGGGTGTGCCTGTTACTCCGCCGTAACCCCCGATGCAGTGACGCGACCTGGGAGTTGGATGTGAGCGAGCCGAACGACACGACCTTCGACATCGTCATCCTCGGAGGTGGTAGCGGCGGCTACGCGGCGGCGCTGCGTGCCGCCCAGCTGGACCTCTCCGTCGCGCTCGTCGAGAAGAGCAAGCTGGGCGGGACCTGCCTGCACAACGGGTGCATCCCGACCAAGGCGCTGCTGCACGCCGCCGAGATCGCCGACCAGACCCGCGAGTCCGAGCAGTTCGGTGTGAAGGCCGAGCTGGTCGGCATCGACATGAAAGCCGTCAACTCGTACAAGGACGGCGTGATCTCCCGGCTGTACAAGGGCCTCCAGGGTCTGGTGGGCGGCAACAAGAAGATCACCTTCGTGGCGGGCGCCGGCAAGCTGGTCGGCAAGAACGTCGTCGAGGTCGACGGCAAGCGCTACACCGGGCGCAACGTCGTGCTGGCCTCCGGCTCGTACGCCAAGAGCCTGCCCGGCCTGGAGGTCGACGGCGAGCGGATCATCACCAGCGACCACGCGCTGACGCTGGACCGGATCCCGTCGTCGGCGATCGTGCTCGGCGGCGGCGTGATCGGCGTCGAGTTCGCCAGCGTCTGGAAGTCCTTCGGCGTGGACGTGACCATCGTCGAGGCGCTGCCCCGCCTGGTCGCCGCCGAGGACGAGGAGTCGTCGAAGGCGCTGGAGCGGGCGTTCCGCAAGCGGAAGATCAACTTCAAGGTCGGCAAGCCGTTCGAGAAGGTCGAGAAGACCGACAAGGGCGTGAAGCTGACCATCCAGGGCGGCGACACGGTCGAGGCCGAGCTGCTGCTGGTCGCCGTGGGCCGCGGCCCGAACACCGCCGGCCTCGGCTACGAGGAGCAGGGCGTCAAGATGGACCGCGGCTACGTGCTGACCGACGAGCGGCTGCGCACCAGCGTGCCGAACGTCTACGCGGTCGGCGACATCGTGCCCGGCCTGCAGCTCGCGCACCGCGGCTTCCAGCAGGGCATCTTCGTCGCCGAGGAGATCGCCGGGAAGAACCCGGCCGTGATCGACGAGGCCGGCATCCCGCGCGTCACCTACTGCGACCCGGAGCTGGCGTCGGTCGGCCTGACCGAGGCGAAGGCCAAGGAGCAGTACGGCGCCGACAAGATCAAGACCTACAACTACAACCTGGGCGGCAACGGCAAGAGCCAGATCCTCAAGACCGCCGGCCACGTGAAGCTGGTCCGGGTGGACGACGGCCCGGTGGTCGGCGTGCACATGGTCGGCGCCCGGGTCGGCGAGCTGATCGGCGAGGCGCAGCTCATCTACAACTGGGAGGCGTACCCGGCCGAGGTGGCGCAGCTCGTGCACGCCCACCCGACGCAGAACGAGGCTCTGGGCGAGGCGCACCTGGCCCTGGCCGGCAAGCCGCTGCACGCGCACGCCTGACACGACAACCGCGGCGTCCGGCGACGGGCGATGATCCCACCAGGGGAATGAAGGAGTCTGGAGAACATGCCGGTATCGGTCACCATGCCCCGGCTCGGCGAGAGCGTCACCGAGGGCACCGTCACGCGCTGGCTCAAGCAGGAGGGTGACACCGTCGAGGTCGACGAGCCCCTGCTCGAGGTGTCGACCGACAAGGTCGACACCGAGATCCCGTCCCCCGCGGCGGGCGTGCTGAGCCGGATCGTGGTCGGCGAGGACGAGACCGCCGAGGTCGGCAGCGAGCTGGCGGTCATCGCCGGCGAGGGCGAGGACGCGGGCGCGGCTCCCACCGAGAAGGCCGAGCCGGCCACCGAGCCGACGGCCGCCGCCGAGGGCACCGGCCCCGAGCCGGAGCAGGCCGAGGAGGCCGAGGAGGCCGCCGCCGAGCCGGACGCCGAGGCCGAGCAGCCGGCCGTCGAGGCGCCGGCCGAGCCCGCCGCACCGTCGGGCGAGGGTACGCCTGTGACCATGCCGGCCCTGGGCGAGAGCGTCACCGAGGGTACCGTCACCCGCTGGCTCAAGCAGGTCGGCGAGACCGTCGAGGTGGACGAGCCGCTGCTGGAGGTCTCCACCGACAAGGTCGACACCGAGATCCCCTCGCCGGTCGCCGGCACGGTGCAGGAGATCAAGGTCGCCGAGGACGAGACCGCCGACGTCGGCGCCGTGCTGGCGATCGTCGGGGTGGCCGGGGCCGCGCCCGCGAAGGCGGAGCCGAAGCCCGAGCCCAAGCCGGAGCCGAAGGCCGAGGCCAAGCCCGAGGCGAAGGCCGAGCCCAAGCCCGAGCCCAAGGTCGAGGAGCCCACGCCGGGCGCGTCCTACAACGAGCCGGCCGCCGAGGCGGAGCAGGCCGCGCAGCCGGCCAAGGCCGAGCAGGCGGCCCAGCCGGCCGCGCCGGCCGCCGCGCAGCGCCCGAGCGTTCCGGCCGAGTACGGCGAGGACGCCGCCGGGTACGTGACGCCGCTGGTGCGCAAGCTCGCCGCCGAGCACGGCGTGGACCTGGGCTCGATCAAGGGCACCGGGGTGGGTGGCCGCATCCGCAAGCAGGACGTGCTGGAGGCGGCCGAGAAGGCGAAGGCCGCCAAGCCCGCGCCGGCCGCCGCCGCTGCCCCGTCCGCACCGGCCCCGGCCAAGCCGGCCGCCAAGCCGGAGCCGAGCGCCAAGCGGGGCACCACGGAGAAGCTGCCGCGGATCCGTTCGATCATCGCCAAGCGTCTCCAGCAGTCGCTGCACGAGACCGCGCAGCTGACCACCGTCGTCGAGGTCGACGTCACCAAGGTCGCCAGGCTGCGGGCGCGGGCCAAGGACTCGTTCCAGGCCAAGCACGGCGTGAAGCTGTCCTTCCTGCCGTTCTTCGCGGTGGCCGCGATCGAGGCGCTCCAGACGTACCCGATCATCCAGGCCAGCATGGACCTGGACGGCGGGACGATCACCTACCCGGGCGCCGAGCACCTGGGGATCGCTGTGGACACCGAGCGCGGGCTGCTCACGCCGGTCATCCACAACGCCGGCGACCTCAACATGGGTGGCCTGGCCAAGCGGATCGCCGACCTGGCCGAGCGCACCCGGGCCAACAAGATCACCCCGGACGAGATGGCCGGGGCGACGTTCACGCTCACCAACACCGGCAGCCGGGGCGCCCTGTTCGACACCCCGATCGTGCCGTCGCCGCAGTCGGCGATGCTCGGCACGGGTGCCGTGGTGAAGCGCCCGGTCGTGGTGAACGACGCGGAGCTGGGCGAGGTCGTGGCGATCCGCTCGATGGTCTACCTGGCTCTGTCGTACGACCACCGGCTGATCGACGGTGCCGACGCGGCCCGCTTCCTCACCGCTGTGAAGGAGCGGCTGGAGGGCGGCAACTTCGAGGCCGAGCTGGGTCTGTAGATCCGAGACGGCGAGGGGGCGCGCGGCGACATGCCGCGCGCCCCCTTCGTCGTTTCCGTGTGTCAGCCGCGCACGTGCTTCTCGGAGACGGTCCAGAGCTGCTCGGCGGCCTCCGGGTCCCGGGCGTACGCGGCCCAGCCGGTGCGCGTTCCCGGCTGGTTCGGTCCGGCCTCCTGGCAGTCCTCGAAGTACCGGCCGCCGACGCCGTCGAGCAGCGGCGAGGTGGCGACCAGCACCGAGGTCGCCGCGCCCTGCTCCGGGGTCTTGAAGGCGGCCGCGTTGCCGCTGCGCATCCGCGCCAGTTCCTCCTCGGTGATGTAGCGCTGGAGGTTGGTCCGGATCGCGCCCGGCATCAGCGCGTTGGTGTAGATGCCGTCGTCGGCCCAGCGGCGGGTCGCCTCCACCGCGAACAGCACGTTCGCGGTCTTGGACTGCCCGTACGCCAGCCACGGGTCGTACGGCCGCTGCCGGAAGTGGATGTCGGAGAACACCACCGGCGAGCGCAGGTGCGCCGCCGAGCTGACCGAGACGATCCGCGCGCCGTCGGCCGCGGCGAGCGCCGGGCGCAGCCCGGTGGCGAGCGCGAAGTGCCCGAGGTGGTTGGTCGCGAACTGCATCTCCCAGCCCTGCTCGGTGCGCATCTCGGGCGAGGCCATGATCCCGGCGTTGTCCACGAGCATGTGCAGTGGCCCGTCCCAGGTGCGGACGAACGTGGCCACCGAGGCGAGGTCGGCGAGGTCGAGCGGCGCGACCAGGATCCGGTCGTTGCCGGTGGTGCCGATGATGTCGTCGGCGGCGCGCTGTCCGGCATCGGTGTCGCGGACGGCGAGTGTGACGTCGGCTCCGGCGGCGGCGAGCGCGCGGGCGGTCTCCACGCCGATCCCGGAGGCGCCGCCGGTGACGACGGCCCGGCGGTCGGTCAGGTCCAGGTCGCGGACCACCTCCAGGGCCGTTGTCTCGGCGGAGAACGGGGTGGTGACTGGTGTCGGGCTGGTCATGGTCCATCCTTGTCGACGGCGACGCGGACCGATGTCCGCCCGCTACGATGAGAAGCGGAGGATCCTCCGTTACTCTGCCAGCATAATCGGAGGGGGCTCCGGTTACCATCGTGCCGGGCCGGCGACCCGGCCGAGGGAGGAGAGCCCGTGCCCGACCGACAGCTGCGCGCGGACGCGCTGCGCAACCGGCAGCGGCTGCTGGACGCCGCGGTCCAGGCGTTTTCCCAGGACGGCCCGGAGGTAACGCTGGACCGGGTCGCCAAGGACGCCGGCGTCGGCATCGGCACGCTCTACCGCCACTTCCCGAGCCGGGAGGCGCTGATCGAGGCGGCGTACCGCAACGAGCTGGAGAAGCTCTGCGACGCCGCCCCGGCGCTGCTCGCGGCCCAGCCCGCAGACGCGGCGCTACGCGCCTGGATGGACCGGTTCGTCGACTACCTCGCCACCAAGCGGGGCATGGCCGACGCGCTGCGGCTGGTCATCGCCTCCGGCGCCAACCCGTACGCGCAGAGCCGCGACCGGCTGCTCGCCGCGCTCGGAGAGCTGCTCGCGGCGGGCGCCGCAGCAGGCGTCGTACGCGCCGACGTGGCCGCCGCCGACGTGCTCGCCAGTCTCAGCGGGGTCTCCCTGGTGGCGGGCGAGCCGGACCAGCGTGCCCAGGCCGGGCGCCTGCTCGACCTGCTGATGGACGGGTTGCGCCACCGGCCGGGCTGACCGGAATCGGCCCGCGGCCCGGACCGGCGCTGACAGACTCGGCCGGTGGGCTCGTACGGCTGGCGGGGACGCCTGGGGCCGGCCGTGCCGGTGGCCCCGGGCGCCCGGGTCGACCGGTTCGAGATCTTCTTCGACCTGGTCTTCGTCTTCTCGTTCTTCATCATCACCCGGGCCACCGCCCTCCAGGTGACCGGCGGGGCGCTGCTGCACGCGCTGCTGGTCCTCGCCGTGCTCTGGTGGTCGTGGGTGGTGCACAGCGTGGTCGCCACCCGGGTACGCCTCGGCGAGGGCTTCGTCCCGGTGCTCATGACAGTCGGCATGGCCGCGCTGTTCACGTTCGCGCTGTCGCTGCCGCACGCGTTCCGCGACCCGCGCGGCAACGAGGCCGGGCCGATGGTCGCGGCGCTCAGCTACACCGTCCTGCGGCTGGTGCACCTGCTGCTCTACCGGCACGCCGTCCGGGACAGCCCGAACGAGCGCCGGCAACTGATCCGGTTCGCCCCCGAGGCGGTCGGCAGCACCGCGCTGCTGCTGGTCGCCGCGCTGCTGCCGCCGAGGATCGACGACCTGTTCTCGGCGGCGGTGCTGCGGGACGTGCTGTGGGCCGCCGTCATCCTGCTCCAGTACGGCACCGGCATCCTCGCCGGCACCTGGGGCTGGGGAGTCGCGTCCGCCGAACACTGGACCGAGCGGTACGACCTCATCCTGATCATCGCGCTCGGCGAGTCGGTCATCTCCGTCGGTGTGGGCAGCAACCTGCTCGGTCAGCCGCCCACCTGGCCGGCCGTGGCGGCGGCGGTGCTCGGCATCTTCTTCACCGCCGCGCTCTGGTGGGCGCACTACGACATGGTCGGGCCGGCCGCCCGGATCGCGTTGCACGCCGCGCAGGACGGTCCCCGGGTGGCGATGGCCCGGGACGCGTACGCGTACTCCTTCCTGCCGATGATCGCCGGGATCATCCTGTTCGCGCTCGGCGCCGAGACGATCGTGCACGGGATCGCCGACCCGAACGTGCCGCCGAGCGAGCCGGCGCACGGTCCGGGCGTACCGCTGCTGTACGGCGGCGTCATCTGCTACCTGTGCGGCAACATGCTGTTCCAGTTGCGTACCCTGCGCACGGTGAGCTGGACCCGGGTCGGGACCGCGCTGCTGCTCGGCGTGACCATCCCGGTCGCCGAGCGGGTGCCGGGGCTGGCCGCGCTGGGCACGCTGACCGCGATCACCGTGGGTATGGTGGCCGTCGAGGTGATCGTCTTCGCCGAGGGCCGGCAGGCGCTGCGCAAGCTGGTCTTCGAGGAGCGCACCAGCCACGAGGCGCACGAGGCGGCCTGGCGGGCCCGCTGGCACGAGAAACCCGAGGACCGCGACGAAGGCGAGTGAACCGGCTGCCCGCCACCCCCGTGGTACCCGTCGGCCCCGCCGAGGGGCCGCAGACGAAGGATACGGAGACACATGACCATCGACACCGTGCACGCCGGCGCGGCCGGCACCTGGCAGCTCGGCGACCTGACCGTCAACCGGATGGGCCTGGGCGCGATGCGGCTGACCGCGAACGCCGACGGCAGCCCGAGCGACCGGGACCGGGCCGTCGCCGTACTGCGCCGCGCCGTCGAGCTGGGCGTCAACCACATCGATACGGCCGCGTTCTATTTCTCGCCGCTGCGCTCGGCCAACGAGCTGATCAACCGGGCGCTGTGGCCGTACCCGGAGGATCTGGTCATCGCGACCAAGGTCGGGCCGGGCAAGGACCCGTCCGGGCAGTGGCTGCCGGCGGCCCGGCCGGACCAGCTGCGCGGGCAGGTGGAGGAGAACCTGCGCCAGCTCGGCCGCGACCACCTGGACGTGGTGAACCTGCGGGTACACGGCCCGGAGCCGCTGTCCGAGCACTTCGGCGCGCTGGCCGAGCTGCGCGACGCCGGGCTGATCCGGCACCTCGGCGTCTCCGCCGTACGCCCGCACCAGGTCGCCGAGGCGCGTGCCATCGCCCCGGTGGTGTGCGTGCAGAACTCGTACGGCCTGGGCTACCGCCGTACGCACGACGAGCTGATCCGCGACTGCGCGGCGCACGGCACCGCGTTCGTGCCGTTCTTCTCCCTCGTCACCAGCGGCCGGGAGGCCGGCGCCACCGGCGAGGAGCACCCGGAGGTGCAGGCGGTGGCCCGGGAGCACGGCGTGACGGCGGCCCAGGTCCGGCTGGCCTGGACGCTGGCCCGGGGCCCGAACGTGCTGGCCATCCCCGGCACCGGCGACCCCGCGCACCTGGAACAGAACGTCGCCGCCGGCACGCTGCGCCTCTCCCCCGCCGACCTGGCCCGCCTCGACGCCGTGTGACGTGTGACGTGTTAAGAAGGGGCCCTTTCACCTCCTCATGCGTTAAGAAGGGGCCCTTCCTTACCGTTCGGCCGTCGGCAGAATCGGCGCGTGCCGGGTGGCCGGCGGCACGGCGTGCGCCGATGCTGAGGCGATGGCGACCTTCTCCGTACAGGCCCAACCCACCGACGCGGCGAGCTGGGCCGAGCTGGCCCGTACCGTCGAGGCGGCCGGTTTCGACGCACTGTTCGCGGCCGACCACCCCGGCGCCTGCGCCTCGCCGTTCGTCGCGCTGGCCGCCGCGGCGGCGGTGACCGGCACGCTGGGCCTCGGCTCGTACGTCTCCAACGCCGGCGTCCGCGAACCGATCCTGCTCGCCGCCGACGTCGCCACGCTGGACGTGGTCTCCGGCGGGCGGGCCCGGTTCGGCGTCGGCGCGGGCCACACGCCGGCCGAGTGGCGGGCCGTCGGGCGCGAGCGCCCGGACGTCGCCGGCCGGGTCCGCCGCTGCGTCGCGGTGACCGAGGCGGTACGGGCGCTGCTGGCCGGCGACGAGGTCACGGTGGACACCGGGGACCTGACGACGTACTCGGCACGACTCGACCGGCCCCGCCCGGTGCAGGACCGGATCCCGCTGACGGTGGGCACCGCCAACTCGACGCTGCTGCGCTGGGCGGGGAGGCACGCCGACGTGGTCGGCCTGGCCGGCCTGGGCCGGACGCTGCCCGACGGCCACCAGCACACCGTCCGGTGGCGGGCCGACCAGATCGAGGCGCAGCTCGCGCACGTGGCGGCCGGAGCGGCCGGCCGGGACACACCGCCGGTCCTGGAGGCGCTGGTCCAGCACGTCGCCGTCACCGACGACGCCGAGGCGGCCGCCGCAGGGACGGCCGCCGAGACCGGCCTCACCCCCGCGGAGGTGCTGGCCACCCCGTTCGTGCTGGCCGGCACGCCCGACGAGATCGTCTCGGCGGTCGCCGGGCACCGGCGCCGCTGGGGCGTCACCCGCTTCGTGGTACGCGCCGGAGCCGTCGACGCGCTCGCCCCGCTCCTGCCCCGGCTGGCGGGAAGAGAGCTGGACTTCGAGCACGCTCGAAAGTGAGCACCGGGCACATGACGACGACACGACGGCTGGGCCGCAGCGGCATCGAGGTCAGCGCGATCGGCATGGGCTGCTGGGCGATCGGCGGCCCGCTCTGGGACGGCACCCAACCGCTCGGCTGGGGCGAGGTGGACGACGACGAGTCGGTGCGTACCAGCGGCGATGCCCGCCGCCGGACGAGGAACGCGACGCCGGGTGGCGAACCTGATGATCGCCTCCGTCGCACACGCCGACGCGCTCCCTCTCTACACCACGAACCCGGGCGATTTCCTCGGGCTCGACGGTCTGGTCACCGTGCATCCGGTCGGCAGGCCGACCGGCTGAGGCCGCCTGCCGCTGCGCGGACGGCGGGCGTGACGAGTGAGTGATTTCGCTCAACGCATCCGAATCGCGCTGCGTACTCGAAGATGTGAGCATGCGGATCCTCATGGCCGGCGCGTCCGGTTTCCTCGGCACCCGACTGGTCAACTGCCTCACCGCGGACGGCCACCAGGTCACCCGCCTGGTCCGCCGCCCGCCACGCACCCCCGTCGAACGGCAGTGGAACCCGTCCGCCGCGCAGCTGGACCCGCAGTGCGTCGCCGACGCCGACGCGGTGGTGAACCTGGCCGGGGCCGGGGTGGGTGACAAGCGCTGGAACGACGAGTACCGGAAGCTGATCCGGACCAGCCGTGTGGACAGCACCACCACGCTCGCCATCACGATCGCCGGCCTGCCCGCCGCCGACCGGCCGGCGGTGCTGCTGAACTCCTCCGCCGTCGGCTGGTACGGCGACACCGGCGACCGGACGGTCACCGAGGAGGCGCCGGCCGGTGAGGGGTTCCTCGCCGACGTCTGCCGGGTCTGGGAGGCGGCGACCCGCCCGGCCGAGGACGCGGGCGTGCGGGTGGTGCGCCTGCGTACCGGACTGCCGCTGCACCGCGACGGCGGCCTGCTCAAGCCGCAGCTGCTGCCGTTCCGGCTCGGCGTCGGCGGCAAGCTGGGCAACGGGCGGCAGTGGCTGCCGTGGATCTCGATGCGGGACTGGCTCGACGCCGCGACGTTCCTGCTGGCCCGCGACGACGTGGCCGGCCCGGTGAACGTGGTCGGCCCGGCGCCGGTCACCAACGCCGAGTTCACCAGGGAGCTGGCCCGGCAGCTGCACCGCCCGGCGATCATGCCGATCCCGGCGGTGGCGCTGAAGGTGGCGCTCGGCGGTTTCGCCCAGGAGGCGCTGACCAGCGCGCGGGTGCTGCCCGCCGTGCTCGACAAGGCCGGCTTCTCCTGGGCGCACCCGGACCTGGCGGGCGCGTTGCGCGCCGCCCTCACCGAGTGAGCGGGCGAGGGCGGCGCGGCGGGACGGATCAGCAGCCGATCACCCAGTACGCGGGCCCGGTCTGCTTCAGCGTGCTCGTGTAGAAGGTGTTGTACAGGCCCATCCGCTGCCCGCTGCCGAGCGCGTAGGCGTACCCGCCGGACTGGTAGGCCCGCCCGGCCACGACGTGCGCGTAGTTGCTGGCGGTGACGCAGACCGGTGCGCCGGTCGGGCTGGGCGAGGCGGTGGGCGAGGCGGTCGGCCTGGGCGACGCGGTGGCCGTCGGGGTCGGGCTCGGCGAGGCGCCGCCACCGCCGAGCCCGAAGAAGACCGCGTCCCGGTACGTCGAACAGATGGTGTCCAGGAAGTACGCCCCGGCGGTGCCGCACTGGTCCGCGCCCGAACCCGGGTCGACGGGGGTGCCGTGGCCCATCCCGGAGATCCGGTAGAGGCGGACCTGGTCGCTGCCGTAGACCTCCAGGCTGGTGCCGGCCGGCAGCGTGGACGTGCTGGTCGGGGTGGTCGACAGGCCCAGCACGTTCGTCCACTGGTCCCGCGACTCGGCGGCGTTCACGGTCGCCACGGTGGTGTCGCTGGTGCCGTGCCAGATCGCCACCCGGGGGCGCTTGCCGGTGTATCCGGCGTAGGCGCCGCGGACCAGGTCGCCCCACTGCGCCGGGGTCTTGTCCACGCCCGGGTTCATGCAGCTGAACGCGCTGACGGTGCTGGTGGCGCAGCGGTACGGGATGCCGGCGATGATCGAGCCGGCGGCGAAGACGTCCGGGTAGGCGGCGAGCATGGCCGCGCTCATCGCGCCACCGGCGGAGAGGCCGCTGACGTAGACCCGGGCGCCGTCGGTGCCGTACGTGGTCTTGGCGTAGTCGACCATCTGCTTGATCGACAGCGCCTCGCCCTGGCCGCGTGCGGTGTCACCGGTCTCGAACCAGTTGAAGCAGGAGTTGGCGTTGTTGCCGCTGGGCTGCTGCGGCGCGATGAGCGTGAACTTCCACTGGTCGGCGTACTTCTGCCAGCCGGAGTTGGCGACGTACGTCGAGGCGTTCTGCACGCAGCCGTGCAGCAGCACCACGGCGGGCGCGCCGGCGGGCAGGCCGTCCGGGCGGTACGCGTACATGGCCAGGTTGCCGGGGTTGGAGCCGAAACCGGTGACCTGGGTCAGTGTGGCGGCCTGGGCGGGGAGGGCGGCGACCAGCGCGGTGGCCGCGGCCAGCACGACCCCGGCCGCCGCCCCGGCGACGCGGGCGATGAGGGATGAGGAGCGGGGCACGGGGACCTCCCGATCGTGGAATGTGAACTGAGTCACCTCCGAGTTGCCGAGACGTTACGGCCGTGTTTCGTCACACCGGAATGGCCGCCGCTCACACATTCACGACCACCGAAGTGTGCGGCGAGTTCCGTGTCCGGGCGGTCTGCCCAGGTCCGGTTGGTAACGTCCGCTGCGTGCCCTCCTCCCCGTCCCCGGCCACCGGCCCGGCGCCGACGCGCGTCCGCGACCGGCGCGCCGACCTGCTGGTCACGCTCGCCGCGCTGGCCCTGGCCCTCTGGGTGACGAGTGGCATGTGGCGGGATCCCAACAGCCGCGCGATCACCGTCAACTCCAGCGACCAGGCGCTGTTCGAGTGGCTGCTGGCCTTCGGCGGGCACGCGCTGACCCACGGGCAGAACCCGCTGTACACCACGTTGATCAACGTCCCGGACGGGGTGAACCTCGCGGTCAACACCTCGATCACCGTGTACGCGGCGGTCTTCGCGCCGCTGACGTACCTGATCGGGCCGCCCGCGACGTTCCTGGTGATCCTCACGCTCAACCTGGCCGCCACGGCGGTGGCCTGGTACTGGCTGCTCAGCCGGCACCTGGTGCGCAGCCGGCCGGCCGCCGGTGTGGGCGCGCTGTTCATCGCCTTCTGCCCGGCGATGGTGTCGCACGCGAACGCGCACCTGAACTGGACCGCGGGCTGGCTGGTGCCGTTGCTGATCTGGGGCGTGTTCCGGCTGCGCCGTCCGGGCCGGGCGGTCACCGGCGGGATCGTGCTCGGCCTGCTGGTGGCTGTCGCGTTCTCGATCGCCGCCGAGGGTTTGTTCTTCACCGCGCTGGCGCTCGGCGTGTTCCTCGCGGTGTGGGCGCTGCACCCGGCCCGCCGGTCCGAGGTACGTGCCGCGCTGCCCCGGATGGCGGCCGGGCTGGGCGTGACAGCGCTCGTCGCCGGGGCACTGCTGGCGTACCCGCTCTGGCTGCACTTCCTCGGACCGCAACGGTTCCACGGCACCGGGTTCGACCCGCTGATCCACTCCGAGGACATCGCCGCGTACGGGTCGTACCCACGCCGGTCGCTTGCCGGCTGGGCCGGGTGGGGCACCTCGCTGGCGCCCAACCCCACCGAGGAGAACTCGTTCTTCGGCGTACCGCTGCTCCTGCTCGCCCTCGCCTGCTTCGCGCTGCTGTGGTGGCGCGCGGACCGCGCGTTCCGGGCCACGCTGTCCGCGCTCGGCGTGACCGCCGTGGTCTTCGCGGTGCTGTCGTGGGGGCCGACTGTGAAGTGGAACGGCCGCCGCTTCGACCAGACGCTGCCGTTCGGGGTGCTGGACAACCTGCCGGTGATCAACGCGGCGCTGCCGTCCCGGCTGGCGCTCGTCGTCGCGCCGGTCGTCGGCCTGCTGCTGGCGTACGCGATCGACACGCTGCGCGCCCGGCCGCCCCGGCACCGGGTGAGCGGGCTCGCCTGGACGCTCGGCTTCGTCGCCGCGCTGCTGCCGCTGGTGCCCACCCCGCTGCTGACCAGCGTCCGGGAACCGATCCCGCAGTTCATCACCGGCGGCGCCTGGCAGCGTCACGTGCCGCCCGACGGGGTGCTGACCCCGCTGCCGCTGACCTTGGACGTCTACCCGGACGGGCAGCGGTGGCAGGCGTACGCGCTCGCCCACCGGCAGGGTGAGTTCCGGATCCCGTCCGGCTTCTTCCTCGGGCCGGGCGGCCCGGAGGGCCGGGGCCGGATCGGGCCGGTGCCGCGCACCTTCGACTCGCTGATGGACCAGGCCGGCCGGACCGGGCTGGTGCCGATCATCACCGACGGCAGCATCCGCGAGTCCCGGGCGGACCTGCGCTACTGGGGCGTCCAGGCGGTCGTGCTCCCCGACCGGGTGCACGGCGCGAAGTTCGACGTCGACGAGGAGGCGCTGCGGCGCACCGCCACCGCGCTGCTCGGCCCGCCCGAGCGGGTGGAGGACGTGTGGCTGTGGCGGGTGCCGGCTGCCTGACGCGACGAGGCTCACGGGTCCGGTTCCCGGAGGACGGGACTAGGCTGGACGGGTGAGCGTGACGACTTCCGGGCTGACCGCCGTCCGCGCCGGCCTGCTCGACTACCAGGCCGCCTGGGACGAGCAACGCCGGCTGCACGAGGCGGTGGTGGCCGGCGAGCAGGGCGACACCGTACTGCTGCTGGAGCACCCCAGCGTCTACACCGCCGGCAAGCGCACCGAGCCGTGGGACCGGCCGATGGACGGCACCCCGGTGGTGGACGTGGACCGCGGCGGGAAGATCACCTGGCACGGTCCGGGGCAGCTCGTCGGCTACCCGATCGTCCGGCTGCCCGACCCGGTCGACGTGGTCGCGTACGTCCGGCGCACCGAGCAGCTCCTGATCGACGTCTGCGCCGAGTTCGGGCTGGCCGCCGGCCGGGTCGAGGGGCGCAGCGGCGTGTGGGTGCCGGAGGACGACCGGGGCCCGGCCCGCAAGGTGGCCGCCATCGGCATCCGGGTGGCGCGCGGCGTCACGCTGCACGGCTTCTCCGTCAACTGCGACTGCGACCTGGGCTTCTTCGACCGGATCGTGCCCTGCGGCATCCGCGACGCCGGGGTCACCTCGCTGACCGCCGAGCTGGGCCGGCCGATCACCGTGGCCGACGTGCTGCCGGTGGTCCAGCGGCACCTGCCGACGCTGACGCAGGTCTGAGCAGGGTGCGGCTCGACCTGGTCACGCTCGTCGTGGCCGAGTACGACCCGGCGATCGTCTTCTTCACCGAGGTGCTCGGGTTCGAGCTGGCCGAGGACAAGCCGTCGCTGACGAACGACGGCCGTCCCAAGCGCTGGGTGGTCGTACGCCCGCCGGACCACCTCGCCGCCGGGGCCGGCACGGAGCAAGCCGCGCCGGCCGCCGCCGTCAGGGCGTGAGACGGTGCAGGTCGCGCGGGAAGGCGGTCACCTCGCGGACGTTCGCCGCGCCGGTCAGCCGCGCGACGAACCGCTCCAGCCCGATCGCGAAACCGCCGTGCGGCGGCATGCCGTGCCGGAACGCGTCCACGTACCCGGCGTACGGCTCCACCGGCTCGCCGCGCGCCGCCAGGGCGGCCAGGTAGTCGGCGTGCCGGTGCAGCCGCTGCCCGCCGGTCACCAGCTCCACGCCCCGGAACAGCAGGTCGAAACCATTGGAGTACGCGGGCCGGGCCGGGTCCGGGTGGGTGTAGAACGGGCGTTTCGCCATCGGGTACCCGGTGACGAAGAGGAAGTCGCTTCCGTACTCGCGGCGCGCCCACTCCCCCAGCGCCCGCTCGTGCGCCGGCGCCAGGTCGGGTTCGTCGGCCGGCGCTCCGGCGATCTTCAGCGCGTCGGTGAAGTGCACAGCCGGGATCTCGGCCGGCACCTCCGGCACCGTCACGCCGAGCGTCGCCAGCGGGCCACCGGCCCGGTCGCCGACGGTCGCCACCATCCCGGCCAGGGTGTCCCGCAGCACCGCCATCACGTCCCGGTGGTCGGCCACGAAGCCCAGCTCCACGTCGAGCGACGTGTACTGGGCCAGGTGGCGCACCGTGTCGTGCGGTTCGGCGCGGAACACCGGCCCCACCTCGTACACCCGCTCGAAGACGCCGACCATGAGCTGCTTGTAGAACTGCGGCGACTGGGCCAGGTAGGCGGGCCGTCCGAACCAGTCCAGCGCGAACACGTTCGCGCCGCTCTCGGTGGACGACGCGACCACCTTCGGCGTGTGCACCTCGACGAAGCCCCGCCCGTCGAGCGTGGCCCGGAAGCCGGACACGGCCGCCGCCGAGATCCGCAGCGCGGCGGAGCGGACCGGGTGCCGGAGCGCGACCGGCGCGTGGTCGAGCTGGGTGGGCAGGGTGGCGGTGAGCACCGGCCGGTACAGGTCGAACGGGGGCGGGACGGCGGGCGGCCCGAGCGGACGTACCGTCGGCTCGACGACCTCGACCCCGGCGGGCGCGGTGGCGTTCGCGACCACGGTGCCGACCACCTCGACGACAGTCTCCTCGGTGAGCGCCTCGACCTGCTCCCGCACGGCGGGCGCGGCGACCACCACCTGGGCGAGCCCGGCGGCGTCCCGGACGATCAGGAAGGCCACCGACTTGAGCAGCCGGCGGCGGTGGACCCAGCCGGCGAGCCGCACTGTGGCGCCCACACGGGCGGGGAGTTCTGTGGACAGGATGCGTTGCACGACGACTACCTCCTTGACCAATCGCAACGCGATCCCCAGGGAGGTGTGGGCGAGCGGGAACCTCGCGGTGCCACCACACCTTCGCCCCCGCCTGGGCGGGAGCCTCGTTCGTCGCCTTTTCACCGGGGCCGGCCGGGCGGGCTCTACTGGGCGCGAAACGCCGTTCTTCCCGCAGCTCGGGAGGGTCTTCGCGGTCCGGCGCCAGACCGCCTCACAGCAACCGGCGGCTCTCTCGACTGGCGGATCGGCCCGTTACTCGGCTCCGTCACAGCTCTGCCCGGCACGCTAACACCACGCGTGCCGCACTGTGACCGGGTTTTTTCGCCCCCGGTGTCCGGTGTCACAGCCATTCCGGCGTGACGGCCGTCGCCCTCGTTCATCGACCGGCGCCGACCGGCGTACGCTCGGTTTTGTGACGATCGAGCAATCCGCGCCGACGACTGAGCAGCCAGCGCGCACCGCGACCGCCGCCCCGGAGGGGCGGCGGATGCTGCGGATCGAGGCGCGCAACGCCGAGACGCCGATCGAGCGCAAGCCGCCGTGGATCAAGGTCAAGGCCAAGATGGGCCCGGAGTACACCCAGTTGCGCGGGCTCGTCTCGCGCGAAGGGCTGCACACCGTGTGCCAGGAGGCCGGCTGCCCCAACATCTACGAGTGCTGGGAGGACCGGGAGGCCACCTTCCTCATCGGTGGTGACCAGTGCACCCGGCGCTGCGACTTCTGCCAGATCGACACCGGCAAGCCGGCCGAGTTCGACGCCGACGAGCCGCGGCGCGTCGCCGAGTCGGTCGCCGCGATGGGCCTGCGCTACGCGACCATCACCGGTGTCGCCCGCGACGACCTGCCCGACGGCGGGGCCTGGCTCTACGCCGAGACGGTCCGGCAGATCCACGCGCTTCAGTCCGGCTGCGGTGTCGAGCTGCTGATCCCCGACTTCAACGCCGTGCCCGAGCAGCTCGCCGAGGTCTTCGGCTCGCGGCCCGAGGTGCTGGCCCACAACGTGGAGACGGTGCCGCGCATCTTCAAGCGGATCCGCCCTGCGTTCCGCTACGAGCGTTCGCTGGACGTGATCCGCCAGGCGCGGGCCGACGGCCTGGTCACCAAGAGCAACCTGATCCTCGGCATGGGCGAGGAGCGCGCCGAGGTGTCCCAGGCGCTGCGGGACCTGCACGAGGCGGGCTGCGAGCTGATCACCATCACGCAGTACCTGCGCCCCTCCCCCCGGCACCACCCGGTGACCCGCTGGGTCAAGCCGGAGGAGTTCGTCGAGCTGCGCGAGGAGGCCGAGGAGATCGGCTTCGCGGGCGTGATGAGCGGTCCCCTGGTCCGCTCGTCGTACCGCGCGGGCCGCCTTTACCAGCAGGCGCTCGACGCCCGCCGGGAGGTCACCGTCGCCGGCTGAGGCCGGCCGGCCACCGCGTCACCCACCGCCGGCCGCCTGCCGGATGCCATGATCACAGGCATGACCGCCGGGGTACGCGAGGAGCCACGCGAAGCCGTGCGCCCTCGTACGCCCCGGCGGCTGCCGTTGCCGACGCTGCTCGCCCTGCTCGTCGGGTTCGCCGGTGTGGGCTACCGGTTGGCGCTGCTGTTCGCCGACGTGCCGCCCACTAACAGCGACGAGGCGACGATGGGGCTGGCCGCCCTGCACATCGCCCGCGGCGACGGCTTCCCGGTCTGGTTCTACGGCCAGGCGTACATGGGCACGCTGGAGGCGTACCTGGCCGCGCCGCTGGTCGCGCTGGCCGGGCCGTCGGTGCTCGTGCTGCGGCTGCCCACGCTGGCGCTGTACGCGTTGTTCCTGCTGCTGTCCTGGCGGCTGACCCGGCGGCTCGGCGGTGACCGCTGGTACGCCCTGCTCGTCGTCGCCGTGCTGGCGCTCGGCGCGGACCGGGTGGTGAAGAACCAGCTCATCGCCGGTGGCGGCTATCCGGAGCTGAACCCGGCCGGTGCGGCGCTGGCGCTGCTGACGGTCGGGCTCTGCGTGACCGGGGCGGGCGCGCGGCTGCCCCGCTGGGCGGCCTGGGGGCTGATCGCCGGGGTGCTGCTCTGGGTGGACCCGCTGATCCTGCCGTACGTGCTGACGCTCGGCGCGCTGCTGGTGGCCCGGCGGTGGCGGGAGCTGGCCGGCCGGGCCGGGGCGGTGCTGACGGGTGCGTTGCTGCTGGGCGCGGCGCCGATGCTCGTGGACAGCATCCGGCACGGCCGCAACCCGGTGACCGCGGTGCTGGCAGCGGGCGGCACCGGCGCACCCGCCGACTGGGCGGACCGGCTGCACGGCGCGCTGGTCCTCGGGCCGCCGCTGGCGTCGGGTTTCTGCTCCCCCGGCCGGTGCGCCACCTGGCAGCTCTGGTGGGCCGTCGCGTTCCCGGTGCTGCTGGTGCTCGCCGCACTCGCCGCGTGGCACACCGTCCGCCGCGCCTCCGGCGGCCCACGCTCGGCGGAGCGGGTGTCGGCCGGGGTGCGGCTGGCGCTGCTCGGCGGCGCGGCGGGGATCCTCGCCGTGTACGCGCTCAGCAACGCGGCCGGGCAGACGCCGATCGAGAGCAGCCGGTACCTGTCGTGCCTGGCGGTCGCCGTACCGGCCCTGCTCTGGCCACTGTGGCAGGCCGCCCGCCCGCTCGCCGCCCACCGGCTGACGGGGCAGCGCCAGCTCGCCGAAGTGGCGGCATCGGACCGACCCGCCGAACGCCAGCTCGCCGAGGTGGCGGCATCGGACCGACCCGCCGAACGCCGGCTCGCCGAAGTGGCGGCATCGGAGGAGGGTGGATACCGCGATCTCCCCGAAGTGGAGTCGATCAAGGCGACCGGCGAGCGGGCGGCCGGCGAGCGGGCGGCCGGGGCGAGGGCCAGAGTGGCGGGTACCGGGGCACTGGCGGTGCTCGCGGGAGTGCTCGGCACCGGCGTGGCGGCCACGGTGGACGTGATCCGGATGGCGCCGGCCGTGCACGCCGAAGCCGACCGGCACCGGTCGCTCGTGGACACACTCGGCGCGCTCGACGTCCGGAACGTCCGCGGCGGCTACTGGACGTGCAACCGGCTCACCTACGCGACCGGCGAGAACGTGGTCTGCGCCGTGGTCGACGACGACCTGACCCACGGTTTCGACAGGCTGCCCGCGTACCGGCGGGAGGTGGCCGCCGACCCGGACGCGGCATGGGTGGCGCCGGCCGGCTCGCCGCTGGCCGCGCGGCTGGACGAGCGCCTCGGCGCCGAATCGGGGGCCTTCGACGTCGTCACCGTGGCCGGCTGGCGGATCTACCTGCCGCGCCGCTGACGCAGGCCCGGCCGGCTACCGGCCCGGCTGTGGCGCCCGGCTGTGGGTCGGCTGGCCCGTTGCTCGGCCGGCCTAGCGGTCGAACTGCTTGACGCTCGACCCGCCAGACCCTCGACCCACCAGACCCTCGACCGGCCAGACCCTCGACCCGCCAGACCCTCGACCGGCCTGGCGCGCCAGGTAGCGCGACGCGGGCCGGACCGGCGCGCTACCTGGCGCGACGCTGGGCCGGGGCGGGTGACGGCCGGTCGAGCAGGCCCAGGCGGTGCGCCAGCGCGGCGGCCTCCACCCGGTTGGTCACGTCGAGCTTGGCGATGATCCGGGACACGTGCACGCTCGCCGTCTTCGGTGAGATGAACAGGCGCTCGGCGATCCGGCTGTTGCTGTGCCCCTCGGCGACCAGCCGCAACACCTCCTGCTCCCGGCGGGTCAGCAGGTCCGGTCCGGGTCGCCCGGTGCCGCGCAGCCCGACCCGGCGGGCCAGCGTCGCCGCCTGCTCGCCCAGCGGGGCGGCGCCCAGCCGGGCGGCCAGCTCGGCCGTCTCTCGTACCGCGGCGGCCACCTCGTCCCGCTCGCCCGCCGCCGCGGCCGCCTCGGCCAGCCCGAGCAGCGCCCGGCCCAGCAGGTACGGCTGCCCGGCCGCCCGCCACGCCGCCACGGCCGCCCGCCACGCGGCGAGCGCGCCGGCGGGACCGGTGGGCACCGTGCCGCCGAGGATCGCGGCGACGTGGGCGGCGTGGGCGTGCTCAGCCGGGTGCCGGACCGGCAGCGCGGCGGCCACCGCCGACACCTCCGCGGCGAGCGTCGCGTCTCCGGTCAGCGCGGCGGTACGCGCCAGCACGTTCAGCACCGGCCAGCCCTCGCGGGGCAGGTCGGCCAGGTGCGCGTCGGCCAGGGCGGCGCGCGCCGCGCGTACCGCCTCGGGCTTGTCGTCGGCGGCGAGCGCCGCCTCCACGCGTAGCTCGTGCAGCGGCAGCCGGTGGTTCGGCCAGAGGTACGGCCGGCCGAGGAACGCCAGCGCCCGCCCGACGATCTCGTCCGCGCCGGGATGGGCGCGGGCGAGGTGGAGTCCGGCGCGCAGTTGCAGCCAGTGCAGCCCGGACACGCCGGGCGGGTCGATGCGGGCCGCCTCGGCGCAGGTGGCGTCCGCCTCGTCCCAGCGGCCCAGCGCGATCAGCGCCTCGGCGCGGTTCGACAGCAGGTACGCCCCGATCGAGCGGCTGATGCCGACCCGGCGCGCCTCGCTCACCCCGGCCGCGGCTGCCTGTTCCGACTCGTCGTAGCGGCCCAGCTCGTGGAGCACGTCGGAGAGGAAGACCAGGGCGCTGACCAGGGCCCACGAGTCGTCGGCCGCCCGGGCCCGCGCCTCCACCCGGCGCAGCTCGGCCAGCCCGCGCTCCGGCGTGCCGTCGATGCGGTGCAGCAGGGCGATCCGGGTGGGCAGCAGCACCAGGTCGGTACCGATCTCGGACGCGCCGGCCGCGGCCTCGGTGGCGACCGAGGCGGCCTCCCGAGGGTCGACCTTCATCAGGTGTGACGCGATGTCGGCGAGCACGCCGAGCCGTTCCGGGCCGTGCGGCGCGCCCGCCGCCAGCCGGTACGCCTCGCGCAGTTCGGCCGCGCCGTCGCTCTTGCCGAGCAGCGCGAACAGCCGGCCCCGCTGGTCGAGCAGGCGGGCGGCGCGCAGGGGTTCGGCGTCGGAGTCGACCTCGGCCAGCGCGGCCCGGGTGAGCGTGAGTGCCCGGCTGAGGTCGCCGGCGGTGACCGCCGCGGTGAGCGTGTCCTCCAGCACCCGCAGGTGGTCCATGCCGAGCCGGTCGGCGGCGTCGGGCACCTGCTCCCAGAGTTCGAGGACGCGCTCCAGCAGCCGGCTCTGCTCGGCGTACGCGTACCGTTCGGCCGCCGCCTCGGCGGCGATCCGGGCGGCGGTGAGCGCGCGCGGATGGTCGTGTGCCGCGTACCAGTGGTGGGCGATCTCGGCCGGCGCGCGACCGGCGGCGACCAGGTGCGGATGGGCCTCGATCGCCGCGGCGTACCGGGCGTGCAGCCGCGCGTGCTCGCCGGGCAGCAGGTCGTCGTGCACGGCCTCGCGGACCAGCGCGTGCCGGAACTCGTAGTCGCCGTCCGGGTCGGCCACCACGAGCTGACCGGCGACGGCGGCGCGCAGCGCGTCCTCCAGTTCGGCCTCGGGCAGGCCGGCCACCTCGGCGAGGAGCTGGTGGGCGAAGCGGGTGCCCCCGGCGGCGGCGATCCGCAGCACCCGCTGGGCCGGCTCGGGCAGCCGGTCGACGCGGGCCAGCAGCAGGTCACGCAGCGTCTCCGGGATGGCCGCGCAGCCGACCGGGCCACCGGCGGCGGCCAGTTCCTCGATGAAGAACGGGTTGCCCTGGGTGCGTTCGTGCACGTCGTCGACGGTCCGGGCGATCTGCTCGGTGCCGAGCAGGTCGGCCAGCACGGCGGCGGTGCCGTCGCGGTCGAGGCGGCCCAGCTCGATCCGGTCGACGCCGCGGACCCGGTCCAGCTCGGCGAGGAACGGCCGCAGCGGGTGCCCGCGGTGCAGCTCGTCGGTGCGGTACGTGCAGACGACCAGCAGGCGGGTGGCGCGGGCGGCCCGCACCAGGAAGCCGATCAGATCTCGGGTGGACCGGTCGGCCCAGTGCAGGTCCTCGATCACCAGCACCAGCGGGCGTTCCTCGGCGATCCGCCGGAACAGCTCGGCGACCAGGTCGAACAGGTAGCCGCGCGGGGTGTCGGCGAGAGCCGGCCCGGCGGGCGCGGCGACCCCGGCGGGCATCCGGGCCAGCTCCGGCAGCAGCCGGGCGAACTCCGCCTCGTAGCCGGCGAAGGCGGCCGGCCCGTCGTGGCGCAGCACGTCGCGCAGCGCGGCGGCGAACGGGGCGAACGGCAGGCCCGCCTCGCCCAGCTCCAGGCACTGGCCGACGAGCAGGCGTGCGCCGGCGGCGTCCACCTGCGTGCCGAACTCCTCCAGCAGCCGGGTCTTGCCGACGCCCGCCTCGCCGCCGACGAGCACCGTCGCCGGCTCGCCGGTCCGGGATCGGGCCAGCGCGTCTCCGAGCGCGGCCAGCTCGGGCCGGCGGCCGACGAGGACGGTGCTGGCAGCGCGTACGGTCACGCCGTCGAGCATGCCACGGCCCTCCGACGGCCCGACCGGGCCGATCGGACCGCGGACGGCCGCCGGTCCGGCCGCCCCCGTGACGGCCGGACCGGCGAACTCCCCCACGACACCGGCCGCACCCACGGACCCGGCGACGGCCGGACCGGCGAACTCCCCCACGACACCGGCCGCACCCACGGACCCGGCGACGGCCGGACCGGCGAACTCCCCCACGACACCGGCCGCACCCACGGACCCGGCGACGGCCGGACCGGCGAACTCCCCCACGACACCGGCCGCGCCCACGAGCCCGGCGACGGCCGCTGGTCCGGTCACCGGCGGGCGTCGGTGGTGCGGGCCTGGTGCTGGCGGCGGCTGAGCCAGCCGCGCGGGTGCCGGCGTGGCAGCGACCGGGCGAGCCGGTCCTGGGCCGCGTCGGCCTGCAGCTCGGCGGCGTGGCTGCGGTGGATGCTGAGGATGAGGTCTGCGTCGTTGCCGAACATCTCGGATCTCCCTGTCGTGCGGTGTCGTCCCTGTCGAGATCGACTCTCCGCGCGAAGGTGCCCCCGGGGCATGGGTACGCCGCCTGATCTTCGCCCGCCCGGCCTCCTTACCGGCGGGCCGATTCGGGACGGCGCGGCGGTAAGGTACTCAGCCCTCGGCGCAGGGGCGGCCACGGATCAACGTGGTGCGCGCCGACCACTAGACTCTGCGGTATGGCAAAGCCCCAGGAGAAGGTCTCGTTCGGCCAGCGGCTGAAGCAGATCGGGATGGTGTTCCGGTTCACCGCCAAGCAGGACAAGTGGTTCGCGCCGCTGACCGCGGCGGCGGTGCTGATCCCGCTCGCGCTCACAGTGGTCGCGGTGATCGCCTGGGGCTGGATCTGGTTGCCGATCGGCATCCTGCTCGCCCTGCTGGCCGTGCTGATCGTGCTCAACCTGCGCTCGAACAAGGCGATGATGAACGCCGCCGAGGGGCAGCCGGGCGCGGCGGCGCAGATCATGGAGAGCATGCGCGGCGACTGGCGGGTCACCCCGGCGGTCAGCTCCACCACCCAGATGGACATGGTGCACCTCGTGGTGGGCCGGCAGGGCGTGATCCTGCTGGCCGAGGGCAACCCGCAGCGCGTACGCGGCCTGCTCGGCCAGGAGAAGCGCCGCCTGGCGAAGGTGATCGGCACCGCTCCGCTGCACGACTACGTGATCGGGCAGGGCGAAGGTGAGCTGCCCGTCCGCAAGCTGCGGATGACGCTGATGCGGCTGCCGCGCGCCCTGTCCCCGAAGGACGTGAACGCGCTCGACAAGCGGCTCAAGGCGCTCACCGCGCGGCCGCAGATGCCCAAGGGCGCGATCCCGAAGAACATGCGGCCGGCGCGTGGCGCGTTCCGGCAGACCCGGGGTCGCTGACCTCCGGCGTACGCGAAAGGAGCCGGTCCCGTGCGGGGCCGGCTCCTTCGTCGTGTGGGGTCAGCGGCGCGGGGCGTCGGTGACGACCGACCCGGCGAGCCGGTCGTGCAGGCCGCGCCGGTGCTCGTCCATCAGCAGGGCCGGCACCACGAGGGCCAGCAGGAATCCGCGCAGCAGTCCGCGGAGCAGCCCGATCCGGCCGCCGTCGGCCCAGGACACGCAGCGCAGCCGGGTCAGGTACATGCCGGGGGTCTGGGCGAACAGGCCGATGAAGAAGCAGTACTCCAGGATCAGCACCAGGACCGGCGGCCAGCCGTCGCGGACCGGGTCGGAGAAGGCCCGGGCGACCATCAGGCACAGCACCCAGTCGATGATCAGGGCGCCGAAGCGGCGGCCGAGGCTGGGCGGGGTGAACGCGGGGTCGGTGGCGGGCGGCACCGGTGTGGCGGCGGTATCGGTCACAGCGGCCAGGGTAGCGCCGCCGCGACCCCTGCCGAAAAATACGACATTCGGCACCAGAGTGTGCCGGGATGACGCTCCGCGAGCGACGTAACACGGCGGAAACAGACGAGACACGGCCGGGCAACCCCCCGGCCATAGCGTCGCCAGTAGCCAGCTACCGGACTGGACCTGCCAGGAGGACGTGTGTTCGCCAATTCCGAGGAACTCCTGCGATACCTCGCCGACGAGGACGTGAAGTTCGTCGACGTACGTTTCTGTGACCTGCCCGGCGTGATGCAGCACTTCAACCTGCCGGTCGAGTCGTTCGACGACAGCGTCTTCACCGACGGCCTCGCCTTCGACGGATCCTCGATCCGCGGCTTCCAGGCCATCCACGAGTCCGACATGCTCCTGCTACCGGACGTCGCCACCGCCTTCATCGACCCGTTCCGGGCCCAGAAGACGCTCGCACTCAACTTCTTCATCCACGACCCGTTCACCCGCGAGGCGTACTCCCGCGACCCCCGCAACGTCGCGAAGAAGGCCGAGGCGTACCTCGCCGCCAGCGGCATCGCCGACACCGCCTACTTCGGCGCCGAGGCGGAGTTCTACATCTTCGACTCCATCCGCCACGAAACCTCCGCGCACCAGTCGTTCTACTACATCGACTCGATCGAAGGCGCCTGGAACACCGGCCGGATCGAGGACGGCGGCAACCGCGGCTACAAGACCGCCTACAAGGGCGGCTACTTCCCGGTGCCGCCGGTCGACCACTACGCCGACCTGCGCGACCGGATCGTGCGGCGCCTCGTCGACGGCGGCTTCACCGTCGAGCGCTCGCACCACGAGGTCGGCACCGCCGGCCAGTCGGAGATCAACTACAGGTTCTCGACGCTGCTGCACGCCGCCGACCAGCTCCAGCTGTTCAAGTACATCGTCAAGAACGAGACCTGGGCCGCCGGCAAGACCGCCACGTTCATGCCCAAGCCGCTGTTCGGTGACAACGGCTCCGGCATGCACACCCACCAGAGCCTCTGGCGCGGCGGCGAACCGCTGTTCTACGACGAGACCGGCTACGCCGGCCTGTCCGACACCGCCCGCTGGTACATCGGCGGCCTCCTGCACCACGCCCCGTCGCTGCTGGCCTTCACCAACCCGACGGTGAACTCCTACCGTCGTCTGGTGCCGGGCTTCGAGGCGCCGGTGAACCTGGTCTACTCCCAGCGCAACCGCTCCGCCTGCACCCGCATCCCGGTCACCGGCAGCAACCCCAAGGCCAAGCGCGTCGAGTTCCGGGTGCCGGACCCGTCCAGCAACCCGTACCTGGCCTTCTCCGCCATGATGATGGCCGGCCTCGACGGCATCAAGAACAAGATCGAGCCGCCCGCCCCGATCGACAAAGACCTCTACGACCTACCCCCGGAGGAGTGGGGCGACGTCAAGCAGGTCCCGGGTTCGCTGCCGGAGGTGCTCAACGCGCTCGAGGCCGACCACGACTACCTGCTCGACGGCGGCGTGTTCACGCCGGACCTGATCTCCACCTGGGTCGACTGGAAGCGGGCCAACGAGGTCGACCCGGTGCGCCTGCGCCCGACCCCGCACGAGTTCGCGATGTACTTCGACTGCTGAGCACGCTCGTCAGCACCGGCCGGGCCGGCTCCGCGATGGCGGAGCCGGCCCGGCCGTCTACGCGACCCGTCGGCGCGACGCGGCCCGGACGCCGGTCACCGCCACGACCAGCACCAGCACCGTCATCAGCACCGCGCCCGGCGCCTTGCTGAACCGGGCCAGGTTGGATCCGTCCGGCAGGGTGAGCAGCGAGGCCACCGCGCAGGGCGCCACGAACCAGACCTGCCGGGCCAGCGGCACCGCCGCGACCGCGAGCACTGTCAGCGGCCAGACCGCGTACCAGGGGTGGAAGACCGGGGCGAGCAGCACCGTGGCGGCGAGCGCCAGGCCCGCGCCGAGCAGCGCCACCCGGGGGCGGGCCAGCGTCATCCGGGCCACCCGCTGCCGGGCGTCGTTGAGCCGCCGCAGCGCCGTCCACGCCCGCCACCAGAGCGCGACGAGCGCCACGGCCAGCAGCACCAGCGCGACCGTACGGGCCACCGGCACCGCCGCGGGCCGCTGCCCGGCCAGCTCACCGGCGTAGTCGATCACGAAGCCGACGGCTGTGGGCGGAGAGGTCCACTGCTGCGAGTCGCCGCTGTGGCCGAGCCCCTCCACCCAGCCCAGCCCGAGGCCGGTGGCGAGCGACACGACCAGCAGCGTGCCGAGCACCGACGCGGCCAACTGCCCGCCGTCGCGCAGCAGCGCCCGCCAGGTGTAGCGGCCGAGCACGGCGGCGAGCGCGGCGAACGGCAGCGCCACGACCGCGACCGACTTCACCGCGACGGCCAGGCCCAGCAGCACCCCGGCCACCAGCAGCGCGCGCGGCTTGCCCGGCAGGCGCACCAGCACCAGCAGGCCGAGCAGGAGCAGACCGAGCGCGAGCGCGTCGTTGTGCGCGCCCGCCACCAGGTGGATCCCGACCAGCGGGCAGGCGAGCACCAGCCAGGCGGCCCGGCGGGTGGGCACCCCGGCGGCGCGGGCCAGGCCGGGCAGGCAGAGCGCGGCCAGCAGCACCCCGGCCACCGCGACCAGCCGCAGCGCCACGATCGTCCCGATCAGGCCGCCACCGGCGAGGACGGCGAGCCCGGCCAGCAGGACGAAGAACGGCCCGTACGGCGCCGGGGTGTCCCGCCAGATCGGCGACACCGAGTCGGTCCACGGGCAGCCGGCCGCGGCGACACCCACCCGGTACGGGCTGAGCCCCTGCGTCCACGTCCAGCCCTGGCAGGCGTACGAGTAGACGTCGCGGCTGCCGATCGGCGGCGCGGCGAGCAGCGGCAGCGACCAGAGCCCGGCGGTCACGTACGCCCACCGGCCGGACGGCGCGCCCCACCGCAGCGACCACCAGGCTCCCACCAGCAGCAGCGTTCCGGCCAGCCAGCAGCCGAGCGTCACCGGCCCGTGCGGCGCGGACCAGATCGCGGCGAGCGTGCCGCGCGGGGGCGTGCCTGGTAGCGCGCCGCCGAGCCATCCGGCGACTGTGAGCAGCGCGGCACCGGCGAGGCCGGTGTGGCGGGCGAGACCGGCGGCGATCGGCCGGACGGGTCCGTCGGGCTCGCTCACCGGCACACTCCTCAGTCCACGGGAACCGGCTGCCGGCCCTTGCGAGCCGACCGTACCAACCACACGACCACCGCGATCACGAACAGGGTCATCAGCGGCGCACCGGGCATCTTGGTGTACCGGGGTAGACCGGTGCCGTCGGCCAGCACCAGGAACGACGACACCACTGTGACGATCGAGAACCACAGCGTGCGGTGCGCGGTGGCGGCGAGCACCGCCAGCGGCCACAGCCAGTACCACGGGTGGAACAGCGGGGACAGTGCGACTGTGGCGGTGAGCGCCAGCCCGGCGTGCCAGAACGGCTCGCCGCGACGGAACGACCGGAACCAGAGCCAGATCAGCACGGCGACCAGCACCACCATGCCGATCGCCCGGGTCACCGGCAGCGCGTCGACGTGCACGCCGAACGGCGCCAGCAGGTAGCCGACGGTCTGCCCCACCGCCGTCGGCGGCGAGGTCCAGGCCACCACCAGCCCGCCCTGTTCCAGCCCGCCGACGAACCCCAGCCCCAGGCCGGAGGCGAGGGTCGCGGCGGCGAGCGCGGCGAGCGAGCCGCCGACCACCCACCCGCCGTCGCGCACCAGCGTCCTGATCCGGTACGCCCCGACGATCGCGGCCAGCGCGGCGAACGGCATCACGACCAGCGCGGTGATCTTGACGGCGGCGGCCAGTCCGAGCAGCGCACCACCGGCGAGCAGCGGTCCGGGCCGGCCCGGACGGGCCGCCACCACCGCCAGCCCGGCCACCAGCAGGCCGATCATCAGCGCGTCGTTGTGCGCGCCGGACACCAGGTGCACGGGCACCAGCGGGCTCGCCAGCGCCAGCCAGAGCGCCCGCCGCGGCGGCACCCCGCAGCGGCGGGCCAGCACCGGCAGCGCCCATGCGGTGAGCGCCACCCCGGCCACTGCGAGCACCCGGAACAGCGCGACGGCGGCGAGCAGCGACCCGGTGGCCTCCACCACCGCGCCGGCGAGCAGCACGAACAGCGGCCCGTACGGCGCCGGTGTGTCCCGCCAGATGTAGGAGATGGTGTCCAGCCAGGGGCAGGGCAGCGCCGACACGCCCTGCTCGTAGGGGTTGATCCCGGCGGAGAAGCTGGCGCCCTGGCAGGCGTACGCGTACACGTCCCGGCTGCCCAGCGGCGGCGCGACCAGCATCGGCAGCAGCCACAGCGCGACGGTGACCAGCACCCACCGGGACGACGGCACCCGGTCCCGCAGCGACCACCAGGCCCACGCCAGCAGCGCGGTGCCGACCAGCCACAACCCGATGATCAGCGGCCCGTTCGGGCCCTGCCAGATGCTGACCGGGGTGGGACGCAGCTCGCCGTCGGGCAGGGCGCCGCCGAGGAACGCGGCCACGGCGAGCAGCACCGAACCCGCCAGGCCGATCCAGCGCGAGAGGTGGTGAGGCACGTCCGACATGCTGCCAGTACGGTGGTTCGCGATCAGGAGGTGGGCATGCGGGGCGGTCGGGTGATGGCGGTCTCCGCCGTGTCGGCGCTCGTCCTCGCCGTGCTCTACCTCACGCTGCCGGCCACCGGCTCGGACCTGTCCGCGCAGGTCGCCCGCGCCGGCTTCTTCGCCGAGCACGGGGCCGCCCTGGTCGACCTGCGCTGGTACGGCGGCGTGCACCCGTGGGGCTACAGCCTCGTCTCGCCGCCGCTGATGGCACTGCTCGGGGTACGCGTCACCGGCGCGCTCGCCCTGCTCGCCTCCGCCACCGCGTTCGCCGCCCTGCTGGTGCGGACCCGGGTGCCCCGTCCGCTGCTCGGCAGCCTGGTGGGCGTGGTCACGATCGCCGGCAATCTGGTCTCCGGCCGGGTCACGTACGCCCTCGGCGTCGCGTTCGGCCTGGCCGCGCTGCTGGCGCTCACCGTTCCCGCCCGCCGCACCCGCCTCGCCGCCGGTGCGCCGGCCGGCCCGGGCGGCGCCGTCGCCGGTGCGGCTGGATCGGCTACCGAGCCGGCCGGTCCTGGCGGTGCCGCTGCCGGGCCGGCCGGTCCCGGCGCTGCCGGTGGTGGCCGGAGCGTCGGGGCAGCAGTCGCCGCTGCCGCCGCCGCGCTGCTCGCCTCGGCGGCCAGCCCGGTGGCCGGGCTGTTCGTCGGGCTCGCCGGCGTCGCGCTGCTGCTGACCCGCCGGTACGCCGACGGCCTGCTGCTCGCCGTACCGGCCGCCGTGCCGCTGGCAGTGACCGGGCTGCTGTTCGGCGAGGGCGGCTGGATGAACATCAGCACTGCCGACACCGTGCACGCCGTGGTGACGAGCCTCGTGGTGGCGGCTCTCGTGGCGTACCGGCCGGTGCGGGTGGGCGCGCTGCTGTCCGCGGCCGGGGTGCTGGCGTCGGCGCTGCTGCACACGCCGGTCGGGCTGAACGCCACCCGCCTGGTGGTGATGTTCGCGCTGCCGGTGCTGGCCGCCGCCGCCACGCTCCCCGCCCCGCTGTCCGATCGGCTGCGCGCCGCCGGTCGGCGCTCCAAGGTCGTCGGCGCGGTCGGGCTGGCCGCGCTGCTGGCGGTGGTCTGCTGGTGGCAGCCGCCGGTGGTCACCGCCGACCTGCGCAGCGCCGACGACCCGACGGCCGACCCGGCGTACTTCGCGCCGCTGCGCGCGGAGCTGGCCCGGCGCGGGCTCACCGGGCGAGTGGAGGTGCCGCCGACCCGCAACTACTGGGAGGCGGCCCACATGGGCGACGTGCCGCTCGCCCGGGGCTGGCTGCGGCAGGCCGACATCGACCGCAACGCGCTGTTCTTCACCACCGTGCCCGGCGCGGACGGCACCGGCATCCCGCTGACCCCGATCACCTACCGGGACTGGCTGGCCGACAACGCGGTGCAGTACGTGGCGGTGCCCGACGCCGAGTTCTCCTGGGTGGGGGCGTCGGAGGCGAAGCTGGTGGAGGCGGGCCAGCCGTACCTGACCGAGGTCTGGTCGGACCGGCACTGGAAGCTGTACGCCGTCGCCGAGCCCACGCCGCTGGTCGGCGCACCGGGTGAGCTGGTCCGCCAGGACGGCGCCTCGATCACGTTCCGCGCCTCCGCCGCCGGCCCGGTCCCGGTCCGGGTACGCCACGACCGCTGGCTGACCGCCTCCAACGGCGCCACAGTCACACCGAGCGGCAGATGGACCACGGTGACAGTCCCCCGGAAGGGCACCTACACCCTCACAAGCTGACCCACCCGCCCCCGCCCACCTGTCCCGTCGATCTTGCACTTGTGGCCGCTCGTTAGCCGGAAATGGCCCTTTCGCCGGGGCCATGAGTGCAAGATCTGCGCCGAGAGTGGGGCGGGGCGGGAGGGGGCTACAGCGGGGACTCCAGGATTTGCTGGACGACCGTGCGGGAGTGGCGGCCGGTGCGCAGGTACTCGTCGAGGAACTCGCCCTGGTCCTCTCGCCCCAGCAACCGCACCACACCGGCCAGCTCCACCCCGTGCCGGGGCAACTGGTCGCCGGCCCGGCCGCGTACCAGCATCAGCGCGTCGCGCACCTCGGCCGCGAGCGTCCAGCCGGCGGCCAGCTCGGCGGCGTCGGACGGGTCGAGCAGACCGGCGTCGCGGGCGGCGGCGAGAGCGTCGAGCGTACGGGTGCCGCGCAGGGCGGGCACCTGACCGGCGTACCGGAGCTGGAGCAACTGCACCGCCCACTCGACGTCGGCCAGCCCGCCCCGGCCCAGCTTGGTGTGGGTGGCCGGGTCGGCGCCGCGGGGCAGCCGCTCGGTCTCCACCCGCGCCTTGATCCGGCGGATCTCGACCACCTGCTCGCGGCTCAGCCCCTCGGCCGGGTAGCGCACCGGCTCGATCATGGCCTCGAACTCGGCGCCCAGGTCGGCGTCGCCGCAGACGAACCGGGCGCGCAGCAGCGCCTGCGCCTCCCACACGCGGGACCAGCGCGCGTAGTACTGGGCGTACGCGGCCAGGCTGCGCACCAGCGGGCCCTGCCGGCCCTCGGGGCGAAGGTCGGCGTCGACGCCCAGCGGCGGGTCGGGGGCGGGCGCGGACAGCAGCCGGCGCAGCTCCTCGGCGATGGCGTGCGCTGCGGCGCTCGCCGCGCTCTCCTCCACCCCGGGCGGCGGGTCGTGGACGAACAGCACGTCGGCGTCGGAGAGATAGTTCGACTCGTACCCGCCGAGCCGGCCCATGCCGATCACCGCGAAGCGCAGGCCGGGCGGTCCGGGGTGGACGGTACGGGCGGCGCGCAGCGCGGCCGCCAGCGTGGCGTCGGCGACGTGCGACAAGGCGGTGCCGACAGCCGTCACGTCCACCACTGTGGGCCGGCGTTCCCCGCCGCCGACCGGGCGCGGGGTGAGCGGGGCGAGCGAGCCGGCGCGGCTGAGCACGTCGGCGGCGGCGATCCGGACCAGTTCCCGGCGGCGCAGCGCCCGGACCGCCCGGATCGCCTCCACCGGGTCGTCGTGGCGGGCGGCAGCCGCGGCGAACCCCTCGACGAGCGTCTCCCGTGGACGCGGGGTCAGCTCGCCGTCCTCGGCGAGCAGCCGCAGCGCCTCCGGTTCGCGGGCCAGCATGTCGGCCGCGTACCGGGACGAGGACAGCACCCGGGCCAGCCGGCGCGCCACCGGGCCGGAGTCGCGCAGCAGGCGCAGGTACCACGGGGTGCTGCCGAGCTTGTCCGACACCTGCCGGTAGTTGAGCAGGCCGCGGTCCGGCTCGGGGGCGTCGGCGAACTCGTCGAGCAGCACCGGCAGCAGCGTGCGCTGGATGGCGGCGGTCCGGCTGACCCCGCCGGTGAGCGCCTGGAGGTGCCGCAGCGCGCCGGCCGGGTCGGCGAAGCCGAGCACCTCCAGCCGGTGCCGGGCCGCCTCGGGCGTGAGGCGCAGACCCTCGGCCGGCACCCGGGCCACGGATTCCAGCAGCGGCCGGTAGAGCAGTTTGGCGTGCAGCCGGCGTACCTCGGTGGCATGGGTGACCCACTCGGCGCGGAACTCCTCGACGGCGCTGCGGCCCGGCGTGGCCGCGTAGCCGAGCGCGGCGGCGAGCCAGCGCAGCGCGGCCGGTTCGGTCGGCACGGTGTGGGTGCGGCGCAGGGCCTGGAGCTGGAGCCGGTGCTCGACGGCGCGCAGGAAGCGGTAGCCGCGCAGCAGCGCCTCCCCGTCGGCGCGGCCCACGTAGCCGCCGGCGACGAGCGCGCGCAGCGCCGGCACGGTGCCGGGCACGCGCAGCGACTCGTCGCCCCGCCCGTGCACGAGCTGGAGCAGCTGGACGGCGAACTCGATGTCACGCAGCCCGCCCGGGCCGCGCTTGATCTCGCGTTCCAGCTCCTTCGCCGGCACGTTGTCGAGGATCTTGCGGCGCATGGACCGGACGTCCTCGACCGCCTCGGGGCGTTCGGCGGCGGTCCACACGAGCGGGGCCAGCGCGTCGATCCACTCCTTGGCCAGCTCCAGGTCACCGGCGGCCGGGCGGGCCTTGAGCAGCGCCTGGAACTCCCAGGTGCGGGCCCAGCGCTTGTAGTAGGCGAGGTGGCTGGCGAGCGTGCGGACCAGCGGGCCCCGGTTGCCCTCGGGTCGCAGCGCCGCGTCGACCGGCCAGGCCACCAGCCCGCAGATCTGGATCAGCCGGGTGGCGATCTGGGTCGCGGCGGGCAGGTCGTCGTCGGTGGCGGAGACGAAGATGACGTCGACGTCCGAGACGTAGTTCAGCTCGTCGCCACCGCACTTGCCCATCGCCACCACTGCCAGCCGGGGGCGCGGGGTGCCCTCGGGCAGCTCATCGGCGGCGATGTCGTGGGCGGCGGCCAGCGTGGCGTCGGCCAGCCCGGACAGCGCCGCCATGGTCTGCTCCAGGCCGCGCCCGCCGGTCAGGTCGGCCGCCGCGACCCGCAGCAGTGCGAGCCGGTACGCCTGCCGCAGCAGCGGAACCGCGCCGGTGACGGTGGTGAGCCGGGCGGCGACGCCGAGGTCGAGCCGCCCTTCAGCGGTGGGGGCGAGCCCGTCCGGCTCGGTCGCCAGCGCGGCCCACTGCCCGGGGTTGGCGACCAGGTGGTCGCCGAGCGCGGACGAGGCGCCGAGCACCGCGACCAGCCGGCGGCGCAGCCCGGGGTCGGCGGCCAGGGCGTCGCGTACGGCCACCTCGTCGCCGGAACGCCGCTCGGACTCGACCAGCCGGTGCAGCTGACGCAGGGCCAGGTCCGGGTCGGCGGCGCGGGACAGCGCGGCGAGCATCTCGGCGGCGTGTTCGCCGGCGGGTTCCTGGGTGTCCGGCCGCCACAGGGCGAGCCCGTCCGGGCCGAGCAGGTCCGCGGCGCGGGTGGCGCCGTCGCCCTCGGCGAATCCGTAACGGGCCAGGCGCCCGCGGGCCGGCCGGGTCACCGTCAGGCCCCGAGCAGCGGCAGGCTGCGGCGCGGGTTGTCGTCGCCGAGTTCGCCGAGCGCGAGCGCGGCAAACCGGATAGCGAACGGCTGCCACGCCTCCTCGACGTCGGCCATCACCCGGTCGCAGGCGGCCACCACCAGCTCCGGGTCGTAGCCCAGCTCGGCCAGGACGGCCGAGTCGCGGGACCACTCGGCGATCATCGCGGTGTCGCACTCGATGTGGAACTGCAGGCCCCAGGCCCGGTCGCCGAGGCGGAACGCCTGGTGCGGGTAGCGGGTGGACGCGGCGAGCAGCGTCGCGCCGTGCGGCAGCTCGGTGATCTCGTCGGCGTGCCACTGGAGCACGTCGGGCATCAACGGCACGTACCGGAACAGGGGGTCGTCCTCGGCGGCGTCGCGCCGGCCGACGAGCGCCGGACCGACCTCCGGACCGGACGGGCTGCGTTCGACCCGGCCGGCGTGCGCGGTGGCCAGAAGTTGCGCGCCGAGGCAGACGGCGAGCGTGGGCACCCGCCTGCGGACCGCCTTGCGCAGCAGCCCTTCCAGCGCCGGGAACCAGGGCGCGCCGGGGCCGCCGTCCGGCCCCGGGTATGCCTGCTGGTCGCCGCCGAGCACCACGAGCGCGGCGTACCCCTCCAGGTCGGCGGGGAGCGGGTCACCGGCGTGCGGACGCAGCACGCGCAGCTCCAGGCCCCCTTCGGTGAGCCACTCCCCCAGGCGGCGGAGGTCGTCTGTCGGGTCGTTCTCGATCACCAGCGCGGTCGCCACGACGTCGAGGCTAGCCGGTACGCCCGACAGGGCACGGTCCGGCAGGCCCTAGGCTCCGATCGTGCCTGACGACTGCCTGCGCCCACCGGCCCTGCGTCCCGGGGACGCGGTGATGCTGGTGTCCCCGTCCGGACCGACCCGTCCCGAACGGGTGACCCGCGGCATCGATCTGCTCACCGGCTGGGGGCTGCGGCCGGTGCCCGCGCCCAACGCGTACGCCAGGCGGGGTTACCTGGCCGGCGACGACGCGCTGCGGGCCGCGGACCTGAACGCGGCGTTCGCCGACCCGGAGATCCGCGGGGTGATCTGCACCCGGGGCGGCTACGGCGCGCAGCGGGTGGTCGACCTGATCGACATGGCGGCGGTACGCCGGGATCCGAAGGTGGTGGCCGGGTTCTCCGACATCACCGCGTTGCAGTTCGCGCTCTGGCGGGGCGCCCGCCTGGCCGGGGTGCACGGGCCGGGCGCCGCGTGGCGGGACGAGCGCACGCCGCTCCGCTCGGCGGAGTCGCTGCACGCCGCGCTGACCAGCACCGAGCCGGTGACGGTGACGGCGGTCGAGGCGGAGGAGACGTACCCGGTGCGGGTGCCCGGCCGGGCCGAGGGCCGGCTGCTCGGCGGCAACCTGTGCCTGATCACCGCGTCCATCGGCACGCCGGACATGCCCGACCTGACCGGGGCGATCCTGCTGGTCGAGGAGGTGCAGGAGCCGCCCTACAAGATCGACCGGATGCTCACCCACCTGCGCCGCTGCGGCGCGCTGGACGAGATCGCCGGGGTGGCGGTCGGCCAGTTCACCGAGTGCGCGGACGACTGGGACACCACTGTCGTGGACGTGCTCACCGACCGCCTGGGCGACCTGGGCGTGCCGATCCTCGGCGGCCTGCCCATCGGCCACGGCCCCAACCAGCTCACCGTCCCGGTGGGTACCCCCGCCACCCTGGACGCCACCACAGGCACCTTGACGGCAACCGCCGCCGTCCGCTGAGCCCCCGCCCCGCCCTGCCCCGCCCCGCCCTGCCCCGCCCTGCCCTGCCCCGCCCTGCCCTGCCCCGCCCCGCCCTGCCCCGCCCCGCCCCGCCCCGCCCCGCCCCGGCGATCATGAGGTTGGCGGCAGTTCAGAGATCCACAACTGCCGCCAACCTCATGATCAACGCGCCGAGGGTGGGGGGAGGTGGGCCACGGCGCCGGTCTCCAGGGCCGCCCAGACGGCGCCGTCGGGGGTGACCGTGAGGCCGTGGGGTTCGGAGGCCGGCATGGGCAGGGTGTGGGCGGTGATGTGGCCGTCCGGGTCGACGTGGCCGATGCGGTTGGCGCCCCACTCGGTGAACCAGCAGCCGCCGGCCGGATCGGCGACGATCGCGTGCGGGCGCGCCGCCCGGTCCGGCAACGGGATCTCGTCGACCCGCCCGTCCGGCGTGATCCGGCCGATCTGCCCGGCGACGATCTCGACGAACCAGAGCGCGTCGTCACCGCCCCGGGTGATGCCGACCGGTCCGGCCGCCTCGGTGGGCAGCGGATGCACTGTCACCGACCCGTCCAGGCCGACCCGGGCGATCGCGTTCGCCTGGTTGAGCGTGAGCCAGAGCGCGTCGTCCGGACCGGCCGCCAGCATCGACGGGAAGCCCTTGGTCACCGGCAGCGGGAAGGACGTGACCTCCCCGTCGACGCTCACCCGGCCGACCGTGTCGTCGCCCATGCCGGCGTACCAGAGCGCGCCGTCCGGCCCCGCCGCCAGCCCGCAGGGGCCGCAGCCGGGCGGCAGCACCACCGAGCCGGTCTCGCCGTCGACTGTGATCCGGCCGAGCCGGTCGTCGCCCGAGCGGGTGTACCAGAGCGCGTCGTCCGGACCGGCGACGATGATCAGCGGGCGGCTGCCCGGCGGGTCGTCGTGGTAGGTCCGTACCTCACCGTCGAGGCCGAGCCGGGCGACGCCGCCGGAGCCGGCCAGCGCCAGCCAGGGCGCGCCGTCGGGCCCGACCGTGATCGAGTACGGCCCGGAGCCCGGCCCGGTGAGCGGGATCTCACGGATGGCGGGCTGTGTCATCGAGTGGCCTTTCGTCGGGTTTCGCCCAGCCTTGCGGGCTTACCCGCGCCGCGGCAACGCAAATAAAACGGGCCTTCCGGACGGGATTTCCAGCTCGCTGACAGGTTCGCCACGGGTGGCCCTCAGTTCCGGCGACCACTGTCGGTGACGTCATCGCACCACCACCGAACAGGAGAATCGCATGATCCGCACGATGTCGAAGAAGCACCTGCTGGCCGGCCTGGCCGCCGCCGGCGTGCTCGGCGTCGGGATCGCCGCCCCGACGGTGGCGCTCGCCGACGACAAGAGCCCGAACCCGTCTTCGAGCGCCAGCAGCACCACCGACCAGGGTGACGACCGCAGCCAGAAGCACGCCGACCGGCGGGCCGAGTTCGCCGAGGCGCTCGCCAAGGAGCTGGGCGTCTCGACCGACAAGGTCACCGCGGCGCTGGAGAAGCTGCACGAGCAGCGCCAGGGTGACCGCCCGGAGCGGCCGTCGACCGAGGACCGGCAGGCCGCGCTGAAGGAGCGTCTGGACCAGGCCGTCACCGACGGCAAGCTCACCCAGGAGCAGGCCGACGCGGTGCTCAAGGCCGCCGAGGCGGGCGTGTTCCCGGGCCCGGGCTGGGGCGGTCCGGACGGCAAGCCCGGCCACCACGGCAAGGGTGGCGACAAGGGCGGTCCGGAGGGCAAGGCCGACCAGGGCGCCGAGGCCGGGCAGGAGGGCCAGGGCGGCAAGTGACGCGGTGGCCCCGCCGCCCCTCACCGGCCGTTCCCTCCTCCTGGCCGGCGCCCGGCGGGGCCACCCACGCCTGATCCCCTCGGATCGCGGCGGGGTGGTGGTGCACTCGCACCGCCACCCCGCCGCGGTCGTCTCAGCGCAGGTACGGCCCGTCCACGCCGACCGTGCCCGGCACCGGCCGAGCCGCCCACCCCGAAGTCGCCGGCCGTGACGGTGCCGGCCAGGTGGTCGCCGTAGTAGGCCCGGCCGGTAGTGGCGGGCGGGCAGGTCGGCCCGCAGTCGATCCGGGCGCCCTGCTCCCGGCCGGCGACCGGCCAGTCCGGGAGCAAGGGCGCGCTCAGCCCTGGGCGGGCGGGGTGAAGACGCCGAGCAGGTTGCCCGACGGGTCGCGCAGCAGGGCACGCACCAGACCGGCAGGCGTGGTCACCGGCGCCGTCAGAACGGTGCCGCCGGTCGCCTCCGCCCGGCGGCAGGTCTCCGGCACGTCCGCCACCTCGGCGTAGAAGATCGCGTAGTTGCCGGTGCCGGTGTCCCGGATCGCGCCGCCGATCCCCCGCTCACCGCCGGCCGCCGTCTGCCGGTACGACCCGCCCGGGCCGCCCTGCTCGTCGAAACTCCAGCCGAACAGCTCGGTGTAGAACCGCTGCGCCTCGTCCGGGCGGTCGGAGCCGATCTCGAACCAGGTCACGGGCGTGCTGGACATGCTTCCTCCTGCGATCCGCGCCGGCGGTCGCCGGCGTCGTCAGGATTCAGCGTGCTACCGGGTCACGACAGCGTCCTGTCGGTGTTTCCACCCGGATCAGACCAGGCTGAGCGGGCGCACCCGGTCGACCGGCACGTCGAGGTCGCCGGGACGCAGCTCCCGGGTCACCGGCTCGGCCAGCGGATGCACCGACAGGATCCGGTCGGTGCGGAAACAGCGCAGACCGTCGCGCAGCCGGCACCAGGCGACCAGGTACCAGTGCACCGAGTTGCCCAGGTAGGCCAGCGGCTCCACATCGCGCGCCGAATCGACGCCGCCGCGGTCGGCGTACCGCAGGCGCAGCACCCGCCCGGCGGCGACCGCGTCGGCGACGGCGGCCGGAACGGGCGTGCCCGGCCCGTCGCCGACCAGGTGCACCCGGCCGGCGAGCCGGTGCGCCTCGGCCACCGCAGCCGGCGGCATCACCGCGACCAGCTTGCGCAGCGCGGCACCGGCCGCCGGGGCGAACGGTGAGCCGCCGAGCCGGTGCAGCGCGACGGCCATCGCCACCGCCTCGGCCGCTGTCAGGTTGACCGGCGGCAGGGTGCGGGCCCGGTCGACCACGTAACCGCCGGTGCGGCCCGGCTCGGCCCAGATCGGCACCCCGGCGCCCTGCAACGCGGAGATGTCACGCTCGACGGTGCGGGTGCTCACCTCGAAGCGGCGGGCCAGCCAGCTCGCGCTGCGCGGGCGCGGCGACACCGCCCGCAGCTCCTCGACCAGGGCGTAGAGACGGTCGGTGCGGTTCACCCCCGGACGCTAACCCGGGGGTACGACACCGCTCAGGCGATGCAGGCGCAGACGATCAGTGCGGCGCCGAAGTGGGTGGCGGCGCTGACCCGGGCCGCCGGGTGCGGCTCGTCGGCGGCGATGACGTCGCCCAGCCTGCCCGGGGTGAGCAGGTCCAGCACCAGGAACGCCAGCGCCATCACCAGCAGGCCGACCAGCCCGAACACCACAGTGGACGCGAGCCCCTTGGTGAACGAGCTGTAGCTGGTCAGCACGGCGGTGAAGACGATGCCGGCGATGCCGAGCTGGTTGGCGGCGAGCAGCAGCGCGGCGTTGCCGTTGCGGCGTACCCAGATCAGCTCCCGCAGCTTGCCCGGGGTGAGCAGGTCGACGAGCAGGAATCCGGCGGCCATCAGGGCGACCCCGACGATCCCGAACACGATGCTCTGCCACGCCCCGTCGAGCAGATCTTCCAGCACCAACGCCTCCCCGGCTCACGCCCGCCCGGCGGTGGTGCCGGGGCGGTGCCGCAGACGATAGCGGCACCGCGCCAGCGTGATCTAGAGCGAGAGGTAGCGCTGCCGCTCGTACGGGGTGACCTCGCGGCGGTACTGCTCCCACTCGGAGCGCTTGTTGCGCAGGAAGAAGTCGAAGACGTGCTCGCCGAGCACCTCGGCGACCAGCTCGGAACCGGCCATCACGTCGATCGCCTCGGCCAGGTTCTCCGGCAGCGCCTCGTAGCCCATGGCGCGGCGCTCGGCGCTGCTCAGCGACCAGACGTCGTCCTCCGCGCCGGGGGGCAGCTCGTAGCCCTCCTCGATGCCCTTGAGGCCGGCGCCGAGCATGACCGCGAACGCGAGGTAGGGGTTGGTCGCGGAGTCCAGCGAGCGGACCTCGACGCGGGCCGAGTTCGGCTTGCCGTACGCGGGCACCCGCACCAGCGCGGACCGGTTCAGGTGACCCCAGCAGACGTACGCGGGGCTCTCGGTGATCCGGTCCGGCAGCGCCTGCGGGAACAGCCGCTTGTACGAGTTGACCCACTGGTTGGTGACGGCGGTGTACTCCCGGGCGTGGGTGAGCAGCCCGGCGATGAACGACTTCGCGACCTTGGAGAGCTTCATCGGGTCACCGGCGTCGTGGAACGCGTTGCGCTCCCCCTCGAACAGCGACAGGTGCGTGTGCATGCCGCTGCCCGGCTGGTCGGTGAACGGCTTCGGCATGAAGCTGGCCTGCACGCCGGTGGAGAGCGCGACCTCCTTCACCACGTGCCGGAACGTCATGATGTTGTCGGCGGTGGTGAGCGCGTCGGCGTAGCGCAGGTCGATCTCCTGCTGGCCCGGGGCGACCTCGTGGTGGCTGTACTCCACCGAGATGCCGATCCGCTCCAGCGCCAGCACGGCCTGGCGGCGGAAGTCCCGCGCGACGGCGTGCGTGGTGTGCTCGAAGTAGCCGCCGGTGTCCACCGGGATCGGCACCGAGCCGTCCTGCGGGCCGTTCTCCAGCAGGAAGAACTCGATCTCCGGGTGGGTGTAGAAGGTGAAGCCCTTGTCGGCGGCCCGGGAGAGCATCCGGCGCAGCACGTGCCGCGGGTCGGCCCAGGACGGGCTGCCGTCGGGCAGCGAGATGTCGCAGAACATCCGGGCGCTCTCGCCGCTGACCCCGCCCTCGAACGGGAAGACCTGGAACGTGGTCGGGTCCGGCATCGCCACCATGTCCGACTCGAAGACCCGGGCGAAGCCCTCGATCGCGGAGCCGTCGAAACCGATGCCCTCGTCGAAGGCCGCCTCCAGTTCCGCGGGGGCCACCGAGACGCTCTTGAGCGTGCCGAGCACGTCGGTGAACCACAGCCGGACGAAACGGATGTCCCGCTCTTCCAGCGTGCGGAGGACGAACTCCTGCTGACGGTCCACTTCCACCCCTCGTGACACGTACGTCCGCACCGGTCGGGCCGGCCCGGCCTGACCGCCCAGTCTCCACCGGGCTCGTTACGCCGACGTTACGCCTTTCCCGGCCGGCCGTCCCGCCGTGTCCGGCCCGCCGGACGCGCGCGGTGCCGCCCCGGTATCCCGCGACCTGTCGGATTCGGCCCGGACGGCTGAGGGAAGATGGAGGCATGCCCACCCTGCGTCTCGCCCTGTGCCAGGTCAACCCGACGGTAGGCGACCTCGCCGGCAACGCCGGCCTGGTCCGCTCGTGGACCCGTCGGGCCGCCGACGCCGGCGCCCAGCTCGTCCTGTTCCCCGAGCTGATGCTCACCGGTTACCCGGTCGAGGACCTGGTGTTCCGCCGCTCGTTCGTGGCCGCGTCCCGCGCCGCGCTGCACCGGCTCGCCGCCGACCTGGCCGCCGACGGCCTCGGTGAGCTGCCGGTGGTGGTCGGCTACCTGGACGCGGACGGCCCGCCGCAGGTCAGCTCCGACGCCCAGCCGGGCCGGGGCGCCCGCAACGCGGCGGCGGTGCTGCACCGGGGCGAGGTGGTGGCCACCTACTTCAAGCACCACCTGCCCAACTACGGCGTCTTCGACGAGGATCGCTACTTCGTGCCCGGTGACACGCTCAGCGTGGTGCGCGTCGGCGGGGTGGACGTGGCGCTGACCATCTGCGAGGACCTGTGGCAGGCCGGCGGCCCGTTCGCGGTGGCCCGGGAGGCGCGCGTCGGGCTGGTGCTGAGCATCAACGGCTCGCCGTACGAGCTGAACAAGGACGACGCGCGGCTGCCGCTGGTGCGCCGGCGCGCCGCCGAGGCCGGGGCCGCCATCGCGTACGTGAACATGGTCGGCGGCCAGGACGAGCTGGTCTACGACGGCGACTCGATGATCGTCGCCGCGGACGGCACGCTGCTGGCCCGGGCGCCGCAGTTCGTCGAGCACCTGCTGGTGCACGACCTGGAGCTGCCGGCGGCAGCAGGTGCGCCCGGCGGGACCGGCGCGCTGAGCGACGGGATGCGCGTGACCCGTCACGACATCCCGGCGATCCCGGCCGCGCCGGCCGGACCGGCTGTGGACGGCGGCACCATCGAGCCGGTCGCCGACGAGGCCGAGGTGTGGCACGCGCTGGTGCTGGGCCTGCGCGACTACGTCGACAAGAACCGTTTCCCCTCGGTGGTGCTCGGCCTGTCCGGCGGCATCGACTCGGCGGTGGCGGCGGCCATCGCCGTGGACGCGGTCGGGCCGGAGCGGGTCGTCGGCGTCTCGATGCCCAGCCAGCACTCCTCCGAGCACTCCCGCACCGACGCCGAGGACCTGGCGAAGCGGACCGGCCTGGACTACCGGGTCGAGCCGATCCAGCCGATGGTGGACACGTTCCTGGCGAACATGTCGCTGTCCGGGGTGGCGGTGGAGAACCTCCAGGCCCGGGTACGCGGCGTGATCCTGATGGCGCTGTCGAACCAGGAGGGCCACCTGGTGCTCACCACCGGCAACAAGAGCGAGCTGGCGGTGGGCTACTCGACGCTCTACGGCGACTCGGTGGGCGGCTACAACCCGGTCAAGGACGTCTGGAAGACGCTCGTGTGGCGGCTGGCGAAGTGGCGCAACGCGGACGCGGTACGGCGCGGGCAGACGCCGCCGATCCCGGAGAACTCGATCGGCAAGCCGCCGTCGGCCGAGCTGAGCCCCGGCCAGCTCGACAGCGACACGCTGCCCGACTACGACGTGCTCGACCCGATCCTGATCGGCTACGTCGACGGCGACCTGGGCCGTGACGGCCTGGTCGAGTCCGGCCACGACCCGGCCGTGGTGGACAAGGTGCTGCGGATGGTGGATACCGCCGAGTACAAGCGACGGCAGTCCGCGCCCGGCACCAAGATCTCGATGAAGGCGTTCGGGCGGGACCGGCGGCTGCCGATCACCAACCGGTGGCGCGAGGACGGCTGACCGCTCCCCCGGCCGGGGAGTGACATCCTCCACTCCGACCTGCCCGTGGCCCGCCGCCCGGTGCGACGATCGCGGGGAACCCGGGGACCGCGTGCGCGGCCTCGAGGAAGGAGATTGTCATGGTGGAGTCCACCCCGGCCGAGGTGACCGCCCTCTACGGCGGGCCGGCCACCCGCCGGGTCCGCGCTCGCGACCTGATCGCCGCCAAGGAGCGCGGCGAGCGCTGGGCGATACTGACCTCGTACGACCAGTACACGGCCTCGATCTTCGACCAGGCGGGGATCCCGGTGCTGCTGGTCGGCGACTCGGCGGCGAACAACGTCTTCGGCTACGAGACCACGCTGCCGGTGACCGCCGAGGAGCTGCTGCCGCTGGTGCGTGCCGTGGTCCGCGCCACGAAGCACTCGCTGATCGTCGGTGACCTGCCGTTCGGCTCGTACGAGGAGGGCCCGGCGCAGGCGCTGCGCACCGCTGTGCGGTTCATGAAGGAGGGCGGCTGCCACGCGGTGAAGCTGGAGGGCGGGCGGCGCTGCGCCGCCCAGATCGAGGCGATCACCGGCGCCGGCATCCCGGTGATGGCACACATCGGATTCACCCCGCAGAGCGAGCACACGCTCGGCGGCTACCGGGTGCAGGGCCGGGGCGAGGCCGCCGAGGAGGTGCTCGCCGACGCGCGGGCGGTCGCCGAGGCGGGCGCGTTCGCGGTGGTGCTGGAGATGGTGCCGGGTGAGGTGGCCAAGCGGGTCACAGCCGAGCTGTCCGTCCCCACAGTCGGCATCGGGGCCGGCCCGGACACCGACGGGCAGGTGCTGGTCTGGCAGGACATGGCCGGGTTGCGGACCGGCCGGGCGCCGCGCTTCGTGAAGCGGTACGCCGACCTGGCAGGCGCGTTGACCGACGCCACCCGCCGGTTCGCCGACGAGGTGCGCGGCGGCGAGTTCCCGGCGGCCGAGCACACCTTCTGAGAGGTAAGGAAGGGCCCCTTCTTAACGCCTCGCGTAGAGAAGGGGCCCCTTCTTGACACGCGCCGCCGCGACGGCGCGCGGCACGTCAGAGGTCGGTGACCCGGATGCCGGTGTGCGCCTTGTAGCGCTTGTTGATCGCGATCAGGTTGGCGGTGAACGCCTCGATCTGGTGGGCGTTGCGCAGCCGCCCGGCGTAGATGCCCCGCATGCCGGGGATCCGCGCGGCCAGCGCGCCGACCACGCCCACGAGTTCGCGGTCCTCGGTGCAGATCAGCACGTCCAGGTCGATCCGGTCGATCTCCGGGTCGGCCAGCAGCGGCGCGCTGACGTGGTTGAACGCGGCGCAGACCCGGGACTCGGGCAGCAGCGCGGCGGCCTGCTGCACGGCGCTGCCCTCGGCGACGGTGAGCGCGTACGGGCCCTGCTTGTCGAAGCCGAGCGGGTTGACGCAGTCCACCACGATCTTGCCGGCCAGCGGTCCGGCGAGCGCGGCGACTGTGGCCGCGTGCCCGTCCCACGGCACCGCCACGATCACCACGTCGCTGCGCCGGGCGACGTCCTCGTTGTCGCCGCCGGAGACGACGGCACCCTCCGGTACGTGCGGCAGGGCGGCGATCTCGGCGGCGGTCTGGACGGCCCGCTCGGCGGTGCGGGAGCCGATCAGCACGGTCTGCCCGGCCCGGGCGAACCGGTAGGCGAGACCCCGTCCCTGGTCGCCGGTGCCACCGATGATGCCGACGGTCAGCCCGGAGACGTCGGGCAGCGTGGTCTCGTCGTAAACCATGGGCTCATCCTCGCAAAGCGCGACGGCGTGCGGTGCGTCCCGATGCTGTGACAATCGCCGCGCTGTTCACGCCCGTTCGAAGGCGACCCGGCGCTGGACCGGGTCGGCGACTGTCAGCCGCACCCGGACGCGCTCGCCAAGCGGCAGCTCACCGGTGCAGCGGGCGCGCACCGGCGGTTCGTCGAGTGCGATCGTGCCGGCGGGCGGACGGCCGGGGCGGCCGTTGCCCGCCGGGCGCGGTTCGTCCACGTCGAGCACTGCCGCCTCGAACGTCTCCCCCACCCGGTGCGCGAGCAGCACCGCCTCGGCCAGTTCCACGGCGCCCCGGGTGGCCGCCCCGGCGGTCCGGTCGGTCGCGGCCATCACCTCGGGCAGCTTCGGCAGCGCGGCCCGGACCTGCTCGGGCACCTCGCGGCCCTCGTGCAGCGCCAGGCAGACCTCCGTGGCGTAGCGGTCGGCGAGGCGGCGCAGCGGCGCGGTGACGTGCGCGTACGCGGCCGCCACCCCGCCGTGCTCCGGCTGCTCGGGCGGCGCGCCGTCGAAAGCGGTGTACGCCGCGCCGCGCATCAGCTCGGCGGCCTGGTCGACGAAGGCGGCCACCCGGGGGTGGGAGGTGTCCAGCCCGTCGAGCACCTGACCCACGGGTGTGCCGTCCGGCCAGGGCACGCCGAGCGGCCCGGCGGCGAGCCGCAGCCGTTCGACCGCCTCCGGTCGGGGTCGGGGCATGGTGCGCAGCAGCCCGATCCGGCCGGCCAGCATGATGCCGGCCGCGGCCATCCCGGTCAGCAGCGAGATCTGCGCGTTGTGCTCCTCCATCGGGCCGGGGCCGCGCAGCACCAGCCGCCACCCGTCACCGTCGGGCTCGACGTCCTGCTCGGGCAGCGGCAGATTGATCGCGCCCCGGCTCAGGCCGCGGGCGGTGAGCAGCGCCCCGATCTCGGGCAGCAGGGCGATCGGCTCGGGCAGCCGGCCGGCGTCGGCGTCGCGCTGCACGCCGCCGTAGTCGAGCTTGGCCCGGCTGCGCACCAGCGCCCGCTCCAGCGTGACCGCCACCGTGGCGCCGTCGGCGTCCAGGTCGACGGTCCAGAGCACGGCGGCCCGGTCGACGTCGGGCAGCAGGCTGGCCGCCCCCTCGCTGAGCGTGTGCGGGTGCAGCGGCACGTTGCCGTCGGGCAGGTAGACCGTCTGCCCGCGGCGCCACGTCTCGGCGTCCAGGTCACCGCCGAGGCGTACGTGGGTCAGGACGTCCGCGATGGCGTACCGGACGCGGTAGCCGCCGCCGGGACGGCGGGTGAGGTGCATGGCCTGGTCGAGGTCGCGCGAGGTCGCCGGGTCGACGGTGACGAACGGGATGTCGGTCCGGTCGGCGACCGCCGGTGGCGGCGCGGCGGCAGCCAGGTCGGCCTCGCGCTGCGCCGCGGCCGGGAAGTCCTCGGGCAGTCCCAGCTCGCGGCGCAGCGCGCCGAAGTCGATACGGGGCGCCAGTACGCGTCGGATCACCACGCGGTCAATCCTGACAGCGCCCCGCACGTTCCGCTCCCCGGGAGGGAGCGGTGTCCGCGGCGTCAGGCGCGGCGGGCCGGCGCCTTACGTGCGGTGGTGCTCTTGGCGGCGGTGCTCTTGCGAGCCGGCGCCTTCTTCGCGGCGGTGGTCTTCTTCGCCGTGGTGGTGGTCTTGCGCGCGGTCGTGGTCTTGCGCGCCGGCGCCTTCTTCGCCGCCGCCTTACGCGCCGTCGGGCGCGTCGAGGCGGTGGTCTTCTTCGCCGCCGAGGTGACCTTCCGCGCGCCGGTGGTCTTCTTGGCCGCCGTCGTCTTCTTCGCCGCCGCCGTCGTCTTGCGGGCCGGCGCCTTCTTCGCGGTCGCGGTGGTCCGGGGCGTCGTGGTCTTCCGGGCCGCCGTGGCCTTCTTCGCCGCCGTCTTCTTGGCCGCCGTGCTCTTCGTCGCGGTCGCCTTCTTCGCCGTGGTCTTCTTCGCCGGCGCGGTCTTGGCGGTGGCCCGGCCGGCCGGCGCCGTACGAGCTGTGGTCTTCTTCGCCGTCGTCCTGCTGGTGGTTGCCTTGGTGGCCGGCGCCTTACGAGCCGCCGACACGACCTTCCTGGCGGCCGCCTTCTTGGCCGCCGCCTTCTTCGCCGGTGTCCGTCCGGCGCCGGCGCCCGAGGCGTTCGGCGACGCCTTGGTGACCGTCGTCGTCCTGCCCGCGGCGGTCCTCTTCGCGGTCGTCCGTTTCGCGGCCGGGCGGGTGGCCTGCTGTGCTTCGGCCATCTCGGTTCCCTTTCCTGGGGACGTGCTCTCGCCCTCGCGGAGCACGGATCACCTCGACGCGGGCCCTCCCGCGCCGTCTAGCGGCCCTCCCCGGCCCAACGGGCGTCCTCGGCGTCCCACGCGTCGTTACGCTCCCGCACTGTCTGCAGGGCGTTGTCCGCGTCGGCGGCTGAGGCGTACGGTCCGAGAACGTGCTTGGCGGGGCACACGTCGGCATCGGTCTCGACCCGGTGGTGTCGCGTGCACCAGTAGTAGTGCCCACCACTTCCGTCGTCGCTCATGCGATCACTGTGCACCGGGAACCGCCCGGCCGCCACCGGAACGGCACAAATAGTCACGGCCTTCTCCACATTAGACCTGGTCGGGGCGGTTACGGCGGGGAACGGCGGAAGACCCGGAGATGCCCGCCCTCGTCCGAACGGCCGGTACCGGCGCGGGTGCGAACCGGACAGGATCGGCGCTCGTGATCACCACGACGACGGGCACCGGGGTCTGTCCGCGATGCGGCGCGACGCCGGGCGCTGAGCTGGGCCTGACCGTCAGGCGGGTGCCGGGACGGGCTCCGGACCGGGTACGGCGGCGGGTGCCGGGCGGGCCGCCGCGATCGCGTACGCCAGCGCGTATGGCGTGCACGCCAGGTGGAACATCGGCTCGACGAGCACCCGGTCGGTGATGAGGAACCGTTCCCACCCGGTCGGCCGGGGCAGCCCGAACGACGAGTCGGTCCAGCAGGTGAACAGCCAGAGCGGCGCGGAGATCCGGTCCACGCGTCCGGTGGCAGGCCGTCCGCCACCGGCGCGGTGGCCGGGATCGAGGTGACCACCGCGAGCACCACCGCCGCGTCGGCCGCCACAAGCGCGCCGAGCAGCCCGGCCGACCACGCGAGCCGGACCCGGCCCCGGCGCGCCAGCGCCCCGGCGGCCCAGAGCGCCGCCGTCAGCAGCGCCAGCCAGAGCAGCAGCCCGGGCACCGTCTCCCACGCCCGGCTCTCACCTCGCGCGGCGAGCAGCGCGAGCGTCGCGGTCGCCGTCGCGGCGATCGGCAGCACCACGCCGAGCGCGGTGGGCAGCGCCCCCACGCGTACGGTCCGGCGCGCGGCCCGGGTGACTCCGAGCGCGAGCGCCGTGCCGAACAGCGCGGTGAGCGCCGACCAGGTCGGCAACTGCGCGGCGGCAGCCCACGGCACGCGCATCTCCAGCCATCCGTGGGTCAGGGCCATCACCGCCCCGGCGAGCACGAGGACGGCGACGCACGCCGGCGGCGCGAGCAGCAACACCCCCGCGGTACGCCCCGAACGCCGCGACCCGGTCCGGCCGGTCAGCGGCGTGGCCGCCCGGCGCGCGGCCAGGCTCGCGGCGAACCGGACCATCCCCCAGCGGCGGCCGGTGCGGGCCAGCTCGTGCAGCTCGGCGGCCCACTCCCGGGCCAGGTCGGTACGCAGCTCCGCCGGCCACCTGCGCACCGCGACCCGTAGCAGCAGCGCCGCCACCCGCCAGGTCACCACGCCGGCGCCCCGGCCGGGTCGGCGCCGCCGGCCCGTTCGGAGGGTACGAGGGCACGCAGCTCGGCCAGTGCCAGCCGGGCCGACCGGATGCCCTCGCCGGTCAGGCGGTAGTAGCGGCGGGCCGGACGACCGGCGACGACCGGGTCGACGTCCTCCCAGTCGGCGGCGAGCCAGCCGGCCGCCTGGAGGCGGTGCAGCACCGGATAGAGCGTCCCGCTGGGCAGGCCGGTGAGCCGCATCAGGTCGAGGCCGTAGCGCGGCGCCTCGGGCTCGGCGAGCAGCGCCGAGAGCACCTTCGCCACCGGGATGGTCAGTCGCACATCCGGACTCTATCGGAACTCTACATAGGGTGCGGTCCTCGACGGGCCGACGGACTAGCCTCGCGGCTGTGACCCCGCACCTGCTCGACCGCGCCACCGCCCGCCGGATCGCCGTCCGCGCTCAACTGCTCGACGCCCACCGGCCGGCCGACCTGCTGTCGACTGTGGACCGGCTGACGTTCCTGCAGATCGACCCGACCGCCGCGGTCGCACCCAACGCCGACCTGGTGGCCTGGACCCGTTTGGGCGCCGGCTACCACCCGAGCGATCTGGTCCGCGCCCTCGAACAGGAGCGCAGCCTCTTCGAGCACCGGGCCATGATCAGGCCGATGGCCGACCTGGCCCTGCACCTCGCCGAGATGGCCGCCTGGCCCCCCGACGCCCGACGCCGGGACTGGCTGGCCGCCAACGACAGCTTCCACCGCTACGTGCTGGACGTGCTGCGCGACGCCGGCCCCCGGCTCAGCCGGGACATCGAGGACCGCAGCGTCGTGCCGTGGCCGTCCACCGGCTGGACGAACAACCGCAACGTCACCCAGATGCTGGAGTTCCTCGCCGCCCGGGGCGAGGTCGCCGTCGCCGGGCGGGCCGGCCGCCAACGCACCTGGGACCTGGCCGAACGGGTCTACCCGGCCACCGCCGCGGTCTCCGCCGAGGAGGCCGCGCGGCGACGCGCCGAACGGCGGCTGGGTTCGCTCGGCGTCGCCCGGGCGGCCGTGGTCGGCGACGCGGGCGAGCCGGCGCGGATCGAGGGTACGTCCGGCGTCTGGCGGGTCGCCCCGGCCGCGCTGGACGACGCGCCGTTCACCGGCCGCACCGCACTGCTCTCCCCCTTCGACCGGCTCGTGCACGACCGGGTCCGCGCCAAGGAGCTGTTCGACTTCGACTACCGGCTGGAGATGTACGTGCCGAAGGCGCAGCGGCGCTGGGGCTACTTCGCCCTGCCGGTGCTGCACCACGACCGGCTGGTGGGCAAGGTCGACGCGACCGCCGACCGCAGGGCGTCGGTGCTGCGGGTCGACGCGATCCACCCGGACGTGCCCTTCACCCCGGAGCTGACCACCGCCGTGCACGCCGAGATGGCCGCGCTCGCGTCCTGGTCGGGCCTGCGCGATCTACGCCTCCCAACCCGCTGAGGACGGCGTCGTAGCAGCCCAGCCGGAAATCGGCCATCGGGCGGCGCGTCCCCTTTGCGGGGACCGGTGGCCGGTCCGGGAGGGACCGCTCAGGTGGATCATCAGCGGTCCGGATGCAGGTCGCGACTCCATATGCGAGCCTCGACGGACCGTATCCGCTGCCCGCCCGCTCCGGCGGACAGCGGCCCGAGCTGGGGAGAGAAAATCGTGGGCAACCTTGACATCGCGCTGAAGAACGCGATGAACATCGACGGCGCGATCGGGGCCGCGCTCGTCGACTACACAAGCGGCATGACACTCGGCGTCGCCGGGGGCACCGGCGAGATCGACCTGACCGTCGCCGCAGCCGGCAACACCGACGTCGTACGCGCCAAGCTGCGCACCATCGAGATGCTCAAGCTCGACGACGAGATCGAGGACATCCTGATCACGCTCGGCAGCCAGTACCACCTGATCCGCCCGCTGAGCAACCGCACCGGCAAGGGCCTGTTCCTCTACCTGATGGTGAGCAAGAGCCGGGCCAACCTCGCGATGGCGCGGCACCAACTGCGCACGATCGAGGAGAGCCTGGAACTGTGAGCCGGGTGGACGACCTCCCCCGCCGTACCCGCCCCCAGGCCGGCACTCTGCCGCCGCCGCGCGCGCTGCCACAGTCGCTGGCCGGCAATCCGGCGCTGCCGTACCCGGCCATCGGCCAGGAACTCTCCGTGCTGCGGTTGCAGATCCCCGGCGTGCACGGCTGCGTCCTCGGTGGCGTCGACGGCCTGCTCGTCACGCACAACCTGCAGAACGGCGCCGACCCGGACGACCTGGCCGCGCTCGCCGCCACCATGTACGGACTCGGCCGCCAGGTCGGGTTCCGGCTCGGACAGGGCGACTTCCAGCAGTCCACGGTGCGCAACGCGGGCGGCTACCTCAGCGTCTACGCGATCAACGGAGAGGCGCTGCTCGCCGTGATCGGCACGGACAGCATCAACGTGGCGCGGCTGCACCTGCACGCCCCGACCACAGCGGCCCGGCTCGCCGAACTGCTCGACGGCGTCAGCCCGGCCACGTCCTGACGTACGCCGGTCGTCCCGGTGCCACCCGTCCGGACCGGAGGCGACCGGCGTACCCCCGGGTTCCGTCGCTGATGTGGCGCGGCGGTCGCGCGCTTGCCTCGGCGGTCGCGCGGCTCGGCGGTGGGTACGCCTGTCAGACGCCGAACCGGCCGGCCCACGCGGTCACGTCGGCGACCGTGGCGTTCCCGCCGCAGACCACCAGGCCGATCCGGGCGTCGTCGCCCACCCGCTCGACCACCCGGCGGGCGGCAGGAAGCAGGCACCCGGCAGCGGGCTCGGCCCACACCTTGGCGCGCTCGGCCAGTTCCAGCGTGCCCCGCACCGCCTCGGCGTCGGAGACCACGAGGACGTCGCTGACCAGCGCCGTCACATGGTCGTAGGTGAGCTGCGAGACGCTCGGCGCGCTGAGCGTGGTGACGATCGACGACAGCGGCACCTCGACCGGGCCGCCCTTCGCCAGTGCCTGCGACATCGCCTGCGCGCCGTCGGTCTCCACACCCCAGATCCGTACCCCCGGCCGGCGCGCCCGCAGCGCCGCCGCCACACCCGAGATCAGCGCGCCCCCGCCGATGCTGACCAGCACGTCGGTCAGCTCACCGGCGTCGTCGGCGAACTCCAGCCCGACAGTGCCCTGCCCGGCGAGCACAATCGGGTCGTCGAACGGGTGCAGCAGCGTGACGCCCTCGTCCCGCAGCCGGTTCATCAGCGCGAACGCGCCGACCATGTCCTCGGTCAGCCGTACGTCCGCCCCCGCGGCGCGGGCCACCTCGACCGCGCGGGCGGGCGCCGTCCGGGGCATGACCACTGTCGCCGCCACCCCGAGCGCGCCGGCCATCACCGCGACCGCGATGCCGTGGTTGCCGCCGCTGACCGCTACCACCCCGGCCGCACGCTCCGCGTCGTCCAGCGCGAGCAGCTTCGCCGCCGCGCCCCGGGCCTTGAACGAGCCGGTACGTTGCAGCAGCTCCAGCTTGGCGGTGACCGGTACGCCGAGCAGCTCGGTCAGTCCCGGGCTGGGCACGGTCGGGGTGTGCACGACGACGTCGGCGATCCGGTCGGCGGCCGCCTGGATGTCCGCAAGCTCGATCACCACCGCAGCGTGCCACACGAGCCCTCACTCCCCGCGCCATCCCCGCCGTCGCCGGCTCCCCTCTCCGCCCGCGCCCGTCGATCTTGGGCGTTGTGGCGCCCAGAACGCCCCCATCCGCGAAGTTCGAGAGGTGCCACAACTCCAAGATCGATGGCTGGGGCTGGGGGCGGGCGACCGTTCGGTCGCTGTCACGATCGGGTGGCGGCCACCTCGGCGTCGCTGCGGAGGATGCAGAACTCGTTGCCCTCCGGGTCGGCGAGCACCACCCAGCCGGTGCCGTCGGGCTCACGCCGGTCGGCCACCACTGCCGCGCCCAGCCCGGTCAGCCGGGCCAGTTCCTCGTCGCACGTCCCCTCGACCGGGCGCAGGTCGAGGTGGATACGGTTCTTCACCTGCTTCGCGTCCGGCACCTCGATGAACAGCAGCCGGTGCCGCCCGTCCCGCGAATAGATCATGCACTCCTCGTGGCCCGGCTCGTTCGGGTCGTCCGGGTCCTCCCGGTAGTCGAGGACGGCTGCCCACCAGCGGGACAGGGCGAAGGCGTCGGCACAGTCCACGGTGGTGTGGGACACGTAGGAGGTCATCACCGGATCATCGCAAGTCCTGACGGCCCCGGGGCGCCCGGCCGCTCCCGGACCGACCACCGGCTCCCTAGGTGTCAGCACCGCTGACGGACGCATCGCCGGCAACCAGTCCGACGTCGAGCGCGGCCGGGAAGTCCAGCAACTCACGCCGCGCGACCTCGTCATGTGTGCGGTGGTTCAAGAAGTCCGACGTGACTCGACCTCGCAGAAGGCGATGCACCCGCGCAGGGGCGACGGCACGTCGACCGGCACGTCCGCCATCGCCTCTCCTCCCGTCAGCCCGCCGCGACAAGTGACGGGCGGTCGATGCCAGCGCCACAACCGCCTGGCACTCCTGCGAATTCGGCGGCCACTCCGGAGCCACGGCCTCGTGATCGTCGAGGAGGTTGCCGGGTGGACATTGCGTGGAGCGCCACGTCTCCCTCGTCAGCCGCCGGCTTCAGCTGTCAGTCGTCGAACTCGAACCCGCGCGCTTCGGCGTCAGTGACCAGCCGCCGCATGCGTCGGCCGTTGGTGGCGACCGCGTTCATCAAGGCCTCCAGCTCTTGCAGCGCGCCTCGATCGGCACCGTAGGCGCAGAACATGCCGGCCTCGGGGTCGTAGGCGAATCGACCTTCGAGCGTCGGAGCCTCGGTGCTGACAAGAACCGCCGCGACGCCTGCCCAGAAGTACCCGTTGGGCTCGTGACCAAGCTCCCCGATCACACTGTCGACTGGAGTAGTCCCGGCATCCAGCAGCAGCGAATACTGTCCGGGAGTGGTCTCGATCAGTCTGAGCAAGGTCATCTTCGAAGCCTGACAGTGGTCGGTGGTCGGGGCAAGATCCGGAAGTCTCCGTCACGCGCTCAGTTCCGCTCCTCCAGGCGGCGCGGTCATCTGCAAACCTCACACTGAACGGGCACGAGGTGCTGCGAATGTTCGATCCGGCGGGGCTGTCCGGTATCACGACCGACAACGGCAGCGGGGGCGACGTGACCAGCGACGTAACGACGGTGCTGTGGCGCCCCCTGGGACGGCGGGAACTCGGCCTCGTCCGCGAGGCAGGGGCGACGGACGAGTCGACCTGTACGCCGGATTCTGTGCCCGGCACGCCCGTAGGCGCACCGGCGGCGGCCATCCATCTCGGCCTGCCGTTGCCGGCAGGCTCCAGCGGCCTACCCGCAGACATCGGGCGGGCAGCCCTCAAGCGTCTGCGCGGGTCGTCATCTTGCGGTGACGGCCCTTTCTTGGCCTTGCTCCGGGTGGGGTTTACCGAGCCACCCCGGTCACCCGGGGTGCTGGTGGGCTCTTACCCCACCGTTTCACCCTTACCGTCCCGTTACGGGCCGGCGGTCTGTTTTCTGTGGCACTGTCCCGCGGGTCACCCCGGGTTGCCGTTAGCAACCACCCTGCCCTGTGGAGTCCGGACGTTCCTCGGCGACAGGCCGGAGCCCGTCGACGCGACCGCCCGGTCGACTCGTCCGTCGCGCTCTCATCCTAACGACGCACCGGTCGCGCCCATTTCCGCCCCGGCACGCCATCGCGCGTCCGCCACTTCGGCGAGGTGGCGGCATCAACCGGCCCGCGATACAGCCACTTCCCCGAACTGGCGGCCGCCAGCCGCCCGGGCGGCCCAGCCGCCCGGGCAGGCCAGCCACCCCGGCAGCCCGGGCCGGGGCCGGGCCGAGGCCGGGCCGGGGCGTTCGACCGGGCCGCGAGCGTACTAGCCTCGGGGGACCATGGATCTCTCCGACGCCGCGCTCCTGCTCGCCGCCGGTCTCGCCGCGGGCACTGTGAACGCGGTGGCCGGTGGGGGCTCCCTGATCACCTTCCCGGCGATGATCGCCACCGGCCTGCCGCCGGTGGCGGCGAACGTCTCGAACTCGGTGTCGGTCTTCCCGGGGTACGTGGCGAGCGTGGCGGGCAGCCGGGTGGACCTGCCGCGCGGTCGGGAGCTGTGGTCGCTGCTGCCCACCGCCGTCATCGGCACGATCGCCGGGTGCGCGCTGCTGCTGGCGACCCCGGCGCGCGCGTTCGAGCTGGTGGTGCCGTTCCTCGTGCTGGGCGCGACCGCCGTACTCGCGTTCCAGGGTCCGCTGCGCCGGCTGGTCGGCCATCCGGAACGGTTGGGCGCGCGCCGCCGTACCGTCACGGTGCAGATCATGGTCGCGCTCGGCACTGTGTACGGAGGCTACTTCGGCGCGGCCCTCGGGGTGATGCTGGTGGCCGGGTTGGCGCTGGTGCTGGACGCGACGCTGGCCCGGGTGTCGGCGGTGAAGAACCTGCTCTCGGCCGTGGTGGGGCTGACCACGCTCGTGGTGTTCGCCCTGTTCGGCCCGGTGAACTGGGCGGCCGTCGCGGTGGTCGCGCCGGCCACCCTGTTCGGCGGGTACGCGGGCGCGCGGCTGGCCCGCCGGCTTCCGCAGGTGGTGTTGAAGACGGTGATCGTGGTGTTCGGCACGGCCATCGGGTTCTACCTGCTGTGGCGTGCGCTGACCTGACCCCGCCGGGCCGGACCGAGGGCCGGGCCGGGGCCGCGCCGGCGGCCTCAGGTCCAGCCCGGACAAGGGCGCGACCGGCTCCGGTCAGTAGGCCTCCCCCACCGGCTCCTCCGGTGCGTGTTCGGCCCGGCGGGCGGCCCGGTTCCAGATGACCCGTTCGCCGTAACCGGCCGCCATCAGGTGACCGAACGCGAGATAGGCGAGCACACCGGCGGCGAGCACACCGAAGCCGACCCAGAACGGCAGCGCGAGGCCGTGCTCGGCCAGCTTGCCGGAGATGATCGGCGCGGGCGCGGCGGCGCCCCAGCGGACCAGGTTGAACGCGCCGGTGGCGACGCGCCGGTCGGCGGAGCCGAGCCCCAGTGCCAGGTCGGTCAGGTTGGCGTTGGCGAGGCCCATGAACAGGCCGGTGACGACGAGGACGACGAGCGACATGGCGGTGCCGGTGGAGGTGGCGAACAGGACCATGCAGACCAGCAGGCCGAGCAGGGCGACGCCGACTGTCTGCACCGCGCCGATGCGGTGGGCGAGCCGGTGCCCGATCAGCAGGATGCCGGCCGCCAGGCCGAGACCCCAGCCGGTGAACGCGAGGCCCAGCGGGATGACGTCGAGGCGCAGGAACAGCGGCGTGTAGCCGAGCACGACGAAGAAGACGAAGTTGTACGCGGCGGTGACCACGCACAGCGTCACGAACGCGGGTCTGCGGTAGGTGGCGAAGATCTGGCCGAGGCGTACCGGCTGTTGCTTGTTCGCCGGTTCGCGCAGCTTGCGGGCGGCGACGCCGAGCGCCAGCACCATGAACACGCCGCAGACGAAGAACGGCAGCCGCCAGCTCACCTCGCCGAGCAGGCCGCCGATCAGCGGGCCGACCGCGAAGCCGAGCCCGAGGGCGGTCTCGAACAGGCCGACCACCCATTCCCTGTCGTTCGCCAGGTTGACCAGCACCACCATGGCGGTGGCGAAGAACATCGCGTTGCCCAGACCCCAGACGCCGCGCAGCACGGAGAGTTGCACGATGTCGTTGCTGAACGAGGCGCCGATGGCGGCCAGGCCGACCACCGAGACGCCGGTGACGAGCACCGGCTTGAAACCGAACCGTCCGCTGGCGAGCGTCGCCGGGATCATGCCGACGGCCATGACCGCGATGTACGCGGTGAAGAGCAGCTCGACCTGCCAGGCGGTGACGCCGATGGCCTCGCCGATGGCGGGCAGGATCGGGTCGACCACGGCGATGCCGGCGATGGCGAGGAACGCCACGAGCGTGGTGGCGTAGATGGCACTGCGGTTGGGCTCGGATCGGCGATCCACTCCGCAACCTCCCAGATAGCTGTATGGTACAGGCATTTTTCTTGTATCATACAGCTATGAGCGAGGACGTCCACGCAGCCGAGGTCACCCTCGGCCGGATCGAAACAGAGGTCGCGCTGCTGATGCGCCTGGGCGAGGCCACCCGCCGGGGCACCGGCACCACGGAGCACCGGCTGCTGGACCGCGCCGCGTACGTGATCCTGCGCCACCTGGACGCGGCCGGCCCGCAGAACGTCTCGGCGCTCGCCGCGCGGCTGAACCTGGACGGCTCCACTGTCACCCGGCAGGTCTCCGCGCTCCAGCGCGACGGGCTGATCTCGCGTACCCCCGACCCGGCCGACGGGCGCGGCACGGTGATCTCCGCGACGGCGGCCGGGCTCCAGCGGATGGCCGCCGTCCGGGCGGCACGCACCCGGCTGTACGGCGACATCCTCGCCGCCTGGCCCGAGGCGGACCGGGAGACGCTGGCGGACATGTTGCACCGCCTCAACGAGGCGCTCGACACGCGCAACCGTCGCCGCTGAGGTGTTAGGAAGGGCCCCTTATTATGCAGAATGCGTTAATAAGGGGCCCTTCCTTTCACGCGACCGGTTCCGGGGCGGAGTCGGTGCGATCGGCGGTGGGTGTGACGCGCGGGTCGCCCTCGTCGGCGAAGTAGTCGTCCGGCGCGGTGCCGTCCGGCCCGTCGGCCACCTTCGCGGCACGCAGCACCAGCGTGAGCAGCGCGGCCACCACCAGGTTCACCAGCACCGCCACGATGCCCACGTAGATGGTCTTCGGCGTGTCGAAGCCGAACTTCTCCAGCGGGAACGCCGACCCGGCGAAGTGCTTCTTCCCGGTCGCCGGGTTGCCGATCTGGTAGAGCATCCACATGCCCAGGCCCATGCCGGCCGCCCAGCCGGCGATCAGCGCGCCCCTGTGGAACCAGCGGGTGTAGAGGCCCAGCGCCACCGCCGGCAGCGTCTGGAGGATGATCACGCCGCCGATGAGCTGGAGGTCGATGGAGAACTGCGGGTCGAGGAAGACGATGCAGGCCACCGCCCCGACCTTCACCACCAGCGAGGTGATCTTCGAGACGTTCGCCTCCTGCGCCGGGGTGGCGTCCCGCTTCAGATACTCCTTGTAGATGTTGCGGGTGAACAGGTTCGCCGCCGCGATCGACATGATCGCCGCAGGGACCAGCGCGCCGATGCCGATGGCCGCGTACGCCACCCCGGCGAACCAGTCCGGGAACTGCTGGTCGAACAGCAGCGGCACCACAGTGTTGCCGTCGGTCGTGCCCTCCTTCGCACCGGGCAGCGGCTTCACGTTCGCCGCGATGGCCATGTAGCCGAGCAGCGCGATCAACCCCAGGAGCAGGCTGTACGCGGGCAGCGCGGACATGTTCCGCTTGATCACGTCGCGGTTCCGGCTGGCCAGCACGCCGGTGATGCTGTGCGGGTAGAGGAACAGCGCCAGCGCCGAGCCGAACGCCAGCGTCACGTACTGGATCTGGTTGTTCTGGTTGAGCAGGATGCCGTCGCCGGGCGCGGGTGACGCCTGGAACTTCGCGTCGGCCGCGTCGAAGATGGCGCCCCAGCCGCCGAGCTTGTACGGCAGCCAGATCACCGCGACCAGGATCACGATGTAGATCAGCGAGTCCTTGACGAACGCGATCAGCGCCGGGGCGCGCAGCCCGGACTGGTACGTGTACGCGGCCAGGATGGCGAACGCGATGATGATCGGCAGGTGCCGGGCCAGCGCGCTGTCCCCGGTGACGCCCATGGTCTTGAGCACCGCCTCGATGCCGACCAGTTGCAGCGCGATGTACGGCATGGTGGCCACGATGCCGGTGATCGCGACCAGCAGCGCCAGGATCGGCGAGCCGAACCGGTTGCGGACGAAGTCGGCCGGGGTGACGAATCCGTGCCGGTGCGAGACCGACCAGAGCCGGCACAGCACCAGGAACACCAGCGGGTAGATGACGATCGTGTACGGCACCGCGAAGAAGCCCGCCGCGCCGGCCCCGAAGATCAGCGCCGGGACCGCCACGAACGTGTACGCGGTGTAGAGGTCACCGCCGACCAGGAACCAGGTGATCCAGCCGCCGAAGCTGCGCCCGCCCAGTCCCCACTCGTCCAGGTGGGCCATGTCCGTCGGTCTGCGCCACCGGGCAGCAACGAAACCCATGGCACTGACCAGCAGGAACAGCAGCGTGAATACGATGATCTCGGTGAGGTGGTCCCGCCACATCAGTGGTCACCCCGCTTCTTGGTCATCTGGTAGACCAGCGTGGTGGTGCCGACGCCCAGCAGGATCCAGGCCAGTTGCAGCCAGTAGAAACGCGGGAACCCGAACAGCCGGGGCGAGTCGGCGTTGAACAGTGCCGGGATCAGCGGCACCACGATCGGGATGAAGAGCAACCAGTTCCAGGGACTCTTGTCCTTCGCCCTGGATCGCGCCGTGTCGAGCGCCTCCGGTTCCGGTTCGGCCATGTGACACCCTCCGGGCATTCGTAGCGGGCCATGTGACGGCCGGAGGCTACGACCCTGTGACAGGGGTCACGTCCGATCGGAGGATGCTGATGCGCCGAACGGCCGCCGGCATGCGCCGAGCGGCCTCAGACGTGCGTGAGGTGCGAGGTGTCGTTGACCGAGCGGACCGCGACGCCGCCGTCCGGGTACAGGTCCAGCACCGAGATACCGGCCGTGTCCAGGTAGAGCCGGTGCAGGAACGCGTCGCCGGCGGCGAGCGCGTCGCGCAGCACCAGCTTGATCGGCGAGACGTGGGAGACCACCACGACCGTCTCCCCCGGGTACGCCGACCGCAGCCGGTCGACCGCCCGGCCGGTCCGCTCGGCGACTGTCACGAACGACTCGCCCCGCGGCGGCGCGACCCCGGTGGAGGCGAGCCAGGCGTCCAGTTCGGCCGCCCAGCCCTCGCGTACCTCGGCGAACGTGTGCCCCTCCCAGACGCCGAAGTCGCACTCGATCAGGTCGTCGTCGGTGCGTACCGGCGGGTTGCCGACCTGCGCGGCGACCGCCTCGGCGGTGGCCGTACACCGGGACAGCGGGGAACTGACCACTGCGGCGACGGACGGCGCCAGCGCGGCCACCCGGGCGGCGGTGGCCCGGGCCTGGGCCCGGCCCCGCTCGGTGAGCGGCACGTCGCCCCGGCCGGAGTAGCGCTTCTGCACGGTGCGCTCGGTCTCCCCGTGCCGCACCAGGATCAGCCGGGTGGCCTCCTCGGTCGGGCGCGGCTCCCAGGAGGCGGGCGTGGTGGCCGGGTCGGTGCCGGTGGCGCGTACGACAGTCGCCTCCCGCGCCTCGGCCGCCACCGCTGCCGGTGCGGCGCCGGACGCGGCGGCGTCCATGGCGGCGTTGGCCAGGGCGTCGGCGTGCCGGTTGCGCTCCCGGGGGATCCAGGTGAACCGTACGGCGGCGAACCGGCTGACCAGCCCGGCCGCCTGGGCGGCGAGCGGACGCAGCCCGGGGTGCTTGATCTGCCAGCGGCCGCACATCTGCTCGACCACCAGCTTGGAGTCCATCCGCGCCTCGACCTCGGCCGCGCCCAGCTCGGCGGCGGCCTCCAGCCCGGCGATCAGGCCCCGGTACTCGGCCACGTTGTTCGTCGCCGTACCGATCGACTCGGACCGTTCGGCCAGCACCTCGCCGGTGCCCGGGTCGCGGACCACGGCGCCGTAGCCGGCCGGGCCGGGATTGCCACGGGAGCCGCCGTCGGCCTCGATCACGACCGCGCGCACCGCCACGACGGCTACAGTCCCGACTCGTTGGTCCGGACCATGATCCGCCGGCACTCCTCGCAGCGGACCACGTCGTCCGGGTCGGCCTTGCGGATCCGGGCCAGGTCGGCGCCGGACAGCTCCAGCCGGCAGCCGCCGCAGCGGCCTCCGGTGAGCAGCGCGGCGCCCATGCCGGTGTCCTCACGGATCTTGTCGTAGAGACCGACCAGGTCCGACGGGAGGTCACCGGCGAGCGGCTGGCGGGAGGTGCGCTTGAACTCCTCCTCCTTGGCGATCTCCGCCAGGGTGTCGTCGCGGCGCTGCTCGGTCGCGGCGCGGCGCTCGCGGGCCTCGGCAAGCCGGCTCTCGATGCCGTCGAGCACGCCCTGCGCGGTCTCCCGCTGCTCCATCAGCTCCAGCTCGGCGTCCTCCAGGTCGCTCTGCCGGCGGTTCAGCGAGACCAGCTCGTGCTGGATCGCCTCCAGCTCGCGGGCCGGGCCGCTGCCCGAGGCCAGCCGGGCCTCGTCCTTGCTCTTGCGCGCCCGCACCTGGTCGACGTCCTTCTCGATCCGGGCGATGTCCCGGTCCAGGTCGTCGACTGCCACCTGGGCGCGGACGCGCTCGTCCTCCAGCGCGGACAGCTCACGCGCGAGGGCCTCCAGCTCGGCGCGCTCCGGCAGGGTGCGGCGGCGGTGCGCGAGCTGGGCCAGCGCGGTGTCGATCGCCTGGAGGTCGAGCAGGCGGCGCTGCACCTTCGGGTCAGCCTTCACGTCGGGGCTCCTTGTCGTCCGGCCGGGGCGCGGCGGCGTGCACGGTCCACGGGTCGGTGTCCAGGTCGGACACCACGGTCTCGACGTCCAGCTCGGCGGCCAGGTAGGCGGCCAGGTCGTCCAGCCAGGGTCGCTCCGTCGCCCAGTGGGCGGCGTCCAGCAGCGCCGGGCCACCGGCGGCGAGGTGTTCCCCGGCCGGGTGGTGGCGCAGGTCCGCGGTGAGGAACGCGTCCACCCCGGCCGCGGTCGCCTCGGCGAGGAAGCCGTCCCCCGAGCCGCCGCTGACGGCGAGGGTACGAACCATACGCCCGGGATCCCCGGCGGCGCGAACTCCCCAGGCGGTGACCGGGAGCACGGCGGCGGCCAGCCGGGTCAGCTCGGCGAGCGTCATCGGGGTGGGCAGTTCGCCGATGCGGCCGATGCCCCGGCCGGGCCCGGCGGCGGGCGAGCCGGGGCGGGGCGGGGCCAGCGGGCGCAGCCCGGTGAGCCCGAACCGGGCGGCGAGCGCGTCGGACACGCCGGGATCGGCCACGTCGGCGTTGGTGTGCGCCACGTGCAGCGCGACGTCCGCCTTGATCAACCGGTGCACGATCCGGCCCTTGTACGTGGTGGCGGCCACCGAGGAGACGCCGCGCAGCAGCAGCGGGTGGTGCGCGACGATCATGTCCGCGCCGGCGTCGAGCGCCTCGTCCACGGTCTCCGGGACCACGTCGACCACGCAGGCGACCCGGCGTACGGGGTGGTCGGGCTCGCCCAGCACCAGGCCGACCCGGTCCCACTCCTCGGCCCAGGCGGGCGGGTAACGGCGGTCCAGGGCGGCCACCACGTCGGCGACGGTGTGCGGCGATCCGGTTGTGCTCACGGGCGGCCAGCTTACCGGCGTCCGGGCCGGTACACGCCGACCGCCGCCGGGCGCGGCCCCCGGCGTCCGCCGAGGGCCGTGCCCATCGCGCCTCTCAGCCGACCGGGGCGACCGGCCGGTCCGCGCCGCGCAGGGCGGCCAGGCCGGCGTCCCAGGGGAAGGCGTCCGCGCGCCGGTCCCCCGTGCCGGGCGGGTGCAGGCGTACGACGTGGTCGCCGAACACCACCCGGACGCCCCACTGCCCGAGCCGGTCGAGGCTGGCCCGGAACGCCGGGTGCGCGGCCATCGCCTCGTTCGTGTACGGGACGGCAGCGATCGGCACCCCCATCCCCTGCGCCTCGACCAGCAGCCCGAGCGCCAGGGTGTCGGTGATGCCGACCGCCCACTTGTTGATCGTGTTGACGGTGGCCGGGCACACCAGCATCGCGTCGGCCGGGGGCAGCACATCCGGGTCACCCGGGTTCTTGTAGTGCGTACGGACCGGGTGGCCGGTCTGCCGGGCCAGCTCCGTCCGGTCGACGAACTTCGCGCCGTCCGGCGTGGTGACCACGCAGACCGTCCAGTCCTCCCGCTGGGCGAGGTCGACCAGCCGGCCGACGTGACGGGCCAGCGGCGAACCGCAGGCGATGACGTAGAGCACCCGCCGGTGCCCGTTGGCGGTCTCCGGACCGCTCATACTCCGACTCCCATGTGCTCAGCCAACTCCGCGATCGGCGGAGGCGGCGCACCACGTGTGCGACGGAGAATCTCGGACATCAACTCGTGCGCTATCGGCCGGCACCGGATCTCGGAGGGCGCGAGCCGGTCACCGCGCAGCAGCATGTCCCCGGCGTTGGCGACGTCACCGATCTGGGAGTAGCCCCGGGCCAGGTCGAGCAGGTGGTGCGCGCGCCGCTCCGGCAGCAGCGCGTTGAACGCCGGCTCGGACAGCCGCATGTGGGTCTCCACCGCCCGGCCGCCGTCGCCCAGCTCGACCGCCGCCGCCGCGCGGTGCAGCTCCAGGTTGGTCGGGCCGAAGGAGGTCCAGTAGTGGTTGTGGTCGCCGCCGAGCATGACGGCCGCCTCGCCGGCCCCGGCCAGCAGGTCGTCCACTGTCGCCGAGTCACCGATCCGGGCGGCCGCCATCGCGCCCTGGAGCAGCAGCATCCCGTACACGGAGAGCCGTTCCGGCCGGACGTCGTTGTCGCCGCCGGGCGCGAGCCGGCCCGCGATGCGGACGTTCAGCTCCAGCGCGGGGCGGGGGCGGCCCATCGCGACGAGCGCGTTGCAGACCCGCGTGGTGGCGATGCCGGCCAGCAGCGGGTCGTCGGCGCGCTGGGCCACCGCCATCGACCGGTCGGCGGCGAGCCAGGCGAGGTCGCACTCGCCGAGCTTGCGCAGCACCGAGGAGGCGATCTGGTAGACCTGCCCGAGCAGGTGGGCGGCCTCGCGTACCTGGTCGTCGGCGGCGTATCCGGCGTCCGCCGCCTGGGCGTCGCGCAGCAGCTTGGGCAGCGCGCGGGTGAGCATGCCGTAGCGGCCGTACTGGTAGGTGAGCCAGGCGTGGTTCACGGCCTTGCGCATGTCGGCCAGCGGCGGAGGGTAGGGCGCCGCGTCGAAGTAGGCGCTCATCGAGTCGTACCGCTCCAGGGCGGTGCGGATCTCCTCCACCTCGACCTGGTCGATGCAGTTGAGCGCGTCGATACGCCGTTCCGGGTCCTTGCCGTGCAGCAACTGCACGTCGATCTGGAGGATGTCGGCGATCTCGTAGAGCACGGAGAACTTGTCCAGCCGGCGGACGCCGCGCTCCACCTTGTCCACCCAGCTCTTGGACTTCCCGAGCCGGTCGGCGAAGACCTGCTGGGACATCTTGCGGCGGCTCCGCCAGTACGCCACCCGCCGGCCTATGGGCAGTTCGTCCATCCCCGCTCCCTCCCCCTCACGGCGCCAGCCGGTCCCCCCACGTCCCTCAGGCTCGCGCCGATCGCACAGGTTGTGCGTCCACCGTCCAGCCAGTTCTCGTAGTTTTCGTGCAAGTTGCACCGACCGTTAGTCACCTCAACGAGCGTGGGTTACGGCAGTGACGGCTTTCGACGTGTGGCTTGTGGACGCTTCGGCAGGACCAGAGAGGACGGCAGACATGTGGAGGAACGTCCGACCGCACGTCGCTCACCTGTCGCCGCTGGAGCGGGTCCGGCTGCGCCGCGTCGCGGTGCGGTATGCGCTGCACGGCTGGCCGGTCACCCCCGGCGCCTGCCTGGCGAACAGCCGCTTCGTCTGCGGCCGGGCCGGCTGTCCCACAGTGGGCTGCCACCCGGCGCTTGAGGACTGGGAGCACGCCGCCACCGCCGACCCGGCCCGGGTGGCCACCTGGTGGCGCAACCGCCCGCACGGCATCCTGCTGCCCACCGGCCGCGCCTTCGACGTCCTGGAGGTCGCCGCCCACCTGGGCCGGCAGGTCCTGGAAATGGTCGCCACCCACCCCGCCGGCTTCGGCGTACGCGGCCCGGCGCTGGTCACCCCGACCGGCCGCTGGATGTTCCTGGTCCGCCCCGGCGACCCGCTGCGGCCCGAGCTGGAGCACTGCTTCCACGTGGTACGCCACGGACCCGGCTCGTGGATCCCGGCGCCACCGACCCGGCTGCCCGAGGGGCCGGTGCGCTGGGTGGTCGCCCCGGAGCAGGCACGCTGGCAGCTACCCGACTCCTACCTGGTGCAGAACGCGCTGATCGCCGCGTTACGGGCGGCCGGCGTCACGTTCGGCGCCGACCTGTTCCCCGGCCATCTCCCGCTGCCCCGCCGGGGCCGCTGACGTCCCAGCACCCGTCCGATGGGCTGCGGTGCGCGCCCCCGACGCCGAGCGTCCTCCCTGGTCACGGCGGGTTCGGTGACCCGGACGGGTGGCCGACAGCGACCTCCCCTGCACCGGGCTCGTTGTTCCTGGCGAAGGCGCGCGTGCGCCAGAGCGGGGGTTTGACCATGTCCAGGGACGACGCTGCCCGCCACACCGGCGGTACCGAGCCGGCGCGGCCCCGCCGCCGCCTGCACCCGTGGGCCTTCACCCGGCCGCTGGGCGTGCGCCCCGGCCGTCCCCGCCCCACCGGTTCCCGCCCCGCCATCCTCCACCGCCCCCTCCGCTGACCCACCCCCTGTCTCTCCATCCGTCGTCGCCCGCACCCCCGCCCACCGCCAGTTGATCAAGGAGTTTGTGTCCACCCAGCACGCTCTGGAGGACACAAACTCCTTGATCACCGCGCAGAGGCGGGGCCGGACGGGGATCAGGTGGGGAGGGTGCGGGAGTGGTGTTGGTGGGCTTCGTCCGTTACCACGGCGTGCCGCCACGGGGACGGTAGGCGGTCCAGCCAGGCCAGGCCCGGCTCGCCCATCGCCACCGCCGCTGTCGCGTACGCGTCGGCCACCCCCAGGTCCGGACCCACCACAGTCACCGAGCGCAGCCCCGTCGCCGGTACGCCCCGGCGCGGGTCCAGCACGTGGTGGCCGCGCTCGTACACGCCGGAGGTGGCGACCGCCAGGTCGGTGCCGGTCAGCACCAGACAGGTCGCCGCCGCGTCCCACGGATGCCGCACCCCGATCCGCCACGGCTCGCCTGTCGCGTCGTGGCCGCGTACCCGCACGTCGCCGCCCGCGTTCACGCAGTGGTTCGGCGCGCCCGCGGCGACCAGCCGGTCCGAGGCGACCTGCGCCGCCCAGCCCTTCACGTAGCCGGACGGGTCGAGGCGACCGGTCGCGTACGCGTCGAAGAAGCCGTCGGTGGCGGTCCACAGGTCGGCGCAGGCGGCCAGCACGGCCCGCAGGTCGGCGGAGGCGTCGGCAACCCGCAGCTCGCCCCGGTCGATGCGGCACACCTCGCTGTCGTCGCGGTACGTGCTGAACCGCGCGTCCACCTCGCGCAGCCAGCCGAACGTGTCCTCGGCCAGCTCGTGCAGCGTGGGCGCGGGCAGGTCGTCGGCCAGGTCGAGGCTGATCGCCGTACCCATGACGTGTTCGACCCGGCGAAGGCCGCGCCGGGCGGACGGACCGGGACCGACGGCGGCGGCACCGGCATGAACCGGCACGGTCACGCCTTGTCCAGCGCGGCCTGCAACGACTGCTTGTACGCGGTGCTGGTGTAGGTGGCCCCGGACACGGTGCTCAGGTTGGCGCTCTGCCGGGCCACCACCTCACCGGAGGTGCCGCTGTAGCGGGCCTGCACGTCGTCGCTGCGCTGCCCGGACTGTCCGCCCAGCGGCAGGCCGATCGCCGTGGCGTCGACGATCCGGCTGCCGCTGAGCGTGATCCGGACCTGGAGCGAGCCGTACTCGTAGGTGACCGACGGCCCGGTCACCGTGCGGGTGGTGACCTTCGGCGCGCTGGTGGTGGTCCGCGGCGCGGCGGGCGTGGTGCGCGTGCCGCCCCGGCTGGCCGCGCTGCGGTCGGCGGACGGCTTGGGTGCCGGCTTCGACGAGGCGCGCGGCGACGGGGTGACGTCGCCGGGCGCGGAGCCGGTGGGCGACGGCGGTTCGGGCGCGGCCGAGCCGCCGGGGGCGACCGGGGCCAGCGCGGCCGGTACGTCCGCTCCGGCCTGCCCGGCGCCCGGCGCGCCCTTGAGCACCACCAGCGCGGTGGTGCCGGCGGCCAGGCCGGTGATCGCGAGCAGCGCGCGACGCATGGCGGTGCCTCTCCTACAGCTCGAACGCGGTCAGGTGGATCTGGCGGCGGGGCACGCCCGCCGCCCGCAGCGCGGCGACTGCCTCGTCGACCAGGCCGCCCGGGCCGCACAGGTAGACGTCGCGGCGGGTCAGGTCGGGCACGAGGCGGCGCAGGCCCTCGGGGTTCATCACCTGGCGGGGGCCCGGGTCGTCGCGGCTGCCGACGACATACCAGACGGAGGTCTGCCGGGCCTGCGCGAGCCAGTCCAGCTCCTGGTGCAGCAGCACGTCGGCCGGGGTACGCGCCCGGTAGATCAGCGCCGCGCCGGGCGGCAGTTCCTCCAGCATCGCCCGCAGCGGCGCGATGCCGCTGCCCCCGGCGATGAGCAGCGCCCGCTCCCGGGTGCGGTGCGCGGCGGTGAACGTACCGGAGGGGCCCTGCGCCCAGACCCGGGTGCCGGGCGTGAGGTCGCGCAGCTCGGCGGTGTACCCGCCGACGACCTTGACGGTGATCCGCAGCCACCTGTCGTTGGCGGCGGCGGAGACGGAGAACGGGTGCGACTGCCACCAGCAGCCGGGGTTGAGGAAGCGCCAGCGGAAGAACTGGCCGCCGAGCAGGTCGATCTGGTTGAGCCGCTGCCCGGTCAGGTAGACCGAGACGGTGTCCGGGCTTTCCGCCACCACGTCGGCGACCCGCAGCCGGTGCCGCAGGTTGAACACCAGCGGGGCGAGCATCCGGCCCCACACCAGCGCGGCCACGACCAGCAGGTACGCGGCGATCCAGCCGGTACGCACCGGGCCGGGCTCGTAGAGCTGCGCGCCGTTGCTGAACTGGTGCGCGTAGCCGAGCAGCAGCGTGAGGTAGCTGGCGGCGTGCAGCAGGTGCCACAGCTCGTACGGCAGGCGGCGCCGCACGGCGCGTACCGCGGTGAACGCGACGGCGACCAGGATGCCCGCGGCGACGAACGCGGAGACCATGTCCTCGTAGTCGGTCAGCAGCGCGCCGACCTCACCGAGCACCGTCTTGCGTTCCTGGCGGGAGTAGCCGACCACCAGCAGCGACATGTGCGCGAGCACCGCCACCAGCAGCGTCGCGCCGAGGTCCCGGTGCAGCCGGGAGATCCGCTCGCCGCCGAGCGCGCGTTCCAGCACGCCGAGCCGGCTCATCACCAGCACCTGGACCAGCAGCAGGTAACCGGCGAGCAGCCCGGTGATCCGGCCGCCCGCGGTGAGCAGGTCGGCGGTGTCGGCGAGCGATCCGGCCGGGGTGTCCAGCCACCACGGCAGGACCGCGGCGACCAGGCCCAGCCAGAAGACCGCGGCGAGCGCACGCCGGCCGCCGGGTCCGCGGCGCGGACGACCCGGGGGTACGGGGGCAGCCGGACGGCCGCCGTACGGGGCGGGATGCCCGGTACGGCGGCCGGCGCCGCGGGTGTCCTGGTACGTCACGCGTAGATCTTGACCGGGGTGAACTTCTGCCGGGGGAAGACCTTGTCCACCTGGGCGGTGGTCAGGCCGAAGCGGCCCTGCGCGACGGATCCGTAGACGTTGAACATGTTGTTGTATTCCGGCACGTCGCCGCTGTCCAGCTTGTCCAGCCCGTTCCAGGTGCCGAGCAGCGAACCGGCCAGCTTGCGGCCAGACAGCACGGTGACCACGCCGCCGTGCCCGTGGTCGGTGCCGCCGCCGTTCGAGCCGACCCGCCGGCCGAACTCGCTGGACACCATGATGGTCACGTCCGCCGCCCGGTCGCCCAGGTCGGTGAAGAACGCGGCCATCGCGCCTGCGAGTTCGTTGAGCCGCCGCCAGAGCTGGCCGCCCTCGCGGGTGCCCTGGTTCTCGTGGGTGTCGTAGCCGCCCATGCCGACCGTCGCCACCCGCACGTTCGCGCCGCCCTTGATGAGCTGGGCGAGCTGCTTGAACGCGTTCCCGACGCCCTGGTACTCGACGCCCTCGGCGGCGGCGTACGGCTTCGCGGCGAGCTTCTGCGCGGTGGCCAGCGCGCCCATGCCCTCCTGCACCGCCTCCTCGACCGGGTGGTTGATGCCGGTGAACAGGCCGCGGATGGCCTTCTCGGTGGCCGCCCGGTACTTGTCGTCGCCGTTGAGCCGCAGGTCGCCGACGCTGTTGAGGGAGATCGCGCCGTTCACGCCGACCAGCGAGCGGGGCAGCGTGCTGCCGATGCCGACGCTGCGGAACGCGGTGCCCTTGCCGAGCGAGTCGACCAGGCTGTCCAGCCAGCCCCGGCCGCCGGTCTCACCCGGCAGGCCGCCCAGGTTGCACGCGTCGGCGGCCTGGAAGTGGCTGCGGGACAGCCGCGGGTCGGACACGGCCGGCACGAAGCCGAGCTGCCCGGCCTTGAGCCACTTGTCCAGCGGGGCGAACGCGCTGGTGAGCTTGAAGCCGCGGGCCAGCGCCAGCGAGTCGTCGCCCAGCAGCAGGTCGGGGCGCGCCTTGGCGAGCACCGGGTCGTTCGCCGGTGCGACCAGGCTCAGCCCGTCCAGTCCGCCGTAGAGGAAGACGTGGATCAGCGTGCCGGTCTTGGTCGCGGCGAACGACGCCGAGGTGGTGACGAACTGCGCCGTCGCGAGTGCGGTCGCGGTCGCGGCGGCACCGGCGACGAAGGTACGCCGGGTGACGCCCCGGCCGTCCTGCTGCGCCTCCTCGATCTCCTCCAGCCGGCGGTACCGGTCGGTCTCGGCCGCGTTCTCGGCCGCGACGATGTCCGCCTCCGCGCGCAGCAGCGCCTCGGCCGGGTTGTCGGCCAGCCGCCGCAGGTCGGGGCATTCGGGGTGCAGGGGGTACGGGTTCACGGTCATCTCCATCGAATGCCTCACCGGAGGTGGTGCTGGGGGGACGCGAGGATCGTCCGCGCGACAGCGGCGATGGCCCCGTTGAAGGTGGCGTCGACCTTGGCGCTCTCGGCCACGCCGGCCACGGCGAGCACCAGCTTCTTCTCCTTGGCGCTGAGCTTCTGCTGCACCAGCCGCTGGGCCAGCGCGTCCACGTACGCCCCGGCGGTGGCCGGCGGCTTCGCCACCAGCTTCTCCGGCTTGACGAAGGTGAACTGCTTGCGCCAGCCGCCGATCAGGTCACCGGCCTCGTTCCAGCCGTCGATCATCGTGCCGGCGGAGGTCCAGGCCAGGTAGACGTCGGCGTAGCCGTCCGGGGTGGGCTTGCCCATCGGGTACTGGCCGAGTTCGCGCATCTTGTCCTGGACCTGCCGCAGGCCCTGCGCGAACGGGGTCCGCCGGTTGTCGCCGGTGAAGCCGGGGGCCGCGTCCGGCGAGACGCCGAGCGCCCGGTACGTGGCGACCAGGTACTCCATCGGGCGGCGTACCTTCTGGCCGATCGCGGCCCAGAACTCCGAGGAGCTGAACAGCGTCGCCAGCACCGGCCGGATCTGCCCCTTGTTGGTGGTGTACGCCTTGGCCAGCCGGTCCACCACGGACTTCGGCGGGGTGTCGGAGACGAACCGGGTGGCGAGGTTCTGTGCCACGTACCGCGCGGTCGACGGGTGCATCGCGATGTAGCGGATGTACGAGTCGATGACCTTGTCGGCGGCCACCGGGTCGTCGGAGTTGTTGGCGTGGCTGAACCCGAGGATCTTCACCTTGCCGAGGTAGTGCCGCTCGGCGAAGAACTTGTACTTGCCGTCGGCGACACCGCGTCCGGTCTGGAGCAGCGCGGCCTGGCGGACGTCCTTCTCGGTGTAGCCGCCGTCGACGCCGACCGAGTACAGCTCCAGGTTCTCCCGGGCCAGGTTCTCGTTGACCGCGTCCTTACGCGAGTCGACCTGGTTCAGGTAGAGCAGCAGCGCCGGGTGCTTGTTCGCGGCGACGAGCATCTCCGGGTAGCTGCCCAGCGCGTGCTTGCGGACGACGTCCCGGTCGAACGCGTTGCGGTAGTTCTCCCCGCCGTCGAAGTCGGCAGCGACGTGCAGGAAGTCGTTCCAGAAGTCGACCATCACCTCGAACAGCTGCCGGTCGGACCAGATCTGCCGGGCGATGGTGGCGTCCACCGTCTCCCGGGCCGGGTCGACGCCCTTCTCGTTGAGCTGCTCGCGCTGGTCGCGCAGCTGCGTCGGGCTGAGCTTGAGCGACTGCAGCTCGGCCAGCTTCAGCTCGGCCTTCGTCGGGGCGATCTTCTCCGGTTCGAGCTGCTGGCGCAGCCAGTCGTCGATGCCGAGCCGCTTGATGTCGGCCATCACCTTCGGGGTGGCGCCGAACGTGGTGCGGGTGGCGAGGTGCCGGATCGGGTCCTTGGCGAGCACCGTCTTGACGGTCACCGTGGTCGCCTCGGCGGCGGCGGCCGGGCTGCCGTAGAGCCGGCCACCGGACGGCGCGTTGCGCTTGAGCGCCTCGCCGGCCCGGGAGCCCATGTAGCTCTCGTTCTGCTCGGTGTAGGTCCGTACCGTGCTGGGCTGCTGGCCGCTGGGCCGGGCCGCGTTGCCGTCGGTGGTGACGGTGCCGGTGGCGTCACCGGCCGGCGCGTCACTGAACAGGCCGCGCACCTGCGGGGACATGGTCAGGGCGGCGCCACCGGCGACCACGACGGCGCCACCGAGGGTGGCGAGCGCCCGGCGGCGGCCACGCTTCGGGGGCTCGTCGCCGTCGTCGTCCAGGTCGGGCAGTCCGCCGCCGGGCGGCGGGCCGTACCCGCCGGCGGGCTGGGCGTAGCCGCCGGGCTGGGGGTAGCCGGCGGGGGCCGGCGCGGCGGGGGCGAAGCCGTTCGGCCCGACCCACTGCGGGCCCGAGGGGGCGGGGTGAGCGCCGCCGTACGGCGCGGCGTGCGGGTCGCGGTACCCGTCCGGATGGGGGTGCTGGTATCCGTCCCAGCCGCGGTCGTCCCGGGGTCGACGCGGTGGCACGTTCAGGTCGGCCATGTACCTATCCCGTTTTCTTCGAGCGCCGGCACGCCTGCCACCCGGGGGGCCGGGTGGCGCAGGGGCGGCGACGGTTGCCGGAGGAGTTGCCTACGGGAAAGTAGCCATGCCGTCGCGGCCGCTCAAGGCGCGCCGAACGCGCTCGTGAGCGCACTTAAGACGGTGCTCAGGCCCGCCGGGGAGGGCCCGTCGCCGAGGCGGGGGCGCCGCGGGCCGCCGGAGCAGGGCCGACCCGGGCGCGCACCGCCCGGATGCGAGGTTTCACACCCGGGCGACGCCGCCGGGAGCGTTCATCGCCTCACCGAAAATTAAGGTACGGATAAGCCTGCGCTGAGAACCCCGTCCCGCCTGTCCGGTCCGCCGAAACAGCAGCAGCGGCGGCGCGTGACCGGCCTCCGATCCGGGTATGCCGCCGAACCGCTGAAGCCGTGAGGGGAAGGGCACCGCCATGCTCAGCCAAGAGGATCAGCGCAGGTTCGAACAGATCACCCGTCGTCTGCGGGAGAGTGATCCACGCTTCTTCGCCCGGTTGGACAACCGGATCAAGGGCCGCCGGGGCCGATACATGATGCTGTTGACGATCGTGCTGTGGGCCTCGCTGCCGGCGATGACAGTGCTCGTCGGGCGGCTGGCCGGGGCGATCTGCGCGGTGGTGCTCCTCGCCAACGCCGCGGTGATGTGGCACTTCCGCCGCCGCCTCCTTTAGGTGAAAGGAAGGGCCCCTTATTAACGCCTCCGGTAGAGGAAGGGCCCCTTATTAACGCTCGCCCTCGGCGCGACCGAACTCCCTGGGGGACGTGGCCTCGCCGCGGCTGAACTCCCTGGGGGGCGCGGCCTCGCCGCGGCTGAACTCCCTGGGGGGCGCGGCCTCGCCGCGACCGAACTCCCTGGGGGGCGCGGCCTCGCCGCGACCGAACTCCCTGGTGGGCGCGGCTTCGCCGCGGCCGAACTCCCGGTACGCCCGGCGCAACCGCTCGGCCAGGCCCGGCCCGCCGATCCCGGCACCGGGTGAACCGAGCTGGCGCAGCAGCAGCTCCGGGCCGGTGGCGAGCGTGGGCGGCCGGTCCGGCAGCGCCACCGGAGCCAGCCAGAACCGGTCCGGTTCGGTGTCCGCCTCGACCGGCGGCAACCCGGCCAGGGCCCGCGCCGCGCCGACCACCGGCACACCGGCCGGCTCCGCGCCCGCACCACCGGCCCCGCCCGAGCCGCCGGCCCCGCCGGCCCCGCCCGCACCACCGGCTCCGCCCGAGCCGCGGGTTCCGCCCGCGCCACCGGCGTCGGCGCCGCGCAGCGTACGCAGCCGGTCGAGCAGTTCGGTCCGGGACCGGCCGCGCCAGTGCAGCAGGTGGAACGGGTCCGCGTCGAACGCCTCGGCGAGCAGGTAGAACGTGGCCGCCAGATGTTTGCACGGCACCGCGAAGTCGGGGCACCCGCAGCTCTGGTCCAGCTCGCCGATCGCGGCCGGGAACAGCGGCGCGCCCGCCTCGGCAAACAGCTCCTCCAGTTCGGCCGGCAGGTCACCGGCGAGCAGCCGGGCGCTGAAGAACGCCTGCCCGGCCAGCTCGGCCTCGATCCGCCGCCACGTCTCCTCCGGGTACGCGGCCAGCCCGATCCGCACCGGGTAGGGCCGCGGCCGGGAGCCCTGCACCTCGGCGGTGACAGTCCCCGGCGACACGTCCAGCCGGAGCACCTGCCCCCGCCGCGCGTACGCCCGGCCGCGGGTGAGCCGGGAGCCGAGCGCGAACGACTCCAGCACCTCCACGAACCGCCGGGACCACCAGGACTGCCCGATCGCGCCCCGGGTGCTGCGTGCCCGCAGGCCGCCCTCGACCCGTACCGGCGGACCGTAGTCGTCAAAACCGGGGCTCACTCGACCACCGCCCCGGACTCCAGCCGGAACAGGTCACGCAGTGTGTCCGTGGACAGCTCGGTGACCCACTGCTCGCCGCTGCCCACCACCGACCGGGCCAGGCTGCGCTTGTCGGCGATCATCGCGGCCACCTTCTCCTCGACCGTGCCGGCGCAGACGAACTTGCGTACCTGGACGCGGCGGCGCTGTCCGATCCGGAACGCCCGGTCGGTGGCCTGGTCCTCGACGGCCGGGTTCCACCACCGGTCCACGTGCACCACGTGGTTGGCGGCGGTCAGGGTGAGCCCGGTGCCGCCGGCCTTGAGCGACAGGACGAACAGCGGCGGACCCTGCGGCGACTGGAACCGGTTCACCATGGCGTCCCGTTCGGCCTTGCCGACGCCGCCGTGCAACAGCAGCACCTCCCGACCGGTACGCGCCGACAGGTGCCCGCGCAGCATGCCGCCGAACTCGGCGTACTGGGTGAACAGCAGCGCCTTCTCCCCCGCCGCGAGCACCTCGTCGACGATCTCGTCGAGGCGTTCCAGCTTGCCGGACCGGCCGTCCAGCGCGGAGCCGTCGTGCAGCAACTGGGCGGGATGGTTGCAGACCTGCTTGAGCCGGGTCATGGTGGCCAGCACCAGCCCGCGCCGTTCGATCCCGTCGCTGGACTCGATCTTCGCCATCATGTCGTCGACCACCGCGCGGTAGAGCGCGGCCTGCTCGGCGGTGAGGTTGCAGACCACCTCCATCTCCAGCTTCTCCGGCAGGTCGGTGATGATCGTCGGGTCGGTCTTGAGGCGGCGCAGCACGAACGGGCCGGTGATCCGGCGCAGCCGCTCGGCCACCTCGGCGTCGCCGTGCCGCTCGATCGGCTCGGCGAAGCGCTTGCGGAACGTCGCGGCCGGTCCGAGCAGACCCGGATTCGCGAACTGCATGATCGACCAGAGGTCGGCGAGCCGGTTCTCCACGGGCGTACCGGTGACCGCGACCCGGTGCCGCGCGGGCAGCGACCGGACCGCCTCGGCCTGCCGGGTCGCGGCGTTCTTGATCGCCTGCGCCTCGTCCACCACCACCCGGTGCCAGTCGACACCGGCCAGCTCGAACGCGTCCCGGGCGGCCACCGAGTACGTGGTGAGCACCAGATCCGCCTCCTGCACGGCGGCGGCGAAGCCCTCGCCCCGGGCGCGCTCGGCGCCGTGGTGCACGTGCACGCGCAGCCCCGGCGCGAACTTCGCGGCCTCGCGCTGCCAGTTGCCGACGAGCGACATCGGACAGACCAGCAGTGTGGGCCCGGCCTCCGGCGGGTCACCGGCGAGCAGCGCGAGCAGTTGCACGGTCTTGCCCAGCCCCATGTCGTCGGCGAGGATCCCGCCGAGTCCGAGCGACTGGAGGAACGCCAGCCAGGCCAGCCCGCGCCGCTGGTACGGCCGCAGCGTCCCGCTGAAGCCCGGCGGCGGGTCGGCCGGGGTGAGCCGCCGTTCCGCCTCACCGGCGAGCAGTTCGCCCAGCGCGCCGTCGGCGACCACGTCCAGCACCGGCAGCTCAGCGGCCCGGTCGTCACCGGACAGTCCCATCCGCAGCAGGTCGGCCACCGTCAGCTCACCGGAGGAGCGCAGCAGCTTCAGCCCGGCCTCCAGCCGCTGCGGGTCCAGCTCGACCCACCGGCCGCGCAGCCGGACCAGTGGCGACTTCAGGTCGGCCAGCGACGCCAGTTCCTCGGCGGTCAGCGGCTGGTCGCCGAGCGCCAGCTCCCAGCGGTAGTCGACGAGCGCGTCCAGCCCCAGCTTCCCGGCGGCGGTGGCGACAGCGCCCGGGGCGGTACGGCTGCGCGCCCGCAACCGCGCCCCCAGCCGCGACGAGGAACGCCGCCACCACGACGGCAGCAGCACCCCGAACCCGGCCGCGTGCAGCACCGGCGCGCCCTCGCGCAGGAACCGGTGCGCGCCCTCGGCGTCCAGCTCCATGCCCTCGGGCGCGGCGGTACGCAGCGCGGTGTCCACCTCGGGCCACAGCCGGCTGGCCCGGCCCAGCTCGGCCAGGAGCGTCTCCTGTGGCTCCACGCCCCGGGCGGCGAGCGCGGGCGCGGGCCGCTGCCAGATGTGCGCGGCGTCCACCACGAGCCCCGGCTCGTCGGCCGGGTGCAGGCCGAAATCGACCCGCCAGACGGCGTCCTCGACCAGTTCGGCGACCGGGTCGACGGCCGGCTCGACGAGGCGGAACGTGGCCCGTACCGCGCCGCCCGCGGCGTCGCGCTGCCAGGCGTCCAGTTCCTCGCGCAGCGTCGCCAGCGCGGCCGGCTCGGCCGGGAAGGCGCGCTCGGGTCCGGTGAGCGCGGCCAGCCAGCGCGGCACCGCGCCGACCGGGCGCATCCCCCGGTGCAGCCGGGTGTCGGCGAGCGCCACCCGGGCGGCGGCGTCGACGAGCGCGTCCAGCGCCTCCGCGACCAGCTCACCGGCCCCGATGTCGGCGGCCCGCCCGCCCCACACGTCGTCCGCCGGGCCGCTCGCCGCGCCGTGATCGCCGCCGTCCCGGACGGCCCCTCCCGGCGAGCGCCCGCCGCCCAGGGCGGACCTCCCCGGCCCGGGCCCGGCGGCGCCCGTCCGTGCGTCCGCCGACGCCGGGTCGACGACAGCGCCCGGACCCTCGCCGCCAGGGGCACTCCAGGACTCCAGCCGCCACTCCCGGGCGGCGCGGGCCGCCGGTGGCGACGCCAGCGCCAGGTCGCGTGCCCAGCCCGCGTCGGTGCCGGTGAGCAGCGGCCGCCAAAGCGCCCACCCCGTCGCCACGTCGTCCGCCCCCACGGCCCGCAACCGCCGCCCGGCCCCCGCGACGCCCGCGCCCGAGCCGGCCGCACCCGGGGCCGCTTCCGCCACGCCCGCCCCTACGGCCCGCAACCGCCGGCCGGCCTCCCCGACACCCGCGCCCGAGCCGGCCGGCCACGCCGCGCCCGAGGCCGCCGATGACCGCCGCGCCGAGGTCCGCCCGCCGGTCCCGGCCGGCCCTCCGTCGGGTCCACCACCGGGGTACGCCTCCAGCACGCCCGGCAGCAACCGGCCGCGTACGACCAGGTCGGCGGCGAAGTCGGCCAGCTCGCACAGGTGGCGCAGGCTCGCCCCGGCCGGGCCCGGCAGCGGCGCGCGCAGCAACGCGTACGCGGCGTCCGGGGCGTACCCCAGGGCGGGAGCCCGCCATCCGGCGCGGGTGACCGGGCCGCGGACCGGTTCCCCGACGGTGGCCCGGACCAGCTCCGGCGAGTCCAGCGGCGAGCCGGCCCGGGTCGGCAGGTCCAGCCGGACGGAGATCGGCTCGCCGGGCGGGCCGTCGAGCGCGGCGGCGAGCGTGGCGTGGCCGGCGGCGAACGGGTGCGGGCGCTCGCGCGGGGCGCGGCCTGGTCGGCGGGGCGCGCGGGCCGGAAGCGTGCTGTCCTCGGCCCACAGGGCGAGCCCGGCGCCGGGCAGCCACAACCCGTGGATGACCAGCACTGCTCCCCCTCGACGACGTCCCGGGGCCGGAAGACGGCGCCCGGGGAGCCAGGATAGGCCGCCGGACGCCGCTATCGTCGGCGCCATGGTCGACCTTCTCGTGATCGGCGGGCTCGGCGTGGACATCCGTGCCCGGGTGCCCGCCCTGCCGCCGCCCGTCGCCGACTCGCTGCTGGTGCCACCGATCGACCTGCGGATCGGCAACACCGGCGCCGGGGTCGCACTGGCCGCGCACGCGCTCGGCCTGCGGGTGGCGCTCGTCGACGTGCTGGGCACCGACCCGGCCGGCGACGTGGTGCGGGCGGCGCTGGCGCGTACCTCGATCCGGACCACGCTCGCCGACGCGCCGGCCGGCACCCGCCGCTCGGTGAACCTGGTCGACCCGGCGGGGCGGCGGATGTCGTTGCACGATCCGCGTCCCTGGTCGGGGCCGGCGCCGTTCGGCGAGGCGGAGCTTGCCGCGCTCCTCGCCGAGGCGACCCACGTCCACCTGTCGATCATGGATTGGGCCCGGGACGCGCTGCCGGTGCTGCGCACCGCCACGTCGATCTCCACCGACCTGCACGACTGGGACGGCGAGAACGACTACCACCGCCCGTTCGCCCGGATCGCGGACCTGGTCTTCGTCAGCGACACGCGGCTCGGCGAGCGGGCCGCGAAGGAGGCGGCCGAGCTGGCGCCGCGCACGGTGCTGGTCACCGGCGGGGCGGCCGGCGCGACGCTGCACACTCCCGGCGCCCCTCCGGCGCACGTGCCCGCCGCCACCCCGCCGGGGCCGGTGGTGGACACCAACGGTGCCGGGGACGCCTTCGCCGCCGGGGTGATCGCCGCCCGGCTGCGTGGCGCGGGCGTCCTCGACGCGGCACGGTACGCGGCCCGGGTGGCCGCCGCCGCGTGCACGTACGACGGGATGGAGTACCCGGACGGGCTGCTGCCCCGCGAGTGACCCGTCAGATCGAGCCGGTCTCGCCGTCGGTCAGCTCGCGCAGGATGTCGGCGTGCCCGGCGTGCCGGGCGGTCTCCTCGACCAGGTGCACCAGCACCCAGCGCAGCGACACCTCGCCGAGCTGCGGGTGCGGCACGACGTGGTCGAGGTCGAACCGCTCGGCGACCCGGCGGGACCGGTCGCAGGCCGCCTCGTACGCGGCGGCGAGTGTCTCGACCGTCTCGCCGGCGCCCAGCGTGAAGCTGGCGTCGGCGTCGGCCTGGGAGGTGACGTAGACGTCGCCGGGCTCGGGGGCGAACAGGCAGCGGAACCAGTTCCCCTCGACCAGGGTCAGGTGCTTGAGCAGCCCGGCCAGTGTGGTCAGCGAGGGCACCAGGCGCCGGGCGGCGTCGGCGTCGGTCAGGCCGCGCGCCCTGCGCAGCACGTTGGCACGGTGGAAGTCGAGGAACGCGTCGAGGATCGCCCGTTCGTCGCCCGTGCGGGCGAGGACCGGACCGAGTGCCGGATCGATCGTCGGGTGCGCCATCCCCGGACCCTAGTACGCGGTGTGTACGGTCCGCCGCCCCGCGTGATCCCCTGCGCGGGCGGGCCGGCCGGGGCAGGATGGGCGCATGGCTTCCACGGTGCAGATCCCTCTGGTGGGCGGCGCGGCCGACGGCGAGACCGTCACCGTCGAGCTGGACGTCAACGGCCGTCCGCCGCTGACCCACCACCACCTCGGGTCGAAGGGCCTCGCGGAGGCGCAGATCTACGAGCTGGAGTCGGACGACCAGCCGGGCCGGGAGTGGGTCTACGCCTGGCGCGGCCCGGCGGTCTGACGGCCCGGCTCACAACGCGTGCGTCAGCGTGCGGGCCCGGATGCTGTCCAGCACGCTGCGGGTCACCTGCGAGGTGCCGCGCGCCTGCTCGCAGACCTCAGCGACCCGGCGTGCGGTCTCGTCGGCCCGGGCCGCCCGTTCGTCCCATAGCCGGTCCACCTCGGCCAGCAACGGGCCCTCCACCTCCCGCTCCACGCCGCGCAGCGCCGGCACACCGAGCCGCTGGGCCAGGTCGAAGACCTTTCCGGCGTACGGCAGCGGCAGGAACGGCGTGCCCATCATGGCCGCGAAGATCAGGAAGTGCAGCCGCATGCCGACCGCGAGGTCGAAGTGGCGCATCAGCCCGAGGATCTGCGCCGGACGGTAGTCGCCGTGCAGGATCCGGCCCCGGTCGGCGGCGGTCATGTGCGACAGCACGCCGTGCGAGTGCCGGATGTCGTCGCGTTCCATCGGCACGAACAGCACGTACGCGTCGATCCGGTGCACCAGGAAGTCACCGATCTGGGCGAGCAGGCGGTGGTAGCCGTCCACGTCGAGCCGTTCGGCGGCCCGGCCCGGTTCGCGCACGCTCAGCCCGACCAGCCGGGAGCCGGCCGGGACGCCCTCCTCACGCAGCCACTGCTGGGGGAACTCCTCCGGTTCGAGCAGGAACGCCGGGTCGGCGGTGACGGTGATCGGGTTGACCAGGCCGGCCTCCTCCAGCACCATCCGCGACTCCTGGTCGCGCACTGTCACCTCGACGGCCTGTGCCAGCGTCTCGCGCACCATGCCGCTGTCGAGCGTGTCGGTGAGGGGGCCGACCCCTACCGCGTACGTGATCAGCGGCAGTCCTCGCTCCTGGGCGACCCGGACCACCCGCAGGTAGCGCCGGGCCTCCTTGTCGTAGAGGATCCCGCCGCCGCCGAGGATGAGCAGGTCGAGCTGGTTGAGCACCGGGGACGAGTCGACCCGGCTGACGCCCTCCCACGGCACCGCCTCGACCTCGGGGTGGGCCAGCGCGGTGTGCGCCGGGTTGCGGGAGAAGACGATGATCCGGGCATGGGGCTCGTGGCGGCGCAGATCGTCCAGCAGACCGGTGAGGATCGCCTCGTCGCCGAGGTTGCGACCGCCGTAGGAGCCGAGCACGCCGATGGTCAGTCCGGTGCGTTCCCTCATCCGTTGCTCCTTCCCAGGGGCGTCCGCGCCAGGGTTCCCGCTGGCCGCCCCGGGTTAACGCACGGCGAGGAGGCTCAACCGGTGGCGTCGCCGGCCAGACGGGAGACGAGGGCCGAGACCACCCGATCGGTGCCGAACCCGGCGTCGATCGAGGTGGCGAGCAGGTCGAGCAGGGGCCCGTCGACCGTGTGGTGCAGCAGCGCCACCTCGTACGGCGTGGCGCAGCGCCCGCCCGAAGTCGGCGCGCCCGTCCGACACCGGCGTGGTCGTCCCGCACTACACGGGCAACGATTAACCCGGTTGCCCGGACGGCGGGCGGCACGCACCGTGGAACGGTGACGAAGACCCGGCTGCACTGGCACGAACTGCCCACGCACGTCCGCGACGGGGTCGAGGCCGTCCTCGGCGACCGGGTGGTCGCGGCGCGGTCCCAGCCGGGCGGCTTCTCCCCCGGCACCGCCGACCGGGTCCGTACCGCAGGCGGTGGCCGGGCCTTCGTCAAGGCGGTCAGCCCGGCGCAGAACGACCGCAGCCCCGACCTGCACCGCGCCGAGGCCCGGATCGCTGCCGCCCTGCCGCCGGACACGCCCGCGCCCCGGCTGCTCGGCAGCTACGACGACGGCCACTGGATCGCGCTCGTCTTCGCCGACGTGGAGGGCCGGCACCCGGCCACCCCGTGGCGGGGCGACGAGCTGGCTGCCGTGCTGTCCACACTGGAGACGATGGCCGCCGCGCTCACCCCGGCGCCCGCAGCCGCGACCACACCCACCGCCGCCGAACGGCTCGCAGGCGACTTCGGCGGCTGGCGGCGCCTCGCGGCCAGCCCGCCGCCCGACCTCGACCCGTGGGCCCGGTCCCACCTGCCCGAGCTGTGCGCCGCCGCCGACCGGGGGCTGGCCGCGCTCGGCGGCGACACGCTCTGCCACGTCGACGTGCGCGCCGACAACCTGCTGCTCGGCCCGGACGGATCGGTCACAGTCGTCGACTGGCCCTGGGCCTGCCGCGGGCCCGCCTGGCTGGACACGCTGCTCACAGTCGTCAACGTGCAGGTGTACGGCGGACACGACCCGGACGCCCTGCTGGCCGCCCGAGCGGTGACCGCCGACGTGGACCCGGCCGACCTGACCGGAGTGCTCGCCGGCTTCACCGGGTTCTTCCTCGACGGCGCCCGCCAGCCCCCACCACCCGGCATCCCGACCGTACGGGCATTCCAGCGCCTCCAGGGCGACTCCCTCCTCCCGTGGCTGACCCACCGCCTAAAGCCCTGACCCACCCACCCCACCCCGGCGATCTTGCAGTTGCGGTCCCCGGGATGCCCCTCTTGGCACGCTTTGTGAGGGCCGAAACTGCAAGGTCAACGGGCGCGCACGGGGTTACCGGCGGGCCGGGGTGCCGAGGGGGTCGGCGAACAACGGGGCGAAGCCCAGTTCGGCGGCGCCGATCAAGGTCGCGTCGTAGCCGAGCGCCGACACGCGCAGGCGGGCCTTGTCCCGCGAGATCGGCAGCACGTTGGCGGCGATCCGGCTGCGGACGTGGGCGGCCGAGGCGGGAAAGACCTCCTGGAGCGTGCCCCCGAAGATCACCACGCCGGGGTTGAACAGGTTGATCACGTTCGCCACGCCGATGCCCAGCCAGTCACCGATGTGCCGCAGCGCGTCCCGGGCGGCCGGTTCCCCCTGAGCGGCGGCGGCGACCACAGCGCGTACCGCCTCGCGCCCCTTCTCCCGCTCCGGGCGGCCGGCGACGTCGAGCAGCGCCCGCTCCCCCACCTCGGCCTCCAGGCACCCGCGCGAGCCGCAGCCGCAGGGCCGCCCCTGGTACGGGTTCACGAGCATGTGCCCGACCTCGGAGGCGTACCCGCCGTCGCCGTCGAGCAGTTCGCCGCCCACGATGATCCCGCCCCCGACGCCCACGTCACCGTGCAGGTAGACGAGGTTCCGCACGCCGACACCGGCACCGCGCTGATGCTCGGCCAGCGCTCCGAGGTGCGCCTCGTTGCCGACCAGGACCGGCAGGCCCAGATCCAGCCGCCGGGCCAGTTCGGCGCCGAACGCCTGGTCGACCCATCCCATGTCCGGTCCGAACCGGACCATGCCGTCGCCCGGCCGGATCATGCCGCAGTAGGAGGCGCCCACGCCGACGCACACCGACCCGGGTGGCGCGGCGTGGTGCAGCGCCCGCCCGAAGTCGGCGAGCACCGAGACCACGGAGTCCAGGTCGGCCCCGGCCCGAGGCCGCTCCGCCTCCAGCCGCGCCGCCACCACACCGCCGAGCCCGACGCGGGCGGCCACGAGCCGGTCCACAGCGATGTCGAAGGCGAGGACGTAGACGGTGTCGGACGCGGGACGCACCACACGCGAGGGACGCCCGGCCCGTCCACTTCCGGCGGACGTCACCTCGCGGACCAGGCCGGCCGCCGCGAGTTCCGCCGTCAGTGCCATGACCGTGCTGCGGTTGACGCCCATCCAGTCGGCCAGCTCGACGCGCGTGACCGGGCCGGTCAGGTGGACGCGCCGCAGCAGCGCGCCGAGGTTGAGCCGGCGGCTGTCCCCCTGCGCGTGCCGGTCTGCTGCCAGACCTTTCAGCATCGACCACTCCGTCGGACGGCGACTGGCTCGTGGCCCGAGGATAGTTCCCGCACATCGACGGGTGCCAGCGCCCGCCGACGGGACGGCCGTCTCAACCATCCTGGGCCCGACCGGCGTTCATTGCGGGTGAGGGGGTGGGCATGTCGGAGTCGTTCCGCGAGTTCGTGGTGCAGCGGTCACCCGCGTTGTCGCGGACCGCGTACCTGCTGACCGGCGATCACCAGCTCGCCGAGGATCTGTTGCAGAGCGCGCTGGCCCGCAGCTACCGCCACTGGCGGCGGATCCGGGACGGGGATCCGGAGGCGTACGTGCGCCGGGTCATGTACCACCAGCAGGTCTCCTGGTGGCGCCGTCGACGGGTGGCCGAGCGGCTGGACGCGACGCCGGCCGAGCGCGGCGGCGGCGACCACACCGACGAGACGGCGTTGCGGCTGAGCGTGGTGGCGGCACTGCGGCGGCTCACCGCGCGGCAGCGGGCCGTGGTGGTGCTGCGGTACTACGAGGATCTGACCGAGGCGCAGGTGGCCGAGGTGCTGGGCTGCTCGGTGGGCACCGTGAAGCGGCACGGGCACGACGCCGTACGCCGGCTCCGCGATCTGGCCCCCGAGCTTCTGGAGCGGACTCCGGAGAGGAGCGAGCGGTGAGCGTACGGCTGCGGGAGGCGTTGCGGGAGGCGGCGGCCGGGGTGCCCGCGTACCCGGTGCACGACCGGGCGGTGCGGACCGCGCGGCGCACGCGGTGGCGGACCGCCGCGGTGGTCACGGCGGTGCTGGCGCTGGTGGCAGCAGTGCCGCTGACGGTACGCGGGGACGGCCGGGCCGCGCCGGCGGGCGCGGGCGGGGCGGCGCTGCCGGACCGGCTCGGGCTGCCGCCGTTCGGCGTGTTGCGGGCCACCGACCGGCCCGCGCTCGGCCCGGCGTCGGTGGTGTTCAGCGGGCAGGCGCGAGGGCTCACCGGCCTGTTCGACGAGAACGGCACTGTCGGCATCGTCGGGGCGGACGCGGACCGGTACCGGACGTGGACGGTGGGCTTCGAGGCCCCGGCCGGGGAGGGAGTGCTGCTCTCCCCCGACGGACGGTTCCTCGCGGCGCCCGACGGGTCGCCCACCAGCCCCGGCGTGGACGTGATCGACCTGGCCGGCGGCACGGTGCGGCGGTTGCCCAGCCTCCGGCCGGGCAGTGTGGGGACGGCACCGGCCGGGTGGGCGCCGGACGGGTCCGCGCTGGCGGTCGTGGACACGACACCGGCGGATCCGGAGCGCAGCTCGTACGTCAACACGCTCAGCCTGGTGCGGCTGGACACCGGCCGGGCGGTCCGCCTGCTGGAGACCACCCACGTGCCGGGGTTCGGCTCGCCGGTGGCGTTCGCCGCCGACGGGTCGCGGCTGGCCTACCAGGTCGGCACGAAGGTCCTCGTGAGCAGCGTGGACGGGCGGCAGATCTCCTCGTTCGCGCTGCCGCCCGACACCGCGCTCGCCGGCAAGGGGGCCTGGCTACCGGACGGCTCGCTGGCGCTGGTCGCCCACGAGGCGTCGGGCGACCGGTGGCGGCTGCGCCGGGTCGGCACCGACGGGCGGGAGCTGCCGCCGCCCGCGCTGGCCGCCGTCTCGGGCGTGGCGGCGATCCGGCTGCTCGGCTGGCTGCCGAACGGGAGCGCGTGGGTGGTCGCGTACCGGCCCGAGCCGAACGCGCCGGCCCGGTACGCCGACGGCTTGGCGATGGACCAGCGGACCGCGTACGGCAACGTGCTGTCGGTCCGAGTTCTGAGCCTGGCACCGGGTGCCGCCGCCCCGGTCACCGTGCTCACCGCGCCAGATCAGGTGCTCGCCGTCGACGTGGCGGACTCGGTGGTGCGCGCCGGCCGGGTCCGCGAGGCCGATCCGCCGTCGGGCCCGGGCGGCCGGGCGTGGTGGGGGGCGGGCCTGGTGGCGCTGGCGCTCGGCGGCCTGGCGGCGTACCGGCGGCTGCGCCGCGCGCGTCGGTGACGCGGGTGGAACGTCACGGGTGTCTCCCGGGCGGGGAGACACCCGTGACGTTCCAGTCGGCGCGGAGGGTCACTCGGCTTCGCGGACCGGGCTCTGCGGCACCACCATCACCGGCCGGTGGGTGCGGTGCAGCGTGGCCATGGCGACGCTGCCGAGCAGGATCTTGCGGACCGCCGTGCGGCCGCGCGAGCCGACCACTGCCACGCTCGCCTTGCGCTCGGTGGCGACGGCGGAGAGCGCGTCGGCCACCGCGCGGCCCGGAGCGCCGCCGCCCGCGCGGACGCGCACGGTGGTCACCGGCTGCCCGTCGACGGTCTCCGGCGCATCCCCCTCGTCGCCGTCGACGGCGACCAGGACGACCTCACGCTCCGGGAAGAGACGACGGGCGGCGGCGAGCGCGGCCTCGGATCCGGCCGAGGCGTCCCAGCCGACCACCACCGGCCCGGCGGCGAGCGCGTCGTACTCGTCGGTCAGCAGCGGGTGCGGCACGACCAGCACGGGACGCGGGCTGTAGTGCACGGCCATGTCGGAGACGCTGCCGAGCACCGCGCGGGCGCCGCCGAGGCCCCGCGAGCCGAGCAGCAGCACGTCGGCCTGCTTCTCGTCGGCCAGCTCGGCGAGCCGGAGCCCTTCGCCGCCGTAGCTGCGGCACACGAGCGGCTCCGCGTCCCAGCCGGCGGCCCGGCCCAGCATCACGCCGACCGCAGTCATCCGGTCGGCCTCCCGGCCGCCCTCGCGCTCGATCGCCTCCACGAACACGTTGATGTTTCGGGTGCCGGTCCAGAGCCGCTTGCGCAGTTCCTCGCTGGCGAACGGGGGCGTCCACAGATGCCCGATCCACGCGTGCGCGCCGGGGAACAGCAGCGCGCCCACCTCGATGGCGGCGCTAGCGGCCGGAGACCCGTCGTACCCCACCACCACTTGCCTGCCGTGCTCGTCGCTCACCGCACCCAACCTCTCTCACCGACGACATCTCACAAGATCGTATCCGGGCCCGGGCCGGATCCGAGCCGGATCATCCGCCATGGAATCATCGGTACGCTGGGCGGATGAGCACCCCGGACCGGTCGTACCTACTCGACCACACCAGCCACGTGTTGCGTACCCGGGTGGCGGCGGCGCTCGCCGAGACGGGCGACATGGACAAGACGACGATGGTGGTGACCGTGGACGCGCTGGAGGGGCTGGCCGCCGGTCACCTGCGCCCGCGCACGGCGGAGCGTGCCGACGCCCCGGTGCTCGTGGGGTGAGTCAGCCGGGGGCACGCGCCGGATGGGTGAGGAACGGCAGCACCGCCGCCGGCAGGGCGGGCGAGGCCACCACGTCGTAGTGGGTGAGCCCGGGTAGCACCGCGAGCCGGGACGCGGGCCGGTCGGCGCCGTCGCCGCCCGCGTCCCGGTGGCCGCCGCCGAGCAGGCCGAAGAACTCCGCCGCGTGACTCACCGGGATCTCGTCCGCGTCGGCGAGGACCAGCAGCACCGGCATCGGCAGCGCGGCCACCTCGGCGGACCAGTCGTAGTCCCGTCGCAGCAGTTCCCCGCTGCGGGCCCAGAGCAGGGGCCAGTCCTGCGGGCGGGGCGCGACCCGCGCGTACCGCTCGTACGGCGGGGTGCCGCGCGTGCGCTCGGCGGCGTGCTCGTCGTGGGTGGACATCGCGGCCAGCGTCTCCGGGTACCAGCCGCGCCGCCGGAACGGCGTGGAGACGAGCACCAGGCGGCGGACCAGGGCGGGGTGCTGGATCGCGGTACGCAGGGCCACCCCGCCGCCGAGCGAGTAGCCGAGCACGTCGGCCCGTGGCAGGCCGAGGTGGCGCAGCAGCCCGGCCATGTCGTCGGCCATCGACTCGTACCGCAGCGGCCGGTCCAGACCGCCGGTGCGGCCGTGGCCCCGCAGGTCCACGGCGATCAGGCGGCGGCGCGCGCCCAGCGCCTGCCGGACCGGCGCGAACGTCTCCGTCGACCCGTATCCGCCGTGCAGCAGGACCAGCGGCTTGCCGGTGCCGTACTCCTCGTACCAGATCCGCAGCCCGCCGACGTCCGCATAGGTCACCCGCCGATCGTCGCGCCCCCGGCGCCGTGGCGGGCGCGTTCGCGGACGCCGCTCAGCGGGACGCGCGGGGGCGGGCGCGCAGGTGGGCGCGTTCGCCCTGGCTGCCGAAGAGGCTGAGGAACTCCACCCCCTCGCTGTCGGCGCGGCCGAACCAGTGCGGTACGCGGGTGTCGAACTCGGCCGCCTCACCGGGTTCGAGCACCAGGTCGTGCTCGCCGAGCACGAGCCGCAGCCGCCCGTTGAGCACGTAGACCCACTCGTACCCCTCGTGGGTCTTCGGCTCGGGCTCGGACCGCCCGCCGGCCGGGATGATCAGCTTGTACGCCTGGATGCCGCCGGCGCGGCGGGTGAGCGGCAGCATGGTCATCCCGAACGCGGCGACCGGCCGCAGGTGGACGCGGGGGTCGCCGGTGGGTGGGGCGCCGACCAGTTCGTCGAGCGTGACGCCGTGCGCGCGGGCCAGCGGGAGCAGCAGTTCCAGCGTCGGCTTGCGGCCGCCGGACTCCAGCCGGGACAGCGTGCTCACCGAGATGCCGGTGGCGGCGGAGAGGTCGGTGAGTGTGGTCTCGCGCTCGCGGCGGAGCGCGCGCAGCCGGGGGCCGACCGCGTCGAGGGCCTGGTCGAGGTCGTCGTCCATGTCCGCAAGTTTGCCACATCAGCAAGAGCGTTTGCAGTTCTGCCGGGTCCGGTCGCAGTCTGGCCGGGGAGGTGGTCACGATGACCGAGAACTACGAGGTACTGGTGGTCGGCGGCGGCGCGGCCGGGCTCAACGGCGCGCTCATGCTGGCCCGGGCACGCCGGTCGGTGCTGGTGGTGGACGGGGGCGAGCCCCGCAACGCGCCCGCCGACGGTGTGCACGGCCTGCTGGGGCAGGACGGCGTGCCGCCGGCCGAGCTGCTGGCGCGCGGCCGGGACGAGGTACGCCGCCACGGCGGACACCTAACCGAGGGCCGGGTCGAGACGGTGGACCGCGACGGCACCGGGTTCGAGGTGGCGCTCGCCGACGGCCGCCGGGTGCGCGCCGGCCACGTGCTGGTCGCCACCGGACTGGTCGACGAGCTGCCGGAGGTGCCCGGCCTGCGCGAGCGCTGGGGACGGGACGTGGTGCACTGCCCGTACTGCCACGGCTGGGAGGTGCGTGAGCGGCCGATCGGGGTGATCGGCAGCGGCCCGATGTCGGTGCACCAGACGCTGCTGTTCCGGCAGTGGAGCGACGACGTGGTCTACCTGCGGCACACCGCGCCACCGCTCACCGACGAGCAGGCGGAGCAGCTCGCCGCGCGCGGCGTACCGGTGGTCGAGGGCGAGATCGCGGCCGTCGAGACCGCCGGGGACCGGCTGGCCGGGGTACGCCTGCGCGACGGCCGCACTGTCGGCCGCGAGGTGCTCACAGTCGCGCCCCGGATGGTCGCGCGCACCGGCTTCCTGGCCGGGCTGGGCCTGCGCCCGCAACCGCACCCCAGCGGGATGGGCGAGTACCTGCCGGCCGACGGGTCGGGCCGTACCGATGTCCCCGGGGTGTGGGTCGCGGGCAACGTGACCGACCTGTCGGCACAGGTCGGCGCGGCCGCGGCGGCGGGTGCCCGGACCGCGGCGATGATCAACGCGGACCTGGTGCAGGCGGAGACCCGCCGGGCGGTCGAGGCGCGGCGCGCGGGAGGGTGGGTGACCACGAATCACCCCTAACCTGACAATTCTTCCCTTAGGTTGAGTCGGAGAGGGCAGTCGGAACCTGGGGGGCGATGTGAAGGGCTATCCGGCGATCGAGGATCACGGGCTCATCGGCGACCTCCAGACCGCCGCACTGGTGACCTGTGACGGCACGGTCGACTGGTTCTGCGCGCCGCGCTTCGACTCGCCGAGCATCTTCGCCGCGCTGCTGGACAAGGACAAGGGCGGCTTCTTCCAGATCGCCCCGCACGATGTCCGGTACGTCACCAAGCAGCTCTACCTGCCCGGCACACCGATCCTGATCACCCGGTTCATCAGCGCCGACGGCGTCGCCGAGGTGATGGACTTCATGCCGGTCACCGGCGAGCGGGTCACCGACTCGCACCGCCTGGTCCGCATGGTCAACATGGTGCGCGGCAGCATGCGCTTCCGGGTGGAGTGCCGCCCCCGGTTCGACTACGCCCGCGAGCGCCACGAGGTGGAGCGGCACCGCAACGGCTACCTGTTCCGCAGCCCGTCATCGACGCTCTCCTTCAACCCGATCGACCCGGTACGGCAGCTCTGGGCCCAGACCGGCGAGATCCGCGTGGAGGACGGCGACCTGATCGCGTACGGCACGCTGAAGGAGGGCGACACCGGCGGGGTGATCCTGGAGACGGGCAGCGACGAACCCCGGATCATCCCGCCGGAAGAGGTCCAGGGCATGTTCGAGTGGACCCGGGACTACTGGCGGCGCTGGGTCGAACGCTCCCGCTACACCGGGCGCTGGCGGGAGATGGTCGAGCGCTCGGCCATCACACTCAAACTCATGACGTACGCGCCGACCGGCGCGATGATCGCCGCGCCGACCGCCGCGCTGCCGGAGCTGGTCGGCGGCACCCGCAACTGGGACTACCGCTACACCTGGGTACGCGACACCTCGTTCTCGGTGCACGCGCTGCTCGGCCTCGGGTTCACCGAGGAGGTCAGCCGGTACATGAACTGGCTGGACGAGCGCATCCGCGAAGCGGGCGACCACCAGGACCCGTTGAAGATCATGTACCGGGTGGACGGCTCCTCGGACCTGCACGAGGAGGTGCTCGACCACCTGGAGGGCTACCGGGGCTCCCGCCCGGTTCGGATCGGCAACGGCGCGGCCGACCAGCTCCAGCTCGACATCCACGGCGAGGCGCTCTACGCCATGCACCTCGCCGACGAGCAGGGCATCCGGGTGTCGCACCAGGTGTGGAAGAGCACCGTGCGCCTGGTCGACTGGCTCTGCCACAACTGGGACAAGCGCGACGCCGGGATCTGGGAGAGCCGGCACCACCCCCGCAACTACACGTTCGGCCGGGTGATGTCCTGGGTGGCGCTGGACCGCGCGATCCGGCTGGCCAACCGCACCGGCCGGCCCGGAGACATGAGCTGCTGGACCGAGCAGCGCAACCGGATCTACAACCAGGTCATGGCCCGCGGCTTCCACCGGGAACGCGGCAGCTTCGTGCAGGCGTACGACGAGAACGTGCTCGACGCCGCCCTGCTCTACATGCCGGCGGTCGGCTTCGTCACGCCCAGCGACCCGCTGTGGCTGTCCACCCTGGAGTCGATCGAGCGGGATCTGGTCTCGGACAGCCTCGTCCACCGGTACGACCCGCTGCACTCCCCCGACGGGCTGCCCGGCCACGAGGGCACGTTCAACATGTGCACGTTCTGGTACGTCGAGGCGCTGGCCCGCTCCGGCCGGCTGGACGACGCCCGGCTCACCCTGGAGAAGATGTTCACCTTCAGCAACCACCTCGGCCTCTACGCCGAGGAGATCGCCTCCACCGGTGAGCAGATCGGCAACTACCCGCAGGCGTTCAGCCACCTCGCGCTGATCAACTCGGCGCTGGCGGTGAACGACCTGCTCGACGCCGAGGCCGACGCCCGCCTCCGCCGGTAACTCCGGTGATCTCCGGCCCGGCCCCGGGTAGGATTGCCCCATGAGGTTCCACGCCACCGTCATGAAGCCCTGGTCCCTCCGCTGACGGCGGCAGGGTGACCGGCTTCTTCTGACGTACCAGCTCTGCTCCGCCGTCCTGGCGTTCCCGCCGGGCGGTGTCCTCGCGCTGCCCGGCTCCACGACGAGCCGAGAGCGGACTGTGAACAACCTCGACCACGTTTCTTCTTCCCCATCCACCTCAGGCGGTTCGCTGCCCGCCGGGCACCGGGCGCACGTCCGGGCCGACGGCGTCCGCGTCGTACGCGGCGGCCGGGTCGTGCTGTCCGACGTCGGCGTGACCGTCTCCGCCGGATCCCGCCTGGCGGTCGTCGGCGAGAACGGCCGCGGCAAGACCACACTGCTCCACGTGCTGGCCGGCATCCTCGCGCCCGACCAGGGCACCGTGGAACGGCTGGGCACGATCGGCGTCGCCCGGCAGAACCTGGAGGCGCGCAACGGCGAGACGGTGGGCACGCTCGTCCACGGGGCGATCCGGGAGTCCGAACGCGCACTGCGGGCGCTGGACGACGCCGCCGACGCGCTGGCCGAGGGCCGGGCGGGCGCGGACGACGCGTACGCCACAGCGCTCGACGCGGCGACCCGGCTGGACGCCTGGGACGCGCAGCGTCGCGTCGACGTGGCGCTGGCCGGTCTCGACGCCTGCCCGGACCGGGACCGCCCGCTGGCGACGCTGTCGGTCGGCCAGCGCTACCGGGTCCGGCTGGCGTGCCTGCTGGGGGCCCGGGTCGACCTGCTGATGCTGGACGAGCCGACGAACCACCTCGACGCGGACAGCCTGGCCTTCCTCACCGCACGGCTGCGCGAGCACCCGGGCGGCGTGGTGCTGGTGACCCACGACCGCGCCCTGCTGCGGGACGTGGCCACGGAGTTCCTCGACCTCGACCCCAGCGCGGACGGCCGCCCGCGCCGCTACGCCGGGGACTACACCGCCTGGCAGGACGGGCGCCGACGCGACTTCGCGAACTGGGTACGCGACCACGAGGCGCAGCAGGCCGAGCACCAGCGGCTGGCCGACGCGGTCCGGGAGGCACAGGGCCGGCTCAGCACCGGCTGGCGTCCGGAGAAGGGTCACGGCAAGCACCAGCGCCAGTCCCGTGCCCCCGGCCTGGTCCAGGCGCTACGACGCCGGCAGGAGGCGCTCGACGAGCACCGGATCACCGTCCCGGAGCCACCGCAGCCGCTGCGCTGGCCGCCGCTGGACACCCGGGCCGGACTGCCGATCCTGCGGTGCCACGACGTGACGGTGACCGGGCGTCTGCGTACCCGGGTCACGCTCACGCTCGACGGCGGGGACCGCCTGCTGGTGACCGGGCCCAACGGCGCGGGCAAGTCGACGTTGCTCTCCGTGCTGGCCGGCGACCTCGTGCCGTCGACCGGCGAGGTCCGTCACCCGTCCGGCGCGCGGGTGGCGTACCTCGGTCAGGAGGTGCCCGACTGGCCGCCCCTGATGCTCGCCCACGACCTGTACGAGCAGCACGTGGGCCGGTTGCGCTCCATCGGGCGCCTCGGCTCCGGCACGGCCCTGCCGCTGGGCGCGACGAACCTGCTCGACGCCGAGGCCCGGCGTACCCCGGTCGGCCGGATGTCGCACGGACAGCAACGGCGGCTGAACCTGGCGCTGCGCCTGGCCGAACGTCCCGACCTGCTGATCCTCGACGAACCCACGAACCACCTGTCGGCACCGCTGGTCGACGACCTCACCGCGGCCCTGCTGACGACCAGGGCCGCCGTGGTCGTCGCCACCCACGACCGGCAGATGCTCCACGACCTCGCGGCCTGGCCGGCACTGCCGCTCACCGCCCCGGCCCCCGCGCGGCGGGTGACGTCGTTCGTTCCTCCCGCGACGCGGGGGCGTTCAGTCACGGAGACTGACGCCCGGCCGGAAGACTGATACCTCTCGTCACCACTTCTCACCCCGGCTGGCGCTGTCCCCGCCACCGCTGGAGCGGACTCGCCAGCCGGGTGCGGGGCGGGACCGGCTGGCTACTGTGGGGATGCCCGGGACAGGCGGAGAAGGAGCGGCAGGATGGCTGTCGACGGAGCGGACGATGCCCCTGCCGGCCGCCCCTCGCGCTACGAGGAGGTCGTCCTCGGCCTGCTGCGGGGCGAGGGCGCGACCGTGCTGACAGCCGGCCTCTGGCTGCTCGTCACGTCCCTGTTCACCGCGCTCTTCATGACCTTCGTCGGGTGGCAGGTGTGGGAGAACCGCATGCTGGAGGCCCGGGGCCGGGTCGGCGAGGCGCAGGTGGTGCGCGCCAACCACGAGGGGCGGAGCAAGTCCCTGAACGTCGTCTACGTCTCGGGACCGGTGGGCACGACGGCGATCCTGGAGAACCCGGTGCACCGGCCGGCCGCCGGCGACGTGATAGCGGTCCGGTACGACCCACGGCACCCCACCCACCTGCGGGAGGCGGACGCGCCGATCTGGCGGTGGCCGGACTTCCTGGTGACCGTGCCACCCACGGTGGCGGGCTGCCTCGTCGTACCGGCCGAGTGGATGCGGTTCCGGCGGCGGCTACGGGAGCGGCGCGGCTGAGCGGTCACCGCTCCGGCGGACCGGCCTCCCGGGTCCACCCGGCGAAGCGGCGGTGCGGTGACCGAAGCGACAGGCCACGCCGCTTCCGAAACTCGCGCAGAGCTACCCCGAGGCGTGGCCGACAGGCCTCTGCCTACTCGCTCAGGCCCCTTGATCACAATAGAAATTACTCAATGTTCATACTTACTCCGGGCCCAGGTGTTTCCAAGTTCCGGAACCGTGTCCTGAGCAGGGAACAAATCGAATTTCCCGAAGGTGGAAATACTTTTCATGATTCTTCGTGCCGCATTCACCGAAATCGTTGTTAGCATCGACGACGTTGCATGATCGACGGTCATCGTCGATCAGGAATCGGGGGAGAGGAGCCACATGCGGAAAAGATCAGTGCGTGCGGGCGTCATCGGTGCGATCGCGGTTGCGGGGGTGGCACTGTTTCCGCAGGCCGCGCTCGCCGGCGGCGGAAGTTCGAACTGCACCGCCAACAAGTGCAGCGTCGGCGTCGCGGACTTCCCGGGAGGCACGATCTCCGTTGACGTGGACGTTTCGGGTAGCGGGACCGGAGTGTTCGTGGTAAGCGGCCCGAACAACTTCAAGTGCAGTGGCAGTTTTCCGGCTTCCGGCGGGGTCCGGTCCTATGTCTGCCGCAACGCTCCGGCGGGCGTCTACGCCGCAAGTGTGTCCGGGCCGTCCGGGCCCAGTGCGGTCGGCCTGCGCTGGTGAAGAGCCGCACTGAACTCGACTGACAATTCTCGATCGCCCTCTCACTAAGGAGATTCTGTGCGAAAGACGTTTGTCCGCGCCGGTTCGGTGGTTGCCGCGGTGTCCCTGGCGGTCGGCGCGTTCCCGCAGGTGGCACTCGCCGCCGGCAGTAGCGCCAACTGCACCGGCGCCACCTGCCAGACGAGTGGGTACGGCTTCCCCGGCGGCACGGTGTCGATCGACGCCGACACCGGCGGCACGGGGACCGCGATCTGGGGCATCAACGGGCCGAACGGCTACAAGTGCAGCACCACGTTCCCGGCCGCCGGAGGCGTCCGCTCCTGGGTCTGCTACAACGCGCCGAAGGGCACCCTGAACGCGACGGTCTCCGGTCCGGCCGGGCCGTCCGTCGTCGGCATCCGCTGGTGACGGCGGCGGCGTCTCGGGGCTGACCGGCCCGGAACGCCGTCAAGATCCGATCGAACCGGGCACCGGCGCGGTGTTCACCCTCCGCGTCGGTGCCCGTTTCGCTTCCCGAGCAGGATGGTGGGCGCGGCAGGTTTCGAACCTGCGACCCCTCGCTTGTAAGGCGAGTGCTCTCCCACTGAGCTACGCGCCCGGAACGCCCGTACGGCGGGCCGGAGCGGCCAGCTTACCTGCCCGCCTCCGGCCCCGCGAAACGACGTGCCTGGGGTGCGGGACTCAGGCGGCGACGGCCTCGGCCAGCGCCTTGCGCCAGCCCTGCTGGTCGCGCGCCTCGCCGGGCATGTTCATCTCGGCGAACCGGACCACGCCGGCCTTGTCGATGACGAAGGTGCCCCGGTTGGCGATGCCCGCGACGTCGTTGAAGACGCCGTACGCCTGCGCCACCGCGCCGTGCGGCCAGAAGTCGGACAGCAGCGGGAACTGGTAGCCCTCCCGGTCGGCCCAGATCTTGTGGGCGTACACGGAGTCGACGCTGACCGTCAGCACCTGGACGTCGTCGTTGACGTACTCGTTGAGGTTGTCCCGCACCTCGCACAGCTCGCCCTGGCAGATGCCGGTGAAGGCGAGCGGGTAGAAGACCAGCAGCACGGTCTTGCGACCGCGGAGGTCGGAGAGCCGGACCTCCTGGTTGTTCTGGTCCTTGAGCAGGAAGTCGGGCGCCTCGGCGCCAACCTCGATGGGCATGCGTGCTCCCTCGGGGATCGGGTCTGGAGATGATCAGCCTGCCACACCCGGCGACCGCGGTCGCCGGGTGTGCGGCGCCGCCCTACTTCTTGCTCTTTGATCCGCGACGCATGACGAGGCGTGCCCCGCTCCAGTCGCGGCCGGCGTTGACGGTGGAGGTCTGCTGGAGCCCGGCCGTCTGCGCGCTCTCCGCGACCTCGCTCGGCTCGACGTGACCGTCGCGGCCGGCCTTCGGGGTCAGGAGCCAGACCACGCCGTTGTCCGCGAGCGGCCCGAGGGCGTCGACGAGGAGCTCGAACAGGTCACCGTCGCCGTCGCGGTGCCAGACCAGAACCGCGTCGACCACCTCGTCGGTGTCCTCGTCGACGAGTTCGCCACAGCGGTCGGTCAGGGCGTCCCGGAGATCGGTGTCGACGTCGTCGTCGTAGCCCATCTCCATGACGACCATGCCCGGCTCGATACCGAACCGGTCCGCCAGGCTGCGTACCCCGTCGGCCTGGCCAGCGGTCGCGCTCACTGTCGAGTGCCTCCTCATCTATCCCTGCTCGTGGCGTCGGGTGACACCGTCGGGCTCAGTCCACACAGTTGCGGCTCGCCGCGCAAGTGGCGCACCGGGTGGAACGGAATTTACCGTGCCAGCAGCGTACGGGCACCCTGGGTGATGGCCTCCGCGGAGACCAGCACCTGACGGGCAGCCGGACCTAATGGTACAAACGAGTCAAGTGCGGCTACGCGGCGTGCGGCGCCCACGTACCCGGTGTCGACGAGCGCGGACAGCACGCCCTCGCCCACCCCGCCGGTTCGCCGCGTCTCGTCCACCACCAGCACCCGGCCGGTCGCCGAGGACTCCCTGATGATGTCGGCCACCGGCAGCGGGGCCAGCCAGCGCAGGTCCACCACCCGGCTGCCCACGCCCTCCTCGGCGAGCGTGGCGGCGGCGCGCAGCGACATCCGCACTCCGTTACCGAACGTGATGATGGTGAGATCCTCGGCGGAGCCGATCCCGTAGACGCGGGCCCGCCCGATCGGCACGTGCCGGTCCGCCCAGGCGCCCGGCTCGGCGTACTCGGCGGCCCACTCGTCGTCACCGTCCGTGTACAGGTCACGCACGTGGTAGAGCGCGATCGGCTCCACGAACACGCAGACGCCGCCGTCCACCCGGGCCGCCGCCAGGCAGGTCCGCAGCATCGGCGCGGCGTCGTCCGGCCGGGCCGGCACGGCCACCACCAGCCCCGGTACGTCCCGCAGCGCCCCCAGCGAGTCGTCGTTGCGGTCGTGGCCGCCGAGTCCTTCCGGGCTCGCCAGGCCGGGCACCCGCACCACCATCGGGTTGCGGAACGCGCCCCGCGACAGGAACCGCATGGTGGCCGCCTCGCCGCGGAGCTGGTCCTCGGCACCGTGCAGCAGCGTGAGGTGGCGGATCTCGGGCACCGGCAGCAGACCGGCCAGCCCGGCGCCCAGCCCGAGCCCGAGGATCGAGGTCTCGTCCGGCAGCGTGTCGAACACGCGCGCCGCCCCGAACCGGTCCCGCAGCCCCTCGGTCACGCCGTACACCCCGCCCTGTGCGGCGACCTCGTGGCCGAACACAGCCGTCCCGGGGTGGTCGAGCATGCCGTCGGCGAGCGCGGCGTTGATGCTCTGCGCCAGCGTCAGCGGGCCGGTCAGCTCCGGCGGCTTGCCGCCGAAGGCCTCCGCCCGCGCCCCGGCGCCCGGCCCGGCCGCGTGTTCCGCCGCCTCGGCGACCGCGCGGGACACCCGCACCGGCCGGCGCGGCGCCAGCTCCCGCACGATCTCGACCGGGGACGCGAGCTTCGGCTCGTCCAGCACCTCCTCGGCGACGCGGCGCAGCTGCCAGCCCCGCTCGTCGTAGCGGGCGAGCAGTTCCTCGCCACCGGCGTACCCGGAGGTCACCAGCAGCCGCGCGGTGGCCAGCAGCGGGTCGCGGGCCGCGTCGCCGTCACCCTGTGCCATCAGCCGGACCGCGCTCAGGTGCAGCACGGCGGGCCGGCGCTGCCGGCGTACCCACTCCGCCGCCTCCGCCGCGACCCGGTGGGTCGCGACCACGTCCGTGGCGTCGGCGGCGAAGTACCTGATGCCGGGCCGGGCCCGCAGCGTGGCGGCCACCCAGCCCTCGGCGGAGGCGCCGCTGTCCGCGCAGACGAACAGCACCGGGATGCGCAGGCCGGTGTGGTCGTACCAGCCGGTCGTGTTCAGCGCGGCGGTGGCCGAGGCGTGGTCGACAGCGGCGTCGTCGAAGGCGCAGACCACCACGGCGTCGGCGGGCCAGGGCGCCGCCCCGGCCTCGCCGTCGGCGGGCCGCGCGCCGCGGCGCAGCCGCTCCAGCGCGAGCCCCAGGCCGACGGCGCGCGGCAGGTGCGAACCGGCGGCCGAGGTGGTCGGCACGACCGCCAGGTCCGCGCGGCCGAAGACCTTCGCCCGCCCGCCGGCGGCGGGTTCCTCGGCGGACGCGACGATGCCGCGCAGCACGTCGCGCGCCGCCGCCGCGAAGGCGTCGTCGGGCGCGGGCTGCGGCAGATCGGGTACGACGACAGTCGCGTCCCCGTCCGCGTCCACGACGATCCCGGCGCCCACGGGAAGGCTCCCCGCCTCCGCCTCCCCGGCGTCGGCGTCGGCGTCGGTCGCAGGCGGCCGGTCCGGTGGGGTGGGGGCGGCGGGGAAGGCGCCGGCGGCCTGGGCGGCGCGCAGGCAGTAGAACGCGCCGGAGCGGGCGTGCAGCAGCGCGGGATCGGTCGGCCGCAGCGCGGCTGCTACCGCGGCGTCGCCCTCGTGACCGGCCGACTCGACAGTGAAGTACCCCTCACCGAAGCCCGACAGCCACCGCCCGGCCAGGTCGAGCAGCCGGCTGGTCAGCTGCGCGTCGAACAGGGCCAGCGCCTGCGCCCCGGTCAACGGCCCGCCGTCGGGCAGCGGTTCGCCCAGGTCGCGCCGCTGGTCGGGCGCCCCGAGCGCGGCCAGTTCGGCTCGGAGCCGGTCGTCGAGATCGTGCGGGGTGCTCACGCGGACAGCATTACCGACTCGGGCCCGCCTCGCCCACTCGGACACGTTCCGCCCGGTGTGGCTCAGACCTGGCCACACTCCTGCGGGCAGCCTCCGTCGGAGACCTTCAGCACCAGGTCCCGCAGTGTGGCCAGTTCGTCGGTGCTCAGGGCGTCGAGGAGTCGGGAGTCCGACATCACCTGGCGGACCCGGTCGCGTACCTGCCGCCCCCGCCCGGTGACCACGAGCGCCTTCTGCCGCCGGTCGGCCGGGTCGGTACGCCGTTCCACCAGCCCGGCCTGCTCCAGCTTGTCGGCCAGGCCGGTGACGTTGGACCTGTCGCAGCCGAGCTGCTCGGCGAGGTCACGGGCCGGGAGCGGGCGGTCCGGGTCCAGCTCGTGCAGCGCCCGGGCGACCGCCGGGGTGAGGCCCAGTGCCGCGATCCCCTCGTCCTGGTGGTGCCGCATCGCGGCGGCGACGCGCAGGATCCGGCGCACTGTCTCCCCGGCCAGGTCCGCCCGGTCACGGACGATGGGAACGGTGGATCGCGCCATCCGATCATCGTATGGGCGAGTCGATCTTCGATCAGCCGAACGGTCAGGCACCTCGTGCAACCGATTGCCGATCATGAAGCGCTGTTCGGCGGGAATTCCCGGCCGGTCGTCCGCGCGTCACCTTCCGGCCATCGACGTCCGTGAGGCTGCCGGGAGTCGACGAACCGGACTCCGGGGAGGAAACCGTGGCTCTGTCCCGACGTACCCGCCGACCGGCTCGCACCCGTGGCTGGCGTTCAACCCGCACCTGCGCTTCCAGAACAACCTTCGGGGGTACGTCCGCACCACGATCACCCCGACCGAGCTGACCGCCGGCTTCGACGTGCTGCCGTACGTGAGCCGGCCGGACGCGCCCGCGTACACCCGGGCCACGTTCGTGATCGAGGACCGCGTACCCGGGCTGAACCTGACGTACGACCGGCCGCCGGCCGCGGCGCGCACCGCCGCCCCCCGGCGTCGACCGGGGCCGGCAGACGGTGGAGGCGGAGACGGTCCGCCCGTGACGGCGCGGCCGGGCCGGGCGTCGCGCGCCCGGTCCGGCCGGTCAGCCGGCCAGGAACGAGAAGCGCACCTGACGGTCGGGGTTGTCGCCGTTGGTGTCGACCAGGCAGATCGACTGCCAGGTGCCGAGCTGGAGCCGCCCGCCGAGCACCGGCAGCGTCGCGTACGGCGGCACGAACGCCGGCAGCACGTGGTCGCGGCCGTGCCCGGGTGAGCCGTGCCGGTGCCGCCACCTGTCGTCGGTGGGGAGCAGGTCGTCGAGCGCCCGGAGCAGGTCGTCGTCGGACCCGGCGCCGGTCTCGACGATCGCCAGCCCGGCGGTGGCGTGCGGGACGAAGACGTGCAGCAGGCCGTCGCCGGCCCCGGACACGAACCGCTCGGCCTCGCCCGTGATGTTCCGGACGGTCGGCCGGGAGCCGGTCCGGACGGTGATCACCTCACTGCGCATACGGCGCATTCTGCCGCAGTGCCCGGTTCGCCGCCCCACCCGCCGTTAGCGCATCCGGTGATCGCGCAAAGTTACTGATGGGTACCTGTGTTCAGCGTCGCGTCTGGGGGTGGGAGAGGTGACGACACGCGCCAACAGAGGGCAGGATGGCGCTAGAGACCTATCCCACACGAAACCGAGGGAACGCCTGTGGCTACGGAACGCAAGCGCCCGGTGATCACCGCTGGTCTGCCGAGCCAGCTTCCGGACATCGACCCTGAAGAGACCAGCGAATGGGTCGAGTCACTCGACGGTGTCATCGACGAGCGCGGGACAAAGCGAGCCCGGTACGTCATGCTGCGCCTGCTGGAGCGGGCCCGCGAGCGGCAGGTCGGGGTGCCGTCCCTGACCACCACCGACTACATCAACACGATCCCGCCGGAGCGCGAACCGTGGTTCCCGGGTGACGAGCACGTCGAGCGGCGACTGCGCGCGTACATCAGGTGGAACGCCGCGATGCTGGTGCACCGGGCGCAGCGCCCGGAGATCGGCGTCGGTGGGCACATCTCCACGTTCGCCAGCTCGGCGTCCCTCTACGAGGTGGGCTTCAACCACTTCTTCCGGGGCAAGAACCACCCGGGCGGCGGCGACCATATCTTCTACCAGGGTCACGCCTCCCCCGGCATGTACGCGCGGGCGTTCCTGGAGGGCCGGCTCGGCGAGAGCCAGCTCGACGGCTTCCGGCAGGAGCTGTCGCACCCCGGCGGCGGGCTGCCGTCGTACCCGCACCCCCGGCTGATGCCGGACTTCTGGGAGTTCCCCACCGTCTCCATGGGCCTCGGGCCGCTGAACGCGATCTACCAGGCGCGGTTCAACCGCTACCTGCAGCACCGCGGCATCAAGGACACCTCCCAGCAGCACGTCTGGGCGTTCCTCGGCGACGGTGAGATGGACGAGGTCGAGTCGCTCGGCGCGATCGGCGTGGCCGCCCGCGAGGAGCTGGACAACCTCACCTTCGTGATCAACTGCAACCTCCAGCGCCTGGACGGACCGGTCCGCGGCAACGGCAAGGTCATGCAGGAGCTGGAGGCGTTCTTCCGGGGCGCCGGCTGGAACGTCATCAAGGTGGTCTGGGGCCGCGAGTGGGATCCGCTGCTCGCCGCGGACACCGACGGCGCGCTGGTCAACCTGATGAACACCACGCCCGACGGTGACTACCAGACCTACAAGGCGGAGTCCGGGGCGTACGTGCGGGAGCACTTCTTCGGCCGCGACCCGCGGACCCGCAAGATGGTCGAGCACCTGTCCGACGACGAGATCTGGAACCTCAAGCGGGGTGGCCACGACTACCGCAAGCTCTACGCGGCCTACAAGGCGGCGATGGAGCACACCGGCCAGCCGACGGTGATCCTCGCCAAGACGATCAAGGGCTGGACGCTCGGCTCGCACTTCGAGGGCCGCAACGCCACGCACCAGATGAAGAAGCTGACGCTGGAGGACCTGAAGCTCTTCCGCGACCGCCTCTACCTGGACATCCCGGACAAGTCTCTGGAGGAGAACCCGTACCTCCCGCCGTACTACACCCCGGGCGAGAAGTCCGACGAGATCGCCTACCTGAAGGACCGGCGTCAGCAGCTCGGCGGCTACCTGCCCACCCGCAGCACCGCGCACAAGACGCTGGTCATCCCGGGCACCGAGCGGTTCTCCGACGTCAAGCGCGGCTCGGGCAAGCAGAAGGTCGCCACCACGATGGCGTTCGTCCGCCTGCTCAAGGACATCATGAAGGACAAGGAGTTCGGCAAGCGCTGGGTGCCGATCATCCCGGACGAGGCCCGTACCTTCGGTATGGACTCGCTGTTCCCGACCCAGAAGATCTACTCGCCGCACGGCCAGCGCTACACCTCGGTGGACCGGGAGCTGTTCCTGTCCTACAAGGAGTCGACCACCGGCCAGATCCTGCACGAGGGGATCAACGAGGCCGGGTCGGTGGCCTCGTTCACGGCCGCGGGCACGGCGTACGCCACCCACGGCGAGCCGATGATCCCGCTGTACATCTTCTACTCGATGTTCGGCTTCCAGCGCACCGGCGACGGGTTCTGGGCGGCGGCGGACCAGATGGCGCGGGGCTTCGTGCTCGGCGCGACAGCCGGCCGGACCACGCTCAACGGTGAGGGCCTCCAGCACGAGGACGGCCACTCGCTGCTGCTCGCCGCCACCAACCCGGCGGTGGTCTCCTACGACGCGGCGTTCGCCTTCGAGCTGGCGCACATCGTGGAGAACGGCCTGCACCGGATGTACGGCGAGGCGCAGGAGAACATCTTCTACTACCTCACCGTCTACAACGAGCCGATCTTCCAGCCGGCCGAGCCGGAGGGCGTGGACGTCGAGGGCATCGTCAAGGGCATCCACCGTTACTCCCCCGCGCCGCAGGTAGGCGACGACGCGCCGAAGGCGAACATCCTCGCCTCCGGCACCGGCATGCAGTGGGCGCTCAAGGCCCAGCAGCTGCTCGCCGAGGACTGGGGCGTGTCCGCCGACGTGTGGTCGGTGACGTCCTGGACCGAGCTGCGCCGCGACGCGGTCGAGTGCGAGGAGCACAACCTGCTCAACCCGGGCGAGGAGCCGCGGGTGCCGTACATCGCGCGGAAGCTGGCCGACGCCGACGGGCCGAAGGTCGCTGTGAGCGACTGGATGCGCGCGGTGCCGGACCTGATCGCCCGCTGGGTACCCGGGGACTACACCTCGCTCGGCACCGACGGGTTCGGCATGTCGGACACGCGGCACGCGCTGCGCCGCCACTTCCACGTGGACGCCGAGTCGGTGGCCGTGGCCACGCTGCGCCAGCTCGCGCTGCGCGGCGTGGTGCCGGCGCACGTGCCGGCCGACGCGGCCCGCAAGTACGCGCTGGACGACGTCAACGCCGCCCCGGTCGGCGAGACCGGCGGCGACAGCTGAAAGGAAGGGCCCCTTCTTAACGCCTCCGGTAGAGGAGGGGCCCCTTCTTAACACCTCGGGCACAGACGACGACGGCCCGGCGTCCCTGGCGGGAACGCCGGGCCGTCACCATCGCGGGCGACGCCGGGACGGGCTCGGTCAGCCGACGGCGGCCAGGTCGGTCAGCCGGGCCAGCGAGTCCTCCAGGTCGGCGCCGACCCGGCGCAGGCCGAGCCGGAGCAGGGCCGCCTTGACGGGTCCGGCGGGCCACCGCACGACGATCAGGCGTACGACGGTGCCGCCGCCCTCCTCGTCCGGGGTCAGCTGGACGTAGATCTCGGTGCGCGCCTCGGCCCGGGCACCGGCACCCTTCGCGCGTTCGCGCCAGCCGATCAGGGTCGGCTCCTGGAAGGCGATCACCTCGGCCTCGTGCGCGGCGCCGCGTCCGGCCTGGACCAGCTGCCGCCGCCCGAATCCCTCCCCGGACAGGACCTCGGCCGCGCGGACTCCCGCCAGCCAGGCCGGCAGCTGCTCGGCGCGCTGCACGACGTCCCAGACCACATCCACCGGCGCCGCCACGTGCGCGCTTCGTTCCACGAGGATCATGAGTATCTTTCCCCCACTTAAATCACATCCGCGATATTTGGCACTCTATGTGTAAATCGGACTTAAGCGGACGGGTTCGGAAAAGACACGCCGAACTCCCTTGCGTCATCCACCCATGACGGCCTATGGCGCGGCAGTCCGCGGAGCCCTAGAGTCGCGAGCACGCTTCATGTTCCTGGAGGGTGACTTGACGACCGCGCCGATGCCCGAGTTCCCCGCCGGCTTCCGCTGGGGGGTCTCCACCTCCGCGTACCAGATCGAGGGCGCGACCACAGTCGACGGGCGCGGTCCGTCCATCTGGGACACGTTCGCCCACGACCCGGGCCGCATCGCCGACGGCAGCACCGGCGACCAGGCATGCGACCACTACCACAGGTACGCCGAGGACACCGCGCTGCTGGCCGGGCTGGGGGTGTCCGCGTACCGCTTCTCGATCGCCTGGCCCCGGATCCAACCGGCAGGCACCGGCCCGGCCAACGCCGCCGGGCTGGACTTCTACGACCGGCTGGTGGACGGCCTGCTCGCCGCCGGCGTGGACCCGGTCGCCACGCTGTTCCACTGGGACCTGCCACAGGCACTGGAGGACGCCGGCGGCTGGCTCAACCGGGACACCGCCGCCCGCTTCGCCGAGTACGCCGACCTGACCGCGGCCCGCCTCGGCGACCGGGTGAAGCTCTGGATCACGCTCAACGAGCCGTTCATCCACATGAGCCTCGGCCACGGCGTGGGCGAGCACGCGCCCGGCCGCACGCTGCTGTTCGACGCCTTCCCGGTGGCCCACCACCAGCTCCTCGGGCACGGTCTCGCGGTCGCCGCGCTGCGCGCCCGCAGCACGTCCCCGGTGGCGATCGCCAACAACTACTCACCGGTGCGGCTCGCCGGCGACACCGACGCGGACCGGGCCGCCGCGGCGGCGTACGACGCGCTGCACAACCGGCTGTTCACCGATCCGCTGCTCGGACGCGGCTACCCGGACGCGCTCGGCCCCGAGCCCGCAGTGGTCCGCGACGGCGACCTGGACGTGATCGCCGCCCCGATCGACGTGCTCGGCGTCAACTACTACAACCCGACCGGCATCCGGGCGCCGGAGGCGGACTCGCCGCTGCCGTTCGAGATCGTGCCGCTGGAGGGCTACCCGCGCACCGCGTTCGACTGGCCGGTGGCCCCGGACGGCCTGCGCGAACTGCTGCTCCACCTGCACGAGCGGTACGGCGACGCGCTGCCGCCGATCCAGGTCACCGAGAGCGGCTGCGCGTACGACGACGTGCCGGACGCCGACGGCCGGGTACACGACCCGGAGCGGATCGCGTACCTGGACGGGCACATCCGCGCGGTGCACCAGGCGATGGCCCGGGGCGTGCCGGTGACCGGGTACTTCGTCTGGTCGCTGCTGGACAACTGGGAGTGGGCCGAGGGCTTCACCAAGCGGTTCGGCCTGGTGCACGTCGACTTCGACACCCAGCGGCGGACGCCGAAGTCGTCGTACACCTGGTTCCGGGATCTGGTCCGGCGGTGACCACTGTGAACCCGACGCCGGCCTCGCTGCCGGCGGCGCTCGCCGAGCCGACCGTCCCGGTACGGCGGAGCTGGATCGCGCTGATCTTCGCGGCCAACCTGGGCGTCTGGATGGCGTTCTTCACCCCGATCCAGGTGCTGCTGCCACAGCAGGTGGAACGGATCGCCCCGGCCGACAAGGAGGCCATGCTGGCGGTGGTCACCGGCCTCGGCGCGCTCGCCGCGGTGCTGGCGAACCCGCTCGCCGGGGCGCTGTCCGACCGCACCTCGCTGCGGCTGGCCAACCGGCACCTCGGCCGCCGGCACGTCTGGACCGCGCTCGGCGCGGTCATCGGCGCGCTCGCCCTGGTGCTGCTGGCCCGGCAGAACACCATCGCCGGGGTGGCGGTGGCCTGGGTCGCCGCGCAGGTCTGCTTCAACGCGATGCTTGCCAGCCTCACCGCCGCGATCCCGGACCGGGTGCCGGTGGCGCAGCGCGGCGGCGTGTCCGGCTGGGTGGGCATCCCGCAGGCGCTGGGTCTGGTGCTCGGCGCGGTGCTGGTCACCGCCGTGGTCACCGGCAACGCGGCCGGGTACGCGGCGATCGCGCTCGCCGTGCTGCTGCTGTCGCTGCCGTTCGCGCTGCTGACCAAGGACGACCACCTGCCCCGGGAGCACCGCTCACCGCTGCGGCTGCGCTCGCTGTTCGCCTCGATGTGGATCAACCCGCGCCGCCACCCCGACTTCGCCTGGGCGTGGTTCACCCGGTTCCTGGTGCAGACCGGCAACGCGCTGGGCACGCTCTACCTGCTCTACTTCCTCACCGACGGGGTACGGGTGGCCGATCCCGAGGGCTCCCTGCTGGTGCTGATCCTGCTCTACACGCTGGGCATGATGCTCACCGCGGTGGTCGCCGGGCGGCTGTCCGACCGCTCCGGCCGGCGCAAGGTCTTCGTGATCACCTCCGGCCTGATCATGGCGGTGGCGGCGGTGCTGCTCGCGGCGGCGCCGACCTGGCCGATGGCGATCGTGGCGGCGCTGCTGCTCGGCGCGGGCTACGGCGTCTACCTGGCCGTGGACGCCGCGCTGATCACCCAGGTGCTGCCCGCCGCCACCGACCGGGCCAAGGACCTCGGCGTGATCAACATCGCCAACTCGGCGCCGCAGGTCCTCGGGCCGGCGCTGTCCGCGCCGATCGTCGTGCACCTCGGCGGCTACCCGACGCTGTACGCGGTCACCGCGGCGGTCACCCTGCTCGGCAGCGCCCTGGTCGTGAAGATCCGCTCCGTGCCGTGACGTCCGCTGGCCGCCGCCCGTGTTAAGAAGGGGCCCCTTCACCTCCGCAGACGTTAAGAAGGGGCCCTTCCTTACTCGGTGGCGGTCCGCCGTAGGCTGGGGGCGTGACGGTACGTGTACGCTTCGCCCCTTCCCCGACCGGTATGTTCCACGTCGGCGGCGCCCGTTCGGCGCTGCAGAACTGGATCTTCGCCAAGCAGCAGGGCGGGGTGTTCGTGCTGCGCATCGAGGACACCGACGCGGCACGTAACCGGCCCGAGTGGACCGAGGGCATCCTGTCCGCGCTCGACTGGATCGGCATCACCCGGGGCAGCTACGAGGGCCCGTACTTCCAGTCCTCGTACGCGGGCGAGCACCGGGCCGCCGCGCAGCGGCTGTACGAGGGCGGCCGGGCCTACTACTGCGACTGCACCCGCGAGGACGTGCAGGCGCGTACCGGCCCGCAGCAGCGCGGCTACGACGGCTTCTGCCGCGACCGCGGCCTTCCGCCGGGCGAGGGCCGGGCACTGCGCTTCCGTACGCCCGACGAGGGCGAGACAGTGGTGGTCGACCTGGTCCGCGGCGAGCCGACGTTCGAGAACAAGCTGATCGAGGACTTCGTCATCGCCCGCGGTGACGGCTCCCCGGTGTTTCTGCTGGCGAACGTGGTCGACGACATGTCGATGGGGATCACCCACGTGATCCGGGCCGAGGAGCACCTGCCGAACACCCCGAAGCAGCAGCTGCTGTGGGACGCGCTCGGCGTCAAGCCGCCGATCTGGGCGCACGTGCCGGTGGTGGTGAACGAGAAGCGGCAGAAGCTGTCCAAGCGGCGGGACAAGGTCGCGCTGGAGGCGTACCGGGACGAGGGCTACCTCGCCGACGCGATGCGCAACTACCTGATGCTGCTGGGCTGGGCGCCGTCGGGCGACCGGGAGATCGTGCCCTGGTCGGTGATCGAGGAGGAGTTCCGGCTCGACGAGGTGAACCCGTCCCCGGCTTTCTTCGACGAGAAGAAGCTGCGCGCGTTCAACGGCGACTACATCCGGGCGCTGCCGGTGGAGGACTTCGTCGGGGCGTGCCGGCCGTGGCTCACCGGCACCGGGACCATCGCCCCGCCGCCGTGGCAGCCCGACGAGTTCGACCCGGCCGCGTTCGCGGCGGTGGCCCCGCTGGCGCAGACCCGGATCGCGGTGCTCAGCGAGATCGTGCCGAACGTCGACTTCCTGTTCCTGGCCGACCCGCTGATCGACGAGGCGGCCTGGGCCAAGGCGATGAAGGAGGGCGCCGCCGACCTGCTGGACGCGGCGATCGTCGCGTTCGAGGCGCTGGAGTCCTGGGACGCCGAGTCGCTGAAGGCCACGCTGGAGGCGGTCGGCGCGGAGCGCGGGCTGAAGCTGGGCAAGGCGCAGGCGCCGGTGCGCGTCGCGGTCACCGGACGCACCGTCGGCCTGCCGCTGTTCGAGTCGCTGGAGGTGCTCGGCCGCGACCGTACGCTGACCCGGCTGCGCGCCGCCCGCGTACGCCTGGTCTGAGCCGCTCAGCGCCGGGCGGCGCGGCGGCGTAGCAGCAGCCCGCCCCCGAGCGCGGCGAGCACCACCACCGCGCCGGCCGCCCACAGCCAGCCCGTACCCCCGTCGTCGTCCGCCTCGGCGGCGGCCGGGGTCGGGCTCGCCGGGGACGGCGCGGCGCTGGTGGGCACGGCGGTGGGCGTCGCGGTCGGGGCGGTCTCCGTGGGCGTCGCGCTCGCCGACGGCGCCTCCGCCGGGGTGCCGGTGGTCAGTGTGAACCGGACCTCCCCCTTGATCGGGTGGCCGTCGTCGGAGGCCAGCCGGTAGGTCACGATGTAGAGGCCGGCCGCGCCCGGCCGGAACGGCACGATCACGCGCTTGCCGGAGAAGGTCGGCGCGCCGCCGGTCGCGGCCACATTGTCCGGGCCGGTGACTGTGACCTCGGTCGTGGCCTCCTTCGGCGTGGCGAGGAACCGCAGCTCGATCCGCTCCGGCGCGGCGGTCAGCCGGGCCCCGTCGCGCGGATCGCTGCCGGTCAGCGAGTTGTGCGCGGCGGCCGGCGCGGCCGGCAGCAGCGCGAACGCCGCCACCACCCCGAGCACCACCGCCCAGGTACGTGCCACACGGGCGACCCTGCCCCCCATGGTTCCCTCCGTCCGGGTAGGATCCGGCCGATGATCATCGGCCGCTCATTGGTCGGTCTCAGCTCGCAGATAGTTCCAAATACTCTTCCACCAGCTGCAACCGAGCGCCGTTCTGCGGAGTCTTTGTGGTGGACACCGGTCCAGTGTGACCTGCAGCGGAAGCCAGCCATCGAACGGGGCGAGGAGGCGGCGATGGTCCGAAGGGTGAGACGGCTGCTTGGCGCCGTGACCGGGAGCGTGGCGGCCCTGGCGTGCACGCTGGCCCTGGCCGGCACGGCGGCGGCCCAGGCCGCGCCCAAGCCGAAGCCGGCCCCGACCGGTGTCGACATCAGCGGCGAGCGGCTCGACGCGCCGCTGAAACTGCGTTCCGACACCAGCCCGAACGAGGTCAACCTGGTGATCGACCAGGTCAAGTGGCTGGGCACGACGGGCCAGCTGCGCGGCCCGGCCGCGAAGGATCTCGGTCCGAAGTACACGGTGGTGGTGCTCGCCGCCGCCGGCCCGCAGCGCACCTACGACCTGTTCCCGCTGGCCAAGGGCGGACCCCGGATCTACCGGCCGGGCAAGCAGCCGGACCTGAGCAGCACCCGGGCCGGCTGGTTCTTCGGGCGGCTCAACATGCCCGAGACGCTGCGCTCGGTCGGCGTGCCGATGCCGGCGCAGTTCGACACGCTCGCCGGGGGCATCGGCGGCGGCGAGCGGGTGCTTCCGGAGGAGGCGCTCGACCCGGTGCAGAACATCGACACCGCGCTCGGCGAACTCCAGCGGCTGCTGCTGCTCAACGTGGGCATCGTGCTCGTCATCACCGCCGGGCTGGCCGGCATCGCGCTGCTGGTCCGCCGCCGCACCCGCTGAGCCCGGCCGCACCCGGTCGCCGGCAGGCGGCGCGTCAGCACCAGCGGCGCGGCGGGCGCTCCCGGCGTGCGGTGCGGTTGCGCGGGCGTACCGCGCCGTGACGGTGGGCACCCGCCCAGCCCGACAGGTCGCTGCGGCAGCTCCGGTCGGCCGGCTCGTCGTCGGCCAGGTGCGCCGGCTCCGCCGCCCGCTGCCGGGGCACGCCCGGCTCGTCCTCGGCACGCTCCGGCACCCGGCCGGCCGGCTGCTCCCCCTGGTGGTTCAGGCACGGCCGGCGCGGATGCGTGGCAGTCGCCGGCTGGTCGTGACCCCGCCGGCAGGCCTCACCCTGGGCGCAACCGTGCTCGGCCTCCCCCTGCGCCATCCCCGGCCCCCTTCACGTGTCGCCCTCGCCCGCCCGGCCGGAGTCTGGCCCGGCGTGCCCTGACACCGTACTGGCCCGGCCGGACGAGATCGTCAGCGCGTACCGGTGGAGATCGTCACGCCGCGGCGAGGCGTCACCTCGAAGTGGATCCGCTGGCCACGCCGTGTCACGCTGATGCGGTGAGCGAACCGGGCGGAACGGAGACGTCGGCGACGCTGCGCCGCGTCGAGCGGGCGGCGGGCGGCCTGGCCACCGCCAGCGTGGCCCGGATGGACGAGACGCTGCCGTGGTTCCGTGAGCTGCCCGCCGACCAGCGCTCCTGGGTCATGCTCGTCGCCCAGGCCGGCGTGCGCTCGCTGGTGCAGTGGCTGCGCCAGGGCGGCGGCGCGACCGACCGCACCCAGGAGGTGTCGGACGAGGTCTTCGCCGCCGCGCCGCAGGCGCTGGCCCGCTCGATCAGCCTCCAGCAGACCGTGGCGCTGATCAAGGTGACCATCGACGTGGTCGAGGAGCAGGTGTCGGAGCTGGCCGTACCGGGCGAGGAGCAGTCGCTGCGGGAGGCGGTGCTGCGCTTCTCCCGGGAGATCGCGTTCGCCGCCGCGCGCGTCTACGCCCGGGCCGCCGAGAGCCGCGGCTCCTGGGACGCCCGGTTGCAGGCGCTGCTGGTCGACGCGCTGCTGCGGGGCGACTCCCCGGACGTGCTGGCCAGCCGCGCCGCCGCCCTGGGCTGGACGGACGCGCCGCCGGTGGCGGTGGCGGTGGGCCGCTCCCCCGGCGGCGAGGTGGCGGCCGTGCTGCACACCGTCTACCGACAGGCCCGGCGGATCGGCGTCGAGGTGATCGGCGGCGTGCACGGCGACCGCCTGGTCATCGTGCTGGGCGGGGCGGCCGAGCCGGTGGCGGCCACCGAGAAGCTGCGTACCGCCTTCGGTGAGGGGCCGGTGGTGGTCGGCCCGGCGGTGCCCAGCCTGGACGAGGCCACCGAGTCGGCGCGGGCGGCGCTGGCCGGGTTCCGGGCCGCGCCGGCCTGGCCGACCGCGCCGTGCCCGGTCGCCGCCGACGAGCTGCTCCCGGAACGCGCGCTGGCCGGTGACACCGAGGCCCGCCGCCGGTTGCGTCACGACGTGTACGCGGCACTGGCCCGCTCCGGCGGCGAGCTGCTGGAGACGCTCGACGCGTTCTTCGCCGCCGGCGGCACGCTGGAGAGCGCGGCCCGGGCGCTGTTCGTGCACCCGAACACCGTGCGCTACCGGCTGAAGCGGATCGCCGAGGTGACCGGCTTCTCGCCGCTGGCCCCGCGCGACGCGTTCGCGTTGCAGGTCGCGCTGACAGTGGGACGCCTCGACCCGGTGGTGCCGACGGTATCCGACCGGCGATGATCACCGACGATCTTTGTAGGTTTCCTCTAAAGGTTCTAGTGCGGTTTGGTGCCGTACGTTACAGCGCGGCACGCCGGTATCCGTCAGAGTCGTACACGTGCTCGCCGTACTCTCTCCCGGACAGGGTTCGCAGAAGCCCGGCTTCCTCGCGCCGTGGCTCGACCTCCCCGGCGCCGAGGCGCGTCTGCGCTGGTGGTCCGCGCTGGCCGGGGTGGACCTGATCCACCTGGGCACCCGGGCGGACGCGGACGAGATCAAGGACACGGCCCGTACCCAGCCGCTGCTGGTCGCCGCCGCGCTGCTCGCCGCCGAGCACCTGCCCATGCACGACGTCGGGCTGGTCGCCGGGCACAGCGTCGGTGAGCTGGGCGCCGCCGCGCTGGCCGGGGTGCTCCCCGCCGAGGCCGCCGTGACGCTCGCCAGCGTACGCGGACGGGAGATGGCCGCCGCCTGCGCGCTGGAGCCGACCGGGATGGCCGCCGTGCTCGGCGGTGACCCGGACGAGGTGATCGCCGCGCTGACGGCGCACGGGCTGCACCCGGCCAACCGCAACGGCGCCGGTCAGGTCGTGGCCGCCGGCGCCGCCGACGCGCTGGACAAGCTCGCCGCCGAACCGCCCGCCCGGACCCGGGTCATCCGGCTCCAGGTCGCGGGCGCGTTCCACACGCCGTACATGGCGCCGGCCGAGACCGCTCTCGCCGCGGTGGCCGCCGGTGTCCCGGCCTCCGCCCCGGCCCGGATCCTGCTGTCCAACCTCGACGGCACGCCGGTCACGCACGGCCCCGAGACGGTGCGGCGTCTGGTCCGGCAGGTGACCGCGCCGGTCCGCTGGGACCTGTGCGTGCGCACGCTGGCCGACCTCGGCGTCACCGGCGTGATCGAGCTGCCACCGGCCGGCACCCTGGCCGGGCTGGTCAAGCGGGAACTCAAGGGCGAGGGCGCACCCGAGATCGTCACCCTGAACAACCCGGCCGACCTGCCCGCCGCGCGCCGCCTGATCGCCCGGCACGCCGGCCCCGCCGCCCGGCCGACCGCGCCGCCGTTCCGGGTGGTCGTCTCCCCCGCCGCCGGCCGCCTCGACCGGTCGGCCGGACCGGCCGAGGGCGCCGAGGTACGCGCCGGTGAGGTCCTCGGCCACGTCACCGGCGTCCGGGGGCCGGTCGAGGTGACCGCACACGACAACGGGCCGCTCGTCGAGTGGCTCGCACAGCACGACGACCCGGTCGCACCGGGCCAGCCCCTCGTCCGTATCGGAGGAACGCACTAATGGCCGGCAGCCGGATCGTCGCGATGGGGCACTACCAGCCCTCCCGCGTCGTCACGAACGACGAGATCGCCCAGATGGTCGACACCAACGACGAGTGGATCCGGGACCGGGTCGGCATCGTCACCCGCCGGATCGCGGGCGACGAGACGGTGGCCGACATGGCCACCGCCGCCGCAGGTAAGGCGCTCGCCAACGCCGGGCTGACCGCCGCCGACATCGACCTGGTCGTGGTGGCGACCTGCACGTCCGTGGACCGCAGCCCCAACGTGGCCTGCCGGGTCGCGGCCAAGCTGGGCATCAACGCGCCCGGGGCGTACGACCTCAACACCGCCTGCTCCGGTTTCGCGTACGCGCTGGGCACTGTGGACCACGCGATCCGGGCCGGCGCGGCGCGCAACGCGATCGTCATCGGCGCGGAGAAGCTCTCCGAGTTCACCGACTGGACCGACCGCTCGACCTGCATCATCTTCGCCGACGGCGCCGGAGCGGCGGTGGTCAGCGCGACCGCCGACGACGAGCCGGCCGGGATCGGGCCGGTGGTCTGGGGTTCCGCGCCGGAGAAGAGCGACGCCGTCCGGATCGAGGGCTGGCAGCCCTACATCAGCCAGGAGGGGCAGTCGGTGTTCCGCTGGGCCACCACTGCGCTGGCCCCGCTCGCGCTCCAGGCGTGCGAGCGCGCCGGGGTGGACCCGTCGGAGCTGGCCGCGTTCGTGCCGCACCAGGCCAACGCCCGGATCATCGACGGCATCGCCAAGCGGCTGAACATCCCGGACGCGATCATCGCCAAGGACATCGTCGAGTCCGGCAACACGTCGGCGGCGAGCATCCCGCTGGCCCTGTCGAAGCTGGTCGAGCGGCGGGAGGTGCCCTCGGGCGCCCCGGTGCTGCTGTTCGGTTTCGGCGGCGGCCTGACCTACGCCGGTCAGGTCGTGCGCTGCCCCTGAGACCCCCTCGGGCGCGAACGCGCCGAGGTGTGTGACCGGCGACGCCGGTCACCGGTAACCCCCGATGAGAGGAACCAACCGCAATGACCCGTGACGAGATCACCGCCGGCCTCGCCGAGATCCTCGAAGAGGTTGCCGGGGTGAACCCGGACGACGTGGCCGAGGGGAAGTCCTTCACCGACGACCTCGACGTCGACTCGCTCTCCATGGTCGAGGTCGTGGTGGCGGCCGAGGAGAAGTTCGGTGTCAAGATCCCGGACAACGAGGTGCAGAACCTCAAGACCGTCGGGGACGCGGTCAGCTACATCGAGGCGCAGTCCTGATCATGAGTCGTCCCGACGTCGTCGTCACCGGGCTCGGCGCGACGACCCCGCTCGGCGGGGACGTCGCGTCGACCTGGGACGCCATGCTCGCCGGCCGCTCCGGGGTGAGTGCGCTCACCCAGGAGTGGGCCGCGCAACTGCCCGTCCGGATCGCCGCCGAGCTGGCGGTCGACCCGTCCGAGGTGCTGGACCGGGTGAAGCTGCGCCGGCTGGACCGCTCGGAGGCGATCGCCATCATCGCCGCCAAGCAGGCGTGGGCAGACGCCGGTCTGGACGAGGCCGGTCCGGACCCGGAGCGCCTGGCGGTGAGCGTCGGCTCGGGCATCGGCGGCGCCACCACCCTGCTCGCCCAGGACGACATCCTGGAGGCGTCCGGACCGCGGCGGGTCTCCCCGCACACCATCCCGATGCTGATGCCGAACGGCCCGGCCGCCTGGGTCGGTCTGGAGCTGGGCGCCAAGGCCGGCGTCCACACGGTGGCCAGCGCCTGCGCGACCGGCGCGGAGGCGATCGCGCTGGGCCTGGACATCATCCGCGCCGGCCGGGCCGACGTGGTGGTGGCCGGCGGCACCGAGGCGGTCATCCACCCGCTGCCGATCGCCGGCTTCAGCTCGATGCGGGCCATGTCGACCCGCAACGACGAGCCGGAGCGGGCCTCCCGGCCGTGGGACTCCGGTCGCGACGGCTTCGTGCTCGGTGAGGGCGCGGGCGTGGTGATCCTGGAGCGCGCCGACCACGCCGCCGCCCGGGGCGCCCGGGTGTACGCGCGCCTGGCCGGCGCGGGGATCACCTCGGACGCGTACGACATCGTGCAGCCGCACGCCGAGGGCGAGGGCGCCATCCGCGCCATCGCCCGGGCGGTCGCCGACTCGGACGTGGCCCGTACCGACATCGTGCACGTCAACGCGCACGCCACCTCCACCCCGGTCGGGGACATGCTGGAGATCGGCGCGCTGCGTCAGGCGGTCGGCGACCACCCGGTGCTCACCGCCACGAAGTCGATGACCGGGCACCTGCTCGGCGCGGCCGGCGCGCTGGAGTCGATCGCCACCATCCTGGCCATCCGGGACGGTGTGATCCCGCCGACGATCAACCTGGACGACCCGGACGAGGGCCTGACCCTGGACGTGGCAGCGCACAAGGCGCGTCACATGGAGATCCCGGCGGCGCTGAACAACGCGTTCGGCTTCGGCGGGCACAACGTGGCGCTGGTCTTCACCCGCCCCTGATCGGATGTAAGGAAGGGCCCCTTCTTAACAGCTCCGTGTTAAGAAGGGGCCCTTCCTCTACCGCAGGCGTTAAGAGGGGGCCCTTCCTTACACCTCAGCCGCGGTTGCGGGGGTGCTGCCGGGCGGTCCGCTCGTTGCCGCGCCGGTAGTTGCCGGTCCACCGGGCCATGGTCAGTTGCGGGTCGTCGCCGACCTCGGCCAGGAACTGCGCGGCCCGGCCGCCGCGCAACGTGCCGGCGACCCGGCCGTGATGCGTGATGACCACCGTGCCGTCGGCGCGCTCGACGTAGCGGAAACCCTGTGCTGCCTCTCCCATGGGCGCCACCCTGCCAGCCGGGGCCGCCCGGACGCATCCGGGTTTCGGCGCGATCCGGGCGGGCGGCCGGGTCAGGTGCGGCAGGTGGTGGCCGGCAGGCCGGCGACCGGCACCGGGGAGCGGCCCGCCGGGCGGGCCTTGCCGGCGAGCACCGCGGCGAGCCCGGTCATCGAGGCGCGGGTGGACGAGTAGGTCGCCATCAGCGTCGGGGACTTCGCCCCGGACAGCACGTACGGCGTGTCCATCGCCACCGTCACGGCGGCGTCGGCGTTCAGGTCCTTCGCGCCGTCGCCGTATCCGACCAGGTGCACCACCGTGCCGCCGGAGGGCACCACCCTGACCCCGGCGGCGGTGAGCGCCTCGGTCAGCAGCTTGCGGGTGCGCTCCCGGCCACCGGAGGAGGTCACGCTCACCGGGCCGCTCACCGCGCCGCCGCACTTGCCGCGCAGCACCGTCACGGCGGCGGTGGCCAGGTCGTCGGCGGCCTTGCGGTGGGCGGCGCCGTCGAGCGTGGACAGCGCCGGGGTGTCCCGCCCGGCCAGCCGGAACTTCATGGTCAGCACCCGGGTGACCGCCTCGACCAGGCGGGCGCGGGGCAGCGAGCCGTCCTTGAGCGCGGCGCGCAGCCCGTCGTACGCCTGGGTGACGTTCGGGGTCATCAGGATGAGGTCGTTGCCGGCGTCGAGCGCGCGTACGGCGGCCTCGCCCGGCGACCACTTCTTCGCCGGGGCCATGTTCATCCCGTCGGTGATCACCACGCCCTGGAAGCCGAGCTGGCCGCGCAGCACGTCGGTGAGCAGCTTGCGGGAGAACGTCGCAGGGGTGCCCGGGTCGACCGCCTTGACGTCCAGGTGGGCCGACATCACCGCCATGGCTCCGGCGCCGATGCCGGCGCGGAACGGCGGGAACGCGAGGCGGTCCAGCTCGGCGCGGGACTGCTTGATCACTGGTAGTTCGGTGTGCGAGTCCTCGGCGCTCAGGCCGTGTCCGGGGAAGTGCTTGACCGCGGCACCGACGCCCTCGGCCTGCAGGCCGCGTACCGCGCCCGCCACCTGGGGGGACGCGGTCGCCGGGTCGGCGCCGAAGGACCGGGAGCCGATCACCGCGCTGCGGGTCGCCAGCACGTCGGCGACCGGGGCGAAGTCGAGGTTGACGCCCATGGCGGCCAGCTCGGCCCCGGCGGCCCGCCAGGCGGCCTCGGTCAGCGCCGGGTTCCCGGCGGCGCCGGCGGCGAGCGGGCTGGGCAGCAGCGTCACCCCGTCGGTGATCCGGGTGACCACGCCGTACTCCTGGTCGGTGCCGATCAGGAAGGGCGCGGCACCGGCGGGCAGCTTGCCGGCGGCGGCGCGCAGTCCGTCGGTGAGCGCACGGACCTGCCTGGGGTTGTCCACGTTCGTGGTGGCCTGGTTGCCCGAGGTGGGGTCGTCGGCGCTGAAGCCGACCAGGATCACCCCGCCGAGCCGGTACTTCGCCACCATCTCGGCGGGGGTGTCGACGCCGGCGAGCGCCCGGTTCCCGGCCGCCGAGGCGGCTGACACCTGGGTGGCGGAGCTGCCGTAGGCGTACGGCATCAGCACCTGCCCGACCAGGTCCTCGTCGCTCAGCGTGCCGACGAGCGCGGCCGCGCGGGCGGCCGGATCGGCGGCCGGCGGCTCACTCGGCGCGGGTGCGACCGACGACGGTGCCGGGCTCGACGGGGCAGGTCGGGGCCGGTCCGGCCCGTCCGAGCACCCGGAGACGAGCAGCGCGGTCAGTGCGGCGAGCGCGACGGCGGAGCGCCGCGGGGAAATCGACACGCGGCCCACCGTATCGGGGCAACTCGGCCGCCGTCACCCGACCTGGGTGAGCAGCGTCACCGGCGCACCGTCTCCGGCGTACCGGTAGGGCTCCAGTTCGGCGTCCCAGGCGGTGCCGAGCGCCTTGTCCAGGGCGTGGGCCAGCGCCTCCGGGCTGCGCGCGGCGGTCATCAGGCTGCGGAGCCGGTCCTCGCCGAGCTGGATGTCGCCGGCCGCGCCGACAGCGGCGCGGAACAGGCCGCGGCCCGGTACGTACATGAAGCGCTCGCCGTCGACGCCGGGACTGGGTTCCTCGGTGACCTCGAAACGGATCATGGGCCACTGCCGGAGGGCAGCGGCCAGCTCCGCGCCGGTCCCCGGGCTGCCGGTCCAGCCGCACTCGGCGCGACGGGCGCCCGGGTCGGCGGGCTGCGCCGTCCAGTGCAGGTTGACCGGCGCAGCGAGGACGCGCGCGATCGCCCACTCGACGTGCGAGGACACGGCGAGCGGGGTCGAGTGGACGTATACGACGCCACGCGTTGGCACGGTGACCTCCCGGTGAGCCGAGGTGCGTCTTCCCCTACGACCTCGTCCTACCGAGTGGTACCTGGCACACATGATGACCCGTGTGACTGGTGGTGCGCCAGCGAATCGGAAAATCCGCCGGGCCCCGGGGCGGGAAATACCCGGAGGGTGGACCTGGTTGTGCCCTCTGACGCCGCGACGACCAGCCAGGTGTCGTGGTCGTGTACAGTTCTCTGGGCGGTTCTGTGCCGCCGTACATCTTCGCGGGCCGGCGCCCACCCGGGCGTCATCCGCACAGCCCCCGGACGGCTTCCGTCCCCACCGTACGTCTGCAAGGAGTACCTCCGTGGCGAGCAACACCTCTAAGACCGCGCGCGCGTCCGTCCGGGCCGGCCAGGCTGGCCAGGGTGGCGCCCTCAGCGTGCTGGGCGAGTTCAAGTACCTGATCCCGCTCAACGGCGGCAAGCACGCCTACGTGCGCAACCTGACCAACGGCAAGACCGCGCACCTGCGCACCGACTCCGACGCCTTCGTCGAGGAGATCCGCGTGCTGGCCGCCGCCGGCCACGCCGCCAAGATCCGCGCCGAGATCAACGGCCTGGCCGCGTCCTACCCGGACCACGGCTGGGACGCCACCGAGAAGCGCCTGGTCGAGGCCGGCGTCTTCGAGGGCTGAGCGCCCTCACCCGCACCACCGCGACCGCCCGCCGGGATCACCCCGGCGGGCGGTTTCGCGTCTGCTCCTGCGGCAACAGCGTCACCTCGCCCGTGGCCAGGTCGTAGAGCGCGCCCTCCACTGCCAGCTCACCGGCGTCCACCGGCCCGGCCAGCCGGTCGTCGCCGCGCAACGCGGCCACCGTGCGCCGGACGTGGCGGCGGATCGCCAGCGGGTGCGCGTCCGGGTCGTCCACCCCGACGTCGGCGACCGCCGGGGCGATCCGGTCCACCACGTACGCCAGGTCGCCGCCGGGCCGCCGCCCGGTGCGCAGCGTCTCGACGGTCGAGCCGACCGCGCCGCAGCGCTCGTGCCCCAGCACCATCACCAGGCGTACGCCGAGCTGCTCCACCACGTACTCGATCGAGCCCCGGACGGCCCGGTCCAGCACGTGCCCGCCGGTACGGATCACGCAGATCGAACCGAACGTCTGGTCGAAGATCGCCTCCAACGGCACCCGCGAGTCGATACAGCCCAGCACCACCGCGTACGGCTGCTGGTCGCCGGAGGCCACCGCGGCGGCGGCGGTGACGTCGTGCCCGTGCACCGGCTGGCCGCTGACGAAGCGGCGGTTGCCGGCGAGCAGCTCGGCCAGCGCGGCGCGCGGCGTGCGGACGGTGGACGGCATGCCTCCCAGCCTGGTCACCGATCCGACGCCGCGGGGGCGGACCGGGATCTTCTCTCCGGGCCGGTTGCCGTGGTCTCATGGCGGGTAACGCCGGTGTCACCGCCGGGTCATCCGGTGGACACACATCGGCGGGCCCGGGAGGTGGACGATGCCGGACCTGGAACTGCGGCTCCCCGACGACGTACGCCTGCACGTCAGCGTCACCGGGCCGGTCGACGCCGAGGTCACCGCCGTCCTGCTGCACGGCTGGACGCTGGACGGGCGGAGCTGGCACCGCCAGGTCGCCGAGCTGCGGGAACGCTTCGGCGGCCGGGTCCGCCTGGTCACGTACGACGCCCGCGGCCACGGCCGGTCGAGCTGCCTGGCGCTGCGCGACGCCACCCTCGCCCAGCTCGGTGACGACCTGGCGGCGGTGGTCGACGAGATCGTCCCGTCCGGTCCGATCGTCCTGGTCGGGCACTCGATGGGCGGGATGACGGTGATGGAGTACGCGCACCGCCACCCCGACCGGTTCGCCACGCGTACCGCCGGGCTGGTCTTCGTCTCCACCACCGCCGAGGGGCACACGCACACCGCGTACGGCCTGTCCCCCCGGATCACCCGGCTGATCCGCCTGGCCGAGACCGCCGGCGCCGGGGTGCTGGCCCGCTGCGGCGGTTGGCGGCCCCCGCACGCGCTGCTGCGCGCGCTGCGCCCGAGCATCCGCTGGATGCTGTTCGGCGACCGCTGCGACCCGGCCGACATCCGCCTGGTCACCTCGGCGGTGGCTCGGGCCACGCTGCGCTCGATCGGCGGTTTCCGGGCCTCGATCGGCGCCCAGCACCGGCTGGAGACGCTCGCCGCGCTCGGCGGGCTGCCGGCCGCCGCGCTGGTCGGGGACCGGGACCGGCTCACCCCGCCGCCCTGCGCCGAGTCGATCGCGGCGGCGCTGCCCACCACGGAGCTGACGGTCTGCCCTGGTGCCGGGCACATGCTGATGATGGAGCGCCCCGACGAGGTGAACGCGGCCCTCGCCGGCGTGCTGGACCGGGTGCTGGCCGGACGCCCGGCGACCCGTCTCTGACCGTCTCCGGCTCGCGACGGCACTGACGTACGCCACGTGCGCGGCATGCCCCGGCGTGGCGGTTGCCGGCGGCCCGTACCCTCATTCAGCCCGTCGTGCCCTCCGAACACAGGAGCATCCGCGTTGACCGACCAGACCACGCTGGACCGGGAGATCGCCGCCGAGCAGCGCCACCTCGACCGGGTGTACGCCCGGCTGGCCGAACTGCGCCGGTCGGCGGCCGACGCCGAGCGGGAGGGCTACCAGCTGGCCCGGGTCGGCAACTTCGGCGCGCTGGTCGAGCGGGACGCGATGGTCTTCCACGCCGCCCAGCGCCGGCACGTGCTGGACGCCGAGCACGAGGGGCTGGTGTTCGGCCGGCTGGACCTGCGTACCGGGCAGGTGCTGCACGTCGGCCGGCTCGGTGTGCGGGGCGTGGACGCGGAGACGCTGGTGGTGGACTGGCGGGCACCCGCCGCCGCCGCGTTCTACCAGGCCACGCCCGCCGAGCCGCGCGGCGTGGTGCGGCGGCGCACGATCCAGTCCGCGTCCGAGAAGGTCACCCGGATCGAGGACGACCTGCTGGACCCGGAGGCCGCCCCGCCGGACATGGCGGTGGTCGGTGACGGGGCTCTGCTGGCCACGCTGTCGAGGGCCACCGGCCGAGGTATGCGCGACATCGTCGCCACCATCCAGCGCGAGCAGGACGAGGCGATCCGTTCCCCCGGCAACGGCGTCACGATCGTCTCCGGCGGCCCGGGTACCGGGAAGACGGCGGTGGCGCTGCACCGCGCCGCGTACCTGCTCTACTCCGACCGGGCCCGGTACGCCGGCGGCGGCATCCTGGTGGTCGGCCCGTCCGGCGTGTTCGTCGAGTACATCGCCTCGGTGCTGCCCTCGCTGGGCGAGGAGACCGCCACGCTGCACTCGCTCGGCTCGCTGTTCCCCGGACTGTCCGCGTCCCGGACCGACCCGCCGGACGTGGCGGCGGTGAAGGGATCGCTGCGGATGCGCCGGGTGCTGGAACGCGCGGTACGCGACGCGGTGCCGGACTCCCCCGCCGAGCTGCGCCTGCTCTACCGGGGCGAGCTGCTGCGCCTGGAACGCCCCGCGCTGGACGCCGTCCGGGACCGGACGCTGGCCCGTGGGGCGCGCCGCAACGAGGTACGCCGGGCGGCGTTCGACGCGGTGCTCGCCGCGCTCTACGCGCAGGCCCGCACGCTGCGGGTGGGCCGCCTGCCGGAGCAGCCCGCGTTCGAGGACGAGATCATCGAGCGGCCCGAGTTCCGCGAGTTCCTCAAGGCGTGGTGGCCCCGGCTGCACCCGCGGCACGTGCTGGACTGGCTGGCCCGCCCGGACCGGCTGCGCCGCTACGCCGGGGGCATCCTCTCCTCGGCGGAGATCCGGCTGCTCGGCGACGCGTACCGGACGCTGGCGGCCGAGGGACTGACGGTGGCCGACATCGCGCTGCTGGACGAGCTGGACGCGCTGCTCGGCAAGCCGGTGCGGCGGGCCCGGCCCAAGCGCGACCCGTACCAGCTCGCCGGTGGCGTGCGTGAGCTGAGCACGTACGCCGATCGGCAGCGCGCCGCCCGCGCGGCGGCGCGGGAGCGTCCGGACGACTACCGCGACTACGCGCACGTGGTGGTGGACGAGTCGCAGGACGTCTCGCCGATGCAGTGGCGGATGATCGGCCGACGCGGGCGGCTGGCGTCCTGGACGGTGGTCGGCGACCCGGCGCAGACCGCCTGGACCGGCGACCCGCAGGAGCTGGACCGGGCCCGTGACCAGGCGCTGGGCCGGCGCAAGCGGCACCGCTACGAGCTGACCACCAACTACCGCAACTCGGCGGAGATCTTCGCGGTGGCGGCGGCGGAGATCCGCCGCCTCTACCCGGACCTGCCGCTGCCCGACGCGGTGCGGTCCACCGGCGTGCCGCCGGTCGAGCGCACGGTGCCCGCCGCCGACCTGCCGGCGGCCACGGTCGAGGCGGCCGAGGCGCTGCTCGCGCAGGTGGAGGGCACCGTCGGCGTGATCACGCCGGTGCCGCGCCGGGACGAGGTGGCCGGCTGGCTGGGCGGGCTCGGCGCGGGCCGCCTCCAGGTGGTGACCAGCCTGCAGGCCAAGGGCATGGAGTACGACGGCGTGGTGCTGGTGGCGCCGAGCGAGATCCGGGCCGATCCCGGTTCGGGCGTGCGCACGCTCTACGTGGCGCTGTCCCGGGCCACCCAGCGTCTCACCACGCTCGACCCCACCTGACGGAGACCCGGCAGTGATCCGGAAGTCACCCACAGTTCAGTTGCATACATAGCGATGTGAACATACATTGAGCCTGGCCGGTACGGGGCAGGAAGGGTGTTGGCGTGGGCGCAGGTCATGACCACAGCGGCGCGGTGACGAACGCGGCACACCGCCACCGGGGCCGCCTCTGGGCCGCCTTCGCGCTGCTCGCCGCCCTGATGGTGGTCGAGGCGGTGGCCGCGTTCACAACCGGCTCGCTGGCCCTGCTCTCCGACGCCGGGCACATGTTCACCGACGTCCTCGGCATCGGCATGGCGCTGGCCGCGATCACCGCCACCCGCCGCGCCGGCACCGACCCGCAGCGCACGTTCGGGCTCTACCGGCTGGAGGTGCTCGCCGCCCTCGCCAACGCCGTGCTGCTCGGCGCCGTCGCGATCTACGTCCTGGTCGAGGCGGTACGCCGGTTCGGCGAGCCGCCGGAGGTGCTGGCCGGCCCGATGCTCGTGGTGGCGGTGCTCGGCCTGCTCGCCAACATCATCGCGTTCGCGCTGCTGCGCGCCGGGTCGAAGGAGAGCATCAACCTGCGCGGGGCGTACCTGGAGGTGCTCGGCGACCTGCTCGGCTCGCTCGGCGTGATCGCCGCCGCGCTGGTCATCACGGTGACCGACTGGTGGTGGGCGGACCCGCTGGTCGCCGTCGGGATCGGCCTGTTCATCCTGCCGCGCACCTGGCGGCTCGGCCGGGCCGCGCTGCGCATCCTGGTGCAGGCCGCGCCGGAGCACCTCCAGGTCACAGCCGTGCACGACCGGCTGGCCGCCGTACCCGGCGTGGCCGAGGTGCACGACCTGCACGTCTGGACGCTCACCTCGGGCATGGAGGTGGCCTCGGCGCACCTGACCACCGACCCGGGCGTGGACCCGGGCGTGGTGCTGGCCGCCGCGCGGGCCGCCCTGCACGAGGACTTCTCCATCGATCACGCCACGTTGCAGGTCGAACCCGGAGCGTCGGCCGGAGTGTGCGGACAGACCGAGTGGTGATTAGGACACACTTAAATCCCTGTGGCTAATGTAGTCTTATGCCGGTTTTGCCCCGCCTAGTGGCGCTGCTCGACGGAGCCGCGCCCGGGCAGCGCCGGTAGTCTCGGTCGCGGCCGCACCCGCGGACGCCACCCGGCCCCGGTGGGGCGGCCGTCGCCTAATCGTCCGCAGGGACGAGCCGGGGAACCACGTACGTGGGGTGCATCCGCGTCAGCGGTAGGGATTTTCCGTCCCGAACCCGTCAGCTAACCCGGTCGGCGTTGACGGAAGGACGTGTGCATGCCCGCAGTGGCACCTGTACGACGGACGGCCGCCCGGTTGGCGGCCCTGCTCGTCGCGACGCTGGCCCTCGGCGTCGCGACCGTTCCGGCCTCCCCCGCCTCCGCGGCGCCGGTGACCGGCCTGCTCGCCGCAGCGCCCGGCGACGACGAGGGTGGCACGCCCGAACTGCGTGCCCAGCTCGACGCGGCCGGCAAGGGCTGGCTGGAGGCGAAGGCCGCGCTCAACCGGTCGGTGACCCGCCAGAAGCAGCTCAACGACCAGCTCAAGACGGTCGGCGCCGAACTGGCCGTCCGCGACGCCAAGGTCGGCGAGATCGCCGTCGTGGCGTACCGCAACGGCCGCCTGGGCACCGCCGGGGCGCTGCTCGGCAGCAGCAGCCCGGAGGGCTTCATGGACCGGGCCGCCGCGCTGGAGCAGGTCGCCGCGCACGAGGACCGTACGCTGCGCGACCTGATCACCACCCGGGACGAGGCCACCCGCACCCGCGCCCAGCTCGACGCAGAGATCCGCGAACAGCGCAAGCAGGTGACGGTGATGGCCAAGCGCAAGGAGCAGGCCGAGCGCGCCCTGGAGGTGGCGAACGACAGCACCTCGCGCAGCAGCAGCGGCGGTGGCAGCGTCCAGGGCACCTCCGGCAAGAACGCGAAGCCGGCACCGCGCAACTCGGACGGCTCCTGGCCGTCGGAGTCGTGCAGCGTCAACGACCCCACCCCGGCGAACGGCTGCATCACCCCGCGCACGCTGCACGCGCTGCAACAGGCCAAGGCGGCGGGCTTCACCAGGTACGTCTCGTGCCACCGGCCCAGCGGCTCGGGTGAGCACCCGAAGGGGCGGGCCTGCGACTTCGCCGCGCAGAAGAACGGCTTCGGCGGCGTGGCCACCGGCGGTGACCGGACGTACGGCAACAACCTGGCCGCGTACTTCGTGCGCAACGCCGACCCGCTCGCCGTGCTCTACGTGATCTGGTTCAAGCAGATCTGGCTGCCCAGCAGCGGGTGGAAGTCGTACAGCGGCGGCAACGGCGACCCGTCCAGCGACCACACCAACCACGTGCACCTGTCGGTGTACTGAGCCGCCCCGAGAGGGCCGGCCGGATCAGGCCGGCCGACCCTCCAGGGTCGCTCCGAGACGCGCCGCCAGGCCCAGGTGAGCCGCCCGGGCCTGGCGGAACGCGTACCCGAACAGTGGCGCCGGCGCGGTGAGCGTGATCTCCACGTCGATGCGTACCGTGCCGTCGGGCTCGTCGCGCAGCCGGGTGTGGTTGCGGACGGTCGTCGCGGGCTGCTGCCGCGCCACCGTGACCACCTCGTCCTCGCCGGCGATCAGCACGTCCGCCTGGTACGTGACCGGGAAGTGCAGCGGGCCGAGTTGCAGCCGGTCGGTGATCGCGTAGCTGGCCAGCGCGCCCGGCCGGGACGGCAGCTTCCGGACCCGGACGATCAGCGGATGCAGCTCACCCTGGCGACTCAGGTCACCGAGCAGGGCCACCGCTTCGGCCCGGCTGCACCGGGCCTGCACGGTGTAGCTGAAGCTGTCGCTGCTCTGCAAGCGGGGCCCCCTCGCCGTCGTGCGTCGCGACGATCGTCCCGTACCGACGCCGGACTGGCAACGGGTAGAAGGTCCCCTGGCCGCAGGGGGTGTGAGCGGCACGCTCAGGCGCCGGGCAGCACCTCGGGGGTGTCGTCGGCGAACCACGGCTCGGGCGCGCCGAACAGGCCGAGCAGGCCGGTCACCCAGAGCTGCCGGTGCACGAACCGGCTCGGCTCGGTGACCACGAGCTTGACGCCGCTGACCTCGCAGGTCTGGAAGCCGGCGACCATGGCGCTGATGCCGACCGAGTCGATGAACGTGACGAGCCGCATGTTCAGCTCGATCCGCGCCGGGCGGCCCTTCGCGAGCACCTCGGCGATCGCTTCCCGCACCTCGTACGCGGTGTCGACGTCGATCTCCCCACGGGGCGCGATCTGGACGACACCACCCGGCCGCACCGACTTCACGATCGACAGGCTCACGCGAGCACCTCCACTCGCCCGAAACGGGCGCCTCATCAGTACGCGGGCCGCGACCGAGAGTATTCCTCCAACGGCCCGGTCGCCACCCCCCGGGATGAGCAATTCGCGAACTGGGCACACCTGGGCGTACCCAATCCGGACCTCCGGGTTCCAGTTTCCCCTTCAAGGCGGGTCACGACCAGCCGTGCGGCCGGGCGGACCCGCCGATCCGCCGACCAGGGTAGCGGGCGCACGCACGTCCCGCGGGCACCGGTCCCGGCACGTTAGGGTGGTTCGTCCCGTTCGCCGCTCGCGGGCCGCGAACGCGGCATGGTTTGCCGGGCGCGCCGGTGGGGCACTGCCGGAGACAGTGAACCCGCCGGATGGACACCGGAGTCCGAAGTGGCCGCCGGCCTTCGGCACCCGAGGAGGTACAACGATGTTCGGATCCAACCTGCTGGACCGCCGGGGCAAGGCCGAGCGGGTCGCCGACCAGGCGTGGCAGCACCTGGTCTCGGCCGTCGGTTCCGCCGGTGACAGCGTGCGCGACGCCACCCGGACCGCCCGCCGCAGTTCCTCCGGCCTCGCCGACGACGCCACCGACATGGTCGGCACCGCCGCCGAGGAGGCACGCCGCCGGGCCGGCCTCGCGTTCGACGCGCTCGCCGGCCGCCGGCCCGCGCTGCCGTGGACGCTGCTGATCGCGGCGGCGCTCGCCGGCGCGGCGATCGGCTGGGCCGCCGGCACGGCGGCACGCGCCGCCGGCAGCCGGGACCGCGCCGCGGACGAGATCGAGTTCGTGGACGTGGACCGGCCGAACTCCCCGGCCGACCTGGACGGCTGACCCGCCCGTACGACACGACGACGGCCGCCCCCGCGACTCCCGGGGACGGCCGTCGTGCAGCCTCACCCGGGCCGGGTGAGGCCCGCTCACCCGGGGCGCGCGCAGGATCGCTGGTGCGGGACCACGTGCCCGCGCCGCGATCGACGGGAGGGGGAGCCGGATGGCCACCGACACGATCACGCGTACCGACCGGGACATCCAGTCCGCCGTGCTCGACGAGCTGACCTGGGAGCCCCGGGTCGGCCCGGACGAGATCGGGGTGACAGTCACCGAGGGGGTGGTGACGCTCACCGGCCGGGTGGACAGCTACGCCAAGAAGTGGGCCGCCGAGCGGGCCGCGCACCGGGTCGCCCGCGTCCGCGCGGTCGCCAACGACCTCGCCGTCCGGATCGACACCGCGGCCGGGCGGGAGGACCCGGAGATCGCGGTCGCGGCCGTACGGGCGCTGGAGTGGGACGCGTTCGTGCCGATCGAGGCGTTGCAGGTGACGGTGGCCGACGGCTGGGTCACGCTGCACGGCGAGGTCGAGTGGGAGTACCAGCGGCGGGCCGCCGAACGCTCGGTCGCCCGGCTCACCGGCGTGTGCGGGGTGAGCAACGGCATCGCGGTACGTCCCGCCGTGCACGCCGACGGCCGCGACCTGGCCGAGCGGATCGTGGACGCGCTGGCCCGCAACGCCGCCACCGAGGCCGAGGAGGTCGGCGTGCGGGTGCACGGCGACACGGTGCTGCTGGACGGGCAGGTCCACTCCGCCGGCGAGCGCGAGGAGATCGAGCGGGTGGTGTGGAACGCCCCGGGCATCCGGGAGGTGCGCAACCACCTCGCCGTGCGCTGACGGAACCACCCCGCCCGGGTGAGCCCGCCTCACCCGGGCCGCGGCCATGGTGGAGGGCATGAGTGATCCGAACGGGCTCGACACGCTGGTTCGGCTGGACACGGATCGGCGGGTGAGTGCCGGATGACCACGCCCCTCCAGGTCACCACCGCGCGGCTGCGGATCCCGGTGACCGAACGCGACCATGTCCGCGGGCCGGTGGACGCGCCGGTCACCGTCGTCGAGTACGGCGACTTCCAGTGCCGGTTCTGCGGCGCCGCGTACCCGAACCTGGCCGAGGTGCTGCGCCAGCGGGCCGACATGGTGTGTCTGGTGTACCGGCACTTCCCGATCACCAACGTCCACCCGTACGCGGAGAGCGCCGCGGAGACCGCCGAGGCCGCCGCCGCCCGGGGCCGGTTCTGGGAGATGTACGACTGGCTCTACCAGCACCAGGACCAGCTCGACCCGGTGCACCTGTCGCTGGGCGTCGAGCAGGTCGGCCTGTCGCCGGAGGAGATCGCCGCGGAGGTCGGCCGGCAGGAGTACGCCGACCGGGTCCGGCAGGACTTCGTCGGCGGCATCCGCAGCGGCGTCAACGGCACCCCGACGTTGTTCGTCAACGACGTCCGGCACGACGGCGGCTACGACCTGGCCGAGTTGCTGGCAGTGGTGGACGCCGCCACCGACGACGGCTGACAGTCAGATCAGCCGCAGCTCGCGTGCCCGCCGGACGGCGTCCCGCCGGCGGGTCGCGTCGAGCTTGCGGTAGATGTTGCGCACGTGCGTCTTGACCGTGTTGACCGACAGTGACAGCTCGGCGGCGATCTCCACGTTGGACAGGATGCTCTGCAGGTAGCGCAGGATGGTCAGTTCCCGCTCGGTGAGCGGCTCGTCGAGCGTCCGGGCCGGACCGTCGGCAGTCGCTGCCGCCGGTTGCGCGTCCACGCCCCGGACCAGCTCGCTCACAGTGGCCCAGTACGCGGTGCCCGAGTCCAGGCGTGCGGCGAGCAGATTCCGTACCCCCGGGTCGGCCCGGGTGAAGACGCGCCGGAAGCCGTCCGGCTCGGCGAGCGCCAGCACCTCCTCCAGCAGCCGCCCGGCGCGCCGGGCGTCACCGGAGGCGTCGGCGAGCGCCGCGTCGAGCAGCCCGGCGCCCAGCCGCACCGGCAGCGGCCAGTCCGCCGCGCCGGACGCGGTCCAGTCGGGCAGCGCACGCTCGGCCGCGCGGGCGTCACCGGCGCGCAGCCGCAGCCGCGCGGCCACCAGCGCCGGCGCCGGCCCGTCGCCCGCCGCGTCGAGCAGCGTCCGGGCGCCGTCGACGTCGCCGACGGCGGCGCGTACCTGGGCCTCGTCGGCGGCGAGCCATTCGCCCAGCTCCGGGCCGGGCGGCGCGACCGTGCGCGCCCCGGCGAGCGTGCGCAGCGCGCCGCCCGGGTCACCGCCGTCGGCCAGCAGCCCGGCCCGGCACAGTGCGGTGAGCGCCGCGCCGCCCGGCTCCGCGCCGGCCGGCCCGGCGAACGCCAGGTGGGCCGTGGCCTCCGCCGGCCGGTCCCGCTCCCAGTCCACGAACGCCAGCGCCAGGTACGCGTAGCCGCAGTCGGACCGGGACGACCAGCCCTGGCAGGGCGGCATCGCCAGCGCCTCCCGGGCCAGCTCCTCGGCGGCCCGCAGCGCGCCCCGGGCCGCCTCCAGCAGCGCCGAGCGGCTGACGCAGAGCAGTTCGGTACGCGGTCGCCCGGCCCGCCGCGCCGCCTCCCGCGCGCTGGCGAAGCGGTCCCGGGCGGTGGACAGCTCCCCCTCGGCAAGCGCGGCCAGCCCGTGCGCGGCGCCGGTGACCGCGCGCACGTCGTCCCGCTCGGCCGTCCCGGCGCGCGGATCGCCGGCATCACCGGCAACGGCACTGTCGGCGTCCGGGCCGCCCGGGGACTCGTCAGCGGCGATGGTGGCCAGCAGGCGGTCGGCGGCCCGGCGTACCTCCTCGTGGTCGCCGCCGAGCCGGGCGAGGCTCAGCTCCACGGCGGCTGCGAGCCGGCCGAACCGGTCACGGCGCGGCGCGGGCAGGCCGGCGGCCTCGGCCAGCGCCCGCCGCAACTGTGCGTCGGCGGCGGCCCGATCCCCGGCGTACGCCCGTTCGGCGGCCGCGGCCAGCGCCAGCTCCGGATCCCGGCGGACCGCCTCGGCGGGCGGCTCGGGTGGAGCCGGCGCGGCGGCGGGTTCGTCCGGGGCCAGCTCGGGCCACCGGGTGACGAGCAGCTCGGTGGCGCCGGCCCACTCACCGGCGAGAAGCGCGTGCCGCAGCGCCTCGGCCGGGCGGTCGTGGGTGCCGTACCACCCGGCCGCCCGCCGGTGCAGCTCGCGCACCTCGTCGGCGGGCAGCCGGTCCAGTTCGTCGCGCAGCACGTCGGCCAGCAGCGGGTGCGGCCGGTACCAGGGCGGGCTTCCGCCGTCCTGGTGGAGGAAACCACCCTCCCGGGCCGCCTCGGCGAGCAGGTGCCCGGCGTCGGGCCGCCCGGTCAGCGCGGCGGCCAGGTCGGCGTGGACCGCGACGGCCACCGCCACCCGGCGCAGGACGTCGCGGGTCGCCGGTTCCAGCGGGGCGAGCACCTCGTCCCGCAGGTACGCGGCGACGTCCGGCTGGTCACCGGCGAACCGTTCCACGGCGCGCGCCGGGTCGGCACCGTCGCCGAGCGCGAGCGCGGCGAAGCGCAGCCCGGCCGGCCAGCCGGTGGTCCGCTCGACGAGCCGGGTCACGGCCGGGGCGGGTACGGCCACGCCGTGCGCGACGAGCAGGTCGGCCACCTCGTCGGCGCTGAACGCCAGGTCGTCGGCGCCGATCACGGTCAGCTCGCCGGCCAGCCGCCAGCGGTGCAGCGCCAGCGGTGGTTCGCCCCGCGCGCCGGCCACCAGCCGCAGCCGGCCGTCGGAGTGCCGGAGCAGGAACTCCAGCCCGGTCAGGGCGGCCGGGTCGGTGACCCGGTGGAGGTCGTCCAGGACCAGCAGCACGGGTCGTTCCCGTGCGGCGAGCGCGGCGGCGAGCGTTTCCAGCTGTTCGGGCCGGGGCGGCCCGTCCGGCACCGGTGGCGGCCCGTCGTCCGGGTCGTCGGCGGCGGCGGTACGCAGGGCCGCCGCGAGATAGCCCCAGAGCCGCCGGGTGGTCTCGCCCTCGGCCACCGTCACCCAGGCCGGTGCCGGCCCGTCCCGCTCGCCCTGCGCCCAGGTCGACAGCAGCGTCGTCTTGCCCCAGCCGGCCGGCGCGCAGACGAGCGTCACCGGCCCGGACGCGCCCCGTTCCAGCCGGTCGAGCAGCCGGGGACGCAGCAGGACCGGCTCGGGTGGCGCGGGCGGCGTCAACCGGGACGCCAGCAGCGGCGGGCCACCCGGCAGCGCACCACCGGCGACATCGGGTGAATCGAGGCCGGTGATGGGCAGATCGGGCGTACCGGTGATGTCGCTCGTGCCGCTCGGTGCGGTGACGACCTGGTCTGCCTCCTCCGGCATGCGTCCCTCCCCCCGTCGGTGCGGGCAGCGGTTACCCGCACCGCGCCGGTTCACCCCTTCGGGGCGAACCCCGCTCACCCGGGCGGCGCGCACCCTGTAGGCACGCGGGGCGACCGGCCGGGTTGGCCGGCCGCCCGGGGACGGCGGGAGGTCAGGTGGCGCGGAGCAGACGGCTGGCGGCGGGCGCGCTGGCGCTGGCGGGGGTACGGCTGCTGGCTCCGGCGGGCGCGCGGGTGCTGGCCCGTCGTCGCGCGCGACGGTCCGGCGCCGATCCGCGGCCGGGCCGGTGGCAGGTGGTGACAGTGACCGGGGCGCCCGAACAGGTGCTCCCGGCCGGGCGGTGGCCCGAGCCGCTGCGCCGCCTCGACGGCGCGATCGAGGTCTGGGCCCGTCCGGCCCCCGGCGGTCGCGGCACCGAGCTGGCGGCCCGCCCGCTGGGCGGGGAGTGCACGCTCCCGGGGTTCGCCGCACACCTGGTCGGCGACGACCCGGGCCGGTTCCTGCGCCACGTGCTGCGGCAGACCAAGCAGCTCCTGGAGACCGGCGAGGTGCTGCGGGCGGACCGCTCGCCGCTGGACCGGCCGGGAACCGTGACGTGAGGGCGCTGTGCTGGGCCGGAGCCGGCCTCGTCGAGGTGCGCCGCGTGCCGGACCCGGAGCTGCGCAACGCCCAGGACATGATCGTCCGGGTCCGGCGGAGCACTACCTGCGGCGCGGACCTGCCGCTTCTCGGTGGGCAGGTGCCCGAGGCGTCCGCCGGGGAGGTGCTCGGACGCGAGTTCCTCGGCGACGTGGTCGAGGTCGGTCCGGAGGTACGCCGGCACCGGGTCGCCGACCGCGTGGTGGTGGGCGCGGCGGTCGCCTGCGGGGCGTGCTGGTTCTGCCGCCGTGGGCTGCCCGCCTGCTGCGACAACGGCACGAGCGGCGTGGCGGCCGAGCCGGAGTGGGGGCAACCCCCGGCCGGCGGTTACGGCCTGCCGGCCCGGCTGGGCGGCTTCGCCGGTGGTCACGCCGAGTACGTGCGGGTGCCGTACGCCGACGTGGGCGCGTTCGCCGTGCCGGAGTCGGTGAGCGACGAGCGGGCGGTGTTCGCCGCCGACGCCGCACCGGCCGGCTGGTACGGCGCCGAGCTGGGCGAGGTCGCCCCCGGCGACGTGGTGGCGGTGTGGGGTGCGGGCGCGGTCGGTCAGCTCACCGCCGACGCGGCAGTGGCCCGGGGCGCGGACCGGGTGGTGGTGGTCGACGACCGGGACGACCGGCTGCGGATGGTCACCGGGCACGACGGCGTGGAGGCGCTCAACCACAGGTACGTGGACGTGCTCGCCGAGCTGCGCGAACGCAGCGGCGGCCGGGGCCCGGACGTGTGCGTCGACGCCTCCGGGGTGCCGGCCGCGCCGGGCCGGTGGCCGGTGGCCGAGCCGGACGGCGGGGCGGCGCTGCGCGAGGCGGTGCACGCCTGCCGCAAGGGCGGCGTGGTGGTGGTGCTCGACGCCCGGCCCGGGTTCGTGGACCGGTTCCCGCTCGGCGCGTTCACCGGCAAGGGGCTCGCCGTCCGCGCCGCCCGGCGCCGGGGCGGTGCCGCGATCCCGGCGCTGCTGGAGCGGATGGCCCGCGACGAGCTGGTCACCGAGCACCTGGCCACCCATCGGATGCCGCTGGAGCGCGGCGCCGAGGGGTACGCGTTGTTCCGGGACCGGGCCGACGGCTGCGTCCGGGTGGTCTTCACCCCGTGAAGGTGAGCGCCGTGGATGGCACACTCGGCGGATGCGCGCAGACCGTCCGTACGACCTCGTCCTGTTCGGCGCCACCGGCTTCACCGGCGGGCTGACCGCCGAGTACCTCGCTCGGCACGCGCCGGACCGGTTGCGCTGGGCACTCGCCGGGCGCAACCCGGACAAGCTGGCCGCGGTGCGGGACCGGCTGGCCGCGATCGACCCGGCCCTGGCCGACCTGCCGCTGCTCACCGCCGACGTGACCGACCCGGCGTCGCTGCGGGCGGTGGCGGAGAGCGCCCGGGTGGTCGCCACGACGGTCGGCCCGTACGTGCACCACGGCGAGCCGCTGGTGGCCGCCTGTGCCGCGGCCGGCACCGACTATCTCGACATCACCGGTGAGCCGGAGTTCGTCGACCGGATGTACGTGCGGCACCACGCCGAGGCGGTGCGCACCGGGGCACGCCTGGTGCACGCCTGCGGCTTCGACTCGATCCCGCACGACCTGGGCGTCTGGTACACGGTCAAGCAACTGCCGGCCGACGGGCCGATCGCCGTCGACGGCTACGTGCGGGCCGGTGGCCGGTTCTCCGCCGGGACGTACCACTCGGCGCTCACCGCGTTCTCCCGTACCGGTGAGATGAGCCGGGCGGCGCGGGCCCGCCGGGCGATGGAGCCCGGCCCGGACGGACGCCGTGTCCGCGCGGTGCCGGGCAAGGTCGGCCGGGTACGCGAGTTCGGCCAGTGGGCGGTTCCGCTGCCCACCATCGACCCGCAGGTGGTCCGCCGGTCCGCGGCGGCCCGCCCGGAGTACGGCCCGGACTTCCGCTACCGGCACTTCGCGGCGATGAAGCGGCTGCCCACTGTGCTGGTCGCCGGCGTCGGGCTGGCCGGTGTGGTGGGGTTGGTGAAGGTGGCGCCGACGCGGCGCTGGCTGCTCGGGCGGCTCGCCTCCGGGCAGGGCCCGACCGCCGAGCAGCGGGCCGAGTCGTGGTTCCGGGTGCGGTTCGTGGGCACCGCCGGCGACCGGCGCGTGGTGACCGAGGTGGCCGGCGGCGACCCGGGTTACGACGAGACGGCCAAGATGCTCGCCGAGTCGGCCCTCTGCCTGGCCTTCGACGACCTGCCGGAGACCGCCGGGCAGGTCACGCCGGTCGCGGCGATGGGTGACGCGCTGCTGGACCGGCTGGTACGCGCGGGCATCACGTTCCGCACGCTGCCGGCGTGAGGTTGACCCTCGACCCGCTTGAGGTCACAGGATGACGGCCGTGGAGAGCGAGCTTCGCAGCATCGGCGAACTGGCCCGGGCCAGCGGGTTGACGGTCAGCGCGCTGCGGTTCTACGACCGTTCCGGCGTGCTGGCCCCGGCCCGGGTGGACCCGGTGACCGGCTACCGCTGGTACACCGAGGAGCAGGTGGGCCCGGCCCGCCTGGTGGCCGGGCTGCGCCGGGTGGGGATGCCGCTGGCCGGCATCGCCGAGGCGCTGCGGCACCGGCACCGGCCGGCCGAGGTGCACCGGCTGCTGGACGCGCACCTGCGCCGTCTGGAGGACGGCCTGGCCGACGCGCGTCGCGAACTCTCCCGGATCCGCAGCCTGATCGACCCGGAGGAGACCATCGTGACCACCCGCCTCGTGCTGTCCCGCACCGACCTCGCCGCCGCCGTGGACGCCGTACGCTTCGCCGTCGGCGCCGACCCCGGCCTGCCGGTGCTGTCCGGCGTGCTGGTGGAGGTCGAGCCGGACGGTGTCCGGCTGGTCGCCACCGACCGGCACCGGCTCGCCGTGGCCCGGGTGGGCGGCACCGTCGACGGTCCGCCGGTGAGCGCGCTGCTGCCGGTGGCCGCCGTCGACGACCTGCGGGCGCTGCTGGACCTCGACGGCGCCGACGCCGCCGAGGTCGTCGTCGCCACCGACCGGGTGACTGTCACGGTGGCGGGCCGGCCGCTGACCGCCGTCCCGTTGCCGTACGACTTCCCCGACTACCGGCGGCTGCTGCGGGCGCAGCTCGGCGACGTGCCCGCGTACCGGATCCCGTTCGACGGTGCGGCGCTGCGCGCGGCGCTCACCGCCGACGGCGTCCCGGTCTGTCACCGCGCGCACGAGGGCGTGGAGCACGAGGTGGTCGCGCTCGGCCTGGACGGCCGGGGTGAGCTGCGCCTGGTCGACCCGAACGGCGCGGTCGACGCCGGCGGCGTGGACGGCGCGGCGGGCGCGGGCGCGGGCGGGCAGGATGCGCTTCGGGTGGCGGTCAACCGGGAGTACCTGCTGGACGCGCTGGGGTCCGGCGACGGTCAGCTCGTGCTGGAGCTGGACGGCCCGATCGCCCCGCTGGCCGTGCGGCGGCCCGACGACGCGCACGCCTTCTCGGTGCTGATGCCGGTACGCCTCTGACGTTCCGCGCGCCGGTGCCGGCGTCGGGCGGCACCTCGCTGGGCTCGCCCTCTGGGAGCGCGGCGGCGGGCTGCGCGGGCCGGGCCGGGGCGGCGGGGGCGCGACGGTAGCATCTGGAGGTCCCACCTGACTGCCTGGACGGAGGCGTACGAGCAGCATGCTCGACATGGAGTTGATCCGGAAGGATCGCGAGGCGGTGGCGACCGCGCTGGCGAAGCGTCTGGATCCCGCCGAGGTCACCCGGGCGCTGGACGACATCCAGCGGCTCGACCAGGAACGACGCGCCCTGATCACGGAGATCGACGCCGAGCGGCAGCGCCGCAAGGCCGAGGCGCGCGCGTACGCGGAGGCGAAACGGTCCGGCGGCACGCCGCAGCCGGTCGCCCCGGAGGCCGAGCGCAAGCAGCTCGCGGAGCTGGAGTCCCAGCTCGACGAGGTGCAGTCCCGGCTCCGCTCGGCGATGAGCGAGCTGCCGAACCTGCCCGCCGACGACGTGGTCCCCGGCGGCAAGGAGGCCAACCGGGTGGTGCGGACGTTCGGCGAGGCGCCGGCCATCGAGAAGGTACGCGACCACGTGGAGCTGAGCCGCGCGCTCGGCCTGGTCGACCACGAGCGGGGCGTGAAGCTCGGCGGCTCGGGCTTCTGGATGTACACCGGTCTGGGCGCCCGGCTGGAGTGGGCGCTGGTGAACTGGCTGATCGAGCAGAACATCCAGGCCGGCTACGAGTTCCTGCTCCCGCCGCACCTGCTGCTGGACAGCGCCGGTTTCGCCGCCGGGCAGTTCCCGAAGTTCCACGACGACGTCTACCACATCGACAAGCAGTCGTCCTCGCGCGGCCAGTTCCTGCTGCCCACGGCGGAGACGGCGATCCTCGGCGCGTACCAGGACGAGATCCTGGAGACGCCCAAGCTGCCGTTGAAGGCGTTCGCGTACACGCCGTGCTACCGGCGCGAGGCGGCCGGTTCGCACTCCGACGAGCGCGGCACCGTGCGCGGCCACCAGTTCAACAAGGTGGAGATCTTCCAGTTCACGCTGCCGGAGCAGGCGGGCGAGGCGCTGGAGGCGATGGTCGGGCACGTCGAGGGCCTGGTCGGCAAGCTCGGTCTGCACTTCCAGACCAGCCTGCTCGCCGCCGGTGACGCGAGCGCGTCGATGAAGAAGACGCTCGACGTCGAGGTGTGGATGCCGAGCACCGGCAAGTACAAGGAGGTGTCGTCGGTCTCCTGGGCCGGCGACTACCAGGCCCGCCGGGCGGCGATCCGCTACCGCGAGCCGGGCGCGAAGCAGACCCGCTTCGTGCACACGCTCAACGGCTCGGCGCTCGCCACCAGCCGCCTGTTCCCGGCCATCCTGGAGCAGTGCCAGCAGCCCGACGGCTCGGTGGTGGTCCCGGAGGTCCTCCGCGACAAGCTCGGCACCGACCGCCTCACCCCGCGCTGACCCGCGTCCCCGCCGCTCCCCCGCGATCTTGCACGTTCGACCCCCGGGAAGTCCGGTTCACCCCTTCTGCCCGGGCACCAAGTGCAAGATCGCGGGGGCGGCGGGAGCGGGAGACGGCGAGGGCTGTTACGAGCAGCGCGGCGAGCAGCGCCGTGAGGACGGCGGGGCCTGTGGTGGCGACGGCGCTCACCAAGGTCTGCTGAATACCGGCGGCGGTACGGATGACCGGGTCGGTGAAGGCGTCGTAGCGGCCCTGGGCGAGGCGTACCTCGTACCAGCCGTACCAGGCGACGTAACCGCCCGCGATCAGCAGCACCAGGCCGCTCAGCCGCGGCACCCACGCGCCCGCACCACGCAGCCGCGCCACGACCCGACCGCGCAACAGCGCCACGGCGAGCGCGGCCACGCCGACCACGAGCGCCATCCCCAGCGCGTACGCGCCGAACAGCGCCAGCCCGCGCAGCGGCGACCCGGCCCGCAGGCTGGTCACCACGATCGCCAGGAACGGCGCGATCGCGCAGGTCAGCGACGTGAGCGCGTACGCCGCGCCGAACAGCGCCACGGACGGCCAGGTGCGGGTGAGCCGGGGCGCGACACGCAGCGGGCGCGGCGCGGGCAGCCGCCGGCCGGCGAGCAGCCAGCAACCGGCCAGCGCCAGCAGCACGCCGAGCGTCACTGTCAGCCACGGCAGCCGGGGCCGCAGCCAGTCCGCCGCCGGTGCCAGGGCGAGCCCGAACGCGCCGAACACCAGCACGTACCCGAGGGTGAGCCCGGCCGTCGCGGTGAGCGCGCGGCCGACCGCGCCGCGTCCGCCGTCGGGGCCGGCGACGAGCAGCGACAGGTACGCGGGCAGCATCGCGAAGCCGCACGGGTTGACCGCGCCGAGCATGCCCGCGGTGAGCGCGAGCAGCAGCGCGCCGGTCATCCCCGGGCCAGCGTCTCGACCTGCCGGGTCAGTGCCTCGCCGTCGAGGAATCCCTGGTGGACGACCCGGCCGGTGCGGTCCAGGACGACGAACGTGCTCTGCTCGGCCACCTTGAACCGGCGCCACAGCGCGCCCGCCCGGTCGTCGATCTGTGTCGTGCCGCCCAGGTCGAACTCGGTGACGAACGACTTCATGGCCTTCTGCTCCCCGAGCCCGGCGACGCCGACGATGGGGACCGTGTCGCGGTAGGCCGGGGCGATCTCGGCCACCGTCCATGCCTGGCCGGCGCAGGTGGCGCACCAGGGCGCCCAGAACCAGAGCACGACCGGCCGCCCGGCCAGGGCGGCGGCGTCGAACGCCGTACCGTCGAGGGTCTTGCCGGTGAACGACAGCGCGGCCGGCACCGCGACCGGTGACGCGGACGCCGGACCGGACGGGGACGCGGCGGCCGGGGGCGCCGGGGCGACCGCTCCGGCCCGGGCCCCGGGCTCGGGCCCGGCGGCGCAGGCGGTCGCGGCGGCAAGCGTCAGGACGGCGGCGGCTGTCACACGAACGGCGGTACGCATCGGCGGCTCCTGGTTCTACTCGGCCCGGACCAGGCGGAGCGCGAGTTCGGGACAGACCTTGACCGCCTTGAGCGCGCCCTCGCGCAGCCACGTCGGCACCGGTGTGGGCGGGAACGCCGGGTAGCCGTTGCCGTCGAGCCGGATGAAGTCCGGTACGACGTGCGCGCAGAGCCCGTGGCCGTCGCAGCGCGACCAGTCCAGTGTGAGCTTCTGCGGGTTGGCGTCCGGCGCGCCGGGCAGGCCCATCATGCCCTTGACCCGTTTGCCGCAGCCCTCGCCTGTGGCGTGCAGCCGCAGGTCGTCGGCGAACACCTCCATGGCGGACAGCGCGAACCGGGCGGTGCCGTCCGGGTGGCTGCACGCGCCGCGTCCCTTGACGTCGCCCGCGGCGGCCCGGACCAGCTCGACCGGTGCGCTGCCGGAGACCGCGAGGTCGACCGAGCGGGCCAGGTCGGGCAGGCCCATCTTGCACGGGCCGCACTGCCCGGCGGACTCGCCCGCGAGGTACCGCACCACCTGGGCGGCCTCGCCGAGCGGGCAGGTGTCTGCGCCGAGCGGCACGATGATGCCGGCGCCGAGCGTGCCGCCGACCGCGGTGAGTCCCTTGCGGGACACCTCGGCCCGCTCGGCTGCCGCTGCGGTGATCCACTTCCCGTGGTAGCCGCCCATCAGGATGCCCGGGCCGGGCGGCACCTCGCACAGGTCGAGGATCTCGCGCAGCGGGGTGCCCGCGGCGCACTCCACCACGGCGGGGCGCTTCGCCGACCCGGTGACTGTGAGCAGCACGGTGCCCGGCTCGTCGTCGGTGCCGAGCGCGGCGTACTCGTACGGGCCGATCCGGGCGGCGACGGCGAGCTGGGAGTACGTCTCGGCGTTCGACAGCAGCGTGGGCAGGCCGCCGACGCCGGAGTCGCTGGAGCGCTTCTTCGTGCCGGGCGGGATGTGCGGCAGGCCGTTGATGCCGTTGACCAGCGCGCCGCCCTCACCGGAGATGAACCGGTGCGGCACCGTGACGACGGTGGTCGGCACCGGCATCCGCCGTTCCTGCAACGCCGCGGTCAGCGAGGGCCGGCCCACGTCGTCGTCGGCCACCCCGATCACGATCTCCTCGGCGTCGAGCGCGAACGCGGCGAGCGCGGCGCCGTCCAGGACGAGGTGCGGGGCGCGGGTGAGCAGCACCTTGTCCTTCCAGCTCGCCGGCTCCCCCTCGGTGGCGTTGACCACCACCACGGCGCCGAGGTCCTGCCGCTCGCAGGACTCCAGCACGGCGCGCAGCTTGCGGGCGAACGGGAAGCCCGCACCGCCCTTGCCCTTGAGGTCGATCGCCTCGGCGAGCCGCAGCAGCGCCGCCGGTTCCATCGGGCCGATCGGGCCGTGCACCTCCTCGTGGGCCGGCAGGTCGAGCCGGCCGAACTCGGCGAACCCGGCGGTCAGGCGGGGCTCGCCGACACAGGCGACCGGCGGGACCGTCGTGCGCGTCACCGGGCCTCACCGCGCAGCCCGGCCCAGTACGCGCCGTCGACCGCGTCCGCGTCGGCCCGCTTGCGACGGCCGGAGCGGCTCTCCTTGCCCGCGCGCATCGCCCGGCGGGAGGCGAGGTCGACGAGCGTCGGGGTGTCGTCCACGAACGCCTCGTCGGCTGCGTAGCGGGCCGGCGGGCGCCAGTAGTCCGGCTCCTCCGGCACGTCCTCCTCGTCCCGGTAGCGGCGGCCGGACCCGCTGAGCGGTTCGGCCGAGAGCGGGGTGCCGGAGATCGGGCCGGCCGAGATGGGCTCACCGGAGACCGGGCGGGTCTCCCAGCGGCGCGGGCTGTCCCACGGCTCCTCCGGCTCGTCGGTGGCGCGCGGCGGCGCGGAGTAGCGGGCCACCTCGGCCGCGGTGGCGTACCGGCCGCTGTCCGGGGGTGCGGAGTGGCGACCGCCGGTGTCCGGCGGCGCCGAGTGCCGGCCGCCACTCTCCGGCGGCGCGGAGTACCGGGCGGCCGGATCCTCGTCGTCCCGGGAGCGACGGGCGACCCGCTCCTCGTTCCGGGGCCGGCGGGTCACGCGCTCCTCGTCGTCGCGGCGACGGCGGCGGGTGGTCTCCTGGGTGCGGGCAGGCCGGGCGGGCGCGTCCGGTTCGGCGTCGCGCCGCCGGGCGGCGGCCGCGCGGACCGGCTCGCGCAGCGACCCGGGTTCCGGCACCACGGGTACGGCGAACCGCTCCGGGTCGCGCCGCCGGGCGGTGCCCGCCGGTGCGGTCCAGGTGGCTGTCGCCTCGGCCCAGCGGCCCCGGCCGGCGCCGCTGTCCTCCTTGTCGGCGGCCTTCTTCCGGGTGAGCGCGGCGAACACGCCGGTACGCTCCTCGCCCTTGCCGGCCATCGCCTTGTTGAGCGCGACGGCCTGGTGCTGCTCGCGGCTGCGCTTGCCGAGGTGGACCGAGACGCGGACCAGCAGCGCCATCACCACGAGCACCACGCAGGCGAGGTAGCTCAGCACCACCCAGCCGGCGGCGGGCCGGCCGGCGTTGAGGCCGTGCACGAGCGCGAACGGCCAGGACACGTACGCCATCGAGTGCAGTCCGCGCCAGAACCACTTCGGGCCGACGCCGGCGAACCGGACCCGGATCAGGCCGGTCCAGAGCACGCCCACCATCAGCAGCGCGGCGACGGTGCCGAGCCCGATGTAGAGGCCGCTGCCGCTGATGAACGGCACCACCGCGTCGGTCGGCCCGGCCCGGCCGATCGCGACCTTGGTGATGACGTGGAAGACCAGCCCGGCCACGCCGAGCACGCCGGTGGCGCGGTGCGCCGACTGGAGCAGCACGCGGTGCCGGATGAGCAGCACCAGGCGGTCGGTGGCGAGCAGGCCCAGCATCACGGTGATGCTGAGCGAGACCAGGGCGACCACCCCGGCGAAGAACTCGGTGAAGAAGAATCCGTACGAGTACATGACGCCGCCGGCGCCGGCCAGCTCCACACCGGCCCACGCGAGGCCGAGCGCGGAGGCGGTCAGCGCCACCATCGCGGACTTCGACATCGTCCGGGCACCACGACTGGTGGTGGTGGTCCGGACGGTCGTCGCCTTCTCGTTCTGCTGTGCCCGGGCCATCTGCTCCTCGATCGTCTCGCGGCGGCGCCCCCACCGGCCGACCCTGCTCCCACCTCAGGTACGGAGGGGCGGCGCGGACGGATCACCTCCGGTGGCGAATTTCTCGGCCGGTTTCTCGAACCGTCCGCACCGGACGCGCGTGTAGCGCCTGACGCAACGACGGATGCCCATGCGTTGACAGACTTTGCAACAGCCTCGTAACCTTGCCGCAAAATTTCAGGCTGGTTGCAAGAAGCCGGCACTGATACAGGCTCCACTCCCCCGCATCCCCCGCACCCCGCAGGAGTCCTGATGCATCGACGCCGACGCCGCGCCGCCGCGCTCGCCCTGGGTCTGGCCGCGAGCCTGCTCGTCCCCCTCACCGCGGCGGCACCCCCGGCCGCCGCCGCCACCCCCGGCGCCAAGAAGGTCATCGTCCAGCTCTTCGAGTGGAACTGGACCTCGGTGGCCGCCGAGTGCACCAGCACGCTGGGCCCGAAGGGCTACGGCTACGTGCAGGTGTCCCCGCCCCAGGAACACGTCAACAGCAGCCCCTGGTGGGTGTCGTACCAGCCGGTCAGCTACCGGATCGAGTCCCGCAAGGGCACCCGCGCGCAGTTCCAGTCCATGGTGAACACGTGCCACGCCGCGGGCGTCAAGGTGATCGTCGACGCCGTGGTCAACCACATGTCCGGCCAGGACAACGGCGGCACCGGCTGGGCCGGCTCGTCGTACGGCCACTACAACTACCCGGGTGTCTACTCGGCGCAGGACTTCCACTACTGCGGCCGCAACGGCAACAACGACATCGCCAACTACAACGACCGGTACGAGGTGCAGAACTGCGAGCTGGTCAACCTCGCCGACCTCAAGACCGAGTCGGAGTACGTGCGCGGCCGGCTGGCCGCGTACCTCAACGACCTGCTCTCGCTCGGCGTCGACGGTTTCCGGCTGGACGGCAGCAAGCACATGCCGGCCGCGGACATCGCGGCGATCAAGGCCAAGCTGAACCGCAGCGCGTACCTGGTGCAGGAGGTCATCTACGGCGCCGGTGAGCCGATCCAGCCGACCGAGTACACCGGCAACGGTGACGTGCACGAGTTCCGGTACGGCAAGGACCTGGCCCGGATGTTCAACAACGAGCGCCTGGCGTACCTGAGGAACTTCGGCGAGTCCTGGGGCTACCTGCCGGGCGGTTCCGCCGTGGTCTTCACCGACAACCACGACACGCAGCGCGAGGGCGGCGTGCTCACCTACCGCAACCGCGGCACGTACGCGCTCGCCAACGCGTTCATGCTGGCCTGGCCGTACGGCACCCCGGCGGTCATGTCGAGCTTCACCTACAGCGGCCGGGACCAGGGACCGCCCGCCGACGGCAGCAACCGGATCACCAACGTCACCTGCTACTCGGGCTGGGAGTGCGAGCACCGCTGGCCGGTCATCGCCAACATGGTCGGCTTCCGCAACGCCACCGAGGGCGCCGGGGTCTCCAACTGGTACGACAACGGCTACCAGCACATCGCGTTCAGCCGTACCGGCAAGGGCTACCTGACGGTCAACGACGAGGACGGCGCGGTGAACGGCCGGTCGTACTACACCGGGCTGCCCGCGGGCCGCTACTGCGACGTCATCCACGGCACGTTCAGCAACGGCTCGTGCAGCGGCCCGGTGATCACCGTGGACTCGGCCGGCTGGTTCGCCGCGAACGTCCCCGCCCACGACGCGGTCGCCATCCACGTCGGCGCGAAGCTGAGCTGAGCCACCCGGGCCGCGAAGCCCCCGTACCCGTAGTACCGGGTACGGGGGCTTCCGGTCGGTTACAGTCGGTTTTGTGCTGTTCGACCGGTTCGCCACGCGCCGGCCTCCCGGCTGGCTGATCGCCGCGCTCGCCGTACCGCTGCTGCTCGTCACCGCGCTGCTGGTCGGCCGCGCGCTCACCGCCACGCCCGCGCGCCAGTCGGCGCCACCCGCCGCCGCGCCCCCGGCCACGACCGCCGCGCCGAGCCCGTCGCCGATGGAGTCGGTGCCGCCCGCCGCGCCGCCGCCGGACGACCTGCCGGTGGTCACCTACGACCCGGCGCCCCGCGGCTTCCCGCCCGACCCGGACCCGGCCGGCACCCGCCCGCTGAGCGAGGGGCTGCGCCCGAACCGGAACGTGGCCGCGTACGACGCACCGGGCGGCCGCCCGCTGGCGTTCCTCGCGCCGACCATCAGCGGCGTACGGCTGACGGTGCCGATCGTCGACCGCCGCTCCGGCTGGACCGCTGTGCTGCTGCCGTCGGCGAACCGCACCATCGCCTGGCTGCCGTCGGGTGGCTGGACCACTGTGGTGCTGCGCGACCAGATCGTGGTGGAGCGGCGCACCCACCGCCTCACCTGGAGCCGGGACGGGCGCGCGATGCGCACCTGGCCGGTCAGCCTCGGCATGTCCGGGCAGCTCACGCCGCTGGGCCGCACGTTCGTGCTGGGCCGCACCCCGCCCCCGGAGGCCGTCTACGGCGGCGTCGACATCTTCGCCCTCGGCGCGATCCCCGACGACCCGGGCGCGGTGCCGACCGGGCTGCGCGGCGCCCACATCGGACTGCACAGCTGGTACAACGACGACACGCTCGGCAAGAACGTCACAAACGGCTGCATCCGGCTGACCCGCAGCGCCCAGCGCCTGCTGCTGGCCGAGGTCGAGCCGGGCACCGCCTTCGTCGTGGTCGACCGCCTGCCCTGACCGGGCTCACCCGAGCAGCCAGCCGTTGGCCTCCGCCACCCGCACCGCGTCGGCCCGGTTGCGGGCGCCGGTCTTGCCGATCGCGGCGGAGAGATGATTGCGGACGGTCCCCTCGGACAGGTGCAACGTCGCCGCCAGCTCGGCCACAGTGCCGCCGCCGCGCGCCGTCCGCAGCACCTCGGTCTCCCGCTCGGTGAGCGGGCTCGGCCCGGTGGCGAGCGTCTCGGCGGCGAGCGCCGGGTCGACCACCCGCAGCCCGGCGTGCACCCGGCGGACCGCGTCGGCGAGCTGCCGCGCCGGGGTGTCCTTGACCACGAAGCCGTTCGCACCCGCCTCCATCGCCCGGCGCAGGTAGCCGGGCCGCCCGAACGTGGTCACCACGAGCACCCGGCAGGACGGCAGCGCGGCCCGCAGCGCGGCGGTCGCGGCCACCCCGTCCAGGCCCGGCATCTCCACGTCGAGCAACGCCACGTCCGGGCCGGTGCGCAGCGCCTCCGGCACCACCTCGTCGCCGCGGCTCACCTCGGCCACCACTGTGAGGTCCGGCTCCAGCGACAGCAGCGCGGCCAGCGCGCCCCGGACCAGCGCCTGGTCGTCGGCGAGCAGCAGCCTGATCGGTTCGGTCACAGGTGCGCCCCTCCGTCCGCAACCGCCCCGGGCACCGCCACCCGGAGCAGGAAACCACGCCCGTCGTCCGGCCGCGACACCGTCACCGTCGCGTCCAGCCGCCGGGCCCGCTCCCGGAGCCCGGCCAGGCCGTGCCCGGCCGTCGTGCCCCGCTGGTCCGCCGGACCCCGGCCGTCGTCGCGTACCTCCACCGCCGACGGTTCCACCCGGATGACGCACCGGCGGGCGGCGCTGTGCCGCACCACGTTCGTCACCCCCTCGCGGACCGCCCAGCCGAACAACTCGTCGCGGTCCACCGGCAGCGGCGGCACCGACTCCGGCAGCTCCGCGACGACGCCCGCGGCGGCCAGCGCCGACCGGGCGCCGGCCAGTTCGGAGGCCAGATCCACACCGCGGTACGCCCCGACGGTGCCCCGCACGTCCGCCAGCGCCTCCCGGGCCAGCCGCTCCACGTCGGCGATCTCGGCGGCGGCGCGGGCCGGGTCCAGCTCCATCAGCCGGCCGGCCAGCTCGGCCTTCACCGCCACCACGGTCAGCGAGTGCCCGAGGATGTCGTGCAGGTCCCGGGCGGCGCGGGCGCGTTCCTCCGCCACCGCCAGCCGGCGGATCTCCTGCTGCGCGGCCTGGAGTTCGCCGTTGCGCTGGGCCAGCCGGCTCACCCCGAACATCGCGAACGAGGCGAGCAGCACCGCGAAGACCAGCGTGCTCTCGTGCTCCCAGCCGGGCACCAGACGCGCGGTCACCGGCGGTGCCGCCGCGGCGAGCACCACCACGACCAGCGCTTCCGCCGACGGCAGCAGGAACACCGCGGCTGCCGCGACGAAGACCAGCGTGGTCAGCCAGTCGCCGCCGGTGCCGGGGATCCCGGCGAGTCCGAGCGCGAGCAGCACGGCGATCAGCAGCCGGGCCCGGCCGGGCGGCACCGGCTGGTGGCGCTGCCTGCGGGCCCGCGACCACTCGAAGATCAGCACGTACGCCACGGCGAACGCGACGAGCGCGCCGATCCCGACCAGCCGCCGCCACACCTGCGGCTGGTGCAGTGCGGTGGCGAACGGGATGTTGAGGAAGAAAAGCCAGACCGCCGCCAGCAGCCAGCCGGTGAACCGCCAGTGGCGGTTCACCGGCCGGGCCGGTACGGGCGGCGACGTCACGCCGATCACGCTAGCCCTCGCTCAGACCCGTGTGGTGTCCCGGCGGAACAGCCGGGCCGCGCCGAGTCCGAAGAACACGGTCCAGGCGGTCACGTTCGCCACCGCCGCCCAGTCCACCCCGGTGCCGGTCAGCGGCGCGCGGGCGAGCTGACCGACCCCGTACACCGGGGTGAACTCGGCGATCTGCCGCATCACGTCGGGCAGCAGTTCCAGCGGGACGAACAGGCCGCCCAGCATGGCCAGGATCGCCAGCACCGGGCCCATGAACTGCATGACGTTCTCGGCCGGGGCGAGATAGCCGACGAACAGCCCGAACGCGGCGAACACGAGCGCGCCGATCCAGGCGGTCAGGCCGGACTCCACCCAGACGTGCGCCGGCAGCCGGACCCCTGATGCGGCGCCGACAGCGAACTCCACGAGGACGCCGAACAGGCCGAGCACCATCGCGGTGGCCACCTTCGTCGCCACGTACGCGGCCGGGCGCAGCGGGGTGAGCCGCAGTTGCCGGCTCCAGCCCAGCGCGCGTTCGGTGGCGACAGCCGCGCCGGCGCTGGTGGTGGCGACCATGGCCGCGTACACGGCCAGGCTGATCATGATCCAGCCGGTGACCGGCAGCCCGTTGTCCAGCTTCTCCCCGCGCGTGGGCAGCCCGAACAGCAGGAAGAACACGGCCGGCATGACCAGGATGAACAGCAGCGTACGGCGGTTGCGCAGCACCCGGCGTATCTCGATGCCGAGCACCGGCGCGCAGAAGCCGCCGAGCGCGGGCGGGCGGCGGTCGGCCGCGCGGGTGCCGGTGGTGGACGAGGTCGTGGCGGTGGTCGTGGCCGTCATGGCAGGACTCCCCGAGGGTCGGTTCAGGCGGAGGCGGTCAGGGTGAGGAACGCGTCCTCGAGGTTGCGTGAGGTGATCTCCAGGTCCCGGGCGCCGGTGCGGGTCAGCAGGTGCCGGGCCACCACGTCGGAGTCCTCGCCGTGCACGAGCACCACGTCGCCGCGTACCTCGACCGACCGCACGCCCGGCAGCGCGGCGAGTGCGGCCTGGTCGGCGCCGGGCAGCGTGGCCCGCACGACCCGGCCGGCGGCCAGGTTCTTGATCTCGGCGGTGGTGCCGTCGGCGACCACGCGGCCCTGGCGGATCAGCACGATCCGGTCCGCGTACGCGTCGGCCTCGTCCAGGTAGTGGGTGGCGAACAGGACGGTCCGGCCGGAGCGGGCGTCGGTCCGGATCGCCTGCCAGAAGTCGCGGCGGCCCTCGACGTCCATGCCGGTGGTCGGTTCGTCCAGCACCATCAGGTCCGGGTCGGGCAGCAGCGCGAGCGCGAACCGCAGGCGCTGCTGCTGCCCGCCCGAGCACTTGCCCACCGCACGGTCGGCGATCCCGGCGATGCCGGCGCGCTCCAGCACCTCGGCCACCGGCCGGGTGTGGCCGTAGAAGTGGGCGGTCATCCGTACCGTCTCGGCGACGGTGAGGTCCTTGAGCAGGCCGCCGGTCTGCATGACGGCGGCGACCCGGCCGAGCCGGACGGCGTCGGCCGGGTCGCCGCCGAAGAGGCGGACCGTGCCGGCGTCCGGGCGGGCCAGGCCGAGCAGCATGTCGACGGTGGTGGTCTTGCCGGCGCCGTTGGGGCCGAGGAACGCCACCACCTCGCCCGGGGCGATCCGCAGGTCGAGCCCGTCGACGGCGGTCACCGGGCCGAAGGTCTTGGTGAGTCCGGCCAGGTCCACGGCCGGTGCGGGTTCGGTCATGCCCACGATGCTCCGGCGTACGGGGTCCGGCTCCCCGGAGCGGCAGTCACCTTCCGGCCGTGACATTTGTCAGGCGAGCAGTCCTCGTGCCCCTACCGGCGGCCCTGCCACGGTTCTGCCGGACGCCCGGGATCCGCTCAGGCTGTCGCGCCGCCGTCGACCGCTATCGACGCGCCGGTGATGTGCCGTCCGCCGTCGCCCACCAGGTGACCGACCGTCGCCGCCACGTCGTCCGGAGTCGCGTACCGGCCGAGGGCGATGTGCGACCGCTGCCCGTCCGCGCCGGCGCTGTCCGCCGGGTTCATGTCGGTGTCGGTCGAGCCGGGCAGGATCAGGTTGACGGTGATCCCACGCGGACCGAGTTCGCGGGCGAGCGCCCGGGTCAGCCCGTTCACGGCGCTCTTGGTCATCGCGTACGCGCTCACCCCGGGAGCCGGGACACGGCTGGCGAAGCTGCTGCCGATGTTGACGATCCGCCCGCCCGCGCCCATGTGGCGTACCGCCGCCTGAGTGGCGAGGTAGACCCCGCGCACGTTCACCGCGATAGCCCGGTCCAGGGCGTCGAGGCCGACCGAGTCGATCGGCCCACCCGCGAACACCCCGGCGTTGTTGACCAGGATGTCCAACCGCCCCAACTCGGCGACGGTCCGCTCCACGGCGCCGACCACCGCCGTCGCGTCGGCACTGTCCGCGTTGATCGACAGGCCGGTCCGGCCGTACGCCTCGATCTCGGCCACCACTGACTTCGCGCTGTCCACCGCGGTGCGGTAGGTAAACGCGACGTGGATGCCGTCCTCGGCCAGCCGGCGCGCGACGGCGGCACCGATACCCCGGCTCCCGCCCGTCACCAGGGCGACCCTGTCGGCAAGTCTGACCGTCATGTCGTCATCCTGACAGTCGACTCAGGACAGCGATCATCCGGGTCACCGGTCCATTTCCTGTCCGTTCGATCAGGCAGGATTGCAGGCAGCCAGTCCGGGTACGCGCGGGCCGTCCAGCGGCGAACCCGGGAGGTCAGACATGAGCGCACCGACGGGACGGGTCGACACGATCGTGCTCATCCACGGGCTCTGGATGACCTCGCGGAGCTGGGAGCACTGGGCGCAGCGGTACGCCGGGCGCGGCTTCCAGGTGCTCACGCCCGCCTGGCCCGGCATGGACCGCGAGGTGGAGGAGTTGCGGGCCGATCCGGCGCCGATCGCCGCGCAGCGCATCGCCGACATCGCCGGCCACTACGAGGCGATCGTCAGGGACCTGCCGCGCCCGCCGATCATCATGGGCCACTCGTTCGGCGGCCTGATCGCCCAGCTGCTGGCGGACCGGCGCCTCGGCGCCGCAGTGGTCGCCGTGCACCCCGCGCCGGTACGGGGCGTGCTCAAGCTGCCGCCCAGCACGCTGCGCTCCGGGTACTCCATCCTGCACAACCCGGCGAACCGGCACCGGGCGGTGCCGTTCACCCCGGAGGACTTCCGGTACGCCTTCGGCAACACGATCAGCCAGGAGCAGTCCGACGCGGCCTGGGAGCGGTACGCCGTACCGGGCGCCGGGCACGTGCTGTTCGAGGCCGCGTTCGCCAACCTGGACCCGGGCGCCGCCACCGAGATCGACAAGAGGCGCAGCGACCGTGCCCCGCTGCTCATCACCGCGGGCGGCGAGGACCACGTGGTGCCCGCGTCGCTGGCCACCAGCATCGCCAACCTCTACCGGAGTTCCACGGCGCTCACCGGCTACCGGGAGTTCCCCGGCCGGTCGCACTTCGTCGGCGGTGAGCCGGGCTGGGAGGAGGAGGCGGACTTCGCGCTGGAGTGGGCGGTCGAGGCGGCGAACGAGTTCTCCCCGACGGTGGTCGCCGAAGCCCCTCGACGCCGCTGACCACGCCCGACACCGCCGCAGAGGTATATCAAGAAGCCGAGAAATTGATATCATCGCCTCGTTCGCCTGCTGGACGAGGAGGCACGCCATGTCCCGCACCATTCTCGATGTCGACGACGACCTCCTGGCCGAGGCCGCCGAGATCCTCGGCACGGGCACCAAGAAGGCCACTGTCAACGCCGCGCTGCAGGAAGTGGTCAACCGGGAGAAGCGCCGGGAGTTCGCCGACTGGCTCAAGAGCGGCGGCCTGCCGGACCTCACCGACCCGGGGCGGGCGTCGAAGCCCGAAGCGGCGTGACGCGGGAGCGCTACCTCCTCGACAAGTCGGCGCTGGCCAGGTGGCCGAAGCCCGCCGTGGCGCCGGTCCTGGACGAGTTGTCCGATCGCGGTCTGCTGGCGGTCTGCGGCGCCATCGAGATCGAGGTCGTACACAGCGCCCGCTCGGCCAAGGACGCGAAGCGCGCTCGATGGCTGCTCCGCGGTTTCGACTGGCTCGCCATGCCCGACGACATCTGGGATCGTGCGATCGACGTCCAGGTGCAGGCGCTGCACAAGGGCAACCACCGCGCGCTCTCGATGGCCGATCTGCTGATCGCCGCGACGGCCGAACGGCATGGCGTGACAGTTCTGCACTACGACGGTGACTTCGACCTGATCACCGCGATCACCGGCCAGCCGACGACGTGGGTCGTCCCGGCCGGAACGGCCGACTGACCGACTCCGGTCCTCGATGTCGGGTGGGCCGCCGGGATCAGCGCCGAGGTGTCCAGGACAAGCCCATTCACGCGCCGGCCGCCCCGTCGCCCCCGAACTGGCGCAGCCACTCCATGTTCCGATCGTGCTGCTCGTCGGTGATCGGCGGCTGTTGTGCCAGCCTCCGGCGGGCCCGCTCGACGTCGTCGTCGGTAACCGAACAACCGACGTTCTCGGCCGCGGCTCGTGCATACGCCGCTTCCGGTGCGGCACGCGGGCGTCCGACCCCGCTCCGGCGCATGCTCATCGCGGCCGGAACCGCCGCGAGCACTCACCGTCGTGTTCGGGCCGGAGCAGACACCGCTGCCCACCGGGCAGCAACCGGTCGCAGAACACCCAGTGGCGGACGTTCTGGTCGTCCTCCGCCGAGACGGTGGTGCCGCCGGGCTCGGTCTGTGGCAGGACGTGGGTCCAGTGCGCCACCACCCGGGCCAGCCGCTGAGCGGAGAGCAGGTCGTTGACGACGACCGGCAGGTGGATCACCCAGCGCTCGGTCACCTGTCGTATCCCCGTTCGTTGCGCGCCTGGGCCTGTGCCGACTGCCAGCGGCGCAGCGCGTTCTTGATCCGGTCGGTCTCCCGGCGGCTCTGCGCCAGTGCGTCGTAGACGACGGCCAGGTCACCGGCGACCCGGTCGAGGAACTCCCGCACCTCCTGCGGGTCGAGCCCGCGCCGGCCCAGCGGGGCCGGCCGGAAGCTCCGCTCACGCACCTGCCAGGGGCGTAGCGGGTGGTAGGCCGACGAGCGGTAGCAGGTCGATCCGAGGACCGACCGGCGGCGACCTCGGACCCGCCCAAGGAAGACGCGCATGACAAGACCTGCCTCTCACCATCGAGATCGAACCGTGGAAGGGCGGGCCCGCCGATCCGCCGCGCACCGGCGGACCCACCCCGGCACCTGCCACCGCAGCCTTCGACCAGCAGTACGTCAGCAGGGCACAACGCGTGGCCCAGGTCGACACCCGGTGACTCAGGCGATCCGGCCACTCACTCATCGTGCAACGGACCACAGCCTCTGCGCAACTCCCGATTAGGGAGAGTGTCATTGCGAAGCTCGTCCGGTTCCGCCACACTGACCGGCATGACTGGAAGCCCGACCGTCCGACGTCGACGACTGGCCGCTGCCCTCCGCCGCCTCCGTGAGCAGACCGGCATGACAGCCGACCAGGCCGCCAAGGAGGTGGGGATCTCGAAGTCGGCGATCAGCCGCATCGAGAACGCGCAGGTGTCCGTCCTGCCGCCGGTCGCCCGTGGACTCCTTGAGCTGTACGGCGTGGAGGGCGACGAGGTGGACGCGCTCGTCCAGGTCGCCCGCGACGCCCGCAAGCGCGGCTGGTGGCAGGCGTACGACGACGTGCTGCCGGACTGGTTCGAGGTCTACGTCGGGCTGGAGGCCGAGGCGTCGGAGATCCGCGCCTTCGAGCCCCAACTGGTTCCGGGCCTACTCCAGACCGCCGACTACGCCCGCGCGGTCATCCGCGCCGAGCACCCGGACGCCCCGGGCGACGAGGTGGACCGGCGGGTGAAGTTGCGCATGCGCCGTCAGGAGACCGAGACTCCGCCGAAGCTCTGGGTGGTGCTGGACGAAGCGGCCCTGCGGCGGCCGGTCGGCGGCACGAAGCTGTTCGCGGCGCAGTTGCGGCGGCTGGCCGAGGAGGCGGACCGGCCCGGCCGCACCATCCAGATCCTGACCTTCGGCGCGGGCGAGTACGGGTCGATGGGCAGCGCCTTCAGCGTGCTGGCCTTCCCCGAGCCGGCCGATCCGGGGGTCGTCTACGTCGAGACCCGCGCGGGTAGCCTCTATCTCGAAGGCCAACAGGTCCGGGAGTACAGCCGCGTCTTCGAGCACCTGGTCGCCACGGCGGCCGGTGCCCGCGAGTCGCGCGACCTCATCCTGGGGGCGATCGACGAGCTATGAGAGGGACGGCGCAGGTGGAAGAGGTCAACCAGGCGACGATGACCTGGCGCAAGAGCACCCGTAGCAACGGTTCCGGAAACTGCGTCGAGGTCGCCGACAACCTCCCCGGCGTGGTCGGGCTGCGCGACAGCAAGGACCCCGCCGGTCCGGCCCTCGCCTTCGACCAGGCAGCCTGGTCGACCTTCATCGCGAGCGTCAAACAGCGGTCGTTCCGCCGCTGACGCCCTGATGGCTCTGCCCTGGTGCCCTGTGAGATGCCACCCGGCCCTGGTGTGCGGGTGGGTCCGCCGGGTATGACGGGAACATGAGGGCGAGTTTCCGTCTGGGTCGAATCGCCGGCGTACCGGTCGGCGTCAACTGGAGTGTCCTGGTCATCTTCGTGCTGATCGCGTGGGCGCTGTCGGCGAGCCTGTTCCCCGCCTCGTACCCCGGTCACTCGCCCGTCGCCTACGTCGCGGCCGGCCTGGCCGCCGCTGTGGTCTTCTTCCTCGGCCTGCTCGCCCACGAGGTGGCGCACGCGGTGGTCGCCAAGCGCAACGGCATCGAGGTCGAGGGCATCACGCTGTGGCTGTTCGGCGGCGTCGCCGAGCTGAAGGGCGAGGCGAAGGACCCGGGCGCCGAGCTGCGGATCGCCGGGGTCGGGCCGCTGGTCAGCCTGATCATCGGCATGGTCTTCGCGGCGATCGCGGTGGCGGTCGCCGCGGCGGGCGGGCACGGGCTGCTGCTCGGCGCGCTGGCCTGGCTGGCGGGCATCAACGTGCTGCTGGCGATCTTCAACGTGCTCCCCGCCGCCCCGCTGGACGGCGGGCGGCTGCTGCGCGCGGCGGTCTGGAAGTTCACCGGCGACCGGACCAAGGCGTCTGTGGTGGCGGCCCGTGCGGGCTGGGTGCTCGGCGTCGTGCTGATCGGGCTCGGGCTGTGGCGGTTCTTCACCGGCGCCGGGTTCGGCGGGCTCTGGCTGGCGCTGATCGGCTGGTTCCTGCTCGGGGCCGCCGGCCAGGAGGAACGCGCCGCCCGAATGGGCGACGCGCTGCGCGGCATCCGGGTCGGCGACGTGATGACCCCGCAGCCGCAGACCGCGTCCGGCGACCTCACAGTGGCCGACTTCGTCGACCACTACCTGTTCGCGTACCGGCACTCGGCGCTGCCGCTCACAGTCGACGGCAGGCCGGTCGGTCTGGTCACGCTCGATCGGGTACGCGGCATCGCGGCGGACCGCCGCGCCTCGACCACGCTGGCCGAGGTGTCCTGCCGGGCCGACGAACTGGTGCTCGCCCGCCCGGACGAGCAGCTCACCGACCTGCTCCCCCGGCTGAACGAATGCACCGACGGCCGGGCGCTCGTGGTGGTCGACGACCAGCTTGTCGGCATCGTCTCGCCCAGCGACATCAGCCGCGCGGTGCAACGCGGCAGCCTGCGCCAGCAGGTGCCGGCGGGGCGGTGACCCGCATGAGCGACCGCACCGAGCGAAGCGAGGGCCGGGAGCGCATGCCCGGTCAGCCCCGCATGAGCGACCGCACCGAGCGAAGCGAGGGCCGGGAGCGCATGCCCGGTCGGCCCCGCATGAGCGACCGCACCGAGCGAAGCGAGGGCCGGGAGCGCATGCCCGGTCAGCCCCGTCAGTCCCGGGGGAAGTAGCGGTCCAGCTCGGCGGTGCGGAACTTCCCCTTCGGGTCGAACTCGCGCAGCAGGGCGCGGAAGTCCTCGTGCCGGGGGTACACGGCGGCGGGATCGCGCTCGAACAGCTTGCCCCAGTGCGGGCGCGGCGCGAACGGGGCGAGCCGCGCCTCCACCTCGGCCAGCACCGGCGCCACAGCCACCGGGTCACCGATCCAGGTGAAGTGCAGCGCCAGCGAGTCGCGCCGGAAGTTCGGGCTCAGCCACAGATCGTCGGCGGCCACCGTACGCAGCTCGCAGATCTGGAGCACGGCGGCGATCCGGTCGGCGACCGGATCGAGCGCGGCGAGCGCGGCCGCCGCGTCGGCCCGGGCCACGTGCCACTCGGACTGCAACTCGTCGCCGCTGCTCGGGGTGAAGCCGAGCCGGAAGTGCGGCAGCCGCTCGTGCCACGGCCCGGGCTCGCCGAACTGCGCCGTGCAGTGCTCCGGCGACATGCCCGGCACCGGGTGCCGGGCAGAGTCGGCGGCCACCGTGTCCAGCCAGTCGGCGGGCGGCGGCGCCTGGTCGGCGAGCTGCTTCACCCACACCTGGTCGAAACGCTCCGAGCGCCACGACGTGAAGACGCTGACGCTGTACGCGGCGTCGAGCGCCTCGTCCAGCACCGCGCGGGGCAGGCCGAGACGCACATGCTGACGCACCGCGTACGTGGGCACCACGTCGAGCGTGAGCCGGGTGACAACGCCCAGCGCGCCCAGGTTGACCACCAGCCCGGCGAATCGCGGGTCACCGCGGTCGACGGTGATCAGGTCGCCGTCGGCGGTGACCAGTTCCAGCGCGGCGACGGCGGCTGCCAGGTTGCGGTTCCGCGCGCCGGATCCGTGGGTGGCGGTGGCGACCGAGCCGGCCACCGAGATGTGCGGGAGCGAGGCGAGGTTCGCCAGCGCGTACCCCTGAGCCTGGAGCGCGGTGGCCAGGTCGCCGTAGCGCAGGCCGGCCGCGACGGTGACGGCGCCGCGGTCGGGGTCGAGCGCGATTGCGGGCGGCAGGCCGTCCAGCGCGACCTGCGTGCCGGTGGTGTCGCCGAGCCGGTTGAACGAGTGCCCGGTACCGACGGCCCGGACCAGGTCGGCCTCCGCGACCAGCCGGCGCAGCTCGTCGGTCGAGGTCGGCCGCGATCGGGTACGCGCCGACCAGCCGACGTTTCCGGCCCAGTTGGTGTCCGCCATGCGCTGCATCATCCGCCATCATGCGGCGGCAGGGTTGCCCCGGCCGCCCAGCGGGAATCCAGGCGGGATGAGCAGCTACCGCGACCCGAGCCTCCGCGGCGACGTGTACCCGTCGGAGGAGGAGATCGACCCGACCGGCGTAGACCCCGAGGCTGCGGAGATGCCGCCTGCCGCTGCGGAGGTGTGGCCCGCCGCGACCGCGCCGGTGCCGGGGCCCACGCCGGAGCCCGAGCCGGACCCGGTGCCCCACCCGGGGCCGCCGCCGCGCCAGGCTTCGGGCCGGTCGATCGTGACCCGGCATCTGGACGGTTCCGTCGAGGTGGTGACCGACCTGGACGGCGACGGCGTGGCCGACGTGGTGCAGGTCGACCTGGACGGCGACGGTGTGCCCGACGTGACGTACCTGGACAGCGACCGCGACGGCCGCCTCGACACCGTCCGCCGCGCAACCCCACGCTGACGCACCGCCGCTGACGCAACTGGGCGCCTCCCGCCATATGAGATTGGCGTTCCGCGAAATAGGATAGCCGGGGGTCAGACCTGGGGCATCACCTCGGCGGCTACCAGCTCCAGGTGGTCCAGGTCGCTCAGGTCCAGCACCTGGAGGTAGATGCGCGAGCTGCCCGCCTCGGCGTACCGGCCGAGCGTCTCGACCACCTCGGCGGGCGTGCCGGCGGCACCGTTCGCGCGCAGCTCGTCGGGCTCACGGCCGATCGCCTCGGCGCGGCGCTTCACCTCGGCCTCGTTGCGGCCGCAGCAGAGCACGAGCGCGTTGGACCAGGTCATCGTGGACGGGTCGCGGTCGATCTCGGCGCACGCGTCGCGCACCCGCCGGAACTGCGCCACGGTGTCCTCGACCGAGGCGAACGGCAGGTTGAACTCGTCGGCGTACCGGGCGGCCAGGCGGGGCGTGCGCTTCGGTCCCATGCCGCCGAGCAGGATCGGCGGGCGGGGGCGCTGCACCGGCTTGGGCAGCGCGGGCGAGTCGCTGACCGGGTAGTACCTGCCGGGGAAGTCGAACGTGGCGCCCTCCGGGGTGGACCAGAGCCCGGTGATGACGGCGAGCTGCTCCTCCAGCCGGTCGAACCGCTCCCCCAGGGCCGGGAACGGGATGCCGTACGCGGAGTGCTCCTCGGCGTACCAGCCGGTGCCGATGCCCAGCTCGACCCGGCCGCCGCTCATCTGGTCGACCTGCGCCACGGTGATCGCCAGCGGGCCCGGCAGCCGGAACGTGGCGGCGCTCATCAGCGTGCCGAGCCGGATCCGGGTGGTGTCGCGGGCCAGCCCGGCGAGCGTGGTCCACGCGTCGGTCGGGCCGGGGTCGCCGCTCACCGAGCCCATCTTCAGGTAGTGGTCGGAGCGGAAGAACGCGGCGAAGCCGGTCTCCTCCGCGCGGCGGGCCACGGCGAGGAGCTGGTCGTACGTGGCCCCCTGCTGGGGCTCGGTGAAGATCCGCAGTTCCATCCCCCGAGCATATGGAGCCCGCCGGGCCGGGGCACCGCGACCTTCGGCACCCGCCGGAGAAGGTGTGGGCCCCGCGCCGGCTGACGACGGCAGTCACGCGGTCCGGCGGCGCAGCCACCCGGCGGCGCCGCCGACCAGGGTCGTCCCGATGGTCGTGCCGATAGCCACCAGCGCCGCCCCGACCGCCCACAGGCCGGTGTCGTCGGTCGAGGCGGCGTGCACCGCCCACGGCACGGTGAACGCCACTGTCATCACTGTTGCCACCAGCCAGATGTTCAGCCACCAGCCGCCGACCGCGGCCAGCGCGCCCAGGGTCAGCACCGCTGCGGCGACCTGCCAGACCGCGTACGGCCCGCTCATGTCGCCGGTCTGCGGGTCCACGGTCCAGCCGGACTCCCAGCTCAGCCAGGCCACCCAGGCACCGGCCGTGGCCAGCGCCAGGAGCAGACCGCCGAGCAGCGTACGTCTCGTCGTCACGCCTCCGATCCTCCCCCGGTCGGCGGGGCGGGCGAATGAGCACGCGTACTCGATTCCGCCCCGCGCACACGGCGGTGTGCGCCGCGTGTGCGCCCGGTGCCAGCGGGCCCGGTCATCGTCGGCGTCATGAGTTACGCATTCGAGGCGGAGGGCCTGGTCAAGCGGTTCGGTACGACGACCGCGCTGGCCGGGATCGACCTCGCCGCACGCCGGGGGACCGTGCTGGGGGTGCTGGGGCCCAACGGCGCCGGCAAGACCACAGCGGTGCGGATCCTCGCCACACTGTTGCGCCCGGACGAGGGGCGCGCCACTGTCGGCGGCCACGACGTGGTCACCGACGCCGCCCGGGTACGCCGGCTGATCGGGCTGACCGGCCAGTACGCCTCGGTCGACGAGGACCTGACCGGTACGCAGAACCTGGTGCTGATCGGCCGGCTGCTCGACCTGAACCGCCGCGAGGCGCGGGCGCGGGCGGCGGAACTGCTCGCCTGGTTCGGCCTGACCGACGCGGCCGGGCGCCCGGCCAAGACGTACTCCGGTGGCATGCGCCGCCGCCTGGACCTGGCCGCGAGCCTGGTCGGCCGGCCGGAGGTGATCTACCTGGACGAGCCGACGACCGGCCTGGACCCGGCCAAGCGGGAGGAGATGTGGGGCGTGGTCCGCTCGCTCGTCGACGACGGGTCGACGGTGCTGCTGACCACGCAGTACCTGGACGAGGCCGACGCGCTCGCCGACGAGATCTCGGTGATCGACCACGGCCGGGTCATCGCGCACGGTACGCCCGGCGAGCTGAAGCGGATCGCCGGCAGTCAGACGATCGTGGTCCGGCCGACCGATCCGGGCCGGATCGGCGCTGTCGCCGAGATCCTGCGCGCCAGCACCGGGGCGGATCCCGAGCTGCCCCGGCCGGGTCTGCTCACCGTGCCGGTGGACAGCGACGCCACGTTCACCACAGTGGTCCGCCGGCTCGACGACGCCGGCATCGGGGTGGTCGAGCTGGCGCTACGGCTGCCCAGCCTCGACGAGGTGTTCTTCACGCTGACCGGCCACGGCGCCGAGGAGCCCACGGAGGTGGCGGCATGACCACGACCACTCGTACGGCGGCGGCGACGCCGCCCCGGACCGGCACCGCCCACGCCGCCGGCCGTCCGTTCGGGCTGGCCCGGCACAGTCTCGCGCTGGCCGGCCGCAGCCTGGTCAAGACGGTCCGGACTCCGGAGCAACTGCTGGACGTCACGCTCCAGCCGATCGTCTTCGTGCTGATCTTCGTCTACCTGCTCGGCGGCGCGATCTCCGGCTCGCAGCACGACTATCTCCAGTTCCTGCTCCCCGCGATCATGGTGCAGACCGTGTTGTTCGCGTCCATCGCGACAGGCGTCAGCCTGAACACCGACGTCGAGAAGGGCGTCTTCGACAGGTTCCGCAGCCTGCCGATCGCGCGGTCCGCGCCGCTCGTCGGCTCGGTGGTCGGCGACCTGGTCCGGTTCGTCGTCTCCATCGTGGTCCTGCTGGGGTTCGGCTACGCCCTCGGCTTCCGGATCGGCACCGATCCGCTGTCCGCGCTCGCCGCGTGCCTGCTGACCATCGCGTTCGCGTTCGCGGTGAGCTGGATCGGCGTGCTGCTCGGGGTGCTGATGCGCAGCCCGGGCGCGGTGCAGGGCACGGCGTTCCTACTGCTGTTCCCGCTGACCTTCGGCACCAACATGATGGTGCCGACGGACACGCTGCCCGGCTGGTTGCAGTGGTGGGTCGGGGTCAACCCGGTCGCCGACGTGATGGAGGCGGCCCGGGGCCTGATGGTCGGCGGCCCGGTGGCCGGGCCGGTGACCCGGTCGCTGCTCTGGACCGTGGCGATCATCGCGGTCTTCGCGCCGCTCGCCGTCCGCGCCTACCGCCGCCGGGCCTGACCGGCCGCGCCGACCCTGACCGGGCGGCACGACGATCACCGAGCCGGGTCGCCGCCCACGAACGCGAGGGCGTCGGCCCGGCTCAGGCCGTGACCCCGGGCGTACGCGGCGGCGTATCCGTCCTCGCCCAGCTCGGCGCGCAGCCGCTCGGCGAGCCGCTGTGCGTCCGGGTTGGAGCGGTCCGGCCGGCCGCGCAGCGAGTCGGAGACGCCGAGCAGTTCGGCGGCCCGCTCGTACCGGCCCTCCGCGGCGGCCAGCGCCACCCAGCCGACCGCGATGATCGCGACCACCGGCATGTCCCGGGCGGCGAGGGTCCGCGTGGTCGCCTCGTCGAGGCACCGGCGCGCGCCCGGCAGATCACCGCGGGCCAGCGCCAGGTGGCCCATCTCGGCCAGCAGCAGGCCGCGGAACTGCGGGGCGACAAGCGGCGTCTCGGCCTGGCGGCGCATCGCCTCGGCGAGGCACTCGTCGGCTTCGTCCAGCGAGCCGTCGCAGCGGGCGATGCTGCCGAGCATCATCAGCCCGAACGCGCCGTCCCGGCCGTCCCGGTCGGTCACGAACCGGCGCAGTTCGGCCTTGGCGCCGGCCACGTCGCCGGAGCGGGCGCGGATGGCCGCGAGCCAGATGAGCTGGAAGCCCGGCTCGGAGGCGGGGTTGAGTTCCCGGGCCAGCCGCACCGACTCCTCCAGCGCCGCGGTCGCCGCGTCGAAGTCGCCGCGCTTGGTGAGCGCGTCCGCGTACTCGCTGAGCACGTGCGACAGGCTCATGCGCTCGCCGACGGCGCGCAGCTCCGCGGCGGCGCCGGTGAGGTCGCGCAGCATGCCCTCGGCGTCGCCGTCGTTCTCCTTGAACTTGCCGCGTATCGCCAGCAGCGTGCCGTCGGTCCACGGGTCGGGGTGCCCCCGCGCCCGGTCGATCGCGGCGATCCCGGCCGCCGTGTCGCCACCGAAGATCGACAGCATCGGTGCCAGCAGCCCCACGATCGGGTGCTTGGTCCCCTCCGCCGCCCGCAGGGCCGTGGTCAGCTCGGCGATCTGCTCCGGCGTCGGCCCGTGCTCGCCGCGTACCAGCTCCGCGCCGATGCGGACGGCGAGCACCACTGCCCGCTCCTCCGCCGGAGCGGGGCCCGGCAGCGCCAGCGCGCGGGCCAGCACGTCGCCGCCGATGCCGCCGTCGTCGCCCCAGATCACCAGCGGCAACACGAGCCCCGCACCGATCCGCAGCGCGGTGTCGGCGTCACCGGCGTCGCACGCGTAGTGCAGCGCGCCGACGATGTTCTCCCGTTCCGCCTCCAGCAGCCGCAGCCACGGCAGTTGACCGGCCGTCCGCAGGTGCGGCTCCGCGGTCCGGACCAGCTCCCGGAAGTACGCCGCGTGCGCGGCGCGCGCCCCGGCCGTCGCCCCGGCGGCGGCGAGCCGTTCCAGCCCGTACTCCCGGATGGTCTCCAGCATCCGGAACCGCCCGTCGCCGACCACCTGGAGCAGCGACTTGTCCACGAGCGCGTCGAGCAGCGCGGCGGCGGCCGGGCCGGCGACGCCGGCCGCCGAGTCGGCGGTGACCGACGCCGGGAAGACCGCGAGCCGTTCGGCGAGCCGGCGCTCGTCGTCGGTGAGCAGCCCCCAGCTCCAGTCCACCACCGCCCGCAGCGTGCGGTGCCGGGGCAGCGCGGTGCGGCTGCCGCCGGTCAGCAGCCGGAACCGGTCGTCCAGACCGGCCGCGACCTGCTGCGGCGACAGCGTCCGCAGGCGCGCCGCGGCCAGTTCGATGGCCAGCGGCAGGCCGTCGAGCCGCCGGCAGATCTCCACCACGGCCGCCACGTTGTCGCCGGTCACCGCGAACCCGGCCCGCACGGCGGCGGCCCGGTCGCGCAGCAACTGCACCGACGGGTACGCGAGCGCGTCGCCCGGCGTCGCGTCCGCGGGTGGCAGGCGCAACGGCGGTACGGGGTCCAGCGCCTCGCCGACGATGCCCAGCGGCTCCCGCGAGGTGGCCAGCACGCGCAGTCCCGGACAGCGGCCGAGCAGCTCCTCGGCGAGCCGGGCGGCGGCCTCGACGACGTGTTCGCAGTTGTCCAGCACGATCAGCGTCTCGTCGGTGGCGATCGTCTCCAGCAGGCGGCCGAGCGTGTCGCGGGCCGGTGGGCGTACCGGTTCCAGCGTCCGGTCCCGGCGGCCCAGCGTGTCGAGCACGGCCCGTGGCACGTCCGCCGGGTCGGTGATCGGCGCCAGCTCGACCAGCCAGGCCCCGCCGGGTACGCCGTCGGCGAGCCGGGCAGCCGCCACGCTCGCCAGCCGCGTCTTGCCGGCTCCGCCCGGCCCGAGCAGGGTGACCAGCCGGTTGCCGGCGAGCAGTTCGGTGAGCCGCCGCAGGTCCCCGTCGCGCCCGACGAACGTGGTGAGCGCCGACCGCAGGTTGCCCCGCGTCCCGGCCGTCGGCGGCGGCGGGGCCGCCTCGCCGCGCAGCAGCTCCAGGTGCGCGGCCCGCAACTGCGGCGACGGATCCACGCCCAGCTCGTCGGCGAGCCGCTGCCGGATCCGCTCGTACGCCGCCAGCGCCTCGGCGGGCCGCCCGGCGGCGGCGAGCGTGCGCAGGTGCAGTTCGGCCAGCCGCTCCCGCAGCGGATGCGCGGCCGTCAGCTCGTCCAACTCGGCGACCAGCAGCTCCGGCCGCCCGGTCCGCAGCTCCGCCTCGATCCGGTCCTCCTGCGCGGTGAGCCGCAGTTCCGCCAGCCGCGCCACGGCCGCCGCCGCGTACGGCGCGTCGGCGACCTCGGCCAGCGCCGCCCCTCGCCACAGCCCGAGCGCGTCGCGCAACGTCGTCCGCGCCGTCGCCGCGTCCCCGTCGCGCAACGCCGCCCGCCCCTGCCGGGTCAGCCGCTCGAACCGCCCGGCGTCCACGTCGTCCGGGTCGAGGTCGAGCCGGTAGCCCGCCGGACTGCTGCGTACCGCGAGCCCGGGCACCGCCCGGCGCAGCCGGGACACGAGCGTCTGCACGGCGTTGGCGGTGTCGGTCGGCGGCTCGTCACCCCAGAGCGCCTCGGCCAGGGCGGGCACGCTCACCGGCCGGCCCGGGTCCAGGGCGAGGCGGATCAGCAGCGCCCGCAGCCGCGCCCCGGCGACGTCGACCGGCCGATCGCCGTCGCGGACCTCAAGCGGCCCGAGGATCCCCACCCGCACCGTGCCACTCTCTCATCCCCCGCCGACCCGATGGTGGCAAGATCGCGGGGGTGACGAGTGTGCCCCGCCCGCTGCCGCGGCTCGTACCGGCGGGGAAGGGACCGCAGCGGAACGGCGCGGCGACCGCGACCGGTGCCGCGCCGCCGGTCGGGGCGGCCTACGCCTCGGGGATCCGGACCGTGAGCACCCGGGTGAGGACGCGGAAGCCGGCGGCGTCGTACATCCTGCGGGCCGGGTTGCCGTCGACCACCGACAGGCCGACCGACGGCAGCCCGACCTCACGCGCGCCGCGCAACGCGTGCACGAGCAGCGCCCGGCCGAACCCGCGACGCTGCGCGCGGGGCGCCACACCCAGGTTGAGGATCCAGACGCAGTCGTCGTCGGTCCACGGCACCGGCCCGGCGCACAGCATGTGCCCGGCGCTGCGGCCGTCCGGGTCGATCAGCCGGGCCGAGGCGGGCACCAGGGGCGGCACCGGCTCGCCGGTGCCGAACATCGCCCGTACCTCGTCGGTGTCGCTCGGCTGCCAGCGGCCATCCGGGTGATCCGGGCCGTAGGCCGCGTCCAGCCCTGCGGCGAGGTCGTCGTCCCAGCCGGGGGCGCCGAGCGACCAGCCGTCCGGCAGCGCCACCGGTTCGGGTACGTCGGTCAGATCGTGCCGCATGTCGGTGGCGGCCCGGTCCAGGCGCAGCCCGTCGGCCACCAGTGCCGCCGCCAGCGCCTCGTCCGGCGTCTCCAGCCGGTACCCGGCCAGGTCGCACCGCACCTGCGCGACGAGCCGGGTGAGCGGTGCCTCGGGCAGCGGCCGGACGTCGGCCGCGACCCGCGTGCCGTCGTCGTCCCGCAGCCGCATCCGGGCCAGCGGGGTGTCGTCGTCGCCGAGCAGCAGCGAGTCGTCGGGGTGCTGTCGTACCGGCATTCGCGGCAGCGTACCGGGCGCGGCCCGTTCCCGCTCCCCGCCGATCTCGGAGTTGTGGCGCCTGAACCGCCCTCCTCGGCCGCGCCCGTCACCTGCCACAACTCCGAGATCGACGAGCACATCCGCGGGCGGGGAGGGCGCGGGGGCCTAGGGTTGGGGGGTGAGCAGGATCGATCGGGCCGGGCGGACGATCGCCGCGCCACCGACAACTGTGTACGACGCGCTCGTCGACCGGGCCGCCCTGGAGGCGTGGTTGCCGCCGGACGGGATGCGCGGGCGGATCGAGCACTGGGATCCCCGGCCGGGCGGCGGGTTCCGGATGGTGCTCACCTACCTCGACCCGGCCGGCAGCCCCGGCAAGACGTCGGACGCGACGGACGTGGTCGACGTCGGGTTCGCCGAACTCGTACCGGCGCTCCGGGTGGTGCAGACCGCGGTGTTCCAGGCCGACGACCCGGCGTACGCGGGCACCATGACCATGACCTGGCACCTCGCGGCGGCAGGCGACGGCACCGCTGTGACTGTGACCGCCACCGGCGTGCCGCCGGGCATCGACCAGGCGGTGCACGAGGAGGGCATCGCGTCCTCGCTGGCGCACCTGGCCGCGTACCTCGAACCGGGCGGCTGACCAGGACGGACGCGACCATGAGCTGGCCGGCGCTGAGCCGGTCGCAGGCGATCGGCGCGGACCTGGGCCGGTGCTGGGACGTCTTCGACGACCCGCGTCAGTCGTCCCCGCGGACGCGGGCGTGCAGGTGCATGTCGTGCCGTCCGTCGTCGTGCACGGCCGCGCTGCGCTTGGTGCCCTCCAGCCGGAACCACCCGGTACGCGCACCCGGCCACTCCGTCGTCGAGGTCCACACCGCCCAGCACCATGCGGCCCACCACCCCGCCGTCGCGGGTCACCGCCCAGCTCGCGCCCGTCGCCTGCCGCCACGCCCGGCGGAAGTGCGCGAACCACTCCAGGACCTGCTCCTGCGACGCGGGCCGCCGGATGTGCCAGCGGCGGATCTCCGGATCCCGGTACGCGGACAGCACAGCCGGTGCGTCCTCGTCCGCCCAGGGGCGCAGGACCAGGCCGTCGGCCGCGAACAGCTTGGGCTGCGGACCGGTGGTGAGCGTGCCCGCCGGAACGGCGGGCGGCGTCGACAACGGAAAGCGCATGCCCGACTCTCCCCTGCGGACCGCCCCGCGTGTCAATCCGGTTCAGACCGGCACGCGCGCCCGCGACTACGTGAACCGGCATCCCTCGCCGTGGGAGTGACGCCGTCTCCGCCGGGATCCCGGTAGGCCGTCCGGGCCAAGTACCGCGCGCAGTTGGAGAACCACGCCATCCCCATGTTCGGCTCCCGGCGCATCGCCAGCATCACCGCCGCTGACGTCGGGCGGTTCGTGGAGTCGCTGTACACGACGGCGACTGGCCAGCCTCACGCAGCCGGCGGGATCGAGCGGTACATCATCCGCAACCCGGCGCGGAAGGTCGCCAACCCGGAGCCGGCCACGCTCGGCCAGGAGGAGTTTGAGGCATCGCGCTCACCCCGGCGCAGGTCCAGGCCATCGCTACCGAGTGCGGCGCCCATCGCGACGCCGGAGACTTGGTGGTCTGGTTCGTGGCGTTGACCGACGTCCGAGCCGGAGAGCTGGCGCGGGTAGACCTGGCGGACCTCAACACACTCCACCGCTTCCTGACCGTCCGCGGCACGAAGAGTCGCCGCAGTCGGGACCGGCGGGTGGACTACGGCGCGGCGCTGGCCGACCGGCTCAAGCCGTACTTGGAGGAGCACCCGCGAGGCGACATCCCCACCGCTCCCCTGTTCTACGGGCGGGACAACAACGCCCGGCCGGATCCAGACCGGCGGTTTGACCCTGGGACGTTCTACAAGCGGGTGTTCAAGCCGGCCGCCATAAAGCTGGGGTTGCCGCGGGTGCGGTTCCACGACCTCCGGCACACGGCCGGTAGCTGGTGGATCGAGGCGGGGGTGTCGCTGGAGACCGTGAGCGCGCGGCTCGGCCACGCCGACATCAACTTCACCCGCCGGACCTACATCCACCAGCTACACACCCGGGCCGAGGAGGATGCGCAGCGTGCGGACGCCTGGCTCAGCGGGCAACTCGCCGCCCCGGCCAACGTCCGCCAGCTCCGCCCCGCCTGAGCCGGGTAGATGTGGGCGAATCAGAGCCCGGCATATAGCACCCGCTCACGCCGCCTGCATCGAGCGACACGGGGCGCAGCTGCGCATGCGCGTTCATAATTTTCCAGATAGCGCAAGTGATCGCGGCCACACTTCTTCGACTAATTGTCTGTTTTGGACTAATTCACAGAGTGAGATTCTTGGCAAAGTCCGAATTGGTCGGTTTCCGCACGGCTGTCTGTCGGCGTACCTTGTCTCTCACGTCACTAGGGGGGTCTGGTGACGGAATGTCGCCTAGATCGAGGGGGTTCGGTGCCCGAGGAGGACTTGGACCGGCTGCTGGCAGTCACCGCGAAGATTGCCGAGGCCGTGCAGGCGTTCCCGCCAGAGGTACGACAAGCCGCGTATGACGACATGATGGCCGCGTACAAGGGGGCACCGTCGCGGCCGGCAGCGGTCCCCAAGCCATCGCCTGCACCAGATGTGGAGCTTGAGAGCAGCGAGCCCGACTCGGTCGATGACGACGTGGAGCCAACGTCGAACGGCCGGGCGCGAAAGACCATCACCGCGAGCAGCGCCACGAAAGCGTCCCCGCGCAAGGCGAAAGCCAAGGCCAAGCCAGTGACGCCGGTACGAGACTTCAACTTCTGGCCGCCGAACAAGCAGGCGTTTCCGGACTTCGTCCAAGAGAAGAAGCCGACCAACTTCGACGAGAAGAACCTGGTGGCCGTGTACTGGCTCGAACAGATCGCCGAGGCGGAGGCTATCGGGACTGGGCATGTTCTTGCCGCTTACAAGGCCGTGAGGTGGCGCGAGGCTAGCAACCCTGAGAACTCGCTTCAGTCCACCGCCAGCCGGACGCGATGGCTCGACACAGGAGACATGAAGGCGATCAGGACGACCCACGGCGGCCGGGTTGCTGTCGAGCACGACATGCCCATCGTGAAGGAGCCGGCCGCGAAGAAGAGCAAGCGGTGAAGCTGGACGCCACGACTGCTCTCGCTCACCTACCCGTCACCCTTCGAGATGAGCTCCTCGCCGAGTTTCAGAAGATCGTCACCAACTATCGGGAGCGGAGGTGGGAGGCCGCCGAGCTGGACGGCGGACGCTTCTCCGAGGTCGCCTACACGGTCGTTGCGGGCTACCTCAACGGTGGCAACTATCCGCCGACCGCCAGCAAGCCCGCCAAGTTCGATCAAGCCTGCAAGGCGCTGGAGTCGACAAGCGGCTACCCGAAGTCTGCGCGGGTGACCGTGCCGCGTGTTCTTGTTGCCCTGTACGACATCCGCAACAACCGAGGTGTCGGGCACGTTGGCGGCGACGTGAGCGCAAACCACATGGATTCCGAGTTTGTGCTGCACGCTGCGCAGTGGGTGATGGCCGAGTTCGTGCGGATCTTTCACGGCACTGATCTCCAGACCGCGACGCGCATCGTCGATGCGCTCGTGGAGCGGACCGTGCCGTTGATCTGGGAGGTCGGCGACGTGAAGCGGGTGCTGGATCCAACCATGAAGCTCGCCGACGCGACGCTGCTACTGCTGCACTCGTCCACGTCGCCGCTGAACGACAAGACCCTGGCGAAACACCTCGAACAAGGCCGGCTCCCCAACTACAGGCGGGTACTCAGGCAGCTACACCAAACCCGGCTAGTGGAGTACAACGAGACCACGGGCGACGTGACCCTGTCACCGTTGGGCAGCAAGACGGCCGAGGAGCGAATCCTGCCGCGCAAGGTCTAGCGACGGTTAGCCCGAGAGCGTACGGAGCGCTCCCGGCACAGGAGGCTCCACGCTAGGGCACCCTCGCCGCGACGACGATCAGGGGAGCCGGGCGAGGCACTTGTGGCAGATGCTCGGCTCCTCCGGATCCGGCTCGTGCCCGCCGGTCTCCCGGCACTTCTCGGCCATCTCCGTCTGCTGGCGGTCCGCCTTTACCGCCACGTCCAACATCGTGCGGTCCAGGACCTCATAGCCGCCCTTTACGCGACGCCACATTCCGGCCATGCACAGCTCCGTCGCGGTGACGGAGGTCTCGGCAGATATGGCGTTGAGGTAGTCGCCGGAGATGAATCCGGGGTGACCGTCGCGGACGCTGTTGACAACCCCAAAGCCGTGGAGCTGAAAGGCAGCCCGCGACAACACCGGCTCCTCGCCGCTTTCGTTGTACAGGCCTCCAAGCTGGATGAAGGTCGTGTGGTCGTCATCCTCAGCGTCACGAGACATGCCGACCAGTATGGACCTAACCCACCCGGCGGGCGAGGTCGAGCAACCGCATCAGAACGTGGCAGAGTACGCGCGCCTGCCCGAGGTCGAGGTGGTACGTGTCCCGCTCGGTGCCGGTTGTGAAGTCGAGCCCCATGCCGAGGAGCGGGCCGGACGCCCACAAGAACGCGTGAACCTCCACCGCCCGGTCTCCCGGTCGAGAAGTGCGCCAGAGCCGCGAGCGGTGGACGCCGTTCTCATCGGTCTCGCACCAGGCCGGATGCCCGTTCGCCATCGTCGGTCCCTCCCGAAGTTGATCAACTCCTGAAAAGGATCCTCGCGGACGAATTGCATATTTCGGAAGAGATCATGATCAACTTTTCCGGACGGTTCGGGAAGCACGAGACCGGAACTTCAGCGGAAAGGATCTTCGGACGATAGACGGAAGGCTATGGCGATCTACGTCTGCCCTGGTAAAAGTGGTGGGGCGGGCGGGGTTCGAACCCGCGACCGAGGGATTATGAGTCCCCTGCTCTAACCGGCTGAGCTACCGCCCCCTGACCGCGCCGGATCGTAACCCGCCGATCGCTGCGTGGACCACCACCTACCGGGCGGAAACACGGCCGCGACAGCACGATGGGCAACGCGAGGATAACAACGCGCTACCCGCCGACCGCTCACCCGCGCCGCAACTGCGCGAGGACCGCGCCGACCGTACGCCATCCGCTGGCGAGCGCCCCCTGGATGGACGGGCTGTCCCGGTGGTCGCCGGCCACGTACAGGCCGTCGCCGAGCGCGACCGGCTTGCGCAGCCGGCCCTGTGGTGGCGGTGCCGCCGGGAGCGCGTCCGGCACGGCGACCGTGGTGAGGTGGGTCCAGTCGGCGGTGGAGCGGCCGTAGAGGCGGTCCAGTTCGCGCCGGATCACCGGTTCCGGCGGGGCCTGCGGGCCGACCACCGAGGTGGCGACCAGGTGCCGGCCGTCCGGCGCGTACGTGGGCGCGGCCCGGCTCACCACCACCGTGTTGGCGATCATTTCGCGCCGGTCGCCGTCGAGCAGCAGGATCGGCTCGTCCAGCGGCGCCGTGCCGGTGCTGTGGTAGTAGGTGGTGTAGGCATGCATGCGTACCCTCGGCAGCCCTGGCAGCAGCGTGGCCGCCGCGGGCGGATCCACAGCGACCACGACGGCGCGGCAGGTGATCTCGCCGGCCGGGGTGCGGACCCGGCCGGGCGCGACCTCGGTGACCGGGGTGTTCAGCTCGATCAGCTCGGCGGGCAGCGGCGCGGCGAGCGCCCGGGGCAGCGCCCGCATGCCGTCCGCGGGCAGACCGATCCGGCCGCGGGCGAAGGAGCGCATGACGACCGCGAGGACGTGGCTGGAGGTGGCCAGCTCGCGGTCGAGCAGCACGCCGGACAGGAACGGCCGGAGCAGTTCCTCGATGATCGCGTCGGAGAGCCCGGCCCGGCGCAACGCCTTCTCGGCGCTGGTCTCGGGCGTGTCGAGCAGCCGCCCGACCGGCACAGTGGCACAGCCGGCGGCGAGCGTGGCGAACCGCAACCGGTCGGTCAGCGATCCGATGCCCGCGGTGAGCGTGCCTGGTGCGCCGGTGGGTTCGCGCAGCGGGTTGACCAGGCGTTCCAGCCGGTCGCCGCGGCGCACCAGCACGCCGGAGGTGAACCAGCCCATCGTGAGAGTGCCGACGTCGACCAGGCCGGTGAGCCGCGGGTAGGCGGTGTTGAGCACCTGGAACCCCCGGTCCAGCAGGAACCCGTCGACGCGGTCGGTGGCGACCCGCCCGCCGAGCCGGTCGCCCGCCTCCAGCAGCCGCCACGGCACGCCGGCACGGTGCAGCCGCCGGGCCGCGGCGAGACCGGCCAGGCCGCCGCCGACGATCACCACGTCCGTGTCAGGCACGGTCCACCCCGCCCCGGCCCGGTCGCCCTCGCGGTGCGACCGCGACAACCGGCCCGGCCACCAGACCTTCGGCCCGATGTCGTACGCGAGCGCGGGCACCAGCAGCCAGCGCGATCAGCGTCGCGGTCCAGCGGCTGCGTCCTGCGGCCATCTCCACCGTCCTCGAATCGACGCATCAATCGACGCAGCGGAAGTCTAAGTCGACGCCGACCATCCTGCCGGGCGAACGAGGACTCGGGGGCGGAAACCGGGCAGCCGGGCATTCGCAGCGGCCACCGGAACGACGAACGCCCGTCGGTGATGCCGACGGGCGTGACGTGGAGCGAAGCTCCCCCGATTGGACTCGAACCAATAACCTGCCGGTTAACAGCCGGCTGCTCTGCCAATTGAGCTACAGGGGACCGAGAACCGCTCGGTTCGGATCTCTCCGCTCCGTGCGACGGGGACAAGAGTACAGGACATCGGGGGGTGGTGCGCCAGGGGGTTACCGGAGGAGGACCTGACCGGCTGACGCGCCAGGATTACGGACAAATCGTCATCTCGGCACAGGGAGGCATGAGCGGAGAGCAGGATGGGTAGTTAGCCGTCGACAGAGAAAGCAGGCGCGAGACGGTCGTTCCGCCGAGCTGGCGGGAAACCGGCGAGAGCGTCAGGTACGGAAGGAGCCGCCATGCGCGGAAAGATCATGTTTCTTGGCGGGCTGGCTGCGGGATTCGTCCTGGGCGCCCGTGCCGGCCGGGAGAAGTACGAGGAGCTGGTGGTCCGCGGGCGCAAGGTGCTCGACCACCCGACCGTCCAGGAGGCGGCCGGGGTCGCGCAGGCCCAGGCGACCCGGCTCTACTCGGAGGGCAAGGACAAGCTGGGGCAGACCAAGCTCGGTGAGAAGCTCGCCACCAACGGCGGCAAGCCGGGCATGACCGACGCCGACAAGCCGTTCGCCGGCACGCCGGCCGCGGTCGGCAGCCGCAGCGCCAACGGGACGGGCTCGACGAGCGCGTCCGGCTCGACCACCACCGGCACCAGCACCAAGCCGTCCAGCACCGGCAACACGCTCTGACACCAGCGGGCAGCGGGCCGGTCACCTCCGGGTGACCGGCCCGCTCCCGTGTGCGCGGGCACGGATGTGGCACATTCTCCGTGGGGGAGGTGACCACATGCCGATGGTCGGACCGGAGACGGCGGATCAGGCGCGGCTGCTGCGCCTGCTGCGCGACGACGGCCCACGCTCCCGGGTCGAGCTGGCCGACCTCCTCGGCCTGCCCCGGGCCCGGTTCGCCGCCGAGGTGGACCGGCTGACCACGCTCGGCCTGGTGGAGAGCGCCGGGCCGGCCGCGTCGCGGGGCGGCCGCCGGTCGTCGCTGCTGCGGGTCGGCACGCAGGTCCGGTTCGGCGCGGTGCTCGTCGGCGACGGCCTCCTGCGGGTGGCGCTCACCGACGGCGAACTGAACCCGCTCGCCCGGCACGACGAGCCGGTGGACGTCCGGCTCGGCCCGGACGTGGTGGTCGGGCGCATCGGCGAACTGCTCGGCAAGCTGCGCGTCGAGGCGGGACCGTCCTCGCTCACCGGCGTCGGCGTGGCGCTGCCCGCGCCGGTCGAGGTCCGCGACGGCTCGCCGGTCTCGGCGCCGGCCCTGCCCGGCTGGCACCGCTTCCCGGTACGCGACACGCTCGCCGCCGAGCTGGGCTGCCCGGTGCAGGTGGACAACGACGCCAACGCGATGGCCCTCGGCGAACGGCACGCGGGCACCGGCCGCCCGTTCGACGACTTCCTCTACGTCAAGCTGGGCGAGTCGATCGGCTGCGGGCTGGTGCTCGCCGGCGCGCTCTACCGGGGCGCGGCCAGCGGGGCCGGCGACATCGGCCACTTCCAGCTCACCGAGGACGGGCCGCTCTGCGGCTGCGGCAACAACGGGTGCGTCGAGGCGTACTGCGGGGATGTCGCACTGGTGCGCGAGGCGGTGAGCGCCGTGCGGGCCGGTGCTGCTCGCGGAGATCCGGGGCGTGGTCTACCGGCGCTCCACGCCGCTGGCCACCGGCAGCATGCCGATCGTCCTGTCCGACCTCGGCGACACCGCCGCCCTGATAGGCGCCGCCCACCTGGTAAGCGACCAGTCCTACGCCGCCCGCTAACCCACCCCGCCCCACCCCGGCGATCTTGCGGTTGCGGCCCGCGATATGCCGGTTACACCCGTTTTGGGAGGACAGAAACTGCAAGATCGCGGGGTGAGGGGCGGGGACGGGGTGGGGTGGGGGTCAGGTGCGGGTGCTGAAGGCGGCGTCGAAGGCGGCGCTCGGGGCGTCGAAGGCCAGGCGGCGGACGAACTGGAGTGCCTCCGGCGCGCCGACCAGGCGGTCCATGCCGGCGTCCTCCCACTCGATCGAGATCGGGCCGTCGTAGCCGATCGCGTTCAGCGCCCGGAAGCAGTCCTCCCACGGCACGTCGCCGTGGCCGGTGGAGACGAAGTCCCAGCCGCGCCGCAGGTCGGCCCAGGGCAGGTGGGAGGAGAGCCGGCCGCGCCGCCCGTCGCCGGTACGGACCTTCGCGTCCTTGCAGTCCACGTGGTAGATCCGGTCGGCGAAGTCGAAGATGAAGTTCACCGGGTCCAGCTCCTGCCAGACGAAGTGCGACGGATCCCAGTTGAGCCCGAACGCCTCCCGGTGCCCGATCGCCTCCAGCGTGCGCTTCGTGGTCCAGTAGTCGTAGGCGATCTCGCTGGGGTGCACCTCGTGCGCGAACCGCACCCCCACCTCGTCGAACACGTCGAGGATCGGGTTCCACCTGTCGGCGAAGTCCTGGTAGCCGCGCTCGATCATGGCCGGCGGCACCGGCGGGAACATCGCCACCGTGTGCCAGATCGACGAGCCGGTGAAGCCGACGACTGTGCGTACGCCGAGCTTCGCGGCCGCCCGCGCGGTGTCCTTGATCTCCTCGGCGGCCCGCTGCCGCACGCCCTCCGGCTCGCCGTCACCCCAGATCCGGGACGGCAGGATGTCCTGGTGCCGCTCGTCGATCGGGTGGTCGCAGACGGCCTGGCCGACCAGGTGGTTGGAGACGGCGAACACCTGGAGGTTGTGCTTGGCGAGGGTGGCCCGCTTGCGTTCCACGTACGAGTCGTCGGCGAGCGCCTTGTCCACCTCGAAGTGGTCGCCCCAGCAGGCGATCTCCAGCCCGTCGTAGCCCCACTCGGCGGCGAGCCGGCAGACCTCGTCGAACGGCAGATCGGCCCACTGGCCGGTGAAGAGCGTGATGGGTCGCGCCATTGTCCTTCTCCCCTGTGGTGATGGGGGATTCCGTCGCGGACCGGGGCGAGGACGACCGGAGGCGGCGGCGCGTGGGAACCGGTGGACGCCGGAGCGTCTGCTCCCGGACGGGTTGCGCCTCCCGCCGGGTCACCGGCCACCTCGCGGTCGCCGCCTCCACTCTATGGCCTCCGTCAGGGCAGGGTCCAGCGCTGGTTCGCCGCGCCCGTGCAGGTCCACAGGTGCACCGCCGTGCCGTCGGCCGAGTTGTTGCCGGACACGTCCAGGCACTTGCCCGACTGCGGGTTACGCACCGTCCCGTCGGCCTGCGCGGACCAGTTCTGCGCCCCGGTGCCGTTGCACGTGTAGAGCTGGATCTTCGTACCGTCCGCGCTGCCGCCGCCGGACACGTCCAGGCACTTGCCGAGCGCCTTCACCGGCCCGTTCGGCGTCACCGTCCACGACTGCGCCGCCGAGCCGTTGCAGGTGTAGAGCTGGATCTGGGTGCCGTCGGCCGACGACCCGCTCCGCACGTCCAGGCACTTGCCGGCCAGGCCCTTGACCGGGCCGGCGCCGCCGGTCCCGGTCGAGCGGACCAGCGTGAAGTCGTCGACGTCGAACAGCCCGGAGCCGCTGCCGGTGAACGTCAGGTGGACCGTCTGCGTACCGGACGGCACACCTGTGAGCGCGGTGCTCACGTCGGCGAACGTGGTCCAGCTACCGGTGTTCGGCACCGCCACCTGGCCGAGCAGCGGGCCGGTCGGCGAGCCGGTCCGCACCTGGAGCGTGCCGCCCGGGCCGCCGGAGACCACCCGGGCGCGCAGCGACGTCACACCGGTGAGGTCCAGCCCCGGGTACGCGGCCCAGTCGCCCGGGTCCACGTACCCCAGGGTCTGGCCGCCGTTGGCGCCGGCCTTGGGGTACGCGCTGACGCCGCTCGCCGAACCGAACGCCTCGGCCTGGACGGTGGTGTTGCCGGTCGGCGGCGGCGTGCCGCCGAGTTCCTTGATCCGGATGTTGCGGAACGACACGTCGTCGCCGGTGCCGTGGTTCTGGATGCCGACGTGCCCGGCGAGCGACCGGACCGGGTCGGTGTTGGTGAAGTCGTTGATGCGTACGCCGTTGAGGAAGACCTGGAGCCGCTCGGACTCGACCAGGATCTCGTAGGTGTTCCACTCCCCCGCCGGGTTGAGCGCCGCGTCCCGGGCCGCCAGGTCGGCGGACTTGAAGCCGTAGATCGCGCCGGTGGTCCGGTCGGCCGCGTCGGTGGGGTCGATCTGGATCTCGTAGCCGTTGTTCACAGCCGAGTTCGGGTCGCTCGACGGCGGGAAGCCGACGAACACGCCCGAGTTGTCGTCACCGGCCAGCCGCCAGTCCAGCTTCAGCGAGTAGTTGGTGAACTGCTTCGCGCTGTACCAGTAGAGACCCATGCCGCCGACCGAGGTGAGCGTGGCGTCGGTGTTGGTGAAGCTGCCCGGCCCGGCCTGCGACCAGCCGGTGGTGCTGCCGTTGTACAGCGCGGTGTAGCCGGTCTCCGGCCGGCAGTCGGCCTTCGCGCGCCCGGCGGCGTAGCGGATGCCGCCGAGCAGGTGCGCCCGGAACGCCGCGTCGGCGTAGGACGCCTGGGTGTGGCCGCCGCCGGTGTAGAAGGACCGGCCGCCGCTGTACGTCTTGCACCAGGCGTGCGGGTGGTCGCCGCCCATCGAGCCTCCGGAGTACGTGGACTCGTCCAGGCTGGCCAGCACGTGGGCGGTGGAGCGGGCGTTGGTGCGGTAGTCGTACCACTCGTCGGTGCGGTTCCACCGCTGGGGCAGGTGCGCGGTGGCCGCGTGGGCCCGGTCCTCCACCTTGACGGTGGCCGGCTGGATGGCCGGGTGGGAGGCGAACCAGGCGCCGACGAGGTTGCCGTAGAACGGCCAGTCGTACTCGGTGTCGGCGGCGGAGTGCACGCCGACGTACCCGCCGCCGGCGCCGATGTACGCCTCGAACGCCGACTGCTGGCTGGCGTTGAGGACGTCCCCTGTGGTGTTGAGGAAGATCACCGCCTCGAAGCGGGCCAGGTTGACGGTGGTGAACTGGGCGGCGTCCTCGGTCGCGGTGACGGTGAAGTTGTTGGCCGCGCCCAGCTCCCGTACCGCCTGCGTGCCGACCGCGATGGAGTCGTGGCGGAAGCCGGCGGTCTTGGAGAAGACGAGCACGTCGTAGGGGGCGTCGGCGGCGGCTGCCGGGCCCGCGGGGACGGTGCAGGCGATGGTGGCGAGGACGGCGGTCACCGCCCCCAGCGCGGTACGCACGAGTTTCATCTGGTTCTCCTTCATCCTCACGGCAGGGTCCAGCGCTGGTTCGCCGCGCCGGTGCAGGTCCACAGGTGCACCGCCGTGCCGTCGGCCGAGTTGTTGCCGGACACGTCCAGGCACTTGCCCGACTGCGGGTTACGCACCGTGCCGTCGGCCTGCGCGGACCAGTTCTGCGCCCCGGTGCCGTTGCACGTGTAGAGCTGGATCTTCGTGCCGTCCGCGCTGGCCCCGCCGGACACGTCCAGGCACTTGCCGAGCGCCTTCACCGGCCCGTTCGGCGTCACCGTCCACGACTGCGCCGTCGTGCCGTTGCAGGTGTAGAGCTGGATCTGGGTGCCGTCGGCGGTGGCGGCGTTGCGTACGTCGAGGCACTTCCCGGCCAGGCCCTTCACCGGGCCGGTGCGGACCGCCGACGTGGTGAGCGTGAACGCGTCCAGGTCGTAGAGCGCCCCGGTGCCACCGGCGAACGTCAGGTAGAGCGTGGTGGTGCCGGCCGGCGGATTGGCGATCGTGCCGGTGACCGTGGTGAACGTGTCCCAGGCGCCGGTGACCGGGACGGTGGCCGAGCCGAGCACGGTGCCGGTGGCCGAGCCGGCCCGCACCTGGAGCGTGCCGCCGGCCCCGGCGGACGAGACCCGGGCGGTGAACCCGGTGGCGTCGGCGAGCAGGTACGGCTGGAACGCGATCCAGTCCCCGTTGTGGATGTCGCCGACGGTCTTGCCGCCCTCGGCGGTGGCCTTGTCGAACGTGTTGATCCCGGACGAGGTCTTGAAGTGCTCGGCCTGCCGGTGCCGGGGCTGGAGCGTGTGCTGGGTGTGCGTGGTGAGGCCGCCGGAGTCGGTGTACTCGGCGTCGAAGACGGCGAAGATGTTCGCCGCGTCGTCGTGCTCACCGTCGACGGGTACGGCGATCGAGCCGGTGCAGCCGGTCGCCGAGGTGATCTGGTGGCCGTGCTGGTCGTGGCCGAGCACGTAGGTCATCTTGACCTTCGTGCAGTCGATCGTGGCGTCCTCCGGGTCGGTGACGGTGATCCGGAACGGCACGGTGTCGCCGAAGGAGAACAGCTTGCCGTTGCCGGGCATCTCGATCACCACGGTCGGCGCGGTGTTGCCCACTGTGATCGTCACGCTCGCGGTGCCGGTGGCGCCCTGCGGGTCGCGCACGGTGAGCGTGGCGGTGTACCTGCCGTTGACGGTGTAGGTGTGCGAGGGGTTCGCGGCGGTCGAGGTGCCGCCGTCGCCGAACGTCCAGGCGTACGTCAGCGCGCCGCCCTCCGGGTCGGACGAGCCGGCCGAGGAGAACGCCACGGTCAGCGGCGCGGCGCCGGAGGTCCGGTCGGCGGCGGCGCGGGCCACCGGGGCGCGGTTGGCGCCGCCCAGGTAGTCGAAGCGGTACAGCGCCGAGTTGGCGTCGCCGTTGAAGTAGCCGGTGCCGTAGTCGAGCACGTAGTACGCGCCGTCCGGGCCGAACGCCGAGTCCATCACCTGCTTGCCGGTCCACGGGAAGCTGTCGATGGTGCCGGGTGAGCCGTCCGCGTTGACGTGGATCGGCTTGATCCAGCCCCGGCCGAACTCGGTGGCGAAGAACTGCCCGTCGAACGACTGCGGGAACTTCGTGGTGGACGGGTTCGCCGCGTCGTAGCGGTAGACCGGGCCGCCCATCGGCGACTCGGAGCCGCCGCCGAACTCGGGCGGGCTGCCCGCGTCACCGGCGTAGCGGATCCAGGACGGCTTCGCCGCCGGCAGCGTGGCCAGGCCGGTGTTGCGGAACGAGTTGTTCGTCGGGCCGCCGGTGCAGTTGAACTTCGGGCCGGCGGTGCCGGTGGCGAAGTCCCACTCGGCGTACGTCTCGGCGGCCGTGTTGGTGCCGGTGCAGTACGGCCAGCCGTAGTTGCCGGGCCCGGTGACCCGGTTGAACTCGACCTGCCCGGACGGGCCGCGTGCCGTGGTGGTGCCGGCGTCCGGCCCGTAGTCGCCCACGTAGACGATGCCGGTGGCCTTGTCGACGCTGATCCGGAACGGGTTGCGGAAGCCCATCGCGTAGATCTCCGGGCGGGTCCGCGCGGTGCCGGGCGCGAAGAGGTTGCCGGCCGGGATCGAGTACGTGCCGTTGGCGTTCACCTTGATCCGCAGGATCTTGCCCCGCAGGTCGTTGGTGTTGCCGGCGCTGCGCTGCGCGTCGTATCCGGGGTTGCGGTTGGTGCGCTCGTCGATCGGCGCGTAGCCGGCGGAGTCGAACGGGTTGGTGTCGTCGCCGGTGGACAGGTAGAGGTTGCCCGCGGCGTCGAAGTCGATGTCGCCGCCGACGTGGCAGCACAGCCCCCGGTCGGCCGGTACGTCGAGCACGTCGACCTTGCTGGCCTGGTTGAGCGTGAAGTCGGCGTTGAGCGTGAACCGGGAGAGCCGGTTGACGCCCTGCCAGGCGGAGAAGTCGGTGCCGGTGGCGGGTGCGTCGCCGGCCGGGGTGGACAGCGGCGGCGCGTAGTAGAGGTAGATGTGCCGGTTGGAGGCGAAGCCGGGGTCGACGCCGACGCCCTGGAGCCCCTCCTCGTCGTGGGTGTAGACCGGCAGCGTGCCGATGACCGTGGTGGCGCCGGCCGCGTCGGTGCGGCGCAGCGTGCCGTTGCGGGCGGTGTGCAGGACCGACCGGTCGGGCAGTACCGCGAGCGACATCGGTTCGCCGGTCTCGGCGACACCGCGGGCGAGTTCGACCTGCTGGAAGTCGCTCGCCGAGATCGGGTGGGCGGACGCCGGGACGGACGCCGCGGCCAGTGTGACGGTGCCGGCGGTGGCCGCGAGCAGCAGCGCTGCGGCAGCGGCGAACGGTCGTCGGGCACGGGGGTGGTGGTGGCTGGACATGCTGTGCTGTCCCTTCCTGACGCGCGCAGCCAGGACCGGGCGCGCGTCGCGCCGGATGCCGAGCAGGGGGATGCTGCGCCGGCCTGCCGGGGAGGTCGGCGGGCCGCGACCTCCGGTCGGGACCGGAGGTCACCTCGCCGAGGCGGGCGGTGCGGGCGATCTGGTGCGGGGCGGTCGCCTCGGCGAAACAGCGTTGTGCTGTGCACGACAGTAAGACCTTTCGATCAGCCTGTCCATAGCTTCTGATCGATCGGCTTTGACTTTCGACGCTCTACGACAAAAGTAGGTGTCACTCATGGCGGTCGACCGCCCGCTCGGCGAGCGCCGCCAGTACCCGTCGCGCCGGCTCCGCCAGCGGCAACGCGTCCAGCGCGACCAGTGCCGCGTCGGCGCGCCCCGGCGGCGCTCGCTGCGGTCCACGATGTCGTCGTGGATCAGCGCGAACGCGTGGAACAGCTCCAGCGACGCCGCGGCGACCACGATCGTTGCGGCGTCCGGGCCGCCGAACCCCCGCCAGCCCCAGTAGCAGAACAGCGGGCGCATCCGACGGTTACGGTCATGGTGCCCCCCTGGCCAGTCCGGCGAGTTCGAGCAGCAACGCCTTCACGTCGGTGGCCTCCACCCGGGGCCGGATCGCGGCCCGGTCGGAGCAGAGCAGCACCGGGCCGTCCGCCGGGTCGGCGGGCAGGCGCCCGTGTGAACCACGCACCGCACGCGCGCCCGCGTCCAGCCCCACCACTGTCATCAGGTAACGCAGCCCGAGCTTCTTACGGGCCAGCGCCACCGCCGCCCGGCGCTTCGCCGCACCCGGCGCGGCCGGGTCGAAGAACAGCTCGGCCGGGTCGTAGCCGGGCTTGCGGTGGATCTCCACCAGCCGGGCGAAGTCGGGTGCCCGCGCGTCGTCGAGCCAGTAGTAGTACGTGAACCAGGCGTCCGGCTCGGCCACCAGCACCAGCTCACCCGAGCGGGGGTGAGCCAGCCCGTACCCGGCCTGCCCGGCGGCGTCGAGCACCTCGGCCACGCCGGCAAGCGACGCGCAGAGCTTCGCCACCGCCGGCACGTCCGCCGGGTCCTTGACATAGACGTGCGCCACCTGGTGGTCGGCCACCGCGAACGCCCGCGACGTCCACGGGTCGAGGTACTCCATCCCGGCCTGGGTGTAGACCCGCAACAGCCCCTCGGCGCGCAGCATCCGGTTCACGTCCACCGGGCGGGACACGTCGGTGATGCCGTACTCGGACAGCGCCACCACTGTGGCGTCCCGCTCCCGCGCGGCGTCGAGCAGCGGACCGAGCACGGTGTCCAGCTCGGCCGCCGCGGCGGCGGCCTGCGGGCCGGACGGGCCGAAGCGTTGCAGGTCGTAGTCCAGGTGCGGCAGGTAGACCAGCGTCAGGTCGGGGGCGTGGTCGGCGAGGATGCGCTGCGCCGCCCGGCTGATCCACGCCGAGGACGGCAGCCCGGCGCCCGGCCCCCAGTAGCTGAACAGCGGGAACGTGCCGAGCGCGTCGGTGAGGGTGTCCCGCAGCTCGGGCGGGTCGGTCCAGCAGTCCGGCTCCTTGCGCCCGTCGGCGCGGTAGACCGGGCGCGGCGTGACCGTCCAGTCCACGTCCGCGCCCATCGCGTACCACCAGCAGACGTTCGCCACCCGGTAGCCCGGCTCGACGCGACGGGCCGCCTGCCACACCTTCTCGCCGCCGACGAGCCCGTTGTGCTGCCGCCAGAGCAGCACCTCGCCCAGGTCACGGAAGTACCAGCCGTTGCCCACCACACCGTGCCCGGCGGGCAGCTCACCGGTGAGGAACGTGGACTGCGCCGAGCAGGTCACCGCCGGCAGCACGGTGCCCAGCTCGGCGGCGAACCCGGCGTCGGCCACCGCGCGCAGCCGCGGCATGTGCGCCAGCAGCCGCGGCGTCAGCCCGACCACGTCGAGCACCACGAGCCGCCGGCTCATGAGGGCGCCCCCACCGTCGTGTCCAGGCCGAGGGCGGTCAGCTCGTCGCGGGCGAACGCCAGCTCGGCGGCGATGCCGGCGGCCAGCTCCGCGTCGCCGCGCGGCCGCCGCGCCTCCGGCAGCACCCCCCAGGTGTACGTCTCGACGTCCAGGTGGTCGCAGCCGGCGACCGGACCGGCGAACAACGCGGCGAGCGCCTCACGCAGCACCGGCACCGTGGAGCGCAACGGCGGCTCGGGCGGGGCGTGCAACGGCACGTGGTAGTGCACCCGCCACGCCCCGGGCAGCCGCGCGTCGAGTGCGGCGTCCAGGTCGTCGGCCGCGTACGCCGGATCGGCCGGATCGGCGGCGCCTGCGCAACCGGCAGCCCGCGTCTGGTGCAGGAAACGCGGTTCGACGAAGCGGTGCAGCGCAGCGCTCGCGCCGACCGGGTCGGGCGCCTCGACCGCTGCGGACACCTGGACCTTCACCAGCGGCAGCCCGGCGGCGCGCAGCCCGGCCAGGGAATCCGCCGGCTGCTCCCAGGCACACGCCAGGTGCGCGAGATCCAGGCAGATCCCGAGCCGGTCGGTATCCATGTCCGAGAACACCTCGCGTGCTTGTCCCGTCGACTCCACCAGACAGCCCGGTTCCGGTTCGAAGCCGACCCGGATCACCCGGCCGGTCTCCCGCTGCACGGCGGCCAGGCCCGCTGCCAGCGTGTCCAGCCGGCGCCGCGCGACGGCGGCCCGCCCGGCGTCCCACGGGGTGCGCCAGGCGATCGGCAGCGTCGAGATCGAACCTCGGACGGCGTCGTCGGGCAGCAGGTCGGCGAGCACCCGGGCCAGGTCCAGCGTGTACGCCGACCGTTGCGGCGTGGTCCAGTCCGGGTGGTACACGGCGCCCTTGACGACCGGGGCCTGGAACGCGGCGTACGGGAAGCCGTTGAGCGTGACCACCTCCAGCCCGCGTACCGCCAGTTCGTGACGCAGCCGGCGGCGGGCCGCCGGGTCGGCGGCGAGCGCGGCGGCCACCGGCGCGGCCAGCCAGAGGCCGAGCCCCAGCCGGTCGGCGTCGAGTGCCCGGCGGACCGCCACCGCGTACGTGTCGAGCTGGGCGACGATGCCCGGCAGGTCCTCGGCCGGGTGCACGTTCGTGCAGTAGCCGAGATGGACGGTCGTGCCGTCGGTGTGGCGCAGCCGCATCACTGCCCCCCGCGCGCTATCGAGTTGCCGGCGAAGGTGGGGTCACTCGCCTCCAGGTCGGTCAGGTCGAGCCGGCCGGACTGGCCGTAGAACTCCACCGGGTTGCGCCACAGCACCCGGTCCACGTCGTCGGCGTCGAACCCGGCCAGCAGCATCGCCTCCCCGGTGGCCCGGGTCAGCAGCGGATCCGACCGGCCCCAGTCGGCCGCCGAGTTCACCAGCATCCGCTCGGTGCCGTACCGCCTCAGCAGCTCCACCATCCGCGGCGGCGACATCTTCGTCTCCGGGTAGATCGAGAAGCCCAGCCAGCAGCCGGTGTCGCGGACCAGCTCCACTGTCACCTCGTTGAGGTGGTCGACGAGCACCCGTCCGGGCGCGATGCCGGACTCGGCGACCACCGCGAGCGTGCGCTCGACGCCGCGTGCCTTGTCCCGGTGCGGCGTGTGCACCAGCGCGGGCACGTCGTGCGCGACGGCCAGGGCGAGCTGACCGGCCAGCGCGGCGTCCTCGGCCGGCGTCATCGCGTCGTACCCGATCTCGCCGACCGCCACCACGCCGTCCTTGTCCAGGTAGCGGGGCAGCAGGTCGAGCACCGGGCGGCAGCGCGGGTCGTTCGCCTCCTTCGGGTTCAGCGCCACTGTGGCGTGGTGCCGGATGCCGAACTGGCCGGCCCGGAACGGCTCCCACCCGATCAGCGAGTCAAAGTAGTCCACGAAGCTGTCCACGCTGGTACGCGGCTGGCCCAGCCAGAACGCCGGCTCGACCACCGCGCGGACCCCGGCGGCGGCCATCCGCTCGTAGTCGTCGGTGGTGCGGGACGTCATGTGGATGTGCGGGTCGAAGATGCGCATGTCACGCCTCCGTGGTGGGGATGGTCAGCCGGCGCAGCAGGTCGGCCGCGTCGGCGGGCATGTCGCGGCCGGCGGCGTGCCGTTCGGCGGCGAACGCGGCGAGCATCCGGGCCAGCTCGCCGTCGGCCCGCTCCGGCAGGCCGTCGACAACCGCCAGCGGCACGCCGGTGAACACGCACTTGAGCACCGCCTGGCGCCAGGCCGCCTGCTCCAGGTGCCGGGCGTACGGGCCGAGCGCCGCGGCCACGAGCCGGGTGTCGTTGGTGCGGGTCGCGTCGTGCAGCAGCGGCACGCACTCCGCGCCGATCGGCAGCAGCGGCAGCGCACGCAGCACGGCGCGTTTCTCGGCGGCGTCGCCCTGCCGGTAGAGCGTCTCCGCTGCTGCGGCGTGGCCGTCGGGCAGCGCGGTCAGCAGCAGCGCCCGGGCCGCCTCGTCCGCGGTCCAGCCGGGCGGACCGGGCAGCGGCAGGCGACCGCACCGCCGGGCGGCGGTGGCGAAGAACCGCCCGATCGCCGTGGGTTCGGTCGCGACGCGGCGCAGCGCCGCGTCCAGCCACTGCGGATCGGGTACGCCCCGAAGCGCGGCGCGCAGTCGGTCGGGTGTCATGCCGTCTCCCCTCTGCCGGGTGGAAGGTGGTCGGTCACCGCCCCTCGCCGCGCGAGGCGGCGGCGCGCAGGAAGTCCAGTGAGCGGGCGGCGACGGCCGGGGCGGCGTGCGAGTGCCGGGGCAGCTCCACGGCAACCAGCCCGCGGTAGCCGGCGTCGGTCAGGGCACGCAGCACCGGCGGGAAGTCGATCTCGCCGGTGCCGAACTCCAGGTGCTCGTGCACGCCCCGGCGCATGTCGTCGATCTGCACGTTGACCAGGTGCTCGGCGACCGCCGACACGCACTGCGGCACCGGCATCGGCTCCAGGCAGCGGCAGTGCCCGATGTCGAGCGTGATGCCGAAGCCTGGTGGCGCTCCGAGCGCCTCGCGCAGCCGCCACCACCCGGCGATGTCCTCGACGAGCATGCCCGGCTCCGGTTCGAAGCCCAGCGGCACGCCCGCCTCCGCCGCCTCGGCGCAGACGACCGCGCAGCCCGCTACCAGGCGGTCGGCGGCGACGTCAGGTGGTACGCCGGGCGGGCGTACGCCGGCCCAGAAGGAGACCGCCTCCGCGCCCAGGTCGGCGCCGATCCGGACGGCCCGGCGCAGGAACCCCACCCGCCGCTCCGGGTCGTCGTGCAGCAGCGTCGGCGCGTGCTTGTGCCGCGGGTCGAGCAGGTACCGGGCGCCGGTCTCGACCACCACTGCGAGCCCGAGCGCGTCCAGCCGGCGACGGACGGCGGCGACCCGGCGGGCCAGGCCGGGGGCGAACGGGTCCAGGTGGTCGTGGTCGAGGGTGAGCGCGACGCCCACGTACCCGAGGTCGGCGAGCACCGTCAGCGCGTCGCGGAGCCGGTGGTTGGCGAAGCCGTTGGTGCCGTACCCGAAACGCAGCCCGCCCGGCCCGGGCAGCGGGCCGGCGGTGGCCCGGGTGGCCGGCGCGGCTGTCATGTCGGTGAGATCAGTCGGGCCAGGCGGCGGCCGAGCGGGGCCGCGCCGGCCACGGCGAGGCCGAGCAGCCGGGCCCCGGCGCGGGCGGTCAGCGCGCCCTGCAACGCGGGCAGCCCGGTGATCCCGGCGCCCACGGCGGCGCGTACCCGGGCCGGTGACGGGTCGGCGAGCACCCGGGCCTGTGCCCGGCCGTAGCGGGCGGCGTACCCGGCGGCCAGCACCACCGGCACCAGCTCCCCGAGCCGGGCGGCGCGCCCGGAGGCGCCGGCGTGGCCCCGATGAGCGGCGCGGCCGGTGTGAGCGGCAGTGGCCGGTGGAGTCGGCCGGGCCGGGGTGGCGAGCGCGATCAGCGCGGTGCCGGCGAGCGTGAGGCCGGGCAGACGCCGGTCCGCACCGGTCACCTCGCGGCGGGACAGCGCGGTCACGGTCCAGGTGTGCGCGGCGACAGTCAGCGCGGCCGGGAGTGCCCGGACCACCCGCCCGCCGGACGCGCCGAGCAGCACGTCCAACCCCCGGCAGGCGGCCATCACCGCCGGGCCGGCGGCGGTGTTCTTCGCGCGCAGGTCGTACCCCCAGATGGTGGCCGCGAGTGGCAGCGCGACAGCTGCCGCTCGGCGGCCCCCGGCGGCGGTGGCGACGGCGAGCCCGGCGGCGGTCAGGCCGGACGCGACGCCGAGCGCCACCGACGGGCGCACCCGGCCGGACGGGATCGGCCGCTCCGGCCGCTCGACCGCGTCCAGCCGCCGGTCGGCCCAGTCGTTGGCGGCCATCCCGGCCCAGTAGAGCAGCACCGACGCGCCGGCCAGTGCCGGTGTACGCGAACCGAGCGCACCGGCCGCCGCCGCGCCGGACAGCACGTCCCCTGGTACGGAGAGCGCGGCGGGCGCCCGGACCAGCTCGGCCAGGTCGGTCAGGCGGGTCACGGCGTCACCCGGGCGTGAAGGCCGGCGGCGAACTCCCGCAGCACCGTCCACTGTTCGCCGAGCGCGTGGCCGGTCGCGCCGAGCGGGTCCTTGAAGAAGAACGCCAGCTCGGTCAGCGGGCCGTGGCGACCGGCCGCGTGCGCGGCGGCGGTGAGCCGGGCCAGGTCCAGCACGAGCGGCGCGGCGAGCGCCGAGTCGCAGCCGTGCCAGGTGAACTCCATCCGCATTCCGGTGCCCAGGAAACCGGCGAACGTGACCAGGTCCCACGCGGTCTTGAAGTCGCCGAGTTCCTCGACGTACTCGATCCGGGTGTGGCCCTGCGGCAGGTAGCCGAGCGTCTCGGCGAGCACCCGCTGTTTGCTACCCACCTTCGCGGCGTTGGCGGCCGGTTCGGCGAGCGTGGCGCCGTCGCCGCCGCCGAGCAGGTTCGTGCCGGACCAGGAGCGCACGGCCAGGTGCCGCATCGCGAACATCGGCGCGAGCACCGACTTGAGCAGCGTCTCGCCGGTCTTGCCGTCGTGCCCGGCGTACGGCAGCTTTCGTTCGGCGGCGAGCGCGGCCAGGGCCGGCAGCCGGGCGCCCGTCGACGGGGTGAAGTCCACGTACGGGCAGCCGGCGGTGAACGCCGCGTACGCGTACCCGGAGCTGGGCGGCAGCACGTCGGCCGGTCCGGTCAGCGCGTCGCGCAGCACGGCCAGGTCGCTGTGGGCCGGGTGCGGGGCGGGTGCCGGTTCGGTGGCGGCGACGTTGACCACCACCACCCGGTCCAGCCCGTGCCGGGCGCGGAACTCGGTCAGGTCGCGCACCACCGCGGCGATCCGCTCACCCGGGCCACCCTCGGTCGGCGCGGGCCGCAACGCCGCCTCGACGACGGCCAGGTCGGGCGCCACGGCGTCGGCCAGCGGGGCGGGCAGCACCCCTGCCGCGGCGAGCGCCTCGGCGCGTTTGGTCAGCGGGGTGGCGACCACGTCGTGGCCGCCGAAGACGAGATCGGCGAAGCCCGGCAGGGCGGGCCCGCGCAGGGCGGGCAGCTCGGTCACGCAGCCGGTCGGTGCGGTGAGCCCGGCCCGCAGGGCCAGTCCCCCGACCACGCTCGTGGTGGCGACCGAGCCGCGCGCACCCACCAGCCAGACACCCGTACGCATTCGCGCTACCTCCCCAGGTATGGCCGGTCCGCCGGTGCGGCCGGGGAATCCCGGTCCGGCCGCACCGGAGGGCCGTGCTGGTCGTGCCGGCGGACACCGGCGGCACGCTCCCCGGAGCCGGCCTCGTCCCCGCCGCGGGGCGCAACCGCGGCGGGCCCTCGCCGGCCGGCGCCGGTGAGTGTCGACGGACCCCGCAGGGGCCCGTCTCGCGTCACGCGGAAGCTTCGGCCAGGGCGGGCTCCACCTCCGTCCAGGCGGCCCGCTCGGCCGAGCGGGTCACCGCGTCGAGCACGAGCTGGACCTGCAACGCGTCGGCGAACGACGGTGCCGGGTCGGCGCCGGTGGCGACCGCCTCGACGAAGTCGCGGGCCTGGTGGGTGAAGGAGTGCTCGTAGCCGATGATGTGGCCGGGCGGCCACCACGCACCCAGGTACGGGTGGTCCGGCTCGGTCACCAGGATCCGGTTGAAGCCCTGCTCGGCGGCGGGGCGGGTGGCGTCCAGGAACTCCAGTTCGTTGAGGCGTTCCAGGTCGAACACGACGCTGCCGCGCGAGCCGTTGATCTCGACCCGCAGGGCGTTCTTGCGGCCGGTGGCGAACCGGGTCGCCTCGTACGTGGCCAGCGCTCCCCCGTCGAGCCGGGCCACGAACACCGCCGCGTCGTCAACAGTCACCTGACCCATCGCGTTGCCGTTGCCGTCGGCCTGCGCGGCCAGGCCGCTCGACCCGGCGACGAGCGGCCGCTGACGCACGAACGTCTCGGTGAGCGCGCTCACCCCGGTGACGAGCTGACCGGTGACGTACTGGGTCAGGTCGATGATGTGCGCGCCGATGTCACCGAGCGCGCCGGAGCCCGCCCTGTCCTTCTGCAACCGCCACACCAGCGGGAACTGCGGGTCGACGATCCAGTCCTGGAGGTAGGTCGCCCGGACGTGCCGGATCTCGCCGATCCGCCCGTCGGCCACGAGCTGCCGCATCAGGGCGACAGCGGGCACCCGCCGGTAGTTGAAGCCGCACATCGCGCGTACTCCGGACTCGCGTGCCCGGGCCGCGGCCTCGGTCATCTCGCGGGCCTCGGCGACGCTGTTCGCCAGCGGCTTCTCGCACAGCACGTGCTTGCCCGCGGCGAGCGCGGCGAGTGCGATCTCGCGGTGACTGTCCCCCGGCGTGCAGATGTCGACCACGTCGATCTCGTCGGACTCGACGAGCCGCCGCCAGTCAATGGTGTAGCCGTCCCAGCCGAGCCGGTCGGCGGCCTCGGCCACCTTCGGCTCGTCGCGGCCGCAGACGAGCGCCATCCGCACCCGCGCCGGCAGGTCGAACACCCGGTTCACGGTGCGCCACGCCTGGGAGTGCGCGGCGCCCATGAACGCGTAGCCGACCATGCCGACCCGCAGGATGCTGTCGTGACTGGACAAGGTGGGTCTCCCCCCGTGTGTCAGAACCCGAGCTTCAGGTAGTCGCTCGCGTTCTCCTTGGTGATCGTCTCGGAGGCGAGCACGATCTCCTTCGGTACCTGGAGTTCGACCAGGTCGGACATGCCCTTGCCCTGGCCGATCAGGCGGGCCAGGGAGATGGCCGAGGAGGCCATCGACGGGCTGTAGGTGACTGTCGCCTTGAGGACGGTGTTGTCGGCGGCGATGTCCTCCATGGCCTTCTTGGAGCCGGCGCCGCCGACCATCAGGAATTCCTTGCGGTTGGCCTGGTTGACCGCCGCGAGCACGCCGATGCCCTGGTCGTCGTCGTGGTTCCAGACCGCGTCGATCTTCGGCAGCGCCTGGAACAGGCCGGTGGCGGCCTGCTGCCCGGAGTCCACCGTGAACTCCGCGGGCCGCCGGTTGGCGACCTTGAACCCGTAGGAGGCGAGCGTGTCGGCGAACCCCTTGGAGCGTTCCTGGGTCAGCTCCAGCGACTCGATGCCGGGGATCTCGCCGATCACCGGGTTGCTGACACCCTTGGCCTTGAGCTGCTCGGCGATGTAGGTGGCGGCGGCCACCCCCATGCCGTAGTTGTCGCCCTTGATCTGCAGCCGGTAGGCGCGCGCGTCCGGGAAGGCCCGGTCCAGGTTGACCACCGGGATGCCGGCCTTCATCGCCTCCAGGCCGAACGCGTTGAGTTCCTTGCCGTCGTGCGGCAGCAGCACGATCACGTCGGGCTTCTGCGAGATCAGCGTGGACAGCGCCGCCCGCTGGGCCGCCGCGTCCGCGCCGGCCTCGACCGACTTCAGCTCCACGTCCTGGTACGCCCCGGCCTGCGCCTTGGCGTTGTTGGTGATGGCGGCGATCCAGCCGTGGTCGGCGGCCGGGGCGGAGAAGCCGATGCTCACCTTCTTGCCCGGCTCGGTGTTGGCGCCGGAACCGGCCGCCTTGGTCTGCGCCTCGGTCGGGTTCTGCTCGTTGCCGGTGCAGCCGGCGAGCAGCACCCCGGCGGAGACGGCGGCCCCGCCGAAGAGCAGCCGGCGACGGGACAGGTCATGGCGCGGTGTTCTCATGACGCCTCCTGGGATGAGGTGGTGGGGTGGTTTCGGGTGTGGCGGGCCGGACCACAGTCGGTACGACGGCAGCCGGGATGTGCGCGGGTGGGGTCAGGTGGTGGTGGCGCGGTTGCGGGCGAGGAACTGGGTCAGGCTGCCGAACTGCACCTGCTGGACCAGGACGGCGGCGACGATGATGCCGCCCTTGACCATGTTCTGGGCCTCGGCGGAGAGGTTGTTGATGGCGAACAGGTTGGTGATGGTGGAGAAGATGATCACTCCGAGCAGGGAACCGATGATCGTGCCCCGCCCGCCGCTGAGCAGCGTGCCGCCGATGATCGCGGCGGCGATCGCGTCCAGCTCGTAGAGGTTGGCCATCGCCGCCTGCGCGGAGGTGGCCTGCGCGGTCAGCATGACCGCGGCGATGCCGCAGCACAGGCCGGACAGCGCGTAGAGGAGCACTGTGTGCCGGCGGACGTTGATACCTGCCAGCCGGGCCGCCTCCGGGTTACCGCCGACCGCCACCGTACGGCGGCCGAACGTGGTCCGGTTCAGCAGCACCCAGCCGGCCGCCACCACCGCCACCAGGATGTAGACCAGCAGCGGGATGCCGAGCACGTTCGTGCTGGCGATGCCGTTGATGAACGTGTTGCCCGACACCTGGGTCTGCTTGTCGGAGATCTCCGCCGCCAGCCCCCGGGCGGCGACGAGCATGGCGAGCGTGGCGATGAACGGCACCAGCCGGCCGTACGAGACGAGCAGCCCGTTCACCACACCGACGGCGAGCCCGACTGTGAGCGCGGTGAAGATCATGCCGCCCGCGCCGTAGCTCTGCGTCGCCACGGTGGTGCACCAGACACCTGCCAGCGCGACTATCGCGCCGACCGACAGGTCGATGCCGCCGCCGATGATCACGAACGTCATGCCGACTGTGACCACGCCGACCACCGAGGCGAGCTTGAGGATGGTGAGCGTGTTGCCCCACACCCAGTTCGGGTCGCCGTAGAGGTCGGGGCGGGTCAGGATGCCGATGACCACCAGCACGACGAGCGTGGCGAGCAGGCCGAGGTTGCGCTTGGCGCCCTCCCCGCCGTCGCCGCGCCACCAGGAGAGCTTCGCCGGCGCGCCGGCCTTCGCGGTCTCCGCCCGCTCCACCGGCGGCGACTGCGCGGGCAGCGAGGTGTCGGTGACGTCGCTCATGCCGGCGCCCCTTCCATGAGAGACCCCGCCATGACGAGGTCGAGCACTGTGTTCTCGTCCAGTTCGCCGGCCGGGGCCTCGCGGACCACCCGGCCCTCCCGCATCACCAGCACCCGGTCGGCCAGGCCCAGCACCTCGGGTACCTCGCTGGAGACCAGCAGCACCCCGACGCCACGGGCGGCCAGATCGCGGATCACCTGGTACAGCTCCGCGCGGGCGCCCACGTCCACGCCCCGGGTCGGCTCGTCGAGCAGCAGCAGCCGGGTGTCACCGAGCAGCCACCGCCCGACCACCACCTTCTGCTGGTTGCCGCCGGACAGCGTGCGCACCGGCCGGCGTACGTCCCGGGGCCGCAGCTCCAGCGACGCGGCGATCCGGTCCGCCTCGGCGCGCTCCCGCCCGGTGTCGGTGAAGCCGAGGCGGGCGTACCTGCTGAACGTGGCGAGCGTGACGTTGCGGTAGATCGGCTCGCCGAGCAGCAGCGCCTGGCTCTTGCGCTCCTCCGGCGCCATGCCCATCCCGGCCCGTACCGCCGCGCCCACACTGCCGGGACGCAGCGCACGGCCGTCCACCCGGACCGTACCGGCGTGCGCCCGGCGCGCGCCGAAGATGGTCTCCAGCAGTTCCGACCGGCCGGAACCGACCAGCCCGGCGATGCCGACGATCTCTCCCGCCCGGACCCCGAGCGAGACGTCGGCGAACTCGCCGTGCCGGGTCAGCCCGTCCACCCGCAACAGCTCCGCTCCGCCCCCGTGGTCGGCCGGGCGCTGCGGGAAGACGTACTCGATGGTCCGCCCGGTCATCCGGGCGACCAGATCGCGGGTCGGCGTCTCGCGGGCCGGCAGGCTCGCCGCCGTGGTCCGGCCGTCCTTGAGTACGGTGACCCGGTCGCCGATCTCGCGGATCTCCTCCAGCCGGTGCGAGATGTAGATGACCGCGATGCCCTGCGCGGTGAGTTCCCGGATGATCCGGAACAGGTTCGCCACCTCGTCGTGGGCCAGCACCGCGCTCGGTTCGTCCATGATGATCAGCCGGGCCTCGTGGGACAGCGCCCGGGCCATGCTGACGATCTGCTTGCCGGCGGCGGGCAGGTGCCGCACCAGCCGTCCCGGCGGGATCTCCGGGTGGCCGAGCCGGGCCAGGATCTGCCGGGTACGCCGGGCCATGTGCCCCCGCCGGACGAAGCCGAACCGGCGCGGCTCGTGGCCGAGGAACGCGTTCTCCGCCACCGACAGGTCGTCGACCAGGTCGAGTTCCTGGTAGATCGTGGCGATGCCGGCGCGCATGGCGGCCTGCGGGTTGGCGAACGAGGCCGGCTCGCCGCGCCAGATCACCTCGCCGGAGTCCGGCCGGTGCACCCCGGCCAGCACCTTGATGAGCGTGGACTTGCCGGCGCCATTCTGCCCCAGCAGGCAGTGGACCTCTCCGGCCCGCACCTCCAGTTGCACGCCGTCGAGCGCGCGTACCCCCGGGAACGTCTTGACCACGTCGGTGAGGCGCAGCACGACCTCGCCCGCGACGGCGTCGGCGGGCGCCTCGACGAGCGGCTTTCCGGTCTCGCTCACGCTGCCTCCCCGAATGCGAGGTCACTCGCCAGCACCGCGGCACCGGCGACGCCGGCGCGCGGGCCCAGCTCGGACAGGACGACGGGCAGGTTGCCGGTGGCGAGCGGCAGCGAGCGGCGGTAGACCACGCTGCGGATCTCGGCGAGCAGGATGTGGCCGAGCTGGGCGAGCCCGCCGCCGATGACGATCATCGACGGGTTGGTGAAGCTGACCAGCCCGGCCAGCACGCTGCCGACCCGCCGGCCGCCGTCGCGGATGAGCTGGATGCAGGTGACGTCCCCCTCGATCGCCCCCTGCGCCACGTCCAGCGCGGTCACCACCCCCCGGGCCGCGAGCCGCTCGGCGAGGGCCGGGGACACCTCGGTGCGGGCCGCGACCGTCGCCTCCCGGGCCAGCGCGGCGCCGCTGAACACCGCCTCCAGGCAGCCGAGGTTGCCGCAGCTGCACATCGGGCCGTTCGGGTCGGCCTGGATGTGGCCGATGTCCCCGGCGCAGCCGTCGGTGCCCCGGTAGACCTCGCCGTGCAGGTAGATGCCGCAGCCGATGCCGGTGCCGATCTTGATGAACAGGAAGTCGTCGACCGAGTGGGCCACGCCGCCGTGCCGCTCCCCGATCGCCATGATGTTGACGTCGTTGTCGACCACGGCCGGGCAGCCGTGCTCGCGGGTGAGCAGCTCGCGGACCGGGAACCGGTCCCAGCCGGGCATGATCGGCGGGGAGACCGGCACGCCGTCGCGGAAGCTGACCGGCCCCGGTACGCCGATACCCACCGCGTCGAGCCGCTCGTACGCGCCGTCCACCTTGGCCTTGTGCAGCAGCTCGTTGACCCGCTGGAGCGTCACCTTCGGGCCGGAGCGGATGTCGGCGGTCTCGGCGTAGGCGGCCACCGTCTCCAGCCGGCCGTTCACCACCTCCACGTCGATCGAACTGGCGCCCAGGTCGACGGCGGCGAACCGCAGGTGCGGGCTCAGCTCGACGAGGGTGGAGCGCCGCCCGCCCCGGGAGGCGGCCAGCCCGGCCTCGGCCACGTAGCCGAGGGAGACCAGGCGTTCCAGCTCGGCGAGCAGGCGCGGGCGGGGCATCTGGAGCCGGTCGCCGAGTTCGGCGCGGGACACCGCGCCCTCGTCCCGGAGCAGCCGCAGAAGCCGTACGTGCAGGGGGTCGACCGTCCGCACCGGCAGTCACCTCCGCATCGGAAGTCCGTCACATCGACGTCGGCGATGTGTGTTGTGTCCGACACAGTAGGAGCCTTCCGGGCCGCATGTCCATAGTTTCGGCACGTCTGATGCAAACTTTTGTCCATCCGAACAAAAGCGAGTTCCGGATCATGAAAACGCACCGCCCTGCCCGTGCGACTTCCGGGCAGGGCGGTGCGATCTCGGGTCAGCGGGAGGACGCGCGGCCCTTCTTGCGCAGTTTGCGGTCGTCGCGCAGCTCGACGTAGGGCTCCTCGTCGGCCGGGTGCCCGGCCGCGATCGCGCGGCTGCGCTCCAACTCGGCGTCGAACTCCGCGCCGAGCAGGATGGCGACGTTGCTCAGCCACAGCCACACCAGGAAGATGATCACGCCGGCCACCGCGCCGTACGTCTTGTTGTACGAGCCGAAGTTGCTCACGTAGAGCGCGAACAGGCCGGAGACCACCAGCCAGAGCACCACCGCGAGCACGCCGCCGGGGCTGACCCAGCGGAAGCCGCCGTGCCGGGCGTTCGGCGAGGCCCAGTAGAGGATCGCGAACATCAGGCTCACCAGCACCAGCAGCACCGGCCACTTGGCGATGTTCCACACCGTCACGGCGGTCTCGCCGAGCCCGATCGCGTTTCCGGCCTGCTCGGCCAGCCCGCCGGTGAACACCACGATCACGGCGCTGATCAGCAGCATCACGCCGATCACAGCGGTCACACCGAGGCGCACCGGCAGCGTCTTCCAGATCGGCCGACCCTCCGGCACGTCGTAGATGCTGTTCGAGGCGCGCATGAACGCGGCGACGTAGCCGGAGGCCGACCAGAACGCCGCCACCAGACCGACGATCGCCGCGATGCTCGCCAGCCCGCCGGACTGGCCGGCCTGGTCGATCGCGCTCTCGATGATGCGGCGGATGTTCTCCTCCGGCACCGCCTGCCCGACGGTGTCCCGTACCCCCTCGGTGGCCCGGTCGCCGAGCAGGCCGAGCACCGAGATCAGCACCAGGACGCCCGGGAAGATGGAGAGCACGCCGTAGTAGGTGAGCGCGGCCGCCCAGTCGGTCAGGCTGTCGTCCTGGAACTCCCGGACGGTCCGCTTGAGCGTCGCCATCCAGCCCGTGGCCGACAGGTCGGCCGGGCTGTCCGGCCCGTCGTCCGGCCCCACCGGTCCGGTGCGCTCCCGCCCGTCCGGCCGGTCCTGCCCGGCGGGGCCGTCGTCGCGCGCAGCGAGGGCGTCCTCGCGCCCGTCGCGGGTGTCGTCGTGGACGTCGTGGGCGTTGTCGCGGGCGGCCATGGCACACCTCCTCGTCGTCATGTCGTCCCGCACGACATGCCCTGACGAGGGCAGCGATAACCACCGCATCCGCAAACCGGCCGTTCTGCCGCCGGCGACCGTACCCACCCACTTTCCTGCCGGCCCCTTCCGCAGGCGCGCCCGGCCCTCGGTTCCGGCCGCACCCACCCGCTCCCCCGCCGCCTTTGCTCTGCAGCCACGCGCGCGACAGACACGCTCCGTAACCATGTGCGGCGATGGATGCAGAGCGAACGCGGCGAGGACACCACTCCCACCGGGCCCACCGCACCCCGCCCGAGATCTCGGCGAGCGGCCGTTGCGCCGCGACCACCGATCGCCGAAGTCTCGGCGACCGTCACGACGAGTGGAACGTCATGGGTGTCAAACGGGGCCGGAGGCACCCATCACGTTCCACTCACCGAGGGCCGGCCACCGGTCGACCGGCCAGCGTGTGCGGAAGCGAGAGGGAGGCGCACGGGCGACGAAGGCCGGGGCGCTGAGGTGACGCGTGATCCGTCTTCCGATGCCACCACCTCGGCGAAGTGGAGTCGATCGTGGAAACGCGAGACGGCGAACACGCCTTCCGGCCATCTCCCTACGGGGTGCGCGAGCGCACACAGCGGTGGGCGAGCGGGGTGCTACGGGCGCCGTCCGCGCGAGCCGCCACGGAAGACGCCACCACCTTCAGTGGACACGTTGCGTGACGACAAGCATCCCGGGCACGTCCATTCTTCATCGTTGTAGGTGATATCGGGAGAGAGCCGGGAGAACCCCTTCTCCCGCTATTGCGAAACAGTTTCAAGAAAGTGCGACGCGAGTGAGCGAAGCTCCATTCCGTCACTCATTGCTATCACGATCAGCAATGTTCCCAACATGCGCGCCATTCGCGTATCGTGCCCCCTCGTGCCGCCCGTTCGCCCCTCCGACGCGACTCCCCCCAAACCCCGGCCGCCGTCCGACGGGCGACCGGGGTCCGACGTGGACGCCGAGGTGGTGGCGCTACCGCCGGACGAAGGAAGGGTCGGCGGACCCGAGTGGGCCGACGACGGGCCGGGTGAGACGCACCATCACAGTCGAGCAGCGCACCACACCGCGGGCGAGCACCACACCGCGGACGAGCGCGACACCGTGGGCAAGCACCACACCCCGGGCGAGAACGAGAGCCCGGAACAGACCCAGGACGCCCGCGAACTGGCCGCCCGGTTCGAGGAGGAGAAGCCGGGACGCGTACTCGCCGGACCGGTCGGTGTCCTCTTCACCGGCATCACCGTCGCGGTCGGGCTGCTGACGCTCTGGCAGGTGTTCCTCCCGCTGTCCCAGGGCAGCAAGTACTACCTCATCTTCTTCCTGGCCGGCGTCCTGCCGGTGGTGTTCCTCGCGTACCCCTCCGGGGTGCGGCTGCGGCGCACGGCGACCGACCCGGACGACCGGCGCGGACCCACTCCCGTGGACTGGCTGCTGGCCCTCGCGGCGCTCGTCGTCTGCCTCTACCCGGTGCTGCCGGTCGCCATCGGCGCCGGTGGCGGCGGATACGACGCCTTCCTCGACCGGCAGGGCCTGCTGGATCCGCTGGACGTGGCGTTCGGCACCGGGCTGCTGCTCCTGCTGCTGGAGGCGTGCCGGCGTACCACCGGATGGATCCTGCCGGCGGTGTGCGTGCTGTTCCTCGGGTACGGCTACTACGGCGGGCTGCTGCCGCAGTCCTGGCCGGTGGCGCACGCGGGGCTCGACTTCGGGCAGCTCGTCGACGCGTTCTACAACTCCGACAGCGGCTTCTACGGCACCCCGCTGGACGTGGCCGCCTCGTACATCGTGCTGTTCACCATCTACGGCGCGGTGCTCGACCTGTCCGGCGCGGGCCGGTTCTTCGTGGAGCTGTCCGCCGCCGCGTTCCGCCGCTCCCGGACGGCCGCCGGGCGTACCGCAGTCGCCTCGGGTTTCCTGCTCGGCACGGTCTCCGGCTCCGGCGCCGCCACCACCGTCAGCATCGGCGCGGTGACCTGGCCGATCCTGCGCCGCGCCGGCTACCCGGCCGAACGGGCGGGCGGCATGCTGGCCGCCGCCGGTGTGGGGGCGATCCTGTCGCCGCCGACGCTCGGTGCCGCCGCGTTCATCATCGCCGAGTACCTGGGCGTGTCCTACCTGCAGGTGCTCGGCTGGGCCACGGTGCCGACGATCCTCTACTACCTGGGCATCCTGCTCTCCGTCGAGATCGACGCCCGGCGCTCCGGGGTCCGGCCGGTGGTCATCGACACCGGCTCGGCGTGGCGGCTGCTGGCCCGCTTCGGCTACCACTTCCTCTCGCTTCTCGTGATCATCGTGGTGCTGGCGCTCGGCGCGTCGGCGATGCGCGCGGTGGTCATCGCCACGGCGGTCGCTGCGGTGCTGTCCTTCCTGGACCGCCGGCACCGCCTCACGCCGGCCCGGCTGGTGACGGCGCTGCGCGACGGCGTACGCGGGGTGCTCGCGGTGAGCGCCGTCTGCGCCGCGGCCGGCATCATCACCGCCACCACCACGAAGACCGGCCTCGGGCCGCAGGCCGCCGCACTGCTGATCGACGGGGCGCAGGCGGTCAGCTCCGAGCCGGCGGTGGTGCTGGCGCTGACCGCCGTGCTCGCCGCCGTCGCGCTCAGCCTGCTCGGCCTCGCCGTGCCGGTCACCGCCTCGTTCGTCATCGGCTGGGTGATCATCGGACCGGCGCTGCTGAACCTGGGCGTCGAAGCGCCCGCCGCGGCCATGTTCGTCTTCTACTTCGCGGTGCTGTCCGAGGTCTCGCCGCCGACCGCGCTGGCCGCCGTCGCCGCCGCCGCGGTCACCGGCGGCCGGCTGGTGCCGACCATGTGGCAGACCCTGCGGTACGCGCTGCCGGCGTACCTGATCCCGCTGGCCTTCGTCATCACGCCGACCGGCCTCGGGCTGCTCGGCATCGGCGGGCCCGGCCGGATCCTGACGGCCGGTCTGGTGTCCGCGCTCGGCGTGGCAGTGCTGGCGGTCGCGGCCGGCGGCTGGCTGCCCGGCGTGGGCCCGGCCGGAGTGCCGGAACGCATCCTCGGCGCGGTCGCCGGGCTGGTGCTGCTCTGGCTGGAACCGCTGCCCATGGCGATCGGCGCGGCGCTCGCCGCGCTCGCGGTCGCGGGCGTGTACGTCCGACGTGGCGCCGCCGGACACCCCGGCCGCCCGGCGGTCGAAGAATCCGTGGACCTTGGGGAGGAGAGAGAGTGGGACGGATCGACGCGAGGATAGTGGCGGGTGTCGGGGCGCTCGTCCTGGTCGCCGCCGGTGCCGCCGGCTGCGGAGGCCGTCAGGACGGCGCGGCGAAGGACGACGCCGCCCGCGAGGTCAGCTGCAAGGTCACCAAGGACACCCGGGTCGGCATCGCCACCGGCAACGCCACGGGCGTCTACTACGTGGTCGGCAACGCGCTCGCCGGTGAACTGAGCAAGTCCACCGACGGCAAGCTCACCGGAACGGCCGCCGAGACCGGCGCCTCGGTGCAGAACGTCGAACAGCTCGTCGCCGGCCAGTACGACGTGGCGTTCTCGCTGTTCGACACCGCCGTCAACGCGGTGCAGGGCAAGGGGAGCTTCAGCTCGCCGCAGCCGGTGAAGGCGCTGGCCCGGATCTACGACAACTACACGCAGGTGGTGGTCCGCGCCGACGCGGGGATCACGTCGGTGGCCGACATGAAGGGCAAGAAGATCTCCACCGGATCGCCCAAGTCCGGCACCGAGGTCATCGCCAACCGGCTGCTCACCGCCGCCGGGCTGGACCCGGCCAAGGACGTCCAGGCGCAGCGGCTGGACCTCACCAAGACCGTCGACGGCATGAAGGACGGCAGCATCGACGGCTTCTTCTGGTCCGGCGGCGTGCCGACCGGCGGGGTCACCGACCTGTTCACCACGTCCGGCGGCAAGGTGAAGTTCGTCGACATCAGCCCGCTGCTGCCGAAGATGGCCGAGCTGAACCCGGCGTACCAGGCGGGCACCATCGGCAAGGACATCTACCGGACCCCGGCCGACGTACCCACCATCGTGGTGCCGAACGTGCTGCTGGTGCGGGACAACCTGGACGCCGACGTGGCCTGCGCGATCACCCGGACGGTCTTCGACTCCAAGGATGCCCTGGCCCAGGCGAACCCGGCGGCGAAGGGCATCGAGCTGGGCAACGCGCGCAAGACGGACCCGGTGCCGCTGCACCGCGGCGCGGAGCGGGCGCTGAGCGACCTCGGCGCGAGCTGACCCGAACGGGCCGGGCACGGACGTGCGTCCGGGCCCGGCCCACCGACCCGACCCGGAGACCCCCGTGCCGCTGCCCCACCCGGCCCGCGTACGCCGGCATCACCGCTCCGCGGACCGCACCGGACGCCTCCGCTCGGTCCGCGTCCAACTCCTGGCGCCGATCCTGGTGGCCACCGCCGGGCTGGTCGTGCTGGGGGCGGCGCAGACCGGCGCCGCGCTCGACGCGTCAGTCGACGCCGACCGGGCCCGCGTGCTGGCCGGTACCGCCACCGCGACCGTACGGCTGGTACACGAGCTGGAACGCGAACTGGGCGAGACGGCCGCGTTGCGCCAGCGCGGCGGTACGTCCGGCCGCCCGCTCGTGGACGCGCAGCGCCGCCGGGTGGACACGGCTGTGGAGCGCTACCGCTCGGCGCAGGGTGACGCGCGCCGGGCCGCCCCGGATCTGGGCCGGGTGCTCGACGACGTGGGCGGGCGCCTGGCGCAGCTCGCACCGACGCGGGACCTGGCGCTCGCCGGTGAGCGCGGCGACCCGGCGTACGTGTCGCTCGTGGAGTCGCTGCTCGCGGTCGCCGACGCGCTGCCGAGCCAGCTTCGCGACGCCGAGCTGGCCAACCAGGCGCGCGAGGTGGCAGCGGTGGCCGCCCAGGAGCACCTGTCGGCGCTGGAACGCGACCTGCTGCGGGCGGTGTTCGTCAGGGGTGGACTGGAACGCGGCGAGCTGGCCCGGCTGGGCCGGCTGCGGGGTGCCCTGGAGCAGCGGCAGGCCGAGTTCCTCCGGATCGCCTCCGGGCCGGCGAGCACGGCCTGGTACCGGCTGGTCGACGGCGCCGACGTGACCACCGCGCGGCGGATGCGCGACGCCGTGCTCGACTCCGACGGCGCGCCGGACGCGTTGAAGACCGACGGCGACGCCTGGTACGTGGCGCAGAGCGGCGCGATCCGCCGGTACAACCTGCTCGGCCGGGACCTGACCGACGAGCTGGACCGGGACGCGGCGGACCTGGCCGGGGCGGCCCGGTTGCGTGCGGTTCTGACGGCCGGCGCGACGAGCACCGTCGCGCTCGGCTCGCTCGTCACAGCCGTGCTGCTGGCGGTCCGTACGAGCCGCCGGTTGCGCCGGCTGCGGGTGGCCGCGCTGACCATGGCGAACCGGGAGCTGCCGGAACGGATCACCGCGATCGCGGCGGGCGAGCGGGCCCCGGCGGAGGGCCCGGCGACCCGGATGACCGACGGGATCAGGCGGGGCCGGGACGAGGTGGCGCAGGTCGCCGAGGCGTTCGACACGGTGAACCGGGCCGCGTTGCGGCTGGCCGGTCAGCAGGCCGAGTTGCGGCTGGACGTGACCCGGATGGCGGAGGCGCTGGCCCGGCGCATCCGGACGCTCATCACCCGGCAGCTACGGCTGCTCGACGACTTCGAGCGCGAGGAGACCGACCCGGACGCGCTGGCCCGGCTGTTCGCGCTGGACCACCTCGCCGCCCGGTTGCGCCGAAACGGGGAGAACCTGCTGGTGCTCGCCGGTGGCGAGCCCGGCCGGGGGCACGAGGGCGCGTTGCTGCTGGACGACGTGGTGCGGGCGGCGGCCTCCGAGATCGAGGACTACCCGCGGGTGGAGATCGACGTGCCGACGGCTGCGGTGCACGGCACGGCGGCCGGCAACCTGGTGCACCTGCTGGCCGAGCTGCTGGAGAACGCCACCGTCTACTCGCCACCGGAGGCCCGGGTGCTCGTCGACGGCCGGCGCACAGTCGACGGGCTGGTGCTGCACGTCCGCGACCAGGGCATCGGCGTCAGCGAGAGCCGGCTGACCGAGATCAACGATCGGCTGGCCGCGCCCGCCACGCTGTCCAGCGCGGCGGCGGGCAGCATGGGCCTGCACGTGGTCGCCCACCTGGCCGCCCGGCACGGGATCCGGGTGCAGTTGCACAACCCGGGCACCGGCACCGTGGCGCAGGTCGACGTACCGGAGTCGGTGCTGACCCGGGTCGAGTCGGTGGCCTCCCGGCCGGCGGCCGAGCGGCGACCGCGCGCCGCCGCCTGGTTCAAGTCCGGGCCTGCCGGTGGCCGCAGCCTGGTCACCAGCGCCACGACCGTCGGGCCGGTGCGCGGCGTCGCCGCGGTCCGCACGCCCGGTGGCGCGCTGCTGGCGCCGACCGCGGCGCGGATCCGGCCGGCGAGCGTGCCGCCGACGCCCGCCCCGACCACTGCCGCCGGGCTGCCCCGGCGGCAGGTGGGCGGCCACCTGCCCGAGCCGATGCCGGACACCACCGCGCCGCCGCCGGCGACCGACCTGCTCGACCCCGAAGTGGTACGTGCCCGGCTGTCCGCCCTCGCCGAGGGGGTGGCCAGCGCGACCCGCCGTGCCCCGAACACCACACCCAACGGGAGAAGACCATGACCTCACCGTCCTCCGCGGGCCTGGACTGGCTGCTGGCGAACTTCGCCGAGCAGGTGCCGGACGTCTCGCACGCGCTCGCGGTCTCCGAGGACGGGCTGCGGCTGGCGTCCTCACCCGACCTCGCCCCCGACCAGGTCGACCAGCTCTCGGCGGTGATCAGCGGCCTGGCGAGCCTGACGGTGGGCGCGGCCCGGCTGATGTCCGCCGGCCGGGTACGCCAGCAGATCGTCGACATGGACGGCGGGGTGATGCTGGTGATGGCGGTGGGTGAGCGGGCGCTGCTCGGCGTGCTGGCCGCCCCCGGCTGCGACCTGGGGCAGATCGGTTACGAGACGGCGACGCTCGTGCAGCGGGTGGCGGAGGCGCTGGAACCGGCGGCCCGACGGTGACCGGCCGCCCGCTGCGGCTGCTGGCCGCGCTGATGACGGCGGTGCTCGTCGCCGGCTGCGCCGCCGAGGACTCCGCGCCGGAGGCGTGGCACGGCGGGCGGATCTTCCTGGCCACCGGCAACACCACAGGCGTCTACTACCAGCTCGGCGGCGGGTACGCCGACCTGATCACCCGCCACCTGCCCGGGTACGAGGCGCGGGCGGAGCCGACCGGCGCGTCGGTGGAGAACATCACCCGGGTGGCGAGCGGGGACATGGAGATCGCGTTCAGCCTGGCCGACACGGCGGCGGACGCTGTCGACGGGCGCGGGGCGTTCGACAGGCAGCCGCAGCCGGTACGGGCGCTGGCAAGGGTCTACAGCAACTACACCCACGTGATCGTCCGCGCCGACGGAAAGATCGGCAGCTTCGCCGACCTGCGCGGCAAGCGCATCTCCACCGGTTCGCCGAAGTCCGGCACCGACATCATCGCCGGGCGCCTGCTCACCGCCGGTGGCATCGATCCGAGCCGGGACATCCAGCGGTTCAACCTGTCGCTGCCGGAGACGGTCAAGCGGATGCGGGCCAAGGGCCTGGACGCCATGTTCTTCTCCGGCGGCCTGCCCACACCGGGCGTCAAGGATCTGCTCTCGTCCGCACCGGGCACGTTCCGGCTGCTGCCGATCGACGAGCTGATCGAGCCGTTGAGCGCCCGCTTCGGCGCTGTCTACACCACAGCGACGCTGCCGAAGGAGGTCTACGGGACACCCGAGCCGACGCCGACCATCACGGTGGCGAACGTGATCCTGGTGGGGGCGGACATGCCGGAGCAGCTCGCGTACGACCTGACCCGTGTGCTGTTCACCTGGCAGGGCGAGCTGATCCAGGTGCACCCGGAGGCGGCGAACTTCAACCGGTCCAGTGCCGCCGCGACCCGGCCGATCCCGTTGCATCCGGGCGCGCAGCGGTTCTATCGGACCGGCTGAGTCCTCGCCCGGTCAGGCGGGCCGGCCGGCGCCGGTGAGTGGTTCGGGCAGAGGATCCGCGGAGTTGTCGGTGTCGCGATGCCAGATCCGCAGCAGCGGTCCCGCCATCGCCGTCGTGATCACCGCCATGGCCACCATCATCGAGTAGAGCTCCTGATCCAGCAGGGCCAGTTGGAGTCCCACACTCAGGATGATCAGCTCGGTGAGCCCTCGCGTGTTCATGAGCGTCGCCAGCATCGCCGACTGCCGCACCGGCAGGCGGTGCAGGCGGGCCGCCGCGTACGCGCCGCCGAACTTCCCGGCGATGGCGACGAGCAGGATGAGCGCGAACTCCACCAGCCCTCCGGCGCCGATGCCGGACAGGTCCACCTTGAAGCCTGCGACGACGAAGAAGACCGGGAGCAACAGCGTCCCGTTGAAGCGCTCGACACTGCCGAGGATCTCGCCGCGCAGGCGGTCGGTGCCCTCTCTCGGCACCAGGACGCCGAAGAGGAATGCGCCGAAGAGGAAGTGCAGGCCCATCCACTCGGTCGCGGCGCCCGACAGGAGCGCGCCGATGAAGACGGTGGCGAGCAGCCCCGGTGTGAGCACGGCCGACGGTGAGAGGATCCGCCGCAGGAGCGGTCGCACCACACCGACCATCACCCCGAGGTACGGCACCACCATCAGCAACAGCAGTTGATCGGACGAGCCGGTGCCGGCGATGGCGATGACGCCGGCCAGCAACGTCCAGGCCAGTACGTCGTCCACGGCCGCGCAGGCGAGGGCGAGCCCGCCGAGGGACGTCCGGCTCAGGCCACGGTCGGTGAGGATCCGGGCCAGCACGGGAAACGCCGTGACCGACATGGCCGCTCCGACGAAGAGCAGGAAGCCGAGCCGGTGCTCGCCGGGGTGCCGGGTCCAGAGGAATGTGGCGAGCGCGACGCCCAGGCCCAGCGGCAACAGGATGGAGCTCAGGGACACCGTCACCGCGATCGGGCCCCTTCCCCGCATGGCCTTGCGGTTCACCTCGAGACCGACCATGAACATGAAGACGGCGACGCCGATGTTCGCCAGGCCGGCGAGGAACGGCCGGACCTCCATCGGGAACAGCGCGGTGGACAAGCCGTTGCCGAGCAGGGTGGGGCCCGCCAGGATGCCGCCGATCACCTCACCGATGACCGCTGGTTGCCCGAGCCGGCCGGCCAGGGCGCCGAAGGTCCGGCTGAGGAGAAGGATCAGGGCCAGATCGAGAAGCAGGAACGTCGCCTGGTGTGCGGTCATGGAGAACTCCTGTCCGGCTACGGCGGTGTTCCGGGAAGGGGCGCACAATTCGCGAGATCGCAAGGCACGCTAGCACCGGGGAAAAGGCCGGCCAAGGGCTTGCGATGCGTTGTGCGGCATTGGCGTTCATTAAAGACTCTGCCGAATCGACCATCGGCCGGTCATGCGGCCTTCAATATCTCCGGTCTTGCACACAGGGAGACTTGGGATCACTTGTCCATGCCGCGCAAAGCATCTGCCACCTCACGGTTCGGGCACCGCCGGCCCGCCCGTCCGGCCCGCGTGGACGGAGCACCCGCCGCTCCGGCATGGGTGACCCCCGCCCGGGGCGGCGGGCGCCGCGAGGAATTACCCGTTCAGGGATGTCAATGTGTTAATGCATACTCCGGATTGCCCGCGCGCGCTGCACCACGTTTTCGGCCGGCACTTCCGGTCGCATCGGCGAGCGCCACGGAATCGGACCGGCGGCCACGCCCTCCACAGGGGATCTCTCCTGATCGCGGCACGGGCAATCAGTGTCCGCGGGATTGGCGGCAAGCGTCGCGACGCCCCCGGCGGTCCCGGCCGCCGGCTACGGCGTCCAGTCGCGCCGCAGCAGGCCGTAGATCGCCAGGTCGGTGAAGCCGTCGCCGTCGTACTCGCGGTCGCGCTGCGTGCCCTCGTGGACGAAGCCGCACCGCTCGGCGGTGCGCCGCATGGCCGTGTTGCCGGCGAGCGTCTCGATCTCCAGCCGGCGGAGGTTGCGGTTGCGGAAGCCGTACCGGCAGAGCAGCCGGATCACCTCGGTCCCGTAGCCCTGGCCGCGCGCCTCCGGCAGCAGCGTGATGCCGAGGTGGGCGTACCCGCTGAAGGTGTTGATCCCCCACAGCACGCCGCTGCCGAGGAACGTGCCGTCGGCCACTGTCTCGGCCAGCAGCGACACCGGGGCTCCGGCCTCCGGCTGCTCGGCCGCGCGCTTCTCCAGCCGGGCCCGGACCTGGCCGACGTGGCGCGGCAGGAACGGCTCGTCGTCGGTGACCAGGTGCAGTTCCGGGTCGGCGTGCAGGCGGAACATGTCCGGCGCGTCGTCGGGGGTGGGCGGGCGCAGGCGGACCCGGTCGGTGGCGAACATGCCGCGACGCTAACGACGGCTGGGCGGGTCGACAACCGGATTTGGCGCGACCTCAGGCGTCGGCGGGGGTGGTGGCGGCCCGCGCCGCCGCGACCAGCCGGGCGGTCTCGGCGGCCACCGGCTCGTCGTCGGCTGGCGTCCCCGGGTCGTAGCGGACCGTCCAGGTCAGGCCGTCGACCCCGGGCACCCGCCGGGCCGCGATCCGCCCGGAGCCGCCGGGCACCTCGTGGTGCGAGGTGTACGCCACCGAGCCGGTGACCCGCGCCCGGACCTGGTGCGGCAGGTCGCCCGCGTCGACGAGCAGGTACGTCTCGGGCAGGCCGTCCGCGACCACCAGGTAGCCGTCGCGCTCGGCGACCGGCTCGGCCGGGGTGACTGTCAGCTCGCGGCCGGACCAGACCGCCTTGAGGATGTCGTGCCAGCCGAGGCGGTCCACCCGGCCGGGCAGCCAGAGCCCGCGGTTGCTGGCGACCAGCACGCCGTCGTTGCCGCCCTCGCCGGTGCCCGCGGCGGCCCAGGCGAGCACCCGCTCGTCGGCGGCCAGCGGCGGTCGGTCGGCCGAGGGCAGTTTCGGCCGGCGGTTGAACAGACCCATCACAACTCTCCGGCAGCTTGCTGGCCGAGCGCACGCGCATGTTGCTCAAGCGATAGCAGCTCTCCGAACAACGCGAAATACTCGTCCTTGTTATTGACCGGGTTGACCCGTTGGAGCTTCGACTTGACCTCGCGGATTCGGGCAGTGACTGACCCACGCTGCAGGCCTGCCAGCTGGATCGCTACGTAACGAGGGTCCGGTGGACCGTCCAAACGAAGCGGTTCAACCGAAAGTTCGCTTACGAGGGCTTGTCCCGCCAGGTCCTCGCACAAGTCCCGGACCTTCTCGATCCATACTGCGCCGCTCGCCGCAGCGGAGGCACCGCCAGCTGCCGCAATTGCGGTACGCACCGAGGAATGAATGGGGTCGCGATACTCCGATGCCTCTACCGCGTCGAACATCGGCCCAGCCAGGGCGGGCTCTTGGAGTGCGAGTTTCAACGCCTCGCGCTCCACCCTAGCCTGAGGGCTGTCAACAACAGGGCCAGTCGCAGTTGACTTGCCAACGGGCGTTGAGCCCTTGGCGGCAGTCGGAGAGCTTGCAGCACGCACAGCGCGCTGCACCACATCGATCTCCATGCCTAGTAGGTCTTCAGCGAGCCTACGGCCGTAGCCTTCTCTCTTCTCGCGGTCCTTAATCATGGCGACGACGGGCGCGGCACGATGCATAGCTTCGATACGCCCATCAACGGTGTCCAGGTCGTAACGGCTCACAATGTGCCGGAGCGCGAAGTCGACGAGCGGCTCGCGGCGGGCCACCAGGTCGCGTACGGCCAGGTCGCCCTTTGCCAGGCGCAGATCGCACGGGTCCATGTTGTCGGGGCTGACCGCGATGAAGGTACGCCCGACGAAGCGCTGGTCGTCCTCGAAGGCGCGCAGCGCTGCCTTCTGCCCGGCCGCGTCGCCGTCGAAGGTGAAGATGATCTCCCCGGCCCGCTCGTCGCTGTCGAACAGCACCCGGCGCAGCACCGAGATGTGGTCGCCGCCGAAGGCGGTGCCGCAGGTCGCGACCGCTGTCGGCACGTCGGCGAGATGGCAGGCCATCACGTCGGTGTAGCCCTCGACCACCACCACCTTGCCCTGCTTGGCGATCTCCCGCTTGGCCTGGTCGATGCCGTAGAGCACGTGCGACTTCTTGTAGATCGGCGTCTCGGGGGTGTTGAGGTATTTCGGGCCGTCGTCGTCGTCGAAGAGCTTGCGGGCGCCGAAGCCGATCACGTCGCCGGTGATGTCCCGGATCGGCCACATCAGGCGGCGGCGGAACCGGTCGATCAGCGAACCGGAGCGGGCCGGACGGGACAGGCCGCCGGTGACCAGCTCGTCGTGGGTGAAGCCCTGCTGGCGCAGGTGCTTGGTGAGCAGGTCCCACCCGTCGGGGGCGAAGCCGCAGCCGTACCGCTCGGCGGCGGCCCGGTCGAAGCCGCGCCCGGCGAGGAACTCGCGGGCCGGGCGGGCGCCGGCGGTGGTGAGCTGCGCCCGGTAGAACTCGACGGCGGCGGCGTGCGCGGCCACCAGACGCTGCCGCTGCCCCTGCTGGGGCCGGGTACGCGGCGCGGACCTGTCGTCCTCGACGTAGCGCAACTGGATGCCGGCGCGGGCGGCGAGCCGCTCGACGGACTCGACGAAGCTGAGGTGCTCGGCGTCCATCAGGAACTTGATCGCGTCGCCGCCGACCCCGCAGCCGAAGCAGTAGAAAACGTTGCGGGCGGGCGAGACGTTGAACGACGGGCTCTTCTCGTCGTGGAACGGGCAGAGCCCCTTGAGGTTGCCGCCCCCGGCCGACTTGAGCGTCACCACCTCGGAGATGACGTCCGCGATGGCGGTGCGCTCGCGGACGAGCGCGATGTCCTCGTCCCGGATCCGCCCCGCCATGTCCGCCACCCCCCTCGGCGTACATCCTGCCCTGCCGGACCGACGTTCCGGCGGCCGGGGGGACGGGCGTGTGGCCGACCACGCCCGGCCCCGCCGGCTCAGGCCGAGCGGGCCGCCGCGGGGTCGCCGATACGCGGGAACGGCTCGATGGAGAAGACCACCTCGACCGGCACCTCGAAGTACGCGGCGATGCGCAGCGCTAGGTGCAGGCTGGGCCGGAACTCACCGCGCTCCAGGTAACCGACGGTCTGGTAGTGCACACCGAGCGCGTCGGCCAGTTGCCGCCGGGAGATGCCCCGTTCGGCGCGCAGCACCGCGATCCGGTTGTGCACGGTCTCGCTCATCGACGCCCTCTCATCCGACCCGCTGCATGGCCCGCTCCCGCCGGGCCGCGACCCGCGAGCCGGACTCCCGGCGGGCCATCCGGCGCAACACCACCGGGGCCAGCACGAGCCCGAGCACCGCCCAGGCGCCGAGCACGCCGACCGTCTCCAGGTGCCGCCAGGAGCCGCCGAGTTCGACAGCCGCCAGGTCGCCGGGGAGCAGCGCCGAGCGCATGCCCAAGCCTAGCCAGTAGAGCGGGAAGACCTGGGCGACGCCCTGGAGCCAGCCGGGCAGGCCGTTGATCGGGTAGAAGATGCCGGACAGCGCGATGAGACCGAAGATCGGCATCACCACCAGGCCCATGTTGCGCGGGTTCTCCACCAGCGAGCCGATCACCGCGCCCAGCGGCAGCGTCGCCACCAGCCCGAGCGGCACCACCCAGGCCAGCGTGAGCCAGGCGCCGGGGTCACCGAGCCGCAGTCCGTCGAGGAAGAACAGGCCGGGCGTGAGCTGGATGACCACGCCGATCAGCGCGACCGCCGAGACCAGCACGATCTTGCCGACCAGGTAGCCGAGCATGCCGTCCGGGATGGCCTTGGCGCGCAGCAGCGTGCCGTCCTCCCGGTCGATGACGAGCTGGTTGGCCAGCCCGAGCAGGCCGCCGAAGAGCAGGCCCATGCCGAGCGCGCTGGGCAGCGTACGGGCGCCGAGCGAGAAGTCGGTGCCGGGCACCGTCGAGCCGCGCATCCAGAACACGGCGACCAGCAGCACCACAGTGGGGAAGAAGTAGGTCCAGAGATCCTGGCCGTTGGTGAACGTGGCGCGCAGCTCGATCACGCCGCGCCGCAGCCCGGCCCGCAGCGCGTTGGTGGTGGGGTTCATCGGTTCGCCTCCTGCTGCCACACCCGCTCGGCCCGGCCGGTACGGATGCCGGTCTCCTCCTCGTGCACCAGCGCCAGATACGCGTCCTCCAGGCTGGCCCGGCGCACCTCCAGCTCGCGTACCCGGTCGCCGTGCTCGCGGAGCAGGTCGCGCAGGAACGCGGTGGCGTCGGGGGTGGCGTGCACGTACCGCTCGCCGTCGCGGGTCCAGCGCACCTCGGCGTCCCCCGCGACGCGCCGGGCGAGCTGGTCGGGCGACCCCTCGGCGATGATCCGGCCGCCGGCCAGGATGAGGATGCGGTCGGCCAGTTTCTCCGCCTCGGCCAGGTCGTGCGTGGTCAGCACGATGGTGGTCTCGTCCAGGTCGGCCAGGCGGTGCACCAGCTCGTGGAACTCGCGCCGGGCGGCCGGGTCGAACCCGACGGTCGGTTCGTCCAGGAACAGCAGTTCCGGGCGGCCGACGATGCCGACCGCGACGTCGAGCCGGCGGCGCTGACCACCGGAGAGCCGGGCCACCCGGCTGTCGGCGTGCGCGTTCAGGCCCACGGTCTCCAGCAGCTCGTCGACCGGCCACGGGCGCGGGATCCGGTCGGTGGCGTACGGCGCGTAGAAGTCGCCGAGGTGCGCGAGCAGCTCCCGCACCCGCCACTTGCCGTGGTCGCGCCAGGACTGGAGCACCACGCCCAACCGTGCGCGCCATCGCTCGTCGCCGCGGGCCGGGTCGGTGCCGAGCACGCGCACAGTGCCGGCCGAGGGCAGCCGGAAGCCTTCGAGGATCTCGATGGTGGTGGTCTTGCCCGCGCCGTTGGGCCCGAGCAGCGCCACCACCTCGCCCCGCCGGGCGGTCAGGTCGACGCCGTGCAGCACGTCGACGGCGCCGTAGCGCATGCGCAGATCCTGCACGTCGAGGACGAGATCCTCGTCGGGAGGTCGGGGGGACGCGACGGCCCCCGGGAGTTCGACCGCAGTCATACCCCGGAATGTAGCACCTCTACTACATCTCGGGGTACACCCGCTCACTACGGGACGGGCGATGGAGTCGTCAGGACACGACCGCGGCCTCCTCGGCCTCCACCGCGGCGTTCCAGGCCGGCTTGGTGGAGCGCCAGCCCTCGTCGTCCATGCCACGCCGCCAGTAGCCGGAGATGGACAGGTCGCCCCTGTGCACGCCGCGCTCCACGCGCAGCAGCCGCCGCAGTTCCTTCATCGCCCCGGCCTCACCGTGCACGAACGCGTGCACCCGGCCGGGCGGGAACTCCAGCGCCCGGACCGCCTCGACCAGCAGCTCGCCGTACGGACGCCCATCGCGGTGCAACCAGCACACCTCGACCTCACCCGCGCTGGTCAGGGGCAGCTCGTCGGCCGGGCCGCCGACCTCGACGTACACCTTCGCGGGCGCGCCCACCGGCAGCCGTTCCAGGGCGGCGGCGATGGCCGGCAGCGCGCTCTCGTCGCCCGCCAGCAGGTGCCAGTCGGCAGCCGGGTCCGGCGCGTACGCGCCGCCCGGGCCGGCGAACAACACCCGGTCGCCCGGGCGCAGCGCCGCCGCCCACGGCCCGGCCAGGCCCTCGTCGCCGTGGTGCACCACGTCGACAGTCATCTCACCGGCCGGGGCGTCCCAGGCCCGGACCGTGTACGCGCGCAGGCGCGGCCACTGCTCCGCCGGGAACTCCCGCTTGATCGTCGCCAGGTCGACCGGGTACGGGTAGGTGACCCCGGCCGGCGGGAAGACGAACTTCACGTAGTGGTCGGTGTACGCGCCCACCGGCAGGCCGGCCAGCTCGGGCCCGCCCAGCACGAGGCGGATCAGGTGCGGGGTGGGCCGCGTGGTTCGGACGACCGTGGCGGCGGTGAGCATCTTCGGGCGATCCGTCATGCGCTTAGGCTAGCCTAAGCTCCGCAGGAGTGATCCGGTCAACTCGGCGACACCATCCGGGCGTGCCACGCCAGCGCGGCCGGATCGGTGAGCGAGGCGACCTGGTCGATCACCACGCGCAGCCGGGCGGCGTCGTCCGCCGCGTCCCGCCACAGCGGCGCGAACACCGGGTCGAGCGCGTCCGGCGCCCGGTCCAGCAGCGCCGCGACCAGCCCGGTCAGGACGTCGCGCTGCCGCGCGTAGCGGTCCTCGGCGCCGGGGCGGCGCATCACGTACCGCAGCGCGATGCCCTTGAGCAGCGCACACTGCGCCCGGATCCGGCGCGGCACCACAAGGTCGGCGTCGTAGCGGCGGTGCGGGCCGGGACCGTGGCGCTTCCCGGTCGCGGCCACCACGCCGGCGACGAACCGGCCGGTGAGCACGCTCGTGGTGCCCTTCAACGCGGCGAGCGCGCGGTGACTGCCGTCGTACGCGGCCAGCGGGGCGAGCACCGGATCGGCCAGCAGGCCGGCGAGCACCTCGCCCAGATCCTCCGGCGCCTCACCCGAGTACGCGGCGGCCACGTCGGCGCAGAGTGCCCGCCGCTCGTCCGCGTCGGCCAGCAGCGGGCGCAGGTCGACGTACCCGCCGTGGATGCCGTCCTCGACGTCGTGCACCGAGTACGCCACGTCGTCGGCCCAGTCCATCACCTGCGCCTCCAGGCATCGCCGGGTCCCGGGCGGGGCGCCGTCGCGCAGCCAGTCGAAGACCGGCCGGTCGTCGGCGTACACGCCGAACTTTCGCTCGCCGGGGCGGCGCGGCCACGGGTACTTGCTCACCGCGTCCAGCGCGGCCCGGGTCAGGTTCAACCCGGCCGAGCGCCCGTCCGGGGCGAGCACCTTCGCCTCCAGCCGGGTGAGCACCCGCAGCGTCTGCGCGTTGCCCTCGAAGCCGCCGCAGTCGGCGGCCAGCTCGTCCAGGGCGTACTCGCCGTTGTGCCCGAACGGCGGGTGGCCCAGGTCGTGCGCCAGCCCTGCGGTGTCCACCACGTCCGGGTCGCAGCCCAGCCGGGCGCCCATCTCGCGGGCGATCTGCGCGACCTCCAGCGAGTGGGTCAGCCGGGTACGCAGGAAGTCGTTCGTCCCGGCGGTGTGCACCTGGGTCTTCGCGGCGAGCCGGCGGAACGCCGCCGAGTGCAGCACGCGGGCGCGGTCCCGCTCGAACGGCGACCGGCCGTACCCGGTGTCCTTGGGCGCCTCGCCGACCAGCCGCGCCGCGTCGTCAGCCCCGGTCACCGCGTTGACGCGACACGCGGAACATCGCGACTGCGGGGCTCGCAGGACCGGCTCACTCCTCGCGCTCCCGTACCGACAAGGTCGCGACTGCGGGGCTCGCAGGACCGGCTCACTCCTCGCGCTCCCGCAACACGCAGAACTCGTTGCCCTCCGGGTCGGCGAGCACCGTCCACTCCACGTCCCCCTGGCCGATGTCGACGTGCCGGGCGCCCATGTCGACGAGGCGCTCCACCTCGGCCTCCATGTCGGCCGGGCGCAGGTCGATGTGCAGCCGGTTCTTCCCCTCCTTCGGCCCGACGACCGGGACGAAGACGAGACCGGGCGTCGTGTCGGGGGTCCGGCGGATCTCCACCTCGTCCGGCTTGTCGGTGATCACCTGAAAGCCGAGGGCCTCCGCCCACCAACTGGCGAGCCGGGACGGATCCCGGGCGTCGATGGTCAGGTTCTCCCAGACGGCGGTCATGCGGCCTCCCCTCCTGATCGACACGTGGCGGAAGCTCAGGTTACGCCGAGGAGGCCGGAAAGGCGCGCCGGGCGTACGCGGGGCCGCCGGCGAGCACCGGCGGCCCCGCGACCGCGTCAGCGGGAGTCCGAACCGGTGGTGGTGATCGACGCGCGGCCTGCCTCCAGCCGGGCCACCGGCACCCGGAACGGCGAGCAGGAGACGTAGTCCAGGCCGACCTCGTGGAAGAAGTGCACCGAGTCCGGGTCACCGCCGTGCTCGCCGCAGACGCCGAGCTTCAGCCCCGGGCGGGCCGCCCGGCCCTCCTCGGCGGCGATGCGCACCAGCCGGCCGACACCGTCGGTGTCGATCGACTCGAACGGCGAGATGCCGAAGATGCCCAGCTCCAGGTACCGCCAGAAGAACGCGCCCTCCACGTCGTCGCGGGAGAAGCCCCAGCCCATCTGGGTCAGGTCGTTGGTGCCGAAGGAGAAGAACTCGGCCGCCTCGGCGATCTGCCCGGCGGTCAGCGCCGCCCGGGGCACCTCGATCATCGTGCCGATCAGCACCTCGACGCCGCTGTCGCCGACCACCTCGGCGATGATCCGCTCGGCCTCGGCGCGTACCGTCTCCAGCTCCTGCACGGCCCCGACGAGCGGCACCATGATCTCCGGGCAGGCCTTGCCGCCGTCGCGGACGACCGCGACGGCGGCCTCCGCGATCGCGCGGACCTGCATGGCGAACAGGCCGGGGATGACCAGGCCGAGCCGGACGCCGCGCAGGCCCAGCATCGGGTTCTCCTCGTGCATCCGCCGCACGGCGGCGAGCAACGCCTCCTCCTTGGCGACGTCCTCGCCGCGCTCCTGCGCGACCGCGACGTTGACCGCGAGTTGCTCCAGCGGGGGCAGGAACTCGTGCAGCGGCGGGTCGATCAGCCGCACGGTGACCGGCAGGCCGTCCATCTCGCGGAAGATCTCGATGAAGTCGGCCCGCTGCAGCGGCAGCAGCGCGGCGAGCGCGTTCTCCCGCTCCCGCTCGCCGGAGGCCAGGATGAGCCGCTCGACCAGTTCCCGCCGGTCACCGAGGAACATGTGCTCGGTGCGGCACAGGCCGATGCCCTCGGCGCCGAAGCGCCGCGCCCGGGCCGCGTCCGCGCCGGTGTCGGCGTTGGTGCGTACCCGCAGCCGCCGCGCGGCGTCGGCGTGCGTCATGATCCGGTGTACGGAGCGGACCAGCGCGTCGTCGGTGTTCTCCGGGTCGAGTTCGCCCTCGAAGTACTGCACCACCTCGGACGGCATGACCGGCACCTCGCCGAGGTAGACCTTGCCGGTGGTGCCGTCGATCGAGACCACGTCGCCCTCGTTCACCACGTGGTCGCCCACTGTGAACTTCTTCGCCGGCACGTTCACGTCCAGCTCGTCGGCGCCGGAGACACAGGTCTTGCCCATGCCGCGGGCCACCACCGCGGCGTGGCTGGTCTTGCCGCCCCGGGAGGTGAGGATGCCCTTGGCGGCGATCATGCCGTTGAGGTCGTCCGGGTTGGTCTCCCGGCGGACCAGGATCACCGGCTCCCCCTCGGCGGCCAGCTCGACCGCCCGGGCCGAGGTGAAGACGACCTTGCCGGACGCCGCACCTGGGGAGGCGCCGATGCCCTTGGCGACCGCCTCGAACTCGTGGTCGAGCTGGAAGCGCGGGAACATCAACTGGGCGAGCTGCGCGCCGTTGACCCGGTGCAGCGCCTCGTCCAGGTCGATCAGGCCCTCGTCGACGAGTTGCCCGGCGATGACGAACGCGGCGGCGGCGGTGCGCTTGCCGACGCGGGTCTGGAGCATCCAGAGCTTGCCGCGCTCGATGGTGAACTCGATGTCGCAGAGATCCTTGTAGTGCTCCTCCAGCCGGGCCATGATGTCGAGCAGCTGGTCGTAGGAGGTCTTGTCGAGCTGCTCCAGTTCCTGCAACGGCACCGTGTTGCGGATCCCGGCGACCACGTCCTCGCCCTGGGCGTTGGCCAGATAGTCGCCGTAGATGCCCTGCGCGCCGCTGCCCGGGTCGCGGGTGAACGCGACGCCGGTGCCGGAGTCCGGACCGAGGTTGCCGAAGACCATCGCCACCACGTTGACGGCGGTGCCCAGGTCGGCCGGAATGCGCTCCTGCCGGCGGTAGAGGATCGCCCGCTCCGCGTTCCACGAGTCGAAGACCGCGCGGATGGCGAGGTCGAGCTGCTCGCGCGGCTCCTGCGGGAACTCGCGGCCGGTGTGCTTGGCGAAGATCTTCTTGTACGCGTCGACCAGCCCGCGCAGGTCGTCGGCGTCCAGGTCGAGGTCGTCGTGCGTACCCTTGGCCCGCTTGATCTCGTCGAGTGCGTGCTCGAACTCCTCGCCCGGCACCTCGCAGACGGTCTTGCCGAACATCTGGATCAGGCGGCGGTAGGAGTCCCAGGCGAACCGGTCGTTCTGCCCGGCCTGGGCGCTCAGGCCGATGACGCTGCGGTCGTTGAGGCCGACGTTGAGGACTGTCTCCATCATGCCGGGCATGGAGAACTTGGCGCCGGAGCGCACCGAGACCAGCAGCGGGTCGTCCGGGTCGCCGAGGCGGCGGCCCATCTCGCGCTCCAGGGACTCCAGGTGCGCCTCGATCTGCCCGGCCAGGCCGTCCGGCTCGCGCCCGGTCGTCAGGTACGCCTTGCAGGCCTCCGTGGTGATCGTGAAGCCGGGCGGAACCGGCAGGCCGAGATTCGTCATCTCGGCCAGGTTGGCCCCCTTGCCGCCGAGCAGATCCTTGAGATCCTTGTTGCCCTCGGCGAAGTCGTAGACGTACTTCTGCTCGACCGGATCGTGCGCTGCCACCAGAGCCTCCCACGCGCGCCATTGACACTTAACGAAGGTTCAGTCCGACATACCCCGGTAGTGACCACCGGTAATCCCGGCTCGTCAGCGTCGGTGGGGCGAAGGCTAGGCGAGTTTCGAGAAACCTGGGAGCGTTCGGTGACTTTCGGCACAACGGTCACCACAGTCCGCGTTCGTACGGGTTTTTGGGAACGCTTCCACGAGCACGATCACGCAATTCCGATTTTCCTCGTACTCTTGACGGCACCGGATATCGCCGAACCTGACCTTTGCCATATCCCGCACGAATACCCCCCTCGGAGCCGTCGCCGTGTCGACCAACCCCGCAGTACCCGAGACCGGGCCGCAGCCGCGCCCCCGGCCCGCCGCCGACGCGCCCGACCCGTCGCCCCGCGTCGACCTGCCCGCCGCGCCGGCCACCGCCGCCGAGCTGGCCCGCGTCGCCGCCGACCGGGCCACCGGGCAGCTCGCCCCGCCCGCGCCGGTCCGCCTCCAGGACGTGGTGCCGGCGCCCGCGCAGGTGCGGCCCGACCCGTCCGGCGACTTCACGCTGCCGCCGGACGCGGCGATCCGGGTCGGTCCCGCCGGCCGGGACGTGGCCGGGCAGCTCGCCGACTGGCTGCGCCCGGCCACCGGCTACCCGCTCCCGGTGACCGACCACGCCGAGCCGGGGCCGGACGCCCCGCTGACGCTCACGCTGTCGCCGGCCACCGCCCCACCCGCACCGGCCGGGGACGCGCCCGCCGACGGCGCGCCGGCGGGCGACGCCGGGCCGGCCGACCGCGCGGCGCTCGGCGACGAGGGCTACCGGCTCGACGTCACCGGCGGCGGCGTGCGGATCACCGCCGCCACCCCGGCCGGGCTGTTCCACGGCACGCAGACGCTGCGGCAGCTCCTGCCGGCGGCGATCGAGAGCGCCACCCCGGTCGCGGAGCGCTGGGTGCTGCCCGGCGGCACGATCGTCGACCGGCCGCGCTTCGCCTACCGGGGCGCGATGCTCGACGTCGCCCGGCACTTCTTCGGCGTGGACGACGTGCTGCGCGTGGTCGACCACCTGGCCCGCTACAAGCTCAACCACCTGCACCTGCACCTCACCGACGACCAGGGCTGGCGGATCGCGGTCGACTCCCGGCCCCGGCTCGCCGAGGTCGGCGGCGCCACCGCGGTGGGCGGCGCGCCCGGCGGCTGGTACACCCGGGACGACTACCGGCGGATCGTCGCGTACGCCGCCCGCCGGCACGTGACAGTGGTGCCCGAGATCGACCTCCCCGGGCACACCAACGCAGCGCTCGTCGCCTGTCCCGAGCTGGCGCCCGGCAAGACCGCGCCGCCGCCGTACACCGGCACCGACGTCGGGTTCAGCTACCTCGACCCGGACGACGAGCGGACGTACGCCTTCGTCGCCGACGTGGTCGGCGAGGTGGCCGCGCTGACCCCCGGCCCGTGGCTGCACCTCGGCGGTGACGAGGCGTTCAAGGTGCCGGCGGAGAGCTACCGCGCCTTCGTCGACCGGGCCCAGGCGCTGGTCGCCGCCACCGGCAAGACGGTCGTCGGCTGGCACCAGATCGCCCCCGCCGGGCACGTCGACGGGCGCGTCGTGCAGTGGTGGGGCACCAACGGCGACGACCCCGAGACGGCCGACGCGGTCCGCCGGGGCGCCCGGCTCGTCCTCTCCCCCGGCAACCATGCCTACCTGGACATGAAGTACGCCCCGGACACCCCGATCGGGCACGACTGGGCCGGGCTCGTCGACGTGCGCCGGGCGTACGAGTGGGACCCGGGCGCGCACGTCCACGGCGTACCGGCGGAGGCCGTGCTGGGGGTGGAGGCGCCGCTGTGGACCGAGTCGGTCACCACCCGCGCCGAGATCGAGTTCATGATGTTCCCGCGCCTGCCCGCCGTCGCCGAGCTGGGGTGGTCGCCCCGCTCGACGCACGACTGGGCCGGGTTCCGGGAGCGGCTCGCCGGCCACGGCCCGCGCTGGACCGCCGCCGGGATCACGTTCCACCCCGCCCCCGAGATCCCCTGGCCGGCCCGGCGCGAGGGATCGCCGGCGGGCACCGCCGGGCGGGCGCCGGCCACGGCGTGACCGTCAGTTCCCGGCGCGCTCCCGGAGCACGGCGGCGGTCCGCTCGTCGGCCGGATAGAACGACTCGATGGACAGCTCGGCCAGCGTGACGTCCAGCGGCGTACCGAAGGTCGCGACCGTGCTGAGGAAGCACAGCTCCCCGCCGTCGTGCCGCACCCGCAGCGGCACCACCAGCTCGTCCGGGCCGGGCTGGTCCACGGACCGGTCCGGCCCGCCGCCCGGATAGCCGCGCAGCTCCTCCTCCAGCGCGGCCAGCTCCGCGTCCCCGGTCAGCTCCACCTGCCGGGCCAACCGGTTGAGCAGGTGCCCGCGCCACTCGCCGAGGTTGACGATGTGCGGGGCCAGCCCCTCCGGGTGCAGGCTGGCCCGCAGCACGTTCACCCGGCCGGCCAGCAGTTCGGGCGCCACCCGCTCGGTGAGCACCGCCAGGCTGTCGTTGGCGTCCACCAGGTGCCACCCCCGGTCCACCACCGCCGCCGGGTAGGGCTCGTGGCCGCCCAGCACCTGCCGGACCGCCGCGCGGACCGCGGCCATCCGGGGCGCGGCCAGCGCGGTCTCCGGGTACGCCGGGGCGTAGCCGGCGGCCAGCAACAGCCGGTTGCGTTCCCGCAGCGGCAGGTCGAGCGGATCGGCCAGCCGCAGCACCATCTCCCGGCTGGGCCGGGAGCGCCCGGTCTCGACGAAGCTCAGGTGCCGGGTCGACACCTCCGCCCGGATGGACAGCTCGAGTTGGCTGAGCCGGCGCAGATCCCGCCACCGGCGCAGGGACTCGCCGACGGAGGGGGCGCCGACCGGGGCGGGCGGGCGCGGGGTGCGGTACGTCGACATCGGTTCCCCGTCTGCGGAAATGGGCGGTTCGGCACCACCCTGCCGGACGGCGCGCGCCGTGTCGATTACCCCGGGGGTCATGCCGGCGGGCCTTACCCGAGAGGTAATCGACACGCCGGCCCGGCCGGCGGCAGAGTTCCCGGCGTCACCGACCGACGAAGGGACCATCCCATGAACGAGTACACCGAGCTGGTCGACCGCTACCTCGCGGTCTGGAACGAGACCGACGCCGACGCCCGCGCGGCCGGGGTCGCCGCCCTCTTCACCCCCGACGCCACCTATGTCGACCCACTGGCCGACGTGCGCGGCCACGGGCAGATCGCGGCGGCCGTCGCCGGGGTACAGCAGGCCTTCCCAGGGCACGTGCTGCGCCCGCACGGGCCGGTCGACGGCCACCACGACCTGGTCCGCTTCGGCTGGGAACTGGTCCCGGCCACCGGCGGCGAGTCCGTCGCGGTCGGCTTCGACGTGGTCGTCCGCGACCCCGACGGCCGGGTGCGCGCCGTGCACGGTTTCCTGGACAAGGTCCCCACCCCCGCCTGACCCCGTTGATCATGAAGTTGGCGGCGTTCGCGGTCCGATTTGTCGCCGTCAACTTCATGATCGACGGAGGTGTGGGGTCGGGTGGGCGGGGTGTCCGGATCCCGGGGTGCGGGCCGGGGAATCGCTGACCGGGTCGGGGGGTTGTACATGGCTCACCGGGCAGGGGCCCGGGACCGGAGCGGGCCGCCGGGGAATGGCGGGCCCCGGCCGGTGGTTATACCCCCGAGCCGCCGAGCAGGTCGCCACCGCTGACCGCCGGGCGGCGCAGACTCTCCCCCGCGGCACTCCGTGCCGCACACCCCCGAACCGCAGAGGAGTCGCATCATGCGTACCGATCTGATCCGCAAGACCGCACTGACCGTCGCCGGGATCGCCGCCACCGCCGGTGGCATCGCCGGCCCCGCGCTCGCCGCGCAGGCCACCCCCGCCGAGCGCACCGCCCAGGTCGTCGTCGACCGAAAGGGCCACGGCGAGCGGGAGCTGGACGTGCGCTACGAGGCGCAGCCCAACTTCTACTTCTGCGGCCCGGCCGCGGCCCGTAACGCGCTGAGCGTGCAGGGCAAGAACATCGACGTGGACGCCATGGCCAAGGAGATGGGCACCACCGAGTCCGGCACCAACTCGATCAACGACATCACCCCGGTGCTGAACAAGGAGACCGGCAAGGACGTCTACAAGTCGACCGAGATCCCGGTGGACAAGGCCGGTGACAAGGTGGAGAAGCTGCGTGCCGACGTGGTGCGCACGGTGGACGACGGCCGGGCCGTGGTGGCGAACATCGCCGGCACCGCGACCGACACCGACGGCACCACCCACTCGTTCGAGGGTGGCCACTACATCAGCGTGGTCGGCTACCGCGACGGCGGCAAGGTCGTGACGATCGCCGACTCGGCGAACCCGGACCAGGCCTCGTACCGCATGGACGTGGACGCCCTGGCGCACTGGATCGCCAGCCGCGGCTACAGTTCCTGACCGAGTGACCAAACGAAGGGCCCGACCCCGGAACGGGGGTCGGGCCCTTCGGCGTGTCCGGGGTCAGCAGGTCAGCCGCCCGAGTCGTCCAGCTCGGCGCCGTCCGGCGGGGTGTCGTCGTCGCGGCTCGCCAGCCAGCCGTCGGGCAGGAAGACCTTGCCCGGGGAGTTGGTGCGGCCGCGCGGCTGGCCGAGGTTCTCCACCGGGAACGGTACGGCCGGGTCGAGCTTGCCGAGCAGGTCGTCGAGCTGGGCCAGGCTCTCGATCATGGCGAGCGAGCGGCGCAGTTCGCTCCCGATCGGGAAGCCCTTCAGGTACCAGGCGACGTGCTTGCGGAAGTCGGTGCAGCCGTCCCGCTCGCCCCGGGCCGGGTTGCGGGCCCCCGCCACGAACTGCTCCACCAACAGCTCGGCGTGCCGCCGCATGGTCACCGCCACCTCGCCGAGGCCCGGTAGCCGCCGCTCGGCGCTCCCGTTGAACGCGGCCTCCAGGTCGGCGAACAGCCACGGCCGGCCCAGGCAGCCGCGCCCGATCACCACACCGTCGACGCCGGTGTGGGCGACCATCCGCAGCGCGTCGTCGGCCTCCCAGATGTCGCCGTTGCCGAGCACCGGCACGTCGAGCGCCGACTTGAGCGTGGCGATCGAGTCCCAGTCGGCGGTGCCGGAGTAGCGCTGCGCCGCCGTACGCCCGTGCAGGGCGACCGCCGCCACGCCGGCGTCCTGGGCGGCCAGCCCGGCCTCGACGTACGTCAGGTGGTCGTCGTCGATGCCCTTGCGCATCTTGACCGTGACCGGCACTCCGGCGGGTGACGCGGCGTCCACCGCGGCCCTGACCAGCCGGGCGAACAGCCGGCGGCGCCACGGCAGGGCCGAGCCGCCGCCCTTGCGGGTCACCTTGGGCACCGGGCAGCCGAAGTTCAGGTCGATGTGGTCGGCCAGGTCGCGCTCGACCACTATCCGTACGGCGGCGGCGGTGATCTCCGGGTCGGTGCCGTAGAGCTGGAGGCTGCGGGGCTGCTCCTCGGCGCCGAAGGCGATCATGCGCAGCGTCTTCGGGTTCCGCTCCACCAGGGCGCGGGTGGTGATCATCTCGCAGACGTAGATGCCACCGCCCTGCTCACGGCAGAGCCGGCGGAAGCCGACGTTGGTGATCCCGGCCATCGGCGCGAGCACCACCGGCGGCCACACCCGGTGCGGGCCGATGGTCAAGGCGGGCAGGGTCGGGGCAGTCACCGCACAAGTGTAAGGAAGGGCCCCCTGTTAACGTCTCCGGTAGAGCAGGGGCCCCTTGTTAACAGGGCACATATCACAGCCGGCCCGCCCGGCGGGCGTTCTCCACAACCGGGGAGGCTGTCCACAGGCCGGGCGAACGGGCAGGAAGAGCAGCGGCCGAGCCCGCACGCTGCCGGGCATGCGCGAACAGCCACCTCAGCTCAGCGACCTGGCCGAGCGCCAGCAGCAGATCGTCACGCGGACGCAGCTGCTCGGCGTCGGATACGACGACATGTACCTGTACCGGCAGACCCGGCGCGGTCTGTGGCAGCGCGTGCTGCCGGCCACGTACGCGCTCGTCACCGGCACCCTCACCGACGAGCAGCGACGTATCTCGGCGGCGCTCTACGCGGGCGCCGACGCGCAGCTCACCGGCCTGGCGGCCCTGATCTGGTACGGCTTCCGGCACAGTCCGCGCACCGCTGACGTACACCTGATCCTGCCGCACCACGTGCGGCGCCGCTCGGCCGGTCACGCGGTGATCGCGCGGGCCCTGGAGCTTGATCCGCGGGCCCGGCGGACCGCGCTGTACCCGGTGTGCTCGCCGGCGCGGGCGGTGGTGGACGCGGCCCGCGACCTGCGCCGGCTGCGGCCGGTGCGGGCGACTGTGGCCGAGGCCGTGCAGCGCGGCTTCACCGACCTGGACAGCCTGGAGGCGGAGATCCGCCGGGCCCGGCGCAGCCGCACCGCCCTGATCCGGAAGGCGTTCGCGGAGATCACCGATGGGGTCCGCTCGGCGCCGGAGACCGAGCTGCGGGAGTGCCTGGGCGGCAGCGGCGTGCTCGGCGGGATCCTGTGGAACCCGCGGCTGACGGCGGCCGACGGCACCCGCCTGCCGACGCCGGACGGCTACCTCGCCGACTGCGCGGTGGCGCTGGAGGTCGACTCGCGGGAGTACCACCTCAGCCCGAACGACTGGGCGCGGACACTGGACCGGCACAACGAGCTGAGCCGGTACGGGGTGCTCGTCCTGCACTTCACACCGGCGCAGATCCGCAGGGAGCCGGGCCGTGTGCGGCGCATGGTGGAGGCCGCGTACGCGGCCCGGCGCGGGCTGGGCGCCGGGACCGGCGTACGGGCGGAGCCGATCTCCCCCGGATGACGGGTGTTAAGAAGGGGCCCCTTCTCTACGCCAGGCGTTAAGAGGGGGCCCTTCCTTACACGGGTCAGCAGCCGGGGAGGCGCTCGATCAGGTAGCGCTCGACCTGGTCCAGCGAGACGCGCTCCTGGGCCATGGTGTCCCGGTTTCGCACGGTCACCGCGTTGTCGTCGAGCGTGTCGAAGTCGACCGTGACGCAGAACGGCGTGCCGATCTCGTCCTGCCGGCGGTAGCGGCGGCCGATCGCCTGCGAGTCGTCGAACTCGACCACCCAGCGCTTGCGCAGGTCGGTGGCGAGCTGCTTGGCCTTCGGCGACAGCGCCTCGTTGCGCGACAGCGGCAGTACGGCGACCTTCACCGGGGCCAGCCGCGGGTCGAAGCGCATGACGGTGCGCTTGTCCACGCCGCCCTTGGTGTTCGGCGCCTCGTCCTCGTCGTACGCCTCCAGCAGGAACGCCAGCACCGCGCGGGTGAGGCCGGCGGCCGGCTCGATCACGTACGGGATCCAGCGCTCGCCCTTGCCCTGGTCGAAGTACGACAGGTCGACGCCGGAGTGCTTGCTGTGCGTGGACAGGTCGAAGTCGGTGCGGTTGGCGATGCCCTCCAGCTCGGCGAACTCGCTGCCGCCGAACCGGAACCGGTACTCGATGTCGACGGTGCGCTTCGAGTAGTGGGAGAGCTTCTCCTTGGGGTGCTCGTAGAAGCGCAGGTTCTCCTCGGACAGGCCCAGGTCGAGGTACCAGTTCCAGCGCTCGGAGAGCCAGTACTCGTGCCACTGCTCGTCGGTGCCCGGCTCGACGAAGAACTCCATCTCCATCTGCTCGAACTCACGGGTCCGGAAGATGAAGTTGCCCGGGGTGATCTCGTTACGGAACGACTTGCCGGTCTGCGCGATGCCGAACGGCGGCTTCTTGCGGGCGACCGTCTCCACGTTCTTGTAGTTGACGAAGATGCCCTGGGCGGTTTCCGGGCGCAGGTAGTGCATGCCCTCGTCGCTCTCCACCGGGCCCAGGTAGGTCTTCATCAGGCCGTTGAACATCTTCGGCTCGGTGAAGGTGCCCTTGTTGCCGCAGTTGGGGCAGTTCAGCTCCGTCAGCGAGGTCAGCGGCTTGCCGTGCTTGGCCTCGTACGCCTCTTCCAGGTGGTCGGCCCGGAACCGCTTGTGGCAGGACTGGCACTCGGTCAGCGGGTCGACGAACTCGGCGATGTGGCCGCTGGCCTCCCAGACCTTGCGGGCCAGGATGACCGCCGAGTCGAGGCCGACGACGTCGTCGCGCTGCTGCACCATGGTCCGCCACCACTGCCGGCGGACGTTCTCCTTCAGCTCGACGCCGAGCGGACCGTAGTCCCACGCCGACCGGGTGCCCCCGTAGATCTCGCTGGAGGGAAAGACGAAGCCCCGGCGCTTGGCGAGGCTGGTGACGGCGTCGATACGGTCGGCTGGCATGTTTCCTCCTACGCCGGCTGGCGGTCGGCGCGGTCGAGATGGATGGAACCGGGCTGTTCGGGACAACGGTACGACCGTGTCCGTCCCGAGCCCAGCAGAATACCGGGGGCCGGTCAGCTCACCCCGCAGACCTCCACGCCGCCCGTCTGCTGGTCCGGCGCGAGCGTCACGGTCTGCGCCTCCCGCCGGCCGCCGGCGAGCGTGACGTCCACCGGCACGGTGAGCGTGGTGAGGTCGACCTCGCCCACCCGGTAGCCGGAGATCTGCGGCTCGGTCGCCACCCGGCGCTCGAACTCGCGCCGGGGCTCGCGCCGCCGGATGTCGTCGCAGAGCGTGTCGTACGCCTTGGACCACTCCCGGGCCACGAGCGCCTGGTAGTAGTCGTTCGTGACCGCCCGGCCCTGCTCACCGATCGCCTGGGCGTTGCTCACCGCCAGGCCGACCACTGCCGCCCCGCCCCCACCGCAGCAGATCAGCACGGCCAGCGCGCCCGCGCCGAGGCCGAGCCAGAGCCGGGTCCGCCCACCCTCGGTGGGCGGGGCGGCGAACGGCGGCGCGGCGCCGGGCCCCTGCGGCGGCGCGGGCGCCCCGTGTTCCGCCGGCAGCGCGGGCGGAACGGATGGCGGGGGTGGCGCGGCCGGTCCGGGAGCGGTCATACGCGCCAGGGTAGTGCCCCGGCACTCAGCGATAAGGACCTGCGGCACGATCGCTGGCGACGACGACGATCTCACCCTCGGGGGCGGCGCCGGCGAGGGTCTCGTACGCCGACGGCTCGTCCACCGATCGGGCGAGCAGCGGCACGGCGGTGACCTTGACGTCGAATCCGCCGAGCGCCCGCCGGTACGCACCGACCGACTCCCACTCGGTGACCAGGAGCCAGTGGTCCGGGTCGTCGAGCGCCCGCAGCAGTTCACCGCGCAGGTAGCCGGGGCGGGCGGCGAGCGCGGCCAGCGCGGCGTGCGCCGCACGGGTGAACTCGTCCACCGTTTCGGCTTCCACCACGAAGCGGTTGGTGACCAGCACGGGGTTCCTCCTCGTAGAGTCTGTGGCATGCAGCGTACGCAGAGTCCCGTGCTGTCCCGGTTGGCACGGCTCAATCCGACGGCGGTGTTCCTGGCCACGCTGGCCCTGGTGCTTGTCGGCCTCTTCGCGCCCGGCCCGGCGGGCGGTGTCCTGCTGCTCGTGCTGGCCGGCGGGCTGGTCTGGCTGATGTCGGTCACCTGGCAGGTGCAGGCCCCGGCGACCCGGATGCTCCGGCTGGTGATGCTCACCTTGTTGATCGCGGTGGCGCTGGCGAAACTCATGGTCGGCTGACTCGGGCAGCAGAGCCGGACTGACCTGCACTGACATGCAATCATGCGTTTTTGACAATAGTTTTCGTTGTCGCGGACAGTTGAGCCCATGACCGTTCGTGCACCCCGCCGCGTCCTGACCGCCGCCACCGCCGCCCTGCTCGCCGCGGGCGGACTCACCGCCTGCGCGGACGGCGGAGGCGGCGGGAGCGAACCGGGCAAGGTCGACGTGGTCGCCGCGTTCTACCCGCTCCAGTTCCTGGCCGAGCGGATCGGCGGCGACACGGTAACGGTCAGCAACCTGACCAAGCCCGGCGCCGAGCCGCACGACCTGGAACTCAACCCGCGGCAGGTCGGCCAGGTCGCCGACGCCGACGTGGTCGTCTACCTCAGCGGCTTCCAGCCGGCGGTGGACGAGGCGGTGGAGCAGAACGGCGGCGACCGCACGTTCGACGTGGCGGGCGTGACGCCGCTGCGGGACGCGGCCGCCGGTGGGCACGACCACGATCACGAGGGCGAGGCCGGGCACGCCGAGGAGGGCGGCGGCAAGGATCCGCACGTCTGGCTCGACCCGACCCGGCTGGCCACCATCGGCGACAAGCTCGCCGAGCGTCTCGGCAAGGCCGACCCGGACCACGCCGCCGGCTACACCGCCCGCGCCGGCGCGCTGCGCACCGAGCTGACGAAGCTGGACACCGAGTACGCCGACGGTCTGCGCACCTGCCAGCGCCGGGAGATCGTCACCAGCCACACCGCGTTCGGCTACCTGACCGAGCGCTACAAGCTGGAACAGATCGGCATCAGCGGGCTCACCCCGGAGTCCGAGCCGTCCCCGAAGCGCCTCGCCGAGGTCGCCGAGGAGGCCCGGGAGCACCAGGCCGGCACGATCTTCTTCGAGACGCTCGTCAGCCCGAAGGTCGCCGAGACCATCGCGCGTGAGGTCGGGGCGAAGACGGCCGTCCTGGACCCGCTGGAGGGCCCGCCCGCCGACGGCGACTACCTCTCCGTGATGCGTACCAACCTGCAGACCCTGCGAACCGCTCTGGACTGTTCATGACCCCACCCGTGATCGAGATCGCGCACGCCACAGTCGGCTACGACGGCCGCCCGGTGCTGCGTGACGTCTCGTTGACAGTGACCGCTTCAGAGGTGGTCGCCGTGCTCGGCGCCAACGGCTCCGGCAAGTCGACGCTCGTGCGCGCCGCGCTCGGCCTGGTGCCGGTCGGCGCCGGGTCGGTCGCCCTGTTCGGCACGCCGCAGCGCCGCTTCCGGCAGTGGCACCGCATCGGGTACGTGCCGCAGCGGCTCGGCGCGGGCAGCGGAGTACCAGCCACCGTGCGCGAGGTGGTGGCGTCCGGACGGCTGGCCCGCCGGGGCGTACTGCGGCCCGCCGGGCGGGCGGACCGGGAGGCGGTGGCGGCGGCGCTGGACGCGGTCGGGCTCGCCGACCGGGCCGGTGACCCGGTGTCCACGCTCTCCGGCGGCCAGCAGCAGCGCACCCTGATCGCCCGCGCGCTGGCCGGCGGACCGGAGCTGCTGGTGCTGGACGAGCCGACCGCCGGGGTGGACGCGGCCAGCCAGGAGGCGTTCGCCGGGGCGCTGCGCGCGTTCCGCGACGGCGGCGGCACGGTGCTGCTCGTCGCGCACGAGCTGGGCCCGCTGCGCCCGCTGATCAGCCGGGCCGTGGTGGTGCACCAGGGCGGGATCGCCCACGACGGCGCGGTGCCCGAACCGGCCGGCCACCACGCCGACCCGGACCACGAGCACGTGCACCCGCACTGCGACGAGGAGCCGGCCCGGCTCTGGACAGGCATCTGAGATGGATCTCTTCCAGTACGACTTCATGCTCCGCGCCCTGGTCGGCGCGCTGATCATCGGGCTGGCCGCCCCGGCGCTCGGCATCTACCTGGTGCAGCGCCGGCTGGCGTTGATCGGCGACGGCCTCGGGCACGTGGCGCTCACCGGCGTCGGCGCGGGACTGCTGCTCAACCACTCCCCCGTGCTGGTGGCGGTGATCGCCGCGACGCTCGGCGCGGTCGTGATCGAGCTGGTCCGCGCGTACGGGCGCACCTCCGGCGACCTGGCGCTGGCGTTGCTGTTCTACGGCGGCATCGCCGGTGGCGTGATGCTGGTCGGGCTGTCCGGCGCCAGCAGCGGGTCGCTCAACGCGTACCTGTTCGGGTCGCTGACCACCACCTCCCGCACCGACCTGATCACCATCGGCGTGCTCGGAGCGGTGCTGCTGGTGACCATGCTGGTGCTGCGCCCGGCGCTGTTCGCGGTCTGCCACGACGAGGAGTACGCCCGGGTGTCCGGCCTGCCGGTGCGGGCGCTGAACCTGCTCATCGCGGTCGGCACCGCGGTCACGGTGACCATCGCCATGCGGGCGGTCGGGGTGCTGCTGATCAGCGCGCTGATGGTGGTGCCGGTGGCCACCGCGCAGCAGGTGACCCGGGGCTTCCGGTCGACCATGACGGCGGCCATGGCGCTGGGCCTGTTCGCCGCCGGCACCGGGGTCTGGGTGGCCGCGACCGCCGACACCGCCCCCGGCGCGTCGGTGGTGCTCGTGGCGATCGGCTCGTTCCTGCTGGTCGCGCTCGCGGCGGCCGGTCTGCGGGCGCTGCGGCGGCGGGTGCGGGCCGACCGGGCGACGCCGCTGTCCGAACCGGCCGAGCACGAGGTGCTGCTGCGGTGAGGCCCTGCCCGCCGGCGCAGCTGGGATTGGTTACCGTTACAGGGTGACCGGCACGAACGGGTATGACGCCTTCGAGGGCGCGGGTGACCTGCTGCGCGCGCTCTCGGCCCCGATCCGGCTCGCGATCGTCAGCGAGCTGGCCGAGGGCGAACGCTGCGTGCACGAGCTGGTCGAGAAGCTCGGCGCGCCACAGCCGCTGGTCTCCCAGCACCTGCGGGTGCTGCGGGGGGCCGGTGTGGTGCGCGGGTCGCGGCGCGGCCGGGAGATCGCGTACGCGCTGGTCGACGACCACGTCGCGCACATCGTGGCGGACGCGGTCAGTCACGCCGGCGAAGGGTCGCACTGAGCGGGAAATCGGCCAGGTGCCGACACGCCCGTGCCGTGGGACGCTGTCCGGCGTGAAGATCTACGCCGACCGTTTTCCCACCGCCGTCCGCCAGTTCCTCACCGACCTGCTCGTGGTCGTCTGGGTGTACGCGGCGATCCGCTTCGCGCTGTGGCTGCACGACGTGGTCGAGAAGCTCGCCGTACCCGGGCAGAAGCTGGAGGGGGCCGGCGGCGGACTCGCCGACAACCTGGCCGACGCCGGCGGCAAGGTCGGCCGGGTGCCGATCGTCGGCGACGAGCTGACCGCGCCGTTCACCCGGGCCGCCGACGCCGCCCGCTCGGTCGCCGAGGCGGGCCGCGACCAGCAGGAACTGGTCGGGCAGCTGGCGCTGGGGCTGGCCGTCGCGGTGCTGGTGTTCCCGCTCGGCCTGGTGCTGTTCGGCTGGCTGCCGCTGCGCCTGCGCTGGATGCGCCGGGCCGGCGCGGCGAAGGCCCTGGCCGGCGCGCCGGCCGGCCGGGATCTGCTGGCGCTGCGCGCGCTGGCCGGTCAGCCGCTGTCGAAGCTGACCCGGATCGCGCCCGACGTCGCCGAGGCGTGGCGGCGCGGCGACGACGCGACTGTCGACGCGCTCGCCGCGCTGGAGCTGCGCGAACTGGGGCTGCGCGGCGGCCGGTAAGGTGTGCCGGTGCTGTACTTCCTGATCGTCGTCGCCGTGCTGCTGCTGGGGTATGCGGGCGTGCTGGTGAGTCTCGTCCGCAAGGGCCGCAAGATCCCGCCGTCGGCGTACCTGGTGCTGGCCGGGCTCAACGGCCTGATCCTGGCCGGCATCCTGGCCTGGGCGATCGCGCGCTGACCGGCTCGCCCGGACGGCCGCGCGGGCGGCCGTCCGGACGGCACGGTCCGGTCAGCCGGCGGGCGGGATGCGACGACGGACGTCCTGCTCGGTGGACGGCCCCGGCTCCCAGCGGGCCACCCACGGCAGGTCGGCGGGCGGGGTGACGACGCCCTCCTCCACCGAGGCGTACCGGCCGGCGACGATCCGCTTGGCGGCGGCCACGTCGACCGAGTCGGTGTTCGACCACAGGCCGGTGAACAGTTCGTCGACGCGTAGCCGCGCCTGCCGGCAGAACAGGTCGGCCAGCTCGACGTTCTCCGGGTGCGCGTCCCGCTCGGCGTGGGCCCGGACGCAGACCGCGCTCATCGCGAACAACTCCGCGCCGATGTCGACCACCCGGCCGAGGAACGCCTGCTTGCGCTCCATCTTCCCCTGCCACCGCGACATCGCGTAGAACGTCGACCGGGCCAGCTTTCGGGAGGTCCGCTCGACGTGGCGCAGGTGCCCGGCCAGCGGCCCGAACTCCTGGTACGCCCCGGGCGTCTGCCCCTTTCCGACGGCGAGCGTGGGCAGCCACTTCGCGTAGAAGGCGCCGGCCCGCGCGCCGGCCTTCGCCTTGCGGCCCAGCCCCGCGTCGGGGTCGATGATGTCGCCCGCGACGGACAGGTGCGCGTCGACCGCCTCCCGGGCGATCAGCAGGTGCATGATCTCGGTGGAGCCCTCGAAGATCCGGTTGATCCGCAGGTCGCGCAGGAGCTGCTCGACGGCGGCCGGCCGTTCCCCCCGGGCGGCGAGCGAGTCGGCCGTCTCGTAGCCGCGGCCACCGCGGATCTGGATCAGCTCGTCGGCGATCCGCCAGGCCATCTCACTGGCGTAGAGCTTGACCAGCGCCGCCTCGATCCGGATGTCGTTGCGGTCGTCGTCGGCGAGCATGCAGGACAGGTCGAGCATGGACTCCATGCCGTACGTGGTGGCGGCGATGAATGCGAGCTTCTTCGCCACCGCCTCGTGCTCGCCCACCGGGCGGCCCCACTGGACCCGGTCCGCCGCCCACTCGCGGGCCACGTTGAGCGCCCACTTCCCGGCGCCGACACACATGGCCGGCAGCGAGAGCCGCCCGGTGTTCAACGTGGTCAGCGCGATCTTGAGGCCCTTTCCCTCACCCCCGATCACGTTCTCCTTGGGCACGAACACGTCGTGGAACCGGGTGAGGCTGTTCTCCAGCCCGCGCAACCCGACGAAGGAGTTGCGCCGCTCCACGGTGATGCCGTCGCTGTCGCCCTCCACCACGAACGCGGTGATGCCGCCGCGCCGCCCCTCGCCGGCCGGCACCCGGGCCATCACCACCAGCAGCGTGGCGAGCGTGCCGTTGGTGGCCCAGAGCTTCACCCCGTCGAGCCGGTAGCCGGTGCCGTCGGCTGTGGGCTCGGCGGTGGTGGCGAGCCGGGCCGGGTCGGAGCCGACGTCCGGCTCGGTGAGCAGGAACGCGGAGACCTCGCCGGCGGCGAGCCGGGGCAGGAACCGTTCCTTCTGCTCGGGCGTGCCGAACATCTTCAGCGGCTGCGGCACGCCGATCGACTGGTGCGCGGAGAGCAGCGCGCTGACCGCCGGGTTCACCGAGCCGACGAGCATCAGCGCCCGGCAGTAGTGCAGGTTGCTCAGCCCGAGCCCGCCGTACCTGCGGTCGATCTTCATGCCGAACGTGCCGAGCCCGGCCAGGCCGTGGAACACCTCGTCGGGAATGCGCGCGTCCCGCTCGATCGCCTCGCCGTCCACCTCGGACGTGAGGTACGCGCGCAGCGCGCCGATGAACTCGTCAGCGCGGGCCACCTCGGCCGGGTCGGGGCGGGGCCACGGGTCGATCAGGTCGAGCCGGAACCGGCCGAGGAACAGTTCCTTGCCGAAGCTGGGCCGGTCCCAGGCCGACTCGCGGGCCGCCTCGGCTACCTGCCGGGCCTCCTTCTCGGAGACCTGGCCCGCCTCGGCGGGCAGCGGCCCCGCGCCGTCTGGTGACTCGGGCCGGCTGTTCTGTGTCGTGGTCACGGCTGCCTCCTCGTCGGTCCGGCTGCGTCGACGCGTTCGACGAAAACGACGCTACCCCCGGGTGTTACCCAGGGGTAGCGCTGCGTGCACGTCCGATTTGGCGGACGGTCAGTCGGTGAGCGTCTGCGGGTTGTCGTCCTCGTCGTCGATGTCGTCCTCACCCCAGTTGCGCCGGCTGAACGGCAGGATCGCCCAGAAGATCAGGAACCAGACCCCGGTGAGCGCGCTGAGCAGGAACGCGATCGGCCGGTCCAGCACGAAGTCGGTGACCAGCAGGACCGAGCTGACCATCGCGATCAGCATGAAGAACAGGCCGCCGGTGGCCATCCGGTGGGCGAACCGGACCAGTTCCGGCTTGCGCCCCTGCCGGAACAGCGCCCGGTGGAACGCGACCGGAGAGATGATCATCGCGGCGGACGCGGCGGCGGTCAGCAGCGCCACGATGTAGACGTCCCGCTGGAACTCCGTGGTCCGGCCGAACCCGTTGCTGAACGGCAGCGTCAGCAGGAAGGCGAAGAGGATCTGCACGCCGGTCTGCGCGACCCGCAGTTCCTGCAGCAGATCGGCGAAGTTGCGCTGCCAGCGCTGCTTCTCGGATTCCTTGGACACTCGCGGACCTCCCCGGGAGACGGCACGGCCGGCGGGTGAACGCCCACCGGCAGGACCGCCTGTGCCCCGTACGGATGATCACGAAACCGGTTCAGGAACCGCGGCGGATCCGGCCTGCGTACCGTGCCTCCAGCTCGGCGTTGTGCTCGTCGCCGCCGGTGATGTTCGCGGACAGGTAGACCGGCGGGCACTCCCCCGCCGCGACCAGCCGGGCCACCACCTCGGCGACGATCTGCTGGGCGAGCAGCGCCGCGGTGATCGAGGAGACCGCGCCGACCGCGCCGCCGCCCGGTAGCGGCAGCGTGGCGTCGCCGTACGGTGCGCCGTTGTCCAGCACCACGTCGGCGAAGTCGGCGAGCTTGCGGCCGGACGGGTGCCGCGACGCCATCCGGGCCGAGTGCTGCGCCGACGTGATCGCCACCAGGCCGTGCCCGCGTTCCTTCACGACGGACGCGAACTCGACCATCGCCCCGTTCACGCCCGAGTTCGAGGCCAGCACGAACACGTCCTGCGGCCGGATCGGCGCCAGCTCGTAGAGGCGGTGCGCCACCGCCGGGTCGCGTTCCAGCTTCGGGCCGAGCACGTCGGCCGGGTCGCCGCCGACCAGCACCAGGTCACGCAACGCGATCCGGTTGGTGGGCACCAGCCCGCCGGCCCGCCCGGCGATCTCCATGGCCAGCGCCTCGGAGTGCCCGGTGCCGAACGCGTGCACCACGCCGTCGGCGCGCAGCGCCGCCGCGATCAGGTCGGCCGCGTCGGCCACGTTGCGCCGCTGCTCGGCGGCGACCCGGCCGATCGTCTCGGTCACCACCGCCAGGTACGCCTCGGCGCTCACCGTCATGCCTCCTCCGTTCCTGCGCACCGGGCGAGGATCGCCTCGGCCAGCGGGCCGGGCGCCTCGTCCGGGATCCAGTGGCTGACCCCGGGCAGCACCACGAACCGGTAGTCACCGGTGACGTGCGCGGCGCACGCCTGCGCGGCCGTCCGGCCGATCGCCACGTCCTTGTCGCTCCAGACGAACGTGGTGGGCACCCCGGCCGGGGCGACCGCCTTCATGTCCGTCCCGGTCATCGCGCGGTACCAGTTCAGCGCCGCCGTCAACGCGCCCGGCTCGCGCATCGGCTCGGCGTACCGGGCGACAGTGCCGGCGTCGCCGACGCCGCTCAGCAGCTTGCGCAGCGTGGCGCCGTTCCACGCCAGCAGCACCTTCTCCGCCGCACCGGGCTTGCGGAACAACGCGATGTAGGCGGACTTGACCTTCTGCCGCGGGTCGGTGGCGAGCGCGTGCCCCATCGCGGCCGGGTGCGGCACCGACACCGCGGTGAGCGTCCGGACCCGCTCCGGGTGCGCCGCCGCCAGGCCCCACGCCACGATCGCGCCCCAGTCGTGGCCGACCACGTGCGCGCCTGTCACCCCGAGCGCGTCCAGCACCGCAGCCGCGTCGGCCACCAGCTCCGGAATCCGGTACGCCCCGACGTCCGCCGGGCGCGCCCCGGGCGAGTAGCCGCGCTGGTCGAGCGCGTACGTGCGCAGCCCGGCGGCGTGCAGCGCGGGCGTGACCGCGTCCCACTCACCGGAGTGCTGCGGGAAGCCGTGCAGCAGCAGGACCGGGTCACCGTCCTCGGGGCCGCCGGCGCGTACCTCGAACGTCAGTCCCCGCGCATCCACCAGCATGATCGCCACCATACCGACACTCGCCCCGCTGGGCCGGGGGCCGTGGTCGGTGCTAGCGTCTGCGACGAGACAACTTCACATCCGACAGGGGAGCGCACAGCGCTGAGAGTGCGGGCCGGTGCCCGCAGACCCTCGAACCTGATCTGGGTAATGCCAGCGCAGGGAGTTCGGTCGACCTCCAGCCGCGTCGACGTCCGGTGACCACCGGGCGCGGCGTGCGTCTTCTCCTGGTTCACCTCGACGAACTGGGAGCCAACCGTGAACCACACCGACAGCAACCGCTGGCGTACCGTCGACATCGTCGTCGCCTCGGTCATCGCCGTCGCCTTCGGCGTCGTCTTCTGGGCCTGGGGCCTGCTCTGGAGCGCCACCGACGCGGCGTTCGCGTTCTTCCCGCCGGCACAGGCCGTGCTCTACGGCGTGTGGCTGATCCCGGCAGTGCTCGCCGGCCTGATCATCCGCAAGCCGGGCGCCGCGCTGTACTGCGAGACGGTGGCCGCGATCATCTCCGCCCTGCTGGGCAGCCAGTGGGCGAGCATCGTGATCCTGCAGGGCCTGATGCAGGGCATCGGCGCCGAGCTGGCCTTCGCCGCGTTCCGGTACCGCTCGTTCCGCCTGCCGGTGGCGGTGCTGGCCGGCGCGCTGACCGGCCTCGGCGCGGCGATCTTCGACTTCGTCTACTGGAACAAGGCGTTCGACTTCGCCTCCTACCGCCTCCCGTATGCGCTGATCACGATCGTCAGCGCCACGATCGTCGCCGGTCTGGGCGCGCACGTCCTCACTCGCGCGCTGGCGAACACCGGCGTCCTGGACCGCTTCCCCGCCGGCCGCGACCGAGCCCTGGTCTGAGGCCTCACCCCACCCCGCCCGGTGATCAAGGAGTTTGCGTCCGCCGGGCACGGTTCTCCGGACGCGAACTCCTTGATCACGCAGGCTGGGCCAGGAGAGGGGGTGGGCGGGCGGTGAGCGGGGTGGTGCTGCGGGGGTTCGGGTGGCGGCACGGCGGACGGAAACGCTGGGCTCTGCGCGGGGTGGATCTGCGCGTGGAGAGCGGCGAGCGGGTGCTGCTGCTCGGGCCCTCCGGTGCCGGTAAGAGCACGCTGCTGGCCGCGCTGGCCGGGCTGCTGCCGGAGGACTCCGGCGAGCAGGAGGGCACCGTCGAGATCGACGGGCTGGACCCGCGCAAGGCCCGCGAGCGCGTCGGCATCGTCTTCCAGGACCCGGAGACCCAGCTCGTCATGGCCCGCTCCGGCGACGACGTGGCGTTCGGGCTGGAGAACCGTGGCGTACCCGCCGGGGAGATCTGGCCCCGCGTCGACGAGGCGCTGCACCGGGTCGGCTTCCCGTACGACAGGGACCGCCCCACCGCCGCGCTCAGCGGCGGCGAGCAGCAGCGGCTGGCGCTGGCCGGCACGCTCGCGCTGCGCCCCGGGCTGCTCCTGCTCGACGAGCCCACAGCCAACCTCGACCCGGCCGGTGCCACCCTGATCCGCCGGGCCGTCGCGAACGCGCTCAACAGGGACGCCACGATGGTCCTGGTCGAGCACCGGGTCATCGAGGCGCTGCCACTGGTCGACCGCGTCGTGGTGCTGGAACCCGGCGGCGGGGTGCGCGCCGACGGGCCGCCCGACGAGGTCTTCGCCGCGCACGGCGACGCGCTGGCCGCCGCCGGGGTCTGGGTACCCGGCCACGTCGCGCCACCCCGCCACGCCAGCACGCCGCCCGGCGACGTGCTGCTCACCGCGGAGCGGCTCGGCCTGCCGCCGCGGCTCGACCCCACCGATCTTCGGGTACGCGCCGGCGAGGCGCTCGCCGTCCTCGGCCCCAACGGGGCCGGGAAGTCCACACTGGCGCTGCTCCTGGGCGGCCTGCTGAAACCCGGCACGGGCACCGTCACCGCGTCGGCGGAACTCGCCGGGCGGGACGCGCGTACTCCCCCGCACCGCTGGCGGGCACCCGCGCTGGTACGCCGCATCGGCTCGGTCTTCCAGGACCCGGAGCACCAGTTCGTCACCGCCACGGTCCGCGACGAGCTGGCGCTCGGCCCGCGCCGCACCGGCCGGCCCGAGCCGGCGGTGACCGCCACAGTCGACGAGCTGTTGCACCGGCTGCGGCTGGACCGGCTGGCCGGCGCCAACCCGTACACCCTCTCCGGTGGTGAGGCGCGGCGGCTGAGCGTGGCGACGGCGCTGGCCACCGCGCCCCGCCTGCTGATCTGCGACGAGCCCACGTTCGGCCAGGACCGGCGGACCTGGCTGGAGCTGGTCGACCTGCTCGCCGAACTGCGCGACGCCGGGCACGGCGTGGTCACGGTGACCCACGACGAGGACTTCGTCGCCGCGCTGGCCGACCGGACGCTCACCCTGGACCGGTCACCGTCCGCCGCGGAGCGCTCCCTCGACGGGCGGCCCTCGGCCGGTGCCGAGCGCTCGGGCGACGACGGCCCGGCTGCCGGAGGTGTGCCGTGATCGGCCTCGAACCGGTCGCCGCACCCGGCGCCACGCTGGCCCGCCGCAACCCGGTGGCGAAGCTGGCCGCCGCGCTGGTCTTCACGGTGATCCTGGTGGCGACGCTCGACCCGGTGGCACCGGCCATCGCCATCGCCGTCGAACTCGCGGTGCTGCCGCTGTTCGGTGTCCGCTACCAGGTGCTGGCCCGGCGGGCCTGGCCGCTGCTGGCCGGCGCCGTCGGCATCCTCGTCACACTCGTGCTCTTCGCGGCCGACCGCTCCGGCCCGGTGCTGCTCCAGGCCGGGCCGATCCTGGTCACCGAGGGCGTGCTGACGACAGCGCTCGGGCTGGTGCTGCGGATGGTCGCGGTGGCCCTGCCCGGCATCGTCGTGTTCGCCACCACCGATCCGACCGACCTGGCCGACGCGTTGATCCAGAACGCGAAGGCGCCGGCCCGGTTCGCCATCGGGGCGCTCGCCGCGTTCCGGATGGTGCCGCTGCTGGAACAGGAGTGGCGGATGATCAGCATGGCCCGCCGGGCGCGCGGCGTGGACGCCGGACGCAACCCGGTGGCGAAGCTGCGGCTGTTCGCGTCCACAGCGTTCACGCTGCTGGTGGGCGCGATCCGGCGGGGCACCCGGCTGGCGGTGGCGATGGACGCCCGGGGCTTCGACGCGGGCACCCCGCGCACTGTGGCCCGCCCGCAGCGGTTCACCCGTGCTGACGCCCTGCTCGTGGCAGGCGCCGCGCTGCTGGCGGCAGGCGCGCTGGCCACAAGCATCGCCCTGGGCACCTTCCGCCCCTTGATCGGCTGACCCGCGCCTCCCCTCCGCCCCGTTGATCATGAAGTTGACGGCACCGGTTGCCCGTTTTTCCGCCGTCAACTTCATGATCGACCACGACCGGGCAAGATCTCGGTACGGAACGGCCCCTATGGCGGGTTCAACCGGTATCTTCCAAGATCTTCAGGGACGCCCGGGCAGGCCCCGGATGAGGGGCCTGCCCGGTGAGCCGCTGACCGGGACGGGGCTGTCGGTCAGCTGCGGCGGAAGGCGTAGAACCGGGTCTGGCCGGCGCGCTGGCTACGCCCGCCGAGCCGGGCCTGCCGCCCCGACGGGGGGCCGGACCGGGGCGGCTTCGCGGACGCGCCGGGCAGGGCCGGGATCTCCGGGGACTCCGGGAGCGACACCGATCCCGCAGCCACCGCGGGCACCATCGCGCCGATGACGGGCGAGACCGCCGGCGCATCCGCCGCAGGCGAGACCGTTGGCGCAGCCACAGTGGGCGGCACCGCGTCCGGGGACACGGTGGACGCCAGCGGCTCCGTGGGGGGCACCACCGCGGGCGGCGTCACGGTGAGCGCGTCGAGGTTCGGCGTGGACTGCTTGCGGGACTTCTTCGGATTGCGCTTCGCAGGCATTCGCGGGCCTCCTGTCGTGCGGGCGCGCCGACCGGGACGCGCCGAGCGAGGGCTCCGGTGCGTTCCGATCACAACAGACACCGCGACCGACGGCGGCGGGGAAGGGATGCGGACGCCCGGAGCGGGACGGGTCCATGGCACTTCGGCGGTGGACCGGGCTCGGAGGTGGGGCGTCACTTACGCATGCCGTAACGCTATCCCGCGACCGGAGCGCCCCGCATCCGAATTAACGCGAGAGACGCACTGCCACCCACCGGTCAACTCGGCGGCCGAACAGGCCGGGCGTAGTGCCCGCCGACGACCAGAACAGCTGCCATTCCGGCCAGCGACGGCAACATCCACCACCAGCCGAACGGGCTGCCGTCGTGGACGCCGGAGATCCATGCGGCGCAGATCGCGATCACTCCGGTCAGCAGGAAACCGGCGAACGGCGGCGCCATCAGCCGTGCCGCCAGCAGGCGGCGGTGTCGCCGGCCGGCGCCGGCTGCGGCGTACATGGCGCGCTGCCGAAGCTGGCTGGTCGAAATGACCGTGCCGACGCTGACCCAGAGCAGGCAGACGGCGGCCGCACCCGCCGCCGCCGTCCAGACCCCGACGGCCAGTTCGGGAGTCTTCTGCCCGACGAGCTCCGACGTCTGCCCGGTGGCAGCGAGCCGGGCCACAGTGGCACGGAACCGCGCCTGTGCCGCCTCGTCCAGCGTCCCGAAGTCCAGAAGCGCGACCAGGACGGCGTCGGACGCCCGCAGCCCGTACCGCTTGGCGATGTCGCTGTCCGGGGCGACCACCAGCCCGGGCATGTTCCCGCCCAGCGTCTCGTCGCCGGTGGCCGGCACGGTCTCGAGCGACTTGACCGCCGAGGTGTCGAGGTCGAAGTCGATCAGGCCGACGCGGTCGCCCTCGATCAGCCCTGGATCGGCCCGCGCCTCGCCGTCACCGAGAGCGGACGAGAGCGCCACGATGTTGACCGGCGACGACGTGTCCTTGGGCAGGCAGCTCAGGTGGTCCATGGGGTCGTTGCCACCGGAGGCGCGCATGCAGCCGACCGCCCTCTCGCCGGAGACCCGGAGGGTGTGGGTGTCCTCCACCGGGAGCTGGTAGGTCGCGGTACGGCTGCCACCCAGTCGCCGATACTCGTCGCGGAGCGCCTCGCCAGCCGGGGCGGGCACGTTGTAGACGAGGTAGGAACCGGTCGGCTGGACTGCGGGTGATGAGCGAACGCTCGCGATACCGGCGTGGGTGATGTACGCCGAGTAGTACGCGGTTCCGAGCGCCAGCAGCGAGGTGAGTGCACCGGCTAGCGCGAACGGCGTGGTCAGGGCCAGGACGAGGCGCCGTGACGCGGGCGCGGCGCGGGCCGTCGAGATCGGCACCATCGCGGCCGGCACGGTGAGGGCCAGCAGAACGGCACCCGGTACGGCGGCCTCGACTGGCAGCACGTCCACGAAAGGAAGCAGCATGCAGGCGAGGCCGAGAGCGGTGAGACTGATGGCCAGCCGGGGACGCGATCGCCAGGAGGGGCCGTACCGGGGGCGGTACCGCCGGCCCCAGACCGCCACGCTGACACCCACGGCGGCCCCGGCCACCACCACCGCCAGGACTGCACTCAGCGACGACCACGGGACGACCACGCCGCTCCACTCCTGGCCGACGAGCCCGGCCACGCCGCTTGCCGCCCGGGACAGGACGACGAGCGCCAGTGCCGCACCCAGGACGGCTCCGCCGACGATCGCCAGCACGGCCATCGCAATCGGCAACAGCCGCGCTCGCGACTCCCTGATCCCGACAGCGGTCAACGCGGCCACCTCCCGTCTAGTGGCCCGGGACGTCACGACCAGCAGGAGGAGCGCCATGACCGCGCCCAGGACGACAACCACCCGGGACACCTGCCGCGTCGTCGACAGGAGCGCGGACTGGAATCCGGCGGCCCGGTCCTGAGCGAGGATCGACGTGGTCCGCGCGGCGAGGTCACCGCGTTGCAGCAGCGGTTCGAGCGTCGGATCGGAGAAGGGCCGCCGATCGGTGAGCCAGAGATCGGCGTCCCCGGCGGGAAGACCGGCGCCCAGCAGGACCACCCCACGGTACGAGCGGTCCTCGGGCCTGCTCGTGATGCCGCTCACCCGGACCTCCCGCGAGGGGCCCGACGCCGACACCGTGACGGTGTCCCCGACGGAGACTCCGAGCAGACCAGCGAGGTGGGTCGAGATCGTCGCCTCGTCGTCGCGCGCCGGGAAGGCGCCCTGGGTCAGCACTCCGACGGGTAGAGGGTCCCGCAGCAGCCGCACCGACGCGGGGCTCTGCCGTCCACCCACCGTCACCGATCCGTCGTCGTCCCACACGGGGTGCAGCGCCGGGTCGGCCGCCAAGAGACCGGCCACCGGCCCCGGGGTGAGCACCTGCAGCGCGTACCGTTTGCCGCCACTGTCCGCCCGCACCGAGGTCGCCACGGCCTCCCGGGCGGAACGGTCGAAGATCGCGAGCGCGCCGGCGAAGGCGCTCAGCACGAGCATCGTGCAGAGCACGGCGGTCAGCAGCGCGCGGTGGTAGACGGCGAAACGCAGCGCGAGCCGCGCGTACAGGTTCACGCGTGCATCTCCGCCGCCATCGACTGGCCGTCGTGGAGATACACGCCCCGGTCCATCATCCGGGCCACGTGGTGATCGTGAGTGGCCACCACGACGCAGACGTCGCCCCGGGACGCAACCGCTCGCAGCAGCTCGGCGACCATCTCGGAGTTCGCGCGGTCGAGAGCGCCGGTCGGCTCGTCGGCAAGGACGACGGGCGCGGCCACGACCAGGGCGCGAGCCAGCGACACCCGCTGCCGTTCGCCGCCGGACAACGACTGCGGCATCCGCCCCCGCTTGTCGGCCAGGCCGACCGCGGCGAGAGCCTCCTCGACCCGGTCCGGCGCGTACGCGATGCCCCGCACCTCGAGCGCGAGCCGCAGGTTGTCGTGGACCGACAGGAAGTCGACCAGTCGGCTGTCCTGGTGAATGAACGCCACCCTCGGATCCACGGTGCCGTGGCCCACCCGAACCGGAGCTCCCTTGATGCGGACACTGCCGCGTTCGGGCCGCTGGAGACCGCCGAGGACGCGCAGGAGCGTCGACTTGCCGCTCCCGCTGGGGCCCATCAGCGCGACTGTCTCTCCCGGCGCGACTTCGAGGTCCACTTTGACGAGCGGCTTGGAGACCACGCGGCCCGAGGCGTACGAGACTGCTACCGAACGGCAGGACAACATATGTGAAGCACTCTCCAGGGCAGGCCGATCGGCGGACTTTCCGCACATCACGGCGCGGAAAAGAAAGCATGGCAGTGACCGGAACGTCGCTGCCATGCCAATAAAACTATTCGCCCACTGTCAGCGGTCCCGGAAGTCGATACCCACACGCTCGTAGTTGCCGGAGGCCCAGTCGCTGTAGTAATTGGTGTTGGTCTTGCTGAACCAAGATGTCTCTTTGTCGCAGCACCCTAGCATGTCGAGGTATCCGCGAGCTTCGCTCGACGCACTCAGGCTGCTGCAACTGGCGATGACCCGCACCGGGTCGGGGGCCCAGTTGACGACCTTTACGTCCTTGAGTGCGGTGCAGTTGCCGCTGGCCGCAGTCGCCGGCGCGGCGGTCGTCAGCGCAAGACCACCCGCCGTCAGCATGACGGCGAAGGTGACGCTCGAAAGTTTCCTGGACCGATTCCAGCGCAATTTCATCCCCGTTCTCCGCGGCTCGCCACCTCGAAGGCGAGCCAGCCTGAAGCCCAGGCTGCCATCCATCGAAACCCATGTCCATAGCTGTGATACGCATCACACTTGAGTGGTGATTAATCCTTGACAGAACCACAAGGCTTCGAAAGCATGCAGCAACGGCGATCTACAAGAATCGTCATTCCAAGGCGATGGCCAAGCCGGGCTAATTGCTGCCACGCGTTCGTGTCAGCGCAGGGTTCCGCCACCGCCGCTCTTCGGTAGGAGGATTTTTGAGTCTGACGACGAACACGACGGATGCGAGGCGGGCTCGGGCCAGGAAGCGGGGGCTGGCCGGGGGCACAGTGGCGTTGGCGATGACCACTCTCGCGGTGCTGGCGGCAACGCCGGCGATGGCTCTGACACCACCCAAGGACGGTCCGGCGACGGCGAACATCGTGCAGTCCTTCACGAACGGCGGAGGCTGGCCGGTTCCCCTGCGGACCGGCAACAACAGCTTCGGGGAGCAGCACATCGGCATCGGCGGCAGCACCAGGAACACCGCCAACCACGAGCTGACCAGTTTCGCGAAGACCCAGTGGGCCGCAGCTCTCAAGAAGTCCTGGATCGAGGGCCGGTTCCCCGGTTCGGAGGTCTACAGCCACAAGCACGAGACGCCCGGGGGCACAGACCGGACCATGTGCGTGGTCGTCGACACCAACGACTTCACGTACTCCGGCTCGAACTACGGCTACAAGGGAATCATCACGGCGTTCTGGATCGCGGGGCACTACTCCACCACCACCTGTAACAGCAGCCCGGGCTGACCCCGACAGCGAACTACAGTTGATGACCGGTGTGTCGCGGGGTCGACCGGAGCCCGCGACACACCGGCATTCGCGAATGAGGGGGCGAGCGGTGTCACGCACCATCACTGGGCATGTTCATTTCAACCCGGACCGTTCCATGCGCCTCGTGCTCAAGGGGCCGGACGGCCCTGTCGACGCGGGAACCACCCGGCGCTCGGCGGAACTCGGCCAGATGGCACAGCACGCCGCCGCCCGCATCTACGGATCCGGTCCGGCGGACGTCTCGCTTCTGGTGGACCGGCCGCCATGGCTACGACCGGGAATGATCGTACGGCTGCCCGCCTCGGCCGATCCCGGGGAAGCGACTCGGCACCCCTATGGTCAGGTGGTCGACTTCCTGCCGGTCGGCGGCGTGGTCGTGTGGCATCCCGAGAGCAGCGCGGGCGTCCACGCTGCGGAGGATCTCGTCGTCTGCGACCCTGCGTCCGTGGATCCGCGCATCGTCGGGGAGATATCCGGCCGGACCGGTATCCCCGCCACCTTCGAATGACCACGTCGATGTTCGCCCGGCGGACCGGGAAACCGATCAGGGGTGGCCGGCGGCAGCACCCCTGATCGGTTCATTCATGCGGAATCAGATATCGCGGAGGTTGATCCCCACCCGCTCGAAATTGCCGGTCGCGTAATCGCTGTAGTAGTCCTTGTTCTTCGTGGTGAACCAGGACGTCTCCTTGTCACAGCAGGCCAGCATGTCGAGGAAGCCCCGAGCCTCCGTACCACCGGCGATGTGGGAGCATCTGGCGATGACCCTGACCGGGTCCGGCGCCCAGTCGACAGCCTTGACGTCCTTCTTGGCAACGCAGTCGGCCGAGGCGGCCGATGCCGGTGAGTTCGGGGCCAGCGACAGCCCGCCGACGGCCAGTCCGAATACCAGAGCGGTGTGCGCGGCTTTCCTCAGATGAGCACGGATGACCATCACCCCCGATTTGAGCCCTCCCGCCCAGCCATCCTGACCGGACTCTCACAAGAAGGTATCCGTCAATATAGTTATATTTTCGGATTTCAACAAGCCGTCCGCCGGACCGCAGAGACGGAAACCGCCGGAGCCGAGGTACCGGACGCGCACCCGCAGCCACCGGGAACTCACCGCCCGTCGACGACCCGGTCCACCGCGTCGCCGATCGCGATACGGTCGCAGCACGGCAGCACGAACGAGAGGTGGCGGTACGCATGGCAGAGCAGGCGACGGCGCAGATCGGGGTCACCGGTCTGGCGGTGATGGGCCGCAACCTGGCCCGGAACCTGGCCCGCAACGGTTTCGCCGTGGCGGTGCACAACCGGTCGCCGGAACGTACCCGCAGCCTGGTCGCCGAGCACGGCGACGAGGGCACGTTCGTGCCGTCGGAGTCGCTCGCGGACTTCGTCGGCTCGCTGGAGCGGCCCCGCGCGGTGATCGTGATGGTGAAGGCTGGCGCGCCCACCGACGCGGTGATCGACGAGCTGGTGCCGCTGCTGGAGAAGGGGGACATCGTCGTCGACTGCGGCAACGCCCACTTCGCCGACACCCGCCGCCGGGAGGAGGCGCTGCGCGAGCACGGGCTGCACTTCGTCGGCACCGGCGTGTCCGGCGGCGAGGAGGGCGCGCTTCTCGGCCCGAGCATCATGCCCGGCGGGTCGGCCGAGTCGTACCGCAAGCTGGGGCCGATCTTCGAGAGGATCGCCGCGCAGGTGGACGGTGAGCCCTGCTGCCGGCACATCGGGCCGGACGGCGCGGGCCACTTCGTGAAGATGGTCCACAACGGCATCGAGTACGCCGACATGCAGCTCATCGCCGAGGCGTACGACCTGTTGCGGGCCGGTCTGTCGGCGAGCCCGGCGGAGATCGCGGAGATCTTCCGGGAGTGGAACGGCGGCGAGCTGGGGTCGTTCCTCGTCGAGATCACCGCCGACGTGCTCGGCCACACCGACGCGGCCACCGGCCAGGCGTTCGTGGACATCGTGCTCGACCAGGCCGAGCAGAAGGGCACCGGCCGCTGGACCGTGCAGAGCGCGCTGGATCTCGGCATCCCGATCACCGGCATCGCCGAGGCCACGTTCGCCCGGTCGCTGTCCGGCCACGCCGACCAGCGCGAGGCCGCCCGCCGGGTGTTCGCCGACGCGGGCGACAAGTGGCAGGTGGACGACCGGGACGCGTTCGTCGAGGACGTGCGCCGCGCGCTGCTGGCCAGCAAGATCGTCGCGTACGCGCAGGGGTTCGACCACATCCGGGCCGGCAGCCGGGAGTACGACTGGGACATCGACCTGGGCGGCACGGCCACCATCTGGCGGAGCGGCTGCATCATCCGGGCCGGTTTCCTGGACCGGATCCGGGAGGCGTACGACGCGGAGCCGGACCTGTCGACGCTGCTCGTCGCGCCCTGGTTCGCCGAGCGGGTCAGCGACGGCGTACCGGCCTGGCGACGGGTGGTGGCCGACGCGGCCCGGGCGGGCGTGCCGGCCCCGGCCTTCGGGTCGTCGCTGGCCTACTTCGACGCGCTGCGGGCGCGGCGGCTGCCGGCGGCGCTGATCCAGGGGCTGCGGGACAACTTCGGCGCGCACACCTACCACCGGGTGGACCGGGACGGGTCGTTCCACACGCTCTGGGCGGGCGACCGTTCCGAAGTGGAGGCGTGAGCCGCGCAGACAGCACCGCCGGACGGGTCACCAGGCCCGCTGACCGTCCGGGTCGGGCGCCCAGCCGGCGGCCGGCTCGCCCGACGCCAGCTCGCCGATCTCACCGGAGCGGACGGCGGGGGTGTGCCCGAGGTCGGCGCACCACCGCTGCGCGACGTCGGCGCACAGTGCGGCGACCGCGTCCCGGCGGGCCGGCTCCACCAGCTCGGCGGCGGCCAGGGCAGCAGTCATCTCGTACCGGAGATCGCGCATCCTCCACCCCCGTGGCGGGCGCGCACCCGGCGGCGCGCCCTGCGCCGATCGTAGAGCGGAACGCCCCGCGCCCGGCGGGAAAGCCGGATGCGGGGCGTCACGGCCGGGCCGGGTGTCGGCCGCAGCCACCAGGGTCGGGCGGCCGGGTCAGAAGAACCGGCGACGCCTGGCCTTCTGCGGCCGGATCAGGTCGGCGCCCTTGGTCAGCAGACGGCTCACCCCGGACGGGCCACGACGGGCCTCCAGGGTGTGGCTGAGCCGGCGCGCGCCGGCCGCCGCCAGCGGCACGGCGACCGCCATGACCGCCCACTGCGCGATCCGCTTCTGAATCATGTGGTTCACCTCCGCGTTTGCTGTCTGGGGGTATCGGTACCCAGCGCGGCGCGTCGGTAAGCGTGACCTCAGGCGCCCGGGGCGACCGGGTTGGGCAGGGCACCGCCGAAGCGGCGGTCGCGCTGGGCGTACAGCTCGCAGGCGTACCAGAGGTGGCGGCGGTCGAAGTCGGGCCAGAGCGTGTCCAGGTAGACCAGCTCGGCGTACGCGGTCTGCCAGAGCAGGAAGTTGGAGATGCGCTGCTCGCCGGAGGGGCGCAGGAACAGGTCGACCTCGGGCACCTCGGGGTGGTAGAGGTAGCGCGCGATCGTCTTCTCGTTCACCTTGGCCGGGTCGAGCTTGCCTGCGGCGACGTCGCGGGCGATCCCGGCGGCGGCGTCGGCGATCTCGGCCTGGCCGCCGTAGTTGACGCAGAACTGCAGCGTCAGCGTCGAGTTGCCGCGCGACATCTCCTCGGCGGTCTGCAGCTCGGAGATGACGCTCTTCCACAGCCGGCCGGCGCGGCCCGACCAGACCACCCGTACGCCCAGGTCGACGAGCTGGTCGCGGCGGCGGCGGATGACGTCCCTGTTGAAGCCCATCAGGAAGCGGACCTCGTCCGGCGAGCGCCGCCAGTTCTCGGTGGAGAACGCGTACGCCGACAGGTAGGGGATCCCCATCTCGATCGCGCCCTCGACGGCGTCGAACAGGCTGTGCTCACCCTGCTCGTGCCCCTTGGTGCGGGGCAGCCCGCGCTCCTTGGCCCAGCGGCCGTTGCCGTCCATCACGATGGCGACGTGCCGGGGCACCGCCGCGGGCGGCAGCGCCGGCGGACGGGCGCCGGAGGGGTGCGGGGTCGGCGGCACCGGCTCGCGGCGGGTCGCCCTCGTCGATCGGATCACTCGGTCATCTCCCTGTTCACTCCGGCGACGGGCCCGGCGCCGGAGCGCGGCGGGACCATACCCGGACCCGCGCCGCCGGGCGACGGGACCGCGCCGGCCGCCGGGGCACCCCGGTCGACCAGCGGCAGCGAGCGTAGCGCGCGCTCCAGATGCCACTGGAGGTGCGCCGCGACCAGCCCGCTGCACTCCCGGCGTACGCCGGTCTCCGCGGCGTCGGCGTACCCCCAGTCGCCGGAGGTCAGCGCGGACATCAGCTCCAGCGTGGCGGGCGCGGGGTGGGCGGCGCCGGGCGGCCGGCAGTCCGGGCAGACGGCGCCGCCGGCCGGTACGGAGAACGCGCGGTGCCGGCCCGGCTCGCCGCACACGGCGCAGGCGGCGAGCGCCGGCGCCCAGCCGGCGAACGCCATGCCGCGCAGGAGGTACGCGTCGAGCACGAGCGTGGTGGCGTGCTCGCCCCGGGCCAGCGACTTCATCGCGCCGAGGGTGAGCTGGAACAGCCGCAGCGACGGCTCGCGCTCGACCGGGGTGAGCCGCTCGGCGGTCTCGGCGATCGCGCTGGCCGCGGTGTAGCGGGGGTAGTCGCCGAGGAACCGCTTGCCGTACAGCTCGATCGCCTCGACCTGGCTGACGGTGTGCAACGAGCTGCCCTGGTTGCCCTTGGGGTCACCGGCGAGCTGGAGGTCGACGTGCCCGAACGGCTCCAGCCGGGCGCCGAACCGGCTCGTCGTGCGCCGCACGCCCCGGGCCACCGCGCGCAACCGGCCGTGCCGGCGGGTGAACAGCGTGATGATGCGGTCGGACTCGCCCAGCTTCTGCACACGCAGCACCACCGCGTCGTCGCGGTAGAGCTGTCGGCGGTACCCGGCCATCAGGCCATTCTCCCTCCGGGTGCGATCTCAGGGTCGGCTCGGGGTGGACGGTCGGGCGATCCCCGATGTGCCGGGCGTCCGGCCGGACCTAGTGTGCTGGTCATGGCTTCGCTCCGCACCGCTCCCCGGCCGCGCACGGGTTTCCGGCCACGCAACGCTTTCCGGCCACGCGGCGTGGTGGCCGCCACCGCGGCCACCGCCCTCATCGTCCTCGCCGGGTGCGACACCCTCTCGTTCCGCCGCCTCGACTTCGACCAGACCGAGCGGACGAAGATCACGAAGATCACCGTGGACGACGACGGCGCCGGCGACGTCGTGGTCCGGGCCAACGGCCCCGCCGACCAGGTACGCGTCAAGCGCGTGGTCCGCTACCAGGGCGACGAGCCGACCAGCCGGTACGAGATCAAGGGCGACGAACTCGTCCTGCCCACCGACTGCGGGCACCGGTGCAGCATCTCCTGGGAGGTGACCGCGCCGCCCGGCGTGGTGGTGCGCGGCGGCACCGGCTCGGGCAACGTCGACCTCAGCGACGTCGGCGCGGTGGAGTTCACGCTCAGCTCCGGCGACCTGACCATCAGGGGCACCACCGGCGAGGTCCGCGCGTCCACCACGTCGGGCAACATCCGGGTCGTCCAGGCGACCGGCCCGGTACGGCTGCGGGCCCGCTCCGGCGACATCGAGGCCCGCCGGCTCGCCTCCGCGATCGACGCGGAGACCACGTCCGGCAACATCGTCGTCGAGCTGGACCAGCCGGCACCGGCCCGGGTGCACGCCACGAGCGGAGACGTCGACCTGGCCGTGCCGGCGGGCCGCTACCGGGTGCGCGCCACCGCGACCTCAGGCGACACCGACGTGCGCGTCACCGACGACCCGACCGCGTCGGTGCAGCTCGACGCGTCCGCCACCAGCGGCAACGTCACGGTCAGCACCCGCTGAGGCGGACGGCGCACCTGGTCGGGCCGCGTGGTCGCTCAGTAGGGCCGCGCCCGGTGGCCGTTCAGTCGCCGCCGGGCGTGTCCGGCCGGGCCGCCCGGGCGCCGTCGCCCCGGCCGGGGTCCTCGGCCGGGCGGCGCGGTGCCGGCACCCGCGCCCCGACGCCCACCAGCGCGTCCTCGGCCCCGGCGGGGGCCGGGCCGGCCGGCGCGGCCGCCGCCCGGTCGGCCACGGTCCGTCGCGGCTCGCCGGGGACCAGTTCGGGGGTACGCCGGGCTGCGACGTCCTCGACCCAGCCGACCATGAGCGTCACCACGCCGACGAGGGCGAAGACCAGCCCCACCCGCAGCCACAGGCCGACCGGGTCGCGCGGCGACCAGCCGACCAGGCCGACGAGCGGGGTGAGGAGCACCACGAACGGCATGTGCCACAGGTAGACGGTCAGCGCCCGCCGGTTCACCACCGTCACCGCCCGGCCGAGCACCGGCACGCGGTCGACCCAGGTCACCCCGGCCGGTGCCCGGCCGATCGCCACCAGGATGAACGCGGCCGACCAGAGCGCGTTGCCGAGCGGGATGTCGTTGATGTCGTACCCGCGCGGACCCGGATGGGCGACGATCCAGGCCAGCCCGGCGGCGCCGACCACGGCGGCCACCGGCAGCAGCACCCGGTTGCGCATCCGGCGCAGCAGCCCGTCGTGGTGGGCGAAGCCGAGCAGCCAGGCGCCGAAGTAGAGGCCGAACTCGCGCAGCACAGTCGGCGGGTTCGCCAGGACGCCCACCTCGATCGCGACCAGCAGCAGGTACGGGGCGGCGAGCGTGGGCAGCGGCGCCCGGCGGAACAGCCAGAGCACGAACGGCGAGGCGAGCACGAACCACAGGTAGTCCCGCAGGTACCAGATGGGGCTGAGCGCCAGCCCACCCCAGTAGTTGGCCGGCGGGTCGCCGATCGGGAACAGCCAGAGCAGCACCTTGGGGCTGAACGCCAGCCCGGTGAGCAGCATGGCCGGTACGAAGACCGCGGCCACCACCCACAGCGACGGCAGGAGGCGGCGCAGCCGGCGGCCGACCGCGTGCGCCCCGCTGCGGTCGAGTGACGCCGCCATCAGCGACCCGGCCAGGGCGAACATCACCGACATCGCCGGGAACACCAGCGTGAGCGTGGCGTAACCGGTGACGTGGTAGGTGACGACGCGCAGGATGGCCAGGAAGCGGAGCAGGTCCAGATAGCGGTTTCGCATCAGCTCACGGCGGGGTCCGGGGGCAGAGACAATGGTCCCTACCCTGCTCCCGGAAGCTGTGAAACAGCCAAGAACACCGATGGAAAGTGAGATGTCCCATAGGTCTGGCTGATCCTGATCACCCACCGCCGGAGCCCACTCCGGCCGCCCGTCAGAAGCCGAGCTTGCGCAACTGCTTCGGGTCGCGCTGCCAGTCCTTCGCCACGCGTACGTGCAGGTCGAGGTAGACCCGGGTGCCGAGCAGCTCCTCGATCTGCCGCCGGGCGGTGGTGCCCACGTGCTTGAGGCGGCTGCCCCGGTGGCCGATGACGATGGCCTTCTGGCTCGGGCGTTCCACGTACACGTCGGCGTAGATCTTGGTGAGGTTGCCCTCCGGGATCATCTCCTCGACCACCACGGCGATGGAGTGCGGCAGCTCGTCGCGTACGCCCTCCAGCGCCGCCTCGCGGACCAGCTCCGCCACGAGCACCTGCTCCGGGTCGTCGGTGAGCATGTCGTCCGGGTAGAGCTGCGGCGAGGGCGGCAGGTAGCCGGTCATCACGTCGACGAGCGTGCCGACCTGGTGGCCGGAGACCGCGCTGACCGGCACCACGTCGGCGAACTCGCCCAGCTCGCTCACCGCGAGCAACTGCTCGGCCAGCCGCTTCTTGTCGACCAGGTCGGTCTTGGTGACCACAGCCAGCACTGTAGCCTTGAGGCTGGCCAGCTCGCCGGTGATGAAGCGGTCACCCCGGCCGATCGGCTCGTTCGCCGGCACGCACAGGCCGATCACGTCGACCTCGCTCCAGGTCTCCCGCACCAGGTCGTTGAGGCGCTCGCCGAGCAGCGTACGAGGCCGGTGCAGACCCGGGGTGTCGACCAGCACGAGTTGCGAGTCCGGCCGGTGCAGCACCGCCCGGATGATGTGCCGGGTGGTCTGCGGCTTGTTCGAGGTGATCGCGATCTTGGTGCCGACGATCGCGTTGGTGAGCGTCGACTTGCCGGCGTTCGGCCGCCCGACGAAACAGGCGAAACCGGCCCGGTAGGGGCGCGCCTCGGGCGTGGTCACTCGACCACCGTGCCGAGGACGGTGCCGTCCGGCGCGGCCACGTGGACCGGCGCGTCGGCGGAGAGGTCACGCACCGCGGCGTGCCCGGCCCCGTCCAGCGTCGACGCCTCGGTCACCACCACAGCGGCCTCCAGCCGGCTCGCGCCCGCCGCCACCGCCGAGGCGACAGCGAGCTGGAGCGCGGTCAGGGTCAGCGACGGCAGCGCCACGCTCGCCGCCGCGTACGTCCGGCCGTCCTGGTCGCGGACCGCGGCGCCCTCCACGGCCGCCACCCGGCTCCGCGCCCCCCGGGCCAGGACGACCAGCTTGGCGTCCTCGGCGCTCAGCTCGGCCGGGTCCGCGGGGGTGGGCAGTGCGGCCGGTACGGCGGGTGACTCAGGCATCGGCGGGTTGCCTCTCCTCGGAACGGTTGTTGTCGCCACGGGAATCGGGCGGATCGCCGCGGTTGGTGCCCTCCGGCGCGTCACCCCGGTCGGCCCGGCTCACCAGAACCGTGTCGATCCGGTTGCGCCGACCGGTCGTGCCCTCGGCCACCAGCCGCAGACCGGCCACCTCGGCCTCGGCGCCCGGGATGGGCACCCGGCCGAGCGCCTGGGCGAGCAGACCACCGACCGTCTCCACCTCGTCGGTGGGCAGCTCGGTGTCGAACAGCTCGCCCAGATTCTCCACCGGCAGCCGCGCGGTCACCCGCACGGCCCCGTCCGGCAGGTGCTCGACCGGCGGCCGCTCGACATCGTACTCGTCGGTGATCTCCCCGACGATCTCCTCCAGGATGTCCTCGATGGTGACCAGCCCGCCGGTACCGCCGTACTCGTCGACCACGATGACCAGGTGGTTGCGGGCCGCCTGCATCTCGGAGAGCAGGTCGTCCACCGGCTTGGACTCCGGCACGAACGTGGCCGGACGCATCAGCTCGGCCACCGGCATCTGCCGGGCGGCCTGGTCGCCCTGCACCCGCCGGATCAGATCCTTGAGGTAGAGCACACCGAGCACGTCGTCGACGTTCTCGCCGATCACCGGGATCCGGGAGAAGCCGGAGCGCAGGAACAACGCCAGCGCCTGCGCGAGCGTCTTGCGTTCCTCGATCCACACCATCTCGGTGCGCGGCACCATCACCTCACGGGCGATGGTGTCGCCGAGCGCGAAGACCGAGTGGATCATCTGGCGCTCACCGTGCTCCACCACCCCGCGCTGCTCGGCCAGGTCGACCAGCTCCCGCAGCTCCACCTGGGTCGCGAACGGTCCCTCACGGAAGCCCTTGCCGGGGGTGACCGCGTTGCCGATCAGGATCAGCAGCGACGCCAGCGGGTTGAGCGCGCGGCCGAGCCAGCGCACCAGCGGCGCGACAGCGCGGCTGACCGCGTACGCGTGCTGGCGGCCGATGGTCCGCGGGCCGACGCCGACCACGACGAAGCTCACCACTGTCATCGCGCCGGCGGTCACCAGCGCCGCCCGCCAGCCCGCGCCGAACGTGTCGACAGCCACCAGCGCGACGAGCGTGGTGGCGGTCAACTCGGCCAGCAGACGCAGCAGGAGCAGCAGGTTCAGGTGGCGGACCACGTCACCGGCGACCGCCTGGAGGGCACGCCCACCGCGTGCGCCGTCCCGGGTCAGCTCGGCGGCGCGGGCCGGGGAGACAGCGGCAAGCGCCGCCTCGGTCATCGCGATCAGGCCGGCGAGCACCACCAGCCCGGCGGCGAAGACCAGGAGTTGAAGATCGGGCAGACCGGCGGGGGCGCGGACCGCCGCCAAGGCGTCCATCACCGCGACCGGGTCGACCGCCAGCTGGCCAGCAGCCGGGCCTGGAGACCGAACATCTCCCGCTCCTCCTCGGGCTCGGCGTGGTCGTAGCCCAGCAGGTGCAGCACACCGTGCACGGTGAGCAGGTGCAGCTCGTCGGCGGCCGAGTGCCCCGCGGCGGCGGCCTGCTTGGCCGCCACCTCCGGGCAGAGCACGATGTCGCCGAGCAGGGCCGGCTCACCGCCGGCCGGGCTGCTCTCCCCCGGGCCGTGGTCGACGCTGCCCTCGTCCATGGGGAAGGCGAGCACGTCGGTCGGGCCGTCGCCACCCATCCAGCGGTGGTTCAGCTCCGACATGTATTCGATGTCGACGAGCAGCACGGACAGCTCGGCGAGGGGATTGACCCCCATCTCGTCGAGGGCGTGCCGCGCGACGGCGAGCACGGCGTCGGTGTCGACGTCGACACCGGACTCGTTGGCGATCTCGATGGACAACTGTCTTCCTCTGATGATGTGGCGGCTTGCGCCGGTGGGTCAGCGGCGCCGGCCGGCCCGGCCGCCCTGGGCGGTCCGCCCCGGTACGGCGTGCACGCTCTGCGCCTGCTGGTTCTCCCGCTCGGCGTCCCAGCGGGCGTACGCGTCGACGATGTCGCCCACCAGCTTGTGGCGCACCACGTCGGAGCTGGAGAGCTGGGCGAAGTGCACGTCCTCGACGTTGTCCAGGATCTCCCGGACCACCCGCAGGCCGCTCGTCGTACCGCCGGGAAGGTCCACCTGGGTGACGTCACCGGTGACGACGATCTTCGAGCCGAAGCCGAGCCGGGTGAGGAACATCTTCATCTGCTCGGGCGTGGTGTTCTGCGCCTCGTCCAGGATGATGAACGCGTCGTTGAGGGTGTTGTGAGTCACCAGGAAGTCGTCGGTGACGTAGAGCGAGTCCTCCGCCGCGACCTGGATGCACATCGTCTCCCGCACCCCGGCCGGGATGATCGAGTCGATGAAACGCATCGGCCGGCCACCGCCGTGCTCGTCGTAGACCCGGCGCTTACGCGACAGGCGGAACGGCGCGACACCGGCGGGTAGCCGGATCTCCACGACGTAGGCGTCGGACCGGTACGGAACCGGCCGGCCCTTCGCCAGCCCGGGCTTGCGTCCCTCGGCCTGACGAACCCGCGCCGTGGCCACCCCTCCGAGCGACTCGACCAGGTGGACCACGTCGTCGCACAACCGGGGGGAAGTGGTCGAGTACTGCACACGGCACGTGCGTCCGGCCTGGGTGACCGGCCCGCCGTCGGTGTCCAGCAGCCCTTGCAGGACCGCCAGCCGGACGCCGACGCTGTTGTTCTTGTAGACCTCGGGGACGAACTTCGTGCCCGAGGTGGCCCCGGCCAGCCCCAGTTCGCGGACGGCCACCGTCACCGGGTTCGCCACGATCACGCCGTCGCGGTGCCCGTTGACGTGCCGGAGGACGTAGTCGTAGTCACCCTTGCGGACCAGTTGGATGTCGACGAGCGCCTCCTCCAGCGCGGTCGCCAGCTCCGGGTCGGCGGTGCAGAAGGCCGGCGTGGCGCGGGACGAGATCGCGCCGTCGCCGAGCAGCAGCCCGAGCGCGTACGGGTCGAGCGGAACCGCCCGCGGCTCCATCTGCACCGGCGCGACGAGCGGGAGTTCGTAGCGACGGGTGTGGCCTCGCCACTCCTTGCCGATCATCTCCTGCGTCTCGATCGTGCGCCGGCGCCCATGCCGCTTGTCGTCCGGCGTGGCGACGGTCCACAGGTGCTCACCACAGCAGAGCGTGGACGCGCCGTCCTGCGTGGTGACCCGGTAGGTCTGCTTCGGCCCCTGGGGATAGATGCCGATCACCGGCGTGGGCGTCCCGTCCGAGCCGATGACCAGGTCGCCGACCTGGAGCGAGCCGAACGGCCGGAAGCCCTCCGGGGTCAGCACCCGGGCGTCGTACGGCTGGGCCCGCCCGCGCATGTACGCCAGCGGCGCGACCTCGATCGTGCCGGCGGCCATCAGCTTCGGGATGGTCTCCGGGTCGAGCATGTCGTGCAGCGCGTCGTAGAGCGGGCGCAGGTAGGGGTCGATCTTCTCGTTCAGGGTGCCGGGCAGGAAGCCCAGCCGCTCCCCCGCCTCGACCGCCGGCCGGGTCAGGATGATCCGGTTGACCTGCTTGGCCTGGAGCGCCTGCACGGCCTTCGCCATGGCCAGGTACGTCTTGCCGGTACCCGCCGGGCCGATGCCGAAGACGATGGTGTGGGCGTCGATCGCGTCGACGTACTTCTTCTGCCCCAGCGTCTTGGGACGGATGGTGCGGCCGCGCCGGGAGAGGATGTTGAGCGTCAGGACCTCGGCGGGCCGCTCGGCGCCGCCCTGTTCGAGCATGCCGACGGTACGCCGTACCGCGTCTGTGGTCAGGGTCTCGCCTTTCTCGATCAGTTCGAGCAGCTCACTGAAGAGGCGCTCGGCGAGGGCGTTGTCGGCGGGGGCGCCGGTGATGGTGATCTCGTTGCCGCGGACGTGGACGTCGCTGTCGATCGAGCGCTCGACGAGCCGCAGGATCTCGTCGCCCGCGCCGAGCAGGTTCACCATGATCTTCTGGTCGGGGACCGTGATCCTGGTCTGCACACGCGGCGTGCCGGGAGGTGGGGTGCCGGTCATAGGTCGGGCCGTCGGGCCCTGCGCCACCTGCTCTCCGCTTATCGGGCGCCGGGCCCTGCTGGCGCGGCGTACGGTTACCTCCATCGTATCGGGTCGGCACCGTCCGCACCGCGCCCATTTCCGGTGCCCGGCGGTCAGGCCCCGGCGCGGAAGTCGTACCCGTCGAAGGTCTCCTGGGTGCGGGTGAAGCGGTAGGTCGCCCAGTGCATCCGGGCCACGACGCCCCGTTCGTCGCGGGTCAGCCGCAGCAGCTCCCCCACCTCGCGGCCGGAGACCGTGCGGAACACGTCCGGCCGGTCCGGCAGCGGCGCGAACACGGCGGGCGGCTTCCCGGCCGGGTCGTCCGCGCCACGCGCCCGCAGCGTCCCGTCGTGCCAGGAGAAGACGTACTCGAAGCCTTCGCCCCACCAGCGGCCCAGCACGCCGCGAAGGTGGTCCGGCGCGGGCGGGCCGGGACGCCACGGCTCGATCTCCGCCGGGTCGTGCTCGGCGGCGGTGGCGAGCAGCCGGTGTGACAGGTCGAACACCTCCACGCCGGTGCCGGACGAGCCGAGCACGGCGGCGCCCATCGCCCCGGCGGTGCCCGGCCCGCCGCACCGCCCGTAGACCGCGGCGAGGAATCCGGGCATCGCGCCGTCGTGGCCCACGTGGGTCACCCGCTCCGGTTGCGGGATCAGGATCAGCCCCAGCCCGAAGCCGGCCGACCAGACCGACTCGTCGGTGGGCGTGAGCGGCCAGCGCATCTCCTCGACAGTCGTCGCGGCGAGCACCGCGCCGTCCGGGTCCACAGCCACCGGGTCGGCCAGGAACGCGGCCCAGCGGGCCATGTCCGGCGCGGTGCTCCAGAGCTGCGCGGCGGGGGCCACCGCGCCGAAGTCGGCGGGTGGTTCCGGGCGGGCCTCGTCGGAGTACGCGTCGACCAGGAACCCGGTCGCGGCCCACTCGGTCGGGTACGGGCCGGTGGCGGTCAGCCCGAGCGGGGTGAGCACCCGGTCGGCCAGCACCTCGGCCCAGGTACCGCCGCGCAGCCGGGCGACCGCCTCACCGAGCAGCGCCGGGCCGAGGTTGGAGTAGTGGAAGCGGCGGCCGGTGGGCAGCACCCGCTCGACCCGGGCGAGGTCGGCCAGCAGCTCGTCGACGGCCGGGGCGCGCAGGCTGTCCCACACGTCGCCGTGCGGCTCGCGTTGCAGGCCGGCGGTGTGCGACAGCAGCCGGCGTACTGTCGCGTCGCCGTGCGCGGGCAGGTCGAGGTGCCGCCCGATCGGGTCGTCCAGGTCGAGCAGGCCGTCGTCGCGGCACTGCATGACGAGCACCGCGGTGAAGGTCTTGGTGACCGAGCCGATCCGGAACACCGTCTCCGGCCCCAGCGGGGTGTCGTTGCCGGTGTCGCCCACGGTGCAGGTCCAGACCGGCCGGTCGGCCCGGTGCAGGGCGGCCGACACCGCCGGGATCCGCCCGGTGGCCTGGGCCTGGCGCACCATCCGGCCGAGCCGGTCGGAGACGTCGGTCATCGGCAGAGCATCGGGCCGAGGGGCGCACCGCCGAGCAGGTGGGCGTGCACGTGGAAGACCTCCTGGCCGCCGTACGGGCCGGTGTTGAACATCAGCCGGAACCCGTCCACTGTCAGGCCCTCCTCCTCGGCGACCACGGCGGCGGTCTGGAGCACGTCGCCGGCCAGCTCGGGCGCGCCCTGGGCCAGCGTGGCCACGTCCGCGTAGTGCTCCTTCGGGATCACCAGCACGTGCGTGGGCGCCTTCGGGTCGATGTCCCGGAAGGCCAGGGTGGTGGCGGTCTCGCGGACGATGGTGGCCGGAATCTCCCCGGCGACGATCCGGCAGAAGAGGCAGTCCATCGCAGCAGTGTAAGGAGGGGCCCCTGCTTAACGCCTCCGGTATGGGAAGGGGCCCTTCTCGACAGCCTGGCCCGGTGCGGCAGGATGGCCGCCATGTCGGGACGGGCGGTGCTGGTGACGGGGGCCTCGCGGGGCATCGGGCGGGCGGTGGCGTGGGCGTTCGCCGCCGGTGGAGACCGGGTGGCGATCCACCACCGGGACTCGAACGGGCTGGCCGAGCGGCTGCGCACCGAGTTGCCCGGTGACGGGCACGTGGTGGTACGCGCCGACCTGGCCGATCCCGACGCGGTACGGACCATGGTGGACGAGGCGGCCCAGCGGCTCGGCGGCCTCGACGTACTCGTCAACAACGCCGGGGTGTTCGGGCCGGCCGATCCCCCGCACCCGGTCTTCGAGAGCAGCTACGAGCAGTGGCGGGCGCGCTGGCGTGAGGTGCTCGACACCAACCTCGTCGGCGCCGCGAACGCCGCCTGGTGCGCCGCGCAGCACATGCGCGAACGCGGGGGCCGGATCGTCAACGTCTCGTCCCGGGGCGCGTTCCGGGGCGAGCCGGCCAACCCGGCGTACGGGGCCAGCAAGGCCGGGATGAACGCGATGGCCCAGTCGCTGGCGGTGGCACTGGCGCCGTACGGCATCGGGGTGGCGTGCGTGGCGCCCGGCTTCGTCGAGACCGACATGACGAACGAGCACCTGAAGGCCGAGCGGGGCGAGGCGGTACGCGCCCAGTCCCCGTTCCACCGGGTGGCCCGGCCGGAGGAGATCGCGGCGGCGGTCCACTGGCTGGCGAGCCCCGAGGCCGAGTGGGCGGCAGGCACCATCATCGACCTGAACGGCGCCTCCTACCTCCGCTCCTGACCCCACGCCCCCGCGATCTTGCACTTTCAGCCCCGACAAAACACCGCAAGGGGCGCAACGCGGGCCGAAACTGCAAGGTCAGTGCGGCGGGAGCGCGCGGCGGGCGGGGTTACCAGTGGGTCAGGCGGGTGGCCAGGACTGTGAGGGCTGCCACGCCTGCTGTGGAGGTGCGCAGGACTGACGGGCCCAGGCGGACCGTGCGGGCGCCCGCGTCGGCGAACGCGGCCAGCTCGTGGTCGGCGATGCCGCCCTCCGGGCCGACCACCAGCACGATCTCTCCGGCGGCCGGCAGGTCGACTGTGGTCAGCCGGTCCTGGGCGCCCTCGTGCAGCACGAACGCGCCGGCCGCACCGGCGATCCGGCGCGCCACCGAGGCGGTGGACTCGTCCGGGGCGCCGGCCACCACCGGCAGCCACGGGCGGCGGGCCTGCTTGGCCGCCTCGCGGGCGGTCGCGACCCACTTCTGCCGGGCCCGTCCGCCCCGCTCACCGCGCCACTGCGCCACCGAGCGGGACGCCGCCCACGGCACGATCTCGTCCACGCCGACCTCGGTCATCGCCTGCACCGCGAGTTCGCCCCGGTCGCCCTTGGCGATGCCCTGCACCACGACGAGCCGGGGTACCGGCGCGTCCGCGTACCCCCGGCTGGTGACCCGCAGGTCGAGCGTGCCGCGGCCGACGGCGGTGACCACCGCGGCGGCGGTGCCGCCCCGGCCGTCGGCGAGCACCAGTTCCTCGCCGACGCGCAGCCGCTGCACGGTGGCCGCGTGGTGGCCCTCCGGGCCGTCGAGCGTCAGCGTGTCACCGGTGGGCAGCGCCTCGACCAGGAACAGCGGGGCGGACACCTCAGGCGTGCCCGTTGAAGGCGTCGCGCATCCGGGAGAAGAAGCCGCCCTGCTTGGTCAGCTCGGCGACCTCCTCGCCGCGGGTCTTGGCGAAGTCGCGCAGCATCCGCTCCTGGTCGGCGTCGAGCTTCGTCGGGGTACGCACGTCCAGGTGCACGTAGAGGTCACCCCGGCCGGTGCCGCGCAGGTGCGGTACGCCCCGGGCGCGCAGCCGCATCGTGCTGCCGGGCTGGGTGCCGGGCTTGACGTCGACCGTCTCCTCGCTGTCCAGCGTCTTGATGGTCAGCCGGGTGCCGAGCGCGGCGGCGGTCATCGGCACCGTGACCCGGCAGTGCAGGTCGTCGCCCTTGCGGGAGTAGACGTCGTGCGGCCGCTCGTGGATCTCGACGTAGAGGTCACCGGCGGTGCCGCCGCCCGGCCCGACCTCGCCCTGCTGGGCCAGGCGGATCCGCATGCCGTCCTCGACCCCGGCCGGGATCTTCACGGTGAGCGAGCGGCGGGTGCGCACCCGGCCGTCACCGGCGCAGGTCGGGCAGGGGTGCGGGATGGTGGTGCCGTAGCCCTGGCAGACGGTGCACGGCCGGGCGGAGACCACCTGGCCGAGGAACGTCCGCTGCACCGACTGCACCTCGCCCCGGCCGCCGCACGCCTCGCAGGTGGCCAGGTGGGTGCCGGCGGCGGTGCCGGCGCCGGAGCAGGTGGTGCAGAGCACCGCGGTGTCGACGGTGATCGGCGCCTCGACGCCGAACGCGGTCTCGTTGAGGTCCAGCTCCAGGCGCAGGATCGCGTCCGCGCCGGGGCGGGTACGCGGACGCGGACCCCGGCTGCCACCCGCGGCACCGCCGAAGAACGCGTCCATGATGTCCTGGAAGCCGACGAACGGACCGGCGCCGCCCGGGCCGCCGGGACCGCCCATGCCACCGCCGCCCGGGGCGAGCGGGTCGCCACCCAGGTCGACGATCTGCCGCTTCCGGTCGTCCGAGAGGACCTCGTACGCGGCGTTGATGTCCTTGAACTTCTCCTGGGCCTCCGGGTCCGGATTGACGTCCGGGTGGAACTGCCGCGCCAGCTTGCGGTAGGCGCGCTTGATCTCGTCGTCGGAGGCGTCCCGGCTCACGCCGAGAATGCCGTAGTAGTCCCTGGCCACTGCGTTAGGTGTCCTCATGTTCGTCTCGCGTCGCTCCGGTCGTCGGCCGGAACCGGCCGTCGGCCCTGACTGGTCAGTTCTGGGCCAGCAGTTCGCCCACGTAGCGTGCCACGGCCCTCACCATGGCGATATTGCCGGGGTAGTCCATCCGGGTCGGCCCGAGCACGCCGAGCCCACCGACGATCGTGCTGCCCGGTCCGTAGCCGGTGCTGACCACCGAGGCGGCCCGCAGGTTGTCGAATTCGTTCTCGTCGCCGATGAGCACCCGGGTGGTGCTCGGCTCCGTCTCACCGATCAGCTTGAGCAGCACTACCTCTTCTTCGAGCGCTTCCAGGATGGGCCGCAGCGAGCCCTGGAAGTCGAGCAGGCCGCCCCGGGTCAGGTTGGCCTGTCCGGCCAGCGCGAGGCGCTCCTCGTGCCGTTCCACCAGCGTCTCCAGCAGCACTGTGGAGAGCGTGGTCATGGCCGGGCGCAGATGCGGCGCGGACTCCTCGACGAGCGCCTGCACCAGCGGCGGCGTCTCGGCGAGCTGGCTGCCGACGAGCTTCTCGTTCACCAGCCGGCGCAGGTCGGTCACGTCGTCGGCGGGCACCGGGGCGGGCAGCTCGACCAGCCGCTGCTCGACCCGGCCGGTGTCGGCGATCATGACGACCGTCAGCCGGGTGGTGGAGATCGGCACCAGCTCCAGGTGGCGCACCTTGGAGCGGGCGAGGCTCGGGTACTGCACCACAGCCACCTGCCGGGTCAACTGGGCCAGCAGGCGGACCGTGCGGTGCACCACGTCGTCCAGGTCGACGGCGCCGACCAGGAAGCGCTCGATCGCCCGGCGCTCGGCCGGGCTGAGCGGCTTGACCCGGGACAGCCGGTCGACGAAGAGGCGGTAGCCGCGGTCGGTGGGCACCCGGCCGGCGCTGGTGTGCGGCTGCCGGATGTAGCCCTCCTCCTCCAGCACCGCCATGTCGTTGCGCACGGTGGCCGGCGAGACGCCGAGCTGGTGCCGCTCGACCAGGGCCTTGCTGCCGACCGGTTCCTGCGTGGCGACGTAGTCCTCGACGATCGCGCGCAGCACGGCGAGTTTGCGGTCGTCGAGACCCATTCCCCACCTCCTGACGCACATCGGTCGGGCCGGCGCGGCATCCGCCGGGCGGCTGGCACTCGACTGTAGCGAGTGCCAGTCTACGTCGGCACCCCCGCCGGCGCGATGATCGCCTGACGGACCTGCGGTGCGGCCCACCACACAGCGCACCCCACCAGGGCCGAACAGCCGGTCATCGTCGGTCTGTGTCGCTCTGGTGCGAGTTGACCTGTGCCCCTACCGTGGCGACCATGACTGAACCTCCTCGCCCTCCAGGGGCAGGGGACTCCGGCCCCCAGCCCGACCCGTCGGCGCCCTACGGCTCGTCGCCGGGCAGCGAACCGCCCACCGCTCCACTGTCCGGGGCGCCCGGCGCCGGCGGCTATCCCCCGCCCGGTGACTATCCGCCTCCGGGCGGCTACCCGCCCCCCGGTGGTTACCCTCCGCCGGACGGCACGCCCGGCTACGGCGCCGGCTACCCCGGTGGCGGGTACGGCCCCGCCGCGTACGCCGACAACGACGAGAAGACGTGGGCCCTGGTGGCGCACTTCGGTGGCGCCGCGGGTGTCATCGTCGGCGGCGGTCTGCTCGGCTGGGTCGCCCCGCTGATCGCGATGATGACCCGCGGTCAGCAGTCGCCGACGGTCCGCGCCCACGCGGTCGCGGCGCTGAACTTCCAGATCACCTGGACCATCGCCAGCGTGCTCGCCTGGGTGATCACGGTCATCACCTGCGGGATCCTGTTCTTCGTCCCGATGCTGGTCTGGCTGGTGCCGCTGATCTTCGGGATCATCGGCGGGGTCAAGGCCAACGAGGGTGTGCTCTACCGCTACCCGATGACCTACAACTTCATCAAGTGACACCACCGGCCGGCCGAGGGGGCGGCCGGCCGGTGCGGGTCACGGCAGCAGGTCGCGTACCACCGCGTCGGCCAGCAGCCGGCCGCGCAGCGTCAGCACCACCAGCCCCCGCGCGTACGCCCCGGTGTCGAGCAGCCCGGCGTCCCGGGCCCGCTCGGCACCCGCCCGGCCGGGCTCGTCCAGCACGTCCAGCGGCAGCCCGGAGGCGAGCCGCACCCGCAGCATCACGTCCTCCATGTGCTGCTCGTCCGGGGTGAGCTGCTCCCGGGCCAGCGCGGGCGAGACGCCCTCGGCCAGTCGGCCCGCGTACGCGCTCGGGTGCTTCACGTTCCACCACCGCACGCCGCCGACGTGGCTGTGCGCCCCCGGGCCCAGGCCCCACCAGTCGGCGCCGGTCCAGTAGAGCAGGTTGTGCCGGCACCGGGCCGCCGCCGACCGGGCCCAGTTCGACACCTCGTACCAGGAGAATCCGGCCTCGCCGAGCGCGGCCTCCGCAGCCAGGTAGCGGTCCGCCGCCACGTCGTCGGAGGGGTACGGCAGCTCGCCACGGCGCATCCGCGCGGCCAGCCGGGTGCCGTCCTCCACGATCAGGGCGTACGCGCTGACGTGGTCCACGCCCGCGTCGACCACCTGGGCCAGCGAGGCGGCGAAGTCCTCGGCCGTCTCGCCCGGCGTGCCGTAGATCAGGTCCAGGTTCACGTGCGCGAATCCGGCGTCGCGCGCCTCCCGCGCGGCGGCGATGGCCCGGCCCGCGCCGTGCCGCCGGTCGAGCACCGCGAGCACACCCGGCGCGGCGGACTGCATGCCGAGCGAGATCCGGGTGTAGCCGGCGGCCCGCAGCGTCTTGAGCGACTCCGGGCTCACCGACTCGGGGTTGGCCTCGGTGGTCACCTCGGCGTCGGCGGCCAGTCCCCAGACGCGGTCGATGCCGTCGAGGATCCGGGCCAGGTCGTCGGCGGGCAGCAGGGTGGGCGTGCCGCCGCCGACGAAGACGGTGTCGACCCGGGGTGGCGGCGAGTCGCCCAGCACCCGGGCGGCCAGCGCCAGCTCGGCCAGCACGGAGTCGGCGTACGTCTCCCGGCTCGCCCCGCCGCCCAGCTCCGCGGCGGTGTACGTGTTGAAGTCGCAGTATCCGCACCGGCTGGCGCAGAACGGCACGTGGACGTACACGCCGAAGCCGCGCGCGCCGACGGCGCGACGGGCGGTGGCGGGCAGCGATCCGTCGCGGGGGACGGGTTCGCCTTCTGGAAGGACGCCGGGCATGGCCACTAGTGTGCCCGGCATGACCTCTCCGGACGCTCTCGTGCGAGTCGCCACGGCCCGTGGGGTGACCACCCTCACCCTGGACAGCCCGCACAATCGCAACGCGCTCTCCACGCCCCTGATGACCGAGCTGCTGGCCGGGCTGGCCGGCGCGGTCGCCGACGGCGCGGTACGCGCGATCGTGCTCGACCACACCGGTCCGGTCTTCTGCTCCGGCGCCGACCTGAAGGAGACAGCCGCCGCGTACGCCAGCGGTACGGTGCCCGCCGGGATGCTCGGCGACGTGCTCGTCGCGGTGCGGGAGTGCCCGAAGCCGGTGGTGGCGAAGGTGGCCGGGCCGGCCCGGGCGGGTGGGCTGGGCCTGATCGCCGCCGCCGACCTGGCGGTCTGCGCGCAGGAGGCGACGTTCGCGTTCACCGAGGTGCGGATCGGCGTGATCCCGGCGGTGATCTCGGCGACCGTGCTGCCGCGGCTGGGTCAGCGGGCCGCCGCCGAGCTGTACCTGACCGGCGACACGTTCGACGGCCGCCGGGCCGCCGAGATCGGCCTGGTCACCGCGGCGGTGCCGGCCGACGAGCTGGACGCCGCCATCGAGCGCTACTGCGCCTCGCTGGTCAAGGGCGCCCCGGGGGCGCTGGCCGGGGCGAAGGAGCTGCTGCGCCGGCCGGCCGGTCCCGAGCTGCGGGCCGAGATCGCCGAGTTGGCCGCGCTGTCGACCGGGTACTTCCTCTCCGACGAGGGGCGCGAGGGCGTGACGGCGTTCCGGGAGAAGCGCCCCGCCGCCTGGGTGCCCGCCGGAGACTGAGGTTCGCGGCGGCCCTCGCGTGAGCCGGTCCGGCCGACGCGGGGCCCGCCGGTCGGCCGAGCCCCGCCGTGGCGGGTGGGACGTACGCTTGTCGGACTGTCGGGACAGGGGGTGCGGGTGCGGACGCGAGCGGCGATCGTGGCATCCGGGGTGGCGGTGTGCGTGCTGGCGCTGCTCGCGGTCTACGTCGTGACCAAGCAGTTCGGCGAGCACCTGCGGCTCCCCCTGGCCAGCCGGACCTGCACCGTGAAGGCCGACGGCGAGGTGGTGCTCGGCGCCGACCAGATGGCGAACGCGGCCACCATCGCGGCCATCGGGATGCAGCGCCGGATGCCCGAGCGGGCGGTGGTGGTGGCGCTGGCGACCGCCTACCAGGAGTCGCACCTGCGCAACATCGCCCACGGCGACCGCGACTCGCTCGGCCTGTTCCAGCAGCGCCCGAGCCAGGGCTGGGGCAGCCCGGAGGAGATCCAGGACCCGCGGTACGCGGCGAACAAGTTCTACGCCGCGCTGAAGAAGGTCAAGGGCTGGGAGCGGATGCGGATCACCGACGCCGCCCAGCGGGTGCAGCGGTCGGCGTTCCCCGAGGCGTACCAGAAGTGGGCGGACGAGTCGGAGGTCCTCACCCGCGCGCTGCTCGGCCACGCGACAGGCGCGGTGGCCTGCACCGTCAGCTCGCCGCCGACGATGCGCGGGCCGGCCGCCGCCAGCGCCGTGCTGGAGGGCCTGTCGCTGGACTGGGGGCTGCCCCGGCTGGCCACTGCGACCGACCTGACCGCGCTCACCGTGCCGGCCGGCGACGACCGCAACGGCTGGCGGTACGCGCACTGGCTGGTCTCGCACGCCGACGACCACGGCGTGAAGAAGGTCCGCTTCGGCAACCTGGAGTGGACCGCCGAGCAGGGCTCCTGGGCCCGGGTGAAGGGCGACCCGGCCACCGAGGTGCGGGCCGAGGTGTTCGCCGCGGCCTGACCGGGCCGCCGGGTCAGCCCTTGACGGCTCCCGCGACCAGGCCGGAGACCATCCGGCGCTGCACCAGCAGGAAGAAGACGATCACCGGCAGGGTGAACAGCGTGGACGCCGCCATCACCGAGCCCCAGGCGGTGTCGTCCCGGCCGAAGAAGAACGTCATCGCCACCGGCAGCGTGTACTTCTGCTGGTCGTTGATGAAGGTCAGCGCGAAGATCAGCTCGTTCCACGCGGTGATGAACGAGAAGATGCTGGTGGCGACCAGGCCGGGTGCGACGAGCGGGAACAGCACCTTGCGGAACGTCTGGGCCCGGCTGGCGCCGTCGATGGCGGCGGCCTCCTCCAGTTCCTTCGGCACCGCGGCGACGAAGCCGCGCAGCATCCAGACCGCGAACGGCAGCGAGAAGCCGAGGTACGTGAGGATCAGGCTGGGCAGCGTGTTGTAGAGGCCGAGCCGCTGGATCATCAGGAACAGCGGGATGACCAGCGCCTCCAGCGGGATCATCTGCACCACCAGCAGCATGATCAGGAACGTGGTGCGCAGCTTGAACCGGAACCGGGCCACAGCAGTCGCGGCGAGCAGCGCGACCAGCCCGCTCAGCAGCACCGTCGCCAGCGCGACGAGCGCGCTGTTGAGGAAGAAGTCGGCGAACGTGACGCCCGGGATCAGGTTGCCGGTGAGGATCTCCCGGTAGTGCTCCAGCGTCGGCTCCGCCGGCACCGGCCGGGGGGTGGACGAGAAGATCTCCCGGTTGGGCTTCAGCGAGGTCGCCACCATCCAGTAGACCGGGAACGCGGCGAAGAGCGCGACCAGCAGGCCCGCGCCGTTGAGGGCGATCTTCTTCATCATTCGTCCTCCTGCCGCAGCACCATGCGGACGTACAGGGCGGTCACCACGAGCAGGATCACGGTGAGGATGACCGCGATGGCCGAGCCGAGGCCGTACTTGGGCGGTGGTGAGAACGCCTCCGCGTACGAGTAGATCGACAGCATGAACGTGGACCGGTCCTGGGTGCCGCCGGCCAGCACGAACTGCTGGGTGAAGACCTTGAAGTCCCAGATCGTGGAGAGCACCACGAGGATGCCGAAGACCGGCCGCAGGACCGGGAACGTCACCGACCAGAAGACCTTCCACGGCCCGGCGCCGTCGACCCGGGCCGCCTCCTGCAACTCCGTCGGCACGCTCTTGAGCCCGGCCAGCACGCTCACCGCGATGAACGGGAACGAGTGCCAGACCACCACGAGCGTCAGGATGGCGAAGAACAGCAGCGGGTCGTTGAACCAGCCGTACCCGGTCCAGTCGCTGCGTCCGAAGAGCGCCGTGGACAGCCCGTCCGGGAGCTTGTTGAACAGCCAGGTGACCAGGCCGCTCGTGTCGTCGAAGATCCACTTCCAGACGATGGTGCCGGTCAGCGCCGGGGTGGCCCAGGCGAGCATCACGCAGCTCGCCACGAACGTGGCCATCTTCTTGCCCAGGCGGTTGAGCAGCAGCCCGACCAGCGTGCCGAGGATCATCGTGAGCGCCACGTTGGCGAGCGCGAACAGCACCGTGTTGCGCAGCACCGTACGGAAGAACGGGTCGCCGAGGATCTGCGCGTAGTTGGCCAGGCCGACCCACGGCCACTCGCGGTCGCCGCGCAGCTGCCGGACGCTGTCCAGCTTGTGGAAGGACATCCACACGACCTGGCCGAGCGGCCAGAGCAGCAACACCGCGATGATCGCCAGGCAGGGCAGGAGGAGCAGGTACGGAAGGTGGTCCACCCGGCGACGGCGCCGCCGCGCGGGGGTCTCCCGCGCGGCGGCCTCGCCGGTGGCCTCGGTCAGCGTGGTCACTTGGCGTTGAGGATGCTTTCCATCTCGGTGGCCGCGTCGGCGGTGGCCTTCTCGACCGTCTTCTGGCCCTTGATGACCGAGCTGTTCATCGCCTGGGTCACCGTCTTGGTCCGGCTGACCTCGACCCACTTCGGGGTGAGCGGGGTCAGCTTGGTGTTCTGGATGGCGGTGGCGAACGCGGCCATCACCTTGTCGTTGGCGTAGTCGCCGCTGCTCACCAGGTCCTGGTAGACCGGGAAGAAGCCGAGGCTGCTGGCGAACTCCTTGTCCTTCTGCTTGCTCAGCAGCACGGTCATGTAGTCCCAGGCCAACGCCTGCCGCTTGCTGTCCTTCCAGATGGCGATGTCGGAGCCGCCGGCGAACGCCGGGGCGGGCTTGCCGTCCGGGCCGGGGATCGGGAACGTGCCCCACACCTTCTCGATGTCGGGGTTGTCCTTCTTCATCGCGCCGCCCTGCCAGCTACCGGCGAACGCCATGGCGGCCTTGCCGGTGGCGAACTGGGTACGGGCGTCGACCTCGTTCCACCCGGCGGCGGCCGGCGGGGCGACCTTGTGCACTGTCACCAGGTCGGTCCAGAACTTGACCGCCTTCTGCGCCTCGGGGGTGTTGTAGCCGGACTTCCAGCTGTCGCCCTCCTTGGTGGCGATCTCCCCGCCGGCACCCCAGAGGAAGGAGTAGAACGGCAGCTCGGAGTTGCCGGGCAGGGCGATGCCGTAGGTGCCGGGCTTCTTGGCCTGCACCGCCTTCGCGGCGGCGACCATCTCGTCCCAGGTCGTCGGCGGCTTCGCACCGGCCTCGGCGAACCAGTCGGTGCGGTAGTAGACGGCGCGGACGCCGGCGTACCACGGCACGCCGTACTGCTTGCCGTCGAGCTGGGCGTTCTTGACCAGGTCGGGCAGGATGTCCTTGCCCTCGGACCAGCCGTTGAACTTGTCCGAGACGTCGGCCAGGGCCTCCTGCGCGGCCCAGCCCTGGGTCTCGGTGTTGCCCAGCTCGGTGACGTCCGGGCCCTCCCCGCCTGCGAGCGCGGCCTGGAACTTCTTCGGCGCCTCGAGCCAGGGGATGTACTGCACCACGACGTCGGTCTCGGGGTGCTTCTTCTTGAACTCCGCCTCGACGCTGTCGAGGAACGTGGTCTGGGCGTCGCCGCCCTCACCCATCATCCACACAGTGAGTTTGCTGTTGTCGGCGGCCTTGTCGTCGTCGCCGGAGCCACCGCATGCGGTCAGCACCAACGCGGCCGACGCCACGATGGCGGTGACCGGAGCCAGCCGCTTCCACCTGTTCACGCCATATCTCCCTCAGGGCCGTTTGGCACTAACCTTCTCCGCCGCACCTTAGTAGGAAAATTTCCTTTACAACAGGGGGTGTTCGTGGCGGAGGGCACAGGCGACCGTATCGCAGCCGGAGGCCCGGCCGACATCGTTGCCGTCCGGGCAGTTCAGGCCCACGTACGCCGACGGGCGCCCGGCCGGTGAGGCCGGGCGCCCGTCGAGGCGCGTGGTGCGGGGTCAGTAGCGCGAGACGCCGCGGCGACGGCCGACACCGGCCACCAGGGCCACGCCGATCGCGGCGAAGAGCACCTGCAGCATCAGCTCGCGCCAGTCGATACCGGCGGTCTCGGCGAAGCCGGAGGCCCGGGCCACGATCGTGCCCAGAAGCGCGGCGCCGACACCGATCAGCATGTGCAGCCAGATCGGCATGTTCTGACGGCCCGGCACGACCAGCCGGCCCAGCGCGCCGACGATCAGACCAACGACCAGCGCGGTGATGATGCCCCAAACGGTGAGCTCCATGGTCGCCCTCCTCCTTAAGATCCGGTCACACGTTTTTGTGTTCACTGTCGTGATCGCTAAGTTCCCGACCGCCCGGAAATCCAAACCGACTCCGATGACGAATTGTGCAGACGTACCCTGACCTGCTAATTCTTCCCGATACCCGGCGCGGTGGGCGGTCCCGGCGCACCGACGGGGTTCAATGCCCCGAATACGCCGACGGGCGCCCGGCCGGTGAGGCCGGGCGCCCGTCGAGGCGCGTGGTGCGTCGATCAGTAACGCGAGACACTGCGGCGGCGGCCGACGCCGGCCACCAGGGCCACACCGATGGCGGCGAGCACGACCTGCACGGCCAGCTCGGCCCAGTCGATGCCGGCGGTCTGCGTGGCGATGCCGAGCGCGCGGGCCAGGACGGTGCCCAGCAGCGCGGCGCCGACACCGATCACCATGTGCAGCCACATCGGCATGTTCTGCCGGCCCGGCACGACCAGCCGGCCCAGCGCGCCGACGATCAGACCAACGACCAGCGCGGTGATGATGCCCCAGACGGTGAACTCCACGGTCGGTCCTCCTAAAGCGATTTCGCACGTTCTGTGCGGTTGCTGTCGTGCCCGCTAAGTGCCCGACGCATCGAAAACCGAAACCGGCGGCATCGGCCGCCGCTCCCCCGGCCGGGACGAACCCGCAGGTGGGAGCGCTGCCAGCAGCTGAAAATTTCCTGGGTACGCGAACCGGCCGGCGCCCCGAAGAGGACGCCGGCCGGTCGCGGAGCCTGGTCGGGTTACTTCTTGCCGGCGGGCTTGCCGTCGCCGGAGTCGGACGAGAGCGCAGCGATGAACGCCTCCTGGGGGACCTCCACCCGGCCCACCATCTTCATCCGCTTCTTGCCCTCCTTCTGCTTCTCCAGCAGCTTGCGCTTCCGGCTGATGTCACCGCCGTAGCACTTGGCGAGCACGTCCTTGCGAATCGCGCGGATGGTCTCCCGGGCGATCACCCGGCTGCCGATGGCCGCCTGGATCGGCACCTCGAACTGCTGACGCGGGATCAGCGTACGCAGCTTCGCCGCGATCGTCGTGCCGTACGTGTACGCCTTGTCCTTGTGCACGATTGCGCTGAACGCGTCGACCGGCTCGCCGTGCAGCAGGATGTCGACCTTGACCAGGTCGGACGCCTGCTCGCCGGAGGGCTCGTAGTCGAGCGAGGCGTAACCCTTGGTGCGGCTCTTGAGCTGGTCGAAGAAGTCGAAGATGATCTCGGCCAGCGGCAGCGTGTAGCGCAGCTCCACCCGGTCGGCGGAGAGGTAGTCCATGCCGAGCAGGCTGCCCCGGCGACCCTGGCACAGCTCCATCACGGCGCCGACGTAGTCGTTCGGGGTCAGCACCGTGGCCCGCACCGTCGGTTCGTACACCTCGGCGATCTTGCCGGTCGGGTACTCGCTCGGGTTGGTGACCACGATCTCCTCACCGTCCTCCTGGATGGCCCGGTAGACCACGTTCGGCGCGGTGGAGATCAGGTCGAGGTTGAACTCCCGCTCCAGCCGCTCCCGGATGATCTCCAGGTGCAGCAGGCCGAGGAAGCCGCAGCGGAAACCGAAGCCCAGCGCGCCGGAGGTCTCCGGCTCGTAGACCAGCGCGGCGTCGTTGAGCTTGAGCTTGTCCAGCGCCTCGCGCAGGTTCGGGTAGTCCGAGCCGTCGATCGGGTAGAGCCCCGAGTAGACCATCGGCTTCGGGTCCTTGTAGCCGCCGAGCGCCTCCTTGGCCGGATTGCCGTTGATGGTGACCGTGTCGCCGACCCGGGACTGGCGCACGTCCTTCACGCCGGTGATCAGGTAGCCCACCTCGCCGACGCCGAGCGCGTCGGCCTTGACCATCTCGGGCGAGATGACGCCGATCTCCAGCAGCTCGTGGACGGCGCCGGTGGACATCATCTTGATCCGGTCCCGGGCGGAGATCCGGCCGTCGATCACCCGGACGTACGTGACCACGCCCCGGTAGACGTCGTACACCGAGTCGAAGATCATCGCGCGGGCCGGCGACTCGGCCTCGCCGACCGGCGGCACGAACTGCCGGACGATCTCGTCCAGCAGGTAGGGCACGCCCTCGCCGGTCTTGCCGGAGACCCTGATGCAGTCCGCCGGGTCGCCGCCGATCAGGTGGGCCAGCTCCTCGGCGTACTTCTCCGGCTGGGCGGCCGGCAGGTCGATCTTGTTGAGCACCGGGATGATGTGCAGGTCGTTCTCGAGGGCCAGGTAGAGGTTGGCGAGCGTCTGCGCCTCGATGCCCTGCGCGGCGTCGACGAGCAGGATCGCACCCTCGCAGGCGGCGAGCGAACGGGACACCTCGTAGGTGAAGTCCACGTGGCCCGGGGTGTCGATCATGTTGAGCACGGCGGTCTCACCGGCCCGGTCGCCCTCGCGGATCGTCCACGGCATCCGCACGGCCTGGCTCTTGATGGTGATGCCGCGCTCGCGCTCGATGTCCATCCGGTCCAGGTACTGGGCGCGCATCTGCCGCGGGTCGACCACACCGGTGAGCTGCAACATCCGGTCGGCCAGTGTCGACTTCCCGTGGTCGATGTGGGCGATGATGCAGAAGTTCCGGATGCGCGCCGGGTCGGTGGCACCAGGAGCGTTCGCGCCGGGATCGAGCGTCGGTGGCACAGCGGTCCGTTCTGGTCGGCTGACGTGAGCGGGCCGGCGCGCCGCCGGCCCCCTCCATGGTCCCACGTCGCCCGGGGCGCGCCCGGGCTCCCCCTTCACTCGACGCCTATTCCACGGGTGGCTCGACGAACAGCGCGGCCAGCCTCGGCAGCCGGCGGCGGGCCTCCTCCTCGTCGTCGAAGTCCCAGAAGTCGTTCAGGTCGGGCACCGGGACCGGGTCGCGCTCGGCCGGCAGGTCGGACGCGGTCGCCTTCCGGTACGCGTCCCACGGCACCGCCAGCATCTGCTCGCACTCGAACTCCTCGCCGCTGAGCGCGGCGGCCCGGACCTGCGGCAGCTCGGCAAGCGCGTCCGGGTCGCCGACCGCCCGCGCGAACACCGCCCGCCCCTGGGTGATCAGCCAGCCCCGGAAGTACTCGAAGCCGTCGTCCGAGGCGCCCCCGTTGATCAGGTACGCCGCGCCCCAGAGGTCGACCCTGTAGGAGGCGGCGAGCACCCGCCGCTGGTGGTGGGCGTATCCGACGATCTCCTCCGGGTCGCGCTCGGCCAGCAGCGCGACCGCCCGAGCGGCGACCGCGTCGGGCTCTCCCCCGCCGCCGGCGCGGGCCTCGTCGATCAACTGCCAGAACTCGTCGGTCCTCATGGTGGGCAGTCTGGCAGAGCCCACCGACGCGCCGGTTCGCCGCGCGCCACCGGTGCGGCAGCATGGTGCGGTGCGTGCGATCTCCCTACCGCCCGTCCCGTACGGGTCGACAGCCGTCCGGCCCGGCTGGGCCGACCTGCCGGCCGGGCTGCGCGACGCGCTGGCCACCCGGATCGGCGGTCCACCGGCTGCGGTACGGGTGGCCGGTGGCGGGTTCACCAGCGGCTTCGCCGCCGTGCTGACCGGCCCCGCCGGGGAGCGCGTGTTCGTCAAGGCGGCGGCACTGCACGGGCAGCGGCACCTGGTCGACTGGTACGCCCACGAGGCGGCGATCCTGGCCCGGCTCCCGGCCGGTCTGCCGGTGCCCCGGCCGCGCTGGGCGCTCACCGAGTCCGGCTGGTACGCGCTCGCGCTCGACGTGATCGACGGGCACACCCCCCGGCTGCCCTGGGCGCCGGCCGAGCTGGACGCCGCACTCGCCACGTACGCCGAGGTGGCCGCCGCGCTCGCCGGCCCGCCCGCGGAGCTGGCCGCGCTCCGGCTCCCCCGCCTCGCGGACCTGGCCCGCGACGACATCCTCTGGTGGGGCGAGGTGGCCGCCGGGCGCGAGCCTCTGCCCGAGCCGGCGGCCGGCGCCCCGCTGGCCGAGCTGGTCGCGCTGGAGTCGCGCCTGCCCGGGTACGCCGACGCCGCCCCCGGACTGGCCCACGGCGACCTGCGGGTGGACAACCTCCTGATCGACTCCGACGGCCGGGCCTGGCTGTGCGACTGGCCCTGGCTCTGCCACGGGCCGGCCTGGTTCGACCTGGCCGGGCTGCTGCTCACCGCGTACGCCAGCGGCCTGGACGCGGACGCCGCGTTCGCCGGTCACCCGGCGGCGGCGGGGGCGCCCGCTGACGCGCTGGACGTGACGCTCGCCGCGCTGGCCGGGTACTTCCTGACCGGCGCCGCCGCCGGGCCGTCGACCGCCTCCCCGCACCTGCGCGCCCACCAGCGCTGGAGCGGGGAGCAGGCGCTCGCCTGGCTGGCCGAGCGCCGACGATGGTCCTGGACACGCCCTTTCTCTTGATCCAAACCGGCCCGGGGAGGTGGCGGCATCACGCGGGGCCGGACCCCGCCACCTCCCCGGGATGGCACCGCTCGACCCGCCCTGGAATCGGTCCGGCCTGCCGTGACCCCGGGTACGACGGCAGGCTGGTGGCGGATGTCGGCTGGGCCCGGCCGGAGGCGTTTTGGCTCGCCCGGGGCCGACCTGGTAGCCTGGCTTTTCGCGCGGCGATGACGCATGCTCGTCGTGCGCGAAAGCAGACCAACCCGAGCTATCAAGACGAGGCTGTCGCGTGGCGAACATCAAGTCCCAGATCAAGCGCAACCGGCAGAACGAGAAGCGCCGGCTGCGTAACAAGTCGGTCAAGTCGTCGCTGAAGACCGCCATCCGGAAGTTCCACGAGGCTGCCGAGGCGGGCGACACCGAGAAGGCCACCGTGCTCATGCGTGAGGCCACCCGCAAGCTGGACAAGGCTGCCAGCAAGGGTGTCATCCACTCGAACCAGGCGGCCAACCGGAAGTCGGCGATCGCCAAGCGCGTCGCCTCGTTCTCTGCCTGACCAGCGCTACAGATCCCACCGGAAGCCCCGGGGCCACCGAGCCCACGGGGCTTCCGCCCGTCCGCACTCCACCGCAGCGGCTCGCGTAGCGCCGTGCGCGCCGTGGGCGTGGAGATCTTGGACGATTTCGGCCCCTCCAGGGGCCATTTCGTACCAAGATCTCGGGGTGACCGCGGCCCGGCGGCGTCTCCGCCGGGAGAGAGCGGGGCGCGGTGTCGGGAGGCGCGGCGCGGGGCCTCCGGAGGGCGAGCGGGAGATGTCGGGAGGCGCGGCGCGGGCCGCCCGGAGGGCGTAGCGCGCGGTGTCGGGAGGCGGGGCGCGGGGCGTCGGGAGGGCGGCCGCTACTGCTCGTTCGGGTGGTCGAACGTCGCGCGTCGGGGGTGGTGATAGCGGATGCCCCGGGAGTCCGTGGTCGCGCCGCCCGGCGACACGTGGGCGCTCGCCGGTGCCGCGCCGCGCGGCAACGACCCGATGCTCGCCGCGCCGCCCGGGAGCGCGCGGGCGTTCGCGGGCACCCGGGCTCGCCCGACCACCGGCTCCATCTGGCGGCGGAAGCGGTCCCGCTCCTGCTCGGGCACCTGCGCCGCGGTGCGGACGACCATCTCGGCCACCACGTCGTTGAGCTTGACCATCGCCGCCACCGCGATCGGCAGCACCAGCACCGCCCACCAGCTCACCAGTTCGGCGAGCGCGAGCAGCACGGCCAGCGCCACCGCGCCCTCGAAGAAGAGGAAGCAGAGCACCCCACCCGGGTTGACGAAGCGCAGTCCCAGCACCCGGGCGTAGAGCGGGCGGTACCGCTCCTCGTCCGTGGCCACCGTCGACCACGCTCGGGTCACCGGGCGCCGCCCTGCCGGGCCGCGGCCACCGAGAACACGGCCCGCTCCAGCGCGTACGCCCGATCGTCGGCGCCGCCCTTGACCGCCGCGTTGCACTCGGCTGCCACCCGCATCGCCTCGACCAGGCCCTCCGGCGTCCAGCCCCGGGCGCGCACCTGGGCCTTCTCGATCTTCCAGGCCGGCATGCCGAGCGTCTTGGCCAGTTGGAACGCGCTGCCCCGCCCGGCGGCGGCGACCCGGGCCACGGTCCGTACGCCGTCGGCCAGCGCGTCGGCGATCGGCACCGGGTCGACGCCGACGTGCAGCGCCCATCGCAGCGCCTCCAGTGCGCCTGGCACGTCACCGACCATCGTCGCGTCGGCGACGGTGAAGCCTGTCACCTCGGCCCGCCCCCGGTAGTACCGGGCGACAGTGTCCGCGCCGATCCGCCCGTCGGTGTCGGCGACCAGCTGCGAGCAGGCGGCCGCCAGCTCACGCATGTCGTTCCCGACGGCCGCGACCAGGGCGTCGGCCGCGTCCGGCGTGCACCTGCCGCCGATACGGCGGATCTCGTCCCGCACGAAGGCGGCCCGCTCGCGGTCACCCTTGAGCCTCACCGCCGGCACCACGGTGGCGCCCGCCGCCCGCAGGCCGTCGGCGAACGCCTTGCCCTTGGCCCCGCCCAGGTGCAGCACCACGAGCTGAACCTCCGGGTCGGGATTCTTCGCATACGCCAGCAGCGCTGTGGACAGGTCCTTGCGGGCGTCCTGTCCGGAGCGGAGCACGAGCACCCGGCGACCGCCGAACAGCGACGGGCTGAGCATCTCGGCGATCTCGCCGACGGTGAGCGTGCCGGCCTGGTATTCCCGTACGTCCACGTCGGGGTCGACCTCGCGGGCCCGGGCGACGGCTTCGGTGACCGCTCGCGTGGCGAGCAGCTCCTCGTCGCCGAGGACGAGCACAATAGGAGGCAGGTCGGCGGGGGTCACGTCGCCCATACTCGCACGCCCTCCGACCCGGCCGGGCCTGCTCATCGGGGACTGTGACGGCGCAGCCCGCACACAGCGCAAATCCAGACATTTGACTTGATTCCCCATCTACCGCGACAAGATTCCCTTGGTTCAGCGTGACCGTCCCGACTCGGCGCCGCGCTTCACCACCGCGAGACCACCACCCGCTCGGACCGCCGCCACGTCCCCGTCGGTGTCGGTACGCAGCACCCGCGCACCGCCCCGGCTCAGCCGGTCCAGCAGCCCGGCGTTGGGGTGCCCGTAGTCGTTGTCGACGCCCACGCTCACCAGCGCCACCGCCGGGCGTACCGCGGCCAGGAACTCCGGCGCCTGGTACGCCGACCCGTGGTGGGCGACCTTCAGCACGTCGGCCCGGATCGTGGCGGCCGGTGTGGTCTCCAGCATCGCCCGCTGCTCCTCCGTCTCGGCGTCACCGGTGAGCAGGATCCGTACCCCGCCCACGGTGGCGGCCAGCACCAGCGAGTTGTTGTTCGGGTCGGACCGGCTGCCCCGCAGCGGGTACGGCGGCCCGACCGCAACCAGGTCCACCGCGCCCGCCCGCCACCGCCAGCCCGCCTGCACCGCAGCGAGCGGCGCACCGGCCCGGCGCGCCGCCTCGCGTACCTGGGCGGCACCGTAGGGCGGCTCGGACCAGGACGGGGCAACCACCACACCCACCCGCCGGCCCCGGAACACCCCGGCCACGCCACCGACGTGGTCGACGTGGAAGTGGCTGACCACAAGCAACGGCACCTCGCGTACGCGAAGACGGCGCAGGCAGGCGTCCACGCCGGACGGCTCCGGGCCGGCGTCGACCACCACGGCCCGGCCGGCGGCGACCGGCAGCACCACCGCGTCCCCCTGCCCCACCGCGCACGCCACCACCACCCAGCCGCGCGGCGGCCAGCCGGAGGCGAGCAGCCGCACCGGCACCGCGCCCAGCACCACCGCCACCGCGACAACCACGATCAGCCGCCGCGCCCGACGTCGGCGGAAGGCGAGCAGCAGCGCCACGCTCACCGCCGCCAGCAGCAGGGCACCTGTCACCCCGCCCGCCCACGGCAGGTTCCCGGCCGGGAGGTCCGCCCCGTACGCGGCGACCGCCACCAGCCAGCGCGCCGGCCAGCTCGCCAGCCAGGCCAGGAACTCCGCACCGCCCGGCCACAGCGGCGACAGCACCGCCGCCAGCACACCGAGCACGGTGGCCGGCGCGACGGCCGGCACCGCCAGCAGGTTCGCCGGCACCGCCACCAGGCTCACCGTCGCGGACAGCCCGGCGATCACCGGGCCGCAGGCGAGCTGCGCGGCGGCCGGCACCGCGAGCGCCTCGGCCAGTCCGGCCGGTACGCCCCGGCGCCGCAACGCGTCCCGCCATCCCGGCGCGAGCAGCAGCAGTCCCCCGGTGGCACAGACCGACAACGCGAAACCCGGGTCGCCCGCGAGGTCCGGGTCGTACAGGACCAGCCCGGTGACCGCGGTGGCGAGCGCGGGCAGCGCCGACCGGGACCGCCCGGCGGCGAGCGCGGCGAGCCCGATCGCGCCCATCGCGGCGGCACGCACCACGCTCGGCGAGGGCCGCACCAGGATGACGAACCCGACGAGCGCGAGTACGCAGAGCGTGGCGGCGGTACGCGGACCGGCGCGCGCCCAGCGGGCAAGCAGCAGCACCGCCCCGACGACGATCGCCACGTTGGAGCCGGACACCGCGTTGAGGTGCGTCATCCCGGTGGCCCGGAAGTCCTCCTCCACCTCCGGCAGCAGCCGGCTGGTGTCGCCCACCACCAGACCCGGCAGCAGCCCGCCCGGCGCGTCGGGCAACGGTTCGCAGGCCCGTTGCAGCCCGGCGCGCAGCACGCCTGCCGCCCGCTGCGGCCACGACGCGTCGCCGCGCAGCGTGGGCGGGTCGGCGGTGGAGAGCACGGCGGCGGTCAGGTCGCCGCCGCGCGGGGCGGACAGCCGCCCCTGAACGGTGACCCGCTGGCCCGGCAGCAGCGGCCGCCAGGACGGGTCGGTCGCCAGCACCAGCGCGCGTACCGGGCCGGTGACCCGAGCGCCGTCGGGTCCGGTGAGGCGGACCAGGTCGACGCGGACCAGCAGCATCGGTTGCCGGCCCGGGGCGCCGCGTATCGGGCGGGGGTCGTCGCGCAGCACCAGGTCGGCGGTCACCCGGGCTCCTTCGGTCACGAGCGCGCGTACCGGGGTAGCGTCGCGGATCGCGAGCCGGGCGCCGGTGGCCGCCGCACCGCAGACCACGCCGAGCAGCACGGCGACCACGATCCAGCCGTAGCGGCGGACCGGCTCCCCCGGTCGGCCGAGCACACCGCACAGGTGCAGGCCCGCCAGAACGGCGAGTACGGCGGTGACGGCGGCCAGCCACACGGTCGCCCGGACACCGAGGTGCAGCCCGGCCAGCGCGGCGAGCCAGGCCGCCACCGCCAACCCGGCCAGCCGCAGGTCGAGCACATCACGGCCGCCCACGTCCCCGTCGGCGACCACGGCGCGGCCATCAGCCAGATCGGGCCTTGGCCCAGGTCGGCTGCTCACACAGTCACCAGTTCCTTGAGCTGCTCGTACCGCGCGTCGCCGATGCCGTCGACCTGGCGCAGGTCGGACACGGACCGGAAGCCGCCGTTCCGGTCCCGGTGGTCGAGGATCCGCTGGGCGAGCACCGGGCCGACGCCGGGCAGCGCGTCGAGCTGGGCGAGGGTGGCGGTGTTCAGGTTGACCGGCCCGGCCGGTGCCGCCGGACCGCCCGGCGCTGTCCCGCCGCCGGCCGGGGCGGGTCCGGCCGGTCCCGGTGGGGCGGTCACGCCGACCAGGATCAGCTCGCCGTCGGTGACCTTGCGGGCGGGATTGAGCAGTGCCACGTCGACGCCGGGCAGCGCGCCGCCGGCCGCTTCGATGGCGTCGGCGAGCCGGGCACCGGCAGGCAGCCGGACCAGGCCGGGGCGGCGCACCTTCCCGGCCACCGCGACGACGACCTGACCGGGTGAGCCGCCCGATGCGGGCGCACCGGTCACCACGTCGGTCACCCCGCCTGCCGGCGCCTCGGTGGCCGCCACGACCGGCTGGACGGGTTCGGCGGTCGGACGCGAGCGCCACGCCCAGACGGCGGCCACCACGACCACGACTGCCGCCAGCACCGCGAGCGCACGCACACCCCGACGGCCGGGGTCGAACGCGCCCGGGCCGGGCAGCCGGGACGCCAGACCTCGCGCGGACGCCGACTGACGGTTCCCCTCGTCGTCCGGCTCGGCGGACGCCGGATCCGCCCCGAATGGCTGCTCCGCACCGCCGTCGTGCTCCGGGACACCGCGCCGCAGCCCGAAACCCGTCTCGGCCTCGCCCGGCCCACCCCCGGAACCCGAGCCGAGCCGCCCTCGCAAATCCGGCCCGGTCCCGCCGGTGGCATGCCCGGAGCGCGCACCGGGCATGCCGTTGAGGACCGGCCCGGCGTCGTCGGGCCCAGGCTCGCGGTCCGGCCCGGACAGGGATGGCCCGGGCCACCGCGAGGACCCCGCCGCCGAGCCGGGCCCGCGCGAGCGGGAGGCGGGGGTCGGCGGAACGGCAGCGGCGTCCGCGAACCCGAACAGCCGGACGAGCCGCCGCCGTACCGTCGTCTCCTCGTCGTGTGGCACGGCTCGGAACGCTACGGTGACGGCTCGTCACGCATCGGCCGGTGAACCGTCACCTGTGGACAACGTAGGCACTGTGGACAGGCACCCGAGCCGACCGTGACTGTGCTAGGCATGCCGGCGGCCACCCGGGCACGGCGTGATCACGTCAGCGCGCCTCCGGATCCAGCCCGAGCGCCGCCCGTCCCCCGTCGACCGGCACCGTCGCGCCGTTGACGAACGAGGCACGCTCGGAGAGCAGGAACACGACCACCTCGGCCACCTCGCCGGTACGCCCGATCCGACCGACCGGGTGCAGCCGGCCCATCTCCGCGCCGACGTGCGCCACCCCGGCCGGGTCGAGTCCGGCCGGGTCGAGTCCGGCCGGGCAGACGTATCCCCGGTCACGGCGTGCAGCCGGTCGGCTAGTGATTACCCTGACGCGCCGTCGGACGTGAAGCAGCCCCGGCACCCATCAGGAGTACCGGGGCCGCACATGGCCTGGGGTCAGCCCACAGGGCCGATCTTCTTGGCCAGGTTAACGAAGCCCTGCCACGATACCGGCCCGAAGGTCAGGGTTCCGCCGTCACGGTCCTTGGTGTCCCGGACCAGGACGATACCCGGGAGGTTGTCGGCGACCTCGACACACGAGCCACCGTTGTTGCCGCTCTTCGTGCTCTTGCGCCACTGCGCACCGGTCATGTCCATGATCCTGCCGCTTCTCTGATCAGGTCTAGGGACTGGTTTCGGGAGAGGGCGTCACCCCTGATGCGCTCCCATCTACGACTGAGCGTAGCAACGTCCGCAGCCTGATTTACGATCTGCGCCGGCCCCTGGCTGTCGACGTGCGCGACGTGCTCGCCGCTGGGTAGCTCGGCGATGATGAAGCCTCCGCCGAGCCCCGGATACATGCCAACGTCCTTCGGCACGATGTGCACTTGCACCGTGGAAAGGGCTGCGCAGCGGGCAAGGTGCTCGACCTGTTCGCGCATCAGATCGCGGTTGCCATACGCCGACTGGTGCAGCACTCCTCCGAAGATGACGGCGACGAAAAGGGGTGGGCGCTCTCGGCGCAGGATCGCTTGCCGCTCGATGCGTGAGGCGACCAGTTCGTCTACCTCCGCCGGGGTCAGCGCCTCGCCGGCAAGAGTTGCCCGCGCGTACGCCTCGGTCTGGAGAAGGCCAGGTATCCAACAGTGCTCGAACCAGCGGAGGGCAACGGCTTCTCGTTCCCAGTCGACCCACTCGCGTAGCCACTGCGGCTCACGTCGCTTCAGGACGTCGGGCCATAGATCCCCGACGTCCCGACCAAGGAGTGCGGCCACCTGTGCACGTCGGCGTGGTTGGGGCACTCGTCCCGGGGAGATCCAACGCGCTGCCGTCTTCGGGTCTACGCCGGTCTGAGCTGCCAAGCTCTCGGCCGTCTCGCCAGCCTCAGCCATCGCCGCCTGGAGTACGTGGTTCATCCCGCCTCCCCTGTGGACGTCCCGAATATCTGGGCACCATACATCAACGCTGTGTACTGGTCCCGTAGCTCTCGGCAGGGTGACGGTTGAGCGGCGCTACCCGGTGGAGGCCCGATGCCCGGCGGGAGTGCTGCCCGGGGTCGCCCCTTGGGCGAGCAACCAGGGGCGGCCCCTTCCCAACGACGGAGGGGGTCACATGACGGCAGCGCCCGGGTTGATCAAGTGCGGCGATGTCCTGCACCTCACCCGCGCCGCAAGCGTGCAATTCGTGCGACCCATCATCGTCCGCGTGATTCGGGAGATCGCCGACCGGCACAGCTACGACGGCTGGACATGGATCGAGGCATACGAGCTGAGCGCCAGGGGCGAGGCGGTCGCCAAGCGGGAACTGTTCGTGCAACCGGCCGGACTGCGCTGGCTCGCCGCCGCGCCGGCAACGCCTGCTGTCAGCCGCCCTCGCGCCAGGCGGGTACGGGTGACGGCATGACCAGCGCCGCCCGTCCGCAACTGTGCTAGGCGTGCCGGCGGCCCCCCGGGCACGGCATGATCACGTCAGCGCGCCTCCGGATCCAGCCCGAGCGCCGCCCGTCCCCCGTCGACCGGCACCGTCGCGCCGTTGACGAACGAGGCACGCTCGGAGAGCAGGAACACGACCACCTCGGCCACCTCGCCGGTACGCCCGATCCGACCGACCGGGTGCAGCCGGCCCATCTCCGCGCCGACGTGCGCCACCCCGGCCACGTCGAGTCCGGCCAGGTAGGCGGCGTGCCGTTCGGTGTGGATGGACCCGAGTGCGACCGCGTTGGCGCGGATCCCGCGGGGACCGTAGTCGACGGCGAGCGCCCGGGTCAGCCCCTCCAGCGCGGCCTTCGCGGTGGCGTACGGCAGGGCACCCGGCACCGCCCGGCGGGCCTGGTGGGACGAGACGTTGACGATCGCGCCGCCGGTCCCGGCCGCCAGGAACCGGCGTACGGCGGTGCCGGCCCCGGCCACGGCGGGGCGCAGGTTCAGCGCGATCAGGTCGACCACCTCGCTCGCGGGCGCGCGATGCAGGTCGGCGTCGCGGAAGACGGCGGCGTTGTTGACCCAGCCGGCCAGCGGCGCGTACGCCTCGGCGCGGTCGGCGGCCCGCCCGGTGACCGCCTCGTCGCCGGCGTCCCCGGTCACGGCGTGCAGCCGGTCGGCGAGCGGATGGCGGGCCAGCCAGTCCAGCGCGCCGGTGTCCCGCTCGACCACGACCACTGTGCCGCCGTCGGCCGCGAGCCGTTCGACGATGGCTCGTCCGACGCCGCGCCCGCCGCCGGTGACGACGTACGACAGGGGGCTCATCCGGCCACCCTATGGTGTGCGGCGGTGGACCACCACGCAGGCCAGCCCGGGTCCGGCGTGGGCGGCGACCACCGCTCCGGCCTCGGTGACGTACGTGTCGTGCAGGCGGTCGCCCAGCCGTTCGGTCAGCGCCACCAGCAGCTGCTCGGCCCGCTGCGGCGCGGCGAGGTGGTGCACCGCGATGTCCACAGGGCCGTCGCCTGCCGCCTCGACGGCGAGGTCGACCAGGCGTGCCACGCCCCGGCTGGCGGTACGGACCTTGTCCTTGACCACGATCGCGCCGTCCGGCATGTGCATGATCGGCTTGACCGAGAGGGCGGTGCCGAGCAGTGCCTCGGCCGCGTTGATCCGGCCGCCCCGGCGCAGGAACTCCAGGGTGTCGACGTAGAAGTAGATGGTGGTCCGGGCGACCGCGTCCAGCGCCGCGTCGCGTACCCCGGTCAGATCGGCGCCCCGCGCGGCGGCCGCGGCGGCGGCGAGCGCCGGGAAGCCGAGGCCCATGCCTGTGGATCGGCTGTCCACGACTGTGACGCGGTCGTCGCCGACCTCGGCGGCGGCCAGCCGGGCGGCCTCGACGGTGCCGGACAGTTCGGCGGACAGGTGCACCGACACCACGCCGTCGGCGCCCTCGGCGAGCAGCGTGCGGTAGACCTGCGCGAACTGTTCCGGCGCGGGCCGGGACGTGCTCACCGAGACCCGCCGGCCGCGCAGCACACGGGTGGCGTCGGCCGGGGACGTCTCGACGCCCTCCAGCCCTTCCGCGCCGTTGAGGACGACGGTCAGCGGGACGACTGTGAGCCCGCGTGCGCGGACCAGGTCGGGGGGCAGGTAGGCGGTGGAGTCGGTGACGACCGCGACGGGCATGACCGGCACGCTAGCCGATGGCGCTGTGACGTGCCGGGGCCGGAGGTGTCAGATCGCGTCGGTGAGCGCCGGCTGGGTGATCAGGCCGACGTTGTGTGCGCGCAGGTGCCAGCCCCGGACGTCGTCGTGGCGCAGCTCGGTCCAGTGGCAGTTCGCCAGCGAACCGAGGCTGCGCAGCACCGTGTGGTCCCAGCCGAGCAGGTGCCCGACGCCCTGCCGGGCGCCGCCGCCGTGGGTGGTCACCACGACCGTGCCGCCGGTGGCCAGGTCGGCCGCGTCCTGGAACCCGGCGCCGAGCCGGGTGCCCAGGTCGCCCAGGGGCTCGATGCCGGCGCCGGGGTCGGGGTCGCCGGCCCGCCAGCGGGCGTACTCGTCGGGGAACCGCTCGGCCACCTCGGTCAGGGCGAGGCCCTGCCACTGGCCGAAGTGCCGTTCGCGCAGCCGGGCGTCGGAGCGGACCGGCAGCCCGGTCAGCGCCGCGAGCGCGGCGGCGGTGTCGGCGGCCCGGCGCAGGTCGCTGGCGACGATCGCGTCCGGGCGCAGCGCGGCCAGCACCGGCGCCGCGGCACGGGCCTGCTCCCGGCCGAGGTCGTTGAGCGGCACGTCGGTCTGACCCTGGACGCGGCTTCCGGCGTTCCAGTCGGTGTTGCCGTGCCGCCAGATGATCAGGCGGGTCATTCGGCGGTGGCGGTGCCGGCGGCCGAGTCGGCCAGGTCGCGATCCTCGAACGGGATCTGCGGGCAGTCCTTCCAGAGCCGGTCGAGCGCGTAGAACTCGCGCTCCTCGGTGTGCTGGACGTGGACCACGATGTCGACGTAGTCGAGCAGCACCCAGCGACCACCCCGCTCGCCCTCGCGGCGCACCGGCTTGGCCTTCTCCGGCAGCTCCAGCAGGCGCTCCTCGATGGCGTCGACGATGGCGAGCACCTGACGCTCGTTCGGAGCGGCGGCCAGCAGGAACGCGTCGGTGATCGCGAGCTGGTCGCCCACGTCGATGATGACGATGTCCTGTGCCTTCTTGTCGGCCGCGGCCTGGGCGGCGGCCATCGCCAGCTCGTGCGCGCGTTCGGAAACTGTCACCGTTCTCCTTCGATCAACCGTGCGACCCTCCAAGCCTCTCACACCCGGCGGTGCGACGACTTGTCAGTTCTGGTCGATTTCAGGCATGAACCGGGATGTAAGGGAGCGAATCATCGCTGGTAGAGACGCCGTTTCGCGATGTACTGCACCACACCGTCGGGCACCAGGTACCACACCGGCTCCCCCCGGGCGACCCGCGCGCGGCAGTCGGTCGAGGAGATCGCCATCGCGGGCACCTGCACCAGGCTCACCGAGTCGGCCGGCAGGTGCTTGTCGGTCAGTTCGAAGCCGGGCCGGGTCACGCCGATGAAATGGGCCAGTTCGAGCGCCTCGTCCAGGTCCTTCCAGGAAAGGATGCGCTCCAGAGCGTCCGCGCCGGTGATGAAGAAAAGCTGCGCCTTCGGGCCGTACTCGGCGTGCAGGTCGCGCAGCGTGTCGACGGTGTAGGTGGGCCCGCCCCGGTCGATGTCGACCCGGCTCACCTGGAAACGCGGGTTGGAGGCGGTGGCGATCACCGTCATGAGGTAACGGTCCTCGGCCGGGGTGACCGCTTCCTCCGCCTTCTGCCACGGTTGCCCGGTCGGCACGAAGACGACCTCGTCCAGGCCGAACCGGTCGGCCACCTCGCTCGCCGCCACCAGGTGCCCGTGGTGGATCGGGTCGAACGTGCCGCCCATGATGCCGACCCGCCGGATGTCTTCCTCCACCCCGCGATCGTAGGCCGCGCGCCGGACGGGCCCGGGCGGGGTCGGCCACGCCGGGCGGATCAGCCCGCCCGGCGTGCCCCGGTCAGGCCGACGCGGCGGCCACAGCCGTCCGGGCCACGAGCGCCCGGCGCATGTCGTCGTCCAGGTCGGTCACCCACCGTCGCAGGCCGGGCGTGAGGTCGTCGCGGGCCAGCAGCGCCGCGGCCATCTCCCGGGTGGGTTGCGACACGGCGTAGCGGGGGTACGCGGCCACTGTGACAGCGTCGGCCACCCACGCGGTACGCAGACGCGCCGCCGCCGGCATGTCGGTGAAGTAGCGCTCCACGTACCCGGTGGTCAGCTCTGCCTGCTCGGGCTGCCAGAAACCCTCGGCGGTCGCCTCGACGAGCCGGTTGGACAGCTCGGTGCTGCGGGTGACGATCTCCCATGCGGCCCGTTTCGCAGCCGGGTCGGGCAGCGCGGCCCGGCACGCGGCGGCCCGCTCGGCACCGGTGGCGCTGCGGTCGGCGTCGGCCTCGGCGTCGATCTCCGGCGCCCCGGCCGCGCCGAGCACCACGAGCCGGCGCAGCACCGCCCAGCGCAGGTCGGCGTCGACCGCGAGCCCCGGCGGCACGCCCTCGCCGGCCAGCCAGCCGGTCAGCACGGCGGTGTCGGCGGTGGCACCGATCAGACCCCGCGCCGCCGCCAGTTGCAGGGAACCGCCCGCGGGCGCCGAGTCGAGCAGCGCCGCGCAGGCGGCCGCCACCCGCAGCAGCGCCGCGTCGCGGGCGAGCGGGTCGAGGTAGCGGTCGATCAGCCGGCGGCTGAGCAGCAGCACGTCCTCGACGATCGTCACCTCGGTCTCGGCGGGCAGCGCCGACGCGATCAGCCCCGCGAGCGCGCCGGCCGGCCGTTCCCCGTCGGTGACCGCGTCCAGCGTCTCGGCCCAGAGCAGCGCCCGGGCCAGCGGGTCGGCGAGACCCGGCAGCAGCAGCGGCACCGCGTCCGCCGAGGCCGGGTCGAGCCGGATCTTGGCGAACGTCAGGTCACCGGCGTTCGGCAGCACGAGCCCGGTGGCGGGCCGCCCGACCAGCTCCGGCAGCGGCGTACGGCCGCCGTCGGCGTCCGGGTCGAGGTCCACCTCGAACCGGTACGCCGGGCCGTCGGCTGTGTGGTGGGCGACTCCGATGCGGTGCGGCCGCAGCACCGGGTGGCTCGCCGGGGCGGTCTGCACGATCGCCACGTCGGTCCACCGCCCGTCGGCGTCCACAGCGGTGTCGACCCGCAGCGTGTTCACCTGCGCGCGGCGCAGCCAGCGTTCCGCCCAGCCGTCCAGGTCGCGGCCGCTCGCCTTGCCCAGGACGGCCAGCAGGTCGGCGAGCGTGGCGTTGCCGAACCGGTGCGCCGCGAAGTGGGCGTTCAGCCCGGCCAGGAACGCATCGTCGCCGAGCCAGGCGACGAGCTGGCGCAGCACGCTGGCGCCCTTGGCGTACGAGATGCCGTCGAAGTTCAGCAGCGCCTGTGCGGCGTCGGCCACCTCCTCCGGTGCCACCGGGTGGGTGGAGGGACGCTGGTCGGCGGTGTAGCCCCACGCCTTGCGGCGGCTGGCGAACGTGGTCCACGCCCGGTCGAACCGGGTCGCGTCGGCGGTGACCCGGGTGCCGAGGTATTCGGCGAAGGACTCGTTGAGCCAGAGGTCGTCCCACCAGCTCATGGTGACCAGGTCACCGAACCACATGTGCGCCATCTCGTGGGCGATGGTGGTGGCGCGCAGTTCCCGCTGGGTGTCGGTCACAGCGGAGCGGAACACGTAGTCGTCGCGGATCGTGACCAGGCCCGGGTTCTCCATCGCGCCGGCGTTGAACTCGGGCACGAACGCCTGGTCGTACTTGCCGAACGGGTAGCGCTCGGCGAACAGCTCGTGGAAGCGGTCGAAGCACTGCCGGGTGACGGTGAAGATCTCCTCGGCGTCGGCGTCCAGGTGGGCGGCGAGCGAACGCCGGCAGTAGAGGCCGAGCGGGATGCCGTCGTGCTCGGCGTGCAGCACGTGCCAGGGCCCGGCGATCAGCGAGACGAAGTAGGTGGCCAGCGGCTCGGTGGTGGCGAACTCCCAGCGCCCGGGCGCGGGCCGGGCGGCGAGCGGCCCGTTGGCGGCGACAGTCCACTCCGGTGGCGCGGTGACGGTCAGCGTCACCGGCGCCTTCAGGTCTGGCTGGTCGAAGGCGGCGAAGACGCGCGGCCCGTCGTCCAGGAAGGACATCGCGTAGAGGTAGGTCTCGCCGTCGGCCGGGTCGACGAAGCGGTGCAGCCCTTCGCCCGTGTTGGAGTAGGCCATCTCGGCCTCGACGGTGAGCGTGTTGTCCTCGGCCAGGCCGGTCAGCGGCAGCCGGTCGCCGGCCAGCAGGGCCGGGTCGAGGTCGCGGTCGTTGAGGCGGGCGGCGAGGAGTCGGCGCGGCTTGACGTCGACGAAGGTCTCGGCGCCGGGGGTGGCCCGGAACCGGATGGTGACGGCGGAGCGGAACCGCTCGGCGTCGCCGGTCAGGTCGAGGTCCACATCGTAGGACTCGACGACGATCGACGCGCGACGCGCGGTCGCCTCTGCACGTGTGAGGCTCGGCATCCGCTTATCCTGCCCGATGAGGTCCGCTCGGGACTTCTCGTTACGCATGGCGATGGAGGAGCAGCGATGGGTCAGCACCCCAAGGGCGATTTCGACCTCTCCCGGGCGGTTTGGCAGCGGGCAGAGGGCGACACCTCCGAGGGAGCGGTCGAGGTGGCCTTCGTCGACGACCTGATCGGTATGCGCAACTCCGCCGAGCCGGACGGGCCGGTGCTGGTCTTCACGCAGGCCGAGTGGGACGCGTTCGTCGCCGGTGCCCAGGACGGCGAGTTCGACCTGGACTGAGCGCGCCTCAGTCACCGTCGCCCCAGCCGAGGCCGCCCGGACCGGGCGCGTGGTGGAAGCCGGGGTGACCGGCCACGTCGGCACAACGCTCGCCGTCGGGCCCGGCGGCGTCGCAGAACAGCCGCTCGGCGCGGTGCCAGGCGTCCGCCGGGGACAGCGCCGCCGCGCCGAGCGCCAGCTCCGGGCGGAGCAGGCCGAGCGCTTCGGCGTACGCCACGGCGTGCTCCCGCGCGACGGCGGGATCGGTGGCGGCGAAGCCCAGGTGCACGGTGAAGTAACGCGGTGGGCGGGGTGCGGCGCGCCGGGGCGCGCCGATCAGCGGCCCGTCGCGACCGTCGCCGCGCAGCCGGGCCGGTGCCTCGCGGTGCCGTCGTGCCGCCCTGTCGTCACGCATCGGTGCCCTCCCCCGTCGCCGGTGACGCCCGCCGGACGTCGCGCCGGCGGGCGGCGGACCGGTGGCCGCCGGTCCGCGAACCGAGCCAACCAGCTTTTCCGCGCCCGGGGAGGGGCCAGCACCGGCTCGCGTGGCCGGCCCCTCCGCCAAGCGGCCGAAGCTGCTGGAATGGAGGGTTTGGCCGCGCCGGCCCGGGTAGGTAGGCAGCGCCGCCGAACCGCGTCAGGAGCAGCCGAGATGAGCACCATGCCGAGCGACCGGAGCCCGGACAGCACGCTGGCGTTCCTCCGGGAGGGCTACCGCTTCGTCGGCGACCGCTGCGACCGCCTCGGCACCGACGTCTTCCAGACCCGGCTCCTGCTGCAGCCGACGATCTGCCTGCGCGGCCGGGAGGCCGCCGAGCTGTTCTACGACGAGGAGCGGTTCGTCCGGCGCGGCGCCATGCCGATGCGCGGGCAGCGCACCCTCACCGGCGTCGGCGGCGTGCAGGGCCTCGACGGGCAGGCGCACCTGGTCCGCAAGGCGATGTTCATGTCGCTCATGACCCCGGCCGCGATCCGCCGCCTCGGGGAGATCTTCGACGAGCAGTGGCGGGCCCGGATCCCGGTCTGGGCGCGGAACGGCCCGGTGGTGCTCTACGACGAGGTGGGCCGGATCCTGACCCGTACGGTCTGGGCCTGGGCCGGGGTGCCGCCGGCCGAGGCCGACGTGCCGCGCCGCACCGCCGAGATGCACGCGATGATCGAGGCGCCGGCCGCGGTGGGACTCCGGCACTGGCGCGGACGGCTCGGCCGCCGGCCCGCGCAACGCTGGGCCGGCGAGCTGATCGAGCGGGTACGCGCGGGCGCGGTGCCCGCACCGGAGGGCAGCGCGCTGGCGGTGGTGGCCGGGCACCGGGACGAACGGGGCCTGCCGCTCCCCCGCCGGATCGCCGCTGTGGAACTGCTGAACGTGCTGCGCCCCACCGTCGCGGTGGACCGGTACGTGGTCTTCGCCGCGCTGGCGCTGCACGACCACCCGCACTGGCGGGACCGGCTGCCCGGCGACGACGCCGCGACCGAGCAGTTCGTGCAGGAGGTACGCCGCTACTACCCGTTCTTCCCGGTCGCCGCGGCCCGGGTACGCCGCTCGTTCCAGTGGCGGGGGTACGCGTTCCCGCAGGGCCGGCGGGTGCTGCTCGACCTGTACGGCACGAACCACCACCCCGACGTGTGGCCCGAGCCGGAACGGTTCCGCCCGGAGCGGTTCGCCGGCTGGCGCGACGACCCGTTCGGCCTGGTCCCGCAGGGCGGCGGCGACCACCACACCGGCCACCGCTGCGCCGGTGAGTGGATCACGATCGAGCTGATGAAACGGGCGGTGACGAACCTGACCGGCGCGATGAGCTACCGCGTACCGCCACAGGACCTGGCGCTCGACCTCGGCACCATGCCGGCGTTGCCGCCCGGCGGGCTGGTGCTCGACGGGGTACGCCCGGCCGACGGAGCACGCCCGGCCGGTGGGGTGCGCCCGCTGCGCTGAACGGGCGCACCCCGGCCGGGCGGTCAGGCGGCCTGCTGGTGCAGGTCGGCGGATGACTCCGAGCGCGGTGCGCCGGCCGGCGTCCATCTCGTCGCGGTGCCGGGCATCGCGTCTCCCCCCGGCTCGGACCGTCCGTATCCGGCTGCGCTACCGACACAGCCCGCCAGAAACGGTTTGAGCAGCCGCATTCCGGGCAAGTCGCGTGACCCGACACGAGGGGGAGGCGACGTGACCCGACCGACCGCCGCGCAGCCACGCGACGAGGGTGCCGCGTCCGCGCCGGTCCGGCTGCCGATGGCGTACGTCCTGCCGCTGCGCGCCCACGACGACGGCGGCCTGGACGAGCTGACCGGGTACCTGCGCGAGCTGAGCCGGTGGGTCGACGTGGTGGTGGTCGACGGATCGGCGCCGGAGCTGTTCGCCCGGCACGCCGGCACCTGGCGCGGGCTGGTCCGGCACGTGCCGCCGGACCCGGCGCTGTGCGGGCGCAACGGCAAGGTGCTCGGCGTGCTCACCGGCGTCGCGCTGGCCCGGCACGAGCACATGGTGATCGCCGACGACGACGTCCGGTACGACCGGGCGGCCCTGTGCGCGGTGCACCAGTTGCTGGACGGGGTGGACCTGGTCCGGCCGCAGAACCACTTCGACCCGCTGCCCTGGCACGCCTGGTGGGACACCGGCCGGACGCTGCTGGCCCGCGTGTTCGGCGGCGACTGGCCGGGCACGCTCGGGATGCGGCGGAGCACGTTCCTGGCGATGGGCGGCTACGACCCCGACGTGCTCTTCGAGAACCTGGAGCTGGTCCGCACGGTGCGCGCGTACGGCGGCAGCACCGCCACCCCGGCGTGGCTGTACGTGCGGCGGCTACCGCCCACCGCCGCGCACTTCCTCGGGCAGCGCGTCCGCCAGGCGTACGACGAGACGGCCCGGCCGGTGTGGCTGCTCGCCGCGCTGGCGGTGCTGCCGGCGGCGGCGGTCGCGCTCGCCACCCGCCGGCCCGGGCTGCTGCTGCGCGCCGGGCTGGCGACGGTGGCCGTGGCGGAGCTGGGCCGGCGACGGGCCGGCGGCGCCCGGGTCTTCCCGGCGCACACCAGCCTGGCCGCGCCCGCCTGGGTGCTGGAACGCGGCCTGTGCGCGTGGCTGGCGGTGGGCCGGCGGATGCGCGGCGGGGTGCCCTACGCGGGCGCCCGGCTGCGGACGGCGGCCAACCCCACCCGCCTCCTACGCAGGCGGATGACCCGGCGCCGCCCCGACGACCTGGTGCTGTGGGTGGAGACCGGCGCCGTGCCCCCACCGTTGCGCGCCGAGGTGTAAGGAAGGGCCCCTTTTTATCGCCTGGGCGATAAAAAGGGGCCCTTCCTTACCGAGGGCGCGGACCTTCAGGATCGCGCCTGCTCGGCGCTGTGCCGGATGTCCTGGGCGGCGGCGCGGCCATCGTCCTTGACCGTGTGCACGGCGTCCTGAGCGGTGGCCTTCACCGACTCGGCGGCGTGCTGCGCGGGCTCGCGCAGCTCCTTCTTCAGCTCGGTGGCGACCTCGCCCAGCTTCTCCTTCACCGCTCCGCCGTGCTCGGCGGCCTTCTCCTTGACCTGCGCGGCGACCTGCTGCTCGCGGCGGGTGGCCGGGATCAGCGAGGAGACCAGCATGCCGACGCCGAAGGCGATCACGCCGGCGGCGATCGGATTGCCCTCGGACTTGCGCCGCACCACCTGCGGCGCCCGGTGGGCGGCGTCGCTCACCGTGGCGGCGGCGGACTGCGCCTTGTCGCCCACAGTGGAGGCCATCGAGGAGGCGTGGTCGCCCACCGAGTGGGCGGCGTGGCCGGTGCTGTGGCCGAGGTCCGAAGCGGTTCCCATCACCTTGTCCTTCACGTTCGTCAGCGCGCTGCGGACGCGCTGCTTGCGGTCGTCAACGATGCGGCTCGGGCTGACCTTGTACGCCAGGGCGTCCACGTCCGAGCTGAGGCTGTTGCGGGTGGCTTCGATCTCGCGGCGGATCTGCTCGGGATCGGTGCTCATCGGATGACTCCCTCCGGGTGCGGCTTGAGCGCGTCGGGGATGCGCTGCACGCTGTCGTTGGTCTGCTTCAGGCCGCGGATCCGCTCGGCGTTCTTCTTGCCCATCGAGTACAGGACCGCCGCGGCAGCGGCCCAGATGACGGCCACGATCAGCGCGGCCAGCCCGGAGTCCATGACGTTGTCGAGGAACTGCCAGATCGCGATCGAGACGAAGAGCGCCACCATGTAGCCGCCGAAACCGGCGCCGCCGAACAGGCCGGCGGCCTTGCCCGCCTTCTTGCCCTCCTGGCGGATCTCCGCCTTGGCCAGCTCGACCTCCTGGCGCATCAGCGTGGACAGGTCCGTGGTGACCTGACGCATCAGATCGCCGAGCGAGCTGCCGCGCACCTCGTCGGCGTGGGGCGGGCCGCCCGCCGCCTGATAGCCGGGGTCCTGCGTGGGTACGGTCATGCCGTCGCCTCCCTTCTGCCGGTGCGGCCGGTCACGGGCGGGGAGCGCCGGTCGACGGGACACCCGGCAGCGGGTCGGTGCGCTCCGGCGGCGGCAGCGGCTGACCGGTGCCACCCGCCGGGTCGGCCCAGGTGTTCGGGGCGCCGCCGGCCGGATAGGTCGCGCCCGGCGCGGAGTAGCCCGGGTCCGGCTCGGCGTAGCTGCCCGGCGTCGGGTCGAGGTAGCCGCCCGGCGGCACCTGGTCCGGCACCTCACGCGCGGCCGGGATGACGGCGGTGCGGTCCGGGTCGTACGCCGGCCGCGCCGTGCTGTCGTCGCCGATCGCGGCGATGTTGCGGGTGAGCCGCCCGGCGACCACACCGAGCAGCGCCGCCCCGACCAGGAACGTGCCGGGGTTGCGGCGGGCGTAGCTCTTCACCTCGTTGAGCAGGTCGCCCGGCTCGCGCTGCTCCAGCCAGCCGGCCACGCCGTGCACGCGCTCGGCCGCCTGGTGGGCCAGTTCGGTGACCGGCCCGGAGCCGCCACCCTGCTGCGCCATGGTGCGCATCTCGTCGGCGAGCGACCGCAGTCCGCTGGCGGCGCGCTGCTGCTGCTGACCGGCCTGCGCGGTGACCTGGCTACGGGTCTCGCCGTAGAGGTCGCGGGCCTGCCGCTTGGCCTCGCCCACCACCTCCCGGCCCTGCTCCTTGGCGGTCTGCGCGACGGCGCCGCCCGCGTTCGCGGCGTCGGAGCCGACCTGGCGGGCCTGGTCACGCACGCTGCCGCCGTTCGTCGACTGGTACGTGGCCGAACTGGGGGAGAGATCCTGAGTCATGGTGTCCCTTCCGCTCGTGTGTTCCCAGCGGGTGTCTTCGGGGGGTACGCGGATTGTTTCCGCATGACAATCGCCCTACCCCAGGTCGGCGCTTCCATGCCTGATTCCTGATTTCTCTGCCGGAGCGACCCGTCCCGGTCAGACAATGGAATGCCTGCCCGCCCGGGCGGCGGCGAGTCCCACGGGGGTGACAGGGATGGCACGTGACGTGCGCGAACACGCGTCCGCCCGGCCTGCGGTGCAGAAGGTCGCGCTCGCGGCGGCGGCTCTCTTCGCGCTGATCGGCGTGCTCGGTTTCGTGCCCGGCATCACCACGCCCTACGGCGAGATGACGTTCGCCGGGCACCACTCCGGGGCGAGGCTGCTCGGGGTGTTCCAGGTGTCGGTGCTGCACAACCTGGTGCACCTGCTGTTCGGGCTGGTCGGTCTGGTGACGGCCCGGCGGCTGGCCGGGGCACGGGTGTTCCTGGCCGTCGGCGGCGCGCTCTACCTGGTGCTGTGGCTGTACGGCTTCGCCATCGACCACGACACCACAGTGAACATCCTGCCGGTGAACGACGCGGACAACTGGCTGCACCTGTTCCTCGGTTTCGGCATGCTCGCCGCCGGCCTGCTGCTGAACAACGACCTCGGCACCGGCACCCGGGTGCAGGCCCCCTTCGACCGCCCCTGACCAGGCGCGACACGCCGGTGCGGCGTTTGCTCCGGCCCGACGCCGGGCAGGAGGGCAACCGCGAGCGGGTCGAGGAGGTCCGGCGATGCCACGGTGGTTGCGCGACAACATGCTCTCGGTCGCCATGCTCGGCGCGTTCCTGGCCTTCCTCCTGCTGCAGAGCGTGTTCGGCTGGCAGGTGCACAACGAGGAGCTGAGCCGGTACGGCGCCGAGCCGCTGAGCTGGTGGGCCTATCTCGGCACCGGGCACTTCGCCGAGGCGGTGTTCGAGAACTGGGAGTCGGAGTTCCTCCAGATGGGCGGCTACGTGCTGCTCACCGCGTACCTGGTGCAGAAGGGCTCGGCCGAGTCGAAGCCGGAGGACCAGACGGACCGCCCGGAGGACAACCGCGACCACGCCCGCCCCGATTCACCGTGGCCGGTACGCGTCGGCGGGCTGCCGCTCGTGGTCGACCGGAACAGCCTCGCCATCGCACTTCTGATGATCTTCGGGGGTGCGTTCCTGGGGCACCTGTTCGGCGGCGTGGCCGCCTACAACCAGGAGCAGGCGCTGGAGAGCGGCGCCGCCCCGATCAGCGCGTGGCAGTTCCTCGGCACCAGCGACTTCTGGTTCCAGTCGATGCAGAACTGGCAGAGCGAGTTCCTCGCCGTGGGCGTGCTGATCCTGCTCAGCATCGTGCTGCGCCAGCACGCCAGCCCCGAGTCGAAGCCGGTCACCGCGCCGCACGCGCAGACGAGCGCCTGAGCGTCAGGCCGCCCACCACGGCGGCCAGGTAGTGGACGTCGGTGTGCACGACTGTGACCTGCCCGTCCAGCCCGCCGTCCGCGTCGCGCAGCTCACGCTGCTGGGAGACGACGAGCGCGGCGATCTCCGGATCGGCGGCGGGACGGGACTCGATCAACATGCCCGTACGCTGGATCGGCCGGATTTCGCGCAGGTTTCCCGCCACCGACCCGGAGACGGCTACTCGGCGTCCGCTTCCGCCGCGGGCGCGGCCTCGACCTCGTCCTCCGGCCGGACCCGGCGGGCCTTACGGGCCGCCAGCCGGTCGGACGCCGACGGGCGGTTCGACTTCTCCTCCAGCCGTACGTCGGTGCCCCGGTTACCGGGCACGAAGTCGACACCGGCGTAGAGCGTCGGCTGCCAGTCGAACTCCCGGTCGCCGATGCGCACCAGGTCACCGGCCTGCGCGCCGGCCTTCGCGAGCTTCTCCTCGACGCCGAGGCGGGCCAGCCGGTCGGCCAGGTAACCCACTGCCTCGTCGTTGTCGAAGTTGGTCTGCTTCACCCAGCGCTCCGGCCGGCTGCCGCGCACCGTGTACGAGCCGTCCGGCTCGGCCTCGATGGTGAAGCCGGCGTCGTCGACCGCCTTCGGGCGGATCACGATCCGGGTCGGCTCGGCCGGTGGGGCGGCCCGGCGGCCCTGGTCGACCAGCTCCGCCATCGCGTACGTCAGCTCCCGCAGGCCCTCCCGGGTGGCGGCCGAGACGTCGAACACGCGCAGGCCGCGCGCCTCCAGGTCGGGGCGGACGATGTCGGCGAGGTCCTTGCCGTCCGGCACGTCGACCTTGTTGAGCGCGACCAGCCGGGGCCGGTCGGCCAGGCCGCCGTACTGGGACAGCTCCGACTCGATGGCGTCGATGTCGGCGAGCGGGTCGCGGCCGGGCTCCAGCGTCGCGGTGTCGATCACGTGCACCAGCACGGCGCAGCGCTCGACGTGGCGGAGAAACTCCAGGCCCAGGCCCTTGCCGCTGGCCGCGCCCGGGATCAGGCCCGGCACGTCGGCGACGGTGAAGGTGTGGTTGTCCACCCGCACCACGCCCAGGTTGGGCACCAGCGTGGTGAACGGGTAGTCGGCGATCTTCGGCTTGGCCGCGGAGATCACCGAGATCAGCGACGACTTGCCTGCCGACGGGAAGCCGACCAGGCCCACGTCGGCGACGCTCTTGAGCTCCAGCACGACGTCCAGCCGATCGCCGGGCTCACCCAGCTCGGCGAAGCCCGGCGCCTTGCGGCGGGCGTTGGCCAGCGAGGCGTTGCCGCGCCCGCCCCGGCCGCCCCGGGCCGCCTCGAACGTGGTGCCGACGCCGACCAGGTCGGCCAGCACCTCGCCGTCGAGGCTCTGCACGACGGTGCCGTTCGGCACCTTGATGACCAGGTCACGGCCGTTGGCGCCGTCCCGGTTCGAGCCGGCGCCGCCCTTGCCGTTCTCGGCCTTCAGGTGTGGCCGGAAGTGGAAGTCGAGCAGCGTGGTGACCTGCGGGTCGACCACCAGCGACACGCTGCCGCCGTGGCCGCCGTTGCCGCCGTCCGGCCCGCCGAACGGCTTGAACTTCTCCCGGTGGATCGAGACACAGCCGTGCCCGCCGTCGCCGGCCTGCATGTGCAGGACGACCCGGTCAACGAACGTCGTCACGACGCCAATCCTTCCAGCGGGGTCCGCCCCGCACGGGGAAAAGCGAAGCGGGCCGGGACTCGAGGTCCGCGGCCCGCAACGCTTACAGAACTACTGCTGAGGCACGATGCTGACGGTCTTGCGACCGCGCTTGGTGCCGAACTGCACCGAGCCGGCGGCCAGCGCGAACAGCGTGTCGTCGCCGCCACGGCCGACCAGGTCACCGGGGTGGAACTTGGTGCCACGCTGACGGATGAGGATCTCACCCGCGCTGACGACCTGACCACCGAAGCGCTTCACGCCGAGCCGCTGGGCCGCGGAGTCACGGCCGTTACGCGAGCTGGACGCACCCTTTTTGTGAGCCATTGGAGGACGACCTACTTCCCGCTGGAGATGCCGGTCACCTTGACCTGGGTCAGCGGCTGGCGGTGACCCTGGCGCTTGTGGTAGCCGGTCTTGTTCTTGAACTTGTGGATCCGGATCTTCGGGCCCTTGGTGTGCGCGGCGATCTCGCCGGACACCGCGACCTTGGCGAGCTTCGCCGCTTCGGTCACCAGGTCGTCACCGTCGACGAGGAGCACCGCGGTGAGCTTCACCGCGTCGCCGGGCGCACCGGCGAGCTTCTCGACCTCGATCACGTCGCCCTCGGCGACCTTGTACTGCTTGCCGCCGGTCTTGACGATCGCGTACATCGGAGGCGGACTCCCTGTCGTTGAGGCTGCTGGCGTCTATTGCACCGTTGCCGGCTGTCACACCGTCGACGGTCGTTCCCACGGCGACTCGCCGGGAGCCGTGACACCGGCGGCGCGGGCACGCGGGAACTCGGCACACCAAAGTGCGCCGCAGGCAAGCGTACGCCATACCCGGCCCGCCTCCCAAACCGGGCTGCCGGTCGGTGCCCCTCCGCCGGGTTCGGCGGGCACGACAGGGCCCCCGCCCCGCCTCTTCTCGGCGGATCGGGGGCCCTGTTCGCGCAGGTCAGCGCGCTAAAGCCTCACGGCCGGGTACGCCGCCGGGCGCCACCACGACGCGCCCGCCGGCGCGGGGCGCCGCTGTCGTCGTCGCTGTCGCCGTCACCGATCGCGTCCGGGTCGTCGGCGGCGGCCAGCCGGGCCGAGTCGCCCTCCTGGCTGTCCGCGACCGCCGGGGCTGCGGGCGTGTCCGTCTCGAACCGGGACAGGTCGTAGCCCTGGGTGTCGTAGTAGTCGTCGTCGGTCTCGGCCACCTCGACGACGGTCCGCTCCGGGGCGGCCGGTGCCTCGGTGACTGCCTGCGGCTGCGCGGAAGGCTGCTCCGGCGCGGCCTCCACCGCGGGCTTCTCCGCGGCGGCCTTGCGGCCCCGGCGGCGGCCCTTCTCCTCGGCCGGCGCGGCGACCGTCGAGGCGACCGCCTTGACCTTCTCCCCCGCCCCGCCACGCGGCTTCTCCGGCACCGGCTCGGTGTGGATGATCACGCCCCGGCCCTTGCAGCACTCGCAGGTCTCGCTGAACGCCTCCAGCAGGCCCGCGCCGATGCGCTTACGGGTCATCTGCACCAGGCCGAGCGAGGTGATCTCGGTGACCTGGTGCTTCGTACGGTCCCGGCCGAGGCACTCGGTGAGCCGGCGCAGCACCAGCTCCCGGTTCGACTCCAGCACCATGTCGATGAAGTCGATCACCACGATGCCGCCGAGGTCACGCAGCCGCAGCTGGCGCACGATCTCCTCGGCCGCCTCCAGGTTGTTGCGGGTGACCGTCTCCTCCAGGTTGCCCCCGGAGCCGGTGTACTTGCCGGTGTTGACGTCGACGACAGTCATCGCCTCGGTACGGTCGATCACCAGCGAGCCGCCCGAGGGGAGGAAGACCTTCCGGTCCAGCCCCTTGAGGATCTGCTCGTCGATCCGGTACTCGGCGAACACGTCCGCCACCCCGGCGTGCCGGCGCAGCCGCGCCACCAGGTCCGGCGACACGTGTGACAGGTACGACTCGACCAGGTCGTACGCGGGCTCGCCCTCGATGACCAGCTCGCGGAAGTCCTCGTTGAAGAGGTCCCGGACCACGCGGATGACCAGGTCCGGCTCCTCGTAGAGCAGGACCGGAGCGCCGCCCTCGGTCGCCTTGGCCTGGATGTCCTCCCACTGCGCCTGGAGCCGCTTGACGTCGCGCGCCAGCTCGTCCTCGCTGGCGCCCTCGGCCGCGGTCCGGACGATCACCCCGGCGCCGTCCGGCACCAGCTTCTTCAGCGCGTCCCGCAGCCGCTTGCGCTCGGTGTCGGGCAGCTTGCGGCTGATCCCGGAGGCGTTGCCGTTGGGCACGTAGACCAGGTGCCGGCCGGAGAGCGCGATGTGGCTGGTCAGCCGCGCGCCCTTGTGCCCGATCGGGTCCTTGGTCACCTGCACCAGCACCGAGTCGCCGGAACGCAGCGCCTGCTCGATCGAGCGGGCCCGGCCCTCCAGGCCGGTGGCGTCCCAGTTGACCTCACCGGCGTACAGGACCGCGTTGCGCCCCCGCCCGATGTCGACGAAGGCCGCCTCCATGCTCGGCAGGACGTTCTGGACCTTGCCCAGGTAGACGTTTCCGGCCATGGTGCCGGATGAGTTCCGCGTGACGTAGTGCTCCACGAGCACGCCGTCCTCGAGCACGGCGATCTGGGTGCGGTCGCCGCGCTGGCGGACCACCATCACCCGGTCCACCGCCTCGCGGCGGGCCAGGAACTCCGACTCGCTCAGGATCGGCGGCCGCGTACGCCGCTGCTCGCGGCCGTCCCGCCGGCGCTGCCGCTTGGCCTCCAGCCGGGTCGAGCCGGAGACACCCTGCACCTCGTCGACCGGCTTGCGCGGCTCACGGATCTTGACCACGGTCGGCACGCCGTCCTCGGCCGCGGTGTCCGCCTCCCCGGCGCCCCGGCGGCGACGACGGCGACGGCGACGGGTCATCCCCTCGCCCTCGGCCTCCTCGTCCTCCGCGGACTCCTCGGCCTCACCCTCGGCCTCGGCCGCGGCGGGCTCCTCGACGTCCTCGTCGTCGGCCTCGTCCGCGCCGCCCTTGCCCCGGCCACGACCCCGGCGGCCCCGGCGGCGGCGACGCCGGCCCGCGGCCGTCTCGTCGTCCTCGTCCCCCTCGGCGGTCTCCTCGGCCTCGGCGGCGAGTTCCTCCTCGGCGTCCTCGACCGGCTCGGCCTCGGCCTCGACCGGCTCGGCCTCACGGCGGCCGCGACGGCGTCGCCGGCCGGTCTCGACCGCTTCCTCGATCGGCTCCTCGGCGGCCGGGTACGTCACCTGGACGGCCGGCGCCTCGTCGGGCTGCGGCGCCATGAACAGGACGGTCGGCGCGGAGAGCGCGGCACGACGCCGGCGGCTGGTGGCCCGCGGCGTCTCGGCCGGCTCCTCGGCCGCACGCGGCACGGCGGCGCCCGTCGACACGACGCCCGTCGCGTCCGCCGGGCCGCCGCTGCGGGCCAGATCGACCTCTTCGGTACGCGCAGCCGCGGCGCTCGCGTCCGCAACGGCCTCGGCGTCCTCGTCCTCGACGTCCTCGCCGGTGGTCTCACCGATGCCGGCGGTGCTCGCCGCGCCGCCGGTGCTCGCCGCGCCGCCGGTGCCCGCCCTGCCGGCGGCCTTGGTCCTGCCGGTGGTGGCCCTGCGCCGGCCCGCGGGGGCCTGCGGTGCAGTCTCGGCGGCGGTACCGGCGGTGACGGCCTCGCCCGGCGCGGCGGTCTCGCCGCCGTCGATGTCGGCGCGTCCCTCGGCGATCAGGTCACCACCGGGCGCGGAGACCGGTCCGTCGATCACGCCGTCCGCGGGCGCCTGCCCCGCGGCGGCGGTCTCGGCAGCCGGGGGCGTGGCCTTGCGACGACGGGTCCGGGTCACCTTGACCGGCGGAACGACCTCCTCCGAGGCGGCCTCCACACCGGCCGCGGCCACCGGCTCCTCGACCGCCTTCGCCGGAGTCGCCTTACGACGCCGCCGGGTGGTCTTCGGCGCGGTGTCCAACTCGCCGGCCACCGGCGCGAGCACCTCGGCCTGCGGCGACTCGCCACTGCCGGTCGCCGTCGTGGACGCCTCGACCGGCGCGTCGGTCTGCTCCGGCTGGTTCAGCGGAGCGGCCTTGCGGCGGCTGGCCCGCTTACGGGCCGGCGGCTTCGTCTCGGCGACGCCCTCCGCGGTGGCACCGCCCTCCGCGGTGACGCCGCCTTCCGTGGTGGCTGCCCCGGCGCCGGCAGAGGTCGCGCTCGCGGCGCTGCCGGAGGCGGTGGTGGCGCTGTCGGCGGTCGTCCCGGTCGGCTCTGCGCCGGTCCGTTCGCCGCCCTCGGGCTCGTTCTCGAGCATGGACGTTCTCCAGTTCTGGCTGCCCCGGGCGCGGGTGAGCGCTGCCACGCAGGGTTGCCGCAAAGGTGTTTCCGCCGGGCGCGCAACGCGCGACCGCCGAAGTCTGCCTGCCAGAGCGTTGACCGACGGTCAGCGCTCTCCGATGGTTGCCCCGTCGCGATCCGCTTCCAACGGATCGACGATCTCGCCCTGCGCGGTCAGCGTGCCCTGCGCCAGCCGGATCACCTTCGGGGTGACCGGCGGCTCCAAGGCGGCCACCGCACGGAGGCCGGACAGGACGTCATCGGGCCGAACGGACGGGGTGACCTGCCGCACGACCAGTTCGAGTATCGCACACGGTACGGCCGCCGCCCCGGAAGGCGTCTCAGCCGGAGCCATGGCATCGATCGACACCACTGCCGCGCGGGCGTCGAAGGTGCGCCGCCCCTGCTTGGTCATCCGCTCGACCTGGATCTCCTCGGCGGCCGTGAAGGCCGCCACGGCCTCCGCGAGCACCTTCGGGTCGACCTCGGGCAGTTCGATCCGCCAGTACGACGCCTGGATCCGGTCCGCCAGGCTGCCCCCGGTGGCCTCCACCGCATCGAGCACGTCGAGCCCGGGCGAGAGCGCGGCGTCGAGCGCCTCACGCAGCCGTGCCGGGTCGGCCGGCTCACGGAGCCCGATCTCCAGGTACTCGGCCTCACTCGCCACTCCCGTCGGGGCGGCCGAGGCGTACGAGATCTTCGGGTGCGGGGTGAACCCCTGGGAGAAGGCGATCGGCACGCCGGCCCGGCGCAACGCGCGCTCGAAGGCCCGGGCGAAGTCCCGGTGCGAGGTGAAGCGCAGCGGCCCACGCTTGGCGTACCGGATACGGACCCGCTGGACGACGGGGGCCTGGCCGCCCTCGGGTTGAGGCTTTCTGGCGATCGTGAGCTCCTCGGCTGTGCCTGCGTATCGGTCTCATCCTGACGCAGCGTCCGCCGCGCCCCACACCCGGGGCCACCCCACCCACCCCAAACCCCCACAAACCCCACCCGCCCTCACCTCCGTCCCCGCCTCCCCCCGCCTCCCCCCGCCCCGTCGATCATGAAGTTGGCGGCAAGATCGGAGATCGACTTCGCCGTCAACTTCATGATCGACGGGTTGGGCGGGGGCGCGGGGGCGGGCCGGTGCCGGGTCTCCGGGTGCGCCAGGAACAGCGTGAGGGCGGGTGGGCGGGCGCGGGCGGCGGGTGCGGGGGCGGTCAGGGGCGGGTGTCGCCGGGTGGGGCGTACGGGCTCTGGCCGGGTGGGGTGTGGTGGGCCTGGCCCTGGGGCGGGTAGGCGCCCGCGCCGGGCTGGGGGTATCCGCCCGGCTGGGGGTATCCGCCCGCCTGGGGGTATCCGCCCGGCTGGGGGTATCCGCCCGGCTGGGGGTATCCGCCCGGCTGGGGGTGCGCGCCGGGTGGCGGGTAGCCGCCGGGTGGACCGTAGCCGGGCGGCCGGGCGGCGTGACCGGCGGGGACCGGCGGGCCCTGCCCACCGGCGTCCATCCGGTCCAGCGCCTCGTCCGGGATCGAGCCGACCTTCGCCAGTTCACGCCGGTGACGGCGACGGCTCCAGATCAGGAACACCACGAGCGCCAGCAGCACCACGAGCGCCACGGCGATGCCGATGCCGATCACCATCACCTGCTGGTCGGTGGGGCCGCCCCGGTCGCCGTACTTCGTCACGTCGAAGTTGTCGTCCCCGGCGGCGGCCGGTGGTGCGGACGCGCTGGGCGCGGCGGCCCCGAGCAGCGGGTTCGCCGACACCGACGGCACGTCTGCGGTGAGCGCCGCCACCGGGTCGATCCGGCCGAAGCCGAACCGCGGGTCGCGGCCGGGCGGCCCGGCGTCCCGGGCGGTACGGATCATCCGGTTGATCACGTCGGGCGCGGAGAGCTTCGGGTGCTTCGACCGGATCAGCGCCGCGACGCCGGAGACGACGGCGGCGGCGTCGGAGGTGCCGTCCCCCCAGCCGTAGCCCCGGTCCGGGCCGATGTTGTAGACCTCGTCGCCGGGCGCGGCGATCACTGCCTCCGGGCCCTGGGCCGATCCGGACCAGAAACCCCCGCCCCGGACCGTGCCGGTCACCGCGATCACGCCGGGGATCTTGGCGGGTGAGACGACGCCCGGGCCGGCCTGCCGGACGTTGCCGGCGGCGGCCACCACGACCACGTCGCGCTCCAGCGCGTACCGGATCGCGGCCTCCTCGGCCTCCTCCACGGGCCCGGCGCCGCCGTACGACAGGTTGAGCACCTTCGCCCCGCCGTCGACGGCCATCCGGATGCCGGTCGCGGAGTCGTCCTTGGTGGCCGCCGCGCCGACGGGCTTCCGGATGGGCAGGATCCGGGCGTCGGGCGCGATGCCGACCACTCCGGTCCCGTTGGCCGCGATGATCCCTGCCATGTGGGTGCCGTGGCCGTCCGGGTCGCGCCGGCCGTCACCGGAGTCACGGGTGCTGCCCCCGGCCAGGACCTGGCCCCGCATGTCGGGGTGCCCGGCGTCCACACCGGTGTCCAGCACGCCGACGACGACGCCCCGCCCGGTGGAGATCTGATGCGCCCGGTCGATCCGCAGCTCGTCCAGATACCACTGCTCGGCGCGGCGCGGCGCGGCGACCGCCGGCTGGGCGGCACCCAGCAGCATCAGTCCGGCGAGCAGACCGGCCGTCACCGGCCGGAGCGCACCGACGTGCACCTTCATCCGTCCGTCCTCATCGCAGGATGCCCGGGGACGCACCGTCACCGGCGCCCCACGGATCGTCGTCCTCAGTCAACCATGACGAGTGCCCGGCCGCGTCGCGGCCGTGACCGGCGCCGCCGTGACCGCCCATCATTCCGCCGCCCATCATCCCGGCGCCGGCCATCCCGCCACGCGAGCCGCCCGGTCCCGCCGCGGCCGCGGCCTTCAACGCGCTGGCCGCGCTGGTCAGTGGCGGAACCTTTCCGTTGGCGCCGCCGACCATGCCGGGCAGGCCGCCCATGGCCATGCCGCCGGCCGCGCCGATCCCACCGGCCGAGCCCAGACCGGCGCCACCACCGCCGAAGCCGCCGCCACCGGCGCTCAGTCCACCCGCGCCACCGCCACCGCCGCCCAGACCGAGCGTCCCCGGCCCGCCCGCGGTGATCGTGCCGGGCCCGGCCGCGCCGGCCAGACCACTGCCGTACTCCGGGGTGCCCGAGCCGGGGGCGCCACCGAGCTCGGGGATCCCCCCGGAGGTCGGCGGGGTGTAGGAGCCGCCACCCGGTACGCCGCTGCCGGGCCCACCCGGGGACGGCGTGAACGAACCGCCGCCGGGCGTGCCACCACCGATTCCGGTGCTGCCGATGGACGGCATGGGGCCACCACCGCCGGGCATGCCGCCGCCGGGCGCGCCGCCACCCGGCAGGCCGCCGCCGGGCACACCCGACGGGGGAACCCGCGGGTCGCCGCGGTAGCCGTCGCCCAGCTCACTGTCGGTGGGGCGGGGTACGACCAGTTTGGGGCGCTCGGCCTCGACCGCGGCCGGCAGCGGCGACATCGCCGTGTTGGCCGCCTGCTGGTTGTCGCGGTACCAGTTGTCCAGGTGGGACTTGGTGTCCCACCAGCCGCCCCGCTTCTGGTCGCTGGCGTTGCCGTCGATCTTCATGGTGGCTTCGAGGTCGTCGGCCTTGTCGCGGAACGCGCCGTCGGCGTACAACGCCTGGTTGCCCTGGTAGTCGCTGCGCAGGGCGGCCAGGAAGCCGGACTGGCTCTCGCCGTCGCGCGCGTCGTCCAGCTCGGTGCCGCCGGGCAGGCTCCACTCGTTCCAGCCGAAGTTGTCCATCAGCGGGATCGGGATGCTCGCCACCGCCGTACGGATGTCGCCCTCGATCCGCGTCAGCGCGCCACTGACGTTGCTGGCGTGGGTGATGAGTTCCTCGATCTCCTTGCCGATGTCGCCGAGGTGCTCGCGGTACGCGTCGCCGCCGCTGCCCTTCCAGCCGGCGAGCATCCCGGGCAGGCCGCCGGTGTGCGGGCGCTCCTGCCCGGCCGCGATCGGGCCGACGAACGAGCGACCGACGAGCGAGTCGCGCAGGTGGCCGAGCGCGGTGGAGAGGTTCTTCCAGCCCGCGCCGACCGATCCGACGGTTTCCGGGTCCGCCGAGAGCGTCACCTCACGGACACAACGCTCCCAGGTGCCTCCTGCCATGACAGTCTCCCCCTCAGGCCGTGTACGGGTAGGTGGGCTGCTGCCCGGCGTCCGGCGGCGGGGCCGCGGACTCCAGCAGCCGCTCGATGTCCTTGCCGTTGGCCGCGTTGCGGGCCTCGGCGTCGCGGAACGCCTTGGCGATGTCCTGTGTGCCCTGCTTCAGGCCGGCCAGCTTCATGGAGATGGCCTTGAGGTGGGCCTCCATGCTGGCCGTGGAGGTGGTCAGCGCCTGCCACTGCATCCGGGCGTCCTCGTACGCGCCGAACGGGGTGCCGTTGGGCACCGTCTGCGCGTTGCCGCTGTCGCCCTTCATCCGCTCCTTGATGCGTTCCATCTCCCAGCCGATGGTGTCGTCGACGTACTGCTTGAGACGCTCGACGTACTCCGCTGCGGCGTCCAGATCCTCGACGCTGACGTGCAGATCGCCGGTGTCCGGCGGATTGATGCCCATCCTGACTGTCCTCCCCGCTGCCGGCCCCGGCCGGTCCATTACGGACGCAGCGTATCGAGGAAGGACCAGTCGGGGCACCCCCACCCCGTGTACCGCGGCGGTCATCGGGAAGGACGACGGAGCGCGGGAACCCGGACGGGTTCCCGCGCTCCGATGAGTGCGGGCGGCGTCAGCCCTGGGCGGCGGCGGGCAGCTTCAGCCCGTTGACCGGGGTGAGCGGCAGCAGCTTGCGGCCGGTCGGGCCGATCTGGATCTCGGTGTCCATGGACGGGCAGACGCCGCAGTCGAAGCAGGGCGTCCAGCGGCAGTCGTCCTGCTCGTACTCCGACAGCGAGTCCTGCCAGTCCTGCCAGAGCCAGTCCTTGTCCAGGCCGGAGTCGAGGTGGTCCCAGGGCAGGACCTCCAGTTCCTCGCGCTCCCGGGTGGTGTACCAGTCGAGGTCCACGCCGTACGCCGGCAGCACCTCGGTGGCGGCGTCCACCCACCGCTGGTAGGAGAAGTGCTCGCTCCAGCCGTCGAATCGGCCGCCGTTCTCCCAGACCTTGCGGATCACCGCGCCGACCCGGCGGTCGCCCCGGGAGAGCAGGCCCTCGATCAGCGACGGCTCGCCGTCGTGGTAGCGGAAGCCGATCGCCCGGCCCAGCGACCGGTCGCTGTTGATCGCCTGCTTGAGCAGCTTGAGCCGGCCGTCGATGACCTCCGGCCGCTCCATCGAGGCCCACTGGAACGGGGTGTGCGGCTTCGGCACGAACCCGCCGATGGAGACCGTGCAGCGGATGTCCTTCGATCCGGTGGCCGCGCGGCCGGCCCGGATCACCTCGTGCGCCATGTCGGCGATCTCCAGGACGTCCTCGTCGGTCTCGGTGGGCAGGCCGCACATGAAGTAGAGCTTCACCTGCCGCCAGCCGTTGGAGTACGCGGTGACCACCGTACGGATGAGGTCTTCCTTCGACACCATCTTGTTGATCACCTTGCGGATCCGCTCCGACCCGCCCTCGGGGGCGAAGGTCAGACCGGTCCGGCGTCCGTTGCGGGACAGCTCCTGAGCCAGGTCGATGTTGAACGCGTCCACCCGGGTCGACGGCAGCGACAGCGAGACGTTCGTGCCCGCGTACTGCTCGGCCAGGCCGGAGCACATGTCGCCGATCTCGGAGTGGTCGGCCGACGACAGCGACAGCAGGCCGACCTCGTGGAAGCCGGAGAACTCCAGCCCCTGCTGCACCATCTGGCCGACGGTGGTGATGGAACGCTCCCGCACCGGGCGGGTGATCATGCCGGCCTGGCAGAAGCGGCAGCCGCGGGTGCAGCCCCGGAAGATCTCCACCGCGTACCGCTCGTGCACCGTCTCGGCGAGCGGCACCAGGGGCTTCTTCGGGTACGGCCAGGCGTCCAGGTCCATGGTCGTGCGCTTGTGCACCCGGAACGGCACGTCCGGCCGGTTCGGCACGACCCGCTGGATCCGGCCGTCGGGCAGGTAGTCGACGTCGTAGAAGCGCGGCACGTACACGCTCTCGGTGCGGGCCAGCCGCAGCAGCAGCTCGTCGCGGCCGCCCGGGGAGCCCTCCGTCTTCCACTCCCGGACGATGGCGGTGATCTCCAGCACCGCCTCCTCGCCGTCGCCGAGCACCGCGGCGTCGACGAAGTCGGCGATCGGCTCCGGGTTGAACGCGGCGTGCCCGCCGGCCACGATCACCGGGTCGGCGTCGGTGCGGTCGGCGGCGAGCAGCGGGATGCCGGCCAGGTCGATCGCGGTGAGCAGGTTGGTGTAGCCCAGCTCGGTGGAGAACGAGACGCCGAACACGTCGAAGTCACGCACCGGGCGGTGGGCGTCGACGGTGAACTGCGGCACGCCGTGGGCGCGCATCAGCTTCTCCAGGTCGGGCCAGACCGCGTACGTCCGCTCGGCCAGCACGTCGGGCAGCTCGTTGAGCACCTCGTACAGGATCTGCACGCCCTGGTTGGGCAGGCCCACCTCGTAGGCGTCCGGGTACATCAGCGCCCACCGGACGGTCGCGGCGTCCCAGTCCTTGACCACCGCTCCCAGCTCTCCACCCACGTACTGGATGGGCTTGGTCACCTGCGGCAGCAACGGCTCCAGCCGGGGCCAGACCGAGTTGGCGGCGGCGGGACGCGGGGTCGTGGACGGGGCACTCATGATGCCCAAGCGTACGCGGTGCCCCGGCCTTCTCCCGCGCCCGCGCCCGTGTCCGCCGCGTTGATCAAGGAGTTTGTGCGCTGTCCGGCGCTCCCACCGGACGCGAACTCCTTGATCACCGGAGTGGGGCCGGGGACGGGGGCGGAATTCGTCCTGGGTGGCGGGGCGGTACTAACCTCGCAACGGGCGCGAGAGGAGATAGCCGCGATGCCGCAGCCGCAGCCGGGGGCGGACCGGCCGGCCGACGGGGCCGAGATGCCGTCCGTCACCGAGCCGGCGACCGCCGCCGACACCGAGGACGCCACCGGCGCCTCGGCTCCGGCGTCCCCGTCCGGCGCGACGGCGGCCGCCGACGACCGGACCCCCGGCGCGACGGCGGCCGACCAGCCGTCCGACGCCGCCGACGGCGAACCGCACGACGGTACGCCCCAGCGCCGGCCTTCCGCCGTCGCGTCCGACGAGCAGCCGCACCCCGTCGAGCCGGCCGACGCGCCTACCGACGACGAGGCTCCGACTGCCGACGCCGGAGCGCCGGGCGGCACTCCGCCCGTACCGGCCACCCGGGCTCGGGGATCCGCGGCGGTTCCGGGCCGCACCACACCCGTCCCCACTCCCCGGACCGGGCGGCAGCCGGATCCGACCCGGATCGACGTCGCGCCGCAGCCGTCCCGGGCTGCGGCCGCCCCTGACCCCACCAAGGTCGAGAACGCACCGGACCGCATGCCGTCGGCGAGCACGCCGGACCCGACCCGCGTGGAGAACACGCCGGACCCGACCCGCGTGGAGAACACCCCCGATCCGACCCGGGTCGAGGCGCCTGCGCCCCGCTGGAGCGGTTCCGCCGCCGTCCCGCCACCGCCGCCGCGACGGCCCGCCTGGGGCGAGTCCGCCGAGCCCACGCCGGTGCCGCCGCTGGCATCGCCGGAGCACGCCACGCCGGTCGACCCGTGGGCGGGGGTGGACACCACGGGCTGGGAGCTGCACGCCCCCGAACTGCCGCCGCTGACGCCGACGCTGCCCTACACCGCGCCCTGGGCCGCGCCGAACAACCCCCACCCGGCCCATCCGGCGCCACCGGCGGCCCACCCCGCCCCGCAACCGGCGCCACCGGCCCGTCCCGCGCCGCCCGCAGCCCGGCCGGTCTCACCGCCGCCGCACAGCCCGCCGTACCCCGGACCGGCCCGGCCGGTCCCGCCGCCGCACCACCCCGGTCCGCCCGCCGCCCGGCCGCTGCCGCCCGCGGCGCCCGTCGCGCCGCCGGCGAAGCCCGGACGGCCGCCGAAGCAGCGCCGGAGCAAGGCCGGACCGCCTGTCGCACCGCCGCCGGGCTGGCAGCAGCCGCCCAGGCGGACCCGCCGCCGGCGCCGCTGGCCCTGGGTGCTGCTGCTCTCCGTCGCCTGCTGCTGCGGCCTCCCGCTCTGGTGGTTCCAGCCGATCTCCAGCCAGTACCCGGCCAGTGCCACCCTTCCGGACCAGATCGACTCGATGCGGCTGCGCCAGGACGAGAGCAGCCGGGCCGCCGCCGAGGAGCTGAAATCCCAGGTACGCGAGGCGAACCTGCTCGCCGAGGACACGTTCGCCGGCATCTACGGCACGAGCGACGGCAAGCGGGTGACGTTGTTCGGCAGCACCGGGCTGCGGTTCAGCCCGGAGTCGGACGCCAAGGCGGAACTCGACCGCCTCGCCGGGGACTACGCCCTGAAGGAGTCGGTGGCCGTGGACACCGGCGTACGGGGACGCCACGAGCGCTGCGCCGTCGGCCGCGCGGACGGCGACTCGGTGGTGGTCTGCGTCTCGGCCGACCACGGCAGCCTCACCACTGGCGTGTTCACCCGGTTGTCGGTGGACGACAGCGGGCGGCTGCTGAACGACCTGCGCCAGCGCGTGGTGGTGCCGAAGTCCTGACCGCTCAGGCGGTCTGGTCGCCGCCGGCCTGGTCGCCGCCGGTCTGGGCGGCGCGCTTCGGGGCGTAGCGCGGGACGTACTCCTGGCCGCTGAGCTTCTGGATCTCGGCCATCATCTCGTCGGTCATGGCGCGCAGCGAGGTGCGGTCGTCGGGACGGCCGGTGAAGTCCAGCGGCTTGCCGAACCTGATGGTGATCTTGGCGCGGCCCGGTCGCGGGATCCGCGTACCGATCGGCTGGGCCTTGTCGGTGCCGGTCACGCCGACCGGGATGATCGGCACCCCGGCGGCGACCGCCAGCCGCGCCGCACCGGTGCGCCCCCGGTAGAGCCGCCCGTCCGGGGAGCGGGTGCCCTCCGGGTAGACGGCGACCAGGTCACCGGCCTTGAGCACCGGGATCGCCGCGTCGAACGCGGTCAGCGCGGCCCGGCCACCGGCCCGCTCGACCGGGATGGCGCCCAGGCCGGTGAGCACGAACTTGGAGAAGCCGCCCTTGAGGCCGGTGCCCGTGAAGTACTCCGACTTGGCCCAGAACGCCAGGTGCCGGGGCACCACGGTGCCGAGGAGCAGTTCGTCGGCGACGGAGAGGTGGTTGCTGGCGAAGATCGCGCCGCCGGTCGCCGGGATGTGCTCCAAACCCTCCACGTGCGGACGGAAGGCCAACCGGAGCGTGGGCGCCACGGTGAGCTTGCCGATGGTGTAGAGCAGGGGCACGGGTCCTCCGGCGGTCGTACGTGAAACAGGCGCTGTCACGGTAGCCGACGCGGCCGTCCGCCACCGAGGGGGTGGTCCGCAGTCCACTCGCTGGGTGCGGGTGTCAAGCAGGGGCCCTTCCTCTACCTGAGGCGTCAGGAAGGGCCCCCGCCCTACATCACACCTTGCGGACCGTCACCGTCACGCGCTCGCCCTCGCCGGCCTCGCCGGCGAAGCCGTCGAGGCCCTCGGCGAAGTCGATGCTGTCGGCGAGCACCTCCCGGGCCACGAACCCGGTGTACGCGGCGACGGCCGCGCGCACCTCCTCCGACGCGGAGACCGCCACCGTGATCCGGTCGGAGATGTCCAGATCGGCGTCGCGGCGGGCCTGCTGCACGACCCGGACCACGTCCCGGGCCAGCCCCTCGGCGGCGAGTTCCGGCGTGACCTCGGTGTCCAGCACGACCACCCCCTCACCGCCGGGCAGCGGCGCGGAGTGCTCGGCGTCGGCGGCGACCAGGCGCAGCTCGTACTCGCCCTCGGCGAGCGTGACCCCGGCGGCGACCGGGGCGCCGTCGCGCAGCTCCCACTCCCCCGCCTTGACCGCCTTGATGACCTGCTGGACGGCCTTGCCGACGCGCGGGCCGAGCGCCCGCGGCACCACTGTGAGCACCTGCTGGCAGTACGCGGACACCTCGTCGGTGAGCACGACCTCCTTGACGTTCACCTCGTCGGCGACCAGGTCGGCGAAGGGCCGCAGCTGGGCGGCGACGGGCGACGCCACTGTGAGCGTCGCCAGCGGCAGCCGCACCCGCAGGCCCTTGGCCTTGCGCAGCGACAGCGCCGCCGAGGCGACCGCCCGGACGTTGTCCATCGCGGAGACCAGCTCGTGGTCGGCCGGGAACTCCTCCGCCTGCGGCCAGTCGGTCAGGTGCACCGACCGCTCGCCGGTCAGCCCGCGCCAGATCTCCTCGGCGGTCAGCGGCGCCAGCGGCGCCACCACCCGGCAGAGCGTCTCCAGCACGGTCCACAGCGTGTCGAACGCGTCCGCGTCGCCGGCCCAGAACCGGTCCCGGGACCGGCGCACGTACCAGTTGGTCAGCGCGTCCAGGTAGGACCGCACGGTCGCGCAGGCGCCGGAGATGTCGTACGCGTCCATCTGCGCGCCGACGGTCGCGACCAGCTCGTTCGTCTTCGCCAGCACGTACCGGTCGAGCACGTTCGTGGAGTCGGTACGACGACGCGCGGTGTAGCCGTCGGCGTTGGCGTACAGCGAGAAGAAGTACCAGACGTTCCACAGCGGCAGCAGCACCTGGCGCACCGCGTCCCGGATGCCCGACTCGGTGACCGCCATGTCGCCGCCGCGCAGCACCGGCGAGGACATCAGCATCCACCGCATCGCGTCCGACCCGTAGGAGTCGAACACGTGGTAGACGTCCGGGTAGTTGCGCAGGCTCTTGGACATCTTGCGCCCGTCCGAGCCGAGCAGGATGCCGTGGCTCAGGCAGTTGCGGAACGCCGGCCTGTCGAACAACGCGGTGGCCAGGACGTGCATGGTGTAGAACCAGCCGCGGGTCTGCCCGATGTACTCGACGATGAAGTCACCCGGGTAGTGGTGCTCGAACCACTCACGGTTCTCGAACGGGTAGTGCACCTGGGCGAACGGCATCGAGCCGGACTCGAACCAGCAGTCCAGCACCTCCGGCACCCGGCGCATCATCGACTTGCCGGTCGGGTCGTCCGGGTTGGGGCGGACCAGGTCGTCCACCGCCGGCCGGTGCAGGTCGGTCAGGCGTACGCCGAAGTCACGCTCGATGTCGGCGAGCGAGCCGTACACGTCGACGCGCGGGTAGTTCGGGTCGTCCGAGCGCCACACCGGGATCGGCGAGCCCCAGAACCGGTTCCGGCTGATCGACCAGTCCCGGGCGTTCGCCAGCCACTTGCCGAACGAGCCGTCCTTGATGTGCCCGGGCGTCCAGTTGATCTGCTGGTTCAGCTCGACCATCCGGTCCTTGAACGTCGTCACCGCGACGAACCACGACGACACCGCCTTGTAGACAAGCGGGGTGTCGCAGCGCCAGCAGTGCGGGTACGAGTGGGTGTAGGTGTCCTGCCGCAGCACCACCCCCCGCTCCTTCAGCTCCCGGATCACCGGCTTGTTCACGTCGAAGACCTGCTCGCCCTGGTACGGCGGCACCAGCGCGGTGAACCGGGTGTGGTCGTCCACGGTCACGACGGTCGGGATGCCGGCGGCGTTGCAGGTGTTCTGGTCGTCCTCACCGAAGGCGGGCGCCAGGTGGACGATCCCGGTGCCGTCCTCGGTGGTCACGAAGTCCGCGCCGAGCACCTGGTAGGCGTTCGGGCCGGCCGGCTCGACGAGGAAGTCGTACAGCGGCGTGTAGCGGCGTCCGACCAGGTCGCGGCCGTACACGGTGCCGACCTGCTCGTACCCCTCCAGCTCCTTGGCGTACGCGCCGAGGCGCGCGGCGCCGACGACGTAGCGCTCGCCACTGCGCTCGCTGTCGGGGGAACCCCGGTGTTCCAGCAGCGCGTACTCGATGTCGGGGCCGACGGCGAGCGCCAGGTTCGACGGCAGCGTCCACGGCGTGGTCGTCCAGACGCCCAGCTTGACCGGCCCGCGCAGCGGCTCCGGCGCGTTCTCGTCGGCGGTCAGCTCGAACCAGACGGTGAGCGTCGGGTCGTGCCGGTCCCGGTAGACGTCGTCCATCCGGGTCTCGGTGTTCGACAGCGGCGTCTCGCACCGCCAGCAGTACGCGAGCACCCGGAAGCCCTCGTAGACCAGACCCTTGTCGTGCAGGGTCTTGAAGGCCCACATGACGCTTTCCATGTAGTCCAGGTCGAGCGTCTTGTAGTCGTTGGCGAAGTCGACCCAGCGGGCCTGCCGGGTGACGTACCGCTCCCAGTCGTGGGTGAACTCCAGCACGGAGGTGCGGCAGGCGTCGTTGAACCGGGCCACGCCGAGGTCGAGGATCTCCGCCTTGGTGGTGATGCCGAGCTGCTTCTCGGCCACCACCTCGGCGGGCAGGCCGTGGCAGTCCCAGCCGAACCGGCGCTCGACGTGCTTGCCCCGCATGGTCTGGTAGCGCGGCACCACGTCCTTGACGTAGCCGGTGAACAGGTGGCCGTAGTGCGGCAGGCCGTTGGCGAACGGCGGGCCGTCGTAGAAGACGTACTCGTTCTCCCCGTCCCGGCCGGCGTCGCGGGCCTCGACCGACGCCTCGAAGGTCTTGTCGGCCGTCCAGTGCTCCAGCACCCGGCGCTCGACCGCGGGCAGGTCCGGGCTCGCCGGTACGCCGGCGCCGGTCGGGTCGTGCAACGGATAGGCCATCGCCTGTCGCTCTCCCTCAGCAGCTCACTCGTCAGTGGTCTGCGAGGACGAGCCGAATCCGGTACGCCGTGACCGGCGCCCGGGTGTGGCCCGCGGTACCACCCCGCTTGGCGGCCGAGGTGCGACCGCCCGCTCATTGGCCGGCTGTGACGGGCCGGTCCCGTCCGGTTCTACTGAGCCGGTCACCCGGCCGTTCTTCCGGAGGCTCGCCGGTGATGGCCGGGTCGTCGCCTGTGCCCGTCAAGCGTACTCGACCCCCACCCACCGCGCCGCCGAGTATCCCCCACCCCCGCCCCGCCTCTGCCCCGCCGCCTCTGCCCCGCCTCTGCCCCGTCGATCATGAAGTTGACGGTGAAATCCGAGATCCACATCGCCGCCAACCTCATGATCAACGAGAGCCTGGGCCTTGCGCGACGCCCTCCTGCGCGGCGGAACCGTCCGGCACCACCACGCCGATCGGCAGGTCGTTGGCGATCACCTTCCAGGTGGCCCGGGACGCGCGCAGCTCCCGGATCAGCCACTCCCGCTGCGCCCCGCCGAGCAGCCCGCGGTTGCGGTCGGCGTACGTGTTGCCGTCGTTCGGGTCCTTGTAGGTGCGCATGTCCAGCACGAACACGTCCAGCAGCGGCCCGTACGACAGCTTGCGGTACATGGGCCCGCCCGACCGCACCGGCAGCCACTCGTGGAACGCCTGCCGGGCCCGGGCGGCGAGCGCGTCCACGCGCTTCTCGCCGTACCGCTCGTCGGTCAGGACCTCCCCCGGGTACCAGTTGTTCACCACCTCGTGGTCGTCCCACTGGTTGACCTGCGGCACCTCGGCGGCGAACGCCCGCAGGTGCTCGTCGAGCAGGAAGAAGTCCGGGCGGCGCTCCCGCATCGCCCGGAAGATCGCCAGGCCGTCGAAGCCGGTGCTGATCCCCCAGCCCTGCCCGACGATGTCGCCGGTCCACACGAACCGCACGTCACGCCGCTGGTGCCGGCCGGGGGCGGTGGCGAACGAACCGGTCAGCGGCTCGCCGCACAGGCCGTGCCGGTCCAGGCTCTCCACCCGTACCCGGTCGTCGATCGATGTGCGTCATGACTTCTCCCGGTCTCGGCAGTGTCACCAGCCCGGTCTACCGGCCGCAGGTGGCCGGGAACTCCGGTCGAGGTGACCGGCACGTCAACGACTGCTGTCGGCCCGGTCATGACCACCGTCACACCGCCGGGCCGTCACACCGCGCCCGCCGTGCCCCGTCCTGTCCGCGTACCCGAACCTCAAGGAGGCGGCGATGAGCCGGATGGACATTGCGGCGGTGGCGCCCGAGGCGTACCAGGCCGTGCTGGGCCTGGAGAAGTACGTCCGGGCGAACGTGGACCACACCGTGCTGGAGCTGGTGAAGCTACGGGCGTCGATGCGCAACGGCTGCGCGTTCTGCGTCGACATGCACAGCCGCGAGGCGCTGGCGGCCGGAGAGGACAGCCGCCGGCTGTTCGCTGTCGCGGCGTGGCGCGAGGCGCCGTTCTTCGACGAGCGGGAGCGGGCCGCGCTGGCCCTCACCGACGCGGTGACCCGGCTCGGCGAGCACGGCGTGCCGGACGACGTCTGGGACGCCGCGGCGAAGGTGTGGTCGGAGAAGGAGCTGGCGGACCTGGTGATGGCGATCGCCACCATCAACGTGTGGAACCGGGTCGCGGTGACCTGCCGGACACAGCCGCCGGCGCAGGTCTGATCGCCGGCACACGACGGCCCCGGTCCCGCGAGCATGCGGGCCGGGGCCGTCGGCGCGTCGGTCAGGCCAGCTCGGGGAACCAGAGCGCGATCTCGCGCTTGGCGCTGTCCGCCGAGTCGGAGGCGTGCACCAGGTTCTCCCGGTTCGACAGCGACAGGTCACCGCGGATGGTGCCGGCGGCGGCCTTGCGGCCGTCGGTGCTGCCGATCATCGCGCGCACCACCTCGACGACCTGGTCGCCGGAGAGCACGAGCGCCACCAGCGGGCCGCTGGTCATGAACGTCTTCAGCGGCGGGTAGAACGGCTTGTCGACGTGCTCGGCGTAGTGCTGGTCGGCGAAGTCGCCGTCCATGGTCCGGCTCACCATCGCGTCGATCCGCAGGCCCTTGCGCTCGAAACGGGACAGGATCTCGCCCACCAGACCGCGGCGCACCGCGTCGGGCTTGATCAGTACGAGCGACCGCTCGTCCGGGCTGCTGCTGGACACGCTGGGTTCCTCCTGCGCACTCAAACGGGGTTCGGCTGGGTACGGTCAGCGTAGCGACCCGGTCCCGGCGCCGGCGCGGCGGCTGCGTCTTCCCTGGCCCGCCGCGGCGGCCTAGCCTGGCCCTGGAACCCCTGGGAGGTCCACTGTGGCGAATGGCGGGAACCGCACGATCGCGCCGGTACGCAAACTGATCGGGGTGGTGCTGGGCACCGTCGCCACCTTCGTGACCGTGTTCGGGCTCGGCATGACCAGCTGGGCCATCGTGGCGCTCGGCGTCGCGCTGCTGGTGCTGGCGATCGCCCTGGCCACGGTACGCGGCGGCGGCCGCACCTGGGTGATCGGCCTGGGGCACGTGCACAGCGCCTCCGAACCGCCCACCCAGTACGCGTTCGGCCGGTGCGAGCTGCAACTGGTCATCGACGCGCCGGGGCTGCCGCCCCGATCCAAGAAGATCATCGAGCCTCGGGTGCCGGTCGCCAAGTGGCCCTCGCTGGGCCAGGCGCTGCCGGTCCGGGTGGCGCTCGACGACCAGCGGCACGTACGCGTGCTGTGGGACGAGGTGCCCACGCACGCGGAGAGCGCCGCCGGGGTGGCCGACCTGCCGCCCGAGTACGCCGCCGAGCCGGACCCGCTGGACGAACCGCTGATCGCGCAGGAGGCGCCGCCGTGGGCCGGGCGCGCACCGGAGGACGACTTCCGCGACGACTACCCGCCCGCGCCGGACCCGTACCTGGACGACGTCCCGCCCCGGGCCGAGGAACGCGAGCCGGTGGTGCTGCACCAGAGCCCCGGCGGTCCGGTGGTGCTGGAGGGGCAGCTCGTCGAGCGGGCCGAGCGCACGGCCGGCCCCGGCCCGCTCCCCCGCCGCGCCCCGGCCCCCCGCTCGCCGGCCGAGGAGCCGGTCGACACGGTGCCGGTCGAGACAGTGCTCGTCGACTCCGGGCCGGCTGACTCGGTGCCGGCCGACGCCGGACGGTCCGACGCCGGACGGGCCGACATCGGACCGCCCGACATCGGACCGCCCGGACCCGGGCCGGCCGACTCCGGGCCCGACCCGATCGACGTGGCGCTGGACGACCCCTCGGACGCGCCGCGGCGCTCCGACGCACCGCCGACGCCCGAGGAGCTGGACGAGGCGATCTTCGGCCCGTCCGGCGCGGCCGAGCCGGACGAGCTGACCAGCCCGATCAGCGGCGTCGGCATCACGCTGCTCGTCAGCGACCTGGACCGGTCCCTCGACTTCTACCGGGAACTCGGCTTCGACGAGTTGGACCGGGGCGAGGGCAACGCCGTGCTCTCCTCCGGGCCGACCCGGCTGGTGCTGCGCCGGGTGACCGGCGCCGCCCCGATCAGCCGTCGCCTGGTGCACGTGAACCTGGAGGTGGACGACATCCAGGGGGCGTACGAGCGGTTGCGCGACTCCGGCGTCCGGTTCACGTACGCCCCGCGCGTGGTGAACCGGGGCACCAAGCTGGAGGTGTGGGCGGCGGCCTTCCGCGACCCCGACGGCCACGGCGTCGCGCTGACGCAGTGGCGCACCCTCGCCCAGGTGTAAGGAAGGGCCCCTTCTTAACGCCTCAGGTAGAGGAAGGGGCCCTTCTTAACACGCGCGACCGCGCGGCGGCGCTCAGCCGAGGATGACCCGCCGCACGTGCAGCGCGTACGCCCACACCAGCGCGAACATCACACCCAGCGCGAACAGCGACCAGTGCAGCAGCCCGGAGAGCAGCAGCAGTCCCTGGATCACGGTGCCGGCGTGCCACGCCCACGGGCGGCGCATCATGCCGGCGAGCACCACACAGGCGACCGCCAGCCCCACGATCGCGCCGATCGCCGCGCCGCTCAGGTCACCGCCGACCACCCGGATCGGCTGGATGGCCAGCAGCAGCACCAGCGCCTCCAGCGACATGGTGCCGGCGCCGAGCCCGCGTACCGCCTTGTCCGGGTTCCGCAGCCCGGACCGCCGCGCGCCGCCCGCCGGCTCCGGGCCGCCCGCCGGCTCCGCGTCCGGCCGCTGCTGCGGGCCGGTCATCGCTTGAGCAGCCGGCGTGCGTCGGCCACTGTCACCACCGATCCGGTGATCAGCACGCCCACACCGGCCAGTTCGCCCGGCACGTCCGACTCGGTCTCCGCCACCGCCGCCTCGATGGCGTCGGGCATGTCCCGGGCCACCTGCACCCGCTCCGGCCCGAAGATCTCCCGCGCCAGCGCGGCCAGCTCGTCCACCGGCAGCGCCCGGGCCGAGCTGTTCTCCGCCACCACGATCGAGTCGAGCACCGGTTCGAGCAGTTCGAGCAGGCTCGCCGCGTCCTTGTCGCCGAGCACCGCCAGCACGCCGACGAGCTTGCTGAACGCGAACTCCTCCTGCACGGCGGCGACTGTCGCGGCCATCCCGTGCGGGTTGTGCGCGCCGTCGAGCAGCACCGTCGGTGCGGTACGCACCCGCTCCAGACGGCCCGGCGAACTGGTCGCGGCGAAGCCCTCACGGACCGCCTCGATGTCGAGCTGCCGCCGAGTCCCGGCGCCGAGGAACGCCTCCACCGCGGCAAGCGCCACCGCCGCGTTCTGCGCCTGGTGCGCGCCGTGCAGCGGGATGAAGATCTCCTCGTACACCCCGCCCAGGCCCTGGATGGTCAGCACCTGGCCGCCGACCGCGACCGCGCGGCGCAGCACGCCGAACTCGGCGCCCTCGCGCGCGACGGTGGCGTTGACCTCGGCGCAGCGTTCCAGGATCGGCCGGGCCGCCTCCTCCTCCTGCGCCGCCGCGATCACCGTGGCGCCGGGGTGGATGATGCCCGCCTTGTGCAGCGCGATGTCCTCGATCGTGTCGCCGAGCCACTCGGTGTGGTCCAGCCCGATCGGGGTGATCACGGCGACACCGGCCTGGATCACGTTCGTCGCGTCCTCCGCGCCGCCGAGCCCGACCTCCACCACCGCCACGTCGACCGGGGCGTCGGCGAACGTAGCGAACGCCAGCGCGGTGGTCATGTCGAAGTACGTCAGCGGCTCGGCGAACCGCTGGTCGACCAGCTCGGCCAGCGGGGCGATCTCGCGGTACATGGACACGAACCGGTCCTCGCTCACCGGCTCGCCGTCCAGGCTGATCCGCTCCCGGACGGTCTCCAGGTGCGGGCTGGTGTAGCGGCCGGTGTGCAGTCCGAACGCCCGCAGCAGCGAGTCGACCATGCGGGCCGTCGAGGTCTTGCCGTTGGTGCCGGTCAGGTGGATCGACGGGTACGCCCGCTGCGGGCTGCCCAGCAGATCGAGCAGGGTTCCGATCTTCTCCAGCTCGAAGTGCATCCGGGTGAAGCCGCGCGCGTCGAGCGCGGCCTCCACCTCGGCGAACGCGGTGCGGTCACTCATACGGGGCCATCTTTCGTTCGCGACTGCGGGGCTCGCAACCCCGGCTCACTCCTCGCGCTCACGAGGGCAGCGCCTCCAAGGCGGCGTCGATCCGGACCAGGTCCGCCTCGGCCACCGCCAGCCGGTCGCGGATCTTCGCCACCACCGGCTCGGGCGCCTTGCCGACGAACGCCGGATTGTCCAGCTTCGCCCGCGCCTGGGTGGCCTCCTTCTCGGCCGCCGCCCGATCCTTGGTGAGCCGGGCGCGCTCGGCGGCCACGTCGATCGAGCCGCGGGTGTCGAGTGCGACGCTGACCGCGCCGGGCATGGCCAACGTGGCGCTCGCCTGGAAGTCGTCGCCCGGCGCGTCCAGCCGGGCCAGCGAGCGGACCAGCGGCTCATGCGCCGCGATGCCCGCGCCGGTCAGGCCGTCGAGGCGGGCGGCGACCCGCTGGGTCGGCCGCAGCCCCTGGTCCGAGCGGAACCGCCGGACCTCGGTCACCACCCGCTGAAGCGTGCCGACTTCGCCCTCCGCGGCGTCGTCGATCAGGGTACGGTCGGCGACCGGCCAGGAGGCCGTCAGCACGGTCTCGCCGCCGCTGAGCGCGGCCCACAGCTCGTCGGTGACGAACGGGATGACCGGGTGCAGCAGCCGCAGGAGTTGGTCCAGCACGTGACCGAGCACCCGGCGGGTGGCGTCGGCGGCGGGACCGCCCTCGGCCAGCACCGGCTTGCTCAGCTCGACGTACCAGTCGCAGACATCGTCCCACGCGAAGTGGTAGAGCAGGTCGCAGACCTTCGCGAACTCGTACGCCTCGAACTGCTCGTCGACCTCGGCGGTGACGTGCGCCAGCCGGGACAGGATCCACCTGTCGACGGTGGAGAGGTCACCGGCGTCCGGCAGCGGGCCGTCGGTGTGCGCGCCGTTGAGCAGCGCGAACCGGGTGGCGTTCCAGAGCTTGTTGCAGAAGTTACGGGAGCCCTGGCACCACTCCTCGCTGACCGGCACGTCCTGGCCGGGGTTGGCGCCCCGGGCCAGCGTGAACCGGGTGGCGTCGGCGCCGAACCGGTCGATCCAGTCCAGCGGATCCACCACGTTGCCGAACGACTTCGACATCTTCTTGCCGTGCTCGTCACGGACCATGCCGTGCAGCGCCACCACGTCGAACGGCTGCACGCCGTCCATCGCGTACAGGCCGAACATCATCATCCGGGCGACCCAGAAGAACAGGATGTCGTAGCCGGTGACCAGCACGCTGGTCGGGTAGAACTTCGCCAGGTCCGGGGTGCGCTCCGGCCAGCCGAGCGTGGAGAACGGCCACAGACCGCTGGAGAACCAGGTGTCCAGCACGTCCTCGTCCTGCCGCCAGCCCTCGCCGGACGGCGGCTCCTCGTCCGGGCCGACGCAGACGATCTCGCCGTCCGGGCCGTACCAGACGGGGATGCGGTGCCCCCACCAGAGCTGGCGGGAGATGCACCAGTCGTGCATGTTGTCGACCCAGGCGAAGTAGCGCTTGGCCAGCTCGGCCGGCTCGATCTTCACCCGGCCGTCGCGCACCGCGTCTCCGGCCGCCTTGGCGAGCGGCGCCGTGTTGACGAACCACTGCAACGACAGCCGCGGCTCGACTGTCGTCTTGCACCGCGAGCAGTGCCCCACCGCGTGCAGGTACGGCCGCTTCTCGGCCACGATGCGGCCCTGCTCGCGCAGCGCCGCGACGATCGCCGGTCGGGCCTCGTACCGGTCCAGGCCCTCGAACGGGCCGGGTGCGGTGATGACGCCGCGCTCATCCATGATCGTCAGCGACGGCAGGTCGTGCCGCTGGCCGATCTCGAAGTCGTTCGGGTCGTGCGCCGGGGTCACCTTGACCATGCCGGTGCCGAAGCTCGGGTCGACGTGCTCGTCGGCGACGATCGGGATCCGCCGGTCGGTGAGCGGCAGCTCCACCTCGGTGCCGATCAGGTGCCGGTAGCGCTCGTCGTCCGGGTGCACCGCCACCGCGGTGTCGCCGAGCATGGTCTCCGCCCGGGTGGTCGCCACCACCACCTCGTCGCCGTAGCGGATCGAGACCAGCTCGCCCTCGTCGTCGGTGTGCTCCACCTCGATGTCGGACAGCGCGGTGAGGCAGCGCGGGCACCAGTTGATGATCCGGTTGGCCCGGTAGATGAGCCCGTCGTCGAAGAGCTTCTTGAACATGGTCTGCACGGCCCGGGACAGGCCCTCGTCCATGGTGAAGCGCTCGCGGTCCCAGTCGACCGCGTCGCCGAGCCGGCGCATCTGGCCGAGGATCGCGCCGCCGGACTCGGCCTTCCACTGCCAGACCCGCTCGACGAACTTCTCCCGCCCGAGGTCGTGCCGGGACAGCCCCTCACCGGCGAGCTGCCGCTCGACCAGGTTCTGGGTGGCGATGCCGGCGTGGTCCATGCCCGGCAGCCAGAGCGCCTCGTATCCCTGCATCTTCTTGCGCCGGGTGAGCGCGTCCATGAGGGTGTGCTCGAACGCGTGACCCATGTGCAGCGAGCCGGTGACGTTCGGCGGCGGGATGACGATGGTGAACGGCGGCTTCTCGCTGTCCGCCGACGCCCGGAAGTGCCCGCCGGCTACCCACTGCTCGTACCGTCGCTGCTCTACCTCGCCGGGCTGGTACTGGCCGGCGAGGGTCGGGGCGTCGGGGCGTCGGGCATCCAGTCTCTCGGTCACCCGGAAAGTCTACGGAGCGCTTTCGGGGACCCGACGTGCACCACCTGTGATTCGCGTACGGTGGCGGTCATGTCCGACGCGCATCTCACCGAGCGCCCGGTCGACGGGGGTTCCGATCCGGTCGAGCTGACCGAAGAGCCGATCGAGCTGAGCCGCCGCGACCCCGCGCAGGACCCCGAACGCCGTCCCGTCTCGCGGCGCCGGAGGATCGTCATGGCCGCTCTGCTCGCGGCCGGGATCGCCGGCGCGGGCGCGCTCGGGCTGGGTGGCTGGCGGGTCCTCCAGCAGAAGGACACGACTCTGGGCCAGCCGGCCGAGGTGGCCGGGCTGGTACGCGACGACAGTGAGCGGGCCCGCAGCACCGCCGACTACCTGCGCGACGGGCTGGCCGCCGACATCGAGCTGGACCGCGGCTTCGGCGCCGTCTACTCCGACCGCGGGGACGCCAAGCGCTCGGTGCTGCTGTTCGGCGGCACCACACTGCTCTGGCAGCCCGAACGCGACCTGGACACCCTGTTCGGCCTGATGGCCGACGAGACCGGCCGGGTAGCAGGACTGCGTGAGGTGGACGCGGGCCGCCTGGGTGGCGTGATGAAGTGCGGTACGACGAGCGGCGACGGCGGCGACTTCGCGGTCTGCGGGTGGGCGGACCACGGCAGCGTCGTGATGGGCATGTTCCCGGGCCGGCGGGTCGACGACGCGGCGGCGCTGTTCCGCGACATCCGCGAATCCGTCCAGAGCCGCTGAGCCCGCTCGTCCGGCGCCGGCTCCGGCCGGGTTTCCGGTGAACGCAATTCAGGGCCGCCCCGGTGTGGGGTGGCCCTGAACTGAAGGATTGTCCGGCGGTGTCCTACTCTCCCACACCCTCCCGAGTGCAGTACCATCGGCGCTGGAGGGCTTAGCTTCCGGGTTCGGAATGTGACCGGGCGTTTCCCCTCCGCCATGACCGCCGTAACTCTATGAACATGTCAACCAACCCAACAACATGGGTGGTGGTTTGTTCAGAGTTGCACAGTGGACGCGTAGCAGCTTGGTAGTCAAGTCCTCGGCCTATTAGTACCGGTCAACTGAACCCGTTACCGGGCTTACATTTCCGGCCTATCAACCCAGTCGTCTAGCTGGGGGCCTTACCCCACAAATGTGGGTGGGATACCTCATCTTGAAGCGAGCTTCCCGCTTAGATGCTTTCAGCGGTTATCCCTTCCGAACGTAGCTAACCAGCCGTGCCCCTGGCGGGACAACTGGCACACCAGAGGTTCGTCCGTCCCGGTCCTCTCGTACTAGGGACAGCCCTTCTCAAGTATCCTACGCGCACGGCGGATAGGGACCGAACTGTCTCACGACGTTCTAAACCCAGCTCGCGTACCGCTTTAATGGGCGAACAGCCCAACCCTTGGGACCTGCTACAGCCCCAGGATGCGACGAGCCGACATCGAGGTGCCAAACCATCCCGTCGATATGGACTCTTGGGGAAGATCAGCCTGTTATCCCCGGGGTACCTTTTATCCGTTGAGCGACACCGCTTCCACATGCCAGTGCCGGATCACTAGTCCCGACTTTCGTCCCTGCTCGACCTGTCAGTCTCACAGTCAAGCTCCCTTGTGCACTTGCACTCAACACCTGATTGCCAACCAGGCTGAGGGAACCTTTGGGCGCCTCCGTTACCCTTTAGGAGGCAACCGCCCCAGTTAAACTACCCACCAGACACTGTCCCTGAACCGGATAACGGTCCGAAGTTAGATACCCGAATCAACCAGAGTGGTATTTCAAGATTGCCTCCACCCATACTGGCGTATGGACTTCACCGGCTCCCACCTATCCTACACAAGCTAATTCAGATACCAATGTCAAGCTATAGTAAAGGTCCCGGGGTCTTTCCGTCCTGCCGCGCGTAACGAGCATCTTTACTCGTAATGCAATTTCGCCGGGCCTGTGGTTGAGACAGTGGGGAAGTCGTTACGCCATTCGTGCAGGTCGGAACTTACCCGACAAGGAATTTCGCTACCTTAGGATGGTTATAGTTACCACCGCCGTTTACTGGCGCTTAAGTTCTCCGCTTCGCCCCGAAGAGCTAACAGGTCCCCTTAACGTTCCAGCACCGGGCAGGCGTCAGTCCATATACATCGAATTACTTCTTCGCATGGACCTGTGTTTTTAGTAAACAGTCGCTTCCCCCTGCTCTCTGCGGCCATACAACGCTCCACCCGCGCGGGGCTTCACGTCTCCGGCCCCCCTTCTCCCTAAGTTACGGGGGCAATTTGCCGAGTTCCTTAACCACAGTTCGCCCGATCGCCTCGGTATTCTCTACCTGACCACCTGTGTCGGTTTGGGGTACGGGCCGCTAAGAACTCGCTAGAGGCTTTTCTCGGCAGCATAGGATCACTGACTTCACCTGAATCGGCTCGGCATCACGTCTCAGCCCCATGGCGTGCGGATTTGCCTACACACCGGCCTACACGCTTACCCCGGCACAACCACCGGCCGGGCTCAGCTACCTTCCTGCGTCACCCCATCGCTTGACTACTACCCGCCAGGTTCCCACGCTCCCCACCCTCAACCCGAAGGTCTTGGATGGATCGGATGGTTAGCACAACGAGGTTCGTCAGGGACGCTCTTTCGCGGGTACGGGAATATCAACCCGTTGTCCATCGACTACGCCTCTCGGCCTCGCCTTAGGTCCCGACTCACCCAGGGCGGATTAGCCTGGCCCTGGAACCCTTGGTCATCCGGCGGAAGGGTTTCTCACCCTTCTTTCGCTACTCATGCCTGCATTCTCACTCGTGCCGCGTCCACAACTGGGTCACCCCGCTGCTTCACCCCCGGCACGACGCTCCCCTACCCACCCACACACCTGCATACCCCATCAAGGAGGCACGAAGTTCATGTGTGAATGCCACAGCTTCGGCGGTGTGCTTGAGCCCCGCTACATTGTCGGCGCGGAACCACTTGACCAGTGAGCTATTACGCACTCTTTAAAGGGTGGCTGCTTCTAAGCCAACCTCCTGGTTGTCTATGCGACCCCACATCCTTTTCCACTTAGCACACGCTTAGGGGCCTTAGCTGGTGATCTGGGCTGT
>NZ_CP120862.1:6017500-6446066 GCF_029581475.1 Micromonospora sp. WMMD1076
CTCGTCGGCCTGGCCGAGCAGCGCGAAGAAGACGCCGAAGAGCAGTCCGGCGGCCAGTGCCATGCCGATCACGCGGCCGGAGACGCGGCGTGCCTCGCCGCGCTCCCCCAGGCTGACCAGCCCGATGGCGACCACGGCGAGCCCGGCGCCGCCGAGCGCTACTGCGCCCGGCGAGTGTGTGAGGACCAGGCCGGCGACGATCGGCACGATCGCCGCGGTGATCGCGGTGACCGGCGCGACGACAGCCATCACACCGGTGGCGAGAGCGCGGTAGAGCAGCATGACGCCGCCCGCGCCCGCCACGCCGGCGAGCAGTCCCCACCCCAGGTCGAGCGGGCTCGGCGTGCCGGGCACCACGAGGACGAGTACGAGCAGCAGCGGAACGCTGAGGATCTGCGACACCACAGTCACGGCGATCGGATCGGCACGTCGGGACGCCTTGCCGCCGGCGAAGTCGGCAGTGCCGAAGGCGAGCGCGGACACGGCGGCGAGGACAATGGGCAGCACCCCGCCGTCGTACCACAATAGTGACCGTGAAGGACAGTGTGATGACCGATACCGGTGGACGGGTCGGCGCGGTGACCTCAGCCGTCGCCCGCCAGGTACGTGAGCTGCGAGCGGCACGCGGCTGGTCGTTCGAGGAACTGGCCGGCCGGTCCGGGGTCAGCAAGGGCATGCTCGTGCAGATCGAGGGGGCGCGCACCAACCCGAGCATCGGCACGCTCTGCCGGGTCGCCGACGCGTTCGGCGTCAGCATCGCCCGGCTGCTGGAGCCGGCCGAACAGAGCACGGTGCGGGTCAGCGCGGCCGACCAGGTGCCGGTGCTGTGGCGCGGCCCGCACGGCGGACTGGCGCGTCTGCTCAGCGGCCTCGGCGAACCCGACCTGGTCGAGCTGTGGGACTGGCGGATGGAACCCGGGGAGGCGTTGCGGTCCCCCGACCACGCCCACGGCACCCGGGAGATCCTGCACGTGCTCGACGGCGTCGCGACAGTCACAGTGGACGGCGTCGACCACGACGTACGCGCCGGCGAGACGGTCGAGTTCCACGCCGACCGGGAGCACGGCTATCGCACGGCCGGTGACGGGCCGGTGCGCCTGATGATGGTGGTGGTCACCCCGTCGGGCGAGTGGGACCGGCGGACCCGTTCACGCGGACCGCGCCCGAGCTGACCCGGGCGCGGTCGCGAAAGGCGATCAGGCCGACTTCTCCTCGCGGTCCCGCCGGCGCCGGCCGGTGAACTCGCGGGGCACGATCGTCGGGTTGACGTTCTCCAGGACGACCTCGCGGGTGATCAGCACCCGGGCGGCGTCGGGGTTGCTCGGCACCTCGTACATCACGGAGAGGAGCACCTCTTCCATGATCGCCCGCAGGCCGCGGGCGCCGGTGCCGCGGAGCATGGCCTGGTCGGCGATGGCCTCCAGCGCGGGCTGCTCGAACTCCAGCTCGACGCCGTCCAGCTCGAACAGGCGCTGGTACTGCCGGACCAGCGCGTTGCGCGGCTCGGTCAGGATCCGCACCAGGGCGCTGCGGTCGAGGCTGCGCACGTTGGTGATCACCGGAAGCCGGCCGATGAACTCGGGGATGAGCCCGAACTTCAGCATGTCCTCCGGCATGACCTGGCTGAAGATGTCGTCGGTCGACCGCTCGGACACCGACCGGAGCCGGGCGCCGAAGCCGGTGCCGCCGGAGCCGGTGCGGGCCTCGATGATCTGGTCGAGCCCGGCGAACGCGCCACCGCAGATGAACAGCACGTTCGTGGTGTCGATCTGGATGAACTCCTGGTGCGGGTGCTTACGCCCGCCCTGCGGCGGCACGTTGGCGACTGTGCCTTCGAGCATCTTCAGCAGCGCCTGCTGCACGCCCTCGCCGGAGACGTCACGGGTGATCGACGGGTTCTCCGACTTGCGGGCGATCTTGTCGACCTCGTCGATGTAGATGATGCCCGTCTCGGCGCGCTTGATGTCGTAGTCGGCGGCCTGGATCAGCTTCAGCAGGATGTTCTCGACGTCCTCACCGACGTAGCCCGCCTCGGTGAGCGCGGTGGCGTCGGCGATCGCGAACGGGACGTTGAGCATCCGGGCGAGCGTCTGCGCCAGGTGCGTCTTGCCGCAGCCGGTCGGGCCGAGCAGCAGGATGTTCGACTTGGCCAGCTCGACGCCGTCCGTGCCGGAGCCCGGCGCGCCCGCGGCCTCGGCCTGGATCCGCTTGTAGTGGTTGTAGACCGCGACGGCGAGCGCCTTCTTGGCCTGCTCCTGACCGACGACGTAGTTGTCGAGGAACTGGCAGATCTCCATCGGCTTGGGAAGCTCTTCCCACTTCACCTCGCCGGACTCGGCCAGCTCCTCTTCGATGATCTCGTTGCAGAGGTCGATGCACTCGTCGCAGATGTAGACACCAGGGCCCGCGATGAGCTTCTTGACCTGCTTCTGCGACTTGCCGCAGAACGAGCACTTCAGTAGGTCGCCGCCGTCACCGATCCGTGCCACCTACGTTCTCCCTGCACTCGTCGGCCGGAACGCCGGCCCTGACCTGCGAGCGCCGGAGCGCCCGTCCGTCCTGTCGTCCCACCATGCTGTCGGCTCCACCTGATCCGACCGGCGGAGCGGTACAGACCCGACGTTACCCGGTGGCCGGGTTTTCTCCGACCCCCAAAACGGGTGTGTCAGAGGTCGACCGGGAACGATACCCCGACCGACCTCCGACCACACGTTGCTCAGCCCGCGGCGTGCGACGCCAGCAGACCCTTCTTGCGGCTGGTCAGGATCGTGTCGACCAGCCCGTACTCCTTGGACTCCTCGGCCGTCATGATCTTGTCACGGTCGATGTCCTTGCGGACCTGCTCGATCGGGCGGTTGCAGTGCCGGGAGAGCATGTCCTCCAGCTGCGTCCGCATCCGCAGGATCTCCCGCGCCTGGATCTCGATGTCCGAGCCCTGGCCGTAACCGCCCTCGGTGGCCGGCTGGTGGATGATGATCCGGGAGTTGGGCAGCGCCATCCGCTTGCCCGGGGTGCCCGCGGAGAGCAGCACCGCCGCCGCGCTCGCCGCCTGCCCGAGGCAGACGGTCTGGATGTCCGGGCGGACGTACTGCATGGTGTCGTAGATCGCCGTCATGGCGGTGAAGGAGCCACCGGGCGAGTTGATGTACATGATGATGTCGCGGTCCGGGTCGGTGCCCTCCAGCGTCAGCAACTGGGCCATCACGTCGTTGGCCGACGCGTCGTCCACCTGGACGCCGAGGAAGATGATCCGGTCCTCGAAGAGCTTGTTGTACGGGTTGGACTCCTTCATCCCGTACGACGTGCGCTCGACGAACGACGGCAGGACGTAGCGGTTGTGCACGGCCGCGAACTGGGGCGGCAGGCTCAGGTCGGTCATCGTCAGCTCCTCGGTCAGCTCAGGGTCCCGGCGCCATCCGGAACCTGCGCGGCCCCGATGATCACCTTGTCGATGAAGCCGTAGTCCATGGCCTCCTGGGCGGTGAACCAGCGGTCACGGTCCGAGTCCGCCTCGATCTGGGCCTGGGCCTGGCCGGTGTGGAACGCGACCCGCTCCTGGAACATCCGCTTGGTGTAGAGCATCTGCTCGGCCTGGATCGCGATGTCCGACGCGGTGCCGCCGAGGCCGCCCGACGGCTGGTGCATCATGATCCGCGCGTGCGGCAGGGCGTAGCGCTTGCCCTTGGTGCCCGCGCAGAGCAGTAGCTGGCCCATCGAGGCCGCCATGCCCATCGCCACCGTCGAGACGTCGTTGTCGATGTACTGCATGGTGTCGTAGATCGCCATGCCGGAGTAGACCGAGCCACCCGGCGAGTTGATCCAGAGGAAGATGTCGCGGTCCGGGTCCTCCGCGGCGAGCAGCAGGAGCTGCGCGCAGATGCGGTTGGCCACCTGGTCGTTCACCTCACTGCCCAGGAAGATGATCCGTTCCTTGAGCAACCGGTTGTAGACCGAGTCGTCGAGGTTGCCAATGGAGTCGCCACCGCGGGCCTCGTTCACCCGGAGCGACTTCTTGGGGATGTGCATGTCGGTCATGGCAGCCCTTCGCTCTCCGTACCGTCCTACCCGACACTAACCGCTCAGCCGGGAGGCGTACTCCCGGTCGGGGCACTGTTCGCTCTCAGCGCAGTCACCCGCACGGCGTACCCCGGAAAGGGTTTCGGCCGCCTCCCGGCGCGCAGCGCGGGACGGCGGCCGACACCCCCGATGGTCAGTGCTGGTGGTCGTGCTCGGCCTCGTTCTGGGCCCGCAGCGCGTCGAGGGAGACCTCGTTGCCCACCGAGTCCTTGATCTTGATCTTCTCCATCACCGCGGCGAGCGCCTTGCCCCGGCGGACGTCGCCGAAGACGGCCGCGGCGGCGCCGGAGCGGACCAGCTGGTCGTAGTACTGCTGCGGGGCCATGCCGGCGCGCTGCGCCCGGTGCACGATCTCGTGACCGAACTCGTCGTCGGAGACCTGCACGTCCTCGGCGTCGGCCAGGGTGTCCAGCAGGAGCTGGATCTTGACGCCGTCGGTCGCCGCCTCGGTCAGCTCGGTGTCGATCTGCTCCTCGGTCTTCTCCTCCGCCGCGAGGTATTCCTCCAGGGAGGCGCCGATGCGCTCGAGCTGGTCGACCATCGCGGCCTTGCGGCTCTCGACCTCCTCCTTGACGACGCCCTCGGGCGCCGGCACCTCGGCGGCGGCCACCATCTGCTCCAGGGCCTTGTCACGGGCGGCGTAGATCTGCTCGACCTGCTTGCCGCGGGTGACCCGCTCCCGCAGGTCGCCGCGCAGCTCGTCGATGGTGTCGAACTCGCTGGCCATCTGCGCGAAGTCGTCGTTGAGCTCGGGCAGCTCCTTCTCCTTGACCGTGCGGACGGTCACCGCCACGTCGGCGTCGCGGCCGGCGTAGTCGCCGCCGACGAGCTGCGTGGTGAAGGTGGTGCTGTCGCCGGCGGCCAGGCCGACCAGCGCCTCGTCCAGACCCGGCAGGAGCTGCTTGCTGCCCACCTCGTGCGAGATGTTGCTCGCCGAACCGCCTGGGACCTCCTCGCCGTCGACAGTGGCGTTCAGGTCGATCTGCACGAAGTCGCCGTCCTGGGCGGCCCGCTCGACGGTCTTCAGCGTGGCGAACCGCTCGCGCAGGCTGTTGATCTGCTCGTCGATCTCGCTGTCGGCGATCTGGATCTCGTCGACGGTCACCTCGATGGTGGCCGGGTCCGGCAGGGTGATCTCCGGCCGGACGTCCACCTCGGCGGTGAAGTTGAGCGAGTCGCCGTCGGCGAACTCGGTGATCTCGACCTCGGGACGGCCGAGCGTCTTCAGGTCGTGCTCCCGGACCGCGGCGAGGATGTTCTGCGGGATCGCCTCCTGCACCGCCTCGTTGAGCACTGTGCCCCGGCCGACCCGCTGGTCGATCACGGCGGACGGGACCTTGCCCCGGCGGAAGCCGGGAACCTGGACCTGCTGGCCGATCTCCCGGTACGCCTTCTTGAGGCTCGGCTCGAGCTCGACGAACGGCACCTCGATGGCGAGCCGCACGCGCGTCGGGCTCAGAGTCTCGACGGTGCTCTTCACAGGCGTACTCCTTGACGGATCCGGGTGTTGATTCTGGGGCGTGATTGCGCGCATCGAGTGTAGGCGAGCCGGCCGACGGCATCGGCAGGGCCCGGGCACCGCGCGGAAAAAACCGGCGGTTCCCGGGACGATCCGGTCGCGAACGACAGTCGGGGTGGCGGGATTTGAACCCACGGCCCCTCGCTCCCAAAGCGAGTGCGCTACCAAGCTGCGCCACACCCCGGTGGCGACGAAGAGTGTATGCCGTCCGGCCACCCGCTGGGGTGACCGGGGGCGCGGCCCGCGCGTGTGCCCGGTGGCGCCGGGCGCCGCCGGGCGCGTTGCCGGGCGTTGCCGGGCGCGTTGCCGGGCGTTGCCGGGCGCCACTTCGGGGAAGTGGCTGGGTCCAGGGGTGCAGGAAGGCGCCACCTCGCCGAAGTTGTGTGGATCTTGACGGTCGGCGGCGTACGCGGGTACGCGCTGCACGGCGGCGGGGGTGATTCGGTACGCTGTCGGCGCGCCCCGCGATGGCGGGGTGCGCGCGGGCGTAGCTCAATGGCAGAGCTTCAGTCTTCCAAACTGACGGTGCGGGTTCGATTCCCGTCGCCCGCTCCACCGACGAAGGCCCAGGCAGACCGCATGGTCACGGCACCTGGGCCTTTCGCATTCCTGCCCATTGTCGGCCTTGCGCCATTCACCGGCGGTGTCAGCCTGTCCCAGCGATCCGGCGATGCAGCGCCGAAGCGATCTCACGATCGCGCTCGCTGGTAGCGTGCTGATAGAGCAGAGCCGCCCGCATGGTGCTGTGACCCATGCGTTAGCCGCCGCGTTTCCCCGCGTAACTGAGGTACGCGCATGGCATCTCGGCCGCCCGGTCCCAGGCGCCTCCTTTTACAGCGACGGGGTAGTTGACCTCTCTGATCCGCCGATCGGCGGTCTCGACCGAGGACCGTATCGACAACGGCTCGCTCTCGAACGCGGTAGAACTAGAGCACTCGATGCGTACCTTGACATCGATCCAGCCGGTACCGCCGGGGCGTAGCAGCTTCGACTGGCCGGTGTCACGGACCTGTATGCCCGGTCGTTGACCGGCAGCCGCACCGACCGTGATCGGCGCGGGACCGGCGTTGATCACTGCCAGCTGCCCGTCCAGCTGGATGACGCCCAGGACTTCGGTACCCGAATCCCCGCTGACGCTGTCTTCAGGTAAGGCCACGAGTACGACCGAAGCATTCCGCTCCCGCTCGTCCCGCGAGACTCGCAGCTCGCTCGCGCCGGCACCGCCGAGCACAACGCCGATCACCAAGGCAGCAACGAGCCGTACATTCATTGTTCGTCTGGACACGAGGCGGTCAGGGACAGTGCCGTCCGAATCCGCCGGCCGGTGATCGTGTTCGTCCAGGTCAATCACTTCGTGCTCCGCCGACATGGCGTCAGCCTAGGGCTCTCCCTGGCCACGCATCGACCGGCTGTACAGCCGAGATCGGGAACCGTGCCGTTGGCGTGCCTTTGGGCGAGGACGTCAGGGGCCGGCCGAGGCCACGCGAGACTGCCGGGACCAGGCCACGGAGACTGTGGCTTGCCAGGGATCGGGAATTCCCAAGCGGACAGTCTGAAAGCGGACGGATTCGGGGGATCTGACCGGCAACCAGGAGCCCACGTGCGCAGGCCGGCGGCTCGCCCCATCTTGATCTCGTAATGCGCAAGGTCATCCGTGCCGTCCGCATTACCGGCAGCCGGATCCGGCAGCCGTCCGCAGCCCCTGGGCGACAGCGACGAGTTTCGTTACCGCGTCCGGTCTGCATTCCCGTGTACCCGATCTCACGACTCTCGGGGAGAACGTCATGACCGCTACGTACCGGAGGCAAGCGTGAAGCTTCTCCTCACATCACCGGCCTGCCTAGTAGTGGTCCTCGATCGGCCGGCGTGCCTCGTCGAACAGCGCCGGCCCGTCGTACCGCACCGGGCGCGTCGCGGACGTCGCGGGCTTGACCTGCTCGAACTGCTCGGTAGACAGCGCGTAGACGACCCGGCCGAGGCCTGATGCGTTGATCGCGACTGTGCACATCGGGCAGGGCTGGCAACTGGTGTACATGGTGGTCGCGACCGCCGCCTCGGGAGCGAGCTGCCGGGCGGCCCAGCGGGCCAGTTTCAGCTCCGGGTGGGCGGTGACGTCCCGGTCGGAGACCACAGTGTTGTGGTCCTCGACCAGGACGGTGCCGTCCGCGCCGACGAGCAGCGACGCGAACGGCCGCTCGCCGGACGCGCCGGCCCGGCCGGCGAGTTCCACGGCGCGGCGCAGGAACGCCTCGTCGTCGGGTGTCATCAGCCCTCCACGTGTTCAGTCCGCGGCGATCTGCTCGACGGATCGGACGGCGACGGCGAGCAGAGCCGGGTCGCCGCTGCGGGCGTACGCGTCGCTCAGGGTGTCGATGAATTTGATCGCGTGCGCGTCCCCGGTGTCCAGCGCCCGCGCCATGACCTCGTCGAGGTCCGGCCCGGCGGCCGGCGGGAGGGAACGGGCCCCGGCCGGGGCGTAGGCGGCGGTGACGGCGGCGGTCGCCGCCCAGGCGGCGGCCAGGCTCGGCTGCCACAGCGTCGGCGGCAGGGCCGGCAGCGTACGCAGGACTGCGTTCGGCGCGGTGGCGGCGTGCACGAGCATCACGGGACCGGCGTACCCGTGCGTGCCGTGCCGGACCACGGCGGCGTCGACGACAGCGGCGAGCCGGGTGGGCACGTCGGCGGCGGCGCCGGGCACGGCCGCCGCGGCGGCCGGCCATCGGTCCAGGTCGGCCAGCTGCGCCAGGCGGGACCGGATGCCGAACCGCTGATCGGGTACGCGGGGCACCGCGTCGAGCGCGGACCGGGCATCGGTTCCGGGGTACGGCCCGGTGCCGGGCGGGGCGATCGGCTGCCAGCGGGCGGCCCAGTAGGCGAGCCCCTGGCCGAGTTCGGCCACCCGCGGTCCGGTCTCGGCGTCGAGGAGCGCGCGCACGGCGTGGCCGACCCGGATGACACCGTGGGTGGCCCCGGCGGCGATGCCCGGCAGCAGGCGCGGCCACCAGCGGGCCAGCACGTCGCGCCACGGGTCGCCGGCCAGCTCGCGGTCGAAGAGGTCGAGCCAGTCACCGGTGCGCACCGGGTCGCCGAGCGGGTCACGCCACTCGTCGGCGGTGATGCGCCGGATGCCGCGGGGGCGTTCCTCCAGCCGGTCGGAGTACGCGTCGATCCAGCGGTGCACCGCCCGCCCGTGGCCGTGGCGCACCAGGGCCTCCGCCGCCATCGGCACGTGGTTGGACAGCCACCCGTCGCGCTCGGGACCGGTGTGGCGTACGCGCTCGTACGCCTCGTCGAGTACGGAGTTCAGCACACCGGGAAGCGTCCGACCTGAAGTTCGGTTCAGGTCAAGCGGCGGCGGATCCGCGCCATCTCCTCCTCGGGGAGCGCGTCGGCCACCAGCAGCCGGGGCAGCAGCTCCGTCTCCAGCGTCGTGGCCCGGAACACCAGCGCCGCCGTCACGTCGTGGTCGGGCCGGTGCACGACCTCGACCGGGTCTCCGGCGCCGACGCCGCCCGGCGTGACCACCCGCAGGTACGCCCCGGGCCGTACCTCCTCGGTGAACCGCTTGATCCAGCCGCGTTCGCCCAGCCACCCCTGGAACGTGCCGCAGGGGATGCGCGGGCAGGAAACCTCCAGCACCAGGTCCGGCCCGATCCGCCACCGCTCGCCGATCAGCGCTCCGTTGACGTCCAGCCCGCCGGTGGTCAGGTTCTCCCCGAAGCTGCCGTCGGCGAGCGGGCGGCCCAGCTCGGCCTCCCAGTGGTCGAGGTCCTCCCGCGCGTACGCGTAGACCGCCTGGTCGGTGCCGCCGTGGTGGGCTACGTCGTAGACCCGGTCACCGGCGAGCCCGACGTCGCCGGTGCCCTTGGGGCCGGGCGCGGTGACGGCGACCCGGCCGTCCACGGGCCGCTTGTCGATGCCTGTGACGCCGCTCCCCTTCCACGGGTTCGGTCGCGGTCGGCCCACGTTGACGGAGATCACCCTCATGACGGCGACGGTATGCGGCCGGGGCCGGACGGGCCAGTCCATTCCCCGGGCCGGGTGCACGGCGAGGCGGCGCGGCCTGCGTACGATGCGGGCCGGACATCCTCGTCGGGTGGTGGAGGTAGCCGCGGATGGCAGGCCAGCAGGACGGTTTCGCCCTCGGCGTGGACCTCGGCACCTCGAACACGGTGGCGGTGCTGCGCTGGCCGGACGGGCGGACCCGCCCGGTGCTCGTCGACGGCCACCCGATCATGCCGTCCGGCGTGTACGCCGACGCGGACGGTCACCTGCACGTCGGTCGGGACGCGCAGCGCCTGGCCCAGGCCGACCCGGCCGGCTACGAGCCGAACCCGAAGCGCCGGGTCGACGAGGAGACAGTGGAGCTGGGCGGGCGGGCGTACCGGCCGGCGGAGCTGCTGGCCGCGACGCTGCGCGCGGTCGCGGACGCGGCGGTGGCGGCGGTCGGGATGCTGCCCCCGGCGGTGGTCACCCATCCGGCGGCCTGGACGCCGGCGCGCCGTCAGGTGCTGCACGACGCGCTGGAACTCGCCGGCTGGCCGGCGGCGGCCGAGCACACGCTGGCCGGGCCGATCGCGCCCGGCACCCGCCTGCTGCGTGAGCCGGTGGCCGCGGCGCGCTACTTCACGCAGGTGCTGCGCCGGCCGGTGCCGGTGGGCGGCGCGGTCGCGGTGTTCGACTTCGGCGGCGGCACGCTCGACGTCGCGGTGCTGCGCAACGAGGGCGCCGACCCGTGGGGCGACTCCGGCTTCCAGCTGGTCGCCACCGGCGGGATCCCCGACCTCGGCGGTCTCGACCTGGACGCGGCCCTGCTCGGTCGGCTCGGCGAGCTGGTCGGCCCGGCCCATCCGCGCGAGTGGGCCCGGCTGGCCGACCCGGCGACCACCGCCGAGCGGCGGGACCGCCAGCAACTGTGGGACAACGTGCGCGGCGCGAAGGAGATGCTGTCCCGGGCCATCGTGGCGCCGATCGCCGTACCGGGGGTGGAGGCGGCGGTCCCGCTGTCCCGGGAGGACTTCGAACGCCTCGCCGCGCCGCTGCTGGCCCGGGCGGTGACGGAGACCCGCGAGGTGACCGCCGCCGCCGGGCTGCGTCCGGAGCAGCTCTCCGGCCTGTTCCTGGTCGGCGGGTCGACCCGGGTGCCGCTGGTGGCCCGGCTGCTGCACGCCGAGCTGGGCATCGCGCCGACGGTGCTGGAACAGCCGGAGATGCCTGTCGCCGAGGGCGCGCTCACCGACCTGCCGCTGCCCAGGCGGCCCGGTCGTCCCGGCGTGCCGGTCCAGGCCGCGCCGGCACCACCCGCGCCGACGCAACCCGAATCGACACGGCCCGCGCCGGCCGCGGGCGGGACCGACGCCGCCACGGTCCCCGCCGGTGCGACGAGGCCGAACCCGGCCGCGCCGCTCGGCGGTCCGGACGCGGCGTCCGCCGGACCGCACGGCACGCTGGTCGCCGACGGCCCCGTCCCGCAGACAGCCGCCACGAGGTACGACGGCACGCCGGGCCCGGTTCCGCCACAGCCCACGAGGTACGACCACATGCCGCCCGCCCACGGGCCGGTTCCGCCGCACCCGGCCGCGGGCTACGGCGTACCCGGACCGTCCGCTCCCCCGCCCGGCGGCGGCTGGCAGCCCGGCGTACCCGGGGCGCCGTTCTCCCCCGCGCCGGGCGGCGTCCGGCCCGGCGGCGGCCGGCCCCGGCGCGGCCGGTGGATCGCGTTCGGCGCGGGTCTCGTGGTCGTCGCCGTGGCGGCGTCGGTGCTGCTCTGGGTGTTCCGGGACCGGCATCCGGCGCTGGACTTCCACACCGCGGAGCTGGTGAGGACGGTGTCCGCCGGTGACACTCGGCCGGACCAGATGTTCACCGCGACGCTCGGGGAACGCGCCTACCTGGCCCGTTCGCTGCCCGACGGCCACCTGCACGTGACAGCCGTCGAGGCGGCCACCGGCCGGACGGTCTGGGAGAAGCGGACCGACGCGACAGCGCAGCGGTGGGCGGGGATCCGGGCGCTGCCCGACGGGCTGCTCGTCCTCGGCGACGCCACCGGAAGCGACACCCCCCGCGTGCTCGCGGTGCTCGACGACGATTCCGGCAAGCAGCGCTGGCGGACCGACGTCGGCCGCGACGACACCCTGTACCTCGGGCCCGACACGATGGTCCGGCTGGACCGCACCGGCGAACGCCTGGTCGGGCTGCGGCTGGACGACGGCCGGCAGCGGTGGGAACGGCCCAACCCGCGCACCGAGTACGGCGACGCGCGCACGAAGGTGGTCCCGGTCGGCACCGGCGCGGCACTGGACGGGCCCGGGAACGCCGAGGGCTCGCCGAACGCACCGTGGGCGGGGAGGGCGGAGCGGCTCGTGCAGGTCGGCGCGGACCGGTCGGTCCGGGTCGTGGACATGCACAGCGGGAAGATCCTCAAGAACCGGGGCAACGTCGCCGGGCTCGACTATCCGGTGGCCGCCCGCGACGACCGGCTGTACGTGGCGGAGAACGAGCGCGGTCTGCGGCTGCTCGCCTACGACCTGGGCGGTCTCGGCACGCCGAGCGTGCTGTACGAGGCGCCGGAGCAGGGCGGCCGGGTGAAGGATCTCGTCACCTGCGGGGAGCGTCGGGTGTGCCTGCTGGAGACGCCCGGCAGCGGCGCCGACGACACCCGGGTGGTGGCGGCGACCGAGGGTGAGGGCAGCCGGCAGTGGCCGGCGCCGAGGGCCGAGTCGCTGGTGCCGGTGGGTGAGCACGTGCTGGCCGGGCGGGACTCGCCGGACGCGGTGACGCTGTTCGCGCCGGACGGCACGGCGGTGCTGCGCGACCGGGACGGGACGGCGGTCCGGCTGGACGCCGGCAACCTGCTGATCTTCTCCGAGGCGCCGAGCGCATACGAGGACGACCGCGTCCTCGCCGGGACGGCTGTGGACGGCAAGCCGGTCGAGATGGGGCAGCTCAAGCAGATCCGCAGCGAGTCCTGCTCGTGGAACACCGAGATGCTGGTGTGCGGCGCGGAGAAGGAGTTCCGGTTGTACCGGTTCGCCGGCTGACCGGAAGTGAGCTTGACAGCGATCGATGCCTCGGCTGGTGTGAACGGCAGAGAGATCGACGAGTCGACGCTGTTCCTGGGCAGCGCGCGGCGCATCGTCGGCGCGATCGCGGCCGAGCGCGGCACCGTCACCTGGCCGTCGCAGACCGGCCCGGTCGCCGACGTGCTCTACTCGGCGGCCGGCAACTCGGCCGACCAGCTCCACTACGAGCTGGGCATCTTCGCCTGGGGCTTCGAGGTCGGAAACGACAGGTGGAACGAGGCCACCGGCCAGTGGGAGGGCGTCGGCTTCCAGCCGCCGTTCGACGAGGCGCACGCCGAGGCGCAGGAGTACGCCGGCGGTCTGATGCGCATCGGTCCGTCCGGGCGCGGCCGGCCCGGCCGTCTCAGTCCGCGGTGCCGAGGTCGCGGAAGACGGCGAGCGCGCCCGGGTCGTCGATGGTCGCCGGCACCGGCTCGTCGCGCCCCTCCACCAGGCCCCGCATGGTGCGGCGCAGGATCTTCCCGGAGCGCGTCTTGGGCAGCGCCGGCACCACTGTCACCCGGCGGAACGCCGCCACCGGGCCGATCCGCTGCCGGACCAGCGCGACCAGCTCGGCGGCGAGCGCGTCCGGGTCCACGTCGGCGCCGGCCTTGAGCACCACGTAACCGCTGGGCACCTGTCCCTTGAGCGCGTCGGCCACGCCGATCACCGCGCACTCGGCCACCGCCGGGTGCGTCGCCAGGACCTCCTCCATCGCGCCTGTGGACAGGCGGTGCCCGGCCACGTTGATGACGTCGTCGGTGCGGCCCATCACGTACAGGTAGCCGTCCTCGTCGAACCGGCCGCCGTCGCCGGTCAGGTAGTGGCCGGGGAAGGTGGACAGGTAGGAGCGGACGAACCGCTCGTCGTCACCCCAGAGCGTGGGCAGGCAGCCGGGCGGCAGCGGCAGCCGGATCACGATGGAGCCGTCCGTGCCGGGCGGCACGTCCCGGCCCGCGCCGTCGACCACGCGCACGTCGTAGCCGGGCACCGGCACCGTCGGCGACCCGGGCTTGATCGGCAGCGGCTCCAGGCCGCGCGGGTTGGCCGCCACCGGCCAGCCGGTCTCCGTCTGCCACCAGTTGTCCACCACGGGTACGCCGAGCCGCTCCCCCGCCCAGGCCCAGGTGTCCGGGTCCAGCCGCTCGCCGGCGAGGAAGAGGGTACGCAGCGCACTGAGGTCGTACCGGGAGATGTGGCTGCCGTCCGGGTCCTGGCGCCGGATCGCCCGGATCGCGGTGGGCGCGGTGAACAGCGCGGCCACCCGGTGCTCGGCGGCGACCCGCCAGAACGCCCCGGCGTCGGGGGTGCCGACCGGCTTGCCCTCGTAGAGCACCGTCGTCGCGCCGGTGAGCAACGGCGCGTACACGATGTAGGAGTGGCCGACCACCCAGCCCACGTCGGAGGCGGCCCAGAAGACCTCGCCCGGCTCGATGCCATAGACGTGGCGCATCGACCACCGCAGCGCCACCGCGTGCCCGCCGTTGTCCCGCACCACGCCCTTGGGCCGGCCGGTGGTGCCGGAGGTGTAGAGGACGTACAGCGGGTCGGTGGCGGCCACCGGCTCGCACGGCGCCGGTTCCGCGTCCGCCATCACCTCGGCCCAGGTCAGGTCGCGGCCCGGCACCAGCGGGGCCGGCTCCTGCGGACGCTGCACCACCACGCAGTGCTCCGGCGCGTGCGCGGCCTCGTCCAGCGCGGCGGCCAGGATCGGGTGGTACGGCACCACCCGGTCGGCCTCGATGCCGCAGGAGGTCGCCACCACCACCTTCGGGCGCGCGTCGTCGATCCGGACGGCCAGCTCGTGCGCGGCGAAGCCGCCGAAGACCACCGAGTGCACCGCGCCGATCCGGGCGCAGGCCAGCATGGCGATCACCGCCTCCGGGACCATCGCCAGGTAGAGCAGCACCCGGTCGCCCCGGCCGACGCCGAGCCGGCGCAGCGCCCCGGCGAACCGGGCGGTCTCGGCGAGCAGTTCGGCGTAGGTGAGGGTACGTACCGTGCCGGTGACCGGGCTGTCGTGGATCAGCGCGGGCTGGTCGCCGCGCCCGGCGGCGACGTGCCGGTCCAGCGCGTTGTGGCAGGTGTTCAGCACCCCGTCGGGGAACCAGCGGTACAGCGGCGCCGCCTCCTCGTCGAGGATGCGCTCCGGCGGGATGACCCAGTCGATGTCGGCCGCCGCGTCCCGCCAGAAGCCGGCCGGGTCGGCGATGCTCCGCTCGTACGCTGATCGATACGCGCCCATGCCGCCATGCTGCGCCACGGCGCCGCGCCGGCACGACGGCCGGACGGGTCCGGTGCGCCGGAAGCACGCCCCGGCTCGCTGAACGGCCACTCACGGCGGTGGGCGGTACCCGTCGCCTGTCGTCTCCGGCGGCCCGGGTCGCGTCGCCGAAGGCGGACGAGCAGCGGTGACGGCTCAGCCCAACGGGCGACGGATGAAGTCCGCGGGGCGGGGTAAGGCAGCACGGTCCTGGTGGAGCGACGACCGGTGTCGCGGCGTACCGCGGCCGGGCACGCGGGCGGGCGGCGCGGATGCCGCCCGCCCGCACATCCCGGGACCGACCTGGGCAAACCGAGTTTGATCAATGGCGGGCATCGACTAGCGCGCCGTGCTGGGCCTCGCCGCGTGCGGCGACGGGAAGCCCTCGACCACGGCCGGGCCGGCGGCCACCTCGGCCTCCGCCGTCCCGTCCTCGCCGACCGCCTTCTGACGCCGACGCCCCGGGTCGTCCGTCCGGCGCGTACCGGACGGACGACCCGTCGGCTCAGTTGCCGGTCACCCAGTTCCAGGCGGAGACCACCCACTCGGTCTGCTGGAGATACGCCACACCGACGCCGACCAGGAACAACGCGGTGACCAGGTGGGCGCCCCGGGCGGTGCGGCGCACCCGGCCGAACTGCCGCTCCAGGATCAGCCGGCCGAGCAGCCGGGCCAGCGCGAACAGGCCGACCGCGGTGAGCAGGCTGAGCACGAACGTCAGCAGCGGGGCGACCAGGTTGCCCCGCCCGGAGATCGCCCAGATGCCCCAGCACACGAACGCGAACAGCGCGCCCGCGGCACTCAGCTCCCCGCCCTTGCGCGCCTGGGCCAGGTGCCAGCTCATCGGCCGGCGGGGTGCCGGCTCCGCCGCCCAGTCGCCGTGCTCGACGGTGGGGAACTGCTCGGTACGGGGCGTACGCGACGGGCGCGGCTGACCGACAGCCGCCACCCCGCGCTGGAACGCGTCCCGCTGCGGGGGCACCACCCCCGGCTGGGGCGGCACCTCCACGGTGCGCTCGGCCCACGGCTGTGTCTGGTCCGCCATCTTCGTCCTCCCCCTCGACCGATTCCGGCCTCGGTTCCGAGGGTAGCCAGCCCGCAAATAGGGTGCCGACCCCCATCGCGGTGCGATACACACGTGCCGTGACTGACGTGGTGGTATCCCGGGCCGAGGACTTCGACGACATCGCGGCGCTGCTGGCGCTGGCCTTCCACGGCGAGCTCGACCCCGAGGTGCAGGCGCTCGAACGCCCGATCTTCGAGCCGGACCGGTCGCTGCTGGTCCGCGACGGCGGCACGGCGGTGGCACACGCCGCCGCGTTCAGCCGCGACCTCGCGGTGCCCGGCGCGGACCTGCCGGCCGCGCACGTGACGATGGTCGCGGTCGCGCCGACGCACCGGCGGCGCGGCCTGCTCACCCGGCTGATGCGGCGCCAGCTGCGGGACGTCCGCGACGCCGGCCGGGAGCCGATCGCGGTGCTCTGGGCCAGCGAGGGCCGCATCTACCCCCGTTTCGGCTACGGGTCGGCGGCCCCGCGCTACGTGCTGTCGGTGGACACCACCGGCCTGCGGCTGCCCGCACCGGCGCCCGCCGAGGGCAGGCTGCGACTGGACCGTCCGGACGCGCACCGGGACGAGCTGGCCCGGCTGTACGAGCGGGTCCGCGCCGAACGTCCCGGCTGGTCCCGGCGCGACGAGCGCTGGTGGTCGTACGTGCTGGCGGACCTCAAGGCGCACCGGGGCGGTGCCACCGAGCGCCGGGTGCTGCTGCACGAGGGCGCCGACGGCCTCGACGGGTACGCGCTCTACCGGACGAAGGACAACTCGCCGGCCACCGGGCCGCAGGCGGAGGTGCAGGTCGGCGAGGTGGTGGCGGCGACGCCCGAGGCGTACACGGCGCTGTGGCGGCTGCTGCTCTCGGTCGACCTGACCCGCCGGCTGTCGTTCCCGATCGCGGCCCTGGACGAGCCGCTGCTGCGGCTGGTGGACGAGCCTCGCCAGCTCTCCCCGCAGCTCGCCGACGCGCTCTGGGTACGGGTGGTGGACGTGCCGGCCGCGCTCGCCGCCCGGCGCTACGCCACCGGCGTCGACGTGGTGATCGAGGTCACCGACGAGCTGCTGGAGGAGAACACCGGCCGCTGGCGTCTGGTCGGCGGACCCGACGGGGCAGAGTGCACGCCCACCACCGCCCCGGCCGGGCTGGCATGTGACGTACGCGCTCTCGGCGAGATGTACCTCGGCGGCGCGAACCCGTACGCGCTGGCCGCCGCCGGCCGCGTCCAGGAGCTGATCCCGCAGACCTTGACCGAGCTGACACCCGCCTTCACCTGGCACCGCACCCCCTCCCCCATGGAGGTCTTCTGACCGCCACCTCTCACCCCGTCGATCATGAGGTTGGCGGCGCGAACCGTCCGGTTTGTCCCCGGCCAACTTCATGATCGCGGGCAGCGGAGCGGGTGCGTGCGGGCAGCGGAGCGCGGGTGCGTGCGGGCGGGGGCGCGGGTGGGTGCGGGACGGTACGGTCGGGGGGTGGGTGAGGCGGAGCGACGGCGACGGCGGCTGCGGCATCACGGGGAGGCCGGGGCACCGGCCGAGACCGACGGGCCCAGCGCGAGCACGGCCCCGGTACACGACGACGTGGCGCCCCGGCCGGCGCGCGGGGCCCGGCCGGGCGAGCCGGAGCCCCGGGGACGCCGTGCCGCGCCCGCCGAGGAGGGCGAGCGCGGCCTGCGCGGGCTGGTCGGCTCCGGCTCGTCGCAGGTGAGCGTGACGGCCGCGCTGCGGGCACGGGACGCCGCCCGCCCCACCGAGGACGACCTCGCCGAGGCCGAACAGCGCGTGGTGCTCATCCGCCGCAACTGGGTGCCGCGCGAGGAGCTGCCCCGCAACGGGCGGTGAGCCCGGAGGCGTCCGCTCAGGCGGGCAGCTCGGGCAGGCGGCGGCTCTGCTCGTAGGCGGCCACCTGCTCGATGCGCCGGCTGTGCCGGGGGTTGCCGGAGAACGGCGTGCTGAGGAACGCCTCGACGAGCGCTGTGGCCTCGTCCAGCGTGTGCTGCCGGGCGCCGACGGCGACGACGTTCGCGTCGTTGTGCTCGCGCGCCAGCTGGGCGGTGTCGACGTTCCAGGCGAGCGCCGCCCGGACGCCCGCGACCTTGTTCGACGCGATCTGCTCGCCGTTGCCGGAGCCGCCGATCACCACGCCGAGGCTGCCCGGGTCGCCGACCACCCGGTCACCGGTGTGCAGGCAGAACGCCGGGTAGTCGTCGTCCGGGTCGAAGACGTGCGGTCCCACGTCGACCACCTCGTAGCCCTGCTTGGCCAGGTGGTTGGCGAGGTGCACCTTCAACTCGAAACCGGCGTGGTCGGATCCCAGGTAGACGCGCATACCGCGCAGTCTGACAGGCCCGCCTCCGGACCGGTGACCGGGCGGCGGCCCGGAGGCGGATTCGTCACACGGTCAGTGCGGCAGCTCGGCCACGACCAGGCCGGCCCGCGCCTTCGGAGTGAACCAGGTGCTCTTGCGCGGCATCTTCTCCCGGGCCAGGTTCACCGCGACGAAGTCGTCGACAGTCACCGGCGCGACGAGCACCGCCAGCTCGGCCCGGCCGGCGTCGACCTCACCGGCGAGCCAGCTCGCCGGGTAGTCGCCGCCCACGTACGTGATCCGCTTGTCGCCCGGGTCGAGGCCCAGCGCGTCGCGCAGCAGCAGGCGCTCGACGAGCGCGTGGTCGAGGTTCTCCAGCCGGGCGGCGCCGACGTGCGGCAGCGTCACCGCGTACCCCCGGCCACCGAGGTAGAGGTGCACGACGCCGCCGGTGGCCGGCACGCCGACCGGCCCGTCGACCGGGGTGACCTCCGCGCCCGCCGCGCGCAGCCGGTCGAGCAGCTCGTCCGGCGTGGTGGTCAGCTCGCTGACCAGCCGGTTGTAGGGCTGGATGGCGACCGATGCGGGCGTGGTGATCACCGACAGGAAGCGCGGGAAACCGCCGGTCTGCGCGGCCAGGCTGCGGTGGTTGCCGTCCGCGACCACCAGCTCCCCGCCGCCGGCCAGCGCGGTCAGCTCGTCCTGCGCCGGGCCCGGCCCGAGCAGCCAGATCGCGTGCGTCCGGCCGGACTGGTCGACGTCCGTCGCGGCGGGCGCGCCGGCCGCGTCGGTCGCCGCCGCGAGCGCGGCGTGCAGCTCGTCGCCCCTACCGGTCTGGAGCAGGAGTACGGGCGAGAGCAGGTGACCGAGCGCCTCGGCCAGGGCGACGCGCTCGCGCACCTTGGCGATGAACACGTCCTCGTTGCGGATCACCAGGCCCGGCTCGTCGGCGCGGGTGGAGATCTGGTCGGTGTCGACCATGGCCCACAGCCCGTACGCGCTCTCCTCGCCCGGCGCGCTGATCCGGTAGAGCACCACCACCTGCTCGGCGGGCGTGTAGCTGCCGTCGGCCTTCGCCTCGGCCAGGCGCGCCACCGCGTCCGGCAGCGCGTCGAGGAAGGACTTCCCGAGGCTGCCGGGCGCCCGGTGGGGCATCTCGATGCCCAGGGCGCTGTGCGGATTCGCCTCGACAATGGAGGTGATCTCCGCGTCGTCGGCGAACTCGTCGTAGTTCTGCGCGCCGGTGCCGCCAGTGGTGATCCAGGCCCGGTTGATCGGATGCACGACCTTCATGTCCGCTGACGCTACCCGGGCCCCGATCGCCCCCGCCGCCGGACTCACCCGCTTACCACCAGGTGAAAGGAAGGGCCCCCTCTTAACGCCTCCGATAGCGGAAGGGCCCCTTCTTAACGCCGGGAAGGACAGCTCAGGCGGTGGGGTTGCGGTGCCGGCCCGGGGCGGGGCGGCGCACCGGCGGTGCCGGGCGGGAGCCGGCGTTGAGGCGTACCGTCGTCGCACCCGCGGAGGCCGGGTGGGCGGCGGGGCCGGACCGCGACGGCGCGCGGGCGGGCCGGCCGCTCTCGCCCGGCGGTGTCATCCGCGAGGTGGCCACCACCCGGGCCACGCCGACCACGATCGGCGGGGCCAGCAGGCCGGCCACCTCGGCCGGGCCGGCCGGCCAGTCACTCTCGGTCACCGACCAGTACGTCGCACCGGAGTCCTCGGTCGTCGCCTGCTGCGGCGCGTCGTCGGACATGTGGCGGTGCTTGGCCATGGGAACGCCTCCAGGAGCTGCCGTGCTGCGGCCCCGCGGGCCGTCGGCTGGGACACCCGGTGAAACGAGCCCCGCACCGGCCCGGTGACGGGCGGGTGCGGGGCTCGGGGCGCGCTGCCGGTGTTAAGAAGGGGCCCTTCCTCTACCTGAGGCGTTAAGAGGGGGCCCTTCCTTACCCCTCAGTCGAAGATGGGGCCCTGCTCGCGGGTGCGCTTCAGCTCGTAGAAGCCGGGGGTGCCGGCGACCAGCAGCACGCCGTCCCAGAGGCGGCCGGCCGCCTCGCCCTTCGGTGCCGGGGTGATCACCGGGCCGAAGAAGGCGACCTGCCCGCCGTCCGGACCCGGGGCGTGGATCACCGGGGTGCCCACGTCGGTGCCGACCGGCCGCATGCCCGCCTCGTGGCTGGCCCGCAGCGCCTCGTCGTACTGGGTGGACTCGGCCGCGTCGGCGAGCGCCGGGTCCAGGCCCACCTCGGTGAGGGCACCCACCAGCATGTCCCGGCCCAGGCCCTCCTTGCCGAGGTGGATCCGGGTGCCCATCGCGGTGTAGAGCTTCGCCAGCGCCGCGGCGCCGTGCGCCTGCTCGACGGCGATGCACACCCGTACCGGGCCCCAGCCTTCGCGCATCAGGTTCCGGTACTCCTCCGGCAGTTCCCGGCCGTCGTTGAGCACGGACAGGCTCATCACGTGGAACCGGATGTCCACGTCCCGGACCTGCTCGACCTCCAGCAGCCAACGGGAGGTGATCCACGCCCACGGGCACAGCGGGTCGAACCACATGTCCGCGGTGACACGTTCGGTCACTGTGTTTTCCCTTCACGACATCGTCGCGCCGGGGATCCGGCGCGGTCACCTCCGATCCTCACCCCGTACCCCGTCGCCCGGTACCGGAATGAGAGCGTGACCTCGACCACCGGGAGCGGTCCGTGCATGGAAGACTCGGTTCTCGACGGGCCGTCACGAGCGGCCGGGCCGAACCGGCGCCGCGGGGCGCGGCGAGACGAGTGGGATGGAGACGAACAGTGCCGGGAGTGCGCAACCTGACCCAGGTCGAGGCGACGGAGCGGGCCCGCCTGCTCGAGGTGACCGGGTACGACATCAGCCTTGACCTGTCGACCGCGGTGCAGCCCACCGGTCGCACGTTCCGCTCGGTGACCGAGGTCCGGTTCCGCTGCGCCGAACCGGGGGCGACCACGTTCATCGAGACAGCCGCCGAATCGGTGCGGTCGGCCACACTCAACGGCGATCCGGTGGACCTGTCCGGCTGGTCCGCCGAGAAGGGACTCACGCTCAGCGGCCTGGCCGCCGAGAACGTGCTGGTGGTCGACGCCGACTTCGGCTACTCCAACAGCGGGCAGGGCCTGCACCGGACCGTCGACCCGGTGGACGGCGAGACCTACCTCTACAGCCAGTTCGAGACCGCCGACGCGCAGAAGGTGTACGCCTGCTTCGACCAGCCCGACCTGAAGAGCGTCTACACCTGGCACGCCACCGTCCCGGACCACTGGCGGGTCGTGTCGAACATGCCGGTGGCCCGCGAGGAGGCGGCGGGTGAGGCCCTGAAGACTGTGCACTTCACCGTGTCGGAGCGGATGAGCACCTACATCACCGCGCTCTGCGCCGGGCCGTACCACGAGGTGCGCCGCAGCCACGACGGCATCGACATGGGCTATTTCTGCCGGGCCAGCATGGCCCCGCACATGGACGCCGACGACCTGCACCTGATCACCACGCAGGGCTTCGACTTCTTCCAGGAGAAGTTCGGCGTCCGCTACCCGCTGCCCAAGTACGACCAGCTCTGGGTGCCGGACTTCAACGCCGGCGCGATGGAGAACTTCGGCTGCGTCACGCACGCCGAGTCGCACTACATCTTCCGGTCGCAGGTCACCGACTTCGAGTACGAGCAGCGCGCCAACACGATCCTGCACGAGCTGGCGCACATGTGGTTCGGTGACCTGGTCACCATGCGCTGGTGGAACGACCTGTGGCTGAACGAGTCGTTCGCCGAGTGGGCCAGCCACTGGTGCAACACGCACGCCACCCGCTTCACCGACGCGTGGACCACGTTCCTGTCGATCCGCAAGAACTGGGGTTACCGGCAGGACCAGCTCTCCTCCACCCACCCGGTCTACTGCGAGATGCCGGACCTGGAGGCCGTCGAGGTCAACTTCGACGGCATCACGTACGCCAAGGGCGCGAGCGTGCTCAAGCAGCTCGTCGCGTACGTGGGCGAGGAGCCGTTCCTGGCCGGCCTGCGCGCCTACTTCGGCAAGTACGCCTGGGGCAACGCCACCTTCGACGACCTGCTGTCCGAGCTGGAGGCGGCCTCCGGCCGGGAGCTGCGCAAGTTCGCCGCCCAGTGGCTGGAGACCGCGCAGGTCAACACGTTGCGCCCGGAGGTGACCATCGGCGCCGACGGCACGTACGAGCGGGTGGTGGTCCGGCAGGAGGCGCCGTCGGCCTACCCGACGCTGCGTACCCACCGCATCGGGGTCGGCCTGTACGACCTGACCGACGGCCGGCTGGTGCGCCGCGAGCTGATCGAGACGGACGTGACCGGCGAGCTGACCGAGCTGTCCGAGCTGCACGGCAAGCCGGCCGCCGACGTGCTGCTGCTCAACGACGAGGACCTGACGTACACCAAGCTGCGGCTGGACGAGCGGTCGATGGCCACTGTGGTGCAGCACATCGCCGGCTTCGACTCGTCGCTGGCCCGGGCGCTGTGCTGGACCGCCGCCTGGGACATGACCCGCGACGCCGAGCTGTCGGCCCGCGACTACGTGGCGCTGGTGCTGGCCGGGCTGACCGCCGAGACCGACATCAACCTGGTCACGGCCACGCTGCGGCAGGCGACCACAGCGCTCACCTTCTACGCCGACCCGGCGTGGGCGCCGACCGGCTGGGCCGACCTGGCCCGTACCGCGCGGACCGCGCTCGCGGCGGCCGAGCCGGGGAGCGGCTTCCAGCTCGCCTGGGCCCGGTCGTACGCCTCGTCGGCCCGCTCCGGCGAGGACCTGGCCACGCTGCGCGGCTGGCTGGACGGCAACGGGGTGCCGGAGGGGCTGACCGTCGACACGGAACTGCGCTGGACGGTGCTCCAGTCGCTGGTCGCCAACGGCGCGGCCGGTGCCGCCGACGTGGACGCGGAGCTGGCCGGCGACCGTACCGCCAGCGGCGAGCGGGAGGCCGCGTACGCGCACGCGCTGGTGCCGACAGTCGAGAACAAGGCAGCGGTGTGGGCGCTGCTCACCGGCCCGGACGCGCTGCCCAACTGGCGTAACCGGGCGCTGTTGCAGGGCTTCACCCACGCGGCGCAGGTCGAGCTGATCGCGCCCTACCGGGAGCGGTACTTCGCCACAGTGGACCAGGTGTGGGCGCAGCGCGACAGCGAGCCGGCGCAGGAGTTCGTGCAGCTCGCCTACCCGGCGTACCTGGTCGAGGAGGACACCGTCGCGGCCACCGACGCGTGGCTGGCCCAGGACGGCCGACCGGCGTCGCTGCGACGGCTGGTGGCCGAGGGCCGCGACGGCGTGGTCCGCGCGCTGAAGGCCCGGGAGCGGGACGCGCGCAGCGCCTGAGTGAGGCATGTCGGCCGGGGCCGGCGCGGGTGGCAGCCCGCGCCGGCCCCGGCCGCTGTCGTGGGACCTGCGCCGCCGACGAACGAAGAAGCCCGGCCCGCGTACGCGCGGGCCGGGCTTCGTGGTGTGTGCGGGCGGATCAGCCCTTGCCGGCGTGGCTGGCGAGCTGGTCGAGGCCCTGGATGATGCCGCCGGCCAGGTCGCCGCCGCCGAAGGAGGCCACCATGGAGAGCGCGGCCAGCTTGGCGTACGTGTCCGGGATGCGCTTGCGCGCATACTTGCCGGTGACGATCTCCAGCTGCCGCTGGTTGGGCGACACCGCGATCAGCACCGAGCGGTCCGGGTCGGCGAGCTGGCGGTGCAGCCGCTCGGCGTGCTCCCGGATCGGCTCGTCGAGGCCGCCGACGTAGACCGAGAAGACCAGACCGGTGCCCTGGTCGGCGAGGCGCAGCGCCTCGTCGATGCGGAGCAGCTGACGGGTCGAGAACGGTCCGTCCAGCACCTCGGGCGGGGTGCCCGTCCCCGTCGTGGGCCGCGCTTCACCAACGGTCACTTGCGCCTCCGGTTCCACCGGCCGGTGCCTCCCGGCCGGCCTGCTCCTGCTTGCGGCTGGTCAACGCCGGCGCCTGCGCCCCGGCGGCCAGCGCCGTACCGGCCGAGTCGGCCAGCTGCTCCGGACGGCCCAGGAACCAGACCGGAGTGAAGTCGAAGGGCCGGCCCGGCCGGTAGCGCTTGGCGCCGCCACCGTTGCCGCGGCTGCCGACGGCCGCCAGGGCGGCGATCAGCAGCACCGCGACGGCCGGGATGCCGACGAAGACCACCAACGTCTCGGTAACAGACAATCCCAACGCCCCCAGGCGGAAAGAGAGACCAGGAATGGTGCGGGTCGGCCGGTCAGGACCGGTCGCGCCCCACGTCACTTGTGATGTTCACGTTAGCGGAGTCGGCGGCCCGCCAGATTGCGGGGTGCTGATCCCATCCGCCACTGGAGTGCTCCAGTTGCGCGGCAGTGGCGAGCAGTGTCGCGTCGTCGCCGTACCGGCCGGTGAGCAACACCCCGACCGGAAGCCCGTCGTCGGTCCGTCCGACCGGCAACGAAACGGACGGATCGCCCGTGACGTTGAAGACCGCACAGTACGGCGAGAAGCGCCGCTGCCCGTCGAAGTCCTCGGCCGGTTCGAGGGCGGCGAACGCGCCCACCGGTGCCTGCGGGCTCGCGAGCGTCGGGCAGAGCAGCAGGTCACACCCGGCGGTACGGCGTACGCCACGGCGTACCTGCGCCTGGAGTTCGCCGAGCGCGGCCATCAGCCGGGCCGCGCCGAGCGCCTCGCCGCGCTCGCGCAGGAACCGGGTCAGCGGCAGCAGGTCGCCGTCCCGCCCGGCCGGGACCGGGGTGACAGCCAGCGCGTACCAGACGGTCTCGAACAGCGGCCACGCCTCGGGGCCGAGCGGCGCGGGGACGTCGACCACCTCGTGGCCGGCGTCGGTGAGCAGCGCGGCGGCCCGGTCGACGGCGGCGGCGCAGTCCGGGTGGACCGGTTCGTCGGCGAGCATCGGCGTGGTGAAGCGGCCGACCCGCAGCCGGCCGGGGCCGGCGACGCGGGCGGCGCGGGTGACGCCGAGGTACCCGCCGGCGGGCGCGGCCGGCGGCAGGTACGGCTCGCCGGGCACCGGGCGGGCGAGCACGTCGAGCAGCGCGGCCACGTCGGCGACGGTCCGGCCGATCGGCCCGTTCACCGGCAGCCCGAAGCCGCCGAAGCCGAGCGGACCGCCGGAGACCATGCCCCGGCTGGGTTTGTAGCCGACCAGGCCGCAGAGCGCGGCCGGGATGCGCAGCGAGCCGCCGCCGTCGGAGCCCTGCGCCACCGGCACGAGCCCGGCGGCGACCGCGGCTGCCGCGCCGCCGCTGGACCCGCCCGCGGTGTACGCGAGGTCCCACGGGTTCCGGGCCGGCGGCGCCACCAGCCCTTCCGAGTAGAGCGAGCAGCCGAGTTCGGAGGTGGTGGTCTTGCCGAGGCTGACCAGGCCGGCGTCGGCCAGGAGGCGGACCACGTCGGCGTCGACGGGCGGGACGAAGTCGGCGAAGGCGGCCGAGCCGAAGGTGGTGCGCACCCCGGCGGTGAGCGTGAGGTCCTTGATCGCGGTCGGCACCCCGTGCAGCGGGCCGCGTTCCTCCGCCGCGAGCGCGTCGGCGGCGCGGGCGGCGCTCCGGGCCCGGTCGGCTGTGACTGTGACGAACGCGCCGACGGTGTCGCCGAGCGCCTCGACCCGGCGCAGGTGGTGCTCGACCAGTTCCAGGCTGGACAGCTCGCCCCGGCGGATCGCGGCGGCCTGCTCCAGCGCGGTCAGGTCGTGCGGCTCGGCCATGCCGTCCATCCTGCCGGTCCGGCGGCCGGGAGGCCGGGCGACACGTCAGTCAGCGGCCGAGGAACCGCAGGGCGTTGCCGCCGAGCAACGCGTCCCGCTGCGCGTCGGTGAGGAAGCCCGCCCGGTGCACCACCTGGCCGACCGGCCGCTCCCCCAGCGGGTACGGGTAGTCGCTGCCGAGCAGCACCCGCTCGGCGCCCATGGTGTCCACGAGCAGCCGCAGCGCGGCCGGTTCGAAGACCACCGAGTCGACGTGGAACCGGTCGACGTACGAGCTGGGCGGCGCGCTGGACGCGCCGCGTACCAGGTCTCCGCGGCGGTGCCAGGCGTTGTCGGCGCGGCCCAGCCAGAACGGGAAGCTGCCGCCGCCGTGCGCGAAGCAGATCCGCAGCGTGTCCGGCACCCGGTCGAACACGCCGCCGAGGACCAACGCGAGCACCGACAGGTGCGTCTCGGCCGGCATCCCGGTCAGCCAGCGGGCCATCCACCGGTCCAGCCGGGGGCCGCCGGGCATGTCCCACGGGTGCACGAACACCGGCGCGCCGACCTCGGCGCAGTGGGTCAGGAACTGCACGATGCCCTCGTCGTCCAGGTCCCGGTCGCCGACATGGTTGCCGATCTCCACGCCGGCGTGCCCCGCCGACAGGCAGCGATCCAGTTCGGCGCAGGCCGCGTCCGCGTCCTGCAACGGCACCTGGCAGAACGGCACCAGCCGGCCGGCACCCGCAGCGGTGACCTCCAGCGTGAGGTCGTTGAAGATCCGGGCCACCCTGACCGCCTGGTCGGCCGGTCGGTCGTAGCTGAAGAACACCGGGGTGGGCGAGACGACCTGCACGTCCACGCCGTCGACCGCCATGTCGGCCAGCCGGGTCGGCGCGTCCCAGCACTGCGCCCCGACCGGGCGGAACTCCGTCTCCCCCACCATGATCATGGCGGCGCGCTCGGAGTCCACCCGCAGCCAGGGCCAGCCGGACCCGCCGCACGTCGCGGCGAGGTCCGGCCACCCCTTCGGTACGACGTGCGTGTGCACGTCCACGACCGGCACGCGTCAGCCCTTGCCCGGGTGCAGCGCGCCGCAGTTGTCGCAGGTACGGGCCTTCTCGTCGGCGTAGAACGCGGCGAAGACCGGAGGCAGGTCGGCGGCGATGTCGCGGACCTGCAACTCCACCTCGTGCACCCTGTGGTGGCACTCGCCGCAGTACCACTGGAACCTCTCCAGCGTGCCCTCCTCGCGAACCCGCTCGATCACCATGCCGATCGAGCCGGCCTCGGGACGCTGCGGCGAGTGCGGGGTGTCGCGCGGCAGCATCCACATCTGCCCCTCGCGCACGTGCACCGTACGCGGGCCCTCGGGCAGCATCAGGTTGATGTGCATGTTGCCCTTGACCTGGTAGAAGAACTCCTCGTACGGGTCGACGTGGAAGTCCGTGCGCTGGTTCGGGCCGCCCACCACCATGACGATGAAGTCGTCGCTGCCGGGCAGCATCTCCTTGTTGCCCACCGGCGGCTTGAGCAGGTGCTGGTTCTCGCCGATCCAGCCGGAGAAGCTGAACGGCTCGGCGATCTCACTCATGGGAACCTCCCGACGGAAGTAGGGCGACGGCCTGCATCTCGATGAGCAGATGCGGGTGCGGAAGCTGGTGCACGGCGACTGTGGTCCGGGTCGGCCCGGTGGCGTCGAAGAACTCCGCCCACACCTCGTTGTAGCCGCCGAAGTCGTTCATGTTGACCAGGTAGCCGGTGACCTGCACCAGGTCGCTCAGGTCGGCGCCGACCGAGCGGAGCAGGTCGCGGATGTTCTCGACCACGGCCCGGGTCTGCTCCCGGATGTCCAGGTCGGTGGTGCCGAACTCGTCCACCGACACACCGGCGAACGTGTTGTCCGGCCGGCGCGACGACGTACCTGAGACGTAGACGAACCCACCGGCCACCTTGACGTGCGGGAACGCGCCCCGCGGCACGGCCTTCCCGGCCACCGTCCGGGCCGTCATGGCAGAGCCGCCCTCCGTTCGCGACTGCGGGGCTCGCAAACCCGGCTCACTCCTCGCACTCACCGGGCCGCCCTCCGTTCGCGACTGCGGGGCTCGCAAACCCGGCTCACTCCTCGCACTCACCGGGCCGCCTTCCGTTCGCGACTGCGGGGCTCGCAAACCCGGCTCACTCCTCGCACTCACGAGAGGGCCTTCAGGGAGGCGGACCCGAGCTTCTCGACAGTCGCGCGGACGTGTGCGCCGGGGCGCAGCGGCACCGCGGCGGTGGCCGCGCCGGCCAGGAACACCCAGCCCTTACGCAGCCGGACACCGTGCCGGCCGGCCAGCCGCAGCCCCTCGTCCAGCGCGCGGCGCGGGTCGCCGAGGATCGCAGCGGTCGAGCCGACCTGCGCCACCCGCCCGTCGATCTCCAGCAGTACGCCCAGGTTGTCCAGCCCGTCCGGCACCGGCGACCACGGCCCGACCACGAACGCGGCGGCCGAGGTGTTGTCGGCGATCACGTCCGGCAGCGAGAAGGTGAAGTTCGCGTACCGCGAGTCGATCAGCTCGATCGCCGGGGCGACCGCGCGCACGGCCCTCGTGAACGAGCCGACCGGTTCGCCCGGGTCGGGCAGCCGGTCCAGCAGGAACGCCACCTCCGGCTCGACCCGGGGGTGGATGAAGTCGCCGACGTCGACGCCGCCGCCGTCGGGCACCCGCATCACGTCGGTCAGCCGGCCCCAGATCACCTCGTCCACGCCGACCTGCGCCATCTTGGCCTTGCTGGTGAGCCCCATCTTGAGGCCGACCAGCCGCTCACCCCGGTCGAGGCGGCGCTTCACCAGCGCGGTCTGCACCGCGTACGCGGCGTCGACGTCGAGGCCGGTCTCGGCGGCGAGCTGCGGGATCGCGATGGCGTCGTCGGCCGCCGCGCCCAGCTTCTCCGCGATGCCGGCGATGTCCGGCCCGATCATGGGTTCTCCTTACCGGCCAGGTCCAGCGCCACGTCCACGATCATGTCCTCCTGGCCGCCGACCATCCGGCGACGGCCCAACTCGACCAGGATCGAGCGGACGTCCACGCCGTACTTGGCCGAGGCCCGCTCGGCGTGGCGCAGGAAGCTGGAGTAGACGCCCGCGTACCCCAGGGAGAGCGTCTCCCGGTCGACCTGGACCGGCCGGTCCTGCAACGGGCGGACCATGTCGTCGGCGGCGTCCATCAGCGCGAACACGTCGCAGCCGTGCTTCCAGCCGTGCAGCTCGGCGACCGCGACGAAGACCTCCAGCGGCGCGTTGCCCGCGCCGGCGCCCATGCCGGCGAGCGACGCGTCCACCCGGACGGTCCGTCCGGACGGCGAGCCAGGCGGGCCGTCGCCGAGGATCCGGCCGTGCTCGACCGCGAGCACACTGTTCGCCACACCCAGCGACAGGTTGTGGTGCGCGTGGATGCCGATCTGCGTCTCCGGTTCCAGCACCTGCCGGTACGCGTCGACGCGCTGCGCCACGTCCGACATCAGCAGCCGCCCGCCGGAGTCGGTGACGTAGACGCAGTGCGCGCCGTACGACTCCATCAGCTTGGCCTGGGCGGCCAGCCCGGCCGGGTCGTTGAGGTGCGACATCATGAGGAACCCGGAAACGTCCATGTCATTCTCCCGGGCCCACGCGATGTGCTGGGCGGAGATGTCCGCCTCGGTGCAGTGCGTGGCGATCCGGACGCTCGTCACGCCGAGCGCCTTCGCCGCCTTCAGGTCGGCGATGGTGCCGATGCCCGGCAGCAGCAGCGTGGTGAGCCGCGCGGTGGTGAGCACCTCGGCGGCGGCGGCGATCCAGTCCGCGTCGGCGGCGGCGCCGTGCCCGTAGTTGACGCTGGAACCGGCCAGGCCGTCGCCGTGCGCCACCTCGACCGCCGCCACACCGGCCGCGTCGAGCGCGGCGGCGATGGTACGCACCTGGTCGACCGTGTAGCGGTGGGCGATGGCGTGCATGCCGTCGCGCAGCGTCACGTCCTGGATGTAGAGGTCGGTCATCGCGCACTCACCTCCGGGGAACGCAGCGCCACCAGCCGCTCCGCGGTACGCAGCGCGGCCGACGTCATGATGTCCAGGTTCCCGGCGTACGCGGGCAGGTAGTGCCCGGCGCCGGAGACCTCCAGGAACACCGACACCTGGAGGCCGGTGAAGTGCCGGCCGAGCACCGGCGCGTACGTGTCCACGGCGTCGAACTGCACGTCCTGCTTGAGCCGGTAACCGGGCACGTACTCCTGCACGGCCTTCACCATGTCGGCCACCGAGGCGGCGATCGCGCCCCGGTCGGCGTCGGCGTCCGGGCACAGGCAGTAGACCGTGTCGCGCATGAGCAGCGGCGGGTCGGCCGGGTTCAGCACGATGATGGCCTTGCCGCGTTCGGCGCCGCCGACCACCTCGATGGCGCGGGCGGTGGTCTCGGTGAACTCGTCGATGTTGGCCCGGGTGCCCGGCCCGGCCGACTTCGAGGCGATCGAGGCGACGATCTCGCCGTACGCGACGGGGGTGACCCGGCCGACCGCGTGCACGATCGGCACCGTCGCCTGCCCGCCGCAGGTCACCATGTTGACGTTCGGTTCGCCCAGGTGCTCGTCGAGGTTCACCGGCGGCACCACGTACGGGCCGATCGCCGCGGGGGTCAGGTCGACGACGGTACGGCCGTGCGCCCGCAGCACCTCGTCGTGACGCTTGTGCGCCCCGGCCGAGGTGGCGTCGAAGACGAGCTGGACGTCGGCGAACTCGGGCAGCGCGACGAGGCCGTCGACGCCCTCGGCGGTGGTGGTGACGCCGAGCCGGCGGGCCCGGGCCAGTCCGTCCGAGGCCGGGTCGATGCCGGCCATGGCCACCATGCGCAGGCTTGCCGGGGAGCGCGAGGAACGCAGCGAGGCGGAGTCCCGCAGTCGCGACCCATCAGCGGCACCGCTCAGCCGCAACACCTTGATCATCAGGTCGGTGCCGATGTTGCCCGACCCGAGCACCGCCACTCCGACGCTCATGCCGGCCCTCCGCTGCGCTGCGTGCCGCCATGAGACTCGACGGCCCTGTGTCGATGATTCGCTCGCTGCCGCTCGCTCATGGGGTTCCCTCCTTGGAGAAGCAGGTACGCACCGAGCCGAGCCCGGAGATGCGCGCCTCGTACGCGGCGCCGGGTGTGACCGGCACCATCGGGCCGAGCGCGCCGGAGAGCACCACGTCACCGGCCTTCAGCGGGTCGCCCGCCCGGGCCATGGTCGCGGCCAGCCACTGCAACGCGTGCAGCGGATTGCCGAGGCAGGCCGCGCCCGCGCCGACCGAGACCGGCTCACCGGCGTGCTCCAGCACCATGCCGCACAGCCGCAGGTCCACGTCGGCGAGCCGCCGGGGCGCGGTGCCGAGCACGAACAGTCCGCTGGAGGCGTTGTCAGCGACCGTGTCCACGATGGAGATGTCCCAGTCGGCGATCCGCGAGTCGACGATCTCGATGGCCGGCAGCACGTGGTCCACCGCCCGGATCAGGTCGACCGTGGTGACCCGCTCGTCCGGCAGGTCCGCGCCGAGCACGAAGGCGATCTCCGCCTCCACCCGTGGCTGGAGCAGCCGGCCGATCGGCACCTCGACGCCGTCACCGACGGCCATGTCGTCGAACAGCACCCCGAAGTCGGGCTGGAAGACGCCGAAGCTCTCCTGCACCGTCCGCGACGTCAGGCCGATCTTCGCGCCGACGCGGCGGTGCCCCTTGCCCAGCCGTTGCCGGGTGTAGACCTGCTGCACCTGGTACGCGGCCTCGATGTCGCCCTCGGGCAGCAGCCGGCCGCGCAGCGGCGGGCACGGCTTCCCCTCCTGCCGGGCCACAGCCAGTTCCCGGTTGGCGGCCTCGATGTCCACGGTCATGGCGGCTCCTCGCTTACGTCGCTGGGGATTCCGGCCATTCTGCCCACCGCGCGGGCCCGCGCCAGTCCGCGCGCTCACGTCAGGTCCACGCAGACGTTCGTCAGCTCGGAGTAGAAGTCGAGCGAGTGCACGCCACCCTCGCGGCCCACTCCCGACGCCTTCACCCCGCCGAACGGGGTGCGCAGGTCGCGCAGGAACCAGGTGTTCACCCAGACGATGCCGGCGTCGAGCCGGGCGCCGGCCCGGTGCGCCCGACCGACGTCCCGCGTCCACACCGTCGCCGCCAGGCCGTAGGCGGTGCCGTTGGCCAGCGCGAACGCCTCGTCCTCGTCGTCGAACGGCGCGACGTGCACCACCGGGCCGAAGATCTCCTCCTGGTTGGTGCGGGCGTCCGCCCGGAGGCCGGTGAGCACCGTCGGCTGCACGTACGCCCCGCCGTCGCGGGCGTCCCCGAAGCGCGGCGCGCCGCCGCCGGCGCGCACCTCGGCGCCCTCGGTACGGGCCAGCGCGTAGTGGCCGAGCACCTTGTCCCGGTGGCCGTGCGAGATCAGCGGCATGTTCGCCGTCGCCTCGTCGTCCGGCCAGCCGTACGCCAGCTCGCCGGCGCGCTCGGCCAGCCGCGCGGTGAACTCCTCGAACACCGGCCGCTGCACGTAGATGCGCTCGGTGCACAGGCACACCTGGCCGCCGTTGGTGAAGCTGGACCGCACCGAACCGGCGACCGCCGCGTCCAGGTCGGCGTCGGCGAACACCAGGCCGGCGTTCTTGCCGCCCAGCTCGAAGCTGACCGCCTTCACCCCGTCGGCGGCGGCGCGCATGATCGCGCTGCCGGTCGCCGACTCGCCGGTGAACGTGATCGCGTCCACGCCCGGGTGCCGGGTCAGGTGCTCGCCGGCCGAGCCGGGGCCGAAGCCGTGCACCAGGTTGAACACGCCGTCCGGCACGCCCGCCGCGGCCATCACCTCGGCCAGCAGCGTGGCGGAGGCGGGGGTCTCCTCACTGGGCTTGACCACCACGGCGTTGCCGCAGGCCAGGGCCGGGGCGACCTTCCAGGTGAGCAGCAGCAGCGGCAGGTTCCACGGCACGATGACAGCGACCACGCCGACCGGCTTGCGGACCGCATAGTTCAGCGCCCGGCCCCCGGCCGGGGTGACTGTGGTGAACGACTCGGTGGGCGCGGTGGCCACGATCTCGGCGAACGCCCGGAAGTTGGCAGCGCCGCGCGGGATGTCGAGCGTACGGGCCTGCGAGATGGCCTTGCCGGTGTCGGCGACCTCGGCGGCGACCAGGTCGTCGAAGCGCCGTTCCAGCTCGTCGGCGACCCGGCGCAGCACCTCGGCGCGTTCCCGCTCCCCCATCCGGCCCCACGGGCCACGCAGCGCCGCCCGCGCCGCGGCGACCGCGTCGTCCACTGTCGACCGCGACGCCTCGACCACCTCGAACACCGGCTCGCCGGTGACCGGGCTGCGCTTGGTGAACCGGGAACCGGAGTCGGCGAACTCGCCGCCGACGAAGTTGCGCAGCAGGCCGGGGCCGTGCGGTGCGTGGCCGGTCATCAGCCGGGGATCCCAGAGCGTCATCCCCGCCTCCCCAGCACCGCGCGGACACCACCGGCCAGCAGCGCGACCGCGCCGGCCGCTACCGCGCCGACAACCGCGTACTGCGCGCGCACCCGGCGGCGCACCTGCGCGTACGGCGTGGTGGAGAAGGAGACCAGCTCGTACTGGGAGACGTAGCGGCCCGGCAGCACGCGTTCCAGCGCGTGCTCGACCTGCTTGCGGGTGCGGAACACCGGCGAGGCGACCTTGTCCCGCATCTCCACGAAGTTCGCCAGCGCCATCCGGGCGATCGCCTCGGCGTCGTCCTGGCGGCGGTGCTGGAACAGCGGCAGCGCGGCGGCCCACTCGTCGTCGCACTCGTCCAGGCAGCGGTCCAGCTCGACCACGTCCTCGAACGCGCAGTTCGCGCCCTGGCCGTAGAACGGCACGATGGCGTGCGCGGCGTCGCCGATCAGGCCGACCTTGCCGGCCACCTGCCACGGCGTGCAGCGCACAGTGCCGAGCACGCCGACCGGGTTGTGCTGGTAGTCGTCGACCAGGTTCGGCGCGAGCGGAACCAGGTCCGGGTAGTGGGTGGCGAAGAACCGCTCGATCGCCGCCGGGCTGCTCAGCGACGCGAAGCTGCGGGTGCCGTGGGTGGGCCAGAACAGCGTGCAGGTGAAGGAGCGGTCCGGGTTCGGCAGCGCGATCATCATCGAGGTGCCGCGCGGCCAGATGTGCAGCGCGCCCGGGTCGAGCGCGAACTCCCCGCCCAGCGGCGGGATGGTCAGCTCCTTGTAGCCGTAGTCGAGGAAGTCGAGGCTTTCGGTCAGGCCGCCGTACGCGAGCAGTTGCCCGCGCACCGCGGAGCCGGCGCCGTCGGCGCCGAGGACGACCGAGGCGGTGGCGGTGACCTTGCCCTGCGGGGTCTCGAACGTCATCTCGCCGCCGAGCGGGTCGAGCCCGACCAGCCGGTGGTCGAACGCGACGCGCACGTTCGGCAGCGCGGCGGCGGCGTCGAGCAGCGCGTTGTTCAGCGCGCCCCGGCTGATCGAGTTGATCGCCCGGTCCCCGGAGCCGCTGTAGGACTGGAACTCCGGCTCGCCCTCGACCGGGTGGATCATGCGGCCGCGCATCGGCAGCGCGTCCGCCATCACCTCGTCCTCCAGGCCGATGCGGCGCAGCGCGTCCAGGCCGCGCTCGGACAGCGCCAGGTTGATCGACCGGCCCCGCTCGACGGTGCCGGTACGCGGGTCGGGCCGCCGCTCGTAGAGGGCCACCGGGTAGCCGCGCCGGGCCAGGTAACAGGCCAGCAGGCAGCCGGCCAGCCCGGCACCGACCACAGCGATCTCGTCACGCTCCGTCATGCGCGGTACCTGCCTTCCGTTCGCGACTGCGGGGCTCGCAGAACCGGCTCACTCCTCGCGCTCACGACCCCTCCTTCTCAAACGTTGCCGCCAGCGCCTCGGCGACCCGCCAGCAGTCGTGGTACGTGGAGTACAGCGGCACCGGCGCGAACCGGACGATGTCCGGCTCCCGGGCGTCGGCGACCACGCCGTGCTCGTGCCGCAGCCGCTTGGTCAGCTCGTCGGCACTTCCCACCCAGCCACCTTCCGTTCGCGACTGCGGGGCTCGCAGAACCGGCTCACTCCTCGCGCTCACCCAGCCACCTTCCGTTCGCGACTGCGGGGCTCGCAGAACCGGCTCACTCCTCGCGCTCACCCAGCCACCTTCCGTTCGCGACTGCGGGGCTCGCAAACCCGGCTCACTCCTCGCGCTCACGCCGATCCGGACGGAGAGCTGACAACCCCGCCGGGCCGGGTCGCGCGGCGTGACAACGGTCAGCGGGCGGCCGGGCGTCACCTCGTCGAGCAGCTGCTCCAGCCAGGCGGTGAGCCGTAGGCTGCGCTCGCGCAGCGCGGGCATGCCGACGGAGTCGAACAGCTCCAGCGACGTGCGCACCGGGCCCATCGCGAAGATCGGCGGGTTGGAGATCTGCCACGCCTCGACCGTGGCCGGCGGCCGGGACACCGGTGTCATCTCGAACCGGGTGGCCGCCTCGGTGCTCCACCAGCCCTCGAACCGCGGGATCGACGGGTCGCCGAGGTGCCGCTCGTGGACGAAGACGCCGCCCAGCGCGCCGGGGCCGGAGTTGAGGTACTTGTACGAGCACCAGGCGGCGAAGTCGACGTCCCAGTCGTGCAGCGCCAGCGGCACGTTGCCGGCGGCGTGCGCCAGGTCCCAGCCGACCACCGCGCCCGCGGCCCGTCCGGCGGCGGTGATGGCGGGGATGTCCATCAGCTCACCGGTCAGGTAGTTCACGCCGCCGAGCATCAGCAGCGCCACCGTGTGGCCCTCGCGGGCCAGGAAGTCCAGCACGTCCTCGGTGCCGAGCGTGTCCGAGCCGGGACGCGGCTTGAGGCGTACCACCGTGGTGTCCGGGTCCAGGCCGTGGAAGCGGGCCTGGCTGCGCACCGCGTAGCTGTCCGAGGGGAACGCGCTGTCCTCGATGACGATCCGGGTCCGCTCGCCCGCCGGCCGGTAGAAGCTGACCATCAGCAGGTGCAGGTTCACGGTGAGGGAGTTCATCACCACTGTCTCCGCGGGCAGCGCGCCGACCAGGCGGGCGGCCGGCGCGGTCAGCAGCTCGTGGTACGGCAGCCAGGGCCGCTCCGACTCCAGGTGCCCCTCGACGCCGAGGCGACTCCAGGCGTCCAGGTCGGCGAGGAGTTCGTCCCGGGTGGCCCGCGGCTGGAGACCGAGCGAGTTGCCGGCCAGGTACGCGGTGTCGGGGTAGCGCCCGCCGTCGGCGGGTGGGATGTGGAACAGGTGCCGGTGGCCGGGGTCGGCGGCGTCGCGCCGGAGGGCTTCGCTCTCGGGGGTGTGCATGCTGTTCTCTCTCGTCACATCGCGGTGCGGGACAACCACAGCTCCGGGAAGACCACCCGGGACATGCTGCGCTGCAACCATGCCAGTCCGGCGGAACCACCGCTGCCGACCTTGGCGCCCATGGTGCGCTGGACGGCCTTCACGTGGTTCCAGCGCCAGTCGCCGAACTCCTCGGCGATCTCGGTCAGCGCGTCGCCGAGCAGGCGCAGGTGGTTGTCCGGGCCGCTGTCGCCGTAGATCCGGACCCACGCCGCCTCGACCGCGGGGTGCGCCTCGTGCTCGGCGTCCACGTCCCGCGACAGCAGCTCGGCCGGCACGTCGAAGCCCTTGCGGGCGAGCAGCGCCACCACCTCGTCCCAGAGGCTCGGGGTGGCGAGCGCGGCGGTCAGCTCGTCGTACACGTCGGTCTGCCGGCGGAACGGGCGGATCAGCGCCCGGTCGCGCAGGCCGAGCAGGAACTCCAGCTGGCGGTACATGGCGGACTGGAAGCCGGAGCCCTCGCCGAGCCGGTCACGGAAGCGGTTGAAGTCGGCCGGGCTCATCCAGCGCAGGCCGTGCCAGGCGGCGTTGAGGCCCTCCAGGTGCAGGGCGGCGCGGCGCAGCGGGGCCAGCGCCTCCCAGATCCGGTCCTCGCGCAGCTCGCGCTTGGCGTGCCGCAGTTCGTGGCAGGTCAGGCCGAAGTACAGCTCCATGATCTGGCTGACCATCAGGAAGGACATCTCGCCCGGGTCGTCGCTGAGCGGCTCCTGGAGCCGGTGCAGCGTGCTGGCCCGCACGTACGCGTCGTACGGCACGCGGTCGGCGAACTCCAGCGTCGGCTCGCCGCCGTTGCGTGCCGCCCGAGCCGCCCGTTCCTGGGGGGTTACCGGACGCACCGCCGTCGTCTGTTCCACAGTCGTTCTCCGTCCGTGCGCGGGGTAGAAGTCATGATCCCGCTGGTGGACGGCCGAATGGAATGCCTGTTCAACGGCGGTATGGTGGTCGCACTTCGCGAACCGAAACCATCTCGCGTCGCTGTCTTTACGGAAGGAAGGTCCGCGCGTGGACGACATGGACTGGGCGCTGCTGCGCGAGCTCCAGGCCGACGCCCGGCTCTCGTACAGCGAGTTGTCCCGCCGGGTCCACCTGTCGCCGCCCGCTGTCGCCGAGCGGGTACGGCGGCTGGAGGAAGCCGGAGTGATCACCGGCTACCACGCCCACGTCGACCTCACCCGGGCCGGGCGCACGGTGCTCGCACTGATCCGGATGTCCTGCTACGGCGCGCGCTGCATCCTCAACGACCCCGACGTCGCGGGCTGGCCGGAGATCATGGAGATCCACCGGATCACCGGGGACGCGTGCAGCATGCTCAAGGTCGCCGCCACGAACATGGGCGAGTTCGAGGAGGTCATCGACCGTCTCGCGCCGTACGGGCAGCCGTCCAGCACGATGGTGCTGTCCACCCCGCTGGCCTGGCACCCGGTGGTCAAGGCGCCCCGTTAGCTTCCCCCGCCCTCCGGGAAAGCAGGCGCCGCTGCCCGTCAGCGGTCCGGCGCACCGTCGCGCCGGGAGGGGGGAACCATGCGAGGGCTCCTGTCACATCGTGCGTTGTCGTCCCTGTTGGGCCTGTTCGGCCTGGTGGCGGCGTTCGTCCTGACCACCGCGCCGCCGGCCCGGGCCGGGGAGAGCGTGTTCATCGAGGTGACGCCGAACAGCGTCCAGGCCGGTTCCCGGGTCAGTCTGCGGGCCGGCTGCGACAACAGCAACAACCGCCAGGCTCAGGTCACCTCGGACGCCTTCGGGCGGGTGACGCTGCGGCCGGACAACGGCTTCCTCACCGGCTCGGTCACCGTGCCGGGCAACAAGGCGCCGGGCGACTACCCGGTGAACCTGGACTGCTCCAACGGCAACACCGCCTCGACCATGCTCACCGTGCTCAACATGGCGCAGCCGAGCAAGGGCCCGGCGACCGGCGGCGGTGGCACCGCGGGCAGCCGGGGCACCGGCTCGCTGCTGCTCGTCGGCGGCCTGGTCGCGGTGGCGGTGGTGGCCGGTGTGAGCGCCCGCCGCAAGCCCGGCGGCCGCGTCTGACGAGAGGTGCCGCAATGGCCCGCTCATCGCGCCGCCGGGACCGTACCGGCCCGGCGGCGGACCGCACCCGCCACGCCGCCGCCCGTCCCGGCCGCCGGTCGCCGGAGCGCGCCGGCCGGCTCCGGGCCGCGCTGCGGCTGACGTCCCGGGCCGCGCGCCGGTTCGCCCACGTCGCCGGGCACGCGTTCTCGGCCAGCGTCGCCACCGCCGACCCGCAGTCCCGGCCGGTCAAGGCCCGCGCCGGCAGGACCACCACCCGCCGGTACGCCCCGAGCCGCGGCCCGGGTGTCCCGGTGCTCGTGGTGGCGAGCGTGATGGCGCTGATCGTGGCCATGCTCGGCGTGGAACGGGTGACCGGCGTCAGCGTGCTGCCGGACCGGATCGTCGCCGGCCTGCGCCCGCCGCCGAAGAAGTTCCCGGTGCTGCCGGCCAGCCCGCCGACTGACCTGAGCATCGGCAAGCTGAACCTGCGCGCGCCGGTGCACCGGGTCGGCATCGCGCCGGACGGCAGCATCGCGGTGCCGGACGTGGAGCGGGCCGGCGAGGTCGGCTGGTACGACCAGGGCCCCACCCCCGGTCAGTACGGCCCGGCGGTGCTCGTCGGGCACGTCGACACCACGACCGGTCCGGCCGTCTTCCACGGGCTGAAGGAACTGGACGACGGCGACCGGATCGAGGTGACCCGCGAGGACCGGTCGGTGGCGGTGTTCGAGGTGACGTCGATCGAGCGGTACGGCAAGGAGAAGCTGCCGGTGGAGGACGTCTACGGCGACTTCAGCCGGCCCAACCTGCGGCTGATCACGTGCGGCGGGCGCTGGGTGGGCGGCGAGACCGGGTACGCGGACAACCTGGTCGTCTACGCCTCGCTGGTCAAGGCGCGCTGAGCGGGCCGGTCAGGCCGCCTCGGGCTCCGGCTCGCGCAGGTCGAGCCAGTCCGCCCAGCGCGGGTCGGGGGCGCGGTGCCCGAGCACCCGCCAGGCGGCTCCTTTGGGCGCGGCCGGCAGGTGGTGCAGCCGCCAGCCCAGCTCGGCCGGCGTCTTGTCGCCTTTGGTGTGGTTGCACCGCGCGCACGCGGCGACCACGTTCTCCCAGGCGTGCCGGCCGCCCCGGCTACGCGGGAAGACGTGGTCGATGGTCTCGGCCGGCCCCCGGCAGTACGCGCACCGCCACCCGTCGCGGGCGAACACGGCCCGCCGGGACAACCCGACGTGGGTGCGGTACGGCACCCGGACGTAGCGGGTCAGGCGCACCACCGAGGGCACCGGTAACGCGTTGCGCGCGCTGTGCAGGATGCCCTCGCCGTCGGCGACGCAGATCGCCTTGGCGCTGAGGACGAGGATCGCGGCACGACGCACCGACACGACGCACAGGGGCTCGTAGGTGGCGTTGAGAACGAGTGCACCGGAGCCCGCAGTGGGTCGTATGTCAGGCATCGCGCTCACCCTCCCGGTCCAGTCGCTCCCGCCTCGTCTGCGCCGGAACCGCCCCGCGGACAGCGCGGAACGGCTCCGACGCCGGCCGGATCACCGACGTCCGTTGCGCCAATAGTCCCTGATCGCGCCCCGGATTGCACGTACTAATCCGGGCTACCCCCTCCGGTAGCGACACTTCGCCGAGGTGGCGGTGTCCGCCGCCGGTCGCCGGTGCGGTACGAAGGCAGGGTGAACGTCTCCGACCTGATCTCCGCCCTGCTGTCGGCCTTCTCCGACCGGCGCCCGGACTGCCAGGGCAGCAGTTCCTGCGAGTTCCTGTACCGGCTCACCGGTTCCGCCTGGTTCGCCGAGAGCAGCTACTGGATCCTGCTGAAGCCGCTACGGGTCGCGTTGATCCTGCTGATCGCGGTGGCCGCCCGGTGGGCACTGCACCGGACCATCAACCGGCTGGTGCGGACCACCACCGACGGCGCGGTACCGACCATGCTCCGTCCGCTGCGCGAGCGGATCCCCAGCGCCGCGGCCGATCCGGACCAGTTCGTGCCGGAGCGGCGGCGGCAGCGGGCCGAGGCGATCGGGTCGGTGCTGCGCAGCATGGTCACCGCGTTCGTCTTCGGCATCGCGCTGCTGATGGTGCTCAAGGAGTTCAGCTTCGACCTGGCCCCGCTGCTGGCCAGCGCGGGCATCGCCGGCGTGGCGCTCGGTTTCGGCGCGCAGAGCCTGGTGAAGGACCTGATCGCCGGCCTGTTCATGTTGATAGAGGACCAGTACGGCGTCGGCGACACAGTCGACCTGGGCGAGGCCACCGGCGTGGTCGAGGCGGTGGGGCTGCGGGTCACCACGGTCCGGGACGGCCGCGGCGTGCTCTGGTACATCCGCAACGGCGAGATCGTCCGCGTCGGGAACAAGAGCCAGGGCTGGGCGCTGGTAGTGGTCGACCTGCCGATCGGGTTCGCCGGCACCGAGGAGGCCACCGCCGTGCTGCGTACCGCGGCGGCGTCGGTGGCGCTGGACCCGGAGCTGGCGCCGAGCATCGTGGAGCAGCCGGAGGTCCTGGGCGTCGAGCAGATGACAGTCGACGGCGCGGTGATCCGTACCGTCGTCAAGACCACCGCGGACGGGCAGTTCGCGGTCGGCCGTGAGCTGCGCCGACGCCTCGCGGAGGCGCTGGAGAACTCCGGGATCGTCGCGCAGATCGCGGCCGCACGGCTGTTCCCGGGCCTGCCGGTCCAGCCGCCGGCACCGCCCGCCGCCGAGGGTACGGGCACCGGCGGACCCACCTGAGCCGCAGGACGAGCCGGACGATTTCCGGGGTTCCGCACCGCGCGGCCCCTCGGGTATCGTCCGTTCGTTCAGTCGGAGATGCGACGATCAATCCGTTCGCCCTAGCCAGTTGTCAGACGATCGGGCAGAATCCGGTGCACACGCTCCACCGGGGGGCGTGCTCGTGTCCTCGCTGATCGATCGATCTGACGACGGTTCCCGGTCGGGCCATCACAAGTGGTCGACCAGGAACGATGGAGGCGACGGTGTCCGACGCGCGACCCGCCCGGGAGGCCCCGGCCACCTTTCGGGACGTCTTCGGTCAGTCGGAGTTCCGCGCCATCTTCGCCGCCAACACCCTCTCCTGGGTGGGTGACTACCTGGCCCGCGCCGCGGTCACAGTGCTCGTGCTGCGCGAGACCGATTCGGTCGCGCTCTCCGCCGCCGCGTTCGCCGCCAGCTACCTTCCCTGGCTGGTCGGCGGCCCCCTGCTCTCCGCGCTCGCCGAGCGGCACCACTACCGGCGCGTCATGGTGGTCTGCGACCTCCTCCGGATGGCGCTGATGGCGCTGGTCGCGATGCCCTGGATGCCGACCTGGTCGGTCTTCGCGCTGATCTTCCTGGCCACGCTCGCGAACCCGCCGAGCCAGGCGGCGCGGTCGGCGCTCATGCCGCACATCCTGACCGGGGACCGGCTGGTCGTGGGCCTGTCCGCGTTCACCAGCGCCGGCCAGGCCGCCCAGGTCGTCGGCTACCTGATCGGCGCCACAGTGGCGGCGCTCAACCCGAACACCGCGCTGCTCGTCAACGCGGTGACCTTCGCCGTGTCGGCCGCGCTGGTCCGCTTCGGCGTCCGCGAGCGGCCACCGGCGATGACCGAGGTGCACCGCAGCCACCTGCTGCGGGAGACCGTCCAGGGCTTCCAGATCGTCTTCGAGCGGCCGGTGCTGCGCGCCATCGCGGTGCTGGTGTTCAGCGCGATGCTCTTCTCGATCGTCCCCGAGGGACTGGCGGCGGGCTGGGCCGCCGACCGGACCGACGACCGGATGGACGCCGGCACCGCCCAAGGGCTGATCATGGCCGCCGTCCCGGTCGGTTACATCCTCGGCGGGCTGACCATCAGCCGGCTCGTCGGCCCGGACCGGCGGCTGACGCTGATCCGACCATTGATGATCATCGCACCGGCGACGCTCGTACCCGCTCTGTTCAACCCGCCGCCGACTGTGGTGGCGCTGATGGCCGCCGGGTGCGGCTTCGCCGTCGCCGGGCTCGTCCCGGTCGCCAACGGCCTGTTCGTGCAGGCGCTGCCGGACGGCTTCCGGGCCCGGGCGTTCGGCGTCATGGCCAGCGGCACACAGATCATCCAGGGCGCCGCGGTGCTGGCCACGGGCGCGCTCGCCGAGCGCTTCTCGGTGCCGTCGGTGGTCGGCGTGTGGAGCGCCGCGGGGGTGCTGATCATGGCGGTGGCGGCGCTCGCCTGGCCCCGGCCGCAGGTGATCCACGAGGCCATCGAGGCCGCCCGCGCCGAGTCCTCGGCTGCCGCCGGGCCCGCACACGCGCACTCGCGTGGCCCCACGCCGGGTGACCGGAACCGCGAGCCCGGCCGGCACCGGCACGCGGTGACGTGATCCGCGCCGCCCGGCGGGCGGGCGCGGGTGCCGGGTCGCACCTGGCAGGATGGAAGCGTGACTTCCCCAGGCGAGTCGATGACCCTCTTCGAGGCGATCGGCGGTGAACCGGCCTTCCGCAAGCTGGTGGACGAGTTCTACGCCGGTGTCGCCGACGACCCGCTGCTGCGGCCGATGTACCCGGAGGAGGACCTGGGCCCGGCGGCGGACCGGCTGACCCTGTTCCTCATCCAGTACTGGGGTGGCCCGCACACCTACTCCGAGCAGCGCGGCCACCCGCGGCTGCGGATGCGGCACGCCCCGTTCCGGATCGGCGCGGCCGAGCGGGACGCCTGGCTGCGCCACATGCGCCGGGCGGTGGACACGCTCGACCTGCCGCCGCAGCTCGCCGCCGCGCTCTGGGACTACCTGGAGCGGGCCGCCTACTTCATGGTGAACGTGATGGAGGATCCGGCCGCGGGCTGAGCCCGGCTCAGAGCAGGGCGCCCTCGTCGTGCAGCCAGTCGACGAACGTGACGGCGACCGCGGCACCGCAGTCGAGCATCTCGACGAGCAGCGCGTCGTGGGCGCCGGCGCCGAGCGGCACCTGCAACTCGGCGTAGATCGGGAGCTGACCGCGCTCGGTCGGGTCACCGATGTACGCCTTGCAGAAGCGCCGGGTGTGGTTCCACTCGTTCACGACGCGGTAGGCCCGGTCGGCCCAGTCCGGCGGGACCGTCGCGTGCGGGCGGGCCCGCATCACCAGGATCTCGTCCTCCGGCCCCTCCAGCGCGACGAGCACGGCGTGCCGCTCCCACATGGCCAGCAGGTTGCCGTCGCCGTCGGCCAGATAGCGGACGTCGAGCAGGTCGAGCGCGTCGCAGACCCGGCTCAGGGTGACCGGCGCGACGGTGGCCGGCATGTCCGCGAGGACCGGCCGCTCAGGTGGCGCCACGTCGTCCCCCGGCTGGCGAGGGGCCGGTGGGCCGACCCGGATGGTGTCATCCACTGTGGTCCCGCTTCGAGTCTCCGGCTCCTCGCCAGCGGCGGGACCAGGGCGCCATGACCACCACGACATCGCTCGCGCACCTCACTCCCCAGCGGATCCGGACGCCTACGGTGTGTTGGATCCGAGGATGGACGGTACCCGGACAGACGGCGTGAGGCATCCCCCCAACGACCGCCCCAAACCGGAAGGACGACACGGGGTCATCCGTTCGGATGACCTACCGTCGGCCTGAGTGCAAGATCGGCGACGGTCCGCGACCAGGCCGCCCCGAACGGTCCGACGAGTCCGACCCATCGACCTGCCGTCCGCACCTGAACGTCGTCCGCGCCGTCGCCGAGGAAACCCATCCGGACTAAGGCCTGCACCAGCCGCTGCGACACCTCCACGGGTGTGCGCGGCGCCTCGTCCGGGGTCACCACAACGGCGACGTGGTCCAGCAGCGCGTCCCGCAGCACCCGTTGCCCGACCGCGCGGCCCGCCACGCCGTGCGTGGCCGCCTCGCGCAGCGTCCCGGCCGCCGCCTCCGCGATCCGGCGCAGCTCGGCGCCGGGCAGCGCCTCCACCGCCCGGCTCGCGGCCGGTGGGAGCTGCCACCGCCAGCCGTCGTCCCGGCGTACCGGAAGCGCGGCGCCTCCGGCGGAGAGTTCGGCCAGCAGCTCCCCCGCGGCGACCGTGACGTCCCCGGGAGCGGTGCCGGGCACGGTTCGGACCACGAGCACCCCCCACGGCAGACGCGCCCAGAGGGCGGTACGGCCCGCGCCCGGCACCGGCCGCAGCCGGACCACTGTGGCCGGGTCGAACCGGACCAGCCGGGCCAGGAAGGCCCCGGCGTCGGCCGCCCCGGTCAACCCGTGCCCGGTCATCCGCTCAGCCCCGGCGCGTAGCGGAGCAGGAACGCCCGCTCCTCCGGCGAGATCCGGCGCGGGCGCTGCGCCGTCAGGTCGAACGGCACCAGCAGCGACCGGGCGGTGCCGGCCAGCGTGTCGCCGTCGTACAGCTCGTACGCGACCGAGAAGGAGGCGGCCCTGATCTGGTCCACCCACAGCTCGATCCGCACCGTCGGGGCGGCCTCCGCGCTGGCCCGGCCGAGCGCGTAGTCGACCGGGCGCAGGTAGTCGACCTCGTGCCGGCGGATGACCACGCCGTCGGCGAACGAGCCCACTCCCCACGCCCGGCCGCCGGCGAACATCATCGCCACCCGGGCCTCCTCGTAGAGCGTGAGGAAGCGGGCGTTGTTGACGTGGCCGTACGCGTCCAGGTCGGACCAGCGCAGCGCGCAGTGGTAGACGAAGCGGTCAGTCACGGGTGAGCTTGCGGTAGGTCACCCGGTGCGGACGGGCCGCCTCGGCGCCGAGCCGGTCGACCTTGTTCTTCTCGTACGCCTCGAAGTTGCCCTCGAACCAGAACCACTTGGCCGGGTTCTGGTCGTCTCCCTCCCAGGCCAGGATGTGCGTGGCGACCCGGTCCAGGAACATCCGGTCGTGGGAGATGACCACGGCGCAGCCGGGGAACTCCAGCAGCGCGTTCTCCAGGCTGGACAGCGTCTCCACGTCCAGGTCGTTCGTCGGCTCGTCGAGCAGGATCACGTTGCCGCCGATCTTGAGCGTCAGCGCCAGGTTGAGCCGGTTGCGCTCGCCGCCGGAGAGCACCTTCGTCGGCTTCTGCTGGTCCGGCCCCTTGAAGCCGAACGCGGCGATGTACGCCCGGGACGGCATCTCGACCTTGCCCACCATGAGGTGGTCCAGCCCGTCGGAGACGACCTCCCAGACGGTCTTGTCGCCGTCGAGGCCCTGCCGGTTCTGGTCGACGTACGACAGCGAGACCGTCTCGCCGACCCGGACCGAGCCGCTGGTCGGCTGTTCCAGACCGACGATGGTCTTGAACAGCGTGGTCTTGCCGACGCCGTTCGGGCCGATGATGCCGACGATGCCGTTGCGGGGCAGCGAGAACGACAGGTCGTCGATCAGCACCCGGTCACCGAACGCCTTGGTGAGGTTCTGCGCCTCGATGACCGTGTTGCCCAGACGCGGGCCCGGCGGGATCTGGATCTCCTCGAAGTCCAGCTTCCGGGTCTTCTCCGCCTCGGCGGCCATCTCGTCGTACCGGTCGAGGCGGGCCTTGGACTTGGTCTGCCGCGCCTTGGCGTTCGAGCGGACCCACTCCAGTTCCTCGGAGAGGCGCTTCTTCATCTTGGCGTCGCGGCGTCCCTCGACGGAGAGCCGGGCGGCCTTCTTCTCCAGGTAGGTGGAGTAGTTGCCCTCGTACGGGTAGGCCCGGCCGCGGTCCAGCTCCAGGATCCAGTTGGCCACGTTGTCCAGGAAGTACCGGTCGTGGGTGATCGCCAGGACGGTGCCCGCGTACTTGGCCAGGTGCTGCTCCAGCCACTGCACGCTCTCCGCGTCCAGGTGGTTGGTGGGCTCGTCGAGCAGCAGCAGGTCCGGCGCCTCCAGCAGCAGCTTGCACAGCGCCACCCGGCGGCGCTCACCACCGGAGAGCGTGGTGACGTCGGCGTCCGGCGGCGGGCAGCGCAGCGCGTCCATGGCCAGTTCGAGCTTGGAGTCGATGTCCCACGCGTCGGTGGCGTCCAGATCCTCCTGGAGCTTGCCCATCTCCTCCATCAGCTCGTCGGAGTAGTCGGTGGCCATCTGCTCGGCGATCTTGTTGAACCGCTCCAGCTTGGCCTTGGTCTCGGCGACCGCCTCCTCGACGTTGCCGAGGACCGTCTTCTCCTCGTTGAGCGGCGGCTCCTGCGCGAGCATGCCGACGGAGTAGCCGGGCATGAGCCGGGCCTCGCCGTTGCTCGGCCGGTCGAGCCCTGCCATGATCTTGAGGAGGCTGGACTTACCGGCGCCGTTCGGACCGACCACCCCGATCTTGACACCCGGCAGGAAGTTCAGCGTCACGTTGTCGAGCACGACCTTGTCGCCGTGCGCCTTGCGCGCCTTGTCCAGGACGTAGATGAACTGGGCCACGGTGCGGGCTACCTCCGTCGGTTGCGATCGCGGGCTTGTCGGGTGCGGGGCGCGGGCGTCGATCTCCGCCTGCCGCCGCCGGCCGGGAGCCGGCCGCGCGCACGCCGCCGTCAATCCTGACAGGTACGGACCGCCACGCCCACATCACCCCACCCCAGGGGTACGGCGGCGAGCCGCGTTGCCGACCCCGGTACTACTCATCGTCACCGAGAGCGTGCGGCAGCGGATGGCGGGAGAGCACACCCGCCGCCGTGGCGCACGACATGTGCATGTTCCTCGGCGGCTGGTCGCGCACGCTCCTGAGCATGGACCTCGCCCAGGCGGCGCTGGAGGCCGCACGGGCCACCACACCGATCATGAGCGACCGGCGGGAACTGCTCGGTCAGGTGCTGCCGAAGGAGTGGCCGAGCATCGACCTCCGGACCCGGGGTGTCGACAAGATCACGTAAAGGGTTCGGCGGTTCTGGGACGGGTAGGTGACTCCGGCACGGGGGATCAGACGCCGCAGCTACGCTCAGTACGCTCATCGCGGTGGACCCGTCAGTACCCGGAGGTGGCCGATCGTGACCGTCCGTAGCTCCTTTGTCGTAGTGGCCAACCGCCTACCGGTCGACGAGGTGAGCACACCCGAGGGGCGGCAGTGGCGGCGCAGCCCCGGCGGGCTGGTGACCGCGCTGCACCCGGTGCTGGCCGAGCACCAGGGCACCTGGGTGGGGTGGGCCGGCGGCACCGGCGCCGCGCCCGAGCCGTTCGACCTGGAGGGCATCCGGCTGCACCCGGTGCCGCTGAGCGCCGAGGAACTGGAGCGCTACTACGAGGGCCAGTCGAACGCGACGATCTGGCCGCTCTACCACGACGCGGTGGAGACGCCCGCCTACAAGCGGCGCTGGCGCGAGGCGTACCGGCTGGTGAACGCCCGGTTCGCGGAGGCCGCGGCGGACGTGGCCGCCGAGGGCGCGACGGTCTGGGTCCAGGACTACCAGCTCCAGCTCGTGCCGGCGATGCTCCGCGAGCTGCGGCCGGACCTGCGGATCGGCTTCTTCCTGCACATCCCGTTCCCGCCGATCGAGCTGTTCATGCAGATGCCGTTCCGCACCGAGATCCTCCGTGGACTGCTCGGCGCGGACCTGGTCGGCTTCCAGCAGCGGCTGGCGGCGCAGAACTTCGTCCGGCTGGCCCGGCACCTGCTCGGCCTGCGCTACGAGGGCCAGATGATCCAGGTCGACGGCCGGCAGGTGAAGGCCGGCGCGTTCCCCATCTCCATCGACACCAAGGAGATGGAGCGGCTGGCCGAGGACCCGGCGATCCAGGCCCGGGCCAAGCAGATCCGCGAGGAGCTGGGCAACCCGAAGACGATCATCCTGGGCGTCGACCGGCTCGACTACACCAAGGGCATCGAACTCCGGCTGAAGGCCTTCCGCGAACTCCTCGCTGACGGAAAGTTGACAGTTCCGGACGCGGTTATGGTGCAGGTCGCCACGCCCAGCCGCGAGCGCGTGGAGCACTACCAGGCACTTCGGGTGAAGGTGGAACGCGAGGTTGGCCGGATCAATGGTGAATTCGGCCGGGTCGGCGTGCCTGCCGTGCATTATCTGCATCAGTCGTACAGTCGCTCCGAACTGGCCGCGATGTACGTCGCGGCCGACGTGATGATGGTGACCCCGCTGCGAGACGGAATGAATCTGGTGGCCAAGGAGTACGTCGCATCGCGCGCCGACCAGGGCGGCGCGCTCGTGCTCAGTGAGTTCGCCGGCGCCGCGACAGAGCTGCGCCAGGCGTTCCTGTGTAATCCGCACGACCCGGACGCGGTGAAGGACGCGTTGCTGCGGGCCGTGCATGTCGAAAAGCCCGAAGCCCGCCGCCGGATGCGCGTCATGCAACGCCATCTGCGCAGCCACGACGTGGGCCACTGGGCCAAGTCGTTCCTCAGCGAGCTCGGCGTCCCCGATACGGAGGTTGCGTGACCTCGCCCGCCCCCGCCGCCGCCCACGGCGGCGTGCTGGATCCCGAACTGCGTGCCGCCATCGGCCGTATCGCCCGGGTTCCGCAACTCCTGGTCGCCTGCGACTACGACGGCACGCTGGCGCCGATCGTCGAGGACCCCAGCAAGGCGGTGCCGCTGCCCGAGTCGGTGGCGGCCGTACGCGCGCTCGCCGCGCTGCCGCAGACGAGCGTCGCCGTGGTCTCCGGCCGCGCGCTGCGCGACCTGGCCACGCTCTCCCGGCTGCCCAGCGAGGTGCACCTCGTCGGCAGCCACGGCTCGGAGTTCGACATCGGCTTCGTCGAGCGGCTCACCCCCGAGCTGATCGCGGTCCGGCACCGGCTCCGCGAGGCGCTGCGCGAGATCGCCGCCGAGCACCCGGGCGTCCGCCTGGAACGCAAGCCGGCCAGCGTCGCCGTGCACACCCGCGGTGTCGACCCGCACGTCGCCGCCCGGGCCGTCGAGGCGGTCCGCAACGGCCCCGCGACCTGGGAGGGCGTCACAGTCACCCAGGGCAAGGAGGTCATCGAGCTGTCGGTGGTGGTGACCAACAAGGGCACCGCCGTCGACCAGCTCCGTACCCAGCTCGCCGCGAGCGCGGTCCTGTTCATCGGCGACGACGTCACCGACGAGAACGCGTTCGGCAACCTGGCCGGCCCGGACGTCGGCATCAAGATCGGTCCCGGGGAGACCCGGGCCGACTACCGGGTGGCTGAGCCGATCGAGGCGGCCCGCGCGCTGGGGCTGCTGCTGGAGACGCGGCGGCACTGGCTGTTCGGCGAGCGGGCGGTGCCGATCGAGCGGCACTCGATGCTCGCCAACGGCCGTACCGTCGCGCTCGTCACGCCGGAAGCCAAGATCACCTGGCTGTGCCACCCGAAGCCGGACTCGGCGGCGATCTTCGCCGACCTGGTCGGCGGCAGCCCGGCCGGGCATTTCACAGTCGGCCCGGAGCGCGGCGGCATCCCGCTGGGCCAGCGCTACCGCAGCAACACGATGACGGTCGAGACCCGCTGGTCCGGCCTGACCGTGACCGACTGGCTCGACCTTCCGGTACGGGAGACCACGCCGGACGACCCGGCCGTGGTCAGCGGCGACTCGACACTGGTCCGGGTGCTCAGCGGCACCGGGCGGGCCCGGGTCGAGTTCGCGCCGCGCCCCGAGTTCGGTCAGGTGGCGGTGCAGCTCCAGCCGCTCGACGACGGCCTGCTGGTGCTCGGCTCCAACGAGCCGGTCGCGCTGCACTCCCCCGGCGTCGAGTGGGAGGTCACGAACGACGCCGGGTACGAGACCGCGAAGGCGGTGGTCGACCTGTCGGCGACCGGCGGCCAGGTGGTGCTGGAGCTGCGCTTCGGCACGCAGAGCCTGGAGCCGCACCGGCTGCCGGTGCACGAGCGGCAGGCCGCCGCCGAGCAGCCCTGGAAGGACTGGGTGGCCTCGCTGCGGCTGCCCGCCACCGCCCGGGACCTGGTCGCCCGCAGCGCGCTGACGCTGCGCGGCCTCTGCCACGAGCCGACCGGCTCGATCCTCGCCGCGGCCACCACGTCGCTCCCCGAGGAGCTGGGCGGTGTCCGCAACTGGGACTACCGCTACTGCTGGCTGCGGGACGCCGCGATGACCGCCCGCGCGCTCGTCGACCTCGGCTCCACCGAGGAGGCCGAGGGGCTGCTGCGCTGGATCGACGGCGTGGTCGAGCGCACCGGCGGCCACCCGGAGCGGCTGCACCCGCTCTACACGGTGGACGGCTTCGAACTGGGCGCCGAGGCGGTCATCGACACGCTGCCCGGCTACGCCGGCTCCCGGCCGGTACGGGTCGGCAACCTCGCCAACCACCAGCTCCAGCTCGACGTCTTCGGCCCGGTAGCGGACCTGATCGCAGCCGTGGCCGACGCCCGGGGCTCGATCCGCGACGACGAGTGGCGGGTGCTGGAGAACATGGTCGAGGCGGTACGCCGCCGCTGGCACGAGCCCGACCACGGCATCTGGGAGGCCCGCCTCCCCCCGCGGCACCACGTCTTCTCCAAGGTCATGCTCTGGATGACGGTGGACCGGGCGCTGCACGTCGTACGCCGGCACGGCGGCGAGGACCGGCCCGAGTGGGTCGAACTGCGCGACCGGATCGCCGCGAACGTGCTGGAGCACGGCTGGCACCCGGAGGCCGAGGCGTACAGCGTCGCCTACGGGTACGAGGAGATGGACGCCTCGTCGCTGTGGATCGGCATCTCCGGGCTGCTCGCCGGCGACGACCCGCGCTTCCTGTCCACCGTCCTCAAGATCGAGGCGGAGCTGCGCAGCGGTCCGGTCGTCTACCGGTACCACTGGGACGACGGCCTGCCCGGCCGGGAGGGCGGCTTCCACATCTGCACGTCGTGGCTGATCGAGGCGTACCTGCGCACCGGCCGCCGCAGCGATGCCGAGGAGCTGTTCACCCAGATGGTCGACACGGCCGGCCCGACCGGGCTGCTGCCGGAGCAGTACGACCCGCTGGCCGAGCGCGGGCTGGGCAACCACCCGCAGGCGTACAGCCACCTCGGCCTGATCCGCTGCGCCCTGCTGCTGGACAACATGCTCAAGCAGTGACCTGACCGAAGCGCCGCGACGGCGGCGGGCGACCTCCCGGTCCCCGCCGCCGTCCCCGGCCAGCCCCGGCCCCGGCCCGGCGATCTTGCACTTGCTGCCCCGGCGAAAGGTCTATAACGGGCACCGAGCGGGCACCAAGTGCAAGTCGGCTCTATCCGGGGGCGGCGGGCGGGGTCAGGGCGTGGACCACGTCGCCTACCACCACGATCGCGGGTGGGCGCAGCGCGGCGGCCTCGACGTCGGCGGCGACCGTGCCCAGCGTGGAGCGCAGCGTCCGCTGGGCGGCCGTGGTGCCCTCCTGGATCACCGCGGCGGGTGTGTCAGCCGGCTTGCCGTGCGCGATCAGGGTGGCGCCGATCGCGGCGAGGTTCTTCAGGCCCATCAGGATCACCAGCGTGCCCCGCAGCCCGGCCAGGGCGTCCCAGCGCACCAGCGACGCGGGCGCGTCGGGCGCGAGGTGCCCGGACACCACCGTGAACTCGTGCGCCACGCCCCGGTGGGTCACCGGCACGCCGGCCACCTCCGGCACCGCGATCGCGCTCGTCACGCCGGGCACCACAGTCACCGGTACGCCCGCCTCGGCGCAGGCCAGCAGTTCCTCGCCGCCACGGCCGAAGACGTACGGGTCGCCGCCCTTGAGCCGTACCACCACCTTGCCGGCCCGCGCCCGGTCCACCAGGATCCGGTTGATCTCCTCCTGCGCGCGGAACGGCCCGTACGGGATCTTGGAGGCGTCGACCAGCTCGACGTCCGGGCGCAACTCGTCCAGGAGCAGGCCGGGCACGAGCCGGTCGGCGACGACCACCTCGGCCTCGGTGAGCAGTCGCCACCCCTTCACGGTGATCAGCTCCGGGTCGCCCGGCCCGGATCCGATAAGCGCGACGCGTCCGCCGGTGTTAAGCGGGGGCCCTTCCTCTACCGCAGGCGTTAACAGGGGGCCCTTCCTTCCGAGCAGGGCGCGGATGGCGTCTCGGACGCCCATGGCGCGGCGGGGGTCGCCGCCGCCGAGGACCGCCACTGTGACCGGGCCGTGCCGGGTCACCGCCGGGGTCCACGCGCTCGCCGCCGTCCGGTCGTCGGCGCGGACGCAGAAGATCCGCCGCTCGGCCGCTGCGGCGCTGACGGCAGCGGCGGCGGCCCGGTCGTCCACAGCCACCTGGACCAGCCACGCGCCGTCCAGGTCGCCGGGAGCGAACCGGCGCGGCTCCCAGCGCAGCCGCCCGGCGTCGACGTGCGCGCGCAGCGCCGGGGTCAGCTCGGGCGACACCAGCAGCACGTCCGCGCCGGCGTCGAGCAGGGCGGGCACCCGCCGGGTGGCGACCGCTCCACCGCCCACGACCACCACGCGCCGCCCGTCCAGCCGCAACCCCAGGGGGTACGGGCTGGGCGGCGTCGGCCCGGCCGGCTCGGTCACTTCTCCGCCACCCCGGCGGAGTCGAACGTCGCCACCTCGTGCAGCACCCGGACCGCGCCGGTGACCACCGGCAGGGCGAGCAGCGCTCCGGTGCCCTCGCCGAGCCGCAGGCCCAGGTCGATGAGCGGGTCGAGCCCGAGGTGCCGCAGCGCCGCCGTGGCGCCCGGCTCGGCGCTGCGGTGCCCGGCGACCATCGCGCCCACGGCGTCCGGCGCGAACGCGGCGGCGGCGAGCGCGGCGCTCACCGCGATCACGCCGTCGAGCAGCACCGGTATCCGGCGCGCGGCGGCGCCGAGGATCAGGCCGGTCAGCGCGGCGTGCTCCAGCCCGCCGACGGTCGCCAGCACGCCCAGCGGGTCGGCCGGGCCGGGCTCGTGCCGGGCCAGCGCGGCCCGGACCACGGCCACCTTGCGGGCGTACGTCTCGTCGTCGACTCCGGTGCCCCGGCCGGTGGCCGCCTCCGCGTCCACGCCGGAGAACGCGGCGATGAGCGTGGCGGACGGGGTGGTGTTGCCGATGCCCATGTCGCCGGTGAGCAGGATGCCCGCCCCGGCGTCGATCAGGTCGCCGGCGACCCGGATGCCGGTCTCGACAGCCGCGCGGGCCTCGTCCCGGGTCAGCGCGGCGGTGACGGTCATGTCGCGGGTGCCGGGCCGTACGTTGGCGGCCACCAGGCGCGGCCCGGCCGGGTCGCCGGGCTCGTCGGCACCGGGGATCGGGGTGGCCACGCCGACGTCCACCACTGTGACCGAGGCGCCGGCCTGGCGGGCGAACGCGTTCACCACCGCGCCGCCGGCCAGGAAGTTGGCGATCATCTGGGCGGTGACCTCCTGCGGCCACGGGGTCACGCCCTGGGCGTGCACGCCGTGGTCACCGGCGAAGATCGCCACCGCGGCCGGTTCGGGCAGCGGCGGTGGGCAGGCGCCGGCCAGCCCGGCGAGGCGTACCGAGAGCGGCTCCAGGGCGCCGAGCGAGCCGGCGGGCTTGGTCAGCCGCCCCTGCAACTCGCGGGCCGCCGCCATGGCCGCCTCGTCCAGCGGCCGGATCGCCGCGACTGTGGACTCCAGCATCATGCCTCCAGGATCCGTGCCAGTGTCTCGACGAACGCGTCGGTGGTGCCCCGGTCGCGTACGGCGATCCGGAGCCAGTCCGGGCCGAGCCCGGGGAACGTGTCGCCCCGGCGTACCGCCCAGCCGTGCGCGCGCAGCCGCTCGCGTACGTCGGCGGCGCCGGCCACGTGGATCAGGACGAAGGCGGCGGCCGGGCGGCCCGCCACGCGTACCCCCGGCAGGCCGGACAGACGGGCCACCAGGTGGTCGCGGTCGGCGGCGAGTTCGGCGGCGATGGCGCGTTCGGCAACGACGGCGGCCGGCGCGGCGCAGGCGGTGGCGGCGGCGAGCGCCGGGGTGGAGACCGCCCAGAGCGGCTGGGCGGCGGCGAACCGGGTCAGCAGCGCGGCGTCGCCGAGCAGGTAGCCGATCCGCAGCCCGGCCAGGCCCCAGGTCTTGGTGAGGCTGCGCACCACCACGAGGCCGGGGAGGTCGCGGCGGGCGGCGAGCGACTCGGGCTCGCCGTCGACGCCGGGCACGGCTGTGGTGTCGGCGAACGCCTCGTCGACCACGAGCACCCGTCCGGGGCGGGCCAGCGCGGCGATCGTGTCGGCCGGGTGCAGCACCGAGGTGGGGTTCGTGGGGTTGCCGATCATGACCAGGTCGGCGTCGCCGGGGACGCGGGCCGGGTCCAGGCGGAAGCCGTCGGCCGGGTCGAGCAGCACCCGGTCCACCCGGTGCCCGGCGGCCCGCAGCGCGGCCTCCGGCTCGGTGAACTGCGGGTGCACCACCACGGGGTGGCGGATGCCGGACAGCGCGCGGGCGATCAGGACGAAACCCTCGGCGGCGCCGGCGGTGAGGAGTACCTCCTCCGGGGGTCGCCCGTGCCGGTGAGCGACGGCGGCGCGGGCCGGCGCCGGGTCCGGATAGGCGGCCAGGTCGCCGAGCGCGGCGGTGATCGGGTCGGCCAGCCAGTCCGGCATCGGTGCGCGGCGCACGTTCACCGCCAGGTCCACCAGGCCGGGAGTGGCCTCGGCGTCCCCGTGGTGGCCCAGGTCGGGCTCGTCGAGCGCGGCGGCGCTCCCGGTCGGTGCTGCGGGCATGTCCGCGATCCTGCCGGGTAGCCGACGCCCGGGACAGCGCATCCCGGCGTGGGTCGCGTCACGGTCCGCCAGTTTATGAGTTCTTCTCATTTCCGAATCGGAAATGTCATAGCTTGACCCCGTGAGCAGTCGTCCCCTTGCTTCCGCTGGCCGTCTCGTTCCCCTTCTCCGCGCCGGCCTGATCGCCGGCATCGTGGTCGCCGCCGCCCTGTATCCACTGGTCGCCGTCACCGGCATCGGGGCCAAGGCCACCGCGCACGCGATCGAACAGAAGACGAGCATCCTCAAGACCGCGCTGCCGGCCGAGACCTCGTACGTCTACGCGCCCGACGGCAAGACGGTGCTGACGATGTTCTACGAGGAGTACCGGCAGTACACCAAGATCGAGAACATGTCGCCGAACATCCAGCAGGCGATCGTCGCCGCCGAGGACAACCGCTTCTACCAGCACCACGGCGTCGACCCGAAGGGCGTGGCGCGCGCCTTCGTGTCCAACGCCCGATCCGGCGGCGTCTCCCAGGGCGCCTCGACGATCACCATGCAGTACGTGCGGATGGCGCTGCGGGACAGCGCGACCACGCCCAAGGAGGTCCAGGAGGCGACCCAGCAGACCAGCCTGCGCAAGGTCAAGGAGATGCGCATGGCGCTGGACATCGAGAAGCACCTGAGCAAGGAGCAGATCCTGGAGCGCTACCTCAACTCGGCCTACTTCGGTCACCGCGCGTACGGGATCTACGCCGCCTCGCAGATCTTCTTCTCCAAGACCCCGGCCACGCTCACGCCGGTCGAGGCGGCCACGCTGGCCGGGCTGGTGAAGTCGCCGTCGGAGTACGACCCGATCACCTCGGACCAGAAGGACGCCACCGGGCGGCGCAACTACGTGCTGGACAACATGGCCCGCCTCGGTTACCTGTCGCCTGATGCCGCCGCCGCGGCCAAGGGCCAGCCGATCAAGCTGAAGCTGACCACCCCGCCCAACGACTGCGCCGCGATCGACGGCGGCCACCGCAGCTGGGGCTTCTACTGCGACTACCTGAAGAACTGGTGGAGCTCCCAGCCCGCGTTCGGCGAGAACCGGCTGGAACGGATGGACAAGCTGCGCCGCGGCGGCTACCGGATCGTGCTCGCCGTCGATCCGAAGACCCAGGCGGCGGCGGAGCGGAACGTCGGTGCCAAGGACAACACCGGCAGCCCGTTCGCCAACGGCATCGTGGTCGCCGAACCCGGCACCGGGCGGATCAAGGCGATGGCGGTGAACCGGAACTACTCGCTGGACCTGGCCGAGAACCCGAACAGCTCGAACCCGGAGGCCGGCCCGAAGGTCAAGGCGAACTACCCGAACACCGTGGCGCCGCTGCTCGGCGGCGGGACGCTCCCGGGCTACCAGGCCGGTTCGACGTTCAAGATGTTCCCGATGCTCGCCGCGCTCAACGCCGGGATGCCGCTGTCCACCGCGTACGACTCGCCGTACACGTACAAGTCGGCCGTCTACGACGGGTGGGCCCCGTCCAACGCCAGCGGCGCGATGACCGGCCGGCAGACCATGTGGTCCGGGTTCGGCAAGTCGGTGAACACGTACTTCGTCCAACTGGAGGAGAAGATCGGCGCGGACGCCGGGGTGCGCCTGGCCGAGCAACTGGGGCTGCGCTGGCGTACCGACGTGGACAGGGAGCAGGCGTCACCGGGGAAGGCGAAGAAGTGGGGCGCGTTCACGCTCGGCGTCTCCGACGCCACCCCGCTGGAGATGGCGAACGCGTACGCGGCCATCGCCGCCGACGGGCGCTACTGCGAGGCCATCCCGGTCAACGCGATCATGAACCGGGACGGCACGCCCGCCACGTACACCACGGCGGGCGGGGTCCAGCGGGAGGTCGCCAAGCCGCGGTGCCGGCAGGTGGTGAACGCCGACGCGGCCCGCGCCGCCACGGACGCGGCGCGCTGCCCGACCGGCGACACCCCGGCCAAGGGGGGCTGCGGCGGCTGGTCGACAGCCGACAGCGTGCGGGGCACCGTGGGCCGCCCGGTCGCCGGCAAGACGGGTACGACCGACAGCACCCGGTCGGCGTGGTTCGTCGGCTACACGCCGGAGCTGGCGGCGGCGAGCTTCATCGCCGACCCGGACAATCCGTTCAACGCGGTGGGTGACGGGCAGTCGCAGATCCCGGTGAACGCGGTGGCGCAGACCCTTCGGGACTCCCTGAAGGGCCAGCCCACCCGCCAGTTCACCCCACCCTCGGACCAGATAGTCGGCTGACCGCCCTGATCCGCCCGGGGGTGCGCCCGGGTAGTTGATCAAGGAGTTTGCGTCCCGGATCGGCTGATCCGCCGACGCGAACTCCTTGATCGACGTTGTGGGGCAGGGAACGGTCAGCGGAGGTCGGCGGCCACGAAGGACCACAGCTCCAGGTCGACCCGGGCGCCGCGGACGATACCGGCGTTGCGCAGCAGGCCCTCGTAGCTGAAGCCGGCCTTCTCGGCGACCCGCCGGGACGCCACGTTGCCGGCCGCCACCCGCAGCTCCACCCGCTGGAACCCGTGCTCCAGGATCAACGCGACGGCCACCGCGTCCACCGCCTCGGCCGCCAGGCCGTAGCCCCGGGCGTGCGGCGCGATCGCGTACGACAGCTCGGTGAGCCGGGCACCCCAGTCGGTACGGCGGGCCCAGAGCGAGCCGACCACCCGCTGGTCCTCCCGGCGGACCACCGCCCAGTGGTCGCCGTCGCCGCTGTCGCGCCGCTGCCGGGCCAGCTCGGTGCACCACGCCCGCCCGTCGATCTGCCCCGACGCCTCGGCCAGCGGCAGCCAGCGCTGCGTCTGCCGGTCGGCGAACACCTCGGCCACCGCCTCCGCGTCGGCGGCGACGAGGTGCCGCACCTCGACGCGCGGGGTGGCGACGGTGAGCGCCGGGAACCGGCGTACCGCCACCTGCCCGATCACGCCGGTGCCCCCACCGGCGCCAGCGCGGCGGCAACCAGCCGGGCCGCGATGTCCGGATGCGCGGCCCAGTGCGGCACGAGCTGCGAGGCGTGCACCGCCTGCCGGACGAAGCCCTCCGGGCTGCCACCCTCCCAGCGCCAGGCCGGCCGGTCACCGGCGCGCGGCGTGAGCACTGCGGCGTGCTGCTTGTGCCCGGTCACCATCGTGCCGGCCGCGGCCACCACGCTGCCGGTGACCGCAGTGGCCGTGCGGTAGCCGACCACCAGACCGTCCCGGACCGTGCCGACCGCGTCGAGCACCCCGCACATGGGCAGGCCGTCCAGCTCCCGGGCCAGCCAGAGCAGGCCGGCCCCCTCGGCGATCACCGGGCGGCCCGAACGGGCCAGCTCGGCCACCGCGATGCAGAGGCGGCGGTTGGCGGAGAGCTGCTCCGCGTACGTCTCGGGCAGCCCGCCGCCGACGACGAGCGCGCGGGCCCCGGCGGGCAGCGCCTCGTCGCGCAGCGGGTCGAGCGTGACCACCTCGGCCCCGGCGGCGCGCAGCAGCTCGGCGGTCTCCGGGTGGCTATAGGCGCCGGCCGGTCCGCCGGCGAGCGCCACCACCGGCCGCTCCCCCGACGGCTGCGGGGCGTCGGCCGGCTCCGGCGACCACGGCTCCACTGTGAGCGCGGGGGCGGAGCGGGCCAGCGCCAGCAGCCGGTCGAGGTCGACGGTGGCGGCCACCGCCTCACCGAGCCGGCGTACGCCGCGTCCGGCGTCCGCGTCGGCACGCACCACGGGACCGGTGCCGTACCGGCGGGCGGGCAGCACCGGGGGCAGCTCGTGCCGGCGCAACGCCCCGTAGACCGGCACGCCCACGTCGTCGAGCGCCTCACGCAACAGCGCCTCGTGCCGGGACGAGGCCACCCGGTTGAGGATCACGCCGCCCAGCCACAGCTCGTCGTCGTACGCCCGGAAGCCGTGCACCAGCGCGGCCACCGACTGGCCCATCGCGGCCACGTCCACCACGAGCACCACCGGGCTGCGCAGCGCGGTGGCGACTGCCGCCGTGGACTCGCTCTCCGGTCGTCCGCCGACCGAGTCGTAGAGGCCCATCGTGCCCTGCACCAGCGCGAACCCGGCGCCGTCCGCGCCGTACGCGAAAAGGGGTGCGATCCGCTCCGGACCGACCAGTCTCGGGTCCAGCGTGCGCCCGGCGCGCCCGGCGGCGAGCCCCAGATACGCCGCGTCCACCTGGTCCGGCCCGACCTTGAACCCGGCCACCGGGATCCCCCGGTCGGTGAGCGCCGCGAGCAGGCCGAGGGAGACGGCGCCGGTGCCGTGCCCCGAGGAGGGCGCACTCAGCACGACGCGCGGCACGTCGGTCATCATCGACTCCTGATGTGGGTGGTTTCCGCCCGCGTGACCATACCCGTCCGGCCCGGCGCGTGAGGGCCGCGCACACAGCCGTTTCCGCCTGGCAGCGGTGAGTGGCACCGCTCATACGGGTAGCCTTGGCCAACGTGTACCGGTTCCTGCTGACCCCGCGCTGGCTCGGCTACCTCGCGCTCACGCTCGTCGCCGCCACGGTGATGGTGTTCCTGGGCAACTGGCAGCTGGACCGCTACCGGGGCCGCACGGCCGTCAACGAGCGCATCGACGCCGGGGCCACCATGACGCCCGCGCCGCTGCGCGACGCGCTCCCCGCGCCCAGCGGCGGCGACGTCGGTCCCGCGCCGTCCGAGGAGCTCACCTGGAGCCGGGTCACCGCCACCGGCCGGTACGACAGCGCGAACACCGTCCTGATCCGCGGCCGGACCGTCGACCGGACGGTCGGCTTCGAGGTGCTCACCCCGCTGGTGCTGGCCGACGGCACCGCGGTGCTCGTCGACCGGGGCTGGATCCCGCCCGTGCCGGGTGCCGGCGCGACAGTCCAGCCGCAGGTGCCGGCGACGCCGATCGGCGAGGTGACGGTGACCGGCCGGGTGGTCGGCAGCGAGAGCGGCGGCGGCGCGGTCAGCCGGCGCGACGGCAAGCTGGAGGCCCGGCGCATCGACATCCCCCGCCTGGCCGAGCAACTCCCCTACCCGGTGACCGGCGGCTACGTGCTGCTCGACGGCCAGACGCCGGCCGCCGACCCGGCCTTCCAGGCGGTCCAGATCGGGCACACCAACAACTGGCAGAACTTCGGCTACGTGTGGCAGTGGTGGATCTTCGCGGTGATGAGCCTGTTCGGCTACGGCTGGGTGGCCCGCCGGGAGGCCCGCCGCCGGGCCGGGCTGGACACCCCGGGCGAGCCGGTGGACCGCGCCGCCGAGCCGGCCGCCCCCGCCTCCGCCTGAACACGGTGCCCTCCCGGTGGACACACCTGGAGGCGGGGACGTTGTAGGGTCCGCGGATGATCGTCAATCGTGGGGGTCGCGGTGACCTCTGACGCCACGACGCCCCCGGCCGCCGAGCCACCCGCGTACGACCCCTGGTCGGCCATGCCGCCTGCGGTCGCGCCGCCCACCGAGCAGTTCCCGGTGATCGCCGCGCCGGACGCACCCGTCACCCCCGCCCCCACCGCGCAGTTCCCCGCCCCGCCGGTGGCCCCGCCGTACTCCGCGCCGCCGTTCTCGGCCCCACCGGCGCCGCTCTCCGCGCCGCCGGCCACCGCGCAGCTCCCGGCCGCGCCGCAGTTCTCCGCGCCTCCGGCCCAGTACCCGGCGCCGCCCGCGCAGTTCTCCGCACCGCCCGCGCAGTTCTCCGCGCCGCCCGCGCAGTTCTCCGCGCCGCCCGCGCAGTTCTCCGCGCCGCCCGTACCACCGGCCGGGGCGGTCGCGCCGTTCCACGGGCCGGCGGGCGCGCCCGGGCCGTACCCGCCGGCCGGGCCGGTGCCGCCCGCGCAGTCGGCGGTAGCGGTGCAGATCGCCGAGATCATGGTGACGCCGCCTGTCATCCGCACCCCGGCCGGTGTCCTGCCGCTCGCCGGCGCCTCCTGGTACGTGACCGACTACTGGCAGAAGGAGGAGAAGATCGCCCAGTGGGCCATCGTCGCCGCGATCCTCGGCTTCTTCTGCCTGACCGTGTTCAGCCTCCTCTTCCTGCTGGTCAAGGAGACGCGGCACTACGGCACCGTGCAGGTGACGGTGAACAGCGGCGGGCACCAGTACGTCGCGCGGATCCCGGTGACCGACCAGTTCCAGGTGCAGCAGCTCAACAACCAGGTCAACTACGCCCGGTCGTTGTCGGCCGGCTGAACCGTCAGCCGGTGACCCGGCCGGCGTGGATGGCGCGGACCGCGTCGATGGTGTCCGCCTCGGCGGCGGCCTTGTCGTCGCGGTAGCGCAGCACGCGCGCGAAGCGCAACGCCATGCCGCCCGGGTACCGGCTGCTCGTCTGCACCCCGTCGAACGCGATCTCGACCACCTGCTCCGGCCGGACCCGCACCACCCAGTCGCCCTTCTCCACGGCGAGCGACAGGAACCGTTCGGTCTGCCAGCGCAGCAGCTCGTCGGTGAGCCCCTTGAACGTCTTGCCGAGCATGACGAACTCGCCGGTGCGCGGATCGCGGGCGCCGAGATGCAGGTTGGACAGCCAGCCCTCCCGCCGGCCGCTGCCCCACTCGACCGCGAGGACCACCAGGTCGAGCGTGTGCCGCGGCTTGACCTTGACCCAGGCCGAGCCGCGCCGGCCGGCGTCGTAGGGCGCGGCCGGGTCCTTGACCACCACGCCCTCCTGGCCGGCGTCGACAGCCGCGGCGAACGCCGTGGCCGCCTGCTCCACGTCGTCCACCTCGATCCGGTCGACGAGCAACGAGGCGTCGACCGCGCCGGCCAGGGCCGCCCACCGCTCCCGTCCGGGCGCGTCGATCAGGTCGGTGCCGTCGAGGTGCAGCAGGTCGAAGAAGTACGGCGTGAGCACCGGTTCGCCGGTGCGCTCGGCGGCGGCCAGCACGGCGGGCGCGACAGGTGCCCGCCCGGTGGTGCTGGGCGTGGTGCGCCGGGCCGCCCGGCTGGACGTCTCCTGGAACGGCAGCGGCCGGCCGGCGGCGTCCAGCCCGATCGCCTCACCGTCGAGCACCAGCTCGCGGGCGGGCAGCGCGCGGACGGCGGCCACCACCTGGGGCAGCCGGCCGGTGATCTCGTCCAGGCTGCGGGTGAAGACCGCGATGTCCGGGCCGGAGCGGTGCACCTGGATGCGGATGCCGTCGAGCTTCACGTCGACCACCGCCGGCACGCCGGTGGCGGTGAGCGCCTCGTCGACCGAGGGCGCGCTCTGCGCCAGCATCGGCGCGAGCGGCCGGCCCACCTGGAGCCCGAACCCGGCCAGCGCGGCGGCGCCGCCGGTGAGCGCCGCGACCGCCACCGCCCGCAGGTCACCGGCGAGCAGCAGGGCCCGCCGGACGGCCGTGACCGGGACGTCGGCGGCCCGCGCCACCGCGTCGGCCAGCAGCCCGGCCTGCGCGCCCTGGCGCAGCTCGCCCCGGAACAGGCCGGTCAGCAGGCGCTGCTCGTCGGCGGTGGCGGCGGCGAAGAGACGGCCGACCAGTTCCCGCCGCCGGGCCTGCGAACCGGCCCCGGCGACGCGGGAGATCTCCTCGATCGCCGCGTCGACGGCGGCGACGGTGAGCGTCGGCTCGGCGGCCGGCGGGGGCAGGTCGCGCAGGCTCGCCCAGCCGACACCGGTCTGACGCTGGCGCAGCTCACCGGCGAGGTAGCCGGCACCGGCCGGGATCTCGCCCGGCTCCAGCCCGCGCAGCGCGGCGGCCAGCAGCTCCACCTTGGACCGTCGGCCGCTGGTGGCCCCGACCGCGGCCGAGGTGGCCGCCAGCTCCGCGAAACGCACGCCCACATCCTGCCAGCCGCGTGGGACATCGGGGTGGATCCGGCGGCCCGGCACACCGCACGGGTGTGCCGGGCCGACGTCAGGCCGAGACCGGTTCCTCGATGCGCAGGCCGCGCCCGCGCACGCCCTCGGCGACCCGGGTGAGCAGCGCGTCGAGCGTGACCAGGGCGGCGGAGAGCTCGCCGATCTGTTCGTTGAGCGTGTCCTCGGACCACGCGGAGACGTCGACGTCCCCCAGAGCACGGACGGCGGCCTGGAGCCGCTCCATCTCGTCGTTCGTACGCATGTTCGAAAGGCTATAACACCCCGCCCGCCGACACACCGCAAACTCCGACATCCGCCCCGAAGTTACGGTTTCGACACCTCAGGCGCGGTTTCCGGCCTCGGCCACCCGGGCCAGCAGCAGCGCCTCGGCCAGGCACACCCGCGCGAACTCGCCCAGGTGCAGGCTCTCGTTCGGCCCGTGCGCCCGCGCGTGCGGGTCTTCCACACCTGTCACCAGGATCGCGGCCTGCAGGAACATCTCCTGGAACGTGGCGATGAACGGGATCGACCCGCCCACCCCGATGTCGACCGGGTCGGTGCCGTCCCAGGCCGTCCGGAACGCCGACCGGGCCGCGTCGAACATCGGCCCGGAGGCGTCGATGACGCAGGGCGCACCGTCGTGCTCGAACGTCACAGTCACCTGAGCGCCCCACGGCGCGTGCCGCTCCAGGTGCGCGGTCAGCGCCGCGTACGCCTTCTTCGGGTCGTCGCCCGGCGCCAGCCGTACGCTCAGCTTCGCCTTCGCGGACGGCACCAGCGCGTTCGGGGCCTCGCCGGTGGACGGCGCGTCCACGCCCAGGATCGCCAGCGCCGGCTTCGTCCAGAGCCGGTCGGTGATCCGGCCGGTGCCGAACAGCCGCGCGCCGTCGACCAGACCGGCCTCGGCGCGGAACCGGTCCTCCGGATAGTCGACGCTGGCGCCCTCGCGGGTGGCCAGCCCGTCCACCGCGACGTCGCCCGCCTCGTCGTGCAGCGTGCCGAGCAGCTTCACCAGCGCGGTGAGCGCGTCCGGCACGGCGCCGCCGAACATGCCGCTGTGCACGGCGTGGTCGAGCGTGCGCACCTCCACGAAGCAGTTGACGATGCCGCGCAGCGAGGTGGTCAGCGCCGGCACGCCGACGTCCCAGTTGGTGGAGTCGGCGATCACGATGACGTCCGACGCCAGGTCGTCGCGGTGCTCGGCGAGCAGCCGCTCCAGCGAGTCCGAGCCGTACTCCTCCTCGCCCTCGATGAACAGCACCACGCCGACCGGGAGCCGGTCGCCGAACGCGCGCAGCGCGGCGACGTGCGCCATGATGCCGGCCTTGTCGTCGGCGGCGCCCCGGCCGTAGAGGCGGCCGTCGCGCTCCACCGGCTCGAACGGGTCCGACTCCCACAGCGACAGGTCGCCGACCGGCTGCACGTCGTGGTGCGCGTACAGGAACACGGTGGGGGCACCGGGCGGGGCCGCCTTGGTGCCGATCACCGCGGGCTGACCGCCGGACCGGACGATCCGGGTGTCGAGGCCGCAGCCGCGCAGCAGTTCCGCCACCGCCTCGGCGGAACGCTCCACGTGCGAGTGGTCGAAGCCCTCGAAGGCGATGCCCGGGATGCGGACGAGTCGCTCGAGGTCGGCACGGACGCCGGGGAGTTCCCGCTCGACGGCGGCCCGCACCTCGGACTCGGAGAGGATCGGAGTGGTCATGACCGGAATCGTATGCTGGCCTTACCCCGCCACGTCGCCCGAGCCCGATCGCCGCGCCACGCGCACGTAGTACCGGTCCGCGTCGTGCGGCAGGTCCGGAGCGCCGTCGACGACCAGGTCCACCGCTGCCGCCGTACCGTCGGCGGTGAAGTGCGCCCGCTCCCCCGCGTGCCAGCGGCGCAGCTCCGGCAGGATCTGCGCGCCGTCGCGGGCCAGCGCCCGGCGCAACCGCAGCTCGGCCGGCGCGGTGACCAGCACCGACAGCGTCAGCTCGGGGCGCACCGCGGCGCGGGCGGCGCTCACCCCCTCGACGATCAGCACCGGACCGGCCGGCACCGGCACCACCCGGTCCAGGAAACGACGGCGCACCCAGCTGTAGCGGTGGTAGCCGCCCGCCCGGCCGTCCCGCAGCGGGCCGAGGACCTGCTCCTCCAGCCGGGTCCAGAACGTGAGCTGGTCGTCCCAGCCGTCGAGCAGGTCGTCGGTGTGCACGAGCGGCGGGCGGACGCCGCCCGCCTCCGCCGCGAGGGCGTCCGCGAGGCGCGCCGCGAACCGGCTCTTGCCCGCGCCGCTGGGCCCGTCGACGGCGACCAGCCGGGTACGCCCCAACCGCGCCGGCCCGGCCAGCACCCGACGGGCCAACCCGGCGTACGCCCCGATCACTGCGACGTTCACCCGACCGACGCTAACGTTCCCCCGTCCGCTGGAAACTGCGACCCGGGCGGACCGTTTCGCCGAGGGCGGCGCGGCGCGCTGGGCATCATCGGGGGGTGCTCCATGACGTGATGTGTCCGGGCGTCGACGCCCTCCTGGAACAGGCCCGCGCCGGTCTCCGCCGGCTCACCCCGCACGAGACCGTCGAGGCGGTCCGTGGCGGCGCGCTGCTGATCGACACGCGTACCGAGGCGCAGCGCCGCGAGGAGGGTGAGCTGCCCGGCGCGATCGTCATCGACCGCACGGTGCTGGAGTGGCGGCTCGACCCGGCCAGCGCGTGGCGCATACCCGAGGCCACCGGGTACGACCGCGAGGTCATCGTGGTGTGCCGGGAGGGGTACAGCTCCAGCCTGGCCGCCGCCAGCCTCCAGACGCTGGGGCTGCGGCAGGCCACCGACATGATCGGCGGCGTGCAGGGCTGGCGGGAGGCCGGACTGCCGATGTCCGACCGTCCGGCCGACGTGCGCTACTGAGCCCTCGTGGTCGGCGCTGAGGCTCGTGGTCCGAGCCGGGTCGCGCGGGCGGCGAGTGCCGGTGGAGCGGCCCTCTGGGCCGGTGGCGCGCCGGGTGGCACGAACGGCAGTCCCGGCGGTGGGCCGGACTCGATCAGCCGCCACAGCGCGTCGGTGTCGAGGTGCTCCTCCACCAGGTCGCCGAGCAGGTCCAGCGTCCGTTCCCGGGCCGCCGCGAAGGACGTGTCCGGCGCGACCTCGAAGCCGGTCCGTCCGGCCGCCTCCGCGACCTCGGTCAGGAACCGGCGGCGGAACGCGTCCGAGGAGAAGGCGCCGTGCCAGTGCGTGCCGTACACGGTGCCGAGGCGCGCGCCCTCGCCGGTGCCGTCGGCGTAGCGCAGCAGCGGCGCGAGGCCCGGGTCGGCGGCCGAGACCCGGCCGTGGTGGATCTCGTACCCGTGGACCGGCACGTCGCCGCCCGCGGTGCCCTCGGCCCGGCGGACCGTCTTGCGGGGCTCGAAGGTGATCTCGACGGGCAGCAGCCCGAGGCCGGATACGGTGCCCCGGCGGCTCTCCACCGCGTCGTGGATCGCCCGGCCCAGCATCTGGAAGCCGCCGCAGATGCCGAGCAGCGGCCGTCCGGCGGCGGCGTGCGCCCGGACCGCGTCGGCCAGGCCGGTCTCCCGCAGCCAGGCCAGGTCGGCGACTGTCGACTTGGTGCCGGGGAGCACCACCAGATCGGCGGCGGCGAGTTCGGCCGGCTCGACGGTGAGGCGGACCCGCACACCCGGCTCGGTCGCCAGCGCCTCCGCGTCGGTGGCGTTGCTGATCCGGGGCAGCCGCACCACTGCGACGTCGAGCCAGTCGGTGCCCCGGGGCGCGGGCGGTCGGCCGAGCACCCGCCCGTACGCGAGCGAGTCCTCCGCGTCGAGCCACAGGTCCAGTGCCCAGGGCACCACCCCGTACGTCGGGCGACCGGTGACCCGGCGCAGCATGTCCAGCCCCGGCTGGAGCAGGCCGCGATCGCCCCGGAACTTGTTCACGACGAACCCGGCCAGCAGCGCCTGGTCGGCCGCGTCGAGCAGGGCGACGGTGCCGAACATCGAGGCGAACACGCCGCCCCGGTCGATGTCGCCGACCACGATCGTGGGCAGCCCGGCCTGCCGTGCCAGCCCCATGTTGACGTAGTCGCCGTCGCGCAGGTTGATCTCGGCGGGGCTGCCCGCGCCCTCGCAGATCACCACGTCGTACTCGGATCGCAGCTCGGCCAGCGCCGCGTACGCCGTGGTGGCGAGCCGGGACCGCACCTCGTGGTAGTTGCCGGCGGTGACCGTGTCGACCGCCTCGCCGAGCAGCACCACCTGGCTGGCGTGGTCGCTGCCCGGCTTGAGCAGCACCGGGTTGAAGCGCAGGTCGGCGTCCAGCCCGCAGGCGGCGGCCTGCATCGCCTGGGCCCGGCCCAGTTCGCCGCCGCGACCGTCCGGGCCGACCACCACGGCGGAGTTGTTCGACATGTTCTGCGCCTTGAACGGGGCGACCCGGACGCCCCGGCGGCGCAGCCAGCGGCAGATGCCGGCGGTGAGCACGCTCTTGCCCGCGTCGGAGGTGGTGCCGGCGACCAGCAGCCCGCCGCTCACCGCCCGCTCCCCCGGCCCGAGCCACGGGCCGCTCGGGTGAGCGCGCGCAACGCGGCCCGGCCGGTGACCCCGACCAGGCGACCGACTGTCACCGGGTAGAGCGCGGCCAGGCCGAGCGCTGCGACACCGACCGCGCCGGAGACCCGGGCGGCCCGCTTCAGGTGCCGCGCCTCGGGGCGGGGCCCGTCACCGAGGAAGGGCCGGGTCTCGGCGCGGCCGAGGTAGACGTTGCGCCCGCCGAGCCGGACGCCGAGCGCGCCCGCCATGGCCGCCTCGCACTGACCGGCGTTCGGGCTCGGGTGGTCGGCCCGGTCCCGCCGCCACACGTGCCAGGCGGTGGCGCGGTCCCCGTGTGCCACCGGCGCGACGGCCACCGTGAGCAGCCCGGTGAGCCGGGATGGCACGAGGTTCAGCGCGTCGTCCAGCCGGGCCGCCGGGGTGCCGAAGCGGGCGTACCGGGGCGAGCGGTGACCGACCATCGCGTCGAGCGTGTTCGCCGCCCGGTAGCCGAGCAGGCCGGGCAGGCCCGCGACCGCGCCCCAGACCAGCGGGGCGACCACGGCGTCCGAGGTGTTCTCGGCGACCGACTCGACTGTGGCGCGGGCGAGTTCCGGCTCGTCGAGGGCCGACGGGTCACGCCCGCACAGGTGGCCCAGACGCGCCCGGGCGGCGGGCAGGTCGGCCCGGCCCAGCGCCCGCGCCATCACCCGGGACTCGTGCCGCAGCGTGCGCCCAGCCAGCACCGTCCAGGTGCCGGCGGCCACCAGCGCGGCCCGGGCCACCGGATGGCGGCGGGTCGCCAGCGCGGCGGCGGCACCGAGCAGGACCGGCGCGCCGACCGCGAGCGCCGTGAACGCCGTGCCGGCCGCCCGGCCGGGGCGGTAGACCCGCCGTTCCAGCGCGCCGGCAGCGGTGCCGAAGCCGGCCACCGGATGCCACCGGCGGGGGTCGCCGAGCAGGGCGTCGAGCGCGTAGCCCGCCACCAACCCGGTCGCGTTCGCCATGGCGGTCGCCTGCCGCACCCGTCACCACCTCCGGCCGGCCAGCCTAGTCGTACCGCGGGGTGGTGACGCCGACGTCACCACCCCGCGCCCCCGTGTACGGAGTCGGACGGTCAGGCGGGCACCGGGGTACGCCGCCGGCCACGACGCCCGGACGCGGTCCCGGCGGCGGCGCCCGGACCCGCGCCGCCCGCCTCGCCCTCACCCGGCCCGGAAGGACCCGATCCGTCGACCTCCGAGGGCGGGACCTCGCCCAGCTCGTCGTCCTCGGACGTGACCGGCCCGTCGTCCTCCGTGTCGCCCAGCTCGTCCTCCTCCGGACCGCCGTCGTAGTCGGTGGCCCGCGCACCGGGCCGGGTGTCGAACGGGTCGGGCTCGCCCACCCGCTCGACGGTGCCGACCAGCCCGACCCGGCTGCCCCCGTACTCCGGCGGCGGGACGTCGTCGTCGAAGGGCCGGTCGTCGAACGTCGCCGGGGCATGGGCATCAGGCACCGGCTCGGTCGCCTCGCCGTGCACCCGCTGCTCGGCCTCCGCGTCCTGGACCGTGCTCGTGGCCGCGCGGGGCTGGTTGCGCAGGAAGCGGGCCCGGCCCCGGGACAGGTCGTGCCCGACGGCGACCGCCTCCAGCTCGTAGAGCGTGCGGTGGGTGCCCGCCTCGTCGGTCCAGTCCCGGGTGTAGAGGCGCCCGGCGACGATCACCGGATCACCGACCGCCACCGAGGCGGCCACCCCCTCGGCGAGGCGGCGCCAGCAGTTGACGCGTACCCGAAGGCTGTTGCCGTCGACCCAGCGGCCGCTGTCGCGGTCGAGCCGGCGGGCGGTCGAGGCGACCTTGAAGTTGGCCACCAGCGTTCCGCTCTGCGTGGTCCGGCGCCACTCCGGCGCGGTCAGCACGTTGCCGACGATCGTCACGTACGTATCGAACATCGCCCCTCCCAGGGATCGACTTGTCCCGGGAAGCGTCGGCCGGTCACCCCGCCCGGGCCACCCGCCGGCCCGTGCCTGTGGATGACGGACCGCCCTGTGGACAACCACCTGATCAAGGTCCCGATCTGCTAGGCCGACCGGCCCTACGGGTCTGACCTGCGCCGACGCATGCTCCAAAGGAGCCGGCAGGCAGGCGGTTCCGGAATCGCGCCGGTTGGGTAAGTACTTGATCAACCGAGAGAAAGGGAGCTCCCATGCTTCTCCGAGACGTCCGCGAGGCAGCGCGATGAGCGCCGTGGCGAACCCCGCGACCGTGGCCGAGTGCCTGCGGGTCGGCGCCGGGTTCTCCCAGGGCGACCGCAACTGGATCGCCGAGCAGTTCGCGACCCTGGACGCCCGGCTCGCCGGCTTCCACGCCGACGCCACCGAGCTGGAGGTGTCGGTCAAGGATCGCGAGGCCCGGGGCCAGAAGGTGACCCTGGAGTGCTGGGTCGCCGGGCGGCAGAAGATCGTCACCACCTCGGCCGAGGAGGATCTGCACGCCGCGCTCAACGACGTCCGGGACGACCTGCGCCGCAAGCTCAACGACGCGAAGACCCGGCAGGAGCCGCGCCACAACAAGCACCTGCGCGCCGTCGACCAGCCCGAGGGCGCCCCGTTGCAGGACGCCGAGCGCGAGGACGCCGAAACCGCCTGAGGTCCGGTACGGCCCGCCCGCGCGGTGCGGGCGGGCGGGCCGTCCCTGCGCCGAGGCGGCCCGGGTCGTTCGTTAACAAGGGGCCCCTCCTCTACCGGATGCGTTAACAAGGGCCCCCTCCTTACAACCCAGCACCCCTACCGCCGGGTAGCAAGGCGGCGTACCGTCGCGGTCGTGGAACCGGACGTGCTGGGCGCCCCCTACGAGCGGCGGACGATCGACCTGGGCACCGACGACGAGGGGCCGGTGGTCGCGACCCTGGTGCGGCGGCGCGCCGACCGCCCGAGCGGCCGCGCCGTGCTCTACGTGCACGGCTTCGTCGACTACTTCTTCCAGACCCACGTGGCCGACTTCTTCGCCGAGCGCGGCTGGGACTTCTACGCGCTCGACCTGCGCAAGTACGGCCGTAGCCTGCTCCCGCACCAGACCCCGAACTTCTGCCGCGACCTGAGCGACTACTTCCCCGAGCTGGACGCCGCCGCGGAGATCATCCGCGCCGAGGAACGCCACGACACCCTGCTCGCCATGGGCCACTCGACCGGCGGCCTGATCATCTCGCTGTGGGCGAACGACCGCCGCGACGCCGGCCTGGTCGACGGCATCGTGCTCAACAGCCCCTTCTTCGACATCAACGCGCCCTGGATGGTGCGCCGGCCTCTCGCGGCCGCCGTCTCCCGCCTGGGCCGCAGAGCGCCGCAGCGTGTGCTGCCGTTCGGCCTGGGCACCGTGTACGGCGAGAGCCTGCACGCCGACCACCGGGGCGAGTGGCGGTACGACCTGGCCTGGAAACCGCTCGCCGGGTTCCCGGTGCGGGCCGGCTGGATCAACGCGATCCGCGCCGGTCAGCGTCGCCTGCGGACCGGGCTGGACATCCCGGTGCCGGTGCTGCTGGCCTGCTCCACGCGCAGCTTCCGGGGCACGAAGTGGCACGACAGCGCGACCGGCGCCGACGCCGTGCTCGACGTCGAGCACATGGTGCGCTGGGCGCCACGCCTCGGCCGGCACGTCACGCTCGCGCGCTTCGACGGCGGGCTGCACGACCTCACCCTGTCCAGTCCCGGCGTACGCGAGAAGGTCTTCGCGGAGGTCGGACGGTGGGCGGAGAGATTCCTGCGCGCCGGGCCGACCGAGCCGGAGCCCACGACGCCGCCGGCCCCACGGCGGCCGGCCGACGCGACCGCCGAGGGCTGAGGCCGGCCCTTCTCGCCGACGGAACGCCCGGCTCAGTCGGCCGTCCCGCCGCCGGACGGCCGGTTCAGTCGGCGACGACGGCCGTGAGCGCGGCGCGGATCCGGTCGAACGTGGCGATCGGATGGCCACCGGCCTGCGGCGGCAGCACCACACCCAGGCAGCGCAGCGCGGGCCCGCCGTCCGGCCCGGCCTCGACCGCGAACACCGGCGCGCCCACGTAGCCTGCGGGCAGCTCCGTCGTGACCCGCACCTCGCCGCCGTCCCGAGCGACCCGCTCGACCACCGCCTCCAGCGGGCGCGACCCGCCGTCGCCGACACCGAGGGCCAGCACGAACGCCGACACGGGCGCCGCGCCGATCCGGGCGACCGAGTCGGCCGGCGCGGCCACCGCCTCGGTGACCTGCTGGGTACGCCAGCGCCAGCCCCGGTCGTCGGCGTAGCCGTGCAGACCGCCGGTCGGCATCGCGGCGAGCCCCAGTTCGGGCAGGTGCAGCCAGTGGTCGGCGAAACCGGGCAGATCGATCGGCTCGTCCGCCCCCTCGGCCGGGTCGGTGACGCTCGGCCGCAAGCCGATCTCGCCGTACGCCCGGTCGGTGAGCGCGTCGGCGGTGAGCAGCCACTCGTGCGCGATCTCGCCGTCGTCTGTGGCGCCGACCAGCTCGCTGTAGAAGAAGGCCGTGCCGAGGACGCCGGGTGGTGTGCCCGGCGCATCCGAGCCGGTGAGGGGCAGGATCGCCCGCCCGAGGAGCTGACACAGCTCGAAGACGATCTCGTTCTCGGTTTCCTGGTCGAGCAGCATCCGACGAGGGTACGGATCGCGTCCCGCCCGGCCGCGCCGGACCCGCCCGAACTGTGGTGCCGGTCCGGGGCCCGGCGAGGGACGCTGAGAGGCGGAACGGACGCGCCGACCCGTACCCCCGGGCACGCCGGGAGCGGCGGTACCCTCTTGACGCGACGACAGTCGGCGCGCGCCCGTAGCTCAGCGGATAGAGCAGGGGACTTCTAATCCCAAGGCCGCAGGTTCGAATCCTGCCGGGCGCACTTTCACTGACCTGATCAAAGCGCCGAGCCACGGCGTCACCTCGCTGGTCGAGCTGGTGACCGTCGAGCCACGTCCAGCCGTCGAAGGTCGTCCAGTCCAGGACGCGGATGAGGCGGAAGTGGAACGACGTCACGAACTGAGGGCTTGCATCTCTGGTGATGTGCAACAGGTCCCCCGCCTTCAGGTTCGCCACTGAGCGCGGACCTTCCGCCACGCTCGGATGCTCGCGCGGGCAACGACCACGCGCGGACACCAGCCGTAGGGGCGACAGCGCGAGCAGGTGTAGGCGACGTGGTAGTCGATGACGGTCCAGGACAGCGCCACCGGGAGCCCGGCAGCTCCGCAGTTCGAAGCGATCGTCGACGAGTCCGTCCTTCACCGTCCTATCAGCGACGTGGACGCCTGGCGGACTCAGTTGGCGTATCTGGTCAACGCAGCCCAGGCCCGAAACATCAAGGTCCGCGTCCTCCCCAGGTCGGTTGGCCCACACCGTGCGTCCGTCGCCGGGGCATTCGTGATGCTTGACTTCCCCGCGAAGGGCACCCGGCCTGCTGAGTCCAGCACCGTGTACAGCGAGTCCCTGACCGGCAGCATCTATCTCGACCGCCCAAACGAGGTGGAGACGTACTCTTCCGCTTGGAGGACTCTGTGGGACCTTGCCATGGACGAGCGTGCGTCCGAGGATCTGGTGGGCACTCTGATCAAGGAGACATACGATGACTGAGATGACCGAGGCCCGCTGGCGCAAGAGCAGCTACAGCGGCAACGAGGGTGCCTGCGTCGAGATTGCCGACAGCCTTCCGAGCGTCGTAGGCGTGCGTGACAGCAAGGACATCTCCGGCCCGTCGCTGGCTTTCACCGCCAATCAGTGGGGCTCCTTTGTCGAGTTCGTCAAGGACAGCACCCGCAACTGAGCTTCGAGATCCAGGAGGGGCTCGCCAGGATGGGCAAGCCCCTCCCCTGCCGACAGAACCTCTTCTACGGCATCGATCTGTCAACAAGCGAAGTGGCGTCGGGGAGGCAATGCACGGAACGACGTGGATTCGGAAGCTGGACGGCAAGTGCATTGCGACCACCAGGGCCGACGGTGGGCAAGAGGTTCAAATCTTCTGCGACTTGCGGACCGCGCCGCCCAGCACTGAGGCGAAGGGTCGAGGAGGCAGCCGGTAGCCCCTCGATCGACGTCGAACTGGGCAAGCTGGCGCGCACCCATGCCTGATGTCGGCCGATTGATGGCAGGGTTGGCGATCCGCTGCAGGCGGCGGTCGGGCCGAGGCCAGGCGATGCGCCTGCGGGCGTCACCGAGCCGTGATCGCCAGCCCTGCCGTAGGCCGCTCAGGCCGCCGTCAACGCCCGCTCCATCGCGGCGTTGAACTCCTCCGGCGTCAGCGTCAGCCGGGACTTGACGTCACGGCTCCACTGGTCGGCCAGGACCTCGGCGGCACCCGCCTCGACGCCGTCGAGCGCCGCGTCGGCCAGGTCGGACGGTGCGATCTTGTCGACGGGCCAGCCGGCTGACATGTCGGTGTCGGCCAGGCCGAGGTGCACCGCCGTCACGAGCGTGCCCTGGTCGGCGAGTTCCAGGCGTACGCCGTTCGTCATCGCCCACGCGGCGGCCTTGGTCAGGTGGTACGCGCCTGCGCCCCTGGTCCCGAACCACGACATGGCGGAGAGCACGTTGACAATCGCGCCTCCGCCGTTGCGGGCGAGCGCCGGCGCGAACGCCCGGATCATCTCCAGGTGACCGAGCACGTTGGTCTCCACCTCGTGTCGCACCGCGTCCGGCGAACCGGTCACCAAATCGGTTCCGGTCTGGATCCCGGCGTTGTTGACGAGCAGCGTGACGTCCGGGGCGGCAGCGGCGACGGCGCGTACTGATGCGGGGCTGGTGATGTCGAGAGCCAGCACCTCGACCCCGGGCAGGTCGACGGTCTCGGGTCGGCGGGCGGTCGCGTAGACCTTGCGGGCGCCGCGTTCGAGCAGGCGCTGGGCGAAGGCGCGGCCCAGGCCGCGGTTGGCGCCGGTGACGAGAGCGATCGAGTCGTTGATGTCCATGCCCGGTACGCTAAAACCTGACGCTGACGTCAGAGGCAAGTGCTGATCGCCGAGACCGGGGTGAGAGGAGTCACCGTGACCGAGCCGCTGATCCGCATCGGCGAGGTGGCGCGCGGCGCCGGTGTGTCGGTGCGCGCCGTGCGCTACTACGAGCAGCAGGGTCTTCTCCTCCCCCGGCGCAGCGCGTCCGGCCAGCGCCTCTACCGGCCGGACACGGTCACGCTGGTCCGATTCATCCAGCAGATGTACGCCGCCGGCCTGACCAGCAGCCGCATCGCGGAACTCCTGCCGTGCTGGGACTCCGGGCACACCGACCCCGCGCAGCGGGCCATGCTGCGCGCCGAGCGCGAGCGCATCCAGGCCAAGGTCGACGACCTGCGGGCCGCGCTGGACCGCCTCGACGAGGTCATCGCGATCACCGACACGCACCCGTAGGCGCGGCCCGCCGGACGCGGCGGGTTCTCAGCGGTCCTCGGTCTCGCGGTGGGCGCGCAGTGCGCCGACGACCGCCAGCCCCACGCCGCCGAGAGCGACAGCCGTCTCCACGGCCGAGGAAACCTCGATGGCACTTGCCGCCGGAGCGCTCACGCTCACCATGATCCCCGCTTGCAGGAAGGCGTCCTCGGCGGGCCTCACCAGCGTCCACCAGCTCGCCCACGCGGAGGCGAGGGCCGAGCAGGCTCCCACGGCGACCAGCGCCAGCAGGATCATCCCGGTCGGGAGGAGCCCGCGTCGGTCGCTCCGCCATCCGGACGACGCGAGCACCCCGGCGGTGACGAGCACGGCGAGCAACCCCGGCCACACGGCGGCGAACAGGTCGAGCAGCGGCGGTTCGCCGGGCATCGACGCCACGCTCAGCCCGCACCAGGCGAGCGCGGCCAGCGCTCGCACCGCTGGCCGAGCGGCGCTGGTTCGGCCGGTACGCCGTGCTGCACGACGAGGCGGGTGCCCCGAACGAGATCTCCTTCTGGGGGTTCTCCGGTGACTAGCGTGCCGTTCCGGCGAGCAGCCACCGCCGGACGGGGACCTCCAGCAGCACCCGGTCACCGTCCGGCGTGGCCGGCTGCCGGATGTCCCAGCCCCCGTACTTCGCCGCGAACGCTGCGACGATCCCGGGCGGGAAGCCGGCGCGGTGCACGCGGGCGTCGCCCTCCGCGACGACCGGGTGGACGGCGTCCTCCAGGGCGAGCGAGACGCGGGGGTCGGCCGCCACGTTGCGGGCCTTGACGCTGCGCCCCTCGCAGCCGATCCACCAGACGTCGTCGGCGTAGACGAACCACACCGGCGTGACGTGCGGGGAGCCGTCACGCCGCAGCGTGCAGAGCCAGACGTTGCGCTCGCGGGCGAGCCGGTCCGCGACGGCCGGTGGAAGCGGTGCGGTGGGAGGTGAGGCCATACGACAAGTGGATCAGGTGTCGCGCGGAGGCGCGCTACCGGCTCGCTCGCTCACCCGCCCGTTGTTGTCGGACACGTGCAGCACGATGAACGGGGTTCACCTGGACTTCTTCGGCGGCACCACGGCCGGCTGGTACGCGATGCCCGGCAGGGCAGGCGGGCCGGGCATCCGCAAAACCGGATGCCCGTGCTCCGCTTCTCGGCGACCATCGATCGATGCCCGCACACCGCCCGGCCGAACCGGACATCAGTCGCTACTACACCGAGATCTACGTCGAGGCCGACCGGCTGGAAGGGTCGCCGCAGGGCCGGCTGGAGGCACGGCGTACCCGGGATCTGCTCGCCCGGCTGCTGCCCGCCGCACCCGCGGACGTGCTGGACGTCGGCGGCGGTCCCGGGGCGTACGCGGGTCCGCTCGCCGCGGCCGGCTACCGGGCACACCTGGTCGACCTGGTACCCGCGCACGTGGCGGCGGCACGATCCGCGTACCCGCTGGTGGCCGCGTCGGTGGGGGACGCCCGCGCGTTGCCGTCGCCCGACGCGGCGGCGGACGCGACGCTGCTGCTCGGCCCGCTCTACCACCTGCCGCGGCAGGCCGATCGGGTGGCGGCGCTGCGCGAGGCGGCGCGGGTGACCCGGCCCGGCGGGACGGTCGTGGCGGCGGCGATCAGCCGCCACGCCGCCCTGATCGACCTGACCGTGCAGGGCCGCCTGGACGAGGACAACCGGCAGTCGTTGCGCGCCCAGTACGAGACCGGAGTCAACGATCCCTGGACCGGCTTCACGACCGCGTTCTTCCACCGGCCGGAGGAACTGGTCGCCGACTTCGTCGCGGCCGGACTGCCCGCCCCGGAGGTGTACGGGGTGGAGGGTCCGCTGTGGCCGCTGCTGAACGCGCTCGGCACCGGGCCGCACGAGCGGTTGTTCGCCGACGCGGTGGCCTGCGCCGAGACGTTCGAGCGGGACGCCGCGATCCTCGGTGCCAGCGCCCACCTGCTCGCCGCCGCGCGCCGCTGACCGCCGGGCCGGAGAATCGGCTCCTTTACGCCGGAGCGAAACTCGTCAAGCACCAAGGGTGACCAGTTGCGACAAACCATGTTATTCTCCAGCGTCAATCTATGCCGCGCGGACCCGGCCGGGTCGCTGCCGGAAGGACATCCCCCCGATGCCGGTCGCTGCCGCCATGCCTCTGTCCCGGGCCCCGCTGGCCCGCCCGGCGGGTGACGCGTTCAGTCTGATCTTCACCACCCTGCCGGCGCTGCTGCGGCTCACCTGCGGCCTGGTCGGCGCGGTGGTCGCGCTGGCGGTGCGTACGCCGCCGGTGCGGGTGGCGCTGCTGATCCCCGCGGTCGTCGTGCTGACCGCCTGGTCGGTCTGGTACGCGTTCCGCGCGTTCCGGCACGGCATCGGCGGCGCGCTGGTCGCCGGTGACGTGGCGCTGACCACCGCGGCCGCGCTCGCCGTCCCGTGGCTCGTCGCGCCGGAGGTGCTGCCGGGCGAGGCGAGCTGGATCGCGGTGCTGGCCAGCTCGACGGTCATCAACGCGCAGGCCACCGCCCCGGCCCGCTGGTCCGTGCCGGCCGGTCTGCTGGTCACCGCCGCGTACGTCACCGGCACCACGCTGGCCGGGAACCCGGTCGAGGCGCGGGCACACGCCGGGACGCTGCTGGTGCAGACCGGCAGCGCGGCGGTGATGACAGCGGTGATGCGCCGCCGGATCGCCCGCGCCGACGCCGCGTTCGCCGACTACCAGCGGTTGTCCCACGAGGCGGTGGTGGCGCGCGCCGCCCGCGAGGCCGAACGGCGGCAGAACCGCGACCTGCACGACACCGTGCTGGGCACGCTCACCATGGTCGGTCTCGGCGCGGCGCCCGGCTCGGCGACGTTGCGCGAGCGGTGCGCGGACGATCTGCGTACCCTATCCGCCCTGGCGGGTGCGCGGACCGCCATCGCGGGCGGCGAGGCCGACCTGGACGAACGGCTGCGCGAGGTGCTGACCGGGACGGCGGTGACCGCCACGCTTGCGCCGTGCCGGCTGCCGGCGGAGGTCGCCACGGCGCTCGCCGACAGCGCCGCCGCCGCGCTGGCGAACGTGGCGCGGCACGCGCCGGGCGCGGCCGCGTCGCTGCGCCTGGCCCGCGAGGGCGGCACCGTCGTGGTCGAGGTGATCGACGACGGTCCCGGTTTCGACCCGTCCACGGTCCCGGCCCACCGGTACGGGCTGCGCGAGTCGATCCACGGGCGGATGAGCACTGTGGGCGGTCGGGCGGTGGTGACGTCCACCCCTGGCGCCGGTACCCGGATCCGGCTGGAGTGGTCCGATGGCGAGTGAGTCGGGTACGGCGGTGACGGCCGGCCACGCGCTGCGCCCGCTGCCCCGGCCGCGGGTGGCGACGCGCTCCGGAGTGGCCACCGCCCCGCCGGAGGCGCACGCGGTGGCCGACGCGTCGGACCAGGGCGCGCGGGTCGCCGTGATCGTCATCGCCGCGGCCTGGCACCTGGCTGTCGCGTTGCCGGCCGTGCTGCGGGCCGGACCGGGAATGGCCTTCCCGGCCGTGGTGGCGGCGGGCTGGCTGGTGACCGCGCTGGTCGGGGTGGGGACCGGGGTACGCCTGCTGCGCCGCGGGCTGCCGCCGGCCGGTCCGCTGGCAGTGGCGCTGCTGGTGGTGGACGCCGCGGTGGTCGCCGGGGCCGGCGGGCGGTTCCTGTTCAGCACCGCCAACTGGGTGTGGGGCGGCCTGGCCTGGTTCTTCCTGCTGGTGCTCTGGCGGCGGCCGGTGCGCTGGCTGCTGGTCATCCTGGCCGCGCACGGCACGATCGCGCTGACGGCTGTGGTGCTGTACGGCGCGACAGCGCCGGCCGATCTGAGCCGGGCCACGATGTACGTCTACGGCACCTCCACCCTGCCGGTGGCGGTCTTCGTCGGCGCGGCGGCGCTCACCGCGCAGGCCCGGGACCGGGCCGCCACCGCGGCGGCGGCGCTGGCCGTCGCGGCGGAGCGGGAGGCGGCCGAGCGGGCCCGCACCGAGCGTCAGGAACGGCTGGCTCTGGTGAGCGGCACCGCCGAGGAGGTGCTGGCCGGGCTGGCGGCGGGCGACGCCGACCCGGCCGACCCGGCGGTACGGCGGCGCGCGGTGCTGGCCGCCGCCCGGTTGCGCCGGCTGATCGCCGAGTCCGACGACGTGCCCGACGCGCTGCTGCACGAACTGCGCGCGGCTGCCGACCTGGCCGAGCGCAACGGACTGCCGATCGACCTGGTGGCGGTCGGCACGCCACCGGAGCTGCCGGTGGAGATCCGGCGCGGGCTCGCCGACCCGCTCACCGCGGCGCTCGCCGCCGCCGAGGGCTGGGCCCGGCTCACTGTGGTCGCGGGGCCGGACGAGGTGGTGGTCAGCCTGGTGACACCGGATCACGACGGCCCGGACGAGCCGGCGATCGGCGGGGACGGGCCGGTGGAACACCTGCACGAGCGGGACGGGGAGATCAGATGGACGCAGACCCGCTGGCGGCGGACGTGAACGCCGGCACCCCGATCGGGGTGGCGATCGTGGACGACCATCCGGTGGTGATCGACGGGGTGCGCGCCTGGCTGGCCGGCGAGCCCCGGTTGCGGGTGCTGGCCACCGGCGACGACCCGGACGAGGTGCTGCGGGCCGCGCCGGACGCCGAGGTGGTGCTGCTCGACCTGCGCCTGCACGGCCGGATGGTGCTGGACAAGCTGGCCGAGCTGAGCGCGGCCGGGCGCCGGGTCGTGGTCTACTCCGAGCACAGCGACCCGCAGACCATGCTCGCCGCGCTCGACGCCGGGGCGGTCGCGTTCCTGGCCAAGCACGAGGGGCGCGAGCACTACGTGGCCACAGTGCTGGCGGCGGCGAGCGACAGGCCGTACGTCCCGCCGGCGCTGGCCGGCGCGTTGGTCGGTGACGCCCGCCCGGATCGTCCGTCCCTGTCGGACAAGGAGCGCGAGGCGCTGCTGCTGTGGTTCCAGTCGATGTCGAAGGCGTCGGTGGCGCGCCGGATGCAGATCAGTGAACACACCGTGAAGCAGTACGTCGACCGTGCGCGGATCAAGTACACCCGAGCGGGGCGTCCGGCCGCCACGAAGGCGGCGCTGCTCGCCCGGGCGATCGAGGACGGACTCGTCCGACCGGAAGATATCGGCATCTACCGGTCCCAGGCGTCGGCCGACCGGCCGACCCCCTAACAGGTGTCATGACAGTCACCCAGGAATCGGGCAGGCTCACCGGTACCGCCAACCGTCATCGGGAGGTCGTACCGTGCCGGAGGACGCCACACCCTTCTTCGTCGGGCCACATCGGTTCGACGCCGACGACGACCCCACCCGTCCCGTGCTCGACCGGCGTCACGAGCTGGTGCCCGAGCCGGGCGAACGCCTGCTCGGTCAGCACGTCCTGCGCGTCGCCGGTCACCTGCTCGGCCCGAGCGAGGACGTCCGCTGCTGGTCGCTGCCCTTCCCGGCGACGATCACCGTGACCGAGCGCCGGCTGGCGTACGTCTGCACCGGCTCCGAACTGTCGGTGGTCTCCGGCCGGGACGGTCGGGACGGCCGGGCGGGCGCCCGGCACCGGCGTCCGGTCCGGCTGTCCCGCCTGGTCAGTGGGCAGATCCGCTGGCAGTGGCCGTCCCGGCTGGAACTGGCCGAGGTGGGCGACGGCATCGGCGAACTGCGCATCGTGTGCGACGCGCTGCGCACCATCCGGCAGCCGGCGCTGGCGCTGACCGGCCCGGCCGGTCCGGTCGCCGCGCTGGCCCGGCAGGTACGCCGCTCGGTGGCCGGTTTCCGGCTCGCCAACGCCGAACTGGTGGACCTGTCCCCGCCGGAACGGGACGTCCTCGCCGTCCGGGTGGCCGCCTCCCCCGGCCCGACGCTGGGCACCGTGACGCTGCCGGGCTCGCTGCCGGTGGAGTTCCTGTCCCGCGACGACTACTACCGTCCGCCGGCGGCCGAGGCGTCGCCGTGGGCGTGGTCCGGCTTCCCGGCCCACGACCAGCCCGGCTCCGCCTGCTGACGCCCCACGTACGCGGTCGCGCGAAGGCGCAGTCGACGTCGACGGCGGCACGAGGATCTTGGTAGGAAACGGTCCCCGTGAGGGCTTTCTTCGTACCAGGATCTCCGGAGGCGGGGGCGGACGCCGGTCAGGAGGCGCTGCGGGTGCGGCGCTCGGACCGGTCCAGCTCGACCGCCTCCTCCGGGGTCGGCGCGCTGCCGCCCAGGTGGGCCGGCTGCCACCAGGTGTCGTCCGGGCCGGACGGCTTGTCCGGGTACTCCCGCTGCGCCCGGTCGACGAGCGCCGACAGGCGGGTACGCAGGTCGGCGGTCATCACCGTGGCGTCCGGGTAGGCGGACGGGTCCATCGGCTCGCCGACGACGATGGTGATCGGCGTGTGCCGGCGGGTCAGCGTGCGCGGGCGGCCCTTGGTCCACAGCCGCTGGGTGCCCCAGAGCGCGACCGGCAGCAGCGGCACGTTCGCCTCCTGCGACATCCGGGCCGCGCCGTTCTTCAGGTCCTTGACGGTGAAGGAGCGGCTGATCGTCGCCTCCGGGAAGACGCCGACCACCTCGCCCCGGCGCAGCGCGCCGACCGCGGCGGCGTACGACCCGGCGCCGGCGGCCCGGTTGACGGGGATGTGCTTCATGCCGCGCATCAGCGGACCGGAGACGCGGTGCCGGAAGACGCTGTCCTTGGCCATGAACCGGACCAGCCGCTTGGCCGGGTGCGCGCCGTAGCCGCAGAAGATGAAGTCGAGGTAGCTCACGTGGTTGGACGCGAGCACGGCGCCGCCGGTGTGCGGCACGTGTTCGCTGCCGGACACGTCCAGGCGCAGGTCGAGGAGCCGGAACATCGTCTTCGCGGCGGTGATCACAGGGGGGTACACGAGTTCCGACATGGCGAAACTTTACCCCGGGTAGGTTACGCGACCGTAGGGCCGATCCCGGGCCGCGGCGGGTGGCCTGCCACTGCTGCTGGGCGGCGACTCGGCGGGTGGGATGCCGGCCCTCCAGCTCGGCCTGCGCGCTCGACCTGGCCCGGCCCGACCTGCACGCGGCTGCCGCCGCGTTCCTGGACAGCGTCCTGCCCGCCGTCGCGGGCGACTAGGTTCGAGGCATGCCCGATCTCGCCGCGATCGTCATCCACTGCCGCGACCCCTACCTGCTGGCCCCGTTCTGGAGCGCGGTCACCGGGCTGCCGGTGGTCGAGGCGGACCGGGTGAAACTCGCCGAAGGCACGCTCGCACCGGCCGAGGCGGTGCTGCTGCGCGATCCGCACGGGCGGCGTCCGGACCTGTGGATCAGCCCCGCCGACGTGCTGCCGGAGCCCGGCCGGATCCACCTCGACCTGGTCGGCGACGCCGAGGAGCGGGCCGCGGTGCTGGAGGCGGGCGCGACAGTCGTCCGCGAGCTGCCGCGCTGGACCGTCCTGGCCGACCCGGAGGGCAACGAGTTCTGCCTGCTCCCGCCGAACGAGGCGCACACGGCGTCGCCGCCCGGGCACTGAGCCGGCTCAGTCGGCCAACTCCTCGATGTTGAGCCGGCCCCGGGCGAACGCGTCCACCCGGCCCCAGCGGCCCGGGATGTCCAGCACCTCGATCCGTCCCATGCCCACCGGCAGCCGCGGGTCCACAGCCAGGTGCCCCTCGTGCGGCTCCAGGCCCAGCATGGTGCGGATCAGCAGCAGCGGAGCGCCCGTGGACCACGCCTGCGGGCTGCACGCGGTCGGGTACTCCACCGGGAACTTGGTCAGCTCGCGCTGGTAGCCGCCGAACGCCTCCGGCAGCCGGCCGTCGAAGTAGGTGGCCGCGTCGAGGATGCCGTTCGCCACTGTGGCGGCCTCCTCGGCGAAGCCGTACCGGCGCAGACCCCAGGCGACGAACGAGTTGTCGAACGGCCAGATGGTGCCGTTGTGGTAGCCGATCGGGTTGTAGCGGACCTCGCCCTCGGCCAGCGTCCGCACCCCCCAGCCGGACCAGAGCCGGGGGCCGACCAGATGTTCGGCGACCTTCGGCGCCCGCTCGTCGTCCACGATCCCGCTCCACAGCAGGTGGCCGATGTTGGAGCTGAGCACGTCGCACTGACGCCCGTCCGGGTCCAGCGCGAGCGCGTAGAAGCCGCGGTCGGCGACCCACCAGTCGTTGTTGAAGCGCCGCTTCAGCTCCGCCGCCTCGCGTTCCAGTTGATCGGCGTACGTGGGGTCGCCCCAGAACTCCCGGGCCATCCGGGCGGCCCGTATCTTCGCGTCGTACGCGTACCCCTGCACCTCGCAGGTGGCCCGGGGGAACGGCGGCAACGTGCCGTCGGCGTACGAGATGGAGTCCCACGAGTCCTTCCAGCACTGGTTCTCCAGGCCGGTGTCGGTGTTGCGCCGCTCGTACCAGATGTAGCCGTTGCCGAGCAGGTCGGCGTAGTCGTCGATCCACTTCAGCGCCGCCCGGCACTCCCGTTCCAGCTCCTTGACCAGCGCGCCGTCACCGCTCCACCGCTCGTACTCGTCGAGCAGCACCACGAACAGCGGCGTCGCGTCCACCGAGCCGTAGTACGGCGAGTGCGGCTGCTCCTCGAACGCGGCGGTCTCGCCGTACCGCATCTCGTGCAGGATCCGGCCCGGATCCTCGTCCCGGAAGTCGTCGAACCGGGTGCCCTGGAGCGCGCCGAGGATGCGCAGCGTGGTCTTCGACATCTCCGGTGCGAACGGCAGCACCTGGAGGCAGGTGAGGATGCTGTCCCGGCCGAACATGGTCATGAACCAGGGCAGGCCGGCCGCGGGCAGCGTCTGCCCGCCGAGCGACAGCGGCGAGAAGCGCAGCGCCGCGAGGTCGACCAGGCTCCGCCGGTACGTCGCGGCGAGTTCCTCGTGCTCGCTGTTCAGCTTCGGGGCCCGGTCGATCCACTCCTCCAGGTCGTGCTGGAGCGCGAGCCGCTCGGTGCCGTGCGCGCGCAGTCCCATCCGCAGGTCCCGGCCGCCGGGGCCGATCGCGAACGTCTGCACGTCGATGACGGCGTCCCACTGCTCGTTGGGTTCCAGCCGGATGCTCCAGGCGAAACCGCGCTGGTCGTAGCGGGCCGGCTGGTTGGCGGAGACGAGCGTCTCGCGCCGGAAGTTGCCCCGCCGGTAGCCCAGGCGCAGCCGGTCCGACTCGGCCTCGGCGTAGTGTTCGCCCTTCTTGTTCAGGATCTCGTCCTTGACCTGGAACAGGTCGGCGAAGTCGGAGCCGGCGTCCATCCGGATCTCCAGGTCGACCGGCTTCTCGTCGTGGTTGAGGATGGTCAGCGTCTCGCGGAAGCTGCCGCCGACCGCCCGCTCCCGGATGACCGACAGCTTCGCGTCGATGTAGTGCGTGGCCATGCCGGGCACCAGGAAGAACCGGGCCTCGTAGTACTGGAGGTCGTCGTAGGACAGCGCGTTGAGCCGCTCGCCGTTGATCGTGAGCACCCACTTCGACAGGTACCGCGTGTCGATGGAGAACAGGCCGGTCGGCTCGCTCGGTGTGGCCTCGATGTCGCCGGTGTCCTCGCACACCACGAACGTGTTGCCGTCCAGGATCCGGACGGTGTTGCTGCCGGGCATCAGGCACCCCTCCCGCCGAACGTGTGGTGCGGTCCCCGGGAGTCCGGCGGACCGGGGAAGACCCGCTCGACCTGCAGCACGAGCCGCAGGTCGCCGACGACTGTCATGTCGCCGCGCAGCAGCGCCGCGATGGCGTTCTCCTCGCCGCCGACCAGCTCGGCGAACAGGCGCGGCTCGGCGCCGACCACCGTGTCCGCCTCGCCGTCCTCCTGCCGGACCCGCAGGTTGCCGCGATCGATCTCCAGCAGCCAGTGCGTGGTGTGCGGGCCCTCGTGCAGGTCGAACCGGAGCGTTCCGGATGTCTTGACCAGCAGCGGCTCGAACCCCCGCCGATCCAGGTCCTCGAAGAATCTCGTGGTCATGTCCACCATCCGGGCGACTCCTCCCGCGGTCCGCGGTCTACCTGTCGAGGCTCCGTGTCCCCACCCGGTCCGGGGCCAACCTCGCCCGAACCGGGTGAGCGCGGCACCGTCGCGACGCGCGACGCCGGCCCCCGAACCGGGGGCCGGCGTCACCGCGGCGCACAGGTCTAGTTGTTGGGGTCGTCGGCGCTGATGTCCGCGAGCACCGACTGGGGTTCCCGCTCCACCGCCAGGTCACCCATGGAGATCAGGCCGATCAGACGGCCGTCTTCGACCACCGGGAGGCGACGGACCGCGTACGTGCGCATCAGGTCCGCGGCGGCCACGGCGTCGTCGTTCTGGCTGACGGTCACCACGTCCTTGCTGGTGATCTGGTTGAGCCGGGTGGCGGTGGGGTCCATGTTCTCGGCCACGCCCCGTACCGTGACGTCCCGGTCCGTCACGATGCCGACCACGTTGTCGCCGTCGGTCACCACCACGTCGCCGATGGCGCTGTCGCGCATCTCCTGCGCGGCGGCCATGAGCGTGTCGTTGCCGTCCATCGTCACCAACCGGGTCGTCATGAACTCTCCGACCGTTGTCATGGTGCTCCCCTCTCGGTGTCGGCACCGCGGTCTACCCGCCGCCGCAGGCGAGGTAACGCGTTCGGAACGGCAGCAACGCTGAGCGAGCGTCCCTGCCGGATGGCCCGGCACGGACGCCTACGGGGTCAGCGCTCGGCCGCGACCAGCTCGGCGAGCTGCACGGCGTTCAGCGCCGCGCCCTTGCGCAGGTTGTCGTTCGCGCAGAACAGCGCGAGCCCGTGCTCGACGGTCTCGTCGGCCCGGATCCGGCCCACGTACGTCGGGTCCTGGCCGGCCGCCTCCAGCGGCGTCGGCACGTCGCGCAAAGCCACGCCGGGCGCGCCGTCGAGCAGCTCACGGGCCCGGGCCGGGTCGATCGGCCGGGCGAACCGGGCGTTGATCTGCAGCGAGTGGCCGGTGAAGACGGGCACCCGCACGCACGTGCCGGAGACCTTCAGCCCGGGGATCTCCAGGATCTTGCGGCTCTCGTTGCGCAGCTTCTGCTCCTCGTCCGTCTCGAAGGAGCCGTCGTCGACGATCGAGCCGGCCAGCGGGAGCACGTTGAAGGCGATCGGACGGGCGAACGAGCGCGGCGCCGGGAACTCCACCGCCCCGCCGCCGAAGGCGAGCCCGGCGGCGTCCCCGGCCACCTTGCGGACCTGCTCGTCCAGTTCCGCCACACCGGCCAGGCCGGCGCCGGACACCGCCTGGTAGGTGGCGACGACGAGGCTGACCAGCCCGGCCTCGTCGTGCAGCGGGCGCAGCACCGGCATGGCGGCCATCGTGGTGCAGTTCGGGTTGGCCACGATGCCCTTCGGGCGGTCCGCGATCGCGTGCGGGTTGACCTCGGCCACCACCAGCGGCACCTGCGGGTCCATCCGGAACGCCGACGAGTTGTCGATCACCACGGCGCCGGCCTCGGCGACCCGGGGAGCCAGCTCCTTCGCGGTGCCCTTGCCCGCCGAGAAGAGCACGACGTCCAGGCCGCGGTAGTCCGCGGTGGCCGCGTCCTCCACGGTGACCTCGCCGTCGCGCCAGGGCAGCGTGCGCCCGGCCGACCGGGCCGAGGCGAACAGGCGCACCTGCTCCGCCGGGAACTCGCGCTCCGCCAGCACCTGCCGCATGACGCCACCGACCTGACCGGTGGCTCCCACAATGCCGATCCTCATGCCCGCGAGGCTACCCAGCCGGGCGGTGCGGGTGGGAAACGTTTCCCACCGCGCGGATGCGGGGCGACGGGAATCACAGGTCCGCCGCCCCGCCCGGTCACGTGTGGTCGGCCACCTCGCCGAGACGGCTGGCGACCAGCTCGTCCCGGATGACCGCCGCGTCCCCCTCGATCACCATCGTCAGCGACTCGGGGTGCAGGTAGGTGGCGGCCGCCGCGGAGACGTCCTCGACCGTCGCCGCGAGCAACTGCTCCCGCAGCCGCGCGTGGTAGTCGTCCGGCAGGTCGTGCACGACCAGCGTGGTCAGGGCCGCGGCGATGGCCCGGGGGCTCTGCAACTCGACCGAGAGCTGCCCGGCCCGCCAGGAACGCGCCACCTCCAGCTCGTCCTCGGTGACACCGGTGAGCTGGGTACGCGAGATCTCACCCACCGACTCGACGAGCGCCGGGGCGGTCACCGCGGTCTGCACGCCGGAGCTGACCGCGAACCGGCCGAACCGCCGGGACGAGGCGAAGTCGCCCCGGATCCCGTACGTGTAGCCGCGTACCTCGCGGATCAGGTGGTTGAGCCGGGACGTGAACGCGCCGCCGAGCACGGTGCCGGCGAGCGTCATCGGCACGTGGTCCGGGTGGGCGCGATGCGGGGACGGGTGGCCGAGCCGCAGCGTGGACTGCACCGAGCCGGGCCGGTCGACCAGGATGACCCGGCGCCGCCCGGCCAGCGGCACGTCGATCGGGCCGCCGCGCTCCACCGGGCCGCCGCCGGCCCCGGCGAACGCCGTCGCGGCGAGCGCGTCCAGGTCGATCCGCTCCAGGTCACCGGCGACGACGAGCGTGCCGGGGCGGATGAACCACTCCGAGTGGAAGACTGTGACGTCGTCCACCTCCAGCGCGGCCACGCTGTCCGGGTCGCCGTAGAGCGGGCGGCCCCACCGGTGCTCCGCGCCGAACAGCTCGGCCCGCAGCACCGCGTCGGCACGCGGGCCGGGGTTGGCCCAGTCCATCCGCAGCGCTGTCGCCTCGTCGTCGCGTACGCGCAGCACGTCGGCCGGGTCGAGCCGGGGCGTACGGACCGCCTCGGCCAGCAGCTCCACGGCGGCGGTCAGCCGGTCCACCGGCACCTGCACGCTCACCTGGAACGAGTCCCAGTCGAGCCCGGTCGCCAGCTCGGTGCCGAGCGCCTCGATGGCCAGCGCGTACGCGGTGGCGTCCCGCTGCGCGGTGCCCTCCTCCAGCGCCTTGGCCAGCACCGCGCCGAGGCCCTCCTTGCCGACCGGCTCCCGGCCCGCGCCGCCGTCGAGCAGCAGCAACGCGACGGCGAGGTTCTGCCCGGGCAGGTGCGCGGCGACCACCTGGCCGCCGGCCACCGTCCGCCGGACCACCTGCGGGAACCGGTAGGCGCGGGCGGCGCCGGGGCCGGGACGGGTGGCGATCAGCGACATCAGTTCTCCTCGGGCAGGTAGGTCAGGATCACCCGGTCGGAGGCGCCGAGCAGCTCGGCGGCCTGCTCGGCGATCTGCTCCGCGGTCACCGCGAGCCAGGCCGGCAGCCGGTCGGCCGCGCGGGCCGGGTCGCCGAACTGGGTGGCGTAGCGGCCGAGCGTGTCCGCCCGGCCGTCGACAGTGGACATCTGCCGCCACCACATGGTGCTCAGCAGCGCCTTGGCGCGGTCCAGCTCGGCGGCGGTCACCGGCACCGTGGCCAGCTCGTCGACCACCTCGGCCAGCCCGTCGCGCAGCCGCTCGGCGCTCACCCCGGGGCGGGCCGTGGCGGTGGCGATCAGCGGGGCGGGCGCGTGCGCGAGGTCCACCCCGTACGCGCCGACCAGGTCCGGCTGGGCGATCCGCTCACCGTCGGCGAGCCGCTGGTAGAGGCGGCTGCCCCGGCCGCTGCCGAGCACGGTGCCCAGCACCGTTGTCACGTCGTACCCCAGGGTGCCGAACGGGTGGGTGCGGTGCGCGACGTAGACGCGGGGGGCGGGCACGTCGGCGGTGACCGTCTCCACCGCCGGGCGGCCGGTGGCGGGCACGGTGCGGCCGTCCGGCGCGGCCGGGATGTCGGCGCGCGCGGCGAGACCGCCGAAGTACTTGTCGGCGAGCGCGAACACCTCCGCCGCTTCCGTGTCGCCGACCACTGTGAGGACCGCGTTGTTCGGCGCGTAGTAGGTGCTGTGGAACTCCTGGAAGGTGGCCAGGTCGGCGGCGTTCAGGTCGGCCATCGACCCGATCGTCGCGTGGTGGTACGGGTGGCCCGGCGGGTAGAGCAGCGGCAGCAGCCGCAGCCAGGCGTCGCCGTACGGCACGTTCTCGTAGCGCTGGCGGCGCTCGTTCTTCACCACGTCGCGCTGGTTGTCCAGCGTCTCCTGGGTCAGCGCCGGCACCAGCCCGCCCATCCGGTCGGCCTCCAGCCAGAGCGCCAGTTCCAGGTGCTCGGCCGGGACCGTCTCGAAGTAGTTGGTCCGGTCCGGGTTGGTGGTCGCGTTGAGCGAGCCGCCCGCACCCTGGATCAGCTTCATGTGCTCGGTCTTCGCCACGTTCACCGAGCCCTCGAACATGAGGTGCTCGAAGAGGTGGGCGAAGCCGGTCTGTCCCGCCGGCTCGTGGCGTGAGCCCACGTCGTACCAGAGGTTGACCGCCACGGCCGGGGCGGTGCGGTCCTCGCTCACCACCACACGCAGGCCGTTGTCCAGTCGGGTCGTCTCGATCGGCCAGGGGAAACCGCTGTCGGGCATGAGACGACGCTATCCGATCTCGGAGGCGGAAAGGTGACACGCGCGCCGGAGCATCGTCGGTGCGCGCCGGGGTACCCGTGCGGGCGTCGCCCGACCTGGGTCGCGGCCTGGCCGAGGCGGGCGCGGCGGTGGCCGGCGACGAGCCCCGGCTGGTGCTGGCGGTGGGCCGGTGGCGGCCGTTCGGCGAGGTACGCCTCGACGACGAGCGCGGCGCCGCCGAGGACGCCGCGCTCGCGTTCGACCCGATCGGCAACGTGCCGCCGGGGTTGCGTCCGACCGGCCCGCTGGCCCGGCTGCGGGCCGACAGTTACCGGGGTTCCCGCCGGGGGCGGGGTGCCGGGCTCAGTCGGGCGGCTCGACGGGGGTGACTGTCTCCTCGGAGGTGCGGTGCTCCAGCACCGTGTCGGGGGCGGCGTTCCGGTCCGCCTCGCGGATGTCGGACTCGGTGAGGATCGCGTCGGCCTGGGCCTCCGCGTCGTCGCTGCCCACCGCCGCCTCCTCCGGCAGCAGATGCGCTCGGGACTCGATCCGTTCCTGGTCACTCGGGTCATGGCTCGTGGTCATGACGATCACTTACCCCGCGTTCCGCACTTCGGAACGGAGCGGGACTTCCGGCGCGGGTCGGGTACGCTGGCCGACGTGACGCGGTCGTATCGATGGTTTAGGCAGCCGGCTGGAGGAGCCGGTGACTCGACCATGAGCTGACGTCACCACCTCTTCGAGCCGGCCGGGCAGGGATTCTTTTCCCTGCCCTTTCGTATGCGAGCAGCCGGCTCGATCCCCCGGACCCGGCACGGGGGCACGGTCGGCGGAAGGAATCCCCACCGTGACCACGTCCCAGGACGTCCATCGGGTCATCGACCAGCGCATCGACCGTGTGGTGCCGCTGACCACCCCGGCCCTGCTGCACCACCACCTGCCGCTTGAGACCCCGCTGGCCGAGGCCGTCGTGGCGGGCCGCCGTGCCGTCGGCCGGGTGCTGGACCGCGACGACGACCGGCTGCTCGTCGTCGTCGGCCCCTGCTCCGTGCACGACCCGGCCGCCGCCCTGGAGTACGCGGGCCGGCTGCGCGAGGCCGCCGCCCGGGTCGCCGACGACCTGCTCGTGGTGATGCGTGTCTACTTCGAGAAGCCGCGCTCGACCGTTGGCTGGAAGGGCCTGATCAACGACCCGGCGCTGGACGGCTCCGGCGACGTGAACACGGGCCTGCGTACCGCGCGGGCGCTTCTGCTCGACGTGCTGCGGCTGGGCCTGCCGGTGGGCTGCGAGTTCCTCGACCCGATCACCCCGCAGTACATCGCGGACACGGTGGCCTGGGGCGCGATCGGCGCGCGGACGGTGGAGAGCCAGGTGCACCGGCAGCTCGCCTCCGGGCTGTCCATGCCGATCGGCATGAAGAACCGCCCGGACGGCAGCATCGCCACCGCCGTGGACGCGATCCGTGCCGCCGGGGTGCCGCACGTCTTCCCCGGCATCGACGTCTCCGGAACCCCGGCGATCATGCACACCCGGGGCAACGCGGACGGGCACCTCGTGCTGCGCGGCGGGGGCGGCCGGCCGAACTACGACGCGGAGTCGGTGGCCGGGGCGCTGGAACTGCTGCGGGCCGCGGGCCTGCCGGAGCGGGTGGTGGTCGACGCCAGCCACGCCAACAGCGGCAAGGACCACCGCAACCAGCCGCTGGTCGCCGCCGACGTGGCCGCGCAGCTCGCCGCCGGCCGGCGCGGGATCGTCGGGATCATGCTGGAGAGCTTCCTGGTGCCGGGACGGCAGGACCTGGACCCGACCCGCGAGCTGACGTACGGCCAGTCGGTCACCGACGCCTGCATCGGCTGGGACGCCACCGCCGAGGTCCTCGACCACCTCGCCCAGGCCGTCCGGGCCCGCCGGGCCACGCTCCCGGCACCGGCCTGAGCGGGGTTGGGGCGAGTTTGACCGGTTCGGTGCCGGGTAGGTGGTCGGCGTGACCGATGACGCGCCCGTGACCGAGCAGCCCGACACCAGGCCGCTCGACGACCTGCTCGACGACATCTACCACGGCCAGGAGCGGATCACCCAGGCGGACATCTACCGCCGGGCGGTGGCCGCCGAACTCCCCGCGGAGCTGCTCACCCGGATCGCCGCGCTCCCCCAGGGCGAGTACGCGGCGGACGAGGCGGCGGATCTGCTGGGCGGCACGGTCGCCTGAGCCCCCGGAAGACCGAGAGGACGCGACATGACCGACCGCAACCCCGACCACGAGCATCTGGCGGCGCTCGGCCAGCCCCCGGAGGGCGTCGACACGCTGCCGGAGCCGGACTTCGCCAACGAGCACGACCGCACCGCTGTGGACCGGGACGTCGTCACCGGGGAGGACGAGGACGAGCGGGAGCCGGAGGCGTCGCGCGGCTGGGCCGGGGAGGACCACGGCACCACCCCCACCTGACGGTGGGGGACGCGGAAGGGGGCCGGCGAGCGCCGGCCCCCTTCCGCGTTTTCGGGTCACGCCTCGTGGCGACCGCCCTCGGCCGCCTGCTGGGCGACCGCGTACCCCATCTGGAGGAAGTCGGAGGCGGCCACCGTGGTCAGCGCGGTGGCGACCAGCCGGGTCAGCCGGGGCGCCAGCACGAGGCCGCCGGTCAGCCCGGTGGCCACCCAGACGGCGAGGCAGAACGGGCAGCTCACCAGCTCGCCGAGCGCGTGCCGGGTCGGGCTGCCCTCGTCGCGGACCTGTTCCATCACCTCGCCGCTGCCGATCGGGCGGTCGTAACGGGTGAACGGCGCCCGCAGCGGGCTGGTGATCGCGTCCTTGGACAGCAGCCGGCTGAGCTTGTGCGTGGCGATCGAGAGCAGCACCACGTCAGCGGGCGTGGGTCGATCGGGCACCGGGCGGCCGGTCGCGCGGACCAGCCCGACGAGCGCGGCTGTGACACCGGCGTACGTGCCCATCGCCTTCAGGTAGCCCTCCAGCGGCCGGTGCTCGTGCGGCGCGTACGCCTGGCGCAGGCGCGCCACCTTCTGCTTCAGGCCACTCCCGGTCAACCCGGCCTCCTCGTGCTCGTCGTGCTCGTCGTGCGGGCCGGGCTCAACCGGCGGTCAGGTTTTCGGCCACCTCGCGGTCGAGGTTGGCCAGGATCTCGTCGGCCAGGTCGTGGTCCGGCCCGGCCAGGTCCAGCCGCACCCGGGCGCCGCCCGCGCCGGCCGGCTCCACGTCGATCTCGGCGGACCAGTCCGCGGCGCTCCACCGGGCCCGCATGTCGTCGGCGTCGACGACCTCGACCCGGCAGGTGCCGGAGCTGCGCAGCCGCTCGGGCAGCCAGGCCGCGGAGCGGTCCGGATCGGTGGCGGTGTTGAACACCACCTCCGGCGGCGCGGACATGCCGCGCTCGGCGTGGCCGGCCATCAGGCGTCCCGCAGCCGGCTCGGGTCGACCTCCCGGCCGGGGTGCCGGGCCAGGTACTCCGTCTCCAGTTCGGCGGTGCGCCGCAGGTGGTTGGCGAGCGCCGAGTCGGTGGCGTGCCGCAGCGTGTCCAGCCGGGTGCGGTGCAGGCTCTGCATCTCCCGGACCAGGTCGTCGTCACCCAGCTCCACCGGGTCCACCCCGAGCTGCTCGCCGTCCGCGTCGACGGTACGGGCGTGGTCGCCGTCCCACTCCGCGACCCGCTGTTCCGGACTCGCGTCCCGGCGTACCGATTCGGTCATCGTCGCCCCCTCGTCTCGTTCGGGTTGGCACCTGTTCGGATGCCCAGCGGGCGTGTCACCAAACCCCGCCCGGACTACGACGCCGTGTCGGAGACGCCCGGCGGCCCCGGTACTCTCGTTGGCATGAATCGGCTCTGGACACCGGCGTGGATCGTCCGCCACGTGGCCATGGTCGTGCTCGTGGTGGGTTTCCTCGGCCTGGGCTGGTGGCAGGTCACCCGCGCCGCCGGGGGGAACGCGCTCAGCTTCGGTTACGCGATCGAATGGCCGGTGTTCGCCGCCTTCGTGGTCTTCGTCTGGTGGCGCGAGGTCCGCCAGACGCTGCGCGCCGCCGACCCGGCGGCGTCGGCGGACCCGGCGGCGTCGGACCGACCCGCGCCGTCGGACGCTCTCGCGCCGCCGGTGACCGCCGCCACCCCGGCGGTACGCCGGCCGGTGCGGGTCGTGCGGGTGCCGGCCGCCCCGGCCGGCGGTGCGGACGACGCCGAGCTGGCCGCGTACAACAGCTACCTATCCTGGTTGAACGCCAATCCGGGCGCCCGGCCCGGCGACTATCCCGGCTGAGGCCGGTGCGGAAGGACGGACGACGGTGGGCGGAGCCCTTACCCGGTACCGCGTGATCGCCTGGATCGTGGGCGTGGCGCTCGTGGTGCTGGTCCTGATCGGCATGCCGCTGAAGTACGGCTTCGACAACCCGAGCGTGGTGGCCGTGGTCGGCGTGGCGCACGGCTGGCTGTACATGCTCTATCTGGCGCTCACCTTCGACCTGTCGCGCCGGGCGAACTGGCCGCTGAAGCGGATGCTGCTGGTGATGCTCGCCGGCACCGTGCCGTTCGTCTCGTTCTACGCCGAGCGGCGGGTGAGCCACTGGGTGGCCGCCGAGAGCCGGCCGCGTACGCCGGAGCCGGTCGCGGGCTGACCGCGTCTCACCGGACCGGCCGCCACGGCTCGGCCGCCGGCGGGTCGGCCCAGCCACCCAGCCGCGCCGCCTCCCGGGCCCGCCCCAGCGCGCGGGCGACCTGGCCGAACTGCCGCTCGTCGTCGCTGCTGAACAGCAGCACCTCGGTGCCGCGCACCCGTCCCCACAACTCGTGCGACGGGGGCCGCACGCGGTCGCCGATCAGCACGAGCAGCATCGGCACCAGCCCGACGGCGCCGAGCATGAGGTACGCCCCGGCGGTGAGCCGGTGCAGGCCGCCGGTGAAGCCGAGCAGCAGGCCGACCGCGGCGATCATCGCGGCGGACACGGCGACCGCCCGGATCGCGAGCCGGTCGTGCGGCCCACGGTCGGTCCGGAGCTGGGTGATCTCGGCCACCGGCCAGCTGTTGCGGCCGACGGTGAAGCGCTCGGCGGTGACGACGATGCCGGGCCGGCCGTAGAGCAGCCTGGGTGCGGCCGGTCGCGGCGAGCGGGGCGGCTGGGTGGCGGAGCGGTCGGTCTGCACGGCGGCCTCCCGGGAGCAGGGATCCCGTGGTGGGATGTCCCGTCCGGGCTTCATTGTGTTGGCCTCGCGCCACCTGACCTCGGGGTTTCGGCGGTCACGGGGGTCACCGGGCCGGCCCTGCCCGCCGGGACCCGAGAACGATTTCCGTCTTTTTCGTGACTTCGCCAGGCGCCGCCTGGCGACATCCGCCCAGAACGACGAATCGGGCGAGTCGCCTCATCCACCCACCGGTTCCCCCTCATCACTTTCCGCCACTTTGCCAACTTTCGCCCCTGCTTGAACTCCCGGCTACTGCGATCACGGGTTAGGTTGTCCAGGTCGGCCCGGTCGACAGCCGTCCACCCGGACGGCCCCGGGCCGGTGTCGCCGGGTCGCGAACGCGCCCGGCGACCGGTGGGAGAGGAGCTTTCCGCTCTTGTCGTCCTTACGGATGCTGCTCCGCTCGCTGGCGGTGGCCGGCCTCTCGGCCGCGCTGCTCGCCCCGGCGCAGGTGGCCCGGGCCGAGCCGACCCCCGCCGAGCTGACGAAGCAGATCGAGAAGTCCTCGACTGAGCTGGAGCGAATCGTCGAGTCCTACAACAAGCTCAACGAGGACATCAAGGCCAACAAGGCCACCGCGGCCAAGTTGGAGGCCCGCATCGGGCCGTTGCAGGAACAGGCCGAACGCAGCCGCGCCGACGTGGGCGTGCTGGCCGCGACTGCGTACAAGACCGGTGGCATGCGCACCGCGGCGGCCCTGCTGGACCCGGGCGGCCAGGCCACCCTGCCGGAGCGGCTGGGCACGCTCGACCAGCTCACCCGCCAGCGGCAGCGAACCATCAACAGCTTCACCGCCGACCAGCAGCGGCTGATCGACCAGAAGACCCGGCTGGACGTCACGCTCGCCCGGGAGGCGGCGCAGGCCAAGCAGCTCAAGTCAGCGAAGACGCGGATCGAGGCGGACCTGTCCGACCTCTACGAGATGCGGCGCAAGGCGTACGGGCGGGCCAACGAGGCGCCCGGCAACCCCAGTTCGGCGGGCAAGCCCCCGGCCGTCTCCGGCGACGCCGGTGTGGCGGTGCGGTACGCCTACGGCGCGGTCGGCAAGCCCTACGGCTACGCCCAGGACGGCCCCGGCAGCTACGACTGCTCGGGCCTGACGCTCGCCGCGTGGCGGGCGGCCGGGAAGTCGCTGCCGCACAGCGCGGCGCGGCAGTGGGGGGCCACCACGCGGATCACCCGCAGTCAGCTCCAACCGGGCGACCTGGTGTTCTACTCCGGGCTCGGGCACGTGGCGCTCTACGTCGGCAACGGCCAGATCATCGACGCGCCGAGCGCCGGGCGCAACGTCAGCAAGCGCGGCATGAACATCATGACGATCGCCGGCTACGGCCGGGTCTGAGCACCGCGAAGACGGCGAACGGCCGGCGTCCCCCTGTCGGACGCCGGCCGTTCGCCGTTCGTTGTCACGACCAGGTCAGGCCGCCTGGAGCCCCTCCGCGCGAGCCAGCTCACGCAGCCGGCCGAGAGCCTGGATCTCCAGCTGGCGGATGCGCTCACGGGACAGCGAGAACCGCGACGCGACCTCGGTCAGCGAGTGCTCCCGCCCGTCCTCCAGGCCGTACCGCGCCCGCATGATGCCGGCGGAACGGTCGTCGAGGTGGTTGAGCAGGCCCTCGATCCGCTGCCGCTCCAGGCCGGTCAGCACGATCTCCTCGGGCGACGGCGCGTCGCTGTCGGCGACCAGGTCACCGAGGTTGGTGTCGCCGTCGTCGCCCACCGGGGTGTCCAGCGAGACGGTGTCCTGCGACCAGCGGACCAGCTCGTTGACCCGCTCGACAGTCACGCCGAGCGCGGTCGCGATCTGCTCCGGCTCCGGGTCGCTGCCCAGCTCACGGGTGAGCTGCCGGGCCACGTTGCGCATCCGGTTGACGTCCTCGACCAGGTGCACGGGGAGCCGTACGGTCCGCTCCTGCTGGGCGATCGCCCGGCTGATGGCCTGACGGATCCACCAGGTCGCGTAGGTGGAGAACTTGAAGCCCCGCTCGTAGTCGAACTTCTCGACCGCCCGGACCAGGCCGGTGTTGCCCTCCTGGATCAGGTCCAGCATGGGCATCCCGGAGCGCACGTAGCGCCGGGCGATCGACACGACCAGTCGCAGGTTCGCGCGGATGAACAGGTCCTTCGCGCGCTCCCCCTCGACGACCAGCCGCTCCAGGTCCTCCCGGTCGACGCCGTCGGGGATCCGGTCCTCGTCGAGCAGGTGCTCGGCGTAGAGGCCCGCCTCGATCGCCTTCGAGAGGTCGACCTCCCGGGCGGCGTCGAGCAGCGGCGTCCGGGAGATCTCGTGCAGGTAGACGCCGACCAGGTCCCGCTCCTCGGCGACCTCGTCGGTACGCATGCCGATGTTCTTGTCCACGATTGCCACGGTCCCCTCGCTCGCGCCGGTTGCCCGGTTCCTTGCCATCCCCACGTTCATCAGCCCTCCCCGTAACCTCCGCTGTGCCCGTAGGTGCTGACACCTACACAACAGATGTGACGCGTCGGGGATTCCATGTCGTGAGTCGAAACTGTCACGAATGCCTGAGTAGTAGCTGAGAGCCCGGTCCATGTTTCCTGTTACCGGCCCGGTTCGGGCGGCTAGCGGGCGCCGTTTTCGGCGCACACCGGAGCTGCGAAATCGCCGATCGCCCATGGAATGGCACCATTGCCTGTTCCATGAACACAGCGAGCCGCGTCACCGAGTCGTTGCGATCCTGGTCACTGCGAGATACGCGCCTGCGGACCGGTCGGTTCAGCCATGCTCAAGGATTACCCTCCGCCTCGTTGAACAATCCGTGCGGGAGGAGTCGTCCCCTCCCTGCACGTGATACGCGTCGCACCCGCCTGGCGGATGCGCCGGGCGGGTGGATCGGGCGGGTGGATCGGGCGGGACCGGGCCGGCCCGCGGCGGGGCCGGAACGGTCAGGAGGCGAGCAGTTCGAGCGCGCCGCGTACCTGGTGGGCGGAGCGGGCCAGCGCGGCCCGGGCGGCCGGCACCTCGGCGCCGGAGACGAGCGCGACGAGCGCGGTCTTGAGGTCGCCGTCGGCCTCCCGCAGGGCGACCCGGCACACCTCCTCGGCGCAGCCGGTGGCCTCCATGAGAATCGAGATCATGCGGCCGCGCAGTTTGGCGTTGGTCGCCACCATGTCGATCATGAGGTTCGAGTAGACCCGGCCCAGACGCACCATCACGGCCGTGGAGAACGTGTTGAGCACCAGCTTCTGCGCCGTGCCGGCCTTCATCCGGGTCGACCCGGTGACCACCTCCGGCCCGGTGTCCACCCCGATGAAGACGTCCACCGACGCGGCGGCCTCGGCCTCCGGATTCGCGCAGAGCAGCACCGTACCGGCCCCCTGCGCCCGGGACGCGGCGAGCGCCCCGAGGACGTACGGGGTGCGCCCGCTGGCCGCCAGGCCCACCACGAGGTCGCCGCGGCGTACGCACTCGACGGCGTCGGCGGCGCCACCGCTCTCGTCGTCCTCGGCGTCCTCGACGGCCCGCCACATCGCGTCCGGGCCCCCGGCGAGGTGCGAGCAGAACCAGTGCCGAGGCGAGTTGAACGTCGGCGCCAGTTCGGCCGCGTCCAGCACGCCGAGGCGACCGGAGGTGCCGGCCCCGAAGTAGTGCACACGGTGCCCGTCGCGCAGCGCGGCCACGGCCAGGTCGACCGTCTCGGCGATCTCGTCCAGCACCGCGGCGACCGCGGCCGGCACCCGCCGGTCCGCCTCGTTGATCACGGTGAGCACGTCCCGGGTGGACATCAGGTCGAGGTCGACGCTGTGCGGGTTGCGCCGCTCGGTCGGCGCGCCGACGCGCACCACCGGTCGCACCGCCGCCACGCCGTCCCGCTCCACCCGACCCGCCGTCATCCCCGCCTCCGCCCGGGGCCGACCCGGTGCGACTGGACCGCCTCGGCGGTGGCCTCCAGGGCCTTCTTCGTCCGGGCCCGGCTGCGGGCGGCCACGCCGACGAAGAGGCAGTCGACCACTGTGAGCTGAGCCAACCGGCTGGCGGTCGCGCCGGAGCGGTATGTCGTCTCCCGGGCGGCAGTGGTGAGCACGTGGTCCGCGACCTCGGTGATCGGCGAGCGCGGGAAGTTGGTCAGCGCCACGGTCGTGGCACCGCGCGCCCGGGCCTGCTCCAGCACCTCGATGACGTCGGACGTGGTGCCGGTGTGCGAGATGCCGACCGCCACGTCGCCGCGGCCCAGCAGGGCGGCGGAGGTGAGCGCGGTGTGCACGTCCGGGAAGTAGAACGCGATGCGGCCGATGCGGTGCAGCTTCTGCTGGAAGTCGGAGGCGACGAAGCCGCTGGCACCCGCGCCGTAGACGTCGATCCGGCCGGCCGCGCCGATCGCCTCGACCACTCGCTCGCAGACCGCCGGGTCGAGCTGCTCGGCGGTCTCCTCCACGGCCCGGGCGTCGTTGAACGCGATCGTGGCGATGATCTGGGCGAGGTCGGCACCCGGCGGGATGTCGCCGCCGACCACCCGCGCGTCCGGCGGCTCGACCCGGCGGGCGGCCTCGGCGGCGAGCCGGATCCGCAGCTGGGGGTAGCCGTCCATGCCGACCGAGCGGCAGAAGCGGATCACTGTCGCCTCGGACGTCTCGGCGGCGGTGGCGAGGTCGGTGATCGTACGCCGGGCCGCGTCCGCCGGATCGGCGACGACCAGCCGGGCCACCCGCTGTTCGGCCGGGGACAGCGAGGGCAGCAGGCCGCTGATGTGGACGATCAGTCCACCGGGCTCGTGACTCGCAGAAATCTTCGAACTCTTCGCCACGGATGAAACTTACTTTCACACGGCGTGAGCGTCAACCATGACACCGCGTATCGGGAAATTTACCGTCTTCCGTGCCCGCCCCCGGGCCAAGGATCCCATTGTCGCAGCCCCGCCACCTCATCCGCTCCGGTCGAGTCACTCCTGCCCGCCCGACGTGCCGGTCCGCCGTCGCGCGGCAGGACCTGCCTGGTCGGCCTCGACCGGACGGGCCGGACGGGCCACCGGTCCGCCGGCAGGGCGGTTTGGCTAGCGTGTGTCCATGACGGAACGCACGGTGCTGGTGACCGGAGGCACGGGTGGGCTCGGCGGCGCGGTCACCGCCGCCTTCCTCGACGCGGGCTGGCGGGTGGTCGTACCCCAGCGGGAGCCCGGCACGGACGACGGCCCGGTCCGGGTCGTGGCCGACCTGCTGACGCCCGAGGGGGCCGCGCGGGCGGTCGGGGCCGCGACCGCCGAGCCGGCCGCGCCGCTGCGCGCGGTGGTCAACCTCGTCGGCGGGTACGCCGCCGGCGCACTGGTGCACGAGACCCCGGTCGAGGACTTCGAGCGGATGCTGCGGCTCAACCTGCGCCCGACGTACCTGGTCACCCACGCGGCGCTGCCGCACCTCATGGCGTCCGGCGGCGGCGCGGTGGTGTGCGTCTCGGCCCGGGCGGCGGTCACGCCGTTCCCCGGCGCCTCCGGCTACGCCACCGCCAAGGCCGCGGTGCGGGCGTTCGCCGAGACGGTCGCGGTCGAGTACCGGCAGCGCGGCGTGCGGTGCAACACCGTGCTGCCGAGCGTCATCGACACCCCGGCCAACCGCGCCGCCCAGCCCGACGCCGACCACGGGCGCTGGGTACCGCCGGCCGAGATCGCCGAGGTGATCCGCTTCCTGGCCTCCCCCGAGTCCGCGCCCACGAGCGGCGCGAGCATCCCGGTCTACGGGCGGGCCTGAACCGGCACCGGCCCGTCCCGCCCGGCGCCACCGGCCGGACGGCGCGGGCCGGCCGGAGCCGGACCGGGACCGGCTGACGGATCGTCGGGCAGCCACTCGCTCAGGTGCGCCCGGATCCGGCGGGCCACCTCCTCCGGCGGGCCGTTGCCGTCCACCACCACGAAACCGCCGTACTCCGGCAGCCCGCGGTAGGCGGCGTCCGCGGCGGTCAGCCACGCCATCGTCTCGTGGTCGGTGCCGCGCCGCTCGATCCGCCGGTACGCCTCGGCGGGGTCGACGGTGAGCAGGAACGTCACCCGGGGCGCCGGGAAGATCCGGTAACCGGCCCGGGCCAGCCGCTCCCACCGCTGCCCGCCGTGCGCCCGGATGCTGGCGTACTGACAGACGGACCACCTGTCCATCACCGCGGTACGCCCGGTCACCAGGCAGCTGAGCAGCGCGAGCGCGATGGCCAGCCAGCGCAGCACCGACTCGACCACGAGCAGGCCGTCGCGCCCGACGAGCCGCTGCGCGTCCGGACGGCCGAGCCGCTGGGCGATACGGCCGAGCCAGCGGCGGCCACCGGCGTTGCGGTGGTAGGTGGCGGGACGGCCGGCGGCGGTGAGCGCCTGGGCGAGCCGGTGGGCCTGGGTGGTCTTACCTGAGCCGTCGATGCCGATCAGGGCGACGGCGCGCAGTCGGGCCCTGCCCCGCCGCGTCCGCAGTGAGCTGGCCACCCTCCCGAGGTTATCCGACCGATGCTCACACGAGCCCGTATGTCGCCTTCCTGCCCTGACGGGCCGATCGCGCCGCAACAGGTGTGACCGGAGCGTCCGCCGGGTACGCATCGTGGTCCCACCGCAGATATGACGACGAGGGAGCCGCAGATGGCCGAGCGCGGGGACGAGACCCTGGTGCACACGCTGAAGAAGGTCGCCGCCGTGCTCAAACAGTCCGAGATCCCGTTCGCGCTCGGTGGCAGCTTCGCGGTGTACGCGCACGGCGGCCACTCCAGCGACCACGACGTGGACTTCCTGCTCCGCGAGGCGGACGTCGACCGGGCACTGGAGACGCTGGTCGAGGCCGGCTTCACCGCCGAGCGCCCGCCGGAGGACTGGCTGGTCAAGGTCTACGACGAGGACCGGATGGTGGACCTGATCCACCGGCCGGTGGAGACGCCGGTGACCGAGGAGACGTTCGCCGACACGATCGTGCGCCCGGTCGACGCGATCCACATGCCGGTGCTCTCGGCCAGCCAGCTCATGGTGCACAAGCTGCTCAGCTTCTCCCAGCACTACTGCGACTTCGCCCGCGCCCTGCCGCTGGCCCGTTCGCTGCGGGAACAGATCGACTGGGAACGGGTACGGAAGGAGACGCAGCACTCGCCGTACGCGGAGGCGTTCCTGGTGCTGCTCGACCGGCTGGACGTGCTGCCCGGCGGCGCGCCCGGCGGAAGGGAGACCCTGTGACCGGACTGTCCGGCGACGTTCCCCCCGACGAGTACGTCGAGGCGGAGATCCAGAGCATGCTGACCGAGGACCCCACCGTGGCCGAGCAGGGCATCACCGTGGTGCGGCGGGAGAACGGACTGGTGCTCTACGGCGAGGTGGAGAGCCGGCACCGCCGGGAGGAGATCCTGCGGCGGGTGGCCGAACGTTTCCCGGACACGCCCGTGACCAGCGACATCGGCGTGATCCGTACGCAGGCGCCCACCCAGGTCGAGGAGTTGCCGTGAGGGAGGTTCGATGGTGATCCGGATCGCCGCCGTGGGCGACGTGCATCTGGACGAGGACGTGGTGGGCCGGTTCCGCCCGGCGCTGGAGGAACTGCCCGGCTGCGCCGACGTGCTGCTGCTCGCCGGTGACCTGACCCGGCACGGCACCGAGGCCGAGGCGCGGTGCGTGGCCCGTGAGTTCGGTGACCTCGGCGTACCGGTGATCACCGTGCTCGGCAACCACGACCACCAGTGCGACGAGGTGCCGCAGGTGGTGAAGGTGCTGGAGGACGCCGGGATCACCGTGCTGGAGGGCACCGGCACCGTGGTGGACACCCCCGGCGGACGGCTCGGGGTCGCAGGCGTGAAGGGGTTCGGCGGCGGGTTCGCCGGGCGGTGCGCCAGCGACTTCGGCGAGCCGGAGATGAAGGCGTTCGTGCGGACCACCCGGGAGAGCGCCGACGCGCTCACCGACGCGCTGCTCTCGCTGGAGTGCGACGCGCTCGTCGCGCTGACCCACTACTCCCCCGTGCCGGACACGCTGGCCGGCGAGCCGCTGGAGATCTACCCGTTCCTCGGCTGCTACCAGCTCGGCCAGGCGATCGACTCCGCACCTACCGCGCTGGCGCTGCACGGGCACGCCCACCACGGCACCGAGCGCGGCACCACACCGGGCGGGGTCCGGGTCCGCAACGTGGCCCACCCGGTGATCAAGCAGGCGTACAGCATCTTCCACCTGGGCGGTGATCAGCTCGACTGAGCGGGAGGTTTCCGGTATCGGGCGCACGGGTATTCAGCCGACATGGAGCTGATTCTCTGGATTCTCGCAGTCGTACTGGTGGTCGCCGGAATTCTCGCCCTGTTCCGCCGGCAGATCCTCTGGGGCATCGTCCTCATCGTCGTCGGCCTGCTGGTCGGCCCGGGTGGCGTCAGCATCTTCAACACGTAACAGCGGTCCTCGTACCCGCCGGGGTCGCCGGGCCCGGGTGTTCCGTCCTGCCGGACCGGAACGTCCGGGCCGGGTGACTCCGGCTTTTCCGCGTCCGGGTCCGGCGGCGTCCCGGGCGTTTGCCGGGCCAGTCGAGCGGAAACATCTCGGCCATGGAGATGTCGCAGAGTGTCGCCCGGCGCACCACCGGAGCCCGCCAGTGGTTGGCGTTGCTCGGCTTCGGCGCCGCCACCTTCGCCGCCGCCGCGATCGGCGGGCTGGGTGTCCAGGGCACCTCCGCCGAGTACCAGGGCCTGGAGCAGCCCGCCTGGGCACCGCCGTCGTGGCTGTTCGGCCCGGTCTGGACAGTGCTCTACGCGCTCATCGCGATCGCCGGCTGGCTGGTCTGGCGGCGGGCCGGTTTCGGCCCCGCGCTCTGGGCCTGGGTCGTACAGCTCGTGCTGAACGCGATCTGGACCCCGCTGTTCTTCGGCGCCGGGGCGTACGGGCTGGCGTTCGCCGAGATCGTGCTGATGTGGCTGGCGATCGGGGTGACCGTGGCCCTGTTCCGGCGCGTCTCCCGGCCGGCCACGCTGCTGATGCTGCCGTACTGGGCCTGGGTGACGTTCGCGTCCGCGCTGAACTTCGCGGTGTGGCGGCTGAACTCCTGACCGGTACGGGCGCGGGGGCCGCTCGCCCCCGCGCCCGCCGGGTTCAGCAGCGGGGTACGCCCGGGATGTAGCCGTCGTACCCGGTGTAGACGTAGGCGTCGGAGATGAACCGGCCGGAGCCGATCCGGTCCCAGATCGAGCTGGTGCCGTACGTGCCGGTCACGCTGGTGCCGCTGGTCTGGCACTGGATGGTGACCTTCGCCCCGTCGGCCACGGTGCCGACCGAGCTGTAGCCGGTGCCGGGGCCGGAGCGGACAGTCAGCGGGGAGCCGGCCGTGTTGACGGTGCCCTGACCGGTGTTCGACCCGCCGCAGCCGTTGTCGCTGGTGTAGGTCTTGGTGCCCCAGTAGAGCGCCTGCGCCCCATTGAACTTGATCTTCACAGCGCTGCCGTTGAGGCGCTGCTCGTAGTGCAGGTGCGGGCCGGTGGAGCCGCCCGTCGTGCCGACGTACCCGATCACCCGGCCGTAGCCGACCGTCTGCCCGACGGAGACGTTGAAGGCGTTCAGGTGGGCGTAGTAGGTGGTGTACCCGCCACCGTGGTTGATCCGGACGTACTTGCCGTAGCTGGTGTTGCCGAGGTTGGTGACCACGTCGACGGTGCCGGGCGCGCTGGCCACCACCGGGTCACCCAGGTCGTCGGTGCGGTTGAAGTCGATCGCGTTGGCCGGGCTGTGGTTGGTCCGGGTCTGGCCGGACCAGGACTGGTTGCACGGGAACGGGACCTTGAACGTCGGCGCGGCCATCGCCGGCGCCGCCGGCACCAGGGTCGCCGCCAGGACCGCCGTGCTCGCCCCGAGGGCGAGCCATCGCTTCCGCATCCACTACCTCCAATGTTGAAAGTCTTCAATGTGGTGTAGACATCCTGACAGAAAGTTCCGCCTGCGGGAAGTTTCGTGGGAGCGCACCCAGCACCAGCGGTAAGGGTTTCGGGATTGTTACCTGGCCGTGTCCGGTTAGGGGTGGACCCGACACGATGCAAGCGCTTACATGTGGGGACGACCATCGGACCGGCGCGGGTTTCGATCCCCTCCATGCGCCGGCAAGGAAGGAGATCGGCATGGCGTTTGCCAGATCGCGCCAGGCGCTCGCGGTCGCCGGCGTCCTGGGGCTGGCGCTCGGCGTCGCCGCCTGCGGCACCGGCAACGACAAGAAGAGCGGCAACGCGGGCTCGGCCGAGTGCGGCGCATACGAGAAGTACGAGGGTCACGACGGCAAGAAGGTCACGATCTACTCCTCGATCCGTGAGATCGAGGACGAGCGCCTCCAGCAGTCCTGGAAGGAGTTCGAGGACTGCACCGGCATCGAGATCGACCACGAGGGCTCCGGCGAGTTCGAGGCCCAGCTGCCGGTCCGGGTCGACGGCGGCAACGCCCCCGACATCGCCTTCATCCCGCAGCCGGGTCTGCTGAAGCGGTTCGTCGACTCGGGCAAGCTCAAGCCGGCCGGCGCCGACACCAAGGCCATGGCCGAGCAGAACTACTCCGCCGACTGGCTGAAGTACAGCACCGTCAACGGCCAGTTCTACGGCGCCCCGCTCGGCTCCAACGTGAAGTCCTTCGTGTGGTACTCGCCGAAGACCTTCAAGGAGAAGGGCTGGACCGTCCCCACCACGTGGGACGACCTGATCAAGCTCTCCGACCAGATCGCGGCGAGCGGCACCAAGCCGTGGTGCGCCGGCATCGAGTCCGGTGACGCCACCGGCTGGCCGGCCACCGACTGGATCGAGGACGTGCTGCTGCGTACCGGCGGCCCCGAGGTCTACGACAAGTGGACCACCCACGGGATCCCGTTCAACGACCCGCAGGTGGCCGACGCACTCAACCGGGCCGGCACCATCCTGAAGAACGAGAAGTACGTCAACGGCGGCTTCGGCGGCGTGAAGAGCATCGCCACCACCTCGTTCCAGGAGGCGGGCACGCCGATCACCAGCGGCAAGTGCGCGCTGCACCGCCAGGCGTCCTTCTACGCCAACCAGTGGCCCGAGGGCACCAAGGTGGCCGAGGACGGCGACGTCTTCGCGTTCTACTTCCCGGCCATCGACCCGGCCAAGGGCAAGCCGGTGCTGGGTGGCGGCGAGTTCGTCGCGGCTTTCGCCGACCGTCCCGAGGTCCAGGCGGTGCAGACCTACCTGGCCTCCGGCGAGTTCGCCAACAGCCGCGCCAAGATCGGTGACTGGGTCTCCGCGAACAAGAAGCTGGACCTGAACAACGTCCCGAACCCGGTGGACAAGCTCTCCGTGGGCATCCTCCAGGACGAGAAGACGGTCTTCCGCTTCGACGGCTCGGACCTGATGCCGGCCGCGGTCGGCGCCGGCACCTTCTGGAAGGGCATGGTGGCCTGGATCAACGGCAAGGACACCAACGCCGTCCTGAACGACATCGAGGGCAGCTGGAAGTGATCTAGCAGGTGGTCCGGTCCGCGTCGCGGACCGGACCACCTCTGCTAGCCGAACCCTTGAGGGAGGGTCGATGGAGTTCGACTTCGCGGCGGAGCAGCCGAAGTTCCTCATGCTGATGTACGGGCTGATCGCCTTCGTCGCGGTGGTGGGCGGACTGCTCCTGCTCCTCGACGTGGTGCCGTCGTTCTTCGCCCGGCGCCGGGAGGCACAACTGGTCGCGGCCTCGGCCAGCGGCGCGCCGCTGCCCCGCCGGCGCAAGCAGCGCGAGGGCACGTTCGCGTTCTTCTTCCTGTTGCCGACGCTGCTGCTGCTCGCCGTCGGGCTGGTGGTTCCCGCCATCCGCACCACGCTGCTCTCCTTCATGGACTCCGGCAGCAACAACTGGGTGGGCCTGGACAACTACCGCTGGATGTTCGCCGAGGACTCGATCGTCCGAGTTCTGATCAACACGCTGATCTGGGTGCTCCTGGTGCCGCTGGTGGCCACCGGATTCGGCCTGATCTACGCGGTCCTGGTGGACAAGGCCCGGTTCGAGGCCGTGGCCAAGTCCCTGATCTTCCTGCCGATGGCGATCTCGTTCGTCGGCGCCTCCATCATCTGGAAGTTCGTCTACGCCTACCGGGGCGAGGGCGACCAGATCGGCCTGCTCAACCAGATCGTGGTGAGCCTGGGCGGCGAGCCGAAGCAGTGGCTGCTGGACTCGCCACTCAACACGTTCCTACTCATCGTGATCATGGTGTGGATCCAGGCCGGTTTCGCGATGGTGGTGCTCTCCGCCGCGATCAAGGCCATCCCGGCCGACATCGTCGAGGCGGCCCGGCTGGACGGCACCACCCCGTGGCAGATGTTCTGGCGGATCACCATGCCGAGCATCCGGCCGGCGCTGATCGTCGTGGTGGTGACGCTGTCCATCGCGACGCTCAAGGTCTTCGACATCGTCCGGACCGCCACGAACGGCAACTACGACACGAACGTGATCGCGACCGAGATGTACAACCAGGCGTTCCGCTACCAGGAGAACGGGCAGGGCTCGGCGCTGGCGGTGTTCCTGTTCGTCCTGGTGATCCCGATCGTGATCTACCAGATCCGCAACCTGCGCAAGCAGCGGGAGGGCTGAGATGACCACCGCCACGCCCACCGTCGGAGTCGGCGCCCAGGCCACCGAGCCGAGCACCCGGGGCGCCCGGGTGCGCAAGCGCCTGAACAGCCGTACCGCCACGCTCGTGTCGATCGTGATCGCGGTGCTCTGGACGATCCCGACCTTCGGCCTGTTCATCTCCTCGATCCGGCCGGAGAACGAGATCAAGACCACCGGGTGGTGGACGTTCTTCAGCAACCCGCAGGTCACCCTGGACAACTACCAGGAGGTGCTGTTCAGCCGCGGCTCGTCCGGGCAACTGGCCAGCTACTTCATCAACTCGCTGGCGATCACCATCCCCTCGGTGCTCTTCCCGCTGGCCTTCGCGTCACTCGCCGCGTACGCGCTGGCGTGGATGAACTTCAAGGGGCGGGACTGGGTCTACATCGGGATCTTCGCGCTCCAGATCGTGCCGTTGCAGATGGCCCTGGTGCCGCTGCTGCGGTTCTTCTCCACCGGCGTCACCGTCGCCGGGGTGCAGATCCTCCCCGCGTGGGACCTGGTCGACGAGCAGAAGTTCGCCCAGGTGTGGTTCGCGCACACCTGCTTCGCGCTTCCGTTCGCCGTGTTCCTGCTGCACAACTTCATCTCGCAGCTCCCCGGCGACCTGATGGAGGCGGCCCGGGTCGACGGGGCCACCCACCCGAAGATCTTCCGCACCATCGTGCTGCCGCTGATCACGCCCGCGCTGGCGGCGTTCGGCATCTTCCAGTTCCTCTGGGTCTGGAACGACCTGCTGGTCGCGCTGATCTTCGCCGGCGGCGGCGACGAGACCGCCCCGCTGACGGTCCGGCTGGCGGAGCTGGCCGGCACCCGGGGCAACGAGTGGCAGCGGCTGACCGCCGGCGCGTTCGTGTCGATCGTCGTACCGCTGATCGTGTTCCTGTCCCTCCAGCGCTTCTTCGTGCGAGGTCTGCTCGCCGGCAGCGTCAAGGGTTGATCCGGCGCCCCGCCGCCGGCACGGCCGGCGGCGGGGCCCGGGTCACAGCGGGGAGGCCACGATGACCAAGATTGACGACGTCGCGCGCCTGGCCGGGGTCTCCACGGCCACCGTCTCCCGGGCGCTGCGGGGCCTGCCGACGGTCTCGGCCGCGACCCGCCGCCGGGTGCTCGCCGCCGCCGAACAGCTCCAGTACGCGGTGTCGCCCAGCGCGAGCCGGCTGGCCGGCGGCCGGACCGGCACGGTGGCGGTGGTGGTGCCCCGGATCACCAGGTGGTTCTTCGGCACAGTGGTCGAGGCGGTCGAGGAGTTCCTCCAGGACAGCGGCTACGACCTGCTGCTCTACAACCTCGGCGGCCGGGAGCAGACCCGGCAGCGGGTGTTGCGCACGGCCAGCCTGCACAAGCGGGTGGACGCGATCATCCTGGTCGCGACCCCGCTGCGCGCGGCCGACGTGCACGCGCTGACGAAGCTGGACCTGCCGGGCGTGACGATCAGCTCCGGCAGCGAGGTGCCCGGGTGGCCCTGCGTCCGGATCGACGACGTGGCCGCCGCCCGCACCGCCACCCGCCATCTGCTCGACCTCGGCCACACCCGGATCGCGCACATCTCCGGCGACCCGGACGACGAACTGGCCTTCACCACCCACCTGGATCGGCGGCGCGGCTACCAGGAGGCGTTACGGGCCGCCGGGCTACGGCCCGACCCGAGCCTCGACGTCGAGTCGCGGTTCACCATCGACGGGGGCACCCGCGCCACTGCCGAGTTGCTGGCCCGGGGCGAGCCGCCGACGGCCATCTTCGCCGCGTGCGACGAGATGGCGATGGGCGCGATCACCGCGCTGCGCGACGCCGGGCTGCGGGTGCCGCAGGACGTGAGCGTGATGGGCATCGACGACCACGACCTCGCCGGCGTGCTCGGGCTCTCCACGATCGCCCAGCCCGCCGCCGACCAGGGGTCGCTCGCCGCCCGCATCCTGCTCGACCCGCTCGGCGTACGGGCCGCCGAGCCGTACCCGGGCCTGGTGCCCGCGCCGCGCGGCCCCGACACCGACGACGGGACACCGCCCCCGGTGATCCTGCCCACTCGCCTGGTCGTGCGCGAATCGACAGCGCCACCCCGGGCACACTGAACGAACTCGCTCGTCCCGCACCACCCAGACAGGAGTAAGGCGCTGAACACCGACGCGACGCAGCAGGCCCCGGGCACCGGCTGGTGGACCGAGGCGGTCATCTACCAGGTCTACCCGCGCTCGTTCGCCGACTCCGACGGCGACGGCATCGGCGACCTGCCGGGCATCACGTCCCGGCTCGACCACCTCGCCGAGCTGGGGGTCGACGCGCTCTGGCTGTCCCCGTTCTACCCGTCCCCGCAGGCCGACGCCGGGTACGACGTGTCCGACTACCGCGACGTCGACCCGCTGTTCGGCACGCTCGCCGACGCCGACAAGCTGATCGCCGAGGCGAAGGCCCGCGGGCTGCGGGTGATCGTCGACCTGGTGCCCAACCACACCTCCTCCGCCCACCGCTGGTTCACAGCGGCGGTGGAGGCCGCGCCGGGCAGCCCGGAGCGGCAGCGCTACGTCATCCGCGACGGCAGGGGCCCGGACGGCACCGAGCCGCCGAACGACTGGGTGAGCGTGTTCGGCGGCCCCGCCTGGACCCGGCTGCCCGACGGGCAGTGGTACCTGCACCTGTTCGACTCCGGCCAGCCCGACCTCAACTGGGACAACCCGGAGGTGCGCGCGGAGTTCCTCGACGTGCTGCGCTTCTGGCTGGACCGGGGCGTGGACGGCTTCCGGGTGGACGTGGCACACGGCCTGATCAAGCAGGCCGACCTCGCCGACTGGCAGGAGCCGCAGGAGATCCTCTCCGGCAGCGAGGTGGACAAGCCGCGCCCGCCGATGTGGGACCAGGACGGCGTGCACGAGATCTACCGGGAGTGGCGGCGGGTGCTCGACTCGTACCCCGGTGAACGGATCCTGGTCGCCGAGGCGTGGGTGGAGCCGGCCGAGCGGCTGGCCCGGTACGTGCGCCCGGACGAGATGCACCAGGCCTTCAACTTCGAGTACCTGATGGCCGCGTGGACCGCGCCGGCCCAGTACGCGGTGATCACCCGCTCGCTGGAGGCCACCGACTCCGTCGGCGCGCCCACCACCTGGGTGCTGTCCAACCACGACGTGGTCCGGCACGCCTCCCGGCTCGGGCTCGGCACCGCCGGCGGCCGGGCCAACGGCGTCGGCGCTGACGACCCGCAGCCGGACGCCGCGCTGGGCCTGCGCCGGGCCCGGGCGGCCAGCCTGCTGATGCTCGCGCTGCCCGGCTCCGCCTACCTCTACCAGGGTGAGGAACTCGGGCTGCCCGAGCACACCACGCTGCCCGACGAGGCCCGGCAGGACCCGACCTGGAAGCGCAGCGGGCACACCGAGCGCGGCCGGGACGGCTGCCGGGTACCGATCCCGTGGGAGGCGGACGCCCCGTCGTACGGCTTCGGGCCGACCGACGCGAGCTGGCTGCCCCAGCCGCCGGTGTGGGCCGAGTACGCGCTGGACCGGCAGCGCGGCGTGCCCGGGTCGACGTACGAGCTGTACCGGACCGCGCTGCGGCTGCGCCGTGAGCACGCGCTGGCCCGGGGGCCGCTGCGGTTCCTGTCCTCCGGCGACGAGGTGCTCACGTTCACCAACGGCGACCTCACCGTGCTGACCAACTTCGGCACCGACCCGGCGCCGCTGCCGGCCGGGGCCGAGGTGCTGGTGTCGAGCGCGCCGCTCGACGGCTCCGCGGTGCCCACCGACGCGACAGTCTGGTTCCGGGTGTAAGGAAGGGCCCCTTATTAACGCCTCCGGTAGAGGAGGGGCCCCTTCTTAACACTCACCGTTAAGAAGGGGCCCCTCCTTCCTCCAGGCGATCGGCGCGGGCGCGCAGCAGGTCGTGCACCTGCGCGATGTCCCGCGGCGAGGTACGCGCAGCCAGCCAGTACATGATCCCGGTCGGGATGAAGAAGAGCTGGAACGCGGCCAGCCCCACCGCGTAGTTCAACGGCGGCGGGAAGGCCGCCCGCAGCCCCGCGAACGCCACGCCGACCAGCCCGTTGCCCGCCGCCCGGCCGACGCCGTTGACCAGGTTGCCCAGGCTGTAGACGGTGCCCCGGTGCTCGGGCGGGTTGACGTCGGCGATCAGGGCGAACCAGTTCGGCGAGTTCGCCGACGTCAGCGCCAGCGCCACCACGGCGGTGAGCAGGCTCAGCCCCACCGACGGCTCGGTCAGCACGCTGGACAGCACGGCCGTCACCACCGCGCCGGAACGGGCGCCGTCGGGCACGTCGATGCGGATCGGCACGAAGAACAGGACCAGGTAGAACGGCAGCGCCGCGAGGATGCCGACGGCCGCGACCATGGCCCGGCCACTCGGCGTACGCCGTTGCAGCGCGTCGCCCACCAGTCCGCCCACGATGGACAGCACGCCGCCGAGCTGGAACAGCGTGGCGAAGACGCTGCCCACCACCACGGCCGTGGCCGGTGAGTAGCCCTGCGCCTCGGCCCGCTGGCTGAACAGCACCGGCAGCCAGACCAGCGAGCCGAACGCGGCCTGGGCGGTCAGCCCCTGCAGGATCAGCCAGCGGTTGGTCCGGCGGGCCAGGATCCGGGGCAGGTCGGCGCGGCTGATCCGGTAGTCGTACTCGTTCCCGGCGTCGATCGCACCGGCCAGCTCCGGTTCGCTCTGCCCGCGCCGGATGTCGTAGGTGAACAGGTACGCCACCGTGGCGGCCAGGCCCACGCCGGTCAGCAGCAGGAACGGCCGCCGCCAGTCGGTCGCGCCGAGTACGCCGCCGAGCAGTGTCCCGGCCAGCGTGCCGACGCCCTGGGACAGCCCCCAGAAGCTCATCACCAGGCCCCGGCGGCGCGGTGAGATCAGGTCGGTGACCACCGAGAAACCGACCGAGCCCACCGCGCCGAGCCCGACCGCGCCGACGAACTGCGCGACCAGGAACGTGGCGTACCCCCCGGCGAGCGCGCTGCCCCCGGTGCCGGCGGCCCACAGCAGCGTGCCGACCATGAGCAGCGGCTTGCGGTTGGTGCGGTCCCCCACGTACGCCCAGCCCACCGCCGCCACGGCGCTGACCAGGAAGCTGACGGCGGTGACCAGGCCGAGCATCCGCTGGGGTACGTCGAGAGCGGCGGAGATCGGCCCGTACAGCGGGGGCACCAGGCCGATCGCCACGTTGTCCAGCGAGGCGAGCACCACGAAGACCACGACGCTGTAGAACCGGTGTGCCGTGTTCCCGCGCCGGGAGATCCTGGTGCCCTTCATGCAGGGCAGCCAATCAGGTGCGGGCCGGATCCGGGACACCGCCCCCGGCCGGCGCGCGTGTTAAGAAGGGGCCCCTCCTCTACCGCAGGCGTTAAGAAGGGGCCCTTCCTTACCCCCGGGCGTGGGCGTAGCGCTCGCGGATGGCGGGCACCGCCTCGCCGGTGTACTCCTCGGTGTCGCCGATCGACCAGACCGGCGGGGTGTCGCCACCGAGCGCCACCCAGGCGGCCTGCCGGGCGGCGCCGTCGGCCACGTACTCGCCCGGCGGCGGCACCACCACCGGGCGGCCGAAGACCTGCGGCGCGATCCGGCGCACCGCCGCGGACCGGGCGCCGCCGCCGACCAGGATGATCCGATCGGCGCGGGCGCCCTGCGCGATCAGCGCGTCCAGGCCGTCGGCCAGCCCGCAGAGCATGCCCTCCACAGCGGCGCGGGCCAGGTGCGCCGGGGTCGAGGTGCGCAGCGTCAGACCCTTCAGCTCGCCGGTGGCGTGCGGCCGGTCCGGCGTCCGCTCCCCGTCCAGATACGGCACCAGCACCAGCCCGTCCGCGCCGGGCGGGGCGGACCGGGCCAGTTCTCCGAGCCGGTCGAGGTCGACGCCGAGCAGCGCCGCGGCGGCGTCCAGCACCCGGGCGGCGTTGAGCGTGCACACGAGCGGCAGGAACCGGCCGGTGGCGTCGGCGAACCCGGCCACCGCGCCGGTGGAGTCGGCGGCCGGCGTGTCCGCCACCGCGAACACGGTGCCGGAGGTGCCGATCGAGACGACCACGTCGCCCGGACCGGCCCCGGCGCCGAGCGCCGCGGCGGCGTTGTCCCCGGTGCCCGGACCGAGGAGCACCGGGCCGACAGCGCCCGGGCCGCCGGACCGACCGGCCGCGCCGGACCCCGCGCCGCCGCCGAACACGGCCGGGTCGAGGTGCCCGGCCACCTCGGCCGGGCCGAGCACGACCGGCACCTTCGGGCGCCGGCCGAAGGCCCGTTCCAGCAGGTCCAGCCGGTACTCGCCGGTGCGCGGCGACCAGTAGCCGGTGCCGCTGGCATCGCCCCGGTCGGTGCGCAGCGCGTCCAGCCCGGGCGCGCCGGCGAGCCGCCAGGTGAGCCAGTCGTGCGGCAGGCAGACGGCCGCCACCCGGTCGGCGTTGTCCGGCTCGTGCCGGGCCAGCCAGCGCAGCTTCGTCGCGGTGAAGCTGGCCACCGGCACCGCGCCGGTCGCCTCGGCCCAGAACCGGCGGCCGGTCTCCCCGCCGCCGGCCTCCTCGACCAGTTCCCGGGCCGCGTCGGCGGAACGGGTGTCGTTCCACAGCAGCGCCGGGCGGACCACCTCACCGGAGGTGTCCAGGCAGACCATGCCGTGCTGCTGGCCGCCGACCGAGACGGCTGCCACGTCGTCCAGGCCACCGGCCTCGGCGACAGCCGTCCGCAGAGCCTCCCACCAGGCGTACGGGTCGACCTCGGTACCGGGCGGGTGCGGCGCGCGGCCCTGCCGGACCAGCGCGCCGGTCTCCGCGTCCCGGACGACCACCTTGCAGGACTGGGTCGACGAGTCGACCCCCGCGACGAGCGGCATGGCGGCCCGCCTCAGCGCGCGCCGAGCACGTGCTCGACGGCGAGCTGGTTGAGCCGGACGAAGCCGAAGCCCTTCGCCCCGGCGGCCTCCGGGTCGAACTCCTCGAACGCGGTCCGGTCGGCCAGCAGCTCGCGGTAGCCCTCACCGGGGTTTAGCGTCGGGGTGGCCAGCTCGGCCACCCGGGCGGCGGCGAGCGCCTCGACCACCTCCGGGTCGGCGCGGAACGCCGCGGCCCGCTCCTTGAGCAGCAGGTACGTCCGCATGTTCGCCTCGGCGGAGGCCCACACGCCGGTCATGTCCTCGGTGCGGGACGGCTTGTAGTCGAAGTGGCGCGGGCCGTCGTAGGCCGGGCCGCCGTTCGGGCCGCCGTGCTCCAGCAGGTCGACCAGGGCGAACGCGTTGAGCAGGTCGCCGTGGCCGAAGACCAGGTCCTGGTCGTACTTGATGCCGCGCTGGCCGTTGAGGTCGATGTGGAACAGCTTGCCCTGCCAGAGCGCCTGGGCGATGCCGTGGGCGAAGTTCAGTCCGGCCATCTGCTCGTGCCCGACCTCCGGGTTGAGCCCGACCATCTCCGGGCGGGCCAGCGTGGAGATGAACCCGAGCGCGTGGCCGACTGTGGGCAGCAGGATGTCGCCGCGCGGCTCGTTCGGCTTGGGCTCCAGGGCGAAGCGCAGGTCGTAGCCGTTGTCGACGACGTACTCGCAGAGCAGGTCGACGGCTTCGCGGTAGCGGTCCAGCGCGGCCTGGACGTCCTTCGCCACGTCGTACTCGGCGCCCTCCCGGCCGCCCCACATGACGAACGTCTTCGCGCCCATCTCGGCGGCCAGGTCGACGTTGCGCAGCACCTTGCGCAGCGCGTACCGGCGCACGTCGCGGTCGTTGCTGGTGAAGCCGCCGTCCTTGAACACCGGGTGGTTGAACAGGTTGGTGGTGACCATCGGCACGACCAGGCCGGTCTCGTCGAGGGCCTTGCGGAAGCGGCTCAGCCGGGCGTCGCGGGTGGCCGCGTCCGCGCCGAACGGGACCAGGTCGTCGTCGTGGAAGGTGATGCCGTACGCGCCCAGCTCGGCGAGCCGGTGCACCGCATCGACGGCGTCCAGCTCGGGCCGGGTGGCGTCACCGAACGGGTCACGGGCCGGCCAGCCCACCGTCCAGAGACCGAAGGAGAACTTGTCCGCGGGGGTGGGGCGGGATGCCATGGCAGACCTCCAGGTGGTGGTGTCGTCCGCGATTTGTTCAGCGGTTGAATTAAATGGCGGCGGTGTGGCAGTGTCAAGAGGTGACAAGCGCCAGCAGCGCCGGTGCGGTCCGGCAGGGCAGCCTGCGCGAGTTGAACCTCGCCGTGGTGCTCCGGCGGATCGCCGCCGCCGACCGGCCGCCCTCGCGCGCCGGGATCGCCGCCGACACCGGCCTGACCCGGGCCACCGTCTCCGCCGTCGTGGACGACCTGATCGCCGGCCGGCTGGTCGCCGAGGCGGAGCCGGAGCCGCGTACCGGTGCGGGCCGTCCCGCCCGGGGCCTGGTGCTCGCCTCCGACGGCCCGGCCGGGCTCGGCCTGGAGGTGAACGTCGACTACCTGGCGGCCTGCGTCGTCGACCTGACCGGCGCGGTCCGGCACCACCTGGTCCGCCGCGCCGACCTGCGCCCGGTCTCCCCCGCCGACGCGCTCGCCCGGCTCGCCGCGCTGGCCGCCGAAGCACGCGCGGCCGCCGTACGCGACGGATTGACACTGGCCGGCGCGGCGCTCGCCGTGCCGGGCCTGGTGGGTGACGGCGGCCTGGTCCGGCTCGCGCCGAACCTGGGCTGGCGGGACGTGGACGTGCCGGCGCTGCTCGCCGGACACCCGCTGGCCGAGCCGGTCGACGGGGTGCCGCCGCTGGTGGTCGACAACGAGGCGAACCTGGCCGCGCTCGGCGAGCTGTACGCCGGCCCGCCCGGCCCGCGCAGCTTCCTGCACGTCACCGGCGAGATCGGCATCGGCGCCGGGATCGTGCTCGACGGCGCGCTCTACCGGGGCGCGCGCGGCTGGAGCGGAGAGATCGGTCACTTCCCGGTGCAGCCGCAGGGGCGGCCGTGCCGCTGCGGCGGCCAGGGCTGCCTGGAGCGGTACGCGGGCCAGGAGGCGATCCTGGCCGCCGCCGGGCTGCCCGGCGCGGAACTGCCGGCTGACACCGCCGCCACCCGGCTCGCCGACCTGGCCGAGGCCGGCGACCCGGCCACGCTGACCGCCCTGACCGGCGCGGGCAGCGCACTCGGGGTGGCGGTGGCGGGCGTGGTGAACCTGCTGGATCTGGACACGGTGGTGCTCGGGGGCGGATACGCCCGGCTCGCGCCCTGGCTGCGGCCGACTGTGGAGGCGGAGGTCTCCCGCCGGGTGCTCACCGCCGGGTGGGCGCCGGTCACGGTGCGGCCGGCCGTGCTCGGCGCGCAGTCCGCGGCGGTCGGCGGCGCCGGGTCGGTGGTCCGCCGGATCGTCGACCGGCCGGTGGGCTGGCTGGCCCGGACCACCTGACCCGGGATGATCCTCGACGGGCATTCCGTGCCTGCGCTCGGTACGCTTGCCGCCAGGCAACATATCCGCCGAGCGAGGGGTGCACCGACAGCATGCGCAGGGGTCGACCGACCGAAGCGCCCGGCCACCGGAGGTGACCGCCGCGCGCCGGGGCGGTGTCGCGGGGCCGGTCAGCGGCGGTGGACACGCCTCGCGGAGACGGCCCCGTCGGGGTGCCGAGGCCGCGCTACCGGCTGACGACCGCCTGGCCCGGGAACTGCTGGACGGGCTCGCCGAGGCCGTCGTGACGGTCGACCACGCAGGCGTGGTGACGCTCGTCAACGCGATGGCCGCCGACCTGCTCCCCGAGGTGGCGCCCGGCGTCGACCTGGCCGCGTGCCGGGTGCCGGCGCTGGCCGACGCGGCCGCCGCCGGATCGGACGTGTTCGAGACCGAGCACCACGGCCGGTGGCTGCGTGGCCTGCGGCGTCCCCTGGCCGACGACCGCAGCGCCTGGTACGTCCGGGACGTCACCGAGGAACGCGCGCGCACCGACGCGCTGCTGGCCGAAAGGTCGCGCACCGCGTTCCTCGCCGAGGCGGGCAGCCGGCTCGGGCTGTCCCTGCACCGCGAGCAGACGCTGCGTACCGCCGTGACGCTGCCGGTGCCCTACCTGGCCGACGCGGCAGTCGTGGTGCACCGCCCGCCTCCGCCCGCCGAGGACCAGCCGCACTGGATCCGGTACGCCACCGGCGATCCCGGCCCGGTCACCGGCCCGGCCGGCTGGCACACGGTGGAGTCGGTCCCCGGCCTGGTCGAGGCGCTCGACGGCGACCTCACCGAATCGAGTCCCTGGCTGGACGCCGAGCTGGCCGACCTGGCCGAGGTGCTGCCCGCCGGCTTCGGCCGCCCGGGCACCGTGTTGATCAGCCCGATGCCCAGCGCGGGTGGTCCAGCCGGCGCGCTGGTGCTGGCCCGCCGCCGGGAGCGGCCCGGTTTCGACAAGCGGGAGATCGGCCTGGCCCGGGAGTTCGCCGGCCGGGCCGGTGCCGCGCTGGCCGCGGCCGAGCTGTACGGCGAGCAGGCGCACCTGGCCCGGGTGCTCCAGAACAGCCTGCTCCCGCCGGCGCTGCCCCACCTGCCCGGGATGACGCTCGCCGGCGGTTACCGCGCCGCCGGGGACAGCCTGCGCATCGGCGGCGACTTCTACGACCTCTTCCCCACCGGCGACGGCGGCCTGTTCGCGCTCGGTGACGTCTGCGGCAAGGGCGTCGGCGCGGCCGTGCTGACCGGCCGGGTCCGCCAGTCGCTGCAGACCCTGCGCCTGGTCGAGCAGCGTCCCCGGGAACTGCTGGAGTTGCTCAACCGGGCGCTGCTGGACGCTCCCGACGCGGCCCGCCGGGCCCAGTTCACCACGCTCCTGCTCGGCGCGCTGCGCCGCGAGCCGGACGGCGGGCTGCTGATCCGGGTGGCGGGTGGCGGGCACCCCGCCCCGCTCGTCGTCCGCGCCGGCGGCGACGTCGACACGGTCCGGGTCGGCGGCATGCCGGTGGGCGCGCTCACCGACGCCCGGTTCGCCGACACCGAGGTCCGGCTGGCCCCGGGTGACCTGCTGCTCGCGTATACCGACGGGGTGACCGAGGCCCGGGGCGGCCCGACCGAGCCGGCCATGTTCGGCGACGCCCGGTTGCGTCAGGCGCTCGCCACCGGCACCGGGCTTCCGCCCGCCGCGCTCGTCGACCGGGTGCTCCAGCTCGTCGACGAGTGGCTGGACGGGCAACCCCACGACGACATCGCCATGCTCGCCGTGGCGGCCGGGTGACGCCACCGCCGCCTGACCGCCCCACCCCCGCGGCCGAGCGCCGGATCGGGCCGGAGACGCTCGCCGCGTACCTCGACCACCTGGACGCCGCCGACCGGGCCGGCGCTGTGGCGCTGGCACGCGGCCTGCTGGCGGACGGCTTCTCGGTCGCGGACGTCCTGGTCGACCTGGTCGCGGTGGCGCAGCGGGAGGTCGGCCGGCGGTGGCTCACCGGCTCGTGGAGCGTCGCCCAGGAGCACGCCGCCACCCACGTCAGCGAGCAGGTGGTGGACGCGCTGGGCACGACGGTCGGCCCACCGCGACGCGGGCACGTGGTGATGGCCTGCGTGGAGGGCGAGTGGCACGCGCTGGCCGCCCGCATCGTCACCGAGGTGGTCCGGGCGGCCGGCTGGCGGGTGACGTTCCTCGGCGCCAGCGTGCCGGCCCGGCATCTGGTCTCCTACCTACACCAGACCGGCCCGGACGCGGTGCTGCTGAGCTGCGTGCAGCCGAACCGGCTGGTCCGGGCGGCGCGGATGGTGGAGGCCAGCCGCGCGGCCGGGGTGCCGGTGCTCGCCGGTGGTCCCGGCTTCGGCCCGGACGGCCGGTGGGCCACCGCGATCGGCGCGGCGGGCTGGGGCGCCAGCGCCCGGGACGCGGTGGCGCTGCTGGAACGGCCGTTGTCGGCCGCGCACACCGGCGCGCCGCCGCCCCCGCCCGACGACGCGTACGTGGCGGTGCTGCACCGGCGGCGTGAGCTGGTCCGGCTCGCGCTCGCCGCGGTGGACCCGCCGCAGGAGAGCACCGAGGATGTCGCCGCCGGCATCGCGCACCTGGTGGACGCGCTGATCGCGGCCGTGCGGGTGGACGACGACCGGCTGCTGCGCGACTTCGTCGGGTGGCAGGAGGAGGCGCTGACCTCCCGGGGCGGCCGGGCGCTGCTGGACGAGGTGCTCGACACGCTGGAGCGGGCGCTCACCGAGCATCCCCGGGTGGTGGCCCGGTTGCGGGCCGCCCGCGACGGCGTGCCGGACGATCCCGGCCGCTCAGGCTGAGTCAGGCGGTACGGGCCACCGGCGGCTCACCGGAGGGCCGGGCGGGGTCGCCGATCCGTTCCCCGGACGGTTGCAGCATCGGCCAGCCCTCCGCCACAGTCGCCTCGCCTCGCCGGCCCACCTCGTCGAACTCGCGCATCCCGCGTACCAGCGCGGTCCGGCCCTCCGGGCTCATCCCGGCCAGGATCCGCTCCAGCCGGTGCCGCCGGTCGGCGCGCAGCTCGGCGAGGAGCCGGAGGGCGGCGGGCGTGAGGTGCAGCGAGATCTCCCGCCGGTCGTAACGGCCCGGCTCGCGTTCCAGCATCCCGGCCGCGACGAGCCGGTCGCACAGCCGGCTGGCGGAGGAGAGCAACATGTCGGTGAGGGTGGCGAGCCGGCGGAGGTTGATGCCGTCATACTGCTCGACGACCATGATCGCGCGTAGCTGGGCACTCGACAGCCGGCTGGTGGTGCGCTCCCGGGCCGCCTCCCAGACGGCGAGCAGGGTGCCTGCCGCCTCGTCCAGTGCGGCGGACATACTCGTTCCAGGTTCCCGGGGACTGCGCTCTTCGGTCATGGTGGGCCCGAGACTACCCCCCGGACCTGCCCGGCGACCTGTGCAAAGGAGCAAAGATGAGCGGAGCGGAGGGCCGCGCGCGCCGGGTCCTGACCGAGGCGCCGACGGATCTCATCGTGGACCGGCTCGCCGCCGAGCTGGCGCGCGCGTACGGCGTCGCCCGCACCGAGCTGTACCAGGTCGACTACCGGCTCGCCGAGCTGCTGCCGCTGGATGACGGCCCGTCGGCGATCACCGGCCCCGGCCACCCGGCCTGGCGCGCCTTCGACCACCAGGAGCCGGTGATCGCCGACGGCGTCGGCTGGTTCCCGGTGGGCATGCGCGGCGAACGCCGGGGCGTGCTGAAGGTCTCGCCGGTGCCCGCCGACCCGGACGCCCGCCGGGAGCTGGACACCGTCGCCACCGTGCTCGGGCACGAGCTGAGCGCGGTGATGGCGACCACCGACATCTACCGCACCGCCCGGCGCAGCCGGCGGCTCACGCTGGCCGCCGAGATGCAGTGGGAGCTGCTGCCCGGGCGCAGCCGGATCCGGCCGTCGTTCAGCCTGGCCGGGCAGTTGGAGCCCGCATACGCGGTGCGCGGGGACAGCTTCGACTGGTCCGACGACGGTCACCGGCTCTGGCTGGCGGTGCTGAACGGCTACGGCGAGGGGGTGGCCGCGTCGCTGCTCGCCTCGCTGGCCACGTACGCGCTGCGCAACGCGCGCCGGGCCAGGCTCGACCTGGCCGACCAGGCCGCGCTGGCCGACCAGGCGATCTACGCCCAGCACCGGGGCGAACAGCACGTCTCCGTGCTCCTGATCGAGCTGGACCTGGCCACCGGCGAGATGACCGTGGTCGACGCCGGTTCGCCGCGGCTGCTGCGGCTGCGGGCCGGTGAGGTGACCGAGCAGGAGCTGGACAAGCAGTTCCCGCTCGGCATGTTCGAGGGCACCGACTACCGCCCGCAGCGGTTCCGGCTGGAGCGCGAGGACCGGCTCTTCGTGGTCAGCGACGGCGTGGTCGACGCCACCACCGAGCAGGTGCGCTACGGCGAGGTGGCGCTGGACCGGTTCCTGCGCCGGACCGGCCCGATGGAGCCGCTGGACGCGGTCCGGTCGCTGATCGGCGACCTGCGGGCCTTCGTCGCCGGCGACCTGGTGGACGACGCGGTGGTGGTCTGTCTGGACTGGCTGGGGCCGCAGCCCTGACCCGCCCCCTCAGTACGCGCCACGGCTGTTGAGCACCGCGCCGAACGTCTTCCAGAGGATGGTCAGGTCCGCGGCCAGCGACCAGTTTTCCACGTAGTAGAGGTCCAACCGGATGCCGTCCTCCCAGCTCAGGTCCGACCGGCCGCTGACCTGCCAGAGGCCGGTCATGCCGGGCTTGACCAGCAGCCGGCGTGCCACGTCGCCGTCGTAGCGGGCCACCTCGGACGGCAGCGGCGGGCGCGGACCGACCAGGCTCATCTGGCCGAGCAGCACGTTGGCGAGCTGGGGCAGTTCGTCCAGCGACCACTTGCGCAGCAGCCGGCCGACCCGGGTGACGCGGGGGTCGTCGCGCATCTTGAACATCAGGCCGTCGGTCTCGTTGCGCGCGGCCAGCTCGGCGAGCAGGGCGTCGGCGTTGACCACCATGGTGCGGAACTTGAAGACGCCGAACTCCTCGCCGCCCTGGCCGACCCGGGTCTGCCGGAACAGCACCGGACCGCGGCTGTCGATCTTGATGGCGAGCGCGATCACGATCAGCAGCGGCGCCAGCACGAGCAGGGCGATCAGCGAGACGGACCGGTCGACGAAGCCCTTGACCAGCTTGCGGGCGCCGCGGAACTCGGGCGCCTCGACGTGGATCAGCGGCAGGCCGGCGACCGGACGGGTGTGGATGCGGGGGCCGGCCACGTCGGTGAGCGCCGGTGCCACCACCAGGTCGACACCGGTGCCCTCCAACTGCCAGCCGAGGCGGCGCAACCGGGTCGCGGTCAGCTCGCCCGAGGCGGTGACCGCCACCGTGTCGGCGCCGATCGCGGTGGCGGCCTCCGGGATGCCCCGGAAGCTGCCGACCACAGGCACGTCACCCAGCCGCTGCGGCACCGGGGCGAGCAGCGCGTCCGGGATGCACGCGCCGACCACCTGGTAGCCGGCGTACGGCTCCCGGCGCAGCGTGTGCACCAGCTCCAGCACGTGCGCGGTGTCGCCGACCACGAGCACCTTGCGGGACCAGCCGGCGCCCCGGTCGCGGGCCCGGTGCAGCCGCTTGCGGGCCGCGAACCGCGCCACCTCCAGGCCGATCGTGCCGACCGCGAAGGAGATGGCCAGGAAGCCCCGGGAGACGCCGACGTCGGCGATGTACCCGGCGATGGCGATGCCGCCGGCGAGTCGCATGCTGGCCGCGCTGACCCGGCGGTACTCGTCGGCGCCGTAGCCGAGCACCTGGTCGTCGTAGCAGCGCATCGCCTTGAGCGAGACGAGCCAGACCAGCAGGAGCGCCGGGGCGACCACCACGTACGGGATCTCGGATCCGGTCGGTTCCTCGTCGCCGAACCGGGCCAGGTAACCGACCAGGATGGCCACGGCGAGCATTGCGGTGTCCAGCACCACCAGCACCCGGATGTAGGCCCGCTCCGCGGCTCGTGTCGTCTTGCCGGGGCGTTCCCCACCGGGTCGCGACGACGTGGCAGGGGTCAACAGCGTCGCCGAGGTCACCGGTCCTCCCCACTTCGCTCAGGACCGCCCCGTCCCCGCCCGGCTCCGGTGTGGAGCCCGCGGTCGAGGCACCCGGTCATCATGCCTGGACAATTATGATTACCGATTGATTCGGACGCATTACCGTCAGTTCTCATCCCGTGCCTTGACCCGGGAAGCCTTCCGCCGTACCGGATTTCCGGTACGGCGGAAGACTAGCGCTGAGCTTCAGGTCAGCGGGGGGCGGGCGGCCGCAGCGCGATCGCCCGGAGGAAGATCTCACCGATCTTGCTGGGGTCGGTGGTGACGAAGGCGCCGCCGCCGGTGACCTTGGTGATCGACTCCAGCTCGGCCCGGTTCACCTCGGTGCCGATGCCGATGATGATGACCTGGACCGGCTGCTCGTCGTCCTTCAGCTTGTTCAGCTGGTCCAGCAGCGCCTTCTGCGAGATGCCGTCGTCGTCCTCGTTCTTGCCGTCGGTGAACAGCACGATCGAGTTGACCTTGCCCGGCTCCCAGTCCTGCTGCACCTTCTTGTACGCCGCGAGCATCGTGTCGTACAGGCCGGTGTTGCCGCTGGAGGGCTTGATCGAGGCCAGGCCGCGCTGGAGCGAGCCCCGGTTGCTGGACAGAGGCTTTATCCCGACCAGCTCGCTCCAGTCCTGCGAGCCCTGGAGGTTGGTGGAGAACGTCCAGAGGCCGATCGACCAGGAGTCGTCGAACAGCCCGAGGCCCTGGCTCGCGGCGGCGACCGTGACCTGCTCCCGGCTCGCGCCGTTGGCGGTCGCGACCGGCTTCTTCATCGAACCGGACACGTCGATGACGCAGAGCATCCGGCCCGACTGGGTGGCCACCGACCAGGTCGTGGTCGCGGTCGAGATGGCACCCGGGTCGAGGTCGGCCGCGCCGCCCTGGCCCGACGGCGGCACCTGGCTCGCGCCGCCGTTAGCCGGGCTCGGCGCGCCGGTCGGCGCCTGGAAACCCCGGCCCCAGTTGCCGTCCGGCGCGCGCAGCGCCTGCGAGGCGAGCCGGTCCTTGAAGCCCGGCGTACGCAGCACCTCGAAGAGGACCCGGGCGGCGGACGCCTTGGTCGGCTCGATGCCGGGCAGCACCGCGAACGGGTAGTCCAGCGGGATCGGCGCCGGCTCCAGGTAGAGCGCGGCGAGCCGGATCGGCGGCTTGGTGCTGTTGTAGGCGATCACGTCCTCCTCGGACAGCGCCGCCGCCCCCAGCCCGTTGGCGATCGCCGTCGGGTCGGACGAGCGCGGGAACCGCGCGAGGAGGTCCTGCCGCAGCGAGGAACGGTTGGTCGCCAGCGCCCGCAGTGCGCCGACCATCGCCTGCTGCGCCTTCGGCGAGCCGGACTCGCCGGTGGAGCTGGCCGCGGCGGTCAGCGACAGCAGGCCGGACAGGCCGGCCGCGTCCTGGGTCGGCTCGACGATCCCGGCCCGCAACGGCTTGCTGGCGGTGACCTGGGTCAGCAGGTCGGACCAGCGGAGCTTCTTGTCCGGCCACCCTATCCGCGAGGCCACCGGCTCGGGCAGCGCCACCACGACCGGGCTGCGGGCGATCGAGGCGCCGTTGGTCGGCGCGAACGCGCTGGCCCCGCCGCTCTTGAGCCGGACCAGCCAGGTCGACGAGTCCGGCACCCAGACGTCGGGGGTGACAGCGGTGCCGCTGGCCTGCCCGACGCCGGCGAGCGTGGCGCCGTGCTTGCTCGCCACCGCGGCGGCCACCTCGACCGGCTCGGACGAGGAGACGTTCACCGCGATGCAGGTCCCGCCCACCGCCGCGCCGTCGGCGACCCACTGGTCGGCCGCGGCGCGCACCGCGGGGGCGATCTCCGGGGCGGTCGCCACCGACAGCTCGATCCGGCCCGAACAGTTCGGGCCGGCCAGCTGCTGGTAGCCGAACCAGGAGCCGGCTACGACGGCGACCAGGGCGGCCGCCACGGCGGCGGCACCTGCTCCGCGGAGGTGAGAACGCATGCGATGGCGGCCAGACACGGTGACCATCTTGCGTACCTCGTGGGGTTACCACCACAACCGTTCGGACGAAAGTTACGCAGCAGAAACAGTTGATCAGCTAACTCATACGCTAAGTTACTGGTCAGTCATTTAAAGTGATGTCAATCCACTTCGGACTGTCAACTGGTGACCGTCCGGTCACGGCAGGACGCACGTCGGGCTCGCCACCGGCACCGGCTCCCCCACCGGCTCGGGCACCCCGCCGTCCGGATCGACCCGGAAGACCCTGACCATGTCGGCACGCTCGTCGGCCACGTACAGGTGCTCACCGGCGAACGCGAAGTGCCGCGGCCACTCGCCACCCGTGTCGACCTCGGCCACCAGCTCCGGCGCGACGCCGTCCAGCGCGAAGACAGCGATCGTGCCCACGCCGCGGTTGCCCACGTAGAGGAAACGCCCGCCCGGCCCGACGGCCACCTCGGAGGGCTGGACGTGCCCGGTCCGGCCGCTGGCGTCGACACGCGTCGACTGCCGCGGCCCGTCCGGCGTCAGCTCGTAGGCGGTGACAGTGGCGTCCAGCTCACCGACGAGCCAGCAGCGCCGCCCGTCCGGGTGCCGGGCCAGGTGCCGGGGACCGGTCCCGGGCGCCGTCCGCAGCCGGGGCTCCCGCTCGGTCAGCCGGCCGGTGGACGCGTCGACGTCGTACCGGTAGACGGAGTCGGTGCCCAGGTCGACGGCGAGCAGCCCGCCTCCGGCCGGGTCGGGCGAGACCATGTGGCAGTGCGCGTGCTCCTGCCGCTGCGGGTCGGCGCCGTGCCCCTCGTGCCGGACCAGGTCGGTGCGCTCCCCCGGCACGCCGTCGGCGTCCAGGCCGAACACCGCCACGCTGCCGCCGCCGTAGTTCGCCACGAACAGGTGCCGCCCGTCCGGAGCGACCGCCAGGTGGCACGGCTCCGCGCCACCGGTCTCGCGGACGCCCAGCGGCGCGAGGTCGCCGTCCGCCGCCACCCGGAACGCGCTCACCTGCCCGTCGGGCAGCTCGTTGCACGCGTACAGCACCGGCAGCGCCGGATGCCGCACCAGGAACGACGGCGACGGGGTGACCGCCACGACGCCCAGCGGGGTCAGTTCCCCGGTCGCCCGGTCCCGCCGGGCCGCCACGACGCCCTCGGCCCGCCCGCCCGTCTCCGCCGTGTAGCCGCCGATGTGGACGATCTCGTCCTGCCCGGTCACCGCTCCCACCTCTCGTCGGTCCTGCCTGCGATCCAACCAGAGGCTTCCCGGTGACGCGCCCGGTCCGTCCCACGGGGCCCGACGGATCGGGTACGGCCTGCTCAGCCCACCGGCACCGGCTCGCCGCGCTGCCGCGCCACGTGCTCGACGAGCGAGATCAGCACGAGCTTGCCCGACTGCCGGTCCCGGGCGTCGCAGAGCACGAGCGGGACGTCCGGGTCCAGGTCCAGGGCGTCGCGGACCGCCTCCAGGCCGAACCGGCGGGAGCCCTCGAAGCAGTTGACGCCCACCACGAACGGGATGCCCCGCTGCTCGAAGTAATCGATCGAGGGGAAGCAGTCGGCCAGCCGCCGGGTGTCGGCGAGCACCACCGCGCCGAGCGCGCCGAACGCCAGCTCGTCCCAGAGGAACCAGAACCGGTCCTGGCCCGGGGTGCCGAACAGGTAGACCTGGAGGTCGTCGTTGATGGTGATCCGGCCGAAGTCCATCGCCACGGTCGTCGTCGACTTCTGCTCGACCCCGGAGACGTCGTCGGTGCCGAGCCCGGCCCCGGTCAGGACCTCCTCGGTCTGCAACGGCCGGACCTCACTCAACGCGCTGACCAGCGTCGTCTTTCCGGCACCGAAGCCACCGGCGATGAGGATCTTCAAAGCCAGCGGCACTCGCGGCGCCCCCGGCTCCCGGTCATAGCGCACGGAGTCCACTGACCACCGCCTTGAGGATGTTGTCGTCGGGCAGGTACGCGGTGGCCGGTGGCCGGTGCACCGCGACGAGCCCATGGGCGAGAAGGTCGCCGAGCAGCACCCGGACCACGCCCACGGCGAGGTCCAGGTCGGCGGCGAGGTCGGCCACGGCCTTCGGCCGCCGGGCCAGCTCGATCAGGCGGCGGTGCTCCGGCTGGAGACCAGGCGTGCCGGCCGGGTCCGCGTCCGGTGTGGCGAGCACGAACGCCAGCAGATCGAAGCCGTCGACGGGTGGCCGCACCCGGCCGCCGGTGAGCGTGTACGGACGCACCACCGGCCCGGCGTCGGCGTCCAGCCACTCGTGCTGCGGCCCCGGCGACTCAGCGCGCATCGGTCCGCTCCCCCGCCGCCCGGCTCGGCGCGGCCAGGTTCTCCCCGACCCGGATGACGAGCATCGCCATCTCGTACGCCACCAGGCCGATGTCGGCGTCGGCGTCGCTGGCCACCGCCAGGCAGGCGCCCTGCCCGGCGGCGGTCACGAACAGGTAGGCCGACTCCATCTCCACCACCGTCTGGCGGACCGCGCCGCCACTCAGGTGCCGGGTGGCGCCCTTGGCCAGTCCGGAGAATCCGGACGCCAGCGCGCAGAGGTGCTCCGCGTCGGTGCGGTCCTGGTCGGTGGAGGCGCCGAGCAGGAGCCCGTCCGCCGAGAGCACCACCGCCTGGCGGGCGGCGGGGACACGCTCCACCAGGTCGTCGAGCAGCCAGTCGAGATCGGCGTTCTGCCGCGTCGTGTGCACCACTAGGCGTCCCTCTCAGTCGCGGTTCGTTGGTCCGGCGCCGGCGGGGCGGGCTGAACGGCCGGCCCCGCGGTGGTGGACGGCGTACCGGTGTCGCGCGGTTCGGTGGTGGGGGTGGCCGGATCGGTTCCGGCGGCGCGCGAGCCGTCCCGGCGTCCCCGCGCGGTGCCGGCCTGCAACGCGGACATGGCCCGGCGGGCCTCCTCCGGGGTGCGGTGGGCCGGGGTGTCGGCGACCGCCGCGCGGGGACGCGCGGTCGCGCCGCGGCGCCGGATCCGGCGGGGCAGGCCGTCGCCGTCGGCGGGTGGTTCCACAGTCGAGGCGCGGGCCGACTGCAACGGGACGACTGTGTTCTCCGACCGGTCCCGGCCCGGCCGGACCGGCCGCCCCGGCCGGGACGCAGTGGTCAGCCGGGTCACCTTGGCCAGGCGCCGCCGTTCCAGTCCGGCGGAGGCGTCAGCGCCCACCGGCGGCTCGTCGGTGATCAGTTCCGGCGGTACGAACACCGCGGCGACGATCCCGGCCGGGCGGGACGGCCGCAGCTCCACCCGTACGCCGTGCCGGGCCGCCAGGCGGGCCACCACGAACAGCCCGAGCCGGGCACTGCCGGCCGGGTCGAACTCCGGCGGCTCGGCCAGCTTGCGGTTGGCCTCGGCCAGGGCCGGCGCGGACATGCCCAGCCCCCGGTCGGTGACTTCGATGGTGTAGCCGCCCGGGGCGCTCCGGCCGCTGACGTCCACCCGGGTACCGGGCGGGGAGAACGTGGTCGCGTTCTCGATCAGCTCGGCGAGCAGGTGGATCACGTCGCCGACGGCCCGGCCCAGCACCCCGGCCGGCGCCACCTCGCCCACGTCGACCCGGTCGTACGCCTCGACCTCGGAGATCGCGCCGCGCATCACGTCGACAGCGGCGACCGGGCGGCGCCAGCCCCGTCCGGGCGCGGCACCGGCGAGGATGACCAGGTCCTCGGCGTGCCGCCGCAGCCGCGTCGCCAGGTGGTCGACCTGGAACAGCCCGGCCAGCTCGTCCGGGTCCTCGGTACGCCGCTCCAGCCGGTCCAGCAGCGCCAGCTGCCGGTGCACCAGCCCCTGGCTGCGCCGGGCGAGGTTGAGGATCACCTCGTTGAAGCCCCGGCGCAGCGTGACCTCGTCGACTGCGGCGCGGACAGCGGTCCGGCGCACCTCGTTGAAGGCGCGCGCCACCTGGCCGATCTCGTCGCCGCCGTGGTCCAGCTCGGGCGCCTCCCGGGCGACGTCGACCTCCTCGCCCCGGCGCAGCCGCGCGACCACGTCGGGCAGCCGGCGTTCGGCCACCTCGGTCGCGGCGGCGCGTACGCCGGTCAGCCGCTGCGCCAGCGACCGGCCGACCCGCAGCGCCACCAGCACGCACACCACGATCGCGATCAGGCCAAGCACACCGGCGGCGGCGAGCTGCACGAGGATCCGGGTGGCCATCGGCACCGACCGCTCGGCCAGGGCGTCCGCGCCGCGCAGCTCGAAGTCGCGCAGGCTCTGCCAGACCTCGGCGTGACCGGTGTCCCACGCCCGCATGTCGAACCGGGCGGGCAGCGCGGCCGAGCGGATCAGGCTGTCCTGGAGCGCGCGCAGCTGGACGAACCCCGCGCCCTCGGTCATCCGCTGGTACGCGGTCCGCTCCCCGGGCGGCAGGTCGGCGACCGCGATCTCGGCCAGGAAACGCTGGTTCTCGACTGTGCGTACCAGTTGCTCGTGCTCGCCCTCGGCGTACCGGCCGGCGGTGACCGCGCCGGCCAGCAGCGCGTCGGCCTGGCCGAGCAGCTCCCGGGAGCGGCCCAGCGCGGTGAGCGCCGTCGCCTCCCCGTTTAGCTGCGCGTCGGGCAGCGCGGCCATGGCGCCGAACGCCTGGAACGCCGAGGCGATCATGCCACTGTAGAGCCCGACCGCGCCGGCCCGGTCGACCTTCCGCTCGTCGATGAAGGCCCGCCCGGCGGGCAGCGCGTCGAGCGCCGAGACCAGTTGGTCGAGCCGGTTGTCGAGCTGGGCGTCGGCGACGTCGCGCAGGTCCCCGCCGTCGACCTTCCGGCGCAGCTCGGCGATCGCGTCGTCGGTGCGTACCCGCTGCTCGGTCAGCTCGGGGAGGGCGCGGTCGCCGGCGAGCTGGACCACCGACAGCCGCCGCTCGCGTTGCAGCTCGGCCACCACGGCCTCGCCGGGACGGCCCAGGTCGTAGAGGAGGGTACGCGCGGAGAGCAGGTCGAGCGCGGGCCCGAAGGTGAGCGTGGTGGCGAAGATCCACAACGCCAGCAGCCCGGTCACCGGGCCGATGACCAGCGCGGTCAGCTTGGCGCGGATCGGCCAGTCACGGGTGTTCAATCAGACCTCGCCCGGGAAGGTGTCGCTCGGTGGCGCCGGCAGCGGCCGTCACGTTCGCCGGCCACGACGCCGGGCCCCGGCCCGGACGCCTTGGGCAGGATACGTAATCCGGGGCGGATGCACTACCGGCCGTCTCGGCTCTCGCTACGGTCCGAGACGGGCAGGAGGGCCTCAGTCGGACATCGGCCCGGCACCGGACGGCGGTCGCGACACCGCGTCTTTTTCCCGGCCGGGGCGGAAAGTGCGGCACAACGGGATTGGCGATCACCCGCACGAGGGAATACCAGCGTGCGAAGGAGGAGCCATGTCGTCCACCCAGGTAGTCGTCATAGTCATCGTCGTCGCCGTCATCGCCGCGCTCGTCGCGGTCGCCGTGGTCGCCAGCCGCCGCCGGGCGCTGCGCGAGCGCTTCGGCCCCGAGTACGACCGGGTCGTCGCCGAGCAGGACAGCCGCAGCGCCGCCGAGCGTGAGCTGCGGGAACGCGAGCGCCGGCACGCCGAGCTGGAGCTGACCCCGCTGAGCCCGGAGTCCCGGGCCCGCTACGCCGCCGCCTGGGAGGAACTCCAGGTGCGCTTCGTCGACTCTCCCGCGGAGACCGTCGGCGAGGCCGACGAGCTGGTCAGCCGCCTGATCGCCGAGCGCGGATACCCCACCGGGGACTTCTCGGACCAGATCGCCCACCTCTCCGTCGAGCACGCCCGCACGCTCACCCACTACCGCGACGCCCACGAGATCCGGCAGCGCAACGAGCGCGGTGAGGCCGGCACCGAGGACCTCCGGCAGGCACTCGTGCACTACCGGGCCCTCTTCGCCGACCTGCTCGGCGAGGACCCGGTCGCCCCGCAGCAGCCGGAGCAGCGCCACCCCGACCACGACCACGACGTCCCGAGCCGCTGAGGAGGCCGCCGCCATGCGCCAGGAGGAACAGCAGGACACGCAGGACCACCCCGAGGCTGTCCGGTCCGCACCGGTGCCGGTGCCGGTGCCGGGTGAGCACACCGGCGCCGGCCGGCGCGACGCCGACCGGGCCGACGTGCCCGAGGACGCGCTGGACGACCGGGGCACCTTCGACGACCCGGCGGTCGCCGACGACCGGCGCGACGCCGAGGTCGACGAGACCCGCGCCTACGACGCCGGGGAACTGCGCGACGCGGCCGACCGGACCGACGACGACGGGCGGGCCCCGTACCACGAGCCGGCGCCGCTGCCGACGGCGTTCGGGGCGGCCTCGGTGGGCGACGCGGTCGCCGCCTCGGCCCTGGCGGGCGGCCGTCCGCAGGACGAGCGCGACGCGCGCGACGAGGACACCGCGGCGCCGGGCGACGGCGCGCCGGGCCGCACCGACCCGCTGGACGACGAGCGGGCCGACCCGACGGCCGGGGACCGCCTGCACGACCGCGACCGCTGGGACGCCGAGCACACCGGCGCCGCCGACCGCGACGGGGACGGCGACGGCGCCGTCCGGGACGACCGCACGGTCGACGGCGTGGTCCGGGACGACGCGGCGGCCGACGGCGCGGTCGGGTACGGCAGCGCCGAGCCCGGCCTGGTCGACCCGGACGCCGAGCCCGTCTCCACGGCCGGCGACGCCGACCGGCGGCACGACCGGGTGGACACCGACAGCGCCACCGCGGCGGCGGGCGCGGCAGCCGCCGGGGCGGCCGGCACGACGCTGTCCGGCACGGAGCGGCCCACCCCCGGCGCGGTACCGGCCGACGCCGCGACGCTGTTCGCGCCGGAGGCCGCGCAGGGTTTCCGGGACCGCTGGCGGGACGTGCAGCTCCGCTTCGTGGACGACCCGCGCGCCGCGGTCGGCGAGGCGGAGTCGCTGGTCGAGGAGGCGATCGAGGCGCTCTCCACCGCCCTGCGGGAGCAACGCACCCGACTCGGCGCCTGGCAGGAGTCCGGCTCCACAGACACCGAGCAGCTCCGGGTGGCCGTGCGCGGCTACCGCGACTTCCTGGACCGCGTGCTGGGCCGCTGAGAGACCGCCACGAGGCCCCGGCCGGTGACCCGGCCGGGGCTTCCGCGTGCCCGGACCGAACAGCAGGTATGAAACTTCGCAATCGGGGTACGTGCGGGCGGCGGTGCACACGAGGGGAGCACGGGCATGGGCGGCGGCGGCCTGCGGTTGAACATGAACGCCCTGGACTATCTGATCCTGGCGCTCTACTTCGTCACGGTGCTCGGCGTCGGTTTCGCCGCCCGGCGCGCGATCCGTACCAGCGTGGACTTCTTCCTCTCCGGCCGCTCGCTCCCCGCCTGGGTCACCGGCCTGGCGTTCGTCTCGGCCAACCTGGGCGCGCTGGAGATCATCGGCATGGCCGCCAACGGCGCCCAGTACGGCATCATGACCGTGCACTACTACTGGATCGGCGCCGTGCCGGCGATGGTCTTCCTCGGCATCGTGATGATGCCGTTCTACTACGGCTCCAAGGTCCGCAGCGTCCCCGAGTACCTGCGGCTGCGCTTCAACCGCCCCACCCACCTGCTCAACGCGATCAGCTTCGCTGTCGCGCAGGTGCTCATCGCGGGCGTGAACCTCTACGCGCTGGCCCTGATCATGCAGGCGCTGCTGGGCTGGCCGCTCTGGTTCGCGATCATCGTCGGTGCGGCGATCGTGCTGGCGTACATCACCGTCGGCGGGCTCTCCGGCGCGATCTACAACGAGGTGCTCCAGTTCTTCGTGATCATCGCCGGTCTGGTGCCGATCACGGTGATCGGGCTGGTCAAGGTCGGCGGCGTCAGCGGCCTGATGGACGCGGTCCGCGACTCCAGACTCGGCGAGGCCGGACTGCACGCCTGGGAGGGCACCGGCGGCACCGGCAACCCGCTCGGCGCGCACTGGCTGGGTATCGTGTTCGGCCTGGGCTTCGTGCTCTCCTTCGGCTACTGGACCACCAACTTCGCCGAGGTGCAGCGCGCCCTGTCCGCACGGAACATGAGCGCCGCCCGGCGTACGCCGATCATCGCCGCGTACCCGAAGCTGCTCATCCCGGCGGTCACCGTGATCCCCGGCCTGATCGCCCTGGTCACCGTGAAAGGACTGGGCGCCGACGAGGGCGACCTGGTCTACAACAACGCGATCCCGCTGCTCATGCGCGACCTGCTGCCCAACGGCGTCCTCGGTATCGCGGTCACCGGCCTGGTGGCCTCGTTCATGGCCGGCATGGCGGCGAACGTCAGCGGGTTCAACACCGTCTTCACGTACGACATCTGGCAGGCGTACTTCCGGCGCGACCTGCCGGACGAGCACTACGTGAAGGTGGGCCGGATCGCCACCGTCGGCGCGGTGGTCATCGGCATCGGCACCGCCTTCATCGCGGCCGGGTTCAGCAACATCATGAACTACATCCAGGCGCTGTTCTCGGTCTTCAACGCGCCGCTGTTCGGCACGTTCATCATCGGCATGTTCTGGCGGCGGATGACGCCGCTGGCCGGGTTCTGGTCGCTGCTGTCCGGCACCGTGGTCGCCACCGCCACGTACCTGCTCTACAAGGGCGGCGTGATCGGCTTCAACTCGGACCTGGAGGAGAGCTTCTGGGGCGCGGGCCTGGCCTTCGCCACGGTCGCGGTGGTGGCCGCGATCGTCACGCCGCTGACCCGGCCGAAGACCGACCGGGAGCTGACCGGGCTGGTGTACGGCCTCAGCGACACCACGCTCGCCGACGACTCGCTGGCCGGCGACGCCGCCTGGTACCGCTCCCCGGTGCTGCTCGGCATCGTCGCCGTGGTCCTCGCCGCCCTGTTCTACATCCCGGTCTTCTGAAGGAGGGGACGCACGCCATGGCAGACGACGCGGACCGCCACTACCAGGGCGGCGAGGCGCACGACCCGCTGGTCGACGAGACCGAGGACGCCCGGGAGGAACGCTCCGCCGCAGCCCGGCTGTTCGACATCCGCCGGGTCATCGGCGGCCTGTTCGTGGTGTACGGGCTGATCGTCGGCCTGATGGGGCTGTTCGACACGTCCGCCGAGATCGACAAGGCGCAGGGCGTCCGGATCAACCTGTGGGCCGGCGCGGCGATGCTGGTGTTCGGCCTGCTGATGCTCCTGTGGCAGCGGCTGCGCCCGACCGAGGCGCCGGAGCCGCACCGCGACGAGTCCTGACCCCTCCGCCCGCATGGCGCGGCCCGCACCGGGTACGCCACGGGGATCACGCGAAGGGACAGGAGGGCAGCAGCATGACCGATCGTGACCGCGGTGGCGAGCGGCCGCTGGAGGAGACCCCCGAGGTGGCCGCGGCGGTGGACGACGACAGCACGGTGCCCCAGTTGCGCAACGGCGGCACCGACCCGGACAACCCCACCTTCACCGAGCCCGACGGCCCGGTGCCGGACACCGGGTCGCCGAACCTCATCGGCGACCCGTACGCGGCCGGGACCGGCGCGACAGGCACCGGTACCGGCGCCGCCCCGGACGACATCCGTACCGGCGCCGAGCAGCCCTGGGATCCGGAGGACCTGGTGCAGGCCCGGGGTCAGGACGTGACGCCGGAGAACCTGGAGCGGGCCCGCCGCGACCTGGCCGAGCTGGGCCGGGCGGCGATCGAGCGCACCGTTCCCTGACACCGGAACGGCCGAGGGCCCCTGGCCGACGTGGGCGTCGACCAGGGGCCCGGGGAACCCGCGCGGCGGTGCCTCACTCCCGCCGCCGCGGGTGGTCCGGCCGCGTCAGGAGAGCGGCGGGTACGCGTTCTGCATCAGCTGCTGGAACTGGGCCGCGAACCACGCACCGGAGATCGGCGCGTCCGGCAGGGCGCCGGACATGCTGTTGCCGTTGCGGGCGTTACCGGTGTACGTCGGGTCGCACATCCGGTCGAAGCCCTTGCCCTCGTTGTTCGGGATCTCCTTGCTGGAGCCGTCCGACTCACCCGGGGGCTTCACCCAGACGTAGGCGTCGATCCCCGACTCCGGGTTGGCCCGCGGCCGCTCGCCGAGACCCGCACCGGCCTGGTTGCACCAGTTGCCGGCGTGGATGCGGCGGTCGACCCGGCCGCCGTCGACGTAGGCGTCCACACTGGTCGACGGGCCGGGGCCGGTGGGCCGGGCGGAGCCGCCCCAACCGTTGCGGGAGGTGTCGATCAGCATGCCGATGTTGCTGTCGAAGCCGACCGAGACCAGCTTCTGCCGGAACGCCTGGGCGAACGACAGCTCGTCGACGTACTGGTTCCAGTCGATCCACTTCGACTGCCGTACGGTCTGGCCGTTCACCGAGTCGGTGACCTTGACGTACGGCTCCTTCAGGGCGGAGTAGTTCGCCGTGTTGACGATGAAGCCGTGCACGTTGGCGACGGTGCTGCCGGACGCCACGGCGGCGGCCTTGAGCTGGTCGGCGACCGGGCCGAAGTTGCTGTCCCAGCCGATCCAGCCGTGGTGGGCGGCGTCGACGTAGTTGTAGACGTTACCGAGCGAGCCCAGCTTCGCCAGGGCGTAACCGACGCCGTTCACGTACGCGCCGTTGGCCTTCACGGTGTCACACATGACGGTGCCGCCCGCGTTGCCCGAGGTGTTGGTCACCAGGTTGGGCAGCGAGTCGATCTCGATGATGTTGATGATGCGCAGGTTCCGGTACTTCGCCTCGCCCTGGATCGCGGCGATCGGGTCGATGTACTGGGCCTTGTAGCGGGGCAGCTCGTCCGGGCCCAGCTCGCCGTTGGAGGCGAGCGCGGCGCAGTCCCGGCCGGGCAGGTTGTAGATGACGAACTGGATGTAGCCGGCGCCCTGGGCGAGCGCGGCGTCCAGATGGTCACGGACCCCCATCGCGCCGTTGGAGCTGCTGTCCGGCGTGCCGTTGATGGCGGCGATCCGGTCGAGCCAGACCGCTGTCGGGCTGTTCGACACCCGGCTGCCGCCGGACACCGACTCGGCCTTGGCCTTCCACTCGGGGTTCACGTACCCCTTCACACCGGCGTACGGGTTGTCGACCCGCTGCCCGGGCGGCGGGGTGGTCGTCGGCGGCGTCGAGGTCGGCGGGGTCGACGTCGGCGGCGTGCTCGTGGGCGGGGTGCTGGTCGGCGGCGTGCTCGTCGGCGGGGTGCTGGTCGGCGGCGTGCCGCCGTTGCAGACCGTGCCGTTGAGCGTGAACTGGGTCGGCTTCGGGTTGCTGCCGCTCCAGGAGCCGTTGAAGCCGATGGTGGTGCTGGCGCCGCTGGCGAGCGACCCGTTGTACGACTCGTTCTGCGCTGTGACGTTCTGGCCGCTCTGGGACCACCGCGCCGACCAGCCGTTCACCACCCGCTGCGAGCTGTTCGGGAAGGTGAAGCCGAGGTTCCACGAGCTGAGCGCGTCACCGATGTTCCTGATGGTCACGCTGGCGGTGAAGCCACCGGGCCAGTCGCTGGTGGTGTAGGTAACGCTGCACTGGGTGGCGGCCTGCGCCGCGGTGACCGGGAGGGTCACCAGTCCACCGGCTACCAGGACGCCGGCGCCGGTGAGCGCAAGCGTCCGGTTCCGGCCGGACAGCCTTCTCCACAGATTCATGCCACTGATCTCCTTGGGCGAGACCGGATCCGCGTACGGCCCGGCGCAAATGGCGGCGGCGGCCGTCCTGCGGGAACGACCGTGCGCGCCACGGGTTTCTTCGGGGGACGCCCGACCCGGACGGGCGTTGTGGGGGTGGTGGTGCCGACCGGTCCGCAGGACCGGCCGATGGAGCCGGACGTCGGCCGGTGGTGCCGGCTGCCCTCGACGTCTGAGCTCGCGGTGTGGCTCCCCGAACCGCGTGCAGCGATTCTTACATGGGAGCGCTTCCATGGCAATGCCTCGATACGCCTGCCGCCCACCCTACCGCCGCGCCCGCCGGCACCGGCCCGGGTGGAACGCCACGTGTGCCACGAAGGGCACCCGATCGGCGCGCGGCGTCGGGTAGGGCACGCACCTGCCTCAACATCAGCAAATCCCTAAAAGCGAATCTTTCCCCGGATAAGTCGCGAAAAGGTCTAACGTCAGCCTTAGCTCGACTGACGTCGGGCCCAGGACGAACAGGGATGGAGACGCTGGTCATGGCTAAGAAGATGCTCGGGAAGGTGGTCGCGGGCGCCGCTCTCGGCGGAGCCGGCCTTCTCGCGTTCACCCCGGGAATGGCCTACGCGGGCGGGCACGACGAGGGCAAGGTCATCGCCAAGCCCCACGTGGTGAAGGCGGGGGACACCGTCGAGCTGCTCGCGATCTGCTCCGAGCCGCAGAAGCACGCCACCGTCTGGTCGAAGGTGACCGGCAAGGTCGACCTGCACCCGGCCCGCGACGGCGAGCACGGCGACCGGGCCGACCGCGGCGGCGACTGGGGCGGCGACCAGGACTGGGGCTGGGACGACAAGGGCTCGGACGGCAAGGACGAGCACGGCAAGGGCCCGGACGGCCGCGGCGAGCCGGGGGGGGACGGGCACGGCCCCGGTGGCAACGGCCCTGGCGGGAACGGGCCGGGCGGAAACGGCCCTGGTGGCAACGGCCCTGGCGGGAACGGGCCGGGCGGGAACGGGCCGGGCGGGAACGGGCCGGGTGGCGACGGCATGCCGCAGCCTCCGGCGAACCAGCCCCAGCCGCCCGCCGGCCAGCCGGACGGACAGCCGCAGCCGGGCGGCGCGGGCGCCGGCGCGGCCGTCGACCCCGGCGACTGGCAGGGGCACGACGAGTACGGCCAGGACGCCGAGCCGGGCTGGGAGAAGGAGAAGCCGGGCGCGCCGGACTGGACCAAGGACGAGCACGGCCCCGACGGCAAGGACCGGTACGGCAAGGACGCCAAGGACGAGCACGGCAAGGACGACCGCGGCGGCCGGCCGGACGGCAAGGGCAAGGACGGCAAGGACGACTGGCAGGCGAGCGGAGGCGCCTGGCAGGACGACAAGGGCGACTACGGCAAGGACGCCGAGCGCGACTACGGCAAGGACGGCTGGGAGCACGGGAAGGACTTCATCTACTACGGCGAGGCCACCGTCTCGCACGACGCCCGGCCGGGCCGGTACGAGTTGCGGGGCACCTGCGGTGAGGGCGAGCTGGTGGTCCTGCCGCGCGGTGGGGTCGACAGCGGCGACGGTGGCATGACGACCACCGGCGTGGACCGCAACCTCGCCACCGGCGGCGCGGGCATGATCGGCGCCGCGGCACTGGGCGGCCTGGTGCTGCTGCGTCGGCGGCGGGCCGGTGGCCTGGTCTGACCGGACGACGACCCGGGCCGGCGGCCGTCACGGAAGTCCGTGGCGTGCCGCCGGCGCGGCCGTCGTCGTCCTGCTCGCCATGGCCGGGGCCGGTCTGATCGGCGCGTCCGTCCGGACCGTCACGCCACCGTCCCCACCGCAGCCGCTCGGTCAGGCGGCCCCGGTCACCGCCGGCCCGCAGGGCGATCCGGGTGGCGCCGACGCCGACCCGGACGCCGAGGGCCAACCCGCACCGGGCACCCAGGGCCAACCGGCACCGGGCACCACCGGCCGGTCCACACCGGGTGGCACCGGCCGGCCGGCAGCGGACGCCGCCGGGGGCGGCCCGGCGACGCCGGGCCCACCGGCCGGCGCCACCCCGGGTGCCGCCGCCCCGGGCACCCCGAACGCGATGGGCGCCGCCCCGGCCCCGCTGCCCCGGTCGGCGCCGGTCACCATCTCGATCCCCCGCATCGGGGTGCAGGCGCCGATCATGTCGCTCGGCACGAACCCGGACGGCACGGTCCAGGTGCCCCCGCTGGACCAGGCCATGAAGGCCGGCTGGTACTCCCCCGGCGCCAGCCCGGGCGAGGCCGGCAACGCGGTGATCGTCGGTCACGTCGATTCCGCCCAGCTCGGCCCGGCGGTGTTCTTCAACCTCGGCGCGCTGGTGGCAGGCGACACGATAGTGGTCGCCCGGCAGGACGGCTCGACCGCCACGTTCACGGTGCGGGAGGTCGGGTCGTACCCGAAGACCGCCTTTCCCGCCGCGCAGGTCTACGGTCCGTCGGACGTCCCGGCCCTGCGCGTGGTGACCTGCGGCGGGGTGTTCGACAAGACGACCGGGAGCTACCTGAACAACATCGTCGTCTACGCCCCGATGACGAGCTGAGGGCGGGAACGGCAGTGGCCCGGTGGTCGGGGAACCGACCACCGGGCCACTCGTGCGTCAGCGGTCAGGCCGCTGCCGAGGTCCGGACCAGGGTACGGATCTGGCGCAGCAGCACCGACAGCGCGGACAGGTCGGCGCGGGACTCGTCGAACTCCCCCATCGCCCGGTGTGCCCGGTGGATCGAGGTGGCGTTCGCCTGCTCCCACTCCTGCATCCGCTCCACCGGCGGCACGTCCTCCGGCGTGGACCCGAGCACCTCGGCGGTGAGCGCGGCCAGCGCGGCGTACAGGTCGTAGCGCAGCGCCATCCGGGCCAGCGTCTGCCACCGGTCCTCGCGGGGCAGCAGGGAGATCTTCGACAGCAGCGCGTCGACCCGGAACCGGTCGGAGAGCACGAAGTAGACCGAGGCCACCTCGCTCACGTCCCGCCCGGTGCCCTGCGCCGTCTCGACGATGTCCAGCAGGCCGAAGCTGTACATCAGGCGGGTCGCCTGCTCGGCCAGGTCACGCGGCAGCCCGCGGTCGACCAGCGACTCGATGTGCGCCGCGATGGCCTCCCGCTCGGTGCCCCAGAACCGGTGCTCCAGGTCCGGCAGGAGCCGGGCCACACCGTCACGCAGCCGGGCGATCTCCGCCGGCACGTCGATCGGCGAGCGTCGGTTGGTGACCAGCCAGCGCACCGCGCGGTCGAGCAGCCGCCGGGTGTCCAGATAGACGGCGGTCTGCAACTCGGGCGAGACCTTGTTGTCCAGCGCCTCGACCGCGTCCCACAGGTCACGCAGGCCGAACACCTCGCGGACCACCACGTACGCCCGGAGCACGTCGGCGGCGGACGCCGCCGTCTCCTCGACCACCCGGAAGACGAACGAGATGCCGCCCCGGTTGATCGCCTCGTTGACGAGGACGGTGGTGACGATGTCCCGGCGCAGCCGGTGCCGGCCCATCCGCTCGGCGAAGCGCTGCCGCAGCGGCGTCGGGAAGTAGTTGACCAGGACGTCGGTCGTCCACTCCTCGTCCGCCAGGCCCTCGCCGACGATCTCGCGCTCCAGCACGATCTTGACGTACGCGAGCAGCACCGCGAACTCCGGCGCGGTCAGGCCGCTCTCGGTGCGGACCGCCAGCTCCTCGTCCGACGGCAGCGCCTCCAGCGCCCGGTCCAGCGCGCCGGACCGCTCCAACTCGTTGATCATCCGCCGGTGCACCGGGAGCAGCGAGGCGGCCTGGGCCTGGGCGTTGTTGAGCGCCCGTGCCTGGTCGTAGTTGTCCCGCAGCACCAGATCGGCGACCTCGTCGGTCATCTGGGCCAGCAGCTCGTCGCGCTCCGGCCGGTCCAGCTCACCGTCGGCGACAGCTGTGTTGAGCAGGATCTTGATGTTGACCTCGTGGTCGGAGCAGTCCACACCGGCCGCGTTGTCGATGAAGTCGGTGTAGATGCGGCCGCCGGTCGAGGCGTACTCGATCCGGCCATGCTGGGTGAAGCCCAGGTTGCCGCCCTCGCCGACCACCCGGCAGCGCAGGCCCTTGCCGTCGACCCGGATGGCGTCGTTGGACTTGTCCCCCACCTCGGCGTTGGTCTGGCTGGACGCCTTGACGTAGGTGCCGATGCCGCCGTTCCAGAACAGGTCGACCGGCGCGGTGAGGATCGCCTTCATCAGCTCCTGCGGGCTGAGCTGCGTGACGTCCTCGTCGAGGCCGAGCACCGCACGGACCTGCGGCGATACCGGCAACGACTTCGCGGTACGCGGGTAGACGCCGCCGCCTTCGGAGATCAGCTCGCGGTCGTAGTCCTCCCACGACGAGCGGGGCATGTCGAACAGCCGCTTGCGCTCCTGGAAGGACCGGGCCGAGTCCGGATCCGGGTCCAGGAAGATGTGCCTGTGGTCGAACGCGGCCACCAGCCGGATGTGCGGCGACAGCAGCATCCCGTTGCCGAACACGTCGCCGGACATGTCGCCGACGCCGACCACAGTGAAGTCCTGCGTCTGGGTGTCGTGCCCCAGCTCCCGGAAGTGCCGCTTCACCGACTCCCAGGCGCCCCGGGCGGTGATGCCCATCTTCTTGTGGTCGTAGCCGGCCGAGCCGCCGGAGGCGAACGCGTCGCCCAGCCAGAAGCTGTGCGCCTCGGAGATCTCGTTGGCGATGTCGGAGAACGTCGCGGTGCCCTTGTCGGCGGCCACCACCAGGTACGGGTCGTCGCCGTCGTGCCGCACCACGTCCTCGGGCGGCACGATCTCGCCGCTGACGATGTTGTCGGTGACGTCGAGCAGCGCGGAGATGAACTCCTTGTAGCAGATCACCGCCTCGTCCCGGTCGCCCGGCTTCTGCTTGAGCACGAAGCCGCCCTTGGCGCCGACCGGCACGATCACCGCGTTCTTCACCATCTGCGCCTTGACCAGGCCGAGCACCTCGGTCCGGAAGTCCTCACGCCGGTCGGACCAGCGCAGGCCGCCGCGGGCCACCGGCCCGTAGCGCAGGTGCACGCCCTCGAACCGGGGCGAGTAGACGAAGATCTCGAACTTGGGTCGCGGCGCCGGCAGGTCCGGGATGGCCTGCGGGTCCAGCTTGAACGCCACGTACGCCTTGGGCCGCCCGCCCACCGGCTTCTGGTAGAAGCTGGTGCGCAGCGTGGCCTGGATCAACGTCAGGTACGACCGCAGGATGCGGTCCTGGTCGAGGCTGGCCACGTCGTCCAGCGCCTCGCCGATCGCGTCGACCAGCTCGCCGCTGCGCCGCCGGCGCTCGTCGAGCGTGGTCGCGCCCGGGGCGAACCGGGTCTCGAACAGCTTCACCAGCAGTTCCGCGATCTGCGGGTACGCGATGAACGTCTGCTCCATGTACTCCTGGGAGAACACGGTGCCGGCCTGCCGCAGGTACTTCGCGTACGCGCGCAGCACGACGACCTGCCGCCAGGTGAGCCCGGCCCGGAGCACCAGCTCGTTGAAGCCGTCCACCTCGGCCTCGCCCCGCCACGCCGCGGCGAAGGCGTTCTCCACGTGCGGACGCACCTCGGCCAGGTCCTGGTGCCGCTCGGGCAGCTCCAGACCGAAGTCGTAGAGCCAGATCCGGCCGTCGACGCGCTCCACCTCGTACGGGTGCTCGTCGACCGCCTTCACGCCGAGCGAGTGCAGCACCGGCAGCACGGCGGAGAGCATCATCGGCTCGCCGTACCGGTAGACCTTGAACCGCACGTCCATCGCCTCGTCGGCGTCGGCGGCGCGGGCGGCGTACGGGCGCGGCGGCGCCTGCTTACGGAACAGGTGCATCTCCAGCTGGCCGGGCTCCTCCAGCAGCTCCAGCTTCGCCAGGTCCTTCATCGCCTCGTACGGCGTGTGCCCGTCCTTGTAGCCCTCCGGGAACGCGTCGGCGTACCGGGCGAACAGGTGCTTGGCCTGCTCGTCGCCGAGCTTGCGTTCCAGCACCAGCCGGTAGTCGTCGTCCCAGAGCCGGGTCGCGTCGGCCAGTTCCTCGGCGAGCAGGTCGGCGTCGATCTCGCCGGGCGGGCTGTTCGGGTCGGTACGCACGATGAAGTGCACCCGCGCCAGCATCGACTCGGTCACCCGGGTGGTGTAGTCGACGCCGACGCCGTTCAGCTCGCGCAGCAGGATGTCCTGCATGCGCAACCGGTTCTGCGTGGTGAACCGGTCCCGCGGCAGGTAGATCAGGCAGGAGATGAACCGCCCGTACGCGTCGCGGCGCAGGAACACCCGCAGTTGCCGGCGGCCCGCCATCCGCAGCACGCCGATCACCGCGTGGTAGAGGTCGTCGGTCTTGATCTGGAACAGCTCGTCGCGCGGGTAGGTCTCCAGGATCTGCAGCAGGTCCTTGCCGGAGTGGCTGCGCAGGCTCAGGCCCGACCGGTCGAGCACCTCGGCGACCTTGCGCCGGACCACGGGCAGCTCCTGCACGCTGGTCCGGTACGCGGCGGTGGAGAACAGGCCCAGGAAGCGCCGCTCCCCGACCACCTCACCGGCCTCGTTGAAGATCTTGAAACCGATGTAGTCGAGGTACGCCGAGCGGTGCACCGTGGCACGCGAGTTGGCCTTGGTGATGATGAGCAGGCGCTTCTCCAGCACCTTCTCGTGCGCCTCGGACGTCATCGAGTTCAGCGACCGGGCCTCCGGCGAGTCGGAGCGCAGGATGCCCAGCCCGGTGCCGAGCACCGCCTCCAGGGCCTGCCCGCCGCGCGCCCCGTCGGTGTGGACCAGGCGGTACTCGCGGTAACCGAGGAACGTGAAGTGGTCGTGCGCCAGCCAGCGCAGCAGCTCGACCGAGTCGGTGATGTCCTTCTCCGGCACCGGCGGGCGGTTGTCCGACGTCCGGGCGGCGGCCAGCTCGTCGGCGAGCGCGAGGGCCCGCTGCCGCATCTTCGGCCAGTCCTCGACCGCCTCGCGCACGTCGGTGAGCACCCGCTGCAACTCGCGCCGCAGCGTCTCCCGCTCGGCCGGGTCGCGGACCGGGTCGATCTCGATCCGCATCCAGCTCTCGACCAGGTCACCGGCGATCGCGTCGTCCGGCTCCACGTCCGCCGAGACCTCGGTGAGCCGGCCCAGCGGCTCGCGCCGCACCACGACCAGCGGGTGCACGAGCAGGTGCACGTCGAGGTGGCGGGAGTTCAGCAGGGCGGTCACCGAGTCGACCAGGAACGGCATGTCGTCGGTGACGATCTCGACGACCGTGTGGTGCTGTTCGGCGTCCGGCTCGTGGATGCGGAGCTTCAGCTCGCCCGGCACCCGCTGCTGGGCCAGGTCCCGGTGGGTCCGGGCCGCCTCCAGCATCTCCTCGGCGGTGAAGCCGATCAGCTCCTCGTCCGGCGCGAACCGCCAGAAGCGGTCCACGAGTGTGGCCGCGTCGTGGTCGTCGCCTGCCAGCACGACCGCCTGGGCGACCAGCCGCTCCGCGTTGGGAACGGGCTCGTCCAGCTCGGCGTCCTCCGACTCGTCGGCCAGTGCCTGCGCGGGCAGGCCCAGGTCGTAGAGGGTGTCGATGCTGGAACCGGTCATCCCGGTCACTCCTGTGTCGAGACGGCTGAAACCGTCTCCGTCGGTCGCCGAATCGAAGCTGTCGTCGTCCCGGCCGGTGTCAGCCTGCCGGAGGTCGGGTCCCGGTTTGATCGCCGGACGCCGGTCCATCGGTGCCACTCCCCTCGACCCACCGCGTTGTGGGTCACTCTGCCGCCCAGCCTAGGCCCTACCGCGCGGTACCTCCCGCGGCGGACCACCGGCCGGACGTCCGGATCGGGACTCTGACCTTTCACCCGTTGCGGGTCCGTGGTCGGCCGCTCGCGGAGTACCCCGACTGGCGATGTTCATCACACTGCCACACGCTGCTTCTGGCGCTGCCGGAGGCCGCGGCGGGGCGGTGGGGAACGCCGGGCCGTACTAGCGTGCAGGGCAGTTGAGCACCGGAGGGACTGCTTCATGCCCGTGTCGTACCCCGTCCGCCCCCGCCGTCACACCCGTCACCGCGCCCTCGCGGCGCTGGTCGCCGTCCTGGTCACGGCCGGCGCGCTGACCGGATGCTCCGGGGACGACGGCCCGGAGACGGCGGTCGAGGCGTTCCTCGGCGGCTGGCGCTCCGGTGACCTCCAGGCGGTCGGCTTCGTCGAGCCGACCGGCGGGCGGCTGCCCGCCGGTGAGGTGACCAAGCAGATCCAGGCACTCGCCGGCGCGCTCGCGGCCAACCCGCCGGAGCTGGCCCGCACCGGCGACATCACCACCAAGGGCGACGTCGCCACCGCCCGGGTCAAGGTGAGCTGGGCGCTGTCCGGCGGCGGCACCTGGGCCTACGAGAATCCGGTACGCCTCAAGCGCGGCGGCGACGACCGGTGGCAGGTGATCTGGGAGCCGTCGGTGGTGCACGAGAAGCTGGAGAGCGGTGACAGGATCGCGCTGCGGCGGGAGCCGGCGCAGCGCGCCGGTGTGCTGGACGCGGCCGGTCAGCCGATCGTCGCGCCACGCCCGGTGGTCCGGGTGCAGCTCGTCCCCGGCGAGGTCGACGACGTCCCCGGCATGGTCCGGAAGCTGGACGCCGCGTTCAAGGCGATCCGGCCCGCGCTCACCCCGCCGGTCGACCTGGGCGACCTGCCGAAGCGGCTCAAGGAGGCGAAGCCGGACGGCCTGGTCGAGGTGGTGACGTTGCGCGACGAGGCGTACCGGCAGATCAAGCCGCGCATCTACGACCTGCCCGGCACCCGGTTCGTCTCGGAGCAGCTCATGCTGGCGCCGACCCGCGAGTTCGCCCGGGCGCTGCTCGGCTCGGCCGACCAGGCCACCGCCGACGACCTCCAGGCCCACCCCGACCGGTACGCGCGCGGCGACCTGGTCGGCCACGGCGGTCTCCAGGCCCGGTACGACGAGCGGCTGCGCGGCGTCCCCGGCGTCACCGTGATCACCGAGCGGACCACCCCGGACGGCAAGGTGGAGCCGACCGGTACGGAGCTGTTCCGCAGCGAGCCGAAGCCCGGTCAGCCGGTGAAGACCACTCTCGACGTGGCCACCCAGAACGCGGCCGACGCCGCGCTGAGCGGGCAGACCCGCCGATCCGCCCTGGTGGCGCTACGGATCAGCGACGGCGCGGTGCTGGCCGCCGCGAACGGTCCCGGCGCGGCCGGCGAGAACCTCGCCTTCACCGCCCAGGTGCCGCCGGGCTCGACGTTCAAGATGGTCAGCGCGCTCGGTCTGCTCGACCGCGGCGCGGTGACGCCGCAGACCACTGTGAACTGCCCGAAGACGTCGACGGTCGAGGGCCGGGTCTTCAAGAACTCGGACAACTTCGAGCTGGGCGCGGTGCCGTTCGCCACCGACTTCGCCAAGTCCTGCAACACCGCCTTCACCGCGCTGGCGCCGAAGCTCGGCCCGGACGGGCTGGCCCAGGCCGGCCGTACGCTCGGCCTGGAGGCGACGTGGGATCTCGGCGCGGAGGCGTTCACCGGCAAGATCTCCGCCAACGGCTCGGCCACCGAGCAGGCCGCCGCCGCGATCGGCCAGGGCACCACGCTGGTGAGCCCGCTGGTGATGGCGAGCGCCACGGCGGCGGTGGCCCGGGGCAAGTTCGAGCAGCCCAAGCTGCTGCTCGACCCGGCGCCGGCCAAGCCCGCGCCGGCCGGCGAGGCGCTCAAGCCGGAGTCGGTGACGGCGCTGAAGTCGATGATGCGCGGGGTGGTCACAGCGGGCAGCGGCAGCGCGCTGGCGGACGTGCCGGGCGAGCCGGTGCACGGCAAGACCGGCACCGCGGAGTACGACGACAACCCGGCCCACACGCACGCCTGGTTCGTCGGCTGGCAGGGCGACGTGGCCTTCGCCGTCTTCGTCGAGCAGGGCGGGGCGGGCTCGAAGGTCGCGGCGCCGATCGCCGAGAAGTTCCTGCGCGGCCTGGCCGCGAGCTGAGGCGTACCGGTCAGGCGATGTCGCTGCCGGAGCGGGCCGGGTCCGGCTCGTCTCCGGCGGAGCGACGCAGCAGGCCGGGCCCCAGCGGGTCGTCGCCGAGGTCGTCGCCGGCGGTCGGGTCGGGGCCGATCGGCTCCACCGCGACCGCCGGCGCCGGTACGGCCGCCGGGGCGGGCAGCGGCTCGGGCTCCGGCAGGCTGTCGGCGGCGCGGGGCGCCGGTGCGACCGGCCCGGCCGGCAGCAGCCGGGGCGGCACGGCACCCGGCGCGACGACCGGGGCGAGCCCGGCCACCACGGTGTTCACGATCTCGGCCGCGTACGCCCCGTCCGGGTCGTAGTCGGGGTCGAAGACTGTCAGCTCGACGCCGAGGCAGTGCGGGGTGTCGACCAGCCCGGCGAGCAGGATCTCCAGCTCGGCGAAGGCGATGCCGCCCGGGTCGGGCGCGTCCACGGCGGGCATCACCGCCGGGTCGAGCACGTCCACGTCGATGTGCACCCAGTAGCCGGCGCAGTCGACGAGCTGCTCGTGCGCCCACTGCGCGGTACGGGCGGCGCCCTCGGCGCGCAGCGCCGGCACCGGCCGGGTGGTGATGCCGGCGGCCTGGAGGTCGAGACGGTACTCGTCCTGCGCGCGGATGCCGAGCACCACCACGTCGATGTCCCGGAAGTACGGCCGGCGGCCCTCGATCGCGGCCAGGTCGGGCTGTCCCCGGCCGGTGACCAGGGCGAGATCCTCCCCTGCTGCGGCGCCCACGTAGGAGGCGTTGCCGGGGTGCCGGAAGTCGGAGTGGCCGTCGACGAAGACCAGCCCGATCCGCCCGCCGACCGCCTCGCCGAGGCGGTGCATGGCCAGCGCCGAGCCGAGCAGCACCGAGCAGTCGCCGCCGAGCACCAGCGGGAACTCGCCCCGGTCGATGATCGCGCCGATCCGGTCGGCGAGCGCCACCGAGTACGCCGAGATCTCCGGCGCGTGGCAGACGCCGTCGCCGGGCCGCCAGTCGCCCGGGTCGTACCGGGGCGGGGTGAGGCAGCCGGCGTCGCGGGCCCGCAGCCGGGCGAGCAGGCCGTTGTCGCGCAGCGCGCCAGGCGCCTTCGCGCACCCGGGGATGGAGCTCACGGTGGGCGGGCGCAGTCCGAGGTTCGTCGGCGCGTCGAGGACGGCGATCCGGCGCATCATGGGCTCCCGTCCTCGGCGGTCGGGCGGGCCGGCGGTGCGCCGGCCCGCGCGGGTTGACTCAGAACAGCGCGCTGGCCAGGGCGCGTCGGGCGGAGGCCACGGCGGGGTCGTCCGGGCCGGCGATGGTGAACAGGCCGAGCAGGTGCTGGCGTACCCGGTCCCGGTCGTCCCCGGCGGTGCGCCGGACCAGGCCGACCAGCCGTTCGTACGCCTGGTCGGCGAGGCCGCTGAGCACCTCGATGTCGGCGGCCAGCAGCTGGGTGTCCACGTCGTCGGGGGCGGCGGCCGCGGCGTCCAGCGCGCCCTGCGGGTCCGCGCCGGCCACCCGGCGGGCCAGCCCGACCTGCGCCAGGCCCGCCTCCGCCGCCGCGTCCGCGGGCGACTCGGCCAGGATCTTCCGGTACGCCGCCTCCGCCGCGTCGAGGTCACCGCTCATCAGCGCGTCGTCGGCGGCGTCGAGGCGCGGGTCCTCCGGCTCGGCGACTGTGACGCCACCGGCCTTGAGGACCGCCTGGAGCCACTGTCGCAACTGCGACTCCGGCACCGGGCCGGGGAAGGCGTCGATCGGACGGCCGCCGACGATGGCGTACGTGGTGGGCAGCGTCTGGAGCTGGAACATCTGCGCGAGCCGCGGGTGCTGCTGCACGTCGACCCGGGCCAGCAGCCACGCTCCGCCGCCCTCGGCGGCCAGCCGCTCCAGCACCGGGGCGAACTGGTCGCTCTCCGGGTAGCCGGCGGCGCCGAAGAAGACCACCACCGGTGTGGTGAGCGAGCGTTCGAGCACCTCGGACTGGATGTTCGCCTCGGTCACGTCGATCACGGCGGCGGAGCCTGCGGGGCTGCCCGGCAGCCCGGTCGGCCCAGCGCCCTGGGACGGTGTGGCGGAGGAGGTGTCGGCCGGTGCGGGGGTGCGCAGCGCGCTGAGGTCGACCGCGCCGCGGGTGAAGATCGACGAGGTGATCCGTGGGTCGCTCATGGTTGTCTAGTCTCGCACGTACCCCGAGGATCTCCGACCACCCGCAACGCCCACGTCGCCACTCTCACCCTGCTCAACCCCGGCGCCGCACCACCACCCCTCCTCCCCGCGATCTTGCACTTTCCGCCCCGGCAAATGCGACGAATGCCGCACACGGAGGGCTCGAAGTGCAAGATCGCCGGGGTGAGAGCGGGGCGGGGGAGAGAGCGCGCGGGTTAGAAGCGGGCCGGTTCGCGGTAGATGCCCCACTCGGCGCGGAGGGCGTCGCAGATCTCGCCGAGGGTGGCCTCGGCGCGGACCGCGTCGAGCATGGCGGGAATCATGTTCTCGCCGGTCCGGGAGACCTCGACCATCCGCTTGACGGCGGCGGTGACGGCGGCGTCGTCGCGGGCCGACTTGCGCTCGGTCAGCACCCGGCGCTGCTCCAGCTCCACCTCGTGCGAGATGCGCAGGATCTCCAGGTCCTTGGCGACGGTGCCGGTGTGGCAGTTGACGCCGACGATCCTCTTGTCGCCCTTCTCCAGCGCCTGCTGGTAGACGAATGCCGACTCGGCGATGTGCCCGGTGAACCAGCCGTCCTCGATGCCGCGCAGGATGCCGGAGGTCATCGGGCCGATGGTGTGCGGACCCTCGCCGCCGAGCTGCCTGATCCGGGCGAAGATCTCCTCCGCCTCGGCCTCGATCCGGTCGGTGAGCGCCTCGACGTACCAGGAGCCGCCGAGCGGGTCGGCCACGTTCGTCACCCCGGTCTCCTCCATCAGCACCTGCTGGGTACGCAGGGCGATCTCGGCCGACTCGTCGGTGGGCAGGGCGAGCGTCTCGTCGAGGGCGTTGGTGTGCAGCGAGTTGGTGCCGCCGAGCACAGCGGCCAGGGCCTCGACGGCGGTACGCACCACGTTGTTCACCGGCTGCTGCGCGGTCAGCGACACCCCGGCGGTCTGCGTGTGGAACCGCAGCCACTGCGCCTTCTCGCTGGTGGCGCCGTACACGTCGCGCAGCCAGCGGGCCCAGATCCGGCGGGCGGCGCGGAACTTGGCGATCTCCTCGAAGAAGTCCACATGGGAGTCGAAGAAGAAGCTCAGGCCGGGGGCGAACGTGTTCACGTCCAGGCCGCGCGAGAGGCCCAGCTCGACGTACCCGAACCCGTCGGCCAGCGTGTACGCCAGCTCCTGCGCGGCGGTCGAGCCGGCCTCGCGGATGTGGTAGCCGGAGACGGACAGCGGCTTGTACCGCGGGATCTCCCGGGCGCAGTACTCCATCAGGTCACCGATGAGGCGCAGGTGCGGCTCGGGGTCGAACAGCCACTCCTTCTGCGCGATGTACTCCTTGAAGATGTCCGTCTGGAGTGTCCCGTCCAGCGTGGACAGATCGGCGCCCTGCCGTTCAGCGGCGACCAGGTACATGCAGAAGACCGGCACGGCCGGACCGGAGATGGTCATCGAGGTGGTCACACCGGCGAGGTCGATGCCGTCGAACAGTACCTCCATGTCGGCCGCCGAGTCCACGGCGACGCCACAGTGGCCGACCTCGCCGAGGGACTGCGGGTCATCCGAGTCGCGGCCCATCAGCGTCGGCATGTCGAAGGCGACGGAGAGACCGCCGCCGCCCGCGCCGAGGATCATCTTGTAGCGCTCGTTGGTCTGCCGGGCGTTGCCGAATCCGGCGAACTGCCTGATGGTCCAGGTCCGCCCGCGGTAGCCGGTCGGATACAGACCCCTGGTGTACGGGAACTCGCCCGGCCAGCCGATCCGCTCGAACCCGGGGTACGCGGTGTCCTCCGGCGGGCCGTACACCGGCTCGACCGGCATTCCGGACAGCGTGGTGAAGTCCGCGTCGCGCTTGCGGGCGGCGTCGTAGCGGGCCTGCCAGCGGGCCCGACCGGCGGCGATCTCGTCAGCGTCCATGCGCGGAGCTCCTTCTCAAGTCGTCGTCCCGAGTCCGAGTGTAGAGCGAGATCCTGAACGATCCTTAAGGGCTCGCGTACCGGCCGGTAACCCGGCGACCGGCCCGCCGGGACGACCCGTCACCGTCGGTCCGCAGGTCAGGGCGCTGCCGCACGTCGCGGACCGCTGCCCGGCGCGGCCTCCCGGCTCCCGCCGGGTCGCCGTCTCACACGTCCAGTACGTGCGGTGCCCCGACCGATCCGCGGTGAGGATCGTCGAGTGCACCCCCGGCACCCACGGGTGACCGTCAGCCGGGGGGCTCCGGGCCACCGGCGCGCATGACGTCCCGGGCGGTGAGCGCCACGTGCAGCGACAGGCGCCGCTCGCTCGAATCCAGGTCGACGCCGAGCACCCGCTCGATCAGCTCCAGCCGCTGGTAGAGCGCTGATCGCGACAGCGAAATCGCGTCCGCCGCGCGCCGCTTGTTGCGCCCCTCCACGAGGTACGTCTCCAGCAGCGCGACGTGGTTCGTGCCGTGGCGCTGGTCGTAGGAGAGCAGCGGGCCCAGCTCGCGCTCGACGAACGTCTGGAGGCGCACGTCGTCGCGCAGCAGGTACAGCAGGCCCCGGAGGCGGACGTCGTACAGCCGGTAGAACGGGCGCGGCTCGGCGGTGTGCACTGTCGCGTCGGCCACCTGCGCCGCCTCGACCAGTGAGCGCCGGGCCAGGTCGAGCGTCCGGACCACCGATCCGGCGGCGACCACGACGTCCGCGCCGGCCCGGTGGCCCGCCCGGGTGAGCGCGGCGGACAGGCTCCCCAGCGCGGCCGCGTCGGAGCCGGTCTCGTCGAGCGCGACGAGGAGGGTGACGCCGGTGCCGCCTGCCGCCTCGTCCACGTCGCCGGCGAGCGCGGCGAGCCCGCACTCGCGTACCGCCGTCTCCACCGCGTCGAGCAGTTCCCGCCGGCGCGCGTTCCCCTCGACGCCGCCGGCCGGGGCCGCCCGGCGCCGCCGGACCGCGACGCCGAGCAGCAGTCGCTGGTCCAGTACGACACCGAGCCCGCGCGCCCGCAACGCCACGTCCCGGGTGGGCGCGGAGTGGTTGACGATGCTCAGCAGCAGACTGCTGCGGGCCTGCCGCTCGACCGACGACGAGTCCCGGGCGACGAGCTGGTTCAGCGCGATGGTGGACGCGGCGCGTTCCAGCAGCACCCGGGTCCGGGCCGGCGGCGCCTGGTCGCACAGCAGCACGAGCCGCCCCCACCGGTTGCCCCGCGCCTCGACGCTCGTCACGAGCCAGCCCGATCGCGGCTCGTAGCCGGTGCCGGACGGGACCTCGACCGCACGCGAGCGGGTCTCCCAGCGGTCGAGCAGTTCCTCGGCGGTCAGCGGGCCGGTCTCGTACGCCAGCACCTGGTGGGCGAGGTTCTCCAGCACTGCGGGACGCCGGGACAGGCGGGTGACCTCCCGGAGCACCTGCCGGGGCTCGGCGCCCTCCACCGACAGCTCGGTGAAGATGCGGTGGATCTCGTCCTTCGCGAGCAGGTCGGCCGTCTGCTCCTCGACGATCACCGAGTGGACGACCTCGGTCACCGCGACGAACCGCATCTCGCGCCGCAGCGCGATGAGGGGCAGGTTCCGGCTGCGGGCGTGCTCGACCAGCCCGGCCGGCAGCGTGCCGCCGAACCGGCGGCCCAGCTCGACCACCACACCCGCCACCCCGACGGCGGCCAGGCCGTCGATCCACCGGCGCAGCCCGCCGTCGTCGGGGGGCAGGCCGATGCCTGTGGTCAGGACCAGCTCGCCACCGCGGAGCAGGTCGGCGATCTCGGGGATCTCGGCGACGTGCACCCAGCGCACCGGCGCGTCCAGCCGGTCCCGGCCCGCCAGGACGTGCGGCCCGGCCTGCTGCAGCGCCGGCAGTTCGAGCACGTCACGGACGGTCATCGGCATCGGAGCGCCTCCCCCTCTCCTCCGGCGCACAGTATGTGCGCTTCCCGCGGACGGGAACGACACAGTGCCCGTTGCCCGGACCTGGGGAAGCGCAGATGATCCCGGGCATGACCCAGACAGCGCCCGGCACCGACCCCGCTCCCGTCCCGCTGGAGCGGGTGACCCACTGGATCGACGGCAAGCCGTTCGCCGGCGTCACCGAGCGTACGGCCCCAGTCTACGATCCGGCGCTGGGCGCGATCCGGACGGAGGTGCCGCTGGCCTCGGTCGACGAGGTGGACCGGGCCGTCGCGTCCGCCGCCGCCGCGTTCACCTCCTGGCGGACCTCGTCGCTGACCAGGCGCACCCAGGTGCTGTTCGCGTTCCGGGAGCTGGTCGACCAGCACAAGCAGGAGCTGGCCGAGCTGATCACGGCCGAGCACGGCAAGGTCGTCTCGGACGCCCTCGGCGAGGTCACCCGCGGCCTGGAGGTCGTCGAGTTCGCCTGCGGCATCCCGCATCTGCTCAAGGGCGGCTACTCCGAGGGCGTGTCCACGAACGTGGACGTCTACTCGATCCGGCAGCCGGTCGGCGTCTGCGCCGTCATCTCGCCGTTCAACTTCCCGGTGATGGTCCCGATGTGGTTCGTGCCCATCGCCATCGCGGCGGGCAACACGGTCGTGCTCAAGCCCAGCGAGAAGGACCCGTCCGCGTCGCTGCTCGTGGCCCGGCTCTGGGAGCGGGCCGGCCTGCCCGCGGGCGTGTTCAACGTGGTGCACGGCGACAAGGTCGCGGTGGACCGGCTGCTGAAGCACCCCCAGGTCAGGGCGGTGTCGTTCGTCGGCTCCACGCCGATCGCCCGGTACGTGTACGAGACCGGCACCCGCAACGGCAAGCGCGTCCAGGCCCTCGGCGGCGCGAAGAACCACATGGTGGTGCTGCCGGACGCCGACCTCGACCTGGCCGCCGACGCGGCTGTGAACGCCGGGTTCGGCTCGGCCGGCGAGCGGTGCATGGCGATCTCGGCCCTGGTGGTCGTCGAGCCCGTCGCCGACGACCTGGTGGCCCGGATCCGGGAGCGCGTCGCCACCCTGAAGGTGGGTGACGGGCGGCGCTCCTGCGACATGGGTCCGCTGGTCACGAAGGAGCACCGCGACCGCGTCGCGTCGTACCTCGACGCGGGTGTCGAGGCCGGCGCCGAACTGGTGGTGGACGGCCGCGACGTGCGGGTCGACGGGGACGAGTCGGGGTTCTGGCTCGGGCCGAGCCTGCTGGACCGGGTGTCGCCGGAGATGAGCGTCTACACCGACGAGATCTTCGGGCCGGTGCTCTCAGTGGTGCGCGTCGGCAGCTACGACGAGGCGCTCGCGCTGGTGAACGCCAACCGGTACGGCAACGGGACGGCCATCTTCACCAACGACGGCGGCGCGGCCCGCCGCTACCAGAACGAGGTCGAGGCCGGCATGGTCGGGGTCAACGTGCCGATCCCGGTGCCGATGGCCTACTACTCCTTCGGCGGCTGGAAGGACAGCCTCTTCGGCGACTCGCACGCCCACGGCGCCGAGGGCGTGCACTTCTTCACCCGCGGCAAGGTCGTCACCTCCCGGTGGCTCGACCCCAGCCACGGCGGCATCGACCTCGGCTTCCCCGAGAACGTCTGAGCAGCGGAGAGAGAACGTCGATGAGCAGCAGCGCACGCACCTACGAACTCGACCGCGCGCACGTCTTCCACTCCTGGTCCGCCCAGTCGCTGCTCGACCCGATGGTGGTCGAGCGCGCCGAGGGCTCGTACTTCTGGGACGGCGACGGGAACCGCTACCTGGACTTCTCGTCGCAGCTCGTCAACACCAACATCGGCCACCAGCACCCGGTGGTGGTCGCGGCGATCCAGGAGCAGGCGGCCCGCCTGTGCACGATCGCGCCGTCCTACGCCAACGACGTTCGCGGCGAGGCGGCCCGGTTGATCACCGAGTTGACCCCGGCCGGCCTGGACAAGGTGTTCTTCACCAACGGCGGCGCGGACGCGATCGAGCACGCCGTCCGGATGGCCCGGCTGCACACCGGCCGGCCGAAGGTGCTGTCGCAGTACCGCAGCTACCACGGCGGCACCCAGACCGCGGTGAACCTCACCGGCGACCCGCGCCGCTGGCCCAGCGACAACGGCACCGCCGGGGTGGTGCACTTCTTCGGCCCGTTTCGGTACCGGTCGGAGTTCGGCGCCACGACCGAGGAGGAGGAGTGCACGCTCGCGCTGCGCCACCTCGAACGCGTGGTGGAGATGGAGGGCCCGTCGACCATCGCCGCGATCGTGCTGGAGACGGTGCCGGGCACCGCCGGCATCATGCCTCCGCCGCCGGGCTTCCTCGCGGGCGTACGGGAGCTGTGCGACAGGCACGGCATCCTCTACCTCGCGGACGAGGTGATGGCGGGCTTCGGGCGTACCGGCGCCTGGTTCGCGCTGGACCACTACGGCGTGACGCCCGACCTGATCACCTTCGCCAAGGGCGTGAACTCCGGATACGTCCCGCTCGGCGGTGTGGTGATCGCCGAGCACGTCGCCGAGACGTTCGCCACCCGCGCCTACCCCGGCGGCCTGACCTACTCCGGTCACCCGCTGGCCACCGCCGCCGCCGTCGCGACCATCAACGTGATGCGGGACGAGCGGATCGTCGAGAACGCCGCCACGATCGGCGCCGACGTGCTGGGCCCGGGGCTGCGCGAACTCGCCGACCGGCACCCGAGCGTCGGTGACGTACGCGGGCTCGGCGTGTTCTGGGCGCTGGAACTGGTACGCGACCGCGAGACGAAGGAGCCGCTGGCGCCGTACGGGTCGTCGTCGCCGGAGATGAACGAGGTGCTGGCCGCGTGCAAGCGCGGCGGCCTGGTCGCGTTCGCGAACTTCAACCGGATCCACGTGGTGCCGCCGTGCACAGTGTCGGAGACGGAGGCCAAGGCGGGCCTGGCGATCCTCGACGAGGCGCTGACTCTCGCCGACCGCCACACGGTCTGAGCCACTGCCCACCACCGCCCGCCGGGTTCACCCCGGCGCATGTCAGTTCCCGCCGTGCACGACGAGTGCGCAGGCCGGGCGGGTCACCAGAGCAGCCGGCGGGCGCCTGGGCCGCGCTCCAAGAGATCTTGGTACGAAAGGGCCCCTTGGCGGGCGCTCTCGTACCAAGATCTACGGTTCTTCAGGCGGAGGGCGGGGAACCGATCGCCACGTCGTCGACCCGGATATTGATCTCGGCGGCCCGCAGCCCGTACGCCTCGATCGCGGACGCCACGGCGGCCCGCACCTCGTTCGTCACCTGCGGCACCGGGTGCCCGGCGTCGATCACGAGGACCAGGTTGACCACTGCGGACCCGTCGGTGACGTGCGCCGAGCAGCCGCGCCGCGCGTCCCCGACCTGATCCAGCCCGACCCGGTCCAGCACGGCGTTGAAGAAGCGGGCGATGTCGCCGCCCAGTTCGGCCACCCCGGGCACCGACTTCGCGGCGGCCACCGCGATCTTCTCGACCACTTCGTCCGAGACCGAAGTGCTCCCGCCCGCCACCACGCCAGGCGTCGCCGGCAGCTCCTGAGTAGCGTCATGCTCCACGCGTCCCGCCCTCCCTCGTCCCGGGGAGCGTACATCGACCGTCGAGCATGGAGTTGCGGCCCCGACAGAAGCCGCGAAGCAGGCGTTCCCGGGGCCGCAACCGCAAGATCAACGCACCGGGGAGGGCGGGTCAGGAGCCGAGCTGGGCCAGCAACTCGTCGGCCGCCGCGTACGGGTCGACGGCGCCCTCGGCCACCTTCGCCGCGAGCGTGGCGAGCTGCGTACCGTCGCGCAGTGACCCGATCCGGGCGCGCAGCGCGCCCAGCGCGATGGCCTCGATCTCGGCGGCGGCCCGCGTCTCCCGGCGGCGGCGCAGCTCGCCGTGGCGCTCCAGCCAGTCGCGGTGCTTGTCGATCGCGGCGGCGATGTCGTCGATGCCCTCGGCGCGGGCGGCGATCGAGCGCACCACCTGCGGACGCCACTCCCCCGGGCCGCGCTCGCCGAGCGCGATCATGCCCTGGATGTCGCGGACGGTGGCGTCCGCGCCGTCCCGGTCGGCCTTGTTGACCACGAAGACGTCGGCGATCTCCAGGATGCCGGCCTTCACCGCCTGGATCGCGTCGCCCATGCCCGGCGCGAGCAGCACGAGCGTGGTGTCGGCCAGCGACGCCACCTCCACCTCGGCCTGCCCGACACCGACGGTCTCGACGAGCACCACGTCGCAGCCGGCGCCCTCCAGCACCCGCACCGCCTGCGGCGTCGCCGCGGAGAGCCCGCCCAGGTGGCCCCGGCTGGACATCGAGCGGATGTAGACGCCCGGGTCGGTCGCGTGGTCCTGCATCCGGACCCGGTCACCGAGGATCGCACCGCCGGTGAACGGGCTGGACGGGTCGATGGCCAGCACGCCGACCCGGTGACCGCGCGCCCGCAGCGCCCGGACCAGCTCGTTCGTGGTGGTCGACTTGCCCACGCCGGGCGAGCCGGTCAGGCCGACCACCTGGGCGTGCCCGGCGTACGGCGCGAGCGCCGCGGCCACCTGCGGCAACACCTCGTCGCCGGACTCGACCAGGGTGATCAGGCGGGCCACCGCGCGGGGGTCGCCCGCGCGGGCCCGTTCGACCAGCATGGGTACGTCCCGGCTGCGGCGCACCGGGCCGGTGGCCGCCGCCGGGGCGTTACTCGCGTTGTTCACAGGTGATCAGCTCTCGGCGCCGTTCGGTACGTGGATGATCAGCGCGTCGCCCTGCCCGCCACCGCCGCAGAGCGCGGCCGCGCCGGTGCCGCCGCCGCGCCGCTTCAGCTCCATCGCGAGCGTGAGGACGAGGCGGGCGCCGGACATGCCGATCGGGTGGCCGAGCGCGATCGCGCCGCCGTTGACGTTGACCTTGTCGGGGCTGATGCCGAGGTCACGGGTGGACTGGATGCCCACCGCCGCGAACGCCTCGTTGATCTCGATGAGGTCGAGGTCCTCGATGCTCAGGCCACCCTTCTTCAGGGCGTGGTTGATCGCGTTCGAGGGCTGCGAGTGCAGGGAGTTGTCCGGGCCGGCCACGTTGCCGTGGGCGCCGATCTCGGCCAGCCAGGTCAGGCCCAGTTCCTTGGCCTTGGCCTTGCTCATCACGACCACGGCGGCGGCGCCGTCGGAGATCGGCGAGGAGCTGCCGGCGGTGATGGTGCCGTCCTTGGTGAACGCGGGACGCAGCTTGCCGAGCGACTCGGCTGTGGTGTCCGGGCGGATGCCCTCGTCCTCGCTGATCACCAGCGGGTCGCCCTTGCGCTGCGGGATGATCACGGGGGTGATCTCGTCGCCGAAGTGGCCGTTCTTCTGCGCGGCGGCGGCGCGCTGGTGACTGGCCGCGGAGAACGCGTCCTGCTCCTCGCGGGTGATGCCGTGCCTCGCGCCGTGGCGCTCGGTGGACTCACCCATCGAGCAGCAGTCCCAGGCGTCGGTGAGGCCGTCGAGGGCCATGTGGTCCTTGACGGTCACGTCGCCGTACTTGTAGCCGGAGCGCTGCCCGAGCAGCAGGTGCGGGGCGTTGGTCATGGACTCCATGCCGCCGGCCACCACGACGTCGAACTCACCGGCCCGGATGAGCTGGTCGGCGAGCGCGATCGCGTCCAGCCCGGAGAGGCAGACCTTGTTGATGGTCAGCGCCGGGGTGGACATCGGGATGCCGGCCTCGACGGCCGCCTGCCGGGCCGGGATCTGCCCGGCGCCGGCCTGGAGCACCTGGCCCATGATCACGTACTGGACCTGCTCGGGCGCGACGCCGGCGCGCTCCAGGGCCGCCTTGATCGCGATGCCACCGAGCCTGGTCGCGGGAAGGTCCTTGAGGTTGCCCAGCAGGCGCCCCATGGGGGTCCGCGCGCCGCTGACGATCACCGAAGCCATTGCCTGCCTCCGAGGGGGTGCCGAACTGTACGCCTTAACGATTGTTCGGTCAGACTAGCGTCATGGCTGAGAACTCCCCCGTCGAGCCCGCTGCCGAGTTTGTCACAGACATCGGCCTGCGCCGCATCGACCACGTCGGGATCGCCGTGGCCGACCTGGACGCCGCGATCGACTTCTACCAGCGCACGTTCGGGATGCGCTGCGTGCACACCGAGACCAACGCCGAGCAGGGCGTACGTGAGGCGATGCTCGCGGTCGGGCCGGACGCCTCCGGCGGCATGGTGCAGCTGCTCGCCCCGCTCTCGCCGGACACCACGATCGGCAAGTTCCTGGACAAGCGCGGTCCCGGCATCCAGCAGGTGGCGTACACGGTGGCCGACATCGACGTGGCCTGCGCGGCGCTGCGCGAGCGCGGCGTACGGCTGCTCTACGACGCACCCCGGCGCGGCACGTCGGACTCCCGGGTCAACTTCGTGCACCCGAAGGACGCCGGCGGCGTGCTGATCGAGCTGGTCCAGCCCGCCTGAGACGCAAGGAAGGGCCCCTTCTTAACAGACGTCTGTTAAGAAGGGGCCCTTCCTAACACGTGGGAACGCGCGACACGTGGGAACGCGCGCGGCAGTGCGTGCTTGCACGTCCCCACGGACACCTCCACGCATCGGTGGATGCAGTTTTTCACAGAGGGCTTCCCGCTTTAGCTACCGTTCAGTAACGTCCGCCCGAACAGGAACGCGACCGGCGCCGGAAGTGTCGATTGCCGACATGGCGGTCCCGTCGCACCGGCGCCGACGATGGCAGCACCCCTGCCCGCGTTGTGCGGGTGCGGACTAACGGGAGGTCACCGTGCAGGACATCCTCGAAGCGATCATGGCGGCGGAGGGTTCGTCGCAGCCGGAGCGGGAGCTCGCCGGCCTCGCCGGTCTGCCCGTGCCGGAGAGCTACCGGGGCGTTGTGGTGCGTGCCGAGGACACCCGCATGTTCGAGGGCATGGCCACCCGCGACAAGGACCCGCGCAAGGCGCTGCACGTGCAGGAGGTGCCCACCCCCGAGCTGGGCCCGGGTGAGGCGCTCGTCGCGGTGATGGCCAGCGCGATCAACTACAACACGGTGTGGACGAGCATCTTCGAGCCGCTGCCCACCTTCAAGTTCCTCCAGCGCTACGGCCGGCTCTCCGACCTGACCCGCCGCCACGACCTGCCGTACCACGTGGTCGGCTCGGACGCCGCGGGCGTGGTGCTGCGTACCGGCCCGGGCGTCACCAGGTGGAAGGCCGGCGACGAGGTGGTCGCGCACTGCCTCTCGGTCGAGCTGGAGGACTCCGCCGGCCACGACGACACGATGCTCGACCCGCAGCAGCGGATCTGGGGCTTCGAGACCAACTTCGGCGGCCTGGCCGAGCTGGCCGTGGTCAAGGCCAACCAGCTGATGCCGAAGCCGCGCCACCTGAGCTGGGAGGAGGCGGCCAGCCCGGGGCTGGTCAACTCTACCGCCTACCGGCAGCTCGTCTCGCACCACGGCGCGAACATGAAGCAGGGCGACGTGGTGCTGATCTGGGGCGCCTCCGGCGGCCTCGGCGGGTACGCCACCCAGATGGCGCTCAACGGCGGCGCGATCCCGGTCTGCGTGGTCTCCTCGCCGGAGAAGGCCGAGCTGTGCCGCAAGATGGGCGCCGAGCTGGTCATCGACCGCACCGCCGAGGGGTTCAAGTTCTGGTCCGACGAGCAGACCCAGGACCAGGACGAGTGGCGCCGCTTCGGTGAGCGCATCCGCGAGCTGACCGGCGGCGAGGACCCGGACATCGTCTTCGAGCACCCGGGCCGGGAGACGTTCGGCGCCAGCGTCTACGTCGCCAAGAAGGGCGGCACGATCGTCACCTGCGCCTCCACCAGCGGCTTCAACCACCAGTACGACAACCGCTACCTGTGGATGCACCTCAAGCGCATCGTCGGCAGCCACTTCGCCAACTACCACGAGGCGTGGCAGGCCAACCGGCTGGTCGCGCTGGGCAAGGTGCACCCGACCGTGTCGAAGACGTACGCGCTGGAGCAGACCGGCCAGGCCGCGTTCGAGGTGCACCGCAACGCTCACCAGGGCAAGGTCGGCGTGCGCTGCCTCGCCCCCGCCGACGGGCTCGGCGTCCGGGACACCGAGATGCGCTCACGCCACGAAAGCGCCATCAACCGGTTCCGCGGTCACTGACCGTACGGTCGCACCGGATTGCCTTTCCGGCCGAGCCGGGCACCATTCGACCGGCGTACGCACAAAGGGCCGCGGGTACCCACCCGCGGCCTTTTTCGCGCCCGCCTTCCCCGCAGAAGCCCGACCCGCCCCACCCGCCCGGGAGCTGCCAAGATCGCCAATTGGTCCGGTCTCACCGGCCGACCGAGTTGACCATGTAAACAGGACGCGAAAGGTGCCCACCCGCTCTTGCGAACCACCCTGGGGCGTCTGCCAGTATGTCCCAATGCCCCAGCAGCAGTCCTCCCCTCTTGCGTTCTTCGATAACGCGAACTCACAGCCCGATTTCACCGTTGGCCTGCGTGGCTACAACACCAACCAGGTCGACGACTTCATCGGCCGCCTCAGCGCCGCCCTGAGCCAGTCCGAGCAGGCCCGCGCCGAGGCCGAGCAGCGGATGAACGACGCTCAGCGCCGGCTGCGGCAGGCCGAGCAGCGCCAGAGCGCGCTGGAGCAGAAGCTCACCGAGACCAACAAGCAGCTCGAGGAGAACAACCGGCCGACCCTGTCCGGCCTGGGCACTCGCGTCGAGCAGATCCTGCGGCTGGCCGAGGAGCAGGCCAACGACCACCGCAACGAGGCCAAGCGCGAGTCGGAGGGCATCCTCTCCGCCGCCCGCCTCGAGGCGCGTGAGATCACCGACAAGGCCCGCGCCGAGGCCGCCGCCATGAAGGCGACCGCCGAGCGCGAGGCCGGCAGTGTCCGTACCGCCGCCGAGCGCGAGGCCGCCGAGGTCCGCGTGCAGGCCCGCCGCGAGGCCGACACGCTGCGCGCCGACGCCGACCGGGAGACCAAGCAGCTGCGTACTGTCACCGCGCACGAGGTGGCCGAGCTGAAGTCGACTGTCGAGCGCGAGGTCGCGACGCTGCGTGCCACCGCCGAGCGGGAGATCACCCAGCAGCGCGCCAAGGCCGCCCGCGAGGCCGAGGAGAAGCGGGCCGAGGCGACCAAGCTGCTCACCGACGCACGCGACAAGCGCGACAAGGACCTGCAGGCCCTGGAGCTGCAGCTCGCCGAGCGGCGGGAGAAGGCCGAGCGCGAGGAGTCGGAGCGGCACGCCGCCCAGGTCGCGCAGACCCAGAAGCTGGTGAACGAGGCCGAGCAGCGCGCCCGCGCCGCGCAGGAGCGGGCCAAGGAGATCGAGCAGCGGGCCGAGGCCCGGCGGGTCGAGTCCGAGCGCACCGCCAACGAGACCGTCGACAAGGCCAAGGCGCTGGCCGACAAGACGCTCAACGAAGCGCGCGCCGAGGCGCAGCGGGTGCTCAACGAGGCCCGCACCGAGGCCGAGCTGACCACGCAGGCGGCCCGGCGCGAGGTCGAGGACCTGACCCGTCAGAAGGACGCTGTCACCTCGCAGCTCGGGCAGATGCTGTCCGGCCTGGCCGGCATCGTGCCGGGCGTGCCGGCCGGTGGCAAGACCGAGGCGCCGAAGGGCGACGCCGCCGGGCAGAAGGTGACGGCCGAGTCGGCCGGCTGATCGGACACCCGTTGTCGGGGGCATGAGCCACGGCGCGGGGTGACGCCGGGTGACCGGTGTCGCCCCGCGCCGTCATGGTTGTGCGGCCCGTTTCGCCAGGAGGGTGAAGTAGCTCCCAGAAGGGGCGTCCGTATCGCCCCAGCAGAGCCGGATGCGTGTGAGGATGGGGGCATGTCGCACGGCGAGGAACTGTTCGCGCTCGGCGGGGACGTGACGACGGAGCCCAGCTTCGAGTCCGCCCTGCGGGGATACGAGAAACGGCAGGTCGACCGCTACGTCGCTCGCGCGGAGCACGAGATCGCGGCGTTGACCACCGAGCGGGAACAGGCGTACACCCAGATCCACAAGCTGGCCGGTCAGGTCGAGGTGCTCCAGCGCGACCTGGCCCAGGTGCGCAAGCAGGCGGCGGTGGTGGACCGGGCCTCGTTCCGGCACCTGGGTCCGCGTGTCGAGCAGATCCTCACCATGGCCGAGGAGCAGGCAGACGAGATCCTGGCCGCCGCCAACGAGGAGATCGAGGCCCGCCGCGCCGCCGCCGAACACATCGTCGAGGAGGCCCGGGAGCAGGCCGCCCAGGCGCTCAAGGACTTCGAGATCGCGCTGGCCGCCCGCCGGACCGAGGAGGAGCGGCACACCGCCGCCCGCAAGGCCGAGGCCGAGGCCACCCTGAAGGCCGCCAAGGACGAGTCGGCGAAGCTGCGCAAGGACGCGCAGGACGAGTCGACGAAACTGCGCACGGCCGCCCAGGACGAGGCCGAGAAGCTGCGCCGGACCGCCCAGGACGCGCTGGCGAAGGCCCAGCAGGAGGCCACCCAGCTCCGCGACACCGCCAAGGAGATCCACTCCCGGGCCCAGCAGGAGGCCGCGCGGCTGCGCGAGGCGGCCAAGGAGGCGCTGGCCAAGGCCCAGCAGGAGGCGAACCAGCTCCGCGAGGCGGCCAAGGAGGTGCACGCCAAGGGCCAGCAGGAGGCCAAGCGGCTCACCGACGCCGCCGCCGAGGCCGGCCGGGCCACGCACGCCAAGGCGCTGGCCGAGGCCAAGAAGATCGTGGACGACGCGGAGGAGGCCGCCAAGGCCACCCGCGGCCGGGCCCGCGGCGAGGCCAACCGGCTCACCACGGAGGCCGCCGAGGCCGGCAAGCGCAACCGCGCCGAGGTCGAGGCGTACGTGCAGCGCATGCGCACCGAGACCGAGGCGTACGTGCAGCAGGCCCGCGCGCAGACCCAGCAGGAGCTGGGCGCGTGGCGGGCCGGGGTGGAGAAGGAGGTCACGGAGCGGCGGGACGGCGCGGAGAAGGAGCTGGCCCAGCGCCGGGCCGCCGCCGAGCAGGAGTTCGCCAAGCGCCGCGACGAGCTGGACAAACAGCACGCCAAGCGGCAGGAGGAGCTGGAGCAGGCGTACACCACGCGGCGCGACGAGATCGAGCGCACCGCCGCCGGCGTCCGGCAGGCCGCCGAGGCCGACGCGCTGAGCATGCGGCAGCAGGCCGAGCTGGAGGCCGCCGAGCTGCTGCGCCGCGCCGAGGCGGACGCCGGCGCGCAGCGCCGCAAGGCCGACGAGCACGTCGCGGCCTCGCGCCGCCAGTTCGAGGAGTACGCGGCCACGACCCAGCAGCACCTCGCCACCACGCAGCAGCACCTGGCCGCCACCCAGCAGGAGGTGGCCGCCGGCCGGCAGCAGCTCGCCGGGGTGATGCTGGAGATCGCCAAGGCCCAGCAGGAGCTGGCCGACCTGCGTACCGAGACGTGGAAGTCGCGACAGGAGTCCGACGACCTGCAGCGCCGGCTCACCGACCTGCGGCGCGACGCCGACTCGGCCGGGATCGCGGCCTCCCCGGTCGATCCGGACGACCTGCCTGCCGCCTCCGGCCGGGCCACCGACGACGGCGGCGAGCCCGCCGACGCCCCGGTCGGCAGCGGTGCGCCGGTGGCAGCGAGGGGCACCGCCACGACGACCCCCGACGGGGCCGGACCGGCGAGGGGCGACGGCGAGCCGGCCGAGGCGGGCAGGGCGAAGCCGGTCGGCGAACCGGTGACCACGATGGACTCCCCCGCCGGTGCGGGCGTCGAGGGGGAGCCCACTGTGGCCGCCGTACCGGGCGAGGGCGGCCGGGGCGCCACCCCCACGAAGATCACCAGCACCGGTGAGAACGGCAAGCGCCCGACCAAGCCGACCACCGACGAGCGCAGCGCCAAGCCCAGCACGGTGACGGTCGACAAGGACTGATCCACCCGCCGCGCCGGATCGGGGAGGTGGTGGCATCCGTCCCATCCGGACCACATCACTTCCCCGAACTGGCGGGCCCAGCGCCACGACGGCCCGGCGGGAAGTGGTGGTGGGATGGTCGGGGCGGACGGCGGCGACTACCCTGCGGGCAGAGGGCCGCGCGTCGGCCGTGGACGGCACCGGCGAGCGAGCCGGGCAGCGCGGAAGCCGGGAGGCACGGGTGTCGCAGGAGGGCTCCGCCGCCCCGGATGACAAGGCGGCGGCCGTGAACCCCGCCGGCGAGGCGGAACCCGGGCGCGACGCCGCCAGCACCGCCGGCAACCCACGAGCCGGCACGGACACGGGCGGCGAGCGGCCCGCCGACGTCGAGCCGGGTGAGTTCGAGCCGAGCGGGCGTTTCGGCGTACCGGGGCGGCCGCTGCGGCGCAGCGCCTTCCTGATCGGGTTCACCGGCGCGCTCGGCGTGCTGCTCGCGTACGCGCTGTTCCTGGGCATCCGCAACGCCGCCGGCATCCTGGTGCTGGTGGTGATCGCGCTGTTCCTCGCGGTCGGTCTGCACCCGGCGGTGGTCCGGCTGCGCAGGTGGGGCCTGCCGCGCGGGCTGGCGGTGGCGGTGGTGACGCTCACCCTGCTGCTGCTGATCGTCGCCGGCCTGCTGGCGCTGGTGCCGCCGGTGGTGACCCAGTCGGGTCAGTTCATCCAGCAGCTACCCGGCTACGTCGAGGAGCTGCGCCGCAATCCCACAGTCAACGACCTGGTGATCCGGTACGACGTGATGGAGCGGGTCCAGGCGGCGGCGAACGCGGACACGATCGGGCGGGCGCTCGGCGGCGTGCTCGGCGGGGCGCAACTGATCTTCGGGACGATCTTCCGCCTTCTCACGGTGCTGGTGCTGACGATCTACTTCCTGGCGTACTTCGACAAGCTGCGCGAACTCGGGTACGCGATGGTGCCGCGCTCGCGCCGGCAGCGGGTCCGGCTGATCGGTGACGAGATCCTCACCCGGGTCGGCGCGTACATGGTCGGCGCGCTCGCCATCGCGGTGCTGGCCGGGGTGACGACGTTCGTGTTCGCTCTGGCGGTCGGCCTGCCGTACCCGTTCGCCCTCGCCGTGGTGGTCGCGGTGACCGACCTGATCCCGCAGATCGGCGCGACGCTCGGCGCGGTGGTGGTGACGCTCGTCGGGCTCGCCACGGACCTGCCGGTGGGCATCGCCTGCCTGGTGTTCTTCGTGCTCTACCAGCAGGTGGAGAACTACCTGATCTACCCGAAGATCATGCGCCGGGCGGTGTCGGTCAACGAGGTGGCGGCGTTGCTCGCCGCGCTGCTCGGGGTGGCGCTGCTGGGAGTGGTGGGCGCGCTCATCGCGATCCCGACGGTGGCCGCGTTGCAGCTGATCCTGCGCGAGGTGGTGCTACCCCGCCAGGACGCCCGCTGAGCCGTTACTCGGCGCGCCGCTGGGCCGGGCCGGGAACCGGGGTGTCCGCGAACGCGGCGACGGTACGGTCGGCGTACGCGCTGGCGTCGCCGGTCTCCATCGGGCCGTCCCAGGTGGTCGGCAGCGGCAGCGGTACGCCGGGGGCGACCCGCCGGACGATCTCGTCCAGCACCTTCTCCGCGTCGCCGACCCAGAGGTGCTTGGCGCCGTCCACGCCCACCACCTCGGCCTGCGGCACGGCGGCGAAACGCTCCCGGGCCTCCTCCGGGCGCAGGTAGTCGTCGAACTCGGGGACCAGGGCGGTGAGCGGCTTGCCCGTCTCAGCCCAGACCTCCAGGTCCTCCGGCGCGGAGTAGCGCAGCGGCGGGGAGAGCAGGATCGCGCCGTCCACCGCCGGGTCGCAGCCGTACTTCAGCGCCAGGTCGGTGCCGAACGACCACCCGACCAGCCAGATGTCCGGTAGCTCGTGGAACTCGGCGTACTCGATCGCGGCGGCCACGTCGAACTTCTCGCCGACCGCGCCGTCGAACGCTCCCTCGCTGGTGCCGCGGACGCTGCTGGTCCCCCGGGTGTTGAACCGGAGCACGGCCAGGCCGGCCAGCGCGGGCAGCCGCCAGGCCGCCTTGCGGAACACGTGGCTGTCCATCATCCCGCCGTGTGTGGGCAGCGGGTGCAGGCAGACGAGCGTGGCGGCCGGTTCGCGGTCCAGCGGCCGGGCCAGCTCGCCGACGAGCGTCAGCCCGTCGGCGGTGTGCAGCTCGATGTCCTCCCGGCGACCGGGCAGGATCGACGACGCGCGAATCGGAGTGCTCACGCCTGCCAGTCTCCCGCGCCGGCGGGCCCGCCGCCCAGCGGGACGGGAACCGGGTGATCCAGATCGCTCAGCCGTGGCGCGGGGCGCCCCGGCCGCGCTGGAGGTTGGGCCCGCGCCGGTCCCGGGCCCGCCAGCAGCCGGAGTGCCAGTGCCGGCGGTCGGTCAGGTCACCCCGGTCGTCGGCCGGCCAGGCCACCAGGTGGGCCACGCCGGGACGGATCTCCTGGTCGCAGCCGGGACAGCGGTACGTCTTGACTGATGCCCCGCCGCTGATCGCGCGTATCTGCCAGTCGCCGTCGCGCCACTGCTGCACGGTCGGCACGCCGTGGCGGGCACGCTCGGCGTCCAGGCCGGGGTTCTCCTCCCGGCGGGGGCGGTTGCGACGAGGGCTCACGGTCACCAAGCGTACGGTCCGCCGGCCGGACCCGGGTCGGGCGATCTTGGTACGGATACGCCCTTCCCGGGGCCGTTCCGTACCAAGATCTGCTCGTGGTGGCCGATCAGGGCCAGGTCTGCGGACGGGTGAGGTCTCTCGCCACCTTTGTCCCGACGAGCACCGTCGCCGCGTCGGCCTCGGTGAAGTCCACCTGGCCCGCGGGCCGGTCGCCGGAGAAGGGCCAGGCGAAGTCGGCTGTCAACCGCCCCTCGGGCAGGCCGAGCAGTTCCAGCCGGGTGCCGTCCGGATAGAGGAAGCCCGGGCGGCCACCCAGGTCGCGGTTGCTGCGGCGGCCCGTGTCCTCCCCCATCTCCGCCCCGTAATTCAGCCGTATCCACATGGTCGAGGAGGGCTCCCGGAAGACGGTGAGCTGAACCGTGACGCCCTTCGGGAAGGTGTCCACGTCCACCGCGCATCCCGTCACCACCGCGTTGGCCGGCAGCGTGGTCAGCCGCACCGGCCCGGCGCATCGCCGGGCCTCGTCCCAGCGCACCAGTCCGGCCACCCGGTCCAGGGCGGTCACGTCACCGCGAAGCGTCGCCGCCCGGGCGTAGAGGCCGGGGAAGGGCTGCCACGACTTGACCAGACCGTCCGTACCGGCGACGCGCAGCACGCCACCGTCGAAGGTCAGCCGGCCGCTGACGGCCTGCGCCGGGAAACCCTCGATCGAGGTGTCGTCGAGGGCCTTCGCCACCGGGCTCACATCGAGCAGTACCGGGTGCCCGCCGTCGACGCTGAACCGGATCGACTCGACCCGGTTGGAGCTGTGGACGGACCAGCCCAGATAGCGGGCCCGGCTGCTGTCCAGGCCCAGGTGCAGCACCTGCGGATCGATGCCGACCAGGTCGGGGCGGTCGCGCGCGGCGGGCACCCCGTCGGCTAGCGACGGCACCGGGGGTGGCGCTGTCGCCGGCGTCGCGGCCGTCCAGGGCATCCGTCCGGCCAGCCCGCCCACGTCCGCGCGTATCGCGCCGGCGAAACCGAGCACGCCGACCAGGGCGAGCGCGGTGCCGGCGGTGACCCGGCGGCGTACCCGCCGGCGCCGGCCGAGCGTGCGCGAACCACGCAGCAGGCGTCCGGTGTCGATCTCCCCCTCGGCGTGCTCCCGCAGCACCGAGGCGATCCGCTGGTCGAGGTCGGTCACGGCCGGCTCCCCTTCGTCGTCGGGACGCCGCAGCGCTCCCGGAGGTGGGCGAGCGCCCGCATCGCGTGGGTGCGGACGGTGACCGGGGAGCAGTCGAGGATCTGGGCGATCGTGGCGTCGTCCAGGTCCTCGTAGTAGCGCAGCACCAGCACGGCGCGCTGGCGGTCCGGGAGGGCGCGGATCAGCCGCCACATCTCGTCCCGGTCCGCCGCCTCGCCGCCGAGGTCACCGGGCCCGGCTGTTGACAGCGGTCAGCGCCGGGTGTGGTCGCGGAACCCGCGGCCGGACTTGCGGCCCAGGTAGCCGGCCGTGACCAGGTGCTCCAGCAGCGGCGCGGGGGCGAAGCCGGGCTCGCGCAGCTCCAGGTACAGCTCCCGCTGGATGGCCAGCGAGACGTCCAGGCCGACCACGTCGAGCAGCTCGAACGGGCCCATCGGGTAGCCGCAGCCGAGCTTCATCGCGTAGTCGATGTCGTCGGCGGTGGAGTAGCTGGCCTCCAGCATCTTCACCGCGTCGTTCAGGTACGGGAACAGCAGCGCGTTCACGATGAAGCCGGACCGGTCGCCGCAGACCACGCCGGTCTTGCCGAGCTTCGCGCAGACCGCGCGGGCGGTGGCCGACGTCTCGGCGGAGGTACGGATGGTCTGCACGATCTCCACCAGCGGCATGATCGGCGCCGGGTTGAAGAAGTGCAGGCCGACCACGTCGGCGGGGCGCTGGGTCGCCATCGCCACGTCGATCACCGGCAGCGACGAGGTGGTGGTGGCGAGCACGACGCCCGGCTTGCAGATCTCGTCGAGGCTGGCGAACAGCGCCTTCTTGACGCTCAGCTCCTCGATCACGGCCTCGACCACCAGGTCGACGTCGGCCAGGTGCTCCAGCGTCGCGGACCAGGTGATCCGGCCGAGCGCGTCGTCCCGGTCGGTCTCGCTGAGCTTGCCGCGCACCACGCCCTTGTTCAGCGAGGTCTTGACCGCCTCGCAGACCTTCGCGGACTTCTCCGCGCCCCGGGTCACCGAGATGACCTCGTAGCCAGCCTTGGCGAACACCTCGATGATGCCGGTGGCCATGGTCCCGGAGCCGACCACGCCGACCTTCGCGATGGCGCGGGCGCCGTCGGCGAGCGCGGCGTCCGCGGCGAGCGGCGTGTACTCGTCGGGTACGACCTTCGGCGAACCCGGCCGCTCGTAGGTGTAGAAGCCGCGACCGGACTTGCGGCCCAGCAGACCGGCGGTCACCATCTGCTTGAGCAGCGGGGCCGGGGCGTGCCGCCGATCCCGGCCGCCGCGCCGGTACATGGTGTCGAGGATCTCGTACGCGGTGTCCAGGCCGATCAGGTCCATCAGCGCCAGCGGGCCCATCGGCAGGCCGCAGCCGAGCTTCATGGCGGCGTCGATGTCCTCGCGGGTGGCGTAGCGGGCCTCGAACATGCCGACCGCGTGGTTCAGGTAGCCGAACAGCAGCGCGTTGGCGATGAAGCCGGCCCGGTCGCTGATCGTCACGTCGACCTTGCCGAGCCGCTCGCAGAGCGCCTCCACGTCGGCCACCACGTCGGCGGAGGTGACCACCGTGCGGACGACCTCCACCAGCTTCATCACCGGGGCCGGGTTGAAGAAGTGGATGCCGATGACCTGGTTGGGCCGGGCGGTGGCGACGGAGATCTCGGTGACGCTCAGCGAGGACGTGTTGGTGGCGAGGATCGCCTCGGGCTTGCAGACCCGGTCCAGCTCGGCGAAGATCCGCTGCTTGAGGTCCAGGTGCTCGGGCACCGCCTCGATCACCAGGTCCACGTCGTGCAGCGCGCCCAGGCCGACCCGGAAGTCGACCCGCGCCAGCAGGGCGTCCCGCTCGGCCTCGGCGAGCTTGCCCTTGGCGACGGCCCGGTCGGTGGAGCCGGTGAGCGTGGCCCGGCCGCGTTCCAGCGCCGCGTCGGAGATCTCGACGGCTGTGACGTCGACGCCGTTGCGGGCGAACACCTCCACGATGCCGGCACCCATGGTGCCCAGACCCACCACGCCCACCCTGGTGAACTCCCGCGCCACGACCGGCCTCCCCTGGCTCGACTCCGCCGTCCGCGACATGAACGGCCGCTAAGGTTATGCGCCGGAGTCTGCCACGTGACGCTGTGTTGTCGAGACGCCGTGGGATATTTCACGCACCGCGCCTCACCCGGTGGTGTTCTCCCCGGCCAGCGCCAGCAGTTCGGCGACGAACTCCGCCGGCCGCTCCAGGTGCGGGCTGTGCCCGCAGCCGGGCAGCACCACCTCCCGGTACGTCCCGCCGGCCGCCGCGTACCGGTCCAGCACCGCGCGGGTCTGCCCCACCATCGGCTGCGGCGGGCACTCCGCCTCACCCGGCCAGCCGGGCACCACACCGAGCCGGCCGAGGTACGCCAGGTCGAACAGCGAGGTGTCCGAGACGATCACGTCGGCGTCGCCGCGTACCCAGGTCACCGGCGGCTTGGCCGGCACGGCGACCAGCTCGTCGGCGAGCCGGAAGTGGGCCGGGGCGAGCGCGTTGAGCACGCCGCGCGGCCCGGCGGCGGTCCCCGGCCAGTGCGCCGAGGCGACAGCCGTGCCCGGGTAGTTGTCGTCGCCGGTGGCCGTGGCCAGCATGCTCTCCAGCAGCAGGTCCTCGTCGTCGCCCAGTGAGGCCGGGTCGGCCACGTACGCGGCGCGCAGCACCGCCCGCGGGCTCGTCGGGCCGTCCGCGCTCCGGTCACCGGCGGCGAGCCGGGCCACGAAGTCGGGGTTCGCGCCGCCGGCGCCGGTGCCGGCGAAGTCGGGCGTGGTGGGGGTGCCGTCGAGGTCCCGGGTGCCGCCGAAGCCGTACGGGGACACCGGCGCCTCCAGCAGCAGCCCGGCCACCCGCTCCGGGTGGCCGACGAGCAGCCGCATCGCCACGCCGCTGCCCAGCGAGTGCCCGGCCACCACCGGCCGGGCGCCGGGCGCGAACAGCCCCGGGGCGTCCAGCAGCGCGGCCACGTCGTCGGCGAAGTCGTCGAGCCCCCGGGTGGCGTCGACCGGCGCGGTGTCGGTCTCGCCGTACCCGCGCAGGTCGGGCGCCACCACCCGCAGCGTCTCCGGCAGCCGGGACAGCAGCGGCTCCCAGAAGGCGGAGGAGGAGACGTTGCCGTGCACCAGCAGCACCGGCACGCCGTCCGGTGGACCGGCCACGCGGACCGCCTGGGTGATGCCGTTGGCCTGGACCGTGAGCCGTGCGCTACGCATCCGCGCATGTTGGCACGGGCGGCCGAGCCCGGTCCATGTGGCCTGCCGACACAGCGGGCCGCCCGGAGGTGGCGGCGGCTCCCCGCTCGGCGGTGGCCGCACGCCGCGCCCGCCGGGCGCTGGGCCCGCCGGGCGCTGGGCCCGCTAGCTGACGTCGGCCGGCTGCGCCTCGCGCGCCTCGATCGGCTGGCGCGGCCCGGGGACGGGCAGCGGCAATGTGGGGCGCTGGTCGCGGCGCATCGCGCCGAAGCTCATCCCGACCGGGTCGGTCCGGGCCACACCCGGGTCGTAGAGGCGCAGGTCGGTGCGGCCGAGCCGGACCACGTCGCCGTCGGCGATCGCGACGCTGCCGGTGACCCGGGCGTCGTTGAGCCAGGTGCCGTTGGTCGAGCCGAGGTCGGTGAGCAGCACCCCCTCGGGGCTGGCCCGGACGGTGGCGTGCCGCCGGCTCAGGTGCGGGTCGGCGAGCACGATGTCGGCGGTCGGCGCACGGCCGATCACCTGCGCCTCCCGGCCGACCCGGAACGTGAGCCCCCGCATCGCCCCGCCCGACACCGTCAGCAACGGCATCAGCTCAGGATGCTCCTCCATGGACAGTCCTCCACCCCACATCGCCCCGCGGCGTCAGCCTGCCACCTCACCGTAACGGCTTGCACCACCGCGCGGTCACCCCCGCGACCCCGGCCGGTCATCTCCCGTTCGCCGTTCGGACGGCACCTCCGTCGATGCGACGGCTGATCGTCCGCGCAGCGTAGGGCGCGTTCGACACCTACCGGCGAGTAATCCTCGGGTCTAGACTTCGGCCATGACCGCCGTACACGTGCCGGGCGCCCCGCTCATCTCCGAGGGTCTATTGGTCTCGACCAGCCCGGCCACCGGTGCCGAGGCAGGCAGATTCCCGCTGGCCGCCGAGGCGGACGTGCGTGCCGCTGTCGACCGCGCCCGGGCGGCCGGCGACTGGTGGGCCGGGCTCGGCTTCGCCGGCCGGCGGGACCGCCTCCAGCGCTGGCGCGGCGTGCTCGCCCGGCGGATCGAGGAACTGGCCGACCTGATGCACACCGAGGGCGGCAAGCCGGTCGGTGACGCCGTGGTGGAGATCCTCACCGCGCTGGAGCACATCGACTGGGCGGCCCGCAACGCCCGGCGGGTGCTCGGGCCGCGCCGGGTCCGCTCCCGCCTGATCCTCGCCGAGTTCACCGGTCACCTCGAATACCAGCCGTACGGCGTGGTCGGCGTGATCGGCCCGTGGAACTACCCGGTCTTCACGCCGATCGGCTCCGCCGCGTACGCGCTCGCGGCCGGCAACGCCGTGGTGTTCAAGCCCAGCGAGTACACCCCGGCGGTCGGCCAGTGGCTGGTCGACAGGTTCGCCGAGGTGGTGCCGGAGCAGCCGGTGTTCCAGGCGGTGCACGGCTTCGGCGCGGTCGGCGCCGCGCTGTGCCGCTCCGGTGTCGGCAAGGTCGCGTTCACCGGCTCGACCGCCACCGCGAAGCGGGTGATGGCCGCCTGCGCGGAGACGCTCACGCCGGTGCTGCTGGAGGCCGGCGGCAAGGACGCGATGATCGTGGACAGCGACGCCGACCTGGACGCCGCCGCCGACGCGTGCGTGTGGGGCGGGCTCACCAACGCCGGCCAGACGTGCATCGGCATCGAGCGGGTCTACGCGGTCGACCAGGTCTTCGACACCTTCGTGGAGAAGGTGGTGGCGAAGGCCGGGCGGCTCACAGTGGGAGCCGACGGCTCCGACCTCGGCCCGATCACCATGCCGTCGCAGATCGACGTCATCCGCCGGCACATCGACGACGCGCTCAGCCGGGGCGGCCGGGCGGTGCTCGGCGGCCCGGGGGCGGTCCAGCCGCCGTACGTGCACCCGACGGTGCTCGTCGACGTGCCGGAGGACTCGGCCGCCGTCCAGGAGGAGACGTTCGGCCCGACGCTCGTGGTCAACCGCGTCCGCGACGTGGACGAGGCGGTCGAGCGGGCCAACGCGCTGCCGTACGGGCTCGGGGGTTCGGTCTTCGGCCGGGCGCGGGCGGTGGCGGTGGCGCGGCGGCTGCGCTCCGGGATGGCCTCGGTCAACTCGGCGCTGACCTTCGCCGGCATGTCGACGCTGCCGTTCGGCGGCACCGGCGAGTCCGGCTTCGGCCGCATCCACGGCGAGGAGGGGCTGCGCGAGTTCGGCCGGCCCAAGTCGGTCACCCGCCGCCGGGCCCGGTCGCTGCTGCCGGCGATGACGTTCGAGCGCACCCCGGCCGACATCGCCCGGATCATCAAGATCGCCAAGCTGATGTACGGCCGGGGCCGCTGAGGCGGCGCCTCAGAACAGCGTCAGCTCGTCGCGCTCGATGCCGCGCAGCTTGTCGTAGTCGACCACCACGCACCGGATCCCCCGGTCGGTGGCGAGCACCCGCGCCTGCGGCTTGATCTCCTGCGCGGCGAACACGCCGGCCACCGGCGCGAGCAGCGGATCGCGGTTCATCAGCTCCAGGTAGCGGGTGAGCTGCTCCACGCCGTCGATCTCGCCGCGCCGCTTCACCTCGACCGCCACCGCGCCGCCGACCGCGTCCCGGCAGAGCAGGTCGACCGGCCCGATCGCGGTCATGTACTCCCGCCGGACCAGCGTGAAGCCCTCCCCCAGCGTCGCCGGGTTCGCGGCGAGCAGTTCCTGGAGGTGCGCCTCGACGCCGTCCTTGCGCAGGCCCGGGTCGACGCCCATCTCGTACGAGGTGTCCTGGAAGATCTCCTCCAGGGTGATGCGCAACTCCTCGCCGGCCTTGTTCACCACCCGCCAGACGCCGGGCGCCTCCTCCAGCCGGCAGGGCGGGCTCATCCAGTTCAACGGCTTGTAGGCCCGGTCGTCCGCGTGGATCGACACCGACCCGTCCGCCTTCACCATCAGCAACCGGGTAGCCGGGGGCAAGTGGGCCGAGAGCCGTCCGACATAGTCCACCGAGCACTTCGCAATCACCAACCGCACCCGCCGAGGGTAGCCGAGGCCCCGGCGGACGCCGACGAGCGCCACTGGCGTACCGGTGCCATATTGAGATCGTGCTCGAAGTCCTCACCGGTTCCGGTCTGGCCGCCTCGGCGGGCCTGAACGCCTACATCCCGCTGCTGCTGATGGGACTGCTGTCCCGCTACACCGATCTGGTCGAGCTGCCGAGCGGCTGGCAGTGGCTCGGCAACGGCTGGGTGGTGCTGATCCTCGCCGTCCTGCTCACGGTCGAGGTGGTCGCCGACAAGGTGCCGGTGGTCGACCACGTCAACGACGTGGTGCAGACGGTGGTCCGGCCGACCGCCGGCGGGCTCGCGTTCGGCGCGGGCGCCGGCTCGGAGACGGTCACCGTGAGCGACCCGGACACGTTCTTCTCGTCCCACCAGTGGTTGCCGGTGGTGGTCGGCGTGCTGATCGCGCTCGGCGTGCATCTGCTCAAGGCCGCCGCCCGGCCGGTCATCAACGCGACCACGGCAGGCGTGGGCGCGCCGGTGGCCAGCACCGCCGAGGACGCGACGAGCGTGATCATGTCGGTGGTGGCGCTTCTGCTGCCGGTGCTGGTGCTGGTGTTCCTGGTCGCCCTGGTGTTCTTCGTACCGTGGCTGTTCCGCCGCCGCCGGGAGCGGCGCCGCGAGCGCGCCGCGGCCCGCGCGGCCGGCTTTCGCGTCTGACCCGCACCGACTCCTGAAACCTCTAAAATCGGGGCAAGACACCCAGGGAGGTACGGGAGATGACCGCGTCGTTGGAGATGCCCCGGGTCCAGGAGTGCGCCGTCCGGTCGTGCGCCTACAACCACACGAACGACTGCCACGCGTTCGCCATCACGATCGGCAGCAGCGACCACGCGCACTGCCACACGTTCGTGGAGATGCCGGTGCGCGGCGGCCTCGACCAGTTGGTCGCGCAGGTCGGCGCGTGCTCGCGCGCCGACTGCCGGCACAACGCCGACCTGGAGTGTCAGGCCCCGGCCATCACCGTCGGCCCCGACATGGACATGGCCGACTGCATGACCTACCAGAGCCGCTGACCCGCGCGGAAGCGACGCCTGCTCGCGGGCGCCGCTTCCGCGCGGGTGTTAAGAAGGGGCCCCTTCCCTACCGGAGGCGTTAATAAGGGGCCCTTCCTTTCACGTCAGTGCGTTGGCCTCGCGGATCACCGTCACCAGCTCGTCGATGATGCCGGTGAGCGCGAAGTCCTTCGGCGTGAACACCCGGGCCACCCCGGCGGCCCGCAGCGCCTCGGCGTCGGCGGCCGGGATGATCCCGCCCACCACCACCGGCAGGTCGCCCCGCCCGGCCGCGCGCAGCCCGTCCAGTACCGCCGGCACGGCGGCCAGGTGCGAGCCGGACAGCACGGAGAGCCCGACCAGGTCGACGTCCTCCTCCACCGCCGCCGCCACGATCTGCCCGGCGGTCAGCCGGATGCCCTGATAGACCACCTCGAAGCCGGCGTCGCGGGCGCGTACCGCGATCTGCTCCGCGCCGTTGGAGTGCCCGTCCAGCCCCGGCTTGCCGACCAGCAGCCGCAGCCGGCCGCTGCCCAGCTCCCGGGCGGTCGCGGCGACCCGCTCCCGGACCCCGGCGAGGGTCGCGTCACCGGCCGTCCCGACCGCCCCGGCCAGGCCGGTCGGCGCGCGGTACTCGCCGTACACCTGGCGCAGCGCGCCCGCCCACTCGCCGGTGGTGACGCCGGCTCTGACACATCCGAGCGTCGCCGGCATCAGGTTCGCCGTGGTGGCGGCGTCGGCACGCAGCCGATCCAGCGCCGCCTCGACAGCCGCCGCGTCCCGGTCGGCCCGCCACCGGCGTACGCCGTCGCTGGCCGCCTCCTCGACGGCCGGGTCCACCTGCTCGATCGCCTCGGCCCCGGCCGCCGTCAGCGGGGACGGCTCGGTCTCGGTGAACCGGTTGACGCCGATCACCACGTCCGAGCCGGACTCCATCCGGCGGCGCCGGTCGGCGAGCGAGGCGACCAGCGCGCTCTTGAGGTAGCCGGACTCGACGGCGGTGACCACGCCGCCCATCTCCAGCACCTTCTCCAGCTCGACCCGGGCGCCGGAGACGATGTCGTCGACGAGCGCGGTCATCACGTGCGAGCCGGCGAACAGGTCCGGGTACTCCAGCAGGTCCGACTCGTACGCCAGCACCTGCTGCATGCGCAGCGACCACTGCTGGTCCCACGGGCGGGGCAGGCCCAGCGCCTCGTTCCAGGCGGGCAGCTGCACCGCGCGGGCGCGTGCGTCGCGGGACAGCGTGACGCCGAGCATCTCCAGCACGATGCGCTGGATGTTGTTCTCCGGCTGCGCCTCGGTCAGGCCCAGCGAGTTGACCTGGACGCCGTAGCGGAACCGGCGCTGCTTCGGGTTCTCCACGCCGTAGCGGTCACGGGTGATCTCGTCCCAGAGCGCGCCGAACGCGCGCATCTTGGCGATCTCCTCGACGAAGCGCACCCCGGCGTTGACGAAGAACGAGATCCGCTGGACCACGTCGCCCATCCGCTCGGGCGGCACCTGACCGGAGTCGCGCACGGTGTCCAGCACGGCGACGGCGGTGGCCAGCGCGAAGCCGACCTCCTGCACGGGCGTCGCGCCGGCCTCCTGGAGGTGGTACGAGCAGATGTTCACCGGGTTCCACCGGGGCATCTCGCGCAGCGTGTACGCGATCACGTCGGCGGTCAGCCGCAGCGAGGCCGCCGGCGGGAAGATGTACGTCCCCCGGGACAGGTACTCCTTGATGATGTCGTTCTGCGTGGTGCCGGCGCAGCGGCTCAGCTCCGCGCCCTGCTCGGCGGCGACGGTGCCGTAGAGGCCGAGCAGCCACATCGCCGGGGCGTTGATGGTCATCGAGGTGTTCATCTCGGCGAGCGGGATGCCCTCGAACAGCGCCCGCATGTCGCCCAGGTGCGCCACCGGCACGCCGACCCGGCCCACCTCGCCGGAGGCCAGCTCGTGGTCCGGGTCGTACCCGGTCTGGGTGGGCAGGTCGAAGGCGACCGACAGGCCGGTCTGTCCCTTCGCCAGGTTGCGGCGGAAGAGCGCGTTGGTGGCCGCGGCGGAGGAGTGCCCGGCGTACGTGCGCATCACCCACGGGCGGTCCCGCTCGGGCAGCCGTCCCGGCATCGCGTCGTCCATGGCCGGAGTTTAAGTTACCGTCCAGTAAAAGAGAGTGTGGAAAACCACACAACCCGATGCCCCCGCCACCGTCATGAGCAGAGGCCACACCGAGTGTATACACCGCGTACATAGCTGACCCGGGAGTGGAACGGGCGACCGCACGACGCACACTTGACGTCATGGAGAACGAGCTCGCGATTTCCGTGCGAGGGCTGCGCAAGGCGTACGGCGACAACGTCGCGGTCGCGTCGGTGGACCTGGACGTCCACCGGGGCGAGGTGTTCGCACTGCTCGGCCCCAACGGCGCCGGCAAGACCACCACTGTCGAGATCCTGGAGGGCTACCGGCGGCGCGACGCCGGCGAGGTACGCGTGCTCGGCGCCGACCCCGCCCACCCCGACGCCGGCTGGCGCTCCCGGGTCGGCATCGTGCTCCAGGGCACCGGCGAGTTCGACGAGCTCAGCGTCATCGAGGTGGTCCGGCACTTCTCCGGCTTCTACCCGGACGCCGACGACCCGGACAAGGTGGTCGAGCGGGTCGGGCTGGGGGCCAAGGCCAGGGCGCGCACGCACACGCTCTCCGGCGGGCAGAAGCGCCGCCTGGACGTGGCGCTGGGCATCATCGGCCGCCCCGAGCTGCTCTTCCTCGACGAGCCGACCACCGGCTTCGACCCGGAGGCCCGGCGCGAGTTCTGGGAGCTGATCCGGGACCTGTCCGCCGCCGGCACCACGATCGTGCTCACCACCCACTACCTGGACGAGGCCGAGGCGCTCGCCGACCGGGTCGGCGTGATCGCCGCCGGACGGGTGATCGAGGTCGCCCCGCCGAACGCGCTGGGCAATCGGCAGGAGTCGCTGGCGACCGTCTCCTGGCGTACCCCCGACGGGACACCGGCCTCGGCGGAGACCGCGACGCCGACGGCGCTGGTGGCCGACCTGGCCGCGCGCTTCGGCGGCGAGGTGCCCGGCCTGACCGTGACCCGGCCGACCCTGGAAGACGTCTACCTGCGGATGATCGGACACTCATGACCACCACGACGAAGCCGGCGGCCCCGGTCGCCCCCACCTCCGCCCGGCGGTCCGGGGCGGGCGCGCTGGCGCTGCGTCAGGGGCGGCTGGAGATCACCCAGTTCCTGCGCAGCCGGGAGTCCGTCGTGTTCACGATGGGCTTCCCGGTCATCATGATCCTGATCTTCGCGGCGATCTTCAGCGACGAGATCGCGCCCGGGGTCAGCTACACGCAGTACTTCATCACCGGCATGATCGCGACCGGCCTGATGACAGTGAGCTTCCAGAACCTCGGCATCTGGATTCCGATCGAGCGGGACCGGGGCGTGCTCAAGCGCTACCGCGGTACGCCGATGCCGAAGTGGGTCTGGTTCGCCGGCAAGGTGATCATGGTGGTGGTGATCGGCATCGCCGAGACCGCGCTGCTGCTCGCCGTCTCGGTGGCGATGTTCGACCTGCAACTGCCGCAGACCACCGGCAAGTGGCTGACGTTCGCCTGGGTCGCCGTCCTCGGCATCACCGCCTGCACGCTCTGCGGCATCGCCATCTCGTCGCTGGCCCGTACCGCTCGCAGCGGCTCGGCGGTGGTCACCCCGGTCGCGCTCGTGCTCCAGTTCATCTCCGGCGTGTTCTTCGTCTTCACCAGCCTGCCCACCTGGATGCAGCAGGTCGCGGCGATCTTCCCGCTCAAGTGGATGTGCCAGGGACTGCGGTCGGTCTTCCTGCCGGACAGCTTCGGCGCCCGGGAGCCGGGCGGCTCGTTCGAGCTGGGCACCGTCGCGCTGGTGCTGGGCGCGTGGTGCGTCATCGGCCTGGTGCTCTGCCTGACCACGTTCCGCTGGACCACCAAGCGCGACGGCTGAGGTGTAAGGAAGGGCCCCCTCTTAACGCCTCCGGTAGAGGAAGGGCCCCTTCTTAACACCCACGTGTCGGTGGCACACTCGCCGGCATGGCATCGACGCTGACCCGGCGTACCCTGCTCGGCGCCGCCGCCGGTGTGGCCGGCGCCGCGGTGGTCGGCGGCCTGGCCGCCCGGCAGCTCTCCGGCCCTCGCCCGGGACCGGCGCCGTCCCTGCCGGACGCGCCGGCCGGTGACGAACGCCTGATCCGCATCGCGTCCGGCGCGCGCGGCCGCGAGGTGGACTTCTGGACGGCCGTGCCCGAGGGGTACGGCGACGGCCGCGGCCTGCCCGTCTGCCTGGTGCTGCACGGCGCGTCGGCCACCCCGCGCGACTACGGCCGGTTCGGGCTGGCCCGCTTCCTCACCGACGCGGTACGCCGGGGCGCGCCGCCGTTCGCGCTCGCGGGCGCCACCGGCGGGCGGCTGTCCTGGCGCGCCGCCGGTGACGACGACCCGCAGCGGATGGTGCGCGAGGAGGTGCCCACCTGGTGCGCCCGGCGCGGGTTCGACAGCAGCCGGCTGGCCGTGTGGGGCTGGTCGATGGGTGGCTTCGGCGCGTTGCTGCTCGCCGAGACGTACCCGAAGTGGCTGCGGATGGCGGCCGCCTTCTCCCCCGCGGTGAGCCCCGGCGACGCGGTCTTCACCGGCGTGGAGAGGCTGCGCGGCACCCCGGTCGGGCTGTGGTGCGGACGGCAGGACAACTTCCTCTCCGACGTCCGCGCGCTGGCTCGGGCGCTGCCCGAGGAGCCGGTACGCGCCGCCTGGGCCGACGGGCGGCACAACTTCGGCTACTGGGGCACGGTCATCCCGGACGCGTTCGCGCTGATCGGCGCCGCGCTCAGCCCGCCCCGGACGTGAACCGGCACCGCACGTGAACCGCCCCCGGCCGCGCGGGCCGGGGGCGGGACGGGCTGGTCAGTACGAGTAGAAGCCCTGGCCGGTCTTGCGGCCCAGGTCACCGGCGGTGGCCATGCGCTGGAGCAACTCCGGCGGGAAGAACTTCTCGTCGGCGGTGTCGGTGTAGATGTTGCGGGTGGCGTTGAGCAGTACGTCCACGCCGGTCAGGTCGACAGTGGCGAGCGGGCCCATGGCGTGGCCGAAGCCCAGCTTGCAGGCGGTGTCCAGGTCCTCGGCGGAGATCACGCCGGACTCGACGAGCTTGACCGCCTCCATCGCCAGCGCGCAGATCAGCCGGGTGGTGACGAATCCGGCGATGTCCCGGTTGACCACAACCACGGTCTTGCCGATCCCCTCGGCGAACGACTTGACCGTGTCCATCGTCGCGTCGCTGGTCTTGTAGCCGCGTACCAGCTCGCAGAGCTTCATCATCGGCACCGGTGAGAAGAAGTGCGTGCCGACGACCGACTCCGGGCGCTCGGTGGCGGTGGCGATCTGGGTCACCGGAATGGCCGACGTGTTGGTGGCGAGCACCGCGTCCGCCTTGCAGATCTTGTCGAGCGCGCGGAACACCTCGTGCTTGATCTCGATCTTCTCGAAGACCGCCTCGACCACGATGTCCGCGTCGGCGGCGGCCTCCAGGTCGGTGGTCGGCGTGATCCGGCCCAGCGTCGCCTCGACGTCGGACGCCTCGATCTTGCCCTTCTCGGCGAACTTCGTCAGCGACTTCCGGATGCCGTCCACACCGCGCTTCGTGGCCGCGTCGTCGATGTCGCGCAGCGTCACCTGCCAGCCCGCCTGCGCCGCCACCTGCGCGATGCCCGAGCCCATCAGCCCGGCACCGACGACCGCGAGTCGACCCGCCATCTGCTTCTCCCTCGCCGTGTTCTGCAACGTCTGGGAGAACCCTACTTAACGACGGATAAGCCCCGGCTGTCAGATGGCCAGGTCCGGTTCCTCCGGCGCGGTGCCGCGCTCCACCTCGACGCCGAGCGCCCGCAGGTCGGCCACGAAGTCCGGGTAGCCCCGGTCGACGTGGTGCACGTGCGAGACCTCGGTGAGGCCGTCGGCGCAGAGCCCGGCGATGATCAGCCCGGCGCCGGCCCGGATGTCGGTGGCGCGTACCGGGGCGCCGGACAGCCGCTCCCGGCCGCACACCAGGGCGTGGTGACCGTCGGTACGGATCTCCGCGCCCAGCCGCATCATCTCGTTGGCGAACATGAACCGGCCGTCGAAGATGTTCTCGGTGATCAGCGAGCCGCCCTCGCTGACCGCCGCCAGTCCGATCGCCATCGGCAGCAGGTCGGTGGCGAAGCCCGGGTACGGCAGCGTGACCACGTCGACCGCCCGGGGGCGGTCGTCCATCCGTACCCGGAAGGCGTCGCCCCGGGTCTCCACCAGGCCGCCGGCCGCGACCAGCTTGTCCAGCGCGACCTCCAGGTACGCCGGCTCCAGGCCGGTCACCGTCACGTCGCCGCGGGTCATCGCGGCGGCGAACGCCCAGGTCCCGGCCACGATCCGGTCCCCCACCGTGGCGTGCCGGACCGGCCGCAGCTCCGGTACGCCGACGATGTGCAGCGTCGACGTGCCGGCCCCCTCGATCCGGGCGCCCATCCGGTTCAGCATCGTGCAGATGTCGACGATCTCCGGCTCCCGGGCCGCGTTGTCGATCGTCGTGGCGCCCCGGGCCAGCACCGCCGCCATGACCAGGTTCTCGGTCGCACCCACGCTCGGGAAGTCCAGCACGATGTCGGCGCCGTGCAGCCCGCCCGGGGCCTCGGCGATGACGAAGCCGTGCTCACCGGAGATCTCCGCGCCCATCCGGGCCAGCCCGGCGATGTGCATGTCCAGACCGCGCGAGCCGATGGCGTCGCCGCCGGGGTGAGCGACCCGGACGTACCCCCGGCGGGCCAGCAGCGGGCCGAGCACGCAGATCGACGCGCGCAGCCGCCGCACCAGGTCGTAGTCGGCCTCCGATCCCGGCCGTTCCGGCACGTCGATGAGCACCGAGCGGGACCGCTCCACACCGCCGTGCGCCACCATCGGGTCGACCGGGTCGTCCGGCCCGAAACGTACGCCGCAGCCGAGCCGCCGCAGCACCTCGCCCATGATCGCGATGTCGGTGATCCGGGGCACGTTGGTGATCAGGCTGCGGCCGGGCGCGAGCAACGCGGCGGCCATCAGTTTCAGCGCGGAGTTCTTCGCACCGACCACGTGCACGGTGCCGGCGAGCCGGGCGTCACCGCGCACCCGGATGACGTCGACGTCGTTGACCGCCGGATCTCCCGCGTCCCCCGGCCCCACCGGGCTCGGCCGGGCCGGGATGGTCAGGTCCGGTATCCGTAGGCTGTGCGTCATGGCCGTCCACCTCACGCGCATCTACACCAAGGCCGGCGATGCCGGCATGACCAGGCTGAGCAACAACGAGCAGGTGCCGAAGACCGATCCGCGTATCGCCGCGTACGCGGACGTGGACGAGTGCAACGCCTCGATCGGCGTCGCGCTCGCCCTGGGGCAGCTCTCGGACGAGCTGCGGGCCGTGCTGGAATCCGTGCAGAACGACATGTTCGACGTCGGCGCGGACCTGGCGACGCCTGTCGAACCGGACCCGAAGTACCCGCCGCTGCGGGTGACCGAGGAGTACGTCGAGCGCCTCGAGGGCTGGTGCGACGAGTACAACGCGCGCCTGAGCAAGCTCGACTCCTTCATCCTCCCCGGCGGCACCGCGGGCGCGGCGCTGCTGCACGTGGCACGGACGACCGCCCGGCGCGCCGAGCGTGCGGCATGGGCGCTGGTCGCACACGACCCCGATCGGACCAGTCCCCTCCCGACAAAGTATCTCAACCGGCTCTCCGATTTGCTCTTTATCCTGTCAAGAACGGCAAATCCGGACGGCGACGTGCTATGGGTGCCGGGCGGGAAGCGCTGACCATCGGCGGCCTCCATCACGTGGAGGTCTGGGTACCCGACCTGGCGGCGGCCAGTCGTTCCTGGGGGTGGCTTCTCGGCGAGCTGGGCTGGACGCCGTACCAGGACTGGCCCGCCGGCCGCTCCTGGCGGCTCGGCGCGACCTACGTCGTGCTGGAGGAGTCACCCGCGCTCACCGGCCGCACCCACGACAGGCGCGCGCCCGGCCTGAACCACCTGGCCTTCCACGCCGGCCCGCCGGCCGCCGTCGAACGCCTGGTCGCTGCCGCCGGAGAGTACGGCTGGACGCTGCTGTTCCCGGACCGGCACCCGCACGCGGGTGGCCCGGACAGCTACGCCGCCTACCTCACCGACGGGCAGGGGTACGAGGTCGAGCTGGTCGCGGAGACGTGAGAAGGCCGGCACCCCGTTGGTCCGGGGTGCCGGCCTTCAGCTTGTGTCAGTTACTTGTTCTCTTAGCTGTTCCAGTGCTGGGCGACGAGGTCGGCGGCCTGCTGCTCCCACTGGGCGTAGTGGTCCGGGTAAGCCGACACCTGGACGGTCTGGGCGGCCTTGGTCAGCGGCATGTCCTTCCAACCGTCGACCTGCTTCAGACCCTTCAGGAACGCCGTCGTCGAGTACTCAGGATCGGTGATCTGCTCCACCGTGCCCCAACCCGAGGAGGGACGCTGCTGGAAATGCCCCGGACCCGACACCACACCCACACGCCGAACCGGACAACACTGCCCGTACTCCCGGCCTCCCGACCTCAGAGCACCTCGGAGCCCTCCCGCCAGCAGCGTCTCCCATCACCTGAGACACATATCCGCATTCCAGGAACAGCCGTAGATCTTGGTACGAAAGTGCCCTCATGGGGGCCGTTTCGTACCAAGATCACGGCTGGCTCGGTCGCCGAGGCGGCGGAGGGCGCGTGGGGCGGGCTCGCGTGCACGGATGGCACCACTCCCACCCGCCCCCGGGCCGTCGATCATGAGGTTAGCGGCGACAAACCGGACATCAAATGCCGCCAAGTTCATGATCGACCCGACCCAGGCAGGGCTGGCCGGTCAGAGCCGGCCTGGGCGGGGCTGACGCAGGGCGGGGCTGACGCAGTGCGGGCCTGGCCCAGGGCGGGGTCGGCCGGAGCGGGGCTGGCCGGAGCGGGGTCGGCCGGAGCGGGGCTGGCCGGAGCGGGGCCGGCTCGGGTGCGGCAGCGCGACGCCGCCGGGCGCTCGCACGACTGGCCGCGCGATCTTGCAGTTCGAGCCCTCAGTGCGTCCCGTTTACGAGGTTTGCCGGGGCCCCATGCGCAAGATCGCGGGCGCCACGGGGAGGGCTGCGGTGATCTTGGAGTTGTGGTGCCTCGCGAACGGCGCAAACCGGGTGTTTCCTGGCGCCACAACTCCAAGATCGGCGTCAGCGGAGGCGAAGAGACGCGCCGGCACGACTCGCGCGACCGGGGAGGGGTGGGGTGGGGCAGCGGTTAGGCGGCGGGCCAGTCCTGGGAGGCCAGACGCGGCGAGACCGCCCCGGGCGGGGCGGCCTCGAGCCAGGACAGGAATCCGGTGACCGTGGATCGCGCCATGGCGATCTCGATCGGCGCGTGGTGGCTGGTACAGCGCAGGATCACCCATTCGGCGGGCATCGACATGCGCTCCTGCCCCTCGGGCAGCCGGCGGCGCTCGACCGCCAGCCCCTTGCGGGAGAGCACCCGCTTGGGGCGCAGCGCGAAGCTGAACATGCGGTACCAGCGGAGTTCGTCGCCCACGAAGCGACCGAACCCGGGTGACCAGCCACGACCGTCGAGGATCGTGTTGACCCGGACGCTCAGCCGGATGATGCCACCGCTACGCGTGAACAGGGCCCGCCGGATGAAGAGGATCAGAAGCGCGACGACGACGATCGCGACGCCGATTCCGATCCCTTCGACGATCTCCATCGGCGGGTCGGCTCAGCGGGCCGGGGTGGCGGGGGTTGCGCTCTCGGCGAGGACTGTGACGCCCTCACCGGTCACCGACAGGAAGCCGCCGGCCACGTCGTACGCGACCTGCTGGCCACCGGCCTGCTTGATGCGTACCTGGCTGGGTTCGGCGAGCTGGCCGAGCAGCGGTGCGTGCCCAGGCAGCACACCGAGCTCACCCTCGGTCGTCCGGGCGACGACCATCTCGGCCTCGCCGGTCCAGACCTTCTCCTCGACGGCTACGAGCTCGACGTGAAGCTGCTGTGCCACGCTGTCTCCTTGCTGCGGCGGCGGATTGCCGAAAGTCTAGTCGCGCCCCCGCAGCCCACCCAACGCGGGTGGTGAGAGCCGGACCACCACGGCCCCGCACCCGCTCAGGCTACTTGGTCTTCTGCTTGAAGTCGGGGTGCTCCAGCAGGAACGCGTCGAGCTGTTCGGTACGCAGGGCGGTGAAGAAGTCCTCCGCCGGTTCGAGCAGTTGCTCTCCCCGGTAGTTGCTGCCGGTCCCGATCGGGCCGCCCGGCAGCTTGATCGTCTCGATCGCCTCGGGCCGGATGTCCTTCAGGGCCAGCCCGAAGTCGACCACGCTGTTGCCGCGGCCGTTGAACACCAGCGACTTCCCGGCCGCGCGCAGCACCCGGTCCAGCTTGACCGGGTTGGCCACCACGTCGGCGCTGAACGCCTGGCTCACCATCGCCTTGACGAACTGCTGCTGGTGCCGCTGCCGGCCGTAGTCGGCGTCCGGCACGCCGTTCTTCGGGTAGCGCTGCCGGACGTAGTCCAGCGCCTGCCAGCCCTTGAGGTGGGCGTTGCCCTTCTCGTACACGGCCTGCGGTCCGAGGTAGCCACCACCGCCGGGCTTGAGCTGGCGCGGCGTGCCGTCCGGCTGGAGGTGCTCGGAGCGCACCTCCCGCTCGATGTACATGTCGACTCCGCCCATGGCGTCGACGATCTTCTTGAAACCGCTGAAGTTGATGATCGCCCCGGCATCGAAGCGCTTGATGCCGGTGACCTCCTGCACGGTGCTGGCGAGCAGCTCGAAGCCCTGCGCGGTGCTGGGGTTCTGCCCCGGCACGTTGCTGCCGTGCGACATGGCCGCGTTGAGCCGGTCGTTGGCGCCCGAGTAGTCGGCCTTGGGGAACTCCGGGATGTCCACCCGCAGGTCACGCGGCAGCGAGAAGAGGTAGCCGCGGTCCATGGTGGCGGGCACGTGCAGGACCATGATCGAGTCGGCAAGCGGGCGGGCGGTCGCGGTCCGGGGGTCCACGCCGACGAGCAGGATGTTGAGCGGGCCCTTGATGTCGCTCTTCTTCTCGTTGGCGCCGGCGGCCTGGTCACCGAAGAGGTCGGCCTTGCCCACCGATCCCTCGTAACGGGCGACAAGGGCGCGCGAGCCGATCAGCACGGAGCCGCTGAGCACCACCATGACGATGCCCAGGATCGTGCAGACGCGAGCCCACCGGGGCACGCCGCGCCACATGGACCGCTTCCCGCGATCCGCGCCGCCCTTACTGCCCACGAGCATCTCCAATCGTCGCGCCCACGGGTAGGAAGACGGGCGCGGAGGTCCGTTTGGTTGCAGAGATCAACGGCCGGATGTGAAGTCGTGTCAGGAACGGTACCGCGCGATCCGGCGAACTGCTTGCCGGAGAACCGGGCATCTGGTAGGGCAGTGGCCCGAAAGGGCGAAGGCCGCCCCGGCTTTCGCCGGGACGGCCCTCGTGGGTGTGAGCGGGCTCTCAGCCCTCCTCGTCCATCAGCTCCTTGGCCTTGGCCTTGAGGTCCTCCAGGCCACCGCACATGAAGAACGCCTGCTCCGGGAAGTGGTCGAACTCCCCCTCGCTGATCCGGCGGAAGGCGTCGATGGTCTCGGCGATCGGGACCGTCGAGCCGGGAACGCCGGTGAACTGCTCCGCCGCGTACGTGTTCTGCGAGAGGAACCGCTCGATCCGGCGGGCGCGGCCGACGGTGAGCTTGTCCTCCTCGGAGAGCTCCTCGATACCGAGGATGGCGATGATGTCCTGCAGGTCCTTGTAGCGCTGCAGGATCCGCTTCACCTCGGTGGCGACGGCGAAGTGCTCCTCGCCGACGAACTCCGGGGCGAGGATCCGGGACGAGGACGCCAGCGGGTCCACGGCCGGGTAGATGCCCTTGTCGGAGATCGACCGCTCCAGGTTGGTGGTCGCGTCGAGGTGGGCGAACGTGGTGGCCGGCGCCGGGTCGGTGTAGTCGTCGGCGGGCACGTAGATCGCCTGCATCGAGGTGATGGCCTGGCCCCGGACGGAGGTGATCCGCTCCTGGAGCTCGCCCATCTCGTCGGCCAGGGTCGGCTGGTAACCCACGGCGCTCGGCATGCGGCCGAGCAGCGTGGAGACCTCGGAACCCGCCTGGGTGAAGCGGAAGATGTTGTCGATGAAGAGCAGCACCTCCTGCTTCTTCACGTCACGGAAGTACTCCGCCATGGTCAGCGCGGACAGCGCGACCCGCAGGCGGGTGCCCGGCGGCTCGTCCATCTGGCCGTAGACCAGCGCGGTCTTGTCGATGACGCCCGACTCGGTCATCTCGGCGATGAGGTCGTTGCCCTCGCGGGTGCGCTCACCCACGCCGGCGAAGACCGAGGTACCACCGAAGTTCCGGGCCACACGGGTGATCATCTCCTGGATGAGCACCGTCTTGCCCACGCCCGCGCCGCCGAACAGGCCGATCTTGCCGCCCTTGACGTACGGGGCGAGCAGGTCGATGACCTTGATGCCGGTCTCCAGCATCTCGGTCTTCGGCTCCAGGTCGGCGAAGGCCGGGGCCTTGCGGTGGATGCCCCACCGGTCGTCGGCCTGGATGGTCTCGCCCTCGGTGAGGTTGAGGCACTCGCCGATCGCGTTGAACACGTGGCCCTTGACCGCGTCGCCCACCGGCACGCTGATCGGCGCGCCGGTGTCGCGCACCTCGGTGCCGCGGACCAGGCCGTCGGTCGGCTGCATCGAGATGGCGCGGACCAGGTTGTCACCCAGGTGCTGGGCGACCTCGAGGGTCAGCGTCTTCTCACCGCCGGAGAGCGTCACGTCGACGTGCAGGGCGTTGAACAGCTCCGGCATGGCGTCGCGCGGGAACTCGGCGTCGACGACCGGGCCGATGACCCGGACCACGCGACCCGTGGCCGTCTTGGTCTCAACTGCGGATACAGTCATCACACTTCACTTCCCGACGCGGCCAGCGCGTTCGCGCCGCCGACGATCTCACTGATCTCCTGGGTGATGCCGGCCTGACGGGCCGAGTTCATCTCACGCGTGTACTTCTCGATCATCTCTTCGGCGTTGTCGGTGGCGCTCTTCATCGCCCGCCGACGGGCGGCCGACTCACTGGCCGCCGACTCCAGCAACGCCGCGAAGATCCGCGTGTTGATGTACTTCGGCAGCAGGGCGTCGAGCAGCGACTCCGGCTCCGGCTCGAACTCGTACGCCGGCAGCAGGCCCTCGGACCGGGGCCGGTCCTCGACCTGCATCGGACCGACGATCCGGGTCACCGGGTTCTGCGTCATCAGGGACTTGAACTCGGTGTAGACGATGTGCAGCTCGTCCACGCCGAGGATCCCGTCGGCGCCGGCCTCGTTGTCGGTGTCGTCCGCGCCGGCGGTGAACGCCTTGATCAGCGTCTCACCGACCTCGCGGGCGTCCTCGAACGACGGCTGCTCGGAGAAACCCGTCCAGCTGGCGGCGATCTGCCGGTTGCGGAACCGGTAGAACGCCACGCCCTTGCGGCCGATGACGTAGAGCACGGGCTCCTTGCCGTCGGCGCGCAGGCGGGCGATCAGCGACTCGGCGGTCCGGATCGCGTTCGAGCTGTAGCCACCGGCCAGGCCCCGGTCGGCGGTGACCAGCAGGACGCCCGCCCGCCGCACCCGCTCGCGCGGGGTGAGCAGCGGGTGGTCGATCCGCGCGTTCGAGGCCAGCGCCGTCAGCACGCCGGTGATCGCCTCGGCGTACGGCAGCGACGCCGCCACCTTGGCCTGGGCCTTGGCGATGCGGCTCGTCGCGACGAGCTCCATCGCCTTGGTGATCTTCTTCATCCCCTTGGCGGAACGGATCCGCTGCCGGAGAACGCGTACCTGGGCGGCCATCGGATCAGCTCTCGACCGGGCGGTCGGTGGTGCCGTCGCGGAAGCGGGTCACCGTCTCGCGGGTCTCCTCGCCCTCCAGCGGCTTGGCCGGCGCGTCGTTGACCCGGACCTCGTCCTCCTTGCCCAGGAAGACCTGCTTGAACTCGCTGATCGCGGAGTCGAGCGAGGAGATGATCTCGTCGTCCCACTTGTTGTCCGCGATCGCGGCCAGCACGCCCTCGTGCTTGTGGCGGAGGTACTGCAGGAACTCCGACTCGAAGCGGCGGATCTCACCGACCGGGACGTCGTCGAGCTTGCCCTCGGTGCCGGCCCAGACGGAGACGACCTGCTCGTTCACCGGGTACGGCGAGTAGTTCGGCTGCTTGAGCAGCTCGACCAGCCGGGAACCGCGGTTGAGCTGGTTCTGCGAGGCCCGGTCCAGGTCGGAGGCGAAGGCGGCGAACGCCTCCAGCTCACGGAACTGGGCCAGGTTGAGCCGCAGCGAGCCGGCGACCTTCTTCATCGGCTTCACCTGGGCGGCGCCACCGACCCGGGAGACCGAGGTGCCGACGTTGATGGCCGGCCGGACGCCCTGGTTGAACAGGTCGGTCTCGAGGAAGATCTGACCGTCGGTGATCGAGATGACGTTGGTCGGGATGAACGCCGAGATGTCGTTCGCCTTGGTCTCGATGATCGGCAGACCGGTCATCGAGCCGCCGCCCAGTTCGTCGGAGAGCTTGGCGCAGCGCTCCAGCAGGCGGGAGTGCAGGTAGAAGACGTCACCCGGGTAGGCCTCACGGCCCGGCGGGCGGCGCAGCAGCAGCGACACGGCCCGGTACGCCTCGGCCTGCTTGCTCAGGTCGTCGAAGACGATCAGGACGTGCTTGCCGCCGTACATCCAGTGCTGGCCGATGGACGAGCCGGTGTAGGGCGCGAGGTACTTGAAGCCGGCCGGGTCGGAGGCCGGGGAGGCGACGATGGTGGTGTACTCCATCGCACCGGCCTCCTCCAGCGTCCCCTTGATGGAGGCGATGGTGGAGGCCTTCTGGCCGATCGCGACGTAGATGCAGCGGACCTGCTTCGTCGGGTCACCGGAGCGCCAGTTGTCCCGCTGGTTGAGGATGGCGTCCAGGGCGACAGTGGTCTTGCCGGTCTTCCGGTCGCCGATGATCAGCTGGCGCTGACCACGGCCGACCGGCGTCATCGCGTCGATGGCCTTGATGCCGGTCTGCAACGGCTCGAACACGGACTGCCGGGCCATCACGTTCGGGGCCTGGAGCTCCAGCTCGCGGAAGCCCTCGTTGGCGATGTCGCCGAGGCCGTCGATCGGCTCGCCGAGCGCGTTCACCACGCGGCCGAGGAACGCGTCGCCGACGGGCACGGAGAGCACCCGGCCGGTGCGCTTGACGCGCTGACCCTCTTCGATTCCGCCGAAGTCACCGAGGACGACGACACCGATCTCCCGGACGTCGAGGTTCAGCGCCACGCCGAGCGTGCCGTCCTCGAACTCCAGCAGCTCGTTGGTCATGGTCGAGGGGAGACCCTCGACGTGGGCGATGCCGTCACCGGCGTCGGCGACGGTGCCGACCTCCTCGCGGGAGACGTCGGCCGTGTAGGAGGAGACGTAGCGCTCCAGGGCGCCGCGGATCTCCTCCGTCGAGATGGTCAGCTCGGCCATCCTCTGCTTCCTTAAGTATCTCAGGGCCCGGGATACCTGGTACCGGCCGGTCCGATGGCGACGAATCAGGTCTGCTCAGCGCTTGGCGAGCGCGTTGCGGGTCTCGTTGAGGCGGCGCAGGACGGTCCCGTCGTACAGGTCGGATCCGACCTGTACGCGCACTCCGCCGAGCACGTCGGGGTCGACCGTCTGCTTGACGGACACCTCCCGACCGTACATCTGGGAGAGGCGGGCGCCGAGGCGTCGCTCCTCCTCGTCGTTCAGCGGGGCCGCCACGGTCACGTACGCGACCTGGCGGTCCCGCCGGTCGGCGGCCAGCTCGACCAGCCGGGTGAGCGCACCGGTGAAGGAGCGTCCCCCGAAGCCCGCGAGCGCGGCCTCGACGAGACGGACGGTGACCGGCCGGGCTTTACCGGCGAGCAACTGCTGGGTCAGTTCGGCCCGCCGCTGCACCGGGGCCATCGGGTCGGAGAGCGCGTTGGACAGCTCGCCGGAGCCGGAGACGACCTGCCCGAAGCGGAACAGCTCGTCCTCGACCTCGCCCAGCTCGCCGGTCGACTCGGCGCTCGCGAGGAGCGCCTCCACGCCGAGCCGCTCGACGCCGTCGAGCAGCTCCGACGGGGCCGACCAGCGACCGGAGACCAGCGCGGCGAGCAGGTCGAGCGCGTCCGCGCCGACCTTGCCGCCCAGGATCCCGGTGAGCAGAGTGGTGCGGTCCTCACCCGAGCGCGCCGGGTCGGACAGCGCCCGGCGCAGCCGCGGCTCGCGCCGCAGCAGGGCGGCGACGGAGAGGATGTCGTCGGCGGTGGAGGCCACCGCCGACGGCTCCGCGCCGCGGGCGTACGCGTCGAGGCGCTCGACCCCGGCGGAGTACGACTCCCGGCTGGCGGCCTGCATCAGCGGGCCCCCGTGCTCTCGAGACCGTTCAGGAACCGGTCCACGGTGCCCTTGCGACGCGCCTCGTCGGCCAGCGACTCACCGACGATCTTGCTGGCCAGGTCCACCGCGATGGTGCCCATCTCGGTGCGCAGCTCGCGCACGATGGTGGCCCGCTCGGCCTGGAGCTGCTCCTTGCCGGCGGCGATGACCCGGTCGGACTCCTCGCGCGCCTTGGCGAGGATGTCCTGGCGGATGCCCTCGGCGTCGGCCCGCGCGTCGTCGCGGATCCGGGCGGCGTCGGTGCGCGCCTCGGCGAGCTGCGCACGGTACTGCTCGAGCAGCTGGTTCGCCTCGGCCTGCGCGGCCTCGGCGCGCTTGATGCCGCCCTCGATCGCGTCGACCCGGGCCTGGAACGTCTGCTCCATGCGCGGGAAGACGAACTTCATCAGCACGAAGCAGAGGACACCGAAGGCGACCAGCCCGACCACGATCTCCTGCCAGACAGGGATGATCGGGTTGTGGGTCGTCTCACCACCCTCAGCGGCGAGGAAGAACATGGAAGACCTCCCGGTCGAAGGGGGGCTGGATTAGAGCTGGCCCTGCCAGATGAAGCCGAACGCGATGCCCAGCAGCGCCAGCGCCTCGATGACGGCGAAGCCGATCCAGACGTAGGGCAGGGTCATCCGGGACGACTCCGGCTGGCGGGCGGTCGACTGGATGTAGGCCGAGAAGACCAGGCCAACGCCGATGCCCGGGCCGATGGCCGCGAGACCGTAGCCGATGGCGGCGGTGCTGCCCTCTACCGCGGCGTAGATGTCCATTGGTTGGTTCCTCCTGGTTATCACGCGTGACTCTCACGCGGGACGACAACGGTTGGTGCGAAAGATCGGATCAGTGCTCGTCGGCGAGGGCGCCCTGCACGTAGCTGGCGGTCAGCACCGTGAAGACGTACGCCTGCAGACAGATCACCAGGAACTCGAGGAAGGTCAGCGCGACCGTCATCGTCCAGGACAGCACCGACACCGGCGCCAGCCAGGCGTTGGCGCTGATCATGGCGAACCCGCCGAGGGTGAAGACCAGCAGGAGCATGTGGCCGGCGAACATGTTCGCGAAGAGACGGACGGCCAGCGAGAACGGCCGGACGATGAAGGTCGAGAACAGCTCGATCGGAATCAGCAGCGGCAGGATGAACCAGGGCGCCGGCGGGACCAGAGCGTTCTTGAAGTACTTCACGAAGCCGTGGTGCCGGATGCCGACGTAGTTGAACATCACGTAGCTGATCACGGCGAGGAAGGCCGGGAAGGCGATGTGCGAGTTCGGCGAGATCTGGAAGAACGGCACGATCGCGAAGAAGTTCGTCAGCAGGATGAAGCAGAAAAGCGTGGTGAAGTACGGCGCGAACCGCACTCCCGCGTGCCCGATCATGTCCACGGCGATGTTGTTGCGCACGAAGCCGTAGATCGACTCGGCCAGCCACTGCTTCTTGGTGGGGACCAGTTGCGGCTTCCGGTACGTGGCCAGGAAGAAGATGATCAGCACGCCGACGGCGATCCACACCATCGCCGTGATCTTGGTGAACCAGTACGAGTTCTCCGCACCCCAGGGCAGGATGCTGGGCAGGTAGAAGTCCCCCACGCTCGGTGGGAATTCCGCCTGGCCCTGAGCCAGGACGTTCGCCTGTCCGAACACCGCGTCCCTTCCTAAGTAGGCGTGCCCAGTCGGCGGACGACCAGGATGATCCCCCCGGCCATGCCGAGCACGACCCCGATGCCGGTGGCGATGCCGCCGGTATCGAGCCAACGGTCGACCAGCCAGCCGATGAAACCCCAGACGAGCATGCCCCCGATGAGGTATGAGAGCGCGGTCCAACCCTGACCGGCACCGGACGGAACGTCGCCCGAGCCGCCAGTGTTGGGGGGTTTCTGGTCACCGGCCATGACGGGGCGAACGATATCAGTCGAGCAGAAGAGGTTGTGCCTCACCCCCCGCACAACCTGGTTGTGTGGGACACGGGCGGGCGAAGTCGTCTGGAGGAACGGTACTCCTCCACCGCCACTGAGAGAATGACCGATCGCGGACGGAACCACGCGTCGCCCGAAGGGTGGGACGGCTCAGCCCGACATCCGTCGGGCATGGACGGTCGTGAGCCACCAGACGTGCACGCCGGTCCAGACCACCACGCCCGCGGCGATGCCGAAACAGAACGGGATCAGTCCCGGCCAGCCGGTCGAGGCCACCAGCACCATCACCCCGCCGAGCATGGTGATCTTGGCGACGTAGAGGCCCAGCCCGAACGGCAGCACGAGCTGTGGATCCTTCGAGTCCGCCCAGGCCAGCACCACTGTGGTGAGCGTGTAGCTCGCAGCCGTGACGGCCACCCCGGCCGCCGCGCCGAGCGCGCCGTCCGCGCCGCGCCACACCCCGCCGACCACCGCCGCGACAGCGGCCAGCACCGCCACCGCGGCCAGCAGCACCGGCAGATGGCGCAGTCGCCAGCCGCGGTCCGCCGTCGCCTCCGCCGCACGCGCCCCGGGCTCAGCCACGGGGGTACGCCGGGAACTCGGTGACCAGCTCGGTCACGTCGGCGGCGATCCGGGTCAGCTCGTCGCCACCCCCGGGGGACTCCGGATCGGTCCGCACCGCCCGACCGATCAACGTGGCGATCCGGCGCATCTCCCCTTCCCGCATGCCCTGGGTGGTGACGCTCGGCGAGCCCACCCGGATGCCGGAGGCGACCGAGGGCGGCTGCGGGTCGTACGGGATCGCGTTCTTGTTGAGCGTGATGCCGGCGGCGTCGCAGCGGGCCTCGGCCTGGGCGCCGGTCACTCCGGTCTCGCGCAGGTCGAGCAGGGCCAGGTGGGTGTCGGTGCCGCCGGAGACCGGCGGCAACCCCTCCGTGGCCAGCCCGTCGGCGAGCGCGCGGGCGTTGGTGACCACCTGGGCGGCGTACGTGCGGAACTCGGGCTGCGCGGCCTCGCGCAGCGCGACCGCCTTGGCGGCGACGGCGTGCATCAGCGGGCCGCCCTGGGTGAACGGGAAGACCGCCTTGTCGATCCGGGCCGCCAGCGGCTCGCGGGAGAGGATCATGCCGCCGCGCGGGCCGCGCAGCACCTTGTGGGTGGTCGCGGTGACCACGTCGGCGTACGGCACCGGGGACGGGATCGCGCCGCCGGCCACCAGGCCGATGAAGTGGGCGGCGTCCACCATCAGGTGCGCGTCGACCTCGTCGGCGATCTCCCGGAAGCGGGCGAAGTCGATCAGGCGCGGGTACGCGGTCGCACCGCAGATGATCATCTTCGGCCGGTGCGCGCGGGCCAGGTCGCGTACCTCGTCGTAGTCGATCGTCCCGGTGTCCCGCCGGACGGTGTAGCCGACCGGGTGGAACCACTTGCCGGAGAAGTTCACCCGGCTGCCGTGGGTCAGGTGCCCGCCGTGCGGCAGGTCCATGGCCAGCACCGTGTCACCCGGCTGCACCAGGGCGGCGTACGCGGCCAGGTTGGCGCTCGCCCCGGAGTGCGGCTGCACGTTCGCGTGCTCGGCGCCGAACAACTCCTTAGCCCGGGAGACCGCCAGCTCCTCGGCCCGGTCCACCTCGGCGCAGCCGCCGTAGTAGCGCCGCCCCGGGTAGCCCTCGGCGTACTTGTTGGTGAGCGTGGAGCCCAGCGCCGCCAGCACCGCGGGCGAGGTGAGGTTCTCGCTGGCGATCAGTTGCAGGCCGCCGCGCAGCCGGTCCAGCTCACCCAGCACCACCTCGGCGATCTCCGGGTCGGCGGTACTGAGCTGCTGGAAGTCCGGCCCCCAGAAGGTGTCCCTCGCGTTCTCCACAGCGAAGGAGTCTACGGAGCCGCACACTGGATGCCGTGAGATGCCTCGTCACCGGTGCGACCGGCTACATCGGCGGACGCCTCGCGCCCCGGCTGCTGGCCGAGGGGCACACCGTACGCTGCCTGGCCCGCACCGCCGGGCGACTGCGGGACGTGCCGTGGGCGGCCGAGGCGGAGGTCGTCGAGGGTGACCTGCGCCGGCCGGAGACGCTGCCGGCCGTGTTCGCGGGCGTGGAGGTGGCGTACTACCTGGTCCACTCGCTGGGCCAGCGTGGTTTCGAGGCGGCCGACCGGGAGGCGGCGACGAACTTCGCCGAGGCGGCGCGCGCCGCGGGCGTACGCCGGATCGTGTATCTCGGCGGGCCGGAGCCGGCGGAGCGCGACGGCCTGCCCTCGGCGCACCTGCGCTCCCGGGCGGAGGTCGCGCGGATCCTGCTGGACAGCGGCGTGCCCACTGTGGTGCTGCGCGCCGCCGTGATCATCGGATCCGGTTCGGCCTCGTTCGAGATGCTGCGCTACCTGACCGAGCGGCTCCCGGCGATGGTCACCCCGCGCTGGGTGCGCAACCGGATCCAGCCGATCGCGGTCCGGGACGTGCTGCGCTACCTGGTCGCCTGCGCGCACCTGCCGGCCGACGTCAACCGGGCCTTCGACATCGGCGGCCCGGACGTGCTGACCTTCACCGAGATGATGCAGCGCTACGCCCGGGTGGCCGGGCTGCGGCCCCGGGTCATCCTGCCGGTGCGCCCGCTCACCCCGTCGCTCTCCTCGCACTGGGTCGGCCTGATCACGCCGGTGCCGAACGCCATCGCCCGGCCACTCGTGGAGAGCCTGGTGCACGAGGCGGTGGCGCACGAGCACGACATCGCCGCGTACGTGCCGGACCCGCCGGACGGGTCGACCGGCTTCGACCAGGCGGTCGCGCTGGCGCTGACCAAGGTGCGCGACGCGGAGGTGGAGACGCGCTGGTCGAACGCGAGCGGGCCGGACGCGCCCGCCGAGCCGCTGCCGTCGGATCCGCACTGGTCCGGCGGCACCGCGTACACCGATCTGCGGGAGCGGACGGTGGACGCGCCGCCGACGGCGCTGTGGCGGGTCATCGAGGGCGTCGGCGGCGAGCACGGCTGGTACTCGTTCCCGCTGGCCTGGTCCGTGCGCGGCTGGATGGACCGGCTGGTCGGCGGCGTCGGGCTGCGCCGGGGGCGGCGCGACCCGCACCGGCTCCAGGTCGGCGAGGCGCTGGACTTCTGGCGGGTCGAGGAGATCGTCCCGGGTGAGCTGCTGCGGCTGCGCGCCGAGATGCGGCTGCCCGGCCGGGCCTGGCTGGAGATGCGCGCCGAGCCGGACGGGGACGGCCGCAGCCGCTACGTCCAGCGTGCCGTGTTCCTCCCGCGCGGCCTTCCCGGCCACCTCTACTGGGCCTCGGTGGCCCCGTTCCACGCGGTCGTCTTCGGCGGCATGGCCCGCAACATCGCCCGGGGCGCCGAACACCCAGGCTGACCCCCTCGCCCTCGCCCTCGCCCTCGCCCGCGGGTGGGGGCGGGGCGGGTCAGTTGCCGGTGCGAGGGCTGGTGTGCTGGAAGGCGACCGCCTGGCCGGGCGGGACGAAGTCGCGTACCGGCTCGTCCCGCAGCGACCACGCGAGGATGCGGCCCACGGCGGCGATCTGCCGTTTCTGCACGCCGCCGCCGACCGCGTCCCGCGGGTCGTCCGGGTTCGCGGCGATCGTCGCCACTGACAGCTGCGGGGTGAACGCGACGACTGTCTCGGTGGCGTTCCGCTCCGAACTGCCGGTCTTGCCCGCCACCGGCCGGCGCAGGCCAGGGGCCAGTTCCTCGGCCGTGCCGCCGTCGCAGCGGCGGTACATCGACTGGTCGCCGACCGGGCAGCGGCTGGCGTCGGCCGCCGCGCGGGCGACCTCGGTGTCGAGCACCTGCCGGCAGTCGGTGTTGCCGGCGGCCACCGTCCGGCCGCCCGGGTCGGTGATCGAGGTGACAGGCGTGGGCCGGCACCAGGTGCCCTCGGCGGCCACTGCGGCGTACGCGCCGGCCAGGTCCAGCGGCGTGGTGGCGGAGACGCCGAGCGTGAACGGTCCCCAGCTCTTGGCGCCCTCGCGGGCCATCCGGGCGTCCGCCGGGGCACGGAACACGATGCCCAGCCGCTGGGCCATCTCGACCACCCGGTCCGCGCCGACGCGCTCGGTCAGCCAGGCGAAGTACGTGTTCACCGAGCGGCCGAACGCGTCCCACATGTCCCGGTCGCCGTCCATCCAGTAGGTGTTGGCGTTCTCCGGGCACCACCGGCCGCCGCAGCTCGCCGGGCCGGCGCCGACCGGGTACTGCGTCACGTAGACACGCGGCGCGTCGAACTCGGTGTCCAGCGGCAGCCCGGACTCCAGCGCGGCCAGCAGCGCGAACAGCTTGAACGTGGAGCCCGCCTGGTAGCCGGTGATGCCGCCACCGCCGGCCACCAGCTGGTTGACCGTGTTCGGGTAGTTCTGCTGCCCGTCCGGGTTGGCGGCCGTGCCGTAGGTGCGGTTCACCGCCATGGCCAGCACCCGGCCGGTGCCCGGCTGCACCACGGCGGTCGGCGCCGCCCGCGCGATCGTCTCCGGGTAGATCGCCCGCACCTGCTCGCTGGCCTTGGCCTGCACGTCCGGGTCGAGCGAGGACACGATCTTCCAGCCGCCCCGGCGTAGCGTCCGCTGCCGCTCGTCCACGTTCTCGCCGAACGCCGGCTGGGCGTTCCACCACTGGGTGAACCAGTCGCAGAAGAAGCCCCAGTCGTTGTGGTCGGCGGGCACCGCGGCGCAGTCGTTCGGCGTGGTGTTGGGTTTGAGGGCCAGCTCGGTGGCCTTCGCCGCCTCGGCGTCCGCCGCGCTCACCCGGCCGGCCTCCACCATCCGGTCCAGCACGTACGCCCGCCGCTGCCGGGCCGCGTCCGCGTCGCCGTTGATCGGGTCGTCGGCCGGGGACCGGACCAGCCCGGCGAGCAGCGCGGCCTGGGCCAGCGTGAGCCGCTCCGGGGTGGTGGAGAAGTAGCGCTTGCTGGCGGCGGCGATGCCGTACGCCCCGGCGCCGAAGTACGCGATGTTCAGGTAGCGCCCGAGGATCTCGTCCTTGCCGATCTGCCGTTCCAGCGTCAGCGCGTACCGCATCTCGCGGATCTTGCGCCCGACGGTGATCTCGGTGGCCGCGGCGCGCTGCTCCTCGGTCAGCCGGGTGTCACCGGCCAGCGCGTTGCGCACGTACTGCATGGTCAGCGTGGAGGCGCCCTGGCGGGTGCCCTCGCGGCGGTTGGCCGTGAACGCCCGGGCCACACCGCGTACGTCGACGCCGTGGTGCTCGTAGAAGCGCACGTCCTCGGCGGCCACGATGGCGTCGCGCATCACCGGTGCCACCTCGCCGACCGGCACGTCCACCCGGTCCTCGACGTAGAACGAGGTGATGAGCGTCCGCCCGTCGTTGGCGTACAGGTTGGACCGCTGCGCCGGCTGCGGCGTCTTGAGCGCCTCCGGCAGCACTGTGTACGGCATCAGGTTCTTCACGCCCAGCCCGAAGACCAGCGCGGCCGGCAGCGCGGCGGCGGCCAGGGCCAGTCCGGCGAGCACGCCGGCGAGCACAACGGTGAACAGCTTGTCGAGATAGGCCCGGTTCATCAGCTCTCCCCGCAGGAGCCGGCCGTACGGACCCGTTCAGAATGACCGGAATGGCCGCTTTCGCCGCCATCTTCGGCGAAATGCGCAGGAAGTTCGCGAGGAAGGATGAACCGCGATCAGGGGAGCAGCACGGCAGCCAGCGGCTGCACCGTCTCCTCGATCTCGTCCGCGACCCGGCTGAAGCACTGGTCGCCCCGCCCCCACGGGTCGTCGAGGTCGTCGGTGGGCAGCGCGGAGGCGTTCCGCCGGGCCGCGTCGACGGCCGCGACGAGGGCGACGCCGCGGGCGTGCACGGCGTCCGGTGTCGGCTCGGCCGCCGGCAGGGCGGACCGGTCCAGCGCGCCGAGCAGACGGCCGAACTCACCGAGCACGAACGTACGCGCGGCGGCGTCCGGCCGCAGCGCCACCACGTACTCCTGCTGGTCGGCGGTGGCGGTGAGCACCAGGTCGGCGGCGTCGATCAGATCGGAGCGCAGCCGCCGGGCGGCGAACCCCTCGGTGTCACCGCCACGCGAGATCACCTGCCGGGCGGCGGGCGGGTTCATCTCCTCCCCCGCGTGCCAGCCGCCGGTGCCGGCGCTGTGGCTGTGCACGAGCGCGTCCGACCCGGCCGGGTCCACGTCGAGGCGGACCAGCCGCTCCCGGACCGCGAGCAGCAGCAGCCGCTCGGCCATCGGCGACCGGCAGATGTTGCCCATGCAGACGTGCAGGACGGTGAAGGGCGGCACTCAGACCCCCCGCTCGTCGAGGATGTCCGGCACGACCTCGCGCAGCTTCGCCAGCGTCACCGCGCCCTCGCGCAGCACCCGCGGCACGTCGCCGGTCAGGTCGACGATGGTGCTCGGCACCGGATCCACCGCCGGACCGGCCTCCAGGTACGCCCGGACGCCGTAGCCGAGCTGGTCACGCGCCTCCTCGGCGGTGAGCGCGGCGGGCTGGCCGATCTTGTTGGCCGAGGCGACCGCCATCGGCCCGGTCTCCCGCAGCACCTCCAGCGCGACCGGGTGCAGCGGCATCCGCACCGCCACCGTGCCGCTGGAGTCGCCCAGATCCCAGGCCAGGCTCGGCGAGTGCTCCACCACGATGGTCAGCGCACCGGGCCAGAACGCCTCGACCAGGTCGCGGGCCGCGCCGGGCAGCGAGAAGACCAGGCCGTCGAGCGTGTGCCGGGAACCGATGAGCACCGGGGGCGCCTGCCGGGCGCCACCCTTCGTATCCGCCAGGGCCTTCACCGCGTACGGGGTGAAGGCGTCCGCCCCGATGCCGTAGACCGTGTCGGTCGGCAGGACGACGAGTTCCCCGTTCTTGACCGCCTCGATGGCAGCGGCGATGCCGCGGTCCCGGTCGGCGGGCGACCGACAGTCGTAGAGCATCACGAGGAGTCAGTCTGCCACGCCGGGGCGGGCTCGGCGTGGGTGCCGTCCGCCCGCCGGGACGCGCTCGCCCAGCGGGGCCGCCCGGCCAGGTCCCGGTGCTCCTCCACCCGGTCGTAGCGGCCGTCGCCGCGCAGCAGCGCGGGCACCGCCGCCGCGTGCGTGTCGTCGTGTTCGATGCCGATCGCACCACCCGGGCGCAGCAGCGCGGCGGCCCGGCCGACCACCGGACGGATCACGTCCAGCCCGTCCGCGCCGCCGAACACCGCCTCGTCCGGGTCGTGCCCGGCCACCTCCGGCGGTACCGCTACCGACCTCGGCACGTACGGCGGGTTGCAGAGCAGCACGTCGACCCGTCCGGCCAGGCCGGCCAGCAGTTCCGGATCGGTCACGTCGGCGGCCACCACCTCGACCGGCCGGTCCCCGGCGGCGGCGCGCTCGGCCGCGTTGCGCCGCAGCCAGGCCAGCGCCGCCGGGGACCGCTCCACCGCCACCACCCGGGCCGCGGGCACCTCCTGAGCGACCGCGAGGGCGATCGCGCCGGAACCGCTGCACAGGTCGACCACGAGCGGCGCGGCGTACTCCCGGGCGCGCTCGATCCCCCACCCGGCCAGCAGTTCGGTCTCCGGCCGGGGCACGAAGACGCCCGGCCCGACGGCCAGCTCCAGGTGCCGGAAACCGGCCGAGCCGAGCAGGTGCTGCAACGGCTCGCGGGTCACCCGCCGCCCGACGAGCGCGTCCAACCGGTCGCGCTGTGCCGGGGTGAAGCCGTCGGCGAGCGCCAGCCGGCCACGCGGCACGTCCAGGACGTACGCGGCGAGCTGCTCGGCCTCGGCGCGGGGCGCCTCGACGCCCGCCGCGGCGAGCGCGCGCGCCACCCGGGTGATCACCAGCGACGGACGTTCGCGTTCTGTCCCTTCGGACGGGTGTTGCGGGAGTGCGGTCACGCAATAATCATGAGGCGTCGCGGCCCACCTCACGAGCGGGTGCGTCCGGGCGCACACCGCAGGGAGGTCGCGAGTGGGCTGGCTCGACCAGGTCGAGGACCAGGTTGACGCTCTCCGACGCGCTCGGTCACTGCAGGAGGCCAGCCGGTCCGCGGAGGCGTGTGCCCTGCTCGACCGCGTCATCCGCACCACCGACGACCCGTACGCCCGCGCCGACGCGCTCGTGCAACGCCTGTCCGCGCTGATCAATCTCGGCCGGACCGCCGAGTTCACCCGGGCCGTCGAGGACGCCTCCGCCGCCGTACGCGACCTGACCGAGCCCTACCTGCACGGGCACCTCAACGCGCTGGCCGCGCTCGCCGCACACCACCAGGGCGCGCTGGACCGGTGCGTGATGCACCTGGTCCGGGCCGCCCGCGCGCTCAGCGCCGACGACACCCCCGACCGGGACACCGCCTGGGGCTGGCACGACCTGGCGATGGCGTACTCGTACCTGAGCTTCCACGGCCACGCGCTCGGCGCGATCGAGCGGGCCCGGGAGGTCGGGCTCAGCGTCTGCATCCCCGAGGAGACGTTCGCCGCCCCCGGGATCCGGCTGCGCAACGCGGTCGCGCTCGACCACAACGGCGACAGCGACGGCTGCCTGCGGGTGCTGCGCGACGTCGCCGGTGACCTCGCCCGGTTCCTGCGCGGCGGGGGTGCCGGCAACCTGCGCCCGAGCAGCCTGGCCGCGTACGGCTACGCCGCCGCCCGGCGGGCCGCGCTCGGCGACCGGGTGGAGTCCGCCGGGGACGCCGACCCGAACCGGCTGCTCGGCCACGGCGGGGACAGTGCCCGCGCCCGCGACCTGCGCCAGCTCGGTCAGGTCTGCCTCGCGGTGGCCGCCGGCCGCCCGATCGAGGCGGTCACCCGCCTGGACTCGCTGCGGGTATCCGACGAGACGCTCGGCGCGGCCGAGGCGCCCCGGCTGCGCAGCGTGGCGCTGGCCCGGGCCGGTGACCACGCGGGCGCGCACCGGGCCGACCGGCACGCGTTCCGGCTGGCGGCGCGGCGCAGCGACCGGCTGCGTGACGTCTACATCGACGGCATCGCCGCCCGGATCGACCACGAGGAGATGCGCCGCGAGGCGGCCCGGTACGAGGGCGAGGCGCTCACCGACCCGCTCACCGGCCTGCCCAACCGGCGCCGGCTGGAGCGCTACCTGGGCGCCGTGGTGTCCCGGGGCGAGCGGGTGGTGATCGGCGTCTGCGACCTCGACGGGTTCAAGGCGGTGAACACCCGGCACGGCCACCACTCCGGGGACCTGGTGCTGCAACGGGTCGCCGGGGTGATCAACCGGGTGATGCGGCGGGGCGACTTCGTGGCGCGCTACGGCGGCGACGAGTTCGTCGTGGTGCTGCCCGACACCGGCATGCCGGAGGCGGTCGAGGTGGCCCGCCGGATCGAGGCGGCCGTCCGCACCGAGGACTGGGAGTCCCTGGTCCCGGGCACGCCGGTCGGGGTGACGATCGGCTTCGCCGAGGTCGACGGCAGCACCACTGTGAGCGTCCGGGAGGCGCTGGGCGCCGCGTTCGAGCTGGCCGACCGGGAGATGCTGCGCGCCAAGGCGCGACCGCGCGCGAGCTGAGCGGTAAGGAGGGGCCCTTGTTAACGCCTCCGGTAGAGGAGGGGCCCCGGCTTGACACCCCAGCGGTCAGCGGCGGGACAGCTCGGTCTCGCCGGCCAGCCGGGCCGCGCGGTCCGCCTCGGCCAGCGCGTCGAGCACGCCGTCCAGTTCGCCGGCCAGCGCCAGGTCCAGGTTGTACGCGGTGTAGCCGATGCGGTGGTCGGTGATCCGGTTCTGCGGGAAGTTGTAGGTGCGGATCCGCTCCGACCGGTCCACGGTCCGGACCTGCGCCTTGCGGGCGTCCGACGCCGCCGCGTCCGCCTGCTCCTGGGCGGCGGCCAGCAGCCGGGCGCGCAGGATGCGCATGGCCTGCTCCCGGTTCTGCAACTGCGACTTCTCGTTCTGGCAGGAGACCACGATGCCGGTCGGCACGTGGGTGATCCGTACCGCCGAGTCGGTGGTGTTCACCGACTGCCCACCGGGGCCGGACGAGCGGAACACGTCGATGCGCAGCTCGTTCGGGTCGATGGTGACGTCCACGTCCTCCGCCTCGGGCAGCACCAGCACGCCGGCGGCGCTGGTGTGGATCCGGCCCTGCGACTCGGTGACCGGGACGCGCTGCACCCGGTGCACGCCGCCCTCCCACTTGAGCCGGGACCAGACGCCGTTGCCGCCCTCCGGGACGCCCTTGCTCTTGATCGCCAGGGAGACGTCCTTGACGCCGCCGAGGTCGGAGTCCTGCGCGTCGATCACCTCGGTGACCCAGCCGTGCCGCTCGGCGTACCTGGTGTACATCCGCAGCAGGTCACCGGCGAACAGCGCGGACTCCTCGCCGCCCTCGCCGGCCTTGATCTCGACGATCACGTCCTTGGCGTCGTGCGGGTCGCGCGGGATGAGCAGCTCCGCGAGCCGTTCCTCAAGGGCCGGCAGGGAGGCGGCGATGGTGTCCGCCTCGACGGCGAACGTCGCGTCCTCGGCCGCCAGTTCCCGGGCGGCGGCCAGGTCGGCGCGGGCCTGCTCCAGCTCACCGGCCGCCTTGTGCAGCGGGACCAGTTCGGCGTACCGACGGCCGACCCGCCGGGCGGTGCCCTGGTCGGCGTGGATGGCCGGGTCGGCCAGCCGCCGCTCCAGCTCGGCGTACTCGTCGAGGAGTGCGGCCAGGCGCTCACTGCTCATGCTGCGGATGCTCCTTGGGGGAGGTGAAACCGGCGCAGACGGACGAACGCCCGTGCCCGGCAGGAGCCGGACACGGGCGTCGTCGACGGAGCTACTTGGCCTTCTTGGCCTGAACCTTGGCGTACTTCTGCTGGAACTTCGCGACCCGGCCGGCGGTGTCCAGCACGCGCTGCTTACCGGTGTAGAACGGGTGGCAGGCGCTGCAGGTCTCGACGCTGATGGCGCCGCCCTTGGCGGTGCTGCGGGTCGTGAACGTGTTGCCGCAGGAGCAGCGGACCTCGGTGGTCACGTACTCCGGGTGGATGTTGGGCTTCATGTCGCCTCGGTCCTTTCGTCGGTGGTCGCCGGGTCGCCGTCGGTGCGCCCCGTCGTCACGACGGGCTCGGGCGTGAACCGGAACCGGTGGCCGATTGACCAGTCTGCCACGGGCGTCTTCCACCCGGCACAGGAGGTCCGCCACCCTCAACGCCGGCTCACCCGTCAGCATTCCCACCCCCCATCCCACCCACTCCCCCACCGGCCCGGCCCCGGGGCCGCCTCCGCCCCGCCCCCGGGCCCGGCGATCATGAGGTTAGCGGTGTTTCCTGTCGCTTTTGTCCGGGCCAACTTCATGATCACCGGAGCGAGAGCCGGGTGGGCGGGGGCGGGGCGGGGGCGGGGGGCGGGGGCGGGGTTACCGGGTCGTGGTCACCTGCGCCTCGGCCTTCACGCCGTTGACCGTCACAGTCAGCCGGACCTGGGCGCCGGGGCGCAGGGCGGTCAGTTTGCCGGTCAGCGGATCGAAGCGGGCGGCGTGCCAGGGACGTACGCCCGTGGCACCGCCGATGTGCAGGTTCGGCGAGCCGGACCAGTCGGCGCTGACCGGCGCGGCCACCGGCACCTGCCGGCCGCTGGGCTGGGTGAGCGTGGCAGTGACGTCGGCCGGCGTACGCCCGGACACCTGCGCGGGGGCGGTCAGCGCCAGCCGGTCGACGTGCGCGTGCATCTCCGCGCCGACCCACTCCGGGCCCTCGGCCAGCGGGTCACGGCGGGCCTGCTCGGCCTCCCCCGGCGTCACCGGGTCCACCCCGAACTCGGTCCACCCGGTGAACCCGCCGAGCGCCGCCGGTGTGGACGGGTCCTTGCCCGAGTTGCCGTTGATCACGTACGGCACGCCGTCCACCCGGTCGGCGTGGAACGTGCCGACGTGGCCGTTGACCATCAGCGCGCCCTTGCCGGTGCGGTGCTGGAAGTCGGCCAGCCACTGCTCGACCAGTGCCGCCTCCTTGCGGTCGCCGAGCTGGCTGGCCTTGGCCGGGCTCGGGTCGCGCGGCGGGTGGTGGAAGAACACCGCCACCGAGCCCACCGAGCGGTCGGCGGCGGCCTGGTCGAGCGTCCGGCGCAGCAGTTCCACCTGGTCGAACCCGCCGCCGCGCAGCGACCCGGTGGCGGTGCTCAGCGTGAGGAACCGGGTACCCCGGTGGTCGAAGACGCGCGAGGTGTCCCCGAAGACGCTCCGGAAGTTGTCGATCGGCGCGCCCATGATCTCGTGGTTGCCGGGCACGTAGTAGTACGGCACCTCGCCGTCCAGTTCCTCGTCCAGGATGCGCTTGGCCAGGGCGAAGTCCGCCGGGTAGGCGGTGTCCACGAAGTCACCGTTGATGATCAGGAAGTCCGGCCGGGCGGCGCGGACCTCGCGCAGCGTACGGCGGGCCTGGGCGACCAGGTCGCTGTCCGGGTTCGCGGCGACGAACTGGGCGTCGGAGAGCACCGCGAAGCGCCAGGGCGCCCCGTCCACGGTGCCGTCACGGACCACCACCCGGTCGGTGCGGTTCGGCTCCGGCGGCGCCTGCACGTCCGGCGGCACCCGGGCCACCAGGTCGTCGATCACCACCTCGCTGCGGTACTGCTCGGCCGGGTCGGTCTCGGCCACGTAGAACCGGCGCACCCGTACCGGGTACTGCACGCCCGGCGGTACGGCGAACTCGACGTACTTCCAGCCGGTCCAGTCCAGGTACGGGCCGCGCAGCACGAACTGGGTGTCCTGCGCGTCGTGCAGGTGCAGGCTGGGCCATTCGCCGGTGCCGTTCGCCTTGATCCACATGCCGAACGCCTGCGGCTGGCCGGGTACGTCGATCCAGGCGGGCGGGTCGGCGTACGCGGCCCGGGTGCCGGTGGACTGGCTGAAGTCGTACGACATCCGCAGCCCGCCCCCGGTGTGCCCCTCGGCCGGTGCGACCGATCCGGAGGCCCGGGCCTGGCTGAACGTCCAGGACGCCGCGTCGTCGAACCCGGCCACCGGCACGTCGGTGAGCCCGACGGTCACCGGCAGGACCGTGGTGCGGTTGCCGACCCGGGCGGTGACCAGCGCCGAGCCGGTCGCGGCGAGCGCCTTGACGGACAGGTTGCCGTCGGCGGTGGGGGTGACGGAGAGCAGGTCGCTGTCGTACTCCAGCCTCAGGTCGGCCGGCTCGATCGGCGCGGTGTTGCCCTCGGCGTCGTAGCCGACGACGCCGAACAGGCCGCTGTCGCCGGCCCGGTCCAGGCCGACCCGGTCGACGGTGCCGTCGATGCGCGCGAGCGGGCCGAGCACCGTCAGCTCGATCGTGCCCCGGGCGCGGCCGCGGGCGGCGGTGACGGTGCTGCGGCCGGGGACGGCGGCCCGGAACACGCCGTCGCCGTCGACCCGGCCGTGGGTGGCGTGCCAGCGCGGCTCGCCGACGGCCGGGCCGTAGGTCTCGTCGTATCCGGCGGCGGTGAGCCGGCGGGTGAGGCCGGGGAAGACCCGGTCCGGCCGGCCGCCGCGCACCGGCGCGACACCGGGTGCGGCGGTCGGGTCGCTGGCGGTCTCCAGCCAGTAGCCGGTGAGCCGGCCGCTGCCCTTCGGGGCGTAGACGGCGAGCCCGTTGGGCACCGGCCGCTCGCTGCCGTCGGACGGGCTGTTCTCCACCTGGACCGCGGCCGCGCCGGGTTCCCGGGCGAGCAGCGTGGAGGAGCCGCCGCCGTCGAGGTTGAGCGCGTTCGCGGCGCCCAGCTCGGACATCATGCGGCCCATCTCGGTCTGGGTGACGCCCCGGCTGTCCACCTGCCGGCCGTCCACCGTCAGCATGATCATCTTGCGTCCGTCGGCGGAGAACCCGACAGCGGTGCGGGGGGCCAGCGAGGCGTCGGCGATGCTCTGCACCACGCCGTCGCGGACCAGCACGTTGCCGCCGCCCACGGCGGCGCGCAGGTCGCCCCCGTCGGAGGCCCGAGGCCGCCAGGTCAGGTCCACCGCGTCGCCGGGACGCAGCGCGGCGAGCGCGTCGGCGCCGGCCTCGCGGCCGAGCAGCACGGTGCTGCCGGCCGGGATCGGCCCCTCGCCCGCCGTGGTGGCGACGCTCGCCACCCGGCCGCCGGTCACCGTCACCTCGACCGTCCGGGCCGCGCCCTCCACCGCCCGCTTGCGGGTGTACGAGCCCCAGAGCGGCGTGAACACGCCCACGCCGTCGCGCTGCACCATGTTGTTGAACTGGGTGAGCGGCACCGGCCCGGCGGGCAGCGTCGCGGTGCCCTCGAAGCCGACCTGGACGACCCGGCCGATGCCCTGGGCGCTGATCCCGACGGCGTTGGGGTGCCCGGCGACTGGCGACTGCACCAGTTCGCCGGAGCGGACGCCGACGCCCTGGGCGGCACCGGAGTTGTTGATGTCGAAGAAGTCGCCGTTCACCGCGGCGACGGCACGGGACCGGTCCACCGCGGCGCGCAGCGGCTCGTCCCTGGTGACCTCGCCCGAGTTCACGTAGTCGACGGTCAGCCCACCGGCCAGGTCGGCGGTGAGGGCGTCGGCGCGCAGCCAGCCGGCCGCGTCGTACCTGTCGAAGGAGGTCAGGTCGAGGCCGGGCGCGACCGGCCGGGTGGTCTTGGCGGTCTCCAGGCCGCCGGCCGGTTCCACACCGGCTAGCGCGACGGCGGAGTCGGGGCGGGACGAGGCGCGTGGCGCGTCCTCGGCGGCGGTGCCCGGCGCCGCGACGGCCGACGGCGCGGCCGTGGCGGCGGACGGCACCGGCGCGGTGAGGGTCAGCAACGGCGTCAGCAGCAGGACGCCGGCGAGGTGGGCGGGTCGACTGCGGGTTCGCATGGACGACAGTCAACCCGACGATGAACAGAAGTTTCAATACCTAGCGGCTTAACCGTAGAAAAACTTCACCGCCTGCGGCCCGGTACGCGACGAGGGGCACGGCCGATGCGGCCGTGCCCCTCGTTCGCCGGATCCGTCAGCTCACTCGCCCGGAGTGGACTTCGCGATCTGCATCAGGAACTCGATGTTGGTGCGGGACTGCTTGAGCCGGTCCAGCAGGAGGTCGAGCGCCGCCTGCGAGTCCAGCGAGTGCAGCACCTTACGGAGCTTGTGGATGATCGCCAGCTCCTCCGGCGCGAGCAGGACCTCCTCCTTGCGGGTGCCGGAGGGGTTGATGTCGATCGCCGGGAAGACCCGCTTGTCGGCGATCTTCCGGTCCAGCTTCAGCTCGGCGTTACCCGTGCCCTTGAACTCCTCGAAGATGACCGTGTCCGCCATGGACCCGGTCTCCACCAGCGCGGTGGCGAGAATGGTCAGCGAGCCGCCGTTCTCGATGTTGCGCGCCGCGCCGAGGAAGCGCTTGGGCGGGTAGAGCGCGGTGGAGTCGATACCACCCGACATGATCCGGCCGCTGGCCGGCGCCGCCAGGTTGTACGACCGCCCGAGCCGGGTCACCGAGTCGAGCAGCACGACCACGTCGTGCCCCAGCTCGACCAGGCGCTTCGCCCGCTCGATCGCCAACTCCGCCACCGTGGTGTGGTCCTGCGGCGGACGGTCGAACGTGGCCGCGATGACCTCGCCCTTCACCGACCGCTGCATGTCGGTGACCTCTTCCGGCCGCTCGTCGACCAGCACCACCATCAGGTGGCACTCCGGGTTGTTGCGGGTGATCGCGTTCGCGATCGCCTGCAGCACCATCGTCTTACCGGCCTTCGGCGGCGACACGATGAGCGCCCGCTGGCCCTTGCCGATCGGCATGACCAGGTCGATCACCCGGGTGGTGAGGATGTGCGGCTCGGTCTCCAGCCGCAGGCGCTCCTGCGGGTAGAGCGGCGTGAGCTTGTAGAACTCCGGCCGGCGCTTCGCCTCGTCCGGCTCCATCCCGTTGATGGTGTCCAGCCGGACCAGCGGGTTGTACTTGTCGCGCCGCTGCTCGCCGTCCCGCGCGGCCCGCACGGCGCCGGTGATGGCGTCACCGCGGCGCAGGCCGTACTTCTTGATCTGGGACATCGAGACGTACACGTCGTTCGGGCCGGCCAGGTAGCCGGTGGTCCGGACGAAGGCGTAGTTGTCGAGCACGTCGATGATGCCGGCGACCGGGACGAGCACGTCGTCCTCGCCGACCTGCGGCTCGCGGCCGCCACCGCTCTCGCCCTCGCCCCGCTCGCCGCGGCCGCGACGACGGTCCCGGAACCGGCTGCGCCGGCCCCGCCGGCCGCCGCCCTCACCGTCGTCGTCGCCGTCGTTGTCCCGCTCGGCGCGCTGACCACGGTCGTTGCGGTCACCCCGGTCGTTGCGGTCGCCGCCCCGGTCACCGCGCTCGTTCCGGTCGTTGCGCTCGGCGCGCTCGCCCCGCTCGTTGCGGTCGCCACGCTCGGCCCGGTCACCACGGTCGGCGCGGTCACCACGGTCGTTGCGCTCACCGCCGCGCTCGCCACGGTCGGCCCGCTCGCCGCCGCGCTCGGCCCGGTCACCGCCGCGCTCACGGCCCCGGCCCTCGTTGCGCTCACCGCGCTCGGCCCGGTCACCGCCACGCTCGGCGCGCTCACCGGTCTCGGCGGGCGCCTCCTCGGCGCGCGTCGTCTCGGCCGGCCGCGCCTCGGTCGCCGGCGCCTCGGCCGGTCGCGCCTCGGAAGTCGCGGCGGCGGCCCGGCTGCGGCGACCGCGGGTACGACCCTCGGTCACCTCGGCGGCCGGCGCCTGCTCGGCGGGGCGTGCCTCGGCTCGCTCCTCACGGACCTCCGCGTGCACCTCCTCACGGGCGGGAGCGGACGCAGCCGCCACCTCGGCTCGCGGTCGAGGGGTTCCGGCCGCGCCGCCCTGCTGCCGCTCGGTGATGGCACTGATCAGCTCGCCCTTGCGCATGCGAGCGGTACCAGAGATGCCGAGCGACGCGGCCAGGCTCTGCAGCTCCGGCAGCAGCATCGCCGACAGACCGGTGCCGCTCCGCCGGCGGCGCGTGGGGGCGGCGGTGGTGGTGGCATCGCCAGCGACGTTGGAAACATCCGACGTCACGTCGGTGGTGTCGCTCAATGGATTCCTTCCCTCGATAGGCCGGGGCTGCCCGGAGTCGTGGAACCAGGTGGCCGGGCGGCCTCGGTGCACCCGCCTCGCATGGACGCGTCGCGGGAGTCTGTGACACAGCAGCCGGTGGTTTCCCAACTCACCACCATCGGTGAGCAGGTCTCGCCGTCTGCGGCGACCTGTGGAAACTGCGGTGCGGCGTGGGCCTTGAGCAGGGGTGACGGGCTACCGCCGAGAGCTTCGGGGGTGCGCCGAACCGCAGGAAGATCGCATGCTTCGCGGCTGTGCTAGGTCTAGAGCGTAATCGCCTCGTCCGACCTGCGGCAACAGGGCCCCGCTCGGCGTGTCAAAGTCTACCCCGGATGACCCGGGCACCGCTGACATCTATCGGCAACTCCCACCGGCGCCAATCTGTTCCCGCCTGGAATCCCGCCGGGACCTCGGAGAGCGCCAGCACCGTCGGGCCCGCCCCACTGACCACAGCCGCCACATCCGTCGCACGCAGCGCGGCGACGAGCGCCGCCGTCGCGGGCATCCCCGGGGCCCGCTGGTCCTGGTGCAGCCGGTCGACGGTGGCCGGCAGCAGCAGCGCGGGATCAGCAGTCAGCGCGTGCACCAGCAGGGCCGCCCGGCCCGCGTTCGACGCCGCGTCGGCGTGCGGCACGGAGGCGGGCAGCGCCGCCCGGGCCACCGAGGTCAGGCCGCGCTCGGCGGGCACGAAGACGGTCGGGCGCACGGCCGGCGCCACCGGCAGCGAGACCGCCCGCGCGCCGCCCGGTTCCGTCCAGGCGATCGTGAAGCCGCCGAGCAGGCAGGGGGCGACGTTGTCCGGGTGCCCCTCCAGCTCGGCCGCCAGTCGCAGCGCGGCGTCGTCGTCCATCCGCCGGTCGCCGTCGGCCACCAGCGCGCGGGCCGCCAGCACCCCGGCCACGATCGCCGCCGACGACGAGCCGAGCCCTCGGGCCTGCGGGATGCGGTTGACGCACTCCAGCGCCAGGCCGGCCGGCTGCGCGCCGAGCGCGTCGAAGGTCGCCCGCATGGCGGTGACGATCAGGTGCCGCTCGTCCGGCGGCAGCTCGCCGGCGCCCTCCCCGGTGACCGACACCCGTACGCCGCCGCCTGTCACCTCGGCCGTGACGTCGTCGTGGCGGCCGAGGGCCAGCCCGAGCGCGTCGAAGCCGGGGCCCAGGTTGGCGCTGGTCGCGGGCACCCGGACCCGCACCGGGCCCGGGGTGAAAGTGGTCGGCACCGGCTCATGCTAGGACGTCACCCCGACAGCCCGGCCGGACCGCCCGGAGCGTGGGACCGGCGTGTCAGCCGGTGCGCTCCGGGGCCGGCGCGTCGACCGGGTCGGTGAGCGAGAGCCGCCGGGTGGCGAACCGCCAGCCGGCCGCGTACACGACGGTGACCAGGCCACAGCCCGCCAGCACGGTGCGCTCGTCCACCCGGTCCACCACGAGCGCCACCACCAGCTGGCTCACCGCGATGGCGAGCGTCGCCAGCATCATGTCGGTGGCGAAGACCCGGCCGCGCAGCCGGTCCGGCACCTCGCCCTGCAGCGCGTAGTTGGACAGCACCCAGTTGCTGCCGCCGCCGAGGTGGGCCAGGAACACCAGGATCAGCACCAGCGGGAACCAGGTCACCACCGAGGCGCCCAGGTAGGCCAGGCCGTACAACGACATGGACAGCGCCAGGCCGGTGAGCAGCCAGGCCCGGTTGCTCAGCACCCGGCGCATCATGATCGGGCCGACCAGGGCCCCGGCGCCGCGGGCGGCGAAGAGCAGCCCGGCGCCGACCGCCCCGACCCCGTACACCCCGGCGAGCAGCGGGAAGACGGTGAGCACGCCGTTGCCCAGGCCGACCGCCGACTTGACAGTGACCAGCGCCAGCACGCGCGGGCGGTGGGCGATGTAGCGCAGCGCCTCGCGGATCGCCGCCCAGGTGCGCGGCACCGTCGCCGCCGGGTCGCGCGGCGCCTGCAACGGCCGGCGGATCAGCGCGGCCAGGCCCGCGGCGGCGACCAGGCCGACGGCCGCCACCCAGAAGCTGGCGTACGGGCCGGCGACGGCGCTCAGGATGCCGCCGAGCGAGGCCCCGACCACAGTCATAGTGCCCCACGCCGAGCCGGCCACCGCGTTGCCCGCGGCCAGGTCCTCCGGGTCGACCACGTTCGGCAGCGCGGCCTGGGCGGCGGGCGAGTAGAACGCCTTCGCCACCGCCACCAGCGCGATCGCCGCCAGCGCCAGCCAGGCCGTGCCGGCGCTGCGCACGCCGAGCAGCAGCAGCACGCCGGCCAGCGCGCCCACGTTCGCCACCATCATCACCCTGCGGCGGTCGAACCGGTCGGCGATCGTCCCGGCGTACGGGAGCAGCAACGCGGTCGTGCCGGTGTCCACCGCCAGCACCAGCGCGCCCCAGACACCGCTGCCGGTCAGGTCGGGCAGCAGCACCAGCAACGGCACCATGACGAACCAGTCCGCGCCGAAGACCACCAGCTCGGCGAGGAACAGATGGCGGAAGTCGCGGTTGCGGACGAGGACCGAGAGGGTGGGTGGCACGCGGGCACCCTACCGGGCCGCCCCGGGCGCGGCGGCGCGGCGCAGCAGGTCGGAGACCGTGACGAAGGTGTATCCCCGGGCCCGCAGACCGGCGATCATGTCGGGCAGGCCGCGGAGCGCGACGAGCCGGCCGTCGTTGCCGACGTCGTGGCCGAGCACTATCGTGCCGGGGCGCACGTCGGCGACTATGCGCCGGGCGTGCCCGGCCGGGTCGTGCGGGAACTCGCTCTCGACCATCTGGAGCGTCCAGAGCACCAGGCGGTAGCCCAGCCGGGCCGACGCGTACAGCACCGACCCGCCGAGGTGCCCCCAGGGCGGGCGGAGCAGCCGGGGCGCCGAGCCGGTGGCCGCCGTGATCGCGTCGTGGCTGCGGCGCAGGTCGTCGTAGACCGTCGCGGCGTCCATCCGGGCCAGGTCGCGGTGCGCCCAGCTGTGGTTGCCGACCTCGTGGGCGTCCATCCGGCCGCGGACCAGCGCGGCGTGCTCGCGGGCCCGCTCGCCGACCAGGAAGAAGGTGGCCGGCACCCGGTGTTCGGCGAGCGTGTCGAGCACCATCGGGGTCCACTGCGGGCGGGGACCGTCGTCGAAGGTGAGCGCCACCAGGGGCTCTTCGGTGCGTACGCCCCAGACGACCTGCACCCCGCCGGTGCCGACCTCCTGATGGCGGTTGCCGAGCGTGGCGCTCGCCGGCCCGCCCGCGATCGGGAGCCTCCGGTCGGCCACCCAGGTGCTCTCGGCGGTCGCGAACGAGCCGACCACGGCCCCGCCGAGCAGCAGCGCGGAGCGGCGCAGCACGGCACGCCGATCCCACCTGCCCGCACCCCCCGCCATCGAACCCCCGAACCGAAGTAGGCAGCAGCTCGCTGAGCGTACCGTCCGACGCGGTTCCGCCGTGCCCCGCGCGCCGAGGTGCCGGGAGGGGCCCGCGCGGGACCCCTCCCGGTCGGTCACTCGGTCGGCGGCAGCGGCGACTGGCGGCTCTTGGGCAGGCGGAGCACCTCGAACTGGTCGGTGCCGTCGACCAGCGCGCCCGACGGGCGGGCCGGCGGCGGCGCCACCACGCCCCGCTCCTCGGCGCGCGCCCCGCCGCCGACCGCAACCGGCACCGGGCCCGGCTCCGGCTCGACCGGCTCGGGAGCGCCACCCCGCCGCCGGTTCCGGAACGAGCCCTTGGTGTGCTCGACCATCGTGTAGAGCGTCGGCACCAGCACCAGCGTCAGCAGCGTCGAGCTGAGCAGGCCGCCGATCACCACGATCGCCAGCGGCTTGGAGATGAAGCCGCCCTCGCCGGTCAGGCCGAGCGCCATCGGCAGCAACGCGAAGATGGTGGCGACGGCGGTCATCAGGATCGGCCGCAGCCGTCGCCGGCCGCCCTCCACCACGGCCTCGGTCACGTCCATGCCCTGGGCCCGGTACTGGTTGATCAGGTCGAGCAGCACGATCGCGTTCGTCACCACGATGCCGACGAGCATGAGCACGCCGATCAGCGCCGGCACGCCCAGCGGCGTACCGGTGACCAGCAGCAGCCCGATCGCGCCGGTCGCGGCGAACGGCACCGAGATCAGCAGGATCAGCGCCTGGGTCAGGCTGCGGAACGTGGCCACCATGATCAGGAAGACGATCGCGATGGCCGCCAGCACCGCGAGACCGAGGTCCGCGAACGCGTCCGCCTGGTCGGCACTGACGCCACCGATCACGTACGTGGCACCCGGCACGTCCAACGCGTCCAGCCGCTTCTGCAGCTCCTGCGTGGTGGCGCCGAGGTTCGAGCCGGTCGCCGTACCGGTGACCGAGACGCTGCGCTCCCCGTCGATCCGGGTCACCTGCTGCGGGCCGTCCACCTGCTCGACGTCCGCGATCGCGTCCAGCGGCACCGCGCCGACCCGCAGCGCCCGCAGCTCGTCGACGGTCAGCGGCGGCCGGGCGCCGCTGCTCAGCACCACGCTCTGCGCCGTACCGTCGAGCGTCACCTGCCCGAGCGGCGCTCCCCGGTACGTCTGCGCGACGAGCTGCCCGACGGCCGCTTCGGTGAGACCCGCGCGGGCCGCGGCCACCCGGTCCACTGTCACCTCGACGCGCGGCACCTGGGTGGCCAGGCTGCTGGTGACGTCCTCCACGCCCGGCGTGCCGGCCATCGCGCCCCGTACCGCCTCGGCCGCCCGGGTCAGCGTCTCCCGGTCGGCGGCCTGCACGACCACCTCGACCTGGTTGGCGGAGGTGTTCTGCCCGCCGCCGAACGTCAACTCGCCGGCCTCCGGGCCGAGCGCGTCGAACTCCTTGCGCAGGCCCCGCCGTACCGTCGCGGCGTCGGTGTCGTCGGAGAGCGACAGCGACCAGGTGGCCCGGTCGCTGCCGCCGCCGGCGAACGGGTTGTCCCCACCACCGGCGCTGACCTGGTAGGTCTCCACCCCGGGGGTACGCCGCAGCACCTCCTCGACCCGCGCGGCGGCCCGGTCGGTGCCGGCGAGCGAGGTGCCGGCCGGCATCTCCTGCCGGATGGCGAGCGTGTCCTGGCCGGAGTCGTCCAGGAAGTTGGTCTCCAGCTTCTGCGCCAGGCCGAACGTGCCCAGGAGCACCAGCAGGCCCAGGCCGACCGTGGCCCAGCGGGTCTTCCGCGAGCGGGTGGCGAAGCCGATCACCGGCAGGTACGCCCGCTGCAACGGGTTGCGCAGCTCCTTCTCCTCGGCGGCGCGCCGGGCGGCGGCGTCGTCCGCGCCGCCGCGCGGCCGCAGGAACCAGTACGCCAGCACCGGGATGACGGTCAGCGACACCAGCAGCGAGGCGAGCAGCGCCACCGTCACGGTGATCGCGAACGGGGCGAACAGCTGCCCGACGAAGCCGCCCACCAGGGCGATCGGCGCGAACACGGCGACAGTGGTGAGCGTGGACGCGGTCACCGCGCCGGCCACCTCGCGTACCGCGGTGAGGATCGCGTCCCGCTTCGGTTCGCCGTACTCCAGATGGCGTTTGATGTTCTCCAGCACCACGATGGAGTCGTCCACCACCCGCCCGACGGCGATGGTCAACGCACCGAGGGTGAGCAGGTTCAGCGAGTAGTCGCCGGACCAGAGCACGATCAGCGCGACCAGCACCGACAGCGGGATGGACACCGCGGTGACCACCGTGGAACGCACCGACAGCAGGAACACCAGGATCACCACGACCGCCATGACCAGGCCCAGCAGGCCCTCGGTGGTCAGGCTCTCGATCGACCGCTCGACGAACGGCGCCTGGTCGAAGACCACTGCCAGCTCGGCGCCGGAGGCGGCCGACAGCTCGTCCAGCCGGTCCCGGATGTCGTGCGAGATGTCCACCGCGTTGCCGTCCGGCGCGGCGGTCACCGCGATGCCGAGGCTGGGCTTGCCGTTGGTCCGGGTCAAGGAGGTGGCGGGGGCGAGCTGCTGCTCCACGGCGGCCACGTCGCCGAGGCGTACCGGGGTGGCGGGAGCCGTGGTCAGCACGATGCCGCGCAGGTCGTCGATGGTTCGGATCGGCGTGCCCACCTGCACCGGCAGCGACCGGTCGCCGTCGGCGAGCGCACCGGCCGGCACGGCCACGCCGTTGCTCTTGAGCGCCGAGGCGATGGCGGCCGGCGCCACCTTGGCGGCGGCCAGCTTCGCCGGGTTCGGCGTGATCGTCACGACCTGGTTGCGGGCGCCGGTGACGTCCACCGACCGGACGCCGTCCAGCGCCTCCAGCTCCGGTACGACGGCGCTGCGCAGCTTCTCCGCCAGCGCCCGCTCGTCGCCGTCGCCGGTCGCGGCGACCACCACTGCGGGCAGGTCGTCGGTGCTACCGGCGATCACCTGCGGGTCGACACCCTCGGGGAGCTGGGAGTCGATCCGGTTGAGCGCGGTCTCCATCTTGTTGACCACGTCGTCCAGGTCGGTGCCGAACTCGTACTGCACCTGGACCGTGGCCGCGCCCTCGCGCGAGGTCGAGGTGACCTTGTCGAGGCCCGAGATGCCCTGGAGGCTGTTCTCGATCGGCTCGGTGACCTGGGATTCCACGATCTCCGGCGCGGCGCCCGGGTACGTCGCCACGATGAACGCGGCGGGGAACTCCAGCGACGGCAGGAGCTGCTGCTTCAGCGACGGCACGGCGAACAGGCCGAAGGCCGTGGTCACCAACGCGACGAGGGCGATCAGTCCCCGGTTGGCGAGGCTGAATCTGGCGAGCAGCGACATCGGCGTTACTCACTCCTGGAGAGGTGTCCGGCAGGGGGGTGTCTGAGTCTGCCGCACGCCCCGACACTCCCGGCATCCGCCCCAGCCGACGACACCGCCGTGCTGTGGGGTCGCCCGCGCCCGCCTTGATCGACACCAGCTCGCCGAGGTGGCGGCATTCCGCCCACCCCGATCCCGCCACCACCCCGAACTGGAGCGGACCAAGACCGGGAATGCCACCACCTCCCGAACTGAGGTCCGGCAGGGGAAGCGCGGAGGCCCGCGAGGTCCAGCCCAAGGCACCCCGGACGGAGGTGTGAATCGGGGCCTGGCAAGGCCCGGGAAGCCGCGGGGACGGAGCGATCAGACCAGGTCGAGGGAGCGGGCGGCGGCCAGCGCGTCGTTGGCGATGGTCATCGGCGCCGGCGCGGTGGAGATGGCCCACTCCGGGTCCTTCAGGCCGTGCCCGGTGACGGTGCAGACCACCCGCGACCCTGCCGGCACCCGCCCGGCCTCGGCCTGCTGGAGCAGACCGGCGACGCTTGCCGCGCTGCCCAGCTCGACGAAGACGCCCACCTCGCGGGCCAGCAGGCGGTACGCCGACAGGATCTCCCGGTCGGTGACCGCCGAGATCAGGCCGTCGGAGGCGTCCCGCGCGTCGACGGCCTTCGTCCAGCTCGCCGGGTTGCCGATCCGGATGGCGGTGGCGATCGTCGACGGCTCCGGCACCACCTGACCGGTGACGATGGGAGCGGCGCCGGCCGCCTGGAAGCCGTACATCCGGGGGGCCTTCGTGGCGTTGCCGTCGCGCAGGTCCTCGGAGTAGCCCATCCAGTACGCGGTGATGTTGCCGGCGTTGCCGACCGGCAGGCAGTGGATGTCGGGCGCGTCGCCGAGCGTCTCGACGATCTCGAAGGCGGCGGTCTTCTGGCCGTGCAGCCGGTCGATGTTGACGGAGTTGACCAGCGCGACCGGGTAGTCCTGGGCGAGCTTTCCGGCGAGCCCGAGGCAGTCGTCGAAGTTGCCCTGCACCTGGAGCAGCTTCGCGCCGTGCACGAGCGCCTGGGCCAGCTTGCCCAGCGCGATCTTGCCCTGCGGCACCAGCACCGCACAGGTGATCCCGGCGCGGGCCGCGTACGCGGCGGCGGAGGCGCTGGTGTTGCCGGTGGAGGCGCAGATGATCGCCTTGTCACCGGCCTCGACGGCCTTGGAGACCGCGACAGTCATGCCGCGGTCCTTGAACGAGCCCGTCGGGTTGGCGCCCTCGACCTTGAGCCACACGTCCGCGCCGACCCGGGCGGAGAGCACCGGCGCCGGCAGCAGCGGCGTGTCGCCCTCGTGCAGCGTGACGACGGGAGTCGCCCCGGTGACCGGCAGCCGATCCCGGTACGCCTCGATCAGTCCCCGCCACATGTCGTGCTCCTCGCCTCCGTCGCCCCGCTCCGGGGCCTGTCACCAGCGTGGACCAGCCTGCCCGCCCGGTCACCGGCACACCCTGCTCCAACCATCAGGCGGGACGCGCGGGTTACGCGCCACCCTCCACCCGCAGCACACTCGTCACCGAACGGACGATGTCGAGTCCGCGCAGTTCACGCACGGTGGCCGCGAGGGCGGCATCCGGCGCGACGTGGGTGACGATGACCAGTTCGGCGTCCCCGCCTGCCGGGCCCTGCCGGACGGTGGCGATGGACACCTCGTGCCGGGCGAAGACGCCCGCCACCCCGGCCAGCACGCCCGGCCGGTCGGCCACGTCGAGGCTGATGTGGTAGCGGGTGAGCGCCTCGCCCATCGGGCGCACCGGCAGGTCCGCGTACGCCGACTCGCTCGCCGCGTGCACCCCGGCGAGGCGGTTGCGGGCCACCGCCACCACGTCGCCGAGCACCGCGCTGGCGGTGGGCGCGCCACCGGCGCCCCGGCCGTAGAACATGAGCTGCCCGGCGGCGTCGGCCTCGACGAAGACCGCGTTGAACGCGTCGCCGACGCTCGCGAGCGGATGCGTCAGCGGGATCATCGCCGGGTGCACCCGGACGTTGACGGTCTCCCGGCCCTCCGCGTCGACGCCCCGGGCCGCGATGCAGAGCAGTTTGATCGTGCAGCCCATGGCCTTGGCGCTGGCCACGTCGGCGGCCGTCACCTCGGTGATGCCCTCGCGGTGCACGTCGGCGGCGGTCACCCGGGTGTGGAACGCCAGCGAGGCGAGGATGGCGGCCTTGGCGGCGGCGTCGAAGCCGTCCACGTCGGCCGTCGGGTCGGCCTCCGCGTACCCCAGCTCGGTGGCCTCCTCCAGCGCCTCGGCGAAGCCGGCGCCGGTGGCGTCCATGGCGGAGAGGATGAAGTTCGTGGTGCCGTTCACGATGCCGGTGACCCGGGTGATCCGGTCGCCGTGCAGCGACTCGCGCAGCGGGCGCAGCAGCGGGATGGCCCCGGCGACGCTCGCCTCGTAGTAGAGGTCGGCGCCACCCTCGGCGGCGGCGTCGTGCAGGGCCGCGCCGTCCTCGGCGAGCAGCGCCTTGTTGGCGGTGACCACGCTCTTGCCCGCGCGCAGCGCCTCGACCAGCCAGCCCCGGGCCGGCTCGATGCCGCCGACCACCTCGACCACCACGTCCACGTCGTCACGCTTGATCAGCCCGAGCGCGTCGGTGGTGAACAGCGCCGGGTCGACAGGCAGGTCGCCGCGGTCGCGGCCGATCCGGCGTACGGCGATCCCGGCGATCTCCAGCGGGGCGCCGATCCGGGCGGCGAGGTCTTCCGACTGCTCGTGCAGCAGCCGGACCACGTCGCTGCCGACAGTGCCGCAGCCGAGCAGCGCCAAGCGAACCGGTGAGGTCATCCCACATCCAATGCCAGCAGGTCGTCTTCGGTCTCCCGCCGGACGATCAGCCGCGACCGACCTTCGCGGACGGCGACGACCGGCGGCCGCGGGACATGGTTGTAGTTGCTCGCCATGCTCCGGCAGTAGGCCCCGGTGCCGGGCACCGCGACAAGATCTCCGGGCTGCACGTCAGCGGGCAGGAATTCATCCTTCACCACGATGTCCCCGGACTCACAATGCTTTCCCACCACGCGGGCGAGCATCGGCTGCGCGGTTGACGTGCGGTTCGCCAGCGTGGCCGAGTACGAGGCGTCGTAGAGCGCGGTACGGATGTTGTCGCTCATCCCCCCGTCCACGCTGACATAGGCACGACCGTCCGCCGCGTCACCGCCAGCGCCCAACGGCACTGACTTCACGGTCCCGGCCTGGTAGAGCGTGAACACCGCCGGGCCGACGATCGCGCGGCCCGGCTCGACGGACAGGTGCGGCACCGCCAGGTTCTCCGCCGCGCACTCCCCGTCCACGATCTTGCGCAGCCGCTTCGCCAGGTCGTGCGGCGACGCCGGGTCGTCCTGCGTGGTGTACGCGATGCCGAAGCCGCCGCCCAGGTCCAGCTCGGGCAGCTCCACGCCGCGGGCGTCGCGGATCTGCGACTGGAGGGCGAGCACCCGGCGGGCGGACACCTCGAAGCCGCTGGCGTCGAAGATCTGCGAGCCGATGTGCGAGTGCAGGCCGCGCAGCTCCAGCACGTCCTCGTCGAGGATCTTGAACGCGGCCGCCGCGGCGGCCCCGCCCGCCAGCGAGAAGCCGAACTTCTGGTCCTCGTGCGCGGTGGCGATGAACTCGTGGGTGTGCGCCTCCACGCCGACGGTGACCCGGACCAGCACCTTCGGGCGTACCCCGCGCTCGCGGGCCAGCTCGGAGAGCCGGTCGATCTCGGTGAACGAGTCGACGATGATCCGGCCCACCCCGGCGTCCACCGCCCGGGTCAGCTCCGCCACCGACTTGTTGTTGCCGTGGAAGCCGATCCGCGCAGGCTCCATCCCGGCCGACAACGCAGTGGCCAGCTCGCCGCCGGTGCAGACGTCGAGGAACATGCCCTCCTCGGCGATCATCCGGACCACGGCGCGGCACAGGAACGCCTTGCCGGCGTAGTAGACGTCCGCGTCCGGGAAGGCCGCCCGGAACTCGCGGCAGCGCTCGCGCAGGTCGTCCTCGTCCAGCACGTACGCCGGGGTGCCGTACTCCGCGGCCAGGTCGCGGACGTCCAGGCCCGCGACTGTGAGCGCGCCGCCGGGGCCGCGCGCCACGTTGCGCGGCCACAGTTGCGGCACCAGGGCGTTGACGTCGACCGGGGTACGCAGCCAGGCCGGCCCCCGGGTGCCGATCTCGCCGTGCAGTGCGCCTGCCTCATGAGCACGCATCTACTCGTCTCCGCTTCGTGACTGCGGGGCTCGCAAGCTCACTCCTCGCGCTCGCACGCTACATCCGCTCCGGCGCGGACACCCCGAGCAGGTGCAGGCCGTTGGCGATGACCACCCGGGTGGCGTCGTTGAGCCAGAGCCGCGCCCGGTGGGTGTCGGTGATCTCCTCGTCGCCCTGCGGGGCGATCCGGCAGTTGTCGTAGAACCGGTGGTACGCCTGCGCGACGCTCTCCTCCAGGTAGCGGGCCACCCGGTGCGGCTCGCGCAGCTCAGCGGCGGTGGCCACCACCGCGGGGAACTCGGCGAGCGCCTTGAGCAGCTCGTTCTCCTTGTCGTGGCCGAGCAGCTCCGGCTGGAACGCGGCGGCGTCACCCCGGGCCAGCCCGATCTCGGCCGCGTTGCGGGCCACCCCGGCGGTACGGGCCGCGACGTACTGCACGTAGTAGACCGGGTTGTCGTTCTTGGCCCGGGTCCACAGCTCCACGTCGATGTCGATGGGCGAGTCGGCCGAGTAGCGGGCCAGCGCGTACCGGGCGGCGTCCACACCGATGGCGTCGACCAGGTCCTCCAGCGTGACAACGGTGCCGGCCCGCTTGCTCATCCGCACCGGGGCGCCGTCGCGGACCAGGTTGACCAGCTGGCCGATGAGGATCTCCAGGTTGCGCGCCGGGTCGTCGCCGAAGCACGCGGACATCGCCTTCATCCGGCCGATGTAGCCGTGGTGGTCGGCGCCCAGCATGATCACGACCCGGTCGAAGCCGCGCTCCCGCTTGTTCAGGTAGTAGGCGCAGTCGGCGGCGAAGTACGTCCACTCGCCGTTGGACTTGCGCAGCACCCGGTCCTTGTCGTCGCCGAACTCGGTGGTGCGCAGCCAGGTCGCGCCCTCGGACTCGAAGACGTGCCCCTGCTCCCGCAGCCGGTCCAGCGCCGCGTCCAGCGCGCCCCCGTCGTGCAGGGCCTTCTCGTTGAAGTAGGTGTCGAACTCCACCCCGAAGTCGCGCAGCGAGGACTTGATCTCGGCGAACATCAACTGGACGCCCTCGTTCCGGAACACCTCCTGGGCGGCGTCCTCGGGGAGGTCGAGCACGTCCGGCCGCAGCCGGACCACCTCGGCGGCGATCTCCGCGATGTACGCGCCGCCGTAGCCGTCCTCCGGCGCGGGCTCGCCCGTCGCGGCGGCCAGCAACGAGCGGGCGAACCGGTCGATCTGCGACCCGGCGTCGTTGAAGTAGTACTCCGTGCCCACGTCGGCGCCGGTGGCGCGGAGCAGGCGGCTGAGCGCGTCGCCGACGGCCGCCCACCGGACCCCGCCGATGTGCACCGGGCCGGTCGGGTTCGCCGAGACGAACTCCAGGTTGATCCGCTGGCCGGCGAGCGTGTCGCTGCGCCCGTACGCCGGACCGGCCTCGACGACGACCTTGGCGAGCTGACCGGCGGCGGCCGCGTCCAGGCGGACGTTCAGGAAGCCGGGCCCGGCGATCTCCACCGACTTGATCCCCGGCGCCTTGGCCAGTTCGTCGGCCAGCGCTGTCGCCAGCTCCCGCGGGGGTACGCCCACCTTCTTGCTGAGCTGGAGCGCCAGCGTCGAGGCGTAGTCACCGTGATCGGGATTACGGGGTCGCTCGACGGTGGTCTGCGCGGGCAGCGCGGCGCGGTCCAGCCCCCGCTCGTCGAAGACGGCGTGGGCTGCGGCGAGGACGATCTCGGCGAGTTCTGCGGGAGTCACCGAACCATGTTATCGGGGGTAGACTCGGGCACCGCGGAGGCGACCCAGCATGTGAACCGGCCCCGCGCTCCCCTGACCGACCGACCTGACGAGGCACGATGAGCATCAGCACCCCGGGCGGCCCGGAGCGCCGTCCCACCGTGGTCAGCACCGGCAAGAAGCCGGCCGCCGGCCGGCCCGCGGCTGCCGACAAGCCCGCCGCGAAGGCCGGCTCGGGCAAGGCCGGGGGCGGCAAGGGCACGCCACGGCAGGGCGCCGGGGGCAAGGGCCGCAAGCCGGTCACCCCGGTGAAGGTGAGCCAGGGCCGCTCCTGGGGCCCGATCGCCCTCTTCGTCGCGGTCGGCGTACTGGCCGTGGGCATCATCGGCGTCGGCGCCTGGGCGGTCTACCAGGGCGGCCAGCCGTGGCAGAAGCGGGCCGAGGCGATCGACGGCATCGTCGACTACCGCGCCAAGGACAAGGACCTGGTCAAGGGCGGCAACCACCAGCCCGGCACGATCAAGTACGACATCCTCCCGCCGGTCGGCGGCCCGCACAACCAGGCCTGGCAGAACTGCATGGGTGACGTCTACGACGCCCCGATCGCCAACGAGCACGCGGTGCACAGCCTGGAGCACGGCACGGTCTGGATCACCTACCGCCCGGACCTGCCCGCCGACCAGGTGGAGAAGCTCCGGAGCAAGGTCCAGGGCACGGAGAAGATGATGCTCAGCCCGTTCGAGGGGCTGGACAAGCCGATCTCACTCCAGGCGTGGGGCTACCAGCTCAAGGTCGACAACGCCGACGACGGCCGGATCGACGACTTCATCAAGACCCTGCGGGTGAACGCCTCGGTCGAGGGCCCGAACGCGCTCTGCGACCAGGGCGTCACCGCCACCGGCACCACCCCGCGCGACAACCTGCAGAACACCATGCCCCAGCAGCCCACCCAGTGAGGACGCCGCGATGACCGCTCCGGTGACCGCCGACAGCGAACTGGACGAGGCTCCGGCCGCCGACCGGGGCGGCCGGGGCGGCCGGGGCGCGGTGCGCCGTTACGGCCTGCTGGCCGTGGCCGCCGCCCTCGTGGTCGGGCTGCTCCTCGGGTACGCGGGCGGCCTGCTCACCCCGGCGCTCACCCGTCCGAGTGCGAACTCGGCCGAGGCCGGGTTCGCCCGGGACATGACCACCCACCACAACCAGGCCGTCGCCATGGGTCTGCTGGCGTTCAGTCAGGGCCAGGACCCGGAGGTACGCCAGGTCGGCGTGGACATCGCCACCGGCCAGCAGGGCGAGATCGGCACCATGCAGACCTGGCTGCGCTCCTGGAAGCTCGACCCGACGGGTGACCGGGCCCCGATGGCATGGATGCCGGACGGCGGTGGGCTGGTCAAGAACGGCCTGATGCCGGGCATGGCGACGCCGGAGGAGATGGCGAAGCTGCGCGCGGCGAGCGGCCGCGAGTTCGACGTGCTCTTCCTCCAGATGATGATCCGCCACCACATCGGCGGGGTGCACATGATCGACGGCATCCTCGACGAGGGGCACGACGACGACGTGCTGGCGGTCGCCCAGATCATGAAGAACACCCAGCAGAACGACCTGACCAACCTGAACGCCGCCCTGAAGCGCCTGGGCGGCACCCCGTAACACCCGCCGCCCCGCCCGACCCCGAGGCCCGGTCCCCTTCCCAGGGGCACCGGGCCTCACCGTCCCCGCACTCTCCCGTCCCCGCACTCCCTCACCCTGCCCCGCGCAACTCCGCCCCGCCGCGCCGCGCCCCGCCCCGCCCCGCCCCGCCGCGCCGCGCCGCGCCGCGCCGCGCCGACGATCTTGCCGTTACTGCCCTGGAAGTGCCGGATTCGCCCCGTTATCGAGGGGCCGCAAGTGCAAGATCGCGGGGACGGGGGCGCGGGGACGGGGGCGCGGGTCAAGCCACGGAGATCTTGGTACGGAGGGGCCCCCAGGAGGGCCGTTTCGTACCAAGATCTCGGCCGCGGGGGGCTCCATGCTGTCCGGAATGTTCTGTATGAGTGTTTGTAACGGTTTGGGGTTAACGGGTCATTGTGGGGGTTGGAGAGTTTTCTACCCACATATCGTGACCAGTTGCGATTCGGGCTCGTTGCCCAAGACGTGGGGGTTGCACTCAGAGACGCAGGGCGGTCGGTGACCAGCTGGTGCCGACGCCACACCATCGGCGGTGACGGAGCGGTGGCAGCCGTCCGTCGCGGACTGCGGCAGGGCGAGCCGGGAACGCTCAGCCGCGAACAGGAACTCGAACTCATCGACGTGCTCCGGGGGGTCCACCCCGACGAGTTCGGCCTCGACGAGGAACTCTGGACACGGCAGAGCCTGACCGCCCTCATCGAGCGCCGGTTCGGGCTGGCGATGGACGCCGGCACCGTCGGGGCGTACCTCCGGGCCTGGGGCCTGGGGCCGCGCGAGCCGCGCGAGCGGGCCTGCGGCCTGTGCGTCGGCGCGGTCGAGCGCTGGGTGCGCAGCGAGTACCCGGCGATCACGCGAGCGGCCCAGGAGCACGCCGCGGAGGTCTACTGGATCGGCCGGGTACGCCTGCGCGGCACCATGCCGGCCGCCGACGTGGTCTCGGCGGTCTCCTCGCGGGGACGGGTGCGGTTCATGGTCACGACGCCGTCGGTGGACCCGCCACTGCCCCGGGACTTCGTGCTGCGGCTCAGCGGCGCCGAGGAGCGCACGGTGCACCTGATCGTGGACGGCTCGTGGCCCCGCAACGAGTGGCCCCGCCGGCTGCCCCGCCGGGTCGTGCTGCACCCGCTGCCTAGCTGCGGTCGCGCCGTCGCCGCGGCCTGATCCGACGAAGATCGACTCGTGGGGGTACCGATTCGGTGATCCGGGAGGGGGTTTGCTACTCTTCTCGGGTCGCTGAGCCCCCGTAGCTCAGGGGATAGAGCACCGCCCTCCGGAGGCGGGGGCGCAGGTTCGAATCCTGCCGGGGGCACACTCCACAGAACCGCCGCGCATCGAGCGGCGACAGATCTTCACGAGCCCGACAGCCGCCCCGGCTGCCGGGCTCGTTCCGTTCACGGGCAATCCCTCGGCAGGCCGGGCGCTCCGGCTCCCTTGACCACCGACTCACTGCTTTACTACGTTACTAGTAAAGCAGTGAGGAGCACCGTGTTCGTCTTCCGGCTCGACACCCACTCCGGCGTGCCGCCGTACCTGCAACTCGTCCAGCAGGTGCGCCAGGCGGTGCTGCTGGGCTTCCTCGAACCCGGTGACCGCCTCCCGCTCATCCGCGAGGTGGTCGAGGACCTGGCGATCAACCCGAACACCGTCGCCAAGGCGTACCGGCAGATGGAGCAGGAGAACCTGGTCACCGGCCGGCCCGGCCAGGGCACGTTCGTCAACGAACAGCAGTCGGCCGCGATGTCGGCGTCGACGTACACGTCGCTGCGCCGCGGCCTGGAGACTTGGCTGCGCCGCGCCTACACGGCCGGCCTCGACGAACAGGCGGTCGACGCGCTCTTCACCTCCGTCCACCAGCAGACGAGGAACGAGGACGTGGCGTGACAGCGAACGGGTTCGCGCTGCGCACCGACGGGGTGGGCAAGCGGTACCGGAAGGGCTGGGCGCTGCGTGACTGCACCCTGGCCCTGCCGGCGGGCGGCGTGATCGCCCTGGTCGGGCCGAACGGCGCGGGCAAGACCACGCTGCTGCGCCTGGTCGTCGGGCTGCTGGCACCGAGCACCGGCACGGTGGAGGTCCTCGGCCAGGACGTCACGGCCAGCACCCCGCAGACGCTGTCCCGGGTCGGGTTCCTGGCCCAGGACCACCCGCTGTACAAGCGCTTCACAGTCGCCGAGATGCTCCGCTTCGGCCGGGCCTGCAACCTGCGGTTCGACCAGGGGCTGGCCGAGCGCCGGCTGGCGAGGCTGGGCATCCCGCTCGATCGCAGGGCCGGCACGCTCTCCGGCGGTCAGCAGGCCCAGGTCGCGTTGGCGCTGGCCCTGGCGAAGCGGCCGGACCTGCTCGTCCTCGACGAGCCGGTGGCCAGCCTCGACCCGCTGGCCCGGCACGAGTTCCTGCAGGTCCTCATGGGCGCGGTGGCCGAGGGCGGGGTGACCGTCCTGTTCTCCTCCCACGTCGTGCACGAGCTGGAGCGCGTCTGCGACCACCTGGTCGTGCTCAACCAGGGCCGGGTCACGCTCACCGGTGACATCGACACCCTCCTCGCCGAGCACCGGCTGCTCGTCGGCCCGCGCACGGCCAACGACCTCGACCGGGCCGGCGCCGTCGTGGAGGCCGTCCACAGCGACAGGCACACGACCCTGCTCGTACGCGACGGCGGGCTCCCGGCCGCGCCCGGATGGCAGGCCCAGCCGGTCGCGCTTGGGGACCTGGTGCTGGCGTACCTGCGCCGGGCCTCCGAGCCGGACGCCGCTGTCACGTCGGGGGTGGCGGCGTGACCTGGCTGATCTGGCGCCAGCACCGGACCGAGGTCTGCGTCCTGGGTCTGTTCGTCGGCGTGTTCGGCGTCGCCCTGCTCGTGCTCGGGACGCAGGCCCACGACCTGTTCCCCGGCGGTCCCGCCCGGTGCGCGGGACAGGCCGGCGTCGACGGGGCCTGCGCGGCCGCCTTCCGCCGGCTCGACGAGGAGTACGGGTACGTCGAGAACCTCCTGGCGGCCTTCTACCTGGTCCCCGTGGTAGTCGGCGCGTTCCTCGGCGCGCCGCTGCTGGCGCGCGAGCTGGAGGACGGCACCTGGCAGCTCGCCTGGACGCAGGCCGTGCCGCGGATGCGCTGGCTGGCGGCCAAGCTCGCGGCACTGGCCGGCGTCACCGTCGCGCTCACCGGGGTGTTCACCGCGGTGCTCACCTGGTTCCGTCAGCCGTTCGACGCGTGGGAGGGGCGGTTCCAGTACGACGCATTCGACCTGGAGGGACTTGTTCCGGTGGCGTACGCGCTGTTCGCGTTCGGCGTCGCCACCGCCGCGGGGGCGATCCTGCGGCGCAGCCTGCCCGCGTTCGGCGTCGCGTTCGGGGCGTTCCTCGCCGCCCGGATGTCGGTGGGGCTGTTGGCCCGTCCCGCGTACGCCACGCCGCTCACCACCATGGAGCCGGTCCCCGCCGGCGGCTCGCCGGACCGGGCGGGGCACCGGACCGTGCCCGGCGTCGCCGACTGGGTGATCGAACGCGGCTACGCGGACGCCACCGGGCGCCGGCTGAGCGGGGCCGAGTACTACGAGCTGAAGGACGCCGCCGACCGGGCCGGCACCAACCTCAACCAGTTCCTGCACGCGCGGGGCATCCAGCAGTTCGGGGTCTACCACCCGGCCGACCGGTTCTGGACGTTCCAGCTCGTCGAGGCGGCCCTGTTCGTCATCGTCGCGGCGATCCTGGTCGGTGTGGTGGTGTGGCGGGTCCGGCGCCGCGTGATCTAGCGGCCCGCACCAGCGGTCCGGAGCCACCCTCACCTTTGTCCCCGATTCGCGGATGGGCAGGTCACGAGCTGGCTAACCTCGCGGTGAACGGGTAGAACCCCAGCACCTGCGAAGGCGAGCCAGTTGCCCGAGACGCCGTTGACCAACCGCCCCAAGATGCACACCGGCGTACCCTCGTCGCTCACCACCGCGCAGCGGTGGGTCCTGCGCGGTGTCGCCGTCGCGGACGCCCCCTGCGGCCTGTGGTTCCTCGAAGCGGTGGCCGAACGCACCGGGGGCACGCCGGACGAGCCGATCGACGCGACGGTGGAGGAGCTGATCGCACGCGGGTTCCTCGTCGACGCCGCGGCCGGGCTGCGGCTGGCCTCGATCGCGCTGCGCGACGACGTCCTGCGGGACACGCCGGCCTCGGTGCGCCAGGCGCTGCGCGAGACGGCCGCCGAGGTGCTCGCCGCCGCCGGGCGCCCGGCCCAGGCCGCCCGGCAGCTCCTGCGGGTCCTGCCGGCGGTGAGCCGGTCCGCCCGGGCGCTCGCCACGCGGCTGGCGGCCGACCCGGCGGTCGGACCCAGCCTCGCCGCGGACCTGCTGCTGGCCGCTCCGGCACCCGGCCCGGCCGACGAGCGCCTGGCCTGGCTGGTCGACGTCGCCGACAACCTCTACCTGGCCGGCCGGGTGGACGAGACGCTGCGCATGCTGCACCGGGAGGTCGCCGCCGACAGGTACGGGCCACGTCAGCGGGCGATGCTGCTCGGACGGCTCGGGGCCTACTACGCGACGCAGCGCCCCTCGCTGTCCCTGACGTACCTCGGGCGGGCGCTCGACCAGGAGCTGGACGCCGCCGGGCGGAGCTGGACGCTCACCATGCTGGCGTCGCAGGCGGCCCGGTTCGGGCATCCCGACGCCGCCGAGCTGGTGGTGGCGGCGGAGCGGGCGCACGAGCGCAGCCCCTCCCCCGGCGGCGGTATCCGGCTGGCGCTGGCGAACGCGTACCGGGCCACCGCCACCGGCGACCTGCCCCGCGCCGCGCGGATCCTGCGGGAGGTGGACGCGGGCGAACCGGCCGCCCGTACGCAGGCGATCTTCCTGCGCGTCGACCGGGTGGCGAACCAGATCGCGCTCGGCCGGTACGTCGACGCGGCGACCGCGCTCGACGGCGTCGCCCGGGAGATCGACACGCTGGGCGCGGTGGCCCAGCCGCTGGTGACCGCGCTGGGCTGCGTCCTGCGGCTGACCACCGGCGAGCTGGCCGAGGCCGAGGCGCGGGCCCGCCTCGCGTTGGCCGAACGCGGTGGTGCCCTGCCGGCGCAGGCCCGGGTGGACCTGCTCGCCACGGTCGTGGAGGTGCTGCTGCGCCGGGGTGAGACGGCCGCGGCCCGGAAGCTGCTGGCGGACGAACGCCCCACTGTGGGCTGGCCCGACGACATGCAGTGGTTCCGGCTGGGGTGCGCCGCCGCGGGCGACCCGGAACCGGCCCGGCACGCCGCGCTCCTGGGGGCCGCGTTCACCATGCCGGACCGCTCGATGGCTCCCCTGCTGCTGGTGCCGCACCACGGCCCGCGGCTGGTCCGCGCGGCGCTGGCGCTGGGTGACCGGCAGCGGGCCGAGGCCCTCGCCGACCACCTGAAGCGGGCCGCCGGGATGGCGAACAACGCGCTCTGGCGCGGGGTGGCGCACCAGGTCGACGGGCTGCTGACCGGTGATCCGGCGGCGCTGCGCGCGGCGGTACGGCTGCTCCGCACCACCTCCGCCCGGCCGGCCCTGGCCGACGCGCTGCACGACCTGGCGCGGTCGCCCGGGCTGCCGCCGGCGGAGGCGCCCGGCCTGCTCGACGAGTGCGCCGCGATGTACACCCGGATGGGCGCCGCCGTCGCCGGGGACGGGACGCGGGAGCCCGACGGCACGGCCGGCGACGCCTGCCGCCCGGCCGTGGCCACGCTGACCCCCGCCGAGGTACGGGTGGCCGAACTGCTCGCGGTCGGCATGACGAAGCAGGAGGCGGCCCGGGACCTGTTCGTCTCGTTCCACACCGTCGACACCCACCTGCGCTCGATCTACGCGAAGCTCGGCGTCCACAACCGGGTGGAGCTGGCGCTGGTCTGGGAGTCGCGGGACGGCGCATGAGGAACGCGGAGCGCGGACACCACAGGGTCGCGGCGTCCGCGCTCCGCACCGCGTTCTCAGTGCCGTTGCAGCGGGCTCTTCGTCTTCGGAAGCGCCTCGATCAGCTCGCGTGGCACGTTGATCGTGTCCGCGACCACCTCCGGCGGGATGTTCGCCAGCCACTGGGCGAGCGACACGTCCTCGAACTTCGCGGTCCGGAACAGCTCCAGGTAGACGAAGGGCTTGTCACCGATGTTCTCGATGTAGTGGCCCATCGAGATCGGCACGTAGCCGACGTCGCCGGTCTCCATGTTGAAGGTGCGCGCGGTGCCGTGGTTGGCGAAGACGCCCATGCGTCCCTTGCCCGAGATCACGTACTGCATCTCCGCGCCGTTCGGGTGCCAGTGCAGTTCCCGCATCGCGCCGGGTTCGATCTCCACCATGGCGACTGTGGTGGTGATCGCCGCGGCGAAGTTGCTCGAATCGGCGATGCGTACGCTGCCGCCCTCGAACTTCTCCGGCGTCTGGGCGAGCAGGCTGTGCTTGAACGTCCGGGGCACGTCGCCGGTGGGGCTGAAGACGCGGTCCTCGGCCAGCGGCGGCGGGCTCTGCCCCGGGAAGATGTAGCGCTCGGACTCGGGCGGGAAGTTGGCCATCTGCTGCATCGTCCAGCCGAAGTTCTTGGCGATGACCTCCTTCGGCACGTGCGAGAAGAAGTCCGTGAGCTGGAACGTGGCGTCCTCGGAGTAGCAGCCGTCGTCGAAGACGAGCAGGAACTCCACGCCCTCGTCGTGCGCCTGGATGTGGTGCGGGATGCCGGCCGGGAAGTACCAGAGGTCGCCGGCCTTGACGTCCTCCAGGAAGTTGCGGCCCTCCTGGTCCACGGCGGCGATCCGGCAGCTGCCGGTGAGGACGAAGGCCCACTCGGACTGGATGTGCCAGTGCAGCTCCCGGTACGCGCCGGGGTTGAGCTTCATGTCCACGATCGCCAGGTCGTGGGCGATCGGCAGGAGACGGTTGGTGACCTCCCGGGTCCAGCCGCCGCTCTCCTGCCGGGTGTGCGCCAGCGAGAACGGGAACACCAGGTTCGGCATGAGCCCGTTGTCGGTCGACGGCGGATGCACCAGGTCGGGGTGTGACTGGTCGATCGCCGGATTCCGCGGGACCGTGCCGACCATCTGGTGGTCCTTGGGCGATCCCATTCCGGCACGGTCAGTGGATCGGGGCATGACGGATTTCCTTCCGGGTGTGGGCCGCCGATTCGGCGGCCCGGGACGGGACGAACATCGCCCGCAGGTGTTCCGGGCTCTGAAAGGCCACCGCGAGCGGAATCGCGACACAGAGGAACAGCGACGCCGCGATGCTCCAGACCGGGGCATCCGTGGCGACTCCGGCGACGGTCAGCGCCGCGATCGAATAGAACGTGGCGCGGATTCTGGCGACGGGGAGCACGAACATGCGCTCGGCCTCCTTCGGCTTCGAGTCTCGGCGTCGAGACGCAATTGCGATGCTGCCGAACCGGGCGCCGTTGGTGAATAACGCGATCGCGCCATTCATCGGAAAGCGACAGGAGCCTCTGGAAACGGCTTTCCCGGCGCATCCGCTCAGCTCGCGTCGCAACCGTTTCACCAGCCCGGTCCAGGGGTAGGGAGGGCGATGTCCAATAACGCGGAGAATCGCTGGCGGGTGGGGGAACACGACTTCCACATACCGTTTCTGGCACTTGCGCTCTCCACCGGCCTCGCCGGTGTGGTGGACGCCTTCTCGTTCCTCAAGTACAAGGTGTTCGTGGGTATCCAGACCGGCAACGTGGTGTTCGTCGGAATGGGTGCCGCCGATCACCTGCCGGCATGGCCGTCCGCGCTGGCGTCACTTGTCGCGTTCGGCCTGGGCGGCCTGCTCGGCGCCGGGATCCGCCGCGTGCGCCCGGCCGGCCCGCTCACCCCGCCGGGCATGGAACTGCTCGCCATGCTGGCGCTGCTCGTCCTCTGGGGGCTGGTGGACCGGTCCCTCGACTCGGGGCGCGACTCGCTGACCGAGCGCACGATCCTGACCGCGCTGCTGGCGTTCCCGGTCGGCATCCTCGGCGGGCTCGTCGTCCGCACGTTCGGCGTGCAGACCGCCACGTCGTACCAGACCGGCACCGTGCTGCGCACCACGAAGGGCATCGCCGACTGGGTGTTCGAGCCGGAGGGCCGCAGCGCGGCCCTCCGGCTCGCCGCGACCGGCCTGCTGTGCCTGGTCAGCTACGCGATCGGCGGGTTCGTCGGCGCGGCCACCGAGACCCGCCCGATCTGGACGATGATCGTCACCTGGGCGCTGGCCGTGGTGCTCATCGCGTTCACCTGGGGCAAGCGGCCACCGGCGACGGCGACCAGGCGCCGCTGACGCGGACCGGCGTCACTCGGCCTCGCGGCGGGCCTTCGCGCGGCGCTTGCCCTCGTGCATCGCCTGCACCCGGGCCACCGGGATGGTCCGCCCCTGCTCGACCAGGTCCGCCGGCAGGCGCTGCGGCGCGGGCAGCGCCTCCGCCCAGGGATCCCGGTCACCCAGCAGGCCCGGCACGGTCCGCACGGTGAAGTCGGCCGGGCTCGCGCTCTCCAGGCCGGTCCAGCCCACCGGGTACGACACCGGGGTGCCGGGCCGGATCCGCGGGCTGTAGGCGGCCACCACCGTCGCGCCGTACGCCCGCGTGGAGTCGACGAAGACGCGGCCGCCGCGGTCGGCGACGATGAACGCGGTGGTCGCGGCCGCCGGGTCGAGCCGTTCGGTACGGGCGGCGAGCGCCCGGGTCGCGGCGGCGGCCTCCTCCGCCGTGGTGGCCGGATCCACCGGTACGACCACGTGCAGCCCCTTGGCGCCGCTCGTCTTCACCGCGCCGGCGAGCCCGGCGTCGGTGAGCGCCTGCCGCACCAGCAGCGCGACCCGCACCACGGCGCCGAACGCGTCCCCCTCCGGCGGGTCCAGGTCGAGCACCAGGTGGGACGGGTGCTCGGGGGCACCGGCGCGGGCCAGCGTCGGGTGGTACTCCACCGCCCGCTGGTTGGCGAACCAGAGCAGCGTCCGCCGGTCGTCGCAGAGCGCGTACGAGATCCGCCGGTGCGACGCCTCCGCCCACACGTCGGTGCGGCGGACCCAGTCGGGCGTGTACTTCGGCAGGTTCTTCTGCATGAACGGCTCCTGGCCGGGCCGTACCCGCAGCACCGACAGCGGCCGGTCCCGCAGTTCCGGCAGGATCCGGTCGCCCGTCGCGTCGAGGTAGTCGACCAGGTCGCGTTTGGTCGCCCCGGCGCCGTCGAACAGCGGCTGGTCGAGGTTGGTCAGCGGCACTCCGGCCCGGGTCTCGTCGGCGGCGCCCATCGGACCACCATCCCGGGCCGGGCCCGGCTCGGCAACCCCGACACGGCGCCCGGCGCGCCGCACCGGCCGGCACCTGCGACGATCGGGGCGTGGGTGAGGCGGAGTCGGAGCGGTGCGGACCGGACGCGGCGGAGCAGGCGAGCGCCTGCACCGTGCGGGAGGCGCTGGACCGGGTCGGCGGCAAGTGGGCCATCGGCATCCTGATCGCCGCCTCGGCCGGCCCGGTCCGCTTCACCGAGCTGGAACGCCGGGTGGAGGGGATCAGCCGGCGGATGCTCACGCTGACGCTGCGCAACCTGGAGCGGGACGGGCTGCTGGACCGGCACGTGCATTCCACGGTGCCGCCGAAGGTGGAGTACGCGGCCACGCCGATGGCCCGGGAGCTGTACGAGTCGCTGGTGGCGCTGACGAGTTGGGCCGAGCGGCACCGCGAGGCGATCAGCGCGGCCCGGGCCGAGTACGACCGCAGGCACGGCGGCCCGCCGGCCTGACCTGCGGAAACCGGCTGTTGTGGCGAACGCCACGCGGCGGATCTGACCGATCGGTCAGCACCTGACCGATCGGTCAGGCATGCTGGAGGACATGGCGCGACCGACCACCGCCACCCACGACGAGCTGCTGGCCGCGGCCGCTCGCCGGTTCGCCGTCACCGGGTACAAGGGCACCTCGCTGCAGGACATCGCCCGCGATGTCGGCTGCTCCAAGGCGACGGTGCTCTACCACTTCGCCAGCAAGGACGCCCTGCTCTGCGAGCTGATGGCCCCGGCCATCACGATGCTGGAGGAGCTGGACCTCCGCATCGCCGCGCACACCGGCGCCGAGGCCCAACGCGTCGCCGCGGACGGCTTCGTCGACCTGGCGGTCCGCTTCCGCCGGGAGATCGCGCTGCTCCGGGGCGAGTTCCCCGACCTGCTCCAGCAGCCCGCGTTCGCCCACATCCAGCAGATCTCCGAACGACTCGTCGCCGCCTTCTCCGGCTTCTCCGACCGTCCGGAGGCACGCGTCGCGGCGCTCGTCGTGCTCGCCGGCATCGCCGAGACCTGCGGCGAGTTCCTGGACATCCCTGACGAACAGCTGCGACCCGCGCTGCTCGCCGTGGCGTACCGCGCGCTCGAAGTCACCACCTGATCCGTTTCTGCGAGGACAAGGAAGGTCCATGGCGACCCTGCTGTACCGGCTCGGCCGGGCATCCCTGCGCCGGCGGCGACTCGTCGCCGTCGTCTGGCTCGTCGTACTCGTCGGACTCGGCCTGGCCGCGGCCACGCTGAAGGGCCCGACGGCGAGCAACTTCACCATGCCGGGCACCGAGTCGCAGAAGGCGATCGACCTGCTCGCCGACCGCTTCCCGGCGGCCAGCGGCGCCACCGGCACGATCGCGATCAAGGCGCCGCAGGACGGCGCGCTGACCTCACCCGCCGGACAGGCGGTGGTCAAGCAGGTCACGCAGGAGGCGGCCACGCTCCCCGGCGTGGTCGGCGCGGTCGACCCGTACCAGGCGCAGGCGCTCACCCCGGACGGCCGGTACGCGCTGATCCAGGTGCAGTTCGCCGGCGGCGCTGACGAGGTGACCGACGAGCAGCGCGACGCGTACGAGAAGGTCGGCGCGCAGGCCGAGGCGCAGGGCTGGCAGATCGCCTCCGGCGGCGAGGTGCTCAACGGTGAGCCGGAGGTCGGCTCGACCGAGGCGATCGGCGTGCTGGTCGCGGCGATCGTCCTGGTGATCACGTTCGGCTCGCTCGTGGCGGCCGGGATGACCATGCTGAACGCGCTCATCGGCGTCGGCGTCGGCATGGCCGGTCTGTTCGCGCTCAGCGGCGCGGTCGAGCTGACCAGCACCGCGCCGATCCTGGCGCTGATGCTCGGCCTCGCGGTCGGCATCGACTACTCGCTGTTCATCACCTCCCGGCACCGGCAGAACCTGCTCGACGGGCTCTCGCCGGAGGAGGCGGTCGGCCGTGCGGTCGGCACCGCCGGCTCGGCCGTGGTCTTCGCCGGCGCGACGGTCGTGGTGGCGCTCGCTGGCCTTGCCGTGGTGGGCATCCCGTTCCTCACCGTGATGGGCCTGGCCGCCGCCGGCACCGTCACAGTGGCCGTGCTGGTGGCGATCACGCTGGCCCCGGCGCTGCTCGGCTTCGCCGGACACAAGGTGCTGCCGCGCAAGCTGCGCGACCGCAAGGCGGTCGAGGACCCGACCACCGGCTCGGAGGACCGCTCCGGCTTCGGCTTCCGCTGGGCCCGGTGGGTGACCAAACTGCGCATCCCGGTGATCCTGGTCGGGCTGCTCGGCCTCGGCCTGCTCGCGATCCCGGCGCAGGACATGCGCCTGGCGCTGCCGGACGCCTCCGCCGCCGCCGAGGGCACCCCGGCCCGGGTCAGCAGCGACCTGATCCGTGAGGGCTTCGGCCCCGGCTTCACCGGCCGGCTCGCGGTCGTGGTGACCGCCGACTCGCCGCAGGCCACCCAGGCCGCCATCCCGCAGGTGACGGCGCTGGTCCAGAAGACCGACGGGGTGCTGGCCGTGGCCCCGCCGCAGGTCGACCCGTCGGGGCGCACCGCGCTGATCGGGGTGATCCCGAAGACCGGGCCGACCGAGGAGGCCACCGAGACGGTCGTGCACGACATCCGCAAGCAGGTGTCGGGCATCCAGAACGCCGACGTGCTGCTCACCGGCGTCACCGCGGTCGGCATCGACGTGTCGGAGAAGCTCTCCGACGCGCTGCCGGTCTACCTGCTACTGGTGGTGGGCCTGTCGATCCTGCTGCTGATGCTGGTGTTCCGGTCGATCCTGGTGCCGGTCAAGGCGGCGCTGGGCTTCCTGCTCACCGTGGCGGCCACGTTCGGCATCACCGTGGCGGTGTTCCAGCAGGGCCACCTGGCCGACCTGGTCGGCCTGGACACCCCGGCCCCGCTGGTCAGCTTCCTGCCGATCCTGCTCATCGGCATCCTGTTCGGCCTGGCCATGGACTACGAGGTCTTCCTGGTCTCCCGGATGCGCGAGGACTTCGTGCACGGCGACACCGCCCAGCAGGCCACCATCAACGGCATGGGGCACGGCGCCCGGGTGGTCACCGCCGCCGCACTCATCATGATCTCGGTGTTCGGCGGCTTCGTCTTCCTGGAGGACCCGATCATCAAGTCGATGGGCTTCGCGCTCGCGATCGGTGTCGCCATCGACGCGTTCGTGGTCCGGATGACGATCGTGCCGGCGGTGATGTCGCTGCTGAACAACGCCGCCTGGTGGCTGCCGCGCTGGCTGAACAAGATCCTGCCCAACGTGGACGTCGAGGGTGAGGGCCTGCGCGCCCACCTCGCCGAGAAGCAGCACGCGAACGTGTGATCCGCACGGGTGGGGCCCAGCCGGGCCCCACCCGTCACACACCCGCCGGATACGTCTCCATCTCACCGGGCGTGACGCACGTCGGCAGCGGATGCAGCGCCGTGGCCTCGTCGCACCAGATGAACGCGTCGTAGCGCTCACCCAGCCGGGTCGGCACGTAGTTGCCCCAGGACTCGAAGCTCGGGTCGTACACCACCCCGATGGCCCGGTGGTCCGCCTCGCCGGTCACCCACTCCGGCTGGTCGTCGCCGCCGAAGACCAGCACCGCCCGGTCCGGCATCAGCTCGTGCAGCCGATGCTCCACCGAGCCCTCCCGGGCCGGCGGCACCACCATCGTCTCGGCCGGTGAGCCCCAGCGCGGCGCGGCCACCACGCTGCCGCGCCAGCTCCCGAAGCCGATCAGCGCCACCGCGTCCCGGCCGTGCCGTTCCCGGCCGAGCTGCCCGATGTTGACCATGCCGTCCGCCGCCATGTCGGTGGCCCGGGCATCGCCGACGTGCGTGTTGTGCGCCCACACGATGCCCCGCGAGCCCGGCCCGTACCGGTCGAGCAGCCGGTCGAGCGTGTCGGCCATGTGGACGTCGCGGACGTTCCACGACTCGGGGCCGCCGCCGACCATGGCCCGGTAGTACCGCTCCGCGCCGGCCACCACCTCCGCGTTCTGCCAGGCCGAGAAGCGGTCCGGGCCGTCCGCGGCGGCCTGTTCCCGGGTACGCGCCAGCAGCCGGACCACCTCCTCCTCGCACCGGGCGGAGACGAACCGGCTGGCCGTTCCGTACTCCTCGGCCCGCTTGCCGTACGGCTCGAAGCAGCGGTACGCCTCCTGGGCCGCCTCCAGCGAGGCCGGATCCTCCTCACCGAGGTAGTCGAAGATGGCCTGCATCGACTCCCAGAGGGAATACACGTCCAGCCCGTGGAAGCCGGCCCGCTCCCCCTCGGGGCGTTCCAGGTTCCACGCCCGCAGCCAGCGGCAGAAGCGGGCCACCTCGGCGTTCGCCCACATCCAGGTGGGCCAGCGTTCGAACCGTTCCAGCGCGGCGAGCGGGTCGGCCGGCCCGTCCGGGGCGCCCACCACCGATCGGTGCACCCGGTCGCAGTCCGGCCAGTCCCCCTCCACCGCCACGAAGTCGAACCCCTGTTCGGCGATGAGCCGCCGGGTCAACTGCTCCCGCAGCCGGTAGTAGTCGTAGCTGCCGTGCGTCGCCTCGCCGATCATCACCACCCGGGCGTCCCGTACGCGGTCCAGCAAGGGGTCGAAGTCGCTCGGCGCGCCGAGCCGCTGTACCAGCATGTCAGCGGCTACCCGGGGCCCGTCGGGGCAAACCGCCGCCGCCGGGTCCGGCGGCGGGCGCACAACGGCGGCGCACAACGGCGGGCGCACGCGGCGGGCGCGGCGGGCGTACGCGGCGGCGGGCGTACGGCGGACGCGGTCCGGACCCGGCGGCGGCATGGCGCCGGGCTCAGTGGGTAGCCGGGCGGCATGACCGTCACCGGTGCGCAGTTGCGGGAGTTCCTGGCCGGGCTCGACTACCCGGTCTCGCGGGAGGATCTGGTCCGCTGGGGCCAGGAGAACGGTGCCGGCACCGAGGCGCTGCAGGCGCTGCGGTCCCTCCCGGCCGAGGAGTTCCACACCGCCACCGAGCTGGGCGAGGCGCTGGTCATGCTGGCCGACGCCTGACCGGCGGGTGTTAAGCGGGGGCCCCTCCTCTACCGGAGGCGTTAAGAAGGGGCCCTTCCTTACAGGTCGACCGTGCGGCCCTGGGCGCGGGCGGTCTGCGCGGCGTCCAGCACCGCCACCACCTCGCGGCCGAACCGCACGTCGCAGCGGTGGTCGCGGGTGCCCGAGTCGACCTCCTCCAGCAGCTGGTCGAGCGCGGCGCCGAACGCCTGGAGCGCGCTGCCGTCGCCGGGCGGGACGGTCTCGGTGCCGTTCTCGCCGAAGAAGACGAAATCCCGGGTGACCGCCTCGGACGGCGCGTCCAGGGTGAGCGAGAGCGAACTGGTCGCGCCGCCGTCGTGGGTGAGCAGCAGGTGCACCAGGCCGCTCGGGCCGTCCATCGCGGCGACCCGGGTGACCCGGCCGAGCACCGGCAGGATCAGCGACAACGCGTGCGGGCCGATGTCCCAGAGCGCGCCGTGCTCCCGCCGCCAGGTCGAGTCGCCGTACGGGTTCCCGGGCTGGAAGATCGACGCGAACATGGTGGCGCGGGCGTGCTGCCAGCCGCCGGCCGCCGCGGTCGAGGCGAGGAAACCGGTGACGTTCGGGTGGAAGCGCTGGGTGAAGAAGACCACCGAGGCCACCCCGGACGCCTGCGCCGCGTCGACCACCCGGTCGGCGTCGGCGAGGTCGAGCGCCAGCGGCTTGTCCAGCAGCAGGTGCCGCCCGGCGGTGGCGGCCCGCACGGCGATGTCGGCCTGCACGTCCGGCGGGAGCGCCACGGCGACCGCGTCGCAGGCGTCGATGAGAGCGTCGACGTCGGTGAAGGCCGGTACGCCGTGCCGGGTGGCCAGTTCCTCCGCCTTCGCCGGGTTGCGCCCCCAGACGCCGGCGAGCCGGGCCCGCGGGTGCGCCTCGATGGCCGCGGCGTGCGTCTCCGCCGCCCAGTAACCCGTGCCGAACAAACCGAACCGCACCCCGACCCCCTGCCGTCGACGTCCGTCACCGGCGTACGCCGGGACCGTGATCCACGCTAGTCCCCCGGCCCGTCCGGCGCGCCCCGACCCGGCGGGCGAGCCGCTACTACACCGGTTAGTAGGCTGTGCCGGTGAACGACACCGTGTCGACGACCAGCGCGGCGGCCGCCTCTCCGGTGGACGGACCGCTCGCCACGGTCGCGATCGTGATCTCGCTGGCCGTCGCCGTCTGGGCCGTGGTGGCGGCGGTACGCCACCGGCCGCCGGACCGGATCCAGTTCGCCGGCCTCGCCGTGCTGGAGGTGGCGCTGCTCGCGCTCGCCGTGACGGCGCTCGTCGCGCTCGGCGGCGGCGAGCGGCCGGGCGAGCCGGGCGCGTTCTTCGGCTACCTGGCGACGCTCGTCTGCCTGCCGCCGCTGGCCTGGGTGCTGGCCCGGATGGAGCCGACCCGCTGGGGCTCGGGCATCGTCTGCGCCATCTGCCTGGTCACGCCCGTGGTGGCGGTACGGCTCCAGCAGACCTGGGAGGCCCTCGGTGGCTGAGACCACGACCGCGCACGAGCAGCGCGCCACCAACCGGGGGCCGGGGCGGCTGCTGATCGCCGTCTACATCCTCTTCGCCATCGCCGCGACCTCGCGGGCGGGCTTGCAGATCGCCACGAAGTTCGACGAGGCGCCGGTGGCGTACCTGCTCTCCGCGCTCGCCGCGTTGATCTACATCGTGGCAGCGGTCGGGCTGGCCCGCGGCGGGCACACCGGCCGCCGGATCGCGCTCGCCTGCTGCACGGTCGAACTGGCCGGGGTGCTCGGGGTGGGCGTGCTGAGCATCGCCGACAAGGAGCTGTTCCCGGACGAGACGGTCTGGTCCGGTTTCGGCAGCGGCTACGGCTACGTGCCGCTGGTGCTGCCGGTGCTCGGCCTGTTCTGGCTCTGGCGCACCCGGCGCGACCCCGCCTGAGCGGGCCCGCGCCGGGTGAGGCCGGTCAGTCCTTCGGGCCGCCGGCGACGTAGATGACCTGGCCGGAGACGAACGACGCCCCCTCGCTGGCCAGGAACGAGATGGTGTGCGCGACGTCCTCCGGGCGGCCGGGACGGCGGACCGGGATCTCGGCGGCGGCGTGCTTCTGGAGATCGTCGAAGTCGACCTTCATCCGCGCCGCGGTCGCCGCGGTCATGTCGGTGACGATGAAGCCCGGCGCGACCGCGTTGACTGTCACCCCGAACGGGCCCAGCTCGATCGCCAGCGTCTTGGTGAAGCCCTGGAGGCCGGCCTTGGCGGCCGAGTAGTTCGCCTGGCCCCGGTTGCCGAGCGCGGAGGTGCTGGACAGGTTGACGATCCGGCCCCACTTCGCCTCGACCATGTGCTTCTGCGCGGCCTGGCTGAACAGGAACGCCCCGCGCAGGTGCACGCCCATGACCGTGTCCCAGTCGCCGTCGGTCATCTTGAACAGCAGGTTGTCGCGCAGCACACCGGCGTTGTTGACGAGCACTGTCGGTGCGCCCAGTTCGGCGGCGATCCGCTCGACGGCGGCCTCGACCTGGGTCCGGTCGGACACGTCGGCGCCGACGCCGAGAGCCCGGCCGCCGGCCGAGCCGATGGCGTCCACCGTCTCCTTGGTGGCGGACTCGTCGATGTCGACCACGGCGACGGCCATGCCGTCGGCCGCCAGCCGGCGGGCGGTCGCCGCCCCGATGCCGCGCGCGGCTCCGGTGACGATGGCGACGCGGGGCTCCTCCGACATGCTTACCTCCCGGTAACTTGTGGCTCGATCGGAGGAGCTTAACCCGCCGGTACGCCGCCCCTACCGCTCGTGGCCCCGGCGGAGCCGGATCCACCGGTAGCCGTACCCGCCGAGCTTGAGCCGGTCGAGCTTGCCCACGTCCTCGTAGTTGCGGTCGCCGAGCACGTCGATCGGCAGGTCCGCCTCCGGCGCCAGCGTGCTCAGGTCGACCTCGACGTCTTCGGTGCCGAGGTTGTGCAGGAAGACCATGGTCCCGGTACGACCGTCGGCGCGGTGCGCGAGCACGCCCGGCGGCATCGGCACGTCGATGTGGGTGGTGCTGCCCGAGCCGGTCTCCGGCGCCTCGCGCAGCGTCCGGATCATCCGCTCGAACCAGCCGAGCAGCGACCGCGGATCCTTGCGCTGGGCGGTGACGTTGACGTTCTGGTAGCCGTACTCGCCCTTGTCGATCACCGGGCGGATCAGCTTCTCCGGCTCGGCTGTGGAGAAGCCGGCGTTGTCGGCGTACGACCACTGCATCGGCGTACGGATCGCGTCGCGCCCGTCCAGCGACAGGTCCTCCCCCATGCCGATCTCCTCGCCGTAGCGCAGCACCGGCGTGCCGCGCAGCGAGAACTGGAGCGAGTACGCCAGCTCCATGTGCCGGCGGTCGTTGCCGAGCATGGGTGCGAGCCGCCGGCGGATGCCCCGGCCGTAGAGCTGCATGTCCTCGTCCGGCCCGAACTTCGCCAGCACGTCGTTGCGCTGGTCGGCGGTGAGCCGGGACAGGTCGATCTCGTCGTGGTTGCGCAGGAACGTCGCCCACTGGCCGCCGGTGGGCAGCTTCGGGGTGTCGCGCAACGCCTCGATGATCACCTCCGGGTCCTCGCGGGCCAGGGCGAGCATCAGCCGGCCGTTGAGCATGAAGTCGAAGAGCATGTGGATCCGGTTGCCCGAGCCGCTGCCGTCGCCGAAGTAGACCGGCAGCTCGTCCGGCTCGACGTTCGCCTCGGCGAGCAGGCCGCGTCGCCGCGCCGCCACTGCACGTGCTGGCGCAGGTCGGTGAGGAAGTCGAAGTCCTTCGGCGAGTTCGGGTTGCCCGGCTCGGTGCGCTCGATGATGAACGGCACCGCGTCCATCCGGAAACCGGAGACGCCGAGCTGGAGCCAGAACGAGGTGATCTTCTTGATCTCCGCTCGGACCCGCGGGTTCTCGATGTTCAGGTCCGGCTGGAACTTGTAGAAGCGGTGGTAGTACCACGCCTTGGCGGTCCGGTCGTAGGTCCACGTCTCGTGCTGCTCGCCGGGGAAGACCATGCCCTGGTGGCGGTCGTCCGGCTCGTGGTCGGCCCAGACGTACCAGTCCCGGTACGGCGAGTCGGGCGAGGACCGGGCGGACTGGAACCACGGGTGCTGGTCCGAGGTGTGGTTGACGACCAGGTCGATGATCACCCGGATGCCCCTGTTGCTCGCCTGGTGCAGCAGTTCGGCGAAGTCGCCGAGCGTGCCCAGGCGCGGGTCGACGTTGTAGAAGTCGGTCGCGTCGTACCCGTCGTCCTCGTTGGGCGAGGGGTGGATCGGGTTCAGCCACAGGCAGGTCACCCCGAGCCGGGCCAGGTAGTCCAGCCGGCCGATCAGCCCCTGGAAGTCACCCACCCCGTCGCCGTCGGAGTCCGCGTACGTGTCGACGTCGAGGCAGTAGACGACCGCCTCCTGATACCACCTGTCACCCATGCGGCTACTACTTGTCCGAACGCGCGCGGCGGCAAACCCGGTACGGTGCCGGGATGAGCGAGGAGGCGTACGACTGGTCCGCCGGCACCTGGCTGAACCCGCCGGAGCGGGCCGAGCCGGTCGACGGCGGCCTCCTGGTCGAGCCGCGCGGCGGCAGCGACTTCTGGCGGCGCACCAGCTACGGCTTCGTGCACGACGACGGCTCGGCGCTGCTCGCGCCGTTCGGCGTGGACAGCGCCGTGGAGGTGTCGTTCCGGCTCGACTACTCGGCCCAGTTCGACCAGGCCGGCGTGCTGGTCCGGGTGGACGAGCGGCGGTGGACCAAGGCCGGGGTCGAGGTGAGCGACGGTTCGCCGCAGGTGGGCGCAGTGGTCACCGACGAGTTCTCCGACTGGTCGGTGGCGCCGGTGCCGGACTGGTCGGGCCGGGAGGTGACGGTCCGGGTGAGCCGGGCCGGCGACGCGCTCACCGTGCGGGCCCGGTGCGAGGACGAGCCGTGGCGGCTGGTCCGCGTCGCCCCGCTCGATCCGGCGGCGCGGGCCTCGGCCGGGCCGTACTGCTGCTCGCCCAGCCGGGGCGGCCTGCTGGTCCGCTTCACCGGCTGGCGGCGGGGTCCGGTGGACGCCGCGCTGCACCCGGAGGGCTGAGTCACAGGTGTGACAGCCGCCTGTCCGGGTAACACCTTCGGATCTCCGGCTCTCGCGTGGAAGGACCGCCATGGCCCTGGCCCAGGACGTCGACCCGAACCAGTTCACCGGGCTGACCGGCTGGGTGGCGAGCGTGATCGACTCGTTCGGCGCGGTCGGTGTGGCGCTGCTGGTGGCGCTGGAGAGCATCATCCCGCCGATCCCGAGCGAGATCGTGCTGGCGATGGCCGGCTACCTGTCCGCCGAGGGCCGGTTCAACGTGGTGTTCATCGTGGTCGCCGCGACAGTCGGCTCGCTGCTCGGCGCGCTGGTGCTCTACTGGCTCGGTGCGGCCCTCGGCGAGGAGCGGCTGAAGCGCTGGCTGGACCACATCCCGCTGGTCGACCTGGAGGATCTGGAGAAGGCCGACCGCTGGTTCGAGCGGCACGGCCGGTGGGCGGTGCTGATCGGCCGGGTGGTGCCGGTGGTGCGCAGCCTGGTCTCGATCCCGGCCGGCGCCAACCGGATGCCGCTGGGCGAGTTCATCCTGCTCACCACGCTCGGCAGCGGGGTGTGGAACGCCCTGATCGTCGGCGCCGGGTTCACCCTCGGGTCGCGGTGGGAGGACGTCGACAGGTACAGCCAGTGGTTCAACTACGCGATCTTCGCCGTCTTCGGTTTCATGATCGTGAGCTGGGCGGTGAAGAAGGTGCGCCGGCGGCGCGCCCGGCAGTCGGTGACCACCGGGCGCTGACGGCGTCCTCCGGGTGACGAGTGCGGCCCGAACCCCAGAGAGGTCCGGGCCGCGCCCCGGCCGCGTTCAGCGGCGGAAGGTGAACCAGTTGACGTTGACGAAGTCCGACGGCTGGCCGCTACTGAACGTCAGGTAGACGGTGTGCCGGCCGGTCACCGCGCTGACGTTGCCGGGCACCGAGCGCCAGGTCTGCCAGCCACCGGTGTTGCCGACCGCGAAACTGCCGATCGGCGGCGCGGTCGGGCTGTCCACCCGGACCTGCACCAGCCCGCTCACCCCGGCCGCCGCGCCGGAGGCGACCCGGGCCACGAAGTCGCGCGGCGGCGTCGAGCCGAAGTCGACGTTGTCGTACCGGGCCCAGTCGCCGTTCGCGAGCCAGCCGATGTCCTGGCCGCCCTCGGCGCACGTCTCCACCTGCACGCCGTTCTGCGCGTTGAACGACTCGGCCTGGATCGTCGCGTACGCGTCCCGCACCCCGCCGGGCGGCGGCGTGGTCGCGGTCGGCGACGGGTTGCCCCCGCCGCCCCGGGTGTAGACGGCCACGTAGTCGACGAGCATCGGCCGGCCGGGCACCGTGGCCGCGGTGGGCGTCGCGGAGCCGGCCACACCGTCCGGGAAGCCGCCGCCCATCGCCACGTTGAGCAGCATGAAGTAGCCGGCGTGGTTGGTCATCTGACTCCAGTACGGCTCACCGATCTGGTTCTGCCCGACGGTGTGGAAGAGCTGGCCGTCGACGTACCAGCGCAGTTGCTGCGGGCTGATCGAGGCGTCCCACTCGAACCGGTAGGTGTGGAACGCCGACTGGCAGGTGCTCCCCGGGCAGGCCCGGGACGCGCCGATGCCGTTGAACTCCCCGCACGGGCCGCCGGGCGCGACGCCGCAGTGCAGCACGCCCCAGACCGAGTTGATCCCGTTGACGTTCTCCATCACGTCGAACTCGCCGATGCCCGGCCAGTTCTGGTAGTTGCCCCGGTACGGCGAGCCGAGCGCCCAGAACGCCGGCCAGTAGCCGGCCGCCGCCGCGCCTGTCACGTTCGGCATCTGGATCCGGCCCTCCAGGGCCAGCACACCGCCGGCCGGCGCCTTGAAGTTCGACCGCACCGTCTCGATCCGGGCCGAGGTCCAGCGGCCGGCGCCGTCCCGCAGTGGCGTGATGCGCAGGTTGCCCGAGCCGTCCTGGGCCAGGTTGGCGGTGCTCGACGTGTAGGTCTGGATCTCGCCGGTGCCCCAGTTCGCCGGTCCGCCCGGGTAGCCGGTGCCGGTGTCGATGATCCAGTTGGCGGACGAGGGCAGCGTGCCGGCCGCGCCGGTGAAGTCGTCGCTCCACACCAGGCTCCAGCCGGACGGCGGCGGGGGCACCGCCGCCTGGGCGGTCATCGAGACGCCCGCGAGCGCTGTGGTGAGGGCGAGCACGCCCGCGGCCAGGGCGAGGCGGCGGCGTGGTCGGGGCGCGGTGGCGGAGGCGGCCGGAGCCGCCGGGATCGGATTCATCGGGGTGCCTCTCTGCGGGGACGGGTCCGGGAGAGCGCTCTCTGAGAGCGATTTGTACGCCTCACCACCCGCACTTGTCAACGCTCGTCGATGGCTGCCGGCTGCGGCCGCCGCAGCACCACCTGCTCCAGCGCCGTCCACGCCGTGGTGGTGACCAGATACAGCACCGCCGCCAGCGGCACCACGAGCGCGACGAGCGCGGTGCCGTACGGCAGCAGCGGCAGCAGCCGCCCGAGCACCGCCGCGCCCGGACCCTCGGCCGGCGCGCCGCCCACGGTGCCGGTGGCGGCCGCCGCCCGCCGCATCCGGCGCGACGACCACCAGGCCAGCGCGAGCAGCGCGGCCAGCAGCACCCCGAACACCGGCGGCACCGGGCCGGACAGCCCGTCGCCGAGGTGCCACCCCAGCGGTACGCCGGCCAGCCGCTCCCCCAGCAGTTCGGGCGCGCCGTCGCCGGTGGCGAACAGGCGGTACATGACCAGGAAGAACGGTGCCTGCAACAGCGCCGGCAGACAGCCCGCCACCGGGCTGGCCCCGGCGTTGCGGTAGAGCGCGAACAGCTCGCTCTGCAGCCGGGCCGGATCGTCGGCGTACCGACGCTGGAGATCGCGTACCTCGGGGGCGAGCGCGGCCCGGCGCCGCTCCCCGCGGACCTGGGCCACTGTCAGCGGCGAGATCAGCAGCCGGACGGCGGCTGTGAACAGGACGATGGCGGCGGCCGTCGCGGCACCGCCGGTGAGCGGGGCGAGCACGTCGGCGAGCCAGGTGACGACTGTGGCCGCGGCCGAGGCCGCGGAGTGCAACGGTGCGAAGGCGAGCATGGGTGGACCCCTCGGTGGCGATTCCGGGTGTCCCGGGCGGCGACGTGCCGCGCGGCGGGACGGATGACGACGGAATCGGCCGCGAAGCCGGTGCGGAGGGAGCTTCTGGCCCGCCGACGCGGGCCGGAGGAAGGTGGCTACGCGGCCGAGGGGTGCAGGCCGGGAGCGCGGGGGCGCGGCCGCCCCGGTGCGTCCGGGTCGACCTGCCGGGGCACCCCGCGACGGCGGGCGCGGGCTCGCAGCGCGGCGGCGAACCGGGTGCCGGGCGGCGTGGGCAGCGCGCGGACCCGCAGCGCGAGCAGGGTGGCGAGCAGCAGCGCGGCGACGACTGCCGCACCGGCGATCAGCCCGGCCGGCCGGTCGGCGAACAGGGCGAGGGCGTAGGCCCATGCCCCCGTCAGCACCGCCAGCATCCCCGCCACGCGACAACCCTAGCCCGCCGTGTCACGCCCCGGCAGGGCCCGTCAGCGCCGCCCTGCCGCCGAGCCGGGCGAACCCGAACGGGCGAACCGGCGCCGACACGCCGCCCGGTGCGTTTCCCGGCCCGGACACGGTGGGTAACAGTGCCTCGACCACGCGGCACCGTGCCGCGAGCGGTCCGGAGGAGACGGTGGTGACGATGAGTGGCTCAGTGGCGGAGCGGGAGCGGAGCGCCGCGTCGGGCGGAACCGACCTGCTGACAGTCGGCGTCGAGGAGGAGTTCCTGCTCGCCGACCCGCACACGGGGACCGCCGTACCCGCCGTCGACCTGGTCATGGAACAGGTGCCGGCCCAGCTGCGCGGTCAGGTGGAACGCGAGTTCCAGACCAGCCAGATCGAGATCGGCAGCCCGCCCGGGCTGGACCTGTCGTCGATCCGGCACTCGCTGTCGATGCTGCGTGCCGAGCTGGCCGACGCGGCCGAGCGGGCGGGCGTACGGCTGCTCGCGCTCGGCACCGGGCCGGTCGACGGGCCGGTGCCGCCGGTGGTGGACAAGCCGCGCTTCGACCGGATGATCGAGCGGTTCCGGCTGCTGGTGCCCGGTCCCGGCAACAACGGCATGCACGTGCACGTGGGCATCCCGGACCCGGACACCGGAGTGCGGGTGCTCAACCACGTCCGGCCGTGGCTGCCGATCCTGCACGCGGTCACCGCGAACTCCCCGTTCTCCCGGGGCGAGGACACCGGGTACGCGAGCTGGCGCTCGGTGGAGTGGGAACGCTGGCCGTCGGTCGCGCCCACGCCGTTCCTGGAGTCGCACGAGCACTACGAGCGGCTGATCCGGCAGCTCATCGCCAGCGGCGTGATGCTGGACGAAGGAATGCTCTACTGGTACGCCCGGCTGTCCGCGAAGTACCCCACGGTGGAGATCCGCATCGGCGACGTCTGCCCGTCGGTGGACGACGCGGTGCTGGTGGCGGCGCTGGTCCGCGCGCTCGTCGCCACCGCGCTCACCGACATCGCCGCCGGCCGCCCGCCCGTCAACACCGATCACCACCTGCTGGTGGCGGCGCACTGGCGGGCCGCCCACGACGGGCTGGAGGGCGAGGGCGTCGACCTCACCGACGGTGAGCTGCGCCCGGCCTGGGAGCTGCTGGACCGCCTGGTCGGCCGGCTGCGCCCGGAACTGGAACGGCACGGCGACCTGGACCGGGTGACCGATCTGCTGGGCGGGCTGCGCCGGCACGGCAGCGGCGCGGCACGGCAGCGGGCGGTGTTCGCGCGTACCGGCAGCCTCGTCGACGTGGTCGCGGACGTGGCGCGGCAGACCCGTGGCTGAGCGGCCACGCGGCCGTGGCCCGGCGTGACAGGATGGGCGACGTGGCCGAGCGCATGATCGTCATCGGTGGCGACGCCGCCGGCATGTCCGCGGCGTCGCAGGCGCGGCGCCGTCGCGACCGGTCCGACCTGGAGATCGTCGCGTTCGAGCGGGGAAACTTCACGTCCTACTCGGCCTGCGGCATCCCCTACTGGGTCAGCGGCCTGGTCGAGGAGCAGGACGAGTTGATCGCCCGCGACCCGAAGACCTTCCGCGACGACTTCGGCATCGAGGTCCGCACCCGGCACGAGGTCACCGCCGTCGACCTGGACCGCCGCGAGGTGATCGCGCGCGACCTGGACGGCGGCGGCGAGGTCCGCGCCGGTTTCGACACCCTGGTGTACGCCACCGGCGCGTCCCCGGTGCAGCCGGAGTGGGCGCGTGACGACGTGTCGGGCGTGTTCGGCGTGCAGACGCTCGACGACGGGGCGGCCCTGATCGGCTGGCTCGAACGCGAGCCCCGGCCCCGGCACGCGGTGGTGGTCGGTGGCGGCTACGTCGGCGTCGAGATGGCCGAGGCGCTCGTGCAGCGCGGGCTCAAGGTCCATCTGGTGGAGCAGGCCGACCAGCCGATGTCGACGGTGGACCCGGACATCGGCGAGCTGGTCGCCGACGCGATGCGCGCGACCGGCATCGGTGTCCGCACCGGCCTCCAGGTCACCGGCCTGGAGGAGCGGGACGGCCGGATCTCCGCCGTGGTCACGAACGAGGGGCCGATCCCGGCCGACGTCGTGGTGCTGGGTCTCGGCGTACGCCCCAACACCGCGCTCGCCGAGGCCGCCGGCCTGCCGATCGGTCCCTCCGGGGCGGTCCGCACCGACCGCCGGATGCGGGTGCCGGGCGTACCCGGCGTCTGGGCGGCGGGCGACTGCGTGGAGTCGCTGCACCGGGTCAGCGGCATGCCGGTGCACATCCCGCTCGGCACGCACGCCAACAAGCAGGGCCGGGTCGCGGGCATCAACATCGGCGGCGGGTACGCCACCTTCCCCGGCGTCATCGGCACCGCCGTCACCAAGGTCTGCGAGCTGGAGGTGGGCCGCACCGGGCTGCGGGAGCGGGACGCGCGGGAGGCCGGCTTCGAGTTCGTCACAGTGCTGGCCCAGTCGACGAACCGGGCCGGCTACTACCCGGGAGCACGGGCGATGACCGTCAAGCTGATCGCCGAGCGGCCCAGCGGGCGGTTGCTCGGGGCCCAGATCGTCGGCTGGTCCGAGGCGGCCAAACGGATCGACGCGCTCGCCGTGGCGCTGTGGAACGGCATGACAGTGGACGAGATGACAGCGCTCGACCTGGGCTACGCACCGCCGTACGCCCCGGTGTGGGATCCGGTGCTGATCGCCGCCCGCAAGGCCGTCGACGCGCTGGCCGCCGTGTAAGGAAGGGCCCCCTGTTAACGCCTCCGGTAGAGGAAGGGCCCCTTCTTAACACCGACACCCGGGTTTGTCGGTGCCGGGGGTTAGCGTGTGCGCGTTGCCGGTCCGGCACTTCCCCTCGGAGGTAAACCCCCATGTCCCAGGAGACGACCTACCTCGAACTGTCCGAAGTGGACGGCGGAGCGCACAAGTTCTACGAGGTGGTGGTCGACGACACCGCGATGACCGTGCGCTACGGGCGGATCGGCGACCAGGGCCAGGTGAAGACCAGCACCTACCCGGACAACGCCCGCGCCCGCGCCGCCGCCGCGAAGAAGATCGGCGAGAAGGTCCGCAAGGGGTACGCCCCGGCGGTGCCCGGCGTACGCCAGAAGCGGACGGTGTCGCGCCGGCAGATCGTCAGCACCCGCTCGACCGCCCGCACCGCCCCGGTCCTCTGGCGGTACGCCTCGGGCGCGCCCGCCTTCGGCATCTTCGTCGACGACAGGCACTGCATGGTCGGCAACGAGCACGGCGTGATCACCACGCTCGACCACGACGCCCGGCTGGTCAACCAGGTCCGGCTCCCCGACGGGGTGAAGTGCATCGTCGCCGACGACGCCTGGGTCTACGCCGGCTGCGACGACGGCAACGTCTACGACCTGTCCGGCAAGGTGCCCCGCGCGGCGTACGCCATCGCGCCCGAGATCGACATCTACTGGCTCGACATCCACGACGGCGTGCTGGGCGTGTCCGACCGCGACGGCGGCATCTCGGCGATCGACCACGAGGACGAGTTCCTCTGGCGCCGGCCGGGCCGGGGCCGGTCGGCGTGGATGGTGCGCTGCGACGCCGACGCGCTCTACCACGGCCACTCGCAGGGGGTCACCGGCTACGACTGGCGCACCGGGCGCGAGCTGTGGCACACCGGCACCGGCGCGGTCCTGTTCGGCTGGCAGGAGCGGGACGCCGTCTTCGCCGGCACCGGCACCCGCGAGGTGGTGCGCCTGCGCAAGGACGGCCGGGCCGAGCAGGTCTACCGCTGCGACGCCGCGGTCTTCTCCTGCGCCACCGCCGAGGGCGGCCGGTACGTGTTCGCCGGTGACAGCGCCTCCTCGATCTACTGCTTCGACCAGGCCGGCAACCGGCTGTGGAAGCTCGGCACCGGCTGCGGGTCGGCGTACTCGATGCAGTACCACGACAACCGGCTCTACGTGGTCACCACGAGCGGCTACCTGGCCTGCGTCGACGCGAGCGAGGCGGCGATCCGGGCGGCCGAGGCGGGCAGCGTGCCCGACGTGGTCGACGTCAAGGCCCCGGCCCGGATGCCCGAGACGGCCGCCTGGACCTCGGTCGAGGTGACCACCGACGACCGCGACGGCGTGCTGGTGCAGTGCGTCGAGCAGGGCGGCCGGTTGCGCGTCCACGTCCTCGCCGACGGCTACCGGCGGGACTGGTCGGTGCAGTTCCCCAAGGGCATCCGCGAGCCGGGCGCGCGTTACCTGGTCACCGAGGTCCGCGAGTCCGGCCGGGGCGGCTTCTACCGGGCGTACGGGGACATCCGCCGGCTGCGCTGACGGCAGACCGGCGAGACCGGCCCGGGACAGCGGATCGTCGCCGTACCGGTCAGGATGCTCCGATGGGGTGCGACATTCCTGACGGGCTGCGCTGGGTCGAGCGGACCGGGGCCGGCCGGGCGTGGCTCGCGGAGCTGCCCGGCCGGCTGGCCCACTGCGCCGCGCGGTGGGAGTTGACGGTCGGCCCGCCGTTCGCGTACGCGTTCGCCTCGCTGGCGCTGCCCGCGACACTCCCCGACGGCACCCGGGCGGTGCTGAAGCTTCAGTACCCGGACGACGACAGCGTCCACGAGGCAACGGCGCTGGCGCACTGGGACGGGCGCGGCGCGATCCGGCTGCTCGGGCACGACGCCGATCGGCGCGCGCTACTGGTCGAGCGGTGCGACCCCGGCACACCGCTGCACTCGCTGGCGGCCGGCGTGGCGCTCGACGTCGCGGTCGGCCTGCTACCAGGGCTCGCGGTGCCGGCCGGTGAACCGTACACGCCGCTGGCCGAGGAGGCGGCCGGCTGGGCGGAGCGGATGCCGGGCAACTGGCGACGGGCCGGCCGCCCGTACGAGCGGCGCCTGCTCGACACCGCGCTCGGGCTGCTCGCCGAGCTGGCGCCGAGCCAGGGCGAGCAGGTGCTCGTCAACCAGGACCTGCACGCCGGCAACATCCTGGCCGCCGGGCGCGAACCGTGGCTGGTGATCGATCCGAAGCCGCTGGTCGGCGAGCGGGAGTTCGCGGTGGTGCCGCTCGTGCGCGGCGCGGAGCTGGGTCACTCCCCGGCGGCGGTCCGGCACCGGCTCGACCGGCTCAGCGCCGAGCTGGGCCTGGACCGGGAGCGGGTACGCGGCTGGGCGATCGGTCAGACGGTGGCCTGGAGCATCGGCGGCGACCAGGTCTTCCCCGGCAACGTCGAGGCGGCCCGCTGGCTGCTCGACGAGATGTGACTCAGCCCGCCTGGCAGGTGGGGCACCAGTAGAGGTTGCGCCCCGCGAGCGCGCCCCGGCTGACCGGGGTGCCGCAGACGTGGCAGGGCGCGCCGGGGCGCCGGTAGACGTACACCTCGCCGCCGTGCCGGTCCACCCGGGGCGCACGGCCGGTCACCTCCGGCAGGTCGGCGTCGCGCACTGTGTCGATCCGGCCCCGCTCGACCGCAAGGGTCATCAGCGCCACCAGGTCCGCCCAGAGTTCGGCCCAGCCGGCCGGCGTCAGTTCCCGTCCCGGCAGCAGCGGCGGCAGACCGGCCCGGAACAGCGCCTCGGTCACGAAGATCAGGCCGGTGCCGGCCACCACCGACTGGTCGAGCAGCAGCGCGGCCAGCGGGGTGGGGCTGCGGCGGATCCGCGCGTACGCCCGGTCCGGGTCGGCGTCGGCACGCAGCGGATCGGGCCCGAGCCGGTCGCGAAGCGCCGCCACCTCGGGCGGGGTCAGCAGCTCGCAGGCGGTCGGGCCGCGCAGCTCCAGCCAGTGCCGGTCGCTGTGCAGACGCAGCCGCACCTGCCCGACCGGTGCCGGGGGCTCCCCGGGCCCGTCGGCGAACTTCCCGTACAGGCCGAGGTGGACGTGCAGCGTCAGCTCGCCCGCGTAGTGGTGCAGCAGGTGCTTGCCGTACGCCTCGGTGCCGTCCAGGACGGTGCCGCTCAGGCGGGCCGCGCCCTCGGCGAAGCGCCCCTGCGGGCTGTCGGCGTGCACCTTGTCGCCCGCGAACAGCTCGGCGTGCCGGGCGGCGAGGCGGTGGATGGTGTGTCCCTCTGGCACGACCGCCAAGCGTAGTCAGCGGATCGCCCGGTCGGCGACTTCGGGTCCCGCTCCGCGACGGCCACGATCGACAGCAGGTGGGGCGGTGGCTTCGTCGCCACTGTGACGGTACGCAACGACGGCACCGAGCCGGTCGCGGGCCGGCTGACGTCCGGCCTGCTCGTGGCGACGAGCGCGACGCCCGCCGCCGGCGAACAACGCCGAGGTCAAGCAGTGGGGGTGGACCGGCGGCGATCTCCGCACGCTCCGGTGCCGGTCGCCGGAGCGTGCGGAGCGGGCCGCTGGTGTCGATTTCGGCACACCTGGGTACTCCCCGCATGTCATGCGCGGCCTCCGCGCCTGGATCAGGAGGTGCCATCGTGAAGATCCTGTCCCGCCGGAACTCTCCGGCGACCAGTACCGATACCAACGGCGACGGCGTGGTCGACGAGCGCGACCGGACCGCCGAGCAGCCGGCCGGCCCGCCCGTGGTCACCGACCGAGACGAGGAGCGGACCACGTACCGCAGCGCCGCCACCGCGACCGACGACGAGCGCGCCCGGGACGCGGCGACCGGCCGGGACGCGCACGACCTCGGCGCGACGGCCACCGACGGCCGGACGGCGACGACGGCCACCGACGCCCGGATCGCGGCGGGCGACGACGAGCGGGACGCGGAGGCCCGGCGACGGGCGGCGGACCGGGGCGCCGCGGCACGCGCGGTCACCGGCCGCCGGGTCGACGCCGACACGCGGACAGCTCCGGTGACCGACGCCCGGACCGCCGGCGCGGCGCCCGCCGCCGAGCGCACCGTGGACCTGGACCGCGACGGCCGTCCGGACCGCACCGACCTCGACCCGGACGACCGGCCCGACGGTACGGATTCCGACCGCGACGGCCGGGTGGACCGGCCGGAGCCGTACACCACGAAGCGTCCCCGGGCCAGCCTGCTCGCCACGCTCGGCCTGATCGTCTCGGTGGTCGGGGCGCTGTTCGTGCTCTCCGGCACGCTCGCCGGGTACGGCATCGGCGTCGGCGCGGCCGGTGCCGTGCTGGCGGTGCTGGGCCTGGTCGCCACCCGTCGCCGGCACGTGGCGGGCAAGACCGACGCGCTGATCGGCGTCGCTGTCGGCCTGGCCGCCGTGGTGCTCGGCATCGTGGCGATGACCGGCCAGTTCGACTGGCCGACCACCGACGGCGACTGGGTGGGCCGCTTCCGCGAGTGGCTCGACTCACAGTTTGGCAACTGGTTCTGACGGGCACTGTCCCGATCGCCGGCAGGGCCGGTCAGCCCGATCAGTTCTGGTGGTTCACCGGCCGGGCAACACCTCTTTCGGGGGCGGCGGTTCGCCGCCCCCGAAGTGCGTCCGGGGTCGGCGCAACGATCAACCGGTGCTGACCGATTCAACGCAACAATTCGCTGCTCAACGCAACTTCTCACGGTGGATGTCGTCTACCCGGGCCGCATAACGTTGGACCACGGCGCCAGCCCGTGGGCCGACGGTGGCCGGGCGCGCCCGACCCTGGGAGCACGACATGACGATGGACGCCATCCGCCAGCGCTTTCTGATGTGCCGGCCGACGTACTTCGCCGTCGACTACGCGATCAACCCGTGGATGGACCCCACCGCCCCGGTCGACGCCGACCTGGCGATCCGGCAGTGGGAGCAGCTTCGGCGCACGTACCTCGACCTGGGCCACGAGGTCGACCTGATCGAGCCGGTCGCCGGCCTGCCGGACATGGTCTTCGCCGCGAACGGCGGCACCGTGATCGACGGCAAGGCCATGGCGGTGCAGTTCCGCGACCCGCAGCGCGCCGACGAGGCGCCCGCGTACCGGGCCTGGTTCGAGGGCGCCGGCTTCGAGATGTACGACCCGAAGCACGTCAACGAGGGCGAGGGCGACGTCCTGCTGGCCGGTGACCACCTGCTCGCCGGCACCGGGTTCCGCACCGCGCACGCCTCCCACGCGCAGCTCCAGGAGGTGTTCGGCTACCCGGTGGTGACCATGCAGCTGGTGGACCCCCGCTTCTACCACCTGGACACCGCGCTGACGGTGCTGGACGAGCGCACGGTGGCGTACCTGCCGGAGGCGTTCTCCCCCGGCAGCCGGGCGGTGCTGCGCCGGTTGTTCCCGGACGCGGTCCACGCCACCATGGCCGACGCCGAGGTGCTGGGCCTGAACGCGGTCAGCGACGGCCGGCACGTGGTGCTGCCCGCGCAGGCCACCGACCTGGCCGCGAAGCTGCGCGACCGGGGCTACGAGACCATCGGGATCGACCTGTCGGAGCTGCGCAAGGCCGGCGGCGGACCGAAGTGCTGCACGTTGCGACTCCGTCAGGGAAAGGCGAGCAAGTGATCATCGACGACATGCTGCGGACTCCGTCCGCGGTCCGGGACGCGGAGCGTCACACGGCGCACAACTACCACCCGCTGCCCGTGGTGATCTCGTCGGCCGAGGGCGTCTGGCTGACCGACGTGGACGGCCGCCGCTACCTGGACTGCCTGGCGGGATACTCGGCGCTGAACTTCGGCCACCGGCACCCGAAGCTGATCGAGGCCGCGCACGCGCAGCTCGACCGGCTCACGCTGACCAGCCGCGCGTTCATCCACGACCAGTTCGCCGACTTCTGCCGGGAGCTGGCCGCGCTGTGCGGCAAGGACCTGGTGCTGCCGATGAACACCGGCGCCGAGGCGGTCGAGACCGGCATCAAGGTGGCCCGCAAGTGGGGCTACCAGGTCAAGGGCGTCACGCCGGGCCAGGCCAACATCGTGGTGGCGGAGGGCAACTTCCACGGCCGTACGACCACGATCGTCAGCTTCTCCACCGACGAGGACGCGCGCGCCGACTTCGGGCCGTACACCCCGGGTTTCACAGTGGTCCCCTACGGCGACCTGGACGCGCTGACCGAGGCGATCGACGAGAACACGGTGGCCGTGCTGCTGGAGCCGATCCAGGGTGAGCAGGGCGTCGTGGTGCCGCCGGAGGGCTACCTGCCGGGCGTGCGCCGGGTCTGCACCGAGCGCAACGTGCTGTTCGTCGCCGACGAGATCCAGTCGGGTCTGGGGCGTACCGGCGCGACGTTCGCCTGCGAGCACGAGGGCGTCGAGCCGGACATGTACCTGCTGGGCAAGGCGCTCGGCGGCGGCATCGTGCCGGTGTCGGCGGTGGCGGCGAACCGCGACGTGCTGGGTGTGCTCCAGCCGGGCCAGCACGGCTCGACGTTCGGTGGCAACCCGCTGGCCTGCGCGGTCGCGACCGAGGTGGTCCGGCTGCTCGCCACCGGCGAGTTCCAGCGCCGCTCGGCCGAGCTGGGCGAGCGGCTGCACGCCGGGCTGCGCGGCCTGGTCGGCAAGGGCCTGGTGGCGGTACGCGGGCGCGGGCTGTGGGCCGGGCTGGACATCGACCCGGAGCTGATGACCGGCCGGCAGGCGTGCGAGCGGCTGATGGAGCGGGGTGTGCTGGCCAAGGACACGCACGGCTCGACCATCCGGCTCGCCCCGCCGCTGGTGATCACCGAGGAGGAGATCGACCACGCGGTGGCGCAGCTCGCCGCCGTCCTGGCCGGCTGAGGCCCGTACGCGAGAAGGCGCCGGGACCACGACGGTCCCGGCGCCTTCGCACGTGCCCGTCAGGGACGCGGCAGCCGCATCGCCATGGTCGGCGCCTCGGCCATCACCGAGTTCGGGGTGTACTTCGCGTCGCTGGTCATGTCGTCGGCGCGGCCGACCTGCACGCCCGGGTACAGCTCGATCAGGTCGCCCTCGGCTAGCACCCGGGACTGCTGCGGCGCCAGCGCGATCCGCTCGTGCTCGGCCATCGAGCCGCCGGGGCGTACGCCGGAGCCGTTGGTGCTGGTGTCGGTGACCACCACCTCGCCCGCCCGCAGCTCCAGCCGGATGTGGCTGCGGCTGATCCAGCGCCGGGCCTCGTCGTTGAGCCACTGGCCGAGCGTCACCCCGCCCGGGCCGTCGGGCGCCCGGCCGATCGCCACCGGCTCGATCTCGGTGAGCACGAACCGCTTGCGGACCAGACCGCCGATACGCACGGCGAGCACAGCGGTACGCGGGCGCGGGCCGGCATCGGAGAGCCGTGCGCCGTGCCGGGGGCAGGTCGGCGCGCCGGTACGCAGCGTGGGCGGCGGCTGCTCGGCCGGTACCCGGTCCACGGCGGCCAGGTCGGCGAAGGCTCCACCGCCCCCACCGCCGCCGAACAGCGCGCAGCCCGGCTCGGGACAGCGCCACTTCCGGGAGAGCACCTTGACGCCCGCGGGTGAGCGGCTCCCGGTGGCCGGGTCCTGGCCGCCGCCGACGTGCGCGATGAAGACCGGCCCGCCGGCGCCCGGCACCGGGGCGAGCACCCGGCCCGCCTGCCCGACCCACGGGTACCGCCCGACGAGCCCGTCCAGCCGCGCCCGGGTGAGCACCGGCAGGCCGAGCAGGTCGGCCACCTCCAGCATCCGGTCACCGGGCTGGTCGAGCACCTCCACCAGGCCGTCGTCGGCCCACCGGCGCACCACCATCCGCTCGTTGGAGGTCAGGTCGGCGTCGGACAGCAGCGCCCGGTGCACGATCGCGTAGACCGGGACGCTGTCCTCGCCGATCTGCCGGGACAGTGCGTCGATGACCATGCCGAGCCGCAGCAGGCTGGCCGGTCGGCCGCCGTCCAGGTTCTGCCAGCGGATCACCTCGGCCAGGTCGACCACGGCCCGGGCCAGCGACGGATCGGTGCAGACCCGACCCTCGATGGCGTCGAGCACCTTGCTGATCTCGAATCTCATGCCGCAGCTCCGCACGATGTCGTCCCGTGACGCGGCCGGGGCCGGTCGGCCCGCCGCGCCGCGCGCCACCTCCGCGGCGCGTCCTCCACCATGCGACGACCCTACCGGCCACCCTCGTCGGCGGCGTCACGGCGCACTCCCGAAAGGGGCGCACACCACCGGGCGGGGAGCCCCACTCTCCCCCGCCCGGCCCGCCGCGCTCAGGCCGCGCGCAGCGGCCGGCCCACGTCGTGCAGGTGCGCCAGAGCCTGCCGGTACGACTCGAACAGCCCGGTCTCCGCGTACGGGACGCCCTGCTCGGCGCAGTACGCCATCACCAGCGGCCGGGCCCGGCGCAGGTTGGCACGCGGCATGTTCGGGAACAGGTGGTGCTCGATCTGGTAGTTGAGCCCGCCCAGCGCCAGGTCGACGAACCGGCCCCCGCGTACGTTGCGCGAGGTCAGCACCTGCTTGCGCAGGTAGTCCAGCTCGTCGTCGGCGGTGGGCATCGGCATGCCCTTGTGGTTCGGGGCGAACGAGCAGCCCATGTAGAGGCCCCACAGCCCCTGGTGCACGGCGACGAACAGCAGCGCCCTACCCGGCGACATGACCGCGAACAGCAGCCCGAGGTAGCCGGCGGCGTGCGCGGCGAGCAGCAGCGCCTCCACGGCCCGGTGCCGCATCGGCACCCGCCACCGGCCGTCCGGTTCCCGGCCGATGAGCGCCTGCACGCTCGCCACGTGCAGCGCCAGCCCTTCCAGCAGCAGCAGTGGGAAGAACAGCCACGCCTGGTGGCGGGCCGTCCACCGGCTCAGGCCGCGCGTCGCCGTCGCCTGCTCGTACGTCCAGACCAGCGCGCCCGCGCCGACGTCCGGGTCCTCGTCGGTGTGGTTCGGGTTGGCGTGGTGCCGGTTGTGCTTGTCCACCCACCAGCCGTAGCTGAGCCCGACCGCGAGGTTGCCGGCGACCAGTCCGGCCGCCTCGCTCGGCCCGCGCCGGCGGAACATCTGCCGGTGCCCGGCGTCGTGGCCTAGGAACGCCACCTGCGTGGTCGCCACCGCCATCACCACCGCCAGCGGCACCTGCCACCACGAGTCACCGACGAGCGCCACCGCGACCCAGCCCGCGAGGAACGCGCCGAGCGTGAGCGCGATCCGTAGCGCGTACCGGCCGGGCCGCCGCTCGAACAGCCCCGCCTCGGCGATCCGGCGGGACAGCCGCGCGTAGTCGCTGCCCCGCCGTGCCGCGGGTTCCGTCGACGTGGAAGTAGTCATGTCGCCCCCGATGCCGCGAGCCACGCTCTCGTACGCGACTCTCCGTCACCGATTCTGGCGATGATCGTCGCCGTGGGTAATCCCGCAGACCCCCGGCTCGGAGGTGGTGCTGTCCCTACCCCTCCGGGCCGGAGCAGCGCAAACGATCTTCGTCAGACCGCAGCGGGCGCTCGTGCCGACGAGGGCGGCGGCTTCGCCCCCGACCAGGTCGGTTCCGTACTCGGCGTGACCCACGTGCGTCGAGCCGGCCTTCGGCGAGCCAGGTTCGGTAGAGCCACCTCGCGGGCGTAGTCGCGGTTGTGGACGGCGCGGGTCGGCAGTCAGCCGAGCCGGGCGACGGCGTCGCGCAGCCGGACCAGGTCGCGCCGGCGCCGCTCGTAGGTGGCCGCCAGCCCGATCAGCAACAGCCCACCGAGGCCCAGGAAGATCCAGCGGGGCAGCAGGTCCCAGCCCCGGGCCAGCTCGTGCAGCGCCAGCGGCGCCAGCGTGGCCGCGCCCAGCACCACAGGCGCCTGCCAGCGCCGGGCCGCCCCGCCCAGCACGACGGCGAGCGCCGCCGCGCCGAGCGCCAGCCGCCGCCACGGCTGCGGCTCACCGGAGACCAGCACCGACACGAGGCTCGGCAGGAACGCCGCGGCGAGTCCCGGGCCGAGCGCCAGCCAGCTGGTCAGGCCGGGCCGGCGCCGCAACGCCAGCAGCCCGGCGCCCAGGGCGAGCACCGCCGCCGGCAGCGTGTACGCCTCCAGCACGACCACTCCGCCCGCGGCGAGCAGCAGCCAGCCGCCGACCAGCTCGCTGCCCGCGGCCACCGCCGCCAGCACGCCACGGCCGGCCGGCGACTCGCCCCGGCGCGGCACCCGGACCGCGACGGCCGCGCCCCACAGCACGCAGACCGCCGCCGCGTACCGCAGCGAGCCGCCGGTGAGCAGCAGCGCGAGCAGCAGCGCGAGCAGCGCCACGGCCTGCGCCGCCGCCTCCAGCGCCCACACACCGGCCCGCTCGACGCCGCCCGGGATGCCGGTCGGGCGGCCCGGCCCGGCCGCTGCCGCCTCCGGCCCGCCGGACCGGCCGACGCGCAGCAGCGGCGCCGCGTGCAGCGTCACCGCCGCGACGGCCAGGGCGGCGAACGCCGCGGTACGCAGCGGCAGCCCGGCCGCGAGCGACGCGGTGACCGCGAACCCGGTGGCCGCCGCGACGGCACCCAGCCACCCCGTGATCCGGACCAGCGCCGGCCGCCCGGCCGCCCCGGTCACGGCACCGGCCACCACCAGAGCCCCGAGTGCGGCGAGCGTCCCGGCCCGGGTGGCGAGCAGGCCACCGAACCCGGGTACGGCCAGCACCGCCCCCAGCGGCACGAGCACCACCGGGCGCGCACCGGTGAGCGCGGCGACCAGCAGCGCGGCCAGCCCGACACCGAACGCGACCGCCGGCACCACCGGCCAGGGGGCACCGGCCGCAGCCGCCAGCACGGGCAGCGCGACCGCGCCGAACGGCAGCGCGGCGAGCCACCACGCGATGCGGCTATCGATAGCGGCGTACGCTCCGGCGGCGGCGCCCAGGAACAGCAGCACCAGCCCGGCGCGGGCGGTCCCGGCGGAGGCCGCCGCCGTGGCGGGCACCCCGGACCAGGGTTGCACCGGCAGGTCGACGAGCACTGTCAGTACCGCCGGGGACGCGGCCAGCAACGCCAGAGCGGCGAGCGCGGCACCCACTGCGCGCAGCGCGACCGCCGGCCGGGAGCCGGCCCCGGCGGCGAGCGCCAGCAGCACCCCCACCGCTGCGTACGGCGCCACCGGTTCCCCGCCCGGCGCGACGAGCGGCCCGAGGCCGACCCCGGCGAGCGCGACGGCGAGCCCCGTCGAGGCGTACCCGCTCAGGTCGGTCCACAGGCGACGGACGGCGAGGACGGCGACGACCGGCACCACGACGGCGGCGGTCGCGCCACGCAGCTGCCACCAGGCCGGTGCGCCGAGGCCGAGCAGCGCGACCGCCACGCCCGCCGGTACGGCGAGCAGCGACACGGCCAGCGCGACGCCACCGACGACCGGCTGTGCGCCCTGTCCACGCCGGCCCAGCGCGGCGAGCGCCGCGCCGAGCACCGCCGTGACGGCGAGCACGGCGACGGCACCGCCCGGGGCGGCGCAGCCGACCAGCAGCGCGTGCCCGAGCAGCACCGCCCCGGCCGACGCGGTGACCGGGACGACGACCCGTCCCCCGCGCGGCCGGGCCACCGCCGCCAGCAGCAGCGCGGCGGCCGTCGCGAGGTCCACGACCAGCACCAGCGGCCACGGCGTCGCCGTCACCGCCGGTACCGCGAGGGCGACCAGCCCGGCCGCCGCCACGCCCGCGAGCGGACGGACGGCCCGGGGCGTCAGCAGCACGACCGCCCCGGCGGTCAGCAGCAGGGCCACCGGAAGCTGCCAGCCCCAGGACGGAGCCGGCACGTCCCGACCGCCCTGCCAGGCCGGGAAGCCGACGCTCGCGCTGGCCGCGCCGACCAGGCCGGTGAGCACGACCGCGACCTGGCCCAGCGCGGCGGCCACGGCGAGCGCGCCCACGAGCGGGCCGGTCCGGACCGGCGCCGGCAGCGCCCGGACCGCACCGGCGAGCGCCGCCACCACCAGGCCGGCGGCGAGCAGCAGCAGACCGGGACGCAGCTCGCCGACCGGCCGGACCAGCGCGACCGCGAGCACCGGCACCAGCAGCCCGGCGGTGGTCGCGCGCCAGAGTCGGCCACCGGCGGCGAGCGCACCGGCGACCAGGGTCAGTGCCACCACCAGCAACGGGCCGCCGGCCAGCAGCGGCGTGCCCGCCGCGCGACCGACCGCCAGCGGCACCAGCGCGCAGCCGGCCGCCAGGACCAGCGCCGAGCCGTGCCCGGTCCAGCCCAGCACCCGCCCGGCCACCAGCGCCGCGCCCGTGCCGGAGGTACGGCGGCGCAACGCGACCACCACCACGAGGTCACCGAGCGCCACGGCGGTCAGCACCAGCGCCCAGCCGGCGGCAGTGGGCCGGAACGCGGCCGCGGCCAGCGGCAGCACCGGCTGCGCGAGCAACCACGCCGCGAACCAGGGTGCGGTGAGGCGGCTGACCAGGCCGTACCCGGCCGCCACCGCGGCGCCGATCGCCGTCACCAGCGCCGCGTACCGGCTGCCGGGCAGGCCGGTCACCCCGAACAGGTCCACCGACCAGACGGCGTACCCGTCCAGGACCACGAGGAGCAGCGCCACCGAGGCGAGCGTCTCGGCGGTGCCGCGCAGGCCGCGAGCCCGGGCGACGAGCGGCGCGACCAGGGCCAGAGCGGTCACGGCGAGCAGGATCAGCGCCCGGCCGGCTACCCCGAACGTGGCCCACGCGACGGCGGTGAACACCACAGCGGCGGTGCCGAGCAGCAGTCCGCCGAGGACGAACAGCAGGCCCTGGACCGCGCGGGTGGAGGTCTCCGCGACGCCGGGGCGTACCGCGGGGGTGGGTGGAACCGGAACCGGACGCGGCGGCATCGGCGCCGGGAGCGGCGCGGGACCGGCGGCGCGCGGCGCGGGGATCTCCTGGCGGATCCGGGCCGCCAGCGCCGCCCGCCGCTGCCGGGCCGTGACCAGCCGGCCGGACAGATCCTGGTACGCGAGCCGGGCCGCCTCGACGCGCGGCACCAGCTCGGTGATCTCCCGGTCCAGCCGGACCACCTCGGCGGCGGGCGGGTAGGGCGGACGGCCGCAGGCGCGGCATCCGGCGACGAGGTCGGCCGGGGCGCCGCAACCGGGGCAGGGGTAGCCGGTGTTCTCCACCCCGCCAGCTTCGTCAGCGGCGGAGCGGACGGACAGAGTAGGAGTACCTAGGGCCGGGTCTGCTCGTGTACCCAGGCGGTGTAGCCGGGGTTGCCGCTGTCCTCCCGGCTGACCAGGATCTCCGGCACCTCGTACGGGTGGTTGGCGCGGAGCTGGTCGACCAGGGCGTCCACCCGGTCCGGCGCGGTCTTGAACCGCACCTGCCACTCGGCGGTGGTCTGGATCGCCGACTGCCACCAGTAGGTGCTGTCCACCGGGCCGCCGACCTGGGCGCAGGCCGCCAGCCGGCCGGCGACGGCCGCGGCCGCCAGCACGTCCGCGACCCCGCGGGCGTCCACCACAGTCGTCACCACGCAGATCTGCTCCACCAGCGCACCCTACGTGGCGCACCACCGCCACGCCGAGCAGGCGCGGAGGAATCGGTCAGGTGTCGGCCGCGCCGTTGCGGTTGGCGGCGATCCACGCGTCGATGCGTGCCCACCAGTCGAACAGCCAGTCGATGCGTTCCTGCTTGCCGGCCGGGATCTCCTCCGGCGGCACCGACCAGAACCGCATCACGATCCGCTTGTCCATCGGCAGCTCGCGCCACACGTCGGCGACAGTGAGCATCTGGTCCAGGCCGGTGTGCGCCACGAAGATCACGCCGGCGTCCGGCGCGGCGTCGAGCGCGGCGAGCAGCCCGCCCGGCTGCGGGGCGAGCACGTGCCGCATCCGCTCGGCGCGGCGCGCCATCCGTTCCAGGCCGAGCGACCGCAGCCGGTCGATCGCGCGCAGCCGCCGCGACGGGGTGAAGTTGCCGCCCTCCGGGAAGATCACGAAGGCGTCGTCGTCGTCCAGGCCGGTGGCCAGGTGCCCGATCTGCCGCACCACCGACTCCCGCCCGTCCGGCCCGGCCGCGATGAACCGGTTGGGCAACCGGTTGAGCAGCACGTCGATGGCCGGATCCCACTGGAGGGTCTCCTTGAGCACGATCCGGGGTTCCCGCCTGAACCAGTTCACCAGCGCGTGGATCAGGATGAACGAGTCGCCCGGCCCGGCGTGCCGGCAGACCACGAGTTCGGGACGGCCCGGCAGGGCGGTGTCCGGGTCGGTGCCGACCACGTCGATGCTCAGCCGCAGCGTCCACCGGGCCTGCCAGAACATGATCCGCAGGAACCACCCGGCCAGGACGTAGTGGGCCCGCTGGAAGGCCGGCGCGCGTTTGTACGCGCCGAAGCCCGAGGCGAGCCAGAGCAGGAACAGGGCGAGCAGCGCGGCGGCGTCCCAGACCAGGTAGACGGTGCCGATCCAGAGCAGCCGCAGCGGGCGGAGCCGCCCCGGCACCAGCGGGGACGCGGCGAGCGCCAGCAGCGCCCAGCCGGGCAGCGTGGTCACCACGAAGAAGGCCAGCAGCACCACACCAGGGGCGAGCACCAACCGGCGGAGCCAGCGGGGTGGCAGCGGCATTCAGCGCTCCAGCGCGGTGTCCAGGTATCGGCGGGAGGCAGTGTACGCCCGGCTGATCCGCCGTCCCACCGCCGCCGTGTCCCGGTACGCCCACGGGCTGTCGTCGCGCGGCTCCAGCCCGCCGGTGGGCAGCACGTGCACCTCGACGTCCTCGGGCAGCGCCGCCATCTCCCGCGCGAACCGGTGCCGGCGGGCGATCTCGAACGCCACCTGGGCGATCTCCCAGGGGCGGCGCGGCGGGGTCAGCTCGCGTTCGATCCGGCCCACCTGGAGCACGAAGATCTGCTTCGCGCCGAGCAGCACCGCCTCGCCGACCGGGATCGAGTTGACCACCCCGCCGTCGATGTAGTGCTGGCCGTCGATCCGGGTCGGGGGCAGCAGCCCGGGCACCGAGGCGGAGGCGAGCACCGCCGGCACCAGCGGTCCGGTGTGGAACCAGTACTCGGCCGCGCGTTCGATGTTCGCGGCGCAGCAGCGGAACGGCACGGCCAGGTCGGCGAACGTGGTGTCCTCGCCCAGCGTGCTCTCCAGCAGGCGGTACAGCGGCCGGGGCGAGTGCAGGTGGGTACGGGCGGCGAACCGGCGCAGCTGCCGGGCGACCGAGTCGCCGTACACCTCGCTCGCCTCGGGCGACGCCCAGAGCCGGACCAGCCGGTCGGTGACCGCCTCGGTCGGGTCGGCGGCGACCAGGGCGCCGTTGACCGCGCCGATCGACGTACCCAGCACCAGGTCGGGTTTGATCCGGGCGCGGAACAGGGCACGCAGCATGCCCACCTCGACCGCGCCGAGCACTCCCCCGCCGCCGAGCACGAACGCCACCGGACCTGCCGCCATGCCGTTCATCCTGGCACGCGGCCCACACCCGGCCGGGTGGCCGCCCCGAGCGAGGCGGGAGCGTCACACGACGCCGCCCGGGTCATGACACAGCGCGATCGTCAACCGGACGACCGTTGACAGGTCGGACACATTCCCGCAACCTGATAGCGCTCCCGAGCCCAGGCAGGTGCGAGCTGATGGCGACACTCCAGGCCGGCCGTCTGCTGGCCCGGCGGTACCGGCTCATCGACCGGATCGGTGCCGGTGGCATGTCGGTGATCTGGCGTGCCCGCGACGAGGTGCTCGACCGGGTGGTGGCGGTGAAGGTGCTCGCCCCCTCGCTCGCCGCCGACGCGCGGTTCCGCGACATGGTGCGCGAGGAGGCCCGATCGAGCGCCCAGCTCGACCATCCGCACGTCACCGCCGTGCACGACTACGGCGAGACGGTGGCCCCGGACGGCTCCATCACCTCGTTCGTGGTGATGGAACTGCTCACCGGCGAGGAGCTGGAACACCTGCTGACCCAGGGGCCGCTGCCCTGGCCGGCGGCGGTGGAGACGGGCGCGCAGGTGGCCGAGGCGCTGGCCGCGGCACACCGGCTCGGCATCGTGCACCGCGACGTGACCCCGGCCAACGTGATGATGACCGGCACCGGCGCGAAGGTGCTCGACTTCGGCATCGCCACCCGGATCGGCACGCCGGACGACGACGAGGACGGCGGCACGTTCGGCACCCCGGCGTACGTGGCCCCGGAACGGCTCGACGGCGCGCCCGCCCAGCCGGCCACCGACGTGTACTCGCTCGGCGTGCTGCTGTTCGAGACGCTGACCGGGCAGCCGCCGTACCCGGCGGAGACCTGGGAACAACTGGGCGCGGCGCTCGCGGACTGCCCGGAGCCCACACTGGACGACGTACCGGGCCTGCCCGGGCCGGTCGCGGAGATCTGCCTGCGCTGCCTGGCCCGCGACCCGCGTCACCGGCCCACAGCGCGCCGGGTGGCCGCCGTGCTGCGCGACCAGATGCTGCCCGGCGACCCGCAGGCGGCCACCATGCTGGCGCCGACCATGACGCTGCCCGCGCTGACCTCCCCGCCGCCGCCGGCCGGCCCGGCACCGGCGGGGCCGCCGGCCCCCGGCCGGGCCCCCGCGGCGCAGCCGATCCCGGAGCCGGGGCAGGATCCCGCCGCGCAGCCGGTTCCGGGCCGGCGGCGGACCCTCACGCTGGCGGCCGTCGGCGTGACTGCGGTCGCCGCCGCGGCGCTGCTGGCCTCCGCGCTGACACCGGACCGGCCCGCCGGCCCCCGGGTGCTGCCGACCGCCGGGCCGGTGCAGCCGTCTCCCGCCGAACCGCCGGTGACCGAGGAGCCGGCCACCACGCCGCCGGCCGGGCCGACGGCTCTGCCGTCGACCGGCGGCGTGCGCCCGCCGGCCGCCGGTCAGGCCGACGCCGCCGAACGGGTGGACGGGCTGATCGAGGCCGGGCTGACCGAGGGCCAGATCCGCGAGGACGTCGGGGTGGACCTGCGCAACCTGCTGCGCAACGCGGTCGCCGCGAACGGCGAGAGCGAGGTGACAGCCGCCGTGGACCGGCTCCGCGGCAAGATCGACGAACGTCGCCGCGAGGGCAGCATCAGCCCCGGGTACGCGCGGCGACTCGACGCCGCCGCCGCGGAACTCGTGGCCGGGCAGACCTGACGGGTCAGCCGGCCACGACCGGCGCGACCGCCCGCTGTGCCCGTGCGGGCGCCCGCGCGGCCAGGAAGCTCCGGTAGACCGCCTCGTAGTCGGCGGCCATCCGCTCCACCGAGAAGTTCTCCGCCACGTGCGCGACGCAGTCCGCCGGGTCCAGGTCCGCCGCCGCCCGCAACGCCGACGGCAGCTCGCCCGGGTGGTCGCAGACGAAGCCGGTCACCCCGTCGCGGACCAGTTCCGGCACCGCGCCCCGGCCCAGCGCCACCACCGGCGTACCCGTCGCCATCGCCTCCACCATCACCATGCCGAACGGCTCCGCCCACTGGATCGGCATGATCAGGCAGCGGGCGTCCAGCAGCAGCCGCAGCGCGGTCACCCGGTCCGCGTTCACCACGGGCGTCACGTCGTCGCCGAGCAGCGGCCGGACCACCTGCTCCAGGTAGCGGCGCTCGGCCGGCTCGTTGCACTTGCCCGCGAGCGTGAGCGGCAGCCCGGCCGCCCGGCAGGCCGCGATCGCCACGTCCGGGCCCTTGTCCGGGCTGAACCGGGCCAGCCAGAGCACCGGGCCCGCGCCCGGGCTGCGCTTGCGGGGGATGTCCCGCAGCGGCATCGCGTTGTGCACGGTGCCGGCCCAGGGCAGCCCCGGGTTGGCCCGGCGCTGGGCGTGCGAGATCGCGATCAGGCCCACGCCCCGGTCGGTGTTGCCGAGCACGGTGCCGTACTCGCCGACCGGGTTGCCGTGCACTGTGGCCACGGTGGGCACCCGGCGGCGGCCGGCCACCATCGGGCCGATCGTGGTGTGGTCGTGGATCAGGTCGAAGCCGGCCGGGTCGACCAGGCGGTCCACGTGGGCCAGGTGTGCCAGTTCGGGCAGCGACTCGCCCATCCGCTCGTACTGGAGGTCGTCGCAGGTGGAGACGAAGTCGGCGGCGGTGCCGTGCTCGGTCCCGGCGCCGAACAGCGTGACGCGGTGCCCCCTGTCGACGAGCGCGTCGACGAGCCCCGCCACCACTGTCTCCAGCCCGCCGTAGCCGGGCGGCGGCACCGACAGCCACGGCGGCACCACCATGGCGATCCGCAACGGCCCGGCCCACGCGCGCTCCGAGGACTGCTGGTTCACGGCCACGAGTCCTCCCCGTCGGTCCCCGGCGTACCCCGCCGGGCGCGGATTCCCGGCCCGGCTCGTGGTAAACGACAGCCGGTCAGCCGGACACCACGATCCCGACGTGCACCTCCCGTACGCCGGGCAGCGCCCAGGCGGCCCGTTCCGCGTCCTCCCGCTGCCACCAGGCGCTCACCACGCCGTCGAGCACCACCGTGTCGCCGTCGACCCGGGCGTCGATCCGCTCGGTCCCGGTACGCCGCAGCAGCAGGCGGCGCAGGTCGATCCGCTTCTGCTCGTCACTCGGCGGGGTCGGCGGCCGCACCTCGACCAGGTTCGTCACCCCGCGTACGCCCCGCAGCCGGCGCAGTTCCCGTTCGGCGGTACGGCGCTGGAAGCCGAACTCGACCTCGCCCCGCAGCATCACCCAGCCGTCGGCCACCGTCACGTCCAGCCGCTCGGCGGGCACGAAGCTGTCCCACTCCAGCGCCCGGCTCGCCGCGATCGCGATGTCGGCGTCGGTACGCAGGTCCGTGGCCGGCAGGTCGACAGCCAGGTCACTGGCGACCGCCCGTACGCCGCGTACCCGGTGGGCGCAGCGCTCGACGGCCCACCGCCGGGCGTAGCTGTCCACCTGGCCGGTGAGCGTGACGACGCCCCGCGCGACTGTCACGCCGACCTCGGTGGCCCGGGTCTGCGCGTCCCAGTCCAGTTCGGCGAGGACGTCGCGCTGGATCTCCTGGTCGGTACGCACGGCGGACGTGGTGGTCATGCCCCGAGCCTGACGCCGGTACGGGTGAGGCGCGCTCACCCGTACCGGGTGAGAAACGAGGAGGGGCGGCGGGTGACGGAGCCAACCCCCTTGGCTCCGTCACCCGCCGCCCGGGAGGGAGGCAGGTCCTCGGGACTATGACGTCTCGGCGAGCGTCACGGTTGCGTTCTCGGTGGATCCGTTTCGCTTGTACTGCACCTCGACCCGGTCACCGACCTTGCCGGCCTGCACGGCGCCGACCAGGTCGTTCGAGTCGTTGATCACCTTGTCGCCGAACTTGGTGATCACGTCGCCGCGCTGGATCCCGGCCTTCTCGGCGGGGCTGCCGGGCGTGACCGCGGCGACCAGCGCGCCGCCGTCCTCGGCGCCGTTCACGCTCACCCCGAGCGAGGGGTGGCTGATCTTCTCGCCGCGCTGGAGCTTCTCGGCCACGTCCTTGGCCTTGTTGCTCGGGATGGCGAAGCCCACGCCGATGTTTCCGGTGCTGCCCTGCCCGGCGGTGGCGATGGCGGTGTTGATGCCGATCACCTCGCCCCGGGTGTTGACGAGCGCGCCGCCGGAGTTGCCCGGGTTGATCGGGGCGTCGGTCTGGAGCAGGCCGGAGATCGAGCTGGCACCCTGCTGCGGGTTCTGCTGGCCGCCCTCCCCCGCCTGGATGGTGCGGTCGCGGGCGCTGAGGATGCCGGCGGTGACCGAGCCCTGGAGGCCGAGCGGGCTGCCCAGGGCGAGCACCTGGTCACCGACCTGCATGGCGTCGCTGTCGCCGAACTTGGCCGCCTTCAGGTTGCTCACGCCACTGGCCTGGACCACAGCGAGATCGGTCTTCGGGTCGGTGCCGACGATCTTCGCGGAGGCGCTCTTGCCGTCGGCGAAGACCACCCGCACCGTGTCACCACCGGCGCCGGCGACGACGTGGTTGTTGGTGAGCACGAACCCGTCGGCGCTGAGGATCACCCCGGAGCCCTCACCGCTGTTCGTCATGATCGTGACGATGCTGTCCTGGACGGAGGCCGCGATCTTCGGCAGGTCGGCGCTGTTGATCACCGGCGCGGCGGAGTAGGTGCGGGTGGGGGCGTCCCCGTCGAGCGCGAGGGCGAGCGCGCCACCGGCCGCGCCGGAGCCGAGCATCAGGGCCAGCGCCAGCGCGCCCGCACCGACGAACTTCCCGGCCCGGCTGGGGCGTGCCGGCTGCTGCGGTCCCCACTGCGGCATCGGCTGCCCGGGCTGGTACGACTGGTATCCCTGCTGCGTCTGGTACGGCTGTGCCTGGTACGACGGCACCGGTCCACCGTGCTGCGTGGACGGGTAGCCCGCGGCTGTCTGCTGGTTCCAGCCGCCCTGCTGGTGCTGCTGCCCGTACCAGGGGTGGGGCTGCTGCGGCTGCCCCGAGGCCGGGTACGGCGGTGCGGACGGCGTCGCCGCCTGCGGCGGGTACGGCCCGGCGGGCCCGGTGTTTCCGGCGCTCTCCGCCGGGTTCGTGTGCCCGGCGGGCGTGCTGGTTCCGGCGGCCGGGGAGTCGGCCGGAATCGATGCCGCGGCCGGGGTGCTGGAGGAGTCCGACGTCCCGCTCTCGACGCGGGGCAGCTCGGCGGTGTGGTGCGACGGCTCGGCGTCGGCGGGGGCCGGCGACCGCTGCGGATCGGTCTCGTGGTCGGTCATGTCACCAGCTTTCCCCGTAGCACTGTCACCAGCCTGGAATCCGCCTGGAAGTTCTCTGAATGTCACTCGCCCGGCTCGGGCGCCTCCGGCAACAGCGGCAGCTTCACCCGGAACGTCGCCCCGCCGCCCGGCGTCTCCGCCACCTCGACAGTGCCGTGGTGCGCGGCGACGAGCGCGGCCACGATGGCCAGGCCGAGACCGGTGCTGATCGGCCCGCCGGCCCGGCGGGTACGGGCGGCGTCCACCCGGTAGAACCGCTCGAAGACCCGCTCGGCCTGCTCCGGTGTGAGCCCGGGACCGGTGTCCGCCACCTCCACCACGGCGAGGTTGCCCGCCTCCGCCCGTAGCCGCAGCGTCACCGAGGCCTCCGGCGGGGTGTGGGTGAGCGCGTTCGTCATCAGGTTGCCGATCACCTGGCGCAGCCGCGCGTCGTCGCCGAGCACCACGAGCGGCCCGGCGCCCGGTTCCCGCTCCAGCTCGATCCGCCGGTCCGGGTCGACCACCCGGGCCGCCTCCACCGCGTCGGACGCCAGCACCGGCAGCTCGACCGGGGCCAGCGCGATCGGCCGCTCCCGGTCCATCCGCGCCAGCAGCAGCAGATCCTCCACCAGCAGACCCATCCGGGCCGCCTCGTCCTCGATGCGGCGCAGCAGGTCGGCGGTCTGCTCCGGCGCCCGCGCCGCGCCCTGGCGGTACAGCTCGGCGAAGCCCCGGATGGTGGTCAGCGGCGTCCGCAGCTCGTGCGAGGCGTCGGCGATGAACTGCCGCATCCGCTCCTCGGACCGGCGGGCCCGTGCCTCCGACGCCTGCGCGTACGCGGCGGCGTCCCGCGCGCCCATCTCGGCGCTGCGCGCCGCCGCCTCGGAGGCGGCCCGCGCGGTGAACGCGGCCTCGATCTGCGCGAGCATGGCGTTGAGCGCCCGGGACAGGCGGCCCAGTTCCGAGGTGGGGCACGACCGCCCCATCTCCGGGTCGGGCACCCGCCGGGTCAGGTCGCCGCCGGCGATGGCCGCCGCGGTGCGCTCTATCTCCACGAGCGGTTTCAAGCTCGTACGCACGATCCCGGCGCCCACCGACGCCAGCGAGATCAGCACCGCGCCACCGACCAGCAGGTCGATCCAGACCAGCTGCCGCACTGCGGAGTCGACGCCGGTGAGGTGCTGCCCGAACGCGATGATCCGGCCGTCGGGCAGGTCGGCGTAGAGCATCCGCCACCGGCTCCGGCCGTCCTCGGAGCGCACCGTGAACGGGTCGCCCACCCGCTCCCGGTAGCCCGCGTAGTCGGCGGGGAACCGGGGCAGTTCCTCGTTACGCAGGCCCTCGTAGCGGAACGGCCCCTCCGGCAGCTTGCCCGGCGCGATCGTGGACGCCACGTAGTCCGATGGAATGGTGATCTTGATCTGTCCGCCGTCGGCCTTGTCGAGCGTGTTGGCCACCGTGAGCGCGCCGCCGCGGAGCTGGTCGTCCGCCTGCCCGATCAGATAGTTCCGCAGCAGGAACGCCGTCAGGCCGCTGATCACGACCAGGGCCGCGGCCACGAGCGCGAGGACGGCGGCGACGAGCTTCAGCCGGAGCGGGACGCTGCGCAGCCTGCCCTTCGCGTCGTGGACGACGTTCACGCCGCCGGCTTGCGGAGCACGTAGCCGACTCCCCGGAGCGTGTGGATCAGGCGGGGCTGGGTGTTGTCGACCTTGCGCCGCAGGTACGAGATGTAGGACTCGACGATGTTGTCGTCACCGCGGAAGTCGTAGTTCCAGACGTGGTCGAGGATCTGCGCCTTGCTGAGCACCCGGTTGGCGTTGAGCATCAGGTAGCGCAGCAGCTTGAACTCGGTCGGCGACAGCTGGACCCGCTGGCCGGCCCGGTGCACCTCGTGGGTCTCCTCGTCCAGCTCCAGGTCGGCGAAGGTGAGGCGGGACGGCGCCTGCTCACCGGTCGCGGTACGCCGCAGCACGGCCCGGATCCGTGCGGTCAGCTCCTCCAGGCTGAACGGCTTGGTGACGTAGTCGTCGCCGCCCAGGGTGAGCCCACGGATCTTGTCGTCGGTGGCGTCGCGCGCGGTCAGGAACACCACGGGGGTACGCGTACCGCCCTCGCGCAGCATCCGGATGACCTCGAAGCCGTCCAGGTCGGGCAGCATCACGTCGAGCACCACCAGGTCGGGCCGGTGGTCCTTGGCGGCGTTGAGGGCGGCGCTGCCGCTGGTCGCGGTGGCCACGTCGAAGCCCGCGAAGCGCAGGCTCGCGGAGAGCAGTTCGAGGATGTTGGGATCGTCCTCGACGACGAGAAGCCGGGCCTCGGTCTGGGTAGCCGCCATGTCACCCATCATCCGTGCTCCGGCTGCGGCCGCGCTGGGTGCTCCCTGGAAACAACCTGTGAGATCAGCGGAGCAGCCGCCGGAGCCCTTCCAGCGCGCCGTCGAGCAGCCGGATCGCGGTACGGAGCTGGTTGTCGCTGAGCCGCCGGGCCCGGACCAGCGCGCCGACCTCGACTGTGAACGCGGCGAGCCGATGGTCGAAGTCGGCGAGCAGCGGCGACTCGCCCGGGCGCGCCGATCCCCCGTCGCCCGCCGGCCGGGTGGTCGCGGACGCCGTCCAGCCGCCCTGCCGGGTCTGCCGGGCCACCTCACGCAGCTCTCGCTTCAGGTCGCGCACCGATCCGCGTACCTCGGTGCGGATCTCACCGGCCAGCGCGGAGAGGTCCTCGACGGCGGCGCCGATGTCGCTCTCCAGCGTCGACAGCTCGTCGGCGCGCTGGCGCAGTTCGGCGCGGCCCGCCTCGGTGATCTCGTAGACCTTGCGTCCGCCCGCGGCGGTGTGCGTGACCAGCCCTTCCGCCTCCAGCCGTTGCAGGCGCGGGTAGATGGTGCCGGCGCTGGGCGCGTACAGGCCGAGGAAGCGCTCCTCCAGCAGACGGATCAGCTCGTAGCCGTGCTTCGGGCCGTCGTCGAGCAGCTTGAGCAGGTAGAGCCGGAGCCGGCCGTGGCTGAACACGGCGGTCACGGCACGTCCTCCACGTGGTCGGCGGGCGCGACCGGGCGGGCGAGCAGCGCGATGCTGCCGGAGGTCGCGGAGGCCCAGAGCCTACCCGCACCCCCGCCGAGCACACCGTGGCTGTCCTTGATCGAGCCCAGCCCGCGCCCACCGCTGTCCACCTGGGGAAAGCCGCTGGTGATCTTGCCGGAGGTGGTGTGCAGGTGCACTGTGAGGTCGCTGTCCTCGCGGACCCGCACGGTGATGCTGCCGGAGATGGCGCTGAGCCGGATCTCGCTGCCGCGCGGGTTGTCCAGGTCGCAGGTGATCGAGCCGGAGACGGCGTGTGCGCGGACCCGCTCGGGCGCGCTGTCGGCCAGGATCAGCTCGCCGGAGACCGTCTCCAGGTCCAGGTCGCCACCGATGCCGAGCGCCTCGACCGGCCCGGAGATGACCTTCGCGCTGGTGCGTCCCCGCAGCCCGCGCAGTGTGACCTGCCCGGAGGTGACGTCGACTCTGGTCTCCCGGCGCAGCCCGGAGGCGACGAGCGCGCCGCTGACCACCGACAGGGTGGCGAGCACGTCCGGCGGGACGGCCACCGACACCTCGGCCCGGATCCGGTTGCCGAACCAGGAGAAGATGCCGAGCCAGCCGGGCCTGCGCTTGTGCCGGATCGTCAGCCGCCCGTCGCGCACGTCGACGAGGAGCGGCCGGCTGCTGATCCGGGTCACGTCCACCCGGGCCGGACCATCGGCGCCGACCACGTTCAGCCGGCCGCTGATCAGCTCGGCGTCGAGCCGGGTGATCGGCTCGTCCAGCGTGATGCGCTGCGGGCTCTCGACAGTCCAACCGGCCATGACACGCTCCCCTCGTCGGCGTACCGGTCGACGGCACGCCAGGTGTTGCGAGGAGCATAACGCGATACATCGCGACTGAACAAGACACTATCGCGACTATGTCGCGTCTCCGCGACTGAGCGGGTCAGGCGGCCAGGTCGAGCTGGGTCGCGAACACGGGGCGCGGGGCCGGGCGGACCGCTGCCTCGGCGATCCGGGCCAGCGCCCGGCGGTCCGCGCCCTCGGCCGGGTGCAGCGCCGCGCTCACCGTCACCGACACGGTCAGGCCCCGGGCGGCGAGCACCCGGCGCATCGACGCCCAGAGCGTCTCCTCACCGAGGAAGGCGGGCAGCGTGCTCGGGTCGCCCGCGTACCGGTAACCGATGCTCAGCGGCACCACCGGTGCGCCCGCCGCCACGGCGGCCTCGAACATCGCCGGGCGGAAGCCGCGGCTCGGGCGGCAGTCCGTCGCGGCACCGCACCAGGTCGTACCCTCCGGGAACACCGCCACCGACCGCCCGGACCGCAGCGCGCCGGCCACCCGCGCGACCGTGGCCGGCAGGTCACGCGGCCGGGACCGGTCCACGAAGACGGTGCCCGCCGCGGCGGCCAGGGCACCCACCAGCGGCCAGCTCCGGACCTCGCGCTTCGCCAGCATCCGGGCCGGCGACACGGCGAGCACCGCCAGGACGTCCAGCCAGGACACATGGTTGGCGACCAGCAGCGCGCGCCCCCGCGGCGCCCGGCCGCGGACCAGCAGCCGAACCCCGAGGGTACGCAGCGTCCACCGCGCCCAGCCCCGCAACGCCGCCCGGCCCCGGGCGGCGGGCAGCACCGGCAGCAGCGCGGCCAGACCCGTCCCGGCCAGGAGCATGCCGAGTACGCCGAGCAGCCGGCCGGTCCGGCGCAGCCGCGACACGTCCGGGGCGGCGTGCGGCGGAAGGCAGTCCGGCCCGCAGCCGGAGGCGGGCCGCCACAGGCCCTCCCCGGCACCCGGACCGGCCGTCCACGTCTCCGCGACGGCGGTCACGACAGGGCCTCGCCGAGGAAGTGCCGCAGGTAGCGCGGGTTCATCCGGTCCAGCGAGAACAGCACGTAGAAGTCGGCGCAGCCGAAGTCCGCGTCGTACCCGGGCTCGCCGGCCACCCAGGCGCCCAGCCGCAGGTAGCCGCGCAGCAGCGGCGGCACGAGCGCCCGGCGTCGCACCGGGGTGAGCGCGGCGAGGTCGGCGGCGGGCGCCTCGGCGAACCAGGGCCGGCGCGGGGTGACCCGCAGCAGCGGCGGGGCGAGGTGCCGGGCGGTGACCTCGGCCCACACCTGCGCGGCGGCGGTCCCGCCGTCGGCGACCGGCACCGAGGCGCAGCCGCCGAGCCAGCGGGCGCCGCGCAGGTGCAGGTAGCGGCAGATCCCGGCCCACATGAGGTTGATCACGGCGCCGGTGCGGTGGTCGGGGTGGACGCAGGAGCGGCCCGCCTCGACCAGGTGGTCGCGGAGCGGGGCCAGCGGGCCCAGGTCGAACTCGGCGTCGGCGTACCGGCGGTCGGTGCGGCCGGGCGGCAGCAGCCGGTACGTGCCGACGACCTCCCCGGTCCCCTCGTGTAGCACCACCAGGTGGTCGCAGTACGCGTCGAACCCGTCGGTGTCGAGCCCGGTGGCGGCGGTCGGCAGGGTGGCGCCGAGTTCGCCGGCGAACACCTCGTGGCGCAGGCGTTGCGCGGCCGCGACCAGTGTCGGGTCGTCGGCGATCAGCAGGGTGTAACCGCTGGTCGTGAGCGGTGCGCCAGCGGCGTGCAGAACGGCCATGACTCCTGTGTAGGTGCCCCGGGTTGCCACCGGACGGGATGAGGGGTGTCGATCCGGTGAACGCCGGTCGGCGACGGCGTGCGAACCGGGACGGCCGGGACGGGACCGGAGTGTGCGAGGCTGCCGGGGCGGACCGCCCGCGACGGCGCCGGCGGAGGGGAACCCGGAGGTGCACATGCTGGTCGAGGCCCGCTTCCAGGGGCCGGACGGCTCCGGCAACGGCGGCTGGAGCGCCGGGATCTTCGCCGCGCTGATCGACGACCGGGGCCCGGTGGAGGTCACGTTGCGCCGGCCGCCGCCGCTGGACACGCCGCTGACCGCCGCCGACGGCGAGGTACGCGATCCGGACGGACACCTGATCGCCCAGGTACGCCGGGTCGAGCCGGTCGACGCGGTGGTGCCGCCGGTGGACCGGGCGACGGCGGCCGCCGCCGCGCGGGCGTACCCCGGTCTGGTCGACCACCCCTTCCCCCGCTGCTACGTCTGCGGCCCGGCGAACCCGGACGGGCTGCGGATCTTCCCCGGGCGGCTGCCGGACGGCCGGACCACCGCGCCGTTCCGCGCGCCGGCCGACGTGGCGCCCGCGACGGTGTGGGCGGCGCTGGACTGCCCGGGCGGCTGGGCGGTGCTCGCGCCCGGCCGGCCGTACGTGCTGGGGCGGATCGCCGCACAGGTCACGGCGCTGCCACGGCCCGGCGACGAGTGCGTGGTGACGGGCCTCGCGGTCGGCGGTGAGGGGCGCAAGGCCGAGGTGCACACCAGCCTGTACGGTTCGGACGGCGCGCTACTCGGCCGCGCCCGGGCGACCTGGGTGGCGCTGCCGACCCGGTGATCTCATCCCCGAGGGGGACGGCACGTACGCGTCCCGCCTGATTGACCCCGTTGCGCCGGGTTGGAAGGCTGTTGCCGGGTGCCCCCGCAACGGTGCCCCCACCGGCGCGCGACGAGCCCGCCGGGGCAGGAGAGGAGAATGATGTCCGACGGGCAGCCACGCCCCAGTGCCGGGACCGGCCAGATCATCGTGTCCGGCCTGACCAAGCAATACAAGACCGTCCGCGCGGTGGACGACCTGTCGTTCACCGTCGAGCCGGGCCGGGTCACCGGCTTCCTCGGCCCGAACGGCGCCGGTAAGACGACCACGCTGCGCATGCTGCTCAACCTGGTGACGCCGAGCGCCGGCACGGCCACGATCGGCGGCAGCCGGTACGCCGACCTGCCCGACCCGCTGCGTACGGTCGGCGCGGTGCTGGAGGCGTCCAGCGCGCACAAGGGCCGCACCGGCATCAACCACCTCCGGGTGATCTGCGCTGCGGCGGGCCTGCCGAAGGAGCGCGCCGACGAGGCGCTCGCCCTGGTCGGGCTCTCGCCCGCCGCGAAGCGCAAGTTCAAGGGCTACTCGCTCGGCATGAAGCAGCGGCTCGGCATCGCCGCCGCGATGCTCGGCAACCCGCAGGTGCTGATCCTGGACGAGCCGGCGAACGGCCTGGACCCGGAGGGCATCCGCTGGATGCGCGGCTTCCTCAAGGGCCTGGCCGCCGAGGGACGGACCGTGCTGGTCTCCAGCCACCTGCTCTCCGAGATGCAGCTGCTCGCCGACGACGTGGTGATCATCGCGGCCGGCAAGCTGGTCCGGCAGGGCCCGGTCGACCAGGTGATGGCGTCGATGACGCACGACGTGCGGGTGCGGGTGCGCACCCCGCAGGCCGACGACCTGGCCGCGGCGCTGCGCGAGCAGTCGGCCGTCGTCGACACCGACCCGCACGGCGCGCTGCTGGTCACCGGCGTGGACGCGCCGGCTGTGGGCCGGGTCGCGCTGGCCGCCAAGGTCGAGCTGCACGAGCTGACCACCGAGCGCCCCGACCTCGAAGGGGTCTTCCTGGAGCTGACGGCCGGAAAGGCGGAGATCCGATGACGCTTGTCCGATCCGAACTGCTCAAGATCCGTACCACCAGCACCTGGTGGATCTTCGGGCTGATCAGCCTGGCGCTGTGGGCGCTCACGCTGTTCTTCAACTGGTTGCAGACCGAGGCGCTGGCCGGCGGGGACTTCGGCGAGGTGCCGGCCGACCAGTCCGACCAGTTGCAGGCCATCTCGGCCGCCGACAACCTGGCGGCCAACCTCTACACGAACGGCCAGTTCTTCGGGCTGCTCATCGTGCTGCTGCTGGGCATCGTGGTGGTGACCAGCGAGTTCTTCCACCAGACGGTGACCACCACGTTCCTCACCGCGCCGCACCGCACCGCTGTGATGCTGGCCAAGCTGGCCGCGGCCGGCGTGCTGGCGCTGCTGTTCTGGCTCGTCACCACGCTGCTGAACCTGGTCACCGCGCCGCTGATCCTCAACTCGGTGGACGTCGGATCGCAGCTCGGCAGCGGCGCCGTGTGGCGGGCGATCGCGCTCAACGGCCTGGCGTACCTGCTCTGGTCGGTGCTCGGCGTCGGGCTCGGCGTGCTGATCCGCAGCCAGATCGGCGCCACGGTGACCGGCATCCTGTTCTACCTGGGCGGCGCGATCGGCGCGGTCATCGTCCTCAGCCTCCTCGCCTCGCGGTACGGCGACTGGATCAACAAGCTCCAGCTGCTGGTCCCGTCGCTGGCCTCCGGGCTCATGGTCGGCGGCGACACCGACATCCCGGGCAACCCGCCGCAGTGGGCCGGTGCCCTGGTGCTGATCGGGTACGCGGTGGTGGCCGGCGCGATCGGCGTGGCCACGATCCGCAAGCGCGACATCTCCTGACCTCGCGTCGGGGACGGACCCCGGCCGGTGACGGACGTCATCGGCCGGGGTCTCGCTCGTCTAGCAGGAGTCGGCGGATCACGCAGCGTTTGCCGAACTTCTGGCATCTTCTGTGAAACGGACCACCAGCCGGAGGCGAGAATGCCTGCGCGCAGCGCACGGCGTAGCCTTGGCATCGGTTTACCCAGCGTCGGCAACCGGGGGTCACCGGGGGCCACCGTGACATTCACAACCGCGTGAAAGAGGCGATTAGCGGCCGTGTCGACCCAGCAGACTTCGCAGGAGAACCCACTGGCGGGTTTCGGCCCGAACGAGTGGATCGTCGAGGAGATGTACCAGCGTTACCTCGCCGACCCCTCAAGCGTCGATTCGGCCTGGCACGACTTCTTCGCCGACTACCGGCCGGCCCCGGGCGCCGCCACACCGCGCCCGGACGGGCCGGCCAAGCCGGCCGCGAAGCCGGAGCCGGCCGAGCAGCAGGAGGCGGTGGCGACTGTCACCGCACAGCCCGCCAAGACCGAGCCGAAGGCCGCCCCCAAGGCCGCGGCCGCCCCGGCCAAGCCCGCCGCGAAGGCGCCCGAGCCGGCCAAGAAGTCCGCCCCGGCCAAGGCGCCGACCGCGAGCGCCGCGGGCACCACGCCGCTGCGCGGCGTCGCCGCCAAGATCGTGCAGAACATGGACGCGTCGCTCGCCGTCCCGACCGCCACGAGCGTGCGCGCCGTCCCGGCCAAGCTGCTCGTCGACAACCGCATCGTGATCAACAACCACCTGACCCGCGGTCGCGGCGGCAAGGTCAGCTTCACCCACCTGATCGGGTACGCGCTCGTGCGCGCGGTCGTCGAGCACCCGGAGATGAACAACTCCTTCGCCGAGGTCGACGGCAAGCCGGCGATGGTCCGCCCGGAGCACGTCAACCTGGGCATCGCGATCGACCTGGTCAAGCCGGACGGCTCGCGCAACCTGGTGGTGCCGTCCATCAAGGGCTGCGAGCAGATGGACTTCCGGCAGTTCTGGCAGGCGTACGAGGACGTGGTCCGGCGCGCCCGCCGCAACGAGCTGACCATGGAGGACTACTCCGGCACCACCATCTCGCTGACCAACCCGGGCGGCATCGGCACGGTGCACTCGATCCCGCGCCTGATGCAGGGGCAGAGCGCCATCATCGGCGTCGGCGCGATGGAATACCCGGCCCCCTACCAGGGCATGAGCGAGGCCACCCTGGCCGAGAACGCGGTCAGCAAGGTCATCACGCTGACCAGCACGTACGACCACCGGATCATCCAGGGCGCGCAGTCCGGCGAGTTCCTGAAGGTCATGCACGAGCTGCTGCTCGGCGAGCGCGGCTTCTACGACGACGTCTTCACCTCGCTGCGGATCCCGTACGAGCCGGTGCGCTGGATGCGCGACGTGGCCGTCGACAGCGAAGGCCAGATCAACAAGACCGCGCGGGTGCACGAGCTGATCCACGCGTACCGGGTGCGCGGCCACCTGATGGCCGACACCGACCCGCTGGAGTTCAAGATCCGTAAGCACCCGGACCTGGACGTGCTCCAGCACGGGCTCACGCTCTGGGACCTCGACCGCGTCTTCCCGGTCAACGGCTTCGCCGGCCAGCAGCGGATGAAGCTGCGCTCGATCCTCGGCGTGCTGCGCGACTCGTACTGCCGCCGGGTCGGCATCGAGTACATGCACATCCAGGACCCGGAGGAGCGGCGCTGGATCCAGGAGCGGGTCGAGCGCAAGTACGAGAAGCCCAGCTCCGACGAGCAGAAGCACGTACTGAACCGGCTCAACGCCGCCGAGGCGTTCGAGACGTTCCTCCAGACCAAGTACGTCGGCCAGAAGCGCTTCTCGCTGGAGGGCGGGGAGTCGCTGATCCCGCTGCTCGGCGAGGTGCTGGAGTGCTCCGCCGAGGCCGGGCTGGACGAGGTCGTCATCGGCATGGCCCACCGCGGCCGGCTCAACGTGCTGGCGAACATCGTCGGCAAGCCGTACGAGAAGATCTTCTCCGAGTTCGAGGGGCACCTCGACCCGCGGTCCACGCAGGGCTCGGGTGACGTGAAGTACCACCTCGGCCAGAACGGCAAGTTCACCACCCCGGACGCCGAGCACGCGGTCAAGGTGTCGGTGGTGGCGAACCCGTCGCACCTGGAGGCCGTGGACCCGGTGCTGGAGGGCATCGTCCGGGCCAAGCAGGACCGCATCGACCTCAAGCTGGAGGGCTACACCGTGCTGCCGCTGGCGGTGCACGGTGACGCCGCCTTCGCCGGCCAGGGCGTCGTGGCCGAGACGCTCAACCTCTCCCAGCTGCGCGGCTACCGCACCGGCGGCACGGTGCACGTGGTCGTCAACAACCAGGTCGGCTTCACCACCGCCCCGGAGTACAGCCGGTCCAGCCTCTACAGCACCGACGTGGCCCGGATGATCCAGGCGCCGATCTTCCACGTGAACGGCGACGACCCGGAGGCCGTGGTCCGGGTGGCCCGGCTCGCGTTCGAGTACCGGCAGGCGTTCAACAAGGACGTCGTGATCGACATGGTCTGCTACCGCCGGCGCGGGCACAACGAGGGCGACGACCCGTCGATGTCCAACCCGGAGATGTACAAGATCATCGACTCGAAGCGGTCCGTCCGGAAGCTCTACACCGAGGAGCTGATCGGGCGCGGCGACATCACCGTGGAGGACGCGGAGGAGCTGCTGCGCGACTACCAGGGGCAGCTCGAGCGGGTCTTCAAGGCCACCCGGGACGCCGCGACCACCCCACGTCAGCTCAGCCGCCCGGCGCGGGAGGACGAGCCGGAGCCGCAGGTCGACACCGCCACCGACGCCGCAGTGGTCAAGGCGATCGGCGAGGCGCACGTCAACCTGCCGGAGGGCTTCACCCCGCACAAGCGGATCCAGCAGCTGCTGGAGCGGCGTCGCAAGATGTCCGTCGAGGGCGGCATCGACTGGGGCTTCGCCGAGATCATCGCGTTCGGCACGCTGCTGCACGACGGGGTCACCGTCCGGCTCGCCGGGCAGGACTCGCGCCGCGGCACGTTCGTCCAGCGGCACGCCTCGGTGGTCGACGCCAAGACCGGTGAGGACTACCTGCCGCTGAAGTCGCTCACCGCCGACGGCGAGCGGTCGCGCTTCTTCGTCCACGACTCGCTGCTCTCCGAGTACGCGGCCATGGGCTTCGAGTACGGCTACTCGGTGGAGAACATCAACGCGCTGGTGGCCTGGGAGGCCCAGTTCGGTGACTTCGTCAACGGCGCCCAGTCGGTGATCGACGAGTTCATCTCCTCCGGCGAGGTGAAGTGGGGCCAGCGCTCCGCGGTGACCCTGCTGCTGCCGCACGGCCACGAGGGCCAGGGCCCGGACCACACCTCCGGCCGCCCGGAGCGGTTCCTCCAGCTCTGCGCCGAGGACAACATGCGGGTGGCCATCCCGACCACCCCGGCGAACTACTTCCACCTGCTGCGCCGCCAGGCCCTGTCGCCCAAGCGCAAGCCGCTGGTGGTGTTCACGCCGAAGTCGCTGCTGCGGCACAAGCTGTGCGTGTCCCCGGTGGAGGACTTCACCACCGGGACGTTCCAGCCGGTGCTGGCCGACACCGCGGCTCCGGCGCCGGAGCAGGTGAAGCGGGTGCTGCTCTGCTCGGGCAAGGTCTACTACGACCTGTTCCAGGCCCGGCAGGAGCGGGGCGTCGCCGACACCGCGATCGTCCGGATGGAGCAGCTCTACCCGCTGCCCGTCGAGGAGGTCCGGGCCGCGCTGGCGCAGTACCCGAACGCCGAGGACTTCGCCTGGGTCCAGGAGGAGCCGGCCAACCAGGGCGCCTGGTCGTTCGTCGCGCTCAACCTGCTGGAGCACCTGCCCGAGGTCCGGCTGCGCCGCATCTCCCGCCCGGCCGCCGCCGCCCCGGCGGTCGGCTCGGCGAAGATGCACGAGGTCGAGCAGAACGCGCTGATCGAGGCGGCTCTCCCCCGCCCGTGACACCACCGGCAGCGGCCCGTCCCGACCCGGGGCGGGCCGCTGCCGTACGACGACGAGAGGAACACCGTGTACTTCACCGACCGTGGCATCGAGGAGCTGGTCGAGCGCCGTGGCGACGAGCAGGTCAGCATGGAGTGGCTGGGCGAGCGGCTGCGTGACTTCATCGATCTGAACCCGGAGTTCGAGACCCCGATCGAGCGGTTCGCCACCTGGCTGGCCCGCCTCGACGACCCGGACGACGACTGACCCCCTCCCCTCCTCCCCCGCGATCTTGCAGTTGTGGCCCGCCTCGTGTCCGGTTAGTGGCATCTGCCGGGGCGGAAACTGCACGATCGGCGGCGCCGGCGGGGGTGGGGACGGGTCGAAGGACCTGGGCGGGGGTTACAGCGATCTTGTAGCGTGAGGTCGTGGCGCGCAGCGTGTACCTGACCGGCGTTGGTTCGGGCGGGGGAAAATCGACAGTGGCGCTCGGCCTGGCCGAGCTGTTGTCCCGCCAGGTGGAACGGATAGGCGCGTTCCGGCCGCTCGTCGCCGGTGACGGCACCGACCCGATCCTCGCCCTGCTCACCGAGCGCTACCGGATGGAACTGCCGGTCGACGAGCTGTACGGCGCCACGTACGCCGAGGCGAGCGCGCTCGTCGCGGACGGCCGCCGGGAGGAGCTGATCTCCCGGATCGTCACCCGCTACCGCGAGGTGGAACGGCGCTGCCCGGCGATAGTGGTGGTCGGCAGCGACTTCGCCTACGGCGACGGCACCGGTCCCCGTGAGCTGGCCTTCAACGCCCGGCTGGCGACCGAGTTCGGCAGCGTCGTGGTGCCCGTCGTGGACGGGTTCGGGCAGACGCCCGACGCGATCGCGGCGGCGCTGCGCGGCGCGTACCACGATCTGGCCGACCTCGGCGCGACTGTGATCGCGGCGCTGGCCAACCGCGTGCCGGAGCCGATGACGCTGCCCGAGCTGCCGGTGCCCGCGTACGCGATCCCCGAGGTGCCGACCGTGTCGGCGCCGACGGTGGCCGAGGTGGCGGCGGCGCTGCGCGGCACTGTGCTCACCGGCGACGAGACCGCACTCGACCGCGACGTGCTCGACTACGTGGTGGGGGCGGCGCACGTGCCGACGCTGCTGGACCACCTCACCGACGGGGCGCTGGTGATCACCCCGGGCGACCGGGCGGACCTCCTGGTGGCCGCCGGCGCCGCGCACGTGGCCGGGCAGGTGTCGCTGGCCGGGCTGGTGCTCACGCTCGGCGAGCAGCCCGACCCGCGGGCCATGCGCCTGGTCGAGCGGATGAACACCGGGCTCCCAGTGGTGTCGGTGCCGAGCGACAGCTACGACACGGTGGCCGCGTCCAGCCGGATCGAGGGCCGCCCCAGCACCGCCAACCCGCGCAAGGTCGAGGCCGCACTCGGCGCGTTCGAGCGCTGCGTGGACACCGACGACCTGGCCCGCCGGCTGCGGGTCAGCCGGTCCGCGCGGGTGACCCCGCTGATGTTCGAGAACGACCTGATCGACAGGGCCCGCGCCCGCCGCCGCCGGCTGGTGCTGCCCGAGGGCGCGGACGAACGGATCCTGCGCGCCACCGAGGTGCTGCTGCGCCGGGGCGTCGCCGAGATCACCCTGCTCGGCCGCCCGGACGAGATCGCCCGGCGGACCCGGGAACTCGGCGTCGACCTCGGCGACGCCCAGGTCGTCGATCCGGTGACCAGCCCGTGGCGGGACGAGTTCGCGCAGGCGTACGCGCAGTTGCGCGCCCACCGCGGCGTCACGGTGGAGCTGGCGCACGACATCGTGGCGCAGCCCAACTACTTCGGCACGATGATGGTGCAGACCGGTCACGCCGACGGCATGGTCTCCGGCGCCACCCACACCACAGCAGCCACCATCCGCCCGGCGTTCGAGATCATCCGGACCGTGCCCGGCGTCGCCGTCGCCTCCAGCGTCTTCTTCATGCTGCTCGCCGACCGGGTGCTGGTGTACGGCGACTGCGCCGTCAACCCCGACCCGGACGCCGACCAGCTCGCCGACATCGCCATCTCGTCGGCCGACACGGCGGCCCGGTTCGGCATCGAGCCACGGGTGGCGATGCTGTCGTACTCCACCGGCAGCTCCGGCGCCGGAGCCGACGTGGAGAAGGTCGCGGCGGCCACCAAGCTGGTCCGGGAACGCCGGCCGGACCTGCTGGTCGAGGGCCCGATCCAGTACGACGCGGCGATCGACCCGCAGGTGGCGGCCACCAAGCTGCCGGACAGCCCGGTCGCGGGGCGGGCCACCGTGTTCATCTTCCCGGACCTGAACACGGGCAACAACACGTACAAGGCGGTGCAGCGGTCGGCCGGGGCGGTGGCGGTCGGGCCGGTCATGCAGGGCCTGCGGCGGCCGGTCAACGACCTGTCCCGCGGCGCAGGAGTGCCGGACATCGTCAACACGGTGGCGATCACCGCCATCCAGGCCGCCGCGGAGGCGTCGGAATGAGCCGCATCCTGGTCCTCAACAGCGGGTCCTCGTCGGTCAAGTACCGGCTGTACGACGGCGACGACGTCCTGGACAAGGGCATCGTCGAGCGGATCGGCGAGCCCGGAGGCGGGCCGGCCGACCACGAGAGCGCGGTCCGGGAGATCATCGGCCGGCTCGACCTGACCGGGCTGTCCGGCGTCGGCCACCGGGTGGTGCACGGCGGGCGGAGGTTCAGCGCGCCGGTACGCATCGACGACGCTGTCGTCGCCGCAATCGAGGAGCTGGTGCCGCTGGCGCCGCTGCACAACCCGGCCAACCTCGCCGGCATCCGGGTGGCCCGGGAGGCGCTGCCGGACGTCCCTCAGGTGGCGGTCTTCGACACCGCGTTCCACCACACGCTGCCCGAGGCCGCCGCCACGTACGCGATCGACAAGGCCACCGCCGAGCGGTACGACGTCCGCCGCTACGGCTTCCACGGCACCTCGCACGCGTACGTCTCGCGTCGCGTCGCCGACCTGCTCGACCGCCCGTACGACCGGCTCAACACCATCACGCTGCACCTGGGCAACGGGGCGAGCGCGTGTGCCGTCCAGGGTGGGCGCAGCGTGGCCACCTCGATGGGCATGTCCCCGCTGGAGGGCCTGGTGATGGGCACCCGCAGCGGGGACCTCGACCCGACCGTCATCTTCCACCTGCGCCGCGAGGGCGGCATGGTGGTGGACGACATCGACGACCTGCTCAACCACCGCAGCGGCCTGCTCGGGCTGACCGGCGTCAACGACATGCGCGAGGTGCTGGCGCGCCGCGACGCCGGTGACCCCGACGCGACGCTGGCGTTCGACGTCTACTGCCGGCGGATCACCGGCTACGTCGGCGCGTACTACGCGCTGCTCGGCCGGGTCGACGCGATCGCGTTCACCGCCGGGGTCGGCGAGCACGCCGCACCGGTCCGGGCAGCCTCACTGGCCGGGCTGGAGCGGCTGGGCGTCGCCGTCGACCCGGCGCGCAACGACGGCCACGGCGACCGGCTCGTCTCCCCCGACGGCGCGGAGGTGGCGGTGCTCGTGGTCGGCACCGACGAGGAGCGGGAGATCGCCCGCGAGACCCGTGAGGTGCTGGGCGTCTGACCGCCCGCCCTGCCCTCCGTGCGCCGGGCGCGGTCGGGCCTGGCCGGATCAGCTCGGGGCCGCCCGGTCAGCGCCGGTCGGCGCGGGGCCGCCGGTCAGCCCAGGGCGATCCAGGCGATCAGGGCGACCACCACGACGGCGGCGACGGCCACACCGGCGATCAGCGGCAGGCGGGACGGCGCCGGCGCCGACGCGGCCGGCTCGGGAGAATCGACGAACGCGCGGAACTGCGCGGTGTTGCCACTCGGGTCGGTGTAGTTCTCAGCCATGCGGCTGACCCTAGCGAAGCCGACCGGACCGGTCCGCCCCGCCGGGCCGTCACCTGCGGATCCGGGTGGCGGGACCGGGCAAACCCGGCCACCCGGTGGAGGCGAGAGCCGCCCGGGTGGCGGCACCGACCGGCCCGGACGGCGGGCGCGGGCCGACCGCTCGGCTGCCTACCGTGCAGGTGTGAGGGGGCAGCGGCTGGTCGCCGCGCTGTTGACGGCGCTGCTGGCCGGTTGTGGCCCGGCCGTGACCACGTCCGACCCGGTCCCGGCCGCCGTCGGGCCCGCGCCGGAGCACCGGTACTCGGTCGGGATGCGACAGTTCACGCTCGACCCGGACGGCAGGCGGCCGTTGCCGGTCACCGTCTGGTACCCGGCACAACCGTCTCCCCCGCCGCCGCAGACCGTCGGCCCCGGCTCGGCCGGCCTTGGTTCGGCCGGTACTGGTCACGCGCCGGTCCTGTCCGGCCCGCGCGGGCCTCGTGCTTCGGCCCTTCCGTCCCGGCCGTCCGTCGTCGCGACTCCCTCCGGCTCCGGAAGCGCCACACCGGCGAGCCCCGGCCCGGAGCGCGGACCGCGTGTCCGGCCGGGAGCCCCGTTCGCGGCCGGACGGTTCCCCGTGGTCCTCTACAGCCACGGGCTGCGCAGCCTGCCCGCGTTGCACGCCGCGCTGACCACCCGCTGGGCCGCCGCCGGGTTCGTGGTGGTCGCGCCCACCTATCCGCGTACGAACCAGCGCGCCCGCGCCTACACCCGCGACGACGTCCGCAACCAGCCCGCCGACGCCTGGCGACTGATCCGCCATCTGGTCCGGCTGGGGGCCCGCCACGGGGATCCGCTCGGCGCGCACATGGCAGTGGACCGGTTCGCCGCCGCCGGGCACTCGGCCGGCGGGCACACCACGCTCGGCATGTTCGCCTCCGGGCAGCCGTCCCCGGTACGGGCCGGAATCGTGATCGCCGGTGGCCGGATGGTCGCCGGACTCTCCCGCCCACTCGCGCCGATGCTGTTCGTGCACGGGAGCGCCGACCGGATCGTGCCGGAGCCGATCGGCCGGGCCGCGTACGCCCGCTGCCTGGGGCCGGCCGCCTTCCTGAGCCTGATCGGTCAGGGCCACGGCGAGTACCTGACGCCCGGGCGGCCCGGCTTCGCCCAGGTGCTCGCCACCACCACCGACTTCCTGCGCTGGACGCTCTACGCCGACCGCGCCGCCCTGCGCCGCCTCCCCACCGACGCCACAACCTCCGGCCTGACCACCCTCACCACCCGATCCCTCCCCACCTGACCCGCCCGCCCTCCCCACCCCCACCACCGCGTCGATCATGAAGTTGACGGTGACAAACCGGACAGCCGGTGCCGTCAACTTCATGATCGCCGAAGGTCTGGGCCGGGCGGCGGGGACGCCCGGGCGGGGTGGGTAGGGTGCCGGGATGGACGGGGTGGGGGAACGGCAACTGGGGGCCATCCGGGAGGTCGTCGACATCGCCGGCGCCGGTGGGATCGACGTGTGGCTGCGCGGAGGCTGGGCGATGGACTTCCACCTCGGCGAAGTCACACGCCCGCACGTGGACGTCGACTGGTACTGCTGGCGGCGCGACGCCGGGACGCTGGCCGACCGGCTCGGCGCGCTCGGCTGGCGCCCCGACCCCCGGATGCCCGCAACGGCGCAACTCGACCTGCTGCGCGACGACGTCGAGCTGAGCTTCGCGTACCTCGACCGGGACGCGCACGGCCGCGTCGTCGTCGGCGCCGGACCGTGGGCGGGCACCGCCCTGCCGGAAGGCATGCTGGCCGGGCCGCCCGGCCGGATCGGCACGCTCGCGGCACCGGTGATCAGCGTCGCGGCGCAGATCGAGTTCAAGGAGATGTTCCCGATCTGGATGCCCGAGCGCCCGCGCCGGGCCAAGGACGCCGCCGACCTGGCTCGTCTCCGGGCGTCAGCGGGCGGTCACCTGCCGCGCTGACCCGGCCTGGTGGCCGGGATCGCGAGGCACAATCGAGTTCATGCGCCGTCGTCCCGCCGCCCTGATCACCGCCGCCGTGCTCGGCGCCGCCCTCACCGGCTGCTCGGAGCAGCCCACCGCCCCGGCCGGGCGGCCCGCCCCCGACGCCCCGCCGACGACCACCACACCGGCTCCGCGCGTACCCGCCGGCAAGGCCCCCACGGAGAGCTTCGCGGTCGGCGTACGCCAGGTGAAGCTGAACCGCGACGGCGACCGGCCGTTGCCGGTGACGCTCTGGTACCCGGCGGCGGGCGCGGCCGGTGGCGCGGTCGAGCGTTCCGCCCCGGCGGCGGACGGGCGGTTCCCGGTGGTGCTGTTCAGCCACGGGCTCAGCGCCCGGCCGGAGGACTACCAGGCGCTGCTGACCCGCTGGGCGGCGGCCGGGTTCGTGGTCGCCGCGCCGCGTTTCCCGCACACCTCCCGGGGCACCGACGGCAACCCGCTGGACGTGCTCAACCAGCCGGCCGACGTGTCGTACGTGCTGACGCGGGTGCTCGCGCTCGGCGAGAAGGCTGGCGATCCGCTGCGCGGCCGGCTGGACCCGGAGCGGGTGGCCGCGACCGGGCACAGCGCCGGTGGCGTGACCACGATCGGGCTGTTCACCGCCGGCCGGGACGAGCGGCTGGACGCGGGCATCGTCTTCGCCGGCACCGCGCTCGGTGTGGGTACCGCGTTCGCCGGTGCCGCCGCGCCGCAGTTGTTCGTGCACGGCGAGGCCGACGAGGTGGTGTCGTACGCCGCCGGCAAGGCCGTGTACGACGTGGTGCCGTGGCCGAAGGCGATGCTCAGCCTGCCGAAGGGCGACCACGGCCGGGCGCTGCTCGGCGACGGCAAGGCGCTGGGCGTGGTCGCCGACACCACTGTCGAGTTCCTCCGCTGGACGCTCTACGGCGACCCGGCGGCGAAGAAGCGCCTCCCCGCCGACGCCGCCCGGGGCGGCCTGGCCACCCTCGACGACCGCCTGTAAGGAAGGGCCCCTTCTTAACGTCTCCGGTAGAGAAGGGGCCCCTTCTTAACACGCCATCCGCGCCGCGCGCGCCGTCCGCGTCAGGCGGCGTGGTCGACCGCCTCAGGCGGTGTGGTCGACGACCACCTTGCCGAAGACGTCGCCGGAGTGCAGCCGGGCGAACGCCTCGGAGATCTCGCTGAACGGCACCACCCGGTCGACCACCGGGCGCACCTCGTGCTCGGCGCAGAACGCGAGCAGCTCGGTCAGTTCGTCCGGGGTGCCCATCGAGGTGCCGAGGATCTCCAGCTGCATGGCGAAGACCCGCCGTAGGTTGATCTTGGGCTCGTGCCCGGAGGTGGCGCCGGAGACCACGATCCGGGCAGCCGGGGCAGCCGACTTCAGCGAGTGGTCGAAGGTGGCCGCGCCGACCGTCTCGATCACCACGTCGACCCGTTCCGGCAGCCGTGCGCCGGGCTCCAGCGCGGTCGCGCCCAGCTCGGTGATCCGCTCCCGCTTGGCGGCGTCGCGGCTGGTCGCGTACACCCTCTTGCCGAGCGCGACGGCGAGCGCGACGGCCGCTGTGGCCACGCCACCGCCGGCACCCTGGACCAGCACCGACTCGCCGTCGGCGACCCGGCCCTTGGTGGTCAGCATCCGCCACGCGGTGAGCCAGGCCGTGGGCAGGCACGCCGCGTCGGTCGCCGACAGGCCGTCGGGCAGCGGCAGCAGGTTCATCCGGGGTACGGCGACAAGCTCGGCGAACGTGCCCTGGTAGTGCTCGGAGAGGATGGAGACCCCACGCGGGTCACCGGGGGTGGGCACCACCGGGTAGATGACCACCTCGTTGCCGTCCGGGTCGGTGCCGGCCGCGTCGCAGCCCAGGATCATCGGCAGCTGGTCGGCGGCCAGGCCCACGCCCCGCAGCGACCAGAGGTCGTGGTGGTTGAGCGAGCTGGCCCGGACCCGCACCGTGACCCAGTCGTCCTGCGGGTGGGCCGGCTCGGGACGGTCGCCGACGGCGAGCGCGGCGAGCGGGTTGTCGGCGTCGAAGGCCGAGGCATAGGCAGCACGCATGATCGGCACGGTAACAAGCTGAGCGCCCGTTAAGAAGGGGCCCTTCCTCTACCGGAGGCGTTAAGAAGGGGCCCTTCCTTACACCTCAGCGGCGGGCTACCCCGTCGCGGCGGGCGGCCTCCGCGACCGCCTCGGCCACCGCCGGGGCGACTCGCGGGTCCAGCGGGGAGGGCACGATCGCGTCGACGGTCAGCGACTCGGCCACCACGCCGGCGATGGCGTCGGCGGCGGCCACCTTCATCGAGTCGGTGATCCGGGTGGCCCCGGCGTCCAGCGCGCCCCGGAACACACCCGGGAACGCGAGCACGTTGTTGATCTGGTTCGGGTAGTCGCTGCGCCCGGTGGCGACCACCGCCACGTGCCGGGCGGCCACCTCGGGGTGCACCTCCGGGGTGGGGTTGGCCAGCGCGAACACGATGCCGCCGGGGGCCATGCCGGCCACCGCCGCCTCCGGGATCTGGCCGCCGGAGACGCCCACGAGCACGTCCGCGTCGCGCAGCGCCTCGGTGATGTCGCCCTGCCGGCCCTCGGCGTTGGTGATCTCGGCCAGTTCGGCCTTGGTGCCGGTCAGCTCGCGGTGCCGGCCGATGATGCCGCGCGAGTCGCACACCACCACCCGGTCCGGGTCGACGCCGCCGGCGATCAGCATCTTGGTGACCGCCACCCCGGCCGCGCCCGCACCGCTGACCGCCACCCGCAGGTCACCGAGCTTGCGGTTGAGCAGCGTCGCGGCGTTGCGCAGCGCGGCGAGCACCACGATCGCGGTGCCGTGCTGGTCGTCGTGGAAGACCGGGATGTCCAGCGCCTCGTCGAGCCGGCGCTCCACCTCGAAGCAGCGCGGGGCGCTGATGTCCTCCAGGTTGATCCCGCCGAACGAGGGCGCGAGCGCCTTGACCGTCGCGACGATCTCGTCCACGTCCTGGGTGTCCAGGCAGACCGGCACCGCGTCCACGCCGGCGAACTGCTTGAACAGCACCGCCTTGCCCTCCATCACGGGCAGCGCGGCGCGCGGGCCGATGTTGCCCAGACCGAGTACGGCGGAACCGTCGGTCACCACGGCGACGGTGTGCGACACCCAGGTGTAGGTGTCGACGAGCGCGGGGTCGGCGGCGATCGCCTCGCACACCCGGGCCACACCCGGGGTGTACGCGAGGGAGAGGTCCTCGCGGCTGGTCAGCGGCACTGTGGAGGCGACCGCCATCTTGCCGCCGACGTGCAGGCGGAAGACGGGATCGGCGGGGTCCGGGGTGGACGAAGACATGGTGACTCCAGGATCTGTCGAGCAGACGGACCGGCCGGCGTGGTCAGCGGTGGTCAGCGACCGGCGGCGTGGCGGTGCGGGGGTCACCCGGGCACTTTTCGAGCATAGTCACGCGTCGGCACCCAGTATGTGAGCGGGGTCATATCCGTTCCGGTCGTCACCGGCCCCTGACCCGTCCGGGGCGCGGCCACCAGCGGGCGACCACCCGGCCCCGGACGTCGGCCACCCCGTACGCCCGGGAGTCGTCGGCGACGAAATCGTTGTCACCGCGCAACCACCATCCGCCGTCGCGCGGTTCCACCGCCCGTTTGACGACGAGCAGGTCGGGACGGCTGCGGAACACCGCGACGACCACGTCCCCGGCGCGTACCGGCCGGCCTCTCGTGCGGACCAGCACCGCGTCGCCGTGACGCAGCGTCGGGGCCATCGACGGGCCGGTCACCAGCACCGGCACCAGCGGGCCGCGCAGGGCGGGGAATTCACCGATGGGCGCCATGTCACCTCCCAGCCCCCGAGGGCGTCTCCAGGAGTAATGTCGTCCTGGATCATCGCAAACAACCCATGGAGGACCCTGATGCGCCTTCCCCGCATCCTCACGCCCCGGGTGACGGCCAGCGCTCACTGCGACCTGCCCTGCGGCGTATACGACCCGGCCCAGGCCCGGATCGAGGCCGAGTCGGTCAAAATGATCTGCGAGAAGTACCAGGCCAACACCGACCCGGAGTTCCGCACCCGCGCCATCCTGATCAAGGAGCAGCGGGCGGAGCTGGTCAAGCACCACCTGTGGGTGCTCTGGACCGACTACTTCAAGCCGCCGCACTTCGAGAAGTACCCGCACCTGCACCAGCTGTTCAACGAGGCCACCAAGCTGGCCGGCGCGGCCGGCGCCAAGGGCGGCACCGACCCGGCCAAGGCAGACGAGCTGCTGACGAAGATCGACGAGATCTCGAAGATCTTCTGGGAGACCAAGCAGGCGTGACGTCGCCCGACGGCACTCCGACGATCCGGCCGGTACGTCCCGAGGACGTACCGGCCGTCGTCGCCATGGTGCACGAACTCGCCGAGTACGAGCGCGCACCGGAACAGTGCCACCTGACCACGGCACAGCTCGACACGGCCCTGTTCGGCCCCTCGCCGGCGCTGTACGGCCACGTCGCCGTCGACGCGTCGGACCGGCCGGTCGGCTTCGCACTCTGGTTCCTCAACTTCTCCACCTGGGCCGGCGTGCACGGCATCTACCTGGAGGACCTCTACGTCCGCCCGGACGCCCGGGGCACCGGCGCGGGCCGGATGCTGCTCGCCACGCTCGCCGCGATCTGCGTGGAGCGCGGCTACCAGCGGCTGGAGTGGTGGATGATCCACTGGAACCCGGCGGCCCGCTTCTACGCCGCGATCGGCGCCACGCCGATGGACGAGTGGACCCCGTACCGCCTGGCCGGGCCCGCGTTGCACGAGCTCGTCACGCACGCGACGGCCGCGCCCACGCGGCCCGTCCCCTGACCGGGTAGAGTCCCGCACCGGGGGAGGAGCCGTGACTCAACTGACCGGGCACCCGACGACCGACGACGACGTCGTCCACCTCACCGTGCCCGCCGACGGTGGTTATCTCGGCGTGCTCCGCACCGCCACGGCCGGCCTCGCGGCCCGGCTCCAGTTCGCCCTCGACGAGATCGAGGATCTGCGCATCGCCGTCGACGAGGCATGCGCCATGCTGCTCGCCATCGCCACCCGCGACGCCGAGCTGGAGTGCCGCTTCGCGGTGACCGAGGACGCGCTCACCGTCGAGGTGACGGTGCCGACGGTCCGGGGCGCCACGCTCCCGTCCGAGTCGTCGTTCGCGTGGAAGGTGCTCACCGCGCTGACCACCGGGGCGAACGCCCACGCGTCCGACGGCCGGGCCACCATCTCGCTGCTGACCCGCCGCGCCGGCGGCTTCTGACCGGTCTTCGCGGCCACCGGCCCGGCGATGTCGGGCCGGTCCGGTCTCAGCGGGCCGGCGATGTCGGGCCGGTCCGGTCTCAGCGGGCCGGCGATGTCGGGCCGGTCCCGCGCTCAACGGGCCGGTTCGCCGAAACCCAGCGCGCGGTTGGTCGGACCGCTCACCAGCAACCCGGCCATGCCGATCCCGAGCGCCATCAGCGGCACCCCGAGCCAGCCCATGCCGCCCTCGATCATGAACCAGCCGACCGGCAGCAGCATGAGCTGGAGCACGATGGCCGGCGCGCGGGCACCGGCACGGCGGCGGGACAGCGCGCCGCCGAGCGCCCAGAGCGCCACCGCGCCGCCGACGGCGAAGACGGTCACCAGCAGCGCCGAGGTCAGATCCGTCGTGTCGGCGGTGAGGTCGGCCCGGATGAGCCACACCGCGATCAGCCCCAGCGCCACCGCCTGGGCACGTAGCAGGAGCACCGCGGCGCGCAGCGTGCCGGGGAGCGGGTCGGAGTCGATCGTCACGGGCGCCACGATACCGGTGGGTAGTCGCGGTACAGTGCCGCCCATGCGGGCCGTCCTGGTGGTCAATCCGAAGGCCACCACCACCAGCGAGCGCAGCCGGGACGTGCTGGTCCGGGCGTTGCGCAGTGAAGTCGACCTGTCGGTGCGCTACACCCGCCGACGGGGCCACGCCACGGACCTGGCCCGGGAGGCCGCCCAGGAGGGCGTCGACCTGGTCGTCACGCTCGGCGGTGACGGCACCGTCAACGAGGTGGTGAACGGCCTGATGGCGGCGGAGCCGCCGACGTTCCGTACCGGACAGACCTCGGCCGAGCGGCTGCCCGCGCTGGCCACGGTGCCGGGCGGTTCGACGAACGTCTTCGCCCGCGCGCTCGGGCTGCCCCGGGAGTGGCCGGACGGCACCAGCATGATCCTGGAAGGGCTGCGGCTGGGCCGGTCCCGCACGATCGGGCTGGGCCGTGCGGACGACCGCTACTTCACGTTCTGCGCCGGCTTCGGGCTGGACGCGGCAGTCATCCGCCGGGTGGAGCAGGCCCGCAAGAAGGGGCGCGTCTCCACCCCGGCGCTCTACTTCCGTTCCACGGCGAGTCAGTACTTCGTCGGCTCGGACCGCCGCCACCCGTCGATCACGCTGGAGCGCCCGGGTGAGGCGCCCGAGGCGGAGTTGGCCACAGCGATCATCCAGAACACCGCGCCGTGGACGTACCTGGGCGACCGCGAGATCAACCCGAACCCGGAGGCGTCGTTCGATCTCGGGCTCGACGTGCTCGCGTTGCGGCGGCTGCGGGTCGCCAGCACGGCCCGTACGGCGGTGCAGTTCTTCTCGAAGCGACCGGATCCGCACGGCAAGCAGGTGTTGCGGCTGCACGACGTGGCGGAGTTCACGCTGGTCTCGGAGCGGCCGTTGCCGTTCCAGCTGGACGGGGACTACCTCGGCGAGCGGGAGAAAGTCCGATTCACATCCGTACCGGCCGCACTGAGAGTAATCTGCTAGGTCTCGGGTATCCCAGTCGGTTGACGCGGACCCCCCGCCACACGGGCGTGGTGGCCGCCACGCCGAGGAAGGGTGCCGGAAATGTCAGCAACGTCACGCAGACCGTACTACATTGATTATCGACTGTGGCACGCCGGGTAACCAGGGCTCTGGCAAACCGGGACAAATGGGTGGTGAGCCCGCTCACTGTTCGGAGTTTTTCCGAGCGTCACCCTTGACATCGCTGTAGTTCGTGAAAGTATTCACAAGCGAACTCGTGTTGCCGGGACATTGCCTGGATATGCTCGTTCGGTTGAGCTGTTCCAGCAGGTCCGGGCACCCCACAGCCTGCTCACGCTGCGCCGAATTGACGGATGCTGACCGTCACCATTCGGCAATGCGGACGCATATAGAAATAGCAACAACGAAGCGTTATCTGGCCACCCACTAAGAATGAGGAGTGTTGCCGCCATGGACTGGCGCCACGATTCGGTCTGCCGCGACGAGGACCCGGAGCTGTTCTTCCCGATCGGGACGTCCGGCCCGGCCCTCCTTCAGGTGGAGCAGGCGAAGGCCGTCTGCCGGCGCTGCCCCGTGACCGACCAGTGCCTGCAGTGGGCGCTGGAGTCCGGTCAGGACGCCGGCGTCTGGGGTGGGATGAGCGAAGAGGAGCGTCGCGCGGTGAAGCGCCGCGGCGGCCTCCGGGTGCTGCGCGCTCACTCCGCCTGACCCGTACACGCTGACCGCCCCGGCCGGGATCCCGGCCGGGGCGTTCTGCTGTCCCGGACCGGGTCAGCCCGCCACCGCCTCCACCCGCCGCCGGACCAGGTCCGTCAGCTCCGGCAGGTCGGTCAGGGGGTCCGCCACCGCCACCGCGCCGGCCGACCGGGCCGACGCGCGTACCCCGTCGTGGAACCGGCCCGGCGCCAGGAAGTAGGCGGCCACGGCGACCCGCCGGGCGCCCGCGGCCCGCAGTCGCGTCACCGCGCCGCCGACCTCCGGGGGTGCGGCCGAGGCGTACGAGACGCGGCAGGGCACGCCCAGCCCGGCGCCGAACGCCGCGGCGACCCGCCCCACCGAGGCGCGCGCCGCCGGATCCCGGGTACCCGCCGCCGCCAGCACCACCGCGTCCAGCCCACCCGGCCCGTCACCGGTCGCCTCCGCCAGGCGGCGGCCCAGCCCGTCCAGCAGCCCGCCGTCCACCCCGCCGCCGGTCGGCCCCAGCACGTCGGTCACCCGTACCTCGATGTCCGCGTCGGCCGCCGCGACCGCCGCCGGGATGTCCACCTTCCGGTGGTACGCGGCGGTCAGCAGCAGCGGCACCAGGACCGCCCGGGAGTGGCCGGCGGCGGCCAGCCCGCGCAGCACCTCGACCGGCCCGGGATCGGTGTGGTCGAGCCAGCTCGGCAGCACCGGACGACCGGGGCAGGTGTCCGCCACGGCCCGGGCCAGCGCCCGGGTCGCCTCCGCCGCACGCGGGTCACGGCTGCCGTGCGCCACCAGCACCACCGGCGGCCCGGCGCTCAGGTGTGCAGGCCGCACTCGGTCTTCTCGAACATCGCCCAGCGCCCGGCGCGCGGGTCCTCCCCCGCCCGGGTCCGCCGCGTGCACGGCCAGCAGCCGATCGAGCCGTAGCCGCGGGCGAACAGCTCGTTGACCGGGATGTCGTACCGGGCCACGTACGCGTCCACCTCCCGCTGCGTCCAGGCCGCGATCGGGTTCACCTTGACCTTGCCGCGCCGCGCGTCGAAGCCCACCACCGGCGTGTTCGCCCGGGTCGGCGACTCGTCCCGCCGCAGCCCGGCGGCCCAGGCGTCGTACCCGGACAGCGCCCGTTCCAGCGGCTCCACCTTGCGGAGCTGGCAGCAGTCGTCCGGGGACCTGTTGAACAGGCGCGGACCGTACTGGCCGTCCTGCTGGCCCACAGTCATCCGGGGCCGGATGGAGCGCACCCGCACCGGCATCCGCCGGGCCACCTCGTCGCGGACCCGCAACGTCTCCGGGAAGTGCAGCCCGGTGTCCAGGAACACCACGTCGACGCCGGGCGCGACCCGGGAGACCAGGTGCGCCACCACGCCGTCGGCCATCGAGCTGGTCACGCAGAACCGCTCGCCGAAGGTCTCCGCCGCCCACCGCGCGATCTCCAGCGCGGGCGCGTCCGCCAGCTCCCGGCCGGCCTCCTCGGCCAGCGCGCGCAGCTCCTCCGGGTCGCGGCGGGCCGGCTCAGCCGCGCCGATCAGCCCGAGGCCGGCGGCGGAGACGAGGCCGGTCACCGGGTCACCGCCCGGCTCAGCAGGCCGGTGAACTTCACCGCGAAGACCCGCGCGCAGGCGTGGCACTCCCAGGCCCCGTGCCCGGCCTCGTGCGGTCGCAGGTCCTCCTCACCGCAGTACGGGCAGTAGAGAGGCGCAGATCTGGCGTCGCTCATCGCGCCACCTCGCTACGCTCGCCGGCACGATGAGGCACGGCCGCACTGAGCCGAATGATTCGCTCGCTCATCGCAACTCCTCCTCGTCAGCTCTGATCACCCAGTTGGCGAACGTCTCGCCCTCGGTCCGGCCGGCCAGGTAGCGGCGGGCGAGCCGTTCCACGTACTCCGGAAGCTCCTCGGCGGTGGTCTTCAGGCCGCGCAGCTTGCGGCCGAAGCCGGCGGTCCGCCCCTGCGCCATGCCGAGGCCGCCGCCGAGGTGCACCTGGAAGCCCTCGACCTGGCGGCCGTCCGGGCCGACCACGAGCTGGCCCTTGAGCCCGATGTCGGCGACCTGGGTGCGGGCGCAGGCGTTCGGGCAGCCGTTGAGGTGGATGGAGATGTCCGCGTCGAAGTCGCGCAGCCGCTCCTCCAGGCGCGCGACCAGCTCCTCACCGCGCCGCTTGGTCTCGACGATGGCGAGCTTGCAGAACTCGATGCCGGTGCAGGCCATCGTGCCGCGCCGCCAGGCTGACGGCCGGGCCTCCAGGCCGATCCCGCGCAGCGCCGCGACCAGCGAGTCGGTCCGCTCCGGCGCCACGTCCAGCACGAGCAGTTTCTGGTACGGCGTGAGCCGCACCCGGTCACTGCCGTGCGCCTCGACCACGTCGGCGAGCTGCGCCAGCTGGGTGCCGGACACCCGGCCCACCACCGGGGCCGCGCCCACGTAGTTCGCGCCGTCGCGCTGCTGGTGCACGCCGATGTGGTCGACCGGCTTCGCCGGCAGGTCCGCGGCCGGACCGTCGAGCAGCGTCCGGCCCAGGTACTCCTTCTCCAGCACCTCGCGGAAGCGCTCCACGCCCCAGTCGGCGACCAGGAACTTCAGCCGGGCCCGGTTGCGCAGCCGGCGGTAGCCGTAGTCGCGGAAGATGCCGACCACACCGGCCCACACGTCCGGTACCTCGTTGCGCGGCACCCAGACGCCGAGCCGCTTGGCGAGCATCGGGTTGGTGGACAGCCCGCCGCCGACCCACACGTCGAACCCGGGCCCGTGCTCCGGGTGCTCCACACCGAGGAACGCGATGTCGTTCGCCTCGTACGGCGTGTCGACCAGCCAGGAGATCGACGTCTTGAACTTGCGGGGCAGGTTGGAGTACGCCTTGTCGCCGACGTACCGGCGGACGATCTCGTCGATCGCCGGGGTCGGGTCGATCACCTCGTCCCGGGCCACCCCGGCGACCGGGCTGCCCAGCACGATCCGGGGGCAGTCGCCGCACGCCTCGGTGGTCTGCAGTCCGACCGCCTCCAGCCGGCGCCAGATCTCCGGCATGTCCTCGACCCGGATCCAGTGGTACTGGATGTTCTGCCGGTCGGTGATGTCGGCGGTGTCCCGGGCGAACTCCCGGGAGATGTCCGCGATCACGCGGAGCTGGGCCAGGTTGAGCTGGCCGCCGTCCACCCGGACCCGGAGCATGAAGAACTCGTCCTCCAGCTCGTGCGGCTCCAGCACTGCGGTACGCCCGCCGTCGATGCCGGCCTTGCGCTGCGTGTAGAGGCCCCACCAGCGGAACCGGCCGCGCAGGTCCTGCGGGTCGATCGAGGCGAAACCGCTGTGGGCGTAGATGTTCTCGATCCGGTCCCGCACGTTCAGCGGGTCGTCGTCCTTCTTGATGCGCTCGTTGGGGTTGAGCGGCTCACGGTGTCCGAGCGCCCACTGTCCCTCGCCGCGTGGCCGGCGGGGCGCACGGGCGGCAGGCGCCGGGGTGTCGGGACGGGTCGGGGTGCTGCTGACCGCCATCGCGGCGTCCTCCATGGTCTGCTGCGGTGCCTGGAGCGCGGACGCGGCGGCCGACCCTGGAGAGGGCCGTGGACGGCGATGTCGATGACGGCCGGCGCGAGTACGCGCCCGAGACGGGAAGGTCGGGCGTCGTCAGTGGGCCGGACAGATCGCGCTGCGCACGCGGCCGTAGTCGACGTGGCGACGAGCCACGAAGCGGCGGACGACAGCGGCGGTCATGTGCCTCATGCTGCCACACCCCGCTCCGCGCGACCACAGCTCCGCACTGTGATCCCACATCACGGGCCCGCAGAGATCGACCCCCTTCCACCCGCCCTCCCCACCTTCGCCCCGTCGCTGGGGCCGGGTGGGTGGGTTTCGGTGGAGCGGGCGGGTTTACGGGAGCGGGCGTGTGACGCTGCGGGGGTGAGGAGGTTCGCGCCCGCGTCTGTCCGTGCCCGGTCGGGTCCGGTGGTGTGGGTGGTTCCCGGACTGCTCACGCTCGTGGTGACGCTGGCCGGCATCGGGCACGCCCAGCCGTGGCGGGACGAGCTGGCCACCTGGAGCGCCGCCACCCGCCCGGTGCCGGACCTGGTCCGGATGACCCGCACCATCGACGCCGCGACCGGGCCGTACTACCTGCTCATGCACGGCTGGACCGCGCTGGCCGGGACGTCGCCGACCGCGCTGCGGCTGCCCTCGGCGCTGGCCGTGGCGGTGGCTGCCGCGCTCACCGCCCGCCTCGGCGCGGTGCTCGTCGGCCGCCGCGCCGGGCTGCTGGCCGGGCTGCTGTTCGCGGTGCTGCCGGTCACCTCGCGGTACGGCCAGGAGGCCCGCCCGTACGCCCTCGCGACGCTGCTCGCCGTGCTGGCCACGCTGCTGCTGGTCGAGGCGCTGCGCCGGCCGGGACGGTGGCGCTGGGCCGGGTACGCGGTCGCGGTCGCCGCGCTCGGCCTGTTCCACCTGCTCGCGCTCACGCTGCTCGCCGCGCACGCCCTCGTGGTGCTGCTGGCCGCCGCACGCGGTCCGTCCGCAGCGGGCCTCGACCCGCTACGGACGGACGCCGCCGGACAGCAACGCGCCGAGGATCCGGGCCAGTCCCCACCAGCCCACATCGGTGGAACCAGCCCGGTACGCGCGGGCGACTCCGACCCGGCCCACCCTCGCGTAGCCGGCCCGGAACGTGCGGGCTCCCACCGGGACTCGGCCGGCACACAGCGGGCGCCGGCCGTGTTCGCGTGGTGGCTGGTGGCGCTGCTGCCGGCGGTTCTGCTGGTCACTCCGCTGGCGCTCGTGGCCCGGGGACAGCGTGGACGCCAGCTCGACTGGGTGGATCCGGCGCGCCTGCCCGACCTGGCGGCACTGCCGGGCGCGCTGGCGCAGAGCGGCGTCGTCGGCGGGTTCGTGCTCGCGCTCGCGGCGCTCGGGGCGGCCCGGCTGGGTCGCCGGGCGCTGCTGCCCGCCGCCGCCGTGCTGCTGCCGGTGCTGCTGGTCTTCGCCGCCGGGACGATGGTGCCGCTCTGGGTGACCCGCTACCTGGTCTTCACCGTGCCGTTCGCCTGCCTGCTGGCCGGCGCCGCGCCGACGGGGACAACGCGGACCGGTCCGCCGGCCGCGCCACCACAGAAGACTCTGCGACCGCTCGCGGCAGGGCTGGCGGTGGTGGTGCTGGCGGGGCTGCTCGGGCTGCCCGACCAGGCGGCCCTGCGCCGTACCCACGAGTGGCCGCGCAGCGCACCAGTCGACTACGCGGGGGCGGCCGGGATCATCAGCGCCGAGCAGCGGCCGGGCGACGCGATCGTCTACGCGCCCCGGGACGGCTGGCTGTTCCCGGATCTCGGCATGGCGTACCACCTGGGGTCGAGGCTGCCGCGCGACGTGCTCGTGGTCCGCGACCAGCGTCAGGACGCGAGCCTCTGGGCCGTGGAGTGCGACGACCCGGCGCGGTGCCTGGCCGGGGTGGACCGGGTGTGGCTGGTGGTCACCGGCCGCCACGCGGACCCGCCGGCGGCGGTGCCCGGCGCGAAGGGCGACGCGCTGCGCGCGGGCTACCCGGTACGGCGGGTGTGGCCGCGGCCGGGGATCACGGTGGCCCTGCTCGTCCGGTGAGGCGGTCGGTGGTGCCGCGGGCCAGCGGTACGACGATGGCCGCCTCGGTGCCGCCGTCGGCGCCGTTGCGCAGGTCGATGGTGCCGCGCAGCTCGCCGGTGACCAGCGCCCGGACGATCTGGAGGCCGAGGTTGCCGCCGCGTTCGGCGTCGAACTGCTCGGGCAGTCCCCGGCCGTTGTCGGTGACGGTCACGTGCAGCTGCTTGCGGGCCCGGTGCGCGGAGACCACCACCTCGGGCCGGGGCGCGTCTGCGGGCGACGGGGCAGCGGCCTCCTCGTCGGCCGGCGGGAAGCCGTGTTCGACGGCGTTGAGCAGCAGCTCGTTGAGCACCATCACCAGCGAGGTGGCGATCTCGGCGGGCAGGACGCCGAACGTGCCGCGACGGCGCATGCCCACGCTCACCTCGGTGGCGGCGACCTCGGTGGCGGCGCTGGCGACCCGGTCCACGATGCCGTCGAACTCGACCGCCTCGTCGCTGGACAGGGAGAGCGTCTCGTGGACGAGAGCGATCGAGGCGACCCGGCGTACCGATTCCTCCAGCGCCACCCGCGCCTCGGGCATGGCGACGCGCCGGGCCTGGAGGCGCAGCAGCGCGGCGACGGTCTGGAGGTTGTTCTTCACCCGGTGGTGGATCTCCCGGATGGTGGCGTCCTTGGTGATCAGGGCGCGGTCTCGGCGGCGTACCTCGGTGATGTCGCGGACCAGCACCAGCGCGCCGATCGGCACTCCGGCGGGCATCAGCGGCAGCGCCCGGGTGAGCATGGTGGCGCCCCGCGCGTCGATCTCCCGGCGGGGCGGCGCCTCGCCGCGCAGCGCGGCGAGCACGGCGTTGCCCGCGTCGGTGCCTTCGAGGGGGTCGCCGGCGAGCCGTCGATGCAGCTTGGCCAGGTCCTCCCCGACGAGGTGGGAGGCGTAGCCGAGGCGGCGGTACGCGGACTGCGCGTTCGGGCTGGCGTAGGTGACCTTGCCGTTGGCGTCGAGCCGCACCAGGCCGTCGCCGACCCGGGGCGCCGAGGTGGTCTCGCCGGGGTGTCGGGGCGGCGGGAACGTGCCGTCGGCGATCATCTGGGCGAGGTCGTCGGCGGTGGTCAGGTAGTTCAGTTCGAGCTGGCTCGGGGTGCGCGCGGTGGAGAGGTTGGTGTCCCGGCCCACCACGGCGATCACCTGGCCGGCTTCACCGTCGCCGGTGCGCAGCCGGACCGGGATCGCCTCGTGGCGGGCCGGGACGTCGCCGTACCAGACCGGGTCGCCCTCGCGCCAGATCCGTCCCTGCCGGTGGGCCACCTCCAGGTGGGCCACCTCGGCCCCGCCGACGATGCGCCCGACCTGGTCGTCCAGGTAGGCGGTCGGCGCGGTGGTGGGACGGACCTGGGCCACGCAGAGGAACGTGCCGTCACCGTCCACCGGCACCCAGAGCAGCAGGTCGGCGAAGGACAGGTCGGACAGCAGCTGCCAGTCGCCGGCGATCCGGTGCAGGTGGTCGATGTCGGCCGGGCGGAGCGCAGTGTGCTCCTCGGCGAGGTCACGGAGGGTGGACACGCCACACAGCGTGCCACGCCGGACCTCACATCGTCGCCGTGACCTTCTTCAAGCCGCGCGGCGCGTCCGGGTCCTCGCCCCGAGTCAGCGCCAGGGACAGCGCGAGCCGTTGCAGCGGGAGGATGTCGAGCAGCGGCGCGTACCGCTCGTCGACCTCGGGCACCGCCATCCGGGTCTCGCCGACGTCGGCGGAGCCGACCACGACCACGTCGGCGCGGCGTTCGCCGAGGCGGGGCAGCACCTCGCGCATGGACGTGCCGCCGGGGCCGGAGCCGACCACGGCGAGCACCGGGACGTCCGGGTCGGTCATGGCGAGCGGGCCGTGCAGCAGGTCGGCGCCGGAGAAGGCGAGCGCCGGGAGGTACGAGGTCTCCATCAGCTTCAGCGCCGCCTCCCGGGCGGTCGGGTACGCGTACCCCCGGCCGGTGGTGACGAGCTGGGCGGCGAACCGGTAGCGCGGGGCGAGCCGGGCCGGGGTGTCGTCGGCGAGCGTCTGCGCGGCCAGCTCGGGCAGGCGGCTCAGGGCGGCGTGCTCCTCGGCGGGCAGCACGCCGTCGCCGGCGCGTACGCCCTCGATCAGCATGAGCAGCGCGAGCAGCTCGGCGGTGTAGGTCTTGGTGGCGGCGACCGCGCGCTCGTGACCGGCGGCGATGTCGACGCTCAGTTCGGCGGTCTCCACCAGCGGCGAGCCGGGGTTGTTGGTGACCGCGAGGGTGAGCGCGCCGGACGCGCGGGCGACCCGCAGCACCTCGGCGAGGTCGGGCGAGCCGCCGCTCTGGCTGACGCCGACGACGAGCGCGTCGGAGAGGTCGGGCCGGGCGCCGAAGACGGTGATCGCGCTCGGGGAGGCCAGCCCGGCGGGCAGTCCGAGGCGGATCTCGGTCAGGTAGGCCGCGTAGAGCGCGGCGTGGTCGGAGGTGCCCCGGGCGGTGAAGACGACGTGCCGGGGGCGGCGTTCGGCGACGACGGCCGCCACCTCGGCGATGGCCGCCGCGTGCTCGGTGGAGAGCAGCCGCTCGTAACCGGCCGGCTGCTCGTCGATGTCGGCGGCCATACCGGCCCCTGCTTGCGTCACTCCGGAACCTCCTTCTGCGCGTTTCCCGCGCGTTCTATGCTCAGTCTTGCACGTTTCAGTAGCCTCAATCAACGCAACGAGCAGGAGTGCGCAGTGGATCACTAACCGACGGAAGATCCCCTAGGCTTGCCCGGCTGACCGACCCGACCCGGCGAGAGGACGACGTGCCCGAGGACGACGCCGCGCTCTCGGCGGAGGAGGAACTCGCGCTGGCCCGGCTGGCGCTGGGCGAGGGCGACCTGCGGCACGCCGCCGACCACGTGGCCGCCGCGCTGGTCCGCTCCCCCACGCTGCCCGAGGCGCACGAGACGCTCGCCCGGCTGAACGCGGCGAGCGGCGGCGACCTGGATCTCTTCCCGCTCGGTCAGCAGGCGTTCGTCGGCGCCGTGGTGGCCCGAGCGCACCTCCTCGCCGCCACCGGCCACCCCGCCGAAGGGCTCGACCTGCTCGCCGCCGCCACCGGCTACGCCCCGGCCGCGCCCTGGGCCGCCGTACCCTGGGTGACCGCCGCCGACCTGCCGGAACGCCTCGATCCCGAGCGCACCGCCCGGATCCTCATGCAGGTCTGCGCGGCGGCGCCGGACCCCGCGCCGCGCCGGCTGCGCGAGCCGCTCGCGCCGTACCTCACGCTGGCCCGCAACGCGATCACCGTCCATCCGGCCCATCCGCTGCTGCTGGGCGCGGCGTCCGCGCTGGCCCGGCGGCTCGGCGAGGTCACCCTCGCCGTCACCTGGGCCACCCGGGGGGTACGCGCACAGCCCACCAAACTCGGCGAGGTGTGGCTCGGGTACGCGCACCGCAGCGCCGGCCGGACCGCCGAGGCGCTCGCCGCGCTGGAACGCGCTGTCACGCTCGATCCCGACGACCTCGCCGTCTACGCGGACATCGCCGGCACGCTGGCCGACAACGGCCGGCTCGACGCGGCGCTGGGCTGGATCGACCGGGCGCTGGCGAAGGATCCCACCTTCGACTGCGCGGTGCACACCGCGCACCGGCTGCGCTACCTGCGCGACGGGAACGTGGACCACCTGGTGGCGCTCGCCGACTTCGTCCGTGACCACCCGGACGACACGCACGAGCACGGCGACCTCGCCGAGTGCTGCCGGGGCCGCCCCTGGCTCGGGCAGGTGACGCCGGCGGGTGACGACGCCCCGGCCCCCGACGGTCCGGCTCCCTCGGCGGCGGCGGTACGGCGGCTCCAGCAGCTCGCGCACCCGGCGTGGGCGCACCCCCCGGCCGCGTATGACGCCGCAGTCGGGCTGGCCACACTGGACCTCGCCGATCTGCTCGCCCTGCTGGCACACCCGCCGCAGGCGCCCGCGACCGCGCTGGGCCGGGTGCTCGGCGGTCAGGATCCGGCACTGTGGACGCGCTGCGCGCAGGTCTGGGCCTGCCTCGGCCTGCTGCACCACCGCACCGACGAGCCGTGGGAGCTGTCGACCCGGCGGCGGGTGCTCGGGGAACTGGCCGCCGGCGATCTCGGCCCGGCCACCGAGGCGGCACTGTTCGCCCTGGTCACCGCCGCCTGGGTACACCCGGACACGCGCGCCGACGTGGCCGCGCTGGTGTCCGGGCGGATCGCCGAGGTGGCGGCCGGGCCGAGCCGGCGTACCCCGGTGGCGGTGTCGCTGGCGTACCTGGCGCGGGCCACGCCGGCCCTCGATCCGGCGGTACGCGCCATCGCCGACCGGCTGATCGCCGGTGCCGAGGGCGGCCCGCTGCGGCGTCTCCGGCGACGCCTCACCGCCCTGTTCCGCCGCGGCTGAGCGCAGCCGCGTCCGTCCCGAGCGAGCCCCCGTCTCCCTGCCGTCTCCCCGAGGTGGACCGCCCCTCACCACCTCGCCGACCGCCGCCACTTCGCCGAAGTGGCGCGATCGACTCGCCCTCGACCCCGCCACTTCCCCGAGCTGGCGAGCAGCGGGCACAAGGGCGCCCCGGTACCACGCACCGGAACCCGGCAGGGGTGGCGGGGCCGCGACGGTGGGTCAGGCGACGGGGGCCTTGCCGAGCGCGGCCTCGGCCTCGTCCTCGGGTGTGGCGCCGGTCGGCGGTGCGTCGTTGGTCGCGCGCAGCGGCACCTCCTTGATGAACCAGGCGAGCACCGGTACGGCCACTGTGAAGACGACGGCCCAGAAGAAGACGTGCGAGATGGCGTCGGACAGGCCGCCGAGCACCGCCTCGCGCATCGGGCCGGTGAGCTTCTTGAGCGCCTCCAGGTCCATCGCGCCGCCCTCGCCGCCCGAGCCCGCGAACGCGGAACCGGCGGCCGAGCCGGCGAGGCGGTTGGCGAAGATCGCGCCGAAGAGGGAGACGCCGAACGAGCCGCCGATGGACCGGAAGAAGGTGGCCGCGCCGCTGGCCGCGCCGAGATCCTTCTGTTCCACGCTGTTCTGCGCGATCAGCATCGAGGTCTGCATGAGGAAGCCCATGCCGACGCCGAGCACGATCATGTAGAGCGAGGACTGCGCCTTGCCGGTGTTCACGTCCAGCAGGCTGAGCAGGCCCATCCCGGCGACCATCACCACGCCGCCGACGATCGGGAAGACGCGGTAGCGGCCGGTCTTGGTGATGGTCCGGCCGACCACGAGCGACACCACGAGCATGCCGAACATCAGCGGGAGCAGCAGCAGGCCGCTGTTGGTGGCCGACGCCCCCTGCACGGTCTGCTGGTAGAACGGCAGGAAGTTCATCGCGCCGAACATGGCGAACCCGAGCAGGAACCCGATCACCGAGATCAGCGCGAAGTTGCGGTTGGCGAACAGGCTCAGCGGCAGGATCGGCTCCGGTGCGCGCCGCTCCACGATGGCGAACGCGCCGAGCGCGAGCGCCGCCAGCACGGCAAGGCCGAGGATCTGCGGCGATACCCAGTCGTACTCGTTGCCGCCCCACGTGGTCACCAGCACGATCGCGGTGATGCCGACGGACAGCAGCGCCGCGCCCAGCCAGTCGATCTTGTGCTCGGTGCGGTACTTCGGCAGGTGCATGGTGGTGGCGAGGATCAGCAGCGCCGCGCCGCCCAGCGGCAGGTTGACGTAGAACGCCCAGCGCCAGGAGAGGTTGTCGGTGATGAAACCGCCGACCAGCGGGCCGGCGACCATGGCGATGGCCATGATGCCGGCGATCATGCCCTGGTAGCGGCCCCGCTCGCGGGGCGGGACCAGGTCACCGATGATCGCCATGACGCCGACCATCAGGCCGCCGGCGCCGAGGCCCTGGACGGCCCGGAACGCGATCAGCTCGGTCATGCCGGTGTCGGCACCGCCGAAGACGCCGGAGCCGGACATGCCGCAGAGCGCGGAGCCGACCAGGAACACGACCACAGCGGTGAGGAAGACCGTCTTGCGGCCGTACAGGTCGCCGAGCTTGCCCCAGATCGGCGTGGAGACGGTCGTGCCCAGCACGTACGCGGTGACCACCCAGGTGAAGTGGTCGGCACCGCCGAACTCGAAGACGATCCGCGGCAGCGCGGTGCTGACGATCATGTTGTCGAGCATCGCGAGCATCATCGCGATCATCAGACCGAACAGGACGACCCGGACATTGGGTCTCGTGGTCACCTGGGCTGGTTGGCTCATCGGTAGGCTCCCCCGCAGATCGGATGATCGACTTACTTGCCGCCCGGCTAGTTTGCTTACTAGCCGGACGGTAAGCTGATGGCGGGCGCACGTCAAGCGGATTGGAAGGATGTCGGCCGGTGAGGGAGACCACAGGTGGCACGCGGCAGCGGATCCAGGCCGTCGCCTTGGAACTCTTCACCGAGCAGGGCTACGAGAAGACGTCGCTGCGCGAGATCGCGGAGCGGCTGGGCGTGACCAAGGCGGCGCTCTACTACCACTTCAAGAGCAAGGACGAGATCGTCACCAGCCTGGTCGACGACCGGCTGCGCCGGATGGACGAGCTGATCGCCTGGGCGGCCGACCAGCCGCCCACGCTGGCGACCCGGCGCGCCCTGATCGGCCGGTACGCCGACAGCATGTTCGCCGGCGACCTGCCCCAGGTGATGCGCTTCTTCGAGCAGAACCAGACGGTGCTCAAGAGCCTGGTCGCCGGCCAGCAGATGCGGGACCGGATGATGCGGCTGGCGCACGAGCTGTGCCGGGGCGACGACTCGCCCGCCGCCCAGCTCCGCGCCGCGCTCACGCTGTTCGCGGTGCACAGCAGCTGGTTCGCGGTACGCGTGCCGGGCATCACCGACGACGAGCGCAAGCGGATCGCGCTCCAGGTGGCCGACGAGCTGCTCGCCAAGATCGGCGAAACCGGCCAGGGCTGAGCCGGTTCAGCCCGCCGCGGTCAGGTCCAGCCGCAGGCCGCGCAGGTCGATGCCGGGCAGCGGCGTCCAGTCCTTCTCCGGATACCTGACGAAACCGAGCCGCTCGTAGAGGCGGCGTGCGCTCGCCGCCATCCCGGCGCGGACGCAGATCACCACAGCGGTGCAGCCCAGCTCCGTGGCGCGCGCCACGCACGCGGCCGCGAGCGCGACGCCCGCGCCCCGGCCCTGCGCGGCCGGATCCACAGCGAGCATCCGGAACTCGGCCTCGCCCGGGCCGGCGAGTTCGGCGTACGGGGTGCCGGGCAGCACGAACGTCACCGCGCCGAGCACCTGGCCGGTGGCGTCGTCGACGGCCACCAGCACCTCGCCGGTCTCGGCGCGGCCGGCCACGTCGGCGAGCACCGGCGCGTACCCGCTCTCGTCCTTGAGCTGGCCGTCCGCCTCGTACGCGGCGACTGTCAGCCGGGCCACGACCGGGAAGTCCGCCGGCTCGGCGCGGCGCACCCGCAGGCCGGTCAACCGATCTCCGCGATCAGGTCGCCGTCCTGCACCACGTCGCCCTCGTTGACAGCGAGCTTCTGCACCACGCCGTCGGACTCGGCGACCACCGGGATCTCCATCTTCATCGACTCCAGGATGACCAGGGTGTCGCCCTCGGACACCGTGTCGCCGGCCGACACGACGACCTTCCAGACGTTCGCCACCATCTCGGCGCGGATCTCCTCGGCCATCTCGGCCCTCCCTCTCCCCGACAGCTCCCCGACAATCCTGCGAACGGTATCCAATCATGACGCCTGTCACGCCGGGCCGCGCACCACCGGGCCGCGATCCGCCCCGCCGCGCCCCGGTGGGCGGTGACGGCACTAGCATCGTGCGGGTCGGCCGCCGGCGAGCCCGGTGGGCCACAACGCGACCTCCGCCGCGCCTCGCCGCGGACGGAACCGTGACCAGCACAAGGAGGCAGAGCATGGCGAAGAAGGCCCGCAAGAAGAAGGCCCGTAAGAAGAGCAGCGCCAACCACGGCAAGCGCCCCAACTCCTGATCATCCGATCAGGCGGCGCAGTCGCCGGACAGCGCAACGGCCCGGGTCCGTGATCGGACCCGGGCCGTTGCGCGTCGCTTTGTCAGTCCGCCAGTTCGCGGGACTCGGTGGTCTCGAAGACCACCAGCTCGGTCAGCCGCAGGCGCAACCGCTCCCGCAGCTTCTCCGGGGCCGCCTCGTTGCCGCAGCACCGGGCCACGAGCGCCTTGACCTCCTGCTCGATGCCGAACTCGCGCAGGCACGGCCCGCACTCGTCCAGGTGGTGCCGGATCAGCACCCGGCGCTCCTCGGCGCACTCCAGGTCGAGGTAGAGGTAAACCTCGGCGAGGACCTCGTGGCAGTCCGTCTCGTGCGGTCGTCCACAGCTCACGGTCACACCTCCCGGCCGGCGGCGGCGGTCGAACCCTTCTTCGACGAGGCGGCGCTGAAACCCCGCTCCGCCGCGTACTGCTCCAGCAGCTTCCGCAGATTACGTCGGCCACGGTGCAGGCGGGACATCACGGTGCCGATCGGCGTGCCCATGATGTCGGCGACCTCCTTGTAGGAGAAGCCCTCGACGTCGGTCAGGTAGACCGCCAGGCGGAACTCCTCCGGCAACTGCTGGAGGGCCTCCTTGACGTCGCTGTCCGGCAGCCGGTCGAGCGCCTCCGTCTCGGCCGAACGCAGGCCGCTGGACGTGTGCGACTCCGCCTCGGCGAGCTGCCAGTCGGTGATCTCCTCGGTCGGCGCCTGGATGGGCTGGCGCTGCCGCTTGCGGTAGGTGTTGATGTAGGTGTTGGTCAGGATCCGGTAGAGCCAGGCCTTCAGGTTCGTGCCCTGCTCGAACTGGTGGAAGGCGGCGTACGCCTTCAGGTACGTCTCCTGAACCAGGTCCTCCGCGTCCGCCGGGTTGCGGGTCATCCGCAGTCCGGCAGCGTAGAGCTGATCGACGAAGGGCATCGCGTCCCGCTCGAAGCGGGCCCTGCGCTCGTCCGTCTTCTCGGTGGTCAACCGCACATCCCCTCGCGTCGGATGCTTTCCCGCCGAGGATACGCGTACCCACCTACCGGCAGATTCACTTCCGGAGTGTGTGCCGGTGCTCACGACCGACGCCGCCGCGGGCCACTCCGGCGCGTCGAGCAGCCGCCGGAGCTGGCGCTCGTCCCGTTCGTCCCGTTCCCGGCTCCGTGTCTCGATCGGCACCGGTCACCCCCCTCGCGCTGGCTCTGTCGTCGTCCAAGGGAGGTAACGCGAGGTGTGGGGCGTGGCATTCCTCCGGCCCCACCCGATCCTGGTCCCGGCCTCGGCCGCGACCGACGCTGGGACCAGGAAGGGCCTGGGAGGGTGGCCCCGGCGCGCCCGAACCGGGCGGCCGGCACCAACCGGTGCAACGACCCGCCGCGGCGGACGGTCACGCCGCGCGCCGCCCGGTCAGGACGACCACCCCTGTACGCGCAGCCAGTCCCGCACCACGGCGGCCGTGCCGGCCGGGTCGCGGCGCAGGTCGTGGCGCTCCCCCGGCCGGACCACCACCTCGATGCCGGGGCCGGACCCGGGCACGCCGAACGGATCCCGGTCGCCGTTGACGACGAGCGTGGGCAGGCCGGTGAGCAGTTCCCCGGCCCGGGATCGCTCCGGTCGTCCCGGCGGGTGCAGCGGGAACGCCAGTGCGACGACTCCGGCCGCCCCGACGGCGGCGGCGGTACGGCACGCCACCCGGGCGCCGCTGGACCGGCCCCCGACCACCCAGTGACGCACCCGCGGGGCGCGCCGGCGCAGGCCGGCCAGCACCGCCGTCCACGCCTCGTCGAGGTGCCCGGCGGGAGCGGGCGCGCGTCGCCCGGCGACCCGGTACGGCTGGGTCACCAGGGCCACCCCGGCCCCGGCGGCGAGCACCGCGGCCCGCACCGCGGTCAGGTCGGGCGCGTCCACGTCACCGCCGGCGCCGTGACCGAGCACCAGCACCGTGGTGCCGTCGGCTGGTGTGTCGAAGCGGAGCCGGGCGGGCCCCCGTGGTGTGTCGATCTCGTCGTCGTGCCGCACCGGCTCATTCTGCGCGGCCGGCCGCCCCGCCGGTGATCGGGCACGGAACGGACGTCGCCCGCGGCCTGCCGGAGCGGGCCACGGGCGGCGTCGGGATCAGCTCAGCGGGACCAGCGTGAGGAGGCGGTCGCGCACCGGCGGACCGGCGTCGTCGAGCGCGTCCGGATCCGGCTGCACCTCGCTGCGCCAGGCAACCAGCATGGCGCGCCGCTCACGCGGCGTGGTGCCGCCCCAGACGCCGTGACAGTCGCCCACCTCCAGCGCCCAGGCCAGGCAGGAGCCCTGGACGTCGCAGGTGCGGCAGAGCGCCACCGCCGCGTCGGCCGGTTCGTTCGGTGCCGGAAAGAACGTCTCCGGATCGACGTTCTGACAGGTACCTCTGGTGCGCCACGCGTCGTCCTGGCGTCGTTCGCTCAGCGCCCGCAGCAGTCGCGGATCGCATCGCGCGGCGGCTACCTCGTGCGGACGCGGCATACGTGCCCGTGTCAATACACCCACCTCCCCCGTGGGAACCGGCATAGATCTTCACAAGATCGATGGGTGCCATCCGCCCCGTGCGAACAGACGCCCATCACCGGCGCTGTGTTCTATCGCATTCGAGAACGTAAGGACAAGAGTCTTCAATGAAACTGACTGAACGTCCGGGCGACTTTTCCGGCCCAACCCCGGCAAACAGGGCACGCAAATGTGGCGGAGCGTGATCAGAACAACGTCGGTCCGGCGGCCGTCCCGGCACCCGCCGAAGCCACCGCGGCGATCAACTCCGGGCCGTCGTTGCGGACGTCCCCCACCGCCCGGGAGACGGGCCGGATCTCCAGCCCGGCGAGCAGGCCGGCGTCCGGCGGCGTGAGCAGCTCCGCCGGCTCCTCGGCCGGGCCGAGCCAGCCCGCCCGGCGCTCCGGCGACAGCAGCAGCGGCATCCGGTCGTGCACCTCCGCCAGCTCGCCGACCGCCGCGGTGGTGAGCACGCTGAACGTGAGCCGGGCCACGCCCGCCGACTCCCACACCGACCAGATGCCGGCGAAGGCCAGGACCGAGCCGTCCCGCGGGGTCATGAAGTAGGGCTGGCGCCCGCCGTCGGCGAGGCGGACCCACTCGTACCACCCGTCGGCGGGGACCAGGCAGCGGCGGCGGGCGAAGGACGGCGCGTACGCCCGGCTGGTGGCGACCGTCTCGGCCCTCGCATTGATCATGCGGGCGGCCCCGGCGGCGCTGCGCGACCAGTGCGGGAGGAGGCCCCAGCGGCCGAGGGAGAGCAGCCGGTGCCCCTCCGGGGCGAGCCGGACCAGCGGCACCGGGTCGGTCGGCGCGACGTTGTAGTCCGGCGCCACGCCACCGGTCTCGTCGGCCGACTCGAACAGCGCGCTCAGATCGGCGGCGCTCCGGGTCGTGGCGTACCTCCCGCACATGGCGCCCACGCTAGCCGCATCCGGACGTTCCGGCTGTCCCGCCCAACGGGAGCAGCGGCGACGGACGGTTCCACCGGACCGCGAGCTTGGCAGAATGTAACGGTGAGCAATCCGACCGCGACGCCTCCGCCGCAGCCGTGGACCGCACCGACAGCGAGCGACCCGGTCGCCGCGACGCTGCGCCTGCCCGGTTCCAAGTCGATGACCGCCCGCGCCCTGGTGCTCGGCGCGCTCGCCGGCGGACCGTCGACACTCGCCCATCCGCTGCGCGCCCGGGACACCGAACTGATGGCCGGTGGCCTGCGCGCCCTGGGTGCCCACATGTCCGTCTCGGACGACGACCGCTGGCTGGTCCGTCCCTATCCGCTGGCCGGCCCGGCGCACGTCGACGTCGGCCTGGCCGGCACCGTGATGCGCTTCCTGCCCCCGGTGGCCGGGCTGGCCGCCGGGCGGGTCACGTTCGACGGTGACCCGCACGCCCGGACCCGCCCGCTCGGGCCGCTGATCGGCGCGCTGCGCACGCTCGGCGTCCGCATCGACGCACCCCCGGCCGGCAGCCTGCCGCTCGTCGTACTCGGCGCGGGGCGGGTGACCGGCGGTGACGTGGTGATCGACGCCTCCGCGTCCAGCCAGCTCGTCTCCGGTCTGCTGCTCGCCGCGCCGCGTTTCGACAGGGGCGTGGTGGTCCGGCACGAGGGGCCGCCGGTGCCGTCCGCGCCGCACCTGCGGATGACGGTGCAGATGCTCCGCGCCGCCGGCGCCGCCGTCGACGACACCACGCCCGACGTCTGGACGGTCGAGCCGGGCCCGCTGTCCGGGCGTGGCTGGGAGATCGAGCCGGACCTGTCCGGCGCGGCGCCGTTCTTCGCCGCCGCCCTGGTGACCGGCGGCGAGGTGACGCTGCAGGGCTGGCCGCGCAGCAGCCTCCAGCCGGTCGAGCGGCTCCGGGACCTGCTGCACCGGATGGGCGGCGAGGTGAGCCTCGGCACCGACGGCCTGACGGTGCGGGGCACCGGCACCGTGCGCGGGCTCGACGCCGACCTCTCCGACGTGGGCGAGCTGACCCCGGTGCTGACAGCGCTCACGCTGCTCGCCGACGGCCCGTCCCGGCTCACCGGCATCGGCCACATCCGCGGTCACGAGACCGACCGGGTCACCGCCCTGGCCAAGGAGTTCACAGCGCTCGGCGCGGACCTCACCGAGACCCGCGACGGGCTGGACATCCGGCCCCGCCCGCTGCGCGGCGGGACGTTCCGCACGTACGCCGACCACCGGATGGCGCACGCGGCGGCGGTGGCCGGGCTCGCCGTCCCCGGCATCGAGGTCGACGACGTGGCGTGCACCTCCAAGACCATGCCGGAGTTCCCGGCACTATGGTCGGGGATGGTGACAGGCAAGAACTGACAGCGGGGGGACGTCCTGACGACGAAGCGGCGCGAGTACGACGAGGACGACGTCCGGGTACGACCGGGCCGGTCGTCGCGCCCGCGTACGCGCACCCGGCCCCGGCACGCCGACGCCGTCGACGGCTTCGTCATCGCCGTCGACCGGGGCCGCTACACCTGCGTGCTCCCCGGCGCCGGGCCGGACGCGCCGCTCGTGACCGCCATGCGGGCCCGCGAGCTGGGACGCAAGTCGGTGGTGGTGGGCGATCGGGTGGGTCTGGTCGGGGACACCTCCGGGGCACCGGGCGCGCTGGCCCGGATCGTACGCATCGCCGAGCGGACCTCGGTGCTGCGGCGTACCGCCGACGACGACGAGACCACCGCCGAGGGGCGGCTGGAACGGGTGGTGGTGGCGAACGCCGACCAGTTGGTGATCGTCAGCGCGCTCGCCGACCCGCCGCCGCGTACCGGGTTCGTCGACCGCTGCCTGGTGGCCGCGTACGACGCCGGCATCGAGCCGCTGCTCTGCCTCACCAAGGCCGACCTCGCCGGCCCGGAGGCGGTCCTCGGCTACTACACCGAGCTGGAGCTGCCGTACGTGCTGATCCGCCCGGACTCCGACCTGGCCGCGCTGCGGGCGCTGCTCGCCGGCCGGGTCTCGGTGATGGTGGGCCACTCCGGGGTGGGCAAGTCGACGCTTGTCAACCGCCTCGTCCCGGACGCCGAACGGGCGGTGGGCACGGTCAGCGCGATCGGCCGGGGCCGGCACACCTCGACCAGCGCGGTGGCGCTCCGGCTGCCCGCCGAGCCCGGCGCCGACGGCGACACCGGCTGGATCGTCGACACCCCGGGGGTACGCAGCTTCGGGCTGGCCCACGTGTCCGCCGAGAGCCTGCTGCACGGCTTCCCCGACCTGGTCGAGGCGACAGTCGACTGCCCGGCCAACTGCCCGCACACGGCCGACGAGGCGGACTGCGCGCTCGACGCCTGGGTGGCCGCCGGGAAGGCGGACGCGCGCCGGCTCGCCTCGTACCGCCGGTTGCTGGCCTCCCGCAGCGGTGAGGGCGACCCGCGCGAGCCGGAGCGCAACCCCGGCGACCCGCTCGCCGGGTCCTGACCGGCGGACCGGCGGCGACCCGCCGTCGAAGGCCGGGCCGCCGCCACTAGCGTGTCCGTCATGACCGGGTACGCCGACGACCTCGCCCTCGCCCACCTGCTCGCCGACGCCGCGGACGCCGTCTCCTCGGCCCGGTTCCGCGCGCTCGACCTGCGCGTCGAGTCGAAGCCGGACCTGACCCCGGTCTCCGACGCGGACACCGCCGTGGAACGGGAGATCCGCGCGCTGCTGGCCGCCCACCGTCCCGGTGACGGCCTGCTCGGCGAGGAGTACGGCGAGCAGCCGCCGGCCGGCCCGGACGGGCGGCGCTGGGTGATCGACCCGATCGACGGCACGAAGAACTTCGTCCGGGGCGTACCGGTCTGGGCCACGCTGATCGCGCTGCTGGAGCACGATCGGCCGGTGCTCGGCCTGGTCTCCGCCCCGGCGCTGGGCCGCCGCTGGTGGGGCGCGCTCGGCGCGGGCGCGTTCGCCGGCACCGGCCCGGCGGACGGCACGCCGATCCGGGTCTCCGGCGTGACAGCGCTCGCCGACGCGAGCTTCTGCTACTCGTCGCTGACCGGGTGGGAGCGGGCCGGCCGGCTGGACGCGGTGCTCCAGCTCATGCGCGACACCTGGCGCAGCCGGGCGTACGGCGACTTCTACGGCTACACGCTGCTGGCCGAGGGGGCGCTGGACGTGATGGTGGAGCCCGAGCTGTCGCTGTGGGACATCGCCGCGCTGGTCCCGATCGTCACCGAGGCGGGCGGGATCATCACGGATCTGGCCGGGCGGCCCGCGCCGGCCGGCGCCGGCTCGGCCGACATCAGCGCCGTGGCCAGCAACGGCACGCTGCACGACGACATCCTGGCCCGCCTCGGCCGTCCAGCCGAGCGCTGACCCGGGGAAGCCTCTATCCTCGCCAGGTGGTTTCCTCCGGTTGGTGCTTCCTGGCAGCGATGATCATCGCGTACGGCTTCGCCAACCTTCTCCAGTCGGTAGCGGCCGCGCGGACCACAGTGCACCACACGTTCGATCCCGGGCTGCTGCTGCGCCTCGCCGGGCACCGGACGTACCTGATCGGCCTGGCCTGCCAGGTCGTCGGCTTCGTGCTGGCCTTCCTGGCCCGCCGTGACCTGCCGTTGTTCCTGGTCCAGGCCAGCGTGGCGGCCGGGCTCGGAGTGACCGCCGTCCTCGGCGTGCTGGTGCTCAAGTGGCGGCTGCCCGCAGCCGAGGTGGTGCTGCTGGTGCTGCTGTTCGCCGGCATCACCGCGCTCGTCCTCTCCGCCCAGCCCGCGCCGTCGCGGCAGCTCGGCACCGCCGGGCTGGTCGGCCTGGCGGTGGCTGTGGTCGCGATCGGCGCTTCCGGCTTCTTCGCCGCCCGGCTGCACGGCGCGCTCGGGTCGGTGGTGCTCGGCTCACTGGCCGGGATGGCGTTCTCCGCCGCGGCGGTGGCGGCCCGTCCGCTCGCCTCGGCCGGGTCGGTGGAGGCGTTCGTCCGCGACCCGCTGCTCTACCTGCTGATCGTCCACTCGGTGATCGGCCAGTTGCTGCTCGGGCTGGCCATGCAGCGCGGGTCGACCACGGCGGCGGTCGCCGCGATGGACGCCGCCGGCGCGGTGCCCGCGGCGATCGTCGGCCTGCTGCTGCTCAACGACAAGATCTGGCCCGGCCGGGAGTGGCTGGCCGGGCTCGGCTTCCTGGTGACGCTCGCGGCTGTGGTCGGCCTGACCCGGTACGCCGAACCGCAGCACCACCACGCCGGCGCCCGCCAGAAGACGATCGTGGGCGCCGGGATGGTGCCGGTTCAGGCCGCCTCGACCGGCCCGCGTTCGGAGACGACCACCTCGACCGGCGGCGTCACCTCGACCGGCGTCGGCTCGATCGGCGTGGCCGGGCGGCGCCGCCCGATCACCCGCTCGTAGAGGCGCTCCAGCGCGGCGGCGGTCCGTTCCCAGGTGTAGCTGCACCGGACCCGGTCCACCGCGGCGTGCCCGTACGCGAACCGCCCGGCGTTGTCCGACAGCAGCCGGCGCAGCGTGACTCCGAGCATGCGCACGTCACCCGGCGGCACCAGCTTGCCGGTCACCTCGTCCACCACCGCGTCCGCGATGCCGCCCATGGCGTAGCCGACCACCGGCACGCCGCAGGCCATCGCCTCCAGCGACACCCGCCCGGCCGACGCGTAGTGCGGGGTGCAGGCCACCAGGTCGGCGGAGCGGTACCAGGTGGCCATCTGGTCGTGCGGCACCGAGCCGACCAGCTTCACCTGCTCCGCCACGCCCGTCCGTTCGGCCAGCTCGCGTAGCCGGCGCGCCTCGGTGTGCCCGTCCAGCCGCTCCGCCGGCGGGCCGCCCGCGATCACCAACTCCGCGTCACCGACCAGCCGCATCGCCCGGATCAGGTCGTCCTGGCCGTGCCCGGGCGCGAGCCCGCCGACGGAGAGGATCCGGGCCCGCTGGTCCCGCGGCGCCGCCTCGCCGTCCGGGTGGAACTGGCCGGTGTCCACCCCGGTCGGCACCATCGCCACCGACGTCCGTTGCAGGCCCATCCGGGTCAGCTCGTCGACCTCGTCATTGCACTGGGCGACCGCCACGTCCACGACCCGGGTCAGCGCCCGTTCCAGCGGGATGCGCTCCCCCGGCCCGCCGTACTCCCGGCCGAGGTGACGCAACTGCTCCACGCCGAGCGAGTGGAACGTCTGCACCACCGGGATGTCGGTCGCGCGTACCGCGTGCGCGGCCGCCAGCCCGCCGACCCAGTAGTGCCCGTGCACCACGTCGGGTGTCCAGTCCCCGGCCCACTGCCCGGCCAGCCAGCGGCCGTACTCGGCGACGAACGGGACCAGCTCGGCGGTGGAGAGCATGTCGGGCGGGCCGGCCGGGACACGTTCCACCCGGTAGCCGTCGAGTTCGGTCAGGGCGGGCTGGGCGGACTCGGCACGGCGCTCGTAGACGCGGACGTCATGGCCCCGGGCTGCGAGTTCCGCCGCCACGCGCGCAATGTGCTCCTGCGTCCCGACGGTGGGACCGTCGGTGGACGAGCCGGCGTGCGCGCATACAAGGCCGACGCGCATGGTGCACCTCCATGCGTTCTCGCGAGCGGGGTCTCCGGTCAGAGCGTCCCATTAACCCAGGTCCGGTGCGCCCAAACCTGACAGATCGGGGTCACCCGGCCGCGGCGTCCCGCGGACGGGACAGCCGACCGAACCCGATCACCGTCGAAAACGGTCGGCATGACGGCCCGGACCGGGGGTACCGACGGAGAATGCCGCTGACCCGCACCCTCTCCGACGCCACAGTCGTCATCACCGGCGCCTCCAGCGGGATCGGCGCCGCCACCGCGTACGCGCTGGCCCGCCGGGGTGCCGACGTGGTGCTGGCCGCCCGGACCGAGTCGGCGCTGCAAAGGGTCGCGGCGTTCTGCCGGGAACTGGGCGGGCGCGCCCTGGTGGTGCCCACCGACGTGACCGACCCGGAGGCGGTCGAGCGGCTGGCGGAGCGGGCGGTGGCCGAGTTCGGCCGGATCGACGCCTGGATCAACAACGCGGCGGTGGGCACGGTGGGGCTGTTCGACGAGATACCGGTGGCCGAGTTCCGCCGGGTGGTGGAGGTGAACCTGCTCGGCGCCGTGTACGGGACGCGGGCCGCGCTGCCCTGGCTGGGCGCGGCCGGCGGCGGGGTGCTCGTCAACAACGCCTCGGTGCTGGCCGAGGTGGCGATGCCGTACCAGTCGGCGTACAACGCGACGAAGCACGCGATCCGCGGGCTGGCCGACACGGTGCGGCAGGAACTGCGGGTGACCGGCCGGGGGAACATCTCGATCTGCACCGTGCTGCCCGCCACCATCGACACGCCGTTCTTCCGGCACGCGGCCAACCACTCCGGCCGGGAGCTGACCCCGCCGCCGCCGGTGTACCCGCCGGAGATGGTCGCCGAGACGATCGTCCGGCTGCTGCGCCGGCCCCGGCGCGAGGCGTACGCGGGCGGCGCGGCCCGGCTGATCGGCCTCCAGTGGCGGCTCGCCCCGGCGCTGGCCGAACGGGTGCTGGGCTGGTACACCGCGCGCACCCAGTTCGGCCCCGGCGTACGCGACGACTCCACAGGCGCCGTGTTCACGCCGGACTCGGCGGCGGAGCGGACCGACGGGTGGTCCGGCCGGCGCGGTCAGGTGCTGCGGTTGACGGCCGCCGTCGGGCTGGCCGCCGGCACCGCTGCCGGTACGGTGGCCGCGATCAGCCGCCGGTCCCGGGGTGGTCGGCCGTGAGTCCCGTCGACCGGACCGGTGCCCGGGCGCGGGCCGACGTGCACAACGGGGCGATCATGCCGCCGGATGCGCGTTGCCTGGTGGAGGGCGACGAGTCCTCCCCGACGGTCCGGCTGACCGGTGTCCTCGACCGTTCCGGGGTGGAGGCCGTACGGGACGCGCTGCTCGCCCGGCTGTGGCAGCGGCCCGGGTTGCTGCTGGTGGACCTGTCCGGGGTGCGGATCCCCGATCCGCTGGCACGTGACGCGCTGGAAGACGCCTGCCGGGCGGTCGCCGACTGGCCCGCCGCCGAGCTGCTGCTCGATCCGGACGGGCCGCCACCGGACGCGCCGCCCGAGCCGCTCGACGTCGAGCTGTCCCCGGTGGCCGAGGCCGCCCGCGAGGCACGGGTGCTGGTCGCCGGCGGGTGCGCCGGGTGGGGGCTGCCGGAGCTGGTCGAGCCGGCCTGCATCGCGGTCACCGAGATGGTCAACAACGTGGTGGCGCACGCCGCCACACCGATGACGCTCCGGCTGGCCCCGCGCGGCGGCGCGCTGCACGTGGCCGTCCGGGACCACTCGACCGGGCGGCCCGCGTACGGCGGTCCGGCGCCGGTGGAGTCGGTCGGCGGGCGGGGACTGCTGCTCATCGACACGGTGGCCCGGCGCTGGGGCAGCACGGCGCTGCCCGACGGCAAGGTGGTGTGGTGCGTGCTGTACGCCGAGGACGAGGCGGCGTACCGCAACTGAGGTGCCGTTTCGCCCCGTTGCTCCTGATCCACCCGGCCGGTCGCGGTTAGGGCGGGTAGCGCAGTGGGTAGTTCCCGAGCATGCGCGACGACGAGTACCCCACCCCCGTGTCCGATCCCGAGGCGGCGGGCCTGCCCGACACCGCCGACGACGACTCCACCGCCAACGACGACGTGCTGACCGGGCGCGAGGCGGACGGCCCCGAGCCGGCCCAGCTCCCCGGCGATCGCACGCCGGTCGCGGTGGACCAGTTCGGCACCACGGCGGAGGAGCAGCTCGACGGCGAGTCGCTGGACCACAAGCTCCAGCGCGAGCAGTACGAGCGCCCCGCCGACGATCCGCTCGCCGGCCCGGTCGACCCGGACATCGCCGCCGAGGCGGACAGCGAGGAGGCCGCCGCGCAGGCCCAGCTCGACGCCGACGTGATCGACCCGGGCCCGGTCTCGGACCCGGGATCCCCGGTGTCGGTGTACGACCACGGCCAGCTCGGCACCGTCGCCGACCACGAGGTGGGCCGGCTGGTCGAGCCGGACGAGGGCGCGCACACCGACCAGGAGACCGACAACGTCGCCTACGACGCCGGCGCGGCCGGTGGCGGGGCCAGCGCGGAGGAGCTGGCGGTGCACGAGACCCGGCCGCCGGACGCGCGCTGACCGCTCAGACGTCCAGCGCGCTGACCGCTCAGGCGTCCAGGCCCCGCTCGATGGCGTACCGGGTCAGCTCGACCCGGTTGTGCAACTGGAGCTTGCCCAGGGTGTTCTGCACGTGGTTCTGCACGGTCCGGTGGGACAGGCCCAGCCGGTCGGCGATCTGCTTGTAGGACAGCCCCTTGGCGACCAGACGCAGCACCTCGGTCTCCCGATCGGTGAGCCGGGGTGCGTCGTCGTGCGGGGCGGGCGGCGCCGCGGCCAGCCGCCGGTACTCCCCCAGCACCAGCCCGGCCAGGCCGGGCGTGAACACCGGCTCACCGGCCGCCGTGCGGCGCACCGCGTCCAGGAACTCCGCCGGTGCGGCCGACTTGATCAGGTAGCCGGTGGCACCGGCCTTGACCGCGTCCAGCACGCCCTGCGGCTCACCGCTGGCCGAGAGCATGAGCACCCGCACGCCGGGCAGCGCGGCGCGCAGGCCCCGGATCACCTCGACACCGGAGATGTCCGGCAGCTGGAGGTCGAGCACGACCAGGTCGGGACGGGCCGCCGCGGCCACCCGTACCGCCTGCCGCCCCTCACCGCTGGTCGCCACCACCTGGTGGCCCGCCTCGGTGAGATCACGGGCCACGCCCTCGCGCCACATCGGGTGGTCGTCGACCACCATCACCCGGATGCTCACCCGCGGCTCCTCGGCACGACCAGCTCGATCTCGGTGCCCGCGCCGGGCGCGGACACGATCCGCACCTCGCCGCCCAGGTCCGCCACCCGGCCCCGGATGGACTGCGCCACCCCGAGCCGCCCCTGCGCGGCGGCCTCCGCCAGCCGCCCCTCCGGGATACCCGGCCCCTCGTCGCGTACCGAGACGGTCACCGTCTCCTCCTCGTCCTCGATCAGCACCCAGGCCCGCCCGCCGGCGTGCCGGGCCACGTTGTCGAGCGCCGCGCCGACCGCGGCGCCCAGCTCACCGGCGGCCCGCGCCGGCAGCGGCACCGGTGTGGCGGGCGCGGACACCACGACAGTGGCCGAGGCGTACCTGTCGATCAGGTCGCGCAGGTCCTGCTCGTCACCCGCCGGGTCCGGCGGCGCGCCCGCCCGGCCGATCAGCGCCCGCAGCGCCGCCTCCTGCTCGCCGGCCAGCCGGGCCAGCTCGGCCGCCTCGCCGTCCAGGTCCGCGCCCCGCCGCCGGACCAGCGCGAGCACCTGGAGCACCGAGTCGTGGATGTCGCGGGCCAGCCGCTCCCGCTCGCGGGTGGCCGCCTCCAGCTCCACCGCCCGCTGCAACCGCTCCTCCGCCTGCACCGCCAGCCGCGCCACGTGCCCGACCACCACGCCGGCGAGCAGCATGAGGATCGCCCCGGTCAGCGCGGACGGACTGATCCGGTCGCGGGTGGCGAGGTCGGCGCCGCCGAGGACGATCGCCGCCACCGCGCCACGCCGCCGCCCGCCGGAGACCGCCCAGGCGAGCACCGGCCCGGCCAGCCAGGCGGCGGTCAGCATCGGCACCCCGGCGGCGAGCGCCGCGCGGCCCACCACCCAGGGCGTGACCAGGATGATCGCCAGCACCACGCCGAGGTCGGCCAGGAGCAGCGGCCAGCGCCGCCCGGCCGGACGGCCGTAGCCGGCCGCCGTCACGCCGCTCCACGCCAGCATCGCCAGCAGGACGCCGCCCGCGGCGACCGGGTGCGCGTAGCGGTCCGCGTCGCGCAGCACGACCAGTCCGACGTACGCGAGCGCGGCGAAGCGGAACACCGCTATCGATCGCCAGAAGGGGCCCTCAAGGCCGGAGGACGACGGCATGTGGGCCACCCTGTCACAGCCGGTCCAGGGCACCCCGGGCGGTGCGGCCCGAGAAACCCTGACGTACGGTGGAAATGCCGCGAAAGTCGTCGAGAACCATCGTCGGGACGGGGTCATGACAGACGCAGAACTCCCCGCACCGCGTACGGTTGTGCCCATCGAACCTTCCCTGCTTCTCGCCACCGCCTTCGACCAGGCGCAGGTGACCGGGCTGCGGCACTCGGTCACCTCCTGCGCGCACGGGTCGGGCCTGTCCGGCCAACGGCTGGACGACTTCGTGCTGGCGGTCAACGAACTGATCACCAACGCGGTCCGGCACGGCGGCGGGCAGGGCTGGCTGCGGCTCTGGAAGCGGGACGGCGAACTGGTCTGCGAGGTCGCCGACCACGGGCCCGGGATCAGCGAACGGCGGCTGCGCGACCGCGACCGGCCCGCGCCGGACACCGCCGGCGGCTGGGGCCTCTGGCTGGCCCGGGAGCTGAGCGACGCGATGGAGGTGGAGAGCGGCGCCGCCGGCACCGTCGTCCGGATCACCGCCGCGCTCGCCACCCGCCAGCCCGCCACCGGCCCGCTGGACGGCTGACCCGCCGCCCTCGTCAGGCGAACAGGGCGCTCACCGACTCCCCGTTGTGGATCCGCCGCATCGCCTCGGCCAGCGCCGGTGCCACCGACAGCACCTCCAGCTTCGGCACCCGCTTCTCCGCCGGGATCGGCACCGTGTTGGTGCAGACGATCTCCAGGACGCCCTCCTGCCCGCCCAGCCGCTCCAGCGCCCCGCTGGAGAACAGGCCGTGCGTGCAGGCCAGCCGGATCGAGCGGACCCGCCGCTCGCGCAGGTGCGAGATCAGCTCGATCACGGTGCTGCCCTTGGCGATCTCGTCGTCCAGCACGATCACGTCCCGGTCCGCCACGTCGCCGATGATCGTGCTGATCTGCACCCGGTCGTCGCTGTAGCGCTGCTTCGCGCCGGCCGCCACCGGCGTACCCAGCATCCGGGCGAACGCGGCGGCCTCCTTGGCGTTGCCCAGGTCCGGCGAGACCACCACCGCGTTGCTCAGGTCGTACCCCTTGAAGTGGGCGGCCAGCTCGCGCAACGCGTGCAGGTGGTCCACCGGGACGCTGAAGAAGCCGTGCACCTGCGGCGAGTGCAGCGTCATGGCCAGCACCCGGTGCGCGCCGGCTGAGGTGAGCAGGTCGGCGACGAGCCGGCCGCCGATGGAGATGCGCGGCGCGTCCTTCTTGTCCGACCGCGCGTACGCGTAGTGCGGCAGCACCACGGTGATCCGCGCGGCCGACGCGCCCCGGGCCGCGTCGATCATGAGCAACAGCTCGACCAGGTGTTCCTGCACCGGCGGCACCAGCGGCTGGATGAGGAAGACGTCGCGCTCCCGGCAGTTCGCCTGCAACTGCACCTCCAGGCAGTCGTTGGCGAACCGGGACACCCGTACCGGGTGCAGCGGGACGTGGAGGTGGGCGCAGATCTCGGCGGCGAGGTCGGGATGGGCCGACCCGCTGAACACGGCAATGTCACGCACGTCTGATGATCGTACGGGTCGCCGGAGGGAGACGGTGAACGCTCGCGGCGGGTACGGTGCTGCCGTGACCGCAGAGTTCGTCGCCGCCATCGACCAGGGCACCACGTCCTCGCGCTGCATCGTCTTCGACCGGGCCGGTGAGATCGTCGCCGTGGCCCAGCGCGAGCACCGGCAGGTCTTCCCCCGGCCCGGCTGGGTGGAGCACGACGCCGAGGAGATCTGGACGAACGTCGAGCACGTGGTGCGCGAGGCGCTCGCGAGCGCCGACATCGGCACCAAGATGCTGGCCGCGGTGGGCATCACCAACCAGCGCGAGACCACTGTGGTGTGGGACCGGGAGACCGGCCGCCCGGTGGCGAACGCCATCGTCTGGCAGGACACCCGCACCGGCCCGCTGCTGCGGGAGCTGACCGAGGCGTACGACGAGGAGCGGCTACGGACCCGCACCGGCCTGACCCCGGCCACCTACTTCGCCGGCCCGAAGCTGCGCTGGCTGCTCGACCACGTCGACGGGCTGCGCGAGCGGGCCGAACGCGGCGAGGTGCTGTTCGGCACCATGGACAGCTGGCTGATCTGGAAGCTGACCGGCCGGCACGTCACCGACGTGACGAACGCCAGCCGCACCATGCTGATGGACCTGGAGACGCTCGACTGGGCCCCGGAACTGCTCGACGCGCTGCGGATCCCGGCCGCCGTGCTGCCCGAGATCCGCAGCTCGGCCGAGGTGTACGGCACCGCCCAGGGGGTGCTGGCCGGGGTGCCGGTGGCGAGCGCGCTCGGCGACCAGCAGGCGGCGCTGTTCGGGCAGACCTGCTTCCAGCCCGGCGAGGCCAAGTGCACCTACGGCACCGGCAGCTTCCTGCTGCTCAACACCGGCGCCAGCCCGGTGCCGTCGCGGCACGGCCTGCTCACCACGGTGGCGTACCGGATCGAGGGCCAGCCCGCCGTGTACGCGCTGGAGGGCGCCGTCGCGGTCACCGGCTCGCTCGTGCAGTGGTTGCGGGACAACCTCGGCCTGATCTCCGCCGCCCCGCAGGTCGAGGAGCTGGCCCGCACCGTCGACGACAACGGCGGCTGCTACGTGGTGCCGGCCTTCTCCGGCCTGTTCGCCCCGCACTGGCGCAGCGACGCCCGGGGCGTCATCGCCGGGCTGACCGGCTACATCACCAAGGGACACCTGGCCCGCGCGGTGCTGGAGGCGTCGGCCTTCCAGACCCGGGAGGTGGTGGACGCGATGAACGCCGACTCCGACGTGGCGCTGCGCCGGCTGCGGGTCGACGGCGGGATGACCGGCAACGAGCTGCTGATGCAGTTCCTCGCCGACGTGCTGGACGTGCCGGTCGTGCGGTCCCGGATCACCGAGACGACGTGCCTCGGCGCCGCGTACGCCGCCGGCCTGGCCGTCGGGTTCTGGCCGGACCTGGCCACGCTGCGCGAGAAGTGGCGCTCGGACGCGCAGTGGGAGTCGACGATGGACCCGGCGCACCGGGAGCACGAGCTGCGCCAGTGGCGCAAGGCGGTCCGGCGCACGCTCGACTGGGTCGACTGAGCGTCAGGCCCAGGTGTTGCCGGTGAGCTTCTCGTACACCTCGACGTAGCGGGCCCGGGTCGCCTCGATCACCTCGGCCGGCACCTCCGGGGCGGGCGGCTGCTTGTCCCAGCCGCTCGACGTGGCCCAGTCCCGCACGTACTGCTTGTCGTAGGAGAACTGGGCGCGGCCCGGCTGGTACGACTCGGCCGGCCAGAACCGGGACGAGTCGGAGGTGAGCACCTCGTCGCCGAGGACCAGCGTGCCGTCCGCCGCCCAGCCCAGCTCCAGCTTCGTGTCGGCGATCAGGATGCCCCGCTCGGCGGCGATCTCCGCACCGCGCCGGTAGACGTCGACTGTGATCTGCCGCAGCCGCTCGGCGACCTCCGGCCCGACCTTGTCCACCACCTGCTCGTACGTGATCGGCTCGTCGTGCTCGCCCTTCGGCGCCTTGGTCGACGGCGTGAAGATCGGCTCGGGCAGGATCGACGCCTCGACCAGGCCGCGGGGCAGCGGCACCCCGGAGACCGAGCCGGTGCGCTGGTATTCGGCGAAGCCGCCGCCGGTCAGGTAGCCCCGGGCCACGCACTCGACCGGCACCATGTCCAGCCGCCGGCAGCGGATCGCCCGGCCGGCGAACTCCGCCGGCACGTCCGTCGCGGAGATCACATGGTTCGGCACCAGGTCGGACAGCTGCTCGAACCACCACAGCGACAGCGCGGTGAGCAGGCGGCCCTTGTCCGGGATCGGGGTCGGCAGCACCACGTCGTAGATGGAGACGCGGTCGGTGGCGACCAGGATCAGGTCCTCGCCGTCGGCGTAGACGTCCCTGACCTTGCCCGAGTGCAGAAGTTCCACGGCGCTAGTACACCATGACCGGCGGGGCCCGCCCGGCGCGCCCACCACGCCCGCCCGGCGTTGACACCCCGCCGGGGGCCGGTGAAATGATCCGTCCACCCCACCTTCGGAGAGACCGTTGCGCGCTCCGCAGTCCGTACCCCGTCCCGGGCTCGACCGGCGACGGTTCCTCGGCGCGCTCACCGGGCTGCCGATCGCCGGCGGGCTGCCGCTGCTCACCGGGTGCAGCCCGGAGGAGGTGGCCGCCGACGACGGCCCGGTCGAGCTGTCCGTGTTCTGGTGGGGCGGCGCCCGCCGGGCCGCGGCCACCGAACAGGCGCTGCGGCTGTACTCGCAGCAGAACCCGCGGGTCAGCTTCCGGGTGACCTGGCAGGGGCTGGGCGGCTACTACGACCGGCTCGCCACCCAGGCCACCGGCGGGAACGCCCCGGACCTGTTCCAGATCGACGACAGGCTGCTCGCCGAGTACGCGGGCCGGGACATCCTGCTCGACCTGACCCGGTACGTCGCCGACGATCGGCTCGACCTGCGCGAGGTGCCGGAGCAACTGGCCCGCTACGGCCGGGTGGACGAGCGCACGGTGGGCGTGCCGGCCGCGCAGACGAGCGCGGCGCTGGTGTTCAACCGCCGGTTGCTGCGCCGGCTGGGCCAGCCCGAGCCGCGTACCGGGATGTCCTGGAAGGAGTACGTGAGCTGGGCCGCGCGCGTCACGCGCGCCTCCGGCAACCGGGTGGCCGGCACCATGGACGCCTCCGGCGACTACCGGGCGTTCTGGCTGTGGCTGCGCGGCCAGGGCAGCGAGCTGTACCAGGGTCGGCAGCTCGGCTTCAGCTCCGCCGAGCTGCTCGCCTGGTTCGAGTTCTGGGAGGTGGCGCGGTTCGACCGGGCCACACCGAGCGCCGCGCTGGTCGAGCAGGCCGACAGCGGCGAGCTGGCCCGCCAGCTCGTGGTCACCGGGCACACAGCGGCCTCCTTCGCCTGGTCGCACCAGCTGCCCGAGTTGCAGAGCCTGACCGACGACGAGCTGGGCGCCGTCGCCTTCCCGGGTACGCCCGCCGCCCAGTGGCCGCGCGCGTCGATGTACTGGGCCGGTTACCGGGGCACCCGCCACCCGCAGGCGGTGGTGGACGTGCTCGACTTCCTGACCACGAACGTGGCCGCCGGCCGGCTCCTCGGCGTCGAGCGCGGCCTGAACGCCAGCAAGCAGGTGCGCTCGTTCGTCGCCGCGGAGGTGACCGGCCGGGCCGAGAAGCGCATGGCCGCGCTCGGCGCCGAGCTGGACGACCTGGCCGGCCCGTCACCCGCGCCGCCGCCGAAGGGGCACGCCGAGGTGCGCACGCTGCTGATCGACGCGGCCGAGAGCATCCGCGGCAAGCGGGCCGGTGCCCGCACCGCCACCTCCCGCTTCATGGCCCAGGCGAACGCCGCCCTCGCCGAGTGACCCGCCCACCCCGCCCGGCGTGGGCGGGGCGGGCAGGGGTGTCAGCGCGGGGGGCGGTTGCGGCGGCCGCGGGTGAGCAGCACCACCAGCAGCACGATGCCGCCGACCACCACGAGGCAGCAGAGCAGGCCGAGGATGCCGAACCCGCCACGGGACCGCCGGCGTGCCGCCTCCACCACGATCTCGCCGGTGCCGGACGACGCCCAGGCCGCGACCGGTACGAAGACCGAGAGCACGACCGTACCGAGGACCGCGCCCAGGCGGCCCCACCACTTGTTCCATGCAGACATGCCCCCCATCCTCGCCGAGACCCGCAACCGGGGCACGGCGGACAGGGCGGATGTCGCCGGGCACGGGGCGAGCCGTCGCCGCAGCCCGCATGGCTCTACTCACGATTAGCCGTCCATTTGGACTGTTACGGTTTCCTGGTGACTTCCTCCCCGCGCTCGGTCCCCGTACCCGCCCCCGCCGGGAAGCGGGAATGGGCGGCCCTCGTGGTACTCGTCCTCGTGGTCCTTCTCCTGGCCGTCGACGGGACTGTCCTCTACCTCGCGGTCCCGTCGTTGACGGAGGACATCGGGCCCACGGCCACCCAGATCCTGTGGATCGGGGACATCTACGCCTTCGTGCTCGCCGGGCTCCTGATCACGATGGGCAACCTGGCCGACCGGATCGGCCGCAAGCGGCTGTTGATGATCGGCACTGTGGGATTCGGCTCGGCGTCCGCGCTGGCCGCCTTCGCCTCCACCCCGGAGGTGCTGATCGCGGCCCGCGCCCTTCTCGGCCTGGCCGGTGCCACATTGATGCCCTCGACGCTCTCCATCGTCCGGTCGATGTTCGCCGATCGCGCTCAGCGGGCCCGGGCCATCGCGATCTGGTCGGCCGGGGCGACCGCCGGCGCCGCACTCGGCCCGCTGGTGGGCGGCGCGCTGCTGGAGCGCTTCTGGTGGGGCTCGGTCTTCCTGATCAACGTGCCGGTGATGGCGCTGGTGGCGGGACGGCTGCTGCTGCCCGAGTCGAAGGGAGAGGCGCCGGCGCGGATCGACGTGGGTTCCTCGGCGCTGTCCATCGTCACGATCGTCCCGCTGGTCTTCGCCCTCAAGCGTCTGTTCAGCGACGGCGTCGACGCCGTCACGGTGGCGGCCACCGCGGTCGGACTGCTGGCCGGATGGTGGTTCGTGCGGCGGCAGAACCGGCTGGCGGTGCCGCTGCTCGACGTCTCGCTGTTCAAGGTGCCGGCGTTCTCGGGCGCACTGGCCGCCAACGTGCTTGCCATCTTCGGGTTCCTGGGCCTGCTGTTCTTCTTCTCCCAGTATCTCCAACTGGTCCGGGACTTCGGCCCCCTGAAGGCAGGCGTCGCCGAGCTGCCCGGGACACTCGCCGCGGTGCTCGTCGTGGCGCTGATCGGCGTCCTGCTGTCGCGGCTGGGGGCGGGCCGCGCGATCGGGCTGGGACTGCTGGTCGCCGCCGTCGGGCTCGCCGTCCTGGGGACGAGCGTCGACCTCCGGAGCTACTGGGGCCTGGGCATCGGCCTCGCCGTCATCGGGCTCGGCATCGGTGTCGCCATGACGCTCTCGACGGACGCCGTCGTCGGCGCCGTCCCGGAGCGGCGCGCGGGCGCCGCGTCGGCGGTGGCCGAGACGGCGTACGAGCTGGGCGGCGCGCTCGGCATCGCCGTCCTCGGCTCGGTGCACGGGCTGCTCTACCGTTCGTCGCTGACGCTCCCCGCCGGGACCACCGCCGCCGATCGGGCGCTGGCGGAGGACTCCCTGGCCGCGGCCGTGTACGGGTCACCGGCGCCCGGCGTCGTGGCCGCCGCGCAGGACGCCTTCGCCCAGGCGATGCAGTCCGCCACCTTCGTCGCCGCCGTGATCCTGGTCGGTGCCTCGGTGGTGGCCTGGAAGATCATTCCCTCCGAGCCCGTCCCCGCCGGAGGTGTTCGTGTCGACCACTGACCGTCGTCCGATCCGCGATCGCGCACGCACCCGGCGGGCCGTGCTGGACGCCGCCGAACGGGTGGTCACCCAGCACGGCGCCAACGTCAGCCTGGCCGCCATCGCCCAGGAGGCGGGTGTCACCAAGAGCGGCCTGATGCACCACTTCCCCTCCCGTGAGGACCTGTTCGCCGCACTGGTCGAGCAGGTGATCACCCGCTTCTGGGAGGAGGTGAACGCCCACGTCGACCCCGGCGACCACCGGCCCGGCGCCTTCACCCGCGGTTACGTGCGCGCCCTCACCGGAGACAGCGCCTACCTGGCGGAACTGGGCAGCGCCACCGGTCTGCTCGCGCAACTCGGGATCGACAGCATGGAGCACGTGCTCGCGGTGGATCCCGAGGACCCGGCGCGCTGGAACCGCGCCTTCGAGGCCGACGGCCTGCCGCCGGGCCGCGTCTGGGCCGTCCGGTACGCCGCGGAGGGACTCGCCATCGGCATCGGCACCGCCTACGTCACCGACGAGCAGCTCCGGCTGGCCCGCGAGGAACTGCTCGCCCTCACCGAGACGGCCCCGGAATGAGTTCAGGCCCGGAATCCGTGGATTCCGGGCCTGAACCTTGGTAGCGGGGACAGGATTTGAACCTGCGACCTCTGGGTTATGAGCCCAGCGAGCTACCGAGCTGCTCCACCCCGCGTCGGCTCACAAAGCTTATCGCACCCCGATCCTGGAGATCAGCCGGGTACCCGGATCCGCTGCCGGCCGTTCCCGGGCGCCTCGGGCAGGAACGGCGAAGGGCCCCGGAGAGAACTCCGGGGCCCTTCGTCACGAGTAGCGGGGACAGGATTTGAACCTGCGACCTCTGGGTTATGAGCCCAGCGAGCTACCGAGCTGCTCCACCCCGCGTCGGCTCGACAACCGTAGCGCACCGACCCGGGCAGGCGCAAAACGGGTACTCAGTCCAGCCACCGCCGGATCGCCTCGACCGCCCGGCGGCCGTCCGCGTCGAACTGGGCGCGCTGGGTCGAGGTGCTCTCCCAGCCCTGTTCCCACAGCACAGTCACCACGTCGCCGGAGCGCACCGCGCGGACCAGGTGCACCTCGTCGCCGCCGCTCGGATCGCCGTTGGCGTCCCGGTACGGCGTCCGCGTCTCGAACAGCACCGACTCGTCGCCGTACCCGGTGTCGGGCAGCAGACGCTGCCGCACCGTCGCCGGCGGCGTACCCCGCGCGGGCTGCTCGGGGCAGGCCCGCACCGCCGCGCGCAGCTCGGCCAGCGCGGCGACGGCGCCACCGGACCGGTAGATCGTGATGCTGTGCCGGTAGTTGCCGGACGGCACCTCGTCGGGCGGCGCGCCGGCCCGCCGGTACGGCAGCGACCGGGCCCGCTGCGCGACCACCCGCTCGTCGCCGGGCGTCGCGCCGCACAGCACCGGCAGCACCGGTCCCGGGCCGAAGTAGTTGCCGGTACCGGCGTCGTTCGCGGCGGGCAGCACGAAGAACGCCCGGTCCGGGATCCTGGTCGGGGTCGCCGCGGCCGGAGGCGTGGTGGTCACGACCGGACTGCGCGAGCCGGAGGTACGGCCGACTGGCGGCGGCGGGGTGGGCGACGGCGCGACCGAGGGCGTGGCGGCCGACGGCCGCGGGGTGGGCGTACCCGCGGGGGGTGGAACCGGGTCGGGGCCCGGCCCGGCGGCGAGCACCAGCCGGCTTCCGGCCACCGTGCCGGCGACCAGCCCGGCGGCGGCCAGGACGGTGATCGCGGCGCGGCGCCGGGCAACAGCTCGGCCAGCCGGGCCCGTCCCCGGGACAGCCAGGACTTCACCGTGCCGGTGGGCACGCCGGCCTCCCGGGCGATCTCCTCCACCGGCAGGTCGAACAGGTAGTGCAGGGCGAGCGCCTGCCGGTGCCGGGGCGGGAGCCGCCGCAGCGCCGCGACCAGCAGCACGGTGTCCTCGCCGGGCGGCCCGACGTCGGGTGGCGGGCCGGTGCGGCTGGCCGCGAGACGCCACCCGCGCAGCCGCCGGAACCGGTCGGTCGCCAGCCGGCTGATCACCAGCCGCAGCCACGCCTCCGGCGCGGGATGGCCGGCGAGCTTCGCCCACTGCCGCCAGGCCCGGGCGTACGCCTCCTGCACGAGATCCTGGGCCTCGGCCGGGTCGCCGGCCACCGCGTAGCCGTACCGGACGGCCCGTCCCGACGTGCTGCGGTAGAAGTCGTCGAAGCTGTCCGCGTCACGCATGTGCCCTCCCGCCCCCACACGTTCACCTGCACTGTTGACGGCGCGGCGGGGTCCGGGGTTGCGGCCGGGAAGTCCGTTCGACGACACGAGCCCGTGGCCCGGGTGACCGTTGCGGTCCCGGACCACGGGCTCGTGGTGTCAGCTCGGCGTCAGCCGCCCGGTGACGGCGCGGGCGACGTCGGCGCCGGTGGCGAGACGCTGCCCGACGGCGCCGGGTTGCCCGAGCCGCCGGCCGCGGCCTGGGCCTGCTGGAACGCGCTCATCGCCTCGTCCAGCGCCTTCAGCGCACGCCCGTACCGCTCGAAGTCGCCGGACGTCTGCGCGGCCTTGACCTCGGCGATCGCGGTCTGCACCCGGGCGGCCGCCTGGGCCAGCTCCCCGCTCATCGGCGGCGGCGTGTTGTTGTTGTCGCCCCCGGCCGGCGGCGGCGTGGGATTGTCGTCGGTGCTGGGCGGCGGATTGTTGTTCGGCGCCCGCTTGCCCTGCTCGACGAGCTGCTTGATGCCGTCGCTGAGGTTGTTGGCGAGCACCACGTACGAGCCGCCGTCACCGTAGGAGAGCAGCACCTTCTGCAACAGCGGGTACGCGTCCTGGCTGCTGCTCTTCACGTACACCGGCTCGACGTAGAGCATGCCGTCGGCGAACGGCAGCGAGAGCAGGTTGCCGTACTGCACCTGCGCCTGGTTGGAGGAGAGCAGGTTGAGCTGCTGCCGGATGTCGCCGTTGTTGGTCATCTGCTGGTGCACCTGCGTCGGCCCGGAGATCCGGGTCTGGTCCGGCAGCTCCAGCACCTCCAGCTTCGGCTGCCCGTCGACGTACGACCCGGAGACCAGCGCGGCGAGGTTCTGCCGCCCGTTCGGGGTGACCGCCGAGGTCAGCTGGAAGCGTGGCCCGTCCTGCCCGGGGAACTGGGTGAACAGGTAGTACGGCGGCTGCTTCTGCCCGCTGTCCGGCGCGTCCGGCACGTTCGGCACCTGCCAGAAGTCCTGGCCGGAGTAGAAGTCGCCGGGGTCGGTGACGTGGAACTTGGTCAGCAGGTTGCGCTGCACCTTGAACAGGTCGGCCGGGTAGCGGAAGTGCTCGGCCAGCTCGGCCGGGATGTCGCCCTTGGGCAGCACCAGGTCGCCGCCGAACGCCTTGTTCCACGCCTTGAGCACCGGGTCGGTGTCGTCGTACGAGTAGAGCTTGACAGTGCCGTCGTACGCGTCGACTGTCGCCTTCACCGAGTTGCGGATGTAGTTGACGTTCTCCCGGGCGAGCTGGAACGTGCCCCGGCCGGTCAGCTCGTCGGTCGTCTCGGCCTGGAGGTTGACCCGCTCGGCGTACGGGTAGGTCGCGGCCGTGGTGTAGCCGTCGATGATCCACAGCACGCGCCCGTTCACCACCGCCGGGTACGGGTCGCCGTCGAGCGTGAGGAAAGGCGCGACCTTCTCCACCCGGTCGCGCGGGTTACGCACGTACAGCAGCTTCGAGTTCTCGTTGACCGCCTCGGAGAGCAGGAAGTTCGACTCCTGCTCCTTGATCGCGTAGAGCAGCCGGCGCGGGAACGAACCGATCTTGACGCCGCCCTCACCGGTGTAGGTGTAGTACTGCTCGCCGCCGGTGGAGGTGGGCCGGTCGAACTCGACGTTCCGCTCGCCGGTCTGCCCGACGATCGCGTAGTCGTTCGGCTCCATTCGCTCGCCGTAGTAGATCCGCGGCTGCTGGGCCGGGATCTCCTCGGTCGGCGCGGAGCACGCCTCCTGCGCCTTCTCGCCGAGGTAGCCGGAGACGAAGTACGGCTGGCCGCCGCAGACCACCTGGTTCGCCGGGGCGGCCACCAGGCCGTACCCGTGGGTGTAGACGGTGTGACGGTTGATCCAGTTGCTCTGCTGGTCGGTCAGCTCGCCGTAGTTGATCTCACGGACGCCGACCACGTAGTCGGAGGTCTTGTCCTTGACCGAGTACCTGTCGATGTCCAGCTTCGAGCCGAAGTCGTAGAAGCCGCGGACCTGCTGGAGCTGCGTGTACGTCTCGGAGACCAGCTGCGGGTCGAGCAGCCGGATGTTCGACACCACGGACGTGTCGGTGGCCAGGCTGGCGGGTGGAACGAGGTTGCTGGCCGCGTACGGTGTGGTCTTCGTGCCTTCGAGGCTGAACGCGGTACGGGTGGCCTTGATGCTGCGTTCGATGTACGGCGCCTCCTTGTCCCGGGCGCTCGGCTTGACCTCGAACGTCTGCACGGCCCACGGGTAGATGCCGCCGATCGCCACCGCGGAGACGCCCAGCAGGGCCAGCGAGATGCCCGGCCAGACCAGGTTCCGCATGACCGCGTTGGAGAACACGATGATCGCCAGCGCCACCAGGACGGAGATCCAGGCGAGGATCTCCTTCGCCGGGAGCAGCGCGTTCACGTCGGCGTAGCCGGCGCCGTAGAGCTTGGCGCCCTCGTTGTACTCCAGCAGCATGGCCCGCCGGTCCAGCACGTAGGCGACGGCCTTGAGCAGCACGAACACGGCTACCAGCGTGCTGAGGTGGGCGCGGGCGGCGTTCGTCATCCGGTCGCCGACGCCCTGCAGGCGCACGCCGCCGAAGATGTAGTGCACCGCCAGCGCGCCGAGCAGCGACAGCACCACGACGGTGAAGCCGACGCCGAGCAGGTAGCGCCAGAACGGGAGCTGGAAGACGTAGAAGCCGACGTCGACGCCGAACTCCGGGTCCTTCACGCCGAAGTCGCCGCCGTTGCGGAACAGCAGCCACTGACCCCAGCGGCTCTGCGCGGAGAGGCCGGCGAACAGCCCGACGACGGCGGCGGCGAGCGCGATCCAGGTGCCGAGCCGTGGGCTCAGCAGCATCCGGTAGCGCTCCAGCGTGGCCTGCTCGGCCGAGTGCGGACGCATCTTGGGCCGCAGCCGGTGGGCCAGCCAGAGGTTGCCGCCGACGAGCAGCGCCATGCCGACGCCGACCACGAGGAACAGCAGCAGGCGGGTGGCGAGCACGCCGGTGAAGACCTGGGTGTACCGGACCTCGTCGAACCAGAGCCAGTCGGTCCAGGCGTTGACGCCCCACCCGAGGAGGGTGAACAAGATGAACACCCCGATCAGGACACCGATGGTGACGCGTCCGCGCCGGCTCATCCTCGGTAAGGGACTGCTACGCATGACCACTGTTGGCTCCGCACGCTCGATGTGATCGGCTCCGACCAGGCACCAAGAGTACGGGGTGTTCCTGAGCACGTCGGGTCAAGGTCACGTCACGATCCGCCCGCAGGCCGCCGCCCGGCCCGCCTCAGCAGCGCGTCGGCTGTCCCCCGGCGCGCAGCGTCTCGAGTGCCTTCAATGCCTCACCCAGCGTGGCGACCCTCAGCAGCGGCAGTCCCGGCTGCGGGTTGCGGACCGCCTCGGCACAGTTGTCGGCGGGCACCAGGAACGCCTTCGCGCCCGCGTCCTTGGCGCCGACCAGCTTCTGCGCGATGCCGCCGATCGGCCCGACGCGACCCTCGTCGTCGATGGTGCCGGTACCGGCGATGATCTTCCCGCCGGTGAGGTCGGCCGGCTCCAGCTTGTCGATGATGCCGAGCGAGAACATCAGCCCGGCGCTCGGCCCGCCGATGTCACCCAGGTCGATCTTCAGGGTGAACGGGTGCGGCTGCTGCTGGTCGATCTCCACACCGATGCGCGGCCGGCCGTCCTGCTCGCGGCTGGTCACGGTCGCCGTACCCGGGGTGTCACCCCGGGTGTAGCCGATCTTCAGCGCGGTGCCCGCGGGCTTCGCCCGGATCAGCTCGGTGAGCTTGGCCGCGCTCGTCACCGGCACCCCGTCGACCGAGGTCACCACGTCGTCGGGGCGCAGCACGCCGACCGACGGGCCGCCCGGCGTGACCGCCTTGACCAGCACCCTGATCGGGTAGCCCAGCTCGCGCAGCGCCGCCGTCTCGGCGCTGGTCTGCGAGTTCTGGAAGTCCTCCGCGTTGCGCTTCTCGACCTCCTCCTGCGACTCCCCCGGCGGGTAGACCAGTTCCCGCGGCACCACCGCCTCGTCCGAGGAGAACCAGCCGGCCAGCGCCGACCGCAGCCGCACCGTGGGCTGCACACCGACAGTGGTGAGCCGGAGCTGACCGGCGGAGGTGGACGTCGCGCGGCCGGTCACCTGGATGACCTCCTTGCCGTCCTCGCTGCCCAGCGTGTTCACCGTCGGACCGGGGCCGAGCACCACGTACGGCAGCGGCACGCTCAGCACGCCGACGCTGAGCAGGGCGGTGAGCAGGGCACCGAGGAGGACGGTCACGCCGCGACGTCTCATGGGCCAGAGCGTACCGATCCGCACCCGGCCGTCCGGCGCGGTGACCGGCGGACTTCGCCCTCAGCGCAACGCCGGGTGGCACGACCTGCGGCGGGGCCCGCGTACCGTAGAGGTCGTGCCTGATATTCCGTTCGGCTTCGCGCTCCCGGGTGGTCAACCACCGGACCCCAACGATCCCGCGGCGATGCAGCAGTTCATGTCGCAGTTGCAGCACCTGCTCTCGGCGCCGGGCAGCGGGCCGGTCAACTGGGACCTCGCCCGACAGGTGGCCGCCAGCCAGCTCGCCGCCGCCGGCGACCCGGCGGTGTCGCCGTTCGAACGCAACGCGGTCGAGGAGGCGCTGCGCATCGCCGACCTCTGGCTGGAGCCGGCGACCTCGTGGCCCTCCGGCATCCGCACCTCGGTCGCCTGGAACCGCAACGAGTGGATCTTCAAGACGCTCGACGTGTGGCGCAAGCTCTGCGACCCGGTGGCCAGCCGGATGGTCGGCGCGATGGGCGACCTGGTGCCGCCGGAGGCCCGCGCCCAGCTCGGCCCGATGCAGTCGATGGTCGCCACGCTCGGCGGCGCCCTCTTCGGCGGCCAGCTCGGCCAGGCGCTCGGCTCGCTCGCCGCCGAGGTGCTCTCCGCCGGTGACATCGGCCTGCCGCTCGGCCCCGCCGGCACCGCCGCGCTCGTCCCCGCCAACATCAAGGTGTACGGCGAGGGCCTGGAGCTGCCCGAGGACGAGGTACGCCTCTACGTGGCCCTGCGCGAGGCCGCCCACCAGCGGTTGTTCCAGCACGTGCCGTGGCTGCGCGGGCACGTACTGACGGCGGTGGAGAACTACGCCGCGGGCATCCGGGTCAACCGGGAGGCGATCGAGGAGGCGATGGGCCGGGTCGACCCGACCGACCCGGAGTCGATGCAGGCGATCGCGCTGGAGGGCATCTTCACGCCGGAGGACACGCCCGCGCAGAAGGCGTCGCTGGCCCGGCTGGAGACCGTGCTCGCCCTGGTCGAGGGCTGGGTCTGCCACGTCGTCGACAGCGCCGCCGGTGACCGCCTCCCCAACGTCGTACGCCTCGGCGAGGCGTTCCGCCGCCGCCGGGCCGCTGGTGGCCCGGCCGAGCAGACGTTCGCCGCGCTGGTCGGCCTCGAACTGCGGCCCCGCCGGCTGCGTGAGGCGACGGTGCTGTGGGCGGCGCTGACCGAGCACCGCGGCATCGCCGGGCGGGACGCGGTCTGGGGCCATCCGGACCTGCTGCCCTCCGACGACGACTTCGCCGCCCCGGAGGCGTTCGCCTCGACGAGCACCGACCTCGACGACGAGCTGGCGAACTTCGACTTCTCCGCCCCGGGCGCCCCGGAGGAGAAGTCCCCCGGCGAGGACGACGACAAGCGCTGACACGAACGCGACGGGGCCCGCGCTCCCACCCCACCCGCCGCCCTCGCACCGCCGGTCTTGCAGTTGCGGCCCCGAAGATGTCCCGAAAGCGGCTTCTGTCAGGTACCAAGCTGCAAGATCTGCGCGGTGGTGGGCGGCCGGGGGTGGGGACGGGAACGGTGCGTCAGGCGGGGCGGCCGGACAGCAGGGCCCGGGTGGCCTCCCAGCCCTCGACGGCCGGATCGAGGGCGGTCAGGTCGGCGGGGCCGCGCATCCGGCGCCAGCCGGCGGTGACCGCCACGTCACCGGGGCTCGGCGCCGCCCGCCGCACCCCGGCCGGCTCGGTCGTGTCCAGGTCCAGCGCCGGCAGCCACGCCGGTACGGGCAGCCGTGCCGCCACTCCCAGCAGCCCGGCTCCGCTTCCCTCGGCCGGTGCCACCGCCACCGGCCGGGTGCTGAGCGGGCGCAGCAGCTTGCCGAGCGTCAGCCCGGGCACGTCCGGCGCGTCCGCCGCCACCACTGCCACCTGGTCGTAGCCGGCCGCTCCGTCCTCGCGGGCCGCCCGGTCACCGGCGAGCGCCGCGAACACCGCGTTCGGCGTCGGCTCGGGCACCTCGTACACCTGGGTGCCGGGCCAGACCACGGCGTCGGCCAGCCATCGGTCCCGGGTGGTGACCGCCACCGCTGTCTCCACCTCGTTCAGCGTGGCCAGCAGGTCCACCACGTCCTCGGCGAGCGCGGTACGCCATCGCGCCGGATCGATGCCGGGCGGCGTCCAGGTCACCGGGCCGAGCAGCGCCACCACCACACGTCGCGACATTCGCCGACCTTAACCCCACAACCCCGCGCGCGTCCGTTCACGATCATGAGGTCGGCGGTGACGAAGCGGACGAAACGCCGGGTCAACTTCATGATCGACCCGCGATGGGCGGGGGTCAGGGGATGGCGGCGGTGGCGGCCACGCCCTCCAGGTAGCCGCGGGCGCGCTCGGACCTCGGGTAGCGGGCGACCAGGGCCCAGAAGTCGGCGTTGTGGCTGGGCACGATGAGATGCGCCAACTCGTGCAGCAGCACGTAGTCGATCACCCAGTCGGGCATGTCCTGGACCCGGTGCGAGATCCGGATGGTGCGGTCGGCGGGCGTGCAGGAGCCCCAGCGGCCGTTCTGGTTGGTCACCCAGCGGACGCTGGCCGGCGCGGCGGCCGACCCGTGTTCGGGCAGGTAGAGGCCGATCAGGCGGGCGGCACGGGCGAGCAGTTCGGCGTCCGATCGGGCCAGCCGGCCCTCGCGGGCGGCGAGCCGGGCGAGCATCCGGTCGACCCACTCGCTCTCCTCGGCCCGGGAGAACTGGTCGGGGATCAGCACGACGACGCGCTCCCCGTCCCGGTACGCGGACACCGTGCGCCGCCGACGCTGGCTGCGCCGCACCTCGACGACGGGCTTCCGCGTCACGGCCATTACCGGTCCGCGCAGCCTCGGTTGACTGTCACGATGGAAAGCTAATGCGTACTGACCAGGACTCCGCAAGAGTCAACACGACGACACGCGCCCGGAAAGTGGCGGTTGATTGTCAGGAGTCCGGAAAAAATTCTTTGCGACGGTAGCTGACCATCACCTGACCGGCCCTGTTCACGTTAAGTGATCTACGACGGGTGACTGTCGGCGGGGCCGCGCGAAGCGGATCTGGGTGCATTCATCCGGCGTGTCCGCGCGAAACTGACTTATCCGACGTTACTCGGCATGCACACTCTCGACGTCGACTTGCTCACAGAGTCGGCGTACAGCTGACATGGAACCGCCCAGACCTGGGTAGGGTCCGCCAACCACGGTCAGGCGACTGACCGCGGAGAACCCCCGGCGCCGGTGCCACGCGTGGACCGCCGCAGGGAGACCCGCCGGGACACCTCCGGCGGACGAGACGAGGAGGCTACCGTGGCCGACCAGGCCCAGACCTACAACGGTTACTGCGTGAAGTGCAAGGAGAAGCGGGACTTCGAGGGGCACGTGGAGGTCTCGAAGACCGGCATGAACATGGCCAAGGGCAAGTGCCCGGTGTGCGGCACAACAGTGAACCGCATCCTGGGCAAGGCCAAGGTCTGACCCGTACGGCAGAAACGGAGGAGGACGGCCGTCGGCCGTCCTCCTCCGTCGTGTAGCCGACACAGTTACCGGCTGGTTGTGGAAAAACGGCGAGATCCTGTGGACAACGCTGGCCACGGCGCGCCGCACCTGTGGACAACGAGCGACGGAGCGCGCGGACACGGTCACGATCAGTGGCGTGACCGATCCGACTCCGCTCGTCCGTCCCGTCCTGCTGCCCGGCCTGACCCGGCTCTGGCGCGACCGGCACACGCTCCAGCTGGGCGAGCCGCCCGGCCGCGCGGTGCTGCTGGAGATGTCCTCGCCGGGAACGGCCCGCCTGCTCGACCTGCTCGACGGCACCCGCAGCGAACGCGCCGTGCTGGCCGAGGCGGGCGCCGCGCGAGTCCCGCCCGACGAGGCACGCGCCCTGCTCGACACGCTCCGGGACGCCGGGCTGGTGGTGCCGGCACAGGCCCTGCTCCCCCGCGAGCTGGCCGGAGCGGCCCGGGCCCGGCTGGCCGCCGAGGCTGCCGCACTGGCGCTCGCGTCGCCCGACCTGCCCGGCACACCGGCCCGGCTGCTGCGCCGCCGCCGTGCCGCCCGGGTGCTGGTCACCGGTACGGGACGCCTCGGCGCGGCGGTCGCCGTCGCGCTGGCCCAGGCCGGGGTCGGGCACGTCGTACCCGATCTGGCCGGCCCGGTCGGCGCCGGTGACCTGGCCGGGACCGGCCTGACCGCCGCGGAGCTGGGCCGTCCGCTGGCCCCGGCGGTACGCGCGGCGCTGGAACGGTGCGCGCCCGGAACCGTCACCGGCCCGTCCCGGGCGGCCCGGGCGGACCTGGTGGTGCAGCTCGGCGTCGACCGTCCGGCCGAGCTGCTGGCCACCGGGTACGCCCGCCGGCGTCAGCCCCATCTGCTGCTCGACCTGCGCGGCGGCGTACCGGTGGTCGGTCCGCTGGTCCGCCCGCCCACCGGCCCCTGCCTGCGCTGCCTCGACCTGCACCGCCGCGACCGGGATCCGGACTGGCCCGCGCTGGCCGCCCAGCTCGCCGCCGACCGGGGCGAGCGGGCCTGCGCCACCGCCACCGCGCTCGCCGCGGCGGCCTTCGCCACGGCCGAGGTGCTGGCCCAGCTCGACGGCGCTCAGCCGGAGACGCTCGGCGGCGCGGTGGAGATCCGGGGTCCGGGTCGCGTCCGCTACCGACGGTGGCCGCCACACCCCTCCTGCGGTTGCTGCCGGCGTCGCCCGATCCGGTCGGCCCCGGCCGCTACCCGCCGCACGGCAGCAGCGGAGGCCCCGAGTCGGTAACAATGGCCGGGTGACCGACATCCCGCGCCGGGCCGTGTCCCGCACCGCCAAACTCGCCGCCCTGCCGCTCGGGTTCGCCGGTCGAACCGTCCTCGGCATGGGCAAGCGGGTGACCGGCCTCGCGTCCGACGTCATCTCCGCCGAGATCCAGCAGCGCACCGCCGAGCAGTTGTTCAGCGTGCTCGGGCAGCTCAAGGGCGGGGCGATGAAGTTCGGCCAGGCCCTGTCGGTGTTCGAGGCGGCGCTGCCCGAGGAGGTCGCCGCGCCCTACCGGCAGGCGCTGACGAAGCTCCAGGAGGCCGCGCCGCCGCTCCCTGCGGCGACGGTGCACAAGGTGCTCGCCGAGCAGCTCGGCCCGGACTGGCGCGACCGGTTCGTCGAGTTCGACGACACCCCGGCCGCCGCGGCGAGCATCGGCCAGGTGCACCGCGCGGTCTGGCGCGACCCGGGGTACGGGCCGAACGGCGGCCCCCGGCACCGGGACGTAGCCGTGAAGATCCAGTACCCGGGGGCGGGTGACGCCCTGCTCGCCGACCTCAAGCAGCTCTCCCGGCTCGGTGGCATGTTCCGGGCCATCCAGCCGGGGCTGGATGTGAAGCCGCTCCTGGCCGAGCTGCGCGAGCGCATCACCGAGGAACTGGACTACGAGTTGGAGGCGGAGTCGCAGCGGGCGTTCGCCGCCGCGTACGCCGACGACCCGGACATCTTCATCCCGGAGGTGCTCGACGCCGCGCCGCGGGTGCTGATCACCGAGTGGGTGGAAGGCATCCCGCTGTCCCAGATCATCCGGGAGGGCACCGAGGAGCAGCGGGACGAGGCCGGCCGGCTGATGGCCGAGCTGCACCTGTCCGCGCCGGAGCGGGCCGGGCTGCTGCACGCCGACCCGCACCCGGGCAACTTCCGGCTGCTCCCGGACGGCCGGCTCGGCGTGATCGACTTCGGAGCGGTGGCCCGGATGCCGCAGGGCACACCCGAGCCGATCGGCCGGATCGCAGCACTGGCGCTGCGTGGGGAAGCCGACGGGGTGGTGGAGGGGCTGCGCGCCGAGGGCTTCGTCAGCCGCACCGAGCCGATCGACGCCCCGGCGGTGCTCGACTTCCTGCGTCCGATGCTGGAGCCGATCGCCGCAGAGGAGTTCCGCTTCACCCGGGCCTGGCTGCGCGGCGAGGCGACCCGGCTGGCCAACCCCCGCTCCCCCGCCTACCAGCTCAGCCGGCAACTCAACCTGCCGCCGTCGTACCTGATGATCCATCGGGTCACGCTCGGGTCGATCGGGGTGCTCTGCCAGTTGGAGGCGAAGGCGTCCTACCGGTCGATCCTGGAACGCTGGCTGCCGGGCTTCGCGCCGGTGGCCTGAGCGCGAGCCGGCCGGAAGCGGGCCGGCGAGCGGGCACGGCGAGGGGGCGGTGACCTGTCGGTCACCGCCCCCTCCTCACGATCGTTCTACAGAACGCCCAGGTCGCGGGCCGACTGGCTGCGACCCCGCATGGCGACGGTACGGGCGGAACGGGTTGCCTCAGTGCTCGTGGTGGTGCGACCGGCCTGAGGCCGGCGCATTCGGGCCCTGGACAACGCTTCGTGGAGTAGTTGCATCTCGAATCCGTTCGGCAGGTTCAGCATCAGGGTTTCTCTCTCAGGTCGGCCGGTGGAGGGACACCGGCATCGGTCGGTCTCGGAACGTAGGTGTGTCAGGCTGCCAGCCGGACGGAGCTACGCGACTCGGACAGCCCGCTGGCCGCCAGTCGCGCCTCCGCCTCGACCCGGAGCTGCGCGTCACGGGCGAGGTCCTCCTTGCGCGGACGGCCACGGGGCCGCTTGCGCGGGACGACCGCGCCACGCTCGAAGATCTCGCCGCCCCAGACGCCCCAGGGCTCGGCTCGCTCTACCGCCCCGGCCAGGCACTCGACGCGCAGCGGGCAGTCCCCGCAGAGCGACTTGGCCAGCTCGAGCTCGGCGGGCGAGTCGGAGAACCACAGGTCGGGGTCGAACTTCCGGCAGGGCAGGTTCGCCTCCACGTCGACGCTCACGTCGAGGGGGGCCAACGCCAGACTCATCCTCCGGTCACCTCTCTCTCACTTCGATCTCGTGGATCGCATTCCGACGTACTTCGGCGGGACAAAAAACTGAGGCCGCGGATCCCGGTATGCGGGTTCCGCGGCCTCGAGGTGAGCCGGTAGTCTGATGGATCAGACCGGTCTACCTCGAGGTGGAACACCGCGGACATCCGTGCGCTTCTTGGCGCCATCGATGCCCTTGCCCGCGAAGCCACTGGTCCCCTCGACTCCGGCGATCGGCGCAACGGTCAGGTTCAGCTCGGCCTGAACCGGGACCTGGTGCACCTGCGGAGCCGACGGTCGAGCGGCGAGGGCCACCCGGACAGCCGACAGCGGAGCGACGGCAGACGGCATCGCCGCAAGACGCTCATAGGTGAAGATCTTCATTGGTGCCACCTCCCTATTCTCCTCGTGCCGACCGTGGACTCATCCCCTCTGAGCAGCCAGAACGGCGCCGCTCGCGAGGTGTGCCATGAGGCTATTCCTCGCCCTCAGGGGAGGGCAAATGATTTACGGCTAGTTTTCAGAAGTTTTCTGTGGGCAGACCTCGTCAACAGTGGCGCCCGCCACCAGGGCGAGCACCGTATCCCCGTAAAGCCCGACTTTTCGGGGCCCGATCCCGGCGATCGCCACCAGTTCCTCGGTGCGGCCGGGCTTCCGCTCGGCCAGCGCGGTGAGCGTGGCGTCGGTGAAGACCACGTACGCCGGTACCTTCTGCGCGCCCGCCACCCGCTGCCGCCACTCGCGCAGCCGCTCGTACAGCTCCTCGTCGATATCGGACGGACAGGTCGGGCAGCGGCCCAGTTTGCGGTCCGCGCCGGCGAGCAGCGTGGCGCCGCAGATCCGGCACGAGACCACCTGCGGCCGGCGCCGCTCGGCCCGCCGTGCCGGCCCGGCGCCACCGGCCCGCTCACCGCCGCCGGACCGGTCCAGCTGGGGCAGGAACCGGGAGGGACGCCGGGCCCGCCCACCCGGCGAGCGCGCGGTGGCGTACGACAGCCAGAGCCACTCCCGAGCCCGGGTGATCCCGACGTAGAGCAGCCGCCGTTCCTCCTCGACCTGCTCCATGGTCTTCGCGTACGTGGTGGGCAGCGTGCCCTCGGCCAGCCCGACCAGGAACACCGCGTCCCACTCCAGCCCCTTCGCCGAGTGCAGCGACGCGAGCGTCACCCCCTCGACTGTCGGCACGTGCTGCTGGGCGGCCCGCCGGGCGAGCTCCTCGGTGAACCCGGTCAGCCCAGGTTCCTCCCCGGCCTGCGCCGCGTACTCCTCGGCGAGCTGGACCAGCGCGGCGAGCGCCTCCCACCTCTCGCGGGCGGCGCCGCCGGGCGGGGGCGCGTCGGGCGCCCAGCCGACGGCGGTGAGCGCCTCGACCACTGCGGCCGGCAGCGGGGTTCCCGCGTCGGCCGAGCGGGTGGCGGCGCGCAACGCGATCATCGCCTGGCGCACCTCGGGACGCTCGAAGAACCGCTCCGCACCCTGGAGCACGTACGGCACACCGGCCTCGGAGAGCGCCTTCTCGTACGCCTCGGACTGCGCGTTGGTGCGGAACAGCACAGCGATCTCCCGCGCCGGGGTGCCGCCCGCCACGAGCGCCCGGCAGCGGGCCGCTACCGCGTTCGCCTCGGCCGGCTCGTCGGTGAAGATCCGCGGTTCCGGCTCCGGGCCGGGCCGGCGCTGGCCGTGCAGCTCCAGCCGCAGCCGCGCCTCGGTGCCCCGGGCCTGCGAGATCACCGCGTTGGCGAGCCCGACCACCTGCGGTGTGGAGCGGTAGTCGCGGACCAGCCGGACCACTGTCGCGCCCCGGTGCAGGCGGGGGAAGTCGACCAGGTACGACGAGGTGGCACCGGTGAACGAGTAGATCGTCTGGCTGGCGTCGCCGACCACTGTGAGGTCGTCCCGGCCGCCCAGCCACGCCTCCAGCAGCCGCTGCTGGAGCGGGTTGACGTCCTGGTACTCGTCGACCACGAAGTGCCGGTACTGGTTGCGCACCTGCTCGGCGACGTCCGGGTGCTCCTCGATGCCCCAGACCGCGGCGCGCAGCATGTCCTCGAAGTCGATCACCCCGTTGCCGCGCTTGAGCCGCTCGTACGCGTCGAACACGTCGGCCACCCGGGCCGGCTCGTACGGCGTCTCGCGCAGCGCCTTGGCCGCTGCGACGACGTACTCCCCGGGCTCGACCAGCGACGACTTGGCCCACTCGATCTCGGCGGACAGGTCCCGCGCGGCGGCCCGGTCGGCGCGCAGGCCGACCTTGGCGGCGGCGAGCGTGACCACCCGCACCTTGCTGTCCAGCAGCTCCGGCATGGCCCGCCCGGCCAGCAGCCGGGGTGCGAAGTAGCGGACCTGCCGCAGCGCCGCGGCGTGGAACGTGCGCGCCTGCACGCCCTGCACCCCGAGCACTGTGAGGCGGCTGCGCATCTCGGCGGCGGCACGGGCGGTGAACGTGACCGCCAGCACATGCCGGCCGGCGATGTCCCCGGTCAGCGCCCGGTACGCGATCCGCGAGGTCACCGCCCGGGTCTTGCCGGTGCCGGCGCCGGCCAGGATGCAGACCGGCCCGGCCGCAGCGGTCACCGCTGAGCGCTGCTCCGGATCCAGCCCGGCCAGCACCCGTTCCGCCGCTGAGTGAACGCCCACAGCAGGGAATCATCCCAGCATCGTGTGACGTTGCAGCGGTTAGCCCGGCCTGATCGGACCGGGCGCGAGCCACCCCTTGGAGGACCAGACCATGCTGACGATGTATTCCACCCCGTGGTGCGGCTACTGCCACCGGCTGAAGTCGCAGCTCGACCGGGAGGGCATCGCGTACGAGGTGGTCGACATCGAGCAGGACCCGACGGCCGCGGACTTCGTGATGAGCGTCAACGGCGGCAACCAGACCGTTCCGACGCTGCGCTTCGCCGACGGCAGCGCCCTGACCAACCCTTCGATCACCCAGGTCAAGCAGCACCTCGCCGCGCTGCCCGGCTGATCCGCCCGCGACGCCACGAGCGGCCGTACCCGATCCGGGTGCGGCCGCTCGCCGTCGGTCAGGAACCACCGCGGCTGAGCACCCCGTCGTCGGCCGGCTTCCGGGGCGCCGGGATCCGCACCGGTCCGGCGACCGGCGTGGTCAGCCCGCGCCCCCGCCACAGGTAGAGGCCGGCCGCCGTGGTGACGGCCCCCACCAGGGCGAACAGCAGCCGGTAGTCGAACACGCCGACGAGCAGCGCGCCGGTGCCGATGGAGAGCGCCTGCGGCCCGCTGACCAGGGCCTCGGACGCGGCGGTGACCCGGCCGAGCAGCCGCGGCGGCGTCCGCCGCTGGATCAGCGTGTTCAACCCCACCATGGTCAGCGGCAGCGACAGGCCGGCTAGCAGCAGCGCCACCACCCCGAGCCATAACCGGGGGTACGCGAGCGCCAGCGCGGCCGGCCCGAAGAACGTCACGCCCGCGGCGAGCGCGCCGACCTCGCCGAACCGGCGGACCACTGCGGCCGAGAACAGGCCGCCGACCAGCCCGCCGACGCCCTGCACCATGACCAGCACGCCGACGAACGCGGCGTCGCGGTGCAGGCCCAGATCGACGTACGCGAAGATCAGCGACTCGGTGAAGCCCATCACCAGCGAGCCGAGCCCGTACCCGAGCAGCGCCCGGCGCAGCGCCGGCTCTCCGGTCAGGTGCCGCAGCCCCGCGCCCAGTTCGGACGGCCCGCGCCGACCCGGCCGTGGCGGCGTGCTCTCCTCCACGCGCAGCCGCCCGACCACCGCCGCCGCGACGAGGAAGCCGGTCATCGCCAGCAGGACCAGCAGCCAGCCGCCGACTGCGGCGTAGACACCGGCCCCGGCCAGCGGCCCGATCAGTCGCAGACCCTGCCGGACGGTCTGGAGCAGCCCGTTCGCGTCGGCGAGCAGATCGGGCGGAACCAGATGCCGGATCAGTCCGTTGAGCACGGCGGTGAGAGTGATGTACGAGAGTCCGTAGAGCGCGGCGACCACGTAGATCACCCAGACGTCGGACCGGTCCCGGACCGTGAGCAGCGGGGTGAGCAGCACCGCCGCGACCAGGTTGGCGGCGACGAAAAACTGTCGCCTGCGGTAGCGGTCGACCACCCAGCCGACCAGCGGGGCGAGCGCCATCGGCGCGATGACCGCGAAGATGGTCGCCCCGGCCATGCTGTCCGAACCGGTCAGATCCTTGACCCAGACGGCCAGGGCGAGCAGCAGGACCGACTCCGCCGCCATGCTCGCGACGAGCGCGGCGAACAGGAGACGGAAGTCGGGGCGGCGCAGGACGGTGCGCATCGGTTCCCTCCGGCAGGGGTGCGCCACCAGGGCGCATCGGGGGCGGGCGCCGGTGAAGACGCCCTCCACGGTCCTCTTTTTGTCTCGTGACACGCCCGTGCCGGAACCTCCGACGCCGGCCGCGCCGTCCATACTGACCGTGGGGGGCGAATTTCATACAGTTACCGTCGCGTCAAGCGACGGTCGACGGGAAAGAGGACGCCGTGCCTCCTGCCGCACCAGGCCCGATTCTGCGCCGTCGTCGACTCGGCATCGAGCTGCGTCGGCTCCGCGAACAGGCCGGTCTGACCGGTGACCAGGTCATCGAGCGGATCGGCTGGGCCTCCGCATCCAAGTTGTCCCGTCTGGAGAACGGCCGCAGCCGTCCCGACCCGGACGACGTGGACGTGTTGCTGACGCTCTACGGCGCCGACGAGGAGCAGCGCGCGGAGCTGACCGGGATCACCCATGAGGCCGGCGACATGCGCGGCTGGCTGCGCAACTTCCCGGTGATGACCCAGCAGCAGCGCGCCTTCGCCGAGCTGGAGGCCGGTTGCGCGGAGATCTCCGAGTACAACCCGGTGCTGGTGCCGGGGCTGTTGCAGACGCCCGGGTACGCCCGGCACCGGATCATGTCCGCCGCGCAGGTCGCCGCCGAGGCCGGCGACCCGGAGACCGAGGATCCCGAGACCGAGGTACGCGCGCGGCAGGCCCGCCAGTCGCTGCTGACCCGCTCCCCCGAGGTGCCCCGCTACACGGCGGTGCTGGAGGAGGCGGCGCTCGGCCGCCGCGCCGGGCCGCCGGAGGTGCTGCACGAGCAGTTCGTCCACCTGTGCGAGATGGCGTTGCTGCCGAACGTGACGCTGCTCCTGCTGCTGCGGGACACCCGGGTCGGCGACTGGTACCTCCCGCCGACCGCGTTCTCGGTCTACCGGTTCGCCGATCCCCTCGATCCGGAGACACTCGCCATCGACTGTGGGTTCACCGACGTCATGTCGACCGAGGCAAACACCCTAAATCGCTATAAAGTGGTGTTCGAGTGGCTATGCTCGTCGGCGCTCTCCGCATCGGACACCCTCTCCTGGTTGATCGAGGCGACGGGACGGCTGACCGGCACGGCAGTCGAGTCCACGGTGGCGTACGGGCCGGCAACGGCGCCGGCCCAGCGACGCCGGGACTCGGGGCGCCTCACCACGGAACGGTGATCCGGCACGGACACCGCCCGCGCTCCGGCGTCGCTCGATCCCATCGGAGCACCTCACCAGGAGCAAGCACCATGAACGAGATCCACACCAGCACGACAGCCCTCTCGGGACGGCTCGCCGGCGCCGCCTGGCACAAGAGCACCCGCAGCCAGACCTCCAACTGCGTGGAGGTCGCGCCGCTCGGCTCCGGGCCGGCCACAGTGGCGCTGCGGGACAGCAAGGACCCGAGCGGACCGGTCCTGCTGTTCGACCGGGCCGGATGGCTCGGCTTCCTCGCCGGCACGAAGAGCGGTCAGTTCGATCTGGACTGATCCGGCGAACCCCGGAGGGCCGTCGGCGTGAGCCGGCGGCCCTTCGCGCGTCCGACCCCGACAACGGTGCTGACCTGGGATCCCCCGATCGGTCGAGCTGGCGCGTTCCCCTTGCCGGGCTGTCACATCGGCGTAACATGACGCGGGAGTGACGTGGAAGTTCCAGCGTGTAACCGCCGATTGTCCGGGGGACACCATGCGGTTCCTGATCGTCCGCACCGAGATCCGTACCGCCGCCGACGCCGACATCGCCGCCGCCTGGGCCGGCGGGAGCCGCCTGCGGGACGAGACGAGCACGCCGGAGCCCCGCCGCCAGGTCGTCCACGCCGAGGACCGGGACGCCGCACTCCTGCTCGCCCGCGCACTGTCCGCCGTCGGTGCGGTACGCACGGGCCGGCACCGGGTCAAGGTGCTGCCGATCGAGGAATCCGCCCCCGGGCACCCGTACCGCTGGGACGGTGGATGACCGGACGCTGACGTCCGTCGTGGCCGGACCGGCCTCCCCCGCCGCTTTCCCGCCTCACCCGGCCACGACGGAACGTGTTCCCGGCCCGCGACCGTCGCGGCAACGACGGTCCGGGTCGGGGCCGCGTCCCACCCCCACGCCGCCAGTTCGGCGAAGTGGCGGTAACTGACCGACCTCGACCACGCCACTTCCCCGAACTGGCGCCGCCGCACCAACCGAAACACGGCACCCCGGCGGGGGCGGGGCGGGGTCAGCAGTGACCGTCGAGCCAGCGGTGCACCAGGAACAACGCGATCGACGACGGCGGCGGCAGGACCAGCCGGTCTCCCCCGCCCACCGGCACCGGCTCGCCCGCGAGCGCCGCGCCGATCTCCCGGCGGGTGAACCAGCGCGCGTGCGCGATCTCGGCCAGGTCGACCCGGATCGGCGCGTCCGCGTCGGCGCGGGCCAGGAAGCCGAGCATCAGCGAGCCGGGGAACGGCCAGGACTGGCTGCCCACGTACGCGATCTCCTCGACCGGGACGCCCACCTCCTCGCGGACCTCGCGCAGCACGGCGGCCTCGGCCGACTCGCCGGGCTCGACGTATCCGGCCAGGCAGGAGTAGCGGCGCTGTCCCGGGGTGCGCGGCCAGGCCGCGTTGTTGCCGAGCAGGCAGCGGCTGTCCGGACCGTCCACACCGTCGTGCACCAGCACGATCATCGCCGGGTCGGTACGCGGCCAGACCCGGCCGCCGTCCGGGTCGATCCGCGACCAGCCGGCCTCGTCGGCGCTCGTCGGCTTGCCGGTCGTCGACGAGTAGCCGTGCCGCAGGTGCCAGTTGAGCAGCGCCAGCGCGGTGGTGAACAGGCCCGCGTCCCGGTCGGTCATCAGGTGACCGACCTCGCGCAGATGGGCCGGGCGGGTGTCCGGCAGCGCCGGCAGCGGCCCGTCCACCGCGAACACGGGTACGCCGTCCGGCTCGACGCCGAGGAACATCGGCACCGACCGGGGCACCTCGGGCAGTTCGCCGGGGCCGACCAGCACCAGTTCCGGCGGCGTCGCCGTGCCCCGGACCAGCGCCCGCCCCTCGGCTGTGGAATCCAGCAACAGCACCCGGGCCCGTTCCCACGCCTCGGTCAGCCAGGCCGGATCGGTACGCCGGTGCGCGGCCCGGTCGAGCGTCGACCGGGCCAGCGGCGGGGCGGGTTCGCCGCTCATGCCGATTCCGTACGCACCGCTGTCAGCGCGGCGAGCGAGTCGGCCACCCGCTCGGCGTCGCCGAGCACGACGGTGACCGCGCGGGCCGGGGCCAGGTAGCGGGCGGCCACCTCGGCCACGTCGTCCACGGTCGCGGCGGCCAGCCGGGCGGCATGCTCGGCGAGGAAGTCCAGCCGCAGCCCGTTGCCGGCGTACGCGCTGGTCAGCGACGCGAGACCGGCCTGGGTGGACATGCCGAGCTGGAGCGTGCCGAGCGCGTACTGGCGGGCCTGCTCCAGTTCGTCGGCCTTCGGCGGCACCGTCGCCAGGCGGCCCAGCTCGTAGGTCGTCTCCACCAGGGCCGCCGCCGTCACCTCGGTGGCCACCTCGGCGCCGGCGACGAGCAGCGAACCGGCCACCGAGTGCTCCACGAGCGAGTGCGGCCCATACGTGTAGCCCTTGTCCTCGCGGATGTTCTCCACCCAGCGGGAGGAGAAGTAGCCGCCGAAAATCAGGTTGGCGAGCTGCAATGCGGCGTGGTCCGGATGGGTGCGGGGCACGGCTGGGAGCGCGAGTCGTACCGAGGACTGCACCGATCCGGGCCGGTCGACGAGCAGCAGCGGCCCGGGTTCCAGGGGCGGCGCGGGAGGCAGTTCGGCGACGTGGCCGTCACCACGCCACCCGGACAACGCCTGCTCGGCCGCGTCCAGCGCCCGGTCCGGCGCCACGTCGCCGACGAGCACCAGCACCGCGCCGGCCGGATGCACCCGCTCGGCGTGCAGCCGCCGCAACGCGGCCGGGCGGACCGCCCGCACCTGGTCCGGGTCGGGCGTCTGCTCCGCGTACGGGTGCCGGCCGTACACCCGCTTGAGCAGCGCGGTGCGGGCCAGGTGCGACGGCTGGCTCTGGGCGACCTGGATGCGGTCGACCAGCCGTTCCCGCTCGGTCTCCACCCAGTCGGCAGGATAGGTCGCACCGGTGAGCACCTCGGCGAGCAGTTCCAGCATCCGGTCCAGGCCGGTGACCAGGCCCGCGCCGGAGAGCATCAGCCGGTCCGGGTCGAGGCCGGCGGTCAGCCCGCCGCCGACCTTCTGCAACTCGGCCGCCAGCTCGGTGGCGCTGTGCGCCTCGGTGCCGGAGAGCATGGTCTGCGCCAGCATCGCGCCGCGGGCCAGGTGGGTGCGCCCGAACGGCATCCACAGTCGCAGCTCGACGAGCGGCACGGAGGAGCGGCGTACCGCGATCACGGTGAGGCCGTTGCGGAGCGTGCGTTCGGCCTGCTTAGGCACCTTGAGGCGGCGGTTCGGGCGCAGCGCGGGCAGCGGCCGGACGGCGGTCGTGGCGGTCACTGGGCCATCTCCGTTCGCGACTGCGGGGCTCGCAAAACCGGCTCACTCCTCGCGCTCACCGCCATCTCCGTTCGCGACTGCGGGGCTCGCAAAACCGGCTCACTCCTCGCGCTCACCGCCCACCTCCGGGAACGACCTCGACGGACGCGCGGCGCTCGGGCCGCAGGGTGGCGGCTGCGGCGCGGACCTGTTCCTCGGTCACCTCGCCGACCAGCCGGGGCAGGTCGTTGAGCAGGCCGGGTGCGCCGCGCTGCTGTTCCAGCACCGCCATCCGCAACGCGCGGCCGAGCACCGCGTCCGTGTCGCGCAGCAGGTGGGTCGCCATCCGGGCCTGGGTACGCGCCAGTTCCCCATCGGTCAGCCCGTCGGCCGCCAGCCGGTCCAGTTCCTCGTCGATGGTGCGCAGCACCTTGTCCACGTCGCCGCCGGGCGGCAGGTGGGCCTGGAGCAGCAGCGCGGTGGGGTCGCGGACGTCGAACGGGTCGCCCATGAAGCCGAGGTACCCGCCGAGGCCGGTGACCGACCGGTCGCGCTGCACCAGCCGTTCGACCAACCGGGAGGCGTCGCCGTCGGTGAGCACCTCGGCCAGCACCACGTAGGGCAGGTAGCCGGTGAAGTCGCTGATCGGGTCGGGCACCCGCCACGCGCCGGCCACCGCCGGGAGCGGGGCCAGCGCGTCGGTGTACGTGCTGCGCCGCTCGGTGGTCAGGTCGGGCTCGGCGAAGTCGGGCCGCTGCGGGGCGGGCCGGGCCGGCACGTCCCCGAAGTGCCGCTCGATCAGTGTGGTCGCCTCGGCCACGTCGATGTCGCCGCTGACCGCGAGTACGGCGTTGCCGCTGGCGTAGTAGCGGCGGAAGAAGTCGGCGGCGTCGGCCACGGTGGCCGACTCCAGGTCGACGAAGGAGCCGTAGCCGTCGTGCGCGTTGGGGAAGGTGTCGAACATCACCGGGGGCAGCGTCAGCCAGGGGAACCCGCCGTACGGCCGGTTCAGCACGTTGACCCGGATCTCCTCCTTCACCACGTCCACCTGGTTGCGCAGGTTCTCCTCGGTGAGCCGGGGGCCGCGCATCCGGTCGGCCTCCAGGAACAGCGCCCGTTCCAGTGCGTTGGCGGGCAGCGTCTCGAAGTAGTCGGTGTAGTCCAGGTGGGTGGAGCCGTTGAACGTCCCGCCCGCGCCCTGGACGTGCCGGAAGTGGGCCAGCTTCTCCAGGTTCTCCGAGCCCTGGAACATCAGGTGCTCGAAGAGGTGGGCGAACCCGGTGCGCCCCTCGGGCTCGGAGCGGATGCCGACGTCGTAGACCACAGCGACACCGATGACCGGGGCGCTGCGGTCCGGCGTCAGCACCACGCGCAGGCCGTTGTCGAGGGTGAACCGTTCGACCGGGTACTTCGTCGCTGGAATCTTCGCTCTCCGCGTCGGCACGAGATCGACACTAGCGCCTCGGTACCGGCTCTACCGCCGGTGTGCCCTGGCCGAACGGTGGACTGTCGCGGGACGGGACTTGACGCCGGCGGCCGCTTGCCCCAGTCTTCCTACCAACTAAATAGGAATACTGCGGATTGGACATTCGATGAGACGGCTTCCCCTGCGCCGCCTGGCCACCCTGGCGGCCCTGGCCGCCCTCGGCGCGGCCACGCTCGGTACCACCGCCGCCTGCGGCGAGGACAGCGACGCCGGCGCCGGATCCGGGCCGGTGACGCTGCGCCTGGGCTACTTCCCCAACATCACGCACGCCCCGGCTGTGGTCGGCGTCGAGAAGGGGATCTTCAAGGAGAAGCTCGGCAGCGGCGTCGAGCTGGACACCAAGACGTTCAACGCCGGCCCGGCCGCCATCGAGGCCGTCTTCTCCGGCGCGCTCGACGCCACGTACATCGGCCCGAACCCGACCGTGAACGCCTTCTCCAAGTCCAAGGGCGAGGCGGTCCGGGTCGTCTCCGGCGCCGCGTCCGGCGGCGTCGCGCTCGTGGTCAAGCCCGGCATCACCTCGGTGGAGCAGCTGCGCGGCAAGAAGATCGCCACCCCGCAGCTCGGCAACACCCAGGACGTGGCGCTGCGCTACTGGCTCAAGGAGAAGGGCCTGGAGACCACCAAGGAGGGCGGCGGCGACGTCAAGATCGTGCCGCAGGAGAACGCGCAGACGGTCGAGACGTTCGGCAGCGGCGCCATCGACGGCGCCTGGGTGCCCGAGCCGTTCGTCTCCCGGCTGGTGAACGCCGGCGGCAAGGTGCTCGTCGACGAGCGTAACCTCTGGCCGGACAAGAAGTTCGTCATCACCAACCTGCTGGTCAGCACCAAGTTCCTCAAGGCGCACCCGGACGTGGTGAAGAAGCTGGTCGAGGGCCAGGTCGCGGCGAACGAGTTCGTCAACACCAAGCCGGACGAGGCGCAGCAGGCGATCTCCGACCACATCGGCAAGATCACCGGCAAGCCGCTGGACCTCAAGCTGATCAAGCAGGCCTGGCCGACGCTGGAGTTCACCAACGACCCGATCCCGTCGTCGCTGAAGACCGGCCTGGACCACGCGGTCGCGGTCGGGCTCACCCAGCCGGTCGACCTGAACGGCCTCTACGACCTGAAGTACCTCAACGAGGTGCTCAAGACGCAGGGCAAGGCCGAGGTCAGCCAGCCGTGACATCGACCAGCACGACCCCGCGCAGCGCGACCGGCTCGGTCGCGCTGCGCGGCGTGACCAAGGTGTACGGCCAGGGTGAGCAGGCGGTCCTGGCGCTGGACGGGCTGTCGCTGGACATCGCGCCGGGCGAGTTCGTCTGCATGGTCGGCGCGTCCGGCTGCGGCAAGAGCACGCTGCTCAACCTGGTCGCCGGACTGGACCGGGCCAGCGGCGGCGCGATCGAGCTGGGCGAGGGCGTCAACCCGGGACTGATGTTCCAGGAGCCGGCGCTGTTCCCGTGGCTGACCGTCGAGGGCAACGTCGAGGTGCCGCTGAAGCTGCGCGGACTCCCCCGCGACCAGCGCAAGGAGCGGGTGGCCGAGCTGCTGCGCACGGTCCACCTGTCCGAGTTCGGCCGCAAGCGGCCGCACCAGCTCTCCGGCGGCATGCGGCAGCGGGTCGCGCTGGCCCGCACGCTCGCGCTGGAGACGCCGGTGCTGCTGATGGACGAGCCGTTCGGCGCGCTGGACGCGATGACCCGCGACATCCTGCACGACGAGCTGGAGCGGATCTGGACCGAGCGCAAGCTCACCGTCCTGTTCGTCACGCACAACGTCCGCGAGGCGGCCCGGCTCGCCGACCGCATCGTGCTGCTCTCCAGCCGGCCCGGCCGGATCATCTACTCCACCGAGGTCGCCGTGCCGCGCCCCCGGCGGATCGACTCGCCGGAGGTCTCGGCCATCGCCGCCGAGGTCACCGACCGGCTGCGCAAGGAGGTGGGCCGGCATGGCCAGTGACACCCTCACCGGGTCGGCGCGTACGGACGCGGAGATCTCCGGACTCGACGCGCTGGAGATCGCCGGCCGGGAGAAGGGCCCGTCCCGGGTACGCCGCCTGTGGTCGGCCACCTGGCCCAAGTTCGCCGCGCTCGCGCTGGCCATCGCGATCTGGCAGGCGGTGGTCTGGTCCGGGTGGAAGGAGCCGTGGGCGTTGCCCGGCCCGGCGGTGGTCTTCGGCGACCTCGGGGACTACCTGGTCAGCTCGGCGCTCTGGGAGGGCCTCGCCACCACCGCCCGGCGCGCGGCGGTCGGGTTCGCCGCCGCGGTCGCGGTCGGCCTGCTGCTCGGCCTGGGCGTGGCCCGGGTCAAGGTGCTCCGGGCCGCGCTCGGCTCGATGATCACCGCGTTGCAGACCATGCCGTCGATCGCCTGGTTCCCGCTGGCCATCCTGCTGTTCCAGCTCAGCGAGCAGGCGATCTTCTTCGTCGTGGTGCTCGGCGCCGCGCCGTCGGTCGCCAACGGCGTCATCCACGGCGTGGACTACGTGCCGCCGCTGCTGGTCCGCGCCGGCCGCAACCTCGGCGCCCGCGGGCTCAACCTCTACCGGTACGTGATCGCGCCGGCCGCGCTGCCCGCCATCGTGGCCGGGCTCAAGCAGGGCTGGGCGTTCGCCTGGCGCAGCCTGATGGCCGGTGAGCTGCTGGTGGTCATCGCCACCCGCACCTCGATCGGCGCTCAGCTCACCTACGCACGCGAGCTGAGCGAAGCGCCACGCCTGATGGCCATCATGATCGTCATCCTGGTGGTGGGCCTGCTCGTGGACACCGCGTTCGGGGCCGCCGACAAGGCGATCCGCCGCCGCTGGGGCGTGCTGGACCAGGCCGGCAACTGACGTCGTGTACATCTCCGCGCGCGCCGACTACGCGCTCCGGGCCATGCTCGCCGTCGCCGATGCCGCCGGGACCACAGGCGACCCGGTGGCCGGCGGCGGCGAGCTGGTCAAGGCGGCGAGCCTGGCCGGGAGCCAGGACATCCCGCTCAGCTTCCTGCAGGGGATCCTGCTCGACCTGAGGCGGGCCGGACTGCTGCACAGTCACCGCGGCACCGAGGGCGGATACGCGCTGACCCGGCCGCCGGACGAGATCAGCGTCGGCGACGTGCTGCGCGCGGTCGGCGGCGCGATCACGAGCGTCCGGGGCATCCCCGCCGACCGGGCCGGCTATCACGGCGTGGCGACCGGTCTGCGGGACGTGTGGCTGGCGGTGGACGGCGCCATCGCCCTGGTGGTGGACCGGACCACGCTCGCCGATCTGCTGAGCGACCGGGCGACGGCACCCTGACGCGCGTCCGGTCACGCGGCCGGCGGCGGGAGCGGGTGCCCGGCCGGTCGCCGGCCGCAGAGACATATCGGTTTCTCGGCATCGTCCGCCCGGCGCGGCTACTGAGTGTGCGGGGCGCTCATCCCGGGCGTGAAGCTGCGGGCGGCGCCGCGATCCGGCGAGCCGCCGTCGGACGGCTGCCACGGCCAGAACGCGGCCGCCGCGGCGAGCGCCAGGCCGGCCCCCGCCACCGCGAGCACCAGCACCACTTCCCGCGCTCCGCCCGATCCGGCTTCCCCCGCCATGAACCGCTCCCTCCGCGCCCGGCCGACCCCCCGACCGGTCTCCCGCGCAGCAGCATCACCGTCGGGTTCCGGTCGCACAGTCGGGCAGCCGACCGAACATCGGCTGATTCCCGACTCAGGAGCGAACGCTCGGCCCGACCGGAGACGAGCCGGTCGGGCGCGGGCCGCTCGGGCGCGGCCCCGGACAGACGCGGGCCGACCGGACGCGAGGCCGGTCGGACGACGGGCCGCGGTCAGCGGCGGCGCGGGCGCCGGCGAGGACGGGTTCCCGGGGCGGGGTGCGCGGCGGCGGGCGCGGTGATGGTAACCGGCACGCCGGACGGCTCCCGGGCGCCGGTGAGCCGGGTCAGCTCGCTGTCGCCGGGGCGTACCCGCGTGGTCTTGGGGTTGATGCCCGCGGTGGTCATCAGCCGGGCGACGTCGCGGCGCTGGTCCGGCAGCACGAGCGTGACCACGGTGCCCGACTCCCCGGCCCGGGCGGTCCGGCCGCCCCGGTGCAGGTAGTCCTTGGCCTCGGTGGGCGGGTCGGCGTTGACGACCAGGTCCAGCCCGTCGACGTGGATGCCCCGGGCCGCCACGTCGGTCGCCACCAGGGCGGTGACCTGGCCGGTGCGGAACTGCTCCAGGATGCGGGTGCGCTGCGGCTGCGACTTGCCGCCGTGCAGCGCCGCCGCGCGTACGCCCTTGGCGAGCAGTTGGCGGGCCACCCGGTCGGCGCGGTGCTTGGTGGCGATGAAGACGATGGTGCGGCCCTCGCGGGCGGCGATGTGCGCGAGCGCGGCCGGCTTGTCCTCCGCGTCCAGGTGCAGCACGTGGTGCGTCATCGCGGTGACGGTGGCGGTGCCCGGGTCGACGGAGTGCGTCACCGGGTCGGTGAGGAACCGGCGGACCAGCCGGTCCACGCCGCGGTCCAGGGTGGCCGAGAACAGCATCCGCTGCCCGCCCGGCGCGACCTGCTCCAGCAGCTTCGTCACCTGCGGCAGGAAGCCCATGTCGGCCATCTGGTCCGCCTCGTCCAGCACGGTGATGGTCACCTGGTCCAGCCGGGCGTCTCCCCTGTCGATCAGGTCGTGCAGCCGGCCCGGCGTGGCCACCAGCACCTCGGCGCCGGCACGCAGCGCGGCCGCCTGCCGGGTCAGCGAGAGCCCGCCGACCACTGTGGCGCAGCGCAGGCCGAGCGTGGCGGCGTACGGGGCGAGCGCGTCGGTCACCTGCGCGGCCAGCTCACGGGTCGGTACGAGCACCAGCGCGAGCGGGCGGCCCGGGCGGGCCCGGCGACCGGCCGTACGGTGCAGCAGCGGCAACCCGAACGCGAGCGTCTTGCCGGAGCCGGTCCGGCCCCGGCCGAGCACGTCGCGGCCGGCCAGCGAGTCCGGGATCGTGGCCGCCTGGATCGGGAACGGCGCGGAGATGCCCTGCGCGGCCAGTTCGGCGACGAGCGCCGGGGCCAGGCCGGTGGCGGCGAACGTGGGCAGGGTCGTGGTCATGCGGAAAGCCTTCCTCGACGCGGCACGTGTCGAGGAAGGGCGCCGAGCAGCGGCGCGTCACCGGCGTCACCGGTGGTCACAAGCACGAACCGAAAGGGACGGGCCGGCCCGGCAGAGGCGGGCCGGCCCGTGCACCACGCCCGAAGGGGCGCGATGGTGGTGCCGGTTGATCCGGAGATCAGAGCGGGCGGATGTTCTCCGCCTGCGGGCCCTTCTGGCCCTGGGTCACCTCGAACTCGACCCGCTGGTTCTCGTCCAGGCTCCGGTAGCCGGAGGTCTGGATCGCCGAGAAGTGGGCGAAGACGTCGGCGCCGCCGTCGTCCGGGGTGATGAAGCCGAAGCCCTTGTCAGCGTTGAACCACTTGACGGTGCCAATTGCCATGTGTTTCGTCTCCTTGACGGAACGGTCGGCCCGCACGTGTTGCGGGCCGGAGAGGAGCACCCCGCGCGTGGAATACGCGGCGTGCCTGTCGCTGCTGGTCGCCCCGCCCGGAGAACTCCGGACACAACAAAGAGCGCCTGGGGCCACAATCCGCCAGGCGCACACAGAGTCTCTGGAAACCAAAACTGCAACCCCGTCAACGTATCACGGATTCGCGCGCTCCGGGAGATCCCCCGGGATTTCCGGCACGGCGGCCACCAAGGCGGCCAGTCCCTCCGCGTCGAGCAGATCGGCCGGGCGGACGGTGGCGGAGTCCCGCACGTAGTGGAACGCGGCGCCCACCCGGTCCACCGGCACCCCGGCCAGCTCCGCCCAGGCCAGCCGGTAGACAGCCAGCTGCACCGCTGCCGCGTCGGCCTCCCGGCCGGACGGCTGCCGCCCGGTCTTCCAGTCGACCACGTCGTAGCGCCCACCCGGACGGGCGAACACGGCGTCCATCCGCCCCCTGACCACCACCCCGGCGATGACGGTGGCGAACGGCACCTCCACCTCCACCGGCACCCGGTCGGCCCACTCACCGGCCAGGAAGCGCTCCTGCAACTCGGCCAGCGCCTCGTCCGGGGCCGCGTCCTCGTCCGCCGCGCCGGGCAGCTCGTCCACGTCGAGCAGCCGGTCGGCGCCGAAGCGCTGCTCCAGCCAGGCGTGGAACGCGGTGCCGCGCCGGGCGTACGGGTTCGGTTCGGCCGGCATCGGGCGGCGCAGCGTACGGGCCAGCGCCTCCGGGTCGCGGCGCAACGCCACGAGCTGGGTCACCGAGAGCTGGCCGGGCAGTTCGACCTCGACCGCCTCGGCCTGCCGGTCCAGCTCCGCCCGCTCGGCCAGCAGGAGATCGGCCTCGCGCCGCCAGCGGGCCACCTCGGCGTCGTCCGCCGCTCCCGTGGTGGCGAGCACTGCCGCCTCGCGGCGGGCCACCTCCGGGTCGGCCAGGTGGCGGCGGACCAGCGCCCCCGCCTCGGTCAGCGCCGGGCGGCGGGCGCCCAGCGGGTCGGCCGGCCACTCGGCCCGCAGCACCGTCTCGGTGGTCGGGTTCACCGCGTCCCCGGCCGGCTCCGGCGTCCACGCGTCCACCACGTACCCGTCCGCACCGGCCAGGCAGGCGTCGTGCACCTCCCGCAGGAACACCGACGGGCCCCGGAACCGCTTGGTCCCCTCCCCCCACCAGTAGCCGGAGCAGAGCAGCAGCCGGCGCGGGCGGGTCACCGCCACGTACGCCAGCCGGCGCTCCTCCCGCTCGTCGTGCGCCCGCCAGGCGTCGGTGAAGTCGGTCAGCGCCCGGGCCACGCCGCGCTGGTCCTCCGTCTCCGGCAGGGCCAGGTCGGGCAGCCCGTCCGCGTCGCCGCGCAACGGGAACGGCAACACGCCCAGCCCGCCCAGCCAGTGGTCGGAGTTGCGGACCGGTCCCGGCCAGACGCCCCGGGTCATCCCGGCCACAGCCACCACGTCCCACTCCAGGCCCTTCGCGGCGTGCGCGGTGAGCACCTGCACCGCGCCGGCCACCACCTCGACCTCGCCCGGCGCCAGCCCGCGCTCCTCGTCCTCGGCGGCGGCCAGGTAGGCGAGGAAACCGGCCAGCGTGGCTCCGGGCGTCTCGCCGCTGAACCGGGCCGCCACGTCACCGAGCGCGTCCAGGTGCGCGCGGGCCAGCCCGGCGTCGCCCGCGCCGTCCCGGCCGGCCCGGACCGCCACCTCGACGTCGAGCCCGATGGTCCGCTCGATGTCCGCGATCAGCTCCGGCAGGGACTGGTCCAGCCGGTAGCGCAGCAGCGCCAGCTCCATCCCGTACGAGCGCAGCCGCGCGTAGCCCTCGGCCGAGTACGCCTGCGCCGGCCCCAGGTCGGCCAGCGCCTCGACGAGCGTGGCCTCGTCCAGCGCGTCCACCGTGATCTCCGGGCCCTCGTCGCCGGTGAGTTCCCGGCGGCTGCGGGCGATCGCGCGGGCGCGGCGGTGCAGGGCGACCAGGTCACGCGGGCCGATCCGCCAGCGCGCGCCGGTCAGCAGCCGCAGCAGCGCCGCCCCGTCGGTCGGGTCGGCGAGCACACGCAGCGTGCACACCACGTCCCGTACCTCGGGGGTGTCCAGCAGCCCACCCAGGCCGACCACGTCGACCGGCAGCCCGCGGGCACGCAACGCCGCCTCGATCGCCGGGATCTGGCTGCGCAGCCGCACCAGCACCGCAGTGGTCGGGCGGCGGTCGGCGGGGATGTGCTCGGGCAGCGCGCCGGGCATCCCGGCCGCGCCCCGCCAGGCCGCCAGCACGCTGTCCGCGATCCAGTCGGCCTCGTCGGCGTACGTCTCCAGCAGCGCGCAGTGCACGGTGCCGCCGGCCTGCCCGCCCGGCGTGCGGTGCGGGATCGGGTCGCGGACGCTGAGCGCGGCGCGCAGCTCCGGCACCCGCGCGCCGGCCGCCCGCAGCGGCACCGACAGCGTGTTGGCCACGCCGAGGATCTCCGGCCGGTTGCGCCAGCTCGTGGTCAGGCTGAGCACGTCGGCCGGGCTGCCGTCGGTACGGGCGAACTCGGCCGGGAACCGGTCGAGCGTGCCGGCGCTGGCCCCGCGCCAGCCGTAGATGGACTGGCAGGGGTCGCCGACCGCGGTGACCGGGTGGCCGCCGCCGAACAGCGCGTTGAGCAGCACCACCTGGGCGTGGCTGGTGTCCTGGTACTCGTCGAGCAGCACCACCCGGAACCGGTCCCGCTCGATCACCCCGACGCCGGGATGGTCACGCGCCACCCGGGCCGCGCGGGCGAGCTGGTCGGCGAAGTCCATCGCCTCGAAGTCGTCCTTGCGCCGGGCGTACGCCCGCACCAGCGGCAGCAGCTTCAGCCGGGTCCGCTGGAGCTGGAGCGCCTTGCGGACGTCGGCGTAGACCCGGCCGGGCCGGGACTGCACGTCGGCGAAGAACCGCCCGGTCCAGGCGGCCAGCTCGTCCGGGTCGACCAGGTGCTCGTCCAGCTCACCGGCGAGCGCCAGCACGGCGTCGGTGATGGTCGACGGCATCCGGTCCACCTCGGACATGTCGCCGTCGTAGTTGCGCACCAGCAGGTCGACGAGCTGCCAGCGGGACGCCTCGGTGAGCAGCCGGGTGGTCGGCTCGTACCCGGCGCGCAACCCGTGCTCGGTGACGATCCGCCCCGCGTACGAGTGGTACGTGGACACCGTCGGCTCGCCCGCCAGCGGATCGTCGTGCGGATCCCGCCCCTGCCGGCCGAGCCGCCGGATGAGCTGGTCGAGCCGGGTCCGGACGCGGTGTGCCAGCTCGCCCGCCGCCTTACGGGTGAAGGTGAGGCCGAGGATGTGCTCGGGGCGTACGTAGGAGTTGGCGACCAGCCACACCACCCGCGCGGCCATCGTCTCGGTCTTGCCCGAGCCCGCGCCCGCGACCACCAGCAGCGGCTCCACCGGCGCGGCGATGATCGCGGCCTGCTCCCTGGTCGGCGCCGGCAGCCGCAGCAGCCGGGCCAGCTCGACGGGCGTGTAGCGGGGCCCCGCGTCGGCGGTGCGCGGCGTGGGCGTGGCGGAGGCGCCGAACAGCGCCGGCTGAACGGTCACGGTGCGGTCCTTGTTCGCGACTGCGGGGCTCGCAACACCGGCTCACTCCTCGCGCTCACGAATTCTCCGGTGGCGGCTCGACCACCTGGCGGCCCTGGCCGGAGACCGGGCAGCTGGTGCGTACCGGGCAGACCCGGCACTTGGAGTTGGCCACTGCGGCGAACGTCGAGGCGGCCATCGTGTCGGCGGTACGGCGCACCAGCGCGGTGGCCCACCCGGCCTCCGGCCCCTCCCCGGCCGCCGCCTGGGTCTGCTCCCTGGCGTCCCGCGCGCCGGTGCCGAGCTGCACCAGCGCCGCCCCTCCGGTTTCCTCGCCGAACTCGGCGAACCCGCCCGCCTCCACCGCCGCCTGGTACGCACCGAGCTGCGGATGCTCGGCCACCTCCCGCTCGGTGACAGCCGTCGACTTGCCGGTCTTCAGGTCGATCACCACGAGCCGCCCCTCGGCGTCGACCTCCAGCCGGTCGACCCGGCCGGTCAGCTCGATCGGGCGGGACGGATCGTCGAGGCGGACCGCGAACTCGTGCTCGATCGCGAGCAGGCGGCGCGGGTTGCCGGCCAGCCAGCGCAGCAGCTTGTCCACCATCGCCTCGGCGCGCTGCCGCTCCGGGCCGGCCATCCACCGGGCGGCCAGCTCGATCGCGTCGAACCGGGCGGCCACGTACTCCAGCAGCGCCTCCCGGTCGACGCTGGCGTCCTCGGCCAGCATCGCGGCGGCGTGCACCAGGTTGCCGACGCCCTGCGCGGCGCTCGCCGGCCCGCTGCCGCCGTGCCGTTCCAGCAGCCAGCGCAGGCTGCACCGCAACGCGCTCTCCATCGCCGACGGGGTGACCCGCACCGGCTCGCCCTCGTCGACCAGCGGCCGGTCGTCGGACAGGCCGCGCAGCCCCCACCAGTCGTCCGGGTGCGCGCCGGGCACCCCGGCGGCGGCCAGCCGCGCCAGCTCACCCGCCGCCGCGTACCGCCGGGTGATCGGCGTCGCCGGGTCGGTGACTGCGGTACGCAGCTCCGCCACCAGCGCGGACAGCGTGAGCCCTCGCGGCGGCAGGGTGACCGGGAGCGCCGCGGGCGGCCCGTCCTGCGGATGCTCGTCCCCGTGCGGCACCGGCCCGTCGGCGGCGCCCCCACGCGTGGCCGTACCGGTCGGGCCGTTTCCGGTCGGAGCCGGACCAGTCGGGTTCGGACCAGTCGGGTTCGGGCCGGTCGGGTTCGGGCCGGTCGGGTTCGGGCCGGCCGGGGCGGGGCCGGTTCCGCCGGTGGCGGGTGGGTCGGCGGCGGCCAGCTCGTGCAGGAAGCGGCTCGGCTGCTCCTCGTGGTCGTCCCCGCCGACCGCCGCGGACGCGACGGCGGTGACCAGCAGCCGCCGTCGCGCCCGGCTGATCGCGACGTGGAACAGCCGCCGCTCCTCGTCCAGCAGCGCCGACGTCTGCCCGACCAGGCTGGCCCGCAGCCCGGCGCCGTCGGCGCGACCGGCGAGCACGTCGACGAGCCGCTCCGAGCCGAGCAGGCTGCCGCGCAGGCGCAGGTCGGGCCAGACGCCCTCCTGCACCCCGGCGACCGCGACCAGATCCCACTCCAGACCCTTGGCGGCGTGCGCGGTGAGCAGGCGTACCGCGTCGCCCCGGTCGGCGGCGGCGGCGAGCGTGTCGGCGGGCAGCTCCTGCCCGAGGACGTGGTCGAGGAACACCTCGGTACGCGCGCCGGGCAACCGGTCGGTGAACCGGGCCGCCGCGTCGAAGAGGACGAGTACGGCGTCCAGGTCACGGTCGGCGGCCTCGGCCCGCCAGCGCTGGGCGGTCTCGTGCTCGCCGGTGGCCGCCCGCCCCCTGGTGATCGCCCCGGCCCAGCGTTCGGCCAGCCCGCTCTCCCGCCACACCGCCCACAGCACGTCCTCGACTGTGGCGCCGGGCCGGCCGGCCGTCTCCCGGGCGGTCGCGAGCAGGTGCGCCACGGCCTGCGCGGGGGCCGCCCAGCGACGCTCGATGGTGGCCAGTTCGGCCGGGTCGCGAAGTGCCTCCACCAGCAGCTCGCCGGAGGGACGGCGGTCGCCGCCGGCCAGCGCCAGTGCCCGCAACCCCTGGCGCAGCCGCCGCTCGGCCAGCGGGTCGGCCCCGCCCAGCGGGGAGTGCAGCAGCGCGACCGCCGCCTCCTCGTCCAGCCGGTCGGGTTCGAACGCGCAGCGCAGCAGGAGCAGCAGCGGGGCGACCGCCGGCTGGAGGTGCAGCGGCAGGTCCTCGCCGTGCACGACGGTCGGCACACCGGCCGTGTGCAGCGCGCGGCGCAGCGACGGCAGTTGCCGGCCGGTGGAGCGGACCAGCACCGCCATCCGGGACCACGGCACGCCGTCGAGCAGGTGCGCCTCGCGCAACGCGTGCGCCAGCCACGCCGACTCGCTGGTGGCGGACCGGAACGTGCGTACCTCCACCGTTCCGGCGGGCGCGCCGGGAAGCGGGCGCAGCCGCCGGTGCGCCGCCGGGCCGCGCAGCCGCCGGGCCAGCCGGGCGGTCGCCGCCAGCAGTTCCGGACCGGCCCGGTACGAGGTGGTCAGCGTGACCTGCGCCGCCGGAGCACCGGAGGCGGTGCGGAAGCGGTGCGGGAACGTGGTGACGCCCGCCGGGTCGGCACCGCGGAACGCGTACGTGGACGAGTCCGGGTCGGCGAACGCGACGAGGGACCGCCCGCCACCGGCCACCACGGCGAGCAGGTCGAGCTGGGCGGGGTCGGTGTCGGCCAGCTCGTCGACGTACACGTGGGTCAGGCGACGACGCTCGGCGGCGAGCAGCCCGGGATCGTCGAGCAGCATGCCGGTGGCGGCGCGCACCAGCTCCGCCGGGTCGTACGCCACCGAGCCCCGGTTGCTCACGTCGCGCAGGGCGAGCACGGCGACGTACTCGCGCAGGAAGCGCGCGGCGGCGGGCCAGTCGGCGCGGCCCAGCCTCTCGCCCAGCCGGGCCAGCTCGACCGGGCCGACGCCGCGCTCCGCGGCACGCATGAGCAGGTCGCGGAGCTGCTGGGCGAACGCCCGGGTACGCAGCGCGGGGCGCAGATCCTCCGGCCAGCCGACCGGGTCGTCGCCGGGTTCCTCCCCCACCACGTCGAGCAGCTCACGGATGATCAGATCCTGCTCCGGGCCGGTGAGCAGCCGGGGCGAGGGCTCGCCGCGTTCGGCCGCCGCGCGGCGCAGCAGCCCGAAGGCGTACGCCGGGAACGTGCGCACCAGCGGCTCACGGATCACCCGGTGCCCGCCCTCGGCGATGCGCGCCTCGATCCGGTGGCGCAGTTCGGTGGCGCCGCGCCGGCCGAAGGTGAGCACGAGGATCCGCTCCGGGTCGACGCCCTCGGCCACCCGGGCCGCGACCGCCTCGACGAGCGTCGTCGTCTTGCCGGTGCCGGGACCGCCCACGACGAGCATCGGCCCGTCGGTGTGCGCGACCACCTCGGCCTGCGCCGCGTCGCCCCGGCGCGGAAGGTTCGTGCCCGCCCCGGCCCCGATCCCCACCGAAGCGGCCGACGGTGGCGACGCCCCGGCTCGCGACGTGCCACTCGCGGACGACGCTCCGGCCTCGTCCGGCGGCGTAGCGGTTCCGGGCGGCGTAGCGGTTCCGGGCGGCGTAGCGGTTCCGGGCGGCGTAGCGGTTCCGGGCGGCGTAGCGGTTCCGGGCGGCGTAGCGGTTCCGGGCGGCGTAGCGGTCTGCGGGTGCGCGGCATCGCCCGCCGACCCCCCGGATCGCGGCTCCGCCTCGGCCGGTCCACCGGACCGACCCACCCCCTGCCCCGCCCCGGCGTCGTGGGTGACCCCCGCCCCCGCGCCGCCGGGCCGGCGCACCAACCGGTACGCCTGCATCACCGACATCCCACCACGCCGGTACGACACCCGGAAACCGACCGCCGTCCCGCCCGTCACCAGCTCACCTGCCCGCAGCATGCACCACTGCCCGGCTCTGCCACAGACCCGTCTCTCAGGCGTTCACGCCGCTTCGGCGAAGTGGCGGCATCCCACCTCTAGATCAACACCACCACGGCGAAGTGGCCATGTCCCACCGGCCCGGACACCACCACCTCCCCGAGATGGTGTCGATCAAGCTCGCCGAGACGGTGGTGAACAAGGACCGGGGGGATCGTCAGGTCAGGCGGGTGTCTATCCGGTCCAGGGCGGCGGGGACGCTGTCGGCGACCATCAGCAGGTCCAGCGCGGCCGGCTTGAGGAACCGCTGCTCACCGAGCCCACGGATCCAGTCGAGCAGCGGCCGGTAGAAGCCGTCCACGTCGACGATCACCATCGGCTTGGCGTGCAGGGCCAGGGTGGCTGTGGTCCAGACCTCGAACAGCTCGTCGAGCGTGCCGAGCCCGCCGGGCAGCGCCACGAACGCGTCGGACTTCTCGTCCATCAGCGTCTTGCGGCTGGCCAGGGTGTCCGTGACCAGCAGCTCGTCGGAGTCCAGGTCGGCGACCTCCAGGTCGACCAGGGACTGCGGGATGACGCCGACGGTGCGACCGCCGGCCGCCCGCGCGCCCTGCACCACGGCGCCCATCATCCCGACGCAGCCGCCGCCGCTGACCAGCGTGTGCCCGCGCCGGGCCAGTTCCGCACCGGTCTCGGTGGCGAGCGCCAGCCAGTGGGCGTCGAGGGTACGGGACGACGCGCAGAAGACACAGACGTTCGCCACGGGTCAGCTCCGTCCCGCCGGGCCCTCGGGAGCGGCCTCGGCGGCGGCGCGCTGGTCGGCGGCCACCCGGGCGACCGCCTCCTCGCGGACCGCCTCCTGTTCGGCGGAGAGCACGGCCTCGGCCTCCACGATGTGCCGGACCGCCTCGTTGACGTCGTCGGTGAGGCGGATCAGGTCGAGGTCGGACGGGCCGATCTTGCCCTCGGCGGCCATGGTGCCGCGCAACCAGTCGAGGAGCCCGCGCCAGTAGTCGGTGCCCATCAGCACGACCGGGAAGCGGGTCACCTTGCCGGTCTGCACCAGGGTGAGCGCCTCGAACAACTCGTCCAGGGTGCCGAAGCCGCCGGGGAGCACCACGAACGCCTGGGCGTACTTGACGAACATGGTCTTGCGGGCGAAGAAGTAGCGGAAGTCGATGGCCAGGTCGACCCAGTCGTTGAGGCCCTGTTCGAACGGCAGTTCGATGCCGAGCCCGACGGAGAGGCCACCGGCCTCACCGGCGCCCCGGTTGGCGGCCTCCATCACGCCGGGACCGCCGCCGGTGATCACCGCGTACCCGGCCCGGGCCAGCGCGCCGCCCAACTCCTCGGCCATCCGGCACTCGGGGCTGTCCGGCTTGCTGCGGGCGGAGCCGAACACGCTCACCGCCGGGGGCAGGTCGGCGAGGGTGTCGAAGCCCTCGACGAACTCGGAGAGGATCCGCAGCGCGCGCCAGGCGTCCTTGGTCTTCCAGTCGCTGCGTCCCCGGGAGTCGAGCAGCCGCTGGTCGGCCGTACTCACCGGAATCGCCCGGTTGCGCAGCGTCACCGCGCCGCGGTGCCGTTCTCCCCGGTGCCGCTCCCCCCGCTGGCCGTGACCGGCCGACATTCCGCTGCTCTCGCCCATGGGGTCACCGTAGTAGAGCGGCTCCGGCGGGGCGCGCAGGCCCGGGAGCCGAAGAAATCTTTGGGATCCGGGCAACTAATTCGGTCGCACGTACGTCTTACTATTCACATACCCGGTATACCCCGGGCGACGCGCCTTCGGGGGAGGAGCCAGCGTTGATCAGTAACAGCGAGATGATCCGGATCCGCCGTCAGATGCAGCGGCGGATCCGTGACGTGGTGGCCGAGCGCCGCCGCGCCCGGATGATGGAGACCCACCGGTCCGACCTGACCGGCGAGACCGGCGAGGCGGAAGCACCCCTGACGACGACCGTCTGACGGTCCCGGGGCCCGCGAGGCGGGCGCGGGCCCCGGGATCGCAGCGCGTCAGGCCGGGGCCAGCCAACGGTGCAGCGTCGCCGCGCCGTCCCGGATCTTGGTCAGTTCGACGTGCTCGTCCTTGTGGTGCGCCAGGTTCGGGTCGCCGGGGCCGAAGTTCAGCGCCGGAATGCCCATGGCCGCGAACCGCGCCACGTCCGTCCAGCCCAGCTTGCCGATCGGCGCGGCACCGACCGCCGCCAGGAACTCCTGCGCCGCCGGGCTCTCCAGTCCGGGCGGCGCACCGGCCGCCGCGTCGGTGACCTCCAGCTCGAAGCCGGCGAAGACCTCGCGCAGGTGCGCCTCGGCGCCCGCCGGGTCGCGGTCCGGGGCGTACCGGTAGTTGATCTCGATCTCGCAGCGGTCCGGGACGACGTTGCCGGCCACCCCGCCGGTGATCCGCACCGCGTTGAGGCCCTCGCGGTAGTCACAGCCCTCGATCGTCACCCGGCGGGCCTCGTACGTGGTCAGCCGCCGCAGCACCTCGCTCGCGCCGTGGATGGCGTTCACGCCGTGCCAGGAGCGCGCCGCGTGGGCCCGCTCGCCGTGCGTGGTGACCACCGCCCGCATGGTGCCCTGGCAGCCCGCCTCGACGATCCCGTACGTCGGCTCCAGCAGCACCGCGAAGTCGGCGTCCAGCCACTCGGGGTGGCTCTGCGCGACCAGGGTGAGGCCGTTGTACCTCGACTCGATCTCCTCGGCCTCGTAGAAGAAGTACGTGACGTCGTAGCGCGGGTCGGGCAGCGTCACCGCCAGGTGCAGCGCGAAGGCGACCCCGGACTTCATGTCGGAGGTGCCGCAGCCGTACATCAGGTCGCCACGCATGGTCGAGGGGAAGTTGCCGTTGAGCGGAACGGTGTCCAGATGGCCGGCGAGCACCACGCGTTGCGCCCGACCCAGGTCGGTCCGGGCCATGACGGTGTTCGAGTGCCGGTAGGTGGTCAGGTGCGGCACACCGCGCAGCACCTCCTCGACGCAGTCGGCGATGGCCTTCTCGTTGAGGGACACCGACTCGATGTCGACCAGGGCGCGGGTCAGCGCCACCGGATCGGCCAGGACCTCGGGGGTCAACGGGTTCTGCATGTCTCGCACGGTACCGTCATCCTCGGTGGGCGCGAGGGACACGTTGCCGCGCCCCCGGCCGCGAGCAGCGGCGGACGCCGCCGCCGGAACGAGAGGTGACACAGTGACGTCCGCACCATCCGCCTGGGGCATCGGCCTGGCCACCGTCACCGCGCAGGACCAGGTGCTCGACACCTGGTACCCGACCGGCAAGCTGGGTCTGGGCGAACTGCCGCTGGTGCCCGGCGAGGACCGGGCCGACGTGCTCGACCTGCCTCCGGGCGCGATCGGCGAGCGGGCGCTGCCCGGGTTGCGCACCGTCGAGGTGACCACGGTGATCGGCTCGCTGGACGACCCGATCAAGGACGCGGCCGACGCGTACCTGCGGTTGCACCTGCTCTCCCACCGCCTGGTGCGGCCCAACGAGCTGAACCTCGACGGCATCTTCGGCAAGCTGGCGAACGTGGCCTGGACGTCGGCCGGGCCGTGCCCGCCGGAGCGGGTGGACGAGCTGCGCGTCATCGAGCGCGCCGCCGGCCGCCACCTGTCCGTGTACGGGGTGGACAAGTTCCCCCGGATGACCGACTACGTGGTGCCGTCGGGGGTGCGGATCGCGGACGCGGACCGGGTCCGGCTGGGTGCGTACCTGTCCTCCGGCACGACGGTGATGCACGAGGGCTTCGTCAACTTCAACGCCGGCACGCTCGGCACCTCGATGGTCGAGGGCCGCATCGTGCAGGGCGTGGTGGTCGGCGACGGCTCCGACATCGGCGGCGGCGCCTCGATCATGGGCACGCTCTCCGGCGGTGGCACGGAGAAGGTGCGCATCGGTGAGCGGAGCCTGGTCGGCGCGAACGCCGGTGTCGGCATCACGCTCGGCGACGACTGCGTGGTGGAGGCCGGCTGCTACGTCACCGCCGCCTCGAAGATCACCCTGCCGGACGGCCGGACGGTCAAGGCCCGCGAGCTGTCCGGCGTCGACGGGCTGCTGTTCTGGCGCAACTCGGTGACCGGCGCGCTGGAGGCGAAGCCCCGCACCGGCCAGGGCATCGCGCTCAACGCGGCGCTGCACGCCAACGACTGAGCCGTACCCCCGTCCGGGTCCGCGACGGCGACCGCCGCGCGGACCCGGACGGCCGGCTCACCGCAGGCGGTACGCCTGGATGATCCGCTGGGTCACGGTGTTGCCGGCGTCGTCCCGGGCGGTGGCCCGCAGCGACGCGTACCCCGGGCCGGCCGGGTGCCGGACGGTGGCCGTCCACGCCCCGCCCTGCTTCTTCAGGGCCGCCTTGCGCCAGGTCTTGCCACCGTCGTAGGAGACGTCGACGGTGAGCGCCACGACCCGGCCGGACGGCGCACCGGGCTGGCGCTGCACCGTCACCGGCACTGTGAACGTCCGGCCCGCCGGGGCGGAGCTGTCCACCGCCAGCGGCGGGGTGAACCGGACCGCCATGGCCGGCAGCCGGGCCGGCACGTCACCCGGCACCCGCTTGGAGCGGAACGTCCAGCTCGCCGAGACCTCGGTGCTCAGGTCGGTGAAGCCGCGCGTCGCACTGGTCTCCACCCGGTAGTTCGCCGTTCCCGGCGGCACTGTGAACTCGCCGTACCCCGGGTAGGGCGACTCGGCGACCAGCTTGCCGTTGCGGTACAGCCGCGTCTGCTCGGTGTCGTTGAGCGAACCGCCCGGGTGACCGGCCGCGTCGCTGTGCACCGGCAGCGAGACCACGACTGTGTCGCCGGTACGGGTGATGCCCTGCTCCGGCCACTGCGGCTGCGGGAACGACGGGCCGAACGGGGCCTTGTTCCACTCGTCGCGGTAGGTGTGGCCGGCCCGGTAGCGGGTCGGCACTGATTCCAGCACCGCCCGCGGCTGCAACCAGCCGTCCTCGTCCCGCTCACCGAAGGCCAGCCCGGCACTCCAGCGGGTCCGGCCGGTGGTGAGGTGGTCGATCCGCTTGCCCGGCACCTGGACGGGCAGGATGATCGCCGAGCCGCCCATGTTGTAGTCGGGCTCCGCGTAGACGACCAGCTCGTTCTCCATGCCGGCGTAGCCGGCGGCGAACCGGTTCGTGACGGTGGCCAGGTCGGCCGGCCGGTAGTGCCGGACGAAGCCGGTCGGGAACCGGCCCGGGAACAGGTCGTTCAGGCCGTAGAAGTACGGGCTGCGCTCGGGCGCCGCCGGTTCGGCCCACTGGCTGGCGAGCGAGCCGACGAAGACCTTGTCGGAGACGGTACGGCCGACCTGGGCCGAGTAGAGACCCTCGAACCTGTCGGTCCACAGCCCGATGCTGGCGTAGTAGTCGTCGAATCCCCAGGCCGCTGTGAGGTCGATCAGCAGTGGCGCCGCGCCGCGCTGCGGCACCGTGGTGCGGACCGGCTTCGCCCGCCGGGCGTCCAGCGCGAGCCGCTGGTTCCCGGCCACCACCAGTTCGGGCTGGGCCAGAAAGGAGACCTCCGACCAGCCCTGGTCACCGTCGACGAAGATCAGGCTCTGCACGCCGTACCGGCCCTTCGGCACCCGGATCCGGGCCTCGCCGGCGGCGCCGTAGACGTCCCGGTAGCTGCCGTCGTCGAGCCCGAGCAGGCTCGTGTAGTAGCCGTCGGTCAGGGCGCCGGAGCGGTTGCGGTGCGTTACGGTCAGGTCGTAGCTCTCCACCTCGCGGTCGACAGCGAGCGGGGTCACCACCACCGCGTCGCCGGCGCGGGCGAGCAGGCGGCCGGTCCAGTAGCCGTCGGCGCCGCCGAGCCGGGTGTCGATCACCACCGTCACCTGGGCGGTGCCGCCCGCCGGAACGGTGAGCCGGGAGGTGCTGAGAGTCAGCATGCCGGCCGGCGCGGTCCGCCCGCCCGGTCCGCTGAACCGGGTGCTCAGGTCGAGCGTGAGCGGGGCGGTACCGCCGTTGCGGTAGGTGACCGTCCGGCTGATCGGCTTGTCGTCGGTGTGGGGCCAGGCCGCCACGCCGAACGAGACGGACGCCGGTTCGCTCGTCACCTGCTGGATGATCGCGCGGGCGACGTCGACCCGGCCCGCGCCCTGCTGGAACGCGGTCTGCTCCGGGTGCGGCTTCGCCGAGGCCATCAGCGTCGCCTTGTAGCGTCCGGGCGTCCAGCCGGGGTGCTGCTGGGCGAGCAGCGCGACCGCGCCGGCCACGTGCGGGGTGGCCATCGACGTGCCGGACAGCGAGGCGTACCGGTCCCCCACCGGGTCGCCGATCTGGCCGTTCGCGGCCCGCGCGGCCACGATCTCCACACCCGGCGCGGTGATGTCCGGCTTGATCGCCCCGTCGCCGACCCGGGGCCCGCGGCTGGAGAAGTCGGCGAGCGCGTCGTCCCGGTCCACAGCGCCCACCGCGAGCGCGGCGTCCGCGGTGCCCGGCGAGCCGACCGAGCCGTCGGCGCCGTCGTTGCCGGCGGCGATCACGAACAGCGTCCCGTGCTGCTCGGTGAGCGTCCCGACCGCCTGCTCCAGCGGGTCCACCTCCGGGGTGTCGCCGCCGCTGAGGCTCATGTTGACCACGGTGGCGTGCTGCTCGGCAGCGGCCCACTGCATGCCGGCCAGGATGGCCGACTCGGTGCAGCCGTAGACCTCGCAGACCTTGCCGGACAGCAGCGTGGCGTCCGGTGCCACGCCCCGGTACTTCCCGCCCGAGGCGGCGCCGCTGCCGGCGATGGTGGAGGCGACGTGCGTGCCGTGCCCGACGATGTCGTCCGGGTCCGCCTCCTCGGTGAAGTTGCGCGACTCGGCGACCTTGCCGGCCAGGTCCGGGTGGGTGAGGTCGACGCCGGTGTCGAGCACCGCGACCCGCACGCCCTTCCCGGTCCAGCCGGCGGCCCAGGCGGTCGGCGCGCCGATCTGCGGCACGCTGTGGTCGAGCGTCACCCGCCGCCGGCCGTCGAGCCAGATCCGGTCGACACCCCCCGCCGCGTCGAGCCGGGCGCCGGAGCGGTCCGCGCTCACCGCCTTCCAGAGCGCACCGGTGTCGCCCTTGTCGGCGACGACGGCCGCGCCGGCGATCGCCGGCAGGTCGCGGGTCACCCGCGCGCCGGCGAGCGGGGCCGCCGTCCGCCGGGCCACCCCCGGCCGGTACGTCACGAGCAGCGGTACGCTGCCGCGCCGCGCGTCGTCGTACCCGGCCTCGATCAACCCGGTCACGTCGAACAGGCGCCGGTCGAGCTTGCCTGCACGGACCAGCGGGAGCGCGTCCTGCGGCAGCACGGTGAGCCGGTCACGCTCCCGCCCGACCAGGAACTGGATGCCGGCGCGGCCGGTGCCGGGGCGTACCGCGGCACGGCCGCCGGGGGCGACGGTGACCCGGTCGCCGGTGATCAGGGTGACGGTGACCGAGCCGGCGCCGGGCTGGGCGGACGGGCCGGTAGGGGCGGACGGGCCGGTCGGCGCGGTGGGCGCGGCGGCCAGCGCGGGCACCGGCAGGCCGAGCGCCAGCGCCAGGCCGAGGCCGAGCGCCGTCATCTTTCTGCGGTTCCGGAGCAACCTTCCTCCTTCGTCGGACGTTTCATCGATGAGAGACACATCGACGCGGGTATCAGGATTGCATACCGCGTATGCAACAGGAAGTCGCCGATCCGACGGAACCGCCACCCCACTCCCGGGCCGACCGGGACGATCGGACGATGACCTCCATGAAGGACCGGATGCTGGCCGGCGAGCAGTACATCGCCGACGACCCCGCGATCATCGCCGACCTGGAGCGCGCGGCCCGGCTCGGCGAACGCTTCAACCGCAGCTCCGCCGACGACCCGGCGGGCCGCCTCGCCGCGCTGCGCGAACTGCTCGGCTCGCTCGGCGAGGACGCCTGGGTCCGGCCGCCGCTGTACTGCGACTACGGCTTCCAGACGCACATCGGCCCGCGCACCTTCGTCAACTTCAACGCGGTCCTCCTCGACGTCGCCCGCATCACCATCGGCGCGGACGTCCAGATCGGACCGAACGTGCAACTGCTCACCGCCACCCACCCCGTGGAGCCGGAGGCGCGCCGGGCCAAGTGGGAGTCGGCCCAGCCCATCACCATCGGTGACAACGTCTGGCTCGGCGGGGGCGTGATCGTGCTGGCCGGGGTGACCATCGGCGAGAACACGGTGGTCGGCGCCGGCGCTGTGGTCACCCGCGACCTCCCGGCGAACGTGGTGGCGGTGGGTAACCCCGCTCGCCCGATCAGGAACCTGGCTCAACCGGCCTGAGCTGCGGGAACAACCGCTCCAGCGGATGCGGATTCCCGTCCGGTCGCGCACTCTGGGTAGTAGTGCGTTAACCGGGAGGCACAATGGAACGGGTCCTCGAACTGCGGGTGCACGGGGTCTCCAACACCCCGCCGGATCAGCTACTCGGCCTGACCGCCGGCGTCAACGGTGACAGTGCGCAACCAACACTGGTCGCCGGCGGTCAGGTGACCGGCTTCTACCGGTCCAGCACGGCGGGCCGGGACGACCCGATCACGGTCGAGGCGTACAGCTGGGGGCAGTTGACCTCCGGCGCCCGGACCCGGCGGGACGTGGAACGGGCGCTGTGGACGCTGATGCTCCCTTTCGCGCTGGCGAACGTCGCGCTGCACGCCCGCGCCGGCATCCCGCCCGACCCGGACCAGGAACGCTGGGCCAGCCGGTCCGGCATCACCGCCTGGCTGATCCGCCTGTTCTGCCTGAGCCTGACCTGCACGCTCGTCGTCACAGTGACCGGCGTCGGAGTGGACCTCGTCGCCTGGCAGTGCGTGGAGCCGGCCTGCCTCGGCCGGATCCCCGGGGCGTGGGAGTTCCTCGGCGACCCCTGGTGGCGCGAGGGCACCCGGACGCTCGCGCTGGGGCTGCTGCTGCCACTGCTCGTGCTGGCCGGGATCGGGCTCGTCGCCTTCCGCACCTACCAGTACGAGGCGCAGATGCCCGCCGACCCGCACCACCACGCGCCGGCCCGGGAGGACGGCGAGCCGGTCGAACGACCCGACCCGCGTGAGCCACCGCGGAACCCGCTCCAGGACCCGACGTTCTGGAACGGCGAGGGGCAACTGCGCCGGGCCGCCGTGCTGCACCTGTGCACCGGCGCCGTCAGCGCCGCAGCCGTACCGGTCGCCGCGGTGCTGATCATGGATCCGCCGCGGGGCGTACGGGCCGCCGTCGCCTGGCCCACAGTGGCGCTGCTCGCCACCGTGGTGGTGATCGCCGTGGTCGCTGTCGCCCGTCCCTGGCTGACCCGACGGCAGGGCGCCACCCCGCTCGGCCGGTGGAGCGCGGCGATCGCGACGCTCACCGCGCTCGGACTGGCCGGGGCGTTCGTCCTGCTGCTGCTCCCCGACGGGGCGGCCGGGCAGCCGCTGTCGGCGTACCGGCCGCCGGACGCGTGCGTGGCGCAACCGGACACCGCCGGCTGTGGCGCCGACCGGTCACTGCCCGGGTACGACACCGCGATCGCGTGGCTGCTCGCGTACCAGGTGCTGTTGCTGCTCGCCATCGCCGCGGCGAACCGCTCCGGCCGGCGGGCGCTGATCGGACCCGCCGCCGGGATGCTGCTGCTGCCGCTCGGCGCGACCTGGATCGAACACGGACTGCCCGCGCTGCCCGCCGCGCCGGACGCCCTGGGCACCTGGATGCTCGTCGGCCCGGCCGTCGCGCTGGCCACCGCCGGCCTGTTCCTGCCCCGGCTGCGGCCGGCGGTGCCGACCCAGCCGCTCGGCGCGTACACCGATCTCGCCTGGCGTGGCTGCGCCCCGGCGGTCATCGCCGGGTTCGGGTGGATGATGGCGGTGGCGTACTGCGCCGGGCTGCTCTACTGGGTCAGCGACCGGCTCGACGCGTCGGCCGAGCCGAGCGGCCCGAGCCGGGTCGTGCCGCCACTGGCCGTCTTCTGGTCCGGGCTGGCCTGCGCGATCGGCCTGGCCGCGTTGGTCGGGGTGCTGATCCGAGCAGTCGTCCTGCTGCACCGGCTGCGCCGGATCGAGTACGCCGGGCTGGCCGCCACGCCCGGCCTGTCCGCGCACGACCTGCGGCGCTGCCGCGACGTCAGCACCTACCGGGCGCTGCACCGGCTGGTCGGCGAGCACGCGGTACGGCTCGTGGGCTGCTACGCCGCGTTCTGCGCCATCCTGGTCACCCTCTGCTGCGCCGCCGCGCTCTCCGGCGAGCGGCCCAGCCCGCTGTCCCCGTCCGGCTGGCAGACCGCCGTCCACTGGACCGCCGAGCGCGGCGACACCGTCCTCGGCTGGCTGCCGGTGGTGACGGCGGCGCTCGGGCTGCTCGTCTACCGCACCGACTCGGTACGCCGCTCGGTCGGCGTGATCTGGGACGTGTGCACGTTCTGGCCCCGGGCCGCGCATCCGCTCGCGCCGCCCAGCTACGCCGAACGTGCCGTACCGGAACTCCAGACCCGGGTCGCGGGGCTGCTGGCGTTGCCGCCGCACCACAGCGACCGGATGGACGGGGTCATCCTCTCCGGGCACAGCCAGGGCACCGTCATCTGCGCCGCGGTGCTGCTGCAACTGCCCCGCCGGTGGCGGCTACGGACCTGGTTCTTCTCCTACGGCTGTCAGCTCACCCGGCTCTACGGGCGGGTCTTCCCGTCCTACTTCGGGCCGGAACGGCTGCGGGCGCTCGCCGGCGCGCTCACCTGGCCCGGCGGGCACGTGGCCTGGACGAACTTCTGGCGGGACACCGATCCGCTGGGCTGGCAGGTGAGCGCCGGCCAGCGCGACGTACCGGTGGCCGACCCGGAGGCGCTGCACCCGTCCGGTGGGGAGGTGGCCGATCCGCCCATCCGCAGCCACAGCGGCTACCCGGAGGCGGTGGAGTTCACCCGCGAGCGGGCGGTGGTGGCCCGGCTGCTGCGCCGCACCGTGCCGTCGCCCCGGCAGCGGACCGGCTGACCCGACCGGGCGTCACGTCTGCGGCCGACCCGGCGTCACGCCTGCGGCGGTTCGGCCAGGCGTACCACCAGGTCGGCGTGCCCGGCCGTGCCGGCGACCCGCCGGGCGTTCTCCTCGTCGCTGCCCAGCGCCCAGGCGCGGGCCTGCTCCGGTGACTTCCCGTACGCCTCGTGCCGGGCGGTGAGCCGGCGCAGCCGCAGCTCCGCGTCCAGGTCGAGGAACCAGACCTGGTGTACGAGCGTGCGCACCTCCTCCCACGGGTCGTCCCGCAGCAGCAGGTAGTTGCCCTCGGTGACCACCAGGCGCACCTCTGGCGGCACCTCGATCGCCCCGGCGACCGGCTCCTCCAGGTCGCGGCGGAACTCCGGCGCCCACACCGACGTCGGCTCCAGCCGGCGCAACCGGCGCAGCATGGAGACGAAGCCGTTGACGTCGAACGTGTCCGGCGCGCCCTTGCGCCCGGCCCGGCCGAGCCGCGCCAGCGCCGATCCGGCCAGGTGGAACCCGTCCATCGGGACGAGCCGGGCGACCGGGCCGAGCGCGGCCACGATCCGTTCCGCCAGGGTGGACTTGCCCGCCCCGGGCGCCCCGGCGATGCCGAGGAGCTGACGCGGGCCGCCCTCGGCCAGCGCGCGGGCCCTGGTGATCAGCTCGTCGAGCCCGAGCACCTCCGCCTGTGGCATCAGCCCAGCACCGGCTCGCTGATGGTGAACCGCGCCTCGACCGCCGCCTGCACCGGCTGCGGCGCCGGGTCCAGTTCCAGTTCGAGCTCCGGCTCGCCGGAGCGCGCGTACGCCGCCTTGACCATCATCGGCGGGCCGGCGCTCATCCCGGTGTCGGACAGCTCCCGCAACGCGATCACCCGGGCACCGAGCGCCTCGGCGTACTCCCGGGCCCTGATCAGCGCGTCGGCGATCGCGGCCTGCCGCACCTCCCGGTAGGCCGGGCTGTCCGGCCGCAGCGACCACACCGGCCCGGCCACCTCGACCTGCTCCTGGTCGGCCAGGCGGAGCATCAGGTCGCCGAGCGCGGTGAAGTCGGTGGTCGTCACAGTGGTGCTCACGCTGCCCTGGTAGGCCACCACCCGGTCGCCGGAGCGCTTCGTCACCGGCCGGACGTGGACCTGGCCGGTCTCCCGGCGCTCCACTGCCGGCTCGGCCGCGTCGAGCAGCGCGCGCACCGCGGCGGCCCGTTCGGCCAGCCGGGTCAGCGTGGTCTCCCGGTCCCGGTCGCGCGCCACCGCCGTCACGGTGAACCGGGCCAGCTCGGGAGCCACCTCCCGGTACGCCTCACCGCGTACCGCCACGACCGGTGCGTCAGCCATGCCGCTCAGCCTAACGGCGGGGTGGCCGGCAGGTGCCCCATGTAGGTGACCGCGCCGGCCGTCTCCCGGACCTCGCTCAGGTGGCCGCCCGCCGCTCCCAGTTCCCGCAGGTACGCCAGTTCGCCCGCGTGGTCGGCGGCCGCCGGGAACTCCCGCCGGTGCGCGGTGAACACGCGTGCCCGCAGCGTGGAGCGGACGTCCCGCCCCTCGGCGAACCGGTCGGCCAGCGCACCGGCGTCGCCGGCACGCAGCGCCTCGGTCAGCTCGGTCAGGAACGCGCCGAGCGCGTCCAGCTCGACGAGGACGCGGTCCCGGTTGCCGAGCAGCATGTTCGCGGTCCGCTCGGGTGGCCCGCCGGCGACCCGGGTGCCGTCGGAGAAGCTGCCGGCGGCGAGCGCCAGCACCGCGTCCCGCAGCGCCGACCGGTGCACGGTGCCGGCCAGCGCGCCCGCCAGCACGTGCGGTACGTGCGAGGCGAGCGCGGCGGCGCCGTCGTGCTCCGGGGCGGACATGGGCACCACCCGGGCGTGGAAGACGTCCACCAGCAGCACTGCCAGCCGCCGGAACGCGCCCAGGCCGGTCGGCCCCGGGCAGAGCACCCAGGCGGCGCCGTCGAGCAGGTCCGGGCCGGCCGCGCTCGCGCCGGCCCGGTCCGCGCCGGCCATCGGATGGCCCGGCACGAAGCGGTGCCCGAGCCCCTGAACGGTGGCGGCGGTGCTCACCTCGGCCTTGACGCTGCCCACGTCGGTGAGCACGCAGTCGTCGTCGGTCACGGCGGCGACCCGGGCCAGTGTCGCCGGCAGCGTGGGCAGCGGGCCGCAGAGGAACACCACGTCCCGGCCGGTGACCGCCTCCTCGACCGTGCCGGGCGCGTCGACGCCCCGGTCGCGTACCTGCCGGCGGGCCGCCGGATCGGGATCCCAGCCGGCGACGTCGAGCCCGGCGTCGCGCAGCCGCAGCAGCACCGAACCGCCGATCAGCCCGGTGCCGACCACCGCCGCCCGCGCCAGCCCGCCCGGCACGTCAGCCCCCGGCGAGCCGCCCGGCCACCGCGTCCACGTGCTCGTCGGACTCGGTGAGGGCCACCCGGACGTGCCGGGCGCCGGCCGGGCCGTAGAAGACACCGGCGGCCACCAGGATGCCCCGGCGGGCCAGCCGGTCCACTGTCTCCCAGCAGTCCTCGTCCCGGGTGAGCCAGAGGTAGAGCCCGGCCTCCGAGTGCTCGACCGTGAAACCCGCGGCGGTGAACGCGTCGCGCAGCTTCTCCCGCCGGACGCGGTAGCGCTCCCGCTGGGCGTCGGCGTGCTCCTGGTCGCCGAGCGCGGCCACCATGGCGGCCTGCACCGGGGCCGGCACGATCAGGCCCGCGTGCTTACGGATCTTGAGCAGCTCGGCCACCAGCGCCGGGTCGCCCGCCACGAACCCGGCCCGGTAGCCGGCCAGGTTGGAGCGCTTGGACAGCGAGTGCACCGCGAGCACGCTGTCGTACGAGCCACCGCACACCTCGGGCGAGAGCACCGAGACGGGCTCGGCGTCCCAGCCCAGCGGCAGGTAGCACTCGTCGCTGGCGACCACCGCGCCGCGCTCGCGCGCCCACTCGACCACCTTGCGCAGGTGGGCGGCGGGCAGCACGCGGCCGGTCGGGTTGCCCGGCGAGTTGACCCAGACCAGGCGGACCCGCGGATCCGGGCCCAGCGCGGTCAGCGAGTCGGTGCGTACCGTCGTCGCGCCTGCCAGCCGGGCCCCGTCCTCGTAGGTCGGGTAGGCCACCGACGGCACCACGACCACGTCACCGGGGCCGAGCCCGAGCAGCGTGGGCAGCCCGGCCACCAGCTCCTTGGAGCCGATCGTCGGCAGCACGCCCAGGCCGTCGACGCCCGCGCCGCAGGCCCGCGCGACCCAGGCCGCCATCGCGTTCCGCAGGGCGGGCGTACCGGCGGTCAGCGGGTAGCCCGGTGCGTTGGACGCGCCGGCCAGGGCCTGCCGGATCAGGTCTGGCACCGGGTCGACCGGCGTGCCCATCGACAGGTTGATGAGACCGTCCGGGTGCGCTGCGGCCGTGGCGGCCGCGGCGTCCAGGGTGTCCCAGGTGAAGTCGGGCAGCCGTGCCGAGACCGGCGAGTGCCGGTTCAGTGGCCCTCGCCGCGCGGCGGCTGCGCGGCGACGAAGGTGGCGTCCTTCTCCACCTTGCCGATCTTCGAGGCGCCACCGGGCGAGCCCAGGTCCTCGAAGAACTCGTAGTTGGCCCCGGTGTAGTCCTTCCACTGCTCCGGGACGTCGTCCTCGTAGAAGATCGCTTCCACCGGGCAGACCGGCTCACAGGCACCACAGTCGACGCACTCGTCGGGGTGGATGTAGAGCATCCGGTTGCCCTCGTAGATGCAGTCGACCGGGCACTCCTCGATGCATGCCTTGTCGAGCACATCCACGCACGGCTCGGCGATGATGTAGGTCACCGGTCTTCTCCTCCGCAAGACTCGTCGCGATCAACCGCAACGGTAAGAGCCTAGTATCTCGCCGGGGAGGGGGTCGATCGTGCTCCGACAGCAGGACGTGGGACACCGGATCGTGGTCCGCCGGATTGTGGGGATTCGCGAGGGCCGCACGCTGTTCTCCGATGCGCTCGGCGAACTCGTTGAGCTGGGCGAGACCCACATCACCCTGTCCACCGACGCCGGGCCGCTGCGCGTACCGGTGGCCGAGGTGCACCGGGCCAAGCGGGTGCCGCCGGCCCGGCGGCCCACCGCCGCCGCCGTGGTCGCGCTGGAGCTGGCCGCCGACGAGGCGTGGCCCGCACCGGTACGCGGACGGCTCGGCGACTGGCGGCTGCGCTGGGCCGACGGCTGGACCGGGCGGGCGAACAGCGCGCTGCCGGTCGGCGACCCGGACCGCCCGCTGCCCGCCGCACTGGACGCGGTGCAGCGCTGGTACGCCGAGCGCGGCGGGCCCGCCCTGGTGAACACCCCGCTGCCGCTGGCCGCCCCGGTCGGCGCGGAGCTGGACACGCGCGGCTGGACGTCCCGGCCGCCGGTGCTGGTGCAGACCGTCCCGCTGCGCACCCTGACCGTGCCGCCGCCCGCCACCCCACCGCCGACCGCAGGACCGCTACCCGCCGACGCGCCGCCGGTGACGCTGGTGGACGCGCCCGCCGACGACTGGCTGGTGATCGCCGCCGGCCGCAAGGGCGGGCTGCCGGACGCCGCCCGGCAGGTGCTCACCGGGGCACCCCGGGTCCGCTTCGCCGAACTGCGCGAGGGCGGCCGGCTGCTCGCGGTCGGGCGGGGCACTGTGACCGGCGCGGGTCGCTGGCTCGGCGTCAGCCTGCTGGAGACGGTGCCGGAGGCACGCCGTCGAGGGCTCGCCGCCACTGTCGTACGCGCCCTGGCCGGCTGGGGCGCCGCCGAGGGCGCCACCCACGCGTTCCTCCAGGTCGAACAGAGCAACACCGGCGCGGTGGCGCTCTACCGCGGGCTCGGCTTCACCACCCACCACACCTACCTGACCCGGGTCGCCCCGGCGGCCTGAGCGGCGGGGCGGTCAGCGCCGGACGATCTTGCGGGGCCGGGTGCGCTTCATCTCGGCGTACCGCTTGAGCTGGCGGGACCGGTAGTCCCGGCCCAGCGCGGTCAGGATCAGGTAGCCGACCAGCACGCCCGCCGTGGTGGCCGCGAGATAGAGCCAGATCTGGGCGAAGAAGAGGCCCGCGCCGCCGCCGAACGGGTTCTCCCCGACCAGCAGCGGACCGACGAACACGGTGAGCGCCAGCGCGATCGCGACCGCGGCGGCCAGGTCGCCGGCCCAGCGGCCCAGCGGCCGGTCGGCGCCCCACCGGAACGCGGTGCCGGCCAGGATCAGCCCGATGACCAGGAACATGGCGAGCGAGACGCGGCCGGACGCGGTGTCGTCGTCCGGGAACGCGAGTCTGATGACCAGCCGGGCCACCACGTTCACCCCGAACAACACGGCCGCCAGCACGCCTACCGCACGCCACCGCTGATCCATCGCACGCCTCCCGCCGTACCGCCCGCTCCCTCGGCGGGCCTCCTGGCAGGAATGTCTACCACCGCGAGCTGTGCGGCGTCAGCACCTCACCGCGCGTCGGGCGGCGTCACCAGGTGCCGGAAGCCCAGCACCGCGAACGTGACCGCGCCGGCCACGATCAGCGCGAGACCGAGCACGTTGTCACCGGCGAGCGCCAGGTCGCCCTCGACGGTCCGGAAACCACCCACCACGATCACCAGGAACCACGGCAGCGCGCCGAGCGTCACCGCCCAGCGCGTACCCGTCGACCGGTGGGCGAACCGGCCCAGCAGCACCGTGGTCGCCACCACTGCGACGACACCGGCGGCCACCAGGCCGACACCGAGAAGCGCCCGCAGCCCGCCGGAGCGGCCCTGCACTGTCTCCCAGGCCCAGGTCGCGAAGATCAGGTCGAGCAGTGCCAGCAGGACGCCGGCCCAGACCGTCACGACGCCGCCGGCCACCCGCAGCGCGCGGTCGAGCACCCGCTCCGCCGGGCTCGGCGTCGCGGCCGCCGGCGGCTGCTCGGGAAGGGTCGACACGGGTACGGCCGGCAGCGTCACCGGAGACCGGCCGCCGCGACCGGGGACCGCCGCGTGCCGTCCGGGGCGATCCCGGCGAAGAGGTCGTCCTCCCAGCCGTACGGGCCGGCGCCCGGCCCCTTCCCGCCGACCGCGAGCGTGAAGTACTCGACGCCCATGAACTCGCCGCCGAAGTTGCCGGCGATCGAGTAGAGCCAGGAGTTCGCCGGGATCTGGGTGGCGTGGGCCCGCATCGCCGCCTCCTTGGCGGCGTGCTGGTCGGTGCCGTCGATCCGGGCGGCGATCTCCGCGTCCGGCGTGCCGAACGGCAGCTCGTCGGCGCTCTCGATGCCGGCGAACGGGTTGTCCGACGACTCGGTGAACGTCTCCAGGCCCGCGTCGAGCACGCTGCGCGGCATCGCCGTCCAGTAGACCTTCGCCGGGGCGATCCCCTCGGCCGCGGCCAACTCCACCGCCCGCATCGCCACCCGGTGCGCCTGGATGTGGTCGGGGTGGCCGTAGAAGCCGTCCGGGTCGTACGTGACGAGGACCTGGGGCCGGACCTCGCGGACGACGTCCACCAGGTACCCGGCGGCGGTGTCCAGGTCGGCCTGCCAGAACGCCCGGGGGTGCTCGTTGGTGGCCAGGCCCATCATCCCGGAGTCACGGTAGCGGCCCGCCCCGCCGAGGAACCGGTGGTCGGTCACGCCGAGCGCGGCGCAGGCGGCCGCCAGCTCGCCGATCCGGTAGCCGCCGAGCTGGTCCGCCTCGGCCGCGCAGAGCTGGGCCAGCGCCGGGACGTGGATCTCGCCCTCCTCGCCCAGCGTGCAGGTCACGAGCGTGACGTGGGCGCCGGTGGCGGCGTAGTGGGCCATCGTCGCGCCGGTGCCGATCGACTCGTCGTCGGGATGCGCGTGGACCAGCAGAAGGCGTCGGTCGGGCAGGGTCGTCACGCCCGTCACTCTAACCGGCGGTCCTGCCCGCTCGACGGTGATGCGTCCGCCCAGGTCGGCCACATCACCTCCGGCGCCCGCCTACTCTGCAGGCGTGGACTTTCCCGAGCTGGCCGCCCGTACCCGTCGGTTCAGCCACGGGGCGCCGCGCGCCGTCGCCGTCGCGGGCGACGGCGCCCGGGTGATCTTCCTGCGTTCCGCGGGACCGGAGGACCCGGCCGACGCGCTCTGGCTGCTCGACGTCGACAGCGGCGAGGAACGAATGGTCGCGGACCCGGCGGTGCTGCTGGGCACCGACGCCGAGCCGGCCCGCCTCGCTCCCGGCGAGCGGGCGCTGCGCGAGCGGTTGCGGCTCAGCTCCGGCGGCATCGGCTCGTATGCGCTGGACTCGGCCGGCCGGGTCGCCGCGTTCGCGCTGGCCGGGCGGCTGTTCCGGGCCGACCTGGTGCACGGCGACGTGGTCGAGGTGGCGGCGGTCGGGCCGGTGATCGACCCGCGGCCCGACCCGGCCGGTGAGCGGCTGGCGTACGTCACCGACGCCGCCGAGGGAGTGCGCCGGGGTCAGTTGCGGGTGGTGGAGCCGGACGGTACGGACAACCTGCTCGCCGGTGAGGACAGCGGCGTCACCTGGGGCCTGGCCGAGCACATCGCGGCCGAGGAGTTCCACCGATACCGGGGCTACTGGTGGGCGCCGGACGGGCGCGGGGTGCTGGCCGCCCGGGTCGACGAATCACGCCTGGAACGCTGGTACCTGCACGACCCGGCCGACCCGGCGAGCCCGCCGACGTCGCTCGCGTACCCCGTGGCGGGTGGGCCGAACGCGGAGGTCAGCCTGCACCTGCTCGACCTCGACGGCGGCTGGGTCGACGTGCACTGGGACCGCGAGACCTATCCGTACCTCAGTTCGGTGGACTGGACCGAGGGCGGGCCGCTGATCACCGTGCTGCGCCGCTCGCAGCAGCACGGCCTGGTGCTCGCTGTGGACCCGCGCACCGGGGAGACGCAGGTGCACGCCGAGCTGGCCGACCCGCGCTGGGTGGAGCCGATCCCCGGCACCCCGGCGCACCTGCCCGACGGGCGGGTGCTGGTCGGCGGCGAGCTGGCCCACGACGGGTACGACGCGCGTTGCCTGTTCGCCGACGGCACGCTGCTCACCCCGCCGTCGCTGTACGTGCGGCGGGTGGTCGGGCGGCTGCCGAACGGCCCGAACGCGGCGGCCGACCTGCTGGTGGAGGCGAGCGAGGGCGAACCCAGCCAGCGTCACCTCTACCGGGTGCGCACCACGATCGGCGGCGGCATGGACGCCCGCCGGATGGGCAGCGATCCCGGCTGGCACACGGCCTCGATCGGCGGGTCCACGCTGGCGGTGGGCATCGCGTCGCTGGAACACGCCGGCATCCGCTGGCGGGTGTGGCACGGCGACAGCGAGGTCGGTGAGTTGCGCTCGTTCGCCGCCACCTGCTCGTACGCGCCGCGGCCGACGATGGTCCGGGTGACCGACAGGCGGCTGCCCAGCGCGGTGCTCTACCCGGCCGAGCACGTCAAGGGCACCCGGCTGCCGGTGCTGCTGGACGTGTACGGCGGCCCCGGCCACCAGGAGGTGGTGGCGGCCCGCGGCGTCTGGCTGGAACGGCAGTGGTGGGCCGAGCAGGGCTTCGCGGTGGTCACCATCGACAACCGGGGTACGCCGGGCATCGCGCCGTCGTTCGAGAAGGCGATCCACCGCCGGGTCGCCGACGTGATCCTCACCGATCAGGTGGACGCGCTCACCGCGCTCGCCGACAAGCACCCGGATCTGGACCTGGGACGGGTGGCGGTGCGCGGCTGGTCGTTCGGCGGCTGGCTGGCCGGGCTCGCGGTGCTGCGCCACCCCGAGTTGTTCAAGTGCGCCATCGTCGGCGCGCCGGTCACCGACTGGGCGTTGTACGACACCGCGTACAGCGAGCGCTACCTGGGCATGCCGGACGACGGGATGGACGTCTACGCCCACCACTCGCTGGTCGAGCTGGCCGCCGAGCCGCTCGGCGATCCGGCACAGGCCCGGCCGATGCTGCTGGTGCACGGCCTGGCCGACGACAACGTGCTCGCCGCGCACACGCTGCGACTGTCCGCCGCGCTGCTGGCGACGGGCCGCCCGCACGCGGTACTGCCGCTCACCGGCGCGAGCCACCTGGCCGCCGGCGGCGTGTCCGAGCGCCTGCTCCGCCTGGAGCTGGACTTCCTCCGCCGCTACTTGTAAGGAAGGGCCCCCTTTTAACGCCTGCGGTAGAGGAAGGGCCCCTTGTTAACGCGAGGCGTTAAGAAGGGGCCCTTCCTTACACAGCTACTGCTTGACGTACGCGTTCACGAAGCTGGGCCAGCCGAAGATGCTGCCGATGAAGATGCCACCGGCCTTTTCGCCGTGGGCCACCGAGACCACCTCGTTGTAGAGCGGCACCGCCGGCGCCGATTCCTTCATCAGCTTCTCGTCCAGCTTGCTCCACTCCGCGGCCTGCTTGGCCGGGTCGAGGGCCAGCACCCGGTCGAACTCGGCGTTGATCGCCTCGTTGTTGAGCTGGGACGTGTTGCTGTTGCCCTCGGCCTTGAGGCTGCGACCGTCGAAGAGCACCGGAAGGATCGAGGCGCCGCTGGGCCAGTCGGCCGCCCACGAGTCGACCCAGAGGTCCCACGGGTTGCTCTTCTTCTTCACGAAGTCGAGGTAGCCGTCCTCGGGGATCGGCTTGACGGTGACCGTGAAGCCAGCCTTCTCCAGCGCGTTCTTGACCTGGGTGGCGGTCTCCTGCGAGGCGGTGTCGTCCGAGGTGCCGAGCACCAGGTTCACCGACTTGCCGGCCAGCGCCTCCTTCGCCTTCTCCGGGTTGCCGCTCTCCCCGGCCGGGTACGCGTCGAACTTCTTGTACCCGAGCGTGGTCGGAGGCAGCAGCGTGGTCAGCGGCACCGCGCCGTACGGGCCGCCGAGGTTCTTGGTGATGCTGCTGCGGTCGATCGCGTAGTTGATCGCCTGCCGCACGGTCAGGTCGGTCACCCGGGTGGTGTTGATGCTCAGCCGGTACGCGTTCGGCGTCGCCGCGACGATCATCCGTGCCTTGAGCGCCGGGTCGCCGGTCACCTTCGCGAGCAGTTCCTGCGGCACGCCGCCGGTGGCGACCGCCGCCGCGTCGGTGCCGGTGCCGGCGAGGACCCGGTTGGTCTGGGTGGCGTTGTCGGAGCCGAGCGACCAGACGAACTTGTCCGGGTACGCGTGCCGCACCGGGTCGGTGGCCGGGTCCCAGTTCGGGTTACGCTCCAGCACCATCTCCACGCCGGGCGTGTGCTTGGTGAACCGGTACGGCCCGGACGAGAACGGCATGTTGTCCAGGTTGACGCCGGTGTCCTTGTCCGGCGGCAGCGGCGCGGTGGCCGGCAGCGACACCGCGAACGGCAGGTCGCAGCGGGGCTTGTTGAACTCGAAGCGCAACGTGCGCGGGTCCGGCGTGGTCAGGCCGGGCGGCAGCGAGGCCTTGTTCTTCTTGAAGTCCCACTTGGTGTCGTACTGCGGGGTGTCGGCCAGCCACTCCTGCAGGTAGGTGGGGCCGCCGGTCAGGTCCGGGTCGAACGAGCGGGCGATGCCGTACGCGATCTCCTTGGAGGTGATCGGGCGGCCGTCCTCGAACTTGACGCCCTCCTTGATCGTGAACTCCCAGACCTTGCAGTCGTTGTTCACGTTCTTGCCGGGCGTCTCGGCCAGGTCGCCGACCAGCGTGACGTTGCCCTTGCCGTCGTCCTTGAAGGTGGTGAGGAAACGGGCGTAGAGCTGGCTGCCCATCAGGCCGGCGAACGAGTAGACCCGCTGCGGGTCGAGGTGGGAGATCTTGCTCTCCCGCAGGATGTAGAAGGTCCCGCCCTTGGCCGCGCCGGGCACCTCGGCCGCCGGGCCGAGCGAGTCCTTCGGGTCGGTCGCGATGGCGCCGCTGCGGGGGGTGTTCGTGTCCGCGGTGTCGCCGCTGTCGCCGGTGTTCTTGCTGCACGCACTGAGGGCGACCACCAGTGCCATCGCACCGCCCACGGCGGTGGCGAGTCTTGCTCGCATATTCAACTCCTCGGGTCGATGAAGGAAAGCTTCGCCTAGCTTTCACTCGCGGTAAATTTCGAGCAGATAACGGGGCCACAACGATCGATCACCGGCGAAGCCTGTCAGCCCAGGCGCACCCGGGGATCGATGAACGCGTAGAGCAGATCGACGACGATGTTCGCCACCACCACGAACAACGCCGACACCAGGACGGTGGCCATGATGGTCGGCAGGTCGCCCTGCCGTACCGCCTCCACCGCCGTACGCCCCAGCCCCTGGATGCCGAACGTCGTCTCGGTGATGACGGTGCCGCCGAGTGCCGCGCCCACGTCGAGCCCGGCGATCGTCACGATCGGCGTGATCGCCGCGCGCAGCGCGTGCCGTCCGTACACCTTGCGTTTCGCCACGCCCTTGGCCCGCGCGGTCCGGACGAAGTCCTCGGAGAGCGTCTCCAGCATTTGCGCCCGGGACAGCCGGGCGTAGATCGCGGAGAAGAGCAGCGCCAGCGTCACCCACGCCAGCACCAGGCCGCGCGCCCACTCCACGGGGTTCTCCAGGATCGGCACGTACCGGGGTGTCGGCAGGATCTTCAGCGAGTACACGAAGATCAGCAGCAGCACGGCGCCGACGAAGTAGAGCTGAAGCGAGGCGAACGTCAGCGTCAACCCGATCGAGATGCGGTCGAGCAGCGACCCCCGCCGTAACGCGGAGATCATCCCGAGTCCCACCCCGAGCGCCAGCCAGAGCACCGCCGCCGGGAGCACGATGTTCAGCGTCACCGGCAGCACCCGGGCGAACGTGTCGGTCACCGACTCGCTGTTCACGTAGGAGTAGCCGAGACAAGGCGCCTCGCACTTGCCGCCCTGCGCGCTGCCCAGGTCGCGGCCGACGAAGATGCCCTTCATGTAGTTGACGTACTGCGTCGGCTTCGGGTCGTTGAGCCCCAACTCCGTACGCACCCGTTCCAGCCGCTCGGCGTTGCAGTTCTTCGGGCACATCCCGGTCACCGGGTCGCGGGGCAGCGCGAAGAACATGAGGAAGCTGACGATGCTCACCGCCAGCAGCACCGAGACCGCGAGCAGCAGCCGCTTCAGCAGAAACCGCACCATGGCGTCGAACCCCCTACCGTGACGACTTCGGGTCGAGCGCGTCGCGCAACGCGTCGCCGAAGAGGTTGAACGCCAGCACGAGCGCGAAGATGGTGATACCGGGGAAGAAGACGTACGCCGGGTCGGTCTGCAGGTAGTCGATGCTCCGGTAGATCATCCGGCCGAAGCTCGGCACCGACTCGGGCAGGCCGACGCCGAGGAAGGACAGCGCCGCCTCGCCCGTGACGTACGACGGCACCGCGAGCGAGAATGCCACCAGGATCGGGGCCCAGATGTTCGGCAGGATCTGCCGGAACAGCATGTGCCCGAGCCCGGCGCCGCTGGCCCGTGCCGCCTCCACGAACTCCCGCTCACGCAGCGAGACCACCTGCCCCCGGACGAGCCGGGCGGTGCCGGTCCAGCCGAACGCGGCGAAGACCACGATCAGCGTGGTCACCGCGAACCAGGTCGGCACCGCGTCCCGGGGACCGTAGAAGCGCAGCGAGAACGTCGGCACCACGGCCAGCGCGAAGATGAGGAACGGAAGCGCCAGCGCGACGTCGGTGATCCAGCTGATCACCGAGTCGACCACGCCGCCCACGAACCCGGCAACGATCCCGAGCACCACACCGATGGTGGTGGTGACGAGCGCGGCGCCGAGCGCGATCAGCAGCGAGGTCCGGATGCCGTAGATCATCCGGATGAAGATGTCCCGGCCCAGGCCCGGTTCCAGCCCGAACCAGTGGTCGCCGCTGACGCCGCCCACGTAGCCCAGCGGCATGCCAGTGGCGTCCAGCAGGTCACCGAACTGCTGGTTCGGTGACACGTCGTAGAGCCGCTGGATCAGCGGGGCGGCCACCGCCACCAGGACGAACAGGGCCAGCACGATGCCGCTGACCATGGCGGTGCGGTCGCGACGCAGCCGGGCCCAGACGAGCTGACCCGGTGAGCGGCCGACGAGCCGTTTCTTCTCGTCCGGCTCCTGCCCGGGGGACTCGATCTCGGCGAGCGCGACGCCCTCGACCGGCGACAGGCTCATTGGGACACCTCCACGGGTTCGCCGGTCGGCACGCCGACCGGTCCGCTCTCCGGGTAGTGGCAGGCGGTGAGCTGCCGGCCGTCGTCGCGGGTGACGAGCGCCGGTTCTTCGGTGGCGCAGTGGTCGGTGGCTTTCCAGCAGCGGGTGCGGAAGCGGCAGCCGGATGGTGGGTTGAGTGGGGTGGGCACGTCGCCGGTGAGGCGGATGCGTCCGGCGGGGCCGAGGGTGGTGACGTCGGGGATCGCGGACAGCAGCGCCCGAGTGTAGGGGTGCTGGGGCCGGGTGTAGATGGTGTCGCGGTCGCCGATCTCGACGATCTTGCCGAGGTACATGACGGCGACGCGGTGGCAGAAGTGCCGGACGACGGCGAGGTCGTGGGCGATGAACACGAACGCCAGGTCCAGGTCGCGTTGCAGGCTGCGCAGCAGGTTGATGACCTGCGCCTGGATGGACACGTCCAGGGCGGAGACGGGTTCGTCGGCCACGATCAGTTTCGGCTTGAGCGCCAGGGCGCGGGCGATGCCGATGCGCTGGCGTTGCCCGCCGGAGAACTCGTGCGGATACCTGTTGTAGTGCTCCGGATTCAACCCGACCAGTTCCAGCAGCTCCTGCACCCGTTTCTTGACGCCGCCGGGTGGGGTGATCCGGTTGACCTGCAACGGCATCGCCACGATCCGCCCCACCGTGTGGCGGGGGTTCAGCGACGCGTACGGGTCCTGGAAGATGATCTGCAGGTCCTGCCGCAACCCGCGTAGCTCACCACGCCCGGCGTGGGTGATGTCCCGCCCCGCGAACTCGATCGACCCGGCGGTCGGCTCCAACAGCCGCACCAGCATCCGCCCGGTCGTGGTCTTCCCACAGCCCGACTCCCCCACCAACCCGAGCGTCTCGCCCGGGCGCACGTCGAAGTCCAGCCCGTCCACCGCCCGCACCGCGCCGGTCGTGCGCAGCCCCTGCCGGACGGGGAAGTGCTTGGTCAGGCCGCGCACGGACAGCAGCGGCTCGGTCTCGGTGCTCATCGGGCCACCCCCACCTGGGCTACCTCGTCGCGGTAGATCCGCTCCCGATCCCCCGCCGACAGATGACAGGCCACCAGGTGACCCGGCGCTCCGGCCTCCCGCAGCTCGGGCACCTCGGTGCGGGACCGGTCGCCGTTCACGCCGGCCCACCGGCAGCGCGGATGGAACGCGCACCCGGACGGCAGGTTGATCAGACTGGGCGGGTTACCCGGGATGGGCAACAGGTCCGCGTCCGCGTCACCGTGCAACGACGGCACACTCGACAACAACCCCCACGTGTACGGATGCTGCGGCGCCCGCAACACCCGCTCCACACTCCCGTGCTCCACCGCCCGGCCCGCATACATCACCAACACGTCATCAGCCACCTGAGACACCACACCCAGGTCATGCGTGATCAACACGATCGCCGACCGGAACTCCGCCTGCAGGTCGGCAAGCAGGTCCAGGATCTGCGCCTGCACCGTCACGTCCAGCGCCGTGGTCGGCTCATCGGCGATCAGCAGATCCGGGTCGTTGACCAGCGCCATCGCGATCATCGCCCGCTGCCGCATACCGCCGGAGAACTCGTGCGGATACTGGTCGAACCGCCGCGCCGGCTGCGGAATACCCACCCGGCCCAACATGTCCACCGCCCGCGTCCGGGCCTCCCGCCGACCGGCCCTCGGATGATGCACCCGGAACGCCTCGGCGATCTGCTTCCCCACCGAGTAGTAGGGATGCAACGCCGACAACGGATCCTGGAAGATCATCGCCATGTCCCGGCCCCGCAGGCGCCGTACCTCCTCCTCGCCCAACCCGACGAGCTGACGGCCACCCACCGAGATCTCCCCGGAGATGGTCGTGCGCTTCGTGTCGTGCAAGCCGAGGATCGCCAGCGACGTGACGCTCTTACCCGAACCGGACTCGCCCACGATCCCGAGCGTGCGGCCCCGCTCGACGGCGAACGACACGCCGTCCACGGCCTTGACCACGCCGTCCTCGGTGTCGAACCGCACCCGCAGATCCCTGACCTGGAGATAGGGCCCGTCGCCGGAGCGCTGCTCCGGCACCTCCGGGCGGTCCGGCTCCCCGGACGGCACCGCCTCCGACCTGCCCATTGACCGCCTCCCCTTCGGTGATGAAGAGAACCTACAGGAAATCCCCAGAGGCGAAAATAAGCTACATCGGGCGGTCTGTCAGCGGTCCGAGCGTAACGACTCGGTCTCCCGTCCGCACGCCCCTCACCTGGGACATTCACAGCCGCGATTGGGCGTCGCCGCCTCGTCGTCGTACCCCGCGTGCGACGATGGCCGTGGCGATCAGGGAAGCGACCTTGCCATCGTCGAGGATGTGGATGTTCGGGCGCCCGTGATCGAGGCGAGCAGCGTCCGGCTGGTCTGCGAGATCATCTCGCCGAGCGACGCCGCTACGCGATGATCCGGCCCGAGGGCCTGCTCGCCTGACGGATGTCGGTGCGCTCGCCTAGGGTCGGCGCATGAGCGTGCGTCAGCGAGCGACCCGGCAGGACAGCGCATGAGCGAGCGCGAGCGAGCGAATCATCGGGGCAGCGCGAAGGTGCCTCATGCCGGCACGCAGCGCGGCGGAGTGCCGGCATGAGCGAGTTCGACGCGGCGACAGCCGCCGTCCAGGCCGCTCTCGACGCGGGCGCCCGCTACGCCGACGCCCGGGTCATGCACCGCCGCTACGAGTCGATGTCGGCCCGCAACGGCGACATCGAGGAGCTGAGCCAGCACGAGAGCACCGGGCTGGGCGTACGCGCGCTCGTCGGATCGGGGTGGGGCTTCCACGCCGTACCCGATCTGTCCGACGCCGCCGCCCGCGACGCCGGCCGGCGCGCCGCGGCGATCGCCACCGCGAGCGCGCGGGTGCCCGGCCCGCCGATCGACCTGGTGCCGGCCGAGGCGACGGTGGCGAGCTGGGCCTCGGACTGCGCGGTCGACCCGCTCGGGGTGCCGCTGTCGGACAAGGGCGACCTGCTGGTCCGCGCCACGGCGACGATGCGCGAGCACGGCGCCGACCTGGCCGAGGGGCTCTACCAGGTCTGGGACACCTCGAAGTGGTTCGTCTCCAGCGAGGGCCACCGGATCGACCAGCGCATCCGGGAGTGCGGTGGCGGCATCTCGGCCACCTCGATCGGTGACGGCGAGACCCAGCGGCGGTCCTACCCGAGCTACCGCGGGCAGTACGGCACCACCGGCTGGGAGCTGGTCACCTCGCTCGACCTGGCCGCGCACGCCGCGCGGATCGCCGAGGAGTCCCGCGAGCTGCTCACCGCGCCGCTCTGCCCGGCCGGCGAGACCGATCTAATCCTCGGCGGTGAGCAGCTCGCGTTACAGATCCACGAGTCGGTCGGGCACGCCATCGAGCTGGACCGCATCCTCGGCTGGGAGGCGGCGTTCGCCGGCACGTCCTGGCTCGACCTGGCCCGCCTCGGCTCGCTGCACTACGGCTCCGAGCTGATGAACGTGACCGTCGACCCGACCATCCCTGGCGCGCTCGGCAGCTTCGGCTACGACGACGAGGGCTCCCCGGCGGTCGCCCGGGACGCGGTCCGCGAGGGGCGGTGGGTCGGGGTGCTCGCCGGCCGGGACTCGGCCGCCGTCGCGGGCCTCGACTACGGCGGCAGCGTACGGGCCGACGGCTGGGCCCGGCTGCCGATGGTGCGGATGACGAACGTGGGCCTGGAACCCGGCCCGCACACGCTCGACGAGATCATCGCGGCCACCGACGACGGGGTGCTGATGGACATCAACCGGTCCTGGTCGATCGACGACAAGCGGCTCAACTTCCAGTTCGGCTGCGAGGTCGGCTGGGAGGTGAAGAAGGGCCGCCGGGGGCGGATGCTGCGCAACCCCACCTACACCGGCATCGGGCCGGTCTTCTGGCGCTCGATGGACATGCTCTCCTCGGAGACGGTCGCCTGGGGCACGCCCAACTGCGGGAAGGGGCAGCCCGGCCAGGTCGGGCACACCGGTCACCCGGCCGCGCCGGCCCGGTTCCGCGGCGTCCGCGTGGGGGTGCGGGCATGAGCGAGCGCGGCGTGAGCGCCGAACTGGAGATCGCCGCCGGGGTGGTGGACCTGGTCCGGCACACGGCCGGTCCGGCGGCCGAGGCCGAGGTGCTGGTGACCCGCTCCGACCTGGCGCTGACCCGGTTCGCCAACTCGTTCATCCACCAGAACGTGTCCGAGACCGGTGTCGCCGTACACCTGCGGTTGCACGTGGACGGACGGACCGCGACCGGCAGCGGCAGCCGGGTCGACGCCGGCGGGCTGGCCGCACTGGTCGAGCGGACCCGGGCCGCGGCCCGGCTCGCGCCGCCCGACCCGGCCTGGCCGGGACTCACCGCCCCGACGCCGGTGCCGTCCGGCCCGGCCGTCGACGAGGACACCGCGTTCGCCTCGCCCGACGAGCGGGCCGAGCGGGTACGCGCGTTCGTGGACGCGGTCGAAGGGCTGGAGGCGGCCGGTTACTGCCGCACCTCGTACCGGTCGGGGGCGTTCGCCAACTCGGCCGGGCACACGGCTGTGGGCCGGGCGGCCGAGGCGGCGATGGACGGCATCGCGCGCGCCGGCGACGCCGACGGGGTGGCGCGGCTCTGCGCCGACCGGCTGGCCGATCTCGACGGCGCGGCTCTCGGCGCCCGCGCGGCGGCCAAGGCGCGCGCCGCGGCCGGCCCGGTCGAACTGCCGCCCGGGCACTACGAGGTGGTGCTCGAACCGGCTGCCGTCGCCGACCTGCTGCAGAATTTGGCCTGGTACGGCTTCAACGGCAAGCGGTACGCCGAGCGGCAGTCCTTCGCCGAGCCGGGCACCGCTCAGTTCGACCCCGCGGTGACGGTGGTGGACGACCCGCTGCACGCCGGCACGCTGCCGTTCGACCTGGAGGGCACGCCCCGGCGGGCGTTGCCGCTGGTCGAGGGCGGCACCACAGGCGCGGTGGCGTACGACAGGCGCGGCGGCGCCGAGGCGGGCGCCGGGTCCACCGGGCACGGTATGCCGGGAAGCGCGACGTTCGGGCCGATCCCGCACAACATCCGCCTGCTGGCGGGCGACGCGGTCGTGGCAGGCGCGGCCGTCGCCGCCGGACCGGTGAGCGCGGGCGTGACCGGGGCGGTGGGCGACCCGGACACTGCCGCGCTGGTGGCCGGGATGCGGCGCGGGCTGCTGGTCAGCGACTTCTGGTACACGCGCGTGCTGGACCCGAAGCAGCTCGTGGTCACCGGGTTGACCCGCAACGGGGTGTGGCTGGTCGAGGACGGCGTCCCGACCCGGGCGGTACGCGACTTCCGGTTCACCGAGTCGTACCCCCGGGCGCTGGGGCCGGGCCGGGTGCTCGGCCTGGGCCGGACGGCGGTCCGCCAGCCCGCCCGCGTCGACGGTTCCTGGTACGAGGCACCCGCGCTGCGGCTGTCCTCCTGGCACTTCACCGGCGGCGCGTCCGGGTGACCCGGCGCGCCGCCGGGCGCACCACGCCACCGGTCGGCGCATCGTTCGGCCGGCCCGCCGCATTGATCATGAGCTGACTCTTTCCAAGCTGCGGGACACACGGGACACTGCGTTGCGCGGCCGGGCCGTGAAGATCGGCGTAACGTGTGTCACTTAGCCACACCGGTTCGCCGGTGTGGCCTCGCGCGTGCGCAGGACGTGACAGTGACGTCAGGGAGATGACTCGAATGACAACTACGTCGGCCAGGACGCCGAGACCGCAGCCGCGGGGAGGGCGGGCACGCGCCGCCATCGCGGCGAAGACGTTGCGGACCGACAGATGGTGGATCGCCCCGCTGATCACAGTGGTGGGGCTCAGCGCGTGGGTCATCTACGCGACGGTCCGGGTCTTCATGCACAAGTGGTACTGGGTGGAGCAGTACCACTACCTGACGCCGTTCTACTCCCCCTGCGTCACCGACCGCTGCGTCGAGGGCTCCTCGCACTTCGGCCAGTTCCTGCCCGGCTGGTGGATCATCCCGGACGCGGCGCTCACCCTGCCGTTCCTGCTGCTGTTCCGGTTGACCTGCTACTACTACCGCAAGGCGTACTACCGGTCGTTCTGGCTGTCGCCGCCGGCCTGCGCGGTGCCGGACGGGCACCAGTCGTACAGCGGCGAGACGCGGTTCCCGCTGCTCGGGCAGAACCTGCACCGCTACTTCTTCTACGCCGCCGCGATCATCTCGCTGATCAACACCTGGGACGCGATCCTGGCCTTCCACTCCCCCGAGGGCTTCGGCTTCGGCCTGGGCAACATCGTCCTGGTCGGCAACGTGGTGATGCTGTGGGCGTACACGATCTCCTGCCACTCCTGCCGGCACATCATCGGCGGGCGGCTCAAGCACTTCTCCAAGCACCCGATGCGCTACAAGGCGTGGACCGGGGTGTCCTGGTTGAACGTCCGGCACATGCAGCTCGCCTGGATCACCCTGGGCACCCTGGCGCTCACCGACTTCTACGTGATGGCGGTCGCCGCCGGCTGGATCAACGACCTGCGGTTCATCAACTGAGAGCCTGGACATGACTGAGACGCGAATCGAACGACACCACTACGACGTCGTCGTGATCGGGGCCGGTGGCGCCGGCCTGCGCGCGGCGATCGAGGCCCGGCTGGCCGGCAAGAAGACCGCGATCATCTCGAAGTCGCTGTTCGGTAAGGCGCACACGGTGATGGCCGAGGGCGGCGCCGCCGCCGCGATGGGCAACGTGAACTCGCGCGACAACTGGCAGGTGCACTTCCGGGACACCATGCGCGGCGGCAAGTTCCTCAACAACTTCCGGATGGCGGAGCTGCACGCCAAGGAGGCGCCGCAGCGGATCTGGGAGCTGGAGACGTACGGCGCGCTGTTCGACCGCACCAAGGACGGGAAGATCTCGCAGCGCAACTTCGGCGGCCACGAGTACCCCCGCCTGGCGCACGTCGGCGACCGGACCGGCCTGGAGCTGATCCGTACGCTCCAGCAGAAGATCGTCTCGCTCCAGCAGGAGGACAAGCAGGAGTTCGGCAGCTACGACGCCCGGATCCGGGTCTTCTCCGAGACCACGATCACCGAGCTGCTGCTCGACGGCGACCGCGTCGCCGGGGCGTTCGGCTACTACCGCGAGTCCGGCGAGTTCGTCCTGTTCGAGGCGCCCGCGGTGGTGCTCGCGACAGGCGGCGTCGGACGGTCCTACAAGGTCACCTCGAACTCGTGGGAGTACACCGGCGACGGGCACGCGCTGGCGCTGCGCGCCGGGGCGACGCTGATCAACATGGAGTTCCTCCAGTTCCACCCGACCGGCATGGTCTGGCCGCCCTCGGTGAAGGGCATCCTGGTCACCGAGTCGGTACGCGGCGACGGCGGCGTGCTGAAGAACTCCGAGGGCAAGCGGTTCATGTTCGACTACGTCCCGGACGTGTTCCGCAAGCAGTACGCGGAGACCGAGGAGGAGGCGGACCGCTGGTACACCGACCCGGACAACAACAGGCGTCCGCCGGAGCTGCTGCCCCGCGACGAGGTCGCCCGCGCCATCAACAGCGAGGTCAAGGAGGGCCGGGGTACGCCGGCCGGCGGCGTCTACCTGGACATCGCCTCCCGTAAGTCGGCGGAGGAGATCCGCCGCCGACTCCCGTCGATGTACCACCAGTTCAAGGAACTGGCCGACGTCGACATCACCAAGGAGCCGATGGAGGTCGGCCCGACCTGTCACTACGTGATGGGCGGCGTCGAGGTGGACCCGGACTCCGGCGCGGCGTACGGCACCGTGCGCGGGCTCTACGCCGCCGGTGAGGTGTCCGGCGGCATGCACGGCTCCAACCGGCTCGGCGGCAACTCCCTGTCCGACCTGCTGGTCTTCGGCAAGCGCGCGGGCGGGCACGCCGCCACGTACACCGATCAGCTCACCACCCGCCCGGCGGTGTCGGTGGCGGCGGTGGAGGCCGCCGTGGAGACGGCGCTGGCGCCGTTGCAGCGGGACACCGGCGAGAGCCCGTACCAGCTCCAGCAGGACCTCCAGGTGGTGATGGGGGATCTGGTCGGAATCATCCGGCGCGAGGGCGAGCTGGCCGACGCGCTCGGTCGGCTGGCCGAGCTGCGGGAGCGGGTGGCGAAGGTGAGCGCGGCCGGCGGCCGGCGCTACAACCCGGGCTGGCACCTGGCGCTGGACCTGCGCAACATGCTCGTGGTCTCGGAGTGTACCGCGAAGGCGGCGCTGGAGCGGCAGGAGTCGCGCGGCGGGCACACCCGGGAGGACTACCCGGCGATGGACCCGAAGTGGCGGAGCGTCAACCTGGTCTGCTCGCTGGACGGCGACACGGTCCGGCTGACGCACAAGCCGCTGCCGAAGATGCGGCCGGAGCTGATCGGGCTGTTCGACCGGGCCGAGCTGGCCAAGTACCTGACCGACGAGGAACTCGCCGAGTTCGACGCCCTCACCCAGGAGGCGAACAACTGATGGGAAGTAAGCGCCAGTTCCGCATCTGGCGGGGCGACGAGACCGGCGGCGACCTGAAGGACTACACCGTCGAGGTGAACGAGGGCGAGGTGGTCCTCGACGTGATCCACCGGCTCCAGGCCACCGAGGCGCCGGACCTGGCGTGCCGGTGGAACTGCAAGGCCGGCAAGTGCGGCTCCTGCTCGATGGAGATCAACGGCAAGCCGCGGCTGGGCTGCATGACCCGGATGTCGACGTTCGAGGAGTCCGAGACCGTCACCGTCACCCCGCTGCGCACCTTCCCGGTGATCCGGGACCTGGTCACCGACGTCTCGTTCAACTACGAGAAGGCGCGGGAGACCCCGGCGTTCGCGCCGCCGGCCGACGTGGCGCCCGGCGACTACCGGATGCAGCAGGTCGACGTCGAGCGCTCGCAGGAGTTCCGCAAGTGCATCGAGTGCTTCCTGTGCCAGAACGTCTGCCACGTGATCCGTGACCACGACGAGAACAAGCCGGCGTTCTCCGGCCCCCGGTTCTTCATCCGGGCGGCCGAGCTGGACATGCACCCGCTCGACGCGCGCACCGACCGCCAGGAGTACGCGCAGTCGGACATGGGACTCGGCTTCTGCAACATCACCAAGTGCTGCACCGAGGTCTGCCCCGAGCACATCAAGATCACCGACAACGGGATCATCCCCATGAAGGAACGGGTCGTCGACCGCAGGTACGATCCCCTTGTGTGGCTCGGTGACAAGATCTTCCGGAGGGGTCAGGTGCCTCAGACCAGCGCGACCAGCGGGCATTCGAGCGGTGCCGTCACGTCCGGAGGGGCGCAGGGCGGGGCGCACGCGCACGGCGGCGCTTCGCACGCCGGCGGGGTGCACTCGCACGCGGGCGGCTCGCACGACAGCGCCGCCGAGCGTCAGGCCCAGCAGGGCGTCAACTGGCACCGCGAGGTGCCGCACCCGACCGCCCCGGCGGTGGACGCCAACGGCAGGCTGCCACTGACCGAACTGACGTTCAACAAGGCCGCCGCGCCGTCGCCGTTCGGCGACGACGTGACGTTCCCGCTGCCGCCGGAGCACCTCAACTTCGCTCACCCGCAGCAGGACGAGCCGAAGCACTGAACAGCAGCGCGACGACGACGGGGGCCGGCGGCACTAGCCGCGGGCCCTCGTCCCGTTTCCGGCCGGCTGTCCGGTTGACCGGACGGCCCGGCTCGCGCCGCCGTCGTTCAGGGGGCGTCGAGCAGCGGGCGCAGCACGGCCACGATCGGCACGTCGGCCGGCAGCCAGTCGACGCTGTCCAGCTCGGCGGCGGAGAGCCAGCGCAGCTCCGCGTGCTCCAGGGCCTTGGGCTCGTCGCCGTGCAGCAGGCGGGCGGCGTAGACGCGCAGCACGGACCGGCCGTGCGCCATTCGTACGTCCCGGCCGACACGCGCGCCGACGGCCACCCGTACGCCCAGCTCCTCGGCACACTCCCGGGCCAGCGCGTCGGTCTCGGCCTCGCCCGGCTCGACCTTTCCGCCCGGGAACTCCCAGCGACCCGCAACCTCGGGGGGCGCGGAGCGTTCGCATGCCAGCACCCGGCCACCCTCGATGATCGCCGCCCCGACGACCACCTTCGGCTCCCGCCGGTCGGCCTGCCCGCCTCCGCTAACCCGTTCGGTCCGCACGGGCCACCAGCGTGCCAGATCAATCGGCGGTTTGGGTAGCTGCGTCGGCCGTCAGGTCAGCAGAACACGGAAGTGTGGGCGTGGACACACCATCTGAGCGGCGAGAGACTAGAGGGCGTCGACTGGGACACGGGATGGCGACGATTTGGCCACAAGCCGGCAACGACGCCTGGGAGGTGCGGTGATGCGCGTGCTGTTCAGCGGCCGGGCGAAGCACGACTACCTCAGCGACGCGCTAGCCCTGCTGTCCGGATGGACGCGCGAGGGCGAACAGATCCGCCGCACGATCGTCCTCGACGACACCCAGCACGCCGCCCTCACCGAGCGAGTGGCGGTGGTCGCCGACGCGCTGCGGCTGCGCCCCGAGATCAGCCGCCGGGCCGACCGTACGCAGATCCGGCTCGGGCACGACGACGGCGAGCCGCTCACCGAGGGTGAGGTGCTGCTCGCGGCGCGCATCGAGGACGCGGTCCGCGCGGTCACCGAACCCTGATCGGCTGGCACGCCCCGCCTACCCTCGGGTGCATGTCTGGTCCCACGTACGACCGCAAGGAACAGTTCCAGCAGATCCAGAGCGGGTTGCTGCCCGGTGAGCAGATCATCGCCGTCTACGACGCGGTCGGCACCGGCACCGGCTTCATCGGCCTGACCGACCGGCGGGTGATCATCCAGGACCGCTCCTTCGTCGGCAAGCGGTACGCGATCACCAGTATCCCGTACTCGAAGATCACCAGCGTGAGCGTGGTGAGCAACAAGTCCTGGGGTGGTTCGTTCTTCTCCACCGGGTCAATCGCTGTGCACGTCGGCACGCAGACCTACGAGGTCGAGTTCCGGGGCGCGCAGAAGAGCCACCACGTGCACAACGTGATCCTGCACCACATCTCCTGATCCGCCTGGCACAATCGCCGCCATGCGGGGGCTGAGGGCGCGATGGCGGGCCTGGCGGGGCGACCATCGGCGGGCCGTACGCCTGCTCCGCCGCCTCCTGGTGCTCGCCGCTGCCGCCGTGATGCTGCTCGGCGCCGCCACGGTCGCCAGCGTGACCTGGGTCCGGGACGCCGCCGAGGGCCGCCTGTTCGACGCCGCGGACGCGCCGGAGACGCCGGTGGCCCTCGTGCTGGGCACCAAGGTGGAGCCGGACGGCACACCGGCGCCGTTCCTCGCCGCCCGGCTGGAGATCGCCCGCCAGTTGTACGCCGCCGGCAAGGTCCGGGTGCTGCTGCTCTCCGGGGACCACATGAACTGGGACTACGACGAGCCGGAGGCGATGCGGCGCTGGCTCGTCGCGCGTGGCGTCCCGGCGGAGAAGACGGTGCTGGACCACGCCGGGTTCGACACGTACGACTCGTGCGTCCGCGCGCACCGCGTCTTCGGGGTGCGGCGGGCCACAGTGGTCACCCAGTCGTTCCACCTGCCGCGCGCGGTGGCGCTCTGCCGGGACGCCGGCATCGAGGCCGTCGGCGTCGGCGACGACACCGCCCGCCGGTACGCCGGCCAGTGGCGGATCAGCTCGGTCCGCGAGTACGGCGCCTGCGTGAAGGCCGCCATGGACGTGCTCACCAGACGTGACCCGGTGCACCTCGGCCGCCGGGAGACCGGAGTGGACGACGCGCTGCGGGCCTAATCGGGTTGTCTCCCCGGCGCGGCTGCTGATCTGCTGAACCCCTCGAAGCCGACCGGAGTGAGCACCGCCATGCCGAACGCTGCGAAGCCCAGCCGACCCGTCGTCACCTCATCCGAAACGAGGCTTCGTCTTGTCGTACCCCATTCCGGCGGGGGGGGGGATGTCGAGGCGTCCCCGGAGATGGTGGCGCACCTGCGCGCCAAGCCGGGCGGCGCGGACACGCCCGTCACCGTCGGCGACACCGTCACCTTCGACGCCTCCGGCGTGCGCCGGAAGCCGTTCGTCATGCGGTACGCCTGGCCGGAGCAGATCGACGAGCTGGCGGAGCGGGCCGGGCTGCGGCTCACCGAGCGGTACGCCGACTGGGACCGGACGCCGTTCGAGGCGGACAGCCGCGCGCACATCTCCGTCCACCGGCGGCGGTAGCGCTCGCGCCGAGGGCCGGGCAACCCGTCTCGCCCTCGGCCGACGCCGATTACGCTGACGCCGCCGGGGTCTGCGCGGTCCCGGCAGGAGGAACCGATGACAGTCACAGTCGCCGCCATGGACGACTCGCACGCCGACGCCGTGCTGGAGATCTACCGCCTCGGCATCGCCGAGGGGAACGCCACGTTCGAGACCGAGCCGCCGGACTGGGCGCGCTTCACCGCCACACGGCTGCCCGGCCACCGCTGGGTGGCGCTCGACGGTAACGGCGACGTGCTCGGCTGGGTGGCCTGCTCGGCGGTCTCCGACCGCTGCGTGTACGCGGGCGTCGTGGAGCACTCCGTCTACGTGCACCCGCGGGGGCGCGGGCACGGGATCGGCCGGACACTGCTGGACGCGCTGATCGCCTCCACCGAGGCGGCCGGGATCTGGACCATCCAGTCCGGTGTGTTCCCGGAGAACACCGCGAGTCTCGCGCTGCACGCGACGTGCGGATTCCGCGTCGTCGGCACCCGCGAGCGGTTGGGCCGCCACCACGGCACCTGGCGAGACGTGACCCTGATCGAACGCCGCAGCCCTACCCCTTGATCACCGGGTCGGGCAGGCGCCGACCAGGTGACGGCGCACCAGGGCGTCCCGCTCCAGCGTCATCGGTGCGGACGTCGGCCCGGTCCGCTCCGCGGCGGTGTCGCAGCAGCCGCAGACGAACTCCCGTACCTGGCTGGTGCTCTCGTCGATCCTCGGTTCCACGGCGCGAACCGAAGAACCGGCTGGTTCGGCGCCGTCCGGCAGTGGCTGAGCAGCCAGCACCAGGTCAGCCTGCCGGTGGGACGGCCCGCCGTGGTGGCGGTGGCGGCCGCGGTCGCGGGCATGGCGGCCATCCGCCGGGCCGACGCCTGACCGTTACGCACACAGCGACCGCCGGTCCGCAAGACGCGGGCCGGCGGCCGTCTGTGCAGTGGTTGTCGACCTGCCCTGGTGGAGCATCGCCTCAGCGCCTGGTCTCGTACCTCGTCAGGAGCACACCGCCCGGGAAGGTCCGGGTCTCCACCAGGGCCAGGTTCACCCAGTTGTCCAGGGCCGTGAAGAACGGCTTGCCGCCACCCACCAGAACCGGGTGGGTGACGAGCACGTACTCGTCGATCAGCCCGCCCCGCATGGCCGCAGCGGCGAGTGTGGCGCCGCCGATGTCCATCGGGCCGCCGTCCTCGGCCTTGAGCCTGGTGATCTCGGTGACCGCGTCGCCGGTGACCAGGCGGGTGTTCCAGTCGACCGGCCTGGTCGTCGAGGAGAACACCACCTTCGGCATGTCCCGCCAGCGGCCGGCGTACTCGGCCTGCGCCGGTGTGACGCCCGGCTGCTGATCGGCTGTCGGCCAGTGGGAGCTCATCGCCTCCCACAGTCGCCGCCCGTACAGCGCCGTGCCGGTCGCCCCCACCCGGTCGGACCACCACTGGAACAACTCGTCGTTCGGTGTACTCCAGCCCAGATCGTCACCGGGCGCGGCGACGTAGCCGTCCAGGCTCAGGCTCATGGCGAATGTCAGTTTGCGCATCGTGCCAGCCTCCCGTGGGTCGGTACTCGACGTACAGACCAGCACGGCGCCGGGAAAACATCGGTCAGGCCACACCGAGGGCCGGCCCACGGGTGTTCCCGCGTCATTGATCAGCCACCGGAGTCTCACCATCGTGTCTGCCGTCGACCGGTCCTCCTGGGGAGCGGGCCGTCGCCTGGCCGGCACGTCAAGCGGACCTTGACGGTTCGTACGGACGCTGGCAGGTCGGGCGGTGGTGCTCGGCTCACCCGAACCGAGGCGGGCGGGATGGCCCACCGCAACCACCCACGGACCGCGACGCGCCGACGGAGGACCGGCCATCCTGGAGCCGGAGCGCCCGCCGGAGGCGCCCAGCCGCAACGACACGCGCGGGTGCCAGCCGCGCGGTGCCTGGCGCCGTCGCGATGCATCGCCGGCACTTCTGTGGTGGCCGGGTGATTCCGGTGACGGCCTTCGGGCGGGCAGCAAGGATGGTGCGCCGAGGGGGTGCGACCACAATGTCACTTACGCTGGCTCGGACCGGCTGGGATGTCGGCTTCACCTACTGGACCCCGTACGACGAGCGGATGCCCTGGGGAGCCGATCCCGAGGCGATGACGCGGCTCAGCAGCCAAGCCGCGAAGCATGGGGCAAGAACTCGCGCTCGTCCTCGCCCACTGCGGGAGCGTGAAATCATGCCTGCTCGACACCAGCGTCGAGAGCTTCGACCGTCACTTCGCGGTCAACGCCCGGGCGAGCTGGCTCCTGATTCGCGAGTACGCCCGACGGTTCGAGGGGCACATGGCACGGGACGCATCGTCAGCCTCACCAGTGACGCTACCGTCGGCAACCTTCCCTACGGAGCCAGCAAAGGCGCTCTCGATCGGATCACCCTGGCCGCTGCTCGAGAACTGGGCCACCTCGGCATGACCGCCAACGCCGTCGATCCGGGCCCAACCGACACCGGCTGGATGACCGCAGAGATCCAGCCTCGTCGCGTTCCTGTGCTCGCCCGACGGGGGCTGGATCAACGGCCAGCTGTTACGCAGCGACGGCGGCATCTCCTGACAGACGCTGCGGTCCTGCCGAGCTGCGGTCACCCGATGCCGGACCCGGATGAGCGCACCCGCTGTGCGGTCGACGAGGCGTGTGTGCCCCTGGGCGAGGCATCAAACCGCTGACCTGTGGAAACAGACCGGACTCAGACGTTGAAGCGGAACTTAGACCGGCTCGCGTGTGACCTGCGGGCCTGGCCGGCACGCTGGTCGCGCCCCGTCTTGGGCTGCCGTCGCTACTGGATGGTTGCCGACGTTTGACGGTGTCTTGTGCCCCCCACGTGCCCCGAGCGGTCCGCCCCAGCCCGCTATTCCCGGCGCCAGCCATCGCCCCATGGCCCAGGTGACCCCTCACTCGTAAGGTCGACGGACTTGAAGCTTCGTGAAGACTAAAGCCTGACAGTTGAAGAACAAGCCGCCCTGGTGAAGGTAAAGGCCAGACTTCATGGCGGAGGTCTACCACTCGGCGCTCAGTTGAAGATCGAAGCCACACAGTTGAGGATCGCAGCCCGACACGCCACGGAGAGCGTGATTCAGGCCGGAACTTGACTCAAGGAGTGCGATAGTTGATGATCCCTGCGCGGAGTTGAATCGCTGGAGGAGTGGAACCGAGCATGGCACAGCCAAGCGATCCGGTACTGGGTGTCAAGCTAGCAACCCTCAAGACGATCTTTCGTCCTTCCTCGCCTGTGGATGACCGGGAGCTGTTCCGAGGACGACGTGGAGAGCTGGCACGGGTAATCTCCGCCGTCCAAGAACTTGGTCAGCACGCGGTAATCTTTGGTGACCGAGGAGTTGGCAAGACATCCCTTGCCTACATGGCGAAGGACTCCTTCAGGTCAGCTTCTCCGGACGCCAGCTTGGCGGTCCGCATTCCATGCAGCGCAGACGACAACTTCGCATCCATCTGGAAGAAATTCATCCCTCGCGTGGTTGCCGAGCTGGATCTCTTGCCAGAGGAGATGCGCGAGAGCATCCAACCTCTCGTTGACCGCTCAGAAGACATCCTCGATTTTGATGAGCTTGGACCTGAATCCGTCGGCAGGGCGCTACACGTTTTAGCGAACGCAGTTCCGCTACTGGTAGTCCTTGATGAATTCGACCGTATCGGCGACATCGGCTCGGCCCAGCTCTTTTCAGACCTAGTGAAGACGATTTCAGACGACCTAGTGCGTTGCACTCTGCTCATTGTTGGCGTAGCGGACAATGTCGACGATCTCATCGCCAATCATCGAAGCGTCGAGCGTGCTATCAGGCAGATTTCCATGCCCCGCATGTCGCCCGAGGAGTTGCGAGAGGTTGTCGTAGGAGGTTTCGCCACCTTCGCAACACGGTCTGGTGTCGAGATTAGACTTGCCGAGCGTGTTGTTAATGCAATTGTCCATCTCTCGCAGGGGCTGCCCTATTACGCTCACCTGCTAGCCGGATCAATTGGTGAGATCGCACTAATTGACGGCGTCCAGGATGTGGACTTCATGATACTGCCTCGGGCACTCAGTCGGGCACTTGACGAAGCGCAGCAAAGCATCAGATCGCAGTACACCGAGGCGGTATCGTCAGCCCGGCAAAATGCTCAGTTCCCCATGACTCTGCTCGCCTGCGCACTTACCCGAGTAGATGATGTGGGCTATTTTGCGCCCGCCGACGTTCGAACCCCTCTTGCAGAGCTGACGGGCACATACCGGGACACTTCATATTTTCTCCATCATCTACGCCGTTTTGCCGATGAGCCGTCCTGGATCCTTGACACCAAGGGTGAAGGGCGACGGGTAAGGTACCGGTTCTCCAATCCGCTCATGCGCCCCTTCGTCTTAATGAAGGGCTTCCGCGACGGCTACCTGGATCCCCAAACCGGCAGTCCGAAGACGCGCTAGTAAGCGCGCCTCAGCCCATCCCGTCTGCCGTCGACCCGCTTTCCTGGGGAGCGGGCCGCCGCCCGGCCCGCCATGTCAAGACGGCCTTGACGCACGGTCGGACGCTGGCGGGTCGGGCGGTGGTCTGCTCGGCTTGCCCGGGTCGATGGCAGGCGGGATGGCTCCTTCCGCAACCGCCCACGGACCGTGACCCGCCGGCGGTGCCCCGGCCATCCTGGAGCCGGAGCGCCCCCGCCGGAGGCGCAGTAACCGCAAACCCCGCGACCGCCGGCAGCTCGCCGACGCGGCCGGCGTGCCCTCCCTACGCCGCGCGGGCTCGTGGCCGCGCGGCCCGGCCGGCTGCCGGCCCAACCCCACCCGGTCAATGCCCCTGTCGTTCTGCGACGGCCCCTTGGGCTTCACGCTTCCGCGCCAGCCGCCGGGCGTGTTGCGTGGCCGGAGTCGGAGCGCCAGCGGAGCGACGGACGCGTGCCCTGGCGGCGGCGCGTGCGGCCCGTTCAGGGCCGCCTTGAAGACGTACAGAAACTTTGAACCACTTCGCTGGCAGCCGCTGGCAGCCGGCCATGCCTCTACAGCGCCGTAGCCCGCACCGCCTGGTCAACGAGCAGCGCCGCTTGGTCCGCCGTTGTCTGCGAAGTGTCGGAGGAACGCACCCGCCGGGCGGTCGACGAGGCGTGGGGTTGTGCCCCAGGTGTGCCCCAGAGCGAGACACCAACCTCCTGACCTGCGGAAACAGGACGGATTCAGACGTTGAAGCGGAACTCCACCACGTCGCCGTCCTGCATGACGTACTCCTTGCCCTCGATCCGGACCTTGCCGGCGGCCTTGGCCGCCGCCATCGATCCGGCCTCGACCAGGTCGTTGTAGGAGACCACCTCGGCCTTGATGAAGCCGCGCTGGAAGTCGCTGTGGATCACCCCGGCGGCCTCCGGCGCGGTCGCGCCGACCGGAACGGTCCAGGCCCGCGCCTCCTTGGGGCCGGCCGTCAGGTACGTCTGGAGCCCGAGCGTCCGGAAGCCCACCCGCACGAGTTGGTCCAGGCCGGGCTCGGACTGCCCGATCGACTCCAGCAGCTCGCGGGCCTCGTCCTCGGGCAGGTCCACCAGCTCGGACTCGATCTTGGCGTCCATGAAGATCGCCTCGGCGGGCGCGACCAGGCCGCGCAGCTCGTCGAGGAACTCGTCGTTGCCCAGCTCGGCCTCGTCGACGTTGAAGACGTAGAGGAACGGCTTGGTGGTGAGCAGGTGCAGCTCACGCAGGTGTTCCAGCTCGACCTTCGCGGCTGCGGCGCCCGCGTACAGGGTCACGCCGTTGTCGAGGACCTCGACCGCCTTCTTCGCTGCCTCGACCGCGGCGGCCCGGTCCTTGCGGAGCTTGGCCTCCTTCTCCAGCCGGGGAAGCGCCTTCTCCAGCGTCTGGATGTCCGCGAGGATCAGCTCGGTGTTGATCGTCTCGATGTCGTCGGCCGGGGAGACCTTGCCGTCGACGTGCACCACGTTCGGGTCGGAGAAGGCGCGCACCACCTGGCAGATCGCCGAGGCGTCCCGGATGTTGGCGAGGAACGCGTTGCCCCGGCCCTGCCCCTTGGACGCGCCCCGGACCAGTCCGGCGATGTCGACGAACGAGACCGGCGCCGGCAGCACCTTCTGCGAGGAGAAGATCTCGGCCAGCTTGGCCAGCCGCTCGTCGGGCAGCCCGACCACGCCGACGTTCGGCTCGATGGTGGCGAACGGGTAGTTCGCGGCGAGCACGTCGTTCTTGGTCAGCGCGTTGAACAGGGTGCTCTTGCCCACGTTGGGCAGGCCGACGATGCCGATGGTGAGACTCACGACGAACCAGCTTACGCGGTTCGCCGCCCGCGCCGGGCAGGCAGGTCCGCGAAGCCTGTCAGCCCGGCTCGGCGGACAGCAGGCGCGGCTCGATCCGGGTCTCCCGGGCGGTGCCGTCCTCGGCGCGGACCAGCTCGTACGCGGCCACGCCGGGACGGTCCGCGACCGCCTCGACCAGCCGGATGCCCCGGTAGATCAGTCCCACCCCGTCGTCGGTGCAGTGGCTCGCCGGCAGCGTGCGGTCGGCGACCAGCCGGTGCATCAGCGGGCGGCGCTGCTCCTCGCTGTCGTAGTGCACGCCGTTGCCGTACGGGAGCCAGCCCAGCCCTCCGGTGAACGGCCGCAGCGTCGGGCCGTAGCTGTCGGTGGCGCCGCCGGTGTGCCAGCAGATCGAGCCGGCGGACACCCCGCCGAGCACCACTCCGGCCTGCCAGCACTCGTGCAGGATCTCCGGCAGGCCGTGCACCCGCCAGACCGCGCAGAGGTTCGCCACGCTGCCGCCGCCGACCCAGATGATGTCCTGCGCGAGCAGGTGCGCGCGGATGTCCTCGACGTTGGGCATCGGGTAGAGCGCCAGGTGGGAGGCGCGGAACCGGGTGCCGGCGAAGGCGCCGTAGAAGACCGTGAACCCGGTCGGCTGGTCGCCGGTGGCCTGGCCGAGGTAGCAGACGCGTGGCGCGTCACCGGCCCCGGCCAGGTCGGCCATCAGGTCGAACAGGGCGCTGGGCCGCGCGTCCCAGGGGCCACGGCGACGGCTGGCGAAACCCATGCTGGTGGCGACGATCGTCGGTTCGGTGGCGGGCATGGGCGTCCTTCCGGGCGTTGGTGGTGCCGATCATCGTGCTGGATCCACGGGCCCGGCCTCGGCCGCCGCGAGCAACGCGCGCAGCAGATCGGCCAGCCGGTCCTGGTCGGCGGGTGGAAGCGCGTCGAGGATCCGCCGCTGCACCACGAGCCCGGCCTCGGCCGACTCCTCCACCACCCGGCGGCCGGTGTCGGTGAGCGTGACCCGCAGCGCCCGCCGGTCGGCCGGGTCCGGCGAACGCCGTACCAGGCCGGCGCGTTCGAGCCGGTCGAGGCGCCCGGTCATGCCGCCGGAGGTGAGCATCAGCGAGGCGGCGAGCGCCTTCGGCGCCAGCGTGTACGGCGAGCCGGAGCGCCGCAGCGCGGCCAGCACGTCGAACTCGCCCCGGCCGATGCCCCAGCCCGCGTACACCTTCTCCTGACCGTCGCCGACCAGCCGGGCCAGCCGGTAGATGCGGCCGAACACGGCCATCGGCTCGGGCCGCATGCCTGGCCGTTCCCGCCGCCACTGCTCGACGATCGCGTCCACCTCGTCGCCTGTCACGGCTGCCGATTGTGCCGCACGTCCCACTTCCCCTTTTCGCTCGGGCCTGATTAGCTTAGTCCTAAGATACTTAGGGCTAAGAAGGAGGCCGGCATGAACCCCCGCTGGACCGACGTCGCACTCACCGCCGCCGCCCCGATCACCTGGGGGACGACCTACCTGGTCACCGCCGAACTCCTTCCACCGGACCGGCCGCTCTGGGCCGGTGCGATCCGCGCCCTCCCGGCCGGTCTGCTGCTGCTCACCCTGACCCGCCGACGACCACACGGCCCCTGGTGGGGGCGGGCCGCCGTGCTCGGCGCGCTGAACATCGGGGTGTTCTTCCCGCTGCTGTTCCTCGCCGCGTACCGGCTGCCCGGCGGCACCGCCGCCGTCCTCGGCGCCGCGCAGCCGCTGCTGGTGGCGGTGCTGACGGTCGCGCTGCTCCGCGACCGCCCCACCCGGCCGGCGCTGGTCGCCGCCGCGGCCGCCCCGCTCGGCGTCGCCCTCGTGGTGCTGCGCCCGGGTGCCGGCCTCGACCCGCTCGGCGTCGCCGCCGGACTGGCCGGCGCCGTGGCGATGGCCGCCGGGCTGGTGCTCACCCGCCGCTGGGGCCGGCCGCCCGGCGTGGGCGTCCTCGCCGCGACGAGCTGGCAGCTCGTCGCCGGCGGCCTGATGATCGTGCCGGTCGCCACCGCCGTCGAGGGCGCGCCGCCCGTGCCCGGCGGGCCGGCCCTTTTCGGGTACGCGTGGCTCGGGCTGGCCGGCACCGCGCTGGCGTACGTGCTGTGGTTCCGGGGCGCGGCACGACTGCCGGTGTCCCGCGTGTCGGTGCTCGGCGCGCTGAGCCCGCTCACCGCGGCGGCGCTCGGCTGGGTGGTGCTCGGTGAGGCGCTGGACCCGGTCCAGCTCACCGGTTTCGCGGTGGCCGTGGCGGCGATGGTGCTCGCGCAGATGCCGGATCGGTCGCCGCGCCCGCAGCCGGGCGGCGGGACGGCGGCCCGGCTGCTGCGCGGTCAGCCGGCCCGCAGCCGACGCCGGTCGTCCGGCCACGCCTCGGCGGTGACGCCCTCGGGCAGCACACCGGCCGGCAGTTGCGCCGCTGCCGCGAGCGGCAGCGTGAACCGGTGCGCGGCGGCGGGACCGGCCGCGTACGACCGGTCGAGCAGCCACCGCACCTCGTCGGCGGTCCAGCCCAGGCCGGAGCGCGCGGCGATCTCGCGGACCAGCAGCAGGCCGACGCGGGTGTCGTCGTCGTAGAAGCGCATGCACCAGTGGTGGGCCCACATGCCGAGCGCGCGCAGCCCGTCCGGGTCGAGGGAGCCGGCCAGCCGCCCGCAGGCGGTGTCCGCGAAGGGGCGACCGGGGTCACCGGCCCGGTCGCGCTCGATCGCGCCGTACGCGGCCGGCGCCACCACCCGCATCCGCTCGTAGAAGCCCTCCACCACCGCGGCGTCCAACGGTGCTCGCCCCGATCGCATCAGCGGACACCCTGCCCGGCCACGCTCGCCATGCCCCGCACCTCTTCTTGAGTTGGTGGCGGGACGCTACCGACCACTTACGACACTTTCTCGGGTCCGCCGATCATGATCCACACCGCCTCGCCGGAGTGGCGGTGTCCGGGGGCTCGGGATACCGCCACTCCGGCGAGCGGGCGCGGCTGCCGCACGTCATGTCTGAATCCCGCCAGCCGAGCCCGGGAGCTGCGAGGCAGGATCGTGGCATGGAGCTGGACTTCGAGCGGTGCTACCGAGCCGTCGACAGCCGCGACCCGCGGTTCGACGGCTGGTTCTACACCGGCGTCACGTCGACCGGGATCTACTGCCGGCCGTCCTGTCCGGCGATGACGCCGAAGCGGCAGAACGTCCGGTTCTTCCCGTCCGCCGCCGCCGCGCAGGGGGCCGGTCTGCGGGCGTGCCGCCGGTGCCGGCCGGACGCGGCACCGGGCTCGCCCCAGTGGGACGTCCGGGCCGACCTGGTCGGTCGCGCCATGCGGCTGATCGCCGACGGCGTGGTGGACCGGGACGGAGTGCCCGGGCTGGCCACCCGGCTGGGCTACACCGAGCGGCACCTGCACCGGATGCTCCGGGCCGAGCTGGGTGCCGGCCCGCTGGCACTGGCCCGGGCCCAGCGCGCGCAGACCGCCCGGATCCTGATCGAGACCACCGGCCTCGGCCTGGCCGAGGTGGCCTTCGCCGCCGGGTTCGGCAGCGTCCGGCAGTTCAACGACACGGTCCGCGAGGTCTACGGCGGCACACCGTCCGAGCTGCGGGCCGGCCGACGTGGCCCGGCGGCGGCCCCCGGGGCGGGCACGCTCTCGCTGCGGCTGGCGTACCGGCCCCCGCTGCACGCGGGCGCGCTGCTGGACTTCCTCGCGCTGCGCGCGCTACCCGGCGTCGAGGTGGTCCGCGACGGCACCTACCACCGAGGGCTGCGGCTGCCGCACGGTCCCGCCACTGTGGCGCTGACCCCTGCCGACGGCCACGTGGCCGCGACGCTGCGACTTGCCGACATGCGCGACCTGGCCCCAGCGGTGGCCCGCTGCCGCCGCCTGCTCGACCTGGACGCCGACCCGGTCGCGGTGGACGCCACCCTGGCCGACGACCCGGCACTGGCCCCGGCCGTCGCGGCCGAGCCCGGCGTCCGGCTGCCGCACGCGGTCGACGGCTTCGAGCTGGCCGTCCGCGCCGTCACCACCCAGCAGGTCTCGCTGACCTCGGCGCGGACCACGCTCACCCGCCTGCTCACCGCCACCCGACCCACCGGTGGGGCGGGCGCCGACGACCCGGCGGACGGTCTGGTGGCGTTCCCCGGTCCGGTGGAGGTGCTCGCGGCACCGGACACGGCGTTCCGGATGCCGGCGGCACGCCGCGAGACGATCCGGGCGCTGGCCGGCGCGGTCAGCGACGGCGAGCTGGACCTGGAACCCGGAGGCGACCGGGAGGAGGCGGTCCGGCTCCTGGCCGCGGTGCCCGGCATCGGCCCGTGGACCACCGGCTACCTGGCCATGCGCGCACTCGGCGACCCCGATGTCGCCCTCACCACCGACCTGGGCGTACGCCGCGGCGCAGCAGCGCTCGGCCTGTCCGACGACCCGAAGACCCTGTCCGCGTACGCCGACCGCTGGCGCCCCTGGCGGTCATACGCGACCATCCGACTCTGGAGAGCAGCATGAGCACTGTGGACAGCACCGTCATCGACACCCCCGCCGGCCCGTTGAGCGTGCTCGCCGGCCCGACCGGAGCGGTACGCGCGGCGGGCTTCACCGCCGACCCGGCGGCCCTGCTGCCGTTGATCCACCCGAGCCTCCGTGGCGAGCTGCGGGAACGGGCCGACCTCGGTCCGGTGACCGCCGCCGTGCGGACCTACCTGGACGGTGAACTCACCGCGATCGACGCGGTAGCGGTGGAGCAGCACACCGGCGGCGCATTCCTGACGCACGCCTGGCAGGTGCTGCGCGACGTGAAGCCCGGTGACCCGATCACCTACACCGGCTTCGCCGCGCTGGCCGGGCGACCGGCGGCGATCCGGGCCGCCGCGGCGGCCTGCGCGCGCAACGCCGCCGCGCTGTTCGTGCCCTGCCACCGGGTGCTGCGCACCGACGGCTCGCTCGGCGGCTACCGCTGGGGCCTGGACGTGAAGAAGTGGCTTCTCGGGCATGAGGGACGGGTGACGGCTAGCTGACAGCCGGACTGTCACCCCCGGCGGCTACCGTCGGGTAGTGCCCGCGTCCGGCGACGGCAACCCCGCGGCGCATTCCGGCGCCCGGTCCCAGCCGCTGCGCAACCTCTGGCGGCTGCGGCCCTACCTGCGCCCGTACGCGACCGAGTTCGCCTGGCTGCTGGTCGCGGCGCTCGCCGCCACCGCGGCGAGCCTGGCCGTTCCGCTCGTGGTGCAGCGGGTGGTCGACGGGCCGGTTGCCCGGCACGACGAGGCCGGGCTGCTCCGGCTCGGCGCCCTCGCGCTGCTGCTCGGCGTGGCCGAGGCGGTCCTCATCTTCATCCGCCGCTGGACGCAGTCGTCGTCCTCGGTGGGCATGGAGGCCGCCATCCGCGCCGACATCTACGCCCACCTGCAACGCCTTCCGACCGGCTTCCACGACCGCTGGCAGTCCGGCCAGTTGCTGTCCCGGATCACCAGCGACCTCTCGGTGATCCGGCGGTTCCTCTCCTTCGGGCTGCTGTTCCTGGTCCTCAACCTGGTCACCTACGCGGCGGTGGTGGCCCTGCTGATCCGGCTGCACCAGTGGTTGGGGCTGCTGGTCGCGGCGAGCGCCGTACCGCTGTTCCTGATCAGCCGCCGCTTCGCGCGCCACTACCACGCGGCGTCACGGCGCATGCAGGACCAGCAGGGCGACGTCGCCACGCTGGTCGAGGAGACGGCGCTGGGGTTGCGCACCATGCGGGCGTACGGGCGTGGGCCGGAACTGGCGGCCCGGTTCGCCGTCGGCGCGCGCCGGCTGCACGACACCGGGATCGGCAAGGCCCGGCTGCTGGCCCGTACCTCCGCGTTGTTCGACCTGGTGCCCAACCTGACCCTCGGCGCGGTCCTGGTGGCGGGCGCCGCGGCGGTCGCCGACGGCGTGCTGTCCATCGGGGAGCTGGTCGCGTTCGTCAGTCTCCAGCTCATGCTGATCTGGCCGGTGCAGTCGCTGGGCTGGATCATCGCCAACGGCCAGGAGGCCGCGACCGCCGCCGACCGGATCCAGGAGGTCCTGGACACGCCGCCGACCATCGTGGACGCACCGCACGCCCGGCCGCTCGACCGGGGCGAGGTGCGCGGCCGGCTCCGCTTCGAGGGGGTCGGCTTCCGCTACCCCGGCACGTCCGCACCGGTGCTGCGCGATCTGGACCTGACAGTCGAGCCGGGCGAGACGATGGCGCTCGTCGGCGCCACCGGCTGCGGCAAGAGCACGATGCTGTCGCTCGTCCCCCGCCTGCACGAGGTCACCCACGGCCGGCTCACGCTCGACGGGTACGACGTGCGTGACCTGCGGCTGGAGTCGTTGCGGTGGCTGGTCGCAGTGGCGTTCGAGGAGCCGACGCTGTTCTCCATGTCGGTCTGGGAGAACCTCACACTGGGCCGCCCGGACGCGAGCGAGGACGAGGTCCGGGCCGTGCTGACGCTGGCCCAGGCGGAGTTCGCGTACGAGCTGCCCTGGGGGCTCGCGACCCGGGTCGGCGAGCAGGGGCTGTCGCTGTCCGGCGGGCAGCGGCAGCGTCTCGCGCTGGCGCGTGCGGTGCTCGGCCGGCCCGCGGTACTGGTGCTCGACGACCCGCTCTCCGCACTCGACGTGCACACCGAGGCGCTCGTCGAGGCGGCCCTGCGCCGGGTGCTGCGGGAGACCGCCACCACGACCCTGCTGGTGGCGCACCGCCCCTCGACCGTGGCACTGGCGGACCGGGTGGCGATGCTCGACGACGGCCGGATCGTCGCCGTCGGCACCCACTCGGAGCTGCTGGCCCGCGTACCCGCTTACCGGGCGGTGTTGTCCGCCGAGCCGGAGCGACGGAGCGACGGCGTCGGCCTGGTGCGCTCGTGACCGGCCGAGCGCCACGGGTGCCCCGGCCCCGCGACGTGCCGAACGGTAACGGGACGACCGGCGCGCGCCACGGCGACGGTGAAGACCTGTCCCGCTGGCGAGGGCGGGCCACCGATCCGGACGCCGACCGCAGCCGGGCCGAGGACTCGTCCCCTGCGGCGGTGACCCGGCTGCGTCGCCGCAGCCGGCTCCTGCTGCGGCGGCTGCTGCGCCCGCACCGGCGCGCGCTCGGGATGGCGGTGGCGTTGCTGCTGGCCCAGAACGCCGCCGCGATGTCCGGGCCGTACCTGGTCATGCTCGGCATCGACCGGGGCATCGGGCCGCTGCGGGCCGGCGACCCCGGCCCGCTGATCGCTGTCGCCGCCGCGTTCGTGGTCGCGACAGCTGTCGAGTACGCGGCCCGGCGCGCGTTCCTCACCCTCGCCGCCCGGATCGGCCAGGCCGTGCTGCTGGACCTGCGCCGCCGGGTGTACGGGCACTTCCTGCGCCTCGACGTCGGGTTCCACGAGCGCTACACGTCCGGGCGGATGGTGTCCCGGCTGACCAGCGACCTGGAGTCGATCGCCGAGCTGGTCGACGGCGGCATCGACAAGCTGGTGCTGGCCGGGCTCTCCGTGCTGTCGGTGGCGGGCATCCTGCTCTGGCTGGACCTGCCGCTGGCAGCGGTGACGCTGCTCGCGTTCCCGTTCCTGTTCGTGCTGTCGCGCTGGTTCGCCCGCGCGTCGGCCGGGGCGTACCGGCGCACCCGGGAGGCGGTGGCGCTGGTCATCGTGCACTTCGTCGAGTCGCTGCGCGGCATCCGGGCCGTGCAGGCGTACCGGCGGGAGGACCGCAACGACCGCATCTTCGCCACTGTGAACGACGACTACCGGCGCTCCAGCCTGCGCACGTTCCGGCTGATCGCGGTCTACTCGCCGGGCATCCGGCTGATCGGCAACCTGACAGCGGCGGTGGTGCTCGGGTACGGCGGCTGGCGGGTGCTGGGCGGCGGCGTGGAGGTGGGCGTGCTCGCCGCGTTCCTGCTCTACCTGCGCCGGTTCTTCGAGCCGATGGAGGAGCTGAGCCAGTTCTACAACTCGCTCCAGTCGGCGACCGCCGCGCTGGAGAAGCTGGCCGGGGTGCTGGACGAGCGCCCGGCGGTGGCCGAACCGGTGCGTCCGGCGCCGCTGCCGGCCGGGACGCCGCGCGGGGCGGTCACCTTCCGCGCCGTCGACTTCGGCTACCGTCGCCGGACGCCGATCCTGTCCGGCCTGGACCTGACCGTGCCGCCCGGGCAGACCGTGGCGTTGATCGGGCCGACCGGTGCCGGGAAGTCCACTGTCGCGAAGCTGGTGGCCCGCTTCCACGACCCGGACGCGGGCGCGGTCCGGCTGGACGGGGTGGACCTGCGCGACCTGGCCGACGCCGAGTTGCGCCGGGCGGTGGTGCTGGTGACCCAGGAGACCCACCTGTTCAGCGGTTCCGTGGCCGACAACATCAGATTCGGACGCCCCGACGCCGACGACGAGGCGGTGGTCGCGGCCGCGCGGGCGATCGGCGCGCACGACTTCATCGCCGCGCTGCCCGACGGGTACGCCACCGACGTGCACCGGCGCGGCGGCCGGTTCTCCGCCGGACAGCGGCAGCTCGTCGCGTTCGCCCGGGCGTTCCTCGCCGACCCCCGGGTGCTGATCCTGGACGAGGCGACCTCGTCACTCGACGTGCCGACCGAGCGGCTGGTGCAGCGGGCCCTGCACAGCGTGCTGCGCGACCGTACCGCGCTGGTGATCGCCCATCGGCTCTCCACGGTGGAGACGGCCGACCGGGTGCTGGTGCTCGACGACGGCCGGATCGTGGAGGACGGGCCGCCGGCCGAACTGATCGCCGCCGACGGCCGCTACGCCGCCCTGCACCGCCAGTGGCGCGACTCCCTCCTCTAGCCCCGCCCTGGGCCCGTCGATCTTGCACTTGCGGCCCGCGAGATGCCCGGAAAGCGGCTTGTGCCGGGGCGGCAAGTGCAAGATCTGTGAGGACGCGCAGGGTGGGGAAAGTCGTGGAGTGCGGCAAGGTGGCTGCCTACCATCGGCTGATGACCGACACGACGATCAGCCCTCGCGGCGGCGTCCCCGAGCGTCCGAGCCTGGACGGTCTCGAGGAGACCTGGGCCCGCCGCTGGCAGTCCGACGGCACGTACGCGTTCGACCGCACGAAGGAGCGGTCGGACGTATACGCGATCGACACTCCCCCGCCGACCGTGTCGGGCGAGCTGCACATGGGTCACGTCTTCTCGTACACGCACACGGACACGGTGGCCCGGTTCCAGCGGATGCGCGGGCGGACGGTCTTCTACCCGATGGGCTGGGACGACAACGGGCTGCCCACCGAACGCCGGGTGCAGAACGTGTACGGCGTGCGTCCCGATCCGGCGCTGCCGTACGACGGGGACTGGCGCCCGCCGGCCGCACCGGTGGACGACGCGGCCCGGAAGAACCCGACGGCGATCTCCCGGCGCAACTTCATCGAGCTGTGCGAGCTGCTCACCGTGGAGGACGAGAAGGCGTTCGAGGCGCTGTGGCGGCGGCTCGGGCTGTCGGTGGACTGGTCGCTGACGTACACCACGATCGGGTCGGCGGCCCGCGCGGCGAGCCAGCGCGCGTTCCTGCGCAACCTGGCCCGGGGCGAGGCGTACCAGGCCGAGGCGCCGACGCTGTGGGACGTCGGGTACGGCACCGCAGTCGCGCAGGCGGAACTGGAGGACCGGGAGCGGCCCGGCGCGTACCACCGGCTGCGGTTCACCGGGCCGGACGGCCGCGAGGTGCTGATCGACACCACCCGGCCCGAGCTGCTGCCGGCCTGCGTGGCGCTCGTCTGCCACCCCGACGACGAGCGGTACGCGGACCTGGTCGGCGCGACTGCGCGTACCCCGGTCTTCGGGGTCGAGGTGCCGGTGCGCGCGCACCCGCTGGCGGACCCGGCCAAGGGGACGGGCATCGCGATGGTCTGCACGTTCGGTGACCTGACCGACGTGACCTGGTGGCGGGAACTGCGGCTGGACACCCGCGTGGTGATCGGCCGGGACGGGCGCCTGCTGCCGGAGCCGCCGGCCGGCGTGCCGGCGGAGCCCTACGCGGCGCTGGCCGGGCAGACCGTCAACGGCGCCCGGCGGACGCTCGTGGAGCTGCTGGCGGACGCGGGCGACCTGGTCGGCGAGCCGCGGTCGATCACCCACCCGGCGAAGTTCTACGAACGCGGCGACCGGCCGCTGGAGATCGTTTCGACCCGGCAGTGGTATCTGCGCAACGGCGGCCGCGACGCCGGTCTGCGCGAGGAGCTGCTGGCCCGGGGGCGGGAGCTGCGCTGGGTGCCGGAACACATGCGGCACCGCTACGAGCACTGGGTGGGCGGTCTCACCGGTGACTGGCTGGTCAGCCGGCAGCGGTTCTTCGGCGTGCCGGTGCCGGTGTGGTACCGGCTCGACGACGCTGGCGAGCCGGACTGGTCCCACCCTCTCACAGCGGACGAGGCGATGCTCCCGATCGATCCGACGAGCGAGCCGCCGCCCGGATACGAGGAGTCGCAGCGCGGCGAGCCGGGCGGTTTCAGCGGCGACCCGGACGTGCTGGACACCTGGGCCACCTCGTCGCTGACCCCGCAGATCGTCGGCGGCTGGGAGACCGACCCGGACCTGTTCGCCCGGGTCTTCCCGATGGACCTGCGCCCGCAGGGGCACGACATCATCCGTACCTGGCTGTTCGCCACAGTGGCCCGGTCCCACCTGGAGCACGGCGCGCTGCCGTGGCACACGGCGGTGCTCTCCGGCTGGATCCTCGACCCGGACCGCAAGAAGATGTCGAAGTCCAAGGGCAACGTGGTCACGCCGATGGCGTTGCTGGAGCGGAACGGGTCCGACGCGGTCCGCTACTGGGCCGCCAACGGCAAGCCGGGCATGGACCTCGCCTTCGACCCGGCCCAGGTCAAGGTGGGGCGCCGGCTGGCCACCAAGCTGCTCAACGCGTCGCGGTTCGCGCTCGGGCTGGGCGCCGCCGACGCGCTGCGAGCCGCGGCGACCCAACCGCTGGACACCGCGATGCTCGCCGACCTGTCCGGCGTGGTCGCGACCGCGACCACCGCCTTCGACGGGTACGACCACACGGCCGCCCTGATGGCCACCGAGGCGTTCTTCTGGCGGTTCTGTGACGACTACATCGAGCTGGTGAAGGAGCGCGCCTACGGTACCGGGCCGGCGGCCGACTCGGCCCGGGCGGCGCTGGCGACCGCGTTGTCGGTGCAGTTGCGCCTGTTCGCGCCGGTGCTGCCGTTCGTCACCGAGGAGGTCTGGTCGTGGTGGCGGTACGGCTCGGTGCACCGCTCGCCGTGGCCGACCACGTACGAGGTGGGCCGCGCCATGGGGGCGCCGGGTGACCCGGAGCTGCTGCGGCTGGCCGCGGACGCGCTGGGCCAGGTGCGCCGCGCCAAGTCGGAACGGAAGCTGTCGATGAAGGCGGACGTGCCGCTGGCCGAGGCGCTCGGACCGGCGGCAGTGCTCGACCAGCTCGGCGCCGTCGCCGACGACCTGCGCGCGGCGGGCCGGATCGCGAAGCTGGACCTGCTGCCGGACCGCACCACGGAACTGGTCATCGCCTGCGCGTTCTGACGAACCGGTCATCGCCTCGCGACGTGCTGACCGGATGGGCGGCCGGCGTCGCGCCGGCCGCCCGTGCCGAGTGTCAGCTCGTCTCGCCGGCCACGCTGAACGAGCGCAGGCGGTCGATCGCCAGCACCGTGAACCCGATCGCCACCAGCGCGGTGAGCACCGCCGCGACCGGCACCGAGACGGTGGTGCCGAGCAGCGGCGTCGGCGCCATCCGGTCGGCCAGGGCGATCACCCACTGCTGGATCGACAGGACCCGGGTGCCGCCGACGAACCGGCCGAGCAGCCCCTCCCAGATCAGCACGTAGACCAGACCGAGCAGCACGGGCCGCCGGGTCACCAGGCTCAGCGCGAGGAACAGCGCCGAGTACGCCAGCGCGCCCGCCGCCGAGGCGGCGACCAGTGCGAGTCCGAGGCGTACCGAATCGGCGAGCACGCCCGCGACGTAGATCGGGACGCCGACGGTGACCGCTGTGACGCCGGCCGCGACCGCCAGCTTCGGCAGCACGATCTGCCAGCGCGGCAGCGGCTTGGTGAGGATGTGCACGACGGTGCCGTCGTCGATCTCCGCGCCGAGCACGCCGGTGCCCACGATCAGGGCCACCACCGGCAGCACCACCGCGAGGCCGAGGCCGACGAGCACCGGCGGTCCCCACTGGCCCGGGTCGACGCCGAGCGACCGGCAGAGCACCGCCAGGCCGATCAGGACCAGCGGCAACGGCAGCAGCATGAGGAACCGGCTCCGGCCGAACAGGCCGCGTGCGGTGATCCAGGTGACTGTCGACATCATGCCTCCGCCAGATACGAGAAGACGCTCTCCAGCGACTCGTCCTCCGGCAGGAGCTGCCGGACCCGGATGCCGTGCCGGAGCGCGATCCGGGGCAGTGCCCGGGTGAACGCACCGTAGTCGCCGGCCTTGACCGTCAGGCCGGTTCGGTCCAGCTCGACGCCGGAGACCGACGCCTCGGCCATCAGCGCCACCGCCAGCGCCCGGTCGTCCGTGGAACGCACCCCGAACACGTGCGGCCGGTTGGTCATCAGGCGGCGGATGGTCCGGTAGTCGCCGGAGGCGGCGAGCCGGCCGGCCACCATCACCTGGACCGTGCCGGAGACCTGCTCGACCTCCTCCAGGATGTGCGAGCTGAACAGGATGGTCCGCCCCGCGTCGCCGAGCCGGTGCAGCAGCGCCATCATGTGCAGCCGCTGGCGCGGGTCCATCCCGTTGAACGGTTCGTCGAGCAGCAGCACCTGCGGGTCGTGCACGAGCGCGGCGGCGACCCGGGTGCGCTGCCGCATGCCCTTGGAGTAGGTGCCGATCCGCCGGGCCTGCGCGTCTTCCATCTCGACCAGCTCGATCGCCCGCCGGGTGGCGGCCTCCGGGTCGGGCAGCCGGTGCAGCTTGGCGCTGGCGAGCACGAACTCGTACGCGCTGAGGAACGTGTGCACCGCCTCGCGCTCGCTGACCAGGCCGAGCCGCCGGTAGACGGCGGGGTTGCGCCAGGTCGGCTCCCCGTCCAGCGTCACGGTGCCGCGCGACGGGGACAGGAAGCCCGCCATCATGTGCAGCAGCGTGGTCTTCCCGGCGCCGTTGGGGCCGAGCAGGCCGGTCACGCCGGGACCGAGCCGCATGGTGACGTCGTTGACCGCCACCACGTTGCCGTACCAGCGGGAGACGCCCGCCAGGTCGAGCGTGCTCGTCGCGGCGGCGGGCACGCCGGCCGTCGACTGGGTGCTGATCGCCGTCATCGGGCGGCCACCTTCCGGTATCGCAGGAGCAGCAGGCTGACGCAGGCGGCGACCAGCAGCACGGCGACCACGGCGTAGACCGGCCCGAAGTCGCCGATCGGCATGCCGCCCCGTCCCTGGGTCAGCCGGTCGCCGAGCGCCCAGTTGCCCACGCCGCCGACGAGCGTCGGCGGAGAGGCCACGAAGGCCAGCTCGTTGATCGTCCGCGAGGGGAGGATGGACAGCACGCCCACGACCGGCGTGGTCATCAGGAAGACCGCCACGATGCCGCCGGCGGCGAACGCGCGCTTGCCGGTGAGCGAGGCGACCAGCAGGGCGATCGAGGCGAACACCACCGCCCACAGCCCGGCGTAGAGCAGCCCGGGCACCAGGTCGAGCAGTTCGTCCCACACTCCGCGCACGCCCCGGTTCGTGGTGAACGCGGCACCGAGGAACATCACCAGCTGCGGGCCGCCGAGCAGCAGCCACAGCGCGGTGACGAGCGCCAGCAGCTTGGACAGCGCGTAGTCGCCGCGCGGCAGCGGCCGGGAGAAGTACAGCGGCAACACGCCGCTGCGCAGGTCGCGGGAGACCAGCTCGGGCGCGGCCACCGCGGCGAAGAAGATGACCAGCCAGCTCATCGCGTCGGCGAACTGGGCGTACGTCATCACCACCTCGCCGATCTGGCTGCGTACCGCCGTGACCCCGGCGGCCACCACTGTGACCACGGAGACGACCAGCCACGGGAAGATCTTGGCCTTGGCGCTGCGGCCCAGCCCGAAGACGGTACGCACACCGTGCAGGTAGAGCGCGCCGAAGACCTGCCGGCGGCCGAGCCGCGGACCGGTGTAGCGCTGGTAGCCGATGTCGTGGATGACCCCGGTCGCGTCAGACATGGCTGGGCTCCCTCGCGGCGAAGAGTTCGGCCACCCGGTGCCGCCGCTGGTCCAGCCGGTGCAGCGGCAGGTCCAGCTCGGCGACCGCGCCGAGGATCTGGTCGTAGGTGGCGTCGTCGGCGAGCGGGACGAGCAGCAGCCGCCCGTCGCGGGTCACCGGCAGGTCGAGCGCGGTGAGTCGGGCGGCCAGTTCCTCGGTGCCCTCGCTCACCTCGACGGCCAGCACGTCGGTGGCGGTGGTCATGGCGGACACCCGGTCCGCGCGCAGCAGCCGGCCGCCGTCGATGGCGACGAGCGTGTCGCAGATCCGCTCCACCTCGCCGAGCAGGTGCGAGCAGACCACCACCGAGATGCCGAACTCGGTGCCGATCCGGTGGATCAGCGCGAGCATGGCGTCCCGGCCGGCCGGGTCGAGGCCGTTCGTCGGCTCGTCGAGCAGCAGCAGGTCGGGATCGTGCACGAGCGCCTGGGCGAGCTTGACCCGCTGCTTCATACCGGTGGAGTAGCCACCGACGGCCCGGTGCCGCTCCTCGTGCAGACCGACGTGGCGCAGCGCCTCGGAGGCCCGTTCCCGGGCGACGGTCCGCGGCAGCCCGCTGATCCGGCCCAGGTGGGTGACCAGCTCGGCGGCGGACAGGTCGGGCGGGAGGGCGTCGTGCTCGGGCATGTAGCCGACCCGGGCGCGGACCGCGGCGGGGTCGGTGGTGGGGTCGAGGCCGAGCACCTGCACCCGGCCGCTGGTCGGCGGGAGCAGACCCATCAGGATCTTGATCAGAGTGGATTTGCCGGCGCCATTCGCGCCCACCAGCCCGATGATCCCCGGCTCGACCGACACGGTGAGGTCGGCCAACGCGGTGACCCGGCCTCCGTACGTCTTGGTCAGCGACTCGGTCGCGAGCAGTGTCACGCCGTTCAGCGTAGAACTCCGGTGCCGGGCCGGAGCCTCTCCTGACCCCTGCGATCCCCTGATCCTCGGCCTCCGCGGCCCCTAGGTGGCGGGAGCGGGGTGACGGGGTGACGACCGCTCGGGGAAGCCGCCACCGGGTGAGGGCCGACTCGACTGCGGCGGGAACCTCGATCCGCGCGTCGCGTCGCTGCCGCGGCAGGGGGCTGCCGGCGGTCCGGCGGATACGGGACCGCGCGCTCGGCCGGTCGGCGCGCGCGGGCAGCCGTTCGCACGATCGACCGGCCGCGGCCCGCCGGTAAGGATTCGGTGACCCCGACTCGTCCTCGGCCCGGTCGCCGGAACAGGCGATCACCGGGAGGCCGGGTGGCGCTCTCGACCGATCGCCGGTGGGCTGCGAAACTGTGTGCCGGCCGGTGAGTTGGGGGTTCGATGAGCAACGGGTGGCTGCTGCCCGAGGACGTTCTGCGGGATGCGCCGTCGTACGCGCCCAGGCCCGCCGAGCTGGCCGATCTCCAGTTGTTGCTGAGCGGGGCGTACACACCGCTCACCGGTTTCATGAGCCGGGCCGACCTGGCCTCGCTGAACCGGCGCGGCCGGCTGGCCGACGGCACGCCGTGGCCGGTGCCGGTGACGCTCCAGGTGCCGGCGGCGCTCGCCGACGGGCTGGACCCGGCCGACCCGGCCCGCCGGGCGGTGGTGCTCACCGACGGCGAGGGCGCGCCGGTGGCGGCGATGGACGTGACCGACGTCTGGCCGGGCCGCGAGGGCATGGTGGGTGCCGGCGGCACGGTGCGCCGCCTGGGCGACGGCGGCCACGGGCCGTTCCAGCGGCTGCGGCGCGGCCCCGACGAGGTACGCGGGCTGCTGCCGCCGGGCCGGGTGCTCGGCGTGTTCGCCGACCGTCCCCTGCACCGGCCGCAGCTGGCGCAGATCGCGCACGCGGCCCGTACGCTCGGCGCGCACCTGCTGGTGATGATCCCGGTGGGCGAGGAGTCGATCGGCGGCCTGCCGGCCGAGGCGCTGGTGCGCAGCGTGTTCGCCGCCCGCGACCGGATGCCTCCGGCGACGCTCGTGGCGGTGCCGCTGGCCCGGCGGCGTGACGAGATCAGCGACGCGCTGCTGCGGGCCCGGGTCGCCGCCGCGTACGGCGTCACCCACCTGCTCTCCACCGAGGGCATGCTCTCCGGCGCCGGTCTGCGCGTGCTGGTCCCCCGCGAGCTGGCCTACGACAACCGGGACGGGCAGTGGCGCTGGCGCGAGGACATCCCGCCGCGCAACCGGCGGCTGGCGCTGAGCGCGCGCGAGATCGACGACCTGCTGGACCGGGGCTTCCCGCTGCCCGAGTGGCACACCCCGCCGGCGGTGGCGAAGGAACTGACCCGGGCGCGCCCGCCGCGGCGGCACCGAGGGCTGGTGATCTTCCTGACCGGCCTGTCCGGCTCGGGCAAGTCGACGATCGCCCGAGGGCTGGCCGACGTGCTCCGCGAGCAGGGGGACCGCACGATCACGCTGCTCGACGGTGACGTGGTGCGGCGGGAACTCTCCGCCGGGCTGGGGTTCAGCAAGGCCGACCGGGATCTCAACGTGCGCCGGATCGGCTGGGTGGCCGCCGAGATCGCCCGGCACCGGGGCGTCGGCATCTGCTGCCCGATCGCGCCGTACGCGGCGGCCCGCGCCACCGCCCGGGAGATGGCGGAGACGGCCGGGGCGGGCTTCCTGCTGGTCCACGTGGCGACGCCGCTGGCCGTGTGTGAGCAGCGCGACCGCAAGGGCCTGTACGCCCGCGCCCGGGCCGGCCTGATCACCGGGATGACCGGCATCGACGACCCGTACGAGGAGCCCACCGACGCCGACCTGGTGGTCGACACCTCGGATCTGAGCGTCGAGGAGGCCATCGGGAAGGTGATGGAGCACCTGACCGAGACCGGCTGGGTGGAGCCCCGCCTCCAGCCCGCGTGACCGCCTGACCGCCGGCCGCGTCCCGGCACCCCAGCACCTCGACCGCCGTCGTCCGGCCTGCCGGACGGCGGCGGTCTCGCATCACCCCTCGCTGCGCGGTAGTGTTCGCCTTTGTTGGAACACGTTCGACCGCGTGGAGTGCCCGCGTGGGTCGGTGAGGCGTGGAGGTGAGCCGGGGATGCTGGCGCGGCAGCGGCAGACGGCCATCCTGGAACGACTGCGCCGTGCCGGCGGCGTCCGGGTCACCGAGCTGGCGGCCGAGTTTGGCGTCTCCGACATGACCATCCGGCGCGACCTGGACACGCTGCACGAGCAGGGCCTGCTCGCGAAGGTGCACGGGGGCGCGACACCGGCCGGTCCCGGCTCGACCGACGAGCCCGGCTTCCACGCCAAGTCCGTCCGCCAGTCGGCGGAGAAGGCCGCCATCGCCGAGCATGCCGCAGGGCTGGTCCGGCCCGGCGCCGCGATCGCGCTCTCCGCCGGCACCACCACCGCCGAGCTGGCCCGGCGGCTGGTCGACGTGCCCGGCCTCACTGTGGTCACCAACTCGCTGCCGGTGGCGGAGGCCCTGCACGTCGGTGGCCGGCCCGACCAGACAGTGGTGCTCACCGGCGGCGTCCGCACGCCGTCGGACGCGCTCGTCGGCCCGCTCGCCGTGGCCGCGATCGCCGCGCTCCACCTGGACCTGCTCTTCCTCGGCGTGCACGGGATCAGCGAACGGGCCGGTTTCACCACCCCCAATCTGATGGAGGCGGACACGAACCGGGCGCTGGTGGCGGCGGCGGACCGGCTGGTGGTGCTCGCCGACCACACCAAGTGGGGCACCGTCGGCATCTCGTCGATCGTGCCGCTGGAGGCGGCGGACGTGCTGGTCACCGACGACCGGTTGGCACCCGAGGCCCGACGGGTACTCGACGACAGGGTGGGTGAGCTGGTGACGGTGCCCACGACGAGGGGAGCGGAGTGAAGCGTACGCAGATCGCGCTGGCCGACGGCCGCGAGCTGATCTACTTCGACGAGCGGGACGACGCGGTCCGCGACCAGCCGGACCGGCGGGACCTGCCCCCTCCCCCGCCCGCCTCGCAGCTGCGGTACGACCCGCTGACCGACGAGTGGGTGGCGGTGGCGGTACACCGGCAGACCCGCACGTTCCTGCCCCCGGCCGACCAGTGCCCGCTGTGCCCGTCCCGGGCCGAGCGGCACAGCGAGATCCCGGCGCCCGACTACGACGTGGCGGTCTTCGAGAACCGGTTCCCGTCGCTGAGCCAGCGGGTGGCCGACGAACCGGCCGAGATCACGCCGTTCACCCCGGTACGCCCCGGACACGGCAGGTGCGAGGTGGTCTGCTTCACCGACGACCACAACGCCTCGTTCGCCCGGCTCTCCCCGCGCCGGGTGCGGACGGTGCTGGACGCGCTCGCCGACCGCACCACCGCGCTGAGCGCGCTGCCCGGTGTGGAACAGGTCTTCCCGTTCGAGAACCGGGGCGTGGAGATCGGGGTGACGCTGCACCACCCGCACGGGCAGATCTACGCGTACCCGTTCGTCACGCCGCGCACCCGGACCATGCTGGCCGCCGCCCGGCGGTACGCCGACCGCACCGGGGGCAACCTCTACGCCGACGTGCTGGCCACCGAACGCGCCGCCGGGGAGCGGGTGGTGACGAGCAACGAGCACTGGACCGCGTACGTCCCGGCGGCGGCCCGTTGGCCGTTCGAGGTGCACGTGGCGCCGCACCGGCCGGTGCCGGACATCCCGGCGCTCGACGACGCCGAGCGGGACGCCTTCGGGCCGCTCTACCTGGACCTGCTGCGCCGCTTCGACGGACTGTTCGACCTGCCGATGCCGTACATCGCGGCCTGGCACCAGGCACCGGTGCGGATCGACCGGGAGCTGGGCCACCTGCACCTTCAGCTGTTCAGCATCCGGCGGGCCAAGGACAAGCTGAAGTACCTGGCCGGGTCGGAGTCCGGCATGGGCGTGTTCATCAACGACATCGCCCCCGAGCGAGCCGCCGAACTGCTCCGCACCGCATGAAAGGAAGGGCCCCCTGTTAACGCCTGCGGTAGAGGAAGGGCCCCTTCTTAACAACCGCGGCCCGCGCATGGGGCGCGGGGGGCCCGGGACAGGACCCCCCGCAGGGAAGGGACGGCTGGCTGCGCTCGGCAGCCTCGAAGGGTCGGCGTCGCCGGCGCGCGGCCACGGCCCACCTTCATGGACGCGACTGGCATCTCGTCCACCCTGTCAACGAGGGCGCACCGAACGAGGTCACGCCGTCCCGGCGGGCTCCAGGTGTTAAAAAGGGCCCCTTCTACAACGCGAGGCGTTAAGAAGGGGCCCTTCCTTGCACGTCAGGCGGCGAGCTTGCGCGCCAGGTTCTCGTCGAGCGCGTTCATGAACTCGTCGGTGGTCAGCCACGGGGCGTCCCGCGAGATGAGCAGCGCGAGGTCCTTGGTCATCTGGCCACCCTCGACGGTGTCCACGATGACCTTCTCCAGCGTGTCGGCGAACTCGGTGACCGCCGGGGTGCCGTCCAGCTTGCCCCGGTGGGCCAGGCCCCGGGTCCAGGCGTAGATCGAGGCGATCGGGTTGGTCGAGGTCTTCTCGCCCTTCTGGTACTGCCGGTAGTGCCGGGTGACGGTGCCGTGGGCGGCCTCGGCCTCGACGGTGCGGCCGTCCGGGGAGAGCAGCACCGAGGTCATCAGGCCGAGCGAGCCGAAGCCCTGCGCGACGGTGTCGGACTGCACGTCACCGTCGTAGTTCTTGCAGGCCCAGACGTACCCGCCCTCCCACTTGAGCGCGGCGGCGACCATGTCGTCGATCAGCCGGTGCTCGTACGTGAGGCCGGCGGCCTCGAACTCGGCCTTGAACTCGTTCTCGAACACCTCGGCGAAGATGTCCTTGAACCGGCCGTCGTACGCCTTGAGGATGGTGTTCTTGGTCGACATGTAGACCGGGTACCCGCGGTCCAGGCCGTACCGGAACGAGGCGCGGGCGAAGTCCCGGATCGACTCGTCGTAGTTGTACATGCCCATGGCGATGCCGCCGCC